>NZ_SJPS01000001.1 GCF_007860015.1 Bythopirellula polymerisocia
GCAAAACTCGCTTCCAGTTGCTGGTCAGGCTCTACTGGACGGGGTTCTCACCCGCAAGGTTCCGCTGAAAGGTTTCAAAGTTGTAATTTACATCTCATTCCCCTTTCCCAAGCTTTGCTTGGCGCAACTGATGCAACCTCAGCTTCTTAGCACGACCGTAAAATTCCGGCGGTGGCTTGACCTCTGCAGGAAATAGCCAGCGTTTTGGCCTTCTGAGCCCTACTCTTTTGTCTGCTTTACTGCCGCTAAGGCTGACGTGACCCGAATCTTGTCGCAGATCGAGCAGACGACCACGGCACGGAAGCTTACTGGCGGTGTCAGGTGACGAAAGAGAGTCAATTCACGCTGGATACTCAGTGCTACTGCAATCCGTCGGATCGTTCCAAGCGCGACTTTGAAATGGCGCTGAGCCCTCGTATTGCGATCACTCTTTCAATCGGTTGCTTGTCGCGACATCACGATCGCGAACGGGAGCCAAGTGGGCATGCGATAGCGTTTTCGTATCAAATTCCCACAGATGGCAGGAAGTGGATAGACCAGTCGAGGCTATGTTATTAGGCTGCGACACAGTCATGACGTCTTGTTACGATGGTGTCCCGGCCCCAATTTTCTCGAGGGACAAATTCGTGCAAGAAGAACGCTGTCAAACAGCACTCACTATGCGTGGCCCGAAATTCCGTCTCCTGATCGACCGCCTGGGGTTTCTGGCGACTTTTCTTGAACGGCATTGGGTACGATAGGCGTTGTTATTTCTTGCAATCGAAACCGACCCGTGTCGGGCATTTTTCTCGAATCTGCTGTCTTAACTTTTTGGGCTTCACTATGTCACGAGACTTTTTATCATCACGTCGCGAGTTTCTAGAACGCGCGGCTGTCAGTACCGCTGCTCTAGCAGCATCCTCACCGCTCGCGTTCGGCCAGGCCGACGCATCGGCCAACGCTGACAAACAAGCCATGACCGTGCGCGGTCCGATCTCACCGAGCAAGCTCGGCACAACGCTGATGCACGAGCATATCTACTCCAACTTTACCGGCTACTACGAACTCACCTTGCCGATGTACGACAGGGTCGACAAGGACAAATACTTTGCAACGTCGCCTGAAGCGAAGATTCAAATGAAGGACCTTGCTTACCTGAATATGGGCGGATTCATCTTCAGCAAAGACGGCTGGAATCTGGCTGAAAAACAATTGATGGAACATGAGATCACGAGCTTTGCCGAATCCGGTGGGCACTCGATTCTGGAAGTTACACCTTGGGGCAAAGGGCAAGATGATGATTTCCATACGACGCTGCGGGAACTATCCGAGAAGACCGGCGTCAACATCATCTGCTCGACCGGTCTTTACGGTGGCGACGACCACTTCTGGTACGACGAAGCGCTCGCCATGTCCGACTCGCAATTGATAGAGACGTTTATGGGTCACGTGGAAAAAGGATTTGGAGATAGCGGCGTGCGAGCCGGTAGTCTCAAGACGGCTCCCAACGTTTGGACTGAAAACGAACAACGCGCCGCCCGCGCGGTCATCGCCGTGCAACAGAAAACGGGCTTGCCCTACACGATTCACCACGGTGCCAACATGGGGCCAAAAGAAGCCGAGGAAATGCAACAAGGTATTGTGAAGTTCGGAACAAACCCAGAGTGTACGATCCTAGCTCACGTTCAAAAATTCCTGGTGAACTACAGTCTGAAGTCGGTCGTCAAGAATCCCGAAGGTCGCATCGCGGTTGACCTAGACTTTTACAGACGGATGCTCGACCAAGGATTCATCCTCAGCTTTGATACCTTCAGCACGAACATGGGGCTAGAGCTATTCGAGTTTCTGTTGGAGGACAACGGTGACGTGCCCAACGCATTCGAAGGCGCCAGCGGTGACAATGATGTCGAGATGTTGGCAATGATTTACTTTTTAATTCAAAACGGTTACTCCAAGCAGATTGTATTGAGCCAAGACTGCTACTCGAAGGTTCACCTGCGTTCCTACGGCGGGCACGGTTACACTCGGGTTACCAATTTTGCTCTCCCACTACTGAAAAACGTCGGCGTCAGTGACGAAGCGCTGCATGACATGGTGGTCGGCAACCCTGCACGGTTACTAGCTGTGTAGCGGTCTGATCATCGGACGCCCGTCTCGGAATTACAAACACTGTCGAGCTAAGTCTTCAACCGTCGTTTCAGCGCTTCGCTGGGTGATTCGCCAAATTGCTTTCGGTAGCGTTCAGACAATCGCCCCATGTGAGTGATACCCGATTGCATCGCCGCCTTGGTGATCGCTCCTTTCAAGCGAGGAGCCGCAAAGAGGAATTGGCGAAAGCGATGCAGCCGCCGAAGCTCGAAAAAAGCCTGAGGACTCATACCGACCCAACCTTGAAAAGCACGAAACAACGTTCGTTCAGAAACTCGCAGTAGGCTGGCCAGTTCAACGTTTGAAGGGATCGATGAGTCATCTCGTCGGAGCGTATAGGCCACCGCCTGACTCACCAACAAAAAACCAGGGGTTGCACGCTCGACCGAATCGTGGACGTGGCCCTGGCAAGCGAACCATGGTTGTAGCACCTTGCGAAGTCGTCGTAAGACCGCATCGCGACGTGACAATAGATATAGTGAATCCGCTCGAGCAGCTTGAGTGTAGGAAGACGCGAGGGCATCCTGCTCGGTCATTCGTTTCACGTCCGCGCAGATGAGTTCCAAATCTTTGATCGCCGCGGGATCAAAACGTTGAAGCGGGGCGACGCAATCCAGATTCCAACCTAACGCTTGAACCAAGCGATCGTCCAATTCAATGCTCATCGAGCTTGTCGACCTGCCGAGTGCGTAATGTTGCTCATTGCCGCTTTGATAAAGCAGTCCGTCATGAACGTCGATCTCTTGACCTCGCCATCGCGTTGGTCCAACGGCATCCCGAACAAAACCAAATCCGAGCCCTCTTAAGAACGTCTCGCGAACAAGCATGGCCTGAGTTGCCGTGTGCCACTTGATCGCCACCCCAGGCAGTTGCACGACCCGCTCTCGAAAACCAAGTCTGCCAGCGGTCAGTTGGGTGTATTCAAAATCCCAACCCTCCGACCACGAAAACAACTCGTCAATATCATCAGTTGTAGTTTGCGTCGTTTCAGACTTGAAGTCCACAGGAAGAGGCCTCTCGAATCATGGAGGGAAGTGGCCCCCGAAATACTCTTGGGCGGAAAGAGTACGAACTTCATTTTGAAGTAGATCCGTTAACCATCAGGCTCGTACCGATCTTGGGCAAGTACGAATGGCAGGAATTCATCGGGACTTTCAAATCGTCGTAGAACGGACTGCAGTTGATCAGGTTAGGTGAACTTGGCGCTGACGGAACTCCTTGGAAAAGCGATTCGGCGTGGCTGATCTGGAAATTTCGCCATAATGGTTGCATAGTTCAAGGGGACGATTCATCTGTTCTTCGGTTCGACAATCGATTTGACAGTTCAGTTTGTGAATGACAATCGAAATCAGTTTTTTCTCACTTCAGCCGGGATTTCCCAATTGGAATTGCCTGAAACCACTCCAGGCTCGGAACGTTGCCTATTGTAGCAGAACGCGCCCCCCCGTTTTGCACAAATAACTTGCCACAAAAATCTTTCTTCCCAATGAAACACGACTAGCCGATTTTCGCTGGAAGATAATGCCAACGATTTCAGGAGGTAGTTGCGCCAATAGAGCCCCGCGAAGTCGTGAAACTGCCAAGTGGTGAAAGGAGCGGTGGAGACTCCTGTGAGGCCGAGCAGGCCGACGAGCCGTGGCTCAGCGACGCCTTGCTGGAGTGGGTGTTCGGGTCGACGTGGCGGGTCAAGAACTCATTGATGCGAGACACATTCAACAAACTCCCCCTTTCAGGGTTCCGGTTCGGAGGTGTGACGTTCGACGATTGTACTCCGACAAGCCGTCCTTGGTCGCGAGGAAAACCTACTTCGGTCGAATCGACCTCTTGCAGTTCGCGGATTTCCAAACTGCCCGAGGATGTACCATCCGATGTGACTTAAGCTCTCCTCAAACTGATGCAGGTGGTGGCGACCTCTTTCGTTACGCCACCAAATCGACAACAACTAATCCCTGGCTAGCGAAGTTCACTTCGACTACACCCTTCGGGCAAAGATTTGGTGTGTCCTTTGCACGCAACCCGTATGCCGTAACCCGCAAAAGAGTGAGACGCCAAAGCTAGTTACTGAGCTTGCCAGGACGCGGCGGCGTGGCAAACTGCCGCCAGAAACGGGGCTTGGTATGACCCGCCCTTTCCGGGGAAATTCCGGCGATTCTGCCGATCAATCGGCTCGGAAGGGAAAGGGTTCCAGGCTGAGCGACGCGGCAACTCGAACCCGCCACTTCTCCCCTCCGTAGGGGGGGCACCCCGGGCGACCGCTTGGCGGAGAGCGGTCAGTTCGGCTTCGGATTCCACTCCGTTGACATGATTCGTCCAACCACGAGATTTCTCCAACGGCCCTTCCGAAAGCGAACCACCGATTCCCTGGAATAACCGGTGGCTAGCGCCAATCCGCTCAAACATTAGATCCCATTTCTTAGGTTTGACATAGCACCAGGCCGGTGCGCAGCGGATTCCATTCGACGTATCGCAGTACTGTCCAGTAGTGCTCGTCGTCTGGGAGGGGAAACGCCTTAAAGCTGCCCTGCCATGGGAGAGGTACCCCCCCGCACGACGCTCTGGCCATTGTTGGGATGGGAATTTTCTAGAAAGAGGTTTGGCGAAATTAAAGTAGAATTCCCCCTTTTCTTCCTGCGATGCTTCCGCTGAAATCGCCGCAGCCATCCAAGTCGCCCTCTTTGGCATGCGCGGCGATCTGCTGGCAGCGTAGAGATGTCGCTTTAGTAGATCGATTCTGAGACTTTCCCGCGGAAGGTCCAATACACGATGACCGTATAGCTAAGTACCATCGGCATGCCAATGAGTGCAATGACTAACATGATACCTAGGGTTTTTTCACTTGAAGCGGCAGTGTAGATCGTCAGGCTGTAATCGGGATTGTTGCTGGCACTTACCAGATTAGGGAACAGGGCGACGCCTACCAAGGTAACTTGGCAAAGTATCCCGAGCGATGAGGAGAGAAAAGCCTGGCCGACTTTGCGGAGAAAGATGCAGCGAGGAATATTAGCAATCGCAAGTACATTGAGGACGACCGCTCCGATAGCCCAAGGGAAGTGCTCAAAGTTCAGCGTGGCGCGGGGTACCTTCACCAGCGTGTACATGGTCACAAGATTCCACAACACGAGATACAGCCCCCAAGCATGCCAAATCCAGCGATAAAACATTTTCTGCAAACTTCCGGCAGTTTTCAAATGTAGAAATAACCCACCGTGCAAGGCGAGCATCGCCACGGTCATGAGTCCCACCAGAATCGCGTAAGGACCCAAAAGGTCGTGAATGCCGCCGATAAATTCGCCCCGCTCGTTCAGTGGTATTCCCAGTAGTCCATTGGCCACCGTCACGCCAAATAGGAAGCTGGCCACGAGGCTTGCCGCGAAAAAGGCAAAATCCCACAGCCTACGCCACACGGCGGACTGGACCTTGCTGCGGAACTCAAGGCTCACGGCACGAAAAATCAGGCAGAACAACAGCAGCATGAAAGGAGTATAAAAGGCAGAGAAGATCGTCGCGTAGGCCTCGGGAAATGCGACGAAGAGCGCTCCACCGAAAGTAATCAACCAAACTTCATTGCCATCCCAGATCGGTCCGATGGAACTCATCACCAGCCGGCGCTCTTCGTCGCTGCGGGCTAAAGGATGAAGAATTCCGACGCCAAGATCGAATCCGTCTAAAATGGCATAGCCTGCAAGCAGTATTCTTAGCAGTACAAACCAAATGAGTTGGTAATCCATGTGAGATACTCATTCCTGAGAGTCGGTCAACGAATCATGGTGCTCCATCCACGAAGAAGCAGCCGCCAAGGCGCCGCCTCGCTGCGTGGAATCACTCTCGGCAAGGACCGGTTCAGGGCCATGCGAGATCTTTTGATGAAGCACGTATATCCAGATCACAAACAACAGAATATAAATTGCCGCAAACATGATGATCGATCCTAGCACTTGACCTGCCGAAACCGCGGCCGACACACCATCGCTGGTGCGAAGCCCTTGAGATTCGTCATAAACGAACTGCCCCGCTTCATCCAGTTTTGGTGAGCCTTCTGTCGTCCTTTCGAGCGAGGGATACACTATCCAAGGTTGGCGTCCTACTTCGGCAGCAACCCACCCAGACTCGTTCCCCGCGAAGGCAGGAATCACGGCCAGCACGAAAACCCACATCAGCCAGCGTTTTTCAAATAATCGTCCTCGCACACGCAGCCAACAGGCCAGTACGGTTGCCGCGATGAAGAACATTCCGATCGCCACCATGAGATGGTAACTATAATGACAAGGCGACTGGTGGACGATCCTCTTTCCGAAACTTATCGAGTCCGACGACCTCTTTCTCACGGTCTCCGAACAGTAGCAGTCCGATACCGCCAGGGATTGCCAAGTTCAATCGTACGGTTTCATTTTCCACATCGGGTATGCCGAGAAGGCTGAGATCGCCCGGGCCGCTGTGAAAATGGGCTTCGAACGCAGCCAGCTTAGCGGGCTGCGTTTCGTACACATTCTGTGCCTGCTTATGCCCGCTTACGAGAATGGCCAAGCTGGAAACCGTAGCGAGAATGAGTCCGCCCGTGAACGACCGTTCGGCAAACTCGCGATGCTTACCTTTGAGCAAATACCAGGCGGAGATGCTCATCACAAAAGCTGCTCCTAGAATAAAACATCCCAGCCAAACGTGGATCAGGCGATGTACGGTCGATGGATTGAAGACCATGGCCCAGAAGTCGGAAATTTCAGCGCGACGTATCACCTCGCCATTGATGACCCACGGCTCGCCGTCGCGCATCATCGGCACAATCTCATGCCCGGACGGAGTCTGTTGCCAACTATTGGCGACTGTGATCCAGATGGAGCTGAATATCGAACCCAGCGAAACCATTAGAGCTGCAAAAAAATGGAACCCTGGGCTGACTTTGTCCCAGCCGAACACCAGCACGGCCAAGAAACCGGACTCAAGGAAGAATGCGAAGATTCCTTCCGCGGCGAGTGCCGATCCAAATACGTCCCCCACAAAACGCGAATAGGTGGCCCAATTCGTGCCGAATTCAAACTCCATCACGATGCCTGTCGCGACGCCGATGGCAAAGTTGAGGGCAAATATCTTTGTCCAAAACCTCGCCGCTTCTTCGTATATGGACTCTCTCGTCCGGAGGAACATTCCCTCGAGGTAGACGATTACCACTCCGAGTCCGATTGTGAGGGGAGGGAACAGATAGTGGAACATGATCGTCAGGGCAAACTGAATCCGTGACAGCAGCACAACGTCAAGTTCGGCGAATATGGACATGGTTAATTGTATGAACCGCAAACGAGGCAAAGAGCTAACAAGCCATCACTACATCAGTTTTCTGATCGTGCCTGGTTCTACTGGCAGATGACTTAAAGAGCTGGCTACGGCGGCAAAGCACAATTCGAGGCTTCGCAAGTTGTTCCGTGCACTGTGCGACGGTTGGCGTTTCTCTTCGATCGCGCAGAGCAGTTCGCCCATCGTTCCGTGAAAACCATCAGGGAACCAGGTTCCTGTTAGCTCGGGTGAAATGCTTCCTTCCGACGTAATCAACTCGATCTGTTGGCTGGCAAGTTTCCGCCCGGCCGAGCGGATAAGCCCACGGCTTCCCGCGATGAGTGTGCGATCCCAAGAGCCACTCGGGACGTGGCCATCGAAAACTAGAGTCGCTTGGGCGTTCTCATATTCAATCGATGCTTGCCCCAGAAGCGCCGGTTTGATGGATTGTGAACTGGTCTTAGCTGTCGAGGCATAAACTCTCTGTGGCAATTGGTCGCCCATGACAGTGGTCAGAAAGTCAAACCAGTGGATCGCAAAATCGTAGAGAATCAACTGTTCGACGTTCTCGAATGCAGTTCCCTTGACCCAACTGTGATCCCAATGGACTCCGCAATGAACGCCAGCGATGTCGCCAATCATTCCGGAGTGGGCCACTTCGCGCAAGTAGCTGAAATGGGGCGCCCAGCGACCATTCTGATTGACGGCCAGTAGCACCCCGGATTTATCCGCTAAGTCGGCGAGACGCTCTCCCTCGTCCAGATTGAGCACGAATGGCTTCTGGCTCAGGACATGTTTGCCCGCTTTAAGACAAACGGTGATAATCGCGGGCCGAATGTCAGGGTGGGTAGTGACATCGACTACTTCGATATCGGCTAGTTTCAAGGCGTCACGGTAATCCGTAAATACCTGGGCCTCGGGATAGAATTGTTTCTTTCGTTTTTCGGCGTTCTGGCGATTTACATCACACAGCGCTGTCACCTGATAGCCAGCAGCTTGATACGCAGCCAGATGGTGCTCTGTGATGCCACCGCAGCCTATTAAAGCAATTTGAGGGGAGTACTTCTGGGGATCACGGGGAAGATACTGCAGCTTGGGAAACAATACTTCGGTATTTGACTTGGGGGGCATCGTCAAGAATTCTTTGGTAGGTGGCTGTTCACATAAGACGGCCAATAGCCTAGCAGGTTCCCCAGCCAACCGCCAATGTTTCAACGAAACCGAGGGAAATGAGACTATTGCCAGTCATTTGCCATACCAATTTGCCCTAGACGCGACCCTTGTAATTCTCTTGTTAAGTGCTACTTTGAGAGAGTACGAATCTGAATTTTTACCCGACACTTGTGCCCATGCTTCAAGGCTCCGCAAGGTTGGCGTCACCATATTCTGCTAGAGTGTTGATCAATGGCCAAATCAAGTGAAAACAAACGAATCTTGCTCGTAGACGATGATGCCGAAATCATTGAATCTCTGCGATTGGCTCTGGAAGCCCATGACTACGAAGTCATTATTGCCCGAGACGGCAATCAGGGTCTTGCCCTGATCGAGCGCGAATCGCCCGACTTGATTATCCTTGACATGATGATGCCCAAGCGAAGTGGGTTCTTGGTACTGGAACGTCTCAAGCGCATGGGTGACAAGCGGCATCGCATCATCATGATCACGGCCAACGAAGGAGCCCGCCACAAAGCCTATGCTGAGATGCTCGGCGTTGATGATTATGTCCGTAAGCCTTTTCCCATGGATCGCCTGATCCAAAGTGTGGATCGCCTGCTCGCCTAAGAGGAAATTGGGGAATGCAGGAATGGGGGAATAGTGAGGGAAAGATACCAAACAAAAATTCCCCCATTCCTGCATTTCTTCCGTTACTTCAACCGATCGCTAACGCGATGCGGCTAGTTTATGTTCTATGAGGCCTCCCCATGACCCTCCGCACCTGTTGGTCAATTCTCTTGGCATCGATGATTATTCTTCCCTTTGCGGGTTGCAATTCTCAACAAAAATCGCTCAATGCCGACTCAGCTACTTCGCCTGAGCAGCTAATCGAATACGTGGAAGCTTCCTTGCAGGAGATGCAAGCCTATAGTTTCAACTTAGACGTGCAACTCGATGTCACGGCACAGGGAGTCGAACAGAATATGGACTCGAAGTACGACATCAAGATTGAGAAACCCAATCGCTGGGCGATCGTACTTGAGTCGGGCACGATGGGTGGTTCTTCGGTCTCCGATGGACAGAATCTCACTTTGTTTTCCAAGATGCTTCAGCGCTACGCAGTAGAACCTCTCGATGAAAGTGCCTTAGCGATGGATATGCAAAGAGGGTCCAATCAAAACGCCATGCTCCTGGGGGCGGGTACATTCGTTGGTCTTTTTATGGGCGATGACCTCAAAGATTGGCTGCTTGATGGGGTTTCGGAATCTGACTTTGTCGGCGAGGAAGTGATCGACGGTGCGACTTGCCGAATAGCCAGTTTCCAGCAAGAAAATGGCATGCACTGGAAAATTGCCGTCGAAACGGGCCCCATTCCGTTCGTTCGCCAGTTTGTCTTGAAACCTGATTTCTTGAAAACGGCGGTGTCGCAAGCAGGCATGCCCGAGGGCATGGAACTGACGCTCAAGCTCCGTTTTGATAATTGGAACACCGACGCCCAATTCGGCGACGAGGTTTTTGTGTTCACTTCCCCGGAGGGGGCGAAGAAAGTCGATTCCATGTTCTCACAACTTGGCGGCGAGCCAGAGTTGCATCCTTTAGTTGGCGAACAGGCCCCCTCGTTTTCGGCTACGGATTTGGAAAGCCAGACGGTGCAACTCGATCAGTTCGCAGGTCAGGATGTGGTGATTCTCGATTTTTGGGCGACCTGGTGCGGACCCTGTGTCGATGCGCTCCCAATTATTTCGAGGGTTGCCAACGAGTTTAAGGACAAACAGGTCGTCTTCTATGCCGTCAACCAAGGGGAGACTGCTGACACGATCCGCGAGTTTCTGAGCAGCGAAGATCTCGATGTGCCGGTCTTGCTAGACCAAGAAGGGGCCGTCGGCAGTATGTTTCAAGTAAGTGGAATTCCGCAGACAGTGATCATTGACAAAACAGGCCGGATTCAGGTTGTCCATGTCGGATTCGGAGGCAATCTTGAGAAGCAACTCACGAAGGAACTAGAAGATATTCTCGCAGGGAAGGACTTGGCCGCCGCCGCACTCGGTGAGCAGGAACCCTAGCCCGTGAGGCACGCACTCTGGGAACTACTTCGCGGGCAACTCTATTGCTGGCCAGACATTGACTCCTGCTGTGACTTCTTTTGTGATTCCCGAAGTATCAGGATTGGCATAGCGACTCGGAAGTAAGTTTCTGCCATCGCGAATACTTTCTTCGCCACTGCGACGAGGGGCCCGCAATTCGACAGTGATCGCATATTTGCCGGGCTGTGCTCCGTCGCCACCTTTCAACGTCGTTACGCTAAACTGGCCTTGCTCGTCGGTTGTCGCCTGAGGTTGAGGAAGTTCTGCTGCTTGGCCCCCTAATGGATGCAATACCACTCGGGCTTCAGCAATTGGCTTACCTGATTGAAGCAAGGTGCCATGAATCGGCGCGAGCTCAGGACTTTTGGTCTCGCAACCGAGCAAGATACCCAGCAATAAGGCAAACAAGCCGCATCTGCCGAGAGCACAATGAAAGCAATACTCCGTTCCCTGGGATCTCATTCCGTGCTAGTTTCTCCACCTGCACGAGTTACCATGTCAGCCAGAGTTTTCAATGAAATGCTTTCGCTCAGAAACCGCACCGAGCCATCGGCATAGGCAAAATTGGCTCCCCCAGGATGCAAGCTATAGAAACAATGCCCCCACTCATTCGAATTATTGATGGACACCTCTCCAGGAATTATGCCAAATGCGGCCTTCCAAGGATTGCGGAGTCCAATTGGATAGGGATTATCCGTCGTGGCCCAGGCGCCACCCCGAGCCCGAATTGGTGGAGATCCAGTGTAATCGACTCCAAATAGCTGGCGTCCGCGATAAACATCTTCTCGGCCAGCACATTCACCCAAAAGAATACTGTTGGATGTCCCGTCGGAAATCGTGGTCATTCGATTGTGTTGATTGTTTTCATATTGCTCGCCTATGACTCCGTCGAGCACGGGATTGGTCGAGCCATCTGAAAGCAAATCATTCGAGTTCACAATTTGCTGGTCTGCGGGGAGCGAGAGATTGATGTCGGTGTGTACTCCCGTTGGGGGGAAGTAATCGCCACAGGCCCCTGTCTTGTTGGGAGGTGTGCTCTCAGGTTTATCCTGCAATCGATCTTGATCGGGAGTCGAAGGGCATAGGAGCAGTGGCAAAGGGACTTGGGCTATGCTGCGGTTTGGTTCCCGCCACCAATCCTCTTTGAGATCGTAGCCAGCGATGAGATTTCCTTGTTCGACAAATGGAAGTACAAAAGGTGCCCAATTGTTTTTGCCACGCGCGGGAGCCACAGGAGTCAGAGTCGCCAAAGGAAACTCCATGTGAGCACTTTCATAATTCATGAACGCGAGAGCCACTTGCTTAAGATTATTTAGGCACTGACTCCGCCGAGCCGCCTCTCGCGCCGCTTGAATTGCAGGTAGCAAAAGCCCCACTAGCACGCCAATGATTGCAATCACGACCAATAGTTCGACCAAGGTAAAAGCACATTTATATCGTCTCAAGCGATACCTCAACATAGGCTTCGTACTCTCTTTTCCAACGGTGTGCTTCTCATTTCGCCGTATCAAGTACACAATAGATGAATACCCTCGCTTCTGGAGTTTAAGTCCACTGGATATGCTGGTACATATCTCAATTTGCGACAGGTAGTGTTCGTTTTTTCGACACGCTTGTTTTAATTGCATAGAATTATGCGAGTCATACATCACCCGTGAGATCTCCACTTCGATATCAGATCATGTTTCCTTTGGTCGGGGTCTCACTCGTTAGCCTGCTAGCGGTTGCGTTGATCGATGCGTATCTTGCTACGACTGAAACACGCTCGACAATAGACCGTCAGTTGCAAGGAGTAGTTCATGTCCTAGCGACTTCCAATTTTCCACTTACCGACACAGTGCTCCAACAGATGAAGGAATTATCTGGTGCGGATTTCGTTCTGGCAGACCAACACGGCAATCACCTTTCGACCACATTGCGAGACTCAATTGTTGAACTTCCCGAAAGCAGCCTGAGCGACTCTGGTCAAAAGGTGGCCCTAGGCCCACAACTCACTGTTGCTGGCAAGCAGTATTTTCATTCCTCAGCGAAATTGCAGAATCGGACGACTAGAGATGGACCGGACATGCTCCATACCCTTTTCCCTTGCGATCAATACAATGCAGCTTGGCGAAGAGCCTTCTTACCCCCACTTGTTGTCGGCATCCTGGCCATTGGCGCGGTGGCAGCAGTTACCCAGTGGATTGCAGGCCGCATTAGCAATTCGCTCGGTGACTTAAGCACGGGAGTTGCTCGATTGGCGCAGGGAGAGTACGTGACTGTCGAACTACCTCTCAGGGATGACGAAGTGCGCGACCTGGCACAGTCGATCAATCACACTTCGAATCGATTAGCTGACTACGAACAACAGATTCGCCAAACCGAACAAGTCCGCACGGTAGCAATGTTGGGGGCAGGACTTGCTCATGAGATTCGCAACGCCGCGACCGGTTGCCGGTTGGCAATCGACTTGCATGCCGAAAACTGTGGCACTGTCACAAATGACGATGGATTAGCAGTTGCCAAAGGTCAATTGCAACTGATGGAGAATCGTCTTCAGAGCTTCCTCAAACTCGGCAAGGAAAACGAAAGCGTACCCAACGAAGAGGTTGATCTCAATGAGCTTGTCGAAAGCATATTGCCTCTGGTGATTCCAGCGGCCCGGCATGCCAAAGTTCAGATAGACTGGCGACCCGAAGAGATGCCAATCAAGGTGTTGGCCAACGCCGATACGCTCTCAATGGTGATCGTAAATCTACTACTAAATGCCGTCGAAGCCGCACAACGACATTCTGTGAATTCGTATACTCCGCCCCAAGTTCTACTGAGTGTCGGACGATCCTCCGACAATCAGGCAGAACTGCTTGTCTGCGACTCGGGAGATGGCCCTGCGACAACTATAGCCGAGAATCTGTTCCAGCCGTTTGTTTCTACCAAAGCCGAAGGAGTAGGATTAGGACTGGCCGTAGCAAGCCAAGTTGCTATTGCTCATGGAGGTAAAATTGATTGGTGCCGCCAAAATGGACAAACGGTATTTCGTTTTAGTGTTCCTTTAATGGAAAAGAGTTGATCCATGTCCAGAATTCTTGTTGTCGATGACGAGTCAGCGATCTGCTGGGGAATCAAAGAACTCGTTAAGTCGCTCGGGCACGAAGCGGAAATAGCTGCGTCTGCTGAGCAAGGGTTGAAGCTGGCCGCGAATTCTAGCTTTGATCTTTTGCTCCTTGATGTCCGACTACCGGGAATCGATGGGCTGACGGCGATGCCACAATATCGGGAACATCTGGGTATTGCGCCGATCGTGGTGATGACTGCTTTTGGAGACCTGGAGACAGCCGTTCGTGCCGTTCAGAACGGGGCGTATGAGTACCTGCTCAAACCGTTTGATTTGGCAGAAGTCCGTGCTACGATCAACCGCGCATTTGCCGCGAATTCCGCGGACAGTTCACCTGGTTGCACAAGGCTAGGCGAAAAGATGGTCGGCGAGACGTCCGTGATGCAGGAAGTCTTCAAGCGAATCGCGTTGGCTGCTAGTTCAGATGTTTCTGTTCTGCTGCAGGGTGAGCCTGGCGTTGGCAAGGTGGATGCTGCCCACGCAATTCACCATCATTCGTCCCGATCCACACATCCATTTGTGGTTGTCAACGCTGGGTCACTAAGTCCAACGATGGTCGAAACGGAACTCTTCGGACATACGCTTGGCACTTCGTCTAATTCAATTCAAGCACGAAATGGATTGCTCGCTGAGGCCAACGGGGGGACTTTGTTTCTCAACGAAGTTGCAGAGATTCCGTTGTCGATCCAAGCAAAGCTCATGCGTGTATTCGACAAGAGCGATGTGTTGCCTGCAGGATCCGATCGAGTGTTCAGCACGAACTTCCGCGTAATTTCAGCGACTAGCCGAGATTTGTCCCTCCGAGTCCAGGCAGGTGAATTCCGCCAGGATTTGTATTATCGCCTGAATGGATTCGAAATCACAATCCCTCCATTGCGCGAGAGAGTAGACGACATTCTGCTCTTAGCTCAGCACTATGCAAAGACTTTAGGAGGGGTGAATGCTTCTTTTGCAGAGAAGACTCAATTAGAGCTGACCAAGCGACAGTGGCATGGCAATCTGAGTGAATTGCATGATGCAATTAAGCATGCCATAGCTGAAACAGGGTCGGAAGTTATTCTCCCTTCACATTTGCCAGAACCCCTCCCTCTTCGGGCAGTAGAGAGCGAATCAACTAATCCCACTGAAACGTTGGAACAACTTGTAAGAAGGCGTGCAGCCGATTTGCTCGGCGATCCAGCCAGCGAAGGTCTGGTTTATGAAAGGCTTCTGGAAGAGATAGAGCCGACCCTGTTGCAAACTGCCATGGATCGCTTCGCCAATGAATATGCCCCTGCTGCTCGGGCTCTAGGTTTACATCGCACCACGCTTAAACGCAAACTCGACCAATATGGAATGGCAAAGTAAAGCCGCTTAGCGATTCAACTCAACCAAGCGCAATTGCACGCGCCAGAGGTTGCAACACGGATTCAACCGCATAATTGTCTACCACATGGCAGCACACCTCTTGCAGACGCTTGAGTACATCGGGGTAGGTTATTCCATTGGCCAAGCTTCCGTAGTGCCGCGCAGTGACGTACACGCTCAGTTGTTCTTCTTGGAATTCGCCTGTGCGAATCTGATAGGCGTTGGTTCGCGATTCGACACTCAACCGACATTGCAGCCGACACTCGTCATCCAGGGCAATCGTAATATTTGGTTCGTGGCTGATGATGGTCGCCCCTGGAAGCGATCCCAAACCTTCCATGGCCGGGCAAACACCTAGTGCCTCGGCGACGAGATGGTTGTGATTGCCCCGATAGTTGAAGTCGAATCCCATCATCAGATCGAGGGCTTCGCAATCAAGTGGGCTGACGGTCAGACCGTAGGGGGCAATCTCAAGAATGCGGCGATGCTGCTCCCAAGCGTCCTCAGCGCTCTCTGGGTTCACATACCCGGAGGAAATCCGTCGCGGTTCGACTGCACACCAGCGATGATTGCCGCGATCCTTGTCCTCTTCAAGCACGAAGTCACGTTTGTCCCGAGAGTAGAAATTCCGCATCTCGGGATAAGATTTTTGTAACTGCTCGAAGAAGTGCAACACCGTTTCCCGATTACTCGGGAGCTCCATCTCGGTGCTGAGATTCATGTTGATGTAATAGTCATCGGCGAGCGATTGATATGCATTCATCTTTGTGCGGCGACCTGGGTGAGCTCGACTAGGAAGCATTGGGCCATCGTGGCCGACAGCATTGGCTGATTTTTTCCGTCAGTCCTAGCTACTTACAGTATAGAAAGCGATCAACAAGGATTAAACCCCGTGGCTCAGGAAGACTGCAAAGTCAACTTATACCTACAATTCAATGACCAATTTCGAAGGTCCGATGACTAAAGGGTCAAATTTCCGGCCTGAGAATTGGTCTTTGGGCCTTGGTCATTGGACATTTTCTATGAGGTTTCTCAGCCTCTCGCCAAGCTTTCGTGAGCGGGCTTATAATGGCCCCAGGTCACTTCCTGTCTTTTTTTCTTGCGGAGAAAACCGATGCTAAAATCATTCGACTCGGCACTTGGTTTCATGGCTTTCTTCATCGACCGTGGTGAGGTTCTCGCGATTACGTTTGGACATCCTACAGGCGCTGTCGCGCGCGAGTCGCTCCATAAGCTCCTTGCCAGTTCTGGGATTCCCACGAGCGACGCCAACGCTGATTCCGTGGAAGATAGTTTTCTTGCCGAGCAGCTCGAAGAACGGCTCACGTGCTTTGCAAAGGGAGAAGCGGTCGACTTTGACGACTTGCCAATCTCACTTGCTGGACTAACTCGCTTTCAGAGACTCGTCGTTGCAGCTTGCCGAGCTATACCATGGGGAGAGACCCTTACGTATGGAGAACTGGCAGAATCGGTAGGTCACCCGGGGGCTGCGCGGGCCGTCGGATCAGTAATGTCCAGCAACCGAATTCCTCTGGTCATCCCCTGCCACCGCGTGCTCGCATCTGGAGGCCGTCTGGGAGGCTACTCGGCTCCGCAAGGACTCGCCATGAAGGAACGGTTGTTAGAAGCGGAACAAGCAGCACTCGCGGAGCTTGCCCAATAACCAGTTTTCTGCTGCCCTTTTTGAAGGTCTCTGCTAAGATGGAGCTATGGCAGAACCCCTGGTCAACATCGGTGAAGTGATCGTCCATGGGATCGTGTTCGATCCCAAAAATGGGGAGCGACTCCGCACTATGGATCTCAATAAGCTGCTCGAGTCGATCCCCCGCCTCTTTGAATTGCTTGAAGAACGCCAAATCGAATACGTTCTCGTGGGTGGCATCGCCATGCTGGTGTACGTTGAGGGCCGCAACACCCAGGACATCGACTTGATAGTCGCCCGTAAGGATCTGGAGAAATTGCCCGAAGTTACCATCTACGATGACAATCTAGAATTCGCCAGGGGCACTTTTGGCGAACTACCCGTTGACTTTCTCTTCACTCGAAACAAGTTGTTCAGCAAGGTTTGTGAAGAGTTTACCAAGAATGAGACCTTCGTTGAGCGGCAAGTTCCATGCGCTACCGTCGAAGGGATCGTGTTACTCAAGCTCTTTGCATTACCTTCTCTCTATCGGCAAGGGAGATTCGAGAAAGTAGACATTTATCAAAACGATATCCTCCGCCTTATCCGCGAGCATCGCCCCGCCACGGCTCCTCTCATGAAAGAGCTTTCGCAGCACATGCTGCCAAGCGATATCGAAGAACTTGAAAAGATTCTCCTGCAGATCGAAGATGAAATCGCCGCGTCCAAGCAGCGATTTCGCGGAACAGAGTGAAGATTTTAGAATGCGCATCAAACGACTTTTTCACGTGCACTTAGCTGCGCTGCTGTTTCTCTCTGCGGCTCCGTGCTGCGAAGCGCTGACGATCAATCTGCAATATCCTGGTAGCCCCCTATTTTCAGCGACACTCGACCCACTCGCTAAAGCGGCGATCAATGCAGCCGCCAGCGACCTCTCAACGGCAATTACTACTTCGCTCAACTCTGTCTCTCCTGACTTCTATTCAGGCTCCAGCGGTGGAGCAAACGTCACACTCGGGTTCGAGTTTAATTACCGAAATCCAGTTACCGACGCTCAGACCGTCATTTCCAATGCAACAATCTCGGCCAATGCCGTCAACATCTTCGTTGGCGCGCGCTCCTTGGGCGGGAACACACTTGGAGTCAGCTCCCCCGGGTTCGTGCAACTCGATAATTCGCAATTCTCGGGCGGCGGCAATTCCGGTGGGTGGCTCGGTGCGGTGGCGATCGCCGAGTCGAAGGCTGAGACGGCCTATAAGCGAGGTGGTGGTCCGATCGTAGAAACAGCAAAGGGCAGTGCCTCACTTGGCAATGTGACGGCCAATATCAACGTCGACTTCGGTATCACGTATGGCAGCCTCGCTCTCGATTGGGACGGAGACAACAATGGCGCAAAGGATTCCGACGCCCAGTTGAGCAACTTCTGGCACTTTAATCACACAACCGCTGTCGCTGCTGGAAAGAACGATCTCTATTCGGTAGCCCTCCATGAAATAATGCACTCACTGGGGATCGGTACTTCCTCGACTTGGAATGCCGTAAAGTCAGGAACCAGTTGGACAGGTGCACAAGTACTGGCGATTACCGGCAGCGGGGCCAATCTCATCAATTCGGCGGGAGACCACGCGGCATCGGGATTGATGAGCCGCCGTATCAGCGATGGTGCCCAGCAGGAAGTGGTCATAGATCCGACGATCACTACGGGCACACGTAAATCGCTCACGGAACTCGATCTGGCATTCTTGCGCGACATTGGCCATACGACCATCATCCCGAGTTTCCCTTCCACACCCGGCGACTTCGATGGTGATGGCGACGTCGATGGCACGGATCTGCAAACCTGGCGCAACTCATTTGCAGCCACTGCCAATGGCGACGCCGACAGCGACAACGACTCCGACGGCCGCGATTTTCTCATCTGGCAGCGCAACTATACTGGAGCGACTTCCTTCGTCGCCGTACCTGAACCCGGCGCATGCGTTCTCATTCTCACGATAGCGCTAACCCTCCCGCGTCGCAAACTGTTCCACACTCGTTAACCGCGATAGAAATCGCCAGAGAAGGTGTACGTACGGTACCCAACCGGGAATAACGAAGTATGCGCAAATGCATGACGGGCGTTAGCAAAATCAATATTGCGAAACTCTGGACCTCGTTTCATGTCCAATTTGCTTGCAGCCGCCTGCTTGGAGCAGTTATGCTACATGCTGGATTTGAATTAAAACTGGGGAGCAGAATATGATGTCGACAATATTTCATCGAACAAATACAGCTGTCGTTTTACTTGTCGGACTATCGCTCGCATTACCTGCTACGTCGGTACGTGCTGCCTTTACCCAAGAGCAAAGTTCCGTTCTCAACAATGCGAACTTTGATTCCCGCAGTGCATCGCTCGCGGATATCGACAACGACGGCGATCTGGATCTCATGTTTCAAGGTGGGTCCGGGGCGCAGCAGCTTTTTCGCAACAACTATGTTGGCTCTGGTGTGCTGACTTATACCAACATTACCAGCACGATGCCGACGAGTGATTTGGGTCCATCTTGGAGCGCGGCCTGGAGTGACTACGATGGAGACGGTTTCGTTGATGTGTTCGTCGGGCAGTCCAACATTGGCGCATCGGGAGATGTTTTCAAGAACAACGGCTTGGCAGGTTTTTCCAACGAGAGCATCCCCACCGGACTCGATGACCCTGGATTCCACCAAAACGTCGCCTGGGTCGACATCAATAATGATCGATTGCTGGACCTCATTATCGGAATGGAAGGTCCTGAGAAGCATGAAATTTATTTGCAAGGCCCGGGGCAATCGTTCACTCCCGTTGGCGCGGCTGTGGGGTTCCAACAAGACTTCGGAACCAAAGGCTACGGACTTGCGATTGGTGACTCCGATGGAGACGGGGATTTGGACATTTACATCTCCACCTGCCGGGGAGACAACAACATTCGCAACAATTTTTATCAGAACATGCTTGTCGAAACTGGCTCCCTCGGTTTTGTAGACATCGCCGACACCAACGGCACCCAGTTGATGACCAACAGCTACGGCACAGAATTCCATGATTTCGACGACGACGGCGATCTCGATCTATTCGTCGTGGGGGCGGATCGCCAGCCCAACAAGATCTTCCGCAACGATGGTGGAAACATGTTTACCGATGTTGATACGCTGACAGGGCACGCGTTGATCTCTGATGTTTCAGGCGACCTCAATGGTGGTCGCCCAATTGATTATGATAACGATGGTGACCTCGACCTCTTCTTCCACGATCATCTTGCCGCGGGTGGTAAGAATGCAGGGCGCAAACTTTATCGCAACGATGGCAATTGGGAGTTTACTGATGTGACCGTGGCGGAGGGACTCGACACCCAAAATCAAGGAGCTTACGACAGCGTGTGGGGTGATCTCGATCTTGATGGCGATCTTGATCTGGTTGCCCCCACGAATTCTTCTTGGCCTGAACATGTTTTCAAGAGTGACACGACAACCAATGGCAACCATTGGATGTTTATCGAGCTAGCCGGCCTGAAGGAGAATACCACTGCAATCGGTGCTTCGCTCTATGCCACGCTCGATAAAGGAACTCCTCAAGAGCGCACCCTCCGCCGCGAAGCCAATACCAACGCCGGCACATTCAATCAAAGTGATTTACCAGTTCATTTTGGATTAGGAGCGGCCACCTTGATCGATGAATTACGGATTCAATGGCCTGACGGAACGATCCAGTTGCTACACAACTTATCAGTCGACCAATACCTCACAATCAACTCTCCTGGCGATTTCGATGGTGACGGCGACGTCGACGGAGATGATCTTGCAAGATGGCAAACGGCATTCGGGACAAATGCTTTGGCTGATTCGGACCTTGATGGAGACAGCGATGGCCAGGATTTTCTCGCCTGGCAACGGAATTACGGCAAGGGTCTCGCTCCACTTACAACCGGGACAGCCATCCCAGAGCCTAGCGCCTTCGTTTTGCTACTCTTGGGTGCGGCGCAGTGGTTGGGAAAAAGACGCAGCCACTAAGCCGCTTCCAACGGACGTCGGTGGACGGCATTCGCGGCCCAGCGTTTGATCTTTCCCGCCGAGGGGGCATCGGTGGTCCGCAAGATGCGTAGCCCTTGTTTGGTTTTACATAGTTTTCTTACTTGTCGTACCAACTCCTCGGCAGGTATCGCGGCGATTTGCTCGGGGCTGGTGAAACCGCAAGCGACTAACAACTGGGCCGCGTAACTACGCAATTCAGGTATCTGACATACCAAGCGTGCCTGATGTTGCCACTCTGCAATTTTCGTTTCCGTCACGTGCCCCAACTCAAGTTCCGCGGTGGTGGCCGCCGCATTGGCATTGAGCAAGTCAGCGACAGTGCGAATCCCCACTCGCTCAAGATGCTCAGCCGTTTTGGGGCCTATCGAGGGGGCATCTTCGACGTCGCTTTCAAGACTGAGAAAATATCTTGCTGGTTGTTTAATTTCGCTGCGGGGGCGAACCACTTGCGAGTCCGTTTTAATTGCTTCTTCCGAAACATTGCGCGATCGACCGTTTCTATTAGATTGAGAGATTAGCTGCCCCCCATTAGACCATCTTCTCAGTCGAGCGGTATTGAAGCGCTTCCTGACATTCGCAAATCGTTGACCACGTTCAGATTGCAAAAACTCGTGGATGATACGCTCCAGCTGATCTACATCCGCCTCGCAGAGGTCTTTGTGGCAGGTAATCCCACAGGCTGCGAGCACTTGGGCATCATTGAGCGACAATCCAGCAACGTTACACATCAAGTCCATGTGAGCCTGCCATAATTTTACGGTCTCGGCAGAAATTTCATGGCGGTCGAGTCCACGAGAGATCTCTTCTGGCGAGGTACGCAGCAGTTCGCCAACCGTATGGAGATTAATTTTCTGGAAAACGTTGTGCGTTTCACTTCCAAAGACGGGAAACTCACTCAAGGAGCACTCTTCGGTCAGGTAGTAGTGAGTGTCCAATTGCTCTTCGTTAGCGCGAATTTTCAAGACGGGCGTGAGACTACCATCCTCGGTTTCCCGCACCACCCGCGTGAATGTCGTTTCTTGAGTTGTGACGGGTTCGATGGTTGGCTGGCAACGTAGTTTAGCAAGATCAAACACCTGACAATGGAGTGACTGAAATCGGCGCAAGGCATCGACATCTTCAGTGAACACCAAAACCTGCTGACCGCTTCGTGCAAACTCTGCCAACACGCCGGCCATTGCCGCGCTCCCTGCCGAATCTTGCCTCAGGAACGGTTCATCGAGGACGAGTGGTAGTTGAATCCCTCGCCGGGCAAATGCTCCCACCAGCGCCAGTGTAAGTGAAAGATAGAGTTGATCGTGAGTCGCGGTGGAGAGCCCACTTAAGGAAGTCGCATGGCCAGTACGGTCGATCACGGTCGGCGACCTCCCCTCGCGATCAAGCCGAATCTGCACAAACTGGCCGCCGCTTAATTGGGCCAACACATCTGACGCCCGCCAGACGCCTAAATCACGTGATTTCTTGTTCTCAATAGGATTAAGAGCCTGACGAATCGCAACTTCAAGCCTTTCAAGTTCAAATTGTTGTTCCTCAATTTGTTCATTCCCGACCAACCCGGCACGCTCGCGTTGCAACTGTTGCCAGCGCGATTCGAGTGAGGCAAGCTTGCTGTCTGCAGCTGCTTGCTCTTGCGACAATTCGTCCCGGCGACGCAATAGGTTTTCGTAGCGTCTCCGCAAATCAGCTTCTTGAACCCTACGAGGATCGTACCCTACCAGCAGAGAATCTGCCTCTCCAAGGAACGCATAATGGGAAGCGCATTCGCAATGTCCTTCAATCGGTGATTGAGGACGAAGAAGCGAAAGCTCTCCTTCTTGTCGGAGTTCATGAATGAGCGACTCGCGCTGTTCGAGAAGATGCTCTAAGCGCTCGCTCAGGTCGAACTGGGATCGGGCAATTTGGCGGGACTCTGCCGTCAACCGCTGCCTGCGAGCTAGTCTCTCTTGTTCGGTGATCAAACCGCAGAGTGTATAAACTTGTTGACGGAGCATCTTTGCCACGGGAGCAAGCTTTGCATGGGAGTCTTGACCGATGCATCGTGCCGGTTCGTTGGCCCGGGCGAGTAGTGCCACTTCTGCGTCGAGGTCATCGACTAATCGTTCTAGGATGCCTACCGACGCGCGACTGTCTGCTAGACAGCCTACTCGCTCGGCTGTTCCGTCGGGAGTGAGTTGCGCCAATTCGGCTCGAATAGTTGCTTCTCGAGCCTGCAAATCTCCCAGCGATCTGCGGCATCGGGCGATCTCCCCTTCAAGCAGCGCAAGCTGTTTGCGTTGCCCCTCCAGGTTCCGCTCGTTTGCTGGACTTGCTGCCAGATCGGTCAACGAGATAAGTCGTAATCGGGCCTCGCAATCGGCAATCTCACCGTTGACCTTGCGCTGTTCATTTTGCAGCTCGTCGAGTCGCCGTCGAGCGGTATCCAACAAGGCTTCGAGTTGAGTATGCTCTTTCGAGAGAACGCCACCTTCTTGCCGACGCACCGAAAGACACCTCTCGATCGACTCGGCAATGGTATCCCGTTGGCGAATAAGCTCTTCTATCCGGCGGCGATCTATCGGAGACTTCGTATTCGATTCTTTAGAACTGCAACAGGGTTGTGTTTTCAGCGGACTGCCGTTGGTAGGACCCGCGTTGGCCAACTCTGCGCAGAAGTCTCTGCTCAAGAGCCACTCGACCGAAGGTGCTTCGGCAAAGTCTACACCTACAAGTGGAGCAATCACCTTGGGAGACAAACTCGGTAGCAGCTTTTGGATCGTCCGATTATCAACCGGCTCGCCACCAACGGCGGCCACCGTCAACCGACTTAATCCCTCAGCATTCAAATGTCGGCGAAGTACATAGCTGCCCTGCGGGGTCTCAACAACCACCCGACCTTCGGTCAGGGGCAGGGTCTGGCCAAACTGTTGCCGCCACAGGCTAGTGGCTTTGCCAAAAAGAAGATGATTGGCGAGTTGGGCGACTGTGCTCTTGCCAGCTCCGGGTTTGCCAAAAAATACATTGAGCTGGGGATGAACGGGATCGGCGAGTAGGTCAGGCCAGGCCCCCCGGCCCGCGAGGCTCAATTGGGTGATTCGCATAGTTTCTTCCTTGAACTGGGCAATCTGCGGCCAGCCGGATGAGAAAGTTTCCGACTACTCCTCGACGGGGATCGGCCAGGCACGAGATTAAGCTGGCAAAGTAGCGAATTACCGCTTAATTCACAACACGGGTTTAATTTTCAGCGTGTGCTAGCATAGTCTTTCGACTCTTTACTAGTGTGGCCGGTCAGCCCGATCTATCGTGAATCCCGTTGAAAAAGTCGCTTCACAAGAAACCGTGCGGATCCATTCAGTGAAAGCGGGCATATAGAAGTTGGACGGAAGACGATTCAACATTCTCGGCAATCAAGAACCGAGGCGAAACATGAATTCACAGCCTACGGCAACATAGGGAGGAATCAATGCCTGCTGCCTAACCACGCGGGCGATGATCTGAATGGGTTTTGCACTGCTGGAAGGTATATGCAATGCGAGATAGGGAGCTGTCGTACCATCTGTCATTGCAAGGCCCGCTCCTTCGCTAGAGACATCCGTCATAATGACACTAAGCCCTTTGCCAGCAATCACAAAACTTGTGTCGAGTTCGATAACCGAGATCATCATCGGGTTGACGACTCTGGCAGAGCGACGTCGATTAACAACGTCTTGGGGCACCGCACGATTGGCGATCGACGCCAGATGGACTCGAATGTGGGCGGGAATTCCCGGAGCGTCACTCGTATCGAATTGCTCCTCGTGGATGCGCACCAGTGAACCGAATTCTGGAAGTAAATCGACATCGGGGAAAGCTATTTGGTTCGCTCCACAATTTGCACAAACCCATAGAGATGCCTGATCCAGCTGACTCGTCGTCAAGAGCGGAAGCTCGACATCACAGCTTTCGCAGGTGATATTGGTTGTCTGGGGTTCAGGGGTAGTCGTAGCGACCATGAATTGTACTTTCAGCACTTACGGGAAACGGCAATTTCGGTTTACACTATTCGTGCCTTTGAAAAAGTACTTTCGGATTTTTAGGTAGGAGGTTGATGGACTCCTTTCAATTCTTTCGAGGCGCGTTTTCGGTTCAGATTGTGACGGTTGCAGGAGTTGCAAATGGCGGATTATGACGCAGTGGTCCTGGGGTTAGGAGGTGTCGGCAGTGCCGCCCTGCTACATTTTTCCCAGCGAGGATTGCGTGTTCTAGGCATTGACCGCTTCACTACCCCGCACACTTACGGCAGCTCGCACGGGCATACTCGAATTATTCGCCAGGCCTACTTTGAACACCCACATTATGTGCCGCTCTTAATCGAATGCTACCGCAAATGGCAACAGCTCGAACAACTCGTCGGTAAGCAGCTTTATCACGAAATTGGCATTGTGCAGATTGGCCCCGAAACGGGCAACGTTGTCCCTGGAGTTCTCCGCGCTGCCCACGAACACAACCTGAATATTGACGAATTCACTTCTCAAACCTTGCGAGAACGGTGGCCAGCTTTCGCAGTTCCTGAGAACATGGTTGGCGTTTTCGAAGCCAAGGCCGGCTATCTCTTGGTCGAAGAATGCGTTCGCAGTCAGCTCGCCGCTGCCCAACAGGCGGGTGCCGAGGTTCAGGCACCCTGCGAAATATTGCGATGGGATTCTGGTAAACCCATCCGGATCCACACCGCAACTGGCATGATCACCACCGACCGTTTGGCCATCGCAGCAGGTCCCTGGGCAAACACTCTCTTGGGCGAACTCGATCTGCACCTTGAGGTCCGCCGCAAAAGCGTCTTTTGGTTTGCCAACAAGAAAGATTTCTCCGCTCAAGCAGGTTATCCGTGCTTCTTGTACGAACTCCCCCACGGTGTGTTTTACGGATTTCCGAAATTGGACACATCTGGCATCAAGCTGGCCGAGCACTCCGGCGGACAGAGAGTCGACGATCCGCTTACCGTCGATCGACAAGTGGATCCCGAGGATGCGGAGCGCATCGAGAGTTTCTCCAGGCAGTATCTCCCCGGCATCACCGGCAAGCAACTCGACCACCAGACGTGCTTCTACACGATGTCGCCTGACGACCACTTTGTGGTCGATCGCCACCCCCAGGACAAGCACATCGTCTTCGCCGCGGGCATGTCCGGCCACGGTTTCAAATTCACTCCAGTCCTCGGCCAGGCCCTAACTGATCTGGCACTCGATGGAGGAACCGACTTGCCGATCGAATTCTTGTCGGTGGGGAGGTTTTCCTCAGCCCCAGGATCTCCACTATTTTAAGGACTCACGATGACGACTGTTCATTTTTATTCTCGGGTGATACTCTGCTTGCTTGTTGGCGTAGTGTTAACCGGCACTTCAAACGCAGGGCGTCCGATAGAATCGGACCTGAAGAAGCAGCTTGATGCCGTGCTGGACAATCACTCTACCTCGCGCCAGACCACGGTGACCCTCAAAGTAATTGATCTCGAAAATGGTGAGGTGCTCTATGATCGTGGGGGAGATCGTCTGCTGACTCCAGCTTCTAATCTAAAGATTTATACTTCGGCGTGTGCGCTGGATTTATTTGGACCAAGTCACCAGTTCCTGACTAAGGTAAAAACTGAGGGAGTGCTGCAGGGAGGTGTACTCGAGGGTGACCTGGTTCTCGTGGGGGGTGGCGATGCGATGCTTTCAAGCGAGGACATGGCAAAATTGTCCAAGCGAGTGGTTGAAGAACTCGGCATTACCAAGATTCATGGGAAAGTGGTGATCGACAATTCACGCTACGCTTCTCCACTGAAGGGTCCCGGCTGGATGTGGGATGACGACCCTGACTACTACAACATGTCCGTCACCCCTTTGATGGTTGACTTCAATGTGCTCGAGTTGCAGCTTACTTCGTCAAGAGAAGGAATTGCGGCAGCCCTGGCCTTGCCCTCCAATTACCCGGCAGTCCAGTTGAGGCCGCGCAAGAGCTTCGGCGGAGAAACGATAGCAACGCGTCGACCGTTTACCCATCCAATTCTGGTTGCTGAAAAGGGGACGCTCGACGAGCCACAAACGGTTCGGCTCACCATGCACGATCCGGGCAAGTGGGTAAGCGGTGTGTTTGCTGCGATGCTCATGGAACGTGGTGTTGAGTTTTCTCCGCCAAATCAAGCTAAGAGATCTTCAGGTAATGCCAGTCCTGGTGAATTGGAGCACGCCGGTCCTACGCTGGCAGATACCCTCAAGCACTTCAATAACAAGAGTGAAAACGCCGTAGGGGAGGTATTGCTCCATGAAATCGCCATCGCCAACGGAAAAAAGAAACCTCACTGGTCCGACGGGGCCGCGTCGATTACCGAGTGGCTCATCGAAAAAGCCGGCTTGGAACAGGATTCATTCAAACTAGTCGATGGCTCGGGGTTGTCCCGCTACAATCTCATCTCTGCAGACTCCTCAGTTCGCCTCCTCGAGTTCATGCATCATCACCCACACGCCGATACCTTTTACTCGGCACTCCCTGCCTATGACGTGGAGCTCGCAGGCAGGAAACAACCACTCGTAGCCGCGAAGCCCGGGGGGATGGCTAGTGTCTCGACAATCTCCGGCTATCTCAAGACTACGAGCGGGAAGATGCTGGCGTTCTCGCTCTTAGCAAATGGCTATACAGGTTCGGCTAGCCCAGTGTTCGAGCTACGCCAGAAAGTCTGGCAGGTGCTGGCCAAAGACGGTGAACCTTAGAGAGGGTGAAGCGAACTATTCAACGAGACAAGAACGTGAGCCGAACAATCGCACCCTGGAAGTGAGTGCTCCCCGTTGAAGCAATCCAACTACTAGCTGGGTATGGCAAACGAATCCCTTAAAGACGTTTCCTCGCCGGAGTTGCGGAGCGAATCTTATTACTCTTCACTCAGAGCTGGTTGGATTTTTATGGGTTTCCAAGTCCCAAGTTGATTGACAGCAAGCAATTATGCACTCTTGGCATGTTCTCGATATTTCTGGTTCCAAACGTCGAATCAGGTGCTTTGGCACCTGGCATCCCACACTCCAAATCGTTACAATTAGCAGCAGATTCGTTTTCTATATTGCCTATGCACTCGGGGAGGAAACGGAGCAGGAACATGAAGCTGTTATCGTCAGTCTCTTTTGTGATCGCGTTGTTTGCGGTCGTTCTAAGTTCTTCTCAATCGCCAGCTACTCAAGTTGGCTCCAGTTCTGCCGATACCCTGTTCCGTCAGGCGCTAGCTGCAGCAGCCCGAGGCGAGGCCACCGAGTGCGAGCAACTTCTAGCCGAAGTGCTACGTACTGATCCAGATTATCAACTAGCCAGATGGTATAGCGGACAGGTGCACTACGACGGCCAATGGATGCCTATTAATGCGGTCGGCCAAATGGTCTCTTCTGATCCACGTTGGGATGAGTATCAAGCTCGCAAATTGGAAACTGGAAACAGTCCTCGTGAGCATGCCTCCTTGGCACGTTGGTGTCGGACAGAGGGTCTTAGCTATGAAGAGAAATGGCATTGGCTGAATGTTCTTGCTTCTGATCCGGACAATCGAGAAGCTCTGGGAAGACTCGATTTGCGGATCTATCAAGGCCAGTACATGAGCCCTGGTCAGATTAAAGAACACAAACTTCACGCAGAGAATGCCGAAGATGACTTCAAGGTTTTGACTAAGCGATATCAAAGTTGGATTGCAAAAGCGATCCGTGCCAATTCCGACGACATCGAAGACACCGTCAAGAAGGTCTCAGAGATTAACGACGTCGCTGCCATCCCTGCCTTGATAGAAATCTTCTTCCTAGACATGAAGACAGATAAAGCAGTTTTGTCGAAGTTGGGTGATGAGCAAGGCGGACGATTGCTCAGTGATTTGCGTCTGGCTGTGGTCCAAGCACTTACCCAGATGGAACAACATGAGGCTACTTGGGCTCTTCTCCAGATCGCCGTGGAATGGCCCGATCCAGAGGCGTCTAACCAAGCTGCCGAAGCTCTTATTCCTCGCGAAAAGTCGAGTTACATGCCGACTTTGATGGGAGCGTTATCTTCTCCACTGGAAGCCGCCATCTCAGTCAGAGTAGCTCCCAATGGTCAGTATACTGTCTACGAAGATATCGCAGAATCGCATCCACTCGTAAGAAACAGCCATTTTAAAACTAGCAAATTCTTGAATCAACATACTTTGACAATCAATAAAACGTCTACCGTTACCGACTACAGAGGCATGCGAGACTGGACGGATCGCCCTAAGGTATCGAGACAAACCGCTTCAGTATCAAAGACTTGGTCCGAGCGAAATCGGGATTTCAACAATGCTATGGCGCAGGCCTCCGGCAGCAGGGAGCGAATCGATTTGGAGAACTCGCTACGCGAGCAGCGAAATGCTAATATTCTAAAAGTTCTCAGAATCGTCACCGGCGAAGATCTTGGAAGTCATCCCTCCGCGTGGTGGAAAGATTGGAATATCTACAATGAACTCAACACTCCTGAGAAGCTGACCGACTACCAGACGTACGAAGAGCAGGATTACTCTCGGTACTCGTACCAAAACTATGCCCAGAACTATTCTGGGAGTGTCGGCACTCCACCTCCCAGACCACCGACAACCCATTCCTGTTTTGTAGCAGGAACTCCTGTTTGGACTCAGTCAGGTCCGGTCAGAATTGAAACGGTCCAGGTTGGCGACCTGGTACTAAGTCAAGATCCGTTTACTGGAAAGCTGGACTATCGTCCCGTATTGGAAACTAGTGTCGGCCCACCAAGTCCTATTCTGAACCTCGTTATCGATCATGAGACAATTTCCACGACGCGTGGCCACCGCTTTTGGGTCGTCGACAAGGGTTGGCAAATGTCAAAGTTCCTCAAGCCGGGAGATCGCCTCGTCGCTCAGCAGGGATGGCCCGAATTGCTCTCCGTGGAAAAGGCAAATGAAAGTGAAGCATTCAATTTGGTCGTTGGTCAATTCCATACTTATTTTGTGGGTAACCAAAAATTACTTGTCCACGACAAGAATTGCCCATTGCCGAATATAGCTTACCTGCCAGGAGTTGAGCAAATATCGGTCGTTAAACCGTCTTCGCTTCGGAATTGAGGAAGCAGCCTTAGACATGAGATTGAGCAGTGAATTTACGGCTGTAGCTCGGGGACAAATCGCAATCGAGTCACCTGAATCCCATCAAGTTGCGGGGTGAGAGCAGCGATCCAATACTTACCGTCGCGAAAAACAATTTCAGGGGCTGCGACGGGAAGCGACGCGACGATCTTTGAATCGTCTTCGATGCCGAAATCTGTGGGATCTGCCGACCGATAGACGGTCGTGATGGGATTACCTTTGTAATTCGAAGTGCGAAATAGGTAGAAATAGCCGCCATACTGAACGACATGGGGGCACTCGGCATGGTACCACATCGGTCCGGGAGATCCACCGGAGAGAATCTTGATCGGCGGCGAATCAGTCCAGTCTCGCAAGTCTCGCGACTGGCGAACAAACATGGCACCTTTTTCATTGGGCATGGCAGAGTAATAACAGTGCCACATTTCATCAATATTCAGTAGCATAGCATCACGGGCATTTTTTCCCTCGCCCTCTCCGAACAATTGAGGGCCCTTTCCTCCAAGGGACATACGATGGAAAGTTTTTCCGTCATCACTTTCAGCGAGGCAGATGTTGACCCAATCGCCATAGAACATCAAATACTTGCCGTCTTTTCTTAGCACAAAGGGTGCTTGCAAGCCACCTCGCTTTTCGCCATATTGGGGGTTACCACGCATCGCGATGCCCATCGACTTCCAGTTGCGATCAGTGAAATTCTGGCCCTCCCAGCGATGGAATAGACGCGTCACTCCTGCCTCCTTCGTGTTGCGAATGCACGACCATAGTTGCCATGTGCCGTCGGCTGCCTGCCAGATACCAAAGTCAACCGGCTCTTGTTCGTCACTTGTCAATTCGCCCAGGTCGGGATTGCCGGCGATTTGCCACCAACTTTGTTCGTCGATTTTTGGCACGGCTGGCGCTTCGAGCCCAACCTCCTTGGCGTTCTGTTGAATCCGCGTAGCTGCGGGAAGCGGCGCCGCGAACAGATTACGCACCACGGCAGGGAATCCTTTCAATTCGCTGAGCGCATTTTTCCACGCGAGTTGGTCGGACATTTCTAGCGAATTGGCTTCGCCAAGGCAGATTGCCAGATAGGCCGCCCTGGCTGCTGCTGGTCCTGACTTCAGCAGGTCGCTTGGCAGCCGCTGTGCAAATTGCTCGTGCAGCACTTCCCGCTCAGCCATGGCCGAGGTCAGTCCTTCGACATTTGCCGGTGGGTGGGCGCGTATCCGATAAAAAGTTTGCCCGTCTTGCGAGAATTCCGTTCCACCATTCTGCAGGATACACAGCCTGGCGCAATCGATAAGTTTGTCTTCGAATCCAGAGATCGTTTCATCCGCGGGCATGTCATCACGAGTCGTATTCCTATAAACGTCTTTTATATCCCAGCCTTGCGCATCCATCCATTTGCGGCCTTTGATCACGCCGAGAATCGTCGCAGAGGTGGCGGCGTTGTTGTCGCAGTCCCATCCGAAGTTGAAAGCGAGTTGCATCGTGCGGACGAGATCCCCCTCACCGTAGAGGAGGGCGGCAATCGTGGCAGCGGTATTCAACTCATAACCGTTCTGGTCGCGAAAACTGCCATCATGAACCTGCCAGTGCTCTTTGATGGCCTTGCGGGCTGGGCGCCAGTCCTCCGAATGCTCTGCATGAAGGCGACGCACTTCACCGACGATCTTGGCAATCTGCGATTGGGGATCGACGCTTGCGACCCCAGCATCCAGTATCTGGCCCAAGTCACTGGTGACAAATGCCGTAGCGATCATCGAAGTAAAGAGTTGAGTTGCCTGGGCTGGTTCGCCGTCGATCGTTACGTGCGTATAGTGAAGACCGATCCGGGCCGCCGACTGTGGCATGGCCGGCGCCATGAGTCCAAACGATTCACAACCAAACTGTCCAGCAATATTGAATTCCGACCAAGGATTGAGCCACCACATGCCGGTTAGGGGAGGGTCAAATCCGAGCTCCATCAAATCGCGCGCGTAGCGGTTTGCGCACCAGATTCCTCGATTGATGTGCTTCTTCCACAGTTCAATAACTCTCGCCGGAGTCAGTTGCACCTGGCCACTTCGCGCTATCTCCGAAACAATGACCCATTCCAAATCCGTATCGTCGTCTGTACGCGCACCCTCTGGAAGCGCAGGTACATAGTTTTCAACTTTTCCAGGCTCATCGATGTATTTGAACTCGTGGGGAAGCCCATTCAAGTTGCCGAGAATCTGAGCGAGTAAGCCTCCGCGAATCTTATCTTGGAGAGTCTCAGCCGATATTTGGACCATCGTAAACTTGTTGCTGCCGTCATCTGCATTGCCAATTTGTACCGTTGCGACAAGGGATGATAGTACTACAAGTACGTTTAGCAACCGTTCCATTATAGTTATGCCCTGCCTTCCCATCGTGTCAGGCAAGAAGAACTCTTGCTCTTCTTGAACTACGACAATCGAAATCTATTCATCACTTTGAAATAGCAGACAATCGACGATTCGTTCAACGTAGTCGGCCGGCGGTTCTAGTGCCGACCTGTTAAGCAGAATGACCACTGCCGCGTGGCGGTCTGGGAAACGTTGCAGCATTAAGGTAAAACCACGTGTGCCACCGGCATGCATCACGCGGCGCTCACCACGGTAGGTATCGAGAAACCAACCGTAGCCATAATCTTGCTGGCCACGATCTGTCCTCACGTGCGGGCTAAACATCTTCGTATAGGACGAATCGCTGAGCAATGCTTCTTGATCCAAGGTTGCTATCCAGTTTTGGAGGTCGTCCAAAGATGAATAAACTCCGCCATCACCGCGCACAGCGCTTGTCAAACTTTGATCGCCAACAATCCAATGGTTTTCGGCATCCAATTCGTGGCCATACGCCCTCTCGGGGACGCGGTTCATTCCTGCCACATACAGCAACGATCGGTTCATGCCAGTGGGCTCGAAGATCTCGGATTGTATGAAATCTTGGAAGGGACGATCGGCTGCGGCTTCAACAATCAAACCCAATAAAGCGTAACCGGAATTAGAGTAGGCGAATTTTGCTCCCGGCTCAAAGAGAGGCTCTATCGTTGCCCGCAGCAATTCAAGCACATTGAGATCCGTCAGCTGCAACGTTGTACCTTCGGGAATCAGCTTCTCGTAGTCAGGAAGACCGGAAGTGTGCGTCAGCAAGTGATGAACGGAGATTCTACACCAATATTCGGGACACTCGGGGAAGAAGCGATCAAGAGTATCATCGAGCCCGATGACCCCTCGATCAACCAACAGCAGAATCGCAGTCGCTGTGAATTGTTTGCTGACAGATGCCAAGCGAAAATTGGTCGTCACTGTACAAGATTCTGTGCGATCCGAGCGAAGATTTCCCCAGGCATGCTTGAAAACTACTTTGCCATCGTCAATTGCCATCACAGCCGCACCGGCGGAGGGAGGAAGCAGGACTTCAACTTTCTCTACAGTTACTGTGTTATCTGCCCGAGCGGTCCGAGTACAGAGCAGCATCACCAAGACGAGGCAAACTAGCCGCCCGAGACGAGAACGAGACAGATCAGAGAATGTTTTTGACATGTTATATATCGCAGGTAGTCTTTTCAGTTACTCTTCAATTCGAGTGAGCACCAATAGTCGGACGTCCATCACCGATTCACCAGGGATTTCTATCGCACGGAGTGTCAGTTCACCTATCGACTCCGAGAGATAAATTGTGCCAAGATCCAACGGCTCAAAGTCCTTAACTGGAGATTCCTCAGCAGGGAATCGGTTGAATTGCTCGGAAATCAAAGGTGGATCAAACGCTTTTACCACCTGTGCTTGAGTGGTGGAGTTGCCGAGTCGTAGTTCAACAAGTGATCCCTTATTCTGTTCACTGCAAGTGTAGTAAACTTCCGCGCGATAGGTGCCTGGTGTGGTGACCTCCACGTTCCAAGTAATGCTGTCTGATAGGCTTTTCCAATTGGTGAAATACGAGCAATTGGGGTGCTTGCTGGAACGTTTGATTTGGCCTTGACCCTCGGCATCGCGGGCAGGGAGTTGTGTGATATTTGAATCAGGATGCCCAACGACAAATGGCCTGGGCGGTCGAGATTTGCCGAACTGCACGTCTTGCAACCAGTTGTCTAGGGCCGAATCGAGTCGCTGAACAATGCCTGGATTCTTTGAAGCAATGTCTCGCGACTGCGAAGGATCCTTTGACAAATCGTAGAGTCGTTGCTGACTATCCAGCAGAAAGTGATCCCAACGGGAAGCCGTCTGGCCATTCCAATGTGTGAACAAAATTCTTGGGGGCCAGTTTTCATTCTTTCCCAATAACAAGGGCTTCAGACTCCGGCCGTCGATCGGCAGCCCAGGTTTCCCTTGGATGCTTGCCAGGTCGAGAAGAGTCGGGGAAAGGTCGATCGCCGCAACATTGTGAGTTACCTTCGAGTTAGGCTGAATTTGACCCGGCCAGCTAATCATTAGCGGCACGCGAACTCCCCCTTCGTCGGTCGAGCCTTTGATGCCGCGCATCTCGCCGTTCCATCGATATCCATTAGGTCCATTGTCACTGAAATATACAACGATTGTATTTTCGGTCAGTTCGAGTTTCTCTAAGGTGGTGAGCAATCGTCCCACATTCCAATCGAGGTTTTCACACATTGCCAAGGCCGCGCGGGTATGATCGAACTTCTCTTTTTCAGGTAGACTGGCCTTAGCGGCGAGTTGCTTCCCCTCGAATTTCTCCCACCAGCGGTCAGGAACCTGCATAGGTGAGTGGGGGGTATTGAAAGCCACGTAAGCAAAGAATGGCTTGTCGCGGTTGTGCTCAATGAATTCAATCGCATGATTCGTGATGTCGTTCGCCAGATAGCCATCGCCGCGAATGAGCGAATTGTTGCGCTCCAGCATGGGACTAAAATAAAGCCCCCAATGTCCTGAGCAGAAGCCATAGAACTCGTCGAAACCTCGACTATTGGGATGATAGGGGGCCTGCGTGCCGTTGTGCCACTTGCCAAAGGCTGCTGTCGCATAGCCTGCTTCCTTGAATGCGTTGCCAATTGTGGGGACATTGACATCCAATCGTTCAGCGCCGCTTGTCACTCCAGTAACCCCATCGCGGAGTGCATATCTCCCAGTCAAGAATTCAGCACGGGTGGGCGAGCAAACGGGTTCAACATAGAACCTGTCAAATACCGCGCCGCTCTGACCAAGCTTGTCAAGATTTGGAGTGGAGAGATTTGGATTACCGTGGCAACTCAAGTCTCCCCAGCCTTGGTCGTCGGCGAGGATTACCACAACATTGGGTTGAGCACCCTCCGCAGCGCGGCAAGAAATATCCCAGGCTGTCACTACGTTGAAACAACTTGCAACGAAATAGACAGTAACTCTTAAGGCATTTAGTGGCATTGAGTTGTTCGATCTATGGGCGGTCGTCAAGGAGATGTTCGTACCGCAGTTGGTTTAGCATACCACTCACGAAGAACATTTTCTGCCGGCTTTCCGTAAACGCAGAAGCCACGGTTGTCGACTGCGTCAGAATCTAGGTAGAGCTTTGCGGGCCAATCCCACCAGGTATAGCCCATGAACCAGGGTTCATTCCAGAAGACTTCCAGCATCGCTTCATAGAAGTTCACTTGTTCCTGCTGGTCTATTGGGCTCTCAGGATGTGCATCGCCGTGTGACCAAGGGTAGCGAGCGCACCCTCGCACACTTGTCACCCCGGTTTCAATGAACAAGATTGGCTTATGAAGTTTGGTACTTAATTCAGCCAATTCTTGCTTGATGCCGTTAAGTGCAGCGACAATTTCCGACTTGCTCGTTGTTTGTTTGACAGCTTCTTCCAGTGGTTTTCCAGGAGGCGGATCAACCGGATAGTATGCGCTGATGCTGATGACATCCACCATGTCCCACCATACTAAATCCTTTTCACGACCGTGATTGGCGTTATATGTGAGTTGGCCACAATAGATGTTCCGGACGTCTTTAATAACACTTCGCCATTGCTCAACTTGATCCTCAGTGGAATTCATCTCGCAGCCGAGGCAAAAGAGTTCCACCTGTTCGTCCTGGGCAATCTTGGCGTAATGCTTCAGGAATTCCGTGTAATTCTCCCACCACTTGCTCCATGCTTTTTCATCTATTACCATCCCTTTTCGAATTCCGGGCGTGTCACCCCAAGGATCGTACTCGCCATGAATGCCTTGCGTTTTTTCTTCATCCGTAACTGGTCGGAAAAAGCGAATCCATGCCCTCCAGACCCCATCTCGACTGTTTACGACGGGTTTCAGGATGATTTTTAGCTTGAGTTTTCTAGCCTGAGCAATTGCTGCGCGAATGTCTTCATCAGAAACCATATACGGATTGTTGGTTGACCAGCGAAACTGTGGGTTGTCATAAGCAGACATACTCGTCCCGAAAGCAATGCAGATCCAGTTGCAGCCCAGGTCGGCCATTTTCGTCATCGAGTCTTGAGCTTGCGGAGAAGCGTAGTCTCCATGCCTGCCATCCCAACCCCAGGTATAGCCTTTTACGAAACCGAGGGACGTCGAATCTTGAAATCCTTCTGCATGGACCAACATCGACCCGCTGAGCACCAGAATTACAAGTGATGAACGAAGTACATGGCCGAACATTGCCATGATTGGAATAACCAAGAGCTTGGAATAGAGACTAGTTCTTTTCGTCATCGTAAGCGATCTCAACTCGTGATATTTGAAATGCATTTTCCTCGGCGTCCGAAGACGAGGTATTCCTGATTCTTAGATAACTGCGGTCTTTTGCATCGATAGTTGCCTCTACAAGGACCGGCTGCAAATAGCCGTAATTCCCCGCGTCTCGCTCGGAGACTACTTGTTTAGTTCTAACTTGCTCAAACGAGTGTCCGTCGGAGGAAACCGCTATTTCACAAGCGGGGCTTGAAGAATTGCAAAACAGGAAGACCCGGATGCCGCTAGCAGGTTCCAAATTCTGATAGACCACCTGGCCCCCAGGGCCGAGTTCCTTGCGATGGATGTCTTCCTGGACTTGTCGGGGATGGTCCGCGCGTTGCTTTACCGCTCCAGCGGTCGAATGAAGAATCGATTCGTCCTGCATCTCATCGACCAAAAGCATGTGATTCACTACCACGGGGCCTATCACATTGGAGGGATCAGAGCTTCCGCGATTATTCTTGGCAATGACTCGATAATAATAGTGACAGCCTTTCTCGACGCTGGAGTCGGAGAAGAGAGGGCGATATTGCAAGGCAGCATCACTGATGTCTTGTCCAACCTTTTCCCAGGGACCTGATTCGTTATTGCTTCGCTCAACGTCGTAACACTTCGCGCCCGCAGATCCTTGCCAGGAAATACGGCTCGGGTGTTCGATCGGCAGGAGGGAAGGAGCAGCCGGTGCCGAGGGAGTCGGCAATTTCATGTCACGAATACGGTAGGCACTCCTTCGTACCAAATCCAGAACAGAAGTTTCCTCATAGCCCTCACCAGAATTAAATCCTGGCCAATGGTAGGCTTTGAATAAGTTTTCTCCGGAAGGTTCATCATGCCAATAGAATCCCCCCTCCCGATTGTGAAACCTTAAGCTCCACAAGAGAGCTCCTACGATGCCTTCATCGATGACGGTATTGAGGACTTCTTTAATCTCCTGCGCTGGCACAAATCCAAACTCGCCAACGAAATAGGGTTTCTTTCCTTTGGTCATGGCACGAGCCTTCAGAATGGGCTCGACAAAACCGCTGTCGGTATTGGGATAGTGATGCGTGGTAATGACATCGATGTTGGGGTCATCCAAGGATTCTTGTCTTACTCCGTGCAGGGAGTAACCGTCGATCACGAGGTGGTTGGGATCGAGTCTCTTAATGTGGGCAGCGATTCGACTAGTCCACTCTGGCGGACTGTCTAGCTCGTTGCCAGTCTCCCAGCCAAAGATGGCGGGATCGTCCTTGTAGGCAATCCCTGTAAAGGAGTTAACTCGTGAGAGAGTATATCGAATGGTTTCTTCGAAATCGGCGATGACTTGTTCGTCAGACCAGAACGCCTCGGGCGGCTTGCCACGAAACTTGGCATATTCTGCATGGCCACCCCACCACTTCCAATTGTCGACAAGGGGAATGATAACACGAATTCCTCTTTCCCCGGCGATTTGCAGCACCTTATCCAGCACACGAAAGGCTTCTTCGTTGAAATCGCCAGGGGCACGGACATGGACGTGCGATCCCATATCCGACCCATCGCGATGGACGCTTAAGACATAGGTTCGCACCACGGTGCCACCCATTTGCCGCACCGATTCGAGTGCATCCACTAATTCAAATTCGTTTGGCCAACGCCATGGGTTGGGATCGGAGAACGAGAAACTGTCTTCGATCAGATGCAGGTTGGGGATATTGAAGGAGATAAAACGAAATGGTTGGTCTCCGTCGTAGAGCTGGTCGCCTTTGCTGGAAAGAATATGACGCACGGGTTGCATTTCTTCTGCAGCTGCAGCCAGGGATGTAACTGAAACTACTGTAATAGCGACGAAGAATTGATGAAGGCGCTTCATTATTCGGTTTCAAACCTTGGAGAGAATTAGGAAGTAGACGAATTCCCTGATAGGTCGTCTACGGAGTTACTATGTGCCAAGTCAGGCGGATAGTCTTCCAGCTTGTCGTACCAATTAATCTTCAGAATCAGAGAGGTGATGAGAATCACCGAGACTGATATTACTAGGGATCGGTAGTCTTCAAGCACCAGATAGATACCTGCTACAGCTAGAGCGGTTTGCCATATCATCCCAACTGCGACATTAAACGAATCCCTTGCAAATGAGTGGTTGGCAATGGTATTGGGATACTCTTGTGCAACTAACTTGTGGATTGGTTTCCAAAATCCCCACGGGCGGACTTTTCGATAAAACTCTTTCAAGACCTCTAGATCATCGATGGGAGTCAATAAGCTTCCAGCAATGCATCCTAGAGTCGACACCAGCAAGATCAAGGGAAAACTATAAAGGGGAGTCACGCTTGGCATCAATTGAGGCACGATCGCCGCTGAGGCGATTCCTGCCGCCATGCCCCAGAAATAGCCGTAGCTATTAAACCGCCACCAAAACCATTTGAGCACGTTGGCTGCCGTATAACCACCATACAAAGCAGCGACAATCCATTGCACGATGTCGTTAAGCGACTTAGTAAAGAACCCGAATGCCGTGCCGATAATCACTACCGCGATCGAGATCGCATAACTCATCCAGACATAAGTCCTACTGCTGGCATCAGGGTTAATGTATCGCTTGTAGATGTCGTTCACGACATAGGCTGGTGCTGCGTTAACTGTTGCAGCATAAGTGGACATAAAAGCCGCCAGCAGAGCGGATATCAACAGGCCCAGAAGACCAACGGGGATGAACTCGCGCATTGCCAGGGGCAAGATAAGCTCAAAATCGACATCGCTCCCCATCGCAGCTAATTCGTCGGAGAAATGGCAGAGAGCGAGTACCGTGAGGCCGGTGATGAGCATGTACCTGGGCACCAAGAGCACGAGGCTGACAAGCCCACTCATCATCGCGGCTTCGCGCGGTGTGCGTGCCGATAGGACGCGTTGCATGTCGTAATTTGGCGCCGGTCCTGCCATGCTCTGCAAGACCCCTTTGAAGAGCATCAGCATGAAGAAAATGGAAAACCATTCCCACCCGTCGGCGGCAATTTTGTCGTTGGCAGCGTCGAGTATTCCCGTCCAATCGAGATCGAGTTTCCAGCCGAAGGACAGATCGCGCCACCCGACAGGAATCATTTGATCGAGTAGTTCGGGAGAGGTCTCACGAATCGCGATAATGCCGACCCACACACAAGCCAACGTCATAATAAAGAATTGCAGCACTTCAGTGAAAACAACACTGAACATACCTCCTTTGACTACATAGATGGTGGTGATCGCAGTGATAATCAATCCGTAAAGATTGACATTGGTATCAGGATCCGTTGAAAGCTGCCATGGGAGAAAGGACGCGGCAAACTTTCCAATTCCGATAAATCCGTATGCCAAGAATCCGATCACGTTGATCAATGCGAAGAGCACCACAATCAAATGCGCAAGTTGTGCACCCCGACCTTCACCAAACCGAAAGCGCATCCATTCTGCACCGGTCATGACTCGAGAACGTCGCAACCAGATCGAGAGAAACACCATCATGAATATCTGGTTGAAGGATGGCCACAACCAAGGGATCCAGACGCTTTTCAGCCCGTAGACAAACAATAAATAGACCATCCACATCGTGCCACTGATGTCGAACATCCCCGAGGCGTTCGACAGGCCTAGCATGTACCAGGGAATCGTGTTGCCACCAAGGAAGTAGTTGTCGATGCTCTTAGATGCGCGTTTGGATATCCAAAAGCCGATCAGAATTGTAACTGCGAGATAGCAGAAGATTATTCCGATGTCGATTGGGTGAAGCGTAAACATCGATCACCAGATAAGGGCGAATTGCAGAACTGCTTGTTTGCGTGGCTGGAAGAGTCAAGCTGATTTCTTTTAGAGTGGATCAGTAGCCACTAGTTTAAAATACTGCCGAATTTGCTTTCGTGAATTCAACCAATTCACTCAGATGGGCATAGGCAACACACGAGGAAGTATCTGCAGCACCGTAGTAAATCGCCAGTCGATCCTGCGTGGCATCGCACAAGGCAGCACAAGGAAACACGACATTCGGGACGTGGCCGGTGACTTCGTAGTCAGATTCAGGTGTGAGGACATGTTGATTGGTGCGGTAGAGTACTTTCCAAGGTTGATCGATGTCCAGCAGTGCGGCACCCATGCTGTAGACAAAGCCATTGCAGGTATCCATCACGGCGTGATAGATCATGAGCCAGCCGTCATCCGTCTCGATCGGGATCGGACCCGCTCCCACTTTCGTTCGCTGCCACCACTGGCCAACTTCCCCTCCCCCGCGACGCATCACCAGGCGGTGCTTGCCCCAATGGATCATGTCAGGACTTTGGCTGACGTAGATGTCGCCAAAAGGAGTGTGACCATCGTCGCTGGGGCGACTCAGCATGAAAAACTTGCCGTCGATCTTACGCGGGAAGAGTACTCCATTGCGATTGAATGGCAGGAAGGCGTTATCTATTTGAGTAAACTGCTGGAAATCTTTCGTGGTGGCCACGCTAATGGTGGGTCCGTTTTTCCCCCCACACCAAGTGACATAGTAGGTGTCTTCGATCTTGCACACTCGGGGGTCATAGGCATAGTCGTCGGAAGATACGACTTCAGGATCCCCGGCATACTGGATTGGTTGAGGTTCGATGTGCCAAACAAGCCCATCCTCACTCCATCCAGTGTGCAGATGAGGATAACGGGAGCGTAGTTCGACTCGAAACACGCCGGCAAATCCGTCACCAAAGGGAACGACTGCGCTGTTATAAATCCCTTGAGCACCAGGTATATAGTGTCTTCCGATGACAGGGTTTTCGGAATGTCGCCAGACAACGTCCTTGCAACCTGCAGGCCGCTGCTGCCAAGGGATCGAGGCTCCGGTGCCTGAAAGTCCTAATTGAACCTTGAATGGCTTTTTTTCAAGCGTACCCATGGCGTTGCCGTTGCTAGAGTCAATTCCTGAATCGTTCTTCATACTAACAAATTCCTCGCCGATTGGCTTACTTGCTATGTCGCGTTGTCGCGTTAGTAGCCGAAGTCTCATCCTAGTCTAACTACTAAATCCATTTGTTTCAAGTAGTTGAACAGTTCTTTGGAGGAGTTGTCCCAGTCAGAGCAATTGGACCAAGCTTGGATTCCAAAAATAAGATATCTGCCCCGATACCTTTGTCACAGTTGCCATGTCGGGGTTTTCATAGGATCATGACTAGCTGTCCTGCTCGATCTCGTTTAGTAAGGGGTGGCTTCTCACAATGTCTGGTTCTTCTGCACCCCGCCTGAAGGACGTTGCTCAGGCGGCCAATGTCTCCATGAGCGCTGCGTCCCGTATCTTGCGGGGAGAGTGTGATCGATTTGGCGAAGATACCTGCGAGCGAGTTCTTCAAGCGGCCCGCCAACTCGGCTGGCGCCGTAATTTGCTTGTCAATGGAATGCAAACCGGCCGAACGAAGATGATCGGCGTGATGATCCCTCCATTTGATTCCTTCTGGGTGGATGTGCTTGCAGGTATTCATCTCGTGCTGGCGGCGGCCGACTACCTCCCGATTACTGTCTGGGTCGGCGACTGCCAGGAAATCCCCCATTTCGAAAAGGGTGACGAGCAAGGACTCGAGCAAATAAGCCGTCTGCTAGATCGCAGAGTCGATGGCCTAATCCTCTGGCCTTCTTTCGCAGTGGCATATTACAGCCATTTCCGCGAACTTATCGAGCGGCGGGTACCCGTCGTAGTTATTGATCATGAATTCTCCGAAGACCAGATTGCTGACTCCATCGAAACCGATGAACAGCGCTCTACCAAAGCAGTCGCCGAGCATCTGATCTCACTCGGCCATGAGAATATCGCATGTTTTTCTTCACGAGAGACCGCCTGGCAGGCCTGGGCCGTGCGGCGACGAGAGTCTTTTGAGAAGGCAGTAAGAGAACATAAAGGAGCTAAGGTCAACAGTTGGCGACTCAATCAATGGGGTTCCAATGGAGTGGAAGTCGCCGAAGAAATCCTCACCCAAGACCCCCGGCCATCAGCTGTATTCACGGTCACTGATCATGAAGCGCTCTTTGTCTACGAGGCGGCGGCCAATTTAGGTCTCCGAATCCCTGAAGACGTTTCCGTTGTGGGTTTTGCCGATCTCGATTTTGCGGCAGCCCTGCAACCTCCTCTGACGACAATGCGTCAGCGTCCCAAAGAAATTGGCCGACGGGCAGCCCAACTAGTTCTAGACCGCCTGGACGGCGATTTTGCTGATAATCCACCTACCACCATTCGCGTAAGTGCGGAACTCATTGTACGTGGCTCTTCTACCCAGCATGCTTAATCTTTGCCGAAGAATTTGATATGGGCACTTTTCCGGAGTGAGCCTATTTGCGGCGTTCCGCTTCCACGAGTTCTCCGAAAAATGCCTCTTCTTACGCTGTAGGGCTGGCTCATTGTCGCCTGTGATTAAGAGAAATAGCTTCTTTTTGGTGAATCACTACAGAAATGTAAAATCGTCAGGTTCTTCAGAAAAAAACATCGGTTTTCGTGCTCCTATATTGTTGACATTGCTTGTGCAGTCAGCATAGAATGAAGTCAGTTAAAGTAGTTGAACGACTGTCTTATCGGCAAAACTGCTTGAACTGAAGCTTTTCTTGATTTTTGAGTCCATTCGAGTGTCGATGTCTTTTTTCTATTTTTGGAGGGAGAGTTCTAATGAGTCGCATCGCTGTATATGTCTGTTCTCTTGTAGTTTTTCTGGCAGTTTGTTCGGATTCCTGGGCTCAGTCGCCCAGCGTGCTTTACACCTGGGACGGAGCGCCAAGCATTGAAGACTGGAAAAAGAATTTTGGAGCAACTGGCTCAGATGTGTTGTTGAATAATAACACGCCTGGAGAATTGAAAATCATCGAAATTGGAGCAACTCCAGGCTTGTCAGTTGCTATCAGTGATGGTGCGAACCGAGTGAGAGAGTCGTCGACGGTTTCAGGGGGATTGGATCTGACCGGTCTGAGCTTTTTGGAGTTCGACTTAGGCCACAATGGAGCCGGAAACGTTGACGTTCAGTTCTACATCCAGGGATCGCCATCGTTTACTTATGTTTCTCTAGGCCCAGATGTGGCGGTCACTCCTGGTGTAAGCACGTATCAACTTCCACTGGCTGGTCTTACTTTCGAACAACAGGTCTATATTCGGACCGTTGGTTTTAATATTCGTGACCATGCGGCAGAAGGTAACCTTGTATGGACAGTCAATGAAGTTCGTAGCGCTGGAACCCCACTCTCTGTTCGTGATTTGGCAACACACAACGTGGGTTCTTCCGACGGAGGCCTGCAAGGTGTCTTCGGCAATTTCGATCTTGGTGCGATCATTGGCAACGATGGAGCCCAAAATCAGACGGGCTTGTCGCACGATGTAGTCACTGGTTCCCTGCAATGGACCGATCGAGGGGGCTCCGGAGACGCTAATGATCCCAGTGGGGCGGCGATCGCGTATGGAAATGGCACGGTCTACAACGGGAATTCATTTAATGAAAGAGTTACAGATCTTTCAAATTACAATTATGTGACCTATCGAGTATCTGCAACGGACGTTACCGGTGGTGGCGGATCAGTTGATGTGCAAGCTTACTATCAGACTGGATCTGGATTCACTTATCAGTCTGCAGGTGATATGTCACTTGCGATTGACGGTGCATTCCATGAGTTAACGTTCCCATTGGCGGGAGTGACGGATCGCCAAAACGTGAACTTGAGCGGTTTGAATCTTGGAGCTCATGCAAATGATATTCAAATGAATATTGATTTGGTGCGCTACACAATGGTTCCAGAACCAAGTTCACTGGCAATCCTCGGCATCGCCACGGTTTTGTCGACCGCAGGGGTACGCCGACGTTTTGCCTAGGACTTGCTGATAAAAGGAGTTTTGTACTCGATTGGCTTGGAGAAGCCGATTTTTTGAATCGCAACCCGGCCCGGACAGAAGGATGTGTTCCGGGCCGTTACTTACCCAACTACATGAACGTTTTTCTATTACGAATTTAGGCGATTGAATTGGCTGTTCAGCTAATCCAGGAATATTCATTGAGGAGGCCCTAGGCATGCATGCACGTTTGACAAATCAGTTGGTTTTCAGATTGTTATTGGCAGTCACCGCTGGATCAACTGTTCTATCCGGTTCAACGACAGCCCAAGCACAACTACTTTACTCCTTTGAGACAGGCTTGGAGGGTTGGGCTGCAACTGGTTACTCGACTTCCGATTTTATTAGTGTTGCGACTTCGACCATGGGGGCCACAGTCGGCTCACAGAGCATGGCAATCGAAACAGGTCCCACTTTTGGCTGGGACGTGAGGATGGATGTAGGGCCAGGCGATACGAGCATTTACAATGCCTTCAATACGGTGGCAGCCGATCTCTCGAAGTACACGCTTGACTTTGATGTGTCTATTACTTCCGACAGCTTCGCAAATGTTGCCAGTCCGGGAAATTTTTTCTTGATCAATGTGGCGGTAAATAGTGACTCGCCTAATTTTCCCTCCGTCACAAATGTGACTCCCAATCTAACGGGAATGACAGGTACGTTCCCTGTAAGTATTCCCATGACTTCAATTGCAGTGGCACCAAACTCAAGTTTCTATGAATTGAATATCGGCTCCAACAGCGACCACGTGAACGGTGCTGGTGGTCAGGGCGTCAAATACTTTGTGGACAATATCCGTTTCAATCAATTGCCAGACTTAGAGGAAGTGACCCTTTTCTCCTGGGAAACGCCAGATAATCCTGCGACTCCGAGCGTAAATGAACAACTCGAAAACTGGACGACGGGATTTCAGCCTGGACACGTTCATTCAATTTCCTCGCTGGGCGCGACCGATGGAAACTCTTCCTTACAGATCAATCGGCAATCCCAGACCTCTCCAAATTTTACCTGGGGTAGTCAATTTATTCTCAACTCCGATATCAACCCCGATCCCCTGATATTAGAAGTTGATCCCGTGATTCAAGCTCAGATCGACGACATCGTCTCGAAAATCAACGGAGGTCTTTCAGCCGCGTTCGATGTGAGATTCGATGATCCATTCCCCAATTCGCCAGGCTATAACCGATTTGGCGTTCATTTCTCAGATGACCAAGGGACGTTCTACGACGCGGAGGGGGGGAATCTGGGTGCTCCCCCAATAGGCGGAACAGGCGTAACGACTGTTCCTTTCAACACAATGATCGACAATACTTCTGGACTAAGTTTGGCCGAAGCGGGACTGAGAGTGGGAACTACCTTTCTGCGCATTGGTCTTTCCACCAATACGGACGGAGCCGGCATCTACCAAATCGATAATTTCCGGATTATTCGCCCAGTCTCTGAAGACACTGGCGACTTTGACGGCGATGGTGACGTGGACGGACATGATTTCCTTGTTTGGCAACGTGGTGGATCTCCGAATGGGATTAATTCAGGAGACTTAGCAATCTGGCAAGCACAGTATGGCACATCACCTCCTTTGGTAGCTGGCCTGGCTGTTCCGGAACCATCAGCGCTATTATTGACACTGATCGCCAACGCGATGGTTTTTGCTTGCGGGCGCCGCAAATGACATCAAACTAACTTGAGTACAACTCCTTGTTCTCAAGTTTGTTGTGATGATCTTTTCATTGCGTGACTGTTGAACGAGGTGCGGGGGCAGACCGCAACTTTTTACTTGACTTCTTGGAATGACTATGCCAGATCCAACTCGGCGAGTGATAGGAATCAATCACTGCGTTCCAGGCTGTAAAGTGTTTCCTTAGGGAAGAAGTAGACGTAGTATTACACGGATTGAGATAGGAACTTAAAATGAGTCGAGGCGGACAAGATAAGTCTCTCGGAGCGGAGGTAAGAATCGTGTTATGGCAATGCAGTAGCATTAAGCAAAAGGCGTTCACCCTTGTAGAGTTGTTAGTGGTAATCGCCATCATAGGGGTTCTGGTCGCTCTTCTTTTGCCTGCTGTGCAGGCCGCGCGCGAAGCTGCACGTCGCACCCAGTGCCAAAATAACATGAAGAATGTCGCACTGGCGATGATGACTTATGAGTCGACAAAAAAGTCTTATCCTGCTCCTGCTTACATGGTGCCCAACGGTCCGGCTCAGAATACACTTGTGGATAATGTCTTATACACCAACTGGTTGATTGAATTGTTGCCGCAACTTGAATTGGCAAATCTCTACGATCGCATTGACGCCAAATGGAACGTAGCATCTGCGGCGAATTCGAAACGGATTACCGACTCTGCCTCAACAACTCCCAACGACGTGGAGGAAATAGCTACCGAGATATCAGTTTTGTTGTGCCCCAGTGACAATGGTCGGGGAAATCCTTTTGTAGGAGGCTTGAACAATCTCACCTGGGCACGGTGCAATTACGGCCTCAACGCATACCAATATTGGGGCAATAACGACAATAATCGGATTGCCTCAGGAAATAATGCGGCAAGTGGCAGTAAACTTGCCGACTTCCTCGACTATAATATCGGCATGGGGCCCGTTGATTCCAAGGGATTCGCACTCAAACGCATCTCAGATGGATTGAGCAACACGATTATGATTGGCGAAATGCGGGTTGGTCTGAGTCCTCGAGATCGCAGAGGAGTTTGGGCCATGGGGATGTGTGGTTCGAGCTTCCATTGCCGTCATGCTTCCGATGTTCTCGGTGCCGTGAATTCTTGCGGTGGTTCTGATGACGACGTGCAAGGGGCAACCGACATTATCGCCGATGTAGGAGAAGCAACACTACGTGCTGAATGTATGATGCCCGACAGCAGCGTCAATGCCAGCGGTGAATCGGTGGTGCGAAGTGTTCACATCGGCGGTGCTTTCGTAGCCATGGCCGATGCGAGTGTGAGATTCATCAGCGATTTTATCGACTCGGGAAATATCACGGGAGGTGCATGTATTGGCTGTTCCAACCCAAATGACATACTTCAGCAGAATTTTGGAGTATGGCAGAGACTAAATGTCTCTACGGATGGCATGGTATCCGGCATCATTGAATAGTCTGATAGGATTAAGTGGCACTCATTTATCCAACTCCTTTAATATGGCTATTCTAAGAATGAACATGATGAGGACTCCCCTAAGTAGGATGCTTAAAACCTCGCTACTGCTTGCATTGCTTGGAGGTTGCCAGGGTTCGGTGTCACCTTATGACTACATTCCGGTCTCTGGCCAAGTCACCTATGAAGACGGTACACCGATTCCTTCGGGTGGTTTCGTTTTAAAGTTTTATGCACTCGATGCTCCTAAAGTGGAAAACATGAGGCCACGACCAGCCCAGGCAGATATCGATAGCAACGGTAACTTTGAGTGTGCCACGAGCTATAAATATGGTGATGGATTGATTCCTGGAAAACACCGCGTCGTCATTTTTTATGCAACCGACAAAAACGGCAAACTGCTAGTTCCCAAGGAATATATCCAAGCAGGGGATTCTCCGCTCATCATCGACACGGCCGATGCCCCACTCGAAATCAAAGTCCCCAAACCATAAACACCTGCGGTGGTTCGAATGCATCATGTCCACCGCCAAATTTTTCTCGTTTTGATAGCTGTAGGCCTGCTTCTGATAGGCGGATTCGCTGAGTCCACTATTGCCAATCCCACAATTTACGAACCAGGAATTGACCCTGGCGTGGGTTTCAACTTGGTCTCCTGGGGTAACTTCGCCAACGGTGCCACAGTCTGGCAAAACGCTGTGCAGGCGGCCTACAATGCAGGCTTCGATGAGGTGTCGCTCAGCCCTGTGCGATTCTATACGCCAGGATCGGGTTCTATTGCTAGCTCGTCGAGCAGCGGCCCTGAACTGAGCCACATTGCTGCTGGAATAATCCGCGGCAAGCAGCTTGGTATGCGGGTGACGGTTAATCCCTTCGTGGAGCCCGTTGGATTTACTGGCTGGAGAGGGACTTACAACCCTTCTCCAGGGAGTGCCGAGTCCAACACGTTCTGGAACGACTATCAGCAATACCTCGTCGACGTGGCAGCTGTTGCCCAGGCCAACGGTGCCGACTCGATGACCGTGGGGACTGAATTGCGCGCCCTGGAACTCAACACGGGAAACAATGCCAAGTGGACGTCGGTGATCAACGCCGTCGATTCGGTTTTCAGCGGGTCGCTCGGCTATGCCTCGAATTGGGATAGCTACAACAGCACTAACACTGCGAACACGATTTGGGACCACCTAGCGATCGACTACATTGGCATCGATTCCTATTTCACGAATTTGCTGTCTAGTGGACAGTCCAACGCTTCAGGGTCTTATCCGAATCTCAACTTTATCACCCAAGTCGAAAATGCTTGGAACAACAAGCTCGACAACGAGATTCTTCCTTTCGCCGCTGCCCGAAAAGGGGGTGCAGGATTGCCCGTCGAATTCACTGAAGTAGGTTATTTGCCCTACAATGGGACTACGGTCAACCCTCAGAACGGCAGTGGCACACTCGACCGTGACGAACAAAATATGGCATTCGAGGGCTTGATGCGGGCCCTTGATGGTCGTAAGGCCGCTGGAGAATTTCTCGCTACCCACATTTGGCAATGGGATATGCAAGGCTCCGGCGGGAGCCAGTGGAATATGAATCCCAATGGAGGAAATCAACCCACCAATCAACAGACCGCACAGTGGCTTTCTAGTTTCGTCAAAGGAACCAATCCTGATCCTGGGGGCACGACAACAACGCCGGCCACGCAAGTCCTGTATAGCTTTGAGGCCGGTCTGGACGGTTTTTCATTTCCCGGTTTCAGTGGCAATAGCGTAAGTAGTCTCGCACAAGCCACCGGCACGGGAGCGACCGAGGGAACCCACAGCCTGGCGATTACGAAAACCGACGACGATTGGACCTGGGACGCCCGAGTACAAATGACAGGAACGCAACTTCAAGCGATGCAGTCTGCTCTCAACGACAACATTAACAACTATGTGCTAGAGCTGGATGTCACCTACGATGCGGCGGCACTCCCTAGTGGACTGAGTGACCTCAACATGCACGTTTCCTTTCAGCCCACACCGGGAGCCTGGACCCAGGCTTATCCCTTTGCAGATATCAACGGTCGGGTTTCACAATCGTTTCACGTCGAGATTCCTCTTAACACTTTTAATCTTACGACAGGATTGAGTGGGCTGGCACTGCATATTGGCTTCGACGGGGCCTGGCCCAACGGCAGCAATGCCACGATGTATATCGATAACATCGCACTCACCGATTTGTTTCCCGATATCGCAAATGCCGACTTCGATGGCGACGGCGATGTCGACGGCCAAGATTTCTTGGCTTGGCAACGTGGCTTTGGTACAGGGACAACCTTGGCTCAAGGCGACGCCAACGGGGACAACATTGTCGATTCCAGCGACTTGGCCATTTGGCAAGCCCAATTTGCTAACGTGCCATTTCTAGCTACGTCGACAGTCGTTCCTGAGCCTGCTACCTGCTGGTTGATAGCTTTTGGTGCAGGAATTCTTTTTAGACGCAAACTTGCCGTATGAGTAGAGCACAATAGATCGATCTGTTCTTGAATTCTGAGAAGACGTCAGGACAAACAGGTTAGGTCTGCTTCTAGCGATAGAGTCCCAAACACTCCGTCACGCGACTAGAGAATTAAGATAGCAAACCGATCATATCGATTTCTACTTCGATGTTCCCGATTTCCGTTTCTTTCCTGGCCTCCCAGCAAGTATCAGGCTGCTGGCGAGGAGAAGCAAGACTCCGCTTGCTGGCTCGGGGATGACTCCAAAATGCTGATTCGCAAATTGATAGGCACCGATGCCTATCGCAGATCCCATGATGCGTCCCGCGAAGTCGTCGGGAGGAACATGAATTCCACCCCACAACCGGGAAATGCCGGCTTCGTCGGCAATCGACTCAGAGGCAGCGGCATGCGCTGGAGCGTGGCGGGTTCCGACGCGGTCTGTCATCTCCGCGCGCTGTACCTGAGCCAACCCGGCAGCTGGGACGACTTCTGGAAGAATTACCTAAACTAACCACAAACGTGACGCTCACACGCTAGGGAAAACAGGTTTGGTAGGTCAACGTTTAGGTCAAGGCACTAGCGTAGATGAGAATTGCCCCCGTTCAATTTAAGCCGATACTCTTTGACAACGCTTATGGTTAATGCAGTTGGTATGGCTGATGGGGTCATCTGTGCTGTGGAACCTGTTCTGACTGGAACAACAACCGAGTGCTGCTTGGCAGTCAAAGTTGCACTGAAGAAGGGCTCGTCATCGTCGATACGGACACGAACGAAGTCGTTCTTCGAAGTGAAGTGTGACTTGATTGTTCGCTGTGGCGAAGTACCTCCGGCTTTAGGACAGTTATCGGAGTGTCTTCCGTAACTCTGGGAGCCAATACGTCTCTTCCGACGACCAATTCCAGTTCGCACTGCGATCTATGCGAAAGAATACAGGGGAAAACGCCACGTGAGAGATGCTCGGAAAGCATCGCTATGATATAATGAGTGGGAAGACATTTCCCTGCCTTCAGGGAGCCCATTTCATTGCTAGCGTTTCGACCTCGCGCCGCATATCCGCTTGCATGATGTCGCAAGTTAGGCGTGTTCGACTTCCAAGAGTGAGAAACAGAAAAGTGAAGCTACCCCTATTAGCTGCTTCAATTGTCGGGCTGTTCGTTAGTGAAGTGTCTGCGCAGACCTATCGGTATGAAGCCGAAAATGGCATTCTAAGTGGCAACGGCACGTCCATTCAGTCCAACGGCGGCGCCTCAGGTTCGCAATATGTCCGGTTCAACAGTGGCGACAGCAACAACAGAGTCACTGTTGAGCCTCTAGACCTTCCCGATGGTCAGTACGAGATGTGGGTTGGCTACCGATCTCCTTTCGGCGAGAAGGGCTATTACTTTGATGTCGGTGGTGTTTCAGGGAGCGGAATGTTCGATGCCTCTTCCACCTTCGGCGACGACCTGGCGGGATTGTTCTCTGTCAGCGGTGGACTCAGCGCGGCTTCAATTTCTCAGTACTGGGGCTACCACGACGTTGACTATCTTGAGTTTCGCACCTATGAACCAACCGAAGTGTTACCCGTCTCGGCGACTTTGGTGAATGCCAACTCTGATAGTCGCACTCGCATGTTGATGCAGTTCCTTACCGACATCTACGGAAACAAAACAATGAGCGGGCTGCAGCACGACGTAAACTCGGGTACGAACACGTTTCCACCCAACAGCTATGTGTCCAAGTCATGGGGCCTGCTGCCTGCTGTCCGGGGTTCGGACTTCATCAACTATTCCCCATCCCGCACGATTCACGGCCAGCTCAACCATAACGAAACCGAGGATACGATCGCATGGGCGCAGCAGACTGGCGGTGTTGTGAGCATGACGTGGCACTGGAACGCCCCGGACGACTTGATCGACCAGCCGGGCATGGAATGGTGGCGCGGCTTCTACACCAACTCGACTACGTTCGATCTTAACGGCGCTCTAAATAACCCTGGTGGCGCCGACTACAACAAGATCATCAGCGACATCGACACGATCGCAGTTGAGCTGCAGAAATTTGAGACTGCCGGCATCCCTGTCATTTGGCGCCCGCTGCACGAGGCAGAGGGTGGTTGGTTCTGGTGGGGAGCCCACGGCTCGGATAACTTCAAAGAGTTGTGGAACATCATGTACGACCGTCTCACCAACCATCATGGCCTGGACAACCTGATTTGGGAATTCACGGACCTGGGCGACTCCGACTGGTACCCAGGTGACGATAGGGTCGACATGGTAGGTTTGGATATCTACACCGACCCCAGCGATAACATGAGTGGACCTTGGCTGGACGCTTTAGACCGGTACAACGGGAATAAACTAATTGCGCTCTCCGAATCGGGCACTCTCCCTGACGCGGATGAAATGGAACGGTGGGGCATCGCCTGGAACTACTTCTCGACTTGGAATGGGTTCGATTCCAATTTCACCGCGCAGCAACTCCAAAACACGCTGGGCGATGAGAATGTGCTTACCGTCGACGAGTTACCTTGGTTCCCGTGGGCTAGTGCCGTACCGAGCGACGGCGACTACGACAACGACGGAGACATAGACGGCAACGACTTTTTGTGGTGGCAGAGGTGGGATGGGTCGGACACTGGGCTGGCGAATATCAAGGCCAACTTCGCCCTTAACATGAGCGACGCAGGCTTGGCTACCGTGCCTGAGCCATCCCCGTGGATGCTGATGCTGAGCGCTGCACTAGTATTCTCTTGTAGAGGTCGCCGCGAATCTTAGGTGCATACCTGGGCGCTAGCAAGATAACGGGTCACCTTCTGCCTTTCTCGATTAGTTTCTTCTTAGCAGCTTCCTGAGGGGGGTTACTGCCATCAGCCAAGCGGTCGCCGGCGATTTCCCAGAAGAAGACACCGCGGAGCCCCTGCTTCATTGCCCACTCTGTTTTGAGGGCAATCGACTGGCTATCGTCATAGCAGATAATCTCCGAGCCATCCTGGGCTATTAGCCAGGGGTTCTTCGTTTCGTCGTCCCAGAATCTTTTCCAATTCGGAGTGTTTTTCAATTTAGAAATTTGCCGAAATGTCAGAGCCTCTTTGCTCGGCCGGGGTGCATTGAGCGTGGATGCATAAGGTTTTTTTACAGCAAATACTTTCCCATAGAGTGGAATACCCACTGTCAACCTGTCCGGAGGAAAGTGGCGTTCCTCCAAAAGATATTTTATCGTCGACTCGGTGGAGAGCGCAGGGCGCTTTGGATCTTCGGAAGAGGAATGTAGAGGAGCATGGTGACCGGCAAATTCAGCCCAGCGACCAGTGTAGTCATAGGTCATGATGTTGACCCAATCCATGGTCTCTAGAAGAAATTCGTTGCTGAGCCATCCCAAAGTCCGCGGATGCGATGCCGCTGCCATCGTTAGAACCATGGCCCGATCCTTCTTCTCGCCCAACTCGTCGAGCAATTTGCGAAAGCGGCGAGACAATCGCTCGAAACCAACGATCTCAATATTCGTATCAGGGTATTCCCAGTCCAAGTCAATTCCATCGTAATCGTACTTGGCGACAATATCCATAACGGCCTGGACATAGCGATCCTCGGCTTCTGCATCGAGCGACATCGCAGCAAAGTTTTCGTCGTAACCCCAACCTCCTAGAGAGATCAAGACCTTTACACCCTCATCGTGGGCATCCCGCGTTAGCTCGCGGTTGGGAACGGCGTCTCCTGATTGCAGGCTTCCGTCCTTCTCCGCCACGAGGAAGGCATGTGCAAGATGGGTATACAGGTCAAAGTTGATTTCGCTTGGCATGCCGGCAACGTATCCCAAGAAGACCTTTTCAGGGGTCACTTTGCTCGGTGTTGCCGGGTAAGCGTTGGAATAAGCCAGTATGCCAAGCAAGAGTGCGTTTACGAAATTCGCGATACGCATGATTGATTACTCCGTTCGCAATCGACTAAAGAGCTTAAATAAGATGAACGTACTCAACAGGGCACCTCCCCCGAGTACCCAGGCCTGAACCAGATTGCCATACACGATGCCACCGATCGTAAAGAGCGAACAGTAAATGGCCACGCACCCGAGAAACACACACAAAAGCTGCACGGGCATTTCCCACGCCTGACCGTGAATCTTCTCGTCGATCATGTCCCCGTCAGAGCGTGCTTCGGCGACGACCTTTGCCCAGCCTGGACCACCCGGATGACATCGACGAAAGAAGCTTCGCAGGGTCGCATTGCTCTCTGGCTTGGTTACGAAGGTGCCCACGAGCCAGGCAACGGTCGTAGCCGCCACGCTGATCAAGAGTTTCCCTGTGAATCCATCGATAGGGCCCCAAGTCGTTGCACTATCATCGACAATCAATACGAGCGCGAAGGCGAAGAGAGCGGAGACGACCATCGCAAATATCTCTGACCAGGCGTTGATTCGCCACCAGAACCAGCGCAAAAGATAAATGGCCCCCGATCCAGCCCCGGAAAGTAGCAAGATGTTGAATGCCTCGGTCGCGCTGGTAAGTACCAGCGAGAGAGATCCCGCCAAAACCATCAACAGGACCGTGCTGATGCGTCCCTTCTGGACCAGGTCTTTTTCAGTAGCACTCGGTTTGACAAATCGTTTGTAAAAATCGTTCACAACATAGGAAGAACCCCAGTTCAAGTGTGTTCCGATGGTAGACATATAAGCCGCAATGATCGAAGCAATCACGATCCCGAGAAATCCTGGCTTCAGCTTAGAGATCATTGCCGGATAGGCGATGTCCTGGGCGATGACCGATTCATTGACATGCGGGAAAGCTGACTGGATGTCTGTCAACTCTGGAAAGCAAACCAGCGAGGCAAGTGCAACGATGATCCACGGCCAGGGGCGCAAAGCATAGTGGGCAAAATTGAAGAGCAGTGTTGCACCGATGGCATTCTTCTCATCCTTGGCGGCCAACATCCGCTGGGCGATGTAGCCTCCACCTCCAGGTTCGGCGCCCGGATACCACACTGACCACCACTGCACGGCAACCGGAATGAAAAGCAACGGCACCCATTGTGCCGAATCAGAGAAGTCAGGAAATATCTTAATTTTGCCAGACACGTTGGCTTCATGCAGCAGGTCGGCCATGGAATAGTTCCTAGCGAACTCTGTCGCCTGATCAGTCGCAATCGTGCCAGCTTCGACCGCCCTTTCGGCAGCCGTTTTAGCTGCCTCGCCCAAGGCAACCACGGCAGCATAGACCGCGCCAAACATAGCGATGCCATATTGGAAGAAGTCGGCCCAGATGCACCCCTTGAGACCGCCGAGTGTGGCATAAATCACCACGCCGAGTGATCCATAGAGCACGCATTCCCATTTTTCCAGGCCGAACATGAGCGAGCCATACTTGATGATCGCCAGGGTGACCGAAGCCATGATCAGGACATTGAAAAAGATGCCCAGGTAGATAGAGCGAAACCCACGCAGAAAAGAAGCGGGCTTTCCGCCGTAGCGTAGTTCATAGAACTCGAGGTCGGTCATCACGTTGCTGCGCCGCCAGAGCTTGGCGTAGATAAATACGGTGACCATGCCCGTGATAAGAAACGCCCACCAGGCCCAATTCTTGGAGACACCGCTTTCCCGCACCATGCCTGTCACCAGATTGGGCGTATCGGCAGAGAATGTGCACGCCACCATCGAGATTCCCAAGAGCCACCAGGGCATCCCACGTCCTCCCAGGAAGAACTCCGCAGAACTCTCCCCCGCAGATCGAGACGCCCAAATGCCGATCCCGACCACCACTACAAAAAATATGGCGATGATCGCGTAGTCGATCGCGTGAAGCTGGATTGAGTAACTTGCAGCTAGAATCATGATTTGTGGTATATGCAAAAGGACTAAGTCTTCTGTGCGGTTTAGTTTACCAGTTCACGCAGATCACAATAGTTGAAATTGCAAGACGATCAAAGAGGTAAAAAGAAGTTCACCATGTTCGGAGCCTGTCCGAATACAAAGTTGTTACCGAAGTTTTCTATTGTCTACCAGCCAAGGATTGCTGCCGATTGCAATCGTTCGTTACAATGAAGCAATGGTTACTCATGAACCAGCCCGCCAGGAAGCAACCCGATGACCGACACCTCGGCCGAGTCTGTTCCAGACTTAGTGGACTCGATCTACCGCACCGAGTCGCGGCGGGTGTTTGCTACGCTTGTCCGGTTACTCGGTGATTTTGATCTGGCTGAGGAATCGCTTTCCGATGCCTTTGCTGCGGCGCTTCAGCAGTGGCCCCGTGAAGGGGTGCCGGACAATCCTCGTGCTTGGCTTGTTTCGGCGGGGCGTTTTAAGGCCATCGACGCCATGCGCCGTCGAGCTCGTTTTGATGCCTCGCTGGAAACGCTCGCGCAGCGTATCGACACGTCAGAGAACGAACTAACCAACGAAGAGCAGGTGGCTGATGATCGCCTGCGACTGATATTTACTTGCTGTCACCCAGCAATCGATCCAAAGATTCAGGTGCCACTGACGTTGCGAGAGGTGTGCGGATTGACAACGGAAGAGATCGCGAGCGCATTCTTGACCTCACCGCCGACGATGGCCCAGCGAATCGTTCGTGGGAAGGCCAAGATTCGTGACGCGAAGATTCCTTTTGCCATTCCGTCTCTGGCTGATTTACCTGAACGGATTGAGGCGGTGCTTTCAGTAATTTATCTGGTGTTTAACGAGGGCTATTCTGCGTCAGCAGGTGCAGAAGTGACGCGTACAGATCTTTCGGATGAGGCGATTCGCTTAGCACGGCTGCTGTTGCAATTGCTTCCCGATCCAGAGGTCATGGGCTTACTGGCATTGATGTTGCTGCACAGTTCACGTCGCACGGCCCGACTCTCGCCTGAAGGGGATATCATACTACTGGAAGATCAAGACCGGGAGCTATGGGACCGTGATTTGATTGCTGAAGGGAAATCACTCGTACAGAGTTCGCTATCTTCGGGCCACTTTGGTGAATATACGATCCAAGCTGCGATCTCGGCGGTGCACGCGGACGCTGCCAACGCTGCTGAGACCGATTGGCAGCAAATTGTAGCTCACTATGATCTCTTGCTTCGCGCGGCTCCTTCTCCGGTCGTTGAGCTTAATCGAGCAGTTGCCATCGCCATGTGTGATGGCCCCGAGGCTGGTCTCGCTCTCATCGAGGCGATTCTCCAACGTGGTGATCTGACTGAATACTACCTTGCTTACTCGGCGCAAGGTGAGCTTCTGAGGCGTATGGGTCGCTTAGCGGAAGCGCAGTCTTCATTTAATCACTCATTAACCTTGGCTAAGCAAGAGCCCGAGCGGCGTTTTCTGAGTAAGAAAATCGCGATGCTTAAAGAGACCGCCGATCAATAACCCCAAAAAATGAAAATATTTCGCCAGTACTGTCGATTTGCCCATTTACCATTCGACTACTTGGAAACAGGCCATTTTTTGCCGGTTTAGAACAATCTATTGTTGAGGTGGCATGATGAAATTCGTGTGCATGGGATTTATCGAGGAATCAAAGTGGGAGTCGGTGCCGGAGGAAGAAGGCCAGCGGCTGATGAATGAGTGTTTTGACTACGACGACGAACTGCGTCGAGGTGGTCACTTTCTTGGCGGGGAAGCCCTTAAATCGGCTAGAGAAGCGGTAACATTGCGGTTCACCAATGGAAATGTCGCTGTGACGGACGGACCGTACGCTGAAACGAAGGAAATGCTGGGAGGCATTCTCTTGCTCGAAGCACGCGATCTGAACCACGCAATCAGCTTGATGTCCAAGCACCCGGGCGTGAAAATGGGACCCTTTGAGATTCGTCCAGCTGATGAGCAGGTTAATGCGCTTGTGGCCGAACGCGATGCCGCGTTCAAAGGTTAAGTTGTAGCCACGGACGCCAGACGGTGGACGCGCATTCTCGCCGCGCTCTAGCGAGCGCAACTACAAAGTTGAGAGAGGAGGAGATTTTTTTCATGTCTAACGCAAATGATTCTGTTCGATTGCACCGTGTGCTTCGCGCCCCTGCGGAGCGCATCTACAAAGCATTTGTCGACCCCGACGCGTTATGCCGATGGCTGCCGCCGTACGGCTTTGTTGGCAAGATCGATCGGATCGACCCACGAGTGGGCGGGAGCTATCACATGTCCTTCAGTAACTTTGGGACGGGAAACAGCCATGCCTTCGAGAGCACTTTCCTGGAGCTGATTCCCGGCGAGCGAATCCGCCTGGCCGACAAATTCGATGATCTCAGCCTGGCAGGTGACATGACCAAGACCATCACGTTGCGATCGGTGAGTTGTGGCACCGAAATCGATATCTTGCACGAAGGCCTTCCTGCGGCCATACCGGCTGAGATGTGTTACCTCGGCTGGCAGGATTCGTTATTTCAGCTTGCCCAGCTGGTTGAACCGGAAATTCCGGATGGTGTGTGAACAATTAAATCAATGAATTTGGAACTGTATGAAACCAAAACAAGTTGATCCTTAAGGAAAATCAAGATGGAAAAAATGATCTTCGTGAATCTACCGGTTGCTGATCTCAAGGCGTCAACGGCGTTTTATGAGGCCCTTGGATTTGAGAACAACCCTCAGTTTACCGACGAAACGGCGGCTTGCATGGTGTGGAGCGAGGCGATCTACGTGATGTTGCTGACGCACGACAAATGGCGAACTTTCACTACTCGCCCGATACCACCAGCAACGTCCTCCGAGGTGGCGCTGTGCGTATCGTGTGATAATCGTGAAACGGTCGATACGATGAATGAGATCGCGGCCAAGAATGGTGGGACTAAGGACATCAACTCGAAGCAAGATCATGGTTTCATGTATAGCCGCAGCTTTGCTGACCCAGACGGCCACGTATGGGAGCCGATGTGGATGGACCCAATGGCGATTCCACCATGTGAAGATGCAAAGTGAGGGCCTTTCGAACTACATGTACCTTTCCCGACACCCCGGCCCGCCGTTTTCATAATTGTTGGGGCCGGGAAACGATTTGAAATTGCCAGTAGTCAAACCACTCCATCCCAAGAAAGGGGAAACGAATGCGATTCATGGTCATTATAAAAGCAAGCAAAGATTCCGAAGCGGGTGTGATGCCCAGCGAAAAACTGCTTACTGAAATGGGTAAGTTTAATGAAGAGTTGGTAGACGCCGGCATCATGCTGGCAGGCGAAGGGCTGCAAGCCAGTTCCAAAGGTGCCCGTGTGAAATTCTCCGGCGAGAAGCGGACGGTAGTCGATGGACCGTTCACTGAGACCGAGGAACTGATCGCCGGCTATTGGATTTGGAAATGTGATTCGCTGGCCGAGGCGATCAAGTGGGTGAAAAAATGTCCCAACCCGCATCCTGACCAAGAGAGCGAAATCGAGATTCGCCAAGTTTATGAAGCAGAAGATTTTGGTGCCGAGTTCACGCCAGAACTTCGCGAGCAGGAAGAACGATTGCGCGCTGAAGCGGAGAAGCTCAGTAAAACTTGATCTCGCACATAAATAACCGTAGCCGGAGGCACACTTGCCTCCAGGTCGCCCAGGCCAGAGTGTTGTTCCGGCTATGTGGCAAAAAACCTACAGCGGCAAATATCATTTAAAACTACGGTGAACGTTCATTGCCAACTCATTCGTACACGTCGAACTTAATTGTACTCACTCAGCACGACTTGGCGTATCTTGTTCAATTCAGATCCCGATAAAAAAAAACATGAACCAATACCTTTCTTCGGCACAGAAACAAAACTACGATCGCCTGAAACTCATCTAGCGCAATTGTCAAGCACATAGCCCTTTGGAGAGATACTTATGCAATACATGCTCTTGATTTACTCAGATGAACAAGACTGGACAGAAGAAGAGCGGGAGCACTGCTTTGCGGAGTCTACGGAACTCTCTCACGAGCTGAATGAGCGAGGCCAGTTTGTCTCCGCTTCGCGCCTCCAGTCAGTGACGACAGCAACTAGCGTTCGTGTTCGTGACGGCCAACGGATGGTGACCGATGGCCCGTTTGCCGAGACGCGTGAACAACTCGGTGGGTATTTTATTGTAGAAGCTAAGGATCTCAACGAGGCGATCGCCATTGCCGGTCGCATTCCATCCGCTCGCAAAGGAACCGTCGAAGTTCGGCCTGTTGTAGAGCTGGCGGGATTGCCATCACGATGAAGACCCGATCCGTAGCATCGAAAAGAGGGGAGCAAGAATATTGAAATACATGTTGCTATGTTACGATGACGAACAAGCTTGGCAACAAGCCGGAGAAGCCGCATATAAAGAGGCGATCCAAGAAGCGATACAACTCACTCATCAACTCCATGAGAAGGGACAATACATCCTGTCTGCACCACTTCACCCCGTTGCAACGGCTACCAGTGTGAGGGTTCGTGATGGGAAAAAGGTAGTCACAGACGGCCCTTTTGCAGAAACTCGCGAAGTGCTCGGAGGTTTCCACTTGATCGACGTCAAAGATATCAGCGAAGCGATTGAAATAGCTAGCAGACATCCTGGAGCGCGGCTTGGTACCGTCGAGGTTCGCCCCGTGGAGGAGCTGGCGGGGTTGCCGGTTCTCGACTGATTGTCGCGTATGTTAGACTCTTGATTGCATTCGCAGCGTGGCGGATGCTCCGTTTCCTTTTTCTGTATGGAGGTTCCCATGAACACGAAGAGTTTCATTCTTAGTCTTGGCATAGCAGCCTTCTGTGGGGCGCTAGCTATCGCCGCTACTTCGACTGAGTCGGCACCTGCCGACCAGGGTGAGATGCAATTGCCAACGGGCTGGACGATGGAAGACATGCAAGCGGTCATGATGGCCAGCACCCCCGGCAAGATGCACGAGCGGCTGGCCCAGGATATTGGCACCTGGGATTGCGAGACCACTATGTGGATGGCACCCAACACCGAGCCTATGAAAAGTGGTGGCACGGCCACTTATTCCCCGCTGATGGATGGCCGTTTTATTAAGTGTGATATGGAGGGGGAGATGCCCGGCATGGGTCCTTACCACGGGATGGGTATTTGTGGCTATGACAACGTGTCCCAGGAATTCATCTGTAATTGGATGGATAACCATGGCACGGGCATCATGAACGGCGTGGGAGAATTGTCGGACGACGGTAAAACCCTCACGTGGGAATTTACTTACAATTGTCCCATCACCAAGAAGCCCGTCGTGATGCGAGAGGTTGAGACCGTCACCGGTCCCGATACTAAAACGTTCGATATGTTTGGTGCCGACCCTAAGTCCGGTGAAGAATTCAAGATGATGCACATCGATTTCACACGGAAGTGAGTCGGAAAGTGTATTCGCCCGCGGAGTCGCATAGACGCTGAGCATATTGAATTAATAGTTTGCCCTCAGCGTCTATGCGAGGGATATTTTTGCTTGTATTTCAGTGGAGGTATCATGTTTGTCCAACCCTACCTGTTCTTCGGCGGCCGCTGCGAAGAGGCACTCGATTACTATACCAAGGCCCTTGGTGCCAAGGTCGAGATGATGATGCGATTCAACGAAAGCCCGGAACCCGCGCCACCCGGGGCCGTGCCACCGGGCTTCGAAAACAAAGTAATGCACGCTACTTTCCAAATCGGCGATTCCATTGTGATGGCTTCCGACGGCTGCGACGAAGGCTCAACTTTCAGCGGATTTTCGTTGTCGCTTTCCGCAGCTTCTGCGGCTGAGGCTGACCGAGTATTTGCGGCGTTGGCAGAAGGTGGCAAAGTAGGCATGCCTTTAGGAGAAACCTTCTGGTCGCCACGTTTTGGAATGCTGACGGACCAATTCGGAATCGGATGGATGATTACCGTCCCTATGGAAAGTTAGTTGCAAGATAGAACATCGGAGTCATGATGCAATGTTGGAAACTACAGAAATGGAACCATTGGTTCAGCAATCCACGCGAAATAGCAGGTCGATTTTTTCAAAGATCCTATTGGGATTGGTTGTAGTCTTGTTTTTGCTCGTGGGCCTGATCGCCATCCAACCCTCGGAGTTCCGCGTTGAGAGAACGGCGACCATGAACGCTCCGGCGGCGGCAGTCTTCGCGGAAGTAAATGATTTTCATAATTGGGAGGCATGGTCCCCGTGGATTGAGCTCGACCCCGAGGCGAAGAACTCTTTCGATGGACCAGATGCAGGGGAGGGAGCGGTCTTTCGTTGGGATGGCAACGACGATGTCGGTGCCGGGAGTATGACGATCACTGAGAGCAAGCCCAACGAGCTAGTGCGCATTCGGCTTGCATTTACCCGGCCCTTCGAAGACAGCAGTACAACTGAATTCACCCTGAAGCCGGATGGAGACGAGACAAAAGTCACTTGGAGCATGTACGGCAGGAATAACTTCATCAGCAAGGCGTTTTGCCTTATCATGGACATGGATAAAATGATTGGGGACAAGTACGAAGAAGGACTAGCTAGCTTGAAACAGATTGTGGAAGACAAAACTCGTCAGTAGTATGGTTTAGACTCGAAAGTGAAGGGAACAATTCATGGCGACCGAAATCCAAGAAAGTACTGTCTCCAAAAAGATGCTGTGGGCGGGATGGATCGTAAGCGCGATTCCGATAGCTTTGCTCGTCATGAGCGGTGTCATGAAATTGCTAAGGCCGGCCCCCTTAGTGGAAGGATTTGAGCACCTTGGCTGGCCGGCGAATCTCGCCTTGGCCCTGGGAATCGTCGAACTCGTCTCTACGCTGCTCTACATGATGCCACGCACGGCAGTGCTGGGAGCGATCTTACTCACCGGCTACTTGGGCGGGGCAATCGCAACCCATGTGCGGATCGGCGAACCCTTCATTGGTCCAGCTATTTTTGGTGTCTTGGTCTGGTTGGGACTCTATCTCCGCGATCCTCGTGTGCGGGCTTTGTTGCCCCTGCGTTGAGAGTTTCACCCAATTGACATGGGTTTCAACCGTTTTTCTCTGCGCTCTCTCCGAGTTGACCATTACATTTCGCGGATTGTGCTGTTAGCCTATCGCATTCAGCCATCGTTGCCGTAAGCGATTGACTTTGCGCTAGGATCACACCCGCAATGCTAATTCTCTTTGTCACCCTCTACCTCTTGGCCTCGATCGCGATGGGCCTCTGGTTTGCGCGGCGTGTTAAGAATACAGCGGACTACACCGTCGCAGGGCGGGCGCTACCGATGGGAGTAATCATCGGCACGACCTTTGCCACGTGGTTTGGCTCGGAGACGGTGATTGGCATCCCTGCGAAGTTTCTCGAAGGGGGGATGGTAGAAACCGCGGAGGATCCGTGGGGGGCATCGTTTTGCTTGATACTCGTGGGGTTGTTTTTTGCCCGTAAGCTCTACCGCATGTCGCTGCTGACTATCAACGATTTCTATCGCCAGAGGTACGGTGTGGGCGTTGAACTGTTTTGCTCGGGAGTCAGCCTCATTTCGTATCTGGGTTGGGTCGCTGCACAAATCACGGCGATGGGGATCGTCTTCTCGCTGTTGACCGACGGGGCGATCAGCCCGCTCGCTGGGACTTGCATTGGGACGGTCGTGGTGCTGCTGTTTACTTACTTTGGCGGCATGTGGTCGGTGGCTGTTACGGATACCATCCAGATGGTGATCATCGTCTTCTGTTTGGCAGCGATTGCTGTTATGGCTAGCAATCTCGCAGGAGGACCTGCCAAGGTCATCGAGGTAGCCACGGAGAAGGAGATGCTAGAATTCTTTCCGCCGCTCACGTTCAGAGAGACTATGTTTTATCTCGGGGCGGGGATTACGATCATGCTCGGCTCGATTCCGCAACAGGATGTGTTTCAGCGAGTGATGTCGGCCAAGCGAGAAAACATTGCTGTTTGGGGTCCAATCATCGGCGGCTCAGGCTATCTTCTTTTCTCCTTCGTGCCGATGTTTATCGTGGCGTGCAGTCTGGTGATCATGCCCACGGAGACGGCCGAGTTGGTGGAAAAAGATCCTCAGCATGTGTTGCCGACGCTAGTTATGACACACATGCCTGCGGTGACCAAAGTGCTATTCTTTGGGGCGTTGTTGTCGGCGATATTGTCGACGGCCTCTTCAACAATCCTCGCACCGGCGACGGTGTTCGTGCAGAACGTACTCAAGAATGTCTGGCCCGGTATGGATGATGCCCTAGAGTTGCGGCTGATGCGGTTGACCGTGCTGGTGTTCACCGCAGGGGTGCTAGTGTACTCAATCATCATGCACGGCACTTCGGTTTACGATCTCGTGTCAAGCAGCTACCAGGTGCCACTGGTCGGGGCGTTTGTACCGTTGGTATGCGGACTACACTGGAATCGGGCAACCAACATGGGTGCGATCATGTCGATCGTGCTGGGTGTCGGCACGTGGATTCTGTTCATGGCCACACCGCTTGGCAACTATTTCCCCCAGCAGCTTGCGGGGTTGTTGATGGCAGGGGTAGGGATGTGGGCCGGGTCGATTGCACCTTTGCCTAGGAATGGCAAGGAAACACTTGCATGAATTCGAGGTTCCAATCGAACCTTGCCTTGAGAGTGGTGTCTTCCCCTGAATGGCAACCTCTCGACTGACACAATACGAAGACAATGAGACAGGTAGCGCACTCTCGCTCGCGAAGCCGCTTGCGCCGGAGGAAATCCGCGCAGGGGATTACGTATCGTTACTGCATGTATTCTACGACGTTCCATCGTTCTTTTGGTGCAGCGATGCCGTGACCCAACGGCGGGAAGAGTTGGTACGCTTATGCTACATCCCCGAGTCAGGCGGCGTGCCGTTGAAAGTGAAGGCGGTTTGCTTGCCGTTCGTGTTGGTGAAGCATCCCATGGGTGGCAAGCGGACACTCGACGTGCGTAAGGTCCGGCTGGCGCGGCTCGATAGAGAGTATGCCGCTGCTGCGTGGAAGATGCGCAAGCAGGATCAGGGGAAGCTGGATTGCCGGTGACGCCCGTGCCGCTAATCCGAGATAGGGTCAACCCTTTCGACCTTGCCGCAATTGACTCTTTGAAGGTGATTCAGCTAGTCTGGCAAAGCACGAATCTGATAACCACTGATGTCAATAGCCAGGGAGGCGGACATGTTAAATATCAGGTCCGTTCGCGGATATTTCTCGTGAGATAAACAAAGCACTTCTGATTTAAAGAGATCTGCGATGCCCAATAAAAATGACTCGAATAAATTCGGCTGGATCAACTGGCTGTTTAGTGGCGCGGCTGCCAGCAGTTGGTTGGGTGAAACTGGCCTATTCGTAGCCCGCGTATATCTTGGGATAACGATTTGTCGAGCCGGGGCTTCGAAGTTTCCTACCGTTAGCTGGTTTCAAGATCAAGTGGTCGGATTGGGATTTCCTCTCCCAGAGATAATGGCGTTTCTGGCCAGTGCCTCGGAATTCGTTGGCGGCGCACTACTGGCATTAGGCTTGTGTACACGCCCTGCTGCTTTTTTTGCTGGGTTGACTATGGGCGTCGCTTCGTTTGTGTTTCACAAGAATTCTCTCGGTGAGATGCATATTGCGCAAATGTATTTTTGGATGCTTGTCTTGTTTACGATGATGGGTGGAGGAAGGATTTCGCTCGATGCACTCTTCCGCCGGAGGGATAACGCTGCTAGTTCAAGTGCTCCTCCTGCGGCTGGCTTAGCACCGATGGCACTAGTCTTTCCTGTCCTGTTAGTGGGAATAGCATTGCGGTGGGAAATGCAAGCTCCGCCCCCTCAAGTTGACCCAGATGCCAAGGTTGAAGAAATCTCGTTGGCCGGTAGCTTTAATAGTTGGAATCTCAACACGGACCTTATGACGCAGAATGCGGAGGAATTGTGGCAAACAACTTTTGATGTGGATGCTGCAGGAGAGGTGGAGTTTAAGTTCGTTGTGAATAGTGACTGGCGGAGCAATTTGGGAGATTCTGATCAGATAGAAGTTGGATTACCGGCCAGTGGCGTTGCTGAACTGGACGATGGGAATAATTCGACAAACAACATACGAGCATTTCTTCCCGAAGCAGGTTCTTACGCAGTTACGTTGGATTTGAAAAATCTGACCTATCGGGTGGAGGCCCGGGCCGCTGCGGTAAAGTGAAGGCATGCACTCTGCGATCGCAAGAATGCCAAAGCTTGATGCAGTTATTGAAAGGCATCAAATTCTGAAATCATGTGCCTCTGACCACTTAAGTTCAGAAGCCCAGCGATCCAGTGATCAGGGAGACCTGACCAGACCTCGGCACTCCTGTTAGAATGGTGGTTTTTCAGAGGAATAGCCGCGGAGCGAATCGCATGAAATACCGATATCTTGGCGAGTCGGGGCTTTTGGTCTCGCGGGTGTGTTTGGGAACGATGACGTTCGGCATGGAGGGTTGGGGCTGCGACGAGGCCACTTCAATCGCCATCACGAACCGATTCATTGAAGGGGGCGGCAATTTTATTGACACCGCCGACATGTACTCCAAGGGGATCTCCGAGGATTTTCTCGGCAAGGCAATCGTTTCGCACAACCGCGATGAACTGGTGATTGCCACGAAGTGTTGGTTTCGCATGGGCGACTCACCCAATGCCAAAGGACTCTCACGCAAGCATATTCTCTCTTCGGTCGATGCAAGCCTGCGACGATTGGGAACCGACTTTATCGATCTCTATCAACTTCACGGGCCTGATCCTTTCACGCCGCTCGAAGAAACCTTCCGGACTCTCGATGATCTCATCCATAGCGGCAAGGTCCGCTACATCGGCTGTAGCAATTTCTTCGGTTGGCAAATGGTGAAGGCCAATGCGCTGGCCGAAAAGCTAGGGCTTACTCGTATGATCAGCGGACAGCATCTCTACAATCTGCTTCGTCGAGATATCGAACGGGAAGTACTTCCTGCATGTACCGACCAGGGGATGGGGATGCTTTGCTGGAGTGCTATCGGTGGAGGGCTCTTGGCAGGCAAGTACGACAAAGAACGTGGACCCTCCAAGGAGTCGCGTGTCGGACTGCGTGCCGCAGTTGATCTGCCACGCTATTGGAATGACGATAGCTTTCGCATCATCGACGAGGTAGTGGCCGTGGCCAAGGAAACGGGGGTTAGCGCCGCACAGACTGCTTTAGCTTGGCTGTTAGGAGATCGCCGCGTGACAGCAGTGATTGTCGGTGCTAAGTGCGACGAGCAGGTGACTGACTGGCTTCCAGCGGGAGATTGGGATTTGCCGCAAGAATTGCGCGACAGACTAACGAACGTGGTTCCCTTCAATCAAGGCTATCCCCGCGAGTGGGTCGAAATGAACTGGGGCAATATTGCTGGCGGCGAAGAGTTCCCACCCTGGGAAGTTGGCGGTAAAGTGGATCGGTGAATTAACAATCTAGAAGGAGACAATCGAGAAGATGCAAAAATCTCTTGACGAAAAACTGAAACGAATAGCTGCCGATCCGTCATGTAAGGATTTTGTACTTGCCGACGCGAAAGATGCTGACATGGCGGCTGGCGTTGCTGCTCCGGGGAAGTGTTTTGAGAGAAGCTCGAGCTCGAACAAGTTTCGTAGCTTACAAGACTATCGAGAAATGATTCGGTCCAATGTTGAGCAGGGCCTTGTCGACATCATGCTCATGAGCGCTAGCACCAGCGAGCTACTCACCTTTGAAGAAAAGATTTTCGACAGAAGTGCCGTTACTCCGGCAGTCAGGCTGAACGACACGACCGACATCTGGCTACAAGCAAGCGGAAACTACAAGTCACAACCGTCACTCCCCTTTCGGTCGACGACTCTTGAAGAGGTGAGATTTGGCAAGACCGGCGGAGAGGGAGACATCCAAGAGTCCAGGGTCAATCTAGGGTTGTACTCGATTACCTTCAACAACGATTCTTCAACCGATGTGAATACGCTTTCTGCCTACAAAGAGTTTCGGACCGAATCAGAGGAAAAAGGGATTCGCCATTTTCTCGAAGTATTTGCGCCCAATTGTCCTCAAGCACCGATTGAGGACCTGCCGCGATTTGTGAACGATTCGATCATCCGTACGTTGGCCGGTATCACCCGGTCCAGCCGACCATTATTCTTGAAGATTCCCTATTTCGGCCCTGCGGCTATGGAGCAATTGGTCAGCTACGATTCGTCACTCGTGGTAGGAATTCTAGGCGGCGCGGCGGGAACGACCTTCGATGCCTTTCACCAGCTTTGGGAGGCCAGGAAGTACGGAGCCAAAGCAGCTCTCTACGGCCGCATGATCAACGAGAGCGAGCACCAACTAACTTTCATTCAGCATCTGCGTTGGTTGGCCGATGCCGAAATGACAGACCCGAAGGAGGCTGTTCGCTCTTATCATGGCTCCTTGGCGAAGCTGGGAATTGAGCCATTTCGTGACTTAGAAAGCGACCTACGGACGTCCTGATGTCACTCATCAGAAACAATGACCTTATTCAAGAGGCTCATGCCAGGCTTCCTCCGGCAAAGTTGAAGGCTACAAAGCTGAAAGGTGAAAACCGAATTGAAAACATCAAGAAACCTGAAAGCAAATCAATGTGAAGCTCTACTCGAATCATTGAAAGCCCGTTTTGAGAAAAACATGATCCGCCACAAAGGCCTGGTATGGACTAAAGTGCAAGCAAAGCTCGTATCGAATCCAGAAAAAATGTGGTCACTCTCCGAGATGGAAAGAACAGGTGGTGAACCAGATGTTGTGGGTCATGATAAAAAGACCGGTGAATACATTTTCTATGATTGTTCGGCGGAAAGTCCGAAAGGCCGGAGAAGTGTTTGTTATGACCGTGAAGCACTGGAGTCAAGAAAAGAACACAAACCAAAAAATAACGCAATCGATATGGCAGGTGCCATGGGGATTGAGCTTTTAACTGAAGACCAATATCGAGAGTTGCAGAAGCTTGGGAATTTCGATACGAAAACGTCGAGCTGGGTGAAAACGCCTTCTTCCATCAGGAAACTCGGCGGAGCCCTCTTTTGTGACCGCCGCTACGAGACGGTCTTCGTCTATCACAACGGTGCCGCGTCTTACTACGCCGCCAGGGGGTTCCGTGGCTCGCTAAGGGTCTGAATTTTGCAGAGCCCCCCTTCGAATACATAAAGTCGAACAGGAGGACACGGTCTCTCGCCCGAGGATTACTTCACCGGCGCCCGCTCTTCCTCGCTCCGTGCACCCAGATTGCCGTAGCGGTGGTAGAGGTGCGAGAGGCTTTGTTCTTGGAAATACCATAGAAGTTCCACGCGACCATGAGGACAGACAGGGGTGTCAGCAAGGTAGTCACCGTTCAGCGCGGCGGCTGTGCGCAATGGGAAGGGGACACGCTCGGGTCTGGTGAATCGCAGTCGGTCGATGTGGCCTTCGCGCAATGCTTGGGCTAGCTCTGAGTCAGATTCTTCGACGAACTCAATCGCGCCGGCCCAACTGTCGGTCAGATCGTCAAGCAATTTTACAAAAGGTGAATTCAAGCCGGGAGGTGAGCTGATTACCGTGCGACATCCGGCGGTTCTTGATGCGAGAGCACGGAGAAAGATTTCTCGCGGCGAGTCGTCGGTGTGGACTCGGACACGCACTTCAGCGAGCGGCAGGTAGCGGCGAAAATTGTCTTCGCCGACCAGGATGAAATGGTCGTGAGGGTGGTCGAACTCAATGGCCATCCAGTGCTCGTAGCTTTGGGCGGCGGCGACGATTCGTTCGCAGTCGTCTTTTGAAATGGCATTTCGTGCCGCTGCCAGACGCAGGGACTCGCAGAAGTCGTCGAGGCCTGTGTCTCCTAAATCTTTGTTGCCGAGGTCAATCGCAGAATCAGACCAGTGATTCGTTGAATCGCGGCTAGGGCCGCTAGGTTGGAAACTCATAAACTGGGCAACGTAGTTGGGGCCGCCGGCTTTGATGCCGGGACCGACGGCACTTTTGCCCATGCCACCAAAAGGCTGCCGGAGGACAATGGCTCCCGTTGTAGGGCGATTGATGTATATATTCCCCGCGCGAATGCCCTCCTGCCAGAGTTGGTGCTCACGGTCGTCGAGGCTTTCCAGGCCCGAGGTGAGTCCGTAGCCGGTGGCGTTCACCAGATCTATCGCATCGTGCAGGTCGCGGGCTTCCATCACGCCCAAGAGTGGACCGAAAAACTCGGTCATGTGAGCGACGCTTCCCGGTTGGACGCCCCACTTAACGCCGGGGCCAACGAGATGTGGATTGTCTTCCACGTGGAACCGCGGTCGTACAGCCCACGATTCACCAGGTTCGAGTTCCTTGAGACCGCGTTCCAGTTCGCCGCTGGGGGGGCGAATCAGCGGGCCGACCTTGGTGGGAAGTTCCCAAGCGGAACCGACTTCGAGACTCTCCACAGCATCAACCAGCAACTTGCGGAATTGGCGGTCGTGGTAGACTTCGCTTTCGAGAATCAAGAGCGAAGTGGCGGAACATTTTTGGCCACTGTGGCTGAAGGCCGAGTGCAAGACGTTCCTAATGGCCAAATCGCGGTCGGCCAGGGCGGTGACGATCGTGGCATTCTTTCCGCCGGTCTCGGCCAGAAGATTGAGCGTCGGCTTGGCGGCAAGCATACGGAGCGCCGTCTCCGTGCCGCCGGTGAGAATCACGGTATCGACACCTTCGTGTGTGACAAGTTGCTGGCCGACCGTGCCGCCGCTACATGGAAGCAATTGCAGCGCGGTTCGCGGCACACCCGCCGACCAAAAACATTCGCAGAGCATGTAGGCAATGAGCACGGTGTCGCTGGCCGGTTTGAGGATGACCGTATTCCCCGCCGCGAGTGCCGCCACCACGCCGCCACAGGGGATAGCGAGTGGAAAATTCCACGGTGAGACAACGACTACTACCCCCTGCCCTTTCGCTTCGATTCCCGACAATCCGTAGAACTCTTCAGCGCTGCGGGCATAGAACCGGCAGAAATCGATGGCCTCGGAAATTTCCGGGTCGCTTTCGGTGAGTAGTTTACCCCCTTCAGCGAGCATAGCGCCCATGAGATCTCCGCGACGAGTCGCGAGTGTGTCGGCCACACGATCAAGAATCAACGTCCGTTCGTCAGGCAAAAGTGATCGCCAACCGGCAGGGTCGCATTGAGCACATTCAACCGCTGCCGCGGCATCCTCGATACTGGCTTGCGGGTAACGAGCCACAATAACTCCTGGCCGCGAGGGATCGAGGGAATCGCGGCGATCACGGTTGGCAGTGATTTCTTCGCCGGCAACAGCCAACGGAACATCGATGGCACTTGTGTCGCACTTCGTTTTCCATGCGGAGAGGATTCCCGTGGCCCAAATGTCATTTTGGGGGAGAGACCAATCGGTATCAGGGGAGTTAGTGAAGGAGGAGTTGGGGGCTGGAGGCTGGGGACTAGAAAGAATTTCTGTTGAGCGATTCTGTGTGCGCCGAGGCTCGTTGGTGAGGGACTCAGTCCGTGCAAAGGACGCGGCGAAGCCGGCGGCGAGTTGTTGCCAGTCGGGGCTGTCTACGGAGAGCCGGAAGGCGTGGCGAAGGAAATTCTCTTTCCCTGTGTTCTCGTCGAGGCGGCGAACGAGGTAGCCGATGGCGTTGATGAAATCTTCTTGTCGGCATGCGGGTGCGTAGAGCAGCACATTCTGCGTGAGATCGAACAGTGCCCGGCGTTGGTGGTTGGCCATCCCTTCGAGCATCTCGAATTGCACGCAGTCGAGTGCATTTTGTTTAACAGCGAGCACGAGACCGTATGCAAGAGTAAAAAGGTTGTGTGAGGCGATGCCCAAATGCACAGCAGCAAGGTTTTCGCGATCCATGCCGAATTGGAGCATACGGTGGTAATTTGCGTCGGTGTCAAGTTTGTGCTGAAACGGTGCCTGCGGCCATCCATGCAAACTGGCCTCGACCTGCTCCATCTCCATGTTGGCGCCCTTTACTAGGCGAATGGTCACTGGTGCCCCGCCGGTTGCATGACGCTCTCTCGCCCAGGAGGTGATCTCTTGCTGCATGGCAAAAGAGTCGGGAATATAGGCTTGCAGCGCAATACCAGCCCGCGCCTGTTCAAGGCCTTTACGGTCGAGGGTGCGCATGAACACCTCGGCGGTGAGGGTCATGTCACGGTATTCTTCCATATCGAGGTAGACAAACTTTGGCACACGCACCCCATCGTGGCGTTCGAATTGGTATTTCGCAGCGGCACGTAGCAGGAGTTCGAGGCGATCGCTCAGCACACTGACTGTATGCTCTCGCGCGAGGGGCGAAATTTGCGAGTAGATCGTCGAGATCTTTATCGACAGAACTTCCAGTTCCGGACGTTGCAGCGCCGCGAGATAGGCTTGCAATCGCCGCTCGGCTTCTGCTTCGCCTAGAAGTGCTTCGCCAAGAAAGTTGACATTCATCCGCAGGCCGACCTCACGACGCTGGCGGAGATAGTCCCTTAACAGTTCCTCCTCGGCAGGCAGGATGACGTTAGCCGTCTCGTGCTGCATCTTTTCCTTAACGAACGGCATCGCAACTCCAGGGAGGTAAGCCCCGAAGGATTGAAACCCCTTGAGCAGCGTGCGATCGAGTGTACTAAAAAAACGCGGCACCCCCTGCACATCGAGGATATGAATCATCTGGTCGGCAGCGCGATGCGGCAGCCGCGCGCGAAACGACTGATCGGTTAGCTGCATCATGGTGGCCTTGTCGCTGGGGGACTGGATCATCCGGTCCAACTCCGCCTGTTGGCGACGCTCGGCTGGGGTTTGCAGGGCGGTGGCTTCGAGTTGCAACCGTCGGGCAAGAAAGAGGGCTTGTTGCACTTCGATCGGGAGAGGGCTCTCGGCCTCAGGCTGAAAGTCCGCCAATAAAGCGGCGACACTTTTGGAGACTTTGCCGGCAGTTTGTTCGGAAAGCGATTGGGACATGTCCCTTCCATGACTTGAGTGAGACAATAAAATAGTATATGAAGTTTACAACGTTTGTCTCATGGAAGAAATACTTGCAATTAGTTGCCTATCCATCTGAACGCGTTAGAACTCACAGGGTGGAATGCGAGACTTGCGAAAAGGGTCGTAATGGCAGCATTCTCTAACAACGCCGAATCCACAGTCTCTGATTTCGAGAAGAACTTTTTTCTTTCTTTTTACAAAGCTGTGATTAGTCAATATCAACCAAGGATCGAGAAACGCGCAGGAGTACAACTAGGCCAGATAGATGTATGGGAGTACTCACATCTGAATGAACACAGAGTGGAGCAACTCAAGCAATCTCTTGGTTTGTTTCGCTCTATGTTATTCAGGCGACAGATTCACGAGTATGCAGTTCATGGGAAAGAGATGGATGAAGTCGGTGCTCGGACGCACATGGCCGCGTACCACAAGAATGCAATTTATGTATCCTTTGATGCGAGGCCGGGCCATGAACACTGGGTAGCCGAAATCGTTGTTCACGAATTGGCGCACGCACTATTCGAGAAACTTGGTGGTCCGTCTTATGAAGATCGCTTTGATTTCTCCCCTGAAGAAGAGAAGCAACTTGAACTCATCTGCGAAGGTTATGCGACTTTTGCTCAAACAGTTTGGTTTCGGGACTTTTATCCGCTACATGCGAGAATAGATGTGGGATCTACCCCGTACCACGAAGAAACCATTTATGCTCGTGGGCTTGAAAGAATTCAACAGTTAGTGAAGGAGCACGGCCAGAAAGCACTTCTTGAAATCCCTTGCCATTGGCGTAAATTCTGAACTCCGAGTTCCCAAAAAATTACTGTGAAAACACCCTGTATTGCCAACGTTCGCGGCTTTAAAGGTCACGCGGAAACGACAATCCGTTCGGCCAGATAGTTCAGAATATCGCGGATTGACGTGACGCCGACCAGCTTGCCTTTGTTGAGTACCGGCACATGGCGGTATCCCCCGACGTGCATACGGTGAAGGGCGAATGCGATTTTGTGATCGATTTCTATCGTCACAGGACTGGCGGTCATGACGGTGCTGATCGGTTTATCTGCCAGCGATGCGGCGTTGGTGTTGACCTTCATCAGGGCGTCGAACTCGGTGAATATGCCGCGAATCTCTTCGCCCTCAACAACCATCACACAACCGATCTTTTCGGACACCATTTTCTGGAGTACTTCGCCAACGGTGTCGTTGGGTGAGACCGACGACGGCTTATGTGGCTTCAGAAATTCGATAGTGTCTTTCACCAAACCCCGTTCGACAGCAGAGCGCTGCTGAGGAATGCTTAGGTCGGTGAGCGAATTTTGGCACTGATCGCAGAAATCATTGCCTTCCAGGTTTTCGAATCCACAGGAGGGGCAGGGAATCATTTAACGGTCCACGTTTCGCCGGAGTTAAACAGGGTTTCCAAGTCGCCTTTGCCTTTGTCTTTAAGCGATTTGTCGATTTGCTTGTTGACTTCGTCGTCGTAGCGCGGCCGATCCACACAACGGAAAACTCCGATGGGTTCGGGGAAGCCATCTTCATAGCGCATGCGACTCAAAAGGTATGCCAAGCTTGGCTCGGCTGCTCGCTCGTCGTGGAACAAGAGATCGTCTTCAGTGATTCCCTTGCCAAGCTCAACGACTTCAGGATCGAGGCCGTGCAGCCGGATGCCCTTCTTTCGTTCTTTGCCAAATAGGAGCGGCTTGCCATGCTCGAGTTCCAGGGTGGTGTCCTCCTTGGTCTCTCGGTCCTTGGCATATTCCCACGCACCATCATTGAATACGTTGCAATTCTGGTAGACCTCAACAAAGGCAGTGCCCTTGTGTTCGGCAGCCCGTTTCAGCACGCCACCTAAGTGCTTGATATTGGTGTCGATACTGCGGGCGACAAAGGTCGCTTCACAACCGATAGCGATCGACAAAGGATGCAGCGGGTTGTCGACGGCACCCATTGGGGTGCTCTTGGTTTTCTTGCCAAGCGGGGACGTGGGGGAATACTGACCTTTAGTGAGACCGTAGATGCGGTTGTTGAAGAGCACGATATTAAGATCGACGTTACGGCGGATGGCATGCATGAGGTGGTTGCCGCCAATAGAGAGGCCGTCGCCATCGCCCGTGATGACCCAAACCTGCAGATCAGGTCGGCTAGCCTTCAATCCCGTCGCCACTGCAGGTGCGCGACCATGGATCGAATGGATCCCATAGGTGTTCATGTAGTATGGAAAACGACTGGAGCAACCGATACCTGAGATGAAGACGATCTTCTCGCGGGGCACCCCCAGCGAGGGAAGCATCTTTTTCATCTGGGCGAGGATGGAATAGTCGCCGCAGCCTGGACACCAGCGAACGTCCTGATCGCTGGCAAAATCGGCAGGTTTCAAAACCGGGAGGGTAGATTCAATGCTCATTGGTGTGGGACTGTCGGGTTAACCGAGCAGCGAATTAATTTTGTTGACGATTTCAATAACGCTAAACGGCTTGCCTTGGACCTTGTTCAGGCCGACGGTGTCGATCAAGAACTTGGCTCGAATGACTGCATTGAGCTGACCAAGGTTGAGTTCGGGGATCAGAATTTTGTCGAAACTATGGAGGATCTTTTCAAAGTTCTTGGGGAAAGGATTCAAATAACGCAGATGACAGTGACTCACCTTTTGGCCACTCTTCTGTGCGGTATGCACGGCGGTAGCACAGGAGCCATAGGTGCCGCCCCAACTAAGAACCAGAAGATCCCCGCTGTCAGGACCATCAAGTTCTTGGAGCGGGATGTCGTCGGCGATGTTGTCCACTTTCTGCTGTCGCAGAAGGCACATCTTCTCGTGGTTGATGGGGTCGTAACTGACGTTGCCCGTGATGTTGGCTTTTTCCAGTCCACCAATACGATGTTCCAAGCCGGGTGTTCCTGGAATGGCCCAAGGTCGGGCCAGTCGCTCATCTCTTGCGTAGGGCTGGAATTCTTCGCCATTGGCGATTGGATGATTAATGTCGATTCGTGGCAAATCGGAGACATTCGGGATCTGCCAAGGTTCTGAGCCGTTAGCGATGTATCCATCGGTGAGCACAAAAACTGGTAGCATGAACCGGGTAGCAATTCGCCAGGCTTCCTGCGCGACGTAGAAACAATCTCCAGGGCTGCGTGCGGCGATGATCGGCATGGGGCATTCGCCGTTGCGACCAAACAAGGCTTGATTGAGGTCCGCTTGTTCGGTCTTGGTGGGGAGCCCCGTCGAAGGACCGCCGCGCTGGACGTTGATCACAAGCATGGGCAATTCGGTCATTACCGCCAAACCGAGGGCTTCTCCCTTGAGTGCGATGCCAGGACCGCTCGACGCGGTGACGGCCATTTCGCCGGCAAAGGCTGCCCCAATGGCCGAGGTCACGGCGGCGATCTCATCTTCTGCCTGGAACGTCAGCACATCGAAATTCTTGTAATTGGAGAGATAGTGCAGCACGTCGCTGGCAGGCGTAATAGGATACGCCCCAAGGAAGAGTCGCTTATTCGACAATCTGGCTGCTGCCAAGAGTCCCCAGGCAAGGGCTAGATTGCCTTCGATGTTGCGGTAAGTTCCTGGCTTCAGCTTGGCGGGACCGACGTGGTACTGAGTGTTGATCGCCTCGACCGTCTCTCCGTAGTTAAAGCCTGCCTTGAGAGCATTTGTATTGGCCTGGGCAACACTAGGGAGTTTGCCGAACTTGCTCTCGATGAACCTGAGTGTGGGTTCGAGTGAGCGGTCATAGAGCCAAAATACCAGCCCCATCGCGAAGAAGTTGCGGCAGCGATCGGCCTCTTTTTGGCTTAGGCCCAAGCCTTCAACTGCCAAGCGGGTCAACTTGGTCATCTCTACAGAATGCATTTTGTATTTTTCGAGGCTGCCATCTTCGAGCGGGTCGGTTGCATAGCCGGCTTGTTCGAGCCCCTTTTTGTCGAAGGCGTCCTTATTGACCAGCAAAATCCCGCCATCCCGTAAATCAGCGAGGTTAGTTACCAGGGCCGCTGGATTCATCGCCACCAGGGCATCCACCGTGTCACCGGGAGTGAAGATTTCAGTGCTGGAGAAGTGGATCTGGAATCCGCTGACCCCGGCCTTCGTGCCACGAGGAGCGCGAATTTCAGCAGGAAAGTCGGGGAATGTGGCAACGTCGTTGCCCAAGAGAGCGCTTGTATTGGTGAACTGGGTACCAGCCAACTGCATACCATCACCAGAGTCGCCGCAAAAACGGACAGTTGCTTCTACTAAATCGGAGACGGGCTTCGAGGGAGTCGCGGTGGCCATAATTTCTTGTTTGTCAGTTGTCAGTGGTTAGTTGCTACAGACTGAGTTCAAAACCATCTATTAGTTTGGAAATGCAGTTGGGGGGGCTTCAGGATGCTTCTAAGCACCCTCGCGTTCGGCTTGCGCCATATCGGGTTGCGGAGGCAAGTTGTAGATCGTCTGCGGAAAGTGGTCCACAAGGTAGTGCACGATACCATGGACATTGGCCATCCCAGATGGCATGCCATTAGTGCCAATGATGGGCAAGTGGCGATAGCGTCCTGCTGACATGAGTTGGATCGCTTCCCCGACACTGGTCGATGCCAGCAAAGAAGTCGGCTCACGAGTCATGAGTTCTGAGATAGGTTGCTTGGCGCTGCCATTGCTACCATTATCGGTCTGCTTGGCCATCCAGCGGAGGGCATCGCGGTCGGTGAAAATGCCGAGCATTTTTCCTGCCGAACAAACAAGTACGCAGCCGGTTTGCTGGGCGCGCATTAGTTGCAGCACATCACTGACGGTTGCGTCGGGCGCGACGATCAACGGATCGTCTGGATAGGCGGCCATCACCGATTCGGTGCTTAGGCTCAGCTGAAAACTCACGGGTCGCGGCTTTCTTATTGATCAGAGATTGCTAGCAATCTCGGGCGTCTTTTTCAAAGGTGGTGGGGGAAGACATGAGTCGCAATTGATCGAGGATTTAGCGGATTTCACCGGAGTTAACTACTCCGATCCATCCCTCGAGCAACATTCTTGTGCGTTCTATTCTCACTCTGATCCTTAAAATTTACCATGCCGAGACCGCCTGTTGAACAGCAAAAGAGGGGGAAAGTCACGAATTCGACGAGATTTCGATTTAAGGCATTTTTGGCTGATTGGCAGCATAGAATTTTGACAGGTCTATTCCACCTCGCTGCTCTTCTTCCACGAGTCGCAGGCGAGCCTCTAGTTGTTCGACCCGTCTGGCAAGAACAGGTAGCAAGCGTTCTTCGGGATTCGCTGGTTCCGGCCGGGGGACGGCCGGATAGTCCAAATGGCGATGCAAAGCAGAAAAGAGCAGCAACGGTTCCTTTCGTCGATTGGCCCAAGCAATTCGACCTTCCTGCAGGCCAAAGAGGACAATTGGAGTCTGAGAGGTCCCGGCTCGCTCTTCTCGTTCTGCTTGGACCCGATAGAATTCGCTGCGTACATAGATTAGATCTGCGAACTCTACGAGGCCCACTTGGCGGCGGACGGTCAGGAGCCACTCACTCCAGGTTGCGTCGTACGATGGATCGCGAGACATGGCTTCCAGCCCATCGTCGTAGCCCAAGCGGTTGCGACAAAGTGTCTCAAATTGGTAGACAAATAGTCCCTGGCGAGTGGCATGCTCGCTACCGCGATACATGGCTTCCCGGGCTAGGACCAAGAGGCCAATGCGAAGGTCAAAACGCTTGCGCACGTTCTCCGCCTCCGACATTACGTAGCATTGAAATGGGGTGAAGTAATGCGAAAGCTTTCGCATCCCGGCGGCGAATTCCCCCTGATGCCGCAACTCGGCGAGCAAAAAGTCGATCGCCATTGGCATCTTGGTGGTCGCTAACACCTCCTCGCGTACGGCGGCTAGAACCTCCTGAGCGGGTATGTTTTCGGTCATGCGTTCGGCCAGGACCGTGAAGAAGTGCGTCTGTTCGACATACTCTTCGCGTGCGAGTGGCGACTGAAGTGGTTCGGAAACGCTCATGGCGATTCCTGTCTTTTTAGTTGCGTATTAAGAAACGCAATACATTTACTCAAAGCAGTATGGTCCATAACAGCTGCGATGTGGCCCAGTTTAGGAACCACATAGAGCTCGGCTGGAACATGGGCCTGCTGCATGATTTGACACATTCCTTGGGGCTGGGTAATGGGGACGAGATCGTCGTTTTCGCCATGAAAGAAAAACATAGGGGGATCGTCGGAGGTGACAAATGAGGCGGGAGAAGCAAGCCGATATTGCTCCGCCATTTCGCCGCGCGTTCCGCCCAGCCAGAAACTGAGCCAGCGGAGATCGGTGGGCATGTCGCGAAAATCGCAGGGTGTGCCTCCACCCACGACGGCTTGCAAGCGGGTACTGGGTTGGTGGTCGGGGTCTTCAACTCCCTCCAGACCATCTTGCATGTCGGTTGTTCCCAGCAGGGTCACCAAGTGGGCCCCCGCCGAGTAACCGAAGCCACCGATGTGGTCGGGGTCGAGTTTTAATTCTTCTGCATGGATACGCATCCATCGGACGGCCGCTTTGCAATCTTCAATCTGGGCGGGAAACTTGTCTTGCGGAGCGAGCCGATAACTGATGGCCACGGCTGAAAACCCTTGCTGTGCTAGTTGCTGGGCGATTCCCGAGAGTTGAGCCCGAGAGCCCATCCGCCAGGCTCCACCATGTACAACCAGAACCCCAGGGTGCGGGCCCGGGTCTTTGGGGACATAGGTATCTGCCTTGAGCGAGCCTGTAGCCCGCTCGACATAGGAGACTCCGTATTTGGCTTCGAATTCCCCTGCAGTGAGGGGGATCCATCCACCGTAAGCCGGAGAAAGCACCAATATTGCTATTAGTCCGTTAAATCTGAGCATGTTGATTTTCTCCCGTCGGTTGGTTTGCATCCCTGGACTACTTATAATATCCCCAGAACAGTTGACCAATTGCAAGTTTTCCGACCGAGGAGTCCCAATAGCGTGTCTAACCAGTTTTCAAGCATTGAAGATGCCGTCGCTGCTATCGCAGCAGGACAGACGATTGTCGTTGTTGACGCTGAGGATCGCGAAAATGAAGGGGACTTTGTTTGTGCCGCCGAGAAGGTGACGACCGAGACGGTTAATTTCATGATCACCCACGGCCGGGGGCAGCTTTGCATGCCGATCTTGCCTGAAGTAAGTGAACGGCTAAAGCTATCGCCGATGGTCGAGCAGAACACAGCCCCACTAGGCACCAACTACACAGTGCCCGTCGATCACCGCACGACGCGTACAGGTATAACCGCCGCGGAGAGAGCCCGCACGATCAAGGCAATCTGCGATCCTGCGAGCATCCCTGCTGACTTCAATCGACCTGGACACTTGTTTCCGCTGGTAGCAAAAGAAGGTGGCGTACTCCGCCGAGCAGGTCACACCGAGGCTGCTGTCGACCTGGCCCGCATGGCAGGGCTTCAGCCCGCTGGAGTGTTGTGCGAGATCTTGAACGAAGAGGGGGACCGCGCGACTCGAGATGCCCTGCGAAAGACTGCCATAGACTTCAAGTTACCGATCATCTCTATTGAGCAGTTGATTGCTTACCGGCGAGTGCGCGAGAAGCTCGTCTATCGACAGGCCGAAGCAAATCTGCCTACACGTTACGGCAAAGGGACGATCATCGCCTACGGCGTAAAATATGAATCCCAGGAGCCGATTGTTTATGTGTTGGGCGATCTTTCGAAATCGACGGCACCGCTCGTGCGACTACACTCATCCTGCTTTACGGGTGACCTTATGGAGTCGCTTCGCTGTGATTGTGGCGACCAATTGCACATGGCACTGGACATGATCAGCCAAGAGGGATGTGGGGTGCTTGTCTATCTGCCTCAGGAAGGGAGGGGGATCGGACTGGTTGAAAAGATCAAGGCATATAAGCTTCAAGACGAGGGGCTCGATACCGTCGAGGCTAATCTGGCATTGGGATTCAAGGCCGATCCGCGAGATTACGGGGTGGGGATTCAATTGCTCAAAGACTTGGGACTCAGCCGGGTTCGACTCCTAACCAACAACCCCAAGAAGACGAGCGCTTTTATCTACGGGGGTTTTGACCTGGAGGTCGTGGATCAAGTCCCTATCGTCCCGCCGATGAACGAGCATAACGTAGGGTACATGGCGGCAAAGCGCGACAAGATGGGGCATCAATTGCCACTGGATTGAAATGTCTGGCGGGGTATTGGGAGAGGGCAAAGTCAGTCAGGGGGGACCGCGCGGCTCGCTGATTGACTCATATCGCATGTACAAATTCCACATCAATCTTTTCGGAGACCCCTTCACCTGCACCTGGGAAGAGTGCGCGGCTGCACTAGAAGGATTACCAAGGATGATTTTTGAGCCAGATGGGTCCTGGATCTGGTCCGGGGGGGTTGGCAACGAACGATGGCAAATTGATGGCCACTTGTTTGATTTTGCAGGAGTACTGCACCGGGTGGAGCTGCATGGAGCGTGTCCCACCGAAGAGTTTGATCGGCTGCTGGCTTGCTTCGACTGGCCGAATCTGGAACTCAATTACGAAATGGTTCGCGAGGGGGTGCAATTGACCGAGACAGAGTTTCGGCAGCAAATGACTTGCGCAGGTCCCGCTTAATTCGGCAGATCTTCCACCGGTGTCGCTCCAGGTGGCGGGGTTCCTCCCCCTTTTTTGACGTATTCGCTACGAGACTTGGCGTAGTCGCTCGATGTTGGGAAGTCTGCCTCGGTGATACCCGCGCGGTGGGCGTCAAACATCTTTTTGAGAAACGGTCTGCACCAGCCACAACCGGTTCCTGCTCCGTAACAGTCTGAGAGTTGGCTGGCACTGCGTGGGTTTTCGATCCGCAGGTAGTTGGCCACCTTACGCTGTGTAACATGGAAACAGAGGCAGAGTTCTTCATTGGGATTCATGGTAGAGGCTGGAGGTTAGAGGAGAGAGACTTACGTCTCCGTGGCCAACCGCAGGGCGATCCGAAGGGCACGGTGGAACTCTTCGAGATCGAGCCATTCGCTGACAGTGTGAATTTCGTTTTGCCCGCATCCGAGAGTCACGGTTGGAATGCCGCGCGCAGTAAGCCAATTGGCGTCGAGTCCGCCGTTGGAGATATTGAATTCGGGGCTGCAACCCTCTGCCTCGACCGCAGCTTTGGCGGCGAGTATCGAAGGGCAATCCTTTGCAAGACAGAATGCTTCGTAGTCAAGTCGCCCTGCGATAGAGACCGTGCCGCACTGGCCGTTGGTATTTGTAACTTCTTTGGCAGCACGATGAAACGCCTGTTCGATTTCGTCGATAATCCGCTGGCGGAATTTGGGGTCGTGGCCTCGGGCCTCAGCGCGGATTTGTACCAGGTCGGTAACGACGTTCGTGGCGGCCCCTCCATGTATGACGCCAACGTTGCTTGTTCCGCGCTGGCGATTCTTTTCAACCAGGCCATGCCAGCCGTTCTTTACGAGGTCAGCAATGGCGAGAGATGCGATCGCAATTGCACTAACCCCTTGCTCGGGGTGTCCCCCGGCGTGGCTTGCCAGCCCGCGAATCTCAATGTTCATGCGGTAGCCGCCAGTAGCACCAATAGTGAGTCGCGCAGGCGAGTTGCCATCGAAGTTGAATGCTAGAGTTGGCTTACCGAGCAGACTCAAAGTGGCGTGTCGCGCACCGTTCAGGCCGGTTTCTTCCTGAACGGTCCAGAGAAACGTGATTGGCGGATGTGGTAATTTTTTCTCGATAATGTTGAGCGCTGTCGCGAGTAGCACTGCCACACCTGCGCGGTCGTCGCCTCCCAGGCCGGTATGCTTATCGAGTGATACGATGCGTCTGCCTCTCTTGGCAGGCCGAGTGCCCTGGCAGATTGGTACGGTGTCAAGATGGGCGACAAGTAATCGGCGTGGTCCACGCATAGTGCCTGGCAAGCGGAGGACCAGATTGCCCGTTTCACCCTTGAGAATCGACTTGCGGTTGGCCTGATCGAATTTCAGATCCTTCTTTGGCAGACCGGCGGCGCGGAGCCGCTCACAAATAAACTCGGCCACGGCCACTTCGTGGCCGCTGCTTCCTGGTAGAGCCAACAAGTCTAGGAGCAGTTGTTCCGCTACACGGTCGGTAGAGACAGGCAGTATTTCTGAGTTTGATTTCACAGTTGCGGAGTTTCATTCATAGGATCAAGGTGACAGTATTCTAAACAAGCAGCAGCACGCACAGCAGGCGTTAAAGTCCACTTAATTCCCCTTGTTTCTGTGATTGGACTGCGAAGATCGCTTGTTTTGGCCAATATTTGTGCAAAACTCTCTGCGACTCTACTCAGCATGCAGGTAGACGCAAGACGACGCCGCAGAATACCGATCTTATCAAAACAAGTGCATTCGCGTGCCGTGAAGAATTCTGGCCCCTCGCTGCGAGAGTCTGCCCCGAGATTTCACGTTCGCCCATCGATCTGCATCACGTTCAAAGAATTCGATCCGGGGTAGGAGTATAGAACATATGCGGTGGGAACGTCGCAAATCACGTTGGCCGATAATGGCGGGACTCATCTGCCTGCTCGCGTTGGCGGTTGCTGCACCTTATAGCTGGCAGCATCCGGTTCTCAACGTTCACGAGTTGATGGCACGACAGCAGGAAAATGCGCAACTTTATGATGCGGTGTCCGAACAAGAGGTCGCCCCTTCGATTGTTCAAGCATCGCAAACGCTCCCGACCAGGATGACTCCCAGTTGGGAGACGCTGCAGGAATTATACGGTGCCGTGCAAGGCGTGATCGAATCATTGCCTGAAGTTGCTGGGGAAAAAATCCCGGCGAATGAAGCCCGTATGGAATCCGAAAGTAGGAAGCATAGTCTTGAAACTCCGACAGAACCGTCGTCACCCTTATTCAAGCGAACGTACAACCCACCCCTCGCATTCGAGTCGAGGGCGCCTATTGTTCGCGTTGAAAACTCCTCGGATCGATTGGCGATGCTGACTCCCCGGCGACAAAGCAGAGAGCCTCTTGGGCAAGTCTTGGTCAAGTCAGATTCGGCGCCTGAAGTCCCGCCACCTGAGGCGATTAGCGTGCCATCTGCAGTTCCATCGAAGAGTGAATCGCCAGGGAAAAATACAATTATTGAAGAGTCGGCGGAGTTCTCAAGCCCCCTCATTCGCCAGCGTCCCACGCTGTTGATTGACCGGCTGGAAGTTCTTACCACTCTCCCTACCACCAGGGAATGGGCTTCACAGGTACTGAAGTGCGTTCTACCACTGACCGACAAGACGGCGACGACCAACGATATCGTTGTAGTGAGCCTTGTCGAACTTCGGAGGCTTGTCGTGGAGGGGGAAAGCGAGTCCCGAGCATTGGCCGATCCAGCGCTGCAACAACTTTGGTTGCAAGTTGCCGAGGGGCTGGAACGACGATTGGGGATATGGGAGTTGCTTACCTCAGACGATGTGCCAAGCGTTGTAGACTTCCAGACTGAAACGAGCGGAACCTTGATGCCCGTCTTGGGAAATATTGCTTCATTGTTGGCTGGCACAGAGAATGGCGAACTATGGCGAGAGTACCTGCTCTTAGATCAGGTCGCACTGGCGACAAGCGAAGGAGTGGGGGTCGACCGCAATGCCCGGATGAAGCTGGCCCAGGAGATTCTATCACGTCTCTCCGATTCGCGGCTCACTGAGGAACAGCAGTCTTTTATCGCAGAAGAACCCCTTGCAAGCTTGGCTCGCGAACTGCGACCTTGGGCCACCGGCCCGGTTGACCTCAATACACTCCTGGCTTTAGTCGAGCGATACGAAGAGCAGGGTGGACTTCGCTATGCGGCCGCCATCGCTCAACTTGAGCAACGCATGCTGTGGTCGAATAATGAGCAACTCCAGGCCTTGGCCGAGGAAATGCACATGCGATATCGCGGCGCAAACATGCGAGTCGCACTGAGCAAGGAACTCATGAATCGGATGCTTCCTGAGCAACAGGTCAGGTCTGAGGCCGTAAGGGAGTCGGTTGCTGGGAAACGTGTCCATGGTCGTTCACGCACTTCCACCGACGTTGGAATCGCTCTCTTGCCGAGCGATGATGCCTGGCGGATCGCATTGCAAGCAGAAGGAAAAGTCTATTCGCGAACTCGCAGCGAGACATGGCCAGTCAGGGTACACAATGCCGCTCGCTATGAATACGACGCAGACAAGGTGATCACGATTGACAGCGAGGGGCTCCGAGTGTCAAAGGCCAAGTCTACTGCGAGAGGCCGCAACGACTTCTTGGGAGCTGATTCACAATTCGACCGTGTCCCTATTCTCGGCGCAATGTTTCGTGACGTGGGGAAGCAGCAAAACCAGAAGAGTCGTCCCCAGGCGATGTCTCAGGTGAAAGCCAAAGTGGCTTACAAGGCACGTACTCGCATGGATCAAGAGGCCGACCCCAAGCTTTCTCAATTGGAGCAGCGCTTCCGCGATAATGTTCTCGTTCCTTTCGGAAATCTAGCACTGGCCGCGGAACCTGTCGATATGCACACCACGTCTAGACGAGCTGTGATGGAGTTGCGGCTAGCAAACCTCGATCAATTGGCGGCCCACACTCCTCGACCTTCTGCTCCAGGTGATAGCGTGCTGAGTATGCAACTGCACGAAACGGCACTCAACAATGCTCTGGCAGGGTTGGAGTTAGAAGGACAGCGGATGACGCTGCTTGAAGTTCACGCGCTGTTGGCGGAGAAGTTGGGTCATAAGGACGCGACCCCACCCGAGGATTTGCCGGCGCGAGCCATCGTTGAGTTTGCACCTTACGACGCGGTCCATGTATCTTTTGCAGGGGATCGATTAGAGCTGGTGTTGAATGTCCGCGAATTGGCCCACGGGCGAGACAAGATCCCCAACTTCGAGGTGCATACTTTTCACCGGCCTGTTGTTGATGGCCTGGCAGTAAAGCTAGTTCAGGACGAAACTCTACAATTCGCGGGCCGCAATCTGCGAACGGGCCACCGTGTGGTATTACACAGCGTCATGGGTAAACTGTTCAGCAAGGGCGAGGAGATTGCGGTCCTCAAGAAGATGGAATCCGACAAGCGCCTGACTGGATTGATGGTGACGCAATTGGTGATCGAAGATGGTTGGCTCGCGTTGGCTTTGGGGCCCGCAGCACCGGAGCGGACTGCCTGGCGCACTCCAAGTTACCAACTCGAAGCAGAATCAGTGCGCTGAAACGTAGTTTGCACCGCGGTGAGCAACAACAAGACCGCCACCACAGCATCGGCGACGTAGATCGCATCATTGCGAAGATGCAATTGAGCGCCCACTGCGAGTCCCACCAGCGCGGCGTATACTAGTAACGAGCCACAAAGCCGCAACCGTCGGTGGCGCGTATCAAGTTGCTGGCACATCACACCAGTCGCACCACACCCGATGAGCGCAATTGCCGCAGCCACGGGGAGCCCGGGCCAGAGTTGCGCCGACAGGATTACGGCCAGACCGGTGCAGATCAGCATGGGTCCGCGGTCCGATTGAAAAGAGAGAGACCAGTTTTTCATCATAACTTCAATTGTGATTGAGAAATCATGCGAAGCAAGCGGAATCGTCAACCACTCACATAACCGGCGGATTTGTCCTAATCGGATTTCGACGAATTTGCGGTGCGTTCTTGTTCGGAGTCGTTGCCGGGAAACATTCTCTAAAATGCTGCGGGCTGTCCCGGTAGCTCGTTCCAGGTATCTTTTCGCCTCGGCAGATTTCCCGATACGGGATGAGAAGTCAATGTTCGCCGCGGAGTCGCTAATGACGGAAAAATTTGACGGGCGGTTCGAGGTCGATGATGGTGAGGGCTGAGACTTTGCCTTGAGGGTCGCGGTCGACGGAGATTTCGTTCTTGGAGCCGGCCATTTCGAACAACAAGTTGTCGCCTTCGCCTTGATTCAAGTGGCCAGCGCTTACCGGACCGTGCCAATTAATTGACGCGGCAGCAGTTGCACCTTCGCGACTAACCGTAAGCGTGCGGCCAGCGGAATCCCGGTAAGTGCCAACCAGTGAATCGACGAGTTTCGAGTCGAGGGAGATTGGCAGTTCAAGATGGGCCACCCTTCCCGCGAGTGCGTCTTCGCATGCACGCTTCACTATGCCAAAAGGCTTCCTGTCGTCGCTGTTAGCGAGAATGAATAAACAACTTCCAGTGTCCGGCACACGGCGGAGAGAAGCGAGAAACCCGCGTACGCTCCCGGAGTGTTCGTGGATGGAGTGACCGCCCTCTTCATGCACCCGCCAGCCAAGACCATAGCCGGAGGGCCCCGGCGTAGTCATTTCGGCATAGGATTCCGGTTTGAGCAACTTACCGGAGGCGAGCGTGCGATCCCATCGCCAGAGGTCGACCAAATTGGTGACAAGCCCGCCCATGCCGCGATACTGCAAGCCGTACTCGCCGTAGGGATGCTCGAGAGCAGAACGATTTTCGCCATGGGTCGACACACCGATAGCGACTTTTACACCTCGGGGACGCGAATCACCATTGAAGCGGCTACTCTCCATCTTGCAGGGTTTGAAAATCGCTTGTCGCATGTAAGAAGTGTAGGACTTACCGCTTGCGCGAGCGATCACCTCACTCAATAATGCATAACCTTGATTCCAGTATTCATGATGCTCCCCCGGAGGTGACTGAGGCCCCCCGGCAAGGAACTTCGGAAGTACCTTGGCAAGCTCGGTGCCGCGTCCTTCGCTGTTAGTACCGGGAATGCCGGAGGTATGTTGCAAAAGATGGCGAACTGTGATCGCGCTGCAATTCTCGGGGATGCCAGGTAGATAATCGGCGATGGGGTCATCGAGCTTTAGTTTGCCCTCTTCTACAAGCTTCATCACGGCGATTGCAGTAAATGGTTTAGTGCAGGAAGCGAGTTCAAAAAGCGTGGTAACGTCGAGCGTTTGCTTACCGCTGATGCCGACCGCCACGGCGGAAATGATTCTTCCCCGCTCGGCCGCGAGAACCGCGCCCGAGAAGCCGGCATCGTGCTCCGCCTGGCGAACGAGCGCTACGATTTGTTTGCCCTTTTCGCCGACCTCGATGAATCCTGGGAAGGCACTTGCTGGGTAAGCAAAAGATGGCAAACTAAAAGTCGCTAGAACGAGACAAGACAAGCGAAAGAGGAGAGTCATTGAATCTTTGTGTGCGGCTGAGTTGATTAGAATTTCAGAGTGGCACAGGTGCTGATTCTACCCATATTGAAGGTAACCAACAATCCAGGGCTATGCATGCCCCATTTGATTGCGAACAGTTCTCAAATTTCGGCGAAGCCATGCAATGACAAGTGTACCAACACACCGCGTTCAGGCCACCTTGAACGGTCGCGGCTGACAGTTACCCCCCCGCCGAACCGGAGGATTTGTCCGAAGCGGATTCAGCCGTTTTTGCGTCGCGTTTTTGTTCGGCATCAGTGCCGGGGACAATCATCGGGCTTGGTGAATTCTCTTCGACAATGCGTTTGAGCTCTTCCGCGTCGATCACTTCCTGAGTCATTAACTCTTCACTGATGGCAACTAGCGCCGCGCGGCGTGCTTCCAGGATGCTGCGGGCGCGGTCCAGTGATTCATCGAGAATCCGTTTGACTTCCTGATCGATTTCGCGCGCTGTCTGCTCACTGTGGGTCGCCATGCGACCCCCTTCGGAACCAGTAGACAGGAATGGATTGCGATTGTTTTCGCGATAGTTGACTCTTCCCAATTGGCTCATGCCGTAGTCCATCACCATGCTACGGGCTGTCTCGGTAGCACGCTCGAGATCGTTGCTCGCACCGGTAGCGACTTCGTCGAAGATCAATTCTTCGGCCAACGTACCTGCCAAAGCCACTTGGATGCTACTTTCGAGCTGCCCGCGGGTCATCATGTAGCGGTCTCGTTCGGGACGCTGCTGCATGTAGCCCAGTGCACTTAGGCCACGAGGAATAATTGAAACCTTGTGCACCGGGTCAGTATTGGGCAGTGAATAGGCCACCAAGGCATGGCCGGCCTCGTGGTAAGCCAAGCGGATTTTCTCCTCGTCGTGAATAATGCGGCTCTTCTTCTCCAGGCCAATGCTGGCTCGTTCGACTGCTTCGAGGAAGTCGGTGCGGGTGACTGATTTCTTGCCCTTACGGGCTGCCAAGAGAGCCGCCTCGTTGACGACATTGGCCAAATCAGCACCGACAAATCCGCTAGTGATCGCGGCTACCTCTTTGACTTTCACGTCGTCGGCAACTTTGATATTCACCAAATGGACTTCGAGGATTTCTTCCCTACCAGATACGTCGGGGCGATCGACCAGCACATGCCGATCGAACCGGCCAGGACGCAAGAGTGCAGGATCCAGCGTTTCGGGACGATTCGTGGCAGCCATCACGATGACACCAATATTCGAACCGAAGCCGTCCATTTCAACCAGAAGAGCATTGAGAGTTTGCTCGCGCTCGTCATGACCGCCAACTTGGCCGCTACCACGGGTCTTGCCTAGAGCGTCGAGTTCGTCGATGAAAATGATACACGGAGCGCGTTGCTCCGCCTGGCTGAACATGTCACGGACGCGGGCTGCTCCGACACCGACAAACATTTCAACGAAATCACTACCGCTGAGGCTAAAAAACGAGACATCTGCTTCACCGGCCACTGCTTTGGCCAAGAGTGTCTTGCCAGTGCCGGGAGGTCCGACGAGCAATACCCCTTTGGGAATACGCCCGCCAAGTTGTTGATAACGTTCGGGATTCTTAAGAAAATCGACGACTTCACGGAGTTCGTCGACAGCTTCGTCAACACCAGCCACATCGTCGAAGGTGACTTCAATATCTTCCTGCACGTAGAGCTTGGCACGACTTCGTCCAAAGGCCATCGGTGAGCCAGCTCCCCCCATGCGTCGCATCATGATGACCATCAACAGGATCAAAAGTCCCGTGAAAGTGAGCATCGGCAAATAGCTCAAGAACGGACTTGGCGATTCGGCCATGGTGTGTTCGAGGCCATGGTCGTGAAGCAGCGTCAGCAAGATCTGTTCGTTGGGCAGTCGATTGGTGCGGAATTTGTAGGTCTTGGGCCCCTTGGCAGAACTCTCGCCCTCACCAGAATCAGAGTTACTGGTGGGAGGCCCCCCTCTCAGTACTTCTACCATCACGTCGCCGGTGACTTCGGTACTACCGACCTTAATGTCCGAGAGGCCATATAACTTGAGCAATCGAGGCGGAGTGGTCGTTGTGTCTTCAGTATCGATCCAGTTTTCCTTGAGATCGTCACTCTTGACGATGAGTTTCTCGAGATCGCTCCACTTGATGGTGAGCCGACTTTGGCCACCCCACAATGTGCCCAGAAGCAACAACAGTGCCATCAGCCCCAGCACGTACCAGACCAGATTGCCAGACTGCGGATTAGGTTTCTTGTCAGAGGAACCTTTGGATTTATTAGGAGAATCTTCCATCAAAAGTCTTTCAGGGGCTGGTTTCCCGCCTTCGCGGGGATGGCGGCAATGACGTAGTAATGATCGCGGTTTCTTCCATCCTAAGTTAGCCCCCTGGAAAAGACAACGAATCTTCTCGGGGGGAAACGCAACAAGCGAGGCGCGGCTTGGGTTGTGACAAAGCCACTTCACACCTAAAATACCAGCCTCGGATGGGTTTTCCTGACAGTACAAGGCACGGGATGCTTGTTGGTCAGGCATTTTCCCTATCTTCACTACGCCCGTTATAAGCGATAGGTGCGTCAGGGAATTGAAATAGACAGGAGATCTGCCGCTCGTCGCTGTGCAGGTAGGCTGTCGTATCTCGCCCTGTTAATATCCTCGGATTCCGTATGGCCGAAGCGCCTCGACAGATTGCAGTACTCGGCTCCACCGGGAGCATTGGGAAGAATGCGCTGCGTGTGATCGCTGCTAGTGGCGGTCGGCTGCAAGTGGCCGCCCTCTCTGCCCACTCACAATTGGATCTGCTGGTGGCTCAAGCAGTCGAATTCTCTCCACGCTGGGTTGTCGCCACGGACATTCAAGTGGCTGAAAAGTTCGATTGGTCAAAACTGCCAAAAGGGACTGAGCTTTTGATGGGCAGCAGCGAGCTCAACCGGGTTGTCGGACAACCGCAGATCGATGTGGTGCTAGCAGCGATCGTGGGTCGTGCAGGGCTCGAAAGTACATGGGCGGCTTTAGATAGCAAAAAGACCGTGGCCCTGGCGAATAAAGAAACGCTGGTCATGGCAGGGCCGTTGGTTATGCAACTTGCTCGAGAGCGAGGGGCCACATTAATCCCCGTAGACAGTGAACACAGCGCCATTGCTCAAGCACTTCGTGCAGGTCAAACAGCTGAGGTCGAACGACTGGTACTCACGGCCAGTGGAGGGGCCTTTCGCCACCTTTCTCAGAACCAACTCAAACAAGTCACCGTAGCAGAAGCATTGGAGCACCCCAATTGGGACATGGGTCCGAAAATAACAGTCGATTCGGCTACCATGATGAACAAGGCGCTGGAGATCATCGAGGCCCACTGGCTCTTCGATGTGCCCAGCGAGCGAATCGAGGTGGCGATTCACCCCCAATCGGTGGTCCATTCACTGGTTGAATTTGTCGATGGCTCGGTGATCGCCCAGATGAGCCCCCCTGATATGCGGCTCCCCATCCAATATGCTTTGTATTATCCTGATCGTGTTGGCGGCGTGGCTGAGCGACTGGATTGGGGAGCAAGTTTCTCGCTGGAGTTTTCCCCACCAGACCCCGACCGTTATCCGGCCCTCGAACTGGGGCACCAGTGTGCCCGCTCGGGAGGAACGTCGGGAACGGTGCTGAATGGTGCCAATGAAGCTGCGGTTGGGTCTTTCCTGGCCGGTGAGCTACACTTTACCGAAATCGTCCCGGCCTGCCGGAGCGTATTACAATCTCACAATTTTGAATCCGACCCCACCCTTGATCGACTTATCGATCTCGATCGTTGGGCTCGCCAGGAGGTTTCGCATTGGGTATTTGCTTGATTGCCGTCGCAACTCAGATGGAATGGATCATAGTCATCCTCCAGGTCGCTTTGGGGCTGGGGGCCGTGATCTTTGTCCATGAGTTAGGGCACTTTGCCGTGGCGAAGATGTGCGGCGTAAAATGCGAAAAATTCTTTATTGGGTTTGATATCGGTGGCTACAAGCTCAGCCACAAGTGGGGTGAAACAGAATATGGCATCGGCATCCTTCCCTTGGGCGGTTATGTGAAGATGCTCGGGCAGGACGACAATCCCGCTAACATTGCCGAGCAAGTTCGCGAGTCCCAGGTTCGCGAAGGGAGCAATATCCAAACCAAAGAGATTGTCGGCCCCGATGGCACGAAGTACGAAGTCGATAGCCGCAGCTACTTAGCCAAGAGCGTACCCCAGCGAATGGCGATAATTTCGGCTGGCGTGATCATGAATGTGATCTTCGCCTTTATCTTTGCGGTGATTGCTTACGGGATCGGCGTGCCGTACATCCCCTGTATCGTGGGCCAGACTTCCCCCGGCTCGGCTGCCTATCAAGCCGGCATCCGCACAGGAGACGAGATCACACGGATCGGCAATGTCGAGAATCCGTCGTTCACAGATCTCAAGAGCGGCGTAACTCTGGGCGACTTAGAAAAGGGAATTCCCTTTACCGTGTTGCGTGCTTCGACTGGCAAAGAGGAAGACATAATCCTTAAGCCACGCCAGGATTCGGGGCTGCCGAAGGTTGGCATCATTGCTCCTTTTTCATTACGTCTCAATGAAGAGATGCCTGTTGCAAAGGGCTCGCCCGCGGCAGAAGCAACACCAAAGTTTCAGGGCAATGACGAGATAGTGGCCATCAATGGTCAGCCAATTACCGAATACTATCAATTGGTGTCTGCCCTAGTGGAACAGGCTGCCGAACCGCTGGAAGTCACCGTACAACGTGGGGGCAAGGCCCCCAAAGACAATCCCTTTGGTCCAAGGACCGGTGGAACGACAGAGACGATTACGGTTGCACCGCTGCCCACACACAGTTTGGGTCTCGTTATGGAACCTGGCAAGATTGTTGCGGTGGAGCAAGGAAGTGAAGCGGCGGCCAAGAAGATTGCCCCAGGGGATTTCATCGACAAAATTAGCTATGCCCCAGGTGCAGCCGCCTCAGAAGTTGTCGAAGGGGATCGATTATTTGGCGATCCGATGATGTTGCCTGAGCAGTTGCGCAAGCTTGCATTGGAAGGCCGGACAATCGAACTCACGGTACGTCATTCGGCAGCCGCAAGTGATGGCAAGCAAACCACCGAACCGGTGGAACTTCGCTTGCGAAACGTAACGTGGGTCGAACCTTCCTGGCTGGATAACGATCCGCTGAGTGTACCAGCTTTGGGAATCGCCTACCGAGTACTCAATCGAGTAGATCACGTGATTCCCGATAGCCCCGCTGCTGCCGCCGGAATGCAGAGCGGCGATGTGGTCACTGAGGCCGAGTTCACGATCGCTGGCATGAAAGAGCCTAAGCCAATTATCATAAAGTTCAATGAAAAAGGCGGTCACAACTGGCCCAAGTTTACCTATTTATTACAGAGCTTGTCCACAAACGATGAAGTGAAGCTCACCTATCAACGTGGCACGGAGACCTTGACGGCCATGCTTAAGCCTCAGATCGTGCCAGATAGCTTTGAGCCTGAGCGTGGATTCAATGTTGTTGAAGTCCAGCGGATTCGCCGCGCAAGCTCGTTCGGGGAACAAATCAAGTTAGGTTATCGCGAGACGGTAAACTCGCTAGGAATGGTTTACCGCTTTCTCCGCAAACTGGGGACCCAGGTTCCCCTCACTTCGCTGGGAGGTCCGATCACGATTGCCAAAGCGGCGGGTTACTCGGCCTTTGAAGGGGTAGGGGCGCTCTTGGTGTTTCTCACAATGCTCAGCGCCAATCTTGCGGTGATCAACTTCCTGCCCATTCCACTATTGGACGGTGGGCATATGGTCTTCTTGGCCTGGGAAGGTATCCGCGGCAGACCGGCCAGTGAGAGATTTGTCGTCGCTCTGCACACAGTGGGATTTGTGTTCATTATCTCTTTGATGCTCTTTGTGATCTCGCTTGACTTCGGATGGATTGATCGGAATCTGTAGGCACATTAGAGGGGCAAGCAAGAATCTATTGCATAGAATGCCAGAACAGTCCGTGAGGAGTTCAGCAAGGGCAACTAAGAGGCATCAATCAGAGGCCGTGGTTATCCGCTCTTTTCAGCTACAGTCTCATCACTTCAACTGCGGTGCCCACTGTCAATTCATAGTCCCCCGCGGGAAGAACAATCAAACCATTTGCGCGTGTCAGCGCCGCGAGATCAGCGGAGCCGCGCCAGGGGAGAGGTCTTACACTGAGGCTGGCGTCCATTGCTTGCCCCAGTTGACAGGGATGGTAAGTAGGACGACCGCCCCGATGAATAGCAGATGTGGTTAGAGTGCCACGTAGAGCTGGAGATTGTTCGAAGGCCGCACCTCCGAGGGCTGTGAGAGACGGTTTCACGAACAGCACGAACGAGACCAATGTGCTCACGGGATTTCCCGGCAGACCAAACACGAGGGTGCGATGCCCTGCTAGTTCACGCACTCCGTACCACAGGGGTTTGCCCGGCTTCATGCGGACTTTGTGGAAAACCTTCGTGACGCCAAGCTCAGTGAGTATTCCAGGCACAAGGTCCATCACTCCCGCAGACACTCCGCCCGTAATTAGTAGGACATCGGCTTCCAAGCCAGTTTCGATGGCAGACTTGAGTTCGCCTGGGTCATCGCGGGCGATGCCAAGTTCGACGGGAGTTGCGCCAACCTCTCGCAAAGCAGCCACAAGCATGGGGCTGTTGCTATTTCGTATTTGTCCGGGAGCAAGAGATTCGCCACATTCGACTAATTCATTTCCCGTGGCGAGTACTGCGACTCGCGGGTGGGGGACGACCTCGACTTTGCCACACCCCACTTCTGCGAGCAAAGCCAAGTCAATCGACCGAAGCCGTTTGCCTGCTGGCAGGACTTCTTCCCCTGCGTGGAATGAACTGCCTCGAAGAAAGATGCCGTAGCCTTCGTGGGGGAGCGTATCGGGCAGCTTCACGGTTGTGTCGCTCATCAGAGAGGTATCTTCGTGTTTCACGACTGCATTCGCACCCTCGGGCATTGGTGCACCGGTCATTACGCGAATCGTGGTACCGGGTTTCACCGAGTGATGGGGCACCCCGCCGGCGATTACCTCTTCGACAATCTGCCGATTCGGAGAAGAATCCTGAACGTCAATGGCGTAGCCGTCGAGCATCGACTTATCAAAGGGAGGAGAATCGATGTCGCTAACGATTGCCTCGGCAAGCCTTGTTCCGAGTGCCTCGCCCAAAGGTACGGACCGAGCAGCGAGCGGCAGTGCCGACTGAGCAACGAGTTCTAAGGCTTCGAAGACGGTTAGCATGACTGCCTCAATTTCTTAGTTCACGGCCAGGAAATTCCGCAGGATGTTCGTTCCAGAGTGAGTAAGAAAACTCTCTGGGTGAAACTGCAAACCGAACAGTGGTTGTGAACGATGTTCCACAGCCATGATCTCGCGCCCGCCCGCAGGATCTTCGCTCCAAGCGGTAACAAGTAACTCACGGGGAATCGTATCAGGCTTAATCACCAAGCTGTGATAGCGAGTCGCCTGAAAGGGATTCTCCAATCCGGCGAAGAGCGCACTACCATCGTGATAAATCTGGTCGATCTTGCCGTGCATCAAGCGACCAGCACGGACAATAGTGCCTCCCAGTGCCTGGCCGATCGATTGGTGGCCAAGACAAACACCCAGTAGGGGGAACTTGCCTCTGAGTCGAGTGACACATTCCAATGAGATACCTGCTTCGGTGGGAGTGCACGGGCCGGGAGAGATAATCACTCGATCGGGGCGACGTGCCAAGATCTCGTCAACTGATATCTGATCATTCCGGTCGACACAGATTTCCAATAGCGGATCGATTTCCCCTAACCTTTGGACGAGGTTGTAAGTAAAGGAGTCGTAGTTATCGATAATCTGAATCATGGCAAATTCAAGCGTTCAGCAATGGGACCCTTTGGCACTGGGACACTAAAACCGTTATTCTAGTTCATTGCGTTCTCCGACGGCAGGGGAGTGATTCGCAGCAACCATCGGAAGCAAACATAATGAAATGGCTGTTTATAGCACTTGGCGGTGCGGGTGGCTCCCTCTTGCGCTATGCGATGACGGGTTGGGTTCAGAGAATTGCGCCCGGCACTTTTCCCCTGGGTACGCTGAGTGTGAATATCTTGGGCTGCTTTGCCTTGGGATTGCTGGCGGGTTTCTTTGCAGGACCCCAACTAGTTCGTGAAGAAATTCGCATTGGATTAACGGTTGGGCTATTGGGAGGTTTCACCACTTTTTCTACCTTCGGTCTAGAATCCTTCCACCTGGCAAACGGAGGCGAATTTCGACTAGCGATGATGAACATGCTGCTGAATTGTGTGTTTGGCATTTCAGCTGTTTTGCTGGGATACCGATTGGCCGAACGCTGGTACGGAGTATAAAAAATGAAGATTCCTGAAGAAGGCTATTTGCTGCGCGTGTTCATTGGTGAAAGCGACCAATGGCAGGGGACACCACTTTATGAAGCAATTGTACTCAAGGCCAGAGAGTTGCATCTGGCAGGTGCTACCGTGATACGCGGACCAATGGGATTCGGCGCGACGAGTCGGTTGCACACATCAAAGATTTTGCGTCTTTCTACGGACCTGCCCGTGATCATAGAGATTGTCGACGCGCGGGAGAAAATCGACGAGTTGATGCCTCACATCGACGTAATGGTCAAGGAAGGTCTGGTCACCCTGGAAAGAGTGCAAGTACTCAAGTACCGGGCGAATGGAGGTGAGTGACCCTCGGGATCCTCTAGTTTGAGGTTTGCCAGGCTACTCTCAAGTTATTGCTCACCTACCTTCCTGTAATCGGATTCGATATACTAACGGAAAACGTCTATTACTCGACTCACCACCTTTCCGATAAGATCGCCATATGCCCAAATATGTAATTCGACATGGCGTGATGCGACATCTGGGAGTGTTCTCCACTCGCGGCAATGATAGCTACGCACGTGGGGTGCAAGTGATTGCCCGGACAAGTCGCGGACTCGAAGTGGGGGAAGTATTGTGTGAGGCCAACGAGTTGGCTCTGGCGAATCTGACTGATCCCAAGAATGGTCAGATATTGCGTGAGACCACTGCCGACGATTCGGGAGAACTTCGGAGACTCCTCGAACAGCAGCAACTCGAGCATTCGACTTGCCAGCGGCAGATCGAGCAGCTCCAGCTCGATATGCGACTGGTCGACGTGGAACGAATCTATGGTGGTGAACGAGTGGTGGTTTATTATCTGGCCGAGGATCGTGTCGATTTTCGGCAGTTGGTAAAAATCCTCGCCCACGAGTTTCAAACTCGCATCGAGATGAAACAAATCGGCGTCCGTGACGAGGCCAAGTTGCTGGCCGACTATGGCGACTGTGGCAAGCCAGTTTGTTGCAACACGCATCTATCCGAGATGCCCCCAGTTTCAATGCGGATGGCAAAACTGCAGAAAGCGACCCTGGATCCCAGTAAGATTTCTGGACGCTGCGGACGGCTGAAATGTTGCTTGCGCTATGAATATGATACCTACCAAGAGCTGCAGAAAGAGCTTCCTCCCGTTGGATCGGAAATTGTTACCAATGAGGGTCGAGGTCGAGTGTTGGCCCAGGAAATTCTGGTGGGACGCATTCTTGTCGAGATGGAGGACATGCGGCATTTGGCCCTGGATGGATCGGCTGTGCTGACGGTGCTAAGAAAGCCTGGGCAGCGTAAACAGGCTACAAAATCCTCTACAAATCAGCCGCCCGACGGAAATTCTAGCCCGCGAGGAGATAACTCTGAGCCACATAATGACGAATCCTCGTCTGCGGAGTAAGATGTAAGAGAAGGCGAATCCATTTCCCCCTTTCATTTGTCGCCAACTATTATTCAAGAATTGACATCAACCATGAACATGCTGGACCCCGATCATCCGTTAGCAGAGTTGCTGGCTCGCGACAAGCGCTACAAATTGGAAGCTTACATTTTTGTCTTCGAAGCATTGCGCCATGCACAAGAAAAACTTGGAATGGGAACGGAACACTATCCTGAGGATTCTGCGGAAGAAGAAGAGGAGCCTGAGAAGCACGTTACTGGGCAGGAGCTTTGTGAAGCAATGCGATTGTATGCCCAAGAGCAGTATGGCTACATGGCCAAATGCGTATTGAATAGTTGGGGGATTAAATCAACAGGCGACTTTGGTGAAATCGTGTTCAACCTCATCAAGATTGAACAGATGAGAAAGACCCCCCACGATCAGCGCGAGGACTTTGACGACGTGTTTGACTTTGACGAAGGCTTTCAGCATAGTTTTCAGTTTTCGCTTCCTGATACTGGCGAGGAGCACAGTTGCTGATGACGGCAAAAAAGCAGCATGCATCTCGCACAAGCCAACAACCAAATCCTCCAGCAATAATCCCAAATCCCCCGCAAGCTAGTCGCTGGCAACTTATTCTTTCCAGTTTTTTCCTCACGGTCTGGCTGATATTTCTCGCCTGGATGGCTTTTTTCAGTTGAACAACGGACCGCCAGCATCTTCAATAGAACTAATGATTAAGGTAGCTGGTATAAATTTCCTGGAAAATGGAGACCGATAACAAGATGAATGTGGTTCCTATCGGCGACAATTTGGTCGTTAAACGACTAACCGCGGAAGAAACGACGGCGGGCGGAATTGTCCTTCCTGATGCTGCACGAGAGAAGCCTCAGCAAGGCCGCGTGCTTAGCGTGGGAGATGGTAGTTTGTTACCCAGCGGCAAACGGTCGGCTCCCGAAGTGAAAGAGGGTGATCGAGTCGTGTTCGGCAGCTATGTTGGCAACGAAGTGGCCATCGATGGGGAATCGTTGCTCTTTCTTCGCACAAGTGACGTGCTGGCGATTATCCGCTAGCCCTCTTGATGCATTGCTTGTCGAATCCTGCCACATGCGTGTCGATTGATACGACACGTCAAATTGTCTTTCAATCCACTTAGGCAGAATTTCCGGGAACAGGGATTTCACTTCCTGACACTCGCGCGGTACGATTTCACTTAACGGTTTACAGAATTTCTAACCATAAAGTTTTCGAAGCGGAGTCTCCGATGCAGTGTAAGCATAGGCCCTCATTCTGTTTGTCTCTCTGTGCAAGCGCCTTCTTGATGGCATGTTGCCAGGCGATTTGGATTCAACAGGCACAGGCTGCAGCTACGGAAGAAGCCTCTCGGATTTCTAAACTGGTTGATTCGGCTGTCGGATTTCTTGTCGCAGCCCAGGACGATGACGGATCCTTTAGCAAAGATGCCGGCACTGGAGTCACCTCGCTAGTTGCCACGGCCTTATTGCGAAATGGCTATTCTCCTGAAGAGCCACTCGTTGCAAAGTCACTGGCTTACTTGCGACAGTTTGTTCAACCGGATGGGGGAATTTATCAACCAGGTAGCACTCATCGCAACTATGAGACGTGTATAGCTGTGGTCGCGTTCCATGAAGCAAACACGGATGGCAAGTACGACAAGCTGATTGCCAACGCGGAATCCTTTATCAAAGGCGAACAGTGGGATCAGGCCGAAGGGATCGAGCCTTCCCAAGAAGCCTACGGTGGGTCTGGTTATGGTTCCCATTCACGCCCTGATCTTTCGAATACATCGTTCTTGATTGACACTCTACATACTTTGGGCCGCGGCGATGACGACCCGGCAATCCAGCGGGCACTGATTTTCGTGTCGCGATGCCAGAACTTAGCTACGAAATACAACGACACCAAATATGCTGACTTAAATCCTGACGGAGGATTTTATTACACCATTGCAGCGGGTGGCTCCAGTCAAGCGGGAAGCGAAGAGGATGGTGGGCTGCGGAGTTACGGTTCGATGACTTATGCGGGTCTCAAGAGCATGATCTTTGCAGGGGTTAAAGCTAATGACCCTCGAGTGAAAGCTGCCTTCGAATGGGCACAAAAGAACTACACATTGGGCGAGAACCCAGGAATGGGAGATAGTGGACTCTTCTACTACTACCACACTTTTGCTAAATCGCTGGACGCCATTGGCGAACAGGAGTTCGTTGACGATTCAGGTAAGTCGCATGATTGGCGAGAAGAACTAGTTGCCGAGTTCGCCGAGCGCCAGCAACCCGACGGAAGTTGGGTTAATTCTAATGTTCGCTGGCTCGAAGGGGATCCGAATTTGGTCACCGGCTATGCGCTATTGGCACTCTCCTATTGCCGATAGGTCGGGTCGACTCATGGTCTCATGATTTTCTTCTAACTCCGCCATGGTGAGTACGACGCATCGGTGAGCCGCAGAAACCGGTTTTGATCTAAGCTGCGTTAACCTCTGCTTGATACGTCGGTGCTAGCGGTTGAGTAAACTCTATCTCTCTTCTTGCCAACACGTTGCGATTTCTCGCTCGTGGTAGTTTTGACAACGAATGTATTCAAACCGAATGCAAGAAGTCTCTTCGTAGTGGGGGTGGGGTTTTAACGACAGAATTCGCAATGTGGTGTCAGGTAACGAGATGCGCCTTGAGGTCGCGAGTTGGCACACTAAATGCGAAATACCCTAACCAGCAAACAGGACGCACTCTTGTAGCTAGCGTGCGAAACAGGCTGATGAATAAATAGCTGACCAGTTCAGCGAATCCCCCCCAGTGCATAGGAGAGAGTATCATGTTGCGGAAAATCTTATTGAGTGTGGCGGCGATTGTCACAATCGCGTTTGCCGGAATGTCGACCGCCGAAGCAGGTGGTTGTTATCGCGGAGGAGGCGGTTACTACGGTGGACACCATCACCATGGTGGCTACTACGGTGGTTCTCCTGCATATCGCAGTGCCCGCTACTACGGCGGTGGTCCTGGGTACTATGGGGGCGGCCCGGGTTACTATGGCGGTAGCGGTGTGTCCTACTACCGCGGGTCGGGCGGCTATGGTCGCTCTTACAGCGGGTTTGGAGTCTCGATTGGTTTCTGAGCAGCCAGGTTGAAGACTATCTCTGGCAGGGATTCGCCAAAAGTTTCGTTTATCAGGCCGTCGGCAAGGGTTTGCCGTCGGCCTCTTTTTATTTCGTAATGCAGTTTTCTAGACTACTTTGGCCACCAGGAGGGGGGACAGTACGCAAGAGGAACCCAAATGACATCACTTCGTAGACCATTCTGAGATATTAGTGTGGTATATTTGATAACACTGCTAGCTGTCGGCAGGTCGTCTTTATGACACAGTAGTGTCGCAAGTCTTTTCCATACATAAACTTAGGACGCCAACTAGGTCAGTTGGCACGCAAGGTGCACAATTGTCATTGCAAAGCGGCAAACTGTTTTGCAAGTCCCACCTCACTGCCGCTGGGGGTAACCGCAGGAGAGAAACCATGTACAAGAAACTGATAATCATGTTGGCTGTCGTCGCAGGTTTGGCCATCGCCGACGCACCCGCTGCCAATGCCTGGGGCTATCGACGGATCGCACCAGTCCGCCGAGTGCTGGGTCCTCCGTATCCAATCGCCCGTCGAGTGGTTGCCGGGCCAGTCATCTATCGTCGACCCATTTACCGCGCTCCCGTGGTCTACGGCCCCGGTGTATTTGTCGGCGTAGGATTCTAGAGTGAGCAGAATTGGTTCAGAGGTTCCCGCACTCCAACTTGGAGAGCGGGAACTCTGCTTGTAGCAATACCAAAAAGAATCAACGGACCGAGTATTCCAGTATCGATTACTACAGTAGCTCAAGAGTTTAATAGTCAAAGAAACATCCAACAAATCGCGAGTGATTCCAGTTTATGTAGTGATTGTAAGAACCGCCAAATGTAGCCATACTCAAGCTAACTGCAATTCTATTCAATCAAGGCGGCAGGCTAACCATGGGAAGAACCATTAACTTCTCTGCAAGTCCTTTTCAAGTCGTTATCTTTATCACTTTTCATGCCTTTGCATTTGCTGATGAGCGTCCCAATATTCTCTTTATCTTTACTGACGACCACGCAACTCAGGCACTCTCTGCATACGGCTCGAAATTAATCGAGACACCAAATTTAGATCGAATCGCGGATGGGGGCATGCGTTTCGATCGATGCTATGTGACCAACTCGATTTGTGGTCCTAGCCGGGCCTGTATCCTCACTGGAAAGTACAGCCATAAGAACGGCTACTATAACAACGATGAAGAGTTTGATGGGACACAACGAACGTTTCCCAAGCTGTTGCAACAGGCGGGGTATCAGACGGCGCTAATCGGCAAGTGGCATCTTGGCCGGAAGAGTATGCCGACCGGGTTCGACTACTGGCACATCCTAGAGCATCAAGGCTACTACTATCAGCCCAAGTTTGTGACTCCCTGGGGGCAGGTGCAGTACCTTGGCTATACCACCGACTTACTCACCGAACAGACTCTTGCTTGGCTGAAGCAAGGCCGGGATCCTGAAAAGCCCTTCATGTTGATGATGCAACACAAGGCTCCTCATCGGCCTTGGGATCCAGCCCCTGATCGGTTGACTGACAACACAGATCACGTCTACCCTGAACCTGACAATCTCTTCGACGATTACGAAAACCGCTCCTCAGCAGCTGCCCGCGCAGAAATGCGAATCGCTGAAGATAATCAGATGAGCATCGGCGGACCAGATCTCAAAGCATGGGATCGGGAAGATCTGAATAACCCCAATAACACACGCGCCAGGGACTGGTTCTATGGAAAAATGACCCACGATCAACTGACTGCGTGGAAGGCAGCTTATCGCGAAAAAAATAAAGCCTATTATGACGGAGACCTTGCGGGGAAGGACCTCGTCCGCTGGAAGTATCAACGGTTTTTGCAGGATTACCTCAGCTGTGTAGCCTCAGTGGACGACAGTGTCGGAAAGGTGCTCGACTATCTTGATGAAGCAGGGCTGGCTGATAATACCGTGGTGATCTACAGTTCTGACCAAGGATTCTTCTTGGGAGAACACGGTTGGTTCGACAAACGATTCATGTACGAAGAGTCGCTCCGCGCACCGCTACTGGTGCGTTGGCCAGGAGTCACCAAGCCAGGAAGCGTTGAGAAGCGAATCGTTTCAAATCTCGACTTTGCGGAGACGTTTTTAGATCTCGCCAATGCAGAGATTCCCGCCGATATGCAAGGGGCGAGCCTGGAGCCCTTGCTCCGCGAGACTCCCCCTGCTGACTGGCGTGACTCGTTCTATTACCACTACTACGAGGGAGCCGACGGGGGACACAAAGTCTGTGAGCATTATGGTGTCACCAATGGTCGCTACAAGCTGATTAACTTCTACAAGCTCGGCGAGTGGGAACTGTTCGATTTGGAAAACGATCCGCAGGAGATGCACTCTGTATACGGCAAAGAAAAGTACGCTGACGTGCAAGCGACGATGTTGGCCGAATTGCAACGGTTACGTTCGGAACTTGAAGTTACTGAGAACGACCCGGACAGTAAGTAATGGAAAATAGAACAAATTGCTTCTATCCTTGGTTTCCCATTTCTTCTTATTCCTTCAACTTTAGCCTTTCGACAGCTAGTTGCGCACTGGGGTGCTGCATGAAGAGCTTCCAAACCAAGCCCGTGCGAGCATTTTCGATCGCCAGCAACATCGGTCCTTCGTCGATACTAATATAGTCGGGAGTTCCCTGCTGCTCGGTGCGATCCAGGTTGAAGCTGTCGAGCAGGCCGTAGCCTCCTTCGTCAATGTCTCGCCAGACGATATGTTTTCCGTCTGTATCCTTAAGATTGCGAAAATGTCGGAGAGCTTCTACTGCCAGATCGGGCACAAACATAATCGCTGAACCGGCAGCGTAGGGGGTGACTGTTCCACCGCAGAAGTTGTCCCTCTCCTCGAGATTAGGTTGCACCGATTGGACGATGTAGCCGATCGTGCCATCTGGATTAACGTCGGCCGCCGGGCTTAATCCCCAGGAATCAGGCCCGAACGTCTTAAACTCATCCGCTTTCTCGATACAACGCTGACGATGTGTGAGCATCGCCCGCCGGGAGTTTTCAAACCAATCGATCCTCGACTGATCGACACCAAATTGAGCCGGGTTATCCGCTCCGAAAGAGCGATAGTCGATCCAGCAATGATTGAAGAAGTAAGTGAAAAGAGGGCCGGCCCAAGACACCGCGTAAGGAGGCATCTCTTTATGGCTTTTCAGCACTCGATGCAATCGATAATACACTTCCGGCGGGACGGCGTGTTCAGCAACCGGAGATCCAACTGCTAAGAAAGTAACAAGCTGTTCCTCAGCGCTGGCGTCGTGCCAATTCCAGGGCCGAAACTCTCCAGGAGTCTCTAAGTCATGGCCTTCGTCGTCGGGGCGCCAACCAAACGAAATGAATCCCTCTGGTTTGGTTTCATAGATTTTCCAGTTCGCCTGCGATACCATCTGGTCAACCAATTCGGCAACTTCACCACCAAAATAACTGGCCACGGTCATGGCGCCTGCCTGCAAAAGAGCGTGATCGACGGTGCTGGCCTGAACCTGTGGACCTTGCTCTTGGTGCATTCCACCGTTATTCAAGTCGACATAGTGGAGATAAATACCAAACTTCTTGTTGTCATTGCGCGGTACGATTCCTTTTAGAATGGCTAGACTGTAATCCAGGCCCTCTTGTCGAGTAATCCACCCGCGCTCGACGCCAATGGGAATCGCGGAGAGTTGAAATCCCACGCCTGCTAGACTCGATACCCGATCGTCAGTCAGTCTGTCCATCACAAGCGGAACAGGGTCTCCCACCTCTTCCCACAAGAATTGAAAGCATCCCCGCTGGATTTCATCGAGCAAGATCTCGTCATCGGTACTAAACTCGTGAGTGAGGGCTTCGGTCGCCTCCTTGGATCGCAATACGTCTTCCTGAGCAAAGGCCATCTTCGAAGAGAGCATCATTCCCAGAAAAAAGACGATCCATTGTGGGTTCGTCAAACATCTCTTGGTGTGCATGATGACTCCAAAGTTAAATTGTATGTGAGAGTGAGAAAGAAAGATGAGGATGCTTCCAGCGAAGTCTGGTACAGATACTCCACACAGATAAATTGATTAAAAACGTCACGGACTTCGAATGGATTCATTGACAAGTGCTACAAACTCAGAATAAGATTGATTGAAAGCGCTGTCAATTACGATGTCGCAAAAATGGAATTTTGCGTCCCTTTGGAGAGTATCCAATGCCTGCTTCGATCGAAGACGTTGCCAAGAAAGCAAATGTATCTATCAGCACAGTTTCTCGCGTGCTTAATCGTCGCAACATAGTCAATGATAAAACGCGCAAGCGCGTGGAAATTGCGATCAGGGAACTCAATTATCGTCCCAACGTGTTTGCACGGGGGCTGATGCTCCAGCAGAGTAATATTCTGGGTCTGGTATTGCCCGATCTTCACGGCGAATTCTATTCGGAAATCATCCGCGGTGCGAATAACAAAGCCCATGACTTAGGTTACCAATTGATGGTGTCCTCGGTGGGGGGCAAGAATGACGGCCATTCGGTATTGTCTGCCGTTTCCAACCATGGATTGGTCGATGGAATCGTCGTGATGGTCTCGGAGATCGATTCAAAGGCCAAGAAGACACTTGCTGGGGTCACGACCCCGTTTGTGGTGCTCGATGGCCAGGTCGATCGTGTGAATCACGACAGTGTTGTCATCGATCAACGGCATGGTGCCGAGGAAATGATGAAACACTTGATCGAAGATCGACACGCGAAAAATATTGTCTTTGTTGGAGGGCCCAAAACAAATATCGACACTATCGATCGACTTGCAGCCTATCGAGAGACCATGCGGCAATCTTCACTAGATGTCGATTCTAAAGATATCTACCATTTGGATTTTAGTTACGAAAAGGCATTCGACCTTGGTATTGAGAAAGTGAAAGAGTGGGCGGAGTCGGAGGCCTTTATCTTTGCGGCAAACGATGAAATGGCTGCTGGAATTATTGACGCAGCCATAGAAAAGAACATTTCCGTACCTGAAGAAATCCGCGTGGTCGGCTTCGATGACACCCGCATTGCCATCATGACCAGGCCGCGGCTTACCACGGTTCACGTTCCCATGTCTAGCATGGGGGCACAGGCCGTTGAGTTGCTTTGCCAGCGACTGAAAGAGCCAGAACGCCCACCTGTCAAGATTACACTGCACTCCAATCTAGTCATACGGGAATCGTGTGGAACATCGAGAGGAGCGTCCATTTACTGAGTCTTTTTGTCTTTCGTCACTTCAAGTGACCCTTGCACCGCGTCCGACGGACATGACACTCTTTTCCACTCAACTTTTCTCACACAGGTCTGCCCCACGATGTCGACTCACCAACGGCATACGATTCCAGCAGAGGATCGTGTCCCCTGGAACCAATTGATTGCCTACGGCATGGGAGGCGTGATCCCGATTGCCTTGTTCAATATCGCCGGGCAGCTCATGGGCTTGCTGGGCAATATCTCGCTGGGACTGAGTGCGTTTTGGTTGGGTACGATCATGATTATTCCCCGGTTGTGGGATGCAATCTCGGACCCCATCATTGGGCATTTGTCTGATAACACCCGGACTCGCTGGGGTCGGCGGAGACCCTTCATCTTAATCGGTACCCTGGCAGTCGCTGTGAGCTTCGTCGCCATGTGGTGGGTGCCACGCGGCGAGTGGATACGGTCCCTCCTGGCGAGTGATGGTTTTTACAACTTTGTCCAATTTAGTTTTCTTCTTGGAGGGATCATTGTCTTATTCATGATATGCAAGGCATCTCTTCAATCTCGTTCGAGAAAGAACCGCCTCTACCTTCTCATCGGTGGAATCGTATTTTCAATAATTTTTTTCGGTATTTGGTGGGTTTCACGAGGCGAGGGGATCAAGTTGTCGTTTGCCAGTGAAGCAGCCTATAACTGGTTTCAACTCAGTTTTATATTGGCGGGACTGCTCATTTTCTTCACTTCCTGCACGATCTTTGAGATTCCCCATGGGGCGCTTGGCATGGAGATGTCGAGTGACTACCACGAGCGGACTCGGTTATTCAGTGCCAAAAGTTTTCTGGGAAATTTATTTGCCATGGGCACTCCCTGGCTGATCGCACTGGCGGGGATGGATTTCTTTCGTGGGCCTGGGGGAGACGTGGCCGATGGCATGCGCTATGTTTCGCTCCTGATTGCCGCCATTCTGGCTCCTATGGCTTGGTGGTGGTTTTTTTCTCTCCGCGAACCAGCTTTTACAGTTGTCAAAGAACAGCAGAAAACTGGCTTCTGGAAAAGTATGCATACGACCATGAGCAACAAGACGTTTCTCAGCCTGGTGGTGATTATCTTCACCTTGGCCATGGGATTCAACTTCGTCGCGCTGTTCAATTATTACATCACTATCTTTTATCTCTATGGTGGCAATGAAGTTGCCGCTGGCACGCTGCTAGGATGGGGGGGCACTACTTGGGCTGTTACGGGACTCATCGCCGTATTCCCCTTGAATTGGATCAGCCGGCGACTGGGAAAAAACAAGACTCTGCTAATCGCGATTTTGCTAATGTGCACCGCACAGCTCACGAAGATCGTCTGTTATAACCCTGAGCTTCCCTACTTGGTACTCATCCCCACGACGTTGCTTTCAGCAGGAATGTTGATGTTTTTCACATTGGGCTCGTCGATGGTCGGTGACATTTGCGATGAAGACGAGTTGCGTACCGGCACGCGATCTGAGGGAAGCTACTACAGTGTCTATTGGTGGTTTATCAAGATGGGCACCGCGTTTGCGAGCTTTGTCACAGGCGTGCTTTTAGTGTTTACGAGTTTCGATGAACAGCAAAACGTTTCAGCAAACTCTCTGCGTGGAAGCATCGAGGTCCTCAACGCGGACATCGAAGAATGGGGCAAATCTAGCGTTCCACCACCTGAACGCCTCGAGGCCGTCAACAAACATATCGCAACCGTCCAGAAACATATCACTAAGCTCAATGATCACTTTGAAAAAAGAATCAACGATCTGCCCAGCCAGGCAGACAATACTGGGCAGCTCAAAATGCATCTGGAAAAAACCGCTAAACTTGCAGCGGCGCTCGAAACACAAGCAGCCGAATTGGTAACCAACCCGGCAGAATTGGCAAGCCAAACCAATGAGATGCTTGCCGTCGCGGCACTGCTCAAGAAACAGGCCCCACTCACTTTATTCCGCCTCCGCTTGGTCGAGATCGGTCTGCCACTGCTACTGAGCATCGTCTCGATCTGGCTCACATTGCGCTATTCGCTCACAGAAGAGCGCTGTTATGAGATTAAAGAAGAGTTGAAGAAAAGGCGTGAGGAATTAGTGGTTAGTGGTTAGTGGCTGGTGGTTATATATCACTCATCACTCATCACTTCACACTCAACGTCGCTGTAACAGGAAAATGATCTGAGGGATAGCGACCGTCGCGCTGGGTACGGACGATGTTTGCCTCTAATATCTTCCAGCGATCGTTAACGAAAATGGCATCGATTTTCTCGCCAGAGGTCGTTCCCTGGAAGCCATTGAATGTGCCGATATTTTGACCGTCAGGGTGCAGTACAAGATATGATTCTCTGAGACCCGGCTTAGCAAACGGGTGCCGGGCTTCATTGGTAGGGCCAACATTGAAGTCTCCCATCAAGATGACCGGTTCGTCGGGCGGTAGCTTGGCAATGCGGTCGGCAATCAACTGTCCGCTGCCAATGCGGGCCGGTTGAGATACGTGGTCCCAATGCGTGTTCCATACCTGCAATGACTCGCCAGTCGTGCGATCCACCAGTCGCGCCCAGGTGCAAACCCTGGGGAGTTCATTGCCCCAGTTGTGTGAACCACGCTTGTTGGGAGTATCGGACAGCCAAAAGGTCTCCCCCTCCAACAGGTCAAAGCGACTGCGATCGAACAGGAGTGTTGAATATTCACCATTCCCATCGGCTTCGCGACCGACTCCTATAGCGACATACTGAGGGAACGCCGCAGTGAGTTCATCCAATTGCCCACGCAGAGCTTCTTGCAATCCCAAGAGATGTGGCTCAAAATCGCGGATCACATCTAGCACTAGCGATTTGCGATTTGGCCATGAATTGTCACCATCAGGTGCCGTCCCATAGCGGATATTAAAAGACATTACCCGCACGGCCTCTTCTGTTTTAGCTACAGACGTAGACAATGCTAAACAGCACAAGAGAATCACGCTCGAATATGAATTCAACATTTCAGATCTCTGAGAAAATGGATGCCAATAGTTTCAGTTTGCAGGGCACTCACGAGTCTCTCATAGTTTTCCGTGAACTCCAAGGGTAACAAATCCTCATGGCTGACCAGCCGCGCATATTTCCTGCCGAATTTACCTGGGGCGTTGCCACTTCGGCCTACCAGATCGAAGGGGCCGCCGACGTCGATGGCAAGGGACCAAGCGTGTGGGACCTGTTCTCTGCCGAGGGCAAAGTGCGCAACGGCGACACGGGCCACGTCGCATGCGACCATTATCATCGCTATCGAGAGGATTGCGACCTGATGCGTGAGTTGGGAATCCCCAATTATCGACTTTCTATCTCCTGGCCTCGCGTGTTGCCCACCGGCAACGGGGATATCAACGAGCTGGGTCTTGATTACTATGACGCGCTCATTGACGCCTTGCTGGAACGACAAATCCAGCCTTGGGTTACCTTATTTCACTGGGACTTTCCTCAGGATCTGCAAGATAAGGGGGGCTGGCTCAACCCCCAGAGCCCTCGCTGGTTTGCCGAGTACGTCCGCATAGTGGTCGAACGGCTTTCCGACCGGGTGCAGCATTGGTTCACGATCAACGAACCCCAGGTCTTTCTGCGGTATGGACTGGTGGATGCCATCAACGCACCGGGACTTCGGCTATCTCTGGAGGAGCGGTTGCTGGCCAGCCATAACGTGTTGCTGGCACATGGCTTGGCCGTAGCCGAGATTCGCTCTGTGGCTAGGACGACTCCACAAGTGGGCTGGGCTCCCGTGGGGATTGCAATGATGCCCGCCAGCCAGAGCGCTGCTGATGTTGAAGCCGCAGAACTGGCCATGAGCGGCACGCCTGACCATCTGTGGAGCAACACCTGGTTTAATGATCCCGTCTTTTTGGGTTCCTACCCCGAAGCGGGCCTGCGCGAATTCGGCTCAGCCGTCCCGTCGACCACGCCGCAGGAAATGGAGACGATCTCCGCACCGCTCGACTTCTTAGGCCTGAATATCTACACAGGCACCTACGTAAGGAGCACGGGCGATGGCTCGTACGAGGAGTTGCCGGTTCCGCCGGGAGCAGCGCGGACTGCATTTGACTGGCCGGTGTGCGAAGAATCGCTCTACTGGGGTGCTCGCTACCACTGGGAGCGATACAAGAAGCCGATTTACATCACTGAGAACGGCATGGCCAATATCGATTGGGTAGCCCTCGATGGCGAGGTTCACGACCCCCAGCGGATCGATTATCTGGCTCGCTACCTCGGGGAACTCCACCGGGCGATCGGCGACGGGGTCGATGTGCGCGGCTACTTCCTCTGGTCCTTGTTAGATAATTTTGAGTGGTCCGATGGTTACGGGAAGCGGTTTGGCTTGGTGCATGTTGATTTTGAAACACAACATCGGATCGCCAAAGATTCGGCACGGTGGTATCGGGAGGTGATCCAAACCAATGGAGGGAGTTTGATCTCCTAAAGCAAAAAAACACCCGCCCGACTGCTAGGAGCAATCGGGCGGGTGTGGTTAGTGAAAAAGCAGTGAAGTCTGACTAAAACTTAGCGACGACGCATGCCCAGGAAACCAACGAGACTCATCCCGACCAACACCAAGCTGGCAGGCTCGGGGACGCAGGTCAATGTAAACTGGTCCACGACATAAGCTTGGCCACCACCGGCGGGATTGCCAAAGGAGTCGATCATCGACGCACGAGCACGAACGAAAGCAGTCCCAGCAGGTGCGACATCCATCACCATGTATTCCGCGTACCCAAATGAAGCGGGAAGTCCAGTAGTGCCCAACCCGGCAGCTTTCAGGTCGAGCACCGAACCGCCGATTACACTACTGCCTGCGTCGAGGAATTCAACTGCCAATTCCGATTTCGTCGTCGTATTGGTAGGATCTAATCCTACATAGCCAGCCTCAGCACCAGCCCAAGCGGTGAGTATGTATTTCATACCGGCTGTGCCAGGATTGTCTTGATAAAAATTCACGGTAACGTCGCCATCAGTCGCGTTGCCGGTGAATGTCTTAAAGAACAAGCCGCAACCACCACCGCCACAATCACCTACCGCGCCCGCCGTATTGGCCCATGGTTCGGAAGAGGCGCCGTCGTTAAACACTCCAGAGATCGACCTAGAAGCGTCGACAACCCAGCCAGTAGGAGTTGCCAAAGCTTGGCTAGAGACTGAAGTAGAATCTAGCAGGCCATTTGTCAGCACTGCGTTTGCGTTATTGACATAACACAAAAGCGTAAGAGCAAGACCAAACACCAATTTTCGTTTCATTAGTTACTCCCTCCCATCAATTAAGGTCAATCCAAAAGAACAGCAAAGAACACCTTTACTACCGGATTAGACGATTTGAAAAGAAATGATCGCAATTCATGGCATTCCACCATGAAAGCGCTTCCAGGTGTCTATCTTATCCGGCCCAGAGTCGCCATGCAAGAAAAAACTTGAAAAATGTAGATGAAACTGCTTTTTCCACCTAGTGAGGGGCATTTCCTAGCAGGGCCTAATGTCTATCACGGTGTATTAGTTTTCCTCCCCCCGGAATAATTAAACGATGGTTAGCCGGGGAGGTTTACCGCCTAGAAGCAGCTCACTTGCCAGGAATTATATGTCTCTTTTAGAGTAAAAAATTAGTTAAGAAAGCGCTTGCAGTCTGGATAGTGCTTGTTTATAATGCGGCGTAGAGGGAACTTTTCACGTCACTTGGCGTTGGCTGAGTTAATTTCGAAGTCTATTCATTGATGCGAGAGGTATCACTCACGATTTGCAAATCGCGTTGTCTTTACATAGCGACTAATTGTTAGCCGAATTTGTGTTGAGGCGCTACGATGTTAAGAGGGAGCAGCAGAGAAGACGCTTAAGGCAATGAGGACCTTCCCTACCGGGGCAGCGAAGGTCTTGGGCCAAAGAGGTTTAGTTAATCCATATTAATTGTGGGCTTTTCTGGAAGATGCGTTTTAGAGGCCCTCAGGCTTGGTAGTTTGCTTGTCAGCGATTTCATTTATCAGTTGCTTGTTCGTGTGATCAAGAACAGTACAGAGTTGCTCTTAGTTAGTAGTCGAATTCTTTTCACGAGGGAAAACCAGCTATGAAAAAAAATGTCTCATTTCTAATTGTCATTGCTCTAGTCGCGTTGCCGGTATGCCGCTCGCAGGCCGTCGAACTCCTGATCAGTGGTGATTTTGAACCGCCACAAACTGAATTTGGACAAGTCCCAGGCTGGCAACTCCAAGAGTTTTTTACGGGAAGTACAGCTGAAGCTAATACGGCTGGTCTCGTTGGTGCCACGGACAGACGGCTTCAATTAAATGCCTTCGCGGCCGGAGGCCCGCTAACTCCCTCGCAAGGCAATTTTAACAGTGATGGACTTCCAGCCGGCCAAGTTGACGGAAGGGACTTCCTCATTTGGCAGCGGGGTTTTGGTGACACGGGAACAAAACTCCCCTCCGAAGGTGATGCCACCGGAGATATGAACGTCAATGGGGCAGACCTCAGCATTTGGCAGAGTAACTACGCTGCCAAACGGGCGGGGGTATTCTCCAATGCCATACTTTCACAAACAGTACCTGGTGCAGCTGGTGAGACTTATTCTTTTCAGGGAACATCGGAGTTTGAGGATAACTACTCTGGACTTGTAACCACGCTCGATGCTGAAAGCCCCAACGGAGCTATCGCGTCCCCCACCGTGACTCAGTTCAGGATGGAGTTCCTCGATTCAGGAGGGTCTGTCATCGGTTCGGCAACGCCCCTCGATCTACGCACCGAGAACACATTTCCTGGCTTTCCCGTAGTCCACACCCCATTAGTCGCGCAGGCTCCTGCTGGGACTTCGAACGTGCGGGTGGTCGCCGAGGCGTTGGATATGGCCTGGAATGGCAATTCGACAACAATGGGTAATCTGCAGGCGGCTTTCTTCAATGATTTCTCGCTGAATAGTGCGACCAATCCTGGCACCGACCTCTTACTCAACGGAAACCTGAACCTGGAAATTCCGACCGCTCTCGACTTCTGGAATCAAGTCGAAACTCCACCTGAAAAAATTGAGATCCTCCGTGCTGGTAACTTTAGCTTTTCCAATCACACGCCAGGGGGGACAGCGGGTGTGTGGCTGAGTTCGTTTTTCGGTGGGAACACAAATTTTGCGAACCCAAATACCGATCCCGTCGACGGCGTGATCTCTCAGACTGTCCAAGCCGTCGCAGGGGGGACCTACACGTTCTCAGGTTGGACGAAGTTTGAAACGAACTTCTCAGGTGGCCTCGATACGATTCCCGCCGGCTTAGCTGCAAACGTTTTGTATAGTGGACAGCCTTCACCAACCAAGGTTGAAATCAGGGTCGATTTTCTTGATATCAATAGCGTGGTGATTGAATCGGCTGTGATCGACGTGAAAGCTGCCCGCCAAGCTGCCTGCGGAGGCAATGCTAATGATCTTACCTGCGGCCCCGCCAGCAACGGTTGGGTCCAGTCCACACTCCAGGCCGTTGCCCCTGCCGGCACGATTTTCGCGCGGCTTACTGCCCAAATGCTCGATGGCGTGACGACCACAGGTCAGCAGTCAGGGTTCTTCGACGACTTCTCTCTCGATGGACCGGCTCCGGGCATGCTCGTCGCAACGAATCAGGCGGTTCCCGAGCCCACTTCCTTGGTTATCTTGAGTCTGGGAACTCTGTTGCTGGGTTTGGTTAGAACTCGCAGGTAAGTGGAATCTCGAATCAAACGCGAAGGGATTCTCGTTTTATTGAAATTTGATTGATTTTATTTTAAGGGTGGCCGCATGGAGCGCGCCACCGGCGGAAGGGCTATCCAAGTACTAGGATAATACCATGAGATTAAACTCGTCACGCTTGAAAGCTGGCTTTACGCTTGTCGAACTCTTGGTGGTGATCGCCATCATTGGAATACTGGTAGCCTTGCTGTTGCCTGCAATTCAAGCGGCCCGCGAGGCGGCCAGACGGACTACCTGTCTCAACCAAGTCCGGCAGATGGGGATTGCCATGCAGAATCATGTGGATTCCTACAAGACTTTCCCCACCGGGGGTAATGTCCCCAATCCGCAGATCAAAGACTACATGACTGGGGGACTCAATAGCCCGGGCAATCCGAATGGACCCAACAAACAAGGGCTAGGTGCGTTCTATCAGATACTCCCCTATCTGGAACAGAATGCTGTGCAAGGGATTACTAATCAGAGCGATCTCCAATCGACTCTCATCCCGCTTTACAACTGTCCGTCTCGTCGTGCTCCAGGCACAGGGCCTGCCAGAGTTCAACTCACTGATTATGCCACGGCACAGCCAGCCACCAACTATTGTGGATCAAGCGCTTACGATCCCCTGGCTGCATGGCCCTTCAACGGACCGAACCCGGCATTTGCCATTCGCTCCTACTGGTGTGGAGACGGCAAGCCCGGATCTTGGGCTGCGGCACCCGGAGCCTCACCGCCGCCTACTGCCATCAACTACGGTGGAGTGATCGTACGCACTCCTTATCGGCTCATCAGCGAAGCATCTGCCAATGCTCCAGCAGTCGGTGAGATCGTTTCGGGGTACCCCACCGCAATCAAGCCTAGCCAGGTGAGCGATGGCCTGAGCAATACTCTGGTGATCAGCGAGAAGCTGGTGCGCTCTGACTTATACGAAGGTCAATCCCCCCCTCCGCCTGACGACGGGGCTGGGCAGGTTTCTGACGATAAGGGTTGGGCTGACGGCTGGGATCCTGATTCGGTGCGATTTACTGGAGTTCCACCTCTTAGTGACGATGACCAAAGTGTCTGCCGGAGTTCCAATCCGGCGTTTCGCAGGACGTGTGTTGGGTTTGAAGGCTCGGTTCCAGCACTTTTCTTTGGCTCGGCACATTCCGGTGGTGTCAATGCAGTCTATGCAGACGCGTCTGGTCACTTCATCACCTTTGACGTCGATCACCTTGTCTTTAATGCTTTAGGTACGCGGGATGGCGCGGAAATCGTCGACTCGAGCCAGCTTTGAGTTTGTAATCGGCGAGCAATGCAGGTCATATCCCAGGATTGCTGATTTGTGAGAAAGGTTAGCGCGGCGTGTCGTGCAGGAATCTCTTCTTAGCCATTCTGATGTTTCTGATTCACGTCTCGCCGGGGAAAGCTCAAGATATAGACACGATTCGTAACGAACAGATTCTCCGTCTGCGCGGTTATGTGCTTAACGCGATTCGATTCTCTGGTCTGGTGCGAGATTCACTTGTGCTTGACGGTGAGAGCTTTCATCCTGCTACACCGGACGCGGCAGGCTTTGCCCTCGTTTCACTGAGCGCATTTAATCATCTCGGCATTCAACCAGATGCTGAACAACGCGTCATTAAGATTCTCAATGCCCATCTGGGACTAACGCCGGGAGTGACGCCTGAACGCTCAGCGGATGGGCACTTTATTCATTTCATGAATGTCGATACAGGTGCAGCTGCCCCCTGCTGCTGGGACGATTCCTATAGCCCCATTGGGTCGGCCCTTCTGGCCGCCGGGGCACAGTTTGCCAAGCGACAGTTCTCTGGCAACACGACGATTGCCTCCCTAGCCGATCAGCTCACGGCAAGCATCGATTTCAATGCGGCCATTCATCCGAGTCTCGATGGCCGGATTTATCTCGATATGACCAAGGAGGGTGGTGGCTCGGGTGGTGCTGTGCGGCCCTGGAATGAGTACATGTTGGTAGAAAGTCTTGCCCTCCGACAACCGAATAACGAACGGGCCCTAGCAGTGAAGGATCTGTGGCTCGACACGAATAGTTTACCTCAGATTTCTTACGCAGGGATTCCTACACTTACTGACAACGTCAACCGCTTTGCTTCCGGCTTTTGGGTGCAGCAAATGCATTTCTTCAATGGGGATTTTCGCCACAATGAAGAGTTCGAGACGTTCTTCTGGAACCAACGTGATGCAGACAAGATGTATTCCAGTGACATCTTGGGTGAGACGTTTCGCTACGGTTTAACGGCGGGAGTAAGCCCGCAGGGATATCACGCTGATCGCATTGGGGATCATCCCGATAATGTGTTTTCTCCGGAGGCCGTGGCAGCCTGGGGTGACATGGACACCCTCTTGCAATTCTACAACGAGCAGATTACCTCCACGAGTCCCAGCTACAAGTTTGGAATGGTCCGCGTGTCGGAAACGGAGCCCAATTGGCTTCCGAACGACGCGGGGTTGGTCGACCATCTGTTTCTACTCTTTGGCCTGGTAGAGAGCATAGATCCAGACTTCTTTGCGGATCGCTTGTTTCCCGCGTTCATTGAGGGTGATTTCGATCAAGATGGCGACGTCGACGGTGATGATTTCCTCCTTTGGCAGCGAGGCGGTTCACCCGCTCCGCTAAGTGCAGGCGATTTGGCAGATTGGAATTCTCACTACGGTGCTCCATTTCAAGTCACCCCATTGGCCGCGGTTCCTGAACCGGCAACAATAATCCACCTCTTGTGCGTGATCGGTCTACTTGTTGTTTGTAGGCGAAATGTTTAGCCCGAATTTCGGTAGCGTAACGAGAAATGAAACACCCATTAGAAATCGCTTTGCTGGAAAGGCTCAATGCTTGCTCAATCACTCGGCCTCTGCAGACCGAGATTCGATGTATAGCATTCGCAATATCGGTGTTTCATCTCATCTCTTGCGCAACAGCGCAACGCAGTTTTCACGATCAGCATGTAATCTTTGAGAATAGTGTGGCTGAGGAAGGCTATTACCACAGCCAGGGTTCGGTCGTCGCTCCTAGCAAACTGGAATTGATAGAAGGCAAATGTCCTGTTACGAGTAATCACTTCGTAAGTCCACCGAACGCTCTTCGCCTAAATTGGAAATCTGTGAGGGGCGCTGATTGGCGAATGACGCTTCAGTTGCCTGAACGCTATGCGGTTGATAATCAGCTTGCTGGCGATACTCTTTCGATGTGGTGTTACGCGGAGGAGGAACTTCTTGTTACCGATGCGCCCCGAATCCGTCTCGAAGATTCAAATGGGGCAGGTTTACCCAGCATCTCGTTGCTCGCCGACAGAGGTCGCCTTCCCCCTCGCAAGTGGGTGAGACTTTCCATTCCGCTCGAACGATTTCAAAATAGATATGGAGACACTAGGCCCTCGAGCTTCAATGCTCGCAAGCTCGCGAAGGTAGTATTCGTCCAGGGACTCGACGACGGAGCCGAGCACGTTCTGATCATCGACGACGTGCGAGTCATAGACGGCACCCGGCCGGATCATGAGCCCCCCTCCGCCCCGCGAGAGTTAGTCGCTGAGGGTCAGGACAGTCATTTCGATCTTAGCTGGCAACCTAATCACGAGGCCGATCTCTTAAGCTATCGGATATATCGCTCGCTGGAAGGGGAAGAATTCCTCCCGATCCACACCCGCTCAGGCAATTTCACCCGCCATGTAGACTTTGTCGGTCCAAACAAGCGTGCTTCGTATAAGATTAGTGCCCTCGACGCTCACAACAATGAGTCGCCCCTTTCCAACATCGCAAGCGGGTCAACGCAACCGTTTGACGACGAGCAGTTGCTAGACATGGTCCAACAAGGATGCTTTCGATATTACTGGGACGCGGCCAATCGCGATTCAGGCATGGCCTTAGAAGTGCTTCCAGGGGATGAGAATCTCGTCGCATTAGGTGGGTCTGGCTTCGGGATCTCAGCTCTAGTTGTCGCCACAGAGCGGCAGTTCATCACTCGCGATGAGAGTGTTCAGAGGATGTTGCAGATTCTGCGATTCTTGAAAAAAGCGGATCGTTTTCACGGCGTTTGGCCCCATTTTCTCGACGGTCGCACGGGGGAAGTCTGGCCTCTATTCGGCGAATACGACAATGGAGGAGACCTGGTCGAAACGGCTTTTCTCATACAGGGCTTGTTGACCGCCCGCCAGTATTTCAATCGCGATACACAGGAAGAACAGGAAATCCGCGATACCATTACTCAACTCTGGCGTGAGGTGGAATGGGATTGGTATCGCAAGACTCCAGACGGAGAGGTGCTGTATTGGCATTGGTCTCCAGATCACGAGTGGCACATCAGCCATCCGTTGGTCGGCTGGAATGAGACGATGATTGTCTATTTGCTCGCCATAGCGTCGCCAACTCATCCAGTGCCGGCTGAGCTTTACTATTCCGGTTGGGCCGGTCAGAGTGAATCTGCAGTAAAATATCGACATGGCTGGAGTCGTACCACCGATGGCGACCACTACGCCAACGGAAAGAGTTATTACGGTCACAAGCTGGATGTCGGGTGTGGAACAGGGGGTGATCTCTTCTTCACGCAGTTTTCGTTTTTAGGATTTAATCCTCGAGGAATCCGAGACCGTTACACAAATTACTTCGAGAACAATCGACAACTCGCGCTTATCAATCGCGCCTACTGTATCGACAATCCTCGCCAGCGAGAGGGATATGGACCCAACTGTTGGGGCCTTTCGGCCGGACTGCATACGGGTGGTGGTAAACCGCAACCTCGCGATGACAATGGTACCGTCTGCTGCTCCGCAGCGCTGGGCTGCATGCCGTTTACCCCCGACGAATCAATTGCCGTGCTGCGACACTTCTACCACGATTTGGGCAGCAAGATCTGGGGCGTCTTCGGATTTCACGATGGTTTTAGTGCTACTGAAAGTTGGTACGACGAGTGCTACATGGGACTTAACCAGGCACAAATCGTCGTGGGCATCGAAAATCACCGTACGGGACTTCCTTGGAAACTTTTCATGTCGAATCCAGAGGTGCAGCCAATGCTAGACGCGATCGGTTTCGTACCTGATTTGCAAAGTGCAAACTGATTTGAAGAATTTAGCTGTTCTTCAACCTTCTGCATGGCAACCCGATCAAGCTGAGCAGCAAGAGTACAATCACTGCCGGTTCAGGGACAACAGTAGTATTGGATAGATTTTCAACACCCGTGTAACCTCGCTGCCACCGCAGAAAATCGCCTCCGTCTACGTAACCGTCGCCATTGGCGTCTCCCGCCAAAGGACTGCCGATGCTGGGGATGCCGTAGCCATTTTGCCAGAGCGATAAGTCCGCACTATTGGTAACGCCGTCTCCATTGAGATCGCCTTCGATAAAGACCTCGTTAAGCGCGGATTTGATTCCGGCAAGCTGAGCAAAGAATTCACTCCCGCTCTGTTCTCCATTGAGTCTGTCCAGGTACTCTAAGAGGGCCATCGTTGAGAGGACTGTGTTCCAGTTGTCGCCGCTGTTGGAGACAAAATACGGTTCGCTTTGACCCGTATTCCATCGCACCGTGTCGGCAAGCCCCAGAGGTCCCGAGACGCCATCGATTTGCACCAAGGCCCGCAGAGCATCCTCGGCGCCGTCAGTACCGGCGAGCATCGCAAAGGCTACACTCCAAGGCATGAAGAGGTCGGGTTGGCCAAAATTATTGTACAAACTGTACTGCTGATAGCTGGAAAAGGGTGCTCCGCTGGCAGCGTCGGGCTGAAAAAAGTTATCGCGTCCTAATTGTTCGAGTTTGGCGGCTACCTCGCGTTCGTACCGCAGAAAATTTTGCCAGGGGTTGGTGGCCAACGATCGGACAGGATAATTGTCGACTCCTCTATCGCTCGTGTCGACAAACAAGTTGAGCAGTGCTTGTTCAAAGGGGGCACGAAACAGAGTACTTGAATGGACCAGATGGGCGTCGAGAGGGTTCACCAGCGAGGTACGGGTGCGATTTGTGTCGCTATTCCATAACGATTCCAAGGGGACATGATGCGCCTCCAAGGCTTCCGCAGCCAGAGAAATCACCTTTCCCTCGTTGGTATAGCCATTGTAGGTGCCCCCGGTGAATCCCGTGGCAGGAAAGTAAGCGAGCCGGAAACCACTTGCGATGGCAAATGCATCCAGTTGAAAGCGGTTTTGCACCGCATCGATTTGAGCCGCAAGTGCCGGAGAAGTCGTGGGTTGGCTTTTATAATTGTGCAACGCCAATGCGATGAATGAAGAGTCAATGCTCGACTCCTCGTTGTTACCACCAGGAATCGCAGCCGTCACAGGATTGATAAAACGAGTGGGAACGTACGAGGTTTGATTGAGATTTGTGTTGAGGGAGGTGGCAATCTGGGAGACTACGCTATCGGCCTCTGTCTGACTCACCCAACCGCGCTTTACCGCATTGGGAAGCATCCAAAGCACGCCTCCTGTGGTATTCATGGCGGCGACACCCACGTCATCCTTGTGGTTGTAGATCAAGCCGGTCGTTCGATTACGCCCTGACCATAATCCTTCAAATTGTCGACGGGCAAGACGTTCGGCGAGATCTTCGATAGGTGCTGTTTGCGGATCAACTGGACCCCCCGGTTCGATCAATGAAAAGTCATCAAGGTAGTATGAACCAGAGACAGCAGATGTTTCGTTCAAAACAAAACTCGCGATATATGTGCGACTGATGTCGGGATTTCCCACTACGCTCCATCCCGCACCAAGATCGAAGTTCGAAGAAACCTTGTTCCAAGTCGCACCCGTGGGAATTGTAAACGTCTTGGATGCACGATGGCTGTTGCTGTCGCGATAGTCCTTTAGTTCGAGGCGGATACTGAGGGGTGCATTGGTGTCATTGCGAAAGTATCCCTCGAAACCGTCGTAACGCGTGAGGTCGCGCGTTTGTCGTTGGGCTTCGGTACCAGTTCGCTCGCTGGAAAAGGTTTGGAAAAAGCTCAAGGTATTAGCGGGCAGACTCCCTAGATTCGCTTGATAGGCAGCATTTCCACTGTGGACAACGCTGGTTTGCTTGGTCATGCCAACCATATTGAGCGTGCCGAAAGGACCACCCCAGTAATTGAGCTCGCCATCTCGTTCACCGTCAAGCAGCGGCACAACAGAGAAGTCTGTGGCAGTGAGGAGATTACCCGGTAGGCAACTCAATACAAATGCCAGGATAAAACTGGCCAATAAGCATCTGGAGGGCATTGAAAACCGTCTGAGAAGAAAAAAGTGGGCGAGTGTGAACTACTTACAATATTACGACCACATTATGTACGAGTCCATCTCGCTCGACCGGCACGAGTGCGCCGTTCGCTGCTACTTCTACTTCCGTGCCATCTAGTACGGCTGAAGTAACACCCCGCTCTTTTTTATTGGGATTCTGGATATGGATCTCATAAACCGTCTTGCGATCAGACAGTCGATAGCGGACTCGGCACTCTGGCCAATCAGCAGAAATGCAGGGATCGATTCGCAGTTGATTCCCCTCTTCCAGGTGGATGCCGAGGAGCGACTCCACGGCCACGCGGAACATCCATCCCGCTGAACCGGTGTACCATGACCAACCGGAACGCCCGACGTGCGGTGGTTGACCGTACACGTCTGCAGCAACGACATATGGCTCAGCCTTGTAGATATCAACGACTTCTGGAGAGTTGCCGTGACTCGCGGGGGAAATCATTTCCAGCAGTTGGCAAGCCCGTGTCCCCTGCCCCATCTCCGCGATCGCTCGGATTAGCCACAGTACTCCATGGGTGTATTGACCTCCATTCTCGCGCACACCAGGTAGATACCCTTTAATGTATCCCGGGTCGTTTTTCATTTTGTCAAATGGCGGATCGAGCAAACGGATAATACCGGCTTGCTCGTCGACTAGGCGTTTGTCTGCCTCGGCAATGGCAGATGCGGCACGTTCTTTTGGAGCCGCACCCGACATCACGGCCCAGGCCTGCACAAGGGCATCAATGCGACATTCATCTGCAGCCGCCGTGCCAAGCGGAGTGCCATCATCAAAATAGGCTCGGCGATACCAACTGCCATCCCAACCAGCATCATTTAGAGCGTTGCGGAGTTGATCGCGATAATCGCTGTAGCGAACGGCTCGCTGAGTGTCGCCATGCTGTTGGCAGACAGGAATCATTCGTTCAAGGATGTAATCGATGAAGAATCCCATCCATACACTTTCACCCCTGCCTTGCTGGCCGACGCGATTCATGCCGTCGTTCCAGTCACCCGTTCCCATCAAAGGCAAGCCGTTTACTCCATTCGTCAAGCCGCGATCTAGAGCCAGGCAGCAGTGCTCGTAAACCGTTCCCGACCTACCCGAGTCTTGCGGAGTGAGAAAGATTTCCGGCTCGCCGGGAGGGACAAGCTCCGATGTGATGAACCGGACTTGTTCTTCCCATAGCGATTGGTCACCCGTCGTCTGCACATACTCGCTGGCAACGAGGGGAAGCCACAACAGATCGTCGGCAAAATTGGTGCGAATTCCGGAACTCTGTGGGGGATGCCACCAATGCAAGACGTCCCCTTCGACAAACTGATGAGCGGCGTTGCGGAGGATTTGTTCGCGAGTAAGCTCCGGCCAGTGGTGGATCAGTGCAGCGGAGTCCTGCAATTGGTCGCGGAATCCGTAAGCACCGCCAGATTGGTAGCTGGAAGAGCGACCCCAAAAGCGACAACTCAGGTTCTGATAGGGAAGCCAACCGTTCACCACCAAATCAATCGCTGGGGCCGGGGTCTCAATTTGAACGGCGGTAAGAGTATCCACCCAGAAGGATTTCACCTCGGACAAGGCCTTGGAAACCTTAGCCGGGGATTGGTAAGCATCGATCAACTGCTGGGCCTGATCGCGATTAGAGGTCTCGCCCAACAAATAAGCATATTCTTTGGTTTCGCCTGGTGCGATAGTGATGATAGCCTGTATCGCAGCACAAGGATCGAGATTGGCTCCATAGCGACCCGAGAGATTTTCTCCAGTCGCTATCGCTTGGGGATCGGAGACACTGCGGTGCACGCCGATAAACTCTGAGCGATCGGCGGTTTGGTAGCACTCATTCAACGATCCGACGACCGCTGCAAATGCAGTGTGCTCTGCATAGTCCAAGCGCCGAGCATTGGTGGCATAGATCGCCTGGCGAGCGGGATCAAGAGTGGTATCCGTGTGATGGGGATCAAAAGGACGGCCGTCAGAGAGGTCCCACTGAGCATAACCATATAAGCTGAGGTGGCGAGGTTTGTCGCCATGGTTGGTAAGGCAAATCTGCGTGATTTTGACTGAGTCTTCACAAGGCACAAACTGGCAGACAGTCTGCTCAAGTTGTTCGCACGTGTGATGATAAGTAGTGTAGCCCCAGCCATGCCGAACTTCGTGAGTCGTTTGCTCGGCAATAGGCCCGGGGGTCAGGGACCAGTAGTTCCCCGTCTCTTGGTCACGGAGATAAAATGTTTCGGAGTGGGGATCGCAGACCGGATCATTCTGCCAAGGAGTGAGTCGATTCAAACGGCTGTTGCCAGCCCAGGTGTATCCGGCCCCCGTTTCCGAAGCGATAAAACCAATTTGCTGATTGGAGATGACGTTGTTCCAAGGTAGGGGAGGAAGTTGGAGCGTGCCATCTCCCAGGGGGCGCAACCGCATCACATACTCACGGCCATCTGTGGAGAACCCACCGATTCCGTTGTCAAAGTGGAGCAATTCCTGAGACTCTCCGAGTGCAATCTGCGATGGCCTGCTTCTGTTCGCGCCACCCATTGCGCCACGCTCTCGAGCCTGTATAGATTCGAGAGCGGGAATCGGCGTCAGTGCGCCGACGATTCCCAGATGCGTCAAATAATCGGCCATCCGCTGATTTTCACCGGTAAACTTCGACGAGTTATTAGAACATTCTGTCGAGGAGAACCCGTTGGGGTTTGTGCTATCCTTTGAGAATCGAACGTCTGTTAAGCCAAGCAGTCGGCGAGCTGTGATTTCCTGAAGTTGTGGTAGATCAGTCGGTGAAAGTCCATTTTCTTTCAGGCACTCTTCGGCAGCATTGTCCGCGTGAACAAACGCCTCGCCAACAGTATTTACGTTGTTTAAACTCTCCGCAGTATTCAGCAAGTCTGCTCGTGAAGAAGCAACTGACAGAGCGAAAGTGACTTGAGCCGATTCTCCAGGAGCAAGGAGAAGAATCTTGCGCAAACTAAATACAGGGTCCAGCACACTTCCTTCCGTCCCGGAGAGAGAATTCGCTCCCACCAACGCTATCGGGTTGCGAAGACTCCGGCCGCGGCCAATAAAATTGTTGCGCGAGGTTTCCCACTCAGTTGGGGGGGATCCGCTCAGCTCATCAACCAGGTAGTGGCACGCAAACAAGGTATTTTCGTTAGAACCTCGAGGCCGACGATGTGCCAGGAGCATCTCGCCGCCGAGAGACTGCGTCTCGACAAAGAGCTTCGAAAACGCCGGATGGCCTCGGTCGGCCAAAGAATCTTGCAAGACTATCTCGGCGTAGCTGGTGAGTTCGATCGTACGAGTCTGGTTGCTATTGTTGGTAAGAGTAATCCGCCGCAAGTCGGTGTTCAGTGTTGGATGGATGCACTCTTCTAACCGCGCGCCAATCTCGTGCTCGACGTGATGCAAGTCGACCGTACCTGCCGTGTGAGAAACTTCGTACTGATCAGGCCTAGAACAGATTGGTTGGTAGCCCAGCGACCAAATCGAGCCCGATTCGAGATCGCGGAGATAAAAGAAATAACCCAGGGCATCACAAGTTGGATCCGCACGCCAGCGAGTAACGGCATGCGACCCCGTGAACTGAATGAATCCTGTGCCTGATACGGTAGTTAGAGATGTGAGTTGCTGGTTGGTCAGAACATGGAGGGCTGGAGGGGATTGATCGAGTGAGTTCAGGCTATAGTGGACAACTGGGCCGGTATCAGACATTAAGGTCTTAGAATTCATTCGTGCCAACCCTTTGGGCGGGTCTAACGACCCATCTCTCTCAACGCCCTAGATGGATGTGAAGTGCTGCTTCAGCTTCCAGACCAATCGCGATGAAGAAAGTTATCCCGTCTAATTTATTATGCCCTGACAATAAGCCTAGAGTAGATTTGAAAAGCAGGTTATCACCACAAGAAACGCCCCATTGATTGAGAGCGCTTTCATATTACTTTAACCTGCGATTGTAGGGTTTGTCCAGTGTTTTGCCCCTCGAATCTCCGAAGTTTTCAGAGTTTTGTCATTCGCACTTAATCTGAGCGGTAAATCAATCTCCCCAGCTGTTTGCCATTTCGTGGCTGAAACGAAAAAGCCCCGGCACCTTCTTGCTAAGGCCCGGGGCTTTTTCGTTTTCAATGACAACTGCTCGCGGGCGTCGTTGCCCTCGCCTCCTGCTACGAGCAGCTTGTTACCCGCTAGTCGGACTGACTAGCGGGTAACTTCTTGCGACTTGCAACTCCCTAGCTGCACCCCATGCTGTTGCCACAGTTGTGGCATAGGTAGCAGTTGCCGTTCCGCACTGTGATCATGCCGCAGCCATCACAGGAGGGAGCGTCGGCTTGGAAACCAGCAAACTGGTCGTTGCGATCAATGTCCTCACCAAGCTCCATTAGAGAATCGGCTGGTTCCAGGAGGTATTTGCCGAAGCCATTTGTGGTGGCTGGTGCATGGTGACCATTGGTTTCCACTTTTCCGTTTTCGCCTTTTCCCTTGGCCACCGTCTGCCCGTCAGCCTTCCTGGCGACGGGCTTGGTCTCGCCGGGCGAGTCGTCCCCCGAGGGTGCCGAACTGGCTTGCTCCTTCTTCGCCGACGCTTCGAGAGTCGCCTCCTTGTAGCCAGAGAGGAACGTAATACCCAACCAGCGGAAAATATAGTCAATGAGACTCTTGGCGATGCGGATGTCCGGGTTCTTGGTGTAACCCTGGGGCTCGAACCGCATGTGCGAAAACTTGCGGACATAGTCTTCAAGCGGCACGCCATATTGCATGCTCATCGAAACACTGGTGCCAAAGGCATCCATGAGGCCGCCGATAGTCGAACCTTCTTTGGCCATCGTGATGAACAACTCACCGGGACGACCATCCTCGAACAGACCCACGGTGATGTAGCCCTCGTGGCCCGAGATGCTGAACTTGTGGGTGAGGGCTTGCCGGGTATCGGGGAGCCGCTTGCGATGGGGTTTGCCCACAAGCGCTGCTTCCTTGTCCTTGGCCTTATCTGCCTCGGTACCCGTGTTGAGTGGCTGACTTTCCTTCGATCCATCGCGGTAGATTGCCAGCGCCTTGAGGCCCAGTTTCCAACCATCAATGTACGCCTTGGCGATATCCTCGGTCGTCGTGTTCCGTGGCATATTGACCGTTTTCGAGATTGCACCCGAAAGAAACGGTTGAGCAGCGGCCATCATAGTAATGTGAGCCGGCCAACGAATGCTGCGGGTACCGTTGCGAGCTGTGAAAGCACAATCGAACACGCTCAAGTGCTCGGGCTCCAAGTCGGCAGCCCCTTCGATCGTGTCTTCGCGATCGATGTACGCCAGAATTGACTCGATAGCAGGCTGGTCGTAGCCCAAAGTTTTCAACGCCAATGGCACGGTCTGATTTACGATCTTCAGCATTCCACCGCCGGCCAATTGCTTGTACTTCACCAGGGCGATGTCCGGCTCAATGCCGGTCGTGTCGCAATCCATCATGAAGCTGATTGTGCCAGTGGGTGCGAGCACGGTGGCCTGGGCATTGCGGAAGCCGTGAACCTTACCAGCGGCCAACACGTCGTCCCATCGCTTGCGGGCGGCATCGACCAGATAGTCGGGGCACTCGCTGTTGATCTCGTCTACCGCATCGCGGTGCATCTGCATCACGCGGCCCATCGGTTCGGCGTTGGGTTCATATTCATCAAAGGTGCCAACCGCCTCGGCCAGTTCGGCACTGGTGAGATTGGCCGAACCGTGCAGCAGTGCGGTAACCGCCCCGCACACTCCGCGGCCGGCATCGCTGTCGTAAGCCACGCCGTTGGACATCAGGAAGCTGCCGAGATTCGAATACCCAAGACCCAGTGGCCGGAACAGATGGCTGTTCCGGGCGATGTCGCGCGTCGGATAGCTGGCGTGATCGACCAGAATTTCCTGAGCGATGAAATACACCCGGCAAGCCGCTTGGAATCGCTCTACATCGAACTTACCATCCGGCTGGCGGAACTTCATCAGATTGATGCTCGACAGGTTGCAGGCTGTGTCGTCGAGGAACATGTACTCGCTGCAGGGATTGCTGGCGTTGATACGGCCACTGTTGGGGCAGGTGTGCCAGTTGTTGATCGTCGTGTCATATTGCACGCCGGGATCGCCGCAGTGCCAAGCACAGTCTGCCATCCGGTTGATCACGTCGCGGGCATTGTAGGTCGGGCCGGCTTGCTTCGGATTGGTCACCCAACGGGTGGTCCAGTCTTGATTCTTCTCGACGGCTTGCATGAAATCGTCGGTGACGCGGACCGAGAGGTTCGCATTCTGGAACATGATCGAGCTGTAGGCTTCGCCATTGAAGTTAGACTCGTAGCCACCCTTCTCGATCAGCACGCGGGCCTTTTGTTCTTCCTTCCACTTGCACTCGATGAATTCCATCACGTCGGGATGCCAGACCTTGATCGACTGCATCTTGGCAGCACGGCGGGTCTTGCCACCACTTTTAACCACTGCAGCGATCTGGTCGTAGACACGCATAAAGGAAAGCGGGCCGCTGGGATGTCCGCCGCCGGAAAGTTTCTCACGATGCGAACGTAGCGTGCTCAGATCGGTACCCGTGCCACTGCCGAACTTGAAGAGCATGGCTTCGCTGCGGGCGAGTTCCATGATGTCTTCCATGTTGTCCTGCACATGCTGAATGAAGCAGGCCGAACCTTGCGGATACTCGTACGGATTCTCGGGTTGCACGACTTCGCGTGTGACTGGATCCCAGCGCCAATTGCACTTGTCCCCGACGACACCGTATTGGTGGTAAAGTCCCACATTGAACCACACGGGCGAATTGAACGCACCATGCTGATGCAAGCAGAGCCAGGCCAAGTCGCGGTAAAATCGCTCGCCATCGGCGGGGCTGGCAAAGTAGCCATCCTCTAATCCCCAATCGGCAATCGTGCGGGCGACGCGGTGGACTAGTTGGCGGACACTGTATTCCCGCTCGTCCGTGCCGACTTCGCCGTAGAAGTATTTGCTGCAGATCACGTTGGTAGCTAACTGCGACCAGAACGAGGGGACTTCGCAGTTGGTTTGCTCGAACAGAACTTCGCCGTTCTCACCCTTGATGGCCGCCGAGCGGACTTCCCAGTTCACCGTATCAAACGGGTCGGCCACCTCGGTGGGGCAGAAGGTCGCATCGATTTTCAATCGGCCATGAAATTGCTTAGCCGTTTTAGCATCGGCCACATGAGACCCATTGGCAGCCATACGTTCAGCCTTTGTCTTATCTTTAGCTTGAAGACGAGTAGATCCGAGTTCAACTGTAGCCACGGCGAAACCTCCTGTTTGTGTGTTAGAAAAAGGGGTATCCATACCAATCAATCAGTGTACATTCATACACCAAAGCCACAAGAGGGATCGGTCCGCCTCACCGGTTCCCTCCAATGAATTCTCCGCCGAACAAACCACAAGGGCGAGCGGCGTCCTACCAGATTTTGCGTCTCTTATGGGATTGACTCGACAGAATCGAGTGGAAAATTCAGGCAAATCACTATATGTAGTATAGCGGATACCCATCAACTACACCACATACAGCTTTGAGGGAGACGATCATACACCTCGCCAGCAGTTCGTCAACCGGATTTTGTACTTTTTGTAACCTGCTATCACACAACAGGTTGTGACAATTGTGAAGTGCTAGCAAAGAACTGGTTCAGGAATTGTTAAGAAAACGAACGCCAATATGGCCGGTTGCAGGACAATTTCCAAGTCCGGTAGTCAACAGCGCATTACCCGTGAACCACGACGCGGAATGCCCCTCTACGGAAAACGCGAGTCGTCGTCAGAGCGGAGCTCGAGCTATGTCAGATTGCGTTAGATTCTTGCCAGACCAACAAGATGACGTCGTTTATGCTCTCGGTCATGCTAGATTTTGTGACACTCGCTAATCATCCAGAATTTCAAATCCCGGGTGAGCCGCGAATTTCGCGTATACCGACGGGATAACAAGGCATGTCAGCAGCGTGCTAGTAATGAGGCCGCCGATCACCACGGTTGCCAATGGGCGCTGGATTTCTGCTCCGTCGCTTGTCGAAAGTGCCATGGGCAGAAAGCCCAAGCTGGCGACCATGGCCGTCATGAGGACGGGGCGGAGGCGGTCGTTCGCTGCTAAAAGGGCAGAAGTCTTCGGGTCGTAACCTGCTTTGCGATGGTTTTCCGCATCACTGACCCAAACCAATCCATTGAGCACGGCGACTCCAAAGAGGGCGATAAAACCGACACCCGCCGCGATGCTAAATGGCATGCCGCGCAGCATGAGTGCAAAAATACCGCCACTGGCGGCCATCGGTACGCAGAGGAAGATCAAGGATGCCAATCGCGCCGATCGAAAGGTGGTATGAAGTAAGAGTAAAATGACCAACAGCACGATGGGTGTGATCAAGATCAAGCGCTTGCTGGCCGACTGCAGATTCTCAAAATCGCCTCCCCATTTCAATTCGTAGTTGGGTGGCATCACGACCTTGGCCTGCACTGCACGTTTGGCTTCCGCCACGAAGGTGGCTACATCGCGGCCACGGACGTTTGCTGAAACGAACGTGCGCCTTCGTCCGTTTTCGTGTTCCACGGTAGGGGGTGTTTGTTCCAGACGGATGTCGGCGAGTTCGTCGAGCGGTACGGGTTTTCCCCCTGCTTCGGCTACCGGCAATTGGGCGAGCATCTCGACATTATTCCGCCAATTCTCCGGCAGGCGGACGCGTATGGGGAACCGTGCGCGGCCTGTGAGTACTTCCCCCACGGGATGTCCTCCGACAGCAGCGACGACGTCCATCACCTCTCTCGCGTCGATGCCGTAGTGGGCAAGTGACTCGCGTCGTGGCTCGATAGTCAACGTTGCCAGCGTTGACTGTATGTCGGCTTTGACGTCGGCGGCACCAGGGATCTCTCGGAGCACGCGCTCGATCTCCTTGGACTTCTTCGCCAAGGTGTCGAGATCGTCACCGTAGATCAGTATGGCGACGTCGGCCTTCACTCCTGCGACCAATTCGTCGACGCGCATTTCGATGGGCTGCGTAAATCCGAAAGCGACTGCAGGAACATGGAGTGTGAGAACGGCTTCCATTTCCGCGATCAGTTCTTCTCGCGTTTTCGGTTTCGGCCACTGGTCGGGAGGATTCAGCATGACCCACACGTCTGACTGGTGCACGCCCATGACGTCGTTAGCAATCTCGGGACGGCCAGTCTTGGTGAATACGGTCTTTATTTCGGGAAATTCGAGGAGGTAGGTTTCGATCAGCTTGGCCATAGATTCGGCCCCTTCCAAAGACGCACTGGGCAAACGGACCGCTTCCACGAGTAGATCCCCTTCGTTCAAACGAGGCATGAATTCAGCTCCCAGATTGAGGGCGATGGGGATGCTGATTGCGAAGACGCAGAGTGCAATTGTGGCGGTAGCCAGGGGCGTTTCGACTGCCAGGCGCACCAGGGGGAGATAAGCCTTTTTGAGCAACCTCAAGAACCAGACTTCTGTTTCTTGGGGTTTCTTTGGCAGAAACAATGACGCCAGGGCCGGCATCAAAGTCATCGACAAAACGAGAGAACCGAGCAAGGCAAAGAGGACGGTTAACGCCATTGGGCGGAAGAGTTTGCCTTCGGTTCCTTCCAGAAGCAGCACAGGGACATAGACAACTGCAATGATCAGTTCGCCAAACATAGTGGGTCCTCGAACTTCAATCGCGGCGTCTCGAATGGTTGCCAAACGGCTTTTCCCTTCGTGGTTGTGCGCAAGGCGGCGGACGCAGTTTTCGACCATGATCACTGAGGAATCGACAATAAGACCAAAGTCGATGGCTCCAAGACTCATCAAGCTAGCCGAGATGCCGAAAGCGAGCATCAAGTTGGAGGCAAACAGCATCGAAAGAGGAATCGCGCAGGCTACAATCAAGCCAGCTCTCAGACTTCCCAACATGAAGAGCAGTACGACCGCGACGAAGAGGCCCCCTTCAACCAGATTCCTGGTCACCGTTTTGAGGGTTCGTCCGATTAGGTCTTCGCGATCGTAAATGACTTCTAGCTCGATGTCGCTGGGCAAGGTTGTGCGAATCTCGTCAAGTCGCTCCTTCACTCGGGCAACGACAGTGCGCGAGTTTTCGCCGATCCGCATCATCACCATGGCGGTCACTGCTTCGCCGCGACCATCTCGACTCACGGCACCTTGACGGGGCATCGGGGCAATGGTCACATCAGCAACATCTGCCAACAACAGTGGCGACCCCCCTTCACCACGACGCAGCACAATGTTGCGCAAGTCATCTTCTCCCTTGAGGAGTGCCTGCCCACGAATAAACCGTTGTTCATCGTGATGCACTACATAGCCGCCACCTGCATTAACATTACTCGCTTCGAGACGCTCGTAGAGTTCGTTAAGAGTAAGATCGTAGGCCATGAGCTGATTGGGGTCGGGTCGGATCTCGTACGTTTTAAAGAACCCCCCCATCGTGTTGATCTCGGTTACGCCCTTGACCTCGCGTAGTCGAGGCGCAAAGTCCCACTCTAGCATCGTGCGCAGCTCCATTGGCGAACGGCTTTCGCTGCGGACTTCGAATTGAAGAATCTCACCGAGTGCCGTGGTCATGGGTCCAAGCTCGGGTGGGCCGTAACCGGCGGGGATTTGCGTGGCGGCCTGAGCGAGGCGCTGGCTTACTTGCTGATTGGCGAAGTAAACGTCTGTCCCATCGACGAACACAATCGTGATGACCGAGAGGCCGAACTTGGAGACGCTGCGAACTTCGTCGACATTTGGCAGGCCCCCCATGGCCCATTCGATCGGATAGGTGACTTGCCGTTCGACCTCTACCGGAGGTAATGAACCCGCTTCGGTGATGACGGTGACCTGAGTGTTGGTCAGGTCGGGCACGGCGTCGATGGGCAGCATTAGCGCGCTACGCACACCTGCACCCGCGACGAATAGTGCCAGCACGATAACCAGGAGGCGATTTTCCAGGGAAAACTCAATAAGACGTTTGAGCATGGGTTATTCCTCCCCTTCCAGTAGGAGTTCGCTCTTGAGAACGAAAGCGCCTGCGACAACGACCTGTTGCCCTTCCGTGAGACCGGCAAGAATCTCGACCAGATCGCCTGATCGCGAGCCGATTTCGACCTTAATCGGGCGATAGCCACCGTTCTCCTCGACGAAGACGCTCTGTTCGCCTCCCAGATCGATGACTGCAGAGTCGTGCACGACAAGCGAATCAGGGATATTGCCAATGGGCACTTCGACCCGTGCAAACAATCCTGGGCGATATTTGCCCGAGTTGTTGTAGATCGTTGCTACGATCGGGATGGCGCCCGAAGCAGGATCCACTTCGCGGCCCACGAAATAGATCGTCGCCGAGAGTCGTTCGTCCTCTGTGGCCGGCGTAGTGACTGTAACTGGATCCCCCGCTTGAACTTGAATCGCACTCCAGTCGCGATTTCGGACGTCTGCTATTACCCAGAGCTGCGAGGTATCGGCGACGGTGAACAGTTCGCTTCCTGCGCTGACTCTTTCGGTCTTTGAATAGATCTTGCGTTCCACAGTGCCACTAATAGGGGAGCGTACTGCGAGTCGCGCGAGATCCGTCTCCTTTGAATTAGCGACAGGGGTCAATTCGAGTCTCTGGTTCGTACCAAGTAGCGTGACGAGTTGTTGACGTGCAACAATCAGACTTCGCTCCGCGGCTTGTTCTGCGGCTTCTGCCTGCTTATAGGCCTGGTGTGTTTCGAAGAGTGATTGATCCAGAGCGGCCTCGATTTCAGCACGGGCTTGTTGCAACTCGCTTTGGCGTTCGTGGTGGACTCGGCCGCTCAGAGCCCCGGAGTCGCGGACGCTGCTGGCCGATTGGGCGAGACGCGTTGCCAGGATGGCTTTGCTATATTTGGTGAGCAGTTTGCCGCCATAACTACCCAAGGTGGCCTCGCTGAGTTGTTCCTCGATACTTTCGATCGGTTCACCCTTCTCGATGGAAGCAGCAAGATTCTCCACGCCATGGTAGATTCTTAAGTGACGATCGCGGGCGGTTTTTGCCAACTGGTGTTCGGCGGTTCGTGTGAGCACTTCACTCCGTGCAGCCCCTACTGCAGGGCTCCGTAGCACAGCAATAGTTTGGCCGGTTGTCACGATGTCACCCGGTTTAACGAGGACCTCTTCCAGAACGCCATCCGTTGCCGCTCGCACGGCGACATGTCGCGTTTCGTCGTAGGCGAAGCGAGCTGGTAGCGTGCGCAGCAAAGGGAGATTTTCGCGCCTGACTGCTTGCGCCCTAATTCCAGCGGCAACCTGCTTTTCTTGCGACAGGCGAACGATAGGAATCGTCTCGGCAGGCAAGAGTTCTTCGGGAGGCTCGCTCTCCGCTAGGACAGGCCAAAACTGACGGAGCAGCCATGCTGTAATGAGGACGGCACTGAGTACAACCAAGCCGCTGAGTAATTTCGTGCGATTCATCGTAATTGCTTGTGTGGAGTGGATTCGTCATGGCAAGCGAACAACTTGCCAATGAAATGAGAGAGTTCGAGCGAACATCACTCGAAACTGTCATAACGAAACACACTTAGCAGCGCACCACACAGAGCAGTGCGCACGCGCGCACCGATGGCCGGAGAGAGGAGAATGGCTGGGACTGGCCAAGAGTCCCAAAGGCTGGTGACCTTATTCGAGCAGCAAGATCACAGTATGTAAGCAGTGTATGAGAAAGCAGATTGACAGGAAGTTTCTCCCCGCCAACGAGCATGGAACCGCTGGCAGCCAGACAGACGATGCTTGTTTCCGGGGGATTGGAGCCGTCATTCGACCCCTCTTCCTGACTCAATTCTCGAGGAGATAAGAAGTGCCAATGCAGTTCGTCTTCTACTGGCATCGAGGAATTATGCCGAGAGCCAACATGCTCTGCCAAGGTGGCTAGAGATTCAAAGCCGTCATGGCTGTGCAGCATCGGCAGAGGTAATTGCAGAAGCGAAATGCACGTAACCAAAGACGCCGCGAACCTGCCGCAGATCACCTGAGTGTCCAGAGGGTAATGAGATCTTCGTCGCCGCACTATTGGTTCCGATTGATGCTTGAATCACGAAAAAAGCACTAGTCTTAGAAAGCCACACATTGTGGCCTATTCTATACTCGTCATGACGAACTGTCCAAGTTGAATTGCATTCGATCTCTGCGGGATTGAGAGTAGTGACAATGAGATTGTGTCTCAATGCAAGCAGAATCGAAAAACGCTAGAAAAGTCATGAATCACGATCATGGAGGTCTTTTCCCGCCTTCTGCTTGTCTGCCCGCGTCACTGCCCAAAGAGCCGCTTTTCCGAGCTGGCTTCCTTGCCGAGTGACCGATTCTTCAGCGTCTCGCGCCATGAAGCCGAGAGGGCCGGGCAGTTTGCCAGCATCAAATCGTCTTCAGCACTTCGCGGCTTGGCATACATTACTCTGCTGGCCCAGGCGACGGTCAACTCGGATTTGTGCTCTACGAGTTCTATTACATCACCCGGCTGGATGGTTCCCTCTTCCAAGACGCGGTAGTACCAGCCGCTGCGGCCGTTCTTTTGTACCAGCATTGCCAAGTCGGGCATGTTCCAACGTCCGGAGAGTTTCCAACAGGGTTGGCGAGGTTGGGAGATTTGCAAGAGACATTCCCCGATGCGAACGATGTCGCCAATGTGGCACGTGGATTCGTCGAGTCCGCGGATGGTGAGATTTTCACCAAACCCTCCTGGGGCAAAATTCTTGTCGGGCAATTCTGCATTCCAGACGGCGTAATGCTCGTAAGCATAGGCAAGAACCGCCTTGTCGGGACCACCGTGGTGAATGAGATCGGCCTGTTGGTCACCCACCAGATTGGTTCTGCTCACAAATATCGGCCCCTCAACTTGGCGCTTGTCGATCCCCGACGACCACGGCTTGGCCGAGTCGCCGTCGTATTGCCTAGGACGGCCGACTTGGATGGATACCAGTGAGAGGTTCATGGTTTGTTTATTGTGGAGATTGAACAAATCTTGGTGGGCAAATTCTAGGTTCGAGTTTGCGTCTGACCGGGTATTTCGGAAGTTGTTCCCCGTTGCTGCACCGCACGGGAAGTTCGCCTGTCAGAATTGCTTGACGGCCAACTGCGTTGCGAAATCTGATGGCTACTCGATTATCGCCTCGGTTCGTTTGCGAAGCAATTCGATTTGACACTAGAAGTATTGCATACCAGTTAGGCAATTTCGGGAGTTCATAGGGCCTACTTGCTCATTCCTCCCCCCCAAGAGGATGAGTATTCCACCCCCTCAAGCATTCTGCGAAGAGTTTTCATTGATCGCATAGTGTGTTAACTTATAGCTTGGTTCAGGAGATCCAGTTGTTAGGGGCTACGACCCACGCCATGGCCGGCTTCGGGCCCCAGCCTTAAGGCATCGAGTCGAAGATGAATTCTGCACCCCCCAAAGTACCGAGCAAATATGAGCACTATCGCTCTCAGGGGGAAATGCCTCAGGAACTAGCCAACCGCTTGCGACAGTTTGCCTGCGCATTTGGCGATACCTATGCGTCCTACCTCATTACGGACGTCGACCGCGAATACTTCTGGGCATCCGAGCAACTTGGAGTCGTCGCTTTTCGTCGACTGGGTCGCTATGTCAATATCGCCGATGGTCTGCTTGCTGCGCCGGAAAATCGCGAACTTCTGTTGGCCGAGTTTCTGGCTTTTGCGGAGCAGAACCACTGGGTGGCATCGTTCATGAATGTGCCGCGCAACGAAATCAAGATGTATCGTCGTCAAGGGTGCCAAGTTACAAAGTGTGGTGAGGAAGCGCTCATTCAGCTCGACGAGGCCGACTGGCGGGGAAAGCACTCTCAATGGTTGCGCCGCCAAGAAAATTATTGCCGACGTCACGGTGTCGACATGTGCGAAATTGACCCCGACCCTACCGATCTCTTCTACAGAGTCGAAGTAGTACCTCAACTCGAAGAAGTGTCTCGTGACCATATTGCTTCGACCTTGCATCGTCGGGAGATGGAGTTTTTTGTTAGCCAGTTCTCTCCCTACGAGCTTAAAGATCGCCGCCTCTTTGTGGCTCGTGACGGCTCGCGCATCATCGCATTTATCATTTGCAATCCAGGATTGGACGGAGATTTCTGGGCGATTGAGGTTTATCGCCGCCGGCAAGACGCTGTGCGTGGGGTGATTCCAGGCTTGATCCTGTATGCCATGCGTGTAATGAAGGCCGAGGGAGTGAAATATGTTTCGCTCTCTTTGGTTCCCTTTGTACGCTGCAACCCGGTTAGAGGTGATAGCCCTGTTTATCGCTTTGCGGCAAATTTCTGGTGGCGACATCTCAATTCGATCTACGATGTTCAAGGCATTTTTCATTTCAAGAGCCGGTTCTGCCCGGACTATCGCGAGATGTTTTTGGCGGCAAAACCAGGGGTCTCAATCCGGTCGTTGCTGGTAATCGCCTACCATTGGAAGCTGTTCCATTTCAATCCCTTGCGACTATTGAAACGCAGTTTGTTTCGCAAGCGATCTGCTGAGGGCCATAAGTTAGCGGTTCCCGAGCACCGTTCGCAGCGGGCCATTCGCCAACTGCGCCGCCGGCGTGATTCGAACCCTACGGTGGATTTCCCAACCCCTTCTACTGCCCTCTTCGAGCAGAACGATGCCGAAATCCGCAAGCGCGAGAAAATCACGGTCTGAAGCAAGTCTTTGGATGGGCATGGACTTCTTTGCCTGGGTGCGACTGCTAGGCCACAACCGGTTCGCGGTCAGCTTCTCGAAATTGCCTCAGGTCCTATTGATCACTCTTGTGGCTGTTTTGAACACCAGCCTGCGATGGCTAGAGGTACTTTGGTATGGCGCGGCGTTGCGTAAGATTGAGGTGGGGGAGGATCCTATTTTTATCATCGGGCATTGGCGCACGGGCACGACGATGCTGCATGAGTTGCTCGCCCTCGATTCGCGCAACCGATGTCCGACGACCTATGAATGTCTTTCTCCTAATCATTTTTTATTGAGCGAACGAATCGTCCGCCGACTGGCATCATGGATGTTGCCGCGCACGCGTCCGTTTGACAACATGCGAATGAGTTTCGACAGACCCCAGGAAGACGAAGCTGCCCTTTGTTTGCGAGGTCAGCCCAGTCCTTTTCTTACGGTGGCCTTTCCTGGCAGATCTGTGCAGGATCAATCGTATGTCACCCTCGAAGGTCTGACTAAGCGACAGTTGTCCGCCTGGAAGGCAAAACTCTTATGGTTCCTTAAACTGTTGCTCTACAAAAAGCCGGGGAGACTGGTTCTCAAGTCGCCGCAGCACACATTTCGCCTACCCGTGCTGAATGAGATGTTTCCCCGAGCAAAGTTTGTCTATCTCGTTCGCGATCCGTATGTCGTCTATCCTTCCACCGTGCATTTTTGGACTACTATGTATGAAATTTATGGTTTGCAAGACTTCGATGATGCGACTGTCGAAGAGTTTGTGTTGTCGACTTTCGAACAGATGCACACACGAATGGAAGCGACCCGCGACCAAATCCCCTCCGGTAGATTTTTTGAGATGCGCTACGAAAAACTAGCGGAGAATCCTCTCGCTGAGTTGGAACAACTGTACGACTTCTTAGATTCAGATTTCGAATACGTTCGCCCAGCTGTGGAAAAGTATGCCGAACGCTCAAAGCGGTATCGGACGAATGAATACGAGTTGGACGAATCCAGCCGTGAAGCCGTCACTCGCCGCTGGGCGGAATACATTGAGAAGCACGGCTATGAAAGGTGCGAATTACCTGCCCCGCCGGAAGTGTTGACCACGTAGAGCCATGCCAAATCTGCCCACGAGCTAAGCATTAGAGCTTACCCTGTCACCACGCTCCGCTTCTTCAACAGATCCACGATTCGCTTGACGCATTCGTCGACGTCGAGTTCGTGGGTGCCGAGGACCAGGTCGGCGTTTGCGGGGATTTCGTAGGGGGCGCTTACGCCGGGGAAGTTGGCGATCTCGCCGGCGTCGGCGGCGCCGTAGAGGCCTTCCTGATCACGTTGTCGGCAGACGTCGATCGGGGCGTTGAGATGCACGACGAGAAACTTGTCGCGTCCGACGACCTCTGCTGCTTTTTGGCGAACTTCTTCCTGCGGGGCAAGGAACGCGGCGATCGTGATCAGCCCCGCCTCGTTCATCAGGCGGGCTACTTCGGCACTACGACGCAGGTTCTCGCTGCGGTCGTCCACGGAGAAGCCCAGGTCGCGGGTGATGCCGCGCCGCATGTTCTGGCCGTCGAGTACTGTGACCGCTCGCCCCATGTCGAAGAGGCGCCGTTCTAAGGCGTAGGCAATTGTGGATTTGCCTGAGCCCGCCAGCCCCGTGAGCAGCACGGTTGCCGGTTGTTGGCCAAATCGGCCAGATCGTTCCGTGGGGGTGACAGTGCTAAGTTCTTCGTGTAATCGCTCGTCGGCTTCATCGTCCCAGTGATCGGTGTCCGTTGCAGCAGTCCGCTCGAGGATCATCCCGGCCCCGACCGTGACGTTAGTCATGCGGTCAATGATAATGAACGAGCCCGTGCCATGATTGCTGCGGTAATTGTCGAAGGCAATGGCTTGGTTTAGCCGCACTTGGCAACGGCCAATTTCATTGAGTGCCAACTCATCCGTTTCTTCCCGGTGCAATGAGTTCACATCAATGCGATAGCGGATGCTCGCCACGCTGCCGGAAACAGTTTTCGTCGCTTGCTTGATGTGATACTGCTTGCCGGGCACGAGTGATTCGTCGGCCATCCAGACGATCGTGGCGTCAAAGACATCGGCCGTGACAGGGACATTGTCGGGCCGAACGAGCATATCACCTCGGCTGACATCGATTTCGTCTTCGAGTGTGAGGGTCACAGACATGGGAGTGAAAGCTTCTTCTAGTTCGCCATCGTAGGTGACGATAGATTCGACGCGGCTGGTTTTTCGCGAGGGGAGCACCATCACTGAGTCCCCCTTGCGAATCTTGCCCGAGGCGATTGTGCCGCAGAAGCCGCGGAAGTCGAGGTGCGGGCGATTCACGATCTGCACGGGATAGCGGAAGTCAATAAAGTTTCGATCCGAGGCAATATGCACGTTTTCCAGATGGTGCATCAATGTTGAGCCCTCGTACCAGGGCATGCTCTCACTGTGCTCGATGAGATTGTCCCCCTTGAGGGCGCTGATGGGAATGAAGTGCTGATCCACCATGTCCAGGCGCACAGCAAACTCGCGGTACTCCTTTTTAATGTTCTCGAATACTTCTTCCGAGTATCCGACGAGGTCCATCTTGTTCACCGCTACGAGCACATGCTTGATCCCCAGTAGGGACACGATAAACGAGTGCCGCTTGGTTTGGGTCATCACGCCATGGCGGGCATCGATGAGGATTATCGCCAGATCGCAGGTGCTGGCCCCCGTGGCCATGTTGCGGGTGTACTGCTCGTGGCCGGGACAGTCGGCGATGATGAACTTTCGCTTGGCGGTCGAGAAGTAGCGATAAGCTACGTCAATGGTGATCCCCTGCTCCCGCTCGGCTTTGAGTCCATCGGTCAATAACGCCGGATCGAATCCCCCGCCGGTTGTGCCGTGGGTAGCGCTGTCGCGTTCGATGGCGGCAAGCTGATCCTCGTAGATCATCTTAGTTTCGTAGAGCAGCATCCCAATGAGCGTACTCTTGCCGTCGTCGACGGAGCCACAAGTAAGAAACCGCAGGAGTTCCTTCTGCTCATGCTGCTTGAGGTAGGCGTCGATATCGGTGGCGATTAATGCAGACTGGTGAGACATAGTTGAATGTGGGTTCGGAATGCGGAACGGAAGAAATAGAACGCGGATGAACGCTGATTGGGCGGATTTTCGCAGATCAGATGATTTCGTATCAATCCGCTTCAATCCGCTGAATCTGCGTTCATCCGCGACCCATTTCCTCTCCCTTTTGATTTCTACTTCAATAAACAATGATCAACGTACGAAGTTCTCTAACACTATTGGAAGGGAAGCTAGAAGTAGCCATCTTTCTTTTTTTCTTCCATCGACCCTGATTGGTCATAGTCGATTACCCGGCCTTGGCGCTCGCTGGTTTTGGTGAGGAGCATTTCCTGGATGATCTCGGGGAGAGTCGTAGCAGTTGATTCCACGGCGCCGGTGAGGGGATAGCAGCCCAAGGTGCGAAAGCGGACCATGCGTTCTTCGATTACCTCCCCGGGTTCGATGGGCATGCGGTCGTCGTCGACCATAATTAAAACACCTTCTTTATTCACTACGGGACGCTTGGCGGCCAAGTAGAGTGGCACAATCGGGATGCTCTCCAGATGGATGTACTGCCAAACGTCGAGTTCCGTCCAGTTGGAAAGCGGAAACACGCGGATACTTTCCCCCTTGTGGACTTTGCCGTTGTATAAGTCCCACAATTCGGGGCGTTGGTTTTTCGGGTCCCAGCGGTGGTGCTTGTCGCGGAAGGAATAGACACGCTCCTTGGCACGGGATTTTTCTTCGTCACGGCGAGCCCCGCCAAAAGCGGCGTCAAATTTGTATTTGGTCAGACCTTGCTTGAGTGCCTGAGTCTTCATGATATCCGTGTGGAGTTGACTCCCATGGGTGAAGGGACCGACCCCCTGCTGGATGCCCTCTTCGTTGCTATGAACGATCAAATCCCAGCCCAACCGATTGCGGATCAAATCCTCGCGGAAGGCGATCATTTCCCGAAACTTCCACGTAGTGTCCACATGCATCAGCGGAAATGGGGGCTTGGCTGGGTAGAAAGCCTTCTCAGCCAAACGGACCATGACCGACGAGTCCTTACCGATCGAATAAAGCATTACGGGATTATCGAATTCGGCAGCCACCTCTCGAATAATGTGGATGCTTTCGGCTTCAAGTTGCTTGAGGTGGGTCAGATTGTAGGAAGTCATTGAAGATAATGGAGTTAAGGATGGTTTTAGCGATTTGGTCTAGTATGAATTCGCGGCCAGAAACTAAGGCCGACCGGCAAGGTTTATTGAAATCAGAAGTTCCGATGTCCTGCCAATTGCCTAGCAAAATCCGCAAAACCGGTAGTCTAGGTGCCAGAGGGCCGAAAAACAACTCGAACTCGGGCTTTACTGCGAAATGGGTCTGCGAGTTACACGGTTTTCTCTCAACTTTGTCCGGCTATCAGAACGCCCAACTATTGTAATCGTGGCAATTCAGGGAGATAATGGAACTTGAGGCGCTGAGCTGGGAGATCGGGGCATGCGGAGCGATTCGCACGGAGCCATGCTACCAGGCTTTTTATCGGAACAGAATTCAAACCCTAGCCGTGCCGGCACGTATATATTCTCAGCGACTGGCTGTCGCGCGGAACAAGCGGGGATCGTACGCATTTTCAGGCTCGGCAATTCATCAATGCACATCAAGATTAGATATATTGCGTACAGATTAGCTACCCATAAGTCGCTCAAGAGGGCAATCACGAATTGCCTGCGATCCCTTTCAATTTCGCTATGCTTTTTGCCTGGGCTTTCTGCAGCAGAAGCGACGACCTGGAAAGAATTAATCGGCTACGACCGTTTAGTCAGTATGGTGGGTTCGTCACTACCCAACGGGAATGGCGTTCCAATCTCGATCGTCGAAGCGGGAGGGACACCTCCCGTGGTCTACTATCCCGATACGACGGATGCCGATTTTCAGGCAGACTCTGATCCGCTCTCTGCGGCAGTGAGTTTTGTTGATGGCACTGGGCTGAAAGGCAATGGCAACTCAGGTCACGCTACGAATCAAGCAAATAATTTCTTTGGCAATACAGCGAGTGTGGCACCTGGAGCTAATACAGTCACTGTATATGAAGCGGGAGCCTATTTGAGCAACATTCTCCGCGCTACCACAAGTGCGACTCCCAATGCGCAAGACTTTCGCGTCCAGAATCATAGTTGGATTGGGACTTACGACAATACTCCTGCTACTCCCCCAACTGCTTCAGAGATAGCCAATGATGTGAGTGCTTTGCGACATTTCGATTTCATGATTAACCGAGACAATGTCACGGCCGTAGTTGGATTAAATAACAATACTAACTCTTTGCCTCGTCTGCTCTCACAAAGCTACAACTCAATTGCCGTAGGACGTACGGATGGAATTCATAGTTCAGGGCTAACGGATTTGGTGGACTACGGTTTGGGCCGCAGCAAACCAGATATCGTCGCTCCGAGAACAACAACTAGTGCTGCAACGTCTTCGCTTAGTTCCGTAGCGACATTCTTGCATAGTGCTGTTGCGGGCACGAATGCCGCCAAGAGCGAAGTCATGAAAGCGATTCTGATGGCCGGGGCAACGAAGAGCGAGTTTCTCTCTTGGACCCAAGGATTTGACCCTGCAGACCATTCCATGGTTCGCAACCCCTTAGACGAGACTTACGGTGCCGGTCAGGTCAGTGCTTACAACAGCTATGTGATTACTCAGGGAGGCCGTTTTGCAGGCAGCGATTCCACGCCAACGCCTGTCGCGACCCATGGCTGGGACTATCAAACAATTACAAGCGGCAACGAACTAAAATACCTGATCTCAGTTCCCATGGGGAGCCTTGCGACAGAGCTTTCGATTTTGCTCGACTGGAATGTCGATGTGTCTGCGGGTTTAAATAGTCAAACCTTGGCCGACTTTAGCTTGGAGCTTAAGGATTCATTTGGCCAAAGTTTGCAGTCCAGCGATAGTAGTGTGGACAATGTGGAACATATCTACCTGAAGAACTTGGTTCCGGGAGATTATACCCTTACATTGTCAAGCAACATGACCCACGACTTTGGTTTGGCTTGGCGAACCTCGCTCTTGTATGACTTTCCCTCAGCAGACTTCGACGAAGACGGCGACGTCGATGGCCGTGATTTTCTCACCTGGCAGCGCGGCTACGGAACACTAATCGGTGCATCCCATTCCGAGGGTGACGCAGATGGCGACGGAGACGTGGATATCGACGATATCATGCTATTCAAGGCTCAGTATGGCCCGCCGGCTCAATTGGCTTCAGCCCTGACTTTCGCTGTGCCAGAACCGAGTTCAGCCGTGTTGCTGACCGGAGGACTGCTCGCTTTTTTGCTGAGGCGACGTCATAGGGTCTGAACTTAGATCAGTTAATGGCCCAAGCGGATCGTGACCAGTCCAAGAGCGGCCAAGACACCGCCGGTTAACTTCAACCAAAATCCTACTTCCGCGGGCCGTTGTCGTGCGGTTTCCAGATCTGCTTTGATTTTCTTGAAGCGTTGCTGAACAGCGCGTAATTCTGCGGACTCCTCGGCAGTTAGCTCTCTGGCCGCATGCAAACTCTCGTGAGCAGCAGTAATCTGGGCAGCTGATGCTTCGGCGAACTCTTGAGCTTGCTCTTCAGACCATTGTCTGCTGCCAGCGATGGGCCACCAAAAGCCTGTTGCCACCAAGAGGAGACCTCCTAACACCGCACACGTGCTAATTGTGTGCCTGGATACTAACTTCATAGCAAACTAGGTTAGTTAGAGGAGGTTGCAGCAGCGGAGGCTTCAGGAATGGATGTCCCAATGGTATGACCATCGTTAACGCTAATTCGGTAGGCCATCACATATTCGTCAACATCGTCTAAGAGAAATTCAACGTGACCATCCAAGGATACGACATTCACGCCTCCTGGATGCAGACTTCGAGGAGCTGCCGACAACCAGCCATTTTTGTTTGCATCAAGGCAAGGCATAGCTTCCAGTTGTGATTCGACCAAGTCTGGACAAGCTTGCAGCATGTCGCTGTTGGGACCGAGTGTATTAGGCGTCTGGGTCTGATACGCAAAGTAATTGTAAGCAACGAATGGATCATCACTGCGATGGTTAATGCGGTCGTGGTGCATATCAAAAGCTAGCAAACTGGCCGCCGTCCAAGGCAAAGCCCAAGCACCGCGCTCGTCTTGAGCATGGTCACGAGTTCGGATCTCTCCGAAGAGCAAAGTGTTGCTCGAGCCATCGCTGATTCGACTCAGAGACTGTCCCCGCCCAACAAGTGCCCCCGGATAAAGCATTTGCAAGTCGGTGTGGTAGGGAGTGCAGAACGCGGCGTAGTTACCCTTTGCAAAACGTTTGCCGAGAGTCATGGTTTCATCTTCGAATAGACTTCTTTGAGAATGATCACTGGGACAAGCAAATTGCGCTAAAAACTCAGACTGGGGCTCCGCCTCTTGCTCAAAGACTGAAACATCAAAGTCAAAGCGATCATACAATTGTTGTTGTTCAAGATAGGGCAATATTAGAACGGCCCAGCTAAACTGCTTTCCTTTGCGTTGTTTGAAGTACACAGTCGTACTTTCAGAGTTGTTCGCAGTGACAGTTCTCGATTCCAGCTCAACGATACCGGAACGAGGCAATTTACCTGTGGCACTCTCAAAGTTGCTGGTAGCAATTGCAAGCTGCCGTGAATTGTTGACGCAGTGGATTCGACGTGCCGCTTCGCGTGCCGCTTGCACGGCGGGGAGGATCAGTGATATGAGCACTCCAATGATAGCAATCACGACCAGGAGCTCGACAAGCGTAAAACCACTTTTCGAGGTGCTACCGGAGGCGCGATGCAATGGGGAGGAGTTAGCTGGGAGCATAAGGAATCAACGAGAATTACTGCGGACTTCTTAGGAGGACCGACCTCAGATGTGGGTCTCTTGATTATACGTCAATGCCTCCTATGGGGCTAACCATCGGGCAAAAGTAGGGCAGAAATTTTGTAAATATCGTCCGTTTTTCGGGGAATACGAACTCCACTTTGATGGGTATACTCGATCGTTTCCCTTAATCGCTTCCTCACCGTTAAAGTCAAATATTCTAGGAGAATCCATGATTCATTCACTTACATTAAGAACCATTGCCTTGGCTACATGTCTCACGGCAATTTCTTGCCTGAACTCTACCGCTGAAGAGGGCCTTCCCAGCGGGGGGCAGGCAGACAATTCCGCAGCCCCAGTCTACAGCTACGCCATTGGACTGGAGATCGGCACCAGCTTTTTAGCCGACGGGGTGGTCCTGGATATTGACAGCCTGGTAGCTGGAATTAAGGATGGCCTTGCTAAGGCGAAACCGAAGTACGAAGAGCAGAAACTGGTACAATCGCTGCGTGAACTTTCTCAAGCCAGAGCTGGAGCAATGATCGATCAGAACAAGAAATTTCTTGAAGAAAACAAGAAGACCGAAGGGATTGTTACTTTGCCTAGCGGCCTCCAGTACAAAGTCCTCAAGTCCGGTGCTGGGGCTACCCCCACGAAGGATGACACGGTCCGGACCCACTACGAGGGGAAGCTCGTCGACGGAACCGTGTTCGACAGTTCTTATGAGCGAAACGAGCCAGCCGAATTCCCGGTTACTGGCGTCATTGCCGGTTGGACCGAGGCGTTGCAATTGATGAAAGTCGGCGACAAGTGGCAGCTATTCATTCCCAGCGATCTGGCCTACGGCGAAGCTGGGGCTGGGGGGGTAATTCCTCCTCACGCCACGCTGATCTTCGACATCGAGTTATTGGATGTCGTTGAGTAGATTGGTAGCAGAGTTCTGTTACAAGGCGTTCTGTTAAAATGCTCTGGAATTGTGGCCACGAAATCGTTGCAATTACAGGACATTTTGTCACTGAACATCTGCTATCAACTTCCTCAATTCATGGATATTTGCCGCTAATCTCAGGCTCCATATCGAATAGAACCACAGTCCTGAAGGTGGGCTGGGCATCTTCCTATTCGTCATAGACTGTGGCCTGCTTTGAAGTTGCGCGCTTCGCAAGTTGAATTGGCATCCCAGGGAGCAAATAATCGTTTTCCAAGTGGGGATCAGCCTCAACTTCTCTGCCCAGACGACAAATTCTCCAAATAATCTGTTTTTTGACCTGCAATCGTTGCGTGCCGGAAATCTCTTGCTAGAATCGCTTGAATACCTATCTTTCTTAATTAGACAGGTTAATGCTATAGGAATCACCAGAATGGGTGGTATGGGCAGTTTGTGTTGCTCTGCTGTTCTGGAATCATACTTTCAATCGATGGAGGGCTCCCCATGTTACGAAGAATCATGTGCCTGCTCCCGGTAGTCGCTCTACTGGTAGCGGGCGCTCAGGCTGATGCCTGGGCATTTGGACACCGACACAAGAAGAGTGCATGTTGTACTACTGCACCAGCTTGTGGTTGTGAAAGCGATTGCGGTTGCACTAGCGGCTGTGGCTCGAGCGATTGTGGATGCGGTGGTACCGCACTTCCTGCGGATGGTGGTTGCGGCTGCGGTACTACGACGGTCACCAAGATGGTGCCAACCTGGGAAACCCAGACTCGCACAGTGACGTGCACCGAGTACAAGCAAGAAGAACGCACTCGCAATTACACGGTCATGGTGCCTGAGACTCGCACCAAGACAGTGAACTACACCGTTTGCAAGCCGGTCACTGAGACCAAGACTCGCGAGTACACGGTGCAAGTACCTTACACCGAAAATGTTGAGCAGAAGTACACGGTGATGGTACCTACGTATGAGGACAAGACGGTCAGCTATACAGTGCAAGTACCCTACACTGAGAATGTTGAGCAGAAGTACACGGTGATGGTACCTACGTATGAGGAGAAGACTGTCAATTACAAAGTGCAGGTTCCTTACACTGAGAATGTTGAGCAGTCTTATACTGTCAACGTACCTTATACAGAACAGCGTCAAGGTTCTCGTACGGTAACTAAGCGGGTTCCAGAAACCACGATGAAGACCGTTACCGTTCGCGGCGGTCACTGGGAAACCCAAACGATGGAAGTTCCTGTTAATAGTGGTGGTTGCGGCAACAGCGCTTGCGGTGGCTGTTGTGAGTGTGCTCCTTGCACGCGTACCTGCTGCAAGCGGGTTTGGGTACCGACTTGTGAGACGAAAGAAGTCCCTTGCACGACCTACAAGTGTGTGACTGAAGAAGTTCCTTACACCTACAACGTGTGCCTGTCTCGCTGTGAGACTCGTACTCGCACGGTTTGTGTGAATAAGTGCAAGACCGAAGATCGTCAACGGACCGTCAAGGTCTGTAAGATGGTGCCTGAAGAGCGAACACGAACCGTGTGCGTGAACAAGTGCCGCACTGAGTCCCGGGACAAGACCGTCAAGGTTTGCAAGATGGTACCTGAAGAGCGAACACGAACCGTGTGCGTTAATAAGTGCAAGACCGAAACGCGTACTGCTGATTATCAGGTTTGCAGCTACGTGAATGAGACAAAGAGCAAGGAAGTCAACTACACGGTATGTGTGCCAGAACAAAGGACTCAGACTTATAATGTTTGCGTTCCTGTTCAAGTTGAAAAGCAGATTGAAGTCAAGGTCTGCAAGATGGTTGCTCAAGAAGTTGAAGTTCCCTGTGGCTGTTCCGCACCTTGCGGCTGCGGTGCTGCCCCTGCATGTGGGTGTGGCGGCTGATTCTTGTGCCTGCTCATGATTGAGCTTTGCTAGCTTACGACGGAGGCTGAGTGTTTTACTCAGCCTCCGTTTTCTTATGCACCTCCAATTGCCCAGAGCCCTGCGTGCTAGCAGTCATGTGGGCGATCTCTCTTGTGAGACCTCCCTAGCATTGGCTATATCGGTGTGCCTAATAGTACCCAGTTCTACCAATGCCAAGCACCTGTTGATTCCCTGGCTGACAGCCATGTCGTATCTACGCATTACCTTGCTCCGACGCGCCATCGGGGCTTTAACCCTCGTGATGGCTTGCTGCTGCGCGCTCATGGGCACGGCGGCAGACAAATATGCTGGTCCCGCAGTGCTTCCTCCGCCGGGTTCGCAATTGCAGATTCCCAATCCGACCGAGTTCTCAGAACTCTTGCTCACTCCCCCGGAAGGTGACTTCGGGGAGGATTACCTATCCGAGGAATTCGCTTCGATCGTGCCTGCCGAAGAAATCTTGGAGCCCTTTCCTGTTTACCGATGGTATCAGGCGGCATATTGGTTTGGACCGACGCCTTGGGACATGGGAATACAATTCGGACTCAATGGGAGTGAAGGAGCTAATCAGACCCAGAGCTTGCAGGTGGGCGGGCATTGGAAACGCAAGACCAAAGCGTGGAAATTTAATTCCAAGATTGCCTATAATCGCACTTCCGCCAACCAGGTCGAGACTCAGAACAACGCCCTGCTGGATGTGCGCTTGGATCGTCCGATTGATGGGTCTCCCTGGTCGTTGTTTGCGCTCAATCAGACCCTATACGATGAGTTCCAAGCTTACGACTTACGAGTGTCACTCAATACCGGTGTGGGATATCAATGGTGCGACACGGAAACGTTCGATTTGGAGGGACGATTCGGTATCGGTACCTCTCGCGAATTTGGGGGTCCCGACAATCGGTGGACGAGGGAAGCGCTGTTTGGACTGGAATCGGAATATCTGCTTAGCAAGACCCAGCGACTTACCGCCAAGGTTGATTATTTCCCTGAATTTGAGGATTTCAACCAGTACCGAGTCGTAACGGATGCCGGTTGGGAGATTGACCTGGACCGGCCCAGCAATGTGAGCCTGAAGTTTTCCGTAAATGATCGCTATGACAGCACCCCCAACGGCGTGGATCCCAGCCTTCTAAATTACTCGGCAGTATTAATCTGGGGGCTCTGAAATATCGGGACTAAGGCTTGCGATGCGCGGGACTAGATAAGTCAAATCGATGCGCGGCTAGCAGCCTGTTGCTCCTTACAGTAGCATGTAATGCTTCAAACTCAATCTTTGGGTGACTCCCATTCCCATGCGTCTGACTCAATGACCGACCCGTTAATCGACAAACTACAGCAGACGCTCCATCGTGAGATGCCTATTTCCAAAGCGATGGGTATTACGGTCTATGATTGGGACGGTGAGCGGCTTTCTATGCAGATGCCGCTGGAGCCTAACCGCAATCACCAGTATTCTGCCTTCGCGGGCAGTCTTAACGCCCTCTGTACTGCGGTGGGATGGGGAACCGTGGTGATGCTGCTAGAGTCTCAGGGGCTTACTGGAAATGTGGTAATCCGCCGGGGGTCGATCCGCTATCTGCGACCGGTTCGCACCGAGCTGTTCATCGCAAAAGGACTACCAATTGCCCGGGAGGCATTGGACTACTTCTACGATTTGCAGCAATCCAAAGGAAAGACCAAGATTGATGTTTCTGTCGCGATCGCCGATGAAGAGGGGACTTACGTCTCCTTCACTGGGGCCTATGTCGTACAGTGACCGATTTCACGCGGAGAAGATTCGGACCTGCCGAAATGACAGCTTCTCACTACTCCGGTCGGTCTGAAATGCCAATCAGACACTGCCATATTGGCAAGTAGATGTTCTATGTAGTACATAAGTTATTGCAATATAAAAACTTATGTCGATCTCTCAGGCGTTGGATTTAATCGGCACGAAGCTTGCTTTGTATCATTCACGAATTCGGAATTTCCAGTAGCGGGCTTCAATGTGAAGCCGTCGCGAATTCATACGAAGTGAACTTTAGAAGGAGGAACACAAAATGTCCAACAGTTGCACAACTCCCAAGAACCGATTGCGAGAATTTCTCCCCACGAATCTGGCCGAATTTGATTCGCTTTTGAATCAGGTTCTAGCTCCCAATGGCCTGAGGGCGGGACACAGTCCAGCTGGTCTATGGGAAGATGATGGTTCCTATCACATCGAGCTCGATGTGCCTGGCGTGACTCGCGAGGGCGTGGATATCACGCTCGATAAGGGGACGCTTTCGATCAGTGCTGAGCGGAAGCACGAAGAGAGCGAATCCACTCGCAAAGGATGGCGCGAAGAGCGGTTCTACGGCAAGGTGACTCGGGCGTTTAGCCTGCCTGACACGATTGATCCCGAGAGTGTTACTGCCGAGCTAAGCGACGGTGTGTTGCGGGTATCGGTTGCTAAGACTCCTGCAGCCCAGCCGAGGAAGATCGACGTGAAGTAACTTGCTGTTTTCAACAGCGATGCTAAACGAATGGGGCCACGTCTAGGACGTGGCCCTTTTTAAATGATTCGGCACATCCTATGCGGTTTCGCTTAGGTTGCCTATCTACCACCGTTCGTACCACTGGAGAGGTACTGGCAGTTCTACGTTGGCGAACTCTATGTGAAGTACACGTCGATGCTGTGGATTCGTGGACTTCGATGAGGCATGCAAGATCAAAGGGGAGATCACCACACAATCGCCAGCTAATGCGATGCACGAAATCGGCTCGATCTGCGAGATAAGATTTTGCGTCTTGACTTGATCAAGGGAACCATGCTTGTGGCTTCTGGGGATTACTTTCAAAGGGCCATTGTTTTCGAGGCAAGCATCTAAATGAAGTCGAAGAGTTACCATTCTCCTGAGAATCTCGATCGGCGGGCAAACGTGAACGATTTCCTCCTTTACTGACCAAGGTCCATATCCGGCATGAAGATGCTTTTCTTTCACAGCGATGTTAAGGTCCTGGTGCCAAGCGACAAACCAGTTTGACAAGGGAGATTTGTCGAAAAGAATTGCCCTCACAGCAAAGGCTGCCGGGCCGCAGAGTCTATCGACCACTTTTCGAATTGGCCTGGACCGAACTAGTTCTCGAATTGGTATAAATCGACTAAATAAGTCTCTTATGCCTGCCTGATGGTGACCGTGAAACAGCCCAGCAAGCCGATTGCATTCTGTAGACGTAAGAATCTGTTTCACTATGCAAAAACCTTGCTCAGCAAATTGGGCACGTTGCTTGGACACCGCTCCTAATTCCTTCCGCCGAACAGGACCATAAACAAGAGGATTGCCAAGAGAGACCCAGCCAATAGGTAAGATGTTTTTGGTGTCACTTGTGCTGAAATCGCAGTCCAGCCCATCCCGGGCCCGAGTCGGTGCCAGAACAGGAGTCCACCAATACTCGCCGTAATTCCAAATAGCCACAAGGTCGCAGGTGGTGCACCAAGACGAAGTAAGTCACCAGCATCACCAATGCGACCTAAGGAACCAAGCCCGATGTAAAGCCCGTTAGAAATAAGACAGAATCCTTGAAAGAAATTGGACATTGGTCGTGCAAGGATTCCCCTGCGATTGACGACTGCAAAGAAGAGCAAGGGAACAATTGACCCCAATATTGGCCCTGCCCAGGCAACGATGAGTGGGTGAGGGTTCTTAGCTAGGTCCGTGCGAGAGATGGTCAGTGGGTGAAGCACGACAAGTTCAACTTTTCCACCAGTTGTGATGGCACCTGCTATATGCCCAAATTCATGCACGGCCTGCATCGAGAACCAACAAATCGAAAGAAAGGAGAACAAAAAAAGGCATTCGTGGATTTTTGACATGGATAGCCGCTCATTATCGAATCCGTTCAGAACACTGGTTGAATTTGTTTTAGCCGTGCTTCTGTCTCGGTCATCAAGGCATCTTCAGCCGCTTCGTCCGACGCTTCGTAGGTGACGCTGAATCGTAGAAACGCACCCGCGTCGTCCCAGGGGACGGTGCAGATTGATTGTTCTTTGATAAGATACTGGCTGGCAGCTTCTGCATTCTCGAAGGTCTGCCCGCTAGCCAATCCCTTGGGCGATTGAGTGTAGAGGAAATAAGTTCCTCCTGGCATCTTGCACTGGAATCCACACCGGCGGAGTGTTTCTACCAGTTTTTCCATGCGGCGCTTGTACTTGGCTCGGATTCGCGATGGGATCGACGTGTCATCGAGTGCCGCGGCGGCCGCTTTTTGGATCGCGATGAATTGGCCGGAATCGCAGTTGTCTTTCACGTCGGCAAATGCGCTGACGATTTGCTCGTTGCCACAGACCCAGCCAAGCCGCCAGCCGATCATGTCAAAACCTTTGGACATCGAGTGCAGCTCGACACCTACATCCTTAGCCCCTGGCACGGAAAGGAAGCTGTTTGGTTCGCGGTCAAACGACAGTACGGCATGGGCTGCATCCTGCACCACGACGATATCCTTGTCTTTGGCAAAACGGATCACTGATTCGTAAAACTCGCGCGGGGCGGTCTTGCCGGTGGGGCTATTGGGATAGCAAAGCACCAGCAGCTTGGCAGCGGAAAGTATGTCATCGGGGATAGAAGCCAGATCCGGCAGAAAATTGTTTTCCGACAACAGGGGCAACTTGTACACACGGCCTCCGTAGTAGGCCGTGTGCGTACCAGCCACGGGGTACCCAGGCACCGTCATCAGTGTCACGTCTCCTGGGTTTATGAACACCGCTGGCAAGATTGCGAGCGCCGACTTCGATCCGATGCAGTGGTTGATTTCCTTCACAGGATCGAGCGTCACTCCATATTGCCGCTGCATGAATCGCGCAACCGCTTCTTTATAGGCAGCGATTCCATTATCAGCGTAGCCGCGATTCTCTGGCTTACCGATCTCCTCGGCCATCGTCCGCAGTACCAATTCGTCTGCCACGCCATCGTTTTCGCCGATGCCAAAATCCAAGAGCTTTCGTTCTGGATGCTCAGCCAGTGCCTGCCGCTTGGCCCGCTTGATCTTTTCGAATTTGTAGATGGCTGTGCCCTTGCCATACTGGGCCCCACCAATTCGGTCGGCAAATAGTGACTGAAAATAAGGGTCGCTCATGGGTTTCTCAAGGATCGTGGGATGGGAAAGCATGAAAACCGCTAGCGTACTAGAAGCAGTAGCATGCGGCAACCGACTCATCGCTGCAGTAGTTTTCTGCAAAATGGCTATGAAGCGCCCCCCTGCAATGCAGCCTCCCCACCGGTTACAATGTCCAGTCGATCACACGCCGGAATCTTGTGTCTGGAGGGAACCATCTTGTCGCAGCCTTTTGTCCATCTGCATTGCCATAGTCACTACAGCTTGCTCGATGGGGCTAGCCCGATCAAGAAGCTTGTGGATCGCGCGAAAGAATTGGGCATGAACGCCCTTGCGCTAACCGATCACGGTAATCTCTACGGTGCTTTGCAATTCTATCAGGCTTGTCGCGAAGCCGAGATCAATCCGATTCTTGGCTACGAGGCCTACGTTTCGCCGGGAAGTCGCTTTGAAAAATCGGGGGCCGCCAGCAGCAAAGAAGCCAGTTTTCATCTCACGCTCTTGGCACAGAATCGTATTGGGTTTCAGAATCTAATCAAGCTCTCCAGCCGCGCATTTCTGGAAGGCTTTTATCACAAGCCCCGTATCGATCGCGAATTACTTGCCGATCACTCCGAGGGGATTGTCTGCTTGAGTGGCTGTGTGTCGGGAGAGTTCAGCCGGTCACTGCTCAATGGAAACAACCCGGCCACCGAGGAGCAGATCGCTCAGGCAACCAACGTCGCCCAGTGGTTCAGCGAGGTGTTTGGCAATCGCTACTTTATTGAAATTCAAAACAATGGGCTCGACATTCAAAAGCAGGCGATGGAAGCGGCGCTCGTGGTTGCTCAGCGGGTTGGCCTCCCAGTGGTGGCCACCAGCGATGCCCACTATGTTCGACAGGAGGACGCTGAAGCGCAGGATGTTCTGCTGTGCATTAACACGGGCAAGTTCCGCACCGATACGAACCGTATGAAGATGGAAGGGGATCAGTTTTTTCTGCGAAGTCCTGAGCAGATGTACGCTGCTTTGCCTGGCTGTGAGGATGCCCTCCTGCGCTCGCAGGAAATTGCCGACTCGGTCCATATCGATTTGGAACTGGGCAAACGGCATTTTCCCAGTTTCACGCCTCCGGATGCCAAGAAATCCGATGATTACCTGCGCGAGCTTTGCATCGCAGGCCTTCAAGAACGCTACGCCCACGAGCCAGATCGCTGGGAGGGGAACGACCTCTCGCAAGAAGTTCATGATCGCTTGAATCGCGAACTCGGCGTGATCACCAAGCTCGGATTTTGCGATTACTTCCTGATTGTGTGGGACTTCGTTCGCTTTGCGGTCGAGAAAGGGATTCCTTGCACGGCTCGTGGCTCGGGGGTTGGCTCGCTCGTCTGCTATGCATTGAAGATGAGCCACGTTTGTCCGCTCAAGTACGATCTGCTGTTCGAGCGGTTTCTGGACGAGAGTCGCCTGGAAGCGCCAGATATCGACATCGACTTCTGCAAGGAGCGTCGTGGCGAGGTTATACAATACGTCAAAGATAAGTACGGTGCAGCTAACGTTGCCCAGATTGGCACTTTCGGCACCCTCGCCGCGCGGGCGGCAATCCGCGACGTTGGGCGCACTCTCGGTATGCCGATCTTCCGAGTCGATGCGGTCGTGGCGATGGTCCCTGACCAGTTGGGTATCTCCATCGAGAAGGCACTCGAGCAGAGCGATGAACTCAAGAAAGCGTACGAAAACGATGGCGAGATCCGCGAGTTGCTGGACCTTGCCCAAAAAATCGAAGGCCTCGCGCGCAATGTCGGCACCCACGCCGCGGCCGTTGTGATTGCCGAAAAACCGGTCGAAGAATTTGTGCCACTTCAGCATGTGAAGGGCAAGACGGAAGTCATCACTCAGTGGGCCATGGGAGATGTGGAGCGTGCCGGCCTGTTGAAGATGGATTTTCTCGGTCTACGTAATCTTACTATCCTGGCTCGCACGATCGAACTCGTCGAAGAGTCTCGTGGTGAGAAAATCGATCCTTATCAGTTCCCGATGGATGACCAGGAAACATTTGACCTGCTTTGTCGTGGTGAAACTAAGGGCATCTTCCAGCTTGAATCAGGAGGCATTCGTGACCTGTTGCAGCGGATGAAGCCGGACCATTTCCGCGACATCATCGCCACCAACGCCCTCTATCGCCCCGGCCCGCTCGAAGGGGGCATGGTCGACGACTACATTGAAGTCAAGCATGGCCGCAAAGAGGCCGAGTATCCGCATCCTGCGATGGAAGAAATCTTGGCCGAGACCCACGGTGTGATGGTCTACCAGGAACAAGTGATGCGGATCCTTAATCGCCTGGGTGGCATTCAACTCTCCAATGCGTATACCTGCATCAAGGCGATCAGTAAGAAAAAACTACCGATGATCGCCAAGTACCGCGAGGAATTCATCGACGGTGCCCACAGCCAGGGTCTTGATAAGAAAAAGGCTGCCGAGCTGTTTGGCATGATCGAAAAATTCGCGGGCTATGGATTCAACAAGAGCCATTCAACCGCCTACGCCTTGATCGCCTACATGACGGCATATCTGAAGGCGCATTATCAGGTGGAGTTCATGGCCGCTCTGTTGTCGTGCGACATTCCAGGGCGCAATTTCAAGAATAAGGACGCCCTCGTCGAGCATCTTGAAGACTGCCGCCGCATGGAGATCGAGGTTGCCCCGCCAAGCGTGAACAGCTCTGGTCCCGACTTTTTGGTTCGTGACGGAAAGATTTTGTTTGGGCTGAGTGCGATCAAGGCCTGTGGCACCGGGGCCGCAGAGGCGATTGAAGCCGAACGAAAAAAGAACGGTTCCTACAAGAGCCTCTTCGATTTCTGCGAACGGGTCGATCCGCAACTCTGCAACCGGGCCACTATCGAGGCACTCATCAAGGCCGGGGCCTTTGACGACTTGGGAGGTCATCGCGCACAGGTCATGATGATGCTGGAGCGTGCTTTACAAGCCGGAGCCGCTGCTGCGTCGGATCGCCGCTCGGGCCAGATTGGGTTGTTTGACGACGAGGATGAACCCACCGATGCTGCCGCAGTTGCCGACATGCCGAACGTCGCCCCGTGGGAAGAAAAGGATCAACTTACTCGTGAGAAGGAGGTGTTGGGTTTCTATCTCACCAGCCATCCGCTGGCCGAGCATGAGCAAATCATCCGTACCTATTGCTCGCACACCAGCCAGTCGCTTGCCAATCTGGCCCATCGCGACGAGGTCCACCTGGGGGGAATGCTGGCGGCGATCAAGTTTTCGCACACCAAGAATCCCCGTGCCGGCAGTACTCACACGAAGTATGCGATGTGGGACCTCGAGGACCTCGACGGGATCGTCCGGTGTATTTTATGGCCGGAGCAATTTGCGGAGTTCGGTCAATTCGTGGTCCCCGACGCCATCCTAGCCGTCATTGGCAAAGTAGACCGCCGCGCTGGCAGCGAGGAAGTAAACCTCATCGTTGACAAGCTGCTACCACTCGAAGAGATGGAAAAACAGTTCTCCAGCGGCATGGTGATCCGCATCCGCGAAGAGGAACATGGCGAGCAAGGACTCGAAAAGCTCCGTGAAATCGTCCGCGGCTATCCCGGCAAGAAGAAGTTGCGGCTGCGACTCGACTTGGCAACCGGCGGACAGGTCTGGCTCGACAGCAACTCAAGTGGTGTGGAAGCCTCGGCCGAACTCAACCAACGGATCGACCAACTTCTGGGCGAAGGCAACCGCATCATGGAACGCGTAGCCCCCCAAAAAGACCGCACTCCCAACGGACGCCCCGCCCGACGTGGCGCAAAGGTTTAGCCGCGACCCGAAGGGAACCGTTCTTGCTCACAATATCCATACACCCATGACCCACTCCATCGTCCACCTGATCGCCGAGTGGAGTCCCTTTGATGCCGCCGCCCATTTGCGGTCGGTGGTTCGCAGCCAGGTTCAGGCCGGCGAAAGGGTGGCTGTGATAATTCTCTCGGGCAACCCTGTGGCTCGCGACGAAATTTGTGCCCTGGGTGCCACATGTGTCGTTGTCCGACCGCGTTGGCAACTCGATCCATTTGCCTTGCGAGAGTGTGCTGTGCAACTCCGTTCGATGCATCCCCGGGTGGTCCAATTCTGGGGAGCCCGAGCAGCCGAATTCACCTGGCTCGCCCGTTGGGCACTTCCCAAGGCGAAACTAATCGGAACGCTTCCTGCTGAGCGTCGTTCCAAACATTCTTGGAGAGAGCGATGGTTCGGCAGCGATACTGCGAAACTCGATCGCATCGTCGTGGATTACGCCGCGGAGCACTTGCCGAATAAAGTTGTAGTCATTTCTCCTGGTGTGCCCACTCCAACCGAGATCGATTTATCGAAAGACCAACTGCTAGCCGAACTCATTCTCCCTGCCGATTCCGAACTGATCACAATCGCTGGCCCACTCACCAGATCGCAACTCATCGACGAAGCGATTTGGAATTTCGAACTGGTTCGCACTTTGCACGAACAAGCCTGCTTGATAATCCTCGGCGACGGCCCCGACCGTGCGCGCCTAGAACGTTACGCCCGCCTGGTCAGCGAGCCAAAAGCCATCCGTTTTGAGAAAGGGGTCAGAGCTAATATTCCAAAAAATAGTTCTGACTCCTTGTTGTCGTTTCTCAAGCACAGCGCTGTCTATTGGCAACCGGGACGCAGCACCTCGATCCCCTCTGCCCTGCTAACTGCGCAGTCGCTGGGCATCCCCGCCGTGGCCAATGACATATCTGCTCATGCTCAAGTCATAACCCATGGGGAAAACGGATTCCTTGTTCCAACTGAGAAACGGGCAACTTGGACTCGCCACACGGTTGAACTCTTGGAAAACTCCGCACTCAGAGAACAATGTGCCGAAGTTGCCAGGAGTGTCATTGCCGAGCGGCTTACACTATCGACCATGCTTCAGGCCTACGAAAAACTTACAATCTAGCCGTCAGCATTCCGTTGCATAAGATTACGCCTCAGCAACCAAACGCCTAACTCCCGAGAGACACGAGGCCGTGTCGATTATCGGTGGTAACCACTTTTCCTGTGATACGTGAAATTCGTATCCTACCGTGCGACGACGATGTTCTGCCGGGGTCCAACGTTGGCGGATTCTTGCACATTCCGATGCGATCTGTCGGGGTGAAGGCAAGTATTCGGGATAGGCTCTCATTGGGTAAATCTCGCTGCTTGATTAACTGACTGGAAAGAAACCAGGGCCGAATCGCACTGTGGCGAGGAAAGAACGGGCATTTGCGTGCGACTGATTCGGCCCTGGTCGAACGGTCAACTTGGTCGCAACTGTAATGGTCAAAAGTTGCCATCTGATTTAGAAATTGTGAATAATTGGTTCAGACCCGTTCCTCGGCAGCGACCCACTGCGGATGTAGCTCTTTGCCCGCACCCCCTAAACCATTAGAATTGCCTGAGTTACAGCTATTCTCATATCGCAAGGAAACACCAGGGAGGAACTGACGCGATGAACGATGTCTTGGCAGTGGTTTTGGCAGGCGGCAAGGGAACTCGGCTCGAACCGCTCACCCGCGAACGAGCCAAGCCGGCGGTCCCCTTTGGTGGCATTTATCGCATTGTCGACTTCACCCTCTCCAACTGCATTAATAGCGGTATTCGCCGTGTACTGGTGCTCACGCAATACAAGGCGATGAGCCTTAATCGCCATCTTGGCACGGGTTGGCGCCATCTCTTGAGCCGCGAGCTTGGCGAATTCATCGACGTCGTCCCTCCGCAGCAACGTATCGATGAGCAATGGTACCGGGGCACAGCCGACGCCGTGTATCAAAACATTTACACCCTCGAAAAGGAGCGCCCTGAACACGTTGTCATACTGGCCGGAGACCATATTTACAAAATGGACTACGGCAAGATGGTCGACTTTCACAAGGAAAACAATGCTGACCTCACGATAGCTGCCTTGAGGGTGGGAGTTGAAGAGGCCAAGTCCTTCGGAGTCATGCAGACGGACGAGCAGAGCCGGATTGTTGGCTTCGAGGAAAAACCGGATGAGCCGAAGACGATGCCTGGCAGCGACACACAATGTCTTGCTTCGATGGGCATTTATGTCTTCAACGCCCACTTCCTTTTCGACCAACTCTGCCAGGACGCCACAATACAACATTCCGCCCATGATTTTGGCCGCAACATCATTCCCTCGGTGATCAAGTCGCATCGGCTGATGGCATATCCGTTTATTGACGAAAATTCCAAGGCCGATCTCTATTGGCGCGACGTCGGAACACTGGATGCCTACTACCAATCGAACCTGGAGCTCACGGATGTCGAGCCTTTGCTGAACCTTTACGATTATCACTGGCCTGTGCGTACCGATCAGCCGAATCTGCCACCGCCTAAATTCGTGTTCAACGAGCCTTCCGGTCGTCGCGGCATGGCCACCGACAGCATCGTCGCCGCGGGGACGATTATTTCCGGTGGCAAGGTGGATCGCTCGATTCTCTCGTCGCGAGTCCGTGTCGAAGAATGTGCTGAGGTGTCTGGTTCGATCTTGTTTCGCGGTGTCCAGATAGGCAAAGGTGCCATTGTCCGCAATGCGATCATCGACAAATATGTCCACGTACCCGACGGCGCCCAGATTGGCGTCGACCTAGAACTCGATGCCCGCCGCGGTTTCACGATCACAGAGGGGGGTATCGTCGTGGTGCCGGTGATCGAAGCGGTGGAAGAGATTTTCTCGCGGAAGTAAACAGAACGCTCCCCTTCGGGTTGCGGCTAAACGAGTTCTCACCTCAAATCGACCATTCCACGATCTTGTCAAACAAGCGATCTCCCAGCCACTTGCGGGCAAAGATCATCGGCCGGGCCATTTTTCCGACGATGTAGCGTGTCTTCGGCTTGCGCGACTTTATCGCTTGAGAGACCGTTTTTGCCACCGCACTAGCCGGGGTAGCAGTCCCTTCTCCGTAAGCCTCGATACTGGCTACCTTTACCTTGTTAGCCAGTTCGGAGTAAGCCGTGTTGCCAGAACGCTCCATCATCGGGCCGATCATCGAGTCGTCAAATTCTGTTTCGATGACGCCCGGCTCGATAATGATCACATCGATTCCAAACTGGTCCAGCTCCAACCTTAAACAATCGGACCAACCTTCGAGCGCATGCTTCGAGCCGTGATACCAGGCCCCCATCGGCATGTACATCTTGCCCGCCATAGAAGAGATATTCACGATCTTGCCGCGTTTTTGTTCGCGCATGTGCGGCAGTACTGCCTTGGTTATACGCGCCAGCCCAAACAGATTTACATCAAACTGATACTTGGCATCTTCAATCGAGGTGTCTTCCATCGCGCCGTAGTTGCCAAACCCAGCGTTGTTCACCAACACATCCACCCCGCCAACTTCGCTTACGATTTGGTCGATTACGCGCGCAACATCCCCTTCCTTGGTGATATCCATCTCCAACGCAATCGCCCCATGCCGCTTGAGATCGGCCATCTTTTCCAGCCGTCGCGCTGCCCCATAGACAACCAATCCGTCGGCCAACAATTGCTCGGCGATTGCCTTACCAATCCCCGACGATGCGCCTGTCACAAGCGCTACGTTTTTCTGCTCTGTCATATTGTCTTAACTTGCCTCTGAACATGTGTTCCACAACTCCCCAAGAATCGACATTCGATCGATCTTCTACTAAGAGTTTAGCCACGGATCGACAGGGACGTAACAAGGATAAGAAACATAGCTGTCTTTTTTTCCGTGTTGCATCAGTTCTAATACTGATTCAAATTATCTCAGCTTGCGCAAATTTGTTTCAACAAGAATCAAAGAGCGAGGTTCTTAGACCCGTACAAACGCGGATTCAGCAGATTTTCGCTGATTCTTACCGAGGCAATCGAACTAATCCGCGCAAATCCGTCCAATCAGCGTCAATCCACGTTCTACTTCTTCCATAAATATCTGCCCCGTCATCTCCATTCTCCTGTTCTCATTTTTGGTTGCGGCCAGGGGCAGCGTTGGGTGAATCTGAGGCTGAAAAATGAGAATTCCATCCTCCATGCTCGTTGATGATCTCACCGACCCCGTCAACGGCTGGCAAGCACGCTATGACAGCGACCTCGACGGCGCCGACTTCCTCGCTTGGCAACGCCAATTCGGGAGGGGGATTCCGTAGGTCTTGACTGCGCAAGCCGTCCCCGAACCGCGACTCTCTGAATATTGTTGCTCGCAACAGTTGTCAAAGGCAACCGACATCAAAATGGTGGTGTGGTTCGGAACTCATAAGTATTCTGGGAAATACGCCGAACTCTTCGACCGTCGCCTACTCCACTGCACTGCCATCAAGTTCCAAGGTTTTTTCTTTGATAACCGTTCCACTTCGTGCAAAAGAAATCCCTTGCTGCGCGCTCGTGTCGATCATGACTGCCTCGATGACTGGTTGTGTCACGGGCTCCTTGGAAATCCACTCGACCAGGAAGTTTGCGCCACTTCCTCCTGAAGTATCATCTCGCTCAACAAGAAACGCTGTTGTGGCAAGTGGAGCAAGTGAAAGTGGACTTTCGAGATACTGCTTTATTTCTTTGCCTTCCGTATCAAAGTAACGCACCGAAGTCAGGATGATCTCATGGTCGAGACTTGTGTTTCTCACACTTAAGGTGATTGTCAGCAAGTGTGGCTTGCCGTCTTGATGGTAAATGTGGGAGTAGGCTGGAACGTAAACCGTTTGTCCCTGGACAGCGTTCGACGTCAGCATCTCGAAATTCAGATCCGCTGCCGGCGCTCCTACAGCTTGAGGAGCTTGAAAGCGCAACGTCTCTTCAAAGGAGTCAAGCCGGCGCTCCAGGAAATATGCTCCAAGAAAGATCGGCACCAACACGAGGAAAAAACAGAAAATCAGTATCATCCAAAATCGTCGCATAAAAGCATCGACGTCAGAATCTGCAATTTTGGCCATGCTATTCCTCGCTTAAGTGACGGTGATAGTTATCCCGCTTTGTTTAGTGACCATAGCGAACTCTACCGCAAACTACAATTCTAGGCCAATAGCTTCTGTCGAGAATCGTTGCCTGGCGTCTGAGGGTTCGCTTGGCACATCTCACAATCGGTCGAATCGCAATACTTGATACCCCAACATCCCCTTGCGACTCGCCTTCTCCAACAGCCGGGTTGCCCGTGAGAATAGTTCGACTTCTCGTGACTCGGGCCAGTCTTTGGTGCTGGAATAGAGAAAGTCATAAGTTGGTAGCGTGTTTTCGGTGATATCGATCGCTTGAGTTAGCTCAAGGTTATTCGCCTTGGCGAGTTCTCGATAGCGACTCAGCGAACAGGCCAGATCGATTTGTCCATAGCTCCACCGGACCGCTTCGTCCGCCGAGAAATCGATCGCATCAAGATACTCGGCTGCCCGCTCGCTGGGTACGAAATCTGAGAGCGTCAGGTTACCGCCTGGTGCCAGCAAGCGACCCACTTCGGCAAAGAACCTGGGACGGTCGAAATGAAACACACTTTCCAGGGCCAAGGCCACGTCGCAACTGGCATCTGCTAGTGGAATTTGTGCCGCATCGGCTTCGACCCACTTAAGTGAATTAATACCACAAGGTCGCACCATATCGGATGCGCGTTGAAGTTGCCTGGGATCGATGTTCACACCGATAAGCAGCATCTCGCCAAGTCGCTCGTTTAAACTCGCGATCGTCCCGCCAAAACCGCAGCCGACATCGACGACCCGCATCCCGTCGCCAATCCCTGCCACATCACAAAGGACACGGCTAAGCAACTCGGCAGCCTCACCATACTCCTCGGGAGTGCATGTCGCCTGAGGAGGTTCGTGCCAGTAGCCCCAATGAACATGGCGACTAAATGCTGCAGCCGTGCGCGCTTCCCCGATGGCCAAGCGGTGCAGCAACCCATCAAAATAAGGCGGATTCGAGGGTTGATGTACCATGGGCGTTTTTAAAGGGAGTTCGTCGTGGCAGTGAAGATCTTGGGGTAAGATGCCAAACTCTTAGGCGAGAAGCGATCCTACGTCGAATCACGCAATATTCAAACCCTAGGCCGTGATAATTGCGCATGTGCGTCAAAACTTTTCTGCAGTCGTTTGCGCTCACAACTATTCCATCACGCCACCGGAGACTATGCTGAACAGATCGCAGACAAGTCGAAACACTGGTTTAAAGAGGATTTTGCCGATGAGCCAGCACCCTAATCGAGAAGGTTGGCTTCGCGGCTCAAATGTCGCATGTGAACCGGTAGTATTCTCTCGCAAGCACCCTTATCGTTTGGTGCTGCTTGGGCCACCCGGCGTCGGGAAAGGAACTCAAGCTGAGCTTCTATGCGATCACCTAGGGACCTGTCATTTGTCCACAGGCGAATTGTTTCGCGATAGTGCCTGCGCAGTTAATCCTAGCCCTGCCATGGCCTCCGCACAGGCCGCCATGAACCGCGGTGAACTTGTCTCTGACGAGCTAGTCATGTCGATGATCCGGGAACGGTGTGGATGCTTGAGATGCCATGGCGGTTTCTTGTTGGATGGCATCCCACGCACTCTCTCTCAAGCCGAAAGCATGGAAATCATTCTCGGTGAACTGGGTGTGGCGTTGGACGCAGTGTTGTCCTACTATCTGCCCCTCGAAGAGATCATAGACCGCATCGGCGGCCGCCGCACTTGCGCGCAATGCAAAGCCGTGTTTCACATTTCGTCCCGTCCCTCCGCAAACGAGAATACCTGCGATCACTGCGGTGGAGCGTTACTACAACGCGAAGACGATCGTCCCGAAGCAGTACGGGTGCGTATGAATAGCTACGCCGAAGCAACCCTACCTTTGACTGCCTACTACGCGGAACGGAACAAACTAATCTCCATCGCTGCCCAGGGCCAACCGCACGAAATCTTTGAGCACACTTTGCAGTCGCTTCAGAAGCACTTAGGAATACCCATGGAGTAGTTCCTTTTCTTCTTTAGGGTTCTTCCCAGATTCGTGTACACACACGGACTCAGGATGAGATGGAACTCAAGCATCCCCATTTTTTGCAGCCGTCTCAGTCTGGGTTTGATCGATCTCCAGTTGTTTGGATCCCACCCCATTGTGGCTTCGCCCGACCAGCCAATAGGTCTTCATGCATCCCTTCCCTTTGACCTCCACCTCGCCACGCTCCTCGATCACGAACTCGCCGTTGAGCAGGGCGACAGCTTCCCCCGAAAGCTGGATACGACCCGGCAGGCCGCTCGATTCCATGCGGCTGGCTGTGTTGACCGTATCGCCCCAGACGTCGTAGGCAAACTTCTTGATGCCGATCACCCCAGCCACCGCAGGGCCAGAGTGGATGCCGATGCGAATGTTGATCGGTTGACCCGTTTCGCGGTTACACTCTTCAACCGCCTCGAGCATGTCGAGTGCCATGGCGGAAACATCTTTGGCATGGCCGACGCTCTTGATTGGAATCCCACCGGCTACCATGTAGGAGTCGCCGATCGTTTTGATCTTTTCGAGCCCGTGCTTTTCGGCGAGGTCGTCGAAGGCTGAGAAGAGATGATTGAGATGGTCTACAAGTTGTTTGGGAGGAACTTTTTCCGATAGGGCTGTGAACCCCACGATATCGGAAAACATCACCGTCGCAGATTCAAAATGGTCTGCGATAATCGATCGGTCTTCTTTGAGCCGCTGGGCAATTGAGGTCGGCAAGACATTTAACAGGAGCATTTCTGATTTCACCCGTTCCAGCTCCAACAACGCCTCCGCCTTCTGCGCCGCATCGCTATAGAAATACGACATGATTGCAAGAATCGCAAATGCACTCGTCACATTAATATTGAGAAATGCTTCCTGCGCCAGAGAAGCTTGCTCGGCCGTCGCACCCAATAACACATGGGGCTCGTTCCAATACTGGACCTGATAGTAAAATCCCAAGAATGAGATTAAGCACACAAAAAACAATGCTACCGGGATAAACATCACATTCTTGAAATTCATCAAGAAGGTAAACGCGACGATCACGAGTAGATAGTACTGAAACCCGAATTCCCATCCCAAGTAATAGACGGCAAAAAACTGATGAATCAGGACCTCGGTCGAACCGAGAATAACGGCGGTGAGCATGGCCCCCCAACGGTACAGAATCGTGATGCTGAAGATCCAGAAAATCACACTGCCGATATTGATAAAACTGAGCGTGGGAAAGTCCAGCCACCAGAAGACGAAAACCCAGGAGAGGTGCAATACGAGCGCGATGTAGTTGGCAATGATCATCGAAAGATACATTCGATAATCGTAGCGTTCCACATTCGCAGGAACTTTGAGAAGAACTTTCAAATAAGGATCAAGATAGCGCCCCGCGGCTTTGAGGAATTCTGGCATACTTTGGTGGCGCATAGGGGGATTTAGGGGAGGCAATGCTGAGTCTAACGCGATTATAGCAAAGGCACTGGTATTCCCCAAACGGCACTCCTTATTGAAAACGTCGCAGGCTTTCAGAGAGACTGGTTCTTAAATGCCGAACGTGATTGTGCTTTTCAAGATTCCGAGTGCCGGGTAACGGCGTGGCAACGCATGTCTAGCCGCGAGCTATGGGGTGAGCTTGGAATTCGCGCTCCGCTCCGCTGGCGCTGCGCGTCGCGGGGGGGACTGGGGAAGCGACACGAAGAAAAAGGTGCGGTCGGCGAGTCACGACTGGAGGTCTCCCCGAAATCGATGATGAATCAATCGCCGTTTGTCACCGACCGCACTGTTCGTAGAGGAGCAGGAATCACTGCTCGTAGGACGAATCTATCTGCAATGTAATGGCTGGCTCGCAAGGGGGCAACAAAATTGTCGCAAAGTTTCTAGAATTGGTGATTCACTGCTGTCGAAGCAATAAAAGCCCAGAGATTCTGCGCAGTAAGTCGCCCAGGGATTGCAATCCCTGGGCGTGTGGTTTTCGATGCCGGATCTATATTATCGGCACGGCTAGTTGATGGCGTATTTGCCGTCTTCCAGGCCGAGTTTTTTCATCTTCTTGTAGAGCGTTGTGCGGTTAACCCCCAGCGAATCGGCTGTGGCGTTTCGGTTCCAGTTATTGGACTCGAGCACATCGAGGATGATCTGACGCTCGGGTTCTTCGAGAGCCTCTTTGAGGGTTCGTGAACCGGCACGAGAGATGTTCAGCGTGGGACCGCCGGCGATTTCTCGCGGGAGGTCGCCGGGAGTAATGACATCTCCCTTTCCTAAGAGGACGGCGCGCTCTACAACGTTCTGCAACTCGCGAATATTGCCAGGCCACGGATACGATTCCAATGCGAGGAGGGCTTCGTCGCTGAATGCCCGGACTTCGCGGTTGGTGTCTTCGCGTAGCTCGGCCAGGAATGTCTGGGCGAGCAGTGGAATGTCGCTGTGGCGTTCACGCAGGGCGGGAAGTTCGACGTTGATGACGTTGATGCGGTAGTACAAATCCTGGCGAAAGCGGCCCTCGGCGACGGCCTGAGAGAGGTCGTCGTTGGTGGCCAGAATGACGCGGACATCGACTTTGAATGTTTTCGCACCGCCGACTTGCTCAAATTCCAATTCCTGCAACACGCGGAGCAGCTTTACTTGCATCGCGGGGCTGGCGGTACCGATCTCGTCGAGGAAGATCGTGCCGCCATTGGCTTGCATGAACTTGCCGACCTTGTCGCCAGTGGCGCCGGTGAACGATCCGGCGACGTGGCCGAAGAGTTCACTCTCCAAGAGATTTTCAGGAAGTGCACCGCAAGCGACTTCGATAAAGGGTTTGCCGGCGCGGCTGCTCTGGCGATGGATAGTACGGGCAATCATTGACTTGCCAGTGCCACTCTCGCCGGTGATCAGGACTGTGGCCTTGGTATCGGCCACGCTGGTAACCATATCGAACACGCGGAGCATCCGCGGGTCCTGGCCGACAACGCTGTCCATAGCATGGTGCTTGTCGAGTTGTTTGCGAAGTTGATGATTCTCCTCGACGACACGGCGTTGGGTGAAGGCCCGTTCGAGCGTCATCATAAGTTCGTCGTCGATGAGGGGCTTGGTCAGGTAGTCGAAGGCCCCTGCGCGTAGTGCTTCAACAGCCGAATCCGCGTTGCCGTAGCCGGTCATCAGCACGACGTGGGTATGAGGATGATTTCGGCGTACTTGCTCCAAGAGATCGAACCCGTCGCCGTCTTGGAGCCTTACATCCACAAGTAGCAGATCGTACTGCTTGCGACCAAGCAATTGAATTGCGTTGGCATAGCCTGTCGCAGTATCGAGTTGGAGGCCCTGATCGCGGAGCCAGTCGGCCATTGATTCGAGGACTTGACGATCGTCATCTACGAGCAACAAAGAACCATGGGTCATGGTAAGTCTCCCGGCGTATGGCACTCGGGATGATCCACCATGGAATTCCCCGGCGCCGCGTGTCTTGGTGTCTCAACCAATGTGGAGGGCCAATCGTCGAGTCAGACAATTGACAATCCTGTGAAACGGTGGCCTGTGCTTGGGGAGACGCAAACAGACGTTTACCGGCGGGGAGATTTCACCATAGGCTGTCGATAAATATGTACGTTGCTGCGGGGACCAAGTCAACAAAAGTGAGCGCGGGGGCTTCTGGAAACGGGTGGGAGTGGTAGGGGTTGTGAGGGAAATGCTACAACGCCTCCGGATTCCATTCGTGAGGTCTTGCAAAGGTAGGATTGTAAGATCGCCGAGCGGCACGCAGCCGGCACAACGCGTACCGGGTAGTTGCCTGCTCACCCAAAAAACTGCGGCCGCTGGCGATTCAGTGGGTTAAGCGCAGGGCCTGAAACGATGTTACAGCGTGAAATATTCTAAATTCCTGCTTTTTTCGGTCCCAAGGATATCAATTTTGCGAGTGGTTGGGTTAGACTAGAGACTGCCTCTTCGTCGTAACTCTTACATTTCGCCCAGACGATCGGCTTGAACTGGGTAATTGCCGTTCAGGTAATCAGTTCGCTTTTGTTTCATTTTCTTTTGGGAGGGAAACGCTCATGAAAAGTTTTAAGTTCAGTCTCTTGACGGTTGCTGTTGCCGTCTTCTGTTCGCCAGCAATGGCGGCCCACTTGGACAATCCAAATCTGCTAACGGATCCCAGTTTCGAAGGTACGCTCACCTTCGATGGCCCCCCATTTGTCGGTACCTGGGAAGGCTTTAATGCCGGTGTATCATCTACTTCGGAATTCAGTACAGATATGCCTCGTACCGGTGCCCAGTCGCTAGAGTTAAACATCGGCCCTGATGCCAACCTTTTCGCCGGAGCATTTCAGGATGCGAATTTCGGCTTTGGTGCTGCTGGTGCGATGGCCTGGTTCAGTGGGTGGCACAAGTTAGCCGCCGGTGATTCGGGTGGTAGCGAAATCCGCATTGAATGGCGCGACTCGGTCGCAAATACGGAGATATCACGAACACCTAACTTGGCCCCCGTGATTGGCTCCACTTACGAAGAGTTTATTGTCAGCGCGACTGTACCCGCTGGCGCTAACTCCGCCCGTGTTGTCTACGCCATCCAAAGTTTTGGCGGCGCTCTGAATCAACAAGTGTTTGTGGACGACGTCAACTTCAATGTCCAGGGAGTACCTGAGCCCGCTTCGCTGGCAATCGCAGGTTTGTGCCTGGTCGGTTTGGCAATTCCCTCTCGTCGCCATCGATAATAATTGCATTTTCCAATGCCGTTTGCCTGATCCAATGGATTGGGCAAGCGGCTTTTTTTGTGAGTATCTTGTGAAATTAAAGAGTCTCGAGAACTTGATCGTCGCGGTATGGATCGCATGGCTATTGTCGCCATTGCACGCACTTGCCGTTGTATTTACAGATGTCACCGCCACTGCAGGGATCAACCATGTTTAGACCACCTCTACACTCATCCAAGGTCTGCCCGGAACCTTTTTCATGACCGGCGGGGTCGCGGCAGGCGATTTTGACGGCGATGGTCGTACCGACCTGCTTTTTACCAGGCTCAATGATACTAACATCTTTTATCGCAATCTCGGAAACGGCACGTTTGAACCGCGAACTAGCTCGGCTGGTTTCAATACGGCGACATTGACTAACGGTGTCGTGTCAGGTGACATCGACAACGACGGTGATCTCGATCTCTACATGACCACTACCAACGATACCCGAAATTATCTCTATCTAAACGATGGGGCAGGTTTTTTTACGGATGCTGGAACAGGATCCGTCGCAGCGCTGGCCAATGGAACTGTGCGTCAGGGGCAAGGTGCCAGCTTTGGAGACTACGACAATGATGGATATCTTGATCTCATTACCGGTGATTGGAACAACTTAGTCGCCAACTGCCAGTCTCGCCTTTTACGCAATCTGGGTGCCTCGCAACCAGGTCAGTTCGAAGATGTCACCCCTGTTGCTGGAATCGATGTTTATCGCAATTCGAAGACTTATCGATTTGCTCCTCGATTTGTTGACCTCGATCGCGATGGTCATCTTGATTTGACTTTTGCCTCAGATTTCCCAACAAGCCAGCTTTTCTGGAACAATGGCGACGGAACATACACTGACGGGACCCTTGCTGCCGGCGTTGGCACCGACCAGAACGGCATGGGGACCACTTTTGCAGACTACGACGGAGACGGAGACCTCGATTGGTTTATCACCAACATTACCAATGCCCCAGAGTTCCCTGGCCCCTTTGGTGGTTTCAATCGACTCTACCGCAACGAGGGCGATCGCACTTTCACCGATGTCACACTCCAGGCAGGGGTGCGTGATTCGCGATGGTCATGGGGCACAAGCTTCTTTGACTACGACAACGACGGCGACTCGGATCTCATTGCCACGAACGGTTACAACGGCGGCAGTTGGAACAACGACCGCACCTTTCTCTGGCAGAATGACAATGGCGTTTTCACCGATGTCTCAAATGCGCTCGGAATCACTGATACGCTCCAGGGACGAGGGCTTGCTCATCTTGATTATGACGACGACGGCGACCTAGATGTTGTGATTGTAAACAATCTAGCTGCCCCGATCCTTTACCGTAATGGTGGAGGCAATCAGAACCATTTCCTGAGGATTCAGCCCGTCGGAACTCTCTCCAACCGAGACGGAATCGGAGCATGGATCACCGTCACACAAGATCTGAATGATCCCACCGCACAAATCGTCTGGGAGATAGATGGCGGCTGCAGCTATCTTAGCCAGAACGAACGGACAGCGCATTTCGGACTCGGCCCGAACACGAATGTTGTTGATATGATCACAATCGAATGGAGTAGTGGAATTGTACAACACCTGTTTGATATCGCTGTCGATCAGACACTTCAAGTAACTGAAGCAGCCCATATTGATACGGCTGATTTTAATGGCGATGGAAGTATCGACATCACTGATTTGAATTGGTGGCACGCCGCGTATGGTAAGGACAATAGCGCAGATGCCGATGGAAATGGCATTACTGATGGCAGAGACTTCCTCATCTGGCAGAGACAATTCAACCCAGTGATAACCTCTCTGGGATCACATGCTGCGGTGCCTGAACCCTCTTCTGCCGCATTGCTTCTTCTGGTCTTTCTTTTTCTCCGAAGAAAGATAACGCAATAGCACGATCGATCAACCCGCACGGGGATGGGCCTTTTCGTAGGCCTGCCGGAGGTTGCTGGTGCTCACGTGGGTGTAGATTTGCGTGGTGACCAGGCTCTGATGACCGAGAAGTTCTTGCACGCTGCGGATATCGGCACCTCGATCCAAGAGATGGGTAGCGAAACTGTGCCGAAGCGTATGCGGACTCGTTCGTTGATCGAGTCCAGTTTGGCTCAGGTATTTCTCCAGCATGCGGCCGACACTTCGTGTCGTGAGTCGGGTACCGAATCGGTTGACGAAGACGGGAGCCTGCCTCCCAGTGGGCTCTTTTGGTGCCAGCTTTCGCACGGCTAGCCAAGCTTGCAGGGCTTTCGTCGCAAACGAACCTAGCGGGGCGAGACGTTCCTTGCGGCCTTTGCCGCGTACTTTGAGGATGCCTTGGGGGAAGTCGAGGTCGCCGTCGTTGAGGTCCACGAGTTCGCTGACGCGCAGTCCCGCCGAGTAGAGTGTCTCAAGAATAGCCCGGTCACGCAGCGCTGATTGGGATTTGCCTTGGGGAGCAGCAAGCAGCTTGCCGATTTGGTCGGTCGTGAGAAAGTGCGGCAGCTTGTGCGCCTTGCGAGGATTGCGGAGCGCCTTGGCGGGATTCGTCTTGGCCCAGCCTTCGCGCTGGCCGAATCGATAGAGACTGCGGAGCGACGCGAGTTTTCGTGCGATCGAGGTTTTGGCGTAGCCGGCTTCGTGAAGCGCTGAGAGGAATCCGCGTAGCTCGACGGCGGTGATCTCAGCCGGATCTGGACAACTGCCATCGGCTTCGCTGAAGTACTCGGCAAAGGCAGTGAGGTCTTCGCGGTAACCCTTGATCGTATGCGGAGAAGCACCTCGTTCAATGGTGAGGTGCTGCAAAAATCGGGCAATTGCGCGCTTCATGTCGGTGGCGCGCTCCCCTTTTCCGAGCAGGTCTCGGCGGTCGGGTCGCGGCTAACCTTATTCTTCGAAGTCCAGCGGCTGGGCGAGCGAGATGCGGTTCTTAGGCTTAGAGGCGTGATTGTTGCCAGAATTGGAATTGCCAGCGCTCATCTGGCGGACCTTTTGGCTCATCACTGCTGCATCGTACCAACTGAAGCTCAGTTCAGGATTCGAGGCATAGCGTCCAAGAATGCGCAAAGTCTCGGCGCGTTGCGAGTCGTCGTACAAAAAGATGTAGCGCTCGTTGCCTTTGACTAGGGCCAGTACATTTATGTCGTCGTCGTTCACAGTTGCATCTCTCCGTGCGGCAGCGCGGGGGGGAGCTCTGCCTCCATAGTGCCGGTCCATGGCAGCAGGGACTATCGGGGCGGATGCTTGGGCGGGGTCAATTGCCTCTTGCATCCATGCGGGCTACGTGCGAGGAAACATCATTCCGGCGAGAACTGTTTCCTTTGAGCCTCTATCGGCACTCTGGCCAGCGTAACACCACCCGCGTTTTGCGACTTCCGCCGCGCGCTGACAGCATTTCTGAGATATGCATGTGACAGCAAAAGCGAACAAAGTCGTCGCTGCGTTGGAGATATGCTTCCCAGCCTCCGAAACGCGCGTCCTCTCTAAAGTAAACATAGCCTTTTAATGCTTCGGTCACTTCGGGATCGGTGCCGCGATAAATGTTCGTATGTGTTAGCACGGGGCCATTATGTGGCATGCAAGCAGGGCGATTTCCTTGTGATGGCAGCGGTGAGAAACAACTATCATCGGGACAACCAGGGAGCATTGTATTGATTGTGCCGGTCATATCTTCTCTAACCATTGATGGGTTATTACCATTCGTAGCAGACTCAACGTCTTCTGGAGTGAATTGCAAACCTGCTGGCAAATCTTCCATTGCTTGCACCAGGCGAAGTTCGCTTTTGTTGGTAGCACGCGATTCTTTGACAGGAGGTGCGAACATGTCCTGCTCCTGTGGTGGTTGTGGCAAGGGTTGGATGGCTTGATCGCAATCAGGAGCAAGGTTGGCCATCTGCGCGCGAGCCTGCGAGAACTTGGCTTCGTAGGCGAGTGAATCGGGAATGAATTCTTCTTCAGGCGTGTTCCAAGGAAGCCCATAACCCGCAGGTATTTCGTGATAACCAGGGTTGGCTGTGTACCAGTCCACACGCATCCCGCAGCGAGGTGGATAGTAAGGCGAGTAATCAGTCACCGCACCGACTACTACTGCGTCGACCCCCAGCAATTTCGCCAGACGACGTGCTTCGCCGGGACCCGAGAGATCGACCCGATGGTTGATGATGGCTTCTTCTACCACCCCGACTGGAACGACTTCAAATCCGGGAGTTTCTTGTAGTTCAGCAAAGTAAGCCATTGCAAACTCGCGTCCATCGACCGTCGGTTCATCACTCTGGTTGAAGAAGGGTGCGACGGCGATCTTGCTGAGTTGCGGGAACGGATTCCGGATCACCGGCTGATTGCTGATTTCAGGCAGCAGAAAGCTACAACCACTGGAGAGTGGCAGAGTGCTCAAGAGCAGTATGGTGATGAGTGTCCCACGCATGGTGGTAGGCGATCCCAAGTGAAAGGTGGCCCCCCTTTCAATTTGGGCGCCACAGCGAACGCAATTGCGCAGCCGTGGCGTTGTCCGTTTCTTCGGCACATTCGGGAGAGTCGCTCAAGAAAAACGCGGAAATGGACGTCAAATGCAGGCGTTGCTAGCGATTTAGGGAAGGGATTCCCGAAGGCAAATGTGCCTCTGGCCAAGGAGTTCTCCACGCCAATTGAAGGGAGTCGGTAGACGGCGTAGAATGGGGACTATGACGCTCCATGACTTGGAAAACGCTGTCACTGGGCTTTCGCCTGACGAACTCGCTCGGTTTCGCGCCTGGTTCGCTGAATACGACGGCGAATTGTGGGACCAGCAAATTGAAGCTGACGCTCGTGCCGGCCGCTTGGATGCCTTGGCTGATGCCGCTCTTCGTGCTCATCACGACGGCAATACGCAAGAGTTATGAAACACTTTGCGGATTCAGATTTCTGGCAGGCTTATCATCGTTTGCCAAAGCACGTGCAAAGGTTGGCAGACAAGAATTTTAGATTGCTTAAGTCTAATCCTTCCCATCCTTCTCTTTCCTTCAAGAAGATTGGTCGTTTGCATTCGGCGCGTGTCGGCATTCACTATCGTGCATTAGCAGTGGAGTCTGCGGAGGACTTGGTTTAGTTCTGGATCGGACCACATAGTGAATACGACAGAATCACCAAGGGTTAGAAATTATCCTTTTCACCACTTGATAAGGAAATCCATGTTTCACTGGGACCAAGGACTATTTCTGACAAAGGCAGGGCTCGCGCTCGATGTGACGCGACGGCAGAAGGTGGGGTTTATTTCGCATGCCCATGCGGATCACATGGCCAGGCATGAATTGGCGATTTGCACCCCGGAGACGGCACGCCTCTATCAGCATCGCTTAGGAGCGCACCGCCGTACGAAGGAACTGCGCTATCGGGAGCCGATGCGGTTCGGTCCGCTGACGCTGACACTTTATCCGGCGGGGCATTGCCTAGGGTCGGCAATGCTGTTGGCCGACGATGGCGAGAAGCGGCTCCTGTTTACTGGGGACTTCAAGTTGGGATCCTCAGCAACTTGCGAAGAGGCCGAGTTACCGAAGGCTGACATCCTGGTAATGGAGAGCACGTTTGGCAAGCCGAAGTATCGGCTGCCGCCGCGGGATCAGACTGTAACAGAGTTGGTCGCTCTAGTCCGCGAGATTTTGGAGTCTGGCATGACACCGGTGATCCATGCCTATGCCTTGGGTAAGGCCCAAGAGGTGACGAAGCTGTTGACTCTGAACGGGATCAAAGTGCAGCAGCATCCGACGACGTTTGCCGTGAGCCAAGTGTATCGCCAGTGTGGCATCGATCTGGGGGACGTAACGGAATACAAGGGACGGGTTCGAGCGAATCATGCTGTGGTGACCTTGCCAAGAGGGATGAAGAATTTCCGCATAGCGGGGATCAAGCATCCGGTAAGTATTGCCGTGACAGGATGGGCCGTTGATTCAGGGGCCAAGTATCGTTATCGCGTTGATCATGCGTTGCCCTTGTCGGACCACGCTGATTTCGAACAGTTACTGGAAACAGCTAGGTGCGTGGGAGCGGCCGAAATTTACTGCACGCACGGCTCGGCAGAGTTCGTAGGACATCTGAGTGCAGCGGGGTTTAATGCCCTGCCGGTAACAGGGAGTTATCAAATGCGGATGTTTTGACGTCCCATCGCAATGCCACAAGCGGCCGGTGGTAAGGTTTGCGGGTTGAAGGGGGTGCTAGCGGGAGGAGTGGTCGGGATGTGCGGGCTGTAACGATGGGTGCCTCAGCCATCGGCCCGGTGGTAGCGGTTTTGCTGATTTACCTGCGCTGTGCTAGCCGAATCTCTCTCAGCAGGCCGCGCGCAAGGATTGCGTCGTAGGGTCTTTCCACGAAAGTTCATCCAGGGAAGGTTGAACCTATGCAATTCGGATATCGTTCACAGCTTCGTTGCCATGCATGGCAGGGCTCGCTGGTCATCATGTTTCTGTGGATGACTTGCGCGCTGCTGACGGGATGTGGACAGCAGGAAAATATTCTTAAATTGCTACGCGAGCGAAGCAAGCATTCGTGTGAGCATCGAGCGGACCCGTCCGAAGAAGTGATTCAGCCGATACAGGCTGGAGCTGACACAATCGAATGGGGATTCACGACAGACACTCAGCTCAATCGCTTGCCGATTGTCTGTAGTGGCGAAACTCCGTTTGTGGGTTTGCCAGATCATGTCGAGTACACGGTTGCTCCACAGGAGATGCTTGGCATCTTGTTGACACCACTTGTTATAGAGGAAGCCAACTCTGATATTTCACCTCTTGTCGAAGTTGAAGAAGAAGCAGAAGCACCTCCCGAAATCGCTGTTTGCGAGAGCCATGAGATTGTCGCTCCGGTTCAGGACGACTTCTCGCCCGAGGAACGTCGTCTGTTGGATGTGATTGCGCGGGACACATTGGCAGTTTCGACCGGAGTGCAAACGGATGTGCGCTTGGATCAGCAGTCCCGCGAGAAGATTGGGGCGGCCTATGCCCTGGCCCAACGAGGGGCATCGTATGCTGCGAGGCAGGAACTGATCGAAGTACTGCGAATGATATCGCAGGCGAAAGATAATCGTGACGGGACACGGACTCGCAGCGAAAGTTTGGCCGCAGGGTTAAGGGCCTTGGAAGAAGCGGAGGATTTTGTTCCTCGTGGGACTCAGCTCGAGGCCGAAATGGCATTAGAAGTGATCTGTGCCTCGCATCGCACGCCACTAGCTAAAGAGGCAGACTTTGCGGTTGTATTGCCCTCGCAAATGATGGACCGCTACAACCGTTATGCACAAATCAAGTTGGCATTGGCGGTTGCAGGTGAGCCCGCCGGATCCATGGCACTTTACACACTTGGCAAGCTTAACAGTCAGTTGGCGGAGGTCGAGCCAGAGCAGCATCGAATGGCCAAACGACGGGCCGTGGCGTTTCAACAGGCGGCCTTGCTGGCTCACAACCAGAACTACTTGGCCGCCCACGAGCTAGGGGTTTTGCTGGCCGAGACAGGACATCTACCCGAGGCTCGGCAATTGCTAGATCAAGTAGCCCGTCGCGAACCTAATGCGGTCGTGTTTCGCAATCTGGCTCGAGTGCATGATGAGTTGGGACAACCGGGTTTTGCGCATCACTGTCTTGTTCAAGCCGATTTGCTGGTCAAACAGGGGCGAGGCCCCTCAGGACAGGTCGCGTGGGTTTCACCTCAACAATTCAGTCAGTCTGCTCCAATAATCAGAGAAGCACCGCAGATGGCGGCTCGCCCTGCTGCTCCCATAGCCCGTTATTAATTGCCAAGCTAGGAATTCTACCCGAAATTTCCGCCATGAAAGCTTACTCACCCTTCAATGCCTTCATTTTGCTGACGACAATTGCCGTCGCGATCGGGCTGGACCCGATGTGCCACGCTCAGGTCTCTCCATGCAATGCCCAGTGCGTTGATCCGGCAGCACCTTTTCCCATTTGGGGAGTCGATAGCACCGCCGGTTGTGGCTGTGGCGAAGTGGATTGGAAGGCACGTGGCTACATTAATTGGCAAGCATATGCCCAAGGAGAGTACGTGGGACATGCTCGCACACCCCATGTACCCGAATATCGTATTCGCGTTGACGATCAGATTGCATTCGTGTTTCGTCTCACTCGCGAAGAGACTTCTAATCCGTATGAACTCGAAGTAGGTGACCGGATTCGCGTGGAATCCTTGACTGCCGATAGCGGCGGTGGCACGGCCGACGCAGAAGGGGGGAGTTCCGGAGATCGTATTTCCAGAGAACTGGTAATTCAACCTGATGGCACGATCAGTCTTCCATTGCTAGGGCAAGTGCGGGCGGCGCGGATGACCGTAGATGGTCTGAGACAATATCTGGAGCAGCGCTACCAGAAATACTATAAGGTGCCTGCAATTACCGTGACGCCCATTGAAGTGAATACGCGGCTAAATGACTTGATCGAATCGGTCGACGCACGCTTTGGCGCTGGTGGCTTGCGACTCACATTGACAGTGACTCCTGCCGGAAAACTCTATATGCCGGGTCTCGGTGTGATTTATGCTCAAGGTCTCACGCTCGAGGAGTTGAGGAATGAAATTGATGCCCGCTACGACGCAGCAATTCCCGGTGTGGATGTAACACCAGTCTTACAGCAAAGGGCTCCCCGTTACTGTTACGTGTTGGGAGAAGTCCCCCGCCCGGGGCAGTTTGAGTTAAAAGGTCCCACAACTCTGATGGGTGCAATTGCTATGGCAGGAGGCTGGAATACCGGCGCGAACCTGCGGCAAGTCGTAGTTTTCCGCCGAGGGGATGATTGGCGACTGATGGCCACGATGCTCGATATCAAGGGAGCCTTGTACGCTCGCCGTCCAGGTCCTGCCGATGAGATTTGGCTCAACGATAGTGATATCATCGTGTTGCCAAAGACCTGCATTCAAGCGACAGATGACGTGATCAATCAGTACTTCACACGAGGACTCTATAGTCTGTTCCCCCAATTCGCGTTCGGGCAGTTTGGTTTCAATAACTTTCGAGAGCTCGACGTTCAGTGAGGAAGTAAAGGCCAGAGAATTGAGGGCTAGCTTATTCGGCTTCCTTCAATTCGCTATCCAACCAGGTGAGGTAATCTTGGCTTGCCTCGACGATTGGCAGAGCAATGATTTTTGGGCACTCATAAGAGTGCAGCTCTTGGATTGCGGCTGCGACGTTGCTGAAGAGTGAACTGCGCGTTTTGAACAGGCAGTGCCATTCTGTGCCCTCTTCTACTTGGTCCTTCCAGTGGTAAATGCTATTCACGGGACCGATAATATGGGCACATGCGACCAAGCGACGATTTACTAGCTCGCGCGCAATCTGCAGGGCTTCTTCCTGGGAGGAAGTTGTCGTGTCGATTTGAATGAACGGAGTCATGCCCGCATCATACCACAGCCTTGGCCGAATAGAACTGACGAGCGATCTCAGTGACGTGGAATGGGAGCCACTTACTGCGGGTGTAGGTTCCATGGCCGGCCAGATGGTAGGGCGTGTACCAATGAGAATCGTGGTAATCGACCAAAAGCGTTGTGCCCTCATCAGGAATACGATGTCCGCGTGACCACCGCTGGAGTCGCCACTCGGGTTGCAGGTCGTGCTCCAAAACTTTCTTGAGTCGCAAGTCGGCCAGTAGAGTTCGCACTGCCAAGGGGTTTGGCATCAGGTTGGTCCCTGCGATTCCTAGTTGATGGATGTAGTCGCCGTCGGTAGCCTTCAAGAATCGCGGCAAGTGCAGGGGGTGCCGTGTCTTGTGCGCAGGGACCTCGGCCTTTGGACGATGGTTAACAAAATGCAAGAGATTGTTGTAGCCGGCACCGTGCCAACCATAGCGAATCGGTGTGCCAAAGGTAGCGATATCGAGGGCTAAGTTTCTGAGCGGATGATCCGCGTCTTCAAGCACCTGCTCAGCGTGAACCCAAGTAGGCATGTCCGTCGACTTGCCCCACCACGGAGTAAAGAATATGCGCGCCGCTTCGAAGAATTTCTGGCGAGCCTCACGGTCGGCGGCAAGCAGACTCGTTAATAGGGCCAACACATTGCCGCCGTGGCTGTGTCCCCAGAGCATCACTCGGGCTTGATTAGGTGAAATTAATGTCGCATCCGACAAGCTTTCCGCAAGGCTGGCCAAATTGCAGATCAGACCCACGGCACCATCTGCACGAGCAATATGGTTATTCTGGCCAGACCATTGAAACAGCCGCACGGGGCTCTCGCGGCCAGCGCCCACGGCAATTCCCTGCTGGAACGTTGCAGCAAATTGAGAAGTGTAATTGCCGGTCTCACCAGCCACGCAGTTGACCATCCCTCTGGTGGCCTGTCGCACGCGTTCACTGAGCCAGGGTGAACAGCGTCGCAATTCGGTTAGCAGCCCCAGCACGTCATTTCCAATGAATGTGCCATGAACTAAATACGTCGCGGCCAGATTCACATTTGTCAGAGCTGCGCAAGACGCAGCCAGTCGCTCGGTATAGTCTGCCGACGAAGGGTCGACCTCCTCGGGCTCTGGCACAAGTTGGTAAGGCGCCACAGGGAGCGTCGATCGATAAGGTTGATGCCGGAAATGAATTTCTTGTCGCATAGCTGTTCGAATTGCGGACTAAGTGGAAAACAAAGCAATCGATCTAATTAGCCACGGACGAGCTCAGATGAAACTAGGAAAACCTTAGGCTCGGAAGTCAATCTATGCTTAATCCGTGAAAATCCGTGGCCAAATCCTACCACACTATCAATAATTAATAGCCCCGGCTCGAAGTTCTAGCAGGGATTGATTTTTGTCGGCTTGGGGTACAATGAAGTATTCTGCTTTGCTGATGCCTCACTCAGATTTCTTGACAGTTCTATGATCTTTCTTCTTTCAGCCAGGCAGATTTCTGGATTGGTTCTCGGCTGTTCATTGGCTGGAATGGCTCTGTGGGTCGCTGCGGATTGGTACGTCGCTTACCCAATGAAGGCGAGGCCTATGTATGTCGGGCAGGCTTCCTGCATCCGCTGCCATCAGGATCAACAGCGAAGCTGGCAAGGCTCGGACCACGATCGAGCGATGGAAGTCGCCAGCGAGGAATCGGTGCTCGGCGATTTTAACGATTCCGAGTTTACTCGCCACGGCATCACAACGCGATTTTTCCGCCGAGATGGCAAGTACATGGTAAACACCGAGGGCCATGACGGCGAGATGCATGACTTTGAAATCAAGTACACCTTCGGAGTGAGCCCGCTTCAGCAGTACATGGTCGAATTCCCCGACGGGCGGTTACAAGTGCTCACCATCTCTTGGGATACGCGCAAGAACGAGTGGTTCATGGTCACCCCGCCAGACGTTCCGCACGAACGTATCCTGCCGGGCGATCCGTTACATTGGACCGGGATGGCGCAAAACTGGAATACCATGTGTGCGGAATGCCATTCGACGAATCTAGAGAAAAAATTTGATCTGGCCACAAACACGTACCACACCACCTACACAGATATCGATGTGGGTTGCGAAACGTGCCATGGACCGGGAAGTATGCACGTTGAAATGGCCGAGGGTCATTCCCTGTTTTGGGATCGCCATCATGGTTATGGACTAGAGGACCTCAAAGGGGCCACTGCATCAGCTCAGGTGGAAACTTGCGCTCCCTGCCATTCGCGGCGTTCGCCATTGCACGTCAATCTGCATGATGGCGAAACATTCCTCGATCACTATGACCCTTCGCTAATTGAGCCAGGACTCTATTACCCCGACGGACAGATCCTGGATGAAGTTTATGTCTATGGTTCGTTTCTGCAAAGCAAGATGTACTCCAAGGGGGTCCGCTGCACGGATTGCCACAATCCCCACACTCTCAAGCTGAAGTATGAGGGGAATCGACTTTGTGCCCAATGCCATCAACCGGGAAAGTACGACACCCCCAACCATCACCACCATACCGACACGGCAGCGACCCAGTGCGTCACGTGCCATATGCCCACGAATACCTACATGGTAGTCGACGACCGCCATGATCATAGTCTGCGGATCCCTCGACCCGATTTAAGTGACGAGCTGGGAACACCCAATGCGTGTACCCAGTGTCATACGCGTCCTGAGGAAACCAACGCCTGGGCGGCACAGGCGATTCGCTACTGGTATGGTGACAAGCGACCTGACGATCCGCATTATGGTCCTACTTTATTAGCGGCGCAACTAGGCAGGCCCGAGGGGGTCGATCTCATTCGAGACTTGCTGCGTGATAAACCACCGCGACCTGATATCATTCGCGCTACGGCCGTTCAACTGCTCGGCCAGTACGGTACGCAAGAATCGGACACACTCTGCCGGGAACATCTGGACGATGAGAGCCCCTTGGTCCGAGCGGCAGCGACGGAGGCCTTGTCCGATGCATCACTGACAACTTTTGTCCTGGAGGTAGCTGGCCAGTTGAATGATCCGATCCGCTTGGTGCGATTTGTTGCTGCCCGGCGCCTAGTCGGGGCCGCCGCCCAGTTGCTGAATCCGAAATACAAGGCCGCTCTCGACAAAGCGATCGTGGAGTATCGCGCGGGACAGGATTTGGTTCTCGATCGGGCAGCATCGCACTTGAACCTGGCGGGTCTTAACTTTGCTTTGGGCGAGGAATTAACGGCCAGGGAAGAACTCGCCACGGCCATTCGCTTGGAACCATATCTTACTGGCCCGCGTGACCAGTTGGCGGAATTGCTCCAGCGTGCCGGAGGAGACCCTGCCGAGGTGCAACGACTCCGTGAAGAGGAGGTCGAGAATCTCACTCGAGATTCCAAACTCTTGCCAAGAAATGCACCTATTCATTACCGTCGGGGAATGCTGTTATATCTGCTGGATCGTAAACAGGAAGCCCGCGAGGCTTTTGAATCAGCTTGTGAGTTGAGACCCGATTCCTATGATTACTGGCTCGCCTTGGCTCTGCTGTGCGAAAGCCAAGGGTCTTGGAAGTGTGCCTACGAAGCCCTAGAAAAGATGCACGAACTGCGACCTGAGGACCCAGCGGCTGGAAGTATCATGCAACGCATCCAGCAAACTCGAGCTGCGGAGAAAGAAAAGTCAGAGGAATGATCGTAAGCTGGAATTCTTCGAGCGAGTTCCGGCCGACATGTTCCGTTTAACAGGAAGAATTACTAATGCGACTATTGACTATACTACTGCTAGTTTTTTTGACCAACCTGGGTAGCGTCATGGGTATTGAGAAACTGCGGTTGTTAATAGTTGATGGACAGAACAATCACCAATGGGAAGTGACGACTCCCATTCTCAAAAAAATCTACGCAGACAGCGGTCGCTTTGAAGTGGATGTGGCAACGTCTCCCCCAGCGGGGCACGACATGAGTAGCTTTCAACCAAAGTTTTCCGACTACGACGTGGTAGTCAGCAATTACAATGGCGAACCCTGGTCGGAGGCGACCGAGCAGGCGTTTCAAGCCTATGTCTATGGTGGAGGGGGCTTCGTCTCCGTCCATGCTGCTGACAACGCGTTCCCAGATTGGCCCGAGTACAACGAAATCGTTGGGTTAGGAGGTTGGGGTGGACGAAATGAAAAATCAGGGCCCTATGTCTACTTGATGGCTGGCGAATTGAAGCGCGACGTATCTGCAGGTCGAGGGGGTAACCATGGCAAACAGCATGAGTTTCAAGTAAAAACTTTGCAGAAAGAACATCCCATCATGAAAGGGATTCCAACAGTTTGGCTGCACACGCAGGATGAGCTCTACGAACAACTTCGTGGACCGGCGAACAATCTAGAGGTTCTCGCCACGGCGTATGCCGATCCCAAGTATGGCGGGACGGGGCGTGACGAGCCCATGCTGATGACAATCACCTATGGGGATGGCCGCGTGTTTCATACAGTGCTGGGTCATGCCGACTACTCTATGAATTGCGTCGGCTTTCAGGCAACCTTGCTACGCGGCACAGAGTGGGCGGCGACGGGAGAGGTTACTCTTGCCGTGCCAGAGAAATTCCCGACAGCGGAAAAGACGGAAGCTGTGGAGTGAACGGTGCGTTAGTGGAGTGCGCATAAAGAAACCCCGGGAGCGCTGTCCCGGGGCGTTTTTCGTTTCATGCTTTTAAGGCTATTTCTCTTAGCCGCGGACTTTGACGTCGCCGCGACGTGTGACCACGACCTTAACCTCGTGACCACAGCAGGGCCAGCAGTAGGTGCCGATCTGACGACCCAAGAGTCCGCTTCTCCAGCAGACGGTCGGAGCCTCGGTGCAGCAACCTGGCACGCAAACGCAAACCGTCGTCGAGCAGCAACTGCAAGGTGGATTGACACACAAAGTGGTCTGAATGGGTGCCGGTGGGCAACAACATGGATTACCCGCTTGGGCATTCTCGCTGGAAACCGCCAGCGAGCCAGCGGCCAACAGAGCCACTGCAAGTATGGAATGGAAACGCAACATGACTGAAATCTCCCCTCTGGAACAATCGGGCAAACGCAGGCACCGAGCCAGAACTGGATACCTGAAACTACCTATAATTCTAGGTGCAGGATTTCAGTTCGCAACTGGGGGTCTGGGGGAAAAGCAAAAAACAGGAGGAATGAGGCGAAAATACTTCATTATTGACCCGTAAGCGTTTTTTTTCGGGATTTCGTCGAACAGACGCATAAAACCTGAGGTCGAACGCGTCTAGGTAATAGAGCCATGATCAACAAAAAGGAGCTGAATCGCTGTGCAAGATCGCAATGGTGAGCTGGAAGATCTTTATAGCAAGTGTCGACAGCAGTTGTTTACCTGTGCGTTGGTGATCACAGGTTCGCCTGCGCGCGCCGAAGACGCCATCCATGAAGCATTTTGCCGTGTCATATCGAGTGAGACCGAGCCGCAGAACTTGAAAGCCTATGTGTTTAAGTCGGTACGCAACGCTTCGTTAGATCAAATGCGGCGCCTTGCAGCGGAGCCTGTAGCGTATCCAGAAATGATTTTTGATGTGCGACCGAATCCGGCGCATGCTGCCGAAGAGGCGGATTTTCAACAGAGCATCGTCGAATTGATGAAACACCTGAACACGGACGAGCAGGAAACTATCGTACAACATCTTTATGGGGAGCTTTCATTCCAAGAAATCGCCACGATTCGCGGCGCACCGATAGGTACCATTGCGAGCTGGTATCGACGTGGAATGGAAAAGCTTCGCCGGAGCTTGGAGGTTATTCATGGACCAGTTTGAAAAACGTATGAGATCACTACGCTTGCGCAAGCCGTCCTTGGAGTTCGGTGAGCCGGAAACGCTGAGAAGAATCGAGAATTTGTTTTTTCCTGCGAGTTACCGAGATGATAGAGGAACTGAGATTATCCAAGTACTCTTGCGATCTAAAGTGGCTGCTGTGCTAAGTCTTGTGTCCGCATTGCTGGCGATCTTGGTATTAGCCTTGCCTCTTACAAGCGGTTCGCCAGCCTTTGCACAGGTGCTGGAGAAACTTCGCTCGGCAAAAACTATGGCCTTTACGCTCGTCACTCGACAGGGGAGCAATGGAAAAATTCTAAGCAAAGGCAGAGTCTACTGCATGGCGCCAGGAAAAGTCCGAATTGATTACGATACCATCAAAGAGCAAAGCAGCTATATGGTCTTTGATCAAGCAATTGGCAATCTCTTGCTTGTGGACGAAACTCGCAAGACCGCCCAGTTGATTCCAGTTCAGCAGTCCGACAACAAGCAACGAAAAACTCGGGACCCAGCAATTCAAATGATCAAGGACATGCAGGCACTGACTGATCAGGCAACTAAACTGCTTGGCTATACAAAGATGAATGGTGAGAAGGCAATAATCGTCGCCATTGAGGAAAAAAACAAGCGAACGAAGATCTGGGCTAATGATCGAACTGCTGAGCCTCTCAAAATCGAAGTACTGGAGAAGTCTGAAGCCGGTAAACTTTCGACACAAGTCCTGACCGACATTCAATTGGACATTCAACTAGAAGAAGAAATTTTTAGAGTGGTGCCACCGGTGGGATACGCCGTTGAAGAATCTGAATCCGCTCCCTTAGAGACGACTCGCGCGCATCAGGTTGCTGGTTTTCTCCGGATATATACGAAGTACATGAACGGCGAACTACCCCCCGTGCTTGCAGAAGCAGGTCCCAAGCTTTCGAAGCATCTACAAGCCACCAAGAGCCAGAATCCTCCCATCACCGAGATGATGAAACTAGCATTCTACGGTGCAGGCGTCCATGCGGTCGGTCGAGGTCAACCGGGACGAGACTGGCAATACTTCCCGGAAGCCACGATTGGGGATCCTGAAGTCATGATCTTCTGGTACTTAGATCAGAAGAGCGGTAACTACTGGGCCATCTACGGTGACTTGCGAGTAGAAAAGGTAAATCAGAACCAATTGCCATAGCCGCAGTAGGCCAAGCCATTCGGCTTTTAAGAGAAATCCAAAAGCGGGTGAGGGGAATCGAACCCCCGCCTAAAGCTTGGGAAGCTTTCATTCTACCATTGAACTACACCCGCGCGTCAAACTTCATTTTATCGTGGCGTTGGCAATTCGCAACGGAGGCTTCCTCAACCCGCTCGAAAAAGTGCCTAGTCGAGCCACCAAGCTGTGCCGACCGACGCGGCGGGCATGGCGTCAGGTACCTGAATCTGTTGGTACATCCGCTCCTGAGCTGCTGGGAGTGCCATTCACGCTCGCCGTTCTTGCTCTTTCAACTTCTGGAAAGCGTGTACTCGAATTAGGCGTGACCAGTCTGCGTCTGGCGGTGGCAGATGCTGGCAGTAATTGCTTTGTGTCGCGCTAAGTGGACTGGCATGTCGCTTTCAGTTTTTTCGGGTGATTTTCTTGTCGTTTTCTTGTGTCGTTCTCTAGAAAGTTTACTTCCGTGATTGATTAAACAGCGGACGCTATCACAAAAGGAGGACTAAGCAAATTGGGGGAGCGAAAAAAGCCCCATGGCCATTGGCTTCCAGCCGGTGGCGATGGGGTGAGAGAAAGGAGGGTGATGTTAGGCCCTCGTCCCAAGAGGGTAGAGCGGCCAGGCTTCCAAGGTCAAGCAGGGGTATAATGAAGTGGCTACCGCACTCTGAGACCGTTGCGGTGAAAGGTTTTCATCTTGAAAGGAACGAAATGCATACAGGTTTAGAGAAGTTTGTATTGGCTTATGTCAAAGACCGACCCGAGTTCGTCGAAGCGGTGGTCGAGCGCGTGGTCGCAGAGCATGTTGAGCGGCTTTTGGAGGAGCGACGGGAATTTATCGAAACGGGTATTAGCAAGCGAATGCTCAAGTCCCTGCAGGGTGTCGCCACGCAAGAATACTTGAACCTTTTCGTGGCGAGCCAGGATAAGGGCCGCAGCCTCAAGCCGCTTTCAGACGTGGCACGCGATGAAGCCCGTAAGCGAGTCACCGAAATGATGCGGTTGTGGCACGAAGAACTTGTGGGCATGCACCGGGATCTGAAGCAACTCCGGGAAATCGTTCAGAGCGACGACGCGGACTGGTGGAAGCGAAAGGAAAAGGATTAAAAGCCTCCCAGGCATCGCTACTGCTCTAGGGTGCAACCTGCCGAGAAAGCAAACTCAATGGCCATTTGCTCAGTAGAATGCTGAAAGGAGTCGTACCGCTCGATGAAGTCAAAGATATCGCCTCGAAAGCAGCACCACGGGCAGGCAAGCTACTCTTCGACCGGGTCAATGCGGAGGGCAGGTTCATCATCCCATGCCTAGCAGCCACACCACCCCAGGAGAAAGGAGCCCACTTCTCGATATGGTGTGTATTCGCCGACAGCCCACAGGAAGCTCATCGCGGCTCGGACTGCTTCTTTGTAAAGCAATTCATGAGACGGTGTCGGACTGAGGTTTGGTAAGATCAACAACTCCGTGATGAAACGAAACAGCACTCAGGCTTCTAAAGCTTATCGACGATTCCACACTCTCCTCTCTCTGCTACTGTTTTTGAATAGCTAGGGCCGAGTAGGTAGCGGCGCGGGAAAGGCTTGCTGGATAAGTCTTAAGAAAAAGTGCTCCCCGTTGGAATCGAACCAACAACCTACTGATTAAGAGTCAGTTGCTCTGCCAATTGAGCTAGGGGAGCCGATGGCAAGCACGGCATTGTACTGGATGGCATGGACCCGCATCTACCCCTCGATTTCTCGGGGGATTTTGTTATCCCTGGGCATTGCCGGTCTTCTTGATTCCGCTCACGCCGTGGCACCGCTCAGTATACCGTCGCATCGCAAATGCCTAGTCAAAAGTTGCACCCTGGGAGGCTGTTGAGTGACTAGATCACCGGTTTCGGTTAGCTTTAGAATGAAAAAATATGCATCAGCACCGTTGGCATGAAAAAATGGCGGTAAGACAAAAACTAGTAATAGTCCCATAGATCGATATTCATGAAGCCCCTATTCGCTTCAAGATCACTTTTCCTGCAGAATCATAGTAGCAATACCCATGGCCAATTCATCAGACAAACAGTTTTCCATTGGCGTCGACTACGGCACGAACAGTGTGCGGGCATTAGTGGTGGATATCAGTACCGGAGCAGAGATCGCGACCGCGGTGTTTGACTATCCCAGCGGTGAAGCGGGGATCTTGCTGGACTCCAAAGACCCCAACCTCGCCCGGCAGAACCCGGCGGACTACATCGAGGGTTTTTATCATTCGGTGGCCAGTGCCGTTCGCGACGCTGCAAAGACCGAGGGATTCACACCCGAGCGGGTCGTCGGCATCGGCGTTGATACGACAGGTTCCACGCCGATTCCTGTCAACAAGGAGGGAGTAGCCCTGGGGACGCTCCCCGATTTCAAGGACACACTGGCGGCTCATGCCTGGCTCTGGAAAGATCATACGTCTCATGCTGAGGCACAGGAGATCACCCGCGCTGCATCTGAAGGGGGACTTCCCTATCTGGCCAAGTGTGGCGGGACGTATTCTTCGGAATGGTATTGGTCCAAAATACTCCACTGCCTACGCACCGCACCGGAAGTGGCCAAGGCTACTTACTCCTGGGTAGAACTTGCCGATTTCGTGCCCGCGTTTGTCACAGGTAATACCAATCCCGATTCATTGGAGCGAGGTATTTGCTCCGCAGGTCACAAGGCAATGTATCACACCGATTGGGGAGGGCTGCCGAGTGTTGAGTTTCTTGATTCACTTGAACCAGGCCTATCGCGGTTTCGGTACTCTACTCCCGCGGTGGCATCCAATCATCAGGCGGGGAAGCTCACAGCAGAGGTTGCCGAGAAGGTGGGCTTGAAACCGGGAATCCCCGTGGCAGTCGGCGCGTTTGATGCCCACATGGGTGCCGTCGGCGCCGGTTGCGGTAAAGGAACACTCGTAAAAATCATGGGGACCAGCACCTGCGATTGCATGCCTGCCCCCATGACCGAAAAGCTGCCGGACGTTCCAGGACTTTGTGGCATTGTACCCGAGTCGATCATGCCCGGCATGTACGGCCTGGAAGCAGGCCAGTCGGCCGTGGGCGATATATTTAATTGGTTTGTCAAGCAACTGACCCCAGCCAAGTACGGTACGGAAGCTGAAGCCCATTTCAAGCTCACCGAGGAAGCGGCTCAGCTTAAGCCGGGTGAGTCGGGATTGGTGGCACTCGATTGGAATAACGGTAACCGTACGATTCTGGTTGATCCGCTGCTAACTGGTGTCTTAGTCGGTCAAACCTTGCATTCGACTGCTGCAGAGGTTTATCGCGCGTTGGTCGAAGCGACCGCCTTTGGAGCGCTGACGATTATCAACCGCATGGAGGAATACGGAGTCCAAGTCGAGGATGTCATCAATTGCGGTGGCATCGCCGAAAAGAACCCCATGGTGATGCAGATCTACGCCGACGTCTGTAATCGGCCGATGAAGATTAGCCGGTCTGCTCAGACCTGTGCATTGGGTGCGGCGATTTTCGGGGCAGTTGCGGCGGGAGCCTACCCGAGTGTCGAGGCGGCTCAAGCAAAAATGACCGGTGTGAAAGAGACCGTCTACCAACCAATCGCCGAGAATGTGGCCGTGTATCAGAAACTCTTTAAGATCTACAGTACTTTGCACGATGCTTTTGGCACCGCAGACTACTCCGGTTCGCTGTTCCACGTGATGAAGGACCTGCTTGAAATTCGCCAACGAGCACGAGGTGCAGCTGATGCTTGAAGATCTCAAAGAACAAGTCTGCCAGGCCAATCTCGATTTAGTAAAACATGGTCTCGTGACGCTCACTTGGGGAAACGCCAGTGGCATCAGTGAGGATCGCCAGCATGTGGTCATCAAGGCCAGCGGAGTTGCTTACGATGATATGCAACCTAGACACATGGTGGTCGTCGATCTCGACGGCAATGTTGTCGAAGGCCAATTGCGACCCTCGAGTGATACGCCGACCCATGTGTTGTTGTATAGCAACTTCAAAACCATCGGCGGCATTACGCATACTCATAGCCGCTTTGCGACCGTGTTTGCTCAGGCGCGGTTAGAGATTCCTTGTCTCGGCACGACCCATGCCGACCATTTTTATGGTGCGATTCCCGTCACGCGACCGCTCAGCGAGGAAGAAGTCACTGAGGCCTATGAAGTCAATACGGGACAGGTGATCGTCGAGCGGTTCGCAGAGTTGGCCCCGGTCGCAATGCCGGCGGTATTGGTGGCGGGACACGCCCCGTTTGCGTGGGGGCCCACGGTCGCCAAGTCGGTAGAGAATGCGGTCGCACTCGAAGCTGTCGCCGAAATGGCCCTGGGAGTCAGACAACTCGTAGCCGAGCCCATCCCTTTGGAATCGTACGTCTTAGACAAACATTTCTTACGCAAGCATGGGCCTGACGCCTACTACGGCCAGACACCCGAAAAATAAATGGATATGAATGAAGAGCAAGAAATGGTACGCGGACAAACGCGGATTAGTCGGATTATCGCAGATTCATCATCGATTTCTATCCGTGCAAATCCGCCGAATCTTTTTTCATCTGCGTTCTCTTTCCGGATGCTCTAATTTCAATTCGAATGCTCGCTTGACACACGAAGATATAACTTGCCAGGAACATAAATGATCGATCTCAAGAAATATGAAGTGTGGTTCGTCACCGGCAGCCAGCACCTCTATGGCGCAGATACCCTCCGCGAGGTGTATGAGCATGCCCAACAGGTCGCCCAATTCTTGGCGGAATCGTCCGAGGTGCCAGTTCGAGTGGTCTGCAAGCCGGTGCTCACGACTCCGGATGCAATTCTAGAAATCTGCCAGGCAGCCAATAGCGAACCGAACTGCATTGGTCTGATAACCTGGATGCACACCTTCTCCCCAGCGAAGATGTGGATTGCGGGGCTCAGTGTACTCCGCAAGCCCTTTCTGCATCTCCATACCCAGTTCAATCGTGAGATCCCTTGGTCGACGATCGACATGGATTTCATGAATACGAACCAGTCTGCCCACGGGGGACGTGAGTTCGGATTTATTTGCAGCCGGATGCGGCTGGCCCGCAAAGTGGTTGTGGGGCATTGGCAGGAAGAGCGGGTACAGCGTGAAATTGGTATCTGGACCCGGGTCGCGGCAGCCCGTGCCGACGCCCATTCAGCCAAGTTTGCTCGGATCGGAGACAACATGCGTGAAGTCGCCGTCACCGACGGAGACAAGGTTGCTGCCCAATTGCAACTCGGCTACTCCGTCAACGGCTATGGAGTGGGGGACGTGGTCAAGCATGTCGACGAAGTTGCCGAAAGTTATGTTGATCAGCTGTGCCGTGAATACGACGAGACCTACGAGATGTCAGCCGAACTGCGTGGCGAACGCCGCGAATCACTTCGTGATGCGGCTCGGATTGAACTAGGCCTGCGGGCGTTCCTCACGGAAGGCGATTTCGTGGGTTTCACTGATACCTTTGAAAACCTACACGGCCTCAAGCAACTTCCTGGGTTGCCGGTGCAGCGGTTAATGAACGACGGCTACGGATTCGGAGCCGAAGGGGATTGGAAGGCCGCCGCCATGACTCGCGCCGCCAAGGTGATGGCCGCGGGACTCAAGGGTGGCACCTCGTTTATGGAGGACTATACCTACCATCTTACGGGAGACGATGCGACCTGCCTGGGATCCCACATGCTGGAGATTTGCCCCTCGATTGCCCAGGGAAAACCCTCCTGCGAGATTCACCCCCTCGGGATCGGCGGCAAAGAGGATCCCGTGCGATTGGTGTTCGATACCCCTCCGGGACCTGCGGTGAATGCGACCCTGGTGGATATGGGGAATCGTTTTCGCATGGTCATAAACGAGGTGGAAGTGATTACCCCCCTACAGAAGCTAGAAAAACTGCCGGTAGCACGAGCTTTGTGGAAGCCGCTGCCGGATTTGAATGTTGCCGCTGCCGCGTGGATTCTGGCCGGTGGTTCGCACCACCCTACCTTCAGCCAAGCGCTCACCACCCAGCATTTTGAAGATTTCGCCGAAATGAACGGTGTCGAACTGCTCGTAATCGATGCGGAGACCCGAATTCGAGATTTCAAGAATTCGATTCGATGCAATGATGCATCTGGAGCCTATTCCTAGTATGTTACTGATGATTCGTCACGCGACTTTGGGTTAATTCAAAGACCGTTCAATCGGAAAGCGAGAACTATGGAACTGTTAGATTGGGTCGTTATCGCCTGTTATTTCTTGTTGCTGCTAGGTATTACCTGGTGGGTCGTTTTGAAGAACAAGGATACATCGGCGGATTATTTTCTAGCAGGCCACAGTCTTGGGTGGTTCATCGTGGGGGCATCGATCTTCGCATCAAATATCGGCTCAGAACACTTGGTAGGCCTTGCCGGTTCGGGTGCATCGGATGGCGTGGCGATGGCTCACTATGAACTTCATGCTTGGTGTCTCTTGGTTTTGGGGTGGATAATGGTGCCGTTTTATACCCGCTCCGGGGTCTTTACGATGCCGGAGTTCTTGGAACGACGCTATTCGCCAGCATCACGATATGTATTGTCAATCATCTCCCTCGTTGCCTATGTCGTGACAAAGATCGCCGTCGGAATCTTTGCTGGTGGCATCGTGTTTTCAGTCTTGCTGCCTGAAATGAAATTTGCAGGACTCGACAGCTTTTGGATCGGCTCGATTTTGGTGCTGTTAATCACCGGAATTTACACAACGATTGGCGGATTTCGTGCCGTCGCGTACACCGAAGCCGTTCAAACTGTGATATTGATCGTTGGATCGGCAATGGTAACTTACTACGGCCTCGAAGCGATCGGCGGCTGGAACGAACTGCGTGATACGATCGGCAGCGACAGATTCAATCTTTGGAAGCCACTCGTACCCGAGGGAATTGAGAGCACTTGGGCTCCAGTGGAAGTATTTAATGAGAGTGGTGAAATCGTAAAAAAGGCGTGGTACTTTGATTTCGCCGGCCACTACCCTTGGCTTGGAATGCTGTTTTGTGCTCCGATCATAGGTCTCTGGTACTGGTGTACCGACCAATATATCGTGCAACGTGCGCTCGGTGCTCCTAATGAAACAGAGGCGCGTCGCGGCAGTATCTTTGCCGGATGTTTGAAGCTCTTGCCGGTTTTCATTTTCATCGTGCCTGGCATGATCTGCTGGGGACTTATCGTAAAATCGAATGACGCTGTTGCGCTTGAAAATAATCAAGTTCTAGCGTCTATGGATTTTAGCGAGATGCTCATGGACTCTGACGGGGGCAAGCCCAAGATTGCAGAGAGCGGCAAAGCCTTTCCTATGATGGTCAAGAATGTCTTGCCTACCGGAGTGCGAGGCATCGTCGTGGCCGGTTTGCTGTCTGCTTTGATGAGTTCTTTGGCTGGCGTGTTCAACGCCTGTTCGACTCTCTTTACGATGGACCTCTACAGCAAGTATCGTCCCGGAGCTTCAGAATCGCAATTGGTAAAGATTGGCAGAAACGCCACCGGGGTGATGGTGCTGATTGGTTTGGCTTGGATCCCAGTGATCAAAGGCTCTCGAGGCCTGTACGACTACTTGCAATCGGTACAAGGTTACCTTGCACCACCGATTTTCGTGGTGTTCTTCTTGGGCATATTTTGGAAACGACTTAACGCCAAGGGATGCCTTGCGGCTTTGCTGATTGGTTTTGCAATGGGCATGTTTCGACTGGGAGTAGATACACCTATCAAGTTTAATCCAGAATTTGCTTATACCGAGGGGTCGTTTCTTTGGATTGTCAACAAGATCTACTTTCAGTATTTCAGTCTGTTGATCTTCCTGGTTAGTTCACTCGTCATGGTCGTGGTCAGCTATTTGACGAGCGAGCCGGATTATAACAAGATTGGCGGCTTGACTTTTGGCACGATCACAGATGAACAGAGAGAACAGACTCGCAACAGCTGGCATTCAATCGACATGGCAATGTCAATTGGACTACTAATTGCCATACTCGTGGCCTATACCTACTTCCGCGGATAGCAAGACGAGAATTCATCGATGTCGAATTGGTTGCCAGGGAGGTAGATGTTGCCCCAGCGACGATCAAGCCAATTTGGGACGTCCCGTCGTCTCAATTCATGAATGGCCACCTAGCCTCTAACCACTAACCTCTATCCCTCAATCAATCCGCGACATGCGGCGGTAAAACTCGTCCTCGAGGGCAGCGAAGTCGGTGCCAAAGTGTTTTGCAAAGTCCGCCAGTCGGGTCTGTTTGTCGTCGATGGTGAGCACCGGCTTAGCGGCCAGTGTTTTGAGATAGGCCACATATTCGTCGGTGTGCCAGGTGATCAGGAAATAGTTCCAGGCCCATGCCTCGGCATACGCATCGACAGCCGTGCGGGGATTGCGGAAGCGATCGTCATTCACGATCAGGGCACGTAGCGGGGCTACTCGGTCGGCATTAGCATTGTTCCGATAACGATCCCAGCGATCGTAGTTCACCTTGCCGATGCCGCTCCAACTGCGATTGCTTCCTAAATCAGGGGTCTCGTGAAACATGGCTAACCCCTCCCCCAGCCAGACCGGATTGGATCCAAACCGTTTTTGCATTCCGCAGTTGAAGGCAATCTGGTGTGTCGCTTCGTGAACGATGGTCGCCACCAACGGCGCTGCCTCGGGCTCGGACAGCATTGCCGAAATGTCGTGTGACGAACCTCGCTTGGTGTTTTCACGTCGCAAAGCCTGCATGCCCGTGAGGTCGTACATTGTGATGCGATTTGTCTTGAGGCTGTAGAAACCAATTGCCGAACCGGCTGCTGCCCCCAGTTCTTCCTTGGCATAGCGAACGTAAGAAGCCTTGTCGCCTAGTACAACGACTGCCAGTGGATGTTCTGGTTCCTTGACATCGCAACCCTGCTTTTTCCAATAGGCCAGGAACCCTCTCTGGAGTCGCTCCAACAGCGAACTGCACCATTGGGCGTACTTGAGAGTCGTGTTGTAAACGACGACATAATGTTTAGATTGGTAAACTTGAAAACCGGGACCCATTTCTGCGAGCAACCGCTCAGTGAGTCCATCCTTGTCGAGACGCTCAAGGGGCTGCGAGTCGCTTTGACGACTGCGAATCATGTTAGACATGATCGTATGAAAAGCACCTTCATCGGTTTCTAAAAGGAGACTCCCCTGAGAATCCTCCACAACCACCTGCCCCACCAGCTTTTGGGAACCCTCTTGTTGATTGAGCTGCACCGTCTCGACGGCCAGTGTGAGATGTTGTCCGAAAACAAGACCGAGCAAAATGGCTGCAGAAGTGATTGGGCGTGAGAGCTGCATGAATATCTCAATCATCGGGAATGAGGTAGATAAGTCGTAGAAAGAATTTCCTTTGCCTAGCCGGAGGGCGTGGCCCTGCGGCCAAGGGTGTGACTTCTCTATTGTAACCCCGGATTGGGGGAAGAGTTGCGTTATTTGACGGACCAGGCGAGGCATTGCCTCACGGCTCTTACCAGCGGAGACCAAATTGTTCGCCGCCACTGGGGCCACCAATTCCCCCTTTGAGATTTTTATCCGTTTCTTTTTCCCGACGTTTGAGCGATTCTGCGGCGGGGTGGTCGCTTTCTCGTGGTTCTTGCGGTGCCTTTTCCGGCGACGGCAGGAGCGCCTTGAGGGACAAGCCAATCCGTTGGGCTTCGCGGTCGAAAGACACGACCTTCACTTCGACTTCCTGTCCCTCGCTCACCACATCACTTGAGCGTTGCACGCGGCCGTGACCCATCTCGGAGATATGAATAAGTCCTTCCACTCCAGCATCGAGTCGGACAAACGCCCCGAATTGCATCAGCTTGGTCACGTTCCCCTTGACACGTGCACCAACGGTAAACTTTTGCTCAGCACTGTCCCAAGGGTTGTCCCCCAATTCCCGATAGCCCAACGAAATCTTGCCGCTTTCGGCGTTGATCTTCTCGACGCGGACTTTAACCTGTTGGCCAACCGTAAGCACATCCTTTGGATGGTTCACCCGGTCCCAACTCAGTTGACTCACGTGAATGAGTCCATCGACTCCTCCCAAATCGACGAATGCGCCAAAATCTTGCAAGCTGCGGACGACTCCTTCGCGAAGATCGCCGGGGGAAATCTCTGCCAGTAGTTTTTCTTTCTGCTCTTTCCGTTCGCGTTCCATCAGAGCGCGGTGGCTCAGCACCAGATTGCGACGATTGCGGTTGGCCTCGGTAATGACACATGTAAGTTTCTGGCCGACAAATTCCTCAGCGTTCTCGATTCGATAGATCGAGATTTGGCCCATCGGAATAAAGCCTCGAATACCGGCGAGCGTACATTCGAGTCCCCCCTTGTTCGCACCTGTGATAGAGACATCGACGACTTGGCCTTCGGCCACTTCATCCCAATTGCCGACGTCGACCGCGGCGGTGGGAAGCGACACTTCATACAAACCTTGCTCGGAGTTGAAACGCGAGACTAAAACCTCGACCTGCGTACCAACCTCGGGGGGTGTGGTCTTCTCAAACTGCTTCAGTGGGAGCAGTCCCTGATTGTTGCTTCCCAAGTCAACAAAGATGTCATCGCGATGGATGCTCGTGACAGTGCCCGTGAGTTTTGTCTCGGCTGGCAACTCGGCACCAGTCTCTGCGCTGGCACTTCCTTCAATCAGGGATTCGAGCGACTCTCCTCCTAAGGCGGCGTTGAGTTCGGCTTCCAGTTCGGGGGTCAACGCATCACGAATATTTGGCGGTGGGTAGTTGCTTTTCCTAGGAGTCGCTTCGGTGGCCGAACCAGGGTTCATCGACTTCGCCTTCGGCGGCTCGTCACCTGTCGCACCACGCTGCGTACCAATCTGAATTCGCTCACTCGGACGCGAATGTTCAGGATCGCTCGATTGAGATTGCTCAGCGGGAGGCTCAACGGCAGGACCCGTATCGATATCGGTTGGCTTTGGCTCTCTGATACAATCGCCGATCGCTTGCTCCTTGATGTGCTGCGCGGATTCGTTGGAAGTCTCATTCTCCCGGGGCGTATCCTCACCATTGGAAGTTGGTAGGTTCGCCTCCGACACAGAGCGCGTGGAATCAGTTGAATCGGTATGCGTGGTCATGTTCTCAAAATCCTGGAATTCAGCAGAGCCAAAATCAGTCGCTTGGCGCAAGGTGCAAGTTTAACAGTCAACTCCTCGGCTCTGCAACTATTTTTGACGATTATGCACAAGAAGGGCAATCTCGGTTGTTCTTTGGATAGCGCAGTCCGGTACACGACATTATGGTTCTTCTAGCTTGGCAGCAGGCGCATAGCGTTCAAGTCGCTCACGGACGCCTGGAATAAGGCGTGCCGCGTTCTCAGCATATACCTTCCGCAGAACCTCATTTGGCAGATCGAGACCATAAATGTTCCAGAGTCCCTGAGGTGGGTACTGATCCTCAGCATACGGAAAGTATTCGTCGCTCGTTTCCAGCAGTCGCCAGTGCGGGTTGAGCCTGCTCACAGGGCGTGGACCGTCTGTGCCAAAGAGGATTCGATCAGGATATTTTAGGAAAAAATCCCGGGCCGTGACCGGTTGCCGGCCGATCTCAGCCAAACGGGCGGAGAGATCGACATACAGATTCGGATACTTGTCGAGCCACTCCCCCAGTTCGCCAAGATTCTCAGGAATATTGGCCATGTGTGCCCCGATAAAATTCGTTTGTGGATGCCGCTCCACCACATTCAGGAATTGTTGCATCAGTTCGGCATGGGAAGGAAACTTCTCGCCCGCAAAACTCCAATTAGGATGCCGTTGCAATTCTTCCCACCGTTCGTTGAAACGATCGATCGGCTCGAAGAATGCCACGGGGTCGGCAGTGTGGATCAGCACTGGCAGTCCCAACCTGCCACAGGCCTCCCAGATGGCATCCCAACGTGGATCATCTACCGCAATCAACGAACCATCTGGGTTACGATAGTTGAGCCCCAGCATCTTGAAGACCTTCAGACCTGAGGCCCCCTGCTCTTTCGCCTCGGCAAGCGCCTTCGCCATCCGGCGGGCGAAATCCGGCCGCTGACAATCCCAGGTGGCGGGAGTTTCTTTTTGACCGGTTCCCTGCCAATCAATATTCGCAAAAATTACGAACCGCTCGCGGTACTTGGTCCACAAGAATTTTTTGTGGTCTGCCAATTGCTCGCCAAGTCCACCATCGAGGCTCACACAAACGGCAATGTTCTGATTATCCATGAGTCGCACGAACTCATCGAGTGCCTCGGGTGTCTGGCGCAGTTTGTAGCGGCAATGTACATGGACATCCACCGCCGGAAATTTCGCTTGCTGGGGATGATGTTCTGGCACGACCAGTTGCGACTTGGGCCGGAATTGATCGACTGCGAGCTGTCGGCCATCTTTGCCATCGAGAGGTTCTTCAGCTACAGCATGTCCCAACATCAAAGCCAAAAAAAATATCGGAAAAAATATATATCGCAGAGACACAGAGACGCAGAGGAATCGATGGTATTCCTTCCTCCGTGTCTCTGTGTCTCTGTGTGAGCTATTATTCTCTCGATAAATCATTTAATCTTTGAGCAGTTCGAGCAGATGAAAATGAAACTTGCCGAGTTTGCCGCCGTAGTTGCCTGCGGAGATCGCGAGAACCCCTTCCCCGGCTGCTGCATGGATCGTAGCTGTCATTGCGCGAGCCACTGCTTGCTCGTCGATGCCGTCGATCACGATTTCGTAGCCGCAGTTCGCTCCCTCGAATAATTTAGTTTCTACCCTCCCTCGCAACGTGGGACAAAAGGCATCATTGGTTGAGGCAACCATACCTTTGTATTTCGAGCCAACCTTGCTGCCACTACGGACCACGCCACCTGGGAACGGCGTTATCACCCCCTTAAGAGGTGCGAGGGCTTCGACCGCCCGCCGGGCTGCAGATAATGCAATTTCGCTCGTTATCGCTTGGAGGATGATGTTTCCCCCGGCAACTCCCTTGGCAACTCCAACCTGCTCTTCGACTACGAACTCGCCGTCCATCACGGGAACTCGCCAGTAGCGTCTCTCACCGAGTACTTTACTCTTCTGAAACCCATCGCCGAAAAATCGCAGGAACTTGCCAAGCGGAATCTGCTCCTCCGCTTCGGGAAGCCCGTTGTACACGGCCGTCGTCGGACAGGTCATGAGGCATTGGCCTACGCGATTGGGAATTGCCTTGGCCAACGCGTCCACAGAGAAACCAAACGCCAGCACAGAGGCCCCAGGCCGACCATCGGGAGTCTCGTTGGTATCGAGAAGTTGCTCTACGGCGATCTCAGCATCGCAACCGATCACCGAGGAGCCATAGCCCGTCACCTCTCGCACCGCCGCATCAAGCCAATATTCATCGACGGTTGTGATAATTAGCCGCAAGTAGCGCATCCGAAACGCTTCGGCAAATGTGTCGACGATTTCCGTGGGTCCCAAGAGCATAATATGGCCCATCATCGCACGTTTTGGGGAGCGGACAAGGGAGTTCCGCACTCAATTCGCACTGCCTACTCTCCCTTAATCTCGGTTTTCATCTGCCGTAGCTTCTGCAGCAGAGCTTGAACGTTATCCTGAACCCTTTTACTGTGTGAAATAATTAGCATCCCAGGTTCCATTAGATGGATTTCGCCTTCGCCATGACCGTTGGCCATCCACGAATCAAATTCAATACTATTTGTAATTACCTGAACCAACGAACTGTATGGATTTTCTTGGTTGCCGCCCGGATTTTGAGAATAACCACTTATCAGATCGTCTACTCGATAGACCTCAACAGACAATCTTTGGTTCGCTTTTTCCTGAGTTGTGATCAGTAATACATTCTCCACGACATCGTAAGTGAGATCTTCCAGTCCTGGCTGTCTGAAAATCAGATTGAGAGCCGAACTAAGAGGAATGTTTCTCAGGTTAATTGTAATTTCTGTAACTGGGCTGATAGCAATCTCTTCGAGTGCCTGTTGATCGATAATGATTGGGATATCGTATTCGTCTTGTAACGTATTGATCACTTCATTTAGCGGTTGATCTTCGCATTGAAGCGGTGACTTGAGTGGCTCATCGAGAGCTTGCTCAATTTTTTCTTCAGCTTTCGATTTAGAGATTGTGCTCGTAACTCTATTCTTGCGTTCAGACTTTCGCTTCGGTTGCTCGCCGTAACCTCCGCCAAACTCACCACCGTAGCCACCTCTTCCATAGCCTCCTTCGCCGCCAGACCTCCCACCGCCAAACTGTGCTGCAGCACGTTCCGAGTGCGCCGAAAAAAGAACCACCAACAGTGCCAGACTTGTCACACAATAGACCCGCGACATGACCTGCTCCTCTCTGCGCATGAAGCGCAAGCACGAGAATAGAATTCGGCCAGCGCGGTTCCGGACGCGCCGCCGTCAGATGGCCCTGAATATACTGCCACGAGGGGGGCGAGTCAAATTTTTCTATGAGTGACGTAGCCGGACCAACTCTTTGGTCCGGGACCGGAGGACGTGATCCTCCGGCTGGGGTAATTGTGTGATTGGCTTAAACCCACAAAAAAAGATAGGACGGCCGCCACCACAGCGACCGCCCTATCCGAGGGAGGGAGAAACCGGCCCCGCAGTGCCACGCGCACCACGGGCCCGTATGCTTGCTATGCGGTTCTACCAAGCGGCATGACGAATCGTCCGCCGCTGGTGTAGCGATGCCGCTCGTCAAAGCGACACCAGGTGAGTTCCACTTCCACCGAGTAGGTGCTCATGCCCTGTTTCTCAAAGGTAACAATCGCTTGCTTGGCAGTGAGCGGAACGAAGTGATTAAAGACAATCGTATGTTCGTCGATCGCCGTGACGACTACCGTGAGCGGAGATGCCGGCCGGTTCTGGGCATCGAGTGGCGTGAGTCTGGCACGGAGCAATATTCCGGGGAGGTTTTCGATTTTTGATTCGTTATCGTTCTGGAAATCCGTTTGCAAACAATCCGAAAGATAAGGTGCCATGTCTGTCAGCTCGGAGGAAGCAACATCTGGTTCAGTCATCAATTCGATCCTAAAGTTGTTTGAATAAACCGTTAATGGAAAAGTCGAGAAAACTGCCTGCCGACAAGACCCCCGTCCTGTCGGCAGGCTCGAATTCTGACGCACTGACTTTGAGCAACCGCCGAAGCAATCAGCCCAAAAGCTGAGAATCACAGAGGAGCATAAACAGTGCGTTACGTTGGCCGTCGTGTAATAGCGAACGAAAGAGGAGCCATTCTGATGTTCGCTGGTCGATAGCCACTGTGTTCTGAGCAAATGTACCCGACGCCAGCAGGTGGGGCGGCAGATTTTTGAGAAATGCGCCCGATTATTTCTCAAGAATTGCGAGACAACCGACACTCTCCGCAGGCTTTAACAAAGCCCCGGTCTGATCAGGTGTTGGTGCGCGGAGATGCCGATTGTGCGGTAACGTCTCTAAGCCGCAAGCGGCTCATTCGAGTTCGTTGAGTGCGGCCAGCACCTGTTGGTCATGGCCATCCACTGAGACCCGCTTCCACACCCGCGCCACTTTGCCGGCAGGGTCGATGAGAAACGTACTCCGCTGGATCCCCATGGATTTCTTGCCGTACATGTTTTTTTCGCGCCACGCGCCATACTTCTCGGCAATCTTATGATCAGTGTCAGCCAACAGCGGGAAGTTCAATTTGAATTTATCGCGGAATTTAGTATGACTCGCCGCATCATCTGGGCTGACTCCTAGTACGACGGCACCTGCCTTCTTGATATCCGCCTGGGCATCACGGAATGCACAAGCTTCACGCGTGCAGCCGGGCGTATCGTCCTTGGGATAGAAATACAGCACCACGGCCTTGCCTAAGAAGTCGGATAATTTGACCTTAGTGCCGTCTGCTGTAGCAAGATTAAACGCGGGTGCCTTCTGGCCTGGTTCGACGAAATCGCTCATGGGAGTTCTCCTAGAAAGGATGTGACAATTAATCACGAAGATGGTAATCGCTTTTTCGAAGGGGAATTAACACGTGATGCATTGTGGTACATTGTCGAAGTGGGGCTAGCCCCGCGAGGCAAAATCGGTGTAAAATCCGTGGTCCCACTATTCCTCCAAATCCCGCTACTTGAGAGCCAGATTATTACCGATACTGCCCCCACCGCCGAACGTACTGCTGAACGCAGTCTGCAATTGGCCCTGGCCGCTGCGCGAACCGCCGACGACAACCGCGGGCAAGACATCGTCGTGCTCGACATGCGGCCCATCACACCGGAATTCGACTACTTTGTGATTGCCACTGGTAACAGCCGTCGCCAACTGCATGCCATCAGCGAAGAAATCGACCGCTGCCTGGAACAAGACCTTGATGACAAGCGGATGGGGATCGAAGGGTACAGCGAAAGTCGTTGGATTTTATTAGACTATGGCACCGTGGTGATCCACCTCTTCGACGAGGAGACCCGCGAGTTCTACGCCTTGGAGCAGTTCTGGGGTTCCGCCCCGCATGTGCCGCTCCCCTTCATCAGCAATCAAAGCCCGTCCGACGACTGATGAATATTCTGGCAGAACTCCGCTCTCGCTTTCGTAAAGCGCTCACGACACTCGACCCCTCGGCTGCGGAATTTGCTGAGATGGTCCTGCCAAGCCAGGACGCCAAATTCGGCGATTACCAGGCCAATTGCGCCATGCCCCTGGGTAAGCGACTGGGAAATCCCCCACGCGAAATCGCCAAGCGACTCGTCGAATTACTCAACCTCGGCGACCTGTGCGACCCGCCAGAAATCGCTGGCCCTGGGTTCATCAATCTTCGGCTCAATAACGACTTCCTCGTCTCGCAACTGCAAGCGATGGTCGCGAATGATTCTCTTGGGGTTGCGCCAGTCTCCGAGCCAAAAACCATTGTGCTCGACTATTCTGCTCCCAATGTGGCCAAGCCAATGCACGTCGGTCACATCCGCTCGACTGTCATTGGGGCCGCGCTCTATCGGGTGCTAACGGCTCTGGGCCATCGCGTCATCAGCGACAACCACATTGGCGACTGGGGCACCCAATTTGGCATGATCATCTATGGCTACAAGCATCTTGTGGATGAACCGGCTTTTGCCAAGGAGCCGGTTGCTGAGCTAAGCCGCCTCTATCGAATGGTCAACCAACTGGTCGAATACCACGACATCAAGGAGAACAAACTCCCTGCAGTCGAGAAGCGAATCATCGACGCAGCACATCAAGTCGAACATCTGCACGACGCTACGGAACTCGAAGACCCCAAAGCACGTAAAGCACACAATCGGCAACTTCAACAAGCCGAAAATCAGTTGGCCCAGACGCGTGAGATGCTCGATGACCTCCGCAGGAAACTCGCTGCCGTAGATGATGATGCCCACCTGTCGGCCCTCGCTGCCGAACATGTGGATATTGGTACAGCCGTGCTCGCTGAGACTGCTGCATTGCACGCCGGGGATGCGGAGAATCGCAGTTTGTGGGAGCAGTTTCTGCCCGCATGCCTGGCGAGCATGGACGCGATCTATCAACGCCTGAATGTCACATTTGACAATACTCTTGGCGAAAGCTTTTATCACGATCGCCTGGCGGGGGTGGTCGACGATCTTGACCAGCGTGGCCTGGCAACCGATAGCGAAGGGGCCCGCTGCGTATTCATCGAAGGGATCGATGCCCCCTTCATTGTGCAAAAGCAAGACGGGGCCTTTCTCTATGCCACGACCGATCTGGCCACGATCCAGTACCGCGTGAACGAGTGGACGCCCGACGCTATTGTCTACGTGGTCGATCATCGGCAGTCATTGCACTTCGAGCAACTGTTTGCCACGGCACGATTGTGGGGCTACGATCAGATCGGTCTTGAGCACGTCAGCTTTGGCACGGTGCTCGGCGAAGACGGCAAGCCTTACAAAACCCGCTCCGGCACGGCGGTGGGCCTTGAAGGCCTGCTGGACGAAGCCATCGAGCGAGCGCTAGCCATCGTCAGCGCGAATGACGACGCCCGCGACGAGCCACTTCTGTCCTCAGAGGAACGCAAACAGGTGGGCGAACGAGTCGGAATCGGGGCGATCAAATACGCCGACCTCGCCCACAACCGCACCAGTGACTACGTCTTCAGCTACGACAAAATGCTTGCCATGCAAGGCAACACGGCCGCCTACATGCAATACAGTTACGCCCGGGTGCGCAGTATTTTTGCCAAAGGCAATGTTGATCTCGACCAATTGCGACAGCACGCTTCCCAACTTCAAATCAATGAACCTGCTGAACGGGCTCTCGGTTTGGCACTCTTGCAACTCTCCGAGGCACTGGAACGGGTCGCCGGGGACTATCGCCCCAACCATCTGACGGCCTATCTCTTCGACGTAGCAAGCAAGTATTCAGCCTTTTTCGAGAACTGCCCCGTACTGAAAGCTGAGAACGACAACCTCCGCACTAGCCGCCTCCTCCTCTGCGATCTCACGGCCCGCACCATCGCCTACGGGCTGGAGCTCTTGGGAATCCAAGTCGTCGAGCGGATGTAGACTCATACGGAGGCCCTGGCTTGGAACGAGAGATAGGGGGATTACGAAGACCCTCCTCAGGGCGGTACTGCTCTAATGCCCTGAGTGACCCCGCAATTTGCCCTCATAACCACCCGCTGGCAAGGACTTAACCCGATTGATGGCCTCGGGGAAATTCGCTACAATGGCGGGCTTTCCCTGTGCCGAATTCTTCTTATTGGATTGCCTTGGTTGGCAGTCGAAGATCGGTCAATCCCCTTTAACTTGGGATGCTCGGTTGCAGCGACAATTTCTGGCGCTGGGCGCGACGTCCCCGATTGGTTTTTTATTTCATGGTCAACCGTAACCTTATCCGCGAATATGACATTTCTGATGAAGACTGGGACATCGCTATCGGCGAACTGGCCGAAGATGATATCGGCTGGTTGGATGCCACCGATGTTGATGTCAACCAAATAGTCGAAGGCAAAATTATCCGCATCGACGACGAGTTCGTCCTCGTTGACGTCGGCTACAAGAGTGAGGGCACCATCGCCCGTGACGAGTGGGAAGAGGAGGAACCTCAACCCGAGATCGGCCAAGTAATTCGTGTCCTCGTCGAAGATGTTGAAGACAGTCAAAGCCCGCTTGAAGAGCGCGGCATGATCGTGCTCAGCAAACGCAAAGCTGAGAAGATCGAAAAGTGGATGAAGGTCATGGAGACCGTTCACGAAGGAGATGTCATCTCCGGCGAGGCGGTGCGAAAGATCAAAGGTGGTTTGCTGGTCGATATCGGCGTGAATGTCTTTCTGCCGGCGAGCCAAGTCGACATTCGCCGTCCGCACGACATTGGCGAATACATCGGCAAGACGATCGAGTGCATGGTACTCAAGATCGACGAGGCTCGCCGCAATATCGTGGTGAGCCGCCGCAGCTTGATCGAAGCCCAGCGCGAAGAGAAGAAGTCAGACCTTCTGCGCGAGTTGGAAGTTGGTCAACTTCGCAAAGGTATGGTCAAGAACATCGCCGACTTTGGAGCATTCGTCGATCTAGGTGGCATCGACGGCCTGCTACATATTACCGACATGAGTTGGGGACGAATCAATCATCCTTCAGAGATGGTCAAGATCGACGACGAACTCGAAGTTCAGATTCTCCACATCGACTACGAGAAAGAAAAGATTGCCCTAGGTCTCAAGCAGAAGAGCGCCAGCCCTTGGGAAAATGTCGCGGGCAAGTATCCCGTCAATTCTGTCATCAAGGGAACCGTGGTCAACGTGATGAGCTACGGAGCCTTCGTGAAACTCGAAGATGGCATCGAGGGTCTGGTTCATATCAGCGAAATGTCATGGACCAAGCGAATCAGCCATCCCAACGAATTGGTGAATATCGACGACGTGATCGATGTTGTGGTATTGCGAATTGATGAGCAGAAGCAAGAAATCTCGCTCGGCATGAAGCAAACCCAGGACAACCCCTGGGAGCGCGTTGCCGACCGTTATCCAACGGATCAGTTGGTCAAAGGGAAGGTACGCAACCTTACCAATTACGGTGCCTTTATCGAGATCGAAGAAGGAATCGACGGCTTGCTGCATGTCAGCGATATGTCCTGGACCCGCAAGATCAGCCATCCAAGCGAGGTTGTGGAGAAGGGGCAGGAAGTTGAGTGCAAGGTTCTCTCCGTCGACCAGGAACGTCGCCGGATCGCTTTGGGACTGAAGCAAATGGACGAGGATCCCTGGGCCACGGATATTCCCAACCGCTACCAGCAGGGACAACTCGTTAATGGTAAGGTCACGAAGATCACCAATTTCGGGGTCTTCGTTGGCCTGGAAGATGGCTTGGAAGGCTTGCTGCACATCTCTGAGCTTGCCGACCATAAGGTCGAAAATCCTCAGGAAGTGGTGAACGTAGGCGACGATATCGAAGTCAAGGTGCTACGTGTCGATTCGGAAGAGCGAAAAATCGGTCTCTCGCGGAAACGAGTGGAATGGGCTGCGGAAGATGAAGCCGCTGCCGAGGCTGCTGAGGCAGAAGCCGCCAAAAGCGAGACCCCGATGGAACTTAAGGGTGGTATCGGCTCCGATTCAGGCCCGCTGTTCAAGCCTGCCTCTTCGGAAACGGAAGATGCCGAGTCGGATGACACAGCATCGACTGAGGAGCTCGACGAAGCTGACGAAGAAAACACCGTCAAAGCAGCTGAGCAGGAGAGTTAACCTACTGTACCTTAGCTTGAATGTTCTTTCACATATCGGGCACGGCGGAAACAATTCCGTCGTGCCCTTTTTATTGGTACGGTCGGTAGATTGCTTATAACCGTCCCACTTCAACATCTTCTGTTGGTAGTGCAGGATTCTCCCAGCACTCGTCGATACTGTTAGTGCAACAGGACGTAAACCAGGCGGGTAGAAGGTCGCGGTCAGCAGTGGCTCCGGCAGCAGACTCGAACCGGTTGATAGTGGCGCCAGCACCTACCCACAGGACGGGATTGAGCCACGAGATAAACCCTCGTGTGGTCAACGTGGTATGGCGGTAAACGCCTCTCCCCCAACAACAAACGGTTCAAACTGATGGCCACCTCGACCAAACCCCGTAGATCGTCCGCTGTTCAAACCCCGCTAGAAACGTATCTCCGCGAAATCAACGAGACGGCTTTGCTGACAGCCGCCGAAGAGAAAGAACTTGCAGTGCGGATTGGGCAGGGAGATTCTCCGGCCCGCGATCGCATGGTGCGAGCCAACCTGCGATTAGTAGTAAATATCGCCCGCGGATACTCTGGCAAGGGGCTAAGCCTGCAGGACCTGATTGAAGAGGGAAATCTCGGTCTACTGCGTGCCGTCGAGGGGTTCGATCCCGCAATGGGAACTCGCTTCAGCACGTATGCGAGCTACTGGATCAAGCAGTCGATCAAGCGGGCCTTGATCAATACGGGCAAGACCATTCGCATCCCCGCTTACATGGTCGAACTCTTGTCCAAATGGCGTCGTGCGACAGCACGACTGACAGAGGAGCTGGATCGTAGCCCCACCCCCGAGGAAGTTGCCCGTGTCCTGGGGCTACCGAAGAAGAAGCTCCCAATTATCAAGAAGGCGATCAAGATCTACAACGCCACGCCTCAGACCGATCAGACGGAAGCGGGCTGGTCCTTGGGCGACACTGTGATGGACGAGCGGCAATTGAGCCCCGACGACACGCTTGTTGAAAGCGATAGTCTGCGGCATGTGATGGAAATGCTCACCACGATGGACGAGCGCGAGGCAACCGTCCTCAAGATGCGGTTTGGTCTTGAAAACTATGAGCCAAAGACCCTCAAAGAAATCGGCGAGCAACTCGGGCTTACTCGTGAACGGGTGCGGCAAATCGAAACCGAAGCCCTCAACCGCATGGCGGATAGCCTGGAAGATCCACGGGATCGGGTGTAGTCTCTCGCAGCTTTCACGCCGCTTGAAGTAATCACCATCGGCTCTTTAGGATGCAGAGCTAACACTTCGAGCGGGTAATGGCGGAAGCGAATCTTCCAACACCCCTTTTGCCTTGGGCCAGGCCAGCAAGGCCTCGGCGACCATCCACATCTGCAATAGAATAGTGGCCGTTCCGATGGAAAACAGCAAGAGATTTCCCTGTGGCCACCAACCGCTTTCGGTATTAAACATGTTCCACAGCAAAGCCCAAAGCGGCATGATGATCATAACGATCATCGGCAGCAGCACGAACCAGATTGGCTTATTGCGACGAGCCAGGTAGAATACTGTCACCATGAACGCCAGTCCGGCCAGCAACTGATTGGTTGCCCCAAAGAGGGGCCAGAGGTACTGTCCGCCAGTTCCATAAGGAGCAGGTGGTCCGCCAGGTGCGCTGGGCCCCCGCATGAGTGCAAGTCCGAGTGCCGATCCCACGGCAACCATCGTCGCCACGTACTTATTGGCCAGCGACGGGATCTTGACCACGCCAGCCAACTCTTGGACCACATAGCGTTGCAGACGAGTGCCCGTGTCGAGCGTAGTGGCAGCAAAACAGGCAACCAGCATGGCAATGATCGCGATGGCATAGCGTTGGGCGATTCCTAGTGCGCTGAGGAAATTAGCTCCCCCATCGACGAATGCGCCCACCATCTGACCCAGGCGAAAGTTGCTCCAACTTCCTGCCGAATCGTAGCGAACATGCCAAGCGTCACTACCGAGAATAGGCTTACCTGCCGAGTTTACAGCAACCTGGTAAGTGCCATCTGCCTGCCGATCATATTTTCCCATGCCGACTCCAGCACAGCAGGCCAGAATAACTAGAACAGCTAACGCACCTTCCAGCAACATCGATCCATATCCGACCGAGAGGGCATCGTTTTCTGATGCGACCTGTTTGCTCGTCGTGCCGCTAGAGACTAAGCAGTGAAAACCACTCACAGCTCCGCACGCAATCGTGATGAAGAGGAAGGGCCAGATCGGCGGTGCACCCACAGGGATTTCCTTGGCAATGGCCGGGGCGCTTGCCATGAGCCCCGCATGGCCCGAAAGGCCCGCCGCGAACATGCCACACAACAACAGCAACAGTGCGACTACCAACTGCAGGCTGTTGATGTAGTCACGGGGTTGCAACAGTAGCCACACAGGAAGCACCGAGGCAAAGAAACAATAGACAAACAATATCGCTGTCCACACTACAGTAGGATTTCCCAAAAGCGAGTGAGTAGTGACTTCAGGAAGCCACTGCTGCAAGTTGATGGGGAGTGAATCGGCACCGAACACGACCCCTAAGTAAAGTAGAACTAATGCTCCTAGCGAAGGGATCAGCAAGTTCCCGCCATGCCTACAACACCACAGGCCAATTGCCACGGCCAGCGGCAACGAAAGCCAAACACTCAGTACCGACTGCGGATAGATCGAAAATATTGAGGCAATCACTTGCCCGAAGACGGCCAGCACGACGGTTAATGCGAAAAACAGAATCAGCAGAAAAATCACACTGGCGCGAGGTGAGATCAGGCGGCCAGCAATCTCGCCGACAGTTTGGCCTCGATTACGCAGACTGACCATCAACGCTCCAAAATCGTGGACCGCCCCAATGAAGATCGAGCCGAAGACGACCCACAACAGTGCCGGGAGCCAGCCCCAGAAAACGGCAATCGCGGGTCCCACGATCGGTCCCGTGCCAGCGATGCTAGTGAAATGATGGCCGAAAATCACACTGCGGCGGGTCGGCACGAAATCAACGTCGTCGCGGAGTTCATGACTGGGGACCACCGCCTGGGGATCAACGTTAAACACCTTCCGGGCCAGCCAGCGGCCGTACGTGTTGTAGGCAATGATAAATCCCAGGAAGGAACCGAGGGCAACGAGCAATGTATCCATGGAAAATTCACGGTAATGATGGCGGATTAGGAGTAGTCAAAAGATGCAAGAAAGCGAGTCTTCTTGAAACAATGATACCACTCTCTGCCGGAGGGAGAAACACGAACGCCCGATGAAGATTGGTTTACGGCTCCGAGCGAGAGAACTATAATCGCCGCATTGCTGAGGATTCCGCATTTGGCGGGAAAGCCTGTCATCTCATTAAAGGAGGGCACTCGTGCCAGAAAAAGTAGTCATCGTGGGAAGCGGCCCAGCCGGTTTCACGGCAGCCATCTATGCCTCTCGCGCAAGTTTGGAGCCGCTGCTCTTTGAAGGAGCTATCACCGAAGAGAACCGTCTCGACGGAACGCTCCCCTTGGGACAGTTGGCTCTCACGACAGAAGTGGAAAACTACCCTGGCTTCCCAGCTGGCGACCTCAGTGCCTACTTGAAGTCGTCGTTACCTGAGGAGCATCAGTGGCTGGTCGACATGCATCAAAAGGAAGGCTGCTCCGGCCCCGAGTTGATGCACTTGATGCGCAGGCAGGCAGAAAACTTTGGCACTCGAATTGTCACCGACGACATCACGGAAGTTGACTTCAGCGGCCAACCCTTCCGACTCAAATCGCTTTCGGGCCAGGAAGTCGAGGCCCATGCTGTTATCATGGCTACCGGTGCCAAGGCTAACTATCTGGGATTGCCATCGGAAGAGAAGTTTAAGAACCGCGGCGTGAGTGCTTGTGCTGTGTGCGACGGGGCGCTTCCGCGTTTCCGCAATAAGCCGTTAGTTGTCGTTGGCGGCGGGGATTCGGCTGTGGAAGAGTCCGACTATCTTTCCAAGTTTGCTAGTGTTGTGCACTTGGTCCACCGCCGTGATGAGCTGCGGGCGTCAAAGATCATGGCCGAACGGGCCATGGAGAATCCCAAGATCGATCTCGTGTGGAATAACGAAGTCGAAGAAATCTTGGGTGACGATAAGAATGGTGTCACCGGAGTGCGACTCAAATCAACAGTCGACGGCAGTCAAAGTGAAAAGGAAGTCGGTGGTGTGTTCATGGCGATCGGCCATACGCCCAATACAAAGTTCTTGGAAGGCAAACTCGAAATGACCACCAAGAAATACCTGAAATGGACCGTTCCCTTCCGCACAAACACAAGTGTTGATGGTGTCTTCGCCGCGGGGGACGTGGCCGACGACTACTATCGCCAAGCCGTTACCGCCGCCGGAACCGGTTGCATGTCGGCCTTGGACGCAGAGCGTTGGTTGGCAGCGAAAGGGCTGTGACCTTTTACTTACAAGGAAGTTGCAATGCAAAAACTCTCCGTCCGTAAGGCAAGGCAGGCCAACGTGATTGGCCAACCGGCCCTGCTGCAGGGTTGGATTCGAACTCGCCGAGATAGCAAGGGAGGGTTCAGCTTCCTGGAACTCAACGATGGCAGTTGCTTGGCTAATATCCAGGTGGTGGCGGATGGTGATCTCCCGAATTACGAGTCGGAGATAAAGCATCTTTCTGCGGGTTGCAGTGTTTCAGTGCGTGGTGAGATCAAGGCCTCGGGCGGAAAAGGTCAAGCAACTGAGTTACATGCAGCTGAGGTGACCGTCCACGGGTGGGCCGATCCCGAAGAGTTTCCACTCCAAAAAAAGCGTCACTCAATGGAAAAGCTCCGTGAGTGGGCACATCTGCGTCCCCGCACAAATACTTTCGGTGCCGTGATGCGTGTACGCAATCGTATCTGTCGTTCGATCCACGATTTCTTTCAAGAAGACGGCTTTCTCTATATCCACACCCCCATCATCACGGCGAGCGATTGCGAAGGGGCAGGTGAGATGTTTCGCGTCACCACGATCGACCCGGAGAATGTTCCGCGCAATTCCGAGGGAGCGGTCGACTTCGAGCAGGACTTTTTTGATCGTCCCGCTTACCTGACAGTGTCGGGTCAGCTAGAAGGCGAAATCTACGCCACCGCACTTGGGAAAATTTACACATTCGGCCCCACGTTCCGTGCAGAAAACTCTAACACCTCCCGGCATCTGGCCGAGTTCTGGATGGTGGAACCCGAAGCGGCATTCTTTGAGCTCACTGACAATATGGATCTTGCCGAGCGATTCTTAAAGCGGATCGTCGCTGATGTACTCACTGAATGTGAAGAAGACATGCAGTTTTTTCACGAGCGGATTGATAATACGGTCATGGAGAGTTTGCAGACCATTGCAGAACGTCAATTCGAGCGACTTAGCTACACCGAGGCAATTGAGATACTGATCAATTCCGGCGAGAAGTTTGAATTCCCGATTGCTTGGGGGGCCGACCTTCAGGCCGAACACGAACGGTTTCTCACCGAAAAACATCTCAAAGCACCGGTTATTCTGTACAACTACCCGGCAGCTATCAAACCGTTTTACATGAAAGTCAACGAAGGAGAGGCTGATGATCGTCGCACCGTGCGAGCGATGGATGTTCTGGTGCCACGCGTCGGCGAAATCATTGGAGGGAGCCAACGTGAAGATTCGCTCGACGTACTGACCGCCCGCATGGAAGAGCAGGGGCTTAATCCGGCCGACTACTGGTGGTATTTAGACCTGCGAAAATTCGGCACCGTGCCACACTCCGGCTTCGGCCTAGGCCTGGAGCGTATGGTGCAAGCAGTAACCGGCATGGCTAACATCCGCGACGTGATTCCGTTTCCGCGCACGCCGGGGAATGCGGAGTTTTGAGTTGAAATCGACTTTTCTTGACTTGCACACTATAATTAGACATATTGTCTAAGTGAGAGTCATTAGCCTCAAACTATTGCGAGAGTTTTGGGAACAACATCCTGATGCCGAGATGCCGTTGCGACATTGGTATCGTATTTCGCTCAATGCTCGCTGGCGTGCTTTACACGATGTTCGACAAGATTTTCCTCATGCCGACGGAGTCCGAACACCCTCTGGGGATACAGTGACTGTCTTTAACATCGGAGGAAATAAATATCGCTTGATTGTTCGGATTCGATACGACTTTCAATTGGTAAACGTCCGGGCGGTGTTGACTCACGACCTGTATGATGAAGACAAATGGAAAGAGTAGTTCAATGGCACTGACAAAGAAAAAGTCGCAGAAGAAACTACCCGCTCGGTTTAGCGAGTTGGTGGCTGTCCTTCCTCCACGTGCGGTTCAAGATGAAGAACATCATGACGAGATGATCGAAATGATTGATCGGTTGACGACAATTGGTCGGCTGACCAAAGATCAGAAGCAGTATTTGGAGACGTTAGTTCAATTAGTGCAAGCCTATGAGACGACACACCATCAAATTGATGTTTCCGACATTAGTGGAGTTGATTCTCTCCGACATTTGCTTGAGCAAAACGACATGAATGCTTCAGACTTGGCACGACTACTTGGTGTGCATGTTAGCTTAGGTTCTAAAATTCTCAACGAAGATCGTTCGCTAACGGTTGAGCATCTACGGAAGCTATCAGCCAGGTTCCGCGTAAGTCCTGTACTCTTCATCGACTGAAGACCAACATCCGCGACTGCCCTTGTTTCGCCCTGTATCCCGCCACGCTTGCCGAAAGGTGAAGGTCCTGTATGGCCTAACATGCCAATCAGTTCTCGCGGAGGAGTTTTCGTCGCAGTAACGCGAGGATTGCAAGTCCCCAGGTGGTGAGCAGGCCCGCGTTAGGTTTGGGGAAGGCTTGGAACTCGGAGGTTGCGTAGTCATCGCCATACGCGACCTTCCAGATAGAGAGGTCCGCGGCTTGATTCGGCTCCCGCGCACGGCAGGGAATGCGGAGTTTTGAGAGAAGTTGGAAGAGTCTATTCTTGATGACTCACTTCAAACATTAGCTATTCTTTCTCATGTTGAAGAGAGTTGAGATTACTTCGGTTTACGGAGCGTTTGCGAATATAGGACAAGAAGGCCATACCAACAAATCCAATTGGAATCAAAGGACCTGTTACAATCAATGCTAAAAATGGCACGAAGCCGGGCGAGAATCCTCCAGGGTTACGACCTCCTGGAGGATCCCAAATTATTCCGAGAATGAATAAAGCAATTGGTCCGACTATTAACAATCCGCTAAGAATTGCGACTGCCTTTAATCTCTTGCGATGCGTATCGAATGAGACCGGCTCATTGCAATGATCGTTCTTAAATAGAATACAATGAGTCCAACCCGTCATAGCTAAAAGGGATAAACATATCATCGCAGAGGAGATACGGAGTGGAATGTCAATGTATGAGAAAATTCCAATCAGATTACTGTAGGGCGCTTGATTCAAGGGTAACCAAGCTAGCAGATTAAATGAATTCAAGATGAACAATACATATGCGATATAGAAAGACCAAGCTCTAGAGAAAACGATCCCTGTGCCTATACCGAGTAGTATGGCCTTAAGAAAAAATCCGCTCCAGCTCATGCTTGAAAAAACTGCCGCGTGGATAAATATCAGTCCTATCACAATGGAAAGTGCTATAGCTATTCGATTCTTCATTGAACTCTGCTGTAGATGTGTAAGTTTTTAGCTCACGCTGCCCCGCTCGCTCTACGAGGATTCCGATACAACACCTCCGCAAGCAAATCTGGTGAGCCCCGGAGTCCATTTCGTTCATAGTGCCACTCATCGTGAGTGGGAACCATTTCTTCGTCCAACGGCCAGGGATCGAACGGTTGGTAGCCGATAGTTTTCGCGAGTTGAGTTGAATCCATGGTCACGTTGCCCGCGCGAGGTGGAATCGGTCCAGCCTCTCTCCTTGGGCAGCCTTGCAAGAGTGCAGGATCATAACCACCAACGCGGTTGATCACTTGGGCGATCTGATAGAGCGAGAGACGCCGTGGGCCACCGGCGTGATATAGCCCAGCCACGTCATTGGCAAGAAGCGTTCCATAAACCTCGTTCAGGCAGTCGGTGTAGGTTGGGGTGCGAACCTCATCAAAGTAAAGCGTCGCTGGTCGGTTCTTGGCGAATCGCGATTGAATCCAGTCAATCGCCCCCGCGTGGCCGTTGAAACTGATCCCCATCGGGAGCGATATCCGCAGTGTGCACGCGCTGGGCATCGAGTCGAGTAGCAGTTGCTCGGCTGCTACCATCGTTGTGCCGTAGACCGTCACCGGATCGGTCCGATCTGATTCCGAATAGCCAAGCCAGGAAGGAGACATGTGGTCCCTACCGGCAAACACTAAATCAATCGACGTGTGCACGAGCCGAACTTCTCGCTCGCAGCAAATCGATAGAAGGGTGATCATCCCCTCGACATTCGTCCTCCAGGCAAGGCGTGAATCAAGTTCACAGGCTTTGAGCGCGCAGTTGCCAGCACAGTTGAGTACCGAGCGAAACTGGTACTTGTCAAACAACCGCAATAGCGCGTCGCGATCCTCGGCATTGCAGGCTTCGATTCCGAGACGGGTAAGGGGCCAATTGTCTTCCTGGCGAATACCAATCACCTGACCTGGGTAACGCTCCTGAAAGTAGGCCAGAGCGTTGTAGCCGGCAACCCCGGCGATGCCAGTGATCAGCAAGGGTAGGGGGACAGCAAAATCGTTATGAGAACTGGAGTCAGACATTGTAGTTCGGATTGTATCAGTTGTCGCACTTCTCGTGTACGCGGTAGACGGCTCGTTTTTGACTCTCTCCCTACGAAAGCTAGGCTTGTCGGCCCACTTCCCCACCGCAGTTTTCGCCCTCGAATCCCTTCTGGCCCAAGATGTCTCAATCTATTTCCGAGAGTTTGCCGCAGTCTCCAGCCCAACAGGTTGAGGCAACCGCCGACAGCATTCTGCTGCGTTTGCAGGAAACGGAGCAATCGGTCCGTGAAGCCCTGGCGGTTGACGAGCTGGCAGTCCCTGAAGTTTCGATAGTCATGCCTTGCCTGAACGAGGCAGACACCCTGGCTATCTGCATCGAGAAAGCCCAACGCGCGATGCGCGAGGCCTGCATAGAGGGCGAAGTGATCGTTGCCGACAACGGTAGCACCGATGGCTCGCAAGAGATCGCCCGTCAATTGGGGGCTCGAGTCGTACTAGTTACAGAAAAAGGCTACGGCAACGCACTCATGGGAGGCATACGTGCCACTCGCGGAAAATTCGTCATCATGGGGGATGCCGACGACAGCTACGACTTTTTGGAGATACCCAAGTTTGTCGCCAAACTGCGGGATGGCCACGACTTGGTGCAAGGCTGTCGCCTTCCAAGCGGCGGCGGCAAAGTAATGCCAGGCGCGATGCCGACGCTCCACCGCTGGTGGGGCAACCCGATGTTCTCCTGGCTCGTCCAGCGCATGTTTCGCGCACCGATCCACGACGTGTACTGCGGACTCCGTGGTTTCACCAAACGGCTCTACAATCGACTCGATCTGCGTTGTACTGGAATGGAATTCGCAACGGAGATGATCATCAAAAGCAGTCTCTTCGAGGTCGACATCGCCGAAGTCCCCACGACACTGCACCCCGACGGTCGCAAGGCGCATGCTCCCCATATGCGGACCTTCCGCGATGGCTGGAGGACCCTGCGATTCTTCCTGATGTACAGCCCGCGGTGGTTGTTCTTAGTTCCAGGTATTGGATTAGCACTACTGGGAATCCTGGGTTACGTCCTGGCTATGCCGGGTACTAGTATTTTAGGGGCAACACTCGACGCGCATACATTGTTAGCTGCGAGCTTGTCGATCTTGCTAGGTTTTCAATTAGTACAATTTGCCGTTTTTGCGAAAACGTTCGCCATTACAGAGGGACTGCTTCCTGACGATATTCGGTTCGGTGGGTTATTGAGAATCATGAACTTGGAACGGTGTCTGATTTGTGGCGTCCTAGCATTTTGTACGGGGAGCGGTTTACTGCTGGCGGCCACTGGTACCTGGTGGAATGCTAACTTCGGAGCACTTGATTACTCCTCGACCATGCGTTGGGTCATCCCCGGGGTCACCCTGGCAGCCCTCGGCTGTCAAACAATCTTCGCTAGTTTTTTCGTCAGCATCCTGCGGATGGGTCGTCGCAAATAATCGCTGTTGATTGCAAGGCACAATTCATGATCACGGTCGACGAACTAACAGCAACATCTCCCGTCGTGTCGTCCGCAGATCCATCAATAACGTTCGACGACTATGCCAGTGAGTACGAAGAATCCCTGCAATATGGGCTGACAGTATCTGGCGAAAAGCCGGAGTATTTCGCTCGACGCAGAATCCAATGGACTCGCTCGCTGCTTGACAGCAAAGGCGTTCAAATAAGCACGGTACTAGATTTCGGTTGCGGAGTGGGAATCGCGACACCGTTATTGAACGAAATCTTGTGTCCGAACTGCATTTGGGGCTTCGATCCCTCAAGAGCAGCAATTGAGCGAGCTCGACGCGATCACACCTGCTCAACCAATAATTTTGTTGACTCTGCCAACGTGCTTCCCACATCAATTTGCGATCTGGTCTACACCAATGGAGTATTCCACCACATCCCTCCTGACGAGCGAGCGACGGCACTGGCCACGGTCTGGCGCACCTTACGACCCGGAGGATGGTTTGCCTTTTGGGAAAACAACCCCTGGAATCCAGGCACGCGGCTAGTCATGAGCCGGATTCCCTTCGATCGAGACGCGATTGTGATTTCTCCCTTTGAGGCGAATCATCTCCTGCTGTCTGCCGGTTTCACCACGGTTCGCACAGATGCCTGGTTTCTATTCCCTCATGCCCTGCGTTGGTTAAGGGGTTTCGAATCGTTGTTTCATCGATTCCCTTTAGGGGCCCAGTACCTTGTCTTGGCACAGAAGCCACTGATCAATGAGCGGCAGTGAATTACACAATGAAGGACTCTGGTGGCCAACAAGGGTTGAGACGGTTGACTCGGTTCACAGTCAATAGGCCAGCTGTGTCGGTATCTTTGGTCTGTGCGATCAGCTTAGTGATTAGCTGGGGACTTTCGCACATGAACCCGCCAGTGCCGAGAGTGCATGACGAATTCTCGTACTTGCTTGCTGCAGATACTTTCGCCGAGGGACGCCTCACTAATCCGCCGCATGCTATGTGGAAACACTTCGAGTCGATGCACGTCATCCATCAGCCCACATATGCATCGAAATATCCACCCGGACAAGGCTTGATGCTGGCTCTGGGGCAGGTGATGGTGGGCCAACCTATTGCGGGCGTGTGGATCATGTCTGCGCTCGGGGTGCTCGCCTGCTATTGGATGCTATTGGGAATGGTTCCTGCACGCTGGGCAGCCGTGGGAGCTGGCCTGCTCCTTGTCCTGCCAGGCTATCAGATCATGTGGGGGCAATCATACTGGGGAGGTACCTTGGCATGCATTGGTGGTGCGCTGGTGCTGGGGTCAATTCCACGGCTGCAAAGGACAATTCGCTGCCAAGACTCACTGGCGCTAGCGAGTGGAGCCACGATTCTAGCAGTTACGCGTCCCTTTGAGGGAGTCGTTTTGTGCCTGCTTTCTGGAGGTTGGTTGATACTCGGCTGGATGCGGCTGGGTTGGCCGGCTTGGCGTCCACTCGTCTTGCAAGTCCTGCTACCAATATGTGGAATCCTTGGAGCGGGTGCATGGGCTTTGGCAAGTTACAATTTGGCCGTCACGGGATCGGCTACCACCATGCCTTACCAAGTGCATGAGCAGGCCTATGGAATGTGTCCCCTGTTCCTGTGGCAAGCACCGCAAGAAGACCGCCAGTATCGCCATTTCACCATGGCGAAGTTTCATCGTGAGTGGTCCATGAATTTCTATCGCGAGCAAGATACTTGGAGTGGCATCATCGAGGCAAAGTGGGCAATGCTGCAAGTCCTCGGGGAATTTTGGCTGCCGGTAATTGCAGCAGTTCCGCTGCTTGGGCTTCCGTGGTGGAGAGGAAGGAAGTTGCGCGGACCGTTGATGGTGTTGTGTCTGTTTTGGTTGCTCACACAGGTCACGGTCTGGAACCTTCCCCATTATTTGGCACCGGGATTTCCCCTTCTGTTGCTGGTCGTGGTTTACGGTCTTAGGAACCTCAGCGTAGCGACTCGCGGGTGGGCGTGGCCTGTAAACCCGGTCTCGCTATTGCTAATGGGACAGATGCTGCTATTCGCAGGAGCAGCATGGAAGCATGAAACTTCGCCCCGTACCGAGTGGCAATACGCTCGCCAAGCAATCCAGGTTGAATTGAGTGACCTGCCAGAAAAGCAACTTGTGTTTGTCGACTACGATGCGGACCATGACACCCTCCAAGAATGGGTTTACAACCGTGCCGATATTGATTCTGCCCAGGTGATTTGGGCCCGAGGCATATCCCCAGAGGAAGACCTCAAGCTGCGCGCGTATTACCCCGATCGCCAGGCTTGGCGCTTAGCAGCGGATGCCGACTCGCCGAATTTGCGCCCTTGGGATCATCCGGTCAAGTCGCTCAGTGTCCCATCAAGCCGCCAATGATCGGTCAGATTTCTTGAACTCACTGCAAAACAAACATGCTCGATCATAGTTGTCGAAACTGGCTTTCAAGGCTAATCAAATTTGTGGTCCATAGTCGAGCTGCGGCAATAGGGTTGGTCGGTACGCTGAGCCTGCTTGTCGGCATCTTGTTCGTTCTGGTTCGTATTCCTCAGCCGGGTGTCCACGATGAATTCAGTTATCTGCTAGCTGCCGATACGTTTCTCGAAGGAAGACTTACTAATCCGTCCCACTCTTTCTGGCAGCATTTTGAAACAATCCACGTAATCCACGAGCCGACATATTCCTCGAAATACCAGCCGGGGCAAGGACTTCTTCTGGCATTGGGAACACGCTTGACTGGATATCCAATTGCCGGGTCAGTGCTTGGCACCGCGCTTGCTTCAGCAGCGGTCTGTTGGATGCTCGGAGGTTGGCTACCCAATCGTTGGGCGCTAGTGGGAGGACTTTTCGTTGCCCTCAACCACTCGATCATCCTTCATTGGACACTCAGCTATTGGGGCGGTGCGCTTCCAATGATAGGCGGAGCGTTGATGTTCGGAGCATTGCCACGACTCTTGCGCGATCCAAGAGCATTTGAAGCCGTATTACTCGCAGGTGGCGCAATCATTCTCGCGGCCACGCGACCCTATGAAGGTTTTCTTGTTGGTATCCAGGTCGCGATCACTCTGGCGTGGCAACTATTCTTTTTACAGCGGTTTCCCTTGCGAATAACGCTTTCGAAAACTGTCCTTCCAGCCGCTGCGGTGCTGGCAGTAGGTCTAGCCGGAGTTGCCAATTACAACGACGCCGTGACTGGTTCACCGTTTGTGCTTCCCTATAGCGTTCACGGAGCGACTTACGGATATAGTCCGCTATTTCTTTGGCAATCTATCCCTGCAGTGCCATCCTATCGGCACGAAGCGATCCGCGTGTATCAGACGGTTTGGGAAATTCAAGATTATCTACGACAAAGTACAATGGCCGGTTTCCTAGGGGCGAAAGCTGAAGGCTTTTGGAACTTGGGCGTATTCTACTTAGGCCTACCGCTTGCAGTTTCGCTCTTCACTTTGCCATGGCTCTTGAAAGATCGACGATTGCGGTACGCATGGACAGGAACTATGGTCTTTCTGCTAGCCGAATTGGCCGTTCCTTGGATGTATCCTCATTACTACGCCGCAATTGCGCCACTGTTGTTGTTGCTGGTCGTCGAGGGGCTGCGATATCTGCGGGCTGGCTCACGAAGCTATCCTTGGGCAGATTGGACAGTTCCTATCCTCTTGGGCTGCCAAGCGACTTTGCTCGTTTTTATGTACATACAATACTCGCAGTGGCAGCCCTCAGGCGCGCGATGGGAGCGGGCTCGTCTAGTTGACCAACTCAACGCCACTCCGGCGAAAGACCTTGTCTTTGTGCGTTATAGCAGCGGACACGATCCAAACTCCGAGTGGGTCTACAATCGTGCGGAAATCGATACAGCCGAAATTGTTTGGGCGCGGGAAATGGGTCCCGAAGCTGACCGTCGGCTGGTCGACTACTTCAGCGATCGCAAGGTTTGGCTTTTGGAGGCTGATGCACCAGTGCTGGAGCTTGTGCCTTGTCAGGTACCGTACCCCTATGCCGCGACAGACTGACTGGCTCGGTGGCGGGCGACAAAGGCGGCATAGTCTCCCGGGGTGTCGATGCCCCGAGTGGGATGGTTGATCTGGCAGATCAGAATCGATTCACCCTGTTCGAGAATCCTCAATTGCTCAAGTTTCTCGATTTGCTCGGTTCGCCCCATGGGCAAACTGGCGAATCTTAGCAGCAAATCGCGTCGGTAGGCATAGATGCCTATGTGCAGGAAAAAGGTTGGCGGTTCCGTTGCGAGCAGTGACACATTCCACTCACGAGGATGAGGTATTGGACTGCGGCTGAAATACATCGCGCGACCCTGGTTGTCAAACACGACCTTCACGCAGGCCGGGTCATTCAAAATTGCTCGCTCTCGGATAGGTGCGGCCAGCGTCGCCATTGAAGACTGGGGATGGCACTTAAGTAAACTTGCCAATTCATCAATGGCCTTAGGGTCGGTCTCTGGTTCGTCCCCTTGCAGATTGATAATGATCTGGGCATCGGGAATCGCTCGGGCAACCTCTGCCACCCGGTCCGTGCCGCTAGGGCAATCGGGGCTGGTCATCACGACCTGGGCTCCAAAACGCCGGGCCTCGGCGGCAATCTCCTCGTCGTCCGTGGCAATGAAAACTGCATCGAGATTCTTGGCGGCATTTGCCGCCGAGTAAGTGTGTTCCAGCAAAGTCTTGCCCGTTTCCCTCAGCAACATTTTGTCGGGAAGACGGGTCGAGTTGCGTCGGGCGGGGATCACAAGTATGCACTTTTCGTGGCTGGATGTGTTCTGCATGGAATTCCTCAATGCTGTTTCATATAAAAATGAAGATGGGAAGTAATAGCGATTATTGGAATTCCATTCCATGGCAATCGTGCCTGGGACCTCAGCCCTAGGGCCATCCTGATTCATCGGCTGCCGTGGTTGAATTCCCAGTATCGTGGTAAAATGGAAATGCTATCCCAACGTATCAGGGGAATGCTAGCAATTTGTATAACTCTCTCTCTGATCGAGAAATCTTATGTGTGGAATTGTTGGTTATATCGGACATGTCCCCGCGGCAGAGTTTCTTCTCGACGGACTTCGTCGACTTGAATATCGGGGATACGACAGTTCGGGCATTGCCACGTTGGAAGACGGAGAACTAGACATCGCCAAGACCGCCGGCCGGGTCGAAGACTTGGCCTCGCTCCTTAAGCGGCGTCAGCATCATGGTTCCATCGGCATCGGACATACGCGTTGGGCGACCCACGGACCGGCAAATGACGAAAATGCGCATCCTCATTGCGACAGCGATCAGATTCTCGCCCTGGTTCACAATGGTGTGATCGAAAACTTTCGCGCGATCAAGGATTACCTGATCGAGAAGGGCTACGAGTTTAAGTCAGCAACCGACACCGAGGTCGTTGCACAACTGCTGGCCTATGAATTGGATAAAGTGTCTGACCAAACTTTGGACAGCGAAGATCCGTTGGCTCCACTGATCCTAGTGGTACAGAGGACTCTTGCCAAACTGCGAGGGACTTATGGGCTGGCCATGGTATTTCGTGACTGGCCACATGTGATTGTGGCAGCCCGGTTAGGTAGCCCCTTAGTGATCGGAGTAGGAGAGGGCGAAAACTTCATCGCCAGCGATAGCTCACCCTTGGCTGGACGGACCAATAAGATTGTCTATCTGGCAGACAATGAAATCGCGCTAGTGACTTCTGACACGATTCGTGTCATCCATCGAGATCAGGGGGACATCGCCCACGATGTACAAACTTTCGAGATCGATGCCACCGAGGTCGAGCTCAATGGTTTCCCCCACTTCATGCTCAAGGAGATCTACGAACAACCCGAGACGGTCCGCAATGCAATGCGCGGTCGACTAGACAAGGACTCGGCAACGGCCGTCTTCGGCGGATTGAACATGAGCCCCAATCAGTTGCAGTCCGTAAAACGAATGGTGCTCACTGCCTGCGGCACTAGCTGGCACGCCGCCCTGGTGGGCGAGTACATGATCGAAAACTTGGCGCGGATTCCCGTCGAAGTGGAGTACGCCAGCGAGTTGCGCTACCGCAATCCGCCGCTCGACAATCAAACGCTGCTGTTCGCGCTTACCCAAAGTGGAGAGACAATTGATACCCTGGCTGCCTTGCGCGAAATGAAACGCAAGGGACATCCCACGATGTCGATTTGCAACGTCGTCGGAAGCACGATTGCCCGCGAGGCGGACGGCGGGATCTATTTGCACGCCGGACAGGAGATTGGCGTCGCCAGCACTAAGGCTTTCACTGCTCAGTGTGTAGTGATGTCGTTGCTGTCACTGTATTTTGGCAGATTGCATCACTTGAGTTACGAAGGTGGACTGCGGATCATCGAGGAGCTCGAGCGGCTTCCCGAACAGGTCGAACGGGCCTTGGAGACGAACAGCCACGCTCGTCGGATCGCGGAGAAGTATGCCGACTGCAATAACTTCCTCTATCTTGGCCGGCAATACAATTTTCCGACTGCCCTCGAGGGAGCCCTTAAGCTCAAAGAAATAAGCTACATACACGCCGAAGGGTACCCGGCTGCCGAAATGAAGCACGGTCCGATTGCTCTTGTGGACGAAAACACCCCTAGCGTATTCATCGTTCCGCAAGGTCCTGTTTACGACAAAGTGCTGGCCAATATAGAAGAGATCAAAGCCCGCCGTGGTCCCGTCATCGCCATCGTAGACGACGACGACAGCCGCGTCTGTGACTTGGCCGACGACGTCATTCACATCCCACCCGTCACGGACTTTCTCCAACCGATCGTGGCTTCTGTGCCGCTGCAACTTTTAGCCTACCACATCGCAATCGCCCGCGGATGCGACGTCGACAAACCACGCAATCTGGCGAAAAGCGTGACGGTGGAGTGAGATTGACGGTAGACACCCGAGGTGGCGGTTGGACAATTCTCAGCGAGTTAGCTCCCAATCTAACCTACAGCGGTGCAGTCTCTGCGAGGACACCGCTGCGAGTTAGCGAATATCCTTCGATGATGATAGTGATGCATCCGCAGTCACGAATCCGAGAAGGGAACTGTGAGAGGTGTGCCTAAACTCCCCAATTTTCGTGGTATTTCCCTGACCACAGGATACGCCAGATCCTCCATCGGAGAATTGAATAGCAGGGAGGTCTACACAGACTGGGAATATAGTAATTGGCTCGTCGCCGAGGGAATATTCGATATCCGTCGAGCTGTGTTGTTATTTTAATAAGGGAAAGCAGGCCTAATCATCGCCCAGGTCGTTCAGTTATCTTGGGGAGGATCGTCGGCATACCCAACGAGCAGTCCACCGTCGCAAGGGATGATCGCACCATTGACGAACGTGTTTTTCGGACCTAGCAAGTAGGTGGTAAGCTCAACCACGTCCGACACCTCGGCGAACCGTCCGGCAGGTATCTTTGCCCTTAACCATTCCGCCTGCATCGGATGGCTGCCCCATACTTGCTGACCTAGATCCGTCATCACTGCGGTAGGGCAGATCGTGTTTGCCTTGATGTTGTGCCGTCCCCATTCCAAGGCCATTTCGCGAGTCAGCATATTCAAGCTCGACTTGGCGGGCGCATAGGCACCGTGTCCACGGCAGGCGACGAGCGAAGCTGACGACGAGATGTTGAGGATGTTGCCGCCTCCGCCTTTGATCATCTCAGGCACGAGTGACTGAGCCAGGATAAATGGAGCGACAATGTATGGCGAAAGTTCTGTCCCAGTAGTCGACGTCCATCTCAAGAAGCATCGGTCCTGGCGGATTTCCGGCGCAATTCACCAGGATATTCCAACGTGGAGAGATCGACAGTACCCTCTCAGCTGCTGTTCTTGCCCCATCGGTCGTCGCGAGATCACTGCTGACGGTGTAACAAGTCGCGCCTTTTTGCTCTATCTCTATTATGGTGTCTGCCAGAACATCCTGTGAACAGGCAATGATACAAACTTCAGCACTCTCGGATCCGAGGCGTCTAACTATTCCACGGCCAATGCCACGACTTCCGCCCGTTACAACAGCCCGCTTTCCCGAAAATATGCCGGTTTTCATCAGTATTCCTTTCAACATTTGAATCAGCAGCTTATAGGCTTGGACTTTCTGCTGCGTTCTACTACCACGATGCTTGTTGGTCGGGTAGATTGGGAGGCAAAAGATTCTCAGTTTGCAGCCTACCAAGAGCTTACCATGTTGATGCCGTCGGTACCCCTGTTAGTCGTGGGTGGTCGGACGACGGGATTGATGATGGCTGCGGAGTTGGCCCGCCATGGCGCGACTGTGCGAATTGTCGATAAGTCGCCGGGAATCGATCCCCACTCTCGTGCGACGCTACTTCACTCGCGGACACTGGAGATATTCCACGGCCTTGGTCTTGTCGACCAGATCGTTCCCATCGGACAGCCCATGCGCCGGATTCTTCTCTACGCCGACGGGAAACTTGTCGGAGAGTCGCAGGAGAACGAAGCTGATTCCCCTTTTCCGTACGGCATCGCATTGTCACAGGCCAAGACGGAAGCGATTCTGGAACGGCATCTCAATAACCTGGGTGTGACCGTCGAACGTGACACCGAGTTGACGAGTTTCGTCGAGCACGATTCGGGAGTTCGCGTGGAACTCCGCCACGCATCCGGTGCTCAAGAGACGATCGAGACCCCCTGGCTCATCGGGTGCGACGGCGCGCACAGTACCGTGCGACACTTGTCTGGCGTGGGCTTTCCTGGCGAGGCGGACCTCTTACCGTACTTATTGGCTGACGTGATTGTCGAGGGTCCGCTGCAGCCAGACGACGTACACATCTATCTCCACGACGAGGGTGAGTTGTTCTTCTTCGTGCTGGACGAGGGCCGACGTCTTGTCGTGGCATCGGGGAAGAGCTCCAGCGACCCGCACGAGGCGCCCACACTGGAACAGATGCAAGACCTAGTAATTCGGCGAAGCGGCGGCATTTTTCGTCTTGGAGATCCTCGTTGGCTGGCCTCCTTTCATATTCACTATCGATTGGCACCGCACTATCGACAGGGTCGCGTCTTTCTCGCAGGCGACGCGGCCCATATCCATAGCTTGATTGGCGGCCAAGGAATGAATACGGGCATTCAGGATGCCCACAATCTGGCATGGAAAGTGGCGTTAGTGTTGCAAGGAGTAGTGCCCGAGAAATGGCTCGACACGTACGAATCTGAGCGTCGCAGAGTTGCCGAGGACGTAATCGCCATGACGCGATCGGCGACGGAGCAGACCGAAATGTTCCCGCATCTTTCGCAGTCGGCTCGGAAGAGATTGTGCAAACATATGTTTGTGCCCGAGAGCGAGAAACAGCGAGCGAGACGCCGTTCCGAGGAGCTTGATTTGGACTATAGGTCGAGTCCTCTCTGTATCGAATCTGACGGCGAATTCGATGCAGGGCCGCACGCTGGTTCGCAGGTTGTCGATGCTGGGCCTCTTGTCCTTGATGGCGCAACGTGCAGCTTCTTCGAACTGCTCCGCGGAACACAGCATCGCCTTTTGCTTTTCACTGGATTGCACCAGGACGAGCCGTCCGAGGAGATCACGCAAGTTGCCGGCGAGATAGCAGACAAACACCAGCATTGGATCAATGTCTTCCTTGTGGGCAAGCCGATCCCCAGTGCCATGTTGCCGGCTGGCGTTGTTGCAATCGAGGATCTTCAGTCTTCATTGCACCAGCGATACGGTGCTGTGGGCCCCTGCATGTATCTGATTCGTCCCGATGGTTACATCGCGTATCGCAGCTTCCAACTCGACAGTCTAGATGCTTATCTCGCGAGTGTGATGTAGGTGGGTTCAAAGTCTAGAGGCCAAGGCCGAACGTAAAACTTGCAATCCAGAATTTCAAATCACTGCTAATCGTAATTCTTACTGGAACTGGTATCATTAAAAATCACTTCTCCCACAAATCTACGACATGCACGTTTCACTGCCTGTGAGGGCAGAACTATGAAGGTGAGGTTTTGGACATGTCAGCTGACTGTGACGCGATCGTGATTGGCGGCGGGCATAACGGCTTGGTCTGTGCCTGTTACCTAGCGAAGGCTGGACTCAAAGTGCTCTTGCTGGAGAAGTGCAGCTCCATGGGGGGAATGACGAATACGGAAGAGGTCACGCTTCCCGGTTTCCATTCGGACACCCACGCGCTCTGCATTCAATTCGCGAATTTCTCACCTGTGCCGGATGAGCTTCGGTTAGCTGAGTACGGCTACGAACTGTTGCATCCAGATCCGTGCTGGTCCCATCCGTTCCCGAATGGCCGCGCAATTACGGTCTATCGCGATATCGACAGAACGTGCGAGAGTATCAGTCGGTTTTCTGAACGCGACTCACAAACCTGGCGAAGGCTCTATCAGGAGTTTCTGGAACAAAAAGATGCCATCTGTGCATCAATGAACCGCCCTCCGGCGACTTTCGCCGATCAGGCTGCCGAAGAACAATCGCCAGTCGGTCTAGACCATTATCGGTGCGAAATGCAGAGCCTGCGCTCCTGGTGCAACGAGGTATTTGAGGCCGAAGAAACCAAGTGTCTGGCGACTGCGTGGGGTGCGCACGTGGGAGCTGCGCCTGACGATGTGGGGGGCGGAAGTATTGCTTGTCTGTTTTCAATGGTGATCCAACACTTTGGAAACAATGTGGTAAAGGGGGGCATGCGTCGTCTCCCATTGGCGCTCGCCGGCTTTCTCGAAGCACATGGTGGCAGCATCCTCCTCGACGCGCAGGTAAGCCAGATCCTCATAGAGTGGGGTAAGGCCATTGGCGTAGAACTGGCCGATGGTCGGCAGATTCTATGCAAGAAGCTCATCTCCTCGAGCGCACATCCACGGCACCTGGTGCTCGATCTATTGGGAGAACGAGAGGTAGGACCCCAGGTGGCCAACAAGATGCGGCGATATGAGCTCGGCGAACCCGTGATGGTGATCTATCTTGCGCTCGATCGACCCCCTGAATTTGCAGCAGGGGGCGCAGTTAGCCAGTCTGTTTACGCGCATCCCAGCGAACCGTCAACGGAATACTTTTCTCGCGCCTACTCCGATGCCCGCGGTGGCCTACTGCCAGAACAACCGTTTTTTCTCGTGTGCAATGACACCGCTGGCGATAAGAGTCGCGCACCAAATGGCAAAGCACTGATGAAGCTGGTCGTGCAACCTGTTCCCTATCGAATCAATGGCGATGCGGCTGGTCGCATCAAGGGAACCGAGTGGGACGACGTCAAAGAGCCATTTGCTGATCGTGTCATTGAGCTGATGACTAAAAAGTATAGTCCGAACCTTGCCGGCAGAATCATAAACCGGGTCGTCCACAGCCCTGTGGACATTGAAACGTTGTTGCCGAGCGCCTTGGAGGGGACCAATTCGCATGGTGCCTTCCTACCATATCAAGTAGGCAGGATGCGACCAATACCGGAACTCGGTGGCTATCGGTCGCCAATCAGCAACGTTTACTTGTGCGGATCGGGTAGCCATCCCGGTCCAGGCGTGACGATGGCACCAGGCCGGAATGCGGCTCAGGTGATCTATCAGGACTTAGGGCTCGACTTTCTGGAAATGAGCTGCAATAAGGACATCCAATAACAAGGGCGCGGCTCCCTCAGGGTAAACAACTTCAATTGAGGATTGAACCCAAGCCCCAGTTTCATTGTACGAGTAAGTCACGATTCTACGCTACGGTCTTGATTGCGGATTGACGATGGAGTTGGGTGGCTTGTAGATTTCGAGTAGTTTTCTGAACGGTAAAGTCATAGTGGAATCGAGCTGTACGATGGACTTTCCAGAATGGTCAATCGCCGACTGGCAACGAGCTTTTGACTCTGGAGAATGGACTTCGACCAGCGTTTGCGAACGGATATTGCATCGGATTGGGGAGATCGACGTAGCTGGACCGACCCTGCGTAGTGTGATAGAGGTTAATCCTGACACCCTTGAAATCGCTAGGGGGCTCGACAAGGAAAGGCGAGACGGCAAAGTTAGGGGACCATTGCATGGTGTGCCCGTTGTCGTGAAGGATAGCCTGGATACGGCGGACCGGATGATGACGACTGGCGGTTCGTTCTGGGTCACGAAAGCAGCCGCTCGCAGGCCGCCCAACGTTGCTAGGTGAGATCGATTTGAATGCGCTTTTCACTGACCAGAACTCGCTGACGCGTCTGCCAACGCGAAACACCTCCAGCAGTTTGCCAAAGTTCTAAACCGCCGCGGGTGATGCATCCGATTACAGTTCGCGAATAGCGAAACTTGCAGAGGTCGCTTCATCTCGCTCAATTCTGTCTAAACCGTTGCCAACGAATGCTTATTCGATCTTGACACATTCCCAATGTTGGTGGTGTCAGAAGTCAGGTCCGGAAGCAGATGCAACGATGTCGAAGGGACTGGCGAATTAACTTGAGTATTTCCTTTTGATTCCCATCGACCTAAGTCGAGAGTTGAGCGTCGTAGGTTTGACCCCCAAGAGGTCGGCAGCTCCACCTGGTCCGTACACCTTTCCATCCGCTGCGTCGAGAGCACGGCGCAGATTCGTCCTCTCTATCTCGCGAATCTGAGCGTCGGTGAGCAACTCTGATTCAGTAACTGCTGACGACTTTCCTGGATCGATGGGCTTCTCATCCAGACTCACGCGCAGCGGCCCGCCTTGCGACAGGATTACTCCACGCTCGATCACGTGCTGCAGCTCACGTATGTTGCCGGGCCAGTTGTACTGCTCAAGCTGTCGCACCACGGCCTTGGTCAGTCTTGGAGGATCGACGCCGAACCGGCGCGACGCACTTTGCAAAAAATGATCTGCCAACAGCCCGATGTCTTCCTGCCGCTCACGCAAGGGTGGCAGCGCGACAGGAAACACACTTAGTCGGTAGTACAGATCTTCACGGAATCGGCGATGCTGGGATTCTTCGCGCAAGTCTCGGTTAGTTGCTGCTATCACTCGCACATCAACGCGCCGCGTCTTCTCCTCGCCAACACGCTCGAAATCGCCTTCCTGGAGCACTCGGAGCAGCTTGCTCTGCAGGTCGAGCGGCACCTCGCCAACCTCGTCGAGAAACAGGGTTCCTCCGTCGGCAAGTTCAAATCGTCCCAAACGGTCGCGGAGTGCGCCAGTGAATGCGCCTTTCACATGTCCGAAAAACTCGCTCTCGAATAGCTCGCGCGGAACGGCTGCGCAGTTCACCTTGATAAGAGGGCGGTCGGCCCTGCCGCTACGCCGGTGCAATTCTCGTGCGACAAGTTCCTTTCCGGCACCACTCTCGCCCAGAATGAGCACCGTCGAATCGGTGGGAGCCACAAGATCAATCTGTTGCGCGACATTCCTCAAGGCCGGGCTGGTTCCGAGCATCTCGCCAATTCCCTGCTCCAAAGCGACCTCTTGTTGCAGGTATTCGTTCTCCTCCTCAAGTCGTTTACGAAGCTGCTGAACCTCCTCCCAAGCGTAGGAATGGGCGATCGCGACTGCGGCGTGGTCGGCAATCATCCGCAGCCAGTTGAAGCACTCTTCGCCGATTCGAACTCTGCCGAACACACCCAACACCCCTAGTACCATGCCGTGGTGACTAAGTGGTTGCCCTCCAAACCCCGTGATGCCTTCGGCGCGGACCCAATCAGGGTCTACAATCCACTCTGGCATCTCGGCCAAGTCGGGCGCTTCGATCGCCTCGCCAGTCAGTGCGATCCGCCCGACTTTACGTACGCCTATCGGAAACCGACGAAAGCGACCGTCGAGACGAGTAAGGTCTTTATCCGGCTCGGCGATCGACCGACCTTGGCTCGCCACTAGGTGGAGGCATTGGGAGCGGTCAGGACATTCGTCTCGCAGCGCGCATTTCTGGCAGATGTCGCCCGGCCTAACCAGCCAGAGTCGCACCAACGCGACCGACTCTGAATTGCCGATTCGTGCCACCAGCAGCTTGAGGAGCGATGCCAAGTCACGTTCTTGTGCAAGGTCTAGCAGGAGCTGTTTCGGGTCGTCGAACAGCGGCGTTTTATTCTTGAGAACGGCCATACCTCCAGGATAACGATATCTCGTTGATCTTCAACGGAATTACGTTACGCAACGACATGTCGTTGCCAAGTGCCACCGCTGCAATTGCCCCTAAACGTCACGTTCACAAGCACTTACGAATTTTGAGTAGAGATTGGCACACCCCGTGCAAGGGGTTACGTCAGACGAGCATGTGACTCGTTGAGAGTTTCAACCCTCATTACTACACACAAGGAAAGCAAGCTATGTCCCGACTCTCCCAAATCGCTCCCGAACAGGCCAACCCGCAACAGGCCGAACTGTTTACAGCCGTCAAATCGAAGCTCGGACGAGTTCCGAACCTGCTCCGCGCCTTAGCCAATTCCACCGCTGCTCTACGTGGCTACCTAGAATTCTCCGGTGCGCTGAGCAATGGCAGCGGCCTCGACCCGAAGCAGCGCGAGATTGTTGCGCTCACTGTCGCCCAAGCGAACGGTTGCGAGTACTGCCTCGCGGCCCATTCGACGATCGGCAAGATGGTCGGCCTATCGCCCGAGGCGATCGAGGCCGCCCGCCGTGCAGACGGATTCGACGAATCAAGCCGCGCCGTGGCTCGCTTTGCCGGTGAGGTCGTCAAGTCCCGCGGTCGTGTTGAAGACGAGCAACTTGATGCGTTCCGTGCCGCCGGTTTTAACGACGATGCGGTCACTGAAGTGGTGGCGCACGTCGCGCTTAACGTCTTCACCAATTACTTCAACAACCTCGCGGAGACCGACGTCGACTTTCCAGACGCGGCGCCGCTCGCCACCGAGGAGTCGGAAGCAGCAGCTTGCTCGACTGCCTGTGGCTGCACCGCCTGACTCAATTCCGCCTAGGGCCGTCGCACGCGGCGGTCCGGGTGGATTTCCTTCTACACCAACTTGGAAAGAAATCATGTCCACATCCACTTCCATTCGTCCTCCCTACACACGGGAGACAGCCGCAGCGAAGGTCAGGGCCGCAGAAGATGCTTGGAACTCCAGGGACCCTCACCGCGTATCACTCGCTTACAGCGAGGATTCAACTTGGCGAAACCGCAACCAGTTCCTTCAGGGTCGCGACAAAATTCGCGAGTTCCTCAGCAGTAAATGGGACAAAGAACGAGACTATCGTCTCATGAAGGACCTTTGGGCGTTCGAAGGCAACCGAATTGCAGTTCGCTTCCAGTACGAATACCGCGACGTCGATGGCCAGTGGTGGCGAGCCTACGGGAACGAACTCTGGGAGTTCGACCCCGAGGGGCTGATGCGACGCCGCGAGGCGAGCATCAATGACCTTTCCATCACCGAGTCGGAGCGGAAATTCCATTGGCCGTTAGGTGAACCACGCCCCCCCGAGCCGGCCATGGTGCTCTGCGTTAAGTGACACAGAATCATTGTTGATTCTCACGAACCGTCCCACATTCCCGGGTACCGGCGAGACTTGAAGAATGTTGAGATCCACCTGCTCGACGCGGGCCACTTCGCTTTGGAAGAGGACTGTGTGCTGATTGCTAACCGTATGCTCGCATTTCTTGATAGGCAAGTAGGCGAGTGACTCAGCCTTTTCGCACTCCAGCAACTAGTAAGGAGCACCTGATGACCACGATACCGAGCGACATCGCCTTTACGCCTGCCGTGAAAGCAGTTCAGGCATCTAAGGGCTCTCGCGCCGCTTACCATCGGATGGAGCGTAGCCGGGGATGGCAGACGCAAGTCACTCCCGATTTGGCCGAGTTCCTCTCGAACCTTGATATGTTCTACTTTGGCACCGCGACGGCAGATGGCCAGCCTTACATCCAGTACCGCGGCGGGCCGGCCGGTTTTCTCAAATCGATCGGTCCCGGCACGCTCGCCTTTGCCGACTTCGGCGGCAATCAGCAGTATCTGTCGGTGGGAAACCTTTCGGAGAATTCCAAGGCATTCCTCTTCTTAATGGACTACGAAAACCAACGCCGCGTCAAAGTCTGGGGCCGCGCTCGTGTCGTCGAAGGCGACGACCAGTTGAATTCCGAACTATCCGACCCGAGTTATCCCGCAGCAGTCGAACGCGCAATTGTATTCGCCATTGAGGCGTGGGACGTCAATTGCCCGCAACACATTCATCGCCGCATTCCTGAGTCCAAAGTTCAGTTCGAGATCGAGCGTCTCATGCGAGAGATCGATGATCTGAAAGCTCGGCTTGGCGACGTAGCGTAATCCAGTTCAAGAATCATTTCCCCTTTCACTCCAAGGAGTTTGTCATGCCGTTGCCAATCCCCGGATTCGAATTCTCCCATAATGACACCGCCCTGGTAGTCATCGACCCCCAGAATGACTTCCTGAGTTCCGAAGGCGTCGCGTGGGGCGTCGTCGGCCAAAGCATTACCGAGAACAAGACCGTCGAAAACATCGAGTCTCTGTTCCGTTCTGCGAAAGAAGCTTCGCTACCCGTATTCATCTCGCCACACTATTACTTTCCGCATGATCACAAGTGGAGATTTGAAGGCTCTCTCGAACGGCTGATGCATGACATCAAGATGTTTGACCGTCCGGGTCCGCTAGACTTAACGAGCTTCGAGGGTTCTGGCGCTGATTGGCTCGAACGTTACAAGCCGTACATCGACGATGGCGAATCAGTCATCGCCAGTCCGCACAAGGTCTTCGGGCCGGAGTCAAACGACCTTGCACTGCAACTGCGTAAGCGAGGCATCGACAAGGTGCTGCTGGCCGGCATGTCGGCGAACCTGTGCGTCGAGTCGCATCTACGCGAGCTATTGGAGCAGGGTTTTGAAGTAGCTGTCGCTTGGGATGCTACCGCTGCGGCCATTCTGCCAGAGTTCAATGGCATGGCGGCAGCAAAGACGAACTACCACATGCTCGCCAGCGAGACGCTCGATACCGCCGAGGCAGTCCGTCGCATCGCCTCTCTTTGATGCCGCGGCAAGTACGCCGAGCGCGGCCAAGAATCCGTCCCAAATTTACGCGATCCTTCAAATATCCAACGAAAAACCATGACTACAATCCTCAAACTCAATGCTAGCGCCCGAAGTGAGCGTTCACTTACGCGACGCCTCTCTTCGCATTTCGTACAAAACTGGTTGAAACGCCGTCCGGAAGATGTGGTCGTTGAACGAGACGTTGGCAGAGAGCCGCCACCGCCCGTGACCGAAGAATGGATTGCTTGCGCTTTCACGCCTCCTGCCGACCGATCAGTGGAGCAGGCAAACATGCTCACTCTTTCGGATGCTCTTATTGCAGAGCTCGCGGCTGCTGACATCATATTACTTGGTACGCCGATGTATAATTATGGTATGCCTTCATCGCTGAAAGCGTGGTTCGACCAAGTTATTCGCCTCAATAAAACCTTCTCCTTCGATCTTGACCGCGGTGACTTTCCACTCGAGCCGATTCTATCTGACAAGACACTTGTCATCCTTACTTCATCGGGTGAATTCGGATTCGAAACTGGGGGAGTACGGGAACACATGAATCACTTGGTACCTCACATAAAGACTTGCTCTTTCTATCTCGGCGTTAATGGGGACGACGACATTCACCATATCGGTATTGAATATCAAGAGTTTGGCGATGACCGCCATCGCAGATCCATTGACGAAGCGCTAGGTGGCGTCGTTACTCTCGTCGAAAAGCTGGTCAAAACTTTATAGCCGTTTTGTCCAATATGTCGTGGATAACGTTCGTTCGGCAGGGTTGAGCGTGTTTCGAAACCGCGGGCATCCCTGCCGGAGTCGATTCACCGATGCAGATTTGGTCCATCGCCAAGGCGAAGCGGCTGGACCAACACCAGCGAGATTCGGCCTGGGGAAATTGAATGAGGTGGAGGAGACCTCTGCAGCTGCGCCATCATGCGTACTGCACCGTGGTCATGCTTTTGGGAATCTTGTGCAAGTTTCATTCTTGCGACCAAGGAAGGCAGCTCCTGGGGGCAATAGGCACCGGTCTATATTGCGGTCGGAGAAATCGCCCTCAGGCTCGAACGGAAACTGGCCAAGTCTGAGCAGGGTCCCAATTACGTGTGCTTTTGGAATTCTCTTAGCATGAGATTTTCTCAAAACTGGTCGGCACCTTAGCGTAGAAATGCATCTCGATCTCGGCCGCTTGTCTGCTAGATTTCTCTATTCAATCTAACTATCCTGTTTGTAGGTCGTGTTCGAAGGCAAGGGAATTGTCGTTTCCCGAAAAGATCTTAATTCATTGGTAGCTGAAAGGTTTCTGCGATGAAATTCCTTGGTGTTGCGTCGATATTGTTGTCGATTCTTTTTGGTACAGCGACACGCAATTGCTCGGCGCATGAGGAAGGCACGGAACCAGGGGATGCCTTGCAGTCGGTGACTGTCAATGTCTACCCGCTGGCGTATTACGACCCTGGCCCTGGCAAGAAACCATGGGGAGGATGCGACAAGGTGCCGATTACGGTCGGAGGGTATCCCCATGGAACGATTCGAGTCGGCGTGTTTGAGTCGATACTAGGAGGTACAGGACAATTGTGGCGGGCAACCTCCTGGCAGGCGGCACTCACTGCCTCTCAACTTCTTGATTTCGATCCCCATGCCATGCAGGTCGCCGTTTCGGTCGAAGGAAAGATCGATGGACCCAGTGCCGGCGCACTGTTCACCGTGGGAATCCTTCCTGCCGTGCGAGGCGATCAGCTCAACGAGGAAGTCACCATGACGGGCACGATCAACCCCGACGGCACGATCGGCCCCGTGGGCGGAATTGCTTACAAGCTCGAAGGTGCAGCTCAAGCCGGGAAGAAGACCGTGTTGATTCCGGCTTTTACTCGTCTGCAATACGACGCGTATTCCAAAGAACACATTGATCTCGTGGAACACGGAAAGAAACAGGGTCTAACGGTTCATCAAGTCAACGACGTGTGGGAAGCCTACGAATTATTCACAGGAAAGAAGTTGCCGCGGCACAAGGAAATAACATTGCCGATGGTTTCATCCATGATGAGCAACCACCTCCGCGAGCGGACCGAGAAATGGATTGAACTGCAGAGTCGTGCTCACAAAGCGTATTCCTCCTGGGACGAGGACAGACACTCGGACTACGCCGATGATTTTCTGGAAGGTTCTGAAGACTTGATGAAGCGTAGCCTGGCGGCAACCAGCAAGGGGAGTTTGCCTCGGCCTATTGGGATGCAGTGATCTCTGCCGCCCAGGCGTGGAATGCTCATGAAATGGGCCGCTATTACCACGCAGTAGAGAACGAAGAAGACTGGGAGGGAACGCGCAAGTTGCTTTTTCAAGACGATTGGCTCACCAAGGAAGTCGACAAGACCGCCTCTGCGATGCGTTTCTACCGACCTACGACCCTTGAGCAAGTCGCTGTCTATATGGGTGCCTGCGAAGCCTTCTACGAAGGCTTGTGCTACAAAGCGCTCTCCGAAAAAATGCGGAACATCAAGCTAAAAGATGAAGACGAAAATACTGAATTGATTTTAACTACCGCAGAACAGCAATTGATTGCCTGGTTGGACATGATGTTGGCGATGGACTATCTGGAACTGGCGAATAGCTATGAAGGTCGGCCCGTGACCAACGATGAGGGTGTCGTTGAACTGGCCAGGTTTTATGAGCACTGTGCCATTGCCAGTCTCACGGTCGTGGATGAGATTGAGGTGAAGCGCGTTGGCAGTCGCTATGGCTTGCAACAGGATTCGGCCCGGGCAGAACTCATGTACCGTGACGTCGACTATGCTGCAGCCAGACTTGCAGCGACTGAAGTCTTGCCCAACCTGCATAATTATTTCGGTACCGGACCCCAGTATAATTATGCTCGGCTTTCTGCCACGACGATGTTGCATACATGGTCCGCCATGTTGATAGCCAAGTATTACTCGCTGGGAATTGAAACGGACGAGTACTACAACATCATCGGCGTGCGAAGTGAAAAAACGCTCACCGATTGGCTGGAGGATTCACGGGGACAAGCCAACCGAGCCATTGGTTCGCTGATTGACAATGGCATTGATGCAACGACCTGTTTGCAACTCTACTCGGTAGCCCGTACGTCCGAAGGTAGAGGTGAGGAAGATCGACTCGATGCGCTGGAAGGCTACTTCAACGTGAACGTGACCGCCCAGGTCTTGCGGCGACTTGCAGGCGTCAAAGGCGTGGGGAATTGACCTGTTTCTTCCGCTTATAGCGCCACATCGCGCCACACAATCTCCCCCGGTTCCACTGTCCAGCCGAGGCCAAAGTAGCCAGCCGCCCTGATGTCGTCATCACCTTGAGTGAGACTTTCGGCGCTCAGGAGTAGCAGATCGGGAAAGTTGACACCATTCACAAAATACGGCAGGCGGTCGGTGGCCCGCATTCCGGTGATTCCCGTACCGCTCACCACTCCGACAATCGCTGTTGAGCTGCGCTGGCGGGGCCTGACGAATACGCAGGCCAGATCATCCCCCACCTCGGGTCGGCGATCGATAATCACGTTCCCGTTGCGGACTTGCACGGGAGAGGTCGACAGGAGCCGCGGCCAAGCCGAGTTGGTGTCGGCATTGCCGTAGAGCATTATGTTGCGATCGGGCTCGCTCGTGGGATCGAAGGATGTATCTGCAACGACGTCGATCGAGCCGTTGGTTCGCACCAACCAGGTCTCGGCATCGTAACGGGACTTGGCCAGAGCCCAGGCGTTTTCTTCATCGCTGCCATGCGTGCCGTAGACAAGAATCGGCTGATTGGCAAACACACTGCGGAATCCACCGTAGCGCTGGGGTTGCTTTAGCACTTTTGGTAACTCAGGAGCGGGATGCCATCCGAACTCGTCGTGGACGAATATGAGCTGTCCCCCATCGACCGCGGACTGGCCGATTGGCTCACCATCCAGGACGACGTCCACGGTCGTGTCTTTCTCAAGATGAGCAACCGCGATCGACAACGCAGCGACATTCGATGTCATTCCCAGGTACAAGCGTTGCTCAGGATCATACCGCACAGCTGCGCGGCTTAGTGACCCCTGCTCGATTTGTTGCAGGATCGTGAGCCACTCAACCCGAGAGTTTTTGCCAGGATCGAATGTGACACAATCGACCAAGTCCACCTCCGAAACGAGCGGAGCCGTGTGGTCCCGACAAAACCTCAGCAGTTCCTCCCTGGCGGATGCCAAACTAGCGGGTGTGAAATCGGTCCGTTGACGGAAGATAAAGTCCGGGTGAAATAGGGACAGGGTTTGTGCGATTTCGCGTGAGTCATCGGCAGACCGGCCTGACCGCTGGCCGATGCTTTCTAGCAGAATTGCAGCGTGAGCCGTATTTACTAAAAGCGGAGCCAGTTCCCCGGCTGCGTTGATTCTTGCGAGCATTGCTTGAATCGGTGTCTGCCCGTCGGTAGGTGTCGACTCTCTTACTGCGTATTCCAACCAAGCATTGGTGGGCGCTAAAGCAGCCCACCGATTGGGGGCCGTGCTTCCCAGTCGCAATGCGCCATGTCCTCCGGTGCCAGTGCCTCTCAGCCACACACGGCGAGCGTCAAATGCAAAATGCTGGGCCGCATCGTCCAATGCTTCCAGCGCATCGGTTGCTGACCATCCTTCCCAGTCACATCCCTTAGTTCGCCTGCCGCTGGGAGCAAGAATCGAAATAGAGGGGACCGGACCATACTGGGCGAGTTGCTGCCCACCTGACTCGTCGGCGCTGTGCAGAGTCACAAGCATGCCAACAGGCAAGGAAGGTATGTCTGTGTTCGTTTCAGCCGGAAGCACATCGTAAGCCTGAACGCTCTGATCCAACTTGCTGCGAAACGTACGCCTCTGCATCTTCTGTTTGCCGACCATCGATAACTCAATCGTGGTCGTGGCTGTGGGATTATCTTTGGCTAGCTCGTTGAGGGACAAATTGACGGGAACCTTTGCAGGAAGCTTAGGCTCCTTGAATGTGCTCGGATCGAGCGGAATCGCCACCTTGCGTACGCCCAGGGGAGGTATGCTGTCTACCTTGGTGATCAGCGAACTTCCCGAGTCAAAGCTGGCGGTTGCCTGGCAATTGACGAGGCTTTTCTCCCGACAATTCACCAGCAAGACTCCCAGCCAAAGCGGGCTGGTTTCGCCCTCGACAAGCGAAGGAAGTGTCATATCGCGCTGATCAAAGAAAACCTCTTGCTGGGGCCGAATCAACTCCGCTCTCAATTTGCCTGCGGCACAATGAAACAGCAACTCGTTGCGTCCCTCACGCAAGACGATGGGCAGGATGGTTCGCCCCGTAAGATACGGATCGCCAACGCGCGGCTCGCCATTGATAAATACCATCGCGTGCCCCGACGCCTCCAGTAGCACGACCTGCCGCTCTATCGTAGTGACTTCGGCATAGGCATATCCCCCGCGGAGCGAAGAATGTTCCAGCCATCCTGTTGAATCCGATTTTGCACTGTTCCAAGTAAGTGCCCTTCCGCCGTGACCGAGAACGCTATCACCGACATAGGGTGCTTTCCACGATCCTTTGGCAATCGCGGCCTGCAATGGATCAACATGATTCGGAACGCGTCCGTACCGACCCACTTGGGGAATCACGAGAAATTCAGAAATCACAAGTTTATTTTTTGCAAATTCCTCGGCATGAACCGGCAGAACGAGTTGCTCAGACAGCAGCAAGGCCAGGGAAACAATTCCGTAGCGATATAAACATGCGAGTCGGTTCATGACCTCGGTTGTAACCTTTGTGGTCAGTGTTTCCCAGGGTGTCCGACTAACTTTCCGGCCGCAGTAGTTTCACTCTCTGAATGCAGTTAGAATCAGAGTATCTGTAAATCACCACACGAGAACCCGATTCATGACAGCACGCATTCTGGCAATTCTCTTGGTCGTTGCCTTGCTGACTGGACTCATCACCTACAGCAAGCTGCGACCCGAATCGAATCACGTGTCGGGATTCATCGAAGCTGAGGAAATCCGTCTCGGTTCTCGAGTCGGTGGTCGTGTGCAGGAAGTGCTTGTCGAAGAAGGGTCACCCGTCGAGGCGGGTCAATTGCTAGTACGACTCGAACCTTTTGATTTGGTTCAGCAGCGCGAGGTAGCAAAGGCGAATCTGGTAGCAAGCGAAGCAGATTTGGCTCGACTCGAAGCGGGCCATCGCGAGGAAGAAGTCGGCCAGGCCAAGGCCCGTTACGAGCAACTGCAAGCAAAGTTGGATCAACTCGTGGCCGGAGCGCGGAAACAGGAAATCGATGCCGCCCGTGCTCGCCTCAGTGTTGCTCAGGCCGAAATGCGTTTGGCCGCGCAAAACTTCAATCGCATTCAAGGTTTGGCCAGTACCAACGCCTTCATCAAAGAGGACTATGATCGAGCAACCGAAGGTTTGGAATCGGCCAAGGCAACGGTCACCTTGCGGGAGGAAGAACTGAGTCTCATCGAAGCAGGAACTCGCGAAGAAGAAATCCGAGGGGCCAAGGCCCAGGTCGAGGAAGCCCGACTGGCATGGCAACTCGCCGAGAAGGGATTCCGTAGCGAAGAAATCGACGCCGCCCGCGCGGCGCGGGATTCCGCTGCTGCGGCGCTCGCGGCTATTGACGACCGAATTGAAGAACTCACGATCAAGAGCCCGGTGGACGGAGTTGTCGAGGCACTGGAACTCCAGCCGGGCGACTTGGTCTCGACAGGGGCACCAGTCATGTCGGTACTCGACAAGAGCCACTACTGGGTTCGAGCCTACGTTCCCCAAAGATGGATGGATCTAGAATTGGGCCAGTTGGTTGAGGTGACTGTTGATAGCATGCCCGAGCGAAGCTTTGCTGGCGAAGTAACTTTTATCTCGCGCCGAGCCGAATTCACGCCCAGCAATGTACAAACTCCCGAGGAACGCTCGAAACAGGTGTTTCGCATCAAGGTGACTCTCAAGGAGGGACTCGATGTACTGCGCCCAGGCATTTCGGCTGACGTATGGCTCGACGGAGTGCCAAGCGATGCGGAGAAGTCCCCACCATGAACGAACTCGTCTTGAGCGACGAGACTGGCGAAGCAGTTATCGATGTCCGCGACTTGAGTCGTTCGTTTGGCGATTTGGTCGCGGTGCGGGACGTCAACTTTCAGGTCCAACAGGCGGCAATCTTTGGGCTGCTCGGTCCCAATGGTAGCGGCAAGTCCACAATTATCCGCATGCTGCTGGGGATTCTCTCGCCCACGTCAGGATCGGCAAACGTGCTAGGCTACGACGCCGTCCGCGACGCCGAGCAGATCAAGCGGCGTGTCGGATACATGTCGCAACAGTTCAGCTTGTATGCCGACCTCTCTGTTCGGGAAAACATCGAGTTCTACGGGCGTATCTATGGGCTCGACAACGCCCGCATTGCCGAACGGCAAGCGGTGGTCCTCGGGCTTACTGGCCTGGAAGATCGGCTCGACCAGTTGGCCGGCACACTTTCGGGTGGTTGGAAACAGAGACTTGCTTTGGCTTGTTCTTTGATTCACGATCCCGAGATTCTGTTTCTCGACGAGCCCACCGCTGGAATCGACCCGGTCGCCCGGCGGCAATTGTGGGATCTTCTGTTCGAACTCTCCGGTCGCGGGGTTACGCTCTTTGTCACCACGCACTACATGGACGAGGCAGAGCGTTGCACCGATGTGGGCTACATCTACATGGCGCAGCTCCTGGTCCTTGGCAAGCCATCAGACTTGAAGTCACTTCCAGCCGTAACACCCGCTGGGACCAGGCGCTACGAACTCCGAGTCCCCCGTCCCGCAGAACGCTTGCCCGAGATTCGCAAACTGGAGGGTGTCCGCGACGCGACGTTGTTCGGCGAGACGGTGCACGTGATGGTCGATGATCGGCTCACACCAGAGAAACTTGCCACGCACCTTTCAACCTCGGTCGACGAAGCCGATATTCGCGAAGTTCCCCCGACTCTGGAAGATGTGTTTGTCACTCTCACTAAAAACGCGGAGGAGGACAGAACACATTCTCAAGAAACACTTTACTCCACCAACGCCCCGAGATTGACTCTGTCTCAAAAAGATGGCCGGGGCGTTGCTGCGCTTACAAAGCCAGGTGATGAGAATAAACGTGGCGGCCCCTTCGCGGGGCTTTTGGCCGTGATGGTAAAGGAATTCTTCCACATCCGTCGCCAACCCTCGACGATCTTCTTCATGCTCGTGGTGCCGGTCATGCAGACCATCATTTTCGGGTACGCGATTGACATCCAAGTCGAGCACATCCCCATGGTCGTGTTCAACATGGATGGCCGCCAGCCGAGTCAGCAGCTTGTTGATGCCTTTGTCAACACAAGGCGATTCGATGTGGTGGGTAATGTCGGGGATGAAGATTCTTTCCAGCGCTGGATGGCCACCGGCGATGCGAAGGTCGGTATGAAGATTCCGCCTTACTATTCCGACCGCCTGATTCGCGGCGAACAGGTCGAAGTGCAAGTGCTTATCGATGGCAGCGATTCGCAGGTGGCCACCACTGCACTGAATACGTCGCAACTTCTGGGTGTGAATCTCTCCCTGCAACTCGCGCGGCAAAAAGCCGAGGCAGTGCAGATGGCACCGGCACGCGATCCCACCGGGCGTGCCGACCTACCGATCGACATCCGGCCCCGACTGCTTTACAACCCCGATCTTGAAAGCGCCCACTTCTTCGTCCCGGGGCTGGTGGGTATCATTCTGCAACTTGTGACCTTGTTTCTCACGTCGTTTGCCATCGTCCGCGAACGAGAACTCGGCACGCTGGAGCAACTATTTGTCACTCCGGTGAGTCGTGCTGGGTTACTGCTGGGAAAACTGATTCCCTATGCAATCGTGGGATTCATCGAGACCCTGATAATGCTCACCGTGATGATCTACTTGTTCGGTGTGCCAATTCGCGGCAGCGTGGGATTGCTGTTATCGCTTTCAATGCTGTTCATGGTCTGCTCGCTGGGACTGGGGCTATTGGTCTCGACAATCGCCAAGAGCCAGGTCGAGGCCGTACAATTCGCCTTTGTGGTGATGCTCCCGTCGGTGTTGCTCTCGGGTTTCGTTTTCCCTCGCAGCCAAATGCCGCTGCCGATCTATCTGGTGACTTTTGCGATCCCCGCAACGTACTTCATTGAAATCCTGCGCGGAATCGTCCTCCGCGGTGCGGGCCTGCTGGACTTGGTGCCGATGGTCACTGGCCTGGTGATCTGCGCAATCGTGGTCCTCACCATTAGTGTGAGCCGCTTTCGCAAGCAACTCGAATAAGACGTTTGCGGTTTAGCGACCAACCAACTCTAGAATCTCCGCGGGCAACTCCGGCGTCGCTCCCTGCACCGAGGCCACGAACGCTCCCACCCGATTGGCCAGGGTAACAATCTCCCCGAGCGGTTTCCCCAGCAGCAGCCCGACTATCAGGGCAGCACAACACGAGTCCCCGGCACCAACGCTGTCAGCCTGCGGCTGACGCAGATACTTTGGCACTTCCCCCTCGACCCGTTCGTCGCCTGAGTACAAAACGGTCCCAGCTTCGCCCCGGGTGAATGCCACGACCGACAGGTCAAACCGGCGTTGCAGTCCCGCAATCTGGTCGTCCACTGGTAGCTCGCGCGACTCAAGTTTGAGGAGTTCTCCAATGACAGAGAGTTCTTCCTCGTTGAGTTTGACGACATTGGCAGCCTGCAAGCTGCTCTCGATGACTTCTGCTGTGAAGAATTGCTGCCGCAGGTTGATGTCGCACACCCGCAGGGCATTTTTCGCTGAAGCCAGAAAGTGCTGGATAGACTTGCGACTTATCGGCGCTCGCTGAGCCAATGTACCAAAGCAAACGGCCGAGCAACTTTTCGCCAATTGGGCCAATGAGTCAGTGAACTCAATCCCGTCCCACGCGACGTTCTCTGTGATCTCGTACTGGGGATGCCCGGCAACATCGACAGTCACTTGCACGGTTCCCGTCGGCACTTCGGGGACAACCGTAAGATAATCGGTCGTCATCCCCCTCGCTGCAAGCTCCTTCTGCAGCCGTTCTCCGAGCGGATCGCTGCCAATAGCACTGGCAACCACCCCCCGGCAGTGAGCATGACACAGCAATTGATTGGCATGCACCGCCAGATTCACAGGTGCCCCACCCAGCACCGTCCGCTCACCAAAACAATCAAACAGCGCTTCGCCCAAGCCAACAACAGTGTAGGGTCCGGAATTGGGAGTGAAGTGCGACACGCGAAATATGTGTTCAATCTAATTCAGAAAAAAGGCCACGGATAATCCCATCTCGGCCCCAGGCCGCCACCAAGAGATTTTTCTCACAGAGGCACAGAGACACAAAGAATATGGTTATTAGTCCTCTGCTCTCTCTGTGCCTCTGCGAGAGATTATCATCTTTCCAGACAACGAGTTAGGATAATTTAAAATTGCAAAAACAACAATCAGCGCAAATCCGCCCAATCAGCGTTCATCCGCCTTTCATTCTTACAAAATGACCAACGTGTCGCAAGAAAGCATATTCACAGGCTCAAACGCCGCGTCCGGAAACAGCCCAATCCAACCAAACCCATTCCGATAAGCAGCACCGAGACTGGTTCAGGTACGGCTTGTGCCGCTGCTTGCAAAGTGCCGCTACCATACTGCGCCTTCCAGGCCGCCAGTGCCGCTGCACTCAAGGGTGGACTCGTAGCTCCTTGCTGCCAGAGCAAGAAATCACGACCATCGACGTTACCATCACCATCAAAGTCCGCGTTGATACCCAGCGAGGCTGGAACGACATTACCAGTTACCACGGCCCCTGTATCGGCATTGCGATACTGGAAACTGAGCGAATTGATGTCCCCACCCACTTTGAACGCATTGCCAAGTGTTTCCATGCGATTAGTGGCAAATACTGACTTGCCCAATAAGAATCGCTCAGCCAACACCTTGTTACTCGAACCCGGAGCTTCGTCCCAGGTTTCGCCCACGCCGTCGCCAGCGGTCGTACCACCATCGGGACCATCAACCGCATCTAAGCCGGGGACTCGGTCATTCAAGCTATTCCAACCGGCGATATTCAGGTCACCACTAATTGTCGAACTGCTGATAGTATAGGCGTCGATTTCAAATGTCGTCGACGTGTCATTGATTAGCCTCATCAAGCCTGACGCAGCATCCACTTGCAAAGTGAGTCGGTCCGGGTTCACATTCGTAGGATTGGTATTGGTGAGATACATCCGGTCAATGTCAAAAAACTCTCCAGTGCCTCCAAAGTTGTTGTTGGCCACGAACCTCACAGCAAGCCCATCTCGCCCAGACTGGTGGGGTGCCGTGCCAAGCAACGTGAAAGGCCCAGCGTTGTCTTTGTAGTATACCGAATAGTTTTCGGCATCTTCATCGATTTCCAATACAACAGTAAATGGAGTCGTCCGATTGAGAGTCAAGGGCAGGGGACCGAATTCGGGTGCACCGGTAGTGAGCCTACCCACCAATTCGATTCCTCCTGCCGAATTGCGCTGGATGTTTGCTTGAGCGGTGATCGTGCTGCCACCCTGTGCATTTCCATCGTTATTCAGAAAGGCAAAGCGGATCTCTTCCGGTTCCCCTGCGTCGAATTCGCCAGGTCCAACAATCGAAGAGAAATTCCATCCTGACATCTCTGCCACCCACCACGCCTTGCCAGATGTCACGTTCGCTACGTCCAGATAATTTGTGCCGAAATCATTATTCGACTTCTGAATTCGATACTTGCCGTTCTGCACGCTAGAACCCGACATATCGACGGTATCTTCACCCCACATATTCCCAGGTGTGGCGTTGTTTGAGGTGTCGGCCAGCAAAGTTCCATTGGGATCGTCAAACAAGAATTCCTCCAGAATGGCGCCTTGAGTCGTGCCACCGGCGATAAAGAGCACAGCAAGTGCCATAGCCACACCGGCAAGTGGTTTCGTGAAGCAGGTCATGTTGCGATCCTCATGTTTGATATGTGAGTCTAATCGTATTTCGACAAAGTTTTGCTGTAGCCGACGCCGACGACCCAAAAGCAATAGGCTTCCCGTTGCTAACAATAGGACAGTACTTGGCTCAGGAACCCCGGCAATCAGCGCCTCAAAAGCTGGCAACCCGTTCGCCGCAACGTACGCATTCTTGAATATTGAGAAATCAAAAATGTCGTTAAAGCCATCGTTATTGAGATCACCGGCTTGGTATTTTTGTGCCTCAGTCAATCCAGCCAAGTTAAGCTCGGCACCCGCATTAAAGATTGTCCAGTCAGAAGTCGTGATCGAACCGTTGAAATCAAGATCACCCACGACAAACCGCTTACCTCCGTTACCGACGAAATTTACATTGGCCTTGCGGGTGATTCCGCCATCAAAATTGAGTGTGACTTCCAGGTCTTCAATCGGGCTCTTGATCCAAGAGCCACTTCCTTGGCTCAAGACGACCATTTGATTGTTACTAAGGTTGCCGCCATTGCCACCAATGACCCCCTCGCTGAGATCGAAAGCAGTAGTCGAAGTCTTCGACCACGCTCCATCAATATCGACGCTTCCATTTTGGGGAGCCTGATCGTAGTTGTCCGTCACCGACTTCCAATTCGCTGAGTTCAAGGCACCTGCTTCTGACGTAATCGAGTATGACCTAAGATTACTGAGAGCTGCTCCTGTGGTATTCTTGAGTGTCATCACTCCCGTTATTCGATCGACTTCTAAAGTCATAAGGTCTGTGAGTGGATTGGTGTCACTAAGAGCAATTCGATCGATCGAGAAGAACTCATCAAGTGTGCTGCCAAAATTGTTGTTCACTGTAAAACGCATCGAATTACCGTTTCGGCCAGGAGAGATTGGAGCAGCCCCCAGAGCTTGAGACGGATTCGGTCCATCTTTGTAAAAGACTTCATAGGTATTCGAGGTCTTGTTGAGTTCCAAAACCATCGTGAACGGAGAGGTTTGGGTTGTATTGAGTGTGGCACGACTGGAGATATCACTTGAACCTACACCGATCGCCGTTCCGCGAAGTTCGATGTCGCCGGTATCAGTGTTTCGATCTATTCGAACCTGCGACGTCACACTGCTACCACTATTGCCAGTATCATCGTCCAAGAAATCGAAGCGGATTTCTTCCCCCTCTCCCGGCACATTATCGTAGAAGTCCCAACCTGACATCCGTACGACGATATAGCGACTCCCTACGGTCGATGAGGTAATGTTTTCAATCTGCAAATAGTTGTTGGCAATGCTATCGTTGAATTTCGCGATGCGGAAATTTCCTGCCCCATCTGTTTCCGAATCTGTGAGCAAGTTGGATTCGTCCCAAGTCTCAATACCAGGCGTTCCCGTATTGGGGGCTTGGGAGAGAAATTGGCCAATGCCCCCTGAGAATTCAAAGGCATGAAAATCGACCGCAAGACAGGGTTGGGAAATGAATAGCAGACAAGCGAGTGTCGTGGAGGCAAAAACATTCAATCGATAGCAAAACATAACTAGCTCCTCAAAAGGATCCAGAACAAAGGGGATGTCGAGAAATACGAAATAGCGCAAGGCAAAACAAGGCGATCAAGGTTGTTGATTTTGAATTCGGTTCGGGCACCTGGGTAAAGAGTGCCTGAAAACCTGGAAGCCCATTTGCCAGGACATACGCGTTCTTGAATATACCAAAATCGATGATGTCATTAAAACCGTCGCCGTTAAGGTCGCCAGCAGCATAAGCGTCGATCGGCGACAGAATAGACAAGTTGGTCTCGCTCCCGGCTAGAAACAAGTTCCAGTCCAGCGAAGTCAGTTGGCCGTCAAAGTTGAGATCAGCCGCGACCACAAACGTTCGCTCGAAGGCAAGGCCGAAGTTGCGCCCTAACGTCAGGAAGCGATCGATGTTTTCTCCCGCCAGGAATTGTGTCTCAAAAGTGGCCGAGAATTCAGCATTCAAGTGAACACGACCAAACTTGGCTCCAGTATCATCGATCAAACTGGCGCCCTGGGTATGCACCCCTGGATCCAACTGCAACAGATTCAACCACATGGGATCGGATTGATAGGCTGGCAAGATGAGTCCGTGGTGCCCATCCTTACCGTTAACGGTGGAATGGAAATCGAGCAGATAATCCACATCCCCCCCCGTGTCGGCAATTAAGGCGTCCCCGACCACTTCGATATCATCCAGATTGTTGTAATTGGGCGGCACCCAATATCGATTGGGGTCAAGAGATTCCCGTTGCACGGTGCTTCGATTGTACCCTGCAAAACGACCGTCCGGATTCGCCATGGGATACACATAGAAGTCGGCGTACTTGCGCAATAGCGAAGCTTCAATGTCATCGCTCACCAAAAAATCCACGAGGCCTTCGAGATTGTAATTCCCCAACGTTTCGTTGGAATGGACCCCACTCACTAAGGCGATCTTTTTCTTATCGGGGACACCCGTGGGATCGGAGATCTTATAACCGTACATATCCTGCGGCATAACCGTGCGCCCCAGATCGTCAATGCCCCCAGGCGATTGGCCGATCACAAGTGAACTGTTACCGCTCAGTGTCGGAGAAACCCACGGACTGCTGACAAGCTGACTGGTGTGGCTCGCCGTTCGCCCCGCCGAGTAGGGAAGTCCGTACGCCACCCAGACCTGATTCTGAGTAAAAGCACTGTTGTTAGAAAATGTGAAAGTGCCAGCCGAGCTACTGCGAGCATTGTTGTCGAAGAAAGACCAATTCTCCTGATCATAGCTATAGACCATCGCATGACCGACGAGGCTACTTCCTCCCGTGTTAAAGTTGTCGCCGATGCGAAATGTTGGTTGCAGGCCGTTGACTCCATCAGCTGAGAAGTAGAGCCATTTCCAATCTCCCGCATTGTAATTGTCGCGTCCAGCAAGCATCACGAGATTACCAGCAACCGACGAGTTGGCCTCATCCAACCCGCCATGGTCGAAATCACCGTCGAGCGTAATGACAGCCCGAGCGCTAGACACGCTGAGTAAAATCAGCAAGCAAGCGCAGACTATTTTCTTGGTAGGCATTGTCATTGGCGTGTTGTATTTCTTACGTGGGGCAGGCATCCTGCCTGTCATATCCAAAAAGACAGGCAGGATGCCTGCCCCACTTACTTATACGTGCTTGTATTCTAATCTCCCGCGACAAAATTAGTGCGCCTGGGGTCGGCCACTCCGATCAATTTGCCAGATTTCTCAACCTGAATTGCATTGCCTCCCCCGAAATAATGACCATTGCGAGGGTAACGTTTTGTTTTCCACCCCAGGTCGGCCAGTTCTTGATCCCAACTGGCCGGGGCATCGTCTTCAAACTCCATCAGATTGAACGGCTGCTTTGCCGTCACGGGCCGCATCAGGTGAAACCGAGGTGCCGCAAAGGTTTGCTCCAGAGTCTTTCCACGGTCAAAAAACTGCCACAACAACTGGGTCGTCGTCGTTGGAATTCGTTGCCCCCCGGGGATTCCTAACGTCAACACCGCCCGGTCCCCCTGCGTGACCAGGATCGGAGCGATTGTGCTGCGAGCCCGTTTACCAGCAGCTACGTGATTGACGTTCTCCGGATCGTGAATGGAAAAATTACTAAGACTGTCGTTAAGCAAAAAGCCTGTACCGGGGGCTACCACTGCTGCCCCGAAATGCAAACTCAGGGATTGTGTCAGGCTCACCATATTGCCTGCTGCGTCGGCCACGACCAGATGAGTTGTGCTCGCTGATGGTAAGCCATCAGCAGCCGCTTCTACATTCTTAGTTTTGGGATAGGGGTTTTGCGGATCGACCTTTTGAGCTGCGGCAGCCAGTCGCACGGCGGACTCCGGAGTGAGCAGCGCCTCGGCTGCACTGCGAGAGGTCTCCGCATCGCCAATCTGATCTTGAATCTCTGGATAGAGACCTAAGTAAGTCCGGCCCATTCGGTTCGCATAGGTCAGAAAACCTGCTTCCGCTGCAAGTGGCGGTTGTTGCTCCATTGCTTCGAGTGCTGCAAGGACGGTGGCTCCACCGGTAAGTGGAGGGGGACAAGAATAAATCTGGTGTCCCCGATAATCGATCACGAGCGGATCGCCGAATTCAGCTCGATAGTTGCGAAAATCGTCTAGCGACATGGCTGAGCCGGCTCTCTGGGCCGCTCGTACAATACTCTCGGCCGTCGCCCCCTCGTAAAAAGCCCGTCCGCCTTGATCACCAATCACCCGGAGCGTAGCCGCCAGATCCGCATTTTTGAGTCGTGCCCCCACCGGAGGCAGTTCGCCTTTATAGAGATAAAGGTCCGACGCCTCGGAATCTTTCTGCAAGTCAGCGACATGCGACTTATAGAGCCCTTGCATCGTCGCATCGATCTCTATGCCCGCCTCGGCCAACTCTGCAGCGGGTTCAACCAATTCCTGCCAGGGTTTGGATCCCCAACGCTCGTAAGCCTCATCGAGTCCGGCAGCGAGTCCGGGCACTCCCACCGCAAGATATCCGTGCTCACGTTGATCTTTCGAAAGCCCTCGAAAGGCCTCGGCATCCAACTCGGCAGGTGAAGAACATAGTGCGACGATGGAATACACTTTTCCTGTTGCTGCTTCGCGGTAGAGCAGGATCAGTTTGCCTCCCAAGCCTGAACCGTATGGCTCAGTGACTCCGACGGCCAGCGACGTGGCAATTGCCGCATCGATCACATTGCCTCCGTTGCGTAAGACTTCTAGTCCAACGGCAGTGGCGGAAGGGTGCCCACTGGCGACGGCATACTTCTCGGCCTCGACCTCCTGCTGAGCATTGGCACTCGCAATAGAAAACACGATTATGAACATCACGAACAGCTTCGCGAAAGTCATTTCTAGTCCCAAAACTAATTGTTGAGTTACTCTGTAGGCCGGAACGAGTTATACGAGTTCCGGCATTGCAGTGCTAATTGTGACATTCTGCCGGAACTCGCGTTGCTGGTTCCGGCCTACAATTCAAACGGGGCTTCGTGCAATTGCGCGAAGCCCCGAATGGTGAAGCATAAATCAACTAGATCAGATGAAATCTAAATGAACTAGCCTCTTTGACGACGACCCACTATCCCAACGAGTCCCAAAGCAATCAAAGCTAAGGAAGCCGGCTCAGGGATAACCGACACTGCAAAACGATCTATTAGCAGTCTATCGCCTGTAAAATCTTCGTTGATAACTAGGCGAACGGATTCAATGCCGCGGCTTGGATCTAGAGCACCCGAGCCAGCAGAGATGAATGACGCACCATTGTCTGAGGAATAGAACAGCTCCATAGTGCTGGCACTCAGATTCAAGTCGAGCATAGTCAAGAGATTTCCGCTACTTCCAAAAGTGACCGTTGGTGTGTCGGACGAGCCGGTACCGACCGCATTGCCCACCAACTCTACTGCCGTAGCGGAAGTGCGCGTAAAAAAGATCTCACCAGTAACAAAAGTGGATCTTGGGTCGAACTGAATCAACGACAAGCGAAATTCTTCATCCTGTGCCGCGTCATAGACATTCTCATCGAAGGCCCAAGACACATCGAACAACCCGATCACACGCCCGGAAGCAATGCCTGCAATATCGACGTAGTTACTCCCGAAATCAGTATTGTTTTTTCCAGAAGCATCAAGTTGACCCGAACCGTTTGTAACTACATTGTCAGTATCAGGAGAATCGGAGTCAAAAGACTGACCGCCCGCCGCGGAGTTGACTGTGTTAGGAATCTGGGTGCCGCTGGCATCGCCGAACTGGAAGTCGGTCACGATCGTGCCGCTATTGAAATCATCCAAGATGGTCGCCTCCGCCACGGAAGCGGCGCAAACCAACGCACAGGCAAGTGAAAAACTACATAACTGCTTCATTAGACATTCCCCTAAGATGACGGAAACCCTGATCTTGCCCAATCGACCCTCGATTGTTGGCAAGAATCCAAAGTACGACGAAACTTACGCACCTTGCAGTTTAGCCACTTTGTGTCGGGTACGCCAAAGAATTCAGCCAAAAATTGCAAAAAACAGCCTTCCGAGTCGACTGGGGTATCCGGACCCGGCCAGAGATTTTAGCCAACCCTAGGAGGTAGTTCATGCTTTTTCCCGATTATTTGTCGAAGAACAATTGTGCCTGGTGTCGTAAATTCGTACAATCCAAGATGGTCCGCACTTTGGGTCACCCGCCTGCAATTGTTCTTTCTGCACGTTTGTTCAGGGGAGATAGCCGCAATGGTTCGTCGCATAGCCCGTTCGCGAGCGTTTCGTTCGCGCCTCGCTTTCACTTTGGTTGAGCTCTTGGTGGTGATCGCCATCATCGGTGTTTTGGTCGCCCTCTTGTTGCCAGCCATCCAAGCCGCTCGCGAAGCGGCAAGACGCTCCCAGTGTGTGAACAATTTACACAATATAGCACTGGCAACCCACAATTTTGCCAGTGCTCGAGGCACCCTTCCCCCTGGCGATGTTCGCGACCCATTCTTCAATGGTGGATCGCAGATTAAATCGATGTATAGCTGGATCACGCTAATCATGCCTTATATTGAAGAGGCGAACGCTCAAGGAATCATGGATTGGACCCAAGGATTAGAAGTCAATCAAAATTCATCCACTCCAGCGCATCATATTTTTTTGAAGACCTTTGCTTGCCCCTCTGAAGTGAACCAAGCTGCCGACATCGGTATTGTAAATGATTTCTATGGAGCCCGAGGCAACTATGTTGGCAACGCCGGCCTAGGATGGTTTTGGGCCGACGACATTTCACCAAACGATCAGCTATCGGGATGGTTGAATGACACGTCTGCGGGCGGAAATCCTCTGAAAGCTCGCCCCAGTCCTACCGGGGTTCACATGACAGCTCTTGGGACATTTGTGGTCAGCACATTGACCCCTATTAAGGGTCGCAAGTTTGGGGCATTCACGGATGGCACAAGCAATACCGCTGCCATTTGTGAATTGAGATTGGTTCCCAATGGAGATGTTGCCGATACGCGTGGTGCGATGCACTTTGGTCCATCTTCACTTTATATGCACGACTGGGTGCCCAACGTGGCCTTTGGCGCACGAAATGACTTAAATGGTTTCAGGGCTGAGGACTTTACGCGCTGGTGTGATCGTCAAGGAGCGCCGAAAGATATCGCCCCCTGTCGGCCAACTTCCGGTGGCTACTTGGGATTGTGGCAACACACAGCTCGAAGTTACCACAATGGAGGAGTAAATCTTGCTATGGCAGACGGCTCTACAAGGTTTGTTTCTGACGATATTGATCCCTTAGTTTGGTTAGCCCTCGGCACCTCCGACGGTGGAGAGGTCATTGATTCCAGATTCTAGATTCATAATATCAGCCTTTGCTACCCTTGCTCAGCCCACGCGTAGCGCAGTTGCCTTAATTCTATTTGCAGAGCTTTTCTGTTGGGGTTGCAGTGGCGGGGGACCCCAGCGTTTTGCCCTCAGCGGCCAAGTCACTTACGATGCTCAACATGTGACGGATGGGACAATCGGGTTTGCGCCTTCCGATACAACCACTCGTAAAGGAATCGCAGCTGATATTGTCGATGGTCATTACGACATCCCTGCCTCGCAGGGCCCCGTAGCTGGCACATACACTGTGTGGATCGAAGCCCGCAAGCCAAGTGGCAAAAAGATCCCTAGTGAGGATGGCTCGCCTCCCACGGACTTCTTAATTCAATACATCCCAGCCGCCTACAACACCGAGAGCACACTCGAAGTCGAGATCACTGACGACAGAGACGAACTCGACTTTAATCTCGAGAAAGTCGCCCCCACTCCTCGTCGCCGCCGGTAGTCCTCTGGTTTACCACAACACGGCAGACGGTTGGATCTCGTCAGAGCAGAGCCCACATTCTCCACCGTGGCCCCAAAAATCGCCACTAACTAACGGTCATCTGTTTCATATAATGACCCATGAGAGCAAAGCACAGGGTTTTCTTAGAGCCAATGAGCTGAGAAGTTCGCACCGGTTCAGATGCAGCGGACCAATCGACAGTTGAATGATCTGGCTAGAGGATGACTGGTGCTGCGTGGAGTTTGCGTGAGAGTTCGAGCGCTGGGGCGCCCCATTTTTCTAGCGATGAGAAACTACCAATCAATCATTCGATTCCCCCCTGACAACAGTTAGGCTGGGGTTATCTGTATTGAAGGAGAGGCGACTAAAACAACCAGGCGGAGCCGAAGGGAAGGTGATCGCGTGAAGGGTTTTGTGTTACAAAACTCCGGACCGCCGAGGGCGTTGTGTTTTACGCAAGACTCGACTCGCTAACGGGTTGAAGCAATTCGGACCGACGAAAAGTGAGGGGGTTTTTTAATAAAAAAAACGAATTTCGATAAATGAGGCGTGACAAAACCCCTGCCCCGGTGCGCAGAAGCGAGCAGAGATTGCTAGGTTTACGCAAGCTGCGGTCCCCCAGCGGACAATTCTGTGGGATCGACTTTGATATTCTGTTCGCGTTTCAGAATGGCCTAAATAATCACCTTTCGCTCCGCAAAAGTAGCGCTACTTTCGCGGAGCGAAAGGCGACAAAAAGTGCCGAAAACAACCAATGAGGGAATGTGTCAAAGCTGCCCGCGTGCAGTATAGGAGAGGCGTGGCAGACCGGACTAACTCATTACGCCAAACGGGCTCAATTCCCGTGATCCCAGTGGCCGGTCTGGTGGTAATCGTAGTGACCGGGGACATAATCAAAGTGGTTGTAGTGTCGCACGTAACCACCCGGATGATAGTCGTAGTGGCTGGTGTCGTGGTAAAAATGCCCACCACCCCAATGGCCCGGGTGATGCACCCGATAATTGTTTCCGTAGAACCCTCGGTAATTCCCGTCATTCCAACCGCCGTGATGGCGTGACTGTCCTACGCTAATGTAAAGTCCCTGGCCATTGGCTTCACTCGCATATCCTGCGACATAGCTGGTGACCAATACCGCTCCAATCAACATGACACTCTTCATTTCTGGTTTCCCCTTTTGCAGAACTCAATGACCAAATGGTCGAGGAAAAACCAATGCGAAATGCGTGCCGAAAAGATAGATTCGAAGAGAAATCGGCAAAAACTGCCGATTCATCGCTTGTAGTGTTTGAAAAGAGCCCTGGCATGAGATCGAAATTTGGACGAACGTGTCGTCGAAGTGATCTGTGAGATAAGAGAAAATACGGCTACTCTGCTCCCGTCGGCTCATTGTTTCCTGAGCCTCAACTTGGGACCAACGTCTCATCTGCAATCGAGTTTTGAGAATCACCTTGGCTCAAAGAACTCAGATAGTCTTCCAGGTTGGGTACCAGTGAGTCCGTGAGATAGTTGATAACGCTTGCCACGGTTCCATCCAGCAGAGAGCCATTCGCGCGAGCAAAGCTGCAGGCAGCCACCGAAGGTTTCAACGCAAGTTCTTCCGTTTTCTCTACAAGCAGATCGAATAGCTTAGGGCATGCTTCAAAGACTCGCCCGTAAATGAAAAACGTACCAGGGTTAAGTATATTCACGACGTGTGCCACGCCGATGGCCAGGTAGTCACACATCCTTTCCAATTCCTGCATGACTTCCAGATTGCCCCCCTGCGCCAATTCCAGCACTTCGGAAATCTGAACAGGTCGCCCTAAGAGCTTTGAGACACGTTCTTCCACCGCCCATTCGCTGGCCACAGTTTCCAGGCAACCCTTCTTCCCACATTTGCACAACTCGCCATCAAGGACGACAGGAGAGTGGCCAATTTCACCTGCGAATCCACTATCCCCGGTCAAAAATCTCCCTTCCACCATCAGACCCAAGCCAATACCGATACAATGATCGAGCATCACAAAATTGGAAAGTTCCTTTGCGTTTCCATGCAGACGTTCCGAAAGAGACAGTGCATGCGAATCGTGGATGATCACACACTCGTGCCCCAAAAGGTTTTGGATGTCTTTACCAATCGACTTGCCGTTCACGAGCGGCAGGTTGGCAGACATGATGGCAACTTGCTTACCGTAGTCAATCACGGCGGGGACGCTCACTCCCACACCTAGCGTTGACTTGCCACTGCTGGAAATAAAACTCTTTGCACAAGTCTCTATTTCGGCGAGTAGTAATTCATAAGTTGCAGGAGTGGGAAAACGGAGGACACTCTCTTTGTGTACGGTGCCATTCAAGTCGCCGGCAACGACAGTGCATTCGTCTCCGCTAAGTGTGATACCGATGACTTGAGAGTTTTCGCTTGCTAGGCGAAGTCGCTTGGCCGGGCGACCAGGGCCTGCTGAGGCATCGTCAATCTCTTCGAGGAGTTGCGACTCCAGGAGAGACGAAACGGCTTTAGCAACCGTGGGGAAAGTAACACCAATGTACTTGGACATCTCCGAGCGTGTGGAAGGGCCTCGTTCTTGGATCATCCTCAAGACCAGACGTTCGTTGATCTTGCTGAGAAGTTTGGGCTGAAAGGGAGAAACATTGCTCATGAGTTTGTCACACACTTTGCTTCAATAGGGAGATACTACAAAAACGGCTTGCTCAGCGACCTATGTCTTCGCAAATATCTGACGGTCTACTAGAAAATTCCCTCTGCTTCAGTCGGCGTTACCTCATCGATTCCATCTGTATCTAATGACCAGCAGGTTTATAGATGTGGGCACCATTCAATGGGGCTTGGAAGTCTGCGAGCCACGAATCCGTTCTTGAGGTTAAACTTAAGAACCACTGCCTATTTTAAGTGGCGTTAAATTAAGGTGTCAAGCTTCATAGGATACGAAGCTAACATTCGCTGCTTTGCCGGCAATCCAACCAAAAAATACGCGAGATATAGCTTCTCGGCTCACAAAGAGAATTGCAGGCTAAGCATTTATTCGAGTGCAAAAGCTGCTTGCAGGATCGTTCGAGACAGCTGCAGTAAACGTGGTAACCGGATTACGGAGTGCGCAAGTGAGCTATCCAGAACAAGTATTTGACGGTCCAACAAAGTTTTTGCGGAGTCAAGGAGTGAGAAGTAAGACAACCGATTCGATCAGTTGTCCATCCGCGAGTTAATGGCCGACAGCAATTCACGCAACTCGGCAATCTGTTCGGCTTGGGCTCCGTCGATGGAACCGAGGAAGTCGGAATCAAGCGACGCTTCGTAGCGATCAAGCTGGCGATCAACTTCTCGGAGAGTGGCACTCAGAGGACGGGGTTCCAAGATAGACCGTTGTTCCGCTTCAGTCAGTGACTCGTAATAAAGCTTCAAGAACCGATAGTCGCGGGTCATTGCGTAGAGGCGATTTGCTTGCTCGGCAACTAAGGTCAAATTCGCACTGTCGGCACGTAGCAGTGACGTCTCGATCTCATCAAGCACGTCGTGATATCCGGCAACGCGGGCCGCAAGTTCCGTGAGATTGACGGTGACTGGTTCGGCTACGGGTGGCTCAGCAACGGGAATCGGTTGCTCGGCTGGACTGGTTTCATCAATTGTGTCAAAGCTCACAAGGGACGACCCAGGCAGAGGGGCCGGTGGCCAGGTTGCCGACGTTGCGTTGCGTTTGTTGACGGCCCTTTGTTGAGTCGGGATCACGGAAGGTGGTTGCTCTAGAGCCGCTATTTTTTTCGGGGCCTCGGAGGGGGTCTCTTCAATCTCTGCAAACGGGTCATAGGGGGTCGGTGTGATTTGCCTCTCAAGAGGTGCTGTTCCACTCAGTAATTTCGGGATCAATAGGGGAGGGGTTAAAACCTGTCGAGGCAACACTGTTGATTGCGACTGCGCGAGATTATTGGATTCGCGCCCGCTGAATTCTGGAGCCGATGGCAAGTCGTTGATACTACCAGGTATAGATCGTACGGCCGTCTCGGAGAGCCAATCGATCAGCAGCTCGCGATCGCTGTCGCTCTGCGTGGATTCTTTCCAAGCAGCCATGACGGCTTCCACTTCGGCCAGACGTTCATCGCGCTTGCGAGCGTCGTGGCGGAAAACCGTTTTGATTTGATAACGTACGTCTGACTCCCACTGTTCTGGTTCATTGCTGGAGGAAGAATCGTTCTGCCGGGCTGTCACTCCAGCAGCGAGAATTGCAATGGCAACCAGTGTGCAGACAATGGTCGTTAAGCGTTCGTTATTTTCTTTAGAATGAGCCATCCGCCAGTGAGTTCCTTACCGTGAGGTTGGCACGCTTGCCTCCGGCTTGCGGCTAAACGAAATATGGATCGATCTTCTTGCACGATGCCCTACAATGGCATCGACCTAAGTGGAAAACAGGATTTAATGTAGTCTCACCACCATGAATAATCCGCTCATCAAGCCCCTGCTTCTGATATCGCTTGTGCTGGTTTTACCGCTGGTGCTACTTGCGCTGCGAGGTGAGAGCTTCCAATCACTTGTCGATCGTTGGCAGACAGGTCCACCCGAACGTTGGCAAATGTTCGTCGTCGTTACGGCAGTACTAGCCAGCGATGTCTTTCTACCTGTTCCGTCGGGGCCAATCAGCACCCTAGCCGGAAGTCAACTTGGATTTTTGCTGGGAACCGCCGCTTCGACACTCGGCATGACTTTGGGAGGGGTGGTTGCGTTTGGTTTGGCTCGGCGCTGGGGCATGCCACTGGCTGAGCGGCTCGCTTCCAAAGAACATTTGCGTAACATGTCGCAAGCCACCTCACAGCAGGGCGGGTGGATGGTGCTGCTGACGAGACCCCTGCCTATCCTGGCTGAGGCTTGCGTTCTCTTGGTGGGCACATTGCAAATGCGCTGGAGAAAGTTCCTGCCGGCACTCGTGGGAAGCAATCTCGTCGTGGCGGGTATCTACTCAGCTCTGGGGCAATCCGCCGGAAACCACGGCTGGCTCCCTGCGGCCGTGTGCACGTCTATTGCCCTGCCAGGGCTAATTGCTTGGTGGATGAGGGAATTCCTGGCCAAGCACCGGAGCAAGGACTAAGTCATCAAGAATTCCCCCCAATTCGGGCGCAGTTGACAGCCGGGATAAGAAACTCCCACAATTGAATGTCGGGACACGATTTCTGAGAAACTCGCCCTTGTCGGCGGGGTTGCATGTGCGGAAGCTTTGCGTGTAGGCGAAGTAGCTGCTTCCTCATGTTGCCCGCTATTCTTAATTTTGAGGAGAAAAGTCATGTTATGCCGTTTGCTTCTGATCGCTGTGTTGTTTGGCGGATTTACGGCAATGGCCGTGGCTCAAAATCCTGATGAAGATGCCTTTGGTGGTTCCTCTGACAATGATGGTGCTCCCCGTGATCGTGGGGATCGTGGCCGGGGGGATAGCGGTGATCGAGGCGACAGGGGTGACCGAGGCAGGGGCCGGGGACCTGCCCCTAATCTCATGTTCGAGGCCATTGATATCGATGGTGACGGCACTATTACCGCCAAAGAACTCAAACGAGCCATCGTCGGACTGAAAAAACTCGATACCGACGGTGACGGCAATCTCACACTCGATGAAGTGACGCCCCAGCGAGGGCCCGGTGGACCCGGCGGCGACCCAAATCAATTCATCGACCGCATCATGGAAAACGACCTCAATGGCGACGGACTGTTAACTCCTGACGAAGTCCCCGAGCAGTTAGCACGCATGTTGACTGGTGCGGACTTGAATGCCGACGGTGCAATTGATCGCGCAGAACTCGGACAGGCAATGCAATCGATGCGCGATCGCCGGGGTGGGCCCGGTGGGCCAGGTGGATTTGGTGGTCGCGGTGCAGCGAGTAATCCGGAAGATATGACTAAGCAACTCATGGCCGGTGACCGAAACGGCGATGGCATGCTTTCGCCTGACGAAGTATCCCCGCAAGCCCTTGGTATGTTGCGCGATGCAGATACCAACGGCGACGGCCATTTGAATGCCAAGGAAGTCCGGCAAGCGATGGAAACCGCGCGCGGGCGGATGCAGCGCTTTCAAGGAGGGCAGGGCCAAGGTGGGTTTGACCCCAGCGAGCGTGCGCGACGCCGGCCGCAGCAATGAGGTGAATAGTAACTAATTCACCGTTGCCACGGTTTCTGCTCCGTTCATGGTGCCAAGGGCTTGGTAGACATCGAACTCAATGTTTTCGTCGACCGAGTGGACCGAGCCATCGCAGAGCAGAAACTGAGCAACGCCTGCGTGTGGGGCTGCCACATCGCGGTCGTCACTCTCGGGATGGTTCGGTGTGTGGCCGGTCTGAAAGAGGACCATGTGACCATGGTCGTCTGTGGGGTCAGTAATTTCGCGGACCGCGCCAGCCCAAGTCGTTTCGTATTCGACATGTACGCCATGCACACCTGCGGTGCGGAAGGGTCCGTTTTGCCGCTCGCCGAGCATGAGAGTGTTAGAAGTGCCGTCGGAGATTTCTGCCAGCCTCGTTTCACTATTGCGATAAAAGGGCGCCCAAGCTCCTTGAAAGGGTCCAAATGGATTTGTGTCCCCCAGCGTTTGCTCCTGATCGTCGTCCAGATCGGGCGCGCCGAAATTCGCCACATAGCAGGCCATCGCATAGCGCTCGTTTTCTTGCATCTCGACAAAGTTGGTGGGTGACAAGTCATCAGTTGGGCAAAGTAGCGTTTCGATGTGCTGTTCCCGCACCATGGCGTTGACATTGTCGAATATCGGTTTGTCGAAATCGAATTGATCGTACATGGTGCGAAGCTCCATGAATGGTAAGAGCCATGCGCCCCACGAGTAGCCGCGATCATTGCCCTCAGGACCTTGCAGATATTCGTAGCCCGGTGGCAGATGGCGCAGGGAGGATTCATAGTTGTGCATCGCCAAGCCCACCTGCCGCAGGTTGTTCTTGCATGAGTTCTTGCGCGCCGCTTCACGGGCCGCTTGGACGGCAGGAAGCAAGAGTGCCACGAGTACGCCGATGATGGCGATCACGACCAAAAGTTCTACCAGGGTAAAACCGCGAAGAGTGATTTGAGGTTGATCTGACTTACGAAGCATTTGTTTTATCTTTCGTGATTCTCAGTGTCCGCAACTGGGGTTTCGTTTATTTGTGGTTCATCTTCTGTGTTACGCTGGTGCAGGTGTGCGTGGGTGTGGGCGGTTGATTGGGTGAGTTCGTGATCATGGTCGTGAGCGATTTCTGCTCCATGAACGTGATAATGTGTGTGGTCGTCGTCGACCATAGTTGGGGAGTTGTCCTCCTGCATACTGCAGCCCAAGAGCAAGATTAACATCAAGGATCTTAGGAGTTTGAGCGGGATCATATTCACAACTCGAGCAAAGTCAATTCTTCCAAAGATTTACTCCATTGTTGGTGAGCTGGCTTACATTTGGCAAGGGTTCGTTTCTCTGGATGGGTTCGCATTGGCTGCTCCCAAGATACTACCCGAGTTGGAGAGGAGTTGGATTTGGGTTTCTTCCATATGGGGAGATAATCCAGGTGACAAATTGTCATTTTTGTGCTGCGCGGGGAAGTTCCGCGCTCCGCTGCGCCGAGCTCAACTCGACTACCGCGTTGCGGCTAACAAATCTTGAAATCTGCTTGACAGGCACGAAGTGTCGTGTTACCGTACTATCTCAGTAGTACAGTTAACTTATTTTTCGTATAGTTCACAGGCTGGAAGCCTGCGCCACAAGATGTTTCTCCATATCGAAACCGATAACGGTCTGGCCGTTTACGATCAAATAGTCCGGCAGGTGAAATTTGCCGTGGCCGACGGGGCGCTCTCTGCCGGCGAGATGGTCTCCAGTGTAAGGGAGTTAGCCAAGGAGCTGGCGATCAATCCTAACACGGTCGCCCGGGCTTATCGGCAGTTGCAGGACGACGGGGTTCTCTCCCAGGTGCGAGGTACAGGGCTCGTTGTTGAGAATGGCGCTAAGCGGGCCTGCATGGCCGAGCGAAAACGACTCATTCGCGCCCGTTTGCACGACGTACTTGTTGAAGCGCATCAGAGTGGGCTCGATGAATCTCAGATTCAGGAACTTATCCAAGATGAATTGCAGGCCGCGCGTCGGCCAGCCAAATGAGGTGATCTATGAATCCAGTCATTGAAATCTCGCGCGTCACTAAACGATTTGGTAGCCACACGGCACTCTCAGATGTGTCGCTCACCGTGCCAACGGGGACGGTATTTGCACTATTGGGTGAAAACGGCGCCGGCAAGACGACCACGATCAAACTCCTCCTTGGACTCGAAGAGGCCGACTGCGGCTCGCTACGCGTGCTGGGACTCGACTGCCGGCGAGAGGCCGAGGAAATTCGCCGCCGGGTCGGATACGTTCCTGAGCAACCCGCACTCTACGACTGGATGACAGCGAGCGAAATTGGGTGGTTTACGGCTGGATTTTATCCAGAGCCCTACGAACAGGAATATCGCAAACTGCTCGAACGGTTTCGTGTGCCGTTGGGAAGGAAGATCTCGCAAATGTCCAAAGGAATGCGGGCGAAGGTCTCGCTGTCGCTCTCCCTGGCCCATCAACCGGAGCTTTTGATTCTCGATGAACCGACCTCAGGACTCGATACGTTGGTGCGGCGCGAGTTTCTCGAGAGTATGGTCGACATTGCCGCCGCGGGGCGTACAGTACTCCTCTCCAGCCATCAGATCGGCGAGGTGGAACGCGTAGCCGACATCGTGGCGATTGTTCGCGAAGGGGAACTCTTGGTGGTCGAATCGCTCGACACGCTCAAGTGCCAAATCCGTGAGTTGACTATCACGATGAGCGGCAGCCGTCCACCGGAATTGCCTTGTGATACTCTCTCTCGTCGGCAAAGGGGCCGGCAATGGCAGTTCTTGGTTCGCACACTGCAGAACACCGATTTCGACGACCTCAGCAAACAGCCGGAAGTCGTCGCCGTCGAAACCCGCACTCCTTCGCTCGAAGAAATTTTCGTGGCTTACATGCAGAGTGACAAACGAGAAGGAAGCAATGTGGAGGAAGAGTCGCGAAATTACGACCCGGCGGAGGTGCAACCATGAGCAGCTTGGCGCTTGCCGAAACGACTCGTCCACCTGACAAGGCCCAACTCAACAAAGCATTGTGGGTACGCTTCGCCTGGAAAGAGTACCGCATGTTGCGCGGATTCTGGCTGGCGATTTTGGTGCTCGGCGCGGTGGGGCAATGGGTCTCAACGCTGATGATGATAAATGATTACCTTATTCCCAGCTGGTTGTTTAGTTCTGCGTGGGGAGCGGCGGCGCTGTATGCCGTGGGGGCGGCGGTCACACTGTTTGGGGCTGAGAACGAAGAGCGGACGCGGGGCTTTTTGCAACTTCTGCCGGGTCTCTGGCAGCCGATATTTTTTGCCAAGCTGGCGGTCGCTGTTGGTAGCGCGGTATTGCTCGCTGGAGTGTTGTGCCTCACCGGTTGGATGATCGCGGGTTTTGTTTGGCCCGCCGCGGAACAGTGCATACTCTCGCTCACTGTTGCCGGAGTGGCGATCGTGGAAGCCACTGTTTGGGGCTTGCTGTTCTCACTTCTATGGAAACAACCACTCATGGCGGCAGTCGCGGCAATGGCAGTTGCTTCTTTCGGTTCGCAGTTGGCGGTTCTAGCCACGCCCCTTGCACGAGACTCGTTCAGTGCCGAATCCTATCAAGCGGCCATACCGATGCGACTGGCGATTTGTCTGGTAGTATTCGTTGTGGATGTATTGATTGGAAGTCAGTGGCTTGCACCGTTGGGACTAGTGGGAAAGCGGCGGAAAGAGGCTTCCAGCGAGTTTTCTCTGGTCACCGCTAAGTCGCAAGCGGCTGTGAAATCGGAGTTTCAGCCATGGCGGCGACGGATGTTTGTGCGGTTGTTATGGCAGACGTGGCGAGAGTCGCGGGTAGCGATTCTGACCGCGACTGGGCTCGGTCTCTTGCTGACCGTTTCCTGCTTTATACCTGCAACACTACTCGGTCAGGGAGGTTCTTCTCCACCTTGGCAGATTTTCTTTTTGCTAATCCTCCCCGCGTTGTTCGGGGCGTTGGTGTTCCGCGGTGATCAGAAGCGGAACCATCGGCTCTTTTTGGCAACACATTCCGCGCGTCCGCGACTGGTGTGGCTGGCGCGACAGATCGTGTGGCTGGGAGCACTCCTCATCGTATTGCATGTGATTCGATTTAGCTTTTGGAGGATTATCCCAATGGAGACAGCCAGGCAGATCGCTTCCTCTCTCGCAGAATTTGGAAGTAATTTTGAATTTCGAGGAGACTATTACAAAGTATCAGAGTGGTTGCAAAGGTGGTGGCATGGTCAAGTGATAGGCGCAAACCGCAGGATGGCTTTAGGGGCTTGGAGTGCAGTGTTGGCAGCATACAGTTTGGGTCAGTTCTTTTCGCTGACATTTAAGCGGGAGGTTCTGGCTGGTTTTCTTGCGATATTGTTCTCAGTCTTGCTGGCTGCGTGGTCGCTGGTGGTCTTCGTTTGGCAGTTGAATCCTCTTGCGTTTGTGCTGCCACTTGCAGTCGCATCGCTGGCCGCAACATTGTTGCGGATGCCTTACTGGCTCGTGGAAAGAGGGTCGCTACGGTATTGGCTGTTGCCGGCCCTATCGCTGGGTTTGCCCTTACTGTTTATTTCGCTCTATCTCCCTTTAGCACGGTTGCGGCAAATCGACTTGCCTATGCCGCGATTTCGTTTTCAACAGGCACCATTTGAAGCTACTCTGAAAATCTATGAACAAGGCCAACTTGATCGTCAAGAGTCAATTGTTCGCTTCGAACGGATTGCAGGAATTGCTGAGGAGGAGCTTGAAGCAGAATCTATTCGAATGCAGAGCTTCGCTGAAATCACCGTTGATGGAAAGACCTTTGAAGAATTCGGCATCAGTCCTACTGAAGTGGAAGAATACAGTTTCGGTAGTAAGAAATCGCTGGAGCCTAGTGTGAGGAAAACCTTAAATAGATTCGAGCATAAAAAACGTGAATCTTACCAAGCTTTTAAAGAAGCACATCTGGCAATTGTTGTGGAAAAGCTCCAAGAAGTGGAGTTTCCAGTACCGCTTTATAATGCGAAGAAGCAAAATCGAAATCTTCCTAGTGCGAATTTACTTTTGAATCTTGTCGAAGATGTCGAGCGACGAATGGAAGCAAATGAGCTCGAGGATGCATGGATACGCTTGCAATTCGTTCTTTCCATCGACTCCGAAGATTTTCTCGAAAGGAAATGGTTCGAGAATAAACTCCGCGATTGGGCATCGCATCCTCAGCAAACCAGTGAACGAATTAAGTTTGCAGTAGCTGGGTTAGAGAGCATCTTTTCAGCACTACCGCATCCCCAAGATTATATTCTGCAGGACTATCTGAAAACGCGTGATGTGATACTTGAAAAGCAACTACCGCAATATTTGAATGACCGGAATTCCCAATATTTCGCTTTCTTGGCAAACAAATTTCCCTGGGAGAGCGAACGAGCCTTGCAGGCACTCGATTATTTCGCGAGGCAAGCCCTGAACTATTGCGATGCCGTCGTGACACTTCCCAACGGGATGTCAACTGGTGCGGATGTCACGCCTAGATCGATCCGAGATCTCTTACTGAAAGCGCCCTACTCCAAACTCTTTGCCATAAATAGGGGTGTATTCGAGGACGATTGGCAAGAATTTGCCAGGGCTTGTAACTTGACCTACGTCGGATATACGAGCTTTCTCGCCGCAAAGGAATTCGGCAACAGCGGTGATTTCCATCATTTGCTAAATGATTGGGCCATTGCAGAAACCAAGCGGCGGGCACTCTTGATCGAACTTGCGCTACTCGCCTATCGACTTGATCATCGGGAGTACCCCGAGAAGCTTGCCGAGTTGGTCCCAGAGTATCTCGCGAAGATGCAATTGGATCCGTATTCTGGTGAAGATTTTCAGTATCGACCGGAAGGGTTGAAACATCCGTTACTTTATCATGCAGATGAAAGCACAGTTTTGAGTGAATTACCTGCAGAGTCACCGCTGTTTTGGAGTGTCGGGATCTTCGATTGCCGATTGGAAAAACTGTCAAACTATGCTGATCTCTCCAGCTACTACGAAAAAGAGTTTGGTATGAGCGGTGGTTATGGTGGCGATGGGAGCTATGGTGAAGTCAACGTCGAAGAACCAGAGAATATCGAGCCACTTCCTGAAGGCCACATCGTTTATCAATTTCGCGGGAAAAACTCTGAGGAGTACAATCCGCACAATCTAGTATTTCCCTTGTCTAGGAAGCAAGCGGAGCAGAACCCGTAAGCCGGAAGGAGTTCTGCGAGTTCCGGCATATTTTGGGCGTAAACCTTGGCAATGCCGGAACTGCCTAGAGCTTGTTCCGGCCTACAGCTTGCGTTCCGCTCCGACTCGCTAGTGGCGTCGCGGCAAACAAGGAGCCGGGTCGAAGCTTATGCGACCCGGCTCGCTCATCACTCTTACTTTTCTTCGTCCTTGCTGCTGGATTCCCAGTGCTCGGGCGAACGCCACAGGCCGGAGAGCAAAAGCTCGCGAATGAAGGTCATTTCCTTAGGCAGGCGGTCGTACAGCTTGAAGAACAGTTCGTCGTGGGAAGCGATCTCCTTCATCCAATCGCCCCGATCGACGCTCATCAGTTGTTTGAACTGCTCCTCGGAGAAGTCCAGTCCTTTCCATTCGAGGTCCTTATAACGGGGCATCCAACCCAAGGGGCATTCGATGCTGGCGGCTTTTCCCTGAGATCGCTCGACGACCCATTGCAGGATTCGCATGTTGTCGCCAAAGCCGGGCCAGAGAAAGTTGCCTTCCGCATCCTTCCGGAACCAGTTCACATTGAAAATCCGTGGTGGATTCGGGAGTTTGCGGCCAAAATCCAACCAGTGGCCCAGGTAATCTCCCATGTGGTAGCCACAGAACGGGAGCATTGCAAAAGGATCGCGCCGGACTTCGCCGAGTTGACCAAAGGCAGCAGCGGTCATTTCCGAACCCATCGTGGCACCCGTGTAGACACCAAAAGCCCAATTAAAGGACTGGTAGACCAGCGGCAACACGGTGCTGCGTCGGCCACCAAAGATGAATGCCGAGATCGGCACGCCCTTGGGATTGTCGTACTCGGGGTCGGCACAGGGGCATTGTGAGAGCGGGGCAGTGAAGCGGCTGTTGGCATGGGCCGCCTTCTTGTCGCTCTTTGGTGTCCAGTCGTTCCCTTGCCAGTCGATGGCATGCGCGGGGGGCGGGCCGTCCATTCCTTCCCACCAGATGTCACCATCGTCTTTGAGGGCCACGTTGGTAAAGATCGTGTTTTCGCGGATCGATGCCATCGCATTGGGGTTGGTCTTTTCGTTGGTTCCTGGGGCTACGCCAAAGAAGCCCGCCTCCGGATTGATCGCATAGATCTGCCCGTCATCGCTTGGCTTGATCCAGGCAATATCATCGCCGACGCAAGTGACTTCCCAGCCATCATCTTGAAATTCCTTGGGAGGAATCAGCATGGCAAAATTGGTTTTGCCACACGCGCTGGGGAATGCCGCGGCGACGTAGGTCTTCCTGCCTTCGGGATTCTTGACCCCGGTGATGAGCATGTGCTCGGCGAGCCACCCTTGCTCGCGGGCCAAGACCGACGCGATTCGCAGAGCGAAACATTTCTTGCCCAAGAGGGCGTTGCCGCCGTAACCGGAACCGTAACTCCATATCGCTCTTTCTTCGGGGAAATGGACGATGTATTTGTTCTGGGGATCGGGACTGCATGGCCATGCAACATCTTCCACTCCTGGGTTGAGAGGCATGCCGACCGAGTGCATACACTTGATATAATCCCCCTCCCCCAGAGCCTCGAGCACCGCAGTTCCCATGCGGGTCATGATCCGCATGTTAGTAACGACATATGGGGAATCGGTAATCTGAATGCCGATGTGGGCGATAGGCGAACCGATGGGACCCATGCTGAAAGGAATCACATAAAGCGTGCGTCCCTTCATGCACCCCTCGAATTTTGGGGTCAAGAGGGCCTTCATCTCCTTGGGGGCCATCCAGTTGTTGGTTGGGCCAGCATCGTTCTTGCTGAGTGAGCAGATATAGGTGCGATCTTCGACCCGGGCGACGTCGCTCGGATGGCTGCGAGCCAGAAATGAATTGGGACGCAAATCAGGATTCAAGCGGATGAACGTGCCACTCTCGACCATTTCTTCACAGAGCCGGTCATATTCCTCCTGAGTGCCATCACACCATTGCACCTCTTCCGGCTGGCACAGAGCGACCATTTTGTCGACCCATTTGATTAATTCGTTGTTCTTGACTGCATGGGGAACTTCGACCGTGGCAGTAGACATCGCCGTTTCTCCTGATATTGAGTTGACAGACCGCATCCAAACGCTGTGCGTTAATTGATTGATTTGCAGACTTAATTGTGACGTTTCCGTTGGTTGTAACGCAACTCCCAGGCCAAAAGGAAAATTGCCCAGAAGTCGAATATTCTGGTAGAAGGAATTCCTGCGGGTGCTGTTTCGCCCGGATCTGGCACTAGAGTGTGCGGATATGGCACAGTGTGCAGATTTGAATCAGTAATAAAGATGAATCGCGCAGTCAATTGCCGAGGCGACGCACAGCAATCATTGATCCTACTATGAATAACAGCAAGCTAATCGCCGCTGGTTCCGGCACTGCAAGTGTTGTCGCTGAGAGCGGGGCAGGGTAGGCGGACTGCCAGAAAGTCAGATCGTCGATATCGACATCGCCGTCGCGGTCGGCGTCTCCGTCAGAGTGAGCGGCACCGATTGATTTCCCGAAGCCGCGTTGCCAGGCGAGAAAATCTTGGCCATCGATGTCGCCATCGATGTCGAAATCAGCCGAGGGGTTTGCGGAGAGCGGGAAGGCGACGATAGTATTCAAGCTCACGGGATCACCATTATCCACGACCCCCAGCAGGACCCAATCGCCATTAGCCAAACGCGGGCCCAAGGTGAGTCCTTCGAGATTCTGGCCGTTGGTGTTGTCTGCCGCTCCGGACCAAAGTTGCTCTTTGCTAACTGGGTTAAAAATCTGTCCGATGAGTCCGGCATCGAAGGGCGTGGCACTCACGTCTGTGGCTGCCGTGAGATCAATTTCATAGATCCGATTGAGGTATAGCGGCGAAGTGAATGCCACGGACCGTTCCAATGCCAGCAGTGTGCCGTCAGGAAGCGAAACCAGATCACTCAAGCCACTCTGAGGCGAACCAAAAGTACTCGTGCCATGAATTTTATCAACGTGGTAGGCATACTGCTCGGCAGCAGTGACGCTGTTGCCAGCCACTTCCATCCGCATTAGCCGCACTGTTGTACCAGCGGCGGCCGACGACACATCTCCGTCGACCGTAAGGGCTTGCTCGTTGGCCGTCCACATTGTCGTGCCGTCTGGGCTGCGTGCAAGAGACTCAAATCCGCGATTGGCTCGGCGATTGGCAAACACACTGGGGATAGCAACACTTTGCAATTGTGCGCCATTTGCCAAACTGTATTCGCGAATGCCCGGGGTTCCTTCTTCAGCAAGAAACACACTGTTACGAGTGGGATTGGTGTAAGCAGTCCCTTCAAAGTCGAGACTCATTGACAAGGTTTGCGCGCTGACCGCTGTGGCGGAGAGCAAAGTTCCCGTCGGAGAGAGTGCCACATCAATCGTTAGCAAGACGCCGCCAGTATTCTGGACTGCTGCGAAGCGATGTAACCCGGCCGTCGGAGAGGGCCCCAAGTAGGTTACGCCGCTCATTTCGCCGATGGTACCCACTGCGGTCGTATCGAGCAATTGGTTACTGGGTGCACCGACGTTCCAGTGGGCTGCCCAACACTCGGCAGACCATCCAGATAACAACACTGTGACAAACAAGATTGCACGATTTAGTAGCAAGGCCGAATCACTTATCATCGTTCTCGATCGCTTTTGGAGGAGCAGGCTTAGCAGGAGGAGAGTCAGCTTTGGCGGATTCAATAGGGGCTGGCGTAGGGGGTTCGCCACTGTCGACGAGTATGTAGCCGGCCCAGAAGAAAGGGAAGCTGGCCGTGGGTGGATCATCCCCTACCGCGCTACTCACGCGAGGTTCCAGGGCCGGTTCCAACTGGAGCTCTTTGGCAACTTCAATACATCGTTGCCACGCGTCGGCTGCCGAAGTGCGATGCAACTCTTGGACGAATTCCCGTACGATCTCCAGGGTCGATTGCCCGCCAACGCGCCAGCGGCTTAGAAGAATCGTCTGCGCCCCGGTCGACATCAAGCCACAACTAGCCAGGAACAGTTCGCTCCCCGGCATATCTTGACTTGCACGGCGTCGAGATGTCTTGCCTCCGTTTTCGGCGATGGTGTGCGCGCCTGGAAAGATAAGCCGCTGAGGACCCATGATGGGCAACGCCAACCAGGCGGCAAGTTCCCCGTCGTGTCCCTCGCGGGCATTGGGAATCGGCGACCAAGCGAGTGGTTCAGTCCGTTCGATGTCGAATTCATCAAGCACTACCAACCCTTCCAGCAGCGAGGCAAGCACGGGCGACGCCACGGGCGACGGGTCGGGTAGCTTAATCAAATTCGGCATCGCCGTTTTGAGCGGTTCGAGCACCTCTGCTTTCGTTTCCTCCTTGTCGCCGGGTACGAGTTCATCGCCAACGATGCTTGAGTGCTGGACGCGACGCCAAGGCTGCGCATGACCGTAGGCCAAACCCATGGTCGGTACCACTCGGACTCGCGATAGCGAAGTGAGCGGAACGACTTTGCCTTCGAGATTGATCGGCAAGGCATGCAGAGGCACGTACCAGACCAGCCCATCCGGTACAACGACCAATTCCTCCATCGAATCGGGATCGATCGACGAGCCATCGAAGAGAGCATGAAACAACGCCTGACCTGACTCAAGCCAGGCGGTCGATTCAAGTTGCTTCTCGTCGAGCGGACTATTGCGATCGTTACTCCCCAGATCGCGCAGAAACTGACTCAGCAAGCGAGCAATTGCTCCATTCGGACCACAGTTCCAGCTTGTCGATGCCCGATCGGTTATTAGAAAGCCAAGCAACCCGCCACCGGTCTCGTGAAACACAACCACTGCCTGACCGGGTTGGAGCAGGCCCTGCAACTGCTCCGCTGTCACGAATTGGGGAAAGCCATACTGGCTGGATACTCGAGTCAAACTCGTTCTTCCCAACATGCCTTCGCGTTCGGCGAGATTGTCGGACCATTTTTTCCAGAGCTTGCCGAGTTCCTGTTGGTCATCCTTGCTCATCTCGGGTTTCCACTCGGCTCGGAGTTGGCTCTGAATTTGCTTGCCCTTTAGGTGAATGTCTCGGTAATCGGGATATCGTAAGAGGAGATCATCGCGCAAAGTGCGCTCTGCGGGGGTGAGCGTGATGGTCGGAGTTTCAAGCGTCTCGCGGAGTGCTGCCAGGCGTCCCCCCAGCATCAGCGAATTGTAGTAGCGGCGACGCTTGGCCAGATCGGTTACTTCCAAGGCACCATGTCGATCTTTACGCTCCTGAAGTGCCACCAGCCACCGGTCGAATGAGCCATCCAACGGCGTCTTCATCAGTGCCATTGTCTCCAATGGTCGCAAAGCCCAGTCGGCTTTTTGGGGATCGCTCAGCAATTGGTTATAAACTTCGTTGGCAGAACTTGCCCTTAACTGTTGCTGATCGAACCACCGATCGGTCAACTGCAATTGCAACGTGCGATTGGACATGCCGATTTGGTTAGCAAGAGCACTCTCGAGGACGCTGATAGCCGTAGGTTTGCCTAGCTCGGCAAGCACGCGGGCCTCCAGATACTGCGACCAGTTTCCTAACAATCCTGTGCGAGCATCCCCCAATTGCGACTGTCCGGTTTGCAACACGGAGGCAGCCTGGCGCCAATTACCTGCGTTCATCCATTCCTCAGCCCGCGCGAAACTCAGCCGAGCGAAGATATGGGCAAACCGCTCACGCCGAGCCCATGCCGCGGCATTGTCGAGCGCTGGGATGGGAACAGGATTGTGCGAGGCGAGCCGATTTTGACTAGCCAGCCGGAAGGCCTCATCGATAACTCCGGCATCTTCGTAGTAGAAGGCAGAATAGCTGGCTTCGGCGAGCAATTGGTCTGCCAGGTCCGTCTTACCCGCTTCCATGGCCAAGCGACCTTGCTCCAAGAGGGCCACACACGTCAGTGGGTGATCGAGTCGGCCTGCAAGTCGTTCAGAACGTTGCAACAGGCTATTGGCTTGATCCAGATTTCCCTGACCGGCATAGGCGATTCCCAGTAGGAGATCGGCCCAGGCGTTTGACCAATGGTTAGGGGGGGCGATGCCACTGGAAAGCTTGTTGACCATATCGCGGGAAATCGGGTCATGGGCAGCCAGCGGTCCCAATATCTCGTTGCGGCGTCGGATGGCAAGCGCCGTGGCTCGCACAATTTCCACCACGTCGATCTGCCACATTTGCAATTGGCGCAACACGCCTCCCTGCTGCGCGACTTGGCTCTGAGTAGCATAGTCATCTCCCATTTGGATCGACATCTGCTCGGGGACGTCACCCAAGATGAATTGTCGGGTACTGGTTCCCCAAGGGACTACCTTGCGGGCCAAGCTTGTGTCGGGCCGCGGATCAGAATTGAATCTGACCTGTAACAACCATTTAGGATCAACCAGATACATCGAGCAGGCTTGATCGAATTGCTCCAATGCGAGGGCAGGCTGACCGGCCTGATAGAGCACCTCACCCCACATCGCATGATAGCAGATCGAGTCGATCCACCTCTCGGTTACTCCCAAGCGTACTGACCCGCGCGCTTCGCGGTTGAGAGTCCGCAATGCGTCGCGGTACTCGCCCCGATAGAGATCCTCAATTGCCTGATAGTAGGCTTGACTAGGTATTGTGTTCGTCAGTTGACCGGGAAGGACTTGGCCAACGACAGGAGTCAACAAGCTGGCAAGGAGCAAGCATGCTACGAGAGGTAAGATATTTTGTCGCACAGATCGAATCATCGCTAGCACCGTGGCCTGCAAATAGCTAGTTGAGTGATCAGCCGCATCGCACTAGCGAGCGGTTTCAAAAAACGCATGTCCAAACCCAAGTGCTAGCTCACCACGGCCAACATATGACAAGAGCGGACGCAAGTTACAACCTTGCCGGACTCATCTCATTCTAGCAAACCCCGAGAAAAAGGCGATTTATCCTCCTCACCAACTTGGGTCTTCAACCGTGCGAAGTAGCTCCTGCGATGGCAGTAATGCTAGCGTATACGCGACTTTTAGGCCAAATTCTCGGCTGTAGTCAAAGTTTACCGATCAGGGGGACGATAACGATTGTGCACGCCGATGTATTGGAACCTGCGTGGCAAAGTCCCTCCGGTAGGAGCAACGATTGTGAAAACCTTGTCTACGAAAAACCGCTGCCACATGATCACACTGGGCAGCGGGCTCTTGATGCTGTTATCGCTCTCTGCAATTGGTTGCCAGGCAGAATACGCTGGCCAAACCTTGCCCAGCGCGTACTACCTGACCGACGACGTGCAGTACTACGCCCCTGGTCCAGAATTCAAATTAGCTCGTGAGGCGGCCGCGCTTAAAGAGCAAGCTGCCAGCACTGTCAGTGAACCACAACGCTAATCCCGAGCAAAGTTGCCGTATTAAGTAGGCAACTGGGTTGAAATACGTAAATAGAGTGATAGGTAGAGTACAATTTTTGCCGCTTGTTGTCGACTACTGCTCCAAGGTCGACGACGAGATAGGGGGGGACGGCACCTCAGTGGCAGACGTCTGAGGGGCGCGAACGCAACCGCGTCGCGTGCCTCAGGCGTCTTCGCCCGAGGATTTGGAACTACCATGTTCTTGTGACGAACAGATCTAAAAAAATCGAAATTCGTCTTTCGTTAGGCAATCGCCGGCTTCGCTTTTGTTTCTTTCACCGTGCGATCATTCGTCAGCCGCTGCTTGAGCCATTGAGTAAGTCGCACTCCTTGGCCACGCAAGGCATTCCAGGGATAGTAGCAATACCGGTAGCTTGTTTCGACATTAGTCCGAAACCGCGACTTGAAGTCATATTCTCCAATGCCTAAATCCAGTGACTGATCCCCCCGTTCGAAGCTGTCTTCGATAAATTTTGCCAGTAAGAGTTTGCCTACTCCTTTGTCTCGCATTGCAGAGAGATATCCCATCCGTAAGCCAGAAACTTCACCACGAGAAAAATAGTTGTATTGGAAGGCGACTGGAGTGCCAGCGAATTGCAGGATCGCCATATCCATCATTCCCAGTCGGGCTGCCTGAGCGTGGCAGTCAGTGAGAAACTCCAATACGCTATCGTGACAGAGAGTGTTGCCGTTGGTGACCTTCGCCTGCCACCCTCCGCGTGATATTTCTACACATTGGTCGAATAGGTCCCAGCGGGGATCTCCATCTCCATCGGCAGCAGACTGTGGGCGATGGCGAATAAATTCCACCGTCCCTTCCCGTTGGAGATTTCGAGTCTGTCTTCTTATTTCGTGCCGCCATTTCTTTGAGAGGCCGCGATGGTAGTCTTCCCAGTTAGTCTCCGAAAAACGGACGACCGAGCTTTCCTGGTGGGGGGCACTTTGGGGCTGCCATCCGGCTGCAGACATCGCACGACGAGTGGCATCGCCATCTCCTGAAGCACCGGAGGTCCAACATAGGTCGATCACGTCCCATTCACGGTGCGTATTGCGAAGGTGCTGTAACGCCATAAATAAAGTGGCCGAGCGATTGGGACCTAGCGGCCCATACCACATCCCCCAGTCACTCAAGGGATACGTGAGTACTCGTACAGTCGTGAGCCGATATTCTTTCTCGACGATACACAGGGGGAGAATGCCGATCGTTGAGTCGCTAGAGCGGACGATTAGCACGCGCATCTGCTGATTTGCCCCGTGATGTCGCCAAAAGGTGACGAACCAGTCATATGTCTGAAAGAAAGACGCACGTGGAGTTTGCAAGTGCAGGGCATTCCAAGCCAGTTGATAGGGTTGAAGCTCTTCGAGCGAATTGATTTCGATGACTTCGGCCATTGCGAACCCTGCTGGTAATTCCTGAGAATCGTCGTTGCAGCAAGTATTTCGCAAGGTTTGTGCCATTCGTTGTTTCGAGAGGTGGAACTGATAAGATGCACTGATTGCAAGGTAAGTTTAGCAGCTATTTGCGTAGGGAGGTTCGACTCGCCATGTGGCAATTTGGCATCATGTTGTATTCTGGCAACGACTGAATACATCATTAATTCACTTTGCCACAGACTTCGCAGCGAATGCCGAGAAAGCTCTCAATAGTCCGCTTTGCTTTGTGCACTCGAAGACCATCCCTTTTTTTTTAATTAACTGGACGCACTGGTGAAGAATTCCACCTGGAAACAACTGTTGACACAAATTCATTCCAGTGGTCGTCGCTGTGTGCTTGCCATCACTGGAGGAGGTGGCCAAGCTATTGGCAAGTTACTCTCCACACCTGGAGGTTCGAACTCGCTGCTCGAAGCCGTAGTTCCTTATTCCCTGTCGGCCCTGTCTGAGTTTCTCGGTGGAGAACCCGATCAGGCGTGCAGCGAACCGACTGCCCGGGCAATGGCCATGGCTGCCTGGATGCGAGCCAAAGTTCTAGCCCCAGCTGCGGACCCGCACATGCTTGTCGGAATCGGCACTACCGCGAGCTTGGTGAGCAACTCCCCTAAGCGAGGCGAGCATCGCATCCATGTTGCCTTGCAGACCGCAAACCAGACCACATCGCTTTCACTCAAGCTGGTCAAAGCAAAACGGACTCGACAACAAGAAGAACGCCTGGCGGCAAAACTACTTCTTGTGGCCTTAGGCGAAGCCTGTGGAGCAAACACGGCTGCCTGTCGTCATTCTCTTGAACAGAGACTCATGCAAGGTGAGCAAATTCTCCGCCGCCATCAAGAAGCGGAATCGAAATGGACAGAACTCCTCTTGGGCGAGCAAAGTTTCGTGCAATGGCCCCGAGGAGTCAGCGAGCAATTGCCCAGTGCGATCTTTCCTGGGGCATTTCATCCCTTGCACCAAGGTCATCGACGCATGGCAGAGATTGCTGCGAAACTCACGGAGTCGGAAGTCGTCTACGAGTTGTCGATCACAAATGTCGATAAACCCCCGCTCGATTTCGTGGAGATTGCTGACCGGCTTGCTGGCATCGAGAAAAATGATCCTGGAAGCAGGGTGCTACTGACTACAGCTTCTACCTTTATCAAAAAGGCTGCTTTGCTAGCCGGTTGCACATTTGTCGTGGGAGTGGACACATTGCAACGGATCGCCGACCCGCGCTACTACGGTAACGACCAGATAAAGCGCGATTCAGCAATCCACCAGATAGCGACTGCCGACTGTCATTTCCTGGTATTTGGTCGGCAGGTGGAGGGAAAGTTTTGTTCGCTCGGAGACTTGCAACTTCCTAACGATTTGTTGCGACTCTGCACAGAAGTTCCTGCCAGCGAATTTCGCGAAGATGTTTCGTCGACGGAGTTGAGAAGGGATCCTTAGGAATTTCGTGCCGCATCGATTAATTGCTGGGCCCCCTGGGCCAACAACTCCTCAGCCACTGTCCTTCCCAATTGCAGCGGATCATCAAGCGAACCGCTTGCCGCCGCTCGCAGAATCTGTGTTCCATCCAAGCTGGCCACGAGGCCGTCCAAGCGTAGCTTGCCATTCTCAATCCGACCCCAGGCACCGACCGGAGCGGAACAACCCGCATGCAAGAGGGCCAACATGGAACGCTCAGCGTCGGTGGACGCGCGGGTGTCGGGGTGCTGGATTTGGGCGACAAACTTGAGAAGTAACTCGTCTGCTAACCGACATTCAATTCCCAGAGTCCCTTGCCCCGGGGCGGGTAGCATTCTTGGTGGAGCGAGTTCTTCGCTAACTTTTTCTGCGAGACCAAGTCGATTGAGTCCCGCGGAGGCGAGAATGATCGCGTCATACTCACCAGTAGTCAGTTTACTTAGCCGGGTATCCACATTCCCGCGAATTCCCCGCACATTGATGTCGGGTCGCATCGCTCGCAGTTGTGCCTGCCGCCGCAGACTACCGGTGCCGACTATAGCCCCTGATGCCAAGGCAGCGAGCTTTTCGCCCGAGGCGGAGACAATGGCATCGCAGCAATTCTCCCGTTCCGGGACGGCTGCGAGTGTCAGTCCCCAGACCGTTTCCGTGGGAAGATCCTTGAGACTATGCACCGCCAAGTCGACTTCGCTCCGCAACACGGCGGCTTGAATCTCCTTAGTGAACACTCCTTGCAAACCCAATTCAACAATTGGTCCGCTCTGCTGTCGATCACCCTGCGTGGTGATCTCAATGATCTCGACCTGTGCCCCAAGCCGCTCAAGCTCAGCGGCAACCCATCGGGCTTGCCAGAGTGCCAGTTGGCTGGAGCGAGTACCAATGCGGATGTGAGGGGTGGACACAATGAATTAAGCAATGATCGCGGAATGAACTCGAAACGGGAAAGCTCATGGTAAAGATTCCCGAATTGGTCGGCAACCAGGGGTGCAATGGCTCAGAGCCCGTCCGGATTCGACAACCGGGCATGATCGCTTCGTTCGCGCGCTGCCAAGGCATCGGCAAGTTGCTGGGGCGGCACGACCACGCCACAACTCACGATGAACTGGAACGCTTGCTCCATCGTAATATTGAGGTCGATCGTCTCACTTTTCTTTACTGTGACAGTAAAACCGGTGAACGGCATCGGGGAGGTCGGAATCAATACCGAGACGACTGGCTCATTAGCAGCACCACGAATATCCAGTAAGCTCTCGCCGGTGAGGAATGCCACGGTCCAGACGCCTTTGCGTGGATATTCGACAGCTACAACCCGTGTATATTCGAGCCTAGGCTCGCTGAACATGAAATCGGTCACTTGTTTGACTGACGAGTAAACATTGCGCACTAGGGGCAGTCTGTGGATAATTCGCTCGATTTGAATCCAAAAAATGCGTCCGACACCAGCCGCTAGAAATTTTCCCAGCAAGTATAAGATCAGTAGAAATACGCAAAGAAACGTCGGGATCACTATATAAGGTGGCAAGAAACGACGGTTGACGTATGTTCGGATCAGTTCATCCGATGTCTGGGGCATCGGACTAACTCCTAGTTCCACTACATAGTCGTAGAAGCTAGAAGGCACGAGTCGATCGTCGGGCATTGGCTGAAAAGGACGCAGGGCATTGACGTCATTACCATCCCTAATCTCATTCTCTGGGACTTCCTTGCGATTGCGTATATCACCGCGAAAATGACGGGTCAGCAATTGGCGCGTCCCCGATTCCATCGGCGCGAGCAGATAATTATTGACCGTGTTTCCCACCCACAGAAATATCACGATGGTCAATAGAGGCGGAAGCAAGACCCCTAGCCCCCGGAGCACGGCCCGGCGGAAGGGGTCGAGCGCCTTGATCGTCGCATCAGTCTGCGGAGGGATAGGTTCCATGGGTCCTCATTGTGCGATTCGTTTGCAGGGATACAAGCCGAGTTATCCGGTGTTGGTCCAGCGAACGGAGCTAGGTGGGATTGGTCGGTGGAATACTTGGGTCAAGAGTCTGATGTTCGGCCTACGACCAGTACAGTTACCAGAGAAGCACCTCGCCTTTTCAGTGTCCGAGCAGCTTCGCTACATGTGGCACCTGTGGTCAGCACATCGTCCACCAGCAGGATGTGGGGGAACTCTAAATGATAGCCCCGGGGAACGCTCAGCCCGCCACGAATATTGCGAAATCTCCCCGGACGAGATAAACCGTGCTGCGGCAGGGAGTTACGACGACGGGTCAATAGGTGAGGCAGGTGCAACCAGCCCATGGAACTTGCGATTTTCCGGGCAACTACTTCCGGAGGATTCGTTCCCCGAATGAGGCGGCGCAATGGGGTCATGGGAATAGGCACGACAGCGTCAATCGGCAGGCTCTGGAGCTTCTCCCCCCAGCGCTCCTCTAGCAAGCAGGCAAACAATCGTCCGAGCTTCTCACTCCTTTCGTTTTTCATTCTTAAGACCAGATCTCTGAGCAGACCCTCGTAGGGTCCTAAGGCAAATGTGTTATCAAAGTGTAGTTTGTCTGTTTCACACCTCGGACACGTTTCCATCGATCCGCTCAACTCTGGTACTCTGGCACCGCACCGAAGGCAAACATTATCCAGTGGAGCCAACAGCTCAGCTCGACAATCCAAACAGAGGCCACTGGAAGTCGACTGCTCCATTTCGGCAGCGCAACTCAGGCAACTGGGAGGAAACAACAGATCGAGCGATCGGTCCCCGAGTCGATGCAGCCAGTTTGTTGTCGAGATTCGCATCGGTGATTGAACTGCAAATTGGAATTTCCGCCTTGGATTGGAACTCATGATACACTTTGCCAGCAGTGCCGTCAGTAGGTGAGAGACAGCTCTCTTGACGCTAGCAAACTGGCTCCGTTACTCTTCCGACCCACTGCTTTCCCCCAACCGACCACGATTCTCGACGATGACTATCCTCGACCGCTATGTTCTGAGACAGTTCGTGCAGATTTTCCTAATTTGCTTTCTCAGCTTGGGCGGGCTGTATGTGGTGATCGATGCTTTCCAGCATCTCGATAGTTTTTCTTCTTACGCGGAAGAAAAAGGGAGTCTGCTGGGTGCCATCAGCGAATACTACGCCTATCAATCATTCGATCTCTTTGATCGCACCGCTGGGATCCTGGCAATGATTTCCGCTATGTTCACCGTGACTTGGCTGCAACGACATCATGAACTGACCGCGATGATGGCTGCAGGTATTTCTAAGTTCCGTTCGATCCGCCCGATCTTGTTCGCAGCGCTTGCGGTTAGTGTATTAGGAATGTTGAACCGAGAGATCGTAATCCCCCAGATTCGCAATGAGTTGACTCGCGACACTAAAGACCTGGGGGGGAGCGAACTACGCGACTTGGAACCCCGTTTCGACGGGCAAACCGAAATCGTTTTAGGAGGCGACAAGACAGTCGCTAAAGAACTACGAATCGTCAAACCAACTTTTGTTTTGCCGGACTCGCTGTCAAAATACGGCAAGCAACTGGTCGCCGAAAATGGTTTCTATCTTAGTCCCACAGCAGATCACCCGGCTGGATACCTACTTGATAAAGTCAGCGTTCCAGGAAATATCAACAAAGTTTCGTCATTGCGCAGTGAAGGTCGCGCAGTTGTTGTTACGCGAAAGGATGCACCGTGGCTCAAGCCCGGGCAGGTATTTGTGGTCTCGCAAGTTCCCTTCGAATTGCTGGCCAACGGGTCAACGTGGAGACGCTACGCATCGATCGGAGAAATGGTTCGTGAATTGAACGAGCCAAGTACCGAGCCGGGGACCGATCTTAGAGTTGCTGTTCACACGCGTATCTTGCAGCCGTTTATGGATTCGACGATGCTTATGCTGGGATTGCCCCTCATGTTTTCTCGACGCAACAGGAACGTTTTTGTGTCTATCGGAATCTGCCTCTTGGCCGGGATTTCATTCTCGCTTGTGACGCTCATCTGCCAATCTCTCGGTGGACTAAGCCTCTTGCGACCCACTCTTGCTGCCTGGCTACCGCTGATGGTATTCGTGCCCATTGCCGTCGCTCTGGGGCATTCATTTCGCACCTGAAATCGACGATCTTCCGCAAGCAGGGGTTGCGAAAGCTGCCCTCCGCTGCCATCTTGGGGTCTTCGTCTGGCTCAGCAATTGCGATGGCCATGGACCGCTTCATATTCTAGTAAGGACGGGATGACAGGATGAAAGTCGCCACAATCACCACCAATCGCGGGGATATCCGTATTGAGTTGCATGAAGACAAGACGCCGAAGACGGTGGCAAATTTCGTCAAGCTCGCCGGCGATGGCTTTTACGATGGACTCAAATTCCATCGCGTGATCGACGACTTCATGGTGCAGGGAGGTTGCCCGGAAGGGACGGGATCTGGAGGTCCTGGCTACAAGTTCGAAGACGAATTTCATGCCGACTTGAAGCACGACGGACCGGGGGTCTTATCGATGGCTAATTCCGGCCCCAATACAAACGGGTCCCAGTTTTTTATCACTCACGTTGCTACCCCGTGGCTCGACGGTAAACATTCGGTGTTTGGCCGGGTACTTGATGATGGCCAAGAAGTTGTCGACGTGATCCAGCAAGGGGATAAGATCGAGAAAGTCGTCATCAGCGACGAATGATCAGTTTACCGAATTGCTAGTTCGATAGCACCACTTTGAGTGTGCGCCGTTGGCAGAGCAAGAAACTCGTAGCGCAGGCGAGGTCTATTCAGATGACGTATCAGCTGATGTCATCTGCACGACGGCCCGTCCCATGACGCCGGTCGTGGGCAGGCTGATCGCATTGTGCGTCCGTCGAGGACTTTTTCTCGCCAGCCAATTCCTGCTGACGACGGTCCTTTTCCCGTTTTTCAATTAACAGTTCCAGTTCTTCTGGAAGATTCAAGCGATTAGGCATGGTTACGTTCTCCCTGGGAAAGCGAATTTGGATTCAAAAAGCGTGGGGAGAGCTAGTACTGGTAATCGATTTCTGGCAATGGCTGATTGGGGAAGGCAATCTCTTCAGAGTCTAACTCTGTTGGACAGTCCCAGGTCTCCTCAACAGGAGGTAGCGGCATAGGCACCATCGAAACCATTGGCACCTCATGATGGGCAGCATGGATCGTGGCAATCGGTCGGCGAGGATTGCGGAAGGTATCGTAAAGTTGCGCTTCGTAAGGTCGTGGCACGCGCACTAAAGGACCCGTGAGCAAGCGATCATGAGCCGCCTTCATGTAATCATTCGATTCACGAGAATCAATGATAGGATTGTACGGCTGGACGTGGGGTACTAAGGTGACGATGATTTCGGTTCGCTTCTTCACGACTTGACGATTCTGGAACAAGATCCCCACATACGGCAAATCACCGAACCAAGGAAGCTTGCTTTCCGAGAGAGTGTCTTCTTCTTGAATTAATCCCCCGATGACCATACCCTGGCCATCGCTCAGAAGAATACTGCTGTCGACATTCGCAGTTTGTTTCGAGGGTGTTTGGGTCTCTGCATTGACCTGCCCTTTGGAGACTTCGGGCTTGACTCTCATCAGCACTCGCCCATCGCGAGTGATTCGTGGCACAACGCGCAGGATGACGCCCGTATCCAGAAACTGAATGTTTTGCTGTGTGGTCTGGTTCACATTCGTGGTGACTTGCGAATAACCGAGTTGGTCGCCAATCTGAATACTGGACTCTTGACCGCTCACCGAAAGAATTTTCGGCGAGGCGAGCGTTTTGGCGTCAAGTGTCGTCTGCAGAATCTGGACGAAGCCATTCAGAGCCGTGCCATCGACTGAGATAAACGAAGTGGAATTCGTGGGTGCTGCATTTGCGCTACCCGATGGATTGGTGAAGCCTCCTGAGAGAAATCCAAAACCAACCTGATTGTTGTAGAAGCTGGTGATCTGCTCAAAATTGACGCCACTGCGGCAATCATCATTCAGTGTTACTTGCAGAATATTGGCTTCTATCAAGACCTGCCGAGGAGGCTGATCCATCTGGCAGATGTAATCGCTGATCCGCGCGACATTTGCCGGGTAATCAAAAACAGCTACCACTTCGCGGGTGCGGCGATTGTCATCCGAACTCGTTTCGACCAGCCAACTATTGCCAGCAGGGGAGAGCAGGCCTTTCACCGTATTGTCGACATCCACGGCAGCGGCAAAGTCGAGTTCAAAAACTTCTACGACTCTACCCCCTGCTTGCGGTGAAACATAGTCAGCCGCTTCGATATTTGTGACGTAAATGATTCCCTCGTTCATATGCCACGTGTGGCCCGAGATAGAAAGCAGGGCTTCCATCACTTGTTGCCACGGCATGCGGTCGAAGGAAGCGGTGACGGGTACTTCGGCTGGTGATGCGAACACGATATTCAGCTTTTGCGTCTCAGCCACCAGTGCAATTACTTGCCTCAAAGGAGCATCGCGAACCATCAACGAGATCAGTCCAGCATCTTCCTGGACTTGGATGTTTTCAGCAGCAACCTCGCCCAGGGGAAGTGTCCGACGGTTTGGCAAATCCTCTGGATTGCTCGGTGGTGCCGCAAGCGTATCAGTTCCTGTCTTCCCTGCCCCAACTGCCTGGCGTAAGGCGTCCAGATTCACGGATGTCCATGGTGAAGAGGGTGCCACCGGGGCAGCTTCCGGGGAAACTGCTGGCTGTTGTTCTACTACAGGATTAGCTGGCTGAGCGCCAATTGTACGCTCTAGTTTGCTTTGGCCCGACCAAGCCTGAGTCTCCGGAGCCGATTGTCCCCAGACGGGTACCGAACAGAGTGCGCACACCAACCAGCAGACAACCGGTCTATAGGCCCGGCGCCTCATTTGTGAGCCGCACTGTTCTCCCCCCAAATTCATAGCCTGCTCAAAGTGTTCTCAGCGATGGATCTCCGTGAGGACAATTCCATCCGTATTAATTTCAGTAATCTCATAGCCTGCGACGGTGTCGCCAACTCTAAAACTTTCATCTCCGAAAGTGGCGATGCGTTCTCCGTTGGAAATCACGACTATCATCCTCTGCTCGTTGCGAAGTTTTTCCAGCAGCTGTTCGGTTTGTGAAGCTATTTCACCACTACTTTGCGATGGATCAACGATCGTCGCCAGGTACCACGCTGGCATCGCAAAGGGATCATTTTTTACTACCCTTTCAAGCGGCATCTGCGGCCACTTCAAGGGTATTTGTTCTTTCGACTCGGCATCGACTTTTTGGGAGACAAGGTTCTTATTCGCGACTTCTGCTTGTTGATTAGGAGGCGATTGAGGAGTACTTCTGGAGACCAATGTCTCGTCGGTACCATCTGTCTGCTGATTCCATAGTACGAAGACAAGTCCAACCGCCAGGCAGACCACCAGTGCTAGCTTGCGTGGTGTCGCACCTGATTTCTGCATCCAAGTGCGCTCACTCATAGGACTTCCCCTCTCATACTTCTATCGTGGGAATTTCCCCCAAAATACAAGACAAAATTTACCTGAATAGGATACCTTTCCAAATACTTATCCGATTCGATCTCCAACTGGGAAACTTCCGTAAGCCTGGGGAGATGGTCAATCCCATGCAGGAATCGACAGATGCTGGCAAAGCTACCTTTGCATTGGAAAGTTACGTACGCTTTCGAGTAGCTTTCCAGCCGTTCCGTCAGGCCACTCTGGTGGCCCACAATCTTGACACCTGAAGCCAGGGCGACCGAGTTGACCTGCTCAATAAACTCATTCTCATCGAGTTCCGCTGGGAGCCGGAGCAAGGTTTCCTCGACCGAGGCTTTCAAGGCCTGTAGCTCTGCTTTGCTCTGACTGTAAGCTGAACGGACTTGAGGGGCTCGCTTGAGCACTTCTTTTAGTTGCGCAACTCTGCTGGTACTTTGATCCAACTGGGTATTGAGAGGTCGGGTCACCAGTGCAAAATAGGCCCCCACAAAGACAAGGACCACCAGGACCCCTGCAACATGAAGCGCCCACCCAAGCGAAGCAACTTGTTTTTCTTGGTAATTTCTCACGGTTTGAACCTCTAATTCTGGAAAGTACCGTGCAAGGCGAAATTGTGCATCAATAGATTGTTGATGCGTGTCTCTTTATTCGTCGTCACGTCCACCTTTCCTGCTGGGATCGAGGATTGCAACTCTTCGGCAACCTGAATTGCGGCCGCTTTGTTGTCGGCAATGCCGGCAATATCCAACACCATCGGTGAGTTCGTCTGAGGGTAATCGGTTCGTCCGGAACTAGATAACTCGATCTTCTCAAAGAATACTCTGTCGCCGACTTTTGCCACCGCACTCCCCAAAAGTCCTAACACAGTTACGGTATGATTTTCGCTGGATAGGGCCAGGACAAATTGCTCCTCATCGCGTATAGCCGCTATTTGCTTAGCGAGCCGTTTATTTGCCTCTTTGAGGTGATTGATCGGCTCAAGCATAGTTTCCAACAATTGTTGTTCGAGACCAATTTGCCGAACGTAGTAGTAGTGAGCAGACGTCACCAGTGCTAATACCAGAAACAGGGCGCTAGTGATCTTCAGCCATTGTCTCAACCGGGCACGGTAAATCTCGCGGCGTCGGGCATACGGTGTCATGAGGTTGATTGTGCGACTCATGCGTTCTCCCAGGCCAAAGCCGACAAAGCGAGAGCCGGACCAAACAGGCATTGGTTTTCGCATTCTGAGGAATCGTAAACAGACGGATCAGGATTCAATCCCCACACCCGCGATTCAATTTTCAATTGGCGAGTCAGGTAATTAGTCACACCCCGAATGAGACCGCCACCGCCGAAGACATAGACTTGTTGCGGCTTGATCGACCGGCGTAAACCATTCACATACGATATGGTCCGTGAAAGTTCATGTTCCAATTGATTCAAGGGTTCCTTGATGAGTTCCGCAACTAGAACGGCCATCTCGTCGGCGTTGCGCGACTTCAAACCGCTTAGACCATAACGGGACAGCAGTCCATACGCCTGCTCGGTTCGTATACCGAGTCCCTGAGCCAGCGAACACATTATTCGATCTAGACCGCAGTCCTTTAGCATCCTCGCATAGACAGGACTCCCATCTTGCACGATGCAAAAAGTTGCCTGACTGGATCCCCAGTCGAGCGTCGCCACTGGCAATGTAAGGGGGGTGGGGAGGCCCAATCCAACCGCCCTGGCTAGGGAGTGCGGCAGCCCGTCGATTCTTTGGCAGGCAAAACCATTCTTGACCACATCCCAATAGAGTTGGTCAGACCACGGTCTTGCCACCGCCATCACATTCCACCGCAATGGTTGGTCTTTGCCGTCAACGGACTCTGCCGGCCATAGATCGAATTGCAGATGTTCCGCCGAAGCTTGGGTAGCCGTTTCGACAGCTCGCCGTACGACTGAATCAAGGTCGTCAGAAACGTCGCTCAAACTATCCAGGTGGTGAATGTCGCAGAGCCCCATGGGCATCGTGAGGGCGGCTTGCCTCCCACGAAGCCCACCCGCCAAAGCTACGGCGGCGCCAATCTCTCCGGAAGCCGACCAACGGGATTCGTTTTCCGTCTCTGCGTCCTCACTGATTTCGGGCGCAGAACGCGGCACGATGGCTCGCGCGATGATACGCAGTTTACCATCGAACTGCGCAAGTTGCGCGACCTTGACAGTAGCACTGCCAATGTCGATTCCAATCCAACCGTTTTTTTGTTGACGGAACATCACTATTGATTTTCTTTCGAAGTATTAGTGTCCACGATTGGCAAGGCTGGAAAGATCGAACACCGGCAACATCACTGCTAGGACGACAATCGCAATGACGAGCCCCATACCCACTGTCAGAGCTGGCTCGATCATGCCCACTAGTTGCCGCATCTTTGCCTCGGCTTCTTCCTCGTAATAGTCCCCCAGCAATCTGCTCACTTCAGCTACGTTGCCAGTGCTTTCGGCAGTCACAAGCATATCGCGGGCTGATATCGGAATGATCTCGGCGGTTTGCAGAACACTCGCCAGGTTGCGACCGTTCACCACGGAGTCTTCGAGTCTTATCAACAAGGCTCGGTACAATGAATTCTCAACTGCATCGCGAGTTAGTCGTAAGGTCTCCAGTAACGGCACACCGTTGGACAACATTATTCCCATCAACCGACAGATCCTTCCTGTCAAGCGAGCACGGCAAACGTCTCTAATTCCGGCGGTATTGACCCACATTGCATCCAATGTCTGTCTCCCTGCTACCGACTTACGCCATACAAGCCCCCCTCCGACGAACGCGATTGCAAGCGGCCCCCAGAGCCACCAACGTCCGCGCAACTCATCAGCGAAGGAAATCAACATTTGGGTTATAATTGGCAGGGCAACATCATATTGCGCGAATATTCCTGAGAAACGCGGTAGGACAAAAATTACCAATCCAGCGACCACTGAGGTCGACACCGCCAAGAGTAGGACCGGATAGGTCATCAATGCCCGCATAGTTCGACGATTGCGGAGTTCGTTGCGTTGCATCTGAGATAACTGAACTAAAACGTCTGCCAAAGAACCCGACGCCTCACCGGCGGCAACCGTGGCAACGAATGCAGCATCGAAGACCGATCCGTGGCGACGGAGGGATTCCGAAAGGGTGGTACCTGCTAGAACCGACTGATGGACTCGCAGCAGCACGTCGGCAAGCTGCGAATTTTGGCTTTGTGCTACCAAAGAACCGAGCGCTGTCGAGACATCGATTCCTGATTTCAGCATAATTGAGAGTTGGGCGGTGAACTCGGCGATGTGCTGCAAGGGTACCGACTTGCGGCGTTTTAACGCTTGCTTCTCGATAGACGTCGAGGCAGACTTCCAGCGGATAAGATCCGCAGTTTCCAGCCCAGAACGTTTGCCGGCACGCTCGGGTTGAGCGGACGACTGCTCCTGCATTCCAAAGGTGGTGTTGTATGCATTCATAATGAATTAATCGCCGTTTGCAATTGTGTTCATTCAGGTGGACTATTCAACAAATGCGACCCGAGCAACTTCTTCCAGACTGGTCATTTCATCTTCCGCCAGCCCTAACCCACATTGCAAGAGATCGGGTAACCCCTTCCCTTGAAACCACTGTCGCACGGATTCCAATGAGGCACCTTCGCCAATGAGTCTCCGTAATTCTGCTTCTGCAGGAAGGACTTCATAAATACCTATGCGTCCTTGAAAACCTGTGTCAAAACATTCTCGGCACCCCTGGCCGCGAGAGAAGCTCCGTCGCTTGTCTCCCCGATATTTCAATGCCTCCAAGTATTCTGCACTTGGATAGTAGGAGCTGCGACAATGCGGACAGATTGTGCGCACAAGACGTTGGGCTATGACCCCCTGCAAGGCCGCAGCAAGCTTGTATCCTTCGATTCCCATATCGGTCATTCTTGTGATAGCGCTGACACTGTCATTTGTATGAAGCGTGCTCAATACAAGGTGCCCGGTCAAAGCTGCTTGCACAGCGACTTTGGCTGTCTCGGCATCGCGAATCTCACCAACCATAATCACGTCGGGATCTTGGCGCAGGATCGACCGTAGTGCGGTGGCGAAGTTGACGTTCCGACTGGAATCGACCTGTACCTGATTGACCAGCTCGATCTGATACTCGACCGGATCTTCTACAGTTACGATGTTGTGGTGTACGGACTTGATTAGCTCTAGAGCGGAGTACAGCGTCGTCGTCTTACCGCTACCTGTTGGTCCAGTGACTAAAACCAACCCGTAAGGTTTCTTCAGGAGAGCCTTGACCATGGTCAAGACGTCATCGGGAATTCCGAGGCGCTCAAGGTTAAAAGTGAGTCGGGCTTTGTCGAGAACACGAATCACGACTTTCTCACCCAAAACGGTCGGTAGCGTCGAAACGCGCAGGTCCACTTCCTTGCCATCGGCGACCACTTGGCAGCGGCCGTCTTGTGGAGTCCGCTGTTCAGCTATGTCGAGTTTGGCCATGACCTTGATACGAGACACGATCGCCGGAAAAATATCACGGCGAGGTCGCAACATCTCAATCAATTGACCGTCGATGCGAAATCGCACCGTTCCAAACTTGCGATTTGGCTCAATATGGATGTCGCTGGCTTGCTTGCGGATTGCCTGCAGGATCAAATAGTTAACCAGATTGATTACCGGACTTCCATCCACCAGATTGTGGACCGAGGCGACATCCATGTCGGCACTGTCAAGCTGGAGTTCGACTGCCGATTCGTCCATATCTGCTGTTACGGTGTCGACATGGAACCCTTCTTCATAGGCGCGCTGTAGTATGCGAGTGATCGATGCCCGAAATGCAAACACGGGACGAACGTCGAAGCCTGTGACTTTTTCAATGCAGTCGATTACGTCCAGATTAGATGGGTCATCCATTGCCACAGCAAGTTGGTTCCGTACTCGGAAGAGGGCCAGAACCCCCAACTTTTCCGCCAATGGCCTCGGAATTATTTGTACTGCAACTGGATCGAGCATTCCTTCCCGAAGTCGTACTCCAGCTACGCCGATTTGAGTTTCCACGAACGGCAAAAGTTGCTCTTCGCTGGCGAATCCTAATTCCAGGAGTGATTCACCCAACTTGTGGCCATTCTCCACCTGGTGACGCAATGCCGACTCAAGCTCCTCTTCACCTATAAGATCAGCACTGAGAAGTCGCTGGCCCAAAGGACCTCGACTTGACAGCGGATTCAAAGCCGGATCGTCGCTGTCAACGCCCAACGGAACTGTATATTGCTCGATCTGATCTTCTTGCCGATCTGATACGATAATGGCACTCATTGTACAAAGCTCCTTACGGCAGCCTTGTCGTCGGGGAATACCTCAAAATGTTCTGCTACCCCAGTTATTCTCAAGATGTCTTGACTCAACGGAGTTAGCGAAGCGAGCTTGACACTCCCGCCACGCTCGCGAACCGTATCACGGATATCTAGCAACGATTCCAGGCCGTCACTGTCTATCAGGGGTACGTCATGTAGGTTGAGTACCACCATTGGCAGCCCGTTAGAACTACAATGCTCAATGGTTTCGCGCAGCTCGTCGGCGTGTTCGCCCGTGAGTGGCACGTTGGGAACTATCACCTCGACGGCACCTTGGCATCTGATCGCGAACATCAAGTTGCTCCTTCAAGTGGAATCGTAACCAAGAAGGTCGAGCCCTGATTGAGGACGCTTTCGACGCTGATTTCGCCGCCGTGCATCTCTACTATTTCCTGTGCTAACGAGAGCCCTAAGCCCGTCCCCACTTCCTCTTGCACGCGCTCGTCGGCACTGCGGAAGAATTTGTCGAACACTTTTGGTAGTTCTTCAGCGGCGATTCCCACACCCGTGTCCACAACAGCAACTTCCAGCGATCTCTGGTCTAGCTTGACACGCAACGTGACGTGGCCGCCAGCTGGGGTATATTTGGCTGCATTGCCTAGTAAATTCACCAGCACAGCGACAATTTTGTCTTTGTCCAACTTGATTTCAGTAAGCTTTTCTGGCAACTCCTTGATGAAAGCAATCTGCTTTTGTTGCATCAAAGGTTCAACTTTTTCGAACACTTCTGAAAACAATCTCGCCGTATCAACTTTCTGTCGGTCAATACTCAGCGATCCCATTTCCATACTACTAATACTCAATAGGTCATCAACAAACCGTGCCAAACGGGTTACTTCGCTATTGATGATGTTACAGAATTCTTTCTGCTGTTCGACGTCAATGGCATCGCCAGTAACTAACGTTTCTGCATAAGCTTTGATATTCGACAGTGGCGTGCGCAGCTCATGAGTTGCTGTGTCGATAAACTGATCTCGCATCTTATCGGAGAGTTTTTGCTGAGTAACATCACGCAAGCACCAAATTTGGCCTGGCCGTTGAGTACTTTGCATCCCTTGTCTCGATACACGAATCACACGTTCAGTGAGATTGCCTTTTCGGTGGATCTCGCACACATTTGCATGGTTCTCGCTAGGAGAATCAGTCAAGTGTTTTGCATTGTTGTCCATCTCTGCCAGTAGTTGTTGGATTGCGACTCCTTCGGTCGCATCGTCGCCCAACAAGGCTGCCACAGCTCGATTGGCAAATGTAATGCGGCCCTCTGCATCGGTCATCGCAATGCCGTCTGGAATACTCTCCAGGATCTCACGGTCCTGGTTGGCTCGCCTCGCAGCAGTCGCTTCTAGTAACTTTGACTCTAGGGCTTGGTTTTCAGGATTAGCCTTTTGATGCTCTAATAGAGTGGCGAGGCGGTTCCAGCCTAAGGAGAGTGCATCACGAACTGGAATCTTCGTGATTACTTCTGGATCTTCCGGCGCGAGTGCTGCAATGTGCTGGAGTTGGTTGCTGATTTCTCCTAAGGGACTCGTCATACGTGAAAGTACAAATCCACCCAGTCCTATAAGCACAAGCGGTACAAAGATGGCTACCGGAGCGAGAGGTGCCACCTCAGCCAATGTTCGCCATAACTCGGGTTCCACGACACCTATGTGAAGTGTTCCAATGGGTTGATCGTTAACAATCAATGGCAAGCGATATTCACTGACTTGTGCTCCATTTGAGTCTCTATAACGAATCCCCTTGAGTCCCCCCCATTGAAGATGGCTTCCCTCGCGTTCGGGAGGTGCCTGACCAAGAAATTTGGTTTTCGTGTGGCTACAGTAGAGCCCGTCGTTTGAGACAATGGCACAGAAGTCGAGTCTTGACTCAGACTTGGCCCGCATCAAGAGTGGCTGAAGGTTCTTCGTACCACTGTGAAGATACTCAAGCTCGATTGCCGCCGAGAGCTTGTCTAGCTTTGACAGGCACGAACCGATAGTTTGGCTATTAAGAACTGTGTGAGTCGTAACCAGTACACCTACAGTCAACCAAGCTACGGGAATAATACAAAAGAGCAAATAATAGGAAACAACCTTACGCGGAAAGCCCAGATTGGGACGAAACACTTTCATGGTTTTTCTGCAATCTGAGCATGTGAGCAATCAATTCGATGCCTAAACGCAGACACCTAGGAGTTCTTTGATTTCATTGACAATGGCGGCCGGGCTAAAAGGCTTGCAGAACACTGCGTTGATCCCCAGTTCCTCCCGCAATTTGGGCAGCTCTAATTCCAAGCCTTTGGCGGTCAGCAGGAGCAGAGGACAATCGACATAATCCGGCAACTCTCGTAGCGCCCGACATAACTCAGTGCCAGACATGACGGGCATTTGTTGATCGGTAACTACAACATCAAATTGAAACTCTTGGGCCAGCTCGAGTGCAACTTGGCCATTCTTGGCTACTTGTGTCTCAAAGCCAGCGCGATCCAGAGCGAACTGGGTCACCCGCGCTAGGGCAATGTTGTCGTCGACGATCAGTGCTCGTAATTTCATGGTTCTCGATATTCCTTGGCCAACCTATTCCCAAAAGTGGCTTTCAATAAACGTTTGAAACTTACAGTGCATCATACGTTACTGCACCATTCGTCGGTGTAGCCGAGGTGCTATTGCAGATGAATTCACCCGTCGTCGGATTGTACATCCATCCTGTGGTATCATCTGCAACAACAGGGTCGACCGCGGATACCTTGATTAAGTTGTCTTTTGTTCCCACGGGGCAAGTGGGAAAGTCTCCACGAATGTAAGTCTTCATCAAATCGTGGAAATTGCCTGCACCAGTTCCGTCCCCAGTACAAGTGGGAAAACTGCCAGCATTGTCGGCGGAATAAAGTTCAATTCCATCTCGAACCACTGACAACGTCTGGCGCAGTCCGTTCTCGGTCGCAACTCCTGAAGTCGAAAAGAGCTTCGGTGCTCCCACTCCAGCGAGAATTCCAAGAATCAAAATCACAACCACAAGTTCGATCAGCGTGAATGCATTTTTCTGGTGAGACATGTGTAAGTCCTCTTATCTTTTTCAATTACAATACTTTGTGAACTTTTTGCCAATTGCGGCACTATTAACTTAGCTTGCAAATTGGCCAATCAGAGAAAGGTAGTGAATTAATTCACACGAATCTGCCTGTACTAAGAAATAAATAGCACATCTTCTCGTCGTGATGTACAAGATTTTGCAAGGCTTACATGGCATTATCCTCATATTCCTCACTTGCCCTACACTCGGATAAATGCCTGTAAGCTAGTATTTGAAAAACACATTTCTGAGCTATTCTTCGAAATATGAATACTTATATGAATCCCTGAAGTGGACTCACTATAAGAAGTTTGCTTTGCATGAGAAACCTACTGGAATTGCGACCAGAATCGTTCAGCGTTGGCCGGAGTTGTCGTCCCATGACTATTGACCTTTTAGCGAAGCCTCCGAGTGCGCGTACTGGATCTCAGCATCTTCGTGAACTCGAAGATGCGCTTGGAACGCATTTCGATACTTGGGTAAAAGTAGGTGATCAATGGGAATGCCGCTCTGCTGATTACGATTACAAGGATCTATCTCACGAACTGATTTATGCAGCATGCTCTGCGGTTTGGAATACGCGGCGCCCTGTCGTGAAGGAATTAGAGGTTGGAGTTACCCTTGTCGCGTTCCCATGGAAAGACTCGGCAACAAGATCCACCCAGGTCCTCGCCACAATAATCGCCTCTGCATCTAGTAAGTTGTTGCTATTCGCGCTAAACCAGACTCTCAAAGCGGAACAGCAACAGGAAGAATTGGAGGGGCTTCGCGATGAAAATCTTGCTTTCTTGCGACAAGTGACCGAAGATTTCGAGGAACTCACGTTCCTGCGGTCCATGGCCGAGCAACTTACTTTGGAAAACAGCAGCCAGGGGCTCAATCACCTTACCAACTATACATTGTCACTGTTGGGTCAGCTGGTAGGCATCGAGCAACTGTACTATCTCGAAAATGTGAAGGGCAAATCACATGTCAGTGCAGTGTGGAACGAATTTGAAGAGACGACTAATTCACTGAGCAACTGGCAAATTGAATCCGTCGTCGATGGTTTTTCTGGTCAGTTGAATGGAAAACCGCTCGTAAGGAACAAGGTCAAACCCCTTGAATTGGGCAATGGCATTCGCACGATAAAAGAACTGATAATTGTACCGGTATCGACTACGCGCACGCGAATTGGTTGGTTGGTCGCAATTAACCGCAAAAAGAACAACACCGAAAATCGGGCGGAACCAAAATGGAATCTCAGTCAGAACGAACTCGGTTCTCGTGAAACTTCACTTCTGACCACTGCTGCAGCAATGTTGGGTTCTCATTCAAACAACCTCGCTCTGTTTGACGAACGAGAAAAACTGCTAGTCAATGTGGTGCGCACGCTGGTTTCGGCTATTGATTCGCGCGATCCGTATACCTGCGGCCACAGTGAGCGGGTAGCCCTTTATGCCAAGAGACTTGCAAGTGAGATCGGGCTCAGTGATGAAGCCTGCGAGAAAATCTATCTGACTGGCTTGCTGCATGACTTAGGAAAAATCGGCATTCAGGACTCAGTCCTCAAGAAGGATGGGCCACTCACTCCAAAGGAGTATGCCGAGATTCAGCAGCATCCCGACTTTGGCTGGAGTATTTTGCAGGACCTCGAACAGTTCAACTATGTTCTGCCAGGTGTACTTCACCACCACGAACGCTATGACGGTCAAGGATATCCAGACCAACTTCACGGAGATGAAACTCCTTTGGAAGGTCGACTCTTGGCGGTCGTGGATGCATTCGACGCGATGACTTCCACTCGAACTTATCGACCGAGTATGCCCCTGGAAAAAGCAATCAACATTCTCGCCGAAGGAGCTGGCACTCAATGGGATTCCGATATCGTCGATGCCTTCTTGCGAGTCATGCCTGAAATCCAGGAAATCCGCGATTCATACCGTCGACCTCCCCTGCCCAAGCGAACACAACACGCTACTTCTTCCCTCGTCGAAACGACAACCGAAGTACCCGTCGCCGTTTGATTGGAACCTTGGGAGAGTGGCAATGGACAACATAATGAAGACTTCTCGGTGGTCATATTTGCGTACGCGATGTTTTGCCCAACCGATATGCCGTTCGGCCTTCTCGCTTGTCGAGCTGACTATAGTTGTCTTGGTCGTAGGTATCGTTACAGCAATTGCAGCTCCAAAGTTCGACAATGCGTTGAAATTAGCTCGTGTTCGCTCGGCAGCAAAATGGATCAAAAGTGATCTCTCCTTCGCGCAGCGACATGCGAGCCGAACTTCTTCTAACCAAACAGTGAATTTCGACACATCGACTCATTCGTATGCCCTGACTGGGGTGTCGGATATTAATCGACGCGGCCAAAGCTACGTGATCTATCTCAACGATAGTAAGTTTAATGCACAACTGGTTTCTGCCGACTTCGGCGGCAGTAGCAGCGTGACCTTCAACATTCACGGTCAGCCTGACAATGCTGGAACGGTTGTTGTTAGGTCAGGCAATACGACTAAGACAATAGTGATGAACTCCCTCGGACAAGTAACGATTCCTTAAATCAGATGGCCCAGAACTTCAACATGCAGCGACACGCCTTCAGTTTACTGGAGCTGATGATAGCCTTGGGGACGAGTTCTCTACTCGTCGCGGGACTAGCCTCGTCGTTGTATATTTCTAGCCAGGCACTCAGTGATAACCCGAACTCTTCAGAGCAATCGCGCACGTCGGCAATTGTGCTCCACGACTTGGCAGCCGATCTCAACAAGGCGATTTCATTCTCGGAGCGCACCGCTACGGCCCTCACGTTTACCGTCCCTGATCGCAACGGGGACGGTACATCGGAGACTATCCGTTATGCCTGGTCTGGCAGTCCGGGTGATCCTCTGACATATCAATACAACGGCGGAGCGATAGTCAACGTCGCCACTGATGTGCAAAGTTTCAATACGACTGCACTCACTCGTGAGATGATGGCCGATTCGGTGGTGGCATCGGTGGGAGGCGAGGTTGTCTTCGAAGAATTTAGTTCTGCAAAATTAGCGAGCAATGGCACCTCGATCGTGATTGCAAAACCTCCCGGCACCTCGGAGGGCGACTTGTTGATAGCCGCCGTATCCACCGATGGAAACGCTACCACTTCGCTCGCGGGCCCCGCTGGATGGTCTCTGATCACCATTGGTCCAACCTCAGGTTCAATTCGGCAGACTTTTGGTGTGTGGTGGAAGATCGCGTCCTCCTCGGAGCCGAGCAGCTACCAATTCAGTTGGGCACCCTCCGAACAAGCCTTCGGATGGATCATGCGATTTACTGGCCACGATTTAATAACTCCGATCAATGCTTTTGCAACTGAGTCCGGCTACGCGATCCTTACGGCCTCGAGCCCGGCAGTTATCAGCTCAGTGGGGAATGCCATGATCCTGCGATTGGCTGGATTCGACAATCGCCTCGTGTCAACTGATCTGCCCGGCTTGCTCGGCCATACTCCTATCAACATGGATTCAAGTAGTACAAGTTCAAGCGCGGCCTCAGGAGGTGCGGGTTACTTGATTCAAACTGCTGCAGGCGATAGTGGATCCTCAAGCTTTAATCTGACCGGCGCTGAAGAATTCACGAGTGTCACCATTGCGATTGCTCCGGAGGTGAACCCATGACTAAGCTTCGCATACATCGTTGTGGGACCCGTTCACACCTCAGGCATGGCATTAGCCTGTTGGAAGTTGCAATATCATCACTGCTGGTCGGTGTAACTTTGGTCGCATCGTTGCAAACCGTAGGTGCCGTGTACCGGACCCAACGGCTCAACGCTTCAAGGCTGACGGGTTCCAGCTTGGCCATGGAACTCATGACCGAAATTCTTGCGATGCCTTACGAAGACCCGGACATCAATAGTCTCACTCTCGGGAGAGAATCCGGTGAATCCGCCGTCAATCGGTTGGATTTTGATGACGTGGATGATTACAAGAATCTTAACTCTCTGGGAGTCAAGTCAAAGGATGGAACTGCAATAGCCGACCTCACAGCCTGGCGCCGCCAGGTCGATGTAAATTGGTTTGATCCGTTGACGGGTCTCAATGCGATCTTGGATTCTAAACTCAAAAAAATCGTTGTCACTGTCACCAGCCCCGTGGGGGACGTTACAACATTGACTGCCTACCGTTCGAAATGGGGGATGTTGGAACAAACCCCAGTCGTCGATACGACTGCCGTTACTTGGATTGGAGCCACTTTGCAAGTGGGAGTCGGAAATCCATCCACCTACATTGGCACTCAAATAACGAACCTTGCTAGCGATGCACCCTGATGAATGGGTAAATGAAGGGATAGGGTATGGAAGAAATAATAATTCGAAGACGCACTTCCTGCATGCGCGGTGGCACGGTCTATGTGGCCGTGATGGGCGTCTCGCTGATTGTGGCAGTTATCAGTATCGCCGCTATTCACGTTGCCCGGATTGAGATGAGCGAAGTCACTGCAGTGAATGAAATCTCGCGCGCTCGACTGATGGCCGAGTCTGGCATCGAATTCGCTATCTGCAAGATCAAATCTAATCCACTTTGGAGGACCGATTACACTAGCGGCGTTACGAATATACTCAGCGTCGCACTCGGTTCGCTCAACGGCTCAGGACAATTCGATTTCACGCTTACTGACACCGACGGCGATTTGAGCGACGATGATCAAGACACAGTTACCCTCCGTTCGGTGGGCACCGCGGGTAGCGCTATAAGCGTAGTCGAAGTGTTGCTACAACCCACTGGTTCAGGGCTTAGCTGTTTGGAATCATCTTTTCATAGTTCCGGGACGTGTATTGTTCAAGCCACGATGAATACTGATCAAATTATCAGCGCGAATGCTCTGATTGATGCCACCCATTCCTTGGCCAACGTACAAGGAGATGCCTGGTCGACCAATGCAGTCAATGGGAACGTATCGGGTACGAAGTACCAAAACCAAGCTCCACCCCGAGAGATGCCAGACCCTCTAAGTGTATTCGAATACTATGTTGCAAACGGCACAGCAATTAGCGCTGGCAGCATTGGCTCACGAATTGAACTCTGCGTACTCTCTCCTGGAAATAATCCTTACGGGTCAGGTGCAACGAATTCACAAGGCATCTATGTGATTGATTGTTTAGGAGGGAGTATGAATGTGCACAACTGTCGCATCGAGGGAACTTTAGTATTTCTCAATGCTCCTGGCGGAGTGAAGCTTGAAAACTCCATCAATTGGAAACCTGCAATTTCGAATTTTCCTGCACTAATGGTGCAAGGCCCCGTTCAGATGGATTGGGACCGAAATTCAGCACTTTCGGAAGCAGCTTTGGGGATCAATTTCAATTCCGCAAATTCGCCAGATAACGGCATTTCGGACAATGACACCACCGATACTTATCTCGGGAACATCAGTGGGGTCATTTACATTGACGGCAACCTAGCGATTACACGTAGTTCAAGCTTCACTGGAGTCGTTGTTGTAGAGGGATCTGTTCAAGTGGATGCAAGCACGAATTTGAACTATCAATCGACATTCTTAAATAATGCGCCACCAGGTTTTGCTTCTGGAACGGACATGCAGATCGTTCCCGGCACCTGGAAACGAGTAGCATATTGAGGGCTGAAGAATTTAAGCGAAGGAAATGAAAAGGAACGGGAGAAAATTAGATCCTCCCGTTCCAGGAATTCTTAATTTTCGCCTTACACAACGAATTCTTCCAACATCTCGAAGGCAAGGTCGAGTTCCAAGTTGATGTCGTTACCACCCAAATCTACTAGGGAATCATATCCTTGGCCACCGTTAAGCAAAGCCAACTTAGAAACAACAACTTCTTCAAGTGCAAGGACATCATCACCTTTGCCAAGTTTTACGAACAGCAACTCAAACGCCGAATCGAATATCTCTACCTCATCATTTCCGTCCCCTGTAGAGATCGACAAAATGCCTGTGGAGCTAGCGTCTATACCCACAACATCATTCCCATTAGTTGTCACGATAGTTATGAATGAGGTGGCCGTGACCTCTCCAAGCCCGATGTCATTGGTCCCGGAACCAACCACTGACAGAGTACGTCCAGCATCGAACAATGAGAGACTTAAGAAGTCGTTGCCATTTCCTAGGCTCACTAATGTAGAGCCACTGACTGTCGTGAGAAGCCCATTCACAATATCATCACCGCCATCGACTGAAACGAGCAAGTTGTCATTTACTATGGCACGGTTGATAGAGATGTCGTCGTTTCCACTTCCCATGACGATGGTAAAATCGTCACCCACGGACGTCGACTCATCGCTATCTTGATATATCGGAAATGGCAAAGTCAGAGTATTAGAACCTTGTGTGTCAACCACAGTGAAATCGTCAGCAACTCGGACAGCAGTAAACTCGAAATAGTCATCTCCTGTTCCGCCCTCGACGATCAAGTCGTCAGAAATTGACAATGGCAATTGGGAATCAGGGTTCGATAGGGAACTGCCCATAGCCAATTCGTCATCTCCGTCTCCCAAATCGATCCTCAAGTCGCCCGGAAATATAAGGGGATCCAGGTCATCTGTATTCGACCCACCGAAAATGCGGACCGAGTCGTCTCCGCTTCCGGTGTTGATAAGGACGTTGCCCGTAATTCCGGAGTAAAGAGTATTAAATGCGTCCGGCACCTCGTTATTAATTGTATCTCCGGCGATACCCAATTCGAACTTAAACTGTCCACCATCTGCCACTCCACTGCGAAGAACAAATGAATTGGGCTCGGCGTCACCAGTGATGACAAGATCGCCATCAATCACCGCGACAGTCAGGTCAGCGGCGAGCAATTGCTTTTTTTCAAGGCTTTCAAAACGCAGACGCTTTTCCATGCGATTGTGAAACATGTTACTTTCGATCTCCAAAAATGACATTGGGTGCAAAGATTTCCCCGAACAACTTTCAAACGTGCCGGGTTTAACAAGAGTACCAAGTTAGGTATTTCTAATCAGTACGATTCTGGGCGAACAACCATTATAGACAGAGTTCCAGGCCTTATAAAAGAGCACTCGTGCGATTTTCCAGTTATTCAAATAGTTCTGCTTCTGATGAATCTGTCAAAGAATCTGTGTGGCACTGACTGGACTGGCTTCGACGCTTAGCTAAGGATGCTACAGACGGCTTATTCGGCCCCCTAACATGAGGGGAGTTGCTCTCCACTTGAATTCATTCTGCATAGAGAGATTCCCAAGAGGAATGGTTCCAACTGTGGCGATTTGGCAGCTAGCATACTCATGAAAGTGTCGAGTTTCACAGGTGGTACCTCACACTTTTCGCATCTGTAGCCTAACCTTTAATAGGTAAAATGTGAGGGCCGTGATGCCTCACAATCCATCTATTCGTCCCGTTGCCTTTGTCCGTTGCCCCAAACTGTTCGACGGATTTGCTGGCAGCCACGATCCAGATAATCTGATAAATGCTTAGCTTCCTACCAAATATCTCCTCGATCACTGTAAAGCGAGCTTCTCTGCTCGAGTACGCACTCCTGCTTGCCGTGGGTATGATCACACTGGTTATGTCGAAATCTGAGCATCATGACATACTACTGCATCTGTATTACCTCCCTACTCTGATTACAGGATTCTTTCTTGGCTCTTATCGGTCACGGTTTATGGCGCTGCTGTGTATTCTCTCAGCAACCTTAGCCTTGATACCAGGAATATGGACTTCGTCAGCGAAGCTTCCAGAACCCCTGTTGCTGTCATACAGTATCTGGGCCGCCACGATCCTTTTGGTCGCCATTCTCGTGGGAAAACTTAGCGACGGCTGGCGAGATGCTTTGGAAAGTCTTCGCCGCGAACATCAGAAAGATGTTCTCACGGATTCACTCACAGGAATTGCCAATCGCAGGGCCTATGAATTTGAACTCAACCGTCGCATCTCTCAATGGGAGCGAGATGGAACTCCCGTGACACTGATATTGCTCGATATCGACTTGTTTAAGAAACTCAATGATCGCTATGGCCATCCTGCCGGAGATTCTGTTTTGAAGGGCGTGGCTGAGGTTCTCCAGTCTCTCATTCGCAAAGCCGACCTCTGCTGCCGCTATGGTGGCGAAGAGTTTAGTATCATCCTGCCCGGCATAAGTATTGCAGAAGCTGCGGAGGTTGCGGACCGGGCCCGCACACTTATTGAGGAACGCCGATTTTCTTTCAATGGGCTTCTGTTGCGAACTACCGTAAGTGTGGGTTTTGCTCAGGTTCAACCCTGTGAGGAGTCGAGTTCGTTGATGAAACGGGCAGATGCAGCTTTATATTCTTCTAAAGAGTCAGGCAGAAACCGTATTTTCTTTCATGATGGGATCGCATGTCATCAGAAAGGCACAGGATCTGCGATCCCAGCTAATGTTGCAACTCCCTTCGAACGTCTTTCTACAACACCGGTGGAAGCCTATGCCGATGAAACAACGGGGCTACCTAGTCAGAGAGTTTTAGTCGAAGAATTGCGCCGGCGGGCAGCCGAACGTAGTCGCTATGGGACAGATCTTGTCATGGCACTTGTGCGAGTTGAACACCATAACTCCACCCCTGAGTGCCAGATACACACCAAGAAAAATCTATTGGCTATTACCGCCAGGCTGATTTGTTCGCAACTTCGTGAGACCGATTTAGTGGTTCGCTATGGGATAGATACTTTTGGAATCTTAATGCCCTCCACGACTGTTCAGGGGGCCACTATTCCTCTGGAAAAAATCTGCAATCAAGCCAACACTTATCGAGACGATCAGTACCCAAGTCTTTCCTACTCGGTCAGCATTGGAGCTACTGAAGTTGCTCGTAACGAAAATCCTGGCTCAACGATTGATAATGCCGATAAGGCATTACAAATCGCAGCTGAGGGCTGCGTCGAGTACTATCATCCAGCAAGCTTCTTGGAAAAATCTTCCTTGACTTCTTCTTCGCTCATTTCTTGAGCTTCGCCAGGGTGGGTTGTGCTTACCAGTTGCGAAATGTCGTAGTGAGTCCCCGCGAAAAAGGCCGGAAACCAAGTTGCCGCGTGTTATGGGTAAGCTCATTACTAAAAAAACGACTTCCCTCGTAGTATTGGAGTTGTTCTCGAAACGGGTTTAAAGTCCGCAAGTCTACCGGAACACTGGCCTCAAAATTACCAGTCCCAGGAATTCCCAGACGCACGTTGACTAGTGCAGTTGTGCAGAGGGCGAGGTCGAATTCGGGGCGGATCTGTCGAAAACGCAAGGATACCCCTGCCACGCCGTCGGCAAACATCGAATCTGCAATTCTCGAATTCCAACTTTCCAATTCCAGAAAGCTCACTCGACCCGTGTGCTGGTCGAATAGCTCACCCAGCAAACGCACAGATACGTTTCCACACACAGGCACTATTCGTCCGTGTGCATCAAGAGGTGATACTGCTAAAACAATTCCGTCAGGTTCAACTGTGCGGTCAAGATTAGCCAATCGCGCACCGATCTCCAAGCTGGCCACTCGAGGAAGTAGCCCATACTCTGGAACAACTCGCTCAATGATCTGACTCTCTTGAGCCAAGACCTCGTATTCAGTCAGAAATCCTTCTGGGCCGTTAGACCCTAGATGGGAAACCTGAGAGGCGAGTTCCATCTTTGCAATTTCTTTTCCGTCGAGTCGTGTCGAGATTATTTCTGTCCAAGGTACGGCTGTGGTGAGAATGATGCCAGAGTCTCTATAGCGTATCCACATCGTTTGCGCATCGCTCTGCGCGTCGATCTCGCCGTTTAACACGCGACCATCCGTTGTCATGACCTCAATTGCTGCTTGGGAAGATCCAGCCGAGCAAACAATAATGAGGAACGCACACAGCTCGGTAGCGAGGTTTCGGAGGTATTGAGAAGTTCTAGATTTCATGAGAAAACCGGGCAAAAGTGGCAATTGGCCCAAGGAGCGTGGTGAAGTGGTTAACTCCATTTTCCTTGCCAGCTATCAGGCATTCCACAAGAAAATCCGGTCGTCGTGATAAATGCCGACAAGAAGTTCCATCTAACCGATACAACCGAGCCTCTGAAAAGCACTCAAAGACTTGGCGAAATTCACCGGTTCTACCGCCCGCAGGAAAGTTGGAATAGAATGAAGCGGTCTTTCCTCTTGGTGGGATGCTCTCGTTTCATTATCTCAACGGCAAGTGTTACCGGAATTCTTTTCGATGAATGACCAATGGTTTTTCGAGATTGGCGACGGCAATACCTATGGGCCCTACCCATTGGAAAAGCTCCAGAAATGGGCCGAGGCGGGCAACTTGATGCCCACGCATCGGGTGCGCAACGTCGATTCCTCGGAATGGGTTATTGCCGCTTATGTACCAGGACTTGAACTGACGACGGTCATTCCTGACTCCGTTGAGCAGGGCGAAAAGACTGAGCAAGCTCCGAGCAACTCCTTGGGCACCCTGGTGCGCGGTTTAGGTCGCAAGCACAAAGAGGGGAATGGAAAAAAATCAGTACCGACGGATCCCCCTGACATCGTTGCGATGTGCAACGAAATGCTGAAGATTGCCTTTCTGCGGGGCGCATCGGATCTACACATTGATCCTGAACGCAATGTCACACTAGTGCAGATTCGCGTTGATGGCGAACTGGAAACGATCCGTAAGCTTCCCAAGAATCTGCACAATCCAGTTGTGAGTCGCTGCAAGGTGCTCTCCAACATGGACATCGCCGAGCGTCGTTTGCCACAGGATGGGCGATTCGTTCACAGCTTCGATGAAGAAAAACGCAAAGTGAGCATCCGGGCTGCCTGCCTCCCAACGACCCACGGCGAGCGCATGACCCTGCGACTCCTGGCACTCGAAACAGAGGAATTGACTCTTAATCGGTTGGGCATGTCCCGCAGGACCTACGATACTTTTGTAAAATACGCCAGCCAGCAGCAAGGCATGATCTTGATGACTGGGCCCACAGGGAGCGGCAAGTCAACGACACTCTACGCTGCACTTCGTCATCGTCTGGCAAACTACCCTGGACGAATTATTACGGTTGAAGATCCCGTGGAATTCGACATCGTAGGTGTTGCCCAGGCTGAAGTAGATACAGCGGACAAGGTGCAGTTTACAACCGTCCTTCGCAATATTCTTCGTAGCGATCCTGACGTTATTATGATCGGGGAGATACGCGATTTTGAATCGGTCGACATAGCCATCAAGGCCGCCCTCACGGGGCATTTGGTGTTCAGTTCACTGCATACCAACTCTGCAGCAGGTGTCGTCACACGGCTAATTGACATGGGGGTGAAATCATATCAAGTTGCCGCAACATTACGACTGTGTGTCGCCCAGCGGCTTGTCAAACGACTCTGCTCGCAATGCCGCAAGCCCCGAAATCTCACGGCGGTTGAAGCAGCCAATCTAGGCAACCCAACCTTGGAGGGGAGCATTATCTACGAACCGGGTCGGTGCGAGCGTTGCAACGAGCGCGGATTTCATGGCCGAGTCGGCATCTTCGAAATGCTTCCCGTCGATGACGAACTCATCCGGCGCATTGTCGCGAATTGTGATGAAAGCCAAATTGTGGATTATATGCGAGAGTGCAAAATGCCACGTCTACGAGACGACGCTGTAGACAAACTTTTAGCCGGAGCCACCAGCCTCGATGAAATTCTTGGCATCCTTATTTGGTAACGCGGAAACTATCAGCCAAAAATAATGCGCAGGATGTATCCCACGAGTGGAATGCCAACTGCCACGACAGCTGTCACAGCCGGATGGCGGTTTAATTCACGCTCCAAAAATCTGCGACCGCTTTGGAATTCTCGTAGTTGGTTGGCGATCTGTCGCCCTTTTTCCGCTACATCATTGAATCGCTTCAGATCGCGCTTAACCTCTGCCTTGCCCACCTCTGCCAGTGCGTCCAGCTGTGTCCCTCCTATGAGTACCTTACGAGCCTGAGCGATCTTGAATCGACGAAGGGCCGCTTCACTTGCCAGCTTGGCATCCTCGATGGAAACTCCATGCTCCGGCTTATACCTGAATGAATTGACCACGGTCTCACGCCAACTCAAGAGCTCCAAGGTCAATTCCGGACTCAGCATGGGTACTCCCATCAGTTTCACATCGTCAACATCCCAGGCGGATTCGACGCCGTAGGATTCCAATACGGAAAGGATTGAAAACGTCAGGCCAGGAATCCGAGCAACATTATCTTGCAGTAGCTGTCCCGCCAAGTAGCGATTCAGTTGTGCTGTTCGCTGAATGGCGAGCACGTCTTGCAATTGGTCTTCTTCCGACTGGTAAATCTCGTAGGCTTTCTTGAGATCTGCGACCGAAGCATTAAACTGGCGCTTGCGACTTTGATATTTGGCCATTATCAGCCTTGCCCCCTTGGCAAGCTGCGCCTGATTATCCTCCAGTTTTCCTAAAAGTTTTCCACCACGTTCCCGCTGTTCACGACCCGCTTTGCTAAAGATCAAGTATGCGGCAGCCCCGAAAGAAGCAATCGCCCCGAGACCAAGCGCAGGTAACCATTTGATGCCAAGCAAACACAGACTTGCCGCTACCACCATCCCACTGGCTGCCACGTCAGAAAGAGTGGCAGGTGGGGATTTCGATAACTTTTTGGGTTTAAGCACGCTGGGCAGTTTTAACTGGCCTGGAGACAAATCGACGAACTCTGGGATAAGTAAACGTTGTATTTTCTGATCCAGGGCTTCCAGGCGACCTACGGAAATCTTCGAGACGCCACCGTCTGTGAAGAAAAATGCCGGTCCTCCCCCGTCTTCTATACGGCACCAAGGGCATTCCTTGAGTTGATTGAAGTAAATGTGCGAATGGTCGTAGGAGCAAATACTTCGTTGTTTAATGAGCAATTCGAGTTGCTCAACCCACTGGGGGGGAGCGGGACGACTCTGCTGGTCGCCGTTGCTACGGAAAGCAGCCTCAAACATCTCCGCTAAAGGAGTCGGAAGATCGTTAAGCAAGAGCGAAGCAGGAGGAGGATCGACTTGAGTTTCCTCTCGATGCCGTGAGAAAGCGAAGCGGCGCTCGGCGATGGCAGATTCGATGGTCAAATCCCCTTCGCCAAGGTACCTACCAGCAAATGGATGGCGACCCACATAAAGCAGGTGAAAGATGACAATTGCCAACCCGAACGCATCGTGATCGATCGTGCGTTGGACATTTCGTAGCTTCAGTGACTGTAACTCCGGAGGTGTGAAATGAGGTGTCCCTACCGGACAAGGAAAGACCTGTCCGCCATGCTCAAATTGAAACGAATCGCAGTCAATAAAGCGAACGCACATATTTTTGTCGACAAGCATGTTACCCTGGTTTACGTCCCCGACAATCATGCCTGCGGAATGGAGCGTTTCGAATGCTGCCGCGACATTACGTGCTGCCAAAAGCAGATGATGCCAGCGAGCTTCGGGAAATTGGCGCCGCCGATTGGCCGTGCCATAGAGATCATGCAAATGGTACGAGTCGGCTACCCGCGGCATGATGATCCCGAGTACGTCGCGACTTCGCGGATCATGGATCAGCGATCGTGGCCACGCGGAGATGGAATCCAATTCTGAGGTCCGCAACGAGACCATGGCCCGAATTTTGGCGAGCATCTCATTAGATAAGGGTCGCTGGTGGTAGAGCTTGGCAACAAGAGAGTCTTCGCCCTCAATATCGTAAACGCTCCCCTCACCCCCTTTACCGATGGCCTCCCCGAGAAGTATCTCGCGACCCTGGGAATCAAAAAGTTTTGGGGAGTTAGTCATTAGTGAGCGAGGCTAAGAGGAGTGTCTTGTCGTCGTCGCTTCGGCTTGCAACGGAGGATGACCGGAGAAAAATTTCTAATTTTTCGCCTAGGCTCTGCCAATCCGGAAGCGTTCGTAATGCTTGAAACAACGGCCCAAAAAAAGGGGGATGCGGGGTTCGGGTGTCAAATCGAAGTGCGATACGTTCGATACCGTCAGTGAATAATGCCACGTTGTGGAAGGCATCAGATGTAACATAGGACTGAATACGATCACGATATTCTTTGGAGGTCAGGAATGTCGTTGTATTGATATATTCCCCAGATTCAGGCCAAAATACGACGCCACAAATACCTGCCTTTTCGAGCACGATCGCTCCATCACCGATCTGGAAGAAACATGAACCGGTAGGAGACAGAATAGCCGCACAGATGGTAGTAGCGAATTCTGCTGACAAGGATTCACGAAGTTTGGCTTCCTCTTCGATTCGTCCACGGGCAACTTCACACCACTGCAGAATGTGTGACTCTTCTACGTTTGCAATCGTGCCATGCTTCTCCATATACGCATCTATGCATTCGACGATCGCGCTACAAGCCACTAGCGATCCGACCGCACTATGCTTTGCAGACCCTGCTCCATCCGCTACGCAAGCAACCAGTGTACCATCGGATTTCCCATCCAGAATGCGCACCCTGCTATTGTCTTGACAGGGGATCTCGTCCGCCAAATGTGAAGCACCTTGCACGCTGCGAAAAATTGGACGCCAGACGCTTGCCATATCAGATTTGAGCCCAACCACGTGGGCCAGTAGTGGGATCTTCCAGAGGGACTTCGTCGCCGGGCGACGAACGCGAGACCGCCTGCTGTGAGTTGGATAGCCAACTGAATAGCTCGCAGAATTTCGTTCCCTGCAGCCAGAGAGGCTTGCGCACACTGATTTCATCGAGAACCGTCATATTGGCTCCCTCGACCCCAACGGCAAAGAAGCAAAATGACTTTTGCTGTTCTCCGCTGTGGACTCGCGAAATGACTGGTTTCCAATGATCGTTCGGCTCGCCATCGGTGATCAAGAAGGCCCAGGGACGATAGTAGGCGATGCCGTTATCTCGATAGCTTGCCTTACGCTCTTCGATCATGTCCAGGGCCAAGCTGATCGCTTCTCCCATTGGCGTTCCGCCGATCACGTTCAGTTTGGGAGGGTTAAAATCCAGTGCTGTGGCAAATTCCACTAAACGAGTAACCCGACCGCCGAAGGTGACGATTGCCACCTCTACCCTCTTAGCCGCCAAGGGGTCGGCCAGCAGTTCATTCCGATAGGTTTCCAGTCCCTTATTTAGCTCCGCGATTCGTGGGCCGTGCATGGACGTAGAAGTATCCAGGATCAGCACGCAAGGAACCCGAGGTTCGGGATTCTCAGCGAATTCCACCGAATCAAACGCGTTTTCAGCAGAGATTTGGTCCATTTCCACCCCCAACTTTCGCACCGGGCCGAAGGAACGCTAGCAAACTGGGACCGCCCCCAAAGGCGACCAGTTCGCAGTGACAAGAAGCCCAGTATGCACGGATTGCTAGCACGTTTCAAGCCATAGCGACAATCTGAAAGTCCCTAAATTAACCTCTAATCGGATTGACCTATACTGCTTGCAATCGTGAGAACCGCCGTTTACCGAGCCTTTCGATGTTCGTATTCTCCCTAGTCGTGCGAAGCAGATTTCGCACCCCGCAAGAAAACTCTCCTAGGGAGCATGACCATGCAAGTTCGCTTTTCCTTCTTTAATTCATCCCAATTCAGCTGGTTCGCACTCCTGGCAGCGGTAACCTTTGCTTATCCAGCCATAAATTGTATTGCACAAGAATTGCGGATCGAGACAGATATCTTTGCTGAGGATGAAGAAGAACCCTTAAGCCGGACAGTCACGCTCTTTGATTCGAATACGGTATTCGATTTCACAGAGAATCCCCCTGCGGTTGCCGTGTTCCGCCCACCCTCTCCCTCACATGAGGGCCAATTCATCTTGCTCGATTTGCAGTCGGAGAAGCGTACCGAGGTTTCTACGCAGCGTATTACGGGACTCATCGACAAACTGGTGCGCTGGGCGCGGGATCAGAAAGATCCCTTGCTAAAATTCTGTGCGGATCCACAGTTTGAAGAATCCTTTGATGCCTCCACAGGTATGCTCAGTCTTACCAGCGAGATGTGGAATTACCACGTCGCGACGGTTCCAGCTGATGATCCCACCACATTAAAGCGTTATCGCGAGTTCACCGATTGGTACACACGACTCAATACCATGATGCATAGCACTCCCCCTCCCGGACCACGGTTGGAACTCAACAAGGCCTTGGAAAAGCACGGTGTTGTGCCCGTCGAGATCCGTCGCACCGTGGATTCCAGTGGCTCAACTCTCCGAGCAGTCCACCTATTTACTTGGCGGCTGTCACGGGAAGACCGCGCAAGATTGGAAGAGGTACGTCGCCACCTTGCTACCTTTGAGAAGGTAGACAATGCGAAATTCATTGCGCAACGTTTTGAGTCGGAACTGGTTCGCGGGCAATCTGAGTAACGAACTCTCGCCCGAATTCCAAGCCTACGCGGTAATGAGTTCCAATTCCCTAAGCAGCGTGTGGGAAGGCCTTGATTGCCGGCTTGTCCGTTTCTTCTTCGTCGACCGCTGGATGAACTCGCAGGGCAAACTTCGGCGGGCTACGGCGTTCCTGGACGAAGCCACGGGTTCCGACGCGGAAGAACTCGGCGAATTCAGCAGCAACGCCCACAGGAAAACGGCCTTCCAGAGCAGAGACCATCTCGCGGAACGTAAGCCCTTCTCGATAGATCAGGCGGTAGGCTGCCTTCAGTTCCAGCACCTCTTCACGAGAGAAACCGGCTCGTTGAAGTCCAACTTTGTTGAGCCCGACGATGAGAGCTGTCGCTCCATCGGTAAGTACAAACGGTGGTAAGTCCTGTACCACCTTGGTGCAACCTCCCACCATTGCCAGGCGGCCTATGCGACAATGCTGATGCACAGCGGCATTCCCGCCGAGGCAGGCTCGATCCCCTACCTCTACGTGCCCACCTAGCATGACGCCATTAGTGAGTATCACGCGATTGCCGACCCGGCAATCGTGAGCCACATGGGCACCTACCATGAGCATGCAATCATCACCGATGGTAGTGGTTTGATCTGCTTGAATCGCACGATGCACCGTGGAATGCTCGCGAATGATGTTTCGTGAGCCGATCATTACGCGGCCCGAATTCGGAGGACGATTCGCGTGCTGTGCAAACCCACCCAGCACGGCTCCTTCGCAAACGGTATTGTCCGCGCCCAGGGTAGTGCCACTCTTAATTGTGACATGGCCAGCTAGCTTGGTTCTGTCTCCAAGAACTACGTCAGCTTCGACGATGGAGAAAGGGCCGATCTCAACATCGGCACCAACTTGGGCCAGCTCACTGACGATTGCGGTTGAGTGAATCATAGAAGTTGGGTCCTTGTGTGGGCCGGATCATAGCAAGGTGTGCGATTTAGCGAAACGTCGAGCGGAGCCAGCAATTGGGGGGCAAAGTTGGCAGATTGCCCTCTCCCTGGTAGTATCGGATGGGAGGGTTATGACGGGTTAGGTTCACTGGCATAACCGGTCCATTTTGACAGGAGGGGTACGTGACGAGTCCCGAGCCCCTGGGCTAAGCGTGCTATCGTGCATTACACTCAGGTGGTCGGGCGAATCCAACTGCTAGCACTACCCTATAGCCCAGCTTTCACACAGGAGCACCGAGAGCCATGAGCGATGAAGTACGTCTCTATGACGAGGCCGACCAACTTAAAGCCGCTGGGGAATTGGAAGAGGCAGCTAAGAAGCTAGGCGAAGCGATCGCCATCAACGACGAGTACGCGTTGGCCCACTCAGCACTGGCCGTGGTCTTGCAGAGGATGGGCAAACATGAAGAAGCCCTTGAGCACGCTCGCAAGGTAAGCGAGCTGGAGCCGATGGATCCCTTCAGTTTCACCGCCCTGAGCGTCACCTATCAACGTGCCTACGCCGGCACTGGCAATATGGACTACATCCGTCTTGCCGAAGAAGCAATGGAGCGCAGTCGGCAATTGGGTTAGAGTCGAGGGAAAAGTGTAAGTCGAGCAGGATGCGATAGCTTCCAGACGGTTCTGAACTGGTGCGAACTTTTCAGCTCATTGAGTCTAGAAAAACCAGTGCCTTGCGTTCGTCATTATATCTTTTCGGGGTGGTGTGTTTAGAGACTATTTTTGGGCCAAAGTAGTTTCGAGTGGCCAGGCGCGAGGCGCTAGTCAGAATTATGATTCTCTGCGCCGAGGGAAAAATGACCGAAATCATTCCGCAAACTGTATTCCCCCTAGCCTCTGCCCTCTAACATCTAGCCTCTATTTTGTTGAGGGCTGGGGGAAGATTTTCACTGCGGAGTCGCAGGGTCGCAGAGGGGAGGATGGGTGGTTCTGCTGGCTGAGGGATACTCAACGCTTCGGAAGTATGTCGGCCAGCAGGTTCACCCATCTGAATTGGCCTACGCATCGAAAGATGGGTGCAAGCACGCCATCCTACGAAAGACCCTAGCGACGATTGGCTTGCCGCGAAGGTAGGTGACCGGACGGATGTAGCCACAGCATTCCCCCCGGTAGACGGGCTTATTTTTGTGTAAACGTTTTTTTATTAAATAACCCCCTCCATTTTCAAGAGACTCACTCGCTTCAAATCATTGGCAGATAACGACTTACGTAGCATGCGGCCGTTCAGTTTCTGGGGAGTTTTGTAAAACAAAACTCGACTCCCCCGCGAAAAAACTCCATGTGCTTCGCGCCATCGGAGGCCAGGCGCTCTACCGACGGATCTCTAGCCCAGTCGCCGGTCTTGGGCAACAATAAAACAATTCGATTATCAAGGTACTTGCCTGGTGGATGGCAAGACACATTGTACTAACCAGAGTGGCACAATTTCTACTAAAAAAGTGACGAGTGGAGAGAGGGGGAAAGCCGTTAGCCGGAACGAGTAATCCAGAGCGGGACCTAGCCGTAACCAAAATTCGTGGAACAGGAGTTAACCAAGCTAACAGAGTAAATGCAAGTAATAAAGAAAGAAGCACTTATTTCCGCTAATTTTCACTAACCTGGATTAGCGCTGATTAGCGTGGATTAGTGTTCCTGATTCTATCCTTTCCATTCCCTCCGTTTTCTTTGTTACCTCATGTTCAATAAATTGATGCAAGCTGCCAAGATTTGTATCATTACTCCCACGGAAATAGAAGGAATAGGAGGAATTGGGGAATGGAGGAATGTTCATACTACGGCTACAACCGAGTTCTCATCCGTTAGGGTGAACACCATCATGCAGGCTCAAAGTGAAAACAGTTGCCGAGCCAGTAATTTGAATCCACGGTGTTTGCTGCTTCAGGCTTATTAGCTATTAGCTGTTAGCATTTAGCCAGAAAAAAGGCGAAACTGCGGCGATCTCTGGCTAAAAACTAATAGCTAACGGCTAACAGCTTACTTTGAGATTCTAACAAATCGCGCGGCCAAAAACTTGCGCAAAGTTACGACAAACTGCCTCTCCCAATACCCTCCCCCGGGAGGGTCGGACGCGGTAGCGGCCGGGGAGGGGATTGGAGAAATCTTGGTATTGGGTTAGGCCCTGACTGCCAAAGCAGAAAATACAGCCACTCACGCCCAGGTATCGGAACGACCCCAATGCGATGAACCCAGCGCTTGCTTCACTCAGATGAACCCTATTTGGCTGGATAGAAGGAGGCAAACCAGGGGACCGCCTCCGACGATTCACACAGGTCCGATACTGCCCCCCCGCAGGAGGGTATTTGGGGGGCAGCCCATCCAGATTTATCTAGCGGCGGACGAGAAAACCGAGGGACTTAGCGAACTGCCGTTTCTGGCGGCGGTTGTGCACGCAGACTGCTCATATGTGTGCGTCAAGGTGTAGTCACTTCGATTACGCTTTTCACTGACGCGAACTCGCTGAGGCGTCGGCCGAGGCGAGACACCTCCAGCAGTTCGCCAAAGTCCTAAACCGCCGCGGCTGATGCATCCTCAGCAGGTTTGGAAGGACCGTTCCTCACAGCGGTCAGATTCCCAGCCGTTAGTTAATAGAAACACTCAAAATAGACTACTGGGCGATCTTAATTGCGTGATTGGGGGATTTGGAGGATAACAGAGATGTGCTTGTTCTTGACTCTATCCTGAATTGTGAGCAATGGGGGGTACAATAATATGACTCAGAGAATTGAGCTACTCGTAAGCGTTGCGATTGTGCTCGTACTAGCCAGTTCTGCGATAGGTGGAACTGCTTGGAATGTCGATTTCCAGGGCGATAGAGACCACCTCAGACTATTTGGCCAAACCAACCCCGTTGACCATACAGAACTTGGCATCTTTTGGAACACGTTTGAAGTTCAGGCATTCAATTCGACGACCAACAGTGAATTCGAATCGAATACTTCGATGACACTTCTAGATGCCTTTGGAAACGACGAGGGTGTAGCTCTGGCATTTTCTGGAGACCTCGTTGGGTGGGCCGGTTCATCCGGGGCCGACTCGCTTGTTGGTGATTACCTGATTCTTGCTTCATTTGCCGGTATCGACACGAGTTCTGTTTCGTGGACAGTATCGGGCCTGGACGCGAATACCGAATACGATCTGACTTTTTACGCACATAGCACGGGAGGCACGGGGAGCCCTGTCCGAGGCATAGACTATGCGATGAACGGAGGAGTGTCCTTCACACAAACGAATGCCGACGCTCCAGTCACGGTACGAGTGCTGACAGAGGTTAATGGAAAAATTTTTGGGACCGCAATGAATATGCTGGAACCAGACGCGGAAGGAAACTGGGCAGGGTTGCAGATTGAGCGAGTCCCCGAACCCTCCACCCTTGCCCTAGCAACCCTCACTCTCCTCGGCATGAGTTACTGTAGCCGCAAACACACATAGACTAAATCACAGTTACTCCGCTTACAAAAGGGATGGGGCCGTTAAAAAGTCTGTGGCTAACTCGCAGTTTCCTGCGGCGTGCACAACCGCCGCCGCTTCAAATGGCAGCCCCGTCCAAGTACAGCGGTTTGGCACGCCGCCGCGTCCTGGACTTTGCCGTATCTGGCGGCGGGCAGATTCACGCCACACTCAAAGTGTCGTGTCTAACTGTGGACGAAACGGCTCAATAGTGAGGATGACCGGCGTGACTTATTGCTAAAGGTCTCATCGTATCGGACGATGTATCCTGCAAATTTGGTGCACATGCTGTTACAATGGACGGCGTTCTGAAACTAGAGCGTTCCCAGACCGGACCCGAATTGGAAATCCCGGATTGAGAGGCCGAATGCGTGTAATCGCAGCCATTCATGTCGCTGTGGCACTTGGTCTGGTAGTAGCGATCGGTGGTCTATGGAATTGGGGCGATCCGTCGGAGGCCATTTGCTGGGGTTTCCCAACGATTCTGCTGCTCACAATGGCCTGGGGTCTGTGGAGACGTCAGGCTTGGGCTCTTGATGTTGTATCGATCGCTTACCGACCAATGTTTGACGTAGGAATTGTACCCTTACTTTTATGTCTCTCATACTATTTTCTAGTTCCGGCTAGGGGGATCGCAGTCTTGCACGTTTTCGCGGCTTTAGGGATTCTTCTTCTGTTCCCAGCCGTACTCGTTACGGGCTCGACAGTTTGGTTCTTGAAACGGCGAACGTCCAGTGAACAGAAGAAGGGACAGGACGATTTGATGGAGTAGGGCGAAGAAAGCAGCTATAATCTTCGTTGAAGGCAGCCTTGGTCTAGGTGAACTTTTCTCGGTGAAGCTCTCGAAACTAATATCGCCATCATAAAGCGGCGTGAAAAAAATCTGGGCTATAACAGCTTGCTGCTAAGTTCAACGCCATTATCGTCCGCCGCTAGATAAAGCACCTTGGCTAAGTTCCGAGGTTTGGCACGCCGCCGCGTCCTGGCCTTTGCCGTATCTGGCGGCGGTCAGGTTCCCCGCCGCACTTTGACTGTGTACGTAAAATGCATTCGTTAAGCATCACAGATTCGGCTCATCGGAGCCGAACAAGGGGCAACGGCCAAGAACAGCCTTGAAAATTGTTGCAATTTAAAGGCTCTGGGAGGAGAAATGTGAGAATGGGGTGTGAATTAACCCAATACAGGTTCAGATTAGAACCAAATGGCATATCTGATATAATGCGTAAGGGCACAAGGACGGCAGATTCTGGGCCGTGAGTGCCAGACCACATGGCGTCGAGAGACTTCGTTTCCTTCATTTAGAGGAGTGAGTCCGATGTGGAAAGTCGTGGCAACCTTAGCTTCAATGGTAGTCTGCGGAGCTGTAACTCTGTTTGTGACGGCCCTCGTTCTGATGGAACTAGGCTCACAACATCATAATAACAAGGACTACTACGGTAGCCATCCAGCGTTGGTCTTGGGACCCGCGGTCCTGGGCTTCCTAGTCCCGTGGGCATTGGTGTGGTTGCTCGACAAGTTCGTAAACCAAGAAGCATGGAAAGTCGGACTTCTGGTCTTCGTGTCGCTGGTGCTATGTTTAGCGATAAGAGTATCGCTGGGTTAAGTTGCTGTGGAGACATACAGTCTACTGACTCTCTTGCGGCGGCGTGCACAGCCGCTGAAGAAAACTGTGTTCCAACTAGTTCCGCGGTTTGGCACGCCGACGCTGGATAAGTGCTGGCCCCTTTATTTGGAGTAGGTACAATCTAGTGAGGTGACTGGTCATCCACACTCACTCGGCGAACGCTGGGAGGGCTTTTCGTTGGTTTCGTGCCGTCCACTTCTGCAGACGCTCACGATTAGCATTTTTCACGAGAGGTAAGTAAATGAAATCCGGCTTAATCCTTGGTCTGGCCACCGCCGTTCCGGCATTTCTTGTTCTCTTGATTCCTATGGGCGAGCCCACATCTGCCATTGCAGCGTTAGTAGCTGGAATCGTACTCTCGGCAGTCTGCGGACTACTTAGTCCAACACGTCGCAAATCAACCTGGGCCAAGGGTAAAGTCTTGGTCGTCTGGTGGACCGTTGTTGGTATTCTTGTTGGCGTTGCTGAGGGCTTTGCTGCCGGAGTTTTTATCGACGTTCCTCCTGGTGATTTTCTTGCCATGATGGTTGCGGTGTTAGGCTCACTATATCTGGGAATCTTGGGGAGTAGTGTGGGGTTCGTCATCGGCCTAGCCCATTCCTACCAATTACGCCCATCCCAATTCACGAAATTCAGTCTTCGCTCACTGTTACTCGTCGTTACCTGCGTCGCCGTCGTTTTGGCAACTATCGCATATTTCCTCGCCCCACAGAGCGAGCAAGGCCGGTTAAAAGAACAAATTGAGCATTTGGAGCAGGAGGCTCGGATGTTGGATGAGAAAGCCGAGCAGCTAGGCCACTATATCGAGGGTTCTGAAAAACCACCTGGATGGAATGTACATGTGGACATGGCGAGAATGAAGGGCACGCCGATGACTGATGCAGAGCAAGAGGAGTTACGCATCCGTATGTTAGAAATGGAGCGTGGAGAAGTGGAGAAGGCTCACAAGGCCGCAGAAGAAAACCGAAATCTAGCGAATGAAAAGCGAGAGCTGCTCAAGCAGATCGAATAGCCCATTTGCCAGAAACGGCAGCCTTGACTAAGTACAGCGGTTTGGCACTCCGCCGCGTAGTAGCTTATTGCCTTTCAAGCTCCGGGGCGACATGTCCTAGGCGCACAAGCGTGCCAACCTAGAAGGCAATCTCCGCGAGCTCGGTTGATTTATGCGGCACCACAACAAGGTTCGATCGCTCCGACGATTCCGGGAAATTCCCCAAGATTCTTGCTAGGGCGCTAGTCACGGGGAAGTGGGTGCATTGGTAGAATAGGGGCTGTGCGCCGACAAGCTTTCGGTACGGTCAGTGGGAAGCTTACTTTCGTTCACATGCCAAAAATGCATTGACCAACATAGGGGCTTAACCAATTATGAAAGTCTCCACAGCATCATTTTTATTCGTGCTGGCCACGCTTGTCAGTGCGGTCAATGCTGCAGTTACCTTTGATTGGGCCACGGTCGGGAATCCTGGAAATCTCGGCGACAGGCAATATGTTCAAGGTCAAGGTAGTTTCGGCGCTGTCAATTATGTCTACCGTATCAGCAAACATGAAGTCACCAACGCCCAGTACACCGAGTTCCTGAACGCTATCGATCCGATGGGGTCAAAGCCGAATTTGGGCGGGAGTGATCCATTTCTCTACACCCACTTCATGTTCACCAACGCAAACGGCGGCATCAACTTCAACGGCGGCGCCGCCAACGGTTCGAAGTACCAGGTCAAGCCAGGACGCGACAACAACCCGGTTACCTTCGTGTCATTCTTTGACGCGATGCGTTTCACAAACTGGCTACAGAACGGCCAAGGCAGCGGCTCGACGGAATCGGGGGTTTACACGATTGGCTCGGGCTACAGCGAAATTCGCAATCCGAGCGCCACGTACTTCATTCCCAGTGAGGATGAGTGGTACAAGGCGGCTTATCACAAGAATGACGGCGTGACAGCCAACTACTGGAGATTTCCGACATCGACCCATGCCACTCCGTACAGCGACCAGCCGCCCGGGAGTGGCTCGCCCACCCAGTCGAACACAATGAATAGCAGAAATGATGACGGCATCGCCAACGGCTACGACGACGGTTATGCTGTCACCGGTTCAACGAGCACCAGCAGCACGCAGAACTATCTGACCGATGTGGGCGCCTACACGGCATCGCTGAGCCCATACGGCACGTTCGACCAGGGGGGTAACGTGTTGGAGTGGAATGAGGCTGCCATTTTCCAAAGTTCTTTTTCCCGCGGTCTTCGGGGCGGCAATTGGACCTGCTCTTCCAGCTGCTCGATCGCGTCGCCCCCACTATACTCCTACACTGGGACCGAGAGCGAAGTCATTGGTTTTCGCGTCGCAAGCGCTGTCCCCGAGCCAAGTACAAACCTGTTAGTAGCATTCGCAACCCTGGGATTGATGATTTGGAGACGAAGGTTAGGGTGAAGATTACTGCCGGTCCCAAACCCTATCGGCTTTAACGACCGCCTCTAGTTAGGGCATGGTAGAGGTAGATCGATGACTCCCCACATACATCTGGCCGTCGCTTTGCTGGCAAAAACCACCGCTCTGGACCCTGGCTCTTCGGTGAGGTTCGGCCTTCTACACACTCTGAGGACACACCCGAGCTCTACGCCAAGTTCACCGCGTGCACACTGTCACTCCCAAGTTGGTTGAGAAAATGACTCCGTTGCGGGGTAGCAGCTTCTCTGAGGATGTCTCAAACCTGCGTTGGGTTAATGAGATGTTGGCACTTTGAATTGCGACATAAGTGTAGAGACTTGAGCGTCCGAAGATTCATCGGCTATTAGACTTACGGCGACTGGTGCTAACAAACCAACACTTTCCGGCAGCGTAAAGTGTAGAGTTATGGCTACAGATTCCGTGGTGATTCAAAAAAGTTTGGGAATTTCGTTGCAATGGGAGTTGGGTGGTGTTAGCATTGCGCTTGATTTCAGTTTCGATACGAAACGCTCCAAAAAGGTAAGCTAACCAAAGCCGCCACGAATCCATGCACTTGACCGCCTTCTGGCAGTCAGCGGCGCGAGATTCGTGACGGCTTTGTTTCGTTTGAATTCGACCGATTCTTAGTTGGTCTGTGAACACCTACCTGATTGAGGAGAACAAGATGATCGAAGTGCACTATGCCGCAGCTCTCACTATAGAAGGAGCTACATCACGAGATCGCTAAAAATAGGAATGGTTTTTCTAGTGGTGGCCTTGCTGTCTCCAACGGCCGTAGCGTTGACGAACTTGACCGTCAATGGAGATTTTGAATCCCCTTCAGCTCCTGGTTTCGTAACTTTCAACGCGCCGAGCAACTTTCTCGGATGGAGAGTTACGAACGGCGGAGTAGATGTCGTCGCGGACAACTTCTACGCGCCCGCATCGGGGCATCAGTCACTGGATCTCAACTCCGTGGCGAGCGGTTCTGTTTTTCAAGACGTTGCCACTAACTTCGGTCAGGCGTATCTATTCGTATTCTCATTCGCTGCCAATCCCTTGCCCGATAACCCTGCATTCCCGTCGCCAGCCATCAAAATAATGGAGGCTCGATGGAACGGCACGGTCCTGGGCACTTTCGTACAAGACACCACGGGGCACACGGCGTCGAATGTTGGCTGGCTGGATTACGCTTTCGGTGTCTTTGGGACGGGTGTTGATCGGATTACATTTACTAGCTTGACGGTCGGATCCGCCGGTCCGGCGATCGATAATATCCGCTTGTGGGTTGTTCCCGAGCCATCGACCTTTGTTCTTTTATCGGGCTCGATAACCCTTCGGTTGCTCGTTCGACGGGGATGTCAACTCGTCACACTACCGGTTTTAGCTCGAAGAATCTCGCCGCAAAGCGGTCACGAACAGAACCTTAATAGAGATTATCCACAATGAACGTCACCAAATTGACTTTAGGAGCTGCCTGTGCGTTGCTCCTCAGCTCGCAAGCGTCGGCGAGAGACATCGTCGGAATTCAGAACTTTCGAATCGTCTCGCGATTGACGGGATCTGCCTCCCAGAACCGAACCGACGCCGTCGGAGTTGGCGGCACGGATCTTGGCCATATGGTCAACCACAACGGCAAGACCTATTTTCTCTTCGGCGATACCTTCACCGGCGAGACTCCGTTCGTCGGCGGGGATTGGCGGCAAAACGCGATGGCATGGAGCACGGATTTGAATCCGAGCAACGGCATCACTTTTGACGGCTGGGTGACTCGACCTAACGGGACTGCCAACCAGGTGATCTCACCGGGCAGTCAGCCAGTCACCTACATTCCTACTGGTGCAATAAGCGTCGGCGACAAGATTTACGCTTGGTACATGCACGTATCCGACTGGAATGGGTGGACGCTCAGCCATGCTGGGCTCGGCTGGTGGCGGGAAGGGGATAGCCAGTTCACCAACGTGCCCAACTACCGCTTCGAAAATCCGGCAGGTGGCGCCTACACGACCGGCAATGGTACCCTGGGTGGTAACTTCGGCATGGTGGCCGCGAGGGAGGAGTCAAGCTCGCCCGGGTGCTGCCAGGCCTGATCGAAGATTTATCTGCATACCGCTACTTCGATGGCCTGGTCGCGGACGAACCACAGTGGACGACCAGTGAATACGATAGCAACAAGCTGATTCAGAACAGCGTTGGCGAGATGTCGGTGATGTATAACGAGTTCCTCGGAGCATGGACGTTGATGTACATTACTGGCGGCGCCGAACCCGACTTCGAGATCCGCCAAGCTGAGTATCCGTGGGGACCATGGTCCGAACCGATCACTGTCGCCGATTTTTCACAGGCTCCGGGGCTCTATTCGCCTTATATGAATCCGCTCTACGTGGAAAACAAGGGCGAGACAGTGTACTTCACAATGTCGCTTTGGGGTCCGTATGACGTTTATCTCGCGAAGGTGACACTCGTATCCGTACCCGAGCCGCAATCTGTAGCTATGTTTGGTGTCGCATTGGCCGCGTTTGGCATGGCCACATTGCGTCGCACTCCATGTCATCCTGTATGGGTATTGGTCTCGGGGCAGCTTGGCGGGATCGCAATGTACGTAAGGCTGTCGATCGACGCATGATTGTGAAACGTGGAACCAAGGGAGGATGGACCAGTTTCAGCAAGTTACGCTGGATGCTAAGTTGCTGAGGTGTTTCTCAGATTGAGACACCTTATAGAATCACCAGTCCACCGGCTTTGTGCGACTCGCTGAAACGTAGGCTCTTCTCGTTTGCACGAAGTTTCAGCGAGACGGAAACACAAAGCCGCTGCAATAATCGATTGGAATCGGTAGCCAGCGGACGTTACGGATAGTAGACACCAGCCGTTTAACGGCTTCGCAGAGACGTCCGAACGCCCGCTTGCTTCGCCCGATAACGGATCACTCAGATGACGCTCAGCAAAGCTCTCTATAAGGTTTCCGCCAGGACGAAGCTGGACTACCGACTTACCTTCTTCCAACTTAAGGAGATTCAATCGTGAACGAAAACCCCAAACCTGGCCTCTTCATTGGCATCGACTGGGCCGACCAGAAGCACGACATCCATGTCATCGACCGTCAAGGCAAGGGATTTCACCAGCAGTTCGAGCACTCGGCCGAGAGCATCCACGCTTGGGTTGGCGATATGCTCAAGCTCGCTGGTGGACAACCCATCGCCATCATGCTCGAGCAGTCTCGCGGAGCACTCATCCATGCGCTCATGTTCCGAGAGAACGTGCTACTCTATCCGGTCAACCCCAAGCAATTGGCCCGCTATCGTGAAAGCTATCCTGGCGTTGGCAAGAACGATCCCACGGACGCCATGTATCTGGCGCGGATGCTGCGTGAACGAATCACGACGCTGAACGTCTGGCAGCCTGACGACGAAAACACGCGCCTGATTGCCAATTTGTCCCAGCAGCGGCGCAAGCTCGTGGACGGTCAAACGAAACTGCGACTGCAGCTAACGGCCCTCTTGAAGTCGTATTTTCCCTTGGTTCTAGAGATTTTCGGCAAGCAACATCAGCTGCCATTGTTGCTCAGTATACTGCGCCGATGGCCCGACCCTCGCCAATTGCGTCGCGCGGATCGTCGACTCATTTGCCGCGTCCTGTGTGAGCACTCTCTCCGCAACGAACAGCAGCAGAAGGAGATCATCGAGCGTATTCGTGCTGCTCAGCTACTGACCCGCGATGACGCGCTGATTACTCCTTCGGCGATGTCGGTCAAGCTGTTGGCCTATCAAATTCAGCAAGCCCAGAAGATGATCAAGGAGTTCGATGACGCAATTGACGAAGCGATGAAGCAACATCCCGACGCACACTTATTCGCGAACCTGCGTGGCGCCGGTAGCGCGCTGGCGCCTCGCCTCCTCTGTGCGTTCGGCTCGCAGCGTGACCGCTGGGAAGATGCCGAGAGCGTGGCGTCGTTCAGTGGGATCGCACCTGTGACGAAGCAGAGCGGCAAGCAGCGCCACGTCCACCGGCGATTCGCTTGTCCGAAGTATCTGCGGCAAACGTTCCACGAGTTTGCCGACTGTGCACGACGACATTGCCCATGGAGCAAAGCCCGCTATCGTATGCTCCGGGACCGCGGGATGAAGCATCACGCGGCGCTGCGAAAGATCGCTCGCAGTTGGATCCGAATCCTGTTTCGCGTCTGGAAGACACGAGTACCCTTTGACTGTGATCGCTACATCGCCAACCTGAAACAGCGCTGCCCAGACATCGTTCCCTACTTCGCCCAAGAAAACTGACAATTATTCCCAAGACCACTTGACGACAACTCAGATGCCTCTGCGCATTGGAAAAACCCCTTCGAGCTGGCGGGTGATGCATCCTCAGCGAGTTGGCCAGTTGCCAAACTGATCGAAGTCAGATTCACCTCCGCAGCCAAACGGTCACCCCACATCCGGATGAGAACTGACTCCGATGCGGGGTAGAACTTTCTATGAGGGTGTCTCAACCGACGCCGATTCGATGGCAAACTGGCACTATGATTGATGACATGGGTTTAGAAAAGGCGTGGTGCGAAGATATTGACGTATTTAGACTAATGTCGACGAGTGCGTCAATCCAACTTTTTCTCGGAAGGAGACGCTTGGGTGTTTTGGCCTGTCGGATGCTCCATCAAACCAACGTTTTATTGGAGGTGCCGTTTGCAGTTTGCAGGACATTCGAGCTGACCGGAAGTTAACCTCTCGTGATACCTGCCAGAGGCCTATTCTTATCCAGGATTTGGACGACTTATCTTAAATTGCGGCCAAAACCAGAGCACCTGGCGGCTCTAATCGAAGGGTTTCAGCAAACGGGCGATTGTGATCGACCCCGGTAGTTCCTGGTGGCAATAAACCAAGCACCGCGGCAATAGATGCAAAGAGACATTCGACGAAGCGCTAGCCAGTTCCGTCGAAGAACACAAGATCGATACTTGTATTAACTAAGTCGCTTTGATTTGCTTTATGGTCGAGGGCGGAACCAACGTCGCAAATCATACGGGCTCCACGCCGGTCGGGCTTGGGAGACCCCTCGATGAAACTCATGGAAGGGGGATTGCTTCGCGAGGTCTACTAATTCATACTGGTGAGCTGGACGGTGCCGTCCTAACTCATCTCTCCTGCGGGAGGCGGTTCCATGAAAGTTGTAGAGCTGTTTGTTGGCGCGTGTTGCTTGTCGATGGCCTGCGCGGCTAGTTCTGTCAAGGCGGCCCCAATCATCTCGGTCGACGTGCCGATCGCTCAGCCCCTGGCCGTGGCATTCTCGCCGGACGGTCGGCAAGCGGCGGTCGGCGGCACGGAGACGATCGGCAACGTTCCTAACGACGGAGTCGTTGCTTTAGTGGACGTCGAAACGGGAACGCAAAAGGCACTGCTCCGGCACTCTGGCGCAGTCAAACTTGCCTCCGGCGGAAGCTCCGCCTCTATGAATATTATTCACGACCTAGCGTACGCGCCGGACGGGAAGTTACTCGCCGTAGCGGCCGAACTGGGTTTACACCTGTGGAACACCGCTGACGGATCCGAGTCAGCGACGCTTGTAGGCGACAAGCCTAAGGAATATGTCGGCGGGATTTCTTCGGCCACGTTTTCACCCGATGGAAAGCTTTTGGCGGCAACCTTGGGTTGGAAAAGCAAGGTTGGATTGTGGGATGCCGACACGAGCGCGCGACTCCGTGAAATCGAGGGCAGCGGTCACGCCGACTTGGCTTTCACGGCGGACAGCCTGCACTTGGTTTCCGCGGAGCACGGCAATCTCGTTCGCCTCTGGCGTGTCTCCGATGGTCGGCAGTTAACAGAGGTGCATGCCCAAATGGGTCCGCTCTATGGCGTTGCGATCGATCCCGCAGGGAAGCTCCTGGCGGCAGTCGGCGAAGGTGGCGAGAAGATGTGGAGGTTAGGGAGTACGGCGGACGACCAGTGGCGATTTACCGATGAGGTGCAGCTAGTAGGCCAGACGGGGCCTGTGCAGAGCGTAGCCTTCTCTCCCGATGGGAAGCTGTTGGTCACTTCAAGCGCCAGCGGCGTCGTGATGCTCTACGACGTCGAGACGCGCGCTGTGTGCGGGGCGTTGTGGGCCGGTGGGCCTTGCGCATTCTCGCCCGACGGAGAGCGCCTGGCAGTTGCCGAGACGGTGCGCGGGAGACGCGAACCTAAGAGTCGATTCTCGATTTGGAGGGTGGCTGACTTGTTGGACGGCGACCGACTGGCCGAGCAGTCTCGCATGGCGGCAGAAACATTGATCCGCATCGCGTCGTCGGACCGGCCGAATTACGACGCCCAGCCGCGAACGATCGCGGTGTTAGCCGTCCCGCAGGCCGCTGCGGCAGCGCCGGCGCTGATCGACGCGCTGACCGATCCCAAGATCAAGCGGAAGAAGCTCGTTGCCATGGGACTGGGACGGATCGCAGCCGTCAGTCGCGAGGCGGTCGCCGCCTTGACCAAAGCGCTGCGCGAGGACCCGGACGTCGACGGGCGGACTGACGCGGCCCTGGCCCTATCCATGACGACGCCTGAGGCGGCGGAGTTCGCCGTGCCTGCGCTGACGGACGCGGCATTGAACGACGCTTCTCCCGCCGTCCAGCGTATCGCCCTGCGTGCCTTGGAGAAAATCGATCCGATAGCGTTTCGCGAGACGGTGACCAAGCTGCGGGCCCGCGGCCCGGTGCGGGCGAAGGTCGAAAAGCGCAACGACGAGTTCTACTACCAGGACCGCTCGCTCGATGATTGGATGGACCGACTCACTCAGTGCTTTATCCCAAACGAAATCTTCGGGCGGCCAAGCCCGCAGGAGCCACTGGCCGCCATCCGGGCCATGGGCGCCGACGCCGTCCCGACGCTTATGAAGGCGCTTGAGAGCACCGAATGGTCGCGGCGACAGGCCGCGGCAGCAGGACTTGAGATTCTGGGTCCCGCGGCGGCAGTCAACGCGGGAGTCAGCGAGGCGGAACTGCAGCAACTCATTCGAGCCGCCGTCGCTCCGCTATCCCCTCCAGCCGTCGCACCGCCATCCCCTCCAGCAGTCGATCGCGCCATAGTTCGCCCAAAGAAGCGATTATTGCTCGAGCCGGGCACGGTAAAAGCGTGGCCGACCGGTGCGACGCCGATCGAGATCCGAAATCCGAGTTTTGAAGACGACAAGATCGCCGACGGCAAGTGGCTAGGGGGGCAGATCAGCGGCTGGACGAACGTCACGCGCGAAGATTTTGCTTACGGCGCCCAAAATCCAACGGATGCTCACTTTGCCAAAGCCAACGACGCCGACGGCCGGCTCAGTGTGGTCCCTGACGGCGCCAACGTCGCCTTCAGCTACGGCTGGGGTCGATCGCGGGGTTCGACAATCGCCCAGGTGCTCCAGGAGGTTTTAAGGCCCGACACACGGTACTACCTGAACGTCGAGGTAGGAAACCGGCTGGATACGAAGATGCCGAAGTACAAAGTACAATTACTAGCCGGCGGCAAGGTGCTGGCGGGGGACGACAACATGCTACGGCCCAAGCACGGTGAGTTTCTTACATCGCGGGTCGAGTATGTCAGCGACGATCGCCCGGCACAACTTGGTAATGTGCTCGAGATTCGCCTGTCAACGTTTGACATGGACGACTCCACGGGTTGGACGCAAGCAGAGTTCGATCATGTGCGACTGGTGAGCCTGCCCACAGCAGAGGCCAACGAGCGACCGTCCATTTCCCTAGCGTGGCCCCACGGCAAACCAGAGGACCGGTGGTTGATTGCTCGTGCGCCGACGCCCGCAGGGCCATTTTCGGTGGTTGGCCAAGTGACGGGCGGAGAGGGCGCATTCGTCGACAGCGACGCGAGGTTGCAGCCCGCAACGACCTACTACTATCAGGTAGAAGGCGACGGGGCCCAGTCGACGGTGAGCGCGGTGATTGGCGTTACGACGCTCGGAAAGCACTAGCGTGCGACACGACTCGTGATGGAAGTGTTGGGCTCCCTCCAAACTTTGCCCATACCTTCTACTAGGTGCATCATGTAAGAACCCGTTCGAACACGGTTTAACTAATCGTCCGGCAGCGGCCTAGGAGACTGCTGGACATTTAATGGAGGAAATAGTGCCATGGTTGTTTTGCAAACAGTGCGATCGAGAATAGTATGCGTAGACCAGCAGCTGGCTACCAACAGCAACGATTCGGTTACTGACAGATCCCACCCCGACCCTGCGTTGGCCTCCCATTCGCGTACTTGTCGACGTAAATGGATGATTAGCGCCGACGCGCCGCTTAGCCAATTCTTGTTGGCAGGAATTCTGCTCATCATTAGAGACCCGAATGGCAATGAGACGAAGCGATTGGCACTCGAAAAAGGATCTCGGGTCGAAATTGTTGAAAACACGTCTCTGCAGACTCCAAGCGATCCATTAAAGCAATCAAGTAGCAAGCCACCGAATGTCAATTCGCTAGAACTCGTCGACGATCAACCTTCCGGACGATTCACGGTCTTTGCGCCAACTTACGAGCCAACAGCAACCCGTCTGTTGACGGAAATGATGACGTCGGTAAACAAGCCGGATTCAGTCCACGTCATCGATAAACTATCGGACATCGGCGCCGACGATCGCGACGTAGTGCTGCTAGTGATGGACAGTAAAGCATTTCTCGAAATTGGCGACTACGATCCTCAGAATCTGAAACAGCGAAAGGTGATCGGCATCGGATACGGTGCCGCCAAGCTCTTCGGCGAGTTGGGTCTGGAGATCAATGGTGGCGCTTGCGCACACGGAGTCCAAGGCCCACCGCGAATTTCCATGGAACCAAATAGGCTGATCGTTGAATCCCGCGTTCCGGCTCCGTTGTTCGTATTTGAGCCTCCCGTGATTGACGCCGAGCACTATCACAACGACTTGTTTTTTGGAATGTACATCGGTGATAAAAAGCCAATGCGCCGTGACTTGGTTGACATCATCTCCCTCCAAACTGCCGACAAAAAATACGCTCCGATTGTTCGACAAGGAGTTAAGGTGTTGATTTGCGTCGATGCACCTGCGGACCAATGGTCGAAACCTTTTCGTCAACTGGTGAATGAGATCGCGATTGCTCTTGATTCTCATCGACCAAAATGATGCGCAGTGTCACAGTTGCTGACCTGCGCAGCTAGTGGAGGGGCCGTACACGAGCCACTATCCCTGCTGCTGATATTTGCAACTGCAGTCTGGCGTTGCCGACCCGCATTGACAGAGCCGAAAAGCAATTCAATTGAGAGAATGTCAACAAACCACCGTCTTAAAATTGGCTGAATCGCTTCAGTGGGCGTTCTAAAACCCGTCGTTGCGGTAGCTTCTTGACACAGATTTTTCGTGCCGGAAAGTCATACGTGTTCTCAGACTGAGACGCTTCGACTTTTTGTCCCGTTAGATGCGTTAATCAGCCAACCTTTATGATGCTCTAGAATACGCTTTGAGAACTAAGTTTTAGATTCGCCGGTCGTTCAGAAAAATGCTGAACAACTTCGCTAAACGATAAATCCAGCTGTCACTGGCCTGTTTTTAAGAAATGTCATTGACAGTGCCAATCCGCCAGCCGAAGATTGGGTATGCACGTCCCAATCCGAGGTGCACTCTTTTCACAAGACTTGTTTGGAGGACTAATCTACAGCAATTGACTCAACAAAGGATCGTTCTGTACTCACGAAGACTTTCTTTTACCCCAATCTGCCAGAAGGTGCTCGCACCTTTTGGTACCTGTAGCCGACGTGCGGGAGAAATCGCGAACACTTTTTTATTGCGCCGACCAAGTAAGTCGGATGAGGTTTACATACGGAGTATTCGAAATCTGAAACGATTCCAGGCACAGCCATATGGGAAATACCGGATCAGACTTTAATATGCGGCCGACCTCGCGCCGACTTTCATGTGGTGGTTCACAGTTCTCGTCTCGCCGTAAAAATGCGTGTGCAGATTGGTTTCTGGCATGAGCGAATTCCCGGATACTCCCACGCAAGCCGAGGAAATTCAGGCGGAGTTGGAACGGTGCCGCAATTACTTGCGGTTCCTGGCCGACATCAAACTGCATCGTCGGCTCCGTCGCCAAATCGATCCCTCCGATATGGTCCAAGAGACTATGCTGAAGGCATACGCTGCCTGGGATAAGTTTGCTGGGAGCGAACCAGGGCAGCGAGTGGCCTGGTTGAGGCAGATACTAATGCGAACGATCCTCCACGCGCTACGTGATGCTCATTGTGCTAAGAGGGATATTGCTCGCGAGCAGCGACTGGAAGGCCTCATCGAGGAGTCGTCTCGCAGGATAGAGCAGTGTCTGGCCGCTGACGAATCATCTCCGAGTGCGGCCGTACAGCAGGCAGAAGAATTGATGAGAGTTGCCGATGCCGTCTATCAGTTGCCAGAGGCGGAGCGCATCGCTGTCGTGGGATATTACTGGCAGGGGGGCACGCTTAGTGAAATTAGTGAAACTTTGGGGCGCAGCGCGCCAGCCGTGGCTGGACTGGTCCATCGAGGCTTGCGTCGCTTACGTGGGCAATTGATCGATATGGATTCTCGGGAGCTGACAAATACCTGACACCGACTGACTTTCGCTTGACCATACTCCTTGGGCAAGTGGCGTGTAGGTGATTCAGGCCTTGTAAGAATAACACATGGGTCAGATGAATAGACCGTCGGCCGGGGATGACCAGCAGCGATTGGAGCGCGCCATTGCCACGTATCTAGATGATGTGGCGCAGGGCAAGCCTCGAAACCCAGACGATTTGCTTGCCGCTCATCCGGAGTCGGCGGACGCCCTACGCCAGTTCCTGGAAGACCATGAGCGACTCATGCGGCTCGCTCGATCCTGGCGTTCGGACGCTCCGGTCAATGACAATGAACTTAACGCTGCCAGTCGATTCAACTCTGAGAAAGTCAAATCGAGCTTCCACCAGTATCCAAGACGAGAGTGCGATCCTGCCGGACAGACGGCTATCTTCGAGACGCATTGTTCAGGACTAGGCCAGTTTGGCGACTACGAGCTCCTGCACGAAATCGCCCGAGGCGGCATGGGCGTGGTCTACAAGGCTCGTCAAGTGAGCCTCAATCGCATCGTCGCGATCAAGATGATACTGCAGAACCGCTTGCAGGAAAGTGAGGACATTGAGCGATTCCGTCTCGAATCGCAGGCCATCGCCAAGCTTACTCACCCGCACATCGTCGTGATTCATGATGTCGGACAAAATGGTGAACAACATTATTTCTCGATGGAATTTGTCGCAGGTCAGAGCTTAGCTGAGTTAATCCGTCGAGGCTCTTTGACCAAGCAAAAAGCCGCGGAGTATGTCGAGCAAGTAGCCAGGGCGGTTCATTTCGCCCACGAACACGGAGTCATTCATCGCGACATCAAGCCGTCGAACGTCCTCATTGACGAAAATGACCGGGCCCGGGTAACAGATTTCGGCCTGGCGAAGCATATTGATCGCGGGGAGCAACTGACCGTGACTGGACAACTTTTGGGCACTCCTGCCTACATGGCACCCGAGCAGATCACCAGTCGCCGCGGCGTAATTGGACCTTCATGCGATGTGTATGGTCTCGGCGTACTCCTCTATGAGTCCTTAACTGGACAACCTCCGTATAGAGGTCGTGACCACATCGATACGCTCCTGCAGATTCTGGAGTGCGACCCTCCAGAGCCCCGACAACTCAACCCGCAAATCCCGCGAGACTTGGAACTGATTTGTCTTAAGAGTTTGGAAAAGGACCCTAAGCATCGCTATGCATCGGCTGCCGAAGTGGCCGACGACTTATCGCATTATCTGGTAGGCGATTCGATAAGTCTTACTAGTCCCAACCTGATGGACACTTTTGTGCGCACTCTTGAGCGCAGTCACTATGATCGCGAGTTCCACACTTGGTCGCGCATGCTGCTGCACTTGGCTTGGATCTCGCTGGCCACGCACCTGATGGTGTTCCTGAATCGGGAGCTCGAACTTCCGCATCCGTTAATTGGTTTGATGGGGACTCGGCTATTCGAAATCGTCGGCATGGGAGCGGTCATGTGGGGGTTTCACAAGCAGTGGTACCCGCCGCGCGGAGCTCCGGGGAGACAATTGCTTTCGCTGTGGCTGGGGTACATGGCAGGCTCGCTCGCACTAGTGAGCATTGCCTACATTCTCACTCCAGCCGATACTGCGTTTAACGATTTTCTGGCATATCCACCAATGGCAGTATTGGCAAGTCTATTGCTATTGATGCTAGGCAGTAGCTATTGGGGTTATTGCTACATTCTCGGGGCTGTATTTCTAGCATTGGCATTCTTGATGACGTTGTGGCTGGGGATCGCTCCTTTGTTGTACGGGGTGGCCTGGGCAGCCAGTCTTTTGACACTTAGTAGGCGCCTGGGCCGGTTGGCCGAGAGTCAGTGAGAGTTTTTTTCTAATTATTGCAGATCGGCGCGCAGGGTTCGGGGGGTTTCGGGCTCTATAGTCTTAGGCAGACCCTCAGGGAGATGAGTTCGAAGTAGGCCCAAACGTGTGGCGACGGGTGGACTGCGCGGTGGTTTGCGATCCAACTATGGGAGAACCTAGATGTCCATTTTCCTTAAATGTTCTTGCGGAGAAGCCCTTCAAGTGCCAGACGAATTCGCTGGACGCCGTGGAGAGTGTCCCGTCTGCGGCAAGGCGGTGGAAATCCCGAGTGCTCCCTCTGAGGAGGCCGTTTCGGCCGGATCTGCGGGCAGCCCCGCTCCTGGGGCGATGCCATTTACGATTGAACACTTTCTCGACCCACCGGCTGAACATCAAACCACTACGGCGGCGGCTACCCCCCGCAAAAACCTAATTTGGCAGCGCATGTTTGAGGCCCTGCTCGACCCGCGGAGTATTCAATGGATGCTCATGATCGGGGGTGGCTTGTGTGTGCTGGGTTCGATAGTCTGGCTCGTGAGTAAAGGAGTTTTCGAAAATCCACGCGTGTTGGCGGTGGCCTTGGGTGCAGGGACATTAGCTATCCTGGGTGCCGGCTGGTTTGTCGCGCTGCGTACTCGCTTCCACATTGCAGGCCAGGCGCTCACCTTCCTGGGATGTGTCGTGGCACCGCTGAACCTGTGGTTCTATCACGCCCAAGATCTGGTGACAGTTGATCACCATTTGTGGGTAGGGGGCGTTGTCTGTTGCTTGCTCTATGCGGCAACGGTGTTTGTACTTCGCGATCCACTGTTCATCTATGCGTGTGAGGTCGGCGTAACTCTCACAATACTACTGCTGTTAGCCGACATGGGTAAGATCACAGATACAACCTGGCTCAGTCTATTCTTTATGGCATTGGGGCTGATTTCGATCCATAGCGAACGGGTGTTCCCTCCAGCAGAAGAAAACGAATTCCCGCGCCGGCGATTCGGTTTGCCTCTGTTCTGGTCGGGGCACATTCAGATTGCCGCCTCGCTGCTGATCCTCTTGGGGTCGCAGTTGTTGACTTGGTTGGCGGAACCAGCCCGCGGACTGTTGGGCATTGAATGGACGGGAAACCTGTTGACCAGCAACTATTTGTTGGCGGCCGGCGTGTGGCTGGCGGGCGTATACGCCTATCTCTATTCAGACATCGTTGTGCGTAAAGTCGGCATCTACTTGGCACTGGCTGGCGTGTGCCTCGTGATGGCGGAGGCGACACTGCTCTTAGGATTTGACGTACAGGCTGAGTGGATCATTGCGGCCCTGGCGGTGACGTCCGTTCTGGTCAATGTTGCTCATCATCAATGGCCAGACACCTACAAAAATGTGGACCGCTTCGTTTCGCCATTAGGCTGGATCTTGGGTATTGTTCCGGTTTTGTGGGGAGTCGTGCTCCACATTCGTGCCACAAGTGCCGCGGCCACGTCGTTCGACTGGACGTATGAGACTGGTGGCCAGTTCGTGGCAGTGATGTTAATCACGGCTGTGGCGAATCGTGTCAACGCGTATTTGTGTCGACACACCGATCCCAAATCGTCGGCCGTTTACCTCTTTGTCAGTGCTGCTTCTTTGCTGGTCGCAGCTGCCGGGCTGTTGCGTGTGCTCGGGCTAACCTTGTGGAGCGAACAAGCACCGTGGATGATGCTCATCCCCATCGGTTATCTGATCGCCTCTTGGCTGTGGCGTAGACACAGTGCAGAACGGCCTTTGTATTGGGTCGCTCAAACGGCAACGATCGTGATTCTGCTGAACGTATTTGGCGCCACGGTGGAGAATATGCAATCCTTCGCACCGATGGAAGGGCTGCGCTCGAGCCTGCTATTGGGACTGGTTTTTACGGAGGCAGCCCTCTTCTATTTGTTGGCGGGGATCCTGCGCCAACGGAGCATCAATGTCTATCTTGCCGCTGCGGCGGCGTGCGGAGCACTGTGGCAGTTTATGGGATACTACGGTATCGATGATCGATACTACACGATGCTGTACGCTGGACTTGGCCTGGCATGCCTGATCGTTAGCCGTACGCTTGGGCTCCGACAGATCACCGTTTATCGAGCGAACAACGAACAGACCTTGGTCACCCGCGGTCGAGGTCTGGCAGCGTTCCAATCCGGCAATGGCATTTTCTGCGTTGCCTGCTTGGCAGCGATCATGCAGGGCCTCGCCGGGGTGGCCACAAAGACAGGCGGCTGGCTGGACGTCGGATCGCTAGGCGTGACGGCAGGATCGGCCGCTCTCGCGGCTGCTGTCGTGCCGGCCTTTCGCTGGCGCCGGGTTTACACCACTGCAGCGGTTGCTTTGGGCGCTGTGACGTTCTTACGATTGAATCTGCTTATCGATTTGAGCGGTTGGCAAAAGCTCGAGATCTTCTGCGTCGTCGCCGGCCTGGGCATGCTTGTGGCCAGCCACTTGGGAATGTTCCGTGAGGCAGATGGTAAACGTAGCCAAGAAGTGGACTTTGGCTTGGGCCTCGGGAGTATCTTGGCGACATGGCCGCTGGTGTTTGCTTTTCTGTACCACCGCTGGGCAAATGGAGAGCCATCGCTTTACGATGAAATGGCAATCTTGACCGTGACAATCTTGATGCTCGTGACTGGCCTGAGCTGGCAAGTCAAGGCCACGACGATGTGGGGCGGTGCGGGGCTGGTCCTGTACCTGATCGTGTTGATCGCCTCGCTGGCTTATCGTCCACAAGTGGCGATCGGTGTCTATATGGCCACGGGCGGGGCGCTGGTGTTCGCACTGGGAATCGCACTGAGTATCTACCGCGATAAGCTACTAGAGCTACCTGAGCGAATGGCCAGACGGGAAGGTGTGTTTCGAATTCTGAATTGGCGCTAGGAGAGTCGATCCACGATAAATTCTTTATGAACGAGGTACTAGTATCAATGAATCCAGCAGCTCAGACGAGTGCGGCGACGCCTGTAGGAAAGCGGGTATCCAGCATTCCGCTATGGGCTAAGCTGGCCTATACGGCATTCGTAACGGTACTTGTGCCGTACTACTTGAAAACGTACGGGCCGACCAACTTTTTGTATTTCTGCGACGTGGCGCTGCTGATGACGGTGGCGGCAATGTGGCTAGAGAGTCCTCTGTTGGCGTCGATGCCGACGGTGGGCATTCTGCTACCCCAGATGTTTTGGTGTCTCGATTTTCTCGTCACGATCATTGGACATCCAATCACTGGCATGACAGCGTACATGTTTGACGAAAACTTGTCGCTGTTTGCCCGCGGTCTGTCGTTTTTCCACTTTTGGCTGCCGCTGCTCTTGGTGTGGCTGGTCTGGCGGTTGGGGTACGACCGCCGGGCACTGGTTCGCTGGACGCTGTTGACTTGGGTGTTGCAGGTGGTGTGCTTTTTCGGGATGCCGGCACCACCTGCTCCCGCTGATGATCCTAATCTGCCAGTCAACATCAACTATGTTTATGGATTTAATGAATCAGTCCCCCAGGCATGGATGCCTCCAGGCACATTCTTGACCCTGATGATGATCGGGCTACCGATGTTGGTGTTTCTGCCGACACACCTAATCCTTCGCCGCGTGTTCGGCGGGAAGCAAGAGGTAGTTAGTTCGGAATAAATTAAATGAAAGGAAACTAAGCCATGTTCACACGAAATCTCAGATTCACGATGGTGGTGGCGGTCGCACTGTTAACATCTCTAGCAAACCTATACGAAGGAGTGGGGCAACAGCCTGTTCAAAGTGCCGATCCGGCCGTTCTTTCCCGCGATGACTTCACCGGCTCTCTCTCACTTCAGTGGGACGTTCGCCGGGAAGATCCCAGTCACGTCTCGCTCACCAAGCACCCCGGATTTCTCACAATCACCACACAGTTTGGGGATCTGATCGAAAGACGCAGCACGGCCAAGAATCTGTACCTTACGCGAGCTCCAAAATCCTTTTCAAATATTCAGCTTACCACGTGCATTGATCTCTTTCGGCCTCAAGCGAATTGGAATCAGGCGGGACTCCTTTGCCTCACTGACGAGGACAATTATGTAAAATTTACTGTGGAAAATAATCCCCAAGGGGGACGACACTTCGTGATGATTGGAGAGTCTAACGGACGCCCTGAAATCAAGAGCGCAGCCGATCCGATGCCAACGGCCCAGAAACTGTGGTTGAGAATTACGACTAAGAATGGCGCCTATCAATTCTCTGTCAGTGCCGACGGAAATCTGTTTCAGATATGTGGCAGTCAACCCTGGGGTCGAAGAAATGGATTGGAATCTCCTCAATGGGTCGGCTTGATGGCAATCAACGGTCCCGACCAAGCTGCCCCGAACATTGATGCTTCCTTTGATTACTTCGAAGTACGACGCTTGGAAACAAGGCAACACTACCCCGGACGACTCGCCTGGACCCTTGACGAGGCGATTGACCATCTGAGGCTCTATCCCCGGGACGTCTATATGCAATACGTTGCCCTGCAACTGGCGCGAAACGAAGGACGCTTGCAGGAAGTGACTGCAATAATCCAAAGTGTCAACCCAGGGCAGAGTCGCTTTGCAGCGCGCCAAAGACAAGTCGATCTGTTTAGCATTTTCTCGGGGCAGCTTGCCGTACAAGAGAGCTTGCAGCTCGACGCTATGGCGGCGGAGGAACCTATTGAGGAGCAGGCAAGCAACGCTCGTGCAGTCGTCGAAGGACGCGCGGGGCCCCCGCCGATTGGACAACAGGAAGTTCGGAAGTCTGACCAGTCGAGTACGGTCGCAGTGTCGGAGCTGGAAGGACCAACGATCAAGAGCCATCCCTGGCAGGAGATGCTCGCAGACCAGTCCCCGGTAGTCAGTGGATTGGCGCTCAATGTGCCGAGTGATTTCTACTTCGTAAGCTTCCGCTCAATGAATAAACTTTTGGACGCAGCTGACCTATCTACTCTGTGGGGATCTCACGTCTTTAACCAGGCTAATCGGGAGGCACAGACACACTTGGTGGGCGAGCGGCTGCTAAGACAACTCGCCATAGAGGCAGAACCCGAACTGCGGCCGTTTTATGACACGGTGGTGGATGAAGTCGCGTTAGTCGGTAGCGACCTGTTTCTACGCGAGGGGAGCGACGTGACACTGCTGTTCCATGTGGAGCAACCAGCCGTGTTTAGGATGAAGCTAGATCAATCCCTCACCAAATCAGAAAACACCAATCATGGCACACGCCGCACGGAGGGTGAGTATCTGGGAATTGAGTATGTGCATGTGTCGACGTCCGATCGGCAGGTTTATGTGTATTCGGCCTATCCCACGCCGGAACTCCATGTACGCAGCAACTCGCTGGCGGGCCTGAAGCGTGTGCTAGAGACTATTGTCGGCCACGGCAAGAATAGTGAGCCGGTCGAGCGGCTTGGTGAGACGAACGAATTCCGCTATGTCCGCACACTCATGCCGCAAGGCGCTGCCGAGGAGGATGGGCTCATCTATCTGTCTGATCCGTTTATGCGGCAGATGATGAGTCCTAAGCTTAGACTGACAGAACGACGACGGTTGGTGTGCTACAACGACCTGCGGATGATCGGGCACGCTGCCTTGATGTACCGCACGCAGACCGGCCAAGTTGCCAAGTCGCTAGACGATTTGGTCGCAGCGAATTGTGTGCCGGGGCAGTTCGGTCAGGACAAGCTGGCGTGCCCCGACCACGGCAAGTATTCACTCGGCAGCGATGGTCATACAGCCGTCTGCTCGGTGCATGGCTACGCCAGTTACCTTACACCATGCAGCGAACTCGAACTAGCAGACGTTAGCCGGGCAGAAGCGCAGGCCTACCGGCAGTTTGTCGAAGAGTACAGCCGCTTCTGGCGTCTGTTTTTTGATCCGATTGCCATTCGGCTGCAGATTACGCCGGAGCGTTACCGGGCCGAGACCATTGTCCTGCCCTTAATTGACAACACAATTTACTCCGGCCTCGTCCGATCCTTGGGCGGGGAGCCCGAAGCGCTCGATGCGCTGCCTGTGCCCAAGCGGAATATCTTTAGCTTTGCCGTGCGGCTGAACAAAGAGGAAATATTGAAGCAAATGGGAATGGAGGAATTACTGGAGGAGGACTCCAATGAGACTGTTTCCGGGCAGCAAGTGGCCGACACAGGTAGGGTAATTAATTCACTGCAACAATTGTCATTTGGCGTCCATTATTACCATGACAAACACCAGCGGTTTCCGCAGGCTGCCTTGTTCGACAGCAATGGCCAATCGCTACTGAGCTGGCGAGTGCAAATCTTGCCATTTATTGGACAGCAGCAGTTATACGAGCAGTTTCGTCTCAGCGAGCCGTGGGATAGCGAACACAACCGCAAGTTGATCGCGCAGATGCCGGACGTCTTTCGCCCCGCTGACCACCAGTTGGCTGCAACGGGAAAAACGAAGTTCGTCGCCCCACGCGCTGATGACACCGTTTTTCCCGCGAATAATCAGCAGGTGAAGTTCGCGAACATCCATGACGGCTTGTCGCAAACAATCATGATTCTCGAAACGGATGATGAACATGCCGTAGTGTGGACCAAGCCAGACGACTTAAATTTCGACGAGAGCCAGCCGCAACGAGAGTTGGAAATACGTCCATCAGGAGTATTTCTGGCGGCGTTCTGCGACGGCAGAGTTTGTCAAATCGCCCGCGAAATTGACCAACCGGCCCTGGCGGCGCTGCTGACTCGCGCAGGCCAGGAAACTCACACTTGGCAGCAGTTCGATAGGACGCCTCCACCGCGGAGGGGAGCGTTCGGACATCTCCCTGTAGAACTTGTCCAGAAACTCCGTCTCGGTGAATTCCTTACCAAGGGGGTGGGCAATCAGATCGGTTTCCACGTCTACGATTCCGAACCGATGTTCGATTTGAGCCTTTCCCGCTTCATGGGCATGTCGCTAAGTTCGTTCCGCGGGGGGATGATTGACGATGACTTTCTGTTTATTTTTCCACTGGTGGGAGCACTCAACGGCCCGGTGTATCTTTCCATTCCAGTGCAGGACCACGAGATCGTCGACGGCTTCCTCAATCGCTTGGACGATTACTTGGCCCAATTGGCCCGTCGCTTGCCCCGAGGCTGGTTCTTCAGCGTCGATCAAGATTACTATCGATTGTCCAACACTAATGGTCAATCTACTCGGGCTTACAGCATTGAGTTCGGCCCTCTCAAGTGGCGTTTCTTCTGGGACCGCATCGGCGACGCCGTTTGCATCGCCAGCAAGCAAGCGGTGCTCGAAGACCTGTCAGCGTTGGAGTCCAACGGCAATGCGATCACCGCTCCGGTTGAGGATGTCTCGCAGGCCTTGGTGCGACTACGCCCCCAAAACTGGAATCGCGTGCTCGACACATATCGCTTGGGTTGGGAGGAAAACCAGCGAGAAGCGTGCCTCAACAACCTGGGTCCGCTCAGCAGCTTAGGCCGGGGAATAGCTTCCAGCACCGAAGCCGGCGGCCAGATTACTGAAGGTGAGTTAAATCAGTATGCCGGCCGAGTCTACGACGTTCACCACTTCTGTCCGGATGAAGGGAATTATGAAATCTCGGCCGATGGCCGCACCGTTGCCTGCTCGGCGCATGGCACGGCACTCAAGCCGCGACAGACGGAGGGACCGGCTGAAGCTAGCGAGCTTGGACAGCAGATGAGGCGGTTTCGCGACTTGAGCATCACGTTCTCTTTCCTGGAAGATGGCCTGCGAGCAATCGTAACCTTGGAGCGACAACCGGGACAGCCTCTCCATCCCAATAATTTGAATGCTCCAGATGCAAAGAACACGGGAAACTAAGGCTCATGCTCAGCAAAGAAGTCATCGGCAAGGAGGATTGATCTTTGGACCAGTCCTCTTTTCAGCAGCATGACCGGGAGTTGCCAACACCAATGGCACTTCGCGCTTTATCAAACTGCAGGAGGTTGGACCATCCGATGTGACTTAAGCTCTCCTCAAACTGATGCAGGTGGTGGCGACCTCTGTCGTTGCGCCACCAAATCGACAACAACTAATCCCTGGCTGGCGAAGCCCACTTCGACTACACCCTTCGGGCAAAAATTTGGTGTGTCCTTTGCACGCAACCCGTATGCCGTAACCCGCAAAAGAGTGAGACGCCAAAGCTAGTTACTGAGCTTGCCAGGACGCGGCGGCGTGCCAAACCGCCGCTAGAAATGGGGCTTGGCATGCCTCGCCCTTCCGGGGAAATTCCTGCGATTCTGCCGATGACTCGGCTCGGAAGAGAATAGGGTTCCAGGCCGAGGGACGTGGCAACTCGAACTCGCCACTTCTCCCCGCCGTAGGGGCACCTCGGGCGACCGCTTGGCGGAGCGCGGCCAGTTCCGCTTCGCTTTCCACTCCGTTGACATAATACGTCCAACCACGAAATTTCTCCAACGGCCCTTTTGAAAGCAAGCCCCCTCTGAAAGCCAACCCGGCGGACTGTTGGCCGGCTTTAAGCTCGACCACCGCCAGTCCTGGCTGCGACGGACCAAGCCGGTGCGCAGCGGATTCCGTTCGACGTATCACAGCACGGTCCAATAGTGCTCGTCGTCTTGGAGGGGAAATGCCTCAAAGCGGCACTGCCATGGGAGAGGTGTCCCCCGCACTAGGCTCTGGCAGTTCTTGGCATGGAGATTTGCTAGCAAGTAAGTTCGGCGAAATTAAATTAGAATGACTCTTTGACTAAATTCAAACCCAAATATCCGACGTACAATCTCCCCCGGGAAAACGAATTTCATGTGCACGTGCAGGCCCCCAAGGCTCTTTTCCGAAATCGACTAGGAACTCATCGTTTAACTTCATACCTTCTCTTTCGATATTACAGTCTATTTGCATCATCCAGGAACCTTCCTCTGCCATCGACGGATAAAACTGATTATCCCAGACGCTATAAAGTGAACTAGTTACATAAAGCCTTTTTCCATCCAGACTTAGCTGCAGCATCTGAGGGCCACCGGTCAACTCATCTCTTTTATGATCCGGCTTATGGCCTGTAACTCCCCCCAGCCACAACTGCCCCGTCAAACGAGGGCTAGCTGGGTCACTGACGTCATACTGACGAATATCACCATGCAACCAATTCGAGAAATAGAGGTATCGGTCGTCGAGTGACAACACCACGTCGGTAATCAGACCTGGTACCGGAAAGGGCCACCCGTCTGTCTCGATAGGATTAACCTGAATCACATTGTCTGCATTCCATTGAGTTCCTTCCTGGTACCAGTGGAAGATCGCACTGCTCAACGCTGCTCCGACAAATCCATGGGTGCTGTCAGGATTGTGGTGGAAGCGGACCTCCAGTGGAATCATGCCTCCTTCTCCTAGATCCACTGACTGTGAAATCTCTCTTCTTGACCAATCCCAGAACTGTAAGTGTTGCCCGTATTTGCCGGCTTGGACGTCTTCAAGATGAAATCCTTTTCGGACCGTGTTGGGGGCCGCCCATTCGCTACTGACCATGACGTTATGCCGAGGTTGATACCAAAAGTCGTAGTTGAAATTCATTCCTTTTGAATTATCTTCCCATGTCCCGATCAAGTTGAATTCTTCATCGATCTCCAAAAAACCTCCAGGTGCATTCCCCTGAGCGTCTCCTAGCATGGAGATCATTATGATTCCGTCGGCACGGCAATGAACTGTGTGTGGTGTTGATAAATTGCTTTTTTTAGCGATCTCCTCGGCAGTAATAGTTTTATGTAATTTAAGTTGCTTAGGGTTCGCAGCATCGATGATATAGATGTTGCTAGAGCCTAGGCCAGGGACGACAAGGTATCGCCGATGCCTTTCGCCATGGCAACTGCTGCATGCGTTCCAGCCGTAGTGATGTAGTTCGTCACCTACATTTGGCAGCGAGAACCGGCCCACTACTGTGCCGTAGGTGACAGATTTTGGATTGACATCTACGGTGGCCATATAGTCTGGATGCTTTGATTGAGTTCCCACTAGAATGGCAGGAACAAATGCATATTCTTCTGCCGGAGCAGCCATAGCTGCTTTCAAGTCGGCATAAGTTGCATGGCACTGCCCCTGGGTTTCTGAGTTGGCCAACAGAGAGTTAACCGAAGTGCCATTGAGTAAACCATAGGCTGCCGCTGTACTGAGAAATTCACGACGTCTCATTATTTAAACTCTCGCTATGAACCGTTGTTCACAAAAAAGCATGAACAAGTATTATCTCGTTACCCTTAAAAACAACTCACTTTTTGAATGTAGAGGGTACGAGACGAAGTAATCACAAGAAAGCAAACGTCAAAGTCATATATCGCGAGCTCCGGATAATATGCTCAGAAAGCCGAGTCTAAGCGTGAAATATAAGGCAAACTAAACGCGAAAAATATACTGTACATGGGTATACTTCTGGCTATAATAGTGGCAGGGCAAATCTTCTTGACCTTCACGGAGAACTCCACCATGCATGCTAACCCGTCGGACCTTCCAGCACCGGCTAACTCAGATTACCACTCCATCGGAGAGATTCTCCCAGCAGTGCTGGCGCGCTATGGAATTGACGAGGAGCCCAAAGACTCCTTCGCCTGCTTGGGCTGTCTGCAGGGTGCAGACTACTCGGTGCTTGTTACTCAATAGGGCTTTCAGATGTCAGAGCAATCTCCAGACAATGAAATGGCGTGCGAAAAAGAGCCTCCCGCTCGGGAGCACACACAAGATGAGTTGCAGGCTCGCTACCTGGAGCAGCAACGCCGAATGCAATGCCACGGCTGTGGGGAGTCGATTGAGATTTACTGAGAGTGGTGTTCTAGGCTTCGCCTTCTAGACCTGGGCGGCTTAGGTATTTTCTGCTGCGTCTAATCGCAATGCATGCGACGAGGAAAACACAAAGTAATCCTGAATTCGGTTCAGGTACGAACTCGACGCGGAAATTGTCGAAGACCGCCCGTTGAAAATCAGGTACTGCCGATAGCCCCGCAAAGGGATCCATATATCCTAGGAAAGGGGTTCCATCTGTATTGGTGGCAGTTTCACTGAAGAACCGAACACCACTAAAAAAAACGTCGACGACATTGTTTTCTACGACAATGTCAACTGGCACCCAGCGATTCCACGGAACATTGTTCGGCGAGACACTGCCAAAAGCTTGTGAAAAAAATGGAGCTTCATCTGGCGGCTGCTGCCTTAGTTCTTGAACAGCCACATCCTCATTATAAAAGGTGGCATCTTCACTAAGGAATCCTCCATCAACTGCTAACCAACCCCAGACCCCATCATTGGCCGTCGGTGCACCTCGTCCATTGGCATTCGTATCACCCGTTCCGATTCCCCACAGCATTGCTTGTGTTGAACCTGAATAAGGTAGAGAAGCGATTCGCAAACTCATGTAGACATCGAACGAGACGCGATAATTATTGGTTAAATCAAGAGTAGGACCATTAGGTGCGATAAGTGCCGTCGCATTAACTGAAGAAACGGTGCCTGGTGATGATCGATTCACTTCGATAACGAGCCCCGTAGTGGCCGAACCCCCAGGGACCGAGCGGGGTGCCTCAGGAATGAAAAAACTAGATGCGTAATCCGCCACGAATACATTGTTCGAACCCCCGAATTCAGTGAGCGCCACCTTCGCATTCGTCAACGAGTCAAACGATTCGGACCACTCAGTACAGTTGCCACAATCAGGTTGCGTGGCGGCAATTAATAGAAAGACAAGAGACAAGACTCGATAGCAATTCATTATCGTACTCCCTCAGTTTCAAGGAATTAAGAAAAGAGCATGAAGCATCTCAAACCTGCTGAACGCTTGTTGAATGACATTTACAACGATGATGATATTTACCGAACGATTGCAATGCCCAGTCACGAATTGGTCTCGCATTCCGCAGTCTATCGACCTGTCAGGGAGAAAGCAAACTACAGAGTCCAGGATTCCGAAGCGGACTATTCACAAAAATTGAATCTGCATAGAACCCAGGCAAATGAACAAATAGCAGGCCAAACTCGACTCTGGCAGGGCAGTTGTCGATGATTCCTTGCCAAAACTCGGCGGTGGTGGGACAGGGGGGGCGAGTAGAGGGGCGTACAAGAACTCAGTTAGCAGGACGGAGAATTGGCCCTATCAATCGACCACCTTCACGCATGGAGAGGCGTCGCCTTGCCGAATTAAGATGTCGGAACATTATGCCACATCGAATGTGACTCCGATCGGTACCTCTGCTGGACCGTACTAGAATCGGTACTGATTTAACTGTTGCCCAATCCTTATTGGCGAGAGATAAAGACATGCTGCGAGCTTGGAAGGTCCTGCTTCAGCCTTTTCACCTCTTAGTCGCCTACATCTAGCTCTCCAGCTGCAGATACGGCGGGGTGACGCACGCCATCAAGCCTTTCACCAATGTTGACCTGCGGCAACATGGCGGTTGATTTTCTGCCACAGTCACTAGCACTCGACTAGGCCGACTTCTCACAAACGACGAGAAATACGGCACTTCTACCCTTTCCGCCTCTCGCGGAACGCGCCTTGCGAATTCCCCACTTGAAGGATTGGGCATCTGCTCTCTCCTTCGATTCTCTTCTGGAATTCTCGGAGACACTTCATCGTGCTGCGAATGTTGTTTACCATCTGTGCCGTGGCGGCTCTTAGCTACGCAGCGAGCCATCTCGAAAACGCACAGGCCGACCGCGCGACTTTGCCGCAATGGGTTCGCACTGTGGACGGGTGGGAGCCGGCCACGGTCCTCAGTACCGATCTAAGCCCGACGAAGCTCCCATCGTTGCATCCCTTTCTGGTCGCGGGGTTTGAATTGGGGGCCTCTCTGTTCGTGCTGCTGGCCTTTCCTGGCAGCGCCACTCGGCGAGCCATAGCCCCGTAGTAAGATTATCTGCCGAAAATCTGATTTCTTTGCACGAAGTCCTCGCGATCTCACCACTATTAACTGTGGATGCGGAATGTCCGCGATTGCGATGATTTGTCCCGAAGCAGAAAACATAGCCCCCCTGAGGTTTCCATGCGACTTACTCTCCGCACCATGCTGGCATACATGGATGACATCTTGGAGCCGGCCGATCACGAAGATTTGGGGAAGAAGATCGAAGCCAGCGATTTTGCTGCTGAGCTGATCCACCGCTCCCGTGATACTGTACGTCGATTGCGATTAGGGGCTCCCGACGTGCTTGCCGACGAATCCGATGACGTATTGGACGGTGACCCGGCTGCCGACGCTAATGCTGTGTCGGAGTATTTGGACAACACGCTTCCTCCAGATCGCGTGGCAGAGTTCGAGCGTTGCTGCCTGGATACGGGCACCACGGCAGATATGCACTTGGCAGAGGTGACCTCTTGTCACCATGTGTTGACGATGGTGCTAGGAGAACCTGCTGAGATCGATCCAACCTTGCGTCGACGCATGTATGAATTGCCTGAGAAACTTGATGGCGGTCAAAAGCTGCGTATCGATCCTTCCCACACCCCGGTGGCCCAAGCGGAGCCAATCACAGTAGCTGCCCCGGTAGCTCCTGAGCAGGTTGAATTTGTGGAAACTGACACTGTCACTCCTTCTGTTGTAACCACGCATGTTACTCACCTCGAAGAACCAGCCAGCGAAGTCTTGCCGGATTACTTGCGCGTGGCAGCTGACGGCAAACGGCGCCGCCACCTCATGGCAACTGCAGGCGTGTTGGCTATTCTGGGTGGGCTGACGGCCTATGTAGTTTTGGAATCCGTGAAAGAAACCAAAGTACCTGATAGCGTTGCGGAGAATGTTGATCCCGATCAGATGGTTTTAGATATTTCGGTAGGAGAAGTGGCCTCACCTACTACGCCTGCTAACGAAGTGCCACCTCATGTTTCGATACCTGAGTCTGGGAATAACGGCGGGGAACTCATTGCCGAGGAAGATCGGTATGGTGGTTACGAATCTCCTGAAGGGTCTAGTGACGCTCCCCCGTTTGCTGGCGAGCCATCAGAGCCTCCAGCAAAATCCATCTCCTCGCTCGATTCAACGACTGATTCTGGGCAGCCCGGAGATCCAACGGATACTAAGTTATCCGGTGATCCCAGTGTGTTGATACCCGACGACCTTGAGGAAGGTACTTTAGATATCGGGTCTGCACCTGGTCTACCTGGCGCGGAATCGGATCTCCCGACCGTTCCAGGCAAAAATAACGGCGAATTGGCTCTGGGGGATCCTTCCTCGCAAGACCCGCTTGGTCTCGGATCACTGTCAGGAGACGCTGAACCTGGTACTTCTGAGGAAGAAGCGGCGCCGCCCGAGCCAGTCGGCCCAATACAGTTGGGCACTTACCTTGGCAATAACGATATTCTGCTAAGTTATGCACCCGCCACGCGTGAATGGATTCGTCTCCCTCCACGCACTGCCCTCACGGGGAATACAAAACTGCTGTCCTTGCCGAAGTATCGCACCCATGTTGTCTTGGGAAACATCAATGCATATCTATCCGGCGGAACCCAAATTACTTTGCCTGAGCAAGAGCTGTCGGGTGATGATCCAGTCTTGGCACTGGAAATGAGCTATGGCAGGCTGCTACTCAATGCCGGTCTCAAAGGGGCGGATTTGTCACTGCAGGTCGGCAACGATTTGCGCGAATTCCATATGGATAGCTCCGCTAGTTTGGCAGTGGACGTGCATCGCGTATTTATCCCCGGCAGCAGTTACGAAGTTGACAATGCCCCCGTCGAAGCCAACTGGTATTTGACAAGTGGCAACGTGAACTGGTCCGACTCAACGGGCTCAACATCAACCATTCGCGCTCCCGCGACCTGGAAGACAGTCAATGACCTTGATGAAGCCCCCGTGCCTATTCTTGACCTACCTCGTTGGATCGACCGTGAACCGATGACCTCGTTGGAACGCCGTGCACGTGATCGGTTTGCTGAAGAATTGGTGGTTGGACGTCCTGTCGAACTGCGATTGCAGGAGCTCAATGAAGAGCAGAGCGCCCCACGCGAAGTGAAGATGCTCTCCGCCGAAGCGAGTCTTTACGTCGGAGAGTTTGCCCCGTTCGTTAATTCTCTCAATGACAGCGACCAACGCGTTGCCTGGCGATCGCACATCGAAGCCATGCGTCAGGCCTTGGCGCGTAGCCCCCAAGTCGCTGAACAGCTCCACGAGACATTCATCCGCCTGCGTGGAAGTGAGGACGGTGAGGACCTGATGCGTATGGTCCGTGGATTCAGTCCTACTGAAGTGGGGACCACAAGAGAGGAAGTTAAGCAAGGTGTCGTAATTGATCTGATCCGCTGGCTCGAACATCCAAGCCTGGATTATCGTGTTCTGGCCATTTACAACCTGGACGAAATCAAGGGAACCAAAGATCTCAAGGATTATCGACCGGATGGCCTCCAGAGAAGTCGCGGGATCGCCGTATCTAAGATTCGCCAATTGGTAGAAGACAATGAGTTTTTACCAGCTCGATAGACCTAGTAGATCCATCTGAGAGATTCGGCTCGGTGATTTACGCTATCCAATTGAGGGATTTAGTCGGGACGCAGGAATCGACCCCAAAAGCATGTTTGGACCTGGACGTCAAGGTTGGGCATGAGGCGAATTCTCGTTGCTCGCCATCATTTCTTAGGCAACAAATAGCCGCTAATTGGCCGAAAGAGCCGGTTTGTCGCCCAGGCCATTTCTCGCTAGAATGGAAATCTAGGCGGAAGATGCATTGTGTGCGATTGGCACGTCTCGCGGTCTTCCGCCGACGTTTCTTTGGCCTATGGGCAGAATCTAAGCAAGGAGTTGCATCTGTGCAGGTAAGTATTTCAGCAAGACATGGCCACTTGGGCGAGGCCAGTCAAGAGAAACTCAAGGCCAGGGCGGAGAAACTTGCTCGTATTTTCGAGCGAATCATGGCGATCGAAGTGACGGTCGACTTGAAAAACGAGCAGGTTCCTGAAGTTGGTATCCATGTTTCGGCGGAACACAAACACGATTTTGTGGCGCATGCAACGTCGGAGACCCTGCAGGGTGCACTAGATGGGGCCGTCCAAAAAATCGAACAGCAGTTGAGGAAATACAAAGAGCGCGTCCAAGAGCGCCATCGCAACTCGAACGCACGTCATATGGATGTGGGAGCCAATCTTGCTGAAGAAGGCGTTGCTGACGAACTGGTTGAAGAATAGCGTCTTGGATGGTGTACGCGGCTTCAGAGAATATTTTTCAATAGAGGATAGATTTAATTATGAAGTTCGTTGATTTTGTGAGCCGTGAGGCGATTCGAACGGATATCGAAGTGGACAATAAAGAGCAGGTCATCCGGGCAATGGCAAATGCGTTGCTCGAAGCCGGCAAAATTGCTGAAGACCAACACGAGAGCATCGTAGAAGCGATTCTCAAGCGTGAAGAACTGGGCAGCACGGGAATTGGTCGAGGGGTAGCGGTACCTCATACCAAACATCCAAGTGTGAAGGAACTCGTGGGGACCGTGGCGGTCAGCGACTCCGGAGTCGACTTCGATAGTCTTGATGGCGAGAAGGTCCATCTGCTATTCATGCTCGTCTCCCCTCCCGACCGACCGGGGGACCATTTGAGAGCCTTGGAAAACATCTCCCGCCAACTTCGTGACGAAACCTTTTGTCGGTTTCTCAAGCAAAGTAAAGAACCCGGCGACGTGTGGCAACTTCTAGAAGAAGCTGACAACAATCAATTTGTATGATTTCTCGATGAATGCAATCGTGACCGTTGGTCACAATTGTCCGAAATCAGACAGTGAGAGTGATGAACGAACAAATCGTGCAGCGATTGGTGGTAATCAAGAACGAGCAGGGTCTGCATGCGCGGCCTGCCCAAATGATGGCCCGGCTGGCCCTCCAATTCGAGTCGATGATCGATCTAGTTCGTGATAGCCAACGTGTGGATGCCAAAAGCATATTGCACGTGTTGACCCTGGGGGCAGACCAGGGGACGGAATTAATCATTGAGGCCAAAGGGCCTGATGCTGAAGAAGCATTGGACGCACTCGTTCGCTTGGTGGAGAGCGAGTTTGCGACCGACGAAACAATTAGCCAGGAAAGTTCGGGGTAGTTTTCCCGTTGGTGGGGAGCATCCAATTGATGTCGCCTCATCCAGTCGGCACCCAGATGGACTTGACTTGGTAAAACAATGGAGCTTAGTCCCGCGACTGACTCCGGAGCGAACAAGATGGTTACTGCGTTAATTCGCTTGGATCTCATTGCATAGCGAGTGGTTGGCAATGAATCTCATGTCAAGTAAATGTAGTGCCAGTCGTGACAGATTCGGCAATCTGCTAACTTTCTGTAGATAGTTAGTTCCTGTCGAGGAGTGGGTCCCTAGGGACACTCCCCATAATGTCTGGCGACAATCCTGTTGTGCTCTCAAGCTAGTCGGGACTGGCGTGTATAGAGAGGGCGCAATGGAACGCCTGCAAGGTATCGCCGTATCACCAGGAATCGCAATCGGCGAAGCACTGGTTCTGGATAACGAGGGGTTTCGGATTCCTCGGCGGTTCCTCCCGCGCGATGCTGTCGAAGAAGAGCTAATTCGTCTTGATAAAGCATTCCATGCTGCCGAAGCCGAAGTCGATCGCAATCGAAAATCTGTAGCGGAGCAGCTGGGAGACGATTACGCTGCGATCTTCTCGGCTCACCTTCAGATGCTGCGGGATCGCCGTCTGCATGATGAAATCGAAGAGATGATTCGCGTCCGGCACTACTCTCCCGAGTATGCAGTCAGTCGGGCCCTACGCCGCTATGCCAAAGTTTTCCAGTCGCTTCAAGGCAAATATATGGCCGAGCGGGCGAATGATATCTTCGATATTGAAAAGCGGATTTTGCGGAATCTACTTGGCCGAAGTCGCGAAGAGCTAGCGAATATCACCTCACCAGTGCTAGTCTTGGCCCACAACATCACCCCCAGCGAAACAGCCAGCCTTAACCCTCGATTTGTCCTCGGATTGGTGACCGAAGTGGGGGGGCCCGGCAGCCATACGGCGATTGTCGCCGAAGGCTTAGGAATCCCGGCCGTAGTAGGTGTGGGTCCCTTTCTGACAGATGTTTCCGGGGGTGACACGATCATTATCGATGGCGATCAAGGACAGATCGTCCTTCGTCCCGATGAAGAAACAGTCGCCCGATACCGCCACGAGGTCGAAGAGCAACGATCACTTGCCGCCAAGCTCGAATCACTCCGCGACCTGCCAGCTATTACGACAGATGGACAGCACGTCCAGTTGATGGGCAATATTGAATTTCCCCATGAAGTCGAACTCTGTAAACAACGCGGTGCCAATGGTATCGGGCTTTATCGTACCGAATTTCTCTATTTAGGCCGCGATGACGACCCTTCCGAGGAAACCCATTATGAGGCGTATTCGGCAGTCGTCCATGACATGGGCAACCTACCCATAGTCATGCGGACCCTAGATCTGGGGGCCGATAAGATGCGCTCGCTTCCCGATCCAGAAGATGAGCGCAATCCCTTCCTGGGACTCCGTAGTATTCGTCTTGCCCTTCGAAACCGTGATTTGTTCCGAACCCAATTACGGGCGATTCTGCGGGCAAGCACCTGGGGCGAGGTTCGGATCATGTTTCCTTTGATTAGCACCATCATGGAATTGCGCCAAGCGAGAATGGTACTCGCAGACGCGATGGAGGATCTCGAGGAAGCCAAGATTCCTTTTGATCGCTCGATCAAGGTCGGCATGATGGTGGAAGTTCCATCAGCCATCATGATGATGGATCGTTTTGTGGATGAGGTTGATTTTTTCAGCATCGGAACCAACGATCTCATTCAGTATTGCCTGGCCGTTGATCGTAGTAATAAAGATGTAGCGAGCCTGTACACAGCCGCCGATCCTGCAGTCATTCGTATGATCGAAATTGCTGTGCGTGTTGCCAATCAACATGGTGTCCCCATCAGCATGTGTGGCCAAATGTGTGGCAACCCTCTCTATACGATGTTGCTTTTGGGTTTAGGGTTGCGGAGTTTCAGCGTCACACCCGCAGCAATCCCTGAAATCAAACGCGCTTGTCGCAGTGTCTCCACCGAGCAATGTGTACGGGTTGCCGAACACGTACTCAAATTGGAAAGTGCCCGCGACGTTAAGAATTACCTCAAAGAAGAGTTAGCTAAAGTATTTCCCGAGTTACCGCTCTAACAAGAACTAGAGCAAGAGTTTGAATCAATTTCGTTATGGATAAGTGCATTTTACAAGCAAGGCCTACAGCTTCAGGCGGTCACCACTTCATGGTGCACCAGCCGCCTCGCTCAATTGGGTCTCTGACAAGCGAATGCCAATCCACATACAAGCACAATTGTCACCACAAGATTCGAGGACAGAACTCCAATCCCAACGGTGCAAGTCCCAGAAAGAAGCAATATGAAAAAGGAGATGTTGATCAACGTCGCCCAACCGGAAGAGTGCCGGATCGCGATCGTTGAAGACGGCATACTCGAAGAGTTGTACGTCGAACGTAGCAGCCAAGACAATTATGTCGGAAATATTTACAAAGGTCGGATCGTCAACCTAGAGCCTAGCATTCAAGCCGCCTTCGTCGATTTCGGTGTCGGGCGCAATGGCTTCCTGCACATCAGCGATGTCGAGTCGCAATATTTTCGACAAGGAGGGTACGATCCCAGCAAACTTATTCAGCCGGGTGAAGGACCCCCAAGTTCGGACGATGACGAAGATTGGACCGAAGATGGTCCCGTCGAAAAAAGCCGCAATGGTCGCGGTGGAACGCAAACCCGCAAGGCCCGCCCCGGAGTGCGCCCGCGCGTAAAGCCTCCGATTCAAGAGATCTTTAAACGCGGGGACGAAGTACTTGTGCAGGTAATCAAGGAAGGGATCGGCACCAAAGGACCAACCCTTTCCACGTACATAAGTATTCCTGGCCGCTATCTGGTGTTGATGCCGGCGCTGGGACGTATCGGCGTTTCACGCAAGATCGAAGATGATGATGACCGTCGGCGACTGAGGGACATCCTCCGCGAGCTAAACCCCCCCAAAGGCTTGGGATTCATTGTCCGAACCGCAGGTACCGATCGGACTAAGAAAGAACTCTCGCGCGACTTGGCTTATCTCTTGCGACTTTGGAAAGTCATTGTGCGGCGGATCAAAAAAACCACCGGTCCGGTCGATATCTATGAAGAAAGCGACATGATTATCCGTACGATTCGTGACATCTTTAGCAACGATGTCGATGCAATAGTTATCGACGAACCTCAAGCGCATGAGCGAGCCAAGGAGTTTTTGCAGATCGTGATGCCTCGCTATGCAAGCCGGCTGTCGCTCTACGAAGGGAAAGAGCCTCTGTTCCACAAGAACAAGCTTGACGAAGAAATCGCCCGAATCCATCAACGGCAAGTACCACTTCGAGGAGGCGGATCGATAGTGATCGACCAAACTGAAGCTCTGGTGGCTATCGACGTGAACAGTGGCAGTTTCCGCACAGATGGTTCCGCCGAAGAATCAGCTTTCCGGCTCAACCAAATTGCCGCCAAGGAAATTGCTCGGCAACTTCGCCTCCGCGATCTGGGGGGTGTGGTGGTCAACGATTTTATCGACATGAGAAAAGAACGCCATCGTCGCACCGTTGAGCGAACCCTTCGCGACGCCGTCCGACGGGACAGAGCCAGAACCAAGATTCTGAGGACAAGTCCATTTGGCCTGATCGAGATGACCCGCCAGCGAATCAGGCCCAGTCTGCGCCGCAGCGTCTACCGGGAGTGTCCCGCTTGCAATGGCTCAGGATTGGTTAAGAGTGCCGAGAGCATGGCAATTGAAGTAATCCGCAAGCTACTGATGTGTGCCCATAACGAGCGGATAGCTCGGGTTTCAGTCCGGATTGAGGAGAACGTGGCCAACTATCTCAACAACCGCAAACGGCGCGAATTGACCCGCATGGAGGACGAATACAGTTTGCAAGTACAGATCCTCAGCGATGAGGATGCCTCACCGGAATTCCTGCGAATTGAGTGCGAAGACGCCTCGGGGCGGGAAATCCGGTTCACGGAATAATACACGGGGCAGCCACCTTGGCTGTCCTTTAGCGGGTGGAAACCTGTACCAAGAAGCCAGCCCCTCGACAGGGCGAAATCGTTCCGTTAAGTTATGGGGTTTGGTGACGGCTGAGCCTGCTCTTAGGAGGTTCGCTTCTCACCCCCCCGAATCATTGACATTTATTTTTTGCCAGGATCAGAGCAGGTTATTTTGCCATGTATGCAATTATCTTAGATGGTGGACGACAATTCAAAGTGGAAGAAGGTCAGGAACTCACGATCGACTATCGTGATTTGCCGGCAGGCGACAAACTAACCTTTGAGAAAGTGCTGGCCATCTCCAACGGCTCGGGTGATCTGCAACTCGGCGCACCCACGGTCGCTGGTGCCACCGTTACCGCTGAGGTATTGGGTGCTGACAAGGGCGAAAAACTAGTCGTACAAAAGTTCCGTCGCCGCAAAAACTCCCGCCGCAAAACGGGTCACCGCTCGTTGCTAACGCGTGTGAAGATCGCCAAGATTTCTGGCTGATTGTCGGCTTGTTTGGTTAGTTGAATCGAAACTGCCAGCACTTTCTCACGCATTCTTTCCAGCCTTTCCAAGAATTCCGCCCTGGAGTTCCTCCGTCGAATCGCGACAATGGAGTTTACGGGCGAAGTGTATCTTGAGAGGGGTTTGTGATGCGAACAGATTTTCTGCGGCGCTATTCATTGGCGGCTTGCTTGAGCCTGGCGATCGGGAGCTTTTCAACGCCGCTATTTGCCCAGTCGACAGACAATATCCCCCCTTCTCCTCCGCCAACGGCATCTCCCAAGAATGCTGTCCCAACTGAATCCGTCGTCAAGGCGGAAGAAGGCCAAGACTCGGCAAAGCTCCTCACGGCTGAAGAAATCCAGCAACGGCTAAGTACTCTCGAAAGCGCTTCGATCGACGAAGTCGACAAACGCAAAGCGACCGAGTTCTATCAAAAAGCTCTCAGTTCCCTCTCGGTTATCGAGCAAAAACAAAACGATTTGGCCCATTTCGAAAACCTCAAGGCGAGCTACGAACAGGATCTCAAGAATAACAAGGAGGGTCTTGCCAATCTCCCGTCCGAAGTCCCTGGCATCGACGATGGGAAAACCCTTACTGAATTAGAAGATGAATTAGCACGGCGCGAGCAGGCGTTTGTAGATCTCCGTAGCGAACTTGAGAAAGCCAATACGCTACTTAAAAATCGCACGGACTGGCTTGCAAATTACCCCAAGAAGCTAGCGGACACGCAACTGGAGTTTGATCGGGCCAAGCAGGAGTCTGAAAAGTTTAGCGCCGCCGAAAAAACAGGCGTTGTTGCAGATGCAGAGAGAGCCAGTCTCAAAGCTTCAGAAGAAGCGCTCGCCAAAACGCTGCTAGTGATAGAAAAAAGGCGACAATACTACCTGATGAGCGGTGATCTGGCGCAAGTCCGCCGCGATTACCGTGCTAAACAGGTGTCTCTGGATGAGAAATATCTCGCCACTCTGAGAGAAGTTGTCAATCAACAGAGGTTGGCAGATGCCAACCAACAGGCCTCTGCCGCGGCCAGCGCTGCTGCCGTGCAACGTCCTGAAGCAATAGCCAAGCTCGCGACTGCGAACGCTGCCCTCGCTAAGGATCAAGCAGCTATCGTCTCCAAAATCTCTGCATTGGACAAAGAATTAACGGCAACGAAAAGCCAGCTATTGAAAGTAGCTGATGATAAGAAACTAAGCGAAGAACGTGTCAAGGCGGCTGGTCTTACTGAGGCCAGCGGCCAGCAACTCCGTCAACAACAGGAATTATTGCCCGACAATCGAGGCATTGCTCGAGAAATTGCCCTTCGCGAAACCGAAAAATCGGATGCCGTCTATACCCAGTACAAACTGCTCGATCAACGCAATGAAATCGAAGATGCCGATCTTGAAGCACGGGTCGCAGGCATTCTGGAGCTGGTGCCCGCTGATCAACGTGCCACTGCGGAACAGGAAATCCGCTCGCTGTTGGACTCCGAACGTAAAATCCTGGATTCGACCTTCGACAATTATGGAAAATATGTCAAGAATCTCAATGATCTGACGGCTGCCCAAGAAGAACTTATTCGCACGACAAATGAGTACCGCGAATTCATTGCCGAACATATTTTGTGGATTCGCAGTTGCTCTTGGCCTCGCTTGGCAGACCTGGAGCCAGCGGCCGGGGCTCTTGCATGGAGTCTCGATCCCGCGAATTGGCAGGCCGCACTGACTGCTTTCTGGGCACGTACGGGAAAATCCCCGCTTGTCGTGAGTATATTCGCCTTGGTGTTGCTTGTTTCTCTGTATTACCACCGACGTTTGCGGGTCCGTTTGCGCGAACTCGGAGAACAAGCCGCCAAACGCACGACGAGCGAGTTCTTGCCGACATTCAAGGCATTGTGCATTACCCTCCTATTGGCCCTGCCCTGGCCAGCATTACTGGCCTTTGTTGGATGGTGGATTGATAGCCCGCTAAACGAATCTGAATTTGTCCGCGCGTTGTCCGCCAGTTTACTTTTTACTGCATTATGCTTGCTGCGACTCGAGGTCGTGCGTCATATGTGTCGCTCTGGAGGATTGGCCGACGCCCATTTCGGTTGGTCGCAGGCTGGACTGGGTCAAGTTCGTCGGCACGTACGCTTGCTCATTTGGGTGGGCCTCCCATTGGTATTCTGGCTCACAGGATTAGAATTGCAGAACGTCGAGAAACTATGGAGTTCTACTCTGGGGCGGGCCTGCTATGTCGCCGTGATGCTGATCGTGGCGATCACTTGTTACCGTATCTTGCTTTCTCACCGGAGCCCCTTCCGGCAACTGTGGGCCAGTCATTCTGAGAAAGGCATCTCACTTTACACCTTTTGGACCCCAATGGTGACGGCACTCCCGCTTTTGCTGGCCCTGCTGGCAGTCGTTGGCTATTACTACACAGCTCAACAACTGACATTGCGACTATTGCAGACAGCGGTTCTCGTCTTTTCACTCATTGTAATTGGTGGGTTAACGCGACGCTGGATACTGCTCAATCGACGCCGTTTGGCCCGAGAACTTGCCAAACAAAAACGGGCTGCTGCTCTTGCCGCAGCCGAAGCCGCAGCAGCAGGAGGAGAAACTCCTGCAATTACGTCCGCTGAGTTGGTTGAAGACTCTGTCGATTTGGTAGCGCTTGGCGAGCAAACCATCAAATTGGTTGTCACGATACTCATGTTCATTGGGTTGGCTAGCGCTTGGTTTATCTGGGGTGAAATGTTGCCTGCCTTGGCGCGTGTAGATCAATGGGAAATCTTCCCTCAAGAGGGTGTCGAAGATCTTCTCACCTGGGGCCAACTGCTAAAATTTTTCTTGGTCGTTATTATTACATTTGTCGCTGCACGCAATGTTCCGGCCCTGCTGGAGTTTGCAGTTCTCCAATATCTGCCGATGGACTCCGGTTCACGCTATGCGGTCACAAGCATATGCCGCTACGTCTTGGTTGCGATTGGTATGGTCATGGCCTACACGTCACTCGGATTTGATGGCACAAGTATCCAATGGCTAGTCGCCGCGATGGGTGTCGGCTTGGGTTTCGGTTTGCAGGAAATTTTTGCCAACTTTGTGTCCGGTATTATCCTGCTCTTTGAACGTCCGATCCGGGTAGGCGACATTGTCACCCTCGGCGAGAAGACAGGTGCCGTCAGTCGCATCCGCATGCGTGCCACGACGTTAGTGGACATGGAGCGCAAGGAATACATCGTCCCCAACAAGGACTTCGTCACCGAACGGCTCTTGAATTGGACGCTGAGCGATCAAACGATCCGGATCGAGATTCTTGTCGGAGTTGCCTATGGATCCGATACAGAATTGGCCTGTCGATTGCTACGCGAGGCCGCCGCAGAACATCCTCATATTCTAAAGGAACCGGAGCCACTTGCCACGTTTTTTGGATTCGGTGATAGCGCTTTGAGCTTGCGATTATTCGCCTTTATCTCGAATTTGGAAAAGCGCCTACAGACAACGCATGACTTGCATACGGCGATCGACAAAAAGTTTAAGGAGGCTGGACTGGAAATCGCCTTCCCGCAGACCGACCTCCACATCCGCAGTTTGCCGCCAGATTGGCACCAACAGTCCTCCCAGCACAGCCAACCTGCGAATGGTAGAGCAGCGGAATCGACTGGTAGCAAGACGTGAAAGAGTCTGTGACTAAGTCTTACCTGCAAATCATTCACTATCGCTCGTCATGCGATTCACTCATCTACAGAAGGCGACAAGACCAATCGAGTATTCGGCAAGTTGCGGGGATTGATAGCGATTGTCATGTCCCGGCTGAATCCCAAAGCGGCCATCGCGGTTGATGAGAAAACCGAAGTGCTGTCGCTCGGGGTCAACCTTCCAGTATTCTGCGACGCCGAATTATGCCCGGATGTTGAGTTTATCGAGCGATCGTAACGGGGATTCTCGGAAAGAATCTGGATGACCAAATTAGGGGGGACCACGACATGTCGCTTGACGATATTGCGTTGTTCTTTGGAGATATAGGGAAAAACGGGTTGGGGCATAGAAGGATCCAATATCCATCGCAGCAGGAATCACCCAACAGCAAATGCGCGGGACGTTTATGCCCCTTGAGCTTGCCGCACAATGTCTTGCCGTCCATCGTTACCGTTTCGAGACTGTCTGAGGTGGACACTCCCTGACCGTTCTTGGCGCGGTGGCCCGCGAGTGAAGCCAGGAAGACGCCGGTCGTCGGAGTGCTTGTGGAATCCTAAGTCCTTTTGCCGTAAGGCAATCAGGCGTTGCCAGCAGGCTTTGACTGACCTGACCAGCCGGTACCCTCTTGCTAGGCACTTGACGAAACTTGAGCCTTTGTCAAGTTTTTTGCGAAAAAACCACTAGACTCCTCTGTCAACTCGATTACAATTATAAAGTTGAAAACAAGTCGTTCTCCCCCTTCCCCTCAAGCAACTCCCCAAAGCCAGTCGCACGCAAAGTAAGACAGCTCACCGCACGAAAAAAGACTCGCTAAACCTCTTGTGACGGCAGAGGATAGCTCCTTTAGTCCGGTAGCCTTACGGCCTATATGGCAATCTCCGCTGGCACAGCCGATGACGGCTAGGGGATCTCTGAGTCTAGGGCCCGAGAATAGGGTGGTGTTCCTGTCCGGTGCAAGTGCGTGCATTTCTTGCTCCGAGGTTTTTGGTTTTTTCCTAAAAGTTTCCCACGAACGGGAGGCTTCCTGACTAAAAGGACTTTCTTACTCGGCATGGGGCATGCTTGGTTGGTCCGTTGAGCATCAGAGGGAAACTGGATTGTAAGTCTAGTTTCCCTGCGCAGCGCGTACTCGATTACTCTTGCTCACTTCTTGCTGATGGATTGTCTGGGAAGCCCAGTTGCGTTAGGCAATTTGAATCGAGCGAAATACGATTCTGTTTGCCTATCGCAGGTGACTCAAACGTAATTTTTTTCCAAATTTTAGAACGTGTCAGCCATGCGAATTGTTGGTGTTAGAATTGGTTGTCTAGCTGATGCTTTTCAGGGGGAATTCTTGCTGACTCTCGACCAATCTCTTTCCCGATATGCCCTGACCAAACTATCTGATTTACTGATTTTGTCGGGCTATTTGGGTCAGCTAATGCCTTATTGTGCATGGCCCACAAAAGCTCTGTGCCCTGCAATGAATATTCATCATGGCATTTCACCATCGTCCAATACCTGAGCACTTATATATTTGAGGAGTAATTAACTTGTACGACGCGATCATGGATCACGATTTAGAGGATGACTCGAGTGTCTCCGAGGTAGACAAGGACTTTGACACCAAAGGTCTGGGCGACGACTCCGATTCCGATGGGGATGATGATCTCTCCCTTGAACTGGGGAGTAATTCCGACAGTAAGGATGCCGCTGTTGAAAGCGACAACGAGTTCGACGACGAATCTGTAGAATTGGAATCCTGGTCGGACGACCCGGTGCGCATGTATCTGACGCAGATGGGTGAGATTCCCCTGCTAACCCGCCAGCAGGAAATCAGCCTGGCCCGGAGAATTGAACACACACGCACAGCGTTTCGCCGCCGCCTACTAGCCTGCGACTATGTAATCCGTGTGGCTTATAAGGTGCTCTGTCGAGTCCATCGAGGCGAGTTACCTTTCGACCGCACAGTGCAGGTTTCCGTAACAGACCGGCTCGAAAAGGAACAAATCCTCGGTCGCTTGCCACACAATCTGCGCACTCTGGAAATCCTGCTCCAACGCAATGAGGAAGACTACACACTGGCTACCAGCAAGAGTGCCAAGCCTGCCATAAGGAAAGCGGCTTGGGCGCGTTTGGCCAGTCGGCGTCGTCGGGCCGTGATGCTTATCGAAGAACTCGGTTTGCGGACCCAGCGGATCGAATCCATGATTGCTCCGCTCGAAGACTTCAATCGGCGTGTTTGTGAACTCAAGCAGCAGCTTGATCAGATGAAAAAAGATCGCAGACCGCTTTCCGAGCGGAAGCCCTTGTTGGTTGAGTATCGCAATATACTGCGGATGACTCAGGAAACCCCTACAAGTCTTCGCAATCGTGTGTACTACTTGCGAGAAGTCTTCTCGAAATATCAGCAGGCCAAGCGAGGCCTTTCGGAAGGCAACCTCCGTCTGGTCGTCTCGATCGCAAAGAAGTATCGCAATCGTGGACTGAGCTTCTTGGATTTGATTCAGGAAGGGAATGCTGGTCTTATGCGGGCGGTGGACAAGTTCGAGTATCGTCGCGGATTCAAGTTTTGCACTTACGCAACCTGGTGGATTCGTCAGGCGATCACTCGCGCTGTAGCTGATCAAAGCCGCACGATTCGCATCCCGGTCCACATGGTCGAAACCATGAGCCGAGTCCGCAACGTGTCGCGAGCCCTACTTCAACGATTAGGCCGCGAGCCGACGATCGAAGAAACGGCTCGGGCTGCCGAATGTACTGTCGATGAAGCTCGCCGTGTGTTGGCCATGAGTCGCTATCCAATTAGCCTCGACCGTCCAGTCGGCAACAGCGAAGATAGCCATTTTGGGGATTTGCTGCCTGACTCGGGCGCGGAAAGCCCTGCCATTGGTGCCGGCCAAGAGATGCTGCGAACGCGGATTACCAAAGTGCTCAAGACGCTCAGCTATCGCGAACGCGAGATCATCAAACTTCGCTACGGATTGGGCGACGGCTACAGCTACACGCTCGAAGAAGTGGGCCATATTTTCAAAGTGACCCGCGAGCGAATTCGCCAGATCGAAGCCAAGGCTGTCCGCAAGCTGCAACAACCTAGCCGCAGCCAGGAACTTTCGGGATTTTTGGATTAAGCTCGCCCGATATTTGACACTCAACCCCCGCGGTGCGTTTTGCATCGCGGGGGTTTTTTGTTGAGGCGATTATTCGAGTGTTCTATTTCTTCCCATGCAGTACGATTTGGGAAGCTGATATTGAGCAACTCAACTGGAGTTGCGTCATTGCGTTCCCTTTTCTGTCAACTTCTTTAGCTAGAAGGATTTGCGATGAAATTGTTTTATCTCTATGCATACACTCTTTTTTTTCTATTGAATCTGTTCTTGGTCGATGCTTCCCACTCGCAGGTGGTGACGCTCATCCGCGGGCGGGCCTATACCGAGACGGTTGCTGAAGAGAAGCTTGCCAAGCTCGCTGAGTCGTACAGCGATCAAGCGGCGTGGCAAGAGCGTGCCGAGATGCTTCGAACGGGAATGCGTCGGGGTATGCAACTGGAAGGGCTTCCCCCACCGTGCGAATTGAAACCAATTCGCCACAGCAAGCGCGAGATGGACGGATACACGGTAGAGAATGTCGCGTTCGAAAGTCTGCCCGGCTTTTGGGTCACTGGTAATCTCTACCTTCCGGTAAACATCGAGGGGAAGATACCTGGGATTCTGAATCCCCACGGGCATTGGGGTAATGCCCGAATGACCGATCAAACCCAGGCTCGTTGCGCTGCCCAGGCTCGCATGGGAGCGGCTGCGTTTGCTTACGATATGGTCGGCTACGGCGAGTCCAAGCAATGTGAACATCGTCGCTTTCAGGTGCAGCGTTTGCAAACCTACAACAGCATGCGCGCGATCGACTTCTTGCTCTCGCTCGGCATAATCGACGAGGATCGACTCGCTGTGACTGGGGCTTCGGGGGGTGGCACGCAAACTTTCTTGCTCTCCGCGATCGATGATCGAATCGACTTGTCGATACCAGTGGCACAAGTGTCAGCACATTTTTTTGGTGGCTGCGAATGTGAGAGCGCCATGCCGATCCACAAGACGGACGAATATGAAACCAACAATGTCGAAATCGCGGCTCTCATGGCCCCCAAGCCACAGTTGTTGGTTTCAGACGGAGGGGATTGGACAGTGAACACTCCGCAAGTTGAGTTTCCCCATGTTCAGCGAATTTACTCGTTCCTTGATGCCGCGGATAACGTAGAGAACGCCCACTTTGCCAACGAAGGCCACGACTATGGCCCTTCGAAGCGGGCTGCCGCATACCGCTTTCTGGCGAAGCATTTCGGGTTGAATCTTGCCGCGGTGGAGAACTCACTGGGCGAGATTGACGAGGCCTTTTTCAAGCCAATTCCAGAGGACGAACTACGAGTCTTCACGGCCGAGCATCCTCGCCCTGACTATGCGATTACGGATTGCGAGGAGGTTCTAGGGTTGTTGAATAAGAAATAGAATCGCTGCTATATCGAGCAGTCATGGATGCCATTTGACAACCCCTTTTCTCCCCGCTAAACTGCCTGCTGAATTGATCGTGCCTTGGTGATCGGCCAGTGAGAATGTTGTCTCAGCCGACAAACAGGGAACTCCGGTGCGAATCCGGGACGGCCCCGCCGCTGTGACCGAGCAATATCAAGCGAATTTTTCTTTTGTGCCATTGTCTGTAGTGCCCTGCAAGTTGTGAGGCCAGGCGAGAAGGCCCGTTCGCTTGAGCTTGGGAGTCAGAAGACCTACCAACGCGTTGTATGTGGCCTGCTGCGAGGGACAGCGACCGCGTAATTAAGAAACTCTGCTGAGTTCCTAGTCAGTTGTACTTAATGCTCGCAAGTTGCTTATATGCACATGTATAGCGTTAGCGCGACTGCCTGCAGAATTCTCGAAAGCAGTGTATGTGCGGCAAGAGTACAATGCGGCGACTCCCTTCGCAGCGGGTAGGTTTTACATTAGTGGAACTGCTGGTCGTGATCGCCATCATTGGGGTGCTGATTGGGCTCTTGCTGCCTGCCGTGCAGGCGGCACGAGAGGCGTCGCGGCGTTCGCACTGCCAAAATAACTTGCGGCAAATCGGCGTGGCCCTGCTCAACTATGAACAGCAACATGAGGCGCTCCCAGTCGGCTGCCTTGAGAAGCGTATCTCCGGCAAGAATCCACCTGGACGCCAATTATCATGGATTGCTTCCTCGCTTCCCTACCTAGAACAGTCGACGCTCTTCGAACAACTCAACTTTGCCGTTGCTTACGACGATCCCCAGAATCTGAATGCAACCCAAACGGCACTCCCTGTCTATCTATGCCCAAGCACTTTCCGTTTGGCACCCAACCGCAGCAGGATGTTGGCTGGCGCTTCCGACAGTTCGCAAGGATTGGCGGTGTGCGATTACGGCGGAATCTATGGTGCTGCTTTCGTATCCCCCTCAGCTAACGGCGTACTGATATACGACCATGCTATAGCCATCCAAGAAATCACCGACGGCACAAGTTCCACCTTAATGGTGGCAGAAGATACGGGCCGCAACTGGATCATGGATGGCGAGTGGATCAACGGCGAAAACATCTTTGACCAGAGTAATTCGATCAATACGCAGCAAGACAACGAGATCTGGAGCGACCACCTAGGGGGTGCCTTCTCGCTCCGCTGTGATGGGAGCGTCCGTTTTCTTGATGAAAAGACTTCGACCGAGGTGCTACGGGCCCTGTGTACCCGCAATGGTACTGAAATTCCCGCGATTGTTTCTAGCAATTGATTGGAACTACTTACTAACAAACCTGGTTTTCATAGGACTGAACAACATGAAACTGAATTCTCGCCCGTTTCGCATCGCCAGATATCTAATTCTACTAATCGCTTTGTTGTCATCCGTTAATTCTGTGCAAGCGTTGCCCGAGGGATATCGAAAGACAATGATAGAGTTGAATTCGCCCCCTATAGGTCTCGCTTTTGATTCGAGTGGCATTCTGTACGCTATGGAAGGAGCCCCTTTTGGTACAAATGCCGCAACGATCCGTGTCAATCACCCTGATGGCTCTTTTGGCATGGATCTCCCGATCGCTGGCGATGACGAAAATAATTTCTTCATCGGTGGCATGACATATGATCCGATTGCCGATGGCCTCTTGGTCACGGACAACACGGCGGATGGACGCATCTATTCCTTGAGTAAGACTGGCACAAAGGGGCTCTTGGCCAGCGGCATTCCCGCCATCGCTGGAGTTGCGGTGCGCAGCACGGGGGAGATTTTTGTTTCGTCAGCATTGGGCGACAACCTGGGTCAAGTTTTTCAAATTGATCGAGTCAGCGGAACTGCAACACCCGTTGTCTCAGGCATTGATTACGGAGCAGGTTTGGCTTTCGATACCAACGGCGACCTGCTATTGCAAGATGCCGATGCGACAACTTTTGCGGGCAGAATCCAACGGCTGCCGATCTTTGAAAATGGTGGAGGATTAACCTTTGGCAGCCTCACGCCGTTGATTGATGGCATGCAGTCCTCCGCGGGAATCGCATTCGACAGCGAGGGAGATCTCTTTAGTACAGGGCCCGGCGGTCTGTTTGCCATTGCCGGCGAGCCACTCGCCGAAACCCTGTTTGACAGCGATGGCGATCCTTCTCAATATGCCACGGCGATCGCATTTAGTGCAGGCACCGCCCCGTTCGAACCCTTCGCGGGACCCGACGGAGGTCGGATGGCATTTATGGCGAATTTTGGTTTTAGTACTCAAGATACATTTATCACAATCATTGAACCACTTCCGGAACCAAATTCCCTTCTACTGGGGGGCCTACTCCTTTCTTTGCTGGGGGCCCGAAGAAAACTGACCGCGTGACTTTCTGTCTGTGGAATGGTTCAATGAAAGGCACATTTGTTTGATCGATGAACCATTCTGCAGGCTCCATTATGTCTGAAAACACTGGCGAGCTTCAGCACAATGCCCTCGCTTGGGACAAGCTGGCGCGCAAACAAGTACCGCTGGCCCAGCCTGCTGTTGATGCCGATCTGACTGATCCCTTGGCCAAGGTCGATCCTCTCGGATGGCTAGGTGGGAGCGTCCACAACAAGCGAGTACTCTGCCTTGCAGCTGGGGGAGGTCGCCATGGGGCAATCTACGCTTCCGCTGGGGCCAACGTAACGGTCGTCGACATCAGCGGTGAGATGCTCGCACTCGATCGTGCAGTGGCCGCCGAGCGCGGCCTCGCGATTCGCACTGTGCAGACTTCGATGGATAACCTGAATATGTTTGTCAAAGGGGAATTCGAGATCGTGATTCATCCCGTCAGTACTTGTTACATCACGAACGTGTCACGTGTGTTTGCCGAAGTAGCCCGAATACTCCGGCATGGAGGGCTCTACGTGAGTCAACATAAATCGCCGGTCAGCTTGCAGGCGGAAATACGCCCTCAGCATGGCGGCTACCGTCTGACTGAGCCATACTACCAGTGTGGGCCTCTGCCTCCAGTGGCCCCCTGTCGACTGCGCGAGTCAGGCACACTGGAATTCCTGCACCGTTGGGAACAACTCATCGGCGGTATGTGCCGCACGGGATTTGTCATAGAGGATCTAGTCGAGCCGCAACACGCTGACCCAGAAGCTGAGCGTGGGAGTTTCGGCCATCGTGCGCAGTTTTTGGCGCCATATGTGAGGATCAAAGCGCGACGGATCAATCAAGCATCCACGTCCACGCCCTCTTCGCTCTTCGTCGGATCGTAAATAGACAGTGCCTCCCGGCTTGCTGTTGTCACTGCTCGGCGTTCTCCCATGACTTCGTCCATCCGCATCACTGCCCACCATGCAGTGATATAGGTGATTTGTGTGATGGCCATCGCGAAGGCCCACGAAGGAAGCGGGCCTTGATCGTAAATCCTGGCAATGCCAAACAGCAACAGGGCAAATAGATAGGCTACCATCAGCCGTAATAATCGGGTCCCCGGTTGCAAGGGTTTGAAAAATGCGAATGCCAGCACTAAGGGAATTAAGGCTGCCCACAGCAACCAGATCCACCAGGTTTTTTGCGTGACAATCGCAAAGTCAGCAAAACGAACAGCGAAAGCCCAGAATGCGACGATGATCGTCCAGCCAAAGATTTCTACCAGCGAAAACTGAAATCGACTCTTCTCATCGGTCATTGGCTCAGACAACTTGGCTATCCAACCAAATTTTTCCAAAAAGAAACAACCTACCAACACGAGCATTAGCTGCAAGAAACAGTAGGCTACTAATTCGCTGCGATATTCTGAATAAATCACCAGCCAAGTCATCACCAGCAGCATTCCCCCAGCCAGGGTTACCCAGGCGGCTTTCGCGAGCCGGTGAACTCGACTCAGGACGGCCCAAATGGCGAGGGCACTTATTTGTGCTGGCAATCCGTAGTTGTAAACGAAAAAAGCCAGCCCTTCACTGGAGCCTTGGATTCGTGATCCGCCGCTTGATCCCAGGACTAGTGCTAGATCGACGCACAGCGTCGCGATTATGAATAGCCAGGTCAACGGTCGGGGGTAGAACATGCTCAATTAGCGAAAAGTAATGATGTTTGTCAGACTTTAAGATACCACGCACGAGAGAATTCGCCTTGGGCCGCTATAACATAAGGCGTTGAAATTCGTCCCGTTGGCGGTCAGAATGGAGGATTCTTACGAGTATTCCGCCGCCAGTAATAAGCTACCGCTTCTAAGTAAGGGAACGGATAACGATTTTGACCAGCCAGCCTCAGCAAGACGTCTGCTGCCTGATGGGGGAGCCGATCGCCGGGAATCCGACCCAGTATATGCTGGAGAAGGCCTTTGAGGCGGCACGCCTAGACTGGCGATTCCTGACCTTTGAAGTCCCGGCCCTTGATTTCGAGGGCGCACTTCGCGGGGCGCGGATCTTTGGCTTTCATGGGATCATGCTCGCCCCGCCGCATCGCAGCAATGTGATTCCCTATCTTCAGGAGATCGGCGAGGCAGCCCGTATCAGTGGGCAAGTCAATTGCATCAAGCAGACCAAAGGGGCTTACTTTGGCTACAACACTGAAGGCAGGGCGCTGCGGCAATTGCTCGAACAAACAGGTGCGGTGAAAGGCTTGCAAGTGGCCATTATCGGCTCAGGACGGATCGCACGAGCTATTGCCGCAGAACTAGCGATCGTGGGCGCGAGCGAAATCCGTTTCCTTTGTCGCAGGCCCGAAAAAATTGAGGAGCTGACCAAAACGTTGGTCGACCAAACTCCCCTGACGAGTTGTCTGGCAGAGGAATTGGCCGCTGATAGTCTGTTCGCTATCGACAATGTCCAGGTACTGATCAATGCCACCCCGGTCGGTCCCAACCAACCCAACGAACACTTGCCACTCGATTTCGATGGACTTGAAAAGCACACGATCGTCGCCGATGTGGCCTTTAACCCGCCTCACACCCACCTGATGAAACAAGCCCAAGCCTGTGGCTGCCGCACAGTCGACGGCCTCACGCTGTTGATTGAACAGGCCGCCCTGGCATTCGAAATCTGGACCGGCGCAAGCGCAGACCGCCAAGCGATGCGAGAAGCGGTTGAAGAATTTTTAGTATTATAGAGGTTAGATGCTGGAGGCCAGAGGATCGAGACTATCAATCTCTCGCCTCCTAACTTCAGCCACGGATCTCAAACTATCGACGCCTAGCCACTAAACTCTATCCCCTATCTCATGACACGCGGAATATTTATCACTGGCACGAACACCAGCGTTGGCAAGACACAAGTAAGTGCGTTAATTGCTCGCTCTTTAGTCGCAGACGGGCACCGAGTTGGCGTTTACAAGCCTGTGGCGAGTGGATGCAAGCGGGAAGGGACAGAGCTCGTTGCCGAAGATGCGGTCAAGCTCTGGGAAGCCGCCGGCCGTCCCGGCACTCTGAACGATGTCTGCCCCCAACGATTTGCCGCTCCGCTGGCTCCCTCAATGGCAGCCGAAGCAGAAGGGCAAGCGGTGGACCGCGGGTTGCTTCGTAGCGGGCTGCAAGTCTGGCTGGAGCAGAGTGATATTGTACTTGTCGAAGGTGCTGGAGGACTTATGTCGCCGTTGAGCGACCAGGACTATAACGCAGATCTGGCGGAGGAGTTTGGTTTTCCGCTATTGGTCGTGGCACTGAATGAATTGGGGACGATTAACGCGACGCTTCAGACGCTCATTACCGCACAAACCGTAGTGCCCAAACTCCCCATCGCGGGTATCGTACTCAACCGCATTGCCCTTTCCCCAGAAGACGAGAGCATCGCCTGGAATGCCCAAGAAATCACTCGCCGTGCTAGCGCTCCGCTGCTAGCTACTGTGAACTACGGACAACACAAAATGAATCCGCCGGTGGACTGGTTTGCCCTGGCAGGTGGATGAGATCAACGTCTTTTTTGACCAACGCCTCGGGACAGAAATCCAGGGGGGCGCTCATTTGAAATAATCTCTATTCTCACTATACCGTAGCAGCAACCACCGCTTCATTCATTCGGCCTTCGGCCAGGCTTGTGTCGATTGAAAGGTTAATGGTGACACTCCAGCAGCCATTGGCGTCGGGGATGAGGTGCCAGTGGGGGACGACGGCTACGGATTGATGTACCAATTCAAATCCCCCTTCGCTTTGACTGACTGTCTCGACGGGGTAGGTCCAAATCGCGGTGGGGCGATCGAAGGCGAGGCCCACGTCGATTCCTAGCCACTCATCCACCAAGCCAAGGTGGTTGACCTCGTTGAGATCAAGCTGGCTTCCCAATTGGTTGATTTTCTCTTTTTTCGCATCGTAAAAATAACGGTCGTCGGCACCCGCAGGGAGACCAGCGAAGTTTAGTTCCGGAGCGAACAGAAATTCATGCTGCTCCGGAAGATTTTCGACGAAATAGGCAATCTCGACCGTGGAGCCTTCGTACGTGAGAGTGATCCCTTTGGTGATCTGGATCCGTTTGTCGCCGATGTTACCTTCGCGAGCCAATTGCAACTGGACACGCCCCGGAGCACGACGCAGCTTGGCCTCATAGGGTCCGTGCACAAAATCGCCCAGCTCCTCAGCAGTGCCAGCCACGACGGCTTCCCGCGGAACGTGCACCGAATAAAAATGATCCACTAGGGAATTGCGGGACCACGTGTCGTATTGAAGCCGCTGGTCGAGCCCTTCTTGTTTAAAGACTACTTTGTCGTGGATGCTGGCGACTCCATCGCCGCCGTCGTTGGGGCCTGTGAGAACCTTGCGATGATAGGCTTCAGGGCGGCGTGTGAGCGTCGCCTGCAAATTGTGGCAAATCGTTTTCACGTCCAATTCGTAAATCTGGCCACCCTCGACGGGCGAAGATAAGAGCATCAACCGGTTGTTGGCCAACCGGCTCTCTGGGCGTCCATCGAGGTTGAAGTCGGCTGCGTCGATTTCGACCCACAACTGCTGATCAAGTTGCCAGCCGCGGTTTTCAAACTGGTTCAATAGATTCTCTGCTGCGATCAGGTGTTGATAAACCCCATTGCGGAGGTGAGGCAAATAGACACCGCCAAACGCTCCATGCCAATAGCTGCAATTGCACTGGCCACGGTAAAGTTCCAAACGTGCCTGATCAATAAGTTCGCCACTGGCACCTTCGGCCACGAGTTGCTCAAGCCGCCTGCTTACCATCTGCATCCGGGAGTACATGACGTTGGTTTCAGGATACTTGACTTTGAAATTCCGCCAATACCCACCACGCACATAGGGTACGACCTGATGCCAAATGCCTTTCTCTTCAAAGTCGTGATGAAGGTCTTCAAACTGATTGATCTTCGCTGCCGGAAGTGCCCATTCGGTCATCTCACGGTAGCTCCCTTCGGGAATGTAGAGCTTGCCCACCGGTGGAACATTTTGGATCGCTTCACTGGGTGTGGTCACTTGGAGCCAGTCGCTATTTGCACTCAAAGCATCGAAGAACTGGGTGAGCCAGCCCCGATCGTAGACATGTTCCTTCGTGCCGGGCCAGGTGCCGAACTTCTCGCCGTCGTCACCAAACACAACCACCGCACCTGGATGCTGCTCGGCCACGCTCCGTAGATAATTGATCGATTCGTTCGCATGTTGAAAAGGAATGAGATAGCGTAGTTGCTCACTGCCAGGAAATACCTTGAGCAAATTACCGTCGTCCTCGGTGACGTAGTACCCGTGAAGCTGGTCGGTGGTCAACCCGGCATTCTTAAAGTGGAAATCATCAAGCACCGTGTAGCTGATTTCCGAATGGACCAAGTCGCTGGTGAGCGACTGTTCCCACACACGTTCAGGGACCCACATTCCCCTCACTGTGGCACCGAGTCGTTGCTCGAGCCATTGGGTATAGGTGGTTATTTGTCCGCGGCGATCGCGCGAGGGAATCATAGTCAGAATGGGCTCAAAAAAAGCACCTCCGACAATCTCAATCCGCCCTTTAGCAACCAGACTGGCCAGGCGATCAACATACTCCGGATGGTTGGCATCCAACCATTCCATAAGTGAACCACTTGTGTGCAGCGCAATCCGCAAATTATCGTATTGCTCAAAGACGTTCAGAAACGGCAAATAGCTGTCCTGATACGCCTGCTCGAACACGCCATCGAAATTGCCGATGGGCTGATGATTGTGGAGGACCAAAACAAGTCGTAGTGGATTATGCATGGCGTATTATGGGCACGGTTACGTTTATGACTCGACTGACGGTAGTTCAATCTATTCTAGGATTGCCGTTCACTTCAAATAAAGCTAGCGGAAACTTGCTGAAGTTTCCTAAATGATCGGGCTCTGAGGGGCCAGCTTATGGCATAAACGGTACAGGGCAAAGAGGTCTTGAACTTAGCCCAGTTTACTGAATCGGCAAGATTTTCTCAGATGTTTATCTCAAGCAGGGTGCGTGCGGCTCGTTCCGGTGATACCGAATTGATGTATATCCCGCCGCCCCATTCGAGTCCTGCTAGCGAGGTGCTGCGCGGGATCAGCTCCCAATGCCAGTGGAATGCGTCTGAGCGAGGATCATCTGCTGGGGCAGTGTGCAGAATCAGATTATACGCGGGGGGAGTAAGTATTCCCGCGACACGGCGGATCACTGATTGTAGAGTTTCTGCTAATGCTGTGACCTCGGCTAGGTTGGCAAAACTGCTGGCGTGCTTTATTGGTAGTATGCACGTTTCATAGGGCTGCCGGCCGGCATAAGCACAGAAAGCCATGAAATGGTCGTTTTCGTGCACGAGCCGCCTACGGTGTCTGAGTTCGTCCGCGATGATCTTGCAGAAGAGACACTCTCCCTGCTGAATGATGAAATCGCTGGCAGCCTGAAGTTCGCACTCCAGCACATCGGGCACAAAGGGGAACGCCATCAACTGAGAATGGACATGCTCCAACGATGCCCCCCCCAGCACACCAACATTCTTAAATAACACAGCCGCCGGGAGGTTCAATTGCTCGTAGGCATGGCGCAACCGCTCGGCATAGATCCCTAATACCGCGGCAAGGGATTCGAGCGAGAAATCCCTCCAGTCGCATATATGCTGTGGCGAGTCAATAATGACTTCGTGGGTGCCCAAAGCCGATTCACAACGGCCAAGCACACTTGAATCTTCCACCACCACTGGGGCATCCAATAAGACAGCGGGAAACTTATTGGGCACCACGCGGACTTGCCAATTTCCCTCGGCGTCATTCAATTGTGCCAGTTCTCGCGGGGTCTGATGTTCGTTGCCTCGACAGAAGGGGCAAGTCGAAACGGGACCACGTGCGCTTGGCTGCTCGACGGAAGAAGCGGCGAAATCGGTAGGCCGTGCTGCACGGCCTTCAGCGATTAAGACCCTGCGACCTGTGACTGGGTCGATGCGTAGTTCAAAGGCAGGTTGGTTGATCAGATTCAAGCCCCCAGGAAACTTAGCGAAAGCATTTCAGCTTCGCTTACGCAATACCAAGCCTCAACTCAACACCCCTTGCCGTGCCTGGGCGAGGGTTCGTTTATAGAGATTGCTGTACTCGCGGGCGCTGTTGCCCCAGGACCAGTCTTGGCGCATTCCGGTCTGAACGAGTTGCTGCCAAACGTCTTTGTCGGCGAAAACTGTGCACGCTCTCTCTAATGTGTCTGAAAGGGCAAGTGCTGTGTACTCGCTGAAACTGAACCCTGTGGCTGATCTGTCGGCCAAGGTTTCGGCACTGACATCAACGACCGTGTCCGCCAGGCCACCGGTTCTGCGGACAATGGGAACTGTGCCGTACTTGAGGCTGTAAAGCTGATTGAGTCCGCAAGGTTCGTACTGGCTGGGCATTAGGAACATGTCGGCGCCAGCCTCTATCTTGTGGGCCAACTCGTTAGAAAACTCCAGTCGAACGGCAACCTTGTCAGGACGTTCTGCCGCCAATCTGCCAAGCACCTGATGATACTTGGGATCGCCAGTACCCAATATCACCCATTGAACTGCCCGATCGGGAGCCCAACGCTCTATGACCCGAGAAATCAGGTCGAACCCTTTTTGATCAACCAGCCTGCCCACTGCCGCGACCAGCGGAACCCCTGAGTTTACGGGCAGATTCATCTCTCGTTGCAATGCTTCTTTGCAAGCAGATTTGCCGACTTTAAGACTGTCCTGGTCGTATGTGTTTGTTCCTAAGTACGAATCGATAGCGGGGTTCCAATCGTTATAGTCGACCCCATTGATGATCCCAAAGAGATCATCGCGCCGATGCTCGAGGGCACCTTCCAAGGCACAACTTAGCGGAGGCCGGAGTATCTCTTGGGCATAAGTGGGACTCACCGTGCTGATCACGTCAGCAAAGGCGATCGCAGTTTTCATGAAGTTGAGATTGCCAAAAAACTCCATGTATCGCCAATTGAAGTATTTCCAGTCGATCCCGGTAAGGGCCATGTCCCAATGCCAAAAGCTTCCTTGGTAAGCTAGATTATGAATCGTGAAGAGCGACGCCATCTGGTCAAAGGGTGGCTCTTCTGCATAGAGCGTCTTTAGATAAGCAGGGATTAGGCCTGCACACCAATCGTTGCAGTGGATGAGTTCGGTCCCCAGATCGAGCTGCAGAATCGCTTCCAACACGGCCCGGCTGTAAAACACGAAACGCTCGCAATTGTCACGGTAATCTTCGCCATCCTCGCCATAAAGTTGAGGGCGATCGTAGTAGTCTCCGTTTTCAATGAAGTACACCGGCACGGCCGAATTCGGCAAATGACTCTCCAGAATCTGGCAACCGACTCGTTTTTGGCCAATCGGAATCTCGAAGCTGATACCGGTGGAATCGATCGGCAACCCTGCCTGATAAATCTGCCTAAACGCGGGTAAGATCAGAGCCGGGCGATGTCCGAGGGTGTAAAGCTCTAAAGGAAGACTTCCACACACGTCGCCCAATCCACCGGTTTTAGAAAAAGGTGCTGCTTCGGCTGTGGCGAACAGGATGTTCACGTTGGACCACCTTGGAACGGAGTTTTCGGACAAAACGACTCAGCAGAGTTTCAGATTCGAAGATGGGCATTAAAATTGGCCAGCAACTTGCAATGGCGACTACTATCGTTAGTCAGAAACCATTCTAATTCTATACGATTCAAGCATATTAGCCGACTGCGACTCCGATTGCCTCGGCCACGCGGTCGATGTTAGCGGGGGTTAAGCCGGCGACGTTTATGCGACCAGACCCCACAATATAGATAGCATACTGCTCACGAAGCAGCTCAACTTGGTCTTTCGTCAAGCCGGAAAAGGAGAACATGCCTCGCTGCCGAGCCATGAACGAATAGTCTCCCGGCACTCCCTTGGCGGTCAAAACATCCACCAACTGCTGACGCATGCTATTGATGCGGTTTCGCATGTTGGTGAGCTCCTGTTCCCAAGTCTCTCGTAATATCTGATCGCGGAGGATCGTCTCGACGATCTCTGCCCCGTGGGCTGGAGGATTTGAATAATTCGCACGAATCGATCGATTAATCTGGCTCTGCACAGCACTGGCAGCCTCTTTGGTGGAACATACCACCGACAAGGCACCAACTCGCTCACGATACAGCCCAAAATTCTTAGAGAAGGAACTACACACGAGCAATTCACTATCCGCTTGGCAAAACTCACGCACCCCGGCGGCATCCTGCTCAAGCCCGTCGCCGAAGCCTTGGTAGGCAAAGTCGAGAAAAGGTAGCAAACCTCGTTGGTATATTGCTTGAACGATTTGATGCCACTCTTTTGCCGTAGGATCGATCCCCGTCGGATTATGGCAACAACCATGCAAGAGGATCACGTCCCCGGCAGGGATCGACTCGATGGCAGCGAGCATCTCATCGATAGCCAGGCTGTTGGTGGGTTGGTCGAAGTAGGGGTAGGTTTTGGTAGGTACCCCCGCAGCAGCAAAGATGCTTGGATGGTTTGGCCAAGTGGGATCGCTAAGCCACACCGTGGCCTTGGGGAAATTCTCGTGTAGAAAATCGGCGGCAACCCGCAGACCACCCGTGCCACCGGGTGTGTGCGCGCCTGCAACTCGCCCTGATGAAAGAAGTTTGCTCTGTTCCCCAAATGCCAAACGCTGAACCACCTCGGCATATCCGGTCGATCCAGAAATCGGTAGGTAGGACTTGTTCGAAGGTCCCGCTGCAAGTTGTCTTTCCGCCTCGCGGACACATTCGAGGGTCGGTGTTCTACCGTGTTCGTCTTGATAGACGCCTACGCTCAAATTTACTTTCTCTGGTCGCGGATCCTCATTGAATGCCACGGTGAGACCCAAGATCGCATCCCGGGGAGCTAATTCAACGGTTTCTAACATGAAAGATAACTTGTTCTGATTGGCAATATGTCTGTACCCAGGATCGACTGACAAGGTCCGAGGTTCGTGAGAAATCAAACTTTGGTGGACTCTCGCGCCAGTTGACGCTCTTTACCGGATAATGCGACAATCATAAACCCTGCCGGAGCCTGTTCCTAGTGGACTTGCAACGAGCAACCCCTCCGCCCCGGCCAGTTGTGGCTACTTACTCCCCTAATTATCGACTCTGCCCCATGAGCGTGCCTCGCATCGGAATCTGGATCATCGGGGCCCGCGGAGGGGTCTCGGTCACCACCTTAGTTGGTCTCTCTGCATTACGCAGGGGGGTAATTCCTGAGACTGGTCTAGTGAGCAGTCTTGCCGATTTCGCTCATCTTCCACTGGCGGAGTGGGACCAGTTCGTCGTGGGGGGGCATGAAATCCGTTCCACGAGCCTGCTGGCCGAGGCCGAGAGACTTCATCGCGAGAGCCGAGTCATCGAAGCTTCGGTTCTAGGAGCAAGCCGAACGTTTCTGTCTCAAACAGATGCCAATATTCGACCAGGAGTGCTATGGAATGTCGGTTCCACCATCCGACAATTGGCCGATGGAGCAATCCCCGACGAGAGTCTTGCTCGCTCTGCCGTGGATCGCATCCAGAGAGACCTCAAGGAATTTCAGCAGCGTGAGGGGCTCGATAAGGTCGTGGTAGTCAACCTAGCATCTACTGAGGCCCTGCTGGACCCGACTCTTTGGCCGGAGACATGGTCGCAGGCCGAGCAGATGCTCGAAGAGCCCAATTGTTCTCTACCTGCCAGCAGCTTGTACGCCATTGGGGCTTTGGAGTTGGGGATGCCATACATCAACTTTACCCCCTCCTTGGGTGCCACTCCTCTGGGTATCGATGAGCTAGCCAAGAAAAAAAATATTTGCCATGCAGGACGCGATGCCAAGACTGGCGAGACCCTGCTCAAAAGTGTGCTAGCTCCGATGTTCGCGGCCAGGAATTTGGAGGTCATGAGCTGGGTCGGCCACAACATTTTTGGCAACCTCGATGGCAAGGTTCTGAGTGACCCGGAGAACAAAGCTTCGAAGGTAAAAAGCAAAGACCAACTCTTAGAACGCATCCTGGGATATCCTCCACAGAGCCTCGTTTCAATCGAGCACATCGGGAGCCTCGGCGACTGGAAAACTGCTTGGGATCACGTCCATTTCCGCGGTTTTTTGCAAACTCCGATGACTTTGCAGCTCACCTGGCAAGGATGCGATTCCCTCCTGGCAGCCCCCTTAGTCCTCGACCTGGTACGCTTCGTTTTAGTGGCTCAAGAGCGCGGCGAAACCGGCGCCCTGGGGGCGCTCGGGAGCTTTTTCAAGAGTCCGTTGGGAACCGATCAACATGGGTTTGCGGACCAGACTCGAGTCCTTCTTAAGTGGTCGCGCGGACCAGAGTGAACCAACCTCACGGACCATTGTTTGCCCCTGGTCGGTTCTATCCACGGGCAAAAAATCGCCTGCCAATCTTTTCGATTTTTCAATTTTTTGCCGAACTCGTATTGACGCGATCAATAAGAAATTGGTTCAATTGCGCGTAGTGAAGTAAATCATTCCGACTGAGTTGCGAATTTGTGACCGAATCGATTAATTCTTTAACAGTTTTTTTGACGATTATTTCATTTGCATTTATACTGACAACATTCATTACGTTCTCTGAATCATCTTTCTGGTCGGTCACTCATTCATAAACTAGTTCGTAAACCTGGCGGCCCACGCAAGTTTTCCTCTGGCAAATTAATCGCCTCCACCTGTGGCCGTTCCCCCAAGAATTTCATGAGGAGTCATTAGAGCTGTAAACTATAGATACTTTCTAGCGTAAACAGTTCTATTCAATTCTAAGTGGGTTCCTCCCTTTCTTTCTGAGCGCCCAGAGGGAGAACCATATCAATTCCGGGCGCATTTATGGAAGGAGCCGAAAAGGCTATGGCTACAAAGAAAAAGTCAGCGAAGAAGAAGGCAGCCCCTAAAAAGAAGGCTGCGAAGAAGTCGACCAAGAAAAAGGCAGCTGCCAAGAAGTCGACCAAGAAGAAGGCCGCAAAGAAGTCAACCAAGAAAAAGGCCGCAAAGAAGTCGACTAAGAAAAAGGCAGCCAAAAAATCTACCAAGAAAAAGGCGGCCGCAGGATCAATTAAGAAGGAGCTGGTCAAGAGAAAGAAGACCCGCAAGAAGGCTGCCAGCCTCATCACTCAGGCTGCGAAGATTCTGCAGACTCCTTAGTCTAGACTCCTCCACACCCCAACGGTGTGGGAGCCAAGAGGTTTATCGAGCCGACTGTGCCCTCTGGGGGCTCAGTCGGTTTTTTCGTGCTCAATTGACCCATTCCCCTAGAAGTGTTAGCCTCTTTTCAAGGAGTGGTCCACCAAAGAGGTATCTCTGTGGTCGACGCCATTCTCTCAACTCACCCGACTTTTTGAGTTCCAAACGAAATTCAACTAATTTTGGTTACTAACCCAACCCCCAGCGAAGAGTCCCCCGACTCTGCTCCTGCTCTTTCCTTTAACCAACTCGGCCTTTCCGACGTGATGTTGGCAGCGCTAGATTCTGCTGCATATCACAACCCATCTCCAGTTCAAGCGGGGATGATTCCCCGCGCGCTGGCTGGGGTTGATGTCTTGGGCCAGGCCCGCACAGGCACTGGGAAGACAGCAGCCTTTGCCATTCCGATTCTGGAAAAGCTCGGCACAACCACTGATGGACCGCTCCCTCAGGCGCTCATCCTGGTGCCGACAAGGGAATTGGCAGTCCAGGTCCGCGACGAAATCAGCAAATTGGCCAAGGGACGCAAAACACGTTGCGTGGCGATTTACGGCGGCAAGCCGATCCGTCAACAGATTGAAAAGCTCAGCCGTGGCTCGGATGTTGTGGTCGGTACCCCGGGCCGGGTGATCGACCTCTTGGCCCGCAGTTCGCTTCGCCTGGAGAAACTCGAAATCGTCGTGCTAGACGAGGCGGATCGTATGCTTGACATCGGTTTTCGTCCCGATATTGAGAAAATTCTTCGCCGCTGTCCTGAGAAGCGGCAAACCTTGCTGTTGAGCGCGACCGTGGCTCCGGGAATAGAACGGTTGGCCAAGCGATACATGGTCGATCCCGAGATCATGGATTTCTCGCCTAATACTAAGACGGTCGACACCATCGAGCAGCACTATTTCTCGGTCGATGAGGAGCGTAAGTACGAGCTTTTGGTGAGGCTTCTGGATCGTGAATCGCCTGAGCAAGCGATCGTGTTTTGCCGCACCAAACGAGGAACGGATCGGCTTCACCACAAACTCGCCAAGAAGAATCCTGCGGTAAATCTGATTCATGGTGACATGCCGCAACCGGCGCGTGACCGGGTGATGCGGAAATTCCGCGCCGGCGAGGTGAAAATCCTGATCGCCACCGACGTGGTTGGCCGCGGGATCGACGTATCCAATATCTCGCACATCATCAATTACGACATGCCTCAATCCTCTGATGACTACGTGCATCGGGTGGGTCGCACGGGCCGAATGGGGCGCGAAGGGGTCGCTTATTCCTTTGTGACCCCTGAACAGGGTATTGAGCTGACGCGGATCGAAATGCTCATTAATACCCTTCTGAAACGCGACGAAATCGAGGGCTTTCAAACCGTCGCTAAGGCTGCCCCGCCACAAGAATCCCCTGCCGACGCTGAACCAGCCGAAAAGAAACCGGCCGCTCCCGGCCAACGCCCCCGCCGCCGCCACCGCCGAGCCCTGTAAAGCCCAGGGATTGCAATCCCTGGGCATTTTCAATCCGCCGCAGCAAACTCCCTGCGAAGAAACTGTGCCGCTACATCCCAATTCTCTGCCGCCTCTTCAAAGTCAACCTGCATCGCCTGTACTGTCTCAGGTGACTCCACTCGGTCGCTTTTCGATTCGCCCGGCCTAAGTGGGATCTGCGCGCTCGGACCCGCAGCGAGTGTCTGTTCAACTTCAGACGAGAGCAAGTATTCGATCAATCGCTTGGCAGAATCCTTATGGGGTGCACCCTCAATCATGGCAATCGTGTTAGGAATGAACAGTGTTCCCAGTTTGCCTTCCCCCTGGTCGGGATAAACGATCTCGACCGGATAGCCAGCCTCGAGTTCGATGAGCGCGTCATCAGTATCTGTGAGCCCGAAGGCCAATGCACCGGTTGCTACGGCGCGTGCCACTTGCTTGTTTCCACCAAGCACCTGGGCATTTGCCTTCAAGCAACGAAAGAATTCCTTGGCTCGCTCTTCGCCCCAGACCGCGAAGAGGCAAGCCGCGTGGCTGGCTGTGGTACCAGCAAGGGGCTTGGCAATGCCAACCCGATTCTTCCATTGGGGATCGCACAGGTCTTCGATGCTCGTGGGCATTGCATCTTTATTGACGAGATCAGTATTCACCAACAGAACTCGCGCTCGAGCTGCGAAGCCACACCACAAGTCTGACTTCGATCTATACTCGGCTGGAAATTGTTCAAAGACTGCACTGTCGCAATCCTGCAACAAACTGCCGCGTGAGAGACGCAGTGTATTCACGATCTCATTATTCCAGAACACATCGCAACGAGGCCGGGCCCGCTCGGCAAGCAGTGCCTGGGTAAGCCCCACGCTCTTGGTGGACTCGGTATCGTACTTGGCGAGCACGCGGATCCCCGTCTGGTCGGTAAACCTCTCGAGTATTGGGCGCGAGAATTGCTCATCCAAGGCTGAGTAGACCACTACCACTGGGCCACTGGGTGAATTACGCAAAGAGACCACGAGGCCCACGGCGGCAGCCAGTGCCAATACACCGATAAAAACAACAGGTAATCGACCTGAATTACTCTCACTATGCATATTCGCTCCGGGAAAAATGCTAGGCTTGAGATAGGCTAGGGCACGCCGTTTGCACCGACTTGCAATGGATTGCCTGCCCCATGCTCTGTACAATAGCAGACGACTCCAGCTTAGCACTACTGAGTGGAGATAGCATTCAGCATAGCAACGACTTGTCCGGTTGATCAGAGACCCTTATGAAATTGGTTTTATTGGGCACAAGCGGCTACCACCCCAACGATCGCAGGCAAACTGCCTGTTTGATGTTGCCGGAGTTGGGAGTCGTCTTCGACGCCGGTACGGCCATGTATCGGGTCTCCGATTATCTTTCGACCGACACACTCGACGTGTATCTCTCGCATGCTCATCTCGACCATGTGATGGGGCTCACGTTTATGTTTGACATTCTCTCCGACACGTCTCTCGAGAAGGTCATCGTGCATGGTGAAACAGAGAAACTGAAAGCGCTGCGCGAACACTTGTTCACGGAAATGTTGTTCCCCGTCGATCCACCATTTGAGATGCGCCCCCTCCAGCCGAAATACACCTTAGCCGATGGTGGTGTACTCACTCACTTTCCCCTACGGCATCCCGGAGGCTCGGTCGGATATCGCATCGATTGGCCAGACCGTTCGCTGGCCTATGTCACCGACACCGTCGCGGCACCAGACGTCGATTACATCGAGCACATTCGCGGCGCAGATTTGCTTGTGCATGAATGTTTCTTCGACGACACGGAGCCAGCTCAGGCCGAACTGACGGGCCACAGTTGCATCACGCCGGTAGCCCAAGTCGCCAAAGCCGCAGAGGTAGGCCGTCTGGTGCTGGTGCATATCAATCCCGTGCTGGTCAATGACTCTGATCTACCATTGGCCACTGCCCAGAAGATTTTCCCCAAAACGGAAATCGGCACGGACTTCATGGTATTGGATTTCTAAGCAAGCACAGCAGCGAGCCGGGTCGTCCCCGACCCCGATCGACTTCTACTACTCTCAGCGCATAATCGCCAGCGTGAGATATGGCACGAGATTAAGCAGAAAAATCCCCACCTTGTACGCTGCCATGCCTGCGTAATGGATGGAGTCAAACGTTTCGACCGGTATTTTGAAAAGATTACCGTGATAGCGATATATCCAGTCATGGGCCAGCCAGAACATCAGAAACCACCAAGTGAGCAGTCCAATATTCAAAAGGGCACACCAGCCGAGAAATGTTTGGATCGTTTCGAGGGACATGGATAATTTTCCTTTCCAATGTCTCGTAAGTTGAGACACCGTTATACAAGTTTTCCAATCAACTTCTTCAACTCCCGCCGATATCCAAAATGCTCCACCTCCAACCTATGGCGTGGAGAGTCGAGATAGCTTCCTCGACCGTTCCAATTATTGATGGAGGATTGTTTAAGCTCATTGAACCGCGCGGCCGCCGGAGAGTTGTTCCTCAAGGCAACCAAGTAGCTCGCCATGAGTTGCGATTGATAGTCTACAAGACCCCATTGGCCGCTGTCGGGTTGGATGAGACCGGCACAGAACAGGTCGTTCCGTTCGGGGTGAAAAATATTGAGAAAGAAGTCGGGTCGACCATCTCTCCAGTTGAGTTCCGCTTTTTCGATGAACGGGAAGCTGAGTTTGAAACCGGTGGCGTAGATGATCAAGTCAATCTGTTCTGAGCTGCCGTCGACAAATCGTACCGTGTCGCCAGCGAGTTCGGCGATATCAGGTTTTACATGCAGATTTCCGTGGGCGATCTGATCGTGCAGGCGCGAGTTGATTACCGGGTGAGTTTCAAAGAGTTTGTGATCCGGGCGTGGCAGGCCGACCATTTCTGGTGGGCCGAGTACCCAGCGGACGACCAGCTTGGCAGCCAGGCGCCGCAACGGGAGTGGAATTCTCCAGCGGAGCAGTGTTTCTCCGCACTGGTCGATTGGTTTGCCTTTGAAAAACTTGGGAAGGATCGGATAGCCCCGCCGCATGCTGTGAAAGGCTCGGTCGGCATAGGTCGCCGACTCGACAGCCAAGTCGCAACCAGAATTCCCACCGCCGACGACCAGTACCCGCTTGCCAGAAAGCACATCGGGTGTCTTGTACTCGCATGAATGCAGGGTGGTGCCAGAGAATTCGCCCGGCTTCTCAGGAAAGCTGGGATCCCAGTTGTGGCCGTTGGCGATCACTACGCCGCGATAGTTGCGGGTCTCACCTCCAGCGAGGGTTATTCTCCATTTGGATGCAGAGGGCTCAATTCGCTCGACTGTGGTATTGAACCGGATATGCGGCAACAAATCGAAGTGTCGGGCGTAGTCTTGGAGATAAGCGTGTACCAGCTCGTGGCCGGGAAACTCGGGATACTCCTCCGGCATGGGAAAGTCGGTGTACTCGGTCAGCCGTTTGGACGAGATCAGGTGCGTCGAGGCATAAACGCTGCTGGCCGGTTTGCCGTAGCACCAGTTGCCGCCGATGGAATCCTCGCGTTCCAGGCAGTCGAAGGGAATTCCTTGCTGGAGAAAATTCTTCGCCACTGCCAGCCCTGAGGTCCCGGCACCCAGGATGCAGTAGCGGTCGGCGTATGAAGAATGCATGGCAGGGCATCAAGAGGGACTGGCGGCAATCCCTCTATTATGCCGCATTCCGTCCCGACTGCGAGCCATGATTGTAATTGAATGAACAATGCACAATGACCAATGGAGACGACTCGCACTCAATTACTGGACATTCTCCTACACCGGCCCCGTACGTCTGCTGGGGGCAAAGACGTCAGGGCACGGTGTATCTCGATCCAATAGCTGCCCGTCTCTCAGGCGGCGGTTGCGACGCCCTCAGGAGGGAATGCGTCTGCATCTTGGTCCAATTCAGGCCGAGGGGGACGGCCAGGACGTTCGCCTCGTGGTCGATCTCGATTTGGTGGGCCACCTCGATTGGGAGGGCCAGCCCCTTCGCCTCGCGGCCCACCAGGTCGCCGACCCGTTTCCATCATCCGCTGTCGCATCGTCTCGGTAAGATGCATGAATTCCTCGCGGCTGAGTTGATCGTCGCCATTCTCATCGAAGCGGTCGAATAAGACGTTAGGGTCCGGACCAGGGCGACCGTCAGGTCCACCGGGTCCAAGCCTTGGTCCGCGACCATCTCGTGGTGGTCCGTCGAGTTGATTCTGGAGTGGACGATCCACTTCATCTCTTACTCGGGGGCGATCCGAATCGCCTCGGTCGCGAGGAGGACCTCCACCTTCAGGACGTCGTCGTGGTCGGTCGGCACCCTCGGGAGGACCGGGTCGCGGGCCGCGATCTGCTCTCGGCCCACCAGGACCTCCCGGACCACCTCGACGATTGCGCATCTCCTCAGTGAGCTTCATAAACTCTTCGCGACTGAGCTGGCCATCGCCATCTTCATCAAAACGATCGAACAATTCGTTGGGATCCGGCGGCCCTTGGGGTCCACCGCCTTGCCCGCGTCGCCCTTGAGGCCCACCGCGACCTGGACGGCCTTGGCCATCTTGTCCTCCACGACGCTGACGCATCGTTTCCCTCGCTTCTTGTCGTTCTTCGTCGTTGAGTTTCCCATCGCCATCGGCGTCAAATTCCTCAATCATTTTCTGACGCATCTCTGGATTTCTCTGCCGCGATTGATCAGCATCGCCCCCTTCGGGTTGCGCCGTGACAATACCGGTCAGCATGAGCGGAAGTGAAACCGCTAGAAAAAATATGGTAGCTCGCATGATTCTGTCTCCTTCTTTGATGAGAGGTGTCTGATAGCCTCAAGTGCCGACCGGGATAGTCGTCCAATAGGCCCTACTTAGTTCAACTCCGCACAGGGACAAAAGTTTCGCGTTGGGCTATGATTTCCCGGTTTTTACTCTGCTATCGGTGGAAGTGTGGAATGGCTTAGAATGTGTGGTCAACTAGAGAGCCTCCCGAGATTTCGCTCATGGAATATTCCTTGTACATCGCTTGTATTCTGTCACTGGGCATGGCCGTGCAATGGCTCGCTTGGCGATTTCAAATCCCTGCGATTGTGTTGCTCCTAGTCTCCGGCTTTGTTTTGGGTCAGATTACCGACTTGCAATCTGGACCCCATCAAGAACTGTTTTTCGCCTGCGTCTCCCTGGCTGTCGGAATCATTCTGTTTGAGGGAGGGCTGAGTCTTGATTTCCACGAAATCAAAGGGGTCCGCGGAGTTATATTCCGCCTGGTCAGCCTCGGTCTGCTGTCAACGTGGCTATTAACTGCGTGGTTGGCACATCGGGTTGCCGGTTTTTCCATGGAGATGTCGCTTCTCTTAGGGGCGTTGCTCACAGTAAGTGGTCCTACGGTCATTATGCCCCTCCTGAGACAGGTACAGCCCGAGAAGCGGATCGGGTCTCTAATTAAATGGGAAGGGATCGTCAACGACCCAATCGGGGCCGTCCTCGCTGCGATTGTCTTTGAATTAATCCTGGGCCGTACAACGGGCAGCATTGCTAGCGATTCGCTGATCAGCTTGGGCCTCACCCTACTGACAGCGTTGGTGCTGAGTATCTCAAGTGCGCTGCTGATCGTGCAAATGCTGCGACGTTATTGGGTCCCCGATTATTTGCAGAATCCACTCGTTCTGGCATTGGTAGTCCTGGTCTTTGCGCTGTCGAATCAACTGCATCATGAATCAGGACTAGTCACGATCACTCTTTTGGGAGTAATTCTCGCCAATCAACGGAGCGTGCCGATCAGGCATATCGTTGAGTTCAAAGAAAATCTGCGCACCTTGCTGATCTCGACGCTATTCATTGTGCTTGCTGCCAGAATCAAGGTGGATATGCATTCCTTGGAGATGCTGGGTTGGCGAAGTGTGGTTTTCGTTGCCCTCTTGATACTTGTCGTTCGCCCTGTGGCGGTATTTATCTCGACGGTGGGTAGCAACCTTTCGAGGTCTGAGCGGTTACTGCTGGCCTGGGTTCATCCGCGCGGAATCGTTGCCGCTGCGGTGAGTTCTTTGTTCGCCTTGGAAATTGTGCGCGTGCTGGGACCTGATAACCCACTCGCCCAAGAAGCCAATCGTTTCGTCCTGACAGTGTTTCTCGTGATTGTGGTGACGGTAACCGTATATGGCATGCCCCTTTCGTGGATTGCGCGTCGCCTGGGACTCTCCCGCCAGAATCCTCAGGGGATTCTGTTCGCTGGTGCCTCGCCAGCAGTTCGAGAAATTGCCTCGGCAATCATGAAGGAAGACTTTACGGTGCTGGTCGTGGACACGAATCCGAGGAACAACTCGACCGCACGCATGGCAGGACTCCCCGTAGTTTTTGCCAGCATAGGCAGCGAACTTGTCCGCGAAAAAACCGATCTTGGCGGCATCGGGCGACTGCTGGCGATGACCCCCAACGACGAGGTGAACACTCTGGCCGCGACGGCCTACGTAGAAAGGTTTGGCAGATCGGAAGTTTATCAGCTTGCCACTGGAGAGTCCTCCAATGGAATTAACGAACGCCAGGCAAGCTATCGCAAAGGCCGAATTCTTTTTGCCAAACCAACCACTTTCGATGAATTGCAGAAGCGATACGCCGAAGGTCAACGTGTCAAGTCAACCCTCTTAAGCGAAGACTTTACTTTCGATGACTTCCGTGACCGTTATGGCGATTCGGCATTGGTTCTTTTTCGCATCGACATGGCAGGCAAACTAATCGTTGCTACGAATGAAACTGAATTGACTCCTCAACCGGGGCAAAAACTCATTGCTCTGGTAGATGCCGCGGAGGAGGAAAAAGCACCTAGTTCAAAGACTAACGCGGCACCAATTCCCAACAAGCAGTGAATGGCTTGGCAGCAGCGAAAAGTTCTGCCGAATTCTTGTACTCGCGGAAGGGTACCATTTGGGCAGCAGCTTCCAGTGTGATGGAAGGCAGCATGAATGGCCACGGATCAAACACGATCTGCTGGCTGGCATCGCTCGCAGGACATATCTCTCGCACCAGAACCCAATCTTCGGAAGTTCGAAAGGATTTTGGGATGGCCTGCACTATCTCACCTACTACTGGGTAGAGCATACAGGGCCACAGGCTCAGAATATCGAACAACTGAAGCCACTTTAGTGCTTCGCCAGCTAGCCGCATGGTATGGGCATGCTCGTTGGCCGAGTGCCAGTTTGTGAACCACTGCGTCCGCTGTTGGGAAGTGTCCTGTAACCATTGTTTAGCCTGAGGATCAGCCAGATGATGCTCTGACGTAGCCAGGATCGCACTGAAATGGCTCGCCACAACCCATGGAGCCAGATCGCCGAATTCGCTGGCTGCCAATGCCGAGTTGGTCCAAATCTTGAATGCATCCTGCGCTGGAACTTCATCGAACGACAGCGGACGGTGCAAGTCCTTGTCCAGTGGAGGACAACTCTCCCATTCGCGCCAGCCATCGTCGTGGTGGATGATTGCCTGCAGCAATTCTTGCTGAACCGCAGTAAGTGCATCTCTATCCGCACTAGGCACCGATTCACCAAACTGGTCCAGACACAACTCCGCCAAATAGCCGCTGAGCCTGGCATGCTCTACCTGCGAAATTAGGAGCCAATACGGAACACTGTCGGCAAAAACCACTTCGCGGCAAATCATGGAACACTCCGCGCTCCAGGGGTCTGCACCATTGGTTCTTAACCTGTATGTCGGTCCAACCAGTCTGATTGTTGGAAAGTACTACACCGCGGCGTAGAAGCTGGAAAACTTGTCGATCGAGACTGGCTTGATCTTGCCGGCCTGACCCGCCTGGCCAAAGCTGACCATTCGCGCGATGCAGACTTGCTTCATCGCCTCGCGGGCAGGTTTCAGATAGTCGCGCGGATCAAATTTCTCGGGCGATTCGATGAATACTTTGCGGATAGCACCGGTGATGGCCAGACGATTGTCTGTGTCGACGTTGATCTTGCGTACTCCGTGCTTGATACCACGCTGAATCTCTTCGACCGGTACGCCCCAGGTTTGCTTGAGCTGGCCGCCGTACTTGTTGATGATATCCTGCAACTCTTGAGGCACGCTGCTAGAACCATGCATCACCAGATGGCAGTTTGGCAGGCGGCGATGAATCTCCTCGATGCGATCCATGGCCAAGACGGAACCCGTCGGCTTGCTCGTGAACTTGTAAGCTCCATGACTGGTGCCGATAGCGACTGCCAGCGCATCGACCCCGGTCTCGGCGACAAATCGCTCGGCCTCATCGGGGTCGGTCAGCAACTGGTCGTGTGAGAGAGTACCGGTCGCTCCGTGGCCATCTTCTTGTTCCCCCTCGCCAGACTCTAGCGAACCCAGACAACCGAGTTCTCCTTCGACGGATACCCCCTGGTCGTGGGCCGACTCGACCACCTCCTTGGTGACCTTCACGTTGTATTCGTAACTGGCTGGAGTCTTGCCATCTGCTTCGAGCGAACCATCCATCATCACGCTGGTAAAGCCATTCTCGATGGCACTCTTGCAGGTCTCAGGGCTATTACCGTGGTCTTGATGCATGACGATGGGAATCTTGGGATATAACTCAGCGGCGGCGAGCATTAAGTGGCGGAGATAGTTGTCCTGCGAGTAGGATCTTGCCCCTCGGCTAGCCTGTACGATGACCGGGGAATCGGTCTCTTGAGCGGCTTCCATGATGGATTGAATCTGCTCCATATTGTTCACATTGAACGCGGCCAAACCGTAGTCATTTTCGGCGGCGTGATCCAACAACAATCGCATGGGTACCAATGGCATGACGGGAACTCCTCTAACTTTTAAGAGCCACTCTGGTGGCACAAATTGGGTTGATTACTTTCCGCCGTATTGTAGCAAGTCAGTAGCGGTTGGCGGAGGGGGCAGAAGTCACGTATTCAAGTCTCTCCAAGACAGGCGTTCTCAGCGACTTCTTAGGAAAGTCCGCCTCGAAGAGGAGGGCTTTCGTGGAAAAACCGCAAGTCAGATCGCCTACAACGCAGCGTCAGCCAGGATTTCGCTCTGGGGGACCTGGAGCAGGCGAATCAGCACCAGTTTCTGTGCCACTGCTCCTGACTGCCGCGAGTCGTGGAAGGCACTTCCCAGGCTGCTGGAGGACTCTGAAATACCGCTGATAACCAGGAATTCTCCCGAAGACAGATCCAAGCTGAGCTTCAACTGATCGAAGACCTTGCGCTCTCGCGAGGTCGTCATCATCAGCACGCCATTGTCGCTCCCAGTGTAGCGATTCTTGAGGTCTCCGAATTGCAATTCCGGCGTGATTTCAATGGCAACTTTCTGGCCAGGTACCGACTCAGCTTGCAGACTATACACCCCCTGCACCTGCTCATAGGTACGCCCCTGCAGGCCATTCTCTGAATTCAGCAAGACATGGGCTTGCTCCTGGAGTTCTGAGGCCTGAATCGTAGCATGTTCACGACGCTTCAGTTGCACCACCCGCCTCACGATTTTGGGGGCCGCATTCTCACCGGTAATGACACGCTCGATCTCTTCCTCTGGCATTTCACTCTGCAGATTCAACGAACGGGCAACTGCATCCGGCAGGGCCCCACTAATCACACCAGCTCGAAAGCCGTTGCTGATAAGCTGATTACGAACCTCAAGGTCCAAACGCTGCTCATCACTCGCTTGCCAAACTTCATCGAGCAATTGCTTATTATCACCTGGGATCCGCACTTGAAAAATCTCCAGGGTCACTTGATCGGAATTGGTCTTGATCGCGCGGAGAATGCTCTGTGGATCAGAAACGGTAGCCGTGCTCAACACGACCCCACAGCCAGCAATGGACATGGATAGCAACACGATCACACTTCTTGTGATGTGAAGAATCCAGAGTCGCCTAAATTGCTGGACAGGCATAACGAGACCGTCCCTGTGGAAGCAGGTGCGATGATTAAGAGCGTGAAAAGGGTAAAAGAGCCGAAAACTGTAGGAATCACAGCTCTCGGCGTCAATGGAAACTGGCTTGCTAGCAGCGCACCAGATGCGGCGCAGGCCAGCGTCTACCGAAGACGCGGCCATATTCTGCTATCAACTCCTTGAAATCGAGTGAGAGAAACTCGTAAAGATGTCCCGGCGGATTACGACCGAGCCAAGACTGCGCCAGGCGAGCCATGTGGGCGTCGTAGTCGCGCTGGGAGGGGCCGTGGGCGTAGTAGCGGCCGGCGTGGCGGCGGAGATCGCCATCGAAAGCGGGGCTGATATGCCAGAGTTCGTGGAATACGGTTGAGAGTTTTTCTTCGAGCGACGTATTCTGAAAGCGTGGCAAATAGAAACTCAAGAGATAGAGGTATTCGTTCCCCTGGTCATCCAGCAGAGGAGGGACTTCCCAGTATATGCCGCGGAGCTTTTTGCGGCGGGCACCAGACTCAAACCGCAGCGGAGTCAACGACGCGTACATCCCATGGGACACATCCTGCCGTGTCTGGCTAACGCTCAAGGCGATTCGCTGCATGTCGATGTGTTGCAATTCGAGCGAGCGCTCGACGATGTCCTGGCAGAGAAGGGCCATCGCGGCAGTAAAGTCGAAGCCTTGGCGGGTGCTTTCCATTGCAGTTCGCAAAGGTGATACAAAAACAGCAGCGAATCTCTCGCTGCTGTATAATTGAATCGAACGTTAGGGAAACGGCTACTCAGCTTCGGCAGTCTTAGTATGCTCTTCGTCTGCAACATCCGCTTCGGCAGTGGCCGATTCAGTGACTACTTCATTTTCATTTACTGGGGTCGCGTCGTCGGCAGAATCCTCAAAAGAGGGTCGCTCGCTACGCTGCACGACTCGGTCGCGAACTCCCACGAATTCCAAGATCGCCTGGATACCTGCATCGCCCAATCGGGGCTGAGGCAGACGAACGATCCGGGTATAGCCACCGGGTCGATCAACGAACCGGGGGGCGATTTCATCAAATAGAATACTCACCGCCTGCTTATCACCCAAGAGCTGTATGCAGCGGCGCCGGGCGGCGACTGAGGGGGCTACAGCGTTGGCCCATGCTGTCCAACGTTCACTATTCCGCCAAGACTTCCACTCTTCGCTTCCGCGATCAGCCGAGGTGCTATGTTCGGCAGCAGCTTCCTGAGCTGCAAGCGACCGACGTGCAATGGTAACGCACTTCTCGACTAGCGGGCGCACTTCCTTTGCTTTTGCGATCGTCGTGACAATGCGACCTTTGACCTTGGGCTTGTTGTCATCAAATTCAGCGTCGCGCTCGGTAAGCATCAGCGCACTCGCCAGATTTCGCAACAAGGCTCTTTGATGGTTCGGATTGCGGCCGAGCTTACGGCCTTTATTTCTATGTCTCATGACGATTTCTTAAAAAGTTAGGGTCGCCGGTTGAATTAAATGCTACCCGTGGGAGTTGGATTTGGAGTTGGAACTGGAGCTGGAATGTTGCGTGCTGGTGACGCGGGGACTCGCATCCCCAGATGGAGTCCTAGGTCGCGCAGCTTTTGGCGTACTTCAGCTAATGTGGTTTCGCCAAAATTGCGAACTTCCAGCAACTGATCTTCGCTCTTTGACACCAAGTCCCGTACGAACAAAATATGCTCGGCTTCGAGGCAGTTGCTCGCACGCACAGAAAGATTTAACTCCGCGATGCTCATATTGAACATCGCCTCTAGGGCCGAATCGAGGCCCATGCCAGGACTCCCGCCACGCGAAGGGGCGTGTACCTGGGGACCCAATTCTGTGTACTGAACAAACGGCGTAAGGTGTTTACGTAAAATCTTAGCAGCCTCGATCATCGCCATCTCTGGATTCACGCTGCCGTCTGTTTGAATCTCCAAAACCAGCTTATCGTAGTTCGTTTTTTGACCTACGCGGGTTTCTTCGATGGAATAACGCACGCGAGTGACGGGGCTATAGATCGCATCGATCGGAATAATGCCGATCTCTTGGATGTTGGCACCATGCTCCGTCGAAGAGACGTAACCGCGTCCGTTTTCCACGACCATTTCCACGATGAAGGGGACGTCGTCGGTGAGGGTCGCAATCACGAGGTCTTTATTGATCACTTCGACCGCTTCATCAGTTTCGATGTCGGCAGCAGTGACTACGCCAGCCGTGTTGCGCTCGACGCGAAGCACTTTAGTCGAATCGCTGTGATTCTTGACAACCAGGCTCTTGATGTTGAGCACGATGTCGGTGACATCTTCCAACACGCCCGGAATCGTCGTGAACTCGTGCTGTGCATTATGCACCTTGATTTGAGTGACGGCGCTTCCTTCCAAACTGGAAAGCAGCACACGACGAAGACCGTTACCGACGGTCGAACCAAAACCGCGCTCAAAAGGCTCGGCGATGAACTTGCCATAAGTGGCCGAGAGGGATTCGACTTCACAAACCACCTTGCTAGGCAATTCCAAACCACGCCAGCGAATATGCATAAGATACCTCCACCCGAAAATGTAGCGGATGATGAAACTTGAGAACTCTTAATTGGGGAGAACGCGAGTTAACGCGAACACAATTCAACAATCAGTTGCGTCTGAATCGGCAGTGAAGCATCCTCAGCAACCGGCAGGCGACTTACGATTCCTTCGGGGATGTCCCCGGCGGAAACAGAAAGAAAATCAGGGACGTCGTGGGAATGTTCCGCCATGACGCCACGCACCAAATCCAAACTCTTGGCACGATTCTTGACACGGATCACGTCCCCGATATTCACCAACTTGCTGGGAATGTCGCAGCGACGACCATTGACTGTCACATGACCATGATTCACCAACTGGCGGGCAGCACTTCGACTCGCACCGAAGCCCATTCGGTACACGATGTTATCCAACCGGCGCTCCAGGAAGGCCAACAGGGAATCTCCCGTGTTGCCTTTGGAGCTCACTGCCTTTTGGAAATAACCGCGGAACTGTCGTTCAAGCACTCCGTAGTAATGCTTCACCTTCTGCTTCTCACGCAGGTGAATTCCGTAGTCAGTAAGCTTGCCTCGCCGATTCTGCTGTTGTCCAGGAGGATTACTACGACGCTCGATCCCACATTTCGGAGTATCGCACCGGAATCCCTTGAGGAACAACTTCATGCCATCTCGACGGCACAAGCGGCAAACTGGACCTGTGTATCTTGCCATGGATTAAATCTTTAACTGCTATTGTTTTCTGTTTGATTCTTATTGTTGCGATTACACGCGACGCTTCTTCCGGGGACGACATCCATTGTGAGGCAGCGGCGTGACATCCTCGATCGACTTTACCTTGAGTCCAGCTGCCTCTAAGGCTGTGATGGCACTCTCGCGACCACTTCCAGGACCCTTCACCTTCACCTCCACGTCCTTGACTCCAAATTTCTTGGCTTTTTCTGCAGCCTGTTGGGCAGCACTTTGACCAGCAAACGGTGTACTCTTACGACTTCCCTTAAAACCGCTCGTGCCGGCACTGGCCCAACAGAGAGTGTCCCCTTTGGTGTCAGTGATAGTCACTGTTGTGTTATTAAAGGTAGCTTTGATATGGGCAAACGCGACGGTCACATTGCGCCGCACCGTTTTCTTCTTTACCTTGCTTGTCTTGACTTGCTTGGCCACTGGTAGGCAAACTCCAAAAGATAGGTTTTGATCGGAAAAATTTTTGAGCCTGCAGACTCATCAACAAGGCCACAGGCAAAGTGGATACTCCGCCTAGCGAAGATCCTTAACGCCCTTCTTACCGGCGACCGTCTTCTTAGGACCTTTACGAGTACGAGCATTGGTCTTGGTGCGCTGACCACGAACCGGCAGGCCGCGGCGATGCCGCAGGCCACGGTAACTGGCTATGTCTCGTAGCCGGGAAATATTCTGACTCACCTGGCGACGCAACTGACCTTCGACAACGTAATCTTTGTCCAAAAGGGCCGCTAAGCGGGCCACCTCGTCTTCGCCCAGCTCACGTGCCCGCACAAGAGGATCGATCCCCGCCTTGATACACAACTCACGGGCAATCTTTGGACCAACTCCGTAGAGATAAGTCAAAGAGATCACGGTTGGACGATCCGTCGGAATATCGACACCTAACAAACGGGGCATCTGGCACTCACTTCAAACGCTAGGGACTATGGAATCTGATCAAAAAATTAAAATGCATTGAACCAACAAGCAGTCGACTATCCTTGCCGTTGCTTGTGGCGAGGATTCGAGCAAACTACGTACACCACTCCTCGGCGGCGAACCACCTTGCACTTATCGCACATACATTTGACGCTGGCTCGAACTTTCATCACTCATCTCTTACTGAAAGGGCAGGGTCCCCGCTGCGGACATTGGGCACCGGCGAAACATGTGAATATAGACCTTTTACGGCTCACCCTTCAAGGCCTCCACAGGATTGAGGGAGAGTTTTTTCCCAGTAAATGGGCTCTCGAAGGGGAAATCAGACCCCCAGCTCTCCTAGACGGCAATTTCCTTCAATTCTGCTGGACTGGGGGCAACCGTCAGCAGAATAGGCCCGTCCCTCGTGATCGCCACGGTATGCTCAAAATGTGCGCTAAATTTTCCATCCGTAGTCACCTGGGTCCATTGATCTTTGAGCGTTTTCACTTTCTTAGTACCGATATTGACCATCGGCTCCACCGCTATCACCAATCCCGGCTCGATTCGGAAATCCGCACTTCCACGCAGGGTGCGGCTTGAGTAGTTCGGCACTTGGGGATCTTCGTGCATATCGCGTCCAATCCCGTGACCCACAAAACATTCGACTGTAGAAAAACCATGATCGGCAACATATTGGGCCATTTGCTCAGCAATCTGGCTCCAATAGCTTTTCTCGCTCATCAGCTCGATTGACAGATTGAGTACTCCTTCCGTAACGTCGAGGAGTTCTTGAACTTGAGGGCTGACTCGGCCGACAGGATAAGTTACCGCCGCATCACCACACCACCCATTGAGCCGACAGCCTGTATCAATGCTGACGATATCCCCTTCTTGCAGGGGGCGATCGCTGGGAATGCCATGCACCACAGCCTCATTGACCGACATACAAGTTACCGCAGGAAAGGGGCGCTTGTTCTTAACCGAGTTGGGGTAATCCTTGAACAGCGGAGTAGCACCAAGACTGGAAAAGTGTTCCTCCACTTTATGATCGATCTCGGCAGTGGTCGCCCCGGGCTCGATCATTTCGCCGGCTATTTGATGCGCCTTCCAGACGGCCAAGCCCGCCTGACGCATTAAGCCGATCTCTCGTGGAGATTTGAGGTGAATCATTGAAGAATATCGCTCAATGCTGGCTGGAAACAAAAGTTCCTTACGAAAATTGTTGTACGTAGCTATTGCTGTTTTGGCTTTACACTTTTGATGGCGGCAAGCATGCGTTCAAATACTTCATCGGGACTCCCCAGGCCATCAATTCTATGCAGTTTACTGCGACCTTGGTAGTAATCCAACAAGGGGCGAGTCAGGTCATCGTACGCCCTCAAGCGTTTCTTAACGACATCTTGAGAGTCGTCTGCTCGGCCTCGTCCTGCCAACCTGCGTTGCAATTCTTCGAACGGAACGTAAAGCTCTAGCACAATTTCCAGAGGACTTTGTCGCTCTGCAAGCCATTGGTCAAGTGCCTCAGCTTGTGGCACCGTACGAGGGAAGCCATCGATAATGCACCCCTCGGCACAATCTGGGTCGCCCAGCCTTTGAAAAAGAATCTGCTCAACGAGATGGTCTGGAACAAGCCGCCCTTGCTTCATGAATTTGGCCGACTCGATTCCTAATTCGGAACCGTTCGCGGTGGCATCGCGAAGCATGGCGCCAGTCGAAAGGGGGGGCACACTCAAATGTTTTGCTAGCCGCAAGGACTGAGTCCCCTTGCCAGCACCAGGTGGCCCAATGAAAACGATCCGCATGTAAACTTAGGTCCCACTACCTCACGCGATTCTCGCGGGCAGTTCTACATCGGCCTAGCTGCCAGCTTCCTATGACTTTTCTAGCAGACCCGAGTAATTACGCATTACCAAATGACTATCGATCTTTTGCACCAGATCGAACGCTACACTCACCGCAATCAAAAGGCCCGTTCCTCCGTAGAAACTCGCCAATCGATAGGGAACCCCCATGGAAGTGGAGATAACCGTCGGAATAATAGCTACTAGGGCTAAGAATCCCGCACCTACATAGGTAATACGGAACATTACCTTTTCTAAATAGTCTGCGGTCCGCTTTCCAGGCCGATAGCCCGGAATAAAGGAACCGTAATTTTTCAAATTCTCGGACACATCTTTCGGATTGAACGTAATTGCGGTCCAGAAGTAGCAGAAGAAGTAAATCAACGCCACATAAAAGAGCACATACGTTAATGAATCCCGGGAGAAGGCATCGCTGGCCCAACCAAAGAAGTTATCCCAGAAACCGTCAACTTTCCAAGGAATATTATTCAACTGAGTGAAAACAAGCGCCGGCAACATCAACAGACTACTAGCAAAGATGATTGGCATCACGCCCGACTGATTCACTTTGAGGGGGAGATATTGCCGCGTCCCACCATAGACTCGACGACCCCGCACATGCTTGGCACTTTGCATAGGAATCCGACGTTGACCCAGCGTGATATAGACCACACCTGCCACGACAGCCACAAACATGGCCGCGAGCATGATAAGTTGCTCGATCCCGAGCTTTCCACCGGATCCGCCTCCCAATTCAAATGAGGCCTGTTTGATTAATTCATAACCTGCACCAGGCATGGCTGCCAAAATACCTGCCATGATCAATAGGCTGATACCGTTGCCGATGCCAAATTCATCGATTTGCTCACCAATCCACATCAAAAATACGGTTCCGGCGGTCATCGTAAGCACCGCTACGACTTTCCAGCTAAACATAAGCGAGCCGGTATCGGGATTGAGAAAAGCAGTATCAACCAACTGCATGGGCACAATATAGGCGTTCACATACACCCAGCTCTGGATAACACAGATCAAGACGGTCGCGTAGCGCGTGTATTCGTTGATTTTCTTCCTGCCGGCCTCCCCTTCCTTCTGCAAGGCTTCCAACGGCGGGTAAACACTCCCCAAAAGCTGAAAGATAATCGATGCGGAAATGTAAGGCATAATACCCAGACCAAAGATTGTCACCTGGGTTAGCTGGCTAGCACTAAAGACGGCTACCTGTTGTAGCACATCGGTCATGCCACCAGATTGCCCACTCGTGGCAGAGGCCTGAACTTTGACGGGATCGACGATCGGCAACGGGATCTGAAATCCCAATCGATAGATGGCTAGGAGGCCCAACGTGAGCAAAATCTTCCGGCGCAACTCGGGGATCTGCCAGATAACGCGAAATTTTTCCCACATAGCTCCATCCTAATCGGAATTGCAAATTGAAAATTGCAAATTGAAAACTCTCAATCTGCACAAACTTAGGACTTTTTCGCTTGTCTCTTCTCACGTTGCTTCACGGCGACTGGAGTCTTCCCCGGCAGGACGACCATCTCGCAACCAGCCTTTTCGATTTTTTCGATGGCCGACTTGCTAAATTGGTGGGCGTTGATTTTAAGCTTTTTCGTTAACTCGCCATTACCAAGTACCTTCAAGAGATCGAAGCGTCCCTTGGCCAGATTTTTGGCTTCCAGTGCTTCGAGCGTGACTTCCTCGCCGGCGGCAAAGGCCTTATCAATCTGTCCGACATTGACAACAGCCACCTCAAGAGCAAATTGATTGTGGAAACCTCGCTTGGGAACGCGGCGCACCAACGGGGTCATGCCTCCCACCCAAATCGAGAGTTTCGAAACGCCGGAACGAGAGCCCTGGCCTTTGTGGCCACGACCTGCTGTCTTGCCGTGCCCGCTACCTGGACCACGGCCCAAGCGTTTGCGCTTCTTATTTTTCTGTATGCCGCGATGGACATCATTGAGAATCATGACAGGGTCACTCCGCGTAAGCGTTCTACATCGATCTGGGGACGCAATTGTTCCAGGGCACCCAAGGTCGCCTTAACCAAGGTAACAGGATTGGTAGAGCCAAAGCTCTTTGTAAGGATGTCGTGGATACCAGCGGCTTCGCATACAGCACGCACCGCCGAGCCTGCAATCACACCGGTTCCAGCCGATGCGGGGACCAAGATCACCCTGGCAGCACCGAAATGCCCTTTCACCACGTGGGGAATCGTGGAATCTTTACGGGCGACGGTTACCATACTCCGCATCCCTTCCTTCACTGCTTTTTCCACACTGGGCGGAACTTCGTTGGCCTTTCCGTAGCCCCAGCCGACCTTTCCTTTGCCGTCGCCTACGACCACCATAGCGGCAAAACTGAAGCGACGACCACCCTTGACCACAGCGGAACACCGCTTGATCTTGACGACCTTTTCCATCAGCTCGCCTGCGCGCGGGCCTTCTTGGTCTTTTTTGTTCTGTCTGCCTCTACCAGGACCAGCCACGTTGTTTACTCCAACACTTGGTAAATAGTGATTAGGTGAAAGGTATCGGATGCTTACGCATCCGGCTTGCTTAATATCTTAAAATTGTAGTCCGGCTGCCCGGGCTGCATTCGCCAAGGCCGCCACACGACCGTGATATTTGCAGGTACCTCGGTCGAAGCAGACCTCAGACACTCCCTTGGAAGTTGCTCGTTCGGCTATCATTTTGCCAACAGCCTCAGCTGCCGCACAGTTGCCGCCGTATTTCACTTGCTTGGCAAGGGCCTTATCAGCTGTCGAGGCACTGGCCAAGGTAACACCGGCGATATCGTCAATCACCTGAACGGTGATATGGCGTAGTGTTCGAACGACACACAAGCGCGGCCTGTCCGCAGTGCCACGTACGCGCTTACGAACGCGATATCGCCGACGCTGACGCTGTTTGCCGAGTGCTTTGTTATGGTCCATGGTCTTTCTCTTTTTTTACCTTGCAGCTCAGTCTCTACGAGACTTGGCCACTAATCTATTTCGCTGTCTTGCCTGCCTTGCGACGGACTTGCTCTCCCTCGTAGCGGATCCCCTTGCCCTTGTATGGCTCAGGCTTTCGGACGGCACGAACTTCGGCCGCAAATTGTCCGACTTTTTGCTTGTCGATGCCACGGATTACAACGTGGGTTTGATCAGGGCAAGTGACTTCTACGCCCGCAGGGATGGGCTTCTGGATTTCGTTGGCAAAACCTACTCGCAACTGCAGGACATTGTTTTGGATGGCTCCAAGATAGCCGACGCCATGGATTTCCAACTTCTTTTCGTAGCCAGTCGATACACCCACGACCATGTTCTGAATCAACGCACGAGTCAAACCATGTAGAGCGCGGCCCTCACGATTGTCCTCTTTGCGGCTGACGACGGCCTCTTTGCCATCCTCCAAAACTTCCACGCTCACTTCGGGACGGTGCGACCACACGAGCTTGCCGAGTTTTCCCTCGACAGTAATCTCGCGCTGCGACACTCCCACCTTAACCCCAGATGGAATGGCAATTGGTTTTTTTCCGATACGTGACATCTTAAAGCTCTTAGCTGTTAGTCGTTAGCTGTAAGCAAAGCCTCTGTCTGGCTAATTGCTAACCGCTCTACTACCATAATTCACACAAAACTTCGCCGCCTAGATTCTTCTGACGCGCCTCGCGGTCGCTAACCACTCCCCGACTCGTGCTAATGATCGAAATCCCTAACCCATTCAAGATGGGTCGCAGGTCTGTGGCCCGACTGTATACTCGCCGACCTGGCTTACTGACCCGCTTGATATGGCGGATGACACGCTCACCGTTCGGGCCATACTTCAGGTCGATACACAACTGAGTACCCGGGATATCGGTAGCATTCTCCTCGCGCCAATCCCAGATGTAACCTTCACGCTTGAGCACTTCGGCAACGCCGCGTTTTACCTTGGAATGAGGCATTTCGACGATAGGCCGTTCAATGCAAACTGCATTGCGAATGCGTGTGAGCATGTCGGCAATAGGGTCGGTCATCATAGTTTTCTGGTCCCCCTACAGGGTTTTACATCTCACTAATTAAAGCTTCTTACCAACTCGCCTTTTTGACGCCAGGGATCAACCCTCTATCCGCCAACTGCCGAAAGCAAATTCGACAAATACCAAACTTGCGATAAACGGCGCGAGGTCTGCCACAGAGCTTACAACGCGATTCAGCACGCGATGAATACTTGGGCTTTCTCTCGGCCTTCGCTATTTTTGATTTACTGGCCACGTGACTTACTGTCCTTTCAAAACTACTTGCGATTCTCTTAGAGGGAGAATCGCCTCGCTTAAGTTATTTATTTTTTTCTTCTTCCGTGCGGAACGGCATGCCAAAACCGCTGAGCAACTCTCGCGACTCGTTGTCCGAATTCGTCGAGCAACACAAGGCAATGTTCATCCCCTGGGGTCGGGAATACTTATCTGGATTCAACTCGGGAAACACCAGTTGCTCATTGAGCCCCAGGCTGTAATTCCCTTGCTTATCAAACGCCTTGGGGTTGAGCCCACGAAAGTCACGAACGCGAGGCAACACGATCGAGATCAAGCGATCGAGAAACTCGTACATACGCCGGCCACGCAAGGTCACTTTGCAACCGATTGGCGAACCTTCGCGGAGTCGGAATGCCGCAACGGATTTCCGGGCCCGACAGACCATTGGCTTTTGACCACTGATCTCGGTCAAGGCCGACAAGGCGTCTTCCATGTGCTTCTTGTCGGAAATAGCACTCCCTACACCCATGCTGACCACGATCTTTTGGAGCTTGGGCAGCGAATGTTGATTCGTACGACCCAACTTGTCAGCCAAGCTGGGGAGAATCTCTTTCACGTATTGTTCTTGTAAGCGAGCTGTCATGGAACGGTTGATGTTAGTTTCTTAATTACTTGTTTGTATAAGTGGCCGCCAACTGGTCGCAGGCGAACCCCTTTACTTTTTAGCATGACCCACATGAGCTGGAGAAATCTCCCCAGCGCTGGCACCACATTTTTTGCAGAAACGTTCCTTCGCCCCCTCCGCACTGAAACGGGCACCCAGACGAGTACGCGATCCGCAGGATGAGCAAATGTACAACAAGTTGGACAACTGCAACGGCATTTCCTTGCTTAGCCGGCCACCCTGAGGATGCTTCTGACTTCTCCGCACATGCTTGTACACACGATTGACGTTTTCCACCAAAGCCTTGCCAGTGGTGCGATCGACCTGGATAACACGACTCTTCGTGCCCCGATCGGCTCCGGCGATTACTTCGACATGGTCTCCACTACGAATCAACATGCTTAAATAACCTCGTTGGCAAGACTGACGATCTTCATGAACTTACGTTCGCGGAGTTCACGGGCTACCGCACCAAAAATACGCGTCCCGCGGGGGTTGTTGTCTTTGTCGATCAACACCACCGCATTTGAATCGAACTTTACATAACTACCGTCGGTGCGGCGAGTAGGGTACTTTGCTCTAACGATAACGCCTCGAACCACTGATTTTTTCTTGACATCACTGCCGGGGATGACGCTTTTAACACTGCAAACGATCACGTCTCCCACGTTGGCGAAGCGCCGGCGGCTTCCTCCTAACACCTTGACGCACATCACTTCCTTGGCACCGGTGTTATCGGCAACGGCAAGGCGGGTTTGCATCTGGATCATGACTTAAGCCTCAAACGACTCGGATATTTTAATATTGGATTAATGACAGGGCTTCGGGCCTGAAATCAGGTTCCTTCAGCAGCGGCTTGCTCAGCTTTGGCAGCGGCACGCATCGCAACAATGTCAACTTGCTGGTTCTTGGCAACGACTCGCACCAGGTCCCAGCGCTTTAGCTTCGACTTGGGAGGACATTCGATAATCTCGACTGTATCCCCCAGATTTGATTCGTTATTCTCATCATGCACATGGCAAACGGTCCGACGATGAATGAACTTGCCGAACATAGGATGCTTGACCAAACGGCCGATCTCTACACGGCGGCTCTTGTTCATCTTGTCGCTTGTGACGACGCCAATTAATTGTTTCTTAGGCATTGGTTAGCTCTCAGCTATCGGCTTTCAGCTTATGCGGTTTGTGCAACGGCCGAAGCCGCCTTTTCAGTTTGAATGGTTCTAATGCGAGCAATCAGCCGACGCTGTTTCCGCAATTCGCTGGGGGCATCTAAACGATCCGTCTGAGCCTGCACGCGAAAGCGAAACAAGTTTTCAACGGCTTCATTAAGCGTCAGCTCCAACTGCTCGTCGCTCATGTCGCGTAATTCTTTGGCTTTTGTCATTGTTAGCTATTTGCGGTTAGCTGTTAGTTTTTAGCTGATCTATTTTCAACTGCTTACGAACAGTTAAGGTCTAAGTTCTCTTTACCATTCGAACTTTAATGGGCATCTTGTGCGCCAAGCGTGCCAGGCAGATCCGAGCGGCCTGTTCGGTCACGCCGGATACCTCATACAGGACAGTCCCTGGCCGGACGACTGCCGCCCAAAACTCAGGTTCACCCTTGCCTTTTCCCATTCTCGTTTCCAAAGGAATGGACGTAATCGACTTGTGAGGAAAGATCCGGATATAGAGCTTTCCTTCACCACGCACATATTGTTGCGCGGCGATACGTCCTGCCTCGATCGTTTGGGCACTAATCCACCCCCCCTCCATGGCTTGCAAACCGAATTCGCCAAAGACGACTCGATTTCCACGGGTGGCGTTACCTCTTATACGACCTCTTTGGCTTTTTCTGTGCTTGACCCTCTTGGGCATCAGCGCCATCGATCTCGTCCTCGTACATACCTTGGTTAATCCAAACTTGAACGCCAATATGGCCCTGTGCTGTCTTGGCTTCAACAAAACCGTAGTCGATCTTTGCCCGCAAGGTACTTAGCGGTATCGACCCAGCTATCTGCTTTTCACGGCGAGCCATTTCGGCTCCACCTAAGCGGCCTGCCAACTGCACCTTAATGCCCTTGGCACCTGCTTCCATTGTTTGCTCAAGCGACCGCTTCATCGTGCGACGAAAACTTGATCGCTTGCTAAGTTGTTCAGCGATATCCTCGGCCACCAGTTGGGCCTGCAACTCAGGACGCGATACTTCTTCGATCTTGATGTTGATTCGCCGACCCACCAGGGCCTGTAATTCATCCTGCAGTTGTTCGACTTCCTGGCCCTTACGACCGATGATGACACCCGGACGGGCGGCAAATAAAATCACCTTCACCTCGTCACGGGTCCGCTCAATTTCCACCTTAGGAATGCCGGCGAACTTGTATTTTTGGTGTACGAATTTCCGGATCTTATGATCCTCGATCAGAAGGTCCGAAAACTCTTTCTTTGAGGCATACCAGCGGCTCTTCCAGCCCAGCATAATGCCTGTGCGAAAACCAATTGGATTGACTTTTTGACCCATGTGTTCGTGTCTCGGGTTAAGAACTGGTCGCTAAAGCGACCCGTCCGTCGGGGATTATTCGATCGATACGTGAATGTGTGCGAAACGTTTCTTAATAATGTGTGCCATACCACGGGCGCGGGGACGAACCCGCTTGAACATAGGGCCTCCATCCACGCGAGCGTCAACCACTCGCAAGCCACCCAAGTTAGGCGCCCGCAAGTCTTCGGCATTGCCGAGCGCGCTCTTAAGCACCTTCTCGAGCATCCGAGCCCCTCGCTGGGGCTGATAACGCAGGATGGACAAGGCATCGTCCACTTTCTTACCACGAATCAACTGAGCCAAGGGGCGAACCTTGGATGCGCTGATGCGGGCGTGTCGGTGTATTGCAGTGTATGCCATTTTTGAGCTCTTAGCTTTTGGTATTTAGCCTTTAGCAAGAAAGCTTTCTGCCTTCCAACTACCTAACTAACGCAATTCCCTATCTCTTGCCGCCCTTACCACCATGGCCACGGAAGTTTCGCGTCGGCGAAAACTCACCCAACTTATGGCCAACCATGTCTTCTGTCACAAACACCTTGAGGTGCTGCTTGCCGTTGTGAACCATAAAAGTGTGTCCCACGAATTCAGGAATGATCGTACACGCCCTCGCCCACGTAGTGATTGGCTCCTTGCGTCCCGAATCATTTTGCTTGTCAACCTTCGAGTACAGCTTGGGATCAACAAACGGACCCTTCTTCAGTGAACGTCCCATAGTTAGCCTTTAGCAATTAGCTATTAGTAGTTAGTAAGTATTTGCCTAGCCTTCTCAGGCCAATCACTAACGACCAATGACCAATGACTCCTCCCTAGTTTTTCGGTAACTTCAATTGACCATAGCGGCGACTCTTACGTCGACGGATGATCGCCTTATTGGATGCCTTACGACGATTGCGAGTCGCTCCACCCTTGGCGCTCTGGCCCGTAGGACTTACTGGGTGGCGACCACCCTTAGTACGTCCTTCGCCACCACCGTGTGGATGGTCGATAGGGTTCATCGCCGTACCACGAACGTGCGGACGACGCCCCATCCATCGCTTGCGACCTGCCTTACCCAGGACAATGCTGCTGTGGTCGCCATTGCTCGTCGTGCCGACGGTGGCCCGACAAGCCGACGGAATACGACGTATCTCACCACTGGGCAGTGAAATCTGAGCCCAATCTGACTCGCGAGCCATCAGCGTGGCGTGGGTACCGGCACTGCGACAAAGCACACCACCGCGACCCTCACGCAACTCAACATTATGAACCTCGGTCCCCAAAGGCATCTTGGCCAGCGGCAGACAATTCCCCACCTTGGCCGGCGCCTCGGCACCACTCTGCACTTTGTCGCCCTGCTTCAAACCATCCGGGGCAATAATGTAGCGCTTCTCACCATCCGCATAGTGCAGTAAGGCGATGCGCGCTGAGCGATTGGGGTCATACTGAATCGAATCCACCTTGGCCGGCACACCGTCTTTGTTACGACGGAAGTCGATCAACCGATAGCGTTGCTTATGACCACCACCACGATGCCGGACAGTAATCTTCCCTTGAAAATTACGACCACCCTTTTTGGGCTTCGGGCGCAGTAAGCTCTTCTCCGGCTTGGCGCCAGGAGTGAGCTCAGCAAAGTCACTTACGCTCGCTCCGCGACGGCCTGGTGTAGTCGGTTTGTATTTTCGGATACCCATGATTTAGTTACGAGTTTCGAGCTTTGAGTTGCGAGATTAATAACTCGCGACTCACAACTCGCAACTCGTGCCTTCTCTTAAAACAATTCAATTCGATGCTCGTCGTCGAGCGTCACGATGGCTTTCTTCCAGTCCTTCGTATGACCGAGCTGCATCTTCGTGCGACGCGGCTTTCCCTTACGATTTTGCGTGTGCACCTTCAACACCCGCACTTCAAACAACTCTTCCACGGCCCGCTTCACATCCTGCTTGGTTGCCAAACGATTGATTTCAAAGGCGTAAGCATTGTTGCGGGTGGATCGATGCATTCCCTTTTCCGTCACCAACGGCTTTAAAATCACCTGGTGAGGCTGGAGGATAATGCTCGTGGCTTGAGGGATATGTCTGGGCATGATCTTGTCTTATATGACTATCTATTCTTGCTTGGCAGCGCCATTGGCACCGGAATTTGTCTTCAACTGATCGAGCGCCTCGGTCGTAATCACCAACCTGTGAGCGGACAACACACTTAAGGCATTCAACTCAGCAGCTGGCGAAACAGCCACCCTCTGGATATTGCGAGCACTCTTGTAAACATTGGGAGAATAACCGGCCGTGGCAATCAAAAGCGATTCTCCCTGGCAACCCAGGTGACCGAGAACACTGACCATTTCGCGAGTCTTCGGCTCAGAAAACTCCAGCTTGTCGATTAATGTGATTTGATCGTCGCGAATTTTTGAGGCTATCGCCATTCGCGTTGCCAAACGCAGCGCCTTGCGAGGAAGCGAATAGGAGTAATCACGATTATTGATGGCGTGAATATGACCACCACCCGTGCGAGTACCGCTCCGCCTTGAGCCGGCACGGGCGTTACCTGTTCCCTTTTGCCGATACAGCTTCTTCGACGAACCAGCAACCATACTGCGGGTCTTGGTCATGTGGGAACCCTGCCGCTGATTGGCCTGGTACATGACGACCGCATCGTGCAGCAACTGCTTATTGATGCGCGGAGCGAAATCGGTCGGCTCGATGGTATAGGTGCCGACCTTCTTTCCCTTAGCATCGTGAACAGTGAGTTTTGGCATGGCTTTGTTTATCCAACAAGAACTGGTCGCTGAAGCAACCAGTCCGATTTACATCTTGTTACTTTTCTTGACTACTACGTAGCCGCCGTTGGGGCCAGGGACAGCACCCCTCACCAGCAGCAGATTGTTCTCCGCATCGATTCGCACAATTTTTTGATTGCGGACCGTGCAACGTGCCGCACCATACTGACCCGGCATCTTTACGCCCTTCATGAGCCGACTAGGCGAGGCACTGCAACCGGTACCCCCCAGATGGCGATGACACTTCTTTACACCGTGAGTCGCCCGCTGGCCGGAGAAGTTGTGTCGCTTCATCGCTCCTGAAAAACCGCGGCCCTTGCTGGTGCCGACGACATCCACGGTCGCCACTCCCTCAAAAGCATCGACCTTCACCAGACTACCGACATCCAAATCGCCAGCAGGACCTCGAATCTCGCGAACGTATCGCTTGGGCTCGCAATTGGCCTTGGCCAATAGCTCCACACCAGCCGCTGACCTCTTCTTGCTGCGCTTGCTGTCGAGCTTGGCCACCTGACCGCGCTGAGCGCGGGAAGCCAAGCGACGGGGTTTATCAAGATAACCCAACTGAACGGCTTCGTAGCCATCGCGATCGGAAGTACGGACCTGCAGAACATCACAGGGACCAGCCTGCAAGACAGTCACGGGTACCGATTGGCCCGATTCATCGAAAATCTGCGTCATACCGATCTTTCGACCCAATATGCCGACAACTCTCTCGTCTTTAGCCATGTAGTTGATCCCTAGACAATTTTCCGTTGCCGGCCCGTTTGTTCGAAGTCAGTTGTCCGCTGATGCAGGAGACACTCGCCGCAGCAAGGCTTACCTACACAACTTCCGTTACATATGAATTACCCAGAATAAACCGGATAGGAATTGCTATTTAGTTTCTATGCCGTGGTTGCCTTGATCTTGATATCGACGCCTGCCGGAAGACTCAGCTTATTGAGCGCTTCAATGGTCTTGGCAGTGGCCTGAACGATGTCGATCAATCTCTTATGGGTTCGAATCTCAAATTGTTGACGCGCCTTTTTGTCGACGTGGGGACCCGACAAAACCGTATAACGCTCAATTCGCGTCGGCAACGGAATGGGGCCATGCACTTCGGAATTGGTTCGCTTGGCAGTATCCACAATCTCTATAGCACTCTGGTCCAAGACCGAGTGATCGTACGCTTCCATACGAATTCGAATAACTTCCTTAGCTGCGGACACAATAATTCCCCACCAAACAGGACTCGAAACCCAAATATCAAAGAACACACCTATCGCTATCGCCAACGACTTGTGGCGAATCGCAGATTCTAGATCAGAACGGATAATGGGTCAATGGGCTCACGCTTTGAGATTGGAGAATTTTATGAGTCCTTACTCCAGCTAACCTGCCTAGCATTTGAGCCGTGAGAAAATGGGCGATATATCTGACAAGTGCGCCCCCAAAACATCTCAGCTCATAGCTCCAACCAGATTCCCGTGAGAGACTTGTGACAACTGCCTTTCAGCAGCAATTTCGCTCTTTTTGCCGATGCACTTGGGGCACATGACGAGAATAAATGCCGAAGGGATAAAAACGAGCGCCAGCAAAGTTGCCCCAATCACACCGCCAGAAATCGCGGTTGCCAACGGGGGCCAGAACCCTCCACCACCCAGAATTAGTGGGATAAATCCTGCCACGGTCGTCAAAGTGGTTGAAAGTACATGGCGAGTCGAATGAAATACCACCTGTCTGACCGCCGGGGGATCTCCCGAGCGGGCAGCCTCATCCTCGCGGAGTGCTGCCAAGACCACGATCGTATCATTGATTGCTACCCCGATAAGTCCCATCGTGCCGACAATCCCCATGAATCCAAATGGATAGTCAAATAGTGCGAGAGATCCTAGGCTCAATCCTGCCGACATGACTGCCACCGCACCGACCAGCCCCGCCATTCTGAAGCTATTGAAACTCAGCACCAGCGTGGCAATCATCAGGACAACCAAAACGCTGACGCTCGACATCAAGTTCCCGATGGCATCGTCGCGTTTTGAAGCTTCTCCGCCAATCTCATAACGATAGCCTCTTGGCATTTCAAAGCCTGACTTCGCCAGACGGGCTTGGAAATCAGATAGCACCTGAGCAGGTAATGTTCCTGCAGTAATATAAGCCTGAACTTCATTCATCCGAGTCGTATTGAAGTGTTGTATCACCGATAATTCAGGAACTAGCGTTATCTTTGCCAACCCAGATAACGGCACTTCTGCAGCGTTCGATTCAGGTCCAACGTCAAGTGAACCAATCTCTTCCATGCTTCCCCGTGAGGAATCCCCAACTCGAACCCTGACGGGCAGCTCTTCGGTGGATTCGAGCAAAGAGCCTCCGACAGAACCCTCCAAGACAAAGTCCAACCTCTCAGCGACGTCCTGATGATCGAGATTCGCGAGCCGTGCCTGTTCTTGGTCAATGACTACGGCAAGTTTCGGCAAGGTCTCAGAGAGACTAGCTGTTGTATGGATCACATAGGGAGTGTCTGCAAGAACACCGCGTACCTGATCCCCGACTTCTCGCAACACTTCCAAGTCCGGACCATAAAGACGCATTTCCACTGGTGCGTCGAAAGGGGGGCCCTGCTCTAACTGCCTAACGAGTATGCGAGCCTCAGGGAATGCTCCATTGAGTTCCTCTTGAAGGTCCTGAATCAGCTCACTAATGCCCTCTGCAGAGGCCGACTGCACTAGGGCCTGTGCGTACTGCGGTGTTCCAGCACGATTGGCCAGCATGTTGTAGTAGAATGGCGGAGCACTTTCGCCCAGGAACCAGGAAACTTCACTGATCTCAGGATGCGCTAGCAGTACTTTGCGTGCGGACTCTGCGACTTGCCTAGTCGATTCCAGGGAACTCTGCGTGGGCATCGTTAACTGTACTTGAAACTGGTTCCTGTCTGCGGGGGGGAAAAACTGCTCTTGAAGTGTGGTAGCCGAGAGAAACCCCGCCACCGGTAACAGGACTCCCACCAACACTCCGACCATGGGGCGTTGGAAAATCCAGTCGAGCGCACTGCGATAGGTTTCGGAGAGAGACGCATTACTGTAGCCACTTGTCCACCAATGACTCGCAGATTGTGGACTTGGCTCTTTGTCGAGAATTGCAATGATCGCAGGAGTCACCGTAAGCGCTAGGATAAGCGAACTGGCAACTGCCAGAATAACGCTAATCGCAATCGAACCGACAAATTCCCCGGCAGGACCAGGCATGAGTGCGATCGGTGCAAACGAAAGGGCTGTCGTGACAGTCGATCCGAATAGCGGAATCGCCAAGTGCTTTGTACTCCGAGCCACGGCCTGTTGGCGAGAGACTCCACCAGCGATTCGGGTGCGAACCTCATCCACCATTACGATAGCGTTGTCGATCAAGAGTCCCAAAGCGATAATCAAGCCTGTAATCGACATCTGATGCAGTGGCACACCGAGTAGTCGCATTCCTGAGAGCACCATGAGAGATGCCAAAGGGAGTGCTGAGCCGACTGCGATAGCGCTCCGCCAACCCATCATGAACCAGACTACGGCTACGACTGCCATGGCGCCTAGCAGGAGGTTTTTCAGGAGAGTCGCAAGTCGCACGGCGACATATTCGTTCTGCTCGAACAATACCTTTAGCTCCACACCAGCGGGGAGTTGCTCAGCGAACTCGGATAGTACTGATTCCAGGTCGGCAGTCCAAAGATCAACTCTTTGCTGGCTACTGACTAAAGTCCCCAAAGCAATGGCAGACTTGCTACCTACCAATGCCAGACTGCTCAGGGGTTGAGTAACTCCTTTGCTAATATCAGCGATATCCCCCAATGGAACGAAACTGCCATTAGCTCCACTGGCAATTGGAAGTCGCCGAATCCGCTCTAGAGAGTCAAATGCCGTATCGACTTCTATGACAAAGGTGTCTTGGTCCGTTCGCAACAACCCCGCCGAAACCTTCGCATCGCTGGCCCGCAGTTGGCGTGTGATTTCTCCGACAGACAAACCTAAGGGACCAAGTTCGTGCTGTTTGATTTCCACAAGTATTTCTTCTTGAGGTGCTCCGAAAGTATCGACTTCGCGAGTGCCCGGAATCGCTCTGAGGAGATCTTCCAGCAGTTCTGCCTTTCGGCGCAGGATGGCATAGTTCGGTTCTCCAGGGAGATTCCATTGGAGAGCAACGATCGAAGCGTAGGCTGTCACCTCGAGTTTGTCGAAGTTTGGCTCTCTAGCTTGATCCGGGAGTAGAGGTTCGGCATCAGCGATCTTGTCTCGCACGCGAGACCACACCTCATCGACGGCATAAACGTTGTCTTTGAGTTCAATCGTAATCGTCGAAATACCACTGCGGCTTGATGAGCGAAGTTCCTTGATCTCCTCGATTTCCTGCAGTTCATCCTCCAGCTTCTCTGTGATTAGTGATTCGACACGTTCGGGGCTGGCACCGGGATAAAGCGTATTTATGATCGCTGCACGTTGGGTTAGCAACGGATCTTCCATACGAGGCAATACGATAAATGAGGAGAGACCTCCCACCACGATGAGTCCTATTGCCATAACAAGCAATCGACGATTGTCATAGAGTAGACTCCACGGGCTCGAAGTCGGCGTCAGCTGATTTCTTGAGTTGTCTGATTGCATATGCGTTAATTCTCGGAGCGGACTACCAACTTCGCTTGGGGAATCACTCGTTGACCGGCAACGATACGGTGTGTGCCATCGGTGATTATCTGGTCTCCATTTTTGAATGCACCCCGCACAAACGATCGATCGCCTACTGTGTCAAGCAGCTCCACGTCGCTTCGAGCCGCAACAGGATTGTCGCTCTTAGAGTGCACGACATAAACGGACCACAACCCTTTGGTACCCTTGGTCAAGGAGGCAGTCGGAACCCAAAAACCGGAATCCAACACCGTCTCAGAGACAGCCATCCGAACGACTTGACCAGGCAACAATTGCAGCTCTCTGCCTGCTCCAACGCGGAGACGAACCATCCTGGTTCGCGTCGCCTGGTTGACTTCGGAAGACATCGATTGAATAACCGCGGTGACCTCCTTCCCATCAATACTCAGATGACAACTTTCCCCAACCCTAAGTTGATTTGAAGCGGATGCTGGAAGGCCGATCCAAGCTTCAAGATCGGTGTCATCTAGAATTTCGAGCACGGAACTACCACTACTTACAACGGTGCCCTCATCGACATATCTGTGGGTTATACGACCTGCGAAGGGCGCCTTGAGAACTGCGTCTTCCAAGTCGTGATCGACATCAAGCAGGGTGGCTTGCAATTGGGAAATGCGAGCTTGCTGGGCGGTTATCTGCTCATCGCGTGTGCCCGCAAGCAACTCATCTAGTTCGCTTTGTAATCGCTCGACCTCTGCAATCGTGGCTTGAAGATCGAAGGATACTGTCTCAAATTCCTCTCTCGATACGGCGTTGGTATCAACCAAAGTGCCGCGTCGAGCGACCTGTTTCTTAAGAGACTCGCTCCTTGCTTTCTGCGCACGCAATTCGGCTTGCTTGGCGGAGATTGCTTCCTGGCGAGGGCCGGCAACGAGTTCAGCCAGAACGGCATTCGCTTCGGAGAGCTGTGCTTCGAGTTGCAAACGCCCGGCTTGAATATGGCGGGAATCGAGACGGCTAAGAATCTGTCCTTTGGTAACTGCGTCTCCTTCATCAACTAAGATCTCGGTAATTTCTCCACCCTGAAGAAAACTTAGCTGACTGCGCCGGGACTCCTTGAGCATCCCTGTGTAAACCCGCTCTCGTTCGTAGCTAGCCATTTCCACAGCTTCGAGCGTATTGACAATCAGAGGACTGGCTTCTCGATGAGCCTCAGTTGAGGGCACTTCCTCGGCCAGTACATCCATGCGAATCACAGCCAAGGCGGCGACACAAAAGGCCGTAAGAATACCCATTGCAACTAAAAATCTGCGTTTAGTCATTTCTTGACGCCTCGTCATTTTCTGAACAAAAAAATTCACGGCTCGTTAGGAGTTCTGCCGCCAAATAGTTCTTGCTTTGCTTGTTCAAAGGTGTGGAAGTAATCGAAGTCGCTTGACAGTGGCGTCCAGCCGTAACCGTCCAAGAGTAAATTCTGGTTGTGCCAAAGAGCTATTTCAGGTTCGGGAAGTCCCACCTGCTCCAGACTGTCGCTTGAGGTAATTATTGAGTACGCACCAAAGTTCATTGACCACAGTCCGAAGACCAACACTTCAGCAGTCATGTTATTTGCTAAGCGGAGGTCACCGTCTGTGATCGCGTCATTCACAATCCCTCCAACGATTCGCATGCAACTAGCTTCGCAATTCTGCATAAATTGGCGTCGCTGATCGCTCGTTTTTTCCCAGATCGAAGCCGATCGGACGAGCTGATCGACAGCGAAGTACATTGGGTGAATTCGCACAAACTCAGCAGCAGCGGCTCCGATAGCCGCCATTCTCTGTCGAGAAGTTGCGTTCCAAGCAGAGGCGGTCTCGAACATATCAAGTCGCTTTTTGAGCGCTTCGTTGGCAAGCGAAAGTATGATCTCCTCTTTGTTAGGGAAATGCTGGTAGATCGTTCCTTTGGAATACTCCATCTCCGCAGCAATTCGATCCATACTTAAACCCAGATATCCGGATTCTTTTAACATCGCGCTCGCGAGCTGCAGGATTTTGGATTCCCGTTCTTGCTTTTCCCGTTCTTTTCGAGTGAGTGTTTGCATGACCCTCAATTATTGACTATTCGTCATTTAATGACAAGTTGTTTTTTATTATTCTGAGAAACTCTTATTTTTCGCACTTGAAGTGCGTTAAATACTTGTTATCTTATCGCTTTTGAGAGTCAGTATCAACAGAAAATGGCTAGTTTTCCACGTAATTTCCAGCTTTGCGGTCGCCTTAGAATGAAATATTTCCTGCGAATAGTTTTGAGCTTTTCCATCTGCTTGTTCATTCATATCAGCAGTTTTGCTGTGACAACGGTCCCGTTTCAGGAGGATTTTGCATCTGATTCTGAGTTGTGGACTAATTTTAATAATTCCGCACTCTTGTCGTTCAATGCTGCAGGTGGACCCGATGGAAGCAGCTATGCCTCGGGGAGTTTCAATTTCCTTAACTCCGTTTTTGGAGATCAGGGACCGGTTGTATTCCGAGGAGAGACCACCCCTGGCGGCCCTGCGAGTGGCGGCAACTTTTTCGGCAATTGGATTGCAGACGGCGTGCGAGAGTTTAGCGTCTTCGTTCGACATGATTCTCCGGTCCCATTAACCTTCTTCACTCGTTTTGCAGATTCCGTCAACTTCCCTGGCGCTACATCTGTGCAGTTTGCACCTGTTTTGGGAAATACCTGGACCGAATTGAACTTTTCGATCACCCCCTCAAGTCCGAACTTTGTCACCTTTGAAGGGGAAAGCTTCGCTACGGTATTCGACAATATCGGTCGCATGCAGATCGGAGTCTCCATTCCTGCTGGTTTGGCCGGCGTCGATCAGAACATAACTTTCGATTTGGACCAAGTCGCCATTAAGACTCCGGAACCGACGACTCTGCTATTGAGTTGCCTGGGAGCACTCTTGGGTCTGTCTCGCAGAAGTAAGTTTGCAGGTAACTTCCTTTCATTGGGGCGACGCGGGTATTTCGAATGACAAGCATTGCTGCTTCAAGCTGCCAAGTGCTGTGGAAGGCCGCCTGCCTACTGCTGGTCTTCACTGCCCCAACACGGGGCGAGATTGCTATTTGGAGCGAGCCCGAACTTGATCGCTGGTTTCACCTGGGAGATACAACTCCCGGGTTAAAGACCGAGATGTCTACCTTTACCAACTACGGAGTCAGCTCTGAGTTTTCCCAATCACGGGCTGGCTCTTTCATGCTGGGATTCAATACTGCCAGTCAAACCGATTTGCTCAACCCCGCGCTTTATACGCTCAATTCGGTGAGGTTCACGATTGATTTCGTGGATGATGGCCGTCAGGTTATTTACGACCCATCAGTCGACTCACTAAGTGCAATATCCGAAGGCACGGATGATCCGGGCAATCCAATAGAGCTCTTCGGGATTGGCTACGCGAATGATTACGAGAGGCTTGGCTTTGACACGAACGACTCTTTCCCACCTGAGTTCGAGGAGTCTAGTCCGTTATGGCCCAACGTTCCAACGCTCGAAAGGACGTTTAATGTCTATCCGTTGGGGGACGATGGAACCGGAAACTTTGGCAACGTGTTCAATAGCCCAGGTGGTGAAGGTACGTTCGTGCTTGACGGAGAAGACGAACCACAATTGCTCGATGTTTTGCGAGATCCTTGGAATACAACTCCTTGGGCTGTGGGTACTGTAGCCGGATTAAATGCAGGACAAGCTGTGCCGGGCGGATCCGTTTTCTCTTTGGAAGTGGACTTACAGAAGCCGGGGGTATTGGAATACTTCCAGCAATCGCTGACCACTGGCCAAGTGGGTGTCTTCATCACATCCCTTCATGATGTGAGCGGATTTCACAATGGAATCATGAGTGACTTTCCTGCGTTCTATTCAAAAGAATCGCTTTTTGTGAGCTTCGGCGTGGCTTCTGCACCAACGCTTGAAATCGACTACACAGTTTTGACTGAACGCACCCCCGGTGATTTCGACGGAGATCACGATATAGATGCCGACGATCTTGGGGACTGGCAAACTCACTTCGGCATCGACTCCGGGGCCGACGCTAATGGAGACGGCGACACAGATGGAGCCGATTTTCTTGCTTGGCAGAGAAATTTCACAGGCCCCAACTTGCCCATGCTCAACGCCGTCCCCGAACCTGCTACCGCACCCATAGCAATCTGCCTTGCAGTCCTTTCGAACTTAACTAGCAGGCCAAGCCGCTGGATTATTTGATATGTTACTGCTTCCCATCCCACACCGAACGCAAGCAACTCAGCACCGGGCATTCAGCCTCGTGGAACTGCTGGTCGTGATCGCAATCATAGGGGTATTGATTGCGTTGCTGCTGCCAGCAATTCAAGCGGCTCGTGAAGCGGCCCGTCGTTGTAGTTGCCGCAATAAACTTCGGCAAATTGGTGTGTCAGTCCAACATTTCCATGATTCTCAAAAGACACTCCCCCCGCCCAAAGTATTGCAAGGCCGAGGAGGATTGGTCGCCGTCACCGGTGGTGGGAATAGCGCTGATCAATTCAGCAATCTCGGCAGTGCGTTCGTCTCACTGCTTCCGTACTTGGAAGTAAATAATCTCTACAGTAATTACGACTTAACAAAGTCGATCTACTCTGCCAAAAACCTGGAAACTACCAGCCAGCCGATTGATCTTTATATGTGTCCATCCATGGCACTCCCGCGCGAGGTACCTAATCTTAGTGCGGGCGAAAAACTTGCGCCGGGGAGTTACATGCTCTCGGTTAGTACCGATTTTGGAGCGACAGCGGACACCAATGGGGCCTTTACGAACCCGAATGCCGTGTCTCAGATCGGCTCGACTGCGGTTGTGGAAACTCAATATAGCCTTCCCCTCTCGCGTATCGTCGATGGTACATCCAACACATTTCTCATTGGCGAGAATAGTTACAACGTGCCAGGCATTCCCTGGCCCGAAGCCCCAGGTTCAGAGAAGTGGGGAGACCACACTTGGGCGAATGGCTATTGGGCCTATGCCTGGGGAAACATCCAATGGTTTTTGTACGACAAGCTTCATGTTGCCACATATAACCAACCCAGTACTCCCGATCCAAACAAGATTCTCCGCGTCTTTCGCAGCGATCATCCTGGCGGTGCGCAGTTTGTTTATCTTGATGGCTCAGTACATTTTGTCCCGACCGAGATCGACTACCAAGTACTCAAAGCATTGGTGACTCGCGCCGGTGAGGAAGTCAATCATTCGTTTTGATTCAACGCGGCGGACCTGATCCGTTACCGATGCCTAGTTCTACGAAAAGGTTTTTGTCATGAACTTTCGCTATTCACTTGTCTGTCTAATTCTTACTTTCGTTGCAGCATGCCTGCAGATCAGCTCGGCATCCGCACATTTTCTGTGGCTCGACTCGGAGTCAGCGGGCGAGACCCGCACAGGGTTACTCTTTTTCGGCGAGAGTCCGCATGATCGCAACTACCATCTGCCCGTACCGATTGCGGCTGCGGAAGTGTTTGTCCGCACAGGTGAGAATCGCGAGAAGTTAGCAACCGCAGCACGTGACACGGACGACTTTATCGGCCTGGAAATGTCGCTACCGGCGGGGAAACCGACCGCTCTTGAGACGGTGTGTGAATACGGAATCTATGGCGGTTCGATGCTGTGCTATTTCTCGCAGCACCTGCTTCCAACGTCTGATGGGAAGATCGCTGATGGGACTTCTACTGAGCTAAAGCTTAATATCGTTCCTGAGAGCAAACCGGGTGGTTTGGCCGCCACTGTCCTGTGGGAAGGCAAGCCACTGGCCGACGCCGTGGTTACGCTGATTGACTCGGCCGGAGAAACCTCCGAGGAAACCACGGACGCGGAAGGCAAGGTGTTTTTTGTACTTGCCAAGGCGAGCACGGTCGGCTTGATGACCAATCACTCTGAGAAGGAGAAGTCTGGCGAGTTCAAAGGAGAGAATTACAAAGGACAAGCCAACTATGCTACGCTGACGCTCGACTTTAAGCCAAGCGGCGAATCGGCAGCACCTGCTAAGAAGGTATCCATGACCAAGAATCCCAAGAACACGAAGGACAGCTTCGGCCCTCCGCTACCTGAAGCGGTCTCCAGTTTCGGGGCGGCGGTCAACAAAGACTGGCTTTATGTTTACAGCGGCCACACAGGGAAAGCTCATCAACACTCACGCGAGAATCTTTCAGGCACGTTTGCACGACTCAATTTGACCGAGCCCACCGAATGGGAACTTCTGGATATGGAAACTCCACTGCAAGGCACCGCATTGGTGAGCAGTGGAGACAACCTGTACCGGGTTGGAGGGATGCAGGCCCTGAACTCCCGCCAAGAAGATGACGACCTCCACTCGGTGAATGAATTCGCCCGCTTTGATCCTGCAACGGGACAATGGACGGCCTTGCCACCGCTTCCGGCTGCACGATCTTCGCATGATGCAGTTGCACTCGATGGAAAGATATACGTCGTCGGGGGCTGGACCCTCAGCGGGGATCGCAGCGGAGAGTGGCAAACCTCCGCGCTAGTGTACGAGACTGCCGCAGGGGACAACGCCCAATGGAAAGAAATCCCGCTACCTCCCTTTCAGCGTCGAGCTTTGGCACTGGCTACCTGGCAAAATCGAATCTGGGTCCTGGGTGGCATGGACGAATATGCCGACATCCAGCGAACCGTCTATTCTTTCGATCCAAGCACTGGTATTTGGAAGGAAGGCCCGCTGATGCCCGGCGACGATATGCAGGGATTTGGCATAGCGGCCTGGGGGTTGGATTCAGGGCTCTATGTTTCCGGCACCGACGGAATACTCTACCGCCTGGCGGAACCTGCTGAAGCATGGCAGGCCGCGGCTGAACTGGAAACGCCAAGATTCTTTCATCGCCTCATGCCGAGCGGGCAAGGAAGTCTCCTAGCCATCGCCGGGGCTTCAATGATGGATGGGCATATCAAGGGAATCGAGCGGTTGAAGGTTCGCTGAGCGATTCCCTGCGGAGGACGTTAATCCAATGGCACTCACCGCAGGCCTTTTACTCTCCAACGGACGTTTGTACACGGATTTGCAGTGACTTGAATATAATGTCATCGCTGCCAAATTGTCATGCAACTCCGTTCGGATGTCGTTGGAAGAGAGTCCCCTTGGTGACGAAGACTTTCCTCTGCGGTAGGCTTGTTTCGGCAGCTACTGCCCGATGCTCCGCATTGAGACGCACGCCCCCACCGTCATTCCCGCGCAGGCCGAAACCCATATCCTTCTCTCCCCCTTCTGCACACCAAATTCCATTCCCCCACCGCTGTCCGAAAGTCCGGGGCTATCGCAGTTTACTCCTGCTCCATTTCTTCGATCGGCACCTTGGCTGATAGCAGATAGCTGACTGCTTTTGCTCCGAACCCCTCAGTGGATCAGCTCGCCCGAACAGGGTTTCAGGGGCCGCTCGCTATCTCCGCCAGACAGGAATGCTAGCTCTATCAACTCTGCATTTCCGCAGTTTTTTGAACTCAGAGCAAAGTTGATGTTAAACCCTACCGATTATAGGCATTGTAGCTGTTAGTAAACAGTTGCCGGTTGCGTGGTCCATTCATTGCTTATGGGCCAACACCGTGGACATTCCGCGCTAGAAGTGAGAGTCTCAAATGAAGCTCAGCAGCAGACGACAAACAGGTATAGCCAAGACACTTGCGATGCTCGCAGTGTTGCTGGGAAGTTCAGGGTGTACCGCCTTTCTTGCGCCGCGGGATCCTTTTCCCGTTACTCCACCAGAGCCTCCGATCGAGAGTTCCGTTCCGCGAGAGCTAGAAAAGGTGACGCTGCCGCGTTACGTAATCGAGCCGCCGGATATTTTGCTCATTGAAGGTGTCAAGCTCGTACCAAAATCGCCACACAAGATTGAAACGTTCGACGCACTATTAGTCCGTGTGTCGGGTGCCTTCCCTGACAAGCCAATTGATGATGCCTATTCGGTTGACGCCGACGGAAGCATCAACCTGGGCCCAACCTATGGCCGGATCAAGGTCTCAGGCCTCACCCTTGAAGAAGCTGAAGACGAAGTACGACGCCAGCTCTCACAGATTCTTACTGATGTCGATGTTTCGATTTCACTCTTGCAGTCTGCAGGTGCCCAGGCAGTCACTGGCCAGCACTTGGTTGGCCCGGATGGACGTGTCAACTTGGGAACGTATGGTTCGGCATTCATAGCCGGTATGACGATCGAAGAAGCACGTGAAGCCATTGAAAAGCAATTGAGCCTGAAATTGGAGAGTCCCGAAGTCTTTGTGGACGTATTAGCTTACAACAGCAAGCTCTACTATGTGATTACTCAAGGAGGCGGCTTCGGCGACGATATCACTCGCTTGCCGATCACTGGTAACGAGACGGTGCTTGATGCCGTTGCCTCGATTGGCGGTATTTCTCAGGTTTCATCGTCGCGGATGTGGATAGCTCGACCTGCCCCCAATGGTGTGGGTTGCGAGCAGATCCTGCCCGTGAATTGGGATGATGTTAGTCGTGGTGCTGTCACGGCCACTAACTATCAGCTCATGCCGGGTGACCGCCTGTTTATCGCTCAAGATCGCTACTCCGCAGCCACTGCCACTGTGGCCAAGATCCTGCGGCCATTCGAGTCGATCTTCGGATTCGTATCACTTAGTACCTCAGCACTCAACCGTATAGCACGATTTGGATTGGGTAACACGTTCTAGGACCTAGTCAACTACAAGGTTCATGGCCGGAGTTCGAAAGGACTTCAACATTGGTCAATCCAAGCGTACGACTCGTCAAAAGCAAAGAGCAACTCAGCATGTGTAAAGGACGTAACATGTCTCGCGTGTCAAAAATCGGTATCGGTGTGTGGAGCTCAGGACTCGCTCTGGTCATGGCATTTGACATCGTCGGAGCAAACCTGGGCCAGGCAAACGAATGCCAGCCTCCGACTCCGTGTCCATGTGCCGCTGACGGAAATTGTCTTCCCAAACGTGAAACTTGGGGAACCTACAAGACGCACTGGCGCCCCTGGCCCGGCGAACAAGTTGGCTTGACCCCCACCAAGGCCGAGGAAACGAAGAGCGACATCCGTGAACAGCTGCCTGTTTATCAGCCACCACGTCCCGATCAGGAAGATTTGCGTGGTCCTGCCAAGAGAACTAAGGCCCCGAGTGCCACCACTTCAGCTCCCCCGGAAGGGGGTCCACAGGCCCTCCCAGATGCAGGAGAGGCTGAGCCAGCAGAAAACGAATTCGAACTGCCAGGCCTACCGGGCTTGCCGGGCATCGATCCTCAAGGCTATTTGCCGCGAGAGAACCATAAGTTGCTTACAGAAATGGATGATGCTCCACCTACCCTACCGTTGGGTCTAAGCGAGTCACTCGCCGTGACAACCTCGTACGAACAACAGCAGGTCCAACCCGCATCAGGGCCAACTGCTGTGGCCAACCGGAGCAAAGCGGCTTTCATACCAAATGTAGATGGTCCCATTGTACAGGCCTCAGCTGAGTTGAAGCAGGCAAGCGAGATCCAGCTTTCCAATCCAGCTGGCCGACACATCTATAAGCCGACAGATGAAGAACTGCATCAGGCTATCTTCATTGAAGCAAGCGATGGCTCTCCGGAAGTCAAGTAGTAAGGGAATCTACTGGCTTTGGACTGAGCCAAGAATTCAGTGACTCTTAGCTATACAGGATTCGTCGTACGGCGGCACATGCAGATTGTGCCGCTTTCGGCGATTATAGGCCCAAACACTCCCTGGTAATTGCTGCTCCGCACGAGCAATTCTTGACAGTTGTCCCCGTGATGCATACGGTAGATTAATGGCAACCTGTCCCCTCTCCTGCGTGAGTTCACCATGGATCGCAATCTCTTAATACCTGCCCTTTTGGGCGGAATTCTTATTATTTCCCTGAGCTTCTACGAAGGGTATGCACTCAAAGACCGCTGGGGAACACCAGGCGCCGAGGCTGCTGAACTCGGGAAGCGATTCGAGCAGGTACCCAAAGAGATTGGCGATTGGGTCGGTGAAGACCTTCCTGTTGACGAAATCGTCAAGAATACTGCCGGGGCTGTGAATTACGTTTCTCGCCGTTACAAGAATCAAGAGACAGGCCGTATGGTCACCATGTGGCTGATCGTTGGTCACTCGCGTGACATTTGCCGTCATACGCCGAACATCTGTTACCCCGCCTCCGGATTTCGTCAGGACGGGATGCAAATTAAGTCTTACATGGATTTGCCTTCAGAGGAAACGGCGGATTTCTTCACTGCCAAATTTATCAAAGACGATGTCTTAGGTCGTCGCGTGGAACGTGTATTCTGGGCCTGGAATCATCCTGACAAGAACGATTGGGAGGCTCCCGAATCTCCACGGATGCACTATGGACTTGCTCGGGCTCTTTACAAGCTCTACTTCACAAGCGATGTCTTAGTGGGCGAAGATACTGCGGACGAGAATGTCGCCGCAGAATTTGCCGAACTGATGCTTCCTTCAATCAACGAAGCCCTTTTCCCGGAAGGCACAGAGCAACTAACGGGAATGTCTGAGGAAGTTGACGAAGAAAATGCTGGGATTTCTTCCGAAGTAGGCGTTGAAGAAGAAGTCGCCGAGTAAGGCAAATTCTGGCCACCTCTACCGGCTAGGTATTTTTAACCCAATCAGATTTTTTCTGCATAATTGTGAGATTCGAGATTCTCCCAATCAATCCCCCAGATTTCAGTGTATCACAATTGAACACCTGTTTAATTGTAATACACATGAAATAAAACAAGCGGGCCAGAAAATCGAAATCCGATTTCCAGCCCGCTATCTTGATTGGACCTCTGACAACTTCAATCGACAGGCAATAGGGGAGGTACATGCCCGGCGAAAAATGCTGTCTATCTAGTTAAGGCCCGCAATCATTTGCCTTTTCTCAACCGACCCCAGCGAACAGTGCTCTTCTCTGTTACGGCCCCGAAAGTGTGTTCCAAGCACTGTCAGGCTGCCCGCATCGCGATTGTGCTCCAATATCTACGCAATGCGCGTGCCAAAACACCTTGTGGCTCTATGCACAAATTGAATCCTTCTCTCTCCACGATAGATAGCTGGGCTGTTCCTCCTTAGAATCATGGTTCACCATACCCACATTTGCGACGCAAGGCACAGTTCGAATGGAAGTTCCCTCCTACACCAAAATCGCACAATTGCGAACCGTTGAGCAACTTCGGGAACGACTCACCCAACTTGGAGTTGAACTACCCGTCGATGAGACCTGCCTGACGGTTGATTCGGGTTCCCCCCTGGCTAATCCAATCCGAGTAGGGGATTACGAGGTCGGCAACCGTTGGTGCATCCATCCGATGGAAGGGTGGGATGCCAACGCCGACGGGAGCCCGAGCGAATACACACTCCGCCGGTGGCGCAGGTTTGGCCAGAGTGGCGCCAAACTGATCTGGGGAGGTGAGGCCGCAGCCGTGCAGCCCGATGGCCGTGCGAACCCGAATCAAACCTTGGCCACCGAGAGCAATCGGGCCGGCTTGACGGCGTTGCTCGCGGAAGTTCACGCTGGCCATCGAGAGCAAACCGGTTCGCTTGACGGCTTGTTGGTCGGCCTGCAACTCACCCATTCGGGGAGATTTAGCAAGCCGCATGACAAAAAAAAGTTCGAACCGCGGATCGCCTATCATCATCCCCTGTTGGACGACAAATACGGACTCGATTTCGAGGATGATTCGATCGTCTGGAAAGACGACGATCTTGAGAAGCTGATAGACAGCTACGTGACCGCAGCACGGTTGGCACATGAGGTTGGTTATCAGTTCGTCGACGTCAAAGCGTGCCATGGTTATCTCTTGCATGAGTTCCTCAGCGCCCGGCGGCGACCTGGAAAATTTGGTGGAGACCTCGAGGGTCGCAGTCGCATGCTCTTGGAAATCATCCGGCGGGTCCGGCACGAGGTGCCCGGTCTGATGGTAGGCGTGCGGCTGAGTATTTTTGATTTCGCCCCCTACCGCACGAGTCGCGAGGTAGGACAGCCGATGGATTTCACCGAGCTGTTGCCTTACGATTGTGGGTTTGGCGTCGATGCCGAGAATCCGCTCGACTACGATTTGACCGAGCCCTTTCAGCTCATGCGGATGCTCGTTGATGCGGGGGTGGCGACGATCAACCTCAGTTGCGGGAGCCCCTACTACAATCCCCACATCCAACGGCCGGCGATCTTTCCCCCCAGCGATGGGTACCTGCCCCCCGAGGATCCGCTGGTCGGGGTATGGCGGCAGATCGATGTGGTCAGACAATGCAAGGCCGCCGTGGGAGATGTGCCGCTCGTCGGCACGGGTTACTCGTACTTGCAAGACTATCTGCCGCACGTCGCCCAGGCCGTGGTGCGGGCGGGGTGGGTCGATTTCGTCGGGCTGGGCCGGATGGTTTTGAGCTATCCCGAAATGCCGCAAGACGTGCTGATCCACGGGAAGCTTACTCGCAAACTTGTCTGCCGCACTTTCAGCGATTGCACGACCGCCCCACGACATGGCCTCGTGAGTGGTTGCTACCCGCTCGACGAATACTACAAACGGCTCCCGGAGCGCGAGCAGCTTGTCGAGATCAAGAAGAGCTTGGACGGTTGATCCTCTGATAAAGTGTTTGACAAACGCCAACATTTTTTTGCGGCAGTGCAGGTTGGCAGAGTCGTTGTAGCATGAGGCGGATCATAGCTTTCTGGACCAGGGCTTCGCTGTTCTCTACCAATTCCTCGTAGTCTTTGCTGAGGCGACGGGAATGTCCCAGCCAGGCAAACGTTCTCTCCAACACCAGACCCGGCACTGGCACCACGGGCATTGAGAACCCATTCCAAAACCCCTCCTCTTTACTCAAGGGGAGAGAGTTTTGTCGTGTCCAATTTCGTAGAAAACTTTTTTTCCAAAACAAAACTACCCTCTTCTCCACCAAGCCCGATCATTGCAACTCATTTGCAAACCAAGACTTAGGTATCGTCCAACTCTTTGGGTTTTTGTGTGTTTTGTAAAACAAAACCCCGACTCCCCGCGACAAAAACCCAGGTGGCCAATGTGCAATTTCCGATGATCCGTGTCCAATCACTAATCACCAATCTCCCACCAGCTACCGCGCAGCATCCGCGCGAGTGGTTCAAGTTGGTCATGTTGGTCAACTTGGTCATGTTGGCCGCGCGTTTTTGTTTTTGCTTGGGCTGGCTCACTTTTGAGGTTGCTGGTTGGGTGTCAGTGGTTAGTGGAAGTTTGCCACGAAAAGCACGAGAAGACACAATAAACAAGACTGAGTAGCCTGGGCTAATCATTCCCGTTTTTTGTGCCTTTTTGTGTTTCTTGTGGCCATTCACTGAGCAGCGTGGAGCCAGAATGATTGGCACTGGGCTCCTAGCTCTTGAATCTCGACTCGCATGTTAGCAAATCGGATGGAACAATTTCTACAAGATAATGGAAGGAAAGGGGACGGAGGGACGAAGAGAATGGGGGGAATGAAGGAACGGAGGAATTGGGGAATAGGAAGAAAGAGCTAACGACTAACAACCTATGACCAACCACTCCCAACAACCGTCATTCCCGTGCCGACGGGAACCCAGTCCCAAGTCCTCAGATCCCAATCCTCCCTTTCCCCATCAGTCGCAGTGCGTTGGCAACCGGTTTGTTTCCACCCACCAGACGATCGCTCGCTCTTGGAGCTGGCATCAGCACTCTTTTAGCAGGACCTTGCCCTGCGCATCGGCGAGTAATCGGGTCTACCGGCGAAAGACTGAACTAGTTTGGTGATTAAATCTACAAACGTGGGCCAATTCACTTGTCTGCACAGGTGTTTACGGCTGATGCAGTTTGGAGCACGGATCACCATACCGGATGGGTCGTATGGCATGTTGCGCATCAGAAAGGAAGATAAAGCATTTGCGGGCAGCACCATTCTGTCATCAATATGACTCCCTAGATGCTGAGGTGATCGCCACCTCCTTTAGTTTCTGCGGGCCGAAAGTCGCTAAAATAGATGGTCCACCCGTCCTCAGTTCTGAATCTCGTAAATCGGCGACGGCGCAACATCTGCGCGACCCAGATTCCATTATTGTGGCGGGCGTGAACACCGCCACGTTGCGGAACGGCCTAGTCAAGCAACTCGATTTCGCCGGGACGCCATGTTTTGTCAAACCAGGGTTCGAGTGGTCCGTAGAGTCGGAGGATCATGAACCAGCCTTTGCCGGGAATCGTCTGTATCCAGTTGGCCTCTTTCCCTACAGGTGACGTCGGACCGAAGTAAACATCCACTGAACCATCGGAATTAACCTGAAGGTCCTTGTTCTGGCTGCTGACACTTGGGAACTGCTGGTCGGTCTGGATCATCGAGCGAGTCTGATTGTCGTAAACGATGACCGACCAGAAGTCCTTTGCAGGAACATCAGGTGGAATGCGCAGCTTGTAGTTTTTCCCGCCATCAAAGGGATTGCCATCGGCGTCCTGGCAACACCAGGGATACTGGGAGCCCTTGCCGACCATTTTCTCCGCCATGGCTGGGGTGACGCCGGTGGCGATGTAGTAGAAGAAGATCGCCCCGTCCAGATTCGCCACGCCGGGAGAATCCTCAAACTTGTAGCCACCGAAGAAAGGCAAACGCCACGGGCTATTTGGATAGAAATACGCGTCCTTGTCGCGAATCTTGAAGGCAATTGCCCTGGCAGTCACAGCACCAATCTTGGCGGCGTCAGTGAGAATTCGTTTCATTCGCTCATCTGGAGTGAACGGCTTGCCCTTCTTGATGCCGATTGAAGCAAAGAGACCGAGAGTGGTGGGATTACTTCCCTCGCTGGGTTCTTCTTGAATGACTTCATTCAACAGACTCCAGAACGAGTAATCGGCGGGGGCAACAAAATTCGACGGAATACCTGAGGCATTGACAAATCTCATCGCTGGCGGATTGTCTTTTTCGGAGAGGTAATAAATCTTGAGGTGCTTCTTCACTGCCTCGACGCCAGGCGTAGTCGATCCATCGACAAGGAAAGAACGGAATGGCATCCAATTGCCATAGGTACTTGGACGCACGACGTAGTACCCCTCGGGCACCTTACCCTTATAGTCCGGAGGCAGGATCAGATACTTGCCACCTTTTCCCTGGTCAGGGCCGGTGATCCCGACGTCTGCCACCCAGCGATACCAAAAGTCATCAATCAGCCCCAGCACCATGGGAGGGATTTCAACAACCAATGGCCCCTTCTTAGTATCGAGCCAGATGAAGCTGTAGATGGTATTATCATTCGCTGTCAGCTCCACGGTTTTGGAATCCACAAGTGCTTCCCAGATGACATCCGTCTGGTTGACCGGTCCGAATTCCTTAAGCGAGGCACGCATACCCGCTTGGTTCACAATGGGAATCGCCAGCAAGTAGGCCTGTAGGGCACGGGATGCATCGAGGTTGTCGTAAACCTTCTGCGTAGTCGCATCGTCGGGATACCCGTACTGCAGGTTCAATGTGCCAATTGACGTTTCGACTTCGTTCGGGACGGCAACTCCTGGTGCAAATGGGGTCGTCATCTTGTAATCTTCTGCGTGCCCACAAGACGCAATGCCAACAATAATTCCTAGGAGCAGGGCATGGAACAAAGGGGCCGTCATCAATCTTACTCTGATGGTCTTCATGGCTTTTTCCATTTAAGTTGTCTTAGTGTAACCGCTGTCTGCACGCAGCCCGAACCCCGTTGGCGTGCGGGGCCGCACACTCGTCGATCGCTTCATTTTCATTTTCCGGCTTGATTATTCCAATTACGCGAGTCGGGCACTGAAGCAAATCCTTGTGGTGCAATTACGGTGCCGGAAGGATCACCCACTACGCCGACTCATGGCGGATGCCTTGTGGGCTTCTAGGACTTTCGCCTGCAATTCCTTCCAGGGCTGCCTGCCCTACAACTAGATTTCCGCCCAAGTGGCTTCGCCCTCGCGAGATAGAAGATAGACAAGAACGCGCCAGGGAGCCTCAGCGAACTGACGTTGGTGGAACACACTTCACTCAATTCGGCGAACGGCCAACAAACATCGGGTGCATCAGCTTGTGCAGCTAAGGAACCCGCCGAAATCGCATCGGTGTGATCTCGCCAAGGACACCTCAGCAGCTAAGCTTCCAGCCCAAGATGCTGAAACTGGTCCAACTCATCGTTCCACATAAGTCTTGGTCGAAAGAAAATCGAATTAGGGCCCGAAAAGCCTTTTAACCGGTGGACACATCGCTAACGCCTTGGAGGTCCTCCTAAAGTCTGTGCAAACTAGCCCGTGCTAAAATGCTATCAAGATGCTCTCGCGGCGATCCAATTATGTAAATGAGATCGGTTAAATGAAGGTAAAAGTATCTGCGTGAGAGAATTTGTAGACGGAGTACTTATCAGTTGGTCCCCAGAATGAAAGGTAAAGTAATCTTTTCCCGACCGGCTTCTCGTATCCAGGTTGCTATCGATGCCGCAACAACAAGCAATGACTACTGCGTTTGGCGACTTGTGTGGTACGATGAGCCGATCCAACTTCAGCAAGCAGGACTGCTCGCGAACTGCATGAGGTCGGCGTGACCGCTGGCATAGATTTTGCACATTCTGATTTTAGAAACTTGAAGAAGCCGAAATCCCGTAGCCGGATGGCTTACAGCGGCGATGGGTGTGCGGAAATGCACGGAGAAGTGGTAGAAGTATGCACCCTACATAACCGAAGCCAGACAGGAGTCACCTCGCCACGTTCTGCAAAGTGCACAGGCTATGAGACAGCTAGTGGATGTGAAGGAAACATCCAATCACGCTGTATCAACCTACTACATAGTTAGTGCGTTGGCCTTCTCAGGCGTGGCACAATGCAAATTTAGCAAACTGTACGACTTCACCAGATGGGCCGAATGCAGCCAGCGCCTTAATAACGCCCTTGCGGCTGGCTTAGTTTTCGGTGCTTTTGCAGATGGCGTCGCCAGCGCTGATGGACGACACTTGCGGTCTTTACAGATAGAAGTTGCTTAGGGCTCTGACAGTTCTCAATGCCCCGTGAACGATCATGAATAGAACACATTCAGCAAGCTTTACGCATGGTACCGCATACAAAGTCCCGCTTATCGCGAAGACCAATCGCTGGTTCTTTCGTGAAATGAAATCGCTGCCGAGTTGGCCAGTAACGCTTGTGTTGGCTTTGTGTATCAGCGTGGCGATTTGTGCGAGCGGCTATTTGCTTTGGGCAGACTTAACTTCGTCAAAGATAGCGGGGTGCGGAGATACTGGCGGATTGGTCGACTGTGGGCATGTCGCCAAAACCCGTTGGGCTCTGTGGCTTGGCGTTCCAGTGAGCTTATTGGCTTTGGGCATCTATTTTACGATGGCGATTGCTCTTGTCGTCGGTTCCGTTGGCTGGTTTAGTCGATCGGTGCGGAAAGTTAGCTGGGTCGTCGTTACAGTCGCCGTGTTTGCGGCTGGGCTCAGTGCGATTTGGTTTATAGCACTGCAGATGATAGTCATTAAACACATTTGCCTCTATTGCATGATTGCTCATGCCTGTGGTCTGGTCGCTACCGTGACCATGCTATTAGCCAGTCCGCTGAGGGCAAAGGCGATGTTAGCCGCAGCGGCCTTGAGTTTTGCAGGGTTTGCTGTTTTAGTAGTCGGTCAGGTATTTGCTCGCCCCCAAGACATGCATCGAATCGAGAGGTTTGACAATCCAGCCGGTTCGGAGTCAGAACAGATAGAGTTCGCTCCACCAAAAGATAGAAGCCCGGCCGAGGAGGAATTGAATGAGCAGCCAAATGACGAGCTATTCCAACCTCCGACATCGGACTACCATAGTGCGACTGCGTTGTGGCCGGATTTGGTCTCCGTTTACTTTCCAAGTCAAGCGAGGATCGCTTTGCCAACCTTTCTAGCCACAGAAATGACTGCAGATGATGCAAGCGTACCCGAATCGGCAAACCGCAGGATCGTTGCTATTCAAGGTGGCGCTATCAAGCTAGATATATCGCAGTGGCCGCTGATCGGCTCCAATGATGCGAAGTATGTTCTTGTTGCAATGTTCGATTACTGCTGCCCGCCTTGTCGAAAAACTTACATGACCGTAACTCGTGCCCGAGAGAATTTGGGGGATCAATTGGCTGTCATTTGTTTGCCTGTCCCGCTCAATTCAACCTGCAACCCCAGCGTGCGAGTGACAAACCCGAATTTCGAGGAATCGTGCGAATTGGCGAAGCTAGCTGTGGCAGTATGGCGAGTTGATCCAACCCGTTTCGCATCGCTTCACAATTGGATGTTCCAAGGTACTGTGGTGCCGAGCTATGCAGATGCAAAGGTGAAGGCAGCGAGACTCGTTGATGAAAAGAAACTTGATGCCGAAATAGCATCCGGAATTCCTGAGAAATACATAGCAAAACATGTAGAGATTTACCAACAAGTGGGAGCAGGAGCGATCCCAAAATTGATGTTTCCGAGTACTAGCATCATTGGTGAGTATTCTTCAGTCGAAGGAATGGTAGATGTGATCCGCCGCGAAGCGAAGTAGCTTAGATTGTTGTGCGGTAATCAGAGAAAGTCTCGCAATCCCCACCGAGCGATCCGCCATGGCGAAGCTGTGGGCAGAGGGTTGTCCTGCGCTGCTGCATCGGTCTCTCCACCGCTCTCACGTGACAAGCTTTTACAGGAATGGGTGCATCACTCTCGCAAAGTTGACGTGTGAGCTGGCTCGCGTCGGTTGTGGCCACCTCCTATAGCATTCCACAAACCCCAGCGGGAGGTGCTCCAGCCTCGGCGACTTGGCGGACAGGCCACAAATGCGGTCGGTCTTGTTGACCGAAGCAGGTCCTGAAGACAGGCGATGGGCAGTTCGGTCATGTCCTGCTGATCTATGGCCGAAGGCCATATTCATCCACTGGCGACGTGAATATGGCATGTTTTCCGTCACCCCGAAAGACCGCGATGAGGCGGAACGCTCCGTTTGCTACCAGTAGCTAATCGGCGTCTGCTTTGCCCTGCCCCGCGAGACCCAGCCGGTTCAGCATCGGCCCCATGGTCAGCCCGCCGACGAGGATCGAGAAGGCGACGACGACGTAAGTCATGGTCAGGACGAGTTCGCCGACGTTGTCGTACTGGGATTGCTGGGCGTGGATCTCTTCCTTGAGCGATAGCGCGAGTGCAACACTGATCCCGCCGCGCAGGCCGCCCCAGGTCATGATCTTGATCGCGTGCGGCGTGAACTCTCGGCCGTTCGCGTTCTTCAAGGCGGTCACCACCGTACCGACGGACAGGAATCTCGCCAGCAGTGCAGCGGGGATCGCCAGGGCCCCGGCCAGCAGATACTGCCCCTCGAACGACAGCACCAAGACCTCCAGCCCGATCAGCACAAACAGCACCGCGTTCAGCAGTTCGTCCACCAACTCCCAGAACGTGTCCAGGTGCTCGCGCGTTTTGTCGGACATCGCCAGCGTTCGGCCATGGTTACCCAGGATCAGCCCCGCGACCACCATCGCCAACGGCCCAGACAGGTGCAGCTTCATCGCCAGCGCATATCCGCCCGTCACCACCGCCAGCGAAAGTAAAATCTCCGTCGCGTAGTGATCAATTGAGCGCAAGAGGAAGAACGCGAGCAGCCCCAGCACAAAGCCCAACGCAAGCCCGCCGCCAACTTCGAGGGCGAAGAGCTTGGCGACGTCGATTGCTGTCGTCTCTGCCTCTTCCATGCTTTGTTGGACATCGTGCGGATGTTCGCGTTGTGCCGCATCTATTGGTTCGTCATTTATGACGGTTTGTGGATCGCCATCGACGTTGGGCCGTATGCCGAAATCTTCTTGGCTTCGTTCGACTACGGGATTGAAATCATCTTTCTTCTTTGATTCTTCCTGCGACTCCCCATGCCCACCCAACCCCGCGATGCCCAAGAGCGCAATAAACACCACCACGCCCATGCCATCGTTAAACAGTGACTCGCCCGCGATCTTGGTCTCCAGCGACTTGGGTGCGCCCAGGCTCTTGACGATCCCCAAGACCGCGATCGGGTCGGTTGGTGCAACGATCGAGCCAAAGATCAGACAGTAGATGAAACGGACCTCGATGCCGAGCCAGCCGGTGATGACGTAGGTGAGCCCGCCGACGATGAACGTGGTGGCGAGGACGCCGACGCTCGCGAGCAGAGCGATGACCGCGGTTTGCTGCTTGAGGTCGTTGAGGTTGACATGCAACGCCCCGGCAAAGAGCAAGTAGCCGAGCATGCCCTGCATCAGCGTCTGGTCGAAGTCGATCGATCCGATGAGCGCGTCGGCCAAGGTGAGCACGCCCGTTCCCGGTACGATCCAATCAATCAGCAGCAGGGCGACCGCGTGCAGCATGGCCAGCAGCATCAGGCCCACCGTCGTCGGCAGCTTGAGCAGTTTGTGGTTGATGAACGCGAAGGCCGCTGCGAGGGCCACGAGGATGCCGGCGATATCGAAGAAGCTCATGGCGATCTTTATACGATACTTCGCCCGTGGAAGAATAGGTGGAACACTTTCGGGCCGTCTGCCGATACGTCGAACGCGGGTGTGCTTCGCGCCGGCTGGTCAAACGATCAGAAGATTGGCGATGGGGTTCGCTGTGGCGTTCGTTGGTTGCAAAAACCAGAACCCGGGCCGAAGCTACTATCGCCGTGGCCGATTCCGCGTCTGCCAAACTGGGTCGAGCGAACGACCCGTTGTCTCAGCCGGTGCTGGATGCAGTCCGACGCTAAGCCCAGCTGGCAAGCTGGCCATTTACGATCACACTCAACGGTGAGAACCGATCCCTTACCACCCCTTAAGAAGCCGTTATTAACTCCACGAGGTTGCATCAACCGCCATGTGGAAGGAGTTTGCCTTCGCTGCAGAGGTCGTTTCCACCTACCGCTGATCCAGGCAGGTAGTAGCGTTGTCAATATGGTGGCACTTTTTAGATTTGCGAAGAGCCGCGTTCATAACCCATTTCGAAGCGACAAGGTTCAATAGTGACCTTCTCGAAATTGCCTCAGCCCTACACGCCGAGGCACCATTAGCGTTACCTGCCCCTTTCCGTAAGAAAGTCCGGCATAATCTGAAGTTCAATTTACTTGCTGGCATTAAGTTCTGCAAAAGCAAGAGATACCTTAAATTGGCGGAGGGCTCTTTATGTTTTGTCGTCAACAGAGAGGTAAATGTCGCGGAGCGGAGTTGCACCGTAGAGAGACCGTGGATAGTTCTAATACTATCCGGCCGGATGGGGATTTCGATTCTGGGTCCCCGCCTGCCCGGGGATGACGGAGGGGGGCTTGCTCCGCCACCCTGGGTAGCAACGATACGATCGAACAAGCGTCCGAGGTGAATTCGTGGCATAACGTCGGACTTTGCCGAGGACGAAATGGTGCGCGGGTTATTTGCGGTCTCGGCAACGTCGTTCGGTACGCATCGTTGCATTACTCGACCACTGATAGGGGTTTAATTCTGACACAGGGTAGCACCAAAGTTCGTGGATCTCACCTTGATACAATCCTGGGCTATGGTGTTTAACCGCTATGCGGTATCACGCACCCGTAGCTGGATTCGCAAGAGTTCAGAATCGCGTTAGCTCCAGGGGCTCTGAATTCTTGAGAATTGAATTACCATGGGAGCAGCTCAGAGCGCGAGTGTCGCTCGCAAACCTACGACGACAGCCGTGTCGTTGGCAGAATTTCCGGGTTCGACGAACTGCAAGTCGCCGGTCACATGAAAGCACTTCGCGATTTCCATGTTGTAATAAAGCTCTGCGCCATAGACATCTTGCACGTCGATCAAGGGAGAGAGTAGGTTTTGCAAGTCGTCGCTGATACCTGTGTAGAACGCACCAATTCCAATTGCGTCTTTGGGTCGGTTGCTAACCAAACCTGTTGACTGAATCGCGACGTTGGTGGACCAGCTATAGGGACTCGTCTGTTCGTCGGAGTAACCGTTTTGACTGAGCAGCGTGACTTTTCGGTCCTTGTCGTAGTCGTCGAACCAGAGTGTCTGCTCTGCAATGTAAAGCAAGGTGTAGGCACCTGTCTCTTGGGGGGCGACAATGCCCTGCCCAGGGATGAATTCCCAGCCAGTTGGGTCTAAAGCAGTGAATGCACCAGTGGACCAGACACCACCAAACATGTGCGATCCAGGCAGCCCTCCGAAATCTGTGAAGAATCGCCAGAAGCCCATGATGTTGGCGCCGTTGTCGAACATATTGTCAAAGCCGCTGGTGGTCGGCACGCTGTTGGTGTCATATGCCAGGATGCCTCCCTGGATTTGCTTGCCGCTTAATTTCAACATGCCGGTGCCCATGAACGACAAAGGAGCCACGCGGGCAATCGAAAGTGGAATCACCATCGAGGCATTCATGAAACCACTTACGCCGCGGCCCGTCTGGGGATAGAGCATGTAAAAGAGGTCCAGCGCATTGAACTTGCCAAACGTGAACTGGACTTCTTCGCTGAGGGCCTGGGCAAACTGAAAGCCGGTGATCGCCGTGTCGTGCTCGTTGGACTTCGGATACAACATCGCGACGTTGACGGGGGAGAAACCAACCGCGTCAAAGTTCACATCATCACCCAAGCGAGACTCGGCGTGGATGACGACGGTCATTCCTTCCCAGAGACCCATCTTGGTGGTGTCGAGCATCAGAAACTGGTCGATCTTGACGCCGTTCTCAAAGTTTTCATCGACCCCACCGCTGGTGACTCCCTGGTAAAAGTCGGTCCCGATAATCGCGTAGACAACGCCACTCTCCTCCATCTTCTTGGCCATGGCCTCCATGCGGCTGGCGAAATCTTGCCCATGGCAGCAATGGATAGAAGCAGGAAAGGCTCCTGCAACGAGGAGCAACAAAACTTGGAGTCGAATCGTGAGAGTTTTCATCGTTTCAGACCATCTTCCTTGATTGGGCTGTGGCGCAAATGAGAATTGCGCGGTGAGTTACATTTTATTCGGCATTTACTTGCTCCTGGAGGTGCAAATTGCCGAGAGTTGACGTCAAAAAGCCCGTAGACTTTGCCGCCTGTAACGATGAGGAAAACACTGAGGAAGCCATGTCGCTGGATTTGCGAATCTCGCTCGGGGACGGAAAGGCCGCGATTGCGCTTCTGATCGTTTGATTGACGGGGGTATGTCAGCCCCTTATATTGCGCTCAGCGCCTCGTTCCGTGGCAAGTCGCAAGCATCACCGGTGAATTTCGCCTCAGTTGAATCACCGTGATCGTACGGGACGACATCTAATAACACATTTCTCAACAAGGATCGGAAACGTGGAAACTCATCGATATCACTCGGCTAAACTAGTGAGAATTTTCTTGATCTGGTTTGTAGTGAGCGCACCGAGTGCGGTAAGTGCACAGAATTCTCAGCCGGCCAAGTCGGACGTGGAACAGGCAATTCAGGGAAGCGCGCAGAAATTTGTTGACGCCTTCAACAAAGGAGACGCCAAGGCAATTGCAGCCTTGTGGACAGAAGATGGAGAGTATGTCGACGAAGCGGGCACGCGCATCGTTGGTCGTGCTGCGATCGAGAAACAGTACGCAGATTTCTTCGCTAACAACAAAGGGGCCAAAATTGAAATCGCGATCAATGCTATTCAACAAGTGAGTCCTGACTCGGCGATTGAAGATGGGCACTCGCAACTCACGCTCGTGTCGCCTGCTGCTGTAGCCAGCGGTCGCTACATGGCCTTCCATGTCAAGCAGAACGGCCAGTGGCTCATGGCAAGTGTGCGGGATTCGCCAGCGCAGCCTTCTTCGTCAGCCGATCTGAGCTTGCAAGACCTTGCTTGGATTGTCGGCGATTGGACTGCTTCGGGTGATGAAACTGAAGTTGAGTTGGATTACGACTGGATGGGAAACGGAAACTTCATTCGTGGTGAGACGACGATTCGTGACGATAAAGGCCCAGCTTCTGGTGGAACACAGATCATTGGCAAGGATCCCGTCACGGGTGAACTTGTGTCTTGGTTTTTTAACTCCGACGGCAGCCATGGCTATGGCGAATGGAGCAAGCAGGGAGCCCATTGGATGATTCGCACTCAAGGGGTAACAGCGGATGGACTTCCCACGTCTTCGATAAATATTCTGTATGATGCCGACGACAACGTTCATTCTTGGCAATCGATCAACCGTACTGTCGGCGGCGAACCACTGCCTAGAACGAAAGAAATCGTCATTGAGCGAAAGGCCGCCAACAAAGCGGCAGAGAAAAAGTGAAACCCACCAAGTGAGTTTGAACTCAAAACAGATACCAAGGCGAAAGTAAATCGCATAAGGAAACCAACTGATGAAACGCTATTTTCTTTGCACACTTGCAGTGACTCTTTCTTTACTGGTAGGCACTGACCTGACTTATGGACGCGGGTTCGGGGGAGGACGCGGTGGTGGAATGGGAGGCGGGGGATTTCACGGGGGTGGTATGGGCGGCTTTGGCGGTGGCGCAAGTTTTGGCGGTGGTAGAAGTCTTGGTGGAGGAGGTTTCGGCGGGGCTGGTGGATTTGGTGGCGCTGGGGGGCTCGGCGGAGCCGGCGGGTTCGGTGGCGCTGGAAGGGGACCCGGAGGAGTTGGCGGCTTCGGTGGTGCTGGCGGTCTTGGCGGCGGGGGAGGCTTCGGCGACATTGGCCGAGGACCAGGTGGCCCTGGTGGCCTTGGAGGTGCGGGCGGATTTGATGGTGCGGGCAGGGGTGCCGGAGGACTCGGTGCAGGTGGCTTTGGTGGAGGTGCTCCGACGGCTTCACGACTCAATTCATTCTTGGGCTTGCCAGGCGATTCGGGAATCTCGGCGGCAGGGAGCCGCGACTTTAGCGGGGCTGTGGGCGGCATTCATGGTCTGTCGTCCTTCGATTCCGCGGCAGAACGAACAGGGCGTGCTGAGGGCAATGTTTGGCATGGACCCAATGGCGCGACCATTGCCCACGGCTCAGCCGGAGAGCGTGGTGCTGCTGTCGGTCCACGTGGCGGTGCAGCCGGCGAACGTGGAGCTAGTGGCACAGTGATCAAAGGCCCCGATGGAAATACGGTTGCCCATGGCGAAGCGGGCGCACGAGGCATCGCTGCCGGGCCTGGCGGCGTGGCAGCCGGATCACGTGAAGCAAGCGGTACCGTGGTCAAAGGTGCCGACGGAGGCGTTGCCGCCCGTGGTCAAGCATCCAGTCGTGGATTCTATGCCGACTCGCGTGGTGCAGGCACGTGGAATTGCTCGAGAGCCGACATGCGAGTGCAAGGCAACTACGTGCGAACCAATTACGACCATTGGGGAGCGTTTGGCCGGGATTGGTATGCCCGCTATCCCGGCGCCTGGTATGCCCGTGGCTTCGCGGCCGGCGTGTGGACCGCCGCCACGTGGGCGAATATCAACTCCTGGTACGGGACCGAATGGCCCGCAATGAGCTACGACTATGGAAGCAACATCTACTACAACGACGGCAACGTCTACCTGGCTGGGCAAGAAATTGCCTCTGCGGCAGATTATTATCAATCGGCTGCCGATCTTGCCGAAACTGGCCAAAAGGCTGATGTGCAGGAAGATAGCACGGCGAGTAGCGACAATCCTCAGTGGTTGCCACTGGGCGTTTTTGAAGCGATTCCTCCCGGTGAAAAGTCGAGCAAGATGACATTTCAGTTGGCCGTCAATAAGGAAGGAATATTGCGTGGGAATTACTACAACACGGGTGACGACAATGTCCAAAAAGTCGATGGAGCCGTCGACAAGCAAACCCAGCGCGTCACTTGGGTGGTCGATAACAAAAAAAGCATCATCTTCGATACAGGCCTCTACAACTTGACGAAAGACGAGTCCACGATGCTGGTTCACGAAAGCAAAGACAAGACCCAACAATGGACGCTCGTACGATTGAAGAAGCCGGCTGATGGCACTCAGACTCAAAACTGACATCAACGATAAAGTTATCGGTGAACAAAAGTTCAAATGGATGCCTTCGATTATTTCGCCTTTGTAGTGATCGCCGTGCTACTGGTTACGGTGGTGGTGATTGTCGTTGTCCTTGGTTCGCTTCCGGGGAAGATCGCTGCCGAGCGCAAGCATCCTTATGCCACTGCTATCAACGCTGCATCTTGGATCAGCATGATCACACTGGGGGCATTATGGCCCATCGCTTTTATTTGGGCTTTTGTGCCTCCAAGGGCTGAGAAGGAAGGCACCGCCGTATGATCGCGTTTATGACGATCATCTACGTGGCCCTGGTGGTGCTTGTGTTCAAGGTTTTCAAGGTCAAGCCCAGCCGCTGGCCGATTGCGCTGTTGGCAACAATTGGCATCCTCATGCTCGGTATCATCGTAGTACTTTGGACGATTGCCGCCCCCATCTCGACACGGGCCGTGGTCAGCCGCTACGTGATCCAGATTGTCCCCATCGTGAAGGGACAGGTGATCAGTATTCCAGCCGAGCCGAATGTCCCACTCAAAAAAGGGGAAGTGCTCTACGAGATCGATCCCACCCCGTATGAGTATCAAGTCAATCTATCCACCGCCCAGTTGGCTGCGGCCAAGAGTAATGTAACTCAACTGGAAGCGAGTGTACGCGTTGCAAAGGCCACGGTTGAAAAAGCTGAGGCTGATGTAGCCACGAACCAGGCTGCCTCTGATGTTGCCCTCGCCATCAACAAGGAAAACCCGCAGGCTATCTCGAAACTCAAAATGGTTCAGGCCAAGGAATCCCTGGCTGCTGCTCAGGCCGCACTCGCGCAAGCCAAGGCCAGCGAGGACCAAGCCAAGGCAGCACTGGTCTCCGCACAGGATAATATCGGTGTCGTTGAGTCTCAATTGGAAACTGCCGAGTTCAACCTGAGCGGTTGCACCGTAAAGGCACCGACAGACGGGTTTGTCACCGATTGGCAAATTCGCGAAGGGACTTATGTCGTCGCCATGCCCTTTGCCGCCGCGGGCACCTTCATCGACACCGAAGAGACGATGGTTGTGGCTTCACTCCCGGCACAGATGCTGTTGCATGTCCAGCCGGGTAACCCAGTTGAGCTGGCCTTCAAGAGCCAGCCAGGTAAACTCTTCCGCGGCAAAGTCGAAAACATCCTTCAAGCCACGGGCGAGGGGCAGTTTACCACCGGCGGAAAACTCCCCTCCGCAGCCCAATTGGGTTCGCCTGGCATCTTGGCGGTGAAAATCAGTTTGGATGAGGGACAGCCAATTGACGAGTTGGAAATGGGGGCAGCCGGCTCAGTCGCCATTTATACTGACTGGGGAAAGCCCTTTGCGATGATCAGCAAAGTCACGATTCGACTCAAGAAATGGGCGTATTTTTTGCCCCTGCCCTGAGCGAAAACAAGCCTTTCACGTTGCAATCGTGAAGGTACATCCCAATAGGCATTGTCGGATTTCGGGATGTGGCGAGGGCGATGTTTACCTCTTCAACCTCCAGAAATTACCTCTACATCCTTTTTCTGTCCTGAATCAGCCCAGTGGACCTGCCTTTAATTTGGACAACGAAAAAGCGGGTTCAACCTGAGGGGAAGGCGTCGGCAAATTGGCATACGGAGTATAGAATGCTGCATTCCGAACTGAGAGAAATTAGTGAGGGACATCACCTATGGAAACGCTTTCGATAGATCGTGCTGCATATCCGTCCTTCAATGAAGAGCAGTTGTCGAGAATTGCTGCGATCGGCGAACTGGTCCATTTCGAAGCAGAAGAAGAACTAATCACACACGGGCAAAAGAATTATCCGTTCTTTGCCATCAAGGCAGGTGAGGTTCGGATTGTCGAGCGTGACGGAGATGGCGAGCGGCTCGTCGCAATACATGGACCTGGCAATTTTTCGGGCGATGTCGACATGTTGACCGGCCGATCTGCATTATTTGTAGCTATCGCCAATGGACCAGTCGAAGCGTATCGCATGTGCGCAGGACGGCTACGGAGGTTGTTGAGCGAGTGCCCGACGGTCAGCGAGATGTTGCTCGAAGCATTTCAAATGCGAAGGAAGTTGCTGGCAGAACTGCCTTTTGTGGGAGTTCGTGTTATTGGTAGCTCTAGCACGACGGGGACTACCCGTCTGCGCGAGTTTCTCTATAAGAACCATGTTCCCTATACGTTCTATGAAGCAACTGATGAAGACGGAAGGGAGCAACTCTCCAAGCTCGACGCCAGCGAGTTTGAGTTACCTGTCGTCCAGTGCAATGGCCACACAATTGGTAATCCTTCGCTGCCGAAATTGGCCGAATGCATTGGCATCAATCGCAATGTCGATCAAGAATTGTTCGACTTGGTCATTGTCGGTTCGGGTCCAGCTGGATTGGCCGCGGCGGTTTACGCTGCTTCAGAGGGAATCAAAACGCTTGTTATCGACAGCGTTGGGCCGGGGGGGCAAGCGGGCAGCAGTTCCAAGATCGAAAACTTTATTGGGTTCCCGTCGGGAATTAGCGGCAGTGACTTGGCGGGACGTGGTTATTTGCAAGCGTTAAAATTTGGTGCACAGTTCATTGCCCCGATCACTGTCCATTCGATCGAACAACATGAATCCGGGGAACATCATTTGAAACTTTGCACGGGACAGACCGCTCGAGCTCGATGCATATTAGTTGCCAGCGGCGTGACCTATCGGCAACTCGACATACCAGGTTGTCAACGGCTAGAAGGAGCAGGGGTCTACTACGCGGCGACCTCGGTGGAAGCACGTGTGTGCGAAAACTCAACGGCCATTGTGGTTGGCGGAGGCAACTCGGCCGGTCAAGCAGCCATGTTTTTGGCTGAAAAGGCTCGCGGTGTGAAGTTATTGATTCGTGGGTCGGAATTGTCAGATAGCATGTCTACTTACCTTTCCAAGCGGGTTTTAAATCATCCGAAAATTGAAGTGATGCCTTTTACTGAAGTTGCCAGTATCGACGGCGAACAATGTGTCGAGTCTATTCAGATACTCAATAATAAAACCAAATCGACCAGTTCGCTTGAATGCGCCGGAGTGTTCATTTTCATCGGAGCCAAGCCAAACACAGAATGGCTACCCGACGAGGTCCTACTCGACGACAGAGGTTTCGTGCTAACTGGTTCGGCATTTTACTCCAGCGATGGATCCTCGCGATCAAATTGGCCGTTGGATCGAATTCCCTGTGATCTCGAAACTACCGTGCCCGGGATTCTTGCCGGTGGCGACGTGCGATCGGGAACTACAAAACGCTGCGGCTTCGCAGTTGGAGATGGTTCATTAGCCGTTTCATGCGTGCATCGCTTCTTAAGTCTGACTTAATTATCATTTCTTGATGCTTTCAGAAAACATGAATACGGACTCGGTTTATCCCGCCAACATGGCGACGGCTCTGTATGAGGAATGGCAGAAACGCAATCTTGACTGCGCTGTATTGCCGAGCCTCGAAACAACGGCAGTTCTGCTGGATGCCATGTACCAGGCAAGTTTGTTGCGCGAGGAGACGGAGCCAATTCAATGTCGAATTATCGTTGCACCTCCTACTGAGTTTGCCGGGCAACTTGCCGACGGTGCGAGCGAACTTCAAGTGCTGCGATTCACAGAACCTTGTGCAATGACACCCCATCAACTGCGAAAACTGGCTGCAGCGGCGGGTTACTATCGATCCTTGCTGGTCGTCGACGCCAATAGCAAGCCTAATATTTGGGGCATGGCAGTCACGGGAACTGAATGGGTGAATCATGTCGATGGAGAATACTCCACCGAGCTAGGATTGCCTAAGCGGTTGGTCATTCACTGCATCGGGCCGGGCCACTTGATCGCAGCCTCGGGGTTCCAGCGAGTTTTAGAAACGTCAGGCGGCAAGTTGCTGACCGAAGGCTTCGATCCCTTTCGTTCTCTCTGGCTACCGCAACGATTCGGGGACTTTCGCGAACGCATGTTAGAAGCACTCGACGCTGATCAAGATCACACACCGTCCCCAACGCAGATGTGTGATTCGTTTGTGAAGGATGTTGCCCAAGGTGTCGTTCGGCGAGCACTGCGATTGGTTAAGAATAGTGGCTACGGTGGAATGCTGGTATATCTGCCCGAGGACTTCGCTAATAGCAGTTATTTGGATAAGTGGCTGCGCTTTCGAGTTCTATTTTGTGACGATGATTCGACGTTGCGTTTTCGCCGTGTAATGCTGGCACTGATGAAACGTGCTCGTCAAGTAGGCCAGGCACTCGGCTTTGCTGTTGTCACTTATGCTGACTATGAGCGAATGCAAGATGCCGAACTCGCTCAAATTGAAGAATCTCTGATCGAGTTTGCACATTTGCTCGCCGACTTGATGAGCGTTGACGGATCGTTAGTACTCGATCGCAGCTTTCGACTGATCGGTTTCGGAGCGGAGATTCTCGGCGATTCACATGTCAAGACAATCCATCGCGGGCTTGATCTTGAAGCGGGAAAGACTCTCGTTGAGCCGGCGGATTCCTCCGGCACACGTCATCGATCGGCTTATCGACTGGTCGATGGCCTCAAGGATGCTCTCGCCGTTGTCGTTTCGCAAGACGGTGATGTTCGCTTCGTCGCTCATCACCATGGCAAGCTGACCTATTGGCCTTATCTGCCCTAGAAACTCGGCAAATTAGTTCCCGTCTGACTAAAAAATGAGGTCTTCATTCACATTGCATATTTATTAGCTTGAACCCAGGACGACGTGCCGAAATCGCTGTTAAATCGAATTCTTAACAAAGCTGGCAAGCACCTGCTCCACTACTTGACGATTGGAAACTTGTCAGATTGAATAGAGACAGAATTCGACTAGGTATTTGTAGCATGTCGAATTCCTACAGCTTCTACCGTCAATCAGCCAACGGGGAATAATTGGCTGAGTAACTCGACTTTAATTCATTCACAGTCAATCAAGGGAAATAACCATGAGTACATTGATCGTTATCGGATATGACGACGCCTTCAAAGCAGAAGAGGTGCGACTCTCATTGCGGAAGATGCAACAGGAGTACTTGATCGATCTCGAAGACGCAGTCGTGGCAGTCAAAGAAGCAGATGGGAAAGTCAAGCTCCATCAGGCTGTGAATTTGACAGGTGCCGGTGCATTGAGCGGCGGATTCTGGGGGACACTGGTCGGGATGTTGTTCTTAAACCCGCTATTGGGCATGGCCGTCGGTGCATCGGCCGGGGCAGTTTCCGGCGCGCTCAGCGATATCGGCATCAATGACAAGTTTATGAAAGACCTGGCCGAGACTATGACTGTGGGCAGTTCCGCTCTCTTTATACTTGTCCGTAAGATGACACCGGAGAGAGTTTTGGAAGAACTGAAAGGGACCGGTGGCAAGGTGCTGCAGACTTCGCTTTCCCACGAGGATGAAGGCAAACTACAGGCGGCTTTGACAGCGTAGATGATAAGAACGACATTCTCCATGCATTGCCCTGCTCAGGGCATTGCATGGGGCTGCGACCTTAGTTAGAAGTCGAGTGGGTAGAGCCAGTTCGCCCAAGAATAACCGCGTATCCCTATCCGGCGCAAGGCTGCCCAGCCACCACCTGAGGTGTAGATAGCCGCCGCGCCTTGCGTGCCGATCGGAAACTTTGACTCGTCTTCTTTATCCAATTTGATCTGGACAGCAAACAGTGTCTGTGGCATTTCTGGTGGCAATGGATGGAATTCGGGTAGTCTCCCACTAGGCAACATTTGGCCAACGCCGCTTCCCGGCCACACTTCGCTCACGGTCCCCTTGAAAATCTGCCCGGGATACAAATCCATAGCAAGTTCAACCGGCTGATTGGGCTTCACATATTTCAGCTGCTCTTGGGTATAAGGAGCGAGGACATATCGATCAGCATCAACCACGAAGGAAGCAATGGCCCCAGCACGTATGATTCCAGCGACCATCCCTTCTTGGACTTGCAAATTGAATACATGGCCATTTGCTGGCGCAACCATCGTCGTGTTGTCCAGATAGTATTGGGCCTCAGCGAGCTGAGCCTGGTATTGGGCTACCTCAGTATTCACTCCGTCGATCTGTGATTCATAGGCCAGGCGGGCCTTAGTTTGGTTGGCAACTGCAACGGCGATCGCCGCATCCGCTTCTGGACCAGCCGCGGCAAGAGCACGTGCCTCATTGGCTACTGCGACTTGAATCGCTGCATTGGCTTCAGGTCCGTAAGCAATTTCCGCTTCTTTCACATTTGCTTGGGCTACATCGACTGCCGCTTTGGTCTCTTTCAGATGAGTCACAGCCTGATCGTAGCGTAGATTACTAATCGCCCCCGCATTGCCTTCTTTGACTGCTTCGGCTATTTGCATCGCTTCCTGTGCATAGGCCATTTTCTCGTTTGTCTCGGCTAGGCTAGCTATGCCTGCGTCGAGCGAGGACTTCATTGCATCTTTCTCAGCTCGCGCCTTGTCAACGGAAGCCTTGGCTGCTTTGAGGGTGGCTTTCAAAGCAACCTTTTTCGCACGAGCCTCGGCGACTTCTGCATCAGCTGCATCCGATGAGGCTTTCAACTCCAAGACATTCTGTTCTGCCTGGGCAAGCTGTGCTTTGAGTGCGTTGACCTGATACTGATAAGGTCGGCGGTCGAATTGAAAAAGTGGTTGGCCTTTCGTGACTGGTTCATGCGGCTTAACCAAAACTTTGGTCACAAGTGTCGGCTCTGGCAGACGTGGGATCAGCTGGATCGTGTGCTGCACGACTTTGGCATGCTTGGTATAGGGTGTCACAAATCGCAGGCCAATGAGAAAGATCAAAAGCAGATGCAAGCCAAAGACTACTGAAACTGCAATCCAGACCTTGGTAAACTTCAGCAGCTTAAGCTTGAAGAAGATTAACCACACAACTCCGATGTACGAAAATGTGATGACCAGACCAAGAAACATGCTAGTTCTCTTCTACTTGTTTTCTTGGGTGTCGGCAGGAGGAGTCGGCGGCTCAGGGCGTCGCTTGGGCGCGTTTTCCTCGGCATGTTTACGAGCTTCCTCTTCGAGGACTGCTTGTTCTTCCTTGGGAAATCGTCGTATGTCTACGACATCGGTCGGCTTGAACGCCCAGAGGAATGCCTGCATCCAGGGCACGACGGCCAAAAAACCGACCCAGCCCATCATATCAATAGCTTCTGCCTCAGGATGCTTCCTCGCATAGGCAATTCGCCCCGGAAGGCCGAGAATAAAGACGAGCGCAGCGAGAATACCAATGCCGACCAGGAAGAACGACAAGAATGTGAGGTAGTCCCAAATGTCTAACGCAAAGGCCAGCAATGCTGCTCCCAGAATTATGTCTAATAGATAGTATTAACCCTTCTAGTATAGATCGCTGATGGAGCAGCGTTGCAGAAACGCGATTCGTCCGATTATCCGGAAAATTCGCATTGCGAGTCCCTGAGATGGCCGTCCCGATTGACGGTAATTCACTTGCCACAACTATAGCGAACCGGCGATGGGGGCCAACATAGCCGGGGCATCGGCTTGGGGCAATAATCATCTCCACAGCACGACAGCGCTGGTTCCCATAGACATGGCATTGGTTTGGGGCAGTAACCCCCCGGGCAGCAACTGAGCCCTGGACTCGTCAGGCAAGGCATCGGCTTAGGGCAGTAGTTGTCCGGGCAACAAAGCATCAGCCCACTGCGACAATTGCAGTCGCGTGGCTTGAGAAGTCCACCATCACCAGCCATCGCATGCTGGACCAAGGCAATGCACATTGCGATGCCGGCGAGACAGAGAATTGAAGCTTTGTTTGGGGTCGATCTTCTCATAGATACATTCTTTGCTACTGCGACCGAATTTTTCGTAATGGAAGAAATGGTCAGCTGATAAACGCAGATTTACGCAGATAGGATATAGAATCAATTATTCTGATCCGTGAATATCAGCCTAATCCGTGCTCATCAGCGTTCTATTTCTATTGAAAATGTTGAAGCAGCACTTTGTGTCACCTCTACTCTGTTCTCTTAGTTCCCTCATGTTCAAAAACTTACGCTGCTATTCAAGGGATTACTCGTCCTCCGTAGGGATCGGCAGCGGCTCCGGTATTGGCGGGACCTCGATTGGCTCCGCCCCATCAACTGCAACGGGTATCGCGAAGTTATTAGGCGACTGCAAACGAATCTGCCAGCCGCCTCCTAGTGATCGATAGATGCGGATCAAGTTCAAGGCGATGCTACCTCTACTGGTGGCGAGACTGTCCATCTGGGCGGTTGCTGCGGCCTGCACAACGAAAACTCTGCTGAAATCGGTTGCCCCGGCATTCGCTTGGGTCAGCAGTACTTGATTCAATTCCTGAATATCACGGACCGCAAGCTGCAGTTTGGCAGTCTGCTCTTGGGCCTTGAGGAATCCCACGATGGCATCCTCGGCCTCGCGCTGTGCGCTTAGCACCGTGCCCTGGTAGGAAAAAACAGCCTGTTCAAACAGAGCCTCTTGTTGCCTGACGGAGTTGAGTATCCGTCCGTAGTTGAGGATGTTCCATCCAAACGAAGGCCCTGTTGATCCGCCGAAGCTATTTGAGTTGAACAGGGTTCCCAAGTTTTGCGATTGCCATTGCAGCGTCCCGTTGATCGAGAAAAATGGATACAGATCGGACTCTGCCACACCGATCAAAGCAGATTGGGCCGCCACAATTCGTTCTGCTTGCCGGATGTCGGGGCGACGACGTAAGAGTTGCGTCGGAACCCCCAGAGCGACCTCCGGCGGGGCGGAAGGAATGGGTCCCTCACCCAGTTCAGCGACCAAGTCACGTGGTGGTATTCCCAAAAGCACACAGAGCGCATTATTCGCCTGTCTCAAAGCGGCCTCGAACTGTGGAATCAGGGCTTCGGTCTGTTCTACGTTGTTGCGGGTTTGCAGCGTGTCCGCAGCATCTGCCTGGCCAGCGTTGAATTGGGCTTCGGCAATGGTCACAGATTCCTGCTGCAACCGCACATTCTCGCGAACCAATCGCAACTCTTCCTGTAGTGTGCGAATCTGCACATAGGTCGAGGCGACATCGGAGAGGAGTATCACGAGCACATTGTCATAGCCTTCGATCGTGGCATCCAGCGAGGCATCTGCCGCTTCCAGTGCCCGGCGGTAGCGGCCCCAGAAATCGATTTCCCACGAAGCACCTAGCCCGGTCGAAAGTAAGTTGTAATTCTTCACCGGTGGTGAATTGGCTATCGTCTTACTCAATTGAATACGGTCATAACTCCCAAATGCCTGCTGCACCTGCGGGAAGAGGTTTCCCGCAGCAATTCCTGCCGCGGCCTGTGCCTGGAGGATTCGCGTACCCGTTTCACGAAGTGTCAGGTTTTGCGCGGCAGCCGTTTCGATCAGCCCGTTGAGAACGGGATCGTTGAACACGGTCCACCACGCGCAAGTATTGACCGGTGATTCACTGATGCGTGAATCTCGCCCATAGTCGATCCAATGCAATTCGACGGGGGCCATCGGTTTGACGTAATTGGGTCCGACTTTCAGCCCATTATGGAGCCATTCGGGCAGCGGAGTACATCCGCTGGTCGCTAGCAAAAAACCAACCACAAACAGCCGCAACATTCCGCCAAGAGGGCGGAAGTTTTGTCTGTCAAGTTCTTGGCGATCCGCCGCAAAGTCCATACCATCACTCCCATACGCAGCCTCCTCGTGAAGCTACCCATCGACACTATCGGCAGAACTGTGTCAAACGTTAAAACTGAACCGGGCCGGACTCACCGCACCTTGAGAGAAATGTGGTAAGCTGTGACGATTATTCCGGCGGTGTGCAGGGTGGGCACCGCCCATTAGAATTCATGGTGGAGTCGAAATAAAAATTCGCGGGCACAACTATGGAAGACGAATCTGAAATCACGCTGCCACGTCGCCGGACTCGCGTCAAAAGGGTCGTGAGGCTCCTGGCTATCTTTGTGCTCGTCTGGTTTCTCGCGGCTTACCTGATTGTTCCCTTCGCTTGGGACCGTTATGCGGAACATCATCCAGCGTTTGACGCCAGCCCCCGCATCACTGAAACCGGCGATCACCATCCGGGGGATCCCTTGAATGTGGGTCTGATCGGCAGCAAAGAGCAGATCGAAAACATTTTCAAATCCGCCGAGTGGTATCCAGCTGCCTCGCTGGGTCTCAAGAGCGATCTGGAGATTGCCGCCGATTCGGTGCTCTCTCGTCCCGACGATGAGGCACCGGTCAGCAGCTTGTATCTTTTTGGCCGCAAAGAAGATTTGGCCTTTGAACAACCGGTGGGGGACAACCCTCGACACCGCCATCATGTGCGGCTCTGGAAGTTGGACCGCGAAAGCAAAACAGGCCGCGAGGAGTGGATCGGCTCGGCGGTCTACGACGAACGCGTCGGCTTGAGCCGCACCACCGGCGAGATTACGCACGTTACTGCGCCTGATGTCGACGTGGAACGCGACTACCTGTTTGAGTGCCTCGAAAAAACTGGCGAGCTCGCCTCGCATTCCATCGACTACGGTTTTCACACACATCTCGAAGGCCGCAACGGCGGCGGCGACCCCTGGCACACCGATGGCAATCTCTTTATTGGAGTGATTGCAGAGGACGTGCCGTGAATTCCTTTATTGGTATTAGACGCCGAGCATTAGGTCACGGTTTATTAGAAAAGAGGTTGTTGGCTGGGAGCCGTCAGTCCCCTGTCGGCCCAATATACTAGACGATAACCCGTGACGACTGATAAGATTTTTTCACACTGCAACTTACCTACTATTTTTTCCCCTAACTACTATGGAGAAACTCTTATGAACTACTTGAAACACCGACTGCTCTATTGCAGTTTGAGTTTACTGGCCGCCGTTGCCAATTACTCGACCGTGGTGACGCCTGCACTCGCGCAGGCGAAGAAGCCGAATATCCTCTTCATCATGGGAGACGACATCGGCTGGATGCAGCCGAGTTGTTATCATCGCGGCTTGATGGTCGGCGAAACACCGAACATCGACCGACTCGCCCGTGAAGGCGGTATATTCATGCATTACTACGCCGAGCAAAGCTGCACCGCCGGACGCACGGCTTTTTTCACTGGCATGCATCCGATGCGCGCCGGCATGCTCATGCCAGAACTGCCAGGTGCCATTTCGTACCTGCGTCCTGGTACTCCGGCGCTTGCAAAGTTTCTGCTTGATCTTGGCTACAACACTGGCGAGTTCGGAAAGAATCACCTTGGCGATCATCCTGATTCTCTGCCGACTGCGCATGGCTTTCAGGAGTTCTGGGGTTACTTGTACCACCTCGATGCAATGCAAGGGGTCAGCTTTCCGGATATCAACAAGTCCCCAACCGATCAGGCCGTTGTGCCTCCGATGAAGATGGTTCCGATCCCCGGCATTCCCGCAACGCCCGGCGCCATCGACCCCAAAGACGGCGTCTGCATGGCGGCGCCGCGACCCATCCTCTGGATGAAATCGTCAGACGGCACGGCGAAGAATCAGAGTGGCAAGGATGAAGGTCCTCTTACCCTTGAACGGTCGAAGTCAGTGGACGAAGAGATCTCTGCCAAGGTCGTGGACTTTCTCAATCGCAACGATCCCAAGAAGACCAAAAAGCCATTCTTCGTCTGGTATAATCCAGCCCGAATGCACATCACCACGATGTTCTCGCCAAAGTATGAAGCCATGCTCGGTGTGAAGGGGGGTAAGGACTGGGGCATCAACGAAGTTGGCATGAAGCAACTCGACGACAACATCGGCGTAGTCCTCAAGAAGCTCGAGGACATGGGTGAACTCGACAATACAATCGTTGTCTTTACCACCGATAACGGCGCAGAAGTTATTACCTTTCCGGACGGTGGAACCACTCCGTTCAAGGGTGGAAAGCTCACCACATGGGAAGGTGGCATGCGAGCTCCGTGTGTCATCCGTTGGCCTGGCAAAATCAAACCGGGCACCGTCTTCAAGGAAATGTTCGCCTCCCTCGATTGGTTACCTACCTTGGTCGAAATTGCGGGCGGCAAGAAGGGCAACGCTCTTAACGAGCAGATCATGGCCGGAAAGTATCCCGGTATCGTGAAGACCAAGCTCGATGGCGTCAACCAAATTGACTACCTGACAGGCAAGTCCGAAGAATCCGCACGGGATACCTTCTTTTACTACACCGGGGCGCAGCCTTCCGCAGTTCGGTACAAGAATTGGAAGTTCTACTACACGATGGTGGGAGCGGGTGCCATGGATGGATTGATGGGCGCCCAAACGTACCACTGGACCCAGCTAGCCAACATCATGCGCGATCCATTTGAAATTAGCGTCGGTGCGGACACCAAGTCGCTACTAAGCTATGCCGGAGCGCTCGCGTCTCCCAGTACGGCTTACATCTACGACTGGAACCTCCTGCCGATTGGACAGCTCCTCTGGGAAAAGGAACTGATGTCGTATAAGGAGTTTCCGCCGCTCCAGATGGCGGCAAGCTATAACCTCGATCAGATCCTCGATTCGTTGAAAAAAACGAGTGGCACCCACTCCGACTAATCGAGCGACAATCTGATTGCAATTCGCGCGGGTCGTCTGTCAAAAGGCGGCCCGCGTCTATACCTCCGTAACTATAGGAAAGGCGTATCAAGCGATGAACTCAATCCTCTGCACTGGAAGTCTGCTGACGATTTTTCTCGCCAGTCATTTCACTATTCAAGCCCAGGACCCGCTTCCATCCTGGAACGATGGCCCGGCAAAGCAGGCAATCGTCGAATTTGTACAAAAGACCACGACCGAGGGCAGCCCGCAGTTCGTCCCTCTTACCGATCGCATCGCCACCTTCGATCAAGACGGCACGTTGTGGGTGGAACATCCGATGTACAGCCAAGTCATGTACTGCCTGGAGCAGGTACCAGCAGTTGTCAAAGCTAAACCGGAGCTGAAAAACGTAGAACCCTTCAAGATGGTGCTCACTGGCGATTTTGCTGTCATCGCCAAACTCCCAAAGAAAGAACTCATTAAGATTCTCGAAGCAACGCTTACTGGCATGTCGGTCGAGCAGTTTCAAGCGGATGTGAAAAAATGGCTCGCCACCGCCAAGCATCACCGCTGGCAGCGACCCTATAATGACCTGACCTACCTGCCCATGCAGGAAGTGCTGGAGTATTTGCGGGCCAACGGCTACAAAACCTACATCGTCACAGGTGGTGGCCAGGATTTTGTGCGCGTTTATGCAAAGCAGACCTACGGTATTCCCACCGAGCAGGTCGTTGGCACCGCGGGGGGGACGAAGTATGGCTACGAAAAAGACGGCAAGCCATTCTTGACCAAAGAGCCGCGGCTACTGCTCAATGACGACAAAGCTGGCAAGCCTGAAGGAATCCATCTTATGATCGGCCGACGCCCTCACGCCGCGTTCGGCAACTCAGATGGAGATCGGCAAATGCTTGAGTACACCAAGGCCGGCGACGGGGCACGGCTCTGCATGCTCGTCTTCCATGATGATGCTGATCGAGAATATGCCTATGGCCCTGCCCAAGGTCTGCCCGCCACCAAAGTCGGTGCTTTCACTCAGGCGCTTTACGACGAAGCTCAGAAAGATGGCTGGACCGTTATTAGTATGAAAAACGATTGGAAGCGGATTTTTTCGTTCGACGAGTAGCGAAGCAGTTGTGAATTGTTGATTCGCAAGATAATACTTCCACCGAAATTTGAAATGCACGGCTGGCGGGCGCCGTCGTATTCATTTTCTGCATTGGATTACTATGGTAGGATTTCATGGCAACTGCACTCTTAATCCTACATGGCCTGGTCGCGATGGCCCTATTGGGAGCGATTACTCATCAGGCCGTAGCAATCTGGGTGCCGCTACCCACTCGGCCGGAATCATTCATTGGTCGCCTTCGCGCGGTGTCGTCGGACTCGTTCACCAATGCCGTCGTTGTGCTTTACGTGCTGTCGGCGATCCTGGGAGGAATTGTCTATTTGTACTTCCGTGTCGAAATCAAGCCTGTTCTCGAGCAATCCGAGCATTGGCAAACCATCAGCCTCTTCGACATCAAGGAACATTTCATCGCGATTGGAATGGCCCTCCTTCCGGCCTATTGGGTCTCTTGGCAAGAAATTCTTGACCGAGAATACTCAAGCAGTCGCGTTGCCCTGACCATGATGCTGACATTTATAGTTTGGTATGGTTTTCTGATCGGCCACATTGCGAACAATGTGCGAGGTTTCGGGTTATGAATTCTTCGCACGCATTTCGGCGATTCGCTTTCGCTTTCGGGCCGGCATTTGCTATCACTTATGTAATCGCCTTCGAGCAGGATATCGCGATGTTTACGGTCTATCCAACTCGACTGCTCTCCTTCAAGACTGCTCAGTACATGCAAGATGTCACATCTGCGAACGGTCTACCAGCCATGCATTGGTATGGGTGGATGGCTACCGCAGCGCTGGGCGCTCTCACAATCGGAGTGTTTGCGATTCTCATACCTGATCGTTGGTTGCCCTGGATTTGGCAGGGATGGGTATGGTTGATTCCTCTCGTCGCAATGTTAATGTGTGTCTACTTCACACTCCCTATGCTTCGAAATTGATTCACATGAACTTAACAATATCTCCGCCAGAAAGATTGCTACAATGCTTGATTATCAAAACTATCTTGAACCCAGTTGGGGCACTTTGGATGGTTTTTAAGTTATTGGGGTTCTTTGTCTTGCTAGAATTTAATCCGATTACACAACGACCACTATTGGAGGCAACAGATGAAAGTTTGTTTTACAAAATCATTAATCTCTACGCTGGCGATCGTCTTCCTCACACAGGTCTGTTTCAAAGGTATAGCATCGGCCGAGTCGAATAGTGGCATACCCTCGTCGCTCACCACCCCTAACAAAGTCGAGACGAGCATTGGCACGTTGGAATACAAAGACGGCGCTCCAAGCATACAAACCGCTGAGAAGGTGCGCGATGCTCTCGACTTCACCCGTGCACTGAACTCCTACAACAATAGTTTCCGCGGCGCATCTGCCTACGCGATATGCAAGGGATTTCGCGATATTGGTGCACAGGACAACGACGTTGTCATCTTCTCCGACCTGATGGACTCCAAGTCATTGTTTCTCACCGCCAATGCGGACACCATCTATTATCTTTCTGCGGTAGACCTGTCTCAGGGTCCGATGGTGATCGAGCAGCCGCCTATGGGACTCGGTGCCGTTAACGACATGTGGTTCTCGTGGATCATTGACATCGGTTTCCCAGGCCCAGATCGGGGTGCGGGAGGTCGATACCTGATCGTGCCACCAGGATACGACGGACCGTTGCCCGAAGGCGGTTTCTACATTGCCCACTCGAAGACCAACCATGTTCTCTACGCGGCTCGTGCTTTCCTCACCAACAATGACCCCAAGCCGACCGTCGAGAACATCAAGAAGCACCTCAAGATCTATCCATACACACCCGGGGCGGTAGGGACGTCCATCGCCACTGCACTTGAAGGCACGGTGCGCCTTGCTAAAAATCCGCCCGTGCCCGAAACCAAGTTTATTGAATGCAGCGGCAAATCGTTCAACACCATTCCCCCCAGCGACTTCGGCTATTTTGAGATGATTAACGAGAACGTCCAACAAGAGCCGGCTACCAGCTACGACGTAGAGCTCGCCGGGCAGTTGGCTGCAATCGGCATCGTCCACGGGAAGCCGTTTACGCCTGATGCTCGGCTGAAGAAGATCCTCACCGATGCTGCCGCTGTGGGTAACGCCACCGGCCGCGTATTGAACTGGCACTGGTCAGTTTCTCACCCAGATTGGTCCTACTACCCCGACTCGATGTGGGGCAGCATGTTGTGGCAAGGTGGAGCGTTCTTCGAAACACCTCCGCCTCAGTTCACCAAGGAGGGCATGTTCAAACCCTATCCGCCAACTGGCGCACGCACCCTCGACTCACGTACTGCATTCTACTACGCCTACACACTCGATTCGCCGGGCATGATCATGCGAATCCCCGATGTTGGCTCGCAGTATCTCATGGGCTTCCTCGACTCCAACGGCAATCCCTACGATGGCAGCAAGACCTACAAGGCAACGCTGCCCAAGGACATTCCGGCAGGGAAGTTTTGGTCGTTCACCGTCTACGATAATCAATCGCGCTCAATGTTAGATACGCCTCAACGTTATCCTCGCGCCGGTAGTCAGACTTATCCCTCACCCTCCGCCGATGCGAATGCCGATGGTTCGACGACGATTTATTTCAGTCCTAATCAGCCACAGGGGGTGAAACGTGGCAACTGGATTCAGACGATGCCCGGCAAAGGGTGGTTTACGATTCTACGCCTTTACAGTCCGCTCCCGTCGTTTTTCGACAAAAGCTGGCGGCCGAGTGAGATGGAGTTGGTCAGGTAGGGTGGTGTTTCGACAAATTTTTTGTCAGGAGTGTCGCGAAACTTTAACGTAGCCAGCAGGGGCATTGAAGTTCATCTGTGAATAAGTATTCTTACTAGTGTTCATTCTGCAAAAAACATCGCCTGTCAAACTATGATCGTTGATTCCCCGAAGAATTATCGAAAGGAAGAAACCATGAGTCTCAAAAAACAAAAAATCTCGTATGGGATTCTCACAGCTTTATTATTGGTGTTTACTGCCTCAACACATGCCCAAGAGGTCACAGGCACTCTTGGTTCCCCCAGTGCTACCACGACAATCAGTGGCAAGCAGCTGCCGGCACCGGATCCGAAGTTTAGTGGCGTAATAAAGAAAAACGCCGCCGAATCCAAGGCGTGGTGGGCACCGCGTGTGGTTCCTCCCAAGAGTGCACCGAATGTTCTGCTGATCATGACCGATGACGTGGGCTACGGTGCCCCGAGTACTTTCGGAGGAGTAATTCCTACACCGGCACTCGACCGCATTGCCAAGGCGGGCTTGCGATACACTTGCATGAACTCCACCTCGCTTTGTTCGCCGACTCGGGCTGCACTCATCACTGGCCGCAACCACCACTCGGCAGGCTTTGGAGTGATCTCTGAGCAATCCACCGGCTTTCCTGGCTACAACAGCATCATCGCCAAGGACAAAGCGACGATCGGGCGAATTCTCCAGGACAATGGATTCTCAACCTCATGGTTCGGCAAGGACCACAACACACCAACGTTCTCTGCCAGCCAAGTCGGGCCATTTGACCAATGGCCAATCGGGATGGGCTTCGAATACTTCTATGGATTCGTCGGCGGTGACACGAGCCAATGGCAACCGAATTTGTTCCGCAACACGACCGCCATTTACCCTTACATTGGCAAATCCGAATGGAATCTAACGACGGCCATGGCCGACGATGCCATCGAGTGGCTCAACATGCTCAACCAGATCGATCCCGAAAAACCATTTTTCTGTTATTACGTTCCAGGCGGTACCCATGCTCCTCATCATGCGACACCAGAATGGATCAAGAAGATCACCGACATGCACTTGTTCGACGAAGGTTGGAATAAGTTGCGCGAGACAATCTACGCCAACCAAAAGAAACTCGGTGTGATTCCCCAGGATGCCAAGATGACACCTTGGCCCGAGGAATTGCTCAAAGAGTGGGATCAACTCTCGGCCGACGACAAGAAAATGTTCATCCGGCAGGTCAATGTCTATGCCGCCTATCTCGCCTATACCGATCATGAGATCGGCCGCGTGGTACAAGCAGTCGAAGACATGGGCAAGCTGGACAATACGATAATCATTTACATTAGTGGGGACAATGGCGGCAGCGTCGAAGGCACGCTGATCGGCACACCCAACGAAGTGGCCTCCTTCAACGGGGTCGATGTCCCCGTCGAATTACAGCTGAAAGAGTTCTATGATGTGTGGGGTAGCGACGAAACCTACAACCACATGGCGGTTCCCTGGTCCTGGGCATTTGATACCCCCTTTAGTTGGTCCAAGCAGATCGCGTCACATTTCGGCGGCGTGCGACAGGGGATGTGTGTCTCCTGGCCGGGGCACATTGATGACGAAGGCGGCATTCGCCATCAGTTTCATCATGTGATCGACGTTGTGCCGACGCTCCTGGAGGTCTGCAACATTCCAGCCCCCGAGGAAGTCGACGGCATCAAGCAGGCCCCGATCGAAGGCGTCAGTTTCGCGTACACGTTCAAGAATGAGAATGTCGACGCACCTTCCACGCATAAGACTCAATACTTTGAGATGATGGGTGACCATGCTATCTACCACGAAGGGTGGATCGCCAGCACCAAAGTAATTCGTCCACCGTGGGAAATCGTGGGGCCAGTCAATCAAGATCCTTTTGGCAATGTCACCTGGGAACTTTACGATCTCACCAAGGACTGGACCCAATCCAATGACGTAGCAGCCACGAATCCTGAAAAACTGGAGGAAATGAAACAGCTTTTCCTACAGGAAGCAGAGAAGTATCAGGTACTCCCGCTGGATGCCTCGGTAGCTACTCGACTTGTAGCGCCGCGTCCGAATATCACGGCAGGTAGAACGGAGTTCGTTTATACGTCTCCCTTGACCGGAATTCCCCAAGGGGATTCCCCCTTGATCCTCAATACTTCGTATACCATCACCGCTGAAGTGGAGATTCCTAAGGAAAATGCAGAGGGAGTTCTACTCACCTCCGGTGGGCGGTTTGGCGGCTATGGATTTTACGTGCTAAAAGGGAAGCCCGTCTTCTTGTGGAATTTGGTTGATCTCAAGCGTCCGCGGTGGGAAGCTGCCGAGGCATTGTCGCCGGGTAAGCACACCCTGGAATTTGATTTCAAATACGATGGTCTCGGTGCCGGGACGCTCGCCTTCAACAGCATGAGTGGCATCGGCCGATCTGGAACGGGAGTGCTCAAAGTCGACGGCCAAGCCGTCGCAACCCAGAAGATGGAGCATACCATTCCACTCATTCTCCAGTGGGACGAGACTTTTGATATTGGTTCCGATACGGGCACCCCCGTGGACGACAGCGATTATCAGATTCCATTCAAGTTTAGTGGGAAGCTCAACAAGTTGACTCTCACGATGGACAAGCCCCATCTCACTCCCGAGGATATGAAGAAGCTCGAAGCGGCCCAGCGGAACAACAAGAGTAGCGAGTAAACGAACCAGATCGCTAAATCTTGCCGTGAATCCACGTCACGTACTGTCCCAGCGGTAGGGTGTCGCTCCACAATACGGGAATGCAAAGATGCCTTACGAAGGTCGTTATCGGCTGTCGGTCGCTCATTTGCTTGTCGCGTTGGTGGCGATGTTTGTCGTCCAACCGTTTGTCGATCATATGGCCTATGGCTATCTGGTTGCATCGGTCTTTTTCACCATAGTTTTATTGGTAGCGGTGAACGCCGTTGGAGGTCAGCGTCGATCTCAAATTGCGGCTGCCCTTTTGGCTGCCCCGGCAGTAGGTGCGAGTTGGCTCCAGCATGTGTGGCCCGACTCATTGCTCAACGATTTCTATTTTTTCTTCTCTATCGTGTTTATTATCTATGTCATTGTGCATCTATTTCGCTTTGTCGTCTTTGCACCCTCAGTCAATGACGAAGTTTTGTGTGCTTCCATTGCAATCTATTTATTATTGGCCGTCGCATGGGCTCTGCTCTACACACTGCTTGCCCTGTGGGATCCAGGAGCAATCATTTTCACTGAAGCCGCCGATGCCCACTCCAAACTTGAAGGTTTCAAATCGCTCTATTTTAGCGTTCAAATCATCACCACGATTACCTTTGGCGATATCATGCCTATTTCCGACACGGCGCGAATGCTCGCGCTGGTAGAGGCCACCTTTGGCATGTTCTATTTGGCCATCCTCGTCTCTCGCTTGGTCGGTGCCTATACTGGGAGAAATGACTCGAACTGAGAATACCTATCCTCTTGTGGCGCCTGACAAGCGATATTCCTAGTCAATTGCTCTCTAGCCACAGAGAACACAGAGCATTCAGAGTGTGGAAGGCATTGGAGTCTCGGTGTTCTCTGTGGCTTTTTTTGTATTCGGACTTTATGAGAAGTGAGTAGGGTGGGCACTGCATAGCCTACTTATCATCACGCTGAGCCGTATCGGCTATACTAAACCCATGGCCGTCATTACCGCACTCGACCGTAAGGCGCTTCGAGATCTCTGGCACATGAAAGGCCAAGCCGTGGCGATTGCGCTGGTGATCGGTTGCGGTGTAGCGCTCTTTACTCTCTCGCGCAGTATGCTGCACTCGCTGGAACTGACGCAAGTTACGTACTACCAGCGATTCCATTTTGCCGAGGTTTTTGCTTCGCTCAAGCGGGCGCCCGACGCCCTGCGAGATCGCATTGCCGAGATTCCTGGCGTTGCGCGAGTTGAAACGCGGATCGTGGTGGGAGTGAATCTCTCGGTCCCCGGGCTTTCTGAACCAGCGACTGGTCGCATTATCTCGGTCCCCGATACTCGCGAATCACTACTGAACCAGCTTTACTTGCGGCGGGGCAGCATGCTTACCCCTGGTCGGGATGACCAGATTCTGGCGAGTGAAGCGTTCGCCGATGCGAATCTCCTGGAGGTGGGGGACTCGATCTCTGCGGTCATCAACGGCCGTTTGAAGAAACTTCGCATCGTCGGCATCGTGCTCTCGCCGGAGTATATCTACGAGATCAAGCCGGGCGATATCCTGCCCGACAACAAACACTTTGGCGTGCTGTGGATGAATCACGAAGCACTCTCTACGGCGTACAACTTGGAAGGGGCCTTTAATGACGTAACGATTTCGCTCATGCGCGGGGCATCATTGCCCGAAGTTCTGTTCCGGCTCGATGAGTTGATCAAACCTTATGGCGGGCTAGGCTCATATGGTCGCAAGGATCAGCCCTCGCACATGTTTCTCGACAATGAGATCGAACAGAACCGCCAGATGGGCCTGATCATGCCCACGGTGTTTTTAGGAGTGGCAGCATTTCTCTTGAATGTGGTGCTCACCCGCACGATCAACCTCCAGCGAGAACAAATCGCTGCACTCAAGGCTTTCGGCTACAACAACCTGGAAGTCGGTTGGCACTACATGAAGATCGTGCTGCTAATCGTGGGAGGTGGACTGGCTTTCGGGATTCCTTGCGGGGCATGGTTTGGCCAGGTGGTAACCGGTATGTATGCCAAGTTGTTTCACTTTCCCGAGTTCACTTACCACTTGACCTACGGCGTTGCGCTCACCGCGGCACTGGTTAGCGTTGTAGCCTCGGTCCTGGGTGCCTGGAGTTCCATCCGCAAAGCGGTGTCCCTGCCACCAGCCGAAGCAATGCGGCCTGAGCCACCCACGAGTTTCAAGCCCACCATTCTCGAGCGATTGAATCTAGGGCATCTCCTGCCTCCAGTGATGCGGATGATCCTTCGCCAGTTGGAGCGTCATCCCGTGAAGACGGGTTTATCAGTGTTTGCGATTTCATTGGCGGTGGCGATCATCGTGCTGGGCAATTTCATGGAAGACTCGGTCGACTATGTAATGGAGGCCCAATTCAATCGAGTTCAAAAATATGACATGTCGGTCGTCACCATAGAACCGGTATCAAGCAATGCGCTCTATGAAATCGCAAGCATGCCGGGGGTCATTCACAGTGAACCGACTCGCGGCGCCTCGACTCGGTTTCGGGCTGGTCCTAGAAGTCGCCGTGTCAGTATTCAAGGCTTGCCAGCCAATGGCACTTTGTTTGGTTTGATCGACATCGATGGCAACCAGATTTCGCTTCCACCGGATGGATTGGTCATTTCCAGAAAGCTCGGAGACATCCTCAACATCAAAGTAGGGGACATGGTTCAGGTAGAAGTACTCGAAGGGAAGCGACCCGTCAAAGACATACTGGTAGTCGGATCACTGCAGGACTTTTCCGGAGTGTCGGCCTACATGAATATTGATGCTCTGCATCGATTACTACGTGAAGGACCTGTCATCACCGGGGCAAACATGATCGTCGATGCCCGGTACGAGGATCAATTATTTCGCGAATTGAAGACCGTCCCAGCAATCGCGGGAGTGACAATGAAAGAGCATGCCATCGAGAGTTTCCAAAAAACGGTCGCCGAGAATTTGATGACCATGAAGGCGATCAATCTATTTTTCGCCTGTGTGATTGCTATCGGGGTGGTGTACAATAGCGCCCGAATTTCACTCTCAGAGAGAAGCCGAGAACTGGCCACGCTGCGTGTAATCGGCTTCACGCGGGGCGAGATTTCTGGCATCCTCCTGGGGGAACTAGCGATCATCACCCTGTTGGCGGTACCGCTTGGCTTGTGGATCGGATACAAAATTGCCGGTGGAGTGGTTGCCCTATTAGACTTGGAACTGTTCCGCTTCCCTTTGGTCATTGAACGCACCACTTATGGGTTGGCTGCAGGAGTGGTGATACTCGCTTCGGTAATATCGGGCCTATTGGTTCGTCGCAGACTGGACGAGTTGGATTTAATCGCCGTACTAAAATCACGAGAGTAATTGTAAGAAATGGAACACGGATGAACGCTAATTAAGCGGATTTTCGCAGATCGCTTTGATCCGCGACGATCCGTTAACTCTGTGTTTGTCCGCGTCTAATTTCTTCCTGCAAAACTTATGCGATCGAAATTCAGAAAATTCCTGCTCTACGCATTCGGTCTGGCCGTCTTGGCTGCGATTGCCTTTGGCTTGATACCCGAACCTGTGGAAGTTGATCTGGCACAGGCAGAACGAGGCGCAATTCGCGTGACCGTGGATCAGGATGGCAAGACTCGCATTCGCGAAAAGTATGTGGTCTCGGCTCCCCTGGCAGGGCGGGTACTACGGATCGATATGGACCCCGGTGACGAAGTCCGTGCCGGAGATACCTTGCTCGCCAACATTGAACCCCGCGACCCTGAACTCTTGGATGCTCGTACAGTTGCCCAGGCAGAGGCTCGCGTGAAAGCCGCCGAAGCGACACTTGAGAAAATGGAGCCGATGCTCGAGGAGGTCACCGCCAATCAACAATACGCCGACAGTGAACTTAAGCGTGTGCAAGATGCCCGATCTAATAGTCCTTCGGCAGTATCGGAGAGTGAGGTAGAGAGCCGCCTGCTGGCGTCACGGACTCAGAAGGCGCTCTTGCGCACGGCGTTACAAAACAAGGAGATCGCCCGATTTGAACTCGATCAGGCGCGGGCGGCCCTGATCCGATCACGTCCACCTTCAGAGAATCCCCCCTTGGCGGAGAACAATGGTTGGAACTTTCCGATTCGGTCGCCAATCGACGGTCGGGTGCTGCGAGTGTTTCAGCAAAGTAGCGCCGTCGTAAACGCCGGCACACCCCTGTTAGAGGTTGGAGATCCAACAGACCTGGAAGTCGAGATCGATGTGCTCTCACGCGACGCAGTGAAGGTGGAGCCGGGAGCTCTTGTTCTGTTGGAGCATTGGGGGGGCGATCGTGTGCTGCAGGGCCGTGTAAAAATTGTTGAACCTTCGGCGTTCACCAAGATCAGCACGCTTGGCGTCGAAGAGCAAAGGGTTAATGTGATTGTCAGCCTGGTCGATCCCCCACAGGATCGGACCGAACTCGGTGACGGGTTTCGAGTGGAGGCCCGGATCGTCGTTGCCGAGTCAGCGGATGTGTTAAAGGTTCCCACGAGTGCGCTCTTCCGGATAGGGGACCGCTGGGCCGTATTTCGTGCCGTGGACGGGGTCGCCCGTGAGCAAGTGGTAGAAATCGGCTTGGAAAACGGTCTCGAAGCGGAGATTCGCTCGGGACTTTCTCCAGGCGATTCCGTGATCGTACACCCTGGCGACGAAGTCGCCAACGGCACCACAATCCGTCAACGCAACTAACTCACGCCGACTGGTCGCTAAACGGACCATTCAAGTCCTGCGTTGACAAGCCATGTTGCCCCGTCGAAGATGAAGCTTTCTAGATCCGACCCAAAGAAACCACCGCAATGACCGAAACTCTTTCGCCTCTCGTAGGCGTCATCATGGGCAGCCGCAGCGATTGGGAAACGATGCGCGCCGCTGCCGAGGTGCTCACTGATTTCAGCGTTCCGCATGAATGCGAAATTGTCTCCGCCCATCGCACTCCCGAGTACATGGTGGAATACGCCAAGTCCGCCGAAGAGCGTGGCTTGGAAGTCCTAATCGCCGGCGCAGGCGGAGCGGCTCATCTGCCCGGGATGGTCGCCGGGCTCACGGTATTGCCGGTACTCGGTGTGCCCGTCGAGAGCCGTGCGCTCCAGGGGATGGATTCTCTGTTGTCGATTGTGCAGATGCCGGGAGGAGTACCCGTAGGAACCTTAGCTATTGGCACGGCCGGAGCCAAGAACGCTGGTTTGTTGGCTGTAAGGATTCTCGCAGGAAGCCGTCCTGAACTCCGCCAAGCGTTGCACAAATTCCATCAGGGACTTACCGATCACGTCCGTCAAGATAAGCTTCCGTGATTGACATCTTCAGCGATTGCCAGCTTCCGTGATGAACGAAGGCCCGGTATCCTAGTTGCCATGAAGGCTACTACTCCGCAAGAACACGTTCAGGCCCCCATTCTGCCTGGTTCTCCGTTGGGAGTGTTGGGCAGTGGTCAACTCGGCCGCATGTTTGCCATCGCTGCCGCCGAGCTTGGCTATCATGTTCATGTTTTTTCGCCTCGGGCCGACAGTCCCACCGGCCAGGTTGCCCATCGAGAGACAGTCGCCGAATACGACGACCTTGCAGCCCTTGAAGCGTTCGCTCGATCAGTCTCCGTGGTCACATTGGAATTCGAAAACATCCCTACGGTGGCGGTCGAGACAATTCAAAAGTTTGTTCCTGTCAGACCTTCTTTGGATGTGCTACATATCTCGCAACATCGGCTTAGGGAAAAGCAGTTCCTTACCAATGCGGGCATTGCCTGCGCCCCCTTCGCTGAAGTGAATTCCCGCGAACAATTAGTCTCTGCAATCGAGACAATTGGTCTACCTGCCGTTCTGAAGACGATACACGCCGGGTACGACGGGAAAGGGCAAATGCTGATTCGCAATTCAGATGACGCAACGACAGCATGGAATTTTGTTGGTCAACGGCCGGCTGCGCTAGAGGGCTGGATCGAATACCAACAAGAATTGTCCGTGCTCGTGGCCCGTTCCGTATCTGGCGAGATGACCACTTGCGGCCCAATTGCCAATGACCATGTGAATCATATATTAGACCTGTCCTATTTTCCCGCACCGGCACTCGCAAAAGTTGCCGATGCCGCAGAATCCATTGCCAAGAAAGTCGCAGAGCGTCTCAGTTTGGTCGGCATCGCCTGTGTAGAGATGTTTCTTACTAACGAAGGACAACTTCTGGTGAATGAGATTGCTCCTCGCCCTCACAACTCCGGGCACCTTACCATCGAGGCATGTGCTACTTCGCAATTCGAGCAGCAAGTGCGTGCCGTTTGTGGTCTTCCATTGGGCTCGATGCAGGCACGCTCTCCGGCGGCGATGGCAAATTTATTGGGAGATCTTTGGTCCGCAGGAGTGCCAAACTGGCACTCAGTACTCCTGGTCCCACAGGCTCACTTGCATCTTTATGGCAAGGCCGAGGCCAAAAAAGGGCGAAAAATGGGACATCTAACGGTGCTGGCAGAGCAATCCCAAACCGCTTCAGAAGCCGCACTTGCCCTACGCGCAGGTCTCTAAAACTGATACTAACCGGGATAATTAGGTAAAGTTAACTCCCTGAAATACGTCCAATTTTCACGGAGTATACGCTGCATCACTTTCTTCAGCTAACCGCGACTGTTAGAATAAGTAACTTGATCAGTCGTACACCGACTCTTTTTCATTGGTTCCCTCGTCCACATCAAACGGAGAAATAAGAGCATGAGTAAAATTTTGGCAATATTGTGCTTCGGCTTTCTAGCTGCGGCAGTTATGTCCGATCGTATGGATCTCAAGCTACTCGACTCGGACAGCTTCGCCCACTGCGGAAAATGCGGTGATGGCGATGCCGAAGACGATCACGAGCATGAAGGCGATGACGAAGAGTCGTTCGTTCACTGTGGCAAGTGTGGTGATGGCGATGCCGAAGATGACCACGAGCACGAAGGCGATGACGAAGAATCATTCGTCCATTGTGGCAAGTGTGGTGATGGCGATGCCGAAGATGATCACGAGCACGACGGCGATGACGAAGAGTCGTTCGTTCACTGTGGCAAGTGTGGTGATGGCGATGCCGAAGATGACCACGAGCACGAGGGCGATGACGAAGAATCATTCGTCCATTGTGGCAAGTGTGGTGATGGTGACGCCGAAGACGACCACGATCACGATGATGACGAGGAATCCTTCGTCTAATTTCGGGTTCAGCCGAATTTATTGCTGCGAATTCACAAATTACGCCAGCCCGCAGGTTGATTCCTGCGGGCTGTTTTTTTGAGTTCTCTCCCCGGCTTGTCAGTATGCGATGCTGTTCTATACTGAACACCTAATAGCGGGTTTCGGTGGCTCGCTGATCCCTGATGCCGGTAGGCTTTCGTGCAAAGGACATGACGCGCGTGCAAGATTCACCTCCTTCGTTCTTGGTTCGCCATGAGTTCTTGATCCGGCGACTGCATTCGCTCTCGGGACTGGTTCCTGTGGGCGCTTTCATGTGCGTCCACTTGCTGGTCAATGCTAGCGTTCTGGAGAGCCCCGCCGCATTTCAGAAAAATGTCTATCAGATCCACAGCCTCGGCTCCCTGCTCCCTGTGGTGGAATGGGTGTTTATTTTTATTCCCATTCTGTTTCATGCAATCATCGGTGTTGTGATCGTTATGGGTGGGATTCCCAACACGGGCAACTATCCCTATGCCGCCAACCGACGATATACCCTGCAGCGGGTAACGGGGATGATCGCGTTTGTGTTCATCGCGATCCATGTATTCCACATGCACGGATGGATTCATCAGGATACTTGGCTCGAAAAAGTGGTTCGTCCTCTCGGAGGCGCCGAATTTCACCCTTACAGTGCGGCGTCCTCGGCTGGGTTGGCCCTGCAAAGTTACGTCATGGTCGCCATCTATCTGATCGGGGTGCTGGCCTGTGTATTTCATCTCGCCAATGGAATCTGGACCATGGGAATCACCTGGGGAGTCTGGATCAGCCCCAAGGCACAAAAGCGGGCTTCGAATGTCTGCGCCATCTTTGGCCTACTTCTAGCCATCGTAGGTGTAGGGGCGTTGTTTGGAATGCGTGCCGATGGAGCAGGCGAGAGATTGATCGAAGCCCGACAGGTAGAGGATAAAATGTACGAACACAAGCTCGAATCGGGTGAGCTGAAGCCGAACGAACATAAGCGCGGTGGCGGAGAAGTGACCAAGAGTGAAGAAACGTCCCAAGTTTCGGTTGAATAATAGTTAAGTTCCAGGAAAGAGACGCATTCGTAATTAAGGTATTGGGATGGCAAAACAACGCGTCGTGGTTGTAGGTGGTGGACTGGCAGGTCTGGCAGCCACCATGAAATTGGCTGAGTTGGGCATTGCTGTAGACTGCATGAGCCTTACCCCTGTCAAACGCTCGCACAGCGTTTGCGCCCAGGGAGGCATCAATAGCGTCAATGAGCTTACGCGACAGCAAGGAGACACCGAATGGCTCCACCTGGATGATACAGTCTATGGAGGTGACTTTCTGCAACATCAGCCGCCCGTTAAGGAAATGGCCTACGCGGCCCCAGGAATCATCGACTTGATGGATCGACTCGGTGTCCCCTTCAATCGCACACCCGAGGGCTTTCGCGATCAACGGAGATTCGGCGGGACGCTCTTTAAGCGGACTTCTTTTGCGGGGGCGACAACCGGACAACAGTTACTCTATGCGCTCGATGAACAAGCCCGCCGTTGGCACAACGCTGGTGCTGTCGAGATGTACGAAGGCTGGGATTTCTTGAGTCCTGTGATCGACGAAGAAGGCCGTTGCCGTGGGGTGGTTGCGCAGAACCTTGTGACCATGGAAATTCGTTCCTTCCCTGCCGATGCTGTGATCCTGGCCACCGGCGGGTGCGGCTTGATCTATGGCCGCAGTACGATGTCCATGGCTTGCACTGGCAGCGCAGTGAGTCGCGCTGCTCAGGTGGGAGCAAAGTACGCCAATGCGGAGTTTATTCAGGTCCACCCAACCGCAATACCGGGTGCCGACAAACTACGGCTAATGAGCGAATCGGCCCGTGGCGAGGGAGGCCGTGTTTGGGTTCCCCGCAAGCCACATGACCCGCGTGATCCCAAGCAGATTCCCGAATCTGAACGTTACTATTTCCTCGAAGAGCGCTATCCCAAGTATGGCAACCTCGTTCCGCGCGACATTGCCACGCGCGAGATCTTTGACGTGTGTGTGAACGATGGACTAAGCGTCGATGCTGACCGACAATGTGTGTACTTGGATCTGACGCACATTTCACGCGAGGAATTGGATCGCAAGCTCGGTGGCATCCTTCACATCTACGAAAAGTTCCAGGGGGTCGACCCGCGGGAATACCCGATGAAGATCTTCCCCGCGGTGCATTACTCGATGGGAGGTCTGTGGGCTGACTACGAACGCGCCGCCGACGGCGGACTAACACTTGGTTCGCCCCGCAACCACCAGACGCATATCCCTGGACTCTTTGCCATTGGAGAGTGCGACTACCAATACCACGGGGCAAATCGCTTAGGTGCCAACTCGCTCTTGTCGTGTATCTTTACTGGGCTGATTGTCGCCCCTGGCATCGAGAACATGTTCAAGTCGCTCAAAGAGTCGGCCGGTGACGAAAAATTTGCCAGCCTACTTCGTGGCCAGCGAGCGGTTAAGCAATTGGAACACGATAACTTGCTCAAGCGCGAAGGTGGCCGTGAAAACCCTTACGTCATCCACCAGGAACTTGGCGACGTGATGACCAAGGCTGCCACCGTCGTGCGCAGGAACGACCAACTTACTGCTGCCATTGAAAAAGTAAATGAGTTGGCAGAGCGTGTCGAAAACTGCTCACTCTCCGACACAGGTAACTGGACGAATCAAAATGTGGTCTTTACCAAGGCACTGCGCGATATGTTCCCCGTCGCCAAAGCTATTCTCAAAGGAGCATTGGCCCGCGATGAATGTCGGGGGGCCCATTACAAACCGGCCTTCGACATGCCAGGTATCGATGCGACCGACCCCGCCGAAAAACGCCGTCAGGCCGAAGCTTGGTGCGATTCCTTTGACGAGAAGAATCGCAAGTGGCTCAAGACTACGATTGCCAGCATCGATAAGTCCGGCGAGCCGACGCTGAGTTATGAGGATGTCGACACTTCACTGATCCCGCCTCGCCCACGTCTCTACGGCCTTGTCGGAGCTGAGGTGATTGAACAAGTCTGGAAAGAGCGACAAGCTGAGAAAACACCGCAGTCAGATGGCCCCAATGGTGCGGCAACAAAGGCAGCGGTTGGTGCGGGGGTAGGGTAAGAGGAATTGATGATGCATGCCTATTTCTGCCAATAGTGTATATCATTGAAACACAACAAATCACATAATCTTAACTTTTAAGACAACCTACCATGATCGCTGACGCCACACCTGCCTCCAAGAAACCGTCTTCCTTCGAAGTCCGTGTCCTTCGCCAGGATGCCCCTGGGGAGCCCGGTTATTGGGAACGGCACCAGATTACCTATGAGCCGAATCTCAATGTAATCAGCGTCTTGCAAAAGATAGCTGCGCTATCTACCACTGCCGACGGCAAGAGCACCACCCCCGTGGCATGGGATTGCAATTGCCTGGAGGAAGTCTGCGGGGCATGTACGATGCTCGTCAATGGCCGCACTCGGCAGGCATGCTCGGCATTAGTAGATCGCCTCCTGGAAGATAATCCAGCGGGTATTGAGCTGCAGCCGATGAGCAAGTTTCCCGTATTGCGGGATTTAGTCGTCGATCGCACTCGGATGTATCGTGCCTTGGAGCGAGTCAAGGCCTGGATTCCTGTCGACGGCTATGGTGATCGTGGTGCCGGCCCTAAGGAATCGCAGGAAGGGCAAGAGGTCCGCTACCCACTCTCCGAGTGCATGACGTGTGGTTGCTGCGTGGAGGCCTGTCCACAGTTTGCAAAAGTGGAATTGTTCCAGCGGAGCGATGAGAGTGATGCCGAGTTTGCCGAGCGGAAGAACCGAGCCTACGACCAAGCATTCATCGGGGCCGCTGCCATCAGTCAAGCGATACTCTTCAACGAGCATCCCACCGGCCACATGAACGCCGACGAGCGGCTTGAAGCCCTGTCGGCCCCCGGTGGTTTGCAAGTCTGCGGCAACGCTCAGAACTGCGTGGCGGTTTGTCCAAAGAACATCCCACTCACAACGTCCATCGCCCGCGCCGGCCGGCAACTTACGGGATACATGTTCCGCAAGTTCTTTGATCGGTGATCAATAGTCGCTACAATCTTCCCGGTTGCCTTGCCTGAGCCGTTGCCGCTGAGGAGAGGAACTCTCGCGCCACTTCAGGTCGCAGGCGATTGTAATAGTTCAGTCGACTGAGCCACTGCTGGACTTCCTGCTGCGAAGGTTGGCGATTCGTTACGAGCAGGAACATGCGGCGGACGTACTCGGTGTCGTCGGCGTTCGACTGATAGTAGAACTCCGGAGTACTGAGGATTTGCAACTGGGCGTCGGACAAAGTTCCCCCCCGCGCTAAGTGGGCTTCCCACACATAGAGTTCCTGCGCACGCGGTTCGCGGCCCAGGTATTGGCGGAACCACTGGGAGATTTGATTCAGCTGATCCTGTCGATTAGGAATCGTCGTTCCGCCGGGGTAGGTGGTCGACTCGACCAGGAGCTGCACATTGTTACGAGGATTTGAGCCTAGGACAGGGATATCGCGCTGCATGCCATAGATTTCGCGACCTTGCGATTCGATGCTGGCATGAAGCTGGTAGTTACGACGCGTGTCGATCTGCGTGGGGTCGTAGTCGATCGTGAACTGAATCGGCACCGTGCGGATGCCGGTGATCGTTTGCTTTGCCAATGTGATCGGACGGATGTCGCTGCGTACGATCTCGCGCAATTCCACCGTCGCCACGGCATCTCTCGGAAGCGCCGCCGACCCACGGTAGGTGATCGTGCCGGTGATCGCTTCGCTGCGACCATCGAGCTTGATCGGCAAGTTCATCAGCCGCCCGTTGCGGTTATCCTGCACCAACACCCGAACCCAGCCATTAGCATCCGCGTGGCGTTCGAATTCCTGGCCGATGTCATACAGTACGCCGTTGACGTAGCCGACTTGGTAGCCGTGAGACGCAATGATGCGGTCGTTGACTTCCAGCCCGGCACGCTCTGCCGCCGAGCCGCGCACGACTTCGCGGATGACTACGCCCGTATCGGTATCTTCAGGATAAATGCCGAGCCGCCATTTCTGCGGGGCGGACTGACCGTAAGGGTTTGGATTGAACGAAGGATCCAACGGCCTCGCGATTCGAGGATCGAACGAAGGCTGTGTCGGATCGCTCCACTGTGGCAGTGAGGTGGCGCTCGCTCGATTGCGATCACGACTGGGGTCGATCGTGGTCGCCCCGTAGCCATTGGCAGGATCGTTATACGCGTTGGTCGAAGACTTGGCCCAGTCGGGAGCCGACTGAGTTTGGGCAGATGACCGACTGGTATCGACTGCGTTGGCCGAGTTGCCCACGAGCATCAGGAGTGCATAGCAACTAGCCCAGCAGAAGAGTGGCAGTTTTTTCATGGATATCCTTTCCCACATGAAATTGATTATTTTGGTTCAGAACAAGGAGAAATCTACTCAAGCCAGCCGTATCAATTAACGCGATAAACCCAATCCAACTGAATCGAGCGCCACGCGGGCTGGGCGGGCGGGAATTGCCTGATAACCGGCCTTCACTACGTCTTCCTGACCCAGTCGGCTGAATACATAGCGAATGAACTCGCGTTCGACCGGGGGAAGTTCTTTCTTCGGATCATGCTTCACCACCAATTGGAGGCGTCGAACCAAAGGATACATACCCATGTCGGCCTCAGGGGAATCGATGGCGACAAATTCCTGTCCCTCGGTAAAGGCTAGTGGCACGGTCTTCACATCGGAGGTCGCATATGACAAACCGCCGAAACCGATTCCACCCTGATCTTTGGCCACGGCGTTGACAATATCGATGTTCGACTTGTGCGAAACCATATCCTCGCGCATCTTTGAACCGAGCAGCACGGCTTCCTGGATAAAAACTTGCGAACCGGTGTCGAACGTGCGGCCATGCACGGTGACTGGCAGCTTGGCCCATTTGCCTGTGAGGCCCAACTGGCCCCAAGAGCGACACGGCTCTTTCGCTTGGCGTTTGCATTCGGCACCAAATGCGGCGTCGAGCTGAGCAAGCGTGAGCCCCTTTATCGGGTTATTCTTGTTGACATAGATAGCCGTACGTTCCAGGCAGGGGGTAAGTACCGTGGGAGAGTAACCGAGCGATTTGTTAAAGGACTCAACCTCTTCCTCGGAAATCGTTCGACTCAACAGCCCAATCTGAGTCTCCCCTTTCTCAACCGATTCAACCGCCTCGCGCGAGCCATTCACGTCGATTACAATTTTCACATCAGGATAGAACTCCGTGAAGCTATTGATCCACACACTTGCCACATGCGACATCGTATTGGAACCACCCAGCTTCAGCTCTCCGGAAAGCTTTTCTACCGGCCGATAATAGGGCAGATTCGGGTCCAACAGAGGAATCTCAGTTGTGGCGGCAAAAGTCTGCCCGCAAGTGGTTAGTGCCAGGGCGAGAACTGAGAACAACGTGGCAAAGTGGCGCATCTGCTAGCTCCTTCAGTGCAGTGTGATTAGATAACCTGGGTCGACTGCGTTTAGGACACGCAGCCGAGAGGCCAATGTAATTCGAATCGCTTTTCGAGGTAAAGACGAGAATCACCGTTGCTAGCAGACCCAGATCAATCCACAACCGGACGTACCAGAATCCGGCCATGATTTTTTCCAGCGAGCATAGCCTCGACTTCACTCGAAACCTGATTCAAAGACACCTCGCGGGCGAGCGGCTCCAACTGCTCAGCGACATTCCAGGCTCCAGAAAGCAGGTCCCAAATCTCCATCCTCGGCCCCCGCGGGCACTTGGCCGAATCGATCCCCGAGAGGGTGACGCCTCTTAGAATAAAGGGATAGACAGTGAGTGGCAGCGTGTCACCGCCGACTAATCCGCAGGCCGTCACACACCCCCGGTAGGCTGTGGAGCGGAGCAGGGTCGCAAGGGTGTTACCACCCACCGTGTCCACTGCGGCAGACCACTGGGAGGGGAGTAGCTGTTTATCACTGTGATCATCGACATCCTCACGTCCAATGATTCGCTGCGCGCCGAGCTTTAAGAGCAGATCCGTGTACTCCGGCTTACCCGTAACAGCAACAACCGTGTAGTCCAGCTTGGCCAACAATGCCACGGCAATGCTCCCTACACCACCGGTGGCACCTGTGACCACTACTTCACCTCGATCAGGTTCAATGCCGTGGTGCTGGATTGCATGCACACACTGCGCCGCCGTAAAACCCGCTGTGCCATAGATCATCGCCTCACGGGGAGAAAGCGTTTCTGGGCGGGGAACGACCCACGAGGCAGGAACGCGGACCTCAGCCGAGTAGCCTCCCCACGCACCGGAGCCAAAATTGTAGCCGGTTACCAAGACGGGATCGCCGACGGAAAATTCCTCTACTTCGGACTCAATAACCTTCCCCGCACAATCAATCCCAGGCACATGAGGGAGTTGTCTCACAACTCCTGGATGTGCGTGGCAAGCGAGCGCGTCTTTGTAGTTGAGAGACGAATACTCAACTTCGATTACAACATCGCCCGGAGGCAATTCTGAACGGGATAATTGTTCGATGGCAATAGTCGCTTCCGACTTGCCTTCACGCCGAACAACCAGAGCAGGAAATTTTTCGGTGGTCATAACTACTTGCTCGCTAATTCAATAGGAAGTTGGTCAATCTTGGCAGCCAAAATAAAATCGTTCTCCGATAGACCGCCGATCGCATGCGTCCACAACTCAACGGACACGTTGCGATAACCTTCGATATGCAAGTCGGGGTGATGACCATCCGCCTCAGCAACTTCGGCACATTTCTTGAAGAAATCCATGCCTGCCATGAAGTTCTTTACCTTCCAATCCTTGCGAATTCGTTGACCATCATGGGTCAGGTACCAGCCTTCATGATTGGCCAACTGGGCCTTGGCGTCGGCGGGAGAATAGGGATCGACACCCCCTTCGCAGGGAAGGCATTTTTTCTTTGTGAGTTGTTCTGCTGTTTGTGTGGACATGGCGCACCTCCTGTGGATGGTAGTTGTGGGATCTTGCAGTGAATTATCCCTTTACTGGGAGTGCCTCGTCAAATCGGCGCCCTTGTATGCCCGACTAAGCTAACTTAGGTTGATCTTCATGGCAGAAGATTCGCAACAAACGCCTACTCTGGTCGCACTTGAAGAGAAACTCACTTTCCAGCAGCGTCAATTCGACGAACTCAATAGCGTCGTGCTGAAGCAGCAGGCCGAATTGGATCGTCAGCGACGGGAGCTGGCGAACTTGGCGAGGATGCTCCAAGGTCTTATGGATCGCACTGGAGAGGACCTGCCCCACGAGAAGCCCCCACACTATTGATCCAATACCCAAATACGGTGCTGCCATTATGGCAGCACGGCGGCCATGCATATAGCGGGGAAATGGAGGCCTCGCCCAAAATGGCAGGTAAGGCCGAAGAGCAACAATTTCCGTAAAGCCATAACGAGTAAGTGCTTACATCAACTGAGTGATTTGGCGCGCTGGTTGCAATTGTCAGTCACACCCAACGGTGGCGTTCTGCGCCCAGTTTGTAGCCCCAAATTCAAACATCAACTTTCCAACTATTCAATTCACATTTCGGAGGACAACGCACATGGCAGCTACCGCCACCAAGAAAAAGAGCAAGGTCAACCTGCAACCCCTCGGCGACAAAGTCGTCGTCTCGCGCGACGAATCGCAGGAAGTCACCGTCGGTGGCATTTATCTCCCTGACAGCGCAAAGGACAAACCCTCGCGCGGTACGATCATCGCCATCGGCACTGGCAAGTTGCTCGATGACGGCACTCGCGGCGAAATGCAAGTTAAGAAAGGGGACCGCGTGCTGTTCACAAGCTATGCCCCTGAAACGATCTCGATCGACGACGAGGAGTACCTCCTCATGAGCGAAAGCGACATCCTCGCAGTGATCGACTGAATTTCAAACACGGACTGGTCGCTCAAGCGATCAGTCCAACTAACGACTAATACCTAACAACTAACGACTCCAAACAAAGGAACCCCTCCCATGGCCAAAATGATCGCCTTTGATCAAGAAGCCCGCGATGCAATGCGTCGCGGCGTCGGCAAACTGGCCCGCGCGGTCAAAATTACCCTCGGCCCCAAAGGCCGCAACGTCATCCTCCAAAAATCCTTCGGCTCCCCCACCGTCACCAAAGATGGTGTGACAGTCGCCAAGGAAATCGAACTTGAGGACACCTACGAAAACATGGGTGCCCAGATGGTCAAGGAAGTTGCCAGCAAAACCAGTGACGTCGCTGGCGACGGCACCACGACCGCAACAGTTCTCGCCGAAGCCATTTTCAACGAAGGCCTCAAGGCAGTCGTGGCCGGCGTAAATCCTGTGCAAATGAAGCAGGGCATCGAGAAAGCGGTCGAGGACATCACCGCCGAACTCAAGAAGATGGCCGTCAAGATCAAGACTTCCGAAGAAATGTCCCAGGTTGGCACAGTTGCCTCGAACGGGGATCGCGAAATCGGAGACATGCTCGCTAAGGCCATGGAGAAGGTCGGCAAGGATGGCGTCATCACCGTCGACGAAGGCAAGAGCCTCGCCACCGAAGTCGAGTGGGTCGAAGGCATGCAATTCGACCGTGGTTATCTTTCGCCGTACTTCGTGACTGACACTGCCAGCATGGAATGTGTGCTGGAGGATTGCTACGTGCTTGTTCACGAAAAGAAAATCACGAATGTCAAGGATCTCGTTCCCTGTCTTGAAGCCGTCGTCAATAGTGGCAAGCCATTGTTGATTGTCGCTGAAGACATCGAGGGAGAAGCACTCGCAACCCTAGTGATCAATCGCCTTCGGGGCACGTTCAATGTATGTGCCGTGAAAGCCCCTGGCTTTGGCGATCGTCGTAAGGCCATGCTCGAAGACATTGCCACCCTCACCGGTGGTCAGGCCATCTTCGAAGACCTGGGCATCAAGCTTGAAAGCATCGGCCTCAAGGAACTTGGCCGTGCCAAGAAGGTGATTGTCGGCAAGGACAACACCACGCTCATTGAAGGCGCTGGCAAGAGCGATGCGATCAAGGGACGTATCGAGCAGATCCGACGCGAGATTGACAACACTTCGAGCGACTACGACAAGGAAAAGCTCGAAGAGCGCCTGGCGAAACTCGCCGGTGGCGTGGCAAAGGTCAATGTCGGTGCCGCGACCGAGAGCGAAATGAAAGAAAAGAAGGCCCGTGTCGAAGACGCCCTGCATGCCACCCGTGCCGCAGTGGAAGAAGGCATTCTCCCTGGTGGTGGCGTTGCCATCTTACGGGCGAGCACTTCGGTGAAGCCTGGCGATATTAGCCACGACCAGAAAGTCGGCTACAACATTGTCCTACGTGCCTGCCGTGCCCCGCTCACAGCCATTGCTGCGAACGCTGGACAGGACGGCGGCATTGTCTGCGAGAAGGTCTCCGAGGCCAAGGGTAACAACGGCTACAACGCCGCCACCGATGTCTACGAAGACATGGTCAAGGCCGGAGTCATCGACCCCACGAAGGTCACCCGTACGGCCTTGCAAAATGCAGCGAGCGTTTCGACGTTGCTATTGACCTCAGACGCCCTGATCGCCGAGGCCCCCAAGAAGGACAAGAAGGCGGCGGCGGGACCAGGCATGGACGACATGTATTGAGTGAGGCGCGAGTCGTGAGGCGCCAGGCGCGAGTTAATTCACGCCAAGCGAGCCGGGTATAGTTCCCGACCCCGACCGACTCAACCTTAACTCAATAGCTTTGAAAACCCATCAACCCCGGCGGGAGAGCAATTCTCCCACCGGGGTTGTTTCATGAATCTGACTAGCGCCCAGCGCCTAACCACTAGCAACTCCCCATGACCCGCACCTATCTCGCCATCGTCGGCATCATCTATCTGCTACTCGCTCTCTGGTGTGCGTTGCAACCCACCAAGACCGCCGGCTCGATCGGCTTTGAACTCCGACCGGGTTCAGGCGAGAGTGAGTATTTTACTGTTTATGGTGGGTTGCAATTGGCTCTGGGACTGGTGTTTCTACTGCCAATGGTGCGACCGGAGTTTACGTCAGCTTCGCTGCTGGTTTGCCTATTAGTACACGCAAGCTTGGCAATCATGCGCACGCTTAGCCTGCTGCTTTTCAGCGGAGTCGCGAATCCTACCTGGTACTTCGCCGCCACAGAATGGATTCTATTCCTGGCGACGCTCGGGTTTTGGTGGAAGAACCGGTAAATACTCCTACCAAATGCTTGCCAGGGTCAATTTCTTTACGGAATTGGAGTCACTAGATCAGTTTCTATGGTGTCCGCCGTATTCGACGCACTACTCATGTTCAGCCAACTTCGTCATGCAAAAAACGCGGCCAACGTGACCAACGTAAACAACATGAAACGGCTGGAGGTCAAGTCAGCCCAGATCGGCGGCTTAGCGAATGGATTTACCCATCCAAGACCAGCTCATGCAGCGCCGCATCCAGCTTCGTAACCCGTTTCTCAGTCCACCATTTTGAGAACCGCTTGTTGAGCTGCATCGCCGCCTTATGCTCCGTAACGACGCGGCCTGCCAGTTCAGCTGCCAGTGCAGTTGGCTCCATAGAGGCGAGCCATGACTGAAATAACGCCTGAGCCGTAGCGTGATCGTTGATCTTACCCAGGCGATCTTGCAGGCTGGCAATCAGAGGATAAACCTCTTGCTTCAACTTTGTAGAAAATGCGGCATGGAATATCTCGATGGAATACCGCAATCGCTTGCCCGTGATCCGCATTTGGTGCAGTTCGGCAATTGTCGGATTGGGGAGATGAGCTAGCGGCAAGAAGGCATTACTAGCCACTCGCAAAGCGACCCGACCCAGATCTCGACAGTCAATCTCTCCATACGAATCACAATTCTCGGCCAGCGATCGCAAACATCTTTCGACGCTCTCAACTAACTTTCCCCGCGATGCCTTGGCTGCCACCTTTACTAATCTCTGCTGCGCGTCACGTCTTTCGCCCTCAAGTCGTTCGCAGGCGTGAGTCGTCACAGAATCATCGAAGGACTCGGAAGCAAATCGACCCAAGAGTACGTCTATGTCCCTAGCCGGTCCAGCAGCATCTCGAATTCTACTGAGCCATTTTTTCATGGCCTTGGGTTTAGTTGAAAACAGCGGTTCGAATGCCCTGAGTGCTGCCGAGGCACGGCGGCAGCCTACCCGAAGCTGATGCACATGCTCGACATCCTCAAGATAGTGGTGGGCAGCCAAGGGCAAGAGCGACTCGACAACGGCCATCCGCTCGGTCAGCACTTGCCGCGCGAATTCTCGTGCCGGCTGCTCCGGCGAACCCATTTCTGCCCATTTGATTCCCATATAGACAGCCTAATCCACGTGGGGAAGCGTAGCAAATAGAGCCGACACTTTCCCCGTCCGCCCCTCTCCCCCATGCCTTTTTCCTTCCATCTGTTGGGGAAGAACGAAAGTGTTGCTAGAATGCCAGTCATCAACAGGCGGCGTATTCATTAACAAGCGAGTGGGATTTCCATGATCTCTCAAGATGCCAAACGCAAAGAAAATGCCGCACCCTCCAATGCGGGCGAGCTAGTCGGCCCTTACTGGCTTGGACGCTGCCTAGGCCGAGGAGGTTTTGGTGCGGTCTTCGAAGGGACCCATCAAGAAACGGGTCAGCGAGTAGCCATCAAGCTTTTGCACGGAACAAAGGAGTTGGAACCAGAGGTTCAGAATCGCTTCGTCCGCGAGATTGCCCTGCTGAAGAAACTCGATCACGAAAATATCGTGCACGTGTTTGATGCCGGCCTCAACGAAGACAGCATCTACTGCGCGATGGAACTGGTCGAGTGCGGAAGTCTCAAAGAGGTTCTGATTGTGCGGGGCCGGCTTCCCTGGCGCGAAGCTGCTGAGGTCACCGTACAGGTTTCTCGGGCACTGAGTCATGCACATCAACGAGGCTGCATCCATCGAGATCTCAAGCCCGCTAATCTTTACCTTTCGGAAGATGGATTCGTGAAACTTGGTGACCTTGGTTTGGCACGCGATCTAAACGATTCACGACTCACAACCTCCGGACAGACCGTGGGTACTTGGCGCTACATGCCACCCGAGCAGATCACTGCCCAAGACGATATCGATGGTCGTTTGGATATCTACGCACTTGGTTGCATTGTGTTTGAAATGGTTGCGGGTCATGTTCCTTTCGATGGAGCAAATTTTGCGGAAATCTTTGATCAGCATCTAGAGAGTGCTCCTCCTCGATTGGATGTGATCGTGCCGGATTGCCCAAGCGAATTTGCTGACCTGGTCGACGCCATGCTTGAGAAGAAGCCAGAAAACCGCCCCAAGAATGCCCAGCAAGTTGCCGATACCTTAGAGCAATTGCTTTCAGGAACTTCCAACGCTTCTCGCCTGTACCAACTCGCTCAAGCCAAAGACGACCATGCCGGCGAGGCAGAAACCAGCAGCCCCAATCTTACTCAACGCCTTCAAAGTGGACCGATCGCCGATGCGAGAAAGCCTAACACACGAGTCCTGATTGGGATTGGGATTGTGTTTGCCATACTGGGGGCCATCGTGCTGGCACTCAGATAATTAAGCTACGAGCCAAGATTCCCCGTTGGTCGACGAATAACTTTTTGCATTGCTTTATTTCCGCTAATTCTTGTCTAGTTCTGACCTGGGTTTTCAGCGGCCCAATGCCTAGAATGGTGAGCTCATTTAATTATTTGTGCCACTCCCAATAGCCGTCAACATTCCCGAGTTTTGTTAGCAATGGCGAAGACACGCATACCAGATGCCGCTGGTTCTGACGCTCCTGAAGATGCGATTGTGATCGATCTAAAGAATCCTTGGATCGCCGGCCTCCTGGCTTGGGCGATTCCTGGTCTGGGCCACCTCTACCAAGGCCGCACGGGCAAGGGCCTGCTGTTTTTCATTTGCATCCTTGGCACATTCGCCTATGGTTTGTATCTCGGTGGCGGAAAGGTAGTCTACGCCGCCGTCCCCTGGGAGCAGCAATTTCGCTGGCAATACTTTTGCCAACTTGGTGTCGGCCTGCCAGCCACACCCATGCTGATTCAACGGCATCGGATGCTCAACAACGAGCCTCTGCTGTTCGGAAGCGAATTCATGGCACCTCCAAGAAATAAACCCGTCCCCTGGAAGGACGACTCTGGAAACATGACTCGCCAGCCCAACGAGTTAGCCAAATGGACTGTTCAATACCACCCACTTTTTGAAATCGGTACGGTCTACACAATGGTCGCAGGCCTGTTGAATGTGTTAGTAATCTGCGACGCAGCCGCCGGGCCGTTGATCATCAAACCGCATAAAAAAGGGGAAACTGCTCCCGAGCAGTCGAACAATGATTAACTTCGCCGTCCCATGCTGCTTTTCATCGGCTGCGCTAAAAATGTCGCTGGCACCTCTACTGGCAGTCATTAACTTGTGGTACGCAATTCCCTTAATCGTGAGCGTGAGCTTGGTTTGCGCAGCGACACGCCACGAAGAAATCACCCCCATCTTGAACCACGCAGTTCGATTTGGATTGTGGGTTCTTGTGTTCATGGCCGGGGTGATGGTCCTACTGACGATCATGGGCTGGCTAGCATAGCCAGGCTGTCAGAATCCAACCCTTGCCGATCGCTCATGTAGATGCCTTTTCTGCATAGTTCTCTGGCCGCTTGTCTCCGAACGAGTAAGAATCTATGCTGCTCAATAGACATGCGTCCGTAGCTCAATTGGATAGAGCACTGGTCTTCGGAACCAGGGGTTGGGGGTTCGAGTCCCTCCGGGCGTACTAGACGTAACTCCCGCCGAAATAAGAGTTTCTGTTACCTGTCGACGTTCGACAGTGCGGCGTTTCCCAAGCTTCAAAAACGGTACATACCGTTTTTGGAAAAACAGCAAAGGAGACCCGTACCATGCCGTGGTCGAACAATCATCTTCCTAAGTACCGCAAGCATCGTTCTAGCGGTCAAGCCGTCGTAACTCTCAATGGTCGCGATCACTATCTGGGTCCTCACGGCACCAAAGCCAGTAAGCGAGAATATGACCGACTAATCGGGGAATGGCTGCAGAATCATCGGAACCCGCTTTTCAGCCCTTCCGATGGTATTACGATTGTCGAGTTGTGTGCTCGGTACTGGCAGCACGCCAAAGGATATTATGTGAAAGATGGTAGGTGCACTGGAGAAAACCCAAGCATCCGAATTGCGTTACGGTTCCTGAGGGAATGGTATGGAAAGACCCAAGCGGCTGATTTTGGTCCTTTGGCTCTTAAGACGCTTAGGCAGCGGATGATCGACGAAAACCAGTCTCGGAACTATGTCAATTCTCAGATTGGCCGCATCAAGCGAATGTTCAAGTGGGCCGTGGCTGAGGAGCTAATTCCCCCTGCCGTTTCACAGGGATTGGCTGCCTTGCCAGGACTTCGTCAGGGTCGATCCGGAGCAAGGGAGTCCGACCCCGTAAAGCCTGTGGAACACGACATAGTCGAGACAACGCTCCCCTTCTTGACGACCATTGTGTCTGACATGGTGCGTATCCAACGTATCACGGGCATGAGGCCGGCTGAAGTCTGCCTAATAAGGCCATGCGACATTGACCGGACTGGTGACGTATGGCTTTACCGCCCAAGTTCCCACAAGACCGAGCATCATGGGCTACAGAGAATTGTTTTCCTCGGTCCCCAAGCTCAAGAGCTAATGCTCCGCTATTTGGCCCGGGGATCGGAGGAGTATTGCTTCCGACCAATTGATAGTGAGAAAAAGCGATTAGCCAAACTACATGAGATTCGAGTTACCCCACTGAGTTGTGGCAATAGTCCAGGCTCTAATCGCAAGAAGAAACCCAAGAAAACCCCCGGGGATCGTTACATCACTAACAGCTACCGCCGGGCGATCCACTATGCCTGCGACAAGGCATTTCCCCACCCAGAGCTTGGTTCCATAGTCCGTAAGGACATGCCCTCTTCCCAGATAGCCGAGCTGAAGAAGTGGCAGTCGGACCACCGCTGGTCACCGAATCAGCTCCGCCATGCTGCAGCCACAGAGATCAGGCGGGAATTCGGACTGGAGGCAGCCCAGATCATCCTTGGTCACAGAGCGGCAGACGTCACCCAGGTCTACGCCGAGCGGGACCTAGCCAAGGGCTGGGAAGTCGCCCGCAAGAGATGATAGTCAGTGCAAGTACCCCGGCCAGTGGCACCCACCCACTGGCCGGGGCTTTCTTTGATCAGTGCATCTGAATGCGATGAAATGCAATTGATTGCAATACCCTATTACTCTTAGAGATGATTGACCACTTAGCGATTAGAGTCCAGGGCCTGCCTAAGGCCTCTCAGTTCACGTGTAACGCTCGTGGATCACATGCCATGGTAAATCTACTGCTTCGACATGCGATGTGTTAGAGGGCTTGTAGGCGATTGCTAGTTGGCGGCTCAACCAAATGAAGTCTGAGGTGAAAAGGACAGCCCATCTAAACTCAGTCAGCTCGAAATGGCTGAAAGACACCGTGTGGCTCAGGGGGCCCCATCGCCTTGGTTTTTTTACCATCCGCCCCCCCAGCAACGGTTTGAAGTACCTAGTTACCCACTGCAAAACCGCGAGTCCTATTTTCGGTGTTAAGATAGGTTAGATTAGTGCCAAAAGCAAAATGGGTTCTCCAACAGCTTCAGGCTCTGATTCACGACGTGGGTAATGGCGGTCCTGTTGGAAAACTTCCTTTCAGGTCGCCCCCAATTCGTTAGGCAAGTCGGTGCCGAGGTCCCTGTGCATGTCGCGTTCAATGTCGGCAAGGTAGCCTGCAAATAACTGTTCGGGTTCGTTGTTACCTGGCAACATGCCAATAACGGAAACCGCGTCCCCATCGAATAGGATTTCCTTGTGCGGATCGCAGTCGTAACGCCTGGCCAGGTAGGCCCGCATCTCTTTCGATAGTGGCATAGTGATTCCTTTCGAGATAAGCACAAGGCCCGCTAATGCTGTCCATGGCATTTCGCTCCCGGGGTGAGATAGCCAAGATGCATGTACGCAAGTACCCTGCAAGCCCTTGGTTGCTGTCTGCCGCCATCTTGTGTTCCGAGGGTCAATGGTGGGCCCAAGTGGCTTGCTGGCGTTAGTGGGTAGCTACGGCCAAGTTCCGGGGTTTGGCACGCCGCCGCGTCATAGAAGTTGGGAGATTTCCCTGTTTTGCCAGCTTGCTTGGTAAAGGTACAATCAACCATCATTGGAGATTTGACTTACCTCCACTACCAAGAATCGCTCCCTTAAAAGGAATCGAAAGCATGGAAGAATCCATTTCCGAAAAAGCGGTCAAGCCACCGTCACATTGGTTTAGATTCCGAATCACCACATTACTGTTCTTGACTGCGATCTTCGCGATTTGGCTTGCCGTACAGGCTAAACGTGAGAATGATGAGCGACGCGGTACCGCAGCGATTCGTGACGCTGGAGGCTCGGTCAAATTCGACTACCAGTTTTCTGAAGACGGGAAGCTAATCACAAACGCCATTCCACCAACCACCGAAGTCCTCAGAAAGGCGGTTGGAGATGAGTACTTTACTAGTGTAGTCGAAGCACAAGCTAATACTCAGAGGTTCGGGGACGAAGAAGTTGCCCAGTTGGAAGGCCTCAAGGAATTGACGTCTCTTCGGCTATTTGAAACAGACATTACCGACCAAGGCATACAAAGTATTGGGAAGTTGAATCGTCTAGAAATCGTTGACGTGAGAAACGACGACGTCACGGACTCTGGCCTTGCCATTCTCGGAAGGCTCACAAATCTTAAGAAACTGCTACTAGACGGAACTAAGGTTACAGATGGGGGCCTTCTTCATATTAAGAATCTTCACAACTTAGAGATTCTTTTCCTCAGCGGTACTTCGGTAACAGATGCTGGCCTCGAACATCTCAGTGGATTACGACATCTCAAAGAGCTGCATCTGGCAGGTACGCAAATCACCGACGAAGGACTTGTACACATAAAGGACCTGCCGGAGCTAAGTGAACTATTACTCAGTAATACGGGAATTACCGACGCTGCTATCGCACATCTTCAAGACCTCAAAGCCCTTCGTTTTATCTCCTTGGTTGGAACGGAGGTGAGCGAAGCAGGCGTTTTAGAGCTGAAAATGCAGTTACCAAATACTCAGATCAACCGGTAGCCTGCGATGAAGTACTAGCGTCGGTTTCATCATCTACGCAGTTTCGCACCACCCGCCTAAGTTCCGAGGCTTTATCGTCCGCCGCTAGAAACAGACACAACTGGAGTTCCTCAGAATGACCCCCTAACGCCAGCAAACCACTTGTGCCAACGCTTTACCCGCCCACATAATAGCCACATGCCCCCCAGCACCCTCCTAACCTTCAGCTTCGTAGTCGGGATTATCTTGATCCTTAGAGGTATCTGGCTCAACCGCGATCTAGGCGGCAAATGGGGGGATATGCCGTGGCGATACAAGCTAACGGCCAAGATTGTGTTCTTCTTGGGGGTTGCTGTTCTTATCCTAGGGAATGTCGTTGCTAGATTTTTTCGCTGACACGAACTAGAAAAGTCCCATCGACCGAAGGTTGTAGCAGCTCCGCGAGCGGTTCACGCTCCACAATCTCCGGATCCAACCAAGTCGCTAGGGCGTTCTCTTCGGTCAGTACCACCGGCATCCTAGGATGCCCCACCGACTGGACTTCCGCGTTGGGCATCGTGGTAACTATGGTGCAACTCTGGATGGTCTCCTCGTCGCCCTGCCAGTGTTCCCACAACCCAGCAAAGACAAACGGCTCATTGCCTGATAAGTGAAAGTAGTGTCCCTTCTCCATGAACTCTGTGCCGGGGATCAGACAGCGGCGACTCTTGAACGCTGCCCGGAAAGTTGGTTTCGAGTCGATGGTCTCCCCCCGGGCGTTGAAGCACTTTCGCTGAAAGGCTTTGCGAGAGGTGCTCTTGCCGGACGGCTTCCACCAAAACGGCAACAGCCCCCACTCCATCGGCACCATCTCACGCTCGCCTGAATCGTCCAGGCGAATCACGGGAACCTGGCTGAGCGGGTAGAAGTCGCCAAAAGGTAACGGCAGCTGATCGTCGGCAATGGTGGCCTTGAACTGCTTGGCTAGCTGGCGGGCTTCGTTCAAGAGGCGGAAGTGATGGCACATAGCTGGCATTCTCACCGCGAATCATGCGTCTCGCAAGAATCTGTCGCACAGACTAGCCCTCAATGCCAGCAATACGTTGTGTCGACTCTTTACCCCTCCAACACAAGATAGCGACAGGCTGCTTCCCCCAGAGCTGTATTATGAAATGCAGAAAAAGTCGGGGTCTTTCCCGAACGTCCCTCCGCTACAGAATGGACACAAGTGGCCGTCCAATAAAAACGTATCTACAATTTTGCTTTCCTTGCATTTTGGACACTTTTGAATCGGATGTTCTGAGTCCACCATAAACTCTTCCCCACAGTTCAGGCAGAGGTGTGGGGAATCATTGCCGATGCAACGGTCAAGCCGTTCATGGTCAGGATGGTAGGCGTATTCCTTCTCTCCGGCGTCATTAATGTAATAGGGGTTGCCATCCGACCACGCCTCGATGGCATGACCGCATGTGTCGCATTTAAATCTAACCGCTTCGGCCATAAAAGCTTCTCTCAACAGAATCAATCAACCATTGTCTAATCATTTATCCGAATGCTCTATGATAGCCCAGCTGTCAACCGCCACAGATCCCACAAGGCTTCCCCTCGTTGGGGGAACACAGCCTGCCGTGCTTGGTGTTCTCAAAGTTCTTGCAATCGCTGTTGTGCCGAACGTTGGTATTTATGTTGAGCCAATGCGTGAGAGCTGCTGCCTTGGGTGGTTGGTGGGTTGACCTGGAGCGTGAAACGGCTGGCTCGAAACCATCACCAAAGTCATATTCTGAGGAATCCGACTTAGCATCAGTCTTGGTGTTTAGACTAGGACCTGTGAGACCCTCCCGCCAAACTTCCGCCAAGCGGACCCCTGCCTCGGCGGCACGGTGTTGTGACAAGTTGCCAGCCTGTTGCAGGTAAGTCTCGGAAAAGTCGATAGGCAAGAACGGCTCAAGCGGCGACTTCATCATAGCCTTGATTGGCCCAAGCACCTCCGGGGTGTAAGCATATTCCCTGGAGGCTTCTCGGCTTTCCTCCAACCAAGTCAGGGGGTCAAGGGTTCTCTCCCTGGCGAGTACATCCTTGCCGAGAGCTTCATAGTCGGGCTTGCTGCTGATCCACTTGACCCGGCGGTTCATTGTTCCTTCGTCAAACCCCTCGCCCAAGAAAGCATCCCACAACGCGTGCATGTTGTTCTTCTGTTTGCACGGTATTGAGTTGGCCCCACGATCACCATCAGGAAACAGACGTTCGGCGTACAGGCTTCCTGCATGACACGGCTGGTGTGCATCGCCAACCAGATGGGCCAGCCAACAAAGAGCAATGGCACGATCTGAGGATGGGGAAGTGGTGTCTGCCATCACCTTCCTACATAGTTCTACAGCTTGGGCAATGTAAAGCTTCTGTGTCTTGAGCGTGGCAGCCTGGGGCAACGGCCCTGGAGTCTCGGGCACATTCACGTAGAAACCAAGCTTAAGTGTGGCTCCTAATTGGTAGTGCCACGTTGGTCGGTTGTACTTGGGTTGGCTGCGGGCGATGTCTGGCCAGTAGCCTGCCGTGCCAACTCGGAAGCGATCAATGTCGCGTACCTTGGGCGGGGGCGTGAAGTCTTCCTGGTAACGAGGGTGAGCAGTGAGCATTTCGAGCAGTTGCTTCTGCTCGTCGGGATTGAGTTGGTCGAACGCCAACAGGGCAACTAGGTGATGGCCTGATTCCGACCAAGCATGGGAATAGTTGGCTTGAGAGATGAGAATCAAAAAAATTGCTATGCGATAAATCATGCCTAAATTACACTATGTAGTTGGTGTAAATGCTAGTGGGTTTTCGCGGAAGAAAGCATATCACATGAATCTCGTAACTGACAAAAGTGGCTTAGAGGAGAGAGTTTGAAGTGAGCTGGGAAGAAATGTTCGCTGAACTCAAGAAATACAAGGCTAAGCACGGTGACTGCGATGTGCCACACAATTGGTCGGGCAATCCGAAACTTGGCCCTTGGGTTAGTCAGCAGCGGCACACACACAAGACAGATAAACTCAGCAAAGAGCGTACCTCTCGGCTTGAGAAGATTGGATTCGTATGGAATCCTTTAGCCGCCAAGTGGGAATCGATGTTCCTTGAACTCCAGAAGTACAAAGCCAAGCATGGCCACTGTAACGTGCCATCCCAGTGGTCCGGTAGATCGAATCTTGGCCTTTGGGTAAGGGGGCTGCGGCACGCATACAAGAAAGATTTGCTCAGCAAAGAACGCATTTCACGACTTGAGAAGCTTGGGTTCTTGTGGAATCCTTTGGCCGCCAAGTGGGAAGAGATGTTTGTTGAACTCAGGAAGTATAAGTCCAAGCATGGTAATTGTAATGTGCCGAACAAGTTTGAGGGCAATCCGCGACTTGGCGAGTGGGTTAGTACCCAGCGAGCTGAATACCAAAAAGATAATCTCAGTAAAGGTCGTATCTCTCGATTGAATTCTCTCGGCTTCGCTTGGGATAGTCACGAAGCAGCTTGGGAAGAAATGTTCCAGGCACTCAAGAAATATAAGGCCAAGCATGGTGATTGCCTTGTGCCCTGGCGGTGGAGCGACAACGAAAAACTTGCCGGTTGGGTTGCCTCCCAACGAAGAGCACTCAAGCAAGGGAGGCTGAGCAAAGACCGAATTGCGAAACTTGATTCGATAGGTTTCGTCTGGGAAATAAAGCCAACTCCATGGGAAGAGATGTTCCAAGCACTTTGTGATTATAAGGCGAAACATGGAGATACACTTGTACCTCTGGAATGGAAAGAAAATCCACAGCTAGCTTTGTGGATTAGAACGCAACGAAAGTCGTACAGCAAAGGCCAACTGAGTAAATCCCGCCTTCAACGGCTGGAGAAAATTGGCTTTGTGTGGTCACTCATCTCAAACGCTTGGGACGAAATGTTCGCATCGCTTAAAGATTTCAAGGCGAAGCACGGGGATTGTCGTGTACCGAACGATTGGAACGAAAATCCGCAACTCGCAATATGGATTAAAAATCAACGCCGCAAGTATAGCGAAGGCCTGCTGAGCAAGACCCGTATCAAGCGACTTGAAAAACTAGGCTTTGAGTTTAATCTCTGGGAAGCGTCTTGGGAAAAGATGTTCAACCAGCTGAAGGCATATAAGAAAAAGCATGGTGACTGCGACGTGCCTCAAAGGTGGACCGAGAACCCTGAACTTGGCGTTTGGGTTAGCAATCAACGAACCAGGAAAAGACAGAAGTTGCTAAGCAAAGAACGAATAGCTCGCCTGAATAAGATCGGGTTCTCTTGGAAAGTTGAGTCGTAGATCGGCTCCCCTTCTCGCAGGAATCCGTATCAGAGAATTATAAGGCGGAAAATACCACAGAGAGATCGTACGATCTGAGGGCCTGCTTTTCTGTATGGGTCAGAATACCTACCGGACCTGCAAACGCTCGTTTGACGCGATCCTGGGGGGGGCTTGGTGACAAACTAGCTTGTCGCTTTGAGCTTAAGTAGAATTAGGGCCAAACATCTACGTTTCCGGAACCCCAACACGAAAGGTACGATAATGAGAAACACTATCTTGGCAACTGCAATCGTCCTAATTACATCTAGCCCAACATTAGCTACCCTCTACCGTGGCTCGTTCGACACCTTTTGGAAACTAGGAGCGTTCGAGGACTATCCAGCGGTCGCCATGATTGAGGCGACTAGCGACGGGGTAAATTTCAAAATTGACTCGATGACGGTCCAATTTACTGCCATGATTCCTGCAAGGCCCGCATTTGGTTCAGGATCGCTCAATCCGATTGCCGTCAGTATCAATATGTTTACAGATAGTCAGCCCTTAAGCTTTATTCCAGCTTCTGACGTTGCTACGATCAACCCTCTCCAATTCGGATGGGACGTTCAATATGCCGGTATATATCGTGAAGGTATTAGCTTTGAAGCTGTAGGAGTCAACTCTCAGGCACCAGTAGGAACTCGATCAACAAATACTTTGTTTGACTTTGGACTACCTGGTGAGATTGAAGTGATTTTCGACTCGTTTGTAGACTGGTCTTTGCCTCTGCTTGAAACTCCAATCGGCATCACTTTCACCGGATTGTCCAAGCCTACCGAACCAGTAAAGCTAGCGGCAATTCCCGAACCCGCCTCGGCAGTTCTGGCACTACTGGGCATCTCTTTGTTTGGATGTTGGCGGAGATTGGGCCTCACGATGTAGCAGTGTCAACGGCTACAAGAAACACCCGCACCACGATATTCCCAACCAACACGACCACGAAGCCGCCAAAGTATGTGATGAAGGCGGCTGTCTTGTATCGGTAGGGCAGGTCTCCCCAGTTGCCACCCTGGACGCGGTTGAGGACAATCCCAGCCAAGAAGCATCAGCACGCCGATGGTGAAGATGGCGATGAGTAGGGTGTTGTGGTGAGTCATGGATGTGGTGACTGCCAGTCTTAATGTTGTCTCCACCTTAGTCCCAATTAAGCACTGCTTCGCCTTTGGTCATCGTTTGACCGCATTTAGGACACGGTCCTGGAAATATCCATCGTCGCACACGATGATTCCGGTTCGAGCGATCCCTGTCTGCATAATAGCTTGACTCATAAGACGCAGGTCCGGGACAAACCAACTCCCCATCAGACAATCCCGTTGATTCGTCCCAAGGTTTCTCCGAAGTGACCACGTCGAATAGCTCGCCACAGTCTTGGCAGGAGATCGTCGTCGTGCAAGACACCATGCCGACATCGTCGCCACCAGAGACCACGGCCTCATAATTGCAGTTTTCGCAAATGAATTGGTAATTGATGCCCACGGTTCTAGTCTCTATTACTGTGTAGCAGACAAGAGCTGCTTCAGACGGCAGCAAACGCTAATCCTATCGGCAGACTTATCGGGATGCTAGAAGTCTGGAACTGGGAAATAGGTCAAATGCTCTCGCCGATTCCTGAAAATGCATGGAGGAGGGACTGCTAGGCGAGACATGGTATTGCTACACTTAACTACATGTTGTTTTTCGCAGCCACTTTTGAAGCGGAGGACTGGAAGATGTTCAAGAAGCTAATCGTACTTGTCTTTTTGGTGGGATTTGCAAGCGAGTGCTACGCATGGCCAGCTTACACCTATCGTACGGATAGGGTGACACCTGCTTACCTGTACGGCTATGGAGGGAACTACGGGTATGGGTACTATGGTGGGTGCAACCATTACCACTACCAAGTCCCTGCAGTAGTTCCCTACTACGGTGGTGCAATTGGCTGGGACTGGCAGCCGATACGATAGGACGTTTCTGGTGCGGGGCGAAGCTAGTTTGAATATTGATGAATACTTCTTCAATTAGTTGTTGACTTTCCTTATGCCAACTCTTCGTTGCAAGAACTGTGGAAGTGAGATTTCTCCGACTGCGTTTGCTTGCGAGAAATGCGGATGGATTGATTCTGAACAGGCCTCGCCTCCAGCCAAAATTCGGATCAGGTGCCCAGCCTGCAGGAACGAGCTGGCCGTTTCTTTGAAGTACATTGGCAAATCTGGCAAATGCCCGGTTTGCAAGACTACCATCACGATCCAGCCTTGTCCCGATCTGAACCAGACGCAGACATCGCCACTTGGCAATCTTGCCCTGGCGATCATCATGGCAGCTAAGGATTGCTTCAGTCAAATGACCCCCTACATTGATATTCCCGATAAGGAAGCGAAGAAGGAGGCAGAAGTACTTGTTTTCTTTGAGTTCGTCTACTTTTTCATGCATTTGACAAACAGGTCAGCGGTTTCTCATCTGACAGAACATCAGATTGAGAAGTTACATGATTACCTCGGACCATTCATCTCATCGACCGCGGTAGACTCTTTCTGTGCCCACTGGCCAAAAGAGTTGAAGGAGGGGATGATAAAGGATTTCTACAAGAAATTGAACGATGCAGAGTTGGAATACTCCACTTGTAATGAGCTATTCTCGGAAGAGAACCCCCTGACGGGAGATTCTCTCTTCTCGAAGCTTGCACGGAATGTTGCCGATCTATCTGATAATTCCATGAATCCACTCGTGCTGACATTAGTCATTGGATCTGGAGTAGTGGTTTTAAAAGGGCTTGGGCTTGATGCACTCGTCAAGAACACCAGCCGGTTTCTTCAGTGAAATATGCGATTACCTGACAAAGTCTGATGCAGACGCGGCAAAGAACCACTGTATAAGAAAAGCAAGCGACTCCAAGTTGATAACCTCCAGCCCAAGCGGTCGACGCCCCGGTCTTGCTGCTCCAGCTACCACGGATAATAGGGAGCATACGCCGACTTTTCGGCTGCTTGCGTCATTTGCCACTGCTACACTTTCCGACCGCCAGTGAGTAAAGTAGGAGGTTTCAGTTCTCAATACCTTCCCTTGGGACACGCATGGCCAACAACAACTCCGATACTGAACGACGACTGTGGGATGCTGCCGATGAGTTTCGGGCGAACTCCAACTTGCGGTCGTCCGAATACTCGACGCCCGTGCTGGGGCTGATCTTCCTGAGGTACGCAGACCACCGCTTTGTCCAGGCCGAGAAGGAACTAGAGGGCAAAGGCTCAGGTCGCCGGGCCATTGGCAAAGAGGACTACCAGGCCAAGGGGGTGATGTACCTGCCGCCGACCGCTCGCTTCTCTCACCTGCTGTCGTTGCCGGAGGGGGAGAACATCGGCAAGGCGATCAACGAGGCGATGAAGGCGGTGGAGGCCGAGAACGAAGATCTCAAGGGGGTCCTGCCCAAGACCTACACCAAGATCGAGAACTCGATCCTGGTTTCCCTGCTGAAGAACTTCTCTCAGATTGGCGTGGATGCCGAGGGGGACGCCTTTGGCAAAATCTATGAATACTTCCTTGGCAACTTCGCCCGCAGCGAGGGGCAGAAGGGGGGCGAGTTCTTCACCCCCACGTCGTTGGTCAAGTTGATCGTCGAGATCATCGAACCGTACCACGGACGCATCTATGACCCTGCTTGTGGCTCGGGCGGTATGTTTGTTCAGAGTGCAGGTTTTATCAAGGCCCACCAGCAGAAGCCGTCTGTGGAGATTTCGTGCTACGGCCAGGAGCGTGTCGAGGGTACCCGGCAGTTGGCACTCATGAACTTGGCCGTCCATTCCTTATCGGGTGACATCCGCTTGGGCAACAGCTACTACGAAGACCTGCACGAATGTGTCGGCAAGTTCGACTTCGTGATGGCCAATCCGCCGTTCAACGTGGACAAAGTGGACAAAGAGAAGATTAAGGACGATCCCCGCTTTCCGCTGGGGATGCCACGGGCGGACAACGCCAACTACCTCTGGATCGAACTATTCCACAGTTCGCTCAATAGCAAGGGGCGGTCGGGCTTCGTCATGGCCAACTCGGCAGCGGACGCCCGCCAGTCAGAGATGGAGATTCGTAAGAAGCTGCTACAAAAGCACGCGGTCGATGTGATGGTCGCCATCGGGCCGAACTTCTTCTACACGGTCACGCTCCCCTGCACGCTGTGGTTCCTGGATAACGGCAAGTCCCAGACCGACCGCCAGGACAAGGTGCTGTTCATCGACGCTCGGCATACGTTCCGGCAGGTGGACCGGGCCCACCGCAAGTTCAGCCCCAAGCAGATCGAGTATCTGGCCAACATCGTGCGGCTGTACCGGGGGGAGCAGCCGGAGTTTATTGCTGGTGACGACGACGAGATCCCTGGCGACGAACCTGACCTGAAGGAGACCTTCCCAAAGCTGAAGTACACGGACGTGGCGGGACTCTGCAAGGTTGCCACGCTGGAGGAGATCGAGGCCCAGGGATGGAGTCTGAACCCAGGTCGCTATGTTGGCGTGGCAGATCGTGAGGAAGACGACTTTGTGTTTGCCGAACGGCTGGAGGAACTCAACGAAGAGTTGGAGGTTCTGAACTCAGAAGCCAGCGAACTGGAAGAACGGATTGCGAACAACGTCGCCAAGTTGTTGGAGGCGGCGTTGTGAGTAGCGAAACGTTTCAGGAATACAAAATTCGCGATTTGGGATCGTTCAGAAACGGAGTGAATTTCAAGAAAGATCAGAAAGGCGTGGAGTCGTCGGATTCATTCGCTTTGATCAATGTGAAAGACATCTTTTCAGGTGGAAGGTATCTTGACTTTGAAAGCATGGATTCTGTCGCATTGCCCGACCTCAAAAACATCGATAGGTACCTGGTTCAAAAGGGAGATCTGTTTTTTGTCCGTTCATCTGTAAAACGAGATGGCATCGCCCTTGTAAGTATGGCCCAGACAGCACAAACACAGGCAGTTCATTGTGGTTTCGTCATTCGTTTTCGACTTGAAAGTGAGATCGCTGACCGGCTGTTTTTGGTTTACCTATTGCGAGACGCACATTACCGAGAAGAATTAAAGAATCTTTCGGGTGGTGCTGCGATCACGAACATCTCCCAAGATGGACTCGGAAACCTTTCTGTTTTTCTTCCTCCTCTCCCCACCCAACGCAAGATAGCCTCGATCCTCTCGGCCTACGACGACCTGATTGAGAACAACACCCGCCGGATTGCCATTCTGGAAGAGATGGCCCAGGCGATTTACCGGGAATGGTTCGTCCACTTCCGCTTCCCCGGCCACGAAAAAGTCAAGCTCGTGGAGTCACCGCTGGGGAAGATTCCTGTTGGGTGGGAGGTAATCGAAATAAGTAAATACTGTGACATTCGCTCCAGCAAACGAGTCTTTGCAAAAGACTATTGCGAATCTGGCGTACCGTTTTATCGAGGTAAGGAGATTATCGAGAAGCAGCAAGGGGCGATTGACGTGTCCAACACTCTATTCATATCGGAGGAGAAGTTCGCGGAACTCTGTTCCAAGCTCGGTGCTCCGCAGCCCGGCGACCTATTGCTGACTTCCGTAGGCACGCTCGGCGTTCCGTACGTTGTGCGACCCGGAGAGCGATTTTACTTCAAGGACGGAAACCTCACATGGTTCCGCGACTATACCGGAATAAATGCTTCATTCCTTTACTGTTGGTTGCTTTCTCCAGCAGGTAAGGCGGAACTTGCAAAGGCGACTATTGGATCGTCACAACAAGCGTTTACCATCGTCTTGTTGAAAAGCATGCAGATAGCGTGTCCGCCGATTGACTCCGCCCAACACACGCCAACATTACTTGACCAATTCCAAGACGTTGTCGGCCCATTACTCAGTAGTGCATTCAATTTAGCAAAAAAAAACAACAACCTCCGCACCGCCCGTGACCTGCTGCTCCCCAAGCTGATCTCCGGGCAGTTGGACGTAGAAGACCTTGACATCGAATCCGTGGAACCCCATACGGAGATGGTAGCATGAAGCTACTAGCAATAGCGTTTGCAGTTTTAGGGTTGGTAATTGTGAATCATGCACAAAAAACATCCTATGAACTTTCAGTGGAATTAATTCATAAGGGAAGTGGTGTAGAATATTATGATACTCGTCCATTGAACCAGGGAGCGAACTGGGATCGGCGAAACCCAGAGACGAATTGGGAACGAAAGAATCGGCTCAATGATCGCCTTAGTGCATTCGGGGGATTCTGTATAATAGTTGCTTGTTATTGTTGGTGGAAACACGAAACGAATAAGTGAAACTTGGGGCATGAGTACCGACTTCTCTGAAGACACTCTCGTCGAACAGCCAGCCGTCGCCCTGTTCTCTGATCTCGGCTACGAGACAGCAAACTGTTTCCACGAAAAGTTCGGCACCAGTGGCTCGGCCCTCGGACGAGAGACAACCGAAGAGGTCATCCTTGTTCCAAAACTACGGAGTGCCTTGCAGAAATTGAATCCCGATCTCAGTGGCGAGGTGATCAACCTTGCTATCGAGGAACTCGCCCGTGATCGCGGTGCCATGAGTCTGGTGCAGGCGAATCGGGAGGTCTACAAGCTCCTCAAGGATGGCGTGAAGGTGGCCTTCCAGAATGACGAAGGCGATGAGACCGACGAGACGGTTCGTATCATCGACTGGAATGATCCCGAGAACAATGACTTCTTCCTGGCATCACAGTTCTGGGTGTCAGGCAGCATCTACAAGAAGCGTCCCGACCTCGTCGGCTTCGTCAATGGTTTGCCTTTGATCTTCGTCGAACTCAAGAAGAGCCACGGGAAGATCGAGCATGCCTACAAGCACAACCTCAAGGACTACAAGCGGACGATCCCGCAACTGTTCTGGTACAACGCCCTCATCATCCTGTCGAATGGTTCCCAGGCAAAGGTCGGCAGCATGACCGCTGGGTGGGAACACTTTGCCGACTGGAAGCGAATCAACACCGAGGGGGAGCAGGGCATTATCTCGCTGGAGACGCTGATTCGCGGAACCTGCGAGAAGTCACGCTTCATTGACCTGGCCGAAAACTTCACGCTCTTTGAAGATGCCAGGGGTGGGCTGGTGAAAATCACAGCCAAGAACCACCAGTTCCTCGGCGTCAACAATGCTGCGACTGCCCTGGAGGAAATCCAGGAGAACCAGGGGCGGCTCGGCGTGTTCTGGCATACGCAGGGGAGCGGCAAGAGTTTTTCCATGGCGTTCTTCTCGCAAAAAGTGCTGCGGAAAGTGCCTGGCAATTGGACCTTCCTGGTGGTGACCGACCGCAATGACCTGGACTCTCAGATTTACAAGAACTTCTGTAACACCAGCGTTGTCACCGAGGACTGCCAGGCCGACAGCGGTGCCCATCTTAAGACACTGCTCTCAGAAGACCACCGCTTCATCTTCACGCTGATCCAGAAGTTTGGCACCAGGCAGGGGGAGAAGTATCCCAAGCTGTCCGACCGTAGCGACATCATCGTGATGACCGACGAGGCCCATAGAAGCCAGTACGATACGCTGGCCCTCAACATGCGGAACGCCTTGCCCAATGCCGCGTTCATCGGCTTCACCGGTACGCCGTTGATGGCGGGTGAAGAGAAAACCAAGGAAGTCTTTGGCGACTACGTCAGCATCTACAACTTCCAGCAGTCCATCGAAGATGGTGCCACGGTCCCCCTGTTCTACGAGAACCGCATCCCCGAATTGCAGTTGGCTAACGAGCATTTCAATGAGGACCTGGAACGGTTGATTGAGGCTGCGGAACTGGACGAGGAACAGGAACAAAAGCTGGAGCGGGAGTTCGCCAGGGAATACCACCTGATCACCCGCGATGACCGCCTGGAGAAAGTCGCCGAAGATCTGGTGGCCCACTTCATGGGCCGCAAACAAAGCGGCAAGGGGATGGTCATCTGCATCGACAAGGTGACCGCCGTCAAGATGTACGACAAGGTGCAGAAGTATTGGAAGGCGTACCTGGGCGGGCTGAAGGCCCAATTGTCTGTGGCTGATGAGTTGACTCGCCCTGAGTTGCAGAAGCAGATCGATTTCATGGAAGCAACCGACATGGCCGTGGTCGTGTCCCAGCAGCAGAACGAAGTCGAGTTGTTCCAGGAGAAGGGACTCGACATCGAGAAGCACCGGATCCGCATGGTCAAGGAGGACATGGAGACCAAGTTCAAGGATGCCGACGATCCATTTCGGCTGGTCTTCGTGTGTGCCATGTGGCTGACCGGGTTCGATGCCCCAGCGGTCTCGACCATATACCTCGACAAGCCGATGAAGAACCACACGCTGATGCAAACTATTGCCCGGGCGAACCGTGTCTTTGGCGAGAAGAACAATGGCCTGATCGTGGATTATGTTGGCGTGTTCCGAAATCTCCAGAAGGCCTTGGCGATTTATGGCTCGTCCTCGGGTGGCGGTGTCCAGGATGGTGAATGTCCGATCCAGAAGAAGGAAGAACTGGTTGATGAGTTACGGCTTGCCATCGCTGAAGCGGTGGACTTCTGCAAGGACCGAGGTGTTGATCTGGATGCCATCCTGAACGCTGAGGGGTTTCAGAAGGTGGCCTTCCTGGACGATGCCGCCACCAATCTCGTGGACAAACTGGTCAACGAGGCTGTGGACGACGCCGTGGAACAGGTGATCGTCAACGACGACCTGAAGAAGAAGTACCTTTCGCTTGCCAACCAGGTGGTGCGACTCTACAAGGCAATCCTGCCGGACGCATCGGCCAATGAGTTTGCACCGATCAAGACGTGCTTGGCTGTGCTGGCCGACAAGATCCGCAACTTCACCGAAGAGGCCAGCATCGACGTTGTCTTGGACCAAGTTGGTGAGTTGCTGGACGAGTCCATTGCCACCAGGGGATATGTGATCCACCCCACCGAAGAGTCGTCGCTGATCGATCTCAGCCAGATCGATTTCGAGGCACTCAAGGCCCATTTCGAGAAAGGCCGCAAGCGGACCGAGGCGGAGAAGCTCAAGCGGGCGGTGGGTGCCAAGCTGCAAAACATGGTGCAGTTGAACAAGACCCGCACGGACCTGATGGAGAAATTCAAGCAGCTGATCGACGAGTACAACAAAGGATTGGATGTCGAGGGCTTCTTCGCCAAGCTGGTCACTTTCGTCCAGGATCTTAGTGCGGAAGAGCAACGAGGCGTGTCAGAGCAACTGACCGAGGAGGAGCTGGCATTGTTCGACATCCTGACCAAGCCGGAGATCGACATGACCGCCACCGAGAAAGAGGAGGTCAAGAAGGTCGCCCGGATGCTACTTCAGACGCTCAAGGAAGCGAAGTTGGTGTTGGATTGGAAGAAGAAGCAACGAACCCGGGCCGATGTCTACACGACCGTCAGGACAGTCCTCGATCAGCTCCCACGGGCGTACACACCGGAGCTGTACCAGCAGAAGTGCGACACAGTTTACCAGCACGTCTACGACAGTTACCTGGGCGAGGGGCGGAGTATTTACGCGGCTTCTTAAGCCACACCGCCAACATCATTCCATTTGCCAAGCCCATCGATGAATGATTCTGGGGGCATTCTGTGGCCTCAATTTCCTCCGGTTTTTGCAACCGAAGGCCTTTTTCTGCGGTTTCAGCGATTTGTCTGTTGACACGTTGAAACGGCATTGATGAACAATTCTCATAGACTCTCTCCCCGACTTGAGGGACTCCGAGCGATTCTGGGGGCATCCTGGGGGCTCAATTTCTCCCGTTTGCTGCAAACGTCGCCCTTTTTCTGCGGTTTTAGCGATTTCACTATTGCAACGGCAGTGTGGGTCGACCGCGAAGAATGGACCTAGACGAGGCCAGAGTGGCCCCATGGGTACCTCGTGCGGGATCGAGGGTGTGTCACATCCGGCAACATGGTTTCGTCGGCTATTTCTACCAACGCGAGACCACCTACTTCTTAGAGGATTCTTGGCTCTACTGGACGATGGGGGACCCATCTCTGAAACCGTGATTATCAACCGCTGCCAGGAGTCCGAATCTTAGGAGAACCGGCCTGAGAACGGAACTCTCCCTGAGCAGATCAACTTATAAAACAAGCTGCAAGAGAAAAGTACTGAAAGCGATTAATTACCATCATATAATGGGTTTATAGGATCTGCCGACCTAGGGGGGGATGAAGAGAGAAATGAGTGAGAGTCATGAAAATCTGAACATCGATCCCAAGGTTCCTCTCCACGAGAAGGCGTTGGAGTTAGCAGATAGTATTGATCGATTCGGTGACATCCTCTTGAAGCAGTGGAATATCGAAGAATGGCTCAGAGAGAATCCTCTGGCAAATACACTCACTTCTAAAGATGTGGCCGATACCCTTGGTAGATGTTTTGCTTGGGCCGAGTCGTGCGTTCCACATGAGGAAGGAGTGAGGTTTAAGAAACGAATTAATGGCTTCTTAGATTTCGTCATAAAAGTCGAAGAACAGTGTCAAAAACGGATTTCAACATTTACGTCCGAAGTGGGTTTAAGCGGCCAAAGACTCGGAGGTGAAACAGTATGGAAGTGCACTGAGAACCAGAGAATCTACCTGAACCTCGCCGTAACTCATACTTCGGAAACGCTTCGAGTCTGGGCCAATACCATGCGAGAGAAGGCATCTGAAACACCTCCAATACCTGACGGCCCATTGCCTGGGTTTAGATGGGGCAAAAATGGCGAAATCATCGCTGAGCAGCTGCAGCCCGCGGTCTGGAAGATGCTGGACCACCTTTGGAATGTAGATTGCCGAGTTGCCGCTTTCGACCAATTGAAGCAACCTATATACGACGATTCTGAGCACATCGCTGATGCAGGAGCTTTCGGCTCTCTTCGGAAAAAAGCGAATGCTTACTTTCTAAAGCATGAAATACCTTACAAAGTCAGTATTAAGCAAGCCTCTGTGATTCTTAGCCCTGCTGATTAAAGTATCTGCTGCGGGCCAAATAAGCCCGCGTCTGGCTCGGATTTGGCCCGCTCTCATCACTACCATTCGCAATTAACTGGTTTTCTTTCCACTTAATTGCGAGGACTGTGATGAAACTGAACGAGAAATTATTCCCCTTAGCTAAGGCCTATGAATTGGCCTTTGGGGTCCGTCCCAATCCGTCCACATGCCAACGGCACCGACTCCATGGCATCAACGGCGTCAAGCTCGAGACAGCTAAATATGGGGGCCGTCGCATGACAAGTGTAGAAGCAGTGCAACGCTTCATAACATCTGTAACTGCTGCAGCTGACGGCCCGGTGTGTCCTCCCAGGACTAATCGTCAGCGAGAGGCAGCGATCTCCAAAGCAGAGCGAGACTGCGAACGGGACGGTCTCTGAGCGAATGGAATAAACCGGTCCACGTGGCACAAGAAATTGGCCCGCAGCCTGCCAGGGCATACGGGCCATGAATTAAGGGGAACATAATGAATTATAAACAATCGCATGACAAAGATACAGTCAAAAAGGCCGCTGACAAGGCCGCAAAGAGAGTCACTGGTCCAGCCAAGGACTTGAAGTGGCAAGAGTGGTCAAGCGAGAAGGCCAAGACTTGTATGGCGGCCAACCCCGGCATCACTGAGGAGTCGTTACTCGCTCAGGGGTGCAGGATAGCTACCTACAAGAAGCGTTGCTCTGTCATCGCTTTGCCAATCATTGGGGAGGATTTGGATACCACTAAGCCGGTTGGCTACCTCGTGAAGAATATCAATGGCCGTCCCCTGCCAGTGCACGACGGGAAAGGCAACGTTGTCGGGAAAGTGAACGAGAAGCTCACATATGGCTCGAAGCAAGGCATTATCGGCGTACATGCCATTGAACGTCTGAAGGCAGGAGAGGACGTAGACACGGTTTGGAAGGTAGACGGCATCACCGACCAAGCGGCATTATATGCAGCAATACCCGAGGACCTACGCGACCGACATTTGGTCATCACTACCTCTGGCGGAGCCCAGGAGAAACCCACGTGGCATAGTGATCTGCTGGCGAACTACAACGTCAACATCCTGCACGGTTGCGACATGTCTGGGCAAGCTAGTGCCGAGAATTGGGCCAAGTCCCTTACCGTTAGCAATGATGAAGGTACCTCGGTCCGCAATGTGGTGCTCCCCTACGCCATCACCGAGAACAAGGGCGTCCGGGATTGGCTGAACGAAGGGCATGACTATGGTGATCTACTCAACCTAGCAGAATCGACAGCGACGACAGAAGTCCCCTTTGCCGACGAGAAACGCCTGCCCCAGGTCGAACTACCGAAAGGCAGTCAGAAGATCATTGCTGCTGGTAAGGACTATGGCAAGTTACTGGCGGCGAAGGAGACACACTTTAACCGTAACGGGTCTGTTTTCCTAGTGGGCAAGGACATCTCGAATTCCTCGATTCTTGTTCCCTGCGATCCCGAAAGGCTTGCCAGTGATCTTGAACAGGTGGCCAGAATAGTGACCTCCAAGATGAGTGGAGAGGAGAAGATCCTAATACCAGCAGTCTGCCGTAAAGGGGACGCTAGCCTTATTCTGAAATCCCAGGCGTTCAAGGAGCAGCTGCCGCCACTCAATCTGCTGTCCAACTGCCCTGTGCTAGTTGAACGGGATGGACAGCTGGTCGAAGTCGTGGGTTACGACCGGGAGAGCGGAATTCTTGCTGATGGCGAAGCCCCAGTTTCGGTTCCGTTAGAGGATGCAAAAAGGCTGATCAATGGTCTACTGGCCGATTTTAATTTCGCGAGTGCATCGGACCGGTCACGAGCCTCAGCAGCCATCATCACTCCAGAACTCGTGTTCGGAAAGCTGCTCCCTGGTCGTGCTCCCGTGGACCTCGGCGAGGCCGACAAGTCGCAGACCGGGAAGGGATATCGAAACAAGATAACTGCGGCAATCTACTATGCCAAGCTAGCCGCAATTAGCCAACAATCTAGTGGCGTCGGCGGCCTTGGGGAAAGTTTTGATAGTGCATTGATTGCCGGCAAAAACTTCATCTCGATTGATAATGTGCGTGGGAAAATCGACTCCCAAAAATTAGAGTCCTTCATGACTGAGGACTCCTTCAACGCCCGCTGTGCCTACAGTCGCAATATAGGGATCGACCCAACCAGATATATTGTCATGTTTACCTCCAACAACGCGGAGGTAACGCCAGATTTGGCTAATCGATGCAGCAGCGTGCGGATGCTCAAGCAGCCTGAGGGTCATCAATTTACCAAGTATCCGGAGGGAGACCTCCTCGCCCATGTGCGGGCCAACCAAGGCCTCTACCTGGGTGCCGTGTTCGCCATCATCAAGGAGTGGCACAGGCAAGGTAAGCCTCTTACCAAAGAGACCAGGCATGACTTCCGTGGCTGGGCCCAAACCCTCGACTGGATCGTACAGAACTTGCTGGGGGGTGCTCCCTTGCTTGATGGGCATCGCGAAACCCAAGCACGCATGGCGAGCCCGAACTTGAACTGGCTCAGGGAAGTTGTCCTGGCCGTCGATGGGCAAGGCAAGTGCGACCAATGGCTCATTGCCTCTGATCTCGTTGACATTATCGAGGAAGCAGGGGACATCGAAATCCCCGGGCTGAAAGAGACCGGGGACCTGGGGGACGAGGAAGTCCGCAGGGTCGTTAACCAACAGATGGGAAGAAAGCTCAAGCAATGTTTTGGAGATTCCAGTCGGCGTGAGCTAGATGGCTTTCAAGTCGATCGCGAGGAGTATCAGGATGATGCCTCTCGAACTCGTCATCGCTACCGAGTCACCCAGGTTGGTCCAGCAGATTCCCCTGATGACGAAGACCACATGGCCCAAGCGAACGGAGCCTCCAGGCATCAGGGGAGTGCCGACCAGCGAGAAGCCGTTTCCCCTGATGAGCCCCCTAATGGCCCCCTAATGGGTCCCCTAATAAATCCTCGGGTTTCCCCTAATCCCCCTAATGGTTCCGTAAAAGATATTAGCTCCAAAAAAATAGATTCAGGGGACATGGATATTAATAACTTATTAGGACCTGATAGGGGGATTAGGGGAAACCCGGAAAACATTAGGGGGACCATCAGGGGAGATCAGGGGGCTGATAGGGGAGGTATCCATGACCTGGCAGTTGACCATGCCCCGCAAGACGACGACGAGCTAGAAGAAAGGATCTTTGAATGATGGGCCCATCTCAAGGTGTTATCGAGCTTATCGAGGAACTCAAAGCAGTGAGAGCGGTCTTGAGCGTGGACCCTCGGAGACGGCTCAAGGTGCGTGCTCCGCGTGGGGTTCTGAATGACGAACTCAGTGGTCGAATAGCTGCGTTCAAGCCAGTGCTGGCGAATCTAGTTCGCATGAGCAAATGCGATAAGTGCAGGTCAACACAATTCGTCGATGTCGAAATCCATGGTGGTCATTCACTCCGCCGCGACTGTGCCCGGTGTGGAAGCTTCGTTGGGTTCCCCGTCTGGAACCCTCAGGAGTAGGGTGCTAGACAGCCCATGCTCTCTGTACCACTGACGCCACAGTGATGACCCCCGCTGCCGCTCTGACCCCCATCCGTGCAGTAGGAGCGTAGGTGGCAACCTTCAAAATCCTGGGGACTAAGTACGTTTACGCGTGCTGGCTGCTCGATGGACCTGATTATCCAGATAGTGCCTGGCTTTACCCACCAGCTCATTTTCAGAAACGGTATGTACAGTTTGTGAAGTCATGTCATTTTGTCGACTACCGCTATTCTTCGAGAAAGAATGCAATTGTTTGAATGAGATTGCAACTGTCGATTTTCAATGTAAGATGCAATAATCACCGGGAAACACTGCGTTTTTCATGAAACTCTGAGTCGCCTTCGGAACCAGGGGTTGGGGGTTCGAGTCCCTCCGGGCGTACTTCGATATTCCGTGAGGAATACTAGATTTCAAGGGGTATGAACGCTCTCTTTTGCAGTCCCTTCTTTTCCTCCCAGTTGTCAACGATTTGCACGGGTTGTCAGAATCTGGTGCAACGCGATTTCGCCCGTTGGTTCCCGTGGTGACGTTGCGTTGGTGTTCACTTGGAGTCGCGCCCAGCGTCGGCGACGGGAACGGATATTGCCAAACGAAATGCCCCCGCAGTTCAATATCTGACTCAGCGAACACAATGGTGAGAGGTACGGGTAAAAGCCAATCTGAAACCCAGCCAAATTCACTCGCCACTCACCAACAATGCAACCGCCTGCCCCGTGAGTTTATGGTTCAGTGCCAACATAGCCGAAGACTTGGGGATTTGAGTCGTTCTCACTACATTGAGCGAATCGATAGGGTCGTCGCAGTTTAGGGTCGGCGGGATTTGATTCTTCTGTAGCCCCAACAGGCTGATTGCCAATTCGATGGCGCCGCCGGAGGCGCCGCTGTTGCCGACGAAACTTTTGGGAGCCGTCACTGGCACATCCTGCAGCTCCGACTGAATCGCAGCGGCCTCCACGGCATCGTCGTCGATCGTGCTGAGTCCATGGGCGTTCACATGGCCGACCTCTCTGGGGGAGACATGTCCCATCTCGAGAGCCGCTTGAATAGCTTGACGAATCGACTGCCCGGTGGGCTTCTTACCGCGAGAGACTGATTCCGAGCGGCGACCGTAGCCCAGGATGCGACCAAAGATCTTGGCCCCCCGCTTCTCGGCATGTGTCCGGCTTTCGAGGACAAAAACGGCGGACCCTTCGCTCATTACAAATCCGTCGCGTGCCGAATCAAACGGGCGACTGGCGGCAGACGGAATGCTGTTGTTGCGAGTCATCCGAGCCCCACCATGCCAACAGACATCAACCCAAGCCAGCAGCGAGCCGGTGGCCCCGGTGAGCATCACGTCGGCGTGGCCACGGGTAATCGTGTCGGTCGCCTCGATCATTGCCAGCAATGAGGAGACATCTCCCTCGACAATGGTATTGTTTGGCCCGCGGGCGTCTTTGGCGATGCCGATGTGGCAAGCCGACATGTTGGGCAGGTATTTCAACATCCACAGCGGATACAGCTCCTTGATGGCTGTATCCCAGCGCGTGAAGTCAAACTGGCCGTTTTTGTTTGATTCCTGGTACAAGGCGGTGAGCTCTGGCAGCTCCGAGCGGAAGACGCTAGAGCCCAAGACGACCCCGAGCCGCTCGGCATCGATTTTGGCGTCGGTAAGTTGGGCATCCGCCCATGCTAGCTCCGCAGCAGTGAAAGCAAGCTGAGTCTCGCGGCACATGACCTTCAGGCTTTTGCGGGGCTGCACATATTGCTTGCCATCAAAATCGGGCACTTCACCGCCAATAGTCACTGGAAAACCGGCTTCGACCAAGCGAGGAATCGTCCGGACACCGCTCGCACGATGCTCTATGGCCGACCAGACGGCCTCAGAGCCGATACCCAGCGGGCAGACGATCCCCATTCCCGTGATGACAACTTCTTGCACGAATTCGATCCAGCACGCTAAATTTAAGGCATCGAGGCGGTTATTTCGGGCACTTTTACGCCCTTCAAAGAGCCTCCCCCGCGAACACCCGAGAAATAACAGTTTATCGCTAGAAATGGCTGTCAACAACAGGAGCGAATTGGGCACATTGGGTAGAAAATCCAAACCGAGAGGAATAAACTTCAGGATAAAGCGAATTTACGGTCCACCAGAGCCGACCTAAAGGAATGTTCGCACCCGATTCCCGTAGGTAATCTTCCACGGGAGTCATCAGTTCATATCGTACCCGGATTCGCCGTTGGGATAGATCACGATCGACCATGTCGCAAGCAACTGCCACAGCCGTGACACCTGCCGATAGCATCCACCCTCATGGTGTGTTCTCGCTCTCGGAAGCCCGACGCATTGTCGGGGAGTTCTTCACGCCCAATCCCTGGATTTTTTGGCCCGATTTTCTGATCAGTTGGACGGTGGGGATCGGCTGTTTCCAAATCGTCGATTTTCCCGAATTGGTCACCGCCAACGAGTCCTGGCATTGGCCGGTGCGAATTGTCGCCTTTGTCATTTCGTCGCTGTTGATCTACCGCTGCTCGTTGTTTATCCATGAGTTGGTGCATATTCGTGCGGGGGAGTTCACCGCGTTCCGCTTCGTGTGGAATCTGCTCTGCGGGATTCCTTTCTTGATTCCCACGTTTGTGTATTACACCCATCTCGATCACCATCGTCGCAAGCACTACGGTACCAAAGAAGATGGCGAGTATATCCCGCTGGCGCGACTCCCAGCATGGCAGATCCTCTTCTATCTATCTCAGATTTTTGTCATCCCGATCGTGGCCGTGTTTCGCTTCGGGGTACTCACACCTCTCACGTGGGTGAGTCCCAAGCTACGCAAATGGGTTCATCGCCATGCTTCTTCAATGATTATGGACCCGACCTATATTCGCCCCTTGCCAACTGAGAAGACGCTGCGAGTTATCCGCTTTCAAGAAGTGCTAGTGTTTCTTTTCATATGGATGGTGGCCGTGCGAATGGTGTGGGCCGGGGGTTTGTTGTTTGAGGAACCTTTGCCCCCCACGTTTTTGTTGCATGCTTATCTCACTGGGGTATTTGTTCTGTTGATCAACGCCCTGCGCACCTTGGGTGCCCACCGCTGGACCCACCTCGGAGACAGCGAGATGACGTTCGTCGAACAGATGCTCGACTCGGTGAACTATCCGAAGCATCCATTGACTGGCGGCTTGTGGGCACCGATCGGACTGCGGTTTCATGCACTGCACCATATCTTTCCGACGATGCCCTACCACGCCCTGGCCGAGGCCCATCGCCGACTCATTCGCGACCTGCCCGCCGACTCTCCCTATCGCCGCTGCCAAGCAGAGTCACTGAGCGAGGTTCTCGGTACTTTATGGCGAAGAGCACGAGAGCATGACAAGACAGCCTCTCAGCGCAAATTTGAGTTGGGAGCGTAACTGCGGCTTTAGTTTTTGCGCTAAAGTGCTGCTATTTATTCTTTGGAAGAATTCAAGGATTGAGCAGGAGAAGGGTAGAGCTCTGGAGCTGCAGGGAAGTAGACGGGTACTTTCGCGGAGAGAACCACCTGAACCTTGGGATCGGTAAGTGTCTTGCTCAGATGCTCGCGAATTGCTTCTTCCGCCTCGATTACGGTCAATCCAGCAACTTTGACGCGACCGTACATCACTCCCAGCGGCACTGTCCCCATCTGTTCGACCGTGTATTCATAATCAAGTGGTGAGTCCGGAAGAGCACCACTCACTTGGATCTTGATTTGATCTCCAGGCTGGAGCTGGAGCTTTTGAACGCGAGGTTGCTCGAACGTGGGAACGGGGGTTGATGCATTGGAATCTTGCGGAGAAAAAGGGAACTGCGGATGATTCGTGGCTCCCTGGGCAGCACTCATCGCATGTGTCGTCGCCGTTAACGCCTGTTTTTGAGCGACGACATATTTTTCTTGAGCTTCTATCACTGCTTGCTGGACTTCTTCTCGCAATCGCATTTCAATTTGACGCGATTTCGCAAGTGCTTCATCTGATTTTGCCAGTGCGCGCATCAATTGAGTCTTATCGTCTTCGGATGGTTGGGGCCAGGCTTGCACAGCCTGCGCACGAGTTTCTGGCAAGTGTTTGAGTTCTTCCAACATGGCGAGTTGCCGTTCGAGCTGAACTTTCAGACTTTCCGCCTCAGCTCGGAGAAGATACTTGCGAGACTGCTCCATAAGCTTTTCGCGTTCATGACCCTCGTGATCTAGGGCGTCGATTTCAAACTCTTTGGCCTTGAGCTGCAGCCCCAGTATCTTGCCTTCCGACTCAGCGAGTTTTCGTTGCAGTTCAACGTTTGAAGAAAAACGAGATTCACCAAGATTCGGTTTCGAAACTACCTGAGGCGGGAGCGGAGAGGTAAAGTTAGGCTGAGGCACCAATGCTGGAGGGGCAATTGGTGCGGGTGGATGGACTTCGACATGTTCATGTTTTATCACCGGTGCTCGTGGTGGCGTGGGCTGAGATGGGGTTGGAGCGGGTGGCGATTGGGAAGCGGCTGCCTCTACGGCGGCAACCGACTCGATCGCAATATCTTTTTCCACGGGTTCAGAATCTTTCCTCAGGACGGCATCAGCTTGCAAGTCAATTGCGGCGGAAGAAGCCTGTCTCAAGGAGTGGTCGCGACTTGCTGATTCGACGGCTACACTTGCCGTCGCGGCAGTCAGCAAAACAGCGACAAGCATTGCGGGTTTGGCGATCGACGCGATTGTCATGGCAGTAGCTCCTTGTTGGGCCAAATGGAGGGCATGTTGGGAAACATTTGAAATTTGTGCAGAGCCGCTCGACCAGGCCTCGCAACCGGCGACCGTGCCGCCGATCAACTGGGGAGTGACGGCTGCCAATGCAGATTTCACGGGTAGCGACATCGCGCTCATCGCCAAGGAAAGGCTCACGCCACGGCGAATCAATCGTTGCCGCAAGAGTTGCCTCCCGCGAGCCAGGCGGCCTTTGACCGTCTCCAGAGTGCAGCCCAGCTCCTCGGCCACCTCGCGGCGCGAGTTGCCTTGCAGATAACACAAGACGAGCGGGAGTTGATAGCGTTGTGGGAGCGCGTGGAGTTCTTCGAGCAGGATCGAGCGCTGTTCGTGCGCCTGAACGGAGGCCAGTTGTTCTTTGATATCAGCATGGATGTCGCTACCTAAATCAAGGGTTGGTTTATTTCGTGCGGCCAGCCGCGCCCGCAAAGCCGTGCGGTACGCCACTCGGTACAACCAACCAGCAAGCGAATCGCACTCGCGAATCGTGTCCGCCCGTTTGGCCAATATGAGAAACGTGGCTTGAAAGGCGTCTTCTCGATCCTGGTGGTGACGGAGGATTTGCCAGCACAGCGTCCAGACCATGGGACCATGTTTTTCGACCAACTCGGTGAATGCCTCTTCGTCACCGTGGCAACGATAGCGCATCAATAGCTCACCATCGGTCGGCGGGATGTCGAGAACTGCCGCACTGGCATTCCCGGTGGGTAAGCCATTGCGGCGATTGGGTCGTGTTGTGGCGATAGGTTCCATAGGACTCTCACAGTATTAGAGCCGGACTATATGCCGGCAGGACCACTAATTTTATGAGAAATCCTTTTTTTCTTCTGGCTAAATCGGGCTAGCTTAATCGATGTAAGCGACGACTACCGTTTTGGTTAAGGCGAATTAACTGGATCAAATCGCCTTTTTTGCCCACATTTAAATCGGACCATATGCTTGATTCGTGCCTGAGTTCCCGTACGCTAGACATTCACTTGGTGCAATTCGAAGCATTCAGGCCATTGCATTTGCCTGTCTTAATGCTTTGCACCGTCGATCCGTATTTTTCTAGAATTAGCGATTAGCTAATGGGAAGGTAGTCTAATGACTCACACAATCTGGGGACTTCTGCTGTCCCTCGCAGCGCTCTTATGCTTTACGGGCAGCGATGCTGCTGCTCAATCAATTTCGCTCGACGACAACCCGATGTTAATGGGTGGCTTTGGAAAGGGAGCTGAGGATGAATTCGGCTTTGCAGCGGCTCCTGCCCTCACACCATCTCCCTCGCTCGGAGCACTAGGAGCACCAATTGATGGGAATGTTTTTACGCCGGGGATTCCAGCTATCTTGGAGCACACACCCAACGGTGGATACATTGATGCCTTTTCGACGAACAAGCCGATTCCCTTAGCGCTTCCTGGCGGGCCTGTGCCCGCGATCACACTACAGTTCAGCGTAGATCGTTTGACGACTGGCTTACCGGGAAGTGCTGTTCTGACGGAGTCGGGCTTTGTCCAGCAAATGGGGGATATCTATACCTCGACTGCCACGTTTCCTCATCCGGTAATCTTCGCGGGTATGCCCCACCCAGCGATTCCGTTTCTTGGTCCTTTACCAAGCGCAGGCGTTGGTGGCTCGAACACATTGTTGATCGATGAATCAGCCTTCGGACTCACCACGGCGGTTGGGATTGTGCCCCCTGGAGTGTTTGCTGGGCCCCTCGGAACTGGTTCTCACGACAACGTGGACGCATTTGATTTCAGGAGCCTGGTCCCTGATCCTTTGCCGTTATTTCCTGGAGCCGGGGTGTACCCAGTGCATTCTTATTTCTCCATCGCACCTGACGAAGCAGTTGCTGTAGGAGCCTCAGCAGCCGATATTTTTGATACGGCTGCTTTTGCTTCGGGGACTGCACCAACTCCTTTCGCCACATCACTATCGATGGGCCTCGATTCACTCGGCTTGAATACCGATTCGATCGATGCACTCGTTATGTTTGACAGCGGGCTGGTTGGTGGGCCTGAAAATGGCGGGCCCGGTGGAGAACCAGGACGCGATTTTGCCTTGTTCAGTCTGGCACCAGGTTCGGCGTCATTGGGCACAGCAGTCGGAGCGGCTCCCAAGAGTGCTTCTGATGTTTTCTTTACAGACTTCACAGGAAGTTTTTCCGTATTCGCCTTCCCTGGTGATTTAGGGCTACCCGCAGGCCTACCTGGATTTCCATTCCAGAATCAGTCCAATATCGACGCTTTAGAAATAACAGTTCCTGAACCAACTTGTGGTTTGCTGCTGTTGGGAATGGCCTCTATCGGCTGGTACGGTCGTCGACGCTAACACGGACGTTCCTAGATTTTGATAAGAACGGCTTGGGAGGCATTTGGCTTCCTGAGCCGTTCTGTCTTTGTAGAAGCCTCAGCTAGCCGCGATGCGTTCCGCAGCACCCCCGACAGCGGCCAGATGCTCGATCAGGAAATCTGGCAGGTCGCCATTCAGGAGATCTTCTCCCATGATGAAACGGAGCTTGACTTGATCGAGTTCGTCTTCGCTTGTTTTGATTGCGCGGTTGGCGGCGAGGTCGGCTATCCGCTTCGTATCAAAAACGCCCGAGGGACCGTTAAGTACTAGATCGATCCCGGCGAGTTGCTTGGTGTAGACAGTGGCCCAGGGTTGTCGCTGCTGAGAGACCATCACGTTAACGACTTGCTGGTTGTTCCAGAGGAATTGTGGTTGAGAGGGGTTGTCCTCGCCTGCGGCCTCGCTTGCGACCTCGCCGAGAAGTTCCAATAGTTCTTCGAGTACCTCATTATTCCAAGCGGGCTTTTTGCCCGGCGGGAAACCCTTGCGGGCTAGGTGCCACTTGCGGCCCAGCACCTTCCAGGGCATTACATCTTCGGGATCTTGCGGGGTACGGTCTGTGAATTTGCGAAAGCCCGCAACCGCTTGTTCCAAAAACTTCCAGAATTCGGGGGTGTCGATCTCCTCCCAGCTGTAGGCCCGAATTTCCACTTCCTGAAACGGGGCCCGCAGGTTCTTGCACTTGACCCGCGAAGTACGACCATACGACTCGATCTCAGGAATGTCGTTGAGCGGCTTCAAGTCAAGAGCGACCGCCAACTGGTCTCGCTGGAACGTCTTCTTAGCAGTGCGGAATTTCATCTTCAAGAGCCATGGCTCGCCGGTGATTGCGTGAAAGAACCAGCCATCGGTTTTTTTCGCGGTGGCGATCTCGACGATAGTGCGGGTGTTCCAATTCGTGGGCGCAAAATCGCCAAGCTCCTGGATGCGGCGCTCGACGTGGTCAAGAATCTTGCCGTCCCAATGGCAAGGCGATCCGCTGCGGCTCACTCGGTCGCGAGTGTGCCAGCGGCGGCCATCGACTTCCCAAGGCATCTTGATCTCGCCGCCGAGGTCGTTGATTTCGACATCGCCCTCACGATTTTCAGTGAGCTGGTTGAAGTCAAAGGGTTTGCGTTTTTTGTGCGGGCCGGCGGCGAGGATCGGCGCGAGAGCGGCAGCGGTGTGGGAAATAGGAGTGGATTTCTTCCGGGCCGCTGAAGAGGCCTCGGCCGAAAGGATAATATCTTCGGGGGTGCCTGTGGAGACGACTTGGCCTCCCTCGGCGCCCGCCTCGGGGCCGATATCGATAATCCAGTCGGCTTGCTTAATCACGTCGAGATTGTGCTCGATCACCAGGACCGTATTACCGAGATCGACCAGGCGGTGCAACACATCGAGGAGCTTAGCAATATCGTCGAAGTGCAACCCTGTAGTTGGTTCGTCGAGGATGTACAAAGTCCTGCCGGTGTCGGGTCGGGAAAGCTCGGCGGCGAGTTTGACGCGCTGAGCCTCGCCGCCGGAGAGCGTGGCTGCACTTTGTCCGAGAGCGACATAATCGAGTCCCACGTCACATAAGGTTTGCAGAATACGACGGATCTTGGGAATGTTCTCAAATAATTCCAGCGCCTCGCCGCATGACATGGCTAGCACGTCGGCGATCGATCGACCTCGATACTGCACGTCTAGCGTCTCGGGATTGAATCGCTCACCATGGCACAGCTCGCAATCAACCCACACGTCAGGGAGGAAGTGCATCTCTATACACCGCTGGCCTGCACCCTCGCAGGCATCGCACCTTCCGCCGGGGACATTAAAGCTAAAGCGTCGAGCCGAGTAGCCCCGCAATTTCGCTTCGGGCAATTGTGCGAACAGATTGCGGATCAATTCAAACACGCCGGTGTAGGTCGCAGGGTTAGACGACGGCGAATTGCCCAGTGCTTTCTGATCGACGCGAATAACCTTGTCGATGTTTTGAATGCCGACGATGCGATCATGCCCACCGGGGTTCGTGCCGGCACGATGCAGCGTCTTGGCAAGTTGGTTGTAGAGCACATCTTCGACGAGCGAGCTCTTGCCGCTACCACTCACCCCAGTCACTGCCGTGAGTGTGCCGAGCGGGATGTCGACATCAATGTTTTTCAGATTGTTATGACGGGCGCCAAGGATCCGCAGCGTGGAGGACGAGTCCGCAGACCGGGCCGCTGAAGCGGCGTCGGCCGACTTTTTCATCTTTGGCCGAGGTTGCTTTAGCGGCCCGTTGTCTTCGCCCATGCGTCGATTCGTCGGCACCGGAATCGCCTTTTTCCCGGATAGATACGGCCCCGTCACAGACCCGCGACGCTTGGCGACTTCGGCGGGGGTGCCTCGAGCGACAACTTCGCCACCAAGCCGCCCAGCAGCTGGACCAAAATCTAAGAGTTGATCTGCACTCTCGACAACATCGCGATCATGCTCCACAACTAACAGTGTGTTCCCCAGATCACGCAGCTTGTGTAGTGCGGAGATGAGCCGTGCATTGTCCCGAGGATGCAGTCCGATGGTCGGCTCGTCGAGCACATAAAGCACCCCGCACAATCCACTCCCAACTTGGCTGGCCAAGCGGATTCGTTGCGACTCACCACCAGAGAGCGTTGGTGCCGACCGGCCGATGGAGAGATACTCCAGCCCTACCTCTAAGAGGAACGTAAGACGATTGCTAATCTCGCGGACCAATTCGCCAGCAACTTTTAGTTCTCTGGCTGAGAGTTTCCAGGCCTCGATTTCCGGCAGCAATCGGCCCAATGGCAATCGGCAGTATTCCCCAACTGTGCGGCCTTGAAACCGTACGGCCGAAGCATCGTCGCGCAGGCGACTCCCACCACACTGGCTACATTCGATTTCATCAACCAGATGATCGAGTTGCGACCTGAGTCGTGGCGACATTCGCGAAGCTTCTTCCAACGCGGGATAGAGGCCTTTGTATTGGAAAAGAAAGTTGCTTGGCGCTTGGCGCGTGGCGCTAGGTTTTTTCTTGCCTGAACTAGCGCCTCTCGCCTCGCTGCTAGCGTCTACCCTGATCCATTCATCCCCTGTGCCGTAGAGCACGATGCGGCGGTGGCGAGGAGATAGCTGTTCGAACGGCACGTCGGTTGGCAGTCCCGTGTGTTTAGATAGTGCGGCAAGCATTGCAGCGAATAGCGGTTGCTTAATACCTGGCCAGGCAAGGATAGCCCCTTCGGCGAGTGTGAGTTGAGTGCTACGCAAGAGTGCCGCCGGGTTGGCGCCGATCTCGGTCCCTAATCCCTCGCATGCCCCACACCAGCCAAGCGTATTGTTGAAGGAAAAATGATGCGGTGAGAGTGCTTCAAAGCTCCGCCCACATTTGCCACAGGAGCGATGCTGGCTATGCACTTTGGTTCGCCAGCGTGCTTCGGGGATATCCTCCTCGACCACAACTGTGACCATAACTCCGCGACCTAAGGACAAGGCGCTCTCGACACTTTCAGCCAAGCGGCTCCGGCTGTCGTTACGAATCGTCACGCGGTCGGCAATCACTTCGACTTTGTGTTTGCGGCGGCGATCCACTTCGGGCGCCGACTCCAACTCGAAAGTCTTGTCATCGATGCGCACCCGCAGATAACCACTCGCGCGCAGCGACTGCCAGAGATCAGCATAGGTCTGACCGGCCGCGAGCTCCACGGGAGCCATCAGATAGAGCTTGGTTCCTTCCGGCTCGGCAAGAATCGTATCGATCACCTCGTCAACACTTTGCGTGCCGACAGGGATATCGCATTCGGGACAATGCATCTGCCCTAGCCGCGACATCAATATACGGAAGTAGTCGTATATTTCAGTGACCGTTCCGACCGTCGAACGAGGGGAATGCCCGGTCGTACGTTGTTCGATAGCAATCGCGGGAGACAACCCTTCAATCGATTCTACGCGCGGCTTTTGGAGTTGGCCGACAAACTGGCGAGCGTAGGAACTGAGGCTTTCCACGTACCTTCGTTGCCCCTCGGCATAGATCGTGTCCATGGCAAGCGAACTCTTGCCACTACCACTTGGCCCGCAAAAGACGGTGAACTCATCGCGTGGGATCTTTACGCTCACATCGCGCAGGTTGTGCTCGCTGGCACCTTCGACGGTAATATGGGTTGCCTGTTTGACGCTCTCACGTTTGGCGGGCTTTGTGGTGCTGTGGGGCTTGCCATTGAGATAGGGAGCGAGGGCGGTAGCAGTGTGGAAGCGGAATGCTTCGCCGTTCCTGGCTGCTGAAGCGGCCTCGGCCATTTTTATGATTTGCTCAGGAGTGCCGGTGGCGATGATTTCGCCGCCGTGCTTGCCTCCATCGGGTCCGACATCGATAACCCAGTCGGCAGTTTTCACCACATCCAGATTGTGCTCGACGACCAACACCGTATTGCCCGCGTCCACAAATTCATGGAGAACCTTGAGCAGCATCTCGATGTCGGCGAAGTGCAAACCGGTCGTCGGCTCATCGAGCAGATACAAAGTGCGGCCGGTCGATTTCTTGACCAATTCGCGGGCGAGCTTGATCCGTTGAGCTTCTCCACCTGAAAGTGTCGGCGAAGGTTGGCCCAACTTGAGATAGTCGAGACCCACAGAGTGCAACGTTTCCAACTTGTGGCGGATCTGAGGGATATTTTCAAAGTGTTCAAGTGCCTGCTGCACGTCCATTTCCAGTACATCGGCAATTGATTTTTCCTTGTACCTGATCTGCAGAGACTCGTGATTGAACCGATGCCCTTGGCAGACGTTGCAGGTGATCCACACGTCGGCAAGGAAATCCATCTCCAATTTGTTCGAGCCATTGCCACTGCAAGCCTCACACCGGCCACCTGTCACATTGAAGCTGAACCGCCCTGGCTTGTAACCCCGTCGCTTCGCTTCGGGAAGCTGCGTATACAACTTGCGAATTTCGTCGAAAACCTTGATGTAGGTGGCTGGATTCGATCGCGGCGTGCGCCCGATCGGAGACTGGTCGATCGCGATCATCTTGTCGAGTTTTTCGAGCCCCTCGATGCGGTCATGCTCGCCGGGTTCTCCGTTCCCGCCATTGAGATCGCGGCGGAGTGCTTCTACAAGGATGTCGCTCACCAAGGAGCTTTTGCCGCTACCACTCGCCCCGGTCACGCACACAAACGCCCCCAAGGGGATTTCCATCGTGACGTTTTTGAGATTGTTATGCCGTGCGCCGTGAATTACCAGTTTCGAGTCGCCAAGTGATTCGATTCTTCGCTTCTCAGGTATTTCAATCTTTCTTCTGCCAGCGAGATAGGCACCGGTAATGCTCTTCCTCTCTTTGGCTACCTGTTCCGCCGTACCGACGGCCATGAGTTCGCCGCCCCGCACACCAGCACCGGGGCCAAAATCGACGACCAGATCGGCAGCCCGCATCGTGTCTTCATCATGCTCGACCACGACGACTGTGTTGCCCTGATCGCGGAGTTGCTCAAGCGTGGAGAGGAGCCGTTCGTTATCACGCGGATGCAGGCCGATCGAGGGTTCGTCGAGGATATAGAGTACACCAACCAGCCCACAGCCAATCTGCCCCGCCAGTCGAATCCGCTGGGTTTCGCCACCGGAAAGCGTGGGAGCCGTGCGACCCAGCGACAAGTAATCGAGGCCCACATTCGTAAGGAAACCTAGCCGCCCGCGAATCTCTTTGAGTACCTCGCTGGCGATTTTTTGTTGTGTTTCGTCGAGCACCAATTCACTGAAAAACTCCTTGGCTTCGTCAATCGGCAAGGCACTGACAGCAGGAAGAGTTTTCTGCGACTCGTCAGAAAACTTCGAGCTTGCCGTGCTCAGCGTCACAGCGCGGGCCTGAGGATTGAGCCGCTCGCCGAGGCAGTCGGGGCAGCCAATCACGTTCATATATTCTTCCAGCTTGGCGATGAGTGTCTTGCTCTTCGCACCACGGTACTTTTCTAAAAGCTCCGGGATAAGGCCTTCGAACGTGCCGCCGTACTTTTGTGAGTTCTTACCAGCCCGCCAGGTAAACGTGATATGCTCGTCCCCCGTGCCCCACAACCACAGGTAGCGAAACTCTTCGTCCAATTCCTGCCAAGGAGTATCGGTGAGGGTCCCCTCGGCCAGTTCAAGTTTCCGCTCCATCGTCTCAGCAACACCTTTGTAGATGTGCCGCTTCCAGCGTCCGAGATCTTTCCAGGGTCCAACGAGTTCGATGCAGCCATGCGAGAGCGACTTAGTCGGATCGGTAACCAGCTTGATAGGATCGAAGCTGAACATCGTCCCCAGGCCGTCGCATTCCAGGCACATCCCGCGCGGGCTGTTGAAGCTGAAGAGTTGCGGCGAGGGAGGCTGAAAACTCAAACCACAATGATTGCAAGCGTAGTCAGCCGAGACGACCATGTCTCCGACTTGCACCCCCGTCCCCCTTTTCGATTTCTTTCCAGCCTTCGGCGGTGCCGCTTCAGCGGCATTGTCCTCTTCTTGCGAGATGATGAGAGTCCCCTCACCCAACTTAAGCGCGAGATCAACCGCCTCGCCCAACCGAGTGCGGATCGTTGGCCCGTTCACCAAGCGGTCGATCACCACCTCAATGTCGTGCCGCATCTGCCGATCGAGCGAGAGATTGTCTGACAGCTGAACGACTTGACCATCAACTCGCGCGCGGACGAAACCCTTTTTCAGCAAGTCCTCAAACAGATCGCGGAACTCACCTTTCTGTCCGCGTACCACAGGGGCAAGCACCATGAAGCCCACCTTGGTGGGAAGCGTTTGAATTCGGGCAATAATCTCTTCACGCGATTGTGCCGTGATCGGCCGCTCGCATTGTGGGCAATGCCCCTGTCCGACTCGGGCATACAGAACCCGCAGAAAATCATAAATCTCGGTGATCGTCCCGACGGTGGATCGCGGATTGTTACCAGCCGACTTCTGTGCAATCGAGATCGAGGGGCTCAATCCACTGATGTGGTCCACCTCGGGCTTGGGCATCTGGCCAAGAAACTGCCGGGCAAACGTAGAGAGACTTTCAACATAACGCCGTTGCCCCTCGGCATAGAGCGTGTCGAAAGCAAGCGAACTTTTCCCGCTTCCACTCACGCCCGTAAGGCAAATAAGCTTATTTCGCGGCAACTCAAGATCGACGCCGCGGAGGTTGTGTTCGCGGGCACCTTTGATGATGATATCTGAAGCGGGCATACGTCCGTGTGGCAAGTTCAAGGGTGTCTTTAGCCTTAGCCGCGAAGTAACGCTTCGCAGGCATAAGGAAATAGCGAACCACCCATTATACGCCTCTGGCGATAAGAACCAACTGACGTTTTCTATTGGGGAGAGAATCTTTCATGTTTATCCGCACCACGTTATTCAGCCTTTTTCTGCTATCGCACGGATTTGCCGCCATTTCTGCCGAAACAGGCCGCGATCCCACTCGCTTTCAGGCGGACATCGATTCCTTTGAGACGAATGATAATTCCAGCCCGCCCCGGCAGATCAAGGTTGTATTTGTCGGCAGTTCCAGCATACGGATGTGGAATCTGCAGAAGTCTTTCCCAGGAATGGAATTTCTCAATCGGGGCTTTGGCGGCTCAGAAATCGCCGATTCGACGCACTATTTCAATGAACTGATCGGCAAGCACCATCCAAGGCTCGTGGTGTTCTACGCTGGCGACAATGATGTTGCCGCCGGAAACACAGCCGAGCAAGTGCACGCCGATTTCAAAGAATTTGTGGAAACATTCAAGGCCGAACTACCGGATGCGAGTCTCGCTTACATCGCCATCAAGCCAAGCGTCGCGCGCTGGAGTATGGCCGATACGATGCAAAAAGCAAATACGCTAATCGCCGCCGACTGTGAGGCAGACGACCAACTCACTTTCATCGATGTCTGGCCGGTGATGCTTGGTGATGACGGCCAACCTCGCCCCGACATTTTTCTCGGAGATGGGTTGCACATGAACGACAAAGGGTACGAAATGTGGGCGGAGTTGTTGCAACCAATTCTTAAAAAATAACCAATGCCCAAGGATGAACCTACCTACGAACTAATCGACTTCGGCGACGGTCGCAAACTCGAACGCTTTGGGGCGTGGGTCTTGGATCGCCCCGCGCCAGGGGAGAACGGGCCTCCATCTCATCCCGACCTTTGGAAATCAGCGACGGCTCAATACACAGGAGGTCGTGCAACCGAAGGGACTTGGAAGCCGGCGATCAAGAAGTGGGCCGAATCTTCAGTTGACTTTCCGGTAAAGCTGGCTGAAGACGTGGACTTTCGAATATTGCTCTCGCCGCTCCCTTCGGGCCAGATCGGTGTCTTTCCGGAGCAACTGGGCAACTGGCAATGGATTGCGAAGCAGTCCATCAAGACGCCAGCGGCAAAGGTGTTGAATTTATTTGGTTACACGGGGGGAAGCACCCTCGCGGCAGCCGTGGCGGGGGCGGAGGTCACCCACGTCGACGCCGCCAAGAGTATGGTCGCCCGTGCAAGAGAAAACGCAGTACTCTCGGGACTCTCTGAGGCCCCAATCCGCTGGATCGTGGAAGATGCCGTCAAATTTTGCCAGCGCGAAGTCAAGCGTGGAAACTTCTATGATGCCGTGATCCTTGATCCCCCTAGTTACGGACATGGACCCAAAGGTGAAAACTGGTCAATCAAACGAGATCTCTTGCCGTTATTGAGTTTGTGCGGAGAACTCATGGCAGGTCATCCCAAGTTCGTTTTGCTGACTTGCCACACTCCAGGTATGGGCGCTGCAGAATTGAGCGCCTATTTATCCGACGGACTATTTGGACACTGTGGTCAGCCCCCCGAGTGCGGTAGGCTTAACCTGAAGACATCTGGGGATCGAAAGCTGGTGAGCGGAGAATTCGCCCGCTGGCCTGGGTAAGAGATTAGCCGCGGAAAACGCGGAATTGCCAGATTATCGCGGATAAGAAAGAGACTATTCAAATAAAGCCACATCGGAGTTCCATCATAAACAAATCTGATTCAATCCGCCCCATCCGCGTTAATCCGTGATCTATTTCCTCATGAATCCTCGCCACGAAATTACCAGTCGGCAGAACGAGCGGGTGAAGCATGCCGCCAAGTTGCGTGATGCGCGGCAGCGGACGAAACAGGGGCGATTCATTATCGATGGCGTGCGCGAGATTGGCCGTGCACTCGATGCGGGGATCGGACTCGCTGAAGTGTTTCTTTGTCCCCAGATGTGCAGTTCACCTGCTGCACAAGAACTTCTCTCGCGTTTGGACCACTCAGGAGCTGTTGTAGCCGAGGTCACGGGCGACGTGTTTGAGAAACTCGCCTTTGGCGGGCGGAGCGATGGTGTGGTGGTCGTCGCTAACACGCCCGACCGAAATATCGACTCGCTTGAACTCCCCGCAAACGCACTTGTCGTCGTATTGGAGCGACTCGAAAAACCGGGCAATGTCGGCGCTATCCTTCGCTCTGCCGACGGGGTAGGGGTCGATGCGGTAATCGTCGTCGATCCGCAGACCGATCTCTTTAATCCCAATACGATTCGAGCCAGCGTGGGGACCGTGTTCTCCAGGCAGATTTATACAGCTACAACAGAACAAACGCTGGCTCGGCTCCGCCATTGGGGAGTTTGCCTGTTCGCCGCCCGACCAGAAGCAGAGCTCATTTACACCGAAATTGACTTCTCCCAGAGTACTGCCATCGTGTTAGGCAGCGAGGCGACGGGGCTGTCCTCCGCTTGGCAACAGGCCGATGTGAAGGGTATTCGGCTTCCCATGAAGGGGATTGCCGATAGCTTGAACGTGTCAACAACAGCTGCAGTGCTGCTCTATGAAGCTCGCCGCCAGCGAGAATGAGAATTCCCTTTTGATAATATGATTAGTATATTGTCTCCAGTAGATTGGTTTTTAGCGATGCCTTAGTTCAAATTAGAAAGTTGATTCATGACTCAACATAATCACGATCACAAACACTCAAACTCCCATAATCACCAAAAGTCGTCCTCTGGCGGAGGAATCCATCGCGATTGGCGATTCTGGGGGGTAATTGCCATGCTGGCAGCCATCGCCATTTACGTATTCAGCATGGATGAATCGCTTGAACCGGAAGGCGACGGCCAGCAAGTCCCGGCAGCAGACGCTTTGTAGGATTGTAGGACCAGGTTAAAGAGATCGCACATCATGTTGCACAAACAGAAAACACTCACCGCTGCGGCCTACCACGATCAGAGTCTCGTTCCCATTTACAGTCGGCACGCAATGCAGGAGCCGATCCCTAAGTACGAGCTTCCGCCAGGGGAGTTAGATCCTGAGGCGGCCTACAACCTAATTCACGATGAATTGATGCTCGACGGCAATGCGCGCCTCAATTTGGCGACGTTTGTCACGACCTGGATGGAACCGCAGGCTGAAAAGCTGATGGCGGAAACGTTCGACAAGAATATGATCGACAAGGACGAGTATCCGTTCACGGCCATGTTGGAAGAGCGGTGCGTCAATATAGTTTCGCATCTATTTCACGCGCCTGGAACTGGTGTGGGCGCGTCGGCCATAGGTTCGTCCGAAGCGGTCATGCTGGCGGGGATGGCATTCAAATGGCGTTGGCGAGAGCGGATGAGAGCCCTGGTTAAACCGACTGATAAGCCCAACATCGTCATGGGAAATAACGTACAGGTCGTCTGGGAGAAGTTTGCCCGCTACTGGGAGGTCGAACCTCGCTACATCGAAATGGAACCGGGGCAGTATACAATCACACCTGAAGCCGTCCTGAACGCTGTCGACGAAAACACGATTTGCGTCGTGGCTATATTGGGGGTGACCTATACGGGAGAATTTGAACCAGTCGAAGCAATTCATGAGGCGCTGGTCGGTCACAACGCAAAGACGGGACAAGATATTCCCATTCACGTTGACGCGGCCAGTGGCGGTTTTGTGGCACCCTTTCTGCAGCCTGACTTGAAATGGGATTTTCGCTTGCCTCTCGTCAAGTCGATCAACGTCTCAGGTCATAAGTACGGATTGGTTTATCCGGGCGTCGGCTGGGTGGTGTGGCGATCGCAAGAAGAATTGCCGGAGGAACTGATCTTCCACGTCAACTATTTGGGGGGTGACATGCCTACTTTCACTCTCAATTTCTCTAGGCCGGGTAATCAGATCGTCGGTCAGTATTACAATTTTCTTCGCCTTGGACGCCAAGGCTACACGCAAGTCATGCGATCGATGCAGGATACTGCCGTCTATTTGTCTAGCGAGATCGAAAAGCTAGGAACATTCGAATTACTCAGCCGGGGTGATACTATTCCGGTCTTTGCCTTTAACCTTAAGAATTCAGATCGCTACACAGTGTTTGATCTTTCCGAAAAGCTGCGAGAACATGGTTGGCAGGTTCCGGCTTATACGATGCCACCTAAGGTCGAAAAATTGGCCGTCATGCGTATTTGTGTTCGCGAGGGTTTTAGTCGCAATCTGGCGGATATGCTGCTGGCCGACCTCAAAACTGCGGTCGCATACTTTGAAAATCAAAAAGAATTCAAGTCGCCGCACCTGGGCCGACATGGCAAAGTTCACAAAAACTGTTGAAACCGTCGAGGTGGGAATCATAATGTCGAATGACAATAACGAAAACTGGGGCAAGTGCCCGAAATGTGGATCGCCCGTGTTGATCGATCCCGTGACCTCTCAAATGGAACCTTGCAGCAACTGTCTCTCTGAAGCCTCGCCGGTGGGACTGTTGACCGGTACCGTTGGCATCCTTTTGGCTCTCGTAGTTGTGGCTCTAGTTTTATTCTTTAGCCTTCGCTTACTGCTCGGCTAGCGCCAGCGTTAGATATCAGAGGCCTCACTTAAGGACCAGAACATTGGACGAACATCAAGAACCCGCTATCCAGATGGACACGAGTACTCCTCTTGTCGGCAAGAAAAACCACCATATAAAAATTTGGACTTTCTGTGCGATGCTTGGATTGGCACTTGTTGGCCTTGGTTTGACCATGTCGATGGATCGAGGATGCGGGAAGTATTGGATTTTTCTTTTGGTCTTCTATGGTGGCGTGAGTGTGTTTTGGGCATGGCAGCACGCGAGAAAGAATCACGAGCCCGTGTGGAGAATGATCCGCGCACAAGTATTTCACTGGAGCAGCGTATTTGTTGCCTTTGCGGTTCTCGCTTTTTTTGAGAAGACCGAGCTAATCAACAGCGTGGCCGCTTCCAATGTTGCATTGCTAATCCTGGCATTGGCTTGCTTTCTGGCAGGAGTGCATTTCGAATGGACGTTTTTACTCTTAGGCGTCGTGCTGACCATAATGGCATTGTCTATAGGCTATTTAGAGAAATATCTCATATGGCTCATCATGCTTCCGGTCATTATCACGGCTGGCTGGGTCTTTGTCCTGCTTCGAAAACGTCACGCCTCTGCAGACGGCTGAATCGGCTCAAACTGCCGATTGACACTTCCATGGACAACTCTTGCCAGAGGTAAAAATCATGTCAGATGGCTCAATCGCGACGTGGTTATCCCGCAATCATTGGCAGAAATGGTTGATCTGGGCCCTGTTTATTTTCTTGGCCTACGAACTGCGTGATTTCTTTTTTGTGGCGTTCGTGACGTTCCTGCTTTGCTATCTGGTAAGAACTGTCGTCGGGACTTTATCCGAGCGACTATCCCCGGGACAGCCCAAGGTGTGGCTCGACCGCACATTAACCATGGCAACCTTTGTAGTCATGGTCTGCCTGCTATTTGGTGTGGCTTCATGGATTGGGCCGCGTTTTGTCCAGCAATGCCGCGCGTTAATCGCTCGGCAACAGCAGATCGATCCCCAGGCGGCGTTTCAATCCCTACTCGACCGTACCGTCGGCTCGGTGTTGATGCGTCGCGAATATGGTGGCAATACCAGTGAGCGGTATAAGACCGCTTTGGAGAACTATCAGAACGAAGGGCGCCACGGCGAGGGGTGGTATGCACAGTTTCCCGCGCTGGACTCCCACCTCAAGTCCGGGTTCGAGGCACAATTTGAGCAGGCTGAACGGGAACGGATCGACAGGCAGGTACGCGGAGGCACAAAGGTCGGCAATCAATTCGATCAGTGGTTTCTGCGGGTCAAGGCCCCGGAACTCTTTGCCCAGCGACGTGAGACCTACCTCGCGCAGTGGGCTGCCGAGCAAACTAAACAGCCGAATAGAGAAGACGAAACGAAACCGATACCAGAAGACCACTTTCAACAAACGCGAGATGAGGCAATTCGACAGCGTATCCTAGGGGACGTCAAAGCCGACCCTGTGACGTTCGCGGATCTGAAAAACCAATGGGAACAATCCCTAGTCGCTCTGCAATGGCTGACTTTCGTCCAGTCTCCAAAGTATCAGCAAGCCTTCCGCGATTACTACCAGCAGCGCCACGAGGAAAATCCCGTTGGCATCCCCTTTTCTTACGATATTTATCTAGAATTGAGAGAGGCTTACCCAAATGGCAAGAATGCGTTTGCCAAAGTGGTGCAAAGATCTCTGCCATCTAAATCTAAGGAGAGCGCAGCACAGCTACGTCAGGATTTCGAAATGGCCACGCGCGAGCAGCTCACCAGCCAGTGGTGGAAAAATGATCCTACGGCAGCTGCCCTGCGTGAACATGCCAGTGAAGACTTGCCAAGGGTAGTCGGAGCAGTCAGCGCGCGGCTGGAACAACTGCTTAGCCGTCTTCTAACATTGCCTACCCAATTGGCGACTGCCATGTTGCTGACGCTATTTATCTGTTTCGACATGCTGCATCTGCGGGAAGGCCTCGGCCGACTGCGCGAGTCCCGCATCGGCAATTTCTATGACGAAATCGTGCCGGGACTCATCGTGTTTGCCCGGTTGATCGGTCGCTCGTTCTCGGCTCAGGCATTGATTGCCGTCTTCAACACTCTGCTGTCTTTACTGCTACTCTGGTTTCTCGGCATCGAAAACGAATTACTCCTCTGCATGTTTGTTTTCGTCGGGAGTTTCATCCCAGTGCTAGGTGTATTGCTTTCTAGCATTCCGATTACCATTCAGGCCTTGCTGCAGCCCGATGGGTCGATTGGACTTGCCATCCAAGCAATCGCCGGGATCCTGCTGATCCACATGATCGAAACCAGCTTTCTCAGCCCCAAGATAGTCGGCAAGGTCCTGCACCTCCACCCGGTGATGGTGCTGGTGATCCTGGCGATCGGAGAACACTTCTTCGGCCTCTGGGGGTTATTGCTCGGAGTGCCAGTTGCTGTTTACCTCATACGGGTCGTTATCCTGAAAGAACCGATCCCAGGTATTTATGAACCTGCGCGGGATAGTTCCGCTCATCAAGTTGGTTGAAATCGGGGCAACGCCTGGTTTTGTGGATTTTTTCGCTAGGCCGCTTCGGCGTTTCACGCTGAACGCATTTGATACCCTGGTGACAACAGGCTGATATGGATTGTTTCAGGCCGTTTTGAACGGGATTTAGTTAGTGGCGAGCAGGAGTGGCAGCGGTAATCTTCCCTACGTACAAGATTCCACTGTATCCGTTAGTTGGCCGATCAAAAAGCTCTAAGAAGGGTGTCTCACCACGGTCTTCCCCCGACATGTTTGTCGGTCCCACACCCCTATCGGTTGATACCCAGGCTTCGCCTCCTGAGGTCAGCGTGTTCAGGCTAATCACATCTGGCAGCATTTGTTTTAAATGCTTGCTCATCGGCTCGTATTCGTCATCCCAAGGCATTCCTTTTTTTAAGCTCGCGTGAACATTCCCGACGAGAACAACAATATTTGCACCAGGGCTTTCATTCGCTACAGCGACTACGTTTTCTGCCATGACTTTGTCACGTTTGCGAGCAAAATCGAGAGCTTTACTTGGAGTAAAACCTTCCTTGCTTGGGTCTGGAATTTCTGAAGGGTCGATATCAATTGCTGCTACATTCAAATCGTGACCCTCTTGAATAAGTCGTCTACACAATTCAAGCAGGGAAAAATGGCCTTTTCCCGCCCTGCCGTCCTTGCTTGACCAATGAGAGCTTGAAAGAACTGCACTAACTGCTTCCTTGCCTCCATCGCTTTTCAAGGATGTCTTTAGTCGCTGCTCTTCAGTCTTTGGAATCTCCAGACACAAGACGGTCTTTGAGTCTGAGGACGCAGAACGAACAAGAACTGCGACTAGTAGAGGGATTTCCATTGTGCCATGTGTCTCTCCGACCACAATGTAATTTGGCTGTTTTGCCAATACAGGAGCGGTTCCTTGGATATGTCCATTCAATGGGAAATCTATGGTCTCTTTGCAATAAGCATACGACAAGTGAAACTGTAGCATCGCGGGAATCATTGCAAACGTGAAAGCGATAGCCTGTAAGCTCATGACGCAACCTTAAGGTTAGGAGTCTGTGTTCGACAATCACAAGTCTAGCCGCACAATTTCCTATTCGGATAGGCCGAATTCCCGATGGTGCAAAACGGTCAAGAAGACCTAAGAAATAGAGCTGAGGTATTGCTAGCAAAGTCGACTGAGGTTCTCCACAGAATCTGCGTTCAACTTCATCGTTTGATGCTACTTGACGATTCGAAAACATCTCGAATTTCGGGGATCTGCTGCTCGACAACCAGGAACCCGCGACTCTTTCCTGAACTCGCATCGACGTCAGTCATCGCATGGTACAACATCGCACTCTTAACCCAGCAGGGAGGCAATTTGTACCGTGCCACGTCCATGAGCAAGAACCGGTCCTCGCCGGAATGATATGCGGACAGTGGCGAAAAATGGCCGTTGCCCTTCTGATGCAGCGTCTGCCGATTGAAATCAACAATTACCCGCTGGTTCGGCGACTTCAACGACTCAACGAGCAGATGGCGACAAAGCTCCTCGTCGATCGAGTCTACGAAATACACTTCAACTTTCACATCGAAACAACACAAGATACTCGCCAGTTGCTCCAGGGAATTGCCACCCTTTTCGACGTCGAGTGGACGGCGGTGATGCAAGACCTCGTCAGTGAAAAGGTTATCCTGGGTGAACATCTTGTACGGATAGATCTGCGGCTCATCAGGGGCATCGACACCGAGCGAATTCAACACGGTGACTCCGCTCGCGACGCCGCAGTAAGTCAGAAACTTCTCGCTGATGAAGTAGCGGCAAAGTGTCCAGAAGTGTCCTTTAATATCCGACCCTTGGAACAGCGCGGCGCCTTCCTCAGTATCGAAGTAGACGGGAATATCATCTGGCATACACGTCGCCCTCGTCGCTCTGAATGGGAACTTCAGTCAAACACGTGGCCGTGCTGATATCGTTCGTCGTCACCAGCCGCCTTGGTCAACGAGGCGACATTCTGTTTCGTAAAGAAGCCCGTGAATTCATGGCATCGCTCGACGTACTCTGTGATTAAGATAGAGAACTGGGAATGCTTGGAGAATATCTGCTTCAGATCTGGATCGTCCTGGCACTCACCGACGACATTAGCCAGGAACGGAATCTTTAGCTCTGCCAATTTGCCCACCACGTAGTCGACATTCTTGACCCCCGACGGATGATCGCCATCATAGACTTCGATAGCGATATGATGCATCCTGCGGCCAAAGTTCCGCACGAAATCCTCTGTCGGCATCGGTAGATTCTCGAACGAATTGATGAACGAGGGGGTATTGTTGGCAGTAAACACCTTGGCTGGGGACTGCTTGTCGTCTTTCACATTGTGATTGCGATTCACATTGGTTGAAGAATTCATGTCTGCAATGTTGTAGGCACCCCAGAAATAGTAATTCGACATCGTCAGGAATTCGAGAATCGCATCTTCGCGCTCACCCGCCAGGATCCGCGTTGCCATGTGGTCGATGCCAGCCAGCAATTCGTTGACGCCGTTATCGCGCCCAATAGCATCTTGCCGTTCCAGGATAGCAAGCTGCTCGGAGGTGAGATGGAATCGCTGGCCAATGCGAAGAGCGTCGTAATCCTCCATTTCAAAGCTGGTGTAGCCGATCCGATTGTAGGTGAAATCCGAAGGGAAGGAGAAGCTGAAATGGTCGTTCGCCAAAAAGCTATTCTCAATCTCACCCGGATAGTGGAAGCGAATATTGTGTGATTCTAGCGTCTTGCGGGATTCTGCCATGTCGCTGGTATGGAAGATCTCGCCGATGTAACGGGCATTGGGCTTAGTGCTGGCCAATGGATACATCATGTTCAGTCGTTTGATGTCGTCCTCATATGCGGAGTTGAGTGGCTCGAGCACAAAGAATCGCGGAAATTCTGGCTTTGAAGTGAGGACATATATTTTGTGTGTGTCATTAATATACGCGGCCGTAAACCGATAGGGACCCATCAAGTAGAGCTCCGCCATGTACTTAATCGCGTCACCGGTCTCCACCTGGACGACCACTCCGCACATATTTCCCAACATCTCATCGAGGCCACTCGAGGAGCGCCGCTCGTAAATCTTCAGCCGATATTCTTCAAAGAAGGCCGAGTTCTTTTTGTCACCTTCCGGCTGGTAGTTTAGAATGTCGAAGCTCATATCCTTATCTCCGGGTCAGTATCTGTGGGGGTTTGTAGCGACAATCGCAACTAAGGACCGCAATCGCTACGCTTGATGTCGCTTGAAGGGCAAGTATTCTGGCGACCAAGTGATCTCATCAATTCGTTTCTCAAGTTCCGCGAGGGTTGTCTTCTCAGCGACCCCCTGTTTCTGGGCTTCCGCTCCGACAGCGATGGCAATCTGCCGGGCAATCTGTCGCAAGTCTTCCAGTCGCGGGAGCAGCGGTGCCTGCGGATCTATGAGTGCCTGCGAACCATCTTTGAGTGCTATCGCTGCGGCCATAAACATCTCGTCGGTGACGCGGCTCGCCTTCGCCGCGAGGATTCCGAGGCCCATTGCGGGAAAAATATAGCTGTTGTTGCACTGGGCAATGGGAATCTCACGACCCTTATACGGCACCGGATCAAAGGGACTCCCGGTGGCGATCAGCGCGCGACCATCTGTCCAGTCAATGACGTCTTTCGGCAAGGCCTCACACCGCGAAGTGGGATTCGACAGTGGGAATATTATGGGACGCTCGCAATTCTCTGCCATACTGCGGACAACGTCTTCGCCAATTGCGCCCGGCTGTCCGGTAACCCCGACCAGGATCGATGGTTTAGCATTCTTCACCGTGTCAAGCAGAGTGATCTCTTGGTCGGCGGCAATGCCCCAGTCGGACAAGCTCGCCAGTTTCTGTTCAAACGCGCGTTTGTAGGGAGCCAGGTCCGTCCGACCATCGTGGATCAGCCCGTGACTGTCGATCACAAAGAATCTAGATCTCGCCTCCGCTTCGCTCAGCCCTTCTTTCATCATGGCCGCGACTAACTGATAGCTGATCCCGATTCCAGCCGATCCGGCACCGAGCATCACCACACGCTGATCTTCTAAAGCACGTCCGGTCGCAGCCACTGCGGCGAGAATCGTGCCGGAGGTGACGGCGGCTGTACCTTGGATGTCGTCGTTGAAAGTGCAGAGTCGGTCTCGGTAGCGAGCCAAGATGGGCGACGCATTCTTCGAGGCAAAGTCCTCGAACTGCAACAGCACGTTGGGAAAAGCCCGCATCACGGCGGTGACAAACGTCTCAACGAAGTCATCATATTCTTTGCCAGTGATTCGCTCGTGCCGCCAGCCAATATACTCAGGGTCGCTCAGCCGCTCGGGGTTGTTGGTACCGACGTCCAGTGTGATCGGCAGGGTCGTGGCGGGATGAATACCGCCGATGGCGGTGTAGAGCGACAACTTGCCGATGGGAATCCCCATCCCGCCAGCGCCCTGATCACCCAGACCGAGAATCCGTTCCCCATCGGTGACGACGATCACCTCCACGCCAGGAAGCGCACAATTGGCAAGAATCTCGTCCACATGGTCGCGCTCAGGATACGAAATGAACAAACCTCGCGGTCGCCGGTAGATGTGACTAAATTTCTGGCAAGCCTCACCCACGACGGGGGTATAAATGATCGGCAGCATCTCGGCGATGTGATCTAGAATCAACCGATAGAACAGCGTTTCGTTTTCATCTTGCAAATTGCGGAGGTAAACGTGCTTTGCCAGATTCGACGTTTGTTGACCGAATGCTTCATAGCAGCGAGACACTTGCTGCTCAATGTCCTCGATGTCCGGAGGTAGCAGGCCCATCAAGCCTAGCTCGTGCCGTTCTTTTTCGCTGAAAGCCGTTCCTTTGTTGAGCAAAGGTTGCTCAAGCAGTTCCTGCCCAGTTACGGAGACCTCCACGACTTTCGCCCGTCGCAACCGCGCCTTGGTTGTCTTGATATCCATGATTCATTTCTGACTATTAGATTGACTACAGGGGAAAATTGGCCTTGAATTCTTCTTTCCATCCCTCCCATTGAGCATGATCACCTTCGAGACCCAGCAGAGCCTCTTTCGCTTTCGACATACCAAAACCCCAGGCCTCTTCCATGGTGATCGTGGGGGGCATGGTCAATTCACCAGGACTAACGACCGCGTCAATGACAAACGGTTTGTCCGAAGCAATCGCTTGCTCGACGGCCGGCACGATGTCCTTGGCGTGTTCGACGCGCACTCCGTCACCCCCGCACACTTTTGCATATTCGGCAAAATTCGGATTAAGAAGCCCCGTCGCAGCGGGATAGAGAGGCAGACCAGAGACCTCCATTTCCATCTTCACAAACCCAAGTTCACTGTTATTGAACACGATCACTTTGAGCGGCAAATTGAATCGCACCGCCGTGACAAAATCTTGCATAGCCATGCCAAAGCCACCGTCCCCACACAGCGCCCACACTTGTCGCTGGGGATCAAGTGCCGATGCTCCTATCGCAATGGGAAAACCCGCACCAAGTGAGCCATGATTGAACGAACCCAACATGCGACGACCGCCGCTCAATCGCACCTGCCGCGCGGTCCACACAGTGCATTCCCCCACATCCACACAAAATATGGCATCGCTCGAGGCACGATCGCTGATCGCCTTGGCGAACAGTTGAGGATGCAGCGGCTCATCGGTTCGCGACAAGTCGGCTTGCTCGTCCATCTGCTTGAGCCACTTGTCACGCATTTTGCCCAGATGCTGGAGAAACTTCTCGGACTGTCCGTTCTTGATTCGCGGTGCCAATTCCTCAAGTGTTTCCTTAACGGTTCCCATGAGACCCAGCGTGATCGGCGCCCGGCGTCCGAGATTCTCGACCTTGTAGTCGACCTGCACGATCTTGATACCGTCGGGAATAAAACCATCATAGGGAAAGTTGGTGCCCAACATGACCAGTACGTCGCAGTCCCAGACGGCGTGATAGCCTGCCGGATTTCCGATTAGGCCCGTTAGCCCAACGACATTGCCGTCACCATAGTCAAAGATGTCCTTGGCCCGCAGAGTGTGGACGATCGGTGCCTTGAGTTTCTCTGCGAGCGCAAGCACTTCGTCCTTCGCTTCTCGACAGCCGACGCCGCAGAAGAGCGCCACGCGATTTCCCTCGTTGATAATCTTTGCCGCCTTGTCCAACTCCGCAGATGGAGGCAACATGCTCGGCCTGCTGCTGACCAACGGGTGCATAAAGTGCTGGTTCTTCACCTCGGCGGTTGTCACATCGATGGGCAACTCGATCCGCGTGGCGGTTCGTTCGAGAAGCGCTTTTTGCACGGCGATTTCCGCCAGCCGTGGCATTTGTGTTGGTGAATTGATCACGGCTTGATACGAACAGATGTCATCGAACATCTTCGAGAGGTTTACTTCCTGGAAGTAGTTCGAGCCACGTTCGCCGTGGGCTACCTGACCGGTAATCGCAAGTACTCCGGCGCATTCCTTCTTGGCGTTGTAGAGACCATTGATCAGGTGCAAAGCCCCAGGCCCCACGGTACCGGCGCACACCCCGATGCCACCCGTCAATTCTGCTTGAGCGTAGGCAGCATACGCGGCATTCTCTTCGTGCCGCACCCCGATCCAGCGAAACCGTTTGTCCGTACGAATCGCTTCCAGGAAAGCATTCAAGGCGTCGCCCGTGACGCCGAAAATATCTCGTACACCAACTCCGGCCAGAATATCGAGCAGATTTTCGCAGACGTTTTGACTCATTGTGTTTTCCTAACTAAAGAGTGCCTCTTGCGGCTTAGCGGTGACAGTCGATTTTTACATCAAAGACTCTCCTCATGCTCCTCATCACTAAGAATAATTCGCTTTCCACGTTTGTTTGTCAGCAAGTTCCAACCCCAGTCGACAAAGACGCTTGTCTTCTCTTCAGCATTACTTAAGAGACTCAGGTGAATGCCTAACCAAGCCAACCAGGCTACACGGCCGGTTAATGTTCCCCCCGTGGGTAATTCTACTACCGCCGCCCCGCGAGCGACTTGGGCCATGGTTCCCTTGTCATGGTAGTGAAACGGTTTGACTGGTTTTCCCTCGACGAGGTGCGCGATTGTCTCACCAACATAGTGACCAGCCTGTAGAGCAACAGCCGCCAGCCCCGGCAGGGGTTTATCTGTCTTGGCGTCCATCGTTGATGCGATATCGCCGATTGCAAATACGCCGGGGTGATCTTTAACTTGCAGGTCGGGCCCCACGGGCACTCGGCCTCCCGGCGCAAGTTCAATACCCAGAGATGCGGCAATTGGGTTGGCCTGCAACCCCGCAGCCCACACCAGGGTATGCGTCTTTACTTTTTCACCACTAGCGAGCGTGATTTCGCTCGGCCCGACTTCTGCCACGCCGCAGCTCGTCTGTACTTCGACACCCCGCTCTTCCAGCGTTTTCTGTGCATAATCGCGCAGCTTCGGCTTGAACGGGGCCAAGAGATGTGGTGAATGTTCGTAAACGATAACCTGCGCCTCATCGATCGGCAGATTAGGGTAATCTGCTTTTAACTCGGTGTGCAGTAATTCCGCCAATGCCCCGGCAAGCTCAGTCCCCGTCGGTCCGCCACCGATAATGCAAAAATTTAGCGCCCCATCATCTACCAAAGCCGGGTTCTTATCGACGGCCTCCAGCGTCTTGAGAATATGATCGTGCAACCGGATCGCATCGTTCATCGTGTAAAGCGGCAACGCGTACTCGGCAGCGCCCGGGGTGCCGTGGAAATTGACCAACGCACCCAGCGCCAACACAAGATAGTCATATTCCAGAGGCGGCATTCCGTCGACGACAACCTGCTTCTTGGCGAGGTCAACGCTCTGCACCGTGCAGTTATGAAACGCCACATTATCATGCCGATGCAGTAGCTCCCGAATCGGATACCCCACGGCCGTCGGTTCCAGTTCCTGGGTGGCGACCTGATAGAGCAGTGGCTGAAAAGTGTGGTAGTCATGCTTATCGATGATCGATATCCGCACCGCGGCGTCTCGCAGCTTTAGTGCCGCCCCCACGCCTCCAAACCCAGCTCCCAAGATGACAACATGCGGCGTTCCAGCCATGACAACTTTTCTCCTACCGGTGTTCAATCCCTGCGAGATATAAAATAGCTGACTCGGTCACCTTAATTCGAAAGAACGGCTATTTTAATGCTACCGTAGATGCCTGACTCTTAAACGTGTCCGCGGAAGCAGCGGCCCAGCCCTTGTCAAAGAGCGGGTGATCGGTGCCACCCTTCAGCAATGCTCCGCTTTCTAAAAACCGGTAGGCGTCCCCGTAGGTCATCACTTGGATGGGCGTGATGCGTTTGGAGACGTGATGAGGCTTGAGTTCATTGGGGCTGTCGAGTCCCATAGCTGCCACCAGTTCGGAGAAGGCTTCCATCGTATTTGTGTGAAAACGGTAGACTCGTTCGGACTTGTCCCCCACGTCGAGAGCCCGATAGCGCCCTGGGTCCTGGGTCGCAACACCCACGGGGCACTCGTTCGTGTGACACGTCTGAGCCTGGATGCAGCCCACAGCCATCATGAAACCCCGCGCCACATTACACCAATCTGCACCGATCGAGACGTTTCGAATTATCTGAGCGGCCGACGTAACTTTGCCGGCACAGGCGATTTTGATTTTGTCCCGCAAGCCGCAACCCACAAGAGCATTGTGGACGAAGATCAGACCCTCGACCAATGGTGCCCCCATACTGTTGCTGAATTCGAGTGGGGCGGCACCAGTGCCTCCTTCGCCTCCATCGACGTTGATAAAGTCGGGTGTGATCCCTGTTTCCAGCATGGCCTTACAAATCGCCATGAATTCGTGCGGCTGGCCGATGCAGAGCTTGAAGCCAACCGGCTTCCCTCCACACAACTCACGAAGTTGTTTGATCCACTCACACAATTCGCGCGGAGTAGAAAAAGCAGAATGGCCCGGTGGTGAAATGCAATCTTGCCCCATGGGGACTTTGCGCGTCTGAGCAATTTCCGGCGTGATCTTGGCTGCTGGCAAGACGCCCCCATGCCCCGGCTTGGCGCCCTGGGAGATCTTAATCTCAATCATCTTCACTTGTTCATCCACAGCTTGCTCGGCAAACAGGTCCGCATTAAAAGTCCCGTCGTCATTTCGGCAGCCGAAATAGCCAGTCCCAATTTGCCAGACGACATCACCACCTGGTTTGCGGTGGTAAGGACTAAAGCCTCCCTCTCCGGTCCAGTGAGCAAACTCTGCCTTCTTCGCTCCCGCATTCAGTGCCAGGATGGCATTCGGGCTAATAGCGCCAAAGCTCATCGAAGAAACATTCAACAGCGAACACGAGTACGGCTTCTTGCAATCAGGACCACCAACGAGGGTCCTGAAATGGGTTTTGCTCTTCGGACGCGGTGCGATCGAGTGAGAGCACCATTCGTATTCATCAGAGTACACGTCCAACTCCGTGCCGAACGGTTTAAGCCCTTCGATATTCTTCGAGCGTTCGTAGACCAGCGAACGATCATCACGATTGAATGGCCGCCCATCGATATCGCTTTCAATGAAGTACTGATGCATCTCCGGTCGAATTGACTCAAACAGAAACCGGAAATGAGCAAGTATTGGATAATTCCGGAGAATGCTGTGCCGTGTCTGTGCGAGATCGTAGAGGCCTACAAGTGCCAGCGGCCCAAAGATGATCAATGCCCAGTAGAATGGGACGGCCACGGTAGCACCCAAGAGGATACTCAACGCAACGCCGACCGAGGCCACGATCAATCCAAGATATCGCACTTAATGTAAGCTCCCATTGTTCAGCTTCCCAGTGGAAACCCAGTCTGCATTTGGCACATGAAAACTTTAGTCCGACGCTAGAAGAGTTCAGCGCCGAGCGACCCAAAGTCATATTGTCAAGAAACCATGCTATTGAATCTCCCAACAGTAGTCAATCAACGGCTGAAGGCTTTTGGTGATATACAAACATATACTTTTTCTTGCTAAACACGATTCACGTTTGTTATCATCTGAATCACAGTAAGCACAGCGACAGCAAAGCAACATCTTCCTTTTGACGGAGAACTCAACTCTTGGATCTTCAACTGCAGGCCATTGCGACCATACTTGCCCTGGTGAATCCCGTGATGTGCGGGGCAATCTTTATGCAGGTCGAGGGAGACCGTCCTCGCCGTGCACTTGTAATCGACGCGACCATGGCAACTCTTACCGTACTTGTGATTCTCGCGCTGGCGGCATTGGTCGGTACCAAAGTCTTGCATCTGTTTGGTGTTTCCTTAGACGCTTTTTCTGTAGCAGGCGGAGGAGTGTTGTCTTGGATAGGGTTTTCGATGCTCAGTGGTAACTCAAGCTCCAAGCAACCTGCACAAGAGGATGCAATCAACCAAAAGGTTTCGCTCGCACCACTCATTCTCTTCGCCGCCAGTCCAGGCACAATTACCGGAGTTATCACCCTCGCCGCCGCTCATGCGAAAGAATCATTCCCAGTTACTGCTCTGGTTGCTGTTGCTGTTGCCACGTTCGGCATGTGGCTGGGAATCCTGCTGGCAATCTCAATGGGCCGCCACGCCAGCAAGGGTGGTTTTGTCCACGACACAGTAACCCGCTTTATGGGCCTGATCGTGATTGCGATGGGAGTCCAGTTTATTCTCACGGGGATTCGAGCATTCTTTGCCTCTACAAGTCTCTAATCCGTAGCTTTCATTCAGTTACGGCTCGGAGCGAATTGAGAAGGGGATACACCGAGCCCCAACTCCCAGGCTACCCAGTTTATCTATTGCAGTATTCTGTGGTGCGATCTGGATTTGTTGCTATATTGCGGGCGCTATTCTGGCGGGGGGCCGGGAGTCTATTTCTTATCCCTTAGGCGGAGGCATGCAAAATGCGATGCTATCTAGTGGATCTAGCGCGTGCGACGTTGGTAGGAAGTCTATTAATCGGGTGTACCTCGGAGAGTCACAGTCAGATCTGGACCGGACTGGGAGACGGTGAGACTTGGCTTGACGGATCGAACTGGGACGCGGGCATCGCGCCTCAAGTGCCGGGCAATTCGGCTATCTTTGATACAAACTTTGGGATCCCCCAAGTTCCGATTCAAATTGATGGTGCCGTTGCGATCAGTTCTCTCGATTTGATAAACGCGCCGGGAGCGGTTGTTATCGCTGATGACGAACCGCTACATCCGTTTTTGGCGTTCACGCTTGACAACGCTGGGTCCGTGGTGCCAATCAAGCTCGGTGCAACGCCCGGCTATTCCTTGACATTTGCCGAGAGTCTCTCTTCGTTGCAGTTCAACGACGATGTGGAGGTCGATCACCAGGGGACATCCGCCGACATCTTTCGAATCGAGTCGAACGTATTCGGCATGAAATCGTTGACTTTACTTCCAGGTACCGGTCGTGCGGAATTGGTGGGAACATCTTCCCAATTGAATAATCTTGTCACGAGTGTGGAAACTCAATTGGGAGATTTCAACGCGGATGGCCTGCTCGATTACATTTTTATTGGCGGTGATTTTCGTATCGGTGCCACCGGCAAGGTTTCGACGAGAGCATTCACTCAAAGCGTGGGTAACTTGGACGTGCAGGGAACTCTACTTGTGGAACCGCGCGCGTTGATGACTCAAGACACTCACTTGATTGGGGGAGGAACAATTGATGTTTTGGATCTGGCCACGCTTCGAGTATCCGGAGGCGCAAATTTATTCACCGGAAAGGTCAATCTCTTGGGCGGTACTTTGAGCGTGGGCAGCCCCATAGGCCCTGGAGGGCAGGTAACGTTGCAACAGTTTGCCACCATCGGTACCACCCAGCCAGTTTATAATCCGGCAACTGATCCTGCGGTGGTCGTGGACCCCGGCGTCACGACTCCAGGCTCGGTGGGTTTGGCCATCGATAACCTCCCTGCCTACGCTCTCCCAATCGATCTCAATTTCAATAATGGCTCGGCTAATGCCTATCGTTTGGGGAGTCCCAGTCTTTCTAGCATTGCCTTTGGTACGCCGATCGTGCCTTTCGACGATGGCGTGAGCCAACCTGCCTATTTCCTGGGTGGTGCAGGGCACCTATTCATCGACGCTACACTCACCGACTCACCAATTAGTGGCAACTCAACTGCGGTCATTATGCCATTCTTTCCCTCGGAGGATTTTGGCGTTAATCGAGGGATCATTGGTATTAATTCCTTTACCTCATTCTCCGGTCCAGTGCTTGTCGAACAAGAACAACTTGTACTGGCACACCCGTTGGCAGTAGCAAACGCAGCAGGCCTTGATATTGTTGCGCAAGGGCCACAATACGATGGCGGCAACTACCAACATGGAACGATTACGCTCGATCCATTGCTGATTGGCTCCTATGCGGGTCCGCTGCCGCAACTCTTGGGAGGGGCATTAGGATTCACTTCTCCGCATACACTTGCCAGTTTGCCCACGAACACGAGTTTGCTCGGACTTGCACTATTTGATGCAAGTGGCTTTGGCGGCGGTTCGCCGACATCGAACCTGTTGGCCTTGGGGGGCGATTCGCAGATTGGGCAGGACCCGCTATTCGTCATCAACGACGGGTTGGATCCTGGCCTGAATTCCGTGGTCTTGGTAATCACGGACCAAGCACACGTGAAGTTGACAGTCCCCAATTTTCATTCAGGGGGGACGGCCATCGTGGGACACAGCATTTTGGAGATCGACGATCCTGCGCAGTTGGGTCCGGGGCCATTAAATATTGCCGATGGTGCCGATTTGCTCGTAACCAACAGTATGACGATTTTCAATGAGCTGGACATGCACGATGCTGTGGCTTTCGGCTCTTCGCAGATTCGCGTTCCTGTTGGGGTCACATTGAGGTTCGATGGCAACATGAGTACTGCTGCTGCCCCGCAAGCAACTTTTACCAAGAATGGGGCCGGACGCCTGATCTTTGATCCTGCCTTGCCCTGGCAGCCCTTCAATCAAGAGAATTCTTGGGGATTGAGAGTTAGCGGAGGGGGCGAAGCGATTCTTCACCAGTTGCCGGAATATGATCCACTGTTCGGTGCATGGCAAACTGGTCCTTTAATCTTAGATGGCCCCGGCACAAGTTTAGTTGTTTCGAACAACGTGCTTCCCAACGCGTTTACGATTGCCAATGCCGGCTTTCGAGTGTTGCATGCGGTGCCAAATTCTTTCACGAATATTGAAGTGGCTCTCGGCGTCGATCTTGTCGTGGCTGGTGTCAACGACCGCCACCAAGTGTTTGGTTCGATTGATAAGAGGGGTCCCGGAACACTTTGGTTCGGTGGTGATTCCTCAGGAGGCGACGCGGTCGGCTCTCGCTACGATGGCCGGGGCGACTTGAATATCTTCGAGGGGGCCGTGCGGTTTGGAAATGTCCTCGGCACCGACAATGGAGCTCGTGCTTTCCCGAATGACATGGTTCTGCACCTTCAGAATCAGGCTACTTTGATTAAAGAACAAGACCAGCCCGGACAACTGCAATCCTTGTACATTAATGACTTTGCCGGCGGGGGCATCGCCGAGATGATCATGTTTGACATCGCGGCAGGTTTTGGCGATGGTTCGATTAACTTGAACTTAGATTCCCTGGGCACCTTTAGTATCGTTGGAGATCTCCGCAAACTGGGAAATGCGCCTTTGCGATTCAGTGCCCAGCCGGGTGCTACGATCAACATCGGACCCGGAGCCAGGCTGTTGATTGACGACGGCACGGTGGAGGTAGATGGTTCGGGTATTGATCCTTTTACCGATACCCTTGGAGGAAATTCGTTGACCGTTACTAGCAATAGTACAACCGGCGGTTTACGGATAACCGATGGCAATGTTCGAATCCAACAATTATCCGGCAGTGGCCGAACCCGCGTCGAGGCCGGCGCGAAGCTCGAGGTGGTATCTATTTTGGCGGCCCAGGAGCATTTTGAAATCAATGGGGAAATTCAGGCCACCATTGTGCAAGCTTTCGACCTGCTCACGGGACGGGGAGTGGTCTCTGGGAGTGTATTATTGAACGGTGGTGCGCTTGCTCCCAACGATGACGTCAATCCGGGCATGCCGACACCAGCTACGCTGAAAATCACCGGAAATCTGACCATGGGCGTGGGAGATGAAGTGAACATCGACTTCGATGGTGCGACATTTACCAATGACTTTGTTGACATCGGTGGTATGGCGAGCTTAGGTGGAGCACTGACCCTCGACGTGCATTCTCCATTCAACATGCTTGGAACGAGTTCCCACGTTATCCTCAACGCGGGGGGAGGAATTCCCTCGCTTTTCAATATCACGCCTAATCCGGGTGATTACCTGGGAGCGGGCGTCGAGTTTGCCGGCATAAACTACAGCGCGAATGATGTCACCATCGAACTGCTTCAAACCGCCTATGCCGATTTCAATGACGATCTCGTGGTCAATGCGGCTGACTTGCTCATCTGGAAATCGAATTTCGGTCTGCAAGGCGTAGGAATCCATGCCCAAGGAGACGCCGATCTTGATGGCGACGTCGACGGCCGCGATTTTCTTATCTGGCAGCGGCAGGTTGGTACTGTGTTTACCTTGAACCCTTCCATCACACCGATCAATGTCCCCGAGCCTTCGGTCATGGGTTTGCTTGCCATCTCCTTGCTGAGTTTGATGGTAACGAGAAAGACCAAATCTTTTGACGCATTGCAATCGATCTGACTGACTTGGCATGGAGACAATGCAGACCTTGTTGACGAAGTAATGCCCGGGCTAGAGCCTATCTACGAAAGCCTCTAGCGAGATCTGTTTACACTTGGTGTCAGATCGAGAACCTTAGCCATTCCCAAGCGTTTTGCTCCGAGCCTGCAATTCTGATGAGTGGCCCAGCATTTGCCCTGTCGGACAAAAGTTGGTTGCTTTCGATGCCAACTGGTGGTAACGGCATAGGCATGAAATTAAGAACAGGAGAAACGCATAAGTTGCAGAAACTTTGCATCTTATACTGAATCCAATTCACTAAGCTCTTAAGAGTCGCCTTTCTTTCTACAACGGAAGCTTTCGAATAAACATTTATGCTTCTCGCCCTTTTTGTCCTAGCTGATTGTGATTTCGACGGCGATATCGATAGTCGGAATATTTTTCTTCCGATCATGATTGCTGCAGTTCGGCATGGCGATTCACTTCGATTCCTCTCGCAAATAGCATGAATGAGGCAAATTGATTCGTTGCATCATGCAACTTCAACTTGCCTGATAAAGTATTGCTCGACGGAGTTCACTTCGCTTATCATGATGCGAGAGACACTTGAACTGCGTACGACGGGCGCACGGGCTTCTCGTCGCAAACACCATGGCTTTCTGCGTTGAGGTATTCGATCATGATGCGATGTTTTTCTGGAACTTTTCTCCCTCGACTTGGCTTTTTTCTGTTTTCACTTGTGCTTCTGAGTTTAGTATCGAGCACAAATGGCCAATCCGTTTTTTATACGTTTACATCCGGGCCATCAGGCGACGGATTCGATTGGCCTGCCTCGCCGCAAGGACTGTTGCCCGAGGGGGATAACTTTTTTACGCCTGACGGTGTCGATTTCTACAACTACACTGGCAACAACTTGTTCTTCGACAGCCAGTACCAAGTCTCCTCAAATTCCGGGATCATCGATGGGGACGCAATGTGGGCCAACCCCCTGGTTGGGTCCGACTTTAATGACCTGGACGTATTTCTGCCCGATGTATCGTCTGTAGGATTTAGCTTTGCCCAGGCTGTCGCCGGTAGCCCCACTGCCACGCCCGATTTCATAGACATCTATATCGAGGATTCCGAAGGGCGGTACACCTTTCAAACTTACGGCCTCGACTCGTCCTTCACTGGCTTCGGCGGTGTCGACGGCTGGGCAGGCAATATTCTCCTGGATATCGAGGACCTCATCGACGACGGAGACATTGACGGAAATTCGTTCATCGACATTTCATACTTCTACATTGATCTCGACTCGCTAGCGACCAATGGCGGCACCAGCGAGTTCGCCATCGACAACTTTTCGCTCGACGGTGGCAGTGGCAATGGATCAGACCTGCTCTTCCCTTCGGTCAACCAGGGCCAAACCGACGTAACCGGATCGACACTTGGGACGAACACACTTCGAGGCACGGGGACTCACGGAATGGGAATTGAGGTTACCAACGATGCCGGCACTGCAACAACCTACTCGATTCAACTCGTGCCCGGCGGTGATCTTAGTCCCAACACCCTACCGAGCGGAGCTTCAATCGACGCGGGCGAATCGATATTCAATCCGGACATAGCTACGGTTGATCGATCATTGCCGAGTGGCACGTACGAAAGCGACATCACCATCATTAACGACGGCGATCCAGCGGACCCAGACAATGTCGCAACTCTCAGCATAGACCTTTTCGAGCCCGAACTGCTGTCCGGAAACTTCACCGGTGTAAACGTCAACGCATTTGAGGACGTTATTCTCAGCAACGCTGCTGCTCCCGCCAACGGCTTCCGCGCAGCGGTCAAGGTCACAGGTACCCAGACTACCGGACCCTTTGGGGTAGATGATTTTACTCTAGACGAACGTGTACTGGACAGCGAATCGATCCAGGCCAACGTAACTTTCAACCGCTTCGGTCAGCTCTCCGGTACCCACGTTGGAAGCTATACCGTTTCCCTCGAGCAGGCCGCGTTTTTCGTGAATCAATTCGTTGATTTCGAGGTATTCCTGGCCAACAAAGAGCCAGTTCCGGACAAGAACTGGGTACTCAACTACGATCTTACTAACAACAACAACGACAACGCCAATTTCACCACGGGCTTCACCTACGCCGGTCGGCTGGGGGTAAACCGGTTCGAAGTTGCCGCCACCCTGATCGACGGCACCAGTTCCACAAATCAGAATGTCTCGATGCAGTTCACCACCGACCCGGACCCGTCCAGCGCAGATACCATTGGCGACCCGATTGACTTAATCTTTGGTGGAGGTGACGGCGACCCGTACGTGTTGCAGTTCACCTACGACGAGTCACTGGTTCCTTCAGGTTTATCCGAGACTCAGCTCCAAGTGCTGTGGTATGATGTTGTTGCTGGCGAGTGGGCCGTGGCAATTGACGGCAACTCTTCAACGACAAGTACGTTCTTCAGTGGCTCATGGGCGGATTATCTCGCTGGGCCGGGCGGCGGCACATTCGACGCGAGCGACCTCGGTGCTTTCGGTGTCGACGCCGCAAACAACCACGTTTGGGCTGCATTGGACCACGCTTCGATCTTTGCTGTTGGAATGCTGGCTGCCGGAACCAACGGCGATTTCGACTTCGACGGCGACGTGGATGGCCGCGATTTTCTCATCTGGCAACGAGGAGGATCTCCCAACGGAACGGGCATTGGCGATCTGGCTTTATGGCAAGGGCAATACGGCTCACCACTGGTAGCAGCTACCGTAGTGCCGGAGCCTGTGGGGGGAGTGATGCTTTTGACCGGCATACTTCTAATGTGTAGGCGTCAATCACCACGTTAATTCGTGCGCTGCCTTTTTCGTTGAATTCTGTTCGATTCCGGTAATGTGCCCCCCAGAGAGATGGATAACGCGGTCGGCCATGTCGGCGATCACCGCGTTGTGGGTGATGACAGCCGTAGTCGTCCCGAGGTCCTCGTTGATACGCTGAATGGCGTCAAGCACCAGGATGCCGGTCTCCACGTCAAGTGCCCCGGTCGGTTCATCACACAATAACACGGCCGGCCGTTTGGCCACAGCCCGTGCGATGGCGACCCGTTGCTGCTCGCCTCCCGACATCTGGGCCGGGAAGTGATCAATCCGCTCATGCAGATTGACCATCTTCAATGCTTCGACGGGGTCCATGGGGTTACGGGAAATTTCTGTAATGAGTGCTACATTCTCGCGTGCAGTGAGGCTCGGGATCAGATTGTAGAACTGAAATACAAACCCCACATGATCGCGGCGATAACTGGTCAGCTCCGCGTCGTCGAAACTGGTGAGTTTCTTGTCGCGGTAGGTGATCGTCCCCTCGCTGGGGGAGTCCAGCCCTCCCAGGATATTGAGCAGCGTACTCTTGCCACTTCCTGAGGGACCTAACAGCACCACAAACTCACCACTATAAAGATCAAGGTCCACTCCGCGCAGCGCATGCACATCGACCTCACCCATGTGATAGACCTTGGTAATCCCTCGGGCCGAGAATACCGTTTCAAGTTGCGGTGCAAGGTTCTTCGCCATGCTCTCAGTATCCCAGTACTTAGATTTGATGGCTAGTGCCGGTTGCAGACTAGTGATCGCTATCAAATAATGCAGGCAACTTCCCTCCACCCTTTCCAACGAGGCCCTCATGTTCATTCGCCACGCTACCGCATTGATTCTGTTAGTTCTTGCAAATACCGCTCAGGCTGAAGTCCAGACGAAAACGATCACCTACCAGGATGGCGATGTGGAGTGCCACGGATACTTGGCCTGGGATGATGCCATCGAAGGAAAACGGCCCGGGGTGCTCGTCGTCCACGAATGGTGGGGGCTGAACGACTATGCCCGTGAGCGGACCGAGCAACTGGCGGAGCTGGGCTACGTTGCCTTCGCGGCCGACATCTATGGTGAAGGAAAAACCACTACGCACCCAGCCGATGCTGGCAAGATGGCTGGCGAAGTACGAGCCAACGTCGACCAGTGGCGCACGAGAGCTCAGGCAGCACTCGACGTGCTCGAGTCCCAGCCACAATGCGATACTTCAAAACTCGCAGCGATTGGCTACTGCTTCGGTGGCGCAACTGCTCTGCAACTCGCCTACACCGGGGCAAACCTCGACGCGGTGGTCACGTTCCACGGAGCACTTCCCGCAGCGACCCTTGAAGAAGCAAAGCAAATCAAAGCAGAACTTCTCATCAATCACGGGGCGGATGATACTTTCGTTAATGAAGAGGCCGTGGCGAATTTCAAGAAATCCTTAGACGATGCCGGGGTAACGTATGAGTTCATCGCCTACCCCGGAGCGGTCCACAGCTTCACGGTTCCAAATGCCGATAGTGTGGGTATGCCCGGCATTAAATACAACAAAGAAGCCGACGAAAAATCATGGCAAGCGATGCGAGATTTATTTGAAAGAAAGCTCGATAAGTGACCTGCCAAATGCAGCTCAGCCGGACCAACACTTTGGTCCGGGGTCCCCGGAGGCAGGTGTGCCTCCGGCTAAGAATTTTTCAAGTTGTGGAGTCCCACTTCGCTAAGTGATGTTCGAGGAACTGAATGATCGCTTCTTGTTCCACCGTGCCACGACCTGTGACCTGAATCGCTGGACCAAAAGCAAATCTCACCTTTCGCTTTGGATCGATACGTCCGAAATCGGCAGACGGATTACCTGCTCCCCAGGCATCGGTCCGCAACGCCACAGGGACGATCGGCACGCCGGCACGGCTGGCGAGCTTGACGCCGATGGTGTTGAAACGCTGGGGGTTAAACTTTGTCGCTCGTGCACCTTCCGGAAATACAATGAGCGAGATGCCACGCCTGAGTCGGTCAAGTCCGCCCTCCAGCATAGATTTCAGATCTCTGCGCGGATCGGTTTGGGTCACGGCCACGGGATCGCGTGATCGCATCACATGGCCAAACACGGGATACGTGAGTAGACTCTGCTTGACGACAAAGGTGACTTTCTTAATCGGCTGCACTAGGCAGGGTAGCACCATCGTTTCGAGCGAACTCATGTGGTTGCCGATGACAAGGCAAGGTCCTTCGACTTCACGCAGATAATCAATGCCCGTAATTTCGAACTCAACCCCAACGGACTCAAGGGCCCGCAGAACAGCCAGGCTGCTGTCACTCCAGGCCTCATCGCCGTATTTCCCACGCATCGCCTGCCAACTAGAACGAAATACGATCAACGCGTACCGGGCATGAAACACCAGTGAGGGGAATGTCCGTGCAAACCAGAAAACTCTCCTGGCCGGAGTGTGATACTCGCCATCAACGTATTGCAAACTTTGCATGCGAACAGGATAGCCAGTTCTCGCAACCAGCGGGAGGGTTGAATTCAGAGAGGCTCGTTTGAGCACCCTCTGCCAGAGAGAATTGCCTTGATACAACCGCATCGTCAGGCACTTTCAAGGGTGCCCTCTCAATCGCCCTTCACGCCCTGACCTACGATTCCTATCATCCCGAGCATGGTGCAGTGGACTCTTCAAAGCAATGCGTGTGATGTACTTTCCCTCGGCCCTCGGGCGGCGGGGAGATTGGCTACGGTCGGCGTTCGCACGGTTGCAGAGTTGCTGGCCATTAAACCACAAGTAGCGGCGGATCAGCAGTTTTCGGCGGAAACGATCGCCGCCTGGCAACGTGAGGCACAATTGCTGCTCACCATGCCGTTGCTTCCCAGCAATGCGGCGCGCATTCTGGCTGCAATTCACATGAATTCCTCGGAGCGATTGCTCCATTCGACGCCCACGCAGCTCATTGCTGAAATCGAGAGTCTGTGGCGCGATCCGAACGGACCAACATGGCTAGCGTCACAAGAAAAACCTTCCGTGCGCGCAGTGTGCGCCTGGATAGGTATTGCACATCAGGCACATAAATCGAAGGCAGCCTGATGCTAGCAACAAGAGGAATAAGAGACGTGCTGTCACAAGATATTTGGTGCAATGATTCCACCTCGATACAAAATCAACTCAGTGTTCTTCGAAGGAAATTCAACTCTTTGTTGATGAATGAGAACCAACAAAGTGATGCACAAAAACTTTTTTCCAACTTACTGAAACCGACCTTGACCGCTTTTTGAGGCTGGCGTATTCTCCGCCGCACGACAACCAATTAACTGCTGCTGATGCACGAGGCAAGGAAGCCAACAATCGCTCGACAGTTTATTTTCGATAGAGCTTTTCTTCCTGATCCTTGCAACGACCGCACCAGCAATTTTTTGATAGCGAGGAACATACTAATAGGGAACCACGTGGTCGGATCGAATTGGCTTTCTGAGCCGAGTTGATCCCGAAGCGGCTGGCGAAGGCATGGATGCCTCCCACCGCCTCGAACCGCTCCCCCCCGTCGTAGTGAAAGTCACGGATGACAAGCTACGTCCGCCCTCACGCATGCGTCATTGCGTCCAATCGCTCCCGGAAAAGTAACTACGTCCTTTGCCCCCCTGGGACGCGTGCTTTTCTGGGAGCATTTTTTTTGCGCCGAGCGGAAAGGTGAGCAGGCGAGCCAGATGCGTCAGCTTCCGTCATGGCTGGCCCCTGAGCTCTACTCACCTAATCGACCCCCCCTCGGTAATTCTGACAACGGTGCGCCGCAATATTGGGACACTTTTCTGTCGCGCGACCGGGGCATTCTTGCCGGAAACTGCCTGCTTTGCTTATGCTGGCAGTTTTGGCACACGCTATGCACCACTGCTAGCTGGAGCGCAGTCCAGTCCGCACCATTACGTGAACGGCACCCGCCCCGCAAACCCTAAACTCCCCGCAGGTGAACTATCATGTCTAGAATTTCCATAAGCTTAGGTGGTCTCCTTTTAACCAGTCTGGTCGCACTGAGTGCCATTCAGATAGCGTCGGCACAAGCCCCCCCCATTCCGGGGCAACAAAACATGCTGCCCGACCCCGAGGTACTCGATCAAGGACCGATCCACGAGGCCTTTGCCGAGCCGCTCGCATTTGAACAGGAAGAAGCCGAAGTGGTGACCAAACAGCCTCCCGCACCTGTCCAGGAACTCCCTCCGGATGAGCGACCAGAAGGCAAAAATGTTGAATGGATACCCGGTTATTTCAAATTTGATCGCGACCGGAACGACTTCGTTTGGGTCAGCGGCCTGTGGCGTGATGTGCCTCCCGGCCGAACTTGGATCCCCGGCGAGTGGCAAGAAGTCGATGGTGGTTGGCAATGGGTGCATGGATTCTGGTCCGATGCCGACCAAGAATTGCGTTTGCTGCCGATTCCTCCTGCTTCTCTAGAAGCAGGACCCTCGAGTCCTGCTCCCGGTGACAATTATTCGTGGGCCCCCGGATGTTGGAATTGGCAGAACACAGGCTATGCCTGGCAAGCAGGCTTCTGGTACGAGGCCCAACCCAACTGGGTCTGGATTCCAAATCATTACAGCTACACGCCGACAGGATGTATTTACGTCAATGGCTATTGGGACTATCCCCCTCAATCCCGCGGCTGGTTGTACGCACCCGTTTACTGGGGTGGCGGCTACGCCGGTTACGGTGGCAATTATTACTATCGCCCGAGAAGCGTAATCAATACAGGATTGCTTCTAGCCAATCTATTCGTCAACAATCGCTACGGTGGTTATTACTACGGATACAACTACGGGCGGCATCCGAATTGGATAAGTCCGTGGGGAGCGAACTATGGCAAATGGGGAAACTACGGACACACTGGCCAAGGTAAAGGACATCACGGCAGATACGATCCCCTCTGGGCCTACAATCGCGGGAATAATCACGATCGAAATCATCGAGGTGATGACCATCAAGCAGGGAACTTCAATCGCGGCGACCACCGAGACGGTGACTTCACCAACGGGCGCGATCGCCAAGGTGGAAAGTTGGTAACGTCCGTGGAGGACTTCAAAAAAGATTACCAGAAATCTGGAGGAAACAATCGCAAGGTTCGTCAGCTTAGTGACACAGAAGTCGCCAAAGTGCAGAGTCAAGCGAAAAAATACGCGAATTACGACCGCAGTCGCATTGGCCTCGAAGCCAATTCGGCAGCAGATCTGAAGACTAGCCGCGATGGAAACCGTGCTAAATTCGACGGAAGCAAGACCGCTCAGGGTCGCATCCTTCGCCAAGGAGACGGCGGATCACTCCAAGGAGATCTACGCAAAAAGGGGAGTGTTGACGTTCGTAATCAAGGGCAAGGGAGTCGCGATATCCGTAGCGGTGGAGACATCGAAGCCCGCATTAGTGGCAGCAACCAAGCTGAAATCAAACGAGGCCAGCGCGATAGCGACCTGCGTTCGAATACTCAACTGCAAAGAAGTGCTCGAATGAAGCAGGATGGCAAGAGTATTGATCTTGGAGCTTCCAATCAGTCTCCCGGCAGTGTGAATCAGCGGTATAAAGGCACTCGCCAAGGCGACGGATCCGCTCAATCAGGCAGGCAGCAGCTGTATTACCGTGGTTCTCCCAATCAGAGCACCAACGGGCAACAACTTAACCAACAGCAACAGCAGCAGTTCAAACAGCGGCAACAGAATGTGCCCAATACTCGCACGTTGCAGAATGGCCTTCCGCAAAACGTCAATCCGCAGGGAGCTATCCGCCGAAGTGGAACACCCGATACCTCAAACATGCGGAGCTACCAGGGGAATGCAAGAGGACAGGGAGCTGCCCAAAGTACCCAACGCTCAATCCAACCAACACAGCGGAACTTCGCACCTCAAAGTCGCGGGGCCTACCGCGGCGGCGGTGGCAATCCTGGAGGTGGCAACCAAGCTATTCAGGGAAACCGAGGTGGAGGTGGAGGCGGAAACCAAGCTAGCGGCGGCAACCGTGGCGGACGAGGAGGGGGAGGTCACCAGGGTGGCGGCAAGAAGGGGCGCTAAATCTGATACATCGCTCGAGACTTAGCGGCAACGTGCTAGCACTCCCTGCTCTCACGTTGCCTCAATAGTTCAAAACTCCTACTATCCGGCCCACGAATTTCCACCTCCCACGCTGTGTCAAGGAAGACCCACCGATGAGCACGGATGCTGCGCTCCGCAAGCGAGCGATCGAACCTGAATTCCCTTCTCCTTCGGACCCCCCTTCACAAGAAGAAGTCTTGCGACTTGGTCGCCAAGTTGTCCGCGCTGAAGCGCGCGCGCTCACTGATCTAGTCAAGAAACTCGACGACAATTTCTATGCTGCCGTCGAATGGATTCATCAACTGCAGGGCGATCTAATCATCACCGGCATGGGTAAGGCGGGGCACATCGCACAGAAACTTGCGGCCACTTTTGCCTCCACGGGCACAAGGGCCCACTTTCTGCATCCCGCCGAAGCAATCCACGGCGACCTGGGTCGTGTGAAGTCGGGAGATGTCGTACTGCTATTATCGCAAAGCGGCGAGACGGCAGAAATCGTCGGCCTGCTCCCAAGCTTTGCACAGCTCGATGTGCCGATGGTCGCGATCACCGCCAGCCAGGAAAGCACCCTGGGACGCAGCGCTGATGTGACCATCGAACTCGGTTCCCTCGACGAAGCCTGTTCACTCGGTCTGGCTCCGAGCACCAGCACTACTGTCATGTTGGCTTTAGGTGATGCACTCGCACTAGTCGTAAGTCACTTGCGCGGTTTTGAAGCGGAGGATTTCGCCCGTTATCACCCCGGCGGATCGCTTGGCTTGAAGCTCAGCACCATCGAAAACCACATGCGGCCACTCAGCGAATGCCGACATGCGCCAGAGAGTGCCACGATTCGCGAAGTACTGGTGACCTGCACCAAGCCCGGACGACGTAGCGGGGCCATTATGCTAGTCGACGCCGAAGGTTGTCTCACCGGCTTGTTCACTGACAGCGACTTAGCTCGCTTGATCGAGAACCGCCAAGACCACACTCTCGACGGGCCTGTGAGCAATGTGATGATCAAATCCCCCACCACGATTGCCGCCGGCTCAAAGATGAGTGCCGCCATCGAATTGCTCGCTGACCGCAAAATCAGCGAACTTCCAGTAATTGATGAAGCTGGATGCCCGGTCGGCCTGATTGACGTGACCGACGTAATGAGTCTGCTACCAGAGACCACTCCCTCTAAACCGCGTAAGATCATTCGCCCCACTGTGCGAATCTATGCCGTCGATGAATACGCAGATTGAAAATAGAGATTAGAGGTCGGAGATTAGAGGCTAGGGAATTCGATCGGCCAACCTCTAACCTCTAACCTCTAACCTCTAACCTCTAACCTCTAACCTCTAACCTCTAACCTCTAACCTCTAACCTCTATGTACGCTGCGATTCGATTGATCCTTTCCGACGTCGACGGGGTGCTTACTGATGGGCGCTTGATTTACGACAGTCAGGGTGGCGAAGCAAAGCAATTTCACATTCGCGACGGGCAAGGGATTCGTCTCTGGCAACAGAATGGTGGGGAGTTTGGAATCGTTACGGCTCGCCGTTCGCCGATGGTCACACGTCGCGCCGCCGAGCTCGACATCACTCTTCTAAGGCAAGGGGCAAAAAACAAACTCGCCGATGTGAGTGAGATTGCGACTGAATTTGGATGCGGTCTGAATGAGATTTGTTACGTGGGCGATGATTTACTCGATTTGGCCACGATCGAATCCGTAGGTTTGGGAGTAGCGGTCGCCGACGCTGTCGAAGAAGTCCGCCAAGCAGCCAAATATGTCACGAGCCAACCAGGAGGGCAGGGGGCAATCCGAGAACTCATCGAACTCATCTTAAAAAACACAAATCGCTGGGAATCAACGATCAGGAATTTTGGGGCAAGAGGCTAGTTGTCAGAGGTTAGGAAATCGCTTGGCTCCTATCTTTTTCTCCATCCCCTTGCCTCGAACCTCTAGCATCTAGCCTCTCTTCATGTTTACCCGCCTCACGCACGCTGCTGTTGCCTTCGCCATCACCGTGGTGGTCTACCAGGTGTACGTGTTACTGGCAGTGCCGTTATTGGAGCCGAATCGGCGGGCTAATTTGATCGATCTAGCTGAGTTGGATCTTGCGGCTAAGCCGCGCGTTGCTACGCACAAGCACCGAGAAATGCTCGCTGCCTACTTCCCCGCCGATCACTGGACACTTCAGAAGCCCCCCAAGAGTTTCGACAATGGCCAGGCGATGATTCTGGTGGATGATTACCAACCGCACGAATCGGGTCAGGTTCGCGTGCAGAAATGTGCGTTGTTATTCTTCCCCCATGAGCGCGTGATGGGCGAAACACCTCCTCGCGATGCCGTCATCCTCGAAGCACCTCACGGGGCCATACTCCAACTCGACGAAGGTTTCCTTGCCGGTTTCAAAGGGGTCGGTCGCATGCAATGGGCAAAGCTGCTCGGCGAAATTACCGTCCGCAGCGATATGCGCGAGCAAGGTCCCCAGGACGATCTCCTGCTCAAGACCCGCGATCTCTACGTCAATCAAGATTTGATTCGCACTGATGCCGAGGTCGAAATGCGACTTGGTCCCCATTGGGGACGAGGCAAGATTTTAGAAATCAGGCTGGTAGCCATCGAACGAGGACGAACCTCGGCTGCGGGTCCCGACATCGGCGGGATCGATTCCTTGGAAATTCGACAAGACGTCGCCGCTGAATTGTCGATCGGTGAGACCACCCTGTTGGGCAACAACGACTCGAGCCAGGAAACGCCCCCGGTCGAGGTCCGTAGCCAGGGACGTTTCAAATTTGATTTCTCCACCAACGTGGCATCATTCATCGACCAAGTGCGATTGAAACAAGTCTACTCCAATGGTGCCCGCAATCGCTTGCTCTGCGAAGAGCTCAACCTCTATATGGCGACCGACCAACAGTCTGTGCTCGATGAGGAATCGTCCTATCCAACTACTTCGGTAGCTGGCCGCGCCCGTACCCTCTCCCAGCTGCTCCCAGGAACCGTGGAAGCCCACGGCACCGATCTCAAACCCGTGGAACTTACCGTAGAGACCCATGCAGCTTCGGCACGCTGCGGCTTGTTGCGGCTAGAGTTAGGTCCCCAACGTGTCACCTTCAGCAGCCAGGATGAAATTGAACTCAAGTACAAAGGGAACGAAATTCACGCACCCCTGGTGCAATACCAGGCTCCACCAAAGGCCTCTGGCTATCAGATCGGTACGTTGCTTGCGGCGGGGAACGGTTGGCTCAAATCGGCAGCGAATTCTTCTCAGCGTGTTGAGCTCCGCTGGACCGATGGCATCAACATGCGTCACATCCAGGGCAAACCCGTCCTTACTGTACGCGGAAGACCACGGCTGACGACATCAGCTGGCCGTCTGTGGGCCGACGAACTAGAAATGGTTTTGCGCGAACGTGCCGTCGACGGTAGCGAGGAGGATTTGCTCCCCGCCGATATCGCCCCCGAAAGGATGACCGCGCGGGGGCACGTTGATATCGACTCGACACAGCTCAGTGGCAAGATCAATCGCCTGAAAATCGACGTACAATATTTGCCAATCGATCTCTCGCTAGGGAATGCCAGCGGTGGCGCTCCCGCCAGCGCGCTACTGGGGGGTGGGACAAATGCCTCGGCACGTGCCTATCGCATCGACGGCGACACATTGGACATCGGAGTCATTGTCCGCGATGCGCAACCCCAAATCAGCTCGCTGGACGTTCGCGGCGAACTCGAATTTCGCGAAGAAGCTGCCAACGGTGCTGGAGCACAGCCTTTGATAGTTCGCGGAAAAGAGTTGCAGATCAGGAACGCCGAGACCTCCGCCGCCAAAATTTCACTCCGCGGACAACCAGCAACCATTACCGCCGCGGGGATGGCCATCGAGGCCGTCGAGTTGCAGGTTAACCGGGGTACGAGTGCGGCTAAGATCAACGCACCGGGGCAATTGGTGTTGCCCATCGAGCGCGATCTCCAAGGTCAACTCCTCGCTCAACCTGAACCACTGGAAGTCACCTGGCAAGGGGGCATGAATCTTGAAAACGATCGCGTCATCTTCCACGGCAATGTGGTCGCCCGCACTTCCTCTGGCCAGCTTAACACCGAACGACTCGTGGTAGTATTATCGGCGTCCATCCAATTCGATGGCACCACCCAGGCCAGCCAAACCCAACTCACCCAGCTGGAATGCTGGGAAGGGGTTTCCGCTCAGTTCATCCAACGTGATGCCGTGGGAATCACATCGATTCACAAGATGAAGCTCAAGTCGCTCCGCGCCAACCAAGTCACTGGTTTGGTCGACGGCAACGGTCCTGGCGTGATCGAGTCGGTCCATCTCTCGACAAGCGCGATGCCCGGCGCTCCTGCGGCCCCCTTCGCTGACGTGACTCCTTCGACGAACTTCTCAGCGGTGGGCGCGAGCCGCATTCCTCAGAATCTACGATTCCTACGGGTCGACTTCCTCCGAGGCGTACAAGGGAATCTCAACGAGGACCGGGTGGCGGTGGAAGGTGATGTAAAGGCCGTTTACGGTCCCGTCGATTCTTGGGAGCAAACCTTGCCAACGCAACTGCAGGGATCCCCCGCTCCGGACACGGTTTACATCGAATGCCAAAGCCTGCAAGTGGCCCAAAGTCCAGCAGCCCGTTTACAGCGAGACCCCCGTACCGGTTCGGTGGAACTCCTTGCCGAGGGACATGTGATTATAGAAGGCCTGGCTGGCAACCAAGGCACTTTCACTGCCAACGCCCATATCGCCAAATATGACCAACAGAAGTCGAAGTTCTTATTGCAAGGTGACGGAGTCCGGCCCGCGACACTCACCGGTCAGAAATCCCCTGGTGCCCAATTAAACGAGCAAACCTTCAACAGCCTCGAGTACAATCAGTCCACCGACGAATGGAAAGCCACCGGCGTCGGCCGCGGCCAACTCAACGGATTCCCAGGAAAGTAGTTCCACCCCCCTTAGCCGCGACGCGCCGTCGAGTCTCACGAGACAAAGCGGAGCGCGGAGTCAAACCACCCGCAATCGTTCCTGTTCCAAACTTTTCATCAAAAAATCGAATGCCGGCTCTGCCATTCTCGCAACATACTTCCAACTATGCCCGCCTGCTTGGGTTTCAAGATCGCACTCATGAAGTACGCCAAGCGAAAAGAGTTTCATCCGCAAGCGATCCGCTGAGTCCCACCACCGAAAGTCATCGGGGTCGCAGCAGAACCATTGATGACGGGGCCAATTCAAGGGATGAATGTGCAGCGTCGCGGTGTCTTGCCGGGCATCCTCAGCATCGCGATACATGCGCGAGAGCGTCGGGTCTCCCTCGTCGATCTTTTTCTGAAAATCGATAGCCGGGAAGAATGCCGCCACGGTGGGGAATAGGTTTGGGTACTTGTAGGCGAGTCGCAGCGCCCCCTGTCCTCCCATACTGACCCCCAAGAGCGCAATCTGCGGCGGACGACAATCCCAACGCTCCGCCACATAAGGCAGCACTTGCTTCAGTAAGTACTGCTCCACACTAACCTCCGGATCAAACTCCACGGAAATCCGATCCGACCACCAAGTCTCCCCCGTCACCGGGGCGATGGCCCGCAGGCCATGCTGCTCCAATTGCCGAGTAATCCGCGGCTGATCCGCCAGATTCTCAACCGAGCTTCCATGAAGATAGAGTATCGTGTACCCATGAGGGGAAACAGTGCCAGGCTCGAAAACATGACACGGATGCCCCGCAACCTCGGTAGTGGTCCATTGATCGGCAAATGTTGACATGGGGCCAAAGCCGCTCTTTCGTACTTGGTCATTGGGTGTTCGTCATTTAGAATAGACAATCTACAGCAATCCAGTGCAAAGTTACAATCAACATCCCAGTAGAGAGATATTAAACCAGTATGTCGGCAAGCAAGCGAATCTTAGTTACGGGCGGGGCAGGGTTCTTGGGTTCGCACCTCTGCGAGCGGATGGTCGAAGACGGTCATGATGTGATTTGTCTCGACAATTTCTTCACCAGCCAGAAGACCAACGTGGCCCATCTGCTAGACAAGCCGAACTTCGAGCTGTTGCGCCACGATATCACGCACCCGATCTTTCTCGAAGTCGATCAAATATACAACCTTGCCTGTCCCGCTTCGCCGGGACACTATCAGTACAATCCCATTAAGACAATGAAGACCTCCGTGATGGGGGCGATCAATATGCTCGGGCTAGCCAAGCGGTGCAATGCCCGGGTTTTGCAGGCTTCTACGAGTGAAGTGTACGGTGATCCCGAAGTCCATCCCCAAACCGAAGACTATCGCGGCTCAGTCAATCCAATCGGCCCGCGGGCATGTTACGACGAAGGCAAGCGCGCAGCCGAAACCTTGTTCATGGACTATCATCGGCGAAACAAAGTCGATATTCGCATCGTGCGGATTTTCAATACCTATGGCCCGCGCATGCATCCCTACGATGGCCGCGTCGTTTCGAACTTCATTCGCCAGGCGCTGCTGGGCGAAGACATCACTATCTTCGGTGATGGCTCCCAGACCCGCTCGTTCTGCTACCGCGACGAACTGGTCGAAGGGATTATCCGCATGATGAATGGCCCGGAAGATTGCCTTGGCCCCATTAATCTCGGTAACCCGGTCGAGTTCACGATCCGCGAGTTGGCCGATTTGGTGATCGAACTCACCGGCACAAAATCAAAGCTTGTCAAACGTCCGCTACCAGCAGACGATCCGACGCGCCGACAACCAGACATCACTCTCGCCAAGAAACATTTGAACTGGGAGCCCAAGGTGCCACTCCGCGACGGGCTGGCAGAGACGATCAAGTGGTTCCGCACGATTCGACTAGAAGACTACCGCGCTCCAACGCCGAACTACTGAGCATCTTTCGCTACGATAAGGGACGAGATCCAGAATTGCGTAGCAAGAAACGGTAGAGCAGCGGGCGCAGGCACCGAAAAAGCGTCAACCCGACGATTATCCCTAGCACATCGCACAACCAGTCGAGACCATCACAAGTGCGTCCCACGGGAATTTGTGTAAGCTCGTCTATTGCACCATAGAGAGTCGCTCCGAGCCAGACGACAAAATAATGAACAGGTTGCAACGGGCCCGTACTCAACTCCCAACTCGCCAGGATGCCAAAAGTCAGGGTCGCATAGGCCAGAAAATGAATCCACTTGTCGGAATAATGGAATGTGTGTACCGCGTCGCTCGGAATATGCGTGCCAATAAACATGACCACCAAGCACAACAAGGTGGCTCGGCGGGCCAGCGTTGCCGCCCATTGAATTCGATTCATAGTTGTCGTGACTCGTTGACTCATACGGAAGTTCCAACAAGGTATTGTAGCAGGGAATTCATGCCCAGGGAAAAGCTTGCCGGATTTCAGTATTTAGATTCTGCATTAGATGGGGCAGGCTGTGCGAGTTTTTGTACGATTGCCACCTCTCAGGGGTTCGTCTGAGCCTTATTTTGCCGAAAATTCGCCCACCATTCGACTGCCACAAAGCTATCAATCACTATGACTGCACCCAATTCTGAACAACTCCAGCGAGTCGAAGACGAGCGCCTTATGGGCCTGGCACTGGCTGAGGCTGCTGTGGCCGCAGCGGCTGATGAAGTACCTGTGGGGGCCGTGATCGTCTACAACGGCAAAGTGATCGCCTCGGCCCACAACCAGCGCGAGCAGCTAAGCGATCCGACCGCCCATGCCGAGATGATCGCTATCACTCAAGCAGCTTCGGCTCAGAATTCCTGGCGATTGGAAGACTGCACGCTGGTTGTCACCCTGGAACCATGTCCTATGTGTGCCGGCGCAATTGTGCAGGCCCGCATCCCGCGCGTCGTCTACGGGGCAGAAGATCCCAAAGCAGGTGCTGTGCGCAGCCTTTACAACATCCTCGAAGATTCCCGTCTGAACCACCGCGTTGAAGTTGTCCCAGGTATTCTGGCAGAAAAGTGTGGCCGCCTGCTTACCGATTTTTTCCAGCAAAAACGCCTCTCGGCAAAATCGATACTGCCAAATCATGAGCGATAATTGATAGCTAATTTTCCTTCGACTCCATTCCAATTTTCGTCATTCAATTTCTTTCATTGATAGACCTATCTTGATTACCGGAGGTACCGGCTTCATTGGAAGTAAGCTGGTCCGCACTTGTTTGCGTGACACAAGCTGTCCGGTTGTGAATCTCGACAAGCTCACCTACGCCGGCCATCGAGAATCGCTCGCGGATGTCCTCGACGATCCACGGCACACCTTAGTCGTATAAGACATTGCTGACGGACCATTGGTAGCCGAAATCTTGTATGGCAATTGCCCCCAAGCAATTATTCATCTGCAGCCCAATCACACGTCGACCGATCGATTTCCGATCCGGCAATCTTTGTTGTCACCAACGCGGCAGGACCCTGCACTCTCTTGGAAGCGGCAACCAGCTATTGGCGAGAACTGCCCCCAACCGAGAGAGACATTTTTCGCTTTCTTAATGTTTCGACCGACGAAGTTTATGGAGCGGCATCACAGGGTGATTGCTTTGATGAACAAAGCCCTCTCGCACCAAATTCACCATACGCCGCCTCCAAAGCTGCCGGTGAGCTACTGGCTCCATGTGGAGGATTGTTGTCGGGCACTTGTGGCGATTCTGGCAAAAAGCCAGCCAGGGGATCGTATGTAGTGGGTGGAAACTGTTGCCTGACAAATCGGGAAGTCGTTGCCACTATCTGCGATCATGTTGACCAACTCTTGGACGATGGAGCGATCCGTCACGAGTTGGTTTCACAGGTTGCTGACCGCCCCGGCCATGATCGCCGCTATGCGGTTGATGCCAGCCACTTGCGTGCAAAAATGGGTTGGAAACCACAGATCGATTTCAAATCGGAACTACGTGAAACGGTCCGTTGGTACTTAAAAAACACCGACTGGGTCGAGAATGTTTCCCGTCGAGCTGTTTCCCATTAATCGTCAGATTGCTCGAAATTCAAATCTTCAGCTCTACGGCTACCGGTTCTGTCGCCCACGCGGATTCTGTCTATTAGTCCTGTTTTGGCGTGCCTATTCGATCTCCCAGGCACCCACATGAGGTGAGCTACACTTGGACAAGCATTCGGTAGTCCTCGCGGGGGGGAGATTTATTTGTCCCCGACCGCTTTTTCTCCTACAATTAAACAAAGCCCACATGGAATCGAACAGATTTCTCAGGTAACTAACCAACAGGCAAACCATGTCCAAAATCAATCAAACTCTCGCGGTTCTCTTGGCACTTGCACTTCTCGCATCATCGAGTGCAAACGTCTCTGCTCAAAATGCAGGAGCTGCTGCGGTAAGCAACTTAACAAGGGCTAACAGTGCTGCCAACTTCACCGTACAACAAATTCAGCGACAAAATATTTCTCAGTCCATACCGGTAACGGGAGTAGCGGGTGTAAATCGTCGCAACTATGCACCGAGTTATCTTAATGACTTGTCCCAGAAACAAAAACCGTTTTCGAGAATTGATCGGGCACCTGCGGTGAGCCCCTATCTGGCCTTGTCGAATCCATTCTCGACTGCCTCGGATTATTACAACATCGTCAAGCCCCAACAGCAACAAGAGCGAATTAACCGCCAGATTGCTCAGCAGCAGTATGTTCAGCAACGGCGTCTCAATCAGGTTGCGGCCCAAGGACCCTACTCCGTCACTGGGAACGAAGATCTCGCACCGACGGGCCATGCTGCCACATACATGCACTTTGGTTCATTCATGAACACGGGCAATTTTTTCGCTCCACCCACTCGCTCGAAGCAAGATCGATAGACTCTTATTCAGTCGCATCCGCCTGGTAAATCACTCGGGTGGACTGACAACATCGAGACTGATTCTGGTGCTCAGCTCATTCCGTTGGCTCTGGCGATAGTATTTCCAGCCGGGAATGAAAAACGTTGCCGCGCTAACTAAGCCGTAGACGGACACACCGTACTCAAAATCATTACGCTGCATGATCGCCATGACAATCGCCATGGCAAACAGGGCCGCCGCGTGGAAGTAGAAGCTCCCTGCAAGGATCCCCCCCTTTACCACGAATACCATTCCGCTGATCAACCCCAACACGGGCGACAAAGTCAGCACTGGCAGGCCGAGTAACTCTTCGACGCAAAAGAGCAGAATTACGGCGATGATGCTCGCACCCCAGGCATGGGCGATTTGCCTCTCGACCGCCGTCACAGGCCCTGCCCGGCGCCGCAAGGCCCAGAAAATCGGTGCCCAAATTGCAAGGCCTCCACCCCACAATGCCAAGTAAGGCCAAGGCCCCGCCATCGCAGGCCACTTATCACGTTCCAGATAGAACCAATTCGTTACCAGACACATCACCAACAATACCGCCGCGTGCCACATCCACAACACGCCCCAGTTCTCCAACACGGTCGCATGATGAGTCTCACGAAACACACGGGCGACAACGTCCGTGAGCCGACCGCTTCGGGCAAGAAGCGAATCCCCCACTAAGAACGCTTCTAGGTCATCGGCCAACGCTTCCGCCGAAGAGTACCGCAATTCAGTCGGTTTCTGCAGACACTTGAGCGTGATCATCTCCAGATCGCGATTTACAGTTCGATTCAACAGTCGCGGCGGCAACGGATCTTGCTCTAGCACCATTAGCACCGTGTCCACGGGAGAAGACCCCTGAAATGGTGCCCGACCAGTAAGCAGCGAATAAAGAATCGCTCCCAAACTATACACGTCACTGACCGGACCGACGCGCCCTCTTCCTGGGGCTGCTTGCTCGGGAGACATGTAGGAGGGTGTGCCGAGTATCGAACCCGTTTGCGTGAGCGATGCCCCGGCAGTCACATGTTTCGCCAAACCAAAGTCGGTCACATGTGGCGTCCCCGTTTCATCGAGCAGGATATTAGCCGGCTTGAGATCGCGATGAATCACTCCACGACTGTGGGCGTATGCAATTGCCCTGGCGATGTTCAGCACCAGCCGAACCGCCTCTTCTTCGGGCACTGGTCCCAGTGCAATGCGCTTCGCCAGGGTCTGCCCTGTTATGAGTTGCATCCCAAAATACTGCCAGCCGTCGCTCTCCCCCACTTCGTAAATCGGCACGATGTTTGGATGCTCCAACCGCGCCGCAGCAGCCACTTCGGCTTGAAACCTCGCTTTGTCTGTCGGCGAAGCCTGTGCCCCTTGCAAGATGAGCTTCAGAGCCACATCGCGCCCCAGACTTCTCTGCCGTGCGCGATACACGATACCCATCCCCCCGCGACCAATTTCTTCCGACAACTCGAAGTCCCCCAACTCCCGCGGAGGTTGCATATCCAAAACCACCGGTGGTGTCATCAAAGGAGTAATATCCTCCTGCGAATGATGCGCGACCGCATCCACCAGCATCGCCGTCCCCCACAACTGGCGCAGGTCATCGGCCAGATCAGGATGGGAATTCGTCAACTCCTCCAGGCTGGGTCGATCGGCAGGTTCCTGGTCGGTTAGCTGCGCCAGAATCTCCGCAAGCTTGAGGTCATGGCGTTCATCGGCAGTTGGCGTCATGGCGAGTTGTCCGTGCCATCCATCAATTCCCGTAACCGGCGCATCGCCCGCAGATACCGCATGCTCGCTGCCTGCGGTGTGAGATCGAGCGCCTGAGCCGAATCACTATTTGAAAGATGCTCGAAATGCCGTAAGTACACGATCTCTTGATCGAGTTCCTCCAGTTGCTCGCACGCCTGTTGAAATCGCAATTGCAATTCATGCCATGTTGCTGCGGCAGCCGGAGTCAATTCCTGATCGCTGAGCTGTGCGACCAGATCGAACGAAGATTCATCACCTGCGGCAGCTACCAACGGTTGTTCTCGGTCTAGGCTTCGCCGCGCCGCTCCCCGATGCCGGCGATGAGCATCGATCAGCCGATCCTTCGCCATCTGCCGCAGCCAAAGATGAAACGGCATCACTGGGTTGGCTAGATAATCGGCCAGTCGCCGATTCGCCTCGATCATCACCTCTTGCACGATGTCGCTGGCATCGACCCGTCGCTTGATCATCTTATCCATCCGCAGATCAATCATTCGCCGCACCGATGTTCGATGCCGATCCAGCAATTGATTCACCGCCCCGTCATCCCCTTCACGGGCGGCGGAAATTAACTGTTCAGTATCCCCACGATCAGGCCACATATCTCCAGTATCGCAGCCCATCACTACAAAGACAACGCACAATAGCCGGCATCGTCTGGGAGCCGTTGATTACCGCTCAAACCCCGGCACCATAAGCCCCTTGATAGCCTCTGGCAATCGAGGACCCTACTGATAGAACTGCGGATCATCGCTCACTCGCCATACCACGCCATCTCGCAAATAGAGCTTCCGCTGCTCCACCAAACCAAAGGGTCGGGCGCCAACTCGCCCGAATACCGCGATCTGGTTCCCCGACTCGTCGACAGCCCTATCTCGGTCGAGACCTTCCGTTATCGCCAACGCCTTCCCATTGCCAGCTTCCGCGTGGCGATCAACCTCGGATATGGCCGCGGGCTTAATCCCGCAATGCCTGGGGTGTCGGCCGATGTGAGCTGCAGCACATGCATCCCATGTTCCCGGTCCGCCAGATACGCGAATGCACTCGCATTAGTGATCCCCAACTTCACATCGTGAAGGTCGCAAATCTTCCCGTTGGCAATGAAAATCTGGTCAACAAACGGCTTGGTAGGTTTCTCCACATCCACAATCATCAGCCCCTCGTGGCCTGCGGTTCGTCTCGCTCGGTCACATCCACTGCCTCAATCCCATGTTCTCCGGCTGCCACCCAGAAGAACCTCCCGATGAAATTGACACAGTTCGAACCCTGCATCAGCAGCGTCGCTATCCAGGCGTTGTTGCTGTTATCGACCGACAGTCCCCTGCGTGGTCGTTGGTTCCCAAAAAATTCAACGTCGGGTCCAACAGCCGTGTCTTTTGCAAGCCGATCAACACCGGATCAGTCCGATTGATCGTCCCCAGCGCACGATTGCTCAGCCGCTGCCGTGGCCGCCCCGGCTCTTCTTTGCGTTTGGGAATCCCCACCAATCAGCGCAGCACTCACCACGAACCACTGCAAAGATCTTATAGAGTGAGTCCACGATTCCATTCGTGCCCTTCCTTGATCGTGCCCCCAAAAAGCGATAGCATCTAAAGTTGCCAATATGCCGCACCCCATCATTCAAGCTCAAGACAAGTGTCGCTAGCACACTTACTACTTGCGGTTTAAGTACCCTTCTTCCTCTAATCTCCAACCAACCGAATCAAGTATGATACGTACTCTTCTCTCCGTCGCAGTGGTAGTCTTCTTACTCAGCTCTACTGCTGTCTGGTCAAGCGAAACCGTAAAAGACTACGACATCGTGGTCTATGGCCAGACGAGCGCAGGGGTCATGGCCGCCGTACAAGCCAAGCGAATGGGTTTGTCAGTCCTTCTTGTCGGCCCCGACAAGCATCTTGGCGGGCTCTCAAGCGGAGGACTCGGTGCGACCGACATTGGCAACAAACAGGCGATTGGCGGATTGGCACGCGAATTCTACCAGCGCGTGGGCAAGCATTATGGCGAGGACGAAGCTTGGATGTTTGAACCTCACGTTGCCGAAAAGACATTCGAAGAATTCATTGCAGACAACCCCTTCGAGGTACAACGTGACGAATGGCTTGATCGCACCCCCGGCACCGGGCTGACCATCAAAGATGGTCGCATCATGTCGATCAAAATGCTCTCCGGTAATACGTATCACGCTAAAATGTTTGTCGATGCAACTTACGAGGGCGACCTTCTCGCGGCGGCGGGCGTTACGTATGCAACTGGCCGGGAACCGAACATTCAATACGGTGAGACTCTCAACGGCGTAGAGATTGCTCAGGACCGCTTCCACCAGTTCGAAGCACCAGTCGATCCGTATCTCAAACCAGGTGACCCATCAAGCGGCATATTGCCAGGTGTGCACGAAGGAGGTCCTGGCACGCAAGGGGAGGGCGATCACCGTATCCAAGCCTATTGCTTCCGCATGTGCCTGACCGATGCCCCTGCTAATCGTGTTCCTTTCCCCAAGCCTGCCGATTACGATCCGCTGCGCTACGAACTGTTGCTACGCACAATCCAAGCCGGTGCAAACAAGCACCCTCGGGGCTATTTCACAACGACCCGTATGCCAAACGGAAAAACCGACTCCAACAACTGCGGTCCATTCTCCACCGACAACATCGGCATGAACTATGAATTTCCCGAAGGGGACTACGCCACCCGCCAGGAAATCTTCGAGGATCACAAAACATATCAACAAGGCTTCATGTGGTTCTTGGCCAACGATCCGCGTGTGCCTGAGTCGCTCCGGCAATCCACGACTCAATGGGGATTGGCTAGGGACGAATTCGTGGATAACGGTCATTGGCCCCACCAACTTTATGTCCGCGAATCACGGCGAATGGTCGGCCTCTATGTGATGACACAGGCAAACTGCCAGGGCAAGACAATCGCTAAAGAATCCGTTGGAATGGGAGCATACGGCATGGATTCCCACCATGTGCAGCGCTATGTAGATGCGAACGGACACGCCCGCAATGAAGGAGACGTCGAAGTCCGTGGCTTCGAGCCTTACACCATCGCCTTCGGCTCGATCGTGCCCAAGAAGGATGAATGCACAAACTTGATCATACCAGTATGCCTCTCGGCAAGTCACATCGCCTATGGTTCCATCCGCATGGAGCCGGTATTCATGGTCCTCGGCCAAAGTGCTGCAACGACAGCAGCACACGCCATCAATGAAAACACAGCTGTGCAGGACGTAGATTACGCCAAACTCCGCACGAGATTATTAGAAGACAAGCAAGTGCTTGAGTAGTTCATACGCATCCAGTTATCTGCGACGGAATTATTCCACTTTCAAAGTTGCCAGAACTCCTTTCGCCATACAGTTCTCTCAGTCGAGAGACCATCTATGCCCCGACTCATTGAGTAACCCCAGATCGCGACTGCCACGGGAATCAAACCGAATCGCATCGAAGAATTCGCAGGAGGAGTGAGCACAGGGCACATCTGCCTCTGTGGAGTCCCGGACTGCATGGCAGTCTGGCTAGTGGTGGCTTGAATATGGACGTTACTTCATCAAAGCCTTCCGCAGATACCGCCCCGTGTGGCTTGACTCGCATTCGGCAACCTCTTCCGGGGTACCGACAACCACCAATTGGCCGCCACCCTGGCCCCCCTCGGGGCCGAGGTCGATGACCCAGTCGGCGCACTTGATCACGTCCAGGTTGTGTTCGATCACCAGCACCGTATGGCCCAAGTCGACTAACTGCTGTAGCACGATCAAAAGGCGGCGGATGTCGTCGGTGTGCAGGCCGGTGGTGGGTTCGTCGAGGATGTAGAGTGTTTTGCCGGGAGAGGGTTTTCCTAGTTCGGCGGCCAGCTTGATGCGTTGGGCCTCGCCACCAGAGAGGGTTGTTGAACGTTGGCCCAGTGCCAGATAACCAAGACCTACTTCCACCAGACTCGTGAGCATGCGGTGAATTGCTGGGTGATTTTCAAAGAATTGTGCTGCGTCAGCGATGCTCATAGCCAGCACATCGGCGATTGACTTTTCTTTGTACCGCACGGCGAGGGTTTGCCGATTGAATTGTCGGCCGTGGCAGGTGGGGCAGGTGACGAACAGGTCGGGCAGGAACCGCATCTCGATCCGCTTTACCCCTTGGCCTTGGCACTCTTCGCAGCGGCCACCTTTTGTGTTGAAGCTGAATCGCCCCAGTTTGTAGCCGAGTTGCTTGGCATGTTTAGTGCCTGCGAAGACGCGGCGGATTTCGTCAAACACGCCGGTGTAAGTGGCGGGGTTGGAACGGGGGGTGCGACCAATCGGGGATTGGTCGACGTGGATCAGGCGATCTAATTTGCTCGCGCCACGCAATGCTCGATAGGGACCAGGGCGGGCAGAAGCCCCATTGAGTTTGCGAGCCAAAGCATGGGCCAGCGTGTCGACTACCAACGAACTCTTGCCCGACCCGCTTACGCCAGTCACACAAGTAAGCGTCCCCAGCGGGAATTCCACGTCGATCTCGGCCAGGTTGTGGACGATCGCCCCTTCTAATTGAAGCATGCGAGTCTTGGCAATCTTGCGCCGCTCGCTGGGCACGTCGATCCTCTGCCGACTGGAGAGATAATCTCCAGTGAGCGACGTAGGGTCCGCCGCCACCTCGGCGGGTGTTCCCTCGGAGACGATTCGTCCCCCGCCGCTGCCTGCACCGGGGCCGATGTCAATGAGCCAGTCGGCGGCCCGCATGACGGCTTCGTCGTGTTCGACAATCAGCACGCTATTGCCTTGCTCTTGAAGCTCACGGAGTGATTTGATCAGCAGATCATTGTCGCGGGGGTGCAGGCCGATTGAGGGTTCGTCGAGTATGTAGAGCACGCCGACCAGCCCCGAGCCGATGCCGGTTGCCAGTCGCACACGCTGCATCTCGCCGCCGCTCAGCGTATCCGCAGGGCGATCGAGGGACAAATATTCGACGCCGACTTGGTTAAGAAAGCGCAGTCGCTTGAGGATTTCCGCAACCAGGGGCTCGCCTATCGGCTGTTGCTGCGGGGGGAAGCGGAGCGAACTGAAATAGTCGTGGGCCGCATCGATAGCTAGGGCAGTGATCTCGTGGATCGCTAATCCTGCAAGCCGGCATGACCTTCCTTCGGGTTGTAGTCGTGAGCCGCCACATTCTTCGCAGACCACTTCGGAGCGGAAAAAGGCAAGTCGCTGGCGAACACTGTCGCGCTTGGCCTGAGCGTAATCCATTTCGAGATGAGCCAATAACCCGGCCCACTTGGCCCCATCGCCCTGCAAGAATTTGCGACGAGTCTCGTCAGGCCACTGGTCGAGAGGTGCCTCGTCGCTGACCTTGGCCTTCGAAATAAAGCCGGATATCAATTCCTGATGACGCTTTTTTCTGGCACCCGTAACATTCCGCCAGGGAGCAATTGCTCCCGCTGAGAGTGAGAGTGTCAAATCGGGCAGCACCAAATCCGGATCGAACCCTTCGCGGCTTGCCAGTCCGTCGCAGGTGCGGCATGCGCCATACGGGCTATTAAAGCTGAATGTGCGCGGCTCGACTTCGGCTAGGTTGCGTTTACAGTCGGGGCAGGCATAGAGCGTGCTGAAGACCCGCTCTTCCCATCCTTGGCCATTTTCACCCGAACCATTTGCCCCGTTGGCTAGTGCCTTGGCTTCGGGCGTGAGATACGAAATCCGCAGCGCTCCTTCGCCATGCTTTAGCGCCAGTCGCACGGACTCGGCCAGACGGTTTTCAAGCCCCTCACGAATGATGACGCGATCCACCACGGCATCGATATCATGAAGTTGGCCGGTCTTTAGTTCGGGAAGTTGCTCCAACTCATAGGTTTGGCCATCGATCCGCACCCGGACAAATCCCTCGCGACGGATGCGGTCGAGTACGTCCGAGTGTTTGCCTTTGCGGCCTCGGACCATGGGGGAGAGAATCATCACCTTGGTCTGCTCGGGGAGCGCGGCGATCGACGTGTGGATTTCGTTGGGAGTTTGTTGGGTGATTCCCGTGCCGCAATCGGGGCAAGCCATGTCGCCGACGCGGGCCATCAGGACGCGCAGAAAATCATAGATCTCGGTCACCGTCGCCACGGTGCTGCGGGGATTGCTGCTGGTCGCGTGCTGGTTGATGGCGATCGTGGGTTGTAGGCCTTCGATCACGTCCACGTCGGGCCGCTCAAGTTGATCGAAGAACTGGCGGGCATAGGTGGAGAGGCTCTCGACATACTGCCTTTGACCCTCAGCCAGCAAAGTGTCGAAGGCAAGCGAACTTTTCCCCGATCCGCTGAGTCCTGTCATGACCACCAGGCGGTTGTGCGGGATATCGAGGTCGATGTCTTGCAGATTGTGGGTCCGCGCCCCGCGAATCCGGATTGCATCCTCGTTCGACGGCGGAGTGCCGCCCTCGACGGGGTCGGAGATTGAGGCGGAGCTGGCCATGCGGCTGCGGGTCCAAGGACACATATAAAGATCGGCTCCCTGCGAAGGATATCGCGAGGTAGCAAAACCGTTCAGCCTACCAGCGGGGGAGGAAAAGTCCAATATCCAACGATCAATGACCGATTTCTGCTGCAAATCAACCCATTGGTCATTGGGATTTGGACATTGGTCCTTAGCGGATCGGGCCGCTTGTCCCGGGTCACTAACCCGATTATCATCGAGAGTTTCGTACGTTTACCGGAGTCGATCATTATGCGTCATGTCTTGTCTGCCCTAGTGCAGAACGTGCCAGGTGTGCTGGCCCACGTCGCGGGCATGTTTTCCTCGCGCGGCTACAACATTGACAGCCTTGCTGTGGGGGAGACTGAAGACCCTCATCTCTCGCGGATGACCTTTGTGGTCGTCGGTGACGATAGCGTGCTGGAGCAAGTCCGCAAGCAACTTGAGAAAATCGTCACCGTCGTGCGGGTGGACGATATCAGTTCCCAGGAATTTGTGGAACGCGATCTGATGCTGCTCAAGGTGCGGGCCGAGGGTGACAAGCGGACCGAGATCGGCGAGCTTTGCCAAATCTTCCGTGGCCGCATTGTGGATGTCGCGCCGGATCAGGTGATCGTCGAGATATCCGGGCAAGAGAAGAAGATCCAGGCATTTATCGAACTGATGCGACCTTTTGGGATTCTCGAATTGGTGCGTACCGGTCGCATCGCCATGGTCCGCGGCTTGAGCGAATTGTCCAATGAAATGGGATCGATCCACGCGGTTGCCAGCGAAGAGAGCAGTTAAGATATTGACCGCGGATGAACACTGATTGGGCGGATAGACGCGAATTAAATGTTTGTACAGGAGATAACAAAGGCAACTGAGTTACGAGGCAATACCGGGATAACGAAGAGATTCAACGTAAAGGCCGCTGAGGCGCTGAGGATTGCGGAGAACACGAATCTCGGCGCCTATGTGTTTTCAAGTTTCGATTCAGAATTCTTAGTGAGACTGAATCTGCGCTGATCCGCTAAATCAGCGTTCCTCAGCGGCCTATTTCTTCCCTAAACCAATTGAACAATCAACATTCTCTAGACTTAAGAAACAGGAAACTACCACATGGCCGCTACTATTTATTACGACAAAGACGCCGACATCAAAGCCTTGGCGGGGAAGACTGTGGCGATTATTGGCTACGGCTCTCAGGGGCATGCTCATGCCCAGAACCTGCGCGACAGTGGCGTGAATGTGGTTGTCGGCCAGCGTCCTGGTGGCCCCAATTATGAGTTGGCCGTGAGTCATGGATTCAAGCCTGTATCGGCAGAAGAAGCGGCCAAGCAGGGGGACGTGGTCAATATCCTATTGCCCGATGAAGTGCAGGCCGACGTGTATCGCAATTCGATCCGCGATAATCTGTCGCCGGGCAATATCTTGATGTGTTCGCACGGATTTAATGTTCACTTTGGTCAGGTGGTTGCCCCAAAGGGGGTTGATCTTCTGCTGGTAGCCCCCAAGGGTCCCGGGCACTTGGTCCGTAGTGAATTTGTCGCAGGGGGTGGCGTTCCCTGTCTGATTGCACTGGGTGATGGTGCCAGCGAAGAAACTTTCAAGATCGGCATGGCCTACGCCAAGGGAATCGGTGGCACGCGCGGCGGAGTGATCCGCACCACGTTTGCCGAGGAGACCGAGACCGACCTGTTTGGCGAGCAGGCGGTACTCTGTGGCGGTGCGGCGGCCCTGGTGAAGGCTGGTTACGAAACGCTGGTTGAAGCCGGCTACCAACCCGAGATGGCCTATTTTGAGTGCATGCACGAGCTGAAGCTGATCGTTGACCTGTTCTACCAGGGAGGCCTCAACTACATGCGTTATAGCGTATCGAACACGGCCGAGTACGGCGACTACACCCGCGGCCCGCGAATCGTCACTGACGAAACCAAGGCCGAGATGAAGAAGATACTCACCGAGATCCAGAACGGCGAATTTGCCCGCCAGTGGATTTTGGAAAACAAGGCAGGCGCCCCCGCCTTCAAGGCCGTGCGTCGCCGCGAGCGGAATCATCCCGTCGAGCAAGTGGGGAAAGAACTGCGGAAGATGATGTCTTGGATTGAGGAGAAGGAAGTTTAGGTCTCGTCACTTCCAAAAAAGATTCACAGCTGCAACGCCCAGGGATTGCCATCCCTGGGCGTTGGCGCATCACACTCGGCTCTCACTTAGAGATTTTCGTCCACCTCAGGATAATCTCGAACTTTCCTACGAGGGTCTTTTATTCGATCAAATTCGCTAGCGAGCTTTTTTTCGAGTTTTGTGATCGCTCCGTCCAAGGCACGATCAACCGAGTCGGATTCTGCCGTCACGGAGAGAGGCTGTCGCCCAGAGATTCGGGCTTCCATGACGCAACGCTTGTCGTTGGCCCCAGACTTGGTGCCACTGTTTTGATCAGAGAGATGAACTTCTACTCTTGTTATTTGCTTTAAGAAACGATCAAGGGCCGATTCTACGAGAGACTCAACATAGCCTGTGAGTTTCGCATTGCCTTCGATGTGGTTGTCGGTACTGAGGTTGATTTGCATATTTTGCTCTCCGTTCAATAATTGTCGTATCAGAAAGGCCTTGCCGGTCGAGGCAACTGCAATCCCTACGCCTCCTACGTAAAGAATTACATCTTTGTTTTCTCAGGAGTTGCGATTCCAATATCTTTCATGATAGAGACTATTTGTCACTTATCTATAGGCGGCGCGAGAGTAGCTCGTTGGGTATGTGCCTGTCGTATACGCCTATCAAGCATCCCAAAAAACTCCTGATTAAATCGGATCTATAGAGTCCGTCAACTTTAGCCTCGATCTGGCAGATTCGCCAACACCGCATCCCAAGTTGCATGGGTTCGCAGCGATTCAACGACCACTGGAAGCGGTTCAGCATAGATATCAGGCAATTCCTGCTCTCCATCTACCTGGATCGCGAAAGCAAGCCTCTCTTTCGGAGGAGTGAATTGGCCATCCACATCTTCTCGATTTCCCCGGGCATCCATCCGGTACCATCCGATCCCGGGAAGTTCTACCGCATTGAGCCCATGCAGACAAAATGGCGCACCCGCGCCATTGATGCTAAGGCGTTGGTAACAGAGTCCTGCCGGGAGCCCATTCGCCCTCAGCAATGCCGCCAGCAGATGGCTTTTCGCGTAGCAGTAACCGGTGCCTGCGGCGAGCACTTCTGACGCAGTACAGGTTACCGGATTGAGTTGGTAGTCGCTGCTGTGCTTGATTTCATCGCGAACCCATTCGAAACATCTTCGGGCCACGGCTAGCGGGTCGCGACACCCTTCGGCCAATTGTTCAGCGAGTTGCCGGACTGCCGGGGTTTGCCAATCAATGAGTTCGGTTGAAGCAAGATAGGGATTTATTGCCATTTCGAGGTTAGTCGTGATGATTTGGAGAGATCGTACTTTCCTTACAGATGATTCTCAAGAGTATCAGGTTCACAGCAATTGGCTTAAATTGCTATACTATCACCTCCACCAAAATAATTTCTCTCCCTGCGTACCCCCCCACCTGCCATGCTCCCCATTCCTTCTGATACTGTCGCGCTGTTGTTCGATTGTGACGGCACACTTGCTGACACAATGACGCTCCACTACGAGGCGTGGCATGAGACACTGTTGCCGCATGGGGTGGATTGTCCGCGGGCACTCATCGACGACAATGCTGGGGTTCCTACCACCACGATAGTTGCGGAGGTGAATCGACTCTACGGCAAAACACTCGATGCCCAGCTGATCACGCACGAAAAAGAAACTCGTTTCCACGAACGAATTCACTTGGCCCGCCCAGTGGAAGAGGTCCTGGCTACGGCACATGCCTATTTCGACAAGTTGCCAATGGCGGTCGTGTCGGGAGGAACTCGCGAAATGGTGCATGCGATCTTGAAGTGCATCGACGCGGAGTCCCTGTTTCCTGTTGTCATTACGGCCGACGATCCGGTGGCCCCCAAACCTTCGCCCGATGTGTTTGTCGAGGCAGCGCGAAGACTTGAGGTCGCGCCTGAGAAATGCCATGTGTTTGAGGATGGCGATCCAGGGATTGTCGCGGCCAAGGCTGCGGGGATGACTTTCACTGACGTTCGCGTGGTGCTCAAGGCCAAGACTGGGTAGAAATTCATTTCAGTGACGCTCGGGGATTGCAATCCCCGGGTGTTGGCAAACTACTCCGGTGGGATGCGGAGTTCGGTGGCTTCTTGGATGCCGGTGGCGATTTCGGGCAGGATCCCCTTTTTGCGGTAGATCGGTCGCAATTCTTCGCGGAGTTCTGGCAAAATGCGAAAGAACCAGATGCCGCCCAAGACACAGCCCATGCCCCCGATCGCGAGTGTCAGCGGGGCTCCCCACCGCTCAGCGATTGTGCCGGCCAGCAGGCTGCCAAAGGGGGCGGTGCCCATGAATGCCATCACGTAATAGCTCATGACTCGACCTCGTTTGTCCTCATCAACAATGGTTTGCAGCAGTGTGTTGCTGACCGCCAATTGAGTGATGAACCCCAGGCCGGTGACGACCAACAGCGGTATCGAGAGCCACAGTGAACGGCTCATCGCAAACAAAACGAGACCCGTACCAAACATGATTGCGGCAAGCGGAATGTATTTGCCCAAGTGGAGCACAGACCTGCGTGCGGCAAGCACCAACGCACCGATGAGGGCACCGACTCCAGTGGCTGCCATCATTAGCCCGAGGGTGTTAGGTCCTCCTTCGAGCACCTTGTCAGCCATCACGGGCATCAACACGGTGTAGGGCATGCCCACCAGGCTCACCAGTGCCAGGAGCAACAAGATACTGCGGATCAGTCGCGACCGGGAAACATAGGTCCAGCCCTCGCTTAGCTCATGCCAGACGCGTTTTCCCTGGAAACTCTGGCGGGGTCGTGCCGTGATCTTGATGGCACACAACGACCCCAGCACCGCGATGTAGCTCACCGCGTCGGTCATAAAGCACCAGCCCTCTCCTACGGCGGCGATCAGCATGCCGCCGATCGACGGCCCAATCAGCCGCGCGGCATTGACCATCGAGGAGTTCAGTGCAATCGCGTTCGACAAATCGTCCTTATCCTCGATCAATTCTACCAGCAAGGACTGCCGAGTCGGCATGTCGAAGGCATTGATTAACCCCTGGAAGATGCTCAGGGCGACGACCTGCCAGATGGTGATCAGGTTCGTGAGAGTTAGCACGGCCAAGGCGAATGAGTGAACCATGGCAAGCACTTGCGTGAAGATTAGCAGGTGATGTTTGTTCGTGCGATCAATGAAGACCCCGGCAAACGGGGCCAGCAAGAAAGAAGGGAACTGACCGGCGAACCCCACGATCCCCAGCATGAGCGCGGACCCAGTAAGGCGATACACGAGCCACCCGGTGGCAATACGCGTCATCCAGGTTCCGACGAGTGAAATACTTTGGCCGTAGAAGAAGAGGCGAAAATTGCGGTGCGCCAGCGCTCGCCCCATGTACGAAAGCCTAGAGTCGATAGCCGAGGGAGATGTCGCTTCCGCTTCCTTCGAAGTCGATGGTGAACTCATGGGGATTGCTTAAAGCCGATTCGCCTCATTTGCCAGCGGACTTATTTTCCCATTCGTTCAAACGTCCTTCAAGGTGGTCTAACGTCGCAGCGATCTGTTGCAGATAGCTGATGATAATCGCGTGCGTGTATTGTGCATCGATCCCGACAGGGGAGTCTTTCAGATTGATGTGCTCGATGATCTCAGCCAAGTCGGCCTTCGACTGCGACATGGGGTCGACGGACATGACTGAACTTCCTTGTGGGGAACCTGATGATGCAGCGTGGCTCAATAGTCAGAGTCTTTGAGCGGTGGATTCATGAAATTGCGCATTATCTGAGATTCGTCATTCGCATTGTAGTCCAAAGCATCTGCCTTAGCCCCGTTAGGTGTCATTAGCTGTTGATAGACACGGTACTCGACGCCCTGGCTGATAGCCTTGGCAGCGCCGCCGGCAAAGGCAACGTTGAATACCTCAGGATGGGCGCTTGCGGGTCGGGCGTAGCCCGGTCCATATTGATTGAGGTCACCATAGAAGAGGGGAGAATTCGGATCACGGTTGAACCCGGCCTGGATCGTAGGACTAAGTGGATTGCTGCTGTCATAAACCCAAACCATGCCATAACGCTGTTCATCGTTCGCATCACTGATATTTAGGGGAGCCATTAAACCAAGCCAAGTATTTGGAGCCCCGTATCCGACTGCCTCCTCGTCTTTATGGATGTTTTCAGAGAGCAATAAGGTTGTTCCAGCGCCGTCTTTGATGTCAACGCCATAGCGCACAGTAGGACCTTTGCGCCCCGGACGCAAGTCGTGCATGATGCCATTCTCTTTTACGTCACTTGCATAAGGCCGTGCACTGATATCAAGGTTAGGATCGTTGTCAAAATACCCAGTGTTGCCTACATATGTTAGACGAGGCAATTCTCGATTAGTGCCTGCATCACTCGGACAGAGAAAAATGTCCAATCGAGGAGGGTTTAGAATAACTGCATTCGTCGTTTGCAGTTGATCCCACAAACCTTGTTGATCAAGCCGAGGCAAAATTTTAGCTGCCCAAGAAATTGCGATATCTGGTTTGTTCGAAATGCCAGAATATGTTGGGCCACCTGATGTCGGATCGAGCTTCTGCACTTGCACCCACCCCGGGAAGGCACCTTTGCCTTCAGTAGCGAAGCTCACCAATCCGGTACTCAATTCCTTAAGATTATTGAGGCACTGCCCTTGTCGAGCACGTTCCCGTGCTGCGTTGACTGCGGGGAGCAGCAGGCCGACAAGGGTGCCGATGATGGCAATGACGATCAAGAGTTCCACTAACGTGAAACCACGACGAATTGGAGTAGTTGCTTTCATGACAAGGCTCTCCTCGAAAAGAGTAAGTTCCGCTTCTTCTGTTCCTGGGGGCGGGTCGCCCCGCACTCAAATTATCACCCAAATCGAGTGAAAATGCCAGTCTTGGAGGGGAGAGTGGTCGGAAGAATCGCAGAAAAGAGGTCTAGAATTGTCATCCCGAGGGGAGTTCCACGACCTGAGGGATCTGGTTTGCAGCACATACAACGGTCATTTTCCCTAGAATGGACTTACCTAGATTCCTCAGTCGCAAGACTCCTTCGGAATGACAGTTGGCGGACTTTCATGTTCTGGCCACCAAGTGTTTCTTGTCCAAAGTGGGTTGTGCATTTAGATTGGAAGGGTGGCGACTGTGTCGTTTTATCTCAACTCGTTCCCTCTCCCCCTGCCGAGACATTCATGGGCATCAGTTCTTTTTTTAAGTCGATCCTCGACGGGGGCAAGGTCGACATTTCTAAGCGGTATGAGATCCTGCGCGATGCGGTCTCCGGCACGATGTCCGATTTTCACATGGCTCGCGACCGCGAGACCGATCAGATCGTTGGCCTGAAAATTCTTGATAAAGAGAAGACCGAGCAATTGGAAATGCGGTTTCGCGGGCTCGACAAGCCTTCGGAAGGAGAGATCGCAACTTCGTTTGATCACCCCCGGATCGTCAGGACGCTGGGCTACGGCATGACCTCCAAGGGGCAGCGGTTTCTCGTGATGGAGTTTCTGGATGGGCCGGGGCTCAACTCATTGATTATCGGCAGGAGCAAACTGCTCGATGGCAATCGACTCACCCTGATGCGCCAGGCAGCTGAGGCCCTGCAAGTTGTACACGAAGCAGGCTACATCCATCGTGACGTTTGTCCGCGAAATTTCGTCTGCGCGAAGGATGCCAGTTCGCTAAAGTTGATCGACTTCGGACTCAGTGTGCCAGCTCGCAAAGAGTTTCAGCAGCCAGGGATCCGCACGGGGACACCGAACTACATGGCCCCCGAGGTGGTGCGGCGCAGGCCGACAGACCAGCGCTTGGACATTTTTGCGTTTGGCGTTTCGATGTATGAGATGTTTGCCTTCGAGCTTCCGTGGCAGAAGAGTACTGGGGATGGCTTGGCGGCAATGGCCCACGGGCAATCGGTGCCAATCCCCTTAGAAAAACACTTTCCAGGACTTCATCCGGACATCGCCAAAGCGATCAATCACTGCCTAGAGGCTGATCCTGAAAAACGCATGCAATCGATGAAGAACTTCTTGTCGAGTATTTCTCACATCAATAATGCATGGCTCGTCGACCCTAAGAAAAACATGGGGCAGGGGATATGACAGGGTTAATATCAGAGGGAACTTTTTCTCCCACCTCCCGCTTTCCCTATTTTTTGTATTCACTTAAACAGACTTTTTACGTAAAGGAGTCTCACTGATGGCGGGGCGAATCATATTGGCGGCGTTGTTTTCCGCGATTGCCATGTTCTTCTGGGGGTTTGTGTATTGGGGCCTCTCGGGTGCTACAGAACAGGTGCTCGGTCCACTTCCCGAATCGGCTCAAGGCGATATTGCCGCCGTCCTGCGACGGGACAAGGTGCCCTCGGGGATGTACGTCTACCCGATGCCGGCTAATCCTAACAATGCCGACGAGGTGGAAGCGGCGGAAGAGTTGCATCTGGCCGGTCCTCGTTTTCTCCTTGCACATCGGCTGGAAGGAAGCGAGATGATGGCTCCTTCGGTGATGGCTGCCGGCATTGGCCACATGTTCGTGATCGCCCTGGTGGCGGCAATCTTGACTGCCTGTGCTCTGCCTGTACTCGACACTTTCGGCAAGAGGTTTGGATTTGTCGCCCTCGCGGCTCTGCTGGGCGTGCTGTGGTCGAACCCCGGTGATATGATCTGGTGGCTGCATTCCCCCGCCTTTTGCGTGGGGAAAATGATCTATGGCGGGGTAGGGGGCCTATTGATGGCCGCTTTTATTGCAGGCATTGTGCGACGGCCGGTGGAGTAAGGGGGGCCGTGTTGTAGGCTTCCAGTCCTGCGTGCCTAGCATTCTTCTCTACAGAAGAAGTATGTGGGCTGTGAGTATCTCACCGAACTCTGCCCGCCCTGGAAATTCTTAATCAGTTGGCCAAAGTCGCAACCGCTCCAAAAAGTGAACGGTACGTTGTGAGTGTAAACGCCCAAGCCATGGGTGCTAATCTGAACATGACTAGTAGTTGCATTATTGAGTTTTTGCAGGAATTGCTGAACGCTAGAATTAACACGGACACTTACGTGGTAAGCGAGCACTAGTTTTGTGGTCCGCTCAATCCCGATGAACTTCCAGCTATCCTCAATGTCTGGAGTTCGGCCGAGTGCAACGCGATTGTGTTCATTCATCCCGACGAAACTCCAAATCTCTTCACCGGCAAGGGATTTCTGGCCCAATTCCTAAGGAATTTGACATCATTTCTTTGGGGGGGCAAGAAAGCCGTTGCTCCGCCGCGCATCTCAGCTAAACTCAGGGCATGCCTTTTAGGAGTGTGGCCGGGCCTTGTACGGCTATACGAAGAACGAATTTTGCGAAACTGCCGACCCGCGATTTAGATTCGGGTTCTCTCAATTTTGCTCGACTCTTGTCGCTCGGCGGATCATGCCGCGCACGATGAGGTACTCGTTTCTGTGAGAAGGGTTTCGTGAAAATGCAAATTTGCTTGTCCGTGGGAATGTCGGTCTCTCTTGCCGTAGCGTCGGCTGTCGCCTTCCCAGTTCAGGATACACGGACCAAGATCATTGCACTCAGCGGCAACGCGGCACCTGGAGGCGGGACGTACCGCTCGATGACTATCGAGCCGGTCATGAACAATCAGGGGCAGGTCGCGTTTATCTCTAATCTGCAGGGGATTGGCTCAGGTTCGCCTAACGGCATGTTTCGTTGGGATGGGAACCAAACAGTCGCCATCGGCGGTCCCGGCGGGAGCCCTGCACTACAGTTTGTCGGCGTGCCGGCAATCAACGAGTCGGGCCAAGTCACATTCGCTGGCTCGACGTTTCCATCATCGTCATCGTATGTGTTCCGCGGCGCAGGCGGCGCCCTTACTGAAATTGCTCGCACAGGTCAGACGGTTCCCGGCGGGGGCACCATTGCCTATCTGGCGATCGATCCGCAAATCAACGACTTGGGGGACGTTTCGCTGGGGTTGAGCTTCGATCCAACATCGGGCATCACGGGTGGACTGTATCGTGGTAGCGGGGGAACTCTCACGGAAATCGCCCGCTTGCAGCGGCCAGCTCCGACCGGCGGGAACTATAGCGAATTCAACTACGCATTCCCGATCAACATCGCCGGCCAAATAGCGTTCGCGGCGACGACGTCACTTCCCAATTCAGGTGCGATTTTTCGGGGCGACGGTGACTCAACGCTAAAGATCGTCCAGCAGGGTGATTTAGCACCCGATGGCGACGGCACATTCGGCGATATGGGTCACCAGCGCCCCACGCTCAACGACGTGGGTGAGGTGGCGTTCATCGGGCAGGTAAATCCCTTCAGTGGCTCGCAGTACAGCGGTGTGTTTCTCGGCTCGGGCGAAGCTGTGACCCAGCTCGTGCGTACTGGCCTGCCGACTCCGGGTGGTGATGCAATCTTCAATTCGTTTTCAAATGGGCCGGTCATCAATAATGCGGGCCAGACCACATTTGGCGCATCTCTATTCAAGCCCGAGAACCCGCTGGAAGTGCTTAGGGCTGTTTATCGCGCCGACAAATCCCAAGTCACGGAAGTGATGAGGGGAGGAGCAATCGCGTCGGATGGGAACGGGCGGTTTGTCGACTTTGGCAATCCGGAAATGAACGCAAAGGGGCAAGTCACCGTGATGGCCCAACTCCTCGATACGAGTGGCGGCAACGTCGACGACCAGGCGCTTTACTTCTACTCCGATGCATCGAGTTTGGTGCAGGTCGCGCGCAAAGGACAGCCGATGTTAGGGAGCACGATTGACTACCTCAACTTCACCGGAGGATTAAACCACGTGCCGTCGTTTGACGACGAAGCCATGGGGATGAACGACTTAGGTCAGGTGGCCTACGTGTTCCGCCTGGCAGATGGGCGAAGCGGAATAGCCGTATGGCAGCTTCCAGAGCCGTTGTCGGCGCTGTTGCTGGTGTGGGCGGGCGCGGCGTGGGCCTTAAAGATTAGATAGGGGCTCCAGCTACGGACCAGGTTTTCGAAAGGTATTGGGTATACTTAGCATTGTGAGGATGAATGCATAACTTGCAGGCTCCGGCACGGCGGTCGAAACCGCCACGATAGGCGCGCTGTCGAACTGACTTTTCAGGCAAGAATATCCCGGCCGTTGGAGTCGTTATCCCCATCGGCAACGGCAAGTTGGTTCAGGCCAGTAGCGCCTTGCCAGATGGCCAAATCTGTCGGATCGACGTTGCTATCATGGTCGAAGTCCGCTGAGATGAATGGCGTATTCACCTTGATAAGTCATGGCGAAATTATACCAATGTCCGGGGTGACCCTTGTCGGAACCCCCGGGGGGGGATTATATTGGGCGATTCGCTAGAGTCTGTCTGCCGTGCCAGTGAGCATGGTTGTTTGGGAGTTTCACGATGACAATCGACAAAAGTTTAAAAATCCGCCGCGGTGCCACCTCCAATCGCAGTGTGCTGACCCGCGTGGAGCGTCTGGAAAAGCTGAAGGAAACCGAGCGCTGGTCGGAGGGGGATTCCCCGCTAGGCCTGGCCAAGGTCCGCGTACGTAAGCTGACTCTGAAGAAGAAAAAGAAGAAGGAAAAAGACGACGAAGCGGATGCCCCTAAGGACGCCAAGGCGAAGGCGAAGAAGTAAGATTTGCCGTCCGGCGCGTAGGGCGGGTAACGTCCACCGATTTATTTCTATCTTTAACGCGATCCAAGATCTTCTTTCGTAGGCGATGCCCACTCTACGACTTGATGATATCCCGAACTGTGTGTCCGCCGGGTATCATCGGTAATACGTGCTCCTGGTAAGGGACTTCAACGTCGAGCACATAGGGTCCGTCATAGGCGATCATCTCTTTCAGGGCTGCCTCGTAGTCGGACTTTTCTTTCACATAAGCAGCGCCGCAACCGTAGCCTCTGGCAATTTGAACAAAGTCGGGATAGCGCTCCTTGGGGCCTAAGCCGTCTCCCTTGCCTGTGGCTTCGGGATTGTCGATAGGTCCGAGGAAGGTGTGGGCCCGATTGCCCTGCATGAAACGGTCTTCCCACTGCATCACCATGCCGAGATGTTGGTTATTGAGCAGGAGCACCTTTACAGGGAGTTTTTCACAGAAGCATGTGGCCAACTCCTGGATGTTCATCTGGAAGCTGCCATCGCCGTCGATGTCGAAGACCAGCTTCCCAGGATTGGCTGCCTGTGCACCCATTGCGGCGGGGAGGCCAAAGCCCATTGTTCCCAAGCCGCTACTGGAGAGCCAGCGGCGGGGCTTGTCAAATTTGTAAAACTGGGCAGACCACATCTGGTGCTGGCCCACGCCGACGGAAATGATCGGGTCCATGTCGCGAGTCATTTCCCACAGTTTTTGGATCGCCCATTGCTGAAGAATTCCAGGAAATTTAGCGTCGAACTTGAACGGATCTTCTCGCTTCCATTGGCTGCATTGATCGACCCACTCGGAAATCTCCGGTGCCTCGACAATCTTGTTCAACTCGCGGAGGGCAAACTTCACATCGCTGCAGACGGGGATATGGGCAGGCTTATTCTTGTTCAACTCCGAGGCATCGATGTCGACGTGGATGATTTTGCCATGCTTGCAGAACTCTTCCACCTTGCCGGTGACACGGTCGTCGAACCGGACGCCGAGGGCGATGAGCAGGTCAGCTTCGTCGACGGCATAATTGGAGTACACACTCCCATGCATACCGAGCATGTCGAGCGACAGATCGTCGGTTGAAGGGTAAACGCCCAGGCCCATCACTGTGGTGGTGATCGGTATGCCGGTTTTCTTAACCAGAGCGCGGAGTTCTTCGCTGGCTTCAGCCAGGACGATGCCACCCCCGGCGTAGATAATCGGGCGTTTGGCTAGTTTGATGGCGGCTGCTATTTGGCGAATCTGCTCAGGACGTGCATGGGGAGACTCGAATGAATAGCCCGGTAGAATCATGTCCGAATCGTAGTCGGGGACGCAACTATCTTGCTGAACGTTCTTCGGCACATCGACGAGCACCGGTCCAGGACGACCCGTAGTGGCGATCAGAAACGCCTCTTTCATAACACGGGCGATATCGTTGACGTCAGTTACCAGATAATGGTGCTTGGTGATGCCGCGACAAACTTCCACGATGGGAGTTTCCTGGAAGGCATCGGTGCCAATCGCTTTTGTCGGCACCTGACCTGTGATGGCAATCAGCGGGATACTGTCGAGCTTGGCATCGGCGATGGCGGTAACGAGGTTCGTGGCTCCAGGGCCGCTGGTGGCCATGCAGACACCGACCTTGCCAGTGCTACGAGCGATCCCCTGAGCGGCGAATCCACCTCCCTGTTCGTGACGGGGTAGAATTGTGCGGAGCTTATCGCTAAACCGAGTCAGCGCTTGATGCAGCGGCATACTCGCACCACCGGGATAGGCAAAGATTGTCTCCACCCCCAGATTTACCAGCGACTGGATCAGGATGTCTGCTCCGGTAATAAGCTCGCTCTTGGGAGGGGATTTTTTCTGTTTTTCAATCGTAGCCACACCAACACCTCAGTTTGAACTGGAACGTATACAGATGCCCCCGGGACGTCCGTCTGGCCGCAACCGGGAACCCTTTATCATAAAACGACTTGGGGCCGAAAACAAGGTTTTAAGAACGTCGATTTCTGCCTCCTTACCGAGCTTGACTTCTCAAGGTAAGACGGTATCTTACATATATGAAAACCACGCTTTCTACCAAAGGCCAGATTGTTCTGCCTGCCGAATTCCGCGAGCAGGATCAGATTGCACCTGGACAGCAGTTTGAAGTTGAACGGCTGCAGGCCGGTGAGTATTTACTTAGGAAGCTTGTAGTTGAAGGCGAGGGCAATGTTCTCGATTGGTTAAAGAGTTGCCCCGAGACCGATTGGTTCACTCCAATTGATTCGGAGTCGACAGATTCCTTGTGAAATATCTCGTCGATTCAAATGTTTTGAGCGAATCCACCAAACCCGACGCTCGCCCAGAGGTGGATCGTTGGCTGCTACACCATGATCGAGACTTAGTGGTCAATCCCATTATTCTAGGTGAGCTACAAATTGGCATCTTGCAACTTCCTGCGGGGCGACGCCGCAAACGTCTCACGGATTGGTTCGCGGCTGGGATCTCTCGCTTGGCAAGGGTAGATTTTGATGCTCAAACTGCCGGCCATTGGGCTCAACTGGTCGCCGAACTTCGGCGTAAAGGACGGGCGATGCCGATCAAAGATAGCTTGATCGCTGCCTCGGCTCTTCAATATGGTTTTACCGTGGCTACGAGAAATTTTGCAGACTATCGCTACGCGGGCGTGAAGCTGGTCAATCCTTTTTCGGAAGACTAAGCGAGAGCCCTTCTTATCATCCCCCCACGCGGCGGGGAATCGTGAACGAGTACAGCGTCACCACGGCCCCCGATGCCAACAGGCTCCAGGGAGCCCAATCGGGGGGCACAATCTCGTCGCGGTCGATGAGTCTCGTTTGGCCTTGGGGAGGTTTCTTCAGAACGGCTTTTTCCACCGCGAGGGCTTCAACGCCCAAGATACATGTGTATGCACCAAAGGCTAGAAAGAGTGATCGCCACATTGCAAGTAATCCTATGCAAGAGGGGGGAGGTAGGGCTGCCAGGAATTGCATTTAGATTTATCGTCGCAATCAGTGCGCTGCCTCTAGGCCGCTGACAGACCGTAGGGAGGTGACGGTTGTGAGGAGTATGAAGGGATAGAAGGAATCAGGCGAATTCTGTTTCCAGTGCCGTGTTTTCACCCGACATCTGCTAAACTGGTGGAATGTCTGTCGCCTCCAGATCGCCGTTTAGGATTCGCTATCGCACGATGGTGCTGCTGTTGGCGTTGATGGTGATTCTGTGGAGTGGCTTTTCTTATTGGTCGGAATACAGCGACAATGCCGCTCGAATCGCCCGGGAGCGGCTTGCTCCGCCGGTGGGTGTGCGTTGCCAGATCGTGTTTAGTGGAGAGGACCTGGGCATTGAGAGAATGCCACCTACCCCAGCAATGGTGAACGGCGCCACGAATTCTGTCACGGGCAAGATCGTCGACCAGAGCGAGCGGTGGATCGTCCTTGCCTCCGAGTCGACTGACGAAAGGTCCGCCACGAAGATCTGGATCCCGCGTGAGCGGGTGTTGTTGATTCGCGTGGACAACTGAGTTTTTCAGGGGTTCTTTGTCTCCCAATTCCCTCTGCTGCTCTTTCAGCTCTCCACTTGGCGGGATACAATTTCCCCCATCAATACGATGGAAACTGTCGCCCAGGCTGGAGTGGCGGCTGAGCTGCATCCACTAGCCGATCAACTTGAGCAGCATCGAGGTTTCGCTGAAGTACTTGCAAGCCTATCCGCTGGACACGGCGGTACGCTCGGCGGAGTCTGGGGGTCGTCGTGCGCGCTCGTGGCCGCGGCGATTGAGCGACAATCTCCCCAATCTCTCGTCGTGGTGTTGCCACACACTCGAGACATCGATTCCTTCTGCGATGATGTAGCTCTCTTTACTTCTGCGCGGGTCGAACAGCTTCCGGCCTGGGAGACCGATGCCGGTGAGCGAGTGCTCAATGACGACATCTACGGTGGTCGCCTGCGAATCCTGAAATCGCTCATTTCGCAAAAAGATAATAGCCTCGATCCGACAGATCGCCGGCCTCGGATCATTGTCACCGCGATTCAGAGCCTGATGCAGCCTGTGCCGAGTGAGGCAGCGATAGCTGCGGCGACGCGGCAACTCGCCGTGGGGGATACAGTCGACACGGCGGAGCTCACTCGCTGGCTCGCGGCCGAAGGGTGCGCAAGTACGTCGGCGGTGGAAATGCCTGGTGAGTTTTCCTTGCGAGGGGGAATTCTCGATCTGTTTCCTCCCGATGCTGAGCATCCGATTCGACTGGAACTGTTCGGCGATGAAGTGGAATCGCTCCGTACTTTTGATGTGGCGAACCAGCGGAGTTTGAGTTCACTCGACACGGTAGATGTGACGGTACTTCAGCCGACTAATACCAACCGGACGCATTTCACCGGCTATCTGCCGGCTCAGAGTTGGTTCATGTTGGTCGAACCAAGCGAGTTGCAGGAGGAAGGGCGGTTTTATCACGAACGGCTCGAGCGACCGGAGGACTTTTTCTCGGTCTCGCTGACACTTAGTGAGATCAACAAGTTTCCCTCGGTCACTGCGTCTGGGGTGCCGGTCGGCTCTTACGAGACAACCGCTCACATGCAGTTTGAGTCCATCGAGCGATTCAGCGGCGACGTGCATCGCGTGCGTGAAGAATTGGACGCTGTCGCCACCGATCATCGCGTGATTCTGGTGACAGAAACAGATGCCGAGGTGGAGCGGCTCTCGGAACTTTTTGCCGAGACAAGGCTCATGCAAGATGGGAAGCTGCGATTCGTGCCGGGACGTCTGGCGCGAGGGTTTCGATTCGTTGCCGAGCAGGTAGTGCTCATTAGCGCGAGCGAACTTTTCCACCGCGAAGAGATTGCGAGGCCGGCCCAACGGCAGACTGGGCGGGCGATTGATAGTTTCTTGCAACTTCGCGAAGGAGATCTGGTCGTCCATTTATCGCACGGCATCGGGCGCTATCGGGGACTCAAGCTGCTCGAGAAGGAGGCGGGTGCTGAGGAACATCTCGAAGTCGAATTCCATGGTGGCACGAAGATTTATGTCCCCACGAGTCGCATCGAACTGGTACAGAAATACGTGGGGGGGCGGCAGGCCAAACCAAGGCTGGCTACCATTGGGGGGCGTTCCTGGATCCGGCAGAAGCAGGCCGCCGAGAAGGCTGTCACTGACTTCGCGAGCGAGATGCTGGAACTCGAAGCGGCCCGCAATGGTCGCCCGGGAATTGTCTTCCCTACGGACACGGTTTGGCAACGAGAATTCGACACGGCGTTCCCCTATCAGGAAACGCCAGACCAATTGAGTGCCATCGCCGCGATCAAGTCCGATATGCAAATAGCCAAACCGATGGACCGCTTGTTGTGTGGCGACGTTGGGTTCGGTAAGACCGAGATGGCCATGCGGGCTGCCTTCAAGGCAATTGACGCTGGCTATCAAGTTGCCGTCTTGGTGCCGACGACGGTGCTGGCCGAGCAGCATTGCCGCACATTTCGGCAGCGGATGGCGGAGTATCCGTTTGAAATCGCGTCGCTTTCTCGTTTCTGCACTGCAAAACAGTCGAGGGAAATCCTCGCTCGGACTGCCAACGGGAGCATCGATCTGTTGATCGGCACCCATCGCCTAGTTTCGCCCGATGTGCAGTTTCAGAACCTGGGTCTGGTGATTATCGACGAAGAACAGCGGTTTGGCGTGACGGTGAAAGAACGCCTGAAAGCTCTGAGGGCGAGCGTCGATGTGCTGACGATGACGGCTACTCCGATCCCGCGCACTTTGCACATGTCGCTCTTGGGAGCGCGAAGCATCTCGAATCTAGAAACGGCTCCCAAGGATCGTCTGGCAGTGGAGACTCGCATCGCTCGGTTTGATGAAAGTCTTATTCGCCACGCGATCCTGCGGGAGCTAAATCGCGGCGGACAGGTGTTTTTCGTCCACAATCGAGTCCACGACATTCAGAATGTGGCCAGGAAGTTGCAAGAAATTGTCCCCGAGGCATCGATTGGCATTGGGCATGGCCAGATGACCGAACATGAACTGGAAGATGCCATGCTCGGTTTTGTGAGCGGACAATACGACATCCTGCTTGCTACCACGATCATCGAGAGTGGCCTGGATATCCCCAATTCCAACACGATATTTATCGACGATGCCGACCGCTATGGGTTGGCTGATTTGCATCAACTCCGCGGTCGAGTAGGTCGCTACAAGCATCGGGCCTACTGCTATTTGTTAGTCGATGAGAATCGTCACCTTTCGCCGGAGGCCGCCCGACGATTGCGGGCGATCGAGGAATTCAGCCAAATGGGTGCCGGTTTCGCCCTGGCGATGCGCGACCTGGAAATTCGAGGGGCGGGAAACCTATTGGGAACCCAACAGAGCGGCCACATCGCCACCGTGGGGTATGAGCTTTACTGTGCCCTGTTGGAAAAGGCGGTCCGCGAGCTCAAGCAGCTTCCGCCTCGCGACTCGGTTGATGTGATCGTTGATCTGCCAATCGCGGCGTATTTTCCGCGGCAGTATGTTCCCGACATGCGGACCAAGATCGATCTCTATCGCCGCTTGAGCCGAGTGACACAGGAAACCGAGGTCGCGGAGTTTCGTGCGGAGCTTGTCGACCGGTTTGGTGCATTGCCAGCCCCGGTCGAGCAGCTAGTGCAGCTAGCACGGCTGCGGATTTGGGCCCACCAATGGCAGGTGGGATCGATCCATCTGGAAAATCCCTATCTGGTGTTGGGATACCGTGATAGCCGTCAACTAGGGCTATTGATTGCCCGTAGTGGCGAGCAACTACGTCGAGCGGATGACCAAAGTGCCTATCTTCCCCTGGGAAACCACGTTGAAGACCCCGCCTGGATCATGGCAGAGCTGGAATCGCTCTTGCGGCGTAGTGAATCAGATCACTAGAATCCCGCCGCTTATCTTAATCTCCAGGCAGAATTCGCAGTTTCGATTTTCCAGACTTAGGTGGCCCGAGTGCAAAAAACCGGCATGAGAATACGCCTCTGTGGTTGGCTCACGATAGTCGGTGCGCTGATGTGTGCCATGATTGAGTGCGCAGTGGGGCAGCCAGCCTTTGGTCCCCCTCCTGTGCCCCAGGGTTCTCCTTCAGCAGTGCGGGGGATTTACGATCCGAGTCAAACCAATGGATCGCCTGCGCAAGTCGTTGCTCCCCCTCAAATGCAAACCCAGCCAGCTAAGACGCAGGCAGTGACGAACGGCAAGCCAGCCGATCTGGCAACCGCCAAGCCCTTGGAAGGGGGACAGATTGTCGCCCGGATTGATGGACAAGTGGTGTTGGCTAGCGACGTGTTGTGGGTTGTGAACATGATCCTCGAGTCGAATGGTGACCGCATACCACCGGAACAACGCGAAGCAGCTGCGATGGCTATCATGCGACAACAGGTGATCGGGCTGATCGATACGAAAGTGTTGTATGCCGACTTCAGGCGGAAGGTGCCTGCGGAGAATCTTCCCAAGGTGGAAGAGAATCTCAATGAACCGTTCGATGAAATGGAAATTCCTCGACTGATCCAAATGCTGGAAGTTGCCGATCGCCGCGAATTGGAAGAAGTCTTGCACCAGCGCGGGACATCGCTCACAGACCTGCGGCGAGCATTTTATGAGCGTACCATAGCCGGTGAGTGGCTGCGGCAATTGGCCCCGAAACCCAAGCCAGTGACACATGAACAGATGCTTGCCTACTATCAAGCACACGAAGCCGAGTACGACTATCCGTCTCAGGCCACCTGGGAAGAACTGATGATTCGCTTTGACGAAGTCGGCAATGACCGTGCCGTCGCCTGGCGGACGATCACCGAAATGGGGAACGAAGTCTGGCAGAGAGTCCTACAAAATCCCCAGGTTCGCGGACCGGTGATGACCGAGATCGCCAAAGCAAAATCCCACGGCTTCACGGCAGCGCAAGGAGGTGCACACGAGTGGACGACCAAAGGAGCGCTCCGCTGTGCAGAAATCAATGAGGCCCTCTTTTCACTCGAAGTGGGTCAACTTAGCGACGTGATCGAGAGTGAGCTTGGTTTTCACATCATCCGCGTTCTGGAACGCAAAGAGGCGGGTCGCAAGCCGTTTACCGAGGCCCAAGTCGAGATTCGTGAGATCCTCGAAGTCGAGGAAAAGAAAGACCTCGTAGGTGTCGAAATGGAAAAGCTTCGCAATAAGAGCCGCATTTGGACGATTTTCGATGGTGATTTTCGCGGCTCAGAACTTGACCAACTAAAGGGCAGAACGGCCCAGCGCTAAGGCCTCTTGCCTTGCCTGATCGGCAAATCTTCTCGGTGTTTAGGGGAGCTTCTGCAGATAGTCTGCGCCTTTTCTGGAGTACTCTTGGGCCCTCCGGATACCGACTCGGCTGGCTCACCGATTGATCGAGAGACGAGTCACATGTAAACTCATACTGCGGTCAATTGAGTCAATTTTGGCCTCTAGCCCCCGCAAAGCAACCGTTATCCCGCTCCTCGGGGAGATGGCCCGTGAGTTATGAGAGAGTTAAAGGAATCGACGATGTCTGAAGTTGCAAAATTAACTATCGGCGATTCTGAATTGGAGCTGCCGCTGGTCGTCGGCTCTGAGCATGAGACCGCCATCGATATCAGCCAACTTCGCTCGTCTACCGGTCTAATCACACTCGATGATGGCTATGTGAATACGGGCTCCACGAAGAGTTCCGTCACGTTCCTAGACGGAGAGAAGGGGATCCTCCGCTATCGTGGCTATCCTGTGGAGAAGCTAGCCGAGAGTTGCGATTTTATCGAAGTTGCTTATCTGCTGATTTACGGCGAGCTTCCTTCGGAAGACCAGTTGGCTCGATTTCGTCTGAAACTTCGGCGGCACACCATGCTGCACGAAGACATGCGGTTGTTCTACGACGGATTTCCTCGTGATGCCCATCCGATGGCCATCCTCAGTTCCGTCGTAGGAGCACTATCCACCTTCTACCAGGATTCGCTTGATCCACACGACAAGGCGCAAGTCGACGAATCAGTGCTGAGACTCTTGGCAAAACTGCCTACGATCGCTGCCTTTGCTTACAAGAAATCTATCGGACAGCCCTTTGTCTATCCCAGGAATGATCTGACTTATTGCGAGAATTTCCTGCAGATGATGTTCTCAGTTCCGACCGAACCTTATGAGATTGACCCCGATTTTGTCGAGGCTCTGAACTTGCTGTTGATCGTGCACGCCGATCATGAACAGAATTGCAGCACCTCAACGGTGCGGATGGTGGGGTCCTCGAACGCGAACTTGTTTGCTTCGATCTCTGCCGGCATCAGCGCCCTTTGGGGGCCATTGCACGGCGGAGCGAACGAAGCGTGTGTCGCGATGCTCGAACAGATTCGCAAAGACGGCGGCAACGTTAAGAAATATGTCGACATGGCCAAGGACAAGTCGAGCAGTTTCCGCCTCATGGGTTTCGGGCATCGGGTCTATAAGAACTTCGATCCCCGCGCAACAATTATCCGCGCTTCCTGCGAAAAGCTACTCAAGAAACGCAGTATCGATGATCCGATTTTCGATATCGCACAGCAGTTGCAAGAAGTCGCTCTCAACGACGAGTACTTTATTGAGCGAAAGTTATACCCCAACGTCGATTTCTACTCGGGAGTCATCTATCGCGCCATCGGCATTCCCGTGCAGATGTTCACGGTGCTCTTTGCCATCGGTCGACTGCCTGGATGGCTGGCCCACTGGCGGGAGATGCATGAAAGTCCCACAAAAAAAATCTGTCGACCTCGGCAGATCTACGTGGGGAGTACCGAGCGGGAATTTGTGCCGCTGGAGAAGCGTTGAAGCTATTTCAATTCTGCGACGAAGCGATTCAGATCAGCGTCTAGCTGGGTAAAGTCGCTGCCGAAGTAGCGAGCAAAATCTGCCATCCGCTGTCGCGCCGGGTACTTGCTGAATGCTTTCCTCGCACCAACACGTTCAAGGTATTCACAATACTGTTTGGGGCGGGTTTCACACAGGTAGAACGATAGAGCCCAAGCCTCGGCGTAAGCCGCTACTGCGGAAGTGCGAAACAAGCTGTCCGACGAAATCAGTTTGGGCAACATGTCTGCCGGGCGATTTGCCAGGAAGTAACGAAAATCGTCGAGCCGACCGTAGTTGATGCGGTCTCTCTGGGTATGTGTGGCCCGGGGGTCCCACAGTGCTTTTGCCTCGAACATCATCGCCAAGCCTTCGACTAACCAACGCGGCTGATCGGCAAAACGTCGATGTATCCCCACATTGCTGGCCGTTTGGTGGGTCGCCTCGTGGATGATCGTGTCGATGCTCGCAGTCCAATCTTGATCGGATTCCAATCCGGCGTCGAAAAGAAAAATGCGATTCGAAGAGGGGTCGTAGTGTCCCAATGTACCTGGTTGGAGCGGTGTCCCCCCCTTGGCGGCGTGATTGTAGTAGTCGGTCTTGTTGCGAAACACGATCGCCACCAGCGGCACCTGGGGATCGGACAAATCAAAACCCCGCACTGCCATATAGTGCGTGAATGAACGATAAAACGATTCCATACGCTCGGCCCACACGCTCCAAACCCCTTTGGGATGGGCCACGACAAAGTGCTGGGAATGACTCACATCGAACGACGAGTCGAATTCTTCGCGGAGTCGGTTCCGCATTTCCATGATCGAGTAGCCTCGAAAGACCGTGCCTGTTTTCTTAGACTTCTCGGCATACTTGGGAGGAAAAGTGTAAAGCTGTCCGTCCCGGCCCAAGAGGAGCATCTCGTCTTGGGTCCAAGTAAGCGGCTGTCCCTCCAGTTCCTGATTTCCGACGTGGGTGAGCATCATGAAGGGTGCCGGGCTTTGGGCATGAAGTCCAATGGAAAACAGGCACAGGGTAATGCCTAGGATCAAAGAGAAGTGTTTCATGAGAAAAGTCCATTACCAAGAACGAAAAGACTACCGAAAAAGTCTAGCTCGTATTCCATAGGCGTGATGCGTTAAAGGCCGGCTATTCGTTACAATAGAAACTCACTGAATCATCCGCGATTCGTCCTAGCGAGAATATCTGATGCGAACGTTCTTTCAGACTCCCTGGTTTACCTTCTTGGTTCTCGTAGGGATTGCTTACCCTCGGGATTTCGTAGCGGCACAACGAACCTCCGAAGTGGAGACCAAGGTCAATGAATACCGGCCAATCACGGAACCTACTAAACTCACGCTCATTACGGCAGGCACGGATCTCGATGCCGTGCTTGCCGATATCCAAGCACAGACTGGTAACAAACTCGTCGATTTTCGTGAGCGATTCGGTCAAGATGTCTCGCAGTCACTTTGGAACTTTAGTATTAGTGACCGTGATTTTTGGCCGGTTTTAGACAAGTTTCTCGATGCGGCGGATTTGGGATTGTACGCAGCTTCGGGGGAAGATGCCCTTGCCGTTGTCAATCGTACTCCTGATTCTTTGTTACGTTTCGGTCGAGCTTGTTACTCAGGCCCATTTCGGATCGAAGCTACAAACATTACTGCGCGAAAGGGATTGCGGAATCCAAGAGAAAGTTCAGCGCAACTCGAATTGGAAGTTGCTTGGGAGCCTCGACTTAACCCCATATCTTTTTCACTTGCCAAGGATACGCTTGAAATCACTGCCGACGATCAGACGATGCTTACCGTCGAAAAAGGGGTTCCAGTGATTGGTGCCGAGGTCTTGTATGGCACCCATACCGCCGAAATGGTCGTGCCACTCCAGCTTCCTCCCCGACAGATTCGTTCTCTCATGTACTTGAAGGGTCAACTTATTGCTTTGGTTCCCGCAGGAAAGACGGAATTCCGATTCACCGATCTTCCGGTCGCCGCAGATGTTGAACAGATTTGGGGCGGAGTAAAGGTTGTACTTGTCGATGTCATTCGAAAGCAATCGCTCTGGGAACTCCGTATGCGGCTGGAAGTGGTAGGCAAGGTACAGGCCCTGCAGAAATATCGCGGCTGGGCATTTCAGAATCGGACCTACCTGGAAAACCCGGAGGGAGAAGTAGTTGACCATGCTGGTTTCGAAACAATTGGTCAATCAGAGGGCTTTTTAAGTCTGGCCTATTTCTTCGATCTTCCGGTGGAAAGTCTCCAAGGATACACCTGGGTCTACCACACTCCCGCTGACATTACTGAACTGCCAGTGGAAATTGAGTTGAAAGACCTTCCGCTGCCGTAACGGGAGTCGTGTTAACCCTAGTTGGGACCACGGAACATACCGCCGAGTTCTACGACAGGTTTCCCCTCGGTTTGCATCTCGTCGATCCAGCTGCGAATCGCCAGCGGGTCGTTGGGGTCCATGGCGAGCATGTGCTCGACCACCTCGAGTGCCATGGACGTTTTTTGCAGATGGTGTAAACACCAGGCGAGGCCGCGGCCGCAATCGAAGAAGACGCGGTTGGCTGGGTGAAGGGCGGCTACGGGGGTGGGTTTGCCGGCACGGCGCCAGGCTTGCAGGCCCAATTGATAGCCCGCGCCGAAGTGGCCACGGCCCAGGTCAACATCGTTGTTCACTTCGACGGCCAGTTTGCCGAGCAGAAAATGGGCAGCGAGCATTTCACTACACATGCCCAAGAGCCAGCGGAGTTCGTCCGTGGCTATGTCGGTTTCGCCTGCCTCGATCATCTCACGAACTTCTTCGAGGTCTTCGGCACATTCACGCACCTCTGCTGGGTGCGCAAAAACCCAGGCATTGCCCCCCTGCGACCGGACGAGTGAAAGCCTGTTCTTGGAAGAGGAGCGACGCTGCGGGTGTTTGGCCACGTGCTAACCGCCCTATTTTGCGTCGGCCAAGAGCTTGCCGAGGTTGTAGATTTCGTCGGCATCGAGGATCCGATCGTTCGACTCGAACAATTGACGGATCGCTGCCTTGTGGATCTTCATCTTGAGTCCCCCGACGGCCAGAGCCCCATAGCAGATGCGACCCTCTTTGTTGACGGCCTTATCGGTGGGAGCAATCCCCGTGATGCCCGCCGGCGGGACGGCATTGAGATCGAGCGCCACTTGCAGTGTTTTGGCGTTTTTTAAGTCAGCCGAGTCGAGCAGATTCACTCCTGCCGCACCTGTTGCGATCACCAAATGAGCAGCATCCAAGAGGTCGCCCTTATCGGTGTCGGTTGTACTGCGTGGAGTGACGCGGGCCCCAGGGACGGCGGCAGTTATGCGATGGCAGACCGCTTCAGCGTGGGTCAAGCGGCGCGATGCAACACGGACATCAGCCCCCTCGCGGGCAAGCATTCGCACAACTCGCTGACCGACCGAACCGGTAGCGCCCAGCACGAGGGCAATCGTTTCGGGGCCGAGAGGCAAGTGACGACTAGCGCACACCACGGCGGCTGCGGCAGTCGTATTGGCACCGTTCGAGTCCAGCATCACCGACACCCGCACTGGCCCGAAGAAGGCCTGTTTGGCGGCTTGCAAGAGTTGTTCGCCAGCCACCACATCGGAACCACCGATGATCGCTGCGGCATGATGGAGTTGATCGCCGCCGCGTGTGAACATGAGTCCGTGAATCAAGTTCTTCACGTCTGCGGGAGTGACTCCCCCATGGCGCAGTAGCTGCCCCGCCCCGGCGTCGAGCGCGACGACACTGTCGAACACGCTCGGCTGGGGATCGGTGTCCATGCAGAGCAGGATTTTTGCCAGAGCCATGGGGACTCCTAAAACCTAAAACCCACGGAAGGGGTGGGCAGCTTCGTCTTTACCAGCCAGCATTTCATCGACACTGGGCTTGTTTTCCATCGCGTTCTTGACGGCCATCTTCGTGGCCTCGTAGTTGTAGTCGTAGATCTTCTTGTCGTCGGCCGCTTCGGGGTGAATGAACACGCCACAGACGCAAACCAAATTCTCGGCATCGCCCTTCTTGATCACACCGTCAGAGACGCTGTCGGCAATCGCCTTGGCGACGGCGGCCTGGGCGGGGCCGAACATCTGCACGGCTTGGCGCATTCCCTTGATGGTCACCTTGGTAATCATCACGGTAGCAGGCTTGACGGCGAGGTTGGGGGTTAACACGGCCAACAGGTTGCTGTGGCCTTCGCTCTGTCGAGCCAAGGCATTGGCGAACGCGGTCCCGACGGGGCCGTCCTTCGAGCCGATCAAGAGATCGATATGGGCAATCTCGTTACCATCGCCGGACAAAGCCTCACCAATAAACATCGACATAAAAATTCTCCTAAAACCTAGATACCGGGAAAGTTTGTTGTCGAGTGGTAGCGGCGTGGCCGGAGTGGCATGGCCGCGGGTATAGCTGGCAATGGAAGAGTTCACTTCGCCAGGTGACACCAGTCCTCTCAGTTGTTACTTAGAGCCATAACATACCATTGAGGAGCAACGGGCTTCAACTGGCGGAGTGAATTAAAGGTCAATGGCCAATGTCCAATATCCAAGGCCCAATTGACAAAGGTTGCAATTAAGCCCGAAATTGGTCACTGGACCTTGCTCATTGGTCATTTTCTTGTGCCCTCTGCTTGCTGCGAGATTCGTTTGAATAGAGGTTTTTTCCGGATTTCCGATTGCAGGTTCGCGAATTTCGGGGCTACGAATGCTGGACAAGTGGCCCGAATGTTGCGACAATTTAATTGCTGGCCGATTTGTGCGGGAACAGAGAGCAATTTCAGTCATTCGTCGGTAGCCGTTGCTTGCGGCGGCAGTTCGATCATTGAATTCGATAGGTTGGCTAGCCGGGCAACACTCTTCCACCCTACGCATGGAGAAAATCGAGATGAGGCACTCAATTTATCGCCGTAATAATTCTGCTTTCACTCTGGTCGAACTTTTGGTGGTGATCGCCATCATCGGCACGCTAGTGGGCCTGTTGTTGCCTGCCGTGCAATCGGCGCGCGAGGCAGCACGTAGCAATACGTGTAAGAACAACATCAAGCAACTCTCGCTGGCCATGCAGACCCGGGAAACTTCTATTCCATCTTTCCCGGGGTATGTCAATGCGTTGGGGATCAGTCAAAGTCGGAATATGACTCGAGCCAGTTGGCTCGTAACGGTGTTCCCTTATCTTGAGCAAAGTCAGTTGTTTGAACAGTACAGCGGTGGCCTCGTTCCGGATCAGTTGCCTCAGCTAGAGAACCTTATTTGTCCTAGCAATCCTCCTTCGGTACAAAGCGAGCCCAATCTGTCCTACGTGTCGAATTCCGGGTATCTTTTTGCTTGGAATTTTGGTCAATCCGATGGCTGGGAGAACCCTGCGGATGGGGTTTTCTTTGATCAGACTCGTATTGCTGACGTTACTCCTACATCAGGTCCCGCGCCTAGCTGGGTAAGTGTCACCGACAAGCGAGACACGCCTGTGTACGCCCCACGCGTATCCATGTCGATGGCTTATATCCAAAGCAAGGGGGACGGCACGAGCAAGACTTTGATGTTCTCGGAGAGTTTGGCTTCGCTCTTCTATTCCTACCCCTCGCCGCTATCAAGCTCTTCAGCGAAGGATGATTACGAGAGCACCCCGGATCGCAATTTCCATTTTGGCTTCTGTTGGGTCCAGCCTAATGACGTGGCTACAAACAGAGAATTGAGAATTAACGGCAGCAAAGAAGTACCAAACTACATAACATTTGAGGATATGAACGTCCTTGGTGATAATCCGCCACTTCCAGATACAGCTAATCCTGTTGCTAGACCCGGTATCGCGTCCAGCTTCCATCCTGGTGGTGTCAATGTGGCCTTTGTTGGCTCTCAGGTGTCATTTATCTCAGATCAGATTTCTCCGTTTGTTTTCGCACAATTGATGACCTCTAATCATAAGAAGTCGAGTCTCAGTGGAGATGCGACAGAGCCTGAGCCAGCGGACGGGCAGTTCTAAGTCGAATTACTTAGCAATGACCAAGCGCGGGGTGCCAATGGGCACCCCGTTTTTATTGGGAGCGAGAAGAGCTGCGACTACCCAGTCTTCTTGCGCAGCTGAGAAAAGTGTTCTCGCGGCAAAGTCATGGTCGCGGTGCGGAAGCCGAACTTGTCGCCTACTTTAACGGCTTCGCCCTGAGCCACCTGCTGATTGCCGACGAAGAGTTGCAGCAGTTCGTCGCACGGCTTCTCGAATTTGATGATCGTGCCGGGAGCCATCTCTACGATGTCTATCAGGTTTTCCTTCTTGCTGGCTAGCACCACGCGGACCGGCACGGTTATCTTGAGAAGACTGCGAGTGTAGTCGGGGAGTTCGGCAAAGCTGGTCGGGTGACGTCCATGCGGTTGCTCCGATGGGCTTTGCTCCTGGGGAGCGGCATCGTCAGCAGTTTCTGGAATGGAATCACTCATAGAGAAGTTCAAAGATTGCGGTGCAAGCGTCGGCAAACGTACCATCAGCGGGCGCATCCCCTGCGCAGGCAGATATGGGTATCTATCGACCAACGAGGCGTTAAACTTTGCCCAGTTGACCGCTGCCTGTTTTCTCTAGTTGCTATCGCCTATAATTGGGCTGCTCTTTTGCTAGCACACCGCCAACCGGGTGAAATCTGATGACCGCCACGCTTGATGCCCCGAAATTCGAATTGAAACCCTATAAATCGCTCTCGAACGAGCAATTGCAGGAGCGGATCCAGAAGATACGCGATGAGTTGGGGCCGAAGCTGCTGATTCTGGGGCACCACTATCAGCAAGACGAAGTGATCGCCCAGGTTGATCTCACCGGCGACAGTTATCAACTGAGCCAGATGGCCGCCGATTCGAGCGACTGCCGAGCGATCGCTTTCTGTGGCGTGCACTTCATGGCCGAGACGGCCGACATCCTGGCCAATCGGCCCGAGAAACTTGCTGAACGCGGAGGGGAACGGGTTCGCGTGATACTGCCCGACATGGCGGCAGGTTGTTCGATGGCCGATATGGCGGCAATCGACCAGATCGAGGACGCCTGGGATCAACTTGGCGAGGTACTCGACACCGAGGACATCACGCCGGTCACATACATCAACTCGGCCGCGAGCTTGAAGGCGTTTGTCGGTCGCCATGGGGGGATCGTATGTACTTCGTCGAATGCCCAGGCCGCGCTGGAATGGTCGTTTGCCAAAACGTCGCGAGTGATGTTTTTCCCCGATCAGCATCTGGGCCGTAACACGGCGCTGGGGATGGGGATCACCACCGACGAGATGCCCGTGTGGGACCCGTATGCTGAGGAGCTGGGTGGCAACTCGGCTGAGATGCTCCAGCAAAGCAAGGTAATTCTATGGAAGGGGCATTGCAGCGTACACCAAATGTTTCGCCCCGAGCATGTAGCTTTGTTTCGCGAGCAGCATCCGGGAATCAAGATTCTGGTCCACCCGGAATGCCCGCGAGAGGTGTTCGAAATCGCCGACGAGTTTGGCTCTACGGGCAAGATCATCCGCATGGTGGAGTCTGCCCCCCCCGGCACCAAGTGGGCCATCGGCACGGAACTGCATTTGGTGAATCGGCTCAAGCAGGAGCACCCCGAGCAGGAAGTTTATTTCTTGTCGCCGGTGGTATGCATGTGTGCGACGATGTATCGGATCGATTTGGCGCACCTGTGTTGGAGTCTAGAGAATCTGGTCGCGGGGACGCCAGTCAACACGATCGAAGTAGACGAAGAGACAGCGCGCTGGTCGCTAGTAGCGCTGGAGCGGATGCTAGAAGTGCGATGACCCATCGAGTCGTATCGTTACATCGCATGATCTACGCCGCGTCGTGTTCGCGGCAGTAGGCGACCATCTCGTCGATGCTCATTCCCGTTTTATCGATCTTGACGATGCCGTCGGCGGAAGGCGCTGCAGCTTTCGCGGGTGCGGGTTCTGACGCTGGGGTGGGCTCGGGTTCGACGGCCGCTGAAGCGGCCTCGCCACCGTCGGACTTTTGGGAGTCACCGCCGCGGGCGGCGGCTAGCATGTCGGCGACAGACATCTTGCTGCGGTCGGGCTTGCCGCCTGATGCGGGTTTGGGTTCCGCTTTGGGCTTTGGTTTCGCAGGTGCTGAAGCAGCTTCTCCACTGGTGGATTTTGCTGCGCCGCCCCCTTTGAGTTTGGCGAGAATGTCGGCGGTGGAGGGTTTGCCTGCGGGTTTTGATTCCCCAGCCGCTGGAGCGGCCTTGCTGGCTGCGGGTTTAGCGGCAGGTTTCTTCGGCTCGGCCTTCTTCTCTTTTGGGAGCGGTTTGTCGACGACTTTGAGGTAGTCCAGATCAATGTCGAACCAGCCAATGTTGAGGTGGTAGTCCTGGAACTCGACGAGGGCGCGGCCGCTCATGTTGACCGTTTTGACCTGTCCCACAAGGTCTGCGAACCGTGCCAGCTCGGGCTGGCTGGCGTCGACCACCACGTACTTGTCGGTGTATTCCTGTTTGATCTTTTCAATGTTCGCCATGACCATTGCCGGAATCGACTCCTAACTCTGCAGCTCAGGGGAAGAAAAACGAACTGAAATTGTGGCCAATAATACGGCCTCTGGCAATGACCTCAATGGTTTTCCTTGCGAACCGGCACGGGATACTCAATAATTGCCGAAAATCCGCTTTTCCCTATAACTTGGAGATATTCGATGATGAATTCAGCGTTTGGACGAATCACGTCGTTTTTTGCATTCTCTATTGCCTCTTGTATCGCATTTATTCCGCTCAGTGCCAAAAACCTTGAGTACCTGCCTGGCATCGATTGGCCCGAGCCCCCCGTGGTAACTCCAGGGGCAACCAGTTCGGATCCTCCCTCCGATGCGATCGTGTTGTTTGACGGCAAGGACCTCTCGGCATGGGAAGGGGCCGAGAGCTGGAAGGTTGAAGATGGGGTGGCAATTGCCGGCCCGAATATGATCCATACGAAACAGAAGTTTGGCGATTGCCAACTGCATATTGAATGGTCCGCTCCCTCTCCTGCCAAAGGCCAGGGCCAAGATCGCGGAAACAGTGGCGTGTTTTTTATGGACGTCTATGAATTACAGGTACTCGATTCTTACCAGGCCAAAACCTATTTCGATGGCCAGGCCGGCGCGATCTACAAACAGTCGCCGCCGATGGTCAACGCGATGCGTCCCCCAGGTGAGTGGAACACGTACGACATTATCTGGACTGCCCCCCGTTTCAACTCGGATGGTACGCTTGCGTCGCCTGCCTATCTCACGGCTTTGCAAAATGGCGTGTTGATCCAAAATCATTATGAACTAGCCGGGGGAACCTATTGGAACGAACCTCCCAATTACAAGATGCATCCCGACAAACTGCCCATCTCCCTGCAATATCACGGACACCCAGTGCGCTATCGCAATATCTGGGTGCGTGACTTCAAACAGATCAAGGGGATCCAAGCCAGAGAACCGATGTTCCACGATCACGACAGTGACAAGAAGTGGAAAGCAAGCGAAGGGACCGACCCCCCTAGCTGAGTGCAAAAGGTAATTCCGGACCGCGTGGCGGTCCGGCTGGGGATCATACCCGCGCGGCGTATTTCCACTGGAGGGTGGTGGGGAACTCCAGAGGGACTTCAGCAGCGGAAGCGATGCAGATTTGCTCCGAGTCATTTAACATCGCTTTGCCACTCAAAGTGTGGAGCATTTCCTGCGCTGAATCGTGCATGACTTCATACTTACTCCCCAGCCATGGCGGCTTTGCTTTGAGCCGACACGCGACTTCAAACACCAAGCGATTGGCAGACATGGATTGGACACTGAGTGACCAATGGCAAACGGAAGTCGCGCCGGTCAGAAAGAGAACCTGTTCCTGTTGATGCAGTTCGAACAGACAGGGGCTCGCCGGGAATAATTCGTCCTCCGCGCCTTCTAGGGAGGTGACAACTGGAACCGCCGTGTCGCAGGTGACGCGATAAATCGTGTGAAAGTAGCGATCATCGCGCCAGTGGAACTCGACTCGCAAGCCCTGACGCTGCTCGTCGAGTGCATCCAGAGCAACCATCGGCGGGGGGCTGGCCACTACTCGTCGTCCTCTTCCACAGGATGACCGGCGCGCCAGCGTAGCACCGAGTCCAGAAAACCCTGGATGTCGCCGTCCAGCACGGTGTGGAAGTTGCCCATCTGAAATTTGGTGCGGGCGTCTTTCACTCGCTGATCGGGATGCAGGAAGTAATTGCGAATCTGGGAACCGAAACCGCTTTTAGCCTGCTGCTGGTATTTGATCGCGTCCTCGGCTTCGCGTTTTTCTTCTTCGACACGGGCCATGCGTGCCCGGAGCATTTTCCAGGCGGTCGCGCGATTCTTGTGTTGGCTCCGCTCGTTCTGACACTGCACGACGATGTTCGTGGGGATGTGCGTCAGGCGAATCGCGCTGGAAGTCTTGTTCACATGCTGGCCCCCCGCACCAGAAGCGCGGAAAGTGTCTTCGCGAACATCCTCTTCATCGATCTCGATAGCGACCGAGTCAGAAATCTCGGGAGAGACATCCACCGCGGCAAAACTGGTTTGGCGTTTCCCTTCACTGTTGAACGGGCTGATCCTCACGAGGCGATGCATGCCAGTCTCACCACGCAAGTATCCGTAGGCCATTGGGCCGCGGATAGTGATCGTGGCGTTGTTGATGCCCGCCTCTTCATTGTCCTGGCGGTCAACCAGTTCCACACCGTAGTCGTTTTTCTGGGCCCATTGCATATACATCCGCAGAAGCATCTCAGCCCAGTCGTTGGCGTCAGTGCCGCCGTCACGGGCATTGATGGTGAGTATTGCCCCAGCGGCATCATGCGTGCCATTGAGCAGGGCTTGAAGTTTGAGTTGTTCGATAATCGCTTCGAGTCGGACGACTTCGGCGGGGACCTCAGCGGCGAAGGTTTCGTCATCCTCGGCCATCTCGAGCATGGCATCCAGATCATCACTCGAAGCTAGTGCTTCGGAAAGTGGCTTGACGATCGAGTCGAGCGATTTGCGCTCGGAAACGATCAGCTGGGCAGCTTCCTGACTGTCCCAGAAACTGGGGGCTGCCATCTCGGCATCGATGGCTTCGATACGTGTTTCTTTGGCAGCGCAGTCAAAGAGAGTCCCGCAACTGGAGAATCGCCGTGCGAATCGCGGCCGCGCGATCGTACCATTCTTTTTCCAGTGCCATCGGTGGGGACTCCAAATTTAGGGTGGGAAGGGAAGAGCGGCATTATACGCGTCGCTGGTGAGAGTTGCTAGACGGGCGAAGGACCGAAGAAAAATGACTAAGGACCAATTAACAATGAACGATCTGGTTAAGTTTTCTGCCTTGAATTGGTCATTGGACCTTGCTCATTGGTCATTCTCTCCAGGAGGTAGCCCGTGGTTTGGATTGCTCGTAAACTCAAGGATATGGCACGAGTCGTACTGGCAATGTCGGGCGGAGTAGATTCCAGCGTCGCGGCCCATCTGCTCACCGCAGAGGGACACGAGGTGATTGGAGTCTTCATGCGCCATGGGCAGAAGTCGCCGGTGGCGTGTGGCGAGCCCGCTTCGGCGGGCGGTAGTCTACCCATAGTGAATCGATTGGATCACAAGCAAGGATGCTGTACGGCAGCCGACGCCGAGGATGCACGGCGCGTGGCGGATCGCCTTAATATCCCCTTCTACGCATTAAATCTGGAAGCAGAGTTCACCCGGATCATTGATTACTTCGTCGAGGAGTACACCATTGGACGCACGCCCAATCCGTGCGTGCAGTGCAACAACTGGATCAAGTTTGGCAAGCTTTTTGACTACGCCGACAGTGTTGATGCCGAGTTCGTAGCGACAGGCCATTATGCACGCTTAGAGTCCACGCTTGCGGGTTTGCCCGCCTTGCTGCGAGGGGTCGACAGCGGCAAGGATCAGTCCTACGTACTCTTCGGTATCGAGCGCGACTATCTCAAGCGGATGCTGTTGCCTGTTGGTGAGTATGAGAAACCTGCGATCCGTAGGATCGCGGCTGATCTGGGTTTCAACGTGGCGGAGAAGAAAGACAGCCAAGAAATTTGTTTTGTGACTCAGGGGCGATATGACCAATTCGTGCGGGATCATCGTGAGCCAGTCGATACCTCGGGCGAGTTTGTCACCACCGATGGCACCGTCGTCGGTACACACTCGGGGATCGAAGGGTTTACGGTCGGACAGCGAAAGGGACTGGGCATCGCGCTGGGAGAACCGAAATTTGTCGTGCGTATCGAACCAGATTCGCGACGGGTTGTGCTAGGAGATCGTGAGGAACTTGCACAGCCTTCACTCACTGCGACTCAGACCAATTGGTTGGTTCCTATTGAAGATGTACCACGTCGCTGCCAAGTACAGATTCGTTACAACACGGCACCCGTCTGGGCAGACGTGCAATTGTTGCCGGAGCGGCGCTTGGCAGTGAAATTTGTGGAACCCCAATGTGGCGTTGCGCCCGGGCAGGCAGTTGTCTGCTACGACGGGGATCGCACACTTGGGGGTGGCTGGATTGAGTCGTGACAATGAATTTCTTTGCTTCGACGTATTTCTTTGGTTCGACTTAGCTTCCTCAACTCGTAGACACTGGTCTAGTTGAATTGGTCTGGTGAGCAAGCTACAATCCTCAACACAGGCGGCGGGCCGCCCCGCGATATACCGATTTGTACTTTGCTCACGCTTCGGCCCGGTATTATCGAAACGCTGCGTTCTCAAAATTCCTGCAAGCAGTTTGAGGGACTGGTGATGAAAGTAGGGGAAGAAAAACTGACGCTTTCACAGCGGATCAGCCAGCCATTTATTACCGGGCTGATCGGATTTCTTCCCTTGGCCCTCACGCTTGCCATTCTGGCGTGGGTGGTTGTTTTTCTGCACGATCTCGTAGGACCAAAAAGTGAGTTTGGAAAAATCCTCTCCAAGGCTGGATTGAACTTAGTAGTCTGTGAGTCGATTGCCTATCTCGTGGGATTAGTAGGTACTTTAGTAGTGGTCTACGTTTTCGGCTTGCTCGTCGAAAGTGGAAGGGCAGGACGCTACCATTTTGTTGTCGAAGGTGCCCTGCACCGTGTTCCCTTGGTGGGAACCATCTACGATGCATCCAAGCAGCTTACCAGTGTGTTCGATCGCAAGAACGAAGACGTCAAGGCAATGTCACCGGTGTTGTGTACCTTCGGTGGGCAAGGGGGGGCAGCCATGTTGGCTTTGTTGCCGAGTCCCAAGGTCGTTCACATCGACGGTTATGACTATCATGTGGTTATCGTCCCCACGGCGCCGGTTCCATTCGGTGGAGCCTTAGTGCTGGTTCCCGTAGACAGTGTGAAACCTGCCGGTTGCAGCGTCGATGGGCTGGTGAGTGTCTTTATGTCAATGGGAGCCAGTGCTCCCCAGGTTCTCGGTACAGCGAAAGACGACAAGTTAGAAATTTGCGAAAACGATCAGGCACCAGAATAGATTTCGTTTTTTCACGGCCGCAAGCCGAAAATTCCAATTTCAGAACAGACCGTTCGCAACCATTGGTCAGCCATGTTTAAAAAATTCTCGCTATTTTCCTCGCAGCCTCAAAGTATCGCCAAGGTGTTTTCGCGACTCGGCTGGATTGGATTCTGGTTGCAGCTCATTCTGGCCGCCTTGCCGATCCTCTTGATGATCTATGTGTTGTTCTTCTGCGAATCTGCAGCCTATCAACGCGGTGTTATGGGAATCGGCGAATACCTGGGATTGATTGGCTTGGCAATTCTGATGTTCACGATCTTCTGGTCCTATCGCTATACACGACTGGCGAGGCGAATTGCCGACCCTGATCGGCGGCCCCCCAAGTCATCGGTGGAAGGAACCTTGTGGATCGGCTTGTGGGCAAGTTGCCTGGGTATCCTGTTCTCGATGTTGTTGATGGTGTTCGAAGTGGGGCGATTGCTGTTTATTTTCCTGCGAGCACCTCAAGGGGGAGTTCCGGTCATGCGCACTGAGACGGCGAATCCATCGAATTGGGTGTCCGCGATCGACATGGTTGGGTTATTGGCCGACCTCTCGGTGTTGGCGGCCGAACTGTTGGTGTTGGCCTTTACACTTTGGCTGCTCTTTCGGATGACCAAGGCAACGGAGTACGACCAGAATGTGGCATGATGCGATCGAATTGCGACTAACAGTCGAACAAAGAGACTTGGGTAACTGTGTTGGATCCGCATGAATAAATCACGTTCCTTGCGAGCATTCATCGCGCAGCTCTACAAGACTTACACTTTAGAACGTCCCACGCATTTCGCAGCATCGCTGGCCTATTACTCACTGTTTTCATTGGTTCCCATCATCTATGTCGCCATCACCGTGGCCGGTCTGTTTGTGGATAACGATGCTGCCTCTGATCGCTTGATGGATAACATCGACTCTGTGTTTGGGGCCGATGTGGCGGAAATGGTCATCACAACACTCGAGGAGGTTTCGGACGGGCATGATCAAGGCCCCCTGTGGAAGAGAGGGATCAGTTTCGTCGCCATCCTGGCTGGTGCTTCGCTGGTGTTCTTTCATCTCCAACATGCATTGACCTCAATCTGGAAGATGCCACAGCCAGAGAAAAGTGGCGCAAGAAAAATGATTTGGGACCGGATGTTGGCCTCCGTAATCGTGTTGGGCATCGGTCTGCTGATCGTCCTGATCACGCTGACAAACTTTGTGATATCGATCTTGAATTCACAATTCAACATCGAACAGACTAGACCACTGATCAGCTTGATCGCAACAGTGCTCGTGGGCACCCTGTCATTGGCGTTGATGTTTAAGTACATGACCAATGCCATCGTGGCTTGGAGGGACTCCTTGGTGGGGGGACTGGTCACAACACTGTTGTTGGTTGTCGGAGCTAACCTGTTGGGTCGATTTGTGGCACAGGGGAACTTCGGATCGGCCTTTGAAGCAGCGGGGACCGTCGCGGTGCTGTTGATCGCCGTCTATTTTCTTGCCCAGTGCTTGGTGTTTGGGACAGTATTTACAAGAGTCTACGCCAACATGTATGGCAGCGGAATTCGTCCGCGGATTCAGACAGGGCGACGTAATAACAATTCTAAGGAGAGTGAATCATGATCGGAAAACATTTGTTCTTGTGCGCTATGGGGAGTGCTTCCGTATTACTATGGGGTGGGAACGCAAAAGGTCAGGAGCCGTCTACTAGCGGGGCAGAGTCCAAGCCTCTCGTGGTACGCGTGTTGACTCGAGAGGAGCAGGAGAAACTGACTCCTGATGACGTGATCGAATTGTTGAAGAATGGAAACAAGCGATTCACCGCAGGAACGCTGACTAGCCGTGATCATTCCAAGATGATTCGTGAGGCAGCGCTAAATCAGTTTCCCAAGGCGGTCATCTTGTCTTGCTTGGATTCACGCATTCCCGTGGAGGATGTTTTTGATCGGGGGATTGGCGATATCTTTGTGGCCCGCGTGGCAGGCAACTTTGCCAACACCGACATCTTGGGAAGCATGGAATTTGCATGCAAGGTATCGGGTTCAAAACTTGTCTTTGTGCTCGGCCACGAGCATTGCGGTGCGGTGAAGGGAGCCATCGACGGCGTCGAGTTGGGCAACATCACCCCGATGCTCGCGAACATTACGCCTGCGGTCGATCATTTTGCCGCTTACAGGGGAGAAAAGTCGAGCGAAAACGAGGAATTCGTAGAAAAGGTGGCAGAGCAAAATGTGCGAATGACCATCGAAAACATTCGAAAACACAGTCCGATTCTTAAAGAGATGGAAGCCGACGGCGAGATCAAGATCGTCGGGGGTATGTATGACATGAATTCGGGGGAAGTCCACTTTTTTGACAAGTGACCGTGCTATAGTAGAGTAGCTGGACAAGCCCAATGCAATTCGGCATACTTTTTTGCTTCGGTGGCGAAACTGTGATCGGTTTTTGCCGGCGATAGAAATGATTTACTGTTTGCGGCATCGAGCCGTCTCAGGCAACTTTCTAACAACTATCGGAACAAAGAATGCGAGTTCAGATGGCAACGAAGAGATTTCTTCCTGTTCGGCTTGCCGGGTATTTGTCTTGCGCAGCTATCTTGTTCGTGAGTGGGTGCCGACCGGAGGAGTCGCCTCCAGTCCCTGGGGTTCGCCCCGTGAAGACTATGGTCGTGACTGCCGGAGACGGAGAACGATTGCGCTCCTTTCCTGGGACGGTTGAGGCCTCGCGACGCGTGGAGCTTGCCTTCCGAGTACCGGGATTGCTCGCCGAACTGCCGGTTAAGGAAGGGCAAGAGGTTGTCAAAGGGGACTTAATCGCCCAACTTCGGCAGGGGGAATTTGAGGCTCGACTCAAGTCGCTCCAAGGAGAATTGGGACAGGCTCGTGCAAACCTTGCTGCTTTGCTGGGGGGCGAACGGCCTGAGGAAATGCGTCGCCGAGAGGCCCAAGTTAGGGCGACCGAGGCCAGAGTGGCTAATACGCGAATGATACTTGCTCGCAACCAGCAGTTGATCACCCAGAGGGCGGTCTCGCAGCAGGAATTAGAGAAGTCGGAATTAGACTATCAGGTCGCCCAAGAGGAGAACACTGCAGCAGTCGAGTTATTGCAAAAAGGAACTCGTGGTCGCAACGAGGATATCGAGGCGTCCGAGGCCCAAGTGCGGGGATTAGAAGGTCGAGTGGTGGAAGCACAAATCCAACTCGACGACTCCAATCTGCGAGCCCCTTACGACGGAGTCATTGCCCAGCGGTTTGTCGATGAGGGCCAAAACATCACTCCGAACACCCCTGTTGTGCAATTTCAAGATCTCAACGAGATCGACATTGTTGTGGATGTCCCCGAGGCAGTGATGGTGGGCGAGATACAGTTAGCCGACATCGTGGATATGTCTGCCGAGATAAGCTCCGTTCCAGGAGTTGATTTCCCTGTGCGAATCCGGGAGGTTAGCCAGGTAGCAGATCCCGTGACGCAGACTTTCAAAATTCGTGCAGCAATGCAGTCTCCTGAAAACTTGCGTGTGCTTCCTGGCATGACCGCCAACGTCAACGTCCGCTACCACCGGTCCCGCGCTTTAGCAGAGAACCATATTTGGATACCCATTGAAGCCGTTGGCGTGACACCCGCCGGGGAGCAATTGGCATGGGTCTTTGGTGAAGAGGACACGGTTTCCAAACGCCCGATCAAGCTGGGAGCGACCGCAGCTGGTCGGATCGAAATCGTCGAGGGGCTCGAGCCGGGGGACCGCATTGTCGTCGCGGGTGTGCGATTTCTCCGTGAAGGGATGAGAGTCCGAGATCTCGGGGATGCGTTGGGAAGGGCTACGCCATGAATCCCGGCGTACTTTCCGTCAAACATAATCGCGTGGTTTTCGTCGCGATGGCGCTGTTGATCGTGGGTGGCGCTTCAGCCTACATGTCATTGGGGCGGCTGGAAGACCCTGAATTCACCATCAAGCAGGCGCTCATCATTACGCCTTATCCTGGTGCCAGTGCGGAAGAAGTTGCTCTGGAGGTCACCAACCATATCGAAACTGCCTGCCAGCAGCTTGGCCAGCTCGATCGGGTGGAGTCGGAGTCGGTGCGCGGGCGTTCCATTGTGAAAGCCTTCATCCGCGACCGGTACGACAAACATCGGATGCCCCAGGTGTGGGACGAGTTGCGTCGCAAAATAAACGACGTCCAACCACAACTTCCCCCCTCGGTCCGCGGACGGACGATGGTGGTCGACGACTTTGGCGATGTGTATGGCGTGTTTCTTGCAATCACCGGCGAAGGGTTCACCTATCCCGAGCTCCGAAGGTATGCCGAGTTTCTGCGCCGTGAGTTAAAGCTCGTTGATAACGTGCAAAAGGTCGATCTGTTTGCTGAACAGCAGGAGCAAGTGTTTCTGGAAATCTCGCGACAACGCCTCTCGCAACTTGGCATTAACGAGGATGCGATTTACCGCTTGCTGCAGGAAAAGAACATAGCCGCTGATGGAGGTCGAATCCAGGTCGGCGACGAGCATCTGCCAGTCGATCCCGCAGGGGGCTTTCGCATACCTGAGGAGATGCTCGGCATCGTCATCGGATCGGATAAATCCGGCAGGCAACTTACGCTCGGTGATGTAGCCACACTAGAGCGGGGGTATAGCGATCCTCCTCGCCGAATTCTTCGCTTCGATGGCAAGCCAGCCATTGGAATCGGCATTTCGACGGTGCCTGGCGGTAACGTCGTCTATATGGGCGAGGGTGTCCGTGAAACATTTGCCCGACTCAAACCGTATCAGCCCATCGGTATCGAGATCGGCGAGATCAACTTTCAGCCCGAAGCCGTCACCAAAGCTACCAACGACTTTGTGTTCAATCTATTTAAGGCGGTGAGCATCGTTGTCTTGGTACTCCTGGTGACTATGGGTCGCAAGACAGGCCTGATTATCGGCATGGTGCTTTTCCTCACGATCATGGCAACCTTTCTGGTCATGTCTATGAAAGGCGATCTGCTGATGGAACGTATTTCCCTCGGTGCGCTGATCATCGCCCTCTGCATGTTGACCGACAATGCCATCATCGTCATCGAAGGGATCAAGGTTCGCATCGAAGCGGGCGAAGACAAGTTACAGGTCGTCCGCGATGTCGTCGCACAAAATCAATGGCCGTTGTTTGGTGCCACGGCCATTGGCGTCCTCGCATTCGCCGCGATTGGTCTCTCGGAAGATAGTACTGGTGAATACACCAATTCACTTTTTTGGGTGATCCTCATTGCGCTCAGTTGGAGTTGGGTGACTTCCGTCACAGCGACTCCCTTACTGGGAGCTTTGTTTTTCAAGCCAAGCCAAACAGCCGGCGACGGCAGCGCCCCGGCCGATCCCTATGGCGGCCCGGTCTTTCGCGCCTATCGCTGGCTGCTTGTCATGGCGCTCCGCTATCGATGGCTCGTGATGGCGGCATCGGTCGCACTCTTTGTGGCGTCTCTCTACGGTTTTACGATGGTTAAGCAAAGCTTTTTTCCCCCAGCGACTCGGCCCCAATTTATGGTGGATGTCTTTCTCCCCACCAGCACGCATATTCGCGAGACAGAGGCGTTTGCTGAAGACATCGAAAACTTCATCCAAGAACAGTCTCACGTCACGCACATCGCATCTTTCGTCGGTGGCGGGGGACTACGCTTCCTGCTGGTCTATTCACCTGAATTGGAAAACCGCGCCTTTGTGCAGTTCCTTGTCGAAGTGGACGATCCAGACGCGATAGATGATTTAGTGGATGTCGTGCAAACTCAATTGGACGAAAAGTATCCGGATGCCAACGCCGTTGCCAATAAATTCCTGCTCGGACCAGGCGATGGTGGTCGTATCCAGGCCCGAATTCGCGGACCGGATCCCGACATGCTGCAGCAACTAGCCGACGAAGTCATTCAGGTCTTTGAAACAGACGGCGGTGCGAAAGGAGTCCGACATGACTGGCGCGAGCGCGAGAAAGTGATCCGTCCGACTCTGTTCGAATCACAGGCGCGTCGCAATGGCCTCACCCGTATCGATGTGGCTCAGGCACTGGAAACGAGCCTTGAGGGCCGAGTGGTTGGCTTTTATCGCGATCCGGGGCACGGCGGCACCGGTACAGGCGACTTCCCGCAGGAAACTCGCTTGTTGCCGATCATTGCTCGACCTCCCTTGGGCGAACGCAACGATGTGGCCTCGATCGCCAGCATGCAGATCTGGAGCCCTGTGGCGGGTCGGATGATCCCGCTTAGTCAGGTAGTTTCCGGCGTGGATGTCTCTTGGGAATCTCCCGTGATCATGCGCCGTGATCGTTTTCCCACCATCACGGTCCATGCAGACCCACGCTCTGGATTGCCGAGCCAACTCTTCGGCCGAGTCCGCTCGGCCATTGAAGCGATCGACCTGCCTCCAGGCTATTCGCTGGAATGGGGCGGCGAATACGAAGATTCCCGCGATGCACGTAAAGCGTTGGCAGCACCGCTGCCCTATTTTCTCGCGTTGATGTTTTTTATCGTCGTGTGTCTGTTCAACTCTATGCGTGTTACAGCACTTATCTGGCTGATCATGCCACTGGCTATCATTGGTGTGACGGCTGGACTACTGCTCACCGGGCAGCCCTTCGGATTCATGGCGCTCTTAGGTACGCTGGCCCTTTGCGGCGAACTGATCAAGAGTCAGATCGTCGTGCTCAGCAAGGTTTTCACCGAGATCGAAGAGGGCAAGCCACCTTACGAGGCGATCCTCTACGGGGGCACCAGCAAGATGCGGCCCGTTTGCATGGTCGTTATTACAACGGTTCTCGGCATGATCCCGCTGCTGCAGGACGCCTTTTTCGGCTCCATGGCAGTTTGCATCATGTTCGGCCTCTCGTTCGCTGCCGTGCTATCACTGCTCGTGACTCCGGTGCTCTATGCGATCATGTTCGATATTCATGAGGAACCTGCGCGAGGGACCAACGATCCAGTGCCTGCGAAGGCATAGTTTCTGCAATCGTTAAAGTCAGCCCAGTTTGTAAGACGATAGGACCCGAACAGTCCTTCTCTATATCTTATCAGGGTGACTTCATGTTCGGCTGCATTCGCACGATTTGCACTCAACTTGCGATTGCGCTCCTTGCACCTGCGCTGCTAGCACAAACACAATTGCCTGAGGTGCCGGAATACAATCTTCCGGAACAACAAGACGCACCCGGCGTCTCTTATCAATCCACGTCGCAACAATTACCGAACTACTTCTATACCCAACGCTACTTTGACCAAACCGATGGGGATGGTGCCCGACCGATTGCCGATTATGGTCCGCCGGGATACACGCATCGGGATTATCAAGATGCACCTGGCGAGCCCGAGTGGACGAGACTCACGCCGCCCGTGCGGGTCAGTGCACAAGAAAGGGATCAGCTCGACGTGCGCGGACTCTACCCGGGATCATTTCTGGCTCCAGGTACGAACACGTCTTTCCGCTTACGTGGATTTGTGAGATTAGCTTCGCTCTACGATTTCGATCCTATCGGGAGCACCGATTCGTTCGTGCCCAACACGATACCGGTCCCTCAGCAAGACGGGCAGAACTACAACATGAGCGGTCGCATTAGCCGCTTTGCGTTGGAATCTTGGACACCTACTTCCTATCGCGACTGGAACGTTCATACATTTATCGAAGGCGATTTTTTCAATGGTCCCGCCCAGGCAGCCGGTGGCGGTGGCAATCCGTTTCGGCTGCGGCATGCTTTTTTTGATTTTGGTTACTTTCGTTTTGGCCAGCAGAATTCCGTGTTCATGGATGGCTCGAACTGGCCGAGTCTCGTCGACTTCCAAGGTCCCAACAGTTGGGTCAACCAACGTCAACCCTCAATGCGGGTGACACTCCCGGTGCGCGAACGAATCTTCTGGGCGGCGAGCGTTGAACGCTGCTTCTCGGACATTACGACCAACGGACTAGGCACCAATGTGCAAGAGGTTCCCGACCTTGCAACTCACTTGCGTTTCGAGGCAGATCGAGGACACATTCAGGTGGCGGGTCTCATGCGTACTATTGGTTATCGACCGACTGGTGGGGACGTGACTCAGCAGACTGGGGCAGGAATCAGTGGAAACGTTGTCTTTCATCCCTGGGCGATCTTGTCTGGCTGTGACCCCGTCCACGAAGTAAACCCTTCCGGTTTGACTCGCAGCCGCATTCTGTTGCAAGGTACGTGGGGCTCGGGGATTAGTCGATACATCAACGATCTGGCCGGGCAAGGATTCGACGCTCAAGTAAATCCGATCACAGGTGAATTTGAACTCGTAGATGCGACCGGTTGGAATGCCAGTTACGAACACTGGTTCAACGAACATTGGCTTATGAATTTCACCTATGCCAATGTGAACGTCGACAACAACGCCAACCAACCGGCTACCACCTATGACGCCGCCGAGTATGTGGCTGCCAGCCTCTGGTGGATTCCCGTGCCGCGACTTTCTTTCGGAGTCGAGTACATCACGGGGGAGCGGGAAAACTTGGATGGCGAAAGTGCTCGCGCCCAACGATTACACGGCCTGGCGCAATACAATTTCTAACCACGCGGCTTGTATCGTCCCACACACTTCATTAGAACTAGAGACATAGTTGCCTGCGTAATTCCGCAGGTTTTCTGGCACTGTGTCCTCTTGTTGCTGGTTATCGGTGTGCGATGTCTTCTGAGCTGGCCATAGTCCTCGCCTTGCTAGTGGCTGCGATCGCGATGTTTGCGATCAATAAGCCGCGGATGGACGTGGTTGCGCTGATCATGCTGACGGCCTTGCCGCTGACGGGTGTAATCGATGTCTCCGAAGCTCTAGCAGGATTCAGCGATCCGAATATTGTTCTCATCGCTGCGCTATTTGTAATAGGCGACGGTCTTGTGCGCACAGGTGTCGCGCGGTCCCTGGGTGACTGGTTAACCGTAAAGGCCGGCAGCAACGAGACCAAATTATTGGCGTTACTAATGGCGGTTGTCTGCGGATTGGGTTCCATGATGAGTTCCACCGCGGTGACTGCGATCTTTATTCCCGTGGCGCTACGAATCTCTCAGAGCACAGGCACGCCATCGAGTCGGCTAATGATGCCATTAAGCATGGCAGCCCTCACCAGCGGAATGATGACCTTGATCGCCACCGCCCCTAATCTTGTCGTGAGCAGCGAACTGGAGCGGAACGGTTTCGAGGGCCTTCATTTTTTTGCGTTCACCCCATTTGGCATTCCAGTTTTGGTGCTGGCAATCGCCTACATGATGTTTGCCCGGCGCTGGCTTGGAGGGCATGAAGAAGTTGCGACGGACTACACTGGGGTACCTACCTTGGCTAATTGGGTCGAGGAATATAACCTTGTTGCGCGAGAACACCGCGTGCAAGTCACTGATCAATCTCCTTTCATCGGTGAGACGGTTGAGTCAATTCGACTCCAAGACACATCCGGCGCGAAGATGATCGCCATTCAGCGTGGAAAAGCGCTGATTCACCCAAGCCCGAAAACTCAAATACAGTCCGGCGATATTTTGCTCGTGGATCTGATTGCAGAAGAGTCTGCAGTGGAGGCTCTTCGACAGAAATTCGGACTGGAAGCCTTGCCGCTTACCGGAGACTATTTCACGGATCGATCCCAGGAGATCGGCATGGCCGAGGTCATTCTACCAGCGAATTCGAAGCTCATAGGCAATTCGCTCGTGGAAACCAGTTTCTACGATCAGTATGGGGTGCGGGTAATTGGTGTTCGACGCGGCCTGACCACTATCGAATACGATCTCAAGAACGAAGACCTCCAAATCGGAGATACACTCTTGGTCTTAGGTCCCTGGCGCGAGATTCGCAACTTGCAATCCTATGGCAATGACTTGGTCGTATTCAATTTGCCGGCAGAGATGAAAGATGAACTGCCTGCCCATGGCAGGGCTTCTCAGGCAATCTTCAGTCTGGCATTGGTCATCGGGCTGATGGTAAGTGGAGTGGTCCCCAACGTGTTGGCCGCATTGATTGGTTGCCTTTTGATGGGCGCGCTACGTTGTGTCGACATGAATAGCGCCTATCGCTCGATCGACTGGAAGACACTCGTGTTGATCGTGGGGATGCTGCCATTTTCAATTGCCCTGCAACGTACTGGTGGTGTCGATCTGGTGGCCGACGGGTTGATGAAGGTGATTGGCCAGGCGGGGACATATATGGTGCTGGGAGTTTTGTTTGCCATCACCGCAATGCTGGGAATGTTTATCTCCAACACTGCGACGGCGGTCCTCATGGCACCAGTTGCTATCGCGTTAGCAAAGGACTTGGGAGCTTCCCCCTATCCGTTCGCAATGATCGTCGCCCTGGCCGCCTCATCGGCTTTCATGACCCCTGTCTCCTCGCCGGTCAACACGCTCGTCGTAACGCCGGGGAACTACACTTTTGGCGACTTTGTAAAAATCGGCGTGCCGTTCACGATCATAGTTATGATCGTGTGCGTCGTTATGGTGCCTTGGTTATTACCACTTTGACCCCAACGGGAATAATACCCTAGCAATTGGAAGGTACTAAGAATGAGCCAGTCCAGTGATGCCCCTAAAGGTATGATGCAGCGAATCCTCGACGTTGTCGAGCGAGTGGGAAACCTCGTGCCGCATCCAGTGCTTATTTTTATGACTTTGATTGCGATCGTGATAATTCTGTCGCATATTCTCTACCTAGCTGGAGTTGGAGTTGGAGTTACCTATGAAGCCATCGTGCCGGAAGCAGCGGCCGACGCTGAAACTATTGACGGCATTGACCAGGTCTATGACACAGGAATGCACGTCGACTACGAGGTCATGGACGAAAAGAATTACCACATTGCAGAGCAGTCAATCTCCGTCCGAAGCCTGTTGACTGCCGAGGGGATTCGCTTCATTTATGTTTCCCTGATTCCGAACTTTATGAGTTTTACGGCGGTCGGGTTGATGATTGCGGCCATGGTGGGGGCCGGCGTGGCGGAAGAATCCGGATTGGTCAATGCGATCATTCGCAAGCTCGTGATTGTTTCTCCTCGCTGGGCGTTGATCTACATCCTGTCATTTGTGGGAATCTTATCAAGTATTGCAGCCGACGCGGGCTATCTTGTCTTGATTCCTTTGGCGGGGATCGCGTTTATGAGCGTAGGGCGACATCCCCTCGCAGGGCTGGCATTGGGGTTCGCAGCAGTGGCGGGGGCGTTCACCGTCAATATGCTTATCAAACCATTAGATGCCGTGTTGGTTGAGTTTACGAATGATGCCATCCAACTAGTTGACCCCGATGTCTCGATTGGCCTCGCTTCGAATCTGTGGTTTTCCATCGCTTCGGTTGTCGTACTCACGTTTGTTCTGGCAATTATTACGGAAAAAATAATCGAACCCCGTCTGGGAAAATACGATCCAAAATTAGCTGGAGACGACCAACCCGACGTTCAGCAAGGAGCTCTTACTGCCGATGAATCGCGCGGCCTCAAGTTTGCATCGATTGCACTGTTAATAACGCTTGGTGTTTTCGGGTATTTGACTTTGCCGGCCAACGCCATCCTTCGCAGCCCGGAGACGGGTGAACTGATCGGGAATTCCCCCTTCATGAACGGCTTGATTGCATTGATTATGATTCTGTTTCTGGTGACTGGTTCTGCCTATGGGTTCGGGGCCAGAACAATCACAAGCCTCACCGGCAATATTAAAGCGATGGAAAAGGCGATGTCGGGATTGGGGAGCCTCATTCTGCTGTTCCTTGTCCTCAGCCAGTTTGTGGCCTATTTCAACTACACCAACATGGGCACGATCTTGGCTTTAAAATTGGCTGAGATTCTGAAAGCCGCCAATTTCCCGGCGCTGCTCTTGCTCATTGGTTTTATCGTCGTGGTCGCCTTGATCGACCTTCTGATTACGGGTGCGATTGCGAAGTGGGCCTTGTTTGCCCCGATTTTTGTACCGCTATTGATGACTCTCAGCGTGGCACCTGAAGCTGTGTTAGCCGCCTACCGTGTTGCTGACTCGCCGATGAATACGATCACACCGCTTAATGCCTATTTCGCCCTGGTAGTTGGCTTTGCTCAGAAGTACGACAAAAGCGCGGGGGTTGGGACGGTTGTATCCCTGATGCTTCCCTATGTGGTTATCTTGTTCATTCTTTGGACTGCACTCTTTGCGGCATGGCAATGGATGGGACTTCCCTGGGGTCTGTAACCAAGGGCTTGCTAGTATTTCTCGTAATGCGAACAGCAGTGAGCTGACAGAATTCAATTTAAAAGGAACCAGACCATGAGTAGCGATATCCCCAATGTCGATGTGAATGCGGCAGAAGATCACCTGCTGCGGTTTCTATCCGTGGAAGGAGTTACCGGCGAAGAAGCTGCGATTGCCGAAGCGGTTTCTGATGAACTGAAAAAGGTCGGCGTCCCCGCGTCAGCAATTCATTACGACACTGTCCATGAACGGATTCCTTTACCCACTCAGACCGGCAATTTGTGGGTTGATTTGCCTGGAACTCGTAAGGGTCCGCGGCTTTTGTTTTCAACCCATCTCGATACAGTCCCGCTCTGCGCCGGTGCCAAGCCGAAACGCGAGGGGGATCGCATCGTTTCTGATGGTACAACCGCATTGGGGGGTGACAACCGAACTGGTTGCGCCGTCTTGGTTACGATGGTCGAGACGCTGCTCAAGAACAACTTACCCCATCCCCCCATCACGTTGTTGTTCACGGTGCGCGAAGAAAGCGGCTTGCATGGGGCTCGTGAACTCGACCCCGCTGATTTGAACGGGGCCGCCATGTGCTTCAATGTCGATGGCAAGCTGGCTTCTGAACTGATCACTGGAGCGGTAGGACAAGAGAATTGGGAAGTCGAGATCAAAGGCAAGGCGTCCCATGCCGGTGTGGCACCTGACAAAGGGATTTCGGCCACACTCGTCGCCTCTTTGGCGCTCGCTGAAGCCCACCGTGGCGGATGGTTTGGCAAAGTCGTCAAGCCAGACGGCAACGGCACTAGCAATCCCGGCGTCTTCGGCGGGAAGGATGGCAAAGCCGCTGGTGACGCAACGAACGTCGTGACGGACTACGTGCATGTTGTCGGAGAGGCTCGCAGCCCCGACGTTGCATTCGCCACGAAGATTGCGGCAGCCTACCGCGAAGCGTTTGCGAAAGCTCAGGCCGAAGTAACCGACGTAGATGGCGAAACGGCTGAGGTAAATTTCGTCAGCAAGCCTTCTTATCCGTCGTTTGAAGTGAAGGACGACGCCCCTGCGGTAAAGCATGCCAAACGAGCTGTGGAACTGATCGGCCTGAAGCCGGTTACCTTGTTCTCCAACGGCGGACTCGATGCCAACTGGCTCGACAAGCATGGCGTGCCGACCGTGACTATCGGTGCAGGGCAGTATGAGATTCACACAATCAAGGAATACATCGACCTGCCCGAGTTCGCCCAAGGCTGTCGCCTGGCAGTGGCCCTGGCGACACTGGAATAGCGCTCTATGGCTGGTGATCCTCTAAAAATTTCCGGTTACATATCGACCGGCCACTTGCCTGCCCCATACGTGGTCGAGGAACTTGTACAGGAAGCGTACCAAGAATTCAAAGCGAATTCCGATGGTCTGAATTCCCAGGTTTATCCCGCATTGGCTCAGGTGCCAGCCAACTTGTTTGGCATATCTGTGGTGGGAACGAATGGCGATGTTTTTGCAGTTGGGGATTCCGAGCATGAATTCACGATCATGAGCGTCTCGAAGCCGTTTGTGATGGCGCTGGTCAGCGAGGTTTTGGACCCCGACGAGGTCCGCGAGAAAATCGGCGTTAACGCCACTGGGAGGGCGTTCAACTCGCTTGAGGGAATTGAACGTGGGGACAATGGCCGCACAAACCCGATGGTCAACGCTGGGGCAATCGCTACGACCAGCCTCGCTCCGGGCAAGTCGTTCGAAGAGAAGTGGCGGTTTATCCATGAAGGATTGTCGCGATTTGCGGGCCGCACACTATCGATAAACGACGAAGTTTATATTTCCGCATCAGAGACGAATTACCGCAACCAGTCCATTGCCCGTATGTTGCAAAGTTTCGGGCGAATCTATATGGACCCCGTAGAAGCGGTCGAACTTTACACAAAACAGTGCGCGCTGAATGTTTCGGCAAGAGACCTGGCAGTGATGAGCGCCACGTTGGCGGATGGAGGGGTCAACCCGGTCACGAAGGAGCGGGTTGTGGATCCGATGGTCTGTCACTACGCACTGGCTGTCATGGCAACCGCCGGATTGTACGAAACTTCGGGAGATTGGCTCTACGAGATTGGCTTGCCAGGGAAGAGCGGCATAGGTGGAGGAATCGCCACGGTCTCACCTGGAAAAGGCGGACTAGGAACTTTTGCCCCGCCGCTGGACAAAGCAGGCAATAGTGTCAAAGGCCAGCTTGTGGCGAAGTTTCTCTCACAGCGATTAGGCATGGATCTGTTCGTATCCAAGCCTGAGGTTTAGTCTATTCAAGACACGATGGAGTTGCCGAACTAAGGCCGCTTGCTTTTTTGCCACAAGTTTTGGCTCACCTGCCCCAGTTGAAGTTGCCACCAGCCCAAGGTATCAGAGACCCATTTGTAGAGTGACGCGCCGATCAGGGTTCCTAGTGCGATCGAGACAATCGCAAATAGGGCGGTCACCATACCGTCGATGCCCGCTTCGCGATCGCTCAACATGGTTTTCACACTTACTAGACTTAAGGCTCCAGGGACAAGAATCCAAAAGCTGGGGAGGAACGTGACCATCGCCGGCGGTCCCCTGAATCGGAACTGGATCAAGTAGCTCAGTGGGGTGACAACCATCATGCCAAAAAATCCACTGGCCGTCGTGCCGACCAGGTCGGCGGTGTAATACTGCGTGGCAAAAGCCACGAGCATGACCAGCAGCATCCATGGCAACGAACCTGGAGGTGCGGAAAAGTGCAGGTAGACGCCGAGTCCAAATACGGAAACTCCCAGCCATCCAACCCACCAGAATTCTTGCTCCTCCAGCGTGGTTTTAGCTGCATCGACTAGATCGGCGGCGGTGTAACCCACAATCACGGCCCCTGCGACGAGTCCAATAACCAAGAGGAGAAGTTGCACGAAACCGGTGATTAATCGGCTTGATCCACTGACCATGTCTCCAAAGGCCAACTCCACCATCCCTAGCGTGAGACGGGCACCGGGGAGGAATGTAACCAGCGGAGGAATCAAGACGTACAAAGGATCAATCTTGTATTCCCATTTGATTGCCAAGAAAACAAGTGTAGATACCACACCAGCAGCCACGACAGGCAGAGGAATAGACAACACAGGTTGCCCGCGATGGAAGCTCTTTAATGCGCCCACGATGGCACCAAGAAGTGCGGCGGCAGCCAAGTTTGGCAGCGTGGTCGTTAGCACCATCGCCAATCCAACTGACAGGATAATATGTCCAACTACTGCACCAGCGACGCCAAAACGAGCGGGCTTCTTCAGAATGGTAGTCAGTGACTTTAACCCTTCATCAGGATCGACCTCCCCTCTTTCCGCCGCATCCCCAATTTTGTAAACCTCGGCGATCTGATCCAACCGCAAGTTTTTCGTAGGTCCTTCAGCGAGCGTGATGTGTTCTTTTTCTCCATCGTGCAGGCTGAGGAAGAGAGCCGTCGGGAAAGCAATAACTTTCGATTTCTCTACGCCATAAGCGGTCGCGGAGCCACGGAGGATTATCTCTACGATTGCTGTCTGTTCGCCGCATGCCAAATAGGCCTGGCCCAACTGAGATAAGAACTCCAATAGGGGGACCACTTCGACAGAAGATGATTTTTCTTTCGCCATCAGCAAAGGTACCTGTCATCAGGTCCCGAAGGGAAGATTCAGCCAATACCAGGCAAAGAACAAGAGCATCCAAGTTACCGCGGTTGCTGCGGCATAGGGCAGCATCATCGCCACGACGGTTCCGACGCCGGCGTCGTGCTGCCAACGTCGCGTGAAACCAACGACGAGCGCGAAATGGGGTAGCAGAGGGTTGATGACATTGGGAGGCGAATCACTCACTCGATATGCTGCCAAAACGACGTCGGGATCAATGCCAAGTTTTAGAAACAACGGTACAAATACCGGGGCAAGGATCGCCCATTTCGGCAATATGTTCGGGACCGGGATACTCATGACTAAACCAATGAAGAGAAACGCTAGTAGCAGGGTTGTGCTGCCGAGGTTGGCGTCTCCCAGGCCATCGGCCAGTTTCACCGCTAGAACGGTCCCCAGATTCGTGTATGTGAAATAGGCCACGAATTGCCCGATCACGAAGAACAAGAAGAGGAGCCCTGCCAGATCGGCAAACGTTTTCGTGATCGCATCAAAAGCACTGTCGGCCGATTGGATAGTTTTCGCACCCATTCCGTAGGCGATGCCTGTGACCAAGAAGACCAACATAATCAAAAACACCAAACTGCTCATGAATGGCGAATCACCGATGATCGTGCCGGTTTCTGGATTGCGAAGCGGCGCGTTAGATGGGAGTGTCAGAAGCAAGATCGCGACAATGAACACCAGCAGTGCCCAGAAGGCATATTTGAGGCCGCGTGATTCTTCGGAGGAGAGCGATTGGCTATCGGGGGATGGCGAATCCCCTTCGTACTTGCCGAGCCGTGGTTCCACAATCCGGCTCGAGATGAATGTGCAGACCACGATCAACAAGATGCTCGACGCTATGCCGAAGTAGAAGTTGGCCGTCAGGTCAATCGACCGGGAAGGATCGACGATATGGATAGCGTCGTTCGTCATTTCGGCCAGGATGCCGTCGATGGGTTTGACAAGGAAGTTTGCACCGAATGCGGCGGCCACTCCCGCAAACGCGGCGGCCAATCCTGCCAGCGGATGTCGCCCCAGGCTATGAAAGGCGACCGCACCCAAGGGAATGAGCACCAAGTATCCAGCGTCACTAGCAATGCTTGAGAGCACCCCGAGAGTCACTAGGATGGCGGTCATGGACTGCGGCGGTGCGACCATGACGATCTTTCGAATCAACGCCCCGATCAGTCCCGACCTTTCGGCCAGTCCGACACCGATCATCGCAACCATGATGATCCCGACTGGACCAAAGTTAATGAAATTTGACACGACCGAAGTGAAGACGAATCGAATTCCGTCGGCGGAAAGGAGGCTTCGTATGGAAGTGGTCGCTTGCTCTATTTCATGGGTTTCGGGATTGATCCGCTGGTAGGAAACGCTGACTCCCATCCACTGAAACAAAACTGAAAGCAACGTGACAAGCAGGATCAACGTGAGAAAAAGTACAGCGGGATGGGGCACTTTGTTCCCCAGGTGCTCGATCACGTCGAGCAACTTTTGAAAGAGTCCTCTTGGTGCTTCCTGCGACTTCGCCATGCCCAATATCCTGTGCGTGCTGGAAATCCAAACCTTCCCATTGGAAGAGTGGGTATTTTAGAGGAATACCTGGAGAATAAACAAGCTCTAAGGGTGGCTTGTTCGGAGGCTCAGGCGAGGTTCAAGCATTGCTGCATGACAGTTCTTGACTGGGCTATAGGGAATGGGCTGGCAACTAATCACTGTGTCGATACCATGCTGCACCATGTGGAAAAAGCTGCGCAGCATGATTTGCTTTCGTGCCATTCGCGTCTCTACTCGCGAAGAACCAACACGGGGCAATGGGCCAAGCGGACTACGCGCTCGGCGACCGAACCGATCATGAGTCGGGCCAGTCCCGTGCGACCATGCGAGGGAAGCACGATCAATTCTACCCCCTCTGCTTCGGCGATTCTGGCGATCTCCTCGGCGGGCGTCCCATAGGCGATTCTAAATTGTACTTTCTCGTACTTTGGGTCAGCAAACTTTTTCTGAAGCATCTCCAGGAGATGCTTGGTTCGGTCTTCGTCGCTGACCATGTTCCATCCAACGAGGGGATCTCCTTCTGAGAAACTGCTCAGTGCGGGAGCGACATGGAGCACAGTCAGGTGCTCGGCGTCGTCTACAAGGTCCACGCCCTGGTCAACGGCTTGGCTAGCCTGGTCGGAGAAATCGGTGGGAACCAATACACGTTTGGGATGAAGTGATACCATGATAGGATCCTCCATAAAAAGTTATTCAGATGTGTTTTTCCTCGACGATTGCAATGAGGGTTGCTACAAGATCCAGGCTTGAGAGTACTCCCACTGGTTTGTTATTCTTGTCTAGAACTACCAAGCGATGAATGTGTTCGTTGCATAGGCAACGAGCCGCAGTCAGCAACGAAGTGTTTTCGCTGATGGTTTGTACCGCGGAGGACATGCGCCGACACACGAGGTCATGGCCCATATCATCGATACTGTAGAGTCCCTCGGGATGGTGTGTGGAGAGGACATGACGGACGTCGGTTCCTTCAAGCTCCTCGGCTTTGAGGCGAATGAAATCTGAACCACTCAACACACCGACGCAGCACCCCTGTTCATCGACCACCGGTGCTCCTGTGACCTGATGCTGGCAAAGTTCGTCAGCGGCTTCCGCCATCGTGCTATTGGCGGTGATTGTGAGGACGTTTCGGGTCATGGCATCGCCGACGCAAAGTTGACCCATTCTTTCGGTTAATATAATCATGAGAAGGCCTCCTCTAATCTCGGCTCCTCGAGTTTGCACTGCCGTTGGCAGTGACGACCGCTACCCGGTTGTCGACTCGATCGACCCCGGGAAGATCTCGCAAAGCCGTTTGCAATACCTGCTTCAGGTAAAACGAAGGCAATTCGCCTGTCACCAGGAGAGTCCCCGTCTGGTAGCTTAGGTTCAGAGTGTCCATGTGCCCCTGGAACATAAAATGGCGTTTCAGACGGCAAGACGCACTCTCAACGACTTCCTCTGCTCCCCGGTGGACGGCGCCTCGGATATCCGGAACACTTCGTTTTGGTTTATCAGGGATCAACATCACAATATCCTCCCTGTTAAGCCTGCCCCAGGAAAAGAGAAAGCGTTATATTAAGTAGCAAGTTCTGGACCAAAAGCCGCAATCCTGGCTGAGTAGTCATTTACGCGAGAAACCGTAAACTAGCGCTGGAGGAAGTGGGCCAATTCGCACACTTATCGCCAAAATGGCGCAGTAATCACGAACTGAGTATCGAGTAAATCCGTTAGGAGAGCGGTTCATGCAGCCATTTGATTCTTACGAAAAATTCCTGGATTTGCAGCGATACGTCTCTTGGGGCGACGACGATCAGCAGCGGATCTCCGCGGTGCGCGAGCGACTGCTGGCCCGTTCGACCGTGATCATTGAAGACTTTTATGCTGAAATCAGACGGCATCCCTTCGCTGCCAAAGTGATCACTGGAGGGGAACCACAAGTTGCGCAGTTGAAGTCGACATTGCGGCAATGGCTGCGTCAATTACTGACAGGACCTTATGACCGGGACTATCTCGCCTTGCGAAGCCGAGTGGGTCAAAAGCATGTATCGATTGGCCTAGACCAAGTCTACACGAGTACGGCACTATCTCGAATGCGGAACGGACTCATTCGCCTGCTGACTGAAGATTGGCAAGAAACCCCCGACGAACTATACCTTACAATTGAATCTTTGAATAAACTTCTCGATCTCGATCAGGCGATTATTGAGGACTCCTATCAGACAGCTTTCATCACTCAAAGCCAGAATCTAAGTAAAGAGAACCTGCAACTTCGCGTCGCCTTAGAACGCGAGCAACGTAGTACGCATATCATAGGTGCTTGCGAACCGATGATGGCAGTCTATCGTCTTATCGAGCGAACCGCTGCAACTGACAAGCCTATTTTGATTCAGGGGGAGAGCGGCACAGGAAAAGAACTTGTCGCCAAGGCTTTGCATCGTGCCAGTCGGTTTGCGGGAAAACCGTTGGTCGTCATCAACTGTGCTGCATTGCCGGAAAATCTATTGGAAAGCGAACTCTTTGGCCACGAAAAAGGGGCCTTTACCGGTGCTATCGCCAGCAAGCCTGGACTGTTTGAGGTTGCAGACGGAGGAACCCTGTTCATTGACGAAATCGGGGAACTGGCCGGCGGTCTGCAGGCCAAGCTATTGCGAGTGTTGGAAGATGGCTCGCTCCGGCGGGTTGGATCCGTCAAAGAGCGGCGGGTGAACGTGCGACTGCTGGCTGCAACCAACAGGGATCTGGGAAAAGAGATTGAGAAGGGCCGGTTTCGCGAAGATCTATATTATCGGATCAATGTGCTTACGATCTTGTTACCCCCATTGCGCGAGCGGCGAGGCGATATTCCGCAGTTAGCACGTCACTTTGCAGGGAAAGGGTGGAATTGGGAAAGCCGCTTCATGCAGATACTGGAAAACTACAGTTGGCCAGGAAATGTACGGCAACTGCGTAATGCCATCGAGCGTGCCAAAGTTTTAGCGGAGGAGAACACTCTCATCGCTGAAAATCTACCCCCGGAAATATGGCGTTCTGGAAATGAGAAGGATATTCTCACACCTAGTTCTGAAGCGGACTTGGAGACGGTCAACCGCGCTCATATCGCAGATACTTTCCGTCGCCATAGCGGGAACAAAGCCCGGACGGCGCGTGCCCTGGGAATCAGCCGCCGCACACTCTATCGCCTGCTAGAGAAACATGATATTGAAGAAGATGCGGCGCAGTAGTTCTGTCCCCTACGTGAAGTAGCTTCAGCTGAAGTCCTCTGTGCATTATCGACCAAGCCCCTTTACCCCATCGAGGCAGATCGCCACCATGTGTGGTGCTCAGCGTCTAAGGTAGCGACATCGGGATAGGGGTAAAACCGGATGCCCGTGGAGTCGCCTAAATAGAAACCCGTAGCGATCGTGCGATAAAAGGCTTGGAGCGGCGGATTGCGATCGACCGTCTTGCCGAGCTTATTTGGGAGCTCCTCCACTTCACGCAGGCAGTCTTCTATGTGGCTTGGATTGGCATATGGCAGATAACTTGCCAGACGACCGTCCTTGTCGAGTTCGACCTGCGTATCTGCAAAAAAGATGCGCGGCACATGGACGGTGGTCGCGGGGTCGGTGATCCGCTGGGTGAATGCTTTGGGGTTCAAATGCGAGACTACCCGCGATGTCAACGGGCACAACTCGGCATACATGAAGGGCCCTTCGGAGCTAAAGTCCTCGTCGAAATCCCTGCCATCAAGGGAGAGTACCCGACCATCTCGGGTCGTGAGATGCAGCTTGCCGTAGGCCGAGAGGGGGACGCGTTCCATAACTCGGTACAGGCTCATGTACTTGCTCCGTCGTGGAGTCCCGTCGGGATGGGGCTTGCATTTTGCTTCAACTTGTTCGAGATGCATCTCGGTCGAGCGGAAGGTGGGATCGATTTCAAAAAAGACCACATTACCGAAAGTCTTTTTGCGTGTACCCACGGCCATGTACGAGCCAAATTCTTCCGCTTCCAGTTGCGAGGCGACCAGGGCTTCGGTGCGGTAGCACATGAGATAAAGGTGAATATCCATGATGGATCTCCTTAGGCAACTGTTAGTAGATAATACTTACTGTCCCATACCGAGGAAGGAAGAAATCTCGGGGGCAAATTTTACAACTAGACCGGCGAACACGATGCTCACCATATTCATCAACTTGATCAAAATGTTGAGCGAAGGGCCGGTCGTATCTTTAAAGGGGTCGCCGACTGTGTCTCCCACGACGGCGCTCTTGTGGGCGTCAGAGCCTTTGCCGCCGTGTTGGCCTGTCTCGATGAGTTTCTTAGCATTATCCCATGCCCCACCAGCGTTAGCCATGAAGACCGCCATAGCGAAACCTGAACATAATCCTCCCACGAGAAGACCCATTACTCCTGCCACGCCGAGAAGCAAGCCGACCAGTACTGGCGCCAGCACGGCAAGTAGCGAAGGGCGGATCATTTCCCGTTGTGCGCCGGCGGTTGAAATAGCCACACAGCGGGCGTAGTCAGGTGTGGTCGTTCCTTCCATGATTCCCGGCATTTCTCGGAATTGACGGCGGACTTCCATCACCATAGCCATCGCTGCCCGACCGACCGCTTTCATCGTCATCGCACCGAACACGAACACCATCAATACTCCGGCAAATATTCCCACCAGGACTTTGGGGTTCATCAGTGTGACTTGGTAGTAGTCCATGAAGTCAAACAAACCGGCAGGAGTCGTTGCAACCAGTTGGGAGATTAAAGGGTCATCAGTCGCTTGCCGCACTGACCCACCCAAGTGGTTGATGATCATGTCCACGGGTTTGCCATCGACGAGAACTTCCACGGCGTGTTCTGCATTACTGCGTAACGTGCTGATGGTGTAGTTCTCACGATGACTGCCGTCCGCGCCGGCCACATAGAGACCGTACTTGCCGAAACCGAGATCGACTGCTGTGTAGCCTGCACCCTCTTCAACTTGATAGACAGCGGCTGCTTCGCGGTGAATTCCTACGCGTACCTCTTCGACGTAAGCGGCTAGCAGGGCGAGCGAGGTAAGTGCTGCCGAACCGATAGCAAAACCCTTGCCCACGGCAGCAGTGGTGTTGCCAAGCGAATCGAGGGCGTCGGTACGCTCGCGGACCTCCTTGGGCAAGCCTGCCATCTCTGCGTTGCCACCTGCGTTGTCGGCAATCGGTCCATAAGCATCGGTGGCGAGGGTGATTCCCAGGGTCGAGAGCATTCCCACGGATGCCATGCCAACTCCATACAAGCCCATGGCCAAGTTGTCAAAGCCATCACACATGCCAAACGAAACCATCATGCCGATGCAGACCGCGGTGATTGGGATCCATGCCGACATCAAACCCGCCGCGATGCCGTCGATAATCAACGGGCCGGTTCCAGAAACAGCCTGATCGGCGATTCCCTTGGTCGGTTTGTATTCGGCGCTGGTGTAGTATTCCGTGCCGTAGCCAATGATGAGGCCCACCACGAGACCGATGGTAACTGCCGCCACGACACCCCAGGCGATACTGGCAGGCAACAGCATGGGCAGAATCACCATGGCCACCACAACGACCAGGGCGCTTGATCCCCAGATGCCCTTATTGAGCGCCCACATCAGCTCCTTCATCGAAGCACCTTCTTTGGTGGTCACGAGAAAGATACCTGCCAACGACAGCAGGATGCCAAGACTCGCGAGTACCATCGGGGCACTCAAGAAAGCCAATTGGGCAGAAAACGCATTGTCGAACCCCTCGGGCACTCCGCCAAAGCTGACCGCCGCGACACCTAAAGCCATCGTGGCAAGGATAGATCCGGCGTAGGACTCGTAGAGGTCGGCCCCCATGCCGGCGACGTCTCCGACGTTGTCACCGACATTATCAGCGATCGTCGCGGGGTTCCGCGGATCGTCTTCTGGGATCCCGGCTTCGACTTTGCCCACCAGATCCGCTCCCACATCAGCTGCCTTGGTATAGATTCCACCGCCGACGCGCGCAAAGAGTGCCTGTGACGATGCCCCCATTCCGAAGCAGAGCATCACGACAGTAATAGTTTCGAGGCTCATTGGCTCGCCACCGAACAGGACATGGTGGAATTTGTAGAGGTACAGGAACCATAAACTGATGTCGAGCATTGCCAACCCAACGACGGTCAAGCCCATCACCGAACCGGCACGGAAAGCAATTTTCAAGCCTTGGTCAAGAGAATGGCTGGCCCCCTGGGCTGTTCGTGCCGAGGCACTGGTGGCGGTCTTCATTCCAAAAAAACCAGCGAGCCCCGAGAAGAAGCCACCTGTTAGAAAGGCGAAAGGAACAAGAGGGTGCTGTACATGGAGTCCAAAGGCCATCACGGCTAGCAAAGCCGAAACGACGACAAAGAAGATCGCCACAACGCGGTATTGCCGCCGCAAGTAGGCATAGGCCCCATCGCGAACGTATTGGGCAATCTCTTGCATCCGCTCATTTCCCTCGCTCTGGGCCATGATCCAGCGATAAAAGCCCATTGCACTCACGAGTGCGATAACAGCACAGATCCAAGTAACATGCCACCACGCAGGCAGAGCGCGCGCGGCAGAGTCGATCCCATCAGCCACTGCAAAGAGCGAAAAAGAGCTGCTAGGACCTACGTGAGGGTCAAATATGTGGGCAATAGGCATCTTGGTTCAGTCCTTAAGGGTACGCGGACCAACATCGAGTTAGACCTTCCGCGCGAGGGAGAAAATTGTTTTTCCCGGATGTCTGAAATTAGTCGCTCTCAAGTTGTATTCCTGAAAGTGGAAGTCGTGAGCCGCACATTTCTAGCAATTGCAGTCGTGTCCCACTCAAGCGAAGCGCCATGGCACTCGCGGCCTGACGCATGAATTCGAACCCGAATGAGGGATGATCGTTGCAGAACTTCGATAACTCGGACCCATCAAACACCAATGCCTTGACGGGAGTTAACGTACTGGCTGTATCCGACAGTCTGGTTCTTCCCAGCAAGGACGACCATCCCACCAGATCTCCATCTCCGACAATCGCGATCTGTCGACAGCTCTGCTTGGGTTCGCAGATCGCCAGTGACACTTGCCCACTGAGGATGATGTAAACCTCCTTGGCGCGATCGTATTCTTCGAAGATCACTGTGCGTTGTGGTAGTTCAACTTCGCGACAGATTTTGGCTACTTCTTCCAAATCTTCCGCCTGCATGTTGCTAAAGAAGCGACTTCTTTTCAGCTTCGCCACTGTGTCATTGTCACTCATGAATCACCTCTCTCGTTGAGAACTTTCATTATTCAAAGGTAGTTGATGGGACAGGAACTCTATCCATTACTTGTGCATTTAGCCATTCAAATGCTTACGCAGAAATGCTGTTACTCTTTGCGGGCTAATGATCCCTAGGGCTTTGTGTTTGACATCGATCACAGGTACATGACGGAACCCAAGCACGGCCATGACACACAATGCAGCGGCCGAGGAATCCGACTCGTAGACGAATGCGGGATCTTTTGTCATGACCTCGCTGACGGGATTGTCTTTTAGTTGTTCATATCCTAAGGCCACCTTTTCGAGCACATCGCGATCTGAGAAGACACCGACCAGACGCCCGTCCTCTTCGATCAGCAGGCTAGCAACTTGAAGACTCGCCAATTGCTCCACCGCTTTGTGGATGGGTGTGTCTGGAGTTGCAACGGCTACCGGTCGAAACTGAATTTCAGCAACGCTCTTTTCTGCCAGGGCCTTCTCCAGTGGATCAGAGTATTCTTTCGGTTCGTAATTCTGAAGCGGGTCTTGAAAATCTTCGGATTCTGCGGGGACTTGTTTTTCAGGCATGGTTAAGCTCCTTCCCGATCGACAGGATATGGGTTTCCACCAATTCGCTGGACGTTGACTTGGCCAGGGAAATGTTCTGCAACATATTCCATCAGTCCCTTTTGACCAGTCAGGCCAGCCAGCTGCCCATCTTCATTGACCACGATGAGAAAACGCACATTGCGAGATTCTAAAGCATCAAGAACTCGAGCGATAGGATCGGTGATCTTGACCGTTGGCCAATCTTTCTTGAGGTGCTTGGAGATAGGTTCGTTCACGACAGCGGAGTTTTTGCTGAGCAGTTGTGTCAGTTCGGATTCAGGGAACAAACCTTGCGGCACTCGATTCCGATCAAGAACAATTGCACACCCAAGTTTGTTTTTTCGCATGGCTGTGACAGCGTCGCGAATCGTAGCATTCTCTTGGACCACCACAGGATCGCGGAGGGCCAGTCTGCCTACTGTTTCAGTTCGCATGTTTTCATAGAGTCCCATCTTCATCTCGCTTCTAAGGATTCAGTTGGAAAGAAACACTATCTTGCCTATCAGGGATACCAATATTCTTTGGTGTAGGTTGTCAGTGCTTTCATGTAGTTTGCACGTTCCAATGCGCTCGGGTCCGGGCAGTTGGCCCGACTCATACTTCCCTTGAGCTGGTCCACGGAAACATATTCGTTTTCAGAAAGCCAGCTACTTAATTCAGTCAGGATGGTCTCAACGTGACGAGGTCCTTTTTTCAGAAGTGCCGTGGTCAGCATCGCAACATCTGCCCCAACCAAGAGCACCCGACTCACGTCGGCAGCATGATGAATGCCGCTAGTAGCAGCCAAGGAGCATTGCAGTTGGTCGCGCAATATAGCGATCCATCGCAAGGGCAATCGCACTTCGTAAGGCTGACTCAGAACCAGATCGGGGATAATCTCCAAGGTTTCGAGGTCGAGATCAGGTTCCAGGAAGCGATTGAAGAGCACCAAGCCATCTGCACCGACAGTCATGAGCCTGTAGGCGATATTGGGGATGCTGGTGAATTGCGAACCAATTTTTACGGCCAATGGGATATTGATCGATTGCCGTACACTGGCCACCAAGTCAACGTAGCGTTGTTCGACATCCTGCGAATCCATACCACAGTCGGTCGGGACAAAGTAAACGTTCAATTCGAGTGCGTCTGCCCCCGCATCAACCAGCATTTGTGCATAGCGGGTCCAACCCCCTGGAGTGTGGCCGTTGAGGCTGGCGATTACCGGAACAGATAGTGCATTCTTTGCTTCTTCGATTAGATCGAGGTATTCTTGCGGCCCTTTGCTATAGTTCTCTGTCTCAGGAAAATAGGAAAGGGATTCGGCGTAGGAATCGGCCTGATATTGGTACAAGCGATCAATCTGTGCCTCGTCGTGTTCGATTTGTTCTTCAAACAACGAAGGCAGCACGACGGCAGCAATGCCACTGTCTTCTAATTGGCGGAGAGCGTCTAAATTACCCGTGAGGGGACCGGCAGAGGCCACGATAGGGTTCTTTAGTGTCATACCCAGGTAAGTCGTCGATAGATCAGTACTCATCGTAATGTCCAACCATTAGTTGTCATGATTTGTTGTGAATGTTGTGTGAAACTACTCCGACATAGTGCGTTCGATTCCTGCCATCTGTTCGTAGTAGTGCCATTGATCGTTGATGTCTTGCTGGGTCAATTTGAACAGACGATCCGCTTCCTCGGGGTTGGATCGAGCTAACATTCCGAAACGTGCTTCTTGCATGGCAAAGTCGCGGAAAGTCATGCGCGGGGCGCGACTATCTAGATGGAAGGGCTGCCCATCGGCGCGAGCTTCACGTGGATCATAGCGATACAAGGGCCAGAAGGCGGATTGCACAGCGTCTTTTTGGTGCGTCATAGAGGTCGTCATATTGATGCCATGAGCAATGCAGTGACTATATGCCAAGATGAGCGAAGGGCCTGGATAGGATTCGGCCTCGGCAAAGGCACGGATTGTTTGGGCAGGGTTTGCTCCCATAGCGATCTGGGCGACATACACATTTCCGTACGAAACGGCGAGCATCCCGAGGTCTTTTCTGCGAGACTGTTTTCCACTTGAGGCGAATTTTGCCACGGCGGCACGTGGGGTTGATTTGGAAGCCTGGCCTCCGGTGTTGGAGTAGACTCCTGTATCGAGGACTAGAATATTTACGTCGCGACCGGTGGTGAGCACGTGATCCAGCCCGCCGAAGCCGATGTCATAGGCCCAACCGTCGCCTCCCACGATCCACACACTGCGACGCACTAAGACATCGGCGATGGCTGAGAGGGTTTTGGCTGCAGGGAGGTCGAGGTTGGCGAGTTGCTTGCGTAACTCGACTACGCGGCCACGCTGCTCTTGCAACTCTTTTTCATCAGTTTTGTGTGACGCACTTAAAGCCGTGACTAGATCTGGGTTCAACTGATCTGCACATGCCGCCAGCAGAAAATTTGCGTATTCATGCTTGGCATCGATGGCCAGTCGCAGTCCAAGGCCGAACTCGGCATTGTCTTCAAAGAGTGAGTTATTCCAAGTGGGACCACGGCCTTGCGAGTTGGTAGTCCATGGTGTTGTTGGCAAGTTGCCTCCGTAAATGGATGAACAGCCGGTCGCATTCCCAATCAAGGCACGATCGCCAAACATCTGGCTCATGAGTTTGAGGTAGGGGGTCTCGCCACAACCGGCACATGCTCCTGAGAATTCAAATAGCGGCTCGAGCAATTGAGATCCCTTCACGGAGTCGATCTTCAGTTGAGTGCGGTCGGATTGCTCAATCTCCAAGAAGAAATCGAAGTTGGCTCGCTCTCTCTCCAGATGTTCATCCTTGGATTCCATGTTGATGGCTTTGTGGCGAGCCACTTCTTTGCTCTTCGCGGGGCAGACATCAACACAGACGCCGCAGCCTGTGCAATCATCCGGAGCAACCTGAATAGTCATGAGGTGCTCAGGCTGCTCTTTGTCGCGCCAAGCTTTTGACAGATAGCCGTTCGGCGCGGAAGCGATAGTATCTTCAGCGAAGACTTTCACACGAATGGCGGCATGGGGGCATACCAGCGAGCAGAGACCACAGTCTATGCAAATCGAGGGATCCCAGATCGGAATCTCGGTTGCAATACTGCGTTTTTCGAGTTTTGCAGTACCAGTGGGGAAGGTTCCATCAACTGGGAGCGCGCTCACGGGCAGCAGTTCACCTCTGCCAGCCAAGAGTGCTGAGGTCACACGCTCTACGAAAGTGGAATGACTACTGCCGTTGAGTACCAGCTCAACGGGAATGTCGTCGATCTTCATGTCGGGAACTTGCACTTCATGGAGGGCAGCCAGTGCCGCGTCCACGGCCGCAAAGTTACGTTCGAGCACCTGTTCGCCCCGCCTGCCATAGGTCTTGCGAATCGCCTTCTTAATTTGCTCGATCGCTTGTTCACGCGGCAGAATGTCGGCCAACGCGAAGAAACAAGTCTGCATGACCGTGTTGATCCGACCCCCCATGCCAGTCTCATTGGCCACCTGAAGGGCATCGATCACGTGAAATTTTAGGCCCTTATCGATAATTTGCCGTTGGACGCTGCTTGGCAACTTGCTCCAGACTTCCTCAGGTTTGAAAGGGCTATTGAGGAGAAAGGTCGCATTCGGCCCAGCAATTTGCAAGACATCCATCTTTTCCAGGAAATTGAATTGATGGCAGGCAACGAAGTTGGCATCTTCAATCAGATAGGTTGAATTGATTGGCCTGGGACTGAATCGCAAATGAGAGACGGTAACCGATCCTGCTTTCTTCGAGTCGTAGACGAAATATCCTTGGGCGTACATCGCCGTATTTTCGCCAATGATTTTTACGGAGTTCTTGCTGGCGCCAACCGTTCCATCACTTCCTAAGCCGTAGAAGACGGCCCGCTTTACATCCTCGGATTCTTGCATCGACTCGGGATCCCAGCTGAGACTCAGATTCGTGACGTCGTCTCGAATGCCAACGGTGAAGTGTTGTTTCGGGGTTTCCTTGGCCAGTTCCTCGTAGATGCTCACAACCATCGCAGGAGTAAATTCTTTGGAAGAGAGCCCGTAGCGACCTCCGATGATTCGTGGCAGCTTGCGATGAACCGAACCGTTGCTGCCCTGAGTTTCATAAAATGCCGTGAGAACGTCTTGATACAGAGGCTCACCTAGTGAACCAGGCTCCTTCGTGCGATCGAGCACGGCGATCCGCTCGACGGTAGCAGGCAGGGCGGCTAGGAAGGCACTCCTGTCGAACGGACGATACAATCGCACTTTCAGCAGGCCGACCTTTTTGCCCTGTGCCGACAAGCTTTGCACGGCCTCTTCGACTGCCCCGGCCCCAGAACCCATCATGACAATCACATGATTGGCATCTTCGGCACCGACGTAGTCAAAGAGGTGATATTGCCGTCCGGTCAGTTTTGCAAACCGGTCCATTGTCTCTTGAACTATGTTTGGCACGGCTAGATAGAACGGATTGCATGCCTCGCGAGCCTGGAAGAAGACATCTGGGTTCTGAGCAGAGCCTCGTAGCACCGGTCGGTCAGGGTCCATCGCGCGGTCGCGGTGTTCCTGAACAAACCGGTTGTCTTGCATTGCCCGAATGTGTTCATCGGAAATGATTTCGATTTTGTTCACTTCATGGGAAGTCCTAAATCCATCGAAGAAGTGCAAGAACGGCACGCGCGATTGAAAGGTTGCCGACTGCGAGATTAAGGCAAAGTCATGTGCCTCTTGGACGCTGTTTCCTGCCAACATTGCCCAGCCAGTGCTACGTACCGCCATCACGTCGCTGTGGTCCCCAAAGATTGAGAGGGCATGCGTAGCCACGGTGCGTGCCGAGACGTGGAATACCGTGGGAGTTAATTCGCCGGCAATCTTAAACATGTTGGGGATCATGAGCAGCAGGCCTTGCGAGGCGGTGAACGTAGTGCTCAATGCACCCGCTTGGAGGGCACCATGGACCGCGCCGGCTGCCCCTGCCTCGCTCTGCATCTCGATCACTTCAGGAACCGTGCCATAGATATTGCGTCTGCCAAAGGAAGACCAGGTATCGCAGTACTCACCCATCGGAGAGGCGGGAGTGATGGGATAGATGGCGATGACTTCATTCGTTGAATGGGCAATCAAGGCTGCTGCTTCGTTTCCATCAACGGTACTGAATCGGTGGTTGCTCACAAGTTTTCCCTTATCCAGATTCCATCACCAGCCCGACTATACAGACAGGCCATTGTTTGCTTTTTAGTAAGAATCAAATGCCCGTACGTTGTAGGGCGACAGACCCTGGGGCAAATGTCATTCCACCTGAAGCAATAGGGAAATGAGATCGTGAGGAACTCGTTGCCGCGGTCTCTCCTGGTGACTCACAACTGCTTGCCGATTGGCATCAGACTCTTCCCAACTTATAGATAATGAGGATTGCGGCGTGGATTTACTGTGCCAGATTCGCACACTTGTGTGCCAAAACTGGATCCGGTGCTTCACTTGAGCTTAGAGAAATAAATTGTTCTCTTCCTTGATAACTCTCAAAACCGGCATTGGAGCAGGACTTCAAAGGGAGAATTCGAGAACTGTCGAGAAAGGCATGAAAAACGCTATAATTTTTCGGTGACAGTCACCTAGAGTGATAACCATCCTCCCCAAAAGATACTGAGGTAGTAATTCCATGAAAAATCTAGCCGAACTGCTCGGCTCTGAAGCCGATGCCTTGCTGAGTCACCGTTGCCAAACGATTTCCCAGGAGGCGCTCCATTTGCCAGGCCCAGACATCGTCGACCGGATTTATTCAGCCAGCGATAGAAATGTACGCGTTTTAGGGAATCTCCAGAGATTGATAGGCAATGGCCGCCTGGGCGGAACGGGGTATCTCTCGATCCTGCCGGTCGACCAGGGAATCGAGCATTCGGCCGGGGCCTCCTTCGCGCCCAATCCTATCTATTTCGATCCGGAAAACATTGTCCGGCTGGCGATCGAAGGAGGCTGCAACGCGGTTGCCTCGACGTATGGCGTCCTGGGAATCGTCGCGCGCAAATATGCCCACAAGATCCCCTTCATCGTCAAGATCAACCACAACGAGTTCCTAACCTATCCCAACAAGTTTGACCAAATTATGTTCGGCACGGTTGAACAGGCCTACGACATGGGCGCTGCTGCCGTCGGAGCCACCATTTACTTTGGTTCCGCCGAGTCAGCGCGGCAGATTGTCGAAGTTGCGGAGGCATTCCAGCGGGCGCACGAACTCGGCTTGGCAACGATCCTGTGGTGTTACTTGCGCAATTCTGAATTCAAGAAGGACAAAGACTACCACGTATCGGCTGACCTCACCGGCCAAGCCAATCACTTAGGAGTCACCATCCAGGCAGACATCATCAAGCAAAAGCTGCCCGAGAATAACGGTGGGTACAACGCCCTCAAGTTCGGGAAGACGTCTCCCAAGGTTTACGATGAATTGACCACCGATCATCCCATTGATCTGTGCCGCTACCAGGTGGCCAACTGCTACATGGGGAGATGCGGCTTGATCAATTCAGGAGGAGCCTCCAGTGGCAGTGGCGATCTGGCCGAGGCAGTCCGCACGGCAGTCATCAACAAGCGCGCCGGAGGCATGGGTCTCATTAGTGGCCGCAAGGCGTTCCAACGACCCATGGCCGAAGGCGTGCAATTGCTCAACTCGATTCAGGATGTTTATCTCGATGCAAAGGTGACGGTCGCGTAATTCCCTTCAGCCACGAAGTGGCGCCAGTCAATAGCCAGGGTGCGTGAGCCCCTGGAAGGAATGAAAAACGAATACACAGCCTCGAAGAGGCGACAGAAGGGTCGACTCAAGAACTACTGCGGTAGCTTGATCAACTCCTTCTATCGGGCGGCATGACTTAGCTCGGTCTTTCATGGGCAACTTCAGCGCGCTGTGTCAAGAAAAATATCGCCCACGCGCCAGTTCCAAAAAACGGTTGGCTTTAGAGAGTATCACGCATCAATGAGTATTTGAGACGTGCTTGGCTCTTCGTCGCCATCTGCCAAGAACGCAGACCTGCGCCGCGATCGACAGCAGCAACCATGTTGCCGGCTCTGGCACGGCAGTGGTGGAAGCAAGTGTGGAAGCCTTTAGCACTGGGTCAAGGATCAGCAACATGCTTTTAGATACGCCGTCAATTGTTCTGCTTCCTTGGGCGATGATTGTGGGCCAGCCATTGTCACGGCGATCCGTCAACTCCATTGCACTTTCAAAGTGTGCACCATCGAGACTCGCTACATCAATTAAATCTGCAATATTCAGAAGACCATTCCCTTCGCTCCAATCACCGTTCAGCAGAGTATCATAGTTCAGTAGGGCATCCCCGTCATTGTTTATAAACGCAGTTAACCAGTCAGATGCATTCGCATCGTCTGCGCCCACTGGAAGGTATTCAGACGTTCCAGCCGCCCAACTCGCGGCGAATCTCCTTGCATTAGACTTTTTGCCCCTCGTTTGTGTTCTTAGGATTCCAATTGCGGTGATATCGCCTTTGTCATTCATATCGATGGGGCCTACATCCCCAATTTGATACTCGGAGCCGAATGAATTAATGTATGGCTCTGCAAATTCAAAGTTAGTGTGATCAAAATTCATCCGAAATAGTTTTTGTTCGCCAGATACTGAGTTAACAATACGTCCTGCTATTATTGCGGGATCAGATCCGATGCTATCCGAAAGCTGCAGGGCATCGAAGTCCTGAACCTCCCACCCTGAGGGAAATTGAACCTTTTGAATAGTTGCGGGCGAGTTCCAGTTTCCTATGAGAAGACTCTTTTCGACGATGCCACTAACGGTCTTCTCTGATGAGATAAGGATGTCCAGGCTATTATTAATTCGTAGTGCACTCTCCTTATCTGCGTTCGTATCGAAGGGTCCAAGGACCGATAACTGGTACGGAGAGCCGCCGCTGGTTGCAAGCAAGAATGGTTTAGTAATAGTATTTTCAGAGCTAAACGGCTCGAGGTTCCCAACGATCATTCCATTGCTGTTGACTCCTATTGCGCTGCGAGTGTGCCAACCATCGTCGATTCCTCCGACCTCCAAGGCGAAAGCTGCTTCCGCCGGCGAGAGGCTTGCCTTTTCTTCTGGCGAAGTCAAAAAGAAAGAATTGCTGGAAGATATCGATGGCAGGTACGCTGTCGCGCGGCGGCCAACTGGCGTGTCGTTAGTCCAGCCGACGACAGCAGAGGCATCGTCATGGTTACTGTACTGAAAATTGCCACCCGGTAATCCAACTGAAGTTACCAAGTAGCTGACCGGGGCAGTCGGTGCAGGCGGGTCGCCTCCTCCAGGATTGCCACCTTTTTTTTTGGCGAGGCACTCGCTCGTAGCAACCATACTTACTACTAGCGAAGCTGCTAGCGGCAAACATAGTCGGAGAGTCGCTCGAATCAACATGTTTTTTTCTTCCTTGCTTGATCTCTTGATTGTGAGAGTGTGAAGTGAATTGCTCGAAGGCATAGACTTGGCCAAACCAATACTCACTGACCGGAACGGTAGTTGGAAATCGCACCTAGCCCGAGCGCCAACAGGAAAAGTGAAGAGGGCTCGGGTACTGTTGTGCCCCACGGAACGTCGAGGCGGATCAGCCATGCGGTTTCTAGTCCGTCGGAGGGATGGTTCTCAGGGCTGGACCAACCAGTGAAGTATTGGCCGTTGGCTGATACACTTTGGATGCTGGTGAGATTCCATCCTTCGAGTGCATCCCCCATCCCGTAACGGTCAATGAGAACTTGCTGAAAGTTCTCCATGCCAGCGGCTTCACTCCAGACGAACGGAATCTCATCGGGATAGAATCCACTCCTGCCAACAATCAATCGACCGTCGGGAGTCATGTCACGGACTTGCGAGTCCGCCTCTCCGTTTTCTCCCTCGGTGCCGGGCAAAAACCCCAAACCCACGACGCCTGAATCCGCAGTCCAGCGGAACGCTTCGAGATCCGTTCCTGATGAACCATACGTTGTACCTGCAATAGTTGCTCCATCCGAAGAAACAACCGCAGGGTTAGGGCGTAATCCGCCATCGTCTGGTGCCCCTACAATTCCTGTGCCCAACATGCCATTGGATTCGCTCCACGTGAATACTTCGTATTCTGCCCCGGCAGACTGTCTATCAATACTTGTGCCAACGATTATGGCACCATCGTCAGAAATGTCGCTAGGATAAGTCGCATTGTTTCCAGCCAGATGTCCGAGTCCGACCAGCCCATCCTCCTCGGTCCAACGAAACGGCTCTGGGTTGTCATCACTTACTGTAGTGATAGTGCCAATTACTACGCTGCCATTATGAGAGACGCCATTGGCGGTCGTCGCTCTAGTCCCAGGATTAGGGTCGATGCCTTGCATTCCTCCGATTGTATTCTGGATAAACGCCGTCCGAGTATAAGATGCATCGTCGTCGTAAGAGTATCCGACTATCGTCGAGCCATCTCTTGAGAGCGGTTGACGCCCATTCTCGCCAGCTCCACTTGAGTCGCCGCCAGGTAACGGGCCTAAGCCGACCATTCCGCTCACATCGGTCCAACGAAAAGCTTCGGAAACGCTTGGATCTCCGTATCGCATGATTCCTGCTACGACCATTCCGTCATTAGAAACGCCATACGCACGACTATTAATGCTCGATAGGTTCTCTAGCACAATGAAATCAGCAGCGTGAGTCAGCTGGCAGGAGGCAGCAACGATAAGAAATGCAGAGAGATGAAACACCCTCACAGATTTGACAGTTCGGACGGCATCGATTTGTTGCTCATGATTCATTGGAAGATTCTCCAGGTTTGGTAAGGAAGTAATGAGGTGTTAAGTGGCGAGTTGTACGCAGCTTGTAAAGTAATTCACCGATGGTTCATGAGTTCGTTATTCCTCTTTTTGCGTCGGTTGCCGATCGCGAGGTGTGGTTTCCGAAGCCCCCTCGAGCAACCGGGGTTGCGCTGATGGTGGCGGAGCCGGATTTTTTGGAATCTCAACCGCATTCTCTGACTCGCACCCGGTGACCACGAACAGCAGGATCGCCACTGATATTTTTTGAAACTTAAATAGCATCGTTGTTTTCTACCTAGCCTGCAGGAAAGTTCTCACCAGTCAGAAGATGCGGGGGCGATCTCACCATCGTACATCCCGCCGATGGCAATCAGCACATCGGGATCGATTTGCTTGCTCACACCATGTACCGAACCGTCGACATAACAAAACTGGACGATGCCTGGGTGTCTGCTCCCAAAATGCAATGGATGGCTGTCGCTGAGGCCCTGACCCACATGAAGCGGGCCGGCGCCCATCCAGGCATAAGGGACTTGCTCATCTCCAAACATGCCCAAACCCTCACCAAACAAGAGCGTTCTGCTCGCGCCATCGAGAACATTTGTGAATTGGTTTTTAGACCGGTCGGTAAACACTCCCTGGTAGTCGTCCCAACTGGTATCTGTTGTGCCCCAGGCCCCTGCACAACCGTGGTAATTGGTCATGCCCAGAAGCAAATCGGCAGGCTCTCCTCTGGACAGCGCTGTAGCATGCAAGTACATACCGAAGAAAACGTCGTAATAATGAATCAATAGAATGGCATCCTCGGGCTCATGAGGTGCCGAAGGACAGTGAAGCATCGGGATTTGAGTCTGGGCGATGCCATAGGTCGGCGCATCGAACCACCAATTGACACCGATTTTTTGAGGGTCAAGCTCGACTTCAATCCGCATGGCGACCTGACCGAGTTCCAACTGAGGCAACAGATAGGGCAAAGTACCCACGAATTGATGGTTTTCTTGTATAGGCGGCACTTCGATTGGCTGGCCCGGACCCAAGTAACCTGGCGGTAGTCGACGATTGCTGTCGTGGTACTGATGTGCCGCGATGCCTAATTGCTTTAGTCGACTTTGGCACTGAGTTCGTCGGGCCGCTTCGCGCGCCGACTGGATCGCTGGCAACAGGAGGCTAGTCAAGGTGCCGATGATGCCAAATACCACGAGTAATTCCGTGAGCGTAAAGCCTCGACGCGAACGGTTCATGGCTGCAGCCTTTCGCCAAAGGATTTGTCAGCCGTCAGTTGCTGCAATCCAAGCAGATGGGCTGCTTCCGCACGCAGGGCAACCAGTTCGACGTTGTTCGGATTGTGTTGTTCAAGCCACTTGGTGGCCTGCTCATACATCTTCCTCGCCTGTTCGCTTTGACCGGCTTGGTGATAGGCCATTGCCAGATAGAACCATCCGTAGCTGTCGGCGCCGGAATCAGCCTCAGCAAAGTCGGCGAGAAAGTTGACGGCATCGGCAGACGATCCACCCCGATACCAGCTGACTCCGTTGGCGACACTCATCACAACAAGGCCTTCATTGAAATGCGCAGGTTCCTCAACTAACTGCTGGTCGTAGACTGAAGCGCGCTCGTCGGGAAATTGCTCGAGGAACCAGTCCAGATCAGCTTGTGTGTGAACGCCACTGAGGGTGGTGGCGGTGCTGGGAGTGTATCGCAGTAGTCGCTGCCAAGTGCGGGCAGCCGACATGGCCATAGCGTCGTCTTCGGCGTGGTTGGCATCCCGCAGTAGCTCCGCCAGGCATGCGCGGGCGTTGGCTTCGACAACTCCAAATCGTGGAAGCGGATACGTGCTTCTCAGAACATAGGCAGCGCGCACAGCGTCGGCGAGCACTTGCTGAGATTCGTAAAAACGATTCAACTCGCCCAGGGTGCGGCCACGGCGAATTTCAATCTCAACAAATTGGCGAAACGCTTCCGGCTCTGCATACCGTGCCCATTCAGCTTCGTGGGTGATGGCGTAAGTCATCAGCATGTTAGGCGACACGTCGCTGCGAAGTGCGATCTGGGCTTTTTGCTGAGCGCGGCCGAGAATCTCATTGGCAGCCTCCCACCGCTCCTGTGCAATTTGTACGTCGGCCAACTCAATGAGCGCCGCGACTTGGATCTGCTTGAGTTGCCGCGAGTCAAACGAATCATTGGCCAGATAGGCCAAACGAATCTCTGCATCGCTGGCCAGTTTTTCGGCTTCGTCCAAGTTGCCTTGGAATCGCAGTACTCGCGAGAGCGCCACACGGCTCCGCTGGAAGGCCAGCTGGTAATCGGAGGACTTTCTCTCCGATTTCCACGCCGCCTCAGAGAAAGCGACTGCCTGGCGTGTGAGCTGCTCCGCCTGATCAAGTCGCCCTTCGCGCAACTCGAGTGCAGCGCGGTCGAGGTTGTTTTGCACCATAGCCAGGCGATAGTTGGCGTCGTTAGGATAATCGCGGGTGAGTGGTTCCAGCAGTTCGCGAGCGCTGTCCCACGCGGCAACTGCCTTGGGGAGTTTTTCGTGAGCGGCATGCAGCGCGCCGAGCCCTTGATAACTGGCGGCCAGTTCCGCGCGGCGGTCGGGATCGTCGACGAATGCATCGAGCAACGCTTCATGAGTCTTGATCGAGAGATTGTAAGCACTGTTGGCCTGACGGTATTGGCCGAGCTTATGCTGAATCTGTGCCACGCGGCCATACGAGGTGCCTGCTTCCCACTGCGACTGGGGATCGTCGCGGGCTTCTTCCGCGAGCCGCTGATAGATGCGGAGGGCTTTTTCCAAAAAGCCGCGCTGGGTCGGCGTGATCTCGCGATCCTCGGCGATCCAGTCGCTGGCAAGCTCGGAGTACATTTGATCGACAGCCAGCCGGGCGAATTGCAAACTGTCCTGCGCATCGTCGAGGGCGATCGCAGTTTGCGAGCGAGCCCGATTGAGGACCGCCATCCCAACCCCCAACAGGACTGTCGCCAAGAGCGAGCCGCCGAGCAGCATCGTGACCAGCGCCACATGACGCCGCATCCAACGCTGTGTGCGATTGGCTAGCGACGGCGGCTTGGCAGCGATAGCGCGATCCTCGGCAAACGCCCGTAGATCAGTGGCCAGCTCCCCAGCCGATTGATACCGGTCGGCAGGCTCTTTTTCCATCGTCTTCGCCACGATCGTTTCCAGATCAGTGGGAACACGTGCGTCGACTTGCCGCAACGCGGGGGGTGCCTTGTCAGAGATTTGCTGGAGCAATTTGGCGCGGTCTTCACAGTCGAACGCCGGTCGCAACGCAATCAGTTCAAACAGGGTGGCTCCCAGGGCGTGGATGTCTGTGCGGAAGTCGACCATCACCGGCTTGCCGGCGGCCTGTTCGGGGCTCATATAACGCAAGGTTCCCAGAATGTCGCCGGTGAGCGTGACGCCGGCCTCGCTTTCCAGGCGTGCCAGGCCAAAATCGGTGATCCAAACCTGGGATTGCTGATCAATTAGCAAGTTCGCCGGTTTGATGTCGCGGTGGACAACCCCTTGATTGTGGGCATAGTCGAGCGCGTCGGCGGCATCGGCGATCAACTTCGCAACACGCCGGAAGTAGTCCTGGGGATTCTCTGTCCGAACGGTTGAGAGCGCAGCCACCGTATCGATTTGGGATTGATGATTTCTGATTTCTGATTGCTCGGCTGCAGTGTCTCGACTAACCTCTAGCCTCTGACCTCTAGCCTCTTCACTCTCCCGTTCCTTCAATTCGAGGATCGCTTGCGCCAAACTACGGCCTTCGACCAGTTCCATAGCGTAGTAATGCACACCGCGCTCGACGCCGACCGAGTAGACGCCGACGATGTGCGGATGCTTGAGCGTGGCAGCGGCGCGGGCTTCGTTTTTGAATCGTTCGAGTTGTGGCGGACTCAGCGTCGCCGCGAGGGGCAAGACTTTGAGCGCCACGCGACGACCGAGCGAGATTTGCTCGGCCTCATACACAACACCCATTCCTCCACGGCCTAGCTCATGCAGGATGCGAAAATCTCCGAGCATGCCCGAGGAAGCGCGTGGAGGCCCGGCAGCAGCTGCATGTGGCTGGGTAAAGGATTCCGAGACGATCGAGTGGTCGAGGTTAGCCATCGCCTCCAGCGTAGGAAGCAACCTTTCCAGTTGTTCCCGCTCCTCTGGATAATCTGCCGTGAGTACGTCGAGGTCGATCGATTCCGTGTTGGCCAGTTTTTCCGAAACGAGCATGACCAACCGATCTAGCTCGGAGGAAGCGACCAAAGATTCAGATTGTGAACAAGTAGACGACATAATAATCAGTCGTGGCTAAGCAGTTGGTGAAGACGTTGCACTGCGCGACGGTAACGGGAATAAACGGCCTGTTGATCGATACCCAACACGGCGGCGATTTCTGGAACACTGAGTTCTTCGAGATGTTTCAGCACGATCACTTCATGGGCTGCCGGTGGCAGGGCGCTGAGAGCTTGTTGCACACGGTCGCGCACCTCTTGGCGGAGTGCTTGCTCGCTAGCCGTGGCACCGGTGGCCAACATGTGATCGACCAGCACCATTCGTGAATCGCCTGACAGTTCAAGGGGGCTAGCCTCGCGGCGGACACTGCGACACTCCGCGTCGATATGGCGCCGCGTCATTGCGATCAACTTGTCCCAGGCTATTCCGCGGAGCCAGGGATAGAAAGGGATCTGGCGATCAGACGCGTAACCAGGCAGCCGTCGATGGGCCTCAGCAAGCGTGTCTTGCACCACGTCGGAGGGATCAAGTCGCGCGGCCAACCGTGGATCGATGCGGAGATTCACCATCCGGCGCAGCCGCTGCTCGTGTCGCGTCAACAAGGTTGCGACGGCCGACGAGTGGCCTTGGCAAACGCTGTCGAGAAGTTGGTCGGTGTCCATGAGGAAAGTCTGTGCTGAGTTGAGATGTTTCTCCACTACCCCTAAACCAGCAGCCGAGTCTCAGATCTGGTCGCACATTCTCTCAGATTTGGCGAAAAAAGCAAAATTTGCCTTAGAAAAGGCCGCGGAGGGGCAATTCCCGGCGGTTTCCCCCACCTAAGTGGTCCGATTTATCGTGGGGTTGCTGATGCGATCCACGTAAGTCGATTTGCAATAATATCTTCGCATCAGAAGGGATTAAATCCATGTTTGCGCTCAAAACGACCGCCGCGGCTTCCTCCTCATCCTTTCAAAACCCCTCCCCCATAATTCATTGCTTTGCAATGATTTACGTCTCCGCGCCTCCGCGGTAAAAACTCTCCCCCCAGTCCCCAGTCAAATAGAGGCTAGATGTTAGAGGGCAGAGACCAGGAGGAAGTAGGGATACAGTTCGCAATTCGATCAATCCATCACTCATAAACTTCCCCCCCTTCTGCGACCCTGCGCCTCCGCCGAAAAAACCCCCCAGTCCCCAGCCCCCGCATCCCAGCCCCTTCTTCTCTGACTAGCGCCTAGCAACCAGCGCCTCGCGCCTACTTCCCAGGTGGTCAAAAATAGTCTCTAAACTCTGCCCCCTGATTCCTTATAATGACAATCGCAAAGCACAGGTTTTCACTCCAGCCAATGAACTGAGAAGTTCGCACCGGTTCAGATGCAGCGGACCAATCGACAGTTCCATCAGTTGGCCAGAGGACGACCGGTGCTGCGCGAAGTTTGTTCGATGTCTGCGCTTGGGGCGCCCCATTTTCCATCGAGAGCAATTCCAAAAATAGATTTCGCCACAGAGATCCCAGCGCTGCCCCTAGCCGCAACCTAAACAGGGAACAGGAAGATGGGTGACGTGTCAGATGTTTATGGAAGAAGTAGAACGCGGATAGACGCTGATTGGGCGGATTTGCGCGGATCAGATTGATTGTCTCGGTACGAATCAGCGAAAATCTGCTGAATCCGCGTTTGTCCGCGTCTAATTTCCCCCCCTCTTTGATTCTTGTTGAGATAGATTTAGCCACCGAGCACACCGAGAGAAGGTTACGAACTTCAACCTTCCTCTGTGAACTCTGTGTCCTCGTTGGCCATGTTATTCCCCCCCTGTCCTCAGGCAGGCCGGGGCTATCTGTTATGGAAGGAGAAGAGAGGCGAGGACACCCGGGCCGTGCGGCATAGGAGACGAGCGAGGGGTTTTGTTTTAAAAACTCCGGTCCACCGACGGTGTCGCATTTTACGTAAGCCTTGGCTCGCCAACGAGTTGAAGCGATCCGCGCCGACGAAAAGTGGGGGGGTTATTTAATAAAAAAAAGTTCCGATGAAAAATAGTACGTGCGTTGGATCATCGAGTCGTTTCAAAACTCTGGATGAAGCATGAGTTGATGGCTATGACCACCACAAGGGCTGAAGGCGTTTGGTGGCGCGAATTACCAGCGCGTTGAGAGTGAGATCAGGCTCCAGGGTAAGGGTCGGGGGCGCCGACCCATACTATCTCTCCCCTGGCCCCTCTGCTGTGGCCCTCCGCTGGTGATATGACTCAACAATTTGCAAATCCTCGGTTGTTGTGGGCACGCTTCTCTGTGTATTCGAGCCTGAAATATCGTTGTAACTGAGTGGCCATCTAACCAAAATCGCTGCAAATCGCCACGGAACCCATTGAACAACCACCTTTTGCAGCTACAATATATGTAGCTGCAAGAACACTATTTGCACACACAACCTCGGCGAGACCTATATATATGTCAAAAGTCACTATTACCCGGGATGAGTTCCTCGCAGACCGTCAGGGAAGAACCTTTGCTGATGTACTAAATGACCCGGATCAGCCCTTCGAAGAAATGCTCGCCTTTTTTAGTGATGAGAATCGGCAACGACGCATGGAAGAATCCGAAGTTCACCACGATCGCGCCCCCATGGCGGGTGTGGTCCGCGAACTTGAATCTCTACCAGCCATCAATCAGTTTCTCTCGGAAATCCATGCACAACGAACTCAACGATTGCGGCAAGCGATTGGCGTCCTAGTTCGCATAATCATGCAACGCCGCGGTTGGAAGAAAACTGGTAAAAAAGGCTCCCTAGGAGTTCGCGCTGATGCGACTGCGCATGTTCCGGCCCACAACTCGGGTGGATTGGCTCTGTGGTTTGTCCGAGCCGAACGCTATGAGCTGGCAGAAGGAATGCCGTTCCGACCGGTATCAGTAAGATCTAAAGAACTACAGGCAGGACGCGCAGAGCGATCGACTGCTTAGCGTTGAAGCTTGTGAAGGATCAATTCCCACGTCGCTCTTAAAACCATTCGCAGTTTCGCTCAAAGACGAAGGATTCGCCTGCCGCATCCGTGTCGATAGCATTGAATTCGCTCGTGAGGTTCTCCTGAGTTTGAGCAATGCTTTTGTCTTTAAAACGAGTAACCCGATGCAGAGCAGCTGGAATCCGCCCCAGTGCATCTTTTGGATCGCGTATGGCTCTCAACTCTCGCACCGTAAATTAGTAGGCCTGTTGTCCGCAATTCCTGGAGTGGAACTCCGATAGCGCGACGCAAGGATGAGAGTTTAGCTACCTGAAGTTCAAAAATAATGCAGTTCAAGTTACTAGAATCACCGCTCTTCTCAAAATTTCGCGCATCATGGCTTTACCGTCGCGGAATATTGCATGCAAGACTAAGCAAGAATGTATTGGCGGTCGCTGATTACACGAGCGTGATTGAAATGGCAGATGCGCCCGCCAGTATTCGTACAATGGCTCTCTACAATCGAGCACTGGTTTACTGTGCCACGTCGTGCGGAGTGCAGGCCGTTGAGGACCTCCAAAAGGTGTTAGAGATGCCTGGTGCGTCGGAACAAGTTAGAACTGAAGCGCGCAGAAAGCTCGTCAGAATGCAGCGCAGTTCCAATCGGGCCGACTCGAGCAACCCGCGCGACGAAGCATACCCCGAGGGAGGAGTTCCAGAGAAAAATCGTCCCGACTCGTCAACGTAAGCCCATTCAATTCGAAAAGCATTACCACGATCCTTAGCAACCCAGGAGAACAACTGATGATGAATGAGAGTGATGCCACGCGAGAGTGGCGGCAGCTTTTTGAGGGGCAGTCTATTACCACACAATTGCTGGTTAAAGCTGAGTCACTGGTAGGGCAGTTGCCATCGGAAAGTCCATTGCGATTGCGCTTTGCGACTGAGATCGATGAACTACGCCACCTAAATCAACCTGCGATTTCGAAGAAAAAGCGTTGAAGTACAAATATTTTCCAGCATCCAGGAACATCCATGAACAATAAGAAACCACACCCGCTCGCGAGTCCATCCAAAGCAAAAACATGTCCGGTTTGTGGTCATTCATCGTACTCACCGACCGGCGTCCATCCTCAGTGCTCGGTCTCGCAAGCGGACGAACCGCGGCGGCTGCAATTGGCTGCCGATAGAAGGGCAAGAGTTGATTTGGTCAAGAACGCTACCTAAACAGTAGCTATTTCTGGTGCTTTACTCGAATGATGCGACGACTGAGCGAACAAGTTGTCTTGCGGCCGAAGCACCTGGAATCAGGAGATTCGCTACGGTTGCAATACGGTGCCGCTGATACCTGTATTGTATTTGCAGAGTTCTCACAAAGTGAATTAATTGAGGCCTTAGAATGATCTTTCTCCCCATACAGAATGCCATACACTCTCAAGGAGTCCCCGCATGGCTTATACAGACCTACGAAAAATCGCGTTTGTTGGTGACTATCTACCTCGCAAGTGCGGCATCGCAACCTTCACTCACGATCTCCGAAGTGCAGTAGCTCTCTACGCACCCTCTGAATGCATCGTAGTTCCGGTAGATGACATTGCGGACAGCTACGAATATCCTCCAGAAGTTCGCTTCCAGATCACTGAACAAGACCTGGGGTCCTACCGTCGTGCTGCTGATTTCCTCAATTTCAGTGACGTCGATGTCGTTTCTTTGCAGCATGAATTCGGTATCTATGGAGGCCCTGCTGGTGGGCATATCTTGGCGTTTTTGCGCGACCTTAGGCGACCCGTTGTAACCACGCTCCATACGGTACTGCCGCACCCCAGTGACAACCAAAAACGTGTTATGGACCAATTGATCCATCTCTCCGCACGTCTGGTTGTAATGACCGAGCGAAGTCGCTCTATGCTTCGCGAGGTTTACAAAGTGCCTGAGAAAAAAATCGATCTTATAGTGCATGGCATTCCAGATCGTCCCTTCGCCGATCCGAATTTCTACAAAGATCAATTTGGAGTTGAAGGGAAATCCGTTGGTCTGACATTTGGCCTGCTCTCACCAAACAAGGGCATTGAATGCGTCTTGAAAGCACTGCCCGAGGTAATTCGAGAATTTCCCAATTTCATGTATATCATTCTAGGAGCCACCCATCCGAGTCTTGTTCGAACCGAAGGCGAAACCTATCGGATAAGCCTGGAGCGAATGGCCAAAGAACTGGGGATCCAGAAGCACGTCAGCTTTTACAATCGCTTTGTCGAATTGCACGAGTTGACCGATTTCATTGGTGCAGCTGATTTGTATATCACACCCTATTTGAATGAAGCCCAGGCCGTTTCTGGTACGCTTGCCTACGCGTTTGGCTGCGGCCAGGCTGTAATCTCAACACCGTATTGGCATGCCGAAGAACTCTTGGATGACGATCGTGGAGTACTCGTACCGTTTGCTGACTCTCCTGCGATTGCTCGAGAGATGATTTCGTTACTAGGCGACGATCAGCGTCGACACGCGATGAGAAAGCGTGCCTATTTGTTGGGTCGCGAGATGGTCTGGAGTCACGTTGCCGGACTGTACCTCAATTCATTCCAGGTCGCTCGTCGTAGTCCTACACAAGTTCCCAAGCCGTTGGCAGTTCGAACCTTAGAAGAACAACCACTGGCAATGCCGAGCTTAAATCTAGACCACCTTCTACGAATGACAGATTCGACCGGGATCTTGCAGCATGCATGTTATTCAATTCCAAACAATCAAGAAGGCTATTGCACTGACGACAATGCCAGAGCGTTGATTCTAACAGTGTTGCTCGAAGAACTGGGCAAAGATTCGCGAGAAGTGCATCAGTGTGCTTCCACCTACGCCGCCTTCCTCAACTATGCGTTTGATTCGGAGACGGGAAGATTTCGCAACTTCATGAGTTACGACCGCAAATGGCTCGAGAAAGACGGTTCGGACGATTCACAAGGCAGAGCGATCTGGGCGCTGGGAACTTGCATCGGCCGGTCGCAGCGGAGGAACCTCCAAGCCTGGGCGGTCCAACTATTTGAACGAGCATTGCCAGCATGCGCGGAAACGACTTCCCCACGAACTTGGGCCCTCGCTCTTATTGGCATCCATGAATATTTCCGCCGACTTAGTGGAGATCGACTGGTCAATCAAATGCGAGAAATCTTGACCAATAAACTAATCGGATTGTACGAAAACGTCGCTACCGACGATTGGCCGTGGTTTGAGGAGATAGCCTCCTATAACAATGCCAGACTCTCACAAGCACTGATTCTCAGCGGTAGGTGGGGAGGCAACGAGCGTGCCCTCGAAATCGGACTCAAGTCGCTCCGCTGGCTTGCAGAGAAGCAACTATCACCGCTCAGTCGTTTCCGCCCAATTGGCAGCAATGGATTCTCACCACGAGGCAAACCAGCGGCGGAGTTCGACCAGCAACCGATCGAAGCTCATGCGATGGTTTCGGCTGCGATCGAAGCTCGAAATGCGGACGACGACCACTTTTGGAGTGACCAAGCTCACCTCGCTTTCGACTGGTTCCTGGGTCGGAATGATCTAGGGCAACCTCTCTACGACACAGGAACTGGAGGCTGCCACGACGGTCTACAAGAGAATCGACTCAATGAAAACCAGGGTGCCGAGTCGACTTTAGCTTTCCTGCTTTCACTCTCTGAGATGGAACTCCTGGAAAGCTCGGTAGCAGTTTTCCAACCGTCGTTGTCGACGGTATTGAAATCGACTACAGAAAAAGTAACCCGATTGGGCTTAGTACATGCAACTTGAACGAACTGGGATTGTACTTGCACCGAACAGTCGGCGCGTAGTCCTCCGCAACTTTACCCCCCCCGGGGATCAGCGCAAGCTGAAAATTATTGCCCGCATCGCCATGCTCTCGGAAGCGGAAGTAGATCGGCTCCTAGAAAACGTTTTCGAAGAATTCAATGGCCGCCATCAAAAACCACGAGAGTTCTTCCTCAGGCGATATGAGGCGGTACGAAGCTACGTACTCACCGACACAACATTGAGTGAAAATCGTCGTATCTTGATTGGTGCCTACTTCACTCAAGAATACGCACTCGAATCGGCCGCACTATTTAATCCGTCGATCGTTTGGCATCCTGATCAGACTAATCTACCAGAGGGATCTAAACGATTTGCACTAAGTCTCCGAGCGACTGGTGAAGGCCACATTTCTTCCATTACTTTTCGCTCCGGCGTGGTGGACAATTCAAATGCGATCAGAATTGATGACGCAACTCGTTTTGTGACAACTCCTGATGCGGTTCCAGATTCTTTATACGAGAAAGCTCTTTTCCAACGGAAGCTAATCGAACTTGGACTGGCAAACAGCTTTGCCGAACATGTGCTCTCACGCCTTGAGGAGAATTTTACCCTAAAGCAATTGGAAGCCACGATCCAAATCACTATCCGCGAAAATCGTGATCAAAAAGAGTCGCTAACGTTATTCTTCAAATCAATCATCATGCTGGCGAAGTCCAACTATGAGCTCACTTACAGTCCAGAGCACGGCCTCTCGGAGCGATTGATATTCCCCTTTGGGCCCACGGAATCCAACGGAATCGAAGATGCCCGCTTTGTGGAGTTTCAAGAAGAAGACGGCTCAACGCACTACTACGCAACCTACAGCGCCTACGACGGCAAAATGGTACTCCCGCAGTTGCTGGAGACGGACGACTTCCTCCACTTCAAGATGCATACCCTCAATGGACCAGAAATTGCCGACAAGGGTCTCGCGCTCTTTCCCCGGAAGTTAAACGGACATTATGCCATGCTCTCTCGGCAGGATGGTGAAAACCTGTTCCTGATGTATTCGGACATGCTCCACTTCTGGTACTCCAAAGAGATCCTCTTGAAACCTACCTTTCCTTGGGAGTTTGTGCAGGTGGGAAATTGCGGCTCGCCCATCGAAACCGATGTTGGGTGGCTGGTGCTCAGCCATGGGGTAGGCCCCATGCGAAAATACTCGATTGGAGCTTTTTTGGTAGACCTCGACGACCCGTCTCGCTTAATCGGACGACTGAAACAACCCCTCGTGACACCGAATGAAAATGAACGTGAAGGGTATGTCCCCAACGTTGTCTATAGTTGCGGGGCCGTGGTACACAATGGCCAATTGATCGTTCCATATGCGATGTCCGACTATGCCACCACTTTTGGAACCGTCCCACTTGATGAATTGCTAGCAGCTATGGAACCAGTGTAAGGATATTTTTTGAATTGGGAATTTTCGCTTCGTCCAACTTTTCTTGCAAAAATTGGGCCGCCACTTGTGCTATTACTGATCTTGCCAACCCAGACCTTGGCGACGTTGTTCCAAGACATGCTTTCAAAACATTACCCTCAGCACTGACTCAATCCTCGATCAGCACGGCCTCTGGCCGTATAGTCCACTGCGGATGATGCGTAGTAATCAACTACATTGCCAGTTGCGACCACAACACACCTGCTGCGATGGCCGAGCCGATTACTCCAGCCACGTTCGGTGCCATGGCATGCATGAGCAGATGGTTTTGAGGGTCCTCGTTCAATCCGATTACATGCACGACCCGGGCGGAATCAGGTACGGCAGAAACTCCCGCAGCTCCCAGAAGTGGGTTGATCGGTTCGTGGAGAAACAGGTTCATGAACTTGGCAAATAGAATGCCACCCCCGGTTGCCACGGCGAAGGAGACTGCTCCGAGTACAAAGATTAATATCGAGGTGGGCTGCAGAAAATGATCAGCACTCGTACTGCAACCGACGCAGAAACCCAGCAGGATCGTCACAATGTCGATGAACACTGTGCGAGCCGTGTTGGCCAAGCGTTCGGTAACGGTGCATTCCTTGAGTAAGTTGCCAAAGAAGAGCATGCCAATCAGCACCAAGGCTCCGGGAGCCAGCAATGTGCAGATTAAGAAAGCAGCAATCGGAAAAATAATCCGCTCGCGCCGAGAGACATGGCGAGGACGCTTCATTTTGATGAGTCGTTCTTCCCGAGATGTCAGAAGGTACATGATCGGCGGTTGGATCACTGGTACGAGGGCCATGTAGGAGTAGGCCGCGATTGCGATCGCGCCCAAGAGCGAGGGGGCCAGTTTCGAGGATAGAAAAATCGCTGTGGGTCCGTCGGCACCGCCAATGATTCCTACGGCACCTGCTTCCTGAGGAGTGAACCCAAGGCAGAGTGCACCCAAGAACGTCAGAAATACCCCGACTTGAGCCGCAGCTCCCAGCAGCACAAGCTTGGGGTTGGAGAGCATAGTTGAGAAATCGGTCATCGCCCCGATCCCCAGAAATATGAGCGGTGGATAGACACCTTTCTCAACACCGAAGTAGAGATACCGCAGCACACTCCCCTCGTCGTAGACCCCCAGACTCATGCCCTCGACAACAGGAATATTACCTACCACGATTCCAAAACCAATGGGAATGAGCAATAGCGGCTCGTAGTGTTTGGCAATGGCCAGATACACAAACAAGAGGCCAATCACGATCATCGCAACGTTACCAACATGCATGCCTGGGAAAGCAGTCGTTTGGTAGAGCTGTGCTGCTTTGGAGCTCAAGTATTCAACAAACTCCATGGATGATGGCTCCGATCAATGCCAGAAACTCTCTGTTCTAAAACTTATTTTTGTGGAATGTGGGAAGTTTGGATTTGCCAGCGCCCTTGCTGTGGCCAAGCCATGTCGCGGCTCGTGAGCTCGCGAGTATGGATGATGCGATGGGGCTTTCCCAAGGCCTCGGAGACTGCCGCGGCAATGACGGCAATTACTTCATCAGATATCTCCCCTTCACGTGGTTTCGGTGGATTTAGGAGTTGTTCTGCTTGGGGTAAGTATTTGTCCAAAACTGCCATGATATGAGGTAGTCTTGAAATAAACATGCTGATAAAAATCAGCGCGAAGAAAACAATAAACATTCCCATCAGCGCCAGTGGGATGCCCGTATCATGCCAGAGCGGCTCAAGGCTGAAGTTGAGCGAGATGCCGAGTGTCAGGGGATGTAAAAACGAGCTTATCATGCGTATCTTCTGCGAACTGTCGGCTAAGAGTCGGTGAATCAGGGATTCAGAATGCTATTCCATAGCGAGCAATTCTTGCCCTTCCTGAACATTGTCGCCTTCTTGAACACTGATCGAGGCGACCGTTCCCGACGAAGAGGCGGTTATTTTGTTGTCCATCTTCATTGCTTCCAAGACGATCAATACCGTTCCGGCGGTTACTTCGTCTCCTTGCTTGACGAGAATCCCTTTGATCAGGCCAGCCATAGGGCTCACCACGGCTCCCGCCGAATGACTGGCGGCGGGTTGCGGGGCGGCAGATGCCGCGGCAGGTTCGTGAGAGGCCTGGGGGGATCTGGTTGCTGCTTGAGAATGCGGGCCAGGAAGAGGGTTGGCAGAAACTTCTTCCCCCAGCACCTCAACTGTTACATCGTAGGTCTTCTTGCCTACCGTGATTCTGAGTTTTTTCATGCTAGATTTTTTCGACTCGCGGTTCAATTGGGTGCTTTAGAGGGGTATCAAGCCATGTTTCTTTGGTGGCCGGATAGCGCGTTTTGTGATTGTATTACGTAAAGCCAGCGACACTAGAGAGCGGGTTTGCGAAGGTTCAATCACGTCGGTAATCATGCCGTGAGCTGCGGCCATATACGGAGATGCAAATTTCTCTTGATACTCATCGATGAGCTGCTTGCGCAGGGCCGGTTTGTCTTCAGCCGCTTCAAGCTCCTTGCGATACAAAACGTTGACGGCCCCTTCTGCACCCATCACTGCGATTTCAGCAGTTGGCCAAGCGAGCACAATATCGGCACGCAGATCTCGGCTACACATGGCAAGGTAAGATCCTCCATAAGCCTTACGGATGATAACCGTGATCTTGGGGACGGTTGCAGAGGCGTAAGCGAAGAGCATCTTTGCACCGTGACGGATAATGCCTCCTCGTTCTTGTCCCACGCCTGGCAAGAAACCAGGGATATCAACCAAGGTAAGCAGAGGGACATTGAATGCGTTGCAAAAGCGAATAAAGCGAGCGCCCTTGTCCGATGCATCTATATCCAGTGAGCCTGCTTTGACATTCGGCTGATTGGCAATCACGCCAACTACCATGCCATCGATGCGGCCAAATCCAACTATCAAATTACTGGCAAAATCCCGATGGACTTCCAGGAACTGACTCCCATCCACCAGTCGATCAATGATGGCCTGCATATCGAGCGGGGCTTTGGCGTCTTCGGGAACCAGATCGTTTAAAACCCCATCGGGTTCGAGTGAGATATCTGCTGTCGGTCGATGTGGAGGGTCCTGCATGTTGTTGGGAGGCAAATACGAAAGCAAATCTTTAGCGATTTGGATCGCATGCTCATCATTGTCGGCAACAAAATGCACATTCCCGCTGATGCTCGCGTTGGCTACCGCACCGCCGATCTCCTCCATCGTGGCATCGACCCCCGTAACCGCTTTGATTACTTGGGGACCGCAGATGAACATGTTGGCGTTCTCGCGCGTCATGATTAAGAAATCCATGAGGGCGGGGGAGTAGGCCGCCCCACCCGCGCAGTTGCCCGCAATAATTGCGATCTGGGGAACGGAACCTGAAAGCATCACGTTGCGATAAAAGACTTGCCCGTAACCAGAGAGCGATTCCACGGCCTCTTGGATCCGGGCTCCACCCGAATCGTTAATCGCGACGAAGGGCATGCCACATTCGAGGGCATAATCCATGACATCGCTAATCTTTTTGGCATGCCGTTGACCCAGAGCACCGCCACCGACGGTGAAATCTTGGCTGAACGAGGCAACGGGCTGACCGTCTACATGTCCAACGCCAGTGATTACCCCATCACAAGGAAGTTTCGTCTTCTCCATGCCAAAATCATGACATGCATGTTCGACGTGCATCCCCCATTCCTGGAATGTTTCACCATCAAATAGGCAGTCTAGACGCTCGCGCGCAGAGAGTTGCCCTCGGGCGTGCTGTTTATCGCGCCTGCCCTGCCCCCCACCTTGCAAGGCAGCTTCTCGGTGCTCGGTAAGGGAGTCCAATAATTCCTTACGGATACTCATAGGGTATTTTCACGCTTGATGTGGTCTGAATGCCGCATCATCCTTCATCAATGTACTTGAAAGACAAACTGAGCCTGGTGCGATACTGGATTTTTCCATCTTCGAGCTTGAGATCCATCTTGGTCACCTCAGCGATGCGTAAATCACGCAGCGTTCGACGTGCGATCTCGATTCCATTCTTCGCGGCATCATCCCAGGAGACCTCGCTGGTTCCGACAATTTCGATTACCTTGTAAAGACTCATAAAGACTGTACTCCATAGCTGATTGAGAGTTCATGAAAGCGACTGAACAGCAGTACTCTAGCACCTCACTGGAACCTCATTCAAGGGACGCACATCCTTCAGACATCCAAATTCTCTTTGGATTCCAATTGCTTGATACGATCTTCGAGTTCTTCAATGCGCTCAGCCAGTTGTGCTTTCTCATCCCGAGGCTTCTGGGGGGACCCGTTTGCAGGCTTAAACCCATCCATCCAGGCCTTAGCCCAATGCATTGGGTTCACCAAATCTTTCGCACTTGCACTATGACGCTGGAGATAGTCGAGGTAAGTCAACGAATGTTGGAAATAATCTCTCAGGAATTCGGTAACCATTTCGTTCGAGCGGACGATGCTGTGTAACATATCCACCGGAAATAAGGCGATATTTTCAGGCTGGCGGTCGAGAATAATCTGCGCGAGCACGCTACGTGTGAGAGATTCTCCAGATTGACTATCGCTTATTTCAATGGTATTACCCTCCCTAATGAGCTTTTCGATGTCTTGCAAAGAGACATACTTGCTGTCATTGCGAGAATAGAAACGTCGATTCGGATAGCGCTTGATTTGAATGACTTCGTCGGGCATTACGCACTTTTCTCATGAAAACTTAAATGGCAGTTAGTGACTAAGCCTGGGGATGCCAACCGGCATCTGCCCAGAGTTGCCCGCTGACTGCCGAATTGGAAATCATGAAGCAAATTGCATCGGCGATTTCGTCAGGACGTATCAGGCGACGCAATTGGGTATAGGGTAACACATATTTTGCGATGTATTCTTCACCCAGGCTTCGGAGCATAGGCGTATCGGTAAAGCCAGGATGGATTATCCCACAGCGGACGCCATAGTACATGGCCTCTTTGGTCAAGGTAGCAGCTGCACCTTCTAGGCCTGCCTTTGTCGCAGCATATGAGATCTGGCCCTTGTTCCCCTGGGAGGAGACCGAGCCGATGAACATGATGGTCCCTTGGACCTCTTCTTCAGGTTGCCACTGTTTGAGCCCTTTTTGCCAACGATTCTCGGCGAGTTTCGCTACCATTTCGATAGCCCAATAAATTGGGGCAATCAAATTGACTTCCGTGACTTCCCGGAAGGACTTGACGGAATAAGGCTCAGCCCGGCCCGTCTGCTTATCTAGCTTCACCGCCAGGGCATCACGGGTGATGCCTGCCGCCGGCACGCATATCGAAACGACTCCATGCCGCTCCATCACATCTTCATATACTTGCGTTCGAAAGGTGTCGTTGGTGGTGTCGCCTACTTTAACCTCAGCGACTTGTCTCCCCACTTCCGAGTTGATGGAATCAGCTAACTCATAGACTTGATCTCGTCTATCGACCAACACCACCGTGCGCGCTCCGCGCTTGGCCAACTCCAACGAGACCGCAGCTCCTATTCCACTGCCTGCTCCCGTTACTAACGCCACTCGATCGTTGATTTTCATGATAGCACTCGCCAGGAAAAAATTAGACTGAACACCACTCATGGGGGTCCTGTCTTCGGATCCCCATGAGTCACAAAAGCAACATCACTTGGGTTGCAAAGCCCACTCAAGTTCCGGCTTTGGCAAACAGGTCGGTCCACTTGGTAATCGCCTCTTGGAATTCGCGAATCTGCGATTCGGTCATCTCTTTCATGCAATCGAGAGTCTTGCGGCAAAGTTGCTCAGACCGCCGACGGAACTCCTCTGGCGTACTGGCATCCGTGATGCTCAGCGCTGCGTCCAGGGATTCAATCGCTGCCTGGTATTGTCGCTCGACCACATCACGATGCTTGCGCGCCAGAGTCGAAATCGTATCAACCCATTGCTTGCGAAATCCTTGCATCTGATTGAGCACTGCTGTTTGGGGCGTTGGAGCGCCAGGCCACATGCTGGCCCATTGGCTGTAGACTTCCTGCTGCATCTTGAGATTCGCCTCGGCAGCCTTGCGGATGTTCTGAAAGACCTCCTCAAATACGGGGCTTCCTGTCATAGTTTCTGTCATGACTTGGGTCTCCTTATGTTCAGGTGTGTTGGGGGAAGGTTTACGCCCTTCCTGGACACCTGGTGAATGTGCGTCTCTATCGTTATTGTTCGTCAACATGGAGAGGAAGTCAATAGAAAATAACGCAAATGCAGCAATTTATGTAAGTACTTGATGTAATGCACTTTAAGGCGAATTCTTGTTCGTGATATGAAAAAAGTGCCGCTAATACAGCAAGCGGTCTCGCATATGCAACATTAGTCGAATACAATACAAGGGTGGCAGGTCTGAATTCAGTCGCTAATAGACGGGATCGAATAAACGAAGGATAAAGTGCCATGCAAGAAATTGTCCGTAAATTAGCAGAAAAGCGAGCTGCCGCCGAATTGGGAGGGGGCCTACGCCGCATCGAGGCCCAGCACGCGAAGGGAAAACTGACTGCCCGCGAACGGATTGAGCTCTTGATGGACTCCGGGTCCTTTGAAGAGTGGGACATGTTCGTCGAACACCGTTGCTCAGATTTTGGCATGAAAGACCAGAGCATACCGGGGGATGGAGTAGTGACGGGTTACGGCACAATCAACGGCCGGATGGTATTCGTCTTTAGCCAAGACTTCACGGTATTTGGCGGCTCACTCTCCGAGGCACATGCTGAAAAGATCTGCAAGGTAATGGATCATGCCATGAAAGTGGGTGCCCCGGTGATCGGGATCAACGATTCCGGTGGTGCCAGAATTCAAGAAGGCGTTGCATCGCTAGGGGGCTACGCAGATGTTTTTCAACGCAACGTGTTGGCTTCAGGGGTCATCCCCCAGATTTCGCTCATCATGGGACCGTGTGCAGGGGGTGCCGTTTATTCACCGGCGATGACTGATTTTATTTTTATGGTCAAAGACAGTTCGTACATGTACGTCACAGGTCCTGAGGTCGTGAAGACGGTCACGCATGAAACAGTTACCCACGAAGAATTGGGTGGAGCAGTCACACACTCAACGAAATCGGGCGTTGCAGATCGAGCGTTTGAAGATGATATCGATGCCTTGCTGATGATCCGGCGATTGATCAATTATCTGCCGGCGAACAACCGAGTTGCTCCGCCCTATCGCCCCACGCCAGACAATGCGGATCGCACCGAACCTTCGCTCGATACGCTCGTACCTGATAGTCCCACGAAATCCTACGACATGAAGGAATTGATTCTCAAGATCGTCGATGATACAGACTTCTTTGAGATTCAGCCAGAATATGCCAAGAACATGGTCATTGGTTTTGCGCGGATGGAAGGCTACCCTGTCGGGATTGTTGCCAATCAACCGATGGTTTTGGCAGGGTGTTTGGATATAAAGTCGTCTATCAAAGCCGCTCGCTTCGTGAGGTTTTGCGACTGTTTTAGTATACCCATCATCACCCTGGTAGATGTCCCCGGCTTCATGCCCGGCACTTCCCAAGAGTTCGGTGGCATTATTAAGCACGGTGCAAAATTACTGTATGCATTCGCCGAGGCGACGGTCCCCAAGATTACGTTGATCACACGCAAAGCGTACGGAGGTGCCTACGACGTGATGGCATCGAAGCACTTGCGGGGAGACGTCAATCTAGCCTGGCCCAGCGCAGAAATAGCCGTGATGGGACCCAAGGGAGCCGTGGAGATCATCTTTCGTAAAGAACGAGGTGATGAAGCGCGGATAGAAGAACTGACCAACGAATATCGAGAACGCTTTGCCAACCCGTTCGTTGCCGGACGACGTGGATTTATCGACGACGTGATAATGCCCAGCCAGACACGCAAACGAATCTGCCGGTCACTTGCGCTACTGCGCAATAAGAAGTTGGAGAACCCGTGGCGGAAGCATGGAAACATCCCGCTGTAAGGCAAGTCAAAGGAATTTCGAATGTTCAAGAAGATATTGATTGCCAACCGAGGTGAGATTGCCTGTCGGGTGATTAAATCCGCTCGGAAAATGGGCATTGCCACCGTTGCCGTCTACTCGGAAGCAGACAAGGACGCGCTGCATGTTGCGCTTGCTGACGAGGCGGTCTGTATTGGTCCGGCACCTTCCTCACAAAGTTATCTGGTCATCGATCGAATCTTGGAGGCATGCAGAACAACAGGTGCGGACGCCGTTCACCCGGGCTACGGGTTCCTCTCTGAGAATGCCGAGTTTGCCAAGCAGCTTGATCTCGCCGGTATTGCTTTTATTGGGCCCGGAATTCATGCCATTACGTCGATGGGTGACAAGATTACCTCGAAGCGACTGGCCCAGGAGGCGGGGGTCAATACGGTTCCCGGTTCCACGGAAGTCATCCGCGACGGAGCCATGGCGGTAAAGATCGCGAAGGAAATTGGCTATCCAGTCATGCTCAAGGCGAGTGCCGGTGGTGGCGGCAAAGGGATGCGGGTTGCCTTCAATGATGAAGAGTGCCGGGAAGGCTTTGAGCGCGCTAGCAATGAATCCCGCTCCAGCTTTGGTGATGATCGCATCTTCATCGAGAAATTCATCGAACAACCTCGCCACATCGAGATCCAGGTCTTGGGGGACACCCACGGCAACATCGTTTTTCTGGGTGAACGTGAGTGCTCTTTGCAACGGCGGCACCAAAAGATTATCGAAGAAGCCCCCTCGCCGTTCATTGACAAGAAAACCCGCGCCCTCATGGGAGAGCAGGCCGTGGCATTGGCCCGTGCAGTACAATACCACTCGGCAGGGACCGTAGAATTCATTGTCGATGCGGAACGCAATTTCTATTTCCTGGAAATGAACACGCGACTCCAGGTCGAGCACCCCGTGACGGAGTTTGTGACCGGCCTGGACTTGGTCGAGTTGATGATCCGCATTGCGGCAGGTGAGTCGCTGCAGTTCTCTCAAACTGACGTAAAACTCTCAGGTTGGGCCATTGAGGCCCGCATTTATGCTGAAGATCCCTTCCGCAACTTCTTGCCCTCTGTCGGACGCTTGGTGCGCTATGCACCTCCCGCGGAATCGGATAATGTGCGTGTTGATACCGGAGTCTACGAGGGGGGAGAAGTCTCGATCCATTACGATCCGATGATCGCCAAGTTGATTACCTATGGTGCGGATCGTGAGGAAAGTATCCAGCGCATGCGCAGGGCACTCAATGAGTTCACGATCCGAGGGGTCGCACATAATATCAGTTTCCTGGGAGCCCTTGTAAATCATCCGAGATTTGCCAAGGGGCAGTTGAGCACCAACCTGATTGCCGAGGAATACCCGGACGGCTTCGACGCCACGAATGTAGTGCATGATGATCCCGCTCTGCTGATCACCGTATGCGGAGTGATCCATCGGCGCTATCGCGAGCGGGCTGCTCAAATTAGTGGCCAATTGCCTGGCTATGAACCCCAGGTGGATCAACGATGGGTGATCGTGTTTGGTAACGAACATCATCCAGTCACGGTTTGCCCGGCCGAGCGGGGATACGATGTGACTTATGCCGACCTGACGTACCATGTCGAAAGCAACTGGGAGTTTGGCCAGCCCTTGTTCCGTGGTAGCATCGATGGAGAAGAGGTCTGTGTTCAAGTGGAACGACGACATCTCCTCTATCGTCTCTTCCACTGGGGTACTCAAGTAGACATGCTGGCCCTTTCTGCCCGGGCCGCCGAGTTGCTCTCCCTGATGCCCGTCAAAGAACCGCCGGACCTGAGCAAGCTCCTGTTGTCGCCGATGCCTGGCATGCTCGCGAGTATGAGAGTGGAAGTCGGTGAAGAAGTGAAAGCAGGCCAAGACCTGGCAGTGGTCGAGGCAATGAAAATGGAAAACGTACTCCGCGCCGAACGCGACGGAAAGGTAGCAAACATCGTGGCAACGGTTGGTGAAACGTTGGCGGTCGATCAAGTAATTCTCGAGTTTGAGTAGAGTAGCTATTATTCGTCTCGTAACTGGGTGCTCTTCCTCCATAGGTTCAGATCATCTCTGATATCCGCGAACGCGAGTTACCGGACGGACGAAGGCAACCCTCCCCATGGTTGACTGTCATTTTTTTATCGGATCTTTTTTTTATTAAATAACCCCCCCACTTTTCGTCGGCGCGGATCGCTTCAACTCGTTGGCGAGCCCAGGCTTACGTAAAATGCGACACCGTCGGCGGACCGGAGTTTTTGAAACAAAACCCCTCGCTCGTCTCCTATGCCGCACGGCCTGGGTGTTCTCGCCTCTCTTCTCCTTCCATAACAGATAGCCCCGGCCTGCCTGATGACAGGGGGGAATAACAAAGCCACCGAGAACACGGAGTTCACAGAGGAAGGTTGAAGTTCGTAACCTGCTCTCAGTGTTCTCTGAGTGCTCGGTGGCTAAATCGATTTCAATAAGAATTAAAGAGAGGGGGAAATTAGACGCGGACAAACGCGGATTCAGCAGATTTTCGCTGATTCGTACCGAGACAATCAATCTGATCCGCGCAAATCCGCCCAATCAGCGTCTATCCGCGTTCTACTTCTTCCATAAACATCTGACACGTCACCCATCTTCCTGTTCCCTGTTTAGGTTGCGGCTAGGGGCAGCGCTGGGATCTCTGTGGCGAAATCTATTTTTGGAATTGCTCTCGATGGAAAATGGGGCGCCCCAAGCGCAGACATCGAACAAACTTCGCGCAGCACCGGTCGTCCTCTGGCCAACTGATGGAACTGTCGATTGGTCCGCTGCATCTGAACCGGTGCGAACTTCTCAGTTCATTGGCTGGAGTGAAAACCTGTGCTTTGCGATTGTCATTATAAGGAATCAGGGGGCAGAGTTTAGAGACTATTTTTGACCACCTGGGAAGTAGGCGCGAGGCGCTGGTTGCTAGGCGCTAGTCAGAGAAGAAGGGGCTGGGATGCGGGGGCTGGGGACTGGGGGGTTTCTTACCGTGGAATCGCAGAGGGTAGGATGGGTGGTTCTGCTGGCTAAGGGATTCTCAGCGCTTCGCAAATATGTCGACCCGCAGGTTCACCCATCTGCATTGGCTTACGCATCGAAACGTTACCCAAGGTGTTACATTCCACAGCCCTGGGTCGCGTAGCGCACCCTGGGAGATGATTGGTGGTGACGAGGGGGGAGGTGTGAGTGGCGGGGTGGAGAGGAATATCGCGCTCCGCTGCGAGTCGCAGTTAGCGTGCAGAGATGAGATTAAAGCTCGCAGCCCAAGTCGTAGGCATCGAGGATTCTCCGCGCGGCGGATTCTACGGAGATGGCTCCTGTGAGAACTTCTTGTTCTAGTTGAGGGCGGATCGCTTTGACAGCAGGGTGAGTGTAGATGGACTGGCGCAAGCGCTCTTCGACGATGGCCCAGAGCCAATGGCGGTTTTGGTTTTGGCGGCGAGTTGTCAACGTGCCGTTGGCCTGCATGCGATTGTAGTGTTGTTCTACTGCAGTCCAGACTTTGTCGACTCCTTCGTTTTCCAGTGCGCTGGCTGTGTAGACTTTGGATTCGTGCTGGGCGTGGCTACCGGTGATTGTTTCCAGGGCGTTGCGGTATTGGCGGGCGGCGACCTCGCACGCTGTGCGCAGTTCGCCGTCGGCTTTGTTGACTACGAGCAGGTCGACCACTTCGAGCAGGCCGCGCTTGATGCCTTGCAGTTCATCTCCGGCAGCGGGGGAGACGAGGGCTACCAGGCAGTCGGTCATGTGGGAGACGTAGGATTCCGATTGGCCCACGCCGACGGTTTCGATCAGGACGATGTCGTAGCCGGCGGCTTCGCAGACGAGCATGCTCTCGCGGGTGCAACGGGCGGCACCTCCCAGAGTTCCAGAAGAAGCGGTGGGACGGATGTAGGCGCTTGGCTCAGCTGCTAGGTTGGGCATGCGGGTCTTGTCGCCGAGGATGCTGCCACCGGTAATGCCACTCGAGGGATCGATGGCAAGCACAGCCACTCGATGACCTGCGCGGACCAGTTGCAGTCCTAACGCTTCGATAAAGGTGCTTTTGCCTGCGCCAGGTGTGCCGGTGATGCCGACGCGAATGGCTTTGCCGGTGAACGGCATGAGTTGAGTGAGTAGTTCCTCGGCTTCTAGCTGATGCTGGGGGTTACTCGATTCAACGAGCGTGAGTGCGCGAGCCAAGACGGCAGTATCACCAGAACGCACTCCAGTGAAGTACTCGTCGATCGAAAGTGTTTTCCGAGGCGAAGACAAATCGAGAGGTTTTCCTTCTGTGCTGAGCAAGAAATCCAAATTAGCTACAAAAAAAACAAAAAGTCCCGAGAATGAATTCTTGAGTTGCCGACGGGATCTCGTAGTTAGGCAAGCGGCAAGTGTGATAATAACTATAGAACGGCCACTCCTGGCCGTTGGATCGGACACAGGCAGGAGTGCCCATGCTACGTTAGGTACACTTTCACCTGCCGCTCGCCTTATTGTGCATTTTTGTGATTCTTGTGGCAGTCTTGATACACTCTGCCTTGAATCCATTCAGTCTTTCAAGTTTATTTCCAGTCGCTCTGCCAAAACCTTGACTAGCTCAGTGGCGGCTTTGCCGATGACGGTTCCTGGGCCGAAGACGGCAGTGGCCCCGGCATTGTAGAGGGCCTCGTAATCCTCGGGAGGAATCACCCCACCGGCCACAATCAGGATATCGTCGCGACCCAATTTTGCCAATTCATCGCGGAGTTCAGGAATCAGAGTCAGATGCCCCGCTGCCAGGGAACTCACGCCCACGATGTGTACGTCGTTCTCCACAGCCTGGCGAGCTGTCTCGGCGGGGGTGCGGAACAATGGGCCGATGTCGACGTCGAATCCCAGGTCGGCAAATGCCGAGGCGATCACTTTTTGACCACGATCGTGGCCGTCTTGTCCCATCTTGGCCACCAAAATGCGTGGTCGGCGACCTTCTTGTTTTTCAAAGCGTTCTAACAGTTGCTGAATTTCTTGCACGGTTTCATGGCCTCCGATTTCAGCGGCGTAGACTCCGCGGACAGCACGCGTGGGGGCTTCGTAGCGTCCGTAGAACTTTTCCAAAGCCTCGCTCATTTCACCGACAGTTGCCTTGGCACGAGCCGCGATGACGGCCAATTCTAACAAGTTGCCTGACTTATCGTGAGCGGCATTCGTGAGTGCCTCGAGAGACTGCTCGACTTCGGCTTGATCTCGCTCGCCGCGCAGTTTCTTGAGGTTGGCGATCTGCGACTGACGGACGGTTGTATTATCGACGTGCAGGACTTTTACGTCTTCTGGTTCTGTTGGGCGATATTTATTGACGCCGATGACGGTCTGTTGGCCGGAGTCGATATGTGCTTGAGTGCGGGCGGCGGCTTCTTCGATGCGCATCTTGGGGATACCAGCCTGGATGGCTTTGGTCATGCCGCCAAGTTCTTCGACCTCCAGAATATGTTGCCAAGCTCGGCAGGCCAGATCGTGGGTAAGTCGCTCAACATAATAGCTGCCTCCCCAGGGGTCCACGACATCGCAGGTATCGGTCTCTTGTTGCAAGAAGAGTTGCGTATTGCGGGCAATCCTGGCGGAGAAATCGGAAGGGAGTGCAAGTGCTTCGTCTAGCGCATTGGTATGCAACGATTGCGTATGTCCGTGGGCGGCGGCCATCGCTTCGAGGCAAGTACGCACGACATTGTTGTAGACATCCTGAGCCGTGAGGCTCCACCCGCTGGTTTGGCTGTGCGTTCTGAGCGACAGGCTCTTGGGATTCTGTGGCTCAAATTGCTTGATGAGCTTGGCCCAGATCATCCGCGCCGCGCGGAGCTTGGCGACCTCCATGAAGTAGTTCATGCCAATCGCCCAGAAGAAAGAGAGCCGCGGACAGAAGGCGTCGACTTTTAAGCCGGCTTGCATGCCGGTGCGGACGTAGTCGAGGCCGTCGGCCAAGGTGTAGGCCAACTCCAGATCGGCCGTGGCGCCCGCTTCCTGCATGTGGTAGCCACTGATGCTGATACTGTTGAATTTGGGCATTCGCTGACTGGTGAACTCAAAGATGTCCGCAATGATTCGCATGCTGGGTTCGGGCGGATAGATGTAGGTGTTACGGACCATGAACTCTTTGAGGATGTCGTTTTGAATAGTGCCCGCGAGTTGCTCGGGCTGCACGCCTTGTTCCTCAGCTGCGACGATGTAGAGTGCCATGATCGGCAGCACGGCACCGTTCATGGTCATCGACACGCTCATGCGGTCTAGGGGAATACCATCGAAAAGCATTCGCATGTCGTAGATGCTGTCGATGGCTACGCCTGCCATGCCGACGTCCCCGCTGACGCGCGGGTGATCGGAATCATAGCCTCGATGGGTAGCCAAATCGAAGGCGATGCTGAGGCCCATTTGACCTGCGGTCAGATTGCGTCGATAGAAGGCATTCGACTCTTTGGCAGTTGAGAAGCCGGCGTATTGCCGGACGGTCCAAGGTCGCAGGACATACATTGAGGCATAAGGTCCCCGCACATAGGGGGGGAAGCCGGGCATGGTTGCCAGGTGGTCTACGCCTTTGAGATCGTCGGATGTGTAGAGTGGGGAGACGGCGATTTGCTCGGGGGTTGTCCATGGGGGGAGAGTTCGCGCTCCGCTCCGCTGACGCTCCGCGTCGCGGCTAACGAGACTTGGCATCGTATCACTTCCGTTCACCAACGGAATATCGGCAAAGTTGGGGATGGCCATTATTCCAAGACTCCTTCCTCGCGGAGCAGGTCGCGCAGGGTTTCGAGGACATTACACTTGATGTAAATAAAGCGGTCGACTCCGGCACTGCGCCACTCTGTTTCATTGGTTCCGGGATTCCCTGCCAAGACGACCGATTTGGCCCCGGCCTGTTTGAGCTTGGCGGCAACTTCAGGAACCATTTCCTGATACAGTTTGTCGGACGAACAAATAACGGCAGTTGCTGCGCCCGATTCAGCCAGGGCCTTGGCGGCCGAGTCGGCGTTCGGATAGCCTTCGTTGGAGAAGACTTTAAAACCTCCGGCCTCGAAGAAATTCTTAGCATAACTGGCTCGCGCTGTGTGGTGGGCGACAGGTCCCATGTTAGCGAGGAAGACTGCCGGCCGTTGCCCGTGACGGGTTTCCCAGGCGTCAACGGCATCACGTAGTTCTTCGAAGGGCTGGGCAAAACTGCGGGCTTCGATGGCTTTGAATTCGATGGATGCCGTATGAAATCCTGTCATACGTGCCAGTTGGCCAATCGTAGCCCCATTTGCCGCGGCTTCGACTGCTGCCGCCATCCGTGACCCTCCCGTAGACATATCTTTTGCGAGATCGATCCCCTTACGAGTGTTCTTGGTGCGCTGAACGGCTGCCTGGCGGACTGCCGATAGATCGGGCAGCACGGTTTCGAGTGGGGATTCGGCAATGTCGGGGAATTCGCTGACGCCGGTGATTCCTTCTTTCCGCTTAGCGATGTCGGTAGCACGAGGGGCATGGGCAGTGGCGATCTGCTCGGCCACCCACCCCGAAAGCAGAGCAGATGCCATTCCTTCTCGTCGCTCGATCTCCTGAAAGATTTCCCATGCCTCTTTGGCAAGTTGGTCGGTGATTGAATCCAGGAACCAACTGCCGCCCCCCGGATCGATCACGCGATGCAAGTGGGCTTCTTCTTGAATAATGAGTAGGGTATTGCGGGCTACTCGTCGGCTGAACGCATTGGGAAGCCGAAGGAGGCTGTCAAAGGGGACCGAAGTAACGACGTTTGCGCCACCGATGCTGGCGGCGAACATGGCGACCGTGTTGCGGAGAATGTTGACGTATGGATCGCGGTGGGTCAATACGCGATTGCTGGTCCGCGCGTGAATCTTCATAGCCCCCGCTTCTGAGGATCCGCCGCTGGCTTCTACCACGCGTGACCACAGCCGTCGGGCTGCTCTTAGTTTGGCGATCGCCAGAAAATGATGTGTCCCTAATTCCACTCGGAAGAGAATCTGCTTGGCGGCATGGTCGATACTCATTCCCGCCGAAGTCATTGCGCGTAAATAAGTTACCCCGGTTGCCATTTGAATAGCGAGGTCCTGTGCAGCCGTGGCTCCAGCACAATGGTAGGGTGACGTGTTCACTCCGACGGCTATTACTTGAGGACAATTCTGAGCCGTCCAATGGGCCAGGTCACCCAATGATTTGAGAGATGTTTCCAGCGACAGCGGAAGATGTCCATCACGAGCCAGCGAGGCCAGCGGATCACTATTGAAAGCACCATGGACCTCAGCCAGATCAATGCTACGCTGTTGCCAGAGTGCTACCAAGAGTGAAGCTGCGGGCAAGAAGGCCGCTCCAGCTTCGAGGGATACCCCAACCTTGTCCAGCTGCACTTCTTTGAGCGCTGTCTCTAGGTCATCGCATGAATAGGCCATCACGCCATTGGCAGCGAGCAATTCGTCGAATTCTTTTTCATCTGGATCGAAACCATTACTGCCAGCTTGATCAAAGTGGAGTTGGATCGAGCTTACCCCACCGGCAAGATCGGCGAGAATCTGCTTGTTGGTTTCGGTCACATCGGGATGGGCGTACTCCTGGCGAAGATCGGCACCGCGGATTGCAACCTCAGGTGCCTGAGAACCGCGTACGAACGGTTTGTTGCCCGGCAAGCCATTGGGATCTTGGCCATTCGAGGCATCGGGCCGAGAGTAGACGGGCTGAATGTCGATGCCTTCATAGGTGTGCGTGACTAGCTTCTTCTCAAAGGGGGCACCCTTGAGGTCTTCCTCGACCAGGGAGCGCCACTGTTGGTAGGAGATAGCAGGAAAGTCATCCGCAATCGTGAATTCTGAGGGTAGTACCATTTCTTCCTCGGTCTCTTACTACGTTTGCTTGCTGAGGGAATTTGAATGAACGGAGCGACGCTCTTCTGTTCAGATTGCCGGTAAATCAGGGAGCATCACCCCGTCTCGCAACAGGTTCTGATGAAGCTCAAAACAAGTCGCTAAGTTGTGTCGAATATGTCCGGGACCTGCCTTTTCTATGTACTCGTGCAAATAGTCTCGGTAGTGGGGATGCGCACAATTGTCGATAATCAGTTTGGCGCGTTTGTCTGGGGACAATCCCCGCAAGTCGGCGATGCCCTGTTCCGTGACGACGACGTTCACGGAATGCTCAGTGTGGTCTATGTGGGAACACAATGGCACAATCGTGCTAATCGCACCATCCTTGGCTGTCGAAGGACACATAAAGATTGACAGGTAGGCATTGCGAGCAAAATCGCCACTGCCGCCAATCCCGTTTAATAACCGTTGGCCTAAAACATGTGATGAATTCACATCACCTTCGAGATCCATTTCCACAGCCGTATTGAGTGCGATGACCCCCATCTGCCGTACTAACGCAGGGTTATTAGAGATCTCTTGCGGACGAAGTACAAGTCGCGAAGCATAGAACTTGATCTCGCCGACCAAGTCGAGCATCTGGGGAGGGGTGAGCGTCAGGGCGCAGGTACTTGCTCCCTGAATCAACTCGCGCTTCATAAGTTCAAAGCCCGATGATTGAAACACTTCGGTGTACATCGTGAACTTGGGAATATCGGGATGCTCCCCCAAGCTAGCAAGTACTGCATTCGCCACGTTCCCAACCCCAACCTGGAGAGGCAGCATCTCTTTAGGGATCCGTTTGGCAGCGATTTCCTCCAAGAGAAAGTTGACGACGTGTCGGGCGATGGTACCACTGTAGTAGTTTGGTGAGGAATATCGAATCTCTTCGTCCGGCTTGCATGTTTCAACGACTCCAATAATCTTCTCCGGATCAACACGAGCATAGGTCTTGCCAATGCGTTGCAACGGGAAATCAAGGTCCAAAGCCGGACGATGGGGAGGAGTCTTAGGAATCACGATGTCCGCCATCTCGCTGATTTCGGGGGGGACATATTGATTCAGTTCGATGATGACTTTTTCAGCGGCTCGCAAGAAGGAGGGCGAGGCACCGATCGACGAAGTAAGATAGACTCGGCCATCTGAGCTAATGTGGTGTGCTTCTACGACCGCAACATCGATTTTCCCGAAGAAACCGTACATTACCGACTGAGGGACAAGTGAAAGATGCATATCGACGAAGGACACGCGCCCATCATTGATCCGCTCTCGGAGTGGTCGAGAGGATTGGTAGGGTGCGCGCCAACTGATGGCGTCGGCCTCGGCTAGGGCATCGTCTATGCTGGGTCCCGTCGAAGCGCCGGTAAGGACACGAATCTGAAAGGGCTTTCCTTCCTCGTGCAGCGCACGGGCTCTCTTCGCCAGAGCCAGAGGAACTACCTTTGCTGCCCCAGCAGGGGTAAACCCGCTGAAAGCTACCAGTGCACCGTCCTCAATTAATTCGGCTGCCTCTTCTGCCGTCATTCTGGGGAAAGATTCTTTCTCATCCATCAATCAAGTTGCTTTCTGAAATTTCGGTGAGCCTGTCCGCGATTCAGTCTTTGAATCCATCACTATTGGGGAGGTTGGCATAATTCGGTTAATACACTATGAGTACTCTTAGGGTGGACGAAAGCAATCTGCATCTGATGTGCACCCTGTCTGGGTGTCTCGTCGATCATCCTTAGCCCCTCTTGTTTTAGTTCAGCGATCCGATCTTGAATATTTTCCACGGTGAAAGCCAGATGATGCAAGCCTTCGCCACGGTTTTCCAGAAATTTCGCCACTGCACTAGCAGGATCGGTAGGTTCCAACAATTCTAGACGAATGTCATTGATTCTGAAGAAGGCCACCCGTACCTTCTGGCTGGCAACATCTTCATACCCTTCGAACTTTGCGCCGAGCGTCGTTTCATAGAAAGGGCGTTGCTCTTCAATACTTTTTACGGCGATACCTATATGATTGAGTGCTTTGACGGGAGTCATCTTCATGGTTCCTAATTAAGCAAGTTTCTGGAGAATATTTAGCGAGAGTTTGCACACACAGCATATCGTTCGATACTGTCTTGCCACATGGCTTGCCAGTAGCGTCCAGCAATTAAGGGCGAACTCAGGACCGTTTCTGCGATATCCAAGTTCGACAGCCTCGTGGCAAATGACCGAGAATTTGGCGACGACAGCCACCGGCCAGGCCATTCCATCACAGTGATGCGGAGAAACTCACACATTACAATCTGGTCGAGATCAAAACCGTTGGCACCGATTTCGCTAAGCACCCCTAACAATGTCAAAAGTGACTTGCGAAACATGAGCAAATCGGACGACAGACTAAGGCGGGCGGTTTTTACGGCCTCGTCCAAGAGTCCTGTCAGCCACGAGAGTCCCGGCATGTGCCCCTCTCGCATTCGACGGAGCCAAATAGCGACGCATTCTTTCAACAGAGCCTGATCACACTGCCCTCGAATGTCGAGCGATAATAAGGTGGTCGCAATTTTTTCTGGTCGCAGGCAGATTGCAGCGAGCATGACCTGCACCAAAGCTTCTCGTTCTCGCGCTCCCAGAAAACCAGCGAGACTCCAATCGAGAATGCCTAAACGGCCATCGTTTGTGCTGAATAGATTTCCTGCATGGGGGTCACAATGAAACAAGGCCTGTTCGTCTTTGCACAAGATTGGCTGAACAATCATGGCCCTGGCAACGAGCTCTGCTAGATTTTGCTTCTCAGTAGTCAAAGTGAAATTATGATCCGTCACCTTCTCACCGAAGAGACGCTCCATCGCCGTGACGCGTGGCGTGCAGTGTTCGAAGAGTTCCGGGATCGCGATATCGATTTGGTCTGCGAAGAACCTGGCTGCTCTCGCCAAGTGGAGCTGTTCTTCGTCGAGCCTAAGTTCGCAGCGGAGTTTGTCTCGTACCTGGTTGAATGTGTCTTGATAATCGAGGGGGGGTATCCCTAGGTCGTGAAGTCGGCTATCGAGGTGAGAGCCGACCTCCGTAAGGATATCCAATTCCAGCTGGAGACGCTGCACTATGCCCGGTTTCAGGATCTTGAAGACTCCTTCTGGTTGTTGAGGTTTGTTCTTTTCACGGAAAGGAATAATGACAGCAACACTCGCCTCTGCGATCGCCGGGGGAAGAAGCTCAATTGATTTCGACTCGAGCGGACCTAGCTCCTGCATGAGAATCGATTCGATCGAATGCAATGGCACCGTCGAAGGCATAGATTCGAGTTTAGCGAGTTCGCTGCGCAGTTCTTGCGCGATGCGCTGGTCACGAGCCAAGATTTGGCCAAGTTTCTGTAAGACAGGACAACTATGGGCCAATCGACCTAGACGCTCTGAGAGAGTTGCATCTACGGGGAGGGCAAGCTGTTCTTCCACTAACCGATCTTGAACGCTTTGCGGCAAACGGCTGAGAAATACGGCCAGACTTTCCTTGATGGGTAGCGCAAAATGGGAGTACTCTGCTGGCAGCAAGAGGGCCAGTGATTCTTCATCAATGAGTGTTTCCCAGTTCACGGTTATCAATCCAGTGCGGCTGATTTAATTGCCGCCTCAATCAGAACGCGCTCCGAGCCAAGCGTCCATTTGTGGCCAAGTCGATTTTTCCGCCCCACGTCCGGCCATGATGCCAATATGCCCACCACGAACGCGGAATAGTTCTTTGTCTTGACTCCCTACCAAATCCATGACCCCTTCTGACTGGCAAGGAGGGGTGATGTGGTCGGACTCGGCAATAACGTTAAAGAGGTTCGCTCGAAGTCGGCCGAGATCTACCCGCTCGCCTCGTAGTTCGAGCGTTCCTTCGATCAAACGATTCTCTTTGTAGAACTCAGTGATCAGCTGCCGATAGCCAGCCCCTGCCATAGGGATAATATCGCGCACCCAGGTATTCATGGCATGCCATGCCTCGACGCGGCTGGTGTCTTCGATATTTTCCCAGAGATTTATGTAGTTGCTTACGTAATTCTCGACCGGTTTGAGCATCTTGGCACCCGCATCGATCATTTCGCCCGGCACGTTGCCAAAGGCTTCCACGACCCGATCGGGATCAAACGAGGGATGATTCACCCACTTGGTAAATCCTCCCGCCTCTTTGTCAGAGAAATCGAGTGGTGCAGTCAACAGGATCAGATTCTTAAGCCCATCATCGGGCCGCAGGCTGGCGTACATGGTGCTAATCAGTGCTCCAAGGCACCAGCCCAACATGCTGAACTCGTTCGAGCGGGTATAGGACTTCAACTTGCGAACAACACGTGGCAGGTACTCAAGCACATAGTCGTCGTATTTCAAGTCGCGATCTTCCGGTCCTGGAATTCCCCAATCCAGCAAATAGACGTCATAGCCCTTATTGACCATGTACTCCACAAAACTGTGTCCGGGGCGCAGGTCTAATACATAGGGTCGATTCATGATGGCAAAGACCAAGAGCAGTGGGATGCGATGCCTCTGATCTTCATGAACCTGAGGCGTGTAGCGATAAAGCTTGGCCTTGTTCAAGGTCCAGATAACCTGTTTGGGAGTTTGCGCTATTTTTGCATCTCTGGTAAGCAATTCATTGAAAACTTCCAGGTTCTTGGCGGATTGATGCCATTGGCGGCAAACATCCTCGAACGGTGAGGTGAGCGTCTTGGAGTTAGAATTCATGGTTTCGGTCATGGGTATTCAATCGCCTCATTCGTTGCGTGCCTAGTGTTGCGACTCCAGGCACTGGTCCAGCTTGGCATCCATATCATCCAACCGCATTTCAATGTTGGTCAGACGTTCGGCCAAACGAACAAAGTCATCCGTGGTGGGGAGCTTCAAGGCCTGCATCGACTTGCTTAGCGTTTCTTCGAGTAACTTGCGAAAGGGTGTCGAAGTGGCCAACATGGCGTTGAGCGATTCCGCTTGAGCAGCGGCAAACGAGTCGCTATTAACGAATTCGGTCATCGCCTTGGCCCAGTTTTCCATGTTCGAATCGCGCATGTTCTTCATCATCCCGAAGGGATCAAAAACATTGGGTGTTTCAGGTTTCTCGCTCATTGTATTTCTTCGCTCCCTGGTCTCTATATCACACTCTCGGAAGGAGAATTCAGAGCTGTTTACCTCTGAGTCCCTCCCGCCGGACTCGTACTCAATCGTACTACATGAAAGCACCGCCATTGACATTTATTTGTTGGCCAGTGATGTAGTCTCCATCGGCAGCCAGGAACAGAACCGCTTTGGCAATTTCTTCAGGCTTGCCAAAACGACCGATTGGAATCCGGCCCTTGATCTGTTCTTGGATTTTTTCTGGTACCTCGGCGAACATATCGGTGTCGGTAAATCCAGGAGAAACTGTATTGACGGTGATCCCGCTTCTGGCAAGTTCCAGGGCAGCCGTCTTGGTGAGGGCAATAATGCCTCCTTTGCTCGCGCTGTAATTTGCCTGACCGAAGGCAGCCACCTGTCCGTTCATCGAGCTGATGTTGATGATTCGCCCTGACTTCTGCTCGGACATAATGGGAATCGCAGCCGACATGCAATAGAAGTAGCCATTGAGATTGGTCTGAATGACTTCTTCCCACTGTTGGTCGGTCATTTTCTTCAGAGAGCTGTCCCTGGTGATTCCCGCATTGTTTACCAGAATATCTAGGCTGCCGAACTCGTCTGCTACTTTCTTGACCATTGCACGGGCTTCGGCGGATACGCCGACATTGGCTTTCACGAGCAAGGCGGTTCCTGGCAAAGCTGCAATCTCATCGGCTACGGCTTGAGCCTTTGCTTCGCTGTTTTGGTAAACAATGGCTACCTTGGCCCCTGCGCGGGCTAACTCGATAGCGATGCTGCGGCCAATCCCGCGTGAGGCACCAGTGACGAGTGCCGTTTTCCCCTTCAACTGAGACATGAGTATTTCCTTTTTAATGTTTTAATGTTTATGAGGTGTTTGATTTCTATTCACGGTCGAACAGGGCAGCAATTCCTTGACCACCGCCTATGCACATGGTCACGAGGGCTTTGTGTCCGCCGGTCCGTTTCAATTCATACAGGGCTTTGAGGACAAGGATGCATCCCGTGGCACCGATGGGGTGTCCTAGTGAGATACCACTTCCATTGGGATTTGTACGGTCCTCAGGCAGCTTCAATTCTCGAGTGACGGCCAGCGCCTGTGCGGCAAACGCTTCGTTGACTTCGAACACGTCGATCTCATCCAGGGAGACCCCAGTCTTTTCGAGAAGCGACCGCACGGCAGGCACAGGGCCAATGCCCATGTATTTAGGGTCAACGCCTGCATAGCTGTAGGCCACAAGGCGACCCAGTGGCCTCAAACCGCGTTGCTGAGCCATGTCTCGTTCCATCAACACGACCGCAGCTGCGGCGTCGTTAATGCTCGATGCATTCCCTGCTGTGACCGAACCTTCCTTGTCGAAGATTGGCTTGAGACCTGCCAGTTTCTCAGCCGTTGTGTCAGGCCGCACGGTTTCATCTTTGTCAAAGAGTACCGTGTCGCGTTTCACTCGGATCTCAACAGGGAGAATTTGCTCTTTGAAGAATCCTTTTTCGATCGCATGGGCAGCCCGCTTGTGACTTTCGGCAGCCAGTTTGTCCTGGTCTTCGCGTGAGACGTTCCATTTCTTCGCAACATTCTCTGCGGTGACCCCCATGTGGCAATCGTCGAACGGATCGGAGAGCGCTCCCACCATCACATCCACCAGCGTTGTGTCGTTCATGCGGGCACCCCATCGCATCGCTTGCGAGAGATAGGGGCTGCGACTCATATTTTCAGCACCACCAGCCACGGCAACGTCGGCATCCCCGAGCATGATTGCTTGTGCTGCTGTGATGATTGCCTGCAGGCCACTGCCGCAGAGACGATTCAATGTGAGTGCAGGGGTCTCAACGGGGAGTCCCCCGTTGATCGCTGCCACGCGTGCCAGATAGTGATCGTGGACATCAGTATGGATAATGTTGCCAAAAACAACATGGCCAACTGATTTCGGTTCGACGGCAGCTCGTGCTACTGCTTCTCTCACGCACTTCGCGGCCAGTTCGCTTGGAGGGATATCCTTCAGGCTACCGCCATATCCGCCGATCGGTGTTCTCGCACCACTTACTACGACTACTTCCCTTGTCATCTCATTCTCCCGTTAAAAACATGAATTAGGTGATTTGTTTCGTGCAATGTCCAGTTGCATTGTTTGTGCCGGAAACGGAGATTGATGATAGATGGGCCCGTAAGGACACTATTGAGTAGGTTTCGGTAGTCCAGATGCTAGAGCCGCAATCAGAGAAGGCAGAGATTATTTAGGCATCATAACCATCGCTTAAGGACACAGTCATCAGCCGAAGTGCGAAAAATATTTCGCAGACGCAGCATGGAAGCGGCTGGTTTGGAGGGGGGAAGTGTATCCAATTGCCATAGATGTGGGCGAATCCGCACATCTGGGAGAAATGAGCAAAGAACAATTTCCAATGACCAATGACTTTTTGACGGGTTGGCCCTTAGACCCCTTTGGTCATTGCTCCTGGTGTATTGAAAATGTCCTACAAAGACATTTCCTCACCTGTCGAGTGCAACCGAACGGTTTTGAGCTTGAGATCGTGGTATGCCTCGATATGTCGAACGGTTCGGTTGCGGGCACGCATTAAGATCGAGTGGGTAACACAATGGTTGTCCTTGTAATGAATTCCAGTCAGCATCGGGGAATCGCTGATCCCTGTGGCTGCAAAGATGAGGTTATCTCCAGGCGCCATGATATCGACCGTCCACACCTTGTTTAGATCGCCCTCCGAACAGTTTTCTTCAGCTATGAGTCTGCTGCGCTCCTGCTCGTTTTTGGGCCACATGCGGCAGAATTGTTGTCCCCCCAGGCATTTAATAGCCGCCGCTGCGATCACTGCTTCTGGACTGCCTCCGATGCCGACATAGGCATCGACACCCGAATCCGGCAGGCTTGGAGCGATTGCGGCAGCCACGTCCCCATCAGAGATGAGCCTTACCCGGCAGCCAATTTCACGTAGATTGTTTATGATTTCGTCATGCCGAGGTCGATCCAAGACCACGACGACCAAGTCACGGACTCGCTTGTGAAGCTGTCCTGCAACGATGCTCAGATTGGTTTCCAACGGGGCATCCAATTGGACTCGAACGTCGCTCTCATTGACTGCCTGCCCGACGGCGAATTTCTCCATATAGTGCGACGGTATCGAGGGAAATAACTCGCGCGGGTCATCTTCGGGGGACTTGCAAGTGGCGACAGCCAGCACCGAGATCGCGCCTGGCAATCCCTTGGCAGTAAGTGTCGTACCATCAACGGGATCCAAAGCGATGGCTGCCGGAACCGAACCTTCTTGCCAAGTCCCCAGCTTTTCATCCGTGAAAATCCCCGGCGCATCGTCTTTGCGTCCTTCTCCAATCCGTACCAGGCCTTGGCAATCAATCAAAGAGAACATCCCTCGGATCGCGTCGGAGGCGGCATAATCGGCTTGGTTCTTATCACCCTTGCCGAAATACTTCCATGCGGCTAGTGCGGCATTCTCGGTGCAACGAACCAAGTCCAAGTCAAATATGCGCTCTGGATCGTGTCGACGTTTTTTCATGATTCATTCTCCGCAATTTTTAAGGTGTGATATGACCCAGCGCGGCACTTAGCGCAAATAAATTGCATCTTTTGGCCACCGATGCACCCAGCGCGGCCTAAGGCCGCAACCAAAAATATGGAACAGGAGGAAACGAAGCTAACAGAGAAAAGGGGGAACATATTGAGTGGAACACTAATCTTCGCTGATCATCACTAATCTGATTAACGCAGATTAGTGTTCCACTCTACTTTTTTAAAAACCTCCGTTCTCTCGGTTACCTCCTGTTCCACGATTTTTGGTTACGGCTAGGTGCCTCGGTGGCTTGAATAATATGCGCAGCCTGCAAAAACTCGAATCGTTGGTAGCAAAGGTTGTGCATATTCCGTGCCTGAACTCAAGGATAGCCCGATATCTACGCGATAGCTTTTCGTGAACGCTAATTCAAACTGTGCACATTTTCGGCAGGAATATTTGTAACCAGGGATTGAGAGCTTTTCTGGCTGCGGAGTTATTCGCCAAGGAGAGTTTGATAGACATCTGATATCTTGCGGCGGGTGGTATAGCCGCTTTACTTGGCGAAGTGCCGCTTCTAACAGAGGATGTGCACTCAGCCGCGAGTTAGAAAGTTTGCGAGTGTGGATTCCACAACGGTCGATTCTCGGAAGTCTCGAAAAACGGTTGAGTTTCTGATTGGCGATAGTTATCCAAAGACCTGCTCCAGCAGTTCTTCGGTAAGCCATGCTTCGGGCAGTTTTTCGGCATCGTTCGAGTCAATGAATCCAAAGTCAACTGCCTCCGTGTCCCCTCCCCGCGGGAGAAAAGTGTCATCCGCAAACATGGAATCGTAGCTAATTTCCTGTTCCCATGAGGACTCGGTGAGGGGAACCGATTCGGCCTCGCCACCATCCTCGAACAGATTCAGCGCCATGGCGGCATCGATGGCAGCCCGGTAGCTCGTTAAGGGGTCTTCCGTAGTACTCACAAGTAGTGATACCGATTCGACAGGTTCGCCAACAGCTAACGTCGCGAGCATTGGCGGGACAGTTGCGTATTGCAGCTGCCATACGTCGAGGTCGTCGCCATCGACGTCCAGGTCGTTGTCGGCATCGCCATCGGTTTTGACGGCATTGGGCATGACGATGCCGAAGCCGCGCTGCCAGGTGAGGAAGTCTCGCCCATCAACGTCGCCGTCGCCATCAAAATCGGCGGAATCGGGAACAGCTACAGCTACTTGGACTTCGTACGCGCCAATGTCAACACGAAGCCCACCGCCTGAGTCGACAACGCGTAGGAATCCAACGCCTCGCTGGTCGTACTCCATGGCGTCAAACATGACAGTCGGGTCGCCCATGTCGATGGCCGGGCTGCCTGCGAGCAGGGCATGAGTCAGCGTCGATCCGCCGTTGTCGGCCAGCGGGCCGAGAATCGAGGCCAGCGCCGTGGGATTCGTGCCATTGCTCGTGGCGGTGATGTCAGTCGCGCCGACCGTGATCCCACTCAGGGCCTGGGCTGTGGTCTGGCTGCTATCGCCGATTAGGTTGTAGCCGTTGAGGATGAACGTGTAGCTAAAGTTTCTGATCTCATTCGCAATGCTGTCCGTGTTGCCAGTGATCAGGCTGCCGGTGATGGTTCCCGCACCGTCGTAGTTGAAGATTCCGCCGCCGGAATTGCCCGTGATGGTGCTGCTGGTGACGGTCGCCGAGCCGAAGAAGTTCGAGATGCCGCCGCCGGAGCTAGCCGAATTGCCCGAGATGGTGCTCCTGGTGATGGTCGCCATTCCATCGTTGAAGATTCCGCCGCCTCCGCCCGAGGCGATATTGCCCGCAACGGTGCTGCGCACGAGAGTCAGATTACCAGCGTTCCACAGTCCCCCACCCGCGTCGAAACTAACCTGAGTGGCTGTATTGCCGCTGATGACCATGTCGGTAAGCGTGGTCGTCGCACCGGCGTCGTTACGTAGGCCCGCACCACGACCGGTCCTGCCGCCGGAGAACGTGAGGCCGCTGATGTTGGCAGTCGTTGCACCACTGACGCGCATCACGCCAGAATTGCCCCCCGCATCGATCGTAAGTAGGTCGGCGCCCGGACCCGTCACGGTGAGGTCGTCGCTGATAGTAAGCATGCCCAGAGTGAGTGGGATCGTATCGCTGGCCAGCGCGGCATCGAACGTGATCGTATCGGCGCCCGGAAACGCGTTCGCCAGCTCGATCGCTTCGCGGAGGCTCAAGTCGCCTGGGGAGTAGTCGCCGTCGCTTTCGTCGACGTTGGTGTCGACCAGTAATAGCGCCGGTATCGACTGCAGTTCGAACGCGCCGACATCAACACGAAAGCCCGCTACTCGCGAAAAACCGCTGCCGCGCTGATCGAAGTTGGGCGGCGCCGTGAAAGCCGGATTGCCGGCCTCGAAGGCCGGACTGCGGGCCACGAGGGCGTGGGTCTGGGTCGGCCCGCCGTTGTCGGCTAGCGTGGTGTCGAGAATCGAGGCCAGGGCTGTCGGTACCGTCCCATCACTGGTGGCAACGATGTCGGAAGCGCCGACCGAGACGCCACTCAGGGCCTGGGCTGTGGTCTGGCTGATGTCACCGATGACGTTATAGCCGTTGAGGTTGACCGGGCCGCCGAAGTTGCGAATCTCGTTGCCAACGCCGGCTGTATTGCCACTGATCAGGCTACCGGTGAGGGTGGCCGTGCCGCTGCTGTTGACGATACCGCCTCCGTCAAAGCTAGCCGAATTCCCGGAAAGGGTGCTGCTAGTGATGATGGCCGTGCCGCCAGAGTTCAAGATGCCGCCACCGCGAGAGTTGGCCGAATTCCCTGAGAGGGTGCTACTGGTGATGGTCGCCGTGCCGCCTAAATTTAAGATGCCGCCGCCGCGGGAGCTAGCCGAATTACTCGAGAGGGTGCTAGTGGTGACGGTCGCCGTGCCGTAGTTAGAGATGGCGCCGCCGTTGCTGGCCGAGTTGCCCGAGAGGGTGCTGCTTGTGATGGTCGCCATGCCGAAGTTCAAGATGCCGCCACCGAAGCTCGCTGAATTACCCAAGAGGTTGCCGTTGGTGACGGCGACCGTGCCGAAGTTCCATATGCCACCACCAGAACTTGCCGAATTCCGGCTGATCACGGATTCGCTGAGCGTGAGATTCTCACGATTAGAGATCGCGCCGCCATCTCCCGCAATATCGCCGCCGGTGAGCGTCAGGCCACGGAACTGCACGTCGATCTGGCTCGCCGTGCCGTCGTCGATGTTAAAGATCCGGTAGCCGTCGCCCGTATTGAAGATGTTGTCGGTGCCATTGCCGGCATCGATCGTGAGGCCGCTGGCCAGCGCGGTGGCGTCGATGGTGACCGCGCCGGTGATGGTCATTTCCCCCAAGAGGTCGTCGAGCAAGATCGTGCCGCCGGAGAGCGCGGCAGCGAAACTGATCGTATCGGCGCCCGGAAACACGTTGGTCAGCTCGATCGCTTCGCGCAGACTCAAGTCGCCGACGGAGTAGTCGCCGTCGCTTTCGTCGACGTCGGTGTCAACCAAGAGCGCCGGCAGCGGTTGCAGTTCGAACGCGCCGATGTCAACACGCAGACCATACACGCGCGGAAAGCCACTGCCGCGTTGATCGAAGGTGGGCGGTGTCGTGAAAGCCGGATCGCCCGCATCGAATGCCGGGCTGGCGATCGAGATAGCGTGCGTCTGGGTCGGGCCGCCGTTGTCGGAGAGCGCGGTGTCGAGAATCGAGGCGCGGGCCGTCGGTACGGTGCCGTCGCTGGTAGCCGTGATGTCGGTCGCGCCGACCGAGACACCACTTAGGGCTTGGGCCGTGGTCTGACTGCTGTCGCCGATGAGATTGTAGCCGTTGAGGTTGACCGTACCTTGGTATTCGCTGATCTCATTACCAGCGCTGGCCGTATTGCCGCTGATCAGGCTGCTGGTGACTGTGAGGGTGCCGCTGCTGTTAACGATGCCGCCGCCGTCGATGCTGGCCGAATTACCTGTGAGGGTGCTGCTGCTGATGGTGACAGTACCAAAGTTCCGGATGCCGCCGCCGCGAACGCTGGCCGAATTGCCTGAGAGAGTGCTGGTGGTGACAGTGGCCGTGCCGCCGGTGCTGTTGACGATACCGCCGCCGTCGTTGCCGGCCATATTATCCGAGAGGGTGCTGCTGATGATGGTGGCCGCGGCAAAGTTGTAGATGCCGCCGCCGCTGTTGGCCGAATTACCGGAGAGGGTGCTGCTGGTGATGGTGGCCATGCCACCGACGGAGTTCAAGATGCCGCCGCCACGAACGCCTGCCGAATTACCCGAGAGGGTACTGCCGGTGACGGTAGCCGTGTCGTAGTTAGAGATGCCACCGCCGAAGCTGGCCGAATTACCTGAGAGTGTGCTGCCGGTGACGGTCGACGTACCGTAGTTCAGGATGCCGCCTCCGTTGCTGGCCGAATTGCCCGAGAGGGTGCTGCTGGTGAGGGTGAGATTCTCACGACTAAAGATCGCGCCGCCAAATCCCGTAACATCGCCGCCGGTGAGCGTCAGGCCACGGATCTGCACGTCGATCTGGCTCGCCGTGCCGTCTTCGATGTTAAAGATCCGGTAGCCGTCGCCCGTATTGAAGATGTTGTCGGTGCCATTGCCGGCATCGATCGTGAGGCCGCTGGCCAGCGCGGTGGCGTCGATGGTGACCGCGCCGGTGATGGTCATTTCCCCCAAGAGGTCGTCGAGCAAGATCGTGCCGCCGGAGAGCGCGGCAGCGAAGTTGATCGTATCGGCGCCGGGAAACGCGTTCGCCAGCTCGATCGCTTCGCGCAGACTCAAGTCGCCTAGGAAGTAGTCGCCATCGCTTTCATCGACGAGGGTATCCACCACTAAAGACAAGGTTTGCACTTCGTAGGCACCGATGTCGATGGTGCCTCCACCAACCCTTGCAAACGGTGCGCCACGTTGATCGAAGGTGGGCGGCGTCGTGAATGCCGGATCGCCCGCATTGATGGCCGGGCTGCCGACCACGAGCGCGTGGGTCCATGTCGGCCCACCGTTGTCAGCCAGCGGGCCGAGAATCGAGGCAAGGGCAGTTGGTACAGTCCCGTCGCTAGTGGCCAGGACATCCGTCACGCCGACCGAGACGCGGTTCAGCGCCTCAGCCGTGGTCTGGCTGCTGTCGCCGATGAGGTTGTAGCCGGTGAGGGTGAACGTGCCGGAGAGTTCATTCCCATAATCCGCCGAATTGCCACTGATCAGGCTGCTGGTGACGGTCATAGAGCCGTCGCTGTTCGATATGCCGCCGCCGACTTCTGCCGAATTACCCGAGATGGTGCTACTGGTGACGGTCACAGAGCCGTAGCGGTTCCACATGCCGCCGCCATTCCCAAGAGCCGTATTACCCGAGATGGTGCTGCTGGTGATGGTCGCCGTCCCGCCGGCGTTCGTTATGCCGCCGCCGCTTTGGAAAGACTTATTCCCAGAGATGGTGCTGCTGGTGACGGTCACAGAGCCGTCAAGGTTGTATATGCCGCCGTGTATGACTGCCACATTATCCGAGACGGTGCTGTTGGTGACGGTGGCCGTTCCGTAGTTCGAGATCCCTCCGCCCCTGGTGGCCATATTCCCCGAGAGGGTGCTACTGGAAAGAGTGAGATTCTCACGATTAGAGATCGCGCCACCGTCTCTTCCCTCAATACTGCTGGTGTTAACCTTGCCACCGGTGAGCGTCAGGCCGCTGAGCTGCACGTCAATCTGGCTCGGCGTGCCGTCATCGATTTCGAAAATCCGCGAGACGTTGTTCGCGTTGATTGTGAGCTGGTCGGCCCCCGGGCCGGTGATCGTGACCGCCTGGGTGATGGTGGGAAGCCGTGAAGCCATTTCGATCGTGCCGGTCACCGAAAAGTCGATGGTGTCGGCAATCGCATCGGCGTTGGCCAGTGTGATCGCTGCGCGCAAACTCCCCGACCCCGCGTCGTTCAGATTACTCACCGTGAATACGGCCAGCAGTCGGCGGTCTTCTAGATGCTCCACACGAAGCTGGCGGTTGTGGCGTGCCGCGGTTTGAGAAGAACGACGGCGGGATTGGCTTTTGAGCCAATGGGAGCGGGTCATACGTGACATGAGGCTCAAACTCTGAGTGGAAATCTCTCGAGGGTTACACCAGACCCCGTGGCGAGGAAAAGCTGAACTCGATTGCCGATGCTGGCCATTTATTAAAAGGAGATGCTAGTTTAGTTGAGCAGGTCGAAAATAGCAATTATTTTGCGTATTTCAGCCACTCCTGAATGAATTGATGCGGGTATTAAGTGAACGCGAGCGAGATTGCTTCCGCCCATCTATGGTCGGAAATCGCACCTTGCTTCGCAGCGGCGGTGAATCAAATAGATGCTTGAGCGTTTGTGAAAACAGCTCCCCAGAAAGAGTCTGCGATAAATCGCTAAACTAAAAATTGTAAAATCCGGTTGGCAAAGATTCATTTATAGATGCCTTCCGTTGTGCACACCTCCGCCGATAGTTCGGTGCTCCCAGAGGCGTCGGTTTGTCCAAATTCACGCAATTGGCCAATTGCCGTTCGTGCCAATCGTCAATGTGCCCGACGTACGTTATCTATGACGACTGCCCAAGGCTAGACAAATTATAGCAAGGGCAAGCATATAACTAGCAGGCTCGGGCACCGCAGACAACGTTGCTGACGTGCTATAGTTTGCTTGCCAATCTGCCAGAGAGCCGACGCTATTATCACGCTGCCAAGCGAGAAAATCTGCTCCATCCACATCGTTGTCGAGATCGAAGTCACCGTCGATGAATGTCTCGAGGAAGAGTCCGGTGGAATCGATCCAGATCGCGCCATTGTCGGTGCCGGGTTGTCGGAAGACAAACGAGAGGCGGGCCTCGACAGCATCTTGCGGAGCGATTGCTTCGAGGGTGTGATCGAGCCAGATGTCCTCCGCGGAAGACCCGTCGTGGATGAGTTGCGAAACCTCGCCCAGAAAACCACTCGACCCAGCCGCAGCTCCGAAGATGCTGTAGAATTCGATCTTCATCGTCACGTCGTTGCTCTTGCCAAAGAGTGAGTCCCACGATGGGCTACGTGTGCTTGCCAGGGCGCGCAGCGAATCGCCCTCGGAGATGGCTACACCCTGTGAAGCACCCGAGAGGTTATTTGGACCGTTGAACTGCCCGAAGATCTTCAGGGCACGCGTCCCGTTATTGACCAGTTGGTCGTTCGCCAAGACGTTGGGGATGGTGTTTCCAAAAACGCTCCACCCATTCAGCGATCCGCCAGAGTCGTCGAACCCCGGGTTGCTAAGCAAGTTGTTGCCTGGCTCGGGGGGAGCATCCTCCCGCTGCCAATAGCGAACATAATCTACTAGCATCGTCTGTGGAAATACCGTGGAACCGTTGGGATCGCCACCAAAATTCCCGCCGACTGCCACGTTCACAATGATATTCTTTGCCGTCTCAAAGATTGGACGATCTGGGGCCTCAGTAATCGTTTGATAAAGATTGCCATCGACGTAATAACGAATGATTGTTTCATCCCATTCGGCAGTGTACGTGTGAAAGCTATTGTGGAAATTGACCGGCTGGCCGCCTTCGATAGCGGTGTACTCGTCAGAGAAGTATTGATGTTGGCTGCAGCATGGTCCTGGATTGGTTTGCCAATGGTAAGCGCTGGAGACCAAGTTTGGCTGGCTACCTCGATTTTCCATAATATCGATCTCGCCTCCTTGCGGCCAAGGGATATGATTGGCATTCAACCAAAAAGCGGGCCACATTCCCTGCGTAGTTGGTAAGTCGATACGCGCTTCGAAACGCCCGGGACCAAACAGAGATTGGGAAGTAATAAGCCCTGATTGAAAATCTTTGCCGTCACGTGGCAGATTGATAGCCGTGAGTTGCAAATTGCCGCCAGAAACGGTGACTTGATTGGGATGGTAGTACTGTTTCTCGTTGTTCGGGCTGTCGCGTCGATCGAGCGCTACCCAATTTTCTGTGTTGAGTGAGGTGCCGCTGAACTCATCGTTCCAAACTAAGTCCCAGCCAGGAAGATCAGGAATCTGGCCTGAAACCAGATTCGCGCAACACGCCACACCCAGAAGTGCCTGCAGAAAACTGATCAAGTTGAGACGACCACCAATGTGGCAATTCGAATAAGGTGTGGACATGACCCCTCTGTTGCACCAAGATTTCCCACTCGGAAGTGCCTGAAACAATTCAATGCACTGACTCTTTACCATTGTAACCGCATGTTCCGCCCCGACCAATTTTACCGGAGTTTTTCACGAATTCTCGACTACGGATCAGTTTCTCGGATTTTACCATTGGATTCCTAGCTGTTTCAGAACCCGATTTGATGCGAAGCATTTCGCGCGGCGCGCATTTCAACCGCCATTGGAAGCAAACGCAAGTTTGGCAAGCAGCGTGACATTCGTTTCGGCCTGATACTGGGAGAATTGCTGGGACTGCGCACTTATAAAAGCAATTCGGCGAGAATGATTCCACTTTTTATGGTCGTCATCGCACACCTAGATGGTCGATATCGCACACCTAGTCAATCGCGAGATTGCTGTCTAAGTGACATCGGGGTACATGAACTAGGAAAATTAATCTTGTGCGACGCACGATGCTTGACATCTCGTTAGCGGCACTTAAAGTTAGCTCTCATCGGCATGTGCTTTGCTTCCCGAATCGGCTTTCCCATCGGCCGGATTAGCCGACGATCCGGAACCTGATCATTTCAGTTTTTCGCCAAACCTCCTTTGTAGTTGGAGATCGACACTTGCGTTCGCTTCGAGTCTGGTCCAATCTGTTGGCGATTCTTGCATTGCTCGTAGGTGGCGTGGGGTGCCGCCGCGAGGCTCCCCCTAGCTTTTCTCCAGGTGCTGAGGTTCAGGAATTGACTGCCGGCTTAGAAGACGCGGAAGAAATTGAGATTTATGAGGGTTTGCAGTCTCAAATTGCTGAGGTCCTTCGCAAAAAGAGTGGTACACCGGACAAACCGATTGCGCTTGGTGACGAGGAAACTAGCGATCAACTCAAACTGGGGTACGCAGTTTACACACACTATTGCACACAATGTCATGGAGTGAATGGGGATGGAAATGGCCCGGCAGCCACCTATCTCAATCCCAAGCCGCGCAATTATACCCACGGAGTATTCAAATTCACCTCGACTCCCTACGGCAAGAAGCCTCGCCGTGCGGATCTTATTCGTACGGTTCGCCGGGGGGTGACTGGCACGTCGATGCCGTCCTTTGACCGCCTCAGTGATCAAGAGGTGGACGCGGTAGTCGATTACGTATTGGCATTAACTCAACGTGGTGAACTCGAACGCGAATTGGCCATGATCGCCTACGAGGATGAAGAACTCCCCAACGAAGAAGGGATAGAAGAAATTGTTTCTGAGTTACTCGTGCCTTGGCAAGATTCGTCGGACCAGATCGTGATGCCCATCACACCGATGCCGCCGATGACCGACGAATCGGTGCTGGCCGGGCACAAGCTGTTCTTGGACAACGCCTGTAACAAGTGTCATGGGAAGTTCGGTCGAGGCGGATCGATGGAAAAAGTAGAGGTTGGCACCGATACCTGGGGCAACAAGGCCGCGGCAGCCGACCTGTCTTCTGGCATGTTTCGTGGGGGAGATCGGCCCATCGATATTTATCGGCGGATTTACTCAGGCATCAACGGTACGCCGATGCCTGCGTTCGAAAAGCTGTTCCAAGACAATCCTGATGCGATTTGGCAGCTTGTCCACTTTATTAAATCGACGGGAGATCGCCGTCGCCAGGGAAAACCTCCTCTGAGCGAGGCGGATATGCCCACGGAAGAACCAGCGACAGAGCAACCTGCAGAGCCGACGAAAGAAACTGAGCCCACCGCAAAGGCGGCGTAGTGGCGATTGCCAAGAAATGCTCACAACCGAGAAGAAATTTCAGTTAGCCACGGATGAACATACCAAAAAATCCCAGCGAGGCACCTGGCTGCAACTAAAAATCATGGAATAGGAGTTAACGGAGCCAACAGTGAGAACTGAGGAGAGGAAAAGAAGAATACTTTTTTCATTTCCTCCGTTCTCTCCGAAATCTCCTGTTCAATTATTTGCTCAAGCTGCAAACACTTGAATCATAATTAGCATGGAACCATCCCCTAAAGAAACCGAACTGCTTGAGCTTAAGCAGCGTGTGAGTGAACTGGAGTCTCAGATCGCAACCGAGACGACTTATGCACCGTTTCGACCCACAAGCTACTACACGGCATATTATGCGACGACTGGTTTTATGCTGGGTATCTTCGGGGCGATGGCTAGTTTGCTATTCAACGTGATAGGTTCTGTGCTAACTGGCAGGCACCCCTTGGAAATCATCCGTAGCTATCTGACATTTCCCTTGGGAGATCGCGTTTTCGACCTGCCTCCAGATCAGGACGGTTTGATGTTGGCCATCGGATGTTGTCTGTATTTGGCAACGGGTATGGTGTTGGGAATCCCCGTCTATCTGGCACTCACCTGGTGGGGTGCCAAGAAGTCTCTGGGGGCTAAACTACTGATCGCCAGCGCGGTGTCGCTCGCAATTTGGATCATTAATTTCTACGGAATACTTGCTTGGCTGCAGCCGGAGGTAGTCGACATGTCACCTGAGAATCTGATTGTCAATCGCGTCCCCTGGTGGGTGGCCGCGTCGACACACCTTGTCTTCGGCTGGACGATGGTGTTGGTATATCCACTGGGTGACTACGTTCCCTATCAACGGGTGACGGAATAATAATGACTGAAATGACAACAAGGACTGACGAAAGCTCTGCAGATGCCATTGGCCCCGGTCTGGTGGAAGAACGACTGGTGCTGTGGTATTTTCTGGCAGCGCTGCTTTATTTATTTATCTCGCTCACCGGGGGCCTAATGATGGCGCTGCAGTTGGTGCAGTGGAATCCAATATCCGGGAACGAATATTTTTCTCCGGGTCGCTGGCGGATGGTGCATACCAATGCGATTGCTTATGGATTCATCGCGAACTGTTTTCTCGGAGCGCTGCACTGGGCAATCCCTCGGTTGACACTCAAGCCAGTGCTGAGCAGGCCACTCTCCTACTTTATTTTTGTTGCCTGGCAAATCGTGGTTCTCTCGACTGCGATTGGAATAATCATGGGGCAGGCCCAAGGGGTTGAATGGGGTGAGACGCCAGTTTGGATCGATCCGCTGGCGTTGGTAGGACTGGCACTGGTGGCAGTAAACTTTATGGCTCCCATTGTGCGGACTAAGGGTCCCCTTTATGTGTCGTTATGGTATTTCATGGCAGCATTTGTGTGGACGTTTCTCACCTATGCGATGGGCAATTTCATGCCGCAGTATTTTGTTCCTGGTACCAGTGCCGGGGCCATTGCCGGGCTATTCATTCATGATTTGGTTGGGTTGTTCGTGACGCCGCTGGCATGGGGATTGATGTATTATTTCGTGCCTATCCTGCTAAAGAAACCGATTTGGAGTCACGGCTTGTCACTTGTGGGATTCTGGGGGCTGGCGTTCTTCTATCCGCTCAATGGAATCCACCATTTTCTCTACACCCCTATTCCCGACTTCTTGGAGTATGGAGCGATTGTTTCCACAATTGCCGTTGAGTTTGTTGTGACTACCGTGATCATCAATTTCTTTGGCACAATCTGGGGAAGTGGTCGGGCTATTATCACCAACTTGCCGATTCGGTGGTTCTACACGGGAATGGTGCTCTATTTTGTCACTTGTGCCCAGTGCGCAATGCAGGTTACCCACACATTCCAGAAACTGATTCATTTCAGCGATTGGGTAGTTGGTCACGCTCACTTAGTCATGTTTGGTGTCTTTAGTATGTGGTTCTTTGGGATGATGACCTATCTGTTCCCTCGATTGCTAAAGCAATCTTGGTATAGCCGTAACTTGTGCGAGTGGCATTTCTGGCTATCACTGGGCGGGATTTTTGTGATGTTTATCGACTTGACCCTGGCAGGTGTGTTCCAAGGGTTTTATTGGGGTTCGTTGCAACCCTGGGAGGCATCGGTCGAGGGATCGTTTCCCTTCTGGGTCGTACGTCTGTTTGCTGGACTGGCCATCATCGCCGGACAAGTGGTGTTTGTGATCAACCTCTGGCAGACATGGCGACTTTCAAGGCGACCCGTCGAAAGCTACTCGGTCGCGGCCACAGCCTAATCCAACGGTGATACGAAATGTTTGAAAGTAAATCTGGAATACTGCTAATCGGGGGGCTCGGGTTCTTCCTGTTCGCTTTTTTGTCGAACGGGCTCGTGCCGATTTTGCTCTACCGGCATCTTCCCGAGCAGACGGTCGCCGAGTTGGCCGAGAATCAGAACTTAATCTATCAGTTTGAAGACTTGAGTGTGCGCTACCCTGAGCAATTCGAGAAATACTACGGCGAGCCGAATCAAGAGAATCTCGCCGTTGCGTTGGAGTTGGGCCGCGAGATTTATACCGCCGAAGGGTGCTGGCATTGCCACAGCCAATTTGTACGCCCAGTTTCCAACGAGAGTGTTCGCTGGGGCAAGGTTGCATCTTCCGACGAATATCAGAATGTGTTGCAGCGACCGGTGCTGTGGGGAACCCGGCGCGTGGGACCTGATTTGAGTCGTGAAGGAGGGCGGAGGGGCAACGATTGGCAGGCGCTGCACTTCTTCGACCCCCCCTTGTTGTCGCCCAGTTCTCCGATGCCGCGATACACGTGGTTCTTCGATGAGAACGATCCTGCTAAGCCAAACAAGCGGGGGCTGGCCATCATCACCTACGTGCAATGGCTCGGTTCCTGGCTGGAGCAATATCCCCTCTACGAACGATTTGTGCCTCTCAAAGAACAGATGCAGAATCCACTGGAGTAAGATAAGATGGACGAGACCAACCCTTCGCGAATGCAGAACTATATCGTCGGAATCATGTCCATCGTGATTCTCGGTTTCTGTATGTTTGGCTTCGGTAGTAAGTTCATTGAACTTGTCTATATGGTCCTGGATTACGACTCCAGTGCTTCGACCGAGGGGGTGTTCGCCGTGGCTCCCTTGTCGAACTACTTGCTCGCTAGTGCCGGTTTCTTATGCATGTTGGGTTGGGCCGCCTCCCAAGGGATGTTCCGCGATATCGAACGCCCCAAACAGACCATGCTCGATATCGAAGAGGAATTGGATGCAGCCTCGGGCGACGCTCATTATAGTGATTCCATTCTCCAATAACTGAGGTGCTCTCGTATGAGCGACTATTTGGATACCAGTGCAGAAAGTACACCGGTTAAAGACACCAGCGCACAGGTCGAGAGTCGCTGGCATGGGTATGTGGGGAATCGAATCCCCTGGTACGTGCGGCTGATTTGGTTGGGTTTTTGGGTGTTTGCCGTCTATTATACAATCACCTATCTGTTTCCTGCCTTGCAGGTCGAAATCGTTTCCCCGCCGTGAACACCTCCGCTTCCCCACGGTACTGTGCTTTTTGTGGCTTGCCTCTGCCAGCAAGTTTTGAGGTTGGTCCCAGCGTGGACGTACCAGAAGCGAGCTACTGCTGCTCGGGATGTCGGTCCGTAGCAGGAGTTCTTGAATCGGAACAAGAAGAAGGGGATGCCGCAAACGGACTGCTGCGGTTGGGATTGGCGATCTTCTTCACGATGAATGTGATGGTCTTCACGATGGCGCTGTGGAGCCAGGACATCTACCCCGCCGACAGCTTCACTAATCCCCTAGCTGAGACTCTACGAAGTCTTTTTCGCTGGGCCTCGCTCGTGTTCGCTCTGCCGGTGCTTTATTTGTTGGGTGGTCCCATCGCCCGAGGAGTGTGGCAAGCGATTCGGAGTCGGCGACTCACGACCGACCTAATGATTCTTGCCGGAGTAGTTGCCGCCTATTGTTATTCCTTAGTGTCGGTGCTGCGTGACGAGGGACATATCTATTTCGAGGTGGGGGCAATGGTCATGGTGTTTGTCTCTATAGGTCGCTGGCTGGAGGCCAAAGGAAAACACCGCACGGGGGCCTCGCTCGATGCGCTGGCCAATTTACTTCCTGCCACGGTGCGCAGGGTCGACGACCATGGGCATATCAGCGAAGTCCCCCGTGAGAAAGTCCGTACGGGAGAGATTTTACGAGTGCTTCCAGGTGAACGATTCCCCGTCGACGGGATCATCACGCAAGGTCGTGCAACAGTCGATGAACAAATTGTGACGGGCGAGAGTGTGCAGGTGGAGAAATCGGCTTGCATGAATGTTTATAGCGGCACGCTCAATCTCGATGGCGATTTAAGAATCGAAGTTATCGCCGCTGACGGGAAAGAGACCATTTCGCGCATCGTCGACATGGTCCGCGCAGCTCGCAGCGTCAAAGGGAGGCACGAAAAGATCGCCGATCGGATCGCGGCGGTGTTCATTCCGCTGGTATGCGTGATTGCCATGGTTGCCGGTTGGCGACAAGGGCAGATTGCCGGGCTCGACCAGGGAATCCTTACAGCATTGTCGGTGGTGCTTATCGCCTGCCCCTGTGCCTTGGGAATGGCCACTCCGATGGCAGTATGGACCGCTTTGGGCCGTGCAGCTCAGGGAGGTCTATTTTTTCGCAGTGGCGTCGTAATGGAGCGACTGGCCGGAGTGCGAATCGCCTGTTTTGATAAGACAGGAACTCTGACAACTGGGAAGCCTTTGGCAAGTGAACTTCATGCCGCCCTGTCGGCAGATCGAGAACAGGTGCTCGAAATTGCAACCTTGTTGGCGAAGGGCTCGATCCATTCCCTTTCCCAGGCCATCGTCGATTATTCTCACGGGCAGTCGATCAGCGAGTCAGACAGTTCCAATACTGAGATTGAAACATGGCCCGGACAGGGCCTGTCATGCGATCTGCCTGAGTTTGGTCGAGTTGTTCTTGGCAGCCGACGATTCGTTGAAGAACTGGGGCTTAGTCTTCCACCCGAATTGGATCAAGATTCAAGTGCCCAACAAGTGTTTGTTGGTTGGGACGACTGCGTGCAAGGTGTGTTTGGTTTTTGCGAACAACTCCGTCCCGAAGCAGCACTTGCTATCTACGAATGCAAAGGACTGGGACTCGAATTGCACTTGTTCTCAGGGGACGAAGGAGATCGAGTGGTTCCGCTCGGAGAGCAGGTGGGAGTTTCTACGAAAGGAAATATGCTGCCCGAGGACAAAGCGATCTCGCTCTCCACTCTGAAGAAACGGGGGCTCGTGGCCATGGTGGGAGACGGTTTGAACGATGCGCCCGCATTGGCCACCGCTGATGTGGGTGTGGCCTTGGGTTGCGGGGCAGATGTCTCCCGGGATGCAGCTGGAGTCTGCTTGCTCACGGATGACTTGCGACGGTTCCCGTGGGCGGTGGGACTCGCTCGGCAAACCGTGCGGATCGTCAAGCAGAACCTTTTCTGGGCGTTTGCCTACAACTCTATCGGCATCGGCTTGGCTGCCACGGGGCGATTGAATCCGATCTGGGCAGCCCTGGCCATGGCGACGAGTAGCATTTTGGTTGTCTCCAACTCGCTGCGACTCGCACACTATTCTGAACCGCAATCGGTTGATACGGCGATGAGCGAACGCAATTCTGTGGCGGTAACACAACGGCCGAGAGAATCCGTCAATCCGCAGCCAGAACTTGCGGAGGCGTTGTTATGATCGAACTTCCCCTTATTCTCTTGGGTGGACTGCTTGGCTCGGCACACTGCTTGGGAATGTGCGGACCGCTGGCCATCTCGCTAAGCGCTGGGGCCCCTCCGGGAGCGAACCACATCAATCGGCAATTGATCTTTGGCGTCGGACGCATCTTTACCTACACTTTTTGTGGTGCGATAGCAGGGTTTAGCGGGGCGTGGCTTACGAAGCGATCCAGCGGGTTCGTGCAATCACAGGCGACGCTTGCCATCTTCGCAGGCACGCTTTTAGTGCTGATGGGACTCGTCACTGCCGGGGTGCTTCCGCGACCCTTTTACCGCTTGCTGGGAGGATTGCCCTGTGGCGCATCATCCTGGCTCAAGACCTATCTGTCGGCACCCGGTTGGTCAGGTCCGCTTTTGGCTGGGTTATTTACCGGGTTCATTCCATGCGGACTCGTTTACGCGTTTTTACTTAAGGCCGGCAGCACTGCGAATATGGGGCAGGGGATGCTCACCATGTTGGCGTTCGGGATCGGCACGATTCCATTGATGGTGCTGGTCGGTTACGGTGGTCAGTTCCTATCGCTGGTGGGGCGGGCACATCTTTTTCGCATCGCGGCTTGGTGCATTGTCGTAACGGGCGTGATTTCAATCGCCCGTGGCGCTGTGCAGTTCAGCGCACCAAACGAAACTGCTACCGCAATTTGTCCCTTGTGCGAGCCAATTAAGGCAGAGGCTCCCGGATCATAAGTGAAGCCGCCGCGATCACGAGTCCGAGGAGATTGAAGATCGCAATCAGTAGCCCTACGCCCCAGAGGGTTCGACTTCCATTGTCCTGCTTAGGCGCAGCAGCTCCTGAATGACTCTTGCGAGTCCAATTTCCGATAACTCCGCACACCCATGTCCAGTGGAGCATCACATGCAGTAGTACGCTGCCTGCTAGGAGGCAGAGGGTGAAGAACTGCACATCGGCCCAGGCAAGATAGTCGAGTCCCCACAGGCTCCAGTCAGCAGAATCCGTAGCCGGCGGGAACACATAGCGCACGATCACCGAGACGCAACATAGGACAAGAAACACGCACAGCAAAAAGGTATCAAGCCAGAAATTGATGGTTGTTTTGGAGAGTTTCTTTGTCATGTATTCGCAATTATCTCGTTTATACCAATCCACTTGGAGCAAGCTATTTGCTTTTGGAACTGGGACTTGTCTGCACTTGAACAGTTTGCACTTTAGCTATGAGATTCCATGATTACTGACGGCTGTCAAGTGAGTTCAAGCATCACGACTTTTGCTTGCTGCCGCGTGAGCCAAATAGGAGGTAAATCCACCGCTAAGGTTGGCGACCTGATAGCCCTTTTGTGCCAGAACGCGGGTTGCCAGATAACCGCGCTGGCCAACTTGGCAATAAGTTACGACGGAGCAATCGCGAGGGATCTCGCTCAAGCGACCGCGAAGTTCATCAACGGGAATGTTGACGGCACCAGGAATGTGGCCAGTGGAATATTCCTTAGGCGAGCGGACATCGAGCAGAAAACGGTTGCTTCCATCGGTCAGGTCGCTGGCATGGAGGATCGGTTGGTCTCCTTTGATAACGCCAGCCGCGACAAAGCCGGCCATGTTTACGGGATCTTTGGCTGAGCCGTATTGGGGGGCGTAGGCCAGTTCCATCTCCTCCAGATCGTAAACGGTCATTCCCGCCTGGATCGCCACGGCAAATACGTCGATCCGCTTGTCGACGCCATGGCGACCGACAACTTGGGCTCCGAGAATCTTGCCATCCTGTAGAGCGAACAAGAGCTTTATCGACATCTGCTCGGCTCCTGGAAAGTAGCTGGCGTGGTGGCTGGGATGGACGTAGATCTTCTCGAACGCGATCCCTCCTGCCCGAAGTGACTTTTCGCTCAGTCCCGTCATCGCAACGGTCATGTCGAATACTCCGACGATGGCAGTCCCTTGAGTGCCACGAAATCGAGTGGAGCGGCCAAATATGTGATCGGCTGCGAGGCGTCCCTGGCGATTTGCGGGGCCTCCCAAAGGAATCTGTACTGGCGCGCCATCAACAAAGTGCTGCACTTCGATCACATCTCCCACAGCATAGATATCGGGGTCGCTGGTTTGCATCTGGTCATTTACCTTGATGCCACCACGCTGGCCGACTTCTAACCCAGCCTCAACGGCCAGCTTATTTTCCGGCCTCACCCCGACACTGAGAACCACAAGATCGGCGAGCAATTGCTTACCCGAGCGGAGTTGTATCAACAGTCGATTTTCAACAGGTACAATACTTTCGGCAGCATCGGCCAGTTCTAGCTTCACTCCTTTACTACGCAAATGTTCGGTGACGGAACTGACCATCTCGGCGTCCCAGGGAGGGAGTACTTGGTCGGCTAACTCGACCACCGTGGTCTCAATCCCCCGATGAACCAGATTCTCGGTCATTTCCAGGCCGATAAACCCGGCTCCAATCACGACGGCTTGTTCTGCCTGGGATGCAGCTTGTGATAGGCGATCGGCATCCCCCAGATCACGAAGCGTGTAGACTTGCGGGAGATCGACACCGGGAATCGGTGGTCGCAAGGGGGATGCACCAGGCGATAAAATCAGTTTGTCATACGACTCACTGCGTTCGTTGCCCTTTTGCAGATCACGAAGGAAGACCGTTTTCGCCTGGCTGTCAATGCGCAGGGCCTCTGTGTGAGTGCGCACATCGAGTCGGTAGCGGTCGATGAGTCGTTGTTGCGGCGTGACCAGGAGTTTGTCGCGAGTTTCAATGACGCCTCCTACGTAGTAGGGAAGTCCACAGTTGGCAAAGGAAGGAGCTTCGCCCCGTTCTATGAGAACGATATCTGCATCTTCATCCAGCCGCCGGGCGCGGGCAGCGGCAGACGCCCCTCCTGCTACTGCTCCGACTATCACTATCTTCATGGTATATTCTCCAGTGTAATCTATGAACTATCAATTGTATTCTTCAGGGAGTTGACAATATTAACTGGCCACAACTTCGCTCTGCTTTCGAATCACACCGTCCTCCATTTCATAGAGTGTGTCAAACACATCGAGTGCTCGATGGTCATGTGTGACAACTACGACCCCGGCACTCTGCTCATGGGCGATCTGGGCAAATAGCTCCATCACCTGTCTGCCTCGTTGGCTATCCAGCGCTGCAGTCGGCTCGTCGGCCAGAATAACACTTGGATGGTTTGCCAGCGCTCGGGCAACGGCAACGCGTTGTTGCTGCCCACCCGACAGCATCGAAGGCAAATTTTCTGCTCGGTCACCTACACCGAGATAGTCCAGAAGTTCCATCGCTCGAATTCGCGCAGCTCGGTGACTGCTTCCGTTGATTTCCAGGGCAATTTCGACGTTTTCTAGCGCGGAGAGAAATGGGATCAAATTGGCTTTCTGAAATACGAATCCGAGATGTTTGCGGCGAAATGCTCGTAGATTGGTGTATGCACGGGAACCTTCCAATACCAACTGTCCGCCAATGAAGACACGACCGGATGTCGGCGGATTAATTAAGCCGATCGCCGTGAGAAACGTTGATTTACCTGAGCCACTGGGGCCGAGCAGTGCTACTACCTCGCCCCGCGATACATTCATGGTCGCTTCCTGCATGGCAACGACTTCGGTGTTGCCGCTCCCATATACTTTGGTCAGTATTTCGGTTTGTATTGCAAATCCGTTTTTCATTGATTCACCTTTTACGAGAGGGCCTCGTTAGGCGACACGTTCATGGCCTTCCAGATTCCCAAGAAACTCGAGGCCACAGAAATGACCAGGACGATCATTCCCAGTTGGAACAGGTCTGTCTCAGCCAGTATCACACGTCGCGGAAACATGGGAAACACCCGTTGGCCAACGGCAAAGGCAATCCCGAATCCCAGCAGCCCAAGAAGGAGACCTTGTTGCATAATGAGGCCAAGGATGACTGTGTTTGGTGCACCTATGAGCTTCAATAGAGCTATGGAGTGGATCTTATCGAGTGTCATTGTGTAGAGAATCAAGGCCATGATGATAGCTGCAATCAATGTCAGGAGAACACGAAAGAGGCCTATTTGCCGGCGGATTTTCTCGACCGAACCTTTCAACAACAGGTCGCGCTGGCCTTCCTTGGTATAAACGGACACATCGCCCCAGCCAGCGATGATGTCTGCCACGCATCGACTGTCAACTCCTGTGGCGACGCTTACTAACACAGCACTGATTTGAGGTCGGGCGATGGCCGGCAATTCCTGAGCCGGGCGAACTGCTTGTTCGAGCAGGCTAGGTTGTTTCGTAACGAATTCGCTGTGCTCTCCGCGTGCTTCGCGAGCCGCACGCTCCAACCGAATCGCTTCACCAGCCGTGTCGAACTGTATGGATTGAGCATCCGCCACCGTAAAGAATCCAATTCCGTCTCCCCCCGAGCTAATCATGCTCTTGGTAAGTCCTACCACTGTATAGGTATCCTTACCGAGACTTATCAGTTCACCGAGTTGAAAGCCCAAAGTTTGGTCTGCAATCATTTCAAAATGGTTTTGACCAAGTGGTCGCCCGGCTGTCAAAGGAATCCATTCTCCTTTGTCGATAGGCCAACTAAGACCTAGAACGGCCACACGGAGTGGCTTGCCGCCGCGTTCTCGCTGAATCGTGTGATAGACAAACTCTCTGGCACGACGAACACCAGGAACAGCCAAAGCCCGATGCACTAGATTCGGCGTCACTCGAGAGAGTTCGGCGAAGGGCCCTCTGGTATCTCGCTGAATTATCCAAAAATCGGCACCGATCCGGTCTGGGAGAAGGGTCGCGTCCTCTATGATTCCTCGGTAGATCCCGCCCATGCCCATCACGATCATCAGCAAGAGACCAATACCCAATGCCGTCAAAGCGAATCGGCCGAGATTGTGTCGGATGTCTTTTACGGCAAGATTCATGGGATGCTAATTCTCCGGCCGTCACGCAACCGAAAACTTTCATCCTGGGGAATCACGATCGTTTGGCCAACAGCTAATCCTTTGGTAACCTCCACTTGTGCAGGGCTGCGGAGTCCAAGTTCAACAGCTTGCCATCGGGCATAGCCATTGTCATTCCCGAACACTCCCGGCTGCATGTCTCGTAGTTCAATGAACCTGGAGGGCAAAAGCGTCGCGGACTCTTTGCTGGCAGATTCGATGAACACCTCTGCCCGCTGCCCCACAGCCCAGTTGCTCGGCAGCTCCAGCACGCGCACGTCGACGACAAACTCACGAGTCTCGCGGTCTGCCTCTCGACCCAATCGAGCCACACTTCCCACATAGGATCGATTCGGGTCAGAACGAAACATGACGCGAGCAGGCTGGTTGGGTTTCACTTTTTCCATTTCCGTTTCGTCGACCCACGCGTTGATCCAGAGTTCGTTCATTGAAATCAGGGAAAGAATCGCACTGCCTGGCACGACAACGTCACCTGACTCGCGATAGCGACGGACGGTCAACCCGGCGAATGGAGCCGTGATTCGTGTATCCGCCAGCCGCGCTCGGTGATATTCGAGAGTCTTTTCGGCCGCGACCAGCTCTTTTTGTCCCTCGGTGATGGCGGCCTCAGCACGAGACAATCCCGCTTCGGCCACCCCCAATGACTCCACCGCAGCGTCAACCTCCTCTTGGCTAACAGCTCGACTTGACAAGAGCTCTTGCCGACGTTGATTCAGTTTTCTGGCTTGAATGACGACGGAATTGGCTCGACTTTTATCCGCTTCCAGCCGCGTTATCGCTGCCTGAAAGGCATCCAGGTTTGCCTTGGCAATCGCGACTTGCTGCATCAGTTCAGCATCATCCAGGCGAACGAGCAAGTCTCCGGTCTGGACCTCATCTCCCTGGTCGAATAACACTTCTTCGATCCTTCCGGAAATCTTGGGGCTAATCGTTGCTGATACACGGGCCTCCAGAGTCCCGGTTCCCATCACCTCCGAAAGAATTGGTCCCACAACGACTTTGTGTTCAATGACAGCAATTGGTGAGAACCTAAACCAATAAAACAAGGCAATCCCGAGACCTAGAAGCATGACGATTCTCAAGAGTCGCCATGTCCATCGCCTAAATGGTTCCCAGTGACTAATCATCATCTCGTCTTTCCGCGAACAGCAAACTGATATTCATGGCATTCTTTCTAGGGATGAGCCTTGTACCTGCAGCATGATGCTGATCATTAGAATCTCCGACGTCCGCGACCAGGCCGCCCTCTTTCACGCTCTCCGCCTACAATGTCGTCAAACTCATTCTGGCTCAAGTGCTGAGGTACGTACTCAACATTTCGAAACGAAGCTTGTCGAGAGAAAGCTCGCAAATGATTTCTCGACCCAAGTTGCAGAAACTGATAGACCTGTTTGACATCCTTTTTTTCTGTGCGGTCAATGCGTTTCGATAAATCGGCGATGTCCATTTCTTCGATTAGTAAACCCACTACGATTGCATCTTCCAGAGACTTCTCTCCACGGTCCACTAATTCGTTGTAAAGCCCTTGAATTTCCGAATGGGTGAACTTGCCGCATTCTTTGCCAAGGGAATGTTCATCGACGCCATAGTTCTTAAGCAAGCTGGATAAGGCTGCGATGTGTACCTTTTCTGCGCGGGAAATATTGTCATACATTCTCAGATTCGACTTGCTGCCTAATTTCACATAGACGTCATGGGCTAGCCTCTCCTCTTCGACCATCCAAAGTAAGTCTTCCAGTTCTTGCTCGGAGAGTTGTCCTTGAATCTTGGATTGGACTGGCTCATTAGATTGTTCCTCTGTGACTGATACACTTTCTTTGTCTTCGTCGGGTTGTGCCCAGCACAGATTTCCCCAGGACAGCATGAGCAGAATAGCCAGCACGGAAAATTGTTTTGAAGTCATTTTTGTCACGCCCCTATTTATATATGAGTGTAAGTAGCTGAACGATGCGTCTGTTTACGATCATGTGGACCGCACTCCCTGGGAGCTGCGGATCTTTACTTGACGGATTCCAAATGGCGAGTTCCACTTGAGGAACTAGACTTCCCGTTCGGGTATGGCTTTGTGCAGAAATACCAATCGACACAATCGTATTGCTTACTCTGCATACGCTCTGTTGCTGCTTCTGCTGTCGCAGGTGGCGGCACAATGACATCGTCACCCAGTTCCCAACCTTCAGGAGTCGCGACTTTATGTTCGTCACTGGTTTGCATTGCTTTAAGCAATCTCAGAAACTCATCGATACTACGACCGTTGCTCATCGGGTAATACACCATTGCCCTCAAAACGCCCTCAGGGTCGATGAGAAACGTTGTTCGGACAGCGGACGTATCGCTTGCCCCCGGTTGAATCATGCCGTAGGAATGTGCCACCTGCATCGAGAGGTCCTCGATGATCGGAAAGGGGATTTCAACACCAAACTTCTCTTTGATGCTGTTGGTCCAGGCGAGATGTGAGAACACGCTGTCAATGGAGAGTCCCAGTAACTCGCAATTCAGCGCTCGAAATTCATTGTGGGCCTTCGCGAAGGCCATGAACTCCGTTGTACAGACAGGCGTAAAGTCGGACGGATGTGAAAAAAGAATGAGCCAGCTACCTTTGTAGTCCGAGAGCTTTTTGGGGCCGTGAGTTGTCTTCGCCTCGAAATCTGGGGCTGCCTCATTCAGCCGTGGCATCGATGTTTGAACTTGAATAGACATTGTCATGCTCCTTTTCGTAAAGTGTTTGATTATAGTTTGACTTCATGAACACGTTGTTGCAGTTGCACTCGAGCCACACGCCGAGTTGCCCTTCCCGTTCGACTTCTGGATGGAGAAACCGGCCGCATTCCACGCCGACATTCCTCCAAGTACATTGGCGACATCTTTGTAGCCCTCTCTTTTCAAGAACGAAGCGGCAATAGAAGCACGATAGCCCGAGCCACAGATGACAACGACGGGTTTGTCGTGTGGAACTAGCGAGAAGTTGTCCTGCAGTTTGCCACCATGGATGTGAATGGCTCCTTCAATGTGACCCCCATTCCATTCTTTTTCAGTTCTGACGTCGAGCACAGTAACTTCATCGACTCGCTTGTTGAGGCTATGAACAGAGAGTGTCGACGACTTTTCCAGCGGAAATCCACTGACCTCCCAAGCATCCATCCCCCCCTCCAAATACCCCTGGATGTCATCAAATCCCACCCGCAAGAGGTGAGTGGTGACTTCAGGCATTTGTTCAGGGCGATCGAGCACAATCAATGTCGGACGGTCGTAGGGCAGAACCCATCCGGCCCAAGTCGGCAGCGTTGGGCCGAAGGGAATGTTGATGGCGTCAGGGATATGTGCGGCAGCAAAGGATTCTTTGGAACGAACATCCACAATCAGGCAATTTTCACACATCCGCTCGTGAACTTCCTTAGCGCTCCAGCGGCGTTGTCCTGGAAGTTCAGGGCCAATAACAGCCGGTCCTTCCTTATTCACTCGTTTCATTCGCGCAAAGTACGGGGGCGAAAGCGGCATCTGGTCCATCAGATCGGCAATCCACTCCTCCTCAGGTTTCTCAATCAGAGCACCGTTGAAACGCCTCTCATAACCAAGCGTCGAAGAACTACGTGAACCTATCGCCTTACCGCACAAAGAACCGGCTCCGTGACCGGGAAAGATCTCCGTAAAACCTGGAATAGTTGGTAACGTCTGAAAGACACTCGCATACAGTTGGTGCGCAAGCTCTTTGCGAGCTTCTTCGCCCAATAGGTCGGGGCGACCGACATCGCCGACAAACACGAAATCACCTGTAAACACCAACCAGGGAGTATCGGAACTTCGGGTTTCGTCAAACAGTGCCCATGAAACGTGTTCTAGTGTATGACCGGGAGAGTGAATGGCTTTTAAACGAACACTACCCAGTGAAATCTCATCGCCATCCGCGACGATATGGTCGGCATAGGGCGGTGTCCACTCCTTGCCACCCATTCCCGATGCATGAATTGTGACACCTTCGCCTAGCCGTGCTTTCAATTCACACGAACCGCTGACAAAGTCGGCATGCACATGAGTTTCGAGAACATGGCGGATGTGCAGACCTTCGCGACGAGCGATTTCGAGAAAATCGTCGACATCGCGAGTCGGGTCGATGACGGCGGCTTCCTTCGTTTTCTCATCGCCGACTATGTAAGAGTATATGGCTAATCCTGGCACGAATCGTTGGTGAAAGAACATATCTACCTCCTGGTTACAAATAGGTCTTGCTGACGATGAACACGGCGACTGCTACGATTCCAGTCGCAAATATTTTCTGCAGTGTTGCTGCGGGAAGCTGTTTGGCGAGGTGTCCGCCCAGAGCCATCCCAATGACACCCCCCAGGGCAAACAATCCTGTGATTTCCAGTGATATGCCACGACCTGCTGCAAAATGCGAAGCGACACCCGAAATGCTCACCATCACAATCACAAGAAGTGACGTAGCAACTGCTTTGTGAATTGGCATGCCGCTAAAAAAGACCAGTGCTGGCACAATGACGAACCCCCCGCCCACGCCAAACATGCCCGACAAAAAACCCGTTAACAGGCCAACAATGAGGAGCACAATCGCACACCGAGACGTAAGCTTGAGTTTTCCATCGTCGGTCCGCTCGCAAGATGGACGGCGGCCCTGATTGTCGCAAACCGGTCCCAGCATTTCCGCCTGACCCGACTTGTTCCACATTCTACTGGCTACAACCAGCATGAGCAGAGAGAACAATGCAAGCAGAATCGCTTCTGGAATTCTGCCAGCTATCCAGGTCCCAGCGGGAGCACCCACCATACCTGCAACAGCAAACAGCACTCCTGTTCCCACTTCAACTTGTCCTGCTCGAATTCGAGGGATAACTCCCGCAAGTGCGGTCGCTCCCACTGCTGCCAGCGAAACTCCGAAGGCTTCTCTGGGAGCCATCGACAGCCCATAAACCAATAGCGGTACAGCCAACAGCGAGCCACCGCCACCGGTCAGCCCTAGGGCGAATCCGACACAAACTCCGAAGAGGATGCTCAAGGGGTACAGCATGATGGACCTTCACTCTTTACTTGATTCCAAGGCATTTTTGCTAGTATCATGCCCATTCCGCAGGTGTCAGTGATGCCCGCAAAGGTCAGGCCTGCGCCGACGAATGCTGAGAGTCCAATAAAGTAAGGATTGACGAAGTAACCCAGGATTGCACCTACAAGCACCAATAAGCCTGCGGCAATGCGAACTTGTCGTTCGAGCGAAATGCTTTTTTTCCCGCGGTTTACGGGTAGCCCTGATGCTTCCCAAGCGATCGTGCCCCCTTCAACATTGACGACATTCGGATACCCTGCCGCGATGAACTTCTCACATGCTTTTGACGCTCGCGATCCACTTCGACATACAAGATAAAGAGGATCTCCTGCTCCTCCATTTCTCTCATCCATAACCTTGCAGGGGTCGAGCGAATCAAGTGGGGCGTTCTGTGCCAGTTGTGCATGAACCTCACGGAATTCGACCGGTGTTCTAACATCAAGCAAGTCGATGTCAGTTCCCTGTTGATGCAATTGGTAAAGTTCTTTGGGTGCAATACTTGTAATGGTCTTGGTACTCATCTTTGTTAGTCTCCTTAAATTATCGTAATATCGTGATGTTGCGATATAAATTTGCGAAAAAAATATTCCTACTTTCTTCGCTCCAGAAATCGGCTCTCGATGCAGGCCATCAAGTTTTCCAAATGGGGCTCAGCAACCTGGTAATAAACTTTCCGACCTTCTCGTTCGCTGTGAAAAAAACCGCAGCGCTGCATCAGGCGCAGGTGCTCAGAGGCAACATTATCAGGCACATCACAGTCTTCGGCGAGTTCACCTACTGTATAACGGCCATGCAACAGGAGTTGCACCATGCGGATCCGCACAGGGTGGGCCAGAGTTTTGAGGCATTCCGCTGCTTGGCCCAACGCCTTCATGTCCGCTGGTTTTAATGGTCTTGTTTTCTTAGTGCTTATCGCCATGGTTTTGTCCTCATAATATTACTATATCGTAATATCTCGATATGTCAATACACTAGTTTTGCGGCAATTCACGATTATTTTGGTTACGCTGGCCTGCATGTAGGGTTCAGAGGGGTAGGTCCACGCCAGATCGCTCGCTTTACTGCTGCACTAGGATTGTCTGAATCGCCTCGGACGGGATGACTAAATTAGCACGTTTGCTGCCGAAGACGAGTTCGAAATTCACCGCCACTTTGGATTGATTGAGGGCGACCACGGCAATGCTCCCGTCGGGATTGGCACATGCAGTCACCATGAGGTCTCTTGCTTCGGAATCAACTCCCAGTCGGATTGCTCCGGGGCGTATGAATTTGCTGAAGTGGGCCATTATGTAGTAGAGCGGGGTGTAATAAACCTCTTTGGTTTCGGGTTTCACCAGAACCGGTGCGATACACCAGTTCTTTGCGTGGTTGGGACCACCCTTGTCGTCCAACACGAGATTCCAATCCACCCACCCGCTGAGCCAACTATTCAGACTCCCGATCATGTCGCGGGCATATCGATAGACGGGGACGTATTTAGGGTGCAGATGTTTATCTTGCTCAGGTGCCCAATCGTATCCCCAGTCGGTGGCTTCTTTGCTCCAATACCAATCGTCATCCCGCCAGTGAGGAACTTCCGCGTCGATGCAACCTTCTGTTTCGATCAGTGGCTTTTCCGGAAAGGCTTCATGCACACTGTTGAGTACTTCTGGATACCACTCGGTCGTGCTGCTGTACCAATGGACGGCGGTCCCCCAGACATACTTGGCCACTTCAGGATTACTGAGGATTTCGTTTACCCATTCTTCGAGGTGATCTCGATTTTGATCGTAGATCAAAATCTTGCTATCTATGCCGTCTTCTTGGAATCGAGGGCCGAGATGGTTTTTGATGAAGTCGGCCATTTGAGAGGGTGTGAAGATCATGCTCTCCCATTGGGCACCGTTTCCTAAGGGTTCGTTCTCGACTGTGACCGACCAGATGGGAACGCCCTGCTTTTTATATTCTTGAATGTATTTGGAAAAGTAGAGTGCCCACGTCGCATGGTATTCTGGTTTCAGTGATCCACCGTTCCAGGTATCATTGTCCTTCATCCAGGGAGGGGCGGTCCAAGGAGACGCGATGATCTTGAATTTAGCTTCTGGTACAGCCAAAGCGTCTTTAATAAGTGGAACCAGATCATCGAGATCTTCTTCGATACTAAAGTCTTCGAGCTCGACATCTCCCGATGTGTTGGCATAAGCATAGTTGCCTAGGGAGAAGTCGCAACTATTGATGTGTGTTCGAGTGAGCGAATAGTTGGAGCCAGACGGACTGAAATAGGCATTGATGACCTCTTTCCTTTTTTCCTTGCCGAGTTGATTGAGTACATACGCAGTAGACTCCGTGAATGCGCCACCGAATCCAATGATCTCTTGAAATCGCTGTTTCTTTTGGATGTTGACCGTGGGGATTTCACCAGCCTTGGTGCCAGTCACACTCTCTTGCGAAAGCTCCTTCAACTTTGCTCCTGCCCGTGATGTCTCAAACACTTTCACCTGCAGGGAATCCTCTGCCAGGCATCGCACGGGACTGGTCGTGAAGAAAAGTGTGAAGCAAAACAAGAAGATAGTGACCCAAGCTGCAGAATTGGTGATCTTAAGCTGGCTATCAACACGGGTTGATTTGATTGCCTTGCTCAGAAGTGCTGCCTGGCTGGCAAATAAGTGTATCTCCACATTGAGTGAAATTGGCATTTAATGAGCTCTGCTGCGTGATATGAATGACAAGTCGGAAAGCTTCAGGATTGTAGCTGTCGGCATGTCCTAATTCAATCAATGTGCTTCAATAATCTTGCTAGGGATTCAAGCAGTGAAAAAAGTTTTCATTTGTCAATCGCTGACTCAAGAGTATTCCTTAGGAGTACAATGCGATATACCTCCAATGAGTAAATCTATCGAAGTTATGTCAGGAGACAAATTATTGAGAGTTGCCAAGCAGATAGAGTACCGATCTTTATTTTATCTTTTGATAGGATTCTTTTTAATCATTGCTTTCACAGGAGCGGACGCCGAGGAGTCGTCTCTGAAGGCTGGTGCGGGCTCTAGTGGCATGCAACCTGATTTTGGGCCGAATGTGTTTGTCTTTGAACCGGGTCAGCTAGATGCTCAACATCAGATCGACACGATTTTCAAGCAACAGGAACGAGCTCAATTCGGCACAGGTCGATATGCGCTGCTATTCAAACCGGGAAGCTACGAACTTGAGGTGCCTGTCGGTTTTTACACCCATGTTGCCGGCTTAGGGGAATTGCCCGATGATGTGCAAATAGCTGGCCATGTGTGGACGGATGCAGCGTGGATGAATCGCAATGCGACATGCAATTTCTGGCGTGCCGTCGAAAACCTTTCAGTCGTGCCGCCCGATGGAGTGAACGTGTGGGCGATCTCGCAGGCGGCACCGATGCGGCGTACACATATCCAAGGCGATCTGCACCTCTCTTCGGGAGGCTGGTCGAGCGGTGGATACCTGGCGGACTGCAAGGTGGATGGGTCCGTAGTTCCAGGGACTCAACAGCAATGGCTTTCGCGAAACAGCGAGTGGAAACAATGGATCGGTGGGGCCTGGAACATGGTCTTTGTTGGGTGCAAGAATGCGCCGGAAGGAGAGTGGCCAGATGAGCCATTCACCGTTGTAGTTGAGACTCAGGTCGTACGTGAGAAGCCTTATCTTATTGTGGATAGCGATGGGCGTTGGTTTGTAGTGTTGCCGCCGCTGCGAAAGAGAGCCGCCGGGATCACCTGGGGTGACGGGGAAACACCCGGGGAAAAGCTGCCCCTTGAGGACTTCTACCTCGCGAAGCCTGACGAGGAAACCGCCGAGAGCATCAACGCGGCGCTGCGCGCGGGGAAGCATCTGCTACTCACCCCCGGCATTTATTCCTTAGAGGACACGATCGTTGTTTCGCGGCCTGGCACCATCGTGCTCGGACTCGGGCTGCCGAGTCTGGTCTCGTCAACTGGAAAGACTACGATTCGCGTCGATGCTGCCGAAGGAGTCGATGTCAGTGGGATCCTTTTCGACGCAGGATCAACTGAAGTGGATACGCTCTTCCAAGTTGGCCTACCTGATCAGAGCCTGGGAAACTCGAAATCCCCAATCTGTCTGCATGATGTTTTTTGTCGCGTGGGAGGCAACGGAGAAGGCAAATCGAAGTGCATGGTTACCATCTACAGCGATCACGTTGTCGGTGAGAATCTGTGGTTATGGCGTGCCGACCACGGAAAGAGCGTGGGTTGGGATGATAATACCTGTGAGACGGGTTTGCGTGTCGAAGGGGACGAAGTAACTATCTTTGGTTTATTCGTCGAGCATACACAAAAGCACCAGACAGTTTGGAATGGCAACGGAGGCCGTGTGTATTTCTATCAGAGCGAGATGCCCTATGATCCCCCATCGCAGGAGGCGTGGCGCAGTGGGACAGGCGATGGCTATGCATCTTATAAGGTCGGCGAAGACGTGACCACCCACGAGGCTTGGGGACTAGGTGTCTATCATGTGTTCAAAGACGCGCCCGTAGTTGCCGAAAATGCTATTGAGACTCCTGATGTTCCAGGGATCATCTTCCACCATGCCCTGACCTACCGCCTCTCCGGTGGTCAGCAGGGAAGTGGCATCCTCAATGTGATCAACGGGCAAGGTGGCGAGGTCGTCACCCGTCAGAAGGCCACCGTGAAATAGGCCGCAAGGACTGCTAAGATTAAGAAACTAGCAGACATTCTATTCTCGGTACGTTGGGATCAGTGCAATCTCTTTGAGCGTCGAATTCCAACTAACAGTGCGGCTGCCATAGTTGCCAGGGCGAACGAGCCTGGCTCTGGAACGGTGGCCAAGTATTGTTCCAAGTAGAGTGAAGCGTGGTGCAGCTTTTCCATAGGATTATCACCATCCGGAGACAAAAGTATGTAGATTGGATCGCTGTCGTTGATTAGGTCAGGTTGGTTCGGATCGGCTGGGGTCGCAGATAGTCGGAACTGCAAGACGTGAATCTCGTTTGACGGATGGCCGTCAATCGAGTAGTTGACCAAGATATCTGCGATACCAGTTTGTGGAACCGAGGGGCTAATCAACAGGCTGCCGAGTGTGTCGGAGGTGACAGTGGTCCCCGCCTCGATGCGAATTACCTCCCCTGGATCAAGAGGCTGGAGGTTTGGGATGGTTTCTGGAGCAGGCATCAATGGGGGATTGAGCCACTGTTTGACGCTGAGGAGTTCTAGAACAACTTCATGGTCCTTCAACGTGACAAATGCGGTCCCAATTTGAATTTCGAAATCAGGAAGGAAGGAGGTCGCTATATCGCCTAATTCAACAGACGTGTAGTTTTTCCAATGATCGTGGATGGAGTTGGTGTAAGGGCGCGTGGCGGGAGCTCCGTCTGACATGCCCGAATTGATACCCTGGACCTGTAACTTACCATTCACGACTTCAATTAAGAATCGGCGGCCCTCGTGTCCTCGGGCCTGTTGCGTAAAAGCGAACTGCTCCGAGAAAAGGACAACAAGTGCGAGTAAGCTCAGTAACGTGAATTCTCGATTCATATAATCGCTTGTGTTGATCGAATCAAAGTTGCAGGTTGCATGATTAAAGGTGGCTAGCTATTAAATTTGTCGGAAGAGCGTGGGCTCCTTCACCTTTATTATAGCTGGCCGCAAATAATCTGTGCCTCTTTTTGATGATATCTTACATGTGAATTCAAGAATCAGAACCTCTCCAATCACCTGCTCTGATGGCTCTCAAATGCGAACACTTGCAGAGTTCCTGAGGTGCTTGGATAGGCCCTAAGTAAATCATCGTCAGATGTTGCCATCCATTTTTGAAACAAATTTACATCGTTGTTCTTTTTCAGGCCCCAGGCCCAATAGCTGATTCTCTCTAAAGTATCGCTAGTTGTAAGTCACACCGAAAGAGATCAGAATAGAGGTCAAAGTATCTCACCTCTCTGTCCGGGCCGTCTGATCGAATACTATCATTCCCGTCCCTTTTCTTTCAGTTTTTGAGGAATTGCGTCTATGTTTCCTACTCGATCTAGTTTTATCCTACTGTCGTTTCTTTTGCTCTTGTCTGTTTTGATCAATAGTGAACATACATCTGCCGAAGCCAATAACTCTGGACAAGACAGCGAGGGCACCAGTAAGGATACTCTTGAAGAACGAGAATTTTCACCCACCCTCGATGGCAAGTGGATTGGCCAGGGCATTTCCTATGGTCCATATCGTGAAGAGGAGTCGCCGGATGGTCTTCAGCCTACTCGCGAAGAACTGATCGAGGATTTGGCCATGCTTGCTCAGCATTGGAATTTGCTGCGAATGTACGGGGCGGGTGAAGCAGCAGAAGAAGTGCTAAAAATCATTCACGAAAAAAAGCTTCCACTGAAAGTGATGATCGGTGCCTGGATAGTTCCGGAAGTTGAAGCAGCCAATCCGTTATTGGCAGAAGTTTCGAACAAGCGGGAGGTGGCTGAGGCCATTCGTTTGGCAAACGCGTATCCGGATGAGGTTATTGCTGTGAGTATTGGCAATGAAACGCAAGTGTTTTGGTCTGATCACAAGACAAGCCCCGAAGTATTAATCCGCTATCTTCGGGAGGTTCGATCTGCAACAAGCGTGCCAGTAACGACGGCAGACGACTTCAATTTTTGGAATAAACCCGAAAGTAAACAAATTGCCGATGAAGTTGATTTCATCGTCACACACATCCACGCGATGTGGGCAGGGCTGCAATTGCCTCAGGCGATGGAGTGGACTGAGAAGGTCTATGATGAGGTCAAAGAAAACTATCCTCAAAAAATGGTGGTGATTGGTGAGGCAGGTTGGGCAACTCAGGTTCATGATGAAGGTGAGCAAGCAAAGCTTATCAAGGGAAAAGCGGGAGAAGCGGAGCAGCGAGAGTATTACCGTCAGTTCACTGACTGGGCTCGCGATCAAAAGATTTGTACATTCTACTTCGAGGCTTTTGATGAACCCTGGAAGGGTGGACCCCATCCGAACGAAGTAGAGAAACACTGGGGGCTTTATGGTGTTGATCGTGAGCCAAAGAAGGCCATGACTGGTACTGGCAAATAAAACTGTTTGTGTCCGATGGTCCCTCGAAGTCTGTCACTTCTCAAACAACGACACTTAGGAATAAAACGGTGCCCGAAATTTCTACTTCAACTCGCTCGGATTCAGCAATGGGTAAGTTTGTCCAAATCGACGGACAAGACTTTTACCAAATTGAAAACTACGACATGATGCCTCCGTTTCTCATGAGTATAGTGAGCGTTGGCGATCTATGGATGTATGTTTCTTCCGCTGGAGGTCTCACAGCAGGGCGTGTGTCCGCAGAAAACAGTTTGTTTCCCTATCAAACAGTCGACTTGTTGCACGACTGTCAATCTTACACGGGTCCAGTCACCCTCATACGACATCGCGAAGGGGATCGGCACTCTTTCTGGCAGCCGTTTGATAAAAGTCTCACGGATAGCTCCGGGGCAGGGCGTAAGTTGAGCAAGCATGTTGTGGGGGATCAATTGATCTTTCAGGAATCGAACGAACGCTTGGGTCTCACTTTCCGTTCGAGTTGGAGAACTTCCACGCAGTTTGGTTTTGTGCGGACGGCAATACTGGAAAACAATGGCACCGACGAAATAGAGATCGAGCTGGTAGATGGATTGCAGAACTTGAGTCCAAGTGGCGTTCCACTTTCCACTTATCAGCGGGCAAGTTGCCTGGTGGACGCGTATAAGCATAACGAGTTTGAAGAAGCAACCGGCTTAGGAATTTACAGTTTGACGTCGCAGATTCTGGATCGGGCGGAAGCTGCCGAAGTGTTGCGGGCGACTACCGTCTGGTGTCGAGGCCTACCAGAATTCAAGGTATTTCTTTCGCAAAAAGGGCTTCATTCATTTATGGCTGGGGGTAAGCCAGCCCCGGAATCGCTTTGCACTGGCCAGCGCGGAAACTATTTCACGTTTTCAAGCATCAAATTGGCACCTGGTGAGTCGCGCCGCTGGTACCAAGTGGCAGACGTTGGCCGCGACCATCAAAAGGTAGCCGAGATTCGACGACTTCTCCTTGATGAATTGCATCTTGAGGAGGCTTTGGAACGGGCTATCGAGCAAGATCACCAGAATTTGCTACGCAATATTGCCAGCGCGGATGGTTTGCAGGCGACGGGTAGTCAACTCGCCTCGGCTCATCACGTTGCAAATGTATTGTTCAATAACATGCGTGGCGGGGTCTTTGCGGCAAATTACTCGATAGAATCACACGATTTCTTGGAGTTCGTTACGTCGAGAAATCGTCGCACCAGAGATGCTGTACAATCTTTTTTTCGTGCGTTGCCGGAGAAGATTGAGTCTACAGAATTGCTGAAACTCGCGCGTAAGGAACAGAATACGGATCTGGTTCGTCTCACTCTAGAATACTTGCCACTCACGTTTGGTCGACGTCATGGGGACCCCAGTCGCCCTTGGAACATGTTTGAGATCTGCGTGCAGAACGAAGATGGATCCTGCATCTACAACTACCAAGGCAATTGGCGAGACATTTTCCAAAACTGGGAGGCGCTCGCCAGGAGCTTTCCTGCGTTCCTGCCAAACATGATCGCCAAGTTTGTGAACGCATCAACAATCGACGGGTATAACCCCTATCGTATCTCACGTGATGGCATTGATTGGGAAGCGCCGGATCCAGAAGATCCCTGGAGTAACATCGGATACTGGGGCGATCATCAGATCATTTATTTGACGCGATTGTTGGAGGCGTTGGAGCAAGTTTATCCAGGTCAAGTCGGACGGCTTCTTGAGGAACAGATCTTTTGCTATGCCAATGTTCCTTATCGGATTCGATCCTACGAGGATATTGTCGCAAATAGTTGCGACACCATCGACTATGACCGATATACGGCCCAAGAGATCGAGCGGCGAGTAGAAAAAGTAGGTGCAGACGGTAAGTTGGTTCTCGATTCACAAGGTGAGGTTTACTATGTGAACTTGATAGAAAAACTACTGGTTCCCGTGTTAGCGAAGCTCTCAAATTTTGCCGTAGACGGGGGCATATGGCTCAACACGCAGCGACCCGAATGGAACGACGCCAATAATGCACTCGTAGGGAATGGCCTCTCGATGGTGACGGTTTGCTACTTGCGCCGTCATCTGAATTTGCTCATTGAATTGATTCGAGAGATCGGTGACCGGCGACTTTCGATTTCCATAGAACTCGAACAGTGGTTTCGTAGTATCCGAAATCTCCTGCAAGAGAATCGTTCTTTGCTCCATGAATCAACCGTCACCGAGGAGACTCGAGGTCGCATTTTGAGAGAGGCGGGGCAAGCATTCTCAGACTATCGCCTGAAGGTTTACGATGAGGGTTTTTCGGGTAAGCATACGATTGGAAGTACGGAACTTGTGGAATTCTTCCGATTGGCTATTGAGTATTTGGATCACTCGATTCGAGCCAATCGTCGTGCAGATTGCTTGTACCATGCCTACAACTTGCTTGAATTGCGTGCCGGAGATGAGGCGGTTGGGGTGAGCCATCTCTATGAAATGCTCGAAGGTCAGGTGTCGGCTCTGAGCAGTGGCGTGCTCGATGCAGCCCAGGCAGTCGAGCTGATCGATGCGATGTTCGAAAGCAAACTTTTCCGACAAGATCAATCTAGTTTTATGCTCTACCCTTATCGGAACCTGGGAGGATTCTTGCTCCGAAACAGCATTACTGAGCAGCGGGTGAACTCAGTGCCGCTGCTTCAGGAATTAGCAAGTGCAGGAGAAGACTCGATTATCGTCCGCGATGTATTTAACGAGTACCATTTCTCCGCTGCGATCCAGAGGGAAGCCGATTTGACAAATTGTCTTGATAAGCTGGCTCAAGACCCAAGGTGGGCAAACTCGGTATCTCGCGATCGCAAGGAAGTGATGGCGGTGTTTGAAGAGGTGTTTTCCCATAAGACCTACACGGGTCGTTCAGGAACTATGTATGGCTATGAAGGATTAGGTTGCATCTATTGGCACATGGTATCGAAACTCTTGCTCGCTGTTCAAGAAAATGTGTTCACCGCTGTCGACCGTCAGGCATCGAAAATAGTCATTGATGCATTAGCAGATGCCTACTATTTGGTGCGCGCGGGCCTGAGTTCCGACAAGACTCCCAGCCAGTATGGCGCATTCCCTACAGATCCCTACTCGCATACGCCTATGCACAGTGGCGCCCAACAGCCAGGCATGACCGGGCAAGTCAAAGAAGAGGTACTCACCCGTCAGGGGGAATTAGGCATCCGGCTTCTAGATGGTCGGCTCCATTTTGAGCCAGCGCTGCTTCGTCGGCGCGAATTCGCAGAGGAGGCAAAAGAATTTCATTACTTTGATCTCGCCGGGAATGCCCAGAAGTTGGAGGTGGCTCCCCGGACCTTGGCATTCACTGTCTGCCAGGTTCCTGTTGTGTACGCTTTGACCGATGCGGCGTATTCGATGGAGGTGCACTTATCAGATGGCACGAAGGTGTCCTCTCAACAAGAATATTTGAATGCCGAATTGAGCTCGAAGCTGTTTCAGCGGACAGGTGAAATTACGCAGATCGACGTTCAAGTTCCTAAGCAGTTAGTGCTTCGTGCCTGAGAATTGAGCGCTGAAGAAGAATTCGCTTAGACGGAGAGAATATCTTCGCCCGTAAGCTCGTCGGGTTTTCCTCTGCGTCGTTCTAACTCCGCGCGAATCTCGTAGGCCCTTGCTTCGGTGATCTCGTAAGTCGAAATGATCCAAATTGCGATAGCCGAGCTTATCAAGGGAACCCCGACATCGAAAATCCTCAAAAGCAGCAATGTGCCTCCAGATTGAGATTCCTTCAATGCCACATCGAACCCGGATATTTCCAGCATGATCCCCGTCAGGAGTCCCGCCAGGGCCATTCCCACCTTGACCATCCACCAATAGATCGCGCCAAACACACCTTCACGGCGCTGTTTACTTTCGAGTTCGTCATAGTCGCATACGTCAGCTACCATCGAACCCATCAGCGTAAAGAGTGAACCCGTGCCGAAGGCAACAAAGGGGCACGAAGCAAGCAGCCAATAGGGATGTTCAGGGTTGTAGCCGATCCATTTCATGGCGTAGCCAACCAGGGATAGGGAGATCGTAATCAAAAAAGTTTCACGTTTTCCGATCTTGGTTGAGATCCAGGCCGTCAGCGGTATGACGACCAACGTGCTAACAGCAGTAAGGGTTCCAAACCAGCCAAACAAGTTGCCTGCCTGTTCATTGTCTCCAAGAAACACGTAATAAATGATGACATATAAGGAAAACGAAGCCCCTAGCTGGTAGCCATTGAAAACCAGAAAGGTTGCCGAGCAGAGCTTGGCAAAAGGGCGGCACTTGAGTGCTGTGCCAATGCCCTGGAGAAAGTCTTTGGTGTGACCCCAGAATCCTTGGACCTTAAGCAAACCATCATCTATTTTACTTTCCCCAGGTATAGAAACGATTTTCTCTCGACAGAAGATTGCGGGGAAAATTCCCAGCAGGCAAATCGCCCCACCCACCCACAGTGCGAGGACACGGGCTCCATGTACGGTATTGTCGAACAGGTCGCTTGCCATGATTGCATAGAACCACGGAACCCCTAGCCAGGCGAGTTGTCCGACCGTATTGGCAAATGCTTGCAGGCGAGTTCGCTCGTGATAATCGGGCGTCATTTCAAAGCCAAAGGCAACGAATGGAGTTGCGTAGATCGTATAGGCAAGAAAATAAAGAATTGAAGCGGTCAGAAACGTCCAAAAATAGAAGCTCTCCGAATGTCCGGGAGGAAGTTGCCACATTGCAGCGAAGACAATGCCGGCAAGAATAGCCCCAGCGAAAATGTAGGGCCGACGCCTGCCCCAACGAGTCATCGTGTGGTCCGAGATATATCCCATCATCGGATCGGACAAGGCATCAAAGATGCGCGGGGCGAAGCCAATGATGCCGACAAGCACCGGGCTCATACCAAGTCCCAGATTAAGGATCACCACCATGGCCGGTAGAGCGGCAGCCTGCAAATTATTGACAAGCATCCCGATGGAATAGGCAGATTTCTGGACTAGAGAAATCCGATCCGCCTGAGGTGTCTCATGATGTTCTATCTGTCTCAATAGTGACCTCAGCTGTGTCCCCAGTTTGGGACTGAATGAGTCTTGTGATAATCGCCGGGTTGAGTCCTCAGTCTCGAATAACGAGCCATTAGGACAGTTGATTTGACAAAGAGGGGGGTTCGTTTATGATGATAGTGACAAGGAAACAGTTTCAGAATATTTACAGGATAGTACTACAGTGCCCACCATTCGACAAGTTGCCGAGCATGCAAATGTGTCTATTGCGACCGTTTCTAGGGTAATTAACAACAGTCCTGCAGTTACTCGGGAGGTTCGCAACAAGGTATTGGAGTCTGTAAACCGCTGTGGTTACGTCCCTAATGTTTCGCGGCGGAGCACTTCTTTTTTGGGCCTGATCTACACAGGCCCGTTTGCTTTGGGCTCCACTTACGACATGGCACTTGTCGAGGGAATGGGGCAGGCCATGAAAGGGGTTGATCTCGACTTGGTGATCCTCGATCCCACCCGGGATCGAGGGTCAGACGAAACCTATACCCAATACTTTCTGCGCAAGGGTATTCGGGGGGTGATACTCAGATCGACGGTGGAAGGGCGCGATGTGTGCCGCGAAATTGCCGAAGAAAACTTCCCTGCAATTGTTGTTGGCGACCATTTTGACCACCCGAAACTAAATTTCGTCTACGCAGATTCCTACACCACCAGCAAGCAGGCGATTGAGCATCTAGTCTCGCTAGGGCATCAAAGGATCGCGTTGGCATCCAATGAGTTCGACGACGGTGACCACGTCGACAGACATCGAGCCTATGTGGAAGTTTTGGCAGAAAATGGAATTCCCCTAGAAAATAGCCTTGTTTTTCGCATTCCCGCGCATCGGCCCGATGGAGCACAATTGCTCCGAAGCATGATGAGTGTGCCAAACCCACCCACGGCAGTGTACATCACCGATCCTTCGGTAGCCGTTGGTCTTCTGAGTGAAGCACACAGCATGCGAATCGAAATTCCTCGCGAATTATCTGTAGTTGGGTTTGATGACCGGGACATGCGCGACTTTGTTTACCCAAAAATGACCTCGGTCTGTCAGAATGCCAAGCAACTAGGTTCCGAGGCCTTTATCCAACTTGCTAGTATGGTAGAGGCGGGGATGAGCCAGCGATCGGCAAATCGGATCGCCAGTTGTTGGTTTGAGATCAATGGGACCACGGGGCGTGTTCCCCAAGAGTTAACACGAGTGCTACCAGACGGTACAAGGCTCAGGCTCGATTCAGCTTGAAAAGTGCCAAGAATCGACTTTTCCACCAACCAGAAAAAAATTCCAAACTTGCTTGACAGAGGGGTTACAACGATTATACTGAAACTGTACCTGAAACAGTTACAAGAAACGGCTCTTCCCTAGGTTCCCGCAGGCAGCATTCTACTCAGCGCTTTTTCAATAACCGCTGCGTAGAATAGAAGCTAGTAAAGAGGTGTTTGCCGGAGGCTGGGAACAGCTTTCGGTTGGTTTGTGGTTTCCTCAGTGACTGAGGGCCTTATCAATTCTTTTTTTGGAGGGAAGTGCTCATGACTCGATTTAAATTACTCGCCTGTTGCGCCATTGCAGCCGTAGCTGCTTTGGGAACTCAGGCTCAAGCGGCCACAGTGACCGTTAGCAAATCAACTGCGCCTTGGCTCGGCTACATGAATTGGACTGACATAGACAACTCACCTGCTGATGACGGCGGTGGCGGCTGGGGCGTTGCGGATCTGGTAGCCACGTTCGACGATGGCGCGGGCACGCTCACGCTATCACCCAATCAGATCGGCGACCCTAATCCTTACTGGTATCCTGATGGGACCGCCGCACCGGGTGGAAAGATCATGCAAGCTAACCTTTACCAAGAAGTGACCGGAGCCTTGGCTGGCCAGACTGTTACGTTTGAAGGCAATGTTCTCTCCGACACGACGTCTGCTGACTACAGTGCTCGAATTTTTGTGAGTGACTTCGCTCCTGACTACTCATCCCGTGTAGATTCGTTTTTCGACATCACCACGGCCGGTCCCTTCAGCGTTAGCCTAGCCACAATTAATGATGCAGCCCGGCACGTCCAATATGGCTTCCAGTTCATTGGCCAAAACATTTTTCCAGACGCGGGCAATGCTCAGTTGCTTGCCGCTGCTGGTAGTGTGGTGATCGGGACGGTTCCTGAGCCTGCTTCGCTGACGCTTGTTGGTCTTTGTGGTTTGGCGTTGGTTGGTATTCGTCGTCGAAGCCTGTAGTAGATATAGATGCTCGCGTTTGCCCGTCCACGGGCGGGCAAACGCTGCTTAGTTTGCCAGGGATGGCCTGGAAATTAGAACAGATAGTTCACTTAGAACGCAATAACTACGTATTCCGTGCTATGCGTTTTCCCTTGAGAAGGGGCTAGATGGCTGCGAAGTTAGTCACGCTTGGACTGGTTGGGACTCCCAACTTTCTAGGTGAACACCTTGAGTCCTGACATGAGAAGGTTCGACTAAAACGCTGCCTGGGCAGCTAGCCTTTTCACTTGCTTCAATCTGGTCCTGATGTTGCCAGTCAATCAGCATCTCACAGATTCTTCTTTATTCAATTGGGAAAATAACGATGAAATATACTTTGAAAATCTTGATGATCGGTTGTGCCGTTTGGGCCTCGTCACTCCAGGCTAACGCACAAGTCACGGTAGACGTAGACATGGGCAAGAACTGGCTTGGCTACATGAATGTATCGGAGCTGCCAGAAAACGGCGGTGCTTTCGTGTTTGGCAGCCCCTGGGGTACCGATGATTTGGTCGCCAAGTTTTCTACTTCACCTTCCAAACTAACTTTGACCCCCAATACCATCGGCGATCCGAACGAATTTTGGTATCAGAATACGACTGGTACCGCACCGGATCCCTTAAACCCTGGTGGTCCCGGTCAGGCAGGAAACAAGACCATGGAAGCCAATATGTATGTCGAGGAAACCGACACCTACGCCGGTCAAACTGTTACGTTTGAGGGTTCGATTATTTCGAATACTTTATCCTCCGTATTGGGTACATATGGTGACTATTTGACCAAAGTGTTCATCAAAGATTTTGCTCCAGATTATTCCAGTTTTAATGTTTCTGAAGAAATCATCGATGAGGGTACGACTTCCTTCAGCATTAATCTGTTGACCGATTCAGGTCTTGGTCGCCATGTGCAATACGGCTTCGCAACGACGGGTGCAAACGTCTGGGTTACTGACGTCGGGAATTTTGGCACCGTTGAGATCGCTGCTGTGGGTTCAGTAGCTATACCAGGTGACTTCGATGGCGACGGCGACGTGGATGGCCACGACTTTCTGGTATGGCAACGTGACTTGAACGTCGGCACTTTGTCTGAATGGCAAGACAACTACGGCGCGCCTCCGCTCGCGGCGAGTCTCAGTGCAGTGCCTGAGCCTAGTACGTGTGTAATTGGTTTACTTCTGGCTCTTGGCGCTTCCAGCATGGGAAGTCGTCGGCGCACCTGCTCCTAAGCAACTCACTTTCCCGTTTTTTGTCTAAGGATCGAGGATAATGATGGCCTGGAAAACCGCTAGCAACGCAAGCGGATTCACCTTAGTAGAGCTCTTGGTCGTAATCCCCATCGTCGACGAGTTGGTGGCTTTGTCAGATTTTCCGTTATTAAGTGTAATGTCAATTTGACCCTACGCATCCCAGAGTTGGGTACGATCTTCTTGGCTGGAAGCAATGGGGTTGTCTACGGTCGTGGGTGGCCGTCGTAGTTGTAATATTTTCCTGTTTCAAAACGAAAGAGCTTTGCTTTGGCGTTGTGGGGCTCAATATCTTTACTTGAAAGGAAGGGACCCTTAATTCTATTTGGGGCAGATGTATTAGAGATGTGCGTTGCTTGCTTTTTGTATTTGGCAAAAAAGTTTTTGCCGGGGGGACGACGCAACACTTGTGAATATTTTTTTGGAGAGTTTCTAATGACTAGACTAAGAATAAATTTGACCGCTTTGTTGAGCTTGATGCTCATCTCCAACATGGCTTTGGAGAGTTCGGCTCTCGAACTGGCTGTAAACGGAGGATTTGAAACCGGAACTTTTAACGACGGGAGTCCAGAGGCGAGTTGGCAACAGTTTCCGGGTGGTGGAATCCAGTCGATCGTTAGTCCAGGCAACGGCAGCACTTTTGCGGCAAACCTAAATGTCCCCGTCCGCAGTCAAACAGACCCCCCTGTCGACAATTTGATCAAGAATGCCAATCTTGGAATCGGAATCGTCACGCCTGGCCAGGATATTACCATCAAATGGGATATGCGCGGTTCGCTCACTGGCGCCGGTGGCGTTGTGTTTGTTGAGCTATTCTCCGAGTTGGACGGCGGCGGCGTATCCAAACAAGAGATCTATACCAATGCGCCGATATTTCCCACTGCAGATTGGCAATCCTTTATCTGGAACACCACTCTGGGTCCTGATGTCGCCGGTGGCGTGACACTGCAACTGAAGGCCAGTTGCGGACCTGTCGAGGGTTGTGGTGTTGATGCTTACTTCGACAATGTGTCAATCTCGGTTATTCCCGAACCCGCCTCTGTCGCACTGCTTGGATTGGCTGGACTGGCACTGGTGGGGAGTCGTCGCAGACGCAATGGTTGATCCTTGTTCTTCAGCGATCACCGTGATCGTTGAGTGAGGATCGCATGAGAAATTGACTCTCGGGTGCATGGCGGGCCTTTTCCCGCCATGCCCTGGCGAGTCGGAAATTCGTTTTTATTTACGATAATAGCTGATAAGATTGGCACAAAAAGTTTCTGGGGCAGCGATGCTAGTCGAAAAGCCCGAACAAATTGACCTTTCTGAACGTAATACGTCAATGGAATCCTGAATTAGCAGCAATTTTTTGAGTCGGCGGAATTGGAAGTCGTTCCCTTCCCGACTCTAAACGACGGAATTACTAGTCAAGACTTATACGCATTTCTGAAATTGAATATCTAAAGGTGAGGGACATGAGATTAACAAAGCCATTTCTGCCACAATTAACTACTATTGCGCTCTGTTGCTTTGTTGTCGCAGAAACCACCTCGCTGCATGGGCAAGTCCTCTTGCTCGACAATTTTGATGACACAAGTGGCCCAGCCGCTGCTCAAGGCGATGGTATCGTCGATATCTCCAAGTTTCGGGCACCATTCGGTGGGTTTGTTGGTGCCGGCGATTTCGCGGGTCGCACACAGTTCCGTTTTACTCTCCCCTCCGAAAACGTCCCCGCTGGCGTAGCCGGCAGCACAGATGGCAAAGTCGCCGTGCTGAACCTGGACACGTTTGACTCCGTGACATCGACTCCTGGCACTTCTTTCTTAGGTACGGACCTGATTACCAAACAGAATTTTGCCCGTGGAGGAGGTTTGCGTATGACTACGCGCATGCGTGTCGATGCCTCAACCGCGGCTCAAGGGGGGATCGTAGCCGCACCCTTCCTCTATGACGTCTCCCGAGGAGTTTCTCCTAATCTAGTCCGCGACGAGATCGATCACGAGTTGTTGACTAATGAATCAGTGAGTGGTACTCCGAATCGAACCTTCACCAATGTATGGAATGATGGACCTTTTACCGGACCAGGTTCTGGAGGATCTCCCCAGTTCATCAACAACCCTAGCGGATTCGATATCACAAAGTTCCACGACTATCGCACGGATTGGACTCCTAGCAGTGTGAAATACTACATTGATGGAGCACTGGTGCGCACGGAAACGACCGTAATACCAGACGATCCGATGCGAGCACACGTCAATTTCTGGGTGCCCGACTCGGGTTTTGTTCAAGCCTACGATGGCTCTTTCGTGCCGGCTGCGACATCCGGGTCAAACACCAATTTTAAACTGGAACTCGACCGACTCCAAGTTGAGCGGTTCAACACGACAACGAGTGCCAATTTACTGGCAGATGCACGTTTTGAAGATGGTACTTCGATTACTTTTCCACCTCCTGTCGGTATCACACCGGCTAATCATGTGGGTGCTTGGATAAGATTCAACAACGCTTTTGTTGACAGCTCCGACGCACAGGGGGTTCCCAGTATCGACGATGGTTTTGAAGCTGCAAAGGTATACACTCCCGGTGCGAATAATGCCTCCGGCTTCTGGCAGAATGTTGCTGCGTCGCCTGGAGAAGAATTCGAAGCCTCTGTGTTCGCTTACGCTCCTAGTTCCGATCCTATCCTAGGCTCTGATAATTTCACGAACATCACTCTTCAGTTTTTGAATTCGGCTGGGGCAGTGCTTGATTCTGTCAATTTCAGCCCGGGTCGGAACCAACAGGACACTCCCATATACGACGGTCGGGATGCAGACATGATTCAAGATGAATGGGTTCAGTACACCGTAGACGCTCTCGCTCCAGCCGATACGGCATTGGTTCGAATGAACCTGTTGTTTAATTCTACGCTCGGACAGGGAGGTGCAGTTTGGTTTGACAATGCCTCTCTAGTGAAACTTACAAGTAATGCCCCAACCTTGAGTGGAGATTTCGACGGAGACGGTGACGTCGATGGACGTGACTTCCTCGTTTGGCAGCGAAATACTGCCGTGGGCAACCTCGCGGATTGGCAAGCCAATTACGGCACCCCGCTGGTTGCTGCCGTGTCAGCTGTGCCAGAGCCTGGTACCTGTGTATTGGGATTACTCTTGGCTCTAGGTGCTGGTAGCTTGGGGCGTCGTCGGCGAACTTGCTGCTAGCTTTTTAAACGTACTTTCAAACTTGTCCCATGGAGTTTTGTAATGTCCAGGAATCCCGCTGGCCGAGTTCGCGGCTTCACTTTGGTTGAACTGTTGGTGGTGATCGCCATCATTGGCGTGTTAGTGGCCTTGCTACTCCCTGCCGTGCAAGCGGCGCGCGAAGCGGCACGGCGGATGTCTTGTGCGAACAACGTGAAAAATGTGGCTCTGGCGATTCATAATTTTCACGATTCCCAGAAGCATCTGCCTTTCGGCATCAACTACAACACGAATTTCGGTAGAGAGATTTATCGAAATCCGGGTGGCGATGTCCCTGCCGCAGTCTCCAAATACGTGGCCGGCAAGAATACGAACGGCAAGGGGTGGATCGTGGATGTCCTCCCCCAGCTTGAGCAACAAGCCATGTACGATGGCATGAAGCCTGGTTTTGATCCGTCTAATGCCGACAATCGATTTGTCGTCACCGCGACCAACGGTCGCGGCATGGGGCGGCCTGAAATTCGCCAATTCATGGAGCGGCAATTGCCAGTGCTGACTTGTCCCTCAGACCCTTCGGCCGCGCCTCGTGAGGGCAACTTCCATTGGGAGCCTGCTTTGACTGCAGTCACGAGTTATAAAGGAGTAGCTGGTGATACAGCCTTGGGTAATGTGTTTGGTGCAGGCGGTTTGTGGAGCAATCCCCAGTGGGGCAGTATTCCCGATTGTTTCGAGACCTTGGGTTGCAATGGGCTGTTCTGGAAAATGAGTTACTATGATCCGATTGAATTTAAGCGCATCAGCGATGGACTCAGTAACACGCTAATGATTGGCGAGTCGGTTGCGGACCAGGATCTACACTCCGCCGCCTATTTCTCTGATGGCGATTGGGCCGTTTGCAATATGCAGTTAAATTACTTTCAGCCGGGCGATTTGTCAGATATTCGTACCAATTGGTACGACGTCCGCGGATTCCGTAGTCTGCACCCTGGAGGGGTGCATTTTGCGATGGCAGACTCCTCGGTGCAGTTTTTTAACGAAGGAATCGATCACAACGTTTATCGGGCGTTGTCTACTAAGGACGGTGGTGAAGTGGTGTCTCTCGACAATTAGTTGATTTGTCTCATAATGGAGGACATGCCGTTTCACATCGTGAAGCTAGAAGTACGGCACTCATCCTGCGGGCAAATGGGAGAATCACTTGTCATGAATCGATCTTACAGTTGCTGTGAACAAGAACCTGGATTGAGGATTTCCGTCCTAGGGTGGGGGTTGTCTCTCTTGTTTTTGGTTGGTTGTGGCGGCAAACCTGCTAGCGTGTCTGGCATTGTCACGATGGATGGTAAACCGCTCGACAAGGGAATGGTTGGCTTCGCACCGGTGAGTGGCGGGATGCGTGCGGCAGGAAAAATCCAGAGCGACGGGAGTTACACACTAAGTACGAACCGAGACTCTGGGCTTGAAACGGGTGATTACAAAGCGACCGTAGTTTCCCGTGAGCCGGGTGTCGAGCCTCCTCAAGGAGGTCCCCCCATGCCAGGCCCTTACATCACCCCGCGTAAATATGCGATCGACAGTACTTCGGGCCTGCAATTCAATGTTGAAAAGGGTAACAACACAATTGACATCGAACTTTCATCTGAAGGGTTAGATGACGGTGCGGCGAAGCGTCGAAAGCGCTGAGAGAACTCTGCTCAAAGTTCTTATCTCTGCGATTCGATCAAATGATAATCCGAGATGAGGCCTCTGGTGATATTTTCCGCTAGCGTTACTATCGAAGCTTGGCAAACTAATCGATTGAGATTGTCACTTATTGCAGTGCTAACTGCAGTAAGTTTCTCAGCGGTTCATGCTGCCCCTCCTGGTTGGGATCTCACCTGGAGCGACGAATTTGATGGTTCGTCGCTCGACACGACCAAGTGGGATCCGATTTACTGGAACACGCCCCACAACAACGAGCAGCAAGCCTATCGACCTGAGCGGGCCACGGTCTCCGGGGGCAACCTCGTGCTCACGGCCGACCATGCCAACAACGGCGGGAAAGATTACACCTCGGGTAAAGTCGAAAGTAAAATCGCCAACCAGTATGGCCGCTGGGAAATTCGAGCCAAGTTGCCCGGCACCCAAGGAACTTGGCCAGCCATCTGGTTATTGCCTGATACGAATACCTACCCTTGGCCTACCCAAGGGGAAATCGACATCATGGAGAATCGCGGCAACCAGCCGAATCTCACGAGTAGTGCGTTTCATTACGGGCAACAATGGCCGAACAACCAATTCAGGTACGACGAGCAGATCACTTCTCAGCTTGGTCAACTGGACGATTACCACAATGATTTCCACACCTATGCAGTGGAATGGGATAGCAAAAAAATCCGATTTTTTGTGGATGAGGTAAACTATTTCACACTCTATGACCAGGATGTGAATGGGTACATCAGCAATCAAGCTCCGATGGAGGTGAATCTCAATGTAGCCGTCGGGGGCGACTTTTTGGGAGGTGCCCAACCGAACGGTTCGAGTGTTTGGCCGCAGCAGATGCTGGTCGATTATGTGCGGGTTTATGAAAAGAGCCAAACGACTCAGAATATCCTCTTCAAGAATGGCGGATTCGAAGACAATGGCGGCTCCTTAGCTGGCTGGAGCACTTTTGGAAATAACTTGCAGCCCAATCCCAACGTTCAGGTTCACGACGAAGCAGTGGACGAGGGGGTCGCTGCCTTGAAACTGTTTGGGCAGTTCAATAACCAAACGAACTACTCTGGCGTCACCCAGGGAATATCGGTTTCACCCGGAGATTCTCTTTCTGCTATGCTCAGCACCTACATCAGTTCGGCTGATAGTATCGCGGGATCGCAGAATCAGTTGGAAATGAAGTTTGATTACTACAAATCGTTTGATGCAAAGTATGGCAGCGGTGAGTATCTGAGTTCGAAATCGATTGTGATTGCCAACGGTTCCACAGTAAATGATGCCTGGCTGGATCATGTGCTGACGGATACAGTTCCCGCCCAAGCGGTAGAAGCCCGTCTCTCGTTGGTCTTTACCCAGCCCAACAATCAAGGTGGTGCAGTTCACATTGATGACGTGAGTTTCATGAATCTGAGCCTTACTCCCAGCGGCGATTTTGATGGTGACGGCGATGTGGATGGACACGACTTCCTCGTTTGGCAAAGAGATCCCAATGTCGGCAGTTTGTCCAACTGGCAAAACAGCGTCGGCACACCTCTAACCGCCAATTTAGGCGTAGTGCCAGAGCCTAGTACATGTGTGCTTGGATTTCTTCTGGCTTTCGCTGTTTCGAGCATTGGACGCCGGCGAAATACTCGCTGCCAAGCAATCCTTGTCACTTCTTTCTAATGACGAGAGATGGATATGTCCGGAACCCCTACTGACCACATAAGTGGCTTGCCTTAGTGGAGTTGCTGGTTGAGATAGCTACTATCGGAGTGTGGGTGGCTCTGTTTCTGCCTGCGGTTCAGGCAGTCCGTGAAGAGCAGCAACGTGCTCAGTGTTTCAACAATTTGCGACAAATCGGGATGGGCTGACTCAACTTTGAGTCCTCGACAAAAAGCTTTTCCCACTGCAGGTGGTGCTGTAGAATAGTGTCTTAATCAAGCGGAATTGTGAAGACTGGCTTATGGCTACGAAGGCGCAAGTTGGATGCGTCAAATATTGCCGTGCCTCGATCAGCAAAACCTACAAGATCAACGAAGGGCGATGGGGGTGCGAACGCCGGTTTTATTGAATCAGGTGAATTTCCTGGTTGGATTCTCAGACATGCAACGACGTGAGGTTGACGAGGTTGAATACGGCGATCTTTGGGCTGGTATTACATCTCCTCAGCAGCCCAACAGACGTGGCTCTTTTTAACTATAGTACCTCTGACTTCATTTCCTTTTTTGATTGATTAGATCGAGATCTTCGCAATATGAGCAACCTCCTATATTACTCGTCGTTTTATCTGCGCTACCGTAATGTGGGACGGATCATCGTTCTGGTTTTCTGTATTTGTGCCTTAGTCGATTCTTCTGCTATCGGTGTCCCGCCTGGCTGGGAACTCGTTTGGAGCGATGAGTTTGAAGGAACATCTGTCGATACGTCCAAGTGGGACATCATCGATTGGACTACTCCGCACAACAACGAACGACAGGCCTACCATCCTGATCAGGTCACAGTGTCGCAAGGCAATCTGGTGCTGACGGCAACTGACGTCCCCTATGGCAAAAAGGCGTATCGCTCCGGCAAGGTCGAGAGCAAATGGACCAATCAGTATGGACGATGGGAGGTACGCGCCAAATTACCGAGAACAAAAGGCACATGGCCCGCCATTTGGCTGCTGCCAGATCCGCATCAAACCCCTTGGCCGTCCCAAGGAGAGATTGACATCATGGAGCAGCGGGGCGACAAACCCATGATAATAACTAGCGCTTATCATTGGGGGCCAAGCCCTCGCGAACGCAAGTTTTTAACTAAAAAACACGAACTCTCCCCAGCGGATCGACTCGTTGACTTTGCCGATGGGTTTCACACATACGCTGTGGAATGGGACGATCAAGAGCTTCGATTCTTTGTCGACGACGTCCACCACTACTCGATAAGCAATGAAGATACCAACGGATTTCTAAAGAGCCAATCTGCGCCTGCGGAAGTTCTGCTGAATGTTGCGGTGGGCGGCGATTATGTCGGCAAAGCCCAGCCAGACGAAACAAGCGTCTGGCCACAACAGATGCTGGTAGATTTCGTGCGGGTCTATGTGCAATGAGCGAGGACGTGCACACGCGTGTTATATAGTCAATAAGACGTCCAATTAGCATAAAGTCAACGGCTAGCGCATAATATGGAAGCAATCAATTCCAGAGTCGTTGCCGACGGAGATGTGAAGGGTGGCGATTAGTTTTCCTGGGAACATGATTACGAAATGAACGACGCAACGTCCGTTTCCGATAGAGATTTCGACCACGACGGCGTGGTAGGCGCAAACGATCTGGCTATCTGGAATTCCAATTTCGGCGTCCCGGTTGTGGCTGCCGACAAAGTGGTTCCTGAGCCGACCTCGATGGTGCAAATAGTTGTTATCAGTTGGCAATTCATTGCGTCTCGCATGAGATTTTCGATTTCACAATCAAATTGCTGTAGCATTCTAGTAAAGTAACAATCAGAGAACAGAACAGAGATGATCGGCAAAATACGTACTGACCAGAATCGTCGCTTGCAGATGGAAACTCTTGAACCACGCTGCATGCTGGCTGGTGATACCTATCTGGTTAATTTTCAATTTGATGAAGTACTCACTCCAACACGCTATATGCGTGATGTGGGTACCCTCTTTGGTGATCAAGGGAACGGGCAATTCTACGGCTGGTCCAGTGATCACACCGACACGTCGCGGGATCGAGGTATCAATCTCGACCAGCGGCTCGATACGCTGATTCATTTTCATCAGAATCAGAACTGGGAATTCGCGCTCCCCAATGGAAATTACGAAGTTACGGTATCGATTGGTGATCCGGAATTTGCTAGTGATTACACGCTCAATGTTGAGGGGGTGAATTACTGGAATAGCTTGGCTTTAGGTACGAATGATTTCCGCCAACAAAGCCAGCAAATCTCGGTTTCTGACGGCCGACTTACTATCGACCAAGGTGCAGCGGGTGAGAAGGCAACTCGCATCAACTTTGTCCACATTGTCGGACTTCCCAGCGGGCCCAACACGGCTCCTTCGGCCCCAACGATTACCGAGCCCCAGACACCTGGGCAGATCGTCAACTCCGCCGATGTTCACATGGAAGCTATCGCCTTTTTTGATGGAGATGGCGATCTGCACAAATCGTCTGACTGGGAAATATGGCAGACCAATGGCTCGCCGCAGGTCGTTTGGCAAACTCTAGGTATTCAGGGTGTGGAACGGCTCCATACCCACCTTGGAGACGGTGTTTTTGTTAACTCTCATGCAGGAAGAACGGATTTACTTCCCAGCTCAAGCTTCGAACTTCGAGTCCGTTTTCGGGACGATGCCGGGTCGGTGAGCAGCTACGCAACGCGAGCCTTCCAAACCGGGGCGGCGTCGACGACATTTCCTTTGGAGTTGTCGGATGTGGCAGTCTCTCCAGCACCCGTTTGGAAGGATGCCGATTCTCCGGTCAATGTGTTACTTCCGAGCGCCAGTCCCAATCAGTCAGAATTGCGGGTTGAAACGGAATCGGGATCGTTGCTTTTGAAGATCGCTGGCAACAATGGCATCATAAATACAGTTACGAATCCTCCCTCTTTGGGTCAACACTCCAGCGTCCGCGTGGTAGTCGTGGCGGGCTCTAATGGCCTGTCACTTGATAGCACGAATCTTGATATTAGCGATACCAGTGGTCTCTCCCACACTCTCTTCTTGCCACAGATCAGCCTCGCCGCGAATGCCCGCTTAGATCTGTGGGTTTCCAGTGATGGGTCGACTTTCTACGGGACATCTGGCCAGACAGAACCAGATTTTTCCACTCTCGCACGCGCCAGTGAGACTGCCGTCAGTGTACCCTTCACTTCTTTAAGGCCCGGTTATGAAATCGATGAGGTCGCTGGAGGATTGCAACTCCCCACGAACATTGCATTCGTTCCCAATCCAGGACCCAATCCAAGCGATCCTTATTTCTATGTCACGGAGTTGTATGGCACGATTAAGGTCGTGTCGCGCAACTTTGCCGTGAGCGACTACGCGACGAATTTACTGAACTTCAATCCGACTGGTTCGTTTCCAGGCTCCGGCGAACAGGGTCTTACAGGTATTGTCGTTGATCCCATCTCAGGCGATGTATTTGTCACCCGAGTCACTGCCACGAATCCAGCCGATCCCAATGGTGCCCATCATCCCCAGGTGGTGCGATTCACGAGCAACGATGGCGGGCGAACCGCCGCGACTACCACCGTTATCCGCGACATGGTTGGCGAAAGCCAAGGCCAGTCCCATCAAATCTCGAATTTAACGATTGGTCCCGCTGATGGCTTGCTCTATGTGCACAATGGAGATGGATTCGATGCGAGCACCGCATTAAATCTCGATTCATATCGTGGAAAAATCTTGCGGATGAATCTCGATGGTACGGCACCAACCAACAATCCCTTTTACAACGCCGGCAATGGCATCAATGCTCGTGACTATGTGTATGCTTATGGGGTTCGCAATCCGTTCGGAGGTGCCTGGCGGGCTGCCGACGGCGAACATTATGAAGTCGAGAACGGACCTGGCACAGACCGCTTAGCTAGAATTCTTCGTGGCAATAGTTACGGCTGGAATGGCTCCGATGCCTCTATGACGATCAAGGCCATCTATAACTGGTCACCTGCCACTGCCCCGGTGAATATCACCTTTGTCCAAAACGAAACCTTTGGCGGCAGCCAATTTCCCTTGTCAGTGAGAGATCGCGCCTTCGTCAGTGAGTCGGGGCCGACCTATGCCCAGGGACCGCAAAGCAATGGCAAGCGAATTGTCGATTTCGTCATCGATCTCAATGGGGGGCTTGTCCAAGGGCCATCAACGTTTGTCACTTACACCGGCAATGGTCGCGCCACGGTCGTCGGACTCTCTGCCGGACCTGATGGGCTCTACTTCACCGAACTCTACAAAGATCTCGACGCTGCTACGCCGATTGCTGCGGGAGCAAGAGTCTTTCGGGTCCGCTACGTTGACCAGAACCCGGGGGACTATGACTACGACGGAGATACGGACGGACGTGACTTTCTGCAGATGCAGAGGTCGTTTGGTTCAACATCTGACCTCTCCGCCGATGGGAATCGCGACCGCATCGTGGAGGGGGGTGATCTAGCAGTCTGGCAAAGCGGCTATGGCACTATTGCCATGAGCGAGAGCGTAGTGGATACGTCTCTTGCCTCCGTCGTGTCCGAAGATCCAGCCAGTAGTTCAGTTTCGGTAGACACGATGAGTCCAGTGGTAGTGGCGAGCTTGGCCAGTGAGGGGACTCCCGCCGTTGTGACGAGTCTTGGAAAGTCAAGTTACGTTGAGTTTAGCACGGTCTCCGAGCAGGGAGGGGACCAAGCAGTGGCCGTCGATCAAGCCCTCGAGCAACTCTACCCGATTGATGCAGCATTAGACTTTATAGATGAAGGCAGCGTTGCATTCACGTCAGAGAATGGCGATGCCGCGTCCGAACAGGAATGGGATGAGGTTTGGGGCGGCGATCTTGAGACCGATCTCTAGGTTTTTAGAGAATCAGCTTCGGAACGCGTCGATAGCCTTCCTAAATCATCACGTCCTCAGCGAATAAATGTAGCAACTCTTTTCGGCACTGAGATACTTTTAAGTTCGTGGCAGCTGGGGGTCGATGACGGAAGATACGTCGGCAACTATTTTCCCCGCATTCGAAAGTAGTCCCTAATTCCATGCTAGCTCTGCGCCCATTCCTCTTGTTTCTGTTAATCGGGCTGCACCTGGCCTGTCCTGTGCGTGGTCAAGGATTTTTCCGGCTTCCGTTTGCGGATTCGGGGGAGGCAGACTTTGAGGGCGAGATTGAAACCGACCGCGACTCCTTTACCCCAGCCACCACAACTGCCGGCGCTGGGCTCGCGATCCTCGAGGCGGCTTATTCTTTCATCGACAACCGCTCCGTACCCGAGACGCATAGCTATCCCGAACTGCTTGTGCGGCGGGGCGTGGGAGACTGGTTTGAATTGCGATTGGGCTGGAACTATGAAGTGGGTGGGGCTGGAAGCCCTGTTTCCGGCAATGTGCCCAGCGACTTCGGCGAGGAATCAGAGTTGGAACGAGCGTCTCGTGTGCTATATGGCTTCAAGGCTCGCATGACAGAACAGGATGAGTGGATTCCTGAAAGTGCTGTAATTCTACAAGGATTCACTCCCACTAGCGGCGAAGCAAATAACACGGATGTGTCTGCAACCTACGTCTTCGGTTGGACATTGCCTTGTGAAGCGGTTTGGGACTCGGCTGTTCGCTATAGTACCGGCAGTCAGGACGAAGACGATTTCAATGTTTGGGCTCCATCAACTGTGATAAAAATCCCTTTCGGTGAAAGCTGGAAGGCGCATGCCGAGTACTTCGCCGTATTCACCGAAGGTCGCTCGGACGAGAGTTCGCAGCACTTCTTCAGTCCAGGTGCACATTATCTGATCACTTCGAATCTCGAAGTGGGTGTCCGCGTCGGTTGGGGGCTCAATGATCAGGCTCCAAACTTCTTCTCCAACGCCGGCATGGGCTGGCGGTACTAGGAAATGGTTGGGTGAATCGTCTCTGGAAACGGGTCCCAACACTCGGTCAGTCTCTATAGAAAGATTGTGCTTGTATCCTTTCTGATGACTTTTTGGATTCTCGAGATTACCCTGGCACCACCATCCACTCAATCCAATGAGACCGGAGATTGCTCGTCAGTATGAAATTTCGATTATCGCTTCGGAATAGCGCCCTTGGTGTGCGAATCTTCTGTCGTGCTTATTGCTAGCGATGAGAAAAGATAAGCAAGTCCAGGGACACCGATTAGAAAGAACATTGGCAATGAAATGTTCGTCATGAATCCAAGTACCGCCGCGGCTGCCAAGCCAATCAATCCACCTATGGCTTGCCACTTCCACGCAACCAGATAGCCCATGAACATGAGTGCGATACAAGTGAAGCTCAAGCGGTCGTGAAAGCTCAACGGACCAAATTGCCGTTCTGCACCCGGAACCAAGTGCGCAATAAGCATGAATAGAAAGAATCCGAGAAAAAGAAGGCTAAGAATTCTTCCTGCCCACCGAAACCAAATAGCGACACGGGATTGCATAGCAGTACCTCCAAGGCTGATATTTCGCATTTGCAATATGTTGTTCGTCCATTGCCTGAAGATATTTGTTGTAATCACAATAATTCTTACCGACCGCTTTGCACCTCTGCAGGGGGGGGACAAAACCGACTCCAAGTCGGCCCATGGTTGGCGTGCATGTATGCGCATAGTTCACATTAAACCGAAAAGTGAGGTCGACAGTGGCTCAGTCTGGATGCTTACACTGCTATACGTGATGCATTTCCAATTCGACCGGAGGTTGTGCGCACGGCCGCGATTCCGCAACTCCGCAAACTTGGGCTCTAAAGATTTCTCCCGAGTCTCTGTAGAATGTCCCAAAGCAACCACGCACCAATCGGAGCGAGAAGGCGGAGAGTGGTGAGAGAAAGCCGTTACTCCTCGTCTGAACACGTGAGAATCCCATCGGAGAGCCAATCGTGAATCGATTTTATTTAAAGGCACCAATCACCGGCGTACTGCTCTTGATACTCTTTGGCAACGATGTTGCGGCCGCCGAATGGGTTGAAGTGGCCCGACCGCCGAACTTTGTTTCGGCTCAAGAGTGGGGTTCGCAGCCCGATCCCATCCCCGAGGCTCGGAAGCATCAACCCAAGTACGTCACTCTGCATCATGCTGGTGTGCTGTGGACCGTTGACCGCGATCCTGTCGAATTCATTCGCAACATGCAGTTGTGGGGCAAACGACGGCCAGAGATCGAACAGCCGCCGCGGAATACCTATTGGCCTGACTTGCCCTACCATTTTCTGATTGCGCCCGATGGGAGAATCTTTGAGGGCCGGTCGCTCGATTATGAACCTGAGTCGAATACCAACTACGAATTGGCAGGTCATCTAGGCGTCGAGCTGATGGGCAATTTCGAAGAGCAGCGTCCGAGTCTAGAGCAGGTCGAGTCGGCTGTCAGACTGGTCGCCTGGCTCGTGGCAAAGTACGACTTACATTTGGAGGCGATCAGCACCCACAGTCTCGTCGCAAAGGGGCAAACCAGCTGTCCCGGCCGCGACTTCTCTCGCTACTTCGAAGGCTCCCCGTGGCAATTCAAGAGTTGGGTCACCCAAGTGTTGCTGGGTAAAGATCCCCAAATTGATCTAGGACAACCTCTGGAGAATGGCCCAACTGAGCTCATCACGGAAACAAAGCCGAGAGACAAGTGAACTCCAATAGCCGATTCATGCACAGCTCGCTCATAACTACGCAAGGAACTCACTCAAGACTGTCTATCATCGCTCGATAGCAGAAGAATTGCAAAAAATCTCCACTCGTTGGACACGAGGAGAGGGAGTCGAAGCTGTTACAATAGAGGGCCAAACTCGGCCTGAAACGGTTTCAGGCACTTCTCTGTCGGAAACAATAGATTGATTTTTCTTCACTCAAGTGGGGTTCGAATATGTCTGCCTTTCGTGTCTGCCTGGCTACTTCCTTTGTCCTGTTGTTTGCATTCTGTTCGACTGCTTTTGCAGAGACTGTGTTTAACGTCCGTGATCTTGGTGCCGAGGGTAATGGGGTGATGCTGGATACCGATGCCGTACAGAAAGCGTTCGACGCATGCGGCAAGGCCGGCGGTGGCACGGTGCTCCTGCCGGCGGGAACCTACTTGTGCAAGCCACTCACCATTCGCACCAACACAACTCTGCGACTGGAAAAGGGTGCGACGCTCAAGGCCACCGACGATCCGGCTGATTATGCCCGCACGGACAAACCGGGCGAATTCAATCACTTTTTCACTGGCAAGGATTTAGAGAATGTCACGATTGAAGGCGAGGGCACGATCGATGGATCGGGCCAGAAGTGGTGGATCGAGGCCGAAGAGGCTCGCCAGAAGAAATCCGGCTATACGCTCCCCCGACCGAACTTGATTGTGCTCACTCGAGTAAAGAATCTCGCGGTCCGTGGCGTGACGATTCAAAACGCGCCGAAATTTCACTTCGTTCCGACGGAGTGTGAGAATGTAATCGTTGAGGACGCGAAATTCTTTGCACCCGAACGCGCCCCCAACACCGACGCGATCGATCCCAGCATGTGCCGAAATGTAAGGATCCGGCGATGCTACATTGACGTGGGGGATGACAACGTGGCGGTCAAGAGCGGCAAACCTCATCCAGACCGCGAGTTCGCTGCGGACACGTTACTCGTGGAGGACTGCACAATAAAACATGGGCATGGCATTTCGATCGGCAGTGAGATCGTGGGTGGCGTGAAGGATGTCGTCGTGCGGAACTGCACCTTCGAGGGGACCGACAATGGTATCCGGATCAAGACCGACCGCAAGAAGGGGGGGCCAGTAACGAACATGCTCTACGAAAATATTACCATGAAGGATGTCGCGGGGGCGATCACAATCACTTGCTACTACCCTAAGATCCCGCCGATCGAACAACCTAAGCCGGTCACCAAGACGACGCCGGAATACAGCAACATTACGATTCGCAATCTGACGGCCACAAGCACCAAAGACGCCGGGTTCATCGTGGGCCTACCTGAGAGCCCGATCAAGAACGTGCTGCTCGAGAATGTGAAGATCACCTCAGCTCGCGAGGGCCTTGAGATTCGGCACGTCGAGGGCATCGAATTGGTGAACGTCGAGATCATACCCACCAAGGGTGAACCACTGATTGTGAACGACGTGGAGATTGAAGAGTAGTCTCCGATTTGCCATTCGCAGGCTGGTAAATCATGTCACTTATTTTGCTTTTGGAATTATGGTAGCTTAACTCCAGCAATCAGAGGTGAGGTATTCATTCTTTGTCATAATTCTAGCTAAGGTGAACATGCCCGACCCAGTGACATCACAGCTATGTTTAGTGACTGGCGGAACGGGGCTCATTGGTAGTCATCTGGTGCAAAGGCTGCGGGCGGCAGGTAGCCCTGTGCGTGCTCTGGTTCGGTCCGGTGGCAACACAGCCTGGTTGGAGAATCTTGATGTTGAATTGGCTCAAGGTGACCTTTGTGATCCACAAAGTTTGATTCGTGCCGTGAAAGGTGCTTCGACCGTGTTCCATTGTGGCGGGCTCGTATCCGACTGGGGAGCACGTTCGGAATTTCACGCGACGAATGTGATCGGGACAAGAAACATCGCGCGGGCCGCAGCGAAGGAAAAAATTCATTGCTTCGTGCATCTCAGTTCCGCATCCGTGTATGGCTACCCTACCAAGGGTCGGATCTCTGAACACGCACCACTTCGATCGCGGCGGATCCCTTATATTGAGTCGAAAATTTTAGCCGAGCAGGAGGTGTGGGACGCCGTCCGCAGGGACGGATTGAAAGCAACCATGCTCCGCCCCGTGATGGTCTTTGGGCCACGATGTCAAAACTATGTTGGCGAGGTAGTACGTCATTTGGCCGCAGGTTCCATGCTACTTCTGGATGATGGTCGGCACGTAGCCGGGCTGGCCTATGTCGAAAACGTGGTGGATGCCATCCTGCAGGCTGCCGCGACACCTGCCGCTTTGAATCAGGCAATGAACGTCTGCGACGATTTGCCGGTTACCTGGAAGGACTACATCGACGCGTTGGCTGACGGCATAGGTGCCCAGAGAGTACGATTCTCGTTGCCAACTCGGGTTGCGTACCCAGTGTCGATGGCCATGGAAGGGGCTGCTAGGGTATTTTGCCGAAGGCAGCGCCCTTTGCTTACTCGCCTGGCCGTATTGGAATTAGGGCAGCCTCAAGTTTACGATATTGGCCTCGCCCGACAGCTTCTCGGATACACCCCTCGCTTGCCTTACCACGAAGCCATGCAAACAACACTCGAATGGGTCAAGCAAAACCAGTGAGCATTGAAATCCAACTCGTTGAGACGAATCAACAACGGCGAGAATTCGTTAGGCTCGCTCGGCGTATCAATTCCGATCAGTCTCTTTGGGTTCCTAATCTGGAGCGGGAGTGCTTAGCAGAAATCACACCTGGCAAGAATCCATTTTACGAACATGCTGAAGCACAACTCTTTCTGGCCTATCGCCAGGGTCAAGCGGTTGGTCGTATTGCTGCAATCGAGAATCGAAGACATAACGAGCACTGGCAAGACAAGGTAGGATTCTTTGGACACTACGAAGCGATCGACGATCTTGAAGTCAGCAAGTCCCTTTTTTCAGTCGCTGAGCAGTGGTTGCGTGATCACGGACTCGACAACATGCGCGGACCAACCAATCCGTCGATGAATGCAAGCGTCGGCTTTCTCTCCGAGGGTTATGAATACTCGCCTACTATTCCGATGCCGTACACCCCCCCTTACTACTTGCGCCATGCAGAAGCATACGGCCTGAAATCAGCAATTGAAGTCCTAGTCTACGGCTTTAAATTTGAAGAGCATTCCCAGTCTGAAAAAGATCGTACGTGGCAGCGAGTGCAACGATTGAGCCAACGTGTTCAGCAGCGTGCAAAGGTTCAGGTTCGCACCGTACGGATGGACCGGTTGGATGAGGAACTCGACATCGTGCGTTCTCTTTGCAACGTCTCCTTGAGTGACAATTGGGGCTTTGTTCCCATGAGTTCCAGCGAACTACGCGCAGCTCGTGACGAGTTAAAGAATTTTGTCGACCCCAGAATGTTTCTTTTTGCTGAGATTGAGGGCCAGCCACAAGCCGTCTTTATCGGCTGCCCGGACTACAACGAAGTGCTGAAGAAGATGGATGGCCGACTCTTTCCCACGGGCTGGTGGACCTATCTCCGCCATCGCCGTCGAATTCAAAAGCACGTCATCTATGTGTATGCAGCCACCACTAAAGCCTATGCTGTTGGCGCCGGTGTAGTGCTCTACGAGAAGTTCTTTGGTGAATGCCTAAGTCGTGGTATCACACACTTGGAGACAGGCTACGTGCTGGACTCCAACACAAAAATGCGTAACTCGATTGAAAACTTCGGAGCAGAAGTTTGGAAACGCTATCAGTTATATGAGAAGCCGCTCCCTTGATGAATGCGTAGGAGGCCTCTTAGAAGCAAAACGCCAGGAGATAGAATTCCCAGCCGGTCAAGGTGCTGATGAAAAGCTGTAGGCCAAGCAACACGAGCCAGAAAACGTAAGTGGCTCCGAATTCGCAAGGCACGGGGGGTGAAGGAATCTTGCGGAGCGCATTGATCAGCAACACGAGCCACATCGTGGCAGTTATCGTCAGGAATGCGAGGTGGATGGTAAGTGTCATGTAGGTGATGCGAGGTATGGCATCCGCTTCTTCGCCAACAAGCGTCCGCCAGTCGTAGGAAAAGAATTCAAACGCAAATAATCCGACGGCAACTGCAAACATCGCCGTGACCACTAACTGCAACCGTTTGTGAGCTTGATACTCGTGCCCCACTAGCAGCAACGCTAAGCTGTGTATGTAGAGAGGAATGACAAGTAGCTCTAAGAGAAACGCTACGTCGTAGATCAACGAAGCCCGCGATCCGAGGAAGCCGTCAATGCCGTGATATCCCATAGTCCACTCGATACAAGTCCACCAGAACAGTTCAGAAGATCACATCGACCTAACCTAGATTTTGCAACTATAACAAACGGTGGTAGCTTTTACCAGAGTTGCCAATCTTCCAGGTTAATGGAAAAACAGGGTGCGAAGAGCTGTCAGGATGACGATTCGTCATCAAACTCAGGCAAGAAATCAAATATGAATCGGAATTGTCATGGAGGCACTATGCATAGAAACTCCACATCAAGAGAGATGGTTCAAAGATCCAGGTGATTCTCAACATCCGAAAAGAATTGAAGCTAGATTCTGTTCGTATTGCCTCCGACTCTCCTTGTACTCCCACTGATCCTTGGCACTATTACCTTGCAGCCAAGGGGGCACGTGACTCTTTGGACTGTTGCTATTGATCACATAAGAAGCCGAAGAGAAGGCTAGCGTAGGCCTCCAGGGGCACTTAAATTTGCAAAAAGTTGACACAATACAAACGGGTAGATGAGTTAAGATTACCCCGATTCCTGATGTGCTTAAAATGTTACATCTCTTCCGTAAACCAAAACGTCATTGGGTTCGACGGCCGAATGCGGCAATCAGGACGGAGACTGATCGATTCCAGGGTAGATCACCCGGTAAGCAGAGCACTTTCGCGGCGACAAACTAATTGAACTCTATTATTGAATACTCTTCATGCATAATGCGACTCCCATAATCTCTGGAAGTATATTACTACGAGTTCTCGCAATCGGAGCATCGACGTTTTACTTGGTTTCGGCCGGAGCGATCGTAGTAGCGGATGACGGGGCGCTCGAGGGTCGCCGACATCGCATAGTTGTGTCCAGCGATATCGGAGGGACCGATCCGGATGATGTTCAGTCCATGGTTCATCTGCTCATCTACGCGGACAGTCTTGACATTGAAGGCTTGGTCTCTTCGCCATACGGTCAGGGACGCAAGGAGCACATTATGCAAGTCATTGATGCGTACGGACACGATCTTCCGAACCTCAAAACATATTCCGACAAGTATCCCACTCCTGATGCGCTACGTGCCCTCTGCAAACAAGGTGCCATCGATACACCAGGCGATTCCGGTGTCGGCGAGTCTACCGAAGGATCCGATTGGATCATCCAGTGTGCGAAGCGGGAAGATTCACGACCTCTGAATGTGCTAGTCTGGGGAGGCATCGATGACCTGGCACAGGCGCTACGCGACGCGCCGGAAATCCTGCCAAAGCTACGGGTCTATTTCATCGGTGGACCGAATAAAAAGTGGAGTGTCGATGCCTACAACTATATCGAGCAGAACCATCCCTACCTCTGGATCATCGAGGCGAATGCGACCTATCGCGGTTGGTTCGTTGGGGGCAACCAGAAAGGTGAGTGGAACAACAAAGAATTCGTAGCCAAGCACATTGCAGAGCATGGCGCGCTCGGTGATTTTTTTGTAAACGCCAAGGACGACATCAAGATGGGCGACACGCCGTCGGTGGCTCGTTTGCTGCACGGCACACCCGAAGATCCATCTCAACCCGGGTGGGGCGGCAAATACGTGCCGATCTGGGATGGGCGAAAGACAATCTTCGATCGATTAACTACCGAAGCGGACACAGCAGAAGTGTTCGGAGTGACCGAATTCGCACTCCCAAAACCTGATGACTTTTCCGCTCAGAACACTGCCTCGATGATCTTCGACGGCGGCGTGCCGGCTTCCAAAGGAGTGATCGAAGGAGACGTTCTGCGATTCCGTTTTTCACCCCGCGACGCGAAGGTCTGGTCGTATGTGATCAAGAGTGATTTCGCCGGACTTGACGGAAAGTCGGGTAAGTTTGAGGCTGTCTCGCCACCGATCACACGGACAGGCCGACGATCCACAGTCCATCCGAACTGGTGGATTGACGATCCAGATCCTGCGGTGGCCGAGGGAGTTCATCCCGGCGCCAAAAGCGTGAACCGATGGCGAGAGGATTTCCTCCGCGACTTCGCCGGGCGAATGGATCGCTGCCAGTCAGCTCGGAGCGGGGATGTGGCCGCTAGACGATCGCGTCCCATGAGGTGGGGCAGCGACTATCTCAAGCGTTCGCCAGATTGGTATAAGTCTGCCGAGGCGCAAGCCATCGCGGAGAACGTCTTGCTCTATCAATCAACCGAAGGGGCTTGGCCAAAGAACGTTGACATGAATTCTCCTGCCACGCCTGAAGTGCTCGCCCAAGTGGTGGCGGACGGCAAGGCGAACACCATCGACAACGACGGCACGACGGTGCCGATGCGATTCCTGGCATTGATGGCTGATGCGACCAACCAGGAGAAATACAAAAAGTCATTCGTGCGTGGCCTCGATTATCTGTTCGCAGCACAGTACGACAACGGCGGTTGGCCTCAGTTCTTTCCACTGCGTCCTCGTGGTTATTACTCCCATATCACTTACAATGATGATGCGATGATGTCGGTGATGTTCCTACTCCGCGAAGTCGCAGCAGGCCAAGCCCCTTACACATTTGTCGACGAGGGTCGCCGGGACAAAGCTGCTGAAGCCGTGAGACGCGGCATTGACTGTATCCTGAAGACGCAAATTAAGCAGGATGGCAAGCTTACCGTCTGGTGTGCTCAGCATGACGAGGTGACGCTGGCTCCCGCCTGGGCCCGCAACTATGAACCCCCCACTTTGTCCGGTTCGGAAAGCGTCGGCATTGTGCGCTTCCTCATGGATATCGAGGATCCCACGCCGGACGAGGTCGCCGCGATCGAGGGCGCGGTGGCATGGTTTGAGGCTGTGGCTATTCATGGCTTGCGTTACCAACATATTAGGACTGCCGAGGGACTCCCCGACGGCGTCGTGGTGGTCGATCCTTCCGCCGGACCGCTTTGGGCACGCTTTTACGAAATTGGTTCGAATCGCCCCGTATTCACCGGCCGCGATAGGGTCATTCACTACTCGCTGGACGAAATAGAGCGAGAACGGCGCGGCGGCTACGCTTTCTACGGCAACTGGGCTGCCTCCCTACTTGCCAAGGACTACCCGCGCTGGCAAGCCAAGCATAAAACCTCTACGTCACCATAGGCATAGCAAATCGGAAAAACAACTTATAGCTATGTCACGCAAACGTGGAGGCTCTCGACATCGACCAAGCGTCATCGGGAGTCAATCTCCGTCATTCGGTCGCCCAGTGGACGCGGAACCTCTCCTTCAATCCGTCTCCCTCGTATGCGACACAAAGACACTCGGTGGCTGGTGAGAATCGCGCGGCATTTGACCGATAGTCCCAGAAAGTCGCAGTGCATGGGAAACGTCATCAAACGCCGCCAAGGCAATCACACCCCCAATCGCACATTCCAAGCCCAGTACCGGGATCTCCGCTTGATGGCGCTAACGCAGAACGTCATGATCCTGTTATGCTTGGAAGTTTTCTACTGAGCCGCACATAGTCCTTTGTCGCAGTCCCGGTTGTGCTAAGTTGCGAAATACCTTTGCAATTCGTGCGTTGACAATCTCAGCAATCGCATTGCTGGGCGGGCTACTGGCATGGTCGTATGCAACGGACGGGATTGTCCGGGTGCTGCTGAATTCAGGGGCCACTGCGGACGAGAAGGTCGAATCGCTGCGTGCGTTCTTTGATCGTTTTGGCGTAGCCGCACCGCTGGCCTATGTGGGCTTTGTGACGGCAGAAGTAGTGGTCGCGCCCATTCCAGGAACGATGCTGTATGCGCCGGGCGGCGTGATCTTTGGAGGCTTCTGGGGTGGGCTATTGTCGCTGACCGGCAACGTGATTGGGGCTGGCATCGCCTGTCTGTTGATGCGTGCTTTCCTTGGAGAACGCGCCGAGACGTATCTGGCACGCTCATCCCTCGCACCCTACGAGGCTAAAATTACCCAACGAGGCGCATGGGTGATTTTCCTGCTGCGAGTGAACCCGCTCACTTCCTCGGACCTCGTTTCGTACGCGGCCGGTTTAACGCAATTGTCGGTCTGGAAGGTGATGCTGGCCACGCTCGCCGGAATGGCGCCCTTGTGCTTTGCACAGGCCTTTATGGCGGAAGGGCTTCTGACCGCCTTCCCACTCTTGATCTTTCCGCTCCTTTCGGTATGTGCAGTCTACGCACTGGTCGTATTATGGGTGTTGAGCAAATTGATGAAGAAATCAACCGACGATCCGAGCCGCCTCGATTGACAAACTCGGGCCGCTGATATCGACCGGTGCGTTCAATTGGCGGGCAATGTGCACCAATTGTACTTTCCGTAGCCGACCAGGCGCGGGCTTTGGCAGGGCTACCCAACCCGGAGGTTGCCGCTTATCCGTCGCCCCTTTCGGCTACTACCAACGAAACCAGCGTGGTAGCGCCTGGGCAGCGTGCAACTGGCTCAAGTGGGCAAACTGCGTCACAGCCTGCAGCATCGCCTTCCGGGAAGCTGGCGGGCCAGAAACGCCTAAACCCTCGCCGCAGCAAGGGTTTAGGCAATCAAAGTCAAAGTGAGTCGTCAGTTGTCACAGGCGACTTATAGTGGAGGCGGCGGGAATTGAACCCGCGTCCCGACATAGCTCCACGCAAGCTTCTACGTGTGTAGCCGACTGATTTAATTTCACTTGCGGGTCACCCAGTCGACCAGGTTACCTGCTTGCTAGCCAAGAACTTTTTTAACTGCGAACGTACCCGGCAGTGACTCGCAGCGGTTCGGATTTAGTGACGGACGTCCAGGCCAATCCGACTTCAGCCTCTAGTCCGGGCGCCTTTATTTAGGCAGCCAAAGCGTAATTGCCATTGGCAATTGACATTGTGATCAGCTTTTTACGTGGCCCACTGATCAACCACGACACGCGACTTACGCTTCATCTACCCGGTCGAACCCAGTTCGCCCCCGTGCGGTAAAGACGCAAGAACTCATTATAGATCGGATGTCCCCGCAAGGAAAGCGAGTGAATTTGGCCAGATAGGGGGAATCCTAGGTTGGCCGTGTGCTGACTTGTCGGTGCCAGATTAGAATACTCGCATTGAATACTCGGGGTTGAGGTGTTTTACAATGAGCGTATTAATTCTGTGTTTGTTGCTCGGTGTAGTGTCGGGGATGCGGACATTGAGTGGGCCGACGGCGGTGAGCTGGTTTGCTTATCTCGGTTGGCTCGAGGTGGGAGGAACTTGGTTTGAGTTTTTGGCCAAGGCTGCAACTCGTTGGATTTTGAGCGTGTTGGCAATCGGCGAGCTGATTGCTGATCAATTGCCGTCGGCACCGAATCGCACCGACCCTCCTCTGCTTGTGGCGAGACTGATTTCAGGTGGATTCACGGGGGGAGTCGTGGGGGCCAGCAAGGGACTGCTCTGGCAGGGAATCGTAGCGGGGGTGATCGGCGCAATTACGGGGACGTTCGGTGGTCTGCGGTTGAGGTTCCGCCTGGCGAAGTATTTTGGGAAAGATACTCCTGCCGCGTGCCTGGAAGATTTGCTCGTCTACGGCGGAGCGACACTGATAGGTTTTATGTTGCGATAACTCACATAGGTGGAGTCTCTATGCGAGAGCCCGCAACTTGGTCATGTTGGTCAACTTGGCAATTTGGCCGCGTATTTTTTCACGGCCAGGTTGGCACAGTGGGGGTTAATGGTTGGTGGTCGGAAAGGAATGATGAATTGAAGGTAGCCACGAAAAGCACGAGAAGACGCAAAAAAAATTGCAGCCAACTCAATTCCCTCCCTTTTTGTGAATTCTTGTGTTTCTTGTGGCCATTACTTGTTCTGTTGATTCCCACCCTAGCAAATTGGGTGGCACATTTTCTACAAGACAGTTAGGGAAGGAATTTGCCACAGAGAACCCAGCGCGGCACCTAGCCGCAACCAAACATCAAGGAACAGGAGGTAACGAAGCTAACAGAGAGAATGAAAGTAATGAAGAAAGAAACACTTATCTTCACTAAATAGGTTAGCGCTGATTAGCGTAGATCAGCGTTCCTATTTCTACCTTTTCCATTCCCTCCGTTCTCTCTGTAACCTCATGTTCAATAAATTCATGCAAGCTGAGAAGATTTTTATCATTGGTAACACGGAGAGCACGGAGGAGAGGATGGGGGACAGGGGCTGGGTGATTTGTGATTGGTGATTGGTGAGTGGTGATTGGTGATTGGTGAGAGAAGCCGATCATTCGCGCGCAGGCTGAGCGCTGGAGATACTTTTGGTTTTTGTCATTTTTAGAAACGCGTTTATTTATTAAAAAACCCCCTCCCGCGCCGCCGGTCCGAATTGCTTCAACTCGTTGGTGGCTTGCGAGTTACGCGCACCGCGGCAACTCAGATAAAGGGGAGTTTTGCAAAACAAAACTCTCCGTGCGCGCTGTTGGTTCGGTTCAGTAAACACTCTCGGTCGTACTTCGGTATTCATGGAAACGACTCCTTGGGTTGGGGACGGGGAGTCTCCGCAAGGTAGGATGGTGCGCTTGCACCCATCTATTAAACAAGGCGTTTGACCCCCGACTCGCAGTTTACCCAACAGGGTGGCCCAATTTCTACAAAAAAGTTGGGGAAGGAATTTGCCACAGAGGACACGGAGCAAAGGGCGTTGCGGAGACTGTTATTTTTTTTCGAGTCCTAATGGATATTCGGAGTCGCGGGCGTGAGACACTTTGCAGTCCTAATCGTCATCCCATGGATTGATGAGTAGGACGCCAGTTGGCTCAAAATAGGCGACGTTGCGCGTATCGATGAGGGTTCTCAAAGCTCAATCTCTCCGCCGGGAGATGGGTCTCGCTCTAAATTGACACCTTCGAGGCTCGGGCCGTGCAGAATGAGTTCTTTGAGGCTGGGTAGGTTCCCCTTCAGGCGCTGGTACTCGTCGCCATCCAATACAACGTAATGGCGATTGCGGCGGGTGATGATTTGAGCCTGGTGCTGAGCCAAATTGAGCACCTCGCTAAGCTTGCTCTTGGCATCGGCAATGTTCCATTTGGATGCGGGCATGGAGGTCTCCATGACAAGTTAAACTGGTCAACTTATGGCTTTTATCGAGGGAAAAGTAAAAAAGTGTCTGTTTGTAGGCGTGTTGGGTAGGGCCTCGATGCGGTTTTTCAGAGTGGATTCTCACTTGCAATAGCCCCTCTTGGGTACACGACTAATGCGATTCTCTCTCGCAGCCGATTGAGTCTTTTAAGGATTGAAGTTTAATAAATAAGTCATCATTGCCACTCTTAGTGGCAATTTCTTGGCCTTTCCTGATTAAGCTACACTTTTTTAGGCTGTCTAGTTGTCCGAAAGACTCGGTCAAAAGGAGTGCAATTTTTACTTTGTCGGGTGGCGCGCCGGGCAGCTCGATGGCATTTTTATAGTCGGCAATTGCCTGCTGATGGTTTCCTCCTTGAAAGTATGTGATACCTCGGTTGATTAGGGCGTGTGCAACATGTTGTGGCAGAGTGCCTGCAGGTCGATGGCAGTTGTGTAATCAGCAATCTCCTGTTCGAGGTCTCCACTCAGGCCAGAGCAGATGCCGCGGTTTAGAAGTGCTATTCCCACTCTATCAGACGGCGAGCCTGGCAGGTCAATAACTATGGAGTAGTCAGCAATAGCCTTCGCATAGTCTCCGCTGTGTGCATTTACGATGCCTCTATTTACGAGGACTTGTGCCAATAGTTCTGGGGGAACGTCGGGCAGTTTAGTGATGCTGGTGTAGTCATCAAGCTCCTGCTTAGATTCTCCCTTCTCAGAGTAGAGAAGTCCACGGCTAAAGTAGGCTTGCGCAATTAGTGTGGGTGGAGCGACTTTCAAATCAATGAGGTCTGTGAAGTCGGCTATTGCATGTTCTAAGTATCCCCTCTGCATGTATGCGGTACCGCGTTGGAGGAACGATAAAGCCACTTGATCGGACGGCGCGCCTGGCAAATCAATGGCTCTTGTGCAGTCGTTGATCGCCTGGTCAAGGTTCCCGATTAGAAGGTTGTTGATACCTCGTTTGACGAGGGCTGCTGCAACTTGCTTGGTTGGCGCGCCTGGCAGAGTGATAGTACTTTGAAAGTCAGCCATTGCCCTCTCAAGGTCACCTCTTTGTCCGTATGTGGTACCGCGACTGACAAGTGCCTGCGACACTTGGTCAGGCGGCGCGCCTGGCAGCGCGATAGCACTTTCAAAGTCGGCTATTTCCTTCTTATGGTCACCTCTCAGACCGTATGCGAGACCGCGATTAACGAGTGCTTGCGCTATTTGTTCTGGTGTTGCGCCGGGCATTTCGATCACATTGTTGTAGTCGGATATAGCCTGATCATAGTTCCCAATCAGACCGTAAGTGTGACCGCGACTCACAAGGGCTTGTGCCACCTGCTTAGGTGGTCCGTCTGGTAGTTCGATGGCACGTTTGTAATCGGCGATCGCCTTGTCGTAGTGTCCATTCTGTTTGTATAGGGCGCCTCGAATGACGAGGGCTTCTACCAATTTGTCGTGCGGTGCGTTAGGCAGATCGAGGACGCAACTGAAGTCGACTATTGATTTGTCAATCTCCCCTATCTTTCCGTAAGCGATTCCTCGGTTGAAGAATGCTTTAACCAAAGTTTCTACAGGCAAGTTCGGCAAGGTAATGGCACTGGAGTAATCGGAAATCGCTTGGTCATAATTGCTTTTATGTGCGTATGTGCTGCCGCGATTTATGAGAGCTTGTGCCAAATGGTCAGTTTGGGAGTTAGGTAACTCTATGATACTACTGAAGTCCGCTATTGCGAGCCTATGGTCATCCCTTTGTACATATAAGAGCCCGCGATTGAGGAGGGATTGAGCAACATGTTCAAGAGGTGCATTTGGAAGCTCTATGCAACTTGTGTAATCTTTATTAGCCTGATCGAAGTCACCTTTTTGGAAGAATTCCAAACCGCGATTATATAAAGCTGATGCTACTTGCTCAGTTGGCGAGTTTGATAGATTGATGGCTTTTGTGTAGTCAGCAATTGCTTTCATACAGTCTCCCTCTCGAGCGTGTGCGACGCCGCGATAAACGAAAGCTCTTGCTACTTGCTCGGAGGACGCACTTGGCAGGGCGATCACCTTGCCATAGTCGGCGATCTCATTCCTATAGTCTCCTATCTGACCAAAGGTTATACCGCGGTTGACGAGGGCACTGGCCACGTGATAATCCGGCACATTAGTCAATTCGATGGCACTTGTGTAGTCATTGAGGGCCTGACCATAGTTTTCTTGCTGTACATAGGCGGTGCCACGGTTGTCGAAGGCTTGAGCCACTAGTTCGGGTGGAGCGTTGGGCATTTCAATTGCACAGGTGTAATCATCGATTGCGTTCTCATAGTCGCACCTTTGAAAAAACGCTATGCCCCGAGCAATTAGGGCTTGTGTTGCAGCCCTATTCAAAATCGCATCTTTTGGGCATTCCATACGAAATGCATTAACACGGTCGATAAGATTCTGCCCCAATTCATCTAGTCCTGCTTTGACAATTGGATAGACAGCAGAAGCGACTAGGATTGAATATTGAACTGATTGAGCTGCAGCTAGTCTATCCGAGACTAAGTAAGGTACCCCATCATGAAGCGGGAAATCGTTCAGAGCACGGAGGATAAAAAGTTCAGTAGTTGGAAGGGATTCATTCCATGCTGCGATGACGAGCCTGGCAGTTTGTTCGCGAAGGACATCTTGATTTGACGCATTCATGTCTAGGCGTCCGACCAATCTCTCCAGAACCAACCACTCTCCTAGCATGTCTGGAATGAATGGCGATATCTCGTCCTCTTCCCTTGAAGGACCGAACGACGTCATTTGGTGCAACCATTTATCGTTGCGCGCTTCTGTTTCTGGCAGTTGCACCCCTTCAGAAGCTAGCTGTTGAGATTCATACGAAGGGCAGCCACGACGGATCGTAGCATACGCCAGCAGATTGACATGTGTGTCGTCGATACCGACTTTACGCCAGGAGTCGATTTCTCGCTGCACAATTGTCTTAACTAAATCCACAGTCGACCAATTGCGAATGCGTTCAATACTCCCTCCGTGAACAATTGCTTCGCCTGCAACCGCAGCAAGAAGTGGGTTACCATTGGTATCAATATCGCGGTACAATCGAAGCACTGGATCGACGGACTGCATAAGGCCGTAGTCAGAAAAAACTTCACTAAAAATGCGGCCGACTTGCTCTTCCTTGAGACCTGAGCATGCAAAAGGTGGTTGGTAACGGCAATCATTGAGGTCAATAAGATCGCCACTACTTATGGCACTTTGGAATTCTCTGTACCATAGATCAAGTTTTTCATCGGCAGATCGCTCCAACAATAATAACCTCAAGTGGCCACGTATGTTGGCCGGGTGTTGAAACAATTGAAGGATTCCTTCGCGAACAGACGCAGCTCTTTCAGATACGTAATCGATGACCACTAGAGTAGGTTTGTCAATTTTCCACTTGTCCCAGGAATTAAAATCGTCTGCTCTGTCCCAAAATCCAGCCCGATATCCTAGTTGAATTGCCTGTAGGCATAGCTCCAAAGCAAGGCGGCTCTTGCCGATACCCGCGGGACCAGTCCACAACCACCATGAGAGATCGTGTTCAGCCTCATTTTTAGGGCGTAAGAAGGCATGCAAAAGCTCGATTTCTGATTGGCGGCCCAACAGGGATACTCGTCGACTGCCGTGGAACAGACGTCGCGAGGCCGGACCTTCAAGTGTGTACGCACGCAAGGGCAGTGACAAACGTGGATAAAAGAGACTATCACACAAGTCTTTCATAAACTGCCGATGCGAACTTGCGAGTTTCTCGCCTAATTGCTGCAGCAGTTTCTCGTTGTTCTGGTCGACTGAGATTAGCAGTTTACTTAGACCACCTGCGTCACTGAGGAGGGTGGCCGACATTCTTTGGCATAGTAAATCATTGGATGCGACAAGTTGTTCCAATTTCTTCTCAAGCTCAGCAAACCCAAGGTCATGATCTTTGATATCTTGCTGCAGGGCTTTGTATAGCAGTACTAGCGGATTTTCAGCAGCACCGACACCATCGGTGGGGAGTCCTGAGACTCGAATTAACTCTTGTATATCGCCCCGACCCGATAAGCCTCGCAAAGCATTGAGTTTTTCTTCCAACTGCTTCTCGTCGGACCTTTCCGTAGTTCGCTGGAAAAGAAGTGCCAGCAATGCAAGAGCAGCGTAACTTCCATATAGTTGTGGATCGCTAGACAATTGAGCTATAGTTGCCGTTCCACCTATGATGCTGAAAATGTCGGCAAACAATTTTGAGATCAGTTTCTTCATTTCTTACCTGATTGAGAAACTACTAGGCTTCGGTGGCCTCTAATTCTCGTAGGATGTATGGAATTAATTTCTACTCCAAGCGGGGTTTGAATTCCGACATAATAGTACCACCTCGTGCTCTGGCGAGCTACGTATAGACGTTTTCTACTGTAGTGCTAACTCTGTCTGGCAAATTGAAGATCCATTACAAGAACTGGTGCTCCCATGTTGCCTTCGCAAGTTCTGAAGCACTTGATCCTCCGGGTAGTGGTAACTAGCAATTATGGAGACTTTCCAGATGTATCGAGCTCGGGAATCAAGTCTTTTGCATTTTTTGTCCTGATCCTAAGTAAGCGCCACAATCTGCAATTTGGTTATTGCGAACAACGTATTGTGTTGACCTCAATCTTGAATAATTTCTCCGGCAATGTTGTTAAAGGCCTGTTCAACACTTACTCGGCATTCGGCGATCGTCCTGGTTCCAGCGAAGCGTAGTATGGTTGTGATACTCATGTAGAAACAAATCTACTATGACACGGATCAGAAGAGAAATTTGGACGCAGCTCAATTCAGAACTGGTTTGCACTTGTCGTTGCTGGCGCTCTTCTGCGTTTGAACTCGCTCATGTTGATGCCTTGGGATTCTACTGCAGGAGATCGCGAGAAGCTGGTAGCCATTCGACAGATTTCGGGTTGAGTTGGTGCAGAAGATTAGCAGGCACATTCCCTGTGCCGATGGCCGTGTCGTCACTAAGTTTCGGCTCACGGAGTGAGCTTATTACTTTTCATGACGGTGTGGCGGCAGTCGGAGAATTCGTTGCTGAATGACTTTGTCGCAATCGCGGAATGAGTTTTGGCAGAGGGGGCGTTCGATGTGGGGGAGGAGTTGGCACTTGGGTTCGCGGCGCATGTGGGAGACGACAGAAAGGACAGGCATTTTTCGCTTAAGGAATTATTTCAGCGATTTTTCAATATGTTCTCTAGCAAGCTTTTTAGGCAATTGAGACTGTCTCGATTTGGAGAGAACTCGATTCGATGCCGCAAGCTTGATTGCCGTAGAGAATTGTTGGTTACAAGAGCCCTCTCCAAGTACTGGTCTTCTCGCTTAAACGTCGGGTTTGTGTTATTTATCACTGCCGTATGTGAAAAAGTGGTCATCCCTTTACCCAATTCCGGTAAACTTGACCCGGGGTTTCTCCGTGTCGTATGATTGAACAGAGGAGAACACGCTATGAGCATTCATGTAGAAATCCCCGAACCGCTGGCCGAGAAGGTCCAGGACGCTGCCCGATCGCTGGCGACTTCGCCACAGCACTACGTTCTCGACGCCATCACCAAAACGTTGGCTGAGAATGCGGTTGTCCCCAGCAATGAGCAGAACGATCCGCTCCTAGGGTTGTTTTCTGACCAGGCCGACCTCATCGATACGATTGTCGAAGAGGCGATGGACCGCCGTCGTTCCGCTCCCCTAAGAGCCCCTTGTGAATAGATCTCTACTGGATACCGACATCTTTTCGGAAGTCCTTAAAAACAAGGATGCTCGTGTCCGTGATCAGGCCATGCAGTACCGAAAGCTGTTCGGTCGCTACAGCATCTCAGCGCTAACGGTCACTGAAATTATCGCTGGCTTTTCCAAGGCAAACTCCCCAAGAGAACTCGCCGCATTTCGGGCCGCTTTAGGTGGAGTGGAAGTCTTGCCGCTAGGCCGTGACGCAGCGGACCTGGCTGGAGAGATTTTGGGGGCCTTGGCGAGAACGGGGCAACCGATCGGGGCGACCGATCCCCTGATTGCCGCCGTCGCGATTAGCAACAATCTGGTACTTGTCACGGGTAACACAAAACACTTCGAGCGAGTTCAGGCCCTTGGTTTTCAGTTACAACTCGCCAATTGGCGAGTTGAGTAACATTGCAATCCTTCTTGTCTCTCTTGACCGTGGATCAATCCATCGATGGATCTTCGGTTCAGACAGAGCCACCGATTCGGAGAGCACTTGATTTGCTGATGCAGGCTCAATTGCCCGAAAGTCTTTTGGAACCTTTGTCCAAGTGCTTCGACTTCGATTGTGCCAGTTCCATTTGTTTCAATAGTGGATCGTTGGAAACTGATGGTAGTTTCTTCGAGTGCCTGCGTGGATGATTTTCAGAGATAGAGCGACTAGCTAAAACTTCTTGGCTTGGGCCACTACTGAGCAAGTCAACAGTCGCACCCGGCGGGGGGACGCTGGGAAAAGAATATCATTCCAAAGAGCACCAGCATTACCCCTGCTTTCGGTTCGGGAATCAAGCGAAGCGTGATCAGACCCGCGGCAGAGTCTGTACTTTCACCGTCTGGATTTGGGGAGGAGTATATCTCTGCGAAAAGCTGATAACTTCCCGCCGACAGAAACGCACCGTCGATCAAGACTATGGGCAAACTATCAGACACTCGCGTGAGGATAACTCCAACGCTTGGCTCAGGAATATAGAGTCTGGAATCACTGTTCGTACTAAAGCTAATGGCCGCGGAAGCCGAAACACTGGCAGAATAATTCGATCCAGGTCGTGTAAACGCCGTTGCCAGTGTGTCCAGTTGAACTCCCAGCGTGGGGCCCAAGGGACTTTGATAGAAATCGGCAGACACGACGCCTGATGCAAGATAATCTTCCCCAATACCAACACTAAAAGACGCAATAGCGTTGTAAAAACCAAACTCCGTTTCCGAGAACGAGTCCATATCCTCGCCAGCAACCGCCTCACTTTCCAAAAGTACCGAATCGACGGCAACGCCACCGCTGGCAGAGTGAGGCGTTGAAATGGTCAGAACTATCACACTAACGAAGGCAAGCAAGATGCGGCGCAAGATGCGAATCATAGTACTTTCTCCAGTGGCGGACTTCGCTGAGGGACCCCGGGGAACGACGCATCATTATTTTCAGGAGGCTGCTGGGAATCGCCGGACATCATATGAAACCATCTATACGGGCGAGACTCGATTTTAATTGTGTGCTTAGTGGGAAGCAAGGAATTTTTGGGTGGTGCGTGGCCGAAGATGGACGGAAAGGACACGCATTTTTCTCTTAAGGAATTATTTCAGCGAGTTTTCAACATGTTCTCTAGCAAGCTTTTTAGGCAATTGAGATTGTCTCGATTTGGAGAGAACATGATTTAATGGCGCAGCCTCAAATACCGTATAGGCTTATTGGCCAATAAGTGTGAAACATTTGGCCAAGTGCTTCACCTTCAATTGTGCCTGTCCCATTACCCTCGCACGGCCCTGAACGGCCGGGGAGGGGTTTTGGGACTATCGGTATTGGGATAGGTTCTAAGTCAGAAGATGTCCCTAAAAAAGCGCGGAACCTGATTCCGCTGGGGGCGGAACGTCTCCGGTGGCATTTTCGGCGCGCTTGCGTTTCTTCGTTTCTTGATCCTCCTTCTTCACACGGGTGTAGTCGAGGTAGTGCAAATTGGCTTGGATGTTATCCGTATTGCTGTAGACATAGCTCAAGAAAAATTCCGTGATCGTTGCTTTGCGAGCCTTCAGCTCTTCCGCCAAGCGCAGAACCAGTTGCAACTTTTTCGCATTGTCCTCCTCAAATGCCTTCCACCATTTTCGGGCGGAACCCGTTGTGTTGTCCCAGCCGATCGTTTTCCTAACTTCTTCCAGCATGACGCGGATTCGATCCTCACTCCAGTTGCTGACATCCATGAAACCTTTCTCTTCAGTGCCGCCTGAGTTAGCAGCCTGCTTCACCTGTTTAAACTTTGGCATAGGCAACTGCCTACTCCGCAATCGTTCGTGACCCGTGATTGCTCGGGTAGCGCGCAGGAGGGCAGCAATCGGGCGCAGCTCATAGGATTTCTGCAAATAGGCCTGAAATGAGAGCGATCCGAACATCAAAGTGGCCGGTAGACCAAAGAGAGGGTGCGTGTAGTTTGGAGACCGAATCGACGCCGAAGAAAGTAGCGGTCGAGAGCAGAAAGAGGAATTCTCTCCTTCGTAGCAAGGAAGCGAGACCATTTGTTCACCACTCGCATGGGAAAAACAGTCGGCATCGCTAGCAGGGCCACCTGGGAGAACGATCTTGTTGGAAAAATTGTCCATCAGCGCCCGACAACTGGGACCGTACGCAAGTTCCAGCGAAGAGATGGTCTGCACACCCGCTACGATCCCGATTCCGCGGGAACGCATAGTCATCAACCGTTCCGGCGAAAGCAAATATCCCAAGGACGGCATGTCGTCGTAAAAGATCGTAGCTTCCACCTTTCGATTCGCCGATCGCTCGGCCGTGTTGATGAGTTCGTCCGTCACACTGAGCGCCAACATCTGGTACAGCACCCGCTGGGTTTCGAGACTCGTTTCCGGCATTTCGATATGCAGGCAGACGGGCTCCTTGAAGAGTCGATCCAATTTCAAATCGTCTCGCGACATCACCCGCATCGCGCTTTCCGAAAGAAACGAGGTTAGGGCCCCGATGATCGACGCCAACACCGTCTCGGCATTACCGGAACTGCCGGTCAGAAAATTCGCCAGTTGGCGAGAACTTGGATTTCGGTGTCCGCGCAGCTCGATTAGCAATTCGTGGAAGGAAAGTGAAAAAAGATTGAACATCGCGGGAAAAGAACGGTACCCAGCATCCCAGGCCCCTTTGAGCGCCGTCTTAATCCACTGGGTCCAGAACTCGGAATCGCGGGAAAGGGAGTTCTTTACCGAGTCGGCAAAGCGGCTGATCCGTGCGAAGGCCTCGTTTTTATCCTTGGTAGCAAGGGGATTCCAACCCACACTCCGCCAGGAATTGTTGAGATTCACCACCACCAGACGTTTGTTGGTCTGCCGGCACAGCTCCGCGATGGGGCCGTAATCCGATGACTTCAAGGAGAACGTGATCACACTCTGGTGTGGGTCAGAAATCGCGGAATAACGCAACGGATCAATGACCTGCGTATTCTTGCCCGCACCGGTGACACCCAAGACCATCGTATGCGTTGCCCGCTCCTGCGTTTGTAACACGAGGTCTACTCCGTAGATCGGCTCACGGGAGAGGGGGTCACTGGGCTGGGTATTCAGAAGGGGAATCGTCGCAGGGAGCAGAATAGCACCAGGTTCTGCAGGGGACGTATAAGCCGAAATATCGGCCGGCGTAGGGTGCCGGGTCCCCGAATAATATCGGCAATAGTCTTTCGGAGGGACCTCCGACTGTGATTGGGACCGCATCACATTCGGGTCCGTGGGGTCGAAAAATAATTCGTCGTTGGAAATCGCTTGTTCACAATTCGGCTCGTTACTAAACAGTGTCATCGTAGTCTCGGCTTTCCGTAATGAAGACAAATAGTTGAGTGAAAATGCAGCCGTACCACGACTGCGAACTCAATGAAGACAGCTCCGTCCGCCACTGATGCGTGTCATAAAGGGACACCGCCCTGATAAAAATCAGGAAGTGGCCATAGAAAATCTCCCCATCACCTACCATGGAGCGAGGATGAGATTTTTGCAAGCGAATTGTTTTTGGAATCCAAAAGTTTTTTAAATTCAAAAATTGTTGCGAGAAAAACCGAACTGCGGCCGAATTCTGCGGCGGCAATCGAAGTATCCAAAATTTCGATCTTCGCAGCGACAGAATCGGTCCCTTGAATGTTGTCGACTGAGTCGACTCGTGTGGACAACGTGTGTGTGGATTGGTGATTGGTGATTCGTGATTCGTGATTCGTGATTGGTGAGTGGTGAGTGGTGAGAGGTTAGAGGTTAGCGATTGGAGACAACGCGCTCTGCTGCGCTCGTCCCAATTGAATTTCCGCTTATCTCAACTCAATTGTCCCAAGCTTCAAATATCAAATCGGTCAAACCAGTCTCTGATTCCTCCTGCTCTAAGTATCTTGGCTGCACATCATTTGAAGCTGAAGAAAAATTACACGCTGCGGTAGGAAGATAGTCACTACGGGCGAAATAGGCATCTCTGGGAAGCTCAGCGGGAGTCAGTTCGTCGATCAAGTATTCACCATCTTCTGCCGGACTATCGAACATCGCCAGAGTGAGAGCCGCATTCAACGCAGCAGCCATGGAAGTTGGCTTGGCTTCCAATACCTCAAGTGCTGCGGAAAGCGGCGGCAAGACGATGATGCTACCATAACTCACCTGCCAGGCCGCTAAGTCGCTCGCGTCGGCGTCGCCGTCGTAGTCGCTGTCTCCACCACTGGCCGCTGGCCCGACTGCTGCGAAGGACCGTTGCCAACTCAAGAAGTCCCTCCCGTCGACTCGTATGTCGTTATTGAAATCTGCCGAGGGGGGGCCTTGGGCTTCGTAGCTGCCGATGTCAATCCGCGGCATGGAGGGTACGCCGGTAAGAATTCCTATGGCCACACGGGTGAAAGGATTGCCGCGTTGATCAAATTCGTTCGCGTCGAAAAGAATCGATGGGTCACCCGCATCAATCGCCGGACTACCTGGCAACAGGGCGTGTGTTTTTGTGGGACCGCCGTTGTTGGCCAGGGGGCCGAGGAGCGGGTCGTCGACTCCCTCGATGTCGCCTGATCCTCCGATCGTGTCGCCTGAGCCGAGCAGATTGTAATTGCCAGTAAACGAGGAAAAGAATTTTGCGAGATTGCCGGGCGAACCGTCTTGCCAATTACCGGAAACAATTGTGTTGTGGAGCATTAAGTTGTAGAACCTAGCAGCAATGCCACCGCCGTCATCGCCCGCCGAGTTCTCGGTGATCGTGGTGTGGGTGATGTATAGGAGCGGTGCTTGGCTGAAGATACCGCCTCCCTCGCGTGGTGTCGAATTGCCGCTGATGGTGCTATTGATAATCGTATTCTCGGTGAAGAAATCCTGCGAATCTCGAAGCTGTACCCCACCCCCATCGTCACCCGCGACATTTCCACTGATGGTGCTATTCGCTACGTGCAGTTCGCCAAGACTCGAGATGCCACCTCCGTCTCCAATGGGAGGAAGTGCGGAGTTTTGGTGAATCGTGCTTTGAGACACGATCAGCGTACTCCGCTGGCCCAGCGTGTAGTCCGCACCCGCGCCGTTGCTGATCCCGCCTCCGCTACCAAAGGCACTGTTGAAGCTCACGGTGCTAGCCATGAGTTGAAACGTGCCGTAGCGATGCTGAATCCCTCCACCGGTAACCGCAGCGTTGCCCGTGACCACGCTGTTGAGCAGGGTGACGTTTTCGCGGCTGCGGATTCCACCGCCGGTTCCTCCCAGATCGGTTTGGGCCGGATCGCCGCCAGTGATGGTCAGTCCTTCGACCATGACCTCGATGTTGTGGTTCGCATCTCCGTCGTCGATATTCAACACCCGAAAACCGTCGAGCGTCTTGAACGTGTTGTCGGTACCGTTGCCGGCGTCGATCGTGAGCAGTTCCGGGCCATCGCCGGTAATGGTGAGATCAGAGGTAATCAGTAGTTCACCATTTTGAAGCAGAATGCTTTCGGGGCCGTCGTGGCCGAAGTCGAAACGGATCTCGTCGGCGATATCGTTGCTCACAAAGCCGTCGATCGTGGTGCCGGGGTTGTTGGCGATCGCGATTGCTTCGCGCAGACTAAGTTGGCCGTCACCCGCGAGGTTGGCCAGGGTATCGTCAAGATTATTCTGGACCGTCAAGACGGCCAGCATTCGGCGGTCTTCAAGCGGTTCGACGCGCAAGCGGCGTTCGTTTGAAGTGCGACGAGAACTCTTGCATCCTTGTTTCATTTGGAGTTCTCTCAATAGGCTACTGAGTTTGGGATTGGAAAAGTTGATTTTGAGACGCATGCGTCGATTGGGAGTTGCTATTCTGGCTATTTTAATCCAATATCGCGATGAAAATCACGTGAATTTCTCCTAGTCAATTAATTTCCTCCGTTTGGGACGAAAACACGGCAATATTCTCTGAGGCAACTCGCATGAACTGGGAAAAACTCATCCCCTCGGCATTCATCGTTTTCTTTCCCTTGTTCTGGATTGGCATCTGCTTTGCCCTCTCTTGGATGGGGGGCTGGGGCAGGTTGGCTCGGGAGTATCGCGAACATGAGTCTCACGACTCCCAGCCGATTCGCACGGCGTGGATGCGGTCGGGGAGATTTGGCTGGGTGAATTACAACTCGTGTTTGAACATTGGGATTCATGACGCGGGTTTGCGATTGTCGGTGCTTTTTCCTTTTCGTGTGGGGCATCCGCCGTTGTTTATTCCTTGGGGTGCGATGGCGAGTGCTCGTCAGAAACGCATTTTTTTCTTCCGGTTCTTGGAAATCCAAGTAGGCGAGCCAGAGCCGGTGACGGTGTTGTTGCCGGAGTGGGTGGGGGAGTATTTGGAGTTGTGAGTGGTTGGTTGTTAGTTGTTAGTTGTTGGAGACGACGCGCTCTGCTGCGCTGGGGCTCCGGAAGCGCGGCTAACTAGAAGAATATGTCGCGGCGATCAAAACTGTGCTTCGTCGCCGGGGTGCGGAAAAGGGAACACGCATCTCAAGTCCGGTTTGGTAACATTTACCATCGCAATAACTTAAGTCAATTGAGTCGGACGGGAATGTCGTTTAAATTCAAAAATTGAAGTTAGATTTCCTTCGTTGTTAAGCCAACGTGCCATCCCCCCTCCTTCTAAACCACTATTCATCTCGGAAATTACTTATGTGCCGTCAACTGGTTGCAATCATCGTTCACTTATTCTTTGTTGTGTTGTCGTTCGACAGCTTGGCGGCAGCTGCTACTTCCGAGTCGTCTCAACCGAACATCGTCTTGATCGTCGCAGACGATCTTGGTTGGAACTGCGTGGGCTATCACAATCAACAGTATCAGACACCGAATATTGATCGAATTGTCAGCGAGGGTGTTGAGCTCAATCGATTCTATGTCGCTCCCATGTGTTCGCCGACCAGGGCAGGTTTGATGACTGGTCGATACCCTATTCGGTTCGGTTGCGCCAGGTCCGTTATTCCACCGTACCGCGATTTCGGCTTGCCGGTGAGCGAGTTGACTTTGCCGGAGAGGTTGGCCGATCTGGGCTATCAGAACCGTGGCACTTTCGGCAAATGGCACCTTGGTCATCGGCGTGCGAAGTGGCATCCGCTGAACCAGGGATTCACGCACTTCCACGGACATTACAATGGCGCGATTGACTACTTCCAATTGACTCGCGAGGGAGTGCGTGATTGGCATGTGAACGATCAACCCTCGGATCAGCAAGGGTATTCGACTCGCTTGATAGCGGAGGCGGCCTCCGAATGGATTGCCGAGTCGGCCTCTGCCGATTCGCCTTACTTCTGCTACGTCCCGTTCAACGCTCCCCATGGTCCACTTCAGGCTCCAGAAGAAACGATCGCCAATTTCGCTCGGGCGAACCAAGATCGTGTGTCTGCCAAAAGGCGAACAAACAACAAGAAGCTGGCAACCTTGAAAGCCATGATCTTAGAAATGGACGAGGGAATTGGACGTATTCTGCAGACTGTCGAAGAAAGCGGTGAATCGGATAACACCCTCGTGTGGTTCTTGAGCGACAATGGCGGTGTCGGCTCCTTGCCAAAATTGAACAAACCACTCCGGGGTAGCAAGCTGACTGTCTACGAAGGGGGAATTCGTGTACCCGCCTGTGTCCGCTGGCCGAGCAAGTTTCCGGCCGGTGGTCGAAATGATCGCGTTTGCGGCTACATCGACGTGATGCCTACCCTCGTCGACGCGGCTAGCGGCTCGATTACAGTGGTTCCTGGTCGCCCCATCGATGGCATCTCCTTGCTGGCAAGTCTCGAATCGTCGGAAGCCAACAGCACGGCTTCGACGAAAGACGATCGACCATGGTATTCGTACCATGGTCAATCCAGTGAAGATGAGGAATATCTGGCGGTTACCGCCGATGGTTGGAAGTTGACGGTCGTCGGTCCGCGTTTGATCGCAGAGCGACAGCTCCAAGAAGACCACCATCGTATCGAGTTGTTCCAACTCGCCAGCGATCCGTACGAAACTACGAATGTCGCGAGCCAGCATCCGTCCCGAGTGGAAGAACTTGGCCGAATGTTGATTCAGCATCGTGCACTTCAGCCCCTCGACGGTGTACCGACCTATGAAGTTGGACGCGAAGGGTTCATTCCTCCTCCGAACTGGCAGCTTGATTTTTCTCAACCGGATGCTTTGGTCGGATCATATAAGAATGAAAGCGAATGATGGAGATGGGAGGTTGGGGCAGGTTGGCTCCGCAGTTTCGCGATGACGGGGTTCACACTTCCCAGCCGATTCGTTCGGCCTGGATGCGGTCGATCAGATTTGGCTATAGGACTACCGCCCTCGCCCTTCATCCTCGCAAGCTCGGCGGGCTCGTTTGCTTCCACCGTTGTTTATTGTTTGGGGTGCGGTGGCGAGTGCTGTTCTTTCGATTCCTGCAAATCCAACTAAGCGACCCGGCGACGGTGTTGTTGCAGGTGGGGGATATGGGGAGCCTCGCTTAGCGATGCGGCGGCAGTCGGAGACCGCGTTGCTGAAGGGTTTCGTCACATTGGCGGAATAATTCCTGGCAGCTGGCGCGCTCGATGTGGGGTAGTATCAAACACTTGGGCTCGCGGCACATGTGGGCGACCAGTTCGGTGGGGGAGAGGTCCGATGCTTGGGGCCAATAGTGGTTCGCGTCTTCCAAGGTGGAGGCACCGAACACAACCGTATTCACCTCGGCCCAGATGCAGGCGGACATGCACATCGGACACGGCTCGCACGTGCTGTAAAGAATATGGCCCTGGAGCGAAAGTCGGCCGAGCTTGGTGGTGGCCAGGCGAATGGCGTTCATCTCGGCATGATTGGTCGGATCGGAATATTGGATGACGGTGTCGTAGGCCTGGGCCACCAATCGGCCGCTGGTGAGGTCGTAGATCGACGAGCCGAAGGGGGACGGAAACTCGGTTGCCAGCGAGGTCGAGGTGAATTCGACAAGAGCCGCCATGCGTTCACGGTGTTGGAGATCATCCGACGAGGTCATGGAAGGTGTTCTTCGGGTTGGTGGTATTGGTCACTGGTGGTGAGTGGTGGAAGACGACGCGCTCTGCTGCGCTGGGGCTACGCATCGCGGCCAACAAGAAGAATATGTCGCGGGGATCAAAACTGCGCTTCGTTGCCGGAGGGGAGCGTCACGCGGGGGGCGTCGGGGCCGTCGATTTGTTGGAGGTTTTTGAGTGGCTGTTCGCGCAAGCGGAGGAACTTGAAACCCACCAGGCGCGCTTTGCCCGCGGCGTCGTTGGCGGCGTTCTCCTTGGTTGAGCGCGCGATGTACTCTTCGATTGGCTCTTCGCGTACCTGCGGCGGAGTGGAATGGATCAGGTGTACCTCGCCATTTAGGCCGTGGGCGATCAGACCTACATGACCCACGTATGCGCTGCCGCCAGAGACTTCGTTGGGCGGCGCGTCTGGCTTGAAGGTCGCCCGGACTACGTTCACGAAGTCGCCGTCCTGCAGGTCGTTCTTCGCCTCGTCGATCTCGGCATACGGCAAATAGATGTCCTCATGCTTTTCGACGGGTACATCCACCTGCAACTGGTATCGATTCTTGAAAAACCGGGCACGATCGATGGTTTCGCTGAACTTCACGGCTTGGTCACCTGCAAGTTGCGCAGTGATGTCCTCCACGAGCCAGCGATTCGAGATATTCCAATCGGCCTCGGTATAGTGATTGCGGGTGGTGACGCCCAGGTGGCCGTCGCGGTAGCGAATGCGTTGCAGCATCTTCATAAAACTGGGCCAGTTCTGCGACAAGGCCATTGCGTAAGTGTGCTCAGCGAAGACCACGCAGTCGCTCTTTCCCAGACAGTAAATGGGCTGGGGGTCATAGGGTTCGAACGGCATTTCGCCCAGCAAATAAATCTCATACGGCTGCCCGATGTTTTTGCGGGCCAGGCGCAGAATTCGCTGACGAAGGTCCGGTTCGGTGGCGCTCAAAAATCTCAGGTAAGCATCGACCTCTGTCTCGGTGAACTCGTGCAACGGCTTGTCCAGCAGCTGGGCGATTTGTTCCGGCTCAAGGCCTAGTTGCTGGCAGGCTGCGGTTTGCTCATTCGTCAAAGCGGCAGAGGCGCTGCTGAGCGTAGTGCTGAACAGCCCCACGCTCGACACGAACAGAGCCAAGATAAGAAACGGTGCTTTCATGGTTGGCTTCATGGTTTTGTTCTCCGCGTGAGATGGTTGGCAGCTCTTGCATTCCCATCACCATCTGGAGTGCTTATGGTGAACTAAAGAAAATGGTACTCTCCTATTCAGCGTACCGCGATGTGACTTTCAGGGCCAGCTTAACCGTTTTTTTGGGGGCTGAAACGTAGTGACAATTCGAGCTTTTCAAAGCACTTCTCCCCAACTTGGGGCAAGAGTTTACGTTGATCCGGCAGCCACCGTCATTGGCGATGTGACGCTCGGCAATGATGTGAGTGTGTGGCCCGGAGCGGTAATTCGCGGGGACTTGCTGCCGATCAAGGTTGGGCATCGCTCGAATGTGCAGGACAATGCCGTGCTGCACACGACGCATAAGAGCAAGTACAACCTTGATGGTTGGGCACTTACGATTGGGGAGGACGTGGTGATCGGCCATCGAGCAGTGCTGCATGGCTGCAGGGTGGGAGATCGCGTGCTTATTGGGATTGGGTCGATTGTTAATGACGGCGCCGTGGTCGAGGACGAAGTGATCGTCGGAGCAGGGTGCCTGGTGCCGCCGGGGAAGGTGCTGGAAAGTGGCTTCGTTTACGTGGGGAATCCCTGCAGGCAGTTGCGGCCAATCACAGACGCTGAGCGGGAATTCTTTACTTATTCCCCGGCGAATTATGTGCGGCTGAAGGATCAGTATCTGGGGGAAGGTCATATGTCAGCGCGGAGTTGACTCGCTCCGCTGGTGCCTCGTAAGACTCGGCAGGCGCGTCGCGGCTAACGGATCTTGGCTTGCGGTCGACAGATTGTGCAGCGAGGTTCTCTTGCATCGTATCCTCGACGACGCGATCAATAATTTCTTTGCGGCTTTCACCTTTGGTATCTTGCAGTCGCTGGTAGGTGTAGGCGCCAAAGATAATTGTCAGCAGCGAACCTCCGGCGATGAGCAGGTAGGGCGCCCAGGTGGCAAATCGCTCCAGATATTGATGATGTTGTTTCGTTTGGTGCACGCTAATGAGTGCCCGTCCGAGTGCTTCGTGGGCGAGCTGTTCTTTGGCGGCAATTAGTTTCTCCTGCGCTGTGACATGAGCGGTTGGTTGAGAGTGGAGTGTTGAGGGTTGAGTGTTAGGATGCCATTGATTGGTGGGGACAGGTCGCAGTGCTTGGGGGTCTTTGACGAAGCCCAAGTGTTCGACGACGGTCGCACCACGGAGTTCCCATTTGTGGATGAGAGCCTTGAAACCCTTATGGGTTTGGAGGGCCTGATCGAAGGCGTCGGCTTGGAAGGCGATGGCGAGGCTGTTCGTTTTTCGGTCCGAGCCGTAGGCAAAACGTCCCAGGAGGGTGCCGGAGTAGTTTTGCAGTTCCCCCACTTCAGCCGTGGTGGGTTGATTGCCACGCGGAAAGAGTAAATAGCGATATTCGCTCATGGAAGCGTCTCCTGTCTCGGCCAACGGCATCCCCCCCGCAGGCGTGTGCCAGGAACACTTGGTAGTGTACCTGAAATGCGTGGAGGGATGCAATCAAAATGTCGGGACGCTAAGCCGCAATCGGCGGACGGCGAAGTAGGGGGCACATGGTGGCCAGCAGTGCCAGCAGCATGGTGCTAGGTTCGGGGACGGCAGCGAAGAATACTCTGCCTCCGGTTGAAGTACGGGAACCTACCTGTCTCTGCCAAGCGAGGAAGTCGCGTCCATCGAAGTCGCCATCACCATCGGCATCGGCTGCTCCGTCAGTTTTTGCTAGGGGGGCGTTATAGAGTTTTTGCCAGGCCACAAGGTCTTTGCCGTCTACGACGCCGTCTTTGTTGAAGTCGGAGTTGAGGCTTGGATCCAATCCGAATTGGGTCACTCGGAAAGTGACGTGGTCGGGGAAGTACAAGAGCTGCCCCGCAAAGTCGATTCCGTCCGGGGCTTTGAGTACGAGGGAGTCAAAGATGCCGCTGATCGGATCAACGAACGAAAACTTGCCGAGGCCGGTGGCGGTGAGGAAATCGAATTGGGCGCCAAGTGTTGGGACAAACCCAGGCATGAGTTCGATGGCGAGCTTGCCGCCGAGACTGGCGGTCCTGGTGCTGAGTACATCGAAGCCACTTCCTGGGTTCAAGCCGGCGAGTTGGATGTGGAGCGATCCTTCGGCGGATTGTTGAAATTGCCCACTGGGAACTCGCATTATACCGATAGGACTTCCCGGCGAAACGAAGCCTGCATTGATGACTTGAGCCATCGACAAGGAGCCATTGCCGACAATGTTGCCTGTGTTCATGAGCTTGTCACCTCGCACGGTAGAATTGGTAGCGAGATCCAGGGAACCGGCCATAGTCCAAGTATCCGTGGAGGCGAGATCGACATTCAAGGTGGCTCCTGTTTCGAGGACAATGCGTCCGCGATATTCTTGTGGATTGCCGCCGCGTACGATACTGTTGGGAGTCAGATCAAGCCGTTTTCCAGCGCGGACGGTCGTGCCATGGTTGGGACTATCAACTCCCCAGAGATAGGAATTGGGATTGATCGTGCTATTGCCGTCCACCACCAAGTCACCCACTTGATTAATTGTCGCAGTACCAGTGAGTTGGCCTCCAGACATTGTGGTCTGCTTGGGGAGGTAAAGGCTGGAGACTGATGCGGTGACGACTCCACCGGTGCGAACCTGGAGGGGAACATTAAGTGCGAAAGTGGTATGGTTGAAAACAATCGCATTGGTGGTCTGTGTGCCGAGGGTCGCGTCGAGAAAGCTGGTCTGGCTGGCAACATTGGTGTCGTTGAAGTTGAAAGACATGGCCAGTTTGCCATCGAACACTGGAGGAAGGTCTCCTACAACCGGGTTGGGCATGGCGACGTTGGTTGCACCGGCAATGGCGAGCGTGCCGAGACCGGTGAAGTTGCCTCCGCGAAGTGTGGTGGGACCGGCAAGAATCAGCGTGTCTTGTACGGTAGGAAGATTTACGGATGCGGGGCTGTTGAGAATCAGCGGTGCGGAGATCAGGGACTTGCCCGTGACATCGACATTGCCGCCGACGATGACCTCGGCCCCAGTGAGAGTGGCTAAGCGATTTTCATCGTCTCCACCCCGCAGGGAGAGATTGCCCATCATTTTCCAGGGTTGGTTGAACGACATCGTGCGAGTCTCGGCCACAGCAGCCCTACCGTTGAAATCATCGGTGAGTTTGCCAATGACCGATAGATTTCCCAGATTGGCGGTGATCTGCCCTTGTTCCGAACCGTTGCCGTCGAGATCAAGTCGGGCTCCGCCGAGCGTGAGCGTGCCACCGAAGCCGAAGAGCAGGAAGGTACCACCATTGATTTGACCATTATTCACGAGTGTCCCACCGACGAGGGTTGTGCCGGCACCCATGAGCGTGCCTTGACTTTCGATCGTGAGATCACGATCAACGTTCACTAGGCCCGCCGAATTGTAAATATTGACGACACCTTGGTTGATCAACAGATTGTTGGTTTGGAACGAAGACACATTGCCGTTGAGGTTTCCGACGTTCAAATCACCTCGTGTGCCATTCTGGCCAATATTGGTATCTCTAAAAACTTGAAGCTTTTGGCCTTTGACATGCAAAGATGAGGCATCGTTGATCGTTAGTGTTCTTGCTGTGGACTGTCCCGTCTCTTGCACAACGAGTCCGCCGTAGCGGATAAAGACTTCGTTATCGTAATCGGGGATGGCTCCGCCGATCCAGTTGAGGGTGCTATGCCAACTATTGGACTGGGCACCGAGAAAATCGACACGAGGAACATCAAAAGACTGAAAGTGCCGTGTTGTAAATCCGCCGTGACCATCGGGAACGACGACTATCGATTCGTCCCAAGTTCCCAGAATATCTGTTGCCGACGGGAGTCGGCGAATGCTCGTGTTGATCGAGCCGAACATGAGCGACTGCGAAACGCCGGCGTGGTAACCGTCGGATTCATTGACAGACAGATTTAAGCCACCAATCGTAGCTGGGGAAAAGTCGTAATCATCATCGAATCCACTGAAATTATAGCCTAGCATGTGCCCCATTTCGTGGAGCACGACCGAAAGGAGATCGTGCTTGCCGAGGGAGGCGGGCGAGGTAGCCACCCCACTGAAACCAGCTTCCAAAAGAGCCGGCGGGCTACCACCGTAAGCCCTGTCGGCAGCAAGAGGACTTAAATCACGTACCAGCGTCGATTGCATATCGAACTCACTATTGTCAAACGGCGTCGGATCAAAGAACCAGTCGCGCCAATTACCATTGGAGTCCTTGGTGTCAAAGACTAGATCGCGGCTGTCGAGCAACCAACCCGGCTGATGTTGTCCGAGCGTGCCGCCATCGATGTCTTCCCAGCGAAGATCGAACGAGTAATTTTGATCGTCCAGTATGTAGTCACCCCAAATGGCCCCCGCCGCGGCGACGATCGCTTTGAGCTTGGAGCCATCCGGATCAAAGGGTGGCGGGCTCCCTCCCCCGTAATTCATGGAGATAGTAATAGCTTGGGCATTAGGTGTCGAGAACGCCAAGCAAGTCAGGGTGATGACCACTGCCAAGCGGTACCAAGACACGTTGCTCAGGCTGGCAATATGGCGCGAAAACTGGCGGGTGGCAAGTTGGAGGGTAGGGCGGAACATGGGATTTCTCCTGGCACAGGGGGGGGGAAGGGCATAGCTCTCCCCAATTAAGCGGAGAAAGCCTGGAGAGTGTTACAAATGTTTCGTTTCCGCCGAATTGGCCTTGGCTGATGAACATGTTAGATTGGGAATACGGCCAAATCTAATCTCATAGCACTCTCTAAGGATTGCGTCCGATGCGAACTACTACTCGTCGATATTTCTTGCAACAAGGGGCTTTGGTTGGCGGGGCGCTCGCGCTTGGTTCTCGGGCGTTAGGCGCGACAAGCGCCAACGAGCAAGTTAATCTGGGGATTGTCGGGCTGGGATGGCGCGGTGGTCAGCTTATTGATGCCTTCGGCCAAGTCCCTGGCGTAAAGATCGCAGCCATTTGTGATCCAGATAGTGCGCTGGTGGATGAGTGGTCTGCGAAGGTACCCGATGCCCAAACGTTTTCGGATCTTCGCGGCCTGCTTGATCTGGCTGAGCTTGACGCCGTAGCGATTGCGACTTGCAACCACTGGCACTGTCTGGCGGCGTTGTGGGCAATGGAAGCCGGCAAGCATGTGTATGTCGAGAAGCCACTCTGCAATGCCCATTGGGAAGGAGTGCAGGTCGTCAACGCGACGGACAAATATCAGAAGATCTGCCAGATCGGCACGCAACAACGCTCCGCGCCGATGCAGGCTGAGATCAAGCAAATTCTCCATGAAGACAAACTACTAGGACCAATCGAGTGGGTTCGAGTGAATCGCTACGGAGTTCGGGCATCCATTGGCAAGCGAGATACGCCGCTTGCGCCTCCAGCGACGCTCGACTACAACGTGTGGCTCGGTCCTGCGGCGGATCAGCCAATCTATCGCGACAATTGGCATTACGACTGGCACTGGGATTGGAACACCGGGGCCGGCGAGATGGGCAACTGGGGCGTGCACCTTTTAGATGATGTACGGAACAATGTATTCCGAGATTCTGTTGCGTTCCCTCAACGCGTGGTTGCAGCAGGAGGTCGGTTCGGCTGGCATGATGCAGGGAACACTCCCAACGTTCACTTTGCGCTGCTGGATACAGGCACGATCCCCGTGGTGATTGCCTTGACTAACCTTCCCGAGAAAGCCGGGAGTGAATCGTCGCCAAAATGCCCCGGCCCGGGGAGTGGCTACATCGCCTACTGCGAGGGAGGACGTTTGGAAGGTCAGCGGGGAAGTGCCAAGGTGTTTGATGCCGAGGGGAAACTCATCAAAGACATCGAGAGTCCCGATGGCATGGTTTTGCATCAGAAGAATTTTATTGATGCCGTTCGCAACCATTCGCCGGGCTCGCTCAACGCGCCGGTCAAAGAGGGTCACCACTCAACCGCCTGGTGCAACATGGCAAACTATGCCTACCGAGCTGCCCAGGAATCTGCAGCTAGTGGCCCGACCAATCCCACAAAAGCTATCGAACGACTTGGTGCGGGAGCTGGGCTTACTGCCTCGGCCGCGACGATTTTGGAACAGCTCAGTCGTGTGGCGGCCAATAACGAACCGGGTACAAGCGTCGAGGAATTCTCTCTGGGTCCTGTGTTAACCTTCGACGGCGAGAGCGAGCAGTTCACAGGTGCTCATGCAGAGACGGCCAATCAATACTTACGAACGATGGGTCGCGGGGAGTTTATGGTGAAGGAAGTTTGAGATTGAGCATCCAATTAGTAGGTGCAACCTAGTTTCCTAAGTTCAACTTTCGCAGTAATTCGTAACAAAATTGCCAGCATCCGGCGATCTTTGAGCGCCTCAATTCGCAAACACCGAGCGTAAGGGGAACTGATCCAAGACGAGCGGCCATTCTGAGCCCTTTGCCAATAGACCTGAAGTTGAGCGAACCATCTGCGGCGACTCGACCGAGACATCCCTTCTCTCCCGGGGCGTGGGTTGACGAGTTTGCTCGCAGTATGATCGCAAGGAGAAGAGAATGCTAAAAGAATGGGCTGTCGAAGGCGAGATCCGCTCCGCCTCATGAATCTCGGCCGCCGCAACGTACCAAAGGAAATCTACACGCCACAGCTTACTGTCTTGGTTAGATGATTCCCGCCACCAGCGAGACATTTTGCCCGCCGAAGCCAAAGCTGTTCGAGGCACTGACATCGCACTTCGCTTCTCGTGCCACGTTGGGGATGTAGTCCAGATCGCACTCGGGGTCGGGCGTTTCGTAGTTGATTGTTGGCGGCAAGACCTTGTGCTTCATCGCCATTAGACAGATGATCAACTCCGTCGCCCCGGCGGCGGCGATCAAATGGCCCGTCATGCTTTTGGTACTTGAGACGGGGAGCTTGTCGGCATGCTCGCCGAACACCTGGCGAATGGCCAGAGATTCCACGCGGTCGTTTACCGCCGTACTAGTGCCGTGGGCGTTGATGTAGTCGACGTCGGTTGGATCCTTGCCCGCATCTTTGAGCGCCATCTTTAGGCAACTGATCCCCCCGCGTCCTTCCGGGTGGGTATCGGTGATGCGAAACGCGTCGGCCGTCGTGCCGTAACCTAGCAGTTCGCCGTAGATCGGTGCACCGCGCTTGCGGGCATGTTCGTATTCTTCGAGCACGACCATCGCCCCCCCTTCGCCGAGCACAAAGCCATCGCGGTTTTTATCGAAGGGACGCGATGCCCGCTCGGGCTCGTCGTTCCGCTCGCTCAGCGCGGTGAGCAAGTTGAAACCTGTCACGCCAAAGGGATGAATCATGCTATGGGCTCCGCCCGAAAGCATCACGTCCGCCTCGCCACTTCGAATAATCTCGGTCGCTTCACCGATGGCCTGACTGCTGGCAGCACAGGCGGTGAGACAATTCACGTTGGGTCCCTGAGCGTCGAACATCCCTGCCAGGTAGCCAACGGGCATGTTGGGTTCCTGCTCCAGTTCGGCCTGCGGGTCGAGAATCTTCAGTCCCTCGGTGACAAAGGCATGCATATCGAGATCGCCGCCCTGCACGGCGGCGGTCATCATCTGCGAAAAATTGAAGAAGTCCTGGCTCCCCTCGCCGGCACCCAGGTAGACGCCAAACCGCGTCGGTTCGACCGTTCCCAGTACGCCCGACTCCGCCATGGCCTGCTGGGCAGCACCAGCCGCAAAACATGTATGCCGACTGCGGTCAGCCCATTCAGCAGCATCGAGCCCGACGTCCGCCACTGACCAATCCTTCACCTCGGCAGAGATCTTCGTGGGGAAACTGCTCGCATCAAAGATCGTGGTGCGACCCACACCACTCTTGCCAGCCATCAGATTCGCCCACAGCGAGTCGACCGTGGTTCCCAAAGGTGTAACACAACCAACCCCAGTGATAACAACGCGACGACGCATGATGAATGTCTCCAAGGAGATGCTTTCAATGTCATTCCCGCGCAGGCAGGGATCTAGTTCTTCCGGAGGCCAAATGGATTCCCGCCTGCGCGGGAATGACGAATCTTGTCAACTCAACACCAGCTAAACCACGGCCGATGTTTCCACCAGCGGATATTCTGCTTCGCGGATTCGCGTGCCATCTTGACGGACGCCAACTTCAAACACGCCTACCAACTGAAGCCAATGCCGGAGATCGCGCGGGCGGAACAGTGGAACCCCGCCAGTGACGTCGTTCGATTCATCCAGTCGGGCGAAAAACAATTGCGCCTCGGCGTGCAACCGCTCTCCGACGCGGGCTGTTGCGGAGACTACTGCCCCATCCCGACGCAGGCTGTCGACGGTCACGCGGTAGGTAAGTGTCTCGCCATTGCGCACATACGAATGAAAGCTCACCTTCGCCAGCTTGGCCAGCACGACCAGTTCCGAGAAACCGTAGTGCTCGCTCACGAGCAACCCACCCGCCTGAGCAATTCCCTCAGTCACCAGCGAATTGGGCATGATCGGATATCCGACAATGTGCTCGTGCATATGAGGCTCGGCTAGCGACACCCCCTTTACCGCCACGGCATGGGAGTCGCAGACGAACTCGGTGAATCGATCTATCCAAAACCAACGCATAGTGTTGTTCCAAAAGGGATGGACTGTCCAGGGTCGGGACGACCCGGCTCGCTACGCGGCCAATTTGTGCTCCACAAAATTGCACATGTCTTGCACAGTAAGCTCTTGGGCCAAGTTCTGCACGATCGGATTCGACTCAAACTTCGATAGATCGGCAAACGGCATCCGCTCTTTCAGCTTAGCGACTCCCTCGGCATTGACCTTGCCGTCCTGCACGTAGTCGACATTCGTGAGAATGTCCTCGGGAAACAACTCGCCCCGCTCGATCTTGATATCAAAAGCTTTTTCCAGCCGAAACACGATATCCAAAAAGTCGATCGACTCCGCATCCAAGTCTCCTTGAAGCGTCGCTTGGGGCGTAACTTCGTCATCATCGACCCCCAAGGCATCGACCAACGCTTCTCGCACTTTGTCAAAAATTTCTTCGCTACTTGGCATGGCTAAACAATCCTCCGCAAAAATGGTTGGTATATGTGGTCCGTTGTCAGTGGTCGGTTGCAACTGACAACCGAAAACTCTCTTTCCTATTATGTTGGTATTACCGTTGTGTTCAAACTTCGGGTTAGCAGCTTCTCGGTCCCTCGTTGATATTCGATCAGACGGGCATCGAAATCAGCCTGTTCAGGGTCGGTGTCGGCAAGATTAAACCGCTCGATGACAAGTCGACCGCTCACCGAGGATTTGCCCTCCACTTCCCCCTTGAACTTAAAGCTGGCAAAACGCTCGTCCTTTTTCGTCTGTTGGACTCGAATCGTGAGGGTGTGGCCGGGGGCAACAAAGTCGGCATATTTCACCGCGCTCGCCTCATGGAGCACGATGATGCTGTGCGCATAGTTCTCACTCAGCCTGAGAAACCACACACAAGCCTGCGTGGCCGCCTCGAGCATAAACACGCCCGGCAACACAGGAAACTCAGGAAAATGATCTGCGAGATACTCTTCCGAGAGCGTCACATTTTTCACTGCCGTCAATTCAGCATCGGGCTCAAAGGAGGTGATCCGATCGAGTAGCCAAAAACGCATAGGCTGGTGCCCCGCAGACGGACAATGAGTCTGGTAGATGTGTTGATTTGGGTTAATTGGGAAAACAGCGAACTGGCGATTATAGCTGGACTTCTCCACGCCGACAACGCCCCAGCGCACCCCCTTCAAGTCCCCCTTTTCAAGCTACTTCGGCAGTTCGCACCACGTAGGCAAACTCTACCGTCTAGCACTAACTTCTAACCTTCAGCCTCTCTACTTCACTCACGCGTCAGATTCTGGATCAGTCCCCGCGCCTGATCCACCAGGGGCTGTAATTCCCGGTTGTCCTTATATGAGGAGACGATGCCGTCTAGAACACGTCGGGCCTGAAACAGATCGCCCGCCTGGATTAGTGACTTGGACAATGCCAACTGATCTCGCACGAAGTCAACTTGGCTCTTACCGCTTACAGGGTCCGATTTCAGATTCGTGATCCGCTGACGGGCCAATCCCGCAAATGCCCGGTCGTAGTCATCGTCGCTGTTCTTGAACATCGACACGAGCGCGTCGTACCGCTGCCAGGCTGTGATCCGATCTCCTTGCTTCTCAAATCCCCATGCCTCTGTGTAAAGCCTCTCGGCTTCGCTTTCGGCAGGCCGACCCAGTCGGTCATTATTCTTCGCGCGGGTCTGCGCTCGATACATCAAGTAGCGGTCTTCAAAGGCCTCGATTTCGTCGGCATACTTCGTGCCCGGATACTGCTCCAAGAGGGGCTTGAGATACTGCTCTTCGGCCCGCTTCCAGTCGACCGGGCTCTCGGACTCCATAAAAGGTTTTGCCCCTGCAAACAAAGCGTCTTCATCCGCAGGCATCAGCGACCACACCGCCCCCGCCAACAACAGCAACAAACATATCCCCAGGAACCAGGCACGCTCATAAAAGGGACTTGTGTCCCGCTTCTTACGACGAAAGCCTTTCGACAGTCGTCGCAATTCCTGCCGGTCGCCGCCAACTTGCAATACACCCGACTTGCCCGCGAGCGCATCCTGTGTAGCCCCCACACCGGCAGCCACTTTCTGCATGGCAGAAACTATCGCACGATGCGCTTCGTCCGCCGACGAGAGACGATCAGCCCGTTTTACTTCCAGCAATTTAGCGACCAACGCATCCAACCAGACCGGGCAATCGAGCACCTTGGAAGCGATCCGCGGTGCAGGACTATTTCGTCGAGCCTGGATTAATTCAGAGGGAGTATTCGCTGCCCAGGGTAATTCTCCCGACAGACATTCATAGAGGATCACGCCAACACTAAACAAATCGCACGGAGGGAGCGTCGCGGATTGCTTCCCGCGGAATACTTCGGGTGCCAGATAAGGGGCCACCTCCATCGGGCAGCGCAGTCCCAGCACTTCATCCCGATCCACCCACACACAATCAAAACCAGCCAACTTCACCCCACCACCCTCCGGTAGCAAGACGCGACTGGGCGTGAGCCGTTGATGAACAAATCCATGCTGATGGGCATGCCTGAGGCCCTCTAAAATCCCGTCGGCATGCTCGACCGCGAGTTCCCAGGGCAACTTGCCGCGCCGTTCCAATAGATCTCGTAGCGATTCACCGGAGACCAACTCGAGCGCTAGATAGGGCTGGCCTTCTTCGATCGCGCCCCCCAGATAGCGGATGATCCCCGGATGCACAAGCTTCTGCAGTCGTTTCACATCGGAGGCAAACATGTTGCCCCCCATCAACTTCCCTACAAGGTTGGCGGAAAGTAACTTGACCGCCATCGAGGTCTTCCGCTCCAGATGCAATCCGCGCAGAACATTGGCCTCACCTCGCGGGTCGAGGGTTTCTTCCAACACAAAAGGACCAATTCGCGAGCGCTGCATCGGCTACAGGGTTTGAGGGAGGAATTGTCGTGGTAACCCCCTCCATTGTAATTGAACGGATGGTCCACAGCGAGGTGGATTCACTACCCCTCCTAGCCGTCGCCGCAAGCAGGCGGTTGAACCAAGTAAACTCTAATTACACTCTGCTTGAAGCAGGCTACAAATCCATCGGCATGACACGCACGTTGCGAAACGCCACGGCACCGTGATCCAGTTGTAGCATGAGCTCTGCTTTGGCAACTTCGGGCAAGGGCGTGGATGCGTTGCCGGTGGGCGAGTCGACTTCGACATTCTGATGAATTGTCTGACCGTTGAGTATCACGGAGATGAACTCGGCGTTCTTGATTTTCTTGCCAGCACTATCAAAACGAGGTGCCTGGAACACGATCTCCAAGGTCTGCCACTCGCCAGCAGGTTTGGCCGCGTTTTCCCGTGGCGGCACACCCTCGTCGATATAATTCAAACCTTTGCCATCCTCTCGAAACAACCAGTGCGGATAAATGCCACCACACTCTTTGGCCGTCGGTTTTTCCTTGTCGTGACTATCGTAAAGCTGAATTTCGTAACGCCCCTGCAGCTTGACGCCCGAGTTACTTCCATTGCCAATCAAGAATTCTAGCTGGACCTTGCAATCGCCGAATTTCTGCTTGCTGAGCAAGTTGTTCCCTTCACCAAATGGGGATTTCGAGAGAGCCGCGAGCACTCCCTCACCAGGAAGGGCCGTTAGCTTCTGTGAATTCGGTATCAACTGCACATCACCACACGAAGTCACGTTCTCACCGATTGCGGCAATCCCTTTTGGACCTTTGTCGCCAACGAGTTCGATCCATTGTCCGGCTTCCTCTGATTTCACTGGATACGCTGGAATGACAGAAAGTATTAGCAGACTCAAAACAAAACAGTTTCTAGGCTTCATATGATGATATCTCTTTTTGAATAGCAAGGAGTCAGTAATTCTTTAGTCAATCGTTTTGCCCTAAGCACACTTCGCGGCATCCTTTTCATTGTAATCTTCCCGCTGCACTTACGGCGAGGCGGACAATACTGAGATTATTGAAGCTGTTCTCGCCAGGTACCAATTTAAGATCCCCAACTCTCAATCCCTGCCATACTTCGGTTTTTCGCTGTTTGCACCAATTCGAAATGCGGTAGAAATCAGATTTTCACTCAGCTGGCTGAAACCCTGTTACGATAAGGATCACGGATCCGTAAAACCATTCGTAGCTTGAGTCAGTTTCAGGCTCGACTCGTATGTTGCAGATCCTATAGAAAAGTACTGATTCTGAAGAGCTAATTCTCTTATTCCCTTCTCGATTAAGTCCTGGAAATCAAATTGTGAGAGTGATGTGAGTTCGACCCGATAGGGACCAAAATTTACCGCGGTCGGCAAGGTGCTGGAGTAGTACGGCGCCGCTCTTCGCTATGTGGCTCATAGCCAAGACTGGCGACTTGAGTTCACCGGCATGGTATGTCATGATCGTCGCTATCGTGTCGCTTCTATTCTATTCACACTCCCGTTACACCCACGGGTCAGCAGTCACTAATTATGACGGCTGATCCCTGAATACTCGATTCGAACATTAGGCATCGCTGTCCGAATATAGATGCCTGCGATTGGTTGTTGCAACCGTCACCGTGAGTTATGTACCATGCCGAGAGCAGTTTTTGTGTTTTCTTTACGTTCCATTTGAGGATCCACAGAAAAACTTGTAATGAACACGCCCTACACACTCCAGCTCGATCAGATCGACCGCAGCAAAGTTGCAATCTGCGGTGGGAAGGGGTCATCGTTGGGCGAGTTGGTCCGCGTGGGGGTGCGCGTGCCGACTGGTTTCGTCGTGACTCGCTCGGCATTTGATTCGTTCATGACTGCTGCCGATCCAGATCGACGCGTTCCTCGCTGGTTGGCCGAAGTCGACTCTGGAGGAACATCAGTAGCAGTCGCGGCAGAGGCGATTGCCGAACTACTCGGCGAAGCGGAAATTCCTGAAGAAATCCTCGCTGCTATCGAGAGCGGTGCCAAGAATCTCAATATCGAGAGTGTTTCTGTACGCTCGAGCGCAACCTGCGAAGACGGGACTTCCAACGCCTGGGCTGGTCAACTCGATACGTTCCTGGACGTTGCGCCCGAAGACATCGCGTCACAAGTGCAGGCCTGTTGGATGTCGATCTTTCGTGCGCCGGCGTTGGCATACGGAGCAGCTCATGGCTACGGTGCCGGCGAATTCGGCGTGGCGGTTGTTGTTCAAGAAATGATTTCGAGCGAAGTCTCTGGCATAGGTTTCTCGGTCCATCCTGTCACTCAAGAACCCGACGTGCGGCTCATTGAGGCCTGCTTCGGACTGGGTGAAGCGATTGTTTCGGGCAAGATCGTACCTGACCAGTACGTAGTGAAACGCGGTGCACAGGAAATCATGGAGAGTTCTCAAGGTGGACAGCGCCAGGGCCTCTTTCTGAATCATGGCGAACCTGAACCACAGTGGCGCGAGTTGGGATCCCGCGGTTCCGAGCCTAAATTGACCGATGCGCAGGTTCTTGAATACGCACGACTCTTGGATCGAATCGAGGATCACTATGGTTTTCCCGTCGATACCGAGTGGGCCTTGACGGGGGACGAGTTTCATTTATTGCAGGCCCGTCCCATCACGACACTCGCCCAGGAATACCGCGAAGAAATCGTCGACCATGCGGAACCTTGGATGTCCATTGTGCGGCGGCCGCTTCCACTGCTTGAGGCGTCGATCATTGGCTATTGGCTCGACAGTCGGCATGCGGGGCACGATTTCGGATTTCACTGCGACCGATTTCTTGCGATTCAAGATAGTGCCGACTTGACCACAATGTTTCCGCCAAAGAAGAGCTTCGAGGCGGCACTCGAGCATATCCGCCATCTCGATCGCACGGATCGAGGCAAGTTAGTCGCCTTCTTGGAACGCGGACGAAAAATCTACCAGCGTGGCTTTGAGCAAATCGAGCAAGGAGAAACCTTCAGGGATCTAGACGACGCGATCGAACACTTTATCGAAGTGGGACGCTACACAACAAGTCTTCCTTCAGCTACGTTGATCGCCTTGGAACAAGGCCATATTGACGACCCACAAGTCCGCGAGATCGCTGAGGAACTTCGCTCGCATTCGCTGTATCCTCGGTACTTGAGCAAGCTGATCGAACCAATCGTCCAGGAATTGATGCTCCGCCTCGGTTTTAGCGAGCCTGACCGCGCCCCCGAATTAGTAACCTGGCGCGAGTTACATCAAAAAAGCATCAATCGAGAGACCCTGGAAGATCGCCTTGAGAAAGTTCGTGCTGGTCAGAGATTCGTCCATCAAATTTTGGGCGACGAGGAGCGGCTCAACTTTGTCACTGAAACCGGATACTTACTCATGCGCGAGATGGGCCACCGGCAGATCTTTCCGCCGGACGACCCCAATCAAATCTCTGGTCAGACTGCTTGGCCTGGTATCCATCGTGGCCGTGCGCGGGTCGTGCTAACCTCCGAGCCAGAAGGGATCGAACTCAATGACGGCGAGGTACTCGTCTCGATCCAATCAAACCCCAACCTCATGCCACTACTGCGCCACGCAGGCGCAATCGTCACCGACGACGGTGGTGTTGCCTGCCACGCGGGGATCATCTGCCGAGAACTCAAGATTCCAACCATAATCGGCACCGGCCGGGCAACGTCAACGATTTGCGAGGGAGACCTAGTCGAGGTAGATGCAATTAACCAAGTTGTTCGGATCATTGAACGCGCGGAAAACAAATAGCTTTAAGTCAGCTCGCGGAGCTCAGGTTGTTCAGTATCTACGAAAGGATTCAATAAGATTATCTGTCTCAACTATTCCAACGTAATCAATAGATCCCCCGCCTCGACCTGGCTGCCCGTACCAACATGTACGGAGGCAATCTTGCCAGCGGTTTCGGCGGCGATTGTGGTTTCCATTTTCATCGCTTCTAGCGTCATCAGTTTTTGACCCTGCGTGATTTCATCCCCCGAGTCAACCGCCACTAATACCACCATGCCCGGCATGGCCGAGCCGATCTGTTTGGCATTATTGGGATCGGCTTTGGGTGTGGTCTCGCCCTTTGATTCCAGCGAATGATCCTTCACCGTCACGTCGCGCGGATGGCCATTGAGCTCAAAGAATACGCTGCGGGTGCCGTCGGCATGGGGATCGCCGATCGTGAGAAACTTGATAATCAGTGTCTTGCCCGGCTCGATCTCGACTGTGATCTCTTCTCCCGCCTCCATGCCGTGTAGGAACACAGGAGTCGGCAACAAACTTGTGTCGGAGTATTGATCCCCATGCTGGGCAAACTGCTCGAATACTTGCGGATACATTAGATAAGCGACAATCTCTTGTCGCGATGGCTCGTGGCCGAGCATTTTAGCGACTTTTTCTTGCGTATCTTTCATATCAGCAGGAGGCAGGCTCTCGCCGGGGCGACCTTCCAAAGGTTTTTCGTCTCGCAAAATGCGGTCCCGCACCTTCGTAGGAAATCCACCCTCCACTTGCCCCATCCGTCCGCTCAAGAGATCGAGCACGGAACGAGGGAATGCCAACTCACGGTCGCTCTCCATCAACTCCGCACAGCTCATATCGTGAGCAACTAGAAACAGCGCCATGTCACCCACTGCTTTCGAGGTGGGGGTCACCTTAACGATGTCGCCAAAAAGTCTGTTCACATCGGCATATACTTTGCAGATTTTCGACCACTGAGAAGCGAGCCCCAGCGCATGGGCCTGCTGAAAAAGATTCGTGTACTGCCCGCCAGGCATTTCATGTTGATAGAGGTCGGCACCGGCGGCTAGCGTGGGACTTTCAAACACCGAGTAGAATTCGCGTGTTTCACGCCAGTATTCTGAGATCGCATCCAGTGCAGCCGAGTTGAGCTTTGATGCTCGCGGCGTGAATCGCAACCCCTCGACCATCGTGTTGAGATTGGGCTGCGATGTGCCACCCGACATCGCTGCAAGCGCCCCGTCAGCAATGTCGAGTCCCACTTCGGCCGCATTGAGAATCGACGAAGCCTGCATCCCCCCAGTGTCGTGCGTGTGAAAATGTATCGGGAGATCGACCTCATCCCGCAGCGCCTTTACCAGCACCTTAGCCGCATGCGGTTTGCAAAGTCCGGCCATGTCTTTGATGGCCAGAATGTGCGCCCCCATTTTTTCCAATTCTTTGGCAAGCTTAACATAATACTTGAGGTCGTGCTTCGCGCGGTCTGGGTCGAGGATGTCTCCTGTATAGCAGATCGCCGCCTCGCAAATCGCGTCAGTCTTCTGCACCGCTTCCATGGCGACACGCATGTTGGGGGTCCAATTGAGCGCGTCGAAAATTCGAAACACGTCGATTCCCGCATCCGCTGCCTCGCGAACACACAACTCAACGACATTATCTGGGTAATTCGCATACCCCATCGCACTTGAAGCCCTTAGCAACATCTGAAACAGGATGTTCGGAATCTTCTCGCGCAGCAACTCAAGCCGTTTCCAAGGGGATTCCTTCAGAAATCGCATCGAAGTGTCGAAGGTCGCCCCACCCCACATTTCGATCGAAAATAACTCGGGCAAAAGCCGCGCGTATGCCTCGGCAATCTGACACAGGTCGTAAGTGCGAAACCGCGTAGCCAGCAAAGATTGGTGGGCATCCCGCATGGTCGTGTCGGTCCACAACAAGGGTTGCTCGTCCTTCACCCAGCGGGTAAATCCAGTGACGCCTAGTTTCTTGAGTCGATCGCGTGTTCCCGTCGGAATTTGTCCCTCGGCCAACTCGGGTAAGACCACTGGCGCTCGCCGTACCGTTGCCGGTTTGCGAGCAACCGTTGAGTTGCCGTTGACGACTACTTCGCCAATGTATTGCAAGAGCCGCGTCGCCCGATCTCGTCGCTGCACAAAATCAAATAACCCCGGCGTGTCATCAATAAATCGCGTGGTGCACTCGCCCGCTAAAAAATTAGGGTCGGTCACCAGGCGAATCAAAAACGGGATATTCGTCTTCACTCCCCGCACGCGAAATTCCTGCAAGCTCCGCTCCGACCGCCTTGCAGCGTCCACAAACGTCCTTCCCCAGGTAGATACCTTTACCAACAACGAATCGTAAAACGGATACACCACCGCCCCGGAAAATGCCGTCCCCGCATCCAGTCGAACCCCCATCCCACCTGCCGAGCGATAGTGAGTGAGCCTTCCATAATCTGGCATAAACCGATTCGACGGATTCTCGGTCGTCACGCGACATTGCACGGCAAATCCCGTCGTCTTGATGTCCTGCTGAGAAGGAAGACCGACCGCCTCGGAATCTAGCCTTTCACCTTGTGCGATGAGGATCTGCGACCGCACCACGTCGATGCCAGTCACCTCTTCGGTGACAGTGTGCTCGACTTGAATCCGCGGATTCACCTCGATGAAATACAGTTCGTGCGTGTCGGCATCGACCAGAAACTCGACCGTCCCTGCGTTGTCATATTTCACGGCCCGACCAATCTCCAGTGCTGCCTCACACAGTGCGTTGCGAACCTTGGTCGGCAGATTCGGCGCGGGGGCAATCTCTACCACCTTCTGATGCCGCCGCTGTACCGAGCAATCCCGTTCAAAGAGATGCACCAAGTTACCATGCCGATCCCCCAGCAGTTGCACCTCGATGTGCCGGGCACGCTGGATGTACTTTTCGACGAAAATCTCTGGACTGCCAAACGCCGTGAGGCTCTCGCGGCGGGCCGCCTCGAATGAACTCTCAAACTCCTTGGGATCAGTCACCACCCGCATCCCTCGGCCACCACCACCATGGGCTGCTTTCAAGATTATGGGGAATCCCAGCTTGGTTGCAGTCGCTAAACCATCCGCCGCCTCGACGATCGGCTCGGCACTTCCACCCAACACCGGCACACCCACCTTGGTCGCCAACTTACGCGCCTCTAGCTTGTCTCCCAGATTCTCCAGCAGATCAACCCGCGGACCAACAAATGTGATGTCCGCATCGGCACACGCCCGAGCGAAATCAGGATTCTCTGAGAGAAAGCCATATCCCGGATGAACCGCGTCAATATCATGCGATTTGGCCAGTTCAATGACCCCCGGGATATTCAGATATGCCTGGAGCGGCTTCCCCTCTTCACCGATCAGATAGGCCTCATCGGCCTTGAATCGGTGCAGCGCATAGCGATCTTCATGCGAGTACATCGCTACCGTGCGGATACCCAACTCGTGGGCACTGCGAAAAACGCGAATGGCAATCTCGCTGCGATTAGCAGCCAGCAGACGGCGGATGGGTTTCATATGTTTCTCAAAACTGTCGGTTAACTCTTGCTACAGGGCCAAGTGAGTAGCCTGGATTTTGTTCCATCGCTGTGATCTGTGCTTGCCGACTATTGCGCCCAGGTACCACAACCGAAAGCGCTGTCCCCGGGGTCCCTTGGTTGGGATACAACACAACTTCCCACAAGCTAAACATTCCCGCCGTGTAAGCCTGCAATTGAAGTTGCAGCTTCTGAAATTGAGCTGTTTGCTCAGCGCTCTGCTGAAAAGCCTGCGCTTGCGACTGGAGGTATAAAGCCGACTCTTGTTGGTCTTCATACTTCTGGGCGGAAGCGGCCCAGCGATCCCAGCCCGGCTTCAGCGCTAACAATGCCTTCTCACTAAACAGAAAAAACGGTACCGCATAATGATTCCCATTGGACAGCTCCATGAGAACTCCCTCAGTGGTAAAAGTCTGTGGCGCGCCACGGACTCGTCTGAGCCAGTCAAATAATCCAGCCCTATCGGTAATATCACGCTCGGTAAAATGTGCTGCCACTAGGGGTGCAATCTTTTGATAGACCTCGGGAAGATTTTCGAACTTGACGTCGTTAACAAAGATCGTACCCCGGGCCATGCGAAACGTGACATCACGCCGCATGTAATCGACTACCTTACCGATGACCTTCAGGCCATTCCGCATTTCCCAGACTTGATCTCCCTTGCCCGCTTTCTCCAGAGCAATCTTGGCCTCTTCCGACTTGGCATACTCTTGATCCTTTTCGGAAAGCTGCTCCATATCGACACCAACCAGTGTCTTGTCAGTTTTCTGTATCACCACGTCCGCACCATCGAAGGCAACCAGATCCCCTTCCAGGGAGTAGTTTCCCGACTTGTCGGTCCACACCCGCGCATCCGCGTTCAGCCCAAACCATGTCGCAGCGAGTACCATTGAAATCATGAACCGAAGCATCGTAAACTCCCAAGCAAAAACTTGTGCCGACCAAACAACCCCCGACAGTCTTGCCAGTATAGCGGACCGACTCCCGAGTTCCACTGCCAGCAACGCCCTGGGATTGCAATCCCAGGGCGTTGGCAATTGTTCGTGAAAATGCTTATCCTTATGTTAGAACCCTCCAAGGCAAACTTTCCCATGAAATCCCCCGTCATTGTCGATTGCTGCCGCACCCCTATTGGCCGCTCCCACGCGGAGAAAGGGGTCTTTCGTCAGGTCCGTTCCGACGATCTCGCCGTCGCCGTCGTCCAAGCAATTGTCGAACGTACCGGAATAGACCCCGCCGAGATCGAAGACCTCGTCCTTGGCAATACCCAGCAGCAGCGTGAACAAGGCTTCAACATCGGCCGGATCGTCGGACTCATTGCTGGCCTGCCGAGCAGCGTCCCTGGGGCCACGATTAATCGCCTTTGCGGCAGCAGCCTGCAAGCAATCAACCAAGCCTCCCATTCGATCATCGCCGGGGGGGAAGACGTGCAAATCGTCGGCGGACTCGAACACATGCAGCATATTCCCATGGACGCAGGCGTCGATTTCAATCCCAAGCTCTTCCACGCCACGAGCAAGGGCGCTCTGCACATGGGCTACACGGCCGAGTTTCTTGCCCAGTCACAATCCATAAGCCGCGAGTCCCAGGATGAATTCGCTCTGGCAAGTCACAAAAAAGCAGCCGCCGCCACTGAGGCCGGTGAGTTTGCGAGCGAAATCATCCCCGTCTGGGGACTCGACGAAGCCGGCAACCGCGAGCTAGTTACCGCCGATCAGTGCATTCGCCCCGACACGAGTCTTGAGGCACTCGCCGCCTTGAAACCTGCCTTCATGCCCGGCATCGGCACCGTCACCGCCGGTAACAGTTCCCCACTCAATGACGGCGCCGCGGCACTGTTGATAATGAGCGAAGAGAAAGCCAAGTCACTCGGTCTGAAACCTTTGGTGCGAGTCCTTTCCACCGCCGTCGCCGGTGTCGATCCCGCCGTGATGGGTACTGGCCCTGTCCCTGCAACCAAGAAAGCCTTAAAGCGTGCCGGCCTCAAGCTCAATGACATCGACCTAGTGGAACTCAACGAAGCTTTCGCCGCCCAAGCGCTCGCTTGCATGCAGATGCTCGAATTCGACGCGGCAAAAGTGAATGTGCGTGGCGGTGCCATTGCCATTGGCCATCCCTTAGGCGCCAGCGGCGCCCGCATCTCCACCACGCTTATCCACACCATGATTGATCGAGGAGCCACCCTCGGGCTCGCCACCATGTGCATCGGCATCGGCCAAGGCATCGCGACGGTGTTTGAACGTGTGTAGTGAAACGTGACTTACACTCGCACTCAAAGCCCAGGGATTGTAAACCCTGGGCGTTGAGTTGTCTCACATTTCAGAATCTCAGTGATCCGAGTAAACCCGTGTGCTCTCTTCCTTCGTGATTGGGTCGCGAATTTCGTCCGTCGTTACCTGCACGCGTAGCCGCTGATCCCCAGCTTGCACGCCCTGTGCTGTGATCCTGAATGTCGCCTCCGCTTTCGGTCCTAGCGACGGAATCGGCGCGAACACCACGCGGTCACCTTGTACGCTCGTTTGCGTATTGCCGTTTCCAGAAATCGCTCGCAAGCCCGCGGGCATGATCGCTATCACTTGCACATTGGCCGCCGCCTTGGATCCCTGGTTCATGACGCGAATTTCATAGTTCGCCTCACCACCGACCTCAATCGGGTCATCACGATCGATCACTTCAAACATAAGTGCCGCGATTCCCTCGACCGTCACTTCTTTCACGGTCTGATCCGTCAACCCATCGCGGGCTTTCGTGCTGATCTGCAGCGTGTGCTGCCCAGGTTCGACCGGAAGCGCCACCAACTCAACCATCCCGCGCTCATTCGCCGGCAACTCCGCTAGGCTCCAGAACACGCTGTGCTGTGCCGCGTCATACTCACCCAGATTGTTCGCACTCACAAACTGCAAACCCTTTGGCAAGTGGGTCACCAACTGAATCTCTTTCGCAGGGGCGGTCCCCGGATTGTCGATACTCACCTGATACGTCGCCGGACGCTCCAGGAATCTCCGTTCCGGCCCTTCGACCGTGAGTCGCAACTCGGGGGCAATCACCTCGAAATCGCAACTCGCCTCAACCGATAAACCCGCTTCTGCCCGGGCCGTCATCGTGTTTGTTATCCTTCCCGCCTGCTCAGCTGTTAGCACCAACTCCAACCGCCGCGACTCGCCAGGAGCCAGGATTCCCATTTCAAATTCCAACGCCGGCCCTGCCTCGTGGCTCACTCCGGCAGGCACCGTTTCGAGCAGCATTACCCCACTCGCCGCACCACTGCCAGGATTACTCACTTCAATCTGTACCAGGTGCTTTTCACCCACATGTACCTGCGGCGGCGAGGTGAGTCGCAGTGCCAATTCCGGTTTTGTGCAACGTGCCTTGGCCGATGCCTGGGCGGCTAGCGTCACCGTGGCGACACTTCCTAACTCACCCTCCTCAGCAGGAATCAATTCCATCTCGACCGTCCGTTGTTCGCCAACAGACAACGTCCCCAAGTCCCACACGACCTTAGATCCCGAGACTGAAGCTCGAGGTGCCGTGCCGACCAGTTCCGTACCGAGCGGAACCTCATCATGGATCTGTACATTCTGCGCCGTCCGCTGTCCGGTGTTCTGCACCCGAATTGCAAACGTGCAGCGTTTACCAACTTGAATCTCCGGCGGGGCAAGTTTCTGAATCGTTAGCGAAGGACTCTGAGTTCCTTCGAGTAGTTTCTCGCCAGGTCGACCTGTCCCTGGTTGTGTCGCTAACCCCGGCGTCGGCGTCATCCCCGTTGTCGAGAGATCGACGCTGCTCTTTTGCGGAGCAGCCGGTGTCGGATACTCCGATTCATTTTCCATAATCTCAAACCCGGGAGTTGGCCCACGCGGAGGAGCATCGGCCGTCCGCATGTCTACCGCCGGCGGTAGACTCGGCATCGGCTGAGCCGCCTCATACCGACCCGCGCTCACTGGTGTGGCTTGTGTCTGAGCAGCGGCCGCAAACGGGTTATTCCCCTGCGGCAATCCCACCGGAGCACTTTGCACAGCAGCAGGCGTTGGTTCTAAAGGACGCGCCTGTTCCAGCGCTGCCGAGAGCGGATTCTGCTGTGCCTGAGCCGGTGCACCCGCGTCAAACGCGGCCTGTGCATCGACTTCTTCAAAGGCAGCCACGGTGGCAACTTCCTGACTAGCCCTCAGCGGATTCGAATCAGGCCCCTGTCCGCGCGTCACATCCTCTGCGACTGGTTCCGGCTCAAGCGGCGGCAATTGTGGCTCGCTAGAATAGCTCGCATATCGATCCCCCAACTCACTGGCTTGGGGAGTTGCAATCTGAAACTTTTCTGTAGGATGCGATTCTTCACTTGGGGTTCCGGTAGGAATATCCGCCGAACCAAAAAGCTGCTGAGCCTGTTGATTCAATTGCGGTGGCTCGGGCTTCTCTGCCGCAAAAAGATTCTTTAGTTCATCCGTAGCCGTCGGCGCACTTCGCGTTGTCACTCGTTCCGCCGCATCAGTTGAGGACCAATACCAAAATCCTCCACCACAACCGGCGGCAACCACCAGAACTGCCGTGGCAGGCAGCCAAAGGCGACGAATCAAAGAACGGCGAACAACAGTTGTTTCCATGGGAGAACCCCGAATTGAAGCAGGCGTGATTCAAAAAGATTGCGGAGGAATGCCGAGCCAGCGCACACCGCCAGACTCGCGCGGCAAAGATGTAGCAAAACCAAGCCCCAACGCAAACCCCAATGCGCAATTTTGCTAGCAAACAATCGCTTCAATCAGGCCAGCCGGATCTAACGAGGCAGAGTGGAGCGAGTTCCCCTCGCTGTAAACACCGCCGCACATCCCACCACCTCAACCGACACCTCTGCAAACCGCTCGGTGAGCTCTTTCTCCAGCCACTCCAGAGTGTCTTGTGTATTCGAAAAGATCCCCTGGCTGTTGTACGACTTCATGAACCGCTTCGCCAGAAAATTCCGCGGCACATCGCCCTGCAGTAGCGTCGCACCAAACAAGACAGCATTCGGGTTCATCACCGCTAGCAGATTGTCGAAGACGACTGCTTTCGATTCCATCGTCCCCGGCAGGCAATGCAACAAGTAGTTGATGCCGACTGAATCAAACTTAGTTATTTCGGCAACGATCTCCGTGGGGGGATGTTCTAACACATTGTATCTGTATACTTCGGGCCGATACCGGGAGATCCTCTGCGAAGCATACGCCAAGGCATCTGCATTGAGATCCAACAGAGCGATCCGCGGTTCACTTTCCGTAAACCGACAGCGATCAAGAAAGTAGCCTGTCCCGACGCCAACATCCAGATGATTGCCCGTGACATACCGATCGTAGTGCTCCAGCAACCGCCACGTCGGACACCGCCAGACAAATCGATTCGACACCCCTAGCACGAACCAGTCATACAACGCGAGCGTCCGCCGAGTATAGACAGCCTGCCCCGCTTCAACTTGCTCCTGACTAACGCCCATTCAGATATATTAATCTCGATGCCAGGCTACCGCCATAATTACTTTAGGTGCCTCTCATGCTTCGGCCGTTGAACCTTCAATGACTTGCGTTGCAAAACTCTCATAGGCCCCACCAATTTGTTTCGCCATCGAGTCAGGAAACGCGTGAAATTTGTCTGTCGCCAAAGCATCGATAATTGCATCCGCGACGAGCGAGGGTGGCTCTGCGACCTCGTCGAGGCCTGCATTGCTTGCCATATCCGTTGCGATCGGACCCGGATGAACGCTGACGACTTGGATCCCATCATCGCTCAACATCGTCTTGAGGGCCTGAGTGATCGAATAGGCAGCGGCTTTTGAAGCCGCATAAGTTGCGAAATCTGGAAAGCTCCTCAGAGACGCAACCGAATTCAGTTGCACGAAGCCTCCGCCACCATTTTTCTTCAGAACCGGCGCAAATGCCTGGGCTACGCGTATCAACCCGTAAACGTTCACATTCATTTCGAATTTCAGTGCGTCCACAGCATCCTCAGCGAGTGGTGATGCTACGCGCAGCACGCCGGCATTGTTGACCACCAGCGTCACGTCACTGGCAGCTTTGGCCGCGGCTTCGATAGATTCGGGCTTCTCCAGATCAAACTCGATCGGCACAACTCGACCTCCGTATTCACTGACTAATTCATCCGCAGAGGAAGGCTTGCGCACCGCGGCATAAACTTTCGCTGCCCCGCGATCCAGCAATCCCTCGACGATCGCTTTGCCAATCCCGCGATTAGCACCGGTAACCAGGGCGACGCTGTCTTTAATTTGGTAGCTCATATTTAATCCTTTGAGTATTTCTTGTTCAGGAGTGGGTCGATGACCTCGGATCTCCAAAGCCTAGCTGGTCTCTAATATGAATTCTTACCAAATCACTGTGAAAAGAAAGTAGTGACTGACTTTTGAAAAATTCGACCACTTTGATGGTTCTGGCCATCCGTTTTAGTCTCTCAAGAACCAATCGGACAATGTTGTGTCTAATTGGTAAATAAGGCCGAAATCTGCTGATTGACAGCTGAAACCTCTCGCTTCTGACTTACTATCGGAGAGTTGACCGAGTGAGTAGAGAGAAGGTACATTCTCTATCGTTCCGAATAGCAAACGGCAACACATTCGGAGCGAATTCCAAGGCTCAGCGGTCGTTTATCCTGTGCTCGTTGCACGTCGTTGAGCGCAGACTGTGTTCGCAGCTGACGGCTACGCAATTACCGTAGGAACAAAGGAATGGAATTCGCAGTACACAGAATCGAGGGTCAGTTCTGCTGATTTGCGTTCGTTCTGCGCAGTTGCGCTACAGAATTGAGCGATTTCTGCGCGCATATCGGGCAGCTGAGCCGCTTTTTTCACTTCAAAAGAACGTCATTCCATGTCAATGTCATTGGATATCAGAAACTCGTTGGGCATAACTTCTAAGTCGGATGTGAACGATATCGCATCAATTCGCCCACAGCTGCTTCAGTATATTAATCTGCAACTCATCGCCAGCGGGCTACCCGATGCCGCGGATTCGAGTGACATCCGATTTGTCGAGATGGCACATGGGCTCCTCGACAAGCATCGGGCGCAAAGACGCTTGTTGTCCGATCATCGCTGCCCTGTAGACACACGCATTGAGTCTTTCCTTGAAAAGTATCTGGCCGACCTAAGTCTGCTTGAACCGATTCGTTTGCCTCATCACACGTTGATCGTAGATCGACACGGAATGGCTCGCGAATTAGCCTTGCCAGCTGATTGCGACGAATACCATTCGGATATTATTCAGTCGTTTCGGGTACGAAACGGAGTCCTGCATAATCCAAGGCATGACAAGAGAACCACCCAGGGTACCTTTCACGTCGCAGAAGGTGGATTGCCAATTCCTTATGAAAAGCGGGCTGTTCCCAAACACGTATTTGCGGAGTTGCTACGACGCGCCTTTCAACCCCCTGACGAATTGCTCCGCCTTCCGTTCACATCTCAGCAAGAAAACCAAGCGAGTTGCTTCGTATCGCTGTTGCTACGACCAATCGTTTGTCCCGAAGTCGTAGGAGTCACACCCGCCAAGTCGATGGAAGTCCGATTCTTTGCTCCAGGCTCGCTGGTCAGCAATCTTGATTTTGTCGAGTCCATCTTCGGAAATGCTGGTGATCCGTATGTTCCAGAGAACGACGCCGGATTGGATGTCCAACATTGGACCGGCCACACCGGTGCGGTGATTCTCGCGCCGCATCTTGAGACGCTTACGAAGCAGGAAGTCGGCCTACCTCACGTCGACGATGCGACCGATCGACAGCGCCGGGACGACATGTGTTGGCGCGATAAAAATGAACTTTACAACGGTGGTCAACCGTTTAAGCTGACTTGCCGCGATGCGTCAGGAGTTATCGTCACGCTGATCTCGGACAACTATTTTGGCTACTGCAAAAAAGAGGTGAAAACTCAGATAAGCTATGCGGCCAATCTTGCGGGCAACTACGAAGAAGAACATGCTGGCGGTGCGATCGCGTTTGCCAGCTACAATTTGGGTGACGAGTTTCAATTCAACAGCATTCGTTACAACGGTCGAACGTTTGCCGATGTAGTCAAAGACTATGGTTCACGGATCGAGGTACACAAGGAAGGTTTTGCTGAAGATCGAGAATACCCAGATCTAATCTATGTTCGCGAAGACGCTCGCGCCGACATCCTTCGTCAGCAAATCATCTGGGAGCACAAGGGCGCCGAGCATTCGATTCCCCTGCTGCCTGGCAAAGTGTATATGGGACCCTCCGGGTATCGGCTGCGAATGGAAAAGCATCCGGCGGCGCCGAGTTGGCGACTCATCGGCACCATAGGTGAGGGGGTTTTGTGCCACAAGCCTTGCACCGTCAGCGGTGGCGGAAAGAGCGAGATCAGCAAATCGATCCGCGACTACATGCACTTTGGCCCGTTCTTCGTTGCCGACATCGACGAAGATGCCAAGCTGGTCAACGACATCTTTGCTCGCAACTATCAAAACCGCTGGAAAGTCCCGCGCGACTATACACAAGTCCCGACTCGTGGCGTACTGGATCCGAAACGTTCGGTTGGCAGTGTTATCAAACTGTTGACCCCTTCACCCGATTACACCGAGGAGTACAACAACTGGCTCAAGTCTATCCCGGCTCATGTCTACGCGATGGTCTTCATCATAAAGCGTTTCTATCGGGCAGAATGGGGCGACCAATGGCAGGATCACTTTGGCGTGGACGTGATCAATGGAGAGAGTGGTCATGAGCTGAAATACCACGGCCGCAGTCTCGTCGCATCGTACTTGAAGGTTGGACTCATTGAGCCGCAAGCCTGGCGAACCTTCAAACTGCGACAGGATTTCATCGCTTCGGAGAAGATGCAAGCCGAAGATGACATTACCGCTTCGGTGGTTGTTCCCGCCGATCGACTCCGATATCTTGCTGCAGGCAGTGAAGCGGAAAGCTACAAGTTCGTCGCCAACTGTGAATATCGTTTCTTTCAACGCCCCGACGATGCAATCCATCGTGGACTCGACAAGCAAGCCGAATTCGATCTCTCACAGCCGGGAAATTTCATTTCAAACTTCGAACCGCTCACTCTCAACCAAGTCTCCGAGATGGCGAAATACGTCGTCGATTTCGACGCTTTCAGCCAGCCGATGCAAGACCTTCTGACCGGTATGCAGCAGCAGAAAGACGGTTATGTGGTTTGCTCGGCGAACCCGCGACAAGTGGATGGCAAGCCGACCCGCAATCCACGCTACTTACAAATCCGACCCGACTTGGTGCATCCTATCGACGGCTACGTAGCCAAGATGGGGACGCGACTTTACCGGGCCGTACCCGACAATGAACCCGTCTATATGCCCGTTGGAGCGGTCTTGATGGGGCGTCGCAATAATCCGCCCGATCGTGCCCAGGGAATTCGGGGGCTGGCCGTCTATAATCCGATCCATTACCAGGAACTACCCGAATTGTTCATGGACTTGATCACGTCGCTGACGGGTCGCAGTCCTTCGACGACCGGATTCGGCAGCGAGGGCGCGCTCACCAAAGGACCATTCAACTCGCTGCGCATGACTTCCGATCTCAACGCGGCCCTCGTGAGCTTTATCCTGACGGGACTGGGCGGATTTTCGACCGCTGCTGGGCACATCGGCCCGAACGTACGCGTCGACCACGATATTAGTCTGCTGATCCCCGAAGTGTGGTGTCGAATGACTGCCGAGGAACGCACCCCCGAGTACTTGATCAATAAGAGGCTTCTCGAACCCGTAGAAGATTTCCAGCACAACGGCCAAACGATACCCGCCGGAAGGTTGGGTTATCGCATTACCGATCGATTCGTCCGCTGGTTCTTCGCCCGCGTGTTTGATAATCCCAACAAGCTGTTTGATGAATCCATATTGCGTCCCGAGCTGCAAGACCTCGATGCTTTTGCCGACGGAGTGCTTTACATCACCGATGCCCAGCAGCAAGTGGCCCAGCAGTATCTCGACGACGGCTCGATCGAAGACGCATGCCCCCCCTTGCGAGCCTTGTTGTTAATCATGGCCCAAGGTTCGTTCGAAGGCAAAACCGAACGCGACCCTGAAATCCGCGAGATGTTCACGCTCAAATCGCTCCTGGAGAGCGACTGGTATCAGAAGCGATTGGAGGCACGCCAACACCGTGATATCAAGCTTTGGTCCAGGCATGTCGACTACCTGAGAAACTTCAATGCGAATCCGCACAACATCGAAGTCGTGAATCGCATGGACCTCACGTCTCGAGAATCAATTGCAAAGGCAGAGCTCGAAAAAGTAAAGGCATCCACCTACGTCACTTCGCTAATCGGTGCAATCGGCGCGGATTCGTTTGGTTCAGCGAGTTGACGTCTTGAAATCACAAGCTGTGACCTCAAGTCCGACCCGTATCACCAAAGGTTAGAGATCACAATCTGTGATCTCCAATACCCCAACGGGGTTTCACACCGTAGCCCAGGGTTGCACCATAGTGAGTTCCACGTACCTTGCTGATACCCTGGGTAGCGATCACAAACAAAAAATTCGTCCGAGAAGTCGGCTTCGTGTCCCGCGAAACCATTGCCGAGGACGAAACTGGCCATGGTATTTCGCCAAAATTGTGCACTATCCTCCGAGATTCTGTGTACCCAGCCACAAAGCGGCGATCGTCAATAGCCGGGCGGCGTAAGCCCATGGAACGCATTTCCCCAATCATACCCAGCACTGAAAGCGCGGCAGTTGGCACAGCTAGGTTGCCACTGGTAGCTTGCCCCTTCCTTCAAGTCTTGCCAAGATTAAGCATGCTCTTTTGGCTGCGCGTCATCATTTCTAGTTTCAGCTTGGCACTGTGCATCTTGTTCTCAGTGTTGTGGGTGCGTAGCTATTTTTATAGCGACTTTGCCAACAGGCAAACGGCCTATACTATTTTGAGACTTACCAGTTCCCGGGGTGTGATTCGCGGCGAATTCTATGGATGTAAGTCACGCATCTACACAGGTACGTCCACGGTTTATCAGTTCCGAACTCGTAAAGCATCACACGCTGGAGGTGGACCAACCAAGGGATTCCTCGGCATTTTATGGAAGCCCGGCGATAAAAGTGCGTGGGGAGGTAACGAGTACATCGAGTTCAGTTTCCCTCCTTGGGCCTTCGCGTTAGCAACGGGCCTCTCGGCATTCCTTGTTCACCCGAAGCCACCTATGCAGTACAGTCTACGAGATCTTATGCTGCTCGTAACATTTCTAGGGCTCATGCTCGGAGCAATAACCAGCCTGATCAATGCAAGCGGCTTGGCCACTTATTAGAGGAATGACGAAAAATGACTTCGGCATTCCAGTCTTGCCCGCTGCTGGCTACTACTGCTGGGCAAGCCAGAAGTAACAGGCGTGGAAGAAATGTAGCTATTGAGCCTCTTCTCCCTTATGCCTGTCTTATCAGCTCCTTCGTGCATTGATGCCCATATTATCGACCGATCCTATTCTTGACGGATACGTTTATGTATTATCGTCGAATATCACATGATGCCTATTCAGGGTAACTATTGAGCGTCGTAGAAATCTTTCGAGGTGCGGCATGGCAGTTTTCAAGACTTGGGTTAAAAACATCTTTCGAGAAATAGCGGATCCTGATAGGGATGTTGAAATAACTGAATTGGCTCAGTTGATACAAGGAGGCCTTGCCAAGCACAAACGATCATTTGTGTTAACTGAGGTGTTGGGTGATCGATCTTTCAAGCAGAGTCATTTGGATGAGGCAAGACTATCTGTCTATGAGAAATATCTTGCGCGAGCTTGGGCAGATGGTCGCATGGAAGCTTCGGAAAAGGAAATCTTAAACTGGGTGGCTAAGTGTCTGGAGTTGCCCAAATCTATGCTTAAGAAGGCTAACCTAGAAGCTGCCCGTCCCAGGTTTGCGGAAGCATTAGCAATCGCAATGGATGATTGCGTTATTTCAAGCGAAGAAGAATCGCATTTGCATTGGATTGCAAAAACTGCAGGATACTCTTTGCACGAGTTTATGATGGAGTTCTTTCGGACAGAGGGCGAACAGTTTCTTAATGGTGTGTTTGCGGCTTCAATCGAAGCAGAACAATCGGCTATCGATTCATTGGACGAGTTGATTGCCACTGCTGCAAAGCTTGGACTCCCACAGGAGATTGTATTGAAAACTATTCAGCCTCAAGCTGTACGATACATTGAACATACACTTGCTGATGCAAAGCAGGATGAAATACTAGGGCTCGAAGAAGAGCAATTGTTGAATCAGTTGTTAAAAAGATTTGTTCTTCCTAAAGAAGTGAAGTCGTATATTTCTAGCGAGCTCCAAGAGTTCCATCTCTTGTCGGAGTTGAAGCGAGGCAAGCTTCCTTCACTGAAGCAACCTTCTGGGGTAAGCTTAAAAGCTGGCGAGCTCGTACATTTTCATGATGGTGCGACATGGGAACGATTGCGGCTGTTGAAGAGTGGGCCTTCAACTGACGTCCACAAAGGATTCCTAACAATTTCTGATTCAAGAATGCTATTCAGTTCCTCGACTCGTTCTGAATCTTTCTCATATGGGAGCATTGTAAGCTATGACTTGCCTGGGTCGGTCATCAAGCTTCAATTGCGGGGAAGGCCTATGCAACGCTTTGTAATTCAAAACGGCAGTAAATCGCCTTCAGCAATATTTGAATGTGCATTACGCATGGCAAATCAATTACTTACGAATCAGGATGAAAAAAGGCGTACTCGCCATATTCCTAGGGATATTCGGCAGCGAGTTTGGCAGCGCTATAGTGGGCACTGTGCAGAATGCAATGCAACTGAATATTTGGAATTTGACCATGTCGTTCCTGTGGCCAAAGGGGGCAGTAACTCTGACGCGAACGTTCAACTACTTTGCCGTAATTGCAATTTGAAGAAATCGGATTTGATTTGAATATGGATTGACGATGGTCAGAAAACTTGGGTGGCGGTAAATTCGATCGGCGGCATCCAGCTATCAGCCTGCTCAAATGTAAAGAAATCTATTGGACTAAACATGACCGAACCCCAACCCCCCGCCATCAAACTCACTTCCGCCGCCATGGACGAACTCCGTGAGGCGAAGGACATCCTCGAACATCAAGGGCTCGCCGAACGGCTTACTGAGCTGGTGGGGGCACCGATCACGGCGTCGATGAAGTTGCTGCCTGATTCGGCCGAGCGGCTCATCTACAGTGCTGTGGAAAAATCGCTGCAGAAGGGGCTCGATCTGGCCGTCACCTCGTTGGGCAAAGACGACAACCTAGCCACGAAACCGCGTCTGTTATCGCACAAGGTTTTGGCGGGACTCAGCGGTGCGGCCGGTGGATCGCTGGGTGGTCTGACCATGGGGGCGGAACTACCCGTCTCTACTCTGCTGATTCTCCGCAGCGTGGCCGACATTGCCCGCAGCCAAGGGGAAGACTTGAGTCAACTTGAGCCCCGCCTGGCCTGTCTGGAGGTGCTCGCACTGGCTCCTGGCCCAGCAGTTAAGACAAGCGAAGAGACTGCCGCGGAGGACGACAACACCGACATTGGATACCTGGCCGTGCGGATCGCGATGGGCAAGCAGATCTCCGACGCCACGAAGTACGTTGCCCAACACGGGTTGGCCAACCGTGCCGCTCCGCCCTTGGTGCAACTGTTGAACATGATCGGCAAGCGGTTTGGCCTGATAGTGAGCGAGAAGATGGCCGCCCAAGCGATCCCCGTGATCGGAGCCGTGGGCGGGGCATTGATCAACACCTACTTCATCGGCCACTTCCAAGACATCGCGCGGGCCCATTTTACTATTCGCCGCCTGGAGCGCACCTACGGTTCATCGGCAGTCACCGAGGCCTATCGCCGGCTGGTGTGATGATTATACATAAGCCAGCCACTGCCATACCTGAATTACCTGGATAGCCCGCAGAAGGCATTGGAATTGCGGGTTCTGGAAACCAGTGTGCTACAAATTGGTCAGTGCGGAGGCACTCGCTTCGGCAGGATTTCTGCGACGAGATGGAGCTTGCCGCCGCTCACGCCAATCAGGCTCACTGACTTCGATGGGATGCGACTCCCTTTCGGATAACTCATGGTGCCTGTCACTCCATCAAATTGCCGGATGTCAGCCAAAGCTCGGCGAACCTCTTCAGGATCGGCGCTCTTCGCCCGCTCGATTGATTCCATCAGGAGACGCGCGGCATCATACCCCAGAGCCGCAAACGCATCCGGAACTGAGTCGGGATACGCTTCGACATACTGCCTGCGAAAAGCGATTACCCGAGGATTCTGGTTGTCCTCGCCGAGATACGCATGAGTCGTGAAATAGACTTCGTCAACATCGGAACTTTTGTTCCACAGGCCTTCCGAGTCGAACGAGTCGCCTCCGATGATGGGGCAAGTCAAACCCGCGTCGCGAATCATGCTTATGGCCGTGCGAATATCATGGGGAGACTCCGCGGCGAGGAAGACGACATCCGCGTCGGGCAGATCGTCAAGGGACTGCTTCAAATCAGTGGAGGTGAAACTCCGCTGCGCAACGACCTCTCCTCCCAGCTGTTTGAATCGTGCCTGAAAGTATCCTTGCAGCAGTCGTGTATACGTCTGCGACGAATCGAACAGAACCAGCGCACTGCGGGCAGATCGATCCTTATGGGCCCATTCTGCTGCTGCACTGGCTTGAACGTTGTCTCCAAAGCAGGCTAGAAACAGGTATTCGGGTACTTGTGCGGGTAACTGCGGGGACGTGGCACCCGAGGTCAGAAAGACCCGCTTGCTACGGGCTGCCAATGGCGCTGCAGCCAACACAAGGTCCGTGTCCGAGAGACCGAACAATGCGACTGGCTCAGGAGTCGCATCAAGTAATTCGGACGTCTTGACTTTGACGACCTCTGCCTTGCTTTGACCGTCTCTAATCTCTAGCACGACGGGTCGACCGAGCACGCCGCCATTTCGATTGGCCTGTTCAACAGCGAGCCGAGCACCTTGAGACGAAGGAATGTCCAAGCCAGCTTGTGTCCCGCTGCTGTTGTATAAAGCTCCCAGGACAAGCGACTCATCCGCATAACAATGTGAATTGAATGGGACCGCCACACCGATCACTCCGCTCAAGAACAACGCTGGAAGCAAACCTAAAGAAAGTCGAAAAAACATGTGTTATCTCTCCGTTGGATACTCTTTGATTCCCCGTCACTGGGACCAATCAGCCTGCACCGCAACAATCACTACCAACTAGCGACTGGTTTTCTGTACCCGTCGTCGACTTACAAGTACCAACGCTCCAACTAACATTGAGATCTCGCTGCTTGGCTCCGGCACACTCGTCAAAGCATCGGTAAGCGGGACACTAGCCCCGTGCTGGATCTGCCAGATCAGAAAATCGTGGCCGTCGCTGTCACCATCATCATCGGCATCCGCCGATGCATCAGACCCATACGCCATTTGCCAATCTATCAGATCCTCCCCATCGACATCGCCGTCGTCGTCGAAATCCGCGGCCAAACTACCTGCTGGGATCTCTGCGACAGCCGAGACCAATAACTCGTAGTCTCCAGCCACGTCAGTTCCCTCCGGTTTCATGGCCGGTCGAATTTCAATGAAGTATTCGCCCGAGTAAGGCAAAACCACGTCAAACAGAATACTGTCTGTGCTCTCGAATTGGTCGTCGTTCAAGGCAGCCATCCCCACCACCGAGGCCGCAGGATAAGGCAGCGGTGCGAGGGTCGAGTCGAGTAGCTCAAGGTGAGGATCCACCGGATCGGTAAATCGACCATCCCCCAGCGAAAGTATCTCCGAAATAACTTCCACGGTCACCTTCGCCCCCGCCGGTCCAAAGAAGGAGTAATAGTCAACGTCGACAGTTTCCATGGCCGACTTGTCTTCCAGTCTTCCGACGACGACGCCAGCAAAGCCTGGAAACATCTCGGGACCGTTGGCCGGATCATATGGCGATGCTGGATTGATCCCAAAGGGATCGGGGGGGCGAGTTGTATTGGGTAGTGACAACGGCATTATTGGAATAGCAGGTGTTCCAGCACTGGGTCCGTCTGGTACATCTCCGCCAGGATAATCCGCCTCAAACGACAGTAGGGGATTATCCCCGATTTCATCCTCGATTTTGTTGATCATCAGTTTGACAGCCGAGCGAGGACTGATCCACGACGGTGTGATCAAGTTCTCCGCGCTGAGTGCCACTGCCGAATTGAGCCCCATGATGTGAAACGAGGCTGCCGTTCCCGTCCCGCCCAGATAAGTCGGTACATACTTGTCCCCCGATACACCAATCCCACTGCCAATCGGTGTGAACGAATCGTGATGTCTCAACCCGAAGGAGTGCCCCAATTCATGGGCGGCTAGATTAGCAGTCGCCATCGCGATGTTGGGGCTGGTGAGTAGTTCTACCTCAGTCCAAGCACCCCCACCGAATTCTGGAGCGCGGGGCAGTCCGACAAACGACTTGAGCAACTTCACCGGATGAATCGTGACATCGTCGTCATCGTCCAGATTGCGGAAGTCAATCTTCTCAGCATGCCCCAGCCCTGCATTCACTTTGACCAACGTCGAGGTAAACGGTGGGGGAGCCGTATCCAAGAAATCGATCCCAAAAGCGCCTCCCAGGGGATCAGCTGGAGAGGTGCGAAATATCTCGTGCAAAATCCCCAGGACCATACCGCGCTCAGCGGGGCTGTATTCGTAGTCATCTTCTTCGCCAGGAATCTCCGGGGTAGTGAAGGTGTCGAAGTCGACCCAGACGGTTTGCAATCCCTGAACATGCCCCACGGCAAGAAACAGAGACAGACTAAAAAAAGAAACGCTTCTGGATAAGAGTGTCCGCATGACAATTCACCTCCCATGCTTCGCAGTTCGAGCAGAATGAACCCAGGTCGCCCCTCCCCTTCTTGGCCAAGTCAATCGCCGTTCCGCAGCAATCGCCAATGGTGCGATTGCAGATTCTTCCCTCACACTAATATACCCGGATAGCTCGCAGCTCAAGTGTTTACTTGCAATCTTTCGCCAATTGTGCGAAAAAACGCTGTTCGGTAAAGACAATCCGCGGCAGGTTTCCTCTAGTAGATTCGCCCTCAGTATGATTTGGTCGACGGAAGTTCACCAATGCAGAACATGGTGCCTGCATTTAACGCGCGTATCCACTTCGGGGTAGGTAGTGTGCGGCAAGTTAAACTAGGGCGCCCCGAAACTGCGGACTGTGGAATCAAACACGTACCGCGGAAAGATCGACGATTCCACTTGTCATCGCGACGGAATGACGCCGGCAGTAGTTCGCGTGGGCCGTTTGCCAGCCGAAAGTACCATACCACCAAGCACCAACAGCAGCGCAGTCTGTGGCTCGGGGAATGGATTCGTAGCTGCTCCGAGTGAGGCACTGCCATAGTTCTCTTGCCAATCCCCCAGATTCCCCACGTTTGGGTTGCGTTGCCAGGCGAGAAAATCACGGCCATCGACATCGCCGTCGTAGTCAAAGTCTCCAGCGGGCGAAACCGCCGCGAGGATCGAAGCGTGCATCAGAGCTGAGAGATGTTCCACATTGGCAAACTGCGATCGGTCAGTGGCAAACGTGAAGACCAAGCCATGGCTTTGATCAATCCAGCTGTGGAAGCCCCTCGCGCCAGCAGCGAGGGCGTCCACTGGTTGGCCGGTTTCGGCCAGTTGATCGAGCCACACTCCAATTCCATAGCGGTTGTTGTCGGAAGGACTGTTGATGATCGGTTGATCGTCGGTTGTCTGGCGGGTGAGCATTTCGTCGACCGATTCCTGCGCGAGGATGCGGATGCCCGACTGACGATCGACGCCATCATTGAGCAGCATATCCATGAACGTGGAGAAATCGGAAGCCGTTGATCGGGCTCCCCCTGCTATACGCGGGTTCAGATCGCTTGCGATATAGAACGAGGTATTCGACATGTTCAGCGGTGTCGCAATTCGCTCCGCAAACAAGTCGATCCACCTCCCTCCCGCGGCAACTTCCGCAGCCGCACCCGCGGCTTGCATCGACAAGCCTCCGTAGGAAAAAGCCGAACCAGGAGGGCCGTAGGCCAGGGGATTTCTGGCGATAAGTCGAGCGCTATGACGGAGCGTAATCAGAGGATTGCTCAAAATGCCAGGAGAGCTTTCGTCGCCAGCGATACCTGAAGCATGGCTGAACGCTTGCCGGATAGTAATGTCAGAAAGATCTCCTTCGTTGTACTCAGAGAGAAACATACCAAGGTGACTGTCGAGCGAAAAACCATATTGGGTATTTTCTGCTAGTGCCATGATGAGCGCACCGCTCAAAGTCTTTGTACTGCTGTCGACGGCCGCCACACGATTGAGGGACCAGTCCCCAAAGGACTGGTGGTAGATTAGTTCCCCGTGCTGCAACAGGCGAATGTCGAATCCACTCACGGGCGCGGCAACGTTTTCTCCAAGAAGTGCCCCACTGGCCAAAGAAGTCAGTTCTGCAAAATCGTACGCACAGACAAAGGGACACATCGCCAGTGTCAGAACAACATGAGAGAGGACGTATTTCATACGAAGCAACACAGCACTTGACCAATGCAAGGAAAGAAAGCCAATAGCCACTGTAGGAAACCCCGGCTTTGCCTGAAAGTTCTGCATATTACTATCAGAGAATGTAAGGTGACGAAGTTGCATGCCTAGAGCAGCGTGGAGCTAGCACTTAGGTTTAACTGCTTGTGCCGAATGCGCGCGACCTAAGCCATAAATCTCAAACACTCTATCAGGAGCTACCGCGCTTGGCTGCCTCATCCCCATCGTAGCGATCATCACGGAGCACGTGCGAAAGGTTCAATTGGACAACGAATTGAAACGCGACTTGGTTACCCAGGGGAGGACACCGGAAGAGATCCTGGAGATGACTTCGGAGCGAGGGCCCTGGTGGGCGAGGCGGGCGAATTAGTCGCTACTGCTTTGTCAGCCTTGTGAATTGGGGGTTCTGAGATCAAACCATCATACCCGTGCCAATCTGCTGTACTTGGTCAGGGCTGCGGTCGGCGGAAGTGCCCTCCGGCAGTAAGCGAAGGTGCGGTCGAGTCATGTTCGCTTTTGAACGGTATCAAGCAATGCAGAATACTTGTTCTATCATCAATCTCCAGAATCACTGGGTTCATCCCATAACATCAGCTGCGATGCGAACGATTCTATGACAGCACCGCCGTCTTCAGCTGGTTCCAACTCAAAGCCCGCCTCGGCTAAATAAGATTTCTGCTCTTCGTCGATCTGGCCATTGTCAGCAACAGCTCGCCACCATTGCAAATGCGGCCAGTCACGACGAACCGTCTTCAGTGATGTGGCGACTGTTCGACCATTAGTACCAGGTGCGAATCCAGCGCGATTGGCAATAGATGTTAAGGTTGCAAGCTTTTCCGCTTTCTTGAGTTCCCAAAGGATTTCGGCGATAGCTTGAGCACGAGTCGACGCAACTGACATGAATCACTTCTGACGGTTAATGGTAAAAGCTCTTTATTTTGGGAACCTGTTGTTTCCTGTCTACAATGGCTTCCGATTGCAAGGGTCTTGTAGAAAACGGATGATTCAATTTCATGTGTATGTTTGGACGGAAACGGCACATGGCACCTTCCTCCTGCTAGTATAACTCTACACTATCTAGCCTTCACTGCGTTCTTCGATTTGAGCACGCTTATCTAACGAGGTTGATGTGACCTCAAGCATTTAGGCTGCAACCCAAAACAGCACATCACGATGCGCTTTGTCGGGTAGCTCTCTTCCGTTTCGCATCGCGGGTGTACACCTTGCCTACAGATAGCTAAGACTATCTGGCTGCCAAAGGGGCTCCCGCAGCCCTGCTAGAGCTTGGACTTGTCAATCAGGTGCACCGCTTGGCGGTTTCGCAGACTGCCGTAACATCTCCAAGCAATGGCAACTCCAGAAACACGGAGAGCCGACGATAACCCGCCGGCTCCCTGGTCTTCGGACATATTCCACTAGGTGTATTGCTACTTGATACGTTTAACTACCTTAGGAAACGGTCACGTTCTCGGCACAAGGACCTTTAGGGCCTCTACCTTCGTTAAAGGTAACTTGTTGTCCTTCGCGGAGTTGGTCGTAGCTAGTTCCCTCGACACTATTCGAGTGAAAAAACAAATCCTTGTCGCTACCGACGTCAATAAAACCGAATCCTTTGTCCGTCAATTTCTTGATAGTTCCTTCAGCCATTAAAATGAATCCCAAAAAAAGTGATGCTTTTAGTCTTCTCACATAACACGAGACAAGACCTTCGTTAGCATAATATTGTATCGTCTTAAGCCATTTCAGATATGTTTAAATGTAAAATGTCCGCATTAAAAGAAAAATAGTTCCTGCTCAGGGGGTTTTTCGCAGGCAAAATCGCAGATTTTCTACAAACACTCAACGAGCGGCGGGAAATCTGCCCGCCTCTAGATAGGGCAGACGGTTTTTTTGGGAGAAACCGAGCCGTAGCGAGGTACTATGCCGCATTCCTTTGCGTGGATACTGCGACAGCCATAGGAATCGGTACTCTAGCCAGGCAATATGGCGTTGTGGTAGACCTCCTGCACGTCATCGCAGTCGTTAAGAAGGTTGAGAAATTTCTCGAACATCGGGAGATCATCCGCGGTGATTTCGATGCGAGTGAGTGGCAAGAAGGTTATTTCTGAGACTTCCAGTTCGATTGCTGGCAGCGCCTCTTGCAGCGCTTGCCTGGCCTTGTCGAATTCAGTGGGTGGGGCGAAGAGAGTCACTTTGCCCTCCTCGCACTCCACATCGCTGACATCGACATCGGCAGTCAACATAGCTTCCAGGATTGAATCGCCATCGTCTCCCGCGAAGGAGAACACGGCAAGGTTTTCAAACGCGTGGGCGACGGAGCCCGGCGTGCCGATCTTGGCGCCGGCTTTGGTAAAGCAGTTGCGAACGTCGGTGATTGTGCGATTGTTGTTATCGGTCAAACAGTCCACGATGACTGAACAGCCACCGGGTCCAAATCCTTCGTAGCGGGCTGATGAAAAGTCCTCGCCGCCGACGCCATTGGCTTTTTCGATTGCCTTTTCGATGACGTGGGCCGGCACCTGATCGCGTTTGGCTTTGTCGATGAGGCTGCGTAAAGCGAGGTTGCTCGCCGGATCGCCGCCGCCATTTTTAGCTACGACGTAGATTTGCTTGCCATACTTGGAATAGATTTTTGTCTTTTGGCCAGCCGTCTTGGCCATCGACACTTTGCGAACTTCAAAACTTCTACCCATGGAATGTGTCTCGTTATGGATTTCGCGTTGAGTGGTCTATAGGTTTTGGTTGCCGAGCTGGACTCTTGTTGAAGTCCTCCCCGGCAGAGAAGACCTACAGCGATTGGGTATTCTTTAATTTACTTCCAAACTTCCAGAAATCTCCAGCCATTCTTCCTCGAGTTGGGCCAACTCGTTGGTGATGGTGGAAAGCTGGTCGTGGGTTTTTTGGGCTTCGGCGGCGTCGGTGATCTTCATCAGGCGAGCGTTTAGTTCCTTCTTCTCCTCGTCCAGCTTGGCGATTTTTCTTTCGACGCTGCGGAGTTGTTTTTGGAGTTCGCGTTCTTCTTTGCCGCCCACTGGGCGCGGCCCTGTTGTTGCACCCGCAGGGGGTTTGCCGCGGACGACGTGCTCTGCCCTTAAGCCGGCATCGAGTTCCTTCTGAACCCGGTAGACGTAGTCTTCGAAACTCGCGGGGTAGCTGGCCACGCGGCCGTCGCGGACTTCAATCACGGCAGTGGCGACGCGCTGCATGAAATAGCGATCGTGACTGGTGAAGATTACGGTGCCCCGATAGCGGCAGAGGGCGTCGGCCAAGGCTTCGACGGTTTCCACATCGAGGTGATTGCCCGGTTCGTCGAGCACCAGCACATTGTGTTGCTGGAGGAGCAAACCGGCTAGGACCAGGCGAGCCCGTTCGCCTCCGCTGAGAACGTTGATTTTCTTTTCGATCATATCGCCGCTGAAAAGAAAGCTGCCAGCGACGTCTTTGATCTGCTGCATCACCGTGCCGGGGGCCGCCTGGTTGTAAAGGTAGTCTTCGACGGTCTGATTCTTTGGTAGCGTGGTGTAGACATGCTGGGCATAAACGCCGACTTGGCATCCGTAACCCCATTTGAGCGAACCGGCAAGCGGCTTTAGCGACCCGCAAACGGTGCGGAGAAACGTGGTCTTCCCTTGGCCATTGTCACCCACGACGCCGACGCGCGTGCCGTGTTCGACTTCGAGTTGCACCTCAGTGGCAACCTCGTTGTCGGGGTACCCGATCGCAAGTTGCTCGGTTCGCAGGGCGGTTCCTTGGCGAACTTCCGATTCGGGGAAGCTGAACCGCACGGTCGCTTCCTGGCCTTGGACTTCGACGAGTTCGAGCCGCTCGAGCTGCTTAGCTTTGCTGCGGGCCTGACTGGCCGTGTTGGCGTTGGCACGGTTTTTGTTGATGAAGGTTTCGAGTTGCTTGCGTTTCGTGAGTGTGGCGGCATTCACGCGCAGATCGTGCTCGCGACGCTCGGCGAGGTTTTCCAAGTAGGAATCGACATCGCCGGGAAACATGGTGAGTTTCCCGCGGGAAAGTTCCAGCGTCTGGGTGCAGGTCCGCTTGAGGAATGACCGATCGTGAGACACGACCAGGCACCCAGCAGGAAAGCTCCGCAGGAAACCTTCCAGCAACAATTGAGTACGGAGATCAAGGAAGTTGGTCGGTTCGTCGAGAATCAGGAGATTGGGATCGTGAAGCAGTAGGGCGGCGAGTTTCACGCGGGTTTGCCAACCGCCGGAAAGCTGCCTCACGGGCTGGTCGAGCATCGAGTCGGGGATCTGAAACTGCCAGGCGATTTCACCGCAGCGCCACTCGGGTTGGCCGCTGTCGCGCTGGAGGAAGCCAATAACCGTTTCACCGTCGAGAAATGGATCGTGTTGCCGTAGGTAGCCGAGCCGAAGTTTGCGACCGCGGACCAGTTCACCCGAATCGAGTTCCTCCTCTCCCAGCAAGACGCGGCAGAGGGTGCTCTTGCCAGCGCCGTTGCGACCGATGAGGCCGACCTTCTCATCGTCGGGAAGTGCGCAGCTAGTCCCGTCGAGCAATTCTTGATGCCCGTACCGTTTGAAGGCGTTTTGAAGTTGAAGAACGACGGGCATGGGAGAGGGGCTGGGAGTTGGAGGCTGGGATTCGAGGGCTGGGGACTGGCAGGTGGGCAATTAACCGCGACGCGATGCATCGCGTGGATTCGAGCCACGATCCATGAACCAATTCCATGCCGCGACCACTGCTAAAACTACACAGCATACCATACAGAGCGCCGCAAACCAGTCGCCTTGGGAAGCATAGAAGCTCGGATAGACTGGAAGCGAAGTGCTATCTTGAGGGATGTCCAGATCCACCAGTAGGAATTCTGGTTTTTGCCGCAGGCTGAGGGCGACGATGTGGCCGAAGTCATCGACGTGCGCTGAGAGGCCACCATTGGCGGTGATCAACACGGGGGTTCGCATTTCCACGGCTCGAAAAACGCTGCACGCCAGATGCATATCGAGCTCACTGGAGCCCCAATACCAGGCATCGTTAGTCAGGTTGATTAAGATGTCAGGACGCACATATTCGACCTCCATGAGGTGTTCAAATTGCTGACGAATCAAATGTGGTACGACCGTCTCGTAGCAAATGTTGGGGGAGTAGACTACCTCGCCGACGGTCATCGCCACTGGACGCTTGCCAGATTCGGCTCCGCCCGACAGGGGGGTCAGTTGATACAGCACCGGGAACCAGTCGGCAAATGGGATGAACTCACCAAACGGGACCAAGTGCATCTTGTCGTAGATGGCGAGGGTCTCGCCGAACTTGTCGACGAGCACCGACGAATTGAAGCCGCGATAGGAGAGCGTCTCTTCATCGCCTGGGGCAACTTCGACACGGTCGATCCCCACCAGCACGGCGCAGCCGAGTTGCTTGGTGAGTTCGGTCAGGATTTCCTGCGCGGCGGTAAAATGCGATTCATGGACTAATTCGCTCTGTGGTTGATTCCCCTCCTCGGCCATCCAAAGTGTTTGGCGAAATGCCGTCTCTGGCCAGACGACCAGATCGACTGCGCGACCATCCCGCTCACGCGAGGTCTTAACAGCATCGAGCGAGAGCTTCCAATACTCGTCCATGATGGATTGCTGCTTGGCTGGATCACTCTTCCAATCGGCGAGCGTATTCCCCTGGATCAGGGCGATACGCTGTTGAACCACCGGAGACTTGGTTTGAAGTGCAAGATCAAGTTGCTTCTGATGGCCATAGACAATGGTCCCGGCTAGCAGGGCAAGAGCAGAGCTTCCATAAATCAACTTTTCTTTTCGAGAGCTGGAGATGATCTCCGTCACACATGCAGCGATGAAGATAATCAAAAATGTAACGCCATACTCGCCCACGAGATCGGCGATCTGAATTACCCGGGGCGATTGATACTGGGTATGGGCGAGCGACCCCATGAGGAAACCGGTCAAGAAGTGCGCCCGGATGTAATCGAGCCCAGTCCATACAACGGGAGCGATGATCGCCAGGGGGATTTTTAACTGATGCAATCCGATACGAGACAAGGCTACAAACAGCGAGAGGTAAATGCCCAGATAACCAGCCAGGGCAAGTAAAGCAAGATGGTTGAGCGGGTGTGGTAGGCGAATCCAATGTACTGCCAGCAGCCAAAAGACCATTCCAGAGAGCCACAACTTCCAATAAGGCCGCCGGCCAGGAAGCGTCTCGGTGCGAACCAGCAGCAACCAGGGGACGGGTGCGATCCACGCCAGCCAACTCCAACTCACTGGCGGAAAGGCCAACCAGCAGAGCACACTGCCGGCAATGCCCAACCCTAGTGTTGATAGACGATCCGTGAGTCGCGCGGGTAGGTGGGCCGAGTTGATGGAAGCAGAATTCATGCTTTCCAAACTACGAATCGCGGCCACTTTTGAACAGAGCAGGCCAACGGGTTCGCAGGTGAGCTACGAAGAACCCACGGGCAGGGCTATAATACTGACATGACATTTGCCAGCCAGAATGAACCATGTTCTTCGCATTATTCACCGCGTTATCGGCTCGGCTGGTTGGGATGCGTCGTTCTGGCATGTAGTGGCTGCTGGGAGGAGATTCACTACATCCCGAGCAAATCGCCAATTGCTCAATCAGCAGAAACTGAATCCGAGGCAGCTGCAGAGCAAGATCACCCAACCGTTCCAGCACCCACGAGCGACGAGCTTTTTGGCGATAACTCAGAACCGGAAACTCTCTCCGAAGAGCCCAGGGAATCATTACAGGATGCGATTGATACTGAGAGCGTACCGTCGGCTGAAACTCCGCTTGATGAGCCGCAATTGGCAGAATCTCACCCTGAACAGCCAACTGATGAGCCCGCAAGTGACTTGTTTGGTGAAGAGGAAGCCTCAACCTCTGCGGACCCCGTAGATAAGTTGGACTCTGAAGAATCAGAACCAACTGAACTTGAGTGGGGGGAAGTCTTGCGTCCTTCTCGCACAGCCTTGGCTGCTTGGAAGATGTGCAGTCACTGGAGCTACGCCGCGGCTATCTATGCCAAAGGATTGGGAGTGGAACAGTACGGAGACTCGCTTCAGCACGCCAACAACGCGGCTGAGATACTTGAGATGGAGCTTCCGGAGTTTCCCCATTCTGAGAAGGACGACCTGCAAGCGGCGGTGATCGACTACCTCATCCATGCGGGTCGTATGCAATTGGCCGACCAACTAGCAGATACTCGCTCGCCCGAGTATGCAGCCTTGGCAGAATTGGCGATCAAGTCGCATGTGCTGCTTTTGGTTTACACTCCCAAGAGCCAGCACTTAGAGCCGATTGTGTTAGCAATTCGGCGAGCTGCCGAGGATTCGACGCTGCCACCCTCACTTTGGGAAGAATTCGTCAAACTCCTAGAACAGAGAGCTCCCTACTCGGCTGTCAAAGCTGCCGTCCTGAAGCTTCATCAACAGGTGGGCGACTACTTAGGCGGTTCCCTCGAATAGGATCGGATTCTATTTGCCGTAGCAATTGTGACGGTTAGCGAAACCCTCTGATGCCAATCCGGCACAAGTTTACTTCCTCTTTGCTACTTCTTCGCTTTGCGCGCCCTTACCGTAACCTAAATTTGATCAGCATTGGTTGCGTCTGAATGAACCTTCTATTTCGAGGTGTAAAAGAAACATGTCAGAACCAAATCGCAAAAAGACTTTTGTAGATCCTCAGGTGCAAGGTGCGCTGGTTCGTCGGCTTATAATGCACTGGATAGGATTCTTTGTTCTCGCGTCGCTTGTTGCTTTTGTCTTGCAAGTTTTGAGTGACCCGTTTCAACCAATCTCAGACCATTTGCAGCAAGTATGGTGGACACAAGGCCCTTTCTTGTTGGCGGCTTTGTTTCTCTTGCCGGTCTTTGTACTTGACACCATTAAACTTAGCCATCGCTTTGTGGGCCCCATCAATCGCCTGCAGTGCACGATTCGCAGTATTGCTGATGGGAATATGCCTACCAAATTGAAGTTTCGCGACTTTGATTTTTGGCAAAGTCTGGCAGATGACTTTAATCAAATGATCGATCGGCTTCGTTCCGATGGCAATTCTTGTGAGGAAGCTGCCGACGAAGATGAGCCAGCCGCTGTTTGATCGACTTTCTAGAATAATAATTGTCGTTGGAGAACGATCTGATGCGAAGTTTTCGAAGGAACCACAGTCAGTCATTGCGATCGGGCGTGGCAGCGGCAGAATTCGCTGTCTGTTTTCCCGTGGTTGTGTTGATTGTCTTGGCAACAATTGAAGCCTGTACGATGGTGTTCTTGAAACAATCGCTCACAGTGGCCGCCTACGAAGGTGCGAGGACCGCGATTTCACTCAATGCGACTACTGCCCAGGCGGAGCAGAGTGCGCAACAGATACTCACGGAGAGGCGAGTCCGAGGAGGAACTGTCTCGATGACGCCATCGAACCTAGCAGGAGTCAACGCAGGAGAATATATAGAGGTCGAGGTGTCTGCCCCAGCCACGCTCAATTCCGTTGTGCCAATTACCTTCTATCGTGGTCGCAATCTTAAAGCGTCGGCCACGATGATGAGGGAGTTTTAGTTTCTAGCTTTTCAAGGAAAATAAACCATGCGAATCTCAAATTCTAGCCGCAGAATGCAGCGTTCTGCAGGTCGCGCCGGTGCCATGTTAGTGCTGATTGCCGTGACGCTTCCAATTATAGTTATTATGGCTGCATTTGCCCTGAATGTTGCCTGGATGCAATTGGTACGTACTGAACTGCGAACTGCAACGGACGCATCGTCGCGGGCAGCGGCAAAGACCCTTTCTTTGCAGCAAGACGTTACTGCTGCCCGAGCGGAGGCAAAGGTTGCAGCCCGACGTAACCAGGTTGCTAATGCGCCCTTGCGAGTACGGAACCGCGAAATTGAATTTGGCATGTCCCGTCAGCCATCACCTGGCTCTCGTTTCGTGTTCACACCAGGTGGTGCAGCCTTGAATTCGGTTCGTGTAACTGGGAATCGCACGGCGACTTCACGTGGAGGACCCGTCGATCTATTCCTTGGTGGCGTGTTGGGTGTGAATACGTTTGAACCCATTATCACTGCCACTTCTACTCAGCTGGATCGCGATATTTGCCTGGTTGTGGACCGGTCGGGTTCGATGATGCGGAATGTCGTTGGCGGAGGTACGCCAGGACCCAACTGCGGTCCCCCCAATCCGTTGTTGAGCCGTTTTGGTGGTCTCAACACGGCTGTCGCAGGTTTTGTAGACGAGCTCGAGCAAACTCCACAGGAAGAGCAATGTGCCCTGGTCAGCTATTCCAGCAACGGAAGCGAATGCGGCATCACGTTCACGACCTCGGACATCAATTCAGATTTGGTCTACAATTATCAGCCCATAAGGGATGAGATGAATCGGCTGAGCAGCCGACCGGTCAAAGGGTTTACGAACATCTCGGCGGGAATCGACAACGGAGTCCGTGTGCTGACCGGCGCGCGTGCGCGGCCTTTCGCATTACGCTCGATCGTATTGCTCACCGACGGCATCCAAAATCGGGGTCGAGAAGCTGTACTTGCTGCCAACGATGCAGCAGCACAGAACATCGTGATCAATACAGTCACTTTCAGTGACGAGGCTGATTTCGCCCGAATGCGAGCCGTGGCGAATGCCACTGGAGGCAAGCACTACCACGCCCCCGACGCTGCAGCGCTGGAAGCCATCTTCCGCGAGATCGCATCAACCCTCCCCGTGCTGATTACGGATTGATACATCGAGAAAGACATTTATGAATAAAACCACGTTCCGCCTAAACGCTCGCCAACGACGTTCATCAAACCGCTGCGGTGCGGCTTCGGTTGAATTTGCCATCGTTGCATCTGTATTCTTTGTAGTACTCTCGGCGTCGTTTGAATTCGTGCGGCTCAATGTGATTCGCCACACGGCAGACAATGCCGCTTATGAAGCAGCACGCGATGCAATGGTACCTGGGGCTACCGCGGCAGAAGCGATCGCGAAGGCCAACTCGATTCTCAACGTTGTTGGCACTCGCGGGGCAAGGGTAACGATCACGCCCCCCGTCTTGAATCCTGACATCCCTGATGTCAAAGTAAGGATCGATATCCCTTTGAGCATAAACGGCTGGATAACGCCTAATTTCACGAGCGGTAAGACTCTCACAGTGCAATCGACACTCAAGAAAGAGCGTGTTCCTCAGTAGCTTTTCTGAGAGCGTGGTCGCTTGGTCTGCATCAGTTCCTCAATTGTTCCTTTTTGGGTCTCGAATCTCGTTTAGCTTCTTGGGCCTACGACAAAATTGCGGGTTAGCAGGTTGTCGTATCTGACAGAGGATTTGTAAGCCGATACGACTAGCCATCTACTTTATTTAACGGCGGTCGTTTTCACCTCCGCACTTCGGCAACGGTCTAAATTGGAGGCGGGTGGTCCAGCCGCTGCAAGTTGTAGAGGCCCCAAATTGACGGCGGTGGCGAGACCGCTGCGTCAACGAACTTCGACTTCTACCCTCAGGTCTGCATACCATCACTAGTCAAAAAATGGCGATTTGCCTTCAGTGAGATCACTTGAGAGCCGCATTTTCTGGCTTGGCATATGCGGCTTTTCTGAGATTTCAGTACCTCCTCAAGCTAAATCCACCGTGCCGATTGCGAGCCCCAGCTGATTTCCTATCATCGCACTGCAAAGGTGGGTGCCGGGTCTTGGGGACTCTGGTATATTAGGTAGTTTTCAGATAACGGCGGCGTGTCCATTGCCCGCATTACGCAAGCTGAGACCAAACCTAGAAGAACCACCTCATGGCCCGAACCGCAACGCTTAGTCTGCTCCTGTTTTTGGTTTTCGCCACGCCCGCCTATCCCCAGGCTTCGAAGCTCAACCGGGCGGTGCGAACCGCTGAGAACCTTGAGCCATCGATTCCTCTGTTGGAGCAAGCACGCGAGACCGAAAGGAAACTCGCTGAGCTTCGGCGAACGACCGGCAAACGGCCCAACATCGTGTGGATTATTGTTGACGACATGGGGTACGGAGACCCGGGCTGCTATGGAGGAGGCAATGCGGTTGGGGCCGACACGCCGGTCATGGATCGCCTCGCTCGCGAAGGCTTGCGTCTGACCTCCTGCTACTCGCAGCACACTTGCACTCCAACTCGCTCCGCCATCCTTACCGGAAGGCTACCAGTTCGGACCGGGCTTATCCGTCCGATTCTCGCCGGTGATACGCTGACTGTGAATCCGTGGGATGGCGAGACTAGCGTCGCCAAAATTCTTGGTGAGGCGGGTTACTACAGCCTGCTTACCGGCAAATGGCATATTGGCGAGGGGGAAGGGATGCGGCCGCACGAGGTCGGCTTCGACGAGTATTACGGCTATCTGCCGGCACAGAAGGAGATAACACAAGCTTTAGACACTCGTCGCTATCCCGACCTCACTCTCGATGCGGACAAACTTGAACGCTACGAGTCCATCGGAGCGGAGCACGCCCTCATTCACGGCTTCAGCATGGGCGATACAAAGACAGTCTCGACCGTTAAGTCCCTCGAAGAGATGGGCGCCGCGGACGAGCAACTCGTTGATTTCTCTGTAGAAAGAATCATGGAGTTTGCAAAGGGAGAAAAACCGTTCTTCCTTGAGCACTGCTTCATGAAAGTGCACACGGACAACTTCGCCAATCCTAAGTACAAGGGTCTCAGTGCAAGTAAGTACGCATACAAGGACAGTCTGTGTGAAGTCGACCTACTGATTGGCCGACTCGTGAAAGCTTTGGACGATGCTGGGGTGCTTGAGAATACCTTTGTGTTTGTCACATCCGACAACGGCCCGCAGATGGATGCCTGGCCAGATGCCGGTTATACCCCGTTTCGTGGAGCGAAAGGGACTACGTGGGAAGGTGGAGTCCGCGTCCCAGGTATCGCCTACTGGAAGGGCATGATATCGCCGGGTCGGGTAAGCGATGGCGTCTTTGACCTGATGGACCTGTTCAACACGGCGGTCCACCTCGCTGGGGCAGACGCTGAGTTGCCGCGTGAAGTGTATATCGACGGCATCGACCAAACGGCTTTCCTGTTGCACGACGAAGGGGAGTCTAACCGCGAATGTGTCTTCTTCTGGTGGAAGAGCGAGCTGACAGCCTTGCGGATGCGTGAATACAAGTGGCACCAAAAGGTATTGCTGCCACAGTCGACCTTTATGCATATCGACATGGCGGTGTTACAGGACGTTGGCACCGCTCCGTGGCTCTTCAACTTGTACATCGACCCGAAGGAAGAGTTGCCCGTTGGACATCGTCGCAACGCGTGGCTGGCGTCACTCGGGGCAGAGGCGAAAGCCCACCTCATGACCTTCAAGAAGTATCCGCCGAAAAAAGTTGGACTCTAACGAAGAATAGACCTCGCAATGAAACTGCATCGCCATCGATTTATTGTGCTCTCCGCCTACCTGGGACTACTTGCTATTCTGTCGCCTGCTCATGGGCAGCCTCAATACAGTACGGTATTGCCGTTCCCGCCAGCGCCTACTGCCAGCGAGGCAGGTGAGACCATCCTCGACTCGACGATGGAATGGCGTGAACAACCGCAGCGGCTTGGTCCCGATGCCCCCAACATCCTCATTGTGCTGATAGACGACGTCGGCTTCGCTCAGAACGATACCTTTGGTGGAGAGATTCACACGCCGACCCTATCCCGACTATTGAACGAAGGAATTTGCTACAACCGATTTCATACCACTTCTATTTGCTCCCCGACTCGGGCAGCTCTGTTGACTGGCCGCAACCATCATCGTGTCGGAAATGGCACGATTGCTGAGCGAGCATCAGACTTCGACGGCTACACGGGCGTTATCCCCAAGACTTCGGCTACCATCGCCGAAGTACTGCATCATTACGGCTACCGGTCAGCAGCCTTCGGCAAGTGGCACAACACGCCTGCAAACCAGACGACCGCGATGGGGCCATTCGACCGCTGGCCGACCGGTCATGGATTCGATTATTTCTATGGCTTCCTGGCTGGCGAAACGTCGCAGTACGAACCGCGGCTCTACGAAAACCTGAACCCCGTGGAGCCGCCGCACGACGAAGAGTATCACCTCACCGAGGACATGGCCGACAAGGCTATCGCTTGGCTGAAGCAACATCAGGCGTTCTCGCCCGATAAGCCGTTCTTCATGTACTGGGCACCTGGTGCCGCCCACGGTCCGCATCATGTGTTCGCGGAGTGGGCCGACAAATACAAAGGAAAATTCGACGACGGTTGGGACGCCTATCGCAAGCGGGTCTTCAAGCGGCAGAAAGAGTTGGGCTGGATTCCAGCCGACACGAAGCTGACGCCTCGGCCAGACTCCCTCGCGTCATGGGAGAGCATTCCTGAGTCGCAACGAGCCTTTCAGCGACGATTGATGGAAGTGTTCGCAGGATTTGTTGAGCACACGGATGCCCAAGTCGGCAAGCTGATAGACGGACTCGAAGAGCTTGGGGTACGCGATAACACCATTGTGCTTTACATCTGGGGAGACAACGGGGCAAGTGCCGAGGGACAGCAAGGCAGTATCAGCGAGCTGCTGGCACAGAACAACATCCCAAACACGGTCGAGCAGCAGATGGAGGCACTCGAACAACTCGGTGGCCTTGAAGCGCTCGGCTCAGCGAAGACCGACAACATGTATCACGCTGGTTGGGCGTGGGCAGGTGATACGCCACTGCGTTCGACGAAGTTGGTCGCCGCACACTTCGGCGGGACACGGAATCCGCTTGTCATTTCTTGGCCAAAGGGCATCCAACCGGACGAGACGCCTCGCTCGCAGTTCCACCACGTCAACGATGTCGTGCCAACTCTCTACGATATCATCGGCATCAAGCAGCCCACACAGGTGAACGGCTTTGAACAAGACCCCATCGACGGCGTGAGCATGGCGTACACGTTCGCCAATGCCCACCCGAAAGGTCAAAAGAAGACGCAGTACTTCGAGAATAACGCTAGCCGAGGTATATACCACGACGGCTGGTTCGCCTGCACTTTCGGACCGTTCCTGCCGTGGGACACGCCCAGCACGGGCGAGCGGCTCGCAGCGTGGAACCCGTCGCAAGAGGTCTGGGAGCTGTACGACCTGACCGAGGACTTCTCACAGGCTACTGACCTAGCAGACGAGGAACCGCAGCGGCTTGCTGAGATGAAGAAGTTGTTCCTGGCCGAGGCTAAGGCGAACAAGGCACTGCCTATCGGCGGTGGACTTTGGACACGGTTTCATCCCGAGGACGTGATCTCCACTCCTTACAGGTCGTGGCGATTCGACGCGACCACCCGGCGCATGCCCGAGTTTACCGCTCCGGGACTTGGCAAGAAGAGCAACGTAGTCACCGTCAAAGTTGAAGTCGACGAGAATGCCTCGGGCGTACTCTACGCACTTGGCGGCGGCTCGGGTGGTCTGACGCTCTACATGGACCAGGGGAAGCTGGTCTACGAATACAACATGCTCCTCATCGAACGTTATCGAGCCGAAGCTGCAAAGCCGCTACCGGCAGGCGAACACTCGATTGAGGTCATTACGGCCCTGGTCCGACCCGGTGCTCCCGCCACCGTCGTCATCAACGTCGACGGTGAGGAGGTGGCTCGTACTAACGTCAAAAGGACTGTTCCGGCTGCCTTCACCGCCAGCGAGACATTCGACGTGGGCGTTGACCTTGGCTCCCCGGTCTCACGCGATTACGCGAAGCGGAGGCCTTTTGAGTTCAATGGTGTCATCAAGGAAGTAACCGTTGCGCTAGAATGACCCGTAAGCAATAAATCGTGCGCTACGGACACCCGAAGGTTCCCTGCGGCTGTCACACCACCGCTTGCAGTTGCGCGGTCAGCTAATTTGCCGCGGATGCATCACCCGCTGTAGGAAAGGGTCGAATGCTAACTTACATAGGTGTACATAGAATCTGTTAGAAACGACGGTACAGTTAACCCCCTCGGATTAATACCCAGACTAAGTTTTCGTCGCGATTGCCGATTCACTCTACCTCTACCTCTGACTGAGGACTCCCATCAGTCAATCTCGCAATCTTGGCCAGGGCTCTTCGCCTGCAACAATCGCTCAACTTCTTCGACGCTCATCCCGCGATCGATCATCTCGCGCTTAAAGTCCAGCTCTTGGCGGTAACATGCGAACTTGCGGATCTGATTGAATAGGCTCGTAATGATCCCTGTGCCGAAGACAATTACCAACATGAGAAGGACAAAATTGAACGGGACGGGCAGCAGATGGACGAACTCTTGGATTGTATTCATGGCAGTTGCTAGATATCTCGATCTGGCGAAAAGGAGAGGTGGGCCAATTCCTGTGATTTATCCGCACATGGGGCGATTCGTCGTAATGTAGCCGATCTTGGCCAAAAATCTTCAAAATCGACAAAACTACTCAGCCCGTAATTCCCTTAAATCACTGCTCAATTCTTGGGCGTTCCCTGCCCGCGGTTGATTGACTCGCCACCCTAAACCATTTACTGTAAAGGTGTTGGCGAGCGTTTTCTGTTTGCTTGTGTCTTCACCTGTTGGAAGACATAGGGGCAAATCCCGCCCGACGTAGTCGCCTCAGTATCTGGAGTGCATTTTGTCAGCGAAACCCTGGGGTGGTGTATTTGATGGGGCAACCGATCCCCGCGTTGAGAAGTTCACCGAAAGCGTGAGCTTCGACCACCGATTGTACGCCCAAGATGTCCGCGGTTCGATCGCTCATGCCAACATGTTGGCAGCTGTCGGCGTACTCACCCCTGTAGAAGCCAAGCAGATATCGGTCGGCCTGGAAGAGATCGGCGGGGAAATCGCCGCCGGCACCTTCGCCTTTCGCCAGGATCTCGAAGATGTCCACATGAACATCGAACGAGCTCTCATTGACCGCATAGGCGATGTAGGCCGCAAGCTCCACACGGGCAGGAGCCGCAACGATCAGGTGTCGACCGATTTTCGGCTCTGGATTCGTGACACGATTGACCAGATCGATGCACTGCTAACGGACTTGCAACGCGCTTTCGTCCAACGATGTGGCCGTGACGAAGGGGTGATCCTGCCAGGTTACACTCATCTGCAGCGGGCCCAGCCGGTGCTGGCAAACCACTATTGGCTTGCCTATTGCGAAAAGCTGCAACGAGACCGCAGCCGACTTGCAGACTGCCGAGGCCGAGTTAACCAACTTCCGCTGGGAACGGCTGCTTTGGCGGGGACCACAATTGCTATTGATCGGCAGATGGTCGCTGACTCACTCGGTTTCGAGGGAGTCGTCGCCAACAGCCTCGACAGCTCCAGTGACCGAGATTTTGCGATCGAGTTCGCCTTTGTCCTCACCATGATCGCCGAGCATTTAAGTACTTGGGCCGAGGAGTGGATTCTTTGGTCGACGTGCGAGTTCAACTTTCTGCAGCTTCCTCAGGCATACTGCACCGGCTCATCGATCATGCCCCAAAAAATAAATCCCGATGTACTGGAACTTACCCGCGGCAAGACTGCTCGCGTGGTGGGCAACTTGCAGGCACTGTTGGTGCTGGTGAAGGGCTTGCCGCTGGCCTACAACCGCGACCTGCAAGAAGACAAAGAACGGGTATTCGACTCCGCAGACACGGTAAGTGCTTGCCTGGAGCTGGCGGCAGCTGTCGTCGCGGGTGCCGAACTGAATCGAGAGGCGATTTCCTCGCGGCTTGAACATGGTTACCTCGATGCAACTACACTCATGGAATACCTGATTGGTCATGGGGTTCCTCAGCGTTCAGCCCATGAAATCATCGGTCGTTTGGTGGCTAGTGCCATGAAGCAGCGTATGCCATTGGCCGAGTTGCCACTGGCTGAGTTTCAACAGGCTCATAGTGCTTTGGATGAAAAGGTCTTCAATGTGTTGGGTGTCGAGCATGCCATCGCCGCGTTCCAAAGCGTAGGATCAACCGCCCCACCGAAGGTCGCCGAACAAGTTGCTTCATGGAGAAACCACTTAGGATGTTGAATCAGGAGACTGCACATTGCGTTGAAGCAATGGGACGCGGAGGAGCGCAGATTCGAAAGGATTCGTTTAGGAATGCTTTTTGATGCACAACCGTGAAATTGAACTGGATACCGTAGTATGAATCCTTACTGCATAATTCGTGACCTTCTTCCCAATCCGCGTTTACGTGCGGCCTCGTTGCTGCTCTGCGCACTCATGTCCCTACCAGCATCTGGCCAGGAACAGAGTGCGATACTCACCGAAGCGGCCAGCCGCAGCCCTGCGGTGGCTGCCATACTCGATATCCCACGCGAGAAGCCGGCCGATGCCATGTCGGTAGTTCTCACTTTGATCGATCTGGGTGAGTCTAGCGCCGCTGCTGAAGTCTTCAAGCCGCTCGCAGCGGAGAAACTTACTCCCGAAGAGATGGCCGAGATTGCCAACCAACTTGGAACTGCTCGACTGCTGTCCTTGGCTACTAAGGCTGAAGACAAGCAGATCCCCGGGGCACGAGTATTTGCACAGAAATGTATGGATGCGGCGGCAAAGGAAGCTCGAAAGCCTGAGAATCTCGATCGCTTGATTGGTGATTTGGGCAGCGATAGTGCCGAAACTCGGCAAGCCGCTCGCCACGACCTGGCAGTGATTGGCTTCCCCGCTGCCGAGGCTAGCATGCATGCCCTGGCAACTTCGACCGACAAAGAAACGCGAACCCAGTTGCTGCTGGCACTCGCTGAAATGCGGCCATTGGTGAATCCTCTTATTGTGGCAGCGCTGGCGGAAGGGGAAGGACAATTCCGACGCGACGTTGCCGAACTTGCCGGCCATTTGCAGCTATTAGAGGCGATTCCCTGGCTGGCGACGTTGGCCGCCGGAGGAGATCAGAACTCCGAAGTAGTCGCTACCGCTCAAGCTGCATTAGTGAAAATGGGCTTATCGCTCCCCGATCAAAACGACGCGGTAGCCGTCGTGAGACGAGGGGTAGAACGACTGGAGGCGGGAATCCCTGCCGATGAGATCTCTGTCGATTCGGACCTGTGGTGGTCGTATGACCCTGAAAAGCAACGCATATCGAGTCGACAACTTTCCCCAGCTTTGCTCCGTTCTCTGGCACTTGTTCGGATCAGTCAAAACTTCCTGGCACTTGCTACTGCATCGGTGGAAGATCGCCAGTTAGCGATTGTCTCAGCGATTGAAGCGTCAGGCCTCCTTGGTGAAGCGCCTCCCGAGGAAGTCATGGAACTGGTAAAGGGGCTCACCACTGAAGAACTTAACTCGATCCTGGCCCTGGCGCTGAAGTCAGATCGAGGTGCGGCGGCCATCACCATCTGTTCTCAATTGGGTGACCGGGGCGATCTTGCAGCCCTGACATCTTTCGATGGGCTCCCCACTCCCTTGGCCCGGGCGGTGAACGATCCGAACCTTGAAGTTCAATTCGCCGCCCTGGCTGCGATCATGAAGATCAATCCGCGGCAATCGTTTGCCGGAGCCAGTGCAGTGCCAGCGGCACTTTGGCGATTCGTATCGAGCTCGGGCACGCCCCAGGCCGTGGTAGGGGCTCCGACTGCCGCTCATGCAGATGACTGGGCCGGTGCATTGCGTGGTATGGGCTACGACGCGACGCCGGTATTCACAGGGATTGAGGTCGTTAAGCAGGCTTTGGCATCCCCCCGCCTGGAACTACTGTTGGTGGATAGTGATATCGGCAAGCCGCTCTTGCGGGAAGTGCTTTACCAAATTCGTACCCACTCGCGACTGGCACACGTCCCCGTTGCAGTACTCGCAGGCAATGAAGACCTGGCACTAGCAGCTGAAATAGCTGAGAAGGACAAGTACCTGCTAGCCGTATCTCGTCCGCATGGGGCAGATGCTATGAAATCGCTCGTTAATCGCCTCACCGTGTTGGGCGATCATCAATTCACTGCTGAGGCACGGACCCAGCAATCCACGCAGGCCCTCGAATGGCTCGCGATGCTCATGAAGGACAACGCTCCTTACGATGAGCTACTCCGATACGCAGATAGCTTGGAGAACTCTGTCTATCGTGCAGAACTTGCAGCGCCATCGCTGGAAGCACTCGCCGTCGCGGGTACTGCCGGTAGCCAGCAAACCCTCGCAGCTTTTGCCAGCCAACCCACCCAACCGATTGAGCTGCGTCGCCAGGCAGCAAAGGCCTTTTCAGAGAGTTTCGAGCGATTCGGCTGCCTGCTGACCGCCGAGCAAATCGCGGCGCAATACGACCGCTATAACGCTAGCGAAACCGCCGATCCCGACACACAACAAGTGCTCGGCGAAATACTTGACACGATCGAGAAGAAGAAACGAGGTGAGTAAGCGCATTGGTGAGTGATCCCAATTGCAACTGACCACTGACTACTGACACCCCCCCCCATGAATCCCCCCCCAACCAGTCTCGATCTCAACGCCAACCCGGGCCCCCTCCGGGGCATCATCGGCTCGGGGTCCGCCATGGCCGAGGTGTTCCGGGTGACTCGGCAAGTGGCCCAGTCGCAGGCTTCGGTGCTGCTTTTGGGTGAAACTGGTACGGGCAAGGAGCTGATTGCCCATGCGCTTCATGAGCTCAGCAAGCGGCGCGAGCGCTCGTTTGTCCGTGTCAATTGCGGTGCATTAAGCGAAAACCTGCTCGAAAGCGAGTTATTTGGGCATGTCCGGGGCGCATTCACCGGGGCGATTGACAATCGGACTGGCCGATTCGAAGCAGCCCACAAAGGAACGATTTTCCTGGATGAGATCAATTCCACCACGCCCCACTTGCAGGTCAAACTGCTTCGCGTCTTGCAAGAACGCGAATTCGAACGGGTCGGCGACACGAAGACCTTACAAGTGGATTGCCGTGTGATTGCAGCCAGCAATCGTGACCTGCTCTCGCTGGCAGAGGAGGGCCTGTTCCGCGAGGATTTGTACTACCGCCTAAATGTCGTGCCGGTCTATCTCCCACCTCTGCGGGAGCGTCCCGAGGATATCCCCGAACTCGTCACGCACTTTCTCAATATCTATAATGAACAAAACGACCGCTACGTGGTCCACATCGACCCCCGAGCTATGGAGGCCATGCAAAAATACACTTGGCCCGGTAACGTACGAGAATTGCAAAACTACGTAGAACGTGCGGTCGTGATGGCCGAGGGAGACGAGTTGACCATCGACCTGTTGCCATCGATTGTTGTGACCGGAAGGGCTCCTCGCACTTTGGGGAATCGACCACTGGATTTCCAATCCCTGACAGAGGAATTGGTACAGGTGGGAGTCAACGGTGCCAGCGACACGGCGGAAGACCTACACAGTCGGATCGTAGATCACGTCGAGCGAGAGGTCATCGCCCAAGTGATGACTATTTGCGATAACGTGCAAATCAAGGCGGCAGCCCGTTTGGGGATCAACCGCAACACGCTGCATAAGAAACTCAAACAATATGGCTTAGAAGTGGAGGGGTAAGTGATGGAAGGTATCCAATAAGCTGAGAGCTAAGAGTCTAGAGCCAGAATTAGAAATATTATGCTCTGGCTCTTGACTCTAGCCTTTCCGCTCTCGACTACATCCCACCCTCATGGACTCTGGCATCAACATCATCTGTTTCTCGGCAAGCTATGCCGTAGCGCTTGCGCTGGAAATTGCGCGGCTATGGGTCAAGATCCCTTACAGTCGAGCACTAGAAATATTTTCCGTCAGTGCCGGAATCGTCGCTCAAACTTGGTATCTGGGGCACCGCGTTGCTAGACAACCCTCTGCGCCACTTTCTAGCCAACAGGATTGGTTTTTGCTAGCCGCGTGGGTATTGGCAGTGGTGTATCTGGCAGCAAAGTTTTACTACCCAGAAAAATCGCTGGGGCTTTTTCAATTGCCTGGTATCTTGGCTTTGATTGGTGCCTCAGTTCTGGCATCCACGCGACCACTGGCTCCAGAAGAAGCCCCCCGCGTATGGGGCCTCGCACATGGCGTGTTTCTCCTCTTAGGAACGGTTGCCGTGATCGTAGGTTTTTTTGCCGGAATCATGTATTTGCTGCACAGCCACCGATTGAAACGCAAATTGCCGCCGACGGCCGGATTTCGTCTCCCCAGTTTGGAATGGCTCGAGCGGGCTAACGGTCGTTCGCTAGGAATCGCCACCTTGATGATGTGCGGCGGGCTACTGACCGGAGTGGTCGCCCGACTTGCTCAGCAAGGATCGACTCGCAATTTCTCCTGGAGTGATCCCGTGGTGGCGAGCCTCACGGCCATGACGGTTTGGTTGGTAGCCTGCGAGGCATTTCGCATACTTTACCCGGCCGCTCGCCGTGGCCGAAAAGTGGCCTACCTGACCGTAGCCGCGTTCGTTTTCCTGGTATTCGTATTGGCCGCCGTGGTCTGGGGAGATCGTTTCCATACTCAGTCAGCAATTACCTCTCAGAGCGACAGCCTGGCCGCCAGATGCATGACTTCCCCACCGCCTGGAGGTGTGGCATGAAACTCCGCATGGTGGGCTGCAGTCATAACCAAGCCTCGATTGAGATCCGGCAACGTTTAGCTTTTGACTCCAAGCAAGCGGCAGAGGCCTTAGTTCAATGGCGCAAGGATCTCCCCGAGACTGAGTTTGTCCTACTCTCAACCTGCAATCGGGTAGAACTCTACGCTGCAGGGTCTCAGGAGACACCTCGAACCGAGGAACTCGTCACCGCGTTAGCTCAGTTTCATCGGCTCGCTCCGGGCGAACTCAACGAGCGGATTATTTCGCTCACCGACCAACAGGTGGCAGGCCATTTGCTGCGAGTCGCGGCCAGTCTCGACAGTATGGTAGTAGGCGAACCGCAGATCCTCTCGCAAGTCAAGGAGGCCTACCGAATCGCGCAAACCAATCAGGTCGCGGGACCGCGACTTCATGATCTCTTTCAGGCAGCCCTCCGCACAGCAAAACGAGTTACTGGAGAGACAGCCCTGCATCGCCATCGAGTGAGCATTCCGAGTGTGGCAATTGCCGAGCTAGCCAACTGCGTGTTCGAGTCGTTCGACGACAAGCAGGTCCTAATTGCAGGGGCAGGGGATATGGCCGAGGAAACGCTCCGCTATCTGCGGGAAGTTGGCAACCCCCATATCCACGTAGTCAATCGCAGTCCGGAGCGAGGCCGAGAACTGGCCGCGAAATGGAAGGGAACTTTTCACCCCTGGGAGGAATTGTTCAAACAGCTCGCATTGGCAGACTTGGCGATCAGCACAACCAGCGCTACTGAGCCGATTATGTCGGCTGCCGAGTTCTCTGAACAAATAGCTCCCCTCCGCCACCAAAGGCCACTGGTTATTCTCGACCTTGCAGTCCCTCGCGATTTCGACTCTGCCATTGGGAGCGAATTGGGCGTGTATCTCTACTGTATTGACGATCTGGAGCGAGCCTGCCAGCGCAATCGCGCGGCTCGCGCGGCGGAACTCCCTGCCGCCGAACGAATCGTACGTGAAGAGACCGCTCGATTTATAGCTGACTCTCACCTGCGCGCCACAGCCCCGGTAATCTCTGGCTTGCGAGAAGGGCTTCATCGCCCCAAAGAAGCTGAACTGGAGCGTCTTTTTAACAAACTGCCAGAGCTTGACGGCCGATCTCGTGAGGAAATACGCCAGTTTGCGGATCGTCTAGTTAACAAGCTCCTACATCCACCACTCGAGTCCTTACGCGACGCTTCTAGAAACGGCACTCATCACGGGCTATTGGATGCGCTGCGCCGCCTGTTCAAGCTGGAAGACTGAATCTAGCCATCGATAGACCCAGCGCGGCCAAAGGCCGAAACCAGAATATGGAACAGGAGGAAACGAAGGTTACAGAGAAAAGAGGGAACCTATTGAGTGGAACAATAACCTTCGCTGATCTTCACTAATCTGATTAGTGCAGATTGCAGATTAGTGACGATTTGTTTTGCACTCTACTTTTTAAAAATCTTCGTTCTCTGGGTAATCTCCTGCTCAATTAATTCGCGCACACTGAGAAGATTTGAATCGTTAGTAGCACGGATGAAACAAAGATATTGCGAAAGATGGATTCTTATCCGTGTTAATCCGTGGCTAATTAAATTGCATGTGCGAGTGAGGAATCTTTATTCCTCCTCTTCATCCTCGTACTCGTATTCGAATTCTTCATCAGATTCGAGATCGTCGTCCTCGTATTCTTCTTCGTCGTCTTCTTCCTCGTCGGCGTCCTCATCGACTTCTTCCCACTCGTCTTCGTCATATTCTTCGTCGACTTCCTCTTCGCCATCTTCTTCGGCGTCCTCCTCGTCAGCGTCTTCGTACTCGTATTCATACTCGTACTCTTCGTCGTCGGCGTCCTCGTCATCGGCATCTTCGTCCTCGTATTCCTCGTCGGAATTCGAGATCGGATTCAAATAACGATCGACCAGATCAAAGTGGTCTTCCTCGACTAGAACTGAGACACTCGCTGCCTCGGCGAACACGCTTGATTTTGAGGAATCAATAAGCTGCACGATTTTGCTCCTTCAACTTCTCATGATTCTGAAGATTTAAAATGCTTCGGTAGGTTTGTAACGCAATAAGAATCGGGTCCAAGTTTAGCGATGCCAACCGCAACCGGTCAACAAAGAAACGTCTAGGTTTGATATCGCAAAAGGACAGAAAACGAGGTTATGGCGAGTGGCGGCCAATTCCGCAAGATTAGCCTTCCGCCCCGATGCCTTGCATTTGATCGATTGGTGGGAGTTGTTCCAAGCGTCGAAGCCCAAAAACGCGTAAAAAATTCTTTGTTGTTCCATACAGGAAGGGCCGCCCGAGGTCCTCCGAACGCCCGACAATACGCAATAAATCGCGTTCCATCAATACTTTCAGGATTTCTCCGCATTGGACACCCCGAATAGCCTCGACTTCCGCTCGAACCACCGGCTGGCGATAGGCCACGACCGCCAAAGTCTCCAAAGCAGGTGGAGAAAGCCTCATTTCCTCGCCCTCACCGTGCAGCCGCCGGAGCCAATCCGCCACGGCAGGCCTGGTAAGCAATTGAACCCCACCCGCCAGCTCTACGACCTGGATGGCACTGGTTCGTTCTTCGTAACTGCGTGCCAGGATCTTCAGCAGGGTACGTGCTTCCGTACCATCGGCAAGTCGGGCCAAAATCGCCAGTTTTCTTGTCGAGACGGGCTCGCGAGAGATAAACAGAACCGCTTCCAGACGGGCTATCTTGGCAAAGTCGTCGTCGGGAGAACCCCCTTCACTTGCGTTCCCAGGTCGTCTGAAGTCGCGCAAGACACCGAAAAGTGGCGTTGTATGGTGCACTCTTCCGATGAGGTCCGGGCGATATCGCGTTGCCGTGCTTCGTAGCAACCTCCCCAACGGTCTTGAAGGAGTTCTCATGGCCGACAGTTTCCTCGGATTTTAGGCCGGGCTCAACGCCATTGAGTGGAAGAGTGGGCGGCATCGAGTTGGACGTTTTGCCAGGAAGTCACTTCGCCGACAACCTGTCGGACTGCAGCCACGGGATCAGCCTCAATGGCATCGAATTCGCGAGACATGAGGCCTTCTGATCCAAAGGGAATCGAGCAATGGAATCGATAGAGGTTTCCCTCGGATCCCCAATGTGCCAACGCATAGTCAGCGGCTCCCAATTTGCGGAGCAGCGAAAAATGGGGTTCCAATTGCCCTGCCAAATCATCTGTCGCAGCCATTTTGGGCTGCGCCACAGGGAGAGTTGCCGACACTAGAGAAATAGGGGAGGAAGGTGGGGCGGAAACGTTCACTTGCGGGGTTTCGTGCTGCCCGCGGATCGATTCGTCGCTCTGCTGTCGGAAAGGTGCTTCTTCAAAACGGGGGGCTGCTTTGTCTTGATCCCAGGCCTGTTTGACCGGCAACTGATGTTGCCATCCCATCGCCTCGCGGGCAACATCCACAAAGCGATCGACCACCTTTTGGGCTCCCGTAGGAAGTGGCCCGTAATAGATCCAGGCCGCCGGCAGACCTACCAGTGTAACGAGCATCACTGTCGCCCTAAATAATGCCGTCATGACAACACTTCCTTAAGTTCAATTCATTTTGATGGAGGGCCGTGAATCCATTCTTTGGTCCTCCTCTGCCAATCGTAGCTCTTAAGGAAAACTAGCAGCAATGGCAATCGGGAACGGCCCACGCTAGCAAGACGATTGAACAGGAGGTCACGGAGATAACCGGGTGAGGGAAAGGATTGTTGACCGCTAAGGTTCGCGAATAAGCGCTGCTGGGGTGTGAGAATTGAGCGGCGAGCCAAACCTGGCTTCCTCCGTCATTTCTGTGACTGGATCGTGTTTGATGTTGTCCCGGCCCGTCGTTAGCGTAAATTAGCGCCTATCAGCGGTTAAACCAAAAATTGCTAGCAGCTTAGAGACTTTCCCAAGTGAGCAAACCTAACCACCCTCAGCGAACCCTACTTGCCCTGGCAATGTTGGCAGTCCGCGTGGCCCTGGCGGCTGGGTTTCTTTCGGCGGTGGCAGATCGATTTGGGTACTGGGGACCACCGGGCGCGGAAGGGATCGCCTGGGGGAATATTGAAAACTACGAAAGCTATGTTGGGCTACTCAATTGGTTCTTGCCTCCGGCGCTGATTTCCCCCGTCGGCTGGATGGCAACCATTGCAGAAATCGTGATCGCCTGCGGCTTCTTGTTTGGCTGGCAGTTACGCTGGTTCGCCTTGGCGGCGGCTCTGCTGTTGACCATCTTTGCCACGGCCATGTGTGCCGCGCTGGGCCCCAAGCCATCGCTGGACTACTCGGTGCTCTCGGCAGCGAGCGCAGCGTTTCTGTTGTTCGCAGTAACGAGAGGAGAGTTTGTGGCGTCTCGGGGAGCGTGAATAAAAAGCCACTCGGGTGCCACTGACTTGGCCAGTGTGTTTTGTTGCCTACATCTTGCAGTTGGCTTTTAGGGAAAATTATCCCAACTTCAAACCGGCTAGTTTTGACGAAAACTTACAATAAGAGCTTTTGTTTTGGCCTCTCAGGTTAAGAAACGTCTGTTCCAGTTCAAAAAGCAAGGAACTGGCGGAAGAGAAGAGCACTGGCGAAGCCAGTGGCGCCCCGCGATATCAGTTGATCAAGTCCAGGCCAGCCAAATACTGCACCAGTGTGAGCATATGGTACTTGGTTTAGTCAGTTTTCTCTGGCCGATCTTGATTCAACGAAACCTGCAGAAGTGAATCCTCTTTGGCAGCCGTAACAAATTCCTGTTCAGTAACCTCCTGGCCGCTGACAAAGTATCTCGGATATCCAGCTTGCATCTTTCCCTTGAGATCTAACATGCGAGATACCCCATGCAACTTATCTTCATGTAAGTAGGCCGATGACCGCAGGGTTTTGTTCGACCAGTACTGGATTGCCCATCCTTCTCTCAAGCCTTTTGTATAGTTCGTAATTGATCGCCCAGCAGCGTCTTCAGCATCACCACTGAAAATCGCCATTGTTACCTCTGGGCCATCTACTTTCCCGTCTATAAATGGGATCTTTCTATTTCTCGAATGGAATTCTGGAAGTTCATATTCTTGCAAGACTCCATTGCCTTGCTTAATAACCGACTGGCCCAGTAGCTTTCCCTTGTCATTCCAGAACTTAAACGTTCCATCGGGTACTCCCATACGATAGGGTCTCTCAGAGAACAACGTTCCATTTTCGTGGTATTGGCGCCACACACCGTGCAATACTCCTTTACGATATAACTTTTCCTCTGCAACTTTCCCGTTCTGATAGAAACGCCTTTCACCAATCTTCCTCTCATCCTGCTCCTGGTAGCCTCCCATCGAAATACCAACATAGCTTCCGCTAGTCAATTCATAAGGAGGAAGGGTTGGTTCGGGAGGTTTTTCAAAATAGTACAGGCGCCGTTCGGTAATTTCTCCATCCGGAGGCATAGGGACCGCCTGCTCGTACGCATTGTTTGAAAGAGAGATTTTATAAAGATCACTCTGCTGAGCATCAATGCCCCGTGCTTCAAATGAATGACATAACACTAGAAGCGGTATAACCAACCAACGCATGCAATCGTTCCTTAAGTTATTGCAAAGAACAAAAAGAAAAAGAGGAGAAAAGGGTCAGAACTGCTCTGTAGAAAACCTTTCTTCTGAGAATCTTCAGATTGTGCTTAACCACTCTCAGCATGATTTCTCGATGCTGCGACCAGTATCTTCGCGCACGAAGTGCTGAGTCAAGCATTTGTTTAATCATGCTGTTTACGGTTTCTACTTGCCATCGTTGTCCATATTTCTGTTTGTCAAAGCGGGTTGCCATGACGCGTCGCCAATAGCCTTTTGGCTTCTTGGTTGTCGAGCGGCCCCGTTTGGGTGGAATCAACGGAGGAGAAAAAGGGGCCGAACTATTTATGAAAAATTGTTCTGCCCCTTTTTCCTTTCAAGCCATTATAGCAGTTACTCGGAGGGAAAGCTTTCAGCTAATCAGTTTCAGTTTTCTCAGCCCTTTCAAGTACCGCAATGAAGAAGACTACCGCCCCCTTGGGGCTGGTTGGTAAAGAGTTAGGCCCCAGGGATTGACATCCCTGGCTATTAACTGGCACCACTTCGTGGTTGGGAGACAAGCGATGTATCCTCGAGAGAACAACACCGGGATTTTAGTGTAGTTACGGGTTCTAGCAGTCGAAAAGTTTGGACCGTGGCTGGAAGCCTCCCTCGAGCAGGCGGAAATCCGTCTCGGCGAGGGCGCCACGGCTCGCTTCCAACAGACGAGCTAACTTGCAACTCGTTCAGTGGCGACAAACTGGAGCTGCACACCTAATGCTGCCAGTACATCCGAGAGGCTCTCAAGGGTTGGGTTGCCATCTTCTGACATGAGCTTGTAGAGCGTGTCTCTAGTAAGTTGAGTTTCGGCGGCGAGCTTGCTCATACCTCCTCTAGCTTTTGCCACGTCGCGAAGCCCAAGCAAAAACACTTCTGGCCCTTCCTCAACGCAGGCAGTGAGATAGGCGGCAGCCTCTGTCGGATCAGTGAGGTCTTCGCGTAGTGACTCTTCGTAGTCTCGTGATCTAGGCATCTGAATCCTCTTCTCTGCGGGCCTGGTAGTCAGCCCAATAATGTTTCGCTGTTTCTATTTCTGAATCTTGTTTGCGTTTGTCGCCCCCCAGAAGCAGGACGACCACTTCATCGCCATCCCTGCCATAATAGAGGCGATACCCAGGACCGTAATCGATAAGAACTTCACAGACTCCGTTTCCAACCGACTTGAAGTCGCCGAAATTACCAAGTCGAATACGCGCGATTCGGGTCCGGACCTTCTGCCGTGCCCGGGGGTCGCGAAGCTTGCGAAGCCAACTTTCAAAAGGGCGTTTACCGTCAGTGGTTTCGAAAACCCGCACATGCTGTGGTTTAGCCTCCATCCTCTCAAGTGTATATCATAATATACACTGCGTCAAATCTCTGGACAAACTATGCACTCCAACGCTGATGGACTAGGGGAGGCACTCTTTTACCGCCCCCAAAACGTCTACAATTGCAGGGATGACCGACTCCATCTATCTCGACCACAATGCTTCCGCGCCGATGCTGCCGCAGGTTGCTGACGCGATTCGTGAGGCCTCGCTTCGGTTTGGTGCCAATCCGGCGAGCCAGCACCGTGCCGGCCAAGATGCCCGTCGAGCCCTTGAAAATGCCCGAGAGCGGATTGCCGAGCTGCTTGGCGGCAAAACAACGGGCATGGACGCGGATCGCTTGATCTTCACCAGCGGCGGTACCGAGGCAAACAATCTGGTCCTCGCTGGAATGCTCGCTAGCCTGGCCCCCGGCCACCTGATTACCTCTGCGATCGAGCATCCTGCCATTCTGGAACCCGTCTCTCAACTGGAAAGCCGGGGGTGGCGAGTGACTCGCATCGGGGTCGACGGCGATGGAGTGGTGCGGGTCGACGAACTCCGCGAGGCCTTGTGCCCTGAGACGCGGCTGGTGAGCATCATGGCTGCCAACAATGAAACGGGCGTGTTACAGCCACTCTCACAGATTGCCGAAGCATGCCTGGAGCATGCCGTAGCTCTGCATACGGATGCCGCACAATTGGCGGGAAAACTTCCGGCGGAATTTTCTCAGCGTAGTCTCACGGCCCTGAGTTGTGCAGCGCACAAGTTCCACGGTCCCGTGGGGATCGGGGCGTTGTTGGTGCGGCACGATGTGCAGGTTGCCCCTCAAATGTGGGGAGGACATCAGCAAGCGGGGGTGCGGCCAGGAACGGAAATGGTTGCGCTGGCCGTGGGGATGCAAGTTGCGATGGAGGCTTGGCACCAGGATGCCGAAGGACGACTTGAGCGGATGAAGAAATTTCAAATGCACTTCGAAGAACAAATCGTAGCGGTCATTGAGTCCGCAACGGTGATCGGCAAGCTGGCTCGGCGACTTCCTAATACTTCCAACATTGCCTTTCCTGACATAGACCGACAACCATTCTTTCTTGCTCTCGATCAGGCCGGAGTTGCTTGTTCAACCGGCTCAGCCTGCGCCAGTGGCTCTAGTGAAGCGTCCCCGGTACTTGAGGCAATGGGACTAAAAAAGGAGCTCGTCGAGTCTGCTTTGCGATTCAGTTGGGGGGCCACGACAGTAGCTGCTGAAATAGACGAGGCGTGTCGCCGTATCATCAAGGCACACAAACACTTACAACGCTGAACAAACTGGCATAAAATCGCCTGTGGTACTCCCGGGTGAGAGGTAATTCGGATAGAATCAGGGCTTGTTATTTAGAGCCCTGAAATCGATGGCAGGGGAGCTAATTTCCTTGCCCGTCGGTATCCCCAAAACCGCCTATCCGGACGGAGCCATGCAGGTCGACGAAGTATTGCGAATCGATTTGCCTCCAGTTGAAACTGGGGCGGGAATCACTCTGGGCGAATCCTTTGCGGGTGATACTCTCGGCCAAGGAAACTGCTTTGTAGCTGGCCCCGAGAATCGCTTGCCAATCCTCGCACTTGAACATTTGCTTACTGGCGAGACGGACTTTGATTCCAATAATTGGGCATCCCCTCTAGTGCTTGTTGGCCCTGCCGGGAGTGGCAAGAGCTTGCTCGTGCGAGGCATCGTTCGCCGTTGGCAACCCTTGTTAGGCGAGGACTGTCTCGCTTACCTATCAGCCATTGATTTCGCACGCACTCTGCAAACTGCTCGCAGCGAAGGGGACCTTGCCAGTTTTAGAATTCGCCTGCGGACTCTTAAGCTCCTGGTCTTGGAAGATATTCACAAACTTCCCCCAGCAATCGCGATCCAACATGAGCTGCGTGATTTACTTGATATTTACGACGAGAGCGGCGCTACCATTCTCTGCACTTCTCGTGTCCCTCCGACAGCCCAGCAACAGCTCGAATCAGGACTCCGCGATCGGCTCGCCGGCTCATTGGTACTCTGGCTCAACCATCCGGGGACCGAGGCACGATTGGAACTTTTGAAGTTAGTTGCTGTGGAGAGAGAAACCACGATCAACGAGCGTCAACTTCGTACCTTAGCTGAGTCGGTCACTGGGCCTGCGGACCATTTGCTTCGCTCCCTACGGGAATGGGAAGTTGCCCCTCAGGTTGGTGCAAATCCCGCCAATTGCCGGACACCTCCCTCAGCCAAAGAAGTCGTTGCCGTCGTTGCCCGGTATTTCAATCTGACCCAAGCTGCTTTAAAAGGCCCGGCTCGGCGAAAAACCTTGGTTTTTGCCCGTGCTATTGTGGTCTACCTGCTACGGACGCTCACACCCATAAGCTATGTCGACATTGGCCGAGCACTCGGTAACCGTGACCATACGACGATTATGCATGCGATGACCTCGATTCAAAAGTCGCTAGCCCGTGATTCTCAAACGCAAACGATCTTGGAGGACTTACGCCGTATCCTGCTCGCTGTGTGAATTGTCACCAAAGTTGAATCGCGATGTTCAAACCACGCTGCAAGTGACCGACGGTGGATAACTTGGCTATTTCATGTCAACAACATTATGGTTTTAATCTCAGTTTCAAACGCGTCCCTACGAAACTGCCAGCGTACTTAGTTTACTAACAATTACTAGACAATTACCCAACAACATAGCAACCAGTTTTCCACTATAAGGCTTATTTGATTTTATCCCTGTTTTTCTATGTTTAGGCGCTCTTTGCTACGTGTTGTTGACATCAATCCCGCATACATTACTACTGCTACTTATATTTAACTTAATAGTAAGAGAATCACACTCAGGAGGTTTGCGGTGAGTACGGTAATAGAAAACTCGTCCCAAGTTGAGGCTCCGCGCTCAAGCGGAAATGGTGGTAATTCAATGAAGATTTCATGTGATCGCGAACAACTATTGCATGCGTTTCAAACCGTGGCATCGGTCGCGCCAAGCAGAAGTCCCAAACCGATCCTTCAGAACGTCAAGTTGGAAGTCACGGCTGAAAAGGTGACGCTCTTGGCTACTGATTTGGAGGTTGGTATTCGCCATGATGTAGAGGGAGTGGATATTCAGCTGCCCGGTGCTGCCGTATTGTCGGTTGCAAGGTTTGGATCAATTCTCCGAGAAAGTACCGACCAGACTTTGCATCTGGAGTGTGACAATACAGGGATCATTATTCGAGGTGAACGCAGTCAGTTTCGCCTCCCAGCTGAGAATCCCGCAGAATTCCCGCAGGTCACCAAGTTCGAAGAGGAGAATTTCTATGAAGTCCCTGCGAGACTGTTGCGAGAATTGATTCGGCGCACGGTGTTTGCCACAGACAGTGAGAGCAGTCGTTATGCCTTGGGTGGAGTGAAATTGGAATTTGAGGAAGCGGCGGTAACGGCCATTGGTACCGACGGCCGAAGGCTTGCCAAGATGACAGGGCCAGTCGTCAAAACTGGTCAGCCTCATGATGCCGATCAAACCACGATCGTTCCGACTCGAGCAATGAATCTCATTGAGCGAGCAGTGGCCCCCAGTGATGCCGAAGTGAAGATAGCCTTAAAAGGAAACGAGTTTCTAATTCACAGCCCGCGGGCGACGATTTCAGCCCGTCTTTTGGAAGGTCGGTTTCCCGATTGGAGAAAGGTGTTTCCTGATGGAGGTGGACAAGGTCTGTCCATCGAACTAGCCGTCGGAGGGACACTCTCTGCCGTACGACAAGCAGCAATTGTCACCAGTGAGGAGAGCCGGGGAGTCGATTTCACTTTTGGGGATGGAATGCTCGTACTTTCCGGTCGCGCTGCTGAGGTTGGTCAGTCCCGAATCGAGCTTCCTATTGGCTACGATGGCGAGGAAATGACGGTGACTCTCGATCCGAGATTCGTAACTGATTTTCTCAAGGTGCTCGATGCCGATAAGACCTTTTCATTTGAAGTCAAGGATGCAGAAAGTGCCGCCGTGTGCAAGACCGACGATGGCTATGGTTATGTGATCATGCCTCTCTCTCGGGACCGTTAAGCCCAGGCCGAAAAGAAGAAGTCGGAATCATACGCAATGACAATCAAAGCGGAGGAAATCTCGGCACAACAAGATGCCTGGAAGGATTTTGAGACGCATCGAGTTGCCGAGCAAAAACGATTATCATTTCAGCGACCCAGGAAGGTAGGGAATGTCCTTGCTCAGTTGGTGAGTCTCCGTGGTTATGCACAGATTCGCATCTCAGCTGAGCAGGAAGTGGCTTGGCAGGCAGTAGTCGGTCCTGAACTCTCAAGCATAACGCAGTTTTCGAAGTTGCGTGGCGGAACAATGAATGTCACCGTGGCCAACTCGCTATTGATGCAGGAACTCATATTTCGCAAAGAGGAACTCCTGACACGATTGCAAGCAGAACTTCCCGCCGCAGGGATCCGGCACCTACGGTTTAAAGTGGGAAAGATCATCAGTCCCCAAAGCGAAACAAAAAAGATGGATGGCTCTACTTGAATCCGTGAGTAACCACCAATTTGGAAAGAGAGTGTATTGGCCGGTAGGCAACGTTTATCAAATTCAAGTTTTCTCCCGCGACTCCAATCTCCTTTCTCAACGACGTTCTCAACCGAAATAACAAACCAGATGTCAAACGAAGAATCCAGTCAAAAGAAAAAGGCCAACGCCGAATACGGCCAATCCGACCTCGAACATTTAAGCGACTTGGAGCATGTTCGAGAGCGGCCCAGCATGTACATCGGCGATACGTCTAATCGCGGCCTACACCACTTGGTGTACGAGGTTGTCGACAATTCAATCGACGAAGCGATGGCCAACTATGCCACCGAAGTTCGAGTGTTTATCAATCCCGATGGCTCCGTCACGGTAGAGGATGATGGACGCGGAATACCGGTCGAAAAACACAATCAACTTTCCGAGCAAATGGATCGCGACGTGTCGACCCTCGAAGGGGTGATGACCGTGCTCAAGTTTGGCGGAAAATTCAGCAAGGGTGCCTATCAGACGTCGGGTGGACTGCATGGCGTGGGTGTCACGGTGGTCAATTTTCTCTCGGAGTGGTGCGAGGTCGAAGTCTGCCGCGACGGACATGTTTACCATCAGGAGTACGAGCGGGGGATTCCGAAAGGAGATGTTCGGCGCGTTGGCACGAGCGACCGGCGGGGCACCAAATCAACCTTCAAACCGGATCCGCAGATTTTTTCCGTCACGAAGTTTGTGTACTCCACTCTGGCGAAACGCCTGCAAGAGTTGGCGTTCCTGAACCGGGGCGTGAAGATTTCTATCACCGACATGCGCACCGACGAAGCCGATACTTTTCAGTATGAACAGGGTATTCAGGAGTTTGTCGTCTGGCTCAATCGAGCCAGCGAAGCGGTTCATCAGGAGGTACTGTACGTCGAAGGCGAAAGCGAAGGGGTCACGGTCGAAATCGCTTTGCAATACTCCGGCGAGTACACCGAGAACGTGCATTCCTATGTGAACAATATCACCACGACTGAAGGGGGGACGCATCTCTCCGGTTTCCGCACGGCACTGACTCGTTCCCTCAATGCCTACGGCAAGAAGCAGAATCTGTTCAAGGACCTGGTCCCCTCGGGTGACGATGTGCGCGAAGGTCTCACGGCGGTGATTAGCGTTCGCGTACCTCACCCGCAGTTTGAGGGCCAGACCAAAACCAAACTGGGTAACAGTGAGGTCGAAGGAATAGTCAATTCGTTATTTGGCGACTACCTGAGCAAGTTCCTCGAAGAGAATCCCAAGACCGCCAAGCAAATGATCCTCAAAGTCATTTTGGCCGCTGAGGCCCGGGAAAGTGCCCGAAAGGCGCGGCAACTGATCCGCGAACGGAAAGGGGCACTCGCTGGTGGCGGACTCCCAGGTAAACTACGCGACTGCTCAAGCAAGGATGTTGATAAATGCGAACTGTACCTCGTGGAAGGTGATTCGGCAGGTGGTAGCGCCGAGGGTGGCCGCCTACGAGAGTATCAGGCGATCCTGCCTCTGCGAGGCAAGATTATCAACGCCTATAAAAGCCGCGAAGACAAGGTGCTTGCCAACGAAGAGGTCCGCAGCATGATCTCTGCCGTAGGCATCGGCATTGGCGAAGATCAAGATCTCAGCAAGCGTCGCTACGGCCGCATCGTGATCATGACTGATGCCGACGTGGATGGATCCCACATCCGCACATTGCTACTGACGTTTTTCTATCGGCAAATGTACGAACTGATAGCCCAAGGGCACGTCTATGTCGCTCAACCCCCTCTCTTCCGTGTCCGTAAGGGCAAGGAAGTGAACTATGTGCAGACTGACGAAGAAATGAAGACACAACTATTGGAACTCGGCCTTAGTGACTGTGTCTTCGATGCGGGTAACGGGGAGTTGGTTGAAGGCGAGCGCATGGAGAAGCTTTGCCGCACTCTCGCGGCGATGGAAGAATCGATCGTGGCCCTGGAGCGGCGCGGGATCAGCCTTAAGGCCCATGCAGTTCGCCAAGACCCTGCTACGCTGGAACTGCCGATCTTTCACGTGTTTCTCGGGATTAATGAACATTGGTTCAACAACCGTGCCGCACTGGAAGCATTTGTCGAAGAACAGGAGAAAGCGACAGGCAAAGAGGTGCAACTCGATGGAGGAACGACTCCCCCCGAGGAAGTTGCGGAGACCAATGGTCACATCGCTCCGAGGTTGCGAATCGTCGAACTCCACGAGGTTCGCACAATTAATACGCTTCTCAAGGACCTCTCGCAGCTTGGTTTCGAGATTGATTCGCTAATTCCTGAGGATCGAACAGGCCTGGAGGGTTCTCGCTACATGCTTCGCCGTGGCGAAAACGAAACCGGTTTGGACGATCTCCGCGGCTTGCCAGCAGCCATTCGGGCAGCGGGGGAGAAAGGTTTGCAAATCACTCGTTTTAAGGGCTTGGGCGAAATGAACGCCGAGGAACTCCGCGAGACAACGCTCGACCCCGTTAACCGCACGCTCTTGCAAGTAAGAATGGAAGATGCCGGCAGCGCTGACGAGTTGTTCCGCGTACTCATGGGCGACAACGTCGAGCCTCGCCGCGAATTCATTCAGAAGCATGCCCTGGATGTGAAGAATCTGGATGTTTGATCAAGGTCCCAAAGATAAAGCCCCGACCAAGGGGGATGGTCGGGGCTGGGTCGGAAATCTAGTGTGGGAGGTGTTTAGATTTCCAACGCGATCTTCTCTTCTTGGGCGGCTATGCGTAGCTTGCTCAAAGCCCGGGCTTCGATCTGGCGGATACGTTCCTTGGTGACACCCAACTCTTCGCCAACTTGCTTCAGGGTTTGGGGTTCCTTGGTGTGGTCCAATCCAAACCGACCGACGATTATCTGGCGCTCTCGTTCGTCGAGTCGATTGAGGACCCGTTGGATCTTCGAGACGCGATCCTGTTGAAGCGTCTCCTCGATCATGGGATTCGCCCGCTTTTCCTGCGTTACGTCGAACAGTTCGTCGTAGCTGGTGCGGAAACGGTCGCGTTGACGATACTCGCCGGGGATCGTGCGGGCGAAGTTCTTCATGATCGCCCAGCTGGCATAGGTGCTGAACTTATTGCCACGAGCAAAGTCAAATTTCTCCACCGCTCGCAACAGCGACAAGTTGCCATCGCTCACGAGTTCGAAGAAATTCTGATCAGGCTTTACATGCCGCTTGGCGATGGAAACGACGAGCCGCAAATTGCAGCGGGCGATCTGATTCTTCAGGTCGACGATTTGCTCGTGTAGTTCTTCGATATCGTCCATCAAGGAGGACTTGGGTCGCTCGAAATCAAGGCTGTCGCGGAGCTTGTTTGCCTTGTACTTCAGGTAGTTGTACTTGCGGAACAAGTGCTGCTCCTGTTCGCGGGTTAGGAGTTGCATTTCGTACAGGCTGGCCAAGTAAGGAGGCAAGCCCGACGGACGCCGTGCTTTTCGCACGGCGGTTTCAGCTTCTGGCATCGGTCCCAAGCAAGCGTTATCGGCACCCTTGCGAGCGAAGCGCGGGTTATCAATGAAGTCCAGTGGCAACTCTTTGATTCGTTCGGCCCGCATATCGTTGATGACCCGATAGACGGTGGTCTTCGTCCGATTGTAGTCGCGGCAAAGCTTTTCGACGGAAACGCCACGGCGATAAGCGCGAAAGATGTTTTTCTTCTGCACATCGGTGAGTGGGCCGCTGCCGGCGGGGAAAATGGCATCATCAGGATTGTCGGTATCGAAATTCCGCAGGGCAGCGCGGATCGTTTCCACGCTACGTCCGGTTCGCTCAGCCAATTGGCGAGAGATTTCTCCCTGGCCTTGCCCGGATTGGGCCATTTCGCGTGCTCGCTGAATGAATTCCTCGCGCTGGTCGTCGGAGAGTTGGCTAAAACGCGCTCCCCGTTCGACCCGTTCAGCGTTGTTCTTGACGAAACGGTCGACGCTGCTGCGCAGGAAACCGACCCGTTTGCGACCATCGAACACTAAGCGGCGACTCACCAAACCCAGGGCCCGCCAGCGCGAGATCGTTTTGGTCGAGACGTTAAATTGCTTGGCGAGTTCTTCAACGGTGAAGACTTGTTCGCCAACGGCGTCGGCTGCAAGTTCGACCATGTCGGAGATGTCTTCCACCAAAAAGCGGAGATCGTTGAGCAGGTCTGAGCCCGAAATCTTGCGATTGCCAGCCTCAGGTATTGGACGACCGTCGATTTGCGACAGGACTTCTGCCGCAGGATAAGATGACTCAGCTTCGATGCTGGCAATGAGTTTTTCGGCAGTTTCTATACGCGTAAGTAGATCGCCGCGCGACGCCTGCTGTTGGCTGTCGCGATACCAGCGAATTACGGGACTTTTGTAATCAGTATGCATGGGTCCACCTCTTCTCGGAGCGGGAGCGCGTGCGTGATGCACTTTGATGTGGTGTTCCGTGCGAATCTTTCGCCCACAACGTCTCAAATGGGCTGTTTTCAGCCCCCTCTGTTTCTCTTCTTCTAGAATCTCGACCAGTCGCTAGCAATGTTGACGGTCGCCAAGATATTGCTAACCCTTTCTGGCCTACAGGTTGTACGCATATTAGTGGTTTTGGGTCGATAGAAAGTTCATCTACCGATAGATAAAAACCTCCCTTAGGGAGCCAATCGAGCAATGTAAGTGTCTGGAACTAAAGTACTTGCGGAAAAATTGGAAATTCTACAAATTCGTCTAACTCGGGAGTCGGAAGGTAAATTTCTGGCAGTTGCCAACCACTCTGGAGCATTTACGGGCATGGGACGGACTAGCAACTGTCCAGACAGCAGTCAGCAACAGGCTCCAGAACCCGAAAATGTTCTGTTCTTAGCCTGGAATCACCGATACACTCCGCTCTTCTTACCCCGTTCTGGTTGTCGAAGATTAACGAGGTCGCTCCTATGCACGCTGCTTTTTCCCTACTTGTAACGATGTCAATCGCCATCCAGGCGATATCCTTAAAGGCCGAGGAGTCGGCTACCTATCTTCTCAAATCCGAGATCCCAGCGGACAGTACGGCCGAGGTAACTGTCAAACTGGAGGTTGGAGGCGACATGCTCGTCACCGGCGAGACGGAAGTGAAAGAACTACCCCTGAAAGTGCTGGGGCACTTTACTTATCGCGAGAAGATCGTGGCCTGGACGGGAGATCCGCTGCAGCCTGCCCGATCAGTGCGGCAATATGACCGCGCGGAGGCCCACATTGAGGTGGACGATCGATCGAGCGACCGGAAATTGCCCGACGAGTTGCTGCTAGCGGAGATTCGTGGCGGGGAAATCACGCTCGCCGGTACGGCGAATGTCCTTACTCGCGAGCAGTACGATCTGGTGAACATTGTCGCCAATTCGCTCGCTATTGACCGCTTGCTGCCTGGCAAGGAGATGGCGGAGGGAGAAAGCTGGGAGCACGACAAAGAGACCATGCAGACGCTATTGGCGATGGACCACCTGGCCGTCTGCGATGTTTCGAGCGTGGCAACCAAACTTACCAATCGCGAAGTGCAGATTCGGATGGCGGGGACAGTGGATGGAACGGTGGATGGCGCGCCGACAGAGATGGAATTGCGAGGAGCGTACCTGTTTCACCTGGATAAGAAGAGGATCACGGGTTTCAATCTGGCAATCAAGGAATCCCGCAAGACTACCGAAATTGTCCCGGGACTGGACGTAGTGGCGAAGGTCTTTGTCACCGTGAATCCGCGGGCCAAGTCGTTTAGCGTGCCTAAGGATCTCGCGGCAATTGCCAGCCGAACCGATCGCCCCTTGGAGCGGAAGCTGGTTTATCAGTCGCCGACGAGCGGGTTTAGCTTCGAATATGACCCCGCTTGGTATGTGACGGCAGAGGAGCGGGACCTGTTCTCCTTTCGCTATTTGCACGACCATCAGTTGGCTGCGCATTGCAATGTAAATGTCCTACCGCCGCGGAGTGAAGGACGGCAGACGAAACTCGATGAGTTTGAACGAGACGTCCGCGAGGCGCTGGGCGATAAGCTTGAAACGGTCTCGGCGTCCACTGAGTGGGAGACTCCGCTCGGGTATCACTGCCTGGGGGTGATCGCCAACGGGACGGTAAAGGACGTGCCGATCGAGTGGCGACATTATCTGGTAGCGGCGAACGATTGCCCGCGGCTCTCTCTGGGGGTGACGTTGGAGCAGTCACAGGGCGCAAAATTTGCCGACGCGGAACGGCAGATGATCGACTCGCTCAAGCTGGAACCGACAGACAAGAGCACCGCCACGGAGACGGCAACCAAAGCGGGGACCAAGTCTCGCTAGTGTTGTTTTCTCGATTTGCGCAGCCTGGAGAACTCTCAACCCCAAAATTGTGCCGACTTTGTTTTGAAAAACACGCGGCCAAATCGACCAATATGACCAAGTTCAGATACGGGTAGGAACTATTGGTAAGGAGAAAAGCGATTCTGGCTAATAGCTTTTTCCTAACCAGCCAAACGATCGATACGATTGGTTACCATCGATTCGACAAACTCGTTTGACGCGCAGTGATACTGCATCACGTAGGCATCTTCGGGAGAGTCTTCGTAATAAGAACGCAGGACATTGGTGGCTTTAAAGCCGACCTGCTTGAAGAACAGCTGTGCCGTGAGGTTGGTCTCACGGACTTCGAGTGTGATTCTGGTGCGGCGCTGACTCGAAAGTTTACCTTCGAGTTTCTCTGCCATCTGCCTACCGATGCCACGCATGCGCATGCCACCTGCCACTGCGAAGTTGAGAATGTGGAGCCGAGTCTTGTGCAGCTCATAAATCATGAAGCCGACAACCCGTTCCCCTTGCTCGGCGACCATGCCGATGCAATTGCGTTGCCGCAAGCAACGGATAAAGTCTTCCTCGAACCAGGGAAACTCAAAGCTTTCACGTTCGATGGATAGTACCTCGGGCATATCGCGGCGAATCATCCAGCGGATATGAACACGAAGCTGCTGTTTTTGATCTTGGCTCATCGCGGCTTCCTTCCCTGTCAGCCTGTCGGAACTCAGATTTTGCTGATTGAGTTGTGTGCTGGCACCATCATGCGGCACCGTTTCCAGGGCTTTCAAGTACGCGATCCAACCACAGAACCTGCCCAGCCAACCTTCGGAAGGCTTCCCTTCCTGGGGTGTCGAAACATCGCTCCTGGTATCGCGACCATCCTGCCGCATAATTCCACCGCCGCATCGTGCTTCAAGATTAGGACTTCTCGACGAGTGGAAAAGGAAATTACCAAAAGCCCACGAATCTGCCAAGCGCGAATCTGAAGGGTTGACCCACTCTGCTATAGAAACCGCTAGCGAAGTGGACAAATTCGCTTTTTGGTGTCTCCACAGGATTGCCAGGCACCACCGGTTGTAAGGGTTGGCCCGATGGGAGTAGCTAGTCCAAAAAAGAACTACCCGAAGACTCGTGTGTGTGTGTCAACTGGCGTCTTAGACTCGAACGATGGGGTAAAGTTTGTCGAGGACTTGCGCCCACAAAGCCTTGGACAGTCGGGTTCGCCAAACATGCTGGGCCTGTCTTCGCATCCTTCCATATCTTCCCATTTTGCCCCCTAGCTAGATCCCCTATTTTGTCGCCATGACCACGCCCCTGGAATCTGCCACCGAGCCAACAAGCCAGAGCAATTCCGACGAGATTGCCCGGCGTGAATTTCGACTCTTCAAATGGGGTACCCTCCTAGCCTTGGCACTGGGATGCGCTTGGCCACTGACGCTCAATTTGGTGGATCCCGATCTCTGGGGACACGTGCAATATGCCCAGGACTGGCTCGCTGAGGGCCAATTGCCACGCACCGCTTCTCACACCTTCACGGCCGAGGGCTATCGGTGGATCAATCACGAAAACCTTGCCGAACTCGCCCTGGCTTTTGGACATGAACATCTGGGTGGAACGGGCATGTTGGTCGCCAAGTGCCTGGTGGGCATGGCAGTAGTACTGTCGATGGTTTGGATCGCCGTTTGCCGAGGTACAAATCCGTACATGGCATGGGTTTGGATGCTGGTGGTGACAACGAACTTGCAACCATTCTTTCTGCTTCGCCCGCAGCTGCTGAGCTTCGTGTACTGTGCACTCGTGCTAGTAATCCTGGACCGCGCATTTTGCCACTGGCATGAGCAGCGTACCGTTCGCTGGCCGGTGGTGTGGATGCTTCCTGTTGTGGTGGCCCTCTGGGTGAACTCGCACGGTGGCTTCCTGGCCGGGGTGGCAATCATCGGCGCATATCTGGGTGGAAGGATTTTAGAATTAATCATCAATCGTAAAAATGTCGCATGGTCGAAGGCGGGTCACCTCGCATTGGTGGGAGTGGCATGCCTCGCAGCAACCTTGGTGAATCCCTATGGCCTGGAGTTGCACCGTTGGCTGGCGACATCGCTCACCCAGCCTCGACCTGAAATCACCGAGTGGCTTGCCCCCCATCCAAGTGACCCCGTGTTCTGGCCGTGGCTAGCGATGCTTGGAATCGCGGGTGGAAGTCTCCTGGCAACCTCCAAGCGCCGTGATTGGGTCGAAGTGGTCATCCTGCTATTGGTTGTTTGGCAGTCGGCTATGCACCTGCGACATGTCGCATTTGTCTCACTGCTGTGTGGCTATTGGATTGCACCCCATTTTCAATCTGCCATGGGTTGCCTATTGCCAAGCGAGAGTACCAACGGCGGAAAGTTTGCACTCAGTCCCTGGATGAGGCGCAGCGCAGTGATTGCACTCTTGGTAGTGATCGCACTGCAAAGTTTCGCACTCGACGAACGGCTCAAACGTTTCCCTGTTGACCGTGGACTTTATCCAGTTGATGCGATTCAATTCATGGCCGACCGGCACTTGGATGGCAAGCTGGTAGCGTCTTTCAATTGGGCCCAATATGCGATTGCCGCCCTCGCTCCAGACGTGACGCTCGCCTTTGATGGTCGCTACGATACCTGCTATCCGACCGAAGTGGTCGACATGCATTTCGATTTCTTGCTGGGAGAGGCGAACGGCAAACGCTGGCGAGGACCTGATTCGGGACCGATCGATGGCAGGCGAGTACTCAAGTACGGCGAGCCCGAATTAGTGCTCATCGATCGACTTTACGAACATCCGCGCTCCATCATGCGGGCCGAGGGAGAGAAGGAGAATCCCGATTGGGTGCTCCTCTACCGCGACCGCGTTGCAGAAATCTGGGGCCGTAGTTATCGCTTCGATGACCCCACGAGCCCTGACTACATGCCTCTGAGTCAGAGGGTGCAAGACCCCAGCCCCCGCGAAGGCGAAGTTCCCTGGCCCGCGCTGCCGATTCGTAGTGAAAGCAATCAACTCGCCAGTGAGAACCCGCAAGCCGTCCAATCCGACGTCCAACTTTAAGTAGAATTGCCATGGCCAACATGCTAGAAACACTCACGCCGATCTCAACGGAACAACAAAGTATTGTTGAATCCACCCCGCAGTTACCCACGAGCGACACCGAGTATCTGGAGCGGATGGAAGCCACCCTGGCAGAGGCAGAAGACTCCTTGGCTTCAGCGGAGTGCGTTCCACTACCTCCTGCAAGTAACACACGGAAAAACACCTCGCTGGCTGTCTCGGTGGTGATTCCTGTCTACAACGAACGCGATACGATTATCGAGATCGTCCGCCGAGTGCAAGCCACCCAGATGCACTCTGAGATCATCATCGTCGACGACTATAGTCTCGATGGTACGCGGACTTTACTGTTAGAACTTGCCCAGGAACCCGGTATCCAAGTCTTGTTTCAAGGTTACAATCGAGGCAAAGGTGCCGCTTTACGGACCGCTTTTGCAGCGGCAAGTGGAGATGTGATTCTCATCCAGGATGCCGATCTGGAATACGATCCGAGTGACTATGCGAAACTCCTCAAGCCCTTAGAACTTGGCACCGCAAACGTGGTCTATGGTTCGCGTTTTTTGGCCAACGCCGAGCAAGACCCCTCGCGTCTGCATCGCTGGGGAAACTGGCTACTAACAGCACTCTCAAATCGGCTCACCGGCCAGAAGCTCACCGATATGGAGACTTGCTACAAGGTCTTCCGCAGAGAGTTGCTCGAGCGCATCTCTCTTGAGCAAAACCGCTTTGGCTTCGAACCAGAATTCACCGCCAAGCTCTCCAAAGCCGGCGAGCAGATCATGGAAGTCCCCATCCGCTACGACTCGCGCAGCTACGACTCCGGAAAAAAGATCGGCCTCCGCGACGGGATCAGCGCTCTGTGGTGTATTGTGCGGTATGGGTGGTAGGCGCGTAGGCCGGAACAAGCCCTGCGCAGTTCCGGCACTGCGATGCGTGTTGTGGCACGATGCCGGAACTCATCTTACTTAGTCCGGCCTCTATCAATCCGCACTTATTCAACGGTAAGTGGAACACTTAAATCGACTTGAGTCGGTGCCAAACATTGCCGCTCGTTGCAGGCTTGGTAGTGGACTGCGCAGTCAATGGATTGCTCTCCCTTGGCAGCCTTTTGGGTGATCTCAATCATGCGTGTGAAAAGTGCCCTGTCCGCGAATACAGCATGGCCATCGGGCGAAACCGAGCGGGCAGTTTTGGGCACTTGCCAATCACCAACAGCCTCGATGCCTTCAGGCAGTTGCAGTTCAAGCCGCGTGGCAATCTCACGCGGCTTGGCATCCAGTGAGCGAATTTCCCACAGGGGAGCGATATCGAGTTCGACCATGACTTCTGTTCTCTTCCCAACTTCGGCGTGCTCACTCTTCATCCTAAGGGTCGCAGATACATGCTTGTCCTCAGTGTGACGGGTGCGTGGCACACTGGCAGTCTTAGTCGTCTTGCTTTCGGGTTCGTCTTTGCGGAGAAACACCCAGACATGGCCATGTGAAATCGCGAGATCGAAGGCACTGTCCTCCTCGCCTCGTGTTCTTGCCAGGTAGTGACGCATCTGTTTCGCCCATTCAGCTTCGTCTGCCTCCATCGCTTTATATTCCTGGCTTTCCTTCAGCTCCGTGTAGGCCTTCGACCACGCCTCGTCCGCTTCTTCGGAGTAAATCTCGTCGCCCGCATAGCGCTCCTGAAAATCTTCACGAAGTGTTTTCATTTTGTCCGCGAAGACCTGAGCAATCTCCGCTCGCTCGGAAACTAGTTGCTGGACTTCGTCCTTTTCGCTGTCGGAAAGATCTTTTCTCAAGTCGTAAGCAGAATAGAAATCGCCCACCAACAGATCAAGTTTCCCATCGGCATTGAAGTCGGCTACTTCAACTTGCGATCGAATACCCGGCACAATGTCGTCCTCGCTCCAAAGCAAGTTGTCATACCCCTCACCACGACATTTTTCGACTAGGAGTTCACCCGCGGCAAACTCGGGGGCTTCCTTTGTGCCAATGTTGCGGAACCAGGTGACACTCCCATCGTCGCTCCCCGCCACGATATCCCACACTCCATCCCCATCCCAATCGGCTACTACGGGACAGCAATGGGCCTCCACCTTCAAGGGTTCGTCACCGACCTGGATAGTTTCGTTCTCCGCCGCAAAGCTAAACTCAGTGGGAGTCCCTTCATTCCTGCGGAGCTTGAGATGCCCGTCGAAGCAGCCGATCAGCAGATCAAAGTCTCCGTCCGCATCCCAATCAACCGGTGTGAAAAAACTACCGAAAGATTGGTAATTCTGCTGCTGCTCCGGCGAACTCCGGACCGGTACGCCTGCCTTGTCAAGCAATTCCTCGCGGGCAGCCAACTTGTGTTCCGGCAAACCCCGAAAGAGATAGCAATGCCCCGGGTCATAGGAGTTGCTGATCATATCGCGGATGCCATCGCCATCGAGATCAGCAAAGCGGGCCTGGCAACCGATGCAACAATAGATGCGTACATTCGCATCTTCATCCCCCGCCTGAATGAGTCCCGCGTCCGTATACTCGGGGTTTGAAGCGGTTCCCACATTTTTGTAGAGGTGAAACTTGCCACTAAAGTCGCCGACGATGAGGTCCTGTAAACCATCGCCGTCCACATCCTCGACGCAAGGGCTGCTGTGGCCCCATGCCTCACCGGTGTCGATCACTTTGCCATCGGCTGAAAGCCGTACCGGCTGTTCAAGCTCGCCAGCCAGCAAAGCAAAACTGCTGCTCAAGAAGACCACTAGAAGAAACACACCTCGACGAATAACCATGCTACAGTCCTCCACGGCAGAGTAGTTTTCGCATACCGGTTGCCCTCCACAACGGGACGGATCGACTTCAATGTTGCGATAATCGGTTTTGGGCAGAGCAGTATCTTCCTGTTTCGAGACGAGATTCGCTCAGGAAGTTCCATTATCCTTGCGAAATGTGGATAAAGCCAATGCCGGTGTTTCAAAACCCCCTTGCGAATATCGCAGAGCTGCTGCAGTTATTATCGGCAGCACTTCTTGTACTTCTTCCCACTCCCACACGGGCAAGGATCGTTGCGGCCAATCCTTTCGCCCCGGGAAACGGTTGTCTCAGGCGCTGACACGTTGTTAGATGGCAACGAGCTATTATTGTACGCCTCCACAAATTCAGCCATCTCTGTTTCCGATGTCATGTCGTAACCGGCATCCATTCCAGACATGAAAAACGATTTGGCCATTCCAAAATTCTTGGGGTCAGACAATTCTGATTTTAGCCTTCCCACGACTCCTTCCGTATTCAGCCATTCGATGATCGATTTCGCGTCTGGAACCTCAAACGCGCGATCCAGGTATTCCCAAAACTTCGTGAGTTCAAAGACAATTGAATCTGCCGCCTCCGGTTCGGTTGAGACTTTGCGAGGAACATACTCAAAAACGAACTCGGTGAGACTGGCAACCGTCATCATGTCGATGGTTTCGCCGAGGTAGTTGAGTCCGAATTCAAGCAGCAATCGAAACCATCCCAGCTCGCCATCACTATCGATTACCTGTTGAGCCTCGTTTGAATTGGAAAAGAGGTCCCACGCGCGCTCGTAGTAGGCTTGCTCGGCATCCTCATCTATTTCGCCAAACATAAAGATTGGTTGAGTAGAAAAAATGCCGATTCCCACTTCCTTGGTAAGATCCTCCAGTGAGTTGTAAGGGTCTCTGGGCATCTCCAGCCCAAGGCTTTCTACTCCCAGCGCTTGCCGGACATCCTCCCATTTTCCCATCATGCCAATGTCGAGAAAGTCATTGGCGAAAGCTCGCTCAATAGCTTCGGCAGCGTCAACGGCTCGTAGATCAACTAATTCAACAAGCACCGTCGTATTGAATTGAATACTATCCTCGGTGGAGTCCGCCATCATCTCGGTCAAGTAAGCAGTAATTTGATTCCGAGCTTCCTCATGATACTTGGCCACGCAACGCAACCCTCTTACCGCGATCGAGCGAACGAACTCCTGCGTGCCTGCATCTTGGGCAACGAGAACCAACGGTTCGATGGCAGGTTCTCCGATCTTTCCAAAGACATGTGGCAATTCTTCCGATACCCAGTCGTCGAATTCGTCGTCCAATTCACACAGCATGTCGATCAGCGGTTGAACAGCTGCAGCGGACTTTAAGTCGGCTAATGTTCTCCATGCGGTGACGGGCAGCAAATCGATGCCATCCAAGTCACGATCAAGTCCACTTTCGCTGCTTAGCCACTCCGGATCACTCCATTTACGGACGATGTCAATCAGCTGAGGAATATCCTCGCCGGAAGCACGACACGCAGTGATGTAGTATCCTTCCTGTTCTTCCCAGTCGAAATAATTGCGGGGACTTCTCGCATTGCACAAACGTTCTACGATCGACGTTTCTTGTTGGCTGGTCATAGGACAATTCACCTCCTGGGCAACCCTTTTTCCACCCTCGTTCTAATCAGTTCCAGCGTCTTGAACAACCAGAATTTTGGCTTCGAACCAGAATTCACCGCCAAGCTCTCCAAAGCCGGCGAGCACATCATGGAAGTCCCCATCCGCCACGACTCGGGCAAAAAAATCGGTCTTCGCGACGGCCTCAGCGCGCTGTGGTGCATCGCGCGGTATGGGTGGTAAGCGCGTAGGCCGGAACAAGCCGTGCGCAGTTCCGGCACTGCACTCGAACCACTAACCCCCAACAACCCACCACCCGCCACGCACCACTAGCCACCTCCATCAATCATAAATCATAAATCTACCCGTCTCCCCAACCCCCCGTTCCCAGCCCCAACTCCATCTGACTCGCGCCTAGCGCCTAACAACTAGCCTCTAATTTGTCCCGTCTTTCCCGCGCAGGCGGGAAACCTCTGCAATTCTTTGATTTGCGAAGAGGGGGTATTAATACTCACTAACGAACCTCCCACAACATCTCAGATTGCCGATATTTCCCAGATAAAGATTTCTGGGAGATTAAAACATCATACCTGTGTCGGGCTGAGGCGGGCTAACGTTGACAGCCACATAGACTTTCTGCCTAGCCTAGTTGCCTACGCGTCGAGGGTGTTATGAGATATAATAATAAGTCATGATCACGGACGACCCTACGCCAACATATCGAGGCTACCGGCGGCAGGCACTATACGCCTTGTTTCGCTTGTTCGATGATGGTCTACCCGAAGGGTCTGTGATTCAGCCCGAGGGGAACGAAGATCTCGCAGTTTTCGACGCTGCCGGGTCGCTCGTCGAGATCGTTCAGGTGAAGGACCACAGCGACAACCTCGCTGCGTCGAGCTTCAAGCCGTCATTCTATGAGCGGATCGCCCCACACTGTGCCGCTGGTTCGTCGACGATCGTTCGCATTGCATCTTTCGGGCCGATTGGTCCCGACCTTCAGAACGCCGTCTCTGGAGACGCCACCGCGCAGGCACGGGTCTTGAAGACGTTAACCAAAACTCGGACACGCGAGCAAAAGCTGGCCGATGGGAAGACAAAGACGCATACCATTCCAGGGCTACCGCAAGCTGACGCCAAGAACATAATCGACCACGTCGAGCTTACTCCGGTCGCCGAAGATGTGTTAACGGGCGCAGTTGTCAGTGCGCTGACAAAGACCATCACAGGAGTCGATGCCCAACACGCATTCGACTTCTTAATGTGGTGGTTACTCACTTCTTCTGAATCGCAGTTGAGAATTGACAGAAGCAGAGCCATAGCCAAGGTTGGACGTATCGGCAAGTTTTTGTCGCAGCGTGCCGCTTACCACGATGAGTGGTACACATCTATCGTTCCAATCGGTCCCTCAGATAACGCTGGTGGCGACAAACGCGTTCTTGCTGAGGAGTACTATCGGGGTGGACGCGTTCGATTTGACCACATTCATTCGGACCTCGACGTCCCACGCGACCGCTTCTTAAGGGAGATTCACACTGCCTTCACTCGTCAAAACGTCGTCGTTGTCCACAGCGCATCCGGGCAAGGAAAGACAACGCTCGCCTACCGGTATGTAAAGGAATTCGCCCCCTCAGACTTTCGTCTAGAGGTTCTGACTTCATCGAACCTGAAACACGCACGGCGGCTCGCTCTGGCACTAATAGGCCATGCCGAAACAGTTGAAGTCCCCACCTTGGTTTATCTCGATGTGAGGCCTGGCGACAGCTACTGGTCCGAGGTCGTTCGTGAACTTGCGTCTGTCGTCGGAATTCGAGTTCTAGTCACAATCCGCGAGGAAGATTGGACCCGTGCACGAATTAGTCCTGCCGACTTTTCGTTTGCCGAGGTCCCACTGTCTTTTGAGAAAGAAGAAGCCGAGCCGATTTACCGTCGATTGGAAGCACTCGCAGACCCATCACGTCACCTTGATTTCGACGACGCTTGGAATCAGTTTGGCGTGAGGAAGACACTATTTGAGTTTGCCTACTACATCACACAGGAAGAGTCGCTCGCAGACCGGATATCGTCACAAATCGAAGCACTGCAAGACGCGGTAATCCGTGGCGAAAGAGGTGAGAGCGAACTGGAATTGCTACGGCTTGTGGCTGTCGCCTCGGCCTATGAGGCCCGGCTGGACCTTGCGAAACTTCTCGATTGCTGCGAACTCGTTGCTCCGCAACGCACGATTGAACGCTTTAACGACGAGTACTTGATTCGCGTCTCAGAGGAAGGTAGTCATGTCGAGGGGTTTCATTCGATTCGTAGCGAGATTATCGCAAACAAGCTGACCGACCCCGCTGCATGCCCTTGGGCCGAAGCGGCTTCTCGGGCTTTGCCGCTGATCGTCGAAGACGACTTGGAGAGCTTTCTGCTCTGCGCCTTCTCCCGCAATCCCGATTCGTCCAAAGTCCTGACTGCTGCCTTGGATGAGTTTCGACCCAAGACGTGGATAGGCGTTCATGGAGTAGCAGCATCGCTCATGTGGAACGGGATCAAGGAATACAGTGAGCAAAACATTGAGCTTCTCGATGAAGTTGTCCAGAAAGTGAGTTCCGGCTGGTATGCCATCCTCGACTGGGATTTGGGGCAGGTGCTGGGAAAGGAGGGGTTTCGGCTGTTCGAGAGCCTTGAGCACATTTCGGACGAAGCTGCCAAGGCGGCTGACTATGCACGCTCCGTGAAGGTAAGGCAGTCCGACAAGGGCAATGTATTCTTGGGCCTGCGTAACTGGCTGAGCAGTTTTACCAAGCCGCCGTCACCTCCCGAAGATATGCAAAACCTCATCGCAATGGGGGAACTTGTGTTTTGGCTTGGGCATTTGCAGATCGAATCTTCACTCTGCGAAGCGATCACCGGAGATGTCATCGACACGGCGCTCAACGAACTTCACGTGTACTTGCTTGGAGAGTTCATTCGTGGCATCCGAACGTGCGACCCTGAAACGTATTGCGAGTGGCTCAAGTCACATCGCGAGGACTTGGTCACCCACTTACGGAGTGAAGCGGCCATCGCCGAGTTGGATGAAACCGACGATGCTGTGGTAGCTCACTACGCAATTGACATCGATCGACAGTCGACGGTACTTCGCACGCGTGGGAATCGGTCTAGGGCCTCCGAAGCAACCATTCACGATTTGACAATTGAGCGAGTGGAGTTGCTAAGCAACCTATTTGCAGGAAAGAAGCGATACGGTGCAGTTGGTTACGGACACCGTATGTCGCTTGTTACACAGTCTTCAGACGAAGCAGAAAAACCAGGAGTATTAGCCAAGAATCTGCACGCGACATGGCCACCGCGATTCAATGCCTTAGCACGCGGCCATGTAGAACGCAGGTTTCGGCCTAATAGCTGGGCAGATTACTTCCAATCACTTCAAAAAATGCGAGAGAGTGTATTGGCTGCGATAGTGGACTTGCGACAAGCGATCCCATCATTGGCGAAGCCGCCGCCAGCGGGCGGCGGCGTTGCGCTTCAAAACCCCACCAAATGGGACAAATGCCGAAAGGAACTCAATGGGCAGTTTTTGCTCCCAAAAGTGGCTGTCGATGAATGGGGGTTCGTGACCGAAACCTCATCAGGGGACGCCACCGATTCTCGAAGTGAGCGATACTCTGGATCACAACGATTTTCACCGGTACGGAAAGCAGTAAGCGAATACACACGAACAGTTGGAAACTTCATGTCCCAGGTGCTGGACTGCATGGTCCTCGTGCCGTATTTGAGAAATGCCGAATCACAATCGGCCAAGAACAATCTACTGGCGAAGGCGTCGACACTAGGAATCAACGAACACTCGATTCGTCTCTCAGTGATCAATGGCGTCGACGCATGCGCCGCCGTGGACCAGCTACAAAGAGCAACACGAACGGTCTTTGGAGATGCCAAACTCCCCGGTGCAGATTCGGTATTCTGTGAGCGTGAACGCAGGGCGATCATGACAACAATCACCGCATGGTGCATCTTCATCGACGGTATTCCGGCAGAAAACGGCGGGAAATCAAATAAGAGATCACGCCCAAGGAAGATCAAACCCCGGAAACCCACCGGCGTTGGCGACTTGCTCGTGCAAACGAGAAACCGATTAAAGAATTCGCTTCAAGCACTCCGCAAAGAAGGTATTGAGGCACGCATCTTGTCCGAAACCGTACCGTGGAATGGCATGCCTACTCTATGGATTTCTTATAACACAAACCATCCGCTTGCAACGCTGAACGCCGTGGAGAGGATGTGGCATCAACTGGTCGGCGCATTTCGGCCAGATCGAGAGAAGATTGTGAGAGTGAAAGCATTCGACTTGCTCTGGTCAGCGATTATTCTAGTTCCTCTTGTGGGGGGAAAGAGCTTGGAACGTCAGGTGCTACCACATTTCAAGGCGGTGACTTACTCGGAGCCACCTGACCTTCAAGAGAGTCCATGGCGGCTGCAACCAGAGAACACTCCAGAAGACGTTTGGCCTCGGCTGGGACTAGAGCACTGGGATGCGCAACCAAGTTGGGCACAGTTTGATCATTTCGCGGCGGCCTACGGGCTGTTGTTTCATCATGTTGATCACATGGCGGATTTTAACCGGCTGCCGGACGATCTCGACGAATTGGGCTTGTCGATACTCCAGTCATTTCTCGACCACGAAACAACCCGTGCCCAGCCGGTATTGCAAGAAGTGTTCGACACTTGCGCCGAAGTTCTGAACGCCTTCCCCGAAATCGACGATGTGGTTATCGAAGTCAGACCGAATATCCACCTGTGCATGCAGCTGATTGTGGACATGAAGGACGCGATCATGCCGACAGCGGACTTCCACGAACAAGCCAAGCTGTCCATCGAAGAAGTCGTCGATTGGCGGGACAGGCTATTTGCGGGCATGCAGCAATTTGGGGTTGCACGGTACCTGTGGATCAGCGATTCGCTAGGATTCGGAGCGTGGAACGGTTAGTTGCAGGAGACTCAATATTCCAACACCGCTTGTCTTAATGATCCGAATCGGTCACCAAGGAAACAACAGCGAAATCGGATATTTCCAAACTGCGATCAAGTGGACCACCCGCTTGCGATTGATAATGCGGCCAATTGCATGAAGTGAAAAAGTCTTCAGCAGCTGTAAGGTACCTCAGCCGTAAACTCCAAAGCCAGCTAAGTCTCTCTTTCGACCAAAAGTTCTTTGACACACTGATTAATCTTGTGGCGGAAGTCGTTGGAATACGACATTCCAACGACTTGGCCATTTTCTTCGTTGAATTCAAGCCAGTCACTCTTGTGCCCCATTAACGTTATGGTTTTCCATTTGCCATCCGGCAGAATTACTTGGACAAAGTTACAGGTCCATTCTGTCTTTAATGGTGGACGGGGACACGTACTTTCCTCTTCAGCCGTGAGGAATCGATAAACTGGGGGTACCTTAAAAATGGACTCCTGCGGAATCGGCTTGTCCGCTGGTTCTTGCATAGCGATTGTCCGAATCACTAAGAGGTCATCGAAATACTCATATCGAAATAGAAGGAAAGGGTAGTCATATAAACTGAAGTTTTTGTGATCGTCACTGACCCATCCTCGCCAAAATACATAAAGGACATTTAGCTTGATGAACTCACCGTGCGAAGCTACTGCCAATTCATATCCACCACCGAACGCCTCGTCTAAACTCTCTCGGGCAAACTGCTCCATCGTCAGAAAATCCCCGATCGTCGACGTCCCATGCAGCACTGCTTGTACCGCCAAGTTTGGATCGGACTCTATGTTCGGCGGATCTTGATAGACCTGTTTCAGGTAATCAATCAGCAATTCTCGGCCTGATCCAATAACGAACGCTTTTCCGATGGTTGGCGTGAGTATCTGATCAGAAGCAAGCCCAAATGAATCTGCCATAATTGACGCTGAGGATTCTCCCAAAGACAAGTCTTCCGCATAGGAGACAAAGCCAGCAAACCGAATCTCGCTCCAAGTGGACGCGGACTGCATATTAATGTATTCCCTAAGACGCTGTGCATCGAAATAATCATGCTCACAACGCAGCCGTAGCTCGCCAACAAAATCCATTGCCGTAGTGCGCTTACCTGCCCATCCAATGACCAAATTGTCCGCAACAATCGCAATTTTCTGACATAGTCCTATTGGGCCCTGATAACCCGACGGCGCATTCCTGAACGCAACCTCTACCGAAGGCAGGGTTGTCACCCTATCAGGCTCAACTGGTCCCGATAGCAATAGGTCAGCCAGTATAAGCGGATGACCGGCAATTCGGAGCGCTGCGACGGCAGTCATGACATTGCGCTTGCAATATGTCGTTTAAAAATTGTAATTGTCTTAATCTTGATGAAAATCGCAAGGTCAGCCGCAACCTGGTGGCTATGATTTGACAGGCTACCAATCCCTACAAGAAACCTTCAGCGGACACTTCGAGCCTCGCAGATACGATTGATTCGCCAATCTGTCCAGGCCGCAAACGCCGACCCTGATTCTGGCGATGCACCACCCCATTTTGGACACATCGCAGTATCTCTACTTTCTCACGTGAGAGAAAAATAGCTAATCTGTGGAGGATCGTTTATAGCAGTTAGTGGTTGGAGAGTGTGGGGCTAGGATTCGGGGGAATGGGGGGACGGGTAGATTTATGATTTATGAATGATGATTGATGGAGGAAGCTAGCGGTGCGTGGCGAGTGGCCATTTATCACTCATCAATAACTTTCCCTGTCCCCTTTCCTCCGCGTACTCCGCGACTCAGCGGTGATCAATCTTCCTTCCTATCCCTCTGACTGGCGGCTAGCAACCAGCGACTCGCGCCGTGCCGCTCAGAAGAAAGCGGTTAGTCATTAGTCGTTAGCAATTAGCCAGACCCCAGTCCCCAGATCCCCGTCCCTTCTTCTCTGACTAGCGCCTAGTAACTAGCGCCTCGCGCCTTCCTTGCCGTGGCCCAAAAATCGTTGTGGAATTCCACTTCCTGATCGCGATAATGGGACTTGCCACATAACAGGGGTCGATCATTGACAATCGGTTCTTTTCGAATCGCTCGCGCAGCGATGAGGTGAGAAATCCGTCTTTGCAGAAGAGAGAGTTTTGTAACGAGGAGCCGGAGTTTTGTTTTACAAAACTCACAAAACTCTCAAGCGTCGGTTGCGACGTAAGTCTTGATCTGCAAAGGATTTGAAGCGAACGACGCCACTAAAAAAAGAAGGGGTTTTGTTTTGTAAAAAAAGTTTTTTACTAAATGGCCGCGACAAAACCCCCGTTACGGTGCGCAGGATCGAACAAGGAGGATGGCGCTGCGCAACCATAGTAGGCGTGGAAATGGAGTGGGGTAATGAAGGAATGGAAGGAATTGGGGAATAGAGAGGAAGAGCTGAAAACCAATGACTATTGACTAATTGCTAATGACTCAAAGTGAAAACAGTTGCTGACCCAGTAGCTTGAATCCGCGGTGTTTGCTGCTTCAGGCTTATTAGCTATTAGCTATTAGCTGTTGGCATTTAGCCAGAAAAAAGGCGAAACTGCGGCGATCTCTGGCTAATAGCTAACGGCTAACAGCTTTCACTCTGAGTAATGACTAACAGCTAATAGCCCCTCTCAGATGTACCACATCGGGTCGGCCTCAACGGCGGCGCGGTCCAACAGATCAGCGAGCGTGATCGCTTCGAGCCGTTCACGCTGAACGGCAGTCAGTTCGGCACAGACTTCCAAGAGCACGGGGGCCAACGGAGAGGCATTTGCTGCCGAAGTGGTCGAATCGGTCGAACCTTCGACGACATCCAAGAGTTCTGCCAGCGTCACCTCTTGCGGAGGCTGAGTGAGTTGGTAGCCGCCACAAGCGCCGCGCGTGCTATTGACTAATCCGGCGCGCTTAAGTTGATGGAGAATTTGCACCAAAAACTGCGCGGGGATGCCATGCCGCTCGGCAATCAACCGATGCTGCACCGGCTCACCGGTGGCATAGTGCTGGGCCAATTCGAGCATGGCCAGGCAAGCGTATTCTGTTTTGGCGTTGAGGTTCATGGCAAGTTACGAGTTACGAGTTACGAGTTGCGAGTACTCAGAACTCGTAACTCAAAGCTCGAAACTCATTTAGATTCCACTACCGTCGGATTCTTGAATCGTGTGCAGGCCGCATTCGGTTTTGCCGGTGCCACTCCAGCGACCAGCCCGATCATCGGTTTCTCCTTGGCCGATGGCGCGGGTGCAGGGCCAGCAACCAATGCTGGGGTAGCCCTGGTCGTGCAGCGGATTGTAGAGCACGTCTTCCGCCAGGATGCGATTCCAGATGTCGCTCTTAGACCAATTGGCCAGCGGGCTGACCTTCACGAGGTTGAATTTCTTGTCCCAACCCACAATTGCAGCTTGTGCCCGGTCGGCACTCTGGTCGCGGCGGATGCCACTCATCCAAGCGTGTTTGCCTTCTGAGGCTTGTCGCAATACTTTGATCTTGCGATCGAAGCAGCACTGGTTCGGATCGGTCTTGTAGAGAGGCCCTCCGTGCAATGCCTCGTATTCTGGAACTGACAATTCGGGCTGGAGCATGTCGACTTCGATGCCGTACTTCTCCGCAATGCGGTCACGCAAGTCGAGTGTCTGTTGGAACTGGTAGCCTGTGTCGAGATTGAAAACATATGTCTCGGGCGCCACCTTGGCGAGCATCGACAAGATCACGCACCCTTCCGGGCCGAATGCGGTGGCCATGGTAAGGTAGGGGGCGAACCGTTCGTGGGCCCAAGTGATGATCTCTTCAGGGGTTGCCGACTCCAGACTCGCACTGGCGGCGGACAACTCGGCCAGCAACTCGGGAGTCGGTTCCAATTGCTGCGGCGCCCGGGGAACTGAGATTCTCTGTCGCGAGTCTCGTGGGGAGGAAGTCATCGTGGGCATGGCGCGGGGTTCCTTGGCAGGCCAGCGGAATGGTGGGGAAATCGCTCGAACGCTGTAATCATAACTAAGTTGGTCAACTAAGTCAAGTATACGACTCTTTGCCTCTATTTCGGCGATTTATGAACGTGGGAACCAGCCAATCTGCTGAGAAGCCATCGGTAGGAGTGCTAGCACTGACTTCTTGGAGACTAGGTTAGACAACAGTCCAGTGTGAAAATATGCCGATTGTATGAGTTATAGGGCTCGCCATGCCTCAAGGTTTGGCGGCCTGATTTGCCACTCAACTTGCGAGGAGAGACTGCATGTACCGCTATCCAAATACTCTTGCACAACTTACTTATTGCACGATGGTGGGAATTCTGTGTGCAGGCCTAAATGTTCATCTGGCAACAAATTCGCAAGCCCAAGTGAATCAGGCATCTTATCAAACGCCTGCCGCAGCCTATTTCAGTTCCGGGCAGGGCTACTATCGTCAAGCAACAGTGCCTCAGCAAGCAGTGGCAACCCAAGTGGTTCAGTTGAATGGCAACAAGCCGTTTCAGAATATCCAGCGAGGACCCACCGTGAGTCCCTACCTGTCACTCGACATGCCAGAAACAAGCACAAGCCTGCCCAATTACTATGCCTACGTGAGGCCGCAACTTCAGCAACGGGAAACGAACGAAGTGCAGGCCGAAGAGATTCGCCGCCTGAGACAACAGGTTCGCATGAGTGGTGGGCGTGGGAGCATCTCCAAAAACACCAATGAAGGAATGCCAACGACAGGGAGCAGCTCACAATTCTTGAATCTCGGCAGCTATTTTCCTGGGCAGTAAGCGACCTACGAAACCAATTGCAATGAAGCCCCGGCAAGACTGTCGGGGCTTTTTTTGCGCGCTTTTTGCTTGTTCGCGAATTGTGGTAGAATCTAGTCACACTTCAGCACAAGACTCTCATTCACGAAGGAACTCCTTGCCATGTTACGTTCCACGAACCTCGTTTGCTTTATAGTCTTCCTGTGCTGTAGTCTGCCGACCTCTGCCGACGAACCCGCCGTGAAAGACTCGCAGGCAGAGAGGGAATCTGATCTAGCAAGTTCACTCTCTGGCGCCACCCTGGTCGGCAACTTCACAATCACCGGCCAGGAGCAACTTGCTCTGAAACCAGAGCGTTATGAACTGACAAGTGTCAAACACCTGGAGGGCGACAACTGGCTCTTCGTCGCCCGAATTCAATACGGGGACCACGATGTGACCCTGCCGATTGCGCTTCCCATCCTTTGGGCCGGAGACACGCCGGTAATTACTGTCGACAACATCGGCTTCCCCGGCCTGGGTACCTACTCTGCCCGAGTAATGATCTACGACGACCACTACGCCGGTTTCTGGAGTGGTGCCGATCACGGCGGACACTTGTTCGGGGTGGTGGAGCGGGGGGATGCTACGCCGCCAGCGGCGGAGTAGGTCAATTCTATTCGCTCCCTGGGTGATAACTTCTCACGGCGGCTTTTCGGACTTGCTGTTTGGTAAATAGCTCGGGTTTCATCTGTTGCGTGGAGAGTAGCTTCGCCTGATCAAAGTAGTGCAGTGAAGCGGGGTCGCCGCTGGTACCAAAGGGGACGAGGCTTGTGCCTTTGACACCTTCGGGCGAAAAGTCCCAGGCTGCCAGGTACGATGTTCCGACGATTCCGTAGCGTTTGCGTTGAGAGATGACCCAGGGGATCTCCAGGCTGGGGGTGTAGTACTGCGTAAAAATAACTCCCATCGGCCCGTGGCCTCCGAGCGAAGTGAGGCTCGGCGCTGAATCGGTGAAACGAACGTCGGTGAGGTCGCCGATTCGTGGAGGGCGTTGGCTGCGATAGAGATCACCGTAGGGTACTTGCCAAGTTCCGTGCAGACTCTGCAAGCGGTCGGCTGCGCGGACCAGTGCTTCGAGTTGTTTCTCGGGCTTGCCAACGTAGATCCTGCGGAGTTCTTCGCCGGGATAGGTGAAGCCATAGAGTTGTTCGTACCACTCATGGCAGAGCGTGGCGGCAGTCGAGTCCGCCGTGATCCGTGCATCCCAAGCCAAGAGGTTTTCGAGATAGGGCCGAATTCGTTTCGCAAGCTGCGGGTTCTCATGGGCCAAATCTTCCAGTTGCAATGCGTACTTAGGAAGTTCATGGCGAGCCCAGTAGACCTCGGTATCAAACGCGGCCTGCTGCCAATCTTCGAACGTGACGTCGCTCATGCCTCGCAGAAGTTCCAGTGAACGCAGCGACCTGAGGGTGCGGCGGTCGGCATCGCCAACCATGTAGGCGGGAATGCTCTCGCGGTCTGGATTCTGGCCGTCGGTGACTTCGAAAGGGGTCGAGTTGCAGTTCTGCAAGAACCCGGCTCCCGGATTGAGCACCTGGGGCAATTCATCCAGGCCGTGGTTGCCGAGCCATTCGGTGGCCGGGTTGCTTCCCTCCACTGGCTGCGACCAGTCGAAGCGTGGATTGCGACGTGGCACTCGGCCCGTGTAGACAAACCAGGTATTGCCATCGCAGTCGGCATAGAGCACGTTCATATACAGCACCTGCAACGACCCCAAAGCACTACGGAAATCAGCCAGATTGCGAGACTTAATCATGCGTAGCGACTGCCGCAGGGGGACGACTTCAAACAGCCCTGCAATCTGAGCGGAGAGCATTGTTTTCCCTCCATTGGGGAGTTCTTCCTCCTCTGTCACAATCGGCCCGTGATGCGTCTTGCGAAACGTAAACTGTCGCGATTCCCAGCCGTGCGATTTGCGCACACGGATCGTGTCTTGCCATTCTTCGGCCTGTCGCCAGCCGCCGTCGTATTCGTAGGCGAGAGGGTTCTCGGGATCGGAGAAACGTATCCGCCAGGTGTCGGCGATATCGGGTTGATTGGTGACCAGTGTCCAGCCGAGCCGATCATTGTGACCCATCGCCAATACAGGACTCCCATAGAAGCCGGCACCGGTAAAATTCCAAGGCTCTCCGCCTCCCGTTCCATCACACATGAGATGGGCTTCGAGCATCTGGGCGAAACCGAACCACGGCATGTGGGGATTGGCCAACAGCAGAGGGTTTCCCGACTTCGTGCGACTGCCGCTCAAGACCCAGCCATTCGAGCCTGTCGCCGCCCAGATCTGCGGATTGCGGCGAGGCATGTAGTCGTCGTTCAAGCCGGTGAAGCGGAAGGTCAACTCCAGTGCGATGTGCCGATAGTAGGCTAACACGTGCCAGGGTTCGAAATGCCGAATCAGTCGTGGCTGCACTTCGGGGTGCTGGGCAAGATAGTGATTGATCCCCGCGACGAAGGCTGCATACAACCGTTGCGAAAGCGCATCGAGTGCTGCGAAGTCCCGCTGGCTGGAACGGACGATCTCGAAGCCGCGATTCAACAGATCCGAATTGATACCCTTCGGACCGACGACCTCGGAGTAACGACCGAGGGCGAGAATGTAGGAGTCTTCAAGCTGCCAAAAGTAGTCTTCTGCTTGGGCATAGCCGTAACCGAAGATGACGCTTTCATCCGTTGCACCGATTATATGCGGAACGCCAAACTGGTCGCGGTGGATGGTGACCTCAGCGGCAAGTGCGTCGGGATCGAGGTTTAGTGAGGCAGTTTCCTTTGCTCTCGCTGTAACTATTAGAGTGAACCACAGTCCCACGAGTAAGACTCGGCTGAGTCGACAAAGGAGAAATGTAGCGGTTGATTGCGGCATAGGTGGGGAACCATTCATAGCTGAGCTGAGGTTCCATCTTACCCACAGTCATAACTGATTGCTAACTGCCCGCGAGTGCCTCAAGCTCATTGCCGACGATGCGGTAGCGAATCCACTCACCCTGCGGTTTCGCTCCAAGGGAATCGTAGAACTCGATTGCAGGCGTGTTCCAATCGAGCACCGACCACTCGAACCGGCCCCCGCCACGCTGGACTGTGATGCGGGCAACTTCAGCGAGCAATTGTTTGCCAACTCCCCGACCTCGGAAGGCAGGTCGCACATAAACGTCTTCCAGATAAATCCCCTCCTTTGCGAGGAAGGTAGAATATGTGGTGAAAAACAAGGCAAAGCCAACAGGCTGATCGTCCAATTCAGCAATCAAGACTTCACTCGCCGAATTGGGAGAGAATATCGATTCCCGCAACGAGTCCGGCGTCGCCACCACTTCATGGGAAAGTTTCTCATACTCCGCCAATTCGGAGATCAGCGTGTAGATAAGTTCGGCATCCCCTGCGACGCCGGGGCGGATGTGGAGTTTGTGCATGCTCGGATCAATCACTTATTGTAACTTGTTAGAAGCGGCCCGCGACTCACACGAATGGACGCGAAGATAAATTCATTCGTAGCTCAACTTGGTCATGTTGGTCAACTTGGTGGGTAGGGAAAAGCTGTTAGCGGTTAGCCGTTAGTGGTTAGCCGGAATTATTTTAGCTGAATCCCGAAGTCTGTCTGGTAACCAACCGAATGTGGGCGTCCGCCTCTCTGGGTTTTTGTCTTTTTATCAGCCACCTTTCGCAAAAACTCCTGGCTGATTTTCTCATTGGCAGGGAAAAACTCGGTGAATCTGATCCCGGGCGGGGGAGTTTTTTCTCCAATCCGGATTTTTTATTAAATAACTACCCTCATTTTGCGCGACTCGTCTGCAGAATTGATCGAGAATTACAGTGCCAAACCGTGACCGGCTCGCGCACAATGAAGGTAATTAACGTAAACAAAATACTCAGAGTGAAATCTGAGTCCGCCAAGCATGCTGAAAACTTCCGTATTTTCAGGTGCTTGGATAACAGCCTGCACTCTGAGTAGTTTGAAAATTTGTTTTGCGTGCGATTCCAAATTATCAATGAGCTGGCATGGTCTGCCGTGGAGAATTGCAAAGTCGAAAACTTAGCCAATCTAAAAAAATGGCCACAGAGAACCCAGCGAAGCTACAAGCCGCAACCACAATTATTCTGAACATGAGGAAACGGAGGCAACAGAGATAAATAATAGGCATGAATAAAGGAACAATCATCCTCGCTTATCTTCGCCTTTATAATTCGCGTCAGTTGGGGAAAATTATTAGGCCAACCTTTTTTTTGCTCTCCGTTTTCTTTGTGACCTCTTGTTCAATTAATTTGCGTAAGTTACGAAGATTTGTATCGTTAGTAGCACAGAGCACAGAAAACAAGGAATTCTCTGTGCTTTCGGTGTCCTCTGTGGCTATGCTATCTTTGGGTTTTCTGGCTTTGCGGTTTTCAGACAGGGTCTGCCGTGGAACCATTATCGCGAATCGGGTGGCACATTTTCTACAAGAAAGTTGGGGGGAGTTGCGAGCCGTGAGAAATGGGTGATTGATGATTGGCTCGCGTGCGCTACGCTGCCGAATCGTTACAAACCACTAACCACTTCTTCCCACTTCTTCGCAGATCCTCGGCGACACCGTGTCTGTGAGAGAAGAACATGGACCTTCCGGAGCAGGCGACCGTCGAGGGACTGCGAGTTGCGCAGAACCCATCAATCCTCGCTCGCTTCTGCGAATCGTAGCGGGGGTTTTGTCGCAGTCATTTCGTAGAAAACTTTTTTTCCCAAAACAAAACCCCCTCCATTTCTGCGAGCCCGAGTCGCTTCAACTCATTGGCAGGCAACGTCTTACCTAGCAGTCGGTTGTTGATGTTATTAGGAGTTTTGTAAAACAAAACTCGACTCTCCCGCGACAAAAATCCCTGTGCTTCGCGTCCTCGAAGTGCTGACGACAACCGACGGATCCGTAGCCGCGTCGCTGGTCTTGGGGCAACAATAATTCCATTTGATTTTCAAGGAACTTGCCTAGCGGTGGGCAAGATCCATTGTATTAAACAGGGTGGCACAATTTCTAGTAAAAAGGGGTGAGTGGCGAGAGGGGGGAAGCTGCAAGTCGGAACGAGTAACCTAGCGCGGCACCTTGCCGCAATCAAAATCCATGGAACAGGAGGTAACCAAGCTAACAGTGAGAATGAAAGCAATGAAGAAAGGAACACCTTATCTTCGCCAATCTTCACTAATTTGGATTAGCGCTGATTAGTGTAGATTATTGTTCCACGCTACTTTCTTATACCTCCGTTTTCTCTGCAATCTCATGTTCAATATATTTATGCAAGCTGAGAAGATTTGTATCGTTTGGAATACGCGTTCCGGCAATTCATGACGGAATGGAAGACTCTCGCAGAGACGCAAAGGCGGAGGAAATGGGGCTGGGAGTCGGGGCTGGGATTCGGGGGCTGGGAGTCAGGGAAAAGCTACGTGCCCCGACGCGATGGAAGAGTACGATAGGGCACGTCTTCTCCCTGGGTGTCGGTCCCCATCGCCTGAGTTGATTCAAGAGGTTGCATAGCATTGTTCCATCAAGAGTTTGCGTGGTCTTACGGGCATGGTTGCCAATACTACAGCCTGCCACCCAACGGTCAAGAATAAGACTTTCGACTACTTAGAATTCTTTCGGCAAGGCTCCTGTAAGTAGCGGCGGGCGATAAAACCGTTCCTGTAAGAGTCTGTCAAGTTAGAAAAGAAAAAGCGGTTTCCTTCCAGGTTGCTGCGTACAACTAGTGGTTTGCATATCTTGAACCTAGCGGCACGCGGTGTTCGCAGCCCGGCGGGCTGGCCCACCGGCCCCTTGAGCGCAAGGAACGGGGCCTATCACGCAGGAAATGGCTTGAAAATAGAGCAACCAGCCGATAAGGTCATACGGTTACGACGATGGACCGTCTAAGCGTTAGACCGCACATTTGCCCGCCCTTCGCAGGTGATAAACGGAAACTTCTTTAACTAGGCTAGGAGTCGATAACTTAGCTTTTCGAAAGTGGGCCGACTATGTACCGAATCCATTTCGCGTCGTTCGTTTTTATTCTTGGCAGCGTGTTTATAGCTTCGCCGTTAGAGGCCTGTTCCCGCGTGCTGTGGAATGACAACGGTCATGCCGTGCTGGTTGGCAGGAACATGGATTGGTTCGAAGACATCCAGAGCAACATTTGGTTTCTCCCTCGGGGCATGGAGCGCAGCGGGCTGACGGCGATCAACCCGCTTACATGGATCAGCAAGTACGGGAGCGTCGTGATCACCGCGTACGACGCAGGCACCGCAGACGGGATCAACGAGAAGGGCCTGGCGGTGCACATGCTTTACCTGCCCGAGACATCGGTTGGCGAACGCGACGAGAGCGTGCCGGGCCTGAGTATCACCATGTGGCCGCAGTATTATCTAGACAACTTCGCCACTGTGAAGGAAGCGGTCGAGGAGATGGAGAATGAGCCTTTCCAGTTGCGGATGGCAAGCCACGAGGGCAGCGGCAAGGCCGCGACGATCCATCTGGCAATGGATGATCCGTCCGGCGACTCGGTAGTCTTTGAATGCATCAACGGTGAGATCAAGGTGTACCACAGCCGCGAGCACACGGTGATGACCAACCAGCCGACATTCGACAAACAATTGGAGAACCTGCGGCAGTACCGAGGATTTGGCGGAGATCAAAAGTTGCCCGGCACTCACGAACCGGGTGACCGCTTTGCCCGCGGGGCCTACTACGTGCAGCACTTGCCGAAGCCGAAATCGGATCGGGAGGCGGTGGCCGCATTGATGAGCGTGATGCGCAACGTGTCGGCCCCGTTCGGCATCGCCGACCCTGAGCGTCCGAACGTCTCGACCACGATCTGGCGTACGGTGACGGACCTGTCCAACCGCGTCCTCTATTACGATTCGGTATTTAGTGGGCAGGTGTTCTGGATCGACGTGAAGAAGATCAATTTCGACGAGGATCAACCGGTCCGCAAACTCACGGTCATTGACAACTTCGACTTGATGGGCGAGGTGTCGGATGAGGGGGAAGAGGCCGAGATGTTTGAGTTTATTGGGCCGCAAGAATAAGAGGCGGCCTAACAACCGGAAGCAGTTGAACGGCGACTCCCATGGAAAGAAAAAGAGTTCAGAACTATTTTCCGTGTTTTGTCACTTTCTTCGGCCTACCGCGCATTCGAATTGACAAATCGAGGTCCAGTTTCTTGGCCAGCCTCTTGACACAAGCTTCGTTCCCTTTAGGAAGTCCCGTCCTATTCGAGGAACTATTTGATTGGGTAGTGCCTTCTCAAGAGGTGCCCTGAGTTGCTCGGCCCACTTCCACTGGCGAGTCTTTCCGTAAGGCGACAATTCTTCATGGGTGATCAACCGGTCCACTAACGGATCTTATTGCCCGAGGCCATGCACAAGATAACTCTACCAAGGATACTCACCCACTTGGGAAACCAATTTCGCTCTCAGGACCGACATGCTCTTTGGCCTCTGGTAAATTCACCTGGTCCAAGTGCCGTTGACGATCTCGTGCATCGCCAAGAAGCAACTCTCCCCTGAAGGAGAACTCTGGATGGCTGTCGGAGTCCTTACGCGGCAACAAAATAGAATGCGGCACAAAAAGCAATCCTGTTTCAAATGCCGATGGCAACGTGTTGACGGCAAAGCTTGGAAAAAACTTAGCCTCCAATGTCTTTCCATACAATCGCAAATAGCTATTTGCAACCCTGGCTAATGCCTGAAGGACTTTAGAAATAGTAAGCGTCCCTGGACCGGAACAACCGATCCAGGGACGCCGAAGCCATTCACCACAGCGAGATGCTGTGTGCCGCTAGTGGTTGAACTTTCTTGGATTAGTCTTCTCTAGCAAGTAGGCAGGGGTTGGTGAAGACTGGTTAGAACGATACCTCATCCTTGGTGCCGAGTAGCTATTACTGCTATTCATCTGTGGCTCGTAAGAATAGCTTCGGTTGGACTGCTTGGAATTCTGTGCAGTGGCCGGCTCATCGGACTTTGTTGGGTTGCAACCGCAAGGACTTTGCACGTCTTTTTCCTGCGCGGGATCGTAGGAGTAGCTGCGCGACTCGCTCGGTGTTTGGGCTACTTCCGCTGGTGTCGATTCCGACTGGACAACCACTGGCGCGGAAGCTCGGTAGGAACGAGACCGCATCACCATTTGACTCGAGCTCTTCGACGGCTGATTCCAGGCCTTGTAGTTGTAGTCCGCAAAATCAGCCCTCAAGCTAGCACTGGAAATCAGTCCAATAAATAAAGCTAAAAACATCTGTGACTTAAACGAATTACTCATCGTATTCCGCCTTTCAAAAAAAGTGACAGTAAATGGCAACCCTGAGAGCGTTGCCGGAAAACATTCTTTTAAGAACAGTTGCTTAAGATCTCCGACAAAACAAAGTGTCGAAAGATCGAACAGACTACCACCAGAGAGCACTCCACACTTGTGGTGTGACTAATGCTCAGCAGTCACCCGGCTACCATGAATTCCGAATTATGGGGAATTCAAAATTGACCGAGCAGTCCGCGTCAATTTGGCGCAGCGTGCAAGAAGTGCGCTGCGCTGGAGAGATTCAGATGACCAAGCGTCGAAAAACAATGACGCAGTCCACAGGTTGAGGACCCGAATCGAGATCGGCAAAGTGAGTTGTCTTCTTCCAAGGTACCGAACTCGGCGTAAGAAAAGATAACCAAGCAGTTGCAGCTTCGATTTCCTCTTCTTCTAGCTGGGAATCGCTTGAAATAGCAGGCACCATGACAACAGCAATCGTGTTAGTGCAGCTATGGGAATCCATATCTTCTTGATTCCCTGGGTGGGTGCTATTTCCCAAGGCATTGCGAAAGCTTGTCTCTGTTGTCTTGCAGCAAAAGGACGCCAAATGCTTGCTTTTGCTACAGCTACTTTTGCAGGTACATGCTGCTTTACTTAAGTCCCGCGAGTTGCAGCATTGACATTGGCAAACCGCTTCAAAGTTCACAGTGCAGCCACAGCCAACAACATAATTGCAATTGAGCAGTGCAAGCGGCATCATTGCCCAGACGACAAGTGTCGGAAAACGACTACGAACAACTCGCGATATCCTGCGAACATTCATGAAACATCAACCAGATATGAAACGGAGGCGAACAACCTGATAGAATTATAGGATGCAATACCATCCCATCCGTTCTGCAACTACGAATTTGTATGTTATTCGTTCGTCTGGGAGGAGCCCTATAAGTGAATTAGACCAATGATTTCGCCTAAGACAATCCCAGTTAGCAGCCTGTTGTAAGCTTTAAGCGATATTTCCGATTAAATTCTCGCGCGCCAGCTAAAGACAACCCGATCGGGGGGGTTCAAGATTGGACCGTTACTAAAAGCTGTTGTTGGAGAACAGCTAAAAAGCGTTTCAGCCACCTGTGCTAGGATCAAGACGATCACGTTTTAGAGACGACCGCCATTGACGATCTAATTCCCCAGTGTTCGCGATCTCATAGCACTGCTGTAAGGCAGAATCATAGCCGCGGTTACTGGCCTCTTCCATAAACTCTAAAAATCGATGGGGACCATTCTTTTTGACAAGATATTCTGCCAAAGATACGCTTTGTCCATAAAATACCCCGAAGCGATCTGGTGGGGGATAAGCTTCCATCGTCATGATGGCAATTGCCGGAAATGTAGTGCTATTGTCAATCGCTGCGTAGAGATCCTGCCGGTGACGACATAATTTGGTAGCAGAGTCAGCAAGAGTAGCTACTCCCTCGTCGGCCCAGCGCGGCAAGGATTTAGCTTTGAACCGTTCTTTCAGCACGATATGCGTTAGTTCATGGGGTAAAGCCGCAGACAGAAACTCCGTGTTCGCGTCTAATAAATCAATCCGCCGAGAAGTTATTACGTTGCCTTCGACGTTGACAAGCGATGAGCCCACCGTTCGCTCACTTCCCAGCCCAACCGCGGCTACGTAACTTCGCTGAGTCTCATGGAGAACAATTAGGCACCGGGGATTCCAAGGCTGGGATTCAACCCTAGCAAGCCACTTCTTACTAAGGGCATTCTTTAACGCTTCTGCATGCCGAGCAAGATGCTGAGCCCTCTTCTGCGAGTGATCGCAACAAATCCTAAAGTTGGTCGTCTCGACGAAGAAGAACCTCCCGTGAGAATAACTTCGCTCCACGACCGGAAGATTTGGGCAGTTGCACTCCCTGCCACAAGTACTCTGCGCCTGGACCAATGAATTCCCCGCAGAGAGAACGAGGATTGCAAAGAGAATCCTGAGAATTAGACCGACTTTCGGCTGCATTATTAATTTCCGCCTGGAACACGATTGCAAGGAGTTGAGAATCGCTCTTTGCAAGCTGCGTGCCGTGCGGATGGCAGCCTATCGGTTTCGTCTCCGTGATCAAGCCTTAAGCCTATACTTCAATAGGAGTTACAAATTACAGAGATACTTGCTCGCATTCCAACTTTTGGTCGTTGGTAGATGCCATTTGCCCGGCTTGCAGGCAATGGATGCCCTTGCCGTCAGCAGTGATATTAAGAGCAAGGAGTAGTTATTACTTCCCAAATCTTCCCCTACTCTCTAAAGAATTGAAAATGATCGAAACTGCTACGAATTTTGCGTAGCTCCTCCTCGCTCAGCGTTTCGTATATCGCTGATTCCAATTGGGAAGAGCCGGAATCGAACGAAATGAAGGCGGTCTCGAAAGCAGTTCGGGAAAACGATACCGGCGATACAACGAACCGTTGTACAGATTCACTGTGATGCGATCCAGATATACACAGTGGCTTATGTTCTTTTATTCAGAACCCAAACTGAAAGAAAAAGAGGTCCGTGAAGCGGTTCCACTCATGGCCCGGGACACTCCCTCCTTAAACAGCTAAAGGTTCTCGGCTCAGCTGCTAGCCGCCCGTGGAAGCAGGCTCTCAACCGGCAGGTCTAATGTCCATCGCGGGCGCTGCCGGTCAACCGCAGCCGGTGGCTTGGCGATTGCCTCTTCAGGCCGGTTTGATGTTGTGGTTCATGCGGAAAAGATTCGATGGATCGTATTTCTTCTTGATCTCCACCAGCCGGTTGTAGGTGGACCCGTAGGCAGACGCGATGCGGTCGGTTTCATCCTCGGTAAGGAAGTTGATGTACGCACCGTTGCCGGCAAACGGCTTAGTCTTTGCAAAGAATTCCTGCGCCCAGGCGATGCAACGTTCGTCGTCAGCGGCGGATTCCCAACGGCCATGCACGTTGAGCACGTACTTGGCGTCCCGGCTCGAATACGCCATCGCCTCTGGCGCGATGCGGTTTGTCTGACCACCAATCGCGGCAATGAAGATCTCGCAATGCGGCGACGGCATCGTGCCGGCGTACTCGATCAGGGCATCGATCGCGCCCTCGCTCAGTTGGTCGAAGTTGTGCGACTTCCAGTAATTGCGCGACCCCGGCGTGAGGAGCGGGTCGAAGGCTTGCTGCCACGCGGCAAAAGGCATCACGCCAATGTGTTCGCCAAGTGGTGTGGCGAATTTGCGGATCGGTGAAATGAGTTCCTCGCCCACGGCGGGGTCGCCCAAATAGCAAAGCGGCAGCACGACGACCTGTTCTCCGTGAACGTTTTCCGGGAGGAATGGCAGCGGCGGCGCCTTTCGAGTAACCATCCAGACGCTGAGTTCCTCAGGTGCTGTTTCGGTGAAACGAGCAAACTGAGTGATCACGGATTTAGCCTGATCAAAAGGAAAGACAAACATGCCGCTCAGCAGTTCCGGTCCCACCGGATGGAGTTGGAATTCGAACCGGGTGACTACGCCGAAATTCCCTCCTCCACCACGCAACCCCCAGAAAAGATCCGCGTTTTCCGTTTCACTTGCACGCACTTCCCGACCATCTGCCAGGACGACGTCCGCCGCTGTTAGGTTGTCCACCGTCATACCGAGTTTTCGGCTCAGCCAGCCGAAGCCGCCGCCGAGCGTCAGGCCCGCCACGCCCGTGGTCGAATTAATGCCCAGCGGCGTAGCGAGGCCATGTGCCAGCGCCGGACCATCAAACTCAGCAAGGGTGCAGCCGGGCTCAACCGTCGCCCGGCGGTTCTCCGTGTCAATCTCGACACTCTTCATCAGCGATAGATCGATCATCATCCCGCCATCGCAGATCGCATTGCCCGCGATATTGTGACCGCCCCCACGAACGGAGACGAGCTGGTCTTGATCGCGCGCGAAATTGACAGCCTGAACAATGTCTTGCGGAGTCGAACAGCGGGCAATCAGCGACGGCTGGCGATCGATCATCGCATTCCAGATCTGACGCACCTCGTGGTAGTCCGCGTGGTCGGGAAGGACCAACTGACCATGGAAGTGAGCTTTGAACTCGTCTATATCGACTCTTTGCAGTTGCTTCATGGCTTACTCCATTTCTGATCGCCTCTGAATCGTTCGGATAGCGGGTTGACCCTCCCAGATCAAGCTTTCAACCCGGGGACGCTATTTTCCATAACGAGCATCGCCGGTCAATCGTAGCCGCTGGTTACCCCCGCTGCCGAAGCCACCGCAAAGTCGCTTCCCAGAGTGTTGGTGCGTATGCCGAGACCGGTTCACCGGCCAGCCAGCGTTCGATATCCTCCGCCAACGCGGCCGCAGATGGATATCGGCCTCCGCGATCGGGAGACATTGCCTTGATGCAAATCGCTTCTAGCGGCGCTGGAAGCCAAGGGCAATGCTCCCGCGGTCTGGCAAAAGATTGCTCCTTGATTTTTTGGATCACGCCGCTCACGGAGTTTTCTTCGTGAGGTAGTCGACCTGTCAGCACTTGATAGAGCGTCACTCCCAGGCTATAGATGTCCGTTTGTGGGCTAAGGTCATCCGTCTGGCCGGCGGCCTGCTCGGGGCTCATGTAAGCTGGGGTGCCAATTGGGGTACCCTTCAAGGTGGGAGATAATCCCTCGCAGGCAGAAGCGATTTCCTGATACACGACCTGTTCGCCACCACCGAGCACCTTGGCCAACCCCCAATCGACCACCAACGTCTCGCCATATTTGCCGAGCATGATGTTCCCTGGCTTGAGATCTCGGTGCAGAATGCCGCGACTATGGGCGTAGTCCATCGTGTGACAAACATCGACGATGCGACCCACGAGTTTCCTCAATTCCAAGATACGTTGACCACGAGTAGAATCTTGCACAGAAAACTTATCATGGAAACGCCTCACGACTTCTTGCAGACTTTCCCCTTCAATAAAACGCATCGCGTAGTAGGGCCGACCCGAAGCATCAAAGCCCAAAGCGTACACGGGCACAATCCCAGGATGCTCCAGCCGCCCCGTGACCTGGGCCTCGAGCAGGAACCGAGACCGAGCGGCAACATCGTCGGCATAGCGGGTCTTGATCTGTTTCAAAGCGACCATGCGACCGAGTTGTTGATCTTGGGCAATAGAGACTTCGCCCAATCCTCCTTCGGCGTAAGAGCTGACAACATTAAAACGTTCGTCGTTTTTGCCACCGACGATAGGGGCTGGGAGGGCTGAAGTACGATCGAGCTCACTGTCAGTGTCGGAGTACTCACTACTATCTTCAGTAGAAGCTCCGTGTGGGTTGAGCAAACTTCCTCTGAACGGGGGTGGTACGGTTTGCCACATTGAAGCGGTTTCTAGTCCACAAGCGGCTAGCCGCGCGGCAACCTGTTCGGCAAGTTCACGATGCTGGGCCTCGGTGAGAATCCCGTGCTCCCGCAACAGCGGCATGAGAGATGTGGTCGGGGTCTCGATCCAGTCCTGCAATACGTCAATGAGTGAATGAAGACCGACCAACTTGCTTTCCATGGCTATCAGGCAAACAACCAGATCGTGCTGTCGGTCGGACATGGACATAGACAAGCTTGGATCGAGCATTATTCAGAAGTCCGTTGAGACGCTCCGCAACTATTCCAGAATAACCGCTTTCGGCATTAAATGGTAGCTGGAGAGTTGGGTTGCGGCCTTCGGTGGGTTGCGAGGAAGGGCTTCGCAGCCTAAGATGTGATCTTATTCACTGCTGCTACTTGGGAGCCTCCGCACAATGATCACCGTCGGAATGAACTATCACGTTATTGAAGGAAAGCAGGCAGATTTTGAAGAAAAATTTGCTGGCGTCATTGGTGCCCTTAATGCAGCCGAAGGACATACTCAGTCGACACTTTGGAAGGACGTCAGCGACCAGGCATCGTATCTAATCACCAGTGAGTGGTCAGATGAAAAGGCATTTCAGACTTTTATTCAGAGTGACGCTTTCCGATCCGTTACGAATTGGGGGAAAGAACAAATCCTCTCGGGCAGGCCGCAACATAAAATCTACAAGAACTAAACATCTCGCTGTTCTTCGCGGTTAACCACCTTGTTGCAGCAACAGACTGCTAGCATCTTGCACCAAAGATTCTGAGCTATTCTAGGTGGAGCAATCCCGGTAAAATTGCACTTCTGACTGCCAGGCACCAAGGAATGGATCTCCTTTTCAGCTGTTCAAGAAGAACTGCCGCCGGGCGTTGGTGGATTAGCGAGTGGACGGGGTAAGGTGCCTTCGTCGACAGTCGTGTCGCAATGTGAACGCGATGCGCGCTGCATAGTGTCGTGCCCGCTGCGCTCAAGTTTCTAGATAAGGAGATCCGGTTATGCTTGTATTGTCACGAGGACCCCAAGACAAAATTGTTTTTCCCAACCTCGGCATCACGGTCGAGATCCTGCGTGTCGATGGCCATCGCGTGCGGGTGGGCGTGGATGCACCCAAAGACATTCGCATTTTGCGTCATGAATTGACCGACACTCTCAATGGCGAATTGCAGAGCGAAGCCAAGCTCAAAGCGGATTCGGCAAGAATCCACGATTTTCGAAATCGGCTCAATAGTGCACAACTTTCGCTGAGCTTGATGGAGAAGCAACTTGATCGAGGAATGCATGAAGATGCGTTAGCTTCGCTGCACACAGCAATCCACGAAATCGACTTACTCGACGGCAACGCTGCCGTATCCTGCAAGAATGGTTCTGCTGAAGAAGCCGAAGCGCGGGCAAACCCTGTACCCCGTGCATTGCTAGTAGAAGACGATTCCAATGAGTGCGAGCTGCTGGCAGGTTATCTGCGAATGAGTGGCTACGAAGTTGAAACCGCTCAGGACGGATTGCAGGCTATGGTGCAACTTGCCAGGCGAGATCGGCCCGATGTGGTTCTTCTAGACATGCACATGCCCCGCATGGATGGACCAAAAACGGTCAAATCGATCCGTTTGAATCCTGACTATCGTGGGGTTAAGGTGTTCGCTGTAACAGGCTCCCAACCGGAAGAAATGGATGTGGAGATAGGCCCTCGCGGAGTGGATCGCTGGTTCCTCAAACCGATCCGGCCACAAGAATTGGTCGATTCGCTGAACGATGAACTTCTTTGTGCAGCAAAAGTCCATTGACAATTGCTGTGTAGACTTGTTTTTCTCATCACAGGTTTGTGGATTCCTTCGCCTAACCTGATTTTGAATCGTTCATAGCAACATGGGGGGCAATTATGGAAAGTCGGTGCCGTGTGTGTCTGACAAGATACGGTTTCGCCGTACTGGCAACGTTAGCGGCAACATGGGCCCGCGAATCGTTAGACTATCTGCTGGATGATCGGATGCCATTTGGCCTCTATTTTCTCTCGGTGATGCTCACTGTCTGGGTAGCAGGTGTTGGTCCCGCAATCCTTTCACTCTTCTTTGGCGTCTTCGCGGCCGCGAAGTGGGTCATCGATCCACCTTATAGCTTTCTTGTTACGAACCACGCGGATCAACTGGCACTGGTCATCTATGCGGTTGTAGGAAGTGCTGCAATCGCGATTTATTGGCGTTCCGACAGCCGCCAAATCGCCGTCAATCTACAGTCTGCAGCCAATGCCGAGTTAACTGAGCGACTCCGGGCAGCAGACCGCAAAAAAGATAATTGGCTGGCACTCTTGGCCCACGAATTGCGAAATCCCCTGGCCCCAATTCGCTCTGGGATCGATCTCTTGGATCGTGAAACGCTGAAGTCCGAACAAGTGCGCGAAATTCGCCTGACGATGCGTCGCCAAACCGAGCAGCTCTTGCGGATTGTAGAAGATTTGCTCGATGTCTCTCGATACTCACGAGGTCAACTTCGCCTGGAATGCAAGCCGGTCGATCTGCGTGACATTGTCAAACAAGCGATCGAGATGGTTGCACCCTCGATCGATGAACAAAAGCATGATCTGAAATTTGTACGTTGCTGCCAACCCTTGGTTGTCAATGGAGACTCGACTCGACTGATCCAAGTCGTTTCGAATTTACTTTCCAACGCAGCCAAATACACACCGCGCGGTGGTCGGATTCAAATCCTTTTGGATGGCGATTCTGAATCCGCAAAGGTGTGCATCATCGACAATGGGATTGGGATCGCCAAGGAAATGCAAGAAAGTGTTTTTGATCTTTTTGCCCAAGCAGAATCTCCACGAAACCGCGACCGCCAGGGCCTGGGGATTGGTCTAGCGCTAGTAAAGTCACTCGTCAAAATGCATGATGGTCTCGTAACTCTGGCTAGCGATGGCCCGGGAAAAGGGAGTCAATTCTGCGTCTCTCTACCCAGGCAACCTGCTGAGACATTAATCGAAGTCGAACCTGCTCAGCTCACACACCAATTATCCGATTCTGATTCTTTGGAAGGTTCGACTATATTGCTCATCGATGACAATCAAGAGGCGGTCCATACCCTGGAAGCCCTGCTGTCGCTGGATGGTTGCCGGACCTATGCCGCTTACGATGGACCAGCGGGACTGGAAGCGATGACAGTCGTGCAACCCGATTTCATATTGCTCGACATCGGCATGCCTGGGATGGATGGTTACGAAGTCGTGCGGAGAATTCGCAAGGAAGCCTCCTTGCCGCGACCCATCGTTGTTGCCATTTCGGGATGGGGAAGCGATGAAGATCGCCAGCGCGCATTGGAAGCAGGCTTCGATGACCATTTAGCCAAACCCGTCGACTATGCAGAACTCATGGCGCTACTGCTAGATAAAGCTCGTACGCGAGATGAAGCGAAAGCAGCTCCTGAAAGACGCAAGCCGATTCCAATAATTGCGGGGTCGGGAAGAACCAAGGCGAAGTAAATTACAAGCTGTCGCTGGATTACGCGGGTAGGAAATTTGTGATGAGACGAAGGGATTCTATTCACCCCGCAACTGGAGCGGTGGTGATGCTGATAGCTTGGATCACTCTTACCCCTTGCTTCGGCCAGTCGGTCGTACTAGAGTCCGCCCAATTGGGTACCACGGGTCGCATCGGTGGGACGACCATCACTAGCAGCCAATTCGTCGGCTGGCGATTTGAAACAAGTGTTCCCGTGGCTGTCGAGCAAGTGGGGGGGCACATGCTGGTGATTCCAGATCTACAGGGAGATATTTTCGCGTCGCTGGTAAGGCTATCATCTATCGACACTTTTCCCGCAGGATCGCCTTTTAATGGGGTGGAAGTCATGGCAACTACGACCTTCCGCCCAAACTTTCCCAGCGATGAATTCCTAACACCGCTGATAGCAACATTGATTCCCGGCAGTTATGCGTTGGTGTTTGGGTCGGGAATGTTTGGGGCAACGGGAGGAGCAGCCTTGCACAATGGGCCCGACCAAGTCGATATTCCCCCGACGAATTCTTCCTCCTATATATTTTGGGGCGTTGCGTCCCCCGGACAACCACCTCTATGGAGGACGAATTTAGCCTCAAACATGCGTTTTGTAGTCACGGGCCAAGAGACGGCATTCACCGCCGATTTTGAAGGAGATGGAGACGTGGACGGCGCTGATCGCGCGATCTGGCAAGGGGCTTATGGTATGAATAACCTAGGCGATGCCGACGGAGATGGCGACTCCGATGGCGCAGACTTTCTTGCCTGGCAACGGCAATTCACGGGCTCTGGTGCTGCTATGGGTTCACAATTGCCCCACCTTCGAGAGACCCCAGTCAGTACCGTCTTGCCCGAACCGGGGGCATTCACACTGTTTGCCACGTTCGCAATTGCTTTCGCAGCAAGACGTTGCGCAAAGTGTAGCGTTCTTCTGAGTAGCCAGATATAATCGCAGTTGCCTGCTCAAGCTTCCCTTACCGCATTCGCGACTGTATTCCGCAGCAGTCTGGGAAACTTTCATCACTAGTTTGTTGGGAGGGGAGTCGCGATGGGTGTTTCTTTTCGGGGCGTTCTGCGCCAAACATTGCTCTCGGTTTCTTTGTTGTTTTCTATTCAGGTATTTACGCACGCAGCTACTCGAACTTGGATCGGTGGCAATGTCGACTGGGTTGACAACGGCAGTACAGCCAACTGGAACCCAGCCGACGAACCTGACTCGGACGACGAAGCGATCTTTAACACGGCAAACTCTGTTAACCTCGGCTCGAACAACTCCATATTGGCACTCACGATGTCGGGCGGCATCGATCTCTTCACCAACGGTAATGACCTGACCGTCGATGGTCTGGTGCAGCTAACAGGCGGCGGGACAAACTTGTTTATCGGCGATAGCAGCTCCGAACTAAACGCCGATGATGTAACCATTAACTCCGGTGGCACCGTGGAACTTACGGGAGGAACGCTCATACTTGATGAAGAGTCCGGTACGTCACTCTTAGACATTAATACGGGAGGTACTCTCTCGGGTCATGGCACGATTACTTTTGCAGATACACCTATCCTCGCAACTACTCTCTTGACGAACGACGGTACTTTGACAGCCCTCTCTCGCGGACTTTTCATTTTCGATCCCCCCCCAGTTGGCACCTTACAAATCAACGACTCCAGCCTAGGAGGACGCATTGACCTCGACGGCTCTGGAACGGCAGGCATTGTAAACGTAAATCGCAATCAGACACTCGATCTCAATGTGCCACTGTCAGACACCTTCAGCGGTACTATGAACCTGTTCCAGAATTCAACGTTCGATTCGGTGGCCGCGTGGACGCTCGATGCAGGGGCGCTCAACGCGAACAACGGCGCCACTGGCGGCATACCAGCCGTACCGGCCGGCAAGTCGACCATCGCCGGCGGCAACTTCACACAGACCGGTGGCACCCTCAACGTCGTCGATGATGATGGGGTTTTGCAGTTCGACAGCGTCTATAGTATGAGCGGTGGAACCCTCGTCAACAATGGCCTGTTGATCTTCAATAACACTGCCACGATCTCCGCGCTAGCCAACATCACGATGCCCACCACGTCCTCGAGTATTTCGGTGGAGGCAGGTCGCACGGTGACCATCTCCAATAACAACTTCGACCTCGATGGAAGTAATGCGTTGACCAATGCAATCACGGTTAACGACGGCGCATTGCTGCAAATTGGGACTACCGATTACGACCCCGACGCCGTGACCAATCGCTACGACGGCACAATCAACCTCAACGGTGGCGACTTGCTACTCAGCATCACAGACCCCGAATTCGTGATGGACGGCATCCTCAACATGAGTCGCGTCAATTCCGAAATTCCCAGCTATAGCGGTGTCGCGATCGACATTGGCAACGATGTCGGCATACTGGACGCCGAACTCAACATCAGCGGCATCGGCATATCGCAGATTGGGGCCCAGATTGACTTCAATTCCGATGCCAAAGTGAATGTCGCATTTGGCGCAGTCTTGCAGTTTGTCACCAGTACGACCGTGAATTTCGATACTGTTAACGGTGTCAACAACGCCAGTTTCTCCGGCGCAGGCACGATGCAATTTAACGGCACCGTCAATGTAAACGAGGCGGTCACACTTAACATGGTCGGCGGCGAGGTCGACCTCGACGGTAACGATCTGACTGGTGAAGTCATCAACATCGATGCACCATTGGTCATCAATGTGGCAACGTTTGGAAACTTCGGACGTCTCAACAGCGGCGGGGGAATTAACACGCTTGATATCAACGCCCGTACCGCGGGCACAACGGGAAAGCTGACTGTCAACCTCGACAATCCTGCAAACAAGTGGGCACTCAATTCTCAAGGTGTGATGAATCTCTCAGCACCTAATGGCGGTGCGACAATGCTTGACGGCAGCGAAGTTGACCTCAACGGGACAGTGAATGCGCTAGGCGGTGCAGGTGTCAGCGCCCGAGTCAATATTGAGGGCACAATTAACATCGCCGCGGCAAGTTCTTTTACCCTACAAGGAGGGAATTTTGCCAATGTGAATCGACTCTCGGGGGGAACAATCAACGGTCCCGGCTCGCTCAGCGCGTCGTCCGGCCATGAGCTGCAGGGTTTTGGCGTCATCAATGCGAAAATCGAATTCAGCGGCGCGGCCAGCCTCCGCGCAGACGATGGCACGCTAATGATCAATGGCACGATCTTAGACGTCGATACGCTTGGCACAGTCGACGCCGACGGTATCCTCAATGTCGCCAACCCCTGGTTTTCAAACGTCGCCGACCATGTCGTCCTCAAGGACGGCGAACTTAAAGGGGGAACAATAACCAATAATAACAGCTTTGGCATCACAGGCCACGGACTCCTTTCGTCCCGAGTGATCAACAGATCAAAGATCGTCGCGACCGACGGGACGCTCGTCGTCGAGACCGCTGCGAACGACAATGACTGGGACGGGGATTTCAATTCGGGCGACCTGGCCGCTACCGGCGGCAGCACTTTGGAGGTGCGCGATAATATGACGTTCGACTTCACGGGCAATGTAACTGCAACGGGCGGTAGCCGCGTCTTCTCCAACGGTTTCGCCCTGGACTTCAATTCTGGCTCGACGCTCCAGCTTCAAGGCTCGAGTTACGAATCGACGAACTCGACCGACATCGGCGGAATACTAACGACGCTGGTCGGCGGCACCGAATCTAAACTTAAGGTAGCGGTGAACAACTTTCTCACGTTCCAACCGACTAGCGTCACAACCTTGGGGCAGAACCTGCGTCTCGAAAACAACAACATCCGCATCAATGCCGGCGCCACTTTCAGCGGTGCCGGAGCGATCATCATCACGGACAGTAGCCATTTGATTCCCGACAATTCCGCGAACATCAACGCCTTGCTTGTCAACGAAGGTACGATTCGTGTCGCGGGATTCGATGTGGTCGGGGCCGCCACGGTGAAAGACTACCAACAAATGCAGTCCGGTGAATTGTTCGTTGAACTCACGGGCACACTACTCAACCAGTTCGACCGCTTGGCTGTCACGGGTCAGGCGCTGCTCGATGGCTATCTCAACATCGATATCGACGGACCCTTCGTACCCGCGCTGGGTAACACCTTCAACATTCTAACTGCCTCGTCGGGAGTGTTTGGCACATTCAACCAAGTCGACATCTCGGGCATGCCTGCCGGGCTCACCTTTCATCTCAACTATCTTGCAAACGCGGTACAGTTGCAGGTGGTAAGCACGCCCTTCTTCTCGGCTGACTTTGATCACGACGGTGACGTGGATGCCACCGACCTCACCATCTGGAAAGGGGCCTACGGTCTCAACCAACTCGGCGATGCCGATGGAGATAATGACTCCGATGGACACGACTTCCTCTTGTGGCAACGACAATTCGGCAGTGCTCCCCTCGTGGCGGCGGCGACGGCCGTCCCGGAACCGGGGGCGATTCTATTGATGCTTGCGGGAGTGTTGCTTGCAGGTGTTCGCAGATTCTAGCCAATCCAAGGCATTCTTCGAAAGTAATTGGCTCGTGGAGTAAAATTATTGACACCCCTCATTGGCCGCTGGATAATGAGGCCGCTCATGGCCTCCTTCGCCTGCGTGAGCGACACGTGAATCGCTTGCGGAAGGACTGGGTGAGTGAGAGGGCGATTTTCTTTGTTGTCCTAGTAATCTGAAATGTTACGGCTCTCTGCCGCAGCAAGTTACTCTCTAAACCCTTGGGCGAACATTACCAGAAGCACTGAGCTTGTTAGAACTCTACTCCACACACATCATCTTGTGAACTATAGAAAGAGAACCACCATGTGGCCGAAACTATTGCTTCTATCGATATCGATTACGGCGGTCTTGGCATTCAATTCTGAACCGGCAGCGTCGGTTGATAAATTGTGGATCAATCCTGGAACAGACTTTTGGTTCCTGCCCGGCAACTGGTCTCCCGGCGGCGTCCCCCCCGATATTGATAAAACTGTGGCTATCAACAACGGAGGCACTGCAGTTGAACATGGCCCACAAAGTTATGCGAAAAGCGCTACTTTGGGTCAGAATTTGGGAGATTCAGGTTTCATTTCGGTAATCAATGGCGGCTTTCCTGGAGAACTGTATCCCGGTGTTTTAGAAGTTGGATTGCTCGGGACAGGTGGAGTAACGGTCACGCAAGACGGCTTGATCGAAGCCTCCACGACCACACTCGGCGTTGGAGCAACTGGCGTTGGCACGATGGTCGTTGAGGGCTTTGGCCGTTTTCAAACGCCTAGTGGCGCTAATTTTTTTCCGTTAGTCATTGGCCAAGAGGGAATGGGCTTATTTGAAGTCAAAGATTTTGCGACAGCCCAAACGGGGTCAGTTACACTGGGGAAACTTGCCGGGAGCGATGGCACGGCGACGTTAGGAGGAGCGATTGCGACTTCCTGGACCATCGAAGGCCCGCTGGTCATTGGCGAAGCTGGAACTGGAGATTTTCGCTATACTTCCGGCCAACTAACGGTTGCCAAGGTTTTCAACCTCCCTCAACCCATACCTCAACCCATCACAATTGGTGCCCAAGGAGTTTTGCGGATGGGACTTGGCGCGGGCTTCAATGGTAGTGGTCTTTTAACCTCGGGCATCGACAACTATGGAACCCTTGAGTTCAACTACAATAGCCCCAGCACCTACACTCTCAACGCTCCTCTCACAGGAAGCGGCGACATCCTGAAAGATGGCACTGGAGTCACGATCCTATCAAATTATGCGTCTGGATTCACTGGGCCTATGACAGTCAACGCAGGAATTCTGCGACTAAAGGACACAAGCGTCAATCTCGGCGGCAACAGTATCCGCGCAAACTCAGGTGCGTACATGGACTACGAAAATGCAACCGTAAGAAACGCCGTCATGCGCGGCACGGGAGTCCATTACATCGTTCCCGGAGCTACTAGTCGCCTTTTTTCTGTCAGCACGCTTCCTAGTTCATTTATTTACCAAGATGGCATCGCTGAATTTGACAATGTCACACTCGGCGGATTTCTGCAGAGCAATAATGTCGCCAGCCTCGACGGTGGTTGGAATACATCCAGCGGGCAAATTGAGATCAATAGCGATATGAATATACAAGATTTTACCTCAGACGGCGTCATCCTAGTCAACAATGGAGCCACTCTGAACAACACTGTGAGCAATCTTACTGCCGGAGGTGGTAGCCGCACGACGATTGCTTCCGGAGGGACGCTGAACATACTTGGCGCCACCGCGATGGAACTCAACGGGGCATTGCTGGTAAACAATGGCGACATCACCGGCACCGTAAACGTGAACTACGGCTCGCTTGCCAAGGGCTCCGGGAACTACGACATCGTGAACGTCAATACCGGAGGCATCTACTCCCCGGGAAACAGTCCGGGAACGGTGACAGCAGCGTCACTTTCCTTCGACAACACGAGCTCCGTGGGCAGTTCTAGGTTGCTGATTGAGTTGGGTGGTGTTGCTCAAGGAACTCAGTATGATCACGTCAATGTAACAGGTTTGCTGTCGCTGGGTGGAGAACTCGATATATCACTGTTGCCGGGATTCAGTCCCAGCGCCGGCAGCTCGTTTGACATTCTCGATTGGGGCACTCTCAATGGCACCTTCAGCATACTCACCCTTCCCTCTCTCGGCGCGGGGTTGAGTTGGAACACGTCTCAACTCTACTCCACCGGTGTCCTCTCCGTAGCATCAGCTCTCTCCGCTGACTTCGATCACGACGGCGACGTCGATGGCCACGATTTTCTCGTGTGGCAGCGGGGAGGGTCACCTAACGGAATCAACAGCGGCGACTTGGCTCTCTGGCAGGGACAATATGACACTCCCCTCACAGCACCAGCGACGGCCGTGCCGGAGCCTGCGTGCGTTAGTCTATTAGCATTCGTTGCAATATATGTCTGCCGTCGCTTTCGATAGTTTGCTTCTGTTTAGTACGTGTCTATAATGCCGCTGGTACAGGTTGTGCCGAAGCGACGGCTTTCACTCCAGGGTACTTATGCGGATCCCATTATTCTTCGCACTTCCAGCACTTGTATTCCCATTGTTGCTGGCAGCACTCTTTGCCAGCGTCTCTACTTCACTTGCAGAGACCGCAGAGCAGAAAATCACCGAAGAAACTACTGGGGTGGCCGTTGTCGAATTGTTTACCTCTCAGGGTTGCAGTAGCTGTCCCCCCGCCGATCAGTTGCTGACTGCACTCTCTTCACTCAATACGGAACATCAGATGCCGGTGTACTGTCTGTCGTTTCACGTTGACTATTGGAACTCACTCGGCTGGAGTGATCCCTACAGTTCTAAGCAGTCCTCGAAACGCCAGCACCGTTATGCCACCGTTCTTGAAACCAATCGGACTTACACGCCGCAGATGATTGTCAACGGAGCAGAAGAGTTTGTTGGGTCAAATGCCGAGCGGGCCAAGGCGGCGCTCAAATCGGCATTGAGCAAACAGGCGACAGCCACGATCAATCTCCGCACACACTCTCAATCAGATGAACCGCAATTGACGGTCGAATTTGCAGTCACGGGCGACGAAGAGCAAGAAATACTAAACATCGCCCTGGTTCAAGCTGCTGCTCAGAATGAAGTTCCCCAAGGAGAGAATTCAGGGAAGACCTTGTCGCATGTCAACGTGGTTCGTGGTTTTCAAACTCTGGATTTGGACACGCAGCAAGGAAAAGCCTTTTTCGCGTTGCCGGTCAACACAGGATCGTCAGAATACCTCATCATTGCTTATGTTCAGAATCGCGATACGGGCCAGATCACTGGTGCCAATTCTACAGCCGTAGATCTTCAATAGAATCTTCACCGCAATCGGATCTGTCCGAAGAGATTCTCATTGGTTATCCCCACAAATTAGCTTGTAGCCGGGAAGGCTGTGGAATCTATATTGCTTCGCTAGTGATAGCGTGTGATAATTGAGGTCAGGCTGAAGTATTGGGGGACTGCGCTTGATTTTCAAGAAAGCTCATCACTTATCTTCTCAGGGTTGATAAAGTAATCCCTGAGATAGTCACTGGCTAGAAAGTGCGCAGAGTATTGCAAACCTTTACTCAGATCATTGGGAGTTGTCCATGAAACATCCGGAACTTGCCCGCGACATTATGGTCAGCCGCTTGGTGACGCTGCGTCCCGAGTTGCACGTCTTCAAAGGGATAGCCCACCTGCTGAAACGCAATATCACTGGCGCGCCGGTCGTCGATCCCCAAGGAAGTTATCTCGGAGTCTTCTCCGAAAAATGTTGTATGAGCGTGTTAACTTTGACCGCCCGGCTAGCATGTGAAGATGAGAAAAATATTGCTCGCAATCTCCACGCGAAAGACATCATGGTCACTCAACTGATCACGCTGTCACCCGAAATGGATGTCTTCGATGCCATAGGGATGTTACTGAAGAATCACATCTCGGGAGCCCCGGTCATTGATCGCGACCAAAACTTCCTCGGCATCTTCTCAGAAAAGACCAGCATGCAGGTGCTGATTTCCTCGGGTTACGAACAATTGCCCACGACGCGTGTGGACGCTTTCATGAACGAAGAATCACAACGCGTGATCGACGAGGATATGGATCTCCTTTCCATTGCCCAGATTTTTCTGGACACGCCTTACCGTCGCCTCGAGGTTGTACGCGACGGGCGCCTTTTGGGCCAGATCAGCCGTCGAGATGTGTTGCAAGCCCAACATCATCTTTCGATGTTTGTTGGCGATCCCGACGACAACCTCACGAAGAACAACTGGATGATTCACCGGAGCGATGACGGATCGGCGGCCTCCGAGGAATCGATACCTTCTCCTGAGGTGGGTTCCTTCATGGACCAAAAGGCGCGCACCATCAGCGAAGAGACTGATTTCTTGCAAATTGCTCGCATCTTTCTGGACACCCCGTATCGACGACTCCCCGTCTTGCGCGATCGAGAACTGGTCGGCCAGATCAGTCGGCGTGATATCTTAAACGCTGCCCACGACCTGCTGGCTATTCCACGTCCCAAGCAGGAAACGACGCTGCTATATCTCAGCTCAATCATCGAGCGAAATGATGCTCCTATAGATTGAGCGGGGTCATCGGGGTCCTTATTCAGGCACCTATAATCTTATTCTCTCAATTCTGAGTACAGATTGTTGACTCCGGTTCGGCCGGAGTAGACCATAGAACTATCGTGTCTCACTGGCACGTTGTGTCTGCGGGTTACGTTTTATCACTGTTGAGGTGCATCCATGTGGTCAATTTGTTTCGGCAGGTTTGGATTTGTTTGGCAAAGAGTTACTGCTCTTAGTATTGCTGTCCTGCTGTTAAGCGCTCCACTACATGCCTCGGTCGCCACAGTTGGTAACGTTACGCCGGTGCCACCAGTTGGCGGCGGCGCCGTCGCTGGACCATTTACGATCGGCAATACAAGTTTGGGTTCCGTGATCGTTAATGGAGGTACTGCAATCACGAATACAAGTGCTGCAATACTAGGTGATGGTGCGAATGGAATTGGTGGCGTTACGCTCGATGGATTTGGATCGAATTGGTCGCTTGTTTCTGGTGGTGCCGATCTCACCATTGCAGACGCGGGGATTGGTTCGCTTTTTGTTACGAATAATGCCGTACTCAATGTCAATGACGATACCTTCCTCGGCGTAAGTGCCAACAGCATGGGCCGGGGACGCGTGACCGATCTTGGTTCGGTATGGAACAACGGCGACGACATGACGATTGGCGGAAGTGGCTTGGGCATCATGGAAGTCCTCAATGGCGGGCAACTCATATCGGACGCTGCCAACGTGGGGGCGAATGCCACTGGCGAAGGTCGAGTGACTGTTGCAGGGGATCTCTCCCGTTGGCAGCTCGCTGGATCTACGATCGGTTCCTCTGGATTCGGAAGTGTTACGGTCTCTGACGCTGGACGCATTTTCAGTAGCTCGTCAGTGACGTTGGCAAATTCTGCCTCTAGTCGTGCTGAGGTTCTCGTGGATGGAACTAGCTCGCAATGGAATATCTCTGGATCAATGTCATCTAATTCGGGAGACGCCCAGGTAACGATTTCCAACGGAGGGAGAATCACGACATCGAACCCGTCGACGATCTCGACCACTGGTCGCGTCAAGCTTGAAGGTGGTCGGTGGGATTACTCTTCAAACGACACGAATGCAATCTCCTTGTTTGGTCTTCTTGAAGGGAGCGGCACGCTCGACATGCCCGGCGTATCAATGGGACTTTCCGGCGGGGTTCGCGGCCGACTCCACACCTCAACGGGTGATCATTTGCTCCTGACCGGACTTCTCGCTAACACGGGGGTCGTAGATCTCGACGGGGGTGAACTAGAAATTCGCGGTACGATGGCGAACAATTTCAGCACCACTGCCCGCAATGGGGCAGTACTCCGCGTTGGTAGCACAGGCCTTACCAACAATGGCAACGCTCAGATATCGATCACCGGCGGCACGGTCGATGTGTTCGGAACAGTCAACAATCTGGTCAATGCCGAGATCGCAGTGGTCGGCGGCGCGACCGGCGTCTTCCACGATGCCGTGACCAACAACGGCACGATCTTCGTTTCCCCTGGGAGCGAAATTGTCATGCTTCAAGATCTGAACTTCTCGGCAAGTTCAGCACTGAACATTACCCTAGCAGATGCGGCGGAAACCCAGCCGACCGACGGCTTCGGACAAGCAACTACGCCGGGTGCCGCAACACTGGCCGGCACACTAAACGTCTCGTTGGCCGCAGGCTATGCCCCGTCACTAGGTGATTCATTCCAAATCCTCTCCGCAGGGAGCGGTCGCTCTGGAATGTTTACCACGGAAAATCTCCCCACGCTCACCACAGGACTCAATTGGGACACCGAGTATAGCTCCAACGCCCTCACGCTCCAGGTCATTGCCGCCAGTCTCCCCGGCGATTTTGATTTCGACGGGGACGTCGATGGCCGGGACTTTCTTGTGTGGCAACGAAACACGAGCGTCGGCAATTTGAGCGACTGGCAAGCCAACTACGGCACACCACTCACGGCTGCTGCCACGGCCGTTCCGGAGCCGAATGTGCTCGTATTGCTCCTTTGTTCCATAGTGTTTCTTCCCGCAGTCAGGCGATCGAGGGCTGGCGTAAGCAGAATTTAGTAGGAATTTGGCTGCGGTCATGTTAACATCGGGCCAATCCAGTGCTGCTGCCGACTACATCGGAGTCGCCAGTTCTCATGCCATGCTTTTGATAGTTCAAAGGAGTTCTCACAGCGAAAAGGCCGTGCTGGGTTCATCAACTAATCCATTGCTCGTTGGCCGCAAAGTGCGTTTCGCGCTACTCCATTGATTTTCACCAAGAAACTGAAGAAAGGTCGCGCCATGAACCGCTGTCGCACGTTCATCGTCAATTCTCGTTACTACTTGTTCCTGCTTTCAATTATTGCAACGCTTTGCGTTGTGATCCTCTCGTGGTCCGCTCCGGCTCGAGGCCAGTCGGCCTACTTCTCGCTGGAGGGCGACATTAATGTGCCGCTTGACGAGTACGATGCGTTGTTCGATCTGACGCGCACTGTTGGCAGCGGCGAGGACCTGCGGTTCCGCGCTTATACGCAGGTGGGCGGAGTGAACAGCGCGGGTGATGTGATCCCCAGTTCGGGCTTCGACGCGCAACTATCTTTGTTCGATAGTGCCAACGCGCTCCGCGGACAGGATCTTACGTCTGCTGGTCCAGACGCACTGCTGTCTTGGCCAGGCATCACGGTCTTCGGGACCCCACTGAACCCCAACCCGCTCCCGGCGGACAATTACCGTCTCAACCTTCTTGCCGGCCCATCCGGACCACCGGCGGGCCCGTTTGCGGTGGATCTGATCGGCCCGGCGGACGCGATTGTTTTCACAGGCGGCACGCCCGTCAATAACGCAACGCTTACTTCGCTGAAATTCGGCAGCACGGGAGGCGGAACGGCGACTTACCGGCTCACGGCAGACGTGAACAACACGGGTACCCTCGAATCACAAGCCGGTGGAGTGATCGAGGGGAACGGCGCCAACGGGTTGGGATTCAGTACTGGAGCCCGAGGGCGCACAATCACTTCATCTAGTGAACTCCTGTCAAGTGTTGGTTCTCTTTGGAATCTGAGAGGCGGCACGGGAGCGCAATTTGCTAATGGTGGAAGCGGCGGGGCAATCGTCGTGGAGGGTGGGATTGCCGTACTCGCGGGCGATGGGGACCTGCGAGGTGGAACACAAGGTCCCGGATCTTCTAGCTCGGCAGGAGGAGTGGGGGGGTCGATCAGTCTATCAAACAGCGACGTTACCATCTCGGGCGCATTTGACCTCAGTGGGAGCCGTTTCAGCGCGGGAGGATCCGTTTCGGTCGCCACCGGCACGGCCGTTTTGTCGGGCGACTTTGTTCAGGTCGGTGGTGTCGGAACTCAGCAAAGAGTGGCCGGCGTGGGCGGATCGCTGACGGTCTCTGGTGGAACCGTCGATCTGTCCGGCACGTTCGACTTGACGGGTGGCCGGGGTGGGAATGCCGGAGCTACCGGAGGGGATGCGGCCCAGGGGGGAAATGTCTCTATCTCTGGAGGGCTCGCCACCCTTACCGGGTCCGTCACTCTCGATGGGGGTGTGGGTGGCAATGCGAACACTTCCGGAGGCGATGGCGGGCAAGGCGGAACCGTGTCGGTCTCTGCCGGTGAGTTCCTATTGCATGGAGGAAACGTCTCCCTGGCTGGTGGTGTTGGCGGCAGCGCATTTTTTCCCGGCACTACCGGCGCCAACGGCAGCGTCAATGTCACCGGCGGTACGTTCTCGCTTAATAGTGGGGAAATACTGGGTCGAACCGGAGCTGCCTCGGCCGATCCACTCACGCTTAGCAACGCCTCGCTGAATGTTTCGGATACGGGCTTAGTCCAGGTCCTGAATGACTTGACGATGAGCAACGGCGCAGCGCTCAACGTGACAGCGGGCGGTCTCGTCGACGCTACGCCGGCACAGTCTGCGGCCGGCGTGGCCGGGACCAGCGGCAAAACGCTGAAATCTAACGGCCAGATCACCAACACCGACGGTTCGATCCGCTACGACGGTGCCGACGGCGGACTCATCCCCCCCGGCCTTTTCAGCTCCGGTGGGATTGGCGGCGACGGCGGGATGCTTACTGCGACCGGCGGCGGCATCACACTCGGCGGGATCGGCTCGATGAGCTTCGACGGCGGTGACGGCGGCGGCCTGGGCGCCTGCTGCGACAACTACGGCGGCACCGGCGGCGCAGGTGGCACCCTCAACCTCAGCAGTACCACCGTGATCCTTGACGCTCAGAGCAGCCTAAAGGCCAATGGCGGCGACGGCGGCGGCGGTGACACTTTCGGCGACGGCATCGGCGGCTTGGGTGGCACGATCCAGCTCAACAGCGGGTCGATCACCCAGAACGGCTCGTCCGTGGTGCTGCTCAATGGCGGCAACGCCGGCCTGGGCTCCGGCTCACCCGGCAATGTCGGCGGCGATGGCGGCACGTTGAATGTGCTTGGCGGCAGCTACACAATTGCCGATACCGCCACGCTCGACCTGCGGGGCGGGCTGGGTACCGGCGGCAACGCCGATGGCGCTCACGGCCTGATCGACGTCACGAGTGGGACGTTCGCCATGAACGGCGGGGAGGTTTTTACCGGCACGATCCAGCACCCCGGCACGGGCAATTTCAATTTCAATGGCGGACAACTCACCGTGGAAACGTTTAATGGCGTGCTTGTTCAGGATGGTGGCACGCTCTTGATCGGTGGCTCGCCAGGAACAATGACCGTCTCGCAGGACTACATGATCAACGCCGGTTCCCTTGAGATCGAACTCTTTGCCGGTGGAGTTACACCCACGGCGGGTGTCGACTTCGATCAACTCACGGCAGACACCGCCTCCCTGGGCGGTACTTTGGAACTTGTGATCGATAGTGGCTACACGCCAAGTCTCGGGCACACGTTTCCCATTCTCACCACGACCGGTGGAGTGACGGGTACCTTTGCCAATGTCAATGGCGCTTATTTGGGCGCCGGACTCGGATTCGACGTGCAGTACAACGCTAACGATGTGACGCTTGAAGTCATCAACGTTCTCCTTGGCGACTTCGACGTCGACGGCGATGTCGATGGCCACGACTTCCTTGTCTGGCAGCGGAATCCCTCGGTGGGGAATTTGTCTGATTGGCAAACGAACTATGGTGTAGCACTATCTCTCGCAGCAGCAAGCACCGCCGTGCCAGAGCCGACGTCTATGGCTTTGCTCACCGCAATGGCTTGCTTACTCGGGTGGCGAGGCAGAGATTATTCGTCGCTGAGAGAGGAACCGTCACCGTGAAGTCCACGGTGAAAGCGGAGCCACCGGGCCAGGAGCTCTGCTCGGCTGCTAACCATGTAGTGGCGATAGATCTGCTTGACGTATTGATGCACCGTTTCCGGACTGATGCCCAGCCGACTGGCGACCTGTCTTTCGCTGTCCCCCTCAAGTAGACAATGGAGTGTTTGTTGTACGCGCCGTGGCAGTAGAGCTTCTTGAGGTTCGTCCGGCCCGGCAAGGGCCTTGCCGACCAACCGTCCGATTTCACCCTGAGTGAACTCCAATAGTTTGCGTTCACGCTCGCCAAATTGTTGTTCGCCGATCGGACGATGGATTGTTACAGCGGACGCAATGTTCCACGGTTGAGGACGATAGAACGATGCCAACGAAGCATCCACGCCAGCAAGTCGCATGTAGTTTTGGTACTCGGGTGAATGGTACCACTCGCGGTCGGTAGCAACTTCTTGCCGAGTGCAGGTGATCAGCTTGCCTGGACGAGATGCAAAACTACGAAACGAAGCGGCAGAAATCATCCCCTCGGTCATGAAGGAGCGCCACATCAGGTGCTGATGTTCGCTGGCGAAGCCTAGCTCAAGATTGTCATGCAACTGCGGCGGACCGTCTGCACTGACCATCCGCCAGGTACCACCGACAATCACAGGAGCACCCACGATCTTGCGCAGCGCCTGCAAATAGTGTCGCCGCCACGCAATCGGGTCCGGGCCAAGTTCACGACACTCGCCGATGAGACGAGAGATAGCGCGGATCTCGGATAGTCGCAGTCTCTCAGATCGGGCCATGGCCTCACTCTGAAAAAGTGTTTAATTGAGGCGGAATTCGACACTCACAAATCAGGGGTTTTTCCTCAGAACTCCTCTCAGTCTATCACGATCCGTTCAGTGAAAACAGCTTTTTTTCAGGATTGCGCTGGTCCGAATCCCCGATTCCGGGGATTTGCAATTTGAAGCTAGATAATTCACACTGATAGGGTGAAATAGAACACTCATCGCTTCGACAAGGAGCCATGCCCGCCAGGGGTCTCAATGACCATCTACATCTGGGCCTAATCAGGGGGAGACTACCGATGTATCGTAATCACATTCTCTTGACCATTTATTCCTACATACTAGGGGGATCTAGTCATGACTCGTCGGTCTAACGAGTTTCAAGCTGCGCTGTACTACGTCACAATATTTCTTTGCTCTTCAGACATCGGCTTGCAAAATTTACGAGCTGATACCTTTGAATGGACAAACCCGGCTAGCGGTACTTTTACAACGGCAGGAAATTGGTCCAACATCACCGGAGTTGATCCTCCCCCACCCAATGTGGGCGACACCGCGCTATTTAACGAAGCTGGTACGTACACAGTCTTGCTCAATTCCGACGCAGCGATCGACCTGCTCGACATCGACGCTGGCACTATTAAGTTCGTCTCCAACGGTGGGACACACACTTATAACATGTTGACCGGAGACGCAGACGTCATAATCAATGGTGCAGACATCACACTGGACGCCACAAATTTCAACGTCGGCGATGATTTGTCCGTTCTCAAAACGTCAGCGCCTATGATGGTGCAAGGGGGAAGTGATATCACGGTGGGCGATGTAACAAGTATTGCCACAGCCGCAGGAGATGCCCAAGTGGTATTCGACGCATCAACTTTCGACTTTGGCGGACTGGTCCGGATGGGACTCTCCGGCTTTGACGCAACGCTGACTCTCCAAAACAGTTCCGTGGGAAACATTGGGGGTGACCTCGATTTTGCCCGCTCGGGCACGCTTGGATCTGGTGGCTTTCTGAACGTCAATTCGGGATCAACGCTCACGACCAATGGCCGAGTCCTTTTAGGCGACATTACTGCTAACGGAACCCCTAATTACAACACCTTTATCACAGTCGACGGGATGGAATCGACTTTTACGATGAACGGTGCGAACCTTCTGCGAGTTGGCGATTCGCAGTTCGACAATGTGAATGCTGAACTCAGAGTGCGCAATAACGGTACTTTTACCACCGGCACCGACAGCACGATTGTGCAGCGAACGGGGTTGTTAACCATAGAATCAGGTGGCACGTTCAACGCTGAGGGATCACTCTCTGCGACACAAGGCGCCACCATCACCATCAACGACGGCGTTCTAAACGCAAGCGCTGGGCTAGACATCTCCGATGGATTGCTCGATTTTCAATCGGGGACGATTACCCTCGATGGGCCGAGCGCGTCGTTTAACAGTGGCTTTATCGCTGATCTAGTTATTGGAGAAACTGGCGCCGGCGTTCTTGAACTGCTCAATGGCGCTGCGGGGAGCGCGCAGCGCGCCAATCTTGTCATCGGACGTACCCCTCAAGGTGGCCGTCTCACGCTCGATGGGGGATCGACTTTTACTACGGATGACGGTTTTGGGGCGACCGGGATCATCCTCATCGGAGACAGTAGCCCCTTTCAAAGTGGTACTCTCGAAGTACTTGGAGGCAGCAGTTTCCTGCCAGTAGGTTTTCGCGCATCTGGCAATAGTCAAATCACGATTGACGACACTGGGAGCAACATGACTGCAACCTCGTTTATTTTGGAACAATCCGTCGATGTAATGGTCAGCAACGGAGGAGTTCTCGGCTTGGACATCTTTGGCTCCGCTTCCATCGAAGACACGGCAACACTGATCGCTACTGGCGGCGCAACAATTGAGGGCGCTGCAACGGTCCAGGTCTTAGGTACTTCAACAACCAACCCAGCGCGCGTACACATCTTAGATGGGTCAAAATGGACACCGCTACCGATCGGGCCGGATACTGATTTTTCTCTTTTTCTAGGTGATAACAGCAACACGGCAGGAGAACTACTAGTCGATGGTGCTGGCTCAATTGTTGATACGGGGACGGTGGGGACACTGGCCATTGCGCAATCCTCGAATTCAACTGCGAAAGCTACGATCTCTAGCGGGGCAGTGGCCATGACCAATTCCCTCGCTGTTGGTTCTGCTGCCGGAGCCGTGGGAACGCTAATCATCGACGCTGGTACACTTACTGTGGCTGACGCTGCAGAATTCGGTGTGACTCTTTCACAGCAAGAGGGCGTGGTGGAGCGTGGTACTTCGGTGGTTACCATCACCAATGGGGGATCGTTACGCGTCCAAGGAGGCTTTGGCGTAGGGAGCGGCTCAACATTCAACCTCATCGGAGGCGAGATTCGAGTCAATAATCTCGACGACATCGAAGGCAATCTCGGTACGGTCAACTGGACCAGCGGCACACTTCGATCCGACAGCTCAACGACGCTCACTCCGCTGATCATGCAAATGTTTCTGCCTGATGCGCGTTTGAAGTTTGGACAGACGCTGCGGGTCGACAACTCGCTGACATTGATGTCTCCACTGGAGCTAGATGGTGGCACGCTGGTTATGGACGGGCTCAATAATGGGTCGCTGCTGCAACTCACTTCGGGCACATTCCATTGGACCGACAGCGAATTGGTGATCGGCAATGGGGAATCGCTCGGCGACACTCTTAATCTTGGCTCCGATCTCACTGTAGAGGTTGATGGGGACCTCACCGTCTTTGGGTTCGTGAGCGGAGATGGAACCATCGACGCAAGTTTAGCAGTGGTCTCCGGTGGAGAAGTCGCTGTTGCCAGCGGAGACACGCTAGCGGTACTCGGTAGCACGAATTCCAATCGCGGTCAAATCACCCTCTCAGGAGGCCAACTCAATATTGCAGGCACGCTTTCCAACATCGCCGGACTAGGATTGGTGATCGGCAACGGCACACTGCGCGCCGATGGAGGGATCTCAAATTCTTCCACGATGGCCTTCAGCTCCACGGCCAATATCATTGGCGACGTCATGAACAATGCTTCCGGTAGCATCATATCCTCCGGCGGCACGACTACGTTTTTCGACGACGTGACGAACAACGGCACCATCCGCACTAATCAGAATAGTTTTACCGTCTATTACGGCAGCTATTCAGGTGCTGGCGACACGGGCACCGGCACGGTCATCATGGAAGGAGATCTCAAGCCGGGCAGTAGCCCGGGAATCATGGACTTCGGCGGGAATCTGTCGTTTGGCCCCGCTGCGGGACTGGAAATCGAAATCGGCGGGATGATCGCAGGGAGCCAGTTCGATCAGGTAACTATTACCGATATCGCGTCACTGGGCGGCACGCTCGATGTATCGCTAATTAACAGCTTCATGCCTAGCATCGGAGACACGTTTGAAATCATCACTGCTTCAAGTGTGCTCGACACATTCTCTATCGAGAATCTCCCCGCGATTGGTGGGCTCTTATGGAACGTCAACTACGGCGCAACCAACGTCGTGCTGGAAGTCCTCTCCCCCTTCACCGCCGACTTCGATCAAGACGGCGACGTCGATGGCCGCGACTTTTTTGTGTGGCAACGAGGCGGATCACCCAATGGAACGAGTAGTGGCGATCTCGCATTATGGCAGTCGCAGTATGGGAGTGTATTGCCTCTAGTAGCTGCGGCTAACGTTGTACCTGAACCTAGTTCAGTACTCTTGTTAACCTTCTTCACATTAATTCCTTGCATGCGACGTGCAACGGGGCGATACTTGGATGTGGAACAGGTTGAGACGAGCAACCATTTATTCCTATCATACTAGGGAGATCTAGTCATGACGCGTCAATGTGAGTTGTTACACGTTCGTGCTTTCTCTTACTCAGTCCTCTGTGCACTGAGTTTCTCGCTGCTGACGAACTCGGCATCTGGACAAGGCGTCTCACGTAGTTGGATCGGCGGCGGGGCGACCGACAACTGGTTCGACTCGGCAAACTGGAGCCCGGGAGCGGTGCCCGATCCCGCCGATTTCTTGGTCATTTCCTTTATGGATGTTGCCGGGCTCAACACCAATAACGTGGACATCGCCAACGGTGGGCGAATTGAAGTCAGTACCGCTTCGGTCGTGACAATTAACTTTCTTAATATCGGCCTGGATGGCGAGGGAACTCTCGACATGTCGGCCGGCACGCTGACAACGGATACCACTGCCATCGCAGGCGACGGCAACTCCTTCGGCACGGCAAATATCACAGGCAGCGCTTCGTTGTGGAACATTACCGACAGCACTTCCAGCGACCTAGTTGTCGGATCAGTCGGTGAGGGGCGTCTGAATCTCACGAATGGCGCAGTAGTGAATGTTGCAGATGATGGCACTATTGGCAGCAGCGCGTCAGGCACGGGTATAGTCGATGTTTCGGGCACCGCCACGTCTCTCAGCTTCACGGGGTCAAGCAGCAATTTGATCGTCGGTAGTAGCGGTCGCGGCACGCTCAATATTTTTAACGGTGCCACCGTTTCGAACGTCAGCTCCACGATTGCTAGTATTTCGAATTCCTTAGCCACGGTGACGGTCGATTCGGCTGGCACCTGGACGAATACGAGTAGCATGACCGTCGGTAATTTAGGCACCGGCACGCTGGCAATCCGGGGCGGTGGCGTGGTGACCTCCACGAGTATCGGGACTATCGGCAACTCATCCACTGGAGTCGGCCGCGTGTGGGTCGAAGGCACCGACTCCCTTTGGGATCTCACTTCGACGCTCGAAGTTGGTAACTTTGGCCGCGGGGAAATGGAGATAAACGGTGGTGGTCGTGTCGAAAACACGAATGGCACAATTGCCGATGAAGTTGGCAGTATCGGCAGCGTGAGCGTTCGTGGAAACGGCTCGATCTGGACCAACAGCGGCACACTACAAGTGGGAGACTTGGGTGATGCTACACTCTTGATCACCGATGGCGGGACAGTTGAGAATACGTCCGGCGATATTGGAGACCGAGCCGGCTCCATCGGAATCGTTAATGTGGAAGGCTTCGGTTCGACGTGGACCAACTCCTCAGCTGCGAACATTGGATATTCTGGTGACGGCACGCTGAATATCGCGGGTGGCGCGACGGTAACCAACACCGCCGCCAATCTCGGGTTCGCCAGCGGCAGCAGCGGAACTGTCAATGTCTCGGGAGGTGGTAGCCACTGGAATAGCACCAGTTCTGTGCGAGTGGGCGTGAGTGGCTCCGGAACATTGAACATCTCAGGGGGCGCCACCGTATCCAGTACGCTAGTTGGAATCGGCGTCGTGGGCGGAGGCGACGTATCCATTGATGGCGCTGGATCCCGATGGATTGCCACCAGCAACGGTACTTCTACTGTTGGTGAGGATGGCAACGCTTCCTTGCAGATTACGTCTGGTGGGTCTTTTGAAACCCCTGGTGATCTGATCGTTGCGAAAAATGATGCGTCGACGAGCAATTTGACGGTCACCGGCAACGGTTCGCGCCTGGATTTGGGATTCGTCTTCTCGCTGGGCAATGTTGGTGGGACGGCTACCGGTTCTGCTACGATCGGCACTGGAGCCGAAGCCAACATCGGGCTAGTAACGGTCATCCAGAATACAAATAGCTCGCTCACCATTGACGGTGGTTCGCTCACGACCCCTTCGCTGATTAACAACAACGGTGGTACGTTTACCTTCAAGAGTGGCACGGTCACCATCGACGGTGGGGCGTACAGCCCTGGCGCACTCACGCTGAATGGCGTTGCCGGCACCGCGACCCTCAACCTGCAAGGGAGTGGTTCTGCGACGATCGGCGAACCAATCTACATCGGCACCACCGGTGATGCTGTTCTCAACATTACCGACGGATATAGCCTATCGACCGGCGACGCGGTGACCATCGGCGCCTTTGGTGAAATAAAACTCGACGGCGGCACGCTCTCGGCCGATGACTTTGACAACACCAGCGGCGGCACGTTCAATTTCACAAGTGGTACACTTGTGGCCACTGGATTCGTGACAGTAAGTAGTGGCCTTACCATCCCCTCCGATGGCACGCTCACCGGCAGCCCGAATGTTAACACGAAAGTCAATGGCTTAACTGGTTCGACCATTACCGCCACAGGTAACATGTTGCTCGGCGATGGAGCTAGCTTTCTCGGCTTCGTTCATCAAGGCACACTGAATGTGGGCAACAGAGCCGTTAATCTACGTTCCGCGGGCTTCGCACAACTCGGTGCGCTGACGACACTTTCTGGTGGATCGATCACCGCGGCCAATGGAATCACACTCGGCGGTGGTGACGTCCTCACGGGAGATGGCACCCTCAATGCGAAGATTGCGGCCGGGATCGGCTCGATCATCTATGCCCCTGGCGGCGATCTCACCCTGGGCGACCCCAATGCCTTCGACGGTTTCGTATCGGCTGGCAACATGACGGTCGATGCCGACAGCATCATCTTGCTCGACCGCAACCAGGCCCAACTCGGCGCGCTAACTACTGTTATCGGCGGTGGCAAAGTTGTAGCGGCCAACGGTGTAGTACTCGACTTTGCAAGTGCCATCACCGGCGATGGTGAAATCGAAACGCCCAATGATCCGCTTCGTCCGACGATTATCAACGGCACGGTCGAAGGCACTAGTTCCAACCTGAACATTGGCTTCAACGGCTATGTGAAAGGAGTTGGCATGTTGAATAATGTGTATTTCACCGGCACCCATGCCCCCGGCCTGAGCCCCACGGAGCTATCTGTCGGTAATCTGACTTACGCCAACTCCGCCACCTTGGAGATTGAACTAGGAGGTCTCGTGGCTGGCAGCGGCCACGACCAGATCAATAGCGACGGCACCGTCACACTCAATGGCACGCTCGACGTGTCTCTCCTCAACAATTTCATGCCTTCTATCGGTGATACGTTTGAGATTATCACCGCGACGATCGTGGTTGATATGTTCTCGGTCGAATCTCTCCCCGCGATTGGTGGGCTCTTATGGAATGTCAACTACAGCGCGACCAATGTCGTGCTCGAAGTACTCTCCCCGTTTACCGCCGACTTTGATCAAGACGGCGACGTTGATGGGCACGATTTTCTCGTCTGGCAGCGCGACCCAAATGTCGGAAGTTTGACTGATTGGCAAGCGCAATATGGTGGTGCCCTGCCTCTAACTGCTAGCGCGACTTCCGTGCCAGAACCGGGGACTTTGACGAGCTTGCTGTGGGGATTACTAGCGTTGAGTAGTTATTGCTCTCAATTTACGAGGCGAAGACGGGTTCATGGATAAAGAATTTCTCTCGATGCTTCCCACTCATCGAAATAGAGATTGTGCCCATCGATTTCAATCTCGCCACGCTGAAAGTCGTTCGGCTCACTACGGAAGCTTTGTTTGGGTGGCTCGAGTGGGCCTGCATAGTCGAGGTTAACGATCATGCGATAGGGGTCCATGTGGCCGCAGAAGAAGTCCTGCACTCTTGGGTCCTCATGCTGCTTCACTCCGTAGGAGGCATCGGCGGGGAGCCAACCCCAGGGTTCGAGATAGAATTCTGACCAGTCGTGGATGTTCGAGTCGTTGGGTTTGGTTTGCCAACCAGACTGCCAACGGGCGGGGATTCCGGCAGCGCGACACAAGGTGATGAACGTCATCCCTTGGACACCGCAGTCACCGCGACGGGCCCCAAGGCCTTTTGCCGATAGATTGGGGATCGTGCTGTATTCTATTTCAGCACACCAAGGGATGTTTGCCGACACCCAGCGGAAGATTCGGCGAGTCTGTTCAAGTGGGTTGGTCTCGTCGCCAATGATTTCCTTGGCGAGCGCCGCCACTTCTGGTGTGATGACAATATGCGGCGGGCGCTGGGAGGTGTACTCGCGGTAGAGTGTACCCGTGGTGTCGTAGGGCTCGACGTCCTTGGGATCTAACGTGGGAACATATGCATTGGTGACGAATTCGAACTCCTCCCAAAAAGTGAGTGTCGCCTCAGAATCATCGACAACATGTTCCAAATAAACAGTGCGGTGTGCCTTGCCGTTGGGAGAGATCTGCCCCTCGCCCGGGCCACAATCTAGTAGTTTTACGTCACGCTGTTGACGATACTCTTGAGGGAACGGCAGCCAGCACGATACTTTCGCGCCTCTGCGTAAGCGTGGATGTCCCGCAGGCACCGTTAGTTCATACCGAATGCGATGTTTGACAGGATGAATCTCGGGGTCTTCTGCTTGGTTCGCTTCTTCCACAAGCTCAGCAACATGCTCGACGATCGGGAACTTCTGTGGTGATTCCGGCTGCGAAACTCTGCGATCGCGGGCTTCTGTGTTGATGCGGAATAAATTGGAGATCGCTCGGCTGAAATACCTCACTTCGCCATCGATCAGGCGATGATCCAGGTCCCCTGCGTCACGCCACCGCGCGAGGTCGGCGGGAGAGATATCGGGAATTGTCTCTCGAAGTTCTTCAAGGATTTCGTCCTCTTCGAGATTGAAATCGATAGGTATCCTCCGCAAGATCTCCGCTTGAATTGCTGGCTCATCGGAAACGGGTTCATCCGGGGCGGCAATTGTTGATCGCAATTTCTTTTGAGCTTCCCCAAGTGCTCCCTCTGCAACCAAACCATCTATCTCTTCTCGCTGAGCAGTGGCCGCGAGTGGGTGGAGCTCAGGGGCATTGAAGATCATTTCGCCATCGACAATCGTCGCCAGCACGCGAGCTGCCCGTAACGCAGTCGGTGGTATGCTAGTAACATCACGATCGACTATCACAAAGTCGGCAAGCTTCCCCGGCTCTAGTGATCCGAGCTGCGATTCTTGGAAACCTGCATAAGCCGCATCAAGCGTGTAAGCCCGCAACGCTTCTTTGACAGTGATCGTTTCTCCGGGAGTCCAGCCGTCGGGGTGCTTGCCGTCGAGCGTACTCCTTGTTACGGCCGCGTAGATGCCTTCAATTGGAGTTGGTGGGGCGACAAACCAATCGCTGCCAAAGGCCAGGCGAGCGCCGCTTTTCAAGAATGACCGACAAGGATAAGTCGTCTCGCTCCGGATCGTCCCAATCACACTGTCGGCCCAGCGTCCATCATCGATAATGTGATAGGGCTGCATACTTGCGATCACCTCTTGCTCGCCAAACCATCGTACGTCGGTGTGGGCAATATGCTGAGCGTGCTCGATGCGAAACCGACGGTCGCGCGGGCCATTCTCTGCAGCAACTTGCTTGTACACGTCGAGTTGAATCCTATTCGCACGGTCACCGATGGCATGCACCATCACCTGTAGTCCCGCTTTGTCAGCAGCACGTGTCCATTTGAGTAAGTCCGATTGCGAATTGACTAGCAGACCGCGTGACTTTGGTGTATCGGAATAGGGTTCGAGAAAGGCCGCCGTGTGGGAACCTAGCGAACCATCGACGTAACCTTTCAAACCACCTATCTTGAGTCGATCGTCACCACGGCCAATCTTGGCAATGCGATTGGCCAGTTCCTGCCACTCACTCAAAGGGGTGCAAGCATAAACTCGAACTTTGAGTTGACCCTGTTGGTGGGCGATTTGGAATGCTTCAACATCTTCCCATGTGCCCATGTGATGAACCGAAGTAACGCCTTGTGCCGCAAGGTGAGCGACCGCCGCCTGGATAGCTTGAAGTTGCTGTTTGGCAGTCGGAGCAGGTATCTCGCGACTGATAACGTCCATCGAGTTGTCTTTGAAGATGCCCGTGAGGCGACCTTGGTCATCTCGCACTGCTTCGCCGCCAGCCACATCAGCGAATGAGTCATCAATGCCCGCCTCACGCAGTGCAGCAGAATTAGCCAGCGCCATGTGTCCGTCGAGTCGCGGAAGCCACACGGGATGGTTTGGCGTAACGGCGTCGATCCACGCTCGATCGGGCAAAGCACGATCGGCTGAAGATTCGCCCCACAAAGTATGGTCCCAGTCGCCACCAGTAATCCAAGTCCCCCGCGGAACGGTCCGAGCGAATGCAGCAATCCGTTCCACAAATTCTTCGCGGGTTCTTGCATCGCGAAGTTGGACCGATGTCAGATGGAATCCTGCATCAATGAGGTGGATATGCGAGTCGATCCAACCCGGTGTAATCAAAGCAGGCCGCACGTCGAATGATCGAGCGTCTGGACCAGTGACTTGCTGTACCTCAGAGAGTGAGCCCACTGCGACGATTTGATTCCCTTTTACCGCTATGGCTTCGGCCCAAGGTTGTTTCTGATTCGCAGTCCACACATGGCCCTGCCAGATAGTCAGGGGATCTTGCTCTGTCGACCGTGCATGGCCAGCAAAGCTGATCGCCGTGATAAAAGCAATGATCGTTTGCAGGAGTCTACGAGAAATAACGAGCATAATCGCCGGTGCGCCTCGCTGAGGTTTCACAGGAAAGGAGATGGTAATCCTACAACACTCGTGGCCAAAAAAACCAGTGCTAGGCCTGGGGCTAGTCAGCCATTCACTTTCCATTCTTGCAATTCTTCCTATCATACATGATATCGAGTAGCCCAAAGACTTAGCTGAGATTAAGCATGCAATTCCGGATAATAAAGTTTAGTGCCTGTCTGATATTGGTAAGTTTGGGTGTCGCCACTCCCCTAATGCTTCATGCTCAAGCACCCCCCAATCCTAATTATGTTCGTCAGCAACTTTATCCTTCCTATCAGGATTTCAAGAACGATCTGTTGGCGAAGGTAGGCATTGCAGATCCCACCCAGCGGACTGCCGAGCTAAATAGTCTGTGGAGTAACTTAAAGACCGCAGGCCAGGTGCCTTATGCCCAGGACGGCAAGGTAGCGTTTCTCTATCGTGGAAATTCGAGCACCGTTGCCTGGCCCGGTGACTTCAATAGTTGGAATCCTTCGGCGAGCTGGCAGGGGACTCAATTCGCCGGAACCGACATGTGGATCTTGGAAAAGACATTTCCCAATGATGCGCGGCTGGATTACAAAGTGGTGCTCAATGGTTCAAACTGGATTCTTGATCCCGCGAACCCACTGCAAATGTGGAGTGGTTTTGGACCGAACAATGAACTACGCATGCCGGAATACATTTTCCCGCAGGAAACGGTCCGCGTAGCAGGTGTGCCGCAGGGCACGCTCACCAACAACATCACCACATTCAGCACAAAACTCGGGTACAGCGTCAACCATCGCGTCTACACCCCAGCAGGCTACGCGAGCCAATCGTTGAGCGACTTGCCAGTGGTGTATGTCACGGATGGACACGAATACCTGGCCGACCACATGGGGAGCATGGTTGTGGTGCTCGACAATTTGATTGCTTCCGGCGCCTTGCAGCCGACCATGGCCGTGTTTATTGATCCCCGTGATCCCACGAGTGGACAGAACCGCCGTGCCGAACAATACACTGGTAATGCAAGTTTCGCCGGCTTCGTTGCGGATGAGCTGGTACCGATGATAGACGCAGCCTATCGAACGCAAGCTCAACCTGCAGGACGTACCATCCTGGGCACCTCCTTGGGTGGTGTCAATTCAGCTTACTTCGGCGCAACCCGCTCTGACGTCTTCCAGCATATAGCCATCCAATCGCCAGCTAGTTTTTCGAATATTTTTAACCTTTACGCCACTCAATCGCTCCAGGACAAAGTCGATCTCTTTATCACAGCAGGGACCATCGGCGATGGGAGTGGTGGAACTACATTCACGAATCTACTTAAGACCCACAGCTACGACTATTCGTTTCTCCAAACGAGCGAAGGCCATTCATGGGGCAACTGGCGAGGTCTGTTGGATGATATCCTTATTGATTTGGTGGGCCCCACTGCAAGTGGAGATTTTGATCACGATGGCGACGTGGACGGCCGTGACTTTCTGGAGTGGCAACGCAAACTGAGCGCAGGCAGCTTAAGTGACTGGCAGACTCAGTATGGCAGTAATTTACCACTTACTGCAGTTGGCATTGCCATTCCAGAGCCAACAACAGCTGTTCTCAGCTTGATTGCAACAGCAAGCCATTTCCTGAGTCGGCGAAACAATCGACACTGATTGTTCGAACACTGCTTACTCTTCCAGATGAGGATCGCCGATTGCCTTAAGGTACTCGGCCAGTTGCGATTGCAGGTCCAAGAATTCCTGCCACTGATCTAGGGAGAGAATCACGTTTTGATTCTTGTCTTCCACCGTGGCTCCTCGAACGATACCTCGTGCGCGAAGGTGTAAGTATTCCAGAAGTTCAGAAAGTTGTGCAGCCTGGCCAGCAGTCAAGGAATCAGGCAGGTCGGGTGGCTCGGGGATATGCAGTGTCCCCTGCATTTCCTCTGAAGCGCCGAGTCGCAGTTCAAAGCTTAGCGATTCGGAACTCGATGCGGCAACCAAGTCACTGGTGGGAAATTTCTCTTTGCTACACAAGCCGTCGCTGCGAAGCTCGCTAAGCCGCCCGGCAATCTCGTCGCGCGTTCCATAGAGCAAAACCGAGCGACCGACAGCAATTACGTCACCATAACGGAGAATCCTCAAGTGGGTATCCTCACCGTTCACTCGCGTCCCGTTGGTGCTTTCGAGATCTGTCAGCACCAATTTGCTTTGATCTTCCTGGATCTTGATGTGGAACCGGCTGATCCGCTCATCATTGAGCTGGACCGAGTTGCCCTCCTCACGACCAATCGTGATGGGTGGCTCCAGGTTTCCATAAACCTGGCCACGGTCGGCACCGTCTAGAACTCTCAATGTCACGGTTGCCATGACCGATTTTTCGCCTCTTTCATTCTGTCGAATAGCTAAGAAACACTCCAAAAAGAACGTGTTTCTTCAGTTTTCCTTATAACACGCCACCGGTCAGGGAGCAAGTATTTTCCTATTCCACGCAGAATGCCTGCACAAATATGCAAGCTTCTGACTATTCATCTTTCCCGCACAGGCGGGAATTACGGTCGGGAGGGAGCTTTGCCGACATTTAGTCTGCTCTCTAGAATGGACTCTTCATAAACTCGAACTTTGGGGACACCTGCTCATGCGGATTGCGTATCTTGATTGTGCCAGTGGGATCAGCGGCGACATGATGCTTGGGGCGCTGGTGGATGCTGGCGTAGACCTGGCCAAGGTGCAAGCCGGGATTGACTCCCTGGGGCTCCCCAGTTGCAAACTGGTCGTTGAGGAAGTAAAAAAATGCGGCTTTCGTGCTTTGCAACTCCGGGTCGAACACGAGCCTGAGCATGCTCATCGACACCTGCATCACATCGAGGCCATGATTGAGCAGAGCACGCTATCTGAATCTCAGCGATCACTTGCCCAAAAGATTTTCATGCGGTTGGCCGAGGCTGAAGCGAAGGTTCACGGCACGACGATCCAAAAAGTGCACTTTCACGAAGTGGGCGCAGTGGACTCGATTGCCGACATCGTTGGCTCTGCCATCGCCTGGGACCTGCTAGGGGTGGAAAAGATTGTGAGTTCGCCGATTCCCACGGGAACAGGTTTTGTTGAGATTGCCCATGGGAGGTGTGCAATTCCTGCCCCAGCCACGGGTGAATTGCTCCGCGGCATTCCGCTCGCTGCAAGTACAGTCGATGGGGAACTTACAACACCAACGGGCGCAGCGATTGTCGCCGCCATGGTCCAACAGTTTGGCCCCTTGCCAGCTATGACCGTGCAATCGATTGGCTATGGCGCCGGCCAAAAAGATTTTCAACATCCCAATCTACTACGGTTGATCGTCGGCGAAACGATATCGTCCGACGCATCACTTCCCACGGATACCATCGTTTTACTCGAAACCAATTTGGACGACATTACCGGTGAGGCACTCGGGCACTGCAGTGAACTGTTGTGGCAAGCCGGTGCTTTGGACGTGGCGCTGATAGCCATTCAAATGAAGAAAGGCCGGCCAGGGGTTCTATTACAGGTACAATGCCGAGAAACGGACGCGGAGAAACTCGCCGTGATCGTGTTCCGCGAAACCACGACGCTTGGCCTGCGGCGATCAAAGATCGAGCGGCTCACATTACCCCGCGAGTCAGTGCAGGTGCAGACCACGTGGGGCGCAGTCGCCGGAATTGTGGCCATATTACCCGATGGATCGAGACGTTTTTCACCCGAGTACGGATCATGCCACCAAATTGCCGATAAGAATAAGGTAGCTCTGTCTGCCGTGGACGAAGCTGCTCGGCGGGCCTTTGCCGCAACGCAAGATAACTAATCCTGCTGGGAATGACTAAGTCGGATATTCCAATGTCATTTTTTTTCGCCAGTACACCGATCGCAGTCTTCATGTTCCTGGTGGGGTGTGCACTTCTGGTGGCGGTTTTGCTCAAAAGGTCTTACCGTTACTTCGGCAAATCTAAACGCTCGACGGTTATTACTGGGCTAGAACATCTTCCGCGACCCAAGTCAACCTGGGATGGAACCTACCGCGATGCGGGGGCAGCCGTCGATCGCCAGGAAGTCGAGATGGCCGAGATGGCCCGCGACCTCTCCGGGCAGCTCACCACCAAGATGATCGTCCTAGAGCAATTAATCTCCGATAGCCAGAAGCAGATCGACCGCATGGAAGAACTACTTAAAGAGATGGAATCGGCAGGAGAGAAGCAGCGAACCTGATTCTGTCAGCATCCCTGGTTTTTTCTTACATGCTCTACCGATTTGGTGAGCAGTTGCTTGAGTATTTTGCGATCGACATCGTCTAGCCGATTGACATAAAGACAACACTTACCAGTCTTATGCTTTCCTAGTTTCTTTAGAATGGAAGCCACGGGTTCAAACCCCGACATCATATAGATCGACAAACTGTGTTTCCGGGGTGAGAATCCGACGAGAAACCAATCTCCTTCTCGTCCGCTCGCGTACTTGTAGTGGTAAGTGCCAAAACCGACGATCGCATCGCCCCACATTTTGGACTTCTCCCCTGTGACCTCTTTCATTAGGTCGATTAGTTCATTGCAGTCGGCACGTTGCTGCTCGTCGGCAATTGCCTTTACAAATCGGGGGACACTCGCGTTGTTTTGCTTCGTTTTGAGTTCAGACATGACTGACGCTCGGTAGGGGTACTACTCGTATGGCCGATACACCGCGGATTTTTACCGGCCTACAGTTTCACGACTCAATCAATCCGTATCCTCGGCATCCTTCAGAATCTTGGTCGCCTTTTCGACATCCTCTTCCAAGACCTGCAGTTGTACGCCTCCTGAAGTCATCAGCGGGAGGCCGGCGTAGTCGTCTGCATTGATGAGGGCATTGATTCCGTAGGTCTCCAGCAGAGACTTGAGGAATTCGGCTTCTTCTTGCGTAGCACAGGACTTGATAGAGACTGATTCGGACATGATGCCCCTCTAGAATGGTTTACTCGGTTCTTAGAAGTCGATGGACTGTGCACCACTTTCCTCAGGCGTGGATTTCGGATTACTCTGGTCGTTGTTATCCGCGATGTTCTGCCGTTCGCGCCAGGGCTGTTTCTTTTGATAGCTTGCTAGTTCTTTTGCAAGCTGCTCGTCGTTTTCGGGGTCGTGCATGTTGACTGCCTTTTGCGACCACTCGACGGCCGTATCAAAATTGCCGGATTCGGCAAAAGCAGCGGCCAAGGTACTGAGGATATGTGGCATTTGATACTCAGTTAGTTCACACGCCTTGGTGGCCAACTCCACCGCTCGATCGCCGTTGCGGACTTCCGCTTCTGGCGAGGTGGCCAACACCCATGCAAGATTATTCAAGAGGGCTGCGTCCTCGGGGTCGACCTTCAAGGCCTTCTCAAAATCCTCTATAGCCTCGGCGTGATTCCCAATATTCAAATTGGCGTCCCCGCGGCTCCGCAGCGCCAGAGCGTTTTCGGGGTCCATCAACAAAACGTCGTCGTAGGCCGAGATCGCCTTCTGCGGCTGCTTAGCAACGAGGTAATACAGAGCCAATTGCATTTTCAGCTCGGGTTGATTGGGAACAGTGCGTGAGAGTTGTTCGATCTCCTCGATCGCTTCGTCGAGTCGATTGAGTTGGGCCAGGGCCTCGCCGCGGAGACGGTGAGCGGCCACTCGGTGGATGGGCTCAACCTGCTCACTTGCCAACACCGCATCGGCGTCCGCCAACGCTTCTTCCAACTGGCCGTTGTTGAGATACGCCTCTGCACGATGCACCAAGGGCATTACGATTCCCGGTTGGAGCTCAAGCACCTTAGTAAATTCATCGATCGCCTTGGCGTAATCCTTCTGCTCGCGGTAAATCTCGCCTCGATTTTGATAGGGGCCAGGAGATTGGGGAGCAATTTTGGTCGCTTCGTCAAAGCTTTCGATTGCCTGGTCGGGCTTGTCCAACTGACGAAAAAGTTCTCCCTGCAATATGAGGGCATTGGCGTGCTCGGGGGTGTCCTCGAGAATCTCATTGACTGCTGCCAGTGCTTCGTCAAACTTCTGACGATTGCGCAAGAACACGATCCGCAGCAAACCGTAGTTTTCGTTCTCTGGATCGAGCTTAATGGCCTCGTCGAAGTCTGCCAACGCCTTTTCTTCGTCCGTCTGAACCTGTCCCCGCAAAAAATACGCCTCGGCCCGTTGGGCATCATTGATGTCCGCAGTTTCTAGATACTTTCCCAATAGCCGACGCGATTCGTGGGGATCTCCACCAGGCAGCGCCATCAAGCGGCCCAACATCAAGTTGGCTTCTGGGGGGGGATTGTCGTAGGCCAGAACACGCCGCAAGTCGGAGATGATCAGCCGCAAGATTTGCTTGATGCGGTCATCGCCGATCGAGTTCGAATTGACCACCTGCATCAGAGCCGAGGCACGCTCCATCAGAGCGTCCGAAATCATCTGCTCGGCCAACTCCGCTTCCTCGACCTCCAGCCCTTTGTCGAGCGAGAGTTGTAGTCGATCGATGACTTGACTCAAATCGGGGAGACCTTCGACCGTGACCCGCATGCGCAAGGCCTCATCGAGATCCGCCTGCCCGGCACTTTCAGCCCAGGCATTCGGCGATACGGAAACGCTGCCCAGGGCAATCAAACAAGAGACCATCACCGCAAACCAAGGCATTAGCCGAAGTTTCATCATATCAACCTTTAAAACTTATATTTGTCACAAGGGAACGAGGGATTCCTCAAGAAACCGCCTTCGCCCCTTAATTATTACGTGTGGCGGCATTTCTGGCCACGTGGGATGTTGAGAAGCTCAGAAATCTGCGAAACCCTGCCTGTTTCCTGGCGCCAGTCCCTCTTGCACCCGGTATGCCTGTTGTGCGGGGGCATTCTGGACTAAAATCCGTCCCTTTAACCTCAAACTCATTGGCAACCGCCAAGCCCCATAATCCTTCGAGATAACTTGCCATGGAAGCTGGAATCGTCGGTCTGCCGAACGTCGGGAAATCGACCTTATTCAATGCGTTAACTGCTGCGGGAATTGCTAGCGAAAACTATCCCTTCTGCACGATCGAACCCAATGTGGGGGCTGTCGCTGTGCCCGATGCGAGGCTGGCCCGCATCGAGAAGCATATCCCCACCCAGAAAATTGTGCCGGCCGTGCTCAAACTGGTGGACATTGCAGGTATCGTCCGGGGTGCATCTGAAGGAGAGGGACTAGGCAATCAGTTTCTCTCTCACATCCGCGCCGTCGACGCAATTCTGCATGTGGTTCGCTGTTTTGAAGAGTCCGACGTGATTCACGTCGAGGGCAGCGTCGACCCAATCCGCGATGTGGAAACCATCGACACGGAACTAATGCTGGCTGACTTGCAGTCGGTCGAGTCGATGACCGAGCGGGCCACACGTACGGCACGCACAGGCGACAAAGACGCCAAGCTGCGGCTGGAAGTGCTAGCTGAATGTCAGAAGCTCTTGGCCGAAGGAAAACCCGCACGCGGTCTTGTCTATGAAGAGGCGAACCTTGCTAAAGCCTTCAAAGAATTGCAACTCTTGACTGCCAAGCAGGTTCTCTACGTAGCTAACGTCGATGAGGAAGATCTATTGGGAACCGGAAAACATGTTATGGCACTTCGCGAACGGGCTACTGCTGAAGGGGGAGCCGTCGTTCCGGTTTGTGCACGATTGGAAGCAGAGCTCAGCGAACTCGACTCGGCCGAACGGGCCGAAATGCTCGAAAGCCTCGGCCTGAGCGAGCCGGCTTTGGCATCTCTGGCTCGTGCAGCCTACCAACTTTTGGGCCTGCAGAGTTTCTTCACCGCCGGCGAAAAAGAAATCCGCGCTTGGACGATCCCTGCGGGTGCCACAGCCCCGCAAGCCGCGGGGGTTATTCACACCGATTTCGAGCGAGGATTTATTCGCTGCGAAACCTACTCAGTCGACGACCTCGATCAATACGGCAGCGAAAAAGCAATCCGCGACGCCGGCAAAATGCGTATCGAAGGAAAGGGGTACATCATGCGCGACAGCGATGTATGTCATTTCTTGTTTAATGTGTGAAAACCCAGTTGGGCTGGTCGCTTAAGTGACCAGTCCGAGTGACTCAGACTCAATCAATTGGTATCATGTTTTCAAGAGGGAAAGTATGTCATTGGAATACAAAGTGTTTATTCGGAGTTTAGTTTTTGTCGCGATCGTCTGCTTCGCCTCCCTTATTTGGTCCCAAGAATCTCAGCCCCTCATCTACCCTAAGCTTCTAAAGCCCGGGGACACGATCATGTTTGTCGCTCCTGCGGGGGAGCTTGATCGAGAACGAATGACGCTCGCCAAGAAGCGACTTGAAGAGCGGGGCTATCTTGTCAAAATGCGCGAAGATCTGTTTGCCAAGGATGGCTATTTGGCTGGGAGTGATGAGCGACGTGCCGAAGAATTAATGCAAGCTTTTCGCGATCCCGAAGTCGATGCCATATTTCCGGGGACAGGCGGCTATGGAGTCATGCGAATACTTGCACAACTTGATTACGACGTGATTCGTCAGAACCCAAAGCTGTTGATTGGTTTTAGTGACATCACTGGTCTACACGCGGCGTTGAATCGTCAGTCTGGATTGGTAACTTACCACAGTCCCAATCCGATGTGGGGGCTGGGCAGCCAAGACAATTTGCAACCTTTTTCCTCCAAGTATTTCTTTCGAGCGGTTGAGGAGGGTCCTGAAAGTCAGCAGGATTACACCATTGAAATTCCTGCAGATGTTCCTCAACCTATTTCATTGGGGACGGGAACAGCCCGCGGACGACTCACTGGAGGCAATCTATCTTTGATCGCCGCTTTGGAAGGAACTCCTTATGCCGTTGATACGCAGGATGCCATTTTATTGATTGAAGATGTGAGCGAAGCTCCCTACCGAATCGACCGCATGCTGCGGCAATTGCAGCTTGCTGGAAAATTGCAGCCGCTTCGCGGTGCTATTCTAGGGCAGTTCACAAAGACCGAAGAACGCGAGAAAAATGAGGTCAAGAACCCTCGCTATTCTGCTGAGGGTGTTCTCAGACAGTATTTCGAGCCACTGGGTATTCCCGTGTTGATGAATTTCCCCATCGGACACCACGAAATGAATTGCACATTACCCTTGGGGGGTGAAGTCGAGATCAATGCGGACAAGGGTACGTTGCGTGTGATCGGTAGCAATCAACACCTCGAAACTCCGAACGGTTAACCAAACAATTCGGTGATCACTTCCCCTCCATCGACTAACTTGATGGGGCGGCCCACACGGCTAATATTTTCCTCATCGGGGTCGATGTTGAGCGTGTGATAAATCGAACGAAAGAAGTCCGTGATCAGCACAGGACGCTCGGTCACCTTCGTGCCGGCATCGTTGGTCGCTCCGATGACTTGCCCGCCGCGAACGCCTCCTCCAGCAAGTACAGCATTGAATGCCCGTGGGAAATGATCCCTCCCTGCACGAGGATTGATCTTGGGGGTGCGGCCAAATTCGCCGAGCCACACGACCAGTGTCTTATCCAACATGCCTCGCTGCTTGAGATCACCGATGAGCGCAGCCATCGGCTGATCGATCTGGCCTGTCAACTCGCGGGTGCGATTGAAGCCGTCGAGGTGTGTGTCCCAACCGTTGGAAACCACCTCAACAAACGTCACTCCTTGTTCCACCAGCCGCCGGGCCATCATGCAACCCGCGGCGAACTCGCCCTGACCATAGCTTTCGCGAAGTGAAGCCGGTTCCTTCTCCAGGTCAAACGCATCCATTCCGGGACTCATGATCATGTCTGAAGCACTCTCGACCAGCTTTCGATGGTCGGCAACTATCTCCGAGCCACCGCTCACGGCAAAAGTGTTCTCCAAGGAATCAAGGAGCCTGAGGCGTCGGTGGTACCGCCCGCTGTCGGAGAGTGGCTTAGTGTTGTCTGGTGGACGATTGGCGGATCGCAACACGAGCGGATCATAATCAACCCCTAGGAAACCGCCACCGCCGGAGTTGGCAAGTCGACCGCCGATGCGCACGAAATTCGGGAGTTGGTTGGCAGCGTTGCCAATCTGATGGGCCACATTCGATCCCAGTGAGGGGAAGTTCACCCCTCCCATAGGCAAATAACCATGATGCAATAAGTACGTTGCCCGTTGATGATTTCCCTCTTTGCTCGTCATCGAGCGAACAATCGCCAAGTCGTCCATCACCCGTGCACAATACGGCAAGTTTTCGGCGATCTGAATCCCCGAAACACTGGTGCCGATGGCCTTGGTTTCACCGCCATTGTCATGGTTCGGTTTGGGGCTGAAGGTTTCGAATTGTGACGGGCCCCCCTGCATCCAAAGCAAGATGCACGCCATACCCTGCGAACGCATTTGATCGGCAGAAGCAGCGATTGCGTCGGTCCAACTCCAGGAACCTGCAGCCAAGCTTGCCGCAGCGATGTTGCGTAGAAAATCACGTCGCCGAATTACACGTCCCTGCCGAGTAGCAACGTTAGTCAAGTGCTGTAGTGAGGTTGTGTTCATGGCGATTGCTCTCTATCTCCGGTGCTGAAACTCAGCAGAATTCACCAGCGACCAGGCCAAGTCTTCAAATGCCACCTCGCGTTTCATTCCCTCTTGGCGAAGTGCCTTCACAATTTCGAGTTCCTCAGAAGTGGGCACCCTGCCTAGGCAACGTAGAAATAACTCCGTGGTAAGTTCTTCGTCCTGCTTAATCTCACGAATCAACTCTGGCAAGACACTCCCCTTCTTACCGCGGAACAGGAGATTCACATCCATTGAATTCATCAGTGCCAAGACTTGGGGAATCGACGACACCGCTTCCTCCCGGTTGATACTCGGGTCATAGGCAAAGGCCTCTGCGAATCGACCCCGTGGAGCCGCCTGCGGACGCTGGGGTCTCCGACCTCGAGGAGGATTCTCCTCTGGTGCGTTAAATGCTGAAAGCAGGGCATTATAGAGTTGATCGCTCCGCAAACGTTGGGGCACGTTCGCAACGAACGGCGTGCCGTCCGTCTCGCGCCGTGGTCGCGATTCTCTCTGATAAGCCTCAGTTTGGCAGATCGTCTTCATGAGCCACTTCAGATCGTAGCCACTCTCCTTGAACTTGCGACTCAGCAGCTTCACCGCAGTAGGAGCGACAGTCGTGCGGTCGGGACCAATATCGTCCACGCTCGGATAGAAGCCTTCTCCCACCAACTCCGCCCACATCCTATTCACCAGTGCCGTCGCAAACCATTCGTTCTCAGTCAACCACTGGGCCAACTGCAATCGACGGGCGGAGTCGCTAGTCCCCCAAGGGACCTTCGCGCTGGTTAGGAAAAATTTCGGCTCCATCTGGGTACCCGGTGCTTGCGGGTCTTCAAGATCGGGCATTTTATGTTCGGCGGTTGGGAATCGCTCATTCTTGGGCGGTTTGCGACCAAAGCGATCAGTGCCAATCACTTCAAAACTTCGACTCGTGAGGTCGCGTACCGGCCGAACCGCAATTCGCGGAAAAAAGGCCGCCAGTTCGTGGAACTGCTCGCGCTTCCAGCGATCATAGGGATGGTCGTGGCACTGGGCGCATTGAATTTGGATGCCCAAGAAAATCCGTGAGACCTCGGCAGTCGTCTCCTCCGTCATGCCATCTTGAGCCATCATGATGGCTGTTCCGCCATTCTCGCGCACATCACCGTGCGCGGTAATGAATTCAGTAGCAATCTCGCTCCAAGGGCGGCCCTCGTTCAGCCATTCCGTAAGATCGGTCTCCATAGTCCCGGCAGCAATTTCAGCGCGTTCATCGACCGCGCGAAAAAAAACGACGTCTCGCCAATAGCGGGCCCAATTTTGTCCAAAATGTGGATCGGCCAACAGGCGTGCTACCAATGTCTCGCGCTTATCTTCGGCTGGATCGAGTACGAAGGACGTCACTTCCTCTGGTGAGGGAATGTCTCCCACCACATCGAGCCAAGCCCGACGCACGAACGTATAGTCGTCGGTTCGAGGAGCCAACTCCGTCTCCTCATCAAAGACATCGTTCTGAATCGCTTGATCAATCCGCTTCGCGAGTCGCCCCGGAGATTCTGCCTTTGCGAGGGGAGCCCAAAGCAAAAGCAGCAACATGAATAGATCGACACGCAACATGAGAAAACCTAGAGAGCTGGTAGGAATCGCTACTTCCAATACTAACCCCGTTCACAGGATTGGGTATCGCAGTCAGGCAGGAAAGGCTGAAATTCTGCCGAATTCATAGAAAAAGCCAGTCCCACACAAGTGAGACTGGCTGGCTGATTTTCTGAAGTCTTTACAGATTTACCGTTTCGAGAACTGGGTTCCACGACGAGCACCGTGCAGACCAGGCTTTTTGCGCTCCTTCATACGGGAATCGCGAGACAGGAAGTTCCTCTCTCGTAACTTTGGCTCTAGGTCGCTGTCGTGCTTCATCAGGGCACGAGCTATCCCCTGCATGCAGGCTCCCGCTTGGCCAGTCGTACCACCCCCGTGGACGCGGATAGTCACATCCACACCGTCGCGAACCTCGCAATGATCCAAAGGTGCGAGGACCGCGTTACGATCCTGCGGCACACGAAAGAATTCGTCCAACTCGCGACTGTTGATGGTGATCTTGCCGCTACCTGCGCGAACTCGAACCCGAGCAACCGAGGTCTTGCGACGTCCAGTACCCAGGGCTTCTTCGACAACTGCTGCCATAAATGATTTCCTTGAATTCGATGAAACGTTCCGCGATTAGTGGACCGTTATGCTTTGATTGCCAATTCAGTTGGTTCGGGTTGCTGAGCCGTGTGGGGATGTTCGGTGCCAGCATAAACCTTCAGCTTGCTTAGCATGTTGCGAGCAAGCTTATTCTTGGGGAGCATCCGGCGGACAGCTTCTTCAAGAATCAGTGCTGGATTCTTTTCGAGCCGAACACCCGCGCTCACGGTCCGCTGCCGGGTGTAGCCCGTGTACCAAGCGTACTTCTTGTTTTCCCACTTCTTACCGGTGAAGGCAATTTTCTCCGCATTCACCACTACGACGTAATCGCCCGTGTCAACATGCGGAGTATAGGTGGGCCGATGTTTCCCCATGAGAATCATGGCGATCTCAGAAGCCAGCCGTCCAACAATCTTGTCGGTTGCATCCACCAGCAACCACTTTTGCTCGACCTCGCCGGTTTTGGCCATGTAAGTTTTTGTCTGCACTTGAATTCTCGCCACTTAGTTTTTCGTAAGTCGTTGTATTTCGTAGATCGTACCAGTCGGCTTGCCTGAGCAAAACCTCCTGCGGTTTAGAACCCACTAATTTACAGCGGAATCGATATGCAGACAAGGGTGAGAAACGATATCTAGACGCATCAGCAAGAGTAACCAACCAAAGGCACAAGAAGGCCTATTAGGCTATTTTTTCCGCATTCTCCCCCGCCCCATCCACAGGGCCAAGGCCCATAGGCCGAGGAATCCCCCGGTGGTGGCGGCCACGACCCATAATTTGCGGCGGTCGTGGCCAGGGTTTCCTCCCGCTGGGGCCTGGTAAGCTCCCCATGCCAGCAACAAGCCCCAGACTGCCAACGCGCCGGCTATAAGAATCAGTGGCAACCAGCGGTAATTGGGTTTCTCGGCCATCTGACTTTCAGGCTTCTGTGGGTTTAGCGCAAAGTTATCACTGTCTTGCGCGGTCTGCTAGGCACAATAAAGCGAACCGCGTATCGTAGGAGAAATTAAACAAGTCCCCCGTCATTCTCACGCACGAACTCCCTTTCGGCCAGGAGTAATTTCCCATGATCATCGGCGTCCCCAAGGAAATCAAACTAGACGAGTATCGCGTAGCGATGCTCCCCGTAGGTGTGGAAGAACTTACCCGTCGTGGCCATAAGGTGCTCATCGAGCAAGGTGCCGGGCTTGGGTCAGGTCTTGCCGATCATGATTACCTGGAAAACGGTTGCGAGATGGTAGACGAAGCCGCGGAAATCTTTGCGCGTGCCGACATGATCGTGAAGGTCAAAGAACCGATGCCAGCGGAATGGTCCCTGATTCGCCCGGGACAGATTGTCTTCACTTATTTCCACTTCGCCGCCGATCGGGAATTGACCGAGGCTATCCTGGCAACCAATTGCACGGCCGTGGCCTACGAAACGCTTGCCGACGACCAGGGACGGCTCCCACTGTTAACCCCCATGAGCGAAGTTGCGGGGCGCATGAGCATCCAGGAAGGGGCCAAGTATCTCGAACGCCCGCAGATGGGCCGTGGCATCTTGCTAGGCGGTGTCCCCGGCGTGGCGCCAGCTTGGATCACTGTGCTTGGAGGTGGCGTCGTCGGCGCGAACGCCGCGAAGATTGCTGCAGGCTTTCATGCCAATGTTTCCATTCTCGACATCAACATGGACCGCCTCCGCTACCTCGACGATGTGATGCCCCCCAATGTGGATGTCCTTTTCAGCGACCGCCACACGATTCGAAAACAACTGGAGCGTGCCGACTTGGTTGTCGGTGCCGTACTTATCCCCGGCGCCAAGGCGCCACGGCTCGTCGAACGCGAAGACCTCAAACGGATGCAACCCGGAAGCGTGATCATCGATGTCGCGATTGACCAGGGAGGATGCATCGAAACCTCCAAACCCACGTCCCACAGCAATCCCACCTACATCGTCGACGACGTACTCCATTACTGTGTGACCAACATGCCGGGGGCGGTCGGTCGCACTAGCACCTATGCCCTCTGCAATGTAACACTCCCCTACGTGATCCAAATCGCTCAACAAGGAATTGACACTGCCGCTCAGGCCTCCAAGCCAATCGCTCGAGCCATCAACATGCAGGCAGGGAAGGTTACCAACCAAGCCGTCGCCGAGACATTTGAACTCCCCTGTGCAGACTTGTTTGCGAAGAAATAATTAGAATCCGAGTTATTTCGTTTCTGTCATCCCAATAGAATGCATCTGCGTAGATCCGCCCAATCAGCGTTCATCAGCGTCTAATTTCTTCTCATCAAACATGACCCAACCAATCCCCACGCTCCACTGGCAAGGCGACATCGAAGGAACGCTTGTCCTGCTGGATCAAAAACTTCTCCCCACCAAAACCGAGCTGGTCGTTTGCACAAACGTGGATGAAGTCTGGATTGCGATCCAGGAACTGAGCGTGCGCGGTGCCCCGGCAATCGGCATTGCGGCAGCCTACGGCGTTTGCCTCGGTGCACAAGTTGCCCTCGACACTGAATTGCAACCCATGCAGTCTCGCATTCGCCAGGTCTGCGACTACCTCGCCGAAAGTCGCCCCACAGCAGTCAATCTCACCTGGGCACTCGCGAGGATGCGCACTGTCGCTGAGCAAGCCAGTGACTGCAATCCGCGCGAGCTGGCGGAAGCACTGTTAGCCGAGGCCCGCGCGATCCATGCCGAAGACGCCCAGATGTGCGCCGACATCGGGCGACACGGTGCCGACCTGCTAGCGGAATTACCGGTCGGAGCGGGCATTCTCACTCACTGCAACGCCGGCGCCTTGGCGACCGGAGGCCAGGGAACTGCTCTCTCGGTCATTTTCGAACTCGCCAATCGCGACAAACATCCCCGTGTGTGGGTCGACGAAACCCGTCCGCTCCTGCAAGGAGCACGCCTCACCACATGGGAATTGATGCAGCGCGACATCGAGTGTACCCTCATTTGCGATTCCGCGGCCGCCCATGTAATGGCTGCCGGGCAGGTTCAGTTGGTCATCACCGGCGCCGACCGCATCGCGGCCAACGGCGATGCCGCCAACAAGATCGGCACCTATGGAGTGGCCGTCCACGCAAGGTCGCATGGTATCCCTTTTTACATCGCAGCCCCGACCAGCACATTCGATCTATCGATCGCCAACGGCAGTCAGATCCCCATCGAACAACGAAGTGGCCAAGAAGTGGTCCAAGGTTTTGGCACCGCAACCGCCCCGACAGGCGTAGCCGTCTACAATCCCGCTTTTGACATGACCCCCGCCGAACTGATCTCGGGTATTATTACGGAACTGGGAGTCATTCTGTCCCCCACTCAAGAACGCATAGCTCCAATAGTTCATCCAGGAGGAAAGAAATAGAACACAGATGAACGCTTGAATTGCGGATTCACGCGGATCGATGCGTAGAATTTCAATGCCATCCGCGCTGATCCGCTAAATCCGCGTTTCTCCGCGTCTAATTTCTTACTGAACCATGAGCAAAACTAATCTGACCTCTTCCGAAAACCCTTCCATCGGCGAATATCTCATCCGCCGTTTGCAAGACTACGGCGTCGCCGACGTCTTCGGCATCCCCGGCGACTACATCCTCTCGTTCTACACTATGCTCGAAGAGGGACCACTGAACACCATTGGTTGCACCCGCGAGGACTGCGCAGGTTTTGCTGCCGATGCCTATGCCCGCGTACACGGCATGGGTGCCTTGTGCGTCACCTACTGCGTCGGCGGCCTCAGTGTTTGCAACTCGATCGCGGGGGCCTATGCCGAGAAATCCCCCGTCGTGATGATCACTGGCTCCCCCGGCATGCGGGAGCGGATTCACAACCCGCTGCTGCACCATATGGTCCGCAACTTCCGTACGCAATACGACGTGTTTGAGAAACTCTGCGTTGCCGGCACCGAACTCAACGATCCGCTCACCGCCTTCCGCGAGATCGATCGCGTGCTGGCCGCCTGCGATCGTTTCAAGCGGCCGGTCTACATCGAGATCCCCCGAGACATGGTGCATGTCCGCCCCGAAGCGCAGTTGTCGCTGGAGGTGAAACCACCCCAGAGTGATAGCCGTGCGCTGGCCGAGGCTGTCGAAGAAGCCGCCCGGAGAATCGAAACGGCCCGGCAACCAGTGTTCCTGCTGGGTGTGGAAATCCATCGCTTCGGCCTCCAAGCCGAGGTGCTACAACTGGCCGAGGCTTCGGGCATCCCTATGACAGCTACGATGCTAGGCAAAGGAGTCGTCGCCGAAACGCATCCCCTCTACATGGGTCTCTACGAAGGTGCCCTCGGTCGTGAGGAAGTCACCAAGTACGTCGAATCGAGCGATTGCGTTGTCATGCTCGGCACGTTCATGACCGATATCAATCTGGGAATCTACACCGCCGAGTTGAGCATCTCCGACTGCATCTACGCCACCAGCGAGCAACTCCGCATTCGCCACCACCACTATCACGACGTCCGCCTGCAAGATTTCTTGCATGAATTGGCGGAGCGAGGTCTCCAAGTAAAACAGCCGCTCCCACCCGCACCAACCGACTGGAACAAAGACCCCTTCGTACTCTCTGCCGAAGCACCCGTCACCATAACTCGGCTGATCGACCGGCTTGACGAACAACTCGACGACAAGACAATCGTCGTAGCCGACATCGGCGACGCCCTATTTGCATCGACTGAACTCACAACCCACGGCCACACGGAATTCCTCAGCCCCGCCTACTACACTTCGATGGGATTCGCAGTTCCCGCCTCCCTCGGTGCTCAAGTCGCGCGGCCGGAAGCCCGCGTGATAGCCATCGTCGGTGACGGCGCATTCCAAATGACCGGCATGGAGTTTTCCAGTCTTGTAAGCCGGCACATGCCGGTAATCGTGATCGTGCTGAACAACGGCGGCTACGGCACCGAACGCCTTCTTCACCCCGGCCAGTACGAATTCAACAACATCCCCTCTTGGCAATACGACCAACTCCCCGCGCTGTTAGGGGGCGGCACGGGCTACCAAGTCCACACCGAAGCGGATTTCGATCAGGCCCTCAACGCGGCTTGGAAAGACAAATCCGGCCCAAGCATCTTCAACGTGCATCTGGACCCCAACGATTGCAGCCAGGCCCTCACGAGACTTGCGGAGCGTATGAGCCAGACCGTGGTGCAAAAATAGGTCTACTCACTCAAATTTATTGAGTAGCCGCGATCTCCCGCATCGCCGGAAGATTCAGGATGGTGGATGTTCATCTTGGCCGAAATTTAATCACCACGACTGTCAATACACCTCTTTCGCCGCACCACAGTGCTCACAGGCTGGCAAAAGCCCGTGCCGGATCGCTCCACAGTTTTCACACTTCTCATAAAGTGTGGTTGCACAAGCAGGGCAGGTATACGGCTCGTCGGCCACATTGGCAATCGGTTGCGACCGCTTGCGGAGACTTCTCGGCGACCACGACATGAACTTGAGTGGTCCACGGCGAATCGGAAACTGGCACACGGGGCAAAAAAAGGATTCGTAGGCTTCGCGCGACTGTTTGAGTCGCGCATCTCGACTGGGCTCCGCCACCATTTTTAACAACCGTGCGAGCAGAAAACCAATCACTACCAGCGACGACAAGATGAGCACATACTTGAAATACTCAGCAGGGAAGTATTCGTGCATCACCAGGAACACTTTCGCCAGCAAGGCCAGGTCCAGCGCGCAGATCATCGCCACGTACTTGTCATTGCGATACTTGGCGAACAGGATCCCACCCAGAATTAACAGCGGCGTCAACACACCTATCTTGATCGCCGCCAGCCGCCAGTCGTGCTTCCGCTGGAGTTGTGAAAACTCTTCTCTGATGGGCTTCCAAGCAGTATCGAGTCGCTGGCGATAAAGTCGTTGCTGCTCTTCGAGATCCGCTAACTTCTCCTGCAATGAGGAGTGTGATTCATTGAAGGCTTGATCCTGCTTTTGATTCTCCAGAAACAACTGCTGGCTCTCAGCTAACGCATTCTGTTGTTCCTCAGGGAGAGTGGTCTTCTGCTCGATGCTGATCCGCAGCAATTCAAGCAACTGACTTAAGGTCTTTTGCGAACTGGCCGTGCTATCCCGAAGCAATCTCTGGCGGCGCTCAACATTGGCGATCTGACGCTTAACTTCCGTGATCGACGATTCGATTTCTTCCCCGCTGGAACGCAAACCTTGATCGAGGCGTGCCGCTTCGAATTCGTTCCAATCAGGCCCAGGCAGGCGGCCAATATCTCGCAGCACAAAACCTAACAGCCAGTAGATCAACAGCGTTAGCAAAACAGTGAATGCCCCAATCAGCACTCGCTGCCACCAGGTCCCTCGCCGCTCGATCTGTTTGGTATTCGTTTGTGCCATGGAAACCTTGCTTTCATGAGAAGCCGGCCGCAACCGCATCGCCCGCAATCTGCGCCGAGCAGAGAAAAAAGTCCACTATCCAGAGCCCACTACGTGGTCGGTTAACGGCAATCTGCTTTCAGCAGGTTCGCCCATCTGCCCTGCAATTGACGCTCCAGCTTGGGGCGTGAGAACGCCCTCTTACCCAAGAAGACCCTCAAGTCGCTCAACCCGGCGTCAGCACAATCCGATACCGAGCCTTCCCTGCTTCCAAGTGCTCCATCGCAGCGTTGAGTTCGCTCATGGGGAACGTTTCGATCAGGGGTTTTATCGTGTGGCGGGCGCAGAAGTCAATCATTTCTTTCGCCCGCACGATGCCGCCTGTCGGTGAACCGCCGATTGATCGCTGGCCCAGGATCAGGGGGAACACGGTTGCGGTGATTTTTTCCGCTGCACCTACCAGGTGCAGTTTGCCTCCCGGTCGGAGCGTGTTGATGTAGGCGTCCCAGTCGAGCGGGGCGTTGACTGTCACCAGTACCATGTCAAAACTCCCCGCGGCTGCGGCGAGGGCTTCCGAATCGCGCGAGTTCAGAAAGTGGTGGGCACCCATCTGGCGGGCTTCCTCTTCTTTGTCCGGCGAGGTCGAGAGTGCAGTCACCTCGCAACCCCACGCACGGGCGAATTTCAGCGCCATGTGGCCGAGTCCACCGATGCCGACCACCGCGACGCGTGCCGTGGGAAGAATGTTGTTTTCGACGAACGGATCGAAGACCGTGAGTCCACCGCAAAAAAGCGGGCCGCAGTCGACCGAGTCGAGTCCCTCAGGAATGGGAATCGTCCAGGCAGCTTGGGCTCTAACACGATCAGCAAACCCGCCATGCCGACCGACGATGGTGCCTTGCGCTTGGAGACAGCGATTCTGGTAGCCGGAGAGACATTGATCGCAATGCAAACAGGAGGCCGATGTCCAACCGACGCCAACCCGTTGGCCAACTTCGAGACCTTCGACTCCTTCTCCCAATGCCACAATCCGCCCGGCAACTTCATGGCCACCGACGAATGGGTAGGAAGTCATCCCCCACTCGTTCTTCTTCATGCTGAGGTCGCTGTGACAGATGCCACAATACTCGACCTCCACCTCCACCTCGTCGTACCCCAACGGACCGGGATCAAATTCAAAAGCTTCCCAGTCAGCCTCCGGCGAACTCGCAGCAAATCCATGAAACATGGCAGAACTCCTCTTGAGTGGTAGGCGGGACAATCATTGAGCAATGCGGAACGTAGATTTTCGCGAATAAGCTACCACTAGGCAAGTCCCGCTCGCACCATGGGTGAAGAACTGCATGGGAGCTGAAGCCGTGCGAATATGACCAACGTAGATTCTCAATAACCAACTTGGGCAGGGAACCGAAGCCAATAGATCATTGGTCATTGCTCATTGGACCTTGGTCATTTACCAAATGTTCCTTCTTGAAGCCTGCCTCACACCGGCTTCACCGCATACACTTTGACACTTGCTGCGTAGTCATTGACGTTGTACTTGGTCAGAAGTTCTCCAAGCCGCTGGTGTAAATCAGTGGTGCAACAAGAAACCACGGGCAGGCCGTCACCCATCGCCGGAGAGCAACACGCCGCTTGATTTTCGACTTTGGCGTAAGCGTTCAAGTCGCTTCCAGTGTCGATAACCTGTACAGCATCGAATCCGGCAGCAGCCAACCCTCCCTTGTAATCCTCAATAGGAATCGCCCCGGCGATGCAACCGACGTAGGCCATAATGTCGTTTCCAAGTTCCGGCGGTAGGTCCGCCTTGAGAGCAATATCGCTCACGGCCAACCTGCCACCCGGTTTCAGCACCCGAGCAATCTCCCGAAAGACCGTTGGCTTGTCGGGTGCCAGATTAATCACACAATTGCTGATCACACAATCAACCGAACTATCAGGAAGCGGCAGGTTGTCGATCGTCGCTTGGTGAAACTCAACGTTTCGTACGTCGGACTTCTCCGCGTTCCGGCGGGCCAATTCTAGCATTTCCGGAGTCATGTCGATTCCAATCGCCTTACCGGTTGGCCCCACTTTCTTCGCGGCAAGGAAAACGTCCAATCCACCGCCACAACCTAAATCGACAACCGTTTCCCCCAGCCGTAGTGTGGCAAACGCAGTGGGGTTACCACACGAGAGACCCATGTTGGCTTCGGCTGGGATTGATCCTAATTCATCAGGCGAGTAGCCGAAGGCCTCGGCGACGGCCCTGACCCCGTCATGGTCGGTGGAAAGTCCGCTTTGAGCGACGCTGCCATATTTTGTTCGGACGGTGTCTTGTACGTTCATTCTGTTTCCTTCAGCCAATCGATCATACGCGTTTCAATTTTGTCCCGCACCGTGCGAAACTTCTCTGCGGTACACTTGCAACACTTCGATAATTTTACTATTATAGAAATATGGAAGTCAAGACCGCAGTTACCGCTTTGACCGCTTTGGCCCAAGAATCTCGCCTACGAGTTTTTCGTTTGCTAGTGCGGGCTGGCTCCGATGGCCAGCCGGCTGGAGAAATTGCCGACAGCTTGGACATTCCGCCCGCTACACTGACGTTCCACCTCAAAGAACTCAGCCACGCCGGCTTGATCGACTCAACACGCGAAGGACGGTCGATTCGATACTCGATTCGAGAGCAAGGCGTCTGCGAGCTACTAACCTACCTCTTGCAAGATTGCTGCAACGGCCAGCCAGAACTCTGCGGTTCCAAACGCAAAAAGTGACCTGTGCTTCTAGCGGATTATTTTTTTTCGGAGTACGCAAAATAGTGCCACGCATCCTCGCAACGCGTCCCGTACCCGCGAGCGGCTGTGTAGCAAAGAATCGTTCGTCGCCGTATTTGAAGAGTGTGACTTTAACGATTGGCTGATCCGGATGCTCCGCGACTACCGCTGTCATAAGGTGATCCGCATCCAACCGGAAGAGCGAAAAAGCAGAGGACCGAACGGCGAGACGCAGCAGCACTGCGCGAACTGCTCTGGGTCAACCTGCAGCGCCTGTTGGCAGGCAAGCCCGTCCGCGGCCTCCGGCAGGTGGATAGCTAAACCTCACTTGCAGTGTTTTGCAGAAGTGCGTCCCTTGCTCCCCCCTTCAAGCTGCTCGAACTCTTTCAACGCGTCCCGACTGTGGGCCCGAGCAAAGTGAATGCCGGCAAATAGAAGTGCCGCGCCCGAAAGCACGATCGTGGAATCCATTTGCTGCTGGCGGTCCGTAGCCAGTGGGGCTTCGATTGCCGAGGGTCCCTGCCGCCACTTCTCTTCTTCCCACTCGGCAAATACTACATCGCGGGCGGCTTCGTGATCCTCCTGCGTAATGTTGGAACTCTTCTCGTGATCAACACGCACAGTTGCCGCCAGTTTTTCAGCGGGGATCTGCCTCGAAGGAATATCCGCGCGGTGAGTTGGCTGGGTGGCATTCCGCTCAGTTGGAACATTCGCAGCCCCGTGAGACTCGTTTGCGTTGGTGGACTTCGCAGGATCTGACGCCCGCTCGGCATCCGACTCACCTAACATTCCCAGTTCGTCGAATTGAGAAACATGCCCGGCGCTCCTGGAGGCGAGTGGGCTCGTAGAAGCAACCTCGAAAGCCATCTCGCGTCCCTGGGCCGGGGCATAATCATGGATCGCGGCCTTCGTTTCTCCTCGAAGTGGTTCTGTAGGATTTGTAGCCAGGATCTCCTGCGACTCACGGCCCGGCAACTGCTCGAAAGAGGGGTCAAAGAGGCGTGCTATTTGGATGTGTCCTCCGTCAGGCTGATTGGATGGATTCAACTCCAGTGGTGCAATTGGGATCACCTGCTGCAATCCGCCGCCAAGCACACTCTCGTTGCGAGAAGTGCCGGAAAGGAGATTTGCTCCTTTCTGTTCTGAAGCATCGACCTCGGTTTTTTGGAAGTTCTGATTGTTCAAAACCAGCCCCGTACCATTCGTCACCGCATTGTCGGGAAGACTTAAACCTTCATTATCGATAACCCCCCGAGATACGTCATAATATCCCTGCCCAGCATTCAGCGTAATCAACCCTCCTTCCAGAGGAGTAATACTTTCGAATGAAAATACAGGCCTGGATGTAGAAAGAGTGAGCCGCTCTTCCATCCGCTCAAACAAAAGGGCACGGCGAGATGCTGGTCGAGGTAAATTCGGACCATGACCTCGGTCAAAGAATCGCATTATTCGTTGAGGAAAACTCATAGCTGCTCCTCCTGGGAAGCAGAAATAGATTCAGGCAGGGGGTGTTGACGGCGAAGCCGTTCGATGTCGGCGCCCGCAAGCTGAGCCGCCTCGAAGGTTTTCAACGCCTCGGACATGACCCGTGCTTGTTCTCCAGGCTCATCTCCAAGTTGCTCTGCCGCCTCGGCCAACTCACAAGCGATATGGTAGAGGTGTTCCCCCTCGGCGGGCCACAAGTTCCGCCGCTGCAGAGCTGCTGAAGCAGCCTCTGCCGGACGGCCTGCAGTTCGGAGAGTTCTTCCATAATTGAAATAATGTTTGCTCAGGAATTCGCGAAACTCGCGCTGTGCGGGATTCTCTTCCAATGCAATCCGCTGCTCGGCAATCGCTGCTTCGTAATTGGCAAGCGCACTGGGCAAATCCCCCGCAAGTTCGGCCACCATCGCTCTGTTGTTCAACACCCCAGCGAGCGAACTGCGGTAGCGAACATCATGCGGAAAATCGCCCACCAACTCGGCGAGAATCTCCTGGGCATGATCGTATGCGGCGACTGCCATGGCAGTCTCCTCACGGCGGGCACACGATTGCCCTAGATTGTTCCAAGTGAGAGCCAAATCGTTACGATATTGCACGACACCAGCAAACTGCCTCACAAGTTGTTCCTGAATCTCGATGGCCTGGCGATATTTTTTAACGGCTGTCGTGTCTTCGCCCAAGTGCCCCAGAATGGCCCCCAGATTGTTGTAGCACAGTGCCAAATCGCTTCGCCAACTGGCGTGTGACGTAGGATTCGTTTCAGTTTGATCGACAAGTTCTTCGAGCAATACCTGTGCCTGCTCACAAGATGTGCGCGAGGCCTTCCAATCCGTCTCTTGTTCGACGAAGCTGCGATTATTCAAGGCGAGCGCCAGATCATGTTTGGCATTCGTATCCTCAGGCGATTGGGTAGCGATACTATCCAATTTCTCAATCGCCGCCGTGAAGGAACGCCGAGCAGAGGGCAAATCCCCCCGCAGCCGCTCGAGAAACCCTTGATTGGTGAGCATCTCAGCCAGCAATCGCCTGCTTGCCCGATCACTCGGCTCGGCCGACAAGATACTGTTCTGCAACCCGATTGCCGCGGTGTAATGCTCACGTGCCAATTCGAGGTCTCCTCGTGCAGACGTGAGCAAGGCCAGGTTGTTCAAACAGGTTGCCCGCTCTTGTTGAAACTCCTGCAGACTGGGACTTGCTTCGCTCAATCCTGAAAACAGTTCGTGCGCAGTACGAAACGACTCTTCGGCACGCAGCCGATCACCCAGTCGACTCGCAATCGTGCCGACCTGAAAATGTGTCGCCGCCAGTTGTTGCTTCAGCGCAGGATCATCGGTCGCACGAGCGATGAATTTTTCATAATAAGCCAGTGTATCACCCAGCACCGCCTGCCGCAGCGGCTCACTCCCGGGCAGCAAGGCCAGTTCTCGTGAAAACTGATTGCCAAATCGGTCCACCACTTGCCGCGCCTGCTGGAGATTTTCTTCGGCAGACTGCAAGGCCGCCTGCGTGCGACCCTGTTCGCGCACCAACAATAATGCGGAGGTCGTCGATACCGCAGCAAGTACGACCAGAAAAATGGCAGCCAGCGAAACCAACACTCGATGTCGGCGAATCCACTTCGCCGAGCGATCTCTCAGAGTGGGCCGCCGCGCCAGCGTCGGCTTACCTTCCAAAAATCGCGACAAATCTTCGGCAAGTTTTTCTGCCGACGCGTATCGATCTTCGCGTGATTTGGTCATCGCCCCCAAGACGATCGTTTCCAAATCATGGGGTATCCCAGCATTGATTACCCGCGGAGGAATCGGCTCCTTTTCAGAAATCGCTCGCAATACCTCTTGGCGATCCTCGCCAGGACACGCAGGCTGCAACGTGAGCAGTTCATACAACGTCGCGCCGAGCGAATAGATATCCGTCCGCGCATCGACAACCAGTTGTATCCCGCCTGCCTGCTCGGGACTCATATAACGCAGCGTGCCGACTACGTCGCCGGTCATCGTTACGCCGGGATTGTTAGCAATTCGGGCCAGCCCAAAATCGGTGATCCACAGTTTCTGTTGATCGTCCAGCAGCAAATTCGAGGGCTTGATATCGCGGTGAATCACTCCACATTGATGAGCATGGTGCAACGCCGTAGCCGCTTGTATCCCTAGCCGCGCAATTGCCTCGCAATACTCTGTATGGCTCCCCGTGTGTCGAGAGGAAAGCAAGGGGTGGGCCGATGGTTCGGTCGTTTGGGCCACGAGCGTGGATACGGCATGGCCCGCTCGCTCTGAGCTGGAAGACTCCTCTTCATAACGCAAAGCACGGACTACCTGATCGAGCGACCGCCCCGCAATGAATTGCATCGCGTAGAAATGAACTCCCCGCTCCTCGCCGACTGCAAACACGGGCACGATGTTCGGATGATGCAACTGGGCCGCCGCCTGGGCCTCGTTCTGAAAACGAGCAAGTTGTTTGTGATCCCACATCGCCGCGAAGGGCAACACCTTGAGGGCGACTTTCCGATGCAGAGAAATTTGCATCGCCTCATACACAATCCCCATCCCGCCACGGCCGATCTCCGCGCCAAGTTCGAAATCACCAAGCCGCTTCGCCCCAACCGGGGACGGTTCGCCTGCAAAAGGGGCCGTCGAATTTGCGCCAACTTTTTTGGCCGGCTTGGCAGCACGCACACCTTGAGTGGCTTCGTGTAGCATCTCCACACTGGCAGCAAACGCACGAATGTCATCCGCCAGTCGGGGATGCTCCGCCGCTAATATCCCCACATCCAAAGGTGCGCCTTCTTCGAGCGATGCCAAATAGCGATCCAACACGTCGGCAAGTTCCCGATCGTCGAGGACGCATGGATTCAAAGTTTGAGAGGGTTCACTAATCATTGGTAGCTGTTGGCTATTGGCAAAGAACTGATAGCTAACGACTAATTGCTTCTTTACTCGTTCATTTTTTCTCGCAGGCAACGAATCGCTCTCACCCACAACATTCGTGTGGCTCCGGTCTTCCGCTGCATCCGCCGGGCTACTTCGTCAAATGGTAGCGCCTCGATGTGGCGTAACACGATCACTTCTCGGTAGTCAGGTGGCAACGCGGCAATCTGGTTGGCCAGGTCCAACTCTTGTTCCTGGCGCTGGTAGTTCATGCTGGGGGAACTCCCGGGATCGGACAGTATCGCATCGAGCCGCGCGGTCGACTGCTCCAGTGAACTGGCCAGCACCTCCAGCGACACCTCACGGCGCACGGTCCGTTTGGCGGTGAGCACATGCTGCTCGACTACCCGATGGAGATTGTTGACCAGAATCATGCGGAGCCACGCACAGAATTCTCCGATCGACTGACCACGAAACTGGTCAAAATCGCGATTCGCCTCCAAGAAAGTCTCCTGCACCACATCCGAAGGACTCACGCGTTGCTGCAAGCACCGCTCCAACTGGGCTACGACCAGCAACTTCAAGTAGTTGCGATACACCGAGAGCAACTCCCCAAAGCAGTCACGCTCACCCGCAAGTGCTTGCGACAACAAGAGTTGTGGATTGGTGCTAGAGCAATCAGTCATATAAATCCCCTCAGTGGCCCGCATTGGAGCTAACCTCCCTAATGTAGGCAGAAACCGGGGAGAAGTGTCACGGGGAAAATGATAAATTTTTTGAAAGCCCCCGCTCTCACCTCAGAAAGGCAGTCGCCGGATCTTATTTTCGCCAAACCTCTTGCTAGCATAGGAACAGCTCAATAATAACTTCGGCATTTTTCGGTACATCCTGGGTTCGTTTTGAACAGTAGGAAAGGGAGACAACAGAGGGCAATTACTCCGTTTCCTCTGTCTTCTCACTCACTCTAAGTTAGCTCTGGGGAGGATCAACCTCGACAGACCATCGGTTAGCTTCCTAGCCGATTAATCGGCAGAATCGCAGGAATTTCCCCGGAAAGGGCGAGGCATGCCAAGCCCCATTTCTAGCGGCGGTTTGGCACACCGCCGCGTGGTGGAGATCACTATATTTACCGCAATGTCATCAACCTCGCCGGGGCTGGCTGCGTCCCCTAGATGCGTTTTTACAAGTTCGTTTAGAATCCCTGTAGCGGAATTAGTAAATCTGTAAACGTCATGACTAGCTCAAACGCGCATCAAAAAGGGAGGGGCGAATAAGCTATCCGTCCCTCCCGGACTATTTACAAAATAACCAGGAGAACTACTCTCTAGCTGTGACGACGGCGAAAGAGCAGGCCGCAAGTACTCATCCCCAGCAAGGCAATTGTGGCCGGCTCGGGAATCCGTGTGATGCTGGCGTTGTCAACCCAGTAAAAGCCGGGCTGCGTATTGTTACGCGTCACATCGCGCCCACCAATATTGAAAGCGACGATCATGAAGTCGCCGGTGGCAGTGAAAATTCCGTCGGCAGGACCCGATGACGGTGCAGTAAGAATGCTTGTCCAATCAAATGGATGCGAATAAACATCATTGCCTCCGTCAGTTGCGACTTTGTATTGAATGTTGGTATCAATGGGTTCGGTTAAAACGCCGGTGTTGTTGAACTCAACTGCGACTTCAGCCCAATTGCGACCGGAACCACCGTTTAACAGGTCTCCCTTCCAGTCGGCATCCAGCTTGTACTGAGCACCATTCGAAACAGGAACAGCCTGCCAAAGATAGTTTCCATTGGAGCTATTCGTTGAGTCGACTCGATCCAGCTTCGCTGAGCCAGATGGAATACCCTCTGACCCGTCGTAAGCGATCGTTGTCGGGGCGCTAGGTGTAGCGGTCCAACTCGACAAGTCAGTGGCGAAATCACCGTTGGTCAAGAGGTTGGCCTGGGCGCTACTAGCCGCAACCAACAGACTGACGCCTGAAAAAAGAATTGTTTTAAAACACAACTTCATGAGTCTACCTCCAAAATCTGAGCGAAAAGAAACGAGACGAGCAAAACCTGCAAGACAGACCCCACTCCCAACATCTGTGAAACATGGTTAATATGGCCAAAACGCTGCTCAGAAGTCAAAGCTTTTGCCGAGTTATGCGGAAATTATAGCTGCAAGTGCGTTATACGAGAACTTTTAATAGAAGTTGCCCCGATTGCGCCACTGCAGCCAGTCGTAGATGAATTAAATCAGCCCTCCACTTTTGATTAGACAGCTACTTGATCTTGAGATAGACCACGACTCCAGATGGAAGTCGTATCGCCCCCTGAGGCTACTTCTTTTTGCTGTTAATGCCCCGATGGACTTAACGCTTTCTAAGCATAACAAATCCCAATCCTGCGATACCCAGCAATAGGAGGGTGCTTGGTTCAGGGATTTGTACAGCGGTTAGGGCCAACTCGAATAAATCCTTAGATGCGGTGGTGTGAGCACACGCCAGCCTGCACGTTGCGGTGAATGGAGTGGCCCTTACGGCGAGGAATTCGCACTAGATAACTAGGCATCTACCACAACCAGGTAGAGTCGCTCACGGTGAACGTGAGCGGTAACTTGCGAAGGAATGTGTTGGGAGCAATCGCCATTGAAAAGAACGATCGCAACTTCCCGTAGCGGCAACGATGACCAAGCCAGATCAAATTCAGTAAATTTGCACAAGACCATCAACGAATTAACAAAACAGGCGAGTACGCAAACCACTACTTGTACGCAGCAACCTGGAAGGAAACCACTTTTTTCTTTTCTAACTTGACAGACTCTTACAGGAAAGGCTTTATCGTCCGACGACAGTTAACTTGTGTTAGCGGTTCATTCCGATGTTGTTTGTGAAACGACGAATCCCTGTGATATCAGCTCAAGTCGTATGAACAGTTAGTGCATGTCGGCGGCGGCCTTGAATTGGAAAAACAAGTGCAGATAAAGTTAAGTAGACTATCAGCACTAGCCCAGACGGCTCCGGCACAACGTACGTGAACTTTGTAGCTGGAAAATTGTAGTAACCAACTGATCCCTGCACGGCGTTAAATCCCGACCGACCAACGCTATTGCCTCTTCCGTTGGAAACCCTGTCGGCATCCACCGTAATCTCGCCCTGACTAAATTCGTGGCTTGTATGCCTTAGCGTCACAAGCAGGTCGCCCCCAGTGTATTTGTAGAAAGTGGTAAACGGAATATCAAAGAACGCGTTCGGTCCAGGAAAAGTGGTTATGGGTAAGCTGCCGGCTTGAATTTCGAGGGGGCCAGAACGTACGGTTACAACATCTAAACCAATGTTACTCGCAAATGTTGTGCTCAACGTGGAAATGGTGCGCGGTGAACTGCTTAGTTGTAGGTTCCATTTAGCAATTGAAACCGTATTAGTCGGTGGAGTCAAATTGAAATGCTGGGGCCGAAATCCAATACTTGTAAGCTCGCTGCCAACCGGAACGTCTGCGAAATCAGATTTTGGTAATAGCCACTGAAAAGTCAAATCACCACTAGATATACCTTGACTTCCGTGGAATGGTCCCGCTGAACCGACCGGGCCTTGAGAAATTAGAAAATCGTTGGGAGAAACGACTGACTGAGATAAAGCTAAAGCAGCAGAGCCAAAAAAAAACGTCGAAACCGTCAGGAAGCTGTAGATTTTCATTAGCTACCTGCCTTTCAAAGACTGTTAGAACACCAAAACGGCTGTGAGTGTTACGGTAGTATTATAACCAGCATTTTTCGAGCTTCAAGCATGTGCTCAGCCGGCTCCAGTCTAGAATCGAGAACAGGAAAACTCCATCTTCCCAACAATGGATGCATCTTCGTGGATGGCACTCCGGCAGAGTCCTGAAACTGCGTCGGCTTTATCGACCGCCGCTACCAACGGCACTTCTCAGAATCAGGCAATCTGTGCCACAGCTCTCGGTGGGAATATGTGTACGTTAGGTCGACTCGATTTTCGGAAAGTGCTCGCATTCTGTACTTCACTAATCTCCCGTTTGAAACCCAGTGGGTGGCAAACGCCAAGACTTCTCCGTCCCAAGTAACGTCATAGACCTCGGCCTCCTCGTTATCGCTTGGGTCCACGACTTTAACCGCAACTAGCACTTCCTCCCACGTAACAGCAATGACAACGTCGGTACCATGTTCATCCGCATTGTGCCAGCTTCCGGCGAGCATACGGCGTAAGTCATCAGGTGCGGGTGAATCGGATTCTGACATGAGGTTTACTCAGACAATAGAGTTGCAGACGTCGTGAGTGAGAAGTAAACATTTTCTTCCGCTCGGTTTGATTCTAGCTTTGCTGTCATGAGTTGGCAAAAGCAGTTCATTTCCAGCTACTAAACCAGCGTCGTTACTTTGCCCCGACACTGGAATCGGTAATTCCGAAAACGCGTCGGGAAATTCAAAAGGGTCGGGAGTCTTTTTGGGAGAGTTCGAAGGGGCCGGGAGTCTTATCCTTGAACGTTGGGTGGCAGGCTGTTGTATTGGCAACCATGCCCGGAAGACCACGCTAAATCTTGCCGGAACAATGCTTTGCAACCTCTTGAATCAACTCAGGCGATGGGGACCGACACCCGAGGAGAAGACGTGCCCTTTTGTTCTCTTCTAACGCGTCGGGGCACGTAGCGCCCCCCCAACTCCCAGCCCCCGACTCCCAGCCCCATTTCCTCCGCCTTTGCGTCTCTGCGAGAGTCTTCCATTCCGTCATGAATTGCCGGAACGCGTATTCCAAACGATACAACTCTTCTCAGCTTGCATAAATTTATTGAACATGAGATTGCAGAGAAAACGGAGGTATAAGAAAGTAGCGTGGAACACTAATCTTCGCTAATCGGCGCTAATCCAAATTAGTGAAGATTAGCGAAGATAAGTGTTTCTTTCTTCATTACTTTCATTCGCTCTGTTAGCTTCGTTGCCTCCTGTTCCATGAATTTTGGTTGCGGCAAGGTGCCGCGCTAGGTTACTAGTTCCGACTGCCAGCTTTCCCCCTCTCGCCACCCACCACTTTTTACTAGAAATTGTGCCACCCTGTTTAATAGAATGGATCTTGCCCACCTCTAGGCAAGTTCCTTGAAAATCAAATGGAATTATTGTTGCCCCAAGACCGGCGACGCGGCTAGGGATCCGTCGGTTGCCGTCAGCACTTCGAGGAGGCGAAGCACAGGGAGTTTTGTGGCGGGGGAGTCGAGTTTTGTTTTACAAAACTCCCAAAAACATCAACAGCCGACTGCTACGTAAAACGTTGTCTGCCAATGAGTTGAAGCGACTCGGGCTCGCAGAAAAGGAGGGGGTTTAGTTTTGGAAAAAAAGTTTTCTACGAAATGACCGCGAAAAAACCCCGCTATGATGCGCAGAAGCGAGCAACGATTGATGGGTTCTGCGCAACTTGGGCCCGCAGGGGGAACACCTTAGGTGGATGGAAAGAAGTTCCAGCTCGGCAAGCTGGACCTACAGAGAGGAGTTCACTCGCCTAGGTACCATTTTTGTTGCCGCGTGAGGGCTTCGACGGCCATCCAGAGTTCTCCTTCGGGGGAGAGTTGCTTCTTGGCGCTGCACGAGATCGTCAGCGGCACGTGGATCAGGTGATTGTGCCAGAGGCCGATGAGCATGTCGGTCTTGCCTGACATGCCGGCGTGTGCGGCGGAGCGGGCTAGCTTTTCGCAGAGCAGGCTGTCTGCCGCGTCGGCAGGGACGCTCCGGATGTGGTAACTGGGGTCGAAGTACTTCACACTCACCGGACTGCTGACTTCGGTGCTGTGAGACTTGATCGCTTCGGCCAGGAACGGCCCGATGTCTCTTAACCGTAAGTTGCCCGAAGCGTCGAACTCGGCGGGGCATTCGTCAAGCCAGTGCTGCCCTGCCCCTTCGGCAACGACAACGACGGCATGTTCACGAGCCTTGAGACGGCGCTGGAGAGCGGCCAGGAAACCGTGCTCACCGTAGAGTGCCATCGGAACTTCGGGGATCAGGGCGAAATCTGCAACGCCGCTGGCCAAGGTCGCCGAAGCCGCGATAAAGCCCGCATGACGGCCCATTAGTTTTACTAATCCCACGCCATTGAGTACGGACCTGGCCTCGACATGGGCGCGGTCGATCACCTTTTCTGCCTCGGAAACAGCCGTTGCATAGCCGAAAGTGCGATAGCAGTACTTGATGTCGTTGTCGATAGTCTTGGGTATGCCGACCACGGAGATCGAGAGTTTGCGGCGAGCGATCTCGAGAGCGATCTGATGTGCCCCGCGTTGCGTGCCGTCGCCTCCTACACAGAACAAGATATTGATGCCGCGGCTGACTAGAAAGTCGACCGTCTCCTTGGCCTCTTGATGACCTCGCGAAGTGCCGAGGATCGTGCCACCTTTGTGGTGGATATCATCGACCAGCTCTGCGGTAAGCTCGATCGGGGGACGTCCCACGGTTGGATTCAGACCGTGATAACCGTAACGAATCCCCAACACGTTCTGGATACCGTAGTTGAGGAGCAGTTCCATGACCAAACTACGGATGACGTTGTTGATGCCGGGACAGAGTCCGCCACAGGTGACTATCGCTGCTGTCGTATCCGCGGGATGGAAAAAAATCTCGCGCCGCGCACCGGCCATCTCAAAGGAAAGATCGCAGTGTTTCTCGCCGAATTTGAACCGAGGTTCGTAAAACAGATGCGTATCGTCTTCCACGAAATCACCGATGTCGTCCCCTGGTACGGTGGAGAGGGGCAAGGGAGATATCTGGGACGGTTCACCAAGTGAGGTGATGCTCAGTTGTTGTTGAGTAAGATCGGGTGTTTCGGGCATGTTGAAAGTAGATAAGTGGTTAGTGGTTAGGGATACTAGGTAAACAACTGACTCCGGACAACAGTCAACGAACATACATTAGCTTTTTAGCCAACCTTGCTCGCGGTACCAGGCGGCGGTTTCGTTGAAACGTTGTTCAAGGGGAGCAGCGGGAGCATATCCCACGTCGTGGCGCAGTTTTTCGTCGGTGCATTCCCAGCCACTCGCGACGGCTTCGTGGACTTTGTCCCAATTGAAAATGCTTGGCCTGCGCCGCACTTGGCCAATTCCTTCCATCACTCCTCCGACGATCCAGAACATCGTCTTGGGGAGGGGGAGCACAATCACTCGCTTGTCTAATCCAGCTGCGGCGAGTCGGCCGAATTCGCTGTAGGTGATCGTGCGACCAGAGGTGATGCAGTACACACCCGTCGAATGATCAGCAGTAGGCTGCATTCGCGTTCCACTCTCGGACAGTTGAACCAAGGCTGTACACAGATCGGCCACATGCACGATCGACATCGGCATTGAACGCAGGCCGGGGACCGCATGGAGTCGAGTCATGCAGATGCTCTGAAATAGTTTAAGACTATTGCGATCTCCTGGTCCAAAGACCACCGGAGGTCGAATAATGGTCAGCGGGACGCGGTCGGATAGTTTGCTGGCTTCGTGCTCGGCTGCGAGTTTGCTCTCGCCATAGGCCGAGACCGGGACGTCCGGATCTGTTTCGCACCTAGGAGTGCCTGGCGTACTTGGGCCACCTGCCGCGAGAGAGCTGACCATCACGACAGTGGGTGGACTTGCTTGTTCGGCACAGGCTTCCATCACGGTGCGTGTGCCGACGACATTGTCCTCGTAGAATTCTTGCCGGTTGAGTGCGGCCACGCGCCCAGCAACATGAAAGACGACATCGACCCCGGAGACTGCTTCAACGAGTGTTTCGAGAACCTGGAGCGATCCGGTCACAATTTCGGCGTCCCGTTCTACGAGGTGGACGGCGCGAGTCGGATCACGCACCAAAGTCCGCACCGACCAACCGAGTTTGCGCAGCGCGAACACCAGATTTGAGCCGACAAATCCCGTTGCTCCGGTGACCAGCGCTTTGTTCATGCTGCATCCGCTTCATAGTAGTTCAGGCCAATTCGTCCAGTCAGGTCAACATAGCAAAATTGCGATAGATTGTGCGGGCGTCAAGGTCAACTTGGGGATTCTCAGCACTACAAACGATTCGGGTTTGCCAATTCTGCGCAATTTTTGGGAAGAGGTGCGAACTGAGGGTCGAGAACAAGGTTTCCCTAGTCGAAAAGTATCTATTGATATGTCTGCCATGAAGTACATAAAAAGGGGAAATCAGATTGGCGAGTAGCCTCATTTTTTCGCATATTTTTGTGTTCTTTGTGGCAATCATCAATATCCATTGTTCTCAGCGTGCCCTCCTGTTCATTACTTTCGAGAGAGTCAGAGGCTGCAAGCACAATTCTTTCCTTGACCAGTTCACAGCGTCGCGATTACAGTGGCAGTTCTTCCCGATCCTTCTTGCTACACCCTCACCCGTTTCCCCAATACGGCCATGCCACACCTGGAAGTGATTCCTGTTTCCAACCGGCACGAACGGAAGCTGTTTTTCAATTTCCCGTGGGATTTGTATCGGGACGACCCCCATTGGGTTCCTCCACTGCGGCTTGTGCAGAAGGAACTGCTCAATTACAAGTATCATCCCTTCTACGATACGGCTGAGATCCAGACCTTTGTTGCCCTCCGGGACGGCGTGCCGTGTGGGCGGATCGCCGCTTTCGTGAATCACGCGCACAATCGTTGGTACGACGAACAGCGAGGCTTTTTCGGATTCTTTGAAACGGTTGAGGATGAAGAGGTTGTCGGTCGGCTGTTCGACGCGGGTCGGGCCTGGTTTGCCAAACGCGGCATCGAAGCGATTCGCGGGCCGATGAATCCGTCGCTCAACTACGAATGCGGGTTGTTGATTGACGGTTTCAACGAAGGGCCGTGGTTCATGATGACCTACAACAAGCCGTATTATGGTCGTCTGATCGAGAACTATGGTTTTCGCAAGGCTCAGGATTCCTACGCTTTTTGGGGCCATGTCGACATGCTCGAAGAAGTCTCTAAGCGTCTGTATTCGTTGAGCCACATCTTGCTTGATCGTTTTGAACTTAAGTGCCGACGGATGGATACGCGGCGATTTAGCGAAGACGTGAATACGTTCTTGGATATCTATAACCGGTCGCTTGTTTCGACCTGGGGTTTTGTGCCCATGTCTAAAGGGGAAGTAAAAAAACAGGCTGCCGGACTCAAGCAAATGATTGTCCCCGAACTTACGACAATCGCCGAGATTGATGGCAAGCCGGTCGGCACGATGTTTGGCTTGTTGGATTACAACCCACGAGTCAAAGAGATCGATGGTAAATTGTTCCCCTTCGGTTTCTTGAAGTTGTTGCGAAAACGCAAAGAACTGACTCGCGTACGGCTCATCAGTACGAATGTACTCCCCGAGTACCAAAGCTGGGGCATCGGCATCGCCCTGGTCGCCCGCCTCGTCCCCGACGCCCTGGCCTGGGGCATCAAAGAAGCGGAGTTCTCTTGGGTGTTGGAGAGCAACGACCTCTCCTACAAGACGCTCAAAAAAGGAGGGGCGAAAGTCACCAAGCAATACCGCTTCTACGACTATGGGCCCAAAGATACGACGCGTAACGCGAAGTTTATGGTGCAGGAGTGAGTTAGCCGCGCCGCGATGGCGAGTCTTGCTCGGCGGAGCGAAGCGAGTCAGAATCGATGCTGCGGACGCGCTCCTCTACGTTGTCGTTCCGAGTCGCGGCTAAACGTTAGTTCCTAGGTGGGAGCAGGTCTTCGACGGCGCTAGTGAGGGTTGTTACTCCGGTGCGGAGGCTGGGGTTGATAGTGGGGTAGTACTTGGCTGAATGGAGCGAGGGTACGCTTCCGTTTGCTTTGTACTCGTCGAGACGTTCTTGATCGACGGTGCCAAGGCTCATCATTTGGATGGGTACGCCGGCACGGCCGTAGCGACCAAAGTCTTCGCCACCCATGGTCGGCTCCATGACTTCAACGTTGTCTTCGCCCAACGAGTCGTGGAGAACTGGTCGGAGCCGAGCGGTCAAATCGGGGTCGTTGAAGAGCGCTGGCGTTCCTTCGGATTGTTCGACGATCGGCTCGGGTGCGCCGGCACTTTCGGCAGCAGCTAGTGCCTTCCGGCGGATTGAATCCGCGACTTGAGCACGGGTCTCGTCGGAATAGGTTCGGACGGTAAGCTGCAGTTTACACTCGTCGGGGATGATGTTGTGCTTCGTCCCGCCGTGGATAGAGCCGACGGTAATGACGACGGGTTCAGTCGGTTTGATCTCGCGGCTGACGATGGTTTGCAGGTCGAGCACCAACTTGGCCGCGATTACTACGGGGTCGATGGTTTGATGGGGCCAGGCACCGTGACCACCGCGGCCGCGGATCGTGATGTCGACGCTGTCAACGTTAGCTTGGGTATAGCCACTGCCGATGCCGAGCTTGCCGGCGGGCCGTTCAGCGGCAACGTGCAGAGCCAGCGCGAATTCGGGGCGGGGGAACTTCGTCAGCAGCCCATCGGCGATCATGGCTTTGGCCCCGGCACCACGTTCCTCGGCAGGTTGAAAGATGGCAACTAGAGTGCCTTGCCACAAGTCGCGGTGGGTGGCCAGATAGTCGAGTGTCGCGAGCAGCACAGTCAAATGCATGTCGTGACCGCAAGCATGCATTACGCCGACCGTCACGCCGCGCTGGTCTGTGGTGCGAACCTGTGAAGCGTAAGGCAGGCCGGTTTCTTCAGCCACCGGCAGGGCATCCATGTCGGCCCGTAAGAGGAGTGTTGGGCCATTGCCATTCTTGAGTACCGCGACGACCCCGTGTCCGCCGATGTGCTCAGTAACTTCAAACCCAAAACCGCGAACGGTCGCCGCCATCTTGGCTGCGGTCTTTTCTTCCTCGAAAGACAACTCTGGTGTGGCATGCAATTCTTTGTATAACGCAGAATAGTCTGCAAGGTTTTCATCCAACCACTCGCCAATCGCCGGCGTTGTATTTGCTGAGACCGGCAAGCAGATAGACTGTCCCACGATCAGCACGATTAGAAATAAGAGGGGAAATTTTTTGACATTCATAGGTTGCATTCTCTTTCACTCCGCATTTTCTAGTATCCGGGTTGCGATGGATTCAGATTGTGCAGGGCAAGCCCCTCGGGTACTCCAACCTTTTCTAACTCGGTGCGCAATATCCGCAGGCCCTCTTTGAAGCGGTGGACTTCAAAGACCAGCAGGTGTTCGGTGGTCGTTGCTTGGGGATCGACTTGCCTGAGATGATTGGAATAGATCCCGGCCTTGGCGAGACGCAGCGCGGAGCGCAAGGGATTGATGTATTTTGCGCGGACCTCCTCTGCAGAGAGAGTCGAGCAGAATGATATGCCGACTTTGTCCATAGTGGAGTAGAGGTTAGTGGCTAAAGGGCAGAGGTTAGTGGCCATTAGGGCTTCTCGAACTTACAATAGGTCAGTATATCGGGTTGTCCCTACTCCAGGCAGGCTGTTTTTTCAAAGGTAAAGTCATCATGCTCCGCTCGTTGGCAGTTGCGTTCGTAGTTTTCGGATACACATTTAATTTGGTTCAGGCGCAGGTCGCGCAAGAAGTGCCTGCTGCCACGAAGGATTCGGCCACGCAACTGGAGAAATGCGAGTTGGGTCACGCCACACCGGTCCATCGATTTGGAAAGGTGTATCTCGCCGGTCAGCCGACCGAGGAGGATTTGCTGGAGCTCAAAGCGGATGGCATGCGGACGATCATCAATCTCCGCCCTGATAAGGAACTCCCTTGGAATGAAGGGGCAGCGGTTAAGCGGGCTGGTATGAAATATGTCCATGTGCCTTTCCGCGGCGAAGAGCAACTTACGAGCACGGTGTTCGACCAAGTGCTCGGCGCTCTGCGAGACGAGGAGAGTGGGACGACTCTGCTGCATTGTGGCTCGGCCAATCGTGTGGGTGCAATCTGGTATGCCCATCGGGTGCTCGATGACGAACTTGATCCCGTCACAGCCGAGCTTGAAGCAAAGCAAGTGGGATTGCGCGACGCGGCTTATCTTGAGAAGGCCAAGGAGTATGTCGAGACGCAGAACAGGAAGAAACAACCTGCCGTTGTGAATGAGTGACGAACTTTTGTTACTCAAACAATTGGATAAGTGGAGCGTTAGCCGGCAACATGTCGTTCGACATGTAGTCGCAAGCCGCCACGCGGGCGGATGGCGGTGTGGGGCTCAACTTCGACTGGACCTTGATCGGCGGAGAGGGTCATGCCAAAGTTGCGCAATACTGTGGCAACGATGAGCGTCATCTCCAAGAGCGCGAGGCGCTCGCCGATGCAGCGATGGGGTCCCAGGCCAAAAGGGTAGTAAGCGTGCTGCGGAATTTCGGCGATCCGACCTGAAGTGAATCGCTCTGGGTCAAACTTTAGCGGGTCGGCAAACCAGCGAGCGCTGCGGTGGGTGACCCAGGGGGCGAGGTAAATCCAACTCTTGCGAGGTACATGGTAGCCCATGAGTTGTGTATCAATGGTCGCCTCGCGAAGCATCAACAACCACGCTGGGGGATACAAACGCAGCGATTCCTGGATCACACGGCGGATCAAAGTGAGCTGTTCGAAATCTTCGTAGCAAGCCGAGCGACTGCTTAGCACGTACTGTGCTTCGGCAGTGGCTTGTTCGGCAATCTCTGGATTCTGAGCCAGCAGATACCAAGTCCAGGCTAGACCTGAGGCGGTCGTGTCGTACCCGGCGACAAAGAGGGTCGTGATTTCGTCGCAGACCTGTTGGTCAGTCATTTGACCGCCGTCCCCTTCGGTATCGACAGCTGTGAGCAACATCGAGAGCATATCACCACGATCTATGCTGCCCGACTGGCGGCGAATTTCCACCACGCGGCGGATCATGCCGTGCAAAGCTCGCAGAGCATGGCGCTTTTTGCGTTTTGAGGGGAGTGGAAACCAATCGGGCAACTGCAACGGGCTGCCGAGTTCTACCACGAGACGCTCCGACAGATATTCCACCTGCTCGGCCAATTCACGCGAGTCGGCGGCCATGTCGACCTCAAACATCGTCTCGGCGATAGTTTCGAGCGTGAGACAGGTCATCTCGTCGCAGATTTCAAGATCACCCGAGTCAGGCCAGCGGGCGATCATCTGATCAGTTCGCCGCGAGGTCACCTCTGCATAGCGGGCCATGCGATCCGCGCTAAATCCCTTTTGCACAAGTCGTCGCTGCCGCAGCCAGAAATCCCCTTCGGTGGTGATGATCCCTTCGCCGTCGATCTTGCGGACAGCATTGCGGGTGCGCGGTTCCTTGCGAAAGGTGCGGCTCCCCGCGACTAGCACTTCGTGAATCGCATCGGGCCCCGCAGCGATAAAGGCATGTTGCGGTCCAAACTGTAGATGCACAAGCGGACCGTACTCACGGACCATCTCGGTGGTAAAGGCGAGCGGATCGCGCGAGAATCGCCGAGCGAGTTTTAACCCTAAGAGTCCAGCGGGGGGGCCAGGGGCGTGGAGTTGGGTAGTCATTACGATCAATCACCAAGATCCAGTGAAACAGCAACTTCGCAGGAAAAGGGCAGAATAGACTTATTTGGCTGACAACGCCAATGGGGCCAAAAAGTGAAGAATTCAATACTTAATTGACTTGACAGAAATCTACTTGTTAGAATCGCGTCAGTCCGCTTGGCGTGACAGATGCTTTGACTTCCGGCCAACTAGATTCAGGGGCATTTTTTCGGTCTCACAACTCAGGAGTAGTCTAATGAAACGATCTCACTTTGTGTTTGCCGCGCTGTTAAGTATGGGCCTCTTGTCGAGTAGCTCTTCCGCCGGCAATGCTTGGTTCAGTTTGAACCTGGAATTCAACAACTCCGCCGATTTTAATTCAGGTGGTACTTGGACCGCGGTGGCAAAAGCAGATGAGCGGGGCTTTTCTGCTATCGTGCTCAATTTTGTCTCTAGCTCTCTCAACTTCGATCCATTAACAGGCTTTCTGACTCCGGCAGGCTTTGAAGTGGAACAGTCCGCCATATTTGGTGGAACTCGGCTCGAAATTGTAGAGGGAGATGACCTTATTGATCCCACGTTAGATGTCGGCGTAATTGGAGGAAGTTTTCCCTCCTCGTACGTGGATGATCCGGGGCTGATAGTATTCGGCTCAAATGCGGATTTGGGTACTTTCACTGGTGGAGTCCAGTTGGCGACCGGCAGCTTTGAACCTGGTGATATTCCTACCTGGATTGCTCCTGGAACCAACCTTGGGAATGATACGAATGCACTGCTCTTTACGGGGCAATCTCCACCTAATCATGTGATTGAACCTGCAGTTTTCGTCACCGTCCGTTACGTCGTCCCCGAACCCGGTACATTGCTGCTTGTCGGTTTGAGCTTGATCGGCCTCGTAGTGCGACGCAAGTAGACACGAATCAAGAATATCTTGTGGGCAAGCTGCGATTTCGACATAGCAACGAGCAAGAGCTGTGTTGGGTTTAATGATCCATATTAGTCGCTGGTCAACCGAGAGGAATTCCCAATGGTTGGCCCGGATCATATCCTACGACATAGAAAGTTTACCATTGTTGGCAAGCAATTCCAGGATTTCATTGACGCACTGTTCTGACGACAACTTATCGGTCCTCAATACCAACGTGGCGTCCTGTGGCAAATCGTAAGTAGAAGTTACTCCCGGGAAATTGCTGATTTCACCACGATCCGCAGAGACGTACCGACCGGAACTATCACGTTGGCGGCAAATTTCTACGGGTGCATCTAGGTGGATGTGCACTAAGCGATCCGGGCCAATCAATTGTTTCGCGCGAGTGCGAACATCTTGATGCGGAGCAACGAACGCGGCAATACAGATCAAGCCTGAATCGTTCAGGATTTTGGCTATTTCGGCAGCACGGCGTAGGTTTTCGGAACGCTCTTCGGCCGAGAACCCGAGGTCTCGGCTGATACCGAAACGCATATTCTGCCCATCGAGTACAACACAAGTCTTGCCTGATGAGAATAGCAGTCGCTCCAATTCTAGTGCGATCGTCGATTTGCCTGAACCACTCAAACCCGTCAGCAATATGGTGATTGGTTGTTGGTTGTAGCGAACCGCCCGTTGGGTTTCAGGGACATGGCTAATCGCTCGTTGAAGATGGATCCCCTGGGGCTTGTCATCCCAGTGTTCGGCGGGACTGCTTTCACCCTCGGTATCAAAAAAGAGCCCCGCTGCCACGGTCTCATTTGTGATTCGATCGACAAGAATGAAGGCTCCTGTCTGACGATTGTGCCGATAGTCGTCGACCATGATCGGATCGTGAAGTGTAAGCTGGCAACGTCCGATCTCGTTGAGTCGCAAGGAGAGACTGGCAGAGCGATGGAGCGTATTGACATCGATCTGGTAACGAACTTCATGAACTTCCGCAGATGTCTTGCGTGTAGTGTGCTTCATGAAATATGACTTGCCCGTGGCGAGCGGTTGCTCCGACATCCAGACCAAAAGCGCCTCAATCTCGCGGCGGACTTGAGGCCGATTGCCCGGGCGGACGATCATGTCGCCCCGAGCAACATCGATTTCATCTTCTAAAGTGATCGTCACTGAAAGAGGCGCCTCCGCCTCCTTCAGATCCCCATTGTGCGTGACGATGCGTTTTATGCGACTTGTCTTTTGAGAGGGCAGAACTACGACTTCATCGCCAACTCGTATTCTTCCCGAAGCGATCGAACCACTGAACCCGCGAAAAGTCGCATCCGGTCGATTGACCCATTGAACGGGAAACCGCAGGTCTCGTGTATTGGAGTCCGAACCGATGTAAATATTTTCCAAGAGGTGCAGCAACGAACCATCTTCGTACCAGAGGGTGTTCGCACTCGGCTGAACAACATTGTCTCCTTTCAGAGCCGACAAGGGGACAAAACGAATGTCGGGGACATCAAGGCTAGAGGCAAACTCTTTGAAGTCTTCGCAGATAGACTCGAAGACCGAGCGATCGAAATCGACCAGATCCATCTTGTTAACGGCCAGAACGACATGGCGGATGCCCAATAGCGAGACAATGAAGGCATGTCTCTTGGTCTGGGTAAGGATCCCTTTGCTTGCGTCAACCAGAATGAGGGCAAGATCAGCAGTGGAGGCCCCAGTTGCCATGTTGCGTGTAAACTGTTCGTGCCCTGGTGTGTCGGCGATGATGAACTTACGCTTGGCGGTCGTGAAATACCGATAAGCGACATCAATGGTAATACCTTGCTGACGCTCGTCTTCGAGTCCATCTAAGAGCAGAGCCGTATCGAACTCGTCATCCGTCGTGCCATGCTTGTTTGTATCGCGGCGAAGTGCGTCAAGTTGGTCGTCGTGGAGCGCCCCTGCTTCAAGTAAGAGCCGCCCGATCAACGTACTCTTGCCATCGTCCACACTACCGCATGTGATAAACCGAAGCATCTCCTTATCGGTTAAAGCAGCCAATAAATCGGGAGTTTCGGATTTAGGTTGGGGCATAGCATCAGTTGCAGACATCACGATTTCCTGGTCGGGCAGAGTGGCTTAGGCGGTAAATTGTTTGATTTGAAGGGACTGAGATAGGATTAGAAGTAACCATCTCGCTTCTTGCGCTCCATGGCCGCCGCTTCGTCGCGGTCGATGGCTCGGCCCTGACGTTCAGACCAGCGCGTGGTCAACACTTCATGGACAACGTCCTCGATAGAAGTGGCCTCAGATTCGACGGCACCAGTGACTGGATAGCAGCCTAGTGTGCGAAATCGCACCTGTTTCATCTCGGGGGATTCCCCCTCTTGGAGCATCATGCGGTCGTCGTCAACGACAATCAAATCACCGTTCCGCTCGACGACAGGCCGTGGCTTTGCCAAGTAAAGGGGAACTATCGGAATCTTTTCCTGCCAGATGTATTGCCAAACATCGAGTTCAGTCCAGTTTGACAGGGGAAACACCCGCAAACACTCGTCAGATTTTTTCCAAGTGTTATACAAGTTCCACAACTCAGGACGTTGATTTCGTGGATCCCAGCGATGTTGGCGATCTCGAAATGAAAAAACTCTTTCCTTCGCTCGAGAGCGCTCTTCGTCGCGTCTCCCGCCGCCGATTGCAGCGTCAAACCGGTATTTGGTCAGAGCTTCCTTCAAAGGCTGTGTCCGCATCACGTCGGTGTAAACTTTACTTCCATGATCGAAAGGATTGATTCCCGCTTCCACACCAGCCTGATTGATATAGGCAATCACGTTTAGGCCAAGTTTCTGCCGAGCGTACTGCTCCCGGAATTCGATCATCTCCCGAAACTCCCATGTTGAATCGATATGCAACAAGGGAAAAGGAGGTTTACTAGGGTAAAATGCTTTGAGGGCTAGTTGCAGGATTACCGAAGAATCCTTACCGATCGAGTAGAGTATCGCGGGATTGTCAAACTCGGCTGCCACTTCGCGGAGGATATGAATACTTTCCGCTTCTAACTTCTCTAGGTTCGAGCCGCTACGGAGACTTGGTAATTGGTCCTCCTCTTGCTCTATTGCGGTAGGAATTGGGGTAGAGTACGACATGAAAATCCCATCGAAAATTTGAGTATCCGAGTGCAACTTGTACGCTAGTTCAGGAGTGGCTGAAATTGATCTAGAGCGGGATCATAGGCGAGAAACAATCCACTTTCGGCTCTGTAGAACAGTCCTGAAATCGCCAATTCTTCGCAATTGACCCTGGAGGCAATCACCGGGATTTCTGCTAGCTGTTGAAACTGAGATACGAAACGCTTTTGAGATTCCTGGGACTGGGATTGAAAGTGCTTGACTCCTGAGATAACGGAACTGAAATCTCCATTCCCTCCTGTGCTAGAAGAAACACCTTTTCTGCATGCCCATCTAGACATTGAGTGACCAACAAATACTATTGAACTTAGGTCCAGCTTATGCAAAGCCCTTTCAATCTCTTGAGCAAGAGATTGCCCATCCTGATTCAGGGAATCCTCAGATATCGGCAACAGGGCTGCCGATTCATTGGAGAGAGATTCCCGCAGGCATCGAATCAGGTAGGGATCGTCGAGTGCAATGACCAAGGTTTCAATTGATGCGGAGCTGTTATCCAGTATCTCGAAACGCGAGTCAACGAAAATGCTCTCAGGCGCATGGGCTCTTGTAGTGATCATGGCTAGATATCCGTTTGTTAAGTGAATAATATTGTTGCTAAATTTACAAAGTCTTGTCGAAAACCAAGTCTTGCCATTAGGCGACTAGAAATGCCTCGTTGTTGACAGGCAATGCGACCCACTCTTGCTTTTCGGTGCAGCGAAAATGGGTGTTGTCTTCGATGGCTACCAGTTGCAGCCAGCCATTGACTACCAAATTCTGCAATAGTTCATGTTTGGCAAGGATGGCTTCGATGGCTGAACGAGGCGCAGCCAAGATGGCCAGTAAACGGAGCGGGTGGTGCTGGTAGGACTTGCCATCGTGAACGGATTGCCAAGGCAACCCGGTCATCAGGTCACCCCCGTTACCCGAGAATATGCCGAATTGCCCGACCACATTGTGAATGGCTTTGCTACCGCTACCGAAGTGACGGGGATCGACGGTGGATGCGTAGTATTGCATGTTGATCCAGTGCGCGACGACTAAGGGCGCCGTCATGATCTGCTCTAGCACCTTGCACTCGGGGTCGTATTGAGAATCGTAACTATGGAGAAAGGAACGGCCCTCGAGTGATGCGGCTTGGGTGTACGCTCGGGGTGCTGCGATAAAGGCGGCATTACCAGCCAGGCCCCATTCGGGTCGGATTTCCGACCAATCACGGGCTCGTTGAAGCAAGTTACTTTCGGTTGAGCCAGCCAAACGGGGGATTCGTTCCCGTCGCGTTTGCAGGGTAGCCAGTTTGGCATTCTCCAAGAGTGTCTCAAGATCAGCCTGGTGAGTCGAGGGAACGTCCTGCACTTCAAAGAATTGCAGGTCATCCGTGGTGGTATTGTGTAGGGCAGCCATGAAGTGAACGTCGCTGGGAATATCGATACCCCGTTCGGTAAGCGACTGTCGAATGTAATTCTGATTGAGCAACATGGCAGCAAATCTCGCATTCGCTTCACCCGAGTGGCCACCACATGCACCGCAGTCGAGTCCGGCCTGGAGGGGATTGTTTTCTGTTCGACTACCGTGGCCACAGAACACGACGAGTTTGGCAAAGTTTTCCACCAAACCTAAACCTCGCAAAATTCCCTCTGCTAAATCGGTCTGTACGGAAGTTGTGATTCCTTGTTGGTTCAGACCTCGGAGAGTGGGTCGAAGCAGGTGTTTATCGCATGCCTCCACCCCGTCGTTGCGGCCGCTCGGGGTTGGATTCGTACCCATCAAGTGGCGAAAGAGTTTGGCTACGTAGAACAGTCCCGTGGTCTCTACAAAAGCGAAACAGCTTACTGCCGAGGATTGAAATTCCTTCCAAGCTTTTCGCAAAGACCGGATGGACATTTTCTTTGCCATTGCTTGATTGACGGCATCATCTCCTACGCACAATTCCTCGTGCAATTGGAATTTAGGGGAGATCAAGGCTGGGACCTGTCCGGTGCCCTTTTGTTCTCCAAATGGGACGAATTCGATTGGCAACCCAAAGAATCCTGCAAAGCCGAAGGTCTCCAGGTTCTCGCCAGCAATTTCCAAGTTTCGCCGATAACATTCTGATCGCACATCAATGCAAAATACCAATTGAGCCAGCTTGCTACTCTGTTCAGGCACTGAGGGAAGTGAGGATTGTTCCAACAAGGAATTCTCCCCCTTGCAAGCAAGTTTGCCCAAAAGATCTCGTCGATACGCGATTTCAGTACCTCGCAGCAGCAAGAATCTCATCAGTGCGTGCCGTGAGATGCATCGATCGTTGTTCTTCGATAGTACATTGGTTGTTGAGGAGGCATTCCAGTCTATTTCAACATCGCACTTTTCAAAGATTGCGTACTCATACGTTAAGCGGATTGCGAGGAGCCCCGCAAAATCTTCACAGGTTGTTCCATTGTTGGACGCTTCTCGTGCCTTAAAGCTTGTCCAGGAACTCCAACCAAGTATCGAGTAACACTGACTCAATAGGTACTTTTCATAAAGCTCCGAAGGGATCTGAAGGCGGTTAAGCAACCAGGCGATCGCTAATTCAGGGGACTTGGGGAGCTTCCGCACGAGCGATCGGAATCCGCCGATTCCAAGGATTTCAATAGACCGATCATGGCTGGCAATTGAACGCCAAGCGTCATACAGAGGAAGGTCTTTCCAAGGGCTCGGCCAGAGAGACTGCCCCTGATCGTAGTGGGACGCGCAGTGTTTCGAGATCTCCTCATTCGTTAAGCTTGCCCAATTAGAACCAGTCGAGCTGTCTAGGATCGACGTAATCGTTCCAAGGAAAGACGAAGTCACATCCGATTCAAGGTCAGAAGAGTTCTTTAGAACACCTTGGGGACTTTTTCCATGCAAGAGCGCTAACACTTCCTGCATAGTGAGTGACTCAGAGCCAGCAATTCCGTCGGCCACCAGTTCGTCGATAGCGGCTTCGAGATCCTCGTGGGTTAGGTGTCCGTCCTCAAATTGTTGCCGGTAGTACGTGACGTCCATCAACAACTCAGCTTCAGAAAAGCTCTTCAATGCTTGTCTGGCAGTTAAGAACTTTTGGTCCGCATAGCCCTGATAAGGATTGACAGCCACATAATCTTTGAGCGGCCAGACTGGGGCAATCTTCCCCTGAACACTGTCAAGAATATGCTTCAAGGAGCAAGGTAACTCGATTGCTGGGCTAGTAGAACTTGCCCCTACTTTACTCTTGGTTTGGAGGACTTGCGATGTCGGAAGGGGTGTTGATAGAGCAGTCATAGTTATGTCATCTCATCAATGTTAATCGAAATTGTTTGGAAGCTTTTCAAAAGTCGATCAGGAATTTCACTATAAATTATTGGTTCTTGTTGTCGCGAGGCGGCGCGTGAGGGTGTCTAGATAAAAGCCATTGGAAGCATGCACGTAAAGCGGGGCAAACCATACTTGTCCACGACCACTAACAAGTAGCCAGTGCACTCCGAAGAGCAAGCAGAACCCGGCGGCAATAGTTGGTCCAACGAACGACCAAGGCCCAGGCGTAAGCACCTCTGGCAAGCTGCTTGCGATCATTTTGTCTACCGCGAGGTAACTTAAGACATAGAACATGCTCAAGCCAGCGATTCCGAGGATTGCAATGCCAGTGGTGCGTAGGGATCTTGCAGATAGGACTCGCCAGCCCCAAGTGGTCAGGGCAAGGCAGAGAATAAGAGCCAACACAGGCCCCCCAGGCTTCTCAGTGATATTCAACCCTATTGCCATCGTAATTGCTGCCAAGCTGCCTACAGTCGTTAGCGTAGCAATGACCAGCAAGACAACTCCCCAAATCAGACCAGGCACTTTTTGATTCACGCCACGCGTAGCCTGAGATTGCTGTAAAACGCTCCCGCTACTCAAGAACGCATGGGCCTTGTAGAGCGAATGGGCGAGAATGTGAAGCATTGCTGCGGAGAACGCACCCAAACCACACTGCAACATCATGAATCCCATCTGGGCGATCGTGGAAAACGCAAGTGCTCGTTTCACACTCGGTTGAGTCAACATAACGATACTTCCCAGGCATGCTGTAGTGGCTCCGATCACAGCCAAAGTGCTCATCGCACTCGATGAGTGCGAAATCAAAGGGCTCATCCGAATCACCAGGTATCCACCTGCATTGACGATACCAGCATGCATCAACGCTGAGACCGGGGTGGGGGTTTCCATAGTTTGTGGCAGCCAGGTATGAAAAGGGAATTGTGCAGACTTGGTCACAGCTCCCAGACAAAGCAGCCAGGCGATAGCCACCAGTGCAGTAGATGATTCTTCAGAAACTGCGCTCGGAGCCCTCAAAACTGAAAATATTTCTGACAATTCAAAAGTACCGAAAGTCGCAAAGACCAGGTACAAGGCAGAAATTAAGAACACATCTCCAAGGCGGCTTATCGCAAATTTGGTCCAAGCGGCTCGTTGCGCTGCGGCTCTTTCCGGATAATGCAACAACAAATGATGAAGGCCGGTACTTGTCAAAACCCAAGCAACGACAAACAGCAAGAGATTTCCTGAGACAACCATCATGGAAACAGCCCCAAGTGTGAGCGCGAACCAGCGAAAGTAGCTTCCTTGGTTCACTTCTCCATCGAGATAGCGTACCGAATATTGGCAGACCACTAATCCAATAAAGCTAACCATTAAGTACATCAGTGCACTGATCCCGTCGAAGTGCAAGCTGAGCATAAAATGCTTGCCTCCACCTCCATCAATGAGAGTCCAGCTCCAAGAACCTTGGATTGCCCACCATGCAGTCGAGGCAACCGCCGAAAGGAATAGTAGTCCAGCGAGCAGGAGTACGATTTGACGAAAACGAGCGACCTGTTGGTTCGCGAATTGCGAAGGGACCAGACCGCTCAATAAGAGCAGCGATAGGGGGGCGAAAATCAGTAGGGCGTAGGTAGGTATCACAGCGAAATCTCCTGAAAACGACATGTATAACACGAATATTAATACCTGACATTTGTATCGTCAATTGCAAGTCGTTAATTTAATGAGGTTTTTTTGGCAAATTGCCACAAAGACTGAAAAACTCGGTAAATCTAGGTCATTTATTTCGCGAATTATTTTTCCTGCTCGTTGTGGTATGCTATTGGTTTGTGAGTTGACGTTGCCTCCCCGGCCGTCAAATCCCTTGTGAGGCATCAAACATGGCTAAGACCAAAGCGAAAAAGCCCGATAGACATCTGACCAGCAAGACACCCTCGAATACTCCGCAAGCGCATCACGAGGGAGAAACGTCGCATGGCTGGACTTTTCTGACAAATCATTCACACGTGCTGATTTTGCTGGATACCAATTCCGAATTGGTTCTTCGAGAAGTAGCCGCGCGAGTTGGGATCACTGAGAGGGCCGTTCAGCGTATTGTGCATGATTTGGAGGAGGGAGGATTCATAGAGATCGAACGAGTGGGCCGCAAGAATCGCTACGTTGTCCATAAAGATCAACCACTGCGCCACTCGATTGAGGCACACCGCAAGATTGGTGATTTGCTCAAATTAGTATCCGGCAAGTAAATCTGTGTGCCAGGAGACTTAGGCAAGATTGCTCCAATTTGATCTTATCTGGACGTGGAAAGCATTCCCAGAAACGCTGGGACCACGATCGTGCGTACGACGAAGGTGTCGAGCAGGATTCCTAGCGTGAGGGCGAACCCCAGTTCGATCATGCCATTGAGCTCACTGGTAGTCATGGAGACGAACGTGCCTGCCATGATGATGCCACAACTTGTGATAATTCCTCCGGTTTGGATCACTGCTCGCCGCAATCCCGCGCGAAGCTCCCCCCCGCGCTGCTCTTCGATGACGCGGCTTACCAGATAGATATTGTAATCCTGACCCACGGCAACCAAGAGTACAAACAAAAACAAGGGTACCTTCCAGTCGAGTCCGACATAGCCCTCCCCACGCAACATGGTGAACAGCAGATCGATAATGCCAATCGTAACTAAGTAACTCATGACAACGGTCACGATAAGAAACACGCAAACCATTGGTTTGCGAAGCAGGAGGATGATCACAACCAGAACTGCAAAGGTGACCAATAGTTGAATTCGAGTTCGGTCCGCGAGCGTGACCTGCTCGAGATCACGAATTCCTACCGTTGGGCCAGCCAATGCAAATCTAGCATCATGCCATGGTGATTGATTATCGCTAGCGATCTCTTGCAGTTTCCGTTCCACTGCGCTGCAACTGGCCACAGCCTCAGGTGAAAAAGGTTGCGCATCCAAAATAAGAAATAACCGCGTAACACGGCCAGCCAGCCCGGGTGCCTGAGAGACGAATACTGCCTGGGTGAGGGGGCTGCCCTTTGCCGCCAGCGCCAGCAAACCTTCGCTAGAAAACAGGCTCACTGACCCCGGCGGATCTCCCAGCGGCTGATAGAGGCTGCGCACTTTTTCGACGCCCGGTAGATCGTAGAGCGGTTTGGCAAGCTCAGCGATAGTCAATTGGCCATCCACCGAGTCCAGATTTCCAGATGGCAACTCAGCGAGTACCACCAGGGGACCGATTTCACCCGGGGGGAAGTACCGTTTCAACATATCAGTTCCATGGCGAGAGGTGCGTTCTGCTGGAAGTTCTCCGAGCAAGTCGTAGGTTACGTTCACATTCCAGCCAATCCAGGCAAATGGTATGGCTAATAGCAGGCTGACGGCGAGAACCGTCCGAGGCCGGGAAAGCACTGCATCGGCTAAGCGACCCCAAAAGATTTGCCAATAGTTATCCGGGTCCGATTCACTGCCTCGTTCGATGCCACTCCCCAATCGCGTCGCCAAGAGTCCCGGAACGAAGGTCAAGCAGGCCAATAGAGTGACCGCCAGGCAAATTGCAATCGTGGGTCCGCTGTAAGAAAACTTGCCAAACTCTGCGAATCCCATCATCGCCAAACCAACGATTGTGGTTAGGGCACTGGCCACCAATGCAGTGCCAACGTGTTGCATGGCACCAGTCAGAGAGTCTCGCAAAGAAAGTCCCGCAGAGCGGTGTTCGCGGAAGCGGGCTGTTAGAAACAAACAGTAGTCGGTGCCCGATCCAAACAGAATGACGATGACAAAAATCTTGGTAGTTGTAAAAACGTGAACTTCAGGCCATGCGTTTGGATGGTGTTGACTCCAAGCGGCCAAGATAGCCAAGAGATCAATTGAAACGGTAGTCGCAACTCCAATCGCCAACATGGGAACAAGTACCAACCTTGGAGAGCGGTAAATCAACAGGAGCGCGGCTGCCACCAATGCAATGGTTGTAGTATGAATGTTTTGAACGCTTTCCGCGGCCGCACTCAACATGTCCCCACCTATCGCTGCCGATCCAGTGATGCCGATCTCCAGGCCTGTAGGAGTAATGTTCGAGGCATCTTCCACGATCTGCTTTGTTCGACGAAGCAACTCAATATTTTGGGTCGCCATGAATTCGTTGGTAAGCCGTACGACGACCCTCACTGCCTGATCCGATTTACTTCGCAAGGATGAGCCAATAGCAGGTGTTTTCTCGTTCCAAACATCGACGAAATTCTCCCCCAAGGCCTCGCCAATTTTATTTCCCAACAATATGGCAAATTCTCGGTCATCATGCGTCAACTCTCCATCATGCCTAGCGACAACCAGGACAAATTGGCTCTTGGAAACGTCCGATGGGAACGCAGCTGAATTGAGTTTCTCGCCTTGTGCGATGGCCGTGTTGGAGGGCAATTGCTCCAGATCACCGTCGCGGGCTACCGACGACCATTCAGGAGAAAACACACGCAACAGACAGACTGCCAGAATCCAGGCGGCAATGACCCACCAGTGATGGTCGTAGATACCTCGCCCTAGAGCTGCGAATCGCTGCTGCAAATCCATTTTTTGTGCCCAGAGGTTTCCGATCGGATGCCAGATTCTGTTTATGCTCTAAAGTTCGCTTTCGCAGAGCATAACATATGCTTATGCAAGTCTACAGCAAGTCATTCAGCCTGCGCGGCACCGTTATCCGGCATCTTCGCGGTGAGGGGGAGGGAAACAAAAAAAGCGGCGTCGAACCCATTCATAGGTTCGACGCCGCTCTGGGTCTTTCTAAGAAATCCGCCGGAATATCAGTTTTCTGTTGCGGCAGGCAAACGCTTGGCTTTACTCGGTCCGCTCTGAATCCGAGTTATGCGGCGATCTGCCTTGAATGGCATGCCATTGACCACGCAACCAATAAGCCGGATACCCAGGCTCTTGAGTAGCTCGGATGCCTGATAAATACTTTTCACTCCGCTATGGTCTCGCAGCACAGTGAGAATCGCACCATCGATGTATTGGCCGATCGACAAAGAATCAGAGAGTCCTAGGACAGGGGCACCATCAATAATCACGAAATCGAATTCACTGCGTAGTTTCTCAAAGATCGGTTGCAATTGACCGGCCGCTAAGGCATGGATGGAATCCATATCGCATTGTCCAGCCGTCATCATCCAGAGCCCTTCCGTACTCGTGGGGCGAATGGCGTCAGTGATTTCAATCTCAGATCGTAGGAGTTCACTCACACCATCATCCAATGGCATGCCAAATAATTTGTGCAGTGATGGATCACGGAGGTCACCGTCGATTAACAGAGTTCGCCGTCCGGCTCGAGTCAGACTCAGAGCCAGATGACTGGCCACTGTGGTTGAACCCTCCATGGAAGAGGGACTGGCCACCAACACGATTTGTCGTGGACGTGAGGTCGAATCGTGCATCAGGGTAGCACGTACATTGTCAATCGACTCAGAAAGCTGAGCTGCCGTGGTGCTACCCGGTGACATCGATTTGCGCGATGCGACGGACGGTAGAACACCTAACACGCGAATTCCCAGTCCTTCGTCGACATCCTCTGGGGAATTCAATTTGCGTCTGCGGAATTCCAAGAGTGCAACTCCGTAACAGGTCAGAAAAAACGCGCCCAGTCCGCCGATTCCGACAATTGCATAGCGCTGGTAGACGTTGATTTTTTCCGATGCAAAGGCTTTCTGCATCACCTTGATCCGCTCGCCAGAAGTATCGTCGCCAATCCTCCAGCCACGCAGCCGCCAATCCATCTGTTGTTCAATTTCCTTAAGCTGCTCGACTTCGGCCTGCAGCATGGCGAGTTCACCATTTTCTTGCCCCAGGGCCTCGATCTCCTCCTTCTTGAGGTCTAGCTCGTTCTGCAGTTCAGCTAGCGACTGTTCGAGGGCCTTTCGACGCATCAGATATTCCGTCATCACCAACTGCATCGCATCATTGGGGGCGTTTTTATATTGCTTTATGAGCTCGCTTTCCATCTCTGAGCGATATTGTTGTTCCGCAGCTGATACACTCTGAATACTTTGCTGCAATCGCCTGATTTCAGGGGAGGTTGGCCCTTTGGTCATCGATTGTAATTGGCGAATTTGCTGCGAAAGGGCGTATTTCTCTTGTTGGTAGCCCAACAATGTAGGGTCTTTGTCCAATTCCTCAGCGACTGCCTGCTTCATCGCTGCGGGACTCTGGATCGAGCGAGTTTGCAGTTCACGGTTGACTTCCAGATTGACCAACTCCTCCTTTGCATCGAACATTCTCTGCTGGATAGTTCCAATATCACGAATGAGCATGTTCAATTCCGCTGGAGCATTGGGCGAACTTACACCTTTAAATTCCTGCTGGAGCGTCTGCATTTTGTCAATTTTCTCTCGCAGTTCTTCCCGAAGTTGCTTGTGCAATTTCTCCATGGCAGTGTGTGCCTCTGTTTTACTAATGCGCTCCGCAGTAACCACCTCATCTTGATAGGCATCGACGACCGCATCGATGATCAGCTTCATTTCCTCGGGGTCTTCCTCCCCTTCATAGCTGATCATAAGAATCTTACTTTCACCAGGAAATGAAGCTTTCAATTCATCGTTCAACCAAACCAGCTCATCTGGGCGATTTGATACGACGGCGTTGGTCTCCGCGACGTCTCGACGGGTAAGGGCAGCTGTCAAGACATACTGGCTTTTTAGCAATGTGAGCTGAGTTTGCTGGAAGATTTCAAACTCTTTCGGATTCATCGGGCGAGGCTTGTCGTCCAGGATGTTCTCCGCTTCCTGATCCTCCAGCTGCAGGTAGGAAACCACTTGCGATGAAAGGGGGAAAAGCCACATCAACAACAATCCGGCCAGAATCGCTCCCAAGGTTCCTAGCAACAGAGCTGCTAGCCAGCGCCGTCTTAGACAGTTAAGGATCCAGGTTTGATTGAGCGGACCGCTGAGAATCTCTGGCCCGCGGGGCTGCATTCCTGGAAATGCTCCAGCACCGGGGACCGCATAAGGAGCACCGGCGGGCACCATAGAATGTGTCGGCTCATGATCGACGGTCATTGGAGGATACATAACCTCAGAACCATTAAATCCAGAATCTTGTTTCATCGAAAACCTCTTTGAAAATGCTCGATTCACGCGAAGGCCGTCCACTACGACTTATTCGCAAAATCTTGAGAACGCTAATTTAATCGGGCCAGTCTTAGCTGAGAAAAGGGGAAGGCATTTCAGCGACTGGTGTTCCCTTCTCCGACATCACCTCTGCCTTGAGGAAATGAGGGATTTCCGTTGTGACTCTTGCTCGCAACTACCGGGCCAAATCCTGGGCCTGGAATGATTTACCTGGGGAAACGCAAATAACTGGCTTTCAATCCAACTGCCACGTTTACTATTTTCACCGCCATAAGGCCTCAGGGCAACATGCAGCCCTCTGTGCCAGGGCTATCCAGCGATCAAGCATCAGCCATGTGCCGCACTAAAACTCGCATAATCGTCGGATTCCATAGGAATGGTCAATTTGGAAAGTAGCGTCAATTCGATCCACAAAAAGCCTAGCGCAATTGGCATCATGGCCAATCCAGCCCAATTGTGGATGTAATGGTGTACTGCATCATTATCCGGAAAAGCAAGATAGAGCAGAGCCGTCAGAGTGATGCGGATCACATTCGTTGCCAGGGCAACTGGGATCGCAAATACGAGGATCGTCAACCGATCCCACCATGGACGATCGATAATCATCGCCAGAGCCACGGACAATGCCCCGAAAATCGTTCCCATCCGCAAACCGCTGCACGCATCCGCTACCTCCAAAGGAAGCTTTTCGATGATGATATGACTTCCTTCACGAAGTGCAGGGACCCCCAGCAACTGCAACGTCCAGGTGCTGAACATCGCTGCCAGATTTTGCAGTTTGAGTAGCACAGTGTTTTCAAGAGCAGAGGGCAACGGAAACATGAAGATCAAAAAGGCCAGTGGAGGACCGGCCCACCGCAACATGTCATATCCGCCTACGATCAAAGTGATCGCCAGTAGGGCGCCTATGAAGCTCATCCGATCAAGCGGATTCATGTCGTAATAGGATGCATAGAGACGCATCAACAGGCAAACTAGCAGAACCCCCACTCCAATCCATCGTTCCATGCTTGGAACCGCAGTAAGAGGCTTGCGGCGATACCAGAACAAGCCAGCTGCAATCAAAGGGATGATGTATCCATGGGAATACAACCCATCTGACCAGGAGTGCGCTGTGAACGACAGCATGTTGCCGTACCCCAGCGTCAGCAGCAACACCAGGACACCGAAACAGACCCAAGCAGCTTGCTCCTGGGAATGACTCAGATGCTCTGAATGTTCAGAATTCTCAAAAGTAGAAAACGGGTGAGTCTGGCTGGCCATAAAATAATGATTCCGCGATTAACAAGAGATCACTGAAGATCTTTGAACTCAGTACATTCAAACAAGGGAGAACTTCTCATCCGCGCAACTTCTTTGCAAACAATCATACGCAACGGCAAAAAGTTGGCTCCGGGAGCGACCTGTTTCGTGAGATTCGTTCAAACCCAACCGTCATCTTGCGGGATGCAACCTGTCAATTAGGTCAGAACAGTGGCCCGTGCCATGAACCCCGAACATAGGTGCCTAGACATTGAGGATAAGCGCGAACCAAAAAACTGTCAAACGAATAGCCCCTCCACCTTGCTTCAGAACCTATTAATAGCCAATGACTTAGGTCGGTGATAGCAGTTCTGAGGAACGTAACGATTGCTGGAAGATTGAGGAAATCCTCCCGATATTTCGCGTAGGGACGAACTCCCCCACCGCTCCGCGGTCCTGCTCCCATTCTCTTTCGCATTCCCTCCCCTGCCGTCATTCCCACTCAGGCGGAAACCCATGTCCTCCACTCCGCATTTCCCATATTCAGCAATCCGCATACTCTATTGCGAATATTTCCTTTCCTCGCCCCAACGGGGCATTGCGTAAGTGGCCAAGCGGCATTAGCTCAATTGCACTCACGCGAGGTATTTTTCTAGTACATTTGGGTACGTCTGGGCACGGGAATTGTTCAGTGACATGAACCTAGTTGGCCTGGTTACAGAAATTTCGCCAGCACTTCTTCAGGGGCGCGGCTGTAGGTACTCGGTTCCATAGAGCAACTTGCGCGACCCTGGCTAAGACTTCGCATTGCGCTGGAATAGCCGAAGAGTCTTTCGAGTGGGGCCTCAGCGTGAATGACGGTTCGGCCGGAGCGGGCTTCTTGATCATGGATGATTGCACGGCGTTGTTGGAGATCGCCAATGAGGTCCCCCACGTGATCGTCAGGAGTGGAAACCTCTATTCGCATGATTGGCTCCAAGAGGACGATCCCTGCCTCGCGGAGTGCTGCGTCGAAAGCAAGACTGGCTGCGGTGCGGAAAGCGATTTCGCTGCTGGCGGTCTCGTGGACTTCGCCTCCGAGGAGAGTTGCTTTCACTCGCATCAGGGGGAAGCCCAGCAATCCACCCCCTTGGGCAGCATTCTCCAACTCTTCGAGTACGACAGTGAGGAACTCCGACGGCAGGCCATGATCGAGCGAGTTGGTAACGACCGGAGTACCTGTTGGCGAATTGAACGGTTCTACTCGCAGCCGCACACCAGCGATGTGCTGCACGCCGTTCATCAACCGATTGCACTCGCCCAGCACTTCGGCCTTGTGATCAATTGTCTCCCGGTAACTCACACGGGGATTATGGACTTTTACATTGAGTTTGAAATCTCGTTGCAAACGGTGTTGAATCACCTCCAGATGCAATTCGCCCATGCCGCTGATAAGGGTTTGGCCTGTTTCGTCGTTCTCGTTTGCGGCAAAAGTCGGATCCTGCTTGCGGAGCATAACGAGGGCGTCGGAGAGCTTTTTCTTGTCGGCGGTGCTTTCGGGCTCGATCGCCATCGAGATAACCGTCTCGGGAAACTCGATAGATTCAAGAATGATTGGTGCGCGTGTATCACACAACGTATCCCCCGTGACCGAGTCGCGAAGGCCAATGACTCCCACGATGTCGCCTGCCTGAGTGGATTCGAGTTGTTCTTCTTTCTTACTGGCATGGATTCGCCAGAGTTGGGAGACATTTTCTTTTTTGTCTCGTGTAGCATTGAGTACTCGGCTATTTCCCTTGAGGACACCTGAGTAGACCCGCACCCAGGAGAGGTCGCCCGTCTTAAAAGGAAGCACCTTGAACACCAGCCCACAGAACGGTTCGTCAGGGTCTGGTTTGCGACTCACCTTGATAGGCGGGGCTTCGCTCTTGGTTTGCGACTTGCGGTGGTGTTCCGAGTTACCCGAGGGATCGATGCCCTCCACCGGCGGAACTTCGGCCGGATTGGGCAGGTAAGCGGCCACCGCATCCAGGAGCGGCTGTACGCCGATGCCATGCAGGGCTGATCCACATAGCACTGGCTGAATCTGCAAATGAACCGTCGCATCTCGGAGCACCTTGCGGAGCAGATCCACCGGGACCGGCTCTTCCGCCAGGGCAAGCTCCATGAGTTGATCGCTAAAGTTGGAAAGCTCGCTCAGCAAATCTTCGCGCCACATGGATGCTGTATCTGCTACTTCCTCGGGGATTTCGTCTACAACGATCTGACGGCCTTCTTTCCCTTCTGGAAAAGAGAGCATCTTCATCGTCACCAAGTCGATGATCCCGCGAAAGGGATCGGATACATGGGCAGGGCCCAAACCGACGGGAATTTGAATCGCCACGGGCCGGGCATGAAGCCGTTGACGGATATCATTGAATACAGCCTCGAAGTCGGCCCCTTCACGGTCGAGCTTATTAATGAACGCCAGTCGCGCGACCTTGTATTTGTCGGCCTGCCGCCAAACGGTTTCACTTTGGGCCTCGACCCCTTCGCGGGCACTGAAGACAATGACCGCCCCGTCGAGCACGCGCAGGCTCCGCTCAACTTCCGCTGTGAAATCGACGTGACCAGGGGTGTCGATAAGATTGACCAGCACGTCGTTCCAAGGAAACGCAACGCAGGCCGAATAGATCGTGATTCCCCGCTCTGCCTCCTCGGCATCGTCGTCGGTGGTCGTCGTGCCGCGATCGACTTCCCCAGCGCGATGTTTTGCCCCACTGCAAAACAACATCCGCTCGGTGACGGTCGTCTTCCCGGCATCGATATGGGCGATGATCCCAATGTTGCGAATTTTTGAGAGAGGGGTGGTCATAAGCTTCAGAATCATCCGCGCACAAAAAAGGCCAGGGGACTGGGAACAGATTCCACAGAATCCGATCCCGGGCCTCTGACCCCGGCAAGCTCAAAATCACCAACCGAAATGGGCAAAAGCTTTGTTGGCATCGGCCATGCGGTGAACATTCTCTCGTTTCGTCATGGCGGCGCCTTCACGATTGTAGGCAGCTACCAATTCATCGGCCAACTTTTGTGCCGCAGGGCGGCCCTTCTTGTCGCGCACGGCTGACAAAATCCAGCGAAATGACAACGATTGTTGCCGTGTACGACCCACCTGCATAGGGACCTGATAGGCGGCACCACCGACTCGCTTCGAGCGAACTTCGATGGCAGGCTTTACGTTTTCCACTGCCTGGGTGAACACATCGATGGGTTCCTCACCAGGAACTCGCTCGCGAATAATCTCAAGGGCATCATAGAACACGCCTTGGGCAACACTCCGTTTGCCATCGTGCATAATGCTATTGATGAACTTTCCTGCAAGAAGCGAACCGTACAATGGATCGGGCTTCAGTTGTTTGCGGCTGGCAGTAATTCGGGGCATGTCGGGTTAGCTGACAACTATCGGCTGTCAGCTCTCAGCTTATTTTTTTTTGATAAACCAGCAAACAGCTATGAGCTGAGAGCTGACGGCTAACTTAACTCTTCTTCGCACCATAAAGGCTGCGAGATTGCTTGCGACCAACGACGCCCAGGGTATCCAAGGCACCGCGCACCACGTGGTAACGGACACCAGGCAAATCACGAACCCGTCCACCTCGCACCAGAACGATACTATGCTCTTGCAAACTGTGGCCTTCGCCGGGGATGTAAACCGTGACTTCCTTGCCGTTGGAAAGACGCACGCGGGTGATCTTCCGCAGGGCGGAATTCGGCTTCTTCGGTGTCATCGTACGCACTTGCAAACAAACGCCACGCTTCTGCGGGCACTGCTGCAAAACCGGCGACTTACTGAACTTGCGTTTTTGCTTGCGGCTTTTGCGAACGAGTTGGTTAATTGTGGGCATCGACAAGCCTTCTAAAGGGGCTGACTAAAATATGTAGTGAACCAATCAATCTAACGTACCTGCTCTAACTGTCAACCGTCCGTGGCGTAAGCTTCCGCTCTAGCAGCCAGGATGGCTGCCCCACGAATTCCAGGCCTATTCTTCCTCCTGAATCTCGGTCGGTTTCGGTTCACCGTAGCCGGCCATCGGATCATCGTCATCCAGCGGACCGGTGTAGGGTGTGCCAGTTGTCGGCACATTGGAACTAGGAGCTGGTTCTTCCTGGGTGCCCAGCAATGCATCGAGTCCTGAAGGAGCCTCGGTCTGGTAGACAGGTTCGCTCGGAATGGCTTCCCGATTCTCGCCGTTGGCTGGGGTTGTACCGCCTCCTCGAGATTGCAGGGCAGACTCCAAGAGGGGGAAGGAACGCTCAAGTACGCGCTCTTTCTCGGCAGCCAATGCTTCGAGAGCCTCTGGATGAATTCGCACTTCAGATTCCTGGACCGTATGAAAACCAGTTCCGGCAGGGATCAGGTGGCCCAGAATGACATTCTCCTTGAGACCGACCAAGTAATCTGTCCGACCAGCCAACGCTGCCTCGGTAAGCACCTTGGTCGTCTCTTGGAAACTCGCTGCAGAAATGAAACTGCTGCTCTGCACCGACGCCTTGGTGATACCCAATAGCTGAGTGCTGGCCGTGGCCATTTTTGGTTTGACACCCTTGGCCAAATCACCCCCTAAGGCCTCGATCTGGGCGTTCGCCTGTTCAAGGACATCCTTCGGTACGATCGCACCTTCAGAGTATTCGCTGTCACCCTGATGAGAAATCCGCAGGCACTTCGAAATCGCATCGTTGGCCTGGCGGAAATCGAACTTGTCGATCACGCTGCCGGGCAGTAAATCCGTATCGCCGGGAGATTCCACTCGCACTTTGCGAAGCATTTGCGAGACAATAATCTCAATGTGCTTATCATTGATCTCTACACGCTGGCTACGATAAACATTCTGAATTTCACGAGTAAGATATTGATGTACGGCTTCTTCACCGGAAATCCGTAGAATATCGTGCGGCACTAAAGGTCCATCGACCAATGCTTCACCAGCACGAACCTGGTCACCAGCATGAACTCGCAAATGCTTGCTATGAGTGACTAAGTGCTCACGCTCGATGCCAGTTTCGCTGCGTACGATGATTGATCGCTTACCACGTTTTTTCTCGCCAAGTATTTCGACCGTGCCATCGATTTCGGCGATGACCGCCGGATCGCGTGGCTTGCGGGCTTCGAAAATCTCGGTCACGCGAGGCAGACCACCCGTGATATCCTGCGTACCCGACGCTTCACGTGGAGTTTTGGCCACCAGGGTTCCAGGAGAGATGACCTGACCTTCGTCGACTTCCAAGTGAGCCCGCTCTGGCATGTAGTAAAAGTCGAGAATTTTTCCATCTGTAGGATCTTCGACTACTACTTGCGGGTGCAGGTCGCCCTTATGTTCCATGATAACGAAGCGTTTTTTACCGCTCGGATCAAGCTCGCCGCGGATAGTTTCCCCTTCGACTAGATCCTCAAAACGGATTTTACCACCTGTCTCCGCCAAAATCGGGATACTGTGTGGGTCCCATTCGCAAAGTGTTGCGCCTGCCTCGACTGTGTCGTTTTCCTTAATGCGGATCACTGCACCAGCAGGGATCTCATATTTCTCGACCTCGCGGCCTCGTTCGTCGACCAGCGCAATTTCGCCATTGCGGGCAAGTACTACCAAATTACCCGCGTCATTGGTCACAGCCTTAAGTCTGGCAAACTTGGCGATACCACCCTTCTTCACTTTGATATCACTATCTTCAACATCACGCTGACCCACACCACCGATGTGGAAGGTACGCATCGTGAGTTGAGTACCCGGTTCACCAATGCTCTGCGCGGCGATGATACCCACCGCCATTCCCTCTTCGACCATCGAACCGGTCGACAGGTCCATGCCGTAGCACAATCGACAGACACCCAGATTGGCGTCGCAAGTCATCGGGCTGCGAACCTGAATCTTCTCCAGACCTAGCTGCTCGATCTTACGTGCGATGTCCGAAGTGATCATTTCGCTTTCCGCTACGATCACTTCGTCGGTAATCGGGTTGACGATATTCGATCGACTAACACGACCCTTAATCGAATCGGCCAGACTCACTTCCACTTTCTCGCCGCGATAGAGGATTCCCTTGGTGATACCCTGGGTCGTACTGCAATCGTGGCAAGTGACTACCACATTCTGAGCCACGTCGGCCAGTTTACGGGTTAAGTAACCACTGTCGGCTGTCTTGAGGGCCGTATCGGCCAGACCCTTACGTGCACCATGCGTGCTACTGAAGTATTCGAGCACCGTGAGGCCTTCGCGGAAGTTGGCTTTGATAGGAGTTTCGATGATCTTGCCGGAGGGCTTAGCCATCAAACCACGCATACCACCCAATTGCCGCATCTGCTCGACACCACCACGGGCACCAGAGTGAGCCATCAAGAAGATCGGATTGACGTATCCGTCTGTGCGGAAGTCACTCTCCAAGCCGGCCATCATTTCCGCCGTGATTTGCTCACGAGCATGAGTCCACGCATCAAGCACCTGGTTGTACCGCTCGACCTCGGTGATTACACCGCGCTGGAAGAGCTTATTGAACTTGAGCACCGATTTTTCGGCATCGGCGATGATCCGTCCCTTGGAATCCGGCGTAATTAAATCGTCAGTGCCGAAGGAGAGTCCGCTTAGAGTCGCCTGACGGAACCCAAGTTGATTCATGTCGTCCAGTAATTCGATCGTGGCTCGGCGACCGACGAACTCATAGCAGTCGGAAATTACCTTGGCTAATTCGCTCGACCGCATGGAAACGTTGTAGTATGGCATGCCTCGCGGGAGGATCATGTTAAAAATCACACGACCAACCGTCGTATCAATCCGGGCACCATAGGCGTTTTCATTGCCACGCTCCTCGCGCAAGCAACGATACTGTGGCAACCGGACTTTAATCGCGGCGTGTGTCCCAACCTTACCCGATGAATAGGCGGTTTCCACTTCCTCCAATGAACTGAAAATCATGCCATCGCCTTTGCAGTCAGGCACGGACATCGTGAGATAATAGCTTCCCATCACCACGTCCTGAGACGGGCTAATAATCGGCGCACCATTCGACGGGCTGAAGATGTTGTGAGTACTCATCATCAGTGTGTGGGCTTCCACTTGCGCCTCGATCGAGAGTGGCAAATGGACCGCCATTTGATCCCCGTCGAAGTCGGCATTGAACCCCTTACATACCAACGGATGTAACGTGATAGCGTTCCCTTCAACCAAGGTCGGCTCAAAAGCCTGAATCCCCATGCGGTGAAGCGTGGGAGCACGATTCAAGAGAACCGGGTGATTTGTGATCACCTCTTCGAGAATATCCCATACCTCGTCGTCTTTGCGCTCGAGCATTTTCTTCGCCGACTTGATTGTGTCGGCATGCCCCAACTCTTTTAGGCGACGTATAATGAATGGCTGGAAAAGTTCCAGAGCGATCTTCTTGGGAAGTCCACATTGATGCAACTTGAGCCGTGGACCTACTACAATCACACTGCGGGCTGAATAATCGACCCGCTTGCCCAGCAGGTTCTCGCGGAAGCGACCCTGCTTTCCTTTAATCATGTCCGTGAGCGACTTGAGCGGACGATTGCTTGAACCCAGCACAGGTCGCTTGCAGCGGTTGTTGTCGAAGAGGGAGTCGACCGATTGTTGGAGCATTCGTTTTTCGTTACGAATGATTACTTCGGGGGCATTGAGGTCCACCAGTTTCTTCAACCGATTGTTGCGGTTAATGATGCGCCGATAGAGATCATTTAGATCACTCGTCGCAAAATTGCCACTGTCCAGCAGCACCAACGGGCGCAGGTCGGGAGGGATCACTGGAATCACGTCCAATACCATCCACTCCGGCTTGTTATCGCTATCGCGAATCGCTTCGACGGTCTTCAGGCGATTAATCAGGTCCTTGGCTTTTTGCTTAGAGCCCGTTTCCTTTAAATCAATACGCAATTGAGCTGATAGCTTTACCAGATCAAGAGCGCCTAGCAATTTGCGAATCGCTTCGGCGCCCATATCGGCATCAAAAGTTTCGCCATACTGCTCTCGAGCTGTCCGATATTCTTCCTCGGTAAGCAACTGCTGCGGTTTGAGCGGTGTATCACCAGGATCGACCACCACGTAATCCTGAAAGTAGACTACTTTTTCCAGACTGGAGGTCTTCATTGCCAGTAAGCTGCCTAGGCGACTGGGCATGGCTTTGAAGAACCAGATATGCACGATTGGAGCGGCCAACTCGATGTGGCCCATTCGCTTACGACGTACACGACTATGAGTGACTTTAACGCCACAGCGGTCACAGATCATGCCTTTGTATTTCATGCCGCGGTACTTGCCGCAGGCGCATTCCCAGTCCTTTTCGGGACCAAAAATCCGTTCACAGAACAAGCCATCCTTCTCAGGACGATAAGTACGATAGTTGATCGTCTCCGGCTTCTTCACCTCGCCAAACGACCAACTGCGAATATCGTGGGGGCGAGCCAGGCTGATCTTCACGGAACCGTAATCATTAACACGGTCGTAATTCGAGCTCTCTAAAACACTCATATTTATCCTCTGGCATTAACCGTCTTGTAGGAACTTAAAACGGGTCTGAGTGGAATCTTCTAGTAATCGCAAGTTGAACAAATGCCTACGGCACCTGATCCTAATGCAACTCTTTCCTACAACTGCTGACGTTTTTCCAATTGCATATTGAGACCAAGTCCTCGGATCTCGTTGGTTAACACATCAAAACTCGCCGGGGTGCCGGCTTGCAAGGTGTTTTCACCTTTGACCATCGATTCGTAAATCTTCGTTCGGCCTTCGACGTCGTCGCTCTTGACGGTGAGCAGTTCCTGCAGGATGTAAGCCGCTCCATAGGCCTCAAGAGCCCACACTTCCATTTCGCCGAATCGCTGTCCACCGAAGCGAGCCTTACCACCCAGCGGCTGCTGTGTGATGAGCGAGTAGGGTCCTGTGCTACGGGCATGCACCTTGTCGTCCACCAAGTGATGGAGCTTGAGCATGTAGATATAACCGACAGTGGTCTCTTGCTCGAATCGTTCACCCGAGCGACCATCAAACAGCTTGGTCTTGCCGTGGCGTGGCAGGCCAGCTTCCTGAAGACAATCGTTAATCTGCTCTTCGGTCGCTCCATCGAACACAGGAGTAACAGCGCGGAAGCCTAATTTAGCCCCCGCCCAACCGAGATGTGTCTCCAAAATCTGGCCCACATTCATACGGCTCGGCACACCCAACGGGTTTAACATGATCTGAATCGGTGTACCGTCTTCCAGGAAGGGCATATCTTCGATCGGCAGAATCTTTGAGATCACACCCTTGTTCCCATGGCGACCGGCCATCTTATCACCGACGGAGATCACCCGTTTCGTGGCGATGTATACCTTCACCATTTGCAGCACACCGCTTCGGAGTTCATCACCTCGCTTCATCGAGTTGAGTTTGCGATCACGCTCATCAATGGCTTCCTCGACTGCAGGCCACATGGTCTTGTAAACCTTCTCGACATCCTTAAGCCGCTGCGGACTGCGAATCTCTATCGCATCCAGCCGGAAGCGGTTGGCCAGATCAGCAATGAATTGCGGCTCTTGATTGTGAATCTGCTCGTTGCCTTCCTCATCGGTGAGCTTCTTTTGCAGGATCTTCTCGATCTCCTCTACCATCTCGATGAACTTGGCGGCGATCGCCTCATTCCCTTCCTTTTCGGCAGACTTGAGCGATTTCTCAAACAACTTGCGTTCTTCCTCAGCGAGACTCATTCTGCGAGAAAACTTCTGAGTATCGATTACGATTCCTTCAATGCCGGATGAGACCTCCAGCGAATCGTTCTTCACATCTTCACCAGCTCGACCGAAGATTGCGTGTAGGAGTTTTTCCTCAGGAGTCAGCTCAGTCTTGGACTTCGGCGATACCTTACCAACAAGAATATCGCCAGGTTCTACATAGGTACCGATTTGCACGATGCCGTTCTCGTCGAGATTGCGGAGTGCTTTCTCACTGACATTCGGAATATCACGAGTAAACTCTTCGCGGCCGAGCTTTGTTTCGCGAATTTCAACATCGAACTCCTCGATATGAATCGAAGTATAAGTATCGTTGCGAACCAGTTCTTCGCTGATGATGATCGCGTCTTCGAAGTTGTAGCCTTCGTAAGACATGAAGGCGACAAGTACGTTTCGACCCAGAGCCAACTCGCCCTTAAACGTCGCGGCACCATCAGCAATGACGTCACCTTTTTCCACTTTATCGCCAACAAGAACTAAAGGCTTCTGGTTTTGACACGTCCGCTCATTGAGCCCAACGAATTTACGCATGTGATGAACTTCAGGGCCAATCTCGATGCGATCGGCATCGACATAGGTGACCGAGCCCTTGTGTCCCGCTCGCACAAGCATACCAGAGTGGCGAGCCACATCGTTCTCCAAGCCGGTGCCGACGATCGGCGGATCAGCTAGCAAGAGCGGCACAGCTTGGCGCTGCATGTTGGAACCCATCAACGCACGGTTGGCGTCATCGTGTTCCAGGAAGGGAATCAAACCAGCCGAGACACCAATCATTTGGCTTGGAGCCACGTCCGTGTATTCGATCTTATCGATGGGCACGAGAACAAAGTCGGATTTGTACCGAGCCACCACCGTGTCACCCTGAATCATGCCGTCTTTGACAGGTACGTCAGCCGAGGCCACATAGGCGTCAGATTCCTGATCTGCTCTGAGCCAGACGACTTCATCCGTGAGCTTGCCACTCTTTACTTTTCGGTAGGGAGTAATCAAGAACCCGTACTCGTCTACCGAGGCATACATCGCCAGACTGGAAATCAAACCAATGTTAGTACCTTCCGGTGTTTCAATCGGACAAATACGGCCATAGTGAGAAATATGTACGTCGCGCACTTCGAAACCGGCACGTTTGCGATTCAAACCACCTGGACCTAACGCCGAAAGGCGTCGCTCGTGAGTCAGCATCGAAAGCGGATTAGTCTGGTCGACTACCTGCGAGAGTTCTCCGCGTCCGAAGAAATAATCGATTGCCGCTGAGATGCTCTTGGGATTAATCAGGCTCCGCGGTGTGATGTCATCGGCGTCTTTGAGGCTCATCCGCTCTTGCACAGTGCGACGTAGCTTAAGAAACCCTTTGCGGATTTCGTCGCAAGCGAGTTCGTCAATGGTCCGTAGACGTCGATTGCCCAGGTGGTCAATATCGTCGATCTCGGCCGATTTATCCCCACCCGTCAGACCCAACAAGTATTGGATCGCCGCCAATAAGTCTTCAGGACGAAGCACCATATCGCTCTCGGGAACGTTGATTCCAAGCTTCCGATTCATGCGGAATCGGCCCACGCGACCCAAGCGATAGCGATTGGAATCAAAGAACTTCTCAGTAAATAGTTGGCGAGCCTTTTCTAGTTGCGGCGGATTGCCTGGTCGCAAGCGTTGATAGATTCTTAAGAGGGCTTCCTCGTGGCTGGACGTATTATCGTCAGCCATCGCATTCAAGAGATGCGGGGAGCTCGGCAGTGCCATCACCTCGACGCTCTTCACGCCCGAAGTGCAAATCACCTCCGCAATATTCTTGGTGATCCGCTGGCAGCCTTCGATGATGATTTCGCCAGCTCGTTCACTTCCCACAGGGTAAATAATGTCACCTACGGCAATCTGACCTTCAATCTTGGCAGCACTACGACCATCTACAATCTTTTGCTTGGTGGTCTCATAAAACTTCTTCAGGATTTCAGCATCAAGACTGAGCTCTGGGCTCATGGCACGCAGAAGCGTCACGGCCGAGAACTTCCCGCTCTGGTCGATCCGCACCGTGATACTGTCTTTCTTGGTGGTATTAAGCTCAATCCAGCTACCACGCTCAGGAATCACTCTGCAACTATGAAGACGGCGATCACCTGCATCTAATTCCGAGACGAAATCAATACCAGGGCTGCGATGCAACTGGCTCACTACGACCCGTTCAGCCCCATTGATGATAAATTCACCTCCGCCGAGCATGATGGGTAAGTCGCCCAAATAAACTTCTTCTTCGACGGGCTGATCTTTCACCAAACGGAGCCAGATTCGGAACGGACGCCCATAGGTTAGGCGCAATTGCCGACACTCGGCAGGTTCGTAGCGAGGCTTGCCGAGATCGTAGCGGAGATACTCCAGACGAATTGTCTTGTCGTAACTCTCGATCGGAAAGATTTCGCGCAGCACACTTTCCAGGCCATCGTCTTTGCGCACAATCGTAGAAGTTCCGTCGTATTGCAGGAACCGCGCGTAAGATTCTGTCTGAATTTTGGTGAGGTCAGGGATGTCGTAGCCGATGCGGGCACTGCCAAAGGCGCGGACGGAATCGGTCTGCAAGCGTCGTTGGGCCGGGACTGCCATAGGGCGGGCTGCTCCGATATCACGAGTGACTATGAAACCAGCGTCAATTACCCACCACACCACCGACGAGCGGTAGGTGGGTCAAATGACGCCGAGCAAAACCAAGGGAACCGCATTGCGGCGCTTTTAGGCAGAAGCAGTAACGGACAACTTTATGTGTCATTGCTACCAGTTCATCCTTTGGTACCAGGAATTCTTTATGGGGAATTCGCGCAGAACGAACTGCCCAAGGTTCACCCGCTAGGAGATAAGCCTGGGCAATTCTCAATGCGAACGAATTATTTGATCGCAACGGTTGCGCCAGCGCCTTCCAACTCGGTCTTGACCTTCTCGGCATCTTCCTTGGAAACGCCTTCTTTGACCTTGCTGGGTGCGGCTTCGACCAGATCCTTGGCCTCCTTGAGGCCTAGCCCGGTCGCACTGCGCACTACTTTGATAACGGCAATCTTGTTGCCGCCAACAGCTTCGAGAACGACGTCGAATTCGGTCTTCTCTTCGGCTGCGGCCGCACCGCCACCACCATCACCAGCGGCTGCCATAACCACGCCACCACCGGAAGCGGGCTCAATGCCATAGGTGTCCTTCAAGTAGTCGCTCAATTCCTTGGCTTCTTTTAGGGTTAGTGCGACAATCTTGTCGCCCATTTCTTTGGTCGCTGCAGAAAATTCTGCTACTGCTGCATCACTCATTTCAATCTATCCTTTCTCGCTATAGGGGGCCCGTCGGCCCAAAAAATTCGCTGACTTGTTGTGAACGGTAAAAACTGTCGGGGAGATTGGGATCGCGTCAAACGCTCGACGAAACCTACTCCTCACTCTTCTGCTTGATCTGACTGGCTAGCTTCGCACCTGGACTGAGAAGCTGGGCGGATAGTGTTGCACCTGGACTCAGGATTTGACCCATCAAAATACTGAGCTGTTCCTCGCGACTTGGCCATTTACTGACGCTTTTTACGTCGTCGGCGGTCAACTTCGCTCCATCCATCACACCCCCCTTGGGGGCAAATGGCTTGAATTTGGCATCCTCTGCCAGGCGCGTAACTTCCTTGGCCAGAGAGACGACATCTTCGCCCCCCCAAACCATCGCCAATGTCCCTTCGGAACCCTCAAAGGCCGGAGCCAACGAGGTACCTTCCGTGGCCCGGCGGGCAAGGCTGTTTTTGACTACGAGCAAATGCATATTCTTCTGCCGAAGTTGCTTCCGTAGTTCAACATTGCTATTCGCTTCCATGCCCACGACGTCAACCAACAATGCATCCGTGACGCCGTCGAAACGGCTCTTCAATTCGTCGGTGATTAAGTTCTTTACATACTTGCTCATGGCACTTCGACTTATCTTTTATCTTGGAAAGGCTATATGGCGGGGGAGCGGTGAACGGGATTGAACCTAAACTGCTATTGGCACGCTGGGGCTCATCGTACCGCTAATGTGCGCGGACCTTACATAGGTCCCTTTTGACGATGAGGGCTTCAGATTTAGTATCGTATTGACGAAGGCTTGAATATTGTCGACTAGTTTCTCTGCCTCGAAGTCCAGCTTACCAACGATAGCTTGGACGTTGCCGCCCTTGTCGTTGCGAAACTCGACCTTACCCGCTTTGTACTCACCAATCGTTTTGGCAACATCAGGGGTCACCGTTCCGGCACGCGGCGAAGGCATCAAACCTCTCGGACCTAAAACCCGCCCTAGGGGACCAACGACTTTCATCATGTCAGGCGTAGCGATGCAGACATCGAAGTCCGTCCAGCCACCAAGGATCTTTTTGGCCAACTCATCGTCACCCACTTCGTCAGCTCCGGCCTCACGAGCTGCATCCGCTGCTGGGCCCTTGGCAAAGACGATGACTCGCTGAACCTTGCCAATACCGTGAGGCAAGACGATCGAACCCCGAACGATCTGATCGGCCTGGGTATGATCGACTCCTAACCGCATGGCGATCTCTACGGATTGCACGAACTTGGTGCCATCGAATTTCTTCAGGGCATCCACAGCTTCTGCGATGGGCAACGCCGTCTGAGGACGTTTTTCGATTAGGCTTTTCATTCGTTTTGCTAGTTTTGGCATAATTAATTTCGCTTAAATTGGTTTGGAACCGCCCGCTTAAGCGGGCTGGGCCGGTTAACCTTCTACTTCAAGACCCATACTGCGGGCTGTGCCGGCAATCATCTGGACGGCACTATCCAAGTCGCTAGCGTTCAGGTCATTCATTTTTGTGTTAGCAATCTCTTCCATCTGGGCACGAGTCACTTTGCCCACCTTGATCTTGTGAGGCACACCCGACCCCTTGGCCAATCCAACAGCCTTCTTGAGCAAAACCGCAGCTGGCGGACTTTTGGTAATAAAATCAAAGGAGCGGTCGTTGTAGACATTGACCACCACTGGAATCATCATTCCACCGGCTTCTCTGGTCTTGTCATTGAATGCCTGGACGAACTGGCCCAAATTCACGCCATACTTACCCAAAGAAGTACCAACCGGGGGAGCAGGGGTCGCCTGACCACCAGGAATTTGAAATTTGGCGGTGCCTACTAATTGTTTTGCCATGATTTACTCGTTTAGGTTCTTACTGCTCGCTGAAGCGATCAGTCCGCTATATGTTTTCTACTTGCCAGTATTCCAGTTCGACAGGAGTACTGCGGCCGAAAATGTTGATCATCACGTTGATTCGACCGTTCTGTTCGTCGATGGTATTTACATCTCCCTCGAAACTCTCGAACGTTCCATCTTTGATCTTTACCCGATCGCCAATCTTGAAGTTGATGTTCAGTTTTGGAGACTCTTCGACTTCTTCCTCATCCTTGGTGATGATACGGGCCACTTCGTGAGGCAGCATGGGAGATGGCTTCCCGGCTGAACCAGTGAAATCGCCAATCCCAGCGGTCTCGCGAACTGCAAACCAAGTGTCATCATTGATGCACATATGCACAACGATGTAGCCCGGATAGAGCTTCCGCTCGACAACCTTTTTCTTACCCCCTTTAAACTCCGTGACTTTCTCGGTGGGAACCACTACTTCGCCGAAGTAGCGATCCAATCCCTCGATGGCTATCTTCCGCTGAAGTGCTTCGGCAATAGAACGCTCTCGATTGCTTTGCACCTTGAGAATATACCAATCCATAACGACTGGACCCGTGTCAGGCTTCTTCGGCAGCAAGGCCCGCTTTATCGGGTCGAGTTCTTCTTCGGGCTCCTTCTTAGGTGGGCTCTTGATAACAGCGGGCTCTTCAACTTCGTCAACTTCTGGCTCATCAACTTCAGTCTGCTCCGAGGAGGCGTCTTCTATCTCTTGCTCTTCGTCATCTGTGGCCGTAGCCGTATCCTGGGCTTCGAGGGTCTCTTCCTCGGCTAGCTGAGAGTCAGTGAGTTTTTCGTTTTCATCGCTCACGCGAATTCCCCTGAAGCTGTATAGAACTACGACCGCCATGGTCGATTCATGCAGTTAAAAAATCAAACCAGCGATGGTTCTCAAAATCGCGTCGTACATAAATAAGAGCCCCGCCAAAAAGAAGATCACCGCGATTACCACCATCGAAGCCCGCCACAACTCGCTGCGGCCAGGCCACGACACCTTATTCATTTCCGCTTCTACGGAGATCAAAAAATCTGCAAATTTCGGCAGATTGACAATTCGAAAGCTGATCCACGAACCAACAGCCAAGACCACCAACGGGATCACGTATCGACCCATGTTGTCGATGGATGCCGAGTTGAGCTTCCAAGCCGCGGCGGCAAACGCCAGCGCAATGGCCGCAAAAGTGACCTGCCGGGCGATCCTGCCCTGGCTCCGCTTGTAACGCGAAGCGTTGAACATTCCTGAGATTAACTCTGCCACTTTAGATTTCCCAACGAGCTGCGAGCCTTACGAACCACGAGCCATTACAAATACGACCCACGACTAGTTAAACTCGAAACTTACGACTTCCTGTATGCAGGGGCGGCGGGAATCGAACTCGCAACCCCCGGTTTTGGAGACCGGTGCTCTGCCAATTGAGCTACACCCCTATGCGGGAGAGTGGGTAGGTGAGTATGTGAGTAAGTAGCAATATCGTTAGGATATCATCAAGCTACCTAGTCACCTACTCACCTACTCACTTACTCACCTATTCTAAAATTTTTGTTACCACGCCGGAGCCTACCGTCTTGCCACCTTCACGGATGGCGAAACGCACTCCGTCGTCCATGGCGATCGGCTTGCCCAACTCGACACTGATTCGCACATTGTCGCCCGGCATACACATCTCAACATCACCGACCAAGTTGGCTGCCCCGGTGACATCCGTCGTCCGGAAGTAGAACTGTGGTCGGTAACCGCTGAAGAACGGCGTGTGACGACCCCCTTCTTCTTTGCTCAAGACATAAACTTCAGCCTCGAACTTAGTGTGAGGAGTAATACTTCCTGGCTTGGCCAACACCTGACCACGCTGGATGTCTTCTCGCTTCACACCACGAAGCAGGCAGCCGACATTGTCGCCAGCCATCCCGTGATCCATCGTCTTGTTGAATGCCTCGACGCCGGTGCAGGTCGTCTTCGTGGGAGCAGCGGTCAAACCGATGATCTCGACTTCTTCACCAACCTTGACCATCCCACGCTCGATACGACCCGTAGCAACCGTTCCACGACCTTCGATCGAGAATACGTCTTCGATGGCCATCAGGAATGGCTTGTCGGTTTCACGAACTGGCTCGGGAATATAAGCATCAATTGCTTCCATCAACTCCGTGATGCACTTGGATGCCTCAGGGTCGGCTGGATTGTCATAGGCAGCCTTTGCGGCACCCTTGACTACAGGGACCTCGTCGCCAGGGAAACCGTACATCGTCAGCAATTCGCGGACTTCCAATTCAACCAACTCAAGCAATTCCTCGTCGTCGACAAGATCGCACTTGTTGAGGAACACCACAATCCGTGGCACGCCCACCTGACGAGCCAACAGAATGTGCTCACGAGTTTGAGGCATCGGGCCGTCGGCGGCCGACACGACCAGGATCGCACCGTCCATCTGGGCGGCACCAGTGATCATATTCTTAATAAAGTCAGCATGGCCCGGACAATCGATGTGGGCATAGTGACGATTCGGAGTTTCATATTCGACGTGCGAAACGGCAATTGTCACCGTTTTTGTTTCGTCGCGGACAGTACCCCCCTTGGCGATATCGGCATAGGACTTCGTCTTAGCGAGCCCCTTGGCCGCCTGAACTGCCAGGATGGCTCCTGTCGTGGTTGTCTTGCCGTGATCGATGTGACCGATCGTACCAACGTTCACATGGGGCTTGGTACGTGCAAATGTATCCTTAGCCATTTTTCTCCCTAACTAAAATACTAGGTCGTTTGTTTCTAGGACAAAAAAGGTGTTGCTAACCAACCCTTACGCAAAAAATTACTTACACAAAGCTGCTGATGAGACTCGAACTCATGACCTCTTCCTTACCAAGGAAGTGCTCTACCAACTGAGCTACAGCAGCGGTTTTGAGCTATTGGCTATTAGCCGTTAGCTATTAGCCATTTGCCGTTAGCTCAGTTGAACCTTCGTTTCTAGGTCTCCAAATTTATTTTTATCCAAAATCTAATCACCAACAGCTAATAGCTCTATTTCAAAGCGGGTGAAGGGAATCGAACCCTCGTCATCAGCTTGGAAGGCTGTTGCTCTACCATTGAGCTACACCCGCCCAAGGCAAATCCCAATGCTCGAATGACCAATGACCAACAAACTTTCGGTTTATCATTTGGTCATTGGTCATTGGGGCCTTGGTCATTTCCTTCAAAATGGGGAGTGCAGGATTCGAACCTGCGAAGGCAGAGCCAGCAGATTTACAGTCTGCCCCGTTTGACCGCTTCGGTAACTCCCCCGATCTGCCAACTACTAGCCCACCAACTGCACCTATCTACTACTGAAACTTTGCCACATCGCCTGAACAACGCAGTTCAAACCGGAGACTCGTCACCCCGCTTCTAACCACCCACAAACCACAATCCCACACGCCAACCAACTGTACGAGCTAGCGGAGGGAATTGAACCCACAACCTGCTGATTACAAATCAGCTGCTCTGCCAATTGAGCTACGCTAGCCTGGCTTGGTGAAACTTTCGCGAATCAACTAATATAGCCGGGCTGAAATGCCTGACAAGCCGACAAGGGCGAATTTCGCGCCAAAAGTCCCCTCTCGGGACATCTCCCCCCTAGTTCCAGGGAATTAGACACCTAAGAGCCCCGGCAAGGTTCCCCCAAATTGACATTTTCCGGGAAATTGGTTAGCGACGTCGGCCGACCAAGAGGCACGTTCCGGTGAAAAGACCGAAGCAAAGCCCCATTGAGACAGGCTCAGGAACAGCTGAAGCCGCAGCAGTCAGCGGCGCGCCATAGTTTGCCTGCCAGTCTGTCAGGTCTCCCGCACTCAACGGGGCCGGTGATCCTCCGCGCTGCCAAATCAAGAAGTCGCGGCCATCGACGTCGCCATCGAAATCGAAATCGCCTGGGAGGGCAGCCGCGATGCGGAGTACCGCGCTGGTTACGTTGTAATCCACGACCGCAGTCAGCCCCGCGCCCAAGCCCGTAATATCGATTAGGTCGAACGTGCCCGAGATATTCAGGCCAGTCATAAACGCGAATGTGTTGCCCAAAGCGGGCGCGAAGCCGAAATCGACGTCGAGCACGCCGTCGATTAGGGCCGTACCATTGACGCTGAGCCGGTCGAACTCGTTGAGACCCGTGCCGTTGACGTCGAGATTGTAAGTAGAAGAATTGCGGAGGTCGAGGTCCTGCACGGTGGCGGTGCCGTCACTGCTGGCGACGCCTATGTTGATCTGCCCTTCGTTGATAACTACAGTTGAGACGACCGCACCATCGTTGAGCTGTAAATTATTATTGCCCGCGGAATTTGTGAGCGAGCCGGGCCCGGAAATCGAGGCCCCATTGGTTACGATGACATCTCCGGTAGTCTCCAGGTCAGCATTGAGAATAGTCTGCGAAGCCGTGTCAAAGGCCCAGACGGCGGCCCCCGTCATCACAACCTGACTATCGGCGTTCACAGTGAGATCGCCGTCGAAGGTGTGAGTAAAGTTGGACTGGAAGGTACCGCCGTTAAGGTTTAGATCGCCGGTGTTCTCAAAGACAAGTTCGCGACCGACGACTTCAAAAGTACGGCCAGCGTCAACATTGGCATCGCCGCCGAAAGGGTCGGCGGTGTTGAAGTTTTGAAGCCGCAGGTTGCCGGTTTGCGCCTGAAGAATGCCGGCCTCTGCGCCCGTGCCGTCAAGATCGGTCAGGGCGTTGTTGATGTTAAGCGTACCACCCTGGGCAAGAATGCTATTGTCGTTTGTGACGCGGCTGGTGACGGTGCCGTTGCCGCGCAGGTTGCGAACGTCGAGAGTGATCAGGCCGGTCCCCTGGAGTGTACCGTTGTCGAGACTAATGCCGTTGGAGGTCACGGAGCTAGCCAGGCTGGTGTCGAGCTGAAGCGTGCCGCTGTTGGCGCGGAGGGTACCCATATCGGTGATGGAACCGTTGACTTCGAGGGTGCCGCCATTGGCGATGAGTTCGGCACTGCCGCCGAACGTGATATCCGTGTTGATAATACCATTACCACGCAATGCGATGTCGTTATCGGCACGGAGTACACCGTTGGCGTTACCGCTAATAGTGCCGCCACTGATTGTGTTTGGGTCGCCAATCGTACCGCCACTGAGGCGGAGTCCTTCATCAGCGCCGCCGCCCGTGAGGTTCACCGTGCCGCCGATGTCCAGGCGGGCATCCACACGGCCGTCACCCACGACGTTCAGCGTCCCGTTCATGTTTAAGTCGGACCCGGTCAGGAAAGTGTTGACCGAGAAGTTGCCGTTGTAGTTGATGATGCCGGTAGGGATGACTGTCCATTCTGCGTTTGCGTTATCAAGGTTTATAGCAAGAGTCGCGGTGTCGGAAATGTTCAGTTCGCTAGTCGATGCCGGTAAGACCGTAGTGAACCCATAATCCTCGACCGTCGCGGCATTGATTGTCAGATTTGCATTGATGTCATTGTCGCCAGCAGTGAGCAATACGAGACCACCGTTACCGGACAACGCACCGTCCAGAGCGACAGTACCGCCAGTCATATTGAGGGTGGTAGCCTCCGCGAAGTCGGCCCCGACGATGCGCAAAGTACCCTGCCCGGTGAACTCGGCGTTGTTACCGCCAGCATTGGAGAGGAAGAGGGTGTTTGCGTTGGTGATATTGAGGGTAGCGCCGGCAGCGACATTGACGTCCGCATCTGAGTTGAACGTGACAGGAGCGCCGATATTCAGTGTGCCGGAATTGATGTTGACGTCGGCATTGAGCGTTTCGAGATCGTCGCCAATGAGAACACGGTCACCGAAGAGGTTGCCGCCACCGTTGGAGTTGATTGCGCCATCCATGAACCATTCGTTGGCTGCGTTGTTAACATTAATAGTACCGCCAGTAAAGTTCATCGCTAGGTCGAAAACTTCGGCACCAGCGGTTTCAATAGTCGTGACGTTGAGGTCCAGGCTACCGCCGGGGGCGAGAGTGACATTGCCACCGTCGAGGTCGATAGTAGTTACATTAATCGCCGAAGTTCCGGTGACGGTCAGTCCAGAGTGTAACAGGTCGCTGCCTGCGACACCGGAAACGTCGCCACCATTGAGGGTGAGCAGGGTGTTGACGTCGGCAACTCCATTGACGGTATTGATATTTAGCACCGCACCTTCGTTGAGAGTGGTGGCAGTGTTAATGTCGCCCATAGCACCGGTGATGTTGATGATGCCGCCGCTGTCGACGACCAACGCGGAGCCGGAAAGCAGAGCGGGCGTACCCGCGGCTGCCGTGTCGTTGAGTGTGAGGACGCCTGCAGCTCCCAGGTTCCATGTGCCGTCGGCGACGGTGACCTGAAGTGTGCCGGCATCGTTGACAGTTATGGGGTTGTTGTTGAAAGTGTCGTTGCCAACGTCGATGTTGGTGACGTTGAGTGTGAGCGAGCCAGTGGTATTGATTACGGTGTTGCCCTGATCCCAGTCGTAGGTGGCGACAGAAATTACAGTGTCGCCGGTGACAGTAGAGTTGCCATTCTGAGTGATGCGCCCAGTGCCAAGGACGCTCGCGGGGCCTATCCAAGTAGTCGCGCCGTTGAGAGTGAGTGTGCCGTTGACCGTGACGTTGGTGTTATTGAGGAACGTCTGAGTGCCATCGAGTTGAGCAGTTGCCCCGGCGTCAACAACGAGATTGGCACCCGCGACAAACTCGGTGTCGGCGTTGGCGTCGAAGGTGCCGGCATTGACGTTGAGCGTGCCATTGAGTTGCATCCGCGAGCCGTTGAGGGTCGAGGTCCCTGGGCCGTTAACATCGAAGCTATCACCGCTGCCGAAGGTCCATTCGCCGTCGGCTACAGTAACATCCAACTCGCCTCCGTTCATGGCGATCCCCCCGTCGTAGGAGTCGTTGCCGTCAAAGCTAGTGAGGTCCAGGTCTAGATTGCCGAGAGAGTTGATGGTGGTGAGGTTGGTCGCGCCTCCGCCGCCATCCCAGTTAAAGTCGGCATCGTCGATATTGACGATCGAGTTGACGATCAATTCGGTGTTGGTATTGCCGATCTGGAAGTCGACGCCGGCTCCGATAGTGGTCGTCGAATCGAACTGAATTTTTCCCTGGGTGAGATTGATGATTCCCCCAGTGGCAGTGAAGGCGGCCGTGTCAATGATGAGGTGATCGGCTGTGTTGTCGAGATTAATGTCGCCGCCGGACATTGTGATGAGCTGGCCAGTGAGGGTGGCGGGGCCAGCGGTCTGGCCGACGAGGAACCCGGCTTGAGTATTGACATTCATCGTGCCGGCGAACTCCCAGGCCAAGGACGAGTCGAACGTCGACTTACGACTGAGGTTGATCGTGTCGTTGAAAGTGTCGGCCATCATCACATCGAGGTCGAGCGTACCGGCAGGAAGCAGGTTGACGATATTGGGCGTGCCGTTGTCGAAATCCACCCGAGCGTCGGTGTCGGCCGCAGTGATCTGAAGAGTTGCGGCTTGATCAGTGAGAAGACCTATGCCGTCGAAGGTATAGCCCGCATTGAGGATGCCCGTTCCGGACATGTTTAGTAGTGTCGTGTTCGCACCGACGGACTGATCGAGTTGGATGTTGCCATAGCCGGTAAGTGTGCCGGCGAGGTCAAATACACCGTTGTCGACCTGGAGCCTTCCGCCGAGCATTAGCACCGTGGCGCCTGCATTGAGGTCAAGCGTGTTCGTATCAAAAGAGATGAAGGTCTGGGTCGCACGGGGTTTGATCAGCAGGGTCGAGCCCGCGCCTGTGATTGTGGTAGCGGTGGAGACAAAAGTATTAAACTCGCCCGTATCCAGATCGTTGCCGTTGATGATTGTCAGCGAGTTCATCGAGTCGTTGACATCCATCGTGGTGCGCGTCCCCTCGGTGCCGATGATGTTGCCTAGAGTTACGTCGTCGCCAACCAGCGGCACGCCCGGAGGGGTCCAGTTATTGGCAGTGTTCCAGGTGCTGTTGCTGGCGGAGTTCCACGATTTGGCAACCGCGTGGACGGATTTCTCATCTTCGACACACACGCCTAGAATGACAATTGCGGCCAAGAACAAGCGGACTGGATTTAAGCGAGACATTTCAAAAGTCCTCCAAGTGGGCGTCTCCGTGCAGGCCAAGGAGACGCAAGTTTCGTATCAATTGAGAAGAACTGGTGCAAATAGTTTTTTAGTTCCAAGTCGCCTTCCTAGAGACGTTCGCAGCAGCAATTCTTAAAAGCAAAGCAATAACGAGAGGCATAGTCTTTCAAGATAAATGCGTGGATAGTTTCAAGCGCAGAAAACTCGGATCTATTACCCGGAAAAATGAGATCGTAAGCCAGCAGTAAGAAAACGGCCTGAAAAAGGGCCACCAATATAATGGCTTGGAACATGAACTCTCCCCCCGGTCGGTTCACTTTACTGCCGAGAACAAAATAACAAGGTCGCAATCGATGGCGAATCCTTGTCCAACGTGTTAAGCGGCGTGCTCTAAAGTTGAAAAATGAGCAGGCGGTTCCGAATGTAACCCGGATCTAACACAATGCAAGAAAAAAACTTATCGTTTTGAGATGCGTATGCTGGGGAGAATAGGAAATAAGAAGAGTTCTTGATTTCAATCGCTGCTATTATTAAAGTCACTTATGCAGTGTGGTTTTAAAACACTATATGCATTGATCGCAATTAACTGCGAAACGATTGTATCTTAAGGCGTTGAAATGCCCTGCGTTTAGGTGATAATCTCATGCGCACAAAAGATACAACAGAGATCATCAGGAGCGCGCAAGTGCTGGGTTCCGGCACGGCAGCCTGCGCAGCTACCAATGGCACACCACTGCCATACTGCCGCTGCCAGATAAGAAAATCACGACCATCGACGTCGCTGTCGTCGTCGGCGTCGCCTTGCATATGGGTGCTACCTGTGGCGTAATTCGCTTGCCAGCGATTGAGATCATCGCCATCCACGTCCCCATCCTCTTCGAAGTCGCCGGCGAGCGGGGCGATGAATTGATAGGCGATTGTCTGCGGAGTAGAAATATCGAGCCAATTAAATCCTGAAGGGAGAGGGGGCAGATTAATCTGGGAAAAATTCCCGGTGATCGTGCCGGCGGTGTCTACGAGTGTGAAAACATCTCCATTCGTGGGAAAGTAGCCGGGAAGGAATGAGACGTTCAATTTTGTACTTCCAGGGGTGATCATGAACACATTGGCAGGATCGGTAGAAAACAATTGATCGTACTCCAGGCCGGGGGTCGTGCCGCAGAGTTCCAAATTCAATTGACCGAAAAAGCTGATCTCATAGGTCCCCTCCAGCGGAACTTGAGCAGTCCCGCCTGGATCGCCAGGCGAATGGATATTCGTAATGTTGACATTCTTCATTGTTCCGGAGCCACCCACAGGACCATTGAAATTCATGCGCACACTCACAGAGGCACCCTCGACTCGCCCGTTGTTGATAAAGGTGCCCGGTCCATTCACGCGGGAGGAACTGACGTTGCCGGCCGCTGTGCGGCGGAGAACATGGCCAGAACCAAGCGTCGCAGTAAAGCCAGCGGCGATGTTGAAGTCCGCGCCTAGAAGCGAGTCGAGGACAATTTCTCCAGTGCCGCTGATTTCCACGTTGTCATCCACACCCAAGCGACTGGAGACCGTGATCGTATTATTATTGACCAAGAATGTGCCGCCTAGGTTGAGCAGATTATTGCCGGTCAAAACCTCAATAGGAGCGTTGCTGATAACATCTTCTAGGCGTGCGGCGTTCCCGCTAGCAACTAACTTTCCGCCGCTGGCGGCTTCCAATCGTCCACCATGAATAACCGAACTTCCCTGGAGATGAATCACACCACCGTTGGCCAGAAGAACGCCATTCGTATCGTTTTGAGTAATTGTCGAGCCGAGGACGCCAATCGTGGCACCAGCGTCGGCACGGATCGTGCTATTGTTGGTTTTCGCGTAACCATTCATGAGCAACTCAGTGCCGCCGCTGAGAGGCTCAGCAATGATGAGACCATCATTGACGATTGCGCCTTGAATTTGCCCAACGCCGCGGATCGTTTGATTCGGTCCAAAAGTACCGACTGTACTTGCATGTGAGGTGATCGTCGCTCCAAGCCCTGGAGAATTCATAATGACTTCGCCTGTCCCATCAAGCGTGCCCGTTTCTTCGAACTTCAATTGCAAGCCACTCACATTGTCCCGGTTGATCAGTATCGTGCCATTGTTGGTAAATCCACCTCCTTTGACGAGCAGATTGCCAGTCGCTCAGCTGCCAGAGATGAGATTGAATTGTCCATCAAGCTCCTCGACGCTATCGAAAGTCAGCGCATTTCCGGTCGTCTGAAAGGCGCCGCCATTCACTGATTTCAGCGTGCCCCCCGTAATCGTGATGTTGTTCACAATAACCGTGCTGGTATCGGCAATAAGCTGCCCAGTACTTCCCTGGGTGATGTTCACTCCAAGTCTCAGTGTAGCCGTGGGCGAGGACTGAATGACGCCATGATTGGTCTTCGCGCCGTCCCTGATCAGCAGCTCGGCAGTCGAATCGCCGTTGGCCTCCGAAGCGGTAATCGTGCCAAAGTTAATCAGGCTCATGGGGATTTGACCCTCTCCACGAATGGTGTGGCCGGCCATTTGCGTAACAGGATTGCTTTTATTGATGTTGTTCAGACGTGCGTCATCGGAGATTGCACCCAGTACGATCTCGCCGCTGCCATCGATGGTGCCCCCTGCGGTGCCGAAGGTAAGCGTTGCCAGGTCGGTGGAGTTGTCGCTGTTGACGGTAATGATGCCGTTATTTGTGAGCGTAGTGCCATTGATCGTGAGAGTGTTGCCGCCAGGGATTTCGATTTCGCCGCCAGCAAGTACTTCTAAAGTCAGCGCATTGGCCGAGATCACATCGACGATCGTCGGAGCCGGTGCCCCTACAATTGCATCCGTTGAGCTAATGGGAATACCGTTGGACCAATTCTCCGCAACGTTCCAACCTTGGGGTTTGACAATATCATCTCCCTGCCAGGTTGTTTGACCCTTGGCTAGCGCGGGCAATAGTGAGATGAGACAATAGAATGAGATCGTTATTACAAGGTATTGCTGGCGCTTCATAGATAAAGCCCTCCAGATGTAAGCGAACAATTGGCGCGAAAAAGTCTTCCAAATGATTTAGTAATGTGAGGGCATTCTTTGCAAGAAAAACTTGCGCAATCCCTTCTCGGCGATGAAAAAAACAGCATCAGGCAGAAGAAAAGGACTACTCTTGAAGTTGGTTCTGGCACAACACTTGAAACTGCAAGCGAAGATACCCCTAAACCCAACTGCCGCTGCCAGCGGAGGAAGTCGCGGCCATCAACGTCGCCGTCGTCATCCGCATCGCCTTGCATGTGAGTGTTACCGGTGCCATAGCCCGCTTGCCAGTTGGTGAGGTCTTCGCCATCAACCTTACCATCTTCATTGAAATCGGCGTCGAAGAATTTTACGGAATTTAGTTCCAGCACGACTTTCAGTGGATCACTATAGTCAACCGGCTTCCAAGTCAGCGTTCGCCCGAAACCTAGAGAGGGGAATATCGAATTAAAAAACGTCCCCGTGATGGCACTAGTCGATTGGATGATCGTAAAACGGTCACCAGCGGTTGGCACATAAGCATTACCCAAGTCTACTGCGCTCACATCCAGCACCCCTCCCAAAGCAACCGTCCCCGTCGAATCAAGCAGGTCGTGCTCCGTACCGGCGGAGAGGCCGCCGATTTCGATTTCCAGCCGGGCCTGATTGTTGCCGTTGATTGTGTAGCTTCCTTCGAGAGGCACAGTTCCGACGCCGTTGCCAGGGGCATGGACACCGATGTCAAACGTGCCGCGATCGATGAGAACATTCTCAAGTACGCCGGTCCCTTCCAATCGAGTACGAATCCTTACCGGCTCCGCAGGTGAAGTTCCTTCGATGCGGCCGTTATTGACGAACTTACCTGAACCCAAGAGTTGACCGGCACCGCTTACCGTATGGCCGGCCGCTTGGGTGATGGTGTTTCCGTTGGGACGAATCACCGCCGGAAAGTTCGAGTTCTGCTCGTTGAGCACGACTTGGCCAGTGCCTCCCAGGTTCAGGTTGCTGTCGACTTGCAAGGTTGACGTGGAGACGAGGGCGTTGCTATTGAGCGTGACTGTGCCGTTGTTGGTGATGCTGCTGCCAGCTACGCGCAGCGTCCTTCCGGCGGAAACATTGACGGCGCTCCCCGCGGCGATCGTCAGATCACTGAGGGTCGGGGCATTGGTATCGACTGCAATCACCCCACTGCCGAGAGTTTGTAATGTTCCTCCTGTGATCGACTGGGAATCCAGCTCGACCCTGCCGCCATCGGCAGCCGAGATCACGCCACTCGCCGATTGGGTCGTATTGGAAGTGTTCGCCTGAAACCGTAATGTTGCGCCCGACGCGGCTTCCATCAAACCCTGGTTGGTCTGCGATGCATTAATCGTTAAGATATTTCCGTTTTGCACCTCGGCTTGGATCGTGCCTTGGTTGATGATTGGTGAACCGATAACCCCAGATCCGCGAATGGTATGATCGGCCCCATGAGTAAATTCTGCGGGAAAACCGGGAAACACCCCAATTAGAGTGTTCGCATTGCCCCCCACGAGAATAATTTCACCCGCTCCATCTAGAGTACCCGGAGAATTGAATCCGAATTGGGCCACGCCACTTCCCTGACCATCGAGCGTGATGCTGGAATTGTTGGTGACTCCTGCACTATTGCTGCGGAGGACACCACTGCCAACTGTATGGATAATGTTAATTGGTGCATTGATGGTCACGCCCGCGAGTGTTACGGCATTGTTGCCGTCGACGAGTTCGAAGGAGCCTCCTCCTACCGTTTCAAGGGAGCCCCCCGAAATCGAAGTTGCACTGAGCGTGATATTATCCGTATCGGCAAAAAGCTTGCCGCCGATTCCTTGAGAATATGTCACGCTGGTAAGCGCGATGGATGCGCCACTCGACGAGCGGAGATCACCGTTATTAATGAACGTTGAGTTGGTTATCCGAAGCACCCCAGAAGAATTTCCACTGGTTTCATCTGCTTGCACGAGACCGTTATTGATCCACCCTAGCGACAGCGATCCCTCGCCGCGAATGGTGTGACCGGCGGCGTTGGTCACGGCCACTGCAGGCGTGCTACCACCGATGAGTGTGGCATTCGACCCAGGTAAGTTGTCGCTATTTTTTAGCACCACCTCGCCGCTACCTGAAAGTGTGGTGGAGCTGCCGAGATTGAAACTTGATACAATCGATGATCCATCGCCAACGTTGATCGTGCCTGTGTTGTCGACGTCGCCTTGGGGTTGCAGTGTGCCGGTGGTGATGTCAATCATGCCGGTGTTGGTCAACTTGTTGAATATCTCTACGTCAGTAACTTCAGGATTTCCACCGACTATGGCGTCATCGGCAGGCTGCGGTTGCATGCTGGGGTTCCAGTTATTGTCCACATTCCAGAGGCCGCTCCCTCCAACCCAAGTCCTCGTAATCGCAATACTGCAGCTTGCGAAGCTTCCCATCCAAACGACGATAACAAGAATAATGAACCTACGGCGCAGCAACATCACAGGTGTCTTCCCAAAAAGAGCATAATGCCAGAAACACGCACCCCCCCATTGTGGGAATCCTGCATCTGCGATGCAAGAATTATTTCGCGCAATGAGCCAATTCACCCTAATACCCCTCCAGAGAGGTAGGGGGGAGCTTTTTCCCAGATTAACTTTCCGGGATCAGGAGAGTCGGAAATGTAAGAGACTGGAGGTACTAGATTCGCCGACGCTGAGTGCGCGTAAGAATCGCGGCAGCCATCAGCAGTAAAATAGAACCACTCGGCTCGGGTACTGCCGTGGCAGCGGACAAACTGCCGCCTGCACCATAGTTATTCCGCCAATCCGCCAGATTGCCGATACTGGGGTTTCTCTGCCACGCAAGAAAATCGTGACCGTCGACGTCGCCATCTCCGTCGAAATCGCCCGAAGTTCCTAAACCCAAGACCTTCAACACAACGCTATCGGCCAGATAATCTACTCCCCACTGGAAGCCCGCTGGGAGCATGAGATTGGAGAACTCGCCATTAACGCCATCCGCTCCTGTCGTGAGAAATGTAAACATGTTGCCGACCACAGGCGCAAATCCGTTAAGCGAGACTTGTAATGTGCCGTTGAGGAAGGCAAAGCGATCCACGTCTAACACGTCAAACTGCCCCGCGCCTGTGCCACCGAGTTCAATTGCCAATGTCCCGTCCACTAGGTTGGAAAAATCACCTATGATCTCCATTTTGCCAACGCCATTACCTGGCTCGACGCGACCGGAGAGATTCCGCACGACACCAGTAATTGGACCCGAACCAACAAACACACTGCCATTTCCACGGAGCGTGCCACCCTCAATGTTGACGAACTGGGCATCGAGTCTCGTACCACTCCCATTGAGAGAGATCGTGCCACCTTGCTCGATGAGCGTCTCGCCGAAAGAGGTTAGTTTTCCCGAGCCGCTAAGTTGAAAACTCATCTGCTTACCAGGCCCGGCAGCGACGATGAATTGATTCACCGTAGAACTCGTGGTGAGGATCACCTGCTGACTGGGAATAGCCGAATTACGCAAGTCGGCTACCCACATCTGATTCGGCACTCCATTGGCTGTCCAGTTGGCAGCGGTCACAAAGCTCGTCGAAGCCAGGGTGCTAGTCCAGTTGTGCGTCTCGGTGACGGGATTGCTAATGTAAAGGCTCGGCCCAACGCCCCCCTGGCCAATCGAGGGGTTGATGTCGATCACTAGATCACGGCCTGTGAACAGATGCATGCCAAGAATGCCATCGATGATGTTGCCCGGATCATTGGGATTGGTGACGTCCAAGACTGCAATCGGAACGTGGTGCATTGTAAACGTTCCACCCACAGTATCGATGTTCAATTCGTCGAGATAAAAGCCGGGAATACCAGCAGAAACACCCCCCGAACCTTCCACCTCAAGCACGAAATCGGGCGTGTCCAGAATCGGGTCGAATCCGAGGCGTGCCGCTGTGATTTCGCTCACGACGGTTAAGTCCGCCCCCGTGTCGAACAGGAACTCTTTGTCTTGAATGGATTTGGCACCTCGGAACAGATCCACGTCGATATACAAGCCGCCGTTCTCGACAATGGTTGGTGACAGGGGATTTTCATGAAAATCAAAATTACCGCCAAAAATGTCGAGATTCTGAATGTACAGCGGCCCCGCGATGAACGACGAGCCCGGCCGCAATTTCAACGGGGCGCGTCGGGTGATGTTGCCTCCACCGATCCCCAAGTCGCTGAACTCCACTTCAGGCGTACGAACCGTACGGTCCCCCAGATGAAATATCTGCGGCTCACTGTTCTTGATCGTGATGGCATGTTGAGCTGCCATCGGTAGACCCAGAATGTTTGGTAACTTCCACTCCGTCGGCGCACTCAAGGTGGCAACACTCGACTGCCCGCGTAAGTTTGCAGCAGGTTTCTTAGTTATTGTTGAGCCTGAGGCAGTGAAGTCCTTAAGTCCTCCCGCAAAGATCGCCAGCGGATCATTAATCTCAAGATCGATCAGTCCTGTAGCCCCGCCAATCTGTTGGATGTTAGTGCCATCGAAGCCATTGCCATCAATGTCGAACCCACTAGGTCCAGCAGCCTTGGAAGTAAGGATGTGAGTCGCCGCACCGGTATCGAGTAGTGCAAGATCGTAATAGGGCACACCAGTACCGACGGGAGGCGTTCCAAAGAGGGGGTCGCCGACAATCGAATTCTCACTATCGGCCAAAAAGAAGGTGCCGGTAAGATCCGTACTGGCGTTCTTGAATTCGTCGGTGAGACCAATGCCCACGAACGGGATAAACCCCCCTAGAGGAACCGCGGCAGTAACTGCCTGCTGAGCCAACAGAACAAGGATGGCCAATGTACTTGGGAGGTGGCGAAGTGTCATCGCAAGGATCCTTTGCCGAATCATTCCGAGTCGGCATTTCGAGGTTGAGCCGCACGAATACAAGGTGCGGGGGAAGTCCGGCGAGAGGCACATTTGACGCGCAACGAGTCTCCCCGCGTAACCAACAACAGAATGCTGGCCGCTTGCCTTGCGGTGGATTTCGCACAATTCCGTGCGATTAGATTCTCTGCTCCCGTCCCTTCAGGCTAAACGGACGTGTCCTCCCGGTCAAGCAGACGGTATCGAACAGGCCGGCATCCGGTTCCAAAATCAGCCAAAATCAGCCACGAAACCGCTCTCCAGCCAAACCTTTCACATGCCCCGTTAGTCGCGACGCGGCTTCCGAGTCTCACGAGGCGGAGCGGAGCGCGTACCCCAGAAGAAGTCGGACGTTATCGATCGAGAGCGTCTCCCTCTAACCCCTCCTGCGTTTGGGAAACCGAACTGCGACTACTAGGATTGACAACAAACTCATTGCAGCTGCGGTTGGTTCGGGGATGTTGGTAAAAGCCATGCCGGCGGGGCGAGTGAGCGAGGGGCCGACATTCGTAAGATTGCCATTCGTGAGGTTGATCTTGTAGAGGCTGTAGCCAAACCCCAAGCCGTGCATAATGCCCGTCGCGGGATCGACAGCGATATCCTCCATCCGGGTAAGATTCAGAGTCGCGACAAAGTTGGCGGCACCACTGAGCGTGCTGACCGACATCAAATCTTTGTCATTGGCAATTCCAAAAAGATTGCCTTGCGAATCAAAACCAAGTGCTCTCTCAACCGAGATGGTTGTGGGCCCCACGAGTTTTAGTACACCGGTGGTCTTGTTGATGACATACAGATCGGTCGAGGTCGCTCCATAAAACGATCCCGTGAGGGGATCGATTGCCAATGCCCTCACGGGAGAATTAGATAGGAGAGGAATATTTGAGACCAGTTGACTCGTAAATGGATTAATCGAGACAAGCTGAGTGGTCGTGAAACTTGTTGTAACAGCCCAGACTAAATTGGGTTCTCTAAGAGGATCCGAAGCCATGTCATCGGCGCCGGCCGTTTGCGGAGTTACGAGTGTGCTTCCCGCTGAGACGGCTCCGGTAGCCAAATCGATTGGTACCAATGTCAACGTCGAACGGCTCCCCGAGTCGACTCCCCAAAGTTGCGAGGCCTTCAACAGAGAATTTGAAGATATTATCCACGAAAGACAGATCGACAGCTCCAAGCAACGACTCATGAAAAGGTCTCCTTCAAGGAAAAGCACTAAGAGCGCGTCGAGATATTGAACTGTTGCCCCCATGCTATCAGACGCCTTGACTAATGTCGATTCGATGAGAAAAAGGGGAGCATCGACAACGTGGTGGGCGGTTTAGACAAGCACCATTATGTATTCTTCTCCCTTCTCACCATCTACGCCCGAATACTCGCCGTCGCAAGCATTGATAAACCCACATTTTTTCAAGACGCGGATCGAGGCGGCGTTGTGCTTTGCTACATGGGCATGGAGTGGACGTTTTGGGACCTTTGTCAGGAACAATTATAATGCTGCACTGGCAATGCCCTTTCCCCAATACTCCTTACCCAACCAATAGCCGACGTTGCATTCGTCTGATTGCTCCCAACTGACAATGTTGCCCGCCACGTCTCCATTGAAAACGATGGTCTGGAGGTTAGTTGTTTCCTCGCCCATCCCTTTCTCCCAATGTGACATGAAAGCTTGGTAGTTGCGAGCTGGAATAGCCGCCATGTGAGTTGCTTCCTCATCAAGCTGTTGCTGGTAGAAAATGCTGAGGTCGCTTTCATAAACATTGCGTATCGAGACGTTGTATTCCATTGTGCTTATCGGCTTGCTTAATCATGTGATACTTAACGATTCTGTGTGGGTAGCCTTTACGTTCGTACTCAACTTGGTAGCCCCGCGATTGATACAGTTCTGGCGTTTGGAAGCTAAATGTCTCTAGACAAAAGTATGTGCAGCCGTGGCGTTTTGCGTGTTCCTCAAACGCCATCAAGAGCTGACTACCAATACCTTGCCTGCGGTGGGAAGGTGCAACCCAAAGCTGTTGCAACTCACAACACGCTCCCCAACGGCGCCCTATCGCCCCACCTACCACGGAACCTGAGCCAGACCTGGCGAAACACGAGATAGGCTGAACCTCGTGCAGCGGCGCAGCCGCATCGTTAGCTTCGCCAATACCACTGTCGATGATCGCAGAGACTTCCTGAGGACAACCGTCATGCGTACTGAGAGAGATCATGTTCGCAATATCCCCTGAGAGTTGGATTCGCTATTAGGTACAACACTATGTTGATAAGTCAACTAGTCTTTGTGGTCAATGAATTCTCACCATCTCAGATCAGATTCATGGACTGATACACTTTGTGCTTCTAGGATCGCTCCCCCCCACTCCCAATCGTAGGGTGGGTGGTTCTGTCGGCACAGGAAGCGAACAATTCCTACCAGCATTGCCGCCGACAGGTTCACCCACATTCTGCGTTAAACTAAAAAAGTGGGTAAACCTGCTGGCAAGAACATACGTCACCGAGCCAAACTTCCTCGCGCCAGCAGAACTACCCACCCTACTAGAAAACGTCTCGTCCCCCGTCCAACAGCCACCTATCTCCCAACCATATATTCCCGTTATAATCCCGGTCCTACCCAAAAAACACTTCCCTCCTACCGATCTCGCCTACCTTGGACTACTTGGTTTCACACTTCAACGAGCAGCCGATCCTTGCGCTGGCGGCTCTGATTGCCGTCGGCACTCTGCTGGGACGTTTCCAATGTTGGGGCATCTCACTGGGTGCCTCGGGCGTACTCTTTGTCGCCATGGCCATGGGACACTGGGGCGTTCGCTTACCAGAGGTCTTCACCGATTTGGGAGTCGTGCTATTCACCTACACCATCGGCCTGCAGGCAGGACCCCATTTCCTGCGCACGGTGCGACGCTACGGCCTGTCGTATTTGATCCTCGCTTTGTTCACCTTGGGAGTCGCATGGCTGGCCGCCTTTGCCTCGGCCAAACTACTGGGCATCGATCCGTCGCTGGCCACCGGTATCTACGCCGGCGCGCTCACCTCCACTCCTGGCTTGGCAGCTTCCCTACAAACCCTGAAGGATCCAACCATCTCGGTCGGCTACGGCGTGGCCTATCCGTTGGGAGTCATCGGCGTAGTGTTGTTCGTCCAGGTAGCACCCCGACTACTGAAAATCAATTGGCAAGAAGAGATCCAACGCTCGGATGCAGGCAACGGCCAGCCAGACATCGAGTTGGCATGGCTGCGGATCACCAATCCCCAGATTGAAGGCAAAACGATCGGCCAAGTCGAGGCGACCTCGATGTCGGGAGCCGTCATTTCGCGCGTGATCGATACCTATTTGGCCATGCCTCCCCAAGCGAGCACCCGTTTGTGCCTCGACCAACATGTGCGAGTCGTCGGCACGGAAGAGGAAATCAAGAAGCTGGAATTGCTCCTGGGTCCTCGTGAGGACGCGTTCCAAGAACCTCGTTCCGTAATTTCGTCTGCCACCTTGATCGTGACCGAAGAGAACATTTGCGGCAAAAGTCTCGAACAACTCCAGTTTCGCGAGCGCTACGGCTTAACGATCTCGCGCATCTGGCGCGACGACTTTGAGTTTGTGCCCCGGGCCCACGCGACGCTTGAATTTGGCGACGAAGTGCGGCTGGTGGGCGATGAGGCAGACCTGACACGGATCGAACCGGTTCTCGGGCACAAGGCCCAGCGACTCAACGAAACCCAGTTTCTGCCTTTCGCCATCGGGCTGCTGGCCGGTGTGGTGCTGGGTAACCTTCCCATCAGCCTGTCGCCGACAATCTCCTTTCAACTCGGTATGGCCGGCGGCCCATTGACTGCCGGTTTGTTGGTAGGGCATTTCGGCAGAATCTCGAAAATGAATTTCCGCATGCCGGTCGCCGCCCGGCGGTTCGTCAATGACTTGGGCCTGATCTTGTTCCTGGGTGGTGCAGGCTCCGAGGCAGGCGCAAGCTTCTGGCAGGTGGTGCAAAGTCAGGGGGGAAGTCTTCTGCTGGCCTCCGCCATCGTGACCATAGCACCCTTGGCCGCCGCCTGGGGATTGGCACGGCACGTGTTCGGTTGGGATGCCCTCAATTGCCTCGGCGCCGTTTGCGGCGCAATGACCAGCACTCCGGGCCTGGGGGCCGTCACCCGCGTCGCCGATTCCTCCGCACCCTCCACCGCCTATGTCGCCGTCTACCCAGTGGCCCTGCTGGCTGTTACCTTCCTGGCACCCTTGCTGGGAACTTTGCTGTAGCTGCATCGTGCCTCGTATGCTCAAGCGTTTGCGCACAGCTCCCGACCTCTAAAAAAGCGAGAGCAGTCACCGACGCGGCTCGGCAAGATGCCGTTCTTTCACTAGGACGATGTGAACTCAGACACGGCAGCTAGGCCATTGTCAGCCGACTTGTTAGCTACGTGGGCAGCCAATTGGACACGAAAAAACACTACTGCATATGCTTGATACGAAAAGTCATCCACGAAAAGAATGCTACTAAGCACACAAGGATCATCAGCAATTTAATTGTATCACCATAGAGCTTTTGCCAATCGATTGTTGAGCTGGTTTCGCTAACCACTTCCTGTGCCGCATATGGGAATGGTGCGGTGGGCTGCTGAACCTTAATATGAGTATCTGTTTTGATGTAGGTTCTATTGACATATGCCCAGGAGACTAGACAAGTGGCGGTCATGACGACGAGAACTGACACGAGCCGAAAACGAAACCAAGGAACTTTTGAGCCTATCATTGCGATTGCCTCAAAGTAAACCGCTTTTGCTAACTTGACAGACTCTTACAGGAATGACTTTATCAACCGCCGCCAGAAAAAAAGTTTCGCAACTCCCCTCGGAAAATGTAATGCGATTTAGTGTCCTCGACTCTCACACGAGCAACTCGCGCACTACCTGCCCGTGAACGTCTGTAAGCCGGAAATCTCGTCCCGCGTAACGGTAGGTCAGTCGCTCGTGGTCGAAGCCCAGGCAGTGGAGCATTGTGGCGTGCAGGTCGTGAACGTGCATCGGTTTCTCTTCCACCTTGAAACCAAACTCATCGGTCGAGCCATGCACGTAACCACCGCGAATACCACCGCCGGCCATCCACACCGTAAACCCATGGTGGTTGTGATCGCGACCATTCATCTTTCCTGCATTGGCACCCTCTTTGGGAAGTTCCACTACCGGTGTCCGGCCAAACTCGCCCCCCCACAAAACGAGCGTTTCGTCCAATAGCCCGCGCTGTTTGAGATCTGCCAACAGGGCGCCAATCGCCTGATCGCACTCACCCGCCAACTTGCGATGCAGAATCGCAATGTCATCATGATTGTCCCAAGGTTGGCCGTGACCGTGCCAGATCTGAACAAATCTCACGCCTCGCTCAACCAGGCGACGGGCAATCAACATTTGCCGACCTTGAACCCCCGGGCCATACATATCTCGAATGTGTTGTGACTCGCGGGTGACATCAAACGCATCCGTGGCTTCCATCTGCATGCGATACGCCAACTCGAATGAATTAATCTGCGCTTCCAGCTGCGAGTCGTGCTGCCGATGTGCAGCATGGCGCTCATTGAGTTCAAAGAGCAGATCGAGTTGCCGCCGTTGGTCCGACGGGGCGGTCCTTTTGTTTTCGATATTTTCTATCAGCCGATCAATCGTCACATGTTGTGTATCGATGTGTGTCGCCTGATAAACACCTGGCAAGAATCCGGCTTGCCAGTTTTGCGATTCTTGAATTGGGTATCCCCCCGGGCAGAGTGACACGAATGCAGGCAAGTTCTGATTCGCGCTCCCCAGGCCATACGTCACCCAAGACCCAACGCTAGGCCGGATCAAGCGTCCGTCGCCACAATTCATCAGCATCAACGACGGCTCATGATTAGGCACATCGGCATACATCGAACGCACCACCGAGATGTCGTCGATGCACTGGGAAACTTGCGGAAATAACTCGCTCACCTCGATGCCGCTTTGGCCATATCGGTTGAAACGAAAAGGCGAGGGCAACACGCCCCCTGTCGGCCGCTCTGTTCCGAGATTTTTGTACGGCAACGGCTTGCCAGCAAACTTATCGAGAATCGGCTTCGGGTCAAATGTGTCCAGATGCGAGGGCCCGCCATTCATAAACAAATGGATGACATGCTTAGCTTTCCCGGGGAAGTGCGGCGTTCGGGTCGCCAACTGATCCGCTGCCGCAAGAGCAGAATCACTCTGCAGCCCACTGAGCATCAACCCCCCCATGCCCATTCCGCACTTTGCGAAAAAGTCACGGCGAGATACGACAGGCAGCGAACGCATTGTCATGACAACCTCAGTCGATAAACAGGAATTCGTTCGAAACCAACAACACTTGGGCCAATTGCATCCAGAGATCGAGCGGCTCAGGTCGCGGACCCCGAAAATCTTGCTGCGACGACCACTTTTGCCAGCCAGTAGAGGACTCCAATGCCAGCGACACTTTCCATTGAAATGAATCCCAGCCCGCGTTCCCGCGGCAACCCACCACAAAATCGATCGTCTCACCGCTCTCAACCACAGGCAACTCGACCTCGGTCAGTTGTGCACCCTGCTCGACAATCCAACTGGCAATTACTCCCTGCCGAGAAGAAACGATCGAAGCCTCGATGCCATCTCCATTTTCACTCGGGCGCGCCAGCTCGCCTGTGATCACCATCTTACCCGCCTCAGGCGCAGTCCACCGCCGAATCGAACAGCAATCCGTTCTATTGCCAGGGTGCCCCCCCTCCGGTGTCACCGACAGGTGCCCGAACCCCTTCTCGGGATACTCGATTTGCGCCTGCCAGCGATTCTCGACGAAGTAATTGAGCGGCTCGATTTTCACCGTTGCTCGCTCATTGGAAAAGCTAATTTGCCCGTAGCCAAAACTCCATTCGTCCTTCGGCAACGGATTGGGGCTGCCCCGCTTGAGGAATTCGCGCGCCTGCTCCAATTCCTTGGCACTAGGTTCCCGAGCAAATACCCGGCGATAAAGCTCCGCTACTCGATCATCTGATCCTTCTGTAGCGAGCAGCGCCACCAAATCCCGTGCGACCACTTGAATCATAGGGTTGTTTAGTAAAAACAGTGCCTGCTGCGGCACCAGCGTATGCGGTCGCTCCGGAGAATGCGCATCGGGGCTGGCAAAGTCGAATGATCGAAAAACCCCAGGAAGATTCTGCCGATCAATATGGGCATAAAGGGTCCGACGCGTCCCTCCTTCTTCGGTATCGATCCGCTCCGATTCACCACCAATCCGCTTGTCCAGTCGACCCGACACGGCGAGCAACCCATCGCGAAGTGCTTCGAAGTCACGTCTGCGCCGATTCATCCGACCCCACAAGAGATTCTCCGGGTCGGCTACGAGAAGTTCTGGTGTGGCCTGCGATGACTGGCGATAGGTACTCGAAGTCACCAACTCACGTACCAGCCACTTGAGCGACCAGCCGCTCTCCACAAAATCCACGGCTAACAAATCCAGCACTGCTTGCTGCCGAGGTGCTTCGCTGCGGAGTCCAAAATCGCTCGGCGTGCGGACAAGCTGTTCACCAAACAGATGCCCCCACACCCGATTCACGAACACCCGTGCAGTCAGCGGATTCTCTGGACTGACGATCGCTCGCGCGAGTTCTAATCGCCCACTGCCAGCTTTCACAGTTTGCGCTGAAACCGTGAAAAACTTGGGAAATCCCCGCGGTACGGGTTTGCTACGATTCTGCGCGTTCCCGCGGATGAACACACCCACGTTTTGCGGCGCCGCTTTGTCCGCAAGTCGTAAGGGCAGATCTTCGTCTTGGACTTCCTCCGAGCTCTCAAACATGCCGTACAAGGCATAGTAATCCTCGTCGGTGATCGGATCGAACTTGTGGTCGTGGCACCTTGCACAGGCGACCGTCATTCCCATCATCCCCCGGAACACCACATCGATCCTGTCCGCGACGATGTCATGCGGGTTGTTGATAAACCTTCTCCCAAGGGTAACGAATCCCTGCGCCGCCAGGTGATGTCGGTCTTCATCCCCTTGGATCATCGAATCGGCCGCGATCTGATACATCAGAAACTTATCAATTGGCATGTTGTCGTTGAACGCACCAACCACCCAGTCACGATACTTATAGGCGTGAGGAAATATTCGATCTTCCTTGAATACGTACCCCTTCGTGTCGGCAAACCGCGCCACGTCCAACCAATGCCGCGCCCAGCGCTCGCCAAACTGCGGCGACTCGAGCAGCTTGTCGACCAACTTGCGATCTGCCTCCTGCGATTTGTCTTCCTCAAACGCCTGCACCTCTTCCCAACTCGGCGGCAAACCTACCAGATCAAAATACAACCGGCGAATAAACTCCCCCCGCGTGGCTTGCGGCGCAGGCGATAATCCAGCCGAGTTCAACTCTGCCAGGATGAGCTTGTCGATCGCATTGGTCGCCCACTTATCTGCATCACTCTCAGTCACATCAGGTCGAACCGGCGGCTTAAACGCCCAATGCGACGCCGCGCGTGAAGAAATCGTCTCCAGCGAAGCCGCACTCCCCTCCCGCGGATCAGGTGCGCCCAACTCAATCCACCGCCTAAAGTCGGCTATCACCTCCTCAGGCAACTTCCCCCCAGGCGGCATCTGCAATTCAGGATCGTCATATTGCAATGCGCGCAGCAAACGACTCCCCGCAGGATCACTCGGCACAATCACCGCCCCCGATCGTCCCCCGCGCAGAACCGCCGCGCGATTATCCAGCGTGAGCTCTCCCTCGATCTCGTCAGCCTCCACCGAGTGGCACTCGTAACACGACTCGACAAGCACTGGCCGAATCCGAGTCTCAAACAACTCAATGCCGTCGGAAGACTCCTCGCCGTTTGCCCAGAGCCGCGTGAATAGCGCTAGAGAAAGAACAAACAGAATTCGTGCATTCACCCGAAACATTCAAAGTTCGCCCACGAGGAAGATAGAACCTGCGTCGCTCCAATTCTAAACCAATCCCCACACTCCTGCAAACTTGCTCTTACTGGCTTCGGCAGCGGGGGTAGCCGTACTGCAACTCGAAACACGTTCATCGCCTTCTTTGTCAATGGTCTGAGATGCTCTCTCTTATTGCGAAGATCGGCTGGGATTCTTTGACCATTCACCAAACCGAACTAATCAGTAACCGCCATGCTCAACTCCTCAACCGTGTGGACGATCACGAAGATATTCAAGACGTGATTCTGAAGAGCAGTGATCTTGCCAGTTGTGAACTGTCACATGACTAGGGCTAGACGTCGGCTGTAAATCCCTCCTTCTCTTCCTCTTCAATTTCGTCAAAAACTTTCTCAATGAACTCCAGGTCTTCGTCCGACATCGTGAGACTTTGCCTATACTGTAGAGCCTCAGGGTCTACAACATATTCGAAATCTCCGTGATGTTCCTTCACTACTTCCACGATAGATGCGACATCTGTCCGAAAAAACTCTTTCCTTGGATTCGTTTTGTTGACCTGTTGTTTAACAAAACTATGATGTAAGGCATTTTCCAATGAAGGTGCGTTGTTGCAAGATATCATCATGTGAATGTCATAGGGAAATGGCACAGAAGCATCGCCAAGTTCCTTAACGCGATCCTGGGGTGTCAGTCTTCGAGTCATTCCAATTTTAAAGACACCTTCGCCAAACGAACCAATATTCGAGATTACATAGACATATCCGGACTTAAGACAATGTCCATACTTTCAATACTGGGAACCTCTTTTTTATCTTGATACCTGCTCATGAATTGCAGCATGCCATCGACGTGATCCCAAGCTCGGATAGCAGTGGCGACGGCATCTTGGTAGTTGCCAAGTTTCGCTTCCTTGCGTGCCTGTTTCACCAGCGCAACATGCTTGCTGTAGTCGGCTTCTAGTTCAGCTTTTTTTGCCATCTCACAACTGCAATAGAACGTTTTGAAAAAGCTTCGATATCTTGCATCTTGCAAAAACCCCAGTATAGATAGGAAAAGTGAGCCATGCCATAAGAGAAGGAGTTTAGGGAGTAAAGTTTAAAGGGCATGAATTCAATGCTGTACGGTCGATTCCAACATTTGCACCCTGAAGAATTTCGTCAGAAAGTGTGCTCAAGATAAGACGAGAACTTCTGAATTCGTTACCTTCTACGGAATCAGTAATGATGCCCAGAGAAAATTCGTTGGATGCTGTACTCCTGACGTTTCATGTGAGTCGTGCTGCCCTTATTTGAGCCAAGTAGAAAGGGCAGTTAGGCTCGTGTCCTAGTAGTGTGCCGGTTTGGCACTTTCGGGGTACAGGCTTCCAGCCTGTAATGGCAGCTCCACGATTTTTGTTCAAACTGACCCATATCTCGCATACTTCCGGCCCTTGAACCTTCCCCCCACTTCGGGCTACGATAGAGCGATTTTACACAGGTTTTTGAATCCATGCCGTGCGATGAATTGCATCGCGGCTAAAGCTTTCAACCACGATAGAGCCGTGCCACGAAGAGACGATATCCACCGTATTTTGATTATTGGTTCAGGGCCGATTGTGATTGGTCAGGCTTGCGAGTTTGACTATTCAGGGACTCAGGCCTGCAAGGCCCTTCGTGAGGAAGGGTATGAGGTGATCCTGGTCAACTCAAACCCTGCCACGATCATGACCGATCCTTCCACGGCCGACCGCACTTACATTGAACCGCTCACCTGGGAGATGGTCGCTAAGGTGATCGAGGCCGAGCGGCCCGATGCGCTGTTGCCAACACTCGGTGGACAGACAGCGCTCAACTTGGCAATAGCACTCGAGAAGCATGGCGTGCTGGAAAAGCACGGAGTCGAAATGATCGGCGCCAATGCTGACGTAATCGACAAGGCTGAAAGTCGTGAACGGTTTAAGCAGGCGATGGCCAAGATCGGTCTGGAGGTATGTCGCGGCAAGACGATTCAAAACATTGACGATGCCCGCGAGTGGGTGAAGGACATCGGCCTGCCGGCTGTCGTTCGGCCCAGCTTCACGATGGGAGGGAGCGGGTCAGCCATCGCGTACAATCGACAGGAATATGACGAACTCGTTCGCCGCGGACTCGATCAATCTCCCACCAATGAAGTGCTGATAGAACAGTCGATCATCGGTTGGAAGGAATTCGAGATGGAGGTAATGCGAGACGTAGATGACAACGTCGTGATCATCTGTGCGATCGAAAACTTTGATCCGATGGGGGTTCATACGGGGGATTCGATCACAGTAGCACCCGCGCAAACTCTTTCGGATAAGGAATACCAGCGGATGCGGGACGCCAGTTTGGCCGTAATCCGTGAGATCGGTGTTGAGACGGGGGGTTCGAACATCCAGTTTGCCATTCATCCTCAGACCGGGCAGATGATCGTCATCGAGATGAATCCTCGGGTGAGCCGATCCAGTGCTTTGGCATCCAAGGCAACTGGTTTTCCGATCGCAAAGATTGCCGCGAAACTGGCTGTTGGATATCTGCTTCATGAACTGCCAAACGACATCACCCGCAAGACGACCGCCTGCTTTGAACCAACGATCGACTATGTGGTAACGAAGATTCCACGATTTGCCTTCGAAAAATTCCCCGAGGCAGACGACACACTCACCACGCAGATGAAGAGCGTGGGCGAGACGATGGCCATCGGCAGCACATTTAAGGAATCGTTCCAGAAAGCACTGCGTGGGCTGGAAGTTGGCAGTTTCGGTTTCGGATGTGATGGCACGGACCTGTGGGGCACCGACCGGCAGCCAACCGAGGAAGAGATCAAAGAAAAACTATCCCGTCCTGGTCCGCAGCGGGTGTGGTATCTTCGCTACGCGCTAAAGAGTGGCATGACCCCTGCGCGGATCTACGAACTGACAAATATCGATCCCTGGTTTCTCGATAACCTGGCTGAAATCGTTGAGACCGAAGAGCGAATCCGCAGCGTCGGAGGCTGGGACGATCTCTCGCCGGACCTACTGCGAACCGCCAAGCGGCAAGGATTTTCGGATCGGCAATTGGCAATCATGCTCAGCAGTACCCAGATCGAGGTCAGGCAGCGCAGGATTGATTTGGGGATCGTCGCCACTTTCAAGTCAGTCGATACGTGCGCCGCCGAGTTTGAGGCCTACACTCCTTATTACTATTCGACGTATGAGACAGAAGACGAGATTCCCTCCAAGCAGATAAGAGCTGAGAGTCGAGAATCGAGGGCCAGAATTTTGGATCCATTGCCTGGCTCTCCGCTATCGAAACCCGAATCTCGTCCATTGACGGTCATGATCCTCGGTGGCGGTCCGAACCGCATAGGCCAGGGGATCGAGTTTGACTATTGCTGCTGCCATGCCAGCTTTGCTATGCGTGAATTGGGCATCGAATCGGTGATGGTCAACTCGAACCCGGAAACTGTCAGCACAGACTATGATACGAGCGATCTGCTGTTCTTTGAACCGCTCACCGTTGAGGATGTGCTCAACATCTGTGATCGCGTCGAGCCGGATGGGGTCATTGTGCAATTCGGTGGGCAGACGCCTTTGAATCTGGCCCGTGCTTTGAAGTCCGCTGGAGTGCCGATCATTGGCACTAGCGTCGAGGCGATCGAGGCTGCAGAGGATCGTGAAAAGTTCCAGCAACTCTTGGAACGGCTCGATCTCAAGCAACCTGCCAACGGGATCGCTCGTACGATGGATCAGGCCCGCCGAGTCGCGACAAAGATTGGCTATCCACTGTTGGTACGCCCAAGTTTCGTGCTTGGCGGCCGGGCGATGGAAATCTGCTACGACCAGCAGCAACTCGAAAAGTTCACTGCCGAGGCGTTCGTTGTTGCCCAGGGCCAGCCAGTTTTGTTGGACCGATTTTTGGAAGGGGCGACTGAAGTGGATGTCGACGCGATCTGCGATGGTCGCGACGTGATTGTCCCCGGGATCATGGAACACATCGAAGAGGCAGGCATCCATTCCGGCGACTCGGCTTGCGCGATTCCGCCGTACAGTTTGCCAGGACCTGTGGTGAAAGAAATCCGCGAAGCAACCGCTGCTCTTGCCCGTGAGCTAAAGGTCGTCGGCTTGATGAACGTGCAGTTCGCAGTGAGGTGGGAGGAAAGTGACGAGTTGCTAGGCGCGAGTATCGAGGCGAGGGAATCCGAGATTAACTCGAATCTCGAATCTCGAATCTCGCGCCCCGTTCTTTACGTGATCGAAGTCAATCCCCGCGCGAGTCGCACGGTGCCTTTTGTCGCTAAGGCGACGGGAATGCCAGTTGCCAAGATTGCCGCCAAAGTAATGGCAGGCGTCTCGCTGGCTGAGCAAGGGATCACCGAAGACCCTGTGCCCAGCCATGTCTCGGTGAAAGAGAGTGTGTTGCCATTTATCAAGTTCGCCGGCGTAGACATTGTGCTCGGCCCCGAAATGCGCTCCACCGGCGAGGTAATGGGAATTAGCCCGCGGTTCAGCATGGCGTTTGCCAAGAGCCAGCTCGCGGCCGGTACGGTGCTTCCTATTGAAGGGAATGTATTTGTGAGTGTCGCCGATCGCGGAAAACCCCAGGCGATCGATCTCGCTCGCCGACTACATGAGATGGGGTATTCGCTGCTGGCAACTGAAGGAACTGCCCGGGTGCTGAGCGACGCAGGTATTCCCTCGCAACCGGTTAAAAAAATACGCGAAGGGCATCCCAACTTACTTGATTATCTGGCCAACGATGACGTAGCCCTTGTGATGAACACCCCTCGTGGTAAAGGCGCCCGCACCGACGAGGGCAAAATTCGCGCCGCCGCGGTCCAGGCTGGCGTCCCCTGTCTCACCACTATTGAAGCCGCCACAGCCGCAATCGCCGCACTCGAAGCACTACGCGAAGAAGAAATGCAAGTCGAGGCGCTGCAGGATCGATTCGAGACTGTGAGTCGGTAGTAGGTTCGATAAAGTCATTTTCCGCGAAGTTACTGTAGCTCATGTTACTTGCCAGGGCCAACCACTTTTCCACAGTAGGAATGTTGCGGCGCGAGGGGAGAAGAAACGGTGGCTAGCACCATTCCGCTCATGAGGGAGAAGGCGCTAGACTCTGGTTGTTAGGCGCGAGTCAGTGGAGAAGGGACTGGGATCTGGCTGATCTCCAATTCCTGGCGGCAGTTGTCAATGAAAACCAGGATACTGAAATTCGCGAGCTAGTGAGTGGAGAACAACTCGCTGGGATTATTGCGTTAGTACTTCGGATAGTCCTGGCGTCGCGGCGGCGACTTCCCTCAAGCGGGTTATCGCGCGGACGTACCGAATACTGGCAGCTTTGGGTTCGATTCCCAGAACTTCTGCAACTTCGTTGTTGGTCAGTTCTTCGAAGTGTCGTAACTCGAGTACTTCTTGATCGCTTGGTTTCAAGGACTCGATGGCTGCATGGAGCATGCTATTTCTTTCCGAGCGGAGGACCGCGTGGCTCGGGGAGGTTCTTCTTTGGCGTGCTGAGGCCAAGTGAAAACTTGCGAGAGAAACAGCGTAGTCTTGTTTCACTGTTTCACGTCTTGCATCTCGTTGTTGAGCTCCCACATGTCGGCGATGAACGTCGATTAGCGTTTGTCCTACGATCATTCGCAGCCAGACGAATGGGGAGAAATGTCTTTGCTCGGAATAATGAACAAGCCGCAGGGAAGCAGCGATGTAGGCTTCCTGGAGAATATCATCAGGATCAACTCGGCCAGCCATGCAGGGATCGAGCCGCAAATGGACGATTCTCCAGAGTCGCTGACGATGCAAGGCAAGTAGTTTCGCCAAGGCTTCGCGATCTCCGTTCAGTAATTGCTCGCTGAAATCGCGCAGATTGTCTACGTCGGGAGTCATGCTGCTGCTAACTGGTATAAGTGTTTTGCGAGGCCAGCAATTCTTCCCGGGCCGCAACTATTTGAGATTATAGCCGGACCAATCGCCGTCGGCGAATTGGGAAAAAATATTTGCCGGTGACCTGTAGATTGTTCCGCAGGCAATCCGTTTAAGAACATGAACGACGAATCTATTCCGGGGCAGGAAGGAGGGTTCATGATTATTTAACACTGTTGAAGTGTGCTGTGGCTGACGTACGGGAGAGGCACCGTGCGATTGGCTTGGATTACTAGCTTTTCTTTTCAACACCGGAACTAGAGGAGAGTAGCGATGAAAACCGAGAAAAATTGGAATATTGAGCGACTTGAGGAGAGAAATCTTATGGCGGCCGACATCGGGTTTGATCGAGGCCATCTGCTTCCTCCACCCCCACGCACCGAGTTCGGGCCGCCAGCAATCGTCGGTCAGGCGAGCCCCCAGATAATCGCACGAGACACTTCGCAAACTGAAACTAACCGAAGGGAATCACGCGAAAGCAATGGGAGCGAGCTTATCATTCCATCTTCGCCTGCCGAATCTCGATCTATCGACGGGGCGGGGAACAATTTGGAAAACCCTGAACTGGGAATCGCTGGCAGCCAGCTCCTGCGTGTAGCGGGATCCGATTATGCCGATGGTATTTCGGAACTTGCAGGTGAAGACCGACCAAGTGCCCGCGAGGTCAGTAATGCACTTGCTAAGCAAGATCCCGATGCATCTGGCAATGAACGTCAATTGTCGGCGTTTGTGTATGTGTGGGGCCAATTCCTGGATCACGACATTGATCTGAGCTTGTCGGGCGATTCCGAATCCGCCTTTGTCGAAGTCCCCACGGACGATCCCTACTTTGATCCCGATGGAACGGGGAGCCAGTTTATCCCATTTATGCGATCACTGTTCGACACTTCGACAGGTGACAGTGTGGACAATCCGCGCGAGCAAATAAATGCAATTACTGCGTATGTCGACGGTTCTCAAGTGTATGGTTCGGACCAGGCAACCGCCGATAGTTTGCGAACGTTCGTAGGAGGGAAGCTGCTGACCAGCGAGGGTGATTTGCTGCCAATGGATGAGTATGGGAACTTTTTGGCGGGCGACATTCGCGCGAGTGAGAATATCGAACTTACCTCGATGCAAACGCTCTTTGTGCGCGAGCACAACTGGTGGGCCGAGCAGATTGCTCTGCAGAACCCTAGTCTCTCGGACGAGGAGATTTATCAGCAAGCGCGAGCAATTGTCATCGCTGAAATTCAAGTCATTACCTACGAGGAATTCCTGCCGGCGCTTTTAGGAGAAAACGCCATTCCGGACTATGAAGGTTACGACCCGAGCGTGAATCCGGGAATTGCGAATGAATTCTCCACCGCCGCGTACCGACTTGGCCACAGCTTACTAAACGACGACATCGAGTTCTTTGGCAACGATGGCCGGGCCGTCCGTGACGAGATAGAACTTGCCGAAGCGTTCTTCAATCCAGGCCTGCTACAGGAGACGGGCATCGACGCGATCCTGAAGTACTCTGCCTCGTCGCAGTCTCAGGAAATCGACAATCAGATTGTCGACAGTGTCCGTAACTTTCTGTTCGGTGAGCCAGGGGAAGGGGGATTGGACCTGGCGTCGCTCAACATTCAGCGCGGCAGAGACCACGGCCTGGCAGACTACAATTCGGTCCGCGAAGCTTATGGCCTCGACCGAGTGAGCAGCTTTTTGGAGATTACGTCGGACGTTGAGTTGCAGCAAACTCTTGCTGATCTTTACATGACCGTGGACGATATTGACCTGTGGGTCGGTGCGCTGGCCGAAGATCACGTGGAAGGTAGCAGTGTCGGAGAACTAACCCGGGCGATTGTGGTGGATCAGTTTACACGACTACGCGATGGCGATCGATTCTGGTACGAAAACAGTTTCAGCACAGGGGACGTCAGTCAATTGAAGCTCACGACACTGTCCGATGTTATCCAGAGAAACACGACCGTCACGAATTTGCAGGACAATGTGTTCTTCATGTCTGCCACCGTGAGTGGGACTGTGTTTGCCGATGGCAACAGGGCCGGTTCGCAACGAACTGGTGAGCAAGGTCTGGCTGGAGTTGCTGTTGAGCTATTGGACGACGAAGGCTCTGTGGTAGATTCGACGACTACAGACTCGCGGGGACACTACTCCTTTGGCAACTTCCTGGAAACAGGTGATTATCAGGTTCGCGTTCTGCGACCAACCGCCAGTGGAACGGTAGCTGAGACGACCGATGTGTTGATCTCTGTTGGAGGTCAGGTTGCAAAGAACCTAGATTTTGGTGTCGACGGCAGGATGCAGGGCAAAGTTGGACATCTGCGACACGAGAGGCAATCTCGACCAGGCCCACGCGAATTGGCGTTCGAGAGGCCTTCTGGAAACGAGTTGGATAGTGTGATCGAGGAACTAGCAAGAGACTCGATCAAACAAGCTCGAAGAAAACCCAGATAATTAAAAAAAGAGTTGCGTATTCGCACACTGTGAATGAGGACGCAACCTGCATGAAAAGGAGCTAGTGATGCGAATACGCAATCTCTGTTTGTCTGCGAGCTTTCTGGCCGTGAACCTGCTCGCGATGTTTGCATTTGCTCAGTGAAATCATTTCGGACCCCCGCCGTTGAGAGAACATACAATCACTCAGGCAGGCAAACTGCACTTGGTGCCGGCGACCGTGCAATCGCCAGGCACCAATGAGGTATCAATCGAGATCGCAGGAGATTATCGTGTGATCCGGGCCAATGGCATTCCCGATCATCAAACCGGACGTTTCCCCAATCGGGGAAACCCCAATCGAATAGCTGAGCAATCGTACTCCTATCGGGTCCCTGCAAAACCGGAAATCGCCCAGCGCGTGACGCCGGCTGCTGGTCAGAGTTTCGGTATTGCCGTCAATGGAATTCCGTTCGATCCGGGCGCGGCCGAGGTGTATCGGGGCAATCCTCGGGGAGGTTGGCATTATGAGCCACTCTCCGGCGCGGTTCCACTAGGCATCGACGCCAATCATGCCCACGTCCAGCCGACTGGTGCTTATCACTATCACGGCTTGCCAGTAGACTTGCTGAAAGTGCTTAAGGTTGACGGTTCGTCGCATTCTTCAATCGTCGGTTGGGCGGCAGATGGGTTTCCGATCTATGCAATCTACGGTTTCGCCAATCCCGATGACAACAAGTCCCAGGTGAAGGGGCTCAAGTCCAGTTATCGCCTCAAAGAAGGAACGAGGCCTGGTGGCAACCTGCCCGACGGCAAGTACGACGGCACCTTCGTCGCGGACTATGTTTTCGAAGAAGGACTTGGTGATCTTGACGAGTGTAACGGTCGTGTTTGCATCACGCCCGAGTACCCCGAGGGAACCTATGCCTACTTCTTAACAGAAGATTGGCCGGTGATTCCGCGCAATTACCGAGGGACTCCGTCTCCGGATTTTCGCAGAGGAGGTCGTCCTCCACGGCACAGTCCTCCACGTTGAGGGTTGCATGTGAGTGCGTGAGGAACCTGCCGGCTGATAGCGTCGCATCATTTAATGTAATTGCGATCCCTTTTCTTGTTTTGAGCGTAAAGGGGTTCTATCGACTCGGGTTGCCAGCCATGCCGGACGGGATTAGGTTTACGGGTCGACCTTGTCACTGGTAAAAGGAGTTTTTCATGCGATTCCCTTTTCTTCTGTTGGGGTACTTTCTTCTATTCACAGCGACGCTCTTCGCACAGTCCAAAGACAGTGAGCCCCTCGGTGCTCAATCGCTCGAAGAATTGATTGCCCAGGAATATGAACGAATCTTGGAATCTTACCAGGATCTGACGTTTGAGCAGCTACAAGAACGCTTGGAGCTCATAGCCAGCGGTGATAATCCTCTCTCCTTCGATCCAGGGGAAGCAAAATATTACGATGTTATCCGTCAGGGACTCAAGATGACGGAAGAAGAGCAGACACGATTTAAAGATAACGGCTTGGTGGTTGTCGACCCCCTACAGCGGCACAGTTTCGGGTCGGCTTACTACCAGATCTACGCATCGGACTTGCCAGTCTTGGTGACAACCGATTCGGTTCTGCACGCCTGGCATCGATCCTATGACAATTTGCTGCAGAGGATTGAATACAGTTTCTTGATGCCAACGATTGCGGACCTGCTCAAAGATTGTCACGAGCAATTAGCCACACAGGTGCAAGATGGCAAAGAAATAACGGCGAGTTACCAAGACGTCGATCTCTACCTGACAGTCGCTCGCAATCTATTGGCAGGTGCAGTAAGTCAGGAGTGGGGAGTCAAGTTAGTTGTGCCGACCAAATTCGAACAGGATGGAGAAGCTCTTTCTAGGTTGGAAGACATCGATTCGTTAAGACTGCAGGTCCAGACCGAGCCATACTTCACAGAGATCTATGGAGGAAAGCGCTACGTCGACTATTCGCAGTTTCAGCCACGTGGTCACTACTCAGAATCGGCTCCGTTGGGCTCTCAGCTGTCTCACTATTTTCGCTGCATGATGTGGTTAGGACGAGCCGATTGTGGATTCAACGTGTTGCCCGTAGATCCGGTAGCCGGCATTGAAGTTGATTGGCGGCGCGAACTGCTGGATGCCGCTCTGCTTAGCGAACTGGTACGCGACTCAGGCAACGTCGAACGCCTGAATTCTATTTGTCGTTTCATTGAGTTGCTGACAGGAGAAAGCGACAACCTGACCGTGTCCCAGATGCTGGCTTTGCTAGAGAGCGAGAAAAACACGACGGCCGACACGTTGTTAGGAGAAGATGGACGGCAATTGGAGCAGTTTGCTGCGGCACTTGAGGGTTCTGGTCAGGCTCGCCAGCGAATCCGGTCTCAGTCGATCGTTTCAAATCCGAACGACACGCACAAGGTTCTCCCTCCATCGCTGTTTCAGGTGTTCGGTCAGACGTTTGCAGTTGACTCGATGTTGCTTTCGCACTCGGTTTTCGACTCAATTATTTTTAAAGGAGAAAAACAAGAAAGGATGATGCCAACTAGCTAGGACGTGGCTGCTGCGCTCGGAAACAACCATGCCCTGTGGCTGCTCGAACCCGAACTGCGAAAGTGGAAGTATAGTGCGAACTTGATGGCCTCGCGTGGCTTCGTTGATCAGTTGGCTCCAAGTTTTTGGAAAGGGAATGTTTATCACCGTTGGCTGGACACTTTGCGAACGCTGGATGATCTACCAGAGAAGGGATTCCTTCCTGAAGTGATGCAGGGATCCGTTTGGCGCGACAAACAACTGCAAACGCAGCTTGCTTCGTGGTCTGAATTGCGTCATGACAACGTGCTCTATACTAAGCAGTCGTACACAGGTGTTCCCATGTGTGAATACCCTGATGGATTTGTCGAACCTTACCCCGCGATTTACCGGAAGTTGGGCGAAATGGCGAGCACGACTGCGGATCGAATCGAAGCATTGGAGATGCAGCATGAAATTGCCAACCAGCGGGAAAGTTATCAGCGTACTAAGCAGCAGCAAGTCCGTTTTTTGGCACGCTTTGCTGGGGTCATGAATCAACTCGAGGCGATCTCGATTCAAGAGCTTGCTGGTGAGCCGATGACAGACGCGCAGCGGCTATTCATTGAAACGACCATCGATCGACGCGGCACACTCCCGTACGGTTCTGGGGGCAAGCCCCATTACGACGGCTGGTATTGCGAATTACTCTATGACGAGAAGGATCCCTCCTTGTGGGACCCAATCATCGCCGACGTGCATACCAATCCGAGGGATCACAAGGCGATCCAAGTGGGGGTGGGGGATGTCAATTTTGCCGTTCTTGCCGTGGACAATGAGAGCGATGTGGCGGCGTATGTGGGCCCCGTCTACTCATTCTATGAATTCAATCAACCTGCTGAAGAGCGGATGACCGACAAACAATGGCAACTTCAAATCTCAACTGGTCAAGTACCACCACGACCCGACTGGACGAATTCCTTCGCGGCCTCGCCGACCAAACGCGACTACGGCGGGTTTTTTGTGCGCAGCGAAGGGGATTATTGGGTGGTGTCGGACTCCTTGAGCGCGAGCCAGCTCCAAGGACCGCCCAACAGCGACGATCACGTTGCCGTAGTATTCCGCGGTAGTCCTCCAGACTCACGCCTTGAGGTAAAGGCTTCTGATGAAGGACTACAAGAGCTTTTGAGCAAGTTGGACGAACATGGCTCACCAGCGCGATTTGGAATTACACTCGGTTCTGTGACTTTGAAAGGGCTCAAATCATTGGTCGACGTGAAATCACTGGCCTGGATCGATGCCACCGGCAGCGAAATTGCGGAAGTAGACATTGAGAATTTCCGTAGGCTTCGCCCGGATGTTGATGTGCTGCGTCGGGAATTGGAGTTGGAAACGATTGCCGTCTGCCGAGAGATCAAGGGATTGCAGCAATTCGAGGAAGACACTTCCGGCAAGCTTAAGCCGGGTCAGCCGCTGTTGCTCTACTTGGAACCAAAGAATTTGACCAGGAGTTCCAGGAGATTCGATATGGTGATGGAATTGAAGGTCACATTATGGCTAGTCAACGAACCCAACTCCCTCGTGGCCCATCAGATTACTGAACCACTCGAGCTACAAAACTTCCAACCAGGAGATCTCAAATATGCCACTTTGAGTCTCGTTATCCCGGAATCGCTAAAAAGAGGAACCTACAAGTTGGTTGTGGAGATTGAGGACGTGGCTGCCCGGCCCTCGTGCATAGCTTCGGAAGAAATCGTGCTAGAGTATTGATCCGGCAGACATTTTTTTACGACAGGTTCGCCGCATTATGCTGTTGGCGGAAAGCTATGATGAGCTTTCGCGATTTGGGCCGAGCAAATTCTTTTTCTCTACGGAGTTGTCTGACTCAAGTAGCTCACACGGTGAATTGATGCCAGCAGCATGTCGAGCCATCTCGCTAGGTCGTTTATCCATTGTGAAAAAGTGAAAGGCCCTGCTGGTTAGGCCAGGTTAAAAGAAAACACGGGCCAGAACTATTTTCCGTGTTTTGTCACTTTCTTCGGCCTCCTGTGCGGTGGAATCGCCAGGTCGAGATCCAGTTTCTTGGCCATTCGTTTGACCCAAGCTTCGTTCCCGTAAGGAAGTCCTGTCCTATTCGAGCGACGTATTTGATTGAGTAGCGCCTCCTCAAGAGGTGCCTGGACCTGCTTGGAGAATTCAATACAGTCGGGAGTCGCTGTTTGACTCCGGTGAAAAGTTCCAGACTACGATGACAAACTTGAGCTACAGACCCTGGAGGTTCATCTGGCCAAGCATTTATGAGTGTAGAAAGATGGTGAGAACTTCCAGTTCAGAATCCAAATGGATTGTCGTCGTTTGGTTCGGCAGAGAAGGGACTCTCTTCTGCGTCGTCCGCGGCGGGCTGGTCCATCGGGGGTTGATCGTCTGCGGGGGCCTCTTCGGCAAATGGGCTTGTACCCTCTTCTTGTGTTTCGTCTCCTCCCGCTTCGGCCGCGGTTTCGCGATGCATTGTCGGTTCGACCGCGCCGATTTCCCGCAGACACTGCACGAGGCCCCGGCTATCCACTAGATAGATGCGGTCTGATTGCTCGTTGAACACCGCCTGGAATCTCCCTGGACCGGGCAGGGTGCCAACGTATTGACCCGTCTCTTTGTTGATTACCACTAGTCGTCCCCTTCCGTCGAGTCCATAAACGTTCTTCGTCCCTTGAGCCGCGAAATGGGTGACATCGGGGATACTCCACAGCTCCTTCCCACTCACTGCATCGAGGGCATGCAGCATCGGTTCGCTCGACGCGACATAAAGTCGCTCACCTACTACGCCCGGCCGACCCGTGCCGGGGAAGCCCATCGAATAACGCCATTTCTCCTGGCCGTTGAGCAACTTGAAACAATGAACATTGCCATCTTCGACAGCTACATACAACAAATTAAAACCTTCGGTCGGTGGGGCGACGGCAATGGAATTCGTCTGTATGCGATAGAGCACATGGGGTGACGTCGACTGCCCCACGTATAAATAGCCACGCGAAGTTGGCCAAGAGACGAGATCACCACTAACGGTTGGAGCATGGAAAATTCGTCCGACGGATTGGAAATACCACGTCGGCTTTTTGGGATCGTCGAGTTGATAGCTTTCAATGCGACCGCTCAAAAAAGGAACATAAGCATCCGTGTCGCTCAGCGCGGGTGCCGCGGCTGGGGCACTCCCCAGGGGCTGGCTCCATAACAGTCGTCCGTTCGCGCGATCCAGTGCGTACAGCGAGGCCCCGCTCACCAGCGCGACGTAGTTCTGACTGGCCGCCGGACCAAACGCTGGCTGATCGAGTGGGCCGGCTTGAGTCGCCCACAAGGTTTCGCCCGTCTCAGCATTGAAAGACTGAACCAGTCCCCCGTTGCTGGCTGCCAGCAAATTATCCTGGTACAAAACCCAATTCGTCACGCGATGCCGTGAAACATCAACCCGCGCTTGCGCAAACCATACTCGCTCAAGTCCCAGTGGAGCCGCCTCGGCATAACTCACCAACGAACTGGCCCGGGACTCCTGTGGAGCGCAGAAAAGGGCGATTCCGACTATCCAACTTCCTAGGAGCACAATACTCAGGAGGGAGGAGTTGGGGAAATCTTGGTGCCGTCTCGTCAATGCATGCATTACAAAAGCTACTTTCATCACAATTGTGCCGGTGTAGCCGAAAGTTCGCGGCAGGCGAAGGGGACCGTTCGGCAACGATTCCATTCTAATCACACCTGTAGCCAATGCCAAAATATTTAGAACTTCGAATTTGGCTGATTTCGTCGTTAATCTGGGGGTTTTGGCGCCTAGACCACGGCCCGGGGGGTCCCTTACCATAGAGGCGCGACTGGGAGCCCGGATTAGAGCCTGTACTTTCTTTTTCCAAGGATTGTCACAGATCGCACACGAATTTTAGTGAAATAGTATCGTGACAAAATCGGTTCGCGCCTCCAGGAATTGGGAACAACAAGCGAGTACTTACACCTCTCCGTCCCTTTTCCGCCGCACCTTAATATCGCTCTTATTTTCCTGTAATAATCGGTCACCTCACCCTTGATTGTCCCCCACTGTGAAGCCAACTTCCCCTCAATCCGAAGCCCAATCCCTCTCCTTGCTGGAGGAAATGGTCGGCTATCTCAATTTCTCCTCGGGAACTAGTGATCCAAAGTTTCTCAAGAATCTCAACGCATATTTTCGCTCCCAGGCCTGCGAGTCCGGATCCTGTGATCCGTTGGAAAAGCTCAATAATGACCTGAAGCAAACCATGGGCCGACTTCGCGCCTCGGGGGGAGCCTTCGCCGATACGGCCCAGGCAGAAGCTGTCGTCACTATCCTCTCGGACCACTTTCTCCCAGCCTACAGACAGTTCCATCAAGACCTGCTGTTTCATCAAGAACCGAGTGAATTGTGTCAACCTTTTTTCCTTGGTCGCGCCTATGAGGCCATCTTGAGCCAAGGTACTCCTTGGAACGAAGTCGACCGGATAGTCGCCGGCGCTTTGCAGCAAATCAACGATTTTGTCGGATATCGCCCAGTGGCAACCCTTGAGTCGGGATGCCCCTCTGAACCCTATCCCCATGAGTTCTTCAGGCCGATTCCCCTCTATATCCGTGGTGCCGGAGTAGCAGTTGGCAAATACGAAAGAATCATAGAACACGCATTAAATATCTTGGCCAACACCGACGAGGACCTACTCGCGCGAGCTTGGTTTGATTTGGATCGATTGGAAGAAATCGCCCTCGACTCGCGGGCCTATGATTTCGACCACCCCGTGAACCGACGTCCCAACTACCACTTCGGTCAGTGGGACCCACACCACATTACGAGCGCAGGATACTACAGTCGTTTTGTGTTGCAGCAGGTGACGTTGGACGGACTGCTCTCACGCTGCGAAAACCATCTTTACTCGAACGATTGCTCTCAAGAGGAATGCGAACTCGAAGCCGCTTCGGTCCTGGCCGGCACCATGTTGATGGCCGCCGGCACGAGCGGTGATGGACCAAGTCGCCATGATTCGACCGTCACCCTCTCGACCCTCTTGCCGCACATCGCCGCCTACCGAGATGCATTTTACGAAAAGCTTGTCTCACAGATCGAGGGTCACCACGGTGAGCGATTGCGTGCTGAATCTCAGTATTTTCACCAACCCTTTGGCGCCGCTCGGCAGTATTTGAACCAAGAATTGGCTCGTCGCCGTGCATTGCAAATGCAGCGGGTCCACCTCGCCTACTTGTATGCCCGACTGGGTTACCCCGATGCGGCTCAGCGTCAGGCGGACTCGGTTCGAGTTCCGGCTGCCCGCATGTTGAGCGAAATCTACTGCCGTCTGACCGCTGGCCACGATGCGATCGACAACGGAGAGCTTGCCCGCACCGCTGAAAACTTACATGAAATAGTCGCGATCACCCATCGCGCAATCGAGTGCGGAGCCTTGGTGGATCCGTGGAATGTAGTGGGATTTGCAGGTAACTTCAGCTTGTTCCCTGCCTTGGAGAATAGCGTTCACGATTGGCGTGTCGATGAACTCATCGAGCTGGTGGAACAAGTACTCGACCTCACGGCGCGAGCGTGGAGTGAGTCGGCCGCCATCGACGACTCGGAGATGGAGAAGACTTTCTCTTCAATGCTAGCGAGTCTTACAGAATGGTGGGACCAGTTTGCGACCTACTCGGTGGAAGGAGTCAATCGCCTGGTGGCTAAGGAAATCGAGGTCTCAGCCAATTTGGTGGCTGGTGCGCTCAACGCCTGGCACAAAGCCGGTGCTGCTGCGGGAGACATCGGTTTCTGGCGGATGTTCGTCGATCAGTTCGATAATTCCAAAGCATTCGAGCTGGTAATCGAAGCACTCCTCGATCACGGTGACACCGTCGCAGCGATGGCGTTGATGATGCAATGGGTCAGCCAGAAAGATCGCACACCGCTCGAAGAGGGCGAAAGTTCGTTCCGCAGACTTGCCTTCCGTTGGCTCGCCACCGTTGAAGAAGTGCAAAGTGAATCAGGGGAGGATCGCTGGCCGGAAGTTGCCCGCTTCTTCGCCTATCTCGAAGCCAACGCCGAGGAGTATTGGAACGTTCCTTCGTTGCTGCTCGATGGAGATTTGGGTGACCTCTTTGATGACCTCAATGACGTGGACTACTTTGAAGACGAAGACGACGAGCTTGATGATGACGAGGAAGAAGACGAAGAGGAGCAACTCTTCGGTGCTGCCTACGAAGAGATGGTCTACCGAGATACAACCGACGATGGCAACGAAGGCGAAATCTACGACGAGGCCATCGACTACGAAGAATCCGAGTGGGAATACGAGGTCCAGCGACTCGATCAACGACTCTACTTCCTTTCGACGGTCGCCAATCTCTGGAAGCACGCCACTATCGTCTGGGGCCGCTCGGTAAACGATCAACCCGATGCCAATGGAACCGCTCCCTCCCAAATCTTCCAGCAATGGCTCACTCAGGGGGGGACCAACTACAGCAAGCTGATCGAACTGCTGGAGACTGTCCACCGCTTCCAATTTGCCCTCCCCACAGGATCACACGATTCGTTGATGGAATACGATCGGCTCCGCACCACCAAGGAATCCTTGATTCAGCAAATCATCACCACCTCCGTCGAGTTAGCGGATGCGGCCCGCTTGTTGGCAGCGACAGTCGGGGTCTCCGCTCTCAATTCAGTCGAATCGCTTGCTGAACCTATCGATCTTCCATCGGTCCAAGTACTGCAGTCGGTCCTCGCTGGCGATCCTGCAGGTGTCCGCGCCGAATGGGATGTTTTTGCCGCCGCGCTGGCGAGCCAACCACTTTTGTATGTACCTCATTCCCGCGGGGGCGAACCACGGCAAATCGTCAACACCCGCTGCCTGCAACACCTGCTTAACGATCTTCTGGGTTGGTTGCCCCAATTGGGCTTGATCCGTGAAACCTGTCAGTTGCTCCAGATTGCTCAAGACATGGAAAGCAACCACCCCGTCGGACAGGGAGCCGTCACTGAATTTGATCGGCTCTTTGAAAATGGCTATCAAGCCATCGTCCGCTCGATGATTGCATCTGCCGAAGTCTGGGACGACGCGTCGGCCGACGAAGAATCACAACACGCCGACCATCTGCTCATCGACGCTATGCAACTGTTGACCGAACAGCAATTGGACCGCTGGCTCCAACACAGCCGCACACTTCGTTTGAGTGTAGTCGAAAAGCTCGCCGAAAAGCCCGACTGGGAGCGGTTTGTCGCCTTTATCAAGCGGTTTGGCCGTGACCTATTTGATATGAGCCTGATGAGCAGTCTCGGCAACCTGCGTGGCATTCTGCACCAGGGAGTCGACACTTGGCTCGAATGTCTGGAAGAGAACCCCGATGCAGAAGACGAGATTCGTCTCCTCAGGGAAATCGACGACTCCTATCCCCGCAACGAGGCTGTCGAATTTCTCACCATCGCGCTCGAGGCCGTCGTAGAGAATTACCGTGTCTACCGAGACTATAACACCACGACCACTCAGTCCGATCACGGTGAACAGCTCTACATGCTCGTGGATTTCTTGCGCCTTCGCGCCACCTACGACCGCGTCGCCTGGAACCTGAAGCCGGTCATCTGGGCCCACGAGATTCTGATTCGCAATCGTCGTCTGCTCGCCGCCGAGATTTGGTGCCAGGCATTTGCCGAACGCACCACCGAGGCCGCCGATGCCCACATCGCCCGCTTGGAGCAACTAAGCCAAGAGTATGGGATGCGACTAGCCACAATCGCCGACCGCATCGCCGAGCGATTTGTCCGGCCGTTGCTGATAGACCGCGTGAAAGCCCTCGTCGAACCCGCCCTCACCGCCGAAGGCTCTGAACGCCAGGAAGCCTTCGACGCGCTGGAACGCGAGATCGCTAGCCTCGCCGAGGAACCCAGCGGCGCCGGACTCGATCTCCCCGATTGGCTCTCCGCCATGGAGGACGAAGTCACCGCCGCCCGCTCTCAGTACAACCACCAATCCCTCTCCGAGCGCCTCAACAACCGCATCGGCCAAGTCTGTCTCACTTGGGACGAACTGCTTCAGCAATTGGGCGAAGAGGGGCAAGAGCAAGAAGCATAGCCATTTCACTCGTCCGTGGTGCAAGCTTCCAGCCTGTAATGACTGCCAAGATGGCTGCCCCCGTTGCCACGCGGATCGAAAATTGCCATACTGACCACTAGTAGACGGGTGTTCATACTCTGTACCCCCAAAACTTCTCGCAGGAATACGCACGGAGGATTCCAGTCATGGCAAATACACTCGATCAGATGGAAGCCAACCTCGCCAACGGCGATTTGCCGTTCCAGCTCACTTTAGAGTTGACGGTTTCCGACCCAGATACGATTCGCGAACTGGCAAAGTACGACGAAGGGGAACCCCGCGACGAATTCGCACTCGAAGCCCTCAAGATCGGCGTGCTAACCCTCCGCCGGGCCTCGGCCTCGATCGACAGCGAATTCATCAAACACGAAACCAATCGCCTGCTCGAAAACCTGCAAAAACAATTCCAGTCCCACGCAGAATCCTCCAAGCAACGGATCGAAGACTCACTCGGCAAATACTTCAATCCGCAGGATGGCCACTTTACTCAGCGCGTGAAACAACTCGCATCGGCAGATGGAGAAGTGGGACGTATGATTCGTTCGCTCGTCGACGGTAACGACTCCCATTTGGCCAAGACAATGTTAACCCACATCGGCGAGACCAGTCCGCTGATGAAACATCTCAGCCCCGATCAATCGCAAGGGTTGCTCGCGGTCCTACACACAAAAGTTGAGTCGCAACTTGCCTCGCAACGTGAGAAAATCTTGAAAGAATTCTCGCTCGATAACCCCGAGGGAGCTCTCTGCCGACTGGTGAGCGAAGTCACCGGCAAGCATGGCGATTTCACGCGGGACATGAAAGGCAAGATCGACGAAGTCGTCAAGGAATTCTCGCTCAACGACGAGAATTCATCTCTGAGCCGGCTGGTAAAAAAAGTCAACACAGCTCAAGAAACGATTACCCAGGAATTCTCGCTGGACAATGATCAGTCCTCGCTGAGAAAAATGCAAACACACCTGGAGACGATTCTAGGCGCCCACATCAAATCCGCTGCCGATTTCCAAGAAGAGGTGAAAGTCGCACTTGGCAAGTTGATCACCAAACGTGAGACCGAAGCCCGGTCGACGTTGCATGGCGGTACCTTTGAAGATGCTGTGCTGGAATTCGTGTCCAGAGATGGTCACCCGCGCGGAGAAACCGTCGAAGGGACGGGCTCTTGCGTCGGGAGGATCAAGAACTGCAAGGTCGGCGATGTGGTTGTAGAACTTGGCTGCGACAGTGCCGCAGCGGGAGCAAAGATTGTAATCGAGGCCAAAGAGGACGCCAGTTACACCATCGCCAAATCCCGAGAAGAAATCGAACAAGCTCGCAAAAATCGGGACGCGCAGCTCGGCATATTCATCTTTTCGCAGCGAACCGCCCCAGCCCACTGTGATTCATTTCGACGGTATGGAAGCGATTTGCTAGTCGTCTGGGACGCAGAAGATCCTACGACCGACGCCAACTTGAAGGCCGCCCTCGAAGTCGCCCGGGCCCTCTGCATTCGTGCCCGTCAAGCAACGGAGAAGAAAGTCGATTTCACCACCATCGACAAGGCGATTCTCGATATCGAAAAGCGTGTGCAGAACCTCGACGAGATTCGCAAGTCTACGGAAACTATTCGCAATGCCAATGAAAAAATCTTCGACCGAGTGCGAATTGATGGGGAAGCACTCGACAAACAACTCGGCATACTGAAGGAATGCCTCGGCGACCTCAAGGAAAACCTGGGATCGGAAATTCCGAGCAAACCACTCCTCACACCCGGGAAGTAAGCGACGCATGCACCTCGGCAACCGTCGCCTTATTGATCGTTTCTGCTTCGCCCTTAGCCACCAGCGCAAAATCGGCTAACCGATTCACTTGCCGAGGCACGCCTCCCGAGAGCCGGTGAATCTCCGCGAGGGCCGCTTCATCAAACACTGGCTGCTCGGCACCAGCCTCCACTAGAGCCAGTTGTAGGTATCCAACCGTATCCGCCTCTTCCCACGGTTCGAGATCGATGCGCAGATCGACCAGTTCCATCAAGCGTTTGCCAAGTCGATGTCGCTCGTCGGTATTTGCCGAGAGCACGATCGTCAGATTGCCCACTTGCTCGGGTGGGAGTTGCACCAATCGCACTAACTGCGTGAACATGTCCGCTCCCGCCTGATCGACATCATCTAATAGCAGCACTACTCGCTCGTCCTGCAGCCGGTTTTGTCTGAGTCGCTCCTGCCAACGCCGTTCGAGTCGCAGCGGTTCGTCTCCCGCTCGAGGGCAGGCCCGCAGTCCCAAGGCCAGCTGCCAATGAAACTCGCGCACCGACATCCCAAGCAGATTCAACCGCGCCACCGACCAGTTTTCACTTTGGCGTTCTTGGTCAAATAGCTCCAAGAGCATCGATTTCCCACCACCCGACTGCCCCAGCACCAGGCCCAGCCGTAGGCCGTTGTGAACCAGAAAACGCATCCTCGCCAGTGCTTCCTGCTGCGGCAATCCCGCGAAAAACACCGTCTCAGCATGCCCGGTCGAAAAGGGCAATTTCTCCAGTCTCCAGGCTTGCATCAATAGGTGTCCCTTGAGAGATATAATGATAGTCGCCTTTCACTCCGTGAAAGTAGCGCTACTTTCGCAGAGCGAAAGGCGACTATAATGCCGACTCACTCATGTTCCATCGGTTCATTCCAGTAACGATCTTTCGCTTGCATCGCCGCCAAACCTCAACTGCTAGCACCGCTGGCATATCCCCATGAAAGATCGCTACTTTTCTGACACCCCGATCACCGGCACTTCGGTCACTCTCCAGGGGAATGAGGCCCATCATCTGCTGCACGTGATGCGAGCGAAACCGGGCACTGAGCTTACCGTGTTCGACGGGCAGGGGGGCGAATGGTCCGCAGTAGTCGTGCGACTGGGTCGCACCGAGGTTGAACTCGCGTTGGGTGAACACGACCCGATCGAACGCGAAACGGCCTTCGAGATCACGCTCGCCGTACCCCTCCCCAAAGGGGACCGCCAGCGCTGGCTCATCGAAAAAGCTGTCGAATTAGGTGTCGCGCGGCTGCTGCCCCTCACCACCGAGCGCAGCACCAAGAGCGCCGCCGAAGCACCCGCCAAACTAACTCGCTACGTCATCGAAGCCAGCAAACAATGCGGCCGCAATTGCCTCATGCAAATCGAGCAACCGCAATCTTGGCCAGAACTGGCCGCTAGCGTCATAGCGCCATCACGCATCCTGGCCCATCCTGGAAGCAAGCCGCTCTCAGAAATTAAAAGTACTGGTCCCGTGCTGATAGCCATCGGCCCTGAAGGGGGTTTTACCGACGGCGAAGAAGCTGAGGCCGTGGAGAATGGCTGGCAAGTGGTGGGCTTGGGAGAGCGCATCCTAAGAATAGAAACCGCCGCTTTGGCACTGGTTTCGCTTTGGGGGATACGATAGAGGTTGGGTATTCTCCAAAAAAGTCAATCGACCCCAGTTTCTCAAGACTCAGCGAATTAACACAAGGAGGTGTGCCCTCAAATGGCGTTTGATTGCGCCCAAATCATTCTGCAGATCACCCGTTCAATAAAAATCCCAGTTATTCGCATACCATCTTTCGCCAGGGTACCGCGAAGCCAGCTCAGTCTTGTAAAGTTGCAAGAACTCATCGAACTTATTCCGTCCAGCCGGATGCTTCTTCAAGTGCTTTGAATTCTCGATGCCTAATTCCCTAGCTAGACGCTCGGCATACAAATCGGTTCCTACTGGATCGCGATCAGGAGCCCGTTTGTCATCTCGAATAGGTGGGAAATACTCGATATTGTTGAAGAAGTTGATTGCCATCGCTGAGGCAACAGCAAGCTGCTCATCACCATTGGCTACTATTTCAGTTAAGGTTTTCTCCGTATCCTTGGCAGCAGTAGTCTCTTCCAAGACGCTCAAGGCTCGTATCGCAGCAAGTTGCTTCTCTGGCGGCGAAGTTTCTGTTAGTTTTTTCTTCAGCTCTGCTATGACTTGAGGGGCATTTGCTTCGGAAGTGGCATGCAAAGCCCGGCGGGCAGCTATTCTAACGGATTCTTGATCGTGAAAAAGCAGCGGGACTAACTCGGGTGTCTCTGGAAGAGCCTCTCCCAAAATTGGACGAGGATACAGCGACTTCAAGGCAATGAGTGCTGTATGAATTACGTCGATATTGGAATCTGTGAGTGCTTCACGAAGGGCAGGAAAGGTTCGTGGATCTTTGCTAGATGCCAGACTTAATGGCAACGTTGCTAAGGCGACACTGCGAAAGTCGCTGTTGATGTCTCGAGTCATTGCAAACAAGATGTCGGCGGCACCGTTGTACTGGCTCAACAAACGCCTTGCCAACCTACGATACACTTTAGGAGTGGTCCGCAATCGATCTTTGAGTATCGGCAGCCAAAAGTCGGCATTGATCGCGCGATGTTGAGATACTAAGCATTCGCTAACCGCTTCAAATAATGCGCTTTCCGGCGTGTCATCTCCATACGAACGCGCATTGTATTGACCGATCATATCCAAGATTTCTTCAGCGGCCTCCTGAGCTTTTCCAGTTCGGCCAAAGGCAGCCATTGCTTTGACGCTTTCTATTCGCTTCTCCGTGCTAAGTTCCGTTCTCCATGCTGTTCTCCACTCCTCAAACGTCTTGCCGTCGTAGAGGAGGGTATTATCTGCAGGTACGGCCTCTTTGGATTCGCTTGATGAGACTTGTTTTTTCTTTGGACCTTTGGTTTGCTCTATGGAGTCGAGTTGCAAACGCAAACGATCCGTTGCCACTCTATCTTCTCCATAGGTGGCTGGTTCTCCGTTTACATCGCGTGTTTTTACGATTGGTCGAACCACATAAAACTTTATTGGTGTGAGCTGATCAATGTCATCTCTCTTAAGAATCTCATTCACTTGATAAAGCGACTCGGTCGGCCAAGCGTGGAGTCCAACTAGAATATCGCCCTGTACTGGGAATAGACCCGGGAATCCTTGCCCCATTGTTTGAGATGAAACCCGCAACCCCCCTTGATACCCCAGGGCTTTCACACGCTTCAATTCTTCCTCGCTGAGTTTCTCCAATTCAATTCCCAATATCTTGTAAGCCACATCCGCGGCGCGCTGTTCTTCGAGCGTGGGAAACAGCGGATTCGATTTCTCCTCCGTGCCCTCGGTGTCCTCTGTGGTTAATTCTTCTGAATCGGAGTCGGGGACGACCAGGCTCGCCTCGGTGGTTGCGCCGGGGGCGACGAGGCCCACGGCGAGCACCAGGGACAAGATGCCCGTGGCGACGGCGACGAGTGTTTTGCGTGAGACCAACATCGGTTCGTCCTCCAGTTTGAGAATGCGGCGGATTCGGCCCGCGAGGGGGTGCTCAGACATGGCGACTGAAGTCGCCAAGCCGCCATGTGGATTAGTAGATGCGAGTGCCAATAAGAGTTCTGCATATGCTTGCGGTTTCGCGGTATAGGCGACCACCACGGCATCGCAGCAATCCTCCCGATCGCGGCGAACCCAGCGGCTCGCGATCCACACTGCCGGGTGAAAAAACAAGAGCGACTCGACAGTGCGCTGCGTAAGATTCACCAGGTTGTCCCAGCGGCGCACGTGGGCCAGTTCATGCAACAGCACCATTTCGAGTTCGGCCTGCGACCAGCCGACTAGTGCCGCCGGTGGCAGCAAAATCAGTGGCCGCACGATCCCCACCAACAGCGGCGTGGCGACTCGATCGCAGACTGCCACTCCCACCCGGCGACCGACGGAGAGTGCTTGCCGTAGTGTTTCGCACGTTTTCAGTACGGATTCGCTTTCGAGCGGCTGGCTCGACTTGCGCAATCGCTCGGCTCCTACTAATCCACTGGCGAGCAGCAAGAACGTGAGCGGGGTCCCTGCGATCCAGATCCAGGGAAGATACTCCACCGCTCCCGTTAGCAGCGATGCGACCCCGCCGCGACCTGGAGCGTAGGGAAAAGGATTCGACTCTGTAAAAGAGTTCGGGTTGACTTCGGGGAGCAGAGCTTGTTTTTCGGCGATGGTCGGCGCAGAGGTGAGTTCGATGTGTGCGGCGAGTGGAGTGCGACTTTGGTCGGGGGCCGACCACTGCTGCGCAGCGGTGCTCGCGACCCGGCTAGCTGTCCATGCTCCGATTGCTAGGGGCATCAGCGCCAGAACCGCGAAGACGGCAAGCGAGGTGGTGTAGCGAAGCGTGGGGCTTGCCGCACGTAATGCGAATCGCAGCGCAACGCCCACCAGCACGACTGCTGTCCCCGCCGCTAGAAAATAAATCATGGTCCAACCGACGACGTGCCATCCTTGCTGCCATAAGAGCGTGTTCATGATGAGACCTTTCGTTTGGGTTGGGCGTCGATGAGAGTGCGTAACTCAGCCAGTTGCTTGGCGGACAATTGCCCCCCCTCGACCAGATGTGCCGCCAATCGCTCTGCCGAGCCATCGAATACCCCGTGCACCAGTTTGCGAACCATGCCGCGGGCCGTAGTTTGCTGGCTGACCGCCGCCGACCAAAGCGCACCCCGTGCAGCCCCGGTCCGCTTGACGAGCTTCTTGTCGAGCATGACGCGGAGCATCGTGGCGACGGTGGTGGTCGCCACCTCGCGCTCGGTACGGAGTTGTTCGCACAGATTGCTGAGTGATGAAGGTCCTTCGGCCCAAAGAATTCGCAAGATTTCGAGTTCACCATCGGTCGGATGAGGTGATGCGGGGCGTGGCATGAGAGTGCTCTGTTCTTTGATTGTTGCCGTGCGTCGCGGCTGCTGCGACTAATTCTAAAGAATTAGAATAATGTGTCAAGCATATTTTTAAGAAACTTGCCAGGCGAGCCGCGAGCGTCAGCGACCGGAGTCCATCGCGTCGATAAGAAATAGAACACAGATGAACGCTGATTTAGCGGATTTCCGCAGATCAAAAAGAATCGTTCTTACCAAAGCGATCCGTTTAGATCCGCTAAATCAGCGTTCATCCGCGGCCTATTTCTTCAAGTCACACATGATTCTTTACGGCGGAATAGAAAGGATCACCCCGCTCAGCATGTTCTAACAGAAGGGCGGTCGGTTCAAACCTGGCACCCAGGTGCTGAAACGCCGCGAGCTTCTCGACAATCGCTACGGCACCGAGCGTGTCGGCCCAGAAGAACAGGCCTCCCTTGAACGGAGGGAACCCGATGCCGTAGATCAGCCCCAAGTCCACATCGCGGACATCCGCCACGATGTCATCCTCGACCACGCGCGTTGCTTCAAGGAGCATCGGCAGGAATAGGCAGTCCGTGAGATCGTCCTCGCACTTCCCCGAGGAAAACTTCCCGATGATCTCCTCAGCCTCCGCGCTGGGCTGCGGCTTCGTGCGTCCCTTGCCGTCGGTGGTGTAATCAAAAAATCCCTTGCCGGCTTTTTTGCCGATTCGGCCAGCTTCGACCATCGCGGGGAGAATCTTTGATGGCACGACCCGATCGGGAAACGCCTGCTGCATCACCTTCCCCGCGTGCAGAGCGATATCTAGTCCCACGGTGTCGTACAACTCAATCGGCCCCATCGGCATGCCGAACGACTTGGCCGCTCTGTCGACGGCCTTGATCGATGCGCCTGACTCTAATAGCAACAGCGCCTCGTTCATGTAGGGTAGCAACACCCGGTTCACCAAGAAGCCCGGGCCATCCTGCACCACGATCGGCGACTTGCCAATGACCTTGGCATACGCCACGGCCGTAGCAATCGTGTCGCCGGAGGTTTGCTTGCCGCTGATGACCTCCACCAGCGGCATTTGCCTCACGGGATTGAAGAAATGCAACCCGCAAAACCGCTCGGGATGTTCTAGCCCGTGGGCCAGTTCAGTGATCGGAATCGTCGAGGTATTGGAACAGAGAATCGCCTCAGGGCCAAGTTGCGGTTCGAGCTTGAAGTAAAGCTTGCGTTTGGCTTCGGCATTTTCGTAGATCGCCTCGATGACAATGTCAGCCGTCGCAATCTCCGCATCGCTTTCCGTGCCGTTGAGCAAGGGCAAGAATTCGATTGCACGCTTGGCATCGGACTCGCGAGTCTCTTTGTTGTAGCTCACTTCCGTGATGACGCCTTGCACACCGCGCGTGACTGCCTCGGTGGAAGTGTCTCCCAATGCAACGGGAATCCTCCTTTTGATATTGGCCGCGGCAATCCCCTGACCCATCACTCCAGCACCGACCACAGCAGCAGATTGAATCTCGCGTGGCTCGGAACCCGGCGGCCCACTCACCTTTTTGTTGTGATCCTGCAGGAAAAACACGTTGAGCAGCGCCCGATTTTCCGGTGAGCCAAACAATTCTGCGAACCCCTGGGCTTCCATCTGGCAAGCAGTCTCCAGATCGACCCCCGCCCCGCCGAGCATCACTTCCAGCGCCGCCATTGGTGCGGGATAGTGCCCCTTGGTCTTCCCCTGGATGTACGCGCTCGCCGTGGCACCGAGAAAAGCCAACTCGGTATCGCTGATTGAAATAGGTGCCGACCAAAGTTCGCGATCTCGCAGATACTCTTTTGATTCCTGTTCACTCCGCACGAGTGCGATGGCCGATTCCAACAGCCGATCCGCCGGCGCTGAAATCGCCAGCCCCATCGCTTCGGCCGCGGCGGTGTTGACGTTCTCTCCGCTGGTGACCAATTCCACGGCGTTCGAGAGACCAACGATGCGTGGTGTGCGAGCCGTCCCTCCCCAACCGGGAAAGAGCCCCAATTTCACTTCGGGAAACCCAAAGCTCGCTTTTGGGTCGCGGGCCATGACTCGGCGGTCGCACCAAACGGCCAACTCCGAACCACCTCCCAAGCAGAGGCCATTGATCGCAGCCACCGTCACGAATGGGCACCGCGTTAAACGACCGAACAGTGTATGCCCTTCGCGGGAAAGTTTGACGGTGTTCTCATCAGGCTCGTCGATGTTGGCAACGAATTCATGGAGATTGGCTCCGGCGATAAAATTACCAGGCTTGGTGGATTGAATTACCAGCCCAGCGAGACCGCCGCGTGCCTCCAACTCATCAAGCAACAACGAAAAATTAGCTAATACCCCCTGTGCCAAGATATTAACCTTCTTGGTAGGATCATTGATCGTGATCACCGCCACGTCATCGGCGGGGAAGTCAAGCGAGAGAATCGATTGCTCAGACATCGGGCTATCTCAGAATGGATTACGTAATGGGGAGGATTTTTTAGCCACAAAAAGCACTAAAAGACACAAAAAGGGAGATGCTTAGTTTGCCGAAGTCACGCAATTCCTGTTGTGCATTTTTGTGCTTTTTGTGGCAACATAGATGCCCCTCTGTGGCTCGGCGCTCACTGCTTTGAATCCGATCTGCGAAACTGCGGATGATCTGCGATTCTATCGATTCAAGTTTTTGCAGGGTGCGCAAATCTTTTTCAGCATGAATCAAAGAGGGGAAATTAGACGCGGACAAACGCAGATTTAGCGGATGAAGCGCGGATTATAAACAGACCCCTGCTTCGGGAATCCGTGTAAATCCGTCCAATCAGCGTTTGTCCGCGTCTAAATTCTTCCTTTTTCCAATATTCGTTGAGCTGATTGACTCCTGCTCCGTGGACTCAGTTTACTCATGTTCAAAAATTGGCTGCGGCTACGGGCCGCGCTGGGTTCATCCGCGGCCTATTTCGAATTCCATTCTACCCTTTTCTGCTAGGGATTGGCATCCATATCTATGGCCGTTTTCTCAGGTGGCTCGGGCTTGCCATTGATGATTTTCGCAGGGTCGATCGCGGCCTCGATCTCCCTCAGAATTACTTGCATGGCGGGGCGATTGTAATAGTAGTCGTCCAAGCGGATTTTTCCCTTGCCCCCTTCCCCTTGATAAGTGACAAACGCAATTCCCTTCGCTTGCCATTTTTTTTTGTCGAGCGACGTGATCTGACTGAACTTGGCCTGCTGTCCTCCCTTGGTCCGCAGTTGCTTGCCGTCACTTTCCACCCAGCGACCAAGCATGAAAACGAGCCGACTTAAGAATCCCAGTCCGATCAGCCCTGCACCACCGGCGTAGAAAAACTGTTCGTTGATGTCGACGACCGCCAGGGGTTTGCCCGTCTCGGGATTGAGCGGGTTATCGGTCGGCCAGCCCTTCTCAGCCGCCCGTTTCTTCCAGGATTCGCTCAATTGCAGCTCACCGAGTTTATTTCCTTTGTCGTCCAGGTCGTCCTTATGTTCCTCAAAGAATTCGATGCGATCCAATCCGCGCTCCCGCTTCGCTGGGTAGCCGACCAGCCCGTCATAGAGAAACCACAGACCGCCAAACACGCAAACCACCCCGACGATGCCGAGACGAACAAGATAGTTGGGGCTGACATTTGCACGCGTTGCCATGGGTCCACTCTCCGCAGAATAAGCTGTTAGCCAGTAGCCGTTAGTCGTTAGCCAGAGAAGGAGGCTCTGGCTCAACACTGATTTGGAAGCTGAAAACTGCATTGTAACTTCGCAGCCCCAGAACCATAGCACCGAAAGCCCTTGCGAAACTTGTGGAAGCTCGGTTCATGTACCGATTGTAGCGGCAGGGAGGAATTTCCCTCGTGCCGCCAATCCCCTGCAGGGCTGCAAAATGACTTACCGGCTGCCCCGCAGGCGGATCAAACCGGCGAGTATTGTGCCGGTCACCCACAACGCAATTGTCGGCTCGGGGACTGCTGCGATTGCACCCAGCGAGCTGGTTCCGTACTGCGAGCGCCAATTGCCCAAGCCACTCTCACTCAAGGGAGGAATCGAATCGCCGCGTTGCCATACCTAGAAGTCCCGGCCATCCACGTCGCCGTCGTTATCAAAGTCGGCTGAGGGCGACGGTCCATAGAGAAACTGCACGCCAGCCACGTCGTCGGGGTCGGGAATGCGATTGACAGGGGCCTTGCCGTCATGGTCCGGATCGTAATAACTGCAGAGACTGCCATCGAATCCGGAGTCGACGTATCCGCACATCAATCCGTTGGGCAGGTCCGAGTGAGCCAACCCCAGCGCGTGCCCCAATTCGTGGGCCACTAGCCCCTCAAAATCGTTGCGGTAAAATCCGCCACCGGCGGGATACAAGTCGTACAACTCCCCTTCGGCCTCGGGTGCCACGTAGAAAGAAATATCGGGCTTGTTGTTGAAGATTACATCCGCTTCGAGCGTCGTGTCACCATTGGGGGGAGGAGCAAATCCTACCGCCGCCGAAAACCCATCGATTTCAAATGCGCCGATGCGGATGTCGCCCAGTACCTGTCCCGTCGCGTAGGGTGCCGAGAAAGGTGTGCCATCGTCGACCCCCACGTAGACGAACTCGATGTCAGCGACCGATGACCAATGGTCAAACGCGGACTGGATCATCGCCAAGGCTGCTGCTTCTCCCCCCACCTGATTAAATACGGCCGTGAGGTCCGACGTCCCTTGTATGTACGACGGAGCGGATGCGTCGAGACCGGTACCAGTCGGCATCAGACTCCAGGTGATGGTACCTCCAGGAGATCCTGGTGTGAAAATATCACCCCATTTTTGATAGTAATCCGTTTCATCGTCCCAGGGATAGGGACCATACAAGTTGTAAGCGTAAACTGAAGAATGACACGCCGCGAGAAGCACGCCAGACAAAATGAACGCAGATAAAAACCGCATGATGTTGCTACCCACAAATACTCGAACCTAACCGTCCAATAGTGAGCAATAGGCCAAACGACCGGCATTATAGCTGGAAACTGGCGACAAGCCAAATTCTCTGTCTACTTCTCCCAATATCTACTAAGATCGATCGAATACTGAATTAGCACCCTTCAACTTCCAATTGCACCCCCACTATGCACCACGAACCCGCCGACTCCTCTTCGAAAAAGTTCTGGTGGTTTGCCGGGTTCGCTCTCTGCCTGCCATTGGCGTGGTTTCTGTACCAACTGTTCGGCCCCAACGACGAGATCATCGTCTCGCCCGAGACCACGGTCATCACCGAGCCACTCCGCCGGGACGGGCTCCCCGACTATGCCCGCTACTTTTATGAACTGGGCCACGAGGGCGTCACGCCCGAGAACAATGGAGCCGTTGAATTCTGGCAAGCGATGTGGCCCGGCGACTTGGATCCTAACGATTGGCAGGCAATGTGTGATGCGCTGGGAATGGAAATTCCTGCGGAAGATAGTGGGCTTGAGCCACCCTATTCTCGCAAGTTGCAAAAAGAGATTGCTGTTCAACTGACAGAGCATTACAAAAAAACGTTAGAAAGCCCTGCCCTCGAGGATCTCACGAGAGACGAAACGCAAAGCTTTATCCAACAGACGTTGGCTGACGAGGCCATTGGTGAGGCCATGGAACATCCGTGGCGAACCGAACAACTGCCGGCTATGGGAGAATGGATACAGCGCTATGAAAAGCAACTTGATCTGTTGGTGGAAGCATCGAACAAGCCCAAGTATTGGTCCCCATCGCCATCACTCTTGGGAAATAACTTTTCGGGGCTGATCACAGTGTTGCTGCCTGGCATTCAGAACATGCGAAATGCCGCAAGAGGTCTCAACGCCAGGGCCATGTGGAACCTGGGCGAAGGACGTAACGAAGCGGCCTGGGCCGACCTGCTGGCCTGCCATCGCCTGGCCCGCTTTCTCTCTCAAGACCCGACACTTGTCGGACAACTGGTCGCAATTGCCATCGACGGCATTACATGCCCTAAAACGGTCATACTCCTGCATGCCAGCAACACCGATGCACAATCGGCCCGGCAGATCCTTCGCGAGCTGACTGAGATGGGTCCCGCGAGCAACATTGTCAGGAGTTTAGACACTGGCGAACGCCTCATGTTTACTGACCTTATAATAGGATTGGCCACCCAGCGGGACACTCTCTCTTCATTAACGGGGGCTGGCCCCGGGCAGGTCAGTTTTGACCCCCTGACGCTCGTGAGTATCGATTGGAACTATGTACTGCGAGAAGGCAATCGCTGGTACGATCAGTTGGTCGCTGCCGCACGCAAGCCGACACGAGCTGAACGGAAAGCAGCCTTCGACCAATTCGATGCAGATGTAAATCAAACTGCTACCAGATCCAGTAACCCTTTTCGTCTCCTCGGCGGAGTGGTTAGCACCAAGGGTCGTAGCCAAATTCTTGCCGACACCATGGCGGGTTTGATGCTTCCCGCCCTTGATGCAGCCTATCAGGCCGAAGTGCGAGGACTGGTTCTGTTGGAACTCACCCGCGTCGCAGCGGCATTGGCAGTCTACCGCGCCGAGCACGGCGAATATCCCGAGCAACTCGCCGCGTTGGTCCCTGATGTTTTGCCTGAAATGCCTCTCGACCTCTATTCCGACGAACCCTTCAAGTACGAACGCAAACCCGATGGTGGGTATCTACTTTACAGCGTCTTTACAAATGGAAAAGACGACGGAGGACTCAGTTACGACGGAGAAATCGTCGCCGGCGAATGGGTGTCGAAACAAGCAGACCTCGATTACCTCAACAGCGACGTCGTTTTTCGCGTCCCCGTCCCCGACTTCAAGCTCCCGGACTTTCCTGTCGAAGAGGATACCGTAGCGAATCCAGTTGAGTAGCGACGCAGTTAGCGAGTTGACAGAGTGTCGTTTATAACCTACACTTAAACTGAATGGGTGTGAAGGAGCAACGAATCCGAGTTTATCGTACGCGAGTTGGCAAGCGCCCGTTTTCGCTGTGGCTCGAAAAACTCCGTGACCGTAGAGCTCAGCAGCGTATCGATGCTAGGCTTGCTCGAATTGCATTGGGTAATTTTGGGGATTGTAAATCCGTAGGTGATGGTGTTCTAGAACTACGCATCGACTACGGTCCTGGGTACCGATTCTACTTAGGCAGAGATGGAGACGAGGTAGTGATCTTGTTGATCGGTGGTGATAAACAGAGCCAGACAAAAGATATCTCTCTGGCAAAAGACTATTGGGCTGACTACAAAGTTCGCAAACAGGAAGAAACAAATGGCGCTAACCAGTGATTACCATGAGGAGCTATTAGAGCGGCTCAGTGATCCTGACTATGCCGCAGGTTATCTCTCGGCGTGTGCTGCAGGAGGTCAGGAGGAATTTCTTCTCGGGCTTCGCAACGTTACTGAGGCACTTGGCGGTGTAGGACAACTAGCTTCGACGACTGATCTCAATCGGCAGGGACTATACGACATGCTCTCTGAAGAGGGGAATCCGAGGCTTTCAAGTCTCTTCTCAGTCCTCAATGCTTTCGGGATGCAGTTGAGTTGCGTTCCAACACACGAATCCAACTAGTGCCTTTTTACACAGGACGACAATCCCCTTTTGCTCCGCGAAAGTGGCGCAACTTTTGCGGAGCAAAAGGGGACAAATCACAATAGCCCTTCCAGGTGAATAGCCACGCACTCGGCAAGTACGGGTGGGTTGTAACCTCCTTCGAGGGTACTCACTATCCGCCCCGCGGCGTAAGAGTCGGCAATCGCCATCGCTGCGGCGGTTAGCCACGCAAAATCCTCGACTTCCAGTCCCAGCGAACCGATGGGGTCGCTGCGATGTGCATCAAAGCCCGCACTCACAAGCACCAACTGTGGACGCATGCGGGCTGCGAAATCCTCTAACTCTCGCATGACCGCCTCGCGATAAGCACGTTGCGAAATGCCAAACTCCAACGGTACATTGCGCGTCGTGCCCAGTCCTGCGCCGGTGCCCGTCTCATCCGAGTCACCGGTCCCCGGATAAAATGGCCAGCGATGGACCGAGAAAAAACCGACACGCGGTTCGTCATAGAATATTGCCTGCGTGCCGTTGCCGTGGTGTACGTCCCAATCGACGATGAGCACCCGCTCGATCCCCTGATTGAGTGCCGACTGTGCTGCGAGGGCGATGTTATTGAAAAGGCAAAAACCCATCGCCGTCTCGCGCAGGGCATGGTGCCCTGGTGGCCGCACCAGGCAAAGCGCTCGTCGATCTTCCCCGCTCAGCACTCGTGTGGTCGCATCACATACCGCCCCAACGGCAAGCCGTGCCACGTCAAACGACTCCGGTCCCACTACCGTATCCGCGTCGGCACGACCGCCCCCCGTTTTTGCTAGTTGCTCCAGAGAGCGAATCATCGTCTCCTGGTGCACCGACTCAAGCACTTCGTCTTCCGCCGGGAGCCACTGAGGCAATGTGCAGCGTTCCGTCAGGCCATCTGCCCCCAAGTGCCCAAGGATATGTTCCAAGCGTTCGGCACACTCGGGATGGTTTCCCGTATGGTGCTGCAAGAACCGCGGTGAAGTATAAAGTAGGACCATCGTGTCTCATCCCGTTAGCCGGCAGTGTCCCACTGCCGAATACTGTGTTTTCTACGAGGCACTTGGCAGCGGGACGCTGCCGGCTAACGCCAGCTTGACATTTCTGATTCACTCTGTGTAGTGTGGAAATAGCTAAAGCCTTTTCAGACAAGACGTTGGGACGATTCAACTGGTCTTAAATCAGGACCTAGTTTGGCGAACCGCTGGTGGGACTCTACAATGGAAGTACAGGGACTCACGGCTTGCAAGCCGAGGCTTATCAGAGGCATTTTCATATAAGGAACAGGGCCATGTGCGCTGTCTGCGGTAGGGGCGTTTCCCAAAAATTACGTTGGTGTCTGTTGGGGCTGATTGCACTGGCGGTTCTGGCTCGGTACTTCTCCGGTTCATCCCTGTATGCGCAGGAAGCCGTCGAGGGTCGATACGACACCCTACCGGCCAAGCTCAGCGCCCGCGAGGCCAGTCGAATCTATCCGGCTGTCAATCAAGGTCTTCGCAAATCCGCAGGATTCGGTGCAGATCAACAAGCGGTCGACGACTATCTGGCCAAGTACTATCTGCCGAAGATGACCAGTGATCTTCCCGAAGACTTAGCTGAACTGGCCAAGAATCGTGAGAAGTTTTTCAAGAACTTTATAGGAATGGCCTCGAACTCAAATTCGAAGCAGCACCTGGTCGATCTCGGGTTCAAGTTTTCGCGATATGCTGCGCGAGGGAATATGCATCCTGCTGTCCGTTACAACGCAGTCCTCATGCTGGGAGATCTCGATCAGCAACCGCCTACCAATACCACGCCCCCGGTTCCGCTAGCAACTGCGACTGTCGAGCTGTTGGAGTTGGTTGAACAAGCCGAGTTCAACGACGTGCCAGTGCCGGAATCGGTGAAGCTGGGAGCGCTCATCGGCTTAGAGCGTCATGCACGTTACGGGATCGACCCCAAACAGAAGGATCGTTTGACCAAGGCGATGCTCGCGATACTGGCCAATCGCGAGCCACCCGAAGACGTCGAGAAGGATGTGCATGGCTGGGTTCTCACGCTTGCGGCTCAGGTCTTGGCCAACCAGTATGCGCAGGATCCTACCCAAGAAGTTCAGGATGCCCTCACGAGTCTCATCTCCGACGAAGAAATGGGGCTCGATGATCGCTGCAAAGTCGCCGCCCTGTTGAAGAGAGTTGACTACAGCAAAGCGGCAGGAGTTGATTCAGCAGCCACTGTGCCGGCCCTAGGTCAACTGTCGCTCGATGTGGTCTCGTCAGGTGCGAAAAAGGCGCGCAAGTATCAGAAGGAACTCCTCGGTGGAGGCGGCTTTGCACAACCCGGCGGCTTCGGTGGTGGTTATGGAGGAGGCGGTCGTGGTGGATACGGTGGTGAAGGTGGCTATGGCGGGGGCGGTGGTTATGGCGGGGAATTCGGCGGCGGCCGTGGCGGTTTCGGCGGTGGCACCTTAGAAGATACTGGACCCAAATTCGAGCGCCGGCAGCTCATGGCCCGCTTAGTAGACATACGCTCCGGCAGCGGTTCCATTTACAAGGGACTTCAAGACGCTGAGAAGGTCCAGATGGAATCACTCATCGACGAGATGAAGCCAACCTTCGCCGTATTCGAGGACAAGGATGCCGTAGAAGTCAAAGTCACTCAAGCCGTGATCGATCTCGAAACCCGACTCAAAACGCTGCTAGCCACTTGGAAACTGCCTGCCAACGACGAACCCGCCAAAGAAGCAAGCGATGACGACTTTGCAGGATGATGTGCGCCGAAATTATGACGAATCGCTGCACAGGGCTACTTCGTGACTATTGAGTCCAGCCATTCTGATTAATGAGGATTCCTAAACCCTCAAGCCTGCACGCGCACTCTTTGGGGCACTCGCGCGCTGGCGATCATCAAACAGGCCACTAGCACGACCAAATAGAAGACATCGCCGGCAAGCATCGATCTGTAAAACGGCAACGCCGCGATGTAGCAAGCAGTGAGTCCGGCAATCGACTTCTCATACATCCCGGTCGAGGCCCAATGGACGAAGTTAGTCACGACAAAAAATGCTGTGGCGGGTAACACACCACCAAGCACGCCGAGACCTACGCGCTGCCAGCCATCGGCATGGCGAGCCATTCGACCCAAGAAGAGCGGCACGAGCATCATCATGTGCACTGACACTTGAACGGCGACACTCTCATGTGCCGGCAGAATAATGTCGGAGACTGCCAAGATACCCACCGGCAACAAGATCGCTGCCAATAATGAACGAAAGTAGTACCCACCAATAACAGTCACTGCCGCCAGCGGGGTAAAATTCCAGTCTGGCTGCGCCCAACGACCGGCCACTCCAATAGCCAACAAGAGTCCAAAGACACTCAACTCACGAAGGGTTTCTCGATTATTCATGGGGATTGAATCCTCTTAACGCAGCGATCAGCCATATGCAATCTTGGGAACTGAGGAAACTGAGTGCTTGAAAGGTCTTTTTTGCGACCTTTTTCCGTTCTCTCCGTTTCCTTCCGTTCAAACAATTCGTATGACTTCTGATGGGGAATGGTAAAACTATTTAACCGCATTCTACTTCTCTTCCGCCGCATCCGTAAACCGCCAACGGACTAACTCACCTTGTGCGACCTTTTGCACGCAAAAACTTGCGGTTGCAGGCACGCCAGCGACCTCGTAGAGCCAATTCCTGGCGTTTACCCCTTCGTTCTTTAGGCCGTCGATTTCGGTAAGCAACCCGCTCTCCCCCGTGCCAATCTGGGAAAAATGGATGCCCGGGCGATAATTGCTGGCCTCCCGCATCACATCGGCCACGGTCATTTCTGCTTGCCAGGGCAGGGCCTCGAATCGCCGTTTCGAACCGTTGCCGAAATCGATCTCCAGCCGAACCGTTTCGCCCGTCGGTTGCACGGAGGGAGTCCAAGCAACCGCCATCGAACCAGCATCGCCGTTTGAAGCCGTGAGCCCAAACCGATTCGAGAGAACAACTCCCGCCAGAACCAGGAGCAACAGGAGCGGAAATATCCACGGTATGCTGGTACTGCAGCAGGACGAGTCGTCGGGACCTTGAGGCGATGTTTCCATGCCCTGCACGATACCCGCTCCACAGATTGTCGTCGACCGTGCTCCGAAACCCCCTCCCAGGTAGTCCAGGGAAGGGGTCTGAAGAGATTCTTCGATTCGAACTAATTGCGTAAGACATCGAGCGCCGGGGCGCCCAATTTTTTATCTCATGCAGAAATGCAAGTAGCCACAAGAAACACGAAAAGTCACCAAGAAGAACTAAAATAACCCAGCTGCTTGCCTTGTGCTTTCTTGTGTTTATCGTGGCCATCAACTCCCCTTGAGCTTTTAGCGCAGATCAATGTCGGAAGTGGCGAGTCCCGGTGAAGATCATCGGCAGACCATACTCATTGCAGGCGGCAATGACCTCGGCATCTCGGCGGGAACCGCCGGGCTGGATGATGGCGGCGATCCCAGCGTTGGCCGCCTCTTGGATAGAATCCTCGAAGGGGAAAAAGGCATCGGAGGCCAGCACGCTCCCCTGGCAACGCTTTCCCGCCTTGCGGATCGCGATTTCTACCGAGTCGACGCGACTCATCTGACCCGCTCCTACGCCCAAGAGCGATTTGTCTTTGGTTAGCACGATGGCATTAGACTTCACAAACCGGCACACGGCCCAGGCAAACTCCAGGTCTGCCTGCAACTCAGCGGAGGGTTTGGCCTCCGTCAAAACCTGCCAGGCGGAAGTCTCGTCAGGCAAGTCGTCGGCAGTTTGACAAAGCATGCCGCCATCAATCTGGCGAAAAACCTGGGCTCCCATTCCTGGAAGGAAGGTGCCCGTCTTGAGCAGCCGCACGTTTGCCTTCCACTTGGGTTTGGTGGTGAGTACCTCCAAGGCTTCAGGCGTGAAATCCGGGGCGACAATCGCCTCGACAAATCGGCCTGGTTCGGCGAGGAACTCCGCCATGGGCCCGTCCACGGGCACATTCACTCCCAGGACAGATCCGAAAGCGCTCAAGGGATCCCCGTCCCAGGCTTTGCTCGCAGCTTCGGCAAGGGTTTCAGCCGTGGCCGCCCCGCAAGGATTGTTATGCTTCAATACGGCTACCCCGGGTTGGGGCAGCGAACGGGCGATTGCCAGGGCGGCATCCAGGTCGAGCAGATTGTTGTAAGACAGTTCCTTTCCGTTGAGTTGCTCGGCGTTGACCAGACTCTCTGTCGGGGCAGACGGGAAAGCATAAAGCGCCGCCGACTGATGGGGGTTCTCGCCGTAGCGAAGAGTGTCGCGCCGCTGCAGTTCCAGACGGACCTGCGGTGGATAGTCATCGACTCCGGCAGCCACTGAATTGAGTTTCACGAAATAGCCTGCAATGGCTGTGTCGTACTCGGCAGTTCGAGCAAAGGCCGCACCCGCAAGTTGGCGACGTGTTTCCAGGGTCGTAGTTCCTTGATCGCGAATCTCGGCAAGGATCGCGCCGTATTGTTCCGGGTTGGTGGCCAACGTGACAAACGCATGGTTCTTGGCCGCGGAGCGCACCATGGAGGGGCCGCCGATGTCGATCTGCTCAATCGCTTCGGAAGGGGTGACTCCGGGGCGGGCGATAGTTTCTTCAAACGGATAGAGATTCACCACCACCAGCTCAAATGTGGCGATGCCGTGTTCGGCGAGGGAAGCCATATCCGAAGGGTTGTCATGGCGACACAGCAGACCCCCATGCACCTTGGGATGCAGGGTCTTTACCCGACCGTCCATCATTTCCGGAAAGCCAGTGTAGTCGGCTACGTCGCGCACCTGGATGCCTGCCGATTCAAGATGCTTGCGCGTCCCCCCCGTGCTAAAGATTTCGATATCCAGAGCGACTAATTCGCGGATAAACTCGCTGAGTCCTTGCTTGTCGCTAACACTGACCAGGGCACGTTTGATGGGGGGAGAAATGGGCATAATGAAACCGAAATTAATGGCTATTTGATTCGAGAATTGGCATATTTAGCCAAATAAGTCTCTCTCCGATTTGTCTGGGGGGACGCCACGATAGCACTTCCGGGCAGGCCTTTCAATGAACCACCAGCCCACGTCTCACGTATTAGGGTTCAGTAGTTGCCGGTTGCTGGATAAGCCGGCGAGTTCTTGGCAGGATGCTCTTTTCCATTGCGAAGTGAAGTGCTGAAAGTCTTCCCCTACAAGCGGTAGGGTCGGTTGATTCGCTACCTTGCGATCAAACGCCATTGCCGTACTCACAGTTCCAATCGGAGACCTAGTGGTACTGCCGGACGGACTGTGAGGGTTGCAGGGGGAAGTACTCGAAAAGTGTTAAGAAACACCGCAACGAGTTTTTGACTAGCGCTATTCAGTGGCCTATATTCCCTTAGGCGGCAATTTTTGACCGAATCTGCTGCCGGTGCGCATCCACTCCATCCCCCCAGGATAGGTGGATCAGACAGGGACCGCTGAGCACACGTTTCAGTACGGACGACGCGACTCCCCCCAGACAGATTACGAGCATCACATGCAGATTCGCCACAATCTTGAGCTTCAAAATCTCGAGATTCATCCCTCGAAGGAATCCACTGAAAGTCGCGGCAACTGGTCGCGACGGATGGCCGCCACATTGGTCGCCGTATTCTTCTTTGCGGGTTCTTTGCTGGTTAGCCCGGCAACTGCCCAGGTTTCCCGTGGCGGCGAACCCGTCACGATCGTACCTAAGGCCCTGCCCGCCAATTCGATCAGTTCAGTTCTCGACCGTGGTAGGCAATTGGAGACAAATCGTCGCTGGGGCGAGGCCTTGAGCCACTATGAAGATGCCTTGCGAGAGCACCGGGACAACGAAACCCTTCAGCAGCACCATGACTTGGCCAAGCTGCATTACAGTGTCGAGCGTCGGTACCACGACCATAGCTTCCTGCAATCGATATCGACCCTCAATCGGGATCAAGCCCTCTCGCTCTATGCAGAGCTGCTGCAGAAAACCAATAGCCACTACGTTGCCAATCCTCCTTGGCGCAAACTCAGTGTCCGGGGAGCTTCTGCCATCGATCTGGCTCTGACCGACCCAGGCTTTCTCGCAGCCAATAACGTACAACTTTCCAGCGACCAACTCGCCCAGCTTCGTAAAGAGATTTATCAGTTACTTGGCCAACGTTCTCTCCAGAGTTCCCGAGACTTGATCACTTTTGCGACCGAAGTGTCGCGTCTTGCCGAGGTGCGGGCTGGACTGACTCCCACGGCGACAGTGCTTGAGTTTGTCACAGCTGCGGCTGAGGGACTCGATGACTATTCCTCGTTCCTGACTGCTGACCAGTTGCGTGAAACGTACTCGCAAATCGAAGGCAACTTTGTCGGTCTGGGTGTTGAACTAAAGGCCGAAAATGGGGCTCTGCTCATTGTGCGTGTCATCCCCGGCAGCCCAGCTGAGCGTGCAGGCATTCTCGATCAGGACCGCATCGTTGCAGTTGATGGCAAGTCGACTGCCGAACTCTCCACGGATGAGGCCGCCTCGATGCTCACTGGCGTCGAGGGATCCTTTGTGCGTGTGACGGTCTACTCGCCCAGCAAAGAACCTCGCGTGTTAAACATCCGTCGTGAACACGTCAATGTGCCCAGTCTAGAGAATCCCAAGATCGTCGATACCGACTTTGGCATCGCATACGTTCGCGTTCCAGCGTTCCAAAAGACGACCAGCCGCGACCTGGAAACTGCCCTCTGGGATCTGCATCGACAAGGAATGCGGTCACTCATTCTCGACTTGCGTGGAAACCCTGGCGGGCTTCTCACGGCCTCGGTCGAATTGGCAGACAAATTCCTTACGGAAGGCAACATCGTTTCCACTCGTGGTCGTAGCCCTCAAGAGGATTTCAACTACACGGCTCACTATGGCGGGACCTGGAGAGTTCCGCTGGTGGTGTTGATCGATGGCGACAGCGCTAGTGCGAGCGAGATCTTTGCAGCAGCAATCAAAGACAACAACCGGGGAACTATCGTCGGCAGTACCTCATTCGGCAAGGGATCTGTACAGGGCATATTCCCGTTGGGATTTGCCGGAGCGGGCATTCGGCTCACCACCGCGAAGTTCTATTCCCCCAACGGCACTCCCATCAGCTATCGTGGCGTCGAACCTCATGAGAAGGTTCAGGTCGTGGCCAAGCCGGTACTGGAACGCATCGATCTGGCAAACCAGGAAAAGAGCGATTTAGTACTCCAGGCAGGGATTCAGGCGGCACGAAGCCGTCTCGCAACCCCCGTTGCCCGGCCATCGACCGTCCGTTAGCCGTTGACGATTCAGGTCAATTGGCAAATACTGACGGTTTCCTTCCGCGCAGAATGGCTCAACCGCTGCTTGTAATCGACCAGATGCGCTTCCTCCATGGCACTTGTTGCAATCTCATGCCCTATAAAAAAGAAGAAGACGACGATCTATTTGAAGATGACTTTGAATTCGTGGACGAGGAGGATTCCGATGTTGAAGATGAGGAAGACTCGGATATCGAAGAAAAGTCAGACCTAGAAGATGCAAAGCCTGCTAAGAAAGGTCGCCCAAAAGGCCGAAAGCAAACTGCTCCTAAGGCTGAAAAGGCACCCCGCAAACGCGCCAAGAAATCTGAGGCGGTCGCCGAAGAAACCCCCGTGGAAGCGGAAGTGGACGAAGCAGTCGAGGAAGAGGTTGCCGAGGTCCCCGCTGGTCCCCCAGCAGATCACGTTGTCCATGTCTATGAATTCCGCAAGTTCAAGCGAACGATCCAGCGCGACTTTACCAGCGACGAGGCGGATGGTTTTGCCAAAGAGTACAACCGCACTTCATCCAACCATAGCCGCTGGGCCGTGTCGAGCAACAAAGATTCCAAGCCGACACCCACCATCTAAAGGCTTAATAATGGCCAGCGATTGGGGATCTGCGTAGAATTCCTGCGAACAAGCGCCTTTTGACTGCCGTAATGAGACTTGTCGTTGCAGCCGGTATGGCCGCATCAATCGGAACTGTGCCATCGATAAAAAGGTGGAGACTGTTCTTGTTTCTACCCTACATGCGCACAGGTCGCGTGGTACGTTAATGTGGGTCGCTATTTTGAGGTATTGAGTGCGGACTGTAGGCCTGCGCTCCCTCGGGAAAGACCGAAACGAACTTCTAAGAATCGAGGTAGGATCGCATGAGTGCTTTGAAATACAGCTTGAGAATGGTTGTCGTTGTGGCGCTGGTCACCTTATTTGCCCCCGCGGTCAGGTCCCAAGAAATCGGCGCTCGCAATCCCGATGCCATGGCTGCCTATGAAGAGGGCATGAAATTACTTGAAGCTGAAAACTGGGACGATGCAATCGCAGCATTTACCACAGCCATTGGCATCGACAACACTTTTGCCGAAGCCTTCTTTGGTCGGGGTGAAGCACTTCGAAACTTGGAAGATTATCAGGCAGCTTTGGATAACTACAAGCAGGCTACCAATATCGATCCCAAGTCAGCCAAGGCCTACAACGGCCAGGCCATCTGCGAAAAAGAATTAGGTCTGATCGACTTAGCATTCAACGATTTCAACAATGCCATCGAACTCGATCGGCGGGACCCCGAGATCGCCGCCAATCTGGGTGAGTTGTTGGTCAATAGAGACCCAGCCAGTGCACTACGGGTACTCGACAAGGCAGCGGAACTCGACCCTGAGAACGCAGAAGTCTTCCGCAATCGGGGCCTCGCCCACGCTCAATTGCGTCAGTTCGATGAAGCGAACGCCGACCTGGCAAAAGCGATCGAACTGAAAGATGACGACTTCGAAACGTATGCGATGCAGGCCAACATCTTTCTCTTCCAGGACGAGAAGGAGTTAATCCCGAAAGCGATCGATGCCTTGACAAATGCAATCAAGTATTACGAGCCCGAAGAAAGCTCCGATCCCAAGTCGTACGTCCAAGGCTATCTACTGCGAAGCGATGCTCGACTGAAGATGGCATCCGATGAGGATACCCCGGAAGACAAACGCGAAGAACTTTACCAGCAAGTAATTGATGATGCCGATGCGGTGCTCTCGGAAATGCCGGACACCTTCCCCTCCTCAGGACAAGCCCTTTATCGCAAAGGGGTAGCACTCCGCATGCAGGGATTATATGGGGAAGCGATCAAGGCCTTTACGGATGCGCTGCAACAGATCCCGCCAGGCGAGTCGGCCCCCTATATCACGAATGCCTATCTGAAGCGCGGCATGTGTTGGTTTTCTCAAGGGGAGAATCGCCTTGCCCGGGGTGACTTCTTGCTAGCCGCTGCATCCGACTATACGGATCCATTGCCTCACTTGTGGACCGGCTATACCTTCGCCGAAGAGGGAGATTATCGCTCTGCGATCGAAAGCTACGGAGAAGCCATCAACAAGAACCCCACCTTTTCACTCCCTTATGTCAACCGTGGTTTGGCCTATGTAGCTTTGGACGAATACCAACGCGCTGCCGACAATTTCAACGAAGCCATTCGAGTCGAGCCCACAACCTCCGATCATTTTGCCAAACGAGGTTACGCCTACATGTTGATGGAGGAGTACGATAAGGCATTTGACTCGTTTAATCTTTCTTCCTTGTATGATGAAAACAACCCTGAAGCATTTGAAGCTGCTGCTCAAACCCTTCGGTCTTTAGGACGTAACGCTCTGGCTGAGAAGTATGAGCAGCGTGCTCAAGAATTGAAAGAGAAGCCTGCCCAGCAGTTACAAGATAAAACAAACTAACACGGCCGTTAATCAGCATACTGCAGGCCGGTGAACGCAGTCCCGTTCGCCGGCCTGTTTCGTTTGCGGAGTGATTGGGACGGACATCACCCTCAAGAATAAATGTGTTTGGATCGAATTGATGTTGGCAGGCTAGATCACACTCAACAGCCGAAACCCTATGGAATTACTTTTACCTGTCATTTCATTGCCAGTCGTTTTGGCCTTCTCGTTGATCATTATCCGAGTGGGGACGATGGCGCTCATGCTAACGGGCCTGTCTCATGAATCGGCCCGATTTCAGTCTCATTCTGCATTTACTGGAGTTGGCTTCACCACCAGTGAGGCAGAGTCAATCACTATGCATCCGGTACGTCGCCATATTGTGATGGCGCTCATGATTGCAGGAAACGTGGGCATTGCCACGGCCATCAGCTTCTTCATGCTCTTCTTGCTCAGCGCCAAACAGACAGGTTATCAGAATATTGGAACAGGTCTGGTTTTGTTGTTCGTGAGCCTGGCAGCTTTGTGGTTGTTGGCTAGCAGCCGGTGGGTAGAGAACAAGCTAAATCGAGTCATTGCATTGGCAATCACCAATCTTTCCCATCTCGATATCAAGGACTATGTATCGCTTCTAGAGTTGTCGAAGGGCTTCTCGGTCACCGAACTCACTATAGAGTCAGGGGACTGGGTAGCGGGCAAGACTCTCGCCAGCCTGGGTCTCGCACGTGAAGGCATCCTGGTCCTAGGAATCAAGCGGGAGAATGGCTCTTACGTAGGCGCACCATCCGGCGATAGCCACATTCACCCAAACGATACCATTGTCGCCTATGGGCCCCTCAAGCGGCTTCAGGAGCTTGCTACACGCCGTGCAGACGAAGCTGGCAACGCAGCCCACACCTTGGCCGCACAGGCCTATGACGAGTACCTTGCGAAGCTGAAAATCGAGGATCCGAACGTATGATCCTTGGCCCCTACATATCGTAGTACAAACAGAATTCGTAAGGATGCGGACGCAAAGCCAGGGCCTCGACTTCGTTCTTCTGTTTGTAGGTGATCCAAGTGTTTATCACATCCTGAGTAAACACGTCGCCTCGCAGGAGGAACTCATGATCTCGCGACAACGCGGCCAACGCTTCGCCTAAGGATCCGGGGGTGCTAGGCACCTTGGCCAGTTCCTCAGGTTCCAAGTCGTAAATGTCTTTGTCCAGCGGTTCACCTGGATGGATCTTGTTCTGAATCCCGTCAATCACAGCCATCATCAAGGCGGAGAATGCCAGATAGGGATTGGAACTCGGATCGGGGCAGCGGAACTCGATCCGCTTCGCCTTGGGGCTGGGGCTGTACATCGGGATTCGACAGGCTGCCGAGCGATTACGCTGAGAATAAGCCAAGTTGACAGGTGCCTCATAGCCGGGCACCAAGCGTTTGTAGCTGTTGGTAGTGGGATTGGTGAAGGCCAAGATGGCAGGGGCATGGGTCAATATTCCGCCAATCGCATAGATCGCCTCGTCACTTAAGCCCGCGTAGCCACCACCGGCAAAGAGAGGTTGTCCACCCTTCCATAGCGAGATGTGGGTATGCATACCCGACCCATTGTCGCCGTAGAGGGGCTTGGGCATGAAAGTGACGGACTTATTGTGCTTCCATGCGACATTCTTAATGATGTACTTGAAGAGGCACATGTCGTCGGCCATTTGCACCAAGTCGTTGTATTTGAGATCGATTTCCGATTGCCCAGCGGTGGCCACTTCATGATGCTGGGCTTCCACGTCCAAGCCACACTCGATCATCGTCATCATCATTTCATTGCGGAGATTCATCAGTTGATCCGCCGGCGGCACCGGAAAGTAGCCTTCCTTGTGGCGCAATTTGTAGCCCAGGTTGGGGCCATCCCCGGCGCGCTTCATGTCCGTGCCCCGATTCCATTGCGCCTCGTTGCTATCGATAAAGAAATAGCTATGCTGCGGCGCCTGATCGAAGCGGATGTCGTCAAACACGAAGAATTCGGCCTCGGGGCCGATGTAGCAAGTATCGGCGATGCCGGTGCTCTTGAGGTAGTTCACCGCCTTGCGAGCTACGTTGCGGGGATCGCGGGTGTAGTCCTCGCGGGTGATGGGGTCCTGGATATTGCAGATCATGCAGAGGGTCGTGATCTCAGTAAATGGATCGATGAACGCCGTCTCGGCCTGTGGCACAAGCAGCATGTCGCTTTCGTTGATCGCTTGCCAACCCCGGATGCTCGAGCCATCGAATCCCAAGCCGTCCTCAAATATTTCTTCTTCGAGCTTCTCGACAGGAATCGTAAAATGCTGCCACAGGCCCGGAAAATCCATGAACCGCAGATCGACTGCACGTACCCCACGTTCGCGGCAGAGAGCCAAGACATCTTGAGGCGTTAACATGCGTGTCCCCTTTACTGAAAGAGAAGAATTGATTCGGCTCCTACCACTTGAGTGACACGATACAATAGAAAACCCCTCCTGGCCAGCGGTGGCCAAAAGGGGTCTTCAAGAGCTTAGCGGCCATCAACGGGCCGACGGTTAGGAACGTAGAGTCGCCAGAATCTCACGAACCACCTTATAGGGATCGGCATTGGAAGCTGGACGGCGATCTTCCAAGTAACCCTTCCAGCCATTCTGCACGGTGCCGATTGGAATTCGGATCGATGAACCTCGATCGCTAACTCCGTAGGAGAATTTCTCTATCGACTGCGTTTCGTGCAAACCGGTCAGGCGCTGATCGTTGTCCGACCCGTAAGAAGCGATGTGCTGCTTATGACGTGCGCTGAACTTTTCGCAGATTCCTTTGATTAGTTCCTCGCCACCCTTATCACGAATCGGAGTGGTGGAGAAATTGGTGTGCATACCGCTGCCGTTCCAGTCCCCTTTGATCGGCTTGGGATGAAGTTCGATATTTACATGGTGCTTTTCACCAGCACGATGCAACAGGAAGCGGCTCAACCACAGGTCATCGCAGGCCTGCTTGGCACCCTTACCAAAGAGTTGGTATTCCCACTGGCCTTTCATCACTTCGGCATTGATCCCCGTGACAGACAGACCCGCTTCGAGACAGGCATCCAGATGCTCCTCAACAATATCGCGGCCGACACAGTTCATGATACCAACCGAACAGTAGTAAGGTCCCTGGGGACCAGGATATCCATCGACGGGGAAGCCTAGTGGCTTGCCATTCTTCATGATGGTGTATTCCTGCTCAAAGCCAAGCCACAGATCAGGATCGTCCTCGAAAGTGCCACGCCCATTGGAAGGATGAACCGAACCATCCGCATTGAGCACTTCGCACATCACCAAGGAGGCATTCTTGCGGCTCGGATCTTTGATCATCCGGACTGGCTTGAGCAAGCAATCTGAGCTGTGCCCCTCGGCCTGTTGGGTGCTACTGCCGTCGAACGACCAACCTGGGCAGTCCTCAGGTTTCTTTGGTTCGCTATCGACGATCTTGGTCTTGCTACGAATGTTGGGCTCGGGCTTGTAGCCGTCGAGCCAGATGTACTCTAACTTGTAACTCATCTTTAATAACGCTCCTCAAATGGTTTGGATGCAAACTTGTGATGCGCTTCCTTGCAGAAGTGTGTTGTCGCTCCTTGGTCGCCCCTCGCTATGCTGTGCCACGTGCCCGTAGCCGCTTAGCCGACAACAACTTGATATCGCCTCGACAGACAGTGAATTTCTCCACTGCCGCCGTCAAATGGGAAATGCCGGTTCCAGACCGTGTCCGCAATCCATCGACAAGCCCATATCCTAGAAAGATTGGTGCCTGACCGCTAGACGCCGACAACGGGTTTGAAACCGAACTGGAACCACGCTGCAGCTCTGCACCCCTGGGAAAGGAGTGCGTGCCAAAAAAGCAAGAAATCCGCCTTTGTTCTACCACCCTCTCCCGGATTTCTGCGAACGAGACAGGGCACTCAGAGGGAGAGCAATCTGGGTGCCAATCTCATCAAAAAGTGGTGGTATTTTCTCTAAGCAGTTATATGGCATATACTTAAACCTCCATGCCTGATTCCCAAGTATTTTTCGCGAGCCCATTTGTTGCACGACCAGGATGCATCGAATGCCTGATCGCTGGGCACTACGAACTGTTTAGTTTGCGGTGTATAGTCCTGGCTGCCCTCAATTGTCGCCCATAATCCCATCGTCATCTCATCCGCACCTATCCTATCATAGCAAGATGACCGAACTGCCGACCCCTCCTCAACGCAAACTGAATTTCTTGCCGACTTCGGCCAACTTCAAGCTGCTGGAACCCTTGGGGGTCGGCACCGTGGGAGTGGTTTATCGTGCCGAGAGCCCTGACATAAGCGAGCCCGTGGCGGTCAAGCTCCTCCACCCGACGATTGCGCATGATGAGAATATCGTGGATCGCTTCCAACGAGAAATCGTCATTATGGAACGGCTCAACCATCCGCACATTGTCCGCAACTACGGTGGTGGCATGATGGATGGTCAATATTTCTATGCCATGCAACTCTTGGAAAGTGGCACGCTGAAAGACCGCATCAAGAAGTTTGGCCCGCTCCCTTGGCCACAAGCAGCGGCTTTCGCTGCACAAATCGCTTCGGCCTTACAGCATGCCCACAACCACGGCATCATTCACCGCGATCTCAAAACCAGCAATCTCTTCTTCAACAAGGAAGGAAAGCTGCTGCTAGGAGATTTCGGTATTGCCCGCGATACCCACGATGCCGACATTACCGGCGTAGGAATCACAGTCGGCACATACGCCTACATGTCACCCGAACAAATCTGTGGTGACAAGGAAATCACTGGCAAGGCTGACCTCTATTCCCTGGGTTGTGTCATGATGGAGATGCTAACTGGCCAGCCCCCCTTCATGGGAGCCAATTTTGCCCAAGTCTGGGGCCAGCATCTCAACGATAAACCTCCAGGAATCCGAGAGCGTGGTATCGAGTGCCCGGAATGGCTGGAGAAAATCGTCCTCCAACTTCTAGAAAAAGACCCCGAGCGCCGCCCCTTTAATGCCCGGGCTGTGCAAGGCAATTTGAAGGATCACCTGATCGAAGAATTTGGTCCGGACCTATCGCATCTCACACGGGACTTACCGCCACTGGAAGATGTTCAATCACCCGAAAGTCCCTCCAGTAGCCGCATCGTTTTCGTGATATTGCTCTTGGCCGCCTTAGTCGCCGCCGCCGTAGTCCTCGGCAAGTAAATTCGTTAGCCGCGATGGGCCTGCCGATTTTAGCGAGGTGGAGCGGAGCGAGTAATATCCGCTACCTTGAGGGGTAGTAGGAGTGAACCGCCATGAGTAGCTCTCCTGAGGATCTGTAACCAATGCCGTTTTCAGTCAGGGCCATTGTTACTGGGCCCTTCAGCGTCGCCTCTATCGTACGGGACGTGGCAATCTCGATCGCCACACTGCCCGTGGCTACCACATGCAGTGGTGCTTCCGAATTCCCAGCGGTTGCGATCCTCGCTGTAAACACAGCACACTCCCTGCCATCCGCGGTTCGCAATTCGTCAAGCCGGAGTTCAAATTTTCTAACGTCTCCCATCTTGCTGAAACCCATCATATCGGCGGCTATCTCGAGAGGGACATTCAGGGTATCACCGATTTGAATTTGCCGAGCAAGCAAGAACTCGGCCAGTGGATTCGGCTTACCAAAATTCTCCATACTTTTGAGGACGACTTCGAATTCCTCCCGAGTTGGAATCGCCCCTGCGGAATCCGTGATAATCAATTGGTCCTGGTCTCGGACAATCATATAACTCTTGCCTTCGACCACTTGAGCACTCTCTTGGTCGGGCTGAGGGTTTTCGGGCGACATCTGCCGAGCAAGCGGGTAGAAGACCTTCGCTCGGAGCGCCTGGCCACCGGTGACTTCGAGTACTTCGATTTCCCGTTCTTGGCGACTCCGCATCGCCGTTTTGCTGTCGCTGGCAACCTGACCTGCTTGTTCGATCACTGTGCGAAGCTCAAGTTCCATTCCAACTCGCTGCACTACCCGATCACCTACTCGAGTCGGTTGCTGGGAGAACGTGATATGCTTGCTGAGTGCTGTGTCCTTAGTCGTTGAAATTTTTTCTGTGTGCGTCGCTTGCTGAACCGATGGCTCGGCGGAAGACATGCCGTGTGATGAAAGCGCCAACGCAAGCGACGAGAGATAAAGATGCAGTGTGTATCGCATAGCACGTGTCCTGATGAGTCGTAACCCGCGTAACTTAGGCGAGTCTTTCCGAAACTGGAATGGCGACCGCGTCGCTCAGGTTTTCGAGTCTCGGAGAGACTCAATTTCAGTGCGAAGAGTCTTGCAACTCTCCATGGAGGTCAACATCGATTCGTCAGCTAGCATTGGCCGGAATCAGGGCATCGAGCGCCCGCCAGGCGATTTGCCAAGAAGAGGTTCCTTGGTCGTAGGTTTCCCACCACTGGAGCAGCATCTTGGCCAGTTCGCTCTGATTGTCCCGCTCCAAACACCAGCACTCTAATGCCCGCTGGACAGTAGTAACGTCACAAGTCGCCCATTCCACGCCCTCAGCCGCAGCAAGAACCGCTGGGATCGTCGCCAACTGTGCCAGCCGATCCAGTCGATCTCCGGCGACCGCATCGGCATAGATCGGCGCGTCGACTTGGAGCTGCGCCAGTAGCCACCCCAGTCTCAGAGCTTCAGGTAAATCTAGATGAGGGTTAGTTAACACCCCTTCAATGACCACTCGATTGAAGCGAGGATACGCACAACCATATCCTCCTACAAACGGGGCCACGAGCACCACTTCAGCCGTCTCGGCGACGAAGGATTCTTCGGTCGATCGAGCCAGCTGCCTCAGCAAACCCGGTCCACGGGCCTCCCACTGCTCGTGCAAGGGGCGTGCTCGCAGGGCTAACTCGTCGACCAACTCTGGCCGCTCGGCAAGGGCGCGCGTTTCCAGGCCACTAATGGCCGCAGACAGGACGCTGAGTCGCTGTTCAGTCGCTGCAGTTTGGCCGTATATGCGAGAGAGGACGATTTCTGATAATTGGCGATTGTTCTCGTACTCCGGAGCCAGGCAAACCAGCATTTCGAGGATTTTGGTCACTTCCAGGCCACAATCCTTGATGCTTTCCACAAGGCAATCGCCCGGTTCTTGCAGAATCTCTGCAAGCGAATTGTTGACGGCAGGCAGTCCCTTCACGGCGGACAGTACGGCGTACAAAGAACTGGCTGAAAGATCGGCCTTCCAACGGAGATTCGTGTTGGTCATGGGCCAATAGTGCGCGCAGTGCTTTCATCACGTCAAGAGTGTTTTGCTTCACATTGTGGAGAGCATAGATCTCGCCGCCAGACGGGGTGGAGCAAATTTCTCACATCTATCCTCTAACCAATATCTACTACTCAATTTCGCCCTGGTGAGCTTGTGGAACCGTTGCTATGATCCCCGCCCCGTTGCCGACTCGTCGGTGCTCCGATAGCAGACCTCTGTGGAAACTCGCTCCGCACCTGCCCAAAAAGAGACCATCCTTATGCAACTTTCGATGAGACTTTTGACCCTCACTTTGTTGATTTGCTCCGTGCCTACGGTCAGCGGCCAGACGCAACTGCCGAGCACTGCAGCTACCGTACCGCAGCAGTTCCCTGCAGAGCAACCGACTGCTTTGGGAGGTTTGCAACAACCGAGCCAGTTGCCAACCACTACCCTTGAGCAAACGCAGGCGGTTGGCGCACCACTAGCACAAGTTACTTCAGTCCCCGCCCAGCAACCTCCGGGTGCCATAGCCCCCACGGAGCAAGCAGCGTTTGGCCCACCTTTCCAACTCGATGCGGTCGAACAGCAATTCGTCGACCAGATACTGCAGATGTGGGAAAATGCGGGGGCGAATATCAAGACCTACGATTGCCGGTTCGAACGCTGGGAGTACGATCCAGTCTTCGGTCCATCAAACGACCCCATGATCAAGTGTACGGGACAACTCACTTATGCAAAGCCTGACAAGGGGAGCTTCAAGATCGAAGATATCCAACGGTACGTGCAAAAGGACCCCGAAAAGCCGGGGGAGTACGTCCTACAGAAAGAGGAAGTGGGCGAACATTGGGTCTGCGATGGCAAGGCGATCTACGAATACAAACACGACAAGAAGCAGCTCGTCGTGCAACCGCTGCCTGAGGAAATGCGGGGCAAATCGATCGTCGATGGTCCGCTTCCCTTTCTATTCGGCGCCGAGGCTGCCAAGCTGAAGGCTCGCTACTGGATCCGCAGTCGCCAGGGCAACGCAGCAGAAATCTGGCTCGAAGCCTACCCTCGCACCCAAGCCGATGCCGCAAACTATCACCATGTCGACGTCATGCTCGAACGCAAAACGATGATGCCTAAGGCGATTCAAGTCCACATGCCCAATGGCAGTAGTCGAGCCGTATACATGTTTGAAAAACCCTCAGTCAACGGCGCGCTGAATCAACTGTTCGGAGCACTGTTCAACTCGCCTCGGACCCCGCTCGGCTGGACCCGAGTTGTAGAAGAATTACCCACGGCTCCGCAGGCAGCCCAATCTTCAGACACTCAGTTGAAGTGATACGAGAATCTTTAGCCCAGTATCTCGCGATACACCTGTGCAACACTCCCCGCCATCGCGCTGGCTGAGAAATTAGCACTGTGTTGACTGCGAGCATGTCGGCATAGCGATTCGTAATCGAATGGACTGTCATCTCGGACGATTTCGCCAATCGCGGCGGCGAGTCCTGTAGCATTGCCGGGCTCCACGAGCAATCCGTCCACTCCCTGCCGCACCGCGCTGGGTATGCCTTCAACCGCACTCGCCACTACAGGCACTCCGGCTGCTAAGGCCTCCAGCACCACCATCGGCAGGCCCTCACCAAACAAGCTGGGCAGTACGAAGAGATCGACTTTGCGGAGCTCTGCGTGGATATCGCTCACAAAGCCGGTCCAGGTAATCAGACCAGTGATGCCAAGTTTTTCTGCTATTCCCATGACTTCACACTGGTAGCCATGTGTTTCGAAGGGGCCGATGGCTCGGAGGCGTACGTCATGGCCGTCGGCTCGCAGCAAGTCGAGGGCTTCGAGCAGGACTTCAATTCCTTTGCGCGGCCGAAAGAGGGCTGCCATCCCGAGTGTCCACTGACCGGTGGGTCGAGTGCGGCTGAATTCCTCCACTCCAGGTACCCCGTTTGGGACATAAGAGATTTTTTGCGGAGCGAAGCCTTGCGAGATCATCAACTCTTGGAGGCTCGGTGATACGGTTATGAGGCGCGATGCACGTCTTAGCAGCCAATGTTCCAACTTGGCGTTAACCACGTTCTGCAGCCATCTTGTTGAATCTTTACCAGTGGGACTGTGGACATGATAGACCAGTGGCACATCGGCCAGTCGGGCTGCAATAGCTCCGGCGAGCAGAGACCGTGGTGTGTGGGCGTGGACGAGGGCGTAGTCTTCCTGGCGAATCAGCTCGGCAAGCTTGCGACCGCATTGCCAGTCAAATCTGCTCCGCATGGGGGTCCGATAGAGCTGTGTGGTCCGCGACATGCGCACCTCAGGAAACCGATCCGGCTTCACACATGCAAATGTTACGTCGTAGCCAAACTGAGGAAGCTCTTGGGCGAGCAAGTCCTGCACCCTCTCGGCCCCCGAATAGTGCTCGCCATTAATGACGTGCAGTACGCGCTGGGTAGAGACGGCCGGTGCAAACGGCTCATCAGGGGGTGCAAATAGAGTTTCCGTCATACGGAAAGTCTAGGTCACATGCACCAGGTGCGATTATGCCGATTCTAGGGAGCAGATACGTCAAACGCCCAGGGGGTTGCAACCCCCTGGGCGTTGGCGGTGTTTACAAATCTTCCATGTGGTTTTACGCCGGTTGCAGTTCGCGTTTGCGATCGGCGATGATATCCGTCTGGATGTTTCCGGGTACAGGAGAATACTTGCACAGTTCCATGGTGAACGTGCCTTGACCCTGGGTTTGACTTCGCAGGTCTGTCGAGTACCCAAACGTTTCAGCTAGGGGTATCTCGGCGATGATCTTGCAGATGCCGTTCTGCGTATCTGTCGAGACCACCATCCCGCGCTTGCTGGAAATCTGTCCCACCACAGGGCCTTGGAAGGACTCGGGGCACTCGATTTCTGTTAGCATGATCGGCTCGAGCAGCACAGGCTTCATTCGCTGGAAATTCTCGCGGAAACATTCCTGTGCGGTGAGCATGAAGGCCATGTCGGAGGAGTCAACATCATGGTAGGAGCCTTCGACCAACTCGATTTTGATCCCCACAACCGGATAGCCAGCCAACGGCCCCTTATCCGTCATGTTGCGGAAACCTTTTTCGATTGCCGGGATAAAGTTTTTGGGGATCTTGCCACCGGTAACTTTATCGACGAAGAGAAATTCCTTCCCTTCTGCGGCTTCCCGATCTTCGTCGGTCATGGGGCTGATCGTTCCCACGATGTGACCGTATTGACCGGAACCACCTGTCTGTTTCTTCCGTTTGTGGTCGTAAGCGAAGGGGACTGTGCCGCTCTCACGGTAGCTCACCTTGGGGGCACCAACTTCGACATCCACGCCGTATTCGCGGCGGATGCGTTCAACATAAATCTCCAAGTGCAATTCGCCCATGCCCGCGATACACGTCTCACCGGTTTCTTCATCTGTTGCAACTTGGAAGGTTGGGTCTTCTTTACGGAACCGTTGAAGGGCTTTTCCAAGTTTATCGGCGTTATCACGCGATAGGGGATTGATCGACATCTTGATCACAGGTGCAGCGACGAACATGCTTTCCAATGTGCAATAATTCGGCTGCGAGCAGTAGGTATCACCACTCGCGCAGTCAATTCCCATGATCGCCACGATATCGCCCGCCTCGGCCTTGTCGATTTCCTCGCGCTTGTCACTGTGCATTTTCACGATGCGACTGAAGCGTTCTTTCTTGCCTGTACGCTGATTGTAGTACTGCTCACCTTTTGCCACGGTGCCTTGATAAACGCGGGTATAAGTAAGTTGGCCATATTCGTCGTCGACGATCTTGAAGGCCATGCCCACGAACGGATCCTTGGGGTCGCTGGTCAGAGGGATTTTCTTGCCTTCCTCGGTTGGATCCAGGGCCACGAACTGGCGATCGAGCGGTGAGGGGAGATATCGATTGACCGCGTCAAGCAGCGGCTGGACGGATTTGTTCTTGAAGGCAGAGCCCATGTAGACCGGCGTGAAGCCTTGGTTGATCGTCGCGTCACGGATAATCTTGTGAATCAGCTCTTGGGGAACTTCTTCTTCCGAGAGCAACAGTTCCATCAGCTCGTCGCTATACATCGAGAGCGACTCAAGGAGATGATGCCGACCCGCTTCGGCAGCTTCTTGCAGTTCCGCGGGGATCGGCTCTTCTCGCACGATTTCGCCATTGGCCCCGTCGTTGTAGACGGCCTTCATGGTGATGAAATCGACAACACCCTTGAAATTATCTTCTTTGCCAATTGGCAGTTGCATAGCCACCGCGTCGGCGCCGAGTTTATTGCGAACCTGCTTAACGACAGAATCCGGATTGGCTCCCGTGCGGTCCATCTTGTTGATGAAGGCCAGTCGAGGGACGGAGTAACGCTTCATCTGGCGATCGACAGTCATCGATTGCGACTGGACGCCACCCACCGAGCAAAGCACAAGTACGGCGCCGTCGAGCACGCGAAGGCTTCGTTCCACTTCGACCGTAAAATCGACGTGGCCTGGCGTATCGATCAGGTTGATGTCGACCCCTTGCCACTTTACCGAGGTTGCAGCACTGGTGATGGTAATGCCGCGCTCCTTCTCGAGCTCCATGTGATCCATGGTCGCACCATCCCCACCTCCGCGCACGTCCTCAATTTTGTGGATGCGGCCAGCATAGAACAGAATGCGCTCGCTGAGGGTAGTCTTACCCGAGTCAATGTGCGCTGAAATACCGATGTTTCTTACTTTGCGAAGGTCCATAAACTTGCCTCAACCAAACGATCAACGATCCCATCAAACAACAAATAGTGCGCCTTTACCACTTGGTACAACCAAGCAGCAAGATACGGAGGAACGACCCGGAAGGCGACAGCCCTCCAGGCTAACACTCAGAATTCCAACAAGGGCGGATTTACGTCACCCTGTCGCTAGGCGGGGTAAACTGCTATTTTGCCGTTATTGTTCTCTGATAGCTAGTGCAAATGCGTTTTTTACGGGTAATAGTTGCCGTCCTCCGCTGGACAGTTGTACGCCCCGTTAGCGCATAAGATTAGGCATCGCGGGCAATCGAGAAAATACCGATTTTCGATTCTCGCCAAATCCTGTCCTTTTCTGGCACGAGGGGACACGAACAACTTGGTCAAAATGTCCTTCACACATCCTTAATCACAGCGTTAAGTGCTTTGCTTGCCGTCAGATACGCATCAGGGTCGAATCGAACTAAAGTCAAAGGGATGCTGGCATGGCAACGGACAATCCTGAACCCGCGAAGCAAGTGGCGGCTCCGCTTCCTCCTGGCTGGCTCTCCCGTTGGCCAGCAGTTACTTTTCTGTTCCCGTTTGCTGTTTTCATGCTGATAGGGAGCCTGGAACCGACCCCGCCCAAACCTATCAGCAACAATGGTCTAATCGAGGAGACCTCCGTCGAGAATCCGTTGGACCAAGTGCTGGAAGCCCCAGAGGCCGACGAATACTCTTCGAACGAAGTCGGCTTGATCCCCAAAATCCCGTACACATATTACCCGTGGGTCTACTCGCTAAAGATTGCCCTGACAGCAGTTGCGATGGTGCTCGTCTGGCCAGGTTACCGCACATTTCCCTGGCAAGTGACTTGGCTGAGCGTCGCCGTGGGAGTCGTCGGAGTCGTGCTATGGGTCCTGCTGTGCCACTTGCGACTCGAACCCAGCATCATCGGCCCGCTGGACCGTTTCCTGGGTGGTTTCATTCCAGGCCGAGAGCCGGGTGACACACCCACGATTGGCCTGCTTGGTATTCTGGGAACTGGTGAGCGGAGTGCTTTCAATCCACTGGAACAGATGGCCAACCAACCTGCTGCTGCCTGGGCCTTCCTATTAGTCCGCTTTATTGGTTTGGCTTTAATCGTGCCAGTGATAGAAGAATTCTTCCTCCGCGGCTTCTTGATGCGATTCGTCATGCACCAACAGTGGTGGCAAGTCCCATTCGGTGAGGTCGATGGTACAGCGTTGTTGGTCGGCACACTGGTCCCAATGATGATGCATCCTGGCGAATTGCTGGCCGCGGCAGTTTGGTTCAGCATGGTCACATGGCTCATGCTTCGCACACGCAACATCTGGGACTGCGTGGTCGCGCACGGTGTGACGAACCTGCTGCTGGGAATCTACGTCGTGCTTTTCGACCAGTGGCAATTGATGTAGAGAGAGTGAGTAATTTGGAGACTACTTGCACACCCAATTTTCGCTATAATCTGTGTTCGATGTTGCTAAAAATATTCCCTCAAAACTAGTATGTCCACTACTAACACCTCCGATTCGTCGCTCATTCCGCCGCGGTTTCTGTTTCGCTTTACGGTTGAAGTGCATCACTGCGAACCTTTGTGGAGTACTGCAGGAGTTGTGCTCAATGAGAAGTATTCGCTTCCCGTGCTTGCTCAGCTCGACGGCCAGCGGCAGTTGGCCGAAATGCGCATGGCTTGGAGTTCGCAGGGTCTAGCCTGGTGGGTCCGCGTGGAAGGTAAGAGTCAACTCCCCTGGTGTCGAGATTCACGCTTAGAGGACAGCGATGGATTGCAAGTCTGGGTTGACACCCGCGCGACTATGAACGTGCATCGAGCAAGCCGGTTTTGCCATCGTTACGTCTTTCTGCCACGCGGGGGAGGCCACTCCGCCGAAGAGCCTGTTGCGGACCAGCTACTGATCAACCGGGCCCGCGAGAACGCCCGGCCAATTCGCCCCCGTGAATTGCAGGTAAAAGCGAAGGTTACCAAAACGGGTTACGAGATGTCGGCTTTTGCTCCTCTGGTTGCATTGTACGGTTTCGATCCCGTCGGTTCGCCCCGTTTGGGATTTACCTACGCGTTGCTTGATCGCGAACAAGGACTGCAAACCTTCGCGGCCGGCACCGAGTTTCCCTATGAGGAAGACCCAAGCTGTTGGGCTGAAGTGCTGTTGGTGGAATAAATCTAGCTGAGAACACGATCTAGTTTTATTATCCGACTTTCCTAACGCGACAATATGTCGCGTCGCTGCTTGCTTCGCTATTAAGCATTATTGTCGGCACTCTTAATACGGCAAACCACAGCCTGAGATGCCTCTCTAGATGCTCATCTTTCTATATTTTCACATCTGCCTTCTCAGTTAGTTCGTAGCTACTGCTGGATATGCGTACTGATGTGCGCTCAACTTGCATGGTAGCAACTTGTATTTTCATCTTTGTTGGATTTAGAAAGTAGAGAGGTTCTAATGATGAGGTTATTCCGATTTTCACTCGCAACTCTAGGCATCGTGTTGATGGCGATGGGGTCGGCTCAAGCCAGCCATACGCTCGGATATTTGTTTGATGATGCCCCTGGTTCGTCGACGGCCGTCGCAGACGGAGGATCAGCTGGTTCTGCACCGGCGCTAAATATCGTCGGTCCTGCCGTCATAGGTGCGGATGGATCCGGCGTCTCCGGCAAACCGGGAGACAGGGCGCTCGACAATCGGGCAGCTAATGGCATGGGTGGGACCACCAATAGTTCAGGCGGACGTGGCACTCATGCCGCCGATTTCGAAGCCATTGACGGGCTATTGAAGTTTACCATCGCTGGCTGGTTCAAGACCGATGGCGCCGCTCCATTGGGTGGCAATGCTGTGTTGTATGCGAATCGCTCAGGAGTCGCAGGGGTAAGTCTTCATGGCGACCCCAACACACCCGGCAATCTGGTTCTGGCAGTCGACAATGGCAGCAATAGCTCAACAGGTTTCGGTGCAACGCAAGATTGGGTGAATTTCGCTGTGACATACGACGGAACTGTTTTGCAACCTGGCCCGAATGTATTCTTCTACGCGGGTAGCAAAACAACGCCTCTTGCTTTGGTAGGCTCCGGAACCAACACCAACGGCTCAGGGAACGACCCGGCTTCCAACGAAACCGCGCCCTTAAGTCTTGGCTCACGAGTGTTGTTTGGCGCAGTTGACGCCGACCCCTTTGATGGATTGCTGGATAATTTCCGCGTGTGGGATGAGGTCGTCCCGCTCAGCGCGCTCGAAGGCATTCGCGTGAATGATGCTGGCGTGCCAGAGCCCTCAACCCTCATGTTGGTTGCGATGAGCGTTGTACCAATGCTGGCTAGGCGCCGATGCAGGATCTGATTTAAAGCGAAAAATTCTAGCCCGGGTTGTCGACCACTTGAACCAATACTACTTGCCACAGTAGTCGATGATCCGGGCGATTTCGCTTTTGAGATCGGCCCGCTGAACGATGCGGTCGATGTAGCCGTGTTCTAAGAGAAATTCGCTGGTCTGGAATCCCTTAGGCAGCTCGATGCGGATAGTGGCCTTAATGGTGCGTGGTCCGGCGAAACCGATGAGCGCCTTGGGCTCGGCGAAGATGATGTCTCCCAGCGAGGCGAAACTCGCAGCAACGCCACCCATCGTGGGATTGGTGAGCACGGAGATAAACAACCCCTGGGCTTCATCGTATCGGGCCAGTGCGGCAGAAACTTTTGCCATCTGCATGAGAGAAAAAATACCCTCGTGCATCCGTGCTCCCCCGCCCGAGCCACTAATGATGATCAAGGGCAAACGCTCGGAGGTCGCTCGTTCGACAAGGCGCGTGAGCTTCTCTCCCACGACTGATCCCATGCTTCCCATGATGAACGCCGAGTCGGTAACCCCAAAAGCAACCCGCCGAGCACGAACCATACCGCTGCCGGTGAGTGCAGCATCACGTAGCCCCGTCCGTTTTTGCTCGGCGACGATCCGCTCGCTATATTTCTTTTTATCCGTGAAACCCAGTGGATCCGTGGGGGAGAGATCGGCATCCCATTCTTCGAAAGTTCCGGCGTCGAGCACCGTATTGATCCGGTCACGTGCTCCGAGATACATGTGAAAGCCACACTCGGGACAGACGTTCATCAGTCGCTCGCATTCTTTGCGGAAGATCATCGCTCCACAATCTTCGCAACTGAGCCACAAACCGCTCGGTACGCCACGTTTCTCCCGCGCCGGCTTTGCCTGTTCTTTCGACATTTTAGTTTCGCCGGTTGCCATACTGGCAGGTTCTCGGTCAATGCCAGGGGAAAAATTCGGACCATGACCCAGTCAAAATATACAATGCGATGCTATCATGCTGGGTGCTAGTGGCCAGTATACCAACGGTGGCTACGTCCAGCCATGCCGCCGGGTCGGGGAATGCCTATTCTTCAATCGGAGTGCTGTTGGCTATGGCTAGGGGTTGGGAACCAGGTATCAATTCCCAAGCGGGACAGGATTGGCAGCAACACTGCCACAGGTTGCCGAAGTCCGCGTCCCTCAGCAGATGAACGAGTACGCTCGCCAGAGGCTCTGGCAATACAAGTGCGATGGTTCCTTCCTTGTGCTTCTTTGACAATTTGGCTAGCACATCTTGCAGCCTTTCTTTGGCAGCTTGCAGAGTTTCGCCCTCGGGGGGACAAACTGACTCTGGGTTCTCCAACCATTTGCGGTATACCTTCGGTTGTTTGCTTTTCACGTCGGCTACAAGCATTCCTTGCCACAAGCCTAGGTTGAGATTCTTGAGATTCTTATTCGACTTCACTTTCTGATGCAAAAACTCCGCGACCAATTCGGCTGTTTCCTGAGTAGCTGTGCCTGGCCCCGCATAGATCGCCGCCACAGCATGCTGGCCCAATTGCTCGGAGAGGGAGGCAACCTGAAGCTTCCCTTCCTCATTAAGAGGAAGATCGATGGTTCCTTGGATCCGACCTTGGGTGTCGTAATCCGTCTGACCAGCGCGAATAAGTAGGATGTCTAACATAGTTAATACACGATTCAATGTAAGTGGAATCCAGATTCTCTCTACGGTTTGACTTGAGCCAATCGCTGCAATTCCTTCAAGCTCGCCGCGTAATCGGACGTGCGAAAAATGGCCGAGCCTGCGACAAACATCTCGGCCCCGGCAGCAGCACAAGTGGCAATCGTCCCGGGGCCAACGCCTCCATCTACTTCTACGAGCACCTCAGGAGGAAGCATTGCACGCAAATCTCGAACTTTGCTCAGCACGCTTTCATCAAATTCTTGACCACCGTAACCCGGCATCACCGTCATGGCGAGCACATAATCACAGGCGTCGAGAAATGGGGCGATTGCAGATATAGGCGTAGGAGGATTCAGAACCAGGCCTGCTGCCGCCCCCAAAGAACGGATCTCGTCGAGCACAGGTCGCGGATCTTCTACCGCTTCGATGTGAATCGATATTAGGCTTGCTCCGGACGCAACGAACTGCTGAATGTATTGCCCGGGGTTCGAAATCATTAAATGCACATCCAACGGCAACTCAGTGACGCGACGTACCGCTTCGACGATCGTGAATCCGTAAGTGATGTTGGGAACAAAATGTCCGTCCATGATGTCCAGATGTAAGGCTCGCGCACCGGCATTTTCCACCGCTCTAATCTCGCGTTCCAAGTTGCCAAAATCGCAAAGCAGCATCGACGGCAGAATCACCGGTCGTGTAGCGCGCAACTGGGCAAACGTTTGTCCGTTACTCATAGGGTTTAGCGATAGAGTGAGTCGGCGGGATCAGACTTCGTGCAAATCGGATAGGTTTACAATTTGGCCGACAGTGGGGGGGACGCTCTGACAGGGGCCAGATTCTATCAATCTACGCTGGCGTTCTCTACAGGGATAGTTGGGAAGGGATTGGGCTGATTCTCATTAACTGTTTGCCCACAACGACTTACGACAAATTCTGCCGACCAAGAAATCCACAGCTTGGGGCTTGGCTACCCCCCATTTCAGTTGTCATCCAGGTCTTCGCTCTGTGGCAGTTCCGCAGGCGAACGGATATTCAGCAACTGATTGAATCGCTCTGTTGTGCGATACACAGGGTTTGAACTGGTCTCAGCGGGGCGTTCCAACTTCAGCAGTCCCCGGCGAATCAATTGATTCAAAAGGACCGTGCTGCGCGAACCCCGCACCTTCGCAACATCTTCGGCGCTCACCGGCTGGCGGTAGGCAACGATCGATAGCACTTCAATCGTCTGAGGCGACAATCTCACTTGCTTGGTATTGCCGCTCATCCGCTGCCGAACGGTCTCGAACTCCGCACGGAGCTGCATGCGATAGCCGGCACCTTCACTCACGATTTTGTAGCTACAGCCAGAATTCGCATAGATTTCATTGAGTTCCTGAATCAGTGAATCCACTTCCTGAGGAGAGACGTCCCGGATATGTGCCGCCATCGATCGGTTGCTCATGGGGCTGCCATCCTCCTGCCCAACGAACAGCATTCCTTCAACAATCATCCGCGGCGAGAGGACCTGCTTTTCGCGAGCGTCGGCCGATTCTGATTGGTGCACCTCATCGAGCGACTGAGCTAACTCGCGATTGGCGACCTCTGGGTCCGCCGGTTCGCCGGAGTCCGGAGCAGTCAATCGGGCAAACGCGGCAGAGAGTCGCTGGAGCGAAAACCGGCCCGCGGCATCTTCTGCATCCGTCACTTTGCCAGCAACGTTCTTACCTGAATCAGTCTTTGAGGATTTGGTCATCACTGGAAATGATAGAAGTCTCTGAGTTCGAGCGACAATAGCGTTCTGGCGTCTACTGCTAGCAGTCGAGTCTGGCCTCGACACGCGGAAACGGCCTGGGTTAAAAAACCGATGTTTTTCCAGGCAATTTCCCCCGCAAAGTTTGAAACTCGTATGAATCTTTTCTTACTCGCCCAGGTTGCCCCCGCCGCCGCAAGTGAACCCGTCAAGAAGCTGAACGCAACGGAAAAAGCGCTTCAGCAATTCTGGTTGGATTTCTGGAGCATGGACTGGAAGCTCATCGACGCAAGCGAGTGGCTTTTCGTTGCCAAGTATTACGGTCTCCGCGCGATGTTTGTCGTGGTGCTGATGATTCTGGCATGGACTCTCTCGGGTTGGCTCTCTAGTGGAGTGCGACGTGGGCTCACTCGCGTCAGATTTGATGAGACACTTACCAAGTTCATCTCCAAACTAGTTCGGTGGGGGGTCTTGCTGCTCACGGGCCTGACCTGCTTAAGTTACTTCGGAGTGGAAACCACCAGCTTTGCTGCCCTGATCGGAGCCGCAGGTCTGGCTATTGGCCTCGCGTTTCAGGGGACCCTCTCCAATTTTGCTGCGGGAGCGATGCTGCTGATTTTTCGTCCCTACAAAGTGAGTGACACGGTGAATATTGCTGGTCACTTGGGAAAAGTTAACGAAATCGCCTTATTCACGACTGAGATCGATACTTTCGACGGCCGACGTGTCATCATTCCCAATAGCTCGATCTTCGGTGCCGTCATCGAGAACATCACCTACCACCGCTCGCGTCGAGTCGATATTGAGGTCGGTACCGAGTATTCTGCCGACATCGACCAGACCCGCCAGGCCTTGGAGCGTGCCGTGGCGGTCGTTCCTCAGGGACTAAAAGACCCCCCACCAGCTGCGGTCCTTCTGGGACTGGGCGCTTCAAGCGTCAATTGGTCCGTACGCGTCTGGGCCAATCGCGAAGACTTCGGCGACGCGAAACAGGCCCTCATTCGAGCAATAAAAATGGAGCTCGACCGCTCGCAGATTGGCATCCCCTTTCCACAGATGGATGTCCATATCCAATCGGCCAATGGCAGTGAACAGGCGGCCTGACTTGAAGCTGAGACATTTGGGAGTTAGCTTAACGGCTGGCCAAGTCGATACGTCTTCAGCCCGTGCCGTGAGTTTTTCATGGATGTTCGCAATCTGAATTCCGTGCCCGCATTTTCCACCAAGGATGGTTCGGAGATCCGTGAGCTACTGGCCCATCGCAATTCGTGCATCGTGAACCAAAGCCTGGCCGAAGCGAGGCTTCCGGTTGGCGGCAGCACGGACCCGCATTACCACCCCTTGTGCGAGGAAATCTACTTTCTGCTAGAAGGAACGGCCAAAATGCAAGTAGAGGATAACGTGCAAGACGTAGGCCCCGGGGACGCGATTGCTATCCCGCCCGGGGAACGCCACCAAATCACCAACACGGGAAGCGGCACACTACGTTTTCTTTGCTGTTGCGCCCCCGCCTACGAACACGAAGACACGATCATGGTCGACGATTGGCCCAAGTAGTACGCAACACCTCCAGGCGCTTACCGACGACTAACCACCAACCACTAGCCACCAACCACCCAATCACGATGCCAAACTTCCGCACTGAACGAGACACAATGGGCGAGATGCAAGTTCCCGCCGAGGCCTTGTATGGCGCTTCCACTGCCCGCGCTGTCGATAATTTCCCAATCTCTTTCGAACCGGTTCCGGCAGCGATGATTCATGCTTTCGGGCATCTCAAGGCCGCTTGTGCTGAGGCTAATCGCCAACTCGGCAAGCTTGATGCCAAGCGGGCCGACGCGATCATCGCTGCGTCTGACGAGGTAGCCGAGGGAAAGTACGACCAACAATTCCCGGTCGATATCTACCAGACCGGCTCCGGCACTTCGACCAACATGAACGCCAACGAAGTGATCGCCAACCTGGCCAACGAAAAGCTGGGTTTCGGCGTCGGCGCCAAGGGGACCGAAGGGGCCGTCCATCCCAACGATCATGTGAACATGGGCCAATCCTCGAACGACACTTTTCCTACCGCGATGCACATCGCTGCCGCCAGTGCGATCAAAAAAAACTTGATCCCTAACCTGGAGCGTCTCCAGTTGGCCCTCGCCGAGAAGGCTTCCAAGTGGGACACAATCGTGAAGATTGGTCGCACCCATTTGATGGATGCCACCCCGATCCGCGTCGGCCAGGTCTTTGGCGGCTACGCGGCTCAGGCTGAGTATGCCGTCGTCCGTGCCAAGCAGGCCTTGAATCTCCGCACCAACCTCGAGATCGGCGGCACCGCCGTCGGCACGGGCATCAACACTCATCCGGAGTTTGCCGCCAAGGTGTGCGCGGCACTGGGAAAACGACTCGGCATCGATTTCGAAGAGGCGGCCAACCATCCCGAGGCTCAAGCCGCTAAGGATGCCTTTGTCAGCGCCCACGGCGAACTCAAAACGATCGCCGTCTCGCTGACCAAAATTGCCAACGACATTCGTCTCTTGGGTTCCGGCCCGCGTTGCAGCATCTTTGAGTTGTCGCTCCCTGCCACGCAACCAGGTTCATCGATCATGCCGGGCAAGGTGAATCCTGTCATTTGCGAAGCGGTAATCCAGGTCGCCTGCCGCGTGATTGGCAACGATGCCACGGTGACCACCGCCGGATTGGGGGGCGTGGGATCGCTGTTTGAGCTGAATGTCGCCATGCCGGTGATGATCGACGCCTTCCTGGAATCGACCAAGCTGCTAGCCAACTCGGCAGGCGTGTTCGTGGACAAGCTCGTGAAGGACCTGGAAGTGAACGAAGAACGTTGCCGCGAGTTGATCGACCAATCGCTGATGATGGTCACGTCGCTCGCGCCGGTGGTGGGCTACGAACAAGCGGCCACCCTGGCCAAGGACGCCTTCAAACTCAATACCACCATCCGCCAGTTGTGCCTCGACCGCAAGATTCTCCCCGCGGCAGAACTCGACAAGGCGCTCGACCCCGACAGCATGACCCGACCGTCGGTGTGAGTAGTGAGCAATCGGCCTGATGTACATTCGCGGGGCAACCGCGAGTTGCGTAAACCCAACAATCGTTGCTCGCTTCTGCGCATCGTAGCGGGGTTTTTGTCGCGGTCATTTCGTAGAAAACTTTTTTTACAAAACAAAACCCCCTCCATTTCTGCGAGCCCGATTCGCTTCAACTCATTGGCAGGCAACGTCTTACGTAGCAGTCGGCTGTTGATGTTTTTGGGAGTTTTGTAAAACAAAACTCGACTCTCCCGCGACAAAACTCCCTGTGCTTCGCGTCCTCGAAGTGCTGACGACAACCGACGAATCTCTAGCCGCGTCGCCGGTCTGGGGGCAACAATAATTCCATTTGATTTTCAAGGAACTTGCCTAGTGGTGGGCAAGACCCATTGTATTAAACAGGGTGGCACAATTTCTAGTAAAAAGTGGTGAGTGGCGAGAGGGGGGAAGCTGCAAGTCGGAACGAGAAACCTAACGCGGCACCTTGCCGCAATCATAATTCATGGAACAGGAGGCAACGAAGCTAACAGAGCGAATGAAAGTAATGAAGAAAGAAACACTTATCTTCGCTAATCTTCACTAATTTGGATTAGCGCTGATTAGCGTAGATTAGTGTTCCACGCTACTTTCTTATACCTCCGTTTTCTCGGTTATCTCCTGTCCAATATATTTGCGCACGTCGAGAAGACTTGAATCGTAAGTAGCACGACTGGACATGGATAAGATTATCCGAACTTGTCGCCTTTCGCTCCGCGAAAGTAGCGCTTCTTTCGCGGAGCGAAAGGCGACTAGGTTCCGTTCCCTCCGTTTTCACTGCAACCTCAGGTTCAATAAATTGATGCAAGCTGAGAAGATTTGTATCGTTTGGAATACGCGTTCCGGCAATTCATGACGGAATGGAAGACTCTCGCAAAGGGGCAAAGGAGGAGGAAATGGGGCTGGGATTCGGGGGCTGGGAGTTGGGGGGGCGCTACGTGCCCCGACGCGTTAGAAGAGAACAAAAGGGCAAGTCTTCTCCTCGGGTGTCGGTCCCCATCGCCTGAGTTGATTCAAGACGATGCATAGCATTGTTCCAGCAAGATTTTGCTTGGTCTTCCGAGCATAGTTGCCAAAACAACAGCCTGCCACCCACCGGTCAGGAATAAGACTCCCGATTACTTAGAATTCTCTCAACAAGGCTCTGTAAGTAGCGGCGGACGATAAAACCTCCGCCGAACTTGGGCAGGTGTAGCGAAAATGCACAAGTCGATGAAGCTGACGCGTCGAACGGAATAGGTTGTTCTTGCTACATCCATGACTGGGGATATAATCCAGTTCCGTCGCTCTTTACACATCTCATTAACATCAATTCTACATGTTCAGGTATGTATTTACGATTCGAGCCTGAGACTGTGGACCCGAATTCGAATTACATCTGGTCAGTCTTCGGTGCTTTGGGGCACCTACTAGAGACAGGCACATTGACAGACTATGAATTCTCTCGACTGCAAGAGTTAGACGACTGGTTCACTACGAACTTACAAGAGCCAACGAGGTTGGCACGTTCACGGAAAAACGATGCAGAAAAAAAAGCTGTCTGTTGGTTCAAGGCTGACGCATCGGAATGCATAGCTAATTTGCGTGAAATTGTTTCGGTACTAAACAATCACGACCTTACGATTCGTATGTTGAAAAGCACAAATCCAGGCTATGTCGTATACGAAGACAAGTATCAAATCGCAGCCATACCATTTCACAAGACGTAGAACGCCGTGCGAAACGGCCTTCCACCAATGGCTTCGAAGTGAACCACCCAAGTAGCGGCGGTCGATAAAGCCGCGGAACTTAGGTAGGTGGTGCGAAACTGCTCAAGTCGATGAAGCCGAGGCAGATTCGGAATCTGCCTTTGTGGAGGTGAATTGACAGCTCGCCTACATAGGCAATCAATACCTTCAATGACGATTCTCGGTACAATGGGAGCAGCCCCACGATTGGCAAAGGATGGGGCACAGCCCCCATCGCATTGTCGCTCATCACTTCGAAAGGTAAATTTTCATTATCCTAAAGGGAATTAGCATGTCAGCAAAAAATCGATTTCTGACAATCGCACTGGCTAGCCTGGTATTCGGATTTTGTTCAACCAATACTTGCCGAGCGATTGAAACTAACAGCAAAAGGCTCGAAGAAGTACGTGAAGGTTCGAATATCGCTGCCCCGAATCAAACACCGACTCAAAAGGGTCTATCTTCCCAGCAGATTCTCAAAAGGGTTGGCCATACATATTCAGAGTGCAAGGAATATCAGGACTCGGGAAAATCGATAACCGAATTTACAAGGGAAGACGGCTCAAGATGGAGCCACAACACAGTGTTTCGCACTGCAATGCGTAGAGGCAACGATACACTAGAGTATAGATTCGCGTATCGGAAAAACTACTTTGGGAAGAACTTCTCAGATGAAACAATCCTTTGGCATGATGGCCACTGCACGATGGTCAGCGACGAAGAACCAGCAAACTTTAAAAAAGAAGAGTCCTTGGGTAGGGCGACGGCTGGTCTCACAGGAATATCTTCAGGCACGGCACACTACATCCCGGTTCTCCTTATGCCACAATTAATTAGAGGACGGAAGTTGACCGAATTTTCAGCACATCGACCTCCAAAACAAGAGAAACTTGGAAAGAATATTTGCTATCGACTAGATGGTCTTTATGCAAACGATAAGATTTCACTTTGGATTGAGAAAGATACCTTTCTAATCTTGAAAATTGTCACGGGCAATGGCGAGCCTACCATACAGACTATCACGTACATTCCAAAAATAGATGAGAAGATACCCGACAGATTCTTTGGTAAACATGTCAAGGGTGAATGGGAAGAAATCGAACCCATTGCCCCTAAGGAAAAGCCGGTCGCTAAGATGCGTATTATCGACACCCGACCGGAATCTATTTTGGCAGACGACATCAGAGAAGACGTTGACTACGCCTATCTCTGTGACAAATACGTCTGCAAGATTTCAGCACCTCCCCATAAAAGTGACATTAGTCGTAGGGAGTTAGTAATCTCGAATGTTAAATCCGACGCACATAATCTGGCAGCAACCTATCCCGATAAAAGAATGCTTACCATCTTGGAAATACTCTCAGAGATTTCCGAGAGTTTTGCACATAAAGCCGAAATCAACCCCAATAAAATCGATGTCAACAAGAGCATCGAACTCCCACCGTTGAAGTTGAGCGGTATCTACGCAGCCGAAGTCCTGGTTACAATGGAGTTTGTTTTCGACATCGAGCTGAGCAAGTCAGAGTTTAAAAACCATTCCAAGAATGCAACTCCGACTCAGCTTTTTGAATTGGTGGAAAAGCACATTCAATAACCGACCAACTTAGGAAATTGGCTTTACACAACTAGAGTCAGAGTAAAGCACCGAAGTCGCGGCAGAGTGCCAAACCCCGGAACTTAGCCGCAACGCCACCCCCCAAATGGGGCTTTGGTAGCGGCGGACGATAAAAACCGAAGCAGTTTTGGCAAGTTGCCTTGGCTAAGCCAATAATTTCCTTGTAGATGCGATTTGCCAACGAACGTTTCATTGTCGACGCAGAAAGCTAAACAATCCACCAGCCGTTGAACCCTTATTTGAACCACGATTCTTCTCATGCAAATCCTTCTGGCGTTGATACTCATGAGTGTCGAGAACCAAGTATGAACTTACCTCGTCCCAGGCCACAGCAGAATGTGCACCTCGTGCCCAGGAAACTGATGATGTAGCAGCTTCACCAACAACAAATAGCCTTCCTGCTTGCATTTCAAAGCAAGGAGAGGTAATTGAGCCTAAAACGTTTGCTGATTGCCAACTTCTAGAATAAAACGTAACCGTCTTTCCGACGAAGCTTGGCAGGACCTCAGGAATTGGTTCCATGTAGTTGATTTGGGTTCGAGTTGACTATGATTTGAATTCTGTCCGACGCACTGCGGCAAAACGTTTGGACACGCGGAAAAGACCGCTCATTTGCTGCCTAGACAGATTGTATCCTGTCCGCCTTGTATTGGCAAAAATGCCCGTTTTCTCCCCCAACACCCACCTAGCGGCGGCGTGCCAATCCTCCGCCAGTGACTGCTCTGGTGCTTGACAGTAAATAAGCACTCTCGTCGATGGTCTTAATCTTACCTCGTCGCCCAGAGACTCAAGCCCTTGACTTGCATGGCGACATTCATCGTGCCGGGGACTTCCCAGCCGAAATTCATGCTGCCCAGGTGGTAGTCCTGCATGTCGCGGGAGTCGGTCAAGTAGCCTAGCTCCCAGGCCTTGGTGAGGGCCTCTTTCATGAGCGGGAGCAGATCCACGTCGATGGTGATCCATCGGCCATCCTGGGCTGATTGATCGGTGAAATGGTTGCTGTCTGGCCTGAATATGAACTTGCCAGTCCCTTTCTTGTGCTTCGTGCTGAAGTCTATTGCCGCGCGTTGCGGATTGTGACGATAGCGCGTGTCGTAGATCGGCACGCCAAACCAGAGGAAATCGCGAAACCCGGCCGATTGGGGGTTTTGGTTCTGCACGGTGATGTAGAACACGAATTGAGCCGTGTGGCGCTCGGCGTCCCAACCCTCCGGGCGGTGCCATTCCTCTTGAATAAGTCGGTAGGAAAAACGAAACGGCACGCTGGCAATCTCTGTCAAGGACGGATGGGCCAGCAATTGTCGCTCTACGAGCAGGTGTGGCCAAGCGGCACCCCGCTCTGGTGCCTTGCCGTCGTACTCGGTCATCCCCTCCAATCCGAGGGTGATCGTCCCCCCCGCGGGGTCGCTGAAGTCGAACTCCACGGACTTCGCCTCATGGGCGTACCGCATCAACCCTGGAGAGATATTGGATTGAGCCAAATCGAAACGGCTGTGCCACTGCGCGAGTCCCCAGACGGGTTCTCCCTGATTGGCAAGCGGAGCCAACTTGCCCGTCTCTCGCTTCATGCCGGGCTTAGGTGACCAAACGACAAACCCGCGCTGGAAGTCGTTGTCGTCAATCAGGGCGATCTCGACTTCGTCCTCGGCATTGGCAAGTTGGCATGAAAACCCAAACGAAAACGAAACACTAACCAAAGCTGTTAGCAGTAAGTGCGGCATAACATTGTTCAAGCGCAATTTTGTAGTAGAAGCCAAAAAGCGAAGGAATTAGGCGCGGACAAGCGCAGATTAAGCGGATTGACGCGGATCATTCAAGACATCTATTTCTTCTGAAATCCGCGCACATCCGCGTTTATCTGTGGTCTATTTCTTCTGTCTGCTGCGGATCCGTTGCCCCCATGGATTTCTCCTTCTTTTGCCAATACTCGAGAAACTCTGCGACAGGCATTCCCACCGGCGTTGCTCCCTCGCGGTGCTCCGCAATTGAGCGTCCAAAATAGTGGCTGATCCAACCTTCGACTCGATCATCCGTCTGCTGGATAAAACGGTCCAGCTCTTCCAACGAGCAACTCAAGGGAAAGGTTTCTTCCACGACCAAAGGCTTGCCAATGTCGTAGACGGCCAGGGCTTCTACCGTTTTTTCAACTTCGCCTGTCTTGGGATAAAAATGCACGCTCACAAAATCGAGATGGCGGGCAACTTCGGGCGAGTAAAAGACCGGCTTGGCTCCCGGAAATACTTGTGCCCAGGGGATAACTCCGACAGTGATTAAATGCTCGGTGTCGTGTTTTCGAATCGCGCTGACCATCTGCTTGACCCAAGCCTCGGCAATGGCTCTCGGTTCTCGCTCCCCCAGATCGTTGCTGATCCGCTGCACAAAATACATCCCTTCCAGTTCGCCCAACAACCAGGGGTGCTCCCCCTCTTTTGCATTACCGACGACGGGCTCGTTGATGAGGTCGTAACAGAACACCGCCGGATGACCAGCACATGTCTTGGCGATGGCCTCCCAAAAAGTCGCTTGAACCTGCCAGCGGTCTTTCTCCGATAAGTCATCGTACCAAGGAGGCACTTCCGCTAGGTGATAACAGCTTAGTCCGGTCAGATCGAGATACAGACCAACTTCTTGGGCAAGATCCAAGGTGCGTCTGAGTCGCTCTAATTCTGCAGCATCCACTTGCTGCGGAGTCTTCATGTAGGTGCCCAGTTGAAGATGCAGCCGAACGACATTTGCGCCTAGCTTGCGCATTTCACGAAAATCCTTTTCCACGCGCGGCCAATCGTCTTCCCAGTACTCTTCGACGATCCTCCCGAAATCGCCGACGTAGTTAAACCCCCAGGGGGAAAATCGCTTGCCCGATTCTCCGAATACAAATTGCCCGTCGACAATGCGAATTGGCACCAGGGAGGCCGATTTCTCGGCTGCTGATTCTGCGAACCCTGGCTGAATAGTGCTCAAGGCAATTGCGAACAGATAGGTTGATCTCAGACCCAGTTCCCTCGTAGCTCGCATCGCATTTCTCCTTCTGCCGACCATGGGCAGACGCAAAACAGACTCCCGAGACTGTCGCCCAATTTCTCGTTGTAGATTCATCCCTTCCATGCTAGCACCGATCTGACATTCAGTTAACTAGAAGATGGGCTATCTACTCGGACATTTCCGATTCTTTTGAGTGTTTCGATTGCAGTGACTTTGATGCGGCAGTCGATACCAATGACCGAGGCGCTGTAGGTTCAGTCGCTCCGTTAGATCATTGGCTCTGCAAAGTCCTCCAACTTGCGGTTCGGAAATCATGAAAATTTCACTTCTCTCTTGTCTCAATCATACATTTTGCGGAATTGCATGCCTCGTCGGTGCTGCCACTGCTGGCGCTGACGACAATTCTTTCAAGTTTGTAGGAGATGATACGGCTGCCGTTGTTGAATCGTCGGCCCACACTGCCGACAAAGGGGAAGCCTTCGTCTTCGTGGAAGAAGCTGCCGCAACGCCGATCTCGGTTTCGCCGCCTATTCAAGACAACTCATGGACGATTGCTTCGTCGGAAAAACCGGCCAACAAAACAGCTCCAAGTTCTCGTGGGGATATTAAGCTCGTCAGTGATGAATCGTATCGACCGGCCCTATTTAATAGCGAAGCTGATCCGGAAGTGACTCGCTCTGGAATGCCAAAACAGGCGATTCCGAGGACCGCCATGAGAACCGTCGCGAGGCCTCGGACTGCTATAAAGCTCCAGGTTTCGAAGCCAACTCCACTCGATACAGTGGGGCAACTGCTCGTCAATGCTCATGCGGCATCCCAGATAGCAGCCACCACGACCGACTTTTCAGAAGTCATCGATATTGGCGTAGAAGCGATTCGCCTGGGTGCCAAGGGTGAAAACAAGCAGTATGCAAACCAGCTCATTTCGTGGGCCTTGAATCGGCGCGGACAACTCTATTCTGGTGATGGCAAGAGCGATTTGGCGGATGCCGATTTCCAGGAAGCACTTAAGTTCGATCGCAAGAACTGGCGTGCTCTGCACAATCGTGGCGTCTCCTATGCCGAGTCGGGCCAGTTTGCCGAGGCCTTTGATGATTTCAATCTTGTGCTTGAGTTAAATCCCTTGTTTGCCAAGGCATACACTAATCGGGCCACGTTGTTTGTGCAGGCCGGCGACCTTAACAGCGCCGAGCAAGACTACAAGCAAGCCTGCCGCCTGGATAGCAAACTTTCGTCGGCTCGCTTGGGTCTCGCACGGGTGTGTCACATCGGTGGCCGCTGGGAAGAAGCTTACACCCATTTCACAGCCGCAGCGAAGCTTGATCCCGAGAATGCAGGTATCCTCTGCAGTCGGGGAGATCTTCTCGCCGACATGGGCCATTACGCCGAAGCGCTGGCCGACTATGCCGAGGCAATCGAGATCAAACCCAGCTTTGCCCATGCTTATCGCAACGGAGCGTGGCTACTAGCCACCTGTCCTGATGAGAACTTCCGCGATCCAGAAAACGCTGTGCTAGGCGCGCGTCAAGCTTTGGAATTTGAATACGGCGACAAACATGTCGCACTGGACACCCTTGCCGCAGCGCTGGCCAACGCTGGTGACTACGACGAAGCAATTAAAACTCTCGAAGCGGCCGTTGAAACAGCTCCTTCAGCGCTCCGCAACGATTACGTGACGCGGATCAAAATGTACGAGTCTCGCACTCCCTATCGCACGCAGCCGGTGGCGATCGTTTCGCAGGCCTTCTACGAAGACGAGTGAGCGGCGCTTATTCCGGACCAAAGTGTTGGTCCGGCTAAGGTGATAGCGGAGCCGACAAACTCTTCTCAAACAGCAGCCGCTGTTGGGGCTGTTCATGTTCGACGAACCATTCTACGGGCGGCAGGTCGAGTTCTTCTGCTGCCAGGGCTTGGGCGATGCGGCCGTACACATGGCATGGCCAGCGGACTAGACGTGTGTGGACCAACAGCGGGGGCACAGCAAATTGCTCAGCCAAGCGATTGCGAACCGCGCATGCGGCCGTTTCGGTGTCGACCCAGCCTTGTTGTTGGACCACTTCCCGATATGCGGCCGATGCGGCTGAGAGTACTGGAGCGGCGGGGAGTAACATTGAAAGGGAAAACCGCTCGCAATCTCGCAGAAGTTGGGGCCAATCCTCGGTCTGTTGCAGACTCAAGAACCAATCAGATGGAAGGGGTTGGTCCGGTTCGATCCACAAGGCCCGTGGAGCGACACAGCGAGCCAGCAATTCTCGGTAAGAGGCGAGCGGTCGCGAATCGGCCACGATGCGATCCACGAGTAGCGTGGTTTCACCTGATCCCATCACCACACATGCCTGAACGCTAAAATTAGGAATCAAACCCGGGACGATTTCCAATCGTACACTCATCTGATTTTCAAATACTGCCTCGACATCAACCGGTGCGACAACGAATTGCGACTCGCGCCGTCCAAGCAATTTGCGCACTCGCCATTCAGCCGCAAGTTCCGTGAGCGCAGGATAGCGAGAAAGTTCACGGGCAGCCGAGGCAGTGTCATTGGCATTGCAATCATCGGAGGAGGAATCTCTTGCTCCGATGAATTCAGCTAGCTCCCGAATCGCAGCGTGGTCGAGCGCAGAAGCGCGGTCAGTGGTCCACCACCAACTCAGCACACCAGGAGTGGATTGAGTAGCACTACCTTTGGTCGAAAAAGAGTTCCTCGCGGATAGAAAAAACTCTTCGCAGAAAGGCGAACTCGCTACCAATCCTAAAACGTCGGCAACCGCGGAAAGCGTTACTTGGCGGTGCCAGGGAGTTCGCATGCCATGTTCGATGGCACTGACTGTCGAGGCGCGTTCATCCACAAGCTCCGCGAATGTTCGCAGGCCCAAGCCAGCACGACGGCGCAATTGACCAAGGAGTTGTCCGAACGGAGTCATCTTGAAGTCGTATTCCTTATCAGGATGCCACGATCGCAATCCTTTGGCGATGAGCGAAGGTTGAAAGTCCTTCCATGATACCGATTTTGGCCCCCGATGGCAGCCTCCCAACCCTCGGGAGTGTTAGTTGGAGTCTGTCAATTATGCTGACTAGACACACGAGCGGCACTGAGGGTGTTGATCAGCAGCATGACTCGCGTTAGAGGTCCCACACCGCCGGGAACAGGCGTAATGTGCCCTGCCACCTTGCTGACCGCATCGAAGTCAACATCGCCGACTAACCCTGCATCGGTGCGGTTAATACCCACATCAACGACGACAGCCCCGGGACGCACCATGTCGGCCGTAATGAAGTTCGGCTTGCCGATGGCGACGACCAGGATATCGGCTAACCGAGTCACCTCCGGCAAATTCTGAGTACGACTATGACAGAGTGTAACCGTCGCATCGGCCCCCTTTTGAGCAAGCATGATCGATAGTGGTTTGCCGACGATGTCGCTCCGACCAACAACGACGACATGCTTGCCGGCAATTGGGATATTATTGCGCTTTAGCAATTCAACTACGCCGTGAGGCGTACAGGGGAGAAACACCGGGCGACCCTGTACCAGTCTGCCAACGTTCTCCGGGTGAAATGCATCAACATCTTTAGTCGGGGCTATCGCCTCGAGCACTTGCTCGGTGTTGATGTGCTTCGGCAGAGGCAATTGCACAAGGATACCATGTACTTGTGAGTCGATATTGAGCTTGGCGATAAGCGAGAGTAGTTCCGACTGGGAAGTTTCCGCAGGCAATCGATGAAGTATGCTCTCAATCCCGACCTCAGCACAATCTCGCCGCTTGTTGCGAACGTACACGTCACTGGCCGGATCATCTCCCACCAACACGGCGGCTAGTGTGGGAGTGACTTTCGTTTCGGCAGCGAATCTAGTCACTTGCTCGGCCAACTCAGTGCGGATTTGCTTGGCAAGCTTCTTGCCGTCAAGGATTTGTGCGGTCATGGCAAAGGGGGGGAGTAACGGGGCATGGGGGTGAAGCTCGCCTATTCTAACCCGCCGCGGCAGCTGTGATGAGCCCCCAACCCATTCTGCTGTCTAGCCATGCCAGACTCCATAAAACTGCGCAGGCGTAAATTGCGGCTACCACGTCATCCGCCATGATTCCCCATCCTGCGGGACAGGATTCCACTTGCCTAGCTGGTGGGGGTTTGCTGATATCGAACAGCCGAAATAAGAACCATCCCGCTAGTAGAACTCGCCAGTTGCCAATCCCCGTGCCCAGGAAAACAATGGGCAATGCAGCGATTTCGTCTAGAACGATTTCCGGGGGATCTTTTCTGCCGAGTAGCCCAGCGGCGTGATTGCAGATCACCACGGAGACCCCGAGAATTACCAGAATGGCTGCGCATTGCCAGCCAGTTGAGGGCAGATGGGCTAGCGCCCAGGCCAGTGGGATGCCCCACAGTCCCCCCATGGTTCCTGGAGCAGGGCTAGCGCAGCCCACACCCAAACCCGTGGCTACCCAAACTGAGACGCGATTTTGGAGCGAGAATTCACTTCTATTTGTTTGACTCATGTCGGGCATCCTAGACCTAGTTTCTTGCCGATTCAACTCCCTCGACAGACCGGGTCACCGAGTGTCAATATGGTCGAAACCCATTCGAGCGAGTATCATGTAATCTTCTGGGGCTTTGACTGAAATGGGCAAACTGTACCAAGCAGGCGAACGAATATCCTGATGAGTGACGAAAAGAGCAATAAACCGGGTGCTGGCAGCAAGAAACTTGGTGCCGTCGGCGAGAAATTAAGCGCTGTCGAGCATATCAAGCAGGCGAGCAATTACCTTCTTGAGCCGATTCCCCAGGAACTGGTCGATGGCACGGACCATTTCGGCAAAGAGAGCCTGCAACTTCTCAAGCACCACGGCACCTATCAGCAAGACAATCGCGACGACCGCTCCAAAGAAGGTAAGACTTACAGCTTCATGGTTCGTACGGCCGTGCCAGGTGGCATCCTCTCCAGCGAACAACTGCTGGCCGAGATTGACCTGGGTGACGATGTGGGCAATAGCACACTCCGCATCACAACTCGCCAGGGGTTGCAGCTGCATGGGGTGCTCAAGAAGGATTTGAAGCAAACGATTCGCCGCATCAACGAATCGAAACTCACGACCATTGCGGCCTGCGGCGACGTGAAGCGAAACGTGATGTGCTCGCCTTGCCCCTACAAGGGAGACCCCGTTTACGACCAGATGCAGGATTTGGCCGAGCGGCTGGCGATTCATCTCACTCCGCGAACTACTGCCTACTACGAACTATGGCTCACTGACGAATCTACGGGAGAGAAACGTCTTGCGGGTGGCTCGAACGGCCAGGAAATAGAGCCGATCTATGGCCCCACTTATTTGCCGCGTAAATTCAAGTTCGGCATTGCACTCCCTGGAGATAACAGTGCCGATATTTATTCGCAAGACGTAGGCTTAATGGCAATCTGCGAGCATTGGCGGATCGTTGGTTACAACGTGCTGGTGGGAGGCGGCTTTGGCGTCACACCCAGCGCCAAAAAAACTTTCCCTGCGGTTGCTCAGGCAATGTGCTTCGTCAGCCCGACACAGGCGATCGACGTCGCCACGGCTATTGTCAAAGTGCAACGTGATTTCGGCAATCGGGCAGATCGCAAGGTCGCCCGCATGAAATACTTGATCCACAATTGGGGTCTCGACCGTTTTAGGCAAAAGGTCGAGGAATACTACGGCGCAAAACTGCAGGATCCGCGACCGATCGAAGTGCACGGCTTCAATGATGGGATGGGATGGCAGGCCCAAGGGGACGGGCAGTGGTTTTATGGGCTCAACGTTGAGAATGGGCGAATCAAGGACGAGGGGAGTTTCCGCCTCAAGTCTGCATTGCGTGAAATCTGCAGCACCATGGCGCCGCCATTGCGACTCACTCCCCACCAGAGCATAATCTTTTGCGATCTGACTGAGAAAGATCGGCCCAAACTCTTTGAAATCCTCCGCCGGCATGGCGTCCCACTGAGCGAAGAAATCTCCAATGCTCGGCGCTGGTCGATGGCTTGCCCGGCGCTGCCCACTTGTGGCTTAGCGATCACTGAGAGCGAACGGGTCCTCCCTGGCATCATCGACCAGTTAGAAGCCGAATTGGCCAAATTGGACCTGAAGGATGAAGTCTTCACCTTCCGCATGACTGGGTGCCCCAATGGCTGCGCGCGGCCTTACAACTCCGACATCGGCCTGGTAGGCAAGACCGCCGGCAAGTACACGATCTTTCTGGGAGGACGTGTCTGCGGAGATCGGCTTAATTTCATCTATAAGGATTTGGTCCCCGAAGAAGATGTGATCCCCGACCTGGTCAATGTTTTCCGCCACTTCAAAGAGGCCCGCGAGCCCGATGAGTCATTTGGCGACTTCTGTCATCGGCAGGGTGCCGAAAAACTCTTGGCCGCTTGCGACAGCGTGGCAAACTAATTAAGTTTACGAGGCATTCTTCCCCGTCTCAATACAACCTAGCCGCGATGCAACACATCGCCGGTCCCTACTTCAAAAGGTGAACTATGGAATGGCTCTTTGAACGCATGATCGAAGCTGCCGCTTGGGTGGCTTTCATCCTGGGACTCGTGTTTCTTTGCGAAGCAGTCTGGATGCTTGTCCAATGGTTTATCAATCGGGCCGGTGAAGACAGCACCTCCTTTCTGGTGAACAGCGGTCAGGCTGCTGCCGCGTTTGTCGCTTCCGCTCTGGCTTTGGGTGCCCTCGCCTGCATCGATCGCTACGTATTCGACATCGACGATCCAAAGTAGCTTTATGTCGAAACGACAGCCCACCAGTACGGCACCAGCAGAAAATGAGTGCCACTTACTGACGCTGACGCTCACTTCACTTATTGCTGGCGCAGGGGCAGGATTCATCGGAGCACTCTTTCGCCTGTCTCTGGTGCAAGCCGAGCTTTTTCGGGACTGGGCCATTACCTACTTTCAGGGGTTTGGACCAAGTGGGTTACTGCTCATTGTCGCCGCTTGTGCCGCGGCAACCGCCTTTGCGGCGTGGCTCGTGCGACGGTTTTCTCCAGAAGCTTCGGGTAGCGGCATCCCCCATGTGGAAGCCGTATTAAATGAAGGAATATCCCCGGCGGGGGCAAAGCTCATTCCAGTCAAGTTCATCGGCGGGCTACTGGCGATTGGCTCTGGCCTAGCGCTGGGCCGCGAGGGACCAACTGTGCAAATGGGGGCCACCATCTCTCACCTGCTGGGTAGAAAGTTGGGACTCAGTTCATCCGACAACCGAGCATTGCTCGCCGCAGGTGCAGGTGCGGGACTGGCCACGGCATTCAACGCTCCCATTGCCGGCGCAGTGTTCGTATTAGAAGAGTTAGTTCGCAGGTTTGATACCAGAATTACGATTGCGACCTTCGGTGCATCGGCGGGAGCCATCACCGTAGCGCGATTGCTGATTGGGGACCGCCCTGATTTTGAGGTAGAAATATTACCCTTTCCGACAACACTTGCGGTTGCCGCTTCCGTGGTGCTGGGCGCTGTTTTAGGAGTTGTCGGCGTCGCGTACAATCGAGCAATACTGGGAGCAATTGCGGTGAGCGAACGGTTTGAGAAATGGCCCGTCGTGCTGCAGTCTTTACTTATCGGTGCTGCGGTAGGCCTGATTGCCTGGTACGCGCCTCATCTCGTGGGTGGCGGTGATCCGATCACCCAAAACGCGCTGACCCTGAAAACCGTGGCTGTCATGCTGCCTGTGGCGTTTCTCTTCCGTTTTGGCCTCGGAGCCATATCCTATGCTGCTGCAACGCCAGGTGGTTTATTTGCGCCAATGCTGGTGCTCGGCGCTCAGGCAGGACTGATGTTCGGCAATGCGTGCCAAGTGTGGCTTCCAGCAGTCGGGTCGAATCCTACTACATTTGCCGTGACCGCAATGGCAGCATTTTTCACAGCCGTGGTGCGTGCCCCCCTAACAGGAATCATCCTGGTGATCGAACTGACAGGGAGCTACACCCAGCTGTTGCCCATGCTCGCGGCCTGTCTGGCGGCAATGGTGGTCCCCACACTTTGGCATGACCCGCCAATCTACGATTCGCTGAAATCTAGCTCTGAATAGCGACAAGAACTATCGTAGCAAGTGGTCATTTTCATTGATATCTCACGGGTCCCTCGACCAGTCGGCGGATTTCTGCCCGCCGCGCCAGTCTTCGCCTATGGTGGCCCATCGCCAGATAGCAGGCCTGTGCTCGGCGACCCTTCCTCCAAGCAGCCTTCGTGCGGCGGTTGAGTTGCGACCCGTCTGCCAGCAACTTTATCTTTGCAATCGATTCCTGCAATAAGTCTTGCACGAAGCTGACGAATTCTTCTTTCCAACCTGGGAGATATTTATCCATGTATACAAGTGTTCCTCTGACAAATACGAATCTTCTCCAAACCGTTTTGGAACATGAATTGTAGACTGCCACGTAGAAAGGGCAAACTTCGCTACTTTTGCGAATCCGGCAGAATTGCGGTAACCTGTCGAGTGGAATCACCAACCTCCAACGGTTAAATAAGGCTCTCCCATGGTTAAACCAATCACCCCTGAAAACACCCGTCTCGGCTGGATTGGCACCGGCGTGATGGGGCAGAGCATGTGTAGCCATCTTCTGAGAGCTGGCTACAAGGTGACGGTGTTCAATCGCACCCGCGCCAAGGTAGACCCACTCTTGAAACTCGGTGCCACATGGGCAGAGTCGCCCCGAGCAGTTGCTCAAACGAGTGACATTGTGTTTTCGATCGTGGGTTTTCCTTCAGATGTCGAAGAAGTGCTGCTTGGTGAGCATGGCGCACTGGCCGGTAGTTCGCCTGGATCCGTTCTGGTGGACATGACTACCAGTCGCCCCAGCTTGGCGATTGAGATCGCTGAGCAAGCTGAGCGCCGCGAAGTCTTCAGCATAGATGCTCCCATTTCTGGTGGAGATGTCGGGGCACGCAACGGCACATTGTCGATCATGATCGGTGGTGACCGTCCAACCGTTGAAGCTTTGACGCCTTGCTGGGAGATTCTGGGTTCGACCTGGGTCTGGCAAGGAGGCCCCGGCGCGGGCCAACACACCAAGATGGTCAACCAAATTCTAATCGGCGGCAACATGGTAGGAGTTTGCGAAGCACTGCTCTATGCCTACCGAGCAGGCCTCGACCTGGAGAGCGTCATGCAGTCGGTCGCCTCGGGGGCCGCAGGGAGTTGGTCACTATCGAATTTGGGACCACGAATCATCGCCGGCAATTTCGACCCCGGATTCTTCGTCGAGCATTTTGTGAAAGACATGGGCATCGCGCTGGCGGAGGCCGAAAGAATGGGTTTGAAGCTACCAGGACTCTCGCTCGCGAATGAGCTCTATGGCAAGCTCATCGAGCAAGGCCACGCTCGCAGTGGAACCCACGCCCTGATGCTTGCGCTCGCCGAAATGAGCGGCGTTGATTGGTCGCAACGAAATGAGTGAACCAAAATTTGCACTGCAGGGGAATTTTATCGCGGTTATTTTGACGAAAGCTAACCAGGAGTGAGTAGCAATCACCAACCTTTTGACGAAGTGGTTCAATTCGTTGTATACTGAATACCAATGGAGAACCAGCAATGAAACAGATTGAAATCTCTGATGAAGCGTACCAGACCCTGACGAAATATCATGGTGACGTGAAGGCATATGTAGAGAACCTGGCCGTCGAAGCCCGCGAAGTCGAGTTTGTGCAAGAAGGAATTGACGCCTATAACGCGGGTGATTGTAGGCCGCTCACAGAATTTGGCGGGGAACTTCAAGAACGCTTTGGCATTAACACTCCCAAGGCATGAATAGCCGCGTCATCATCACTGGCCCGGCCGAAAACGATATCCTTTCCAATCACCTTTGGTGGGCTGACAACCATTAGCCAGAGCAAGCCCTTCGATGGCTAGAGGGAATGTATGCGGCGATGTTCAAGTTGGCCTCCACGGCCGAGACGCATCCCCTGGCAACCGAAAAAGCGTTACGTAAGGCAGGCATTCAGCAAGTAAGTTATGGTCTCGGTCGCAGGCCAACTCATCGGATCATTTACGCCGTCGATCGCGGCAATGTGGTCATCTACCGCATCCGGGCGTTCAAGCAGGATAAAATCGATTTGGGCGATCTAGATTAGATTGGCTTTATGCGTTCGAAAAAGACCATCGGTGAAAGACAGGGTAGGACTATTTTCCCGTAAATCGTTCTGACCCCGTTTGCCGCTAGCCAGCGAGCTCTACGGCAAACTCTTCGAGCAAGACCACGCTCGCAGTGGAACCCACGCCCTGATGCTCGCGCTCGCCGAAATGGCCAGCGTCGATTGGGTACATCGAAATGAGAACTAGCCTTCGACCGAAGCTGATGGTCCTCAAGCCCTTGCTAGCAATCCTTGTCTCTTGACTCAGCCGCCGAGCCTTCCTACAGTCCACACGCCAATTACTGTTCCAAACACACTTGAGCTGGCTCTTATGCCTGCAACCGCCGCAAAACCTGAAGCTGCCTCTCAATGCGGTGCTTTGAAAGGCACGCTCCCGCCAAGGATGAAGGTACTTCATGTCACCTCTCGCCACCGCAATGGTGACTGGTTGGCAGAGGCCTTTGCTGCCGATAGTGCAACGCAAATCATGCTTGAAGAAGTGGTTGGAGCCACGGCCGCCCTTATCAGACTCCGCGATGAAGTTTTTGATGCCGTGATTGTAAGTCACGAACCACCAGTCCTGGATGCCTTGGACCTGGTCGAGGGATTGCGGGGTGGTGGTCACGAGGAGCCGATGATCTTACTTGGTTCGCAGCCACCGCAGGAACTCGACGCACTCTGCTACGAGGTCGGGGCTGACGACTACTGCTGTGTCGCTGAGACCACCGTCCGCGGTCTGTTGTGGAAGTTCGCCCGTGCGATCCAGCGACATCAACTCCAACGAGAAAACAGACGCTTGGTTCAGGCCGACCGCCAACGACTCAAACAAGAACACCTCGAAGCGCAGCGACTTCTCGAACAACAGCGACTCTTAATCACCGACCTGGAAGTTCTAAAGAACCCCACAAGCTCCTCTACTCCGGCGGACGAGCTACCTGAGATCGACGACTGCCTTGCCAAGGCGGCCAGTTCTAAAATTAAAGCTCCGCTGGACTTGTCAGAATCGCTGGTTACACATTACCGCGAATTGCTACGGACCTACGTTATCATGGGTGTAGGCAACCTAGCCAGCGAGATGGCCGAACTGTGTGAATTACTCGCCACCTCGGAGGTTTCTGCTCAGAGGGCGTTGCATTTGCACGTTACCGTACTGGAAGAATTGGTGCAGGGTCTCGGTGCCCGCAGTGCCCGCCATGTGATGAATCGGGCCGATCTTTTGGTGTTAGAGGTGATGGGCTATCTCGCCGACGGCTATCGACAGCGCTATTTCGAGCGTCGCAATCCTCCCCGTCAACAGACCCTCCCCGGCTTTCAGGCAGCCGCATGATTGAGCAGATTTGCCAATATGCGTGAGTTTGCTATTCTGTCATCCCGATGGGAGCCGCACTATCCTGCAGGGAAAAATCGGCGACCAGTGGCGTCTGACTAGCGACTTCAACACGAATTGAGAGCGTGTGATGATAAATCCCAGATTCCTCAAGTCGTGCGTCTCCTTTAGGAATGACAAGTACTTCACACTCCAGCGAAACTTCTGAATAGACCCCATCCCCATGAACGACTCACAAACCACGATTGCCGATCTTCGCGAACTCGTTCGCCAGTTTGTTGACGAACGCGATTGGCAGCAATTTCACTCCCCCAAGAATCTGGCAATGGCTTTGGCAATCGAGGCTGCCGAACTGATGGAGCATTTCCAGTGGATAGATCTTTCCACATCTCGTGAAGTCTCCGCTGATGAAGATAAACTCACTGCCGTCGGCGAAGAGTTAGCTGATGTTTTGAGTTACACACTTGCCTTGGCGAACTCGTTGGGAATTGACATTGCAACCGCTCACCGGCGCAAAATGCTCATGAACGCGGAAAAATATCCTGCCGATGAATTCCGCGGCAGATTCGGCGACAAGAAATCATTGGCGGATTGAGAGCCCCGATGACGACTCGCCCTACGATTGCCGTCGTTGGTGCCAGCGCTCGCGCGGCAGCGTTTTCACTATTGCGAGCTGGATTTCAGGCAGTTACGGCGGATCTGTTTGCCGATGCTGATCTCAGGCGGGCCTGTCCAGCCGAGCGCGTGACAAACTATCCGCACGACTTAGCTGATTACCTGGCACGGACCGAGTGTGATGGTTGGATTTACACGGGAGCCCTAGAAAACTATCCGGACCTGGTTGATCAAATGGCAGCCATGCGACCGCTCCGAGGGAATTCTGGTTCGGTTCTGCGTGCCATTCGCAACCTTCTTCTTTTGCAAGCAACTCTTAAGGATGTCGGGCTTGATTTCCCTGAAACTTTCGCTTGCAGTGGCCAATCACCTGGAGCAGGCGATTGGCTCCACAAGACAGGCCTGGGTGCTAGTGGCAGCGGCGTATGCGAATTCGATTCCCTCAACTTGCCAACAGAAGGTTATTGGCAAAGGCGCATTTCAGGTGTTTCATGTTCCGCAATATACTTGGCTTCATCACAAACCTGCAAACTGCTCGGCATCACGCGCCAACTCGTCGGCGAGCAGTGGACTGGCGCGCGTCAGTTCCAATACTGCGGCACCATTGCCCCCTGGGAGCTTCCCAGTCAGGCAGTTGCTCAACTTCATCGCATTGGGGATGTTGTCTCGAAAGAATTCGAACTCCGCGATTTATTTGGAGTCGATTTCGTATTTGACGGTAAAGTAGTGTGGCCCGTGGAGGTAAATCCCCGCACAACCGCCGCAGTGGAAGCGGTCGAGCGCGCGACAGAATCACAACTACTCTGCGGCAAAGCCATCCTCTATGCCAAGTACCCTCTAGCGATTTCGCCAACCAGCAGTGACCGACTTCTTCACCGCTGCGGTACCCTTGAACATCCTCGCCTAGCCGACATCCCCAATGCTCACGCAGAGGTTGCACCCGGCGAACCAATGCTTACAGTACTCGTGGATGGTGTTTCAGTAGCCGATGTTGAGTCGAAGTTGCGCCAGCAGGTTGCCAAGCTCGAAATTGAACTTTATGGTTGCATGACACAATAAGGAAATTTTCCCATGCGAATTGGCGTTGTTAGCGATACTCACGCTCATGTGGCTAACACACAGGCCGCAATCAATCTGCTTGAAAGCTTAGCAGTCGAGCGAGTTCTCCACTGCGGTGATGTTTGCTCGACGGTGGTCGCGAAGCTCTTTATCAGTTGGCCAACCGACTTTGTCTTCGGCAATTGCGACTACGATCGCGAGGAGTTAGCCGACGCTATTTCCAGCGTAGGCCAAACTTGTCACGCAGTGTTTGGTGACCTTGAAATCGCCGGACGCCGAATTGCCCTGCTACACAGTGACGACCATCGCAAGTTTTTGGAGGTTACACAAGGCGGCATCTACGATCTGGTCTGCTACGGACACACACACGTCGCCAAGATTGAGCAGATCGGTCCCACGTTGGTACTGAATCCTGGAGCCCTCTACCGGGCAAATCCTCACTCCCTGGCAGTGGTGGACCTGGAGACGATGGTCGCAGAGATTATAAATCTGTAGTTCTTCGAAGCCGACGATGCATGTCTTTAGCCGCGACGCGCCCAACGAGTTCTGCTCGGCAGAGCGGAGCGTTTGAGTTTAGTTCCCCCATAAAAAGACCCGGGCGACGCAGGGGGGTGCGCCGACCGGGTGGTCGCAGGAGACTATCATCATCCCTAGTCATGCCAGGGTAAGGTGCTTAATAGCAGAACTCGAAACCGCTCTGCAATCCATGCAGGAAGAGCGAGCCATTACAGTTGATGTAGCCAATCTGTCCAAGGCTAGTGAAGGCCCCAGGAACCTGATTGGCTGTCAGAGCAACACCGGTGACACCCAACGCACGGTAACCTGCATAGAACCGACAGTTGCACGAACATTGGTAGCTGGCACCTAGGCGAAGTTCGCCCAAGAAGGCGACCTCATCCGTGTCCGAGGAAGAAACGAAAGGTTCTCCAGTTGGATTAACAATTGGAGTACTTCCACCAATCGGGAAATTCATCCATTGATTCACTTCAATGTGATTGGCGTAGATACCAGCATTTGTACCGCACTGCAAGGCAAACCGACCACTGCAACCCATGTAGTACAGGCCATTGGAGCCGATTTGGAAACCGATCAAGTTGTTGTCAGCCTCGACGTTGTAACCTAAGTAGCCAAAGGTGCCGTCCGTCATCCATTCAAAGTCGCTACGGTAATAGAGATCCTCATCGAACCGCATGTAACGGAAACCAATCATTGAGGTCAGTTGACAGCGAGGCCCACAAAAGTTGCCTCCACAGCCGCCGCAGCCGGCACTACAGGCCCCACCACCGCAAGAATCATTCAGCCCACAGCTCATGCATCCCCCACCCATCAATGGCAACCGGAGTAGATTCAACTCCAGATTCTGGGCTGAGAAGCTATTGCTGGCCGTTAATTGGCGAATTTCGATGTCTTGAGGGGTCGTATTGTCAGTCGTCGGTGGACCATAGTCAAAATAATCATTTACGGGGCGGCCGTTGTAGACCAGACCTCGGAAATCCATCATGCCGTAAGTTCGGGAGCCATCACCAGAAACATCAGTAATCGTGGCCGTTTCAGTTTCCTCAGCCAGACCCCAGTAGGCCGCTTCCCAAGCGAGTGGGCCACAGCTGCAACCGCAATCACCACAGCCACCGTACCCACCACAGCCACCACAGGCACTACAGGTCGCACCGAAGCGGAATTCAGCACCCCCTTGAATGTTAGTGTCGAGATCAGCCGAAGTCATCACGATTTCTGTATCGGTAGGATAGTAGCCAACACCGGGCGTCGTGGTCACGAAAGCAAGTGGCGAATTGCTGCAGTTCACACGATCCATGAGCAATCCATAAACGCCGCCGAACCAATGACAGCGAGGTCCACAAGGATTGCAGCATCCGTATGAAACGTCGCCCGCGCAATTGTAGGGACTACAGCCGCCATTAAGGGTGTCGTAATTAACGCCACAGTTTCCCGTTGCGCATCCAGCGGTGTAGCTCTCATAGCTAGGATTCGCTTCAGGTTGGGGTTGAGGAGCAGCCTGGGCGCTGGCTACCCGATAGCCGGGCTGCATCGGTGCCGACTGGGCAGCAGGCTGCGGAGCCCGCTGCATTGGACCAGGAGGAACTGATTCCATGTAGGAAGGCGTCTTAGCACCACTTGGCTGAGGAACCATCGCTGTGTATTGCGGAACATTAGTCTGTTGGGATGGTTGTGAGGAATAGCCGTAAGGCGCGTACTGCTGTGCTACAGCGCTTCCAGTTGAGACGGCCAGGACCGCAGCCAACACGGCCAGCCCTTTCAAATTGATAGCCGAGAGTTTCATTCGCTTGTCTCCTTTGCGATTTATCGAATCCCAAATCCGTTTGGGCCCAAGTCCTTTTGGGGGAACGTGCAGAGCGGCTTGCCGTTAATTGATGACGGCAAGCTTCGACTGGACAGTCGGCGGACAAGTAGTCTCCGCCCTACATTCCAATCGACCGATACAGGCGGAAAAGTTCGAAATTGAAATGGGCTGCACAAAGGAATTTTTGTGCACAAGAGGTGCGACCGGCGCAATCGTTAAACTCTAACAGGTAGACTTTCCCAAGCCGGCAAAGTTTACCTAATCGGCATCAGGAAACCAGTGAGCCGGGGCGTCCCGACCTCGGTCCTGCCACAGAGAGGTCATAAGCGACATCTGTAAGAAAGCCTGGGAATTGTAATCCCAAGGCGTTGCCGATTCACTTAAGCCGCTCGCTGCAGATTCAGGAGCGTTGACCTCTGCCCGGCTGATAGAGCTAGCATCTCATCTGCCAATGCAAGGTAATCCGCGGCGCCTGCCGACTGAGGGGAGTATTTAAAGATCGATTGGCCGAAACTTGGGGCCTCCGCCAAGCGAATATTGCGGCGAATGCGGGTCTCAAATAGATGCACTTCTTGCCAGATGCCCGGCTTACTGCGGGCATCTTGAAAGAATGCTTCTACATCTGCGGATACTTCGGCAGCAAGACGCGTACCTGAGTCGAAGAGGCAAAAGAGAACCCCGGCAAGCCGCAGTCGATCGTTGAGTCGCTGTGCAACCAGGTTGATCGTTTGGAGCAATTTGCTCAAACCGTGCAATGCCAGAAAATGTGGCTGCAAGGGAAGAAACACGTCATCGACGGCCGAAAGCGCGTTGATCGTCAAGATACCCAATGAAGGGGGGCAATCGATAAGCACATAATCAAATTCCTCGCAGGTGTCGGCCAGTTTGTCGCGCAGAATCAACTCGCGGCCAACCACTCCCGCCAGCTCCACTTCGGCGGCTGCTAAATCGATGTGTGAAGAAGCTACGCTCAGATTCGCACCAGCCTCTTGCCAAATGTCTTTAAGCTTCACGTCGCTCGTGAGCAAATCATAAACGGTCTGACGATCTGGTTCTGGCGCGAGTCCTAGATGCAGAGAAGCATGGGCCTGAGGATCCATGTCGATCAACCCGACGCGCAGGCCTCGATCAGCCAGCGCAGCACTCAGATTGACTGCTGTGGTGGTTTTGCCAACGCCCCCTTTTTGGTTGATGATCGCTATCGATCTCATGGCATGCATCCTCAAATGAACTTGCTCAAAATTGGAGGCGGAGTATAGAAGCTCGCCAACTGTGCTTACAGATCATTCTGACTGGCTGCTAGCATCGAACAATTTTGCGCTCGCGAAGTATTTGTGCAACGTTTCTGCCATGGGACGGCAATTTACCGCTCGGGGATGACTATCTTCCAGGAGCCCAACCACGGAGAAGTCTTCAGATAAGAGCAAGCGGGCCTGTTGTCCCTCATTGCTGAATAGCAGACACCAGCCCCAGTTGGGCGACTCAACCTCAGTGGTCCAGTCGAAATTGCTATCTGTCAGCATTGAGTTCCTAAGATGGACCATACCCGGCACATCGGTGACATCGTGGATGTTGACCAGTGCAACTCGCTCGTTGCCGACGTCCAGCGACTCGGTAGGAGCGCCTGCGCCCTCCTCGGGCTTCGTTGCCAATGTCATCGCAGTAACCTGTGAGGGCCGGGCGATCAGTTCGGCTGCTGTGGGTCCCCAAAACTCCGTGCTGCGGTGGGCCGACTCAAAGCGATACCACCAGGAAGCGACCCCCAATGCCAGGGCCACCACGGCGAGCAAAGAGACGAGTTTCGTTCCAGAAGTCATGGCTGAACTCATATAATCCCCAGATTTTCCTGAATCGAGTCGGCCACTTTCAACAAGACTTTCCCGCGCCGCAAGGGTCAGTATACTAACACCATTGTAATAAATGTGTTGCGCTTTTGCACACGAGTCCGACCCCCGGAAGGAAACCCATAGTCCATGGCTGACAAGTTCGATCCCTATCGCGAAGCATTGGTGGTAGAAACCTCCACGATCTGGCCGGAAAACAACGAGATTGATCCCGAGCGTCAATATCATCTCTCGGCCGCGTTGCATGCGCACCCTGAAGAGGCCAGCAATCTGGAATACGTCCGCGTCCACTCCGGTTTTTGTCGCACGATTCATGTTACCGAAGAAGACATCGAACGGGCGTCGGCGTTGGTCGGTTAAGATTCTGCGCTGAGGCGTACTGAGATGTTAGGACTACTAAATCATTTCCGCGAATCTTAGCGCCTCCACGTAGTCTGCGTTTAACAACCAAAGGATCTATCGTGACCCAGCCCCTTCTGATCACCCGCGTCAATCTTGACCAACGGAGCTACGACATCCAGATTGGCAGCGGCAACCTTGCAGCCCTTTCGCCCTTCCTGCGAGATCGCTGCCAAGGCTCCCATGTCGTGATTATCACCGATGATCAAGTTGATCCATTGTATGCCGACAAACTAGGTGATCAACTTGCCGAGGACGAATGGGAAGTCCATGTGCTGGTCATCGATGCTGGCGAGCAATCGAAGAGCGTCGAAAACGCTCAAGAGTTGTGGGAGACGATGCTCGAAGAAGGAACCGACCGCAAGAGCATCGTGCTAGCCATCGGAGGAGGAGTCGTGGGCGATCTGGCAGGCTTCGCGGCGGCTTCGTTTGCCCGCGGCTTACAGTTCTTCCAAGTGCCGACCACACTTTTGGCCCAAGTCGACAGCTCCGTGGGGGGGAAGGTAGGGATCAATCTTCCAGGCGCGAAAAACATGGTGGGTGCTTTTTGGCAACCGCGCGGGGTACTCATCGATGTCGATGTGCTTAGCACGCTACCTGACCGCGAATACCGTGCAGGTTTGGCAGAAGTAGTAAAGTACGGAGTCATTCTCGATGCTGAATTTTTCGCATATCTCGAGCAGAACATAGCCCCCATCAATGCCCGCGATGCTGCCGTACTCACCCGAGTGATCGAACGCTGCTGTCGCCTGAAGGCCGACGTCGTCGAACAGGACGAGTGCGAAATCACCGGCCTGCGGGCCATTCTGAACTACGGCCACACCTTTGCCCATGCCTTCGAGGCGGCTGGCGAATATGGCTTGCTACTTCACGGAGAAGCGGTCGCGATCGGTATGGAATGCGCTGCCCGACTGGCCCACAGCATGGGCCGCATCGACGAAGAGTTCTTGCGTCGCCAAACTGCACTACTCACGGCACTCTATCTACCCACCGCGGTCCCCGATTTCGACTGTGACGAACTAGTAAGAATCATGCGCCGTGACAAAAAAGTCGAAGAAGGTCGCTTACGCTTCGTGCTGCCAACCAAGTTAGGCCACGTGGAACTGGTCAAAGATGTGCGAGTAGACGACGTTTTGAAAGCACTGAAGGATTAAGATGTGAACGAATCGAGTAACTTGAGTTTCAGCGAGGAGTGTGTGATGTGAAGCCATGCCAAAAGTGCGCACGGCGAAAGTCATCGATTCGTCAGAGAACAGTCTCAATTTGCAGAAGATGTAACACAGGCTGTTTCTCATCCACATGCTAGAAATCTAGCTCGCACCTACTGCGGCGTAAACCTTACCATTCTTCAGCAACCAATCCATTTCTTGTCGTTCCGCACGTTCCTTGACTTCTTTCAAAAATGAGACCGTTTCTGACTCGTAGCAGGGTTCACTGCGATCCTCTGATGGAACTACCATTTCAACTTCGACAGCGACAACCAGTTTGTCGGTCTGAATGAGACGGGTCCGTTTTATTCGCTCACCGCTAATTCTCATAGCTAATCCAGCTCGAAGAAATGTATCGTCACAAGTTTTGCAACACTCGCTTCTCTCAGGTGGGACCAAACCGCCTTGAATTCAGTGCCATCCGGGAGAGTCTCACGAACTTCAACAGCAGGATTCGGTTTCCTGCTGGGTTGTTCAGTAATTAATTCTCCGTCCTGGAGTCCTGCGACTGCCTGCCACTCCATTATACCACGTTCCTCTAATCTTTCTGCGGCATGTTGTCCGACCAAATAATGATCTTCAGAAACAAGTCGCCGAATCTCATCAAAAAGAAGGCCCATTTCTAGGTCCCGCCCTTCGCTCGCTGTCGCTCCTTCCACCATCCTTCGCTGATTTTGATTAACGCAGTGCAGTCTTCTAAATTCGGGCGAAAGATCGTGAGCAGCAATAGCGGCAAGAACCAGGCGATGAAGACGCCACCGTCGTAGGCATGCCAGAATTGGGCGCCAACCATGATAGCCGCTGAGCAAGAAAGCAGCGTAGCCAGACTCTTATGAAAAGGCCAGATCGTAAAACTGAATGAGAGCGCCACGAATGCGGCTAGCACCGGATAGCGGAACACGGGATTCCAAAACCGCCAGATTCCTTGCAAGTTGGCCGTGGTCGGGAGTCGCAGGCCGAACATCTGCAAGAGGTGATCAAGAAATCGTTGCGTGTCGGTCGCCGTAAACGCCAGCGTCAGTACCAAGATGCCAATCATCAGCACCACTCCGGTGACAAATCGCTTAATTCCGCGGTTCCAATAAAAACTGCACCACAGCGGAATTAGAAAAGCTGGATAGTAGATCGTGCCTGATGCCAGGCCGATCATCATCCCTGCTATGAGCGGCCGACGATAAAGCACGACCGCCCAAACCAACAGTGCTGCCGGCATGGCGTGTTCAACACTTCCTGTCCACAGCGCTGTGTAGGGGAGCAACAAATAGGTTGTCGCTGCTGAGATACCCATGGTTATGTTTTCAAAATGCAAATAACCAATGAGCACCATCCCGACGACAATCAACACATGAGAAAGAATCGCCATGAAGCGGGCCGTGGCTTCCTGGATGATCCGCTCGCGACGATCAAGCTCTTTCGTCGTTGGAAGTTCGGCTTGAGGTGTGGCACCGATAAGCGTCTGAGTTGAAATCCGCGGCAAGCGATAGAGCAGAAAAAATCCTGGCCCATCGGTAGCGAAACTATCTTGTTCTTCACCGGTAGTTTCCTCGATGCGAACCTCCTCCGTTTGTCGCGCCGGAAGCAAGTCTTCCATGTTCGGTTCGCCGGTGACCACATTGGCCATTAGAAAGAACAATAATGAGCTCCCCATAAAGAGCAGTCCGGCAGCGTTGAGGTTGGGATCCAACAGTGGCCTTCGGACCATCGCATTGTCGATGAGAAGTCTCGTGAGTAGCAACAGTTCCACTGTCAACAGCCACAGGAACCCAAGGTACTCTATTTGGAATGCGTTCTCGGCAACGCCTTTGTTTTCCCAAGACCACTGAACCAACAGCAATCCTGGAGCCAGCAAGATCAACAGAAACAAATCAAGATTTCGCACGCTGAAAACGCGATTGAACTTAAAGTAAAGTGCCAACATCAGGAGCGACGAGAGATAGGCCCAACTTGTGGGATTGACGCGCTCGTAGTGGAAAAGAATTTCTGGCATGCGGTTTATGTAGACAGGTGCCGAAGGCCTCAGGCAATGACCTCACGGGCGAGGAATCTACCTAGTTTAACAGGAACAGCTCAAGCAGGGAATGACCGTTCAAGCCACAGAATCGGTAGAAGCTAACACACCAATCATTCCACGACACGGATACCCAGCCGCACTCGAGCAGTTTCGGCCCAAGGACTTTCGGGAGACAATTCTAGAAATCTCCGCCAATGTTGCTCCGCGGTGGTTGATTCATCGATCCGGTCAAGCACCCCCGCCAGATGGTAATGTACGTCGGCATAATCAGGATGAAAGCTCAGTGCACCCTGCAAAGCAGCCACCGCCAACTCAAGTTCGTTGTTCTCTGACAAGACACAACCGAGCATCGCCCGGGCTTCGACAAACTCTTCGTCCAACTCTACGGCCATGTAAAACCGTTCCCGAGCTGCCCCCAAATCTCGCATTTGATAGAGCACATCGGCCAATGCAAAATTCACGTCCGCTGAAGGACCGTCGACCACCAGCATCATTCGGTAAGTTTCTACCGCCTGCGCAAGTTCACCCTGTTCCTCCCAAGCCAGCGCGGCACGCTGTAATTCGGTCAAGTGTAGGTCGCTAGCAGCGGCTTTTTGCGAAATAGTTTCGGCTGCATCCTCAGTCGAATTCCGTCCCAGAGAAAGTACATTCGGCTCGCCAAGGGCCTCTGTGTTGTTCGCTACTGGCTGTGCGTCGAAATCAATAAGCAACTGCCCGCCGGGCTCGCTCAGGTCGTCTCCACGTCGCAAGATCAGCTTGCGACCCGCCACAACCAACGCCGGGTTAGCCAGAGGGCGTTCGTCCCCAGGCAGGTATCGCTGCAACTCATGAAGCTGGCGATCGATGGATCTAAGCGAACAACCGGCATGCAGGAGAGCCGCCAGTAGCCGGGCGATCGTGACCTCGGTGAAATCAAAGTAAGCTAACCGACGTACCGAGTGACACTCCACAAGGATCCCCTGACGCTGCCAGCGACGAATCGTAGCAACCGGCACGCTTACCAGCTCAGCAAGCATCGCTGAAGTGTACCAACGAGCCACACTAGTCGACGTGTCCGCTTCTGCGCCAGCGAGCGATAAGTGGGGTGAGTGAGCCATCCGGGGAGAACCTACATACACAGGTCAAAAGGTCTGTCCAATCGATCTGCAGTTTCTGGCTCTGAGACACATCTGTCAACACTTGCTCACGATTCCCGCTCAGGCGGGAGAACAAGGACACGCCTAAAATCTAGGCCTCTACCTGTGTGGGAATGAAGCAAAGACCAATGTCATAGTTCCATCATTCCTCATGAGATTCACTCGTCGTTTGCCACAACCAACTGCAATTCGGTTGATTCTTCGACGACGGCGGTAGCGTCCGTTTCTGGTTGAGGCTCGAGTGGAGCAGGGGATGGTGCCGGCGTGGTTGGCTCGACAATGCTGCCGCCACAGGGAACCTTGACCATGATCGTACGAGGAACTCGAATGGTGTAAGTCACGGGAACTTTCTTGCAGACGGTTCGAGGAACCTGCACGGTTTCCTGCTGCTCAACCATTCGGCATACACGCACCTGGAAGGGTTCGACACGTTCTTCTTGCACGAAGCGACAAACCGTCACAGGTACCTGGCGGACACGCTCTTCCTGCACGAATTTACATACTTGAATAGGAACTTGCTTTTCGACCCGCTCCACTACCTGGCGACACGTGGTCACCGGCACCATGCGCACCTGCTCTTCTTGGACGGTCCGGCAAACCTGAACGGGCACCTTGCGAACAACTTCCTCAGGAACCTGGCGACAAACCTGGACGGGTACCCTTTCGACTACTTCTTCGGGACACATCGTGGTCACGGGTACTTGCTGGGCAACGACGTTCGGTTTCCAGACTCGATTGACGACTTGCTGTGGAGGGGTCTGGATGTTGGCCCAGACTAGACCAGGACGTTGCACTTGGATCTGGCCCGTTACTGGATTAGCCACTTGCGTGGCAGGCATCCAGGTAAGGCCGCGCCGCACGAGTTGACCGGGTACGGTGGACACCTGATCCACAAAGCAGCCCTGGTCGGCAAAGCGTGTTTCCATCCGCGTCACAGGTCGCATCACAGTAACGCGGCGTTCTTGCTCAACGGTTTCCGTCACGGGTCGCATCACCGTAAATCGTTCTTCACGCTCGGCAGTCTCCCATACCTGGCGCTGAACGGTAAATCGTTCTTCACGCTGACTGGTTTCGGTAACATTGCGGACCTGATTGTAGCTGGCGTCCCGCATCTGCGTCTCATAGACGGGGCGTGAAACCATGTAACGCTCTTCGCGAATGTTTGTCTCCGTCACGGGACGCGTCACCGTGTAGCGGCGCTCGCGCTGCTGGGTTTCCCAGACAGGAATCTTGCGCACTACTTGCCGTTCTTCGAAAAGCGTCGCTGTCTCAAGCCGAAACGCAGTCACCTGTTTTTCTTCAAACACGGTCTGACACTGCAAGGTGAATGCCGGCTGACAGCACATGTCGCACTGCGCAGATGCGGAGTTCGCCTGACAACAGATTGAAGTAACAACAGACAGCGCTAAACAAATGTGGCGATTCATGCCAAGTATCCTGATTCAATTTGTGGAAAAGAAACGATTTCCGAAGCCGCGTGCGCTTCTAGACTAACAAGACCCTCTAATACAGTGTTGCGGACAAACTGCGCCGAGGCAAATAATTCTTCTCAAGTATTGACTTGCTAGCACCGACAATGTTGCAAAAAAACAACATGCAGAGAAGCTAGCGAGCATTTGCCCTTTCATTAAATGTGTCCAGGAATCTTGCCACCAGCAATGGGTGAAATGACCAGAAGCACGAAAAGCGAAAACCGAACATTTCGCAGTCGCTACAACCGGCAAAGTTTGAAGCGCGACTGAGCTACTTGGCCGCGCCGTGGCAGGTCCAACATCAAACGAGACAGCTACTCGAAGGATCGGAGCACGTTCGACTTGCCCCACCCTATTACCTCAGCGCACTACGCGGATTGTGAAACATGAGCCGCGACACTTCTTCATTAGTGAGACCGATCTCACGCCGCAGGTTGGATTCCAGTTGAGGCATCGTCGCCGACGAGCCTGCCAAGTGAGAACGATCCGCTGACCAAGTGGCACCTTGCTCGTCGACAACGACTGACTGATCGCCTAGTTGATACTTACCAGGACCTAAACCTGCAGCACTGATGGCGTCGGTGACGACAATAGCGCGCTTCAGACCTGTTACTTTGAGGTAGTTTCCCAGGGCAGGCCAAGGGACATGCACACCATCAGCGATGAAGCTAATCCAGAGTTGGTCAGCACGACTCAGAACACGTTGAATGATGTTGTCGTGCCGCGGCAATTCCAACGGGCAGCCGTTGCCCAGGTGCGTAAACATAGTGAGTCCCGCGTCAATCGCGGCATCAAGCTCATCGAGTGACGGATTGCAATGCCCTGCCGCGACGCATATTCCCTGCGCTGCCAACATGCGGGTGACAGCCATGTCTGCATCTTGTTCTGGGGCTAGTGTGACGATTCGCACGAGCCCCTCGGCAGCGTCTAACAGGCGCTGCATGGCATCGACATTTGCTGGACGTACTGCCGAGGCAGGATGGGTTCCAACATAACCAGGCTCTGGAAGAATAAACGGCCCCTCAACATGAAATCCCCAAATGACACTCTGAGAGAACGGATCGGCTGCCCGCAGAGTCGCCAGGCGACTCAGGCGGCTAGCCATTCGCTCGATGTCGTCGGTGATGATCGTTGCCAGTATTCCTGCGATGCCATCCGCCGCTAGATGTTCACAAGCTTGATGCAGCGACTCGGCAGTAAGCTGGTCACTATTGAAGTCGACCCCCTGATAGCCATTGACTTGCAAGTCGATATAACGACCTTGTCGATCGCTCATCAGAGGAGCCGTCATGACCGATTCTCTAGCAAACTAGCTGAGGGGGGATCCAGGTACAGCCTGGCGTTGCTGTGCTCTTGAAGAATGGAAGCAGGCACCTGATTCGTAACGGGTCCTTCGACGACATCGCGCACCGCCTGGGCTTTGCGCTCATCGGGAACACTGCAGATGATATGCCGCGACTTCATGATCTGCCGAATTGACATGCTGATCGCCTCGCGCGGCACTGCGTCGAGTGAGTCGAACCAGCCTTCGCCCAATTGTTGGCGACGACAATCTTCGTCCAGCTCAACGATCAAGTACGGTTCTTCCGTCTCGAAGTCTGCAGGGGGATCGTTAAACGCCAAATGCCCATTCTCGCCGATGCCCACGAAAGCAACGTCGATGGGCTGGGCACGAATGAGTTTGCTGAGTCGCTCACACTCCGCTGGCACATCGCCCGACCCGTCAAGTCCTTCTCCATTCACATAGTGAAAATCTTTGATCGGTACTTGATCGACGAATCGCTCCTTCAGATAGCCACGGAACGATGCTGGATGAGTCATTGGCAATCCGAGGTATTCATCCAAATGAAATCCAGTGACCCGTGTCCAGTCAATGTCTGGCTGGGCCACCAGGGCTGCGAGAGTATCAAATTGTGAAGCCCCCGTAGCGACAATGATCGACGCCTGCCCTTGTTCAGCCAGAACCTGCCGGAGAATCGTAGCGCCCTCCTCGGCAGACTGACGACCAAGCTCCTCTTTACTGGAACAGATAATGATTTTCATTTGGTCTTTCTCATTGCGGCAATGGTCACAAAGTGTCTTAACGAATCAGTTCGAAAGTATCCCCAGTACCTCTTGGGCACGATCCACCAATTGTGGAGGGACTTGCTCAGATTGCTCGGCTGCTTCATCGATCAAATTTTGCACCGCAGAACTTAACTGGGACAAGTCCGCAGCGGGATTCTTGTCGTGTATCACGACCGCTGCGTCCAACGCGTTCTTGATAATCGTATTGCGTTTGCGAAGCTGCGCTTGGGGGAGGGAGTCTTTCGTCGTCACAGCGAGCGATTTCAGGTCGACCATTTCTGCCACTGCTGCCACGGCCAACACATTCCCGTGACGTGCCAGCGCGAGGGCAGCATTGTAGCGGGCATCGGCGTGCAGGTCATCGACGAGAGTTTCTAGTTCCGTATCGAGCCGAGGATCAGAATCATTGGACAAGGTGATAACTCCCAGTGCATAGGCCGTCTGGGAACGAATCGCGTCGTTCTGGTCGTTACTCAGCTCAACAAACGTATCGACAAATTGTTTGTCTTGAATCTCGCGGGGAGGATCCTGCATGCGAAAATCTTCCGCCAGGATCGCCAGCGAATTGATCGCCGACCCGCGGACATAGGTATCAGGATCCTCACGGGCCGCCCGTAAGAGTACCTCGACACCGTCGTCTACATGGAATTCTCCCAAGGCCGAGCAGAGAAAGCTGCGGAGTTTAACCGAGCCATCGTCGGCGTTGCCTGATGTGATTTCCTCGTCGAGCAACTGTGCCAGTTGGCTTGCCAAATCAGAATTGTTCTTGAGCTCGGGATTCTGCTGCTCGTTACGCAGGGCGTTGGCCAATTCAAAGGCTTCCTGCCAACGGTTTTGGCTTGAGCTCCGCAAGGTAGCGACAATTTTTGCCGGATCTCGCTCTCCCGTATTGGCCAGTGAGGTCACAAGCATCCCCAACAGGACGACCGCCAGTACAATCACAGCCGGGATGACAAACAACTGCAGAATGAAGCCGGCACTGGGAGGCTCGACGGGAGGAAGCAGTTCGTCGGCGTTGAGAGGTCCCAAGGGGGTAGGTCCGGGAGGGTCGGGCGAATTCGCGAAGGAAGATTGAGGTGGGTTGGAAGACATGACAAACCATGGGATGATGACGCGCTAGTAATCCACGTAGAATATCCCATCTCAGCACATTGCCGCAACCAACAACTCCTTTCTTTGACTATCCGCCATGCAGAAACTGGAACTCACCCTGCCGACTGCCGCGGAAAATCTGGCCCTCGACGAGGCTCTGCTCGCCGCCTGCGAAGCGGGTGAGATCACAGACGGGGTATTACGTCTGTGGGAGCCGGCCCGGCATTTTGTCGTACTAGGCCGATCTAGCGATCCGGAGGTAGAGGTCAATTTGGCAGCGTGTTGTCAGAAAAGAATACCGGTGCTCCGGCGGGCGAGTGGTGGAGGGACCATTGTCGCCGGGCCAGGCTGTCTTATGGTGGCCGTCGTGCTGAGTTACGCAAAATATCCTGAATTGAGGTCTATTGACTGCGCGCACTGTTTTGTGTTGCAACGCATCAGGGATTGCCTCACGTTACTTGTGCCGGGGATCCAAGTCGTTGGCACGAGCGATCTGGCAGTCGGGACTTCAGAATCTCAACTGCAAAAGTTCTCGGGCAACGCCCTGCGCGCCAAGCGGACCCATCTGCTCTATCATGGTACGTTGCTGTACGATTTCGATCTCGATCAATTAACTCAGCTTCTAGCGGCTCCGACTCGCGAGCCCGACTACCGTGCTTGCAGACATCATCGCGAATTCGTAACAAATCTCCCACTGAGTTGTGCTCAACTTGTTGCCGCCCTGACGACAGGCTGGCAGGCGACAGAATCTCTCGCCAACTGGCCTGAAGAACGCACCCAAAAAATCCGCCAAGAAAAATATGCAAATGATCCGAAGTGGGTCATAACAAATTGACTGAAGCACAAAGTACAATTCCATGCATCGCCGACCACTTTTGGAACTCCTGGACCGTTACACGGCTCGCTATCCCGACGAGACCGAAGTTGTCGCGCGGATTCGCCACTTCGTGGAAAGCTCTCCAGACTGTTTTGAGCGAACCTGCCGACCAGGGCACATCACCGGTTCCGCATGGATCTTGTCGCACGACGGCCAGAAGTGTTTGCTGGTCCATCACGCCAAGCTCGATCGCTGGCTGCAACCGGGAGGGCATTCAGATGGCGAGACTGCCGTTGAAGACGTGGCACTGCGAGAAGCCTGTGAGGAGACTGGACTGAACAGTCTCGTATTGCCGCACACAAAAGGCGAACTCGTACCACTGGATCTAGACGTACACCTGATTCCGGCCCGATATGATGCCGCGGGCAACCTGATCGAAGATGCCCACGAACACCACGACGTACGGTTTCTTCTTCTGGCAGAAGCCAATCAGCAGATCACCGTCAGCGAAGAATCCCACGACGTGGGTTGGTTTACTCATGGCGAAGTCTCGCAACTGACCGAGGAGGAAAGCGTCCTACGGATGCTCCGCAAGGCGGGGCCTTTTGATTGACTCTTTCACTGCTTTTCAGCCAGCCTCAGAACTGTTAGTTTACTCTTTTTACATTACATACGGCGGAAACAGGAATCACTGCCATGTCTACCGGTTACGGACTTACCCAGATCCCCCGCGACGAACTCCCAGAAGGAAAGGTCCTCTGCGAGTACTGCACGGCCAAGTGCTGCCGTTATTTTGCCCTGCCGATCGAGACACCTGAGAGTTTCAAGGATCTTGAATACATCCGCTGGTACCTGCTCCACGAACGGGCAAGTGTCTTCAAAGAGGACGATGATTGGTATCTGTTGGTGCATACCGTCTGCAAGCATCTGCAAGAGAACAATATGTGCGGCATCTACGAAACCCGTCCACAGATTTGTCGCGATTACACGACCAAGAATTGCGAATACGAAAGCGATTGGACCTATGAGTTCTACCTCGAGACGGCCGAGCAGGTGTTCGATTACACCGAGGCAGTGATCCAAAAGAAGGGCCAAAGTATCCGCAGCCGAAAACCCGAACTATTGGCAGTCTTGTAGAAGAAATCAGCCATGGACATCCGCCCAATCAGCGTTCATCCGTGTTCTAATTCTATGATTGCCGTCCATGCCTGATAAAATTCAACCACGCACACTAAAAGGGTTTCGGGATTATTTGCCCGCGGCGATGATTCCGCGCGAGTGGCTCGTAGACACAGCCCGGAGGGTGTATCGCTCTTACGGGTTCAGTCCCATTGATACACCGGCACTGGAGTATCTGGAGATTCTAACTGGCAAGGGGAGTGACGAGACCGACAAGCAGCTTTATCGGTTTGCTGATCACGGTGGGCGGGATGTTGGTTTGCGATTTGACCTCACGGTCCCCCTAGCCCGTTTCGCTGCCCAGCACATTCAGGAATTAGGGACTCCCTTCAAACGCTATCACATCGCCAACGTCTGGCGGGGTGAAAATACCCAGCGAGGACGCTACCGGGAATTCATGCAGTGCGATTTCGACACGATCGGCACCGAGTCGATCTCTGCCGACATTGAAATGGTGCTGGTGGTTCATGATCTTTTCTCTGCGATCGGGATCGAGCAATTCACGATTCACGGGAACAACCGCCGGGTGCTCAATGGACTATTAGAAAAGCTGGGGCTCGTCGAACAATCGACCTCCGTCCTACGGGCCCTGGATAAATTGGCCAAAGCGGGGGCAGAAGTGGTTGCACAGGAGTTGGCAACTACAGCGGGTGCTAGTGACTCTCAGGTCCGCGACATCATGAAATTGGCTTCGCTCTCAGGAGATAACAATCAAATTCTCGCACAGCTTGAGCCGCTACTCTCCGGCAGCGAAACAGGAGAGCGGGGCCTTACAGAACTTTCCGAGATAAGCAATGCAATCGCGGCTGTCGGCGTCCCCAGCGAGCGATTTCGTATCGATGTCGGTATTGCTCGCGGACTTGACTACTACACCGGTACCGTGCTGGAAACTTTTCTTGATGATCTGCCGGGAATCGGGAGTGTCTGCAGCGGCGGGCGCTACGACAATCTCGCGGAAGTCTACACGAAAGAACATCTCCCTGGGGTGGGGGCCTCCCTGGGTCTCGACCGACTGTTGTCCGCTTTGGAAGAGCTAGGAACTCTCGAAAAAACATCGACCCCCGCACCGGTGTTCCTGCCCTTCTTCGATGCCGACCGCCGCAACGAGTATCTTCGACTCGCAGCCCAATTGCGCGCAGCCGGCATCGGCGTAGAATTTTTCCCCGAGCCCAAGAAACTCGGCAAGCAACTCCAATTTGCCGACCGACGCGGATTTCGTGTGGCGCTGATCATGGGAGCTGACGAGTTCGCCGCCGGCCAATGCCAAGTCAAAGACCTTTCTTCGGGGGGAAGTACTACGGCGTCGACATCAGACGATGCTGCCGCGGTGATTGCAGAAATACTGCAAATTCTCAAAGCATAGTCTCCTTCTTATTGGGGGCTTATTGGGGGATTTGTGTATCAACACAAACTCGTGGAAAACGTAGAATAGATTGAGACGCAGATATCGCGGAGGCGCAGAGGAATTACGGAGAATGTTGCGATTCAATTCTTTTCTGAGAGGTTCTGCGCCTCAGCGACCCCTGCGTTTAATCTTTCATTAATTCATCACAAGCTGTACTTCAATCCCATGGCCAAGCGCAACAACCACTACGAACTTGCTTTTGAGGGGTACCTGCGCGAGCAGCGGGTGGCCTATGTGGCGGTCGACGAACAGCGGCGGAGTCTCATTGCCCAGGGGTCACTCAAGAATCTCGATTATATCGTCTCACCATCGGATAATGTCTCTCTGCTTGTCGATATTAAGGGACGTCAATTCCCCTCCGGGCAAAAACACAAACAATATTGGCGCAATTGGTCTACGTGGGATGATCTGGTGAGCATGGCCCGCTGGCAAGAAAAGCTGGGAACAGCCAGCCTGGCACTCTTAGTATTCGCTTACGAAATCGTTGGGAGCCGCTCACCCCTCGATCCCGAAAAGCTGTTCCATTTTCGCCAGCGAAGCTATGCCTTCCTGGGTGTGCGGGTGGCCGACTACATCCACTTTTCCCGGCAATTATCCGCCAAATGGCAAACCGTGAGCATGTCGACACCCCTATTTCGTCAGGCGGCATTTCCCTTGGATACGATCCTGGGGTCTGCAACCAGCGAGACTTTAGTTGAGCCTGTTGGCGTCGCTGGTGCGAGTGGTTAAGATAGAGATTGATTCAACGCGGACCGTTCTCTGCAACTCTCAAGAAAGAAAACATATGGCCTGGGCGATCGTACTCTTGTGCTTTGTACTCGGTTCATTCAGTGCCCTGCGTCCCAGCGGTCGAACTCTGGATTTCCGCCGCGTGAAGAGCGAAGATTAACTCCCCGCACAATACCAGGGATGGGATTTGTCCGGTGGAACCCATTGTGATTGCAGAGTGCGCCGAGACGCAGAATTTCGCAGTGAATATCGCAATTGCTCGCTACAGATATCTTCTCTGAGCCTCCGCGAACTCTGAGTTGAAAAACTCTAAGCCGCACATTGCTCGGTTGTAGCAGCTGAAATCCCAAAGAATCCGGCCAGTGCCGTGATGACCTGATTCTGTTCTTCAAGTGTTAGTTCGCCATAGATGGGCAGACTAAGCACTTCCAGACAGGCCTGCTCGGTCACCGGCAAGCTGCCTTGTTTGTAGCCGAGGAAGGAAAAGCATTCTTGCAAGTGCAATGGGATCGGATAGTACACGGCTGAGCCGATTTGTTGTGCCGCGAGATGCTGTTGCACCGCGTCGCGCTGACCGTTCCGAATCCGCACAGTGAATTGATTCCACACCGAAGTGCAGGCCGGGGCTACTGTTGGGAGTGCCACGCAGGCATTGAGCCCGGACTGGAGGAACTCACTCTCGTATCGCTCCGCATTGCGTCTACGGCCATTTGTCCAGTCGTCAAGACGCTTGAGTTTTACGTTGAGTGCGGCTGCTTGCAGCGAGTCGAGGCGACTATTGAGTCCCACCTGTGCATGGTGGTAGCGCGGATGCTGGCCGTGATCGCGGAGTATTCGCAGCTGACTAGCCAGAAGTTCATCATTGGTAGTAATCATCCCACCATCGCCAATGCCGCCAAGATTTTTGGTCGGATAGAACGAGAAGCAACCCATGGTTCCCATCGAACCCGCCCGGCGTCCATCAAACTCCGCTCCAATTGCCTGGGCTGCATCTTCGATCACAGGGAGATTCCCTGCGTCGATTGCTATTTCCTGGAGGGCCTTCATGTCGGCGCATTGACCAAACAGATGCACCGGCAAGATTGCTTTGGTACGTGACGATATCTTGCGTGCTACGTCGCCTGGATCAATATTGAATGTGGAGGGGAGTATGTCTGCAAACACGGGTGTCGCACCGAGTCGTGTGACAGCGCTGGCCGTGGCAAAGAAGGTGAAACTCGGAAGGACTACTTCGTCCCCCGGGCCGATTCCCAGCGTCATTAGTGCCAGTAGCAGCGCATCACTTCCTGACGCACAGCCGACTGCATGACTTACACCGCAATAGTGTGCCATGGCGTCCTCGAACTGTTGGCAGGCCGGCCCATGGACAAACGACCCACTGGCACACACTTGAGCCAATGCGGCCTGAATTTCCACCTGAAGGGGAGCATTCTGTCGATTCACATCGAGCAGCGGGACTGGGATGCAAGGAACAGGTTGGGATGCCATAGGTTCTCCTCAACAGCAGGGCGATATCCGAACGGAATCGAATAAATCAGTCGCGAGAGAATAGGTAGAAAACTGCGGCCGAGCAAGCTCAGTTGGCGGCCGCACGGCCGAGTTTCTTCGAGAATCGGATTCATTGAACTAGGCAGCGTTGCCTAACGCCCTTGCAGCATCGCCACGCGGAGGTCGGCATCAGCCGGATTGTCTGAGAGCCAAATCCCAAATACGGCCTGCTTGAATTCCAGACCGGGGATCTCCCCCTTCAGCTGACCGTTCTTGACAACGATTACGCCACGACCAGGAAGATAGGCGATTTCAAACACGTCCCCCTTGGCAATCTGATCCGCAAAGCATTGGCGAAACGCGTTAATTTGAGATTCAATGGCTGCCGTGCGGCCACCGGTTGAGTTCTGAAATCCTTCATTGATTGAGACAACCAGTTTTTCCTGACTCACCAGGCCCGACGTGATCTGCAAGCGAATCGCCATCGGTTGATCCGCCGCTTGGATGGCAGCTGCATTGCGATTGGGCTCAGTTAGATAAAGTCCCCCCACATACAACTGCATCAGGTATTTGGTGCGAGCACCACCGCCATTGAGCATCAACGGCGTTCCACCGACGTCAATGCGGTCGGGTAGCGGCGCGGCAGAGGCAAGATTGCATAGCAGCGAGCAGAAGAGACCGACGACCATCCAAATGCTTTTTCTGTTCATGACAATGTTCCTGACGAAGTTGACCCCAAACGGACCAAAGGATTTCTAGCGAAGAATCGGCAGTGATTCAGACTGCCGGCATAAGTGCAGCGTGCCGAATGCTAGAGACAAGTCTGCCGCTGGCCAAGCCCGATGCCGCGCAGACAGCATGAGCAATTGCTAGCATGGAAGCGAATAGAAACGATTTGCGTTTCAAGTACGGATAACTAGCCAATCGTGAGATTGTCAATCAAGCGAGTAGTGCCCAAACGGGCAGCCAGGGCCACCACCGTAGGGCCGGTGATTTTTTTGACGGGGGTAACCGTCCCGGCCGCGACGAAGGCAATGTAGTCCACCTTCGTAATGTCGGCCTCGGCAAGGGACAATCGCATGTGGCCGGTGAGGGTGGCCACGTCACATTCTCCCGCTTGATAAAGTGACTCTGCCAATTGAAGCGATTTGTAGAGCCCGGCTGCCTGCTGTCGCTCAATAGGCGTGAGATACGCATTGCGAGAACTCATTGCTAAGCCATCTAGCTCGCGGACAGTGGGACAGTCTATAACAGCAATTGCGAGATCGAAATCCTTCACCATCTGCTGGACTACCAACACCTGCTGATAGTCTTTGCGCCCGAAATAGGCCCGGTTAGCAGGTATGATGTTGAATAGCTTCAGCACGACAGTGGCAACGCCGCGGAAGTGGCCTGGGCGGATGGTGCCCTCTAATGACTCGGCAAGCGAGCCGACTTCAACGTAGGTTTCGTGTCCGGGTCGGTAGATCGCTGAGGCACTCGGGGCAAACACCATCGGACATCCTCGCTCGGCCAAAAGTGAGCAGTCTCTGTCCAAAGTACGAGGATAGCGATCTTCGTCTTCACCGGGGCCAAATTGAGTTGGATTCACAAAAATACTCACGACCGTACGATCACACTCTGCCAGGGAAGCGTCGACGAGTCGCAAGTGGCCTTCATGCAGCGCACCCATTGTCGGCACCAGTCCCACCGTCTCACCGGCCGCTTGGGCAGACAGCACGGTGCTACGTGCATCGGCAATGTTCGTCACCACTTCGACTTTGGAGGTTTTCATTTCTAACCCAAACCGAAAATCCTGGATAAGGTAGCCCGCAAAACACGAAAGAAGACTTCGTTCATCTCCGAATCCAACTATTCTATTCAAGGATCAATTTGAAGAAACAATCCTAGAAAACAGTCTTTCTCGCGAACATTCGCGTGTTTAGCAGACAAATCTCTTTTCACATTGAGAATCAAACAATTTTGTCTTCCTCGAATTCAATCCGACAAGGCCGCTTGAATTGCTGCCACGGCCTCGTCGACGACAATTTCGGGATTGGCAGCAGTGATTTTAGCAAGGGGCCCCAAACTCGGGCGATGTATTAACTCGTGAAACTCTTGACATTCGATTTGTGCCTTCCCCCCCCCAATACGTTCATTGAATGACTCACTCGGTGTTGGATCGACGGCGATTACTAATGCAGGCTGGACGCAAGCCATCAGATGCCTCGACTGCTCAGCAGGATGCCAGAATCCGCTAATCACCGGAGTCAATGACATTTTCGTCTCACGATCTGATGTTTTCAAACGCGTAAGCAATTCCAAGTGTTTCTGCCATTCTACCGCTGACACGAGTCGCGAGTTATCCTTCTGACAAGCGATTGGGAAAAAATCTTCCAGTCGTAAGGCGTTGAGTCGCTGGCACAATTGACCGGCCAACCGATCAGCATGTTGATGATCAGCAGCTGCAAGTGCCACATAGCGGGGTGCTGTACGGAGGTGATCTAGGAGAGCCGCAATGGTCCAACCTGAACCGGTTACTACCATGTGGCCGGCGATTTCGGCAGCAGGGGCTAGGACAAAGCGACGAAACGTCATTCGTGGATGCGGAATCACGAGTTGGGGTGTGTCGATGGACACTCGGCCATAGAGCAATAGGTCGATGTCTAGCGAGCGTGCTGCCCAGCGAATCTTGCGCTCTCGGCCATGTTGTGCTTCGATCGCCTGAAAATGGTCGGCCAATTCCTGGGCTTCCAAGCCTGTGTCGAGTACCACGGCCCCGTTGAGAAAACTTTGCTGATCGGCAGGGCCTCCCACGGGGGAAGTATCGTGCCAGTTGCTCCGCGTAATCAAACGCGTGCGTGGCAATTCGGCAAGTCCGCCGAGGGCCTCTTGCAATGTGCCTTCGCGATTTCCCAGATTGGCGCCTAAAGCCAGCAAACATCGAGGCATAGGAGTTCCCCTCGAGGAATTGAATGCAGATCGCTCGAAATCTGCATCTTACATCGACAGCAGTGCCGCTCGCATCCGATTCTCACGAATCGCCAATTAACTTGCTAAATGTACAATTCAGTTGATATAGCTCTCATTAAAGAACAAGGGCCTCGGACAATCTGTCCCAGGCCCTTGTTCTCGCATCCGTGCAACCAAAAAAATCGGGGGGGACCTCCGAATCACGAACTGCGTTCGTCGACTGTCGCTCCAGTCGATCGCCGCCCCCCGGATTTATCAACTCAATATTTCAACTCGCTAGCGCATCGACTCCGAACAATCCAACAGTATTCTGTGAGTAATCGAAACTCGATTAACCACTGCGCGGATTAACACACACGCCGCCTGAAGATAACTGCCCTTCAAACCACGCCATGACAAATCACATGCGTGATTGAGTTCCCCACTCAAAACTAAAATAGACAAACAGACTTTCGCTAAGGCTGTTCAATTGAATACAAACTTCACAAACCTTTCTTAACCGAAAGCTAATGTTGCGAACTTCAGTGAAATTGTCAAGCAACTTAATTGCATCAGATAATTTTTCTTCCTTTCCACTATTTTTGCAAGTACCACAAGTTGATTGCGTAGCACTTGACAACCTTGAATCGTATCGTTCCGCCAACATGGAATTGCTCGCAGAACTTCTAACCACCCGCAAGAACTGCTACACTCGAAATGCAGAAAAAACACCCTCTTGGCGTCGCATTATTCATCCCATGCAATCCATATAATAGGTCCATGAAACTCGGAGTGTTTAAAGTTCTGCCAAGCCTGACCGAAGTTTGGCATCCTACATCTTGTTGTGCGGATTCCTTCCTCCCCATGAAATGTTGATCCTATGCCAAGCGCGACAATAACAGATTTTGCCCAACTACGAATCGCTGCGTTAGAGAGCCGCCGCTGTACGGAAATGGCGCAACTTATCAAGAAACACAATGGGATTCCGCTTGTCAGCCCTTCACTGAGAGAAGTTGCCGTAGCAGAGCAACGCCCCGTCATCGAGTTTGCCAATCATCTCATTACGGGACAAATCGATGCGGTCTTGTTTCTCACTGGTGTGGGCATTCGGCAGATGCTCGATCACATTGAACGGCACGTGGATCGGCAGCGAGTTCTCGATGCGCTCTGCGATGTAAAGACCATAGTCCGCGGACCAAAGCCGTTGGCTGTACTTCGCGAGCTGGGAATCACACCCTCGTTGCAAGTTCCAGAGCCAAACACTTGGCGGGAAGTTTTGGCCACTCTTGACGCACATCTGCCGGTTGCCAACCTTGTCGTTGCCGTTCAAGAGTATGGTGTACCAAATGTAAGTTTGATCGCCGGGCTTGAAGCACGCGGTGCGCGAGTTGTGCCGGTGCAAGTCTATCGCTGGGCTCTGCCTGAGGATGTAGGACCGCTTGAAGAGAATGTTCGACGCATTGCATCAGCTGAAGTGGATGCATGTCTGTTTACTTCCGCACAGCAAGCGATTCATCTTTTCGAGGTTGCCGAAGGCTTGCAGCTCGCAAGCGAACTACACCAAGGTCTGCGGCGCACGGTTGTTGCTTCGATTGGCCCGACTACCAGCGAGATGCTTCGCAAGCTTTCGATTGCAGTGGACTTCGAGCCCTCACATGGAAAGATGGGACAACTCGTGAGCGAATTGGCGACGGTCGCCAACTCACTCGTCATGCGCAAGCGCACCGTCCATGACAAGATCGTAGCCCTTTCGACCCCTCCTGCAATTGATGGAAAAACGCCTGCCTGGTACGAAAGTCCCTTTATGAAGGCCTGTCGACGCGAACCGGTCCCTCATACACCGATCTGGCTGATGCGACAAGCAGGCCGCTACATGGAAGAATATCGTGCAGTGCGAGCGAAGATGAGCTTTCTCGAATTGTGCAAGAACCCGGCACTCTGCAGCGAAGTGATGTGTACGGCAGTCGAGCGATTGGGGGTGGATGCCGCGATTATTTTTTCAGATCTGCTCCCGATCCTGGAACCGATGGGGATGGAACTGGAGTTCACGGCCGGTGATGGTCCAAAGATCGACAATCCCTTGCGAGAGGCGACCGACGTAGACCGTGTGATAGAACTCGAGAATGTCGACTCGCTGGGGTTCGTGATGGAAACCGTCGCATGCACTCGGCGCGACTTGCCCGAGGAAATTCCTGTGATTGGTTTTGCAGGGGCACCGTTTACCTTGGCCAGCTATGCCATCGAAGGAGGAGGCAGCCGCAGTTTTCTGCATACCAAGACACTCATGTACCGTGAGAGCGCGGCCTGGCACGAACTGATGCAACGATTGAGTCGCTCGATTGTGTTATATCTCAATGCCCAGATTTCCGCAGGAGCACAGGCAGTGCAGTTATTTGATAGTTGGGTCGGATGCTTGTCCCCTGCCGACTATCGCACTTATGTGCTGCCACATGTGCGGTCGATCGTCGAAGGACTCGCACCAACTGCGCCCCTCATCCACTTTGCCACCGGCAACCCGGCGCTCTTGCCCTTGATGGCGGAAGCAGGAGGTGACGTGATCGGAGTCGATTGGCGGATCGATCTCGCCGATGCGTGGCAGACCGTGGGCTACGATCGTGCCTTACAAGGGAATCTCGATCCGCTGGTATTGATGGCCGACCGCGACACGATTCGTTCACGCGCACAAGAAGTCCTGCAAGCCGCCGGAACGCGACCCGGGCACATCTTCAATCTGGGGCATGGCGTGATGCCACAGACACCAGTGGACAATGTGAAATACTTGGTGGACTTCGTCCACGAAGCAACTAGCACATGAGGTGGGCAGTAACCACACTACTCCGCTACACCGACAATGTTCCTGAAAAGGGGATCGTTCCGTAGAGGATCAAAGTCCGTTTCGGCAGCTATAAAGTCTCGGAAATTGCCATCGATGTTCAGTGCACGGGTCAAGCACCGGAGCGACTGGCGACGATCGCGCGCAAGGCTCCAGTAGCAGGCGAGATTGTAGTGCAGGATCGCTTCACCGGGTTCGATCTCAACCGCTTGTTCCAAGGCATCGATCGCCCTGGGGACATCGCCGATCCGTTTGTAGCACCAGCCCAATGCCATCCACACATGGATATCGTCGGGAATCAACTCCAAAGATCGCTTCAGAGGAAAGATGGCCTCGCGGTACTGGCGCAATTCTCGCAACGATTCCCCGAGCAGGTAGCATCCGCGGGCATCGGCGTGAACGATCTTGCCTCGGCGCTGCAGCGAATGGAGCGCGTGCTCCGGCAGACCAAGTTCCAGGTAACCCTCCGCCTCCCGGCGGGTGCGCAATAAACGTTCTCGAAGCAAATAGGTAGTCATGGGGAGAATGACTCGGTCCAAAGATCAGTTGATAAGAAAAAAAAGAGTAGTTATTAGATTTTACCCTCAAAAACGCGCGACGCAAAATAAATTTTGAAAATTGCGTCGCAACTGATTGATTCAAGAAAGAGCAACGCAGCTTTCGTGAGTTAACGGACGTTAACGATTGGATGGAGGGGGTAAAGGGCGCGGGGGGGGTGATCGTTGTGGAATGCCCTTTGCAAAAGCGGAGTACTGGGGGACTTCTGCCGTTCGTGAATTAACAGAAATTTGGTGGGCAGGTCGAACGTTCTCTGTTATAATAGATCAATCAAGTAGACGAGCTGCACTTAGCACCTGTAACAAGCAGAGAACTTAGCCGTAACAACACCAACATCGGCCAATCGATGTACTTCTCCGCTCGTTGATAACGCTTGGCAAATCGAGCGTCTGGCGCGTATTCAGCAACGTACTGAATTTGAAAGCCGGCACGCAGAGCTGCCATCACAAGACTGCTTATGGAATGGGCGATGCTTCCTGGTTGGACAATCTCGCCGGAAGAAGGATCGGTAAAACGGGCCTGGCTACCCCTCAGGAACATCGCCGGGTGCATTGCCGATACGACAGCGCGTCCATCCGGTTTCAAGATCCGCTTTGCCTCTGCGAAGAACGCTTCGAGATCGCGGAGGTGTTCGAGCACCAAACCGCTTGCTACAAGATCGAATGTTGCCGATTCAAATGGCAATGCTAAATGCAAGTCATGGCGGAGGAATTCTACCCTGTCCGCGAATGGTTTCTGCCTTGCCTCGGCGAGCATTCCCTCGGAGAAATCCACTGCAGTAACCAGGGCACCATTTTCTGCCAGCCACAGCGCATGTCGACCGGTGCCACAACCCAAGTCCAGAACTGCCAATCCACTCACGTCACCCACAGCCCGGCGAAAGATAGGTTCCTCAAGTGCCTGAAGTGGGTTGGCATCGTGGTCGTAAACCTCAGCCCAACGATCATAACCCGCGCTTACATGGCTGAGGTCATCGTACACGGCTAGGCAACCTTTTTAATCGCGTCGCCGGTGCGGATGGTGCCCGCTTTGATTATGCGGGCATTGATACCCCGTAAGTGAAGACGCTTTCCCTCGGGAGAGTTCACGAACTTGGTCGCAGCGGGGCCGTAGCGTTGGGCGAATTTCTTGCAGCCGGTGTGTGGTTCGGAGGTGACTTCCAGCACGGCCGAGCCGATGGCTAGCTGCGAACCTACGGGGAGGTTCTCGTCGCTCAGATCGAAGTCGACGTAAAGTTGATCCCCAGCGAGTTGCCAACGTTCACGGTCCTGCGCCAAAAGCGAGATCACATGGCTATTCATGATGTTGATCTGCGTGTCGGGATGGGCTGGGCCGCCCTTGTAATCGCCGCGCGCGAGCCAGCTATCGCCGAGCAAACCCCGTGCGGGGTCGACTTCCGCTTCGAACAGCATTTGTCGCTGGTCGACATCGGGTCGGCATACGATCATCTCCAACACTCCATCGTCGTCGGGGGACTGGCGGATGAAATCGAGTTGGGACTCCATTTCGTCGAGGGTGAGGTGTAATGTTTGGTGCATGTTAAGAATCTCCTGATCATGAACGGGGTCCGACCAACGCTGCGCGTCGGTGCCCGCGACCTGGCTAGCTAAGATATAGGACATCGTTGGCAACTTTGGGTTCACCTTTTGAAGTTCTTTCCCATCAAACGACGGAGCAGGGCGATTTGGCCGGCGTGGACTAGCTCATGCTGAGGGCTGTATTCAATTGCCCCCAGGCGAGTTTCAAAAGCAGGGTGGGGAGATTCGAGGGGAATGTTCAACTCCTCATCGGTCTTGTCGGCGATCTCGCTCAGGACCTGAGCGTGGACTGCGTCGAAGATACGCTGAATTGAGTCCAGAGGTGGATTGTTTTCTATGCCGGCCTGGGGTGCCGAGCCAATGCGGTAATTTTCGAAAAAGTCCTGCGGGATGATCGCGTCGTCGGACTCTTTGCGACCTCGAACTCGCAATAGGCAGAGACTGTATTGCGAACTGGCGAGATGGGCCACTTGCCAAGCGATGTGAGTGACGAAGCCGGGCGGGGTCCAGAACCACTCTTCATCCGTGAGCTCAGTGAGGAATTGCTTGGTGTAGTTTCGAGAAAACTGGATTCGCTCGATAGCTGTTTCGAGTCGATTGCGGGACATGGGCATACTCCTGACTGGGCTATTTTACTATCAGAGGCGAATCCCATTATCCATTTTGATTAGAACACTGCAATCAGCGCAGACCACTATGTTCAGCGCAAAGGGGCAGCCCGCTGCGTAGACGCAACGGGCTGCTGTAGTAGTTTTCGGTTCCGGTCTGGTTCTTACGCGCCTGGCCGACGAAAGTATTGGTAGGCGGAGAGCACTTCGTACAAGTCACGTGAGATCGTGATGTCGTCGACTTCAAAATCGCTGAGCCAGGTGCGCTCGCTCATCACGGCGTCGACAATTAAGGGCAAGACTTCACCGAACGAGACAGTGACGCTGTCATCTCCGGCTTCATTCTTGGTTGCCACAGGAATGTCGTTCTCGACAGGACCACGGTAAATCTTCAGATGGGTATTCATAAACGAGGGTTCCTTCCCAGCGCATGAGGACAGATTGGTGGGCGCAGGCATCCTGCCGCGCACATTCTCAGTGGCGCCCCCCGGTCCGTACACCGAGTATCGACGGCGCGGCTGGATGAACTTGGACCCATTTTGAAGAAAACAACGATTTTTCCGACAGTGACTGCTAGCAGGCCTGCGGAAAGATTGCCGTGGGGTAGCCATCTTGGCTGCTAACGTAGAAATACGCATGACAGCATGTAAGGCTGCCCCACAAAGGGGTTGCCAGGAGTGCGATTCGGGGGGAAGATCGGCAATTCACGTAAGCGATAATCTCGCCAGCATAGCTAGCATTGTCCCAGCAAAGAGAATCATGGACTTCAAAGAACGACTTCAAAAAGCGACCGAGCGGGGTCAGCAAGCTCGCGATGAAAAAGCACGGGCCGAAGCGGCCAAGGCAATGAGCGAGGAAGAGTGTCGCCGTATTCACAGCGGCTATCGCTTGGAATTGACGGACCACATCGAGAGTTGCCTCAAGCAATTGGCAGACCAATTCCCTGGTTTTAGCTTTTCGCCGGTGGCCGACGACAAGGGTTGGGGGGCAGCGCTAAGTCGGGATGATTTGTCGCTCAGCGGGGGAAAACGAGACAACCTTTTTAGTCGGATCACGATCACTGTCGCTCCGCACAATCAGTACCATGTGCTCTCGATCGAAGCCCGCGGCGCGATCCGCAATAAGGAGAGCTTTACCCGCAGCCATTATCAACTGCTCAAAGACGTCGATCTGGACCACTTCCGGCAACTCATCGAGCACTGGGTTCTGGAGTACGCCGAACAGTATGCGGGGGAATAACGGATATTAGTCTTTCCCAGTGTGAAACCCGAAGTACGAAACTTAGCAACACCCCTAGGTCATGAAAGGAGCTTAAGAGAATGTGTCGTAAATACGATCCCGCAGTTATCTTTGTCATTGCCTGTCTGGTTGCTTCTTCAGTCTTTGCCCAGCAACCGGAGTTTCCCACTCCTCAGCCGGAACATGGCTGGCTCAAGCAGTTCACAGGCCATTGGACGACCTCGTCCAAGACCGTTGCCGCGCCAGAGATGCCCGCGATGGAGTGCTCGGGGTCAATGGAATCACGAGAGATCGGAGGCTTCTGGGTCGCCAACGAATTGGAAGGTGACATCGACGAGATCAATTTTACTAGCGTGCAGATACTTGGGTACGATCCAGCGAAAAAAAAATACATCGGCACGTGGACGGATTCTATGACCGACCATCTCTGGATTTATGAAGGAACTGTCGATGCGTCTGGCAAGAAGCTCTCTCTAATTGCCGAAGGTCCGGACATGATGCAATCTGGAAAACTGGCGAAATACCGCGACAGCTATGAATTCAAATCTCCGGATGTCATTGTTGCTACGTCGGAGGTGATGAACGACAAAGGAGAGTGGATCACGTTCATGAGCGGCGAAATGAAGCGGAAATAAGCACCTGCTGTAGATTCAATTCCGGGCGAGATCAACTTATGCTTCGGCTAGGGCGAGTTCCCGTAGCGCGTCGAGACATTCACAAACGATCTCGGGAGTGGTGTCGCGCCAGCCCTCGCGGCGCTGGGCGATGATCGCCAGCTTGAATTGCTCGAACGCGTCGGCTAAGTCGTCGGGCAAGAGTTCGACGTCAACATTGAGGCGAGTACGTTTCGCCTGTGGTTTCGCAGGAGCGGGCTCGATGTCTTTGGCTGGTATGGAGTCTTCTTCGGTTTGATTGTTGTGGGTGGGTTCTTCGGTGGCGAGTGATTTAACGCTGGTAGATTTTGGGGAGGCTGTTGGCGCGTCGGTGCTGGCCACTTCTTGCAGGCCCGCTGAAGCGGGGGCCGTCGTCGGGGATTCGAACTCGGAGTTTTCTTCTAGTTCCTGGCGCTGTTCGGTTTCGGGGGTCCCTAGGGTTTCCCAGCGCTTGCCGCGCATCTGTGAGACAGACCACTCGTTTTGAATTGCACCTTCGAGCCACATGGGGGCATCGTCCCAATCGAGGGCGGCCTGAAAATGGCTCCAAAAGAGTCCTGGGTATTGGTCCCATTCTTCGCCGAAACGCTGGGAGACCCGTCGCAGGCGACCGACGTGTTGACTCGTGACGCCACCCACGAGTTGGGCCCAGGCCTCGTCGGAATAGTCGGTCACGGCGGCACCCTCGGTCATGAGGGCTTCGCGCCAGTCGCAAATGATGCGTCCCTTTTCCCAGTTGGTAGTACTGACCAGCCGATTCCACTGGCCGACAAACTGCTCGGCAAGCGGACTGTTTTCGGTAGCGATCGTTTCGTCTGAGGTGTTATCTTGCTTTGTAGCCATCGGCCGAGATTCCTTTCGAGAATTGGTTCGCAGAGAGAGTGTTTGCTATCTCCGGGGGGCGGATTCTAGCATGGTCACTCCCTCCCTCACCAGCATTGAGAAGCGATTCTCAAGCAAGTTTTTTGCATTGAGGAATCTGTTTGGCCAGAAAATCGTTACGGCTCGCAGAATTTAACTTGGAGCGTACCAAGAAGAGATCAGTACTACTGCCAATCGACGGGCCAGCGATGGGGAAAACCTGTCGGCAAGGTTTTAAACAGTCGGCGGGTGTTCGTCAGAGACGAAATCGCAATTCTTGTGGGCACCGTCGCAGAAGGGTTTGTTCTCCGAGTGGCCGCAACGACAGAGGGCAATCGACGGTTTCTCAGGGTTGAGCGTGAAGGCATTTCCCTGGGAATCGAACAGCTCAAAAGGACCTTCGACGAGAAATGGACCATTGGGACGCATACGAATCTTAACTTCAGCCATAGGACTCTCAACCTTTCGAGACACGAGGAACAACGGGGAGGATTCAAGATACTCGAAAAACGCCCAACGGAGAAGTTCCTACTTCTTAGCCTCGCTCGGATGAAGCAGAAATAGCATGCGGACCTGCTGTGGGAGGTCGGCGTCTTTTTTCGCAAGTTTGCGATTTTGATCGGCTATTTGATCTCGCATCGCAAAATTATAGGCCTGGTTGCGGCGGGTTTGGACTTCGTTTTCGAGTTGTTTCAATTCTGTGGGGGCCTGATCAGCACGGAGGCGGGTGGCCCAGGCTTGTTGTTGCGGGCCCTCTGAAGCCGTGCCCGTCGGAGACTGCTCTGGGGTGGAGTCAAGTGAATTGAGTGCGGCGATCACGCCTTGCTGTGCGGGAGTGACAACATAGATTTGCCCCGATGCTTTGCTGCGAGCTGGTTTTTCATATTGCCGAAATCGATCGAGTTGCTGAGTGGGTTGTTCTCCGCCGGTTGGTGCAGTTGGTTCGTCAATGGTGACCGACTCAATGGACTCGTTATCCTGATTGCAGGCAAGAAGAATCTGGGCGATCTGCTCAGGATGGGCCTCGACGAGTACCATTTCGGCATCGGTTGATTGGCGGTCGCTCTCAGCAGCATTGCCGCCATATCCACCGCTCTGCGACTCAGCGAACAAGCTAGAATCCTGAAAAGTTGCTTTACCTTCTTTCCTAGCTGCAAGGCCATCAGTGGACTCTTCTACGAGTTGAACGCCGTTAGAAATGAGGAGACGATCAAAGTATTCAGCCCCTGATTTCACGTCTGGACATGTGAGATGCACGAGTCCAACATTCGAATCCACAGACGCTAAGCTGCCGGCAACGCGCCCAGGGCTTGCTGGTTCAGATTGTGCAGCCGCGTCCAATGCAAGGTCGGACTTTATATCCAATGACTCACCGCTCGACGAAGCGTCAAACTTTTCAGATGCCGCCTCATCCTGGGGAGAGGTCTCAGCCAGCAAGCCTATTGAACCGGGTTTGTCAGCTTCGCGCATCGCTTCAATTGTCCCTACCGCTGGGACTGATCTCTGACTTGCCTCGCGCTTCCCTTTCGCCAAGTGGTCTTCAATCTTGGGATTCTGAACCTGGGCGACTTCCAACTGATCTTCTTTCACCTCGGTCTGGTAGATCATGAGCATCACTAAGGCCGCCGTGGCGAGCAGGGGCCAAAGCAGCCGGCGTGGCATACTTAAATCGCTAGGGGGCAATGTGGACGTTGGTCTGTCGAGTTGATCGAGGACGTCGGCACGCAAGTCTCCGTCCACCTTGGCACGAGGCAAGGATCGAACCTTGGCGGAGACTTCCTTCAACTCGGCGACCAACTGCCGAGCCTGCGGATTCTCGGCCAAGCGGGCTTCGACCAGAGCGCGCTCTTCGGCAGTAAGCTCGCCATCGACGTAGGCGCTCAGCAGGGAGTCGTCGAATTCAGGTTGGTTTTTAGGTTCTGACATAATTAATTAGCCACAGAGGGCACAGAGATCACAGAGAGATTCGTTTTACTCCATCGGTTAATCGTTTCTCATCGAAGTTGATAAGTAGACCTCGTTTCAGTCCCGTTGCCCTCAAGTAAGATAGTATTTGTGCCATGGCGACTTCGGGTAGTTGGCTCAGTGACTTGATTTCCAAAATGACCTCATTCTCCACAAGTAAATCCAAGCGTTGCCCTTTGATAGCGATGCCTTTATATAAAACTTCGACAGCTATTTGTCTTTCACAGTTCAAACCTTGTAAATGTAGTTCATGACACAAAGCTTCTTCATAGATTGATTCTAAAAAGTCCTGGCCCTAATACTCGATGAACCTCAATCGCAGCTCCAATGATCTTCTCAGTCAACAAGTCCGACATTATCTTCTCATCATCTCTGTGCCCTCTGTGATCTCTGTGGCTCCTATCCCTTTTGCTTGGATTCGCTAATCAATACAACTTCGAGAAGTTCTTTCATTTGCATACGGGCACGGAACAGGCGGCTGCGGACGGTGCCAACAGGTAATTCTAAGATCTCGGCAATCGTCTCGTAGGAGAAGTCGTCCATCTCGCGGAGGACCAAGATCTGGCGATGCTCGTCGCTGAGTTCCACCAAAGCCGCCTGCACCAATTCGGCTTGCTCGGCACGGAGCATGTCTTGCTCTGGCGACTCGCCATGGTCGACCGGTTCTTCTCCGACGTTGGTTTTCATGGTATCGATCGAAACTTCCTCGCGGTGGCGTTTCGTTCGCCGCTTGTATGAGCAGGCCAGATTCAGTGCCACGCGGTACATCCAAGTATAAAACTGAGACGACCCGCGAAACGTATCGATCTTGGTGTACGCCTGGATAAAGGCATCCTGGAGTACCTCGCGGGCGTCGTCGGAGCTCCCCAGCACACGTAGCAACGTATTGAACAACCGCTCCTGATGCCGCTCGACCAGCGTGCCGAAGGCCTGACGGTCGCCCCCCTGGGTGGCCGCTACCAACTCGGCATCGCTTGGCGCCTCCTCAACACGGACTTGATCAACGCTAGGTTGTCTCTGAGTCACACTCTCGCCTAAAGGTTTGACGCCTGGTGGAGGCTAATAGTTCCCGAACGAGCAAATCTGCTACTATTGAAGCATGGAACCGCTCGACTGGATAGATGAAGAGCTTGGCAGGCGGCAGCAAGCAGGGCTGCTGCGCACGCTACCCCCTCCTTTGAGTACGGCAGGGGCGTTGGTTGAGGTCGCCGGAAAATCGATCATCAATTTTGCCTCGAACGACTATCTGGGGCTCGCTGCCGATGCGCGACTCTCCCAGGCGGCGATGGATAGTTTCTCGGAGCAGGGAGTCGGGCGGGGGGCCAGCCCGCTGGTGAGTGGCCGTTCGGTGGTTCACGAGGCCCTGGAGAAACGACTGGCAGAATTTTTCGCCACCGAGTCGGCCTTGTTGTTTCCCACCAGCTTTGCCGCCAATGCGGGAATCATCCCGGCATTGGTCGATGAAGGAGATGCGATCTACGGCGATGCAAAGAATCACGCCAGTATCATCGACGGCTGTCGACTCTCCCGGGCCGAACGGCACATCTATCCCCATGTCGACGTAGATGCATTGGCAGCCCTTCTGGCGAAGGGAAAGAAATATCGGCGTCGACTTATAGTGACCGACACCCTGTTCAGCATGGACGGCGACTTGGCACCGTTGCCGCAGATCGCCGAGTTGGCCCATAAACACGACGCGATGCTGATGGTGGACGAAGCCCATGCCGTGGGCGTGTTCGGTGCAAATGGTCGCGGGGTAGTCGAGCATTTTTCGGAGACGCATCCAGAATTGCTGGCGCGTGTGCACGTCCGCGTCGGTTCGTTTGGCAAGGCGCTGGGAGCAGCGGGAGGATTTGTTTGTGGCTCAGCGGCGCTTGTGCAGTGGCTGGCCAATGTCGCGAGGACGTATGTGTTCTCGACAGCTCATCCGGCCGCGGTGAGCGCTGCCGCGTTGCTGGCGCTCGATTTGGTGGACCGCGAACCAGCAAGGCGCCAGGGACTGCTCTACAGGGCAGCTCAATTGCGAAAACGACTCAACGCGGCTGGATGGGATACAGGCCGCAGCGACAGTCAGATCATCCCGGTGATTCTCGGTTCGGCTGAGCGGACGATGCAGATTTCCACACAACTGCGAGAACGGGGCATCTGGGCACCGGGGATTCGCCCCCCATCAGTCCCGGCGGGACAATCGCTACTGCGGCTGGGTTTCACCGCGGGGCATACCGAGGAAATGGTGGAGCGGCTGATACAGGGTTTGGGCGACATTGGGATGGAATCCGGGTCGGTTGTTCCGGATATGCCGAAATGACGTAAGTTCCCCCTCAGTAAAAACTTGACGGTGGCCAATCGGGTACTTAGGATCGAGATAAGGGGACTTTTTGTACTTTTAGCGTCCCCCCCAGGAACATAGAACCGCTCGATCAATCGGATCGACGAGGAGACTCACTTGGCACTCGTACTACAAATCTTATTAGCGATCGTCCTGATCCTGGGATTGGTGTCGGTGTTCTTAAGTGCGAAGAATTGGCATTGGAGCCAATTCGTACTGATCTTGTTTATCATGCTCACCTCAGTGGGCTTCTTGTTTCTCGCTGCCGAGACGATGCGGATCCATCGTGGCTTGCGGGCAAAGCTCCCGGGGATGGAAGAACAACTGGCCCGGCTTGAACAACAAAACGCAGCCTTGCTGCGAGGGATTGAAGACGATGCTGGCATAATTCAGTTGGAACATCGGCTGCAAATGATCACCCGCGAACGGGGACGTGCCTGGCGACAAGTAGCGCCGACAGGTGGATTGGACCAACAAGGAAGAATCGAAGTCGCAATTCCCAATCCCAAACCCCATGGTTTGGATGCCGTTACGATTGTCTATCTCTTTGAATCAGGAAATGCCAATCCGGGCAGTCCCAGTGATGGTCGCCAGTATCTGGGTGAATTCAAAGTCGTCGAGTCACGCGATACGGGGGTTGTCTTGGAACCAATGCAACTTCTGGATCAACGCACGGGAGAACGACTCGCACGAAGCGAAGGGCCATGGAGTCTGTATGAGGCCATGCCATCCGATCAGTACAAGACGTTTGCCGGCATGGACGAAGCCGAATTACGCAAGCGGCTTCCGGCGTCCATCGTCGAAGAGTACTTGCGGCATCGTACACCAGCCACCCCGGACGATGATCCCCGCGATGTCATTGGTTTCGATGAGAACGACGTGCGGCTAGGTCCCAATGAAATGGGCAAGGCCGTGAAGAAACTCTACAACAGACCATTGCAGGATTACTCCTATCTTTTTTCTGAGCTGTCGCGTCAAAAGGCAGTAATGTTGGCCAAACGTGATGCACTCATCGAAGACAATGCAAAATGGACCGCCGCGTTGGCTAGTGCCGAGAAACTTACTGAGTTTCGTGAGAATGAAATTAAGCTCCTCCAGGAAGATCTGGCGGGAATGAAACGCGACCGTGAGGCGATTCAGAAGCATCTCAAGGATGTGAACCTCTCTCTAAAGAACGCTCGCGATTTGATCGCTAGCCTGCTGGCTGAGAACAGCTCGCTGGCCATTCAACTTGGTACCAGGGTCCAAGAGTTGCAGGATATCATCAATGGCACAGTGCCTGCGGCTGCTGCGATTGCCGTACCTTAGTTCGCTAGCAGAATTCAGAATCTCGGACTTGTGGACTTAACCGTCATCCCCGCGCAGGCGGGGGATCCAGTAGGCGGCATATCCTGTCGGGGTTCCCGCCTGCGCGGGAATGACTTCAACTTTCTTGCCGTAGTCTCGAAGCCCTCCGTAAGCTACGATAACTGCATGGGACTCTACGACCGAGACTATGCTCACGAACCTCAGCAGGGAGTGCAACTTCGCCTCCCAAGTTCGATTACCAATAGGATCATTCTGATCACGATTGGCTGTTATCTATTGCAGCTATTTCTTGGCCCCAAGTTTACCGACACTTTTGAATTGGGCCCGCGCTGGTTCGAGAGGCCTTGGAACGCTTACCGTCTGCTGACCTATGGTTTTCTCCACGATCCCAATTCGCTCTGGCATATTGGGTTCAACATGTTTGCCCTATGGAGTTTTGGTAATCAGGTTGAGCGAGTCTATGGCAGAGAGCGGTTTGTGTGGCTCTACTTGACGGCGATTGTGGTTGCGGGCCTGATCTGGTCGCTCACCGAGGCCAGCATGGGTAGGGTCCAAGGGAGAGTCATGGGGGCTTCGGGGGGCGTGGTGGCCGTCGTGATTCTGTTTGCATTTAAGTTTCCGCATGCCAAGGGAATGGTGTTTCCGATCCCCATTCCGATTCCAATGTGGGTGCTGGCGATTGGGTTGGTGCTGCTCGACCTGCAGGGTGCCATGTCGCGCGGGGGGGATATCGCCTTCACCGCCCACTTAGGTGGTGCCCTGTACGGTTGGTTTTTCTTCCTGACTGAGTGGACGCCTGCATCCCTGTTCGGTCGTCTGTTTGGTAGCTTGCCAAAGATGAAGCGACCCCCTCTGCGGGTTCACGAACCGGACGAAGAGAATGCTACCGACATCGAAGTGGATCGAATCCTGCAAAAGATACAAGCTTCGGGTCGTGAAAGTCTCAACTGGCGCGAGCGTCGAATTCTGGAAAAGGCTAGCCGCGAATATCAGAACCGCCGCAATTTGTGAGCAGGTTTTTCGCGCGAAAGGAATCGCACCGTCATGGCTCGACAGCACAAGAAAATGCTTTGGCTCCTAGCAGCCCTTCTCCCGCTGCCACTGGCTTACACTTTTCATACTGTTGAGCGCGAGCCGACTTCCCGGTCCAATGCTGCTGCAAAGAACGGGGTGCGCAAACAAAGTGAGAGCGGCATGGCGCTGCTGCCCGAGGGTGTGTTTTTGATGGGCTCGCCTCGGCCTGGACCAGCCGACCAGCGTCCCGTGCATCGAGTCGGATTGAAATCCTTTAGGCTCGACATCACCCTCGTGACGAATCGCGAGTTCGAAAATTTTATCGACGAAACCGGCTATTTGACCACTGCTGAGAAACGAGGCTGGTCGCTCTTGTTTGATCGCAAAAGCGGTAGGTGGGATGAAGCAGCAGGAGTTTGCTGGCGACATCCTACCGGTGCCAATAGTTCGCTGGTAGGTAAAGATGATTACCCTGTGGTGCATGTGAGTTGGTTTGATGCGATGGCTTACGCCACCTGGGCAGGCAAGCGACTCTCTAGCGAAGCGGAATATGAATACGCTGCACGCGGCGGGCTCAGTGATGCACCATTCCCTTGGGGGCGTGAACTAACCCCGGAAAATCAAATGCAGGCCAACTACTGGCAGGGCAAATTCCCGCTGACCAACCTCGGGCAGGATGGTTTCCTAGGCGTGGCACCAGTCAAATCCTTTCCAGCCAACCGCTTTGGCCTGTTCGACATCGCAGGTAATGTCGCATGTTGGTGTGCGGACTGGTATGGGGCTGACTCCTACGGGAGCGGTGGGGCGAGATCCGGTAGCGGTCCCGATACGGGGACTGAGCGCGTCCTGCGAGGGGGGAGTTGGATCTCTCAAAGCGAGAAGGGGGGAGGACTCCAAGTCAGCGATCGGGATCATGCCCCTCCCACGGCCACCAACGATTATGTCGGTTTTCGATGTGCCAGAGATGGGAAACCACTGGTTAAGTAATCCTGCTCCATACGGTTCTACTCGGTACGGTTATAATGGTGCCTAAACATTTGTTTGCGCTTTGAATCTCGATCTCCTCAGTAGGAATAGGAAAATGCCAGAACCTCAAACGATTCTTATCACAGGTGCCTCCGGGCTGATCGGCTCGGCGTTGACCAAAGCTTTTGAAGCCGATGGTCACAAAGTAGTACGCGCGGTCCGAGAGCAAGTTCAGAATCCTGAACAAGAGATTCACTGGTCTCCGGTTCTGGGCGAGATCGATCAACAGGCTCTGGAGGGTGTCGATGCGGTGGTGCATCTGGCCGGTGCGAACATCGCGGGAAAGCGATGGACTGCTGACTACAAGCGAAGGATCCTAGAAAGTCGCACCCAAGGAACGCACCTAATTAGTGACACGATTGCTAAGTTGGAATGCAAACCCCGAGTGTTTCTGTGTGCCTCGGCGATCGGTTACTACGGTGACCGAGGTTCGGCAGAGTTGGACGAATCGAGCGCTCCAGGCGACGATTTTCTTTCCGAGGTTTGTTTACAGTGGGAACGTGCTTCCCAACCGGCTAAGGATGCCGGCATCCGCACGGTGAATACGCGAATCGGCGTAGTGCTGAGTCCCGATGGCGGAGCGTTAAAGTCAATGTTGTTTCCTTTCAAGATGGGTGCCGGTGGAGTAATCGGCGATGGCAAGCAAACCATGAGCTGGATCGCGCTGGACGACGTGGTGGCCGCAATGCAGTTTTTGCTCACACAGGATTCGATTTCAGGCCCTGTGAACCTTGTTTCACCACAGCCAGCCACCAATCGCGAGTTCACCAAGACTCTCGGGAAGGTACTGGGCCGACCAACTATTCTACCAATGCCGGCTTTCGCCGCCCGTCTGGCTTTTGGCGAAATGGCCGACGCGCTTCTGCTCTCTAGCACTCGCGTTGTCCCCGAACGGCTGCTTGCGGGGGGATTTTCCTTCAAGTATCCCCAACTAGACAAGGCACTAGAGCACTTGTTGAATTGAGCATCCTAAGATGTTTATCCTGGGCTGTAATGCCACAGTGCTTGTAAAGCTGTTGCAGGCAAGTTACCATTCAGATGCGTGGTGCTAACTGAGCCTCTTCTGCCACAACGCTGGTGCTTGAGGAGCCATACTGCGCCGCTCGATCTTCTTTTCACCTCTCGTTCTCACTTTTCCAGGGGGAGCATGGCAATGTCTACTGACGAATTCATGAAGCATCAATATCTCACATTGCGAGCCGAAATTAGCGAATCCAAATCGCGAATTTTTTGGTTGGTCATCATTGGAGTAGCACTCGTGCTTGTGTCAGGCTATCTGGCTGCTGAGCATCCCTCGGCATTCGCAAATGCTGCGATTCCCTTCTTGTTGCTGGGTCTCATGATGTCCTTCATCGCCGAGGACAATAACATCAGCCGGGCAGGGCGGTATATTCGCGAACATGTCGAGCCCCATATCAAAGACTTGACCTGTTGGGAGCATTGGCTCGAGCGACATCCCGAGTTCCGCGAAGTGGATCATTCGTTTGTCATTGGGTTCAGTATGTTGTTTTTCTGTTTCTTTGCGATTTCAACGTCGTTGACTTTGGTGTATTTGGACCGACAGATGTACTCGATGTTGAAGGTAGGAAGTGCAGGCGTTGCCTATCTGTTGGCCGCTTTATGTGTGTTGGTGGTTTTTGTTCGTCATTTGCGAGCGGGAAATCCCAAGCAGAATCCATCGACCGAGCAATCTCCCTCGTCGGAGGATTATGCGGGCTGATCGGGGGTGCATCAGCGCTTTCCGCAGTCCCTCACTCTTGAAGTCACATGAACGCCCCTGGGTTGCAACCCGGGGGCGTTCATGTCATTGGTAGCCGGATTTCATGCCAGCAATGCCAGCGGATATCTCCATTTCGGCAGACTTTTTTCTTTATTCGCAACAAATGTTGCAGGCGGAATTATCCGCAAGGTCGATAAGGGAGGAAGCGGAGCTGCGCGATAGGCGTAGACGCAATGGTCTTAGACCAAATCCGACCAACTAGAAATTAGATTGGGCAGAACGAAACGCCTTCGTGGCACAATGGTGCTGGCGAAGGGTTACACGCTGAGGAGGAGCGTTCTATGCGAGGGGGCTATTCGATGAAGAGATTTACCAACAAAGCCACGCGACTAGCGGAGCTGTCGCTCCCGATGTTGTTGCTGGCGGGTTCTGCATATGCTGAGCCGAATCTCCCGGATTACGAGCAACTTGCCGAAAGGCCTGCTGTCGAGAAGTCCATTCTAGTTGCCAAAGGGAAGTTCACCGAAGAGGAGTCTGCCCCCAAGCCTGCGAAGACGCGCAAGCGGAGGCGGCTTGAGCCCATTGCCAATGTCTCCGAATACGAACCAGAACTAGCAGAGCCTCGCGACGACGACGAATTTGAATCGGATTTCACTTCTGAGCGAATCTCTCAGCCTGAAAAATTGCGGAACACTATCACTGCCGATTCGATTGATGCCAATACGGATGAGCTTGCCGTCGAAGAGCCTGATGAGGAAATTGCCGTTGAAGAATTGGTGGGCCTTGAGGCGGTTACGTTCCACGGCATTACTCCGGGTGTTTCTCTCCGCAGTGAAGTGCTTGCCGATTGGGGAGATCCCGCGTCCGGCGACACGGAGGCCGCGACGCTCCACTATCAATTCGAAGGACTTCACTCGGTCGATGCTACCTTCGCCAAGGACCGCTTAAAGTCTATTGCCATCGGCCTGGACAAGCCCTTACCGACGAGCGAGATGATCGCGAGCTTGCAGCTCGAAGGGTGCCGTCCGGTCACCGTGAGTGACGCCAAGAAGTCGGTATTTGCGCAGGTATATCCTGAACGAGGAGTGGTGCTTACTTTGTCGAGCGGTGCTGGAATGGTCGTCGCATCGGATGAAGGGACAGAAACACTCGAGGAGCAAGTCAGCGACGTGCTACTCGAAACAATCAACCCAGCAGCCTTCTTGCTGCGTGCTAAAGAAACTGCCCGCGGGAATCTATCTCAGAGCATTGCCGACTTGGAACAGGTGGCGCTGATGGATCGTGGTTCTGCCGAAGCCAGACGACGGTTGTCGGACTACTATCTATCGGTGGGCAAAGCGATAACGGCTGAGCGTTATGCTGCCGAGGCCGTGGACCTAGAACCCAACAATCATCCTAACCGACTGCAATGGGTAAAATGCCTGAGCCAGTTAGCTCGCTACGATCAGGCCGTGGATCAAGCCAAGAAGGTTCTTGAGTCCTCGGATGTCAAGCCGATGGATAAGGCGCGTGCTTTTGAAGAAATGGCGCAGTTGGCCTCACTCGGTTCGAGTGACGTTTCCCAGCGTGCGATTCCGCTGCACACGAAAGCGATCGAAATCGCCGACAAGCTGGCCAATAGCGACAACACAGATTTGCGCCACGCAGCACAGTGTTTGTTGATCGATGCCCATCTGGCGATTGCTACACAGATTGCCCAAGGCAATTTCCAAGACAAGAACCGTGCCGTTCCTCAATGGATCGAAAGGGCATCGGGTTTGACTGAGGCCTTGATCGACGAAGATTCTGCTTATCTTCCGCGACGGTTGCAAGTCTCTGTGAGTGCCCTGGCTGCTGCCACGAATTTAGACAAACCGATCAATCCCAACTTGTGGATTGAGGAAGCGGAACAGACTGTAACGTTACTCGAAACAGAGATATCGGATCGCCTCACTTGCAGCCAATTCGATTGGCAATTGGGGTTGGCCTACCTGCATGCTGCCGACATCGAACATGTCCGTAGCCAGGCTGCATCAGCCAAGCGATTTGGCAAAATGGCTGAGGAAAAGCTGAGCGAACTGTCCCGGCAACGCGACGAATTGCCAGATACGGGTTACACCATGGGCCGACTCTATTTCCAAATCGGCGCTGTCTATGCAATTCACGAAGACGACCATGAAGCCGCATGCCAATGGTACAACCAGGCAGCTGAATTGCTACTTAACCCCGTACCTGTTACGACGCTTGCCGTGCCACAGCAGCATGGTGACGCTTTGGTGAGTATGGGTGTGTCTTACTGGCGCACCAATGAACAAGATCGGGCCGTGGAACTGACGCTTGCCGGAGTGGACTTAATCGAACAGGCAGTTGATAGCGGGCTCCTAAGTTCAGTTTCGCTTGCCATACCCTACGAAAACCTCTCGGCTATGTACCAAGCCTTGGGCAAGGAAGAACCCGCGAGCCGATATCAGCAATTGGCTCGCAAGATCAGTAGCGGCCGGAACTTGGATAGTTCGCCCAAGTAGAAACTTTCAGCGAGATCGGCTAGGATGATGTTTCGGTGAGAGTCATCCATTGATCTGCGGGAGTTTTATCTGATATGTCTAACTTCGATCCCGCGAAGTATGGCCAGGCGTTTGCGGACGTGATCTCAGGCGCGGGTTTGATGCCACTCGATCATGGCATTGCGAATCGTGAAGTCCGCCCCTTGCTTTCTGCCCTCACCGCTGAGAAGGCATTTGCTCATTCCTCAGTCTCTGATGCCGAAATGGCTCGCTGTTGTTTGTCGGGTATTTGGCTTCTGTACAATTATCTTGACGAGTCCCATACGATTAGTCAGGGGATAAATACCCCTTCGGGGAGTTATTGGCATGGGATCATGCATCGCCGAGAAGGGGATTATTCCAATGCCAAGTATTGGATGCGGCGGGCAGGTGACCATCCGGTCTTCTCCGAGATGGCGGCAAATGATCAGGCCGCGGGTTGGGATCCATTTCTGTTTGTCGATGAGTGTGAACAGGCCGTTCGCGGTGGTCGACCAGAGGAGGTTGCTACCCTGTGTGCCCAGCAGCAACTGGAATGGCAATTCTTGTTCGATTTCTGCTACGGGCGAGCAGTAGGTAATTAGCCAGTTTCCCAGCCATTTGGTTCCAGGCCCTTGAAACCAGCCCTCAAAAGTCGATACTGGGGAGAGGCAATTACTGAATTTCACCACCCCCATATTTACATACGAAGGGCCTCACCATGTCACGCACTGGAGCAGTTACGTTCAAAGGCAATCCCCTTACCTTGGCCGGTAAAGAAGTCGAAGTTGGCAAAGCAGCACCCGAATTCAAGCTGCATTACTTTGAAGGAGGCATGAAGGAGATTACTTTGGCCGATGTCAAAGGAAAGCCTACTATTCTCAGTGTCGTTCCCTCGCTCGATACGCCCGTCTGCCAAACACAAACCAAGAAGTTTAACGAAACTCTGGGCGAGCTGGGCGATCGAATCAATGCCCTAACGGTGAGTCTAGACTTGCCCTTTGCAATGAATCGTTTCTGTGGTGCCGAGAGTATCACGAATATCCGTCCCGCCAGCGATTATCAAGATCGCAATTTCGGTAACAACTTCGGGACGCTGATCGAGGAACTGAAGATCATGAGCCGAGCGATCTTTGTACTCGATGCCGATGGCACGGTAGTGTACGCCGAGTATGTCCCCGAGGTTGCCAGCGAGCCAAACTATGATGCCGCCATGGAAGCCCTTCAGAGTCAATTGCAAGCGGCTTAGTTCTGCACTCGCCTTACGTAGCCGGAGGCATGCCTGCCTCTGGGAATACGCGGAATTCTACCCGGAGGGCGTGGCCCTCCGGCTAAGATGGTTTCGTAGTTTAGGATTGCGATGGGAACTTCAAAATGTTTGGTAGCCGAGGCGATAGGCACATTTTTTCTGTGCTTTGCCGGGATTGCGACGATCCTCTCCACCCAGGAACCACTCAATAGTGGGGCGGGGCTCGTGGGGATCGCGCTGGCGCATGGGCTGGCTTTGTCAATCGGTGTGAGCGCCTTTGGGGGAATCAGCGGGGGGCATCTAAATCCAGCAGTGACGATTGGTTTGTTGGTCACTGGGCGCATTACGCCTCCCCTAGCTGTGCAGTACATCCTCGCGCAACTCGCGGGAGCTGTCGTTGCAGCTTGGGCTTGTCTTGCGTTCTTCCCTGCCGCGGCAGTTGAATCGGCCAAACTGGGAATTCCGCTTCCCGGCGTGATGCCCGGCCCCGATGTGGCTTGGCCGACGGTTGGCATTATTCTCGGAGTGGAATTCGTGCTTACGTTCCTCCTGATGACGGCCGTCTTCGGCACGGCGGTGGATGAGCGTGGCCAGGTGGTTAATATCGGCGGCTTTGCCATCGGGCTGACGGTAACGTTTGATATTCTCGCCGCAGGCGCCATCACGGGAGCCTCAATGAATCCGGCCCGTTCATTTGGCCCGGCATTTATCTACAAGATAATGGGTGGCGAGGGTGGTGCTGACGCATTTGCATTGCATTGGTGTTACTGGTTGGCTCCTGTTGCGGGTGCTGTAGTAGCAGCTTTGGTTTACGACAAACTTTTATTGGGAAATGAGAAAAATGGGTAGGTTTCTGGCAATCGTGATTGCACTCGTCGTGGTCGCGCTATTGATTAACAATTGGCAATCGGAACGGAAACCGACGACGAAATCTGAGGAAGACGCCCCTGTAGTTGCACCTGCAGCAAAGGCTCCTGCTACCGTTGCTCCCAAGAAGCTTGCCGAACTCAATGAAAAAGTGGCAGAGGCCGCGAGCGGGGCAGCACCAAAGAAACTCGCCGCGCTGAAAGAAACCGTCAAGGAATCTGTAGAAGCGAAAGTGCAGCCGACGGCGGAGGCCGCTTCAGCAGCCAAGGTTTCAAAGCCTGAGCCGAATCCCCAGTCCGCTACGAAGCCAGAACCCAAAGCAGAGTCAAAACCTAAGCCCCAGCCCAGCACGAATCCTGAAACCGTGAAACTCGGCGATGGCGCTCTCCTAGGCGGTATCCCCGGCGAAGGGGATCTGACTGTCGAACAGATCGAAACCTGGATTGCCGATCCTAAGAACAGCGTGGTGGTGGAGCCTGAACTCCCTCTGGGTCTTGCCGCCGGTGCCGCGGGAATTGTAGGACTCGAAGAGAATCCTCTTACTCGCGCGAAGATCGAGTTGGGTCGACAGTTGTATTTTGATACCCGACTTTCCGTTGACGATTCGATAAGTTGTGCCAGCTGCCACGATCCAGAACTTGGTTACGCTAAAAACACTCGTTTTGGAGTGGGTGTAAGAAAACAAGAGGGTAACCGAAACTCTCCAGTGGCTTACAATCGCATCCTTAGCGGGGCGCAATTCTGGGATGGTCGCGCTGCTTCGCTGGAAGATCAGGCGATTGGACCAATGGCCAATCCCATCGAAATGGGTAGTACCCATGAAGTTGTGATCCAGACTATCTCCAAGATCCCTGGCTATAAAAAACAGTTCGAGGTTATTTTTGAAGACGGCGCGACGATTGAAAACGCTGGCAAAGCGATTGCCAGTTTTGAGCGTACCCTGGTGACGGGGCCCGCACCGTGGGACTACTACCAGGAGCTACAGAATTTCGAACGGGCCTATGCAGCCGACATCGAAGATCTCGACGCCCTTCAGGAAGAGGACGAAGAACTCTACGACGAATACATGGAGCTAAAGAAGGCGAGTGAGGCCAATCCCATTAGTGAGTCAGCCATTCGTGGCGGCGAACTTTTCTTCAGCGACAAGTCTGGCTGCACCGCCTGCCATGTGGGGGCCAATTTCACCGATGAGAAGTATCACAATCTCGGCGTGGGAATGGATGCCGACGAGCCGGACTTGGGGCGATATGAGGTGACGAAAGAAGATGTCGATCGCGGGGCATTCAAGACGCCGACCGTTCGCAATATCGCGTTCTCTGGCCCCTACATGCACGATGGTTCACAGGAGACACTCGAAGAAGTCGTCGAATGGTACGCCAAGGGGGGGCACCCGAATCCTTACTTAAGCGAGAAAGTCAAAAAGCTTGATCTCACAGACCAGGATAAGGCCGACTTAGTGGCGTTTATGAAGGAAGGGCTGACTGGGTCTTTCCCACCTGTCGAGCAAGGTCGCCTGCCGAAGTGAGAAATGGGGGGAATCTGGGAATAGGGGAATGGAAGGAAGTGGGGAATGGGAGGAATGTGAATTTCCCTCATTCCCCAATTCCTTACATTCCTCCTATTTCTTTACTTCCCTTTCTTCCACAACGTGGGAATCGATCACTTTTGCATCGACCACGGTTGAATTGCCGCGCACAGTATCTTCACCGGTGCCATCCCACATGTTGACCGATTGCACGCGGACATTTTTCGCGATCCAGTGGCGGACCCCCTTCATCACCAGGGAGCGGAAAGGCGGAATCAAAAGCGCCAATCCAAAACAGTCAGTGAGAATGCCCGGGGTGATCAAGAGCAGCCCGGCGACCAGGATCAATGCCCCATCGCCCAAAGCCTTAGCGGGCAGCATCCCCTGTTGCATCTCGCTCTGCAAACGATTGAGCGCTTGAAAGCCTTGCCAACGGGCCAATGCCGCTCCGGCAATTCCCGTAGCCAAGACGACGGCAATCGTGGTCCAGAAACCGAAGACACCGCTCAATTGGACCAGGAGCCAAAGCTCGGTCAGGGGGAGCAGCGTGAATAGTAGTACGAGTTGGAGCATGATGTCTTTATGGTAGAGGGTAGGGGGGGAGAATAGTAGTGCTTGCGAAAATGTCAGCCTGAGGGAGCCTTGGCTTCCGATGAATCTAGTTTTTCATATGTGCGATCCAGATCCCTCGGTCGCCAAGGCTCCCTCGGGATGACATACTCACCTTGACTTCCATGGCATGTGCGCATGTATACTATACGGCATGGCGCACGAACCACACCAATCACCCAAGATTCGCGGACGCGGGGCGGGGATTCAACCGGCCAATCCTTATCTCTCGGTTTCGCAGGAGACCGACTGGGAGCATGTTGCCGAGGATGAAGACTATCTGGCTGAGTTGGGGCGGCCGCGGACCGTTTGTTTGCCGGATGAGTCGCAGTCGATCATCAGCGAAAATGATAGCCCGGATATTCCCTTTCGTTTCAGCGTGAATCCCTATCGCGGCTGTGCCCATGGGTGCAGCTATTGCTACGCAAGACCTACGCACGAGTATCTAGGCTTCTCGGCTGGAGTCGACTTTGAAACGAAGGTCATGGTCAAGTATCGCGCTGCGGAACTCCTGCGAAATTGGCTCGCGCGACCTGCCTGGCGACCTGAGCCGATTATGTTTTCGGGAGTCACCGATTGCTATCAGCCCGTCGAGCGAGAGTTTCGTCTGACGCGATCCTGCCTGGAGGTAGTGCTCGAAGCGAACCAGCCCGTGAATCTCATCACGAAGAATGCACTCGTGCTGCGGGACTTGGATCTCTTGAGCGAACTCGCGGCGAGGAATTTGGTTCGGGTGGCGGTGAGCATCACCAGCCTCGACCAAGGACTCACCCGGGTGATGGAGCCCCGCACTAGCAGCCCGGCGGCTCGATTGGCAGCCGTCGAAAAGCTCTCGGCGGCGGGCATCTCGACATTCGTCATGGCAGCGCCGATTATTCCCGGCCTCAACGACAGCGAACTTCCCACTATTCTGAAATCAGCCAGCGAAGCTGGTGCCCGGGGGGCGTCGTTTGTCCTGCTCAGGCTCCCAACAACAGTCCGACCCGTGTTCTTCGAGTGGTTAGAGCGCGAGCTTCCCGATCAGGCGGAAAAAATTAAGAATCGAATTCGTTCGACTCGCAATGGTCGCACCAACAGTGCCCACTTTGGCGAGCGAATGCGAGGGACCGGGGAGATTGCCGATCAGATCGCGCAGACATTCCGTGTCTTCGCGGCCAAGTACGGGTTGGCGGGTAGACTGCCACCGCTCGATTGTAGCCAATTCCGTCCTCCGCGCACTGAAAATGGACAGATGTCGTTGTTCTAGGCAGGGGCACCCGTCATGTTTCCCATTTGGGATTGAAGGCGTAAAATACATGCATGAATGAAAAGCAATCACGCGCTGGATTTCCCGCTTGGGCCGCACCGGGTATTGGCTTGGTGGTCGGTACGTTCCTGGCCTACACCACCCTACTTCAGAATGAGCCACTCTCACCTTTGCCACCACTGACCACGCTGGCGCTTGGGGCGGGGATTGGCTGTGCGGCTGGCGGGCTAGTCGGCCTCGGCGAATGTCTGCGACGTTAATGCTGCGGAAAGCACCGCGCTGACGAAGGCACCGATGTCAGGTTCCTGAGATGCGCGCGGGCCGGCAACATTTAATCGCTCGACTTGGTGCTCGAGAATGAATTCTGCGATTCGCTCTCCCGCTTCGCTGACCGACGGGGTCTCTTCCTGAGCGATGTGTAGGCACGGTTTCCCTTCGCGATCGGCAACCGCGAGGGTAAGTGCCGACCCGCCGGTGGCTTGTGCTTGAGCAGTGATTACCAAAGTGGCATCCGAGTCGCGGACATTCCAGCGGGTCCGCTGGTCGTATTTTGGACTGGACGTTTCTTGCAGATCGTATTGCAAGTCGAGGGGACCATCCTCGGCGCGTCTGCCGCGCGGGCACCAACCAGCGTGGTCTAATCCCAACCGGATGGCGAAATCGAGCGCTGCACGGTCGGCTCCCGTTTGTCCGCCCGAGACGATGGTGAGAGGCAATTCCATGTTATTGTCGCAACCCATCGGGGACACCATCGGGGAAGTATTTCTTAATGGCTGCATCGATGTAGGCGACACGATTGGCAGGTTTAGGGTGCGTGCTTAAGAACTCTGGCGGGCTTGCGCCACCAGCCGCCTCATCGAGAATACGCATGACCCCTTCCATGGCACGAGGATCGTAGCCAGCCTGATAGGTGAGCTTCACTCCCCAGTCGTCAGACTCTAGTTCCGCCTCGCGCCCATATTTCATGAAGATCGCCGAGGAGACCATCTGGGCCATTTGTGCGCTCTGCTGATTTCCACCCAGCACTCCGATCGCTCCTGCCAAGCCTTGAAACAAACCCTGCCGGGCCATCTGCTTGTTTCCATGTCGCGAGATGACATGGCCGATCTCATGCCCCAAAACACCCGCGAGCTGACCTTCGGTTTCCAGGGCACGATAGAGGGCCTCGGTAATGAAGACCTGACCACCGGGAAGTGCAAAGGCGTTGACTGTTTTGGGATCGGCGAGCAATGTGAATTGAAATGCCTTTTCATAAGGATTGTGGCGATTCGCATCGGGATGTGCTTTGTTGTATTCGTCGAGTTGACGATCAAGCCCTTCCAACAGCCGCCAACCGACTTGTTGCACTTGTTGCTGGGCGGCGACATTGCGAGAGGGGCCGCCATGCATGCTGACCATTTCCGGTTTGGCCTGAAGTCCCAATTGGATTTCGTCCCCTTCGTCTGCCATTGCAACTTTTTCGACCTCACCGGTGACTTCGTTCAGGTCTCCCGGTTTAGTGACGTAGCTGATGAAAGCAAACGCCGCGATGGCCAGGGCGATTAATAAGCGGATCTTGAATGAGCTGCCGGATCCCCCTCTTCCCCTTGAACCCCCAAACATCGGTCGTCGATCCTGACCATAGTTGGCAGCTCGGCGTTGCTGCTGGGGAAAGGGAAAACGCATGGACGTAGTTCGAGACATGGTTTCAACTCGCACAAGAAATGGGTGGTTAACGAGCGTTCACTATAGCAAAAAAGGATCGTCTGAAAACCCAATGCCCTGGGATTAGCAACGCCCAGGAATTGCCATCCCTGGCCGTTATTTACGGCAGACAATTTATCAGTGCCACCACCGCTAGCGCGGTGGCCAAGAGGGGCTCGTCTTCCTTCATCAGCGGGCTAACGGTGTTCATGAAACTGCCGTCTTCGCGCTGGTGTTTCAAAACGGTGGCAGCAAGGGCTGCGCGATCTTCGGCAGGAAAACTGAGTGATCGATACACTTCGGCCCGCGCGGCGTAATGGTAGAACTCGATCGCTTCTCCCCAGGGTTCGGGGTGGTCGGTTGGCACCCCTTGAGGGTAGTCGATATTTGTATGTTTTTTGAGCCATTCGACCGCGGCGGTCACACGCTCGTCATCCTTCGGCACTCCCGCCGCAAGCAGGGCAAGGATGCCATCGCAGGTGGCAGTGGCGTAGCTCCGCCAACAGTTGGCATTGTCGTCAAAGCGGCCCTTGTTGGCAGCCAGCACCACGGGGGAAAAATAAAATCCACCGTCGAAAGGGATTTCTGTGGGCCGCGTCACACCCTCTGGAACTGGTTGCAAAGAGAAGGTTTCAGGGTGCTTTTGCATGACTGCCAGAAATCGGCATGCCTTATCACCACGCGCAGAACTCCCGTCGTTGGTGTAGGGCAATCCCAGTGACCGAAATACTGCGTCAATCGCACGGCGTGTATGTGCCAAGTCCATGTGACCAGGCTCACCTGCTTGCTTTGCCTTATCAAAACCCCACCCACCGTAAGTCGGCATCCCAACATGAAATCCGCTCGCCTCGTCGAACTGAGCGTTGCGAAGAAACTGGCCCATCTTGATGAGATGGCGGTTTAATTCAGCTTTTTCTTCAGTACTCGCTTCGTAGCCAAGGCGTTGCATGCGAGCAATCGCCATCACCGCATAAGCCGTACTGTAGACCGGGTATTCGAGAATGTCTGGATCGCTCCGGCCGAGTGCCCCTTCGTCGTCGAGATGGGAGACAATAAGCCGCACCGCCCGCAGCGCCTTTTCGGCTTCATCGCTGGAAAGCGAGTCGCTGCTCTCCAGTAGCGTGTGCAGGACAAACGGCGTGAGGGCCTGTCCAGAGCGCAACACTGCATACTGCTCACTCCGCCAGGAACCATCTGCGTGTTGTTGGCTCCAGAGATAATCAACCGCACTGGAAAGGGCTTGTTGCGGCACTTTTTTTTCTGCAGCTTCAAGCAAACTCGGTGTCATCAACACTAAGAGAATGAGCAGTGTGCGAATCATGCTTGCAACTCGGAGTGAAAAGTGAACGCCCAGGGATTCCAATCCCTGGGCGTTGGGCTTGGTAAAAAGAAACACTACTTCCCCGCGTCGGCCATATGGTGGCTGTTGGTGCGGCGGGCCATGTCGCTCAGGAACTCGGCATCATTCTCGGTCGTGAGGCATTGCACTACGGCTGCCGTGCAGAACACAGGGCTGGTGATGCAGTGGTGGCCACTCCAGGAGCCATCGCCGTTTTGCACTTTTTCCAGTCGCGTGGCCATCTTGCCGTTCCAGGCTTGGAACTTTTCCTTGGCGGCGATCACTAGCGACTCGCTGGTCATCAAGTAACTGAGATATTCCTCGCCGCCGTTGTTACCAAACCCGCTCAGCAGTTTTTCGTCACCGAGACGATCAATCTGGGCCGCGTTCTGTTCGGCAGCTTCAGCCAATTTACGAGCAGCACCTCCAGTAACACCGGCGATTCGCAAGGAACTTTCATCCACAGGAGCACTGGCAGCCAGTTTGCCCTCGGCTTTCGCTTTGTAGACACGCGACTGGGCTTCCTGGGCATCGGCGGCATTGGCACGAAGCGAACCGTTGAAGGCATACAATTCGACACCAGCCGCAGCGGAAGCGTCGGCCTTGCCACTCTTCGAGTCGAAGTTTCCCTTTTGATAGTTGCGGGCCTTTTCCAGCACGTCTTTGTCAATCTCCTTACCATTGGCCGCGGCGATTTCCAGTGCCGAGCAAGACAGTGACGATTGCAACACGGGCGCCCAACCGCCACCCTGGCCCCAACTGCCGTCGGCTTGCTGCGACACCTGCAGTTTGGCGAGGCACTTGTCGATGGCAGAATCAACTCGCTTGTGCATCGCTTCGTCCTGTTCGACCAACGGCAACATGCGAGAGAGATACTGCGACGTCATGGCCGTATCAACGTAACGGCCCAGCTTGATCTGCGGCTGGGTTCCTTCGATGTCGGTGATCAACGGGCCTTCGATTTTTGATTTTTCGACGGCCGTTAGTAGATACTCCAGGCCGCGCTTAGCTTGCGATTGGTAGAGTCCCTCTACGGGCGTATGACCAGCCCGCATTAAGGAGAGCAAAGTGAAAGCAGTCGTGGCAGGATCGGTCTGGACAACGTGCGGATCGATGATGCTCTGCTGAGCATGCGAACCACCCCCCCAGCCGCCGTCGTTGTGTTGGGCTGCGATCAGCCAAGCAATTCCCTTTTGCAGGAAATCAGGGAGATTGCCGGGAGTCATCGGTTGGGGCTCTGGCTTGGGTTCGTTCTCAGCGACAATCTGATCGACGACTTGACTGGTGGCCGCTGCAGCTGGGTCTTCAGCGGCAGGCTTGGCAAAAAGCAAACACGTTGAATTTGCTGCTAGAACAACCAGCGCAGCAGCACATGTTCGGGAAAAATTCATGACGGGGCTCCTCTCATTTTGGGAACTACGGGACGGAAAAGTGTGCCGACGCGGGTCGGTTACAGCTTTCGACGCAGCCCATGGGGAAAGAGTTCCCCAAATTTTTTCACGATGCAGCTAGAGACTGGATAGCTCAAGAAAACTGCGTAGAACGATGAATCCGACGCGTTCTCGGAATTTCAGTTTTTGACGGCGGATTGGCGTGCCGCCTCTAACAACACAGTTTCGCTGCGAACTCGCAGATTTTGTCGAAAGAGAGCAGAAAAGGTACAATACGCGATGCTGATTGATTGCCTTTGAACAATTTTTGTTTGCAAAGAAACTTGCCAAATGAGTCGGCTGGCTACCCTTGTCAGTATATCAAGTAGCACTAGGTTACTTATGCAACTAATTTCACGTTTGAAACAAATCAACAGGCGTGACATGTTCCTGAAAGCTCTCTTCGCGATTGCAATCGCCGAAGGTATCGGTCTAGCTTACCTACTAATCTGGTACGCCAGGCTTATGGGTTGGTTAGTGCCGATGGCCATGGTCTTCGGGTTAATATTGCCTCTTCTGGCCGAATGGAAAGTACGGTCATTAGCATTGCGTTTTGCTCAATGTCGATTCCGATTTGGTTTACGGAGCCTACTAACGACCTTTGCGATTGCAAGCGTTTTTTTGTGGTTCACTACTTTCGCTATTCACGGACTAAAATATCGCGAAAGACGTGCCGTGCGAAATCTGGAGGCAGCTGGTGCAGAAATTGACTTTGTGGGAATGACTTCCTCATGGAGTGAATCAATCTGGATGGCTTTGATGTTAGGGTCAGACTCCAAAGTACGGCAGTTTCATGTCCGATATAGAGATGTTGCTCCTGGTACTCTTCAACTTCTACTCCAATTGCCAGAAGTCGTCGATTTGCGTGTCGGGGGTTCACGATTGAGCGACTCAGACCTGCGTATCATAAGTCAGTTACAAAACCTACGGCGTCTGAGTGTCGGAAATTGGAATAGCACGCAGATCTCCGACAATGGCGTCAAATGGCTTAGCAGTCTATCGAATCTTCATCACCTGCACCTTAACGCACCGGGAATTACTGACGCTGGAATAGAACACCTCTCAGGTCTAAGCAATCTCCAATCACTTAGTCTTACGAATACTGGTGTCACGGATGCTGCCCTACCGCAAATCTGTCGTCTTAGGTCGCTCCGTACTTTGGGATTGATGGCACCGGGCATCACGAACACCAGTATGTCAAAATTACAATCTCTACCTGAACTTCTGGCCTTGGACATCCGAGGTGCAAGCATTTCTGATGCGGGTCTAGATGATATAGCGAAATGCGAGCACATAAACACGCTCTACATTTCCAAGTCTCAAGTATCCAAATCCGGGCCTATAACTCCAAAAGGCGTGCAAGAGTTGCGGAGACGGCTGCCCGATTTACGTATACGAAATTGAACTATCGCCAACATAGGTGGGTATAAGCCGTACCTCATCACCGAGGCGATGTTTAGGCTAACATGGGCAAGCGGTTTTTCATCGACCCGTGTTTTATACGGACCTTTTGCAACTAGCATCAGTGAAACAACAACGCACCTTCGCCCTTAGCGAACAATCCTGTTCCTATGGTCTTCAGACCCCACTTTGGGTGTGGGGTATTGTTGTTGCGATCGCCGTTTTCGCCCGCGCGGAGCGAACATCGCCTGCACGGCGGCGATTCCTTCCAGCAGCCGATCCACTTCCTCGGGTCGGTTGTAGAGATAGAAACTCGCCCGGGTGCTGGCTGAGAGGCCCAGCAGTCTGTGTAGCGGCTGGGTGCAATGATGACCGGCTCGCACGGCGACGCCAAAACGGTCGTTGAGCACTTGGGCGAATTCATGGGCGTGGATTTTCTCGAAAGCAAAACTCACTAAGCTGGTGCGAAACTCGGGTGCAGGACCGAGGATCCGCAGTCCCTCGATCTGGCTCAATTGCTCATATGCGTAATCGACTAATGCCTGCTCGTGGCGATGTATAGCGTCGAGCCCTACGGCTTGCAAATAATCGATGGCTGCCGACATGGCGATGGCGGGGACGATGGGGGGCGTGCCTGCTTCGAACTTGGCCGGCAACTCGGCAGGGGTAAACCCGTCGAGCCGCACTTCGTTGATCATACTTCCGCCACCCAAGAACGGTGGCATCGCATCGAGCAATGCTTCCTTGCCATAAAGGATGCCGACTCCCGAGGGGCCGAGCATCTTGTGTCCGCTGAATGCCAGGAAGTCACAGTCCCAGGCGGCGACATCGGTAACCATATGTGGTACGCTCTGCGCGGCATCGACCAACACCAGAGCCCCCACGGCGTGGGCCTGGGCGATGATTTCAGCAATGGGGTTCACGGTCCCTAGTGTGTTCGAGACGCTGGTGACGGCCACGAGTTTCGTACGATCGCTCAAAAGTTTTGCGAACGCATCCATGTCGAGTCGACCATCTTCGGTGATTGGCACATGTTTAAGCGTAGCACCCGTCTTGGCTGCGACCTGCTGCCAGGGAACCAAATTTGAGTGGTGCTCCATGACGGTGGTCAGGATTTCGTCACCGGGACGGAGATTGGTCTCACCCCAACTGCGGGCGACCAGATTGATTGAGCCGGTAGTTCCTTGCGTGAAAATAACTTCATGTGAGTTGGCAGCCCCGATGAAGCGAGCCACCTTTTCACGGGCTTCTTCGTATTGCTCGGTGCTGCGTTCGCTGAGTGTATGAATGCCTCGGTGGACATTCGCATAGTCATGTTCGTAGACCCGGGCGATCATGTCGATCACCTGTCGGGGACGTTGTGTGCTGGCGGCATTATCGAGAAACACCAGAGGATGTCCGTCTAGCACATCGTCATTGAGAATAGGAAAATCTGCGCGGAGCGATTCGGGCAGCAGGGCCGACGCGTCGATGGAAGCCAGTGCACTCATGTTTTGTCAGACCTTTCGACGGGGGCATGCACCGCCGATTGCAGTACCTTCCACGAAAGCAGGCAGCACTTCTGCCGATTGGGAGTGAGCCGTGGTCCGTAGAGTTCCAGCATGTCCGCTGCAGAGAACTGTTTGATATCGTCGACCGTTTTCCCCTGGAGTTTCTCGAGGAGCATCGAGGCCGAGGCTTGGCTGATGACACAACCTTCGCCGTTGAAATAGGCATCGACGATTTTTCCCGCTTCATCCAGTTGCAACTCGATCCGCACCACGTCCCCGCACAAAGGATTCTTGTCCTCGTGAGCATGTGTGGCAGCGGGGAGCGTGCCGCGATGAAACGGGTCCTCGTAGTGATCGAGGATATGGTCCTGATAGAGTTCTTCTTCGGAGGGCATGGGGGGGAATGTTAGATTTATGATGTCTGATTGCTGATGGGAAGTTGCTCTACCATCTACCTTCCCACATCTAACATTGAACTTCTAGTGCTACCACGGTTTATCCCGCAGGATTTCGGTGGCGGCATTGCGGCCGCAGGCGCCCATGACGCCTCCTCCGGGATGGCTGGCGGCACCGCAGAGATACAGGCCAGGGACGGGCGTGCGGTGGTCGGCCCAGCCTGCGACGGGGCGGAAGCAGTAGAGCTGGTGCATTGGCATGGCGCCCTGCATGATGTTGCCGCCGGTGATGCCGAAAGTGCGTTCTAAATCGAGGGGCGTGAGAATCTGGCGGTGTTCAATTGCGCTGGGAATGTTGGGGGCGTACTGGGCGAGTGTCTCGACGCAACGGTCGCCGAAGGATTCTTTGATATCGTCCCAATTCCCATCGACAAGTTTGTAGGGAGCAAACTGCACGAACATCGAGAGGATATGCTTTCCCGGCGGGGCAATCGAAGAATCGACGCTGGTGGCCATCGTGCATTCGAGAATTGGGTGCTCACTGGGCCGACCGTACTTGGCATCGTCATAGGCGCGTTCCAAGTAATCGAGCGACGGGCCGATGTGCATCGTGCCGTGATGATGGGGCCCTACGCCGTCGCCGGGGATGCAGGTGAATCGGGGAGGCTCGCTGAGTGCGAGGTTTACTTTGGCTGAGGCCGAAGAATAATCGATCCGTGCGACCGCCTCGCGAAATTCCTCGGGCAACACGTCGGGAGCCAACAGTCGCTCGAAGGTGAGATGGGCGTCGACACTCGAAGCCACCACTCTTGCGGAAAGCTGCGAACCGTCTTCGAGTCCCACGCCGCATGTACCATGTTTATCTGTGTGGATGGCATGAACGGGTGCCTCGCGACGGATTTCGGCTCCAAGATCGACACACGCAGCAGCGATGGCATCGGACAGGGCTCCCATCCCACCCTGCACATAGCCCCAGACACCCCGCGCGCCGCCGGCCTCACCCATCACATGGTGCAATAGGACGTAGGCACTGCCAGGCGAACTGATGGAAGTAAACGCCCCAATGATCGCATCTGTGGCCAGGGTAGCGCGCAATACATCGGATTCGAACCAGCGTTCGAGGATCGGCCGCGCTGCTCCCGTGAGCAACTCTACCGCCTCTGGCAGGTCGGCACCAAGCGACTTGATGGCGTTGTGCATGTCGAGCACCTTCTTGCCATCGCGGAGGCGTTTGCCGATGCCGATCTTGCGCCAGGACTTGGGCAGTGGCAAAGGATCGGGGGCTGCCTCGCCGAGCACCGGTTCCAAAGTTGCGGCAACACGCTCCAGCAATGCCTCGTAACGCGGATAGGCTGCCGCGTCGCGCATGCTGAACTTGCCGATTTCGCGTTGGTTGAGTGCGGCGTCAGGTCCCATCAACAAACTGCGCCCATCGGGTAACGGCGTGAACGAAGAAGGGCTCCGCGGCAAGATATTAAGCCCGTATTCCTTGAGCCGCAATTCACGCAAGATTTGCGTTTGAAACAGGCTGATCACATAGGCGGCAGTCGAAACCTTGTAACCGGGCCAGAGTTCTTCGGTCGAAGCGCAACCACCAAGCACATGGCGGCGCTCTAGGACACACACCTTGCGGCCTGCTTTAGCGAGATAAGCCGCCGTAACCAATCCATTGTGCCCCCCGCCGATGATGATGCAGTCATACGATCCGTGTTTGGCCATCGTGTACCTTCCATGCCGATGAATGAATTCGTCGAATCCGAATTGTACAGAAGCTGAGAGCCTAGAGTCGAGAGCCAACGAGCCAGATGATTGGCTCTCGACTCTAGACTTTCAGCTTTAGATTAGACTCCCAATACTTTGGCGGTGGCGAGCCACATGAGTTCTCCCGCACCGGGGACAATCCCTTCGTCCATACGGACGGAAGCGACGGAGCCCTTGGCAAACCGCAGGCTGGCGCCCGAGTCACCTACCAGGGCAGCGGTGAGCCAACCAACATCGGGGGCGTGACCGACCCAACAGACCGATTCACATTCGGAGTCTCGAGACCATTTCAGCAGGGCTTCGAAACTGCTGCCGGGCTCCAAGGCATCCAATGGCACCACGTCCGGCTTCTGGGAAGTGTATTCGGCAATAATCTCGGCCGTCTGCGCGCAGCGAGTATAGGGGCTGGTTGCCACAAGCTCAGGTGCGAATCCTCGTTCGGCGAGCGTCTGCACGACCTGCATGTAGCGTTCGGCCCCCTCGGGTTCCAGTTCGCGCTGCGAATCATCGGGCCAACGGGGGTCGCCGAATTCATAGGCCCAGGCGTGTCGTGCGATGAAGATGTTCATGGGTGGTGAGTAGGTGAGTGTGTGAGTGAGTGCTATCGTTCGCGCCAGAGGTCGGTGTCTTTGATGTCTAGCTGGTTTTGTCGATCTGCGATGGCAGCCTTGAATCGCTTGGCATCCAGCGGGTAACCAGCCGTCGGTTTCAGGCCGGGGACTTGTCGACACCAGTAATCATTAAATGCCCGCATGGCGAGTTCACGGTGGTATTTGGCAGTCATCGAAGCGAGTGCCACGGGGAGTTCAGCTTCTCCTTTGGTGCGGAAACGAATCTCGGTCCGCGATTCGTTCGGCCCCCAGGCATAGTGACTCACCGGTCCACTCTCGGCAAGTGTGTCGATCCACTGGTCGGGAAAATAATGTTGCAATAGGGCAAGGTAGCGATTGCGGCTGCCGTGCTTATCGCAAGTGATGAAGAGGGATCTGGGAGCTTGGGGCGGGGGGGTGGGGAGAGAGTCGACAACTTCGCGCACCAAGCCGATCGATACGTGTGACAATGCGGCGCCTTTGGTGCCGAAGTGGGTGATGAGCTCGTTGAACTCGCGGGGGAAGACCATGCGAGTTTGAAGGGTGTGGAGGCGTGCACCCGCGAACCCGCAAGCGGAGGTGAAGCGTGTGGACAGTTCGCTGATTTCGTCTGCGCTCGTATCGATTGGCAGCAGACAATCGTAATCCGCGTACCACGGAACCTCCGGTGTGTACCGTCCAACGAGCGCCACCCAGTTAGCCGACACGGTTCCACTGCCGTTCAAAGCGACTAACACGCCGCGTTCTAGTTGTCGGAGTCCCGAGCCGGGTTTGTAGAGCTGCTTGGAGTCGGCGATGGCGAGATGGGTGGTAGAATGAGAGGGCGAGACGATCTCTGCTAGGCGCGAGTAGAGGTCAAATTCAGTCGCACTCCGCTTACGCACGACGGCTAAAACGTTGCCAGTTTTCTGCTCTCGCCACTCGAAACTCGAAACTCGGAACTCGTCCTCCACCCACCATGCGGACGCAGCCACGACAAGGGGTCCCAGGTTCGGTCCGTATCCCGCTTCGTCGATGCCGATGAGCCAAGTCATGGGGGTGAGTATAGCGGGTGGCGAGCGTTGTTAGAAGTTGCCCAGCGATGCTACGCATCGCTAGTAATCACTTGAATCTTAATAATCCATAATTCGTCGGGTCAGGCTCGCCAACCAAGGGACGCGCGAGGCTTTGCGTTTTTTTCCCCGGCACGAACCGCTCGATCCCAATCGCCCAGGTGTCTCCAATCTCCGGCGGAGTGGCCGTGAGTTCGCTCCAGGGGATGGCGACTTCAATCGTCCATGTCTTTTCATCACCTCCCGCTGCCACGAACCACTGCGGGTTCCAAGAGTGGTCCTGCCAGCAGGCATCGTTCGTCCAGCCGCGATGGTCGATTGTCAGATCAAAATACGTGGTGTAGTCGCGATCCATGTCCAGCAGAATGCTGACCCGATCGTGCGAGGTAAGGTCGGTGTCGTAAGTGCGGGGCCGATCGTCAGTAGAGTAACTGAGAGCAGGGTCTTTTTCGCATCGTACAGCGAAGTAGAAATACTCTTCATCGCGTGTGAAGAGGAATTCAGAACTCGGAGTCTCGAACTTGACGAACTCTTGCTGCCACATTGGCTCATCAAACGTTCCGTCGAGGTGTGGCTTTTCTGCACTAAAGCGGCAGTCGGCCAAAGGTACGGGCGGCTTCGGGCGCCCTGGCTCGGTGAGCCAACGTTCGATGCTGCCGCAGAGTTGCCACGCTTCACCAGGAGCACGAAGAGAAAGCGACTCAAGATATTTTTCCGCAACCGCGGGGATTGAACGCTTGCGTTCGGCAATCGCCCAGGGAACCCGAACCTGAGGCTCGCTATGCAGAAGAGGGCGCGTTTGGGCAATGTGCTGAGTTATTTGCACCGCGCGCGTAAATCGCTGAAAGTCGAGGCTTTTCTCATAGCTGGTTGCTGTGGCCGGCTCGACGGAGCTGTCGGTCTGAGGGGACACTTCGCTGGGGACTTCCACCGCAATAGCTTGCGCGACTGCCGGTGTGATTTGATGATAAGCATGGGCAGCTTCTCCACTGGCATAGTACTGTACGAGCCAGACTAGCGCTGCATCCACGAGTGGATCGCTCGGATAGCGACGGGCCATGAGTTCCAACGTGGCAGCCTTCAGATCAAGTTGCCCTGCCTTCTGAAAGTGAGTCGCCAGTTCGTAGAGCAATGCGGCAGCCGCTGTGGGATCCATGTCGGTAAGCATTTGTCCCACCTGGCCCAGTAGTGCCGGATTGCCTCCGCTGGCACGGAAGATGTTTCGCAGGTTACGGCGTTTTTCAATGAGCCGTTGTTGGGATTGTGCAGCAAGCGATATGTCCTGTGAAGATAGTGCTCGACGGCTGGCGGAGCCGGGAGTCGCGCCAAGTCCTGCCACGAGGTCGTCAATTTGTGCCGTGGGTTCTCCCGCGAGACTCGCCAAGAGGCGAAACTCGTCGGCGATTTCCGGCGGAGAGAATTCTCGGGAGAGCAAACTCCTGGCGGCAATGCTGGAGTCGGCTAGCGAAGTTCCAGCTATGGTTTCTTCGGACTGCACACGATGAGTGCCGCGCATGTCGGGAGGAAGCAGGGCGTAAATGCGGCTTACTTGCCAAGGAGTGAGGGCCAACTGCTCGCTGAGTGAAAGGAAGTGGTTTTCATCGGCGGCTTGTGTTACTGCTATTTCTGCCGCTGCGGCAATCCGTTTGCCAAGCCCTGTGCTTGCTTCATGTGCGTCGGGAACGATGAGGACCAGCGGTTGCCAAGTGCGAAGCAGTCGGACAATTTCAGCTGCGAGACGGGTGTCGAGATCTTCGTGTTCATTGCTCGGGAACTGCCAGGCATGCGTGACGGCATTGCCACCGAGAAAAGTGATCGCTTCGTCAATGCGCGCAGTGGCGGAGAGTTGATCGAATCGAAAATCATCCCGGGGGGGAGTGAGCAGGTGGACTATCGTGCGATAGCCATCACACTTGGCGAGTTTGGCCAAGGCGGCCAGAGGCAGCTCGCGCTCGTTTTCCAAAATCATCAACACAGCGGATCGCTCAGCCTCACCACGCTGAGTCTGCCAGGTTTGGCCGCCGTCAGAGGTGTGTAAAATGGCACCGAAATCTCCGACAGCCCAGCCGTGCGATTCATCCGCAAACGTCAGCTGGTTGAGCGGCGTGCAGCTTCCCGTGGCATATCCTTGCCATGAGTCCCCCGCATCAGGGGAATGCAACACGACGCTTCCCGGGGAGCCAGCGATCCAGACGTTCTCTCCCATGGTCGCTACGCTGCGCCACTGGATGTGATTTGCAATCTCCTCGGGAAGAATACTTATTGCTTCCCAATTGGCCCCGCGATCGGTGGTGTGCTCGATCATTCCTGCCTCGCCGACCATCCAGCCAATCCCATCGGCCGAGAGTCTTACTGCATGGGCATTGCGGGTTGTTTGCTGATCGAGGGTGATCGGCACCGCATCGCCTGCGACGAGACGGGCCATTTGGCCGCCAGGTCCCACGATGATTCCTTGTCTCTGGTCGACGAAATCGCCGCCCCACCAAACCGAAGGTACTCCGACACCCAGGGGACGCCAGTTGCGTCCGCCGTCATCCGAGGCAAACAAACCTAGCGGTTCTCCTCCCGAGCCGTGCCCCCAAGCCACGCCGTGCTGGGGGTCGAAGAACTTCACTCGTTCCAACGCAGGGACAAACGCCAACAGCTTTTTCCAAGTTTTCCCTCCATCGGTCGTGCGGAGAACAATTCCCTGGGTTGTCCAGAGATACGGCTGGGTGGCCCCTCCTACGGCCCAGCCGAGTTGGCGGTCGAGAAACCACACGCCGCTCAAGCGCACATCGACATGCGACGATTGCTGGTGCCAATGCGCTCCGCCGTCGGTGGTGTGCCAAATGCAACCATGTGCTCCGACTGCCCAGCCGTACTGGGCATCAACGAAGTGAGTATCGAACAGCGATGCATCTTCAACCAACGGCGCGGACACCGCATCCATTGCTCCAGGCGTTATCTCTGGAGGCAACGCTTCTTGTGCCGCCAAGTCGGAAGCACACGTTAGCGATAGCCATGTGCATAGCAATAGTAGGATGGCGCGAATCATGGGCTTCCTGTGCCGCGTGATAAGTCTGGTGGGGAGTTTATTATTAACGAAATCTTTGTGGAGGCCTAGCGCAACGTTTTTTGGCTGATCTTGTCGATTTGCCGCATGGTGCGGGATATGCCGCCGCCCCCCTCACGGGGGCCTTTTTTGACCTATATTTTCGATATCGAGTCAGAGCACAGATTACCTGCGCGAATGCTCCAACTTCTTATGCAAGCAGTCTCCTGTTGGACACCATGCACATGCCCCAATGCATTTCAAGCCTGCCGCCTAGTGAGCCGGATACGGCAACGATGGAGCGATTCGTCCTGCATGCGAAATCGTTGTACAGCCTTCCTGTCGTTGCGGCGGAGGTACTCGAACTCACTGCCAGTTCAGAAGTAGATACCGTAGCCCTCAATGCATGTATCGAGCGAGATCCCGCACTCACTGTACGCCTCCTGCGCGTGGTCAATAGTTCGCTCTTTGGATTGAGTCATCCGGTGAGCGATCTGAACCAAGCGATTACGATGCTGGGGATCAAACCACTCAAGCTGCTAGTACTTGGCTTCAGCCTTCCCGAAAGCCTGTTTGCGAATCTTGCGAGAGAGCAACTCGAGTCGTATTGGTCGACGACCTTGATTAGGGCGGTATCTGCGCGGGAAATCAGTGAGCATTGGTTTCAGCGCTCTGGGGACGAGGCCTTCTTGGCTGGCTTACTGCAAGACATTGGCATCTTAGCGCTCATCGGGCAGTTTCGTGACAAGTACACTCACCTGATGTCGCGCGCGATTGAAAAGCAAGTTGATCTCACGCAGATCGAAACCGAGACTTTGGGTTTCGATCACCTCGCCTTGAGTGCCGCTTTGCTCGATCATTGGAACATGCCTACCCAGCTGGGGAGGTCCATTACAAATATTCGCAAGGGGCAGATTCACGCAAGTGGGGAGACCTCGACAGATCATCTAACCCGCGTCCTGCAACTGGCCAGCTTGCTGGGAGAATTGGTGGGGCGCCATCGCTTGAGTGTTTTGCCCGAATTGCTGGAGTTAGGGGGAGCCTACTGTGAACTTGATAAGTCGCAATTGACAAAACTAGTCGCCGAATTGCAGCCCAAGGTGGAACTTCTTGCAGAAGTTCTCTCTCTCGAATTGCCCGAAAGTCGTGAGTATACGGAGATTCTGGTCGCTGCCCATGGTCAGATTTCGGCGCTTGTCGATGAGGACGAGGAGTCTTTGAATGAATTCGCGCTCTGTGAGAATGACGTCAACTCCCAAGTGCGCAAGGAAGCCAACCGATTAAAAATCGCTGTAAATGCATTTCTACGTAGCGCTCCTGCGAAGGTATCCTCACTCGTGCTCAAGGTTGAAGTAGAATCGCCGGAAGAATCGGAAAACCATTCTACAGGAGAGTTGCCGTTCGAGCTGTTTTCCTTTGACAGAACCTTTGAACAGCGACTGGTGGTTGCACTGGGAAAATGTCGCTCGCAACGGCAGGCTTTGAGCGTCGTCATGCTGGAAGTCTCTACAGACAATCAAGAGGGTGAATCGAACGAATCGCTCCTGAGCAGACTAATGGATACGGCCTGTCGAGTGGAATTCTGCTCCCCTCTAGAAGTAGAAGTGAGTTCTCCGACTCGGCGAGTTTTAGTTTTGGGAGAATGCGATCGCCAGGAGGCCGTTCACATGGCGAGAGGTGCGATCCAATCTATCGAGGCGACCTTCCAGCGGCACAAAGACCGTAGGGAAGAGACTCGAATTCGCGTCAGCGGGGGAGTTGCCAGTGTTTTCATGCCGTCGAAGAATTTTGAGCCATCGCGCCTGTTGCAAACGGCGGATCGTTGCTTGGCTGGGGCACGCACCTGCGGCACAAGTTCCGTCAAAAGTCTCGAAATCTACTGATTTCTCTGTACGTTGCAATTCAAAAGGGCTTTGCCTCAGTACTGCCAAGGGTGTAAGATTCCCCGATGAAGAGTGAGGCCCCCGAATCCCCCCCGTCCCAGCAGCCTGCACCAGCCCAGTCGCCCGAGTCTCCCCAGACGGTAACTCAGAGCACTGGACCGCGTGGCGATCCGGCTAAGACTGGGATGGCGCCGGCTGAAGATCCGTTTCATGATCCGGCGGTCGCCCATCTGCCAGAGCTAACGGTCTCGGACCTGCATTTTCGTCCCCAACGCCGCACGCTGTTGCCGCTCTTGTTGTTCTTAGCGACTTGCGCTTCGACCTTTTGGGTCGGCGTTACTCATTGGGAACCACTTGAACCACGCTATATCGGCACTTATGCCGCCATGGCCCGGATCATCCAGACCAACTGGGTGACGGGGGTTCAATATATGGTCTCCGTGTTGGCGATCCTGCTCACCCACGAGATGGGGCATTTTCTGCAAACGGTCAAGAATCGCATCCCGGCAAGCTATCCCCTCTGTATTCCCATCCCCTTCAACGCTATTGGCACGATGGGAGCCGTGATTGGCATGGATGGGATGCGCGCCGATCGACGGCAGATTTTCGATATCGGCATCGCCGGTCCACTGGCGGGATTGGTGGTAGCGATCCCCGTCTTATGGTGGGGAATCACCGACTTGGATCTCACGCGGATTCCCCAGCACGGCGAGTTTCAACTCTACCTCCCCTGGATAGCACAGTGGATGCTTGAGCGAGCACATCCCCAGTGGGCAGGCCGCGAGTGGGTAGCACTTTCGCAGCTTAATCCTTACTTCATGGCCGGCTGGGTCGGCATGCTGATTACCGGGTTGAACATGATGCCAATCAGCCAACTCGACGGCGGTCACACGATCTATGCACTTTTTCTTGAAAAAGCACACACCCTGGCCAAGTGGTTCGTCTCACTGGCGATTTTCTACGTGGTCACCAATCTCAATCACGCCGTGATGTGGACCCCAATGCTGGTTCTCGTAATCTTCATGGGCATTCAACACCCGCCTACGGCCAACGACAAAGTCCCCCTGGGCCGCGTCCGCTGGGCCATTGGCATTGCCTCCCTGGCGATCCCGCTTATCTGTTTTCCGCTTCAGGGGTTTCGACAATAATCTGTGGCAATGTTGCAGCAGGGACCTCGTAGGACCAAACCTGAAAAGAACGAATCTGATTCTCGCCGAAAGTGGTCGTAAGCGCCACGTCTGCGGCGTCACGCCCTCGGGCCATTAATATCCGCCCAATACGCGGCGTATTGTTGCGAGCATCGAAGGCATGCCACTGCCCTCCAAGATACACCTCGAACCAGGCACTGAAATCCATCGGACTAGGCTGTGAAGGCACGCCCAAGTCTCCCAAATAGCCTGTACAGTAACGCGCAGGAATGTTTAGACAGCGGCAAAACGTGATCGCTAAGTGCATGTAGTCGCGGCATACTCCAACCTGCTCGCGATACGCTTCCAACGCAGTACGATTCGCACGAGCTTGCAGGTAATCGAATCGAATGTGATTGTGTACGTAGTCGCACACCGCTTGCACGAGTGACCAACCGGCCGGCAAATGTCCGAACAGTGACCATGCAGTATCGCGGAGCTCGCTATCGACCTCACAATATCGGCTGGCAAGCAGAAACAGAAGCACGTCGTTTGGTAACTCTTGCACGCTATGCTGCAAAGCCTGGGGAACTTGGAAGTCGGGTTGCCCGTCATCCTCAATCAAGGCATCGGTGCGAAAGGACACATAGCCGGCAGTTACAACCGTTCTACCGCACAGGTTCCCATGCAGATCGAAATACTCGCATATATCTGCCTTTGGCATGACTCTCAAAGATTCGAGCCTGCGAATAGTGGAGGTTCGCGACGGATGGACGTACCCCATCAACACGACAGCGGTCGGCTTGGCAAACTCAAAAGCGGCTTCAAAACCGGCGCGAATAATCATGATCTTGCAATGTCATTTCTCCGCCAGAGAGAACGGGATCTAGCCCGCAGGAACAATTCAGCCTCGAGGACGAGGGACGAAATCGATGCATTGTTAAACGCCCATTCTCTTTGTTCTGAGAAGCCTTGGCAATCGTCAATGGCTGTGAAGCAGTCCCGAACCAGACAAAACTTTCATTGAAGAGCGCCGCACCCCAAAATAAATGTAAAATAGACTTGACATTCACTGTGTCAAGTCTATCATACATTCATTGGCGAACTTTCAATCCTATTCTCGCTTGGTCGGAGGTTGTTATGAATGCTATGGAAAAGGTGGCGTGGACCGAGTTGACGGTCTCGTTGGCGGCGCTTGTTGTGGTAGCGTGTCTCTATCCTTGGTTGGGCAACGGTGCTACCGGAGCATTTGGGCTCTTGGGGATTCTTGGGTTTAGTGTCATTTTCTTGCGACGACGCGGACAAACAGTCATTGTCGATGAGCGTGACCGTGACATTGCACAGCGAGCGACTATGCTTGGCTTACATGGTGCTTGGATGACACTCATGATGACCTTAGTAATCCTCGTGTTATGGAATAGTTATAACGACAGAGATGCTGTTTCGATCAGCCTACTGAACTGGCTGATCTGGATCCAATTCGCGATATGCTTTGCGGTTAAGGGTTTGGTTGCCGTCACAGCGTATCGAAGGCAGCAGCATGCCTCGTAAGTCGGAACCTCAACTAACGAACTCCGTGCGCGAGTTGCGTACCGAGTCAGCAATGACTCAGCAAGATCTGGCAGATCAGGTGGGCGTGACTAGGCAGACTATTGTGGCCTTGGAAGGGGGGGCCTACACACCCTCGCTGACTTTGGCTTTGCGAATCGCCCGCACCTTTGGCAAGAGGGTGGAGCAAGTGTTCCAGCTTGACGAGTAGTCAAGAGGGTCGGGAAGACATCGTCGCTAGAAGTTCGCCCGAAGTACTCCTGTAGTTTGTGGATCGAACTCCAGTTCGACGATTTTCTTCCCGGGAGGGGCGAAGCGGACGCGGAACTGCTTGGTCGCATAGTCTCGGCCGTTCGCACACTTTTTGAAGGAGTAAGCCATTGTGATTTCTCCTTTCGCCTCGATCTGCGACTCAATTCGCGCTGACAGCATACCGTAAGCAGTAGGGAGGTTGTTTAGCTCGATGTGTTTCCCTTGCTCGAACCAGGCACTGGGAACGGTTGGCAGAATGACGAGCCCGCCATCGGGGAGGCCGCCGTCGGTGCGAGTTTCAGTCACCAGAGCATCTCGAATCAGCCACAATGCCTGGCCCGCGCCGGCACCCAGGGGTTCCGTGAAGGAGATGTGCCCCTCGAGATATCGTTGGGCATCGTACATGCCAAAACTCCACGGGGACTCGCGGACGAGTCGTTCATAAGCGGCTCGGTCGAGACGATCGGGGAACAGCCCCGCCACTTCTGGGATGGTATAGCCGTTGCGACTGGCGGCGTGGAGGAAATACGCCTCCAGAGCAGCCAACGCCTGCGGCCGATAACTCGGGTCGAGAGCCGAGGCATTGAGAAGATAGCCGATGATCCCCCCTGCGTAGGCCACGTCCAGGCCGTTGTAAAATCGAGGCAGGCTTGCCCAGAGTCCACCGTGGTGCTGCATGTACTCAAACACGTCACGATCGGGAGACGCCATGGGATCAGCACCGCACATCTGCAACTGAAGCAACGATGGGGCAAAGAGATTCCAATAGTTTCCTAGTCGTGTGTCGGTGAGAGCCTCATAGGGGCCTTCATGCTTTCCGTTCAGGGAAGGCAATTCGAGTGCCAAGGGGAGGAACACATCCTTAGCGTCTTCTAGAGCTACCTCGCCCATGACCTCGTCGATTCTGTTGCGGAGATCTTTTGCTTCTTGACGCAGCTTGTTCGCAACTTCGCGATAGGAATCGCCGCCAAGATGCGCTAATACGTCCGCCGTCTCGACGATGCCTTTCCAGCAGATGGCTGTGGCATAGAGACTTGTCGCTGGGTCACGGATGTCGCCCCCGTAGATGTGCGGTGGTAGCAATCCGCAAGTCAGCGGAGATCGCTCTTCCTGATCTTCACGTCGAACTCTGCTGGTCCACTCCGCGCACTCGATCATTGCCGGCGCGACCCGGGTGAGCCACTCGGGGTCATTGGTCAGTCGAGCCACGACCGCGGCAGCCCAAGGTGCGGCTCCATTGCGAGACTGGTGGTGGACATTTGATTTATCGAGATTCTGTGGCTGTAACATGATTTCGGCTTGGCGTTGGGCTTCCCTGCCACGGCCCCATTGGGCAAGAGCCACGACCGGCCAAGCCTCTTCGATGCCAAAGTAGTATTGATAGAAATAGGCACCGTAACTGAGTCGGTCACGTCCCTGGTAGTTCACGCGTGTGATCGATTCGATCTGAGCTTGCCAAGCATCGACGCGATCTTGCCATTGACTTGAAGGGAGCTTAACTTGCGCACCTTGAGCAAGGATTTGTTCCCACTGGCGCTGAAACTCGGCTTCAGCGCTCGCGTAATCAGAAAGGGGAGTGGAGTTTACATCAAATGGCATCCCGACTTGGGGAGTCGCTAGTTCAACGCGACCCTGCTTGTCAGGAGTGAAGACCAGCAACATCTCCAGTGGTCCGCACTTTTCAAGCGTGAAATCTTGTCGCGATTCGAGCACGACTCGATCCCATGCATCAATTAGCTGCCGTCCTTGCTGGCGATAGCTGGGTTCCAAGGAAAAAAAGGGGATGGGCGTGCGTTCGCGATTCTTGTTGTCCCAGAAGTGGGCATTCGGTCGGCGTCCTACTCCTAGGGCAAGACGAGTTTCAGGAGGTGCATTCTCAATTTGAAATTGCACAAAGAGAATCGGTTTTGTGCCGCTCGCTAGATTGTAGGAAAACATCGCCTGACGAACGGTCGCCCCTTCGTGTGACCATGCCAGATTCCACTCTGGCAGCAGGCGACCAGAGGCAGACTTCGAGAAACTAGTAGCTGCAGACAGCGGCGCGGGACGAATCAATCGATCGCCCTGTTTTATCACTGGGGCAAACCAGTGATCTTCCTTGCCACCCTCGTCAAGATCTCGCCTCGTCCAGGTGGTCAACCATTGGCCATTCTGATAGGCGAAGGCAGGACTTGCATCGTGCGGCGAGGCGAGCAGTACCTTCTGAAAGTCGAGCGGCAAACCGGCGGAGGCAAGTTGGTCCCAAGTCAATTCTTGAGCGAGTCCGTCAGGAATAATCGGATCGCTGAGGCTGGCTTGCTGAGTGGCAATTTCAGTTTCGCTGAGCGAGAGGTCGTTTACATCTGGCGGCAAGCACGCAAAGAAGTCACCTGTTTCTTCGACTTCCACCTTCGGAGTTTCTCGAAGGAGGGATTCCTCGACAACCAGGATTTGATCCCCAAAGGCATCACGACTCATGTCGGTAGAAAGATTCACGATCTTGCCGCGATACGGCGCAGGCAGTTGCCAGGGTATCGCTCGCAACTCCTGAAATGGTGCGATAGCGATTTCAGTTCCCTTTGTGACGGCGATATCGGAACTGTTGTCATCCTTAACACTATCCGGTTCATATGAGTGATCACCGAATCTGAGAAAATGTATTAACCCATCAGCGGGAACTTCCAAAGTAGCCGTGCCATTTTCAAGTGGCAATCGTGTGATCTCCTCAGCAAATGTAGTAGCTTCAACTGCTATAAACAGCAGGGACCAAATAAAAATTCGCAGTGACATGGATAGTAGCCCCTCTGCAAGTCATCAGCCAATAGACAAAATCACCGTTTCAGACAACCATCGTATTGGCTTTCAACTTCCTGACCTAGACCCTAAAATGACTCCCTTTCTTATCACGGCGATCGATTGCTGCTAACTTAAGGACGCTCCATATTGATTCAGACACTAAGTGCGATCGGGATACTCGTTTCGCTTGTCACGTGTGCGATGGGCCAGGGACTGGATGATCACTACAAGCTTGGCCCCGATTCTCTGCCTCAAGAAGGTGTGCCGCAGGGGGAAATCAACGGTCCGCATGCGATTCCGAGCAAAGCCTTTCCTGGCACTCAGCATACCTATTGGGTCTACGTGCCTGCTCAATATAAGGACGATGTGCCGGCGAGCCTTATGGTATTCCAGGATGGGCAGGCATTTATCAATGATGAGGGTCAGCTTCGCGCTCGTCACGTGCTTGATAACCTGATCCATCGCCGAGAGATTCCGGTCATGATTGCCGTGTTTATCAATCCGGGTCGGACCACTGAACAACCCGAGCCAAATCCGAAAGAGTGGGGAGATAAAACTACCAACCGCCCTGAGGAATACAACTCGCTCGATGACCGTTATGCCCGTGTGATCATCGATGAACTCATGCCTGAGCTTGCGAAGTCGTACAACATCGCTCCCGAGGCCGAACGGCACGGTATTGGCGGCGTGAGCTCCGGAGCCATCGCCGCGTTCACGGTCGCTTGGGAAAGACCCGACGAATTCAGCAAGGTGCTCAGCATCGTCGGGAGTTTTACCAATATCCGGGGCGGGCACGTTTATCCAGAGAAGGTCCGCGAGAGCGACAAGAAACCTATCCGCGTATTCTTTCAAGATGGCCGCAATGACAACCGCGGAACACGTCATGGGACAGTCGATTACGATCCCACCTGGGACTGGTTCCTACAAAATGTGCGGCTAGTTGAAGCGATGACGGAAAAGGGTTACGACATCAATTACTCGTGGGGCATCGGCCTACACGGTTCGGCTCAAGGTGGGGCGATGCTCCCCGAAATGATGCGCTGGCTCTGGCGAGATCATGGCGTGTCGACCGACCCCAACGATACCATTGAGCGAAGCTTCAATAAACCATAGCGAACTCCGCTTCTTGACTATAGCGAAACCGCAATCTTGGCTCCGCGATAAAGAATCTCTGATGAGGATTTGGGTTTTACGGTGAGCTGAGGAGGCTGCTCTCCACGAGCAAGAACAACCAGTGCATCACCTGCTTCCAGCATGCAGTCGAGCGCTGGATCGACCTCAACTTCTCCCTCCTGGCGTTGGACTGCCACAATGAGGAACTTGTGGTCCACGGTCGAAGTGATATCCCCGACGGGATGGCCAGCCAGCAGATTGCTCACCGCTACTTCATGGATTTGCAAACCGATCTGCGATAATTCGTGTTGCAGTTGCTCGTTTTTCTCAGGATCGGCCAACAATTCTTCCCGGCTGGGATGGGTTATGAGTTGAGCCATCCGCCTCCCCCCAATCACAGCAGGAGATACCACATGGGTGGCACCACTGCGGAGCAGCTTTTTCTCTGTGGCTGGGTGTTCTGCACGAGCGATGATTTCGACTTCGGGATTGAGGACCCTCGCGGTGAGGGTGATAAACACATTGGCGGCATCGTCCGGCAGTACGGTGGCCAGCACAGAGGCGTGCTGCACCCCAGCACTCAGTAAAACATCATCTTCGGTAGCGTTCCCTTGCAACACGAGACAATGCATTTGTTCCGCAGCAGTGAGCTTCTCATCATCTTGATCGATCACTACAAACGGCTTTCCTGCAGCCTGCAAATTCTTCACCAGGATGCTGCCAGCCCTGCCAAATCCACAGACAATGGCGTGATCGCGTAATTCTTCGATACCTTTGGTCATGCGACGATTGTTGAGTGCGCGATTAATTTCACCTTCCATTAACATTTGTACCAATCCTCCGCCCGTATATATTGCCGAACCGTAGCCGAACACGATGAGCAAAATGGTCATTAACCGCAATTGCGGTGTCTCGATGGGATGGACTTCACCATAACCCACGCCGAAGATCGTGATGGTTACCATGTAAATGGCATCCATCACGTTCCAGCCGACAATCACATAGCCAATGGTCGCAAACAGGCACGTCAACAAAAAAAACGTGATGCCTTCAGCAAGTCGACGAATGGATGGGGACACTGCGCAGCACCGTTCGTAATGAACCGCCTCAAAGGTCGGGATCTTAGGCTACTTGATGAACAGCATCTCCTGGTAGGTCGGCAGCGGCCAGAGGTCGTCGGCTACCCAGCCTTCCAGCAAATCGGCATATTTTCGCACCGTGGCCATGGCTGGAAGCACATCACCAGCAAAATACTTGGCATGGTCCAAAGTGCTTTGCTCGTCGGGGTCCGTCAGGCTTTTCTCCAAGACGGCAACACTATCTTGCAAACCTTTGACCAGTTCAGTGATTTTCTCCAGCGTATCGGTATCAAACTCAATACCCACCGCTGCCAGATTTGCACAGGTCGACGCAAGTTGGCTTTGGTACCTTACAGCTGCTGGGAAGATCAGCGTCTTGGCCATTTCAACTGTGAGCTTGGCCTCGACGGAGATCGTCAAACAATACTGCTCGAGATAGGTTTCAAGACGGCTTTCAAGTTCACGCTCACTGAGAACGCCGTACTTGGTAAAGATCTCTTTAACCCCAGGGCCTTCGAGTTCGGGAAGAGCGTCGACAGTCGTTTTCAGATTCAGCAGACCTCGCTTCTCCGCTTCGGCGTGCCAGGCGTCAGAGTAGCCGTCGCCATTGAAGATGATCGGCTCGCACTCGGTGATCAATTCGGTGAGCAGCGATTGCAATGCACCGTGCAACTTACTGGGATCATCGCCGATCGCTTTTTCGAGCTTGGTAGCACAATAATCGAGGGACTCGGCAATGATTGTGTTCATCACGACCAAAGGACCCGCGATCGACTGGTTGGAGCCTACCGCGCGGAACTCGAAGCGGTTGCCCGTGAAAGCGAAGGGACTGGTGCGGTTGCGATCACCGGCATCCTTGGGCAGCGGAGGCAGCACGTCGACTCCAACGCTCAAGGTTCCTTTGGCGATCGAGGAATTTGCCCCGCCCCCTTTGATCTGCTCGAAGACATCGGTGAGCTGATCGCCAAGGAAAATCGAAATAATCGCTGGCGGGGCTTCATTCGCACCCAAGCGATGGTCGTTTCCTGCGGTTGCCACCGAAGCCCGAAGCAAACCTTGATTCAGATAGACGGCCCGAATGACGGCCGCGCAGAATACCAGGAACTGGGCGTTTTCATGGGGAGTCTCGCCAGGATCCAAAAGGTTTCCTTGTGAAGAACTACCGAGCGACCAGTTCACATGTTTGCCGGAACCATTTACCCCGGCGAAAGGCTTTTCGTGAGTCAAACAAGCCATGCCGTATTTCTCGGCGACCCGCTTTAAGGTGGTCATCAACAATTGCTGATGATCCGTTGCGAGGTTAGCCGACTCGAACATGGGTGCAATTTCAAACTGGCCCGGGGCCACTTCGTTGTGCCGCGTCTTGATTGGAATGCCTAACTTCAAGAGCTCACGCTCCGAATCAAGCATGAAGGCCAGCACGCGCTCAGGAATCGCCCCAAAGTAGTGATCGTCAAATTCCTGTCCCTTGGGGGGAGTCGCTCCAAAAAGCGAACGCCCCGCCGTGAACAAATCAGGTCGAGCAAAATAGAAATGACGATCTACCAGGAAGTATTCCTGCTCCGGTCCGGCAGTCGAAGCGACAAATGAATCGTCAGCGTGACCAAAAAGCTTCAGAATTCGCTGGGCCTGCGCATTCAGCGCTTGCATGGAACGCAATACGGGCGTTTTCTTGTCAAGCGCTTCACCCGTCCAAGAAACGAAAGCCGTGGGAATGCAGAGCGTCGTTCCGTTGGGATTCTCCAAAATGTATGCAGGACTGGTTACATCCCAAATCGTGTAACCACGAGCCTCGAAGGTTTGCCGAATACCTCCCGTGGGGAAACTCGACCCATCGGGTTCTCCCTGAATAAGTTGCTTGCCCGAGAACTCGGTTACCGCGCCGCCATTACCATCCGGCGAGAGAAAGCTATCGTGCTTTTCAGCCGTTGCTCCGGTAAGTGGATAGAACACATGAGCGTAGTGCGTGGCACCTTTTTCGATCGCCCAATCCTTCATCGCCGAGGCAACAACATCGGCAATCGCAGGGTCGAGCTTCTCGCCAGCTTCGATGGTTTTGATCAAGGACTTATAGATCGGCTTCGGCAGTCGATCTTTCATCACCGACTTGCTAAAGACGTTTTGGCCAAAGAGTACGTGAGCCGGCGTGTTGGTAAAATCAAGCGGGGGTGAAAGTGGTTGATAGTTTGTTACCGCAGCGATGGCGGCCATGCGAGGCGACCTGCCGCCCGTGGACTCTCCCCCGCCGCCACCGACAGCTCCAAAACTTTTTCGATCTTCAGACGCAACGGACGGGTCTGCATAGCTCAACGTACTCATGGCACCACCTTTCCTTACCATTGGGACCCGCGAGTGCTGGCCCACAAGTTTCTATGTGCAGTAATGACTGGGAACCTCTGCCCACAAGGCAGAGGTTCTCCCAGTCTATTAGTGCCGCTCCGTGGCAAGTCGGGGACGAGCGAGATCCGTGCTCATCGGTTTTTTCCAATTCCCTTATCATCCGTTAGGACGACTGACAAACAGCTTTACGCAACGAAATCTTGAAGTGATGCCACATTGCAATGCAACGGCTGCACACAATGTGATCACCGCAATTGGCGATCAAACACCTTTTGTGCATCAATTTCATTCCAAATGCACAAACGTCGGTGGAGAGCAAAACTCATGCCAGGATGAATTTTTGCAATTGCAAATCGTGGCATGCGAACGGCTTTACTCCAGTATTGACTGGAGATTTTGCATCGAAATACTCGGAAACGAACGTGGCAATGAGACTATGATTTCGCTCGTCGACCCTGAGCGACTTGCGTAATTAAGATAGGACTGGTTCCGCGAGCTCCCCTATTTTCACGGCCTCATTTTGAGTGGCTCATGAAAGAGCTTCCCAAGCCACCCATTTGGCCGTAGCTTTGCCTATTCACCTAAACTCCCCACCGAGATTGGATCTCATGCGAAGTACTTCCACTGTGATCTTGATTGGCGTTGCCTTCATGGCGACCGCAGCAACCGTCTATGCCGCTGGAATCAGTACCGTCGCTGTAGCAGACGATGCAGGCGACCCGTCTCGACATTTGGTACTCATGATCGTCTACGCGACAGTGGCCTTGTTCTTTTCTTCGCTCTGTTCGGTTGCCGAGGCGGTACTATTGAGTGTGACTCCTTCTTACATCGCGAATCTCAAAACGACCTCTCCTACCATCGCAGCGCGGCTCGGCAAAGTGAAGCGAAACATCGACCGTTCGCTCGCCGCGATTCTCACGCTGAACACCATTGCCCATACCGTCGGGGCAGGGGGAGCTGGTGCTGAGGCGGCGGCTTACTTCGGCGCTAAGTACGTCGGCGTGGCGATGGCAGTGCTCACATTGCTGATCCTGTTTGTCTCAGAGATCATTCCCAAAACCATTGGCGCTCTTTATTGGCGTAATCTAGCCTCAGTGACAGCGCGGTTCGTGCAACAGTTGACTTGGATTCTGTACCCACTTCTCTTGATCTCCGATTTGCTTACGAGGCTCATCACTCGCGGGAAAGCGGTCCATGCGATCAGTCGCGACGAAATCGCCGCCATGGCCGAGTTGGGCATGGCAGCCGGGCAACTCGACGAAAACGAGTCGCGCATCCTCAAAAACGTGTTCCGCTTGCCGGGCCTCCAGGTCTCCGACATTATGACCCCTCGGACAGTCTTATTCGCCCTGCAGCAGGACCTCACATCTCGTGAAGTAATCACAGCTCACCCGAGCATGGCTTTTTCACGAATACCGATCTTTGCCGCCCATCGAGATGAGGTGACCGGCTTTGTTCTCAAAAGCGATCTCTATGCCAACATAGTCAACAACAGTGGGGAAGCAAAACTCCGTGACCTTAAACGCGGAATTAGTAGTGTGCCCGATCAAATGCCACTCAACGTTGCGCTAGAGAAAATGCTCACCAGCCGAGAACATATCTTACTGGTCGTTGACGAGCATGGAGGCTTGGACGGAATCGTTACACTTGAAGACTTGGTTGAGACGCTCATCGGAATTGAGATCGTCGACGAAGGGGATCAGATCGACGACATGCGCCGACTGGCCCGACAGAAATGGCGCGAACGTATGGAGCGACTAGGAATCGATCTTGCCAGTTTTGATGCGAAGTCTGATGAGTAGCCGGCAATCGCAGAGTGCGATTGGATCAGATTGCGAAAATCTTCCAGTCACGCGACCAACGAGGTGCCAATTCAAACTGGAATAGGCGAGCACACTACTCCTGCAGATCATAACAATAATCCGATTAGACTAGCTAAGCCTCCCACTGGCGCAAGGGCCGATCACGGAGGCGATTCGCTTCGCTATCATTTGGGAACGATTCCGACTGTGGATCGAATTTGAGCTTGCGCTGAAGCACCCAAGCGATCGCGGCAGCGTGCGACGCTACGTGCGAATGACGCATGATCCGGCTACTGGCATTCGGTTCCTTGCGAGACCGCATGCAGTCAAGGAAATTGCGAGTGTGTAGTGTCGCATCGATGCCTCGCATTCGTTTCTTTGTCGGGGGCAGTTCCGCTTCCAACGCTTCGGTCGAGGCGACGATTTCTCCCTCGTCTCCGGTTTCAACTGAGCCCCGCTCCCCTTCGAAACGTACCGGGCAAGTCCCCAGCCGCGTGATAAAGTGTGGCTCGCGTTTTCCGAACGGTTTCGCCAGAAAGTCGAGCGACGCTTCCACGCCATTGGTATAGCGGCAAATGATTTTGTCCTTCATCGGTTCATATTCGATGGGGTTCGTATCGTCGCTGTCGTTGGCCCATTGGCACAGGTCCAACGTGTGAGCGGCCCAATCGAGTAAGGCGCCGCCCGAATCAAAATCCCACTCCTTCCGCCACTTACCTTCGATATAAGAGGAGTTATACGGTCGCCACGGCGCGGGACCCAGCCAGAGATTCCAATCCAGCACCTCGGGATCAATTTTTTCTTGGGAGAGCCAACAGTTTTGCAGAGATGGTTCGTAGACCGATGCGTGCAGCGTATGCAGCTTGCCAAGTTTTCCGCTGCGAGCAAGTTCCACGGCGGTTTGAAAGTTCGGCACGCTACGGCGCTGTGTGCCCGCTTGGAAAACCCGCCCAGTCGCGCGGATTGTATCGTCGAGCTGTTGGCACAAGGCAATCGTCAGACCACATGGCTTTTCACAATAGATATCCTTGCCTGCCTCGGCAGCGAGCATCGATGCAGTGGCGTGCCAGCGATCGCCGGTGGCGATGAGTACCGCGTCGATATCTTGACGATCTAGCATCTCACGAAAGTCGCGATAGGTCTGACATTCGGTATTGCCGTAGTGCTTATCGACCGCTTGCTTGCCTTCATCACGATGTTTCTTCCACACGTCGGTCACGGCGACACACTGCGCATCATCGTGGCTGAGCATCGAGGAGAGCACGTAGGTACAGCGAGGGCCGTAGCCGATCACGCCGTAGCGGATGCGATCGTTGGCCCCAATCGGCGGTTTACTTCCCGCAGTCTGGGCCACCGCCATTCCTGCTGCTAACGAAGTCGCCGCGACAGTGGTGGCTGTATTCAGAATAAATTCACGCCGCGTTTTGTGTGTGAGTTTCTTCATTGAGTGTTCCTTGGAAATTAATAGACAAGTTGAACAAAGGACATTCTGGTTGTTACTCCCTTAGATCATCAGAAAAGGTGAAGTGAGACATCAAATCTCTTGCTATGGAAGGAGATGAACCATTCTACCAAAAGAGTCTGGCCAAGCCAGTCTTGCCTGGCAAGGTTACTCGCCACACACAAACTCGATTCGTCCCTTATCTTCTGGCCAAGTAGCTAGGCTTCACTCTTCGATGACTTGTCCGAATGCAATATCGTGACCATCGAGATCTTGGATGCCGAATTCTTTGACCCCATAGGGTTTCAGGTGGAGGGTGTAATCGATTTGTGCCCCACTTTTTTGGTACTGGGCGTAGAGCGTTTCGACATTGTCGACCCAGAAATATGCGTCCCACATTTTGTCGACAACCTGCCAATTGGGAACAAGCTTTGTGCCGGGATCAACTTGACTCAACATCACTGTCAAGTTGTCCCGCCGCACCATGCAGAAATTCGCCGGCTCGCCCCAAAACCGATCATAGGAAAAGCCCAGCTTCTCACGGTAATAGTTTGCGGCCGCAACCACATCGCACACAAGCAACACCGGTGCGACGCTTAACAAGTTTGCCATGGGTTGTTCTCCGAGTGAAGTCGCTGATGTGATTTCGTAGGATGGGTGCATGCACCCATCCTACCTCAGAACACTACAGCGGGAAAGAAGAGCGGGAATAGAGGTTGTAAGTTAGAAAAACGGTTCACCTCGACGTCAGCACTTCAAGCATCCCGCGGCAGAATTCCGGCAGGTCGTCGGGTTTGCGGCTGGAGACGAAGTGGCGATCGACCACCACTGCGTCGTCTTCCCAAATCGCGTCGGCGTTGACCAGGTCGTCTTTGATGCCGAGCGAGCCGGTGACGCGCACTCCCTGGTACACGCCGGCCGAGATTGGAATCCAACCGCCATGGCAGATGGCGGCGATCAGTTTGCACGCTGCGTCGAATTGGCGCACCAAGTCGAGCACCTTCGCATCGCGACGGAGCTTGTCGGGCATGAATCCACCCGGCACCAACAGACCATCGAACCGGTCTGCTTGCATGTCGGCGATCGCGGCATCGGAAGTGCATGGATAGCCGTTCTTCCCTCGGTAAAGAGTTTCGGCCTCCGGTCCCGCCACCACTACCTCGGCACCTGCTTCAATCAGGCGTAGCTTGGGATACCACAGTTCTAGGTCTTCGTAGATGTCTCCTACGAATGCCAGGATACGTGTTCCAGAGAGTGGTCGGTCCATGAAATGCTCTCCTGTTGAGTCGTCGCAGACGCTGCAATGTTATAGAAAACTGACTCAGAAATGGCTTGGACTTAGCCTTTGAGATTTCGGGAATGAGCGCCGAATCGAACAAGCAATTCCTAACACGACTATTATCAAGAGAAGGCTGCCAGGTTCGGGCACGGCAGCTAGTAAAGTTGTAGCGGTCGGTTGGTAGGTTCGTTGCCAAGCGAGAAAATCTGCACCGTCAACGTCGCCATCGCCGTCTGCGTCACCCCGGTCAAACGATGCTCCGGAAGCAGTGCCGAAATGAGCCTGCCATTGGTGCATATCCTCTTCATCGACGTCGCCATCGTAGTCGAAATCTCCGAGAGCAGCCAACAAGCTACCATCGGGATTGTGTGCCACGCCATCCAAGTAAACCTGTGCATTACCGGCCCCAGCAAATTGGATGGAATCAATCGTGACCGTGGCGCCGTCTAGCATGCCGTTGGCACCGCCGGCCCAGGCGTCCCATTGGTTATCGTCGGACAAGTCCCATTCATACAAGTGCCAAGTGCCGTCGGCGATAACATCTTGGCCCAAGCCGCGTTCGATCGTTGAAGTCAGGTCGTCTAGGGCCAGGTAGACGGTCACACCGGAATCATTGGTCATGAGCCATAATCCAACATAGCCATCGGATACGAAGGGAAGGTTGGTTGCAGGATTGGCGGCGGGAGAACCGTTGCCCGAGACATGCCGCAGGAACCAACCGTTAGGATCGCCGACGACATCGATTTCCTGTGACGCAAAGCCTTCATGGGCATGAGTAGTCACCCGCTGGGCATCAGTGCCGGGGAGCAGGCCAAAATTTGATCCTGAAAAATTCGTTCCCCATTTGAAGAATCCCTCGCCGTTCTCAAATTCCTCGATATGGGTGACACGTCCAAAGGGTCCTTCAGAACCTGGGGCTAAAGTGATCCGCAATTGTTCGAGTTGGGCTTGAGTTCCTTCAAACACGTCGCCGTCGACGTTGCCCGTGACTCCCGGAACGCTCCAAGAGTCGGTCCATTGCCAGAAAAGCCAGTCGCCGAACAGGGGGGTATCGCTCGCAACCGGCGGATTACTCGTGCCGGTTCCTTTCCACCAAGCCTCCCACAATTCGTGCTGAGCTGCAACGCTGGAAGTGTAGCGCGTGTTAGCACCTGACTTGCTCGTGTAAATGATTGGTCGTGAGCCAAGTGTCGCATTGATTGTATCGGAGAAGATTTGCACCCAGTTCGAAATAAAAGTCTTCTCGAGTGCGCTGCTGCTGAAGTCAGGCAAGTTTTCCACGTCGGCAACCGGTGGTAAGTAACTTCCCGTTTGATAGTAGGGCACGATGGCGTCCAAGAAGTCATTCGCCTCACTTACCGCATCGAGGTAAGGGGTCGTGCCTGGCAAGAAGGGACTGCCGACGTAGCTCGTGAATGGGTCTCCGTCGTAGCTTGCAACACGGCAGAAATGATAGGGACCTATGATCACACCGGCTGCGGCGGCACCTTGCATATTCTCTGTATAGCGGGGATCCACATAATTGACGCCGTCAGTAGCCTTGATGAAGGCAAATTCGACGCCGGCATTCTAGACAGAGTTCCAGTTAATCGAACCTTGCCATCTCGAAACGTCGATCCCCGAGATAAAGGGTTTCGCGAACAGAGTCGTGGTTGTTAGTGCCGTCAATAAGAACCCGATAAACCCAGTAGACATATTCCGCATTTTGTGATCCCTAGTCGGAGGCCGGGCTGCCGAAGCATGACAGCGCGTGAGTTTTCATTCTGAATCAGAATCTCAGATATTGCAAACCAATCGAGACTTTCCCGGGAAAGTCTGCGCTGGGGCGTGAAACTTTCCCGCAGCAGGGAGAAATCTTGCGATAATTGAGCAATTGAAGGAGGAGAATCCATGACTAGAGTCCTTTTGAGATACTCTTGCTTTTAGACTCAAAACCTGTTCTGACACCAAGTCTGATGACGATGAAACTGGAGGCGATTGCAGTTGAACTTTCGTGCTAGCACGCCAATCTATTGAGAGTTGCAAGTTGGAGGGAGGTAGAATGTTTTGCTCAGAGTGTGGCGCGCGAGCCATGGGGAAGTTTTGTTCGGCGTGTGGAGTGAAGTTGTCGAAGACCGAGTCGACAGTGGAGGAAACGGTCGAGCTACCAATCGACTGGTCTGATGTGATTGATTACGAAACTCTCCTAGAAATTCCTGAAATTCGATCTCGTATCGCTCGCAACGCATCCCAATCAAAGAAGTCACTCTCTGGCGAAGATTTTCTCGACATGTATGGTAATGCTCTGGGGAAGCTTGCCGGACTGCCCATCAAGCTGCCGATGGCGAGTCTTGCTCATTTCGCCCAATCGACCTACGCAAAGTTGGGGGTGAAGACGGGCAAAGCAAGATCCCAGTTTGTGGCCCAACCGACGGGCATAGTGTTGGTCACAATTCTCTGTTACTTGGCGCGCACCGGCCGGACACTTCGCGGAGTGCATCAGCTCGCTGACGGCTGCGTAATTGTCGCCGCTCTCCCTTCGGACATGTTAGCACTCGAAGGAGATTTGATTCTCACTGTGGGCCGCAGCCAGGGAGGCACGCAAGTCGAAGCCAAGACCGAGATCCCCGGCCAGATGTTCGACTGGGGAAAAAGCACTCGCTGTTTGGAATCTCTTTTCAGCGAGTTAGTGTCCGCCGCCGCGTGATGGCAAGAGCGAACGAATTGCCATTCCTATTCATACTCTGCGGAAATATTTGTCAGAAGTTCCGTAATATCGCTGGAAAGTCCGGGCGATTGAGATCAAATCGTCGATCCACGAGATATTGAGCCAGATTGGCGTAGTTTCAGAGCAACCATCGAGGCGACTTGGATATCGACGTAGACGTTGGTGGAGCGAAGTTTCTCACGATCCAACGTACCAACTCCGCGCTCATCCCGCTTTCCTGGTAATTCCTTGCTTGCGGCAAGCAACCGTGGCATAATGGCGATCAGCTTGCCTGCTCGTGTCTTCTAGTTTCTTCACTCACTACGGAGCGACCATGCGCTTGCCATGTCTCCGCGCCCTCTTGTTTCCAGTCTTCGTCTTACTGGGTGAACCGCTTCCCTTGCTCCTTCCCACTGCGTCTGCGGACACGTTTGAATGGACCAATGCCACGGGGGGCAAGTTCGGTTTGGCTTCCAATTGGAGCAATCCCGCGCCGCTGGTCTTTGGCCCGCCAGGTGTTGGTGACAACGCCGAGTTTAATCTTGCTGATAGTTACGATGTCACGTTCACACAGAACGAGGCCAGTGACGAGCTATTCGTCACGGACGGATTCGTACGTTTCCTGAGCGACTCGACATCATCACATGTTTATTAACTCAGCAGCGACGGCGGCAACACCGACGCGGACATCGACATCCGCGGCGGCGGCAGCTTGCAGATCGGCAACGCCGGCAATCCGATTGCGATCACTTCCAGCGACGCGATCCTGTTTGTGGGTGTCAGCAGCGCCGGGATGCTCACGGTCGTGGGCGCGAACTCCTCGGTCGTTGCCGCGGGGAGTAGTCGCACGCATCCGATTGGCGCCGTCGGCGGCACCGGCACGCTCATTGTCAGCGACGATGCGTCGGTGCGTTTCGGCAGCCTCATCGAATCGCAGGCCACGCTCGACGTGGGTGTTTCCAACTCCAATGGCTCCCACGGCACGGTGCTGGTCGAGTCAGACAGTCTGCTACGCACCGGCAATTTGAGCATCGGCACACGCACCTCGACGGCTACCGGACTGGTCATAATTGATGGCACTGATTCGAGTATCATCGCACACGCCACCACCACCATCGGCAGCACCTCCGGCGGCACGGGTACGCTCAACGTCAATCCCGGCGCTGTGCTGCAGACCGACACGCTTGACTTACGCAGCACCGGCACGCTCAACGTCGACAACGCCACGGTTGAATTGCTGGGCGCGATGACGATGGCCGCCGGCAGCACGTTTCTCCTGGACGATGGCGTGGTGAATGTCCGTGGCGGGCTGGATAATTCCGGTGGCGGCACGATCGACTTTCGCGATGGTTCACTCACCATCACCGATGGGGCGTTCGTGCCAGGCGCTGGTCCATCGCCGAATTTCATTCTCAACGCGGCGGGCGGGTTCATGCTGCCGACGCTCACACTCGGCACCGGCGTTACCTCGGAAATTGGGCAATTGACCATCGGTCAGACTAATTCTGCTTATCTGAAAATCATCGACGGTGCGACGGTAACCAGCCAGATATCCACGTTGGGTTTCAACTCGGGTTTTGGCCAAGTTGATTTGGTGGGCACTGACTCGAGTTGGTCCGCAACGGACTCATTGACCATCGGCAACATGAGCAGTCAAGGCATCGTCAATGTCACCGACGGCGCGACACTCTCCACCGTTGACAGCGACTTGGGACTTTTCGGCGACAGCGGGGGAACGGTCAACATCACTGGCGCAAATTCATCGTGGACCGACACCGGAGAGATGCGCGTCGGCGTGTTGGGAGAGGGAGCGCTCAACATCACCGGCGGCATCGTCAATAGCGACCGCACGTTGGTCGGCCGTAGCACGGGCGGCATAGGAACCGTCGAGATCGCCGGTAGCGGTGCCCAATTTAACAGCGGGACAAGTCTTTCGGTCGGCCATTTCGGCAACGGCACTCTGGAGGTCCGCGCCTCCGGCGAAGTCAACACGCCGCTGCTACATGTCGGCGAGCGAACGGGTTCGACCGGCGTGGTCGATGTTTCGGGATTTGGCACTGACTTAAACGTGACTGGCAACCTCAATGTCGGCGGAGACAATTCGTCAGCCGGCGCGATGGGAACGCTCGACATCCACCAAGGGGGTGATGTCAGCGTCGGCGACACTCTCACCGTATGGCCCAGCGGCACCGTCAACCTTGCGGATTCCGGCAGCGAACTCATCGCCGACGGGATCGATCACACCCACGGCGGTGCATTCAATTTCAACTCGGGAACGCTTGCGGTCGGCCAGTTCACGGGTGAGCTTACCAACTCCGCGGGGCTCATGACCGTCGGCAACACTCCTGGCGCTGTCGGAACAACAGTCGTCACCGGCGAATACAAGCAACTGGCGGGTGCCACACTCCGGTTCGAGGTAGGCAACCTTGCTACGCTTGATCACGATCAACTGCAAGTGACCGACTCGATCGATTTGGATGGTGTGATCGACATCGTAGCCATCGCAGGATTTCAGCCGCGCGCCGGCGACGAGTACGTGCTAATTATCTCGGGCGGACTGATTTTCAATTTTCCGACGGTCAACAGTCCTGATTTGCCGGGTGACCTGTTCTCGTCGACTGTATTAACCGGAGGCGCAAGTAACGATCTTATTTATACAATCTACACTCCCTACACCGCCGACTTCGACGGCGACGGCGATGTCGACGCCGATGATTTAATGGACCCCATCAAAGGCTGGCAAGCACGCTATGGCGCTGATTTGGACGGCCGTAATTTCCTCGACTGGCAACGCCAATTCGGCAGCGGTGTGGGAGCCGTGTCGTCGAGTCTTTTCGCAGATTCCGCGGCCGCGGCGATCCCCGAACCTTCAACCACACTTCTAGCATGCGTGTTACTCCTTGGAGTCACGCCGCCGAATCGAAGTGTTCTTTCACTCTTGAGACCAACATCATGAAAGCACGACTCTTACTCACCACATGGATAGCACTCTCCGCCACAACTTCTCAGGCAGATGTTTTTGAGTGGGCAATCCCAGGCACCAAAGCTTATAACAACTCCGCTAGTTGGACCGACGTCACCCCGCCGACCACGCTCGGCACGCCTGGCGTCGGCGATGTGGCAGTGCACAACGTGGGCGGCACATACGCCGTGGTATTCAACCAGGATGAATTCAGCGACGAGGTGTTCGTCGAAGCGGGTAGCGTTTCGTTCATTAGCAATAACTCAACGGCAAGGACCTACTCGATCTCCACCGACGGCGGCAGCAGCGATGTGGACATCGACATTAGTGGTGGCGATTTGCAGATCGGTGCCGTGGGCACACCGGTGCATGTGTTCGGGCTGGATGCGATCGTGTTCGTCGGCGTCGGCGCGGGCTTGGACGATACGCTTTCAATCGTCGGCAGTGGCTCGGTGCTCACAGCTGGCGGGACCAGCCGCACGCATCCGATTGGCGCCACCGGCGGCGATGGCACCTTAGAAATTTCCAACCAAGGCGTTGCTGACTTCGGCGGAACGCTGGACATCGGTGTTTCCAATAGCGGCGCCAGCGATGGTGTGATGAACGTCGAGAGCGGCGGCCTCGTCTTCGCGGGAAATCTATCCATCGGCACACGTACTTCCACTGCGACGGGCGTGGTGACCGTCAATGGCAGTACGTCGGAAATCTCGGTCACGGATGTAACAACAATCGGCAGCAGCAGCGGCGGCATCGGCACGCTAAACATCCAGAGCAACGGTACATTTTCCACCGGCACGGGCACCACGACCATCAACGCCACCGGGACGCTCAACCTCAACGCCGGCACGTTCGACGCGCAGGGCGATGTCGATGTCGACGGCGGCACGATTGCCGCGACCACGGATACGTTATTCGTCGCCAGCGGCAAGACACTGACCGCCACTAACAACGCCACGCTTAACCTTTCCGGGAACTACGACATCAACGGAGGCGCGACTTGGAGGGTCGAGAGCGGTAGCACACTCGATGCCAACCGTCTCGATGTCGGCGTTTTAGGAAGCGACGGTACGTTGGTCGTGGACAACGCGACCGTAGCTGCAACAGCAGGCTCTGCCTTATGGGGCTTCAACGGCAGCACAGCCATTGTGACGCTAAGCAACGCGGCGCAAGGAACCTTCGGCTCGGTGTTTCTGGCGGATTCGACTAGTGATGATTCAGAGGCCCAGGTTGCGATCGAGACCGGCGCCGATTTCCAAGCGGGGGACATTAGGATGGCTAGCGTAGACAGCGGCGCGGCCGGCACGCTCACCGTCGACGGCAACGGTTCAACCGTCACGCAGACCGGCGCGTCTACGCTCACCGTCGGTAGCACCTTGGGTACCGGTTCGGCGACGATCAACCTCGACAACAACGGGCTGTTCATCACCGGCACGGGCACGACCACCATCAACGCCACCGGTACGCTCAACCTCGACGGCGGTACATTCGATGCCCGGGGCAATGTCAATATCGATGGCGGCATGATCGACGTGACCACGGGCACATTGACCGTCGCTAGCGGCAAGACGCTGACCGCCACGAACAACGCCACGCTTACCCTTTCCGGGAACTACATCATCAACGGAGACGCGACTTGGAGAGTCGAGAGCGGAAGCACTCTGGATGCTTTCGCTATCGACATCGGCAGTTTCGGAGGTGACGGCACGTTGGTCGTGGACAACGCGACCGTAGCTGCAACAGGAGGCGCATTCTGGGGCTTCTTCGACAATACGGCCAATGTGACGCTACGCAACGCGGCGCAGGGAACATTCGGCCAGCTGCGACTGGCCGATACGAACTCAGATTTCTCAGTGGCCCAGGTGACGATCGAAACCGGCGCCGATCTCCAAGCAGCGGATATCATCATGGCCGGCGCAAACAGTGGTGCGACCGGCACGCTCACCATCGACGGCAGTGGCTCGACCCTCACACAGACCGGCGCGTCGACGCTGATCTTGGGAAGCCCGACGGGAACCGGTTCGGCAACGGTGAATGTGCAGAACGGCGGCACACTCACCACCGGCTCGGGTACGACCACACTCGACGCCACCGGCACGATCAACCTCAGCGGCGGCACCCTCAGCGCGACAACCATCGACCACACCAACGGTGGCGATTTTAATTTCACCGGCGGCACGCTCAGCGTCGAAACTTTTCAAGGCGATTTACTGAACCAAGGCGGCATGCTCGCCCCCGGCGCGTCGGCCGGATCGACGACCATCGTCGGCGACTACACGCAGCAAACCGGCGCCACGCTCGCAATAGAAATCGGCGGCACCGCGGCCGTCACGGAGTTCGACTTCGTCAGCGTCAGCGGCGACGTGCTACTCGACGGATTGCTGGAACTCTCACTCATCGACGGCTTTGTGCCTGTTGCGGCCAACACATTTACCGTGCTCACCGCCGGCACACTCACCGGCTTTTTCGACAACGCCACGCCCGGCGCACGGCTCGACACGGCGGGCGGCGAGGGTTCATTCCTGGTGAACATCGATTTCGGCGCCGACCAAATCGTACTCAGCAATTTCCTCTCTTCACTCACCGGCGATTTCGACAACGACAGCGATGTCGATGGCCGCGACTTTCTCGTCTGGCAGCGGGGTGGATCTCCCAATGGCACGAGCAGCGGCGACTTGGCTTTATGGCATGGGCAGTATGGCTCGTCGACACTTTCCGCTTCTGCCACGGCTGTGCCTGAGCCGGGCACTCTCCCATTTTGGCTCATAATCGGATGTTTGCTGTTTAGTAGAAACTTGCTAATCCATTAGATGTTCTTTGGCAGGCTATGCAGCAGGTCTTTTCGTGGACCTAGTTTGTGTTTGCTCCCTTGGAAATGGTCGGCTACAATCTAGTCTGATTCTTCTTTTTTAGGGACAACTTGCCCATGAAGTCTTCTCTGTGCAGCGCGCTGGTAAGCGCATTTGTTGCTGTTACCCTTCTTTCGTCAAGCAGCCTTGCCGTAGAGGCTGAATGGATTGGGAGTCCGACTGGCAATTGGAGCGATCCCGCAAATTGGTCAGCCGGGGTCGTACCGAACACGAATACGACTGATACGCTCATTGACGCGGATTCGCAACAGGACAGCGTCGTGGCGCTGGATCAGAATGCGACCATTCGTAATCTGATTGTCAATGCTGGCGATGCACTTAATCTGGACTCAAGCCGCGTGTTGACGGCGAACTCGGTGACCGTCGTTGGAGAACTCAATCTTGCCACGACATCGCAATTGAGAGTTAGCCAAACTGTTCTTATTGAACCCACGGCAACACTAACTCTCGCTGATGTTGGAGCCCAAATCTCTCGGCTAGGTAGCGCACCATTTGTGCAGATTTGGAATCAAGGACGCTTCGAGGGAGCAGGCGGATTTCTGGCCAATGAATTTCGATACGCCTGGATCAATGACGGGTCAGTGGCAGCTAATGTGCCTGGAAAGGATTTGCAGATTAAGCTGCTCGGCACCAACAGCAGGGGAGTGCATTTCAATCAAGGGGAGTTGCTCGCGGAGAACGGCGGTACTTTGAGAGTCACTGGATCTGGCAATCCTTTTTTTACACCTCTGGAGAATAACAACGGCGTGGTGGAAGCACGCGGCGATTCCACTGTTCGTATCGGTACTATTCGCCTCGTGGGAGGACGTGTGTTCACGTCTAGTGTGGGAGGTACCAATGAGGGATTGGTCAGCATGAGTAGTACCATACTGGAGAATGTCACTATAGAAGGCAACATTGAACTCGGTTCCGTTACCTTCAGTGACCGGGTGACAAATAACACCCATGTCCATTCAGGCGGAGGGGGATACTTTGTGGAAGGCTATGCCACGATTTCTGGTAATGGATCACTCGACCTAAATGGTGGCGCATTTAACATTCCTGGCACGAATTTCGGTGGCATATTTGTCGGCACCCCGGGGTTTGTGAACGACGTAAACCATACAATTCGCGGTCCCGGCAAGATCAATTTACCTGGTATCTCCACCCGACTCGCCTTCGATAATCGGGGATTGCTGGAGACTGCTGAAGGTACCTTACAGATTAATTTACTCACTACCAACTCTTCTGCCGTCACGGGATCGTCAATCAATTCCGGCCAGATGAGGGCTCATTCTGGAGGAACGATTGAGATTTTAGGGGCGAACCTCAAAGACACTCTCATGAACTCAAGTGGATCGCTACTGGGTCAGGTTGAAGCAGGTGTAGATTCGACGGTTGAACTCGGAAATATGACGTTGCGCGGGGGCATTCTTCGTAGTGTTGCTCCCACAATGGGTGGTCTCGGACAACCTGGCAAGGTCATCACCAGCGGTACTCTCAGTGCAACATTGGAAGACGTTCGTTTGGAAGGAAAGATTGGGGACACTCCCACCAATAGCAATTGGTATCTCGCTAGCGCGATCGAAAACACCGGCATTTTGACCGGCAGAATCACGATTACCAAGCCAACGATTCTCAAGGGAGCCGGCGAAATCAAGCTCGATCCATCTGGTTGGATAGGTGGTTTACAGACGTCCTCTGGCTTCTATGATCCATTGATTAACGAGGACAATTTGATTAATGGTGAGGGCAGCCTGGGAAACCTGGCGTTCGTGAACAGGGGGATCGTGCAAGCCGACGTTGCAAACCGTACTCTTGAAATTTCTGAAAACGCTGCCCCCTCTTCATTTCCTCCACAGCCGGTCTATAACAGTGGCGAGATGAAAGCCGTCAATGGTGGGAAGCTATCTCTCGGAGCAGAAATAGTGAATTATGAAGGCAGCAATCTAGGCACAATTCACGCGGGGGATGGCTCAGAGGTAACAATTGCCCAAGTGAATGGAGGAATACTCAGTACTGCAGGGTCGGGAAGAATTGTCTTAACGCCAGATTCTTTTACGACACAGTTTCTTAACAGCGTTCACAATCAGGGGTTGATTCAGATAAGCACGCCGTTCCTTGTTCGTGGATGGGTCGTGAATGACGGTACCATAGTTCAAAGTGTGGGCACTGCATATTTTGGTGAACCTTTCTTGGAACTCACTGGGAACGGAGTTTGGCAAACAGGAAGTACTTCTCCTTCAATTCAAATAGGGCAATCCCCAGCGTCATTCGCGACAACTGTCTTCACCAACAGTGCTAGTCATACGATTCAGGGCGGTGGAAGAATTAATGTGGGTCCCGGCAGCCGTTTCATCAACCGGGGCATACTGATCGCAAATGGCAACTCAACGCTCACATTATCAATCAGCCAGGGCGCGGTAATGCAGCAACTAGGTTCCTTGATCGTTGAAAACGCACAAACGATAGAAGTTCAGGTCAATGACGACCGCTTTGTGAATCAGGGGATCATGGACGTGGCTGGAACTTTTCGACTCAAGCGGATGGATCTCGATGCGATAGAATTTAGAAATACCGCGGGGGCGGAATTGCATCTAAATTCTATATTCGAAGTCTCTCAACAGTGGTCCAACTCCGGCAGCATCAATATTTGGAATCAGGCAGGCGCACTCATCGAAGGTCATGGAAACATGAACCTCTATCGCCCCAATACAACCCAGGTAACTCTGTTTCGCAATTCGGGTACCTTGCGGCCACGCGGAGACGAGAATCAAACTGGCAAGCTCACAATTGCAGGCAACTTCCAACAAGATTCAACAGGAGTGTTGGAAATCGAATTGGGTGGAGCACTAGATAGCAATGATTTCAGTGCTTTGCAAGTTACCAATGGACAAGCCGTTCTGGGGGGAAGTTTGGACATCGCCCTGGTAAACGGGTTTGACCCGATGGTCGGCGACAGCTTTGAACTATTCACCAACGTTGGCGGCAATGTTCTAGGGAGTTTCGACATATTGCACGTACCGGCACTTCCCGGCCGCTGGTGGTCCCTCGACTATCTCACCGACAAGGTTTTGCTCAACGTCAACGCCATCACGGCCGATTTTAACCTCGACGGTTACGTCGACGGCCGCGATCTCTCCGAATGGCAAACTGCTTATCAGGCAGGTACCTCAGCAGCCGATGCCGATGCAGACGGCGACAGCGATGGGCGAGATTTTCTCGCCTGGCAGCAGCAGTTCGGCAGCGGAATCCCTCCTACGAATGCTCTGGCAGTACCGGAGCCGGGGAGTGGGTTGCTTCTGGTGGGTCTGTTGGTGTGTTGTCCTTGGTACGGTCACCGATGTCGGAAATCTCGTTGACAGGCAAGCATAATTCGTCGCGTATCGTTGTGTCGGAACAGAGGAATGTAGCACGTTGCGTGTTTTCCTGACGCAAAGCCCCCTGATAAGCTCTCGATTGTTTACATTGGCTACTCTGCATTTTATCATTGAATCCATGCGGCAAAGACTTTGGCAGATCGGTATCAGGGGGACCCGTTTGGGGCTCATGCGTGTTTGCAGTTGGAGTTTGCTCTGGGGGTTGCTGTACTCGAACTTGGCGGTCGCAGATATTGCGATCACGCTTTCTCCTTATGATTTCGAATACTCCTCGTATAGTGGCTACAGGCTCGACGTCCCCTGGTTTTTGCCCAAGGCCCAGGACATCACAATCAGGTTTGTCGGAGGGGCATTCTTGCGCACGACGGCAGAATCACATTTTGATTTTGACATCTCGAATTTTGGTCGCAATGAAAAGGCAGACCGCACGTTTGGGATCCTTGATGCCGACGGGAACGTGCTCATGTCGGATTCCGTCTATGACAATACGATTGCCTCCTATTCCGAAGGGCACACCTTGACGGTTCCCGCAGGCACGGACGTCTTTGGTTTGTTTTTCTCGGTGGATCCCGATCTGCAAATCGGACGTAGCGATACCGAAGTGCAGTTCCGCATACCACCCAGCGCACTCTTGATTCCTGCTCTGGCTGGCGACTTCAACTTCGATGGGCGGGTGGACGACATCGATCTGGAGTGGTGGCTTAACGCCAATCCTCTCTACTGGGATGGGGATGCCGACGGGGATCGAGACACGGATGGCCGCGACTTTCTTATCTGGCAGCGGCAGAACGGTCAGGGAACGGCGCCCACTAATTCGATTGCCGTACCGGAGCCGGGCAGTACTGTGCTACTGTCACTCTTGTTGGTCTGCATCAGTAGACGAATCGTTGGGAATCTTGCTGGATAATCTTTTTATCAGTTTCTCGGTGCCGCGACCCAGTTGCTCGCAGACTTCAACCGCCTCGCCGAAGTTGGCTGGGAGTGGCTCGACTTGGTCGGCAGCGAAAATCGCAACTTTGCCTGCCCAGGGATCGGGGGAACCGGGCAGGTAAACCGTGGCAACTCCAAGATCGTCGCTCCGCTCAGTCTCGAACGCGATTCGTTTCACGTTTTCATAGTGTACCAGGACCGGTTTCATCTTCGCCCTGGCATGATCGCCACCGATGCTGTCGGCCATCTGATCCTTGAGGATCGCGTATTTGGGAAATAGGAATAACACCTTCTTTTCAAATGCCTCGGATAGCCTGCGACTCAGCGAGATCCGGGCAAGCACCCCCGCACCAAAGCAAAGCAAGAGCAACACGCAAACCGCCAAGAATATCAGCAGCGCAATTCCACCGGCACTCTTCAATGCGTCGGGAAGGATTGTGCCGAGGGATTCCGCGATCGACATCACAATCGGCACGACTTGGCCAATGAGCGCGCCGACGAAGACCAGTGGCAATAAGAAGAGCAATCCACCAATGGCGGTCGTTCGAAGAACACGCAGGATCCCGTTTGACTTGTTTAGGAGCGGCTTTGTTTCCATATCGAATCAGTTTCTACGTTGGAGTGCACGCTTTGGCGCGTGTACTGGCAAGCTAAAGCTTGAACGCGATCAACACCTTCAAGGCAGTTTGCTCAGGTTACATAAGTATGGCCTCACTCTCGGGCACAGGAAAAGGGCAGAATGGTTTTGCCACGGTGAAGTTCAGTAGGAGACTTGGGGCCAGTGCTTTGTCAAACTTGAAAATGCGGGTCGTTCATGTGGGCCGCTGGCGCTAGCCACGGGATTTTCAGAAGCAACCCGACGCTAGCGCATTCGGCTCACCCCAAAAATCAAGTCTGACAAAGCGCTAGCCTCCTTGGTACGATGTTAGTATCTTAGAAGTATTGGTTCGGCGTTGGCGAGTAATAACTCTTTCCCCGAAACAATTGCTTTGTCATCGTTCTTTATGCCATGAAAGGGGAAGCATGACAGAACTCGATCGACGACACTTTCTTGCAGCATCCGCAGGTGCGGCCACGTTGGCAACCACGATGGCACCTCAGGTGGCCCGAGCTGCCGATGCCATTCCCCCGCCACCGCAGATGCCGATCGGGAAAACGGGCATCGTCATGTCTCGCGTTGGTTAGGGAACCGGTATGCATGGTGGAAATCGACAGTCGGATCATACTCGAAAAGGATTTGAGAATTTTGTAGCTCTCATGAACCACGCCTACGATCGTGGGGTGACGTTTTTCGACCTAGCAGATTTGTATGGTTCGCATGTCTATTTCCGCGAAGCATTGAAAACGATCCCTCGTGACAAAGTTTCGATCCTCACGAAGATCTGGACACGCTACGATGGGGGCTGCACACCCGACGCGCCTGACTTTTGCAAGCAGATCGCAAAGACAACGCTCGATCGCTTCTGCCATGAAATTGCGACCGATCATTTGGATATTGTCCTCTTGCATTGCATGATGACTCCGAACTGGACGGAGCAGTTGTCGCCCTACATGGAGGCGCTCGACGACGCGAAAAAGCAAGGTCAAGTTCGAGCGGTTGGTGTCTCGTGTCATGATCTCGAAGCAGTGGTCACGGCTGCCAGTTCTCCCTGGGTCGACGTGATTTTGGCGAGAATCAATCCGTTTGGAGCCAAGATGGATGGCAAGCTGGAGGAGGTCGTTCCAGTGTTAACAATGGCTCGTCAGAATGGCAAAGCGATCCTGGGTATGAAGATCTACGGCGAAGGCACTCTAGTGGACAAGAAGGAACAATGCATCCAGTTCGCACAGGAAAACGGTTTGCTCGACGCGATGACCGTAGGCGCCGAGACCCCTGCGCAGATGGATGAAACTCTGCAACTAATCGCGAAGTACCCAGCGACGAAACTCATAGGCTGAAAGTTGATTTGGCTGATTCTAGAGCTCATTCTTCTTTCCTAATATCGGTCTTTCATATTGAGGAGTAAGCCCCACTCTGTTTTTATTACTTCCAGGATTGCGAAGAGAAAGTCCGATCTGACCTCGACAATGGAGGTTCGACGTCGAGTTCCCAGATACCCTTACAAAAAATCAACCATAGTTAAACGGAGTTTTCTTGCCATGCAACACTTTCGCCGCGGCTCGATTCTATTTTGCATCGTTGTTGTCGTTTCCAGCATCGTTCGTGGCGATAATACGGCCCCGCCGCAAGAGTCCTCTGAAACCGTGGTGAGTATGGCTTTCGGTTGGCCCTTTCTCGACCCCGCTTCGATGGAGACACGTGGCGGCACGACGCAGGGGAGTAAGGTCACGTTAGACGAGGCGCCGAGCGAGGCCTGGCAGGAACTACAGCAACCTACTCTTGCGAAGCGAGAACGAGACCGCCAGGCCATTCTGGCGATGGCGGGATCCTACCGAGTCAGTTTTCAGTTCATCGAATCGATGGGCTTTGCTGAGGATTACTCTCCGAGTCGCCCCTACTTTTCCTGGGCAACCGAGCATGTGCGCGTGCTCGAGGAGACCCCAACTTTTGTCAGTCTGCAACATACGCTGGTCATGTATTTCGCAGACGAAGAAATGGGCGGGCCAATGGTTACAAAGCACTGGCGGCAGGATTGGACTTATGAGGACCGTGACCTCCATGTCTATCGAGGCAATTCGATTTGGGAGCGGTTGCAACTCGACGAGGAAGAAGCCGCCGGAGCCTGGTCGCAAGCCGTGTTTCAAGTTGACGATTCGCCTCGGTACGAAGCTTTTGGTCGCTGGGAGCACGAGGATGGTTTTTCGCGCTGGACGAGCAACGACGCCTGGCGACCGCTGCCGCGTCGTGAGTTCTCAGTGCGTAACGATTACAATGTGTTGGGTGGGACGCATGCGATCACCATCACGCCGACAGGCTGGGTGCATCTCCAGGAAAATTGTAAGCTACAAGTTGGCGACGAATCTGAGCCACCACGATGTCTCGCCTGCGAGCTAGGGATCAATCGCTATGAGCGGATCGCTGAACCCAAAGTGCAAGAACCGGCAGACGCGTATTGGGCAAAGACTGGAGACTACTGGAAAGAAGTGCGTAGCGCTTGGGAAGAAGTCTTTCGCAAACGCGATCGATTCCAACTCAAGAAAGCAGCGAACGGCAAGAAACTCTACGAAGAGCACTTTGGATACGCAGCAGAGATCGAAGAATCGGGCGAATACGATACCCAGAGTGGTCAGACCCATGCTCAGGAAACGATCGAGAATTTTCTAGTGACGCCGTGAACGATGCCATTAGTGCAAAGGGTAGACAGGATCGAGTTCTACGAGTTCCGGCATTTGCGGCAAGAGTCGAGAGCTGAGAGTCGAGTGCCAGAATGATGGCTCTGGACTCTCGACTCATTGTTCTCGACTAAGGCGTTGTCGGAAATCGTTTTCCTCACTCCGGCCTACGAAAAGCAATCGAACATCGCGTGCTCTAGGGCGCTAACAACAACCGCCCCGGATTGGCGAGATAGCGTTTCACGTCGTTCAAGAATCGAGCTGCAGCTGCGCCATCCACTACGCGATGGTCGTAGGTAATAGAGAGGGGCATGATCAGTCGCGGTTCGAGCTGCTCTTTGACATACATGGGCAGTGTGCGACTGCGGCCGACTAACAAAATCGCGACCTCGGGGGGATTGATAATCGGCGTTGAGTAGGTGCCGCCGACGGCGCCCAGGTTGCTGATCGTAAAGGTACCCCCGCGTAAATCCTCGATAGCAAACGTCCCTTCGCGGGCTGCCGTTGCCATCGCGGCCATCTCTCGCGCGATCTGAGGGATACTCTTGCGATCGGCGTCACGAAGGACGGGTACAATCAGACCTTTCTCGGTATCGACAGCGATCCCGATATTCACGTATTCCTTGTAGATGATTTCGTCGCCCGACTCACTCACCGAGGCATTGACTATCGGGTGTTGGCGGAGAGCTGTCGCTATCGCCTTCACTAGAAACGGCATCGACGTGAGTTTGACCCCTTGCGAGGCGTAGTCATCCTTGCTGTCTTTGCGGATTCGCTCCAGTTCGGTCACATCGACATCGTCAAAGTTCGTGAGCTGAGGGATCGTCGAATAGGATGCGAACATGTTGCGGGCGATTGTCTGCCGCAGCCGCGACATTTTCTCCCGTCGCACGGCGCCGTGGCTGTCGCTGTCCGGTGTGCCGGGGGGGGTCACTCCCTGCGACACACTCGACGCTGCCTGGGCATTGCTTGCGCGGACATGGACGCGGACATCCTCCTCGGTGATGCGGCTTCCGCTCGCCGGTCGCACGCGTCGCAAATCGACACCCAACTCGCGGGCTAAGCGGCGCACTGCTGGTCCCGCTGCAGAGGGAGCGTGGCCATCACCTGCCGTGGCAGGGATTTCCTTGGTGGGTGAGGGTTTGACGACTGCCTTTGGTGTTGGCTCGGGTTCGACAATGGCTGGAACATCGTCTGTCGGTGCGGGAGGAATGGCTGCTTCTGAAGTCTCTGGTTGGGATTTCGCTTCCGCTCTTGGCTTCGGCTTTTCCTCTGCAGGCTTCTCAGCGGGTTCTGGTGAAGGCTTTCCGTTGGAAGCACCCTCTGCGGCTTCAATCTCCAGGATTGGCGCACCAACCTCGATCGTATCTCCCTCCGAAACCAGGAGTTTGATGACCTTGCCCGCTTCAGGGCTGGGGATCGGCATGGTCGCCTTGTCGGTCTCCACCTCGATGAGGTCTTGATCAACCGTGACCGTGTCACCGGCTGCCACCAGGATCGAAAGCACATCGCCGGATTCAATTTTCTCGCCCAAATGGGGCAGTTTTATTTGTGTTGCCATTGAGTTAGTCGTTGGGCGTTAGTTGTTAGTAGTTTGTCATAGGACATTTTTACTTGCTCATTCGTTCTCTCTACGCATACAGTGCCGAGGGTTTCTCGGGATCGATCTTCAAGTCTTTGATAACTCCTGCCAGCTTTTTCTTGTCGAACTTGTCTCGCTCGCTCAGTTGCGTGAGGGCAGCGAGGGTGATGCACTCGGCGTCGACTTCAAAGTGGCGCCGCAAGGCCTCACGGGATTCGCTGCGACCCATGCCGTCGGTCCCTAAGGCGAAGAGGCCGCCGGGAATCCACGGGTTCAGCTGCTCGGCCAAAATCCGCATATAATCGCTGGCAGCGATCACGGGGCCTTCGACCTCGGCGATTTGCTGCTCCAGATAGGAGACTCGCGGTTTCTTGCCTGGGTTGAGCATGTTCCAGCGCTGACATTCCTGCGCGTCACGGCGCAGCTGGGTATAACTGGTCACACTCCACACATCACTGGAGACACCATACTTCTCGGCCAGGATGCCGGCAGCCCGCAGCGTTTCATTGAGTATCGGGCCGCTGCCGAATAGTTGGACCTTTGCTTTGGCTTTCCCTTCCGTTTCATTACTCGCACAACGGTACATGCCACGAATGATCCCTTCCTCGCACCCTGCGGGCATCTCGGGCATCAGATAGTTTTCGTTCTCGAGCGTGATGTAATAAATGGCCTGCTCATTATCCTCGTACATACGTTTGAGGCCATCGAAGATGATGACCGCCGTCTCGTAGGCGTATGCAGGGTCGTAGGCCCGCACCGTTGGGAAGGCCATCGCGTTCACCAGGCTGTGACCATCCTGATGCTGGAGGCCTTCACCGTTGAGGGTCGTGCGGCCTGCTGTGCCTCCGAGCATGAAACCCTTGGCCCGCATGTCGGCGGCGGCCCAGACGAGGTCACCGATCCGCTGGAATCCGAACATTGAATAATAGATGAACATGGGAATCATGTTCACCCCGTGCGAGGCGTAAGCTGTACCTGCCGCGTTGAACGAGGACATGCTCCCCGCTTCGGTGATCCCTTCTTCGAGTAGTTGCCCGTCCTTAGCTTCTTTGTAGTAAGCCACCTGATCGGAATCGACAGGATCGTAGAGCTGACCCAGATGGGAATAGATTCCCACTTGGCGAAACAAACCTTCCATGCCGAACGTGCGAGATTCATCGGGGACGATCGGCACGATGTTCTTACCTATCTCTTTATCTCGGAGCAAATCTCCAAGCAAGCGAACGAAGCCCATCGTGGTGGACATCTCTTTGCCAGGGCCCTTGCTTACGAGCTTGGCCATCGTCTTTTCGTAGCCGGACAGGCGGGGGACCTTCAAGGTGATTGGCTCAGTACTACGACTCGGAACGAAGCCTCCCAATTCTTCCCGGCGGGCACGCAGATATCTCATCTCGGGGCTGTCCGCCGGAGGTTTGTAGAAAGGCGCCTCGGCAACCCGCTCGTCAGAAATGGGTATTCCAAATCGCGTGCGGAATTCGCGGAGTTCTTCTTCGTTGAGCTTCTTTTGATTATGGGTGATGTTGCGGCCTTCGCCCCCTTCGCCCAGACCGTACCCCTTGATGGTCTTGGCGATCACTACGGTTGGCTTGCCATTTCGCTGACAGGCTAGTTGGTAAGCGGCAAACACTTTCTCAGGATCATGCCCGCCACGGCGCATCTTGCTGAGTTTCTCGTCGGAATAATTCTTCACCATTTCCAGCAGTTCAGGATACTTGCCGAAGAAATCCTTCCGGATGAAATCACCTGGCGAGACGACGTACTTCTGGTATTGGCCATCGACTACTTCCATCATCCGTTGGGCGAGCAGACCGGTTTCGTCATCCTCCAAGAGAGGATCCCAGTCGTTGCCCCAAATGACCTTGATGACGTTCCAACCTGCACCGCGGAAAGCCCCTTCAAGCTCTTGGATGATCTTGCCGTTGCCGCGCACTGGTCCATCGAGCCGTTGCAGATTGCAGTTGATGACGAAGACGAGTCCATCCAGGTGTTCACGGGCAGCAAGTGTGATTGCGCCCAACGATTCCGGCTCATCGCATTCGCCATCTCCAAGAAACGCCCAAACACGCTTTTGAGAGCAATCCTTGATCCCGCGATCGGTCAGGTATTCGTTGAAGCGTGCCTGATAGATTGCCATGATCGGCCCGAGGCCCATCGAGACGGTGGGGAACTCCCAGAAGTTGGGCATCAGCCACGGGTGGGGATAGGAAGAGAGTCCACCACCTTCACCCAACTCACGACGGAAGTTAACGAGGTTCTGTTCAGTAATACGACCTTCCATGAATGCGCGGGCATACATGCCAGGTGCCGCATGACCTTGGAAATAAACCTGATCGCCCCCGAATCCATCTTCGCCACGACCGCGGATGAAGTGATTCAGGGCGACCTCGTAGAGGGTTGCCGACGAAGCGTAAGTCGAAATATGACCACCAGGCGAAGCGGGATCGCGATTCGCACGTGTGACCATTGCCATTGCGTTCCAGCGAATAAAGCTTTTGATACGCCGCTCCATTTCGCGGTTACCTGGGTAAGGAGGCTGCTTCTCACGCGAAATGGTGTTGTAGTAGGGAGTCGTGGCGGTGAAGGGTAAATCGACCCCGTTGCGGTGGGCCGTCTGCTCCAAGGCGGCGAGTAATTGCTGAAGCCGTTCCGGTCCTTTGCTTTCCAGCACATAGTCCAGCGACTCGAGCCATTCTGCGGTCTCGGCCGGGTCGATGTCATTAGGAATTGGCGACTTGATCAGTTCAGCTTTAGTATTGGCCATTAAACGGGTTCCTAACGGATTAGTTTGCCTCGCGTCTGAAATTAAGAAATTAGACGCGGATTGACGCGGATCGACTGGATTTCCGCGGATTAATTCTATTGAATATTCGTGATTTGTTTTGACTCAATCCAACCAATTGTATCACTACCTGCTCTCAAGGAAATTTTCATCTGCGTCCATCCGCCGAATCCGCGTTTATCAGCGTTCTATTTCTTCATGAATCTTCGGTTTTCTTTCGTTTAGGTCGATAGACTTCCGTGGCGGTGCCCAAGTAGACTTCTCCGGCGAATGCAACGGTTTCACTCAATGTCGGGTGAGGATGGATCGATTCGGCCACGTCGCGCATGGTGCAACCCATCTCGATGGCCACGACCGCCTCGGCGATCAACTCGCCAGCACCGGTGCCCACGATACCGCAGCCAAGTACCCGGTCGGTCTCTGGGTCAACGAGCCACTTGGTCAGTCCATCGGTCTTGCCAATGGCAATGGCTCGGCCACTTGCTTGCCAGGGGTATTGTGCGATTTCTACTTTGATGCCGTCGCGCTTGGCTTCGTCGGCAGTCAGACCCGCCCAAGCAATTTCTGGCTCGGTGAACACAACCGCGGGGATCGCTGCTTTGTCAAAGGCAGCCGGTTCGCCGGCAAGTACCTCGGCTGCGACCTTACCTTCGTGAGAAGCCTTGTGGGCGAGCATCGGATCGCCCGCCACATCGCCAATGGCGAGGATGTGGGGGTCGGAAGTTTCCTGGCGGTCGTTCACTTCGACAAAACCGCGCTTGTTGATTGTTACCTTAGTATTCTCCAGCCCCAGGCCCGTCGACACGGGTCGGCGACCGACTGATACCAGCACGCGGTCGAAGGTGAGTGTCTCTTTCCCGTCGGCGCCTTCTACCTGCACTTCGACTTGTTTGCCAGTGTCTTCAAGGCCCAGCACCTTGGTCTCCAGGTAGATCTTGGCAAACAGTTTTTCGAGACGCTTGTGGAGTGGTTTGACCAGATCGCGATCTGCACCAGGGAGCAAACCATCCAAAAGCTCCACCACGGTTACCTTACTCCCTAACTCGGCGTAGACGGTGCCCATCTCCAGGCCAATATATCCGCCACCAATCACTAGCAGTGACTTGGGAACCTCTTCCAATTTGAGAGCGCCGGTCGAGTCCATCACTCGCGGCGAACCGATGCTGAACATCTTGGGCATTGCAGGAACCGAGCCGGTCGCCAAGATGCAATGGTCGAAGGTGATTCGTTGACTCTCGTAAGTTTCGGGGTTCCCACCTTCGAGTTGGAGGGTTTGTGAATCGACGAAGATACCACGGGCATTGACGACTCGCACGTTCCGCCGCTTGGCCAGTTGGGCAAGTCCGCCAGTAAGAGTGTCGATGACCTTTTCTTTGCGGGCCCGCATCGTGTCGACATCGAGCTTCATCTTGCCGAAGCTGACGCCCCACTCGCCCATGTCGCGGGCCTCGCTGATCACCTTGGCCACATGCAGCAGTGCCTTGGAAGGGATACACCCGCGTAGCAGACAAGTTCCCCCCAGTCGAGAATCAGCCTCGACAATCGTGACCTGCATACCCAGGTCGGCGGCCATGAAGGCCGCAGCATATCCCCCAGGACCACCCCCTAATACGACAACTTGCGAGTGCATCAAACCGTTTTCCAATGAACCAATTAGGACTTGCCAATGCGAGGCAGAGAAACCCCCAGTTTACCCGAACAAACCGTTCTCACAATGCCTAAGCAAGAGGCTGCGGACACTGTGAAACACGTGAAATCTCGACCTTGCGCTGCTGCACATGAGTTAAGGAGAAAGCTTTTCAACGGTTCCACACATGAAAGAGGTTCTAGGATTTAATGCTATGCCGCATGCCGTCGAACTTAAGAAGTATATCATTGCTGGTGGCAGCGGTTTTCTGGGTGTCTCACTGGCGCATCATCTTGCCAAATACGGCGCTTCGGTCACGATCCTCTCTCGAAGTGAGCCCAAAGTTGCCGGTCCTTGGCAGCACGTCACGTGGGACGCCAGAACACAAGGGTCATGGCAAAACCAGTTGAACGAAGCCGACGGCTTAATCAACCTTACGGGTCGCAACGTCAACTGTATCAAGACACCAGACCACCAGGACGAGATTCTGCGTTCTCGAGTGGAAGCAACACGGATCTTAGGCGTGGCGCTGCGGACCGTCGATACACCTCCTCCTGTGTGGGTGCAAATGAGCACGGCACACATTTACGGAGATCCGCCGCGGGCAATGTGCACGGAAGATTCCCCCTGTGGATACGGACTAGCACCATTTGTAGGGAAGGCGTGGGAAGAAGCATTTCACGCGAGCCTCTTGCCCTCGCAGCGAGGCGTCCTCCTGAGAACCAGTTTCGTGCTGGGCCGCAATCGCGGAGCAGGTGGCGGCGCTCTCGCGACGCTTGGTATGCTCGCTCGACTAGGCCTGGGAGGCAAAGTCGGTAGTGGGTCGCAAGGAATGAGTTGGATTCATGAAGCAGACATGAATCAACTTTTCGAACGTGCTCTGACTGACGGCAACATGCAGGGAACCTACATCGCTTCGTCGCCACACCCAGTTTCACAAATAGAATTCATGCGAGAGCTGCGTCGCGATGTTCGGATGCCCATCGGACTGCCTGCCTTTGAGTGGATGGTGCGAATAGGTGCGCGATGGCTGCTACGCACCGACCCAGAACTTGCGCTCTACGGGCGATTTGTGATTTCCAAACGCCTTGCAGAGGAAGGGTTCGAGTTTCAGTACGCAAGGCTTCGGGAATCGCTTGATGATCTGCTCGGGAATAGAAAGAAATGAGCGGCACTCTCGGCTCTACTAACAAGACCGGTCTTCACGTCGTTTGAAATTGATTGAAACCGCTAAGCAAGCGGGGGCGCGATGAAACAATCTATTGCGATTTCTTGGCAAGCATCTGCGCCCCACCGCACTGTGTGTTGAACTTTTTTGGCTCTCCGGAACTGTGAGGGATAAGTTTTCGCGAAAACGTTAGTGCTGTAAATAAAAGCGGGAAATATAGCGAAATGAAAGCGAATTTCTAATTTAGTTAGACAAAAATGACTGCAAAGCTCATCAATAGCCAAGGGAACGAATAGAATCACTTCCATAAGGAGCACGCCTCATGTCGCGGCGACTTACCTGGCTATTGACCGCCATCAGTTGGTTTTCTCTTTGCATGGACGCAGTGCGAGCGAAGGATGAGAATCCTTCAGGAATTGCCGAGCAGCGTTTAGTCACCTTGCCGGTGCAATGTGTCAATGAGACGGGCTAACCCGTACCTGGTGTCGAATTAAGTCCTTGGGCGTTGAGAAGCTCGCAAGGGCACGGAATGTGGAACGTTGAGCGGACAGGCTACGAACTGCCTGCCAAGGGGGTGTCCGATGCCAATGGCATGGTCGAGGTCCAATACCCGTATTGTGCCAACACCAAGGAGCATGTCCTCACGACCCAGTTGACTCTGTCAGTGGACCATCCTGACTATGTGTTCGAGAGCTACCACGATGTCAATGTGCCATATGAAGCAGATGAGCCACATCAGATAGAGCTCAAGCCAGGAGTCACCTTCGAGATCGAGCCGATTGAGAATGGCAAACCTGCCGGCTTGGAGGATCTTCATTGTATCTGGTCGGATGGGCGAAGCTGGCTGTCAGATTTGAAACCAACGTTATCTCCGAATGGGACCCTGATAATCCCGCCGCTTCCCGAAGGGAAAAACCAAGTGATGGTGGTTCGTCTTGAGGGCGAGCATGCGACCCATTTCAGCCGGATCGAGACGGTGGAGGGAAAAGCCGGCGAGACAGTTAAGTGTCGCCTGGAGTTGTTGCCAGCCGTGCGCGTCACTGGCCGATTGAGTGACGACGTCCGTCGGCCGATTCACCATGGACGGGTCTGTGTCTCATCGCTGCCTGCGAACCATCATATTCATAGTGTCGAGTGGGGAACTTGGGCCGCGATTTCTGAAGATGGAACCTTTGTGATTGAACGCTGGCCAAGAACTGAAGCCATGCAGGTGATCGCATTGGCGGACGGCTACGTTGCCCGATCCGGCAGCCCTCCAGCAGGGATTGAGCCGCGGGACCCTGATTTCTACGATCGCCCCCAAGTCTTCCTGGGCGAGCAGTTGTCGCAGGAGTTGCTTGTCGAAATGGAGCCGATGGTAAAGTGTGAAATTGATGTTGTAGATCATCGAGAACAGTCTGTACTCGGTGCCATAATAAATTCCTATCCCAATGTCGGCTGGTGGAATTCCGGTTCACAGATTTATTGTGCTACTCTAGCCCGCAGTGAGCGAATGATTTTAACAAAAGATTTCTTTTCATTTTTGGAGAAGAATGGTCCCGAGCCATTTGAAGCCGTGACTGACTCAAAAGGACACGCCACGATGTTTCTCCCCGAAGGCAAAGAAGACCTTCGAGTGAGTCACGAGCATTTCGAATTACCTGTCAACCGAGGCAGTCGAGAGCAGGAGGTGACTCTGAAGCAGGGCGAGACGACCCATGCGCGACTCGAATTGCAACCCAAAGGGCAAGAGTTTCTCGGCGAATGGGACAAACTCGCTGGAGTGCTCTTTGGCTGCACCGGGGAAGAATGCCGTCGTCTGCTTGCCGACGACGGTTTTCGCAATCGCATCGAAAAGGTCCGTGAGCAATATTCTGAAAGTGACGACCCCACCGACCCGGCCTTGCTGACAAACGCCTACTCGATGATCTCCGACGCCTTTCAAGAACTGGGCGACAAGGAAGAGGCCCGTCTTTGGCAACGCAAAGCCAAAGAACAGGCCAAGAAGATCGAAGGGGAATGACCAGCAAGTGTCCCTTTGCTCATTACTCAACTTATCGCGTGGAGATCAACCAAGAGGTTTGGACAGAAACAGTGCACCGCCAGCGTCGGCAACATGAACCGTTTGGGCGAACCCGAATTTGTCGTAGATCGCACGAGCCTTGGAGTTGTTTTCCTGAACTTCGAGCGTCAGCTTGCAGCAACCGGTTTTTCGTGCTTCGCGTTCTACTGCATCGAGCAGCGCTCGGCCGACACCCTGGCCGCGTACTTCTGCGTCGACATAGAAGTCGTGTACGTTAATGAGTGGCCTAGCAGCAAATGTCGAGAATCCGCGAAAGCAAACCGCAATCCCACAGGGCCGAGAGCCTCGTGTCGCTAGAAAAATCAATGTGGTCGGGTGCCCCGCCAACCCGCTGACTAGATTGGATCGAGCATAATCCGAGAGGGGCTTTCCATTACCCATGGGATCGGCGGAGTAGGCGTCCAACATTGCTACTACCGCTCGCTGGTGCTCATCGTTGGTCAAGTCAGCTTTGAAGATTTCGAATTCGGTCATGTGAGAGGGAGTTTTCTGGAGAAGTCCTTTGTGGGTACAACTCTTTCGGTATCGCGTTGACCAGGTGGACATCGAGTCCGTCATTTTCGCCGTTTGAGCTGTTTAACTTCCTTTCGCAAACGCCGAATTTCTTGCTCTTGTAATTCTTGAATCATCTCTGTTTGTTCTTTGATGACCTCATTTTGTCGAGCTATTGTCTTCATAGCGCTCTTCATTCCCAGGGGATCAAATCCTGTGGACATCGCGGCGAAGTTCTCGCTGATGGAAACCAATTCATTGCCAAAGCTAGATAAGATTCTCTGCAGCGTTTCACCGGATCGCTCCAAAGCAACGCTCCCCTTATGGAAATCATTGGCTGCGCGAACCATTTCTCCGCCAATCAATGTCGTCAAAGGACTTTCTTGGGGATCCTGCGAGTTGTTTTCTAATGAAGTTGATTCGCTGTAAGTTGACTGACAAAACATCGTAACAATTGCGAGGGCGAAGAAAAGCATACGAGGAGGCATGGCTAGGTGCTCGTTCATTTACGAGGTAAATAATCGATGAGAATTGAGGGAGAAACCGAGTGGGTAGACGTTGCTCCTGCAGTCAAGTTTAATCACTCGCCAAAGATTAGCAAATGACTGTTTTGCACGGATGTGCTTTCACATGTACAACATGTCCGCTGGTTACACCAATGGATCGACGCAGCAGCCGAGTAGTGATAGGCTGATAAAAAATTCGCCACTATGCGATTAAAACTTTTCACAGTGCTGAGGGCCTATCCATGCCGCGCAATATCGTACTCGCCGCATCGTTTCCGACCACGGCGGACCGGCTTTTTGACATGTATCTCGATCCAGCAGAGCACGCCGCGTTCACGGGCTCGCCGGTTGTCATCGGGCACACCCCCGGCAGTGCGTTCAGTGCTTTTGAGGGGATGCTTTCGGGCAAGCTGCTCCACGTTGAACCGAAACATCTCCTGGTGCAAACCTGGCGCTCTTGTAATTGGCCTGCCAATGCAATCGACTCCGTTCTCACCATATCGTTCTGGCCACAGGGGGACGGTGCGCGGATCGAGTTGGTCCACGTCAACGTGCCTGACGAAGACTTCGCCGGGGCCAGCCAAGGCTGGGAGAAGTATTACTGGACTCCCTGGCGAGAGTATCTCGGTGCGTCGTGATAAAATCCCGGACTATACCCCTAGGAATCTTGACTTTGCATTCGATCTGCGGCCCGCTGCCTTGAGTTAGTCAATCCCTTCCGATCCAAGTTTGAAACTTCAGCATGGCGAATGCCCTCACCACCCTCCACCCATGCCAATACGATTGGTTGCCGGAGAAGATATGTCATCAAGGATCGGCGTTGCCGGTCGAACCGGTACTGCAAAATTGATTATCAATTGGCTCTGATCATTGAGTGATGTGAAAACATTGTCGGCCTCGGAATGAGTGCATTCTAGACACAGGAAATCAGTCGTGGAATTTCTGCGCTCAGTTTGCGTCAGGAAACCAGGTGAGTACTCTAACGCGTTTTCAGTTCCTAGCTTGAATCCTACGAAGTTCAGCCAGGGGGTATGAAGCACCTCCATAAGAAGTTGTGTTTTGGAGAAGTCGTTTTCGACAGTCTTCGTCTCAGGAATAAATTCCTTAGCCATCGAAGGCGTGACAAATAAAATAAAAGTCGCAAACAGCAGGAATATCAATCGGGCCAAATTATTTGTTAGGGAGAACATGGTTTTAGATCCTCAAGATACGGCGCCTATTTATGTTTTGATTGATTGAAGTGCTTCATCATTTCAGCGAAGCCATAATTTTGGATGACCTGATCATTTATGCATGCGCTGCAATCCATTCCTGCAGATCGTGTGGGGTATCGTCTGCCCGCAGCACGGGTGCAGGGAAAATCTCATCGATATCTCGCATGCGATCGGCTAGCTCTGCGACCGAATCCAATACCATGCCGGGGCAGTAGGCGTAATTCTTGAGATCGCTCCGGCGCGTGCCTCCTGAGAGTACTAGCACTGTGCGGTACCCCATTTGTACAGCTCCCAGGATGTCCGTCTCCATCGTGTCACCGATCATGATTGTCTGCGACGTCGTGAGTCCTAACTCCTTGCGGGCGATCCGCAGCATCACGGGACTTGGCTTCCCCAGAGTAAATGCTTTCTTGCCAGTAGCGGTCTCAAGATAAGCGAGCGTCGCACCACAACCGGGCCGAGTGCCAGACTGCGTGGGGCAATTCGGATCGAGATTTGTGCCGATCAGCTTCGCCCCGCCGAGGATTAGATCGACGGCGTGTTCAAGCATCTCCAACGTGATGGTTCTCGCTTCGCCAACCACCACATAATCGGGCGACCGGTCGACCACTGCAAAGCCATTTTCATGCAAGGCCTGCAGGAGCCCCCCTTCGCCGATCACATAGGCCGTGCCATGTGGCTTCTGTCGGGCAAGAAAGCGGGCCGTCGCCATGGCACAGGTAAAGACGTGGTGTTCGTCGATATCGATGCCCATCCGCACCAGCTTGATTGCCACATCGCGGCGGGTTCGTTGGCTGTTGTTTGTGAGAAAAAGGAAAGGGATGTGTTCTTCAAGCAGTCGCTCGATAAACTCTTTCGCACCGGGTATCAGTTCCGATCCTCGATAGATCACGCCATCCATGTCTACGAGAAAACCAAGCGAGGGACGCATATTACTATCCTTATGAAGAGGTCATTTTTTTGAAGCCGACTCGCAGCAACGTATCCGACACTCTAACTAGGAATCTGGCATTGGAGGTGGGTAGTTCCGTGGTGGGACCAAAGCTAGAAAGCAAATGGTATGCCACCTCTCCCGCTGAGATCAGAGCCACCACAGATGCAGCGACGATTCAGATGAAATCTAATGAAAAGCAACGTAAGTTACTTCCGATTTTTCGCAGAGGAACTGCTATCAGAACGCAAAAAGTGGGCAGGGAGTGAATGGTATTTAGGCAGAAATCTTCCACCAGCTTACGCAACCCGGCTCGCCTTGGGCTTCCTGGCAGACCACTCGCTCAGACTTCGAAACACGACAAAGAACGTCGGCACAAACAAGAGCGAGAAGAACGTCGCCGCAATCATGCCGCCGACGACGGCGTTACCCACGGCCTGGCGGCTGGCTGCACCGGCACCACTAGAGACCAACAGAGGTAGGAAACCTAAGATCGACGAAAACGCTGTCATCAAGATTGCGCGGAAGCGTAGGCGGGCAGCTTGAGTGGCCGCCTCGCTGATATCCTGTCCTTTTTTGCGGAGTTCGCTGGCAAATTCCACGATCAAGATCGCGTTCTTGCTGGCCAACGCGACCAACAATACTACCCCGATCTGCGTATAGACGTTGTTGTCGGCGTGCCGCATGAAGAGCACGATCACCACCCCTAAGGCGGCCAAAGGGACCACAGAGATGACTGCCGCAGGGCTGGTCCAGCTTTCGTACTGCGCCGCCAATACTAAGAATACAAACACAACCGCCAGCGCGAAAATAAAATACTGTTCGTTGCCGACTTGCTTTTCCTGGTAAGACATGCCGGTCCATTCATAACCCATCGAAGGAGGCAGCGTCTTGTCAGCCATCTGCTCGACCAATTGCAGTGCCTGGCCCGAGCTGAACCCCGGGGCAGCTTCACCATTGATCTGGGCGCTGGGATAGAGATTGTATCGCTGAATCACCTGCGGGCCGAGTGTGTCCTCAACCTTTACGAAAGTCCCCAGAGGAAGCATGTCGCCATTTTGATTGCGAACATCAAGCTTCTTGATCGCGTTGGCATCCAAGCGAAATTGGTGATCTGCCTGTAAGCGGACTTGATAGGTCCGCCCAAACTGATTGAAATCGTTCACGTAGGTCGAACCAAGATATGCCTGCAACGTGTTGAACACCGACGTGAGTGGTACACCGAGTGTTTTGACTTTCGTGCGGTCGATGTCGACAAATAACTGCGGCACCGATGCGCGGAAGGTCGTGTTCACTGCCTGGAGACCCGTCTGGCCGTTACCGGCCTCCACCAATTCTCGAGCCACAGTCTGCAACTGTTCAAGCCCCGCATTCCCACGATCCTGCAACTGCAACTGGAAACCACCGGCGTTGCCCAAGCCATCGATTGCCGGCGGAACGAAGGCGATCACAAATGCGTCGCGAATCCTGCGAAACTCCCCACGCAGGCGATTCACAATGGCATCCTGGCTCAGCTCTGGTGTGGTCCGCTCGTCCCAGGGTTCGTAGACCACAGCCACCATGCCATTGTTCGATCCATTCGTATTACTCAGAATCGAGAACCCTGTGATCATCACCCAGTCTGCGACCCCCGGAGTCTCTTTGAGAATCGTGTTAATGTGATCCATCACCTCTTGGGTACGACCGATGGCCGCCGCGTCGGGCAACTGCACATTCACAAAGGCGTAGCCCTGATCTTCGGTAGGGAGAAATCCCGTCGGCAGACGGCTAAAGCCCCAACCGGTGAGTGCTACTAGTCCGCCAAAAACCATCAACGACACAGCTAAGCGGCGGACAATGCTTACACCCACTGCGCCATACACACTGGCGATGCGTTCGAACACATTATTAAAAGCGCGGAATAAGAAGTTTCGCTTTTCCGGTGCAGGTCGCATGAGAATCGCACACAGTGCGGGGCTCATCGTCAAAGCGTTGATCGAACTGATGACCACAGCCGCTGAGATCGTGAGCGAAAATTGCCGATAAAGCTGCCCCGTAATGCCCCCCATGAAAGCGGTAGGTACAAACACTGCCAGCAACACGAGTGTGGTAGCGATCACCGGCCCAGTGATTTCTTCCATCGCTGCCAGGGCAGCCTCTTTGGAAGTCATCCCCTTATCAATATTCGCGGCGGTGCTTTCTACCACCACAATCGCGTCGTCGACCACAATGCCGATGGCCAGGACGATGCCGAATAGTGTAAGCATGTTGATAGAAAAACCCATCGCCGCCATGAAGGCAAACGCCCCGATCAGCGAGACTGGAATCGCAGCACAAGGAATCAGCGTAGCCCGCCAATCTTGGAGGAAGATGTAAATCACCAGAACCACTAATACCACGGCGATAAAGAGAGTCTCATAAACTTCGGCGATCGAGGCATGCACAAAACGGGTCGTGTCGAATGGCACGGCATATTTCATCCCCGCCGGGAAACTTTTGCTCAACCGGTCTAGGGTCGCTTCAATCTTTGCAGCCACCTCAAGCCCATTGGCCCCTGGTAATTGGTAAACGGCAATCGTCGCGCAGGGATCACCATTGAAGCTGGACTGCCAGTTGTAGCTCTTGGCACCCCGTTCTACGCGGGCCACATCGCGGACTCGAATAATCCGCCCCCCAGGGGATGCCTTAACGATCAAATCCTCAAACTCACTGACTTCCGATAGCCGTCCCTTGGTGTTAACCACCAACTGAAAAGCAATATCATCCGGCGTGGGAGGTTCGCCTATGCGACCGGCAGCAACTTGTACATTTTGTTCTTGAATTGCCTTGACGACGTCTTCGGTAGTCAATTGTCGGGCCTTGAGTCGCTCGGGGTCGAGCCATACACGCATACTGTATTCTTCAGCCCCAAAAACCTTAATCGATCCCACCCCAGGGATGCGACTCAATTCATCATTGATGTTGATCTTCACATAGTTGCTCAGGTACAAAGCATCAATTCGAGGATCGGTCGACGAAAAGGCGATAAACTGCAAAATACTCGTGGATTGCTTCTTGGTCGTGACTCCTTGTCGACGCACTTCTTCGGGAAGCTTTGGCGTAGCAATCGCCACCCGGTTCTGCACAAGCACGGTCGCCATGTCGATGTCTGTGCCGATATTAAACGTCACGTTCAGCGCATAAGATCCGTCATCCGCCGAAGTAGACGACATATAGATCATCCCCTCAACACCGTTGACTTCCTGTTCAATTGGGGCCGCGACGGTCTCGGCCAATACCTGGGCATTAGCGCCCGGATAGAAACAGGTCACCTGTACCGTAGGGGGGGCAATCTCAGGAAATTTTGCAACGGGTAGCCCAAGCTGCGCAACCGCGCCTGCGATCATGATCACGATCGAGATCACACTGGCAAAAATTGGTCGATTTATAAAGAATCGCGAAATCATGGGCTGGTGGCAGTCCCTTCTTCCGCAGGACTCGTGGGCTTGGATTGCTCGACCGGTGTTACCACCGCTCCAGGTCGTGACATTTGGATCCCTTCGACGACGACCCGATCCTTTGGCGTCAATTCACCACCGCTCACGATTTGCATTTTATTGTGTTTTCCGCCCAAGCTGACGCGTTTCATCTCTACTTCGTTCTTATCATTGATCACTAAGAGATAAGCACCACCTTGATCACGGCCCACAGCAGTTTCGCTCACTAGCAAAGCAGGCTTCTTCTGCATAGGGATACTAATCCGCACGAACGCACCAGGAGAGATTAATTCGTCGGGGTTGTCGAATCGTGCACGCACAAGAAACGTCCCCGTACTTTCGTCGAGCGCCAAGTCCGCAAAATCGATTATTCCTTTATGCGGATAGCCCTCCTCATCTCCGAGGCCTAGCATCACGGATCGCGCCTCCCCACCAGAATTGGTGCTTGACATACTGCGATCCTGAGCGATCCGTTCGCGATTGAAACGGAGAAAATCTTGCTCGCTCACCGTGAAATATGCGTATATCGGATCGGTCCGCACGACCGTAGTCAGTAGCTTGGTGCTAGGGGTACCTACTAGACTCCCCACGTCGAAGTTCTTTTGTCCCACGCGCCCGGCAATCGGTGAATGGATTTCAGTGTAGCTTAAGTTCAATTCTGCCTTGGTGACCTCGGCCTCGGCGGCGGCGATTTCCGCTTCAGAGGAGGCTATGGCTGCCTGGGCCGATTCAACGGCCGCATCAGCGGTCATCACGGCCGTGCGCCGCATATCGATCTCTGCTTCGGTGACCGCCCCGGGAGAGCGGGATTGTGCATCCTCGACGCGGCGGAGCTGGGTCTTCATGTTCGCTAGTTCGGCGTCGGCTCGAGATAACTCGGCCTGGGAACTTTTTCGACGAGCCTGAGCCAATGACAGACTCGCCTTGGCTTGGGCTAGGACCGCAGCAAAAGGTTTCGGATCAATCCGCGCAAGCAATTGATCCTGCTTAACATCTGCGCCATCTTCAAATTCAATTGCATCTAAAAAACCTTCGACACGGGCCAGGATTTCGACCGATTCGAAAGCCTTGGTCGTGCCGGTGTAGTCGCGGGTTTCGACGATCTCTTCCGCGACAGGATGTGCAACGGTCACCTTCGGCGGTGGTGGAGGAACATAGGTATTATTGCTGCTGCTGCAACCGCCAGCTATCAACAACGTCAAGCAATTGCCCCAGATGGAGAGGGATCTGCTTGACGAAACCTGATACCAACTTGGAAAAAGCATCTTTCTACTCCCCTCAGGACCCACTTTTTGGCGGGGACGCGGCTGGATGGATTAAGACGATTGGATGGACCACAGGCGCAGTCCACTCGCAATAGTATAGTGCGCAGTAGCACTAGGTCCCGTCAATCTGGCAGTGAAATCCCATAAATAACCTGGCGCAGCCATCCTTGTGCCACACCATTCGTATCTTCACCAAGGTGGCATTTCAACATGAACTCTGTTAGGTTACTAGCTCGTCGCGGGCCATCACTTGAGGGAGGTGTAACATGCGTCCTAAGACTTATCTCGCCAATCTGCTGGCAACACTGAATTTCGTCTCATTCTGTCTTCAACCGGGATTTGCCGATCCGCCCGACTTGCTCCGCTCTTATCGGTTCGTACCTCGCTTGAGCACTTTACATCAAACGGGAGGATTCGCAGGATTCGATTTTCGTTTGCCGATTTTCGGAGACTACGATTTCATCACCGGTTATCGAGGGGGAGAGGGTCCCATTCCTTCGCTTGATCCTTATGCTCAGTTTGCCAACGTTGCAGCCCAGGCAGGCCATCCTGCCTCGGCCTCGATCTTTCCGGCAGTGGATATTGATCAGGCGTTGAATCTCTCAGGTTTGGACGGGAAACCAATTTTTCACGGACCGGATGGCCTGACTGTGTACCACTTTAGTGGCGACGACGGCAGCGGCGACTTTCCCGCAAAAGTCAACTTGCACGTCGCCACGCTCGGGCGCTGGATGTTCATGCGAGGTGGTACAACGCCCCCCTGTTGCGATTTCTTTCAGTACGACATCAAAGCGATATCGAGACAGAATCCCTATGGCGACTTCGACGGTGATGGGGACGTCGGTGCCGCCGATCTCGCCACGTGGCAAACAGGACTCGACGAGGCTGGCAAATCGCTCAGCGGTCGCGACTTCCTCACTTGGCAGCGATCCTATGGCGAGATAGCGCCCTCGATAGGAGATTTCGATGCCATGCTCGATGCGGCTTTGGTTGCGAGCAGCAGTTCAGTACTGTCCTCAATTCCCGAGCCAGCAAGTCTGGTATTGCTCGTAGGTTTCGCAGTTTGTCTTGGCACGGGCCGGCGGTTCTCTTAGAAGCGTACCCAGATTTATCGGGGTTTTTTGCGCAGCCGGTAATAGGTCTGGACATTTATGTCGGATGACCTTCGAGTTTCATGCACTTCTGGTGCTCCGATGGTAAGATAAGGAGTTGAGATCCATCACCAGACAATCCGCCTCCTGATAAGCTTGACCAATGTCCGACGAAGCGAAACCCCCCCTAGAGTCACTCCAGACCAACGATGACCGTTATGCTGCGACGCTGCTATTCGAGCCGGATGAATGTATCTCGCGGCAAGAGCAGGATATCGCGCTCGCCGCAGAGCTCTTGAATTCTGGCATCGTCAACGATCGTGAAATCACCGCCGCGGTTTCAGATTGGTCCATGCACGGCAGCCTCTCACTGGAGAAGCATCTTGAAAATCGAGGCCTTCTGAAAGCCGAGCAACTCGGAACTCTGAAAGAAAGAGCTGCCAAACGAGTGGATCGTGCCCGCCAGAGTATCGCGGGTGGATCGGAGATGCCCGCGGCAGGCCAGAGTCTGCTGTTAGCCACCCTCGAGCGGCTCGACGGTTCGGGCCGGGTAGCAAAACTCTTGGGCGTGACGGTTGCCGCCCGCGCCGGTGATCATGATGCCCGAGCGATGCAGGGTCGCTATGAAATCATCCGCAAGCTTGGTCAAGGAGGACTCGGCCGTGTTTGGCTCGCCCGGGATGTGAATCTCAATCGCCATGTAGCTCTCAAGGAAATCAGTCACGCGGCGGGAGCGTCTGAGAAAGTCGTCGAACGATTTAAGCACGAGGCCGAGATCACGGGCCGACTGGACCATCCGAGCATCGTGCCGATCTATCAACTCGGCGAAGACCTGGAGACGGGACGCGCGTTCTACACGATGCGTTTTCTCGGCCGAACGACCCTGCAGGATTCGATCAGCGAGTATCATGAGCGGCGCGAAGAAGGTGATGAGGATCCGATGCTGCTCCGACGACTATTGAGCGCATTCGTGAACGTTTGCCACGCCATCGGCCACGCGCATTCTCGAAAGGTAATCCACCGAGACCTGAAACCCGAAAACGTTGTCATCGACAGCTTTGGGCAGGTGATCGTCATTGACTGGGGATTAGCCAAGGTGATTGACGATGCCTCGGTCGAAAGTGTTATGGATTCTGTAACTGTCGGGAGTGCCGATCGCACGAGCGAAGGACAAGTTCTCGGCACGCCTCTGTACATGGCTCCGGAGCAAGCGGCTGGTCGACTTGATGAACTAGATCACCGCACCGATATTTATGGTCTGGGTTCGATACTGTTTTCGATCGTCACTGGCTACGCCCCGCACGAGAGGACGCAGAAAGCCTCGATCGATTCGGGGGTTGGCGCGCGGGGGATGATTAGTGTTATTGCCAGCGGAGTGACCCCTTCCGCCCGAGAGGCCCACCCTAATGCCGACCCCGCGCTGGATGCCATTTGCCGCAAAGCGATGGCCCGCCGCAGGTATGCCCGCTATCAAAATGCGACAGACCTAGCCGAAGATGTTCAGCGCTGGATGGCCGGCGAGCCGGTGACCGCTTACCAAGAAACTTCCTGGCAACGGGTGAACCGATGGGTTTCTCAGCATCAACGTCTGACGCAGTCACTCGTGGCGGCGGCCATGGTTGTCTTGGTCGCACTTACGACACTTGCCATGGCAGCACGCCAGAATCATTTGTCAGAGTTGCACAACCGGTTTTCCGAAATGGAGGGGGATGTTCGCGAAGTCTCGCTGCAATTGCAGTCTATAGCTCAGGAAATGTCGGAAGACACTCGCTTCCTTGCTTCTTTGCCGCCGATTCAGGGCATCGTCAATGCAACCAGTGGCGTGGAAGGAGAGGACGAAGAAGTTTGGCGCGGTCGGTTGGAAACGATTTTTGTCGGTATGCTTGGCTCAAGTCCAGATTACCTGGCGCTCACCTTTGAGCAGAAGCAAGGGGAAGGTACCTCGGATATCGTTCGCGTCGAACGCAGTCCAGCCGATCCCACGCTGATTCGCATTCTGCCGGAGAGCCGACGTCAAACCGTCGAGAATGATGATCTTATGACTGCAGTCGCAAACCTTGAACCGGGGGATGTGAAATTTACTCTTGAAGATCGCGCTCGCCATGCTAATGTCGCGGCCAACCTGGACCGCTTCTCCGCCGCCACGCCCGTGTATGGTGACGTTTCAGGTGAGTGCTTCGGCATGACGGTAATTGAGACAAACATCTCGAAAAGAATTAAAGAAGTGTTACTCGGCCTGGGCGCCGTTGACTGTGAAATGTTCATAGCAGATGGTTCCGGCGAACTCTGGGCATCAGTTAATCCCGGGCGGGGAGTACATATGGCACATCCTGGACAGAGGATCCCCAATTTGCCTCCGCAGGTTGCAGAGCATTTGGCCGTGAAAGGGGAGCCGTTCGACGTGCAGAGCGAAGACGAATACGTCGCCGAACGGTTCTACGTCGATCCAACCGGGAGAGGCGTCACGATTTTTGCCAGGCTGCCGGAGGATGAGTAGGCATCTCTCGGCTCTCAATGCTCGAACATCTTAAGACCCACGATCCCCGCTGCGATCAGGCCCACGCTCACCATTCGGGCCGCAGTGGCAGGTTCCGAGAACGCGGCGATGCCGACCGCGAAGGTGCCGATGGCGCCGATTCCCGTCCAGACTGCGTAGGCGGTTCCCATCGGAATACTTCGCTGGGCGATGAGCAGAAATAAACCGCTCAGCGCCATGCAGGCGATTGCCAACGTGAGCGGCAATGGGCGGACACCTTGCTCGTTCCAGCCCAGCTTCAGGCCTAGTGGCCAGCCTATCTCGAACACCCCCGCTACGATCAGACAGAGCCACGCCATTGGGTTACCTTTGATTTGTTGTCTTCAGCTACCATTTCAGCAGTTTGAAAAGTCGGTTAGCGTGACATTCTACTCCAGACAACCTCAGGCGCCAGTGAGGAAGCATTTTTTGCGGGTTCTTTGGTCTGCCAACCGTGCCGCTTGACCTCAACAGCCTAATAGTGTACATATGTGTATTATTGTCAAGGGGCGGTTTGTACACACTTTCTGGTAGGCCCGGTTATGTACTCGACACAACCCGAAACTCAATTGCTGGGGCTGCGGCAATTGCCAGGAAAACTGTTGCCGGGGGCGAATATCCGGCGGCTGATGGTTCGGCTCGATATGACACTACAAGATGTGGTGGCGGCCACGGGGCTTGATGAGCGGACCCTGCGAAGCATGTTGCAGGGGTCCACGCGACCCCATGCCCGTACTCTTCACAAATTGGCCCATGGCCTGGGGGTCGCCACCGATGAACTGTTTCAAGATCCATTCGGAAACGGACACGCTGCCTTCGACCGCGCCACCAACCCTCTCGTCGCGGAGGTAATCGACAACCACCCCGAGATGTTCGACGACTGGCACAGCGCCGACTATGAAGAATTGTTCAGCCGGATGGCGGTCGGTGGTGAACTGACCGAGGAAGGAACGTTGGCCGCGGCCATCGCGATGAATGCTCGTCGTGAGTTGCAATACCAGGTATCGGTCATCCTGGAAACCCGCGAGGCCGACTTGCTGCGAGAGTTTGTGGGAATGTTGTTTCGGCGGGTAACGGTTGAGTCTTGAGTTGCGAGGCGAGAGTTTCGAGTGAAGAGAAAACTCGCAACTCATAACTCTTCTCTCAGGTCATCCCTTCCGAACGAACTTCAAACGGCTCGTACCCGTTCAACTTCTCGTCGCACCAATCGACCGTTTGCTCTAGCCGACTCACCAACTCCGCCCAGGTGACATCTTCGCTGCCGAATTGGTAGCCCGCACTGGGATCGGTGTGCATGTCCGCCAGTTGCGCTAGTGTCAACGTGCGAATGGTTCGAATCTGTTCAACGTCGCTCGGCATAGTGGAGACTCCAATAATATCCCTCTCGCCAGTGCACTGGCGACAGGGGACCTGAGAAGGAAATTAGACACGGATGTAAGCTGATTCGGCGGATCAACGCGGATTTCAAGACCTGTAGTATTGATCAGCGAAAATCCGCACGATCAGCGTTCATCCGTGTTCCATTCTTTTCATGCCTACCCCGTACACTTCACCACGAAGCGAGGGTTCAACACGGCCGCCGCACCGCGTTCGCTTGCTTTGAAACGTAGTACGATGTCGTTGTTGAAATCCGCCTCGCTGTTGACCGGGGCCTGGGTGACGGTAATCGGCCAGTTCTCCATGTAGGCAAACGCCTTCGCCAGATCGCCGATGAACCAAACCTTCCTCGCGTCGGCAGCAGCCTCCCCGGAGGCGATCAGCCGACGATACGCCAGGCGACTTTCCTCGACCCGGTATTTGCCCAGGGGGTTGCTGGCCCGCGTGGTCGTTGCTGAACCGCTGGCGGTGTACTCGATCTCCGCCGCTTTGAACACACGATGGGCCGCGTGTCGATACGCCGGCATCACCAGCACGGTGGAGCCCCGCACGAGGACCGGCTCGCCGGTATTCGGATCGAGGATCTCCGCGAACAACTGCTCGGCCGCGTCGACGTTGGTCCAATCTTCCAGTTCGTTGCTCGCCAAGGTGTTTACCCACGGACTACTCGTCTGATAGGTGTTGTAACTCGTGCCATTGGACTTGTAGTTGTTGGTCGCGCCGATCACGAGATCCAGCAGTCGCTTCTCCTTGTTGAGGCCAAGAATCTCGCCGACCTCTGCCGCCCGACTGAGTACCAAGTGCGTGCGGTCGAAGAAGATCGCCTCCTTGGTCACCGGCACGATGAATCCTCGTTTGGCGGTTGCCGGTGTCTCGATGTATTCCTCGCCGAAACCGAGATTCGGATACGGCATGCCAGGTCCGACTTCGTCGATGTTGTCGGCAACCCGTGCGATGCCAGGGATCTTTTCTCCGTCGAGTCTCGTGGGGATCGTCTGCACCAACTTCGACACCACGAATGCTTCCTGTGTGTAGGCATCGAGGATTTTTGAATACACGACTTGGCCGGTGATGTTCAGAAACGCCGTGACATCTACGCCATCGGATGCTTCCATCACGCTCACGTTTCCGCTCGAACGCGGATCGAGCATCCGCAACCATTGCCGACCGTCGGGCACCAACGCCTCGGCCAGATCGCGAAGCGAAAAGTCCTCGGCCGTGAGATGCCGATCCCGCAGGGCCTCGGACAAGTGGTTCACCGTGCGCGTCGCACCGTCCAATTCATATCGTCGTTTGAGTTCTCGATAGTTGAGTGACACGATTCATGTCTCCTGTTTATTGTTGGTTATTAAATGTTTCTATTGGCGAGCTGGGGCGTTCTCGCCCCCGGTCTACGCCGCCACTTGCGGGCCGCCCTTGGTCAGGGTGCTCACCACATCGACCAGCACTTTGGTCGCGGCGGGGGAAACCCGTTTCATGCAGCGGCCGATCGCCAGGTTGGCACTCGCCACGCCGTCGACGACTTGGGCATCGAGGGTTCCTGACCCTGCGTCATTGCCGCCGACAAGGTCTCCCACATCGAAGGTTGCCGACGCACAGTCGAACTCGAACACGCCCGAGGTGGCGATCCGAATCGCATCGGTTGCACCGACGGGCGAACATTGCATCGCAATGCCGAGGAACTCATCGTGAAAGGCCTCCTGAGTGGCGGCGGTGGTTCCCTGGTTGGATAGAGAGGTGACTGGCAACACTTCGCCACCACTGAGCATCAACAGATCGCCAATTTCGACCGAGACTGCCGTCCCGACAGGCAACATGATTGGATTCGTATCCCCATAACGCCAACGCATCGTATTCGCCATTTTGAAAGTCTCCTTTGAGTAAGTTTGCTTTTCATGGAAAGCCGTGAGGTTGCAATCCCACGGCGTTGCTTCTCTCAGTTCTGGTTAGTTTTCAGTGACCGTGCAAAATCTTTTGGGTTTGCTTCTTTCATGCGACCCGACTCGACGAGTGCCAACTGGTCTCGAGATCGGGGCCCAGTTGCCACGTCGAGGCGCTGTTCCAGCAGGGCGATTCGCGCGGCAAGTTGCTCATGCAGCGTCCGTGCTTCTGCGACGGTAGGTTCCTCGATCTCGGCCAAGAGATCGGGCCGATGCAGCCGCAGTGTTTCGAGCGTCAGTGCATCCCACTGGAACTTGGCCGGCGTTCCTTCGGAGTCGGCTTCCTGCTGTTCAAACAAGCCCTCGGTCGTTGCCGGGTCGGCCACCAAATCGACACTCTGCACACGCGTTATTTCTTCGACGACGAGTCCGCCATCGGTCCGGGTGACGCGGGCTTGCACATTGTGCGAGAAGCCGACGTTGCGCGGATTGTGCTCAGCATCCCACACCAGTTGCTCGGCCAAAGCATGCCGTGGATTGAAATGCAGATTGCCGAACAACCCTTCGCCGGCGCGAAACTCGACGCCGCGAATGATGCCGATGCGATCTTGATAGTCTCTCGGTGCAAGTGGCCCTTCCTTCGGGTGATTCACATTCACCCGCGCCTCTTCATACAGCGACACCGCCTGCGAGAGTGCCAATTCACGATATTGCCGCCCGTTGCGGGAGCTGAGCCCGATGAGCTTCACCCCCGTAAGCACTCCCACCGTGGGATCCACTCGCAAGGCGATTCCCCGCGAATCGCTGTATTCCTGCAAGTTTTCGACATGATTGTCAGTTGTTGGCTCGATCGTCGTCATGATTGGTCTCCGTGATTGCACAAAAAAAGCCCCGAGCGAAACACGATGTGTGTCTCGATCGGGGCTGGAACACGATACCACCGTGAAAGGTAGCCCTGTTAGATACCCGGAATAGGCGCTAGGCGCTCGTTGCTAGGAGCTAGTCCGAGGTGAATTGAGCGAGTCGATTCTCTCTGGCTAGCGCCTATCGCCTCGCAATTAGCGCCTCACTTCACCATCCTCTCCACCGTGACCCGTGCGTATTGGATATGTCCATCCTGCACGGTGATCGTCACGCTGGCCGAGCCATGAAACCCGGCAACACAGGCATTAGAGATCAACTTCTCAAACTCAGCCTGAGCCTGTTGTCGTCGGTCGTTGCTCTGGGAGGTGCATTTTGTTCTCGTCATGCGTGTGAATCTAGCAGATTCGCAGGACGTTTTCAGCAACGAATTTTGTGCCAATTGTGAGAAGGCGCGAGTTATGAGTTTCGAGGCGCGAGAAGCATGTAGGATGGGTGCTTGCACCCATCTTCTCCTTACCACAAATCTATGGGTGCGAGCACCCATCCTACAAATCTGGAAGGGCATCAAAATACAAAGCAACACCATCGCCGACGGCACCGCAGTTGAAACTGCCGAAAGTGGAACTGTACAGGAGTTTGACCGCCATCTGCGTTTGCTGTCCCGCCTGAATATCCCTTGTACAAATGGATTACCCTCAGATTGACCAGGAACAAATCCCTCTGGTTGCAATTATTGCATCAGCCGGTTAGACCCGGCTATAATAGTCTTAAGACTTTTAGTCGTAAGTTCTATTTGAGTGCTTCCTATCTCTTTAACCATTTGATGAGAACTAGGGAATTGGAGAGCAACCATGCAACGCAGTCTATTGATTTGTGCTGTCATCATGTTGGCTGTGTCTTGCACAGTCCCTTTGCAAGCGGACGATTTGCAACTCACTCTAGACATGCGAAATGCCTCTCGTCCCAACGCCTTCGCCGGTGGCACGTGGGAGCTATACGCGCGTGTAATTGACACTGGCGTTGGCGTTGACGGCAGCACCGGCATTGCCGGGCTGCGGGCGCTTTTGGACAACATTGATCCCGCGGGGATCACTTTCAATCCTGGTATAAATCCCAATGGCGCGGCGACTGTCCAGGTCCTTAGTGGCGACCCGCAAGGAACCGTGGAAATTGTGTACCGTCAGGATCTGTCTCAAACTACGCTGGCCAGTGTGGGAGTTCCTCCAGTCTTCGCCCCCAATAGAGACGTCCTGATAGCTTCTGGCTCCTGGCCCGCGGGTCTTCGTCCTGTTTTTGGCAACGATGGATCTGATTTAAGCAGTGGTGATGTTTTGGGTGGAGACGGAAATTCTGCGGTGGCAGCAGACAATGTTTTTACTTCAGTCGTTACGCTAGGCGACTTAAATAGATCTGGCTCCATTTCGGGTGCAGACATCGGCCTTTTCGTAGAGCAGTTACCCGGTATGCCGTTTCCACCTTCCTATAACCCTGCCGCCGACATTAATCAGACGGGGACAGTTTCCAATTCGGACATCGGTGGATTTGTTGGCATCCTTGCCGGTCCTCTCACAGCAGCTTCAACTGGAGTTCCCGAGCCAGACACAATAGGCCTGTTGTTGATCAGTGGCTTGGGCTTACTGCTGCGACGTAAGGTAAGAACTGACTAAAAAGTGAGGGGTGAAGTACCGGTGAAGGTTCAGGAGTGAGCAAACGCATCTCATCGAAATAATCAATTACTTTGCTTTGTGTCCTCCGTTGCCTCCTGTCCAATACGAACTCTTTCGCCCGGAGGCAGGTGTGCCTCCGGTTAAGGCAATTTGAGATCGAACCAATAAGTACCATCCCTACGCCATGTCCGGCAAGCCGAATGGTGCTCGGTAGGTCTTAGTCAACAGGCTATTCGCTTCATCGCTATCAACGAATCGCTCGGTCGTGGGATCGAAATCTAGTCGGCCAGCTACTTGTTCTGCAATATCACCCAGGTGTACCAGTGCGCAACTCCGATGGGCAACCTCGGGTGGAGCCTGCGTCGGTGTGCGGTTGCGCACGGCGTTGAGGAAGTTGGCCATGTGTTCGGCGTAACCCCGTTGTCCGCGCAGTTCTTTTCCTTCGGTTGGCCCCGGCACTTGTTTCTTACCGAGAAACACACTGAATGCTCCCCGGCGTGAAAACACCATGTAGCCTTCTGTGCCATAGAAGACGTTGCCGTTGTCAAAACCATACAGTCCGTACTCCGTAAACGGATAGCATTCGTAGAGGAGCAATCGTCCGTCGGGATACTCGAACGCTACGTTCATGTTGTCGGGATACTCGCTGTAGTGACCTTGCAAGGTCCGTCTGCCGCGCGCGGTGATCTGCCGGGGGAGCGTGTCGATGCCGAGCCCCCAGGTGGCCATGTCGAGGTCGTGGATCCCATCGTCACCAATTTCGCCATTCGCATAGTCGCGGAATCTCCGCCAGGTGCCATGAAACCGCAGCGGATTGAACGGGCGACTGGGTGCTGGACCCAACCAACGGTCGTAGTCGACGCCCGATGGTGGATCGGAATCGGGCACGGGTTTTTCGATTGAACGCTTTTCAGCCGTCCAAGCCCGTGCAACTTTCACGTCGCCTAGGATTCCCTCTTGGAGAAGCCGTCCCGCTTTTTCCGTGACGGGGCTGCTCCGCATTTGACTTCCCTGCTGAACCACGCGGCCATACTTGTTCGCCGCGGCGATGATCCGTGGGCCTTCGTCATAGACGTGTGAGATTGGCTTTTCAATGTAGACATCTTTCCCGGCTTGCATTGCACGGAGCGCAATCGGTGCGTGCCAGTGGTGCGGCGTGGCAATGATACAAGCGTCCACTTGGTCATCTTCGAGAACATCTTCATACCGACTCGTTTGCTTAATCGCTGTCGATTGAAACCCGGAAACCGCCCGGGCCGCTGCGTCGATCTGCTGCGGATCGACATCACACAGCCATTCGAGCAAAACATTTTCACGGCGCTCAGCGAGCCCCTGCAGATGGAGGAGCATAATATTGCCGCAGCCGATGATACCTAGCCGCACTTTCGATGATTGCTCCCCAGCGAAGACATGCACCCCTCCGAGTGCCGAGGCCGCTGCTAAGACAACCCCAGCCTCGGCAGATTGTTTGAGAAAATCACGGCGGGGTGTTTGTTTGCTCATCACTGGGATCCTCTTAAAGATAAGTCAGCACGAAATCAGCAACACCTTGTTTGTCCCATTGATTCTATGCGATGCGAGAGGAGTTTAGCGCCTTCAACAATGTGGCTGCCATGACTCACCTGAAAGCTTGTGTCACAAGACTCAAAGATTCACGCCCCAGAGGCAGGTATGCCTCCGGCATCGCTGTCGCCGCAGCAGAGATCGGGGATCGCAACTCCCCCCCCAATTATGCTTGTTTAGCACAAGGCTGTCCAACCAAATTCGCCCTCATTTGGTGCGGGGACAATACGGAGCAAAAGGCGACCGTTTTGGACATCGCTTGTGAGCGGCACGGCGCTAGCCGCCGGTAGTGTTGAATAACCGGTGGATAGCGCCATGCCGCTCACGGTATTTACCCATTTGTTGGGTTTGGCAAAGCGTCAGCGGCTAACAACTAACGCCTCAAATCTCGCGACTTCTTCCAAAACTTTCTTGTAGAAATTGTGCCACCCACTCTGCTACGCTGCGGGTGTTGATGAGGTATCGAACGTAAGCCCGACCAGGGTATTTCACGAGCCCGTCGCTGGAAACCAGTTTTCCGGTGGCGGGCTTTTTTCGTTAGCAATTTTTTACCACAGAGGGCACAGAGATCACGGAGGGGGGAATTATCGCATTACTCTGTGCTCTCTGTGTCCTCTGTGACTCAAATCTATTTGGGATATCGATGGTGAAACTTCAAAAGCAAAAACTGGTGCGGCTCAGTGAAACAGCGTCGCAGATTTGGAACGGCGATCTACTCTTGTTTCGCGGAAGCGGCTTGATCGCGCGGCTGATTGGCACGGCGGGGCGGAGTCCTTATACCCATGCGGCGCGGGCCATCTGGTGGGGGGATACGCTCTTTTGCTGTGAGGTGCGGGAACTCAAGGGGGGTCGGGCGGTGACGCTCGCGAGCCAGGTTCGCAAGTTCCCCGGGCGGATCGATGTGTTCGCCACCAACCCCGACAACCGCTGGGCCGAGTACGACCGCCACGGGGCAATTCAACACATGCTGCAACTCACGGGGTGTGACTACGGCTACGCGGGTCTGCTCGAGGCGGCCCTGTTGCATGTTCCACTGTGGCGAATCCTTGTGCGACCGGCGACGGATGATGCCGAGGTCACGCGACGGCCGCCGTTTTGCTCGGAGGCGTGCGCAATGGCGGACCGCATTGGGGGCCGCGTCGATCCCGTGCCGCATCTGGCTGACCGCATCACCGAGCCGGCCGACCTGGCCCGTAGTTCGTTCTATCGTTACCGCTTTACTCTGGAGGGAGTTTGAGATGTATCTCCTGCTCGCAGTGTTGATAACGCTATGCAGTCAATGTCATGCCGAGTCGGTTCCCCAAGAAGCCCTCTGCCGCGTGACGAACAAGCTCGGCAGGTTTACCAACGTCGGCAGTGGCACGCTGATCGACACCAGCGGCGCGCAAGGGTTGGTGCTTACGTGTGCCCATCTGTTTGCCGAAGGTGCGGGCGAAATCGTTGTCGAGTTTCCTGGGGTGAAATCGCATGGGGCTCGATTGGTAGACCTGGACCGAGATGCTGATCTGGCAGCGGTGGTGATTGCTAATCCGGCGAACACGAGTGCCGCTGTCGAATTCGAATTGAACGAGAGTGACCAATTGAGCGCCTGCGGTTTCGGACCACGGGGCGAATATCGCTGTGGGACCGGCCCGATGGTGGGAGAAGCCAACTCCGCCGGGCAGCAGAGCATTCTCATTGGCGATGCGATCCGCTCGGGCGACTCCGGCGGCGGTGTGTTCGATAGCCAGGGGCGACTGGTTGCCGTCGTCTGGGGCGAAGCGGCGGGGATCACCTACGCCAGTTCGGGGCCGCCGTTGCGTCGGTTTCTCGATCGCGTACTGGGACGGCGAACAGCAACAGTTTATGCGTGCCCGAATGGGATTTGTCCGCGGTCGGTGCCGCAAAGTCCCGCGCAGGATCCGCGACCACCTGAGCCCCGGCAACCGCAATTGCCAGACGTTGAGAAGGATCAGTTTGATTCGCTGGTGGAGCGGGTTGACCGGTTGGAATCAGAAAACAATTCGCGGCATGAGTCGCTTGTGGAACGAGTCGCGGAACTCGCCAAAGCAAGTGGCACCGGTCGCGCTGCCGAGGCTGTGACAAGTCTGCTCGGCATCAGCGGAACAACCGGCTGGGGAGTAATCGCAGCTGGCACCGTCGGTGGCTGGCTCATTGGGCGACTTTGGAAACGACGCGGCGCGGGAGGTCGCCGCGATGAACCCTTTCGCAACAAGTGAGCCATCTGGGAAGGAGAACACCGCCGCAGCGGACGACATGTTTCGCGCGGAGTACCAACCGATCGAACGCGATGAGCGTGAGACTCAAGAACTTTTACAACTTTCACGACTCGAGGGACGTGACCCGCTACAAGATGCAGTTGCAGGACGCCTTGCACTCGACCGGCTCGACGCGGCTGCCGACAGTGACGCTGACCCGGCCCGCGCCAAGTGGGCCGACGAGCTAAGACGAGAACTCCGCGAACGATTCAACGACATCGCGCCAACGAAGTTTGAACTGGGGAAATAGTATCGAGTCACGTGTTTCGAGTTGCGAGTTAGAAAAATGCGATAACACTTTTCTCGCAACTCGAAACCCGTAACTCGTAACTTACTCCCAGATGTCAGACCATTTTCACTGACAATTTATCCAACCAAAAAGGAGAATTCTTATGCCTGCTGGAGACCCTGGAAAAGAACAATTCCGTCGTGCGATTTCCGAGTTTCGAAACCTGCACATCGTGGCGGCACTCGGACCACTGTTCGACTTTCGTAGCGAGGTCGTCTCGAACGATGAGTTCGGCGTCCGAGGAGGTTTGGATGAAACGACCAAGAATCACTATGTCGAGCACCTGCTGGCCAGTGATCGAATGCGGCGGCGAGTGACTTACAATCCCGACAAAAAACCGCTTGGCGAGTTGATCGAGAATGCAACCGACACCAAGCTCACCTTGCTGGGGTCAACCAGCCCCTTCGGCGGCGATGAAGTGCAGGAGGCCCCCGGTGGCTTAATCGCGCTTCCCTGGGCGCTCGATGGATCGGACCCAAACATCCCGCTGGCGAGCCAGCTCAACTTCCGCAGTCAGAATGCGCTCATTCTGCTCGGAGCCGTGGATCGTGCAATTGTGAATTGGAGCCGCTTGGAGAGTCGTTTCCGCAGCACGTTTATCTACGTGAAGGATTCGATGCGGATGTATGGCAGCTACGTGCAGATCTTGGAATACCTCAACGCGTTTGCCGGTGATGCCAACCGCGTCGACATGGCTGCCGGGGTGCGACCCACCGAAGAACCGCTCGGCCCGACCGATTCGCCAAACCTGAGAAGTGAATCGACGGGTGTTGATTCGCGGACATAAAAGTGCGGAGGAAATTAGACGCGGATGAACGCAGATAAAGCAGATTGTCGCGGATTCGACATCGCAATGATCCGCGAACATCCACACGATCAGCGTTCATCCGCGTTCCATTCTTCCATAACAAGTGAAATCTGTTGAATGAGATCTGTGCCATGAACGATGTCGCACGCAAACAACTCGGTTGGCCGGCCGCAGCGACGTTGATCGCGGCGTTGGTGTCGGCATCGTTGGCATTGGCCCTCGCGCAAGCGCAGCAAGAACCAACCGCCGAAAGTCAGTTCGCCTCGGCCCGGGAGATTGGCGAAGTGAAAGCTGGCCTCAAGGCATTGGAACGCACCACCGAGCAATTGCGTACCGACATCCGCGAACTCCGCGAGTTGGTTGGCCGCTTAATCAACGAACGTTAGCCGCGACGCGCCCGCCGAGTAGTGCTCGGCAGAGCGGAGCGCGTGATTGAGGGACCCCATTATGCAAATCCGTGACCGTATCAAAGAACTCCGTCGCGTGCGGGCAAGCGAGCTCGTGCCGAACCCGTGGAACTGGCGGACCCATCCCGTGCCACAACGAAATGCCATGCGCGGCATCCTTGCAGAAGTCGGTTTTGCCGACGCGCTGCTCGCACGTGAACTCCCCGACGGGCGGCTGGAAATTATCGACGGCCACCTGCGGGCCGAGACGACGCCCGATGCCCTGGTGCCGGTGTTAGTACTCGACGTCGATGAGGACGAGGCCAGAAAGATTTTGCTCACGCACGATCCACTTACGTCACTCGCAGAGTTCGATGACGAGCAACTCCACGATTTGATCGAGGCCTGCCAATTCAAGAATCCGCAGTTAACGGCGATGGTTGCTCAGCTTGAAGCAGAAATAGAACAGGCGACGCAAGACTTAGCCGCGCCAACAGAGCGGCCCGAACCGCCGATCCCCACCGCTTACCAAGTCGTGGTGGAATGCGACAGCGAAACACAACAACAAGAAGTCTATGAGCAGATGCACGGGCAAGGATTCCGTTGCCGGGTGGTGACACTGTGAGGTAGTCGCTAGTTGTTGGGCACTAGGCGCTAGTATGAATTTGGTTGACTAGCGCCTAGCGTCTAGTAGCTAGCCCCTCAGTGAGGACTAAAACTAATGAGTAAACGCGAAATCCAAGTTTCCTGCCCCGTTCCTTCCTCTTTCCGTGTGCAGCAGGTGGCAGGGATGTTTGATGTGCCGCTGGGGGAGAAATGCACCGAGCGGTTTTCGGTGCAACTGCCGGGGCGGGAAGAGGACTGGGACGTGGGTCTCATCGTCGGCCCCTCAGGGAGCGGCAAGAGCACCGTCGCGCGGGAATGTTTTGGTGACGTACTCGCCGGCGCTGCCGACTGGCAAGCGGACAAAGCCGTCGTCGATTGCTTTGGCGAGTTGCCCATGCGGCAAGTTGTCGAGCTATTCACTGCCGTGGGATTCAGTTCGCCTCCGTCCTGGGTGAAGCCGTATCAGGTGCTTAGCACAGGGCAACGATTTCGGTGTGATCTGGCGAGGGCGTTGGGGAGAAGTTTCGAGGCGCGAGTTCCGAGTTGCGAGAACAAGGAATCTTCATCACTCGCAACTCATAACTCGAAGCACGCGCCTATCCTCGCCTTCGACGAATTTACCAGTGTTGTTGATCGTACGGTGGCTAAGGCTTGTTCGATGGCGATTGCCAAGGGGATTCGACGCGGGAACATTCCGTGCCGGTTCGTGGCGGTGACTTGCCACTACGATGTGGCTGAGTGGCTCGAGGCGGATTGGGTGTTGGACATGGCCACGGGTCGGCTAGAACGGAGGCGGCTTCGGCGGCCATCTATCCAACTGGAAATCTATCGCTGCCAGTTGGCTGCTTGGCAACTGTTTGCGCGACATCACTATCTGAGCGGCAAACTCGCACGGAGCGCCCGTTGTTATCTGGCCCTCTGGAATGGCGAGCCGGTTACTTTTTGTGCAACGTTGCCGATCATTGCCCAGAAAAACCATCGCCGCTTCACGCGGATAGTGACGCTCCCCGATTTTCAAGGGATGGGCATCGGCATGCGGGTCGTTGCGGCGGTTGCAGAGTTGCATCGGCAAGCAGGATTGCGAATCAATGTCACGAGCAGCCACCCGGCTTTGATTCGGCATTGCAAATACTCGCCGCAGTGGAAAACAGTGAGTGTCCGCAAAGCCGGCGCGCGGAGGCGACAATCGGCGCGGTTCCAGGATTATCGCAGTGCCATCGGCCGCGCAGTGGTGTCGTTCGAGTTTGTGGGGGAAAGCAATGAGTAGGCCGGAACAAGCCGTGCGCAGTTCCGGCATGGCGTAGTGAATCCGGCATGAATTGCCGGAACTCGTGTTACTCGTTCCGGCCTACAAGGTGAAACCATGGACGACACCCAGATCAACGACAGCGACAAGCGGGCCTTGCGGACGATGCTTTTCGTGGGGTGCGATCGTGAGATGGCGGCCAAGGTGTTGGGGTGGACCGCTGAGAAATTGCGCAAGGCGTTGGAGAGTGATACCGAGTTCGCCAACGAGCTGCTGCAAGCCGAGGGGCAGGCCGAGTTCCACCACATGCGGGTTCTGCACAACGCAGCCAAAGACGAGAAGCATTGGCGGGTGGCAGCCTGGTGGCTGGAACGCCGGGCAAAACGACGCTACGGCCGCCGCTCGCAACGAGACCTGACCGACACTCAATTGGAGGATTTCATTGAGAATCTCGCCCGGATCATCCAGTCAGAAGTCACGCAGGACGAAGATCGCCAGCGGTTATTAGAAAAGATGGCGGAGTTTTTGCGTGGCGAGAGCCAAGAAATCACCGAGCCGAGCCCATGACCGATCCCGAGGAAAATCTGAAAACCGAGTTGAAAAGTAACTCGGCGAAGTCTCTTCGAGCGTTGTTTGCAGACTTGTATCGAGCCATCACGCGAGGTAGTCGGCGAGAACTGCATTTATCAAAGATGTCCACGCTCGCCTGGGGACGCACCTTTCTCGTCAGTCACTTTTCGTGTGCTCCCTCGAAGATGCACTGCTGGTTGGGTGAGCATCTCGACACGCTGCACGAGGAGCGGGGATTTAAGATCAATGTGATCGGCCCTCGCGGCGGGGCCAAGTCGACGATCGCCACGTTGGCCTACGTGTTGCGGGCAGCGCTGGAAGGATGGGAGCCTTATATCTGGGTCGTGTCCGACACCCGCTCCCAGGCGTATGGCCACCTGGACAACATCAAGCAGGAACTGCTCACGAACCCACACCTTGCCGACGAATATCCAGAGGCGATCGCCGGCGGGTGCAACTACAAGACCGAGAAGATCAGGCTGAAGCATGGCGCCGTGATCGAGGCCTACGGCACGGGGCAACGACTGCGCGGTCGCCGAGTCGGCGCGAATCGTCCCTCGCTGATTGTATGCGACGATTTGCAGAACGATGGGCACATGCAGTCGGCTTACCTGCGCGAGACGAGCAGCTCCTGGTTCCATGGCTCGCTCTTGAAGGCAGGAGACAAACACACGAACATTCTCAACCTCGCAACGGCACTGCATCGCGATGCCCTGGCGATGCAACTTGATCGCACACCGGGTTGGCTCTCCGCCAAGTTTCGCGCGATCGAGCGCTGGCCGGACAACATGGAATTGTGGGCCAGTTGGGAACGCATCTATGCGGACGTTTCCCGACCTGATGCGGGGCGTGCCGCCTGGAATTTCTTTCAGAAGAATCGCCGAGCGCTCGAAGCCGGCGCGGAACTCCTGTGGCCAGCGCGGGAGGATCTCTACACGCTGATGAAAATGCGAGTCCAGGAGGGGCACGCCACTTTCGAGCGCGAAAAGCAGAGTTCCCCCATCGATCCCGCGCGGTGTGAATGGCCGGCGGAGTATTTTGGGGACCACATTTGGTGCCGCGACTGGCCTGCCGACTTGCAGTTCAAGACGATCGCTCTCGACCCGAGCAAAGGCCGCGACTCGCGGCACGGCGATTACTCGGCTTTGGTCGTGCTGGGGATCGACCGCTGGGGCGTGCTGTATGTCGAGGCCGATCTCGCCCGGCGACCGACTCCTGAGATCGTGGCCAGCGGCGTGGCGCTCTGTCGGCGGCATCAAGCCGATGCCTTCGGAGTCGAAGCGAATCAGTTTCAGGAACTCTTGTGCGATGAGTTCGTCGCAGAGTTTGCGCGGCAGGGAATCCATTGGTGCGTTCCCGCGGCAATTCATAACCATGTGAACAAACAGGTACGCATTCGCCGCTTGGGGCCGTATCTCGCGCAGCGGAAAGTGCGGTTCCTGCAAGGCAGTCCCAGTACGCAGTTGTTGGTGGATCAGTTACGCGATTTTCCCCTCGGCACCCACGACGACGGCCCGGATGCATTGGAGATGGCGCTGCGCCTGGCGGAAGAGTGGCACGGTGGAGAACGGCGCAACGACGGTTTGGGGAGCCGGCTGCGCGTCGACATGTAGGATGGGTGCTTGCACCCATGAATTTGGAGATGGAGAAGATGGGTGCAAGCACCCATCCTACGAAACATTGAACAACACAACTTCACAACCTTAAAGGAGAAAACCCATGTCAAACACCACCCGCTTGGAACGTCGCCTTACCGAAGCCTGCGACGCTCTGTGGGATCTGTTTGTCGATCCGCGCGACGCCTATCTCGACGACACCGGCCAATGGTGGGACAGTGTCGCCACCAACGGCCACGCAGGCCCCGGTGTCAGCGTGCCGTTTGCGACTGAAGCACAACTGGCCGACATTCGCAATCAGGTCCGCCATCTCGCTGCGACGAACGAGTTCGCCATCAATGGCATCGAAAACCGAGTGAGCTATCTCGTCGGCACGGGCCACGTCTATCGGGCGTGCGTTCGCAAAGGATCGCACGCCAGTGGCGAATTGGAAACCGACGTTCAGGCCGTCATCGACGAATTTCTCGAAGTGAACCATTGGCAATCACGGCAACAAGAGATTGTGCGGCGATTAGACCGGGATGGCGAGGCTTTCCTGCGATACTTCGTCGATTCGCACGGCATAACCCGTGTGCGGTTTGTCGAGCCCGCTCAAGTGGCGACGCCGCGTGAACTGCAGAATGTCCCCGAGGCAAGCTTTGGCATTCACACTGAGCCGCACGACGTGGAGTCGGTGCTGGGTTACTACCTTGATGGCCAGCCGATCGACGCGGCGATGATTCAGCATCGCAAGGCGAATGTCGATGCCAATGTGAAACGGGGTCTGCCGCTCTATTACCCCGTACGCAAGAATCTGCGGCGAATCGACAAACTGCTCCGCAACATGAGCGTGGTGGCCGAGATCCAGTCGGCCATCGCCCTGATTCGCAAGCATCGAGGTGCGTCGCGCAGCGGCGTGGAGCAGTTCGTCGCCGATCAGAGTCAGACAACTTCCGCCGGCAGTCGCACGCGGCAACTGTCGCACTACGCCCCGGGAACGATCCTCGATGCGCCGGCGGGCTTGGAGTACGATTTCCCCGCCGCAGGGATTGACGCGAGCAATTTTGTCGCCGTGTTGCAGGCCGAACTCCGCGCGGTCGCCGCCCGGCTGGTAATGCCAGAGTTCATGTTCACCTCCGACGCGTCGAACTCGAACTACGCTTCGACGCTGGTGGCCGAAGGCCCCGCAGTAAAGATGTTCCAGCGTCTGCAAGCCGGCCTAGAAACCGACGACCGCGACGTGATGTGGCGGGCTGTTGAAAACGCTGCCTTGGCAGGACGATTACCGAACGACATTCGCCGTCTGGTCGACATCCAGATCACCCCTCCATCTTTGGAAGTTCGCAACCATTTGCAGCATTGCCAAGTCGAAAAGATCGCTTTCGAGAAAGGCATCCTTTCGCCGCAAACTTGGAGCCTGAAGCTGGGGCTTGATTACGACCAGGAGCAAAAGAACTTGGCGATGCATCAGGAAGAAATTGTAGGCTGGAACGAGCGGTAGTGCTGTTCCGGCAGACCATATGGGTTGATCGTTCATGCCGGAACTGCGCACGGCTTGTTCCGGCCTACGGGGAGGTTGTCCCGGTCCAACCCCCCGCAGTCAGCCGCTGAAGATTAATCACCCACTCGGGAGTGTCTCGCAGGTACGCCGTGAGGTATTTGCGGCGGCTGAAATAGTAGTAGGCATTCGCGCCTTGATAGATGATGCTCAGCACGATGACGCTGCCATACACGCCGACCACCACGAGCTTGTAGACCCCTTCCAACTCAGCTCCCGAACCCAACACCTCGCGGAGTTCGGGGTTGGCTTGCAACTCTGCCGCGAAGGAACTCGGACCCGTGAGGCCAGTCACAAGCATCCACACGCAGTAGACTATTATCAAGGCCAAGAACCCAAGCTGGTTCCAGCCGAGTAGCGTTGGCCCACGGGGATCGAACTTTAATAGCAGTCGCCGTCCGCGAAACTCGTTATACGCGACGATCGCCAAGCCGATCGCGACGAACAAACCCGAAAGGCTCCCGAAGGCAAAGGGAATCGAACACGCTCCCAGAATGCCAGTCGACCAGGCATTGAACTTGGCCACGCCCGCCGCACTGCGAATCTTTCGCGCTCGCTGACTAGCGTTGGCGACTTCCTGCTGCTGCGAATTGCTCAGCGGCTGACCTTGGCCGACGGTGGCTTCTGCAATGCTCATGAATCGTTCCTGGTGTGAGAGGGGCGCGATGACACGGATTTGCACGCCCTGTCTAATTATAGAGCGCATTCACAGGCCAGAACGAGCCGTAGTCCGCCGCGACGGATTCCGGCATGATTTGTTTGACACCATGGCCACAGCACGGCACTGGCCGCAACCAAAATAGCAAACAGGTGAATGGGTGACTGCTCAGATGTTTATGGAAGAAATAGAACACGGATAAACGCGGATTGGGCAGATTTGCGCGGATCAGATTGCTTGCCTTGGTAGGAATCAGCGAGAATCTGCCTAATCGGCGTTTATCCGCGTCTAATTTCCTCCCTCTGTGATTCATCCCCTTTTTTGAAAATTGGATGCGTGCCGGAACTACGCACGGCTTGTTCCGGCCTACGGGTTGATGGGCCTTGATTGCACTTTATGGGCGGGTTGATTCTAATAGGGTTCCTCATCCAAGAGACTCCTGCGAAAGTGGTGTTCAATGCACTCCCGAATCTTTGTCTTGATAGCTTGTGTGGCGATTCTTTCAATAACCTACAGAATTCATGCCGAACCGCTTCCCACGGCTGCGCCGGAAGACGTCGGCATGTCGAGCGAAAAGCTTGCCAAGATTGGTGAGGTCATGCGTTTGCGTGTTACCTATGGTCAACTCGTCGGCGGGTCGGTGCTGGTATCGCGGCGGGGCAAGGTGGTCTACTTCGAACCGTTTGGCTTGATGGATGCCGAAGCTGACAAACCCTGGCAAGCGGATACGATTGCGCGGATCTATTCCATGACCAAGGGCATCACGACGGCTGCCGCGCTGATGCTCGTTGATGAAGGAAAGCTCGCACTCGATGATCCTGTGGAGAAGTATCTACCCGAGTTGGCGGATCGCACCGTGTACGATCCCACGGGGAACCGTCCTGCGAAATCGCCTATGACAATTCGGCAGTTGATGACGCACACCTCGGGGTTGGTCTATGGCAATGCGGAAGGGACGCCTGTCGAACGGCTGTTCGCTGAGACGAATCCCTTGGACTACGAAGGGACGCTGCAGGATTTGATCGACAAGCTGGCCGGTCTGCCGCTCGCCTTTGATCCCGGCACGGATTGGCACTATGGCCTGTCGACCGACGTCTTGGGTGCAGTCGTGGAACGCGTGTCGGGAAAGACACTCGCAGAGTTTTTCCAGGAGCGAATCTTTGAGCCGCTCCAGATGGTCGACACCGGGTTCCAAGTGCCCCAGGAGAAGCTAGACCGATTTGCCGTGTGTTATGAGCAGAAAGATGGCAAGTGGATCGTGGAAGATGATCCTGCGACGAGCCGCTACTCGCGCCCTGCCACGTTTTTGTCTGGCGGGGGAGGTCTCGTCTCAACGGCTGCGGACTACTGGCGGTTCTTCAACATGATTGCTGTCGGCGGTGAGGCCGAGGGAAAGCGAGTTCTCAAACCTGAAACTGTAGCGCTGATGAGCCACAATCAACTCGATGACAAGAGCGGTTGGGTCGCAGATCCCGGTTCAGGTTTCGGGCTGGGCTTTCGCGTGGTTTGTGAACCGATCCCCGCTGATGATCGGCAGCTCTTAGGCGAATATGGCTGGGGTGGCCGCGCGAGTACGCAGTATTGGTCAAACCCGCGCGAAGAATTTACCGTGGTCACCCTCGAACAGACCTTGCCATATAGGGACAGCACCTTCGTCGTAGTAAACCCGCTGGTGTATGAGGCGATAGTCGATGCGGAATAACCCAGCGCGGCCAGTGGACGCAACCAACACGATTGAAGTAGAAATAGAACGCGGATGAACGCGGATTAGACGGATAGACGCAGATCAAAGCGATTCAGCACACATGCACCAAAGACAATTGGCTGTGTTCTCGCAAGGATTAGGAATGACAGAAAATGCAAAATTCGTGAATTGGCTGCTGGGGTTAGTAGGAGGGGTCATTGGCGGAGTCTTGGGCTACTTTGCTTTCTTTCTCATGGTTCGGCAGGGTCTGTACGCCATGGTATTGCCAGGGGCACTCCTGGGGCTCGGCTGCGGATTGCTGTCAGGGTTTCACTCCAACACATTGGGGGTCCTCTGCGGTGTCGTGGCGGTATTGTTTGGATTCTTTATCGAGTGGCAGTTTGCCCCTTTTAGTAGCGACGACAGTTTTGCCTACTTCATCACGCATGTGCACTCGCTTAAGCCAATGACACTCGTCATGATTGCCATAGGTGGGCTCTTCGGTTTTTGGTTTGGCAAGGGCCGCGCTGGAGGCGTTTGGTTGCGGCGCGGCAAAAAGTGATTCAGATGAGAAGTAGGATGGAAATGTTTGTTGCAAGATACTCATGGTGAAAAAGCGAACCACTCCCGATAAGAAAAAAAGTTCGCCGCGATCCACCGCTGGCACTGAACGGTACACGATCCATCTGATTTCCGGCTCGACGGGCGATCTGCTTTTTCGACTCGCCTCGGTGGCGGAGACGCAGTTTTCAGGGATCGAGTTTGAGATCCTCTCGCACCCCCTGGCAGACACACACGAAAAATTGGAACGGGTACTGCAAGGAATCGCCGGTCCCCGCGCGATCGTGATTCATGGACTTCCCGATGCGAGCTCCAAGCAATTTGTACGGTCGTATTGTGTACGCCAGCTCCTGCCCCACTTTGATGCGACCGGGCCATTGTTTGATTTCATGGCAGATTGTGTCGGTCAGCTGGCGGACAACGATCTTTCGCAATTGCACAAAGTGGATGCCGCATATCGGCGTCGAATCGAGGCGATGGAGTTCGCCATGGAGCACGACGACGGTCTAGGTGGAGCGACGCTCAAGGAAGCCGACATTGTGATCGTGGGGCTAAGTCGCGTGAGCAAGAGTCCTACGACGCTCTATCTCGGTTCACGAGGCTACAAGGTGGCGAATGTGTCGATCTCACCAGAAACAGGTTTCCCCTCAGAACTTGCACGGGTTGGTAAGAAGAAGATTATCGCCTTCACAATGCAGCCCAAACGGCTGCACGAGATTCGCGTCGAGAGGATGAAACATGCCGGCGCCGGTGGCACTGACTACGACGACCTGCAGAGTGTGATTCGGGAAGTGCTGGAATGTGAACAGGAGTGCCGCCGGCGCGGTTATCCGATTATCGACGTGACGAATTTGACCATTGAACAGACGGCGGTGCAAGTAATGAAAGCACTCGGGGTTACTGCAACTTAAGTACAGTGATAGCATCGCGACACAGGCCGAGAACCCTCTGTATTCACTATTCTCGCTGCACTTGACTGTGATTGGAGTGCTGGTACGATCTTCTCGTTTGAATTTCCCTGAATTCGAAAGAAGAGGGTCTAAAGCGAGTTAATTCATTGTCCCTTTTTCAGTCTTAGAAACTTAAGAACAGTAATGTTGTTCTTAATCACGGGATTAGGAGGATTGGTCTCTTGGTCTTGATGCCTTATCGCGAGCCGTGAACTAACCAAAGGGTGCGAGATGCATCGCTGGCAGATTGCTCCCATTCTTCTAACTGCGATGACCTCATTGATGGGGTATCCGACCATTGCGGCCCAGACTGCCATTGCTAGTGATGCAACTGTCAGTTTCGAATTGTCTTCCAGCATCGATCTCGAATCTGCGGCTGAGATTTCGCCAGTGCTGGCAGAATCTGCAGAAAGCAGACCGGGCCCACCCGGTGGGGATCGCTCGCCTGTGAGTAGCCGGGCGTATTGGTTTCCTGTACAGAATCTGCGGAGCCAGCCCGGCGATTGGTCGCAAGCGGGGACCGAACTCAACTTGGCTGCACCGCTCTCGCTAAAGCCGGGCAATATCTGGTTGGCCACCGGCAATGTCGAATACATGTCGATCAACACAATGGCCGTGCTGCCCGACTCGCAATTGCCGGTGCCGGGTGAGCTATGGAATATCGGTTTGGGCGTGATGAACTTTCGCGAACTGGACAATGGCTGGGATTCCGGCACGATTATCTCGATCGGTTCGGCCAGCGATCGGCCCTTTGCTGCCTTGCGGGATATGACTGCCACAGCGATCGCCTTTGTGGAGATTCCACATGGAGAGAGAGACGCTTGGAATCTAAGTCTGTTCTACTCGCCTACGTCTCAGTTGCCTTATCCGCTGCCAGGGGTGGCCTATGTTTGGCGCCCCAGCGAGACTTTCACTGCGAACATCGGCGTGCCGTTCTCGCTCAATTATCAGCCGACCAAGACCTTCACCCTCACGGCGAGCTATTTTCCCCTTACCAATTTTGATGTCCTAGCGAAGTGGCAACTGAATGACTACTGGAGCCTCTACAGCAGTTATCGAGTGGTCAACGAGACCTACTGGCTTGATGAGCGGCTCGACAAGAACCAGCGGTTCTACCTCTTCGATCAACGCGTTTCACTGGGCGCGCGGCGGAAACTCTTTGCGGGGCTGAGTTTAGATGTCTGGGGCGGATATGTTTTCGATCGTGAAGTGTTTCAGTCGGAATCATTCTCAGACAATCGCCAAGACGAGATCAGCATCGATCCTGGTTTCTTGGGCGTGGTGCAGTTGAGCTGGTCCCGCTGATAGCAGGCCCACTTTGTACCGAGTCGGAAGTCGGGTAAGATAGGGCTATGAAACCCTTGCAACGCTGCCTGCTGTTCGCCATTTTATTGGGATCGTTTGTCTCGTCCGCGACAGCCCTGACCAATCAGGTCGTTTTTTTCAATGGCTTCCTAGCCGATACGAGTCCCGGTACAGGGCTGGGGATTCTCAATACAACACTTTCCGGACTCGGCATCCCTGGCTATCAGGGCAAGCTCTTCGAGTGGACCCAACGGCAACAGGCATTTGATTGGGTGCAGCAATTCGCAAGCGACCGTTCTACTTTGGTGCTTGTCGGCCATAGCTTTGGCGGTAACAGCACGTTCCAATTAGCGAATGATTTCCTGAAACCGGCGGGGATCACCGTCGATCTCACCATTCAAATCGACCCAGTGAAGAACTTCGATCCCGGTGCGAATAATGTGTTGCCCACCAATGTCGACGTCGGCTTTAATTATTACCAGATCTCCACAGGATTCTTTGAACCGCAGGGAGAAGACTTTGTGCAAGGCGCGACGAATTTCAATACTGAAGTGCTTTTCAACGATACTTCGGTTACGCATACCTCGATCGACAACGACCCGCGCCTGCACGCACTGATTGGGCAGAACATTCTCGACAACCTCAACGAGCCGAGTGCGGATTTCGACCAGGACGGCGACGTCGATGGAGCCGATTTCCTCGTCTGGCAACGGAATCCGAGCGTCGGTAATTTGGCCGACTGGCAAACTCAATACGGCGGCGCGCCAGTGCTGTCTGTGGTGCCGGAGCCTAGTAGCGTCATCCTGCTGCTGGGATTCCTGTGGCCAGCCTTGTGGCGACGATCAAGGCAGCAAGGACGCCACAGTTTCATCGTGGGTCGTACGCCAAACGACCCGCCGCCGACGGCTAGGACTGACTAGCGCCTAGCGCCTTCCAATCGCCGATTCGCTACGCGACCTGCGTAGTCGCGTTCGTAGACGCTGAACTCGGCCCACACTGGAAAATGGTCGGAGATTTCCAGTGCCTGTTGCTCGGTGAGGTTATAGTTGCGCATCACGTCGAACACTCCCGAGCGACCGGTGTATTCGGTGGTCGAAGGTTGGTGGAGAATGAGATTGTCGTATTGTTTGTCTTGCCGTGTGTTGGTCCACACGCCGGCAATGGTCGGAAAGATGCCAGGCATTTGGCCCAGGCGCGAGAGGTGACGGTCGTCGGAGTGGAAGTCGCCCACCAGGATCACATCGTCCTCCTGACGGGCAGAACGCCGCACCACTCGATACACCTCTGCCAAGGCGTCGAGTTCGTCGTTCACGCGGACGGGATCGGTGCGATTGTTCACCACTGTGAAAGTAAACGCTTCGTCTGGATTCACGCCCCGCGTGCTGAAGGTTGCTACCAGTGGTTCGGAAAACAACATGTCGTCGGGATCGCTGATCGTGTAGACACTTTGCTGATCGACCTCGATCCGCTCGGTATCGAACAGGAATAAGAATTGTTCCTGATTGGTGGTGCGGCCCACGCGCTGGCCGATGACATAGTCGAACCGTCGCTGGGGAAAGTTGCCGCCAGGGTTGTTGACAAGTTGTACGAAGTCGGGGACTAGATAGTCGTTCGTCGAGCGAATTTCCTGGATGGCAACCAGATCGAACTTCCGCACGATGTCGGCCAGCCGAACCATAACATACTGCTTGGCCGCTTTGGCATTGCCTAAGGATTGGACATTGAACGAGGCGATCCGAATCACAGGACCGCTGTTGGGCTGCCCCGGTGGTTGAATCGAGTTATTGCCGGTCGAGGTGGATTGATATGGTGAACTAGCCGGCGCATTCCAATTGCCAGGACTTCGATATTGAGTGCTGGAGGGTTGCTGAGAGCTCGGTTGATTTGCACCAGGACCCACGGCGATCTGCTGAAGGCCGCCTCCCTGGAGAAACGTCCAGGCAAGCCAACCAATGGCGGCGAGTGTCCCTAATGAAAGTATCCGTTGCACGACCCCCTCCTTGGGTGACGAACAAAATGGAAAAGTGCGCGCACGCCCACGAGTGGCGCAGCAACGAGCCCGGCAAAAAGTGGACGAAGGGTAGCGAATTGCTGCTATCGAGGCCAGAGAGGTTTTACCTTCGGGAAAGGGGATAGGCACCGTGCCGCATTCTTCTCTGGCGATTTCTACTCTTCGCTAGCACGGAGCAAGTCCCCATTCCTGCTAGCGTCGCGCGTGCTTCACCAGATGGCCTAACTCGGGGAGGATCAATTTGTCCATCGCCAGCCGAACCGCAGCCGACGAGCCAGGCATCGTTAGCACGAGCGTCCCCTCGATCAATCCGCCGCAGGCACGACTCAGCATCGCCGCAGCGCCAATTTCCTGGTAGCTGAGTGCGCGTAAGAGTTCGCCGTAGCCGGGGAGTTCCTTGGTCAAGAGTGGCCCGATTGCCTCGGGCGTCTGATCGCGCTCGGCGATGCCTGTGCCTCCTGTCACCAGCACCGCCTCGATGTCGTCGCGCGCAGCGAGTTTCGCCACGCACTCGGCGATGGCAGTTGGTTCATCGGGTAAAAGCACACGTTCGATCACTTGATGTCCAGCCCCTTGCAGACCCTCACCAATAAGTTGCCCGCTGGTATCATTGGCCAAAGTACGGGTGTCGCTCACGGTGAGCACGGCACAGCGGACTGCCGAGGGTGCCGATTGACGATGTTCTGCGGCAGAGGGACTGCAATAGCGCTCGGTCATAGGAAGTGCCTCAAATCGTCGCAACTACAGGAATAGAGGATGGGTTATTCCGGGAATAAGCATTCGCTCCCCCTTCAGGCTGGACTATAATTAAGCATAGCCACTTGCATATTGGCCTGTCACCCATTCGCCTTCAAATCTTGCCATGTCCGATTGTCGATTGATTTTGTCCCTGCTCTCAGTGACCTTGGTGTCGTCTGGCAATCACTCCTGCGCCGATGTGTTTCATCTGGCAGAGGGTGGGCAAGTGGTCGGGCAACTTGTCGAGAGCGGGGAGGACGGCCAATATGTTGTGAAATCTAAGCTGGGTGGCATCGTCACTCTCACCAAAGAGCAAGTGGAAGATGTCGAAAAGCAAAGCGAGCATCAGCAAAACTATGAGGCCCGGAGCCGCGCCCTTCCCGACACGGTCGCCGCCCATCGCTCGCTGGCTGATTGGTGCAAGCAGAATTCGCTTTCCGATCTGGCTGATCACCACTTGCAGAGAATTCTGGAGTTGGATCCCGACGACCCGCAAGCACGGGCTAGCTTAGGCTACCAGCTTCATAAAGGTAAATGGCTCACTCGCGACGAAATCATGGCCGTGCGTGGCATGCACTTCTACGAAGGCAAGTATCGCACAGCTCAGGACATCGCCCTGCGTGAACGGGCCAAGGTTCGCGAGACAAGCTCGGCTGAATGGTTTCAACAGCTTCGCCTTTGGCGAGACTGGCTCGATTCCAAACGTGGTACTCGCGCCGACGAAGCCTTGACCAACTTGCGTGCCGTGACCGACCCTGCGGCGGCCACCTCGCTGGTGAAGCTTCTCAATAGCGAAAGGGATCTGGATGTCCGCGATCTGTGGATGGAAATCCTGGCCCAAGTCGATCATCCCGCCGCAGTCGGAAAGTTGGTTGACCTCTCGCTCGACGAGCCGGATCGCGAGACGCGGCTGCAGTGTCTCGACTATTTGCTGCGAACCCGGCGGACCATCGATATCACACCATACATTAAGGCCCTTAAGAGTCGTGACAACGTGACAGTAAACATTGCTGCCGAATGTCTCGGCATGATCGGCAATAAGGAAGCCATCAGTCCGCTGATCGATGCCTTGGTGACTACCCACAAATTCGCTAATCCCAACGCCCAGCAGGGAGACATGCAAGCCTCGTTCTCACCCGACGGAAGTGGCGGAGCTGGTTTCAGTGCCGGTGGGGGACCAAAGATTATTAAGCAAGACCTGCAAAACGTGGAAGTCCGCCGTGCGCTAGTGCAACTCTCCGGCTCGCAGGATCACGGCTTCAACCCGATGGCGTGGCGGCGGTGGTTTGTGAATCAACAGAGTAGCACGACCTTTATTGATCCGCGACGCGATCAATAAGAAATTGAACGCGGACAAACGCGGATTTGTCGAATTCGCGCGGATTATGAAACATGAATATCTTCACTCCATGAGTATCCGTCCAATTAGCGCTCATCAGTGTTCTATTCCTTCGCTTTCGATCTGCATATCAGAGGAGACCATCATTTTAGCCAGTTGTTCGAAACTTATCGTTGGTTTCCAACCCAATTCACGGTGGGCCTTGCTCGAGTCACCTAGTAGGTGATCCACTTCCGCCGGACGGAAGTATCGCGGATCGACGCGCACCAGCACACGGCCATCGGGGCCAATACCCGTTTCATTCAATCCTTCCCCTTCCCATTTCAGGGGCAGGCCGACTTCTGCAAAACAGATCTCGCAAAACTCTCGCACCGAATGGGCCTCGCCCGTTGAAATGACATAGTCAGTCGGCTCCGGTTGCTGCAGCATGAGCCACATGGCCTCGACATAATCGCCGGCAAACCCCCAATCACGCGCAGCCGCCAAATTACCTAGAAACAAACAATCCTGTGTACCAATGGCGATTCGCGCAGCAGCGCGACTTATTTTCCTAGTGACGAATGTCTCGCCACGACGTGGAGACTCGTGATTGAATAAGATTCCGTTTACGGCAAACATCCCGTATGATTTGCGATAAATGGAAGTTGCAAAATAGGCCAGTACCTTTGCCACGGCATAGGGGCTCTGAGGGGCAAAGGGAGTCGTTTCTGACTGCGGAGACTCCTTAGCAATGCCGAATTGTTCCGAGGAGGAAGCCTGATAAAATTTTGCCCGAATCCCTTCTTCCCGCATGGCCTCCAGCAAGCGAATCACGCCGATGCCAGTCACATCGGTCGTGTATTCAGGAACTTCAAACGAGACCTTCACATGAGATTGGGCCCCCAGATTGTAAATCTCGTCAGGTTCGACCGTGCGAAGGACATGGTTGATGCTCGATGCATCGTTCAAATCACCGTGGCAGAGACGCAAGCGGACGTCTGGTTCATGCGGGTCCTGATAGATATGGTCGATGCGTTTGGTATTAAAGCATGAACTCCGGCGAATCATACCCCAAACGTCATACCCTTTACTGATCAGCAATTCAGCCAAATAAGATCCATCTTGGCCAGTGATGCCAGTGATCAAGGCGCGCTTGTTGTTGCGGGGAGGGAACTGAGTCATATGTCAAAAGAGATAAAGTGGAAATGTGACTATGGACTTAGCAAAAAACTGAGGATTGCAGATGGATTCTAATCGGTTTGCCGAGAATTGCTATGCTGCAAGTACCAAGCGTAGGTCTCGGCTATTCCGGTTTGCAACTCGCGTTGCGGCTGCCAACCCAACTTTTGCAAGCGGCTTACATCAAGCAATTTGCGGGGAGTCCCATCGGGTTTTGTGGAATCGAACACCAACTGGGCCTCGGGATAGACGATGGCACGGATGATAGCAGCTAACTCGGCAATCGAAACTTCCCTGCCTGTGCCGACGTTAATTGGCTCTTCCTCGTCGTAGTTTTGCAAAAGAAACCAACAGGCATCGGCCAAATCGGCTATATGCAGAAACTCACGCCGAGAAGTGCCTGAGCCCCAGATGCTGACCTCCAGCGCGCCATCAAGTTTGGCTTGATGAAACTTGAGAATCAGCGACGGTATCACATGGGAGGATTGCGGATCAAATTTGTCACCCGGACCGTATAGATTCGTTGGCAAGGTGGCAATGAAATTACAACCATACTGGCGACGATAGTATTGACACGACTTGAGCCCCGTGATTTTGGCCAGGGCGTACCCTTCGTTCGTTGTTTCCAGTGGGCCAGAGAGTAAGTATTCCTCGCGCATTGGTTGAGGGCAATCACGGGGATACACACAAGAGCTAGCCAGGTAGAGCAGCTTCTTGACCCCGCTCTGCCAGGCAGCACGTAGCACGGTAGCTTGCATGAGCAAATTGTCATAGCAGAAATCGACGGGTTCGGCGATGTTGGCACCGATGCCCCCCACTTTGCCAGCTGCATGAATCACATAGTCGGGCTTCGCTTTGGCAAACCAGCGATCAACGGCATGACCATCCCGCAGATCAAGTTCTTTTCGGGTCGCAGTCAAGACTTTTGTCAGTCCAGCGGACTGTAATCGCAAGAGCATTTGTGATCCCACCAATCCCCGATGCCCAGTGACAAAGATTCCGTCTTGAGGATTGATGACCTGAGGCATGGAGTTGGACTCAGAGGAGACAGGGATTTGGATCCGGGAGGGTGTCGATAAGGTTTACTATAAGTCCTATCCGAACCATTGGAAATCCACCTTCAGAACCATGGCAACCGGCTAGCAGCTGCGGCTGCCTACTGCCGGAAATGCCTGCACATGTGGACTGGAGGCGTAGGGAAAGTGGGGGCTGTAGGGATTGGGAGACAGACGCTGGTTTGGCCATCGTTGACAGGTAAATTCTCGGGTATACGATGAATGCTGAATTGCTCTCTTGGTACGAAAAAGCGGTGTTGGACAGCTTCTACTTTAGATTCTCCCCAGAACAGTCCAACGTGTTTCTTTCGAGCCTGGCACTGGGCTGGAATTCTCTTAGCCGAAAAAACAAAGGTTTGGTTGTAATCCAATATGCAAAGGTATCGCGTTAATTATCGTCTGTTAACGAGTCTCTTCGTCGGCAGCCTTGTTGTAGTAGTGGCATTGTTTTTCTTGCAGAGATGGCAAGTGAATCGCAACGCTTCGTGGTATCGCGAAGACGCGCGCGCTGCCATGGACGAAGGAGAGACCGAAGAAGCCTTCAACAAGTTACTCAACTATGTCAGGTTGCGACCGGATGAAGAAGAACCACTCATCGAACTGGCCAACATTGGTTTGACGATCATTGAAGAACAGGAGGCTTCAAGTGAAACGATCTCAGGGGCGTTCGCGACCTTGAATGAGACGGTCGCGCGTACGGGCGACCCAGATCTGCGCCTGAAACTTACCAAATTGATCATTGGCCATCGTCCCCAAGATGCCTTGAACCATCTCAATGAATTACTACAGCTACCCGAGAAATCCGGCGACTCGGAGTTGGAGTCTATGTACGCGCAAGCCCTTTACAAGGTAAAGGGGAGCAAGCCAGCGCTGGACTATTGTCTGCGTTTGGTCGGCTATGACAAAGCATCCGATTCTTTTGACTCAGCGAAAGCAACAGCCAAGGAACGTCCTGAAGTCTACTCTTTGCTCGCGGCACTCATAATTGATCGAGATCAAGACAAAGAATTCGCTCAACGTGTGATGGACCAGATGATAGCAGAGAACCCTGAGTCCGCTGACGCGTTTCTCAAGCAATCAATCTTCTTGAGATCTTTGGGAGAAGTGGATGAATCTTTAGTCGCACTTGAGAAAGCCTATGAACTGGAGCCAGATAGCGTCGCAGTGGCTCGCCAAAAGGGTGCCGTCGCATTTGAGGACAAAGAGTACGAGACAGCCGAGAAGATTTTTGCAGCTGCGTTGGAGAAGCACCCGGATGACTTGATTCTTTATGACCTGCTCTCCCGAACGCTGGTGCAAGAAAACAAACTTGATGAGGCTATGGCGATATTGAATCAAGGTGCCGCCAAACTCGGTGAGAAACAAGCACTTGGATTCTCACAGTTGAAACTGAATATTTTGTTCCAGCAATCAGATTATGAGGGAATCGATAAAGAGATTTTAGAACTTGAGCGAGCCCGAAACCCGAAATTGACGCCATTCATCGACTTCACAAAAGCACGCGTTGATTGGCAAAAACAAAAGTGGACCTCAGCGGCCAAGAAACTAAAGAACGTTTGGCCAAGGTTAATCGACTTCCCGCAGGAACAGGCTATGGCGGGAGCCCTGCTGGCTAGCTCTTATGAGCGCCAGAATAAGCTAGATCTCGCCTTGCAGGTTTATACGGAAGTGGCCGACAAATTCCCCCAGTACGAAGCTGCTCAAAAGGGTAAGGTTTCTGTGCAGAACAGGATAAAACCACAGTCCACTTCAGAGACGATGGATTTTGATCGGGCCGTCAATGAGATGGCTGCCAAACCGGCGGAGTTGCAAGATTGGTCGCAGATCGATGCCATGCTGGAGAAACTTGGCGAAGAACATAACCTTACTGAAGCCGGAATCAATTTGCTTCAATCTCAGGTTTTGATGAAGCGCGGCAACTACGACGAGGCCAAAGAGTTGATTCGCCAAGCTGCTCTGTTGGCTCCCGACGATGTCCGAGTGCGATACGCTGCGATCAGCTTACTCCTGGAAGATCCCGATTCGGGACCCAGTAAGGCCATGAGCCTCCTGGACAAACTTGAGGAAAAGTTCGGTGATTCTCCCCAAGTCCGCTCAACAAGGGCATCAATTCTGAGGGCGCTAAACGAGCCGAACGTTGATGAACAACTCGATGAGCTTGCGATCGGTGCTGATCAGTGGTCAATAGCGGAGCATGCACAAATAGAAGCAAGTATCGCTCTTCAATTCGAGGCACTCAAGAAATTTGATAAAGCAATCGAGCATTGGAATCGCGCAATTGAGATTACACCCGACAGTCTGCCGATGCGACTCCACATGTTTGAGTTGGCTTTTCAACAACGCGACATTCCCGGAATGCTCGCTGCCGAGGATTTGATTCTCGATTTGGTCAATGATAAGAACGACGGCAACTATGTTCTCACCCAAGTTCGTCGCCAGCTAGTGGAGTATGCTTTGGGAGAAGCCACGCGAGAGGACCTTGTTGCAAGCCGGAAGAGGATGGAGCAGGCACTCACGCGGCGCGCTGAATGGCATGAACTGCACATTCTTTACGCCCAGCTTCTGTTGACCTTGCAGGAAGACTTAGACCTGGCATTGCAGCACTTGAATGATGCCCTCAAATATGGTCCTCCAAATATGTCTGCGGTTTCATTGCAAGCGAAATTGCTGCGCCAACGCGGCAACTTTGCCGAAGCACGGAAGAAAATGGAACTAATCAACCCGGAATCCCGCATGCAGTTGCTGGGACGGGTTGAAGCAGAAATTCTCTTGCAAACGGGTGAGTCGGAAGCGGCATTCGAAGCCGCCCAAAAACTAGCGGAAGCGGAACCAAATAATGCCTCTACCCAAGTATGGTTTGCCAACATCGCCCAACAATCTGCTAATGCCTTGGAGGACGCCGCACTAGAAAGCAATCGCAATGAAGTTGCCCAAAAAGTCAAAAGCCGCTTGGATGACGCCGCTCGGGCACTCACTAAGGCGACCGAACTGACACCTTCCGATGCTGATGTATGGATGCAACTTATCTCCATTTACGCTCAGCAAAAGAATAATAATAAAATTGAAGAGAAACTGCGGGAAGCTCAGCTTGCTATCGATGTCGACCTCCTGCCGTTGCTGATTGCCAAGAAGCTTGAGTTGATGGGAGATTGGGCAGCCGCAGAGAAAATCTATCTTGCCAACTTTTCATCTCGTATGGATGAATTGCCTATCTTGCAACGCTTGGCGGAATTCTACTTTCTTTGGTCCAAGCAAGGAAAAGTTCCTGCGCAGAGAGGATTTCCCTTCGTCAATCAAATTCTGCGACTTGCTAACGAAGGTAAGGTGGAACCCGACAACACTTATGTAGTGTGGGCTCGCGATCGAGCGGCACGTATCTTAGCAGGTTCAGGCGAATACCAGAAATCCCTTCTGGCGCGAAAGCTGCTCAATCCAACGGGCGATCTGGACGAGCTTTCTCCATCCGACAAGGTACTCTTCGCCGAAATACTGACTACCCGCGCCGAACCAGAAGCCCAGCTCAAAGCTATGGAGCTCCTTTCAGATATGGATCGCCAGGGGACTATCAGCAAACAAGGGGTCGTGGCTCTCGCAAGACTGTTAGGCAAGGCCGGGGACTGGGAGCGGGGTCGGCAGCTGATGCTCAATACTCTGAAAAAATATGGTGACGACGAACAAGTGTCCGCAACATTTGTTGATCTCCTAATCGATAACGACGAATTCGCTATGGCGAGCAATCGACTCGACAAACTGAAAGACATCAATTCCAAGAACTCTTCGATTATGCCACTGAGTATCAAATTGGCTGCCAAGAGTGGCGACGAGACCAAATTGCAACGCCTCTTGCAGAACATGCTTCCTAAAAGCTTGTCGGGTGCCCTCTCTTCCGAAGAACTTAACAATATCGTGACCGTAGCCCGCATGGCTGCCGAAAACGATCAGATTGAGCTTGCTGCAAAGCTTTATCCTGTCTATGTCCAGCGTGTTGGTACTGCTCAGGCAGCTCTGGAGTATGCTTCTTTTCTCACAAAACATGGCGACCCTGGACAAGCCATGGAGATCATCAAGCAAATATTTCCCAAGCAGATGGATGCGGCAGCACAAATTGCCGTTTCGATGTTGCGTCAGCGCCGGAGCGAGGTTGGCGATCAATTCGATGCAGAGATCGACGACATGTTAGCTGCAGCCCTGCGAGATGACCCCGATTCCGCATCACGCTTATTACTAAAAGCGGAAGCACTTGAAGTGCAAGGAAAGCAAGACGAGAGTATCGCATTTTACGAGAAGATTTTGAAACGCGATGATCTTCCCAGTTTGTTAAGGGCTGCGGCGAAAAACAACTTGGGCTTTCTTCTCGCTTCGACCGACCAACGCCTCGACGAGGCTCAAGAAATGATCAATCAAGCCATGGAGGTTTACGGGCCGTCAGAAGATATTCTTGATACCCGAGCGGTCGTTAGAATTGCTGGTAAGAACTACGATGGAGCGGTCGAAGATATGGAGTTGGCAACATCGCTTTCTCGCGACCCCCTTAAATTTTATCATAGTGCCCTGGCCAATCTGTTGGCGGGGAACGATCAAGTTGCACTGAAGTCCTGGGATCGTGCGAAGAAGCTTGGCATTACGAAAGACAAGCTGCCTCTTTCTGAGCAACCAGATTTCGAACGAATCAAGGGCCAAATTGAGGGATTGCGGACCCAGAATGCCAAGCTCTAGCAGGCCCGGGATTGGGGCAAGTTTCTTGGTGCAGGAATATTCATTTATCGTCTCTCATTTCCCTACTAATTCTTGTTATCCCAGGAAATCGTGCCTAATATAGTGGAACTGACCAAACCGCTCTTGAAATGCAGGAAGTGATCGCAGCTGGAACGCTTTGAAATTCAGGGCATGAACAGCTTGCCTGGAGTTGGTGAATAGACTTAACCAAAACTCTGATTCTCATCTTTGTGGGAGAAACTTCATATGAATCTGCAATTTCGTTGCTCAATGTTCAGCGGTTCCTTTCTGAGGACGCTCTTCTGTGCCGCCGTGGCGACTATTTTTTCAGGCAGTGCCGATTCGCTCTTCGGCCAGGGGTCCCCCGAACTGACGAGCCTCTATGGCCGAGGCGTTCATGCGTTTTTTATGTGCGACACGACCCGCGCCGATGAGTTATTTTCCGAAGTGATTATGTCTGGGTCCCAAGATCCGCGAGTCTACTACTTCCGAGGCATAACGCGTTTACAGCAAGGAAGGGAATATGAAGCCGAACAAGATTTTCGCATGGGAGCGGCTCTCGAAGCTCAAGATCCCGGGCGTCGCTATGCCATCGGCACGGCTCTTCAGAGAATCCAAGGACCCGAGCGCCAAACACTAGAACGTTTTCGTCGTGAAGGACGATTAGAAAAATATCAAGAGCGGCGCGGTCAAAATCAGATGCGTTATGAGCAACTCCGCAACCGTGAGTCAGAAGTATTGCACGAAGATGCCCCGGTCCCTATGGAAGACTTGGTCATCCCCTCGGTAAAACGACCAAGGCTCCCCGCCTCTGGAAGTAGTCAGCCTGCTCCTGCCGCGAGCAAGCCGGCGGAAGCACCAAAGCCACTCGAAAAACCAACCGCCCCTCCGGCCGTTCCTGTCCTGACACCCGATGACGATCCCTTTGGAAGTGCCCCTGTGGTCAAGCCTTCAGCCGCGGACGAGGACCCATTCGGCGCGCCTGCAAAACCCGAATCAGCACCAGCTCCTGCTGCCGAACCAGAAAGTGACGACCCGTTTGGTTCCTCCTCAGAGCCTCCGGCCAGTGAGCCAGCGGCTCCTGCCGCTGATCCAGAGAGTGACGATCCTTTCGGATCCACCGCTGAGCCTTCGGCCATTGAGCCATCCACACCTGCTGCGGAAGAGCCTGCCAAAGAAGATGATTTGTTCGGCAGCCCTGCTCCCGCCCCAGCGGAACCTGCAGCGCCCCCTGTACAACCTGGATCAGCTCTTAAAGAGTCGACCACTGCGGATGACTTACTTGGCCAAGATACGGATTCCAAGCCAGCGGCGACGGAACCAGCCGACGATGATCCGTTCGGTTTACCTGCGGATACTTCTAGTGAGACAGAAGCGAAGCCCGCTGAAGACTCAGCACCGAGTGAAGAGGCGCCCGCACCTGCGCCTGCGTCGGACGACCCCTTTGGATCGAACGAAACAGCTGCCGAAGAAAGTTTTTCCGATGATCCGTTCCCTACTCCGGATGTAGCTACGAGTGAGCCTGATGATGGAGCGGCATCTGCCTATGAGGAAACGGCCGACGAGGATATTGCTCACCTCGACGATGCCGAAGCCACCGAAGACATGGAAGCCGCCGATGCGGCTGTTGTAACGGGCTCCTTGGAAGGGGAACCAGCCGACAGCGATCCGTTTGCCCTGCCGGAAGAAGCATCCACTGAGGAAGACCCCGCTATGGATGAATCTGCTGCGGAGGAGTCGATGGAAGGGGAGTCGACCGATAGTGCCGACACCAGCAGCGAAGCTCCGACAGAAGAAGCGTCCGAAGAGGGTGCTGCGGATGACAGCGAGATGACCGATGAAGAGCCCAAGGATCTTGCACCAGAAGATGATCCTTTCGGTGAGTTCTAGGACCTTACAATAAAGGAGTACCGGTACAGATTCCGGTCGCCGAGCTTGAATATTTCTCTCCCCCAAACAGTAGCGGCGGTACGGATGTCGACCTCTATGAGTTTTGCTGCGCGATTTATTTGGTTACTACTAGTCGTGGCTATATTGGTCGGGTGCGGCAGGGATGCAATGCCCAGACCGCCCGTCGAGCGTTCCGACATCCCTGCCGAGGCTGATTTCGAGTGGGCCATGGAGCGCCTACGACACGCGATCGAAATGTTTCTCCCCCCCAGCAGCCTGGGGATTCGAGTAAAACGAGAAATGGACTACGAATTAAATCCTCCGGATAAGGATAACAGCAACTACACTGCAGACGTCACTATAACTACTAGAACAATCTATAGTGCTGGGCGACTCACTTCCCCCCGTGAACAGCAGAAGAAAGAGCAAGAGCGCAAAGAGAAGCAAGCCGCCATAGAAAAGGCGAAGCGTGATGTCTTCGCCTTGCCCGGCGAAGAACCGATCACCGGCACAACCACGAGTGACGATGACCTGAATAAGATCGAACAGGATACAGCCGAAGTCCCTAATCCGGTCGTTCCTCAGCCAGAACTAGACTACAAGGATGAAATCAAGTTGGAATACGTCAATGATAAGTGGAAACAACTAAATCGTGCTAAAGAAGAACACGTTCAATTGTGGTTCGACTATGCTCTTCAACAGGGTGAGTACGATCATGATTGAAAAACAGATAGTATTCTAAAGCTCGCTGTTTTCATTTCTTACTCCGCCCCATTCTTCGTCCAGCGTTCAAGATTCCCCTGTCGGAAGGCTTCGGCCATGGCCAATGGTACTTCTGCTTGGGCGAGCACCACGGAGGCGCGATTTTCTGCCACGCGGGCTTTCATTTCCTGCTCACGTGCGATTGCATCGGCGCGACGTTGTTCTGCCAGGGCTTGGGCCTTGCGGGTATCTGCCTCCGCTTGATCAGCCTGCAGGCGAGCACCAATGTTTTCGCCCACGTCGATGTCCGCAATGTCGATCGATACGATTTCGAATGCTGTGTGGGCATCCAACCCGCGTTTCAGTACCGCCTTGGAGATTCGGTCAGGATTTTCCATTACTTCCAGATGATCGGCCGCCGAGCCGATCGAGGTAATGATTCCTTCACCGACTCGTGCAATGATCGTCTCCTCGGTGGCCCCGCCGATGAGTTGGGAAAGATTGGTTCTTACCGTGACCAGCGCACGGATCCTCAGTTCGACACCGTTCTTAGCTACAGCGCTCAAGGTCTGCTTCGGTGATTTTTCCGGGTCCGGACAATCGATCACCTTGGGGTGCACGCTGGTCCGCACAGCATCAAGTACATCACGGCCTGCTAAGTCGATGGCTGCCGCGCGATCAAAATCCAGGTCAATGTCGGCACGCTGCGCCGCAATGATGGCGTTGATCACCCGTGGCACGTCGCCCCCCGCAAGATAATGGGCTTCGAGTCGACGCGTGGTGATGCCGGTCGTCGGGTCGGTACCCACGCCCGCCTGCATCGCCATGATCTTGCCGTCGACAATCACCCGCGTGTTGACCTGCCTGAGTCCCATGCCGATGAGACTCCAGAGACTCACTTTCGCATTCGACATGTATGCCTGAAGCCAGATCTTAAAGTACTTGATAGTGGCAAATACCACGATGATGCCAATAAGCACCAGGACAGCAATCCCGGCCACGAGAAGCATTTGTTGGGGAGTCATTGTGTTCGCAACTCAATTGAGGTGGAGGAAAGTAAGACAAACCTGGCACTGGCATGATAGCGTAAGGGAGGCCTAAAATGAAGCGATTCCTGCGAGATTCCAGCGAAGCATGGAGAAGAACCGGTTGCCTGACCCCATTCGCACGGGAATAATAGCTCGATCCACCACATCCTAACTAGGAGGCCCCTCGCCATGAATAAGATCGCTCTCCATGCCGTAACCCTGCTGGGTTTAGCATTCTTTAGCCTGCCGGTTGCCCATTCCGCTGACAATTTCACCCTGGAACCCTCCCACACCTCAGTCATCTTCGGTGTAAGTCATCTTGGCTTTAGCTACACCTATGGCCGATTCAACGAGGTGGCCGGGAGCTACGCACTCGACAAAGAGAACCCTGCTGCGAGTCAGTTTCAGTTCTCGATCAATGCCAGTAGTATCGACACCAATGATGCCAAGCGGGACGAGCATTTACGGGGTCCCGACTTTTTCAACGTAAAACAGTTTCCTGCAATTACGTTTCAAAGCACGGAGGTCGCCACCCAACAGAATGAGGCAGGAGAGACGGTTTATGAAGTCACTGGCGATCTTACGATCCACGGCGTCACGCGAAAAGTGATCTTACCGCTGCGACTACTGAAAGAAGGCCAAGGGATGCAAGGGGATACGCGCACAGGATTCCTCTGCGAAAAGCACATCATGCGGACCGAGTTTGGCATGACGAACATGGTCCCCGCAATTGGCGACGAAGTCGCAGTGACGATCAGCTTCGAAGGGGTAAAACAATAGGGGAAGTGAGTAGGTGAGTAGGTGCTGTCAGTATTCCGGCTTGAATTGTCATGATTACACTCTACGACTTGCTGCTCGGGGGTGTGCTTCCCGGCGTGATGGCGATGCTCACCCTCTCGGGTGTGTGGAAGCTCACCCATAACGGAGCCAGCAGTTGGCGGACTGCTGTCGTGGTGGGTTTCCTGGTGGGGATGTGGGCACTTGATGCCCAAGCGATAGGTGTGCTCTCGGCGATTGCCAAGAGCTTGCGGATCCAGGAAGCCAAGGACTTTCTTGCGCTCGTGGTGATTCTGGGCGTCTTTCCGGACGCGATAGCGGTCTACGGCAAACAGGGCAGGGTGACCGCCTGGCTCCTGCGAGTCGCACTTTGTGTTTTCTTGCCGTGGCGCCTACTGACAGGGAGCGTCTATCTACCTAACGCGACGGCCGTACCCAATCCATTTGATACGGGCGCCTGGTCCACGTTTAAAGCAATCTGCTGGCTGGGTGGCATCGCAGCGATGCTCACCAGTTTGTGGGGGCTTTTTCTCGCGGCACGAGATCACGCCCCAAGAGTCCGCTCAATCCTCACCGCTATGGTCGCACTCGCGGCAGCAATCACACTGGCCCTCTCTGGTTCAATCACCTACGGCCAACTCATGGGCGTGCTGGTGGCTACTCTCACAGGATGCGCAATCGCCTCCATCTACTGGAAACTCGAGCGCGGCCCCGATGCCGCGGCAGGACCAATTCTCATGGCTTTCGGCGGAGTATTGATACTCGCCCATTTTTTCGCCGAGTTGAAAATGCTCTACGCGTTGCCGTTGGTTCTAGCTTTCACCCTAGCGGGGGGTTGGTTCTTCCCCGGCAAGCGGTGGAGTAACCCGCTGCGTTGTGCAGTCTGTCTGATTCTGATCGCTGTGGTGGTGATTCTCGCAGGAATAGATTTTGCCGAAGCGCAGAATAATCCTTACGCGGGATACTCTGGAATGTGAGCGCATTGACAATGACTGAAGAGATTCATTTCTTCATCTCCCTGGCCGCTGCCTTAATCATCCGTCGGTTCGCTTCCGTCATAGGGACGTCTTCCAAGACCTGCGTCTCCGCAGACGTCAACGATTGAACAACCAACTTGACCGAGTCCTGTGGCGGATGACCCATCCTCGAAAGCAACTCAACGAGGTCTTCTTCGAATCGCATTTGCCACTTGATTGCATAAGTCTCTCGGCTAAAAGCCAGGATGTCCGAAACAGGAAGCTCATTGAGCGTCACAAGCTTAAACCACTCGTCTCCAACTTTGACCTCCGGTCCCGAATCTTGCCAGCGCACCGCGGCGAATGGAGATTTCTTGGAAAAACCTGTCCCGTGAGGGGGTTCGGCTCTCGCATAGCTCTGATTCACGCTGGCTCTCACGACTTCCAACGCGGCTGCTTGGGCATTCTCGAAATCACCGTCGTTTGATGTGACCGCGATCACCATGTTTTTCTCGGGGATGAACACGACCATCGCGTACCACATCGTGTTCGAACCGTTGTGCCAGAACTGCGCGTAGGGGTATTCGTTGTTTGGTTCTTTTCTGATCCAGCCGTAGGCATAATAGCTAAGCTCAGGTGTGTGCAACTGTTTGTAAGTCTCCGTGGAGAGCAGTTTGCCCTCGCCAAGCTCGCCGTGCATGTGGTCCGATGCGTAAGTGCAAAGGTCGCTCAGTGTCATGTGAACGATGCCAGAGGGGCCCATAATGGTGGTATTATCTGCCTCGTCATTGACCGAGACTTTCCCGCCGAGAACTGCTCGATGACCGCGGGGCTGGGGAAGCGCCGCGTCCGGGCTTTTCGGCGGGCCGAACCCCGCGCTCGTGAGACCCAGTGGCTCATAAACTTCTCGAATGACGAGATCTTTCCAGGAGACGCCGGTCACCTTCTCGGCCATCGCACTCGCAATCGTGCAGCCAACATTCGAGTAGACATACTGTTCACCCGGGGGGTATTCGGGTTTACTAACGATCACCTCCAGCACCGCTTTACGACGTGGTAGGGTGCATTCGGGGCCGAGCGGAGGTCGTATGCGACGGACTTCCAAGGGAAAATTCGCTGGCGCGCCCGCTGTGTCTGTTAACAGTTGCTTGAGCGTGACCGTCTTCCAAACCTCGTGCATGGATGCGTCAGGAAAGCACTCACCAAGAGTATCGGACCAATTCATTTGTCCCGATTCGACCAGTCGCGCGATCATCGTAGCCGTGATCGATTTGGCGACCCCTCCCAGATGCCAGCTGTCGCCGATCTCAACCGGCACGCCGCTCCCTTTCATCCGTTCCCCGTTGGCCGCAGCAGCCTCAACTTCTCCATCGACAACTACCATCGCAGCAAGACCGACGAGATTCTTCTCTTTGCGGAGATCAGTGATAAAACTTGCCAGCGACACACCTTCCGGGCCGAAGCTTTGGGGAGGACCGTCATAGCTGGAATCGAAGAACCCACTTGCCATGGCAATCACCACGAGTGTCACAATTGCCGAAACAGCCGCGAGGAGCCATCGCCCAAGATTACTTGAACCTTTATCGTTCATTGCACGAAAAGTTGTGGCTAGTTCACGTGTCGGCTTATCCTCTAGTTCATCACCGAGACTGGCAAGCAACGAGAGCAATTCTTCGCGTCGTGGTTCCAACTCCACACGCACGGCACGTTGATTGATGAAATAGAGAAAATAGAAACCCGCCAGGAAAAAGACAAAGATAAAAATATTCACGTCGCTAAATGTGTCCAGCGAGTTTTTGGACTTTAGCCATGCAAGATGGGCAGTGAACGCCAATATGGGAATAGCAGGTGGCAGGAGATACCACCAGAAAACATTGCGCAGCAACCAAATTTGATCCTCAACCTCGGTCAATGATCGCTTCACGCAAGAAAGCAGGGGTGCATCCGGCTTAATGGGATCCGGCCGATGACGCATCCGATAGATCAGTATGAACCCGGCAATCCAAACGAGAGCCGGCACGGTCAGATACCACGTCCAAGGCGACGCCATCGCGATGCCCATGTAGATCCACACGGGTATCAACAGCAATGAGATTCCAATCTCTGCCGAATCTCGACGATTGATGGTCGCTCGGAAATCGCGCTGATTGCGCTGCACTTCTTGGAGCAGCAAGTCACCATCGATCGTCACTCGCGTCTGAGACGACTGCGCATGCCAAGCCTGTTGTAGGTCGTCACGTTCCATGGGACTATCAGGGTACATGGGACGGTCCTTTCATTAGCTCACTCAGAGCCTTTTTCGCACGATTCAGCTTCACACCCACATTGCTCTCGGAGATGCCCAGCACTTCGGACATCTCCCGATAACTCAGTTCGTCCAGATACAACAGCACCAACGCCGCGTCCGTTTTCGGCAGCTGGTGGATTGCCTTGTAGAGCTGTTCAACAATATCGCGCTGCTGAACCTGCTCGGCACTGTCGAAACCTTCAGTGGCAACGGCTTCGACTTCCACGAGAGATTGTTGTCTAGATCGGCGAGGTTTGTCCTTCCGATGCCAATTCATCGCCGTGTGCAGTGCCACTCGATAAAACCACGTCGCTGGAGCTGCTTTGCCCTCGAAGTTCGGCAGGGACCGCCAAGCCTGGAGTAGAATCTCCTGTGCAAGGTCTTGAGACTCCTCACTGTTGAGGGTATAGGCGCGCGCTACCTTCATGACTGACGAGCCATGCTCACCAAGCCAGGTCATAAAAAGCGACTTTTGATTCTCGTCTAGCAACGAAAAACCTCATTCCAGAAGTATTAGTAACACGAAGTAGCGGTTACTTACAAATTAGCAGAAAATGATTTTCCGATGAAATGAGGATTGCCTTGTAAGATCGGCTTGTCTGAAGTTACCAATGACTGTGTGTGGGATGAAATTAGGTAGTTCTGGGAGGTTTCGTATATGAATGGTCCATGCTTTACTTTGCCACTGCTTTGCCTTGTCTTAAACTGTTCTGTCGGAGTGCCGCTCGCATTATCGCAGACAGTTTCGCCGCAACAATTGACTGAAGAATGGGTCGAGAAAGTGGCTGCGCCGCTGGTTGAAAATCAAGTCGCCGATGGCCTGTCGATCGGCTACATCGAAGGCGAACACTGGGGAATCGTCCACCTGGGGACCTCGAACCGAGCCAAGATAAAAGCCGATAACCTGACCGTTTATGAGATAGGCTCGGTAAGCAAAGTTTTTACGGGGCTACTGCTGGCCGATGCGGTAGTGCAGGGCGAAATTGACTTAAACGCAGCCGTGGAGGTTGCCAATCCGGCTGGGATTCAGTTGCCGTCGCGTAATGGTCGGTCGATCCAGTGGATTGATCTGAGTACTCACCGGTCGGGGCTGCCGCGACTGGCCGATAATTTGCCACTGACCAATTTGACGAATCCCTATCGTGACTACGATTCCAACAAGGCAGCGGAGTTTCTGAACCAGTACGAACTGCCCCGCCAGCCTGGCGAGTCGCAGGAATACTCCAACCTCGGCGGGTCGGTGCTCGGATATTTGGTCGCGCAGAAGGCTGGTAAGTCCTATGAAACGTTGCTGCGAGAGAGAATCGCCGAGCCACTGCGAATGACCGATTGCACCATTGCACTGAGCAGCGATCAGAGGAAACGGCTCGCAACGCCGCATGATAAATTCGGCTCTCCTACAGCGCTCTGGACATTTGCCGACCTGCCGGGCGCCGGTGGAATTCACGCCACGATGCGTGACATGATGCGTTTCGCCAAGGCGCAATTGACCCCGCCAGCTGGCCACCTCGGAGAAGCAATCGAAATGGCTTGGACGCAACAATGTGATGCCGACGCATCGGGTCCCGCGATGGGGCTTGGTTGGATGATTGCGGGCGATGGTCAAACCCGTTGGCACAACGGTCAGACCGGTGGGTCGCATTCGGCACTCTTCATTAATCGCGAGTTGGAGTGCGCAGTCGTTGTGCTATGCAACACAGCCTTAGCCAACGAAGTCGATCAACTGGCGATCCAGATGATAAAGAAAGCAGCAGGGCAGGACGTTGCCCCAGAACCAAGCAAGGCCCCTCAAGAGGCATCGAGTGATCTAGCCATCGATGCGAAGTTACGCGGCCGGTTGGTGGGTCGATATCAGCTGGCGCCAGATTTTATTTTCGATGTTCAAGATCGTGACGGGCACTTGATGGTGGGAATTACCAATCAACCCACCCAAGAGGTCTACCCTGATTCCCCCAGTCGCTGGTCCTACCGCGGAGTCGACGCCACCCTTGAATTCAATCTGACGAAATCTGGTCCCGCCCAGAGCTTGGTTCTTCATCAAAATGGTGCTGAGCAGATTGCTCGCCGAGTTAGCAAAGCGTCAGATGATGCAAAGGGAGATCTCGCCATTGATGCGAAGCTTCGTTCTCGCCTGGTCGGTCGCTATCAACTCGCACCCAACTTCATCTTCAATGTACAGGATCGCGACGGGCGCCTGATGGTGGGAATTACCAATCAACCGACCCAAGAGGTGTTTCCAGATTCTCCCACTCGTTGGTCCTACCGCGGGGTCGATGCCACGCTTGAGTTCAAACTGACGAAGACCGGTCCCGCCAAGAGCCTGGTACTGCATCAGAATGGTTTAGAGCAGACTGCTCGTCGGATCAAGTGAGCTGCATCCGTGTAACTTTCATGCAGGTCTTCCTAGCTACCTGTGAACTAACAGCTTCGTTACCAGAAACATTACAAATCCTGTGAGTATTCCTGCTAATGCACTGGCAAGGAAAGAGACTAACCAACCACTACATCGCACCTGAATCATGAGGCGAAGCCAGGGAGGAAATAGTCCCACATCTTTCGCAAACCCAGAATCTAGCGGCACTCCTACTTTGTCCGGCACATATCCATGACGCCCATCTAACATCGTCGGAAAAAAGATAATCAAGATAAAAGTGATAATGGCGAAAACGACGCAAAAATCGGCATACGTTGAGATAGGGATAAACTTACAAGGGCGAGCTAGCCAAGTGCGATCTTTCGGTTGCTCGCTATTGTTTGATTCCTGAGGCATTAGAAATATCTTATTGTGATGAACGTGGGAACCATGACATCCTAAACGTTCACCGCCCTCAACCTTAGCGCATTCCCGATCACCGAGACGCTGCTGAGACTCATGGCGGCGGCGGCGATCATGGGGCTTAGGAGCCAGCCGAAGGCGGGGTAAAGTACCCCGGCAGCGATGGGGATGCCGATGGCGTTATAGCCGAAGGCGAAGAACAGGTTCTGCCGAATGTTGGTCATGGTCGCGCGACTGAGGGCGGCAGCTTTGACGACGCCGCGCAAATCGCCGCCGACGAGGGTCACGCCAGCGGACTCGATGGCCACGTCGCTGCCGGTCCCCATCGCGATCCCCACATCTGCGGCGGCCAGCGCCGGGGCATCGTTGATCCCGTCGCCGGCCATCGCAACGATGCGCCCTTGCTTGCGCAGGTCTTGGACGTAGTTGTGTTTGTCTTCCGGCGAAACCCCAGCGGTGAAATCGTCGATGCCAAGCTCGCTGGCGACCGCTTGAGCAGTGGCCTGGGCGTCGCCGGTGAGCATAACGAGCTTCAAGCCCAATTCGTGCAATCGCGCAATCGTGGCTGGCGTCGTTTGCTTGATGGGGTCAGCGATCGCGATCATACCGAGCAGATTTTCTTCTGCTGCGACAAATACCACCGTGCGACCCTCTGATTGCATAGCCCGACTCTTTTTTGCAATCTCCTCAGGAACCTGTACGCCGTTATTCGCCATAAAATCCTGCTTGCCGACTCGGATGTGGCGACCGTCGACTTGCGCTTCAATGCCGCCACCCGTGGTGCTCTGAAAGTCGGTGGCTTTGGTCACACTTAACTCTCGCTCCTTAGCAGCATCGACAATTGCCCGCGCCAATGGGTGTTCGCTTACACTTTCCGCAGCGGCGGCTTGAGCAAGTAAATCTTCCTCACTGCTACCTTCCACAGCGACGACATCCACCACGCGTGGGCGGCCTTCGGTGAGCGTGCCCGTCTTGTCGACGACAATCGTGTCGACTTTTTCCATGGTTTCGAGCACCTGAGCATCCTTGATCAACACCCCTTCGCGAGCACCCCGACCTATGCCAACCATGATCGACATCGGCGTTGCTAGCCCCAGCGCACAAGGGCACGCGATGATCAGCACCGACACCGCAGCCAACAAGGCATGCGCAAGCCGTGGCTCAGGGCCGATCGTTGCCCAGACGCCAAAGGCAATCAGCGCCGCGACAATGACCGCGGGCACAAACCATGCCGCCACCACGTCGACCAACCGCTGAATCGGCGCGCGACTCCGCTGGGCCGCCGCGACCATGTCGACGATCCGACCGAGGACCGTCTCGGCCCCCACCTGTTGGGCTTCGATAAGCAGCGATCCAGATTGATTCAGTGTCCCCGCCGAAACTTTATCTCTGGGATGCTTTTCTACTGGCAGCGGCTCACCCGTGAGCATCGCCTCGTCGACCGTACTTTCCCCTTCGCGAACGATCCCATCGACGGGCATCTTTTCCCCGGGACGGACGCGTAGTTGATCGCCCGTTTGGATATCGTCGAGCGGCACATCTTGCTCGCCACTATCGGAGACACGATGGGCCGTCTTGGGAGCAAGTTGCAAGAGTTCACGAATCGCCCCGCTGGTTCTTTTTCGCGCACCCAGTTCCAGTACCTGCCCCAGCAGGACCAGGGTGATAATGACTGCTGCCGCCTCGAAGTACAACGGCGGTCGGCCATGCTCGTAGAATGCAGCGGGGATCAACGCCGGAAAAAGCACAGCCACCACACTAAAGGCAAACGCCGTGAGCGTGCCGATCGCAATCAGCGTGAACATGTTGGGGCTGCGATGTACGACCGACTGCCAGCCACGCATCAACAACGGCCAACCACACCACAAGACAACTGGAGAGGCAAGCAGAAATTGGAGCCAACCGGCGCTCGTAGCGGATAGCCAATGATCCACGTCCAATCCCACCATCGGCCCCATCGTCAAAACAAGCAGCGGCACACTCAGTGCCACGCCGACCCAGAATCGCCGCGACATGTCGGCTGCCGTGCCGTCGTCCTCTTCATCAAGCGAAACCGTTTTTGGCTCCAGATCCATCCCACACTTGGGGCAACTTCCCGGTCCAACTTGCTCAACCTCGGGGTGCATGGGGCAAGTATAGAGTCGGCCATCGTTCTTCTTGCTAGTACCGGTTCGCTGCTGAGCAGGCTTGTCATGACAACAAGAGTGTCCTTCGGCTGGCTTCTCAGCGGAGACGGGCTGTTGCTTCGCAAACTTATCTCGACACCCAGCACCACAGAAAAAATGGGTCGTGCCATCCAGCGTGAGCGAGAGGGCCGTCTCAGTATCGACCTGCATGCCGCAAATAGGGTCGGTTGCCTGGGCCATCGGATTGCTACTCCTGAAGATAGGATTCGTGTGACTCCAACCTCAAGCGTAACCAGTCCTAGTCCGTTTTGAAATAAGGCAGCAAAGAAGTAGCCTCTCACTGCTAGAGCACAATTTCTTCGTGCTCAAGCTGTTCAGGGGGTTGCCCCATCCAGAGCGGTGTAGCGATGAACCACACCACGGAGGCAATCAGCATGGCCAGTTTCGTCTGCGTGAGGTCGAGCGAGCCGGTCAGAAACATAATCGAAGGCAAGATCGTGGCGATCAAAGCGATTGCTGAAACGAGTTGCAGGAGTATTCGCATGGGTATTCCTCTATTGGTTCTGGACCGCGTGGCCGGCCGGCTAAGTTTGTTTGTTAGGTTTTGCTTTGTTGGTAGGCCTTACTGAGACCGATGTAGAGTGCGGTTGCGATGAACCAGCCGGGGAGTGCTACGAACCAGATTTGGAAAGGCTGGAATCCGTTGATTTCGATGCCAGACTTCACTAGGACGAGGCAAATGCCAAGGGTAATGAACCAGGTGAGGCCTGCGGCCCAGTTGAACGACAGCTTGCTGTGCTCCGCGTAGTAAGGTTGCAACCCAAAATGTTTGAGCAACCAGAAATCGGCAAACACCACTGCCCCCATGGGCATAAGCAGCAGTCCATACAATGCAACAAACCCCAGAAGCTGCATCGCAATAGCCGGGAACATGCCGGCAATAGTTGCGAGGGCGCCTGTGAACAGTGTGACGGCAAAACGCGATTTGTTTGGCACAATGGCTTGAAAGGCGAGACCCGCGCGATAGATCGTCGGGTTGGCCGTGGTCCATCCCGCGATAATCACGCAAATCAGTCCTGCGATGCCGCAAGCCTTGTAGGCCAGCGGACCTGGCAGAACATCCGTGTTGGCTGGATCGTTGTGAAGCTGCAACGCGTACAACACCGAGGCTGAAAGCCAAGCCATGAAGTGGCCGACATACATGCCTGCGGCGGTGGCAATGCCATACCAGGAATGTCTGGCAAAACGGAAAACCGACAAATCGCTCATGCCGATGTGCATGGCCATGTTACAGAACCAAGCAAAGAAGGTCACGTGCCAGAAGGTAAATTTGACCTGCCCTGCGAGTGGTTCGCCTCCTTTCCATATGGATGTTTGCGCCAAGTGCCAGAGGTCGCCGAGCGAATGAATTTGCGAGTCGGTGGCTGTAATAAACTCTCTGAGCCCGACGATACCAAATGCCAGGAATACCAACACCATCCACGGCGCAGCAATGTTGGCGATCCGCGAGACCATTTCGTAACCATAGGCGGCAACCACGGAAATGGCCGCACCGACTGCGAGCACTGCCAAAACCCAGCCGATACTATTGGGATAAACATCGTTGAGTCCCGGCATGGGAAAGTTAAACCACACACCCAAGGCAGTTGCTGAGACGGTGATCATCGACCCGGCCAGGAAACAAAACATCACACCGTTGGCCAGATTGTAGAGCGTGACGAGATTGCGTCCGCAGATTTTTTCGAGCTGGTAGTACAAAGTTAGCCGCGCCCGTACGGCGATGGGGGCCGTGAGCAGCATCCAGCTCAGCACTGCCAGAGCATTACCCAGGATAAGTCCCACCACCACGTCAAAAGCACTCACCCCCGCTGCTACGAAGAGTGGGCCAATCATCAGCTCCGTTCCAGCGCAATGTTCGCCGGCATACATGCCGATGAAACTTTTGAATCCCAATAGCGACTTTTGGGGCACCGGCTCACGCTCGAATTCGCCAGTAGGTTGCGACTGATTTTCTGACATGGAGTCTCCGCCTGAATATTCAAGAGCTAAGAGTCGAGAGTCCAGAGCCAGAATAAATTCTCCGGCTATGGACTCTAATCTCTCGTCTCTCCATCATTTTCATCGTTTACTGAGGACTTGCTTCTCATAAGTTTGAACTTCGTCAAGCCATGCGCGCCCAACGGGTACTTCGCTGGTTTGACAAAAATAATCCCACACGGCGCTCGCTGGCAAATTTTTGATTTCTTCGAGCATTGCCAGCCGTGCTGTGAGATCTCCGTCCGCTTCAAGCTTCCGCAGTAACTCGGTGGGTTCCAAGAGGGCCTGCAATAGTGCTCGGCTTGTGGCCCGTGTACCGATTACCCATGCTGCAACGCGGTTGATGCTCGCGTCGAAGAAATCCAACCCAATATGCACACGGTCAATAAACTCGCCGCGCACGATTTCTTGCATGATGGCCTGTAACTCGTCTGTAAAGGTCACGACGTGGTCACTGTCCCAGCGGACCCCTCGGCTCACATGCAGCAACAACTCACCGACCCACTGGAGTATGGAGGAGATCTTGTCGGAGATGGATTCGGTCGGGTGAAAGTGACCCGCGTCGAGACACAAAATTTTGTTGTTTCGTACCGCATAGCCAAGATAAAACTCGTGAGAGCCGACAACGTAGCTTTCCGAGCCAATTCCAAATAACTTGCATTCGACGGCGTCTTGATTGAGTTTCGGGTCGATGGAATCGGCGAAAATGGAGTCTAGCGAATCAGCCAACCTCTCGCGGGGTCCCTTGCGGTCGATCGGGGTGTCCTTATATCCGTCGGGAATCCAGAAGTTAGTAATGCAGGGATTTTCCAATGCCTTTCCCATGGCCGCAGCGATGTGTCGACAGCAAATGCCATGCTCGATCCAGAATTGGCGGATTCCTCTGTCCTGGTGCGAAAGCGTAAATCCGTCTGCCGACTTCGGATGAGAGAAATAGGTCGGATTGAAGTCGAGACCGATTCCTTTCCCCTTGGCCCAATCGATCCAACCTTGAAAATGCTCGGGCTGCAGTTCGTTCCGCTCGACGCCTTGGCTGTTTGAGTCGGCATAGCTCGCATGCAGATTCAACCGATGCTTGCCGGGGATGAGTGCCATGGCCTGATCGAGGTCAGCTCGCAATTGATCTGGCGTGCGCGCTTTTCCTGGATAGTTGCCCGTGACCGCGATGCCGCCGGTCAATGCACCGTCGGGGTTCTCGAACCCACTGACGTCGTCTCCTTGCCAGCACTGAACGGAAATCGGAATGCGCGCGGCTTGCTTGAGAACATCGTCGGTGTTCACCCCAACCTCGGCGTACTGCTGGCGAGCCAGTTTGTAAGCTTGTTCGATCTTCGACATAGTCCGATTGTCCTAAGTTTTATTTGGTGATAAGCTCGGCGAACTTGCCGCGAGAGTCTGCCCAATGATCGGCCGCATCAGGTTTCACGACATTACGCGGGAACGAGTTGGCAACGATTTCCCTCAATTCGGGGAGCCCCGAGAGTTCGCCACTACCCATTGCTTGTACCAGCAGGTTGCCGATGGCAGTGGCCTCAACCGGACCGGTGATGACCGAGCGTCCGACCGCCGCGGTGGCAAACTCATTGAGCAGGTCATTCTGGATGCCGCCACCCACGATATGTAGCACGCCTATTGATTTGCCGAGCACCGATTCTAATTGCTGGAGGGTGTGATCGTAGCAGAGAGCCAGGCTTTCCAAAGCACAGCGGACTAACTGCCCAATCGTTTCCGGTTCGGGCTGCCGGGTTTTCTTGGCAAACTGACGTATCTTTTCCGACATGTTTCCGGGCGATGCAAATTCGGCATAGTTGGGGTCGATGATCGTCCGTCCCGGTTCCGCCCGCCGGGCTTCCTCGACCATCTGGGCGAAGTCTTGGGACTCGCCTGCTTGTTGCAATTCGCGCCGCAATTCCTGTACAAGCCAGAGGCCGGCGATGTTTTTAAGTAGACGGATCGTGCCATCCACGCCCCGCTCGTTGGTGAGTGGTATGCTGAGTGCAACTTCTGAAGTAATCGGCTTGGCCAACTCCACCCCGAGCAGCGACCAAGTTCCGCTAGAGAGATACGCCCAGTTGGTCTCAACCGTAGCGGGGACCGCTGCAACTGCAGACCCGGTATCGTGTGCTGCCGGTGCGATCACTTGTATCTTGGCCGAGGCATTTGTCGTTTGAGCGATCTCTGCTCGTAGCGTTCCCAGTACTGTTCCAGGTTCCACGATTGAGCCAAGAATGTCCGTCGGCAAGCCAAGTTTCTCCAGCAACTCGGTGTCCCACTCGCCGGTCTCGACATCCAGCATGCTGCTGGTCGAAGCGATAGTTCGCTCGGTCTGAAGTTCACCAGAGAGCCAGTTATGAAACAGGTCGGGGAGGAACACCAGTCGCTCTGCGGCATCGAACAACTTTGGTTCCGTGTGATAACGGGCCGCAACTTGAAAGAGCGTATTGAACGGCATCAACTGGATGCCGGTGCGCTCATAGAGTTTCTCAAATCCGCCCATTTGTTCGAGCACCCTCTGGCAGGCTGCTTCGTTCTGTGGATCGCGGTAGCAGTGGGGCAGACCGAGCACCTCGCCACTCTTTCCCAACAGGGCCCAATCAACCCCCCACGTATCGACGCCCACGCTCTTAAGCTCTGCCCCATTCTCCCGGCACCACTTAGCCGCCGCACCCAGGCCTGTGAGAATCTCAAGCCAAATTCCGGTAAGGTCCCATACGGGGCCAACTGGGGTAGGGCAGGGGAGATGTTCGAAGCGATGGACTTCCTCGAGCCGAAGTTTCAACGGACTCCCATCCAATAGTCCCACGATCGCACGGCCAGAACTGGCCCCGAGGTCAATAGCTAAGTGAGCAAAAGACATGTATTGAAAAGTCTCTTAGCGCTGAAAAGCTTCGTGCAAACCACCGTCAACGTTGATGATCTGACCCGTAGTTTTACTGGATTTACTAGAGAGCAGAAAGTATGCCGCCTCCGCCTGATCAGCCGGAGTAATCGGCCGCTTGGTGAGCGTACGTTGGGCATAAAACTGCGCAAGCTTGCTGCACAACGCTTCATCAGACTCAGATTCAGCAAATGGAATCTCATACTTGGTGAGAGACGCGATCACGCGATCTCGGGGGAACATGGTAGAGCCTTCGATCACCGTTGCCGGGGCAATGGCGTTGACCCGCACCAAAGGGGACATCTCGATTGCTAGTTCTCTTACCAAGTGATTCGCCGCGGCTTTGGAGGTATCGTAAGCGAGCGACCCCTTTTTGCCGACCACGCCGTTGACACTTGTGGTGAGAACGATGGAACCTTCCAGGCCTTGCTCTTCGAAGATGCGTCGAGCTTCGTCAACGAGATTGTAACTTCCTCGGACATTCACATCGAATGTGAGTTGCCAAGCCTTGTCGGAGAGTTTGCCATCGCGGCTTGGAGGCAGAAACACGCCGGCAGTCACCACGATGTTGTCCAAGCCTCCGTAAGCCAAGAGTGTTTGTTGCAAGGCGGCTTGAATCGACTCGCGATTCGTAATATCCACACCTACACCGATTGCCGGGCCACATCCCGAGATGCCAGTCCCCGCCACGCCGATCCCTTGGCCATAGATTTTGGTAAGTTCATTGGCAGTCGCCTCCGCCATCTCGGCGTTCAAGTCGGCACAAACCACATGCGCCCCTTCTTTGGCCAGTCGATGGGCGACCTGCTTACCGATCCCGGCACCAGCACCGACGACCAACACAATGCTCCGCTCCAATTCTTTTTCCGGTGGCATCCGCTTGAGCTTTGCCTCTTCCAGAAGCCAATACTCAATATCAAACGCCTCTTGCTGCGGCAATGCAATGTACTCGTCCATCGCCTCGGCACCACGCATCACCTCGACGGCACAGTTGTAGAACTCGGCCGTCACGCGGGACTCGCTCTTATTCTTGCCCCAGGCGATCATGCCGATTCCCGGTATCAGCACCACCGTTGGATTGGGGTCGCGCATCGCAGGGGAGTTCTCGTGCTTGCAGGCTTCGTAGTAAGCCTTGTAATCCTGGCGATACTGAGCGAGGCCAGCGGAAAGCTTTTCCTTCAGAGCTTCGGTCGTCTCTTCCTGTGGATTCCAATCGACGTACAACGGCTTGATCTTGGTACGGAGGAAATGATCCGGACAACTGGTGCCCAATTCCGCTAACCGAACGGCATCGTGCGAATTGACGAATCGCAAAATTCGGGGATCGCTCTGTAATGTGCCGATAAAGCGTTTTTGTTGACAAACCTGGCCACGTAGCCAAGGCAACAGCTCTACGAGAATCGCATCACGCGCATCGTCGTCCAGTGTTTCGTATTTCTGACCACCAAACGTGGCTTCTCCCTTGTCTTTCGAGTCAATGAACTGGGCGGCCTTGTCAATTAATGACAATGTCAACTCATAGCACTCGCGGTCGTCATCTGCCCAGTTAATGAGACCGTGTTGCCCCATAACTAACCCTTGGAGCGAGGGATGCTCTTGGACTTTGCGCTGCATCAACAGCCCCAATTCAAACCCGGGACGTAACCAGGGGACCCAACCGATTCTGTCACCAAAGATTTCCTGTGTTAGTTCCTCACTCCGACGACTCGCGGCGATAGCGATCGCGGAGTTGGGGTGCATGTGGTCAATGTGTTTGGCAGGTAAGAATGCGTGTAGAGGTGTGTCGATGGAACTCGCGCGGGGATTCAGATTGAACGTACAATGGGGAAAGTAGCCGACCATCGCGTCTTCGGCAGCAGTCTTCGGTCCACGTTCTGGTTGCTTGTCATAGATCTCTTGCAACGCAAGCAGCTTGGAGTAGTAGAGCGAAGAGAAGTTCTCTTGCTTACTCGTGCGTAGATCACCCCCAGAGCCTTTGACCCACATGACATCGATCTCTTCGCCCGTCAGCGGATCAATCTCACTCAGTTTCGAGGAAGTGTTTCCTCCTCCAGTATTGGTAATTCGTTGATCGGCACCTAAGCAATTTGACCGATAAACGAGTCGTTCGACCCCTGTCATTCCCTTGACGATAGAATCGTCCCAGAGGTTTTTGACATTAGATTCATTGATAGCTGTGGCAGACATGATTGGCTTTTTGTTGGTTAGAAGGCGAAAAGTGGTTGATAAACCACAGATTCTCACATATAATGAAGGGTGTCAAGCACTTTTTAGGAATTAATTAGCCGGAGTTGTGGGTTTTTATGTCTAAAAACAACATATTACCACTCCCTCGGGAACGACGGTTGGAAATCCTCGCTGAGCTGCAGCAGGAAGGTGCTGTCCGCGTGACAGCACTTGCGGAGCGGTTTCGTGTTGCCGAGGAGACAATCCGCCGCGATCTCGACAAACTCAGCGAAGAAGGTCATCTGGCTCGGACACATGGAGGAGCCCTGAGTGTCCGTAGTGAGCGATTCGATCTGCCTGCTGCGGTAAGGAAAAGCAGTCAAGCCGCCGAGAAACGGCGGATCGCCCAGCAAGCACTCATACACATCGAACCCCACGATGTAGTTGCTTTGGATGCCTCAACCACCGTGCTCGAAATGGTCTGTCTGATGCCAGACATGCCACTCACTGTCATTACCTACAGCCTCGACGTAGTTCGGCTCTTGGTCGACCGTCCCCAAATTAAAGTCATCTCCACCGGCGGCGAACTCGATCCCACCTCCGTGTGCCTGGTAGGCCCCATAGCGGAGGAAACGATCCGTCGTTTTTCCATCAATAAGTTGTTCTGCTCCGCAAAAGGAATCGACCTGGAGCGGGGATACAGCGAGGCCTCTACTGCGCATGCATCGATCAAGAAACTACTCATGCAGCAGGCAGATCAGGTCTATTTGCTGGCGGACCACAGTAAGTTTGGAGTTCGTTCGATGACCTACTCCGGCAAACTGGATTGCGCCAATGTCGTCGTCACCGACGATGCGACCGACACCCGATATCTCGATGCCCTAACCAAGGCGGGAGTTGAAACGGAAGTCGTATCGGTGCGGGATCGTAGCCACTGATTCTCGCGGATCAAATACGGATAAGAACATTTCCGTGCTACTAACATTCAGAATTGTTGATTCCAGACAAACTTGTTGCGTTCAAAAATATCCGCACTCATTATCTGGAAAGAAGACAATCTCTCGCAGAGACGCGGAGACAGCAGAGCATTAAAACAACCTCTCTGTGTTTCTGTGACTCTGCGAGAAAAAGATTCTTGGTTGCAGCCACTAGCCGCGATTTAGGTTTCATCCGTTTTACTACCGATTCAATTCTTGGCACCTAACGCAAATTCATGGAGCAGAAGGTCATTGAGAGAACGGGGAGGGGATAAAGAAGAGATTGGAACACGGATCTTCACTTATAGACGCTAATGAGATTAGTGAAGATTAGCGAGAAATAGTGTTCCTTCATTCAACTCCGCTTCTTTCTCGGTTGCCGCAGTTATCTCCTGTTCCCTTTTGGTTGCGGCCTGTAACCGAGCTGGGTTACTAGGGCGTGGCCCAGATTGCTGTAAAAAAATTCGCTAAGGAAGTTCCAAAAGCTAAAAACCCGCCCATATTCGGGACTCGCTAAGCTGCGTTGAAGGATGAATTCGAGGGGAGTTTGTGAATTGCCGTTTCAGCTTCGGCTGTTTTTTCCGACGCGACATATGAAAGACTCATTTCTGGCAAGTGGCGATGTGAACTTACGCAGTTAACGAATTCAATAGTATGCTGCGTAAGGCTACAATATGACGTAGCGTTCACTGATTTCATACATTTTCGTGCGTTCAGTGACGTTGACCGAATGAGAATCGAGTACAACTCCTAGGCTTAGCCAATTGACAACTAAATGAATCGAGACACCGACAAACTTCTTGATGATGCAAACTCAAAGCGAGGGGAATTGCACAAGGAACCGTCGAGCCGTCGTTTCCGCTGGCGGCTAATTCCTGTTGCAACTTTTGGTTTGATTGGATGCCTAGCTCTTGGCGCAGGGCTCTTTGCGGGAGTTATTATGGCGTACATAGCCATCACTGGGCAGCCATTGTACGAGCCTGGGCCAACGAAGGTTGACATTCGGGGGCTAGCCACAATGTTTGGAAGCGTCGCAATTGGTTTAGTGTTCATTTATTCGGCAATACAGTGGTGGCGAGGGTACTGGATGAGGGCGGTTCTAGTAGTACTTGTGTGTGTCGGAGTTGGCAAAGTCATAGAACTCGTGGCTAACGCTTTCAATTCAACTGCTCAGCATGTTGAACATATTCCGGCAGATCGTGGCTTAAGCAGATCAGTACAATTCTATGTGCCGGAAACCAACTTGACGGTGAAACTGCCACATGTGCCTACTTCTGAGCATCTAGAACCAGATACGGAGCTTGGCGTCGTTAACATCGAGTTGTATCAAGCTGAACAAACAATTCCAGGAAGCGAATTAATGGTTTTCTATTCAGTGGGTATTATTCGATATACTGATGAATTCATTGATGGCATCGCTTCCGCGTATGACGGCGATTTTCTTCAGGGATTGGCTCTAGGTGGGATTCGGAAACGCCCTGGCAGCAAAGTAGTTGCTCGCGAAGAAACCGTACTTAATGGTCTGCCTGGACTAGTAGAACGTATAGTGATGCCGGGGGGGCGAACTGAAGAGCTTAGAGATGACATGCCAGTGGTCGTCTATCGCCACTATTATCAAGAAAAGGAGCGGGTATATCTTTTTCAGATATTAACGCTAGAAACTTTATACGAAACCGCTCCTAACGATTTCAATCGGATAGCCGAAGAGTTCTTTAGTTCAATTGGCAAACAAACTCTCAGTGAAGCACCCTAGCATAAGGAATACAGCAGTGCCTGCGTATCATTAACTGCACCGGCCAAGATGTCCGACGCATTATTGGGTTTTGGCTTGCTCCATTCGAGTGAAACTTCAAATCCGCTTCGCGTGCCTTCTTACACCAATCTGGGCGGTACCCGTATCTCCGCGACTCGGCGTCTCTCTACTTTAGATTGACTTTACTCCAGCCGTGGGTCTGACAGCTTGGTGTCGCGATTGGCACTTCAGATATCGTTGCTAGCAGACACTCCTGCCCCTCAAAGTCGGAACAATCCTCAATCTCGAGGGTGCTTGCGACCGATCAAAAGGAGAAGGGAATCGCGATATTCCCGAAAAACCTTTTCTCTCTCGCGCGAGCAAGACAACCATGTTGGTCATCATCAGCGATTTGCACCTGACGGATGGCACGAGTGGCACGACCATCTCGGCGGGGGCGTTTCGGTTGCTTGCGGAACGGCTTTCCGATCTGGCTTTGAGCGCCTCGCATCGCCGCGATGGTCATTATGAACCCGTGCAGCAAATCGATCTGGTTCTGCTTGGGGACGTGTTGGATGTGATCCGCTCGACGCAGTGGCTCGATCGACCAGCACGCCCCTGGGATGATTCAAAATCGCCCCAATTATTCGATATGGTCGCCAAAATCACCGGCGATATCTTGCGGCACAACGCGGACTCGCTGAGCATCTTTCGCCAATTGGCAGAAGAAGGAGTGCAAATACCTGATTCGCTGGCCAATGGTCGGCCCGCTGCAGGGGAGTCGCAGCAGGTACCTGTGCGAATTCATTATATGGTCGGCAACCATGACTGGCCGTTCCATCTTTCGGGACAGAACTACAACCAACTTCGCCGAGCGATTGTCGCCCACTTAGGTTTGGCCACTTACGCCGAGGCACCTTTCCCTCACGAAATCTGGGAGAGCAACGAATTAGTGCAAGTCATGCGTCGGCACAAAGTATTTGCCCGGCACGGCGATGTCTACGATCCATTCAACTTCGAAGGGGACCGCGATACGAGCAGCTTGGGAGACGTGATCGTCCTTGAACTCTTGAATCGGTTCGGCAAGCAGGTCGAGCAACATCTTGGAAATGATTTGCCGGAGTCCGCACTCCTGGGACTGCGAGAGATCGACAACATCCGCCCACTGCTTTTGGTTCCGGTTTGGATCGACGGGCTGTTGGAACGAAGCTGCCCGCAACCAGCCTACCGAAACGAAGTAAAAAGAATCTGGGACGAATTGGCCGACGAATTTCTGGAAAACCCATTCGTCCGCCAGCGTGACAGTTGGAGCCCCGTCGACATCGTCGACAAGTTGGAAAAGGCGCTCAAATTCAGTCGTCGGCTCTCGATGAGTTGGGCCAGTTGGATTGCCCAGGTCGTGGCCGAAATGAGCGGGTCAAGCTCAGCCTCCTATTATCAGCATGCACTTGCGGAGCAGGATTTCCGCAATCGTCGGGCTCGGCACATCGTCTACGGCCACACGCATGCGGCGGAAGTCGTGCCGTTGGACGCGAGCTTTGCCGACGGCTATGTGTTGCACCAAACTTATTTCAACGCCGGTACCTGGCGACGAGTATACAGCCAAACACAATTCGCCCCGCGCGAACACGAATTCATGGCTGCCGACACGATGAGCTATCTGGCGTTCTTCCAGGACGACGAACGGAGTGGTCGGCCCTACGAAACCTGGACCGGTTCGTTGGGAATTCATCCCCAGGCACCGAGCACATTGCGCTTCGATCCGGGCCCCGAGCCAATTGCCTCTAGTGAACCGATTTCAACCCCTCGGGTACCCATCCGCGCTCCACATTTCGCGGTGCCCCTCGTGCCAAGTACAATGACACGCATGCGCGAAGTAGGATAGAAAAGCAGACTGGAACAAGCGGTAGCGCAGTTCCAGCTTGCGTCGCTGCACAGAGCGCCTGGCCGAAACTCGTGTTACCTGCCCTGGTCAACAATCAGCCCGCGACTGCCAAGCCAGTTTTCCAGTAAGTGCGGCCACTCGCCGACGGGCTTTTCTTTCTGGCGCATCCCAAAGCCGTGGCCTCCTTCGTCGAAGACGTGCAATTCTGCTGGAACCTTATGATCGACCAAGGCGCGATAAAATCTTAGGCTGTTTTCCACAGGTACGGCGCCGTCGTCAGTGGCATGGACGAGAAACGTGGGTGGGGTGTCGTCGGTCACTTGCAGTTCATTCGACATGAGTTCAACGACTTTATCGGCGGGCTGATCGCCGAGCAGGTTGTTCCGCGAACCGCCGTGGGTGATCTCGGAATCCATCGAAATCACCGGATAGATGAGAATCAGAAAATCGGGACGGCACGACTTGCGATCGATCGTGTCCTCGGCAGATTCGTCTCCGCTATCGAAATGGGTGCCGATCGATGAGGCAAGATGTCCACCGGCGGAGAAACCCATCACTCCGATGCGATCGGGTTGGTAGCCCAAGACGTTCGCACTGCTGCGGACGATTCGCATAGCACGTTGAACATCGCTTAAAGGAACCGGGTGCTGGTGCGGCCCACCGCCGTGGCGATACTTCAAGACGAATGCCGTAACACCTCGATCGGCAAACCACTGGGCGACTTCGTTACCCTCTTTGTCGAAGGCGAGCCCGCCGTATCCTCCGCCGGGGCAAACGATGACCGCTGTTTTCGAATTCTTCTCGCTGCTGGCAGGAAACAGGGTAAGCGTGGGCTGCTTCACTTGGGTGACCCAACTGTTAGGCACTCCTGGTTCGCCACGTTCTTCACTCGTCTCGATGTCGGTAAAATCTTCCGATCCAGGAGCATCGCCGTTCCATAAATCAATCACCTGCTGCGAAGCGACTTGCTGGCTATGTGCGACTTGTGTTGACATTAAGAATAGGAGGACGGGAATGAGGCAGATTGATCGAAAAAATAATTGTTTCATGATAGTTTCTTCCGCTGAGTTTCGAACATTACTTCCGCCAGATGCCGACAACGGCCGGCGGATACGACCGCACGAGCCAACAATTTTCTTCGCGAGTGTCGGCCACCCCGCCGCGAAGTAAGTTGAAGTCGAACGAGGTGTCCGCTTCAACTACCAAGATACTCTCCGCTGGGGCTCGGTCGAGTACCTGCTCGATGAGGTCCAGCATTTCTTGCTGCCGCTCGGAATAGAAAGAGTAGGGGGGGCTGCAGAAGACTAGCCAAGGTAAAGGGATTGAGGGGTTGGGGACTGCGGGCTGGGAGCTAGGAGAGTCCGCATTCGGCAAGTCTCGTTTGGCCCAGAGGAATGCGCTCGTGACCAGGAGTTGCGAGCGGTCTGTGAGTCCAAGCATTGCGATATTTTCTTCGATGACCCGGGCTGTGGGGACATGCCTTTCAATGAAAGTCGCGCTCAACGACCCGCGGCTGAGTGCCTCTAGTCCGAGTGCGCCGGTACCGGCAAAGAGATCGATCACATGCTTGCCGGCGGACTCGATGCTAATGAGATTGAAAATTGCCTCGCGGACCCGATGCTTCATCGGCCGCGTGACGGGGTCGCCACCTTGCTGGAAGTGTTCATAGCGGAGTTTGCTCCCACGCAAGTTCCCGCCAATGATCCGCAGCTCGGTGCTATCAGCCGGTTCCGCCTTCTTTTTCTTGCGATGGTGTTTTGTCGGTTTGGCCACAGAGTGAGTCGTATTGAGTTGCGGGTGCCATGGGAGGACAGAGTTTGGTATTCTGGTCGATTCGTATTTCCTACCTGCACTATTGTGCATTGATTTGCTAGAGGTACTATCCCATGCGACGATTCTCGTGGATTTTTTGTTTGTTTATGCTCTCGATCCCCAGGGTGGCGAGTTCTCAGGAGCCGGCTGCGCATAATTCGCTGGATGCACTGGTTTCCAGCTTTGAGCAGGCTCGCAATGAATGGGTTGCCATTTATGGCAAGATAAAGGCAAAGCAGCAAGAGCGTGCCGGCAAGTCGGGTGATCAGCTCAAGCAGATTGATACCGAGATCAACCAGCTCAAAGACCAAGCCGCCGCGCAACTCAACCTACTTGTCGAGTCAGGCCTAGCTGTCTACAAGGCTGATCCCAAAAGGTTGCCAGAGGCGAAGGATACCTTGGTGTCGATGGCGACCTTTCATGTCCTGGGTGATGCCAGCGGCAACGGTGGAGACCAATATGAGCGTGCTTTGCCCCTAGTCAAGAGTTTACTCGACGCTGGCGCTGGGGCCGGCGCGCCGCAGTTGTGGTTGCTCGGGGCCGTGAGTGCGGTCAATCTGAATGACTTTTCATTGGCAAAAAAGTATTTCGCTCAAGCCGAAGCCGCTGGTGTGCTTAGTGCGCCACCCCAAACTCCCAGTCAAGGGCGGCTGTTGCAATTGGCACAGAGCCTGCAAGGTGGCTTACCACAACTAGAAAAGAACTGGCAGCTCGAACAAAGGATTCGCGAAGCGGAAGCACTTGCTGATGACTTGCCCCGGGTGCAGTTCACCACTGCTCAGGGCGACATTGTGATCGAGCTATTTGAGAACGAGGCCCCGCAGGCGGTGGCAAACTTCCTCACGCTCGTCAAGAAAGGCTACTACGACGGGGTGCCCTTTCACCGTGTGTTGCCGGGCTTCATGGCTCAGGGAGGTGACCCCACCGGATCAGGAAGCGGCGGACCGGGTTACTCGATTCGCTGTGAGTGCCACGGCAAAGACTACCGTAAACACTTTCGCGGCAGCCTGAGCATGGCACACGCCGGGCGGAATACCGGGGGTTCACAGTTCTTTCTCACTTTCGTTCCCACCAGCTACCTCGACGGTCGGCACACGGTGTTCGGCCGTGTAATTGAGGGCATGGACGTGGCTGCGTCGATCAAGCGTCGCGATCCCGACAACCCTGGCGGGGCGAAGGCTGACAAGATCGTAAAAGCCAAAGTCCTCCGCGACCGTGGTCACGAGTACAAATTTGAAAAGCTGCCAGGGAGGTAGTATCGCTATCCGGGAACTCCTTTTTCCCCCAACGACTTGTTCACCTTGAGCGAACCACACGACACTCCCCGTCAATTGACCATACGGGCTGCGGCTACCGGGGCAGTACTGGGTGCCCTTCTCGTACCGTGCAATGTCTACTCGGGGTTGAAGATCGGCTGGTCTTTCAACATGTCCATCGCCGCGGCATTACTTAGCTGTGGTTTCTGGGGGATAGCCCGTCGCGGGCTCGGTGAACGGAGAGTCGTGCCTTGGGGGCTTCTGGAAAACAACGTTAATCAAACATGTGCCTCGTCGGCAGCCTCGATTATTTCGGCTGGACTGGTGGCTCCGATTCCTGCTTTGACAATTCTCACAGGCCAGACGCTAAGCTGGCCAGTGATGGCGATTTGGTTGTTCACGGTTAGTTGCATCGGTGTGCTAGTTGGTCTCGCACTTCGTAAACAGATGCTGATTATTCAAGAGTTGCCATTTCCCTCGGGAATTGCCACTGCCGAAACGGTTCGGGAGATTTACGCCGAAGGTCGCGAGGCAACAAGTCGAGTGCGCTATTTGCTCGGCGGAGGGCTACTGTCTGCCTCAACGAAATTATTTGCCGACTTCATCTATCAGCTGCCTCAAGTTGGCCCGGCCATGGGACTGGGAGCACTTCGGCTGCCGACGATCACCACGCGCAGCCTCGGCTTTGTGCTAGATCCATCTTTCCTAATGATCGGCTTTGGCGCGATCGTGGGTCTGAAGGTGGGTTTGTCGCTTTTGCTCGGAGCTGGTGTAGCCTGGGGATTCCTTGCTCCATGGTTGTTTGCCACGGGACGAGTCCCTCTGCCTATCGACGGCCAAACTGTTTACGGTACCGCCGTCGAGTTTCTGCTCTGGCCCGGAGTGGCTATGATGGTTACCTCGGCTTTGGTGTCATTCTCTTTCACGCTTCCTGGTGTCTTCCGCAGCGTGCTAGGCAGCCAGGCCTCGAGTACGAATGTCGATGAGTGCGAATTAAATAGTGGTGTCTCCAAACGGTTGCTAGCCATTGGTTTCGTTCTGGCAACTTTAGCAACGACCATCGCACAGGTAAGTATCTTTGGAATCGAACCCCACATGGGCCTGCTGGCGGTCATGCTCACTTTCGTGCTCGCGGTTGTGGCAGCTCGGGTTTCTGGTGAAACAGGAATTCCACCGATCGGAGCACTTGGTAAGGTCACTCAGCTGACCTTCGGATTCGTCAATCCGACGAACGTCACCGAGAATCTCATGACAGCAAATGTCACGGGTGGTGCGGCCGGACAATGCTCGGACTTGCTTCATGACTTGAAGGCTGGCTTACTGCTCGGAGCCTCAGTGCGAGCACAGGCAGCGGCACAGTTCTTAGGGGTGCTCGTCGGCTCGTTAGCAGGTAGTGCTGCCTACCTCGTGTTGATTCCCGATCCAGCCACGATGCTTCTTACCAAGGAATGGCCCGCCCCGGCTGTGGCTACCTGGAAGGCAGTCGCAGAATTGTTTCGCGATGGAATCGATGCTGCTCCATCTGGTGCGCTGACCGCTTCGATCATTGGTGCGATAGTTGGGGCAGCGCTGGCGATCGTTCAGAAACTGCTCCCAGATAAAAGGGCCGATTGGTGTCCCAGCGCAGTGAGCCTAGGTCTCGCTTTCGTGATCCCTGCATTTAACAGTATTTCACTGTGTCTCGGTGCAGCTTTGGCGGCAATTGCGACGCGACTGGCCCCGGAGTGGTCACGCCGATTCGTCTTGCCGATAGCCGCAGGATTGGTAGCCGGTGAAAGTCTGGCGGGAGTGGCGAGTGCGCTCACGACTCTGCTATTTAGTAGTTGACATTCGATCCTCCTGGTTGCTGATTACACAGCGGATCAACGATTTCGCATACTGTTGGCGGGTTGTAATGCACGTGAAATATGCGAAAATAAGCATCTTAACATTCAAATTATTTCTGATAGGCGGGAAAAGACAACGAGCTGATGCGGACGATCCGGCAGCCAGATGACGCTTATGTTTACACTCTCAGCGCTGTTCATCCGCCTATTGCCAGCGTCGCGTGCAACGAAACCGTTGTGATCGAGACCATCGACGCCTTCGAAGGCAAGTTGCGATCTTCGTCCGATTTGTACTCTCAGAAATGTCCAGGTCCTCCTCGAGCCAATCCTCAGACAGGACCAATTTCTGTCGAAGGTGCAAAACCAGGCGACACACTCGTGGTGCACATCCACAATATTGAGCCTGCGGAGTCATTCGCCGTTACGGCCTTGATTCCCGAATTTGGTGGACTTACTGGAACAAGCCTAACCGCCACGCTGGACAGACCACTTCCGGAAAGCACACGGATTCTGCCAATTGAGGACGGAGCACTTCGGTTCAACGACACGACAATGCTTCCACTCGAACCGTTTCTGGGGACGTTAGGTACGGCTCCCGATCTAGAGGCGATTTCAAGCCTTGTGCCCGGATATTGGGGAGGCAACATGGATTGTATCGAAACCTGCTCGGGAAGCAGTGTTTGGTTGCCGGTCCACAACGAAGGTGCGATTTTCTTTGTAGGGGACGCACATGCCCGCCAGGGCGATGGGGAATTGACGGGGGTTGCCGCCGAGATGTCTGCACGCGTCACTATTAGTTTTGCGGTGCTCAAGGGCCGCACCATTCGTTGGCCTCGCATCGAGACAGCAGATTATCTGATGGCAATCGGCAGTGCCCGACCGCTGGAAGATGCGGCTAGGATTGCTTGGAAAGAACTGATCACCTGGCTCGCTGAGGACTTTGCATTCGATACGCTTGAAGCCTACCAGTTGCTGGGACTAGCTGGACAGATGCGACTCGGCAACATGGTTGATCCCAATTATTCGATGGTGGCTAAGATATCCAAGCGATGGTTACCCTCTCAGGCAACAGACCGAGACTAGCTAGATTGGAGTTTGCATTCAGTGTGTGGCATTTGTGGTGAAATTCGCTTTGACGAAGAAAAAGCTGATGTGGGCGCCGTTGCGCGGATGGCAGACTCTATGGTCCGGCGGGGACCTGATGCAGATGGCATCGTTTCCCATGGGCGCGTGGCATTCGGACATCGGCGTCTCAAGATCATCGATCTCTCCGAAAGCTCGCAACAACCGATGGTTGATTCCGAACTCGGCCTTACGATCGCATTTAATGGAGCCATCTATAACTACCCCGAAATCCGCAAGGAACTTGAGCAGAAAGGCTATCGGTTCTTCAGCCAGGGCGATACGGAAGTAATCCTAAAAGCCTTCCATGCGTGGGGCATTGATTGCGTTGATCGCTTCAACGGGATGTTTGCCTTTGCGATTCATCAACGCGATACAGGAAGGGTCGTGCTTGCGCGCGACCGCCTCGGCATTAAACCGCTCTATTACGCAGAGACACCCGGGCGACTGCGGTTTGCTTCGTCGCTTCCTGCACTGCTGGCCGCTGGAGAGGTCGATACAACGATCGATCCCATAGCGCTAAACTTTTACATGTCGTTCCATTCTGTGGTTCCCCCGCCGCGGACGATTCTTTCGGGCATCAAGAAGCTTCCCCCCGCAACAGTTGCCGTGGTCGAAGCAAACGGCTCGATGAAAACTCGTCAGTATTGGGATTTGGAGTTCGGGCAGCGGGCCGATCAGGCACGTTATAGCTTCGAAGATTGGTGCGATGAAACTTTGGAAGTGATGCGACGGGCGGTGAAACGCCGGATGGTGGCGGACGTGCCGGTTGGCGTGTTGCTGTCAGGGGGGCTCGATTCGAGCCTGGTTGTTGGCCTGCTTTGCGAAAACGACGGAGCGAATCTCGAAACATTTTCCATCGGCTTCGATTCGGTCGGCGGCGAAGAAGGGAACGAGTTTAAGTACTCTGACCTTATTGTCGAGCGGTTTCAGACCAAGCATCATAAAATGTTCATCGATGCCAGCCGCACTTTGCCGGCATTGCGAGAATGCATAGGACAGATGTCTGAGCCGATGGTCAGCCACGACAACGTCGGATTCTACTTACTTTCCCAAGAGGTCGCGAAATCATTGAAGGTAGTACAAAGTGGTCAGGGTGCTGACGAAATATTTGCAGGATACCACTGGTATCCTCCAATGCTCGAGACGGACGACGCGCTGGCAACCTATCAAAAATACTTCTTTGACCTCGATTTCGAAAAATACAGAGAAGTCGTTCAGGAACAGTATCTTAGCGAAGATGCCGCAAGACTGTTCGCCGCTGAACACTTCAACAAACCGGGCGCCGAGCTTCCTATCGACAAAGCCTTGCGACTCGATACGCAGGTGATGTTGATCGATGATCCGGTCAAGCGCGTTGATAATCACACAATGTCAGCCGGTCTGGAAGCCCGTGTGCCTTTTTTGGATCATGAAGTCGTCGAGTTCGCCGCAACAGTACCTGCCGACTTGAAGGTAAGAGATGGGGGAAAATACATTCTTAAGGAAGCGGCCCGTCGCGTCATTCCGGCGGAAGTGATCGATCGACCGAAAGGCTATTTTCCAGTGCCGGCGCTCAAATACTTGCGAGGGCAGTTTTTGGAAATGACGCGCGACGCCCTGTCGGCTCCCGCTGCTCGCCAGCGAGGCCTTTTTAAGCAAGACTATGTTGACCTCCTACTTGCCGACCCCGAAGCCCATATCACCCCACTGCGTGGTTCCAAACTCTGGCAGCTTGGGCTGTTGGAACTTTGGCTACAGGAGCACCTGCCGACGGGATGAATGAAAGGTCGCAGCAAGACGATTCTCTTCTTACAAACACCGTTGCTGGACGTATCGCCATGAACAAATCGCAAGAAACTGTTGGTTCGTTTGTCGATGTTGGGTGGGGACGACTCATTTTCGCACACACTTTTCCCGATCCTCACTCGGTGGCGGAGATACTGTTGCAGGAGAAGCTAAATCGACGAGACATTGCGTTTTATGTGAACGACCCCCAGTTGGTGCTGAGAGTGGCCCCACAAGATTTGTTTCTCGATCCCTCGACCACCTATCGCTTGGACTTGAAAAAGTGGAAACGTCAGGGCCAAATTGAATCGCATGTGCGAGTTACGGGTGTCGAAAACAAGGACGACATCAACGAGATGAATCGAATTTACAGTTCAAACGGGATGGTTCCCGTAGATCCTGAAACGGTTTGGCGAGACCGAGAAGAGGAACGCTTTAAGTATTTTGTTGCACGCCCTCAGGATTCTGAGCAGATCATTGGAGTTTCCCTGGGAGTCGATCACATGTTCTGCTTTGACGACATGTTCAACAGCAGTAGCTTGTGGGCCTTGGCGGTCGACCCTCAAACCAAGTATCCCGGTGTAGGAACCGAGTTGGTAAGCCATCTTGCAGACAGTTTTGCCCAACGCGGTCGGGACTTCATGGATCTTTCTGTGTTGGAGGAGAGCGAAGCAGCCGTTCGATTGTATGAAGGATTAGGATTCGAGCGAGTCCCAGTTTTTACGGTCAAGCGTCGTAATCACATTAATGAGCCGCTATTTATCGCTCAGGATGTCCAGGAGGGTTTCAATCCCTATGCGACGATCATCATAGACGAGGCATTGCGACGTGGAATCAGTGTTGAGGCCATTGATCCACAGCGTGGATATTTCCGTCTAGGGCACGGCAATCGACGCATAACCTGTCGCGAGTCTCTGTGTGAACTCACTTCGTCGATTTCTATGTGTCGGTGTGCGGATAAGCAACTCACGGCAGAGTTGTTCTCCGAAGCCGGTCTAACCGTCCCCGATCAGGTAGCCTATTCCAACGATGACAAGGTAGCCGAGTTTTTGGAGAAGCACCCTCGCGTGGTAGTCAAACCTGCTCAAGGTGAGCAGGGAATCGGGGTCGCAGTTGATCTTCAAAACCTGGAAGAGGTCTTGGCGGCAATCAAAACAGCGAGTTTTCATGCCGATACTGTTCTCCTAGAACAGTTTGTCGAAGGCATCGATCTACGAATTGTTGTGATCAACATGGAAGTTGTAGCCGCGGCAGTTCGCAAGCCCGCCGAGATTCTGGGGACGGGGCGGCACACAATTCAACAACTTCTGGAAAAGGTCAGCCGCCGCCGGAAAGCCGCTACGGGAGGCGAGAGTCAGATTCCAATAGATGATGAAACATTGCGTTGTATTCGATCCGAAGGTTTTGAGCTTGAGGATGTTCTGCCTGAAGGAAAGCATTTGCAAGTCCGCCGAACTGCCAATCTCCATACGGGCGGTACCATCCACGATGTCACTCCTCAATTGAGCGAGACCTTGCGCGAGGCTGCCGTGCGCGCAGCCATGACCTTGGAAATTCCTGTTGTAGGGCTTGATTTCCTTGTCCCCTCGGTGGAGGGTGAGCAATACTATATTATTGAAGCCAATGAACGTCCCGGTTTGGCAAATCACGAACCTCAGCCAACGGCCGAACGATTCATCGATTTGCTGTTTCCTTACACCATTAATGATCCCAACTAATTTTTTCTACGAATTGAACCCGTCACTATGAAGCAAATCCCACTCGACAGTGAATACCTGCTCTCCAGTTTGTTGGTACTACTAGGAATTCATAGTCCCACGGGATACACGGATCCAATCGTTCGCAGTGTCTGCCAGATGCTCAAGGAACTCGATATTGAGTTCGAGCTGACCCGACGCGGAGCAATTCGTGCCACACTCAGGGGAAAACAAGGCAGTCCTGACCGTGCCGTGGTCACGCATCTCGACACAATTGGAGCTATGGTGAGAGAACTGAAGGACAACGGTCGGTTGGGCTTGGTCCCAGTTGGCACTTGGTCCTCTCGGTTCGCCGAAGGAGGGCGAGTCTCCATCTTTACCGACGACCTGATCTATCGTGGTCAGGTCCTGCCACTCAAGGCATCCGGTCATACTTTTGATCGCGATGTCGATACCCAGCCAGTAGGCTGGGATCATGTCGAACTTCGCGTAGACGAGAGGGCATGCAACAAGCAGCAATTGCTAGATCTCGGAATCAATGTCGGTGATTTCGTGGGCTTCGATAGTTGCACGGAGGAATTCCCGAACGGTTATATTTGCGCCCGACACCTCGACAACAAGGCCGGAGTCGCGGCGGTTCTCACTGCAGCCAAGTACCTCATCGACAACGAGATCGAACTCCCCGTCGATTTGCACTTACTCTTCACAATTTCCGAAGAGGTCGGCTCTGGGGCGTCCGCGGTTCTGCATGGTGACGTTGCAGAGATGATCACCGTTGACAACGGTACGACAGCCCCTGGGCAAAGTGCTAGCGAATTTGGCGTAACGATCGCGATGGCAGACTCGTCGGGACCGTTCGACTATCATTTGACGCACCATCTAATCCATCTTTGTCAGGAGAATAAACTACCTTTCAGAAGGGACATCCTACGCTATTACCGTTGCGACAGTGCATCAGCCTTAGAGGCTGGTAACGATATTCGCACCGCACTCATAACCTTTGGCGTTGATGGTTCCCATGGATACGAAAGAACCAATGTCGATTCTCTAAAAAGTATCGCACAATTGATCGTAGCCTACTCGACCCAGCGTCCGCTCCATGCTTCACAACGGGATCCGCTCTCGACTCTGGAAGATTTTCCCGAGACGCGCGACACCGATGTGGAAGGTGTGAAATTCATTCCCCCGAATCCTATTCAACAAGTCGCTGAAAAACTCACAGAAGAGGTTATAGACAAATGAGATTCGCGACATGCGGGCATGGGGACAAGTTTGAGAAACGGCCAGGGAGCTAATACCTTTCCGGCCTCTCAAGCCTTCGAGCCCCTCGAGTTGTGCCATTTGCTAAATGGAGGATGGCTGCAACAATTGTCCGAACTTCGGTTGGCCTTCGAGCCCACCGGCCGATTAGCTGATGGTATCGACGTTGTTCCCCAGGTTGGTGTAGTCCACCTTTTCCCGGGGGTTTGTGCCGTTGAGGTATTCCTCGATGTTCGTATAGCCGTCGCCGTCAGAATCGATGCTGCTGTCTGCCGGAGAGTTTGCATCTAGGTTGTATTTCGTTTCCCAGGCATCGGGCATCCCGTCCTCATCCGTGTCTGTAGGAACTTCGTCGGGCGAGAAAGAATAGTCAGGATAGCCGCCGACTTGGTCCGGATTGAGCAGGATCCCTTTGTCTGTGATCACCTCGCCAGTCTGAACCATTTTTGTTACGCGATCATCCACTCGGTCACGCCGAGGCAGCGTCGCGCCGGCCTTGGCCAGCACTTCTTCAAAAGCTTCTCTGGCAGTCTGCTGATTAACCGGCCAAGCCTCGAACGGTGTATTGACCCTCGCTAGATCCGGAGTTCCGTTGCTTCCTAAGAGATGCATCCCTTTCCAATTGTCAGCAGTCACCTCTGGATAGCCTTCGACGATGTTGCCGGCGACGTACCACTTGCCTGGTCGCTTTTCCGACTGAGGATACCAATTACCCTCCTGGAACCTCCTCCCAGGCAAGTACATGTCGCGTTGTTCGATCCGTGCGATGGTGCTGAGCATGTTGTCATTGGTTGCCGGCCCGGGTTTGTAGTAGTTGTTGATCACATTGATCAATGACGTCTCGTCGCCGCCGTCCATTGTCCGGTGACCCCAGTTGAAGATGACGTTGTTGCGATAGTCAAACTCTCCGCTCATGCCTATCGAGGGGTTGCGCCCCGTATTACAGGCGAAGAGGTTGTGGTGGAACGTTGAATCTCGGCCGCCCCAGGTTCCGCCAAACTCATGACCAGGACCCAATGCCTCGCTCGAAATGCAGTATTGAATTGTCAGGTTACTGACGGGATGTTTGACCTGCTGAATCCCACCGTTGACCGACGGCAGGTCTGGCCGATCTTCCATATAACGGTAGAGGGAGAGATTCTCGTCCCGACCCCAACTTGCTGTGCAATGGTCGACGATTACTTGCCCTTCAGGATTCCCTCCAATGTTGTCCGAGCCTTGTCCCCCCACAGGGTCCCCTCGGCGCACCCTTAGATGTCGCAAGATAACATTTTGCGTGTTGATATTCAGCGAGTGATTGGCGATGCAGATCCCATCGCCCGGAGCTGTTTGCCCTGCGATCGTGATATCAGGATTGTCGATGTCCAAGTTGGATTCGAGCGGGATGATGCCCGCCACGCGGAACACGACGATGCGCGGACCCTCTGCGTCGATCGCTCCTCGCAGGCTTCCCGGCCCGCTGTCGCTCAAATTGGTGACGGCGATGACTTTGCCTCCGCGCCCACCGGTCGTAAACATCCCGCCACCCCAGGCGCCCGGAAATGCAGGCACTCCAAAAGGCATCTCGAATGGCAGGGGCGGTGCCATGGCGGGCTCGGGTTCTTGAATTTTCGACGCGGCCTCGTCATCCGTATCCAGGGCAACCGCCCGAGACTGAACCTGGCCAGCGGACAGCCCGGCGATTATGAATATGGCACACATTAGTCGTTTTATTGTCGTCACGATTCACACCTCTAACTTGCTTTTGCACTTCAATGAATTTTTCGAGTACGACCGTGAATTGGTCGTAGGATTAGACGCACGGCTAATTCATGGTATCACTAAATCCCCATCTTGTTACCACGGAGCCTCAGGTTTTCTTGGCGAAGATTTCCTCGGACAATGTTAGACTTGCCATGTCGATGCAAAAGATGGTGGTTTCTCCGCAAAGGGTGTGAGAGAGACCACGCGACGGTAGGTTGAATTTGTTTATTATCGACATGTGTTCATTGAATCAGTCTCGTTCCCATCAGCCCATTTCTTACCGATTGAATATGTACCATGAATTACTTCTTTAGGATCAGTAGTTTTGTATTTTTCATGGCCTTGTCCTTGTCAACCTTACAAGCTGAGACTGCAGCTGTTGTTGCCGCTAGAACCCAGGCCGCCGTTGACCGTGATGACCCGCCGAAGTGGTGGACCCCCGACCTGCCCGAAGCAATCCAGCGCGACGTGGACAGCAAGGGAAAACGATTGGCCGGACAACTGGTACTCAGTGATGAGTCCAAGACTCAGAAAACCGCAGAGCTTATGACTGAGCACTATGGCAGGGTCTGGGCTTGGCACCAACAAGCCGATGGAAAACTCGACGCAGCATGGGCAGCTTGGGATGCTGCGCGCGGCGGCCAGAAAGATGAGCTAAAAGCGCTGGCAATCATGGCTGAGCAGATCGATCCGATTTACGCAGAGTTCACTCCCCAGATCCAAGGCCTGCTGGTCGCTCTGCGCGAACAGATCGGTGGAGAAAAAACCATCGAGCTGTTGGATCGAATCACGAGATCGCCCGGAGCCGAACGCACTTACAATGCTTATGTAGCTATGGTGCCGGAGATGACGGACGAAGAAAAGGCAATTCTTTGGAATCGTATGGCGCAGGCCCGCGAAGATTCTTTAGCGGCCTGGACCGACGGGCGGATCATAAAAATCTTCAAGAAGTACAAAATCCGCAACGAGTTTTCAATTGACTATTTCGGTTACGGCTATCGCAATCGGTACGAAGCGTGGGCCAAGAGCCAGCGCTGAGCTGCAACTAAACTTTTCACTGCTGCCGTAGAAACGCTAAGAGGACACGCATGATTTGGCCTCCAAGTCATTCGAGGTCTTTTTCAAATAGGCATACAGCCCCGCGTCTCCCTGAGTCAGAGACTACGCCATTGAAACCTTGTGGTGAACAGCTAAGCACATTAGAGTCAGCCTAACGCGTCGAAATCTATGGGAAGCTTATTGAGGCCGCGCAGATTGAAATTTTCTCGAAAGACAAGTTTATCGCCCGAGAGCCGTAGACCTGACAGGCGGCGCAGAATCGTTGTGAATGCAATCTGAGCTTCCAGGCGGGCCAGCGGTGCGCCAAGGCAGAAGTGATGACCCTTGCCGAACGCCAGGTGCTGGTGAATCGTACGAGTCACGTCCAGTCTGTTAGGATCCGGAAAATGGTCGGGGTCGCGGTTGGCCGCAGCAAGAAACGAGAACACAAATTGCCCCCGCCGAATTGTCTTGCCTCCCAGAGGGACATCTTCCAGGGCGATGCGGTGAGTGAACTGCACTGGGTTGCCGTAGCGGAGCATCTCCTCGACTGCGCCATGAATCAACGTTGGATCGGCCCGCAACCTTTCCAACTCCTCCCGATGCTGTAACAGAGCGAGCATGCCGTTGCCGATAAGATTCGTGGTCGTCTCGTGCCCTGCGACCAGCAGCAGATTGGCGTTGGCAAACAATTCCTCTTCGCTCAGTTTGTCCCCTTGCATCTCGGCGACTTCCATCGTGTGCAATAGGCAGGGCCGATCACTCATACGGATGCGAGGCAGCGCGGTACGGAAATAGTCGACCATCGCGTTCATGCTCTGCTGCGCACGGCGATATTGATCGAGCGAGATGTTCGCCGGGTGATTGCTGAAGAAGACGATAAAGTCGTCGGACCAGCGTTTCAAACGTTCACGGTCCTCCGGGTCGACCCCGAGCATCTCCATGATGACCGTAGCGGGCAGAGGGAACGCCAGATCGTGGATCACATCCATGTGTCCCGTTTGCTCGACCGCATCGATGTAACCGTCGACTAGCTGCTGGATGTGCGGGCGCATCGTTTGAATGGTGTGCGGAGTAAAGGCTTTGCTCACCAGCCCTCGAAGCCGTTTATGCTTCGGCGGGTCGGCGAGTACCATTCGGTTTCCTAAGAAGGTGAAGAACTCTTTGAGTTCGGCACTGTGAGCCATGTCCTCGAACAACGCAGAACGGTCCGACGAAAGTGTCAAGTTCTCGAGCCCAGCAGCGACGTCCTCGAAGCGCGTCACAAACCAGGCGTTGTACTTTTCGCTCCAGTGGACCGGATCCTCGACCTGCAGACGTCGATACAAAGGGTACGGATCAGCCAACATCTCGCTTCCGAACATCGGAATCGCATCTGGCGCAGGTATCGTCATGGATTACCTTCTTTAGGTCGTCATTACTCCCTCTGGGGGCACTCTATCACATTCGCAATGCTCTGCCAAAATCCCCCCCGTCCGGTAGCAAACCCACTGCATACCCACTGCATATAGTGACCTTCAGCTGGCGAAAATATGTCCCGTCCCAGACAATCTATTTATCAAGACCCACACCCCCCCCAGCATGAAGGCAACGATAGTCGTGATGACGAATAGTTCACGAAGGCTATATCGCAATCGTGGCTTCGGTTTCAAGAGTATTGCGAGCATCGCAGTTGCTAAACATAAAAACCAATATGGAATCGATCCCTTCCAAACCAACTTGCGGAGTTGGCCATTGAATCCGAAATAAAACTTCGGAGGGTCTAGAAGTAACGGTATTCGCCCAAAGACAAATCGCGTGTGATCTGTGTGAGTCTTGGCAGGCACAAAGCCCCCTTCTAAAAAACCCACACGATTGGAAATAATATCTACACTTTGAGAAACAACGCCGGGGCTAGGGATAATATTCCATCCAACCAATATTCGACCTTCCCAGGAAGAAAGTACCCATTGTCTAGACGGGGAAAATCGACCATACAATGCGCCGTAGTAGTCATAGCTCCTCACCCCAACCACTCCGAGAAATGCGCACAGACCTAGCGAAAAACAAGCCGCACCCAGACGGAGTTGCTGCCACATAAAGTACTTACCCATCAGAAAAGGCTCGAACCACTGCGCTCAGTATACCAGATGGATAGGGAAAAATGCTCGAAGCAGGAAAACCGGAGCCCTTTATTGCCGACGATCCAATTGCCAGCGAAAGGGAAGCATTTTCTGATTATCTGTGCTTCCGACACGGCAGCGTCGTGCCAGAAAAAAACCCGTTGCCACCGAGTCTCCTACTGGTGGCAACGAGCCGAAAGAATGGAGGCGGCATGTTGGTTCCGCCGTCAGTATTGTCGGTAGCAGGCTGAAAAGGGCAAGGGGACATATGAGGTTGCCTTCATTCCCTGCACACCGGCAATCGGGCGAACAAGATTGGACTGGATAGCCACGCCAATTCCGGCCGACTGTCGGCGTTACCCAGGAACTCCTCCCGATACCGTACACCTGCCATTTATCCACCCCCAACCCCGGTTTTTCGCCTTCTTGACGGCGCGAACCTGGGGGGATAATCTAGTATCTTGATTTTAGATTCTGGATGGCTCGGGTATTTGTAACTCTGATAATTAAAGGGTTCGACCAGTTGCTGTTCCGGTCTGGGATTTTTGAAACAACTGAGCGCCATCGGCCGCAAGTCATTTAGCTACAATCAGTTTCACGCTGTGACGATAATTTCTTGCGCGAATTGAAGAAGCAATAGGACATTGCTGCCGCTTTGTATGAGTAGACGGAACTTCTCGCGGTCCAGTCGTAGTTCAAGCGTTGCGAAACTCGCTTTTTGACACCTCTCCGACGGGTGCTAGCGGCCCCCTTCGGGTGTCGCATCGATCCCGTTGGAAAAGATAGGCATTACTTGGCTCAAATCATGCACATCAAGTCCTTAAAAATATACTGTGATATTGTCGAGCGGCGGAGCTTTTCGCGGGCTGCCGACGACAATGGGATCTCGCAATCAAATGCTAGCCAGGTGGTACATCAACTCGAGGAGCGGTTGGGGGCAAAGCTGCTCGACCGCTCCAAGCGCCCTTTCGTGCTAACTCCCGAGGGGGAACGCTACTTCGAGGGCTGCCGCCAAATCGTGCGCTCTTACGATGAGTTGGAAAACGAAGTTCGCACTCTTCGTGACGCCTCGGCAGGCCGCTTATTAGTGGCATCGATCTATTCGGTGGGGCTGGCTCACATGAGTCTCTTCATCCGGCACTTCTCGGCCAAGTATCCCAACGCCCAAGTCCGGCTGGAATATTTGCATCCTGACCGCGTCTTGGAGGTGGTTGAGCAAGGAGAAGTGGACTTGGGGCTAGTAAGCTACCCCGAAGAAACTCGCACGATGGCGGCGATTCCCTGGCGCAACGAGTCACTCGTCCTGGTGTGCCACCCTAAGCATCGATTGGCAAAAGAACAATCGGTTAACTATGCCGATCTCTCTGGCGAACCCTTGGTGGCCTTCGAAGCGGGGCTGCGGATTCGCGCAGAGATCGATCGTTTGCTGATGATCCACGATGTTGAGCCGCATATTGCGTTCGAATTCGACAATATCGAAACCATGAAGCGGGCGATCGAAATCAACGAGGGGATCAGCCTGCTTCCAGAACCCACGGTCGCCAAAGAAATCGCTTCCGGCTCACTGGTCATGGTGACTCTGGAAGGCGAGCAACAGTCCCGTCCCTTGGGGATCATGCATCGACGGGATCGCCCGTTGCGGGAATTGGCAAACAACTTTATCGAACTTTTGCAATCCGATCCCGAGTTTTCAGATCCGCCCAACTTTTCAGAAGCTCTTCAGGCGGTATCAGCCAACAATGGGGTCACTCACTGGCAATAGCCGTTGAGAGCCTGACATATTTTTATGAGGATGTTCACGATGGAACACGCACAACATTATTCTCCTTTTCCGGCTAAGCAGGGATTGTATGATCCGGCCCATGAACACGATTCATGCGGTGTGGGCTTTGTTGCCCATATAAAAGGGGAACGGAGCCACCAGATTCTGCTTGATGCCGAGCAGGTATTGCGCAACATGGATCACCGCGGCGCATGCGGTTGTGAGGCTAATACGGGCGACGGTGCGGGGATACTGACGGCTTTGCCCTTCGATTTTCTCAATAAGGTGGTCAAGAACGAACTGAACGTAGATCTTCCTGCCCCTGGAAGCTTTGCCGCCGGCAATGTGTTTCTGCCGAAAGATTCTCAGGAGCGGGCCAAATGCAAAGCGGTCGTCGAAGAGCTCATCAAGGTCCACGGCCAGCAGTTGGTCGGTTGGCGCGAAGTACCCACGGATGTCAAAAAAGCAGATATCGGCCCATCGGCATTGGCTGGCGAACCTGCTATTGAGCAGTTGATTATTGCGGCTGGAAAAAAGTTCACTGGAGACGCCTTCGAGCGGCAGCTCTACCTGATTCGCAAACAAGCCAGCAATCGACTGCGGTCCGACAGTTCTCTCTCGCAAGCAAAAATGTTCTACATCTGCTCGCTCTCGAGCAAGGTGATCATCTACAAGGGGATGCTCACGACCGAGCAATTGTTCCAATACTATCCTGACCTTAGCGACAAAGACTTCACGAGCCATCTGGCGATGGTGCATTCGCGGTTTTCGACCAACACGTTCCCCTCTTGGGACCGTGCTCAGCCCCTCCGGTTCATGAGCCACAATGGAGAGATCAACACTCTGCGCGGCAACAAGAACTGGATGCGAGCCCGGGAAGGGGTCATCGAGAGCAAACTGTTCGGCAAAGATTTGGAAAAGCTGTTTCCCGTTGCCGAGCCCGATTGCAGCGACTCGGGCACTTTTGATAACGTGTTGGAATTCCTCTTGATGAATGGCCGCTCCCTCCAAGAGTCGGTCATGATGATGGTCCCCGAGGCCTGGCAAAATCACCAGACTATGTCCGAGGAAAAGCGGGCGTTCTACGAATTTAATTCCGCACTGATGGAACCTTGGGACGGCCCGGCCTCGATCGTCTTTTCGGACGGCAAGGTGATCGGAGCCGTGCTCGACCGCAACGGGCTCAGGCCATCGCGTTACTATCTGACCCACGACGACCGCGTCATCATGGCGAGCGAAGTGGGAGTACTGCGGTCCATCGAACCAAAAAACGTTAAAGCCAAGGGCCGCCTTCAGCCGGGACGCATGTTTCTCATCGATTTCGAAGAAGGTCGTTTGATTCCAGACGAGGAGCTCAAGAGCGATTTCGCTTCTCGGCTTCCTTACAAGACTTGGCTGAACAATCAGCGGATTGACTTGAACGAACTTGAACCCAACAAGGAGCCTCATGGATTCGACAGCACCACGCTCATGGAGCGGATGCAGGCGTTTGGTTTTACGATCGAATCGATGAGCTTCATGCTGTTGCCATTGATCACGGCGGAAAAGGACCCCATAGGCTCGATGGGGAACGATTCCTGTTTGGCATGTCTCTCGGACAAGCCCCGGCTGATTTATGATTACTTCAAGCAACTCTTTGCACAGGTTACCAACCCAGCGATTGATTCCATCCGCGAGGAAGTGATCATGTCGTTGGAGTGCTACATTGGTCCAGAGCAGAACTTGCTCGAAACCACCAAGGAACACGCCCACCGGCTGCGCTTGCCGCACCCGATTCTCTCCAATGAGCAGATGGCTTCGCTCAAACACATCGATCATCGTGGCTGGAAAGCCAAGGTGATCGACATCACTTGGCCTAAGAGCGAGGGCAAGGCTGGCATGGTGGCCGCGCTGGAACGCATTTGTGCCAAAGCCGAAGCGGCTGTCGATAAAGGTTACTCTCTCGTAGTGCTTTCCGATCGTCAAATATCTGCCGACCGTGTGCCGCTGAGTTCCCTGCTTGCTACCGGAGCTGTACATCACCATCTGGTAAAGCAGACCAAGCGTACCCAGATTGGTTTGGTCGTTGAGACGGGGGAAGCCCGCGAAGTACACCACCATTGCCTGCTGATTGGCTACGGAGCCGACGCGATCAATCCCTATCTGGCATTCGAGGCACTTTGGCAGGCACGGCGCGACGGCCTTTTGGAATCGGGCGAACCGACCGTTAGCGATGAGGAAGCGGGTGAAGGCTATGCCAGTCCTGCAATCTCTGCTACCGCCAACGGCGAATTGTACGACCCGGTCACCAAAGAAGACCACGATCTGGTAAAGAAGTATCGCACGGGTGTCGCCAAAGGGATGCTCAAGGTGATGGCCAAGATTGGCATCTCGACGTTGCAAAGTTATAAGGGAGCACAAATATTTGAAGCCGTCGGACTCAAGAGTGACGTCATCGATCGGTGCTTTGTCGGGACTGCCAGTCGAATTCAAGGTGTTGACTTCGACATCCTGGCCGAAGAGGCCATGCGCCGGCACACGCTTGGTTATCCCGAGATGAAATCCTCGCGGCTGCCGCTACTTCCCAATCCGGGCGAGTTTCATTGGCGCGCCGAAGGAGAGCGACATATGTGGGACCCGCAAGCGATTGCGGATATCCAGATAGCCGCTCGCGCCGGGGATCAAGATTCCTATCGACGGTTTGCCGAGCACATCAACCACGACGCCGCGACCCGTTGTCAGCTCAGAGGATTGTTGAAATTCAAAGAGAGTGCCAAGCCAATCCCTCTCGACGAAGTGATGTCTACCAAAGAGATCGTCAAACGCTTTTGTACAGGAGCGATGTCATTTGGCTCGATCTCCGCTGAAGCCCACGAGAGTCTGGCCATCGCGATGAATCGATTGGGCGGTAAGAGCAACACGGGCGAAGGTGGAGAAGATCCCGTTCGCTTTCAACCACTTCCCGACGGTGATTCCAAGCGATCCGCAATCAAGCAGGTCGCTTCGGGTCGGTTTGGGGTGACGATCAACTATCTCACCAACGCCGATGAGTTGCAGATCAAGATCTCTCAGGGTGCAAAACCGGGTGAAGGGGGTGAGCTACCAGGTCGCAAAGTGGACGCCACGATCGCGCGGATTCGCTATTCCACGCCAGGTGTAGGCTTGATCAGTCCCCCACCGCATCACGACATTTACTCGATCGAAGACCTCAAGCAATTGATTCACGATCTTAAAAATGCGAACCGCGCCGCGCGGGTGAGCGTGAAGCTGGTCTCCGAGGTGGGAGTCGGTACGATTGCCGCCGGGGTGGCGAAGGGCTTCGCCGACCATATCCTGATTTCCGGTGACGGCGGCGGCACTGGCGCTTCGCCTCTCACGAGCATCAAGCATGCGGGGTTGCCTTGGGAACTGGGAATCGCTGAAACGCACCAGACCCTGGTGCTCAACGACTTGCGCAGCCGCGTTGTCTTGCAGACCGACGGTGGACTAAAGACGGGGCGAGACGTCGTGATTGCGGCGATGTTGGGGGCCGAGGAATTTGGTTTCTCGACTGCGCCACTAATCACCTTAGGTTGCATTATGATGCGAAAGTGTCATTTGAACACCTGTCCGGTCGGCATTGCTACGCAGGACCCGGAATTACGCGCCAAGTTTGCCGGCAAGCCCGAGCACGTGGTGAACTATCTGTTCATGGTCGCGGAGGATGCCCGCCAAATCATGGCCGAACTCGGTTTCCGCACGATCAATGAAATGGTCGGCCGAGTGGACTGCCTGGAGACCGACGCTGCGATTAAGCATTGGAAAGCGGACGGGCTGGACCTCACGTCGCTGCTCTCCCCGGTCAAAAAACCACGCCCCGATGTCGGCACCTACTGGACCCAGCCGCAAAATCATGGACTGGAGCACTCGCTCGACATGACGAAACTCCTGGACTTGGCTAAGCCGGCCCTGGAGCGTGGCGACAAGGTCCGTGAAGAACTAGCAATTGTCAACACCGACCGCACGGTTGGCACGATCCTCTCCAACGAGATCTGCAAGAAGTGGGGCGCTGAATGTCTGCCGGACGATACGATTCACTTTAAATTCCACGGCTCGGCGGGACAAAGCTTCGGCGCGTTTTTGGCCAGGGGTGTCACGCTAGAGCTCGAAGGAGACGCCAACGACTATGTCGGCAAGGGCCTCTCTGGTGGACGCATTGTAATTTATCCTTCCAAGGAAGCGACCTTTGCCGCCGAGGACAATATTTTAGTTGGCAATGTCTGCCTGTATGGTGCCACGGGAGGCTTGGCGTTCTTCCGAGGCCGTGCTGCCGAGCGATTTGCTGTGCGAAACAGCGGAGCCCACACGGTAATTGAAGGCGTGGGCGATCACGGCTGTGAGTACATGACCGGTGGTCGTGTGGTGATACTCGGTCCGACAGGCCGCAATTTCGCCGCGGGCATGAGTGGTGGCATCGCCTACATCTGGGACCCCAACGACAACTTGCTCGCCAACTGCAACCTCGGCATGGTTGCCCTGGAGAAAGTTGATGATGAAGATGACGTAGATGAACTCAAGCAGCTGATTGAGATGCACCAGAATTACACGGGTTCCGCTGTAGCCGCAGATATCCTCGACCGCTGGGATGAGCGTCTGCTGCAATTCGTCAAGGTTATGCCCATCGATTACAAACGAGTCCTGCAGGAGCAGAAACAATTCAAGGAAACCGCGACGGTTTGATGCATAAATTCAAGACTCTCGCAAAGGCGCTAAGGCGCCAAGGGAGTCTGACTGGCAGCGTATTCGTCTTGTTTAAGTATTTTGGGAACTGTTAGCTAGTAGAAAGATGCATGAAAACCCCATTTCTAAGGAGATCGTAGACGCTGCATTCAAGGTTCATACAACCCTTGGTCCCGGTCTACTCGAATCAGTCTACGAGAGTGTTTTGGCTTATGAATTGAACAAGCGAGGGCTCACAGTTGAGCGACAATTGCCTGTCTTAGTCATGTATGATGGCGTATTGTTTGAGGACGGATATCGATTGGATTTGTTGGTGGAGGGGAAGATAATTGTCGAAGTCAAATCGATCGAGCAACTAGCGAACATCCACAAAAAGCAACTACTTACTTACCTTCGTCTGACGAATATGAAGTTGGGTTTGCTCATAAACTTTAACGAAGAAGTTATCCGGAACGGAATCACGCGGATCGTGAATGGTCTCGATCTGGACTAATAGAAAAACTCTCTCCACTTTGCGCCTTTGCGCCTTTGCGAGAGACAACTTAAACAGAATTTAGATGGCGTAACATGGGAAAACCTACCGGATTTAAAGAGTTTCAGCGCGAAGTAGTCCCCTATCGCGACCCTCTCAAGCGGGCGGCAGATTTCTTGGAGATCTACACCGAGCCGATCGTGGATCAATTGCGTACCCAGGGTGCGCGCTGTATGGACTGCGGGGTGCCGTTCTGCCAGTCGAATCATGGTTGTCCGATCGACAATCTGATTCCCGAATGGAATGACTTGGTCTATCAAAATCGCTGGCGCGACGCGCTAGACCGCTTGCATAAGACGAACAACTTCCCCGAGTTTACGGGCCGCGCTTGTCCTGCCCCTTGCGAGGGTGCATGCGTGCTGGGGATCACCAATCCCCCGGTGACGATCAAGAACATCGAAAACGCGATTATCGACCGCGGGTTTGCCGAGGGTTGGGTCGTGGCCCAACCCCCCAGCGAGCGTACCGGCCTGCGGGTCGCCATTGTCGGCAGTGGTCCCGCAGGATTGGCTGCCGCCGCGCAGCTCAACAAGGCCGGCCATGCCGTAACTGTCTACGAGCGGGCCGATCGCATCGGTGGGCTGTTGATGTACGGCATCCCGAACATGAAGCTCGACAAGGGAGTCGTCGAGCGCCGTGTGAATCTTCTGCGCGAAGAAGGGGTCGAGTTCGTCACTTGTGCCCACGTTGGCAGAAAAGAAGATTTTCCTGCGGGGCACATGACTCAGATCATGCAAGAGCGTGGTTGCGAGATGCAATTCATCGATCCGCAGGAACTCATTGAGGAGTACGATGCGGTACTCATGGCCACGGGGGCTACTAAGTCCTTCGACCCCACGGGTCGTTGCCCAGGTCGCGACTTGAAAGGGATCCATCTGGCGATGGATTTTCTCACCCGCAACACCAAGAGTCTATTGGACTCAGAACTTGCTGACAAAAAATATCTCTCTGCCAAGGACAAGCATGTGATCGTCATCGGTGGTGGTGACACGGGAGCAGACTGCATCGGTACCTCACTCCGCCACGGAGCAAAGAGCATCGTCAATTTTGAACTGTTGGATACGCCTCCCGCCGAGCGAGCTCCAAATAATCCATGGCCGCAGTGGCCGCGTGTCTATCGTGTCGACTACTCCCACGCCGAGACGAAGGCCCGCCTAGGTGAAGATCCCCGCCAGTTCAATGTGTTGACCAAAGAGTTTGTCGATGATGGCCAAGGTCATATCAGCGGAGTTAAAACCGTAACCGTGGACTGGTCCAAACCAGGCGAGAAGGCCCCGTTCAGCGAAGTCCCGGGGAGCGAAAAAGTCTGGCCCGCCGATTTGGTATTCCTGGCTACCGGATTCGTCGGTCCCGAACTCGAAGTCGGCGAAATGCTGGGCATCGAAACGCAGAACCCGCGCGGCAATTGGCAGACATTTGCCGCCGAGCATGGCTCGTTTACCACAAACATGGAAAAGGTCTTCGCCGCTGGCGACTGCCGACGTGGCCAAAGTCTCGTTGTCTGGGCAATCAACGAAGGTCGTGGTGCAGCGCGTGCGATCGACGAATTCCTCACAGGGAATACCGTGCTATCTGCTCCAGGGCTGAACCTGCCCCAGCAGGTAGTCTAGGCGATACATAGTTTTAGTGTCTCCCGGTTTCCAACTGAGTCATAACTTGTCTGATATCACTAATTTATGCATTCGCTGAATGGACAACGAACTATGGAAGTATTGTTCCTCTCACTGCCGCCAATATTGCATTGCAACAAGTACCGGAACCAGCCAATGTATGCCTGATGCTCTTGAGAGATGTTGCTTTTGTAAATGCCCGACAGATTAAGCTCAATGGCTAAGATTGTGTGGCATACTTTCGAGAATTGGCATCGCGAATTTATGGAACTGGGGAGGGTGTCTAGGAGTTCCAGATTGTATTTCATTGCTTCAATTCGATCTGCCGCGAGACCTCTCGTTGGGCTACTCCTTTGCATTTCCGCTACGACCGCACAGGCGATACCCGATCCTCAAGATGTTGTGATGTACGAGGTTAACCTCCGAGCATTCAGCCAGGCAGGTGACTTGGCTGGGGTCACAGCCAGACTCGAAGAGATTCAATCGCTCGGCGCTAACACTCTTTGGCTCATGCCGATTCATCCGATTGGTCAACTAAACAGCGTAGGCCAACTCGGTTCGCCCTATTCGGTCATGGACTACGGCGTGGTGAGTAGTGAGTATGGTGCGCTATCCGACTTGAGTACGCTCGTCACTGATGCCCACAATCGAGGTATGTTTGTACTCATGGATTGGGTTGCCAATCACACGGCTTGGGATCACCAGTGGATAAATGCACATCCTGATTGGTATTCGCAGAACGCTCAGGGTCAGATCATCCATCCTCCGGGTACCAATTGGATGGATGTCGCCGACCTCAACTACAACAGCGCTGCCATGCGTTCGGCAATGATCAGTGAAATGCAGTACTGGGTTGCTGACGTAGGGATCGACGGGTTCCGGGCCGACGCGGCAGACTTTGTGCCTTTCGATTTCTGGCAGCAAGCGATTACTGCCGTTCGTAGCGCAACCCAACGTCCCTTGCTCATGTTAGCCGAGGGTGCTCGTACCGACCATTATGATGCCGGTTTCGATCTGACTTGGAGCTTTGGATTCTTTGGCGAGCTTGATAAGGTGTTCAATTCGTCTGGTTCAGCGAGATTACTTGGCCTCAAACACAACCAAGAGTTTTCGCAGATTCCTGCTGGCAAGAGCATCCTGCGATATACCACCAATCACGACGAGAGCGCATGGAATGCCACTCCTCCGGTACTTTTCGGAGGATTGAATGCCTCTCTGGCTGCTTATGCAGCAGTCATTGCCTATGACGGAACTCCCTTGGTCTATAACGGCCAAGAGATCGGCTGGTCAAACAACGTGCCCATTTTCTCGAAATCTCCGCTCGATTGGTCAACGGGGCAAAGTACCTCCGAGTGGTATAGCGATCTGTTAGATATCCGCGAGTCACACGAGGCTCTACGTGGAGGCGCCCTGACCGATCGCAGTAACACCGAAGTGGCGATGGTTCTTCGCGAAAACCAAGATGACCGGGTCCTGGTTTTGATCAATACCAGAAACTTTTCTGCCTCGATCTCGGTTCCATCTGACTGGCAAGGGGAGTGGATTGATCAATTCACGGGAAATTCTGAAACGCTGACTGCTTCCTATTCACTTGATGCCTATGAAGTCTTGTTCCTCTCTCCACCTACCGCTCAACCAGGAGATTTCGATCTGGATGGCGATGTTGATGGGGCCGACTTTTTTGCCTGGCAGCGAGGAGTACTAACGGATCCACCGAATGCTCTTGATCTATTGGAGTGGCAGACCAACTATGGAAATCCTGTACCGCAGGGAGCAACGGCCACGCCAGTTCCTGAGCCTGCTTCGGTTGGATTGCTATTTTTCACTTGCACAGTTTTAGTTGGGATATCTAGGCGCTCACATTCCTGGAGATAGCTTGAGGTGTTTCTGACTCCAACTGGCACTAGCAAATGACGTGCCATTTCCTTAGGCTTTGCCTAGAACGTTTTCCCGGCTTGCTATCACCGGTTGGAGGAAGAAAAGATAGCAAGTCCCCAAATTTTTTTGGGAGCTCCGAACATTCCTCTTGGCTGCCGCGTAGTGGGTTGAGATAATCAATAATCGAAGGTTATCCATGGTTCCATATTGTAAAACAATTGCTTTGGCAGCGACTCTGTCCCTACTGGTGGGCTTTGTTCCAGCCTACGCTGTAGGCATTCAGCTCGATGCGCCGCTACTTTTGTCCGCGGCTTCACTTGATACTGTTGGAATACATGCAGTAACACCGGCCCATCACAAAGTTCCACTCGCAGTCCGGAATGGGCAGCCTGCAGATGAGGTTCTCGATACTTTTGATCTCGAACTGGCACAGATTCAGTTGCAGTTCAATCTCAACCATTCCGCGGTCCAGTCTCCTGATCGCGGTTTTTGCTCTTTAGAGAATCCATTCGATCTTTCTTTGGTCAGTCAGCACGTGCGATTGCAGATTTAGGATTCCCGCCTGATCTGTAAATTCGTGTTTGATTTCTAAACCGACTGGCACCACGTGGTCCAAAATGGTGTTTATCACTCTGCGTGCCAATTAACACAAGGATTCATTTTATGTCCACTAAATCTTCAATTGTAACAATGTTGGTATCTACGATCGTACTGGCGAGTGTATCTGGATTTGCTTTGGCAAGTTCGACTGCGAAAGAGGCGAAGAAGAAGGAAAACAAGAAGCCTGACGTCACATGGAATGCTTTCTCTGCCACACAAAAATCCTTCGAGAAGAAGAAAGAGGAAGACAAGAAGAAATTGGCGGAAGCGTTGACGTACCCTTTGTTTTCGCAACCAAGTTCTTCACTCGATGCTCTGGCCTATCAGCCGACGCACTGGAAGCCAACCTCTTATATGGGTAGTTCACGGCGACACTGCCCGCAGCAGAGTCGCGCCTATCAGAGATCTGCTCCAGCGATGATCGGCTAATGTTGGCCCGTTTTGGTTTTCTCGTTAGGTGACAGCGACCACCCTGGCAACGTCATTGTTGCCAGGGTACGTCGTAAATCTATTTTTCGGCTTCTCCTAGTAGTCTCTTTTATTGACGATTCGAAACTTCTTTAACGAGAGCAAGATATGAGTTCCCCTCTTGATTTTAAAGTTCCATCAGTTCAATCCTCGTTGGAAGATACCAGCGAAGTCACAGATCAACTAGAATATCTCGACGATATTATTTTTCCCGCCATTGCTGGCGACGAAACGGCTCTCGACGAAGCAGGCACGGCATGGAAGACTGCGCTCGCATCACTCGGGTCAGAGGCTGTTCAAGAAACTCGTTGGGAATACCTTCGACACGCCAGGAGTACTTGGGATTTCTTGTGCCGTCAGTCGATTTACCAGCCAGAGCGGATTCTCGCTGTTGCAAAGATTATCCTGCTCCTTACTTCCGACGATGGAGGTTAATGAAACTGGAAGTGGCTCGCAGGCCACTTTCGTGATTCTGACATTTGGCCAGATTTCAAGTACGGGTTTACACGGAAATGCCAGCAAGTTCCAATGTGGCATCGTGTCGCACCAGACTGCGCGACCATCCCCCCCATTTCTCAGAAAGCAATCCCGTGTCTCGATCTGCCGTGATCTTTGATGTCGATGGCGTACTCATCGATTCTTACCAGGCCCACTACGATAGCTGGCTCAAGATGTTTGCTGAGAAGGGAGTCTCCTTCACAGAGCAGGAATTTCGCGCCACGTTCGGTCGCACCAGCCACGACATCATCGGTGCTCTCTATGGGGATAATCTCTCGGATGCGGAGATCCGCGAATGGGACGATCGCAAGGAAGCCCTTTATCGCGACATCATCCGCGAGTCCTTTCCCGCCATCGACGGAGCAGTCGAACTCTTGGATGCCCTCTCCGCTGAGGGATTTCGCTTGGCGGTCGGCTCGTCCGGCCCGCCGGAGAATATCTCGCTCACGCTCGACTGCCTGGGCCGATCCGAGTTGTTCGCAGCCAAAGTGACCCGCGTCGACGTAACGCGAGGCAAGCCTGATCCTCAGGTATTTCAGATTGCCGCAGAGCGACTCGGAGCGGAACCGAGTGAGTGTGTGGTAGTCGAAGATGCCCCAGCTGGCATCGAGGCCGCCAACCGCGCCGGCATGGCCAGCGTAGCGCTGACCGGCACAGCGACCCGCGAAGAAATGTCCCACGCCATGCTCGTGGTGGATAGTCTGCGAGAACTTACTCCCGCGAAGTTGCGATCGCTCTAGATCCCCCTTGAGGTCCTTTTGCTTGCGGTTTAGCGATTACAACCTTGTAACCGCTGACCTCCGTCGTCTTCCAGTAGTGATCACTCCAGCGGCGCAGGCTAGCAGCACCATCCCACTTGGTTCGGGAACGACCGTAAATCCCATGTCCCGCAGCGACTGGACGGTCGTCATACTGAGGAAAGGCTCTCCATAGTCGGGATCCAGCGCTCCGGTCATGAGTTCCATGGCGAAGTCACGGCCCTGGGCATCGGTGATGCCCGTCAGAGGAGACAAACTCCATGGATCGCTGGGATTGCCTTCTTGGGCGCTACTCCGCATGAGTTGGTTCCAGTGATTGTCGGGTGTGCCGGTACCACCAGCTTGCTCCACAGGCACGAACGTAGCCAAGGGATCGAACTCCATCTGGTAGGCCTGCACTCCATACGTGCCGGTATATTGGCCAGTACCCCCCATTGAGACACCGTTGTCATCCCAGAGTGTTCCAATTCCAAGTGCATGGCCGATTTCGTGGCCCAGGATGTCGTCGAGATAATTGAGCCCCAAGTAGGCAGGATTCGGATTGGTAGGACCTACGCCGTTCCAGCTTGCGTAAGCGTCGATCACTGCCGGGTTAACAAACAGCGTTCCAGTGGTCGACAAGTAAAAGCCACCTTGTGAGACGATCGACCCTGGCGCGGCAGCTGCGAAAGCCGACCCGGCTACGGTCGTGATAGAAACACCTGTGATACTGATCCCAGGTTGATAGCCTGTGATCACATTCTCCCAGCGTGCCTCTGCCAGATCGAGCGACGCCTGCAAAGAAGTAAGTTGGGAAGCGTTAAACCCACTCGAGTTGATGGATATCGACATGTCGAAAGCTGCTCGAGCAGGTTGACTGCCGACTAGACAAGTTACGAGACAGAGCAAACATAGAATTCTATTTAGCATCATAATTCCAGGAATTGTTTCAGCGAACCGTCCAATTGAGAAATCGTGCGCTAGGTAATAACACAAACTGATTGCTCAGCAGTAAGAACCAGAGCGAGGAGAGCGCAAGAAAGATCGGCGAGAAATACTCAGTTGATCAACGGCGCGATGAATACACGAGCAACAACCTGCAAAAAGCGGGTAGTAATGGGAGAAAAATGGACTTCCGGAGACTTGTCCTCGGCAATCTATATTGTAACCTCCAGGGTGTGGAAGGCAATGAATTGGTTGTTTCCACGAGAAAACGGCGATTCTTGCCTATTTGAACACACCATCCAACAAGAGAAGTCATTGGGGCGCGGCCAGCCGCGGAGCTGGACACGGCACATGTTTACCTCGCACGGCACTCGGCCGCGCCCCCGTTGAAACCCAATCTAATGACTACTCCTCTTTTTCTAATCCTTCCTCAGCCTGCTCCAGACGACCCTTGAACTCATTCTGGTCAGGATACCATTCGATCAACTTGCGATAGCACTTGGCCGCTTTGTCGAACTCCTTTTGCTCTAGATAATAGTCCGCCAGATTGATCGTCGCGTCATTAGGACCCTTACTGTTCTCGGCAATCCGCTCCCAGATCGCGACGGCCTCATCCAGCTTCCCTTCTTCTCTCATGATTACGGCCATACCCGTTAGGGCCCCCCAATGGTTCTCTTCAATGGTAATAGATTTTTCCAGCCAGGGCTTTGCTTCCTCATACTTCTTTTGATTCAACAGTGACCAACCAAGGCCATTCATAGCATGCGGATTCTCAGGTGTCTTTTCTAAGACGCTCCGAAACATCTCTTCTGAATTCTCGTAATCCCGGCTGAAAAAAACTTGCCAGGCCTCCTGGAAGGTGTTGTCTTGGTCGATTGCGTTGTGAACCAATTTCGGTTTCTCTTCGACCAGGTCCCCAACGATGACGGTCAGCCTACCTATTTGGTGCTCACCGGGTTCTAGATCCGATTCCTCCAGGTAGACGGTCCCAGCGCCGTCGATTCTTTCTAGGGCAGATGCCAACGTCTTGCCCCCCAGATAGACTTTAGCCCGCTTCGCAAGCTTGATCTCGCCATCAAAACCTCCCAGGATGCGAAGCGTCCCTGAGGACTCTTGCTCGTATTTCCCCGTGAACTTGCCAAAAATTACCCAATGCCCGTACGAGGCATTTCTCAGCCGGCCACTGACATTTCCACGAATCACCGTTGTGCTATAGCTTTGAGAATTGATAATCCCCTCGACGTCGCCGTGGCAATAGACGAGTGCATAGCTGTCTATCAATACGGAACCCGATTTACCAATTCCGTCCAAGAAGAGCAATGTCTGGTAATTATCGACGCGGACAGGCGCTGACAACGGCTCTGTGAACTCAAAAGTTCCTGGTTGATCATCGCTATAGCCCTTTGCATCCGCGTCCAACTTGAGCTTTTTTCCACCCGGCTGGCTTCGTACCAGGTTTGCCATCAAACCATCGGGCCATGACGATTTCGTAGGAAATAGTTCCAACCGATCCTCGTCATACTTGGAGAGAGAGTCGGACAATACTTGATCGAAGGACAGATCGTAACAAATGATCGTTCGACGTAAATCTTCCAGGGCCGCATCGGCCTCAGTGGATGGTTCGGTTTTCTCCTCTTCGACTTCTTCGGTAACTTCCGGTTTGCCCGCCGGTTGGAGCATGATCTTCAAGTCTTCCGGCAACTTCTCATTTTTCACCGCTTCCAGCATCCGCTGCGCTTCGACGTTGTTGGGATCTTGCGCTAGGCGCTCGACCCATGGCTTCGCCTTCTTGAAATCCCCCTGAATCAAATACAGTCGGGCCAACCCATACCAGGCAGCCGGAGCATTGGGCGCGGCCTTCTTGAGATACTTCTCTGCCTGAGGAAGCTCTCCCCACATGAGATAGATCTGACCCAGTCCGTTCAGGCCCGCCGGGTGTTTCGGCTTAAGCTTCACACATTGCTCAAATGCCTTAATCGCTTCAGTGCTTCTACCACCGTTGAATTGCGTCCAGCCCAGCCCATTCCAGGCGTCGGCATCCTTGGGGTTCAATTCGACCGACTTGGCAAACTTCTCTTCGGCATCGGCAAACTGCTGTTTCTGCCAAAGCTGCCAACCCTCCTTACTCAATTGCTGAGCTTCATTGACGTCTGCCCGCGACACGGTCGCCGCCGTCAGACCAGTCATAATGAACCAAAGTACTGTCGTCATGGCTACTCCTCCAACTAGAATTACAGACAACCAAAGTATCCGCTTGCGGCGGCGTTGTTGGTCGTCGTGAAGTGACCGGACCAACAATTGATCCGATTCCAGGAGTGCCGAGTCCAGGATTTCTTGTTCGTCACGAGGCAACGTGGTTTTATCGTTGCTCTCGGAAGTTGATTGACTGTGTGCCATAGTAGTAGCCGTTAGCTGTTAGTCCTTAGCAATTGGTCATTGGTTATTGGACATTCTCTATATCGCCTTGATCAGTTGGGCCGCGGTCTCTGCAGAGAGCTTTCCGGCGCTCACCGCGTCGAGAATCGAACCTTTCGTCTTCTGTGTACGACCTATCTCCTCGCGAAGGGCCGCGATCACCTTGTCAAGTCGCGATCGCACGGTCGGATAACTGACCCCCGTCTGTTCGGCGATTTCCTTGAGACTCCCGCTGGCTAGTACGAATATTTCTATGAACCTCTGGTGCTCCACGGGCAAGTTTGCCAACCGTGCGGTAGGAAAAGTCGCCTCGACCGCAATTTGGCAGGCGTGACACGTCATGCGACTGACGGTCATCGCCTGCTGGCAATAAGGGCATTCAGCGTTGGGGGTCTTAGGTTCCATGTTTCACTTTATGTATTGATTTCTCTCCGAATATGAATAAAATGTAGTTCCATGTCAATAAGTTTTCATTAAATGTATTTCTGATTTCAGCCAGGTTACTTGATTTGAGTTCGCCGCAGTTCCGCAGTCGACTGGCTCCCTCGCCCACGGGTGCCTTGCACTTGGGGAACGCGCGGACCTTTCTAGTGAACTGGGCTCTCGCTCGGCAACGTGGCTGGCAAATCATGTTGCGAATCGAAGACCTGGATGGACCGCGCGTGAAACCCGGTGCGGCTGAAGAGTCGATTGAAATTCTCCAATGGCTGGGGCTCGACTGGGACGAAGGTCCCACTTATCAACTTGCTGACTTAACTCCCTACCAGGCAGCACTCTATCAACTTGCCTCACAGGGAGACATCTACTCCTGCACATGCACGCGGAAAGAAATTGAAGCGGCCAGCCTCTCCGCACCGCATGGCGACGAGCACGAGCTGCGGTACCCTGGCACTTGCCGTCCTTCCCAGCCAGTGCCACTTGCCGCCGAGCAATTGCTCAACAAGGGTACCGCGCTGCGGCTGCGCGTCCCGCAGGGAGTCGTGAAATTTGTCGATCAATTCGCTGGAGAGCAATCGCTCGATGTCGACGAATCAGTCGGCGATTTCCTTGTCGCTACCAAGTTGGGGCTCCCCGGTTATCAACTGGCAGTGGTCGTGGACGACGCGCGGCAAGCTATCGACCAAGTGGTGAGGAGCGATGACCTCTTGAGTTCCACACCGCGCCAAATGATCCTCTACGAGAAGTTGGGCCTGGGTCCGCTGCCGCAGTACACACACTTGCCACTGGTCGTCGGCGAAGATGGCCGCCGCTTAGCCAAGCGCCACGGCGACAGTCGGCTTTCATATTTCCGGGAACTGGGCGTACCGCCCGATCGCATCATCGGACTGCTGGCCGAGTGGTGTGGACTGAGTGACCGACAACCTATGACAGCCAAAGGATTTCTCCAACTGTTCGAATTGCAGTGCCTACCGTTTGAGCAGGTTGTGTACACGTCAAGCGACGAAGCGTGGTTACTAGGAAATGATTAGTAAGCTTGGATTCACGCTCTCTGGAGAGTCTCGCAAGAACGTTCGCCGAAGACTAAAAAGTATTCTGAGGCAAATCTACCTAGATGACCCACGCCGCTGGCGGTTGCCAGTGATTTCACCGAGGTCGCTTCTCGTGATTCTATCAAGAGATTACGGCGAATCTGATTCAATCTTGCCACTGCAATGAGTTGCCTGGGGGACAAATCGTAGACTTCTTTGCAGATCCGCTGGAGCTAGCGCTCCTGTAGTCCCGTCTTATCCATCAAATGACTGATTCGAAAAGGTCCTGTTTGCTGTGCATCGAGTAATGTTTCAATCCGATCGACCAAGTAGCGCTGGCGAAGAACCCTTTTCTCCTTACGAACTTTATACAAAGATGCCTCAGAAAGAGCAGCCAATAGCTTTTCCAATATGCGAAATTCGACCAACTGAGCTGGCACCGACAAATTGGGTGAAAAATCTTGCTGACTTAAAACGATGATTGCATCCAACTCAGTTTTTAGCTCTGCTGCTTTCTCTCTCGGAATCGTCCTGTTGATACAATCGCGCAAAGGTATTTCGACTTCCTGCCCCGAGAGGGAAATTGCCAGCGACTGAAAGAATTCTCGCCGCATCTGCAGGGAATACCAGGGAGCTGAAGGCATTGTACGGTAATCGATTGCCGTCCCCTCTGCGTAGAAATGAATCTGGTCGGAGCTGACATCGTGACCATTCACCCAGGCAGTCTCGCGCGAACTCGAAGTCATGCCGATTAAAATCCAACCTTCTGGCACCGCCCCTCGTGCGAAGCATGGAAGAGCGTAGCACCTTCGATCGAGACGGCAGTTGGGTAAATTCAACCGATCGAGCTGTCCGACAAAGTTTCCCCCACTAAGGAGTCTGTCTTCAAACCCCGCATCGGCAACCGCACCGAAGAGGAGATCGGGTTCAAAGGATGCGACAAATTGTCCATGACATTGGAAAGTTACCAGGAATTTCCTGACGGAAAGCGGATATTACTTGCTTCGCGACTCTCATTTAATATAACGTAAGCGACTAGGGGTGAAACAGACTTTTCCGCTTGTTTGCTTTGCAATCCCAGCCCTAGCAAAGGACATTTCGGTTCCGGACGAAACTGATGGCCCCTACGCGCAAAGTTTCGCCATAACTCTCGTCGAGGAGTACACTCTCATGTTGACCAGACTTTTACCAAAGCTTGGGTTGATATCTTCGTCGGAGGATTGCAGTTCAGGGAGTACGAACAAGCGACTACTTTCTTTAGGATTTTGCATTGCGCTTGCAATAGCTTACGAAAGCGCCGTTCAGGCGGAGACCAGTCGTTCGGACCTGCCTTTACCTTTGTCCAAGTTCGAAGGCAAAATCGGCAAGACCTACAAAGAATCCGAGCCCGATTGGCAGGAACCGGTTGAGGCGCCTGAAGGCGCGCCCAACATTGTGGTCATCCTGCTCGATGATGTCGGCTTCGGCCAGACTTCGACTTTTGGCGGCCTGATTCCCACCCCCCATCTCGACAAGCTCGCTTCCGAAGGCCTCCGCTATAACCGCTTTCATACCACGGCCATCTGCGGTCCCTCGCGCGCAGCGCTCCTCACCGGCCGCAACCATCACGACACCGGCAACGGCTTCCTCATGGAATGGGCCACCGGCTTCCCGAACTATTCAACCATGATCCAGCGCGACACCGCGACCATTGGCGAGATCCTTAAGGACAACGGCTACGCAACATGGTGGTACGGCAAGAACCACAATACCCCGGACTGGGAGACGACTGTTGCCGGTCCCTTCGACCGCTGGCCCACCGGTATGGGCTTCGACTATTTTTACGGTTTCAACGCCGGAGAAACTCACCAGTTCTATCCGGTTCTCTTCGAGAACACGGTACCGGTCGAGCCGGAGACTTCCCCCGCTGAAGGGTATCACTTCATGACCGATATGACGGATCGCGCCATCGCCCGGATGAAGTTCTCGAAATCGGTTGCGCCGAACAAACCGTTCTTCATGTATTTCGCCCCCGGTGCCATGCACGCTCCGCACCACGTCACCGCCGAGTGGCGTGACAAGTTCAAAGGCAAGTTTGATATGGGTTGGGAAAAATACCGCGAGATTGTTTTCAAGCAGCAGCAAGAGATGGGCATCATACCTCCCGGCACGAAACTCACTCCCCGGCCTGAATGGGTTCCTGCCTGGGACACCCTCAACGAGGACCAAAAGACTGTCTACACCGCTCTGTTCGAAAACTTTGCCGGCTACTTCGCTTTCACCGATCACGAAGTCGGACGCCTGCTCGACGCCGTGAAGGAATTGCCTGACGCCGACAACACGCTCGTGATCTACATCGTCGGCGACAATGGAGCCTCCTCCGAAGGGGGCCCCGATGGCACTCTCAACGAGATCAAAGGTCTCAACGGCATTAATACCTCCATCGAAGAAATCATTGAAAACCTCGACAAACTCGGCGGACCGGAATCCGAACCGCACTACCCAGTCGGTTGGGCCTGGGCTGGCAACACCCCATTCCAATGGGTCAAGCAGGTCGCTTCTCACTTGGGAGGCAGCCGCAACCCGATGGTCGTCAGTTGGCCCGCCAAGATCAAACACGACGACAACCCCCGCGATGCCTTCCTGCACCTGGTCGATGTCGTCCCCACGATCCTTGAAGCCGCCCACATCCCGATGCCTCAAACCGTCAACGGCATCGAGCAGAAGCCGCTGGCAGGGAAGTCCTTCTTAGCCAGTTTCACCGATCCAGGGTTCAAAGGCCGCAACGAGCAATACTTCGAGATTTTGAGCAACCGCTCGATTTATCAAGACGGCTGGAAAGCCAATGCCCAGCACACTCTGCCGTGGCGTCAGGATCTTGCTCCAGGAAATTGGGACCAAGACAACTGGGAACTCTATCGCCTGGAGGAAGACTTCTCCGAAGCCAATGATCTCGCCGACTCCATGCCCGATAAGCTCGCCGCCATGAAGGCCCGCTTCGACGAGGTAGCTGAGCAATACCATGTCTATCCGTTGGACGATCGCGGCTCAGCACGCCTTGCCGTGGCGAAACCTCCTGTACCTGGTGCTGACCCCGATTCCAGCACCTACACTTACAGCGACGGCGCGGTCCGTATTGCTGAGCCGGCCGCCCCACCTATGAAGAATCGTTCCTGGACCCTCACCGCCGATCTCGATACCCAGGGTGAGAAAACCAACGGCGTCATCATGGGCTTCGGTGGCGTCGCCGCCGGCATCGTGCTCTACGTTGAAGATGGCATCCCGGTCTTTGACTACAACTACTTCGAACATCACACCGTGCTGAAGGGCAACAAACCACTCCCGGCTGGAAAGGCCACAGTGGAGGTTGATTTCGACTTCCAAGGCGACAAGCCCGGCGGCCCCGCCGACCTCACGCTCAAGGTTGACGGCGAGCAGATCGCCGAGGGCAAGATGGAAGCAACCGTCGGTGGCCGCTTCGGCATCGACACCTTCGGCATCGGCGAAGACACCGGCCAACCGGTGACCACCGGCTACAAGCCCCCCTTCAAGTTCACCGGGGAGATCGAAAAAGTCTCCGTTGATATTAAGTAATTGAATTCCATCAGACTTTAATCTAGTGATGAGGTTATCATGAAAACTTCAAAAACGATTTTGATAGGTTTGGTTATGTACCTGACAATCTTGCCATGTGCATGGACTCACGAGTCCTCGACGGAGTCTTCCGTCGTGCTGCCTCGGCCGGAAGCGCCCTTCGCCGGAAAGATTGGCCTGACCTACAAGGATTCGGAAGCCGTCAAGCCGAAACTAAAGATTCCGCAAAATTTCGGAATTGAAGACGCCCCGAATATCTTGATCGTGTTGATTGACGATTGCGGCTTTGGACAAATGGGAACCTTCGGCGGAGCCATTCATACGCCTACGCTCGATCGTGTGGCGGACAATGGCCTTCGCTATACTCGTTTTCATACCACAGCGCTCTGTTCGCCGACGCGGGCAGCTTTGTTATGCGGTCGAAATCACCATTCCGTGGCGAGCGGCGTCATCGGCGAGGCCGGTACGGGCTTTCCAGGTTACTCTGGCATTATTCCTGCCTCAGCCGCCACGTTTGCTGAGGTATTGCGCGAATATGGTTATATGAATGCCTGGTTCGGCAAGAATCACAACGTCCCCGACTGGGAAACAAGTATTGTCGGTCCCTTTGATCGCTGGTCGAGTGGCCTCGGGTTCGACTACTTCTACGGCTTCGTCGGCGGCGACACCGACCAATTCCACCCAGCATTGGTTGAGAACAAGAAACGGATCGAACCACCCGAGACAAACGAGGATGGATCGCCGTATCACTTCACGACCGACATTGCCGATCACGCTATCCGCATGATGCGCTCCAGCAAGGCGGTTGCTCCGCAGCGGCCCTTCTTTGTCTATTTTGCGACCGGGGCGACGCATGCACCGCACCAAGTCCCCGAATCTTGGATTGACAAATTCAAAGGGCAATTCGATGACGGCTGGGACAAGTATCGTGAAAAAACGTTTGCTCGGCAGAAGAAACTAGGCGTTGTGCCAGAAGATGCAAAGCTGACACCGCGGCCTGAGTCACTTCCTGCTTGGGATTCGCTCCCCGAAGAAGAACGAAAAGTGTACGCCCGAATGATGGAAGTCTTTGCTGCGTTCACGGCGCACACCGACCATGAGGCGGGCCGCATCATCGATGCAATCGAGGAGATGGGGGAACTGGATAACACTCTGATCTTTTATATTGCCGGCGACAACGGTTCTAGCGCTGAAGGGGGCCTCAATGGCCTCTTGAATGAAATGACCTTCTTCAACGCGATTCCCGAGCCGCTTGAAATGAAACTTGCTTCGCTAAAGACGTTGGGTAGCGACAAACACTACAATCACTTTCCAGCCGCCTGGGCATGGGCCATGGACACGCCATTCCAGTGGACCAAACAGATTGCTAGCCACTTCGGTGGGACCCGCAATGGCATGGCCATCTCCTGGCCAAAGCGCATCAAGGCCCACGGCGAGATCCGTGACCAGTTTCATCACGTGATCGACATCGCGCCGACGATTCTCGAGGCAGTGGGTGTCGAAATGCCTGCACAGTTCAATGGCGTTGCCCAGAAACCAATCGAGGGTGTCAGTATGATGTACACCTTCGACGATGCCGACGCGAAGGACCGCCGCACTTTGCAATACTTTGAGATGCTAGGCAACCAGGGGATCTACCACGATGGCTGGATGGCCAGCGCGATTCGGGGAATCCCGTGGTACAGCGAACCTGAGCCCGGCGATCTCTTGAACATGCCCTGGGAACTCTACCACATCGACGAGGACTTTACCCAGGCTAACGACCTCGCGAAGGAAAATCCTGAGAAACTCGCTGAGTTGGTCAAGTTCTTCTTTGCCGAGGCGGCCAGGTACAACGTGTTGCCGCTCGATGATCGCAAAACCGAGAGACTCAACGTCGCCAATCGGCCAAGCCTGACTGCAGGACGCAAGACGTTTACTTATCCCAACCTTCTCCGTCTACCAGAAGGCGCCGCGCCGGATCTCAAGCACCGCAGTCACACTATCACTGCCAAAGTGATCGTCCCAGAGGGAGGAGCAAACGGAATGCTTATTACTCAGGGAGGCCGGTTTGCCGGTTACGGTCTTTATGTTCTCAATGGAAAACTGGTCTACGACTACAACCTTGTCGGCGTGGATCAGTACACCGTCAAGTCGACTGAAACAATTCCCACCGGAGAGGTAACACTTAAGGCGGTCTACAAAACAGACGCCGACAAACCGTTCGCTGGTGCAGATGTGTCGCTGTTCATCGACGACAAGCAGGTTGGCAGGGGCCGTGTCGAAAAGAGTATTCCCAACCGCGTTACACTCGACGAGACTCTCGACATCGGTTTCGACACGGGCACCCCCGTGGCCGAAGGCTACAAAATGCCATTCCGCTTCGCCGGCAAGCTAAGCGGGGTCACGATCGAACTCGACTAGAGCCCCCTGGTCCGTGACGTCGGCCAACACTTGTCGGTCTGAGGCCTTTGTTACGGTTCTGGGATAGGACCGGAATCATGATGACACTTTCGCAAGGCGTAAATTGCCATTGCCGTTCCATACTGTTGGTGATAATTGTAGAACGGATAGTCCCACCAAGTGCCATCTTTTTCTTGGAGAGGCAGCAGAATGCTTGCCAGATGGTTGTGGTAATAGGCTTGCTCCTCAGCGGGCAACAGGTCGATGCACATCGCCGCGTAATAGTGCCCGTAGTAATAGAAATAACCTGCCACCATGAAGTAGCTCTCGTGGGGGACTGGCTTTTTGCGCCCGAAGCCGAGCCAGTCATTGCGTGCATAGAGCCGATTGAGCCAAGTGCTGATTACCTCGTCTGTGACCCGTTCATCCCCGTACAACCTTAATGCCAGGTTACACGACTGACTTCTGCCGAGACTCCCTGCGGGACGGTTGATTTCCATCCGTGGCATCATCCTCAGATATTCGCCGTAGGCGTAACTGAAGTCGGGATTCCGCTGGCGTTGGATCGATTTGACGGCCTTCTCTACCAGCTTCTCCGGAAAAGTGACGCCAATCTCCGCCGCATCGTGAAGCGCTACCAAACCGGTCGCCGTGGTAAAACTAGTAGGACTGCTGGCCGGGACTTTTGTGCCTTGATCAAAGTCGTAGTATCCCCACCCTCCATTGAGATACGCATAGCGTTCAAGCATGCCTGCCTGAAACTGAGCAGCGGCGAGCAATTGTGCCGCTAACTTGTTTTCGCCTCTCGTCTTGGCTCGGCGATAGAGAGTCACGAGCCCTTGGAGTCCGTAGGCGTGGCCCCAATTATTGTAGAGGGACATCGGTTCTGCCCGGCGGACTTGCTCGTGATTCGCCAATACCCACTCGGTCCCTCGGTCGATCGCCTCATTCACTTTTTCCGCTCGGTCGGAATCAAGCGTCGGTTCGCATTCCACCAGCGAAGAAAGTACCAACCCCGCTACCGCCAATTTGAATCCTTGGTGCGCACCTGGCACGGGGGCATAGATATTCAGTCCCTTGGTTTGCTCCGCGCTTCCCCACCCCCCATCGGGTCGTTGATCCTGCAAGAGAAAATCCACGCCACGATCGATAGCCAATTGCAGAGCAGCCGCCGAGGGTGGCTCAACTTCACTTGGCAGGGGGCCCGTTGTGGCCAAGGGAGAATTCTCGACTTCAGCAGGGGGTTTTGCTGTCTCTACTTCCGCGCGGGCAACTTCAACCGAGCCGACACAAGCGATAGTCATCACCATCAAAATACAACGAAGAGGAATTGGCATCGGTTTGAAACTTTGTCTTGAGAAAAAGGCGTTGGAACATGCAAAGTAACGCCGTCCGGTTGTACAGTTAGTCCTCTTCATCTTCGAGGGAGACCACATCTCCCGCCGCGAGGCCAGAAGTGATTTCGATGTTTTTCCCCTTGGAGCGGCCAGTTTCAACCCAAGTTTTCTTCACCTTTTCATCTTGGACGACCCGCACGTACTCTCTATCCGTGGCGTCATCCTCGTGAACTGCTTCCTTCGGCACCAGCAAGGCATCCTGTTTTTCATAGGTGACGACTTCCACTTTGCATGACATTCCCGGAACGAGCCATTCGGGAGAATCACCGGTGAGATCGACTTTGAGTTCAAACTTGCCATCGGTGACCGGTGTCGATGAGATCGATGCCACCTTAGCTTCCAAAGGATCGGAGCCCTCGGCTACAGGTTGCACTTTGACGCTCTGTCCCGACTTGATCCCGATTCGCAGCTTTTCATCCAAGAGGGCCAACACTTCCAATTCAGAAACATCAAGCACAGTGAGAAGTACCGACTGCTTGTCCGCCGCCTTGCCCGGAATGAGTTTCTGTCGCAAGTCAGCTATTTTACTCCACTTGCCGTCAGTAGATTGCCCGTAATAAACAACCCCAGCGATGGGCGACTTGATGGCCATCAGGCCACGATCGGAGAGCAGTTTGATATGTTTGTCCAAAGCTTCCTTGCGCTGTGAACGTTGCTTTTCGAGTTCGTATCGGGCAACATTAGTATCAATTTGGCTGGCAATTTGAGCGTCTTCCACTAATTCCTCAACCTTCTCGAGCGACTTTTCCATGTCGTGGTCGCGGCGGGGAATGTTCACATTGAGCATCTGATCGTGATAATATTTGGACATCTCATAGTTGAACGTTCCATACTCAACCATGAACTTTTGCCGGCGCAGAACAATCTCTTCGGTTTCTTCGGTAAGATCATCAGCCTCATACATTTTTTGCAATTGTTCTAGTTCATCCTTGTAATAATCCAGGTTAAATTTTGCCATCTTCAGGCTCATGTTTGCAGAATCGATAGACTGTTCACGCTCGGTCTCCCGGTAGCGCTCGTAGTCCTCCTTGATGCGTTTCAAAGCTTCCTCTGCGTTGGCCAACTGGCGTTCCAGAGATCGCTCTTTTCGCGGGATTTCCTGCTCCGCTCGATTGATTCTCAGTTCGCCTAGGTTCAGATCCAGTTCTAAGTCGGCGATGGCTTTGTTGAGGTGTTTGTCGTCAAACTGCAGGAGCGTTTCCCCTTTTTGGACGTGGGCGCCGTGGGGTACTACTTCCTTAATCTTGAAGTCGGACCAAGACTCAGGCCACACAGAAATCTCAGCCATTTCGGTTGCGACCAAATGCCCTTCCACGGACTCCTCGATTCTCAAAGGCCGAGGACTGACCGTGTAGGTCTTACGACTCACGTCTTTCTGCTTCGACCCTGGTAGCGTACTTGCCGACTTAGTTCCCTTTTGAGAGTCGGCCGAGTCGCCTTCCACGGCTTGGAGATTCTGTATCGCGCCGAGACTGACAATTCCAAAAGCGAGGAGGAAAAGGAACAGAGAGCGAGTCATAGGGAGCCTCAGTCAATCGATGGTTAATTTTTAGTTAGATTATTGCGAGTGGTTGATGCAAGGACGAAAAAAAGGGATGCCGAAGCACCCCCTCGAAAGTTCGCGCACGGATCGAAAGCCTTTTAGGCGACCCCTCGGCGTCGGCTCGCGGTCATTGCCAAAATGCCTGCGATGCCCAATAGCAAGGTGTGTGGTTCAGGGATGTCCGTATTCACATCGATTTCAAAGGACTTCTTGTCGATGAAAGCCCGAGTCGCTTGTGCATTTGTCGTGGCCAAAAGGTTGTTATCGATAGTTAGATTGACCTTGGTAGTGTTTAGAGGCAAACCAACCAGTGCAGAGGACTGCCACGCCGAGGCATAGGAGCTACCACCAATCGTGGAGAGCTGATACTGGCCATTGAGGGGAGAAGAATTCAGAAAAATGTTGAAGGCAGGAATATTGACAGGGACGCCCGCTATTTCAGCCACCTTGACCACCCCAAATGCATTCACCGAAGCGAATGCGTCGCCTCCGAAGGGAGCATCGAGGAGCACCAAGCCGCTCTCGTTAATTGAAAAACTATTGATCGTCGAGCCAGGCTTCGCAACGATCATCAGGCTCAACTTACCATCGGTCTGGTCGGAAGGACCTCCGTCGAGCGAGGAGGCCGAGAAATTCCCAGTCGTGGGAAAGATGAGTTCATTGCCATTCGCGGCCGGTTGGCCATAGAGAGGTGTGGGATCACCTGAAGGGGAGCTTTCATCAATGTTGCGAAACCAAACGTTCGCTCCCATCACATCTGGATGCATGAGGCCGGCCTGAGCCAGCGGAGCCAGGCAGATTGCAATTGCGACAACCAGTAGGATTCTTTGTGTGCGTACCATTAGTTCTTCTCCAAGAAAATTCCATCAAAGTTGAAATTGAAAGTGTTAGGTTTGGCCGTTTGTAGTTCTGCTTTGGTGGTGCAAAACGTGGGTTCATAAAAAAACGATCCACAAAAACTTCCCAAGCGGACCACCCGGAGTTGCCGAGTGAGCGAAGGGGAGATTTTGTGAATCGTTTAAGGAATTAGCGTTATCCGGTGGTTCTGATTACTGGTTGTCGGCCACAAGTCGCTGGCAGTGGCCAATGCCATCTATCAACGAAAAAAGCGACACCCGAATGCCTCTAGCTCACCATCCAAACGGTTTGGCTGATGAAAGAAGTATTGGGGAGTCGCTCGTAGAATTAGCGGTATCCTGGGGAAAATCTAGGTGATTAAACTGTCTGCAGAATTAGGTCGAACTCAAATTCTCGGTGTAAAATGCCGGGGGATTTCCCCTCGCTCAGCCTCCAGATTACCCCCACTTTCCCAGCTTGTCAATAAATTACCAGGAATTTTTCTGATATTAGCAGGCCAAGGCCGCTCGGCAGCAAGGCACCATTGTTTTGCCTCATTGCAGCTGGTTAGGTAGAAAGACTTATGTTTATCCGTTGGTCCCAGCGAGAAACCCCATCAATAGAGGGGTCTCCGGGGAACTGCGGCCATTTCGAAGTCGCTAGTCTTGCGAGTAAATATGTCGCCAGGAACCTCCGAAAATGCTTCGGCCGCCGACCAGCAGCGACGCCTTCAACTCGTCCGGCAGTTTGGCACCTTTACTCAGGCCTATTCCACGGCCGTGCAGCCAGAGCTTGAGTACTTCTGGCATGGCGAAGCCTATCTAGCTTTCCGTCGGAAATGGGGCATTACCTGTGTGCTGGCCGACCCAGTGGGTAAGGCCGAGCTTCATGGCCCCTTGCTTGCAGCATTCACAAAGAAATTTCCGAAGAACTGCTTCTGGCAGATCTCTCGTGAGACGGCCACTCTGCTTCAAGAGCAAGGTTTCTGGATCAATGAGATGGGATGCGACACGCGGTTGGAACTGGCCAACTATGACTTTGCGGGTAAGCAAAAGGAACGGCTTCGTCACGCCACCAATTGGCTCGCTAAACACAACTATAAAGTTCGTGAGGGGGCCTTTGCCCAGGACGTTTCGCAGAGCGAGATTCGACGGCTTTCAGAACAATGGCAAGCCGAGAGACGCACGACTCGCGATGTCTATTTTTTCAATCGTCCCATAGTGTATGCCGACGAAGTCGATGTGCGGAAGTTTTTTCTGTTTTCGCCCTCTGGCCAACCCGTGGCTTTTATTTTCTTTGATCCGATCTATCGAGATGGCAATGTGGTGGGCTACTCACCTGCAATTAAAAGACGACTTTCCGACGCGCCATTACGAGCCGAAGAGGGAATCATGAAAGTCGCCATCGAGCAGTTTCAACGCGAGGAAATTGAGCGCGTCATGCTCGGTCTCTCACCCATGGCGGGGATCACCGACCGCGAGTTTCGGGCCAACCCGTTGATCCACTTCAGTTGGAGTCGCGCACTCAATGCTTGGTGGATCAACCGCTACTTCTACAACCTCGCCGGACACGCCGACTTCAAACGCCGCTTTGATGGGCTCGAAGAGCAAACCTACTACGCGTCGAAATGTCTCTTCAATGATGTGCGCGTGGTTGCCTCATTGAAGTTGGCCGGGGCGCTGTGAACCATGCCTCGGATCATTTGGGCAGCAGTCCACCAATGAGATCCCCAGCCAAATAAGCGAGTGCCGCGGCAGTTCCACCCACGGCCAAGGTGATGAGTCCTTCGCGGTACCAGGGTCGCTCAATGAACCATGATTTGCCGGCACCTACGCCGAAGAAGGCAGCGCTCGTGAGCAGCGTACTCCACAGATAGGGATTCTCCAGCGTATCCGGCAATAACCACTGCCAGACAAAAGCCATGAGCGGAATAAATCCGACGATGATAAAAGCCACAAAGGTCATCGCCGCAGCCAGTCGCGGGTCCGGACCATCGAGTGCCAGGCCATGCTCGTCCGTAACCATCGTGTCGATCCATTGATTTACGTCGGAGGTGATAATCTCGACGGCACGATCCAAGTCGTCGCCAGCGAATCCCTTTTGACGAAAAATCTCTCGAATCTCGGCCCGCTCCCCTTCGGGGTGCCACTCGATGTGCTGCCGCTCGCTACGGCGAATTCGTAATTGCAACTCGCGCTCGGCACGAATGCCCAAATAATTGCTGGCAGCCATGCTGAATCCGTCGCCGATCAGATTTGCAATTCCCAGGATGATAACAACGCTGGAGCTAAGCCCCGCCCCCGCCACACCGGAGACCACGGCAAAGGTCGTCACTGCCCCGTCGATCGCCCCATAGATAAAATCACGGAGGTAGCTGGGTCGCGCGCGCTCGTTAAGCCGCCGACGAATTGCTGCCGGAAGATGGGCCTCGACATGTTGCTGCGAGGGAGAATGCCTAAGATTTGTCATTCTGAAGGAGCCTCGGCGACCGAGGGATCTGGTTTCAAGCCGAGGCCCAACTTTCCGGCTCCTGGATCTTGTCTTTCAGCTTTCTATTATCTGCGACGAAATCCCGACCGGCCCGAGCGATACTGGTAATTCGACCGACCGCGGTGTGAGCTTTCCCATTGCATCGACCCGTAGTTGATCCCGCTGATGTTATAGCTGCGAAACGGATTGCGCGAACTAATGACACGTGCCGAAGCAGGACTCGCGGTCATACAATGCAGGACCACCAACACTGCTGCCATAACGATCAATTTGCGAATCATGAGATACCACCTTTCTCTCAAAGCAACATGCAGGCAACTAGACTAAGCATACCATGCGGATCGCTCCGGCGATAGAACTTGGTTTTTTCTGCTTCCTAAACTCTCCCCCGACTGCCCTCGATTGATTCCCCCCCCGCCACTAGAATTCCTCAAGTAGCCAACCTTCCGGCTTCGTAATTCATTGGTCCTTGGACATTGGTCATTCTATCCCCTCATGTGCTCCGAACTCTTTCGCATTCCGATTGAAATCTCCGGCGTGCCGCTCTTAGGCATCGGCGTGTTATTAGCGCTGTGGCTCATCGGCGGCATCATCGCCATGTTTGTCTATGCTAGCAAATCGGGCCAACACAACTGGAAAGAATTCCTCCCCGGGTGGTTGATCGGCGCGCTGGCGATCGCGCTCCTGCCACGCTTCTTCCCCGAGGGCTTGCCTCTTCGCGGCTACGGACTGATGGTCCTCTGCGGTTCAATCTCGGGCATCTTGATGGCCATTCATCGTGGCAAGCAGATGGGGATTTCTGCTGACACATTGCTCTCGCTGGCGTTTGGCATGTTCATCTGTGGCATCCTGGGTGCTCGATTGTTCTATGTGATCGAGTATTGGGATACGCGTTTTCAATTCGGCGACTGGCCGACCAGACTGCTGGCAATCGTGAAATTCACCGAAGGGGGGCTCGTAGTCTACGGTGCACTGATTGGTGCCACGCTGGCATTCTTGGTATTCACCTACCGACACAAGTTGCCGACGCTCGCGCTGGCCGACTTGATCGCACCGAGCTTGTTGATCGGACTGGCCTTCGGGCGGATCGGCTGCCTGCTGAATGGCTGTTGCTACGGTGGTGAGACAGACTTGCCCTGGGGGGTGACATTCCCCCGCGACAGTTTACCGTACATGGAACAGTTCGAGAGTGGCAAGCTCGTGGGTGAAAATCCGCCGCTTGATGCCTCGACGGGGCTACCAGCAAATCTGCCGCCGCGGAGTCTGCCGGTCCATCCCACTCAGATCTACAGCTCGATCGACGCGGCCCTCTTGTGCTGGTTTCTCTGGAGCTACTATCCTTTCCGCCGTCGTGATGGCGAGGTGACGGCCCTGATGCTCACGATCCATCCGATCTCGCGGTTTCTGCTGGAGGTGATCCGCATCGACGAATCGGCTGTTTTCGGCACCGGGCTGAGTATTTCGCAAAATATCAGCATCATTCTGCTCGCGGCCACGGCTATCGGCTGGGTTTTTCTCCTGCGACAGACCCCTCGTCGAGCTTCTTTCGTATAAAGAAATGGGCCGCGGAAAACCGCGGATTGGGCGGATCTGCGCGGATCATTTTGAGGACGATCGAAGTTTGTCCGCGTAAATCTGCTAAATCAGCGTTCGTCCGCGTTCTATTTTTCTGCCTGCCAAATAATCCTTCAATTTTTTCCGCAAGATAATCCCGCCAGCGGTAACTATCTTTCCAGGAGCGAGATTCGCTCGATGAACGAACCCGTTGATTGGCCGCGTGTACTCGTCGAACATCGTCGCTGGTTGGCGATTGTGCTCCGGGCTCGTGGTATAGAGGCGGGTGCCGTCGAGGAGGTATTGCAAGAGGTTCACGCCGAGGCACTCCGCTCGGCAGATCGCCTTCGCGACCCGGCAAAGGTTGCCCCTTGGTTGTATCGCATCGCGGTGACGTGTGCGTTGCTATATCGGCGACGCTTGGGTCGCCGCCGTCGGCACGAGGAGCGTTACGCAGCCGAGCTCAGCGAGCCGTCGAGTTCAGCAGAACCCGACCCGCTCGATTGGCTCCTGGCTGAAGAGCAGCAGAGGATCGTACGCGAAGCGCTGACCAAGTTGACTTCCCGTGACGCTGAATTGTTGTTGTTGAAATACACCGAAGATTGGAGTTATCGCCAACTGGCCGAACATTTGGGAGTGACCACCAGCGCCGTCGAAGCCCGTCTTCACCGTGCTCGTGAAAAATTACGACGCTCCCTGGCCCAGATGGCCCCAGAAATTGTTCCACGGTAGTAAGGTTGCCCACCTCTCCGAGTCGGGCAACGAGCAGTCTAGTTTGTTTTGTACGCCATGAATTCATCATCTGACGACAATTCGATTTTCGATCGCCTCGCAGATGGCGAATTACCCGCCGACGAGCGGCGCGAATTGCTCTCCTCGCTCGACGAGCGGACGGATGGCTGGCGGCGTTGTGCCTTGGCTTTGCTGGAAGCACAGACCTGGCGCAAGGAATTCAACTCATTGGTGCGCACGGAGGCCCCTCCCACGGCCGTGCAGGTTGCAGTTGCAATGCCCTCGCAGCTCCCTGCACGGCCAGTGAGGGTTCTGGTCCTGGCCGCAAGCACGCTCCTCGCCTTTGGGTTGGGCTGGAGCCTTCATACCCAGAGTGATCTCCAAGACATCTCGAGTTACACTGTGAAAACAGAAGTGCCTGCCGTCGATCAGTTGAATCGAAAGGCGGATTTGCCAGCTGAAAAGATCCACGAATCGCGAGACGCCGTCACTCTCGTGGTGCGCGATGTGGAAGGCCGCCATCAACGGGTTCAACTTCCACTGATGAAGGCCTCAGCACTCGGTGACCAGTGGACCCAGGGCCCTTCGGCCGTGCCGGCAGACTTGCGTGCCGGCTTACAGAATCGGGGCCTCGATGTTCGCCGCGAACGACGCTACGCGCCATTGTTCTTTGAGCAGGGTAAAGGTCTGGTCCCCATGGTCATTCCGGTGGATGATACCTACGTGGTGCCGGTGAATCGACCAGTGTATTGAGCAGGGAAGTAAGTAGGTGAGTAGGTGAGTAGGTTGCGGCTGGATTTAGAAAGAACCTACTCACATGAACTTTGCATTTCGAACGGTATTAAGTTGTCTTGAAAAATGACTATAGTAACTTCACTCTTTTAAAGGAGATTCAAAAAATGAAACGAAAGAATTGGATTTGGGAAGCTGGTTTTCTCGTCGTGGCGACGGTAATCGCCGGGCTGGTCTTGCAATCTTTAGCGCATGCTCAAGTAGACCAACTCGAAGGCCCCATCGTGCAGATTGCCCCGGAAAATGTTGATGCATCCGACCTGCCAGCCGTCCCCAGTGACGAAGCCCCGCAAGAAGTGAGCTATTGGATTGGACTGCGTGGTCGCAATGTCGATGACCCCGTGCTCCGCACGCAATTGCAGCTTGCTGAGGATATGGGCGTGGTGATCGAAGATGTTGTCCCCGACAGCCCAGCCGAGAAGGCGGGCCTTCGCAAGCACGACATCGTGCTGCGGGCCAACGGCGAGGTAGTCGACTCGATGCTCGTCCTCCAGGATCAGGTCGCCAAGAACCAGGACAAAGCACTCGAACTGTTGCTGCTTCGCCTGGGCAAAGAGCTGACCGTCTCGGTTACTCCCGAAGTGCGTCCAGACCATGTCGATCAGCTCTCAAGTGGTGCTGACATGAACACTCCGCTCGGCAGCCCAGACCAGGCACTGCAGCGACTGTTAGAGCAATTCAACGCGGGTGGCGGCCTACCTGGCGGCATCGGCGGCCTCCGCAGAATCGGCCCTGGACTCGCCTTCAACAACAATCGGCTCGATCTCAACGCAATGCCCAATGGGATGTCCGTCTCGATCATGCGCGAGAACGAGGGACCAGCTCAGATCACCGTCAAGAAGGGTGACCAGACCTGGAATTTCTCCAGCGACGACGCGAACTCCCTCGCCGAGCTTCCTAACGAGGTCCGCCAATACGTCGAAGGAATGCTCCAAGGCCAAGGCGGCGGGTTTGATATTCAGAAAGAGCTGGGCAATCTTGATTGGAAAGCCGAATTGCAACACATGCTCCCCGGCAACCTGGGTGGCCAACTCGGCATCCAAGAGCACGAGGACGAAGTGCTCCAGCGGATGCAGAAGATGGAAGAGCAACTAAAAAAGTTGCAACAGCAACTCGACGAAGAGTCTAACTGATTAGCACTACAGATAAGAGGTCTCCCTCCGATAGCCGGTTGAGTCGCAGGCACGTAGCTGCGACTCGACCGGCTTATTTTTGCACCTCAAAGAATTTAGAACGCAGATTAGGCAGATTTCCATGCAAAGAAAAGGATATACTTTTCCGAGCCGCAATCATCTGCAAAACCAGCGTTCATCCGTGGCTCATTTCTTACGACAACTCCACCAACTGCGACCGCCGCTATTGCCCACACGCCGCATCGATCTTGTCCTCCTTGCGATTGCGAAACCGCACCCGCACCCCTGCATCCTCTAGGATGCGGCGAAACTGTTGTTGTCTTTCGACCCGTCCAGGAACCAAACCTCCACAATTCTTGAAACCCGCGATATTTCGCATTCCGTACAATCAAAAAGCCATGTTGATTGTTTCTACTTGACTGAGTACCGTGGCACTGACCGGGTCACTGCTACCCGCCGTTTTCTTCGACCCCGCACGGCCCGCAATCGGAGACCTGTTCATGGCGCCGTCTAAGCCTCGGTCCAAAGAATGGCTCAGCCGCTTTAATGCCATTCCGCTGTATGTCCGCATTCTATTGGCAATGGTTCTAGGGCTCGTCACAGGTCTCTTGCTCGGCGAACATTCGCTCTTCTTCGAGATGCCCAGCAAGGTGATCCTCCAATTGTTGGGCGCCTTGGCACCACCCCTGATCCTTATCGCCGTCGTCCATGTGCTCATGACAACCGAGATTTCCGGCAGAACAGCCGGACGGTTGGCAGGGTTGCTATTGCTCAACACATCCGTTGCGATAGCCATCGGTCTCTCGGTCGCGAATTTGATGCAACCAGGAACCTGGTCGGAATTCAAGAAACCCGAACCCGCAGCGTCGCGCGAAGCGACAACCGCCTCTCCTGTCGACCTGCTCATCCAAAACGTGCCAAAAAGCATCTTGGGGCCCCTTGGCGACAAACAGAATATCATCGGCGTGATTCTCATTGCTGTGGCGTTTGGAGTCGCATTGCGTAGTGTCAAGTCGAAACCAATCAACGATGTGCAAAACTTCGTCGAGATTGCCTACGAAGTCATTCTCACTGTGCTACATTGGATCATTCAACTTGTGCCCATTGGGGTGTTCGCCATCGTCGCTAAGGTTGTCGGCACGGAAGGTTTCGCCCCATTTAAAGCCATGGGGGCGTTTGTCCTGGCGGTCTTGCTTGCGTTGGCCTTGCAAACGGGTTGGTACCTGCTGCGAATCCATTTCTTCTCGTGGGTGAGTCCCATGCAAGCATTACGCGGCACACGAGACGCGCTCGCGATGGCTTTCTCGACGGATAGTTCTACCGCCACGATGCCGGTCACTTACGCCTGCCTCACCGAAAATGTCGGCATCCGGGAAGAATCTGCCAGTATGGGTGCGCTGGTCGGGGCAAACTTCAACAACGATGGCACCGCGCTCTACGAAGCGATGGCAGCCCTATTCGTGGCCCAACTGCTCGGAATGCAACTCACCTTCTCTCAGCAATTGATTGTGGTGGTGACTTCCATCCTCGCTTCAGTCGGCGCCGCCGGTATCCCCGAAGCAGGCTTGGTGACGATGACCCTCGTCTTCACCGCCGTCGGCCTCCCCGTGGAATACATCGCCCTGCTGCTAACGGTCGACTGGTTCCTGGACCGCTGCCGTACCACCATCAACGTCCTGGGCGACGTCAATGTCAGTTGTCTGTTGGATGGAAAATTAAGGCCTGCGGTGATAGGTGTAGGCCGGAACGAGTAATGCGAGTTCCGGCAACCTACCAGCTCCGCTTTTCCGAGCAGAACCACCTGGCAACGAACGCTCCACAAATTGCAAACAGAAAAGCAATACCCAACGGTATGCAAAGCCACCACCCATCACGCCACGATAATGGACCGAAGCCGAAGCTTTTGTGCAAAAGGCCCTCACACACTGCATAAGTGAGAGCGGCTACATAAGCACCGTATAAAGCCAGAATTACACCTAGTGCCCACGCTCCCGAGTGGCGATTGCGAAAGCTCGCTATAAAAGCCCCTATGGTCACGATCAGCACGAATGCCCCACCAACCCAACTGTACATCTTAACGATCGTTAAAGAGAGGCTGGCGTATAACACGAGTCCTAGCAGATCTCTGAGCGAAAACTTCAAACCTGGGCTGTGCACTCTCGGAGTAGGCTGCCGACGATAGAATCGTCTTTTGTTCCACACCCACACTCCGAGCGGAACCATCACTACGGGAAACCCAAAAAAGAATGGCCACGGCGAAGAATAGTTGTCAAGCCTACCGGTCGCCAAGTCAAAGGCTAGCTTGTCGCGTTGATTTGTATGCACAATGAATTCAGTTGAACCGTCATCAATAAAGGAGTCCTGATCGACTGGTAGCTCCAATCCAAAGCTCAGCCTCATTAATAGCCTCATGAACATGCAAGGCACGAATTCAATTTCAGATTTATAGGAAAATACTTTGCTTCCGGATTTGTAAAAACTCAATTGGCGAGTTCCAGAGCATGAGCTGTCCCAAGGCGAGTACATAACTACCATATGAATTCCATCGTTAGCAACATATACATTTTGACAAGTTGAGAAATAGGGAACCGTCCAGATCGGATCTGTTGAACCGTCATTTGTGTATAGCCCACTGTCAGAATACTCAGCTTCGATGACCTGTTCTTTCTTGAAGTCTTCTATCCATTCTTGCTTCTCTTCTTCACTTAGGTAGTCGTAGACATCGTCGATGTGCTTGGTTAAGTCACTCAACTGCCATCTTTCTGCCTTGGGTGTCAATAGAACCAAAACGTACTGCCCATTCTTGGACTCAATCTTACGAGATTGGTAGTCGGGTAGGCCGGCGTCAGCATCTATAGCCGAGAAGGCAAGAGTTGCCAACAAAATAGGATGACGCAGTGACAAGTTACGCATTGCAATTACTGCTAAATTCTCACGATTCTGTACACAAGTCCTACCGCAACTCCACCAACTGCGACCGCCGCAGCTGCCCACACGCGGCGTCGATCTTGTCCCGTTTGCGATGGCGGAAACGCACCCGAACTCCCGCCGCTTCCAGGATCTGGCGAAACTGTTGTCGCCGTTTGGCAGTAGGAATCTATACAGCGACGCCAAACAGCATACCAATACCTGCAGTTGCCGCCATCGCAAGCGCGCCCCAGAAAGTTACGCGAGTCACCGCCTTCACGATTGGAGCACCGCCGACGTAGGCGGATACGCCCCCGAGCAATGCCAAGAACACAAGAGATAAAACTGAGACTACGATTTCGAGCCTATTGACCGGTGTGAGGAAGGCAGCCAACAGTGGCAATGCAGCTCCGATCGCAAATGTGCCTGCAGATGCAAACGCCGCCTGAACAGGACGTGCGGACATGGTTTCTGATATCCCTAGTTCATCACGAGCATGTGCGGCGAGGGCATCATGTTGTGTCAGTTGGTCAGCAACCTGCTGTGCAAGCGATTCTTCTAATCCACGTGCGACGTAGATTCCAGTGAGTTCTGCGAGCTCCGATTCACCATCGGTTGCAAGTTCTTTGCGTTCACGGCAGAGGTCGGCCTTTTCAGTATCGGCTTGGGAACTAACGGAGACATACTCACCCGCCGCCATTGACATTGCACCGGCAACCAATCCGGCGACACCCGCGACCATGATATTGCCATGGGTGGCGTCGGCTGCAGCAACGCCAACAACCAAGCTCGCAGTTGATACGATGCCGTCGTTCGCACCCAAAACGGCGGCACGAAGCCAGCCAATTCTTTCCGTACGATGTTGTTCCTTATGTCGCATATCTTTCCATTTTCGGGTCTAAGCTACACGTTTGGCGTGCAAACATAAGTAGGAAATAGTATCTCGGACTTCACTCAAACTTGGAGTATCTTCAATAGACTCGGGTCGAGGAGATTCCAAAAACGTGGCTCGTTCCCATGGAATAAAGATGACGCCAAACTAGCTAAGCGAGTTTCACGTAGTCTTAAAAACTTCTGGAACTAGTGATCATCATGGTAACCACTTCCATGGCTTAGGATTAGTCACCTTCGCCGAGCTGAATATTTGTGCCAATCAAGGGGAGCTCAACTCGCTGAGTTTGTCGGTCATACCCACGAAATACCATTGTAGCCCAGCCAATTACAAACAAAAGGAACATGAATCCAATGACTGGCTTGGGAGATGGGATTGTATCTTTTTCCTCGCCTTCCTTCGTACCGCTAAACATGCTGAAAATGATGTTCTCTTTATGCCTGACGACGTGCAATATTACGCCGCAAACATGAACCGCGACCACAGTGAGCATAACATAGGCAAGTACTCCATGGGCTTCTTCAAAGAATTCTCCCTGCCCCATCAGCAGGCCCGATGCCACGATACTCAGGGCTAAAACGATCATGGCTATAGCAGCGTAGCTCGCTGCGGGGTTGTGGCCGAGATAGCGACGTCCTTTCAATGTGATAATGCTTATCAGATAATCGGACACTTCTTTCGGTCGATAGACGAACGATTGAAAGCGGGCATGTTTTGTGCCGATGAAGCCCCACAGAATGCGAAGAATTACCATTGGGGCAAGGATGAGGCCGACAAGCATGTGCAGGTCAAATAGTTGACTATGCTCCGGGGCAAATTCCGCGAGTCCAATGGCGGAGAAAAAGCATGCCACAAATGCCCAATGGAAAATGCGGACAGGGTAATCCCAAGCAGTAATTCGTGCCATTTCAAGTACCTTCTTGCGATAAACTTATAATTTGTTTCCCCGACGACTCCGCTCTCGCGTTTTCTGTCATCGTGGGTGCTCCCCTGCATGTGCCTCGACCCACCGGAACCGGGTCAATATAGCATTGGAAGGGGCGTGAAGGCCTATTAGTCTCTCATGGACGAACAAGGCAAGCATCCCAAGAAGTAACAAGAACATTGCAGATGGTTCTGGTACGGCCGCAATCCTAGCCACGAGTAGTGGCGATCCGTAGTTGCTCTGCCAATCGGCTACATTTCCTACACCCGGATTTCGTTGCCATGCCAAGAAGTCATTGCCATCGACGTCGCCATCAAGGTCAAAGTCACCTGGCAAGCCGACAGCATTGCCTGCTAATACAAGTGCAGTGAATGCAAAATCTACGTAGAGATTGACTATGTAGGAATCAAAATTCTTCAGAAGGGCCGTGCTCCCTAAATAGTTCGGCGATGTGTCATAGGAGAAAGATTGGCCGTAGTAGCCCGTAGCATTGAAGTAGAGAGGATCATTGAAGGCGTCCTCTCCGCTGAGCAACGGCATGATTTCGATACTACCCCCGGCACCTGCAGTATTGGCGAGCAGCTTGGCGGTGAATGACGTCAGGTCGAACACGTGGCCGTCAACTCGCTCGATAAAAATTTGTGCTTTTTGGCTGTTACTTCCTGGGGGTGGAGTCGTCACGCCTTGTGCTTCGATGCCTTCCGGCCAAGGCACTCGAACCGTGCGCCCAATAGGATCAGGCCCTATGCCGCCAGTAAATAATTTGTCACGGGTGTAGGTGAAAAGGAAGCCGTTGCTGCTGATGGTATCCGAGGTCACACCGGATGCGACATTCGTTGCGATCTGTGAACTGTCGAAAAAGACAACGGTTGACGCGCTTGTTGTCGCATAACAGAGGCAGCAAAAAGGTATTACCAAGGTCAATGGTGCGGGCCGGAGCATAGAATTACCGATCAATCATATTAGGGACTACAAATGGTTAGTGCTTCTTAGGTCGCTGCTATTCCCGAGGGTTTTGCGGACTCTTGACGCAACACGTGTCATCAGCGATCTGCCGAAGCAGATTTCCTTGCTGAATGCTGTCGGCTGATAAATCTCATGGCTCGACTGCCGACATTGGTACAAAAATCGAGAAAACCACAAACATTCAGCTTCTTTCACACCGAAGCGAAAGTGCCACCAACCAGTCTAATGATGTCCTTCTCAAAGATGGTGGTTGATGACACTTTGTCACCTCGCTTATGTTACTCTCCTTTATCTACAACATTTGAAGAGCAACACTCTCCCACACTCGCCCGCCAAGAAAGTGGGTCGCCGGTTTGGGGGACGGCGGCACTTGCACTCGAGGCACTGCCAACAGTTGGCTGAACTTTGCTTTCGAGCGATCCTCGCTATCTTTGCTGACGCTTAGCAACCGTACCTATCAGGCCAAATGCAAAAAGCAGCAGAACACAAGTCTGTGGCTCAGGCACGATTAGTCCTAGGTTGACCGCTGCATTCTGCGAACCCAAGTACATACCGACATCATTTGGGCCTGGATGTGAATCACCAAATCCGAACTCAAACTGGGCTTCATGGGTCTCGGGATCATACACACCATTGAATTCGTAGAATTCATAGCGACGAAGGATCGACGCTGCATTCGGACCGACAGGAACTCCATAGCCACTTTCCAATTTTCCAGAGTCTGGGTTATTAAACTCTTTCTGCAATAGCTGCCACTCAGTTTCAGTTTCTGCTTGTTGGACATGTGCATTGTCGCCCACGAGATCTTCCAACTCGGTCGGATCTTCCAACTCCGTAGTGAATACTTTTACCCAGAGTGCTTCCCCGAATTCAAAGCCCTGTGGTGGATCAGGAGCCTCGACTTGTGCCACCACCTGAGGAGGTGCAGGAGGAGCCCCGGGGGCAGGAGGAATAACAACCCAAGCTGGTGCAGGAAGCTGGACGACGCCGTTGGCATTGGTCAATACACCTGGCGAAGACTCAAGTAGCCAACTGTACGTAGTTTGGGTGGGATTCCCATTCGTGCCGACACCAAAATGATCACAAGACGTGTCGGCGCTATAGCCTATGCCCCCACCGGACCAACAATTGTCCCCAGGCGTCACAACGTTGCCACTGGGAGTGTTATAGTCCCAGCTGGTGCCATCCCAGAGGGCACTATAAGTCACTCTCGTGCCGAAGTTTGTCCCATTGGTATATTCAGAAATCGAGGGAGACCCATAACGCTCTACGCTTGTCGCAGGATCAAACCCGCGACCGGTTGGAAAGCCGCGACCAGGGCCACCAAAGACATCCGTAATATCTGAACTATGGAGGCCCTCTAACTCGATTTCAAAGCCATATGCAGTCTGACCTGTATCATTGATCACGTCAAAGTTTCCTAGAAACCCAATGACAGTTGCATTGGCAAAGCTCGGAGTGAGTGTCAAGGCCAGCGCAGCGACGGCCGTCATGGCCACTAGACGCGAATTAAGTCCCCAGCACTTCAGAATCCTGGTGGGTGCTCCTAAACTGTTCTTTACTTTCAGGCATCGCAGTGAAGTTTTCATTAGAAACTCTCCTTTGGGTAATTGCACCACAAATAACATTCGCTGGCGTGACGGCCGAATAGCACATCCGCTGTACGTTCTCCAAGTTAATGCGGAGGCTCAATTGTGTGGTTATCAATCGACCCACACTTTACTTTACTTCTGGGTTAATGATCCTCATATTAAGTAGAGCATGATTGACTCTCATGGTCCGCCACGATTGTTATGCGCGAGCCAATGCCGTTATTTAATGTAAAAACCTTAATTAGAAACACTTCTTAACAACCGAAGTCTAACTCGGCTGTCGAACACTGCGCAGCGGGGAACACGGCAATTTGTTTGCGAGATATGGGGAGAATCCTGGCAATGAGCCAGGAATGCGAGGGAAACCCTGGCATGTGAATAAAGAGCAGCCTCTGGCTCCTAGAGAAGGGGCTCACTCGGCCCACGATTCAGCAAACATTGCTCGATGGCAAAACGCGTCAGATCGGCGCGGTTTTTCAATCCTAGTTTGTCTCTCAACCGACTACGGTACGATTCGACCGTTTTGACACCTACTTCAAGTTGATCGGCAACCGCTTGATTGGTGTGTCCTTGAGCGATTAAAACCAGCACCTCCCGTTCTCGCTTGCTGAGCTTATCAATAATCGAATCTTTAGGAGTCTCGCCACAGAACGGAACTGAGCCTGCCAATGATGTTGTACTACTGGCATCGACAAACATGCGTCCTTGGTGGACTGCACGAATTGCGCTAAGTAGTTCTGTGTCAGCGGCACTCTTCACGACATATCCAAATGCTCCCATGGCCAACGCTGTTCTCAAAAAGGCGGGATCATCATGCATGGTGAGCACGATCACTCGACAAGTGGGAGCTATTTCGCGAACTTTTTCAATAGCGCCTAATCCCAGACCTCCCGGCATCGACAGGTCAAGCGTGATAACGTCCGGCTGAAGAGTCGGTAAGTTCGACAAGACGTGCGAGAAATCGCCAGCCTCTCCGACAACCGCCATATCCTCTTGACTCTCCATCAAAAGTCGTAATCCACTTCGCAACACTGCGTGATCATCAGCGATAAATATACGAATCTTACACATTTCCTACCCCATGGTGTGTACAGTCACTTGGATCAACACCCCTCCCTGCGTAGCGGTATCGATGAGACACTCGCCGTGAAGCATTTCTGCGCGTTCTCGGATACTATCCAGCCCTTGCTTACGCCGTTCATTAGATAACTGTGCATCAGCACTGCCCTTCATGCCTCGGCCATCGTCGGCAATAGACAATGTTACCAAATTGCCTTTACGAGTAAGAGCGACATCCACGGAGCTTGCCTGGGCATGTCTCGCCACATTTGTTAGCGATTCTTGAAGAATCCGATACAAAGAGGCTTCGACCGCCAAAGAGTGTTTTCCAAAATCTGTCTCAGGAACCTTGAGTTGCACGACAACTCCATGGAGTTTTTGAAAGTCTTCACAAAGTCTTTCAATGGCCGCTACCAAACCCAACTCCTCCAAGACTCCGGGTCGCAGGCCACTCGCCAGTCGCCTAACTTCATCATGCGCAGTAGCGCCTACTTTGCGGAGGTTCTGTGCCAGTTTCTGCGCAGAGCAAAGATCTCTAGCTGACTCTATCGTGGCAAGCCCCACCAACATGGCCGTGAGTTGTTGACCGATTTCGTCGTGCAAATCCCTAGCGATTCGCGATCGCTCTTGCTCTTGTGCCCGGAAAAGCGAGTGCAACAACTGTGCGCGAGACTCCAACAGGCGACGTAGTGGTTTCACCACGAGCCACCAAATCGCTGGGGCCATGACGAGCGTCAATATCGAGGCATCGAGTAGTCCTTGAAGGAGAGCTGTTTTTGACCATGCCGGCAAGTAAGGCAGAAGCAGCATGATGGCCACTTCCCCGGCAAATGTACTCACGAGTACCAGCGAGAAAATCCAAAGTGACGAAATCGGCCTCCGTGCAATAATTGGCAGTTTGTGCATTTCATCTCAATGAGCGCGATTCACTCAATTGTTTGCAACTCACCGGTGAGATGAGATACTTCCGCTCCCCTTTGGGTTCAACCTAGCACCCTTTTATGCTAGTCATCGTCGCCATTGTACAGCACGTTCGAGCAATTGTCTGAAGCTGAATGGTTCTTTGTAAAAAAATTGCGAGTTGTTAAGAACTAGAGCCCTGTTAATAAAGAGATGAGTTGTCCAGTTTGCCAATCAGCATGTGTCGTATTCAAGGTCGCTTGTAATCTCCCAACACGGGTCTGATAATCGACAGAACGGATTTCGGCAATCGTCGGATTAAGGAAATCAATCTCCGTAAGACTGATTGCCGTATAAATCTCATTCCACTTTAGGTCCAAACAAATAGAATCGGAAGTAGACCCTTCAAACGTCGAATCTGGAGCATCTCGGTGCCGATGGCTACTATAGAGTTTGCAACTTATCCCAACTCCACCAATTGCGACCGCCGCAATTGCCCACAAGCCGCATCGATCTTGTCCCCTTTGCGATGGCGGAATCGCACCCGCACTCCGGCATCCTCCAGAATGCGGCGGAACTGTTGCTGCCTATCTGCAGAAGGAGTGCGATAAGGCAAATCCGCCACAGGATTGTAAGGAATCACGTTCAATAGTGCTTCGCGCCCGGCGAGTAGCTCGCCCAACTCGCGCGCATGCTCTGGGGCATCGTTCAAATCGGCCAGTAGCACGTACTCGAAGGTAAGCCTTCGCCCTGAGACGGCAAAGAAACTATCCGCCGCCGCCATGATTGCCGTCAGGCCGATCTTGTCGTTTACAGGCACGAGTTGATTGCGCAAGGGATCATTCGGAGCATGTAGCGAAATCGCCAGGCGGTAGGTCGCCTTTTCGCCGGCCAATCGTTCAATTTGTTGGGGAAGACCGACCGTGGAAATCGTGATCCGCCGGGCGCTGATGTCGAAACCCTCAGCCCGGTGGGCCTCGGCCAAGGCGGGGAGCAATCCGTCGAGATTGGCTAGGGGCTCGCCCATTCCCATCACCACGATGTGGCTGAGCCGTTCCTCAGGGCCGAGCAACAGTTGCAGGCGAAGCATTTGCTCCAGGATTTCACCCGTGGTCAGATTTCGTTCCACGCCATCTAGCCCACTCGCGCAAAACACACAGCCCATGCCGCAGCCCACTTGGGTGCTAATACAAATCGTGCGGCGGATCTTATCACGCAAGAGCACACACTCGATCTGTCCCCCTTCAGGCAGTCTCAGCAGCAGTTTCTCGGTGCCATCCTCGGCTTGGGTATGCCGCAGAATCTCGCTTTGCCACAACTGCCAGTCGGTAGCTAATTGACTTCTCAACGACTTGGGCAGGTCGGTCATCTCGTCCCAGTCGCTTACCCGTCGCTTGAAGAGCCAGTTTTTAATTTGCGCAGCGCGGAATCGTGGCAAGCTGTTTTCCTTGAGCCAAGCATCTAAGGGCTCGCCAAGTGCGTTTAACAAGTGCGGCGGATTTGGAGTCATGCTTTAAAATTCTACTTAGGAAGAAATGGAACGCGGATTAACGCTGATTCGGCTGATTTCCGCAGATTGAAGTGAGTGATTTCTAAAACTTTCTCATTTCAAAAAAATCTGCGTCGATCTGCTCAATCCGCGTTCATCCGCGTCCCATTCTTTTTTCACTGCCTGCTAATCACCGAGCCGCATTCTCTAGTAACGCAGGAAACCAATTCCACAGGTAATACGCGCGTGGGGCCGACAGATCTAAGAGAGCTGGCAAATTTCCTAGCGCTGTCTGCGGGGGATTCGCTTTCACGCTAAGCAGCGCATCCAGAGGTGAGGTGGGCTCTTGATACTTGATGCAGCGCAGATCGTCGGGGCTCTGCTTGGCCAGCTCGGCGGCCCGTACGATCGCTTCTTCCACAAAGCCGATCTGGTCCACTAAGCCCAGTTCGAGGGCTTGCGAAGCGGTGAAGATTTGTCCGGTCGTTACTTTGTCAAAAGCCGCTTGGTCTTGCTGATACTTCGGTCGACCGCCGAGCACGATCTCTTTGAATCGCCCGAAGCTGCTATCCACCAAATCTTGAAACAACTTACGTTCCTCGGCCCGCTCTTCATCGTTGAGCTGCCGAGTCGGGCTCCCCATAAGTTTGTACTTGTCGCTGGCGATCGAGTCGTCTTTCACATGGAAACTGGCCAGCATCCCCGACAGATCGTAGTGGGGAATCACCACGCCGATGGAACCAGTCCAGGTGGTTGGCTCGGCAAAGACCACATTCTCTTCTTCGCCGACGGCCATCGCGATGTAATACCCGCCGCTGGCACAGATGCTTCCCATGCTCACCACCAAAGGAAGTTTCCGCTCTTCGGCAAGTTCCTTGACATGGTGATAGAGATAGTCGCTGGCAGTGACCGTACCCCCCGGCGAATCGATCCGCAGCACCAAGGCAACCACGTCGTCATCTTTCTTGACACGGTCGAGTTGATGTTTCACAAAGCCGTCCGTATCCATAATCGTGCCCGAGATATCAACGATGGCGATTTTCTTGTCGGCCGTTTTGCTGAGCGAGTGATATTTTTCCTGAGGCTCGCCGGGCTGGCTGAAATAGCTTTGGTAGCTAGCGGTCAGGCCGATGAGACTCATTACGGCCAGCCCCAGCAGGACAAGCAGGAACTTGCCGTAGCGACCGAAAGCCGAGGGGGGCTGTTGCACAATAATCTGCGGCGGAGGTGGAGGAGGAGGGCCATAATTCGGGGCAGGGGGGGGCGTGTCTGGCATGGCATGATCTCAGTTGGGTCGAAGGGTAAATCAGGATCAGAATCCGCTCGCAATCACACCATCCCATTTGGTGAGCTAGCGGTTTACCCATTCTACTGCTACTGCCCGCTGGGACAACGAGGCAGGGGAAATGTCCAATTATTAATGACCGACGACCAGTTTAGTGCTGCGAATTGACTTCATTGGTCATTGGACCTTGGACATTGTGCATTCATACCCTCCGTCGTGCTGTTGCCAGTTGCCCCCGCTTGCCGTTAAAGTACCGTTACCAACAACAGTAATTGTCCAGCAATACCCCCCCGAACAAGGAGTCAGCGGCCTTGATAGTCTGTGCTGCAGCGGAGTGTTTCCCCGAAATTCCTCAGGAGGATGTCCTCCCCCTGTTGGTTGATCTCGAGTTTTCGTCTGTTGAACTTCCCCTTCACGAAGAAGGCCTCACCTGGGGAAAGCCTTCCGTCGTGCTAGCTGAGTTCGATAAGTCCGTCGAGGTTTGCCGCGACACGAGCCGCCTGGCAATCGCTGCCTTCTCGGTCGACCCCGGTCCCTGGGGGGGCGACTACTACGCCCGCTTCGATGCGTGTTGCAAGCTGGCCAAGTCACAGCAGGTTGTGCCAATGGTGGTCCCCGCGGCAGAATTGGGCACCCCCTTCAATGAAGAGATTGAACGACTCCGTGAACTGGTGCGCATTGCATCGCTCGAAGGATGCCTGGTCGCGTTGAAAACCGAAATCGGCACGATGACCGAAGACCCCGATACGGCAGTCGTGTTGTGTGACAACGTCAAAGGTCTGGGGTTGGCACTCGACCCTTCGCACTACACCGCCGGCCCACGGCAAGGTCGCGATTACTCCAAGGTGATGCCCTACGTCTATCATATGCATCTCCGCGATTCAACGAAGAGCCAATTGCACGTCCGCGTCGGCCAGGGCGAGATCGACTACGGGAAGCTCATCTCACAACTCCAGCAATTCGGTTACGACCGGGCACTCTCTATCCATATGCCCCCGATCGAAGACCAAGACCACCGCGCCGAAATGCGCAAGATGCGGCTGCTGTTGGATAGTTTGCTGTAGGTGGCTTTAGATGGTGATTAGTAATACTCAAGTTGACCTTGAAACTCGTCGGACTCGAGAACCTCCGCCAAGAGCTTGAGATAGCGGATAATCTCGCCGAGTGTACGTTTGCCTTGTTTGGAATAGACAATTCCAGCGTGCTTCTCGCCCTTGCTGTGAATTCTCAGAAAGTCGTCGTCTTGCGTGAACACAACGTAGCCTTCAGTGACAGCGTACTCCACGATTAGCTCATCATCTACCGATAGAAGTTCGACATCGGAGGCTGTGACTACCTCGACACCTCGTTGCCGAAGCCCATGAGCGATAGCGTGTGGAACGTTTTCGTCAAGAAGATAGCGAATCACTGCTTGCATCCATGCTGGCAAGCTTTCTTGCCAGTGGCCCTGGACCGGTCATCTGTTTTAGTTGTTCAACGTACTCGTCCGCCTTTTTCATCTGCTGGTCGATTGCCTGTCGGTTGTCCCAATAGTAGGCAAGAGCAGCGTGAACATCCGCTAAGCTGATTGAAGGATACTGCGCCGTAATCTGGTCGGGACTCTCTCCTCGAATCTCACTAGCAACATAGATATCCCAGACGCGGATCCGTGTCCCCTTGATACATGGCTTGCCGCCGCATTTTTCAGGCAGGGATTCAATATGTTGCATTGCTACTGGTTCCATATCTTGAGATTACCACAAATAGCTTCTAAAGGCCAAGAGAAAACGACCCCACTACGACCGATAAGAAAGTATTCTTGCCAACGGACTCAGAGCAAGCGACAATTTGCCTATCTAGTCCACTTGAAGCAGTTTTAGGAAAAGCTCTGATGATTGTCCGCGAAGCTCGAAACGGACTCGCTGCACTGATTCGCCGTTACCTTAATGAGCAACTCACTGCATTTGAGTTTGACGACGCTTTGGACGAGTTTCACGAGTCTAGTGACGATGCGGTGCGGTTTGTCGCCGATTCGGTCTGGTATCACTACGATGACTGCGATGATCATCTCGTCGTGCTGAATAAATGACAATGGAACTACTTCCAGCGGCTCTGGTTGTTGCTGGAATCAAACTCCGCGGTATCGTTCACGCGTACTCGACGTTGGAGTTATTCTCAAGTTATTCCCATCGTTTTGCTCTGTTGTTGTGGGTACACCGCATCCCAGACGGGACTCGGGAAACACCTGCTCATCATTGTCATGCCTCTAGGCATCGGCTCGATCATGCTTTCATTTCTCCGTCGTCCTGCAGAGGACTCTAGCCCGTACGCTGCGATCGCTTCCCCCTTCAAGTCCATTCACGATTTACGAGCAGCGTACGAAAACACGGCGTTTCGAAAGATTCAGTATCCGAGTCAACTCACCAAACGATCCATACGCTCCCCGTTGATGAGTTGGTTCTGGCTAGTTCACAGCTATGAGAGTTGGTCGATGTTTGCTCCGCTTCCGCTGCTGATACAATGCTTTCCTGTCACTAGCACCGAAGTATTTTAGATCCGGCGTAGAAATTCTTCTCAGCACACAGCCTCGGAACCCGCCATTTGGTAAGATCGATGTCGTTGACCGCAGTGGGTCTAAGTTGATGTTTATCTCCCTCGAACTTCATGCGTGAAACCTCCTTCATGGACATCGCAAAGTACAATCAGTTTGCTTGGGACCAGCAAGTACGCAAGGGAAATCGCTGGACAGTTCCCGTGTCAGAGGAAACCATCGCGGCTGCACGGGCTAGACTGTGGCAGGTAGTCCTTACTCCGCAGAAGCCGATGCCGAAATCATGGTTTCCACCCATGGACTGCCTCGAAGTGCTTTGCCTCGCTTCGGGGGGGAGGTCAGCAGGCGCCCATCCTCTCAGCCGCGGGTGCCCGGGTCACAGTGCTTGATAATTCGCCACTTCAGCTCGAACAAGATCAGCTTGTCGCTCAGAGAGACGGCCTTTCAATTAAGTCCGTTTTGGGAGATATGCGAGATCTCTCCGTGTTCGAATCGGAGTCATTCGATCTTGTTTTCAATCCTTGTTCCTTATCGTTTGTTCCTAACGTCCAGTCAGTCTTTGCTGAAGCCTACCGTGTACTGCGATCAGAGGGATTGCTCTTATGCGGATTCGTCAATCCAGCGAGGTTTATTTTCGACGAAAAGCAATTGGAGGAGGGACGTCTTCATGCGAGGCACCCGTTGCCCTATTCGGACGAAACCCACCTGACAAGCATAGAAAAGAATCAATTAAAATCGGACGGCGAGCCTTTCACGTTCAGTCACTCTCTCGAAGGCCTGATCACTGGTCAACTCAAGGCCGGATTCGTTCTGCGAGATCTGTTCGAGGACATCTCAGCAGAAGACCCGGTGTCTGACTTCTTTCCCGCTTACTTTGCAACTCTAGCAATGAAGCCCGGGATGAAAACAAATTGACCCTCGAAAAACCCACGAGTCATAGTCGCGGAATTCAGTTTTCCGGCGTGCAGTATGAAATGACAAAGTGCCTATAAAACGGGTATTACTCAGCCTCCGACTTTTCTGCTTGACAATCGACTACAAGTGTAGTCCAATGCGAACGGAATAGTGTCGATAAGCCTTTTCCTGAAGTGCTGGCGTGGCCAAGCAAGAAGTCTCGACCACTCTCTCCCCTGCCGAGTGGGAAATCATGAAGGTCCTCTGGGATCAGGGGTCACTGGCGGCCCGCGATGTCTTCGCTGCCCTTCCTCATGAGAATGAATGGGCCTACAAGACGGTCAAGACGCTCTTGGCTCGCTTAGTTGCCAAGGGGGCCCTCGACTATGAGCAGATCGGCAATTCGTATCTCTACCATGCGGCAGTCCAACGCGAGACGATGACTCGCCAAGAGGTGCGGAGCTTGTTTCAGCGGGTTCGAGGAATGACGCTTTCTCCCGTGTTGGCCAAGTTCATTGAGGAAGTGCCACTTTCTGAGCAGGAGATCCAGCACCTACGCCAACTGCTCGAGGAGAAGCGCAAACAGAATTCTCAGGGCCACAAGATAAGCAAGAAGAAAGGCACGAAGCGAGGCAAGTAGTCATGAGTGCGCAACTGCAATGGTTCGTCGAGCAATGGCAATCGTGGATTGGGGCAATCTCGTGGCAAATAGTGATCTGGATCGCTCTCATCTCCGTCGTGGCCTGGCTAGCGAGAGGGGCTTCACCGCGACTGCGCTATCTGTTGTGGCTCTTGGTTCTGGTGAAGGTCTTTCTCCCACCGAGCTTGGCGTTGCCTTGGGGAGTTGGCACCTGGGGTATCGATCCCGTCTGGAAACAACTTCAAGAAAGAAACCTTCTCTTGTCGAATCAAGAGGCTGTCGCTCCTCTTGCCACTGCGGATGATGCCAATCAGCGAGCGAATGATTCTCTCCAGACTTCGATTGTTCAATCTGTGTCTCCGCTGTTTCTCATCTGGCTCGCTGGTTGCTGCGGATTCTGGTTCATGGCAGTCTGGCAATATACTCGGTTACTGCGTTCAACTCGCGATATGGAACTCTTGGAGGAGGGGCCATTGCGGATTGAACTCGAACGGCTGGCTCTCCAGCTTGGAGAAAAACGGGTTCCTGAACTGTATCTCTCGAAGACGGCTGCCAGTCCTTACCTATTTGGCATCCTACAACCAAGAATAGTGATCCCCCAACAACTCATCGATAGTGTGAGTGCGAGTGATCAGCGGAGCGTTCTGGCTCACGAACTCGTTCATTGGGGCCGGTGCGATCTGTGGATTGGTTTCCTACAGGCGATCGCTCAAGGTTTGTTGTGGTTCCATCCCTTCATGTGGTGGGCCAATGCCCGCCTGCGGCAGGAACGAGAATGCGCTTGTGATGAGTGCGTACTTCGCACAACTGATTGCGACCCGTCGACCTATGGCGAGACACTGCTCAGAGTTCTTTCAGCAGTACGGGGTAAGGCTCTCTTTCAAGGAAATCTAGTAGGCGTATTTGAACCTGGGGCAAATATTCAACAACGAATGGAGGAAATAATGAATTACCGACCTGAAAATTCACGAGTAAAACTGTGGTGGTATGCGGCATTGGCAGGTTTGTCGTTGGTATTCTTGCCGATGGCAAGTATTACGAGCGCAATCAATGTTCCCGCTCAACCGGCCGAACTTCCCGCCTGGGTCGAGGCTTCAAGTCCTAGTATTGGCGCGACGGGCGTCGATCCGCAAACTGCCGAGATCAGGATCACCTTCGACCGAGATATGGAGGGAGGCATGAGTTGGACCGGAGATCAGCCGCTATTCCCTGAAGCTCCCCAGGGAGCCAAAGCACAATGGCGCGACAAACGCACTTGCGTCTTGCCAGTAAAGCTCAAGGCTGGTGAATACTATCGCGTGGGAATCAACTCCACGAGCTTTCAGAACTTCCGCAGCGTCGCAGGTGAGCCAGCCCCTTGCACGGCTATCTATTTCACGACGAAGGGTGCCAGTAAATCAGTAGAGAGCAGAGTGCGAGTGCCGCACATAGCAGAGATGGTTCCCGAGAATGGGGCAACAGATGTCGATCCTGATACCAAGGTACTGCGAGTGACTTTCAATGTTTCCATGGGAAAAGGCATGAGCTGGACCGGCGGAGGAGCCAGTTTCCCCGAATCACCTGAGGGGCAAACCGCAAAATGGTCTGCCGACGGCAAAACGTGCCTGCTGCCCGTAAGCCTCAAACCGAACCACGAGTACCAACTGGGAATCAACAGCCGCTCACACATCAATTTCCAATCCAAGTGGGGCGTGCCTGTGGCGCCGGTGGTTTATAGTTTTGAAACGATTGGGGAGTGATGCCAAGAAGATCAAAGATTGCAATTTGACGAAAAAGGCGTCGATCCTATGTGTGGCGGACCACTGCTCTAAAAGCTATAATTGTGAGTTGAGGCTAAACAATGATTGAGCAGATCAATGCAATTTATGAAAATGGTGGCTTTCGGCCTGTTAATCTGACAGAAGTGCCGTTGTCCGATGGTGCGCTTGTTCGCTTGACCGTAGAGCCTATTCCTCAAGACACTGGCCAAAGTATTTTAGAATTGGCTGCTCAAGTATATGCGGGTCTTTCTGAGGAGGACGTTTCCGAGGTGGAAAATATTGCTCTCGACCGAACCGGTTTTTTTACTCCGTAATTCGGGTCTCTGTTGATGAACAAAGCAGTTCTCGATACCGACACGCTATCGGCCATTATGCGGCAAGACACGAGTGCGGTAGAGAATGTGAGGATTTATCTCACGTTCCACTCTCGGTTGACAATCTCTATCTTCACTCGGTATGAGATTTTGAGAGGCTTAGCCGCAAAAAACGCTACTTCGCAACATGCTAAGTTCAATGATATGTGCCAGTCTTTGGATATCTTGCCGATGACAGATGATGTTATCATTCGTGCGGCTAGCATTTACGGCGAACTCCACAAAAGAGGGCAATTGATCGGTGATGCGGATATTCTGATAGCCGCGACTTGCCTGGAACAAGGATATGAAATAGTGACGAATAATACGAGTCACTTTGTACGCATAGAAGGATTGACTGTACACAACTGGCTTACCTCTTAAAGACTGGTATTTACCCCGAAATGGTGGACAGAATTCTGCCCTTCGGATCAGTCCTTCGGCAGTTTCAAGCCCGCGAAACCTTCGCTTCCTTCCGGGGTTCCATCTGAAGCGAGCGAGCGAAGTGGGAATAAAAGGGCGACCTGCAGGATTCCTCCCATTTCCCGCTCGCTACGACTACAATAACGGCAAACCCCGACGACACACTCGCGGAGCCGCACCTTGGCCATCAGTGAAACCACTGCAGCACGCTATACCGCGCAAGATCCTGACGTGCGGCTGATGCTGCGCGTGCAACAGGATGATGCGGATGCGTTTGAGGAGTTGATGCTGAGGTATCAGGATCGAGTGGTCTCACTGATGACCCATCTGGTGGGGAAACGTGATCTGGCAGAGGATCTCGCCCAGGAGATTTTTATGCGGGTCTATCGTTCAAGGAAGCGGTATGTGCCGGGATCAAAATTTTCCACTTGGCTTTACACCATTGCCAACAATGTGGCCTCGAACTCACGGCGAAGCTTGGCGCGCCGACACGAAGTAAACCTCGTGGCGCAGGAATCGGGAGAGTTCACTGGCAACCCACTCGATCAGGCCGCCGTGGCTGCCAGTGGGTTGATGCCGACCCGTCTTCTGGACAAGGCGGAGTTGAGCCAGGTCGTGCAGCTCGCGGTCGCTGCCCTGAACGACCGGCAACGACTCGCGGTGCTACTGAACAAGTTCGAACACCTGGGTTACGAAGAAATCGCCGAGGTGATGGAACTGACCCCCGCCGCAGTGAAGTCTTTGCTTTCACGCGCACGGGCAAATCTTCGCCAGGTATTGGAGCCATACCTTGAACAAGGAACTAAGGTGAACGCTGGAGAAGCAGATAAATAGCGATGCCCGGTAACTCCAGGAGTTAACGCTTCTGGCTCGCCAAAGTTTTTTGTAGAGCAATTATGAACAATTCATCCACCAACAACGACCCACAACGTTTGGAGCAGATCGTCGCTTATCTCGACGGTGAGCTTTCACCGGTGGACGAAGCGCTTATCCAGCGGCAGCTTGCCGAGGACGAGTCCTTTCGGCGTGAGGTGCAGAGTATGGAGCAGGCTTGGTCGATCCTCGATGCCCTGCCGGGGGTGACGGTGGACGACAAGTTTTCTCAGACCACGATGCAAATGGTGGTGGGTGCCGCCAAACAAGATTTGACAGCCCAAACTGTCGCCTTGCCAATTCAACACCGGAATCAATGGCTAGCAAAGATGCTCTTGTTCGCGGCAACCGCAGCGCTAGGTTGGCTAGTGGTCCAGTTGGTGCGAGAGAACCCGAATCGCACGTTGCTGGCCAACCTGCCTGAGATTGAGTACATCGATATCTATTCGCAATTTCAGGACGTAGCTTTTTTGCGCGCCCTGCACGTTGAACTGGGCGACACGCCGTGGGCGACCGAACTTACTGACGCCGACTTGGCTGACCGAGTGCTGGAATATCATGCAATCGCTACCCCCACCGACCGTGAGCAGTGGCTTACGGAATTGGAAGTCGAGGAACGTGTTGCCTTGCGGAGTCGGTACAATCATTTTCTGGCGGTTTCGTCTGCTGAACAATCTCACTTGCGAGACCTGCACGCATCCATCACGAATGACAATGACAGCGAACAACTCATTGAGACTTTGCTCGCGTATCAGGCGTGGCTCAATACGCTACCAGCCAGCCAACAATTTGAATTGCGAGAAATGCCAGCTGATGAGCGGGTGCGCGAGATCGTCAATGTCCAACGTCGCGAAGCCGCAAACAATTGGATAGATCTTTCTGCGGAGGAAGTGCAGCAACTCCGACGGGTTCTTCTAGAACTGCGCAAGCAATTCATGGACAGCATGTCCTCACAGCAAAGGGACCGATTTGAGGCTGCTGGTGTGGGGGGCAGATGGATCGCCATGACGCGCCAGTTTCCTGAGTTGCGCGGGCGGTGGCGGACCTCAGCGGGCGAAGTTCTCTCAGCAGATAAGCTCTCCGAGTTCGAGGCACTCACTGTCGATGAACAAGAGAAGCAACTCCTCCACTGGATGCGAGATGTCACGATGCGAGATCCGCGCGAACGAGGCCCCGGCAAGCGGCCACGATTCGACCAAGTCTCTCAAGAGGAACTCGAGCGCTTTTTTGCCGAGGAACTCGACGCGACGACCCGAGAGCGTCTGCTAGCTCAGCCGCGTGATCGAATGGAGCAGCAACTCAAATATCTCTATCTGCGCGGTGAATGGCCAAACTACGGCGAGAATTTTTCCGAACGCGATCGCCTTGGTCCTCCAGGGCGCGAACGCTTGGGGCCAGGACCTCCGCGCAGAGGCGAGCCAGGGGGATTCGGTCCACCACGGCGGGGAGGTCCTCCCGAGGATCGGCCTGGATTCGGTCGGCCACCGCGCCGTGAAGGGGGGCCCAGACCCGATGGCCCGCCCCCTCGCCCCGACGATGATTTCTGATCGAGCCCTGGTCGCAGGGATCTACAATTTGGCCACGGGATCACGGCCATCGACCCAAGGGCCTTCCAGACGCTGATATTCAGGATCGACCAGCGTGCTTCCCTTGTCACCGGCATTCCAACCCGCGATGTGATGGGGCTTGCCCCGCTCGTGCGAAATCTTTTCCCACTTGTTAGCCCAGTCAGAATTGCCATCGCTGACTGTGTTAGTTTCAGGATCAAAGTGGAACACTTTGCCTTCGCGATAACTGCGGGCTCCCAAGGAGACCGTCACAATCGCCGCAGCGCCCAAATCAGGAGGGCAATTCACTTTGTCCGGCGTACCAGCCAGGCAGCAATCTACGAAGTTTTTCTGATGATTGTAGGTTGAGTCCGCTACTTTACCTACTTCGTAATGCTTGTTCTTGATGCTACTGTCGTGCGTTACCTGTGGTCGCTCAGCTTCGAAATCGAAGCCCGTGAATTCTTCTCCCGTGCCAAACACGATCGAACCGAAGTGACCTCGAATCAGTTGCTTGATGGGAGTATCAGCACACGACATGGTAGCCGTGATTAAGCCCTGTACGCCTTCTTCGTAGTCGGCTACTACCGTGGCGACATCTGGCACGTCGCGTCCATCGTATTCTAAGTAGATGCCACCGGCACCGACCACTCGTCGCGGCATCCGCAGTCCAGTTGCCTTAAGCATCGAAGTCGTCCGATGAACAAACAAGTCAGTGTACATGCCTGAACCAAAGGGCCAGAAACGTCGCCACTGAGCATAGATTGCCCGATCAAATGGCATGTCAGGGGCCAAGCCCTCTTCGGTACCCAGCCAGGACTTCCAGTTAATCGTTTGGGGTGTCATCTCCTTAAACAGCGGATAGTACCGCCACTGCCCCATGTCGGAATTGCGGAAGAATTCCGTCTGAAACATGAGTACCTTGCCAAGCTCGCCACTCGTGAGTAACTCGTTGGCCTTTCCCCACACCGGGAGTGAAGTCGATTGCACACCTACCTGCATCACCTTGCCGGTGTCTTTCCATGTTTTTACGACATCCATCGCTTCGTCGATGGAGTGGGTCATTGGCTTTTCGCAGTAGACATGCTTGCCCGCCTTCAAGGCATCGATGGTCTGCTTGGCATGCCAGTGGTCGGGTGTGCCGATGCAGACGGCATCGATGTCTTTGTCGGCCAACAGCTCGCGGTAATCGTCGTAGCGCTTTGGCGCAGTCCCCGTTTGTTCCTTGATTGTACTCGCGACTTTCTCAGATTGATGGATGTACACATCATTGACGGCGACCAAGTCGATAGCTGCCCCGTCTTTGCGCAGTTTGCACAGAGGGTTGACATGGCCAGACAAACCACGTCCGCCAGGACCGATGAACCCGATTCGCAACCGCTCGTTGGCACCGGCTACTTGAGCCGAAGCCTTGGATGCAAAAGTACCAGCAGCAGCACTGAGGGCTGCGGCACTTGTTGCGCTCTTGTGGATAAAATCACGACGAGTAACTTGGCTCAGTTTTTCCATGGGGGGAGATTCTCTCGCTATGGTTAGTGGAAGGTAAATATCTCGCTACGAAAGCTGATGATTTACATGCCGAGATAGATGGTCGGGGGGAGCAGAGCCACAATTTTGCCGGGGAGCAAAAAGACGATGGCTTCCCAAGATTCTACGCGGCGGCCCGAGAGAATTAAAGCCAGCCTAGAAAAAAACTCGAGATTTTCACTATCTTTGGCTCTTCAGCCTGGAAATGTTACTCATTCTTGGACAAACGGATAGTGATGCCACAAATGCCCAGTAACTTCAAAACTCAGTAGTTTGAGAAGGTAAAACTATAGAACCCTACAGACTTTACGGGGTCCCCCTCGACCAATTCATTGACTGCTTCGGTAATGCTGGTCCGGAGAGACTCCAGCGAGGGGTCCGCGATTTCGGTCATTCTCATCTGGCGTACTGCCAGCAGCAACCGATGCCGCAGATCGGGGTCAATCTGCTCGAGCTTCTTCTTTGCTTTGGAAAGGTCCTTATGCGCAACTTGCCCGAAGACATGAAAACTGATTTCGGCCCGCTCCAACTCGGTAAAAGGTTTCGGCAACGTGATCCGATATTCCCCCAGGTCCACTTCTACCAACCGCGCCCGGACGGCAACCGCCCGACGGGCATCCACTAGGGCCTTGGCGTCGTAGCATCCTGGCAGTGTGCAGCATACACACAAGCAAGCCAGGATTGCTCCGTGTAGGGAGTTTCCAGCGGACTCGGTTGTTCGGGTGGTCACCTTGGCTGTCTCACTCATGCGAATGCACTGCCTGCAATTCAATACCGGAACGGATGTCACGAACGCTAGAACCGTCAGAATCGGTCCCATCCGGATCTGAGACCCTTTTGCAATTATAGGTCGCAAACCGGGGTGCTGTGTGTATGGCCTATGTTTGGGTAGCGAGAATCCTTGTGTTCTCCCAGTCAATCGTCACGTTACTTTCAACTGCGCATTCACTGCACAATGTCTAACCCAACATCGAGAAATCCAGAGTGCTTCCGCAAGTCGGGTTTCACTGCCGCTGTGGTGTTGATGTGTCTGCTCTTTGCCGGTTGTGGGGGCAGGAAGAAAACGCAGCTTGACGTGTATCTCGATGAGCTGGAGGTTGAGCGGACGCTCGAATCGGTCCAGGAAGTCCCCGTGGGGACCTACGGAATTGCCAGCGCAATCCCACTGCACGGCACGTCGCGCGAGGAGGACAACACCTTATGGATCCATCTGCGCTTCCAACTGGTAGTCATTTGTGATCCGTCGGACGAAAAGGCTGTCCTGGCTGCCGCCAAGCGGCATCGAGGGATGCTCGACGACACGATCATCACCGTTTGTCGCAAAGCAACCAAAGAAGAATTGGAAGACAACCGCTGGGCAACACTCAAGTCCCGCATAATCGACGCCATCCGACCTATCCTGGGCGACGACCGAGTTCGACAACTCGCGTTCGTCGACTTCAGTTGGGAAGCGATCTAGGCCCTCCGAAACCCCCGGAAAAACCGAAACCTGCTATGAACACTTCTTTGATGATCAACGACAAGCGAATTCGCTTCTCAAAGCTGCTGTTGTGCCTGCTCTCAATAGCCTTGGGCACCTCCACCGCGATGGGGCAAGAAGCTCCGGCGGAAGATCAGGGCGCAAGCGCGTCCCAGGAAGCCACAACTGAAAACGTGGTGCAGCCCAAACTGGACCTGGGCATTATTGAGATCAAGAACCTTGAGCCAACCCGCAATCAAACGTCCAAAGTGACGTTCGAAATGCATCTGACACTACCTGCTGACACCGATCCCGCGTTGGTGGCCGCCCTCGGTCATTGGCAACATCGCCTACGGGAGCAAGTCATCGTAGCAATCCGCGTTGCAGAACTGGGAGACTATCTCGATCCTGAGTTAGTGCGGTTGCGAAAGCAGATCCTCTATCGAGTCAACCGCCTCCTCAAAGGAACCCAAGCTGAGAACGTCCTCCTGGCAGATTTCACGTTTTCGACAGAGTAGCTGTCGGGCCCCCCCTTGGTCCCCCGTTCCTGCAAACGCGTAATATTGCTCTGATCTCATGATTTTCAATTTCCTCAAACGTTGCTTTTTGGCTTGCGTTCTGGCAACGATGTTCGTGTTTGGAACGGTGGCCGTTTGCTGTGTGCTGGCCTGCTCGGCACCTGACTTTTACGCATCGGCCATCACGGAGCCCGTGGATGAGGCCGATAACGAAGCCGCGATTAAGGAATTGGAGCAGATTGTCAGTTCAATGGATCTGTTCCTCAAACTGAACGCATCTGACTTTCAGAAGTTGCAAGCTTTGCCCGAAAATGCGTTTGCCACGTTGGCAGAAGATCAACAGCACGCGAAGCGCCGTGTGCCATTTGAATTAAAGAGGTTACTCCACTCGCCGAATGTGACACAAGATACTTTTGCGGTTTCATTGACAGAACGGCACATCAACGCGCTGCTGAGTAAGGAGCTGGGCAAGGATGATGGAGAATTGCGTAGACCGCACGTTTCGCTGGAAGGGGACATGATCCGATTTGCGGTCACCTTGGTTACGCCTGTGGCCGAAGTTGTGTTGTCTTGTGACTTTGAGCTTGCGAAGACGAACCTGACTGATCTGACATTCGACCTACACGCCGCTCGTGTCGGCAAGCTACCCCTACCCATCGCGACAGTGCTGAAGCAATACATGCGGACCAATCCAGTTCTGCCACAAGGCATCAAGCTGAATATCGACGGTGAGCGACCAACGCTCTCGATCGACGTATTGCCTGACAGTGGCGATCTCCAGCTGGAGGAACTCCACGTAGCAGACGGCAAAATCCACTTCCTGTTCCGCCGCACGATCGACAAAGTTGTTGTGGCAAAGTAAGGCAATCTATCGCACATTGAGACTTATAGGGGACGATAACTGCATCGAACTATTTTCAGCTGCTTTTTCAACTGGTTTGTTTTTCGCTCGCCAAGAACAAGCAGTTTTGCCAACCAGAAGTAGAAAAGGTACAATCCTCATAGGCAGTAACTCATTGGCTATTTCCTACACTTCCTAATATCGACAAACTAGGCGGCAGTGTTTGCCTAGATAATAATTCGTCGGCGATAACTGACAATGATTCGCACATCCACTTTCGCGATTCTGGCCGTAGTTACCGCACTGGAACTAGGTCTTTTTATTGCCTCTCCTGGCGGCAACCCAAGCGTGATGCATTATGCTTGTCTGCTTGTTGCGAGGTTGGGGATTTTTGCTGTGTGTGACCGGGGTCGGTTCGCAAACTACTTGGGGAATGTTGACGAGGAAGCCAAACAGATTGCCTGGCCCAATGATCTTCAGGTGAGGCACAATGCTAAGATCGTCGTGTTCCTGATGATGGTATTGGTCATAGCATCCTGTTGCATTAACACCCTAATCAATTATCTCCTGGATATCAGCCGCTAACAACGCACAGCCATAGTTTCCGGTATGCCAAATCGACTTGATATCTTAAAGGGTTTCGACTGTCAGATGCACAATAGACTCTCGCCCCCCTTTGGAACAGTCAAAATTGGAAGCCGCGATGGTATTTGGCAGAGATTCAGGAAACCTATTCGGTTATTCGATATCGGGCTGACGAGAAAGTCCCTGCGTGGGTCCTCGAACAGAAAGACATCTGTTCTATCACGCGAACCGAGGACGAACTTTCGGTTCTTTGTCTGACCGAAGTCATACAAGGAGAGCCCAGCAATCGAGAAGACAACTGGAAGTGCTTGAAAGGGAAGGGTCAACTTGATTTACCGCTGTCAGAATCGTACCTGTGGTTTGATTCATTGGATTGGAACTCGGCGCCAGCTTGCAAGAACCATTGCCGAGCTCGGAGCCACTCCGATGCAGTTGATTTGGCGTGCGACCAACCGATAGAAACGGGCTGCTAACTGAAAAAGTTTTGGACTGCTAACAAGTTCTGTGGCCTAACGTAAACATGGTGGATACCCAATGATCGGAACTCAGGTGTTTTCCATAACAGATAATGTGTGGTGTGTTCGGCGCCCTTCCTACCTGACCTGTTCCTACCTCGTTCGCACTCCACGCGGAACTGTGCTCGTCGACGCGGGAATGGACTCGACTGGCGCAGACATACATCAAGGATTGGAGAAAATGAAAGCCAAGCCTTCGTCCATAACGTCGGTACTTCTCACACACTGGCACAACGATCATGCTGCGGGGGCTCGTGCGATTCAGGATGAGACGAATGTTCCAGCATACTGCCATCGCGAAGACGTTCCGCAATTGACACGTGAGGCGGCAAGGTTAGGTTTGGTTGGCAGAGTCAGTGACATGATTCCAGAATGGGGCCTGTTTGTTCTATTCAAGGGTCTGCTTGGCGAGGCAACACCACGCGCTGTGCTTGAACCGCAAACGGTCGAAGACGGGAATATCATTGACGAATACTTCGAGGTTGTCGAAACGCCTGGACATACACCAGGTCATCTCAGCTTCTACTATAAACCTGAAAAAATCTTGTTCGCTGGTGACGCACTCGCCGTCGTAGAGAACGAAGTCCACTTTATGGCCCGCGCTGTCACGCCCAACGTTGAACGCGCACGCAAATCTATGAGGCGATGCCTGACAATGGACATTGATGTACTTTGCCCTGGACACCGAACTCCCTTGAAGGACAACGTTCGTCGCAAGTGTGACCGGATGCTAGACCACATCGACAATGGAGGACGGTGGCCTCTCCTTGGATGAACGTAAATTCGCGCCAATAGCCTCAGAACTAATAGATGCAGTGGAGCAGCAAAGAGATAGTTTGTTTTGCTTGTAAGTACTCTCATCGCTCACTGGTCGCAGACGATAAGTAGAATCGCCAACTTGCTGCGGCATCATCGGCCTCAGGCTCGAACTACATTTGGCCAACTAACCCAGGAGTGACTCTCAATAACCACTCAACAAGCAAAACCACACGAATGGAAGCGGTACTCCGAACAGCCGCTTGCGGGTTTATCGATTCTCGTTCCCAGGTCGCTTGGCCAGACTCGTATCGCTCGCGGCTTCCAGATACGCGAACAACTGGCCCACCTGCTCCAGGGTCAGTTGATTGAGCAGCCCACTGGGCATCGCGGATGTGGGGCTTTCGCGGATTTCGTCGATGTCGGCCTGGGCAATGTCCACCTTCTCGCCATCAGACAAGAGTACTGTTACTCCTTCCGTGCCGCGCGGGACGACCAATCCCGCGAAGGTACGCCCCTGCGAGAGGACGATCCGGCTGGCGTATTGGTCGGAGATGTTGTGCGAGGGATAGACAATCGCTTCCAGGATTTCACGGCGTTGGAATCGGCGTGATACATTCGTGAGGTCGGGCCCCAATGTCTCGCCCACGGCGTTGCATCGATGGCATTTCACGCATTGGGCCGATTCAAATGCCACGCGTCCTTCGGTTGCATCCGCCGAACGAGCCGAATCGCTTTCCAAATAGTTGAGCAACTCGGCATAGCTCCACTTATCGCTGGTCGAGTCGACAGGTAGCTCGGCCGAGGGGGCGGCAGGGAAACTGGTGCTGTACCACTGTTGCCACCCGGCAAGCTGTGTGTTCCACTCGGGGTAACTCGATGCTACTGGATTGCCGGCCCAGTGATCCAGCAGGGCCAGCGCCAGTGATGCCCCTTCTTCGCCTAAACGCAAACCTTGCAGGATGACTTGGCGATAGGGTTCGGGTTCTTGCGGACGCTGCGGCACCGTGGTCAGCGAGCGCAAGACTTCCTGTGCGACACGACCATCGACCGTTTTCAGCGAATCGACCAGGTAGGGCCAATTCTCTCCCACGGGGTGTTGTGTAAGGGCCATCGCCACGGTGTGGCGGTCGTCAGGGGAGTTGCTGTAGACAGAGCGCAAATAAGCGGCACTCGCAGGCTCACCACTCTGGCCTAGCACAGCAAAGATACCCACGCGGAGACGGCGGAAGGCATCGCTCTCTGCACACTTGGGCTGCACCTTGCCGTCGAGCGCCCGCAGTTCCGCTAACAACTCTGCAGGCGGTTCAGCGGGAAGCTTGGCCAAAACGGAAAGTGACGACGTCGGCCAACGCTCACCTGCAGCGAGTACCTGTTGCCGTTCGGCCAGCGAAAACTTGGTGAAGAAATCTCGTGAAAAATTTTCCACGTAGGCACTCACACTGTACCCTCCTTCGACAGCGCGAATCTCTTCGAAGAACTTCATCAACGCCAACTTGGTGTTAATCGACCAGCCAGACTCCAGACGACTTGCACAAGCGGCGATGTGCAGTTTGTCCTCTTGATTACCATTGCTGGCGATCTGGGCAGCAAACTTGTCTGCCGCACCGGGGACTTGCAAATAAACCAGCAGGCGCACCAGCTCGCGATCCACGGCGATATTTCCCGAGGGATACTCGCCCAGCAACATTCCGCCCAAGCCGGAACCCTGTTCCGGCGAAAGCTTGCCCAGTGAAAGTGCCAATTGCGAAACACGCAAGACATCCACCAATTGCTCAGCCGTTAACGAATTCGCGGATTGCAATGTAGTCTGGCAACGACCCAGGACCGCCTCGGCGACCGCCGGTTCGCGATTCTCAGAGAGCAGGGCCACCGCACCGCGGCAGAATACTTCCACACTTCCGCTCTCTACGACCTGTCGAGCCCATCCCGCCTGTGGCTGTTGTTGGAGCGCGCGTTGTGCCGCGAACGCCACAAAATGGTCGGCATCCCCGAGTAGTTGGACGAATTTTTCAGGACGGATGTTGGCGCTCTCTTTCGTGAGTGATTCGCAAGCCAGCCGGCGCACCAAGGGGTCGCTGTCTGAGAGCATGGCTTCCAGGCGTTCGGCACATGCCGGAGAACTGCCGGCATGCATCAGGCGGGCCGCCTGAGCGCGAATCTCTCCGGAGGTATCCGACGAAAGTTTCAGGAGCAACTCTTCGGTAGGTCGCGGTCCGAAATACACCATCAAGTTGACCGCACGTTGCCGTTCGGCGATCGGACGGCTGCTGTCGAGGGCTACCCGTGCGAGATCAGCTGCCCAGCGGTCACCTAATGTCGCCTTGGTCGTAGCGATCGTTGCTCTTGCCCAGTCGGCATCGAGTTGGGGCTGCACCAGGGCGGCCGCAATGGAATTGGGCGCTGGATCACTAGAGAGCGGAGTCGCACCAGTCCAGCGGACCCGATAAATGCCACCGTCTGTACCACGCCCCCCGGTGCAGAAATAGAGTGCCCCGTCGCGTCCGACGGCCAGGTCAGTGGCATTGAGCGGTCTTCCGGCAAGGAAGACTTCGCTCGTGGCTCGATAGGTTGATCCGCTCTGCTTGAGCTGGATCGAGTGGATGAGGCCTTTCGCCCAGTCGCAGGCAAACATCGCCCCATGATATTTTTCCGGGAAGATGTTGTGGTCGTAGAATTCGACACCGGTTGGCGACCCGGCCCCCAATTCCAGCGCAGGGGGAAGACTGTCGAGATAATAACTGGGCCACTTCGCCCAGCCGCTCCGCCAACCAAGTTCCGCCCCGGCGGTGATGTGATTCACGCGGGTCGGCCGATACCAAGGCGCGCCCATGTCCCATTCCATGTCAGCATCGTAAGTGAACAATTCCCCGTCGGGGCTGAACCCAAAGTCATACGAATTGCGCATTCCGCCGGCAACGAGTTCCACGAACGAGCCCTCTGCATCGGTGCGAAAAATCGTCCCACCGGGAGCAGGGATCCCGACCGCATGGCCGCGAGGATCCTCAAACCGTGGTTGAATCAAATCTCCTTCGTAGGCGCTGCGGTAAGGACTATGGGGGCCCGGCTTCGCACCGACACGGGCATGGTTCCCCACGACCACATAAATCAAACCATCGGGACCAAGCCGCACGGCATGGGCTCCATGTTCACCACGCGAACCTCGAATCGGCACAAGCGATTCAATCTCTTCCGCCGACCCATCGCGATCGGCATCCCGCAAGCGATAAAGGGCTACCCCCTCGGGCCCATCTCCGATGGCAAACACGCGGGTGCCTAGCGGCAAAATGCCTTGCACGTTCTTGATCTTGTCGCAGAATATCTCTACGGAGTCCGGCGTGCCGTTGTCGTCGCTGTCGGTCAAGAGGAGCAGATTGCCCCCCTCGCGAGAGGCCAAGATGTTTCCTTGCGAGTCAAATGCCATGGCGATCAGCGAACCGACTTCCTCGTCGCGCATCAAGCGTTCGATGACGAAATCCTTGGCGATGTTGAATCGCGCACCGACCCCAGCGATCACGACTTCATCGCCCCAGGGGAGCGCATTTCCCAAGGCACCGTAGCTGGTTGCCTTGATCCATTCATTATCGTTGAACCTGGTTGCCGACCAGTCGGCATACTCGCGTACACTTGTGCGCCAGGAATCGTTCGTTGGTAGATTGGTATAGGTTCCACCCGTTTCCTTCACGAGCACGCGGCCGACTAGTCCCGCCGACCCGCCGTCAGTATTGGTCACACGTACCGCCACACTATTGCGGCCAGGGACTAGCAGTTTGGTAATTTCAAACACCTTCAGTTGTCGCCAGTCGTTGCCGACGCCAACCTGTTGGCCATTAACGAACACCTCGAACCCATTGTCGGCAGTGATTTGCACCTCGCCGAATTCTGGATCACCCAGCATGAAGGACTTGCGGAAATAGCAGACCCCTTTGGGGACTTCATTGCGAGTATGTGCCGGAGACCAAATCCACTCGGCACTGCCAAGTTCATTGGTAACATTCTCAGCTAGGTCCGCTGCAATGGAAAAACTAGTCAGCAAAGTGGCAGCAAAGAGCCAAGCTAGAAACAGACCAGAGGCAATTGATTTCTTGGTCACCTTGTTCATGGCGATCTCTCAATCCTTTGAGGTAGAAAATCTTTGTCAAACGTTCGTTGGTGCAGAGGCGACCTTGCCTCATTGCGCACCCAGGCGTGAAGAAAAACTTAACCTCAAACGCCACCCCCAGGCAACACGAGCTTGTCCCGTGTGCTAGCATGTGGGGAATGGTGTCATTTCGATGAGAGCTCCGCGACACATGTCATCCCGAGAGAGTGTAACGAACGAGGGATCTGGGTGGCGAAACCAACATTCCTGCAACATGGGTATGGTGAGCCCTTGTACGCCTTCCCTTCACAATTGCCAATTCTCAGCCAAGTCCTCCCATCGTGGATTCTGTTCCTCAATGAGGGTCACTTTCTTTGACCGTCGCCAGCCCTTGATCTTCTTTTCGCATTCGATGGCCTGGTTGATGTCGCTGAAGCTGTCATACCAAGCAAGCATGGTCAGGTTGTAGCTGCTTGTGAATCCTTTGATGAGTTTGCTCTTGTGTTCCAGTACTCTTCGTTCCAAGTCGTTGGTAACTCCTATGTAGAGTGTACGAGATTGGTTTGACATGATGTATACGAAGTATTCATTCATGGGGACCATTCTAACGCAAGCCTTGACGACGAAAATTAGCGAGTCATGATTTATCCAGATCCCTCGTTCGTTACACTCTCTCGGGATGACAGTCCATGCCACTTACCCTCGAAGTCGACAATCTCCGCACTTACTTTCACACCGAGGACGGCATCGTCCGCGCGGTAGATGGAGTCTCCTTTCAAGTTCCCGTGGGTCACACGCTGGGCATCGTCGGCGAGAGCGGTTCTGGCAAGAGCGTCACTTCGCTTTCGATCATGCGGCTACTGACCTCATCGGCGAGGATCGAATCCGGCAAGATCGTCCTCTTAGGCAAAGACCTGGTACGGCTGCCCGAGCCCGCGATGCGATCGATTCGCGGCAAGGAAGTCAGCATGATCTTTCAAGAGCCGATGACTTCGCTCAACCCGGTCTACACGGTGGGGAGTCAAGTGGCCGAGGCGATTATCGTGCACCAACGAGTTTCGCGGAAAGAGGCACGCGAGCGAACGATCGCCCTCTTTCGCGAGGTGGGCATCCCGAATCCCGAACAGCGAGTTGATTCGTATCCCCATCAAATGTCGGGCGGACAAAAACAGCGCGTGATGATCGCGATGGCCTTGTCGTGCAATCCACAACTCTTGATCGCCGACGAGCCGACGACTGCGCTCGACGTGACAGTGCAGGCGCAGATTCTACAAATCTTACGGCAACTCCGTGACCAGCGGGGCATGTCGATTCTCTTCATCACCCATGACCTGGGGGTGATCGCGGAGATCGCCGACGAAGTCCTCGTCATGTATCGCGGCGAGATGGTCGAGCAGGGCCCCGTGCTTGAAATCTTTGCCAATCCGCAGCACCCCTATACCAAAGGGCTGCTGGCCTGTCGGCCCCGGCTCGATACCAAATATCGCCGCTTGCCGACCGTCGATGATTTCATGGAAGTGAAAACCGTCGATGGTCGAATCGAGATTCTCGAAAAGCCAATGACCGACGTGCGGTACCGTGAACTGACCGCCGAAGGGCGCGGCGCGGTGTTGCATCCCAAGTCAGAGCTTGCCACGATGGGACACCCCTGGGAAGAAACGCCCCGCGCTCGAGACACAGTTGCTGTCGAAGAAGAATCGAGACCTTTACTGGAAGTCGTGGACCTCGCCGTGCATTTCCCTGTAAAGAAAGGTCTCTTCTCGCGCGCGCACGAGCCTATCCGTGCTGTTGATGGCGTGAGTTTCCGCATCTATCGCGGACAGACGCTCGGCTTGGTGGGAGAAAGTGGCTGCGGCAAAACAACCACTGGTCGGGCTATTCTGCGGCTCGTCGAACCGACCGCCGGCAAGATCATGCTCGATGGCACCGAGGTCCGTTCCCTCAATAGTCGAGAACTCAGGAGAATCCGCAGCCGAATGCAGATCGTTTTTCAAGACCCCTATGGTTCGCTTGATCCCCGCATGACCATCGAGTCGGCAATCACCGAGCCGATGGTGATCCAGGGGCTCTACGGCACTCGCCGTGAGCGCCGCGACCGAGCCGCGTCGTTGCTCGCGGAGGTCGGCATGTCGGCAGATCACCTGCGGCGTTATCCCCATGAATTCTCCGGCGGCCAGCGCCAGCGTATCTGCATCGCCCGTGCCTTAGCTGTCGAGCCAGAACTCTTAATCTGCGATGAATCGGTCTCGGCCCTCGACGTGTCGGTGCAGGCCCAGGTACTCAACCTGCTCAACGACTTGCAACACAGCCGAGGACTCACGTACCTCTTCATCAGTCACGACCTGAGCGTCGTAAAATTCATGGCCGACATGATGGCCGTGATGAACGAAGGCAAGATCGTCGAATTCGGCCCGTCGCAAGCCATCTACGCCGCCCCGCGTGAAGAGTACACCCGCCGCCTGATCGACGCGACTCCACAGGATGATCTAGAGCATATTCGTCAGTTAGTTGCGGAGCGGGAGCGAAGCAGGAGCGGTTGATGTGGACAATGGCTTTTGAGGAAGTCAATTAATCCTTGGCAAATGCTTCGGTCATTCTTGGATTGACTTCCGGATTGTCCCGCCAATATTGCTTCCACTGACGTTCCTCAGCAGTATCCTCTTTTTCTTCAAAGATGCCATTCAACAGACCCCTTGCTACAAACGAAGTAGTAGCCACCGTGGCAGTTTGAATCGCACCACCTACTCGTTGTATCGGTGTGCAACCTATCGCACTCATGGCAACAATTGTCAGCAAGATTATATTTCGAAGCATACTTGATCGCATGATAGCTGAGGTTGCTAGAACGAAATCATGGCGAGACAATACCAAGAGGTTTCCTATCAAGTCAACACCAGTAATGTTCGGCCGCCAAAAGTAATGGGTCTATTGATAGTAGGTTGTCTAGATAATTCGAATATGTTTCGCACCCGACAGATAGCTAGGATTTCTCCATGCCCCCACAGACGCAACAAGACCGCGTGAGAAAGCCGGGAGGAAGGGCTCTCTCACACAGTCAAGTGCTTGAAGAGGAGGTACCGGGATGAATAAGCACATGCCGGGCCAATCGCAGAAACCGCGATAATTCGCGGTGTTTCTGCGGTAAGCGAAGCAAAATGACAACGGACCGTTGTCTTCTTTCAACTTGCCGATCGCCGGCACCTGCGAAAACCCTCGCAACGAAAAAAGCCCAGGTGGATAGAATTCACCCAGGCTTATCAGTTGAATCGGTACTTAGGCTCAGATGGTTCTCAGCCCACTCTTCGTCGAGCGGTACTAAATAGTCCTATCAGACAAACAAGAGCCAAGCTGGATGGCTCAGGAACATTGTCCGGGATCAGGTCGCCGACAGGAACAAGCTTGAAATCCTTCTTGGCAATTGCCGCCTGGTTACCAGGGGTGGTCGCCGAACTTAATTGATTGTTGATCGCCACTTCGACTTTCGTTGCCCCGAAGTCGAACGGAAAAGGAATCGCTGCGCCAAGATCGACAAATGTCACCAATGACCAGGGAAGCAATCCTGTTGAAGGCGCTCCGCCTGTAGTCGGATAGTCTGTCACAAAAATGTCCGAAGCAAAAACTGGGATGGGATTTGGCAAAGTAATGCTATCCACTGCAAGGATGCTCACCGTAGCACCAGCAGAAGCCGACACAAATGTGCCCGGAGAAGGATTAACCCCGGAGAAGCTGAAGTCTCCACTTTCGACGATGGAAAAGCCGGTTAGACCAGCGCCTGGCAAAGCCATGATCGTATAATTGAGTTGACCATCGATCAAACCTGAAGCTCCACCTGAAGAGGAAACCCCAAACCCCGTCGGATCAAAATCCAACACATTGCCGGTGATTGAAGGAGGTCCATAAAGGGGTGGAGGTACCGGTTTGGAAAATGAACTCTCAGTTACATCCAGATACATGACCGCCCCAGGAGGGGTGTCGCTGAAGTCGCCATACATAATCGCTGCTTGGGCAAGAGTTGCTGTGCAGCATAGAGCAGAAAATAAAGTAGCTGAAGCCAGTGTTTTGCAGAGAAAGCAAGTCAGTGCATTAGTAAGCACTTTGTTTGACCGACACATTAGCGTCTCCCCAGATGTTTTAAAACTTAGTTGCGAAAGCCAATTAAGAACGATGCCAGGAGTTCAGAAGAAATATTGATCTCTTCAACCCTTTTGCGATGGAAATCCTAGTAGATACGGTAAAATTACTACTAAACCAGAATCGGCAATATCCCCAATCCATGGAAAAGATACAAGGCTGATCTAGTGCTATTTTATCAAGGCACTCTTTACTAAGTCCACTAAATAATTGGGGTTTTCCAGTCCCACCACTCCATCTCAGGAGTTTTTGTCGATCAACTGGATAGCTTGGGATCAAAGAGGCACATCCGCTAAAGGTTTGTAGGCAAAGAACTTACCAATTATCGAGCCGTTTTACTGCAACGCGGAAAAGTTCTATGACAATTGGTCAGCAGGCCCATCAGAAGTAATAAGCCCAAACGCAGCAAGACCGCGTGAGAAAGCCTGGAGGGAGGGCTCTCTCACACGGTCAGGTGCTTGAAGAGGAGGTACCGGAATCAATAAGCACATGCCGGGCCAAACACAGAAACTGCTATAATCCAGCGTTTTTCTGATTGAACAGGTAGCGAAATGGCAACCGCAAGTTGCGTGCAATCAACACGGCTACTTCGTACTGACGTCCACAACCGGGGTGGCCTCGCTAGGGGCCAGGACGATGTCCGTAGCTCGACAGCCAGCAGCGGGCTGACCGTCGTCGTTCAGATACCAGTGATCTTGCTGAGACTTGGCCTGGTAGCACCGAATAAAACGGCAACTTAAATCCTGAAAGAGCACATACTGCCCACAGCCGCCATGGTTGGTACTTTGATATCCGGCTCCGGCCATGCTCGGTGCATCGGAAAGTAGTGGGAGATGCGAACTTCCCTCGAATTGAATCTGCTGGATCTGGCCCGACGGCGTGCGGTAGCCGAGATTGTAGGCATAATCACCTGCCATGAGCTTGCGAAGCACATTGCCGGCAGCCCCATCGATTGCCAGATACTCCTCGCGATTGGGGATGTAGATGCGGATATGACCGCTGGCTACTTGATCCGCTAGAATCGTAGCAGGACAGACCACCAATTCAGCGAGTTCTTCTCGCGTGAGAATGCCATTCTCATAAAGTTCGACGACAAAATAGCCCGCATTCTGATCAGGCTTGATCTGCGGGAGCCGCCGAAAACGCTCGTTGAATTGCGTGAGAGCCGTACCCACTCGAAATTGATTTGCCTGACACTGGAGTAGTCGCGCCTCATCGCGGTTCTCCCGCAGAGCGGGCATCACCAAGGCTCCCAATGCCAAGAGCACACAGATTGCCGCACCTAAGTCGGCATACGTCCACCTGCGGCGAGAAGTGCACCCATCCCGCGACTCGCTCAGCGATGCAACGTGAGGCGCTGAGATGCAAAAGGACCTTGATCGCTTGATTGCATGCTCGACAAAGGAACAAGTCCGCGAGGCAAGTTTCGTCGGCGGAGTCGCTGCGGGTTCCGCTTCTTTACTGCTGGTCTCGAGACAGCTACGCAGATGATCCAGCTCTTCGACCAAAGCGGGGTCGTCTGCCAGTGCGTCTTCTACGGACTGGCGTTCCGCAGGGTCCAAGTCGTTCAGCAAGTAAGCCAGTAGTTGCTCTCTCATCGGACAGACGCTTTCGCACTCACATAACAAAAAACGAGCCCAGGGTGGTAGACCCTAGGCTCGTGTGAAAGATTTCTTAAACAGGCAAGGCACACTGCCGAGAGCGCGGCAATGCTCTTCACAATCTGTGCAGACCAACGAAGTCGACCCTTATTGGTGATTGGCGACTTGCAGATCGCGCCACGATTCGCCAAGGCGTTTGATCGCAGCGTGGAGTCGGCTCTTAACCGTTCCCACCGGTATCGACATAAGCTTGGCAGCATCACGGTATTTCATCCCCCGGAAATAGACCAGTTGGACGGCGTTTTGCAGCGGTTCGGGCAAGCCGGCCACTTCGTTGCGGACCCACTCAGCCTGTTCGCCACTCTCGACGGTGTCGTAAGGGTTGGCAGCGCTAGTTGCCACAACTTCCATCAGCGTACCAACTTCCTCTCCTCCAGCACTGTGGGATCGATCCAGGCTCAAGCGACGATGCCGCCGATTACGGCGTTGGGCGTCGATCGCCTGGTTCGTAGCGATCGTGTAAAGCCAGGGGCGAAATGCACGACCCAACTCAAACCGATCACACTTCATGTGCACTTGGAGGAAAGTGGTTTGAAACACATCCTCAGCCATCGAGGCATCGCCAAGATAGCGCTTCAGGTAATTGTACAACTCACGTTCATAGCGAGAGACCAACTCAGCAAATACTGAGGAATCTTCCGCCGCTTGGTACGAGGCGATTAGCTGCTCATCACTGAGACTAGCTACATCGCTTGTCGCACTTGTTTTCTTTAACTTTTCCTTAGGTTGCCTAACCATCTTTACGAACTCCTCATACCGAGAGTTCGACGCTAATCAGGAGAAAATCCTTTCTCCCTGCCGTCCAAAATAGGAATCCGCGTACCCTCGCAGCATACATGTGCGATTCCATGGGTGGCGGAACACCGGACTCTGCCGGCGGCAACTTTCGAACTCAGGTTTCCATTGTAGCCGCTTATTCCTTCTTAGGGGGTTGAAGCGGCATACGATTGGGGGATAGACCTTTGCTCAGCAGTTGCGTAGTGAATAGTTGCAACTCCTATGCCGAGAGGCCATATTATCGGTATTATGATACCGCTATCAGTTCCCGAAACCCTATGTGGCTAATCTGTTACGTAAATTGTGACTCTTGGGTTCGATGCTAGGAATTCACCCCCAGTCTGCCAATCTTGCAGATTTTGCCAGGATTTTGGCAGATTCTACTCTCAAATGTCCCGGGCAAAAGTGTCTGATTTTGCAACACTGGTCAAAAATCATGCACCTTGCTGGACAATTGAGTGGAAGCAGCCCAATTAGCGAGGATCACATAATATTTCCTGTTTTCCCGAAGGGTGGGTGGTCTGACGGCTTAATGGGGAAAGTAGCTCCACCGACTTTGCTTCCCACGGGTTCACCCACCTTTTTAATTTCGGCTACCTGACTCCTTCAAAACTTAGTGGCAATAGTATTCAAGTGAAAGGTTCAAAAACCCTAATACAAATCTACCATGCCGAGACTCACGTTACTCGTTGAGGCCTACAAAGTAGCTACAACCTTACCACCCGATTGCCGCTCACCTTGCGCACCAGCCCGCGCATCTCCAACACACTCACTGTCGCAAGCACCCTTTGTACAGGAATCTGAGTGTGAACGGTGATTTCGTCGATCAGTGAGCCTCCTTTTTCAATCGCCTGCAACACCTGCGTTTCGATTTCGTTCAGCGACAATTCCGCTGGATCGCGGATCGTAGTGCCATCGTCGCGGCGGGTCTCTTGTGACAGTGGGCCTAGCTCCTCAAGTACGTCGTCGATCGAGGTGACCAGCCGCGCGCCGTCGCGGATTAACCGGTTTGTGCCAGTCGCGAGTCGATTGTCCACTTGCCCCGGCACGGCAAACACTTGGCGATTCTGCTCCCCTGCATGGCGGGCCGTGATGAGAGCCCCCGACCGATCCGCGGCCTCCACCACGATGGTCCCCAGGGTGAGTCCGCTGATGATTCGATTTCGCTGCGGGAACATCCCGCTCAGCGGCGGCATCGTCGGTGCCGCTTCGCTCATGACGCAACCCTGAGCGGCGATCTCTTCCGAGAGTTGTTTGTTCTCAGGAGGGTAGGGGGCCAAAACTCCACTAGCAAGCACGGCAATCGTGCGTCCACCCGCCTTAAGCGCCCCGCGATGGGCAGCCGTATCAATTCCCCGAGCCATGCCACTGACCACCGTGAATCCCGCGTTGGCCAAGCTGGCCCCCAAGGTCTCAGCCTGTTTCAATCCATAGCGACTTGCATGGCGCGTGCCCACTATCGCTACCGCGAGACCATCGATTTCCTTGAGATCTCCCTTTACGAAAAGCACCGCCGGCGGGTCGGGGATCTCTTTCAAGAGTGCTGGATAGTTGGAACATCCCGGAGTGAGAATCGAGATGCTGTTTTCATCAGCAATGCGAAGTTGCTCGTCCACATCGATCTCAGCCCGAGCCGCAGCAATTCGTTTCGCAATTGTCGGCCCAATCCCGGGGACGCAAGTTAGCTCTCCCACCGAAGCCGAAAGCACTCGCCCAGCAGAACTAAAATGCGTGAGCAACCGCTGGATACCAAGTGGCCCCACCCCCGATACCATCGAGAGGCAGAGTTGATCACGAACTTGGGGGTCGGTATTTTCCACCAACCCATCTTACACACTGCGAATCCAAGTTTGGAGGGCTTTCATTGGTAAGACCTCGACATTCCAAAGGGACGGGCACCGACCCTCAGCGTCGGTCGGCGAGGCTGCGGGAATCGAATGAGAATACCGCAGCGGCAGAGTAGGTGATTCACTCTCTCCCGTGTCCACATCTCGGCCACGTACGGGGGGCGACATCAATCGTCATCTGGTGGCACTGTCACAGACGGAAGACCGCCCGCCAGCGATCGATTTTATCGCCGAGCGATGGCCTCTTCTTCAGCCACACATTCGCGAAGCAATCATCGCGCTGATTGATTGTGCCCCCACTTCGGACACATCCGATGGGGGTGCAACGTGAATCGTTCTACCGGGCCAACACACCCTCCTCCAGTTGTGACAGAACTCGACGAGCTTATCCGTCGAGGGCTCCGGTACCCAACATGGTCAGCTTCATCGACTGTCACCCTCAAGCATTCTCGGGCGATCGCTTGGTGACTCTTAGCCATCACCTATCAACGCAATCACTCATGAACCTTGAGTTGTGAATGGCGAATGGATAGAAGAAGATTTTGACCTGCTAATACCGGCGTTTCTGGCCATCGCTCTTGAAGTTGTCGTTTTCACGGTAGATCCCGTCCCAGACTTCGCCGTAGACAGTCCTATCCAGCGTAAAGGAATAAGATTTACGACGACCTGTTCTCCCCTTGGACAACTTAGCATAGGTCTCTTCGGCCAATGGGTGACCCGCTGCCGCAAGCTTCCCAAAGAGTTCTACGGCTTCATTTCGCTGCTTAAATGTGCCTTCTCCGTTGTATAAGCAGAACGCATATTGAAGACCACAATCGCTGCTTCCAAGGAAATAGCCCTTCATCCACGTCGAATATGCCGCCTCTTCCCACCCCAACATTTCGCAATTAAATAGTCGATACGTTGGATCATCTCGACCATCCTCTAAGGTTTTTTGTCTCTCCTCGAACGCTTCTATTTCTGCGATTATTTTCGACAGATGCTTGTGCTCGTAAAGTCGACATCCGTAGTGAAATGCTGCTTCGGGATGACCTGCTTTCGATGCCAGGGCGAACAACCAAGTTGCCTCTTCATGGTCCTCGGGAACTCCTTCTCCATTTTCATAGGCCATTGCCATGGCGAACTGAGCCATCGCGTCGTTCCCATCTGACGCTTGCCGGAGATACTTCATGCCAAGATCTAAGTCCTTTCGGACTCCTCGACCAGTGAGATAGCACTTTGCTAAGCTCCCGGTAGCGTGTGAGTAATTATTATCCGATGCTTGTTTAAACAATTTCCACGCCTCATTTTTATCTTTCGCAACTCCAAGGCCGCCATCGTAACAAAGCCCAAGGAGCCAGATGCTCCGCGGATAGCCCTTAAAGGCTCCAATTTTAAAATGCTTGAAGCCAGCTTCCATTGCTTCCTTGCATCCATCACCCCATACAAGATACATACCCCAAAGAATTCGACCGTACTTCTCGTCTTCGTCCGCTCTTTTCTTACACGATGTATGCAGCACATTCTGAAGTCTCTTTTTCGTTTGAAGAGGCGTTTCAATCGCGAATTTGTTCAAGTAGTGGTCGCACTGGCGTTCGTATGCGAGGGCTTCAAAAATTGCCTCTTGCCGTAAATCCTCCCCAATAATCCAAACGCCCGTGAGTTCGGTTAGCTCTTTGTCTGTGAGCTTTTCAAAATTCAAACGCTCCGATAAAGCGTCTTGTCCTTCGGATTCTTGTAGCAGCGTACATAATAGGAGCCCGACTAGACCAAGCATCGCTAGTGCACGCAAACGATAGAGTGAAGTTCTGATCATAGTTTGACTCCAGTACTGAGGGGAAAGGAAGGATCAACGTAAATGTGTTGCAGCAACATATGTCACCGCACATGTCGATGCGTACGACCAATCGCATGGCCCTGCGAGCAAACGAAACCGTAAACGGCAATAGCAAGAATGATCGCGACCAAAATCAGACCATTGGTGGCATAAAACGCATCGAGGTTTGTTGTGATTACGCCTACGACCAAATGCATCACTGTCGCTGCGGCGATCGCAGCTAAGAGACCGCAGTAGACGAGAATCCAAATCTGTAAGGCCATACTTGCCAGGGGGGCGATGATTGCTATCGACACTCCTTGTTGACTGATCACAAAAGCGGAGAGGGCGAAAAGTGCAAAAGGAGCGATTTTCTTGGTACGAGTGACAATCGTGAACACCACAAGCAGCACGACCAGCCCGAAAGTCCAGAGCATTTCCCGTGTGTGGACCGCAACGACAAATCCTAAGAGCGAGCGCACATTACCCATCGTTGCTTCAGGGTCAGTCGGGATTCTACCGAGCCACCAGCCGTTGGCCCGTTCTAGGATCGCGAATCCTATGCCGAACGAGACTCCGACGAGCAAATCACGACCAACTCGGGGGTCTGTGAATGAACCTCGAAGCAGTCGCGTCCAGGAGATTAGCAGACTGGGCCAATAACGTCGGGCAAGCGGCTCAATGCCCATATACACAACCCACGCGATGACCGCAGCGCCGCTACCTACCGCCCCCGCAAACAACAGCAATCCCATTTCAAACGGTGGTTGTACATGGGTCGCCAGCATGAGATTGGCAATAAAGGTCACGCAGCCGATGTAGATCGCAAAATAGCGAGCGCCGCGTCGATCACCTCGGCCACGCCGATAGTGATACCAGGCCAACAGAAATGGAACCAAATCAACGACCACGTAAATCCATCCCATGATGACGTGATCCTTGCTCGCCTTGCCGCTGATGGACGTATTCGTCGACATCACTTCAAAGAACACAGGCTTCCCTCGATAGGAGGCTACCTGAACTTTGAGCGGGACGTCTGAATTGGGCCAGTTACCTTCCCACGCTTGATATTGGTCAAATGCATCGGGCGGCCGGCCCTGCCAGGTTGCGGGTTGCAAAGAACTCAGATCAATTCCCGTAATCGACTCATCGAACCACTCCAACCATTCAGGCGGGCTTTCTAATTCAGCTTCAGCGATCTCAGCCGCTGGGATCGCACGAAACCACCGTAATTGTCCGGTCGGCGTGAGATGCACGCCGTTCATTTCAGGTACGGTCCAGGGTGGCGACCATTCGTTTGCGCGATTCCAACTAAGCCACATTTCCCTCCAGAACTCGTTCACGAAGAAATCCTCAGGACTCTCGCGATACCAGTACGTCAACCCGTGCAGTGGCCCAGTCTGTATGAGATCCGTGCGACTTGACGATGGTGACTCCTCCGCTTGGGATTCAACGGTGCGGAGTTCGCGTTTTCGGTTAGCGAAGCCATCGACGCTATTGCGTTGTTCCTCAATGCCCAGATGCCGCAAGATTTCCCGAGCTTGATGGCGTAACACCGGTGCAGGCCAGTCGTCGGCTCCAATCGCCTGAATGTGCGAAGTTCTAGGTATCACAATGAATGCGAGCACGAGCAGAGTGAGTATTCCGATTAGGTAGCTCGTCGCTACTGTGGGCGAAAGTATGCCAGTGCCCCCCGATGCTGCGACCAACTCTGGCAATGGAGTTTCTCCAGCGGCAATCGCTGCATCTAAAGGTTGGCCACCTGGCAGAGCTGCAGCAATGGCACTGACTGATTTAGGGCGATTGACTGGATCGGGGTCCAAACAGCGTGAGATGATTCGGTCGACGGACGGATCAATATCTTCGACGATATCTTTGGCGTCGCGTGGCGCGGACGAGTCTTCGTGAAGTTGCTGTAACTCCGCAAGGGAAGATGCTTGATGAGTCGTTTTTCCGGTAAAGAGTTCAAAGAGGACAAGGCCCAGCGAGTAAATGTCGCTCCCAGCACTCGACTGGCCACGCAGCAACTGTTCGGGAGCCATGTAAGCCGGGGTTCCCGACATTCCCGCAACGTTCTCGCCGTCAGTTGTTACTGTTGCCAGTCCAAAGTCTGTAATCCTAACCTGACCCTGCCCATCGATCATGATGTTGGCCGGTTTCAAGTCTCGATGCAGTACACCCTGGGCATGCGCAGCAGCCAAACCGGCGCACAACTGTTGGGCGATCTGAATCCCCTTATCGTTGGGGAGACGACCAATGCGATGCAACAATGCCTTAAGATCTTCACCGTCAATGTATTCCATCGAGATGAAGAACTGCCCATCGACTTCGCCGATGTCGTACACCCGACAGACGTTGGGGTGAGATACTTGCCGAGCTAGCTTGACTTCTTTGTGAAAATAGTCCAATCGCTTTTGGTCTTTGGCGAGTTCCGAAGGCAGAAATTTCAGGGCGACGGGTTGCCCCAGTCGCAAATCGTCAGCCCGATACACATCGCCCATGCCACCGCTGCCAAGCAGCGACACGATGCGAAATCGGTCAGCTATCTTTGTCCCCGGCAGAAATCGTCCGTGGTAGGACGACGAGTCGGACAGGCCGGGCCCCGTCGCGTTCCCTGCGAAGGTTGCTGTCACGTCAAACCGGGCTGCGGGTCGATCCAAGTAGCTCTCTGGATCGTCATGGGCCGCCAAGAGTGCAGCGACACGGCGACGCAGGTTGTGGTCTGCTTGGCAAGCCTGATTCAAAAACGCTTGACGATCCTCCGAAGACTGGATGTCGATCGCCTGCAAGAAGATGTCTCTGGCTCTATTTGATTGATTTGTCATAACGCATTTCCAAGGCTGACTCGCTGACTTGCTTCGAATTGCTGATCGCCACGACTATAGAGGGGCTCTCCAAATCTGGAGTTTCGAGGACTTGGGTGGAGGCGCGAGACCTTGTCCGATCAAGGTAGATCCATCTGGCGAAAACTGCATAGAGCCCACATCAACTTTCGGATACAGCGTTGCCAGTTCTCTCCCTGTTGCAACATGCCAAAGCTTAACCATCCTATCGTCCGCATAACTTACTAGCGTCTTCCCGTCGGGCGAGAAATCAATGCTGTGAACTCCCCGTCGGTGACCGCGTAGTGTGAACACCAGTGACTTGCTTGCGACATTCCAAACCTTGATCGTCGCGTCAAAGCTGGCGGTCGCAACGTACCTTTCGTCAGGCGAACACGCTACGCCAACGATCTGCCGAATGTGTTCGCAGTCAAACTCAGCGAGCAGCCTGCCGGAAAGGTCCCACACTCTTGCGACACCTGAATTAGAGTCAAGTGCGCTTCCAGCGCCGACTACGATGCCACCAGAGCCAACCGCGAGTGGCAACAGTGGAACGTTCGACTGACGCTTGAGGCCATGCTTCCAAGATGCGACAACTTGATGCGTGGTGAGATCGATCAAGCTCATTTGTGATTCATTGGCGATAGCCGCGGTCGTTCCGTTAGCCGCCGCACCGATCTTGGTGTCGTCGGGCAGGCTAATCGTCTTGGCTGGTTGCCAGGTATTTGTGTTCCAAAAAGTGAATTCGTGCCCAAGACTTGGCCCCTTAAGAGACCAACTGATTTTCGCCGTAATCAATTCGGACTGATCTGGCAATTCGTGAACCGCAACCCCCTTTATGCTGGAGACAACCTCAAATGTCTCTGGATTCCTAATCGTGGTCGTGAAGAATGGAGTCGGTGTTGCCATCCATTTGCTGCTCTTCGAATAGACAATCGGCGCAGGCCCCAAGCCCTGATTGATCGTCGTACTGTTAGTGCTGCGATTCGCACTCCAGATGAGAATCGACTTGTCTTGGCTTCCCGACGCCAAATGCTGCCCGTCTGCCGTTATGGCAACCGAAAATACTTCATCGCCGTGACCATACAGCCTCGCAATTGGTTCAAATTCCGGCACGGACCACATGGAAACGTCGTGGTTGTAGCTTCCGGTGACCAAGAAATCTCCATCCCGCGACATCATCATTTGATTTGTTCCAACCGCATCTTTTGGAAATGGGCGTTCCCAGTCCGCATTCTTAGCTCGGTACACTACGGGAGGAATCCCACGCGCCCGAACGACAAGCCCTTTGCCTCCTGCAAACAGCGCCGCAAGGGCCCGAGGGCTCCTAAAGAGGCCAAAGGTTGACCTTACTTCGGCCGGCAAGTCGACCGTTGTCTGTATCGTTGCATCGGCGACGTTCCACACTCTGACGACATCGCCCTGAATCCATCCAAACGCCTCGCCATCTGGTGAAAAGACGACATCGGCTGGCCGTTTGAGTTGATAGAACTCGTGCGCCTCGCTCGTCGCGTGGTTCCAACGAACAAGCTTTCCGTCAGTCAAGACGAGAATCGAATAGTTCTCCCGAGGTGAGAAAGCAAAGTGCTGGACGCCCTCCTGAACACCCCCGGTCGGCTCAAATGTTTCTGGATCCAACAGCTCCAGCCTTGCATCGTCATTCAATAATCCGATGAATCCATCGTAGGAAAAGCCGATGTCCTTGACGTTTTCCCATTGCCGCAGCATCGTCTTGTTTCGCCAGTCCCACAGAATGGTTTCGTTGTAACCTCTTGACAGTAATAGTCGACCGCTCGGCGAGAACGCGAGCCGATTGATGATGCTGGTATGCCCGACCAGCTTAAACAGGTGGTCGCCCTTTGCTTTTTGGTTAAAATACCTCCATTCCCAGCCGCGCAAGTCCGACTCGCCTGGTCTTGGCATTTGGTATTGAAGCAGTGCCCGAGCAGCCCCGAGACTGCCGTCTGCCAGATAGTTGTTCACAGCCTTCATATCAGCCGCGTATAGATTAAGCCGTGCCTTCTCCCTCTCCTCGCTGACTCGCTGCCGTTCGGTCTCGGCCAATTGACGTTGGCGTTTCTCCTCATCGCGAGCTTGTTCAGCCGAGGCGGTTGCGAATTCGGCCTGCGTGAGGGCCGACTGCGCATCCCGCTTGGACCGAGTCGCCTGCACTGCCATCACCGAGCAAATCACAGCAGTTGCCAACAGCAAGACGACGATACCGCTGGCTGCTGCAATGAAGCTGCGGTGTTTGGACGCGAACTTTTGCAGCAGATACCATGTGCTCGGCGCGACGGCGCTGACCGGTTCATTCCGAAGATGCCGTTGTACGTCCGCGCGAAGGGCATCGGCCGTATCGTATCGACGCGAGCGGTCCTTTTCGAGGGACTTCATCACGATCCAATCCAGTTCACCTCGTACCAATCGGCCGATCTGGTGCTCACTCGTGCTCCGCTGCTGACAGACGAGCGGTAGGCGATCGCCAAGTGTGCTCAGCCGGGTACTGGGCTTGGGTGACTCCTGTTCCTGAATGATCCGCAGCATCTCAGCGTAACCAGCCATCCGTAACGCTTCGGCCTCGATCGGGGTCGTCCCTGTGAGCAATTCATACAGCAATACACCGAGTGAATAAATGTCGCAGCGAGTATCGACATCCAGACCGCTCATCTCCGCTTGCTCGGGGCTCATGTACTGCGGAGTTCCTACCATTTGCCCATAGCGCGTGAATAAAGTTTTTTCGGTGAGCCGCTGCGAGATCGCTTTCGAGATACCAAAGTCGATGACCTTCGGGATCGGTATGCCGTCGTGCAGGGTCACCATGACGTTCGAGGGTTTCAAATCACGGTGGATTACACCCTTATGGTGCGCGTGCTGCACTGCGGAGCAGACAGTCACAAACAACTCCAACCGTTGCCGAGTAGTGAGTCGATTTCCATCGCAGAACTCCGTAATCGAAACACCCTTGACCAGTTCCATGACAAAGTAAGGTCGACCACTCGAAGTGGCGCCGGCGTCGAGCACTTTGGCAATGTTGGGATGATCCATCAATGCCAGCGCTTGACGCTCCGCCTCAAATCGCGCAATCACCTCCCGCGTATCCATACCAGGCTTGATGATCTTCAACGCCACTTGTCGGCGCACTGGCTCCTGCTGCTCCGCCATGTAAACCATGCCAAAGCCGCCTTGACCTATTTCCTGCAGCAGCTTGTAGGTGGCAATGAGCGTACCGGGCTTCTCGGACGAATCAACAACTCTTGCTGCCGGCGTGAGGTGGTCCTCTGTCTCCACGGGGTCGAATTTCACCGCTGGTCGGTCGAGGTAGCTTTCCGGTTCGTCGTTGGCTGCGAGCAGAGCTTCCACGCGGCGACGGAGATTGGTATCTGCCTCGCAAGAGTCATCTAAGAAAGCTTGACGATCTGTGGCAGACTCGATATCGATCGCCTGCCAGAAAATATCTTTCGCATTGTGGGCTTGGTCAGACATGATGAATATCCAAGTATGATTTGTTGAGAACTTTGTATTTTCTGATCGACACTCGTCTAGGGCGACAGCAACGGTATCGGTGTCTGCAAGTTACTCTGGCTTTTTATCGTCCGACAATTCGCACTGCAACCACGCGCGGGCAAAAGACCAGTGCCGATAGGAATTGGCGCGTGAAAGATCCAAAGCGTTGCCTGCTTCTTCAACGGACAAGCCAGCGAAGTAGCGTAGTTTTACGATTTCACCTGCCAATTGGTCTTCTTCGGAAAGCCGGTCAAGCGCTTCGCTAATCGCCAGCACTTCATGGGGCCGAGCGCTCATCGCGATATCACAGTTCTCCAAATCTACGCGATCTCGCTCGCCACCATGCTTATGTCGAGACTTGCGACGCGCATTCTCGACCAGAATACGCCGCATCGATTCGGCTGCAGCGGCGAAAAAGTGGCCGCGATTGTCCCAATGGGGGCCGCTGTTGGCTCCTACCAAGCGTAAGTATGCCTCGTGAACTAACGCCGTCGCATCGAGTGTCTGCCCTGGTTTTTCGCGGGCCATTTTCTGCTTAGCGAGACGTCGCAGCTCGTCATATACCAGCGGCAACAATTGCTGTGATGCACCAGAGTCACCCTTAGCTGCAGCGGACAGGATGTTCGTGATATCGTTCATGCAATTTGGTGTGAGTGAAAGTTCGATGGGAATCGGCGAGAATCTATTAAACTCCGTAGGACATGGCTTGCAAGTAGTCGCCTTCAGCAAGAATATCCGATTGAGGCGGTGTCTAAGGGATGGCGCTGAGCAAGCGAAACAATTCAAACGGGCTCAAGTCTGCAATCGTTTCGAAGGAAGTCCTGAGACGTTCTCCTGCAGAAACGAGTTGGCCCCACGACAGGAACAAGACTCCAGCAGCTGCTGCAAGAGCGGTTATCGCAGAAATGGCATCAGATGCCGTACTCGTGACTACGGCCAGCTTGATGGAAGACAGCTCTGCTTCAGCAGCAACTTGTTCCGGTGTGAATCGGAGCAAATCATCGAGTTTCAGAATGTCGTGAACTACGAGGTCTACCGTCGCCGGATCCTCCAAGTTTTCCCTGATAGCGAAATCGGCAGTGGGCGAGGCTTGTGCTAGGGTCGCGAGCATTATGTAATCCCTGAAGGCTGATATTGCAGGATATTAGCGAATACACAGGTCAATGCGACTTCCGAGATCGGTTTGTCTCAAAAAACTTGATTCTTGCTCGCTAAAACTCAGATCTGGAAATCCCTGCACCAGCTTTCGTCTCGATACGTGCCTAAGGAGGACTCCTTCGGCTGTCTTCTTGCGGAGAAGTTGATCACCCATTGGTCACCGTGACCAAGCAACTCGTTAGTCGTGACGGTGATGTTCGAAGTGTACGCTTGGTGGCGTCGTGTGGCAGACCGTACATTTTGAGATTGTTCCCGAGTAGCCCTGCAATTCGATCGCTTGCAAATTGTCTTGCGGTGTGACCGCTGGACCTATTGCATGCGGGCTGCCGTGGCAGGCGGCACAATGGACGCCGCCATGCCCATGGGAATCTTTGAACAATTTGCCGGGTTCCTCGAAATCAAACTCCGGTTGACGCGATTTGTGGCAACTACCACAGGTTGGCTCATCTACCCAAGGGATACGATTGAGATCGGCTACCGCTGTCATGTTGCCATGGCATGACGTACAGTAAATGCCCTTGGCAAAATGGACATCCCGTTGGCAGTTCGTTTGGAAGCCGGGGTGACAAGCATAGCACTCATTTGTCAGTCCCATGGCAAAGACCGGTTGCATACGGGACGCGTGCGATCCGTGCATTGCCTCTGACAGCGATTTCACACCAGGAATACCAATCGTTCCCAAAGCGGGGTCGAAATGGCATGAGGCACACAGCACCGCACCGCCGCCAAACAATTGGGTGTTGTGTTTTTGGTCGTGCTTCATGAGAATGTCAGCGTCTACCATGGGCCCGGGTAATCCTGGAGCGTGGCAGATATTGCAGCTTATTTCCCATGAAACGGGAACCACTGCGTGGGTGAGGGCCAACACCTTCCCTTCGGACTCTACCGAGATTTCGCCAAGTGGATACGGGTTGAGTACCCCGTTGTCGGTGATCGGAGTGAGCGGAATGCCCGTGGCCGCCCAATCGTTCGCCCCGGTGGGGGCCATCTTGCCCTGTAGACTATTTCCTGTGAGTCCCACGTCGGGCGTTAAGTTCACTCCGAAGAGCTGAGGAGCGTACTGCCAAAAGTTTGTCTTCGGAGCCGATGTTGTGTTGTTGGTAATCCGATACTTGACCTCGACGCCGCTGCGAACAATCGTGGGTTCGCGTCCTCTGCGAATCACCTGGGCATGGAGATTGTTGTAGGGCGGCAGGATGCAAAGTTGCGAAAAGTCCTGATTCATGCAATGCATTCCAAGATCGTTGTAGCCAATTACCACATAGCTGCCATTTTGAGGGAACCTTGGTCGCCGGGAGGGTCGGTAGGGGGGGCGGTAGGACGGTCGATTGCTTTGAACAGTAACTCTTTGATCATCCTCAGGTGATTGACCAAACAAGAGAGCAGAAGTCGTAAGAAGACCGAAGTAACATCCAAGAAGGGAAATGACTAATTGGCGCCAACGCACTTTGCCAGTTCGGTCCAGGCCAAAGACTGATCTTCGCTTTTTGTACAACTTGTCTTCTCCCGAAAGTCTTGATTCGAACATTTTTACGAGATCTGCAACCATCCGGCCAAAACTGGGTGCTATCGAATCTGCATTGGACGAAAAGATTGCTAGAGGTGAGCTGTAGCACATGGTTGCGAACGCTTATGGGGAAAAGGGCAGCCCTCTGCTTGGGAGGCAGCTCTTCATTAATGTGTAGCCGAAAGTGAAATCCGCCTCCGCCACATTTTTCTAGGATTTTTTGAATCCGTTAAAGTGATCGAGCAGTTGATGCCTCAATTCTTCCTAAATCAGGAGAACCTAGTTTCTTTGCGCGGCATTGATTTCTTGAGCCCACGCGTTAATCAACAGCACTGCCAACTCAAAAAGACCACGCCTACGGTAGTTATTCGCAAGAAACCGCGCCGAAATCAGCCATTTCGGGGTGCCAGAACGCGAGGTGCAGAGACACCAATTGAGTAGACTCAAATTGTAACCCGCGTCCCTGGAAGCCTTTAGTCGTTGATGCATGACGACTTACAGAAATAGAGAGTCGAGGCGGCGGGAATTGGCCTCGCCGCAGGTGTCGATGCAACCTCGGGGAGATTTATTGTCGGAAATCGCGAACTGCGTGTTGCGCCCCAGAGTTTCGAAAGTAGGCGTTTAGACTTACGCTAGCTATTAGTCGTCAGTTGTTAGCCAGTCCTCGAATCCTCGTCCCCAGCCAAGTATATTCTAGATGCTATTGATTAGAGTGAAGTGGTCGGTGGACAGTAACATGTTGGCAGGGCAACGCCCGCGAGGCACTCATCACTCTCCCCTCTATCTTCCTGCAGTCAGTGCCGTTCGCGGCTTTTCAATCTTCGCTACGGTCTTTCGTAGGATGGCGTGCTTGCACCCATCTTTTGATTCGTAAGCTAATGCAGATGAGTGTACCTGCTGGCCGAAATATTTCCGAAGCGTTGAGCATCCTTTAGCCAGCAGAACCACCCATCTTACCCTCAGCGACTCTGCGGTGAAAATCTTCCCCCAGTCCTCAGATCTTAGTCCCCCCCACAATTAGCCCAGCGATCCAGGGCTCACGCCCAAATCGACAATGCTGCATGCCACAATCGGATTGAGACCTAACTCTCGTGCAGTCTCAACCAACTCGTCACTTTCGCTACCTGGGTTGAGCCACAACTCATCGCAACCCTTGGCGGCGATCTCGGGAAGCAGTTTCAAGCCAACCGCAGGGGGAACATACAGGCTGATCCGGTCAAGTCGCTCGGCGGGGACCTCGGCGAGCGATTGATAAGTAGTCAATCCCTCAATTTCGCCACCTTTGGGATTGATTGGAAACACCTCATATCCTTGGGCCAGGTGTGCCCGCACGGACTTGTTGCCGAATTTGCTGCGGTCGGCACTGGCACCGATGATGGCGACGGTAGGGCGAGACATGGGGTGACCTTCGATATTGGAGGAATGGGATTGGGAAAGAAGCCGCCATTCTAGTTTGAAGGGGATCCAAGGAGTAGGTATCCTCATCGTTGACCGACTCTCCGAGTCGGAAATATCCAACAAGGAGAGTCGGGCAACATTGGCCGGTATTTCCGCGCAAACCGTCAGCAACCGACTAACCGCCGATTCCCGCTAAAATCCCGCAAAAAGTTGCTGCCTGATGGCGCGGCAATTATACTTGTGGTAGGCCTTTTTGTTCCCAACCGTCTACGACGAACAGAGAATCTATGTTTGGCGCCTCTACGAATATTCGTTTGTTTTCTGGCTCGCGCTATGTGGCGTTTGCTACGTGCTTGATCGCACAACTGGCCCTGTGCAATTTCCTCGCTGCGCAAGAGTCAGTCGACGTTGCTGCCGCTGGACCTCAGTTTGCCCCCGGTGTGTTGACGACGATCGCACCTGACCTGGAGCCTGCTGACACGCTCAATGTGCATGACATGGTAGAAGTGCGGGCCATTAAAGATCTCAAACGTACACCGAACATACTTTCAGAGAGTCGCACGCTGTATGAGATGACCCGAGACGCGGAGTTTCGCCAAAGCGTTTGGTGTCTAGAATTTTCGTTCAAACCACTACGGATGATGTGGGTAGATGTCCCTCAGCCATCCCTGAAAATGCAACGCAAACTGATTTGGTACATGGTTTACCGCGTCCGCAATACGGGAGCGGGCCTCGTCCCCCAGCTGGACAAAGACGGTACCTTCACGACGGTCGAAAAGTCACTAGGACCACAGCGGTTCATCCCACAGTTTTTTCTCACCAGTCTGGATCGCGATTCCACAGGCGAGCCTGTCCGCAAATCCTATATGGATCGGATTCTCCCTTCGGCAGTTGAGGCCATCGCCCGCCGCGAACTTCCGCAGGGGCAGCTCCTTAATAACGTGGAGATCTCCGAGCAGCTTTTGGAGCCTGAACAGGGCCGCTCCGTGGGTGGCTTGTGGGGCGTGGCGACTTGGGAAGATGTGGACCCCGAGATCGATTTTCTAGCGATTTATGTGCGAGGCCTTACCAATGCCTATCGCTGGGAGGATCAGCCAGATTTCCCCGTCGGAGCCGCCCCCGGTGAGGGCAGAATCTTCGAGCGCAAGGTCTTGCAGTTGAATTTCTGGCGTCCCGGCGACTCCTACGCCGAGAATGAGACCGAAATCCGGTTCGGATCGGCCCCTGGATTTGCAGGGTATTATGGCACACCGGAAGGCGTTGCCTATCAGTGGATTTACCGGTAGAATCGACGGGCTACAGGTCATCAATTGGGCAGCATACAGTCTTGCTGCTGCGAGACCCCGAACCCCTCAATTCAACAATCGTGGTTTGCCATGGCTCATAAAAAAGGACAAGGTTCCAGTCGCAACGGTCGTGATTCCAACGGTCAGCGTCGTGGAGTAAAGCGTTTCGGCGGCGAAAAGGTTATTGCCGGTAACATTCTCGTGCGTCAATTGGGCAACAAGTTTCACCCCGGCAAGGGTGTTGGCCAGGGGAAAGATTACACTCTCTTTGCCATCGTCGATGGCGAGGTCATGTTCGACCGCGAAGGTCGTCGAATCAACGTCCTCCCCGTCGCCTCCTGACTCTTGCAAGCCCCGCCCTGAACGAGCTAAGCGGGACTTGCCAACAATCGCGACAACCATACTGCAAGGGATGCGCCTCGGTGTGCATCCCTTTTTCGTTGTAGATTGAGGTAATATGGAGCCTCTGCATATCCATCACGACGTCATTCCCGCGCAGGTGGGAACCCAGATCGCAGCGGTGAGAGACTAGATTCCCGCCTACGCGGGAAAGACGGAACTGGAATTCATGTTTGTCGATCGAGTCACTGTTGAAGTAGAAGCTGGCAAGGGAGGTGACGGCTGCGTCAGCTTCCGACGCGAGAAATATATCCCCCGTGGAGGTCCCGATGGGGGAGACGGTGGTCGGGGGGGCAGTATCATCGTTGTCGCCGAACCAGGAGTCGATAGCCTGCAGATGCTGGTGCATCGCAAGCACTGGCGCGCCCGCAGCGGTACTCCCGGCGGTGGCAAAAAATGCCACGGGGCCAATGCCGAAGATCTCACGATCCTTGTTCCCCCGGGGACAGTGGTAATCGATGCCGACCACGATTTCGTGCTCAAAGATTTGGAAGCCGCCGGCGACCAGGTGATCGCCGCGCGTGGTGGAAATGGTGGAAAGGGAAACACGCGGTTCAAGTCTGCCACCAATCAGGTTCCTCGGGAGCACACTCGCGGCGGAGCGGGAGAGAATCGCCGCGTCACCTTTGAACTTAAAGTTATCGCCGATGTGGGATTGCTGGGGAAACCCAACGCCGGCAAGAGCACCCTCCTGAGTCGGGTGTCGCGTGCCCGGCCCGAGATCGCCGACTATCCGTTCACTACTAAGATTCCCAACCTGGGAATTGTGCAAGTCGATATCGACCACGCTCTAGTGATGGCCGACATTCCGGGGTTGATCGAGGGCGCCCACTCCGGCGCTGGCCTGGGCCACGAGTTTCTTCGCCATGTAGAACGCACGCGGGTGCTGATCCATTTGATCGAGCCAGAACCAATGGATGGAACCAACCCCATCGAGAACTACCACGCCATCCGTGCGGAGGTAGAGAAATACGACATCGATCTAGGCAACCGCCCGGAGATAGTCGCCGTCAGCAAGGCCGAGCTACCCGGCGCAGAAGAAGTCCGCACCGAGTTGGAACAAGCAATCGGAAAACCCGTCTTGCTCTTCTCCTCCGTCACCGGCCAGGGCCTGAATGAACTAACTCGAAAAGCCTATTCCCTGTTGAGCGAGCAGCGGCAACCGACATGAGCGAAGTGCTTGACTTGTTGGCGGTGGATGTTGGCACGAGCCGGGTGAAGTTCGGTTGGTTTCCCGGCGAGGTTATCTGTGCGACAGAACCTCCCGAGAGTCTCTTGCCGATTGCTGCTCCAAAACTCGCCGAACCCGCCGAGACCTTTTCCTGCCAACATCGGGGCGTTCCTGTTGGAGAATTCAATGCCCAGATCACAGAGTGGCTCTCTCAGTGCGAAGATCGGCGACCCCAAGTCGCGCTCGCCTCGGTAAACCCCGCTGCGGCTGGAGTCGTAGAAAAACTGTTTTCACAACTCAGTTATCCTGCCGTGCGAGTCTTGACCGGCAGCGACTTGCCGATTGTCTTACAGGTCAAAGAACCGCAGCGAGTGGGGATTGACCGGCTGCTCAATGCCGTGGCTGTTAACCGAATTCGCAAGACCGAGCAACCTGCCATCGTGATGGATCTCGGGACCGCCGTGACGGTGGATCTCATTGGCAGCAACGGCGATTTTCTGGGGGGAGCAATCCTGCCCGGCTGGTCACTCTCGGCATCCGCCCTGCACGGGGCCGCCAGTTCGCTTCCCCTATTGTCGCCTGACAACTTGCAGCTACCCGAGCATGGATTGGGGAAATGCACTACCGAAGCCATGGCTGCGGGACTCACTTGGGGCCTCGTGGGTGCGCTGGAAAAACTCATCGCCATGTACTCCGAATTCTCCCACAGCAAGCCACAGCTTTTTCTCACCGGTGGCAATGCCCCGCTTCTGCTTGAATCGCTCAACGAAAGCGTGGGACCTGTTCGACATGTGTCCCATCTGGTTCTCGCTGGAATCGCGCTTGCATGTGAGGGAAGTCGGTGACTCGCTCCAATGGTGACGACCAGACCAGTGTCTGTGTATTGACTCCCACTGGGCGGGGAGCCGTTGCTGTGGTCGCCGTGGCCGGTCGCGACGCGGTGAAGTTCGTCGACGGATGCTTTCTGGCGAGCAATGGCCGCTCACTCGATCGACAACCCTTGAGTCGTATCGTCTACGGTCACTGGGGAACAGTCGAAGGGGAAGACTTGGTTGTCTGTCGCCGCGACGAACATGAGGTCGAAGTCCATTGCCACGGCGGTGTGCAATCAGTCGCGGCCGTCGTCAGCCAGCTTGTGGCCGCCGGTTGTGACGAAATTCCCTGGCAAGAATGGATCTCGCGTCAGCACGAATGCCCGCTTGAAGCGGAGGCCCGTATCGCCTTGGCAGAGGCCACGACTTCTCGTACCGCCTTGATTCTGTTGGACCAATTGCAAGGGGCATTGCGGCGCGAAGTCGAGGCGATTCTCGCAGAGATTCAATCAGGCGAGATTGCTGCAGCCGAAGCCCGCGTAGATTGCCTTCTGGCAAATTTCTCCCTCGGCTTGCATTTGACCAGCCCTTGGCAAGTCGTCATCGCTGGCAGACCGAACGTCGGCAAGAGCAGCCTCATCAATGCGTTGGTTGGCTACCAACGAGCGATAGTCTTCGACCAGCCAGGTACCACGCGCGATGTTGTCACGACACATACGGTCATAGACGGTTGGCCCATCGAACTGAGCGACACCGCAGGCCTCCACGCAACAACCGACTCTTTAGAAGTCGCGGGCATCGAACTAGCCCATGCTCAATTGGCCCGCGCCGATCTGGTTCTCTGGGTCGAGGATGCCACGGCTTCGGACTCGATGGAGTTACTCAAACAACAAGCTTCAGATTTAGGCCTCGAATTACCTAGCAGGCAAGTCCTGGTTCTCAACAAGATCGATCTTGCTGACCAACCGATTCCCGCCAATGCAATCGCCACCAGTGCACTCACAGGCCAGGGGATCGAGCACCTCCTGGCGGCAATCGTCCAGCAGTTAGTCCCTGACGCGCCTGAGCCTGGTTCTGCGGTCCCCTTTAACATGCGGCAGGCAAGTCTGTTGTTGGCCGCCAAGGAAGCATGTGAGCAAGGCCATCAAGCGAACGCCTCAGCTGCACTCGACGAGTTGCTTGTACGCGGGGAATGAACTCAGTCGTTACACTCCCGGTCGGCCCACGCTGTAGTACGTAAATCCCCGCGACTGCATTCGTTCGGGCTCGTAGAGATTGCGGCCATCGAAGATTACGGGAGCTCGAAGCAAGCTCGCCATCTCATCCCAGTCGGGCCGCTTGTAGTCGTTCCACTCGGTCATGATGCAGAGCGCATCGGCTCCGGCGAGTGCCTCCATCTCCAAGTCGCAAAGCGTAATCTTGTTGCCGTAGATCTTTCGCACATTGTCCATCGCTTCGGGGTCATGGACCTGTACTTTGGCACCCTCCTCCAGGAGATGATCGATCAACACGAGTGCCGGCGCTTCGCGGATATCGTCGGTCCGGGGCTTGAACGCTAGTCCCCAGATGGCAATTGTCTTGCCGGAGAGCTTGCCACCGAAATGCTTGTCAAGCTTCTCGATCATGACCTGCTTTTGGCAAGTGTTGACCTCATCGACGGCCAGCAGAATCCGCGGCTCGACTCCCAAGTCAGTCGCCATCGCCGAGAGCGCCCGCACGTCCTTGGGAAAACAGCTTCCCCCATAGCCAACACCAGGGAAGAGAAATGCAAACCCAATGCGGCTGTCGTGGCCAATGCCGCGCCGCACGTCATTGATATCGCCACCCATCCGCTCGCACAGGTTGGCCATCTCGTTGATGAAGCTAATCTTGGTGGCCAGCAGAGCGTTGGCCACGTACTTGGTCATCTCCGCGCTCTCGGGAGTCATCACCAGAAAGGGATGCTCCGTCCGGAGGAATGGTTCATAAAGTTGCCGCAGCACATCGGCTGCCCGATCGCTGCGAACCCCCACCACCACGCGATCGGGTTTCACAAAATCGTCAATCGCCGCACCCTCTTTGAGAAACTCCGGATTGCTGGCAACTTCGCAATCCCGACCAGTGAGTTCCTTGAGCATCCCGTAAATGCGCGCGTTGGTTCCCACGGGCACGGTACTCTTAGTTACCAGAACAGCATCCTTTTGAAGGTGCGGAGCAATCTGTTCGACCACTTTCCATAGTGCAGACAAGTCGGCCGACCCATCGTCTCCCTGGGGAGTCCCCACGGCCAGATAGACCACCTCCGCAGGTTCCACAGCCGAGGCGAGGTCGGTCGTAAACATCAACCTGTGGACAGACAGGTTGTGTTTGACCATCTCTTCGAGCCCAGGTTCATAGATGGGAACTTCCCCGCGACAGAGTGCCTCTACTTTGGCTGCGTCGATATCAACGCACGTCACTCGATTGCCGCTGTCAGCAAAACAAGCCCCCGAAACAAGCCCCACATATCCCGTACCGATAACCGCTATTTCCATGGATAATATCTACGCCTTTTCTTTTGATGCTCTGACCGTAAACCTAACAAAGCTGGTATCTTCCCAGCATAATTGCGCAATTAGAATAAGAAAACCTACCTCATCAGGCGAGCCGGGCCGTCCTCGGCCCCGACTATCTTAACGCCCGAATTCAAGGGCAACTCGTGCCATAGAAAGCCGCCGTTGGCAATCCAACTCGTTCCTGCACCAGCTGGGCGATAGCGTCCACGTCTGTATCCGCTAGCGGGGCGACGAAATCCTCCGCCGGTCGTCGGGCAACCGTGTAGACCTGCACAAGACGAATCTCCCCTCCAGCCGCGACGATCTCCCCAAGCCGGTCACAATAGGCTACCAACTCTCTCTGCGAGGGTCCTTCCCCCGCCACCCGCATGAACAGCGATTGAATCACCAGCGGTCTCACGCGGGCCGCGGCCGTGATGTTCTTGAGGATCCGCTCAAATGGAATCGAGGTCCGTTCGATCTTGTGATAATACTCCGACGTGCCGGCATCCAGCTTGGCCCAGATCTCCCCTTGATTGGCATCGAGGATCGCCAGACCCCGCTCGACGTGTGGCCGATGAAACATACTCGCATTGGTGATCAGAACCATCTTCACGTCGTCGAGTCCCAGTTCGCGTTTCAGATCCGCGCAAGTCGAGATGATCGTGTCAAAGTTACGGTAGGTCGTCGGCTCGCCGTCGCCAGAGAAAGCGATGTCGTTAAATCGCCGCAACTCGGCAGGTGTCTCGCGGAACTTGCTCGATTCGTAAATCTCGCCCGACTTCACAAAGGCAAGCACTTCCCGCAACTCGGCAACCAGGGCATCCAGTTCCACAAACTGGGTTTCACTCTGCGAAGTGCGATCCACCTGGCAGTAAATGCAATCAAAATTGCAAACCTTGTCCGGGTTGAGATTCACCCCCACCGATATCCCCCGCGACCGCCGACTCAGCACGGGATAGACAAACCGGTAGTCCTCAAACGACCGTTCATGTAGCGTGTGGAGTTGGTGCGTAGTCATAACAGCATGATACGCCATCGAAGGCCGTTTGACTAATTCGAGCGACTTAGTCAAAGGCTGGGCGACATAGTAAAAGCGTGCCTGAATCAAAGCTGATGGGGTATCAGAAGACCGAGATTCTACTCCTACCTTGGTCGACCCTATTCCTGGCAGATCATTGCAGAGGTATGGCCTACCCGCCGTATTTTGCGCATGGACAACTCGTTTTTGCGAAATCCAAGCGAAAATGGCGTTTATTTTCAACCATCAAAGTGGTTAAAAAGTCTCCGGCTTCTATAATGAAAGACTGGAACAACATCGGGGAGAATACTCTCTCAATTCCTTTTCCAAACAAACTTTGCAAAAAAATCGACTTCTTTACTCTCATGAGGCTTGGTTTGGTGTTTGATTTGACTCGCAACAACAGGCATTTCTTCAACGGTATTGCATTTATAGCAACCGTGTTTGTCCAACTCTCATTTTCGAACCTACTGGCGACTGCCCAGGTGCGTTCACTGGGCCTGGATGTCTCGGCCTGGCAAGGCAACTTGTCGACGAACACATGGAATGCACTCCATAACACGAACGATAGAGACTTCGTGTTCATTCGTTCCAGCCGCGGGGGCACAACGGGTTTCTACAACCAAAGTGATCCCAATAACAACAACAATCAAAACACTCTCTCTCAGCGGTATGACGACCCTTACTTCGTGCAAAATATCACTCGGGCCACAGCCGCGGGAATGTTTGCGGGTCCCTATCACTTCGCTCGCCCCGATATTATCTCCAGCACGCAGAATTCGGGCGGCATTGCCAACACCGGGACTGACGAGGCCAATCACTTTCTTCAAATGGCAGGTGCCTGGATGCGTCCTGGATATTTGCTACCGGTATTTGATCTTGAAGCGGGCCAATCGCAACGCACGGCTTCGCAGCTCACTCAGTTTTCCATCGATTTTTCGAACCGTATTCAAGAAGTAACGGGCGTTCGTCCTCAGATGTACATCAATGGCAACTACGCAAGTTACGTCCAATCTTCGATTGTCAATGCGTTTCCTGACCTTTGGATTGCTCGTTGGCCGAATCAGAGCAATCCCAATTCCATTCCGGTGCAAACAGCCAATCCAAACGATTCTCTCTCTTGGCTCTACGGCCCGTGGGATAATTTCGGCGATCCACAGCCCTGGGCATTCTGGCAGTACGCCAGCACTGCGAGGCTAAGTGGATTTAACAATGGCAATAGCAACCTGGATGTTAACGTTGCCAACGGGGGCATTGAGTTCGTAAAGGACAAATTAGTGCCGGCGCTCTGGACGAATGACTCCGACGGCCAATGGACCTCGCTCACCAACTGGAATAGCGGCCAGACTCCGGTTGCTCCTGTGCAAGGCCCCGGGCAAGTGGCCCGTGTGGGGGCGTTGACGCTCCCCTCCGTGCGCTTGCCTGGAGCGAATGACACGGTCATTCTCGACCGACCAAACGCCAGCATCGATGTCACCCTCAGTTCGGGGACCCACAACATCCGCAAATTGTTTGTCCGGGAATCACTCAACATGACGGGAGGATCACTGAACGTGGGCTATGTGCCTAGTTCCGATTCCACTCCAGTATCCGCTCAGTTTTCCGCTCCGGTATCAATCACTGGCAACGCCAGTTTGAGTGCCCATACCCTCCTGATTGACCCGTTTCAAACGCTCACGCTGGCTGGGGCCTCCCTTTCGTTCGAGAGGATGGAACTCATGCCGCATGGCACTGCTCCCGCCATGATTGCCGTGCTGGGTGATGTGAGTTTCAATCCGTTGACCAGCGGCGGCGGCACCATTGCCAACGTCGCAACCCCGGGGCTTTCGAGTCAGATCGATTTGGGGGGAGAGAATCGCGTCTTCAATATTGCTGATGGCGCTGCTAACGTAGATCTGAGTATCGAAGTGCCGATCTCCAATGGCTCACTCACGAAAACGGGCCTCGGCACACTCTCTCTCTCCGGCATCAATAGTTTCAGTGGAGATGCAGTCGTTCAGCAGGGGGTATTGAGCATCAACATTCCATCCCTCGCCGATGACGCAAATGTGTCCCTTTCTACAGGGGGAATACTCGACCTCAATTTTTCCGGCCCTCCCGACATGGTGAGTAAGTTGTCCATCGACGGGACGACCCTACCCATCGGCACCTGGGGAAGCGTTGGTTCAGGTGCTCAATTCACAACCCCACTTATCACGGGCACCGGACTCTTGGAGGTGACCAGCACAGTTTCCCCCGGAGATTTCGACGGCGACGGCGATGTCGATGGCAACGACCTCACTGAATGGCAAGCCGCCTACGGCAACACCGCCGGTGCAGATGCCGATCAGGACGGCGACAGTGACGGCCAAGACTTTCTCACCTGGCAACGCAATTACACGGGCTCGAACCTACTGACGACTGCCACAGCCGTTCCTGAACCCAGTGCAATCTGCTTAATCGGGTTTGCGTTGGCATTGATGGCTGGCTTTCGCCGGTCCTAATCATTCCAGGGGCTCACGCCACCTAGCTATTAACTGCCGCCACTTCGTGGCTAAATCGCCACACCTAAACTCTTCGCTGCAGAACCGCCTATCCCCAACCACGGAGTGGTGATCGTCAATAGCCAGGGGTGCAAACCCCTGGAAATCTGAACCCTCAACAATTCAGCCCCAAAGGGGCGAATGTCCCTCACTCACGGGACAAACAAAAACCACCCCGAGTTGGCAACTCGGAGCGGTTTGAAGGTTCGAGACTAGTTCAAGCTAACCGTTAGCTGCGAGTTCGCACACAACCAAGTCCGACGCAAGCAAGACCCATCAGCAACAGGCTGGCAGGTTCAGGAATCTGTCTGATCGAGATGTTATCGAAATTCCCGCCGCTGGGAGATGACAAATCCGATGGTCCGCCTAAGCGTGCTACGTTATAAGGTTTGGCGTTTGCAGTCGTGGCGATGTTTCGAATCGCATCTACAGTACCGTCATCGCCCAAGTCCAGCTCGAAATTGATAAACGTCTCGCCGACCGTTGCTTTGAAGTGGTGCCAACCCTGCTGTATTGCCGGATTACCAACAAATGTGACCCAATTGCCTGGCGTGCCTCCAACAAACACAGTGCGAATGCCATAGCCAACGAGTGTGACACCACCAGTTTCCGGATCAGCTAGATCATTGTAGCGACCCATTTCGAGTAAGGCACCCAACGGTGCAGCAGCGCCGTTGTCGCGCAGGCCACCGGTCAAACGCTTGCCTCCAGTATCACCATCGTCGTACAGGTCAAACTCCCAGATAATGGGCGCACTATCCGATGGTGTTGTGGCGGCGAAAACCCTCTTTTGCGAAGATCCACCCCCATGGGCCAGAGATTGGCCAGGATTGCCGAACGCTGTGTCTAGCGTGCCGACACCAGCCGGCGCTTCATTCCAGACTGCGTTGAGAGCCGCAGTGTCAACGTAACTTTCAAAGTCGTCGGACAAGAGGGTGGCTGCCTGAACCTGTCCAATGCCAGCCAAGGCTACGGCAGCACACACTGCTGCCAATATATTACTTCTCTTCATTATACTAACTCCCCTCGTCGCAATTGATGCGACAAAAAACAAATCCAAAGGTGCAGAGAAAAGTGATCGTTCAGTTGGCGTAAGGCCACAAAGCCTCTCAACTTCACAGTAGTCAAAATTGGCCAAAATCGCAAGAATTTCTGCGCAGAAATATGTCTTGTTTGCGCAGGTTAGGCGTTGGAGCATGAACTGTCCAAATGTCACCCAACCGTTCTGTCGGTTCGCCCGAGGAAGGTCTTTGTGAAGCGTTCCAACGGTTCGCTATAGACTATCAATAAAAAAAACCGCTCCAATCCCAAGGGTTCGGAGCGGTTGAATATTTAAGAGCTAAGTTAAAAAACCACTAGCTGCGAATTCGCGCGAAACCCAGCCCAACGCAAGCGAGACCCATCAGCAACATGCTGGCGGGTTCGGGGACAACGCTGAGGTTAACATTGTCGAAATTGGCACCACCCCCAGCCGAACTTAGACCGACACCCAAGCGAACGGTGTCAATGGGACTGGCACCAATGAATGCAGCAGCGAGGACTTCTGTTCCGTTGATGTTACCATCCCCATTAAGATCGATCGTGAAGGTGGCACTCGCTCCATCCAAGACCATCTTATATGTGTGCCACCCTGCCACTGGAGCATTTTGGATTGGTTGATTTGAGTCATCAACCATATTGGAAAAGGCAACCCAACTGGGGCCCGGCAACACTGCGCGGACAGCGTAGTGATTTGGGGAATTATACATACCCATTTCAAAGAGGTTGGCAACTGCGGAGCTACGCAGGCCAGCTGTCATTCGTTTGTTGGCGCTAGTTCCGTCGTCATAGATGTCTACGGTGTAGACAACAGGATTAGCAGCCGTGGGAACCAGCCCTGCAATAGTTTGTTGGTTTTGGACGCCACCGTTATTGCGATAAGACTGTCCAGGATTACCAAATGCGGTATCGAGAGTGCCGACGCCAGCCGCACCCCACACGGCCTGCATTGCCGTCGTATCTGCATACGATTCAAAATCATCACTGATAATTGTCGTGCCTAGAGCCACTGACCCTAAGCTACTGGTGAGAAAGGCGGCAACAAGTGTTGCCAAAAAAACTTGTAATTTCATTAGGACACTCCCCTCGTCGCCGATGAAGGCGACAAAAAACTAGAAAACAACAGACAGAGAAAGAACATTTAAAAACTGCTTACGGACAAATCGCCCGGCTATCTCCAGAGTAATCAGAAATTACCAAATCAGCAAGAAAATCTGCGCAATATTTTGTCTGATTTGCGAAGGTTTCTAGATTTTTTGAGCCTAAAAACCATGCTTTGAGATTCCTCCTACCAGATGATCGCGGCCTTTTTATTCATCGACGATATCACTACCATTGCGCGATCCCAATGCCAGATAAACTCTCGGGGCCAGCGATTCCTGCAGAAAGCTGACGCTCCCATCCCCTCGGGCAAAATTGACTCCCCCTGGGTGGCGACTTCCGAAAGGAAGATCGTTAACGGAAATGACCTTTGGCGTGGTCGCTGGCACCTTAGGTCGGTCGCCTAAGTCATTGTTATGCAACTGGTAACATCCGTTGAAAGGATCGTGGTTGAGTGCATATAGCTCCGTAAGATTCTTGGTGGCAAAAAGTGCAGTTGATGGTTGGGGCCCTTCGGGTGCGGGTCTAGCCTGACCACGGGTGGCAGGGATGAACGGGGGGACGGTCGAACCCGTCCAATAAGCACCAATCATCCAAGCCCGGATTTGATAGGTCCGCTCACCCATCAAAAGTGTGTTACTCGTCCCATCGGTAACTTCCCGCAACTCAACAGGCCAGTCCTGGATTAAGAGTCCGTCGTAATTATTCGGACCAAACAATCCCGTGGCACTGGAGGTTATACAAAAGTCTTCTCCACCACGATCACTTGGGCATCTCCCAGTACGGGCATAGTAAGTTCCGGCCACACCCGCGTAGCTCATGCCTTTACGATCGCTATTGCCAAACTTTTCTTCCTGCTGGGCGAGTTCTGGATCGCTGGGACAGAGATACATAGGAAGCAGAAGTTTATTTAAATCATCCATGGCTGAGCCATAGGCATCATCAGCATTCGTCTTGGTGGGGTCCGTGTATTTAGCAATAGCGTCTTGGCTCACAGCAGCCTGCTCAACATAAGGTAGGATCAACACGGGCCAGCCAAGTCCGCTTTGTGTGTCCTTGGATGAATTCAGCGTTGCTGGGGGTAAAGAGTCTTTAGCCGATTCATAGTTCAGGCACGAGAGCGCGATGTTCTTAAGGTTGTTCGTGCAACTCATCCGCCGCGCCGATTCACGTGCCGCCTGAATTGCCGGTAACAGAAGTGCTACCAGCACTCCGATGATCGCAATAACGACCAATAGCTCTACAAGGGTAAAACCAGATTGCGGACCTCGAAGGGATCGTCGAGTTAAGGAAAAGTTGCTTCCGGACATGATTGAATCCTCGCAAATAAAGGTTTCAGGCGGCGTGTCGACTCTCCTACCTATTCTAATTCAAAATCAACGGTCTGCGTTTCATCTTGCAGACTGATCGTCGCAGAAAGTCCCGACGTCTGCTGGCGACTGTATTTGGCGGGCAGAGCATTGGGGTCGTGAGAAGGTAGCGGATCTCCCTCTTTGAAACCAGCGGGTAACTTCGGGGGAGCATTAACGATCACCTGATATTGACCGGGGGGAAGTTCGATCTCATAACTCCCCTCGGGTGTGATAGCTGCTCCGATCGGTCTACCTCCAGCAGGGAAGAAACTGACCATGCCATGGTCAAGGGCCTTGGCTTGATAACTGATTTTCCCTGTTACTTGCTGCGTAGGCTCCGACTTAGCACAACCAATAGCTATGGCAAGAATGGCCTGAATAAACAGCAAATGAGTTCGTGTCATCTGGCAACTCCGTTGGGAAAGAGTCACGCCATCACGGTTGATCGGCAACTTCACCTCCATTGCGAGATCCCATCGAGACCCACGTGATAGGATCAATACTGTCGGCGATAAAATGGACACTCCCATCCGCGTAGACGAAGTTGAGACCCCCCGAATGAAAACTACCCCAGTAGAGGTCGTTCAGCCCGACGATTTCTTGACCTCCGGGTGGCAATGGAGGATCGTTACCGTATTGAACATGACTGACATAGTATCCTGCAGAAAATGCGCCGTTGGGAGGGTATTTTGCGTCGATGTTCTTAGAAGAATACAACAAATGGCTCGTGTCAGTACTCGCACGACCTCCTGTCAGCCATGACCGACATTGATACCAGCGCTCTCCTCCCAGAAACGTATTACTAGTTCCGTCGGTCACATCTTTGAACTTCACCTTGCTATCGAAGTACAAGCAACCATCCGTGTTTACCGCTCCGGTAAAACCCGAATAGCTTAGAACCTGATCTTGATCGTTGCGGGCATAAGCCGAGCCGGCGACCCCTGCATAGTTCGTCGCTTCCCACTGTTCTCCCCGAGCGTTCAAAATGAGATCGTCATACCGAACGCCATCACTAGGACATTTATAGACATTCAATTGCAATTTGCTAAACTCAAGTTCCCCAGGTTGGCGATTCGGGGCATTATCCAACTCATAGACGTCAGGAGCTTCCAATCGCGGGGCACCTCGCCCGCCGGAAACCATCTTGGTATTTTCCTTGAGTCGATCAGTCATTTCCGTCCCAAGCGACGTGAATTCCGCGTAGGGTAAAATTTCAACTAGCCAAGAAAAACCATTACGATCTTTGGGAGTGTTTGGAATTATTCCCGGGGGAAGAACTTTACTCGAAGATTCATAGTTTAATATTGATAAGCCGATTTGCTTGAGATTATTGGTACAACTCATCCGTCGCGCAGATTCACGCGCAGCTTGGATGGCCGGCAACAACAGCGCCACCAAAACCCCAATGATGGCTATCACGACCAGCAGTTCGACCAGCGTAAAACCGCGTCTTTGACGGCAACGAGTGATTTCAGAAGTAATGCCTAAAGACATTCTTTGATCCTTAAGTCGAATTAGCAGGGGCTAGAAGTCGCGCAGATAACAACAAGGAGAATTTTGCAAGACCTTTTCATTATACGCAGTTTTGCAGAAAAGCCAAAGAGAATCCAGCGCATTAATTTATCGCACTTGCGCACGAAAACTCGCCTGGGTCTCCCGTAGGCCGGGCCGAGCAACGCGAGTTCCGGCACAGCAGCGTCTCCCGCGCCGCCAACCCCGTTAGCCGCGCCGCGCCAGGCGAGTCTAACGAGTCAGAGCGAAGCGAGTCTCCCGCCCCGCAACGCCAACCCAGCAACATTGCCAGAACTTCCGGCTTACTTCCCAAAAAAACCGCGCCGTGGACTGCCCCAGTACCACGACGCGGCCTAATAAATCAATGAGACCCAAATTAGACGGCCAGTCTACGACTCCTGCCAGCCAATCCTGCCATGGCCAAAATCAAGAGCGCTGCCGAAGCGGGCTCAGGCACAGCAGCCAAAGTTGGACTGAGCGGCGTGCCATACTGCGACTGCCAAACGCCCAGGTCGATTCCATCGACATTTTGATCGCCGTTGGCATCCCCATCCGCCAAGGTTGCCCCACCCATCAGATTCGCGTTCCGCTGCCAAGTAAGGAAATCTTTGCCGTCCACGTCCCCGTCGCCATCGAAGTCGGCATCGCCCATTGGTGCAACGACGTCGACCAAGCGGAGGGAGATGTTGTCATAGGCGGCAAACGCGGCTTCTAAGACTGTTCCGCCAGACGAAGGGAGAGCTGAAGGGGGACCGAAGCGGAGATTAGTATAACCTAGTGCGGAAGTTGTGATAGCGACCGTGTCCATGGCATCTACGCCAGGAGTACCGTTGCCTGGCCCTGGAGTGAGCGGATCATTAGTGAGGCCATCTCCATAAAGATCCAGACTAAAGACGATCTGATTGACACTGATGACGGCCTTAAAAGTATGGAAACCAGCACCTACCTCTGACTGTGTATTTAACAAATCATTCAAAGGAACATCCATATTTACAGTGTCGCCAAAATTGACCCAGTTAGGGTTGGGTTCATCGCCCGCCACCGAGGGAAAGAGAATGGCGCGATAGTTGAACCCAGGAGCTGGATCATTATACAAACCCATCTCGATAATGTTTTCGGTGGTACCCCCTGAAACTCCACGCAGACCAACAGTCAATCTCTTGTTGGCTGAAAGTGCATCATCACCAAAATCGAATGATAAAACAACATTCTGAGTGGCTGACGGAGTAATCGTACCGAAAGTCATTTGATTGACCGTACCTCCCCCTGCAACACCTGAAGAGCCGGCCAGATCGCAGTTGCCTTGACCGGTCGCGTCATTCGCCGAGCCACAGAATTGAGCAAAGTTCGTGAGATTGGTCCCGCCATAAAATGGCACAGTGTCTCCCATCACCAGAGTGGTGGCGTTATCAGGTCTAGCAGGAACACTAGAAGGCCACGCCGCCAAGAGTTGGGCTGATGTGGTGTAAGATTCAAAATCTTCCACAATGATGTCAGTATCAGCAATCGTCACGTTCGTCATCATCGCACAGAGAAAAGCCGTCAAAGCAAATCTTTGAAACATCTAAAAGTCCTCACATAAAAGTAGTCTTGGTGGTCTTTGTCAAAGCGATCGAGGACCCTACCTGGGTACTATCCGAAGGAGCATAGCCGCCCAGCGGGAAAAGTTGTTCGCCCCTACAGTCGATCATAATGTAAGAGTGTTAAAAAACGAAACATTTTGTGCGCAATTATTTCTCTCCGAAGCGCAAGTTATGTCCCAAAGTCCAGGAATTAGCGACGATCTTTGAGCTATGGCACTCTGACTTATTTGGTCATTAGTCCTTGGATTTGGTCAAATACGCCAGTTTGCTACCACGGATGGGGTTCCCGGAGGCCGGACCGAACCACGCGAGTTCCGATACAGTGGCGTCTCCACAACCGCGAAACCCGTTTGCCGCGCCGCGCCCGACGAGTCTAACGAGTCAGACCGAAGCGAGACTCAAACGCCGCCAGCCCAACGCAGATACACCCCCGGTACTCGCTCCACGCGTTCGCGGCCTACGACCCAGGCCAAGAATTCTTGTAGAAATTGGACACCCGATGTCAGACAATAGGCCTCGCCAACCTCTAGGCGAATTCTTCGACCGTAGGAATTATTCGCCTACATATCATGGCGGTCAATAAGCTTCGTCATTCAGACTCCTTTGGTCATTGGACATTGCTTTTCCATTGTCTCTCTTTGCTCATGTTCAACCAACCCCCGGCGAATTATTCAGAAAGTTTTTCCAGAAAGAGATTATGTGGGAGCCGAGAGTATTGTGTTGCAAAACTCCTCTACGCGTGTGGCCTCGCAATCCACATAAGTCTTGCCTCGCCAATAAGTTGAAGCGTGGCGGGCCGACGCAATGAGAGGGGGTTTATTTATTAAAAAAAAGAACTCGGCAAAAAAGGGCAAGGCAACCAATGGAGATGGGGCTCCTCACATCGGTCTGGCCCAAATTTCATTGTAGCATTTGGCCACCAGATTTCAGAGAATAGTCGTCGCCAACCGTGAGGCGGATTCTTTGACAACATGAATATTGTCCCAGCCGCTTGCGGCTTAGGAACGACTCATAAATCACTTCCCTATTTCGCAAGAATTATTCGCCTAGTTTCGGTATCAATGGGAGCTTTATGAGCCTTGAATGAACAGAAGGAAACAGAGACATGAACACTCCGTTTCCTTTGTCTTCGCTGCTGGAAAGTCCTCCACAATGCACCCCTTGTTTTCGCAAGCCTCTGAAACAACTCATGACGTGATCGGTGCGGCGATTGAGGTACACAAGGACAAGGGACCGGGATTATTGGAATCGATATACGAGTGGTGCTTGACTCGAGAACTCGAACTGCGAGGCCATTTGGTCCAAAGTCAAGACAAAGTAATTATTCGATATAAGCATTTTGAACGCGAAGATCCGCTGAAATTCGACTTACTCATTGATAAGTGCTTGTTTGTTGAGGTCAAAGCCGTTGAAACCGTTCACCCAATCCATAAAGCACAGTTGCTCAGCTACATGAAACTTCTTGATATCCCTTTAGGTTTTGATCATCAACTTCAACGTACCCAAGCTAACCGATGGTCTGTCGAGGTTGATCCTCCCAGGAGCTAACTTGGAGTGAGTGAGAAGAGTAGACAGAGGAAACAGAGGAATTGGCCTCTGTTGTCTCCCTTTCCTCCTGTTCAAACAATTCCAGGATGTACCGAAATAGGTCAAAGTTATTATGGAGCAGTTCCTTTACGCTGCAATTGCTAACTAGTATTGCGCACCGATTCTGCATGGCCCGACGCTTCTGAAAAATCTGGCCAGATCCCTCGGGGTACCTCGGGATGACACGAACTCTCAAGCACTTGCCCGAATGTCGAGGTGTGCCAACCGACAGAAGAGTTCACACCGCAGGGCGAGTTCGTCGAACGTTCCCACGTCGACGATACGACCCGCGTCCATCACCACGATGCGGTCGGCCAGTGTGAGGGTGTTGGGTCGATGGGTAATCATAAAGGCCGTGCGGCCTTGTATGAATCGTTCGAGCACTTCGTGAATGAGCCGTTCGCTCTCGACATCGATCTGGCTGGTGGCCTCGTCGAGGATCAGAATCTCCGGATTTCGCAGAATCGCCCGCGCGAGGGCCAGTCGCTGTCGCTGTCCGCCGGAGAGTCGATTGCCGCTCGGCCCGCAGAGGGTTTGATACCCCTCGGCCAGCGTGCTGGTGACAAACCGATGGGCGTGGGCCTGCTGGGCAGCTTCGATGATCTGGTCCATCGTTGCCCCGGGGGAACCGTAGCGGATGTTATTCGCCACCGTATCGTCGAACAGCAGCGTTTCCTGGGTGACCACGCCGATCCGCTCGCGCAGGTCGGGCAGGCGCATGTCTCGCAGGTCGATGCCACCGATGGTGACGTTACCCTCGTTGGGGTCGTAGAACCTTGGCAGAAGATTCATGAGCGTCGATTTTCCGCACCCGTTGGGGCCCACGATCGCGATGGTTTCACCCGAGTCAACACTCAGGCTCACATTGTCGAGGACCAACTCGCTTGGTTGATAGGAGAAGGCGACTTCATTGAAATGAATCGGTCCCAAGCGGGCAGGGAGTTTCTTTGGTTGCAGGGGGAGTTGCAGTTTCGTCTCGCGGTCCATGAGTTCGTAGATGCGATCGCTGGACGCAGAGGCCCGTTGCAAATAATTGAACACGCTCGAGAGGCGACGACTCGGTTCGATGATTCCAGCCAGCATGGCATAGAACGCGGTAAGCATTCCATGCGAAAGGGGATGGGAGCTGATGCGAATTCCATACAGGTGGGTCTGTTGATTGAGCACCAGATAGCCTCCTGCTGCGACCACGCCGACGATGATCATCAGCCCGATCAATTCCGTCGTCGGGCTTACCAGCGAATCGTAGAACGCGATCCGCATCGAGCGCCGATAGTATTGCCGCGAGATGCGGTGGAACCGACTCCGCTCGTGGGATTCCATCGTGAAAGCCTTGATCACCTTGATGCCGTCAAAGGTCTCTTCGAGGTGTTCGTAGACACTCGAGAGTTCCTGCATTGCCCGGCGATTAGCCCGTTTGAGCGACTTGGCCAGCCAGTGAATAGCGTAGATCGCCGGGGGGGCACAGATCGCGGTGATCAACAATAGTTGCCAGCTAATCATGGCCGCACCGATCAAGCATGCGATCATCTTGAGTGGTTCACGAATCGCCATCCCGTACAGGGCTTGGGTCCCCAGGCAGATCCATTCCATGTCCGAAGTGAATCGGGTCATCAAGTCGCCATTGGAGGTTTGGCGAAGTGTTCCCAGATCAAGCCGCATGGTTCGTCGATAGAACTGCTTGCGGAGTTCCAGCAGCGTGAGGTGCCCGAGCTTCGAGACGAGCAGACTATTGATTACCCGCAGCCAACCCTTGAGAATGGTGCTGATGACTATCATGAGGCAGATCCCCATGAGTGTGCCAAACGGCGTCGAGGGAAGCCGCTTTTTCGCAACCGGCAAGGCCCATTGATAGGAAGCGAGCCATTGTTCGTTCGACTTTTTGTCCTGCAGCAAGCCAGCTAGCTGGGCACGGGTGGCTGGGGAATCGGCGGCCGCAAGATGCTCCTTGCAAGCAGCGATTTCCCTATCTAATTCCGCTAGCTGGGCATTGGTGTCATCAATCCAGCTGGAGATCAGCCCCGGAATAGCCTTGCCATGCATCACCCCATCGACGACCGGCATAAGCGCCGAAAAATTGGCAGCCCACAGCACGGCAATCCCCAGCGAGCAGAAGATCGACGCGATAACTGTCAGTCGATAACGCAGGGCGATGTGGGCCACACGCGCAAAATTGTTCATGGATCGTCCTTGACCACGGGGAGTCGCCGCCGAGCGAGAATTGCGGCAGGCCGATTTTTACCAGATTCGCCCTGGGTAACCAAGATCGCTCATTGCTAGCACTGGAAGGCAACTCTATCGATTTGTTGGATTCTACCGATTCTTCCGTCGATACCAATTTTACGAGATTGCTCTCTCCCGGCACGCCCCGTAGCGCGTCGGTGCGTAGCGGTGCGAAGGATTGGATTCGCCCTGCATTTTAACAAAATTCGAGCAACTCCGTTCTTGCAATCAGGGGGGATTCTGATGAAACAATTCTTGGTCTGCGTTGCCATTCTTGCGATGGTGACCACCGGCTGTGCCGGAAATCGTATGCTCGGTGGTGGTTGTGGCGGGCAAGCGTGCGGGGTAACGACCTCTCAAAGGGCTCCTCGGCCCGCACTTCGCAGCAATCAATTCTGCGGGACGCAGCAGTGTTCTTATGACGGCTGCTGCGATGCCGGTTGCGGTTGCGATACCTGCAGTGATGCTTGCTGCGGTTGCGATGCGTCGTGTGGATGCGATGCCTCATGTGGATGCGACATCTGTTGTGAGCCTTCTTGCGGTGGCTGTGCCTCGTGCACTGACGGCTGCTGCGACCCGTATGGCAATGGCTGCTCAGGTGGCTGCCAAATGGGTGGTGGCCGCTGCGGAATGGGCAATGGTGGCATGTGCGGCAATGGCGGCATAGGCAATGGTGGCCGCACTATGTGCGGAGCCTGTGGTGGCCGCGGCTGCGGAGCCTGTGGCGGATGTGGGTTCGTAGGAGCCATCGCTAGTGGATTCTGCCCGCATGCGGGTGGTTATCCCGAGAGCTACAACTTCACCCCAGGACCACCCGTAGGACAAACCGCCTATCCGTACTACACGGTCCGCGGCCCACGCGACTTCCTGCAGAACAACCCGCCCTCGATCGGGCCCTATTGAGATCGCGTTGACGAATCAGAGCGTGGAGGGAAACACGCACTCTAGCCAGTCGCCTGTGCAGGGATGCACGATTAAGGCGACTGGCTTTTTTGATGCGCGGAGGCATTTGGTGCCATTTCTTTTGGGTCGCGGCTGATCGGTTCTACTATCTGACTTGCAACGCTGGACTGAGCAGTTTGTCGATGCGCACGAATTCGTAGCCGCGTTGTTGGAGCACTTCTACCAATTCACCTAGCTTGTCGTACATCTTGTCTTTGCGAGTCGTTCCCAGGTGGAGTAACAGTAGGTGGCCATTGAGACCGGTTGTTTCGCTGTTTTCGTAAGCGAGAATCTCTTGCAGGAGTTGGTCTGAAGTGCGGTAGGCCTGGTGTTCTTCGGGGGCAAAGTCGCGATGCGAACCGCTACCGAGGGTAAAATTGATCATCTGGCATCCCAGTTCTTTGGCCCAGAGGGTGTGCTGGGCGTTGTGCCACTCAAACGGAGGCACAAAGTAGATTGGCTCACTCCGGTCGGCCCCCAGTTCGCCGAGTTCGGCCAGGTTACGATAAAGGTCAGCCTGAAAGCGTTCTTTAGAAACGAGAGATTTCTGGCGCTCCTCCCACGGAGCGTAGAGCAGGTGTCCATCCGAATGGGGTCCGACATAGTGGCCGGCTTCTAAGGCACTCCGTGTCCAATCTCGCATCGACGGTGCATCGAGCGCTTTGCCGGTCAAAAAGAACGCGGCTGGGATGTTGTGTTCGGCCAAGGTATTGAAAACCGATTCTGCACCGTCGACATGTTCGTCGGCCGTAAACAAGAGAGCCAACTTCTTGTCTGTGGGAGACGCTCTTCGGATCGCACCTGCATCGAGCTGAAAATCGGCTGCAGGGCTTAGCACTCGACGCGCGACAGCCTGCCTCGCTTCGTTCGGAGCGATGCCGAAGTGTGCCATCATGAAGATTGCATCCGCAGTACCATCCATCGTGGGTTCGTTGGTTGAGTAGTCGCCGATGTCATCATGATAGACGACATGGGTGTTCTGAAATTCGGCGAATTCATCCTCGTTTTCGAGGTGCAGTCCTAGGAGGCTCTCGTAGACCTTTGCGTAAACAGGGCCATCCACCAGGCCTCCAGGTACTGCGCGGCGTGTGAGTTTCCAGATCGCGGTGTGAACGTCCTCTGGGGACTCGCCGTCGTGAGGGATTCCAGTGAACATGGCAGTACCCCACGGGTTGCGGCCAAAGAGCCAGTCACGTTGGGCCAGCATGTGGTGATGGTATTTCAGGTCGCCGGTCATCCGCTCGTAGAGCAAGATCTGAGTGATGAGCGCCGTGGTCAAATTGTTGGAACACCAAATAAAAGGTACTCCCACGCCGAACGCATTCTTGTTGGCTCGGGCAATCGTAGCTTCGATGCCTGAGCGATAGTAATCAGCTAACTTAGCCTGCTGCTCGGTGTCGGCATGGGGGTACAACGCAAAGTGGCCGACGTTCAGGAAGGGATAGTACTGATAATGGCCCGCAGTTTCGAGCGGCATCCAAGAGGTGTCAGCGGCCAGGTGTGCATAGTGGATCGCTGCCTCGAGAAATGCCTCTTCGCCTGTGGCGGTATAGAGTTCGGCGGCAGCCCATTCCATGTCATCTGCCCAAGTCGTCTCACTGTAGCGATAGGGGGCACCATAAGAATTGCCTTGTTGGACTCCTTCTTTCGCCTTTCCCATCGCATAGAATTCTCGTGCGGCTTGGAGGCAACGGGCAGCGAATACGGGGTCATGTAAGTCCTCCTTCCAAATTTGGTGAGCCAGTGCCATGGCGACTGCACAACGGCCCGCGATGTTTGCCAAACCAGTTGATTCGCTTTTGAACTCGCGCAAACCCTGAGGCTTACCGTCCGCGCCGTAGACAACGCGGTAACTATTCGGACCCCAACCATAATCTGACGTATCCTGATCGGGCATTTTCCATCCGTTGTGGTCTCGGTCGTCGGCGACTTGATGGTAGAGTTCGTCGGCGCTTGGATGCAGTTTGAAAAGCCAATCCAATCCCCAGCGGGCTTCATCGAGGACGTCAGGGATCTGGTTGGGGAGAGGATGCCCCAATCGATCGGTACGATCATCGAATTTGGTAGGTTCAAGACGATAGGCCAGCAGCATTCGTGCAGTGGCATTGCTGCCCGTAAGTAGATATTTGAGTTGGTCACCCGCGTCGTGCCATCCTCCGCTGGAGTCGACAAACGTGCCTGCAGGGAGTGGGCCAAATGCGGTTCTGCCATCCCGCTGGTGGCAGACCAGATCAAGCACCGGGTTGTAGCCACAGCGCTGTTGCCGCATAAATCGCAGCAGTGATTCGACGTTATTCCCATAGGCATCTTCGCCGATGGTAAATGGGCGCGATACTTCTCCCGAGTTGTCGATCTTGAGCCGATAGCGACCCGGTGCGGAAAACTTACTGAAATCGAGTTGATAGTGATGGTCAAAAGTTCCCCAACCTGGTGCGGGTGAGGGAGCGATGGTTTCTGAGAAGACGACTTTGCCTGATGGTACCTCCAGGAGAGCAAACTCTCCCTCAACGGGATTATGGGAGAAGGCTATCGCGACTTTGACATCCTCGGGTTGATAGCCTACCTGATTGACCCTCAGATGTACGGAGTCGCCAGCAGAGAGATAGCCGATATTGCTTGTCAGCGAGAGTAGACCCACGAGAGATATCGACACTAGGTGTTGGAAGGAGGGCTGAGATTTCATCTCTTTGGTTCTTCTAGACAATTTTATTGGCTGTTTGAAATAGATTAGAGTCTAAGCGTGTACGAATCACTTGCACAATGCTTGCAGCTTTTTTGGGCTGATCAGGGTGCGCTCTCGCACAAGTTTTTTCGGGTCGCGGCTCAATGGTAGCAGGAGTGCCGGGTCGACAAGGTCAACTGATTGACCCTGCTTTGGTGCGGGAGTAGGATCGATGCGTTGATCCGTTTTAAACAATAACGCTCAGTCGACTAAGGAGGAATCTGATATGAAGCGAATGGTTTGGGGAATAGTGGCCGTCCTCTTCGCGGTGTGTGGGTCTGAGGCGGCTATTGCGGCTGATGGTGCGGCGGACAAGGCAGCGATCGAAAAATCGGTTGCATCGTATGTGGCCGCGTTCAATGCGCATGATTCTGCTGCGTTGGCTGCGCATTGGTCGCCGGAGGCGGTATATACCAATCCGCGAACGGGAGACCAATTGTTCGGCCAAGAGGCGATTAAGCAGGAGTTCGACGCTCTTCTTGCTGAGGCGAAGGACGCCAAACTAGATGTCGCCGTGACTTCGATCGACTTTGTGTCACCCCAGGTCGCAGTCGAGAATGGTGTGGCGACCGTGACGGGGTCGAAAGGTGAGGCGGAAGTCACAAGCTATCAGGCAGTGCATATCAAACAGGGGGGCAAGTGGTTGTTGGATCGGGTGAGTGAAGAAGAAGTCGTCGCAACTTCCTCGCACTACGATCAGCTCAAAGACCTTGAGTGGATGATCGGTACTTGGTTGGACGCTGATGGTGAGAATCAAATCGAGACGACTTGTCAGTGGACACGCAACAACAATTTCATGCTGCGAGCTTTCAAAGTAAGCGTCGAAGACCAAATCGATACGTCGGGACTGCAGTTAATCGGCTGGGATCCGGCGCAAGGCAAAATTCGCTCCTGGGCCTTCGATTCCAATGGTGGCTTTGCCGAGGGGACCTGGACCAGGAAGAAAGACCGTTGGCTCATAGATTCCAATGCTACCTTGCCTGATGGCCAGATGGCCTCTTCGATGAACATCATGACCAAGATTGATGAGAACACATTTGGGTGGCAAATGACGGGCCGAGAGGTGGATGGCAAGATCTTGCCAAATATCAACGAGGTGAAAGTGTCGCGAGTTACTGTGCCGGAGTAGACAGGCCATTGAGCCACGGATTGGCACGGATGAAACAGGAGAGGATACGTCTCCGTCAGTGTTATGACTTACGCTTACTCAATTTGATACTCAGTGAAGAATGGATAGATCGATGAACAAAACCTTAAAAATATTGATCGTTGGTTGGGCCATGGTTGCTTTGCCGCTTAACGATGCCCTCGCTCGTGGTGGTCGCGGAGGAGGGGGCGGCGGACGTGGTGGCGGTGGTGGTGGAAGATCGTTTTCTGGAGGAGGAATGGGTGGCGGCATGTCTCGGCCTACTCCCTCTCCTAGTCGATCTCCGACTATGAGTCCGCAATCAAGACCGAGTACTAGTGGATCCAGGTCGCCCGGTGCAGGACGACCAACCACCGGAGCCGTAGGTCAAGGAGGTCGAGTTGGCACAGGGGCTGGTCAAGCTGGTCGGGGTGGCCAATTTGGCGTTGGCGGTCAAGCTGGTGCGGGTGGTCGTGCTTCCGGTGGCTTTGGACAGGGGGGCCATGCGACGCAGTCCCAGTTGCAAAGTTTCTTGAATCTCCCTGGTGGTGGAGCACAGGCGGGCAATCGCGCGGGGGCAGCAGGAGAACGATTTGGTGCCTCGGCGGCAACTCGCCCGGCAGGTGCGAATTCGGCGGTGGCAGACTTCCTGTCAGGCTCTGGAGCTGGCGCCACATCAAGAGGGACAATTGCCGGTGACCGGGCAGACAACATTGGTCAACGGACCGACGCACGCTCAGATTTTCGAGATAGTCGTGGTGAAAATCGTGATTTCGCTTCTGACAATCGCCAAGATCGCGTTTCCGATCGCGGAGATCGCCAATCGGTTCGTGTTGATAATCGTGGGGATCTGCGCTCCAGCATGGCAGACAATCGGGGAGATCGACGGACCGTAAGGCAGCAGCAGCTTGGCGAACATGCCGACCACATTCGCGATGAATTGAATGACCATTATCACGACCACTTATTCGATGATTTTTGGGCAAACAATCCTCGTGCCCATTATCGATTCCATCAAAACCCTGTCTTCTGGAGTTGGGCAACCTATGCCACGCTCTCGGCGTTTATGCCGTGGAACTGGGGATCTGCTGCGACCTACGACTATGGGTCAGGCGGCAACGTCTACTATGAGGGAGATACAGTCTACGCCAACGGCGAACAGATTCCCGCCCAGGAATATGCCCAACAGGCCGAACAGATTGCAACGTCTGCTCCAGAAGTTGCGAATCCAGACGACATGGAGTGGCTTCCCTTGGGTGTGTTTGCAATTACGAAAGACAAGGATTCGAACGCTGTCCCCAATATGTTCTTGCAACTCGCCGTGAGCAAGGAAGGTATCATTGCCGGTACCTACCAGAACAAGACAACCGATCAAACGCAGTCGGTGGATGGTATGGTCGATAAAGACAGCCAGCGTGCAGCCTGGGTTATTGGGGATCAGAAGACGCCGATCTTTGAAACGGGGATCGCAAACCTCACGCAAAATGAAACGACGATGCTCGTCCACTTTGAGGACGGCAGTACACAACAGTGGCTGATGGTGAGGATTGACAACCCCGATGCGGCGAAGGGGGCAACCGGGACGCAGTGAAAAAGGGGGGAGTCAAGTTGGATCTATCGACTATTCACAAACCGGTAAGCAATCTGTTTAACAACCAGGGGACTCAGATGCCTCTAAAGTTGAATGACCAGCAGTTGGCCGATTTTCAGCGAGATGGATTTATCACAAACGTGCCGTTACTGAGCGGCGCTCAATGTGATGCGCTCTGTGAGGAACTTGAAGAATTCTTTCAGCCGGGGCACGAGGGCTCGGAGTTGTGGTACGAATACCACTCGAACGAGTCCACAACCCCCGAGACGGCCTTGTTTCACGCTTTGGGCGCCTGGCGACTGCGGCCGGGATTTCACGATTTATTGTGGAACCTGGCTTTCGTAGAATCGTCGCGGCAACTTCTCAACGCTGCGCCTCGGTTCTGGCACGACCAACTTTTCTGCAAACCGGCCCATCACGGAGGAGTCGTTGCCTGGCACCAGGACTATTCTTACTGGACCCGCACGGAGCCGATGCAGCACCTCACGTGCTGGATTCCACTGGACGACTGCGACAAGGATAATGGATCGATTCAATATGTGGCCGGTAGTCATCGCTGGAAGCTGCTACCGAGAACCGAGTTGGCTGGCGACATGGAAGGGATTCGCGAAGTGCTAGATGATGAGCAATGGGAAGCACTCTCCAACCCCACTGTGGTCACTGCAAAACGGGGTCATGCGACGTTTCACCATCCGCTGATGGTGCATGGCTCGCAGGGCAACAGCAGCGCGCGGCCTCGGCGAGTGACCGTGGTCAATCTGGTCGCGGATGGTGTCTGTAGTGTTAGCGACGAACCGCTCTTGGAGGGGGTGCCGGCGATTCCGCTCGGGGAGCCACTCGATGGGCAGTTTTTCCCGTTGTTGGGGTGACTCTAGATTGAGCGGGGCGACAGTTATCCGCGCTCTGTTCCGTCGAGCAGGAATCGACAGACGCGTCGCGGCTAACTTAATGACAAAAATCGGGGGAAAACTCCGGTCAACTACGTTCCCGGCTCGCCTGGGGTTATCGGCTCGTTCCACTCGGAGAGAAGCTGTGTTCCCATGGACTCCCAGGGGGAGACGAGTGAATCAATTTGTTGTTTCAGATGGGATTGTGTACGCACTGAGATATCGGCGAGCAAGTTGGCTTCGGGTAGCCGAAGTTGTGTGAGCGGATTGTAACGCGGCAATTCGACTTGCGAACGATTCACGGCGAGCGTGAGCATCATTGCCATTTCCTCAGGGACAACGGTTAGTTGCTCTGACAAGAACCGAGCATGCTCGGCGTTGGCGTGACGTTCAGTGGTGCGCAGCGTGAAGACGGCAATAGCGACCGTGGCCGCAAGTGCGGCGGCGGAGAGCCAGCCGACCTGGGTTCGGGAAACTTTGGGGTCTGGCAAGGTCGCCAAATTGTGGTGCGACCGCTGCAGTGATTGATCAGCCTCAGGGAAAAGTGCTTCACGTTCAGCAAGGGCACCCGCGCGGAGTTGGTGGTCGATTTGTCGAGTGTCGTCGGCGAATTGGCGCAGACGCTGGTCAAGTCGCAAGGCCAACTTCAGCCAGCCTGGTAGGGAAGGGGAGTTGTCGTACGCCCGTTGTAACTGATATTCCAAGAAGGTGCGGATCATGAGTTTGCCTCCACAAGGGCTGAAAAAGTGTCAGGAACCATTTCTGATAAAGGTTCCTGGCACTTTTTCTCTTGAAGGTGAGGGAGCAGCGCTTTGCGGGCGCGGAAGAGAAGGACTTTGATGGCGGTTTTGGTTTTGCCGAGGGTTTGGGCGACTTCGGCGATCGAAAGCTCTTCGCCGTAATGAAGCCAGAGGGCTGTCCATTGTTCGGGTTTCAACACGCGGCCGGCCAGCGACCAGAGACGATCTCGTTCTTCGCGGTCATCGAGTCGCTTCTCCGGAGGAGTCGATTCGTCAGCAATTTCCAGGGGAGCAGCAGATTCGGGCGAGCTTGGGAGTTGCTTCCGACGACCGTGCTCGACGGAGAGCCGCATGGCAATGGTGAACACCCAAGGGCTGAGTCGTTGATTGGTATCGAAAAGGTGAATTTTCTGGAACACGCGGAGCATAGTTTTTTGGACGACATCCTCGGCATCTTCACGGCGAGGGAGTCGTTTGGTGAGTACGAAGAGGAGCCTTCGGCGGAAACGGCGATCCAACTCGGCGAAACTCGATTCGCACCCAGCCTGCAAACGACGCGCGAGTTCGGCGTCGCCGCAGGAGGAAAGCGGTTCGTAGTTCCAGGGTTGTTGACTCATCGGAATCGGTAAGTTTTATGCTAAATCCAAAGAATTGTTCTCGCAGAGATTCAGGATATATGTAGAGGACTTATCTAATTGTCCCAGTCACTTTGTGTCTCTGTGAGAGATCTGCTGCGAATGATAATCAATTCTGCATTTCGTTCTTCAGCGCCACTAAGGCATCATAATCTATCTTGAAATTCGCCGTGAGAGTGGAACTGCCGGTTTGGTGGTCCACGGTGAGATTGTTCAGTAGTTCGGCGGCTTTCTTGGCACCTTCGTGGTCTCGTTGCTTATTTGCATCAGCATAAGGGGTGTGGTTTGAATCGCGATTGCCCTCTTGCATGGCAGCGAGTTGGACCATCGCTTTCAATCCATTCAGGAGTTGCTGGAGTTGCTGAGCTCGGGCGGGGCTGTCGGCGGTGAGTTCGCCTTGGGCGATCAGGGTGTCGGCTTCGGCTGAAGCTCGCAGATTGACCGAGCGAATGGTTTTTACAATCGCTGCACCAGGATCTTTGCTGTCGATTTTCATTGGTGCTTGCGATAAATCACTTACCACGAGCGAAAGGAATGTGCCCTCACTTCTAGGTGAACTTAACCATCCGCTCCCTTGCTGATCGATCTTCTTGCTTAGGCTCACGGTCTGATCACGATTGAATGTGGCGATGAGGGTGTAACTCTTTTCAGCTTGGTTGTAAGGAATCGCACACCACAGGCGTGGGTTGTTCTTCTTCTTTTCGACGATGAAGGAATGGAGGATCGTGTTTTTGTCAAGGTCCTCGGACTGGTAGCCCGGAGCGGCGAGGAACCAGCCCTCAAGATTTCCGCTGGTCGCACCGAGTCGGGCGATCACATTGGCAGAGTTATCATCGAACTTTTCGCCGTAGAGCAGGACTTCTTGCACGTCGGTAAATGGATTGAATCCCAAGGCATCAGAAAATCCATCTAGCTTTTCCAAAGCGTCAGGATGTTCGGCAGAGACCATGTCTTCGATGACGCGGCCGAAGTTACTGGAAAAGAGCCTCGCGGGACTGATCTGGATTCGCCAAACTGCACTGCCTGCAACTGAATCGACGGTGGGGTTCGAGTCGCTTTGGGCCAGTGCTGGCGAAATCATGGAGGCAAGTAGCAGGCTGAGTGTGCAGAGGTAAGGTTTCATCGGATTGTTCCTGTTCGAGTGAGGATGCAGGGAAAAAAGACCGTGGCGTAGGCTTCCTGTGGGTTGGAATGACAGCCAGGATGGCTGCCCCACTTGTATATACGCTCTGGTGGCGGAGGGGATTACAGGGGATCTGGAAGGAACTTAGCCGGAGCGTAACACATTTGGGGATTTCCGGAGTAAGGTGTGCCTCCGACTGAGGGGGCGTCTCAATCCAGCCAATCCTGTTCGGCTAGCCGTTCAGGTACGTAGACTTCGGTGACGTAGCTGATGTCCTTGGAGATGAGCGATTCGACTTCAAGTTTGAAATCGTTTTTTAGCATGCGCTGAATTTCTGATTGCCAACGGCGTTTTTTCTCGAACCAAGGGTACTTGGCGATCTGCTTGGCCCGTTTGCGATCGTTCTCGTTGAGTGAGATTTTCACGCTATCGGAAAGCTGACAGCGGTCGAAATCAATGCTTCTCAGGCCGAGATACTTGGCATCTGGGATGGCCATGCGTTGGGATTCGAAGGCCAGATTGATCGAGCCTTGCTTGATGACGCTGTAGATGTAATAACCCCAGGGATCGTTGTCGAGTACGCAATAGATGGGGAGCTTGAGTTCATTGTGCAAGCGGTGGAGCATCCGGCGCACACCGCGCGGAGGTTGACCACTGCCGTGGGTGAGGATGCAATTGTGTTTTTCCCAAAATTTATCCTCGTTGAACCGTTGCCATACGGTTCCTTTTTCGACATGGAGGATAAATTTAGCACCGCACTTTTTAGGGTCAAGTTCGATCACTTCAGGTTCGACGATCGAGGGAATTGCGTAGCCGCCCGATCCCATACGGGCGCAGTCGATGGTGTCTCCCTTGTCAGTGAGGACGATGTTGCCGACCATGGCCCCGCGGTTCTCGGCATAGAGATGCAGTTCCTCGCGGATGGAATTTAGCAGAACCTCGACGTCCTCGATGATTGTGTCGCACTCGTTCTGGTCGTCGAACGTGTTTTCCTTGGCCCCTTCGATAGTGTGTTTGAGCATATAGAACAGACCTCGAAGGCTAGTAGACTTGCCCTGGTCGAGGAGTCGCTTGCAGCCACTAGCCACCAGCATGGTCCGCATGTAGGCCTTGGCTTGCGAGAGGTCAAACAACTGGCGACGGTTCTTGCTATTGCCCATTTCCAGGATCCCCTTGCGAGGACTGAAACGGACATTCGACAACGTGCGCGAAGGGATGTCGACGTAGGGGTCCTTACGGGTCTTGGCAGCGCTCACCACCCGATCGGCCAGGTCAGTGATGCTCGATAGGGTTTTCTTGTCGCGCGGCGTGAGTTTCACGGCGGCGTGACGGGTGACGGGCGTTTTTTTAATGGGGCGTTTCTTGGCCATGGTAGAATTGCGGCATCTGAACGATGACGGCTAAGTGACGTGCGGTGTTAGGGCAATGGCAGATGAGTTACTCTTCGTAAGCCTCTTCGGGTTCCTCTTCGATCTCGACGCGGTTGATCGCAGCTTCATGTTGGGTGGGATCGACGATCAACACATTCTCGCCCAGGTCGAGTTGCGTGGGGTCTTCCTGGATCTTCTTGCCGCGCTCGTCGAGCTTCATGTCGGCGTCAGCGGTGCGGCGTTTGGCAACGCTTAGGAGTTGCTCGTATAGTTCGGGTTGTTTGACGCCGTTGATCTCGCTCACCGCGGTCGAGACTTCTTTCAGATACCGCAGAAAGATTTCGCGGCGGTCAGATTGCTGCTTGACCCGCAGACGCCGACGGAGAAACATTCCCAGCTTACGACCCACGGCTTGCAGTCCCAGGCGGATCTCTTTTTGAATCTCGGGGTAGTTGGCGATCGCTTCTTTCGACTCGCTGGTGAAGGGGACCCACACGCTGGCGATATGAACCATCAGACTCACGGGACCCTTTGGCAAGCCACCGCGGGACTGGCTTAGCCCGTAGCTACGCCAGTTGGTATTCAAGATGGTTTGCGTGATTGCACACGCCGATTGTTGGAATTGCAACGGCACCCGGTTGGCGTAGCGGAGCACTTCCATCGATTGGCCTTCGGCGATATTAACGTTTTTCATTGCCGTGAACAGGGCCTCGATTTCCTTCGGCTTAAGCTTGCTCGGAGTCTGGCGGGTGCCGATGCTGGCAGTCTTGATGATCTTGTCGGCCCCCTCGCCGCCGAGTCCGTTGAATGTGTGAACCAGGAATTGTCGCACGGTGCGGGCGTCGGTCTCTTCGAGCAGGTCTAGAAGCAGGTCCTTACTGATGTTTTGTGTAGGAGCTGAGCCGCCGTAGGTAAGGCCGACTTCGATCTGAAAAGGGTTACCGCGGTAGACTGCGGGGGGGCGAGTAGCCGCAGCGTAGAATTCACCAGGTACAACTTTGTGCATCCCCTTGAGGATGAGATCCTCGCCGATCGGGCAGATGCAATCGGTCGCCGGGGGGGAAATCTTAGTTTTCTGGATCGCATGGAACAGAAGTTCTGCCTCTTTGCGGCCCACTTTGTGAGTGTTTGTGCGAGTACCCACTCCGGCGGTTTGGCAGATACGACGGGCAAGCGGCGAAGTCACACGAGAAAATCGCGAAGTAAGAAACTCCGAGAGCGTCGAGCCCTGAGTTTCTTCTAGCATCGCGGCCAAACGACCCAACTCCACACCATAGGGGTGCGGCTTGATTTCCTTCGGCTCGGGGGGAAGCACTTTGGTGGAACGCTCGTAGGTGTAGACGAAATCGTCGGGGTCTTCGTAATTAAGAGTGATGTGCGGATTGGCGATGGCCGTCTGCTCGAGATATTCGCCGACACTGCCCCGACCACGGACAAACTTGGCCTCCAGCTCAATTGTGACACGGGTGCCGTGCGGCTGTTCGACCCACTCAATGCCATGCTTTTCAATGTACGCCTTCCCGCTTTCCCCGGGGGGAATATCGACCCCTTCTCCTTTGCCGTTAAGAATACGAGGTTCGTTTTTCTTAGTGTCAATTTGGATCTCGTAGTAGTGGGCAGGTTTCCTGGCTCCGACTTTCGAGATAATTTTCACCGGTTTGCCGGTGGTCTGCACGCCGTACATGCCGGCGGCGCTGATGCCGATCCCCTGCTGCCCGCGACTTTGACGGAGGCGGTGGAATTTGGAACCATAGAGTAATTTGCCGAAGATCAGTGGGATCTGTTTCTTGAGGATCCCGGGGCCATTATCCTGGATGCCGACCTTGTAGCGGTCGTTGGCAGTCTGCTGGATGTGGACCCAGATCTCGGGCAGGATGCCGGCTTCTTCGCAGGCGTCGAGCGAGTTGTCTACGGCTTCCTTGACAGTAGTGAGTAAGGCCTTGCGGGGGTTGTCGAACCCCAAAAGGTGTCGGTTCTTCGCGAAAAACTCGCTGACAGAGATGTCCCGCTGAGTGGCAGCCATCGCTTTCGCGGTACTGCGACGCTTGGGGGCCACTCCGTTACTCGCGGCTGGAGAATGCTGCATCTCAGCATCGGCTGATGCCGACGGAGTCTTTTTTCGGACTTTTTTCTTGACCTTCTTTTTCTTAACCGAGCGCGTAGCCGGTTTTGCCGCACGCACTTTCTTCTTTACGGTTTTCTTTTTCGCCGTTGCCAAAGCGACATCTCCCACGATCAAAGATTCCCGGAGGCAAGCGTGCCCCCAGCTGAGGTAAGGTGTTAAAATCTGCGGGTTTTGGGGATTATAGCGATAATATGCGCCTCGACCCAGGGCAGGTCCTACCTCATTTTGTGATTCATTAGATTTGCCCCTACTTGCGGCAGATAAATTCTCATCGTTAAGACCCGAACTGGCCGAAACATTTGCTAGGACGACTTGTTCCCATGGTCCCCAGATCGTGAGTGAGCCGTCCCCACCCCAACGGTCCCGTCATCGGTCGGCAAAGACCACCAACCTCGACGGGGCTCCCCAGAACCCCATCAGACTCTCGCCGGAAGCCCATTAGTCGATTCCCGGAACCCCCCCAGAGGAACCGCGAAACTGCCCCAAGTTTTCTGTGCTTGAGCCTGTGATCGCAGGGAGGCGATTCATCATGGCTACTCGTATCATTGCCGTCGGCACCTTGGTGTGTCTTGTCGGTGTGCTGTTTGAAAGTGCCACTGCCTCGGCAGAAGTCGAAGGCCGATTCAAGAGGCACATCAGTTACCAGGATAAGAACGACCTGTTCTATAACTTCTACGAAGGTCCTCAGCCCAGCGGCACGGCTGCACAGATGTATGTGTCACCGCTGCCGGTTCCGGCACATGTAGGACACACCTACACGACCTATCAGCCACTGATGCCGCACGAAATGATGTATCATCACAGCCGATCACACTATGCCCACACCCCAGGTGCAGGTTGGTCGCGGGCGAAAATTCGCTACCACTCGTTTGGGTTGCGCATTCAAGACATCTGCCACACTTGGAGCAACAAGTATTGAAACTTGTTCGCTTACATCTTGGCATTACGAATCATTACATTCAGTCACGAGGATCAGAAGCGTGTCACAAAATACTCTCTTTAAGTATGCTTTAGTACTGTTGTTGTCTTCAGTGCTGGCTCCGACGGCCCAGGCTGAGGCGCCCTATCTGAAACCACTTCGTAGGGCTGAGCAGACCAACTGGCATGCCAACTATGCTCACTCGGCGTATGGCTATCCGGTGGCCATGGTCGTTCCCCCGACGGCCCAGTTGCAAACCAACTGGAGCTGGGGTGCCCCGAGCATGAGCATCTCACGAATTGACCACCAATTTGGCCGCAACTACCCAGGTCCAGGCCCCTTCGGAGCAGGCTTCCGAAACACCCCAGTTTGGCCCAGTAGCACGCACCAATTTGGCGTGTATCACGTGCGAGCCCCCTGGTATCCAACTCAGCGCTGAGCGTCCGTCGACATCGAGGCGATCTCGGTTTCAGGGACCTGTTATTGTGAGAGCAAATCGGGCAGAATAACGACTTGTTCGCTGTTTTCTGGCCGATTTGTACTCGCATTGGATATTTCCCTTTTGAAACTCGAAGTCATTCATTATCCGCATCCCACACTGCGGCACGTCTCGAAACCGCTCAAGAAAGTTGACCGCGAGCTGCGCGAGCTGATAGCCGAGATGTTTGAACTGATGTACAAACATGAAGGGGTTGGGCTGGCCGCCAATCAGGTCGATCTTCCTTATCGCCTGTTTATCGCTAATCCCACGGGCGACCCAAAAGAGACCAACTCTGAGCACGTCTTCATCAATCCCGTGCTCCGCGGCGGGAAAGGTCAAGAAGAAGGCGAAGAGGGATGCTTGAGCATTCCCGACGTGAAGGGGAATGTGGTCCGCAAGGAGCGGATCACCGTCGAGGCCTACAATCTAGCGGGTGAACAATTCAATGGAGAACTCGACGGGCTGTTCGCACGAATCGCCCAGCATGAGGTCGATCACCTCGATGGAGTGCTGTTTATCGATCGCCTCTCACCGGCTCAAAAAGTGGATATCAGTGGCGAGATCGAAGAATTCGAGATCGACTTTCAAAGTAAGCGCGATCACGGCGAGATGCCTAGCGACGAACATATCGCGGCGCGGCTGGCAGAACTCGAACGCTTGCGGGCATAGAAAAATCAATGAGAGGAATGCAGGAATTTAAGGAAAGGGGGAATCGAAGAAGGTACTAATTTTTCCCCCCATTTCTTATTTCCTCCTGTTCCTTAAATTCCCCCATTTCTTTAGCGGAGCTTTTCATGCGGATCCTTATGTTGGGAACGGGCCCGTTTGCTGTCCCTTCGCTGCGGGCACTTCACGCCTCGAAGCATGAAGTGCTGCTGGCGGTGAGTCGGCCACCACGGGGACGTAAACCACTTCCGGCCCCAGTACAGTTGGCTGCAGAATCGCTGGGAATTCCTGATTGGCAACCGGAGACAGTCAATTCGGATGAGTCCCGTCAGAAGTTCGTCGAATTGCAGCCAGATCTCTTGGTGGTCTGCGACTACGGTGAAATCCTCAAGTCGGAGACCCTCGCCGTAGCTCGGCTAGGGGGAATCAATCTGCACGGCTCTTTGCTTCCAGAATATCGGGGGGCAGCTCCCGTCCAATGGGCCGTGCTCAACGGTGACAGCGAGACGGGAAATACTGTAATTCGGATGACCCCAGGGCTTGATGCTGGGCCTGCAGTTGGAGTAGACCGCGTGGCAATTGATCCCGACGAGACGGCAGGAGAATTGGAGTTTCGCCTGGCAGAACGTGGTGCTGATCTGGTCATGAAAGTCGTCGAACAATTGGCCACAGGCACAGAGATTGTCGTTGAACAAGACAAGAGCCAAGCCACCAAGGCTCCTCGACTTACCAAAGAACATGGGCAGATCGATTGGACTCGCTCCGCGTTGGAAATCAAGAACCAGGTCCGAGCCCTGCAGCCCTGGCCGCGGGCCTTTACGGACTGGCAACGTAGCTCGGGCGGACCACTGCGACTGATCGTGCATCGAGTTGCCCTCTGTGGTGATTCTGCTTCCAATACAGCACCGGGGGTAGTCGTTGCGACGGGAGGGGAACTGGTCATTGCCTCCGGCAAAGGGAACTTGAGTCTGTTGGAAATTCAGCCTACCGGGAAGCGTGCAATGCGAGTGGAAGAGTTCTTGCGGGGAAATTCGGTGCAAGTGGGAGACCGGTTTAGCTAGTTTCCTGCTATCAATCGCGATTTTCGCCTCGCACGTCCCCCAACATGCCGTGTATTATGGGGAGCTGTGGATTTCCCTCAATTTGGAGGAACTGGCATGGATCGCTGGGACGTTCTGATACTGGCCGTCGCCGGATATGTGGCGGTGATGACACTCACTCGGCTGATGACCCGCCGGCGTAATGAACTCGTCGAACAGTCGCGTGAACAGATCGCATCACAGATGAAGAAGAAAAAGAAACAAAAGAAGTCGGATCGCAATGCTGCTTAGAAAATTTGAGTGCTTAGAGTTGATTGTAGAGTGATGGTCAAGAAGCTTTATATCGAAACCGTTGGCTGCCAGATGAATGTGCTCGATAGCGAGCTCGTGGTGGCCAGTTTGCGCAAGCAAGGTTTTGAGCTAACAGACAATTCGCTTGATGCTGACACAATTCTGTTCAATACCTGTAGCGTACGACAGCATGCCGAAGACAAGATTTACAGCGCCCTGGGACGGCTAAAGAATGCCAAACAGACCCATCCCCACAAGGTGATTGGGGTGCTAGGCTGCATGGCCCAGAAAGACCAGCGGCTGATTTTCGAGCGGGCGCCGTATGTCGATCTGATTGTCGGGCCGGGTCAGTTGCATCAGGTTCCCGACTTGATCGCGGGGATTGAAGCGGGGAGTGGCCCCCGGATGGAAGTGAGCCTCGGCCGCAAGGATGGCAGTCGCCAACAGATCGAGCGAAGTCACGAGAGTTTTGATCCTCTGCGCGACGCGGCGATGCGACCCACGCCCTATCAGGCGTATGTACGGATCATGATCGGCTGCGACAAGTTTTGCACCTACTGCATAGTGCCGAGTGTGCGTGGTCCTGAACAGAGTCGTCCGCCGTGTGAAATCCTTGCAGAGGCCCGGCAACTGGCTGACGAGGGTTGCAAGGAGATTATTCTCTTGGGACAAACTGTCAACAGCTACCGCTACAAGCAAGGGGATAGCACTACTCGCATGAGTGATCTCTTGGTTTCACTAAGCGCGATCGATGGATTGGAGAGATTAAAATTCGTCACCAACTATCCCAAAGACATGACCGACGATTTACTTACCGCAGTTCGCGACCTTCCCAAGTGTGCGAAGTATCTGCATGTTCCGGCACAAAGTGGTTCGAATCCCGTGTTGGAACGGATGAAGCGCGGATACACGATCGAAGACTACCGCGAGATGATGGAGCGAATTCGCCAGATCGTCCCAGATGTGGCTGTGACGAGCGATTTTATCGTCGGCTTTTGTGGAGAGACCGAGGAAGATTTCCAACTTACTTGCAATCTGGTCCACGAGCAGCGCTTCAAGAACAGTTTTATCTTCAAGTACAGCGAACGGCCCGGCACCAGGGGGGCTGATTTGTACCCAGACGATGTGCCCGAGGAAGTCAAGAAACGTCGCAATAATGAGCTCCTCGCGATGCAGAACATCATCAGCGAAGTGGATAATCAGCCTTTTATTGGCCGGCAGGTGAACGTACTCATCGAGGGGCCGAGCAAGGCGAGCGAAAGGCAAGGAACAGCTGACTCGGAACAATTGCAGCTGACAGGTCGGACGATGTGCGACCGGATCGTGGTCTTCGACGGCAATCGTCGGCAGATCGGCCAGACGCTTCCAATCACTGTTTATGATGCCAATGCACATACGCTTTTTGGCGCGGTGGTCACGCAGCATGTGGGACCGGAATTGTTTTCTTTAGGCGCTTAGGCGGGTGCCGTTGATATATGGCTGTAAGGGAGTGAGAATGGAGTCGGCATCGAATAGGTGTCGGCTAACTTATCCTCCTGCAGAGAAGAGACTTGCCTGGTGACTAAAGTCGCGATTGATCTCGATCAGCTTCGTCGTGCCGTCAATGATCGTGATGAAGCAGGGCCACTGTTGATTACGTTGGGCGTTGCCAACCTACGCTCGGCACACGCAAATCTTGTCAAACTTGCAGCCGACATTCCCCTTGAGCTCTTGAGCATTCTTCTCGAGCAATTCGCGGAAATCGCCCCGCAGTTGGCTGACCCAGATATGGCACTGAACAATCTGGAGCGGTTTTTTCAGACCGCGCGCAGTCCGCTGGCGATGGCTGCCCTCTTTGAACGTGATCGTACAACACTGCCAAATCTGCTGTTGATTCTCAACACCAGCCAGCATCTAAGCGATCAACTCTGTGGCGATCCCGAGAGCTATGATTTGCTGCGAATGACCGAAGGGCGCCCGGTTGCCAGAGAGGTGTTAGTTGATGAGCTCGTAGGCGAAGTTCGCACGATGGACAGTGAATCAGAGGTTCTCTCAGCGTTACGCCGATTCAAGCGGCGCGAGACCCTGCGCATTGCCTATGGAGACATTGTGCTTGGAGTTCCGGTGGCCCAAATCACGAGGCAGATATCGTACGTGGCTGACGCTGCGGTCGAAGCAGCACTTGATTTTGCAATTCGCAAAGTTGGCAAACGCAAACAGCACGGCAATGGTCGAGAGTACTCTCCCCCGAGGATCGTGGCGCTGGCCCTGGGGAAATTGGGTGGCCTGGAATTGAACTACTCGAGCGATATCGATTTGGTGTTTTTGTTTCAAGCTGCCGAAACAGGCGATGCCAGTCAGGCCCTGGCGACGGCAGTTGCCCAGGAAACGATTAATTTGCTTTCCGAAACGACTGAGCTGGGATTTGCCTACCGGGTGGACATGCGACTCAGGCCCGAGGGACGGCAAGGTCCACTGTGTGTGAGTGTGGAGCAGGCACTGACTTACTACGACATGCGGGGACGAACCTGGGAGCGTCAGGCATATGTGAAGGCCCGTCCAATGGCGGGCGACTTGGAACTTGGTTACGAATACCTGGAACGTTTAGAGCCTTGGGTGTATCGCCGCTATTTGAGCCTGACCGACATCACGGGTATCAAAGCCCTGAAGCGGCGGATTGAAGTTCGTAGCACCAATGGAGAGTTTGCAGCCACCGATGTGAAAGCTGGGCTAGGAGGAATTCGCGATATCGAGTTTGTGATTCAGTTTCTACAACTTTTGAATGGCGGGGCACTCGAAGAAGTGCGCACCGGCAATACGCTCGAAGCAATTGCGAGGCTCAACAAGGCTGGCGCTCTCACACATCAAGAAAGTGCGATGCTTGAGGAAAACTATGGCTATCTCCGCAAGTTGGAGCATCGCTTGCAGATTATGTACGACCTGCAAACTCATCAATTACCTAAGTCGGAAGCAGATTTGGGGAAGATTGCTCGGCGGATGGGTTACACCGACAAAGTGAATCGCTCGGCACTGGAAGCTTTTCGCAACGATTTCAAACAACGAACCGAAGTGGATCGCAAAATCCTTGACCACCTACTGCACGATGCGTTTAGCGACAATGCAGAGAGCGAGCCAGAAGTCGATCTGGTAAATGATCCCGATCCTACGCCGGAAACCATTGCCAAGGTGATGGGCAAGTATCCGTTCGCCGACCCACAGGCCGCCTACTCAAACTTGATGTCGCTTGCCGAGGAACGAATTCCTTTCCTCTCGACTCGGCGTTGCCGCATGTTTTTAGCTTCGATTTCTCCCCGTCTGCTCGCTGCCATTGCCCTTACGCCTGATCCCGACGGTACGCTGGTGAATCTGAGCCGAGTGAGTGATTCGCTCGGTAGCAAGGCTGCTCTATGGGAATTATTCAGTAGCAACCGACCGACCTTGAACTTGTATGTGACTTTATGCGCAGCTTGTCCGTACCTGGCTGGAATTCTCACCAGTAATCCTGGTATGATCGACGAATTACTGGATAGCTTGCTGCTTGCTAAACTCCCTGATTTAGCAGCCCTTGAAGCGTCGCTGGCCGAGTTGACTCGAGGTGCCGAGGATAAGGAACCGATCCTTCACAGCTTTAAGGTATCACAGCACCTACGGGTTGGTGTCCGCGATATACTTGGCAAGGATGACATCCAGGCGACGCACGGAGAGCTTTCCAATATTGCCGAAGTTTGTCTGCGACAGGTCGTGGAAATGGAGTATGACAAGCTCCTCGAGAAACGGGGCGAACCTCGCATTGAACCGCCTGCGGAGACGGGCAGCGTTGGGCAGTTTGCCGAATGGCAACCAAGTCCTAATCGCTTTGGCCAACGTTGCGATTTTATCGTACTGGCACTCGGCAAACTTGGTGGACGCGAGCCGAATTATCACAGTGATCTGGACCTCGTGTTTCTCTATGAGGCCGAGGGACGCACGGTGTTGGATATTCGGGGATCTGGCGAAGCAACGACGAACAATCATTTCTTCAGTGAACTCGCTCAGCGGATCATCAAGCGGATGTCTGAGTTTGGCCCCTATGGCCGACTATTCGAGGTAGACGCCCGGCTGCGGCCGACGGGTCGTGGTGGGGCACTGGCAGTTTCACTCGAAGAATTTGTCCGCTATTTTCTCGAAGGAGCAGGGCAGCTTTGGGAGCGTCAAGCATTGTGCAAGGCCCGCGTGGTTGTCGGCAGTAGAGTGGCTGCAAATCGCACTATGGAAGCAGTGTGGGCGGCGACCTACTGCAAGCCGTGGCAAGCGGACGATGCCGCCACAATCCGTGAGATGCGAATGAAACTCGAAGAGTCGGCCTCCGAGCGAAATCTCAAACGGGGCCCAGGCGGCACCATGGATGTCGAGTTCATTGTCCAAATGCTCCAGCTCAAACATGGTCTAAACAATTCAGCAGTCCGCGAAACGAACACCCTCAACGCATTGGTCTCCCTGGAAGAGGCGGGTTTCTTGGCGGCAGAGGAAGCCCTTTTCTTAAAGGATGCCTACAACCTGCTACGTAGCGTAGAAGCACGTATCCGGCTCATGGACGCAACAGGGCGTCACGAGTTTCCAGATGAAGACCGCGAACGCTCAAAGCTGGCGTATCTAATGGCTAGGGCCGATCCGGATCAGCTTGCTGAAGAAGTCTTCGAAACTTGCCGCCGACTTCGGGAGACGTTTCTGCGCATTTTCGCGGAGGCGGAAGGGTAGTGTAAAAAATCCAATAAGGTTGTCGCGGCTCAAAACTCTAACTGATACTGACCCTTTTTGAACGAGAGTTCTATATCATCACCCTCAATGGTGCATTGGGGACACGCCGCGCTTTCGTCGCGAAGGTCTTCGCTTACGAAGAGATGATCCAGGTTGAGCGTGTTCTGAATAAACATCCAGCGCTGCGAGCCGTAGCGATGGCGTATGCGCTCGACGACGGTCTCGTCATCGGCGAGAGTGGCGGGGATTTTGGCCCGCTCCATGTCACCGGTGGTGTAGACGTTGATGAAGGTCTTATGCTCATCGATTGCGTCGCGGAGTCGCCGAGTGATGAAGTCTGCCAGACCAACGCCGATAGCATTTCCTTTGGAAGCGGTAGCAAGTGACATGGCGGCAATGATTTTGATATTGGGACTGTCGAGATCCTCATAACCTTTTACGCCGCGGTAGCCGATGACGTTGGTATCCATCCCCGTGCCGCTGAAGGTTTTGCCAATCTCGTTGACGATCAGCACGTTGAGCTCGTCAATGGGTATACGCGGGAAATATTCGCGGCAGCGATTGAGTAATGTCGGTTCGCGCTCAAGGATCTTATCGGCCGGAAGGGCGTGAATTTCGGCCGTCTGATCGAAGCCATCTTCCAAAATCGCCAGACCTGCCCAGAATTTTCCGGAGTCAACCAGCACCTGGCCCATTTCCAGCAGCATGTCCTTCATTTGTGGTGTGGGACTCGAATGAAAGGTCTCGGCAGATTGGATTTTGCCCATGCCGACTACCATCATTTTCACCAAGCCGCTTTGAACTGGACCGGAGAAACAGGTGTGGAGTTTCACACGATTGACGACCAGGATACCGTCGGCTTCGTAAGAATGACGGTCGAGCCATACGTCGCCAGTTTTCACGGAGGCAATTTTGACGCACTCCATGCTTGAGAGAATCGGCATCTGCATCGCCTTTTCAGTCATGCCGAGCGATTCGATCATCTGTTGTTGCCCCTCGGCCGTAGCTCCGTTGTGGGAACCCATGGCAGGGACCATAAAAGGCTCGGCCCCATGTTCGCGGAGCCAATCCCCCGTGGCGCGGACGATGGTCGGAATCTGAGAAATACCGCGACTACCGACCGGAATTGCCACACGACCCTGCGGAGGTTCCATACCAAGGCGATCGAGCTGCAGGTGGACTTCGCGAGCCACGTCCGAGAGCGGATTTGAGACAAGGTTCTGTCGTACCGAGAGTAACTTCATCGGGGCTTCATCTTTAGCCATGGTCGGTCATCTCATTTCTAAACAGAAAAGGCTCACTCACACTTTTGCAAGTGTCTCCGGGGTCTCCGCAGCAAGAACCAGGATCTTGCCATCCCCCATGCGACCGGTGCGGGCAACTTCGACGAGCTTGCGGACGACTTCCTCGCAGCGGGCGTCTTCGACCCAGGCGGTGATTTCTACTTTGGGGAGAAACGCCTCGGAGTATTCGCTCTCAGTGTATTGGTCGAGGTAGCTTTTCTGCCGCCCCATCCCTTTCACTTCACGCACATGCACAGCCTCCAAAGGAGCGAGCCGCAGGCCTTCGAGGATCTTTTCGGCAAGGTATGGCTTAACGATGGCAATGACTTGGCGCATAGGGGAAGCTCTCGGCTTGTAGCTCTCGGCCATCAGCTAGTTTTTTCTGATAGCTGAAGGCTGACCTCAGACAGCTTCTATTCTAACTGAAAAAGTTCTCGCCGAAGAGGTCCAGCTCAGGCCCGGTTTCCACTTCCATGTCACCTTGGATAGTCACTTGGCAGGAAAGCCGCATGGTCTCTTCATTGCCGAGATACGCCATCGCAGGGATAGGATCGAGCCCACCAGGAGTGACAGGGGTTGGAATTGGCCATTTGAGTCGCGTTTTTTCCACTAACCCCATCTTGCTGGCATTCTCCATACCCTTGATGATGTTCACGCGACAAGTGCCGCATTGGCCTAGACCGTGACAATTGACGAACTTGTTCAGCGAGGCCCCGAAACCGTTGAGGCCCTGATGCGGATTCACACCGGCCTTCATGGCCTCTTTGCGGAGATTAGCCCCCTCAGGAACTTCGATTTCTTTCTTCTCTTTGATAAACTTCACAACCGGCATCGGCGACCAACCCTTTGAAACTTGAGGGAACTCGAATCGAGAGGATCGGCTACCGTTGCTGCCGACCAGTGGGTAGGATAATCTACCGCGCCGCAGGGAGTCGGAAAAGTGGAAACGTCTATGGTTTCCGCATAAATTTGGCTCGATTCGCTGGCAATGTTGCGCGGCCATAATACCCGTTTCACACGATAACCCTATAGAATTGAGCGATGGGCAAAGATTATTCCAAACATCAACAGAAGATCATCAAGAACTATTACGATAACAAAGACGCGATTTCTCTTCAGAGACTTAGCGAATTGGTAACAGATCTCTATCTGGCCGAAGGCAAGAGCCGCGTAACTAAATGGAATCAAGTGGTCGCAGTCTTGGAAAAACTCGGCATCAGCGCCAATCGGATAGAGCAGCTTCGCAAGAAGGATGATCCGGCGATGTTGGTCAAGGTGGTGGAAGAACTAATGGCGAAAGAATGAAGCAATATCTCGCGCTACTTCAACACATTCTCGACCAAGGCGTCGCCAAGAGCGATCGCACGGGGACCGGTACGCGGAGTGTGTTTGGATATCAGATGCGGTTTGATCTCGCTGAGGGGTTTCCTCTAGTGACCACCAAGAAGCTCCATCTGCGGTCCATTATTCACGAATTGCTTTGGTTTCTGCGCGGAGAGACAAACGTCCGCTATCTGAATGAAAATCGTGTGACGATTTGGGATGAATGGGCCGACGACGAAGGGGAACTAGGGCCCGTTTACGGCAAGCAATGGCGGTCTTGGAAGGCTCCTGACGGACGCAGCATTGATCAGATCACCGAAGTGGTTGAAGCAATTCGTACCAATCCCGATTCACGCCGTCTGATCGTAAGTGCCTGGAATGTGGCCGACGTAGATCAGATGGCCCTGCCGCCATGCCATCTGCTCTTTCAGTTCTACGTGGCCGAAGGAAAACTCTCCTGCCAGCTCTATCAGCGCAGCGCCGACGTGTTTCTGGGTGTTCCCTTTAATATTGCTTCCTATGCGTTGCTGACAATGATGATGGCCCAGATAACCGGGCTGGAAGCGGGTGATTTTGTTCATACTCTTGGTGATGCCCACTTGTACGACAACCATTTGGAACAAGCCTCGCTGCAACTTTCGCGCACACCGAGACCTTTCCCACAGATGAAGATTAATCCGGCTGTCGACGATATCTTCACCTTCCAAATCTCGGATTTTGACCTCACGAACTACGATCCCCATCCCCACATTTCCGCACCGGTGGCTGTATGAAAATTGCAATTCTAGTAGCTGTGTCGGAGAATGGCATTATTGGCCGCGAGGGGAAACTCCCCTGGCACATGTCTGCCGACTTACGGCGATTTAGGCGGATCACGATGGAACATGCGATCCTCATGGGGCGCAAAACATGGGAATCCATCGGACGTCCCCTGCATGGCCGAACTTCTATAGTCATTTCTCATAACAAGGACTATGACACGGGTCATTCCGAAGTGAAGGTCGCTGGCGATCTTGACGAGGCGCTAGCCATCGCTCGCCAAGCCGATTGCGATCAAGACCAGGCATTTGTCATCGGTGGTGCGGCGATTTACGAACTGGCTTTGCCGCAAGCAGATCGACTCTATTTCACGCGAGTTCTTGCTGATGTTGAAGGAGACGTCAGTTTTCCCGAGGTTAACTGGTCTGAATGGGAAGTGAAGGAAGAGTCGCACCATACGGCCGACGAGTTTGACGAGTACGACCACACATTCTCGGTTTATCAGCGAGTGTAGGAGTGAAGGGGGAAGTAAGGGAAACGTGCGATTGGCAGTACGCTGGCCGCGGGGAATTGGTGCCTTATCATGACGAGGAATGGGGCGTTCCAGTCCACGACGATCGCAAGCAGTTTGAATTTCTTACGCTCGAAAGCGCTCAGGCAGGTTTGAGTTGGATCACCATCTACCGCAAACGCGAGGCCTACCGTAAGGCATTCGCCGAGTTCGATCCGGAGAAGGTCGCCCGGTTCACTGAGAAGCGAATCGAGAAGCTGCTCCTAAATCCGGGTATCGTCCGCAATCGACTCAAAGTAACCGCTGCGGTAACCAATGCCCGTGCGTTTCTTAAAGTGCAGGAAGAGTTTGGCACCTTCGACAAATACATCTGGGGCTTCGTCGGCGGCACGCCCAAGGTCAATAAATGGAAGCGAATGAGTCAGCTTCCCGCCACCAGCAAAGAATCCGACGCCTTAAGCGGCGACCTCAAACAGCGCGGTTTCAGATTCGTCGGCAGCACGATCGTCTACGCCCACATGCAAGCCGCTGGGCTGGTGAACGACCATCTTGTGCATTGCTTTCGGTATCGGGAATGTGCAGAGATAAAGTGATCGACCTTCAATTGTTCTCTTCCGAAAAAGCCATCACTTCGCCAATCTTCTCCGCCCCAATAGCGAGCACAGCCAAGCGATCGAAACCGAGGGCGCAGCCAGATGAGTTTGGTAATCCCAGCTGCATTGCCGCTAGGAGTGACTCAGGCATCGGGAGGGCATGGCGGCCAGCTAATTCTCGCTGCTGATTGACTACAGTGAGTCGTTCGCGTAATTCAGCCGCGTCGGTGAGTTCATGATATCCGTTGGCTAGTTCGACACCCTTCCAGTAGAGTTCAAAACGTTCGGCAACTTCGATTCCGTCGTCACGGATCGCCAGTTTGGCGAGTGCCGACTGGCTGGCGGGGTAGTCGTAGAGTAAGTCGGGAGCGGTCAATCCAAGCTGCGGTTCGATACGCGCGGTCAGCAGCAGATTGAGCCACTCATTGCGATCGGTAGTGGGCATGTTCTCAGGAATCGCGATAGCGTTCCTTTTGGCACAAGTAGCCAGCTGTTCGCAGGTTGCGGTATGAGGGCAAATCTCCAGCAGCTCTTGAAACGCTTCGCCATATCTAATCCGACGGGCTGGGGGAGTGCCCAACAGCGTCTGACAGAGTTCGTCTAGCAGGTTCATGCCGGCTTGCATGTCATCGCCTTCGCGGTACCACTCCACTAGTGTGAATTCGGGATTGTGCAGTCGACCTAACTCATCAGCCCGGAATGACCGAGTGACCTGAAAGATAGCAGGCATTCCTTCGGCCAAGAGGCGCTTCATGTGCAATTCGGGAGAGGCTTGGAGGAAAGCCGTGCGACGCGTTGCGTCACTACTCACAGCGATTGGTTCGATATGAAGCTCGGGGATCACCTCACTGGAGAGCAGCGGGGTTTCGACCTCGATAAAGTTGCGATCGTAGAAGAAGCTACGGAGCCGGTTGAGAAGTTCGCTGCGCCGTTGCAGATTTTGAATTCGGTTGAACATGGCGAGCACTATTTAGGCTGACGCCCGTGCTGGGATCGGTTGCCCTGGTAGTAGCGGGGGCATAGGACAATCGAGCATGTCGCAAATGCCGCGGAAGAGTTCGGCTTCCTTAATTGACACATCTCGATCGTAGCAGATCAGATCCGCAGCGGCTTCGATTATCTGATGGCGAAGTTTGGGTGTTACCGCGCGGAGGGTTTCCAATGCTTTCTGCAATGCCGGAAGGGTACACTCCGCGGCAGGTAGCAGCGAAACGTTGACTCCTGGGACCATTTGAGCAGCATGACGAAACGATCGTTCAACTCGCTCTCCCGTATTGTCAAGGTTTGCGAGGGTTGAGAGCAGCGTGCCGACCTCATGTCCTAGGCGTTCGAGACTGTAGTAAGCGACGCGAGGCGGACGCGTTGGCTCGAATTGCGGACGCAAGTGCCGCAGTAAAACACTGTGAAGCATCCACTCAAATGGCGCGATGCGGCGATCCGCTTCGACCAGTTTGGCAAAGGCTTGTGAGAATCGGTGATACTGGTCCTTGGTCATCGTCCGCAGAGCAGGCAAGGCCAGGTCCACCAAGGGAAGTCGGGCACGAGGATCGACGCTCTTTACCTTCGGCTCAAGTTTCCGGGTTAGCTCCACCACGTCAGGCGCAATCGAGTTTGTCAGAGCAGCGTACTGTTGTTGGCGAATCTCATCGTCCGCATCCAAGAGCAGGCCAAACATCACCGCCCGCGCGCCATAGGGTTCTCGCACAGTTTCGAGTATCTCTGACGGAAGGCTTTCGATCAGCTCGGCGGCATATTCACGATGCCGTTCGGTTGGGCTACCGACTTGCTCCGGCGAATCTTGTACAATTTCGATTGGAACTTCGTCAGCCCCTGCAGAGAGTCCTACCAGTCCTGCGGCAGTTCCCAGTTCAGCCAACCCCAATTCACTCATCGCAGCGGGTATCTTGGGAAGAGCTGGGAATTTGCGGTCCCATTGAGGGTCAAGCTGGATTATCCGCTTTGCTAGAGGGGGGTGCGTGGCCATCAAGCCTGTAAACCCTTCCCAGACGCCTTGGCTAAAATACATGTGGCTCAACTCGGCGGCACGAGGGCTTTTGAGTCGAGAGCCGGAGACGAAGGCTCCGATGCGTTTAAGCGCACCAGCGATTCCCTCGGGATTACGAGTAAACTGCACAGCAGAGGCATCCGCCAGGTATTCACGCTGCCGAGAGACGGCTGCTTTTATCAGGTTGCCTAAAAACGTCCCCAAAAAACCGATGAGCATGAGCCCTAGGCCTAGGATCACGAAGTAGATCGTTGAGTCTCCCTTGCCTGAACGTCGATTTCCTCCGCTACGGGCCGCTATTTGAAACAGCATGCGGCCAATGAGTCCCATCAGCAGAATGCCGTGCAATACGCCAATCAGGCGAATGTTGAGTCGCATGTCTCCGTTGAGGATGTGGCTGAATTCGTGGGCGACGACTCCCTGCAATTGTTCGCGGGTGAGATGTTCGACTGTGCCACGAGTGACGGCCACAACGGCGTCACTGGGAGAATACCCAGCGGCGAACGCATTGATAGCCGGCTCGTCCTTGAGCAAATACACCGGTGGCACCGGCACACCAGAGGCGAGTGCCATCTCCTCGACAACATTTACCAAGCGTCGTTCGACAGGATCGGTAGTATTCTGCGGCACGCGCTGGGCACCAAGGTTCTCCGCCACAGTGGTTCCGCCACCACGAAGTTGAGCAACCTTGAACAAGCTACCTCCAGCGATAAGCGCCAGCGAACAGGCACTTGCACCCAATGGCACATTCCAAGGATCCAAGGTATCGCCGGCGACACCACGAGTCAGTTGTTCCTGTTCGTTGGCCATCATTGCCAGCCCGAGTGTGGCGAAGAAAACAGTCGCCACGATCGCAATTACTGCCAAAGTGAATACGACTACCAACCACTTCGTAGTGCGGCGTGCATCAGTCTGACGTTGATAGAAGTTAGTGGACATGGGGAGGGTTGAGAGTGGAGTGTTGAGTGTTGAGGGAAAGCAGAGAGTATCTATGGACACTCAACCCTAACCCCTAATCTCTCAACACTAGAACGACACTTTCGGTGCTTCGGCAATGGCTTCGCTGTCGGCGAACTCTAGCAATTCGGCGTCGCGGCTGTGGCCGAACATGTTGGCGAAAATCACGGGAGGAAAGGTCTGGCGATAGGTGTTGTAAGTCATCACCGCATCGTTGTAGGCCTGCCGTGCAAAGGCCACTCGATTCTCGGTCGAAGTAAGTTCCTCGGTGAGTTGGGCCATGTTTTGGTTGGCCTTGAGGTCGGGATACGCCTCAGAGAGGGCAAACAATCGGCCCAGTGTGCCACCTAGTGCCGTCTCGGCCGCGGCCAATTCATGCATCGCCTTGGGATCGCCGGGCGACGCTGCAGCTTGTTGCAAACCGCCAACAGCACGATTGCGAGCGTTGATAACTGCTTCGAGCGTGTTTTTCTCATGGCCCATGTAGCCTTTGACCGTTTCCACCAGATTGGGGATCAGGTCATAGCGCCGCTTGAGCTGCACTTCGATCTGTGCAAAGGCATTTTGGAAGCGATTACGGAGTGCAACCAAATGATTGAAAATGCCCACGCCATAGAGCAGCAGGAGGAAACCGACACCGACGATGATGGCCAGAATTATCCAGGGTGACATATAAGTCTCCATTTGTTGACAGATGGGGGGCGGATTGTAATTCTCTTCTTATTCGCTTTTGAGCGAGCAATATTGTCAGGAAGTCGTTAAATTTCCTGCATTATTTTTAACGTCGGCTAGGGGGGGATGTCAGCCTTCGTTGGGGTCCTTGGATCGTTCGATGTAGCTTTGGGTTCGGGTGTCGACGCGGAGCCAGTCACCGATATTGATAAATGCTGGGGCAAGTACCTCAGCTCCTGTTTCTAGAGTGACCGGTTTAGAGACGTTAGTGGCCGTATTGCCTTTGACCGCCGGTTCGCAGTATTGCACTTGCAGGATAACATGGTTGGGGAGCGTCACGCCAATGGGATTGTCGTTGAACACCAACAGCGAACATTCCATTCCTTCTTTGAGGAATTTCGCGTCATCGCCGAGTTGGTCGGGAGTCAACTCATACTGCTCATAGTCGTCGGACTTCATGAAGACAAAGTCTTCCCCCTGCTTGTACAAAAACGAAGCTGTGAATTCCGACACATCGGCTGCCTCGACCGTCTGTCCGGCGCGGTAGGTCTTGTCAGTCACGGTGCCACGGACGAGATTCTTGAGCTTGCACTCGTAGAGAGCATTTCCCTTGCCGGGCTTGCGGAAATTCATTTCGATCATCTGAAAAGGAATGCCATCAATCTGGATCTTGAGTCCTTTGCGGAATTCGTTCGTACTGTACGTGGGCACGGTGTATCTTCCTGTTTCGCTTCGGGTTATGTTGGTTAGGTGAATGGGTGAGTAAGTGAGTTGGTGAGTAAGTGAATATCAAAATGGCCATTCTAGCGAGTAAAGATCGATCTGTCCGCCCCGTCCCGAAACCAGCGGCGGAGGCCACCTGGCAGGCAGAAATCCGTGAAGCGGTGCGGGATGGAGCCGAGTTGTGCCGCCGGTTGGGTCTCCCTCCGGAATTGGCTAGCCAGGCAGCGGCGGCCCAGTTTCCCGTCTTTGTGCCCCCAAGCTACCTGACGCGTATCAAACCGGGGGACGCAACCGATCCCCTCTTGCGACAGGTCATGCCGTTGGCCGAGGAAGAAGTGGTGGTTGCCAGTTTCACGACTGACCCCGTAGGAGATCAAGCTGCAACCCTGCATCCAGGGGTGCTGCAAAAGTACGAGGGCCGCGCACTATCGGTTGCCACGGGGAGCTGCGCGGTGCATTGTCGTTACTGTTTCCGCAGACACTTTCCTTATGAAGAAGCACCTCACAGCGAGGCGGCCTGGGATTCGGCACTGAGAGCTATTGCAGAGGATCCTTCGATAACGGAGGTCATTCTCAGCGGGGGCGATCCGCTCATGCTCGTAGATTCGCGGGTGGCGATGTTGGTGGGCAAAATCGCGGACCTGCCGCACATTGCGAGGTTGCGAATTCACACACGGCTACCGATCATGATTCCGCGTCGAGTCACCGACGCACTTCTTGAGACGCTGGCCGGGACGAAACTGACCAGCGTCATGGTGATTCACACCAACCATGCCCGCGAGTTGGCCAGCGACGTGGCAGTGGCTCTCGAAAGACTCGGGAGTGCCGGAATCATGCTCTTGAATCAAGCAGTCTTGCTGCGGGGTGTGAACGATTCAATTGTCGCTCAGCGCGAGTTGAGTGAAAGGCTCGTCGCGGTTGGGGTGTTGCCTTATTACTTGCATCAGCTTGACCGTGTGGCGGGGGCGGCCCACTTCGAAGTCCCAATTCCGGAAGGCAAACAGATTATCAACGACCTGCGACAGCAGCTTCCCGGGTATATGGTCCCGCGCTACGTGCAAGAAATCGCGGGTGAGGCAAACAAAACGGTCCTTGCATGACACGAGTCAGTATTTTCGACACGCCTGGATTAGAACAATTGCAGCGTGACTTGCGAATCGATCCCCATTGTGTGCGCAAGCTACGAACCTCGATGTTCAAGCATTTTAAATCGGACGAGTTTGCACTCGCAGAGTTTCCGATAAGCGAGCAACTTGCGTTGCATCCACTAACGCTCGATTCGCGGCATGATTCGCAAGTTGACGGGGCAAGCAAACTGCTATTTCGCACAGCGACAGGCATGCTGATCGAGTCGGTGATTCTCCGCATCACCACGGGTCGCACGACGTTGTGCGTATCGAGTCAGGTAGGATGCGCAGCGGCTTGCGAGTTTTGTGCCACGGGCAAGATGGGAATTGCACGCGATCTGACCGCCGAAGAAATCTGCGACCAGGTGTTGCAGGCAGGACAGTTGCTGGCCAAGGAAGGTCGCACCCTGAGAAACATTGTCTTCATGGGGATGGGCGAACCGTTTCATAATGAGGAGCAACTCTACGCGGCACTAGATATTCTCACGGCACCTCAGACATTCCATTTCTCTCCAACCAAGATACTCGTGTCGACAGTAGGAGTTCCCGAGGCGATGCTCCGCTGCGTACGCCGGTTCCCACAGGTGAATCTTGCGTTGAGTTTGCACAGTGTTTCGCAAGAGACACGCGAGCAGTTGATTCCCCTGGCAAAAAGATTTCCACTCGACCAATTGCAATCCACGCTCAGGCAAGCAAATTCGTTGCAGCGCAAGCCCGTCATGATCGAGTATCTGATGCTTGCCGGTGTGAATGATTCGGTGGTAGCAGCCCAAGAATTGGTCGACTGGCTCGCAGGCCTCAACGTCCACGTCAATCTGATCCCCTACAACTCAATCGAGGATGCCCCGCACCTGACGGGAACTGACCGCCCAGGCCGTGATGCCTTTGCGAGTCTTCTCAAGCAAGCTGGCGTGCCGACGACGATTCGCTATTCACTAGGTGCCGATATTGCCGCCGCCTGTGGACAATTGGTGAGAAAAGAAAACCGCGCCCAAGCGCTGGCTCAATCGAGCTGACTATAACGGGCGAATTCAGTATCGCAAGATTTGAGAGTCGCTCTACGCGAACTGGCCAGCGCAGCAAGGTGAGCGTCAGTGATCAGGTTTCCACCCCTGACAGCCTCATGGAAGCAGTTTTTGGAAAGCGTCGCGCCGAGCAATTGGCCAAAGCGTTCGACGTTCATCCGCAGGAGAACTGCCAAGTCCCACTCGTGACAAGTCCATAATTTATCTCTCGCAAAGGCGCGAAGGCACAAAGTTGTAGACTGACATCACTTACATTCTTTGCGCCTTAGCGCCTTTGCGAGAGGCAATTCCTTGCAAAACCACTTGACATGAACCGCCGGGTGACTTATTATTTTTAATAATGTGGATCATCAAAGAACACGCCAGCATAAAGAAGGCATGTGCGAAAGCCCCCCGAGGTGTGGTCAAGAAATACGAGCTTTGGAAAAGCCTGGTCTTCCGGCATGGTCCAGCGAAGCTCAAGGAGTTTCAGGGGTTTCATGACGAAGAACTCAAAGGAGAGCGGGCGGGACAGCGATCCTCGCGATTGAGTTTACAGTATCGAGTCATTTATGAGGTTGATCGTAAACAAGTGACTGTGTTCGTTCTAGATATTACACCGCACAACTACTAGGGTTCACCATGAGCAGTAATTCGCGAAATTTTACCACTGCCAGATCCCACGTCCCGCTGTCGACGGGTGAAGTGATTCGGATGCTGCGCGATCTGAAGGGATGGACGCAGCAGGAGTTGGCCGAGCGATCGGGTATCAATGCCTCGAACATCAGCTTGCTGGAAAACGAGCGGGTCGAGATTGGCAAGCGTCGCGCCGAGCAATTAGCGAAAGCATTCGACGTTCATCCGGCAATTATTATGTTTCCGGAATACGAAGCAGACGCGATTGGTAGCGCGGCGTAACACTGCACGCGGCGAGGCTGTCGGGAGGAGGAAATAAGGAGAGGCTAGAAACCACCACTTGCTCCCGGGATGATCGCTGTAAACCTCAAAGAGGACGCAATGCAAGAATCCACCGATTTCTAGCTGCTCTACCAATGGTCGCAACAAGCAGAGCCTTTTCCTGACGTAGCGGCGGATTGGCACGCTCATCATACTACACAACTCTTACTTTCATTGCTGGGCTAGCTCCTCGCGGCAGCACCGGCTAAGTTCCTAGGTTTGGCACGCCGCCGCGGCTAGCATCAAGCTTCACCACTAGCGTCGTGGTTTCACTCCTATGTGAGCTTGTCGTGCTCAGAATATCCAATTGAGGAACACGATAAACAGCACAACAAAGATGAAGAACGAGACGATATGCCAGAGGCACCCTAGGCCGTCTGGGCTGCTGCTTCCGCCGCCTGGGTCGCCAGGGCTGTCAAAGATATCAAAGTCGCCGAACACGGTTGCTGACTCATTCTTCGAGTTTAAGCGAAAATGTCCGATGGTGCTTGGGTATTAGCCGCGCATTGGATTGCCGTCGGTAAAGAGACTATTCGCCGGAGCGATATGATCCTTGACCGAAGAAAGTAAACTATACCAAGGATCCCACAATTTTCCGAATCTAAGTCTGTCTTACCGACCGCCGCTAGAAACAGCAAATCCCGCTAAGTTCCGGGGTTTGGCACGCCGCCGCTGGAAACGGCTAGCTCCGCAACTTGCCTCAGTGTTTCACGCCGAAGCAGGATACGTGTGCACCGAAAGCCGGAGTTTTTGCCGCCACTTCACTGAAAAGGTACAATTTGATACTGGCGATGTATTTGTCTAACTTTTAGGCTAGGCATCTTTGCAATTAAGGCTAACTTCCTCGGACCGGCAGAAATTTGCGCAATTGGGTCTCAGTGCCGTCGATGGTGGGCAATGCTCGCAAGCGATCTGCCAAGCGTGTCTAATTAAGGTTTCAGACACCTTGCGTCACAACAGTCGCGATGCTTGCGGACGGTTATTGCTTGTGACCCGTTTGGCCTTCAAGTACAACGACAGTAAAGAACTGTAAAAAAAATGAATCAAAACCAATCCCCAAAGTTCCAGCCACAATCCGCCACGATTCGTCGTGTCAGGGTTCTCTTATGGTTCGTGCTTTTGTTGACATTCTTAGGCGTCTTTTTCCCCATGGTGGTTTTCGCTGTGTATCAACCAGTAGGATCACCAATAATTTGGGGAATTGCCGGTAGCAGTATGGCAATTGCCGTTGTCTGTTTGCTTGTGAGCCTTGCCGGGCTTAGTTCGCCGTTCTTCGCCCAAATCTATGGTCTGGGTATTGCTGGCGCGTTTATTGTCGTTAGCCGCTTGGTCGCACTGTCAGCGACGGCCCAATTCTCTACGGGACGATCGGAAGGTTGGAACTGGGGGGACCCTCTTGCGTGTTTCGCTTTGACGATTGGTTTGGCATCGGGATATGTTCTCTTCAAGCAAAAAAGAGCGACGGAATGTGCGAAGCAGGATTTGTCCTAAATTGGCAGCTCCACAAGATGTTAAGTTGGCTTTCACGTGCGGAAAGCACATCTACCTTTCAGCATCACAATATGTGGACACTTCTGATTCGCTCTATGGGATGTCTGACGATAACCTTGTCGTCTTCGAAGAGGCAGTTGCAAAGAAGTACCGCGTCGTTCCGCACGCCAGCGACGCCTAACAATCGTGGCGTGAGTAAGTGCGTAGGGCATAACCTCCTGTCTCGCGAACCTGCGGCAGCTTCATCGTCCTGATAAGTACTGCGGATTTATCGTCCGCCGCTACCAAACCCCCATTTGGGGGGGTGCTGGGGTGGCGTTGCGGCCAAGTTCCGGGGTTTGGCACGCCGACGCTAGAAACGGCTTGCTCCGCAACCTGCCTCTGAGTTTGACGCTTCGGCAGTATCACTTCTTTTCGTTTGCGGTAGCAACACGAGTACGATTAGTCCAAGAATACCCAATACCCCCAACAAGCCTATCGATTTTGAATATCCCTTGCCTCGTGCGTAATTTATCGTACCCCAAACGAAGACAGCTAGCCCGGACACTATAAGTGCGAGACCTATTTCGAGAGGGAATCCGTTGAATTCGGGAAAGAAGAACCCGGCAATTTGTAGTACGAATCCCAACCCAACGCCAACGTTTGCATTTTTTTGCAGTTGCCAGGGCATCGATGAAGTTGTGTTTCTTACCGAGAAAAGAAACAGTAAGCTACCGACAAGTGTGCAAACAAATCCGGTCAATGCGAATAGCTGTATATTTCGGTCATCAGCGACATTGATTGAGAAGCGAGCAGGATTACTTAGGATGGCAAGCACCAGCCCCAACACGGCTAAAGCTAAACCATTGAATGCCACAATTACGTTCTGCTTATTTGACACGGTTATCCCTGAGTTGCTCGCAGTTGCTTCAGATTGTCGGTGACAATCACCAGCATAACTCAGCCCCATCGAGCACAACTAGTAGCTGCTGCAAATCTGCCTCAGATTCATCGACTTGGGCAGTTCCGAGCCACTCGCCTAAGTTCATCAGCTTGATCGTCCGCCGCTACAAAATCCCCATTTGGGGGGGTGACGTTGCGGCCAAGTTCCGGGGTTTGGCACGCCGCCGCTGGATAAGAGTTAGTGTGTGCCTCACGCTATTGCAGTTGTGAAGACAGGAGTACAATCAGCTCTTGTATCAAATCTACCTTGAAATATTTTAGGTTATTATTGCCAACATGTCTTGCGAAAAAGATATATTGGAACCCTCTTGCCAGAGCAACAACACCGACGTTATTTCGCAGAGTGGAAAAGTAATATTGTACGACGGGACAACAAACCACACTCGAATATGGTTGCTGGTCGTCATACACCTACTTTTTGGCATCGCCCCTCTAGCAGAATTTTTGTTTGACGGAACGATCTGGTTTTCCCCTGCAGATTTCGCTCTTGGTTCTCTCAGTATAGCCCAAATTATGCTTTTATCTTTTTGGGTAGGGATGGGTGGTTCTAAGTGGATCGTTCGAGTGTTGGGAGCGATCGTCGGGACAGCGTACGTTACTCTCTGGCCTGTCCTATCTCCATATATGTCTTTCCCCGTCGAAGAATACGAATCGTCTTTCTCGCAATCGTTTGTCAGTCTTTTTGCTTCCTATAGTGCGATAATTCTTCTACTCACGAGCGTGTTTGCGCTGATCCGTCGAAGAGGCACAAAGCTAATTCACCTATCCCAGCTGAATGTTGATATTTTACCTGCTCGCGTCCGGTACTCAACCTTTCACCTATTGATACTTATGTCGATATGTTCATTCGTACTTAGCCTGGCAAAACTGGCACAGCCACCAGAAGAGCCGACTACAGGATTTAGTACCTTCAGAATTGTTGCCCTCTTTCTCCTGATGTTGGTCGTTTTCCTTATCAATAACCTATGTGCTGCTTGGGCGACATTGAGCCTCAATTCGCCCTGGACACGAATTGCACTCGTCCTTGGCAATGCATTACTGCTTGGAATTTCATTTGCGATTGCCACTGGAAACTATTCTTTCTCGTGGCAGATGTTCATCGGTGTTTCTTTGATTCCGGTGCTGTCGACAGCAATTGTTATAGTATCACTATTGGTAATCCGCTCATGCCACTATCGGATCGTCCCAAGCGGATTGCTGCAGGCAGCCTCTTAATGTGTTAGAAGCGGCACCTGCGGCTATGTACAGCGGATTTATCGACCGCCGCTAGTTAATGATGCCTCTTTGACCCCCCAAAATCGCTCTGTGAGCGGTTCCATAGCGGCCCTGGGTGAATTTCCCTGCCGTTGACGTGGAGGCCTCTCTTGAACCTACCTTTCATCCCCTCTGTTATCTCCCTTTGCTCCTGTTCAATCGAGTCCAGAATATGTCGAATTGAACATGGAAGAGTGCCGGATCGGGTTGTGGTTGCTCCAAAAACTTGGGCATGCCTGGCGTCTGCGGCTTTTTTATCTGTTCCTCTACTTTGTCGGAACTTCGCGCAAGCTTTTGGCCGCGCAATTTGCTAGAATCACCCCTTGCACAGGTTGCCGTGGCCCACGTTGCTGCTGCGCTGTGATAACTGGACCCTTTCGACCATTTGGCGAGCGGGGGACGTCAGTCCCCTGCTGGCACAAGGGCAGGTGTCTACCCCCAGGCCGCCCGTGGGGTTTTGTCACGCAGAGAAATAGTTTTGTTTTACAAAACTCACATTAACCTAGAGAGTCGGTTGCAACACAAGTCCTGACCTGCCAATGAGTTGAAGCGAGCATGACTACTAGAAAAAGAGGGAGTTTTGTTTTGTAAAAAAAGTTATCTACGAAATGACCGTGACAAAACCCCCGCCCCGGTGCGCAGATTCGAGCAAAGATCGTTGGCCATGCGCAACCTCTCTGCGCCCGGCGGACACTTTATCCGGATGATCCTGAAGAAGAATAAGAGCCACCATGAAAAGCTTGTCGCACTTACTTTGCTTTGTCGTTTGCCTTCTGCTCACAACCCTTTCACGTGCGAGCGACCAGCTCTGGGTTGCCTATCCTGGCGGTGACGGTGCAGGGAAGGGCAAGCATCTTGTGTTCCTCTCCGGCGATGAGGAATACCGCTCCGAAGAGGCGTTGCCGATGCTGGCTAAGATTCTCAGTGAGCGGCATGGGTTCAAGTGTACCGTGCTGTTTGCCGTGGATCCGCAGACTGGCGAGATTGATCCCAATAACAACACATCACTCCCCGGCTGTGAAGAGATTGACTCGGCCGATGCTCTTATCACGGCACTCCGATTTCGCGCCTGGCCTGCTGAGGCTATCGAGCGCTTTGCGAAGGCAGTTGACGCAGGTAAGCCGATCATCGGGCTGCGAACGAGTACGCATGCGTTCAAGTATGCTGAGGGGAGCCCATATCACAAGTTCAACCTGTTTGGTGAAGAAGTGTTTGGCGAGGAATGGATCAACCACTGGGGACGCCACAAGCAAGAAGCAACTCGCGGGGTCATCGACCCCTCAGCCAAGGAAGATCCGATTCTCCATGGGGTAACCAACATTTTTGGGGACACCGACGTCTACGAGGCCTATCCCCCCGAGGATGCAATGATTCTCATTCGCGGCCAAGTCCTCTCGGGTATGCAGCCTGATTCTCAGCCTGCGAGCTATTCCAAAAAGCGGAGTAGCGACGGTCAGTCACAAGATGTCAATGACCCTATGATGCCCATCGCCTGGACCCGCGAAGTGCAGAACGATGCCGGCACTACCAATCGCGTCTTCTGCACCACGATGGGGGCCGCTACCGATCTGGTGTGTGAAGACCTGCGGCTGCTCATTGTGAACGCAGTCTACTGGGGACTCGATATGAAGGTCCCTGAGAAAGCTGACGTAGCAATTGTCGGCGAGTATAAGCCGAGCGATTACGGCTTTGATGGTTACCAGCGGGGTGTGAAGCCGCGGGATCACGCACTTGGCGCGAAGCCCAAAACTAGTGCCTTGCCGCTGAGATTCAACAAGCGTGAACGGATCGCGCTGGTTGGTAATTCGCTCGCCGAGCGGATGAGTTTGTTCGGAAACTTTGAGGCGTTGCTGTATAGCCGCTTTCCGCAGCAGGAATTTGTGATCCGCAACTTTGCGCGACCAGCGGATGCAGTCGACAATCTTCAACGGCCTGGCAATTACACCGTCATTGACGATCCCCTCGAGGTTTTTAGCCCAGACACTTATCTCTGTTTCTTTGGCTTCAACGAATCTTTCGCCGGCCCCGAGGGCGAGTCTGCGTTTCGCACTGCCTACGAAAAATATCTTGACGAGATAGCCGAGAAATATCCTCGTCGTCCGTTGGGAGAAGCTCCACGTTTCGTGCTCATTTCACCTATTGCCTGGGAACCGACTGGTAATCCTCTCTGGCCCCAAGCCGGAGAGCGTAACGCGCAACTCCGGCGTTACGCTGAAGTCGTGAAGGAAGTTGCCACGGCCCGCGGACTTGCATATGTGGATCTATTCACTCCGACCGAGACTCTGTTTGCTGCCGATCCCGGGATGCAATACACGATCAACGGCTGCCATCTGAATGAAGCAGGCGATCGTGAAGTGGGACTACTTCTGGACCGAGCTCTGTTCGGTGATTCGAACTCGGCCCACATCGATTCGGAGTCATTCAGCCAGTTACGCGATGCAATCAACGACAAGTCCTGGGTCCACCAGCAAGACTACCGTATGCTCAACGGCTGGTACGTCTATGGCGGCCGACGGACATGGGATAAGGAGACGTTTCCTCGCGAGTATGCCAAGATACGCGCGATGGCTGCCGTACGCGATCAGCGGATTTGGGACATCGCCCAGGGCCAATCGCCTGGCCCTCCCGACGATAGTGCCACCGGCGAGCTCTACGTGCCTGACACACGGTTTGGGAACCCGAGACAAGATTACTCTGAGCCGGAAGAATTAAAGTATCTAACTCCCGACGAGTGCATCGCGACGATGAGCGTGCCAGAGGGATTCGAAGTAAAGGCATTCGCTAGCGAGAGAGATTTCCCAGAACTTACGAAGCCGGTTCAACTTAACTTCGATAGCCGGGGTCGTTTGTGGGTTTCGTGTATGCCGACCTATCCCCAGTGGAAGCCGGGCAATCCCAAGCCCAGTGACCGATTGCTTATCTTGGAAGACACGGACAACGATGGTCGCGCCGACAAGTGTACGACTTTCTACGACAAGCTTCATTGTCCCACCGGGTTTGAGTTTTGGAACGGTGGCGTTCTCGTGACCGACCAGCCTCGGCTGCTCTGGCTCAAGGACACCGACGGTGACGATCAGGCCGATGTCGTTGTCCACTTGCTTGACGGTTGGGCGAGTGACGACACGCATCATGCCATCGGTGCGTACGAATGGTCCAACGGTGGTTTGCTGCACATGCTGGAAGGGGTGTCGATGAGTACGGCAGTCGAGACCCCTTGGGGACCCTATCGGCATCGCGACACCTCAGGGTCTTATGTTCTCGACCCCACGACTTTGAGAATTCGCCACTTCCAAACTCCTGGTTACGGCAACCCGTGGTGCTTTGTCTTCGATCCTTGGGGACAAGGGGTTGTGGGCGATGGAACCGGCGCGAATCAAACCTGGGCTACTCTCCTTTCGGGGGCGCAATTTCCTGGGCGCCGAGGGGTCGATCCTGTATTTAATAACCAGGGCATGCGCCCTGCGGTCGGCAATGAGTTTCTTTACTCTCGTCACCTGCCTGACGATGTGCAGGGGCAATTTATCTACGCCTGTGTGATCAACATGAATGGCATGCCGCGGTTTGTGATTCAAGACGACGGCGCGGGTTTCAAGGGCGAGCGACTAATGAAATCTTCGCATCCTGAAGACTTACTCATCAGCAGCGACAAAAACTTTCGGCCGACTGACCCCCAGATTGGGCCTGACGGTGCCTTATGGTTCGGCGATTGGTGCAATGCCCTGATCGGCCATATGCAGTATTCGCAGCGTGATCCGAGCCGCGACCACATTCACGGGCGTATCTATCGGCTCGTGGCGAAGGATCGTCCCCTTTTAGAACCCTTCACGCAGGCCGACAAGAGTGAGTCTGAGTTACTAGATCAGTTGCGTGTCTATGAGCCTCGCACCCGTTACCGGGCACGTCGAGAGTTGCGAGATCGAACTAAGGCAGACGTGACTGCCGCCGTGAATCAATGGGTTTCGCAACTCGATCCTCAGGATCCTGAGTACGATCGGTTGCAGTGTGAAGCACTGTGGGTCTTGCAGGGACATCACGCAGTCGATGAGAGGTTATTGCGCAGCGTACTTGCGGCTAAGTCATACCAAGCACGTGCCGCGGCAACGCATCTAGTTGCTGATGAACGCGAGTTTCTACCTGATGCGTTCTCGCTCCTTGAAAACCAGGTTCACGACGAGCATCCTCGAGTGAGGCTTGAAGCAGTTCGTGGCCTGAGCTTCTTTCCCACAACCGAATCCGTCGAAGCAGTGCTCGCCGTACTAGAACAGCCACAAGACTCTTACCTGAAGTACACCCTTCAGCAGTCGATCGGTGCCCTCGAACCAGTTTGGACCGACGCGTTCCAGGCAGGGACTTTCGCTCCAGGGAATCTGCAGGCACAGGAATATTTGGGCGAATACCTCGCCCGTCAGCGGCCTGGCTTGGCTGCTATCAAGCCGCTTAAGGCTGCGCTAGATCCTGACAATTCAGAAGATGTCCGCAACCACTCGTACGCAATGCTCGAGAAGCTTGCGGGCAATGCCGACAGTGGCCAAGCTGTTTTTGGCCGCGTGTGCGCCAACTGTCACAAGGTCGGAGACAGAGGCTACGAATTTGGTCCTAACCTCAGCGATGTAGGTAAGCGGCTCAAGCGTCGCGAACTAATCGAATCGATCGTCGAGCCAAGCAAGAAAGTAGATCCCAAGTACGTCACCACTACCGTGCTCACGGCAGACGGACTGCCGATGACTGGATTTGTAATCAACAAGGATGAGGACTCAATCACGCTCGCTCTTCCCGAGGGCGTCAAGAAAACCTTCACCAACGGCGATATCGACGAGGTTTTCGAAACCAAGCAGAGCAGCATGCCCGAGAATCTTGGCAGCACAATAGCGCCGGCCGAGTTTCTCGACGTGATCGAATATCTGTCAACGTTAAAATAGCTGCACTAACACGCAAAGTCCCTCGAATCAGAAGCGTTTTCGGGACAAACAGCATATTTTTCGCAAGCTGACCAATTGACGCAACTCTTGTCCGACAAATGCTTTGCATCATTTTTCCGGATAAGCGAATAATGGTTTCTGATCGCGATTTGTAACATTGCCAGATTCGCAACGCATAATTGCATTGGGGTTGTTGCCCCGCACAATTCCTGCACGGACGGCATAGGAAATCATTCTCGCGCTAGTTCCGGAGGGAAACTTGTGAAATCTGCCAAGCCCTTGCTGCTAATTGCAATCGCTTCGAGTTGTGTGATCTTGTTGCATCGCTATGTGTCTAGCAACACGATTGCCGAGAGCATCTCCCCCACGGAGTTTGCTCTGAACATCGTTACCTTGGGTGATAAGTCGGTCCGACTCATCGGACCGGTGGCCCCTGTTGCAGAGACAGGCAGCGGATTGGTGTTCAAGGCTCGTGTGGATACGGGCGCGAGTCGCTGTTCGTTGCATGTCGAAGAATGGGAAATCGACGATGCGGATACCGTGATGAGTGCTAACGTCGGCAAGACGATTCGCTTTCGCTTGGTAAATCGACGAGGCGAGAGTCAATGGCTCACTCGGCAAATAGCCGAGGTGGATCTGGTCCGAACTTCTGAAGATGAAGAGATGCGTTATCTGGTGCCTCTGTCGCTTTCCCATCAGGGAGTGGAACGCGAAGTACTCGTGTCGCTCAATGACCGCTCGAAGATGAGTTACGCAATGCTGTTAGGGCGCAACTATCTCGCAGGTGAATTTGTGGTCGATGTATCACGTGACAATGTCGACGGAAATTTATTCGCGGGCAATCCGTGAAAGCCGAGCCAGACGGCACTGTGACGGTGCCGGCTAAATGCTTGGTATCGGGTTAGCCTGCATCGTTCCGATCCCGGTTAGCAACGAGAATCAATCGCCGAGCAGCGACTTCTGACGATTGCTAGCTGCCGACCGCTTTACGCGAGACTCAAGCGTCGTGCCGTTCTTGGTGCTCGGAGCACTGGCAACAGGGTCGGCAGGGCCATCAAGGGGGTCGCCGTTCTCAATCTTTTTCAGCCGTTCAGTCGCGTATTTCACGTAATCGGTGGAGAGTTCGCAACCGAGGAACTCTCGGCCCAATTTTTTCGCGACAGCCAAGGTGGTGCCGCTCCCCGTAAACGGGTCGAGCACCAAGTCTCCTTCATTGGAACTGGAGCGGATGATGCGTCCTAAGAGTTGCTCTGGCATCTGGCAGCCGTGAAAACCTTGGCGTTCTTTGAACGTGCCAGCGACTCGCGAAAAGAACCAGGTATCTTGCTCTGGTGTGAATCCGTAAGCATCACTTTGAAAATCCTGGGGACGAAGGATCCAGGTATCGTCAGGGAGTCGTCCGGCAGGGTTGGCACGTTTGTCGCCGTAGACCAATGCACGAGCTGAAGGGACACGAATGGCCGGATCGTCGGCATTGAACGTGAATTGCGTTTCGTCTTTCACAAATTGAAAAAGATGCGCGTGAGAACGACTGAATTTATTCTTGCAGTTTACGCCGAAGGTGTAGTACCAGATAACCCAACTGCGGGTCGTGAAACCGATCTCACGCTGAGATGCCACTTTTAGCTCTGCCGCATACTCGTCGCCTATGGCCAGCCAAAAGGTACCATTCGGCTTTAACACACGATGAACTTCGCCGATCCAACTACGGCACCAGTCAAGATACTTCTCGTCATCCTGACGGTCGTCGTACTGGTCGTACTCATAGCCAATATTGAATGGAGGGTCGGCGAATACCAGATCGACCGAGCCTGAATTCATTTTTTGCATCGACTCGATGCAATCACCTTCGTGAATCTTCCCTGATTTGAGTGACATGGCATTCTTGCACGTGGAGTAGAAAGGAACATGGATGATGGGCGCATCTTACCTGACTATGTTAGAATTCTCAATCAGCGGAAACTAAACTAGAGCCCTTTCAACTACACCATCATGAAATACGCATTTTGCAACGAGATGTTTGGCGACGAGCCTTTTGAGAAAGTGTGGCCTGACGTGCGGAAGCTGGGCTATACGGGAGTCGAGATCGCGCCGTTTACGCTCTTCGCCGGGGGAGAGCCCGTCGATGTGCGCGAAATCTCAGCCAACAGACGCACTGAGGTGAAGCAACAGGCAGCGGATGCCGGACTGGAGGTCATCGGGCTACACTGGTTGCTAGCCAAGACTTCGGGCTTCTATCTGACAAGTCCTGAGAAAGCTGTCCAGCGGGCAACGGCCGAGTATTTCAAGGCACTTGCCCAATTGTGTGCTGACTTGGGTGGCAAAGTGATGGTGCTCGGCTCGCCACCGCATCGCAACTTGCTGCCAGGTGTTGGATATGACGAGGCGGAAAGCTACGCCGCGGAGGTACTGCGTGCTGCGATGCCGACCTGCGAGGATTTGGGGGTGACCATTGCTCTGGAGCCACTCGGGCCTGCCGAGGGTGACTTCATGCTCACCGCTGAAACTGCCATCGACCTCGCGAAGTTGGTCGACTCACCAAGTTGCCAACTTCATCTCGATGTGAAAGCCATGTCGACAGAGCCGAACTCTCCAGACGTCATCATCCGCGAGAGCAGCGATTGGCTGGTCCATTTCCATGCCAACGATCCGAACCTGCTAGGACCAGGCATGGGGGATGTTGAGTACGGACCTATTTTTGAGGCCCTACGGGACATCAACTATGCAGGCTGGGTCAGCCTGGAGGCGTTTAAGTACGAGCCGAGTCCCCAGGAGATAGCCAAGCAGAGCATTGAGTATATGCAGGAGATAACAAAGGCAATTGAATACGCTGAGGACCATCCAACCAATTGACAGATCGCCATTTTTTCAAGCTTCTATTCTTGAGATGGAACTCGCGGGCGAATCTGCTCTGCCGTGAATGCCGGGGTCCTATCTCGATGGGCACTTTCTAATCGCCGCTTTACTTCTGCCACTTCCTCCTTGGTGAAAACCTGGGTTTCATCCGTTGCGAAATCAGTAAGCGATAGAGTTCCAAGGATGCGACCTTGTGGGTCAAAGACCTCGATGGGGCTGATGGCGGAGGCGAGTTGACTGGATTGTTCAGCTGTCAAAAAGAGCCGGTTCATGGCGATACTCCTCGCCTAACGATGCGGAAAGAGGAAGTGCGACAACGCTTGCGATTCTACGATTTGGTGCGGAGGTGAGAAGAGAAAAAGCAGCAACAAATGACGCTTTAGTTCGCTGCCCGCAGTTCAGCAAGATTCTGTGCCGTGCCTACCAGCCGATCCCAGTTGTCGTGAATGTACTGAGGGGGGCCGCCGACCTGGGCCATCACTTGGGCTGCCAGTTCTGTCGGTACCATTTCGATGGCATCCCAAGGGCAAACCTTCAATTCGTAGGGATTCGACTTTTTGCCGGGGATGTGGACACAAACCTCGCAGCCAACGCAACGCTCGAGGTCGATCTCACACCATTGCTGATTCCCTTTGAGGACTCCTGCCTCAATAGTGCGCATTTCGATGCAATCCACGGGACAAACTTCCAGGCACGATTCGCAGCCTGTGCAGTTGTCGGCGTTGATGATCGCCAACTCTTTGGGGACTTTTTTGCGGGGACCTTGTTTGGCCATGGCTAAGCGAGGGGTGCAAAGGATGGCATCTCCGCGACGTGCCGCAGAGTGCTACATTGTGAAATCTGTCACAATCTTACCCTACTATCGGCGTCTAGCCAAGCGGGCCTCTGGTTTTTCAGGTTCAATTCTCACGGGATGGGCCACTTTAACGAGACAGGACGACCGAAAGCGAGAAGCAGGTAGTTTGAGACAAATGTTTCTCCTTAATGGGTTACCTCACTGACTTATTCCGCTTGTATAGGGGGACTTGCGACCCAGTGTTTTCTTGACAGAATGCTACCAATCTACGTTTTGGCAGGTACTTGTGAGTGCTGGCAAAGCCGATCGTCATTTCTTGCCTTGTAGGAGTTTATTGATGCCTGGAAAGCCAAATTACCTCATCCGCTCTGACGCGATCCATTTCATTCTGGCGTTAATCTTGTTCCCACAAATTGTTGTCGCTGCCCAGGCAGCGACGCTCTCTGCGACAGCAACTATTCAAGGCGATCAAGAGCAGGGAACTATCAGCAAGCACATTTACGGGCATTTCATGGAGCACCTGGGCCGATGCATCTACGATGGCCTCTGGGTGGGCGAAGATTCGTCAATTCCCAATACGCGCGGGATTCGCAATGACGTGATCGCCGCCCTCAAGGAGCTGAATTGCCCGAATCTCCGTTGGCCCGGTGGATGCTTTGCCGACGACTACCACTGGCGCGACGGCATTGGACCGCGTAAGGAGCGACCCAAGCGGATCAACATCCATTGGGGACAGGTGATTGAAACGAACGCATTTGGCACGCATGAGTTTCTTGACCTTTGCGAAATCGTCGGCGCTGAACCCTACGTTGCTGGCAATGTAGGGAGTGGCAGTCCGCAAGAGATGCGCGATTGGATCGAGTACATGACGTTCGATGGCGATAGTGAATTGGCCAACCTGCGGCGGGCCAATGGTCGAGAGAAGCCGTGGAAGATTCCCTTTTTCGGCGTCGGCAATGAAAACTGGGGCTGTGGCGGAAATATGACCCCTGAGTTCTACGCCGATCTTTATAAGCGGTTTGCCACGTTCTGCCGCGACTTGAGTGGCAACCACCTCATGCGGGTTGCCTGTGGACCTAATGGTGGCAACGATCACTGGACGAGTGTGGTTTTTCCACGTGTTAGTGGCCAGGCTGAGGCGTTGTCGCTGCATTATTACACACTCTCCGCACCTTGGCATGATAAATTGCGTGCCACCGGCTTTAGCGAAGTCCAATGGTTTGGAATTCTCAACAGTACTCTACGTATGGGAGATATTCTCGATAGCACCGAGGCTATTATGAATGCCACAGATCCTGAAAAATACAGACATTTGTTTGTCGATGAGTGGGGGACTTGGTATCGCGAAGAAGAGGGAACTAATCCTAGCGTTCTCTTCCAGCAAAATTCTCTTCGTGATGCCCTAGTGGCGGGACTTAACTTTCATATCTTTCAGCAGCACCATGAGCGCGTGAAGCTGTGCAACATCGCCCAAACGGTGAACGTATTACAGGCGATGATTCTGACTGAGGGTCCGAAAATGTTGCTCACTCCCACCTATCATGCATTTGAGATGTGCAAGGTGCATCAGGATACCAAGTATCTGCCTGTGAAATTGGAGTCACCTAGATACTCGTTGGGAAGCGAGTCGATCCCTGCCGTGAGTGTTTCTGCGTCTCGTGCGACCGATGGCACGGTCTATATCTCCCTCGTGAACACGCATGCACTTGAATCGGTCGATTTGAAATGCCAATTGGCCGATATCGATGCCAGTCAAGTCGCTGGCCGAGTGCTTACTGCGGATGCCCTCGATGCTCACAACACCTTTGACCAGCCAAATCGCGTTGAGCCAAGCGAGTTCTCTGATTGTTCGATCAGCGCAACTACCTTGAACACGACCCTGCCGCCCCATTCGCTAGTGGTACTCACCCTATCCAAATAATTGGAATTGCCACCAAAGCAGTGATAAAAATACTTCAGCGCAAGAATTGGCCCCTGTGGGCAGTGGGCATCACGCTCGCTTTGATGGTAGTTCAGCTACGCGCCCAACGACGAGAGTGGTTTTGCGCATGCGGCAATCTGCGTTTGTGGATCAGCGATCCGGCGAGTTCGCATACCTCACAACATCTGGCTGATCCCTTCACGTTCACCCATTTCCAACACGGTTTGGTGCTGTGCTTTTTGGTGGGCTGGCTGGCCAAAAGCTGGAAGTGGCCCTGGCAGGTGTGGCTGGCGTTGGCGATCGAAGCGGGCTGGGAGATCATTGAGAATTCTCAATTCGTGATCGACCGCTATCGCAGTGCGACTGCTGCCCTGGGCTACACGGGCGATTCCATCGTTAATAGCTTGGGGGATGTTCTGGCCTGCTGGCTGGGACTGGTGGTCGCGAAAAAAATCGGTTGGAATGCTACCTGGGTTTTGTTCTTCGCCATCGAAGTCGTGCTGCTAATCACAATCCGCGATAGTTTGCTCTTGAATGTGCTGATGTTGTTTTATCCCATAGAGGTGATTAAACAGTGGCAGTTGAGGTGAGGGGAAGTTGTTAGTTATTAGCAGTTAGCAATTAGTCATTAGCTGTTAGTCTTCAACTTCGGCGTTTGGCCAGAGGCCTTCGATCATCGTAGTCTGGGGTAAGCGCAGTGCCACCCCAGGTACCGATCTATAGCCAACTGTTCGGCCGAAGGTCATGTTCGCCTCTGTCCTAAAGTGAAGTTTTGCCGCGTCGATTTAGCCGAAAACTTTTTTTTCAAAAACAAAACCCCCTCGATTTCAGTGGGGAAGAATTACTGCAAAGTGTTGTTGTATTGAAGTTTACGTCGTCGCCGGAGGTGCTGATTTTTGTGAGTTTTGTAAAACAAAACTCATTGATGATGGGCCATTGTTGGGGGTGGAAGAGGCCTCTCGCCAAGGCGCGAAGGCGCAAAAATGTGCGTTGAGATGATTGCGCACACTTTGCGCCTCAGCACCCGGGCGAGGGTCTGATTAACGCAATTGGAAGGACCGTTGGGGACACGCTATTTCTAAGCTAGCGGGTCTGTGGTTGGTCCAGGATTCAATTGTCAAAGATCACGCCTATCGGTTAGCGAGGCCTATTATCTGGAATTTGACGGCCAATTTCTACAGAGAACTTTGGGCCAGAGTGGGAAAAGGTCTTTGCAAAAGACCTCTCGCAAATAGGGACCGAGTGCAATAGGACAGGCATAATTCGGAGAGCGTAGATTCCAGCACTCCTGCTAAGTCAATCGTCTATAAGTATTCTTATGCCCGGGAACGATTGGGATCCCAATTGAATAGCGGTTCGAATCTCACTCCAATTTGAGCTCAACCATCAAGTCAGCGGCGACTTCCTCTAACGCGCCGCGCAGAGATTCTGTATTGAGCCCCTCAGGCAAGCGTAGCTTGGCAGTGGCGTGGAAGAGGCTTTGGCCGGTGTTGGGTGCCGCGATACACTCGGTAGCCAGCTGCTCTACGTTGACGCCACGCGCGGCGAGTACCTGACTCACCTTGCGGACGATACCTTGTTGGTCGACACCCATGAGATCGAGATCGACGAGGTTGCCTCCCTCGGCCGTAGCGGAGCTGGGATCAGCAGAGACTATCGAGTCTAGACCGCTAGATGTGAGTTGCTTGATAGCCGCGGTGAGGGCTTCGGCCTGTTGAGGTTCCACTTCCACGCGCAAGATACCGGCAAATTGTCCGGCCAGATGGGCCATGCGGCTCTCGACCCAGTTGCCTCCATGCTCGGACACAATCGCGGCGAGCGAATCGACAAGTCCTGGGTGGTCTTGGCCAAGGACAGTCAGCACGAGTGAAGTTTTCTGCATATTGGTCCCCAAAAATGATTCGATGGTATGGCGGATTATAGCAAAAAGGGCACCGACTACTGTAGTAGTCGATGCCCTTATGGTTTTCGACGGCCTGTCCTGCTGAGGCCAACTCTCCAGGACTTACAACTAGCGAGGGGCCCCGGCAGCTTGCATTTGCTGGGCTTTGGCGGCTACGCCGATGGCTCGCATGACTCCTTCTTCGATCTCGAAGCGCGAGCGGACTCCATTGTCGATCGGTTGGGCAACGATGCGAACATGATCACGGCCGGAGGTCTCATTCTCCAAAGCGGCGGAGACCATCTGCAAGGTTTCATCATCAGGCTCGAAGGTTGCGACTGTCTTGAGAATCTGGCCAATCGAGAGGCTCATTTCCATGGGGGCGACCGCCTTGCCAGGGTTGGCGGCTGACTCTTCGATGATCTTCTTCGCAGTCGCAATGCAATCGCGGCCTAGAGAAAAGTAAACCGACTGTTTGCCAATCCCAACAGCCATCTCGACAGTTTCTCCGAAGAGCTGACGGGGTTCTTCTTCATCCGGAGTAGGTACACTGAGCGTGTGAAAATTCACTCCGTCGTGGCTTGCAGCATTCCATTTGATCGCGGGCATTTTGGGATCATCCTTGCCCAATTCGGCAAGTTTCTTGAGTCCGCTCTCCACTTTGGCAGGATCGCCTATGAAGCCACCAGCCACGAAAGAAAGCGATTCAGGCGTTAGATTGAGAACGGCTCCGCCATCCATTGTGCCGGCAGTCAAGGTTGCCAGCATGGCATCCATGAAGTCATTGGCAGCGCTCTTTGCGGTTTCTTTGGCTTCGTCGGAGGGAAGATCCGATTGCTTGTCGATCGCTGTTTCAACTTGTTTCCGGAACGCGCCAAACATCTGCTGCATTTGAGCAATGTCGCTCTCTTGCATCTTCGACGCGAGCATCAACATGCCAGCTGCATTAGGCTGAAAGAAACCGGCAAAGTTTGTTTTCGTATCAGCCATTTCAGCGAGTTGCTGAGAAAGTTTCGAACCCGCCACGGCCGTGTAGGCGATGTCTAGAAACGTACGCTGTTGTTTATTGTCCACCGAGAGTCCAACGGTGACCTCATCGATTTCCTTAATCATGCGCTCTATTTGCTCAACCTGGGCCGTGGCCATCGCTTTGCGAGTCTCGAATTGTTCGTCGCTTTCGTCTTGCATGGGCCTCATGCCTGCATCCATGCCCGCCTTGACATTCTGAATCAACATCTGGCGATACGCTTCAGGGATGTTTTGAATGTTGGCCCGCACGCCCAAGTCATACTCCTCCGACAAGTTGGAGAAGATTTTGGCGGGATCCGCCGGCAAGTTTTCCAGCATCTGGGGCATCATCGAGAGGAAGGCCCAGCCATTGCCTTGCTTGCCAAACAGAGTCTGGCCATTGGCAGAAATTTGGGTGATACCTTCTCCGGCGTCAGAGGAATCGATCCCGAATGCTTTAAGATTCTTCAAAAAGGTGGCGAAGTCTGCAATTGGGAGGCAAATGGCACCGGCAAAATTCATACCGTCTGTTTGTAGTACAACACCAAGAGGTTGAGTCTTATTGAGTCCCTGCACGAATCCCATGATGAAAGGTTCAAACTGCGCCGCCAATTGAGGTTGGCCAGCCAGGCTTCCAAGAAAGTTGATGTCCTCCTTGAGTTCGTCGTAGCCAGAAATGGTCAACAGCGCCATGGGTTTCATTTCCCCGGCACCATCAACGGTTGCTGGTGTTTGGGCCTGACCATAAGTCACGCCGCAAAAGGCAAGTAAGAGGGCCAACGACCCGATCAGTCGGTTCATTTGATAATTCACAGTGATACTCCGTAGGTTTAGGTTAGGAACCGCGAAAAGGTTCCCTGCAATACGCGGTAGAGCGCGATGGGGTTCCCGCGTAACGCTAGTCATTTAAGCATACTGGGAGACAGTTATACTGTTATACGAGCAGCACGACGAGGATATTGCCGAAATTTGAGAGAAATTCCCGCAAAGAAGCGGAGGCTTCCAGCCGCCGTCCTAAATCGACGGGGGCTGGAAACCACCGCCAGAGATGCACTTGCCAGAGAGAAATATGTCATCCAACAAGCTAGCAGCGAGATCAATTATCTCTCGCGGAAGGTGATGCGGCCTTTGGTAAGATCGTAGGGGGAGAGTTCGACCCGGACTTTGTCGCCAGGGACGATGCGGATAAAGTGCTTACGCATTTTGCCAGCAACATGGGCAGTCACGACGTGCCCTCCCTCGATTTCGACACGAAATCGGGTGTTCGCTAAGGCTTGAGTCACTACCCCTTCAACTTCCAGGGCTTCTTCCTTCTGCTTCGTCATAAATTCTCCGAGTGAGACAATAATTGAGATACTAGCCTGATGCCCACCCCGGAAGGGTTGTAGCAACAGGCTCCTACAATATTACCATTATTAATACCAGATACCAAGCCGGTAGTCCGTAAATCGGCTCGGAATTGCGATCCCCCTTGTGTCCGGTTGGTCTAGGCCGGCGTCTCGCGATGCCGGATTTAAGGGTATTTACGAGGCTGGCAACGATCGTCCGGTCGTGTTGGCCCTGAAAAGTACCCGGCCAGTTTGACGTAACTCTATTGGGCCAGAGAATATAGAATTAGACTGGGGATGCCAGTGCAGTAGCGGTATTAGTCATCGTTTGCTATCAGCTGATATCCAGGTGAATTCCCGGTAAGCTTTCAATTTTCACGGATTACTGTGTCGACATCTTCCTCTTCTTCCTCCGATCCTTCCCAAGCCTCTGCGGGTCAAGGTGCTAGCGCGTCGATGGATGACGAGGCTATTCAACGCGCGAAGTATGAGATTCAGAGCCTTGTTCAGGAGGTAGTCCAGCTCAGCAAGTCCGACATCGAGCCGGCCGATTTTTTCTCGGCGACGATGGACAAGACCGTGTCGGCCCTCGCAGCGGTAGGGGGAGTGGTCTGGATGCTCGACGAGGGTGGGCCTCTCAAGCTGGAGTATCAGGTCAATCTTCGCGAGACAGGACTCGCTGAGAGCGAGGAGGCCCAAATTCAGCACGGTCGGCTGCTCACGCAAGTGATCGCCAAAGGGGAGCCGACGATCATACCTCCCTACTCTGGAGGCGATGCAGAGAACGAAGAGGCTGCCGCGAATCCGACAGAGTTTCTCCTGATACTCGCACCAATCACTAGCGATCGGGGCGTCGAAGGGGTGATGGAAGTTTTCCAACGCACCGGGGGTCGGCCCACCACTCAACGCGGCTACTTGCGATTCCTGGTGCAGATCAGCGACTTGGCGGGAGAGTATGTCAAGAATCGCCGTCTGTTGCACTTTGCTACCAAGCAAACCTTGTGGGAGCAACTCGAAGCTTTTACTACGTTGGTTCACAAGGCACTCGACTCACGGGAAACAGCTTACACGATCGCTAACGAAGGACGCCGGCTGATCGGTTGCGACCGTGTCACGGTAGTACTGCGTAAGGGGACCAAATACCAGGTCTCTGCCATTAGCGGTCAGGATACATTCGATAAGCGCTCGAACGTGGTTCGACTGCTGAGAAATCTGGCGACCACCGTTTCGCGTACGGGAGAAGATCTGTGGTTCACCGGAGACACAACGGATCTCGCTCCACAGGTAGAAAAGGCGGTTAATGCCTATGTTGATGAGTCTCATACCAAGCAATTGGCCGTGTTGCCATTGCGGGAGTCGGACAAGGATCTCGAGGAAAACACAGAAGAGAATCAAGACAAGCGTCGCGAAAACATCTTGGGCGCGATCGTCATTGAGCAACTTGTCGACAGTCGACCTCCTGAAGGGATGCTCCAGCGGATCGATGTGGTCCGCCGACACAGCGTGACATCACTAGGCAACGCTCAGGAGTTTGAAGGCCTTTTTCTTTTGCCCTTGTGGCGAACTTTGGGCAAGACCAAGGTACTACTGACCGCAAGAAACCTGCCAAAGACTTTGCTGGCTGCGATAGCCATCGCGGGGGCAATTTTTGCCCTTTGTACAATTCCTTACGACTTCACTATGGTGGCCGATGGAAAACTGCTTCCCGAGCTGCGCCGCAATATCTTCCCCGGAATCGATGGCGAGGTGATCAAAGTGCCCGTCAGCCATGGAGAAGCAGTCAGAAAAGGAGACGTGCTTGCTCTCATGCAGAGTCTCGAACTCGAGGCGCAGTTTACCGAGCTGCAAGGAGAGATAGCGAGCAACCTGGAAGAAACAATTACCACGGACCGCCAACGGCAGATGCTCGGCGATAATCCGCAGAAGGATCCCGCCGAGGTCGAACAGCTGACAGGTCGGCTCGCGCAGCTGGAGGCGACACGGCTTAGTCTGGAGAAACAGTACGAGCTCTTGGAGCAGAAGAAAGAGCGGCTCACCGTTACGAGTCCGATCGATGGAAAGGTGGTTACCTTTCGGGTAAGAGAGTTGTTGGAAAATCGCCCCGTCAGCCGCGGCAATCGGTTGATGGAGATCGCCGACCCGTCCAGCGACTGGGAGCTGGAGATCTATGTTCCCGAAGCCAAGATGGGGCACGTCATCGAGTATCAGCAGAAGCTCCGGGAAAAAGACCCTGACGCCAAATTGCAGGTCTCCTTTATCTTGGCCACGCACTCCGCCGATCATCTCACCGGCACAGTAGAAGAGATTGACACCAGCGCCGAGGTTATGGGCGAAGAGGGCAACACGGTCCGCATTCGAGTATCGTTTCCGCAAGAAGATTTGAAGCGACTGGTGGACGACCCGGCCAATCAACTCAAGGTAGGAGCTGACGCCAAAGCAAAAATCATGTGCGGCAAACAACCCGTGGGTTATGTACTGCTGCACGATCTATTTGAGTTTGTGCAGTCGAGAATATTGTTCCGACTGTAGCGAAGGGGTTGAGTGTGGAGAGTTGAGGGTTGAGAGCCAGAGAGAGTTTGGCGAGTGTAAGCTTGAATACATCGAAAGTCCCGAAGGGACGGCGCTATAGTAGCCATGGGCAAGGACCAACGAGCCTTAGCGGGTTGGGGCGCCGCCCAGGGTTAGACGAAAATTACCGGATATCGGTCGAGCGGTTGACGTTCCATTCGTTGACACATTGCCGAGGCCGAAACAGTTCGAGGTACAGCGCGAACTCTTTTCGGCCTCGGCAATGCGAGTCATGATTGCAAGCGTCTTGCTCGGCCGAGGAGCAAATTCAATACATTACCCATGGCGTCACGAAAACTCGCTGAGGCTCGCTTGCGTTTGCCCTGGGCTTTCATAGAACCGCCCCTTTGGGGCTTTCTGAAAGCTGGAATATCGAAAAGTCAGGAACAGATTTATGAGAACGTATTTACCCATTCTTTTAGCTGCCCTAGTTGCGACCTCTTCACGCGCGGAGCAGACGACGAGCGACCCCGTATTTGAGCGATGCATCGTCAAAGTGAAGGACGAAGTCGAGATCCCTGCCCAGAAGGACGGTGTTCTCATGGAGTTACCCGTTATTGAAGGCTCGCAAGTCAAGGCCAAGGAAAAGCTCGCAGTCGTCGACGACCGCGAAGCAAAGGCGGCCGTAAGAGCTGCGCAGGCTGGCTTAAGGGCGGCAGAGGAACGGGTCAAGGACGACATTGAAGAACAATATGCCGTAGCGGCAAGGGATGTCGCCAAGATTGATTTGAAAAAAAGCCAAGAAGCAAATCAACGTACTCCCGGATCGGTGCCAGACATCGAGGTTATTCAGAAAGAGCTAGTCGTTCAGAAGTCAGACCTCCAGATCGAGAAGGCACAAAAGGATCGGGTGATGGCCAGTCTTGAAGCCGACACCAAGCGAGCGGAGCTCGAAGCGGCACAAGTTGGCTTGGTAAAGCGTGTGATCCTGGCTCCCTTTGACGGGGAAGTTGTCAAGCTCTACCGCGAAAAATCGGAATGGGTCAATCCGGGCGATCCTATTCTGACACTGATGCGTTTCGACGTGTTGCATGTCGAGGCTCAAGTTCCCGCTAGGCTTTATGATCGCAATGAACTCCAGGGTCGCGAGGTAACGGTGGCGATCCCCCGTGCCCGAGGCCGTGAGATTGCATTGCCCGGCAAGGTGGTCCATGTGGGTCAATTGATCGAAAGCGGAGGCAATTACCTCGTGCGAGCCGAAGTCGAAAACGCCAAAGAGGGAGGCTTCTGGGTCGTGCAACCAGGTATGGGTCAACGCGCGAAAATGACAATTCATTTGAGATAAAGGATAGATGTCAGATGCTAGAGGTTAGATGGGGGAAACTATGGGAACCGAGATTCGTACCCATCATGACCTGAAGGTGTGGCAACTTGGAATGGATATTGCTGAACAGATTTATGCTTTTACTCGGCCCTTCCCGCGCGAAGAATTGTATGGCTTAACAAGTCAATTGCGACGCGCGGCAAGTTCAATCCCAGCGAATATTGCAGAGGGGGAATGGAAGGAACTCGACAAAAGAATATCTCCATCATCTTTCGATAGCAGTAGGATCGCTATGCGAAGTCGAAACATTCTTACAACTTTGCTTGCGATTGAAGTATGGAGAGCCTGAGAAATTTCAAGAACTGTTACTAATACTTTCGGAAGAAGGTCGAATGCTGAGCGGTTTACAAAAATCATTGCGATCGAAACTAACCTCTAACCCCTAACCTCTTCCCTACATGGCCACCCTCGCTCAAAGCATTGTTTCGAGTTCGTCGCGGAAGCTGGCGATCCGGGTACGGCCTGATCTGAAGGCTCGGAAGCAACGCTACCAGGGGCGGGTCTACTGGGTGGTGAAGGATCCTGTCGGGCTACAATACTTTCGGTTCGAGGAAGAAGAGTTCGCCATCTTGCAGATGCTCGATGGTGAATCGAGTCTCGAAGAAATCGCTGAACGTTTTGAAAAGGAATTCCCCCCACAAACCATCCGAGTCGAAGAGCTACAGAACTTCATCGGCATGTTGCACCGTAGCGGGCTGGTGCTGTCCGACTCGGCGGGGCAGGGGGTCCAGCTCAAAAAGCGGCGGGATGAAAAGCGTAAGCAGGAGCTCATCCAAAACTTCAGCAATATTCTGTCGTTTCGCATGCGAGGAATCGACCCAGAAGGGATACTTAACGCGATCTATCCCTGGGTCCGCTGGTTCTTTTCCGTGCCGGCCACGATTTGTGCATGCATCTTGGCCTTTTGTGCCCTCTCGTTGGTCATCGTCCAGTTCGACGTCTTTCAATCCAAACTTCCATCCTTCCATTCCTTTTTCGCGGCCCAAAATTGGCTCGTGATTGCCGGTGTGTTGGCGATCACCAAGATCATCCACGAGTTTGGTCATGGCCTTTCCTGCAAACATTTTGGTGGCGAATGTCATGAGATGGGGATCATGCTCTTGGTGCTTACGCCGTGTCTCTATTGCAACGTGTCCGACTCCTGGATGCTCCCCAATCGATGGCATCGGGCGGCAATCGGCGCGGCGGGGATGTATGTCGAAGTAGTCATCGCTTCGATTGCCACGTTTATCTGGTGGTTCAGTGAGCCAGGATTCTTGAATTATCTCTGTTTAAACATCATGTTTGTCAGTTCTGTGAGTACCATCGTGTTTAATGCGAATCCGCTGCTGCGCTATGATGGATATTACATTCTCAGTGATCTGATGGAGATCCCCAATCTGCGGCAGAAGGCGAGCACCATTCTCAATCGCAAACTCGGCTGGTGGTGCCTGGGACTCGAAGAGCCAGACGACCCGTTCTTGCCGCATAGGCATCAGGGGTGGTTCGCGCTCTACACGGTCGCGTCATTTTTCTATCGCTGGTTCGTTCTGCTCTCGATTCTGTATTTTCTCAACAAAGTGTTTGAGCCATATGGCCTTAAGATCCTAGGGCAGGCGATTGCCTTAGCTTCGTTGTATGGCATGATCGTGATGCCGTTTTGGAAAGTGTTCAAGTTTTTCCGCATCCCGGGGAGGGTGAGCAAAGTGAAAAAGGTCCGCATGTTTGCGTCGCTGGCATTGTTGTCAGCCGTAGTCGGAGGAATCCTCTTCATCCCGTTTCCGTCGAGTGTGACCTGCGAATTCGAACTCCAGCCGCGCGGAGCGGAGTCGGTCTACATTGATGTGCCGGGGACGCTTGAGGAAGTGATGATCGAGCCGGGCCAGCATGTGGAGAAAGACCAACTGCTTGCCCAATTAAGTAACATTGACCTGGAGCTAGAGGTCGAGCGATTGCAGGGTCAGCGTGAGGCAAACCAGGCCCAACTCGATAGCCTCTACCAATTGCAGTTTCACGATCAAAATGCAGGCTTGCAGATCGACGTGGTCCGCAAACGCCTGTCATCACTCGACGAGCAGCTTGCCCAGAAACAGCGAGATCTGGATCGACTCCAACTGATTGCTCCACGTGCTGGCACAGTGATTCCACCTCCGTATCGCCCTGAGGCGCGTTCCAACCCGGAGGTCGAGCTAGCCAGCTGGTCTGGTTGGCCCATGGAGGAAAAAAATCTCGGTGCCACATTCTCACCCGACGGATCAGAGAATTTGTTCTGCCACATCGGCGACCCCAATGAGTGGGACGCCGTGCTGGTGATCAATCAGCGCGACCTCGATCTGCTGCGAGAAGGGCAGGAAGTGCGGCTCATGTTCAATGAGTCGGCCTACCATGTTTTTGTCAGCACACTCGAATCAATGGCCGATGACGAAATGAAAAACATCAGCCCTCGGCTGGCTAGCACCTCGGGCGGCGCGGTCCCCGCGCAGCACGACCCTGGTGGCGAAGTCAAACCACTCACCACTTCCTATCAGGCCGAGGTAAAGTTAGACAATTCGCTAGGAATGTTCCGCAACGGCCTCACGGGCACTGCCCGCATCAAGACGGAGCCCCGCACCCTGGCCAGTCGACTGTTCCGCTACGTGAAGCGGACGTTTAATTTCGATTTGTAAGAATGATGCAGTTGATATGTTAGCCGGCACCGTCCCAGTGCTGTAGTCCGCACGTTGCATGCTTTAAACGGCACCGAGACGGTGCCGGCTAACGTGCTAGCACTCCCCCAGCACGACTCGCTCTAGGCTCGATTCTCAAGTGGGCCTAAAATGGGACGTACAAATGGAACTGTGCGCAGTAGGGGCCGCGCAACTTCTCAGCGATGGATACCGCTATGGCTCGGCGACGGAAAACAGAGGAACGGCAACCGCGTCGCAAGAATCGGTTCAAGCAGCGACTGATTGTCTTCTTGCTGCTAGTCGTGGGTACCGTTGGGGCCCTGCCAACCATCATTTCTCACTCACCTTTGCGTGATACGCTGCTGAATTGGCAAATGCCGCCGGGTGGGTGGTGCGTGCAGAGTGAACAAGGTGCATTCTCTTGGACTGGCGCGCAATCACTATCGAACGTGGCCATCATTGCCCCCGACGGAAACCCATTGCTGACAGCCGAGTCGCTCACCATCGAGCGCTCTCTCGCGGCGCTTGCGCTGCAATCGCGAATTCTCGGCACGACGCGCGTAGTGCGACCGGTAGCGTTTGTGACGACCCGCTCCGATGGTAGCAACGTGGAAGATTTTCTCTCGGCAGTCCGCAAACGAAAGGAGTCGCTCCCGGGAGAGACAGTTGACTCAACCAAATCAATCGCAGCGAAGATCACGCTCCAAGCGGAGATCGAAGACGGCCGTGTGCAAGGCTACGATGCGGTATCCGAGACCAAATGGCAGGTCGAAGAGGCCAATCTCTCTGCCGCCCTCTCCGCAGAGCGGGGACTCACCGCGGCGGAGGGTTCGGCCAATGTGCGGTATGCCGACGATCGAACTGGGCGGGTCAAATTTCGTGTCCAGGATGCCGACGACAACCAACAGCAGTTGGACCTGCTGGCCGAGGGATTGTTGCTCTCCCCCTTGAAACCCTTCTTGACGCGCACCGTAGGCGAGTGCCAATTGGCAGGCACCGCTGCGCTTGATGCGCATGCCCTGTGGAATCCAAAGAGTGAGGGTCCACTTTCGCTCACTACTTGGGGACGGGCAGAGTGCGACGGACTCGCCTTCTCCGGCGAAGTACTCCAGGGAGATCGACTCGAATGCAATCGGCTTGAAATTCCCTGGAAAGGAAGCTTCGCCCACGGTGAGCTTGGCATCAACGAATTGAAACTCAAATGCGATTGGGCCGATGTCGCCGCCCAAGGTTCGCTGGCCCTCGAGGAACTCAAGGCGCTGAGTCTCACAAATCTGCCGCACCGCGAGATGAAATTCTCTGGTAAGGTTTCGCTCGCGCGGCTAGCTCAAATGCTTCCCCATGCAATGCAAGTACGCGAAGGGGTTCGCATTGACGCAGGGGAGGTTGAGTTCAATGCCAATAGCGGCCTCCGTGAAGGCGCGTTTTCGTGGTCCACGGAAGTGTCCCTCGCGAATCTTGCGGGCCAGGATAGCAGCCGCCCGATTCGCTGGGAGGATCCTGTGCAGATTGCAGCCCAATGGAAGGATTCGCCCGCCGGACCTCGCCTGGATCGCTTCACACTCACGGCCCCGTCTACGGCTGCTACGGTCGTATCGACCGATGACCGCATGCATGGTGATTTTCAGATCGACTTGGAACAGCTGGTCGAGAAACTCGGGCAGTTCGTTGACCTGCAAGGCCTGGAGTGCCGTGGTTATGCGCGAGGTAACTTTCAATACACGACCACTTCCGATACGCAGTTCGAGGCTCTCGCAGACGTGAAATTGAGCGAACTCGTGGTCACTCGTGGTGAACGACTGTTGTGGGAGGAGCCACAGTTGGTAGTCGACTTGCGGGCTGCAGGTCGCGCAGAACACATGCTGCCAAAATCGCTCTCAACCAGTTCGATGAGCCTGCATGGAGATCGCGATGAATTGGCAGTGACACTGCTTGAAGCAGTTGATCTCAAGTCCGTAGCGAATTGGCAGGTGAAGATTGAGGGAAACGGACCCGTCGATTCCTGGGCAGGTCGATTGCGACCTTGGATGCAGGGAATCCCCGACGAGATTTCCGGACAGGCCAAGCTGCAAGCCAAGCTTACCGTTGCTGAGAAGGAAATGGCCCTCAGCGAAATGGTGGGAAGTATCGAAGGCTTACACATCCGCAAAGGCGAGATGGCGGTGGACGATCCCCAGGTGAATTTCTCGGGCGACTGCCTTTGGAACGCTGAGGCCCATCGATTGCATTCGCGAGAGTTCCAATTGGCAGGGAGCATCGTGGCGTTCCGCTCGCGAGACGTGCGAGTTGATCTGGAGGAAAGCCAATCAACTTCACAAAAACCATTGCCAGTTGTGACCGGCGAGATTGCCTATCGAACCGATCTGGAACGGTTGGCATCGGCCGCAGGGTTAGTTGGGGGTCGCGAAGCCACTTGGCCGCGCGGCACGGCTGCCGGCGTATTGCGGCTGGCCACCAACTCTGAACAAATTCTTGCGGACTTTTCTCTGGACGGCGAAGCAATTGCGTTAGTCAAATCGGCATCCAGTAGGAGTACGACAAAACAGCAGCCAATCATTGTGTGGTCCGAGCCTAAATTACGTACCACAGGCAAAGCAGTTTACAACATCGCCCGTGAGCAGATCGCGCTGGAGAAATTCAGCATCGATGGCCAGACAGTGCAAGTCACTGGCAAGGCTACCTGGGACAAGCCGACAGAGGGTGGAGAGATTGTGGTTCAGGGCAGTACACAATATGACCCCGCCTCGCTCGACCAGTTGATCGTAAATTACGCAGGACCTGCGGTGCGCGTTCAAGGGGATCGCGTCGTGCGATTTGAGGCCCGAGGACGATTGCCCTCGCAAAGTGAGTCGGATCATTGGTCGCAATTGTGGCAGGCGACCGCCGAAGGGGGTTGGTCCAGCGCCTCGGTCTTCGGATTGCCCATCGGAACCGGCAAGCTGCAGGGCTCACTCGGAGCAGGGCAGCTTGTAATCGCTCCGTTTGATCTTGCGATGGGCGAGGGGAGGTTCATGGCGAGTCCTCGCGTGGTACTCGATCCGACGCCGCAGCAAATGTTCCTCCCGGCGGGTCCAATGTTCACGAATGTGCAGATTTCGCCTGCGGTCAGCGAGCAAATGCTCAAGTACGTTGCACCGATTCTCGCGGGGGCAACGCGGGTTGATGGCAAGTTCTCGGTGGATCTTGCCGAGACCAAAATCCCGCTTGATGATCCAAAACTAACGCACACCGCAGGAAAACTGGCTGTACATGAACTGACCGTCCTCCCCGGACCGATGGTTGCCGACCTGACCACTACGATTCAACAATTGCAAGCACTAAAAAAGGGCAAGGACCTGCTGCAAGGTGGCATCGCCCCGAAACCTGCCCGCTTGCTCTCGATGCATGATCAGCAGATCGAGTTTCAGGTCGTCGAAGGCCGCGTCTATCATCGGAATCTGGTATTCACCATCGACGACGTGCCGGTTCGCTCACAAGGTTCGGTAGGTTTCGATCAGAGCCTGGCACTGGTGATCGACATCCCCATCCAAGACCGTTGGATCGACGGTGAAGACGCCCTCAAGGGTCTTGCAGGTCAAAGTTTGCAGGTCCCAATCTACGGCACATTCGAAAAACCACGAGTCGACCAACAGGCCATGGCGAATCTCACCAAGCAACTGCTGCGCGACACCGCCCGTCAGGCCATTGGTGGTGAAATCAACCGGCAGCTTGAGAAGCTGTTCAAGCAGCGGTAAGAAAAGTCATAGCGTCATTTTTCAGCGAACCGACCTTTGCCTTGTTGGTGCAGAATTCTCCGGAATGATGAGATCTCCGTGTTCGTCATATTCGAGTTTAAGCGGGCCCGCTACAAGTTCACCTGTTTCATCGAAGGAGCCCTCCTTTCCTTCCAAGAGGTTGAGGAGGCTTTGGCCGTGCCGATCAATTAAGTTGGCTATCTTGCGCAGAGAAGTGGAGGCAAGCTCAGGGGTAACGCCTCGGCGGACGGTTAACCACAAGATGGCATCGCCTCCCATGGGGACCATCTCAAAATGCACGTGATCCCCGTCGGCGTCAATTTCCGGATAGATGATATTACCCTGGCCATCACGTGAATCAGGTATGCGGTCGATTTCTAGTTGAGACGGTCGCTGGAGGGAGAATTCCAGGCCAAGCTTCTTGGGATTTTCTTCCGAGTGCATTGAATTAGTGCCTCCTCTCCAAATTTTTAGAGAATAGACGACAAAGAAAAAGTAGGGTGGTGAGAGAATTAATATACCTATTCCCCTACCTTCCAGGATTATCAATCAGGAATCCACTAGTCAATACAATTCCTGTCTGCAGTCTTACTTTAGGATCTGTGGCAGTTGGGGGAGAAGACAAAATACGGATAAGGTAACATTAAGTAATGCCTCTCATAAACATGCTACTACTTACGGTCTTGTCAGTTTCAACCATTGCTGCCTCTGCCCAAACTCCCAGCGATTGGCCCGCACCCCGCGTTGTCGATTTGGCCCGCGCCGCGTCTGTCGGTATTCGCGAAATCACCGGCCAACATCTAAAGCTTTGGACAGATGTTCCCGCCAGCACCGCCGTTGATGAGCTTCCCCAAGTGTTCGATGCCGCCATCAGGCAGTGGGCCGAGTATTTTGGCATACCCGAAAAGCAGATTGCTAATTGGCAGGTGCAGGGGTTCTTGATTCGCGAGCGGGCCAAGTTCGCAGCGCTGGGCTTACTGCCCGAGGGGCATCATGAATATCTCAATGGTTACGCAGTGGGGAATGAACTGTGGCTCGATGAGCAGGATAGCGATTACTACCGCCGACACCTACTGCTGCATGAGGGGACGCATAGTTTTATGCTGGCGTTTCTGGGTAGCGCTGGACCAGGGTGGTACATGGAAGGGACGGCGGAACTCTTGGGAACCCATCGCTGGCAAGAGAAGCAATTGAACCTGAACGTGTTTCCGTCCAATCGGGAAGAAGTACCTCTCTGGGGTCGCATTAAGTTGATCCTCGAAGCTCACGCGAATGGATCCGCCTTGTCGCTAGGTCAAGTGCTTGCGATTGACAATCGTCAGGCGCTCACCACCGAGGCTTACGCTTGGAGCTGGGCGCTATGCAAGTTTCTCGATTCGCATCCAGACTACGGCAAGAAATTTCGTAAACTCCCGCGATTGGTTCAGCAGCCGGATTTCAACTCGCGATTTCGCAAGTTGTTTCACCAGGAGTGGGCCGATATGAACGTCGCATGGGAGGCGTTCGTCGCAGAGATGGACTATGGATACGACACCGAGCAAATGGCCATGCAGCACCGTGCGGCGAAAGCGGTTGATGAGTCTGCCATGACATCGGTCGAAGTAGATCGCGGATGGCAGTCGACAGGGTGGTTGCTTCGTGGAGGTTTGGAGTACCAGGTGACGGCATCAGGAAGTTACGAAATAGCCAACGACGGCGAGCCCTGGCCTTGCGAGCCGGGAGGTGTCACGATCCGTTATCTAGACGGCAAACCGCTGGGGATGTTGCTAGGTGTCTTGCGGAGTGTGAAATCGCAACGAGATTCACCGGCCAATGAGAAGTCCGACTTTGCCCATCCGCTGGCGATTGGAATGGGAGCGACGATCAAACCCGCCGCCGATACAGTCCTCTACTTGCGAGTGAACGATTCTCCGGCTGAGTTGTCTGATAACCAGGGGGCTCTAGAAGTGAGGATTGAACCCTCAAAGTCGACCAATTGACACTTCTGGGGGGTGCCTCAACAATAGGACAGGACCAACGATTTGATAAATCGCGGCTACCATTTATTCTTTGACTCGCGCCTAGCGCCTAACAACTAGCGCCTATTAACTATATGACTAACTTTCTTGCTGAGAATGATCCCGATGTATGGGCGGCCGTTGCCGACGAAATGACCCGTCAAGAAGACGGCCTGGAATTAATCGCCAGCGAGAATTATACCAGCCCCGCGGTGATGCAGGCCGCCGGGAGTGTCCTCACGAACAAATACGCTGAAGGATATCCTGGGCGCCGTTACTATGGTGGCTGCGAGCATGTCGATGTAGTCGAGAGCCTCGCGATCGACCGCGCCAAGGAACTGTTCGGCGCTGAGTACGCCAACGTGCAACCGCATTCAGGTTCGCAGGCCAACATGGCGATCTATTTAGCCGCCCTGGAACCAGGTGACACAGTGCTGGGCCTTGATCTGGCCCACGGCGGGCATCTCACTCACGGAATGAAACTGAATATCTCGGGGATGCTTTACAACTTCGTCAACTACGGCGTTCGCAAGGAAGATCACCGCATCGACTTTGATCAGGTCGCTGAATTGGCCAAGGAACACAAACCCAAGTTAATCGTCGCGGGGGCAAGTGCTTATCCGCGCGAGATTCCCCATGACAAGTTTGCAGAGATCGCCCAAAGCTCGGGAGCAAAATTAATGGTCGACATGGCCCACTACGCGGGCTTGGTTGCGGCTGGTTTGCACAACAGCCCCGTTCCGCTGGCCGACTTCGTCACTTCTACCACACACAAGACCTTGCGTGGCCCGCGCGGTGGGCTCTGTCTGGCCAAGGAAGAATACGCCAAGACGATTAACTCCCGTGTGTTCCCGGGTATTCAGGGTGGTCCGTTGATGCATGTCATCGCTGGCAAGGCGGTCTGCTTCGGCGAGGCTCTCAAGGGAGATTTCAAGATTTACATGCAGCGAGTGGTCGACAATGCCAAGGCACTGGCTGAGACTCTGGCCGCTGGTGGTTTGCGGCTCGTGAGTGGCGGCACCGACAACCACCTCATGCTGGTCGATGTGACTCCGATGGAAATTGGTGGCAAGCTCGCCGAGTCGGCGCTCGATGCCTGTGGTATCACGGTCAATAAAAACATGATCCCCTTCGATGAGCGTAAGCCGATGGACCCCTCGGGTATCCGCTTGGGAACGCCGGCACTGTCCTCGCGGGGCATGGGTACCGATGAAATGCGATCTGTGGGTCGATGGATCCTGGAGGCACTTCGCTCTCCGGAAGATTCAGCTACTCACGAGCGAATTCGCGGCGAAGTGCGTGGCCTGTGTGAGCAGTTCCCCGTCCCCGCAGCGGCGCTATGTGAAGAGCTGGTTGCAGGCGTTAACTAAATCAATTGAAGGCAACAAGAATGAGTGAATCTAAACATCGCGTACTGATTGCCGACGACAACGATGCCAACGTCGAACTCTTGGAGGCATACCTCGCCGGGCTAGACGTGGAGACTGCTGTCGCCGTCGATGGGCAGGATACGCTTGACAAAGTTGCCTCGTTCAATCCCGATCTGATCCTGCTGGACATCATGATGCCCAAGTTGAGTGGGTTTGAGGTTTGCCAGCGACTCAAGGCCGATCCAGCATCCAGTGGCATCATGATTTTGATGGTCACGGCTCTGAACGAATTGGGTGACATCGAACGTGCCGTCGAGGCGGGCACCGATGATTTTCTTTCCAAGCCGGTGAACAAACTCGAACTGGTCAAACGCGTCGAACTGATGCTTAAGCATCGCAGTATGAAAGACGAACTAGAACGCCTGCGGCGCTACATCGAAGAGATGGAAGAAGGTCGCTAGTTGCCACCAATGCCCAAGGATTATGATCCCTGGGCGTTGACATCCATTCAGCCATGGTTCGTGCCGACCCAAATGGGTATGATGAGGGGGAGAGTCTGCCCAGTGTTTCCTTTACTTCGTTGCCAGCAATACCATGCGAGTCTGTGCCTCAACCTGGACCCTCGTCCTTTGCAGTAGCTTGCTCCTGTCTGCAGCATCGTCTGCATCTCGAGATGAGACCTTCAAGACTCGCCCCGAATCTTCGACTGTTGTCGGGAATGGCGACGCCGAAATATTGAGGATAAAACAGCTCATTGCCCAATTGGGGAGTGACGATTTTCTTCTCCGCCGTGAGGCTGAATCGCAATTGATTAGCATCGGTGCTTTGGCATTCGACCACTTGCAGGAGGCACAGACCAATGCAGACTTGGAGATTGCTACCCAAGCGGAGTATCTGCTCCATCGTATCACGGTTGACTATTTGGTGAGGGTAGACGATCCCGACGAAGTGCGAGAACTGATGTCGGCCTACCCCAAAGCTTCGCAGACACAGCAGCGCGAAATTATCTTGCATTTGGCCGCACTCGAAGAGGCAATTGGAGTTGGCGCTTTGAGTCGGATCGCTCATTTCGAGCTCTCCCCTCTGCTTGCAAAATACGCCGCCCTGGCGGTGCTGGATGCCCAGGAAAAACACAACAAATTGGCAGACAAGGTCGCGCTTAGCATCCGACAGGAAATCGGCGAAAGCCCGCGGGACGCTGCCCGGTGGCTGCGAACCTATGCCGATCAGCTACAGAATCCTAAAGTTATTTCCGCTGAGTGGTTGTCATTCATCGATGCCGAAAATTCCTTGATCTCTGACGAGCCCGAGACGACTAGCCTGGACATTGTACTGCAACTTATGCAGTTTCACATTCAGTTGTGTGCAGATGAACAACATCCTACTGAGCTATTTGAATCGCTCCGCCGTCGCATCGATCTCATGGTCGAACAAGGAGAGAAGCTTGGAGAGGAGCGGGAAAACCGACTGCGAGATATCCTGGCAAAGACATTGATCTGGACCATGAACCAGAAAGAGTGGGATGCCCTCGACGCGACGGAAGTTCATTACAGCGAGAAAATTAAACAGGATCGGTTCCTCTTGTATTTGGTGGCCATCGCTCGGTCTGAAAAGGGCCAGGATGCCGATGCTTCGGAGATTGCCGTGCGGGCCTACGAGCTAGTCGATGGTGATATCACCGAGCGGTCGAACATCGCCGATTTGATAGCGGAATATGGGCACCACGATTGGGCGGAGAAGGAATGGCAGCTTGTTATTGAACAAGCAGAGGTTGCCAGCAAGGAGTCGATGGACGCCCGACGGTCGTTCGCCAGCTGGTGCCTGCACGATCGGGGTGAAGACCAAGCGGCGGCTAACCTCATGGCTGAGGTAGTTGATAAGGTCGATGCCGACCCCCAGCTTAAGCAATCAATCCTACAAGATAATGAGTTGCGATATCTCATCAGCGACCTACGAAAGAGTCGCGAGTATTTCACGGCCTGCGATCTAAGTAAAAAAGGAGATCATGCTGGCGAGCGGAAGCACTTAGATTTAGCCTATGCCTATCAGACCGACATGCAAGACCCTGATATTCTGATCGCCATGTATCGACTGCCTGGTCAGGATGAGGCCTACCACGCCAAGGTGCAAGAGCGTATTCGTCAGGCGGCAGATGACGTCGATCAATTGATCGAGAAATATCCCAACGAGGCAGTGTGGTACAACCATTGGGCATGGTTGGTGAGTAACACCGAAGGGGACTTCGGCAAAGCGGTTCGATATTCGCAGCGGTCATTGGAGCTATCTCCTGATAGCCCGAGCTACCTGGACACATTGGGACGCTGTTACTTTGCTGCCGGCGATCTTGAGAACGCGATCAAATATCAGCGCCAAGCCGTCGAAAAACATCCACAGGTGCAAGTGATGCGAAGACAATTAGCAATGTTTGAGAAGGCGCTGGCTGAAGGCCACGCAAAGGATAAGGAAAAACCGTGATAAAGTCCGTCCAACTCGATACGATCCAACTGACCTACTCCGACTCTGGGAGCGGACAGCCTGTGGTGTTGTTGCACGGGTTTCCGCTGGACCACGCGATGTGGACTCCGCAAATCGTCGCGCTGAGCGACCATGCGCGGGTTATCGCACCCGACCTGCGTGGTTTCGGGCAATCGACGCTCGGCCCTCAGGATGCCGAGCAGGGCGTCGAGATGCACCAGTATGCCGCAGACATTCTGGGGCTGTTGGATAAGATCGGCGTGAAGGAACCTGTTATTTTGTGCGGATTTTCAATGGGCGGCTACATTTTGTGGCAGTTCGCACTCCGTTATCCCGAGCGAGTCAAAGCAATCGTGCTTTGTGATACCCGTGCGGTAGCCGATACGGCCGAGGCCCGGGAGGGAAGAATCAAAACGGCAGACGAAGTACTTCGGCTAGGAACGGATTCACTCGTCGCGGGAATGCTCCCCAAGATGCTGAGCAAAGCGACGCTTAGCCAACGGCCAGAAGTCGTTAGGCAGGTCACCCAGATCATGCGGTCATGCCAACCGGCAGCGGTAGCAGCGGCTTTGCGAGGGATGGCAGAGCGAGAAGACGTGACCGCGAAACTCGCCAAGATCTCGCAACCGGCGCTAATTATCGTGGGGACTGAGGATGCGATAAGCCCTCCTGCAGAAATGCGGAGTATTTCCGAATCACTATCGCATGTGCAGTTTGTGGAGATTCCCGAAGCGGGACACATGACAACCATGGAAAACGCGGGCGCTGTCAGCGAATCACTCCAACGATTCGTCACAGAAATGACTGGCGGGTAAGAGTAATTTACTTGGCCGGAGGCACACCTGCCTCCGGGTTCCAGCCGAGCGAGCCAGACTACGGCAGTTGAAACTTCGACTGGATACGAACGACTGCGGCATCGTCAGGAAAGGTATGAAACGCCTGAACTCGGAAGAGTTTGTCACGGGCCTCGACGTTGATGTAGCTGAGTGCTCCGGCCTCAAAGCGACCACTCGCGTCAAATCGCTGCAAGATCCCTTGGCGAATGGCTTGAAGTGAGAGTTCATTCTGATAGTGACGCATCTTCTCGGTGCTCGTGGCTTCGAGCGAGAATGATAAATCGTAGCGAATGCCGCCATTGCACTGCAAGTAATCCTCGCGAGAGGCGCGAATGCGGTTTGACATAAGTCGCCGCTTTTGCGGGAGTTCCGCGTGGGCGGAGGTTGTTACTTCCGTCAGCAGTAGGTCGCCAACTTGCCAGGTGACAAGATGCCCGGTGCTGGTGATTCTCACCGATGCCCGATATTGTCCGCGCTCGTAGCACTGTGTTTGATGGATGTCGAATAATTCAGGGTGCAACGATCTGCCGTATAGTTGGCAGACAAGCTCGGCAACTCTCGGTCGAACGGATAACACGGTTTGGCTCACTTTGATAATGGAAGACAATGATAATGGGATGAATGATTGCAATTGATACCTCGATTATAGTTATCGTTGGCAACCACCTCAAAGGGAAAATTTTTATGGGTCAAGTTACCTCGAATTCAGTATTGACAAACAAGTAGTGAGTAAGTCTCAAAAGAGACTTACTCGACTCAAAATGCTAGCTGTTGCAGTCTTTCTTTGTGTGGATAATCTTCAGACTATGCTCCCGATTGCTCAACAGATTTATCGCCGACTTTTCGAAGCTTGGGGTCCTCAGAAGTGGTGGCCTGCTGATTCACCATTTGAGGTGATGATCGGTGCCATTCTGGTTCAAAATACGAATTGGAGGAATGTCGAACGAGCCATCGAAAATCTCAAGTCCGCCGAAGCTCTTTCGCCACTCCAATTGCTAGCGATAGAGCTTGAAAACTTGCAGGAATTGATTCGTCCCGCGGGATATTTTCGCATCAAGGCCCAGCGACTGAGGTCTCTCGTGCAGTTTTTCGTCGACGAATTCGGCGGAGAGATCACCGCGATGCAGGCGATTCCCATGCCACAACTCCGCGAGAAATTGCTCGCAGTCCATGGCATCGGTCCCGAGACAGCCGACTCGATCTTGCTCTATGCGGTAGGCCAGTCGGCAATGGTCGTAGACGCTTATACGCTTCGAGTCTTTGCCCGACACGGCTGGGTGCCGCATGGCACGTCGTATCATGCCCTCCAGGCGCACATCGCCCAGGAATTGCCAGAGGATGCAACCATCTACAACGATTTTCACGCATTGATAGTTGAAGTCGGGAAAAAACATTGCCGTAAGACACCTCAGTGTGAGGGGTGTCCACTGCAGGAGTTATTGCCGGTACATGGATTGGTCAAGGAGAAATAGGCAGTGCTAGCACGCTCTTCGCATGCATTTTCGCGGACTCAATAGTAGCGCAAGACTGATATAGCCGGGGCAACTTAGTTTGCCTATCATTCTCACGCCTTCTGATCTGGCTTGCTGAAAAGAATAGTCTTTTCTGTCAGCTGCGCTTCAGTTGAACGCTTACTATCCCTACCGCTTGTTATGGAGAACAAGCCGTGAATTCGCTACGCCCTCTTATCACTATTGGTTTCTTGGCCATCGTTGGTCTCTTCCTATATATGAAGATCAACGAAACCGAACCCGTCATTCCCGAAGCTGCCCTCGAGTGGAATCTCTCTGAGGATATCGAAATCGGTGGTATGGATGGCGGTGGCCTGGCTCAATTCGCGCCACAGATAGTCGATCAGAATACTACTGCGCCGGTAGCTTCTTCAGCCGCACCCGCATTTGGTGCGGCACCGAGTTTCGAATCAGCACCTCCATATGACGCAAACTCTAGGAGTGAGGCACCTCCCGCATTCAATCCCAACGCGCCTCTCCCCGAATATGATGCACCTTCTGTGGTTGAACAGGCCCCACCAAAGACCGATACGAAATCGACCACCGCCAGCGCAACACCCCCCTTACCACCACTGCCGGCGCTCCCGCCAGCCGCCAATCGTTATGAATCGGGTGCTCAAAGCTCCTCGACAAATCTGAGCACTCAACCCGCAACATCGCAGCCCCCACAACAGGCTACGTCGGGTTCAAAATCTCTTGCCCCATCGAAAACCGCTGCCGCGACGACAGCCCCTGACTTTACTCCAGAGCCTCCCATCACTCCCACCGATACGTTCCCTCCTGCAGGTTCCACCGAGGCCTCTCAAGCATCGCTCTTTTCAACGGCCCGCCTGACTGTGCAGGCAGCCCTTGATCGCGGCGAACTTTCCCAGGCCTTGCTGATGCTCTCGGATTGGTATGGCGATCCGTCTCTCTCGGAGAGCGAAGCTGCCGAGGTGCAAAACCTGCTAAGTCAGCTTGCTGGCAGTGTTATTTACTCTACCGAGCATCGTCTAGAATCTCCCTACCTCGTGCAAGCGGGAGAGCGGCTCGAAGATATCGCCCAGAAGTATGAGATTCCCTGGCAATTACTGGCGAAAATCAACGGTATCTCTGATCCCAATCAACTCCAGCCTGGGCAGCGGCTAAAGGTGATTCGAGGGCCTTTCACAGCGCGAATCGATCTAAGCAATCATTCACTAGTCTTGATGCTGGACCGTCGTTATGCAGGAAAATTTCAATTGGACTTTGCTCCAACGACATCTATCGAAGACGGTTACTGGGTCGTGGATCAAAAGCTACTGACTCCTGGTAACGTGGGACCTGCCGATGCCGCGACAGAAGAGAAAAGCATTCTGCTCAAGAGCTCCGAACCGGGGGTGAATCAGGTGACTATCCTGCGTGGGGCGAGTTCAACTTCAAATGTATCCGATTCGGCAGGCAGAGTCATCCAGCTCAAGAGTGCTGATGTTCAGGATGTCTATGATATCCTCTCGCTTGGTTCGCAAGTGATTATCCGCCGATAGGGTGCGCTAGCATCGTGCCACGTTGATTTGGCATAATGCGGTCTGTTTCACTCAACAGAACCACCCGGAATATTGCATGTACGACAGACAAGCACTCGTCGAACTCATTCGACAGCAGGCACTCAAGTTTGGCGACTTCACTCTCGCTTCAGGTAAACAGGCCAGCTATTACCTCGATTGTCGTCAAGTGACCCTCGATTCGCAGGGTGCTAAACTCATCGGCGCTGGCATGCTCGAACTGCTTGAAGGCAACATGCCGCAGCTTGTGGGAGGTATGGCCATCGGGGCTGATCCCATCACCGCGGCGATTCTCACATTGGCTGGGATGCGAGACATTCCCTTGCGCGGCGTGATGGTCCGCAAGGAACCCAAAGGGCATGGTCTCGGTAAGCATGTCGAGGGTCCGTACGAGTCGGGTGAGAGTTTGGTGATCGTTGAGGATGTCGTCACCACTGGCGGCTCGTCCCTTAAGGCGATCGAACATTGCGAAGCGGTCGGGCTGAAAGTCGAGCGAGTGTTAGCCATTATCGACCGCCTCGAAGGAGGCCGCGAGGCATTTGCCGAACGCGGCTACGAGTTGACGACGCTGTTTTCGATTAAAGACTTTGGTATTTGACATAGATCGCTTCAAGTTAAACGCAGAGGCCACGGAGGCGCAGAGATTCGCAGAGGGGAATTTCGATACCATATATTCTCTGCGTTGAATCTTTCAGTTTTTCATGGAAACGTCCCTACATCGCCAGTTGAAGGAGCATTATGCAGGGGACGCCAGCCTGCAGGAGGTCGCGTGTGCGGGATATCGCATCGACGCAATTCGCCGAGGTCGGTTATTCGAGATTCAGCATGGTTCGCTGGCAGCGATCCGAGACAAGATTACGGCGCTGTTGGTCGAGCACAAGGTGACCGTAGTCAAGCCGATCATTGCCACCAAGCAACTCATCAACCATGCCAAGAAAAACGGCCCCGAGATAAGTCGCCGCCTGAGTCCCAAACGCGGCAAGTTGCTTGATCTGTTCGATGAGCTGGTTTACTTCACTCGGGTTTTTCCACACAAGCGTCTCACTTTGGAGGTTGCCTTAGTTGAAGTCGAGGAGCTGCGCTACCCAGGACACGGTCGTCGTCGACGACGGCGGGAGCGCGATTTCCAGATTGCCGACCAGCGACTGCTCGGCATTGTCGAGACGCACAAGTTTCGCACCTTAGCCGACCTTCGTCGCCTATTGCCGTCGAGCCTGCCGACGACTTTCCACACGGGCCATCTGTCCAAGGCAATGCAAATTTCCCGCTCCGATGCCCAGCGAATTGCGTATTGCCTGCGAGAAACCGGCGGCATCCGCATGGTTGGCAAGGAAGGTAACGCAATCCTTTACCGCCATTCACGTCGGGCCGCGTGAAAAGCCGGCCTGACGGCACTGTATGCAACGGCCAAATCTGATACGATTTACCTTTTCCAAATCTGTCCAAGATCGACTTCGTTGGAGTTTCGCCAGTTGATCCAGATAAGGCTGCCTTGATGAGCGATCCTGTAACCCGGCTGCGAAAAACACCCCTGAGCAAACTCATGGGCGTGCAGATCGTGGGGACCGGCAGTTTTGTGCCCGACAATGTCGTGACCAACGAGGATCTCAGTTCGCTCGGTTGCGATGCGGACTGGATTCTTCAACGCACAGGCATCCGAGAGCGGCGGCACGTCCCTGCTGGAATGTCCACCGGCGACATGGCCATCGAAGCCGCTAAGCGATGTCTCGAATCAGCACAGGTCAACACTTCCGACGTCGATCTTTTACTATTGGCTACATTCACGCCCGACCGCCTGTTTCCTGCGACGGCACCAATGGTGCAAGACTCCTTGGGTTTGAGTTGCGGAGCAATGGACCTGGCTGCGGCTTGCACTGGTTTTGTGTATGCACTGGCCACTGGAATGCAATTTATCGCCACCGGTTGCTGCAAGAGAGTGCTAATAGTTGGCGCCGACGCCAACTCTCGCGTCCTCGATACCACGGACAAGAAAACTTACCCTCTCTTTGGCGACGGTGCAGGTGCGGTTCTTTTAGCACCCGGCTCGCCTGAACAGGGCGCCCTATGCTATACGCTTGGCTCAGATGGCGCGGGTGCTGACCTCTTGTGCCGCAATGCGGGTGGTGCCGCTAAACCTTTTGATCCGGCCCGTGTCGACCAGCGGGATTGGTTTGTCACGATGGACGGTCGACCCATATTCAAGTGGGCCGTGAGACTCGTTGACGAAAGCTCGCGGCAAATCATCGAGACGGCCGGTCTAGAGCTTGGCGATATTGACTGGTGGCTATTTCATCAGGCCAATGTCCGAATCCTCGATGCCGCTTCCGAGGCTCTGGAAATCGATCGCGAGCGAGTCGTCATGCATCTTGACCGCTATGGCAATACAAGCGCCGGCAGCATCCCTATTGCCCTCGATGAAACGAACCGCGCCGGCAAGATCCGCCGTGGGCAAAATCTCCTCATGTGCGGCTTCGGCGGCGGCCTCACCTGGGGCACCATGGCCCTCCGCTGGTAGCAAGACCCGCGACCTCTGCGTAAAAAAATAGAATGGATTCCAAAATGCCGCCCACTAAGAAAAAGCCCAAGACTTCCACTCTCCTTCCTCGAAGCAAAGTCAAGCTGACCGACACCTGGGATCTGGCGTCACTGTTCGCAAACGATGCGGCCTGGGAAAAAGATTTTCTCGCCTGGGAGAAGCAGATCAAACGCTACGCGGACTTCGAAGGAACTTTGGTTGAAAGTGCACAGCAACTCGCCAAGTGTCTGGAGTTCGATACCAAGTTCGATCGCCGAGCCGAGCGGATCGGAACCTATGCCTTTCTCAAGACGACCGAAGACACCGCCAACAGTGAATATCAACGGATGATCGGTCGCTATCAGCACGCCGCCAGCGCAGCCGGCCAGGCGGCAAGTTTCATCCGTCCTGAGATTCTGGCTATTCCCGCGAAGAAGTTCGCCCAGTTCCTGCAAGAAAAACCGCTTGCTCCTTTTCGGTTGATGCTCGAACGAATTGTCCGCTATCGGCCACACACCCTCTCGAACGCCGAAGAAAAACTGCTGGCGATGCAGAGCAAGATGTCCGACACGGCCAACCACGCTTTTCGCCAGTTGACCGATGCTGACTTCAAGTTTGGCATGATTAAGGATGAAAAGGGCGAAACAATTGAGTTATCGCAGTCCTCGTTCTCAGCCCTCCTGCACTCTCCGAAGCGGACTGTCCGATCGACTGCGTTCCATCAATTCTACGAAGTGTTTGCGGGCCACGAAAATGTATTGGCCGCCACTTTGAACGGCTCGGTCGAACGCGATGTCTACTATGCCCAGGCTCGCGGTTATAAGAGTGCGATCGAGTCAGCCCTGTTCCACGACAATGTGCCGATTTCGGTGTACAACAATCTGATTGCGGCAGTGAGAAGTAAACTCCCTGCGCTCTATCGCTACTACGACCTTCGCCGCCGCAAGATGAAGCTTAAGGACATCCATCACTACGACACTTATGTGCCTATCCTCAGTGATCTTGATCAGCGGCGGACCTGGCAGCAGGCCGTGAAGACGGTGATCGGTTCGCTTGAACCCTTGGGGAGCGAGTATGTTGGTGTCCTGGAACGTGGTTTGACAACCGATCGCTGGTGCGACCGCTATCCCAATCGCGGCAAACAGAGCGGTGCCTTCAGTTGTGGCACGTTCGATAGTTCACCGTATATCATGATGAACTACCAACCCTCGGTACTCGATCATGTCTTTACGCTCACGCACGAGGCGGGCCACTCGATGCACAGCTATTACTCTTCCAGTAATCAGCCGTTCCAGTATTACAACTACGTGATCTTCGTCGCCGAGGTGGCCAGCACATTTAACGAGCAACTCCTCAGCCGCCACTTGATGGCACAAGCCGGCACGACCGAAGAGCGGGCCTACCTCATCAACCGCGACATCGACGCCATCCGCGGTACGATCATCCGCCAGACGATGTTTGCCGAGTTCGAGAAGATCATTCACGCCTTGTCAGAAAGCGGTGAACCCCTCACGATCGATCGCCTCAAGAGCGAGTACTACAAACTCCTAGAAGTCTACTTTGGCCCCGAGTTCACAATCGACCCGCAACTGAAACTCGAATGCCTGCGAATCCCCCATTTCTATCGAGCATTTTATGTTTACAAATACGCGACGGGCTTGTCCGCAGCCATCGCCTTGAGCGAGCGCGTCCTCAATGGAGGACAGCAAGAACTCACCGATTACCTCTCATTCCTAAAAGGAGGCTGCTCGAAGTTTCCCCTCGATCTCTTACGTGACGCGGGTGTTGACATGGAGAAGCCAGCTCCCGTCAACACCGCCCTAGAGCGATTTGAATCGCTGGTGGACGAGTTGGATACGATTCTCTAGGCGAGTCCACTGAGCCAACATGTGTTCGTCGATGATGCAAACTTAACCGGCCAAGTCTTGCCTGAGCCAGCAGAAAATGCCCCAGCAAAGCAAGCCTCGCTGGGGCATTTGTGCTCGAAACACAAAGGCGGTAAGGAGTTCATCGGCGCCGTAAACACTCTGCTCGACGGGAGGAGGCGCCGATCAGCATAATTCCAATCGTGACGGTCGCGGCACACGGCTCTGGGACATTTTCCGCCCGCAAGGTAGCGTCGGCGGCAGCGGTGAGGAATGCCCCGTCCGCGACAGTCAGGTTGAGCGAGCTAAGGAGCTGACGATCAGTGAGGTCAAGATCGCTAGTATTGTAGTCGCCGTATATCGTGCCGTAGATCACCAGCGCGGCAAGCAAGGTTCCCCGATTCTGGGCGTGCCACAAATCGCCCGCATGCAGGTTATCAAAGTCGGCTTCCTTCCAGGCGTCGCCAACGGGTGCCAGCAGTGTCACATCTCCACCAGCAGCGTCATCAAGCGCTACTTGCAACATGTCGTAGCCGGCACGGATCTCTGTCTGCATTTCATCAGGGCCGGTAAAGAGCGGGTTTGCCCCGGAGTAGAAAGCGTGTCCTGGACCACGAGCCCAAGTTTCGTACAGTACGGGCTTCACACCAGGGCTGTGCTGTTTGGCGATGTTGTGCAATTGCACGGCGGTAGTTTTAGACTCATCAATGCTCGCCGGGAAAGCGGGCTGACCGTCGTACGCCCGAGTGAGCTTGGTTGAGTGCTCCTGCATGACGATGAAATCCCAGTTATTCCCCGGAGCTATCGAAGTGGTGATCCGGTTCGTGTTGTTCGCTACATGCCATTCCAAATCTTGTCCGGAGACCGCCGCGCTGATCGTGAAGGGGCGATCGTGCCCGGCGATGGTGGCGAGATCCCTCACGAGGGAGTCCACTGGCCGAGAGCTGCCAGCCCCAAAGGTGAAGCTGTTGCCGTAAAAGATGATGTTGAGTGGCTGAGCCTTTGCCGACCCCGCAATGAGGACGAGCACGACGAGCGCACCCCGACATAGGTTAAGATTCATCGAGCCGCTCCCTTTCCAGATTGAACTGCAACAGGTGTGGAGACACTTGGTTTGAAAGATCTCGCACCCCAGGTGCTCTGGGGTGCGAGAACTCTTTCTTAACGACGTCGACGACCGAACGCCGCGAAACCACCTGCCAGGGCGAGCAGTAAGCCGGTTGTCGGTTCGGGAATAGCGGTGCTGACTTGCATCAAGTTGATGTAGTAGAAGCCATTGCCGTTGTCGTTATTCGGTCCAGCCATGACCGCGATTGAGATTTCACTGTTGCCGTCGGGCGTGATGCCATTGAGCGAGAGAACTTCAGAATCGTTATTTGAGGTCGCGATTACGCCGCTGCCGACGTTTGCTCCCGTTACGCTGAAGGCGGTCTCGCGGTTATCGTTGACACCAGTCCGCGAAGAGAAGAAGGTAAAGTCGTAAGCGAGGTTTTGATCTAACCCCGTTAGTTTGAAGCCGCCGGTTGGATTGTCGTCGCCCCCGCCGAAAGCTCCGGTGTGACCGAAGTAATAGTCGTCCGTCGCGTCGACGGGAAAACCAGCCGCGGCGCCCGAGGGGCTTTCGGAGCCACCTTGCGAGGGTTGACCCACGATATAGAACGGATCGGTCTCCACGAGAGTTACGCCAGGCACCGCATTTCCGTTCTCGTCAACCACGACAAAAAGCGTATCCGTCGGAGAACCGCTGGCGTGGAAAACATCGTTCCAGCCGGACAAGTTTGTTAGCCGGGCGTTGTTGCCGAAGTCAAACGACATCGTGACCGCGGACGCAGGGGTCGCTGTGGCCAATGCACACAGCAGGGCAAGTTGCCATCTCATGAGACACTCCTTCAATTCAAAAACTGTGAAAAAAGAAACCAGAACAGAAATTCAAGCTACAGAAAAGGTGGGCAGGAGCTCGAATCCCGCTCTATAAGGCCATAATACTAAGCCTAACAACGCGTATTAGAAAATGCAAACGGTTTCATCTCGAATTTGCGTATTGAAATCTTCAATTCGCGATTTCATTCGCACATTAGTACCGCAGTTTGCACATGACTGCTCCCCACAGCGGGGTGTAAAGGTACTCCAGGCCATTTGAATTGCCCTTGAGGGCCATGATAAGAAACTTTTTGGAGTTCCTCGTAGCCAAGCTCTGTGAGCAAGTCTTCTAACTCATCGCAGCAGCCGTGCACGTCGCCAATGAAATCGAACGGGCCGTATTCGTCGTCTCGCTTGTCGTTCCAGAGCGGAGTCCGCTCAATCGTGACGGAGTCGACCTCTTCGGGAGACTCCAAGACGAAAATATGTCGAAATCCTTCCCGCTTGAGTGCCTTGATGGACCGCCGTAACTGAGAGCGTTGCTGGCGAATGACGTGTGGGCCAAAGTCTCTGTCAGCCCGATTGCGGTTCCGATCCTGACATACGTTCTCGGGAAGATTGAAGACGATGGCAACCGGCAGTGTATGGTACTTCTTTGCCAAAGCAACCAACGGCTGCCGGGCTTCTCGCTGGACATTGGTCGCGTCGACGACGGTTAATCGTCCGGCCGCCACCCGTTTGGCGGCGATGTAATGCAGCACGTCAAATGCGTCGGTCGTCGCAGCCTGGCTGTTCTCGTCGTCGCTCACTAACCCACGGCAATAGTCGCTCGACAGCACTTCCGTCGGCAGGAAGTGATTGCGTGCGAACGTACTCTTACCGGACCCGCTAGGGCCAATGAGTACGACTAGGGATAAGTTGGGGATGGATACGTACAATGTCTTAGCTACCTTTGATTTCCTTGATATGGTGAAGCCCATCTGCCCTGAATCTAATTTGCCTAAAGTCAACAAGCGGTGCGCTCCGCAATCTCTCAATGAAGCCAAGGGTTGGCTTTTCATGAGCATTACGCATCAATAACAGAAGGCCTCCAACACCAGTCCTTACTTTGTTCAGATATAGGTGGATATCACGAAGTGAATACGCTCCAATTGGTTCGACTGCGTGCGTAACCTCATTTCGCTTCGTTCGAAGTTCTTGAAAATGGCACCATTCTTTGGACTTGAAGAATTTCTGAGGATTCTTGCTGCTGCAAACAGCAAACCAAAGTCTTATGCGGTCTTCTGTTTTGGTCGCCGATTTCAATTCTTCAAACTCAGGAGTTGAAAATCCCTCATATTCCGCAAGTAGAATATGCCGATTTATAAAGGCATCAACTATAGACAAGCAAGCGAACAAATATGCTCGATAGTATCGACATGTAGGTTGAAAGTCGTAGTGGCAACTCAATTCGCAAGCCTTGATCCGATAGTAAAGAATGTCTTCGACAAGATCTCGCTCAGAGAATGCCGAGCGACATGGCCCTTGAACTTCGTGTTCTCGTCCCGCAAAGCTGCTTTTTTGTTTCAATTGAAAGTTAGGAGTCGAAGAATATGATATGCCATGACCAAATACAGAGTCGATTTTGTCCAAATGATCCTGGATTCTGGGAATAGTACCATTCAATCGAGCTTCTTGGACTAACTCTTCAAACGATTGAACTATTGTGTCTGTATCCTTCCAATTTACTTGCACACTCTTCCATCCGCTACTAGGTTCAGTATTTCCAGTCGCCGTGAGCAGTCGGATCACTTCTTTTCGCGCATTGAATTTCGACAAATGGTATTTGTTAAGTGTAAGAAAGGGAGGATTCCAAGGCGTTCCTGAACGATACTTGGATAGCCGCACCAACAAGTCATTCAACGCGTCCTTGCCGCTTGCCTGTTCCGGCAGTGTCGATTCCGCCATCACAGTTTCTAGCTCTGCGACCAGCCGCTCGAATTCCCGTTGGTAAAATTCCACATCCGCAGAGTCCAACCACCCCTTTTCCGGTCCAGCTAGCTTCCGCTCGACCAGCTCATCGATGTACGGCAGCTTCGCAGTCTCGTTGAGCGTCAGCAGATTGGCTTCAACTTCGCCGGTTCGCATGAGGTGGATACCGGTCAGCAGCACGCGGTAGACGTACAGCAGTGGCTTGACCCTTGGCGGGTCCTCTTTACGGAAGAGCTGCCACTGCCTCGCGGCGAAGCCCAGATAGTGGTGGGCGTGGTGGCGGGTGATGCAGTCCTTGGCAATCGCCTTTAGCTCATCGTGCTCCGGCGTTGTGTGCACGACCAGCGGCGAAAGCAGTTGCTCTAGCACGTAGCCGTTCTTCTTCAGCATCAGACCGAAGAACTTCTTCGCGTCGTGTGTCACGAGGTCCATCTCAATGCCATCGTGAATTCCTTCCTTCTCGACAGTCTCTTCGCCTCCACCATCAGGCCCGTCGAGGCCGACCACCTGTTCCAGCGGCAAGAGGTGGACTCCACGCAAGTCGAAGTCGGAATCGGCCGACGGAAACCCATACAGGTGAGCCCCGCTAATCGTCGCGAAGAGGAGCGGGTATGGATGGGCATCGACCTGCTTTCGCAGTTTGTCGTAATCGATAATCTGGGCGTTCATGGAAGCTCCTCCGCTACGGCCAGGCGGCGGGCCTTTACAAGGAAATCGTTTGCCCGTTCGTAATCAGGTCGTTCCGGCAATTTGGTCTCGGAAAGCGCTCGGTCAAACACCTTGTGTAGTTCCTTTCGCCACACCTCGATGTCATCCCACGGCATCGTTTCATTCTTGATGGCGAAGAGCCGCTCGCGATACTCGCCGACGTCAACCGGCACAAAACCCTCGCGGAGCACGTGGATACCCGACAGCAGCAGGCGGATAAGGTGCATCACATGCTTCGGCTTCACCTTGCCCTGGTTGCGAAGATCGGCCTGCATCCGCTTGAACTGCGACATCACGTAGCCGTTGTACGTCTGGTAGACTAGCCGCGAGAGGAAGGCGTCTCGCATGGCGAGTAGCTCCTTGGCGAGTGGCGTCGCGTGCTCGACGAGTGGCGTGTAGAGGCACTCCAGGATGTTCGGATTTCCCTTGAGGGCCATGACGAGGAACTTTTGCAGTTCCCAGTAGCACTCCTCGGAGTCGTCGTTCTCCAACTGATCGGGCACCCCGTACAGCGACCAGTGCAGATCGGCGGGTGGCAGGTAGATGCCACGCCGGTCGGTGTCCGACTCCCCCGTGTCGAGACCAAATGCCCGCGAGCCCACGACGCAGCGATAGATGACACGGTCGAACAAACCATGCGTTGATAGTACCTGATCCGAATCGTTGATCGCTCCCTGCTTATACTTTGCGAGCAGCATGAGGTTGTCATGATGCAGAGCGGCCTCAAAACCATCGACGAAGCGAATACGGTACGAATGCTGTCGGTCACCAGGTGAACGCACCACAACCCCCACAGCACCCGCTGGGTGCACAGCTTCCCCGTTGGATCCTTGCACTTGTTTGAGTGCAACGACCTGCGTTCCCACCGAGTAGATGAGATTCGGGCTATTGTGGACGCGCGATTTCATTTTCTCTCAAATATACCCATCTGCGAAGGTGCACCAACTTCCGCAACTTCTGGGCCTACTGGCAGGAATCGAACTGAGTAGGGTGAGGAGCATAAATCACTCGAAAAGTATTTACAAGACAAACGACTACTCTAACAAACGAGGACTTCCGCCCGATGATGGAAATCCTCTGTTTGCATTTACTCATTTTTCCCTAAAAGTAGTCGTCCCGGTTCACCCCGTCAAAAGCGGCCTGATTTTAGGCAGCAGCGTTTGAAACGCATTCCACTTCCGCAGGGGCAGTGGTCGTTGCGGCCGAGTTTTTCTTCCAGGAGTTTTCCACCGTGAACGATGCGCACGCCGGCTTTGACCCGCGTCTCAGAGGGATAGCCGTGGCGGCGCTTGCTCATAGATTCGAAAGGAGTGGTCTTCGTTGATGCTGTGGCACATGGGTCACCTCCTGCGGTGATTCAGAAAAAAAGATTCGTTGGAAGCATAGAGGAAGGGGACAAATCATTGCCAGTGAAGGTTCGCGTCGTGAAACACGTCTTTTTCCCACTAGGAGTTTCTTACCTTGCAGGTGATAATGGATGCCGGTGGCGAACTCGCTTTTCTTCAGTTGAAATCTTGTGTGAGGGTCGCAATGGAAGAGGTCTTTTTCCTGATGCTTGGCCTTGCGGCTTTGGCCGTGGTGTTTCTCGTGCCTATCGGTACCTACATCGTCGTGAAACGGCTGGAGCGGGAGCAGACTGACAGTTTTCGCTCGCTCCGTAACGAACTCAATAAGCTACGCAGCCAAGTAACGGATCTTCGCGGAGGTATAGCGCCTTCTACTACTGAACCGGCTACGCCGACACCACCCCCACCACCTCCGCCCGAGCCGACCCGATCAGAAGTGCCGGAGTCTCCTGGGCCGCTTGAGCCAGCGATGTGGGCATTCGAAAAGAAAGAAGTTGCAAAAGAAGAAGACCTCCCAGAAAAATCTACGCCTCAAGTACCGTATACAGAACTCGTGCGGGAACCGGTTCTGCCTCGAGAGCCAAGTCGTTTCGAGGTCGCGGCCAAGGAAACGTTGCACAAGATTTGGAACTGGATCATCGTCGGCGAAGAGCACGTACCGGCAGGAGTGTCGATGGAGTACGCCGTTGCGAGCCAATGGCTGTTGCGAGTCGGTGTGTTAGTGTTGGTCGTGGGAATCGGGTTTTTCCTCAAGTATTCCATCGAGCGCGGGTTACTCGGTCCCCAGGCGCGGGTTGCCCTCTCGGTGATCACGGGACTCGTGCTGCTTATCGTTGGTACGCGCATCCTTGGGAAAAAATATCATGTGCTCGGGCAGGGCCTGTTGGGAGCCGGGCTGGCCACACTTTATTTCAGTGTGTTCGCTGCCTCGAATCTTTTTCATCTGGTAGCCGCTACTCCGGCATTTGCGTTGATGGGAATGGTGACCGTGCTTGCCGGAGGGATCGCGGTTCGCTTTGACTCGATGCTGGTCGCGGTACTAGGTATCATCGGTGGCTATCTCACACCGGTTATGCTTTCGACTGGCGTAGTGAACTTCCCAGGCTTGTTCGGCTATGTGCTCATCTTGGGAATCGGCGTGTTAGGCATCTGCTATTGGAAGAACTGGCCGCTGGTCAACTATCTGAGTTTCTTCGCGACGTACATCTTGTTCTTTGCCTCGATGCTGAAATACGATAAATCCCACTTCTGGGAAGTGTTTCCCTTCATGATCGCTTTCTTCGTGCTCTTTTCTGCGATGACGGTGCTGTACAAGATCGTGCGGCATACCAAGTCGAATTTGCTTGACTTGATCGCCATGTTTATCAACGCGGGTGTATTCTTTGCCGTGGGATACAGGTTGATCGACGAAATGTACGGCCGCAAGTGGATAGCGGCACTCTCGCTGGGCCTCACGGCGTTTTACACGATTCACATTTACTACTTCCTCCGCCGCAAGCTGGTCGACCGCGAACTCTTAGTCTCTATGATCGGCCTGGCGACGTTTTTTTTGGCGATCACTATGCCACTCGTGCTTTCGCGCGAGTGGATCACCGCCAGTTGGGCGATCCAGGCGGTGGTATTGATGTGGGTGGCACAAAAGCTCGGCAGTAATTTCGTTCGTCAAGTGTCGCTCATCTTATTTGGCATCGTGTTGGCGAGGTTCTGTTTCTACGACCTGGGTAGGCAGTTCTCTGGCGGCGTTACCTCGACGGCCGACCTGCCACTCTCTGATTATCTCCGCGCGCTGGTCGAGCGGGTGATCGCGTTCGGAATTCCCATCGCTTCATTCGGCCTGGCCTACCGCATGTTGGAAAAACAACCTCCGCCATCGTCGGAGGCGTCTGTCATCACCTCCGCGAACGATATTGAACCTTGGCTCGGTGGTTCGGCAACACTCCGCATGTTGGTATTTGCAGCGTTCACGATGGCGTTTCTCTATCTGCATTTAGAACTCAACCGTACAATGGGGCATTTTTACGCTCCTGCGCGACTGCCGATTCTCACGATCCTTTGGATCGGGTTGTGTGGTTTCTTCTTGTTCGAGTACTCGCGCCGTGCAAACAATTTGCTTCTCGGGCTGCTGGGCATTGCCGTAGTAGGGGTCCTCTCAAAACTGTTCCTTTACGATCTACCTTCTTGGGGCGTGAACGATCGAATGCTCTACACGCATCCCTACTCCTTCCGCGACGCTTTAATGCGGTTGATCGATTTTGGGGCGATCATCGGTTTTCTTGGAGGAGCGTATGCGCTGATGGCCAAGCGTGGCTCGGGCGAACAGATTCGTAGCATCTTGGGATTTGCAAGCCTAGCGATGCTATTCATCTATCTCACCCTCGAGGTGAACAGCTACCTGTACCATCAATACGAAGGACTTCAGGCTGGCGGGGTTTCGATTCTCTGGGCGGTATTTGCCCTGGCACTCATCCTCCGCGGCATCGGCAAGAATCTTGTTGCGTTGCGCTATCTCGGCCTCGCACTGTTTACGATCGTGTCGTTCAAGGTTTTCTTTGTTGATATGGCACGACTCGATCAATTCTGGCGGATTGTGGCGTTTGGTGTTCTCGGAGTTTTGCTGATGGCCGGCTCGTTCGTGTATCTCAAGTACCGCGAGAATTTTGCAGTTGGCGATTCCACTGAAGAAAAGTCGGTCGACGATGAGAAGGAGGAAGTATGAGGAAGCGATGGCTTGCAGCGATGTTGGGTAGTTTACTGCTGGTAACTCCCGCAAGCGCCGAGAATCAACTCCGTTTCACAAAGCCAATTGAATTTGCTCCCTTGGAGACCGAAGAGTTGGTTGCCGCGCAGTTGGATAGCGACATCTATGCAGCCACCCGCGCCGGTTATCCCGATTTGCGAGTTCTAAAAGGTTCAGAGGAGGAAGCGGCATTTCTCGTGCGCAAGACAACGACCAAAGTAGGGCGTAAAGTAAAGCAGGTGTGGACAGCTGAAGACATTTCGCTGCATCCGCTCGATGATGGCGGGCTTGAGATCACGTTCCGCATTGATCTGGAGAAACATCCCGAGCAACCACAAGGGATTCGACTGATCACACCTCTGCGAAACTTTGAGCATCGTGTGCGGATCGAATCATCTGCCGATGGCAAGATCTGGCAGCCGCTCGTCGAGGACGGGCTCATTTTTGATTACTCCCAGTTCATGGACGTGCGAAATCTCTCGATCGAGCTTCCTACGTCTCAGGGCAAAGAGCGATCTTGGATCCGCATCACCATTGAGAATGTTACCCAAGAGCAGCAGTCACAGTTACTTGAGCTGTCGCGCAATCTGAGCGGCGACGAGGAAACTAGTCGCACCGAGCGGCAGACCATCAAGCGCCAGCCATTTCGCATCGATCGTATCGAACTTTGGCACGATGAAATGCGGCTCGACACAGTGCGAAACAAACGGGTGGTATACCCCCTCACAGTCGAGCGGATCGAGCAAGATTCCGAAGCACATGAGACGCTTGTTTATTTGAAGTCGCGTCGTGAGCCGCTTACTCGCTTGACCTTGGATACAGCGGACCGCAACTTCAGCCGCTCAGCGCGGGTAGAAGTGCGACGAGATATTAGTGAAAAAGAGTCGTGGCAAGCAATCGGCACAGCCAATCTCACGCATCTAGATTTTCGCAGCCTCAAGCGGAAGTCGCTCTCCATCAATTTTCCAGAGCATCGCGAAACCGAGTATCGCCTGGTAATCGAAAACCGCGACAGTCCTCCCTTAGGGGTGAAAAACGTCACTGCGCGGGGCAATGCGTATGAGGTGGTTTTCCTCGCGGCTCCGAAAGTTGATTATCGCCTGGCTTATGATAGCAAGACGCTAGACCCGCCGAACTTCGACACCGTGGCACTGAGCGCCTCGCTCAAGGAGGGTTTTGCTCCAGTGGATGCAACACTAGGTGAGGCAGTCGAGTCGGACGTCGCGCCTGAACCGGGCGAGCCACTGCTCAAGCGAATCTTGAACGACGGACCCGTGCTCACGGCGATCATCGCGGTGCTAGTGGTGTTGCTGGCAGTGGGATTGTACCGGGCGACTCGGAATCTGGATGGAGTAGGGGAGCCATAAGTATGAATACGCTAATCGCATTTACTTACAGCTCAGGCACCGGCTCTTCGGGCTCGATGTTCGTTCCTTCCCACTCGATTTCCCCATTTTCGTATTTGAGAATTCGATCTCGACTCCCAGGGGCATGCGGCGCGCTCTTTTTCGGTAACCACCGCTGAAGATCTGCCTTGATAGAATCGTACTCGGAGCGGTTTGCCAGATTCGTCCATTCGTTAGGATCTTTTTGCATGTTATACAGTTCTTCCGAGCCGTCGGCATAGATAATGTACCGCCATTTCTCTGAACGTACGCCGTGGTTGCCGGGGTTGTGGGTGGTGATGGCGGGGCGATCGCGCTTTGCGCTGGCATTCTTTAATTGAGGGACGAGGCTGACTCCTTCAAGCCCTTGCCTAGGTGGTAGACCGCAGAGTTCAACAAGGGTCGGATAGATGTCGAGCAATTCCACAGGCCGATTGCAAACGGCGTGGGGAGTAATCCCCGGTCCGGCGAAGATGAGCGGCACGCGTGTTGAACGATCCCAGAGCGAATTCTTGCCCGTGATAAGTTTTTCACCGAGGTGGAAGCCGTGGTCGGACCAAAGGACCACGATGGTATTCTCTGCAAAGGGACTTTCCTCCAGCGCCGTCAGCACCCGACCCACCTGGCTATCGACAAAGCTAGTGCAGGCTAGATAGGATCGGACTAAGTTTTTCCATTGGTCGTTTTCTTTCAGGAAACGCAATCGCGGCTCGGGCAAGCGCCAGTGCATGTACCAAGAGAAACGGGGCGTGTCTTTGCGGTCGTCGAGACGGACTTCTGGCAATTGGAGGGTTTCATCGGGATAGAGGTCAAACCATTTTTCGGTTGCATAGCAGGGTACATGCGGCAACGAAAAACCCACCGCCAGGAAGAAAGGTTGATCGTGCTTTACGTGTAACTGCTCAACACCCCAGCTGGCGACTTGCCAGTCTCCCTTGTCTTCGTCGCGGTGCGGGAACAGTCCCCAATCGACCAAGCGGTTAGGGGAGGGGGTGCTGACCAACTTCTCAGGTGGGAATGGGGCCAAGGAAGGAGGAGGTCTGATCTCATCGAACTCCAAACCGGGGGTACGTCCGTGGTTTCCATGATAAATCTTGCCTGCGGAATAGGTGCGATAACCGTGCTGCCGAAAATAACGCGGCAGGCTGACAATTTCAGCAAGCGAGGGGACGTCGCGATACCAGGGGGCGAGTCCATAGACACCGGTGGTTGAAGGGCGCAATCCCAGCAGCAAGCTCGTCCGAGAGGGATTGCAGAGTGGTGATTGGCAGTGAGCAGAAGTGAACAGCGTTCCGCGCGCCGCGAGTGCGTCCATATTCGGAGTCTTCACCTGCGGGTGCCCTTCGAGACAGCCAATCCAATCGTTGAGGTCGTCGATGGCGATGAACAGGACATTTGGCTTCATGTCGGCGAAGCTGGACAGTGTGGTAAACCAGGCAGCTGCAAGAATGGTGAACAACTGAAGGGGACGAATTTGTTCGGCAATATGAATCGACATCGAACTGCTGGGAGACGCAAGAAAAGGAAGGAATCGGAAAAGGACAATCCCAGCATTGTAGCGTGTTCGATGAGTTCTTGCTGCTTACTCTCACAAAGATAAGCTTAAACAGCAAAACGCCCACATCGTTTCCGATGTGGGCGTTGTCCAGGCATGGAGGCCTGTAATGATTGAGACAATCTTTCAGTTATGGCAGGATCACGGCGTCGATGACGTGAATAACGCCATTGGAGCACTCGATGTCGGTCTTCACGACATTTGCACCATCTATCATCACTTTGCCGCCATCAACTTTAATATCAACATCAGATCCTTGAACAGTCTTAGCATTCTGAAGTTTGACTACATCTGCGGCCATTACCTTACCGGGAACCACATGGTAAGTCAGGATACCAGTAAGCTTTTCTTTGCTCTCAGGTTTCAGTAGAGATTCGACGGTTCCGGCAGGCAATTTACTGAAAGCTTCATCAGTTGGAGCGAAGACGGTAAATGGACCGTCACCTTGCAGAGTCTCAACTAAACCGGCTGCTTGCAGTGCAGCGGCCAGCTTTGTGAACGATCCGGCATTCACAGCAGTGTCGACGATATCCATTTTAGCTTCTTTCGTATAAGCAACAGTCTGTACGTGGGTTGCTTGGGCAGTACTCTTAGAGCACTGCTCACCAGCGTTTACCAGTGATGGCGCAACCAATAGGGAGCAGGCAATAGTCGAGATAAGCGACTTTTTTAGGGAATACAACATGACACGTTCCTTTTAAAATATGGGTCTAGGGTTTACTTCAGTCTTTGATTGGACGATTGATGCGAATTATTCGCCCTGGTGGCCACCATCCGGATGGGCATTGTGGGTTTAAGCAGTCTGAGGTTCTCATCAAGAGCAACCAAACTTGCCAAGCCCGCAGTAAATTCGGTCAAATCGTTCTCTTGGATTTATACCGGAATGCTTTGGTCACGTCAACAGGCAATCGGCCAAACCGCCCAAAAATTCTTGCTTTTCCTGGGGAAATAACTTGTAGTTGTGCTTTTAAGTACGGGGTTTTCTTTGTGATGTTAAACTGGACAAGGTCCAGCCACCGTTCTATATTTCATCCTAATCGTTCATTTTGTCCGGCTTCTAGCCGTTGTCCAAGGAGTGTTTCGTTGACAAAACTTGTTACTCCAAAGCAAGTGGCGCAGGCCATCGGTGTAAGTGAATCATCTCTCAAGCGATGGTGCGACAAAGGCTTATTGGCGACGATTCGCACGGCTGGCGGTCATCGTCGTCTGGCTTTGGACGAGGTGTTTCAATTTCTGCGGCGATCGGAACAAGAACTTGTGCGGCCTGAACTGTTAGGGCTTCCTTCGAACACTGGGCGGGGAGAAATTGTCCTTACCAGAGCCCGCGAGCAAATCCGAGACGCCCTGGTCGCTGGAGACGAAGACAAGTGCCGGCGAATTGTTTTAGACCTTTATTTGGCAGGGCAGACGGTCTGCGAGATCTGTGATCGTGTGCTGGCTGAGGCGTTTCATGAAATAGGCGACCATTGGGAGTGCGGTGAAGTGTCCGTTTATCGCGAACGACGTGCTTGCGAGATTGGCTCAAGATTGTTGCACGAACTTCGTAGCTCAATGCCCAGCCCCTCCGCCGACGCACCTCAAGCTATAGGGGGGACCATGCATTCAGACCCGTATCGATTGCCGACCGCCATGATTGAAGTTGTTCTGCGCGAATTGGGCTGGCAAGCTACATCGCTGGGAGCAGAGTTACCGACCTCTACTTTTGTGGAGGCCCTCAACGACACGAAGCCTAAACTATTGTGGCTCACAGTTTCGTCAATCGAAACGCCTGCTAAGTTTGTGGAAGAGTATGCCGAGATTCATCGCGTTGCCGACGAAGTTGGCGCAGTGGTCGTAGTAGGTGGACGTGCCCTAAACTCAGAAATCAGGCAACAGATGGTGTACTCTGCTTTCTGCGATAATTTGCGTCACTTGGCTACTTTTGTTGACACATTGCAAGCTGGTGTCGGTCAGCAAAAAAATTGATAAAAGGGATACAGTGCTCATGCAATGCACAACAAGCAAGGATCACGCCATAGAGGTCTTCTACGACGGAGGATGTCCGTTGTGTCTTCGCGAAATTTCTATGTTGCAGCGTTGGGACAAGCGAAGCAAGATTCGATTTACTGATATCGATGCACCAACGTTCAAAGTGGATGAAGCTGGGAAAACCTACGAAGAACTTATGGCTAAAATGCATGCTAGGCTGCCCGACGGCACATGGCTGGAAGGGGTCGAGGTCTTTCGGCGACTGTATGAAGCGGTCGGTTTTAAGCGTCTCACTGCCCTGAGCCGTTTACCACTGGTGACTCAAGTCTTGGATCTTGGCTATTCGATCTTTGCACGGAATCGGCTCCGACTTACGGGCCGGTGCTCAACGCAAACATGCTCTGCAAAGCATTCAACTCCAACCTCTCTGTGATCGAGGGGAGTCTTCTTGTGAGCGAGCAGATTCTGATTTACCTCCATTTCGTTTCTACCCTCATCATGATTGGTATTATCTGGTTTGTTCAGGTTGTGCATTACCCGCTGATGGCCTACGTTGGAATCGGTCTTTTTTCGACTTACTCAAGACTGCATCAGAAACTTACTACTCTGGTTGTGGCTATTCCGATGCTTGCCGAACTATTTACTGCAGTCCTACTGCTTGTTTCGTTTCCTACAGTCAGAAGTTCCGCGGTTTTCTGGTCTGCGACAATCCTGCTGGGAATCATTTGGGTATCGACTATTTTCCGCCAGATGCCAATTCATCATTCGCTCTTGGCGGGTTATGACGAACAGCAAATACAACGCTTAGTCCGCACAAATTGGCTCCGTACCTTTGCTTGGAGCATTCGCGGTATTCTGGTCGGTGAACTTTGCTGGTCAATGACGGTTCAAGTCATGTAGAGTTTCCGTGACTCATAGATCGATTATTCACTCTCCCCCGTTTGCTCTTACTATGTCAACCATCGCGATACTCGGCGCCACAGGAACGATAGGCTCGGCACTGTCCAGACATTTGGTCGCCACTACGAATCAAGTCCTTTTGCTTGGAAGAGATCCTGACAAGCTAGCGGCACTCTCGGCAGAATTGGATCAGCCCTTTGCTGTGGTCGACTTCTCGGTATCGCAGAGCCTGGAACATGCCCTGGTAGAACACTCCGAGCATTGTGGGGGCTACCAAGGTCTAGTGAATTGCATCGGTTCTATGCTACTTAAACCGGCTCACTCCACCTCCGATGCGGAGTTCCGGGAAACGCTCGAAACTAACTTGTTTACAGCTTTTTCGACGATTCGCACGGGAGGCAAGTTGCTCCGCAAGAGTGGTGGGTCGATTGTCTTGTTTGCCTCGGCAGCGGCCGAGATTGGTATTCCCAACCACGAAGCAATTGCCGCCGCCAAGGGGGGAGTGATCGGCATGGCCCGCTCCGCCGCTGCAACCTATGCTTCTCATAAGATTCGGGTCAATGTCATTAGTCCCGGATTAGTGCAAACGCGGCTATCGAGGCAAATATGGGACACCCCTACGGCTGCCGCAGCTTCAACCGAAATGCACGCACTGGGCAGGCTCGGAGAAACACAAGATGTGGTGTCGCTCGCGGCGTGGCTTCTTGATCCACAGAATAGTTGGATCACGGGTCAAGTCATCGGCCTTGATGGGGGATTGTCAAGTCTACTGCCGAGACGTAGGCAGTCTACTTGATAATAACATTTATCTACGCATGTTGGGGCGGTGATTAGCAGAGCGTTCTTGGGAATCAAATTTTTTCTCGTGCGACAGTGGTGGATCAAGTGGAAAACCAACTAATTCTGCTAACTGGCGCAACCGGATACATTGGCGGCCGACTGCTGCCGCTCTTGGAACAACGAGGCTATCGAGTCCGCTGTCTCACGCGCCGACCTGAAACGCTCAAGGGGAGCGTGGCACCATCGACAGAAGTCGTTGCGGGAGATGTGCTTGATCCTGCGTCGCTTGTTGAGGCGTTGACGGGCGTCGACACGGCTCTCTATTTTATCCACTCGATGGGTGCCGATCGCGATTTTGAAACTCAAGATCGAATCGCAGCAGAGAACTTTGCACAGGCTGCGACAGCCGCTGGGGTTCGTCGGATCATCTATCTAGGAGGACTTGGTAGCTCTGATCACAACCTTTCAAAGCATCTGCGAAGTCGTCAGGAAACCGGCGATGTGTTACGCGCACACCATCGTCACGTCGTGGAGTTTCGCGCCTCAATAGTGATTGGCTCCGGCAGCTTGTCTTTCGAGATGATTCGCGCATTGGTAGAAAGGTTGCCTGTGATGATCTGTCCCCGCTGGGTTCAGGTGAAGGCGCAACCAATCGCCATAGAAGATCTATTGGAATATCTCTTGGCTTCGATTGCCGCTCCGTCGGGTTCACCTAAAATTTACGAGATCGGTGGTCCCAATCAAGTCTCTTACGGGCAACTCATGCAAGAGTATGCACGCCAGCGAGGACTGAAGCGTTGGATGATTCCCGTGCCCCTGCTGACGCCTTACTTGTCGAGTCTGTGGTTGGGATTGGTCACTCCGATATACGCCCGAGTCGGCCGCAAACTCGTCGAAAGCCTCCGGAATCCGACACTCATTTCGAACAACCTGGCGGAAACCACATTCTCCATTCGCCCCCGCACCGTCCGTGAGGCTATCGCTCGGGCATTGGTCAATGAAGATCGCGAATTTGCCGAAACAAGGTGGTCCGACGCCTACTCATCTGCCGGCGCTCCTCGTGTGTGGGGAGGAGAGCGCTTTGGTTCCAGGCTGGTCGATTCGCGAACGATCGTAGTAAGAGCTTCACCCAACCAAGCGTTTGCCCCGATTCGCCGCATTGGTGGTAGAACAGGTTGGTACTATGGCGATTGGTTGTGGTCGGTGCGAGGTTTTCTCGACCTACTGGTTGGAGGAGTCGGAGTGCGCCGCGGGCGCCGTGATCCGGAAAACATGCGGGTCGGCGATGCTCTCGATTTCTGGCGCGTAGAACTCTATGAGCCGCCTCATCGACTACGGCTGTGCGCTGAAATGAAACTCCCCGGCCGCGCTTGGCTGGAATTTGAAGTCACCCCTTGCGAGCGAGGGAGCCAAATTCGCCAAACGGCGATTTTCGATCCCCTGGGGATCCTGGGCCTAGCTTACTGGTACGGAATCTACCCGCTGCATCAAATCGTGTTTGCCGGGATGCTAAGGAACATCGGTCATGCGGCGGAACAGGTCGATACGAAGCCAGATCTACGAGAAGAATTGAGCCAAACAAGCGAGGCTCTATTCTCGAAATAATCTCCGGCCAAGTTTTCTTCGACCGAGGCTGGCAATTCTCTTGCATGGATCGTTGTCATGATTCTGCTGGGTCAATAGAATTGGATCTCAAAAAGTTGAACAGAAAACTTGGGAGATAATCTTCATGGACAACGCGATTATCGTCGTATCTGGTCTCCCGCGCTCCGGTACTTCGTTGCTGATGCAGATGCTAGATCGGGGTGGGGTCGGTCTGGTTACCGACGAACAACGGCTTGCCGACGAAGACAATCCCAAGGGCTATTGTGAGTACGAGCCCGTCAAACGTCTGCAACAGGATTCCAGTTGGCTCTCAGATTGTCAGGGCAAAGCGGTTAAAGTCATTTCTCAATTGCTTTTCTCACTTCCTGCGACGGAGAATTATGCAATTATCTTGATGCAGCGAGATCTGGAAGAAGTATTGGATTCGCAAGACAAGATGCTCGCGCGGCAAGGTCGTGCCGGAGCCGCACGTGAGATTCTTCGGAAAGCTTTTGCATCGCATTTACAAAAGCTTGAGCAATGGCTACCTGCGCAGAAAAATCTCAAGGTTCTCCGTCTGGACTACGCAGAATTGGTAACCGATCCACTCTCTGCCGCGATGGAGCTCAACGAGTTTCTCGGCGGCCACCTAGACGCTACCGCCATGTCTGCGGCAGTGGATCCCCAGCTCTATCGCAACCGACGCGACTCCTCTTGATCGGCGACATATCGGGAACAGGTTCTCACTTCCCTACTCAAGGTGCCGTTTGCGATTGTTCCGCATCGTTTGCTGATTGATCTGTCCCTCGACTCAGGCGAGCCTCGGGACAGTGAGGTTCCCTCTTACGAGTTTAACTATTTCACAGGATTTCGCGTCGCAAGCAGGATCCCCGAGCCAAGCTCGATGCTATTCGGTGCTTGTGTCAGTTTAGGCTTACTTCTGTTGAGGAGCTAGACACTCCATCCGACCCCATAGTAGGTAACCAATACTTAAGTTAGTATTGAGCTGGGCAAAATGTAGAGTAGCTAGAGGTTACGGCTCTGTTTCAGAAACAATTTAGTCCACCTCGTGGTCGCCCACTTGCAAAAAGAATCGGTACGACACCGCTGTGCTGTCTATTGTGTTTGCGAACTCTGCGATTCGGTTGAGGGCGGTAAGCTCTTCTTCAATCCTACTACGGTCTGCGATCAAGCCCTCTGCTACAACAACATTGCGACGAGTTGCTGCAATCTCGTTTTCGGTTCTCGTAATGGCCATAGCTTTTTGCGCCACCTTCACGGAATCTGGCACTTTGACTCCATTTAGTATGCTAGTTGTTTCAGTTCGGCGAATCTGTGCTAGCTGAGAAGTAAGTTGCGAAAGGTACGACTTCAATTGTACGATGGAGTTGGCTGCGTTTTCTGCCGCATTAGCAAGTCTCTCGATTTCTCTGCGAAGCTTCTTCCCCCTAGCTACAGACAGTATTTCTTCATCGCCAGAAGGGAGTGCAAATCCATGCGTAACGTCAATGGCGGCTGTCTTTCCCCTCTTTAGCATGACAAATTTGGTTGCTATAGGATCTTGAGTGCTGTACCACAGCAAAGCTTCTTCCCTTGGAGCTAGCACGTATGTTTCCGCGCCTTTAGTTCTGTCTATCGGTAATCTCCCGAAGCTCAGCAACTCAAATCGCACGAACTCAATCGGCGGTGGCGGTTCCAGATTGCATGCGATTCGTTGCACAGTATCTGTAAGGTCAAACCTGAGCGGCTCAACAGAGATCGGCGCACGCAAAGCAACCGCCCTGCTAGATTCGCTGGCTGTTATTTCCAAGAGAGAATTGGTGAGTGCAGTCACTGCGTCTTCTGGTGGTGATTCAGACCAACTAAGCTTGAGTGATTCATTTCCCACTTCCAGCTGTGCAATCGCCTCAGGTGCAGCGTCATCGTCTGTCTGCCACAATATCGAACTGTCGACTAGGGTTAGCGCCGGATCATTCGTTACCAACTCAATAGATGCATGTTCTGGTACAGAAAACATAGCCGAGGGAGTCGATAAAGATACATCGGGCAGGTCTACGAAATCTGGCAGTTCGGAGAATGGATTGATCGCTTTTTTGGGCGGCGGCGGCTCAGGCTCTCTTACAAAAGGCTGTGCCGGTGTTGGTGTTGGTGTTGGAGTTTCCCTGCGAGGTGTTTTGCTTCGCGACTCTTGTTTGACCGGCGGCTGTTCTCGGACGGCCACTCTCTTTTCGACTCGCTGCTGTGGTTTAGGGGCAAGAAGACCGCCTCTTGTGAGTAACACATACCCAAGGAAAAAGGGACCTGCGATGACAGCTAGTTGCAGACAAATCTTCATCAGCATCGCTGGCCAAGGAACTTTGCTTCGTTTTCTGACATGATCAGTTGCACTAAAACGATCAACTACCAGGGGGACACTAAGCTCTTCCACTGCGTCGGGTGTTGTAAAAATTTGCTTGCATGCAGGGCAGCGAATTTGCCTCCCTGAGGATTCGTTGAGAACCCGAAGGCCGCGTTTACAATGTGGGCAAGCAAGCTCAAAAGACATTCAGACCTCCCCAGATCGAGCTGATATTCCTGTACTTGAATGATGTAGTCTAATCAAACAAATTGGCGAACGCAAAAGGCGACGCGTTCCGTGGTTTGAGCCACAGGCAGTGCTGTCCCTTCACCTTGGTAGGGAGGCCCGTGTGATAGCTCTCGCCATATTTTCGCTGATTTCTATTCGTAATGGTCGTATAACCTTTCAGACAAAAAACATTGGACGGAGTGCATGGAGCTTCATTTAGCTCTCTATTCCATATTCCCCAAACACCACCCTATTGAAAAACAATAGGCCCACCCCCATTTACCAGGCTCCTAACTATGCGATTTGATGCGTGATGCTTAACGACAAATAGCCCTAGAAAGCCCTAGGATGACCTCTTGCCTTACCAATCTCTACGAATTCATTCCGTACTGTCTTCAATCGGAGTGGTCCAAAACTCTCAACAGCGGTATCCCCGTAGAGCCTTCGTAAGGGTTTCATGGCTTGTCGATAGGAATCTAACTCTTTTGTAGTATTACCATCCAACTCTAGATAATATCTTTCAGCGTGTTGCCAAAAAGCAGCTAGAAGATCGTCAATCGTATTGGACACTTCTTCAGTTGCTGGCAATCTACGTCCATTGGTGAGCCATTCAGCAGTGAGGCGGTCATATTCGACATTGCTAACCTTGCTACCGTAAGGGCCTAGGTAGAAGTCTTTCCCACAGAGAGTGACGATTGCCTGTCCAGAAGCCTTATGGCGACGATATTTAGGCAAAGAATTAACAAGCTTAGGCACGATGCATCTCCTTTCTTTAGGATCAAAACGGTATGTACCGTTTATTTCCAAGGATTAAGAGCTGCACTGCCAACGTAGGCAGGTAACGTAAAAGCTTGTTTCAGCAGAGTTTAAGGCGAGGGTGGCTGATGGGATTCGAACCCACGACCTTCGGAATCACAATCCGACGTTCTAACCAACTGAACTACAGCCACCGTAAGCAGAATCTAAAGATCCTACTGCGGAACTTACGGGTGGTCAACCAATTAATGAGAACCAGCTATGAATGTCCAATTTCCAACGTCCAATGCCCAAATCTATTGATACCATGATTCAATGGGCATTGGTCATTGAGAATTGCTGATTCTATCTCGAACGGGCGTACCGCACAGCCAGGGTCAACAGGCTGCCGGCGAGCATTCCACAGACAAAAAGTAGTAGGCCGGTGGGCATTTCCTGGGGGGTTACATGAGCGAGCAGCGACAACATAAAGAGTTCTCCTGAGAATAATTGGTTCAGTTAGTTTGAAGAATTAAAACCCTTGTAGGGGATCGTTTCTTGATTGCCACAAAAAACACAAAAATGCACAAAAAGGTCTATGAAATTCCGGATCGAGATTAGGTCTTTCTTTGTGGCTATTGGATTTAGATGTAAGCGAACTTTGTGTTCTCTACTATTCTTTTCTATCCTCGCCGGACAGGCTCATGAGGTATTCATGATACTGCTTGTCCAGCTCGGCGAAACTTTGGCCGGTGACTTCCTGGAGCGTAGTCGGTTTGTCGCGGCCTGCATAGACGAGCTGAAGATATTTGAGCAGTGGTTCACGGTAAATTCCGTCCTGGTAGTGCATGAAAAAGGTGGCCAGACCGGCCGACTGACTGTAGAGCTGGGCAATGTCCGTGCGGCGCTGCAGGTCGGTGGTACCCAGCTTACACAGCTCTGCTAGCGGGACGTAGTACTCGTCGATGATCGCTCGCTGATAGGCGGCGGGGAGTCTACCCGCCTGGGGCGTGCCAATGGTGTAGGCATGCTTCCCCTCGGCGAGGCGCACGGGGCTTAGTGATTCAAAGTAGCAGGCGATTCCCTCGACGATCCAGGCGTTTGAAAGACCGCCGACATTGCGGGCCGCCGGGGCCGATTCTTGAAAGAACTGATGCACGGCCTCGTGGGTGATCGTGCCAGGATCTTGATCTTCTCCGGCGAAAAAATGCGTCGCGCGACTCGTATCAAAATAGATACCGAGGGTCATTCCGATTCGTGGTTGCTGGCGCAGCAAGGTATCGTTGTATTCGCCACGGGTGCGATAGTAGACGACCTGGAACGGCTTGCTCCGGTAACTACGCGACGACTTGCCTTCAAAACGTTTCTTGAGATCGGCCGCGTCGATAAAAAATCCGCCGCAGAGTTGCAGCCAGACCTGGTAGGTTTCTTCGAGCCGAGTGGCTAGTGCGACTGCAGACTCGGGGCTATCGTTGGTAGTCACTTGAAAATGGTCGGTGCGAATCCGCCAACCGTCGTCGATCTTTGCATGGCGGAGGGCATCTGCTTCGGCACTGATCCACTTTTGGCCGAGTGGGCGATCACCAGCTTCGTAACGGGATAGATCATCAGCCTCGACCCAGCCGAACTCGTGATTCCAAATCTTGCCCGCTTCCAACTGCCGCAGGGCAAATGCCCCTGCCCAAGTGTCGTTGTAGCGTTCGTAGCCAAGTACCCGACGAGCGTCGGCATGATTGGGGGCGAACATCAACGTGCGAGCAGTCCACCGCAGGGCCGCCCCGACATCTCCCTCATCGCAAAACTTATGAGCCCGAGCAAAGCTGGTAGTCGCACTGCGGCGGTCGTCAGCGGTGACATTTCCAGGCGAGCCATTCGCTGAGTAAAGGTCAGGCACCGAGAAGAGCACCTCCCCCGTGGCGAGAGATGGCATGTCGGCGAGGGCCGATTCAGCGTATGCATCTGCCGCAATGAATATGCAGAGCACAACAACGGCAAATTGGTCAAACAGTTTCAGCACGGCGTTTCGTCAGGAAGCTGGGTAATATGGAAGTACCTCCTATTATACCATCCAGAGAGTCGTATCGATGACATGTTGGTCAGCTTGGTCATATTGGTCAACTTGGCCGCGCATTTTTCTCGACCAAGTTGGCCCCTTTTTGGAGTAGGCACTTCTCCAAATTGACTTTGTCAGGGCAACGTCAGAACTGCACACGGTTTGTTCCGGTCTACAGTTCTTTGCTCAGCTAGTCCGCAATGGCGGCATCAAACGCCACATTGGATGGGGCAAAGTCAAGTCGCTTAACAAACTCGCAAGCTTCCCGGGCGCCATGCTCGCGGTTTATGCGGGCGACTTCCCATTCGACTCTCAAGGGGCCTTCATAGTGGATGTCGTTCAAGGCGAGGAGGGTTTCTTCGCGATTGCTAGGAAGGGCTGAGAATTGCTCCAGACGCAATGAAGACGAATTTGTGTGACCCCGTAGGACTAGCTCGTACTTCCCACGAGTGCATGGTCCGGCACGATTGACGATTCGGTGGATCGGATTTCAGGTGAGTGTTCTTTCCACCAAGTGGCAGAGTCAGTCGAAGTCCACTGATTCTGGATATCGCTTGAGGTGAGGGCGTCAGAGAGACTTTGCGTGTCGGGAAAACGATCTTCGGGGCGCTTCTCAAGTGCGCGCATCACGGTGGCTGCCAGCTCTGATGGAACTTGGTGGTTGAGTTCGACAAGAGGTCGAGGGGTTTCATAGAGGTGGGCAGCCAAGACTTGCACCTGCGTCCGCTCGCCAAAGGGAGGGCTGCCTGTGAGTGCGAAGTATGCTACTGCGCCTAGACTATAGACATCGCTACGGGCATCGAGTTCCTTATGGCCACTTGCCTGCTCGGGGGACATGTAAGCGGGAGTGCCTGCGATCATGCCTTCGATCGTAAGCGACTCCCCGTCTCCTGAATCGATATCGCGGACTAAGCCAAAGTCCAGTACCTTGACAACATCCGATACGCCACCCCGTTGGCAAACAATGAGGTTTGCAGGTTTGATGTCACGGTGGATCAGTCCAATCGCATGCGCTTCTGAGAGGGCCGCGCAGGCTTGGCGAAGTAGGTGACTTGCCCGAGCCGGTGGCAACGGACCAAAGGATCGCACCATATCTTCCAAATTCCATCCAGGCAAGTATTCCATGGCATAGTAGAACGTACCATCGGCGGCGATACCGTAGTCGTAAATTGATACGGTATTCCAATGTTTGAGTCTGGCAGTGGATTGTACCTCACGTTTGAAACGGCGGAGAGCGGCAGGGTCGCCGGCCCGCTCGGGGCGAATGATTTTCACCGCGCAGGGCTGTTTGAGTAGCACATGTTCGGCGAGATAAACCTCGCCCATGCCCCCCGAGCCAAGACGCTCACGGAGCCGATATTGGCCAAGTCGTCTGGCGATAAAAGCCTCCCGTTGCAGCACATTGATACGGTGACACCCGTATGTGGCACACGCAATACCGACTCCCATCCACATGGAGACCCAGACGAATCCCTGAAGGTAGGCGATACGGTGCAACAACCATACATCGGGTGACAACGGCAGACCGAGAACCAGCAACACAAGGGGGACCATTCCGATGGCAAGAGTGACAATGAAGCAACGTCTTCCAGTATTCGGGATTAGAATTCCATATCCTGTGATCGACGGAAAATAAAATAAGACCATTGTGTGAAAGAAGTAGGCGGAATCATGGTCCGGCGTCGCTAGACTTCGCAAGAGATCTCCCTGCAACCACGTTAGATCAAAAAGGACGAAAGTTGTTTGCAAGATGGGACATAGAAATAAAATCGCTTCAATGGTGCGTAGCAGAGGAACTGGGAGCAACTTGCGATGAAAGAGAAGAAATAGGGCAATACTTGCGACAATTGCCAAGACCGCCCAGACACTTGCCATATGAATCGGATAGTAAGGCCAACGCCCCATATGCCAAACCGTGCGAAGTTGAGTGCCAGCCATCAGGTACATGAGAGTCAGTAATATGCTCAAGAACCTCAAGCGTTTCTGAAGCATCGTGTGGAGCTCTACTGTGCCCCGAAAGCTGTTGCTGGCAACTAGGCGCTGAACAACTTTCATATCAGAAGTAGCGCGCGCATTACGTTCATCCCGTGGCGAATCCCTTTCTACTCTTTCAGTCGAATAGCTTTGAGGATTAGTAAGTGAACTGGGGTCGTTCTTGATCGAGGTTAAATCAACAGATAGGAATTGCCCGTCCGCTTCCAAATCTTCATCAACCTCAAATAACAACCCTAGTGATCCTGATAACTCAGGAAATCGCGCTAAGTATTCATCGCGAGTTGGGAAATCGCCTCGCTCGCGGCGTAGAAGCACTTCGTTGTAAAGCAGGTCGAGTACGGCCTCAGAATCGCCTCGAAGATCGTAGCAGCGAACAAGATACTCTTCTACAGGCTCTTGCGATCCATTGCGCCATCGCATCCGCTGCTCGGCCAGAGTGGATTCTAGGAGACGCTTTCGGCTATTCAACGCATCACTATTAAGAAACGATCCGGGCTCACCGTTCACAGCTCGTCCTCAATGCCAAGTTCCTGAGCCACACGATCGATCGCCCGCGTCAACTTCATTCGCAACGCATCAGGCGATCCGCCAATTTCGTTCGCAACGCTTGCCCAGTCGTGTCCTTGCTGGCGCATGTCCACGAGCACTCGTTCCTCAGGCGATAAACCTCGGTGAACATTTTCGAGAATCTCACGGGCAGCGACTTCTCGACTCGGTGTTACGCCGGACCCCACAAGTTGCCGGTCGTCAGGAATCAGACTGGTTCTGCGTCGATCACGTCGTTGAGCTTGTTCACGGCGAAACTGGCCTGCCAATTTGCTGCGGGCCATTGTGGCCAGCAACTTTACCAGTTGCTCGGGAGTGTCGAGCGAATACTGACCCAAATTCATCCGTACAAAAAAACTTGCCAGCACCGACTGACAGATGTCGGTGGACTCAAGCAATGCCGTGAGCGGTGCGTTGGCAAGCCGGAGCCGCACAATCCGACGGATTGTTGGTTCGTAGATGTGGACCAACTGGGCGGCAGCATCCTGGTCACCGGAGCGCACGCGCACTAGCAATTCGCCAAAGGCAAGCGGTGAATCCATGGAACTCCACAAGCGTCGGAGGCTGGGCCAAATGGGTAAGAACCCTCAGTCTACCTAGGGCCATGAAGGGTGCCTACGTAGGCGAGAAGATGACGGTCGCAAAAAATCTAGAATTTCTGTTCGGTTTCTCCGCCAACCGCAGTCTGTAGGTGAGCAGTCACCTGGGGTTGGCATCCAATTTTGCTTCATCGAATTGCCGCCTCCTGCTGTGACGCTTCACTAACCCCTTTACTTTCAACAGGTTACCTCTATTCAAGACAGAAGAAAACCAAAAGGAAACAAGCAATGTCCCCCCCAGTCTTCCTCCAGACACCAAATCCCACCTCCACCCAGCCTAATTTCGCTTTAGTACTTTTGACGCTGACGCTGGCCATTTCGCATTGCCACCAAATGACAGAAGCTACTACTTTCTATCGAACTACTGGCGGAGGACCTTTTCGCCAAGCCTCCTTGTGGAGTCCCTATTTTCCACCGACGTTTTTTGGGCCCGGCAATGCCGCCGACGTCGTACGGTTCAATCTCGGCACGAATCCGAATACTCCCTATGTAATGACGAATGTGACGGGTGAGAACAACCGCTTGCTGGTGGGCAATGATTCTTTAGTCCTCGAGATCGACCAGTATAAGTTAACCAATAGCGCGGGCGAGATTAGCCTAAACATGGGTCTTGCCGCGACTGATATTTCCCTTGTCTCACTTGAGGGAACGACAGATTCTCAAATGACAACAAGATCCACAGTGATTGCTGATGTATCCGGTAGCAGTGCGACGTTGGATGTTCATGATATTCAATTCAATAGCGGCCTCACCATTGTGGGGTATCGAGGGAATGGTACGCTGGCAATTAACGACGGTGCGCACGTCACTACGAGCCAAACTTACATTGCTGATTTACCCAATGCCGTCGGTTCGCTTTTCGTCGATGGGAATGGTTCCCACTTAACCTCGGGCGAACTCGAGGTTGGAGTTGCTGGAACAGGCTATTTCAACTTGTACAACGGTGGCCAAGCAATATCATCGAGTGCCTCGATCGGGAAATACGCCGATTCACTAGGGGTCGCAAGTTCCACGGACATCGGCACAGAGTGGATAATTTCAAATCTACTGGAGGTCGGTTCCCACGGCAAAGGCAACTTGAACGTCTACAATGGTGGTCATGTCACCGCCGCACGGAGTGCCGTTGGAATCTACCCAGATGGAATGGGTACTGTTTCGGTGAGCAAACCGGACTCCCTCTGGACGATTGCCGGGACGCTCTCAATCGGGGGAGACTCCTACTATGGACATACGCAGGGGCACGGCAAAGTGAACATAACCAACCAAGGCAAGATCGATGTTGGCGGAACGACGACGATTTACGCAGGTGGCGAACTCAATCTTTACAGCGGTTTGTTCACCGCACCAGCGATTGCTTTGCAAGGTGGTATATTTAATTGGACCGGTGGCACACTCACCGTTGAAATGATCAACGGAAATGTGACCAATACGAACGGTATCTTGGCTCCAGGCAATGTGACCGGCAGTACAACTATTGCCGGAAGTTATACACAATCAGCCGGTGGTAAAATGGCGATCGACCTCGGCGGAATTTCAGCGGGTTCCAGCTACGATTCCATCGGTGTTGCTGGTTCGGCAATTCTCGGTGGGACACTCGAGCTCAATCTAGCCAATGGATTCAGGCCTGAAGCCACCAATACCTTTTCCGTTTTCAACGCCGTGGGTGGACTTATCGGTGTCTTCAATAACATCGGCAGTGGCCAGCGACTGACACTTGGGAATGGTGCCGGCTCGTTCTTAGTAAATTATGGCGTTACCAGCACTTTTGATCCCAATCAGGTTGTGCTTTCGAATTTCCTTCCTACCTATTCGGCCGACTTCGACCTGGACGGAGACGTGGACTCCGCAGACTTGCTGATCTGGCAGAATTCGTTCGGAGTCAATGCCCTGGCCGATGCCGATGGAGACGGCGATAGTGATGGACGAGACTTCCTAGCGTGGCAGCGGCAAATCAGTAGCGGCGTTAGTGCCTCGATCATTGCGTCCGGATCGATTAGCAGCGCTATCCCCGAGCCCAGCACTTTGCTACTCTTTGCCTTTGCGGCGATGGGAGTCGTCCACCGCCGTGATAGTATCCTCAAAAAGGTACTACTCTGATGAATATCGAGATTATCGGTGGGGGAATCGGTGGGCTTACGCTAGCCGCAACGCTAGAAAGGGTTGGCCTTGAGTATTCACTATTCGAGCAAAGCCCCAATTTGCGAACCACAGGATTCGCTATCACAATCCACTCAAATGCGCTCCATGCGTTGAGATCCATCGGGTTGGAAGAAGCGATACGAAACAAGGGCAACGCGATCTCGTGCTTGAGAATTGCGACGCCGAGAGGTCGCGTGCTCTCAGAAATGCATTCCGACATGATCGCGCTGCACCGTGCTGACCTGCAGGCGACGCTTGCTTCTGCTGTGCCAGCGACGCGATTGCATTTTGATGCGCGGATCGTAGAGTCGGAGAAAATGACTTGGATCGCTGCAGCCGAGGGAGTTCATTCTCTGTTCCGGCAGGCCGTCGTGGGAGATGAACTTCCGCCTCGTAGTGCGGGCTACACGGCGTGGCGAGGGATGAGCTCCCCCGGCGCAATAGAAATCCCAGTATCAATGCAAACAACGGCCGTCGAGTTCTGGGGAACAGGGATGCGATTTGGAATTGTCCCACTTTTGAATCGACAAGTCTATTGGTTTGCCGTTCTACAAGAGGATGTCGCATCGCAAGCCTGCGCGACGGATAGTAAAAGCTTTCTCTCCACCCAATTCAGCGATTGGCAGTCGCCGATTTTAGACCTTATTGATACCACCTCAGACGACACCATCTTAAAAACACCGATTTACGACCGACTACCGATTAAGAGCTGGTACAGAGAGCGCATCCTGTTGTTAGGAGACGCTGCCCATCCGATGACACCAAACCTGGGTCAGGGAGGATGCCAAGCGATCGAAGACGCGGTCGTGTTGGGTTATCTCTTCGGTGCCTGTCGCGATGGACGACTTACCGAATCATCCCTAGGAAGTTGCTATGAATCACTTCGAAAACCGCGCGTTGATCGCATCGTCAAGCAATCCTATCGAGTCGGCATGTTGGGCAATCTTAACAACCCTTTGCTAACAAGAATAAGGAACTTGGCTATGATTCTCACACCGGAGACACTCCATCAACGGAGTATGCGTGAGTTGCTGACATTCACAGAGCCATTCGTCTGTTATTAAATTCAAGTGGTGCGATACGGATGTTGTTGTAGAAGAATATTCAGAGAATCAAATGAGCAGTGAAATCGATTCCACATCAATTAAATGGGCTGCACAACTTCAGCATGTGAAAGAAGTAAGCTTGTTGGGCACCGCAGATTACGCCTTCTGGAAAGAATATTTAAAAGAGGAGAATCTGCAACCTGCCGAACACGACGGGAAGGCTCACGTTATGATTATCGCTGCCGATGCGAAATACATGAACATTCGCTTCCGAGAAGTAAGTTTCTCTGTTGAAGTCTTACCGCCGAAAGGGTGCGAAACACAGGACGCAGCTTACCTTGTGCATGCTTATAACTCGAACCGATTCTTTTCATTTTGCGAGCGAACGTTTTTCTCGACTCCCTACGACCACGCAAATGTTGATCTATCGGTAGCCAATGCCGTAGAGATTCAGGTAGCTAAGGAGGGAATTGTCGCTTTTGCAGCCAAGATGAACCAAGACGACCCAGCATTTCGACGAAACCCTAGGTCTTCGGAGGAGGCTGGCTGGAAAGGTTCGATCTACCTGCCCAGTAGAGGGGGAGTGAATCACGGCCCAGGTAAGTTTTTCTATGCTCGGCTGAACGGATACACCAAGACTTATCCATTCCTTCCCGACAAAGATATTGTGACGATGAAACACTTGTCGAATAACAAAACCTTATCGGCACTTTCAGAATCGCACTTTGTTGGCTTGGAGTGGTGTGTCCGCGAGGATGCTCAGCATGAAAAATCCAAGACCTATCGCAGGTGCTTAACATTCTGACTTGGACTAGTAGTCGCAAACATTTCAGAGGTAGTTTGCAAACCCGTTGACACGAGACCAGTTAAACTCAGGATGCACTAGTATTGGCGACCCTTGGATAGGGGCTGCCGGAAACAAAAAATCTAGTCCGCAAACGCGGCATCAAACGCCACATTCGATGGGGCAAAGTCAAGTCGCTTAACAAACTCGCAAGCTTCCCGGGCGCCGTGTTCGCGGTCCATGCGGGCGTCTTCCCATTCGACGCTCAAAGGGCCAGCGTAGTTGACGTCGTTCAGAGCACGGATGATCTCCTCAAAGTTGACGCCGCCACGTCCTGGTGAACGGAAGTCCCAGCCGCGGCGAGAGTCGCCGAAATTTAGATGGCTGGCGAGGATACCACTCTTTCCATTGAGTGTGACGATGGCGTCCTTGATATGGACATGATAGATGCGATCGGGAAATGCGCGGATGAACTCGACGGGATCGACGCCTTGCCAGATGAGATGGCTGGGGTCGAAATTGAAACCGAATTCATCACGGTGGCCAACGGCTTCGAGGGCTCGCTCGGCAGTGTAGATGTCGAAGGCGATCTCGGTGGGATGGACCTCGAGCGCGAATCGCACGCCACATTCGCCGAACACATCAAGGATGGGATTCCACCGCTCGGCAAATTGGGCGAAGCCGGCTTCGATCATCGACTCGGGAACCGGAGGGAACGAATATAAGAATGGCCAGATGCTTGAGCCGGTAAATCCATTGACCACCTCGATGCCAAAGCGTTGGGCAGCGCGGGCAGTGTTCTTGATCTCCTCAGCGGCGCGCTCGTTCACACCAGCGGGTTTGCCGTCGCCCCAGACATGCTCGGGGAGAACCGACTTGTGTCGAGCGTCGATGGTGTCGCATACAGCCTGGCCTACCAAGTGGCAACTGATCGCGTGGCACTGGAGATCGTGCCGGTCGAGTTGCTCGCGCTTGGCGTCGGCGTAGCCGTCGTCGGCGATTGCTTGGGCCACGTCAAAGTGATCGCCCCAACAGGCCAGCTCCAGGCCATCGTAGCCAAACTCACGTGATTTGCGAGCCATGTCGTCGAGTGGCAAATCGGCCCATTGGCCGGTGAAAAGTGTGACGGGGCGCGACATGAAACGAGTCTCCTGTGGAATTGTGAACGGAATAAGCCGAATAGCACGTTAGGCTTCGCCATTTTCGCAAATTTTCGCGGCTTGGCAACCGAGGGGGGCTCAGCCGGGCGTCCGGGGCAGAGAAAGCTATAATTCTGAGAGAGTTTGCTGATTGGGATAAACATCCCTGAACTCCAACCGAATAAAAACGTCGCTAGCCGCGGAGGTTAACAAAAATTGAAAGCCAATTAGGTAAGAAATGGGTCGCGGAAAAACGCGGATTGAACAGATTCGCGCGGATAGAACAAGAAATCAATTTTTCTGATCCGCGTACATCCGCCCCATCTGCGTTCATCCGTGTTCCATTTCTTTCTTGAATTTGCTCTGTTTCATTCTACATGTCTTTGATCACGGTGACACAAAGCCAAATCAATCAAGCATCATGCAATTTACCATCACTATTCTTCGTTACTTTTCTGTGTGTTTCACAGCTTTGACGCTTTTGCTTGCCAATCGAGCGTGTGCAGAAGTTGCGATTGATGTCGAAGTTGCTATGCAAAAGGGTGTGCCGATTACTGCACCGCAGGAATGGGCCAAGCGGTTGGGGAAACTAGGGCTCGCGCGGGTGCAGATTCGCTCCGCCGAGGGCCAGGAACAACCGGAGGCGACACTCAACGAGACCGGGACGCGCGTCTCGGTGTTGGCGGTACTCACCTCGCGTGACGAGCTGATTGTTCCGCAGCACAAGTTTCGCGCCGGCGACGTGGCCAAGCTGCGGGCCTACTTCGAGGGTCTGCCTCACGAGTTGGCAGAAGCTGGAATCGATCGGGGTCCTTTTCGTTTGACTGAACCGGAATTTGGGACGGTGTTTGCCGACCTGGAGAAACCGCTCTCGATTTCGACCAAGGGGAAAGATGCGGCCGCAGTTTTGGCGCACTGTGAGCGCGGGTTTCATCTGCCCGTCAGCCATGATCCCAAAGCGGGGCCGCTGTTGGCCACAGCCCCACAACTTACGATGGAACTTGAAGGGATCTCGACCGGGACAGCGCTGGTGATTGCCCTGCGGAGTGCGGGACTGACGATTCGCCCGGTGAATGAGCCGCCCGGCGACTTACACTTAGTAGTCGCGCCTTACACGCGAAATGCGGAAGTGTGGCCGATAGGGTGGAAGCCGGAGGGGAGTCCGCGCGCATTGTCGCCACAGATGTTTGACGCGCTCAGCATTGAGATTGAGGGCTATACGCTTGCCACAGCTCTGACTGCTTTGGGGCCACGAATGCAAATTCCAGTGGTCATGGATGAATGGATTTTGGATCGTTTGGAAATTCGCCCCACTGAAATTCCAGTGAAATTGGCCAAGAAGAAGACCACGCTCATGAGTGCCGTGGACCGCATGCTGAGTCAGGCTCGACTGGCTGGCGAGATTCGCACCGACGATTCAGGCGCACCTTTTCTGTGGGTTACTCAGTATGGCCCGGATAGTCGGCCCGCGAAGCAGTAGGGGTGCGGAGCGGTCTCTGGCGTGACGTTTCAATCTCCGGACGCTTACGCTTCTGGCCCGCCTTTGCTACGATGTGGGGCTACTTGCCGCTTAACTTAATCACTCCTACCCCACAAAAATCCCTGCCATGGAAAAGACGGTTCCTTTCGATTCCTCAACTCTCGATGGGCTCTTGCAAGAATATCCCACGCCGTTCTATCTCTACGATGAATCCGGAATCCGACAGCGGATGCGTGACTTGGTGCAAGCGTTTAGTTGGAACGAGGGATTTCGCCAGTATTTCGCAGTGAAGGCGACACCGAATCCACGGATTGTTTCCATGCTCCGCGACGAAGGGAGCGGGGCTGACTGTTCCAGCATGGCAGAACTGGTGATCTGTGACCGCATCGGGTTGTCGGGCGAGTCGATCATGTTCACCTCGAATAATACGACTTCCGACGAGTATGCCTATGCACTCCAGATGGGTGCAATCATCAATCTCGATCATCCCAATTTGATCGACACACTGTTGGCCGCAGGCGGGATGCCTGAGACGATTGCTTTTCGCTACAACCCTGGTCCCGAGCGAACCGGCAACGTCATCATTGGCAATCCGCAAGAGGCAAAGTTTGGCTGCACTCGCCAACAACTACTTGCCGGGTACAAGCGCTGTAAGGAACTAGGGGCGACCCATTTTGGCCTGCACACAATGGTGGTCTCCAACGAGCTGGGAGTGCAGTCGCTAGTCGAAACGGCCGAGATGCTGTTCGAGTTGGCGATTCTTATAAAGCATGAACTAGGAATCGAGTTAGAGTTCATCAACCTCGGCGGCGGGATTGGGGTCGGCTATCGGCCCGAGGACACGGAGGTCAATCTGGAAGACTTCGGGGCGCGAGTTCACCATCTTTATGATAACAAGCTCCTCCCAGCGGGCCTCAAGCCGCGTATCTTTATGGAAAATGGCCGCACGATCACGGGGCCGTTTGGATTCCTGATTACTCGAGTGATCAATTGTAAGGAAACTTACAAGAAATACGTGGGAGTCGATGCTTGCATGTCGAACCTCATGCGTCCCGGCATGTACGGCGCCTACCACCACATCACGGTCATGGGCAAAGAGGACCAGGCCCTCACCGAAACGGTCGATGTGGTCGGATCTCTCTGCGAGAACAACGACAAACTGGCGGTCGACCGGGCACTTCCGAAAGTAGAAGTGGGGGACGTGTTGGTGATCCACGACGCTGGAGCACATGGCCACGCGATGGGATTTCAATACAACGGCCGACTGCGTTGTGCGGAACTGCTACTGAAGCCGGATGGTGAAGTCGAACAGATCCGCCGTGCCGAAACACTGGACGACTACTTTGCGACGGTTAAGTTTTAGCTGGGTAACTTTTGGTATTCCTTTTAAAACTTGGTTCGGCCTGTGGCCGGGCCAAGCCTCTGCGAGAAGAATCTCTTCGTTGCGGCGTGTATCTCGACTCTGCGAGAGAATCAACGCTGAAATTGAATCTTCAGAGCTCACGATGAGGAAGGAGTTTTTTCACTTGTCGCGTCTTGGTGAGGAGAAACTACTTGAGTCAATTCAGCACCCAGGAACAAGACGCACATGGCGTAGTAGGCCCAAAGCATGATCGCCAGAAAGGCCCCCAGCACACCGTAAGCACTGTATTTTTTCCCGACAACTATTGCAGATAGGACCAAGCGGCCGACCTCCCACACTAGGGCCGCACACAATCCTCCAGCAATCGCTCCGCGCCAGGTGACTTTCGCTTTGGGCAAAAACCGATAGATACTTGTAAAGACGGCGAAATTCAGTGAGACCGAGACGCCAAGTTGTATGGCCCAGCGAAACCACTCGCTCACCTCTGAATCACCAGCGATACTCAGCATCGTTGACGTAACCATACCGCTCAAGAATACCGCGAGTACGATAATGCCTAGCGCCATCAACATCACGAATGCCCGGGCTCGTTTGAGGAGTATATACTTAGCCGATTGCCAAATGCTTCGTTTCTCGCTATTTACCTTCCAAATGTGATCGAATGCCGTTTCGATTTGTGCAAAGAGGACGATGGCGGTGGCCAAGAGTGTCGCTAGTCCAATGGGTCCCCCGATCGACGCCTTGTCTCGAACTTGTGAGAAGACAGTTTTAACTTGACTGCTCAAACTCGGCGACAATTGCTCCTCGATGGTTGTGAGCAACTCCGCTTCGGCGTCTTGGCCCGACTGGGTCCATTGAAAGAAAAATCCTAGGCCAGACAACAGCACGAGTAGTAATGGGAAAAAGGCGAGTGCCAAGTAATAGGACATCGCTGCAGCCAGCAGTGAGCAGTTGTCGCTAGACCATCCCTTCAAGGCTTTCCGCAGCGTTTCAATCATGACTGTCCTTCTTCTCCGCATGTAGGTTCTCTCACTCTAATCGAACCGAGCTTGCTCATGCTATCAGTGAATTCTTCGATACTGATAAGTCCCTCATGAGCCATGGATACCTACTTTCTTGACTTTTAGGCTTTATTTGGAGGGGGGAATCTCATTTGACTGGCGAAATAGACAGGGCAATTGACCACAAGAAATCCGAAACTAATTGAAATACCATCATTTTCGGTCCAGTTCAGACGCCGGGGGGGCGATGCTAGCTGTACATCCTGGCAATGTGACTGCGCGCCTCATGCGGCGCCCAAATTCTAGCGAGGTCGTGGGAATCTTGCTTTTCTGGATTCTCAGTGCGCTGTTCATCACGCGCTACGAACGGTCTGTATTCGACGGACTTCCACTCCTGCTCTCAGCCATGAATCTCAGCGGATTCGATTCGCTGCTGGTTTCCTGGTCATTGCTTTGTCGCACTTTGTTACTCACATTGCCGCTAGTAACTTGGAACTGCTTCAGTCTGCTTGCCAATGGTCGCAAGTGGCTGCGAGTAGTAGTCTCGGCAGTTCACTTCTGCGTACTTGCCTGGTTGGTGATCAGCGTGAAAACGCTGCGCATCACCGGGGCTAATATTTCGTACTATTTAGACAAAGCTTTACTGCCCAGCAATTGGCAGTGGTGCGACAATTATTCCGCTATCGCCGGTCCGATTGTCCGCGTGCTATTGACGAACATGATCTGCGTGATCGGATTGCACCTTGGGTGTCAGAGGCTACAGCAACTTTACCAAGCCAAATCGCACCGCCCCTTGGATAGAAAGCTACTCACAGGGATTATTGGATTAGCTGGCCTTTTGATTCTAGGAGTCTTTCCAATTCGTGGCTATGTCACCCAGCCTCTATGCTTAGAACAACTCTATGCGTCCATGACTTTGCCCTTGGGGTTGTTTAATCCCGACGATGTCATGCTGCCTACTTCGCTCGCGTTCGGTGGAGGTAAAGACGACGGATTCCTGTCTGCTGGCGAGACTCTACTTGAACTGAGCCAGGTTTCATGTGTGGCAAGTAACACGTCGCTTCCTATTCCGGCCTCACGACCCCATGTCGTCATGATCATTACCGAGAGCTTGCAATTCAATTCTCTCAGTCGCCCCGACCGTCTCCCATTGCTGGGAGCTTGGGCAGAGCAAGGAATCCAGTCTGAGGAGCATTATTGCAATTCCAATTGTTCCCAATTGGGAACCTTTGCCTTGCTCTATGGTCGGTTGCCGTTGGCTTATGAAGCAACTCTCAATGCCCAGGTCGCTCCCACAGCGACATCCCTGTTCAAGTCAATGGGCTATCAGACAAATTTGATTGCCAGTTGCTCGTTTGAGTATGGTCGGATGAATGAGTTCTTTCGTTCGCCCCCCTACGAGCATGTCTCCTTGCATGTCGACGAAGACATGCCCTGGTACTCTCGAGATCAGAAATCGCTTGAGGAGGTGGCAAAACTTCTCAAGACCGCGAAGCAGCCCCAGTTTGTCACGGTCTACTTGATGTCAACGCATTACGGTTATCAATACCCGCCGGAGTACGACGTGCATCCCCCGGCCAACATTCCCGCTCAGGCGGCCTCAAGCAAGACCAAGGAGATCCTCGAGAACCGCTATGCAAAAGCGACTGCGTTTCTGGATCGCGAATTCCAAAGATTCACAGCCAGCCTTGATCTGTCCGATACGATCGTTGTTATCACTGGGGATCATGGCGAATCAATCTACGACGATGGCTTTCTGAGCCATGGGACTAGACTCTCGCAGTATCAAAGTGGCACTCCGCTGGTAATCCGGGGAGCAGGTATCCCGCGATTATGTCTCACAGCTCCTACCGGGCACGTCGATGTACTCCCCACTTTGCTCCATGCGATTCATGGATCCGAGGTCTCTCTACCATCTCTGCATGGTAGAAGTTTGCTCAACGGCAATCGAACTGGTGGTCAATTCCTGGTCCAATCTCACCCAACGAATTGGAAAGTCCAGTACGTCGACAGGGCAGGGCGACTGGGGCTGAAGATTCCCCGGGGCCTGGGCGACTCACAGTTGTTGGGATTCTATAACGCGGAAGGGCAGTTGGATCATACGAATCAGCGACCCTCGGCAGATGCCCCTCTGTGGCGAAACAAGCTTGCTGGTCGCCTGCAGGAATTAAGTCCTCAACATATCGCGCAGCGGATCTTGTTGCACGACCCTACGCAGGGAACTTTGGTTCGGTGAAGTCGAATTAGACCTATGCATCCGCCACAGCTTAGACCATCGGAGTCAAGGTAATGACAGTTACTTGATTGGGCAAAGAACAGTGCGAATCATCTCTGTCCTCGATGCGGAAGTAAGCCTAAGACAACTCCCAGCAAGAGTATTGTGCAAGATGGCTCTGGAACGGCATTCTGTGCCACTGCAAGCGGCGTACCATAGTTAGATTGCCAAAGTCCGAGATCTCCCGAGGGTATCCCATTCGGCGAATTTCCACGCTGCCAAATAAGGAAATCATTTCCGTCGACATCATCATCGAAATCAAAATCGCCATCGCGTGTTGACCCATTTGCTGAAATATTGTCGATCCCTAGTAGTGCGTCAATGATTTCTCCCCTGAATTCCAAGAGGGGATTACTAATAATGCGAGCATGGCTCACTGTGCTGAAGACATCCTCATACGAGTCGGGTCCGCTGAAGACGGTTACTCCCGTTGATGAAAGGTCAAAAGTGATATCCTGCCAACCACTGCCACTTGGCAGGGCAATAGGATCAGAAGTCACATAGTAAGTAAAACTGGTGCCGCCACCCAACACGAACCGCAGATTCAGGTCTGTTTGTCCCAGATTATTTACTGATGCGGCGATGCTTGTTACGCCAGCGGATAGGTAGTCGCCTATCCATTGTGACTCGTTGAACGCGACCAGCCTACTACCGGCACCACCGACACCATTTGACTTCACCTGGAGATAGTTGTCCCCCACCCCACCAGGACCACCATCCGCAATATTGCTAGGGGGATCAGGGCTTGCATTCCCATGTATCCAGCCTTGTGTCGTGCCGTCCTGAAAGTCATCGATCTGTCCTAAGGTAACAGCCCTTGCATTACCAAGAATGAACAGGACAGAAACAGTGCTTAACAAAAAACTTTTGCTGCTGATCATAGTTGCGATAGTCTGATAGAAATTGATTTGCCTTGATCTCCATTATTACTCAAAAGTGGAGATTTGGCGAATCAGAATCAACGGGCGAGAAAACAGCCCTCTGTGACCGCAAAAGCAACCATGCTAGCGCGTTTTCGGACCCATGAGTACAAGCTGGGAGTGCAGCTGAAAAAGTTCCGATTGAAGCGGGTTCAATGCTCGTTGAGTACAAAAGTGGCTCAGCTGAATGTTCAACGAATGCTACATTCCCGCTTTCAATGCTTGTAGATGACGTTCAAAGTGTTCCGCTAGAATTTCTGTGTAGGTGTCGGGATGAGCGGACAAAATTTCACGGAGCTGTTTTCCCATTTCTGGGTGAGTTAGCACCGATCCGAAGGTGCAGTGCAGAATTTGCCGACCGGGAGCGGTGAAGCCTTTCCCTTTGGGAACATCGGACCAGCGCTCTAGATAGGCTTGTTCTAGAGCAATATCGTTTGACAGGTCACAGGCAGGAGCAGCAGACTCCAGAGTTGCCGAGACATGATACGTCGCCTTGTCGGTATCATATCGGTCACGACAGAAATCGACGATTTGCCTGAACAAAGCTTCGTCGTGCCGCAAGACCACCCGCAAGGCTTCCAAGTAGCTGGTGCCGGCGGTTTTTACGTGGAATTGCCCGTTGGTGGCCCGTGCTAAAGGCGCATAGATAGACAGTTTGTCAGAACCCGAGTGAAGACTAAGCTTGTAGGGGCCCAATTGCTCAGCAATCGCAGCATGATCTTTGAGTGACCTCTCTAATGCCGAAATGTCTCCTTTGTAATCCACTCCTTTTTCGAAATCGCCGATGAACCGGGGTGCCAGGCTCACCAGCTTCATGCCATTCTTGAGACACTGGTCGGCCACAATGTAGTGCTCAGGCAAGGTTGTAGGTTGATCCGTCTCATCAACGCTGAGTTCGATTTCGTATTCTCGGCTGGCTGATTCCTGCACCTGACGGATATGATTGGCAAGTCCCACCGCATGGTTGATCGCCGCTCCGTACTTCACAGCACAGCGCAGGCAAGCTAGCTCGTCTAATGTGATTTTCGTGCCAGTGGAGAGGGTCGCTTCTTGATTCAGATAAGTGTCCCACCAGTCTATCGAAGTGCGGACTGAGGCAAATTTCTCCCGGAGCGTGACTTCGTCATAATTGTCGGCCTGTTGGTCAACGTGCTCGGAGGGATCGATGGTGAAAAAAGTAAATCCGGCCGCAGCGGTAACATCAACATCGGCGGTCGTCTTCAAGTGGTCGGCATCCGCGCCGGTAGGTCCAGTCCAACCAGCTTGCTGCATCCCCGTCAGGGCATCGGACATGACTCCTTCGGCAGTGCGACTAGTGCGGGCCATTTCGCGAATCGATTGCTGAGGGAAGATCGGCAAGATTCCCGATCCCGCACGGTTCATTGCTTCCACATGCCCGGGAGTGGCCAAGCCAATTCGATCGCCAAATCCAAAACTGGCAGCGGTTCCCAAGGTCTTACATTTGTGAGTTGTTGTGGCCATGGTTTTCCTTCTATTCTGTAGTATGTTTCAATGAATCGGATTTCGTGCGGGTTAGTTTACGCCGAGCGCCTGAGGCAGTGCCATTGAGAGCGGTGCCCAATAGGTAGTCAGTAGCAAGGCGAAGAGCATGGCTGCAAAAAACGGCAACATGGGTCGCGTTACTTCCGCAATAGTTGTCTTGCCAACTCCACAGCCCACGAACAAACAGGTTCCCACTGGTGGTGTACACAGGCCTATGCACAGATTAACGATCATCATCACGCCAAAATGCACGGGGTGCATCCCCAGTTTGGTAACTACGGGAAGGAAGATCGGCGTGAAGATTAACACGGCAGGGGTCATGTCCATCACTGTGCCAACCAATAGCAGTAAAATATTGATCAGCAATAAGATGACGTAGGGATTATCGGAAAGTGACAACATCGCAGTGCTGACCGCTTGGGGGATATTTTCGTAGGCAAGCACCCAACTGAGCGCCTGGCTCGTGCCGATCAAGAGAAAAATTACTGCCGTGGTGATGCCCGTCTGGAGGCAGATGCGAGGCAAATCGGTCAACTTGATCTCTTGGTAGAATAGGACTCCCAGGACGAAAGCGTATAGCACGGCAATCGCGGCAGCCTCGGTGGGCGAAAAAGCTCCTCCTAAGATGCCCGCCAACACGATCACGATCAACGCCATGCTAGGGAGCGCACCAATTGCGGTGCGGAAGATTTCTCGCCATGTCGCGGCCTCTTCAGCGAGACCCGGCTTATTGCGGCTCACTAGCAGGCAAACCAGCATGATAGCCAATCCCATAGTGATGCCTGGCAGCACCCCGGCGAGAAACATGGCCACCACGGAGACATTCCCACCGGTGACCACGGCGTATACGATCATGATGTTGCTTGGCGGGATGACCAGCCCAGTGGTGGCAGAGGTTGTGGTCACTGCGACGCTGAACCGGCGGTCGTAGCCCTTGCGGGTCATCTCAGGAATCAGCATCCCTCCGACCGACGAGACGGCTGCCGTCGCAGAGCCACTAATTGCGCCAAACATCATGCAGGTCAGCGTGCTGACATAGGATAGTCCACCCCGATATTGGCCTACCAAGGATGAGGCGAAATCAATAAGCCGCCGAGCCATGCCTCCTTCGCCCATGAGGATACCGGCCAGGATAAAAAACGGAATTGCCAGCAAAGGAAAACTTGCAATCCCTGTGCTCAGCCGCTGCGCGATTATGGTGCAAGCGGGCACGGTTCCCAGAGAGACTATAGTTAGCAAGGTGCAAACACCAATCGCAATGGCGACTGGTACATTAATAAGTACCAAGACTACAAAACTGGCTATCAGAATGGCGACCTGAATTTCCATAAAGCGATTCTTGATGCTCAACGGTTAATCGACAGCCGGATCTGTGTCGAGTTTAAGACTCACTCCGTCGTCAATTGCCGTTTCCAGGAACTGCTCAACGCCGTAGATCGACATGAAGAGACCGCTTACGGGCAAGGCCAAGTATACGTATCCCATCTTTAAGTGGAGTGCTGGGGTCACCTGGTTGGCGGCGAGCGTTTCGCTCACCAAGATGAATCCTCCATAGACCATGACAAGTAGCGCGAAAGCGACAACGATGCACTGGGAGACAAGGGCCAACAATTTCTTGACAGCTGGATCGAGTTGCGCCACGAGATAGTCAAAACCCAGGTGCTCACTGCGGCCATACGCCACTGCAGCTCCCAAAAGGGCTACCCACATCAAGAGTAGACGTGCGATTTCTTCAGTCAATTGACTGGGGGAATTAAGTATGAACCGTGTAAAAACACCCCATAAAACGTCGACGACCATCAGCATTACGACAAGGATCACCAGCCATTCCAATAACGTATCCAGAACTCGTTTGAAGCTTAGTAACGTTTGCTTCATGGCAGCTCCCGGATGCGATTCACCAGATCACCCACAGGTGTGCCTTTAAGTTTGTCCACCATCGGCTTGACCTGCTCGGCAAACAAGGATTTATCAGGGTGATCAATTGTTACCCCTTCTTTCTGGACGTCCTCCAGAACTTCCGCAGTCTTCTCCTCCCAAAGTTCGCGTTGGAACTCTGCCGCCTCGTCAGCGGCTTCCTGTACCCATTGCTGCACATGGGGTGGCAGATTCTTCCAAACCGATTCGCTGATGAGCAGAATATCGGGGACGCGGGCATGTTCGTCGAGAGAGAGGTGCTTACACACCTCGAAATGGCGGTTCGAGTAGAAGCTGGGGGGATTATTTTCGGCCCCGTCCACCATGCCTTGCTGTAAGCCCGTATAAAGCTCGCCAAAACTCATCGGAGTGGGCGAGCCTCCCAGAGCTTCGACCAATTCCATCGCGGTTTGGCTTTCTTGGACACGAATCTTTAAACCCTTCAAGTCGTCTGGCTTGAGGATAGGCTTGTTTACTGTGTAGAAGCTGCGTGCCCCTGCATCAAGATAACAGAGTCCACGCAGTCCGACTTCGCTCCCTTTCTGCAGCAGTTCCTTGCCGATCTCACCGGTATAGACTCGCCAGGCGTGTTCGTCATCACGAAAGAGATAGGGGACGCCAAAGATGGAGAACTCAGGCAGGAAACTTTCTAGCGGGGCCGTGGAAGTCTTGGTCATGGCGAGAGCACCTCGTTGGAGTTGCTCGATGCACTCTGTCTCGGAACCTAGTTGGCCATTGGGAAAGATTTGCAGTTCGACGGTCCCCGCCGATTTCTGCTGGAGTCGCTCCGCCATATGTTCTAGCGCAAGGTGGACCGGGTGCTGCTGATCAAGAGAGTGGCCCAACTTGAGGACTAGACCAGAACCGCCATTCTGGGGGTCTGAATTGAAGTGGCGTACGCACAGGGCGAATACTCCAGTCGATAACAGTACTCCCAGCAAGAATCCAGCCAAGAGATATGATTTGTTCTTACCCAGCACGCGAGCTACTTCCGAATTGTGAATACTTTTATCGCTCAATCATCGACTAAACCAAGTTATTTAGAATATCCGCTCTGTGCGAGGAATCAAGGTCCGGCGGCGATACAAGTTGATTAGGCACCTTGGTAGTGTGGCCAGCAACTAAACACAAAAATAGGGCCTCGATGAACAGCCCCGTTCACCGAGACCCCATGGGAAGTGATCCTTACGGTTCACTTCGGAGGGAGACAACAATCTAAATCAATCGCTTACCCCTGGGTCGAGCGACGTCGCAAACCGATCAGCGACAACGCTGCAGCACTCATTAGTAGTAGCGAACCAGGTTCTGGCACTGCTCCAACATTGGCCGTGAGCGGCGGCATACCGTAATTGTTTTGCCATTCCGTCAAACTGCCGACACCTGGATTGCGCTGCCAGACGAGGAAGTCGTGACCATCTACGTCGCCATCCATGTCGAAATCGCCGGCCAAGCCGACGGCCTCTGAGCCGAGGCCGATGAGTACAACGTCCGTTCCGTTACCAGCTCCGAGAATAGTACCCACATCGCTGATGTCGGCGTCATTCCACGAGATATCCCCCGTATAGCTGATGGTCCAGTCATAGCGGATTCCTCCAAAGCTGGCTGAAACCGTATCTCCCTCGAAATAATTAGTGGAAGCATCAGCGCTAGAAAAGACTTGGTCGTTCAATGTATCCCCGTTCAGATCACCAGTGCCCTGGATTGATCCAGAGAAGATTCCTCCGAAGTCGACGTCGAACAGCCCTATGTCATTGGGTACACATGCTGCCCCTGTGCAAGCCGCTTCGCTGAGAACCAATTCCAATCGCGAGGAACGTGTTCCACCAGTAGCAGCATCGAATCCATTGTTGATGGACAGATTATGGGGAACTTGGAAAGGTCGAGTTTGTCCATTCTCGTAGTGAAACTCGAAGATACCGACTCCCCGAGTTACTCCATCAGGATCTCGAATAGTGGTACCTCCGTCGGTCGCGACAGCGACACCAGCATAGGAAGCAACTGCTACATCAAATGACCGAACATATCCACCTGAATTGGGATTATGAACAATAAAGCGTGCTATACCACTCGCACCCGTCGCCTCACCCGTGGTGCCGTTAGTCGAGTTACTACCATGAGACATGCGTAAACCGGGTCCGCCCGTTGCACCAATATCTAAAGTCCCCCCCCGATAGTCGTAGGTGCCGTTGCCAATTCCTGCATTAGAGGTATCCGCACCGGCCAGATCAAATTCGTCGTTGGGGATTGAGAAAACCCCACTCAACTGATTGATTCGACCAGTCGTAGCTACACCGTCTACACCACTCGAACGACCGATAACTATACCGTCAATGAAGTTGATATCTCCTTTGATCGTCAGCAAATTTGAGAATGTCGTATTTCGCGAGATATACATATTATCGAAAATTTGTGGACCGTAGCCACCACTGGGGTAAGTCATCCCCTGCGCTGCCGCAAAAAAGGGATCGTTCGCGGGATCGTAGACAACTCCTTCGCCAAGGTCACCGGTAAAAGTGCCTATATTGATTTGGAGGTCCCCAACAGCATTCGCTGCGTCATTGTTCGGCGGGAGCACTTCTTTAGACCAATTTACGGGATCGAACCACCACTGACTACTTCCTCCCGCGTCCCAGGTGTTCGCAGCCTGAGTTGGAGACGCAATTAACCACAGTCCGCAAAGCGTTGCACCAAGCACCGCTCCGAGTGCCACGATGTGACGACTTTGAACCAAAAAGTTCCGCGATAAGAATTGTAACGATTTCATCAAAAATACTCCCAGGGTGATTGTTCACTTTCTCGAAAGGGCGCTAACAGGTGTGTCCTTCAAGAAAGCGATCGACTGTGTTTTACATCTTGTTGTAAAAAAGTTGGAAACAAAAAAAGAAGATAAGCCAGAACTCCTACTTGGGGATGTTAATCCTCGATCATGGTGGGTCGGTTGTGATATCAAAAACTTTGCTCTCTCCCGCAACTACGTCAATAGACAACCCGGATGTATTCGGGTCAGTATATTTCTTCGCAATTGTGCGTTTCATTTTCCCTTCTTCTACGCCACGGTCTTCGATGAGATAAACAGAGTAGGTTCCAGGTGGAATTCCTCTTGCTTCACTCCCCAACGTAATCTCGTAAGATCCATCCGTATCAGTGGATGCATAGGCGGTCTTGTCGCCATCCGAAGAGACCGCGATTACTCTCGCAAGTGCTAAAGGTGATCCATCGGCTCGAATGACGTGTCCGGTAACAACACTACGATCAGAAGAACCACATCCTCCACAAGAAGCAGTAAGAATGGCCGCTACCATGCCAACAATACAATGTAATAAGTGGCTTCTGGAACTAAACATTCTTTACAATAACTCTCAAACAAATAACGAAAAGCAGCTCTTATGAAATAGGACTATCGAAGGCCAACGATATTTAGAATCCAATGTTACAATCCGATGCAGAACCATTGATATCGACAACCTCACCGCCATCGCGTGTGGCCATTCGATCCAACATGTTTAAATCGGTGTCTCGCGAGATCGATTGTACACTGGCGTCACACATGCCAAATACGACAACGCCAGGGTGATTACTGCCGAATCCACTGTCACCCCCTTCGTCTCGATTGCGATCACAACGCTGGCAAAAAGGCGCCCGATTTCCGATAGGTGAGTAAGAGGAATGATCTCCATTGAAGGCATGTACAGTTTCCGAGCGATTCTTCCCTACCTCACCTGCGAGCAAGGTGTTGCTTGTGCCGTCGGTGATGTTTTTCAACCCGGTTGCCCCCCGCCATCCCAACACTCTGTCGCCTGATTTAATCAGACCCGTATTTCTGTTGATCTGTGGTACCGGGCCATCGACTAAGTGCGCCGTGCCGGAATCAAAGCCGTTAAAGCTATCCCACGTCCTCCGATTCCCAGCATCATCATACAAAGGACAAGTGGACCCCGAGACAGGTTGGTAGTCGGAAATCGAACCGTAGTACCCCACGGGAGTGCCAGGGACTTCGGGATCACTTCGAGGATGACTTCCCCCATCACCAGGGAGCAGAGGAACGACTATTACACGTGCTTCATGCGACTGAGAAGGGCAATAGAATGCGTCGATAGTAGCGGTGCGGGCAGCATACGACTGATCATAAAAACAACCGTGGTTTCCCCTTTGCTTGTCCCAAAGCCCTCGGACTTGGGACTGTTCCATAAAGTCCAAGATCAAAGCCATGAATGTCAGATTGCCATCGGCCACTCGCATGGGAGGAAGTTCATTGCGTGTGTTGTGATAATTCTGAACTGCAAGGCCCACCTGCTTCATGTTGTTCACGCACTGGGTACGACGTGCGGCTTCGCGGGCCGCTTGGACTGCGGGCAGTAACAAAGCGACCAACACGCCTATGATCGCTATCACCACCAACAATTCCACCAACGTAAAACCAGTCGATCTCTTATCTTTGGTTTGCATGATTATCGAAACATCCTTTTCTGAATAAAAACTTTGTGTTGAAAGTGAATCTGGCAGATGTGCGCTTATCTCGAAAACGAATGGTTGAATACATTAAAGAGCAAATTAGTTGTCCAAGCATTCTTGAAGGCGCTTGTGAATTCCAATTTCGCCCGATCCCAACGATTGAACTAGTTGTCCGTGTTTGATACGCGCCTCAACACTCAAAGAAAAAAAACAAAAAAACGAGTGTCGCGATGATTTGAAAAGTAACGCCAACCGAGGGCGACAGGTATATCTCTTCAGCCGGCCATTGCAACACCCCTCGCTCACCTACATTCATTATAGAAGCGAGTTGCTCTGCCCATAGTCAGTCTTTTTGCAAATTGTAATCCAGGGACTGCATCTCTAGCAAAGCGAGATGCCAGTTGCCGAATTGCGTTTAGCTACTCACTCAACGGCAAGTGGTTAGACTCTCAGAGTGCAGTTTTGATCAGCATGGCATGGAGTTCATTATTACAGCAAATGGGGAAACCATTTGGCCTGCTGTAGAAACGATCAAATAAAATCCTGATTTTATTAAAATAGGCCGTAACACTGGCTAAAATCAGGCTTATATACTGTGGGTGGAGTGCCCACACGGCACTGTGTGTGCTGGATGCCAGGCTAGTCTCGAACAGGAATTCTTCGTGAGCAATAGCGACGCAAACACGGAAAGATTTGTGGAATTGCTGGGCGCGCATGAGAGGGAATTAATTGCGTATGTATATGCCTTGACCATGAATTGGAACGATGCCCAGGAGATCATGCAGCGTGTGCGCATCCGATTGTGGCAGCAGTTCGATTCTTATGACGAAGCGAAGCCATTTGGTGCGTGGGCAAGGGCAGTGAGCTATTACCTTGTCCTGGCGTTTCGCAAAGAGAAATCTCGGCAAAGAGAATACTTTGCTGAGGCGGTCTTGGAGCTTGTAAGTGAGACATACGAACGAGGGGTTGATCAAGCTGTGCAACGCCGTGAGGCTCTGATGAAGTGCCTGGACAAGCTGTCGGCTGAACAGCGGGGTGTAGTCGACAGGTGTTATGCCAATAATGAAAAGATTGTGGATGTAGCTCAGCAAATGGGGATAACTTCGGGCGCTTTGCGGCAGTCACTTTTTCGGATTCGGAAGTCCTTGCAAGATTGTGTGCAAAGATTCGCCCGCAGTAGTTGATCAATTCTGAGAGGGAATAGAGGACATGATAGACAATTCTTCTAATCAAATTGCTTTGAAAGAAGCCCTGCAGGTAGTTCGCATGCTCAAGTCTCGCTCTGCAGTCGATTTCGTTTGGGAGCAAGTCGAAAAGGTCCTGCTTTCTGAAGAAGTCTCAAGCAAATCAGTGGCAGCGGCCGAATCGCGTTCGCAAGAGAGTTTCGATGGACCTCGTCGAGATTCTTGCTGCTGCTCTCACAGTGAATCTTTGGATGGACATTCGTTGGTCCGCTATGACGATGATCGACTTCAGAAGGCCTTGTGTTTTATCCACCAACATTTGGATGAATCCATTGGTGTTCAAGAGATTACCAGGGAAATATGTGTATCTCGGCGGTGGTTAGAATATGCTTTCCGTGCCGCGTTTGGTATTACGCCATTTCAGTATGTGCGTTGTGTCCGGCTGGAGTTGGCGCGACTGCAGTTGATAAGTGAGCCGCAATACAAGGTTCATCAGATCGCGTTGAACTTGGGCTTCACCTCCGCGAGGCAGTTTGCGATGACTTTTCGGCAGCATTTTGGGTATAGTCCCAGTGTCTGGCGGAACCAAAATGCGGATGATTGCGCTGCGTCATTTGGGTCGCTTGCTGAAGCATGTTGAGCAACAATTCGGAGTTGAAATTCCAAGTTTGGGCTACTTGAGTCATTTGGGCAGAAAAGAATGGCGATATCGACGATCGATAGTTCGCTTGGCAGTTGATAGATAGGATATCAAGTGGAAGACATGACGGAAAATGAATTGTCAATTGAGATTCTCTCCTTGAGCTTGCGATGCCAGCAGGGCGTTGCGAGCGAGGAAGACCGCGCGCGGCTTGAGTATCTGTTGCGTGAATCGGAAGAGGCGAGATTGGTTTATTCAGGGGTTGCTTTGGATACGGTCACGCTTGCCGAAGTCGCTAATAAGAACTCGCTTGTACTTCCGAATGAGAACCCGACGGATGATGAAATTGGAACGCTCGCTCCTGCTGGCATGGAAACAGAATTGCGGCCGGTGCGAAAAGGTTCCTGGCAATTCTTGTTAGCCTTGGCCGCATTGGTACTTATCGCGAGCTGGTCTGTGGCGATGTTTCAAACGAAAGAGACTGTCACTGTGGCTGATCGGCAGGCACGCCCGCTCGCGCGAATCGTCCACCTGGAAGACGTGCAGTGGAACTCGGGTGCAGTCGAGTTCGCCGAATGGTCGGCAGTGAATTCAGGAGACTCTTTGCAAATTGAATCGGGAATGTTGGAGCTCGTGGTGGATGATGTTATTCAGGTCGTTATCCAAGGCCCTGCGAATTTTGAACTAGTTTCGGCAGAGAAAGCGTTAGCCCATTCGGGGAAACTTGTGGCTCGAATTGGGGAAGAGGGGATTGGATTTGAAATCGAAACACCCCATGCCCATGTCGTTGATCAGGGGACTGCCTTTAGCATTTCGGTTTCGCCCGAAGCACAGACGGATGTCGTCGTCTACGAAGGAATCGTGGATTTGTCGGCTCGTGACGATAGCCTACCTGACTCTAGCCAGCCACCCATCTTTCGTAGACTGCAATCTGGTGAGGGAATGCGAGTCGATTCCCAGGGTGAACTCAATCGTATCACCTCGGTCGGACCCCGTGATTTCCTGCCACCCTTGCGATTAGGGAGAGAAGCCGTTCGGCCCTCGCGATTGATCGCGTCTGTCACCGATAATGTTTCCTCTCTGGAAACATCGAAATACTATCGCATCGTGGGCGAAGGTTTTGCTGAAGATTGCGTAAGCTACGTCGACCGCTTGCATCAATGGAACGGTATCGATGGTCGCGGCATACCAGGTTTTCTCCACGGAGCTGATTATGTGATGACTTTCAATGATGACAAGGTGCTCGACGATCTACAGATAGCCATCGAGGTGACTCAGCCAGTAGCAATGTACGTACTCTGGGATGATCGAATTGAAGTTCCAGAGTGGCTTAGCAAGGACTTTCTCGATACAGGCTGGGACATCGGCCTGGATGAAGGTTACAACGATCGGGTCCCTGATGTGTCGCGGAAAACGGAGCTCGGCGCGGGCAAAAGTGTTGATTTTGTATTTTCTATATGGAAACAAGAGGTTCGGCATGCTTCGACGGTCCTGCTAGGTTCCGTGCAACAAGCTCGGATTGACGAGGCACCTCGTGAAGTATCGCAGAGCATGTACAGCATAGTTGTAGCTCCTCTGCGAGGTTTTAGAGGCAACAAGGCTAATTAGCGTTGGAGAGCTCGGCAACTCCAGGTGAGTGTTGCGTTATTGAGGCTGGTTTTGCAAGAAATATAACTATCTGGCCTTGTAGTTGCTGATTACTGTGAAGTTAGGAACATTGATAGACTTTTCAATTTTTCGTGTTTAACAGTTCTTGTTTTTTTATTGTGGGTGCTTGTTTAGGTAACTCATCTATTGTTTTGCTACTTTTGCAATTGGAGGAAGTTCTAATGAGGTTTGAGAGAAGTCTGAAGAAATTAGCCGAGCGTCTCTTCGCTGGCTCTTTGGTTTGCTGTGTTGCTAGTATGGCTACAGCAGGAATCGTTGTAAACGACACATGGCGGGACGGCACTGACAGTGACCCAGCCGTTCCAACTTATTCCGAGAACGGAGTCGACAGCGATCTCGATGGTGATATCGAATCAATGTGGTTCGATGGTGGAACTACCGTCCTGGATCCCACTGGCCCAGGCGGACCTTTGAGAGGGACCGTGAGTACATCCAGTGCCAGTTGGACTTCCTATTTCACTCCGGAAGGAAGTGAAGTCGAGCTTGCCAATCCAGGCGACTCGTTGAAATTGACATGGGCCTTTTCTATGGACGCCATTAACGCCTCGAATACAAGTCAAAACTTAAGAGTTGCGTTGGTCGATAGCCCAGCTAGTGCACGACTGGTCGCTAGTGGTGCGCCCGGTTCTGACGCCTACTCGGGTTATGGAATGTTCATCAACATGGGACAGACACTTGGCCGTGACTCTGCTTTTCGTCTTATGGAAAGATCAGGGGCAAGTGGCAATATTTTGAGCTCTTCAGGCGACTGGGCGACAGTTGCTGATGCACCTGGCATTTCGACTGGAAACGCCGGATATACTGATGGAACAACTTACACCCTTGAAATGATGATTACACGAACAGCAGCTGGCCTGCTTGATGTTACATCCACAATGACGGGTGCCGGACTGAACGGAACTGGTAGTGTCTCAGTCAGCGCCGCTGGACTCGCGCCAAACAATGGTAGTTTTAAGTTTGACACGTTCAGCCTGAGGCCTTCGAATGCGGTTACGACCGCGGCTGTTTTCGACACTAGCCTTTTCAAGGTGGAACACTGTTCTATTCCAGAACCTGCGTCACTAGTTCTGTTAGGGCTGAGTGCAATGGCGATGGGCTGCCGTCGGCAACGCTAATCTTTAATCCTTGTAAGAATTGAAAACCCGGCGGTGCTCCTCATTGACAAAGGGGCACCGCCTTTTATTTAGCTCGAAATATTTGACCAACAATCACAATGCCATTTCTTAGAAACCACAATTGTCTGCATAGCCGATCTCTCTCAGGCAGTTCTTAGCGGCAGGCATTGGTACTGAGTGGAAAGTCATTCACGTAATTGGAATAGTATTTCTCACATATGCGTAAATTACAGCAATGAGCAACTGAATCGCCCCTATTTACGGAACAATGAGGCAGGATGAGAAAGAGAATAACTAGTAGTGCAATGGCGATTTTCTGCGCCATTGCTTTGGACATTGCTTTCGCAGGCGCGGCGGAGTTCTTCATCGCTCCAGGGGGGAGTAACGGCAATCCCGGATCATTGGGAAACCCCTGGGGTACTTTCGACTATGCGATCGACAACATTAATCCAGGTGATACGCTATTCGTTCGTGGCGGCACGTACAATCTAAATTCACGAATACAAATCCGTAGCGATGAAGGGGGCACCCTAGCTAGTCCCATTAACATATGGTCTTATCCGGGTGAATCTCCAATCTTGGATTTTGATTCGATGTCTAATGGTTTGTGGGGCCAATCAAGTGGCCGGGGAATTCAACTTGACGATGGAGCTGACTATGTCAGCCTGAAAGGGCTCACGATTCAGAACGCACGGGATAATGGCATTTGGAGTGGCGCCAATTATGGAACATTCGAACAAATAGTCACTCGCTGGAACGGCGACTCCGGCATGCAACTTAGCGGATTCGCTGCCCATAATCAGATTATTAATACGGACTCTTATGAGAACTATGACCCGTCGGCCAACGGCGAGAACGCTGATGGTTTTGCCATCAAATTCAACGACTTGGGACCTGGTAACACAGTGCGAGGTAGCCGGGCCTGGGGCAATTCCGACGATGGCTGGGACATGTGGGGAAGCAACGGCGGAGCCCTGGTCGAAGACTCTTGGTCGTTTGACAACGGAAAATTGTTGCCACAGTTCTTTGCTAAGGATGCACTCGAAGCAAACAATCTTACAGCAGGCAATTTCGCCGGAGACGCAACCGGCTTTAAGCTCGGACAGGATGGTGGTGCCCATGTTCTGAACCGTGTTCTAGCATGGGAGAACAACAATGGCATCGACATCAACGGCAACGGCACAGGTGTGATCGTCAATAATTCGGTTGGATTCAATAACAATCGAAATTGGTATTTCGACGAGACCTCCGCCGAAACGCAAAACCTACACGTTTTAAAAAACAACATCTCCTATGATGGCAACAGCAGCGATGTTTTTCTTTCAGGAGTGATCCACTCATTTAATACGTGGAACGGTATCTCCGTGAACGCTGCAGATTTTTTGTCGCTCGACGACACGCTAGCTCGCGGACCGCGCAATCCAGATGGGAGCTTGCCGATTAGCGATTTCCTGAGACTCGTCTCCACCAGCAACCTAATTGATGCGGGGACCGACGTTGGCCTGGCATTTAACGGTTTGGCGCCCGATTTAGGAGCATTTGAAACAGCACCAATTACTTATGCCGCGGGGGATTTCAACGAAGATAGCAGCGTTGATGTCGATGACCTTATTAGTTGGCAAGCCGGCTATGGCACGCTAAGTGGGGCTACTCACCTGCAAGGTGACGCCGACGAAGATGGCGATGTCGATGGCATTGATTTTCTTGCGTGGCAACGTGGGTATTCTCCCGCAATGCCTCTTTTATCAACTACGATCGAAGTACCAGAGCCTCACACAGTTTTACTATTATTCTTGACGACGTTCGCATTAGGCTTCCAACGTCCCCTTGGTTTAACATTTCACAGCGGAGAGGCAAGGTAGGCCGTTCACCGCCACGAAACTTATTCATTTATTTGAGGGTATACTTTGATGCTTAATCACTTTAAAGCAATGACAAACATTCGCTATTTGTTGGTGGTTGTTGCTTTGTCGGTAGGCTGTGCGTCGGTAGGCTGGGCACAATTGCCTTTTTTTCCAGGTGCCGAGGGCTTTGGTGGCAATTTCACTGGAACTGCGCCGGCTAGTGGCTGGTTTTCAAACGGAACCGTCTACCACGTTACCAATCTCAACGACTCCGGGGCTGGGTCCCTCCGCGGTGCTTTCCAAGAGAATAGCTCTAATAAGATCATCGTGTTCGATGTGGCAGGAACTATCCAACTCACCAGCGATAGTCTCGACATGAAGAACATAAACAATTACTACATTGCAGGTCAGACTGCTCCAAGTCCGGTCACGATCTATGGCGATACTACGCAAGTCACTCATAGCAACAACAAACAGCAGGCCAATGTCATCCTGCGCTATATGGCTTTTCGCAAAGGGTCAGGAAATGGCGCTGATGCCATCACCTTTGCCGGTGGCGGCACTGCTGGCATAGCCACCAATATGATCTTTGATCACGTGTCTGGCTCCTGGGCCGAGGACGAGATTCTGTCCGTGACGAATTACAATACGAATGTCACGGTCCAATATTCCATGATTAATGACGCTTTGGTAAGCGGCCATGCATATGGTTCGCTGATCCGTCCTAAGACTGATTCCAACGTTTCGTTCCATCACAATCTGTATGCAAACAATGCCAGTCGCCAAGCTCGCTTCGGATCATACGATGCTGAGACGCTTACGGCAGACTTTCGCAACAACGTCGTCTACAACTATCGTGATCGAGCCAGCTATACCGGGGGCAGCAGCGAGCCCGAACAGGAATTTACGGATATTAACTACGTCGGAAACTATATTGTTTCTGGCCCAGGGACACTGAGCAATTCGACTATTGCTTTTAGTGTGGACAAGAATGTCACTTCGCGCGTGTATCAGTCGGGCAACTTTATCGACCCCGATGACGCTCCGGGTGGAGCGCCAGCCGATGGAGTACTCGATGGGACCAACACTGGCACGGCCATGTTTGTCATTAATAATCAGACCGACCAGACGCTGGAGTTCATGCCGTCCCCCTTTGCAACGCCACCCGTGACTACCCAAACAGCAACCGACGCCTACAACCAGATTGTAGATTACGTCGGCAATTTTTGGTGGGCTCGTGATGCGATAGATTCGCGTGTGATTAGCAATGTCACGAACTTTACGGGTGTTCCCCTCGCTGCTTCTGCCCCCATTGCCAGCGAATTGACTTACGTCACTTCCGCACCGCAGACTTCGCACCCAGTCGGTTACGACGTCGACAACGATGGCATGGCCGATGCATGGGAGACGCTCCATGGTGGCAATTTGGTCTGGAACGCCGACTTTGACAACGATGGGTACATAAATCTTATTGAGTTCATCAACGAGAAAGGTGAGTTTCCCGCCCCGGCACCGATTGTATTCAATGGGTCCACAAACACCCGTTACGCTCAGATCACCAACTGGAAAACTGACGATGGTGGAATTACTGCCGGTTCGAATTGGCAACCCTCTAAGTATGACCTTGCTGTAATCGCAAATGGCAGCGTTGTGGTGGATGCAGTCGGCCAACATGCAGGCATCTTACTGATCGCTCCTAACTCTGGAAACAGTGCCACGCTGAGCATCAACAGTGGTTGGCTCAACGCAGCCGAGGGTGTCGAAGTTGGCTCTGCCACGGGCGACGGTACTCTGGTGATGGGTACCACTGGAACCTTGTTTGCTCCAATCGTGACGGTGGGAGCTATGGGCGAACTCAGTGGCGACGGAGAAATCGTCGGGAATGTCCTCAATGAAGGCTTGGTCTTGCCCGGCGCTTCGCCTGGCACAATGAACATCTCTGGCAATTATGCCCAAAACTCCGGTGGCACACTTAGAATGGAAATTGCTTCAACATCTAGTTTCGACAAACTAATAGTCGGTGGATCGCTGATGGCAGGAGGGACTTTGGATATCGACCTGCTGAGTTTTGATCCTCAGGCAGGCGATTCTTTTGATCTGTTCGATTTCTCGACTTCCGAGGGATCTTTCACTCTTGACCTTCCAGGTTTGAGCACTGGTTTGGCTTGGGATGATTCCAATCTTCTTACGACCGGTCAACTTTCAGTTGTGGCATCCGTAATCGCGAACGCGGACTTCGACGGCGACGGCGATGTCGATGGCCGTGATTTTCTTGCCTGGCAACGTGGTTATGGTAGTGCCGGAACACTGAGCACTGGGGATGCCAATAATGATGGCTTCGTTAACGAAGTCGATCTCGGTATTTGGCAAACCCAATACAACAACGCTGGGCTACTGGCCACATCTCAGGTGGTCCCTGAACCAGCTGGGCTGACGCTGCTACTAGGCATTATGGGATTTTTTTGCCGAGCGAGGCATGTCAGGTTTTAGAACGGTTTCTCTCCTTCTCCTCCCCGTGCCATGTGTTGCACACTCGCCGGACAGGGTTTTTTTCAGGGCTGATTAGGATCTTTCAGGCATACATGTATCCTAATTTGGATCTTTTTTCTTCCGACCAGATAGGCACCCAGAATGCGAAATTGTTGCTTGCTAGCTCTTATTCTAACTCTGTGTTCTCAGCCTACTTTGCAGGCCCAGCTGGCCGCATTTCCAGGTGCAGAAGGAGTGGCCAAGAACATCACCGGTGGACGTGGCGGGGATGTATACAAGGTTACGAATCTCAACGATTCTGGCGCAGGGAGTTTGCGTTTTGGAATTCAGAATGCGCCCACCTCGGGGCGGACGATTGTGTTCGACGTTGCAGGGACGATCAACCTGGCAAGCAGTCTCGATTTCAACGGCAAGGACAACATCACGGTCGCCGGTCAAACTGCTCCCGGGGGTGGCATCACGCTCTCGGGATATCGGTTACGGATCAATCCGTTGTTCAATGGCAATAACATCGTTGACCCCATTAGCAATGTGGTGGTGCAATTCCTTCGGGTGAGACCGGGTGAGGCCTCCGTCAACGCCGATGGAGTTTGGGTGCAGACTGCCAACGGTGTGATTGTCGATCACGTAACCACTTCCTGGTCTGTCGATGAGAGCATATCCGTAACACACGATTCAGATAATGTGACCGTTCAGTGGTCGACCATGACACAGGGGTTGCTCAGTCACAGCTATGGTTCACCTCTCAACGGTGGCACGTATACATATGCGCACAACCTTTACGCCCACAACAGAAGTCGAAATCCACGCCTGCAACAAAGCCAGGACATGATCATGGAGCTGGATTTCGTCAATAATGTTATCTACAACCCTGGCGACCGATTCGCGTACGGCGGCAATGAATACTCCGTCAACTGGGTGGGTAACTACGGCATACGCGGTCCCGAGACAGGGGATACAAATCACGCTTTTGCAAGAGACACCGACACGGAGTCGAGCTTCTATGTCGAAGGCAACCTGATGGACAATAATACGGACGGGCTGATCAATGGAGTTGTGCCAGTGCTGGAAGGAGATAGTCATGAGGCGGCCATGTTTCGGGTAGGTGCCTCCTACACTCTGTTGGGATCTCGCATTCCCATACCGGAAGCCAGCGTGACGACTGCCCAGCAGGCTTATGTGCAGGTGCTCAGCCGCGTTGGCGCGACGAACTTCCGCGACGCGCACGATCGCGACATGATTCGCGACGTCATTAATCAACAGCCAGGGCATATCAGTTCTGAGAGCGAGTGGGGATCGTTGCCGTCGCTGCCAACAGGTACTCCGGCGGCCGACTCAAACAACGACGGCGTCCCTGACACCTGGGCATTGGCCACCTATGGTGATGCGTCAACGCCACTAAACACCACCTATGCCACGTCCGGCTACACTTACCTGGAGGAGTACATCCATTCGCTCACTCCAAATGCCTATATGCCTACGAACACACAATCTCACACAGTTTTGACAGGCTACGGATTGGGAGGCGACGCGCAGGTGAACGAGAATGGTGGTACGAGCGCTACAAGCAGTGGTGACGGTACGGGGAGTACACTGAACGCACTCTGGGACGGCGCTAGTGGCACGAAGAATCAGGCGATTGTACTGAAGTTTGATCTCTCGGAAATCGTCCCCGGTTCTGTCAACGAAGCAGTGCTGGAATTGACTGCCGCAGAAGCCATAACCGGCACTCACACTTTCAAAGTGTACGGACTGGAGCACGATGGCAACGACTGGGACTGGGATGAATCGTTAGTAGAGTTTGCCGACGCGCCTGGTCTGGTGTTCGACGGCAACAGCCGCACTCTCGGTATCGATCCTCGGTATACGGCCGATGGTGAACCTGCGGAAAAAGACAACTTCCCGTTAGACACGCCGGGGCTCTTCTCGCTGGGTGAATTCTCGATTAGTTCTATGGTTGCTGGGGAAACTGCGTCGTTCGACGGCTTGAACTTGGCGGTGATGTTGAACTTAGCCGCCTATTTTGAGGATACTCCGCAAGCGGGCTTGGTTACGCTAATACTGGAGCAGACGAACGCCACGGGAACTAACGACGCCACGTTCTTTTCGCACGAAGGCGATAGCCTGCTGGCTCCTCGGCTGGTCGTGGATGCAACTCTAGCTTCCCCGCCCGCGACAGCAAACGCTGACTTTGATGGGGATGGTGAAGTTGACGGTCGTGATTTCCTCATCTGGCAGCGAGGGTTCGGCAATGCCGGTTCGCTGGCCACAGGGGATGCCAATAACGATGGCACTGTCGATGGTGTCGATCTCGGGATTTGGCAAACCCAGTACAATAACGCTGGGCTACTGGCCACAGCGGAAGCGGTACCCGAGCCTGCGGGGCTAGTTCTACTGCTCGGCACGCTTGTGATGTTTTGCCGACCCTCGTCCCAACTCAATGAAATAAAGGAACCAGTGAGAGACAGGCTATAACTGCCAAAAAGGAATTCGTCGAATCATGTAACTGGCTCATGTGTGAAGAAAAGATCATAAAGACAGACAAACCCGGGTAGTCGCCTGTCGCAAGGCAATGCGACTATCAGTCAAGATAGTTCAGATATATTCACAAATATCGAGGTCGAGAGAGAATGCTGATGGTGGCCAGTCCGAGCAATGCCACAACGCTAGAGGGCTCAGGCACATGAGTTGAGGCTGAGAGCGGTGACGAGAGATCACCTGTGAACTCTCTTTGCCAAGTGAGAAAATCGAAACCATCGGTGTCGAAGTCTCCGTCGGAGTCACCGTTGACAGTCGAGTCGTAGGAAGATTGCCATCTGGCGAGATCAAACTCATCGACATCCCCATCACCGTCGAAGTCAGCAGTGAATGGCGTGGAGACGTCCAACAGAACGCGATTTGTGCCGCTCTCGTAGCTGATACCCCACTGAAGCAGTCCACTAAGTGCCGGCCAGGAGATGCCCTCGCTAAATGTCCCTGCGATGCCGTTGCTGGCTGAGAGGATCTCGAAGATTTCGCCAGCCCTCGGCTGATAATCATCTGCGAGTACAACGTCGAGCATGCCTCCCAACGAGGCTAAGCCATTGACAGTAAGCTTGTTGTAAGAATCGGCACTGCCGATCTCAATGGCCATTTTGGCGCCAGAAGACTGCGTGTAGTTGCCATCCACGGTGAGTGTGCTCCCAAGGAGAAAACCTGTTGAGCCGTTGAGGGCAGTATCCAGCTGAAAAGAGTCGAGATTTGCAGTGGTCAGCACAAAGCCGTCGAGAATTGTGCCGACTTCGCGCCCGCCGATGGCAAACGATTTCTGACCGACGGAAAGATTGTAGTCGATGCCAGCATTAAGCGCGGTCCACACACCAGCAAGTGCAGGCAACGAGGGGGATAGCTTTACCCATTTGGCTGCGTCGGCGGCATTGTCGGGTGATTGGACTTCTTCATAAAAAGAAGTTGTCGTTTGGAGGATCGTGGAATGCCCCGACACCCACAAGCTATTGTTGCCGCCCGCTGAGGTTGAGGTGTCGCCAGGTATGACTGACAAACTGGGCTCTGCGATGCGTGCGAACAGATACCAGGCACCAGCCTGGGGAATATCAACTGTAGTTGAAATCAGTCCGCTCGCGAGGGGAGCGCTAAGGCTTTCGTTATTCACCATTACGATGCCGCCACCGAAGAGACCGCTGCCGTTGTAGGAACCACCGTTGCCAGTGCCGTGGACGGCGTTGTCGAATACTGCCCAATCGCTGCTGAGGTTGAGGTCCTCAGCCTGGATGCCGATCGTATGGACCGAACCAGTCTTTTCTCCATAGGGGCGAACTAACGAGCCGGCAGTTGCCGTGAGATTGCCGGTAATGGTCCCCTTACCTGCGATCGTCTGCGAATTGCCCAGAATCAGCCCGCCTGACACGGCGGAGGCGTCTAGCGTGGTGCCGGCTTCCAACTCAACTGAGGAAACGTTCGAGATCGACGCCGTAGGGCCTAATTTCACTGATCCTTCTTGAATGAGAACTGGCCCACTGAATGTGTTAACTCCCGAAAGCGTCAGACTGCCCGCCCCGCGCTTGGTAAAGCCGCCGGTGCCTGAGATGTTTCCAGAGATTTCACCACTATAGCCGTTGGTGTCGATCGTACCGCCAACGGCGCCGAGGGTTGTGGCAACCTTGATGTCGGGTACGCCGGTCGCTCGAAACATGCCTCCATTGAAGATGAGCGTGGCAGTACCACCGGCGGAGGCAATGGTTCCTGTCTGGAGCATGCCCCCAGTCCCGATGGTGATTGCCCCAGCCTGGCTCGGAGTAGCGACCAGCGTCCGTCCTGACGTGACCTGGCCGTCGCTGATTGTGAGCGAGTGACTCAACGTCGCCGTGTCGAAGACGTCAAGTGTGCCGCCCGTAACGTTCATCGAGCCATCAACGTTAAGTCGTCGAGCGAACGCGTGCCCGCCTGTCAGGCTGAGATTACCGGTCGCGATCGCGTCGTCAGCAAGCGTCGGTACGCCGCTGATCCAAGATGAAGCATTCGCCCATGAACCACCGGCAGAGGTCACAACGGTTCCGTCGCCACCAAGTTCGTTGAGGTATTCTTCGAGCCGGATATAGCCGGCGCCGTTGAGTCCCTTCCAATCGATCGCATTGGCTGGGTTCAGCCCGCGGGAGAGTTCCCAGTTGTCGGCGATGCCGTCTTTGTCAGCATCAACAAGTCGGGCACGGGGGTTTAAGTAAATGGGATTGGTACCGTAGCCGGGGAACAAGTCGCTTTCCCGGACGATCACGCCTCCGAGAGTACCGTAGCTGGTGACCTCTTGCATCAGTCGGGTGTCGACCGCGTCGCGGATAATCGAGACCCCAGCGTTCTCAACAACGTGTGCCACTGCCTGCTGGGCGGTCATCGCTGTGTTAGTGGGAAAGGCATGGCGAGTTGCTACGACGTCCGCACCTGGATAGCTCGTATTGAGAGTGCCGTTAAGAATGCCGTCGCGATTCGAGTCGACCCAATTGTCATTTGCGTAGATGTGGAAAGTGGGCGTGCCATCTTTGAACGGTGCGCTGCCATCGATTGGCCCCTCGATGAAGTAGTTGCCCTCGACGTTGGCGTGCGACGTGCCGGCGGTATCGCCCATGATATAGCCGGCCGATTCCCAGCCGTAAACGACGTTGTTGATGAACTCGTTCTCGCCGCGGACCTTGGGGTTCCTGGTCACGTTGTCAGTAAACAAGCTCTTGATGATACTAAAGCGGCTGCCATCGCCGGGCTGCATCAGGCCACCGGTGCTATGTCCGACGACGTCGAGGCCTTGGCCGATGATCGAGTTCTGGATCGTAAGATTGTCGATGATCTGGCCGGTGTCGGGGTTGATGTCGAACGTGCCGTCGACGCCCCAAGTGATCGACATGTGGTCGAACATCATGTTCGTGCCCCGGACGATCGAGGCGGCGTCGACGCGGCCCTGGCTCGTGCCGAGCCGCACGGCCCAGTGGCGGCTGATTAGATTGTTGGCGCCGTGAAAGGCGGCCCGGTTGCCGTACACTGAGAAGCCGCCGGGCGCGGTCTGGCCGGCGATTGTGAGATTGCTGGCGAACGTCAGGGGGCTGCTCGGCTCAAGGATCCCGCCGACGTCGAAGACGACGAAGCGATTCGACTGGCTAACAGCGTCGCGGAACGAGCCGGTACCTGAATCGTTGAGGTTGGTGACGTGATAGACGCTGGCTGAACCGAGGTTGGTGCGCGCGCCCGTAGCAAACTGTCCAAAACCTTCCGCCTCTGGGAATGCCTTAACTTGAGCTTCAGCGAGCTCTGATGTATTGCAAACACACAGAAGTGTGAGTACTCCGATAAGTACGAGATATCGCATTTGCCTGTTTCTGTATAGGTGTTCCGCAACTTCTACGCCCAACTTCTATTGTACATAAACACTACAAACAGACATTTTGGTGGGGGCGTTCAACCGACTTAAATCTTGCAAATCTCAGACGAGATTGCGCAACCTATCGAATTTATCCGAAAGGTTTAGAGTTTTAATGAGTAACTTTTGTAGGGCGAGTAGTTTTGTCGGCGCAGGGAGGCACTTATCTTTTTCAGTCCACCTCAGGCAATTCAACAACTTCTCACTCCGCCCCAATAGGTTGGTAAACCTACTGGCGAATAATTCGCATTCCATTGCGACGATTCACCTGCCAACAGAACTACCCTTTCGACAAAGGAAACAACGGAGAAACAGCTTACGGCGAATGCCATACTACTTCGATTCCTGCAGACGCTCTCGGAGGCGTTTCCTGAAATCTTCGACGTCTGCTTGGCGGATTGGCTGGCAATTGACGTTGATCGCTCCGCCTCCCACGATTGGTAATTCACGCGACTTGCCATTGTGAAGCTGTGTCAGCATCCGTACTGCCTCGTAGCCGTACTTATAAGGGTCTTGTGCGACAGTAGCGTAGATATTGCCCGCTTCAATGCCATCGAGAGTGTCATCGAGTTCGTCGAATACGACGAGCTTGATCTTGCCAAGCTTCCCCGCTTTCTCGAGGGCTTCCAAGAGCAGTGGACCTTGGTAGGCATTCATGCCCACCATGCAGGCGAGATCCTCATGGTCTTCCATGGCTTTGGCAATATTCTCTTGGGATTTGGCTCGATCTCCATCGTCCGTTAAGTATGCGACAGTTTGCCAGTTGAGTGCCGAATCGTCTTGTCCTGGATTCTTTGATTGTTCTTGCTCACCTTCCTCAAAACCGGATTTGCGTTCCAGCATGTTGTTCTTGGTCATGTTGGAAAGAAATACGGCAATCTTGCCTCCCTCTGGAATCGCTTCTCGCACCAATTCGTGAGCCGTCTTGCCTGCAAGGTAATTGCTGGTTCCAATGTAGTATTGGCGTTCAGAGAGAGGGGCATCAGAATCGTAGGTAACAACGTTCATCTTGCCGGCCAGTCGGTTGATCAGCAACGTCTGACCTTGGGCGTCCAGAGGGCTCACGGCACAACCATCAATCTCATCCGCATTCAGGCCGAGGAGAATCTGCGTTTGCTCTTCCAAGCCCCCATCCAGGGAAGGCATCTCTATCTTCAACTTCGCATTGTGCTCTTGTGCCGCGGCTTCAGCACCTTTGGCCGTGAGTTGCCAATAATCGTTGTCCCCTCCCGTAACAAAAACTACTCGCGTCGTCTGAGGTGGAAGAGAATCTGTTTCTGGCAGGATTTGACTGCGGTACCAAAATGCGGCCCCAACTGCTGCAAGCAACAAAACCCATAACCAGATTCGATTTTCCGACATCAGATACCTCGCAATGACAGCTTTGCACGAAATAGTTGAAGAGATTGAATAGCAGAGCCTATTATCTATTGGGATGCGTTAATGAAGCAAGTCGTCTTGGAACGAGTTGAACAGATTTGCAAATTCTTGCTCCCTATATTTTTCTCAGTGGGTCTCGTATTATTGGAGAATTCGCTGGACTCATATCTTTTCCCGTGCGCCCCCTCTGGTACTACACCATGCATTTTCGTTGTTTTGTTGCGGGTTGCTTTCTTCCAGGCATATTTGGATTCATGGGCATGTGCTTGATTTCCGTTGCGACGGCGGGTACTCCTGAAACTCATGTTCCTGATATGGTCGTAGCCTCTGATGGGAGCGGCGATTTCACGTCTTTGCAAGCCGCCATCGAAACGATTCCGGTCAGCAACACACACCGCATCACGATCTTTCTCCGCGACGGAGTTTACGAAGAAAAAGTGCTGCTTCGTCAAAGCCGCGTCTCCATTGTTGGGGAAAGTCGCGGAGGAGTGCGACTCCAGTTCAACGCCCCTCGGAGCGAATATGACCGCCGCTACGACCCGATTGGTGCAGGCGTGGTTAACGTGTACGGCACGGACAATGTGATTCGCAACTTGACTATTGAGAACACTCAGCAAACTCCCGAGCATGCATTCGCGCTATACGGACAGCCACAAAGATTCATTCTTGATGACTGCGACGTGGTGGGCGTAGGAGGTGACACCGTATCACTGTGGAACACTTCTTTCGGGATGTATTATCACCGCAATTGCAGGTTCAAAGGTGGAGTCGATTTCGTTTGCCCGCGGGGATGGTGCTTTGTGCGTGATTGCCAGTTCGAGTCTGCAAGCCGCAGTGCCGCCCTGTGGCACGATGGACACATGGACCTCGACATGAAGTTTGTGTTGCGAGACTGTAGCTTTGATGGTCCGCCTGATTTTTGGCTTGGTCGAAATCATTATCCGTCTCAATTTTATCTGCTTGATTGCCGATTTGCTGAAAACCTTTTAGACAAACCCATTGGCGTTGTTAAGGACCTTAGTGGTATTGCAGACCCTGAAGTTTACAAGAGGAAATACTTTTTCGATTGCCACCGAGAGGAAGGTGACTATTCTTGGTTTGCAGACAATCTTGAAACCGCTGTCGGCAGCCCTTCGGTTGAAGAAATCACGCCCGCGTGGACCTTTGCTGGGCGATGGGACCCAGAATCCACAAGTGCACCGAGCATTATTGAACTTGAGATTAAAGACAATGAAGTACACGTTCACTTTAGTGAATGTGTTGTTGGTGCCGATCAAGTTGAAGTTCTTCGAGAAGATGGGTCCATCGCCAAGTTCAGTGAAGGTGATGGTAGTGATTGGCTCATTTTTCAAGGGGGGACAATTGAATCCACTCCGATTCGCTTAGAAACCAAGGGGGATTCAATACTGGGGACTATTGCGACTCTTTCGCCAAGGCAAGTCGAATCGCAATCCCTGCCAGAGTCTTCACCATGCAAAGAAATCAAGATTGTACTGGCGGGAGACTCGACGGTGGCTACCTACGAAGGGGGCCACGCATACCAAGGTTGGGGTTGGGCGCTTGGGCAGTTGTTTGACAAGCGGGTGACTGTAATCAACGAAGCTCAGGGAGGTCGGAGTTCCAAGAGCTATCGAGAGGAAGGACACTGGAATCGTGCAATCGGCCAGGAGGCCGACTACGTGCTGATCCAATTTGGGCACAACGACAATCCAGGTAAAGGCCCTGAACGCGAGACTGATCCCTCGCCAGACGGCGACTTCCGCAAGAATATTGCCCGCTATGTCGAAGAGGCACGCGATAGCGGTGCGAAAGTGGTCCTGATAACTCCTACGACTCGGCGGATTTTTGTGGAAGGTGATCGTATCGATCCCACTGAGGGCAACCTGACTTACGCTGAAGCGGTACTTGCCGTAGGCGAGGATCTCGGCTGCCCGGTCGTTGATATGAATCGACTTACACGCGAGCTATTCGAGCGACTCGGGCCACAGTCAAGCGACTGGATTCAGCCTCTCGGCGACACAACGCACTTTACCCCTGCGGGTGCGAAGCGAATTGCAGTCACGTTGGCAAGCAAATTGGTCGAGGTTGAACCATCACTCAACCTCTACTTGCTGCCCGATTCGCTGTTCTCTCATTGATCACTTGGAATCACTGCAGCTGATGTAGAATTCGGCCTAGCGAGGCTGACTCACATCCAGAAAAAACATGTGCTTAACATTTTCGATGACGCTCGGTTCCGATGCGTTATAGAATCTGCAATTCTTCAAGTAAACATGGTCGATCGGCTGTTCCGGCAGGCCGACTAGATACAGAGGGTATTGGCATTTCTGAGAGGTAACATTCTCAAGGAATATGTTGCGAACGGCCGGAAAGAATTCTCCGCTTTCGTCCCAGTACTGTAGATTAATGCTCAAGACAGCTTCGCTGACTTCGCCCACTTCAATATTGCGGACAAATAGATTTTCCAGAAAACCGCCTCGCAGGGAATTGGATTTTAGGCGTATGGCCCGTTCCAGCTGGGGGCTACTCATTTGGCAATCCTCGACGAAAATATTTCGAATTCCGCCGCTCATTTCACTTCCCAACACCACCCCGCCATGCCCGTCTTTCATAGTGCAGCCGCGGATAATGATATTCTCGCTCGGAACGTTAATGCGTCTGCCGTCAACATTGCGGCCCGATTTGATGGCGATGCAGTCGTCGCCAGTATTGAATAAGCAATTCTCGATCAAAACATTACGACATGATTCAGGATCGCAGCCGTCATTATTGGGGCCGTGACTGTCAACGGTTACATTCCGAATAGTCAGATTTGAGGAAAGCACTGGGTTAATCACCCACATAGGTGAATTCATAAACTTCACCCCTTCAATCAGGACGTTCTTCGACCGATAGGGTTGAATAAAACTTGAGCGAAGAAAGTGACCCTTCCCAAAGATCCTCTCTCCGGGAGGGACACCTGCGTCAGCAAGCAGAACAAGCTTTTCCACATCTTTAATCTGGTCAGGGTCTCCACGATGCCAGCCCGTCTCATCGGCTCCACCCCAGTGACCTTTCCAGTTCCACCACCGATTCGGCCCCGCCTGCCCGTCGAGTACTCCTTCGCCGGTAATGGCAATATTCTCTTGTTCGAAGGCATAGATCAGGGGTGAGTAGTTCATCACCTCGGTGCCCTCGAACCTTGTTAGTACCATTGGCAAATAGTCTTCTGGCGTCGTACTAAAAGTAATTGTTGCATCTTTTTCGAGATGCAGATTCACTTTGCTTAGCAGGTGAATAGGACCCTTGACGAACCATCGGCCAGCAGGTGCAACGACTCGCCCGCCACCAGAATTTGCACATTCGGTGATGGCTGCTTGAAAAGCGGCATGGCAATCGAAGTTACCGTCCCCGATTGCGCCAAAATCCGTCACGAGAAAATCCCGATCGGGAAATTCCGGTGATTTAATCTGAGCAAGTATACTGGGAACGGAATCCCAGTCGCTATGCTTCAACTCCGCCACCACTGCCGAGGTTGAATTCGAATAGACGGCAATAGATGTGATGGTGGTAAAGAGTAGCCATATGAGATGTTTCAAGAAAAAGATTCCTTGCGAATTGAGAATGGAGGGAGGCTTAACCTCAATTCTAACAGTCGGACAATGCACAATTAGTGAGGATTTTTGCAAAAAGTGTATAGATTGAATTGCTGCGGTTCAATCTGCAATGAGATAAATAGAGCGATTTGGACCGAATTTGCCCGCGTCGCCCGGAGTGCAACGGGGAAGCCCAAATACCCAAGTCAGCGAGTCTGCCGAAGATGGCAGGTCAAAGACTACTCGTCAATCTCCGCGTCCTTCACAATCACGGGTTCGCCCTTTGCAGGGGTAATCTCGACGTGCCGAATCCCAAGGCCCGCCCGATCTGAGGTGATCTTCACATTCATGAGCAGCATGTCCTTGATTGGGCTCTCAGGTAGGTCCAAGATGAAACCGGCATCTCTGGTGCTGGTGGCCGTCAGATTGCGAATCGTAATGTTGCCGTACTCCGGCGTCGTCTTGTTAACCAGTTTAGGCTGTTTGATCGCTGGGATCTTTGGGTAGTAGCACGTGATCGTGATCGCCCCCGCAACATCCTTCATGGCGATGTTTTCGTTGAGCATGTTCGATACGGGCCCGCCATTCTTACGGTCGGTCTTGATCCGGAGAGGTGAGCAAGAATTGCGAACGGCCTGTAGGGCTAGTAATCCTGTGGAGTAAGGCGCATACTGGTGGTTTAGTACAGCGGCAATTAAGCGTTTTCCGCTGCGAACTAGATGTTTTATGCGGTCGACTAAATTAAGAGCATCCCGGTTGAAATGGGAGGCTTGTTTACGAGTAAGCCGCCGTGGTGGAGTACCCGATAATGGTACTCCACCACGGCGGCTTTTTTTATTTTCTAACATCCGACAAGTCAGCGGGGACTATGAAATACGTATGGAATCGGTTGATCGTAACAATTCGCAGCAAACCGTAGCCCAAAAAAACGAGGCAGCGGTCGATCGTCGCAAAGATGAGTTCATCGCCTTACTCGCCCATGAGTTGCGCAACCCCCTTTCAGCCGTTTCAGGTGCCCTACAGCTGCTGGATCGGAGTGAACGCATTCCTCCCTCAGCCAAAGAGTTGTATGGAGTGATCAAACGACAAACTCTGCTCATGAAGACGCTCATTGACGAGCTGTTGGACAACTCACGAATCGCCAGCGGAAAGATATTCTTGCGGAAAAAGCGACTCAATTTCGCGACCCTGGCACGACACACCGTTGCGGACTACCGTCACTGCTTCGAAGCGAACCAACTGACGCTAGAGACGATGATCTCACCTGAAGCACTTTGGGTAAAAGGCGACGCTGTGCGCCTCTCTCAGGTGATGACCAATCTGTTACATAACGCCACGAAGTTTACCGATCCTGAAGGCACCATAATGGTGCGGGTCGAAGGCCATGGTACTTATGCAGAGTTTAGCGTTTGTGATTCTGGCATTGGCATTGAGCCGAGGGAGGTCGCAGCAATGTTCGAACCCTACCGGCAGTCGGATTCTTCCCGAGTTCGTTGCAAAGGGGGACTTGGCCTTGGGCTTTCGCTCTCCAAGCGATTGATAGAAATGCATGAGGGCATGATTAATGCCTCGAGCGAAGGACTGGGCTGCGGCTCGACGTTTACCATTCGATTGCCGCTAGCATTGGCAGCTCCGAGCGAGTTCCGCTCTCCCGTTTCCAAGTCGACTGTCGCAATACCCTCCCATCGCATCCTGATTGTCGACGATCGCAGAGACGCAAGATTCGTCTTGTCGGAGTTACTGAAAAAGTTGGGCCAAGAGGTTCATGAAGCAGAATCTGGCATGTCCGCCCTGGGTGTTGTGGAAACTTTTCGGCCCGAAATCATTTTTTGCGACATCGACCTTGGTGATATGGACGGCTATGCCGTGGCTACTGCCATTCGATCGAACCCATCTCTTGCAGGAGTTCAGCTCGTGGCTCTCACCGGCTCTAGTGGTGCGGAGTATACAGCACGAGCACTGGAAGCCGGCTTTGATCGACTCCTGACTAAGCCGATCAGCTACCAAAAGATTAGGGATCTGTTACTCGACGGTTGCGTAAGTTCCCTAAAGCATGACGAGCTTAAATTGACCTAGTTATTCTGTGGTACGGAAGGAGCTTGAGCGGTTCAAGGCCGGAGTTCCTGAGTGCGACCTGATGGCAATGTGTCGGTTGGGCTGGCCTAATCGGAATGGCGCACTACGCCCAAATCCACGCTGCTAAATCCACTTGTCCCAGCGATCACTTTTTTGTTTCACGGCACTGTGGAGCCTCGGCAAGAGTAAACACAACTATTTCCTCACCCGTGAGCGTACTGATGTCGTGGTGTAAGCTGATTGGTTTGATGCCAGTGATACCTTGTATCACTGCCTCCAAGGCAGACCGAGCCGTTTCGATGAGTTGAATCCGAACCTGTTTGAGCAGGTCTCTCCCCTTTTCAGGGGGCAGCGTTTTCACCAGATGCTGCTCCGCGGCAGTCAAAACTCCCGTGAGGCGCACGACAAGTAGATCGCCAAGCAAATGGGCTCGGATGTCTTTTGGGCCGCGTCCCATGTACTCCTGCTCGAAATGGGAAACCCCATCACATACGGCAGCTTCGATCTCGCCACGTGTCTTCATTGAATTACCGATTTTCAAAATAAGTTTTAAAGGCAACGACCAGCCCCACGAGGCACCAAATCGTGGGCATTCAAGAGCAAGCAGCCTTTTAGTCTATATTACTATAGTCCGTAGGCGGGGCGAAGGGGATTGCTCTTCAATAGGAATGTCGTAAGATGCGATAAGGGGAACATTAGATTGCTGCCAGCGGGACGATTCCCTTGGGCGGCAAACAAGTTTCCAAGAGTAATTTTCGGATGACTAAATAAAGAGCAACCCGGCTCGGGGGGCTCGATAACGAGTAAGCCGACGTGGCGGAATACCTTCGGGTGTTCCGCCACGTCGGCTTTTTTTTGTGTTTATGTGCAGGGTGATAAGCTCCGTGTGAACACCTAATCGCTAGTTGAGTGAGAGATACACGAACACCTGCAAGGACAAATCGCATGAATGAATCCGAAACCGTGATGGCACAAAAGATTGCCCAGGTGGCACTCGCGTTCCAGACGGAAAGAACGGGCCATGCACCTGCTTCGGTCAACGTGGTCCTAAAAGAGGATACCCTCGTGATCACACTGCAAGACGCGTTGTCGCCTGCTGAGAAGGCGCTCTCGCTGTCTCAAGCCGGCGCAGCGAAAGTCCAGGAATTTCATCGTCAACTGTTCCTCACCTCCGCTGACGCGCTGCGGAAAGAAATCAAGAGAATAACTGGCCGCGATGTACGCGAGTCGACCGCCGAAGTCGAGCCGGCAACCGGGACCGTCGTGCATGCCTTTACTACCGGAAACGTTGTCCAAGTATTCTTACTTACCAAGAACAGTGGCTCTGCAATAGGTGTTGAGAGTTAACCATGAACATCCCAATTTTAACGACTGCGGTTCTCCTTGGGCTTCTCGCAGGCGGATTAGCTTACCGCCAAGGTTGGTTCCGGAAGGTGCGTCCCCAACCTAGGAAGGTAAGTAACAAGGCCGGGAACAGCGGCAAGATTCAAAAATCAGATGAATCAAGGTGATACAAGAGGTTGGAATAACGCTCGTCGGATGATCCCGTGCAATTGCGATTAGCAACGAAGATGAAGCATTAAGATTGTCGCGGGGTCATCCGCAGCGGACTCTGATTCGATTTGGCAACGGCCACACGTCTCAAGAAATGTACGAAAGAGGTGAGGCATGAAGAAAATTGGTACAGCCCTCCTGGTGCTAGTGGTGCTTGGGATCGCCCTGGGCTTCTACCGAGGCTGGTTCGTCTTGACGAAGCCAGCCGCCGAGGTGGGAAGCGACAAGGTGAACATCAACCTTGCAACAGACTCGGGCTTGATTGAACGGGATGTCCAAACGGCAAAGGACAAGGCTACCGAACTGACCGGCGGGGTCACGGAAGACGGCAAGGTGGACGGTCAGGCTGACGACAATGTGAAGTCAAATGATCTTTAGGGAACACAAAAAACGGTTGCCAATCGCGAGTCACTGAAGACCACTTTTTGCATTCGACACTTATTAGTTTAGGTAGGAGTATTGAAATGTTAGGTACTATCTTGATTGTGCTCTTGGTCTTGATGCTGCTCGGAGCGCTGCCCACTTGGGGCCACAGCAAAAACTGGGGCTACGGTCCAAGCGGTGGGCTGGGGTTGGTGGTAGCAGTCGTAGTCGTCCTCCTGCTTGTGGGCCGCATTTAGCAGTATCACAACCACTCCCTGAGATCGATAGAACATCCGATTTTGAAAGGTACGGCTTGCTTCACGGTGTAGCAGCCACATGAGAGTTCCCCCAATTGATAGGATCAAAAATGAGACACTATTTATCTTCGTTACTGCTGCTGAGCATGTTTGTACTGGTGACGATCGGCTGTGCCGAGAAGTCGTCAACCACCAAGGAGACGACGGTCTCTACGCCCGGTGGAACGACGACAGTCACCACCAAGAAAGATGTCGAGAAAACGGGCGACAATCCGCCGGCGGAACAACCCTAAACCTTGAAGTCCGCGACTGGCGAGAAAATGTGCCAATCTGATCTGCTCGTTACAACAGCCTTTCCAGTTTGGCAAGCAACTGGCGGCTGGACGTTTCGCGCTAGGGATTGCCGGACTTGTCTTGGTCACGTTGCTGGCAGCAGCCCCCCTCATAACACCTGCTCAGACGGCGCCCCGCTCAGAACTTCTAAAGGGTCCGAGCGGTGGCCAACAGACTGAACTCGGGAGTACAAATGGGGAAATCGAGTCAAGTGATGACGAATCTATCCGCGGCTTCATGACTCTGGAAGAAGTGGCAAATCAGACCGGCGTTCCCATTTCGGATATTCTTGAGCGTCTTGATCTACCGTTGAACACGGCCCCGTCAAAGCAGGTCGGTCGCCTGTTGAGAGCCCATGGAATGGAAATGTCGAACTTAAGACAAGTCGTCGGACAAGATGAGTCTGGTCAATAGCAGACGACCTCGCTGCAGGGGGCCGAGAGCCTCTTTATTTGCTCGGCGGTAACGCACTTTCAGGGAAGCATGGTAGTCGAAATCACTGAACGACAGCCGCTTCCACGATCAAGCAAATCGCACGACGAACTTCCAATGACAAACTCAGCTAAGAACTGGTGACCAACTGGAGATCCTCGGTCGAGTCGCATATGTCTTTCGTCGACGGACATTGACTCGTGATGTCGCTCGCGCGATGCCCAGGCGCTACCACCGCTTGTTGCACCTGCTACAAGTCATTGCTACATAATGCGATAGGATTGCAGTCCTCTGCGTTCGATTCCCATGTGCACCTGGGTCGTGGAGCAGTGTAGAGCTGTGTCAGAAACTGCTGTAGATGAAATAGTGATTTCCGCCCGATGATACTTCGTTAAAACGATTTGCATCGATGAGTACTGTGAAACCAAATGTAGACAAACGAATTCTGAGGACTTCTTCTACCTATTTCCCGGTGCTTCACAAGCCTCCAGCCGGATTGTGTTCGGCCGATTATGCCCTATAATAGTGGTAGAGGAAAATTTGGATTGCAGCTCTCGTCGATCTTCCGCGGGCGGCAATAATGAAAAGAACTGTACCGAAGATTTCGGATGACTATATAAAGAGCAACCCGGCTAGGCTGGGAGGCTTGTTAACGTGTAAGCCGGCGCGGTGGAACACCTTCGGGTGTGCTGCCACGTCGGCTTTTTTTGTTGAGAATCATCCCAGACGATAAAGGACATGCACGACCAGATGATGGTAACGTCCGCAAGTAGTAGGCAAAGTAAAATCCTATCATGCCCAATAATAATCAGTTGAGAGATTCAGCACGCTCAGGGGAATTAGCCTCGCACGTCAAAACCATGGAGGCAAACGGCGAGTCGTTTAATTTTCTCGTGATAAACGGCGGCTCTTCGAGCATCCGGTTCGCGCTGTACGATCACCTCGAACCGACGCAGCGGTTGCTGCATGGAAAAGTGGATCGAATCGGTCTGAGCGGCACGAATTTGACGTTTAGGGAATTTATCGGTCAACCAAAGCAAAGTTGCGCCATTGATCCCGGCGATCGTGGTTCGGCGACCACTTTTCTATTGGATTGGCTCGAATCGCAGCAGATCTTTGCTTCGGTCAAAGCCGTGGGACACCGGGTGGTGCATGGGATGGCGCATAGTGAACCGGAGCGGGTCACGCCCGAATTGCTCGATGAGCTGCACCGCATTATGCCGTACGATCCGGAGCATCTGCCCATTGAGATCGAACTGATCGAGGCATTTCGCGAACGCTACCCTACTTTGCCTCAGGTGGCGTTCTTTGACACCGCGTTTCACCGCACCATGCCACGAGTCGCCAGTCTGTTAGCAATTCCTCGTCGCTACGAGGCGGCAGGCGTTCGCCGTTATGGCTTCCACGGTTTGTCGTATCAATTCCTCATGGAAGAGCTGGCGCGCCTTGGCGACCCCGCGGCCACGAAGGGACGGGTGGTCCTAGCTCACCTTGGCAACGGCGCGAGCCTGGCCGCCGTGCGCGACGGCAAGAGCATCGACACCAGCATGGGCTTCACGCCGACGTCGGGATTAGTGATGAGCAGCCGCTCGGGAGACCTGGATCCGGGACTGTTCTCCTACTTGGCGCGCACAGAGCAAATGAACGCGACGCAATTTCAGGAAATGGTTAATCACGAGTCCGGACTACTCGGCGTTTCGGAGATCAGTTCCGACATGCGTGATTTGCTCGCGAGGGAAGCCAGTGACGTGCGGGCAGCGGAAGCTGTGGCGCTTTTTTGTTATCAGGCAAAAAAGTGGATCGGCTCCTTTGCCGCGGCGCTAGGCGGACTTGACACGCTCGTGTTCGCAGGTGGCATTGGAGAGAACTCACCCGCAGTCCGCGACCGGATTTGCCAGGGACTGGAGTTTCTTGGAATCGAACTCGAAGGTCCGCAAAATGCGACGAATGCGGCTGTGATTTCCTCGGCCACCCTCGGAGTCACGGTCCGCGTGATCCGCACCGACGAAGAATTGATGATCGCGCGTTCAGTGTACCGTCTACTTGGACTTGGCGACTCTAGTGAAAAGAGTACTTCCGGGTCTGCCACGAACCCTTAACCATGAAAGCAAACCGATGCTGATCAAAGTCCCGACTGACAAAACCGTGAGTGAAGCCTCGGCTGCCTTGCAGGCCGCCGTTCAGGCCAATCACTTTGGCGTCATGCAAGTGCATAACCTCAAAGAGACCATGACGAAGAAAGGCGTGGAGTTTGCCCCTGAATGTCTCATCTTCGAGGTCTGCCAACCGCAACAAGCGAAGAAGGTGCTCGAAGCGGACATGAGCGTCTCGACCGCATTGCCCTGCCGTATCTCCATTTACGACGAGGATGGGAAAACGATTCTGGCAACATTGAAGCCAACGACGCTGCTGGCGATGTTCAACGTCCCACAACTGAAAGAGGTGGCGCAGGAGGTGGAAGACACAATTGTCAAGATCATGAAAGAGGCGGCCTCAAACTGACCGCGTAGCTTCTAATGGAAACCGTAACTATGGCCGAAGAACATGCTGATGTCATGACGATGGATGCAATGCCTCCCAACAGTTCAGAGACGCGGACGCCGCCCAAGTCGAGCTCAGATCGACCGTCGGGCCTCTGGCGCCGGAAGTCGACGCTCATCGCGGCATTTTCCTTCGTGGCGATCCTTGTGCATCTGGTGCTGCGTTTCGGTTTCCAAACCGTTCCCAGCACCAATCAGATTCCTTTGCAGGCCACGTTGGTCCTCGGTGGGCTGCCACTGCTTTACGACTTGTTGCGGAAGCTCCTGCAGCGGGAATTCGGCTCCGATCTCCTGGGTGGGATTTCCATCATTACTTCAGTGCTGCTGGGTGAATACCTCGCCGGCTCGATCATAGTCCTGATGCTCTCCGGAGGTGAGGCGCTGGAAAGTTATGCGTTGCGTAGTGCCTCATCGGTTCTCGCTGCACTCGCCAAACGCATGCCTTCGGTTGCCCACCAGAAACGGGAATCTGGGATTGTCGATGTCGAACTGCAAGAGGTTGCCATTGACGACACGCTGGTCATCTTTCCGCACGACATCTGCCCCGTGGATGGCGTCGTGATCGAAGGCCGCGGTGGCATGGACGAGTCCTATCTGACCGGCGAGCCTTTTCAGCTCATCAAGACCTCCGGCTCGACCGTAATCTCGGGCGCAATTAATGGCGATTCAGCGCTCACAATCCGCGCGACGAAGCGCGCTGCGGATTCACGCTATGCCAAGATCATGGAAGTCATGCGTGAATCCGAATCCAAACGTCCACAGTTGCAGCGTTTAGGAGATCGGCTGGGCGCGATCTATACGCCGGTGGCCGTGTCCGTTGCTCTCATCGCCTGGGTCGCTAGTGGTGAAGCAACTCGCTTTTTGTCGGTGCTAGTGATCGCGACGCCCTGCCCGCTGCTGATCGGGATTCCGGTTGCCATCATTGGTTCGATTTCTCTATGTGCTCGACGCGCGATCATTGTCAAAAGTCCCATTGTGCTGGAACAGATCGCCCAATGTCGCACTGCGATCTTCGATAAGACAGGCACGCTGACATATGGCGAGCCGACTCTCACTGAAAACTTGAATGCTCCAGGCTTTGACCAGACGGAAGTGTTGACGCTTGTCGCCAGCCTGGAACAGTTCTCAAAACATCCCTTGGCGAGCGCTATTCTAGCTGCTGCGAGTAAAGCTGGAATCGCGCTACCCGAAGCTACCGAGGTTAGCGAGCAACCGGGAAAAGGATTGATTGGGACCGTTTCCGGTCATTCGCTACAAATTACCAGTCGCAACAAACTTGCTGAGCAGAACATCCCTGGCGTTGATCAAATTCCTCCTGTCGCCGGAGGCTTGGAGTGCGTGGTGGCAATCGACGAGCGTTATGCTGCAACTTTGCGATTCCGCGATGCGCCCCGTTCCGATAGTCATTCCTTCGTGAATCATCTCGCTCCACGTCATCAATTCAATCGCGTGATGCTTCTGTCGGGCGATCGTGAAACAGAGGTCCGCTACCTGGCTGACCAGGTCGGAATCACCCAGATTTTTGCTGAGCAGAGTCCTGAAGAAAAACTGGCTATTGTTCGGAAAGAAACGGCCAAAGCGAAAACATTATACGTGGGTGACGGTATCAATGACGCACCCGCCATGATGGCCGCGACGGTCGGCATGGCGATCGGACAAAACAGTGATGTCACCGCCGAAGCCGCCGGCGTTGTCATCATGGACAACTCGCTCACGAAGGTCGACGAGTTCATGCACATCAGTCGCCGAATGCGAACGATCGCATTGCAAAGTGCCGTCGGTGGCATGGCGTTGAGTTTGATCGGTATGGGGTTCGCAGCATCTGGATACTTAACGCCGGTCGCCGGTGCCATCCTCCAGGAAGTCATTGACGTCGCCGCAGTATTGAACGCTTTGCGAGCCGCCTTTCCTCCCAAGGTGATGCATGACATGTAGCAGCCACGCCTAACAATTCATAGCTCTACCAACGACAGGAACCAAAATGTCCGTAACAACCACTCCACAATTGCACCACGACACAGAACTGCTCCACAAGATGGATGCGTACTGGCGGGCGGCTAATTATTTGTCGGTCGGGCAGATTTATTTGTACGACAACCCGTTGCTGAGGGAACCATTACAGCTAGCGCATGTCAAGCCGACACTGCTCGGCCATTGGGGTACGACGCCGGGACAGAATTTCATCTATGTGCATTTAAATCGTGTGATTCAGTCGTACGATCTGAACATGTTTTACGTCGCCGGCCCCGGACATGGTGGACCTGCGATCGTTGGCAATACATATCTGGAAGGGACTTACAGCGAAGTCTACCCAGAGATCACACAGGATGAGGCTGGCCTAAAAAAGCTGTTCAAACAGTTCTCGTTTCCCGGCGGCATCCCCAGCCACGTGTCACCCGAATGTCCAGGTTCGATTCACGAAGGTGGTGAACTGGGATACTCGCTCAGTCATGCTTTCGGAGCGGTGTTTGACAATCCGGATTTGATCGCGGCTTGCGTGATTGGCGATGGTGAGGCGGAAACGGGACCGCTTGCCACCGCGTGGCACTCCAACAAATTCTTGAATCCGATCACCGATGGAGCAGTTCTGCCAATTTTGCATTTGAATGGATACAAAATCGCCAACCCGACGATCTTCGCACGCATCACCCACAAGGAGCTGAAGCAGTATCTCGAAGGCTGCGGATGGACGCCGTACTTTGTCGAAGGCGACGAACCCGAATCGATGCACAAGCGGATGGCGCATGTCATGGATCAGGTGATTGAAGAGATTCGCGACATTCAATCCAATGCACGCGAGAAGAACGATGCGACGAGACCACATTGGCCGATGATTGTGCTCAATTCGCCCAAAGGTTGGACGGGTCCGAAATTCGTCGATGGTCTCCAGATCGAAGGCACATTCCGTGCGCATCAAGTTCCACTGCAAATCGACGACGAACACCCCGGACATCTTGAACAGCTCGAAGATTGGATGAGAAGCTACCGGCCCGAGGAACTGTTCGATGAGCGCGGGCGACTGCTTGAAGAGCTTGCTGAACTGGCGCCTGTCGGTGTGAGGCGGATGGGAGCGAATCCCCATGCCAATGGTGGTTTGCTACTCAAAGACCTAATCATGCCGGACTTCAGAAAGCACGCGATTGATGTGCCGGCTCCCGGTTCTGTGGAAGCGGCGGACACACACGTCCTAGGCGAGTTCTTTCGCGACATTGCCAAGCGGAATCGCAAGCAACGCAACTTTCGCATCTTCGGGCCGGATGAAACGCTGTCGAATCGCCTGAACGCCGTTTTTGAAGTCACAGATCGGCAATGGGACGCTCGCACGCAAGACAATGACGAGTTTCTTGACAGTGACGGCCAGGTCATGGAAATGCTCAGCGAGCACCAGTGCGAAGGCTGGTTGGAGGGTTATCTGCTCACTGGAAGGCACGGGCTTTTCAATTGCTACGAAGCCTTCATTCACATCGTCGATTCGATGTTCAACCAACATGCCAAGTGGCTGAAAGTCACGGCTGATATTCCATGGCGCAAAAAGATCGCGTCGCTGAACTATCTACTTGCATCGCACGTCTGGCAACAGGCGCACAATGGTTTTACGCATCAAGACCCGGGCTTCATCGACCACGTCGCAAACAAGAAGGCGTCGATTGTTCGCGTCTACCTACCGCCTGACGCGAATTGTCTGCTGTCGGTTTGGGGTCATTGCCTGCGCAGCCGACACTATGTGAATGTCGTCATCGCCGGCAAGTACCAGGCCCCGCAGTGGCTAACGATGGACGAAGCGATCGAGCACTGCACGGCGGGCATCGGCAAGTGGCATTGGGCGAGCAACGATGGCGAAACCGAACCTGACGTCGTCATGGCCTGCTGCGGTGACGTGCCGACGCTTGAAACTCTGGCCGCAGTTTCTATCCTGCGCGAACATTTGCCGGAACTGAAAGTGCGCGTCGTTAATGTCGTTGACCTGATGAAGTTGCAACCGGCATCAGAACATCCACACGGGCTGAGCGATGAAGCGTTCGACGCTTTGTTCACTCGCGACAAGCCGATCATCTTCGCGTTTCACGGTTACCCTTCGTTGGTTCATCAACTGACTTACCGGCGAACCAATCACGACAACTTGCATGTACGCGGCTACAAGGAAGAGGGCACGATCACCACGACCTTTGACATGACTGTGCTGAATGATCTCGATCGTTTTCATCTCGTGATGGACACGATCGACCGCGTGCCAAAGACCGGCGACACGGGGGCTCGCTTGAAACAGGAACTGATGGACAAACTGCAAGAACACTTCGTCTATATTCGCGAGCATGGACTCGACATGCCAGAAGTCCGCAACTGGAGGTGGGAGCCGACCCATGAATAGATTCAGACAAATCTGGAGCAATCTGCGGTCGAGTTTCTGGTTTATGCCCTCGATGATTGTCGTGGCCAGCATCGCCCTCGCGGCGGTTTTGATCGAGGCAGACTCCGCCGTGAGCAACCAATGGCTGGCTCAGTGGCCGCGACTGTTTGGGGCCGGGGCGGAAGGTGCTCGAGGAATGATGTCCACCATTGCCGGATCCATGATGACCGTGGTGGGCGTGACATTCTCGATGGTCTTGATGGTACTGGCGATGGCTTCGAGCCAATACACCTCACGCATCCTACGAAATTTCATTCGCAGCCGTGTCACTCAGGTCGTCCTTGGGATTTTCGCCGGCATTTTCACTTATTGCCTGATCGTATTGCGCACGATTCGCAGTGGCGATGAAGGCACATTCGTTCCCAACCTGGCAGTCTCCTTCGGCTTCGTCCTCGCACTCGGTGGTGTCGGCGCTCTGATCTTCTTCATTCATCACATCGCCTCTTCGATCCAGGCTTCCAGTATCATTGCTTTGGTCGCAGAGGAAACGATCTCTGCCGTCGACCGATTGTTTCCGGTCAATCTCGGACAAGTAGTGGGCAACGAAGATGACGAGCAATCAGCCCGACCGCCATCCGATTGGAAGTGGCAACCGGTCAAGGCCAGCGAGAGTGGCTATATCCAAAGTGTGGATAACGACGAGCTCGTTCACCTCGCACGCGACAGGAATACGATCGTATGGATGGATAACGGCATTGGCGATTTTGTTGTTGAGAATACCACATTGGCCTCACTTGCTCTGGAAGTTCCTCCCGATCAAGCGACGATCGACGACCTCCAGGCGACATTCAACATAAGCCGCCACCGCACTGTGGATCAGGATGCAGCCTTCGGCATCAGGCAGATCGTCGATATCGCGCTGAAAGCACTCTCTCCCAGCGTCAACGACACAACGACCGCCATCATGTGCGTCGATTATTTAACTGTGATTCTGGCGAGGTTAACGCAGAGACAAATTCCCTCGTCGCATCGCTACGATGAAGGTCAACTGCGAGTAATCGCAAAAGGCCCGACCTTTGAAAGCTTGCTGGCCGAATCGTTCGACCAAATTCGAAGCAACGCCAACGGCAACGTCGCCATCATGTCGCGGATGCTCGGTGCCCTCCAAACCCTTACCCGTTTGACGGCCAGTCCAAGCCGTCGGAGCATGCTTGGCGAACAAGTTCAATGGATTGCCGAGCTGGCCGAATGTTCCCTCGAGTCCGCGCACGACCGCACGAGGATAGATGCACGGCTGACGCGCGTGCGCGAAGTGCTCGATGCTGGTCCGGCCTTATGCATTGGTGAGGGGCAAGGCAATTAATACGGTCACGACATGGCGAACAACCACAACTCGAAATGGAACACTTCATGAATCTTTCTCAACAAACAAACCGCCGTATCGTGTTGAATTCACGTCCGCATGGCGCCCCGGTGCCGGAGAATTTTCGGCTGGAGAAGACCGAGATACCCACAGTGAACGCCGGCGAAATACTGCTGCGAACAGTTTATCTGTCGCTAGACCCGTACATGCGTGGCCGCATGAACGACTCGCCGTCGTATGCACCTCCGATCGCGATCGGCGATGTGATGGTGGGAGGTACCGTCTGTCGGGTCATGGAATCACAGCATTCCGGTTTCGCCAAGGATGATTGGGTGCTGGCGAACAGTGGCTGGCAGGACTATAGCGTGTCCGATGGCACTGGGCTGATGCTATTGGACAAGCATCTCGAGCATCCATCTTGGGCACTCGGAGTGCTCGGAATGCCGGGATTTACCGCCTATATGGGACTGCTAGACATCGGCCAGCCGCGGGAGGGCGAAACCGTCGTCATGGCGGCGGCAACAGGTGCTGTTGGTTCGGTGGTTGGGCAGATCGCCAAGTTGAAAGGTTGCAATGTCGTGGGGATCGCCGGCGGTCCCGAAAAATGTCGGGTGGGGGTCGAAACGTTCGGCTTTGATGCGTGCATCGATCACTACACCGATGACTTTCCCAACCAACTTGCACGCGCCTGCCCACAAGGGATTGACGTTTACTTCGAGAGCGTTGGCGGAAAGGTATTTGATGCGGTGCTGCCACTCTTGAACGTGAAAGCTCGCGTACCTGTTTGTGGATTGATCGCCCATTACAACGACACGGAACTGCCACCTGGACCGGATCGGTTGGGTTTACTCATGCAAACTCTACTGATCCGGCGCATCAAGGCGCAGGGGTTCATCATCTTCGAAGACTATGGCTCTCGTTATGGCGAGTTTGCCACTGCCATGGGGCCATGGGTCAAGGAAGGCAAAATCAAGTTTCTGGAAGATATCGTTGATGGACTCGAAAACGCCCCCGAAGCGTTAATTGGTCTGCTTACTGGAGGAAACTTTGGCAAGCTCGTAATTCGTGCCGGCAACCACTAATAATAAATGGATTACATGAAGGTCATTCACCCAACTACAACCGACGGAAGTTCAAGCCATTTGCATCGGTCCTGATCTAACAATTGCACCGCCATTCAATCTTCAGCCAGAATGCACAAACACATGACATTTCCACGAACATTTTCTCACATCGGCATTTCCGTGACCCACTTAGATCAAGCCGTAGACTTCTACACGAAAACGTTGGGATGGTACGTCATCATGCCGCCCACCGAAGTTGTGTCGGATAACTCCGCTATTGGAATGATGTGCAATGACGTATTCGGGGAAGGCTGGGGTCGATTTCGAATTGCGCACTTGTCCACCGGCGATCGAGTTGGCGTCGAACTCTTTGAGTTTGAAAATGCCCAGAAGCCCGAGAACAATTTCGAGTACTGGAAAACAGGAGTGTTTCACTTCTGCGTTCAGGACCCTGACGTGGAGGGTCTCGCAAAGAGAATCGTTGATAACGGAGGAAAGCAACGAATGCCCGTTCGCGAGTACTATCCCGGAGAAAAACCTTACCGGATGGTTTACTGTGAGGACCCTTTTGGAAACTTAATCGAAATCTATTCTCACAGCTATGAACTTACTTATTCAGCAGGCGCATACCAAGGCGGTTCCGAATGAAAGGTGGTCTCGCAAGCTTGGGAAAAAAATCGGCAAACTCGTGGTTCGCTTAGGTCTCGAAGAGCCAGAAACTCAAAACTAAAGGATCAATTCATGCTAAAACAGACTTTACTTTCCAACGAAGGGATTCTCATTCTCGAACCTTCAGGTGCACTAGAATCTGCCGACTTTGACGCCGGGGCCCATGAGATTGATCCCTATCTTGCGGAGCATGACACCCTGGCCGGCGTGATGATCGTCGCCAGGGCATTTCCAGGCTGGTTGAACCTCGAAGCCGCTATTGCTCACTTGCGGCTTATCGAGAGCTATCACCAAAAAATCAAAAAACTGGCAGTGGTCAGCGACAATGGTTTGCTGGCGGAGTTGCCAAAGATCGTAGCTCAGCTTGTGCATCCGGATGTCAAGCATTTTTCGGAATCCGAGTATGAAGATGCGCTGAGCTGGCTTCGGGAAGTGGCGGTCCCGGTTGGCCAATAACAACCAAAGCGGTTTTTTGAATGACAGCATCCACAAACGAGAATCACCTTTACAGGAGTAACAGACAATGCCCATCCAACTCAATGAAGAAGACGGCGGCAAACTGCTTAACGTGCATGTCAGCGGCAAGCTGACAAGTGCGGACTACGAGCACTTCGTGCCGGAATTCGAGCGGCTTGTCGCCGAGAACGGCAAGCTGCGAGTCCTGTTCGATATGACGGAATTCCACGGCTGGGATGCCGGCGCGCTTTGGGCAGACACCAAGTTTGCCATCAAACACTTCGCCGACATCGCGCGAATCGCCATGGTCGGGGAAACGAAATGGCAGCACAGGATGGCGACGTTCTGCAAGCCGTTCACGAAAGCAACAATTCAATATTTCGATCATGCCCATTCGACCGAGGCGCGGGCGTGGCTGGACAAGGCGTAATGGATTTGCCGCGGACAACACAAAGAGCTTTTCCCTCGTTCGTGCTAGCGAGCACTTCGCTGTGCGGTCGGTGGGGAGCTGACGAGGACTAGAAGACAAATGGTTTCACATGAGCTAATCGACACAGCGAACGCGCTGGTCGCCGACGACAAGGGTCTGCTGGCGATGGATGAAAGCAACCCAACCTGCAACAAACGATTTGCCCGGTTGGGCATTCCCCAGACCGAGGAGGCCCGGCGCGCCTATCGGGAGTTGATCGTGACCACGCCAGGACTCGGCGAGTGCATCTCGGGAGCGATCCTGTACGACGAGACGATTCGCCAGCAGACCAAAGATGGCACGCCCTTTGTCAGAGTTCTCATTGATGCGGGAATCATTCCCGGAATCAAGGTGGACACTGGCGCCAAGGACATGGCAGCTCATCCGGGTGAGAAGATCACGGAAGGTCTCGATGGCTTGCGAGAGCGATTGGCTGAGTACTCCCAAATGGGCGCTCGATTTGCCAAGTGGCGGGCAGTCATCGCTATTGACGATCAGCTTCCGAGTCGAAGTTGCATCGCAGCCAACGCTCACGCGCTGGCGCGCTACGCCGCATTGTGCCAGGAAGTCGGACTGGTCCCCATTGTCGAGCCGGAGGTGCTCATGGACGGCGAGCATACCCTGCAACGATGCCGTGAGGTGACGGAACTCGTCTTACACACGGTGTTCGGCCAGCTTTTCGCGCAACGGGTAACGCTGGAGGGAATGCTTCTTAAGCCCAACATGGTGCTTCCCGGGTTGGCATGTCCCGAGCAGGCAAGCGTGGACGAGGTCGTCGACGCCACAGTGAGTTGTCTCCTGCGCACCGTCCCTGCTGCAGTGCCGGGGATTGCGTTCCTATCGGGCGGCCAATCCGCTGAACTTGCCTCGGCCCGATTGAATGCCATGAATGTTCAATTCCATTCGCGAGCGCCTTGGGCGTTGGCCTTTTCGTTTGCCCGCGCCATCCAGCAACCGGCATTGGAGATCTGGCAAGGCAAGGAGCCCAATGTGAAAGCGGCGCAGCAGGCACTGATTCATCGAGCCAAATGCAACCGGGCAGCGCGCCGTGGCGAATACGATGTCGCGATGGAAAGGGGGGCATCATGACACGCTGCTTAACACTCCAACAGTGCCTTGACCTCGAACCCACAAAGGCGGTGGGCATCGCCTCCGACCACGGCGGCTATGAGCTGAAGAAGTATCTGGCAATGATGCTACGCGAAGCCGGTGCGGAGGTGATTGATTTTGGCGACCGGGAACTCGTGCCGGAGGATGACTACCCGGATTTTGTCGTGCCGCTGGCTCGTGCCGTCGCCGCTGGACAGGTGGAACGTGGCGTGGCAATCTGCGGCAGTGGCGTCGGCGCATGCGTCGTCGCCAACAAAGTGCGCGGCGTTCGTGCTTGTCTCATCCATGATCCGTTTTCCGCGCACCAGGGAGTCGAGGACGATGATCTCAACCTAATCTGCCTTGGCGGTCTCGTTGTCGGCCATGCTCTCGCTTGGGAACTGGTGCGTACCTTTCTCATCGCACGATTTTCCGGTGAGGAACGCCATCGCCGCCGCATTGACAAGGTGACAGCTCTCGAAAACCAACCCATTTCCAAGGTCATCCGTTACACGAACATTAAAGGCGGCGCTCCCACTGAACCGACCGGCGGCCACTCCCGTTCACTCAAGCTTTATCTCATTCGCCACGGCGAGACAGAGTGGTCGCGCTCTGGCCAATACACGGGCCGCACGGATATTCCCCTGACCTCCCATGGCGAGGAGGAAGCGCGCGCGGTAGGACAGCGGCTACGGAACCTCTCTTTCCGCCATGTGATGACCAGTCCGCTAAAACGTGCGAAACAAACTAGCATGCTGGCAAAATTAGGACCAGTGCCTGAAATCTAGCCTGATCTGGCAGAGTGGGACAATGGCGATGACGAAGGTCGGACCTCTGACGAGATCCTCTCATCGCGGCCGGGGTGGAACCTCTTTCGCGACGGCTCACCAGACGGGGAGAGCCCCGCGCAGATTTCCGACCGCGCGGATCGGTTTATCGCCCTCGTTCGCAAACTCGATGACAATGTGGCCATCTTCTCCCACAGCCACTTTTGCCGCGTCCTAGCCGCCCGGTGGATTGGTCTGACCGTCGCGCAGGCAGAGCCATTTCTGCTCAACACTGCATCCATCAGCATCCTCAGCTACGCACATGATTGCTCGGAACAGCCAGCCATCGCGTTATGGAACTCTGTCGCCTACGAAGCCCTCGAAGGGGAGACAAACCAGCGCGTTGGCGACACGAGGCCGATGAAGCAGCGCGCGATTGAACGCTGGGAAAACGAAGGCGGAGAAGTCCGACAGGGTCGGCTAAACTGCATAGGCGACGTCGAAGGAAGGCAGCCCTGATGAAAAAGCTCATCGTTTTCGATCTGGATGGCACGCTCGCCGAAAGCAAATCAGCTTTAGATACCGAGATGGCTACACTGCTTAGTACACTCTTACGCATTGTGAAGGTGGCAGTTATCTCCGGTGGCAACTGGCAGCAGTTCCAAGAGCAATTGCTCTCAAATCTGCCGCATGACGAACACCTGAAGAATCTGTCGATGCTGCCGACATGTGGCACAAAGTTCTACCAATACAAGTCAGGATGGGAACAGCTGTACGCGGAAAACTTCAGCGAAAAAGAAAACCAGAAGATCGTTCGGTCCTTGAAGGAAGTGATCGACTCTTTGGCCTTCGAAGCCCACGAGACTTGGGGAGAAGTCATAGAAGATCGCGGAAGTCAGATTACGTTTTCCGCGTTAGGGCAGCAAGCGCCGCTCGAAGAAAAAGAAAAGTGGGATCCGGATTTCACCAAGCGTAAGAAAATGAAAGAGGCGCTCGACCGCCTGATCCCCGAGTTCTCCGTGCGTTTAGGCGGGACCACCTCTATCGACATAACCAAGTTGGGCATCGACAAAGCCTACGGCATTCGAAAACTTCGCGAAATTCTTGGCATCGCCATTACGGAGATGATTTTCGTCGGGGACGCCTTGTTCCCTGGTGGAAACGACTATCCCGCCAAAGAAGCCGGAGTCGTGTCAATCCAAGTCCGAGACTCGAATGAATCGAAGCGGGTGGTCGAAGCGATCATCGCATGCCTAAGTGACTCGCAAACATCCACATGAGAAAGAACCTAATGAGCGGTTTTCAATTGAAGCGTCTCGATCTCCTAATGGAGTTGGAGCCCGACAATCCGTACGAAGTGGGAGGAGTTTTGAACCCAGCTGCAGCGCGCGGGCCGGATGGAGAACTGTATCTGTTTCCACGTTTGGTCGGGAAGAACAACTTCTCGCGCATCGGCATAGCCCGCGTGCAATTCAATGACGTCGGCGATCCATGCGGCATCGAGCGACTTGGTATTGCGCTGGAACCAGAGGCGGATTACGAGTTGCGAGCGAACGGGCTCGGTGGATGTGAGGACGCTCGTGTGACCTTTGTCGAGCGTTTTGGGAGCTACGTGATGACTTACACAGCGCTCTCCCGAGCCGGTCCAAGGATCGCACTCGCCGTATCAAAGGACTTATTTCATTGGAGAAGGTTGGGACTGGCTACGTTTGAACCGTATCGTGGGATTGACTTCGTCCATGTCGACAATAAGGACGCGAGTTTATTCCCCATCGCCATACCGAATCACCGCGGAAAGATGCAGCTCGCGATGATCCATCGGCCGCTATTCGCAGGCTCGAGACCGGAAGAAATCGATTGCGATGAATGCTGGCGGCTTGTCGATCTCGATCACGAAAGTATTTGGATTTCCTATTGCCCTATGGCGCTCGAAGGTCTGGAACCGGATCGCCTCGCACTTTTTAACTCACACCATCGCCTGGCCACGCCCGTCGCGCCGTGGGAAGCGTTGAAGATCGGCGGGGGCACTCCGCCCGTGATGACGCGGCACGGATGGATGATTCTGTATCACGGGGTGCATGCGACAGACACAGTAGGCGGAACAGGAAAACACCTATGTTACTCCGCCGGTGTCATGATTCTATCGAAGGAACATCCACGGACAATCTTATATCGCTCGCCGGAACCGTTGTTGACTCCCATTCTTCCGCACGAACGTGATGGCGTCGTAGAAAACGTGGTGTTTCCCACGGGCATCGACTGCCGCAATGACATTGGCCAACCGGATCGGTTCGACATCTATTACGGCATGGCCGACAGCCGAATCGGGGTGGCGAGCATGACAGTTCCTCGGCGGCTTCCAACAACACCATTGCCCAAAGTCGATGCTCCGAACGCTATTGTACCGGTCGTGCCGCAGCCAGCGGAGACAACACTATGACAACTAAGAATCCCACAAGGGTGAACTGCGGTGTGGTCGTCTCGGTGCGCGGCGGTGTCGTAGACATACGGTTCGATGCGAATTTGCCGCCCATCTATTCGCTGCTGCACGCGCAGGAGGGCAAAATTGTCATCGAGGTCTTAGCTCAGCTCGACGAGCATCGCGTGCGTGGAATCGCGCTGACCCCCACCCAAGGCCTTGCTCGAGGCAACGCCGTGGAGGACACGGGCGGGCCCTTGAAGGCGCCAGTCGGCAAGGAAATTCTTTCACGAATGTTCGACGTGTTTGGTAACGCCATTGACCGTCAAGCGGCATTATCTGGTGTCGAGTGGCGTTCGGTGCATCGGGCTCCGCCCCCACTGGCACGACGTTCAACCAAATCTGAAATCTTTGAAACCGGCATCAAGGTCATCGATGTGCTCGCCCCGCTGGAGCGCGGCGGCAAGGCGGGACTCTTTGGCGGGGCGGGTGTGGGAAAGACGGTGCTACTCACCGAAATGATCCACAACATGATCGGACATCAGGAGGGCGTGAGCATCTTCTGCGGCATCGGCGAACGGTGCCGTGAAGGCGAGGAGTTACACCGCGAAATGAAGAACGCCGGCGTGCTGAAAAACATGGTCATGATTTTCGGACAGATGAACGAGCCGCCGGGCAGCCGGTTTCGCGTGGGACATGCGGCATTGACGATGGCCGAGTATTTCCGAGATGATCAACACCGCGACGTGCTGTTACTGATTGACAATATCTTCCGCTTCATCCAGGCCGGCATGGAGGTGTCCGGCTTGATGGGTCAAATGCCGTCGCGTCTGGGATACCAGCCCACAATGGGCACCGAGTTGTCGCAGTTGGAGGAGCGGATCGCAAACACCGATGCCGGCGCCATCACCTCCATCCAGGCGGTGTATGTGCCGGCGGATGATTTCACTGATCCGGCGGCAGTGCATACTTTCTCGCATCTCTCTGCTTCGATCGTACTCTCGCGCAAACGAGCAAGCGAAGGCCTCTACCCCGCCATTGATCCGCTCCAGTCGGGTTCAAAGATGGCCACGCCGGGCATCGTCGGACAGCGGCATTACACATTGGCACAGAAAATCAGGCGGACGCTTGCGCAATACTCAGAACTCAAGGACATCATTGCGATGCTCGGCCTGGAACAGCTTTCGCCGGACGACCGCGACGTGGTTGCCCGCGCCCGCCGGTTGGAGCGTTTTCTCACCCAGCCCTTTTTCACGACCGAGCAGTTTACCGGCCTTAAGGGGAAGCTCGTTAGCCTCGAGGACGCTCTGGACGGCTGCGAGCGAATCCTACTCGATGAATTTAAAGACTATCCGGAGAGAGCACTCTACATGATCGGAACCATTGACGAAGCGAAGAAAAAAGCGAAGCCCGGCACGAAAAATCCTCCAAAGGTCGAACATGCCAACGATTCACATGAAACTTAAAGTTCTCTTGCCCTTTCAAATTTTCGCCGAAAAAACCGATGTGTCGCGCATCGTCGCGGAGACGCAGGAGGGTTCGTTCGGACTCTTGCCGCACCGGCTCGATTGCGTAGCGGCGCTCTCTCCCGGAATTCTGATCTACGAAACCGCATCGGAGGGCGAGTTGTACTTGGCCATCGATGAAGGAGTGTTGGTCAAGACTGGCTTGGACGTGCTCGTTTCCGTGCGCAACGCCATTGGCGGAAAGGACCTTGGCCAGTTGCGTGAGGCGGTCGAGCGAGAGTTTCTCACATTGGACAATCACGAGCAGAGCGTGCGCTCCGTGATGGCGAAAATGGAGAGCGGCTTCATCAGTCGCTTGGCGGAGTTTCATCATGAGTGACATTTCGGAAAACAAGAGTGGAAATGATCAGACGGTGTTCAGTCGGGAGGTCGGCGCGAAGGCGGACCGCAAGCTTCATGCGCGGCGTAACCCCACGCCGGGAGTTTGGTATGGCCTGGGCATGATCGGGCTAGTCGGATGGTCGGTGGTGGTTCCGACGCTGCTCGGTGCAGCACTGGGAAACTGGTTGGACAAACAGTACTACGGCAATCATTCCTGGACACTGTCGATGCTAGTCGTCGGTTTGGTAATTGGCTGTTTAAACGCTTGGCATTGGGTGGTCAAGGAAGACAGAGAAATGCGAGAGGAACAGGAAAATAATGATGAATGAAACATTGGCTTTGGTGCTGGCTTTGTTAGCTGGTTTATTGCTCGGTGCGATATTCTTCGGCGGCCTTTGGTGGACGATTCAGAAGAGTGTTTCGTCGAAACGGTTAGCCCTATTGTTTCTCGGCAGCCTGTTGCTGCGAATAAGCGTTGCGCTGTTCGGTTTCTATATTGTCGCGCGCGGTCACTGGCAGAGGCTGCTGGTGTGCCTCTTGGGATTTATCATCGCGCGCGTCGTTGTGAATTGGTTGATCCGGCCATCAAGAGAAAACCAGAGCCGCCCGGCAGCGGAGGTCAGCCATGCGCCTTAGTCCCGATGAGATGATCTTCTGGCAACACGGATTTCTAAAAATCAACGCCACCATCGTTTTCACGTGGGGACTGATGCTCACCCTAGCAGTCGGTTCGCTACTCATCACGCGCAAACTTTCCAAGGAACTGGAACGTTCGCGCTGGCAGAACCTTTTGGAAATCGTCGTCACTGGCATGGAGAAACAAATCGGGGACGTCGGCCTCCGCCACCCCGAGAAGTATCTCGATTTTCTGGGCACTCTCTTCCTGTTCATTGCCTCGGCCAGCCTCTGCACAATTATTCCCGGCTACGAGCCGCCGACGGGCTCGCTCTCGACCACCGTGGCGCTTGCGCTGTGCGTGTTTGCAGCGGTCCCGCTGTTTGGTATTGAGGCTCAAGGGATCGGTGGCTACCTCCAGTCCTACGTCAAACCGACCGTCATCATGTTGCCGTTCAACATCATAAGCGAACTATCTCGCACGCTGGCTCTGGCTGTCCGCCTTTTCGGCAACATGATGAGTGGGGCAATGATTATCGCTATTCTGCTCACCATCACGCCATTCATCTTTCCCGTCGTTATGACGGCCCTCGGCCTGCTAACCGGCATGGTACAGGCCTACATTTTCAGCATCCTGGCCGCGGTTTACATCGCGGCTGCAACGCGCACTCGCGAAGGTAAACTTGAACCCGAAGCAATCCACTAAAATGTGAATTGCAGATACCAAAGGAGATATTATGGATAACACGACTATGATCGCGGTGGCATCAATTGTCATCGCAGGCCTCACCACCAGTTTTGGGTGCTTGGGACCAGCGCTGGCCGAAGGGAAGGCGGTCGCGACGGCCCTGACTTCGCTGGCGCAGCAACCCGACGCTTCCGCCACGATCACCCGGACCTTGTTTGTCGGTCTAGCGATGATTGAGTCCACGGCAATCTACTGCTTCGTCGTCTCGATGATTCTCATTTTTGCTAATCCGTTCTGGAATCACGTCATCGACCTAACCGCAGGAAAGTAATCCATGCTCATTGATTGGTTCACCGTCGGTGCGCAGGCGCTCAACTTTCTCATCCTCGTGTGGTTGTTGAGGCGTTTTCTCTACAAGCCTATCCTCAGCGCCATCGATGCGCGCGAGAAGCGGATTGAAACGGAACTCGCGGACGCCGATGCGAAAAAGGCCGAGGCCCAAAAGGAGCGAGAAGAGTTCCATCACAAGAACGAGGAGTTCGACCAGCAGCGTACTGCATTACTAAGCCAGGCGACAGACGAGGCGCAGGCCGAACGTGGACGGCTCCTCGACGAAGCGCGGAAGGCTGCCGAGGCTCTGAGTTCAAAACGGCAGGAAACACTGAGAAACGAAGCCCATAACCTATATCAAGCAATCAGCCGCCGGACACAGCAGGAGGTATTCGCCACCGCACGAAAGACGCTGGCAGATCTTGCCGGGATGAGTTTGGAAGAGCGAATTGTAGAAGTCTTTGTTCGCCGCTTGCACGAGTTAAACGGAGAAAAAAAGAAGCAGCTCGTGTCGGCGCTCAAGGCGTCGCCCAACCCCGTGGTTGTTCGTACTGCATTTGACGTTACACCCGCACAGCGCTCCTCAACTGAAGGTGCGATCAAAGAAACCCTTGGCATGGAGACTCAGATTCAGTTTGAAATCGCGCCAGACTTGATCGGCGGCATTGAACTCATCACGAACGGGCAGAAGGTAGGGTGGAGTATCGCGGATTATCTGGCGTCGCTGGAAAAGAACGTGAACGAACTTCTGAAAGACACGGACAAGCCTGAAGTCAAAGCTGAGTCGAAATCTGAAAAACCTAAATCCGAAGCAAAGCAATGACGAACATGGAACAGGGAAGCCTCCAGAATGTTTTCGATCGCACGTTTGCTGGAATGAGTCAAGCGCGAGAAGAGTTCACGCCGCAACTGACGGCGCAGGAGGTGGGCACGATCACCAACGTGTCCACCGGCATCGTCAAGGTCTCTGGTCTCCCTGGCGTGGGCTATGATGAATTGGTAACGTTTCCCGGCGATGTGCTTGGCATCGCGTTCAACGTGGACGCCGACGAGATTGGCGTCGTACTGCTAGGTGAATACTGGCGTCTTCACGCGGGGGACGAAGTCCGGCGCACGGGCCGTGTCATGGACGTGGCCGTCGGAGAAAGATTGTTGGGGCGCGTCATCGACCCGCTCGGTCGGCCACTCGACGGAAACGGATCGGTGGCCTCCAGCAAGCGTCTGCCCATCGAACGCCCCGCCGCGCCCATTATGGACCGCGCGCCCGTCACGGTGCCCCTCCAGACTGGACTCAAAGTCATCGATGCGCTTATACCCGTCGGGCGCGGGCAGCGGGAGTTGATTCTCGGTGATCGGCAGACGGGCAAGACCGCCATTGCCATCGACACCATCCTCAATCAACGGAACCAGAACGTGGTTTGCGTCTATTGTGCGATTGGCCAGCGTGCGTCCTCAGTCGCGAAGACAGTTGCATCCTTACGGCAAAAGGGCGCGATGGAATACTCAATTATTGTTGTGACTGAGGGCAACGACCCGCCGGGTCTTGCTTATATCGCTCCTTACGCCGCGACCAGTATCGCGGAGTCTTTCATGGAAGCCGGACGAGATGTTCTGATTGTTTACGACGACCTCACACACCACGCACGCGCCTACCGCGAACTTTCCCTCTTGCTGCGTCGCCCGCCCGGTCGCGAAGCCTTTCCCGGCGATATCTTCTACATCCACTCGCGGCTGCTGGAACGTGCGACCCACTTGCGCAAGGAACTCGGTGGTGGATCCCTCACTGCGCTGCCCATCATCGAAACTGAAGCACAGGACATTTCCGCCTATATTCCGACTAATTTGATATCCATCACGGATGGGCAAATCTATCTCTCGCCTTCGCTTTTCGAATTGGGCGTGCTACCTGCGGTCAATGTCGGAAAATCCGTTTCCCGGGTTGGCGGTAAAGCACAACGCGCAGCGTATCGTGCGGTGGCTGGCGATCTCAAGCTCGCATACGCCCAATTTGAGGAGCTTGAAACCTTTTCCCGCTTCGGTGCAAGTTTGGATGAAAACACCCGCAAGGTCATCGAGCACGGAAGGCGAATTCGCGCCTGTCTGAAACAGCCGGAATTCACTCCTGTATCCGTACCCGCGCAAATTACCGTGCTGCTGGCTCTGACCGCAGGTCTGTTTGACGATGTCCAGCTTGACCAAATGACGGACGCCGAGCTGGGCGTACGCAAGGCGGCGGCGGATCTCCCGGCATCACTGCGCGATAGATTGGATTCAACCCAAGAATTGAGCGACGAAGATCGTGAAACAATGGTCCAAATCGCCCGAAAAGCGCTCGCTCGCTTCCAGACCAAGCCTCCACCCCAGGAGAAGACATGAGCGACACCTTGGCCAACCTGCGCCGAAAAATCGGCGGAGCCGGCGACCTCCAATCCGTCGTCCGCACGATGAAGGCCGCGGCCGCCTCGAACGTCGGACAATACGAGAAATCGGTGCAGGCTTTGGCTGATTACTATCGCATCGTGGAGTTGGGGTTGGGAGCGTGCTTCCGCGAAATTGGCTCAGCGCCCTTGATTGCAGAAAGGAAAAAGCCCGGGGCTGCGGGTGCGATAGTTGCGATCGTGTTCGGTACTGACCAGGGATTGGTGGGGCAATTCAATGAAGTGGTGACGGATTATGCGGTCAAAACGCTGGCTACTCTATCGGCCAAACCCGAGGTCTGGGCCTTTGGTGAGCGCGTTCGCGCGCGCCTGGTGGACACAGCCCTGCCGATTGTCGGACTCTTTTCTGTGCCGAACTCGGTTAAGGCCATCACCCCGCTCGTCGGACAGATTCTTCTGGAGAGCGAGGCCCACCACACTCAGGGTCAGGTCACCGAACTCTACCTATTCTACAATCGTCTCACTTCGGGCGCGGTTTATGCGCCAGTCACACAGCGCCTCTTACCGTTAGACGAAGACTGGCGACAAAAGCTGACCGAACGTCCTTGGCCAACGAGCAACTTGCCCGAGATCATGGGTGGCGATACGGCGACATTGCAAGCACTTATTCGCGAATACCTCTTTGTCTCGCTTTTCCGCGCATGCGCCGAATCCCTCGCGAGCGAGAACGCGAGCCGCCTGGCAGCGATGCAGCGCGCCGACAAAAATATCGACGAATTGCTGGAGGACCTGAACCGGTCATTCCATCGTTTGCGCCAAAGTGGCATCGACGAGGAATTGTTCGATGTCGTCGCCGGTTTTGAAACCCTGTCGAGCGAGCAGCGCGAGTCAACGATCTAGCAGAGACTAAAAACTGACTGAGGTGGTGGCGACCGACGCTAGGTTCTCAGTCTGCTTTGTGCTCGCGGTTGCATCAGCCTCAGTGCCTTCGCGAAAACGCAATTTCGCAGACTTCGCAAGATTTCGCGTCAATTTCTTGAGAACTGTGCGACTTCAGCCAGCTATTCACACCTCAATAATGCGTAAAAGTGCGGTTCCCGAGTAGGATTCAATGTGCCGTTCTTCGCTAGATTGAGTCGTGACCCTGTGGGACGGCTTCGAAAAATTTTACGGGTCGCTTTTCTTTGCTGGCGGAGTAGAATGCGTTAGGTGCAGTCAACCGAATTCAGGCAGTAAAGATGAGCAAGCAAAAGATAAAGACCCCACTGACGCAGTCAGAAATTGGAAAATATTGGACATTGAATGCCGTTGCGCAGAAGCACGGAGTGCCACCGACGAACATCGCCCGCGCGGCGAAGGGCGTGCCGGGCATACCAAAGATTCGCAGCCTCAAGATGTGCGGTGGAACGGGCATCCAAGTCTACTACGAGCCAGACGTGAAGGCTTACGCGAAGGTCTATAAACCCAGCAAGAAACGAGTTCGATCAAAAGTCTGTGAACTACGAACTTTGGTTCGCATGGGGAAGGCGGTGCATTGGGTGCCAGTGAAGTCGGAGGACGGCGGCGCGGTCTGCGGAAGGCTCGGCGATTGGGGTCCACCATTGAAATCAGCGGGCAAGCGGGTTTGTGGACGTTGTAAGACTCTGAGTGGACCTTATCAACTGAAGAAGCGATAGTCGACATGGGCTTGACCGTAGATTGCGAATAGGAGAGCGATGGTAAGCAACCAGCGCCCGGCGAGTTTAGCAGAGTGGGGTGCTAATGTTGGCGCTCGCAACGGAGGTTGATACTCCTCAGGTGCCTCACGTTCGGTGAACCGCGTCACTGAGGTGTGAATTCAAAGTCGAGACCTATGCGAGTTCGCGTCGAGCGCAACTCCAATCGGGTGGTCCATCTTCGGTCAGTTTGGAAATCGGCGAACTGCGGCGGTCGAGGCGACCGAAGCAGATTTCGCTCGCGACCAAAGTCGGCCTGTGTGTGTCCACTCTTCGAACGTCACGTTCCCGAACCGGAACCCGGAAAACGGTGGTTTGTTGAGGCTTCTCGATCGCTGACGCCTTGGGTCGAGTAGCCCCGCTAGTAGGAATCAAAGCACTTCTTGGTGCCCAACTTGCTTGCCTGGATCACATGTTGCCTATCTTTATGATAGAATCCCCAGGTGTTTTGCGTGAAACAAGCTAACTTTCTAAGAACCAACAATGCCCGTGGCAGCCCCCGAGATGCATCTTCCTAAGCGAGTCGCGGTCATTGGCGCTGGAATCGCTGGCTTGACGGTCGCACATGAATTGGCGCGGCGAGGTTACCTGGTATCGATCTACGAGGCCAATGCCGAGGCCGGTGACTTTTTCCGTAGTACGCGACGAGCGGCGTCTCGGTGAAGAAGTGGTAGCTAGTAAATGAGCAAAACCGGCGATGGCAAAATTGGGTTCTGGGGAGTGGTTGCCATCGGCGTCGGCGGGATGGTCGGCGGCGGGATTTTTGCAGTGCTCGGATTGGCGGTGCAATTGGCTCACGGCGGCACGCCTGTGGCCTTTGCGGTGGCGGGAGCGGTGGCGCTGCTAACGACATACTCCTACGCGAAGCTGTCGGTTGCTTATCCGAGTCGCGGTGGAACGGTGGCATTCCTTGACCGCGCGTTCGGTGCCGGCATGATCACCGGCAGTTTGAACGTGTTGTTGTGGCTGAGTTACGTGGTCATGCTGTCGCTGTATGCTCTGGCGTTTGGCAGTTACGGTGCAACGTTCTTGCCGGAGACGTGGCAGGGGGTCGGCAAACACGTGCTGATCAGTCTCAGCGTCATCTTGATTGCGGGCCTGAACCTACTGAGTGCCGAGTTGATCGGCAAGGCTGAAAACTGGATCGTGGGATTAAAAGTAGCGATCCTGTTGTTGTTCGTCGGCGTCGGCTTGACCGGCATCAAGACGGCGCAAATCGTGCCCGGTTCGTGGTCGCCACCGCTTCAGTTAGTGGCGGGCGGGATGATCATCTTTCTGGCCTACGAAGGGTTCGAGTTGATCGCCAACACTGCTCACGACGTGCGGGATGTGGCTCGGACATTGCCGCGTGCCTATTACACCGCGGTTGGGTTTGTAATCGCCTTGTACGTGCTGGTCGCGCTCGTCACCGTCGGCAATCTCACTGTGGACAAGATTGTCGCGGCCGAGGACTACGCCTTGGCGGAAGCGGCTCGACCCTTTCTCGGGAAGCCCGGCTTTACGCTGATCGCGGTGGCGGCGATGTTGTCCACGGCCTCCGCGATCAATGCCACGCTCTACGGCGCGGCGCGGTTGAGTTACTGCATCGCGCGCGACGGCGAATTGCCGGCCATGCTGGAGCGAAAAGTCTGGGGTGAGCCGCTGGAAGGACTCTTGATCACCGCCGTACTAACGCTATTTGTGGCCAACGTCTTTGACCTGACCAGCATCTCTACACTGGGCAGCGCCGGGTTTCTGTTGATCTTCGCGGCAGTGAACACCGCCAACGCACAACACGCACAACGAACGAGCAGCCAAGGCTGGATTTCGGTAGCGGGAGCCGTCGCATGTCTGGCCGCCTTGGGCGCATTGGTTTGGCACACAACGAGGACCGCGCCCACAAAGTTGTGGGTGCTGGCCGCCATGGTCGCCTTGGCGGTGACGATCGAAGGCGGTTACCGGCTGGCGAAACGGGAGATCCGTTTGCACGAGGCGTCGGACTTCGGCGAAGCTCCTTGAATCGCAACATTGCCTGTCATTCCTGCGCCGCAAAAGCCGATTTCGCTACCTGCAAGCGGTGCTGACACCGCCCGCACTTCTCCGCTACTCAAACTCGCGCTGGATGCATCAGTTTCAGCGAGTTCGCCCCATTTCTTGGACGCAGATTCCTTGCGGAATTGGGGATAAAATGGGAGAAGTGTGAAGCTAAGCGGCTGCCTGACTTTTCCTAAAAGTGACAGGAGATTCAGCAGGAAGCCGCTTGAGGCCATCGGCTGGCGTAACCGTGAAGGGAAGCATGTGCCGACGGCATGGTGCCGTCGCGGTAGAGTTTCACAGCGACCACGATTCTGAGTCATCTCGTTACTGCAACAGCCCTCGCTTGCGAAGCGACGACTTGAGGTGAGTCAGGGTCGGATGTTTCTTCGCAAGGTGAGCAGCATGCCTGCAAGTGATCTGGGCTCCTTCGTCACCACCGACGGCGTCGCGAAGGTCCGCCAGAATCTCGGCGGCCGCTTTGTAGTTCTGGGTGCCGCGCGCGTCGACGAGTTTGTCCGCCTCGCGAAGCCATTTCTGGGGCGCATTGACCATCTGCTTCATTCGGTCTTGTCGCTCGCGTTCCTGCTTCAAGGCTTTGCGCCGCGCGGCCGCTTCACGTTTCTCTCGTTCCTTCGCCTCTTGCTCAGCGCGCAGGACGACGGTCCGTTCGAGCAATTCACCGATCGTGCGCCCCAAGGTAACGTTGGGCCAACCCGAATTCGGCGCAAAAACACGGATCGCGGCAAGCATTTCTGATTTGACGACAGCGGCATCCTCGGCAAGTAATTTGCGCAACAGCCGTTTAGATTCAGGCTGGCTGAGTGCGTCAATCCACGCATCACAACATTGCTGGTGATCCTCCTGCACTGGCGAAGGCGGCGCACCCTCAGCGGCCGCAAGCAGAATCACGGGATCAAGACCGAAGAACTCCATCACCGGACCGAAAGGTCCCAAGCACTCAGCAAGACCTCCAGGCACCGGTGGCTCAATGATGTCGGGCGAAGTGGATTGGTTGTCCAGCACTGCACAAAGCCAGAGAAGATACAACGCACGCGTGTCACCGGCGAGCAATCGGGTCCGAATTTCAACGACCTCGTCCAAATACTCACCCGGCGACCACACTTCTTCAAGCTCTCCCGATTCGTGAATCGGTTCGAGGGTCAAAATTCCGCCCTTGCCCTTGGACTCCTGCTTCCAGGTCAATTCTCCGGCGATGTAGTGTGACCAAACCGCCTTTGGGAACGGCAAGCCAGCCGGCAAGTGGATCGCAATCTTGCGAACGCCGAAGTTGGCGTAGTGCAAATGGACGTCGTAACCGTGTCGCAGCAAGCCGTTCGCATCGCCGTGAAAGTCACCGAAGTAATATTCGTTCTCGAAATACCATCGCGTGATTTCTGCTCGTGACGACTGCTTCCGGGCGTAGGCCAAGTCACGATCCGTCAAGGGACGATCGCCGCTCGAAACACGAGGAATTGGTACTCACTCAAGCTTGCAGCCTCCTGTCAGGGCCCGTTTTAGTATCGATCCGTTGGACAGGTCATCGCGGAAGCGATGATCAACCGATGATCATCTTAACAAATCTCCTCGCTGGAGAAGCCCAGATGGCAATTCAATTCATCATCATGCATTCTGGCGTGGCCCGTCAACTGCATGAGGTGTAATCTCTGTTGGAAGACCTCTGCAGCTAGGTCTGTGAGCCAACTCGCGGAGAATTCTCCAAATTTCATGCAATTAGGCCATTTTCAAACTGACATCGGAGTGTTCCTCGCCTCCGCAGTAGCGTTGCGAGTGTTGACGCCGCCGCGGGCTGGGTATATATTTCGATATATGGCGAAATATAATATTGGTGAGACCGGGATGCGAGACCTGTTGGCGATCACAAAAGCTCTGGCGGACGAGAACCGCCTGCGGGCCATTGCCCTTCTTCGCGGGCGGGAGCTGTGCCTGTGCCAGATCATCGAGGTGCTCGGGCTGGCCCCGTCGACCGTGTCGAAGCACATGTCGATTCTGCACCAAGCGAGGCTTGTCGAGTCACGCAAGGAAGGACGCTGGGCATACTTCCGGCTCGCTGAAGACGACGCTCCGTCCGAAGCGTTGCAGGCTCTCGAATTGGTGCTCGCCAGCCTGAAGCAAGATAAGCAAGGCAAGGCCGACCAGCAACAGCTCAAGGCCGTGCTCAAGATTGAACCCGAAGAACTTTGTCGAATGCAGGCCAACTGCAGATGCTAAAAGTCCTATTTCTATGCACTGGTAACTCCTGCCGCAGCCAGATGGCCGAGGGCTGGGCTCGTCATCTAAAGGGTGATGTCATCGACGCCTACTCGGCGGGCGTGGCGACGCACGGGATGAATCCGAATGCGGTTGCCGTCATGGGCGAAGCGGGCGTGGACATTACGTCCCAGCACTCGAAGCACGTCGATGAACTGGCCGAAGTCGCGTTCGACTACGTGGTAACCGTGTGCGACAACGCGGCCGAGTCCTGCCCTGTCTTTCGCGGCAACGCAAAAATAGTTCATCAACCCTTCGACGACCCGCCGCGGCTTGCCCGAGATGCTGCCAATGAAGAAGAGGGCCTTGCTCATTACCGACGTGTCCGCGATGAAATCTGCGATTATGTGGCATCGCTCCCTAACATCTTGGAGAGTACAAATCATGGATGAAGCCACGCCTACCGAAAGTGAGTCGCTTGGTTGCCCGAATGGCAGGCTAGGATTTCTTGACCGATTTCTTACGCTCTGGATATTTCTGGCAATGGCTGTCGGTGTCGCGGCTGGTTACTTTCTGCCTGGTATCGAGGGAATTATCAACCAGTTTCAGGTCGGCACGACGAACATCCCAATCGCCATCGGGTTGATTCTGATGATGTACCCGCCCTTGGCAAAGGTGAAGTATGAAGAATTGGGCGACGTCTTTCGTAACTGGAAAATACTCGGGTTGTCTCTGGTCCAAAACTGGTTGATCGGCCCAGTGCTCATGTTTGCACTAGCTGTCGTCTTTCTGCGGGACTACCCAGAGTACATGACGGGGCTCATTCTCATCGGCCTAGCTCGCTGCATCGCCATGGTTATCGTTTGGAATGATCTAGCCAAGGGCGACACCGAATATGCCGCTGGCTTGGTCGCCTTAAACAGCGTCTTTCAAGTTTTGTTCTATAGCGTCTATGCCTGGGTGTTTATTACCTGGCTGCCCCCGCTACTGGGTCTCGAAGGAAGCGTCGTCCAGGTTAGCATGGGGCAGATCGCCGAGAGTGTATTCATCTACCTCGGCATTCCTTTCTTGGCAGGGATGGTCACGCGTTTCGTACTTCTCAAGAAGAAGGGCCGTGAGTGGTACGAGCAGGTATTCATTCCAAAGATTAGTCCACTGACGCTAGTGGCGCTATTGTTCACGATCCTTGTAATGTTCAGCCTCAAGGGAGACCAGATTGTCCGCATCCCTTACGACGTACTACTGATCGCTGTGCCACTGCTGATTTACTTTGTAGTAATGTTCTTGGTGAGCTTCTTCATGGGCCGGCAGATTGGGGCGGACTACTCCAAGACGACGACACTGGCCTTCACGGCCGCGAGCAATAATTTTGAATTGGCGATAGCGGTGGCCATCGCAGTATTCGGCATCAATTCTGGCGCAGCGTTTGCCGCTGTTATTGGTCCGTTGGTCGAGGTGCCGGTGATGATTGGCTTGGTAAATGTGGCCCTGCGATTTCAACGGAAGCTATTCGGCAGTAGCCCATCGGCATCTTCTGTGAGTTCAAGTGAATCGTAAGGTGTTCGTACCGTCGATTAGACATTTCCTTACCTCTATTTCAAAGGAGACGAAACATGGAAGCTCAAGAACACAAAGAGTGCTATGGGACGATGTTTCCCGACGCATTGCACTTCCACGACAACAAGCCTAGCAAGGGAAAGGTGTTCACGTTTGAACTTGATAGCACAGTTGGGATGGGCGCAGTTCGCACAGCCCGCAAGTTTTCGGCGAACATCGAAGAATGGGACGACTGCCTGAAATGCCCCGAGTTTGAGCATTGCTACAAACTCTGCATGGGCAAAATGGCCCTGGAGTCAGTCATTGTTTTTGAATAGCCGATTGGTAGCGATGCACCGTGGGTTAGCCAAATCGCGCGGGCACCTTACTTGACTTCTCTGACTTATTTGGCTACAGTCGAAAATAACCAAATTTCGATGAGAGAACAATGAACCGAGCCGAAAAAGCGAAATACGAAACACGAGCCAAGGTGCTCAAGGCGCTAGCTCACCCGGCAAGGCTCAAGCTAGTCGATGTGCTCTCTGAGCACGATGAGGTGTGCGTTTGTGACTTAACTGAGTCGATAGGGAGCGATATGTCGACCGTTTCACGCCACTTGGCACAACTCAAGAATGCTGGCATCGTCGAGAGCGAGAAGCATGGTCAAATGGTCTTTTATCGCCTGCGGGTGAAGTGTCTCACGAGCCTGTTCGGCTGCATTGAGTCGGTAGTGAAGTGCCAGGCTGACGACCAGTTAAAGGTGCTTTCGTAGCAACAAAGAGAGAAGAGTTTTATTTGGCCCAATAGTTGCATGTTTGACCAAATAAACAAAGGTAAGGTGGCAAAATGATCCGCGAGTGGAAGATCTTTGCAGCGTTTTTGGCGATATTTCTGTTCGCCTATTTCGTCCCCCTGGCTACGCCCCAGTTCTCGGCCGACGCCAATCCTAACGCTGCTAAGGTGACAGGCGCCATTGTGGAGGCGTTTGTGCTACTGCAATGGTACGCCCGCAACCACACGCTGGCGTGCGTCGTACCTGCCCTGTTCATTGCTGGTGCGATAACCACATTCCTCTCCAAGGAGTCGGTCCTCAAGCATCTTGGCCCTAAAGCGAGTAAGACCGAGGCGTATTCTGTGGCTTCGGTCTCTGGAACCGTGCTGGCCGTTTGCTCGTGTAGCGTGCTGCCGATGTTCGCTGGCATCTACCGAATTGGGGCGGGCTTAGGCCCAGCGGCTTGCTTTCTGTATGCCGGGCCGGCAATCAACGTGCTAGCGATCTTTCTGACAGCCCGTGTGCTTGGTTTTGAACTTGGAGTAGCTCGGGTCATTGGTGCCATGGTTTTCGGGGTGATCATCGGGCTGCTGATGGCCCTTCTGTTCCGCCGTAGCGAAGACGACCGTAACCAGGCGACTCTCGCCCTGCCTGACCCGCCAGCCACAAAGCGTCCTCTTTGGCAGAGTGCCACGTTGCTTGCTGCCATGCTGGCCTTCCTGATTTTTAGCGATTGGTTCAATCCGGGCGACAAGCAGGTGCAGCTCGCGGACGGCACAAAATTCCCGGCAACTCTGCAATACGAAACAGAAACAAGCTACGACCTTCGGCTCCAAGAGGCCGTCCTGGGGCACGAGGCCTCCGAAGTCATACGACTAGGGAAGTCAGAAATTACTCAGATCGAAGACGTTGACACTTGGGTGACCCGCATTCACCACGTCCGCTGGTATCTGGCCGGTGCGATGGGAGTGCTGGTGGCGGTCATGAGTCTAGTGTGGCTCGACCGTGCGGAATTCGGTGAGTGGATGGGAAACACCTGGGAATTTTCCAAGCTGCTAGTGCCGCTCTTGTTTGGTGGCGTCTTCGTGGTCGGTTTCCTCGGTGCGCTGGTCCCTGAAAAGCAGGTTGCTGCTCTGATGGGTGACAACAGTCTGACGTCGAATCTGATTGCTTCGGTGGTCGGCTGCCTGTTTTACTTTGCAACTCTCACAGAGGTTCCAATTCTTGAAGCCCTAATGAAGGCCGGTATGGCGAGTGGGCCAGCCCTCGCGCTGTTATTGGCTGGACCTGCCCTATCGCTGCCGAGCATTCTAGTCATCCGCAAGGTCATCGGAGACGGCAAGACTGCCGTTTTCGTCGGACTTGTCGTCGTCATGGCGACCATCGCCGGCATGGGCTACGGGGCGATGTATCCCGTTCACACCACCACCACACCGATAGCCGTGGTCGTCAATGCTCCCTAATGAACCAACGGAGAAAGGACCGAACTATGACCAGCATTAAAATACTCGGAACCGGCTGCAAGAAATGCATAAGACTTAAGGAAAACGTCGAGGCAGCCTTGAAAGAAATGCGCGTCGAGGCGGACGTACAGAAAGTCGAAGACATTAACGAAATTGTTCAGTTCGGTGTGATGAGCACACCGGCACTGGTCATCGATGGCGAAGTAAAAATCGTAGGCAAAGTCGCCTCGCCCGAAGAAATCATGGCAGTTCTGCCCCATTGAACACTTTTGGGTGTAGTGGGCACGAACAGCAGTGTAAGCCAATCCAAGCTTGCCCTGTTGATGGACAGAAGTTGGCCGCAGCCCTTTGTTGAAAGGAACTGAAATCATGACAGCCAAGAATTTGCTCGCGATCACCTTGCTACTCTTTGTGATCGGGGCCATCGCGACGATCGTATTGAAAGAAGCCGACAAGAGCTCTTCGGCTAGTATGGCAACGAATACAACTGGAGATGCTCCGCCACCTGCCAACGGTATTGTGGTGTATTACTTTCATGGCGAAACTCGCTGCCCTACCTGCCGCAATATCGAAGCCTATGCCCATGAAGCAATTCAGTCCGGCTTCTCTAAGGAATTGGATTCGGAGTCAATCAGCTGGCAGGTAGTGAACTACGAGATGCCCGACAATACTCACTTCGCTACAGATTATGAGGTCGTCTCGTCAACGGTGGTCTTGGTGAGGTTCTCGCAGGGCAAGCAGACAGACTGGCGCAACCTCATGCGGGTCTGGGAGCTTGTCGGCGACAAGGAGGCTTTTGTGGGCTACGTTCAAAGCCAGACACAAGAGATGCTAGACGATACTGAAGGTTGACTTTTTTTGCTGCAACAAAATGGAGAATAATGAAATGACAGGATTCTTAAGCATACTCACGGTCGCTGCGACGTTGGCAACAGCCATAGTGGAAACGAAGCCGGCTATTGAGAAAGAGGTCGAGCCGCCCGCACACCAGGTGATTGCCATATATTTTCACCGCACCCAAAGATGTCCTACCTGCAAACGCATCGGCGCGCTAGCCGAGGAAGCGATTCGCAGAGGCTTTCCCAAGGAAATCAAGACGAGAGTCGTCGAATACCGACTGGTCGATTTCCAGGACAAGAAGAATACAAAGCTAGTCAAACAGTACGGGATCAATACACCGACCCTCGTGCTTTCAAACGTCTTTGACGGCGAGGTTGTACGAGCTACTTCGATGCCAACAATCTGGCAGCTGGTGGGCAAACCTGAAGAATTTCAGGCGTACGTTCAGGACGGCGTGACAAAATACTTGAAGCAAACTAGAAAAGCAGCGGAGTCGAAGGAATGACTGAATATTCTATGGCAGCCATGTCGGCACTTTGGCTGGGAGTGCTCACTTCGATCAGCCCATGCCCGCTGGCGACGAACATCGCGGCGATCAGCTACATCAGTCGTCGTGTCGAAAGTACGCCTCATGTGCTCCTCGCCGGCCTCCTCTATACAGTAGGGCGCATGGCAGTCTATCTAGGATTGGCATTTATTTTGGTCGGTACCGCGTTGTCAGTGCCGCAAGTGTCTCTGTTTCTCCAAAAATACATGCACTTGCTGCTAGGACCGATGTTAGTGTTGGTTGGCATGTTCCTGGTGGGGCTGATCAAGATAGATATTGGGGGACGAGGCGTCTCTGAAGGGCTCAAGCAACGCATTGACGCTATGGGCATCTGGGGCTCGCTGCTGCTGGGAGCCTTGTTCGCTCTTGCCTTCTGCCCCACATCGGCCGCATTGTTCTTCGGAAACGTCATGGCTTCTGTCAACGCCGGTTCGACCGTCACTCTACCACTTCTCTACGGAGTGGGGACTGCGCTGCCAGTTTTTGTCTTCGCAGCACTGATCGCGATGGGATCGCAGGTACTTGGCAAAGCGTTCAACATAGTGGGCAAGGTTGAGTGGTGGGCTCGCAATGCGACAGGGTGGGTGATCTTATTGGTAGGATTGTGGCTAACAGTCCAATCACTGTTTCAAGGCACTGCATGACGGGTTGGTGCCATGTGGACCGAGAAAGAAGTCTCGACCTTTGAGATTCACGACCGCTTGCCCGCTTGAAGGATGTTTACGGTACTCGGGGAGATGATTGTTCGACCAGGGCTTGATGCGGTTCTCCTTTGCAAAATCCAAAAACGGTATTTACCGTTTTGGAAGCTTGGGAAACGCCGCACTGTCGAACGTCGACAGGTAACAGAAACTCTTATTTCGGGGGTAGTTAGGTCAAATATCCCCGAGTGGATTCGAACCACTAACCTTCGGCTTCGGAGGCCGACACTCTATCCAGTTGAGCTACGGGGACGGATTGCATTTGGCCCCATAATAATAGCGTATTCGGCGATCTTTGGTAATGGCTTGGAGCGGCTGAGCTGTCGGCTCGGAGCCGACTCTCGGTCTACCAAATCGTCCCCAGATCACAGGTTTTAGACGATTTCGGCTGGTTATCGTAATACATTTGCACCGCATCTTGCTCGACATATCCGGAAGCGATTGGGGTCGAAGGGGTTTTCCCCGTTTGCGAGAAGCGGCGGTGGGTGATGCCTGCTCTTGGGACGCAGGTGTGCGGTTGACTGCGTATTCTCGAAAATATGCGTGCTCCTGGTACGGCCACGGGGTCTCTAATCCAAGTCAATTATCCGCCGCTTTCCTATATCTTGACCGGTTCCCAAGGTGGAATCAATCGTTCCAGAGCACCTAGAGGGTTGTGCCAAGTGAGTGCTTCTTCGGGGGTCGCAGAGTTTCAGTCGCTATCCAAAAACCTCGTTCATGAAGATTATCTTTGAATTTAGCGCTAGGCAGTTTCCCAGACCATGGCAGCCGCCCAAAAATCGTCATTTGTAGACTCCGCAGCAAGCGTCTGTAATTTCGAGACGGCTCTGCTTTCGAGTTGTCTGACTCGCTCCTTTGATACGCCTAACTTGTCGGCCAAGTATTGAAATGTTCGTACCTTGCGATGAGAACCTAGCGCATACCGACTGCGGATGATAAATCGTTCGCGACGGTCGAGTTGGTCAAGCAGGGTGGTCATCAACACACGGAGATTGCTCCAGACCTGTTCACTCATAGAAGAGCCCGATTGTGTCTTACCAGCTTCGAAAGCCCACTCTTCGGCATCCCTCGTGAAGGTAGCTTCTTCCATTTGTGCGAGACTCACTGTGCGATAGACGTGTCGCATGATGGAGCGATACGCGTAGGTACTGAAGCGAAATCCACGGTCGAAGTCAAACTTCTCCACGGCCTTCATCAGTGTGACAACACCCTCGCTAAGCAAATCGTCGAATGAATGTTGTGGGGTCACGAATTTCTTCACAATTGACATCACCAGACGCATGTTTGCCTTGATGAGGTGATCGCGAATCTGCTGAGACTGAGCTAAGAGCGATTCGAGCTTATCCAGAACGGTCGCTTCGACTTGTTCCGGATCGATGCGGCAGAGTAGCAAGTGGGCGCGATATTTCAAGAGATTCATCTCACGAAACAGGGCTCGCTCTTGATCAGGAGTGAGCAAATCGCAATTACACATCCGCCTAAGGTGGGCTGGTAAGTCGACACCTACTTGACTGGGGCCACTATCTGTATCCAGCGCAGATGTCACTAGTTCATCACAAAACGTATCCTCAGCATGAAATTCACGGTTGGGAATAAAATCGATTTCTAACCGCAAAAGATCAATCGCGCGAAGCCGATCAGATTCGCGGTGGTCCCGCTGCCTAGGAATGGGTGATTTTTGCTTTGCGATGACGGTCAGAGCGGCCATGAATCAACTCCGTAGATAAAATCGTTCAAAACGGTCATTGAGTTATATCGCTTGCGATCAGCGGAGGCAATACATAAATCGTTCAAATCGTTCAGGAAAGGGAGATCCGGCGCAAACTCTTTGGTGGTAGGAAGTTACGCAATTTATCTGTTAAAAAACGACATGATTCTAAGATTGTTGTACTTGGGATCGATACTAATCCCTGATAAAATTCATTCTTAACGTTCATTCTTGCCTGTTTCTTGAGAGAACTACTCACTTCAATAAAGGTTGCCAGAGTCTTCGACGTCCTCAAGTCTTCAGTCAAGCGTTGGTGCGACAAAGGAGTCATTTCGTCGCAATAGACGGCTGGAGGGGAGGGCACCGGCCAATCACGTTGTCGAGGATGATCGAGTATCTGCGAGACGGCAAATACCGGCTTGCTCCCCTAGAAGCAATGGGGCTGCCGCCAATTAGTGGACAGACCATAAGAGATGTTGAGCTGTCCCGTCACCTATTGTTTGCCGCAGTGCTAAACGGTGACAAACCTTGCTGTTGCCGGATTGCGATCGATCTAGACTTGGCCGAGCACTGCAATAGAGAAACTTGCGACGAGGTTTTTGCAGCTGTCTTTCGTGAGTTAAATGGGTTGTCTCAGAAGTCGCTGACTTCAATTAACGATTGAAATTTATCGCCCTAGGGTTGTCAGCTGGCCTTTCGCTTCTTTAATACCAGAGAAGTTTTGATCAGTCTTGGCCAAGCGTCGAAACTCGCTGAATTATCGTGACTTCAGTCCACTAACTACCTTTCCCTGAATAGGAAAAAAGAAAATGGGTAAGTATTCAAGAACAAGCGTTTTGTGCGTTGGCTTGGCCTTCGCGTTCGCCGCAACCAGTGCCCGTGCTGTTACAACCGACGCCGCCACGCAAGATATTGTCGACACGGCGGTCGGAGCTGGCTCTTTCAAAACGCTAGCCGCAGCCTTGCAGGCTGCTGACCTAGTCGGGGCGTTAAAAGGCAAAGGACCTTACACAGTCTTCGCACCGACCGATGAAGCATTTGCCAAGTTGCCCAAAGGCACGGTGGAATCACTGCTGAAACCAGAGAATAAGCAACAACTGATCGACGTGCTGACTTATCACGTCGTCAAAGGCAAAGTAGGTGCGTCCGACGTGGTGAAGCTCAGCGGAGCCCAAACTCTTAATGGCCAACAAGTCGATATTCTGGTAGCTGACGGAAAAGTTAGCGTTGACAATGCTACAGTCCTGAAGACCGACATTGATTGTACAAACGGCGTTATTCACGTCATCGATCAGGTTATTTTACCTGCAGTCGACAATATTCCGGCAACGGCCGCCAAAGCAGGCAGCTTCAAAACTTTGCTGGCCGCAGCCGAAGCGGCAGACCTAGTGGAAGTTCTGTCCGGCAAGGGCCCATTTACAGTATTCGCCCCGACTGACGAAGCATTCGCCAAACTTCCAGCCGGGACCATTGAGACCTTACTCAATCCAGAAAACAAAGCCAAGTTAGCCTCTATACTCAAGTATCACGTAGTAGCTGGACGCGTATACTCAACAGATGCACTAGCCGCTGGAGAGGCTAAGACACTACAAGGTCAGTCTGTTAGTATTGCTGTCCAAAGTGGAGCGGCAATGGTCAACAATGCTAAGCTCTTAGCTACTGATTTAGATGCCAGTAACGGCGTGATCCACGTGATCGACACGGTCCTCATGCCTTCAGATACTAAGCAAGCTGCCTTAATGCCGCATCAAATGATTGAGACTGCCATTCGAGAAGGAGCTCCGCTGTTTAATGCTGGCCATGCAGACGAGTGTGCCAAGGTCTATATGACCACCGCTAAGAGTCTGTTATCGATGGAAGATCATGGCATGAGCACTTCGGTGTCTCGCACTCTGCAAACAGCTGTAAACAAAGCAGAGCATTGCAGTTGCAGCAACACCCAGGCTTGGACCTTACGGCACGCCCTAGACTCCGCCTACAATAGCATGCAGGCATCGACTCGCTAATTTGCACTACTGATTTAGCCAGAGAAGCCGCTTTCTTGGTCGCATTTCGATCGGGAATCGGCTTCTGGCTTTTTCCGTTCCGATGTTTTAGGCAAGCACTTAGAAGTTCGAAAGAGTCCTAATCTAACTCATGGTTGCAGACTTTGACACGATCGTTATCGGTGGCGGACTTGCCGGACTGACTTGCGCCCAAAGTGCCATCAATAGCGGCTTATCTTGTCAATTGTTAGAAGCAAGCGACGATGTAGGCGGGCGAGTGAGGACCGATAAAGTCGATGGATATTTGCTAGACCGAGGGTTTCAAGTTTTCCTGACTGCCTATCCCGCCGCTCAATCAGTGCTCGACTTTGATGAACTGCAATTGTGCAGATTTGAAGCCGGTGCTCTGGTACGATTTAGTAATCGATTCCACCGTTTCGCTGATCCTTGGCGAGAACCCAAGCACTTGCTTGCGACCGCGATGTCGCCCGTGGCAACATTTGCCGACAAGCTGCGTGTTGCAAAATTCCGCATTGATACCACTCGTGATGAACTGCAAGACATCTACGTCCGATCAGAACAATCGACTATCGATTTGCTGCGTAGCCGAGGTTTCTCAGACAAGATCGTTGAGCGGTTTTTCCGACCTTTTTTGGGCGGAGTAATGCTCGATCGCAATCTGGAGACATCCAGCCGGATGTGCGAATTCGTATTTAGGATGTTCTCGCTTGGTGACACGACCCTACCTGCTCAAGGCATGGGCGAGATACCGCGGCAATTGGCGAATCGTCTGCCAAGCGAGGTAATCCAGCTCAACAGCCCAGTCAATTCGATCGGAGGTAAATCCGTCATCCTTGCCTCGGGCGAACAGCTGACTGCACGCAGCATTGTCGTCGCTACTGGGGCGCCCGCTGCTCGCAAGCTACTTGGCGATCCTAGCCCAGCAGTCGGCCGTCAGGTAACTAACCTTTACTTCGCCGCTGATGAGCCACCGATCCATGATCCCGTTTTGGTACTCAACGGCACGGGTGACGGACCGATTAACAATCTTTGTGTCCCCAGTCAGGTAGCGCAGACTTACGCACCGACGGGAAAATCGCTAGTTTCTGTCACGGTGCTCGAAGAGCATGAAGATCAAGACCATTTGCTAAGGCTAGTAAAACGTCAGCTCGCAACTTGGTTCGGCTCCCAAGTAAGCTCCTGGTGTCACATACGGAATTACGTAATTCCGTATGCGCTGCCGAGACAATTCCCAACGGATCTCGAGCCAGTCGCCAAGCCTAGTCGTGTTGGAGAGCACGTATTTGTTTGCGGCGATCACTGCGATACTGCCTCGATTAACGGTGCCATGGCGTCCGGGCTTCGAGCTGCAGAAGGCGTCGTGGCTCTGTTGAGAGAGCGATAATCGATGGCCAAGAAGCTGCACGCAAAAAAATGTCGCCATCTGGTTCTCGTGTTGGGGGATCAGCTCAATGCTGCCTCTAGTGCGTTCGATGATTTTGATCGCGAACACGACTTAGTATGGATGGCGGAAGTCGCCGAGGAGGCGACGCATGTGTGGACGCATAAAGCGCGGATTGTCATGTTTTTGGCGAGCATGCGTCACTTTCGAGATCAACTTCTGAAGAAGCATTTTCAGGTCGACTACCGTGAACTAGAAGACAGCAGCAATCAGGGTACTCTAGCTCGTGAACTGGCTGCGGCAGTTAAGCGTGTAAGACCCAAGCGGCTAATCTTGGTCGAGCCAGGCGAATGGCGCGTGCGAAACGACCTCGTTCAAGCTGCCCGAAAGATGAACATCGAGCTTGAGTTACGCCCCGACAATCATTTCCTCAGCACGCCAGAAGAATTTGCCCAACACGCCCAGGGACGCAAGCAATTACGACTCGAGTATTTCTATCGCGAACTGCGCCGCAAGCATGATATACTCATGGACGGCAATACACCGGAGGGCGGCAAATGGAATTACGACGCAGAGAACCGCGCCTCGTTCGGCAAGGCGGGCCCCAAGAAGCTACCCAAAACGAAGCATTTTCGCCCCGATGCCACCACCACAGCGGTCATGGAATTAGTCGAACGCGAATTTCCAGACCATCCCGGTGATCTGGAGCACTTCGATTGGCCAGTCACCCCGAAGCAAGCTCGCCAAGCGCTCGACGACTTTGTGGAACATCGCTTGGCTGACTTCGGTCAATACCAAGATGCTATGTGGAGTGACGAACCCTACCTTTATCACTCCCGGCTATCTGCATCACTCAATCTCAAATTGATCAGCCCACGCGAAGTGATTGATGAGGCTGTCATCGCCTATCGAAGCGGCAAAGCGCCGCTCAACAGCGTCGAAGGCTTTGTGCGGCAGATCCTCGGCTGGCGTGAGTACGTACGAGGTATCTATTGGCTGTTCATGCCAGAGTATCTTGATCGCAACGAGCTGAACGCCTCACAGCCAATGCCTGCTTTTTACTGGTCCGGCGAGACCGACATGCACTGCCTGAGTCAGACGATTAGCCAGACGCTAGACTTCGGTTATGCTCATCACATCCAGCGATTGATGGTGACTGGCTTATTCGCTCTTTTGCTCGGCGTTACTCCCAAGCAGGTACACGAATGGTATCTGGCAGTTTATGTTGACGCCGTAGAGTGGGTGGAACTGCCGAACTCTCTGGGGATGTCGCAGTTTGCCGATGGCGGCGTCATGGCTAGCAAGCCGTATGTGGCTACCGGAAAATACATTCAGCGGATGAGCAATTACTGTCAAAGTTGCCAGTTCAATCCGGCAGAAGCGACTGGTGAAACCGCCTGCCCGTTCACCACGCTGTACTGGGAATTTTTGTCGCGGCACAAGAAACGACTGCAAGGTAACAACCGCATGTCGATGCAACTCAAGAATCTTGAGCGAAAGCCAAAGGCGGAGCTAAATGCGATCCGTAAACGGGCTCAGGCGCTAAGGAATACTTTCGGTGCAGATCGCAAGTGAGTTATCAAAACGACTGATCGAAGACACGACCGGTAATTCTAATGATACAGTGTTGTACGCAATCCAAGCCGTCGCTTTTTAGCTAAACAGAGCCAAATGGAACAAAAGACTGGCGACCGTCGACGGTTCCGAAGGTTGGATCCTTAATCCAACCTACGCCCGCAATTCCGTCTAGCGTAGTTGGCATTTGGGGCAAGAAAAAACTTTTCGAGCACCCAGCACCCAGCTCTCGATTTCGGCATCACAGCGACTGCAAGCGGCTCGTTTGTAAACCAGTAGTCTTTCCTCGCGATTCATCCGGCTGCGCGGTTTGCCGATATCTTTCGGCTCGGCGATGATGATGCGATTGTACTTTACTCCGATTTTCAGCAGTGTTGTCAGCTTGGACCAGAGCGATTCGACTTGCTCACGAGACAACGCCAGGCCAGGTGTTTCTGGATGAATGCCGAGCAAGTGCAAGACTTCGCTGCGGTAAATATTCCCGACTCCCGCGATGACAGACTGATTGAGTAACAAGCTACCAATGGCCGCGCGGCTGCGACTAATTCTCATCCAAACCCGCTCTAGATCAGCTTCCTCTCGCAAGGGATCTGGCCCTAAGCGATCCTGAATTGCTATCCATTCCTGACTCGTAATAGTCTGGCAGGTGTAAGGGCCATTGAGGTCAAATGCTCTTTCTTTTCCGATCACTCGCAGACGCACTTGCCCGCGAGGTTCTGGGGTTGGCAAGCCGTGGAGGCGGAACTTTCCATAGAGACCCAAGTGGACGTGCAATAGTCTTCCGCCGGACCAGTGATAACAAAGATGCTTGCCGTGCGCTTCGACCGATTTGAGCGTTTTGCCGTCGAGAAGTTGGGCACCTTCCTCAAAGCGACCTTGCGGAGAGGATACCTTCAATCGCTGCCCTGCGAACAGTTTTGAGTGGTCGAGTGCAAGACGATGCACAGTATGGCCTTCTGGCATCCTTGCGGCCTTTCTCTATTCGATGTTGGTTTTGTCAGTCGCACCTTGAAAATAGCGAAGAGGTGCTAACAAGTTGTCGCGCCAGGGAACGGATGTTTTCGTTACCTGCCAGAGTAAGACCGTCGAGTCGTCAATGGCGAGATTGTCTGGATGTTCTTGCTTGAGCTCTTCCGTCAACGCGGCAACCAGCTCTCCTGGTCGCCTCGGATCGAGATGCCGAACACGTTCCTCCAGACCTTGCATACCGATGATTCTTCCGTCTTTGCTAAAGCATTCGGTAAGTGCATTACTAAAGCTGAGAAGCATATCTCCAACATCGAGTTGCGTTTCAAAACATTGGTATTCCTCAAAGTCGCTGACCATAAACGACTTGTGGATTTCGGTCGTGTTCTGCGGAACTTGCTTCAAGACTGACCACTCTTGATGCGCGGCGCGGTACAAAAGTGGCGGGGGATTGCCGGTATTGCATAAAACAAGTTTGCGAGTTGGCGCAAAATAAGTGCCGATCAGCGCTGTCGCGATACAACCGTGCCTGGAACTCTCTACCAAGCGCCGACTGATTTCACGCACGACTCGCGTCTGCCGAATGGTGTTGATGTTTCGTTTCATCAACTCCCGGATTTCCTCCGCTAACTCGGCGAAATGGGAGCCCTGGCTACAGACGTCCGCCACCATCATTCGCGTGATACGCCCTGAAGAGCATGAAGACAGCAGATAGAGATCACTACCGCCAGCAGCGGATGAACTGACAGCCTGGCTATGAATCCAAACATCCAAGCCAGGCCGAACGAAATGGTTCTTTCGGCTGCCATTGCCGCCCCACACCTCCATGCACTCTAGGCTTGATTCGTTTTCGTTAGTTAAGGTCACAGTAGTCATATCAGATCTCTATTTCAAAGTAGAATTAAGAAAGAACTGTTACTTAGACAGCGACTCAGTATCGGCAGTTTTGGAATTAGCAAAATAACGACTATCGGTCACCCAATCTTCTCGCGTATAGCTTACAACAGAGGTATCGGTTTCGCGTACTTCTAAACAGCTTAAGCGAAATCCCATGTCGGTAATTTCGGTGAAAAGTTGATGGGCCAAATTTTCGACCGTCGTCGGTTGAGAAAACCGCTTCAGCTTGAGTTTTTCGCCCGTTCGCAGCACGTGGTTCATGAGCGTCTCATAAAGCGTATCGTTGATATTGACCATCATGCCGTGGTCATATTCTGATTTAAGAAACGGCTCGATCTTGCGATCGAAGTCACCGAAAAGGGTTGATAGCGAACCTGTACGTTCTACTTCGAAAAAACAGGTGATTCCATAGCGATGTCCGTGAAGGTTGCGGCACTTATCTTCGAGTTCTTCGTTGCGATGAGCGGCGTAAAACTTGTACTGCTTTTGAATAATCATGGTTGAATGCTTTTGGTGGTGGGGATTTAACCGCGGGATCGCGTGTCAATCATTGACAGAAACTCATTGCGGCTCGAGAGGCTCGTTTTTAGCGTTCCTCGAAACGCGCTCGTGATGGTCGAGCTGCCGAGCTTTTTAATGCCGCGAATGGACATACACGAGTGTTCCGCTTGAATAATGACTCCCACGCCGGTAGTTTGCAGCTCAGTTTCAATCAACTCGGCAATCTTGTGGGTCATCCGTTCCTGCACTTGCGGACGGCGAGCTATTTCTTCGACCACGCGGGCCAGCTTGCTCAAACCGGTGACGTGACCTTGAGGGATGTAACCGACGTGGGCTACTCCAGTAAATGGCAACAGGTGATGTTCACACATGCTAGTGAACGGGATATCCCGAACCATAACGAGTTCGTCATATTCCTCTGCGAACGAAACTTGCAGATGGCGAGCGGGGTCAAGGTGCAAGCCCTCAAATATTTCCGCATACATCTTGGCAACGCGACGAGGGGTTTCCTTCAAACCGTCACGGTCCGGATCTTCACCAACCGCCTTCAAGATAGTCCGCACGGCAGCTTTAATTGACTCCAGATCGACTTCGCCCGGTTGGGCACTTGGGGATTGCTGATTTACCTTGTCTTCTTCGGATTGCAGCACGGGCAAGCTGGCAGGTCTTTGTGAGTGCCAAGGGGAGGAAGCAGACAGTTCCAAAACAGTATGCATGGTGATTTGACTCGCTAGCAGTGAGAGATTGGTAGCAGATATTCAGACTCTAGGCGGTATGTCGGTGATGACAACTTAGAATTCTGTATTTTCTAGCGAAAAAACTTTCCAACTTGATATCTGCTGAGGAGATTCTCGTGGAAAAAGCTGCGAAGTCTCGTACCGGACATGGAATGATAGGTTTTATGAGCTTGTCATGTTGAGCCCCAGCGATCATCAACGGTCACTGTTTCACTCCGCGGAAGTTCCAGCGTTTGCCATGATTGGATCGCAATTCTGGAGGCCAAAGATCTCGACGTCGACTCCGGAATAGTAGTGAGCGAATGTGGGTAGCCGGCTGCAATCCGTAAACCCAGCTGCCGACAACATTCCATCATCAGGGCTTGCCAAGCGTCTAATGTGATAGGATAAAGGCAAGTGATAAGTTCAGTCACGTCTATGGAAAGCAAGCAAAGTGTCGATGGCGAAGAAAACTATGGCTTTGTGGCTGGCGGCATCGCTATGTGTAATCTTGGTCGGCATTCGATTGGCGAACTCCTATACGCATCCATTGCATACGCTTGGGATGGTCAACGGTCGCCTTGCAGAGTGCCCCAACTACCCGAACTGTGTTTCCACGCAGGACAAAAATTCCGAACATTGTATGGATCCAATACCTTACACTCTCTCGGCCAAGGAGACCCAACGCCAGCTGGAATCAATCATTCAAGCGATGCCGCGGAGCCAAATAGTCTCTTCTCAAACCGGTTACGTCCACGCCGAATTCAGCAGCCTGCTGCTTGGATTCGTGGATGACGTCGAACTGGCAATCGACGCAAAGGAAAACCTTATTCACTTTCGCTCGGCTGCACGCTTAGGGCGTTCTGATTTTGGGGTCAATCGAAGGCGGATGGAACAAATCCGACAGCAATTTCAGCAGCATTAGTTGAATCTAAGCTTTTAATTGATGGTTGAACTTGGCATCTTTTCGATGTACCGCGTCGTAGCACTTAAAGTTTGGGAAGATTCATGTGCGAGGTCGGCAAGGGTCAATGCGATCGAGCCAATAATCGGTAGAAAGTTTAGGCTATTCTGGTGTGATCAGAGGTACGGCGCAGGAAACGAAGCGGGGCTAAGAGGTTGTTCTTCATCGACGGTCCACCGCCCGTTGCTTGACCTAGTAGAAATGTCGCATCATCTTGGCGGAGGTTGCTGTCTCGTAACCCTCTGATTCTCTCGACTAGTGCGGGAATGATTTTCTCAGAGTCCTCCGTTCCCAGTTCACGTACTAGCCGCAGGACACCTGCTACTCCAAGTTGCCGGCCGTCTCCGTCTTCCGACTCCGTAACGGCATCGCTGAAGCTGAGCACCATATCACCGGCTTCAAGTCTCACATCGAGTTGGCCATAAGACGCTTCATCAACGACTCCCAGTGGTGTGTCAGATATCGGCCTCGAACTGCTAGCTTCATTCTTGAGCTCTGTCCATTGGGACGTCCCCCGACGAAAAACAAGCGGAACAGGGTGCCCAGCATTGCATAGAGAGTAGGTCATCGTTGTCGCAAAAAAAGTACTTACTAGGGCTGTGGCAAACCCTCCTTGCTCACCGAGATCAGCAAACTGCCGATTCATTGCTCGCACGAAGCGAGTTTGCTTGATGTAATTGACGTTGCGTCGCATCAAGTCACGCAATCCAACCGCCGTCTGCGATACTAACTCTCCATGTCCACTGACATCCGCCAACAACATTCGTGTAATGCGTCCGGACGCACACGAGGAGAGGTAATAGACGTCTCCCCCTCCAGGTGCCTGACCGTAGGGCTGACTATCGACATAGATCTTTAGCCCCGGAGTTATAAAACTGCGCTGCACAGCCTGATTGCCACCCCATACCTCCATGCATTCCATGCGCTCTGGGTCAGTTTTTTCCATTGGTTGATACCGTCTCTGCTGAGAATCTATGAAAGTAATTAGCAAAATCGCAACTCAGCGAGTGTCATTCCTCAGAGTGATCCGTTGCAATCAAAGCACAGAAAGCAGCGGCAATGGTAGCTCCGAATACCGATAAGCCAAACACAAATATGCCAATGTTATGCATGAGATTTTCCGCTCAACACGAGGGCTCCAAAGCTGAGGATTGAAGGAACCCATATTCCGACGAACAGGCCCTCTTCTCTACTCCCTGTAAACCAGAGGTAGACAGAAAAGAGGAACGACGCAGCGGCGGCGATAACAAAACCGATTTTTGCCATATTAATTCTTCTCATCGTTTTCCCTATCATTTTAAAATTTGGTTACTATTGTCTCGGTCCAAGTCGTATCCAGGACCCTATCAAACGCTGACTGTTGGGAAGTGCATTCGCGATTCAGGGTTCATCTGGCTTCATGACGGTGTCGACCGAACACTCTGAAACAGGTAATGGGTCACAAACCACTCATTCCCACTCCGGTAGCGAAGCAGTTCTACGCAGGCCATGAAAAACATTCTCCAACGTTGCGAATGTTTCTTCGCCTCATGCGTGCCAAGATCTTGGCGCAAACCCCTCAGGATCGCCTCTCGGTTTTGATCGAGATTTTTCAACCAGGCTTCGCAGGTATGCCAATAATGCAGACCATTCACTTTTCATTTGCAACTACTCCCAGCATCGAGTTATGGCAATTGAATTTGTAGTCCGGAGCCGAAATGCAAACGAATCAAAGGTGCACGATCTTGCAGATTTAAGCCGTCTGTTACTTGCAGATGGCAAGTGCCATGGCCTGTGGCTGAGAACCCAAGTCGGTTTCAGCTTCCCACGCTCGTGCAGTTGGTGCCAACTCGTCGCGTAGTATTAACACCTGCTCAGGTGCTTCTATGCCAACACTGACGGAGTTTCCCTTGATCCGCAAGATGGTAACGCGGATATCGTTACCAATCTGAATGGTCTGCTCTTCTTTCCTGCCGAGAACTAACATCGCTCATCCTTTCAAGAACGCATTGCAAAGTGTCAACTTTTCTGACTATGGAACACTAGTTGGACAATCAGCTTTGCCAAGCAGCAACACCGTCTTTTTTTTACTTGTTTGCCCGTTGAATGCAGGCACCGCCAGCAATTGCCTTCGTGAGAAGCTACTAGGAACTTTGAAATACTGCTTCTGTAGGGTAGCGATTCATGTTCCTCCGCTGAAAAAGCACCCGCTCAGAGTACGCCTGCGTGCAATTAGTGACTGTATTCGATCGCTTTTACGCCAAGAAAGTGGACTCTCACTAGCGCATCAAACCAAAAAATGAAGAAAACAGATATCAGTGCGTTGTCATTTCGCACGACGCTCCTAGAGTCTTAGAGATGCAGTTTATCTCGAATAATAAGGAAACTCAGCGTGGCCGATAACAAAGAACAGGTAATTTCATTGCTCTCCACAGCCTATAGTATGGAGATCGAAACGGTGCTCAACTATCTTGCCAACAGCGTCAATCTCGATGGTGTGCGGGCAGAAGAGATTAAGAAATCGTTAGCGGCTGACATCACGGAAGAAATCATGCATGCCCAGCAGTTGGGACGGCGAATCAAGCAACTCGGCGGCCTGGTCCCCGGTGCTGCGGCCCTCACGCTCGGTAATCAGATCCAGCCCAACGATAAAACAACCGACGTGGTCGGTGTGATTAAAGCGGTCATTGATGCCGAGGAGCAAGCTTGCGCGCACTACAACAAAGTCATCAAAGCGACCGACGGGGAGGATTATGTTAGCCAAGACCTATGCATCCGATTGCTCGCAGACGAAGAGGAGCACCTTATTCTGTTTCGCGGATTCTTGAAAGAGTACGAGTCTGCTTGATCACAAATCGCTTGATTGCTCTATATGACGAAACTGCCAATTAGACCGCCCCGTGAATCGATGCCATCATTGGCGGTGATTGGCGCCGGGATTTCTGGTCTGATCTGTGCCCGGACTTTGCAAGATTATGGTTTGTCGGTCACAGTGTTCGAAAAAAGCCGTGGAGTTGGCGGTCGCATGTCGACGCGGCGGACGGACGAAGCGCTACACTTTGACCACGGCGCCCAATACTTCACCGCCCGTGACGCTCGATTTCGCGGCTACGTGAATGCGTGGCAACATGACGGTGTTGTCGCTGCTTGGCTCGGGAGGATTATGGTCCTTCAAAACGGAGTTGTGATAGATCAAAAAGAGGGTACCGATCGCTTCGTCGCTGTGCCGGGGATGAATGCCATCTGTCAGCACATGGCGACCGACTTACAAATCGAGTATCAAACCAAAGTAGCGCCGCCTCGTCGTCTACGCGGCCGGTGGTTGCTAGCCAGCGAGGATGGGACCGATTGGGGCGCCTACGATATGGTAATCATCTCTGCCCCAGCACCTCAGACGGCGCAGCTGCTCAGGAATGTTCCCGAGCTGGCCGGACAAGCGGATCGCGTGGAGATGAGTGGTTGCTGGGCGGTGATGCTCGCTTTGGAAGAATCCTTGGCTCTTCCGTTCGATGCCGCATTTATTCACCAGTCGCCTCTTTCCTGGATCGCCCGGAACAACAGCAAACCGAATCGCTCTCCCGAACCAGAGACATGGATAATGCACGCTAGTCCCGAGTGGTCAGAGACCAACTTGGAACGATCAGCAGAACAGGTAGAGGCTGATCTGTTGGCTGAATTCTGGCGATCCATTGGCACCCAGCCTCAGGCAATCAAGTATATCAAAGCACATCGTTGGCGATTCGCTCTACCGACCTCGCCACTGGAGTCGCGATGTTTATTTGATACCAGCTTGCTAATCGGAGCCTGCGGCGACTGGTGTGGCGGACCTCGAGTCGAAGGTGCCTTTTTGAGCGGTGCAGCCGCGGCCAGTCGCGTGTTGAATTTGCTGCGTCCAACACGGGTTGATGATAGTAGCGCAACTTAAAATCAGTGGCAATTGCTTTAGAGGCCCCGATTCGGCTGGCTTCGAAGCGTGGCAAAATGATACGGGAGAAACCGATGCGATTCAGTGAGGAGGAAATCAACTCAGCTCGCCGATTACGCGAAGCTGGACTCGCCTGGGAGCCGCGTGCAGGCCACTATGTTTACGACCAAACGGGGTTCTGCAAGCAGACGTCTCCGTTTCAAGAAAAGGTCTACTTTATCCTCAACTACGATTACTTCATGAAATCGGTTGGCGGTGTTGACCGTTTCAAGCAGATCATGCTTTGGCTGCCAACTTGGTACGATGCCCGTCAATTACTCGAAACTCTGGGAGTCCCAGCCGAGCAGATCGTCGACAAGCTGCAACAACAACGAGCCATCGAACAAGGTAGGGAACGTTTCGTGCTTTATGAATGGATTGAATCTTCGCTAGTGACGTAATCACCGCTGAGCTATTGAAATGTCTTCGGAGGTCGACACTCTATCAAGCTGAGCTACGAGGACGTGTCTGCGATTGGGCCTACCATACTCGCGTATTTGGCGTCTCTTGATAATGCCTTGGGTGAATTGAGGCAGTCGCTCAAAACGCACAATTCTCATATACTTGAATCCTGACGATTTCGACAAGGTTCTTGTTTTAGCATCGGAGCTATCTCATGAGATTTTGGCAGGTGTTTGTCGTACTAATAGTTCTCTCTCTAAGTTCGGCAGCAGTCCTTGGCCAGCAGCCCTCATTCCGCATGCCCGAGTATGCCGAGGGAGATATTCCCCCTCTTCGCTCTCAGGCGGAGGTCGAGCGGCTGTTGGCTGGCGCGAACCCTTTGGCGGAAGACAAACCATTGCGAGTGGTTCTGGTGGCCGGCCCCAAAGACCACGACATCGGCGAGCACGACTACCCGAATTGGCAGAAGGTTTGGTCTCGCTTGTTGGCCAGCGACGAGCAGACCGAGGTCGATACTGCCTGGGAGTTTCCCGACGAACGGCAGATCGAAGCGGCGGACGTGCTGGTTTTTTACCAACGAGGACGTTGGAACGACGAACGAGCCGCAGCAATTGACCCCTTTCTGGCGCGCGGGGGTGGCGCCGTCTACATCCATTGGGCCGTGGATGGACAGGGGGGAGAGAAGGAGATGGCCAAACGGATCGGGTTGGCCTCGCTGGGTGGTTCAATCGGCTACCGCCACGGTCCTTTGCATGTCGACTTCAGCCATAACCCACAACATCCGATCGCGCGGAATCTCACCCAGGTTGATTGGGTTGATGAAAGTTATTGGCGTCTCCGTGGGGATCCTTCACGAATCTCTCTCCTGGGGACAGGCGTAGAAGAGGGCGAGCCCCGTCCCTTATATTGGACCGTTGAGAACGGCCGCGGGCGCGTGTTCGTTTCGATCCCGGGGCACTACATGTGGACCTTCGACGATCCAATTTTCCGGGCAATTCTCCTCCGTGGCATCGCCTGGGCAGGGCACCGCAGTGTTGACCGATTCAACAAACTCGTCACCCTCGACGCGCGGGTTGATTGAGTCCTCTTCCGATAGAGAGTTGAGAGTTGGTAGAAACAGGTTCAATATTCATCACTCCCTCTCACCCCGGCGGCCACTGGAGCGACCGACCTCCCAGAATGTGAAAATGCAAGTGGTCGACGGTTTGGCCGCCATCTTCGCCGCAATTCACAACCACGCGGTAACCACCCTCCGCGATTCCTTCCTGACGGGCCACGTCGCGGATGACCAGCCACAGATGGCCCAGCAAGGCCGCGTTTTCCGCGGCGAGCTTGTCGAGAGACGGAATCGGCTCGCGAGGGATCACCAACACATGCGTCGGAGCCTGTGGATTTACATCGCGGAAGGCGACACATTGATTGTCCTCGTAGACGATCTCTGCAGGAATCTCCTTGTCGGCGATTTTTTTAAAAAGCGTTTTTTCCATACTTACCTAACTTAGCTGCGTGACGTCAATTGCTTCATCGTACAGCATCACTGGGATGCCTGAGACGATGGGATACAACAAGTCGCCGGCAGCCCGCAACATTCCTCCGTCGATTGGCTCTTTCACCGGTTGGCCGCTGATGTTCGTCAGCTTGCCAGTAAGAATCTGCTGATTTACTTTCTCGACCAAAGTCGCGTCTGCGAACGTAAGTGACGAACGATCCTGCGGACAGCGGAGGATTTCAAGCAATTGGGGATCAATCAAGGAAGTACCTCTTGCTTTGCAATGTGTAAGCTCAACGACTAGTTAAGAAATAGGCCGCAGACGAGCGCGAATTTAGCAGATGATCCCGGATTAAGTTTCTTCAGTTCAATATGTTCTGATCTGCGAAAATCCGCCCAATCAGCGTTCATCAGTGTTCCATTCTTAGTCCGTTTCCGGTGGAGTGCGTCCGAAAAGCGATTATTAGTGTCTTGGTTCATCGTGAACTGGAATATCCAGCGTGATCCGTTAGCGGGATAAAAGTTAGTTTTAGACGGCTACCGCCGCATTCTCATTGCGTTCACGCAGACCGGGGGCTCATTGCCGCCCCCTGG
>NZ_SJPS01000002.1 GCF_007860015.1 Bythopirellula polymerisocia
GTGTTGCATGTAGCTCTAGCGCCCTCTAGGTAAGTTAGTTAATCTAGGTTCACCAGAAACAGGAGGTGAACCGATGTTAGCTTACTCGAAGGAATTTCGCCGTGAGGTCTTGGCGGCTTGTGATGGAGGTGGTGGCACCCGTGAAGTGGCTTTACGTTTCGATGTCTCCGAATCTTGGGTACGTCGGATCAAGCAGGAGCGGCGCGAACAAGGGAAGTTAGCTCCATCGACTACCCGCAAGCGTCAGAAGAGTTGGGAACCTTATGCGGATTGGATTCTCGCCAAGTTAGATGCACAGCCGGATATCTATTTGCGTGAATTGGTAGCCGCTGCTGAAGACGAACTAGACTGGGAAGTCTCTGATATGACGCTTAGCCGCGCATGCCGGACATTGAAGCGTACGCGAAAAAAAAGACGCTCCTCGCCGCAGAGCAGAAGCGGGAAGACGTCGTAGAAGCCCGTCGTCAGTGGGTGGCCGAGCAGCTAACTATTGTCCCAGATGAAGTAGTTTTCCTTGATGAGACCTGGGCCAAGACGAACATGACGCGTACCTATGGCCGCAGTCTGCGGGGAACGCGTTTAGTGCAGTATGTACCAAACGGTCGTTGGCAAACGAACACGTTCTTGGGAGCCATGCGTTCTACCGGTTTTGTAGCACCTTTGTGTGTTGAAGGGGCAATCAACGGCCGTATCTTCTTAGCCTGGGTAGAACAACACCTTGTTCCCACGTTGAAGCAGGGGGACGTGGTCGTGATGGACAATCTCTCCAGCCACAAGGTGAAGGGAGTTGTCGAGGCGATCGCAGCCGTGGGTGCTGAAGTGCGTTACTTGCCACCCTACTCGCCGGATCTCAATCCCATCGAGTTGGCATTCAGCAAGTTCAANAAGCTCTTACGNGATGGAGCCCAACGTACCATAGAAAAACTAACCGAACTCTGTGGAAGAGTTCTCGATCTATTCACCGAACATGAATGCCGAAACTACCTCCGACATTGCGGATACCGCTACAAATAAACGTTGACGAGACTAATGCAAGAGTAATCGTTACTGCGATTTGCCTTTCTCTGTCTTTCATCGCTCAGACATTCGCAGCACAATATAGTCTGGGTGTCAGTGTTGAGCGGAAGCATAGCTTCAACGCTGAAGCAGTTTACAACTTCGATTTCTTTATATCTAGGCAGGATTCTGGCGAAAATAAGTTCTTGGAACTCGTTTCTCCCCAGGGATTTCGATATCAAGAAAGTATTCCTCCGTTTGACAATATAATCATACAGCAAAGCGGAATATCTCTGAATGAATTAAGCAACGTCCTTCCTGGGAACTGGATTTTTGAAGAAACAATCAATGGAATTAAGAAGAGCTATCAGATAACACTGCCACAACTTCCTGACGAATTCTTGAACATCTTAACTCCAGTCATTACATCGCCGTCCAACGGTGCAACTGTCGGGAAAGTATTTGATCTAACTTGGACAAATCCACAACCCAATGGAATTGCCCTGTCCTATTTTACTGATCCTCAGTTGGGTTCTTTTCCACGCGGTACGTTCATTGGTCATGGACCTGGAGATTATACTGTCGATCTTACGCGAATTGATGCTCCGTCAAAAATCGAGTTTACCCAATTTAGCATCATCAATCAGCTTGATCCAATTTGGATTCGCCCGACGCCACTGACGTTTAACTCAGACGCAAATTTCTTGTTTCAAAATTTACTGTTTAAGGTTTTCTCGCCTAGTATTGACTTTACAGTTGTGCCAGAGCCGAATTCAATTTTGCTAATGGTACTCGGCGGTATTGCGGCACTCGCTTGTCGGGGTAGCGTTCTGTGAGAACGCTGTGGATGCAGAGACATTCAAACAGGCTTCTCTACAATTACAGCTTGGATTATCAAGCATTATTACCGTCGAATTTGTTATCCGTTGCAGCTTCACTGCCCACCCCTAAGTACCGCGGCTTTATCGACCTCCGCTACTATGAGTTATCCCCACTTAAGCCCCTTTTCGGAAATAGTCAGCAGAATTTCGGACGACCTGATGTTCTCGCAAAAGGCGTTTTTTGCGCAGTGAAAAGTAACCAATCACGCACTCATTCGCTCGTTCCGTGGGGGCGAATCTCTGTGCCTTCACGGTTGGTCAGCTTGTCGCCAAGCGCCGTGCGGGCGGTTTCTGCTCCTTTCGTCAGGCGTGCGACAATCTGCGGGTGTCGACGGGCCACATTTTTCGTTTCTCCTACGTCGTTTTTCAAGTCGTAAAGCTCCAGGCCCGTCTTGCGCTGGCTGTAGGGCACAGGCACGCCATCCTGTCCACCCGGTTTGCCGGCCAGGGTTCGGTATTGATGCGGGAAGTGCAGTTTCCAACGGCGATCACGGACCGCGTGCAGTTCACCGCCATAGTAGCAATAGAAAATCTCATGCGGACTCACGGCATCCGGTTCACCCGTCATGAGGGGCCAAATGTCTTTGCCATCGATGGTCCGTTCGGGAGGCAATTCGACATCTATCAGATTTGCCACCGTGGGGAGCAGATCGATCGTAGACGCCAATTCGTCGCATTTCGTATCGGCTGGAATCTTGCCTGGCCAACGCATGATGCACGGCTCTCGATAGCCTCCTTCAAACATCGTTCCTTTCCCCTCGCGGAGAGGCTTTGCCGAGCCGGCATGGTTGCCGAAGTTCAACCAAGGGCCATTATCCGAGGTAAAAATCACGAGTGTTTTTTCGTCAAGTTCGTTCTGAGAAATGGCATCGAGAACTTGTCCCACAGACCAATCGATCTCCATTACCACGTCGCCGAAGAGACCCGCGCCGCTCTTGTCGCGAAACTTGCTAGAGACGAACAGGGGCACATGGACCATGGAGTGGGGGACATAAAGAAAAAATGGTCGCTTGGCGTTGCGATTGATAAACTCGACGGCCCTTTCCGTGTAGAGTGTCGTTAGTTGGGCCTGATCGTCGCCGGTCACTTCGTCATCGACGATTCGATTGCCATCGAACAGGGGAAGGTCCGGGTACCGTTGTTTGCGATTTGCGGCTTCCGGGGGTAGCTTCACGTAATCTGGGTGCAATGGCCACATGTCATTGGAGTAGGGCAGGCCAAAATATTCGTCGAAACCATGTTGCAGAGGTAGAAAGGGGGGCAAGTGTCCCAGGTGCCATTTCCCGAAGATCGCCGTGGCATAGCCGCGTTGTTTGCAGAGTTCCGCCATCGTCAGTTCGTCGGAATTAATTCCATGTTTCGCATCGGGTGATAACGCACCCAGGATGCTCACCCGCTCGGGATAACATCCCGTGAGCAGGGCGGCCCTTGAAGCTGAGCAGACCGCCGTCGCCGAAACGAAATCGGTAAACACGCGGCCCTCGCTGGCCATGCGGTCCAAATTCGGTGTGGGATAATCCGTGGCACCGAACGGGCCGATATCCGCATAGCCCATATCGTCGATGAAAATGATGACGATGTTCGGCAGGTCCGCAGCGGGTTCTTCGGCGGCTCGCAATCCCTGGATGAGCCAGAGGCAAGTCAGGATCAATGCAAGAACAGGGACGCGCAAAAGAGAATGACTTCCAAGCATTGATCAACTTTCCGTAATTTGATGATTTGAGTTCAATTACTCCATCTTCGGTAATTCGTACTTCGCTTGCAAGACAGTTCCTTCATCGGACAACAGTCTGCAAAGCGTCTCGTCGCGTAGCACATCCTCGATTAGCATGGGCTTTCCATCGACTTCTGCCCATTGATCGACCAGCCGAATGCCATGACTGTAATCGACATACCAATCGACGTGAATCGTCGTAAGCGGCTGAATCGGTTTTCCATCGAGTTGATGCCAACCATAGATTGCCACGTGCCCAGGGCGATCCGCAAGCTCGTTAGACACTACGACATCTTTTTTGATTCCCGCGAGCAGCGGACCTGAGACGCGATTGTCCAGCTGTCCTTGAATGAGCTGATTGTGATGGTTGAAAGTGGACAAGGTTTCACGATTCGCGGTCAACGGTTGAGGCGCCAGCTTCACCGTTGCAGCGTTGTAAATATCATCCACCATTTTTCGAGTGGGTAAGACGCAGCCCAGCATGTCGGCTAAATGCTGTGCGGTGTAGGGAGTTAGCGGCAGGCGGACGAAATCCTCATTCCCACCAACTGCCAAGTAGTCGGGCGACACCCGATAGACGATTCTATGGACATCGCCAGATTCGGTTTGAATCTCCGCTGAAATCTTCTGAAAGTCTCGCCACCACTCGGGGATATTGCCTTGCAAGATTACCTTGACAAGGGCCGCCTCCCTTTGCGAAGGAGAAGCATCAATAAGCGATTCTACGACAGTGGTGCCTTCGGGTGCATCTGCCCGTCGAGATTGCACAGCGGGTGCTACGCCGTGCAAGGCAGCAGGCTGGAGCGGGCTTGATTCGATCCACTCGGTATAGGTCCGAGTAGGAGCCAGTTCGCTCCAAGCTCCGCGAAGAGGTGTTCCGATCGTGAGCGCAGCGAGCAATCCATTCATCTCACCGACGAGCCGCGTATGCAATATCTTGTTTTCCGGATTGGGATGAACCAGCGAGACAAACCGGCCGTCAAGGCCGACGTACTTCTTGAACGCACCTTGGACGGACTCGTCGATGGGGATCTGGGTCTTAAAATCGTCTACAATCTTCTGGGTGGCGCGAAAGGTCCCACCAGTAGGCCCGACGACTTTCTTGCCGTTGAATTCGATCTCGCGGTCGTCGTATGCTAAGACGATGAGATGGTGTGAGGGGTCAGACTCTAGCCAGTAAATCAACTTTTTTCCATGCTGCTGGTCAGCATCGAAACTATAGTTCGCATCTAAGAACGCAATACGTTCAACTTGTTGAGGAACCTGCTCGACGGAATCTAGGTATCCAAAAAGAAAACTGCCTCCCCCGCTATGACCGGTCAGCACGATATCAACTTCCTTGGAGGGGAGACTCACGGCGAGGGCTTCGACGATTTCGCGGATAATTTGTGGTCCTTTGATTCTTTGACTCTTCCAGCTTGGCCAACTCAGAGCATTGGCCTGCACGCATGCAAGCACCACCGTGCGATCTTGCTCCAAAGTAGCAAACTGCCTCCACTGGGCAGCAACGTGCTGAATATCGAAATGCCAGTCCATTCCCTCGGTCAATTGGCAACCTAGTGTCTGCTCGGCGGTGTTGCCGTTGGGAGTGGCATAGATAATCAGCAAGATCGGCTGATTGGGATCCACGCGATCTGGCGCCGGTGCCATAACAATCGCACGGGCGTCCTCTGCAAAACGGATTTCCCGGACCTGCTCCTGGTGGAAGCCTTGAGCAACGAATCCTGGCCAGAGGTTCGCCTCCGCTCCACTCACCTCTGTCAAAAGCAGTAAGCAAGCGAGGAAACAGCTCATGAATAACTTTCCTATATTGATAGCAGGAGTTCTTAGAATGGCTTTGGGATCCATAACAGCGTAAGGGCCTTGATTGAACAGAAGGAAAGGGAGACAACGGAGAAATGAAAGCTCTGTTTCCTTTGTCTTCTCTGCTTCAAAGTCCTCTATAATGCACTCTTTGTTCTCACTGGCCTCTGAAATAACCCACGACGTGATCGGCGCGGCGATTGAGGTGTCGTGGTTGATCCTCCCAGGAGTTAAATTAGAGTGAGTGAGAAGAGTAGACAGAGGAAACCAAGAAATTGCCCTCCGTTGCCTCTGTTCCCTTCTGTTCAAACCAATCCATGGGCTGACGAAAAATACCGAGGTTACTATTGAGCCTTCCCTGGGAGAGAGAATGAAAACTTGGAGCTATTCACTTGACTGCTATTCATTCGAATATTCAGAACTGTCTTTGGATGGGTTGTCTGACGAGCTTTGAGCTATCCACCAACTATCCGTAGCGATCGCTCCTACGGTCAGGACTCCCAAGACAGCGAGTTCCCACAGCACCAGTTGCGTGCCGTGCTTATCAAGCCAGGCAAAGAGGGGATGGCCTGACTGGCTGGTGGCTTCGATGTTAGTGCCATTGACCGCCAGAAAAGCCATGAAGCCATAGGCGAACACCGTGACTACGAACACCATCCCCACTGGGATGAGCAACGTATAGAACGGGTTTTTCCATTTCTTGGCAGCCATGTGGCGAGATTTCTTGGGATTATTGGCGGGGACGAACCGCTAGTGAGGATTCAATCGCCGTGAGTCGCGCCTCGGCAATTTGGCGTTCGCTCTCGCTGCCGTGTTTAGCAACCCGTCGATAAAAGACTCGGGCCAACTCTGCCTGCCCTGCCCCTTCAGCTGTCTGACCTCGCCGCAAATAGGTGGCGGCCCGTTGGGCTTCGAGCCAGTTCGTTGCGCTCGTATCAACAGGGCGCCCCAGCACATCGTGCTTCGCCCCTCGTCGACGGGCGGCCTCGGCCAAGACTTCCCTATCCATCTCGGCGAGATCGATTACGGTTGCACTCACTGACAGTCCTCCCGCGAAGGCACTTGTACCCACTGAGCGGCTGCCGACGCGATCAAACCGAGTCCGCGTGCTTCCGCCAATGCTTCCCAAGGAAACTGTCCCCCGAGTGGGCACGACGACGGTCGTCGAAACTCCGAAATAGTGAAACGTCGGCAACTGAACCGTCTGGACCTGAGTTACCTGGGCATTGGAGTAGCTAAACATCGTTGTCGAAAGTAACAAGGCCAAGCAGCGAGCTTTCATGAGAGGCCTCCTGTGGAATCAAAGAAAACAATCGCACAACGCAATTGTACTCCTCAATAGCCGATGGCAGCAAGCCAAAGGGATTTTCAATCTCTTTGAGAGTGAATACTGCGACCGCGTCGCCATAAATCCGTGACTCGGAGGGACTTGGCAACGAGAAACGATCAATACTCTTTCTGCAAGACACCATCGGCACGGTTGCCCAGTTGTTCGAGCACTTTGGCATCTGTGTCCACATTTAACGCTCGGCAAGAACCATCGGCCAAGGCAGTGTTCACTATTCCGGGATGGGCACTGTCAAATCCGCCAACTTCTAAGGGGCCTGGAGGATCAGCCTGCTGATCTTTTCGTTGTCCCCACGTGAGCTTACCAATCTTGCTCGTGTTCCGTAGCGTCGCGCGGGTGCCACTCACCCATCCAAGACTGCTCTCAAATGGCCACATTTCGCCGAGGAGCAAAGTCTGCGAACTCCCGTCGAGAATATCGCTATAACGAATGTTACTGTTGAGAAACAGGACTCCGTTGTTGTCCGAGTTGATCGGCGTTTCGCTCCCATCGTGGCAACCAGCGTACGTGCCGAAGGCGACGGTTTCGTCTTCATTTTTCTCGTTGCCAGGAAAAGAGGGGCACATCAACAGTGAAACCGACACCGCCCGAATTGGAGCATTGACCGGTGCATAAGCGCCCGCCTTCATGTCAAACAATTCGTAGGCGGTGCGCATCTCCATGTACGGCAGAATCTGTACGATCCAACTAACATGCTGGCCGTCCGGCTCACTGCGGATCGGTCCCGTGGGATTGATGACCCCAGCGGGCAGATGTTCGACTCCGAACTCGTAGTTGTGCGTGGCCAGGGCCAATTGGGAGATATTGTTCAAACAGCTCGTACGCCGGGCAGCCTCGCGTGCCGCCTGCACCGCCGGCAGCAACAGCGCTACCAGAACGCCGATGATGGCGATCACTACCAAAAGTTCTACTAAGGTGAAAGCTTTTTCTGATTTGGAAACTGCATGAGAACGAACTGGGCGAGTCATGGGATTACTCCTTGTTGGAGGCATAAGTTGGATCGAAAGTAAATGTGTAGGTTCGTTGGATACGCCGATGGGAATCCTCACCAAGTCGAGCCGTGACGTTGATTTGGCGAGCTTCTACGGCAGGTTGCGTTGCGATTTCAATGGTGGCGGAGTCTGTCCCTGGAATTGTGTCGACGGCCAACTGCCAGACTTCTCCCTTGTAGTCTGGATCAGCCAAGACCTGTTGGCGAGCACGCAAGATGCCCGCTTCTAGGATTAACTCTGCTTGTCGCAAGTTGCGCTGCTGGCGGACCTCAAGGTGAGATCTCAGTGCCGATCGGATCGTTGCCGTAACCATTGAGGTAATGATTACCAGACAGGCCAACACACAAATCAGGATCGCTCCTTGGCAACCAGATCGTAGTATTCGGCGTTTGCGGAAAATCACACTCATCGTTCTGCTTCCTGGGGGCTGCTCAATCGCACGAGCCGACCTACTTCGACCACGGTGTGCAAGATTGGGCGAGGTTCGACACCGAAGAGTTTCAGGTCGTGGGTGATGGATAGTTCCAATCGACTCGGCGCTTCACTTTCAAGGAACTGAACGACTGCCTCGGGAGGTAAATCGTAGAACTCCCGCTGAGCGACTCCGTCATCAAGTACCTGCTCACGCAGCAAATATTTTTCTGCAATTGTGTAGGTAACTGTCGACTCGTTGGCCATTGAGAGGACCAGCGCGGCTTCTTGCCCCAGATCAACATCCATTGCTCGCTGTACGTCGTGACGAAAATCATGGCTTAGCCGGGTGAGGCTATGACTTACACGGGCCTGATCGCGGGAATTCGATTCCAAATTCAAGGCACGATGCACCACGCCTAACGACAGCACCAAGAGCACACTGCCGACCGATATGGCCGCCATTACCTCAACAAGCGTGAAACCTTTGCGGCGAATCATTGATCTTCCTCCTTGACTTCAGGAGGCTTGATCCATGCCACAAGGGAGAGCGGTTTTGGCTTGCCCAACCGGTCCCATTGAATTTGCAGAGCGATCCGCAAGCCATCGGCGTCGTCAATCGTCTCGGCAGATAGTTGCGGATTGGGCAAACTGGACTGAGCAGCTTGAGAGGGTGCCAACTCAGCAAGTGCAGTTGTTCGCTCGTCTCCCTCCAGGGTAGTGAGTCGCTCGAGTTGATTGGAGACTTCTTCGAGAGCTGATTGATAGTGACGGGTGTCCTGGCGCAGTCGTCCACTCCTTACAGATAGCGGACCAATAAAGGCCATGGCCCCAATCAAGAGCGTGGCGGCCACCAATAGCTCGGTCATGGTGCTACCATGGCGCGTAGGACGGGCACACTTGCCTGTCGTGGGTTCAACGGCCAAGAGTGGCCGTTCTACGGGTAAACCTCTAATTGCCTCTCGACTTAAGTTTATTTTATTCATCCAGAGAGCCCCGAAACCATGTCTATGAGCGGCGACAAACAGGCGATTGCCACGAGCAAGACCGCCCCGGCCAAAAGCAGAATCACCAACGCCTGGAGGAACGTCACCACAATTTCGATCCGTCCCGCCACGCGACCTTGTCTCAGCTGAGCAAGTTGCGTCATTGACCAGGCACGTGATTCGGACGAGGTGGAATTGTCGAGCGCACATGATTCTTGTGGTGAGAGCAAGCGAGCCGTAGCCATGCTATCCCAGACGTCGGTACCCTGCTCTATCTCGTTGCGTACGAACAGCAGTTTATGCCTCACGAGGGTGTCGAAGTGGTATCGAGCCAATGTAGAGATCGCCCCGGCCAGAGGTCTCCCAGCTCGCACTGAGATTGATAGTAGGCTCAGCAAGTCGGCACTGCGCAATTGGGCAACGGGTGGTAAAATCCGTGACCAGAGTTTTCGACGAAAGAATCGGCGAGATCTTTCCGAGAAAATCAACCAGACCATTAGTGCGACTGGCAAAGCGAGAAGATACCAATAATTAACGGCCCAAGTGCTCACTCCAATCATGAGGATCGTTGGTCTTGGTAGTTCCAAGTCGAAATCATCGAAGATGGCTTGATAGCTAGGAATAATCTTGATCAATATGAAACTCAGCACGAACACAAAAATGGCCGTAGTAATTGTGGCATAGAAGGCGATTTGCCGGAGTCGCATGTCTGTCTGCTTCGTAGTCGTGTCGTCACGCTCAAGCAGGTTGGTGAGGATAGCCGGCAAGGTGCCAGCTTGCTCGCCAAACCGGATCGCCAACTGCTGCTGATCCGAGACCACGCCGGGGGTTTGCTCCAAGGCATCCGCCAGCGGAGTGCCCGCAGCCAAACGCCGGGCCAAGAGTCGCAAGCGACGTCGAAAACGAAAGCGATGTTCCGCGGCCAGATTTTCCACCAAGGGTGCTGCTTCCATTCGCTCTGTAGCCGCCACCCGGAGAATTCGCAGCAGGGCTCGCTGTTTCGACGCGAGCCGATCTGCCGGCCACCAAGGTGTGGTCAGTACCGGCGAGAGCCGCTGCACTCCATGTATGAGTCGCACAAAGGTGGGAAACTTGGCTTGCAAGGTGTTATCCTGTGAGTCCGTTGATTAGGTAAACAAGTGGCAAGTAGAGAGCCATCACAACCCCAAATACGACGATCCCTACTAAGAGAATCATGAACTGGGGCATAAACCCAGTACTCCAATCGAACCGGTTGCGGATACGTTCTGCATACAGCTCGGCAACCTCGCGCAATAAGGGCAGGCTCGGCGCACCGGAGGGTCCTGCTCGCAAAGCATAAGATAAAGTTGTTGGCAAACGTGCCTCGCTAGTTGCGGATTCAGAAAGACACCAATCATTCTCGGCAGACGCAGCGAGTCTGTCCGCTTCGATGCGGACCCATTGCTGATTGCTACACTGGCCTGCCATCCGCAAAGAGCAAGAAAGAGAGAATCCCGCCCCCAAGGCTTCGGCCATCGTTCGCGCGAATATCGACAGGGCCGAGAGCTGACTTGAGCTACCGGTCGTAAGCAACCGGAAAACTCGACCAGGGAGGCCCCACGATGTGAGAAAGCGAATTGTATAATAGCAGGCCGCCCCCACGAGCACGATCACTGTTAGCAACCTCAGCGGATGATTGAGTAACTCGTTCGAGAACTTTACGAGGAGCACAGTTAACTCAGGTAAATCGAGATCGAAATCGTCATAAATATCACTAAAGGAGGGAACAACTGCCGCTGCTAAAAACATTAAAACTACCAGCGCCGTCGCAATAACAATCATTGGGTAGATAAGGGTTCGTACTCGCATTGTCCGCGTGCGGTTTCTCTGAGCCGACTCTGATAACAAGTTGTCGAGGGACCGGTGCGTACCCCGCATCACATCATCACCTACGAGTGGCAACAAGATGGCCAGATCTGAATCTCGTACGATTTGCTCGGCGCTGGCTCCATCGCTTAACAGGGAAGCGAGCTTGCGCAACTCGCGCCGAGGGCGACCGGCTGGCAATTCCGCGGCAAACGCCGCTAGCGCTGGAACCAACATCTCGCGTTGTGCAATGAGTTGGTCTAACCGTTCGATCAAGACTTGGTCACAAGCGTCCTGCGAAACAGGTGTCACAATTGCTTGAACAGGCTCGGCAATCTCTACTTGCTGCAGCGATTGAACGGTAAGGCCTTGCCCCTCCAACTCGGCAGTCGCCAGCGCAGCACTCTGGGCCGCAATTCGACCGGTGATCGATTGCCCTTCAGCATTCAAAGCCTGATAGTCATATTCGAGCATAAGATTGTCCATCAACTAGCCAAGTCTCTCATCATCTGGACGTAGGGCCAAAACAAACTCAATCCATACATCATCACAATCGCCCCACTCAGAAACCCGCCGAGTAAGATGGGGAGGGCCGTCTGCCAAACGACAGCCATTCGCTCTGCAGATTGGCGGTAGGTCTGAGCGGCGAAGCTCAGGACTCCTGGCAGCGTTTCGTCGCCCAGGTTTCCAGTCAGTGCCCAACGCACCAGCGGTGGCAACACCGCAAGACGTGGATCATCGGCGTGCACGTTCTGATCCTCGTCACTTGTCAACACATTACATGCTTCCATCAGGGCAGCGTCGCCCGTTGTGCCGCTGGCCAACTGGGCTGCTTCGGCGAGTGGCATCTTGGCACCAACAAGCCGGGCAAGTTCCTCCGCAAATAACGCATGCTTGACAGACTTCAAATAGCGGCGCGCTCCGGGAATCCACTTGGGTGGCTCGTCAGTCCGACGTCGCCAGAGCACAAACGCCAGCAACACTAAGATCGGCACGAGCGGAATCCAGATCTTCATCGTCGCGCGACAGGCTTCCAGTATCCTTACAGGGACGCTCGGCTCCTGGCGAAGCTGCTCGTAGATGTTGGTCAATTCAGGCACAAACAACGCGCACAACAAAATGAATCCGCAATAAGCCAGGGCCAGAACGATCAATGGCTGGACCATGGCTCGCGCCGCAGCAGATCGCAATTCGTCTCGCGCAGCGGACTCGCGCGTCACACCAGAGAGTGTCAATTCCGGCGCATTGGACTCTAGACCGGCTCGCAGCGCGTGTTGATATATGCTCGGCAGGTCAGGATTATTGGTAATCGCAGCTTCGATGTCTTGTCCGAGGCTGGTTCTTAGCTCGAGGCTTTCATTGATTCGCTCGAGTTTACGCTTTGTCGAGGTGACCTTCGGCCCCAAGCAAATCGGCACCCCCGCATCAGCCAAGGAAGCGATTTCCCGATTGATCGCCTGCACAGTTTGAAAGGTAGCATTGGTCATAATTGTAGGCCGGAACGAGTTTCACGAGTTCCGGCAAGGAACGGCTCAATAGTAACTACGGCATTTTCCGGCAGTACTAGGTTGGATTGAACAGGAGGTAAGGGAGACAACAGAGGGCAATTACTCCGTTTCCTCTGTCTACTCTTTTCACTCACTCTAAGTTAGCTCCTGGGAGGATCAACCTCGACAGACCTTTGGTTAGCTTGGGTACGTTGAAGCTGATAATCAATCCTAAAGGGATATCAAGTAGTTTCATGTAACTGAGCAACTGGGCTTTATGGATTGGGTGAACGGTTTCAACGGCTTTGACCTCAACAAACAAGCACTTATCAATGAGTAAGTCGAATTTCAGCGGATCTTCGCGTTCAAAATGCTTATGTCGAATAATTACTTTGTCTTGACTTTGGACCAAATGGCCTCGCACTTCGAGTTCTCGAGTCAAGCACCGCTCGTATATCGATTCCAATAATCCGGGTTCCTTGTCCATGTGTACCTCAATCGCCGCGCCGATCACGTCATGAGTTAATTCAGAGGCTTGTGAAAACAAAGGGTGCATTTTGGAGGACTTTCCCGCAGAGAAGACAAAGGAAACGGAGTGTTCATTTCTCCGTTGCCTCTGTTTCCTTCTGTTCATTCAAGGCCCGTGATCCTCCTATTGATTCAAAAAATACGCGAATAATTCGTGCGAAATGGGGAAGTTATTCATGAGCCGCTCCCAATGTTGCGCTTGGCGAAGTGCAATGCCGGAAAAACACGTTGCTCTTTCCGGCCTATGAGAGTTGATGCGCCACGTCGTTAGATTTGTTCAGAATTCTGCCAGAAGATTACAAAGAATCTCTGAGCAGATTGGCTTGCTTGCTGCGTAACTCGCAGAATGCCTCATAGAGTCCCCAGCCGGGATTGATGCCCCGCTCGAGAGCTTGCTGCCGTTGGGCAAATTCATGATTGATCGCTGTAGCTGCGATAGGTCGCCGAACCGGCCAGCCAAATTGGTTGGTCGCCTGACCGATCGCCACCAAAAGTACCGCGGCAATCATCGCACCGGCACGCCAATTCGTGCGCCGCTGATAACTCGCCGATCGGGCCGCCTCAAGCGTCTTGGGCCGAAGATCGTCAGTCGGCTGGATATAGTTTCCCGCTAGACGGATGGACTCTTCCAGCCCGGCAAACCGGTCACCACGCTGGTTCAGATCAAACTCGTTCATGGATCACCTCTGGTTTCTCGGACACGAGTTTGTGGGATAGCTTTTCCATGCCATAGCGATAACGGCTCGCAGCAGTGTATGCCGATACCTCCAACACTTCGCCAATTTGGTCAAACGTCATTTCTTCCCAGATCTTCAGTACGACGACCTCAGCCTGCTCGGTGGGGATCGTACGCAGCGCAGTCCAAATCGCCCGGTGGGATTCTTCCCGCTCAGCTTCGTCTACCAGCCGCTTAGTCAAGAGATCTGAGAGATTAGCGACAAACACCCAGCGTTTCTTGCGCCGCAAGATTACGAGCGCTTCATTCCGCACCACTCGCAACAGGTAGGACCATGGGTCGCTTGCCTGACAAAGTAGACCTATCCGGCCGGCAACCCGGACCAACGCTGCCTGGACCGCGTCCTCGGCATCGTGTTGGTTGCGAGTAATGGTCGCCGCATAGCGAACAAGCCGCTGCGAGGTTAAATCGAACAGACCCCCTAATGCTGAGACGCCGCTCTCGGCCATGCGCACAGCACAGTCGTGAACCTGCTCCGAAAAAATGAGAGAAGCATCCATTAATCGTGAGGATGCGCGATCGAACGTGATTTGTCTAGCTTTTTTGAGAAAAAGCGAAAAAAACTGGAAAGTCGAGAGCTGAGAGTCAAGGGTCAGAGGGGTGGCTCTGGACACTCGACTCTTCGCTCTTGACTGATGGTCTACATCGCGCGCCAGAGGACTTCTTCGCTCAGGGCCAAGTCGAAGGCATTCTCGTCGTGAGCGTCTCGCGACTCGAGTTGCTCATGATCGATCCGAAAATGCGAACTACCCTGTTGACGACGGCTCGTGCCTTCCAGCAAGGCCAGTCCGATTTCGGCTACCTCGCTCGACTGTTCAAAGACTTGGTCGATACGATGGGTTTCGAGTCGGGCTGCAATCGATGCCGTGGGGGGACGGTAGGAAGCGCGTCGATTTACCACCTCGTTCGCTACCCCATTCAAGATCCGTTGACTGGGGCGAGTGGCCGTTGACTCTTGAGCCGATACTTCTGTTGTATTCGAGGAAAGACTCGAGCTTTTGGAACTGCTCCCAAAATTAACCACCTGGCTCAAGGATGAGAAGGATTGCTCAGTCGTGTAGCTTGGGACCGTAATTCCAACGGTCGACAGCGGAGCAATGACCGGCGCTGGCAGCACCACCAACTCGGCGTCGACATCCGAAGTGTTGAAGCCATTGGACGAATCTTCTCCATCATTTCCACCTGCGGTGACAGCTGCCACAATCGGAGCAGAGGAAGTTCCGTAATCCACGCGCCACTGTTGCAGGTCGACACCGTTGACTTTGCCGTCGCTGTTGGCATCGCCTTGGCTTGGAGCGGCGCCACTGTTGGTCCCATACCCGCGCAACCAAGCTAGGAAGTCACGGCCATCCACATCGCCATCTTCGTCGAAGTCGGGGCCATGCTCAATCACGGCGGGAACGCTACCGGGATCGAGTTGGACCAGATAGTCTTCGACTTCTCCGATCAACGCCGCACCGGTCACGCTATTGATGCCATATTCGCCGTAGCGGAAGCGGGCATAGATATTCGTCAGCGACATTCCCACAGGAATCTGGAAAGTAACCACATTAGGCCCCGTCACCAAAGCCTCATTTGAGATCACTTTCTCGGAAGCCTCGAAGACGCCGTTGTTGTTGAAGTCGAACCAGCCTTGGAGGTTGCCGCCCTGGCGACTTGCCGTGGCGATCAGGCTCCCGGTTGCACCAGGAATCAACGGGGCAACCACGATGCCGTCTTCGTCGTCTAGGTTAGTGGTGTCGTCCCCGTCGGCATTCGCAGAAGGATTGCCATCAAGATCGACATCGATCGAAGCCCCTAAGTAATAGGCACTCCTAGCATGGCGGGCACCATTCTCGCTGAGTAAGGTGATTCCGTAACTCGCCGGCAGGTCACCGAAGTCGAGATTCGCTCCGCTGGGGTTGCTACCCAAGCCAATGCCAAACTCTATCTGTGAGACGGTTCCGCCCCCTGCGAGGGTGACCACGCGTGGTACTCCCGGCCCAGGATTAATGTTCATGAACGGCGCCGTGGGGACCGCACGCACCCGATGGGTTCCCGGTGCGACATTGGCAAATATGTAGGCCCCATTGGAATTGGTAGTCGTTTGCGGTTCACCCACTTCTCTTGTGCCGTTGTTATTGACATCAATGAAAACCGTGGTGTTAGGCACTCCCAATTCGTTGGCCTGGCGGGTTCCATTGTTGTTCACGTCTTCGTAGATATTCCCCAGGAGATAGCCCGATTGGCTCGTTCCATTGCCCGCGCCAACTCCTAGAGGTGGCTGCATCTTGAAATCTATCCCGGTGAACACATCCCCTGGCTCGCCAAAAAGTGCATTAACTCCTGCAGTGGGATTGCTAAACGTCCAGCCTGCCGGCTTGATTACTCCAATGTTAATGACATTGGCGATCGTAGTAGGTACCGTTAGACTGTACTGACCATTTGTACCCGTCTGAACGAGTTGTTCTCCGGCGTCCAGCTGTCCGTTGCGATTAACATCGGCAAAGACAGTGGCGTTCGGAACATTCACATCATTGCCATTGAAGATGCCATCGCCATTGAGGTCGGCCATTACCACGCCACTGAATTGAATCTGGGGTGCAACCGGGGGACCTGGATCGAGCAAGAAATTGATTCCTGTCATCCCATACTGAACGCTCTGGCCACTGCCATCGAGGAACGGGAGCGGATTTCCCTGAATGTCAATTGGCACCTCCAAATTAGGCGTGTGGCTCCAGGCAGTAAAGAACTCAGGCGTAATGTGCCACTCGGACTGAAAATGCCGCAGGAAGCCTGCAGTTGTCGACCCATCGTCCAGTGCTACCCGGCCCAGTGGATCTTCGATCGAGATAACGTATTCGTCAGGCACCAAGTCGAAGTAAAAATTGCCGTCTGCCCCGGTGACAAACCGATCCACTATGGCTCCGTCGCTCACGCGAGTCGCGATGACAGTTATATTTGCCGCCATTGACTCATGGCTGAGATCAACTGCGTTTGCAACTTCACCTAAACGGACTCGCGTGGGATCACTGTCCAGATCGAAAGTGGCTGGAGTAACGCGACTGTAATTAAACAAGTCATCTTCGTTGTCATCTACGCCAATGAGACCCTGAATTCGCTCCGTGTTGGCACCAAGAGGCGTGCCATGCCAAGTAATCTCAAGTCCCGGAATTGTGAATTGTGTGGGACTGTAGTTTTCGAAATAGACCTGCCAGCCTTGGGAAAATAAGTCGCCAAATTCTCCAGGAATGGCATTGAAGATATTGCCACCGCCAAAGGGACTAATTATCGGATTACCAGTCGTGGGATCGAAGATTAACGCATCATCGGAGCGCTCGCCCCAAATGCGGTTGGTAGAGAAAGAAAATGTCCGAACTCCAGTATCGACGGCACCTGCATTAAAAGCATCTCCTGGTAAACTCGAAACCGCATTGAATCCATTAATTGAATAGGCCGGTGAAAGCGCTGGATCAATTTGGTGAAAATCATCTGGGTCAGCGAATGCAGGATCGACGTGATAATAGTTAAGTTCCGAGTGCGTTCCGTTAGGCGACACAAGGACCATCCGGACATTGTCCAGAAAATCGTTCATATCCGTGTCTGCAGCAACCTGGACCTTGATTTCGACATCTCTTACTGCCATGTCATTAGGGCTGGGGACAGTCAACTCAACAGGTACCGCACGAACCGGAAATGCCTGAGCGAAGTCAGGATCGTCGACTAAATACTCATCCCAGTACGCACTGAATCCAGCTAATCCACCGATGCCCCCGGGTACAATCAGGTCGGCAGTATTCGGTCCAAAGACGTCCACGACTCGTTCGGCGGCCGGGAGATTGTTGATGAAGGAGACAAGACGGGTAGTGAATGTCAATTCATCAGCCAGTGTTTGTTCTTTAGTGGTCCATTGTTTCGCAAGCGCGACAGCCAATTCAGCGTCAACAACACCGTGGGCCAGACCTGTTTGTTCGCGATCCGTACCACGCCCCTGACTGACTGTATAGCCTGCTCCATTAGTCAAAACTTGAGGCGTCGGCGCATAGTGCAGGGCATTCAACCCAGCATTCAGACGTGGATCAAGAGTTGGATTGACAAGCTGTGTGGAACTGGGAATCAATGGATCATAAATGTCAGGATCGTGGAAAAGCGGTAATTGATTTGTAATCCAGGGGCTCTGATACTCAAAACCGACCGCCTTGTCGGCGCCATCCGCCAGTGTGGCAAACTCTGAGGCTTGGCGTGCAGAACGGACCAGGATCTCCTGCACGTCCCGATAACTGAGGTTGGGATTTGCTTCGAGCATGAGTGCAATTACACCGCTAACCATCGGCGCCGAGGCAGAGGTGCCATTAAATCGGGAAGTAAATGCCTCATTGGAGGCAAAGTCGCGATCGAATTCTTGCCCAGTCACCGCATCGGGATTGACGTTGAAGCCACTGTCGTCGGTAGTGTCCGTTGTCCAGATACCGCTACCTGTGCCCGTTTCGGTTCCAACAGTGAGGGCTACTGAACCTGTCGGAGCCGCTACCAGGACCGATGCGCTTGTTTCTGGATAATTGGTGATGGTCCCATCGACGTTGTTGTACTGGCCATCGTGATCGATGCCCGTCACTCCAATCGTGTAACGGGTGTTGACCCAGCCGTTGTAGGACGAAGTATCCAGTCCTTGACCACTGTTGCCAGCGGAAAAAACATGGATCACTCCCAAACCTCCGCGTCCAAAGTAAACTGAGTCGCGAAGAGCTAGCAATTCGTTAGCCGTAGGGCCATCGAGACCCCGTACGACTCCAGGGCCCCAACTGTTATTAGTGATGTCGATTTCCTGAGTCCGGTAGCGAAAGGTATCAACAAAAGCTTGCTCAAATTGCCCAGTATCGATCAATCGGATGGGAACAATTTGTGCGTTTGGTGCGATACCTGATCCACCAATCCCATTGTTGGCTACGGCAGCGATAATTCCCGCCACTGCGGTACCGTGTGCATTGGTTGGATCGTAGAATTGCGGGTTATTAGGATCGAACTGCCCTATCTCAGGGCTGGCATCGCCATCCTGAGCCAAGGCATCGAGTTGGAAAGTCAAATCAATGTTGGCCGCTAAATCCGGATGATCAAGTTGGACACCCGAATCGATCACGGCTACGACAACTCCCGAGCCAAATCTATCCTCGTTCCACACCGGGGCGACATTGATGTCTTCGCCTGGAACGCCAAAGATCACTTGATAGTCCGGATTGCCCACTTGCTGACCTGAATTAATCAGATGCCATTGCATGTTGAGCAGGGGATCACTGGGAATCGACAGCGTACTCACTTCACTAGCCAGGCCATTTGTTTGGGAAGCCTGCAGAGCATACCAGAGCAACTCTTGTTGCAAAATCGCCTGCTGCCCTTCGGGCGTCAGACTAGAATAAGATACCGCTGAATACTCTGGCACGAGACTCTGGGCCGACATGACACGGCGGTCTTCGAGCGTTTCGAAACCGAATTGGCGTTTCTTACGGCGACTGATCCCGGCTGGCCGGCGAGATCTTTTCGCGGAAGTTTGTGGTTGATTGGAGTTGCGATTAAACAGCAATGACATGTTTAGTTTTCCCGATTGGATGGACTTCTGGGTGAAGCCGCGCAAGTTAGTCCCCTAGCTCTGTATGTGAGTCCTCTGCCGAGACTCTCCACATTCAACTTCAAGTTCTCTTATGTCCACTGGCCGAAGGCGCACCTTGAGCCGGAGAAGAAAACTGTGGTTTAGCACGACGCTGGAGCAATGCTACTTCCCGACGGCTTCTGAAAAGCCGAGGAAGCAGTTTCTAGTTCCAGCTGCAATAAGTTTGTTCCGATTGGTGGGGCTAACAGATTCCACGCCTCTGAATGGAAACCCTCGTGAGAGGGTTCTGCTAGCAGTTTGATGGATGGCGACTGGCCTCAGGGGGTAACTGGCCAAAGTCCCCCAAATCGCTCACCCAGCTATTCATATTACTTAGCTTCCCAATCCTCGTCAAACTTCTCGCGCCTGTTTGCGCCGTCAATAAACCAAAATTTTGCCAAATCCTTTACTTCTCCACGGATTTCGTCGGCGGCGCGCACGGAGCACCCCACTTCGGACTCTCAATCTAAAAGGTCGTGATTTGAGCCGCAGGTCACACAGTGAGACAGGAAATTTTCCATTTATTAGGACTAGGGGCGAGTCTCAGGGGAAGTGGAAACAGGGGAATGAAGGAATGGGGGAATCCCTGTCCGCTGTCGGCTGTCCGCAGTCCCCAGCCCCCAACCAAATCGATTTCGTAAAAAATACCGCTTGTAGCGAAAAATCTGATTATTCCGGTCTCACTGGTCCGATAAACCCTATCAGACGGACTGTTCTGCGGTGCGCTGCTTGAATTGCTGCCCAACGCACAGGAGGTCTACTTGAGTTAGATGCTCATCAATTAAACAAGCCAATGCGTGCCGGCTAGGGCACGGCACATTCTCCTGTGAGCAGACCATGAGGGTCTTCGCTGGGAGAATTTAGGGGGGATTTCTCGATGAAATGTTTTTCTGCGAAGCGACGATTCTCTGCGCGGCTAGAGCTGGCGCGCTCCGTTTGGGGACTGGCGCTGGCCGTATTGGCGATTGGCCAGGTGGACGCGCAGCAGTACAGGTTGCCCGGCAGCAACAACTACCCACCTGGTGGGCAGATGATGCAGGGCCAAATGGGTATGGGCCAGATGGGAATGGGGCAGATGGGGTTGGGCCAGATGGCTCAGCGACCTATGCCCCAGAATGGGCCAATCCAGCAGGCATCCATGCCTGTGAATATGGCTTCCCCACTAGCGGGTGGTCCTGCGGCGGCCCAGGGCAATCAATTCACTGATGTCTACGGCAATCCGATTGTCATGCAGACCAGCTATTGCCCATCGGGACCTGAGGGTTGTTATGGTGATTGCCCCGGTGGGATGGGAGGCATGGGTGGCGGCGGATACGGTGACCCGATGGCTGTCGACTTCGGCGGCTACACGGAAGACCAGATCGGGCCGCACTACTTTGATTTCTCCTTCGGAGCGGTCTTCCTCCAAACCGACGACTTAATGGCCGGCGTTGGCCCTTTAGGCTCGATCACCGCCGGTCCCGCCGCTCCGCGGATTCTGGATCCTAGTAGCGACCTGGGAGATTACGATGCTGGCTGGCAAGTAGCGATACGCTACGATCTGGGCCCCCTTTCGCTGTTCGAGGCAACCTACATGGGTCTCTACGACATGGGCTACACAGACACGGTCAACTCGAATCAAGCTACGACAAACCCACCGAATCAGCCCAATCAGTTGTTCACGGTGTTTTCCAACTTCGGCGTGCCATTTCCGATCGATGGCCTGGACGATGCTGAAAACCTTACCGCCGACTATCAGTCGGATCTCCAGAGCACCGAATTGAGCTATCGCCGCTATTGGGTGGGCAACAGTAGTCGGTTATCCGGGACTTATCTGCTCGGCTTCCGCTATGTTCGCATGACCGAGCAGTTCAACTTCGATTCCGAGGCCTTGCTGGGGAACACCTCACTCTCGTGGGGCGGCGGAAACGACATCTTGGGTTTTCAATTCGGTGGCGACGGCTGGTACGGGCTACGGCAAGGCCTGCGAATCGGCTTGGATGGCAAAGCGGGCGTCTACAACAATCGATATGATTTCACGGCTATCGGTAACTTCGCTGACATTGGGAATTCCCCGGACGACTACAACTTGTCCACCTCGGGCGATAATCTGGCGTTCGTTGGCGAATTCGGTGTCAACATGGTAATGGACCTGCTGCCAAGTTGGTCACTGACGGCCGGCTACAAAGTCCTGTACATGGACAATCTGGCAATTGTGGGACCCAATATCGACACCACGAACTTTGTGCCTGCGACGTTCTTCGTCGAAGACGACTTACTGTATCACGGTTTCAATGTGGGAACCGAATACGTCTGGTAAGCCGGGCTCGATAAAGAGACATCTCCAATCGAAACAGGCCTTCATCTGCCAAGATGAGGGCCTGTTTTGTTATGCGCTTTTGGGGAACGCCCAGGGGTTGCAATCCCTGGGCGTTGGCTTCTGCGACCCGATCAGGCACATTTTTCATCAAAAATCCGTTTTTGCGGACTTTTTGCCTTACTCAGTTTTTGCCTAATTGCTTCAAAGCAATTACAATGGGGGCTGGGTTCATTGCCTACGTCGACATGCTGGTAGTTTCTCTCAGGGGCGAGAAACTACAGGTACTCGCCAACATTGCAATCTGGCAACGTGAATCCCAGGCAGCAATGTCTGTCGAACATCTCATTTTGAGGAACACCCGTAATGGCACATGGAAAAAGGTATCGTGGTCGCACTGCGCGATCCGCAAACATGTCAACGAAGAACCGTGGTCGCTCTAATGCTGGCGATGCGCCCGGAAAGCAGTTCGGCCGTTCACTCCGCATGGAGCAACTTGAGGACCGTCGTTTGTTGGCCACCTATGTGGTCAACAACCCAGGCGATCTCGATGGCAATGGGAATGTAATCGTCGGCACTCTGCGGCAGGCCGTGAATCTCTCCAACAGTACACCTGACATCACGGACACGATCCTTTTCGAAGATTACCTGTTTGATGGTGGCAGTCTCACGATAAGCCTGGACGGCCGGGCAAATGGTGGAACCTTAAATATAACTGATCAAGTGAGCATCTTAGGTCCGGGGTCAGGGGTATTGACCGTCAGTGGTTCTGTAGGACAACGCGTCTTCAATATTAACATCGATGGGGACAATCAATTCCGCAGTGTGACGCTAGGTGGCATGACAATTAGCGGAGGAAGCATATTTGAAGGAGATGGTCGCGGTGGCGGTATTTTTAATCAAGAAGCGCTAACTCTGATCGAAACCGTTGTCACCGGCAATTCCGCGTTTGATGGCGGAGGAGGCATCTACCAACCCTTCGGCGCAATTCTGCTCCAAAACAGCTTGGTCTCAAACAACGATTCAGGTGGGGGCGGTGGCGGAATCTTCAATGGTTCCGAAGATGGCACGCTTGACAGCCGAATCACCATTTCCAACTCGACACTTTCTGGCAACAGCACTTTCAGCATTATGGACCATCCCGGTTTCGGGGGCGGCGTTTTTAACCGTCGGGGGACGGTGAATATCGAACATAGCACGATTTCCGAAAACACTGCCACGGTTCAAGGAGGGGGGGTCGCTACCTACGGTGTTGGTGACCCAGCCATGGATGCGCCAATCATTACCAATCTGAACTATACGATCGCCCACGGCAACACGGTCCAAGGTAACCCTAACGATGTGGCAGGTATCTACTTTGACACAGCGGACATGCCCATGCCGCTTGTCCCTACGCTGAACATTCTTAATTACAACATAATTGGTAACTTGGGTGGAGGAAGTGCCGGTGCATTAGGGTCCAACGGTCACTTTTACCTTGTAATATCGGCACCGGAAGGTATTGATTGGGACTCTGCAAATCTGGCCGCCAGTTTCGGTACTTCGCATCTAGCGACTCTCACAAGCGTTCAGGAGAATGACGATGTCTTCTTACTAATTGACGATCCTCTCTATTGGAAGGGTTTCGAGCCAGAAGATGATGACGACATGCGCCCAGCGCAAAATATCGGTCCCTGGATCGGTGGTATCCAGCTCAACGAAGGGGATGGTCCTGGGGAAGGTTGGGAGTGGGTCGCCCCGGATAACATGGTTCCCTTTGTCGGGATCTGGGATGCGGGGCAACCTGATGATGGTGCTGCAACTTCCTCGGAGGATCCTCCTGAACTCGCCGAAAACCGCCTCGCATTCCATAGTATGGACAATACTATGCGTACTGCGACCTGGGGAGATTTCGAAAATGATCCTGCAGATGAATTCAAGCCGATCGCATATGTCATCGAGTTCGACTCGGGTACTAATATGTTTGGCGTTGATCCGGTATTACGGCCCTTGGATAACTACGGTGGATCTACACCTGTCTACTATCCCAATACCATCATTGACGAGGATTTTACGGAAATAAGTCCGGCGATCGATGCGGGAGATCCGGAGTTTCTGGCCGCTGGATCTGAACAACGCGGGCGACATTTCCGGCGCGTCGCGGATGGCTTACTCACCGGCACCCCAGTCGTCGACATCGGTGCTGTTGAAGTGCAGCAGGGACTGTTCGTCGTGGATGCGTTGGAAGATGAGAACGACGGACAATATTCGCGTGTATGGGACACCTTTCCCACGCCCGATCAAGCTGTCTTGCCAAATGGCACAAACGTAATCGTCTATGATTACACTACGCCGGGTGATTTTTCCCTGCGTGAGGCATTGGATTTTTCACGCAAGAATCCCGAACTCGACACGATCACTTTTTCACCCTTCGATCTGGTCGATCCCTCGCTCAACACAGATCCTACGCCTTCACCCTCTCCCACAATTCTGCTGCAACTTGGTCAACTGTCGTTTGATCACAGTGTGATTGTAGTCGGTCCACAAGAGTTTGTCTTGGAAATCGACGCCAACGATCCGACTCCGGCATTCAAGAACAATGACGGGCACCGCGTTGCCTTCGTATCTCCCGGTACGGAGGTCTCGATCTCCAATCTGACCTTCCTAGGAGGAGATCAGCTTGGTAATGGTGGAGCTATCCAAAATTTTGGTGATTTGACCTTAAACCGTATGACACTAAAAGGAAGTGGCTCAAGCCTGGACGGGGGAGGACTCTTCCAAAGTTTCGGTTCGCTCATGATCGACAGCAGCACGATCAGTGGCAACACGGCTGCCGACGACGGTGCGGGTCTCTACATCAACTTCGATAGCGGTCCCGTGACGATTACCAATTCAACCATCTCCGGCAACTCTGCTGGTGATCGCGGCGCAGGAATCTTTAACCGTGGTTACGACACGCTCGTGGAACATTCGACAATAACCAACAACCAGTCCGCATCGACACGGGGCAGCGGCGTCTGGAATCATCCTACCGCGCTCGGAACTGTGTCTGTTCCGCAGGTCTCCTCTAGGATTGAACTTTACTCTACAATCGTTTCCGGCAATTTTATTTTTGATGTGGAAGGATTGGTCAATGCCAACAATAATGCCGTCAATGATATTATCTCCGGAGGATTCAACCTGATCGGGAATGGCAACGCCTCCTCTCGTTTCATGGCGATTAACGGTGATTTGGTTGGTATCACGAATCCAAAGCTGGAACCTCTGACATTCGGCGGTGGTTTGACGCAAGTGCACGTTCTCATGGACACAAGTCCAGCCCTTAATGCGGGAGATCCTGCCTTCGTAGGGCCTCCCGATAGTGATCAGCGTGGCACCCCCTATGAGCGCGTAATCGATGGTAGAATCGACATTGGTTCCTATGAGTTGCAGGGAAATACCTACATCGTTGATACCACAGACGATTTCGATGATGGAAACTACGGTGTGGGATTTCTGGGGCTCCGTGAAGCGATCAACTTGTCCAACTTCAGCCCGCGGCCTGATTTCATCGAATTTGATCCCATGTTGTTGGGTTCTCAAATCTTCGTAAACCCACTCTCAATAACCGACCATCTGACGATCTCTGGCCTCGGTGCGCCTGCATTATTCTTGACGAGTGGCGACCCCATCAACCAAACGGCATTCGAGATTGATGATGCTGATCCCTTGACTGATCTAGCTGTCGCGATAAGTGGTATGTCATTGCTGGGGGCTACCATCGTCAGCCGCGAGGATCTATCACTGACCGACCTTGTTTTCTCAGGCGCGTCATTCTCAGCGATTAACCAGGCAGGTGGCAGCCTGACCATTGCCGACTCGACAATGACCGGCAATTCTGCCTTCACAGCGGGTGGCGCGATAAATGCCCAGAATACGGACGTGTCGATCTCGTATACAACCATTTCTGGGAACTCGACTAATTTCAACCTCGCTCATGGTGGAGGGTTGTTTCTCTCTAATTCGTCACTCACCACAAGCTACGCAGTGATCACTAACAATTTGGTTTCCGGGGGTGCCTCAGATGGTGGTGGTATCTTCATCGATAATAGTGGGCTCTCGCTAGCCGACCCGCGCAACCAAGTCACCCTGACTAACTCCGTGGTCAGTGGCAACATCACGTCCGGCTCTAATTCCGAGGGTGGCGGTATTTTCGCTAAGAATGCCAATCTACTCCTCGAAGGAAAATATGGTGACTTTTCCGTCTTGACCAACAATCGGACCATCGGCACAAGCTCGGAAGGGGGGGCTCTATACCTGAATGGTGGCACCTTGACCATGGTGAATGCCTTCATTACTCAGAACCGTACTCAAGGTAACAGTTCTCACGGTGGTAGTTTGGCCATCAATGGCGGTACGGTCACCATTACTGATAGTACTTTGCAGGGCAATTTCACGTCAGGTAATGGGGCTCATGGTGGTGCTATTCATACCATCAATGGAAACTTGACTGTCAACTCCAGCACTTTGAGCGGAAACTCCACGACTGGAATTGGGTCCAAGGGAGGTGCTGTCTTCACTAATACTAATCTGGCTACTGACTCGACTGGACAACGTACGACGTTTCTTAATTCCACGATTTCTGGGAACAGTACTCAAGATCATGGTGGCGGTATTTACAACGCAGATGGTGTTACTTCAATTGCCCACAGTACGATCACGAACAACTCCGCGCCGCTCTTTGGTCGTGGGAGTGGCATAGCAAGCTTCGGCAACAGTGCAACCACTCGTACTGACGTGTACTCGACAATTATTGCAGGCAATGGTGATAGTGATGTCGATCGAGTAAATGGCAGTTTTCAGGACACGTTTAAGTCTCTAGGTTACAACCTGATTGGCTTCGGAATTACGGATGCATTCGCAGCTCCAGTCGATACTACTAGTCTTGCAAATGTCTCCGATCCGCTTTTGAGCCCGTTGCAATCCAACGGAGGACCAACGCTAACGCATCTTCCGGTGGATGGTAGCCCTGCAGTCAATCGGGGCAACCCTGCTGATATGGCAGGAGTTGGTAATGTGCCGATATTCGATCAACGAGGTCTTCCGCGAGTACAGGCCGGTCGGATTGATATCGGTTCGGTCGAGTCTGCTCTTTTACCCCTAAGCGTTGGATTGCAAGGTGATTTTGATGACGATGGCGATGTAGATGGCCGTGATTTCCTCGCTTGGCTACGTGGTTTCGGGAAGTCGGGTGCTGCAAAATTCGAAGGCGACGCTGATGGCAATGGGATAGTCAATGGTAGCGATCTCGTAATCTGGCAAGATGAATATGGTTCTCAATCCGCACTCGTTGCCAGCTTGCAGGTTGAACAGCAAGAGCCCGAGAGTACGCTGGTAAGTTCTGCCATTAGCAATGAACCAGTCAGCCTAGCACCGATCACTGCACCTGCTGCCGAGGGATCTGATTCCACTTTTACGACCAGCCGTTCGCTTCAAATTGGTTGGGGGGTTCCGGCATTGTTTGCGTCGCAACCCGAAGTGGATGCATCTGTTGCCAGTGAAGCGAAAATTCTTGAGGCAGCCCTTTCCGATGCAGTCTACTCGGGCTACTTGGCTCCCTACGGCACGGAAGGTCAGTCCAAGCTTGACGACTTCGCTCCCCTTGGAGGGGAAGAATCTGATGCTGAGGACTTCGAGGCCGCGGATGAAGTCTTTGGCCTGATCGGCAGCGGTGCTTTCTAAAGCTCCTCACGAGAGGCGCTAGAATCGTGGATCGAGGCTATAATGACAGCAAAGGTGGCTGCCCCACGGGTTTTGGGCTATCTGTGCTACTTGTCTCCTAGAGTGCTATAATAGAGATATGTAATCAAAACATTACTTCAGCGCGAACCCAGTCTGATTCATGAGGCTCTGCATTTGAGAGATTCAATCTGTATGACCACTTCGGCTATGCCAGGAGTAGAAATTAGCCGGTGAGTTCTATCGACCGCAAACCAGGTATCGACAGCGAATCCGCCATTCTGGTGGGAGTCTATTTATCCAGCGACCGTGCCTCTAACGGCACCATTAGCGGCGACCTCTTGGAGGAACTAGCCGGGCTAGTCGAAACCGCAGGAGCCGAAGTCGTCGGACGCATCACTCAGAATCGGCCTACTCCCGATCCCGCTACTTACATTGGGCAAGGCAAGGTCGAAAGCCTCAAACAGTTCGTCGAGGCTGCAGACGCCGATGTCGTTGTTTTTGATAACGATCTTTCCCCGGCCCAGATTCGAAATCTCGAAGAAACGATCGGCGCTAAAGTGCTCGATCGTACAGAGATTATTCTTGATATTTTCTCTGCGCGGGCGCAAACTCACGAAGCCCGTTTGGCGGTTGAGCTGGCCCAACTTGAGTATTCCCTGCCCCGTCTGAAACGGATGTGGACCCACCTCTCGCGCATGAAGATGGGTGTTGGTATGCGCGGCCCTGGTGAGAAGCAGTTGGAAACAGACCGTCGTCTGGTCGAAAAACGAATCAACGATCTGCGCTCGGATCTTAAACAAATCGAAAAGCGGAAAGAACGGGCCGTCGCGGCTCGTAGCGATCGCATGACTGTCTCTTTGGTCGGTTACACCAACGCCGGCAAGAGCACTCTGATGAACAAGCTCACTGACGCTAATGTGTTGGCCGAGGACAAACTCTTTGCTACGCTCGATACTCGCACCCGCCGCTGGCAATTGCCAGGCTGGGGGCCCGTGCTCTTGAGCGATACGGTCGGTTTTATTCGCGATCTGCCGCATCATTTGATCGCCAGTTTTAAGGCAACTCTCGAAGAGACCCGTCAGGCGGATCTGCTGATTCATGTGGCGGATGCAAGCAACCCGGCAGCGCTGGACCAGATCACCTCCGTCTACGAAGTATTGCATGAACTTGGCATCGACGAGAAAGACACGCTCCTGGCTCTAAATAAGGTGGATCGTGTTTCAGACCCACTCGCGCTCGAATCGCTCCGTTCGCGCTATCCTCATGCCGTGTTGGTAAGCGCCGCCACAGGGGACGGTCTCCCTCGGCTGGCAAGTGCCGTGAGCGAGGCTCTTAGCAAAGACTTTCTCGATCTGGAGATCCACCTGTCGGCCAGCAATGGCAAGACGCTCGCCTTCTTGGCCCAGTACGGTGAGGTACTCAGCCGGACCTATGTCGAGGATCGGACCGTGGTCCACTGCAAGTTGCCCCAAAAGTATCTTGGACCGCTGCGTGGGCAAGAGGACGTGCAGATTCGTCCCTACAAGAGTGGTGATCCTACGCCGGCTGTAACAACCAACGGTCACATGCTCCCTCCGGCCAACGTCGACGAAGTAGCGTAGCGAGTTTCATGGCTCGACGGGTACTTGAAAACAGCCGGATTCTACTTACAGGCGCATCCCGCGGCATCGGTCGTCATTTGGCCTTGGAACTAGCCCGCCAAAAATCCCGTTTGCTGGTCGTCGCTCGTAATAGTCTGGAGCTAGACAAACTTGTCTCCGAGCTGAAATCACAGGGTGCAGCCTCCGCTGAGGCCTTGGCTGGCGACGTTACCGATCCGGCCATTCGCAAGGCGATTGTGGAGCGTGTCCGTAGCGACTGGAAATATCTCGATGTATTGATCAACAACGCTGGGGTGAGCGCCCACGGCCGGTTCGCGGGCCACGAAGAACAAGTCCTGCGCCAGATCATGGAAGTAAATTTCTATGCCCCGACTGAGCTGACTCGATTAGCCTTGCCACTTTTGGATGGTGGGCAAGACTCACTCATCGTGAATATTGGTTCGATCCTGGGGCATCGTGGTATGCCTCACAATAGTGAGTATTCGGCCAGCAAGTTTGCATTGAGAGGCTGGAGCGAGGCCCTGAGGACGGAACTTCACAGCCGAGGCATCGAAGTTCTCGTCGTAAGTCCCGGCACGACCGACACCGAATTCTTCGACCACTTGCTAGCCAAGAGCGATTCGCTACCCTGGGGCAAACAGAAAGGGATTCCCCCTGAGGCAGTCGCCCGGCAAGTAGTCCGGGCAATGCAGCTCAGGCGCACCGAGATCTACCCCAATTGGCGAGGCCGACTCTTAGTGGCCGTAAATCGCTGGGTCCCCAAACTGGTCGATCGGATCATGAATCGCTTCGGTTAGCCCGGGGTCTGGTCCATTTTTCTTCCAGCAAGCTTTGAATTTCAACGGACGATGACCGAAAATATGAACCTGTCCCCTTCACCTTGCGAATTAGAAATCCTTTACGAAGAAGGCCCCTGTCTGGTTGTCAACAAAGCCGCCGGAGTGCTCACCCAAGCCCCGCGAGGTATCGATAGCATGGAGGTCCGCGTCAAGGATTATTATCGACGTCAGGAACGCAAACCACCCGATGCGAACATTTATCTCGGCATCACGCATCGCATGGATCGGCCCACCACGGGTGCCCTAATCTTTGCCCGGCATGTCCGCGCAGCCCAGCGCATTTGCGCTCAGTTTGCTGATCGAACCGTCAACAAAATCTACTGGGCGTTTGTCGAGGGTCATGTCACTCCCGATGAAGACACTTGGACCGACTATCTCCATAAGCGGCACGGAATTCCACAGCCTCAAATCGTCACCGCCGACCATCCGGCAGCCAAACACGCGATCCTGCACTATCGGGTGCTTTGGCACAATGAGTGGGGCACTTGGCTGGAAATTGAACTGGAAACCGGTCGTACCCACCAAATCCGCATTCAAGCCGCCTCGCGAGGCTACCCCGTCGCCGGCGACGAAGGCTACGGCAGCCAGCACATGTTCGGACAGCCCAAGGAAGACCCCCGTGAGCGTCCCATTGCCCTTCATGCCCGGCAGATTTCTTTTCGACACCCCATGACCCAAGACCCGATTAGTGTTGTGGCGCCTCTGTCACCCGATTGGAAGGCTTTGGAATTGCCAGCAGAACTGCAATAACCGCGAGTCAAAGAATCACCGGTCTTGATTCTGTCAGCTTCACCCGGCAATCCAGCCCGCCGACTCCATCGCTTGGTAGATCCAAGGTTGAGTCCAGGGATTCCAAGTCGGATAGCTCACCGAGAAGACCGACATCGCCAGTAACAAGAGACACAGCAGCTTGCCTCCGCGCGAAGACGCAAGTGAGTCTGCCGCTGGCAGCATTCCCCAAAGCCAGAGCGGCGCGAACCAAAACATCCAGCGGAAGCCGCTCGTCATGCCGCCGTAGTTGCGATCCTCCAGTGGTCGCATTCCCAGGTAGAACACCAGACATACGACCGACACCAGGGCAATCCCTGCGGCGATTTGTCCTTCTGTGGTATGCGGATGGCGACTCCACATAATCAGCCCTACGATGCTCAGTAACCAGACGGGGGTCAACGAGAACACTCCATGGTGCCCCAGCAAACAGTGCCAAGCGTAGACCCACTTGGACTGCTCACCCCGGTCGATCCCTTGGCGATTCGCCCAGTAGCTCTCAATTTTGACACCTTCGATCTCGTAGGTGTATTGGTACCAGTTTTCCTCGCTGTCTGAAGCGTAGCGGTGGGCATAGGGTGGGGACCATGTCCCATGGGCGGCGTAGTTGGTCCCAAATGCCGCAGCCGCAACCAGGACCGCCGCTGGCAAAAAACCAGTCAGCCAAGCACCACGATTTCGCAGCAGAAGGGCAAGCGCCACCAGGGCGAACATCGAGAGGGCGGGCAACTCATTTGCCGCAGTGAAAGCTGCCGCTAAACCGCAGGCAGCATAGTCCCATCGTCTCGTGCTGCCATCGCACCAGATTCGCACAAAGTAGCACAGTGTCACTGCTGCACTCAAGGCACCAATAATGTGATTGTTCAGCACGACGGCAAACGTGTTGAGCATCGTGGCAAAGCATGCCGCAGCCACAACAAAGATACGTCCCCAATCGGTTCGACCAAATCGCTCAGCCAACTGAGCAACTATGAAAAACATCCACGCCAAAGGAAGAACATGGACAGTCAGAAGCATCAGCCGCCCGACAAAATAGGGATGCTCTTCTAACGTCATTCCTGTGAGATTGTGAATCACCCAGTACTCACCCGCGAGCAAAGTGATTAGCAGCGGAGGCTTGCTGGAATAGAGATGCAACTCGCCATCGTCGCCCCGATGCTGGACCATGTCGATCGTGTTCCAGACATGTCGATCGAGTAAATCGTCGATCTCAAAGGTTCCTTGCTCCACCAAAGCCCTGATTGCTAGCCATCGGCTGCGGTCGTTTGCGCTCAAGAATGGTCTTTGCAACGTATGCTCGGCAACGAGCTTCTCACGGGCCTGCTGAACCTTCTCTGCCAGTTCTACCTCTGACAGATTTTGACTCTTCAGTTCCTTCTCGATGGGTCCCAGCTGGCGATTGATGAGATGCGTTTCGATATCCATCCGATTGACCGAATTCACCGACATCAGTCGGCCGGTCATATTGCCTACTGCCACGGTAATAAATATAGAATAGACGGCCCAGCGAAGTTTCCGCTGAGGATCACTGCCAAGATCGCTCATGTAGGTGGACTTTCGGCGGAGTGGCTTACTTCTAGAGAAGGTATTTGCTCAGTTTTTTTGTCGGGCTGCGTATGCTCGGCAATCGAATAGGCATCGCTGTCGCGTGAGAACAGGGCCGAAATCAACTCTGCGACAAAACCAAGTGCCAAAAGTTGTGCCCCTATCAACAAAAGCACCAGCGAGTAATAGAGCGCAGCTGTTTCATGCAAATGAATCGGTGTGTGCCCTGGTAGTCGCGAAACGCACCAGTGCATTGCTAGATACCCCATGCCCAGGATCCCTAACATCAAGGACGTTAGCGCCCCCATTCCCAGCCAATGCTGGGGCCGTTGATTGAAATGCGTAATGAACCGCACGGTTAAAAGATCCAATAGCCCCTTGGGAATTCGTGACCAACCATATTTCGATTTCCCTGATCTGCGGGGCCGATGCTTAACGACCACCTCACCCACGCGAAATCCGCGGGCAGCCGCCAGCACGGGAACGAATCGATGAAGCTCTCCATAGAGTCGAACCTCATTGATCACCTCCCGGCGAAAACACTTCAGGCCACAGTTGTGATCGTGAAGTCGCACTCCAGTCATCCAACTTACCAGTAGATTGAACACCTTTGAGGGCCAAGTCTTGTGCCACGGGTCATGCCGTTCTTGCTTCCAGCCGTTGACCACATCAAAGCCCTGGTTTAGTCGAGCAATCAAATTGGGGATTTCAGCTGGATCGTCCTGCAAGTCGGCATCCATCGTGACGATGATTTCTCCCATCGAAGCATTGAAGCCCGCGCTCAGTGCTGCCGCCTTTCCAAAATTCCGCCGAAAGCGTATTCCCAGGACGCGAGAATCTTGCTGAGCAAGTTTTTCGATGACCTGCCAGGAATTATCCGTGGATCCATCGTCCACGACAATCATTTGAATTTCGTAATTCTCACTCTCTGCGACTTGGCAAAGCTGCGCATGCAGTTGCTCCAAGCTGGCGGCTTCGTTCAAAGTGGGGATTACGACGCTGATCATGGATAATTGAACAAGTATGACCGAGGAATATACCTACCTCCAGAATAGCAGAAACTCGCTCTCCGACCAAAACCCATCTTCCGCTAAGAATCGATTCCTCCTTAGAATAGCCCCTATTACCCAATTCCTCCCATCTCAAAGGTTTCCACCGTGCCACGCGTCGTCTCCTTCATTGTCTTGGTGGCGATTATCCTCTTGATTGGCTTGAAGTTTTTTCAAGTCATGATCTTGTTCATCGTCCCGTTGTTTCTGGCAGCGGTTCTGGTTGTGATCTTCAAACCACTGCATTTATGGATCAGCGCTCGGGTCAAGAATCACGTACGACTGGCTGCAGCTCTCACAACGACGGCCATTGTCTTGATCGTGCTGCTACCAACGGTTGCTCTAACTGTGCGTGCCATCTCAGAAGGTGCGGAATTGGTCACTAAATTAGCCAATCATCAAGCCGCTGTCCCGAATGGCGAAGTGCCACCGCTTGTGGCCAAACCTCCAGTTGAAGAGGAAGCTCATGAGGAGGCCAAATCTTTCAAGGTGTTTATTACTCAACTTGTGGATCAAGCAAATGCCCTGCTTGAGCGATTTCAGATCCCCTATTCATTGGATGCGAATTTGGTGATGAAAGACATCACGAACAGTCTCAGTAAAATGGCAACCCCACTGGCAGTCGGCGGATTTCGAATTATCGTCAGTAGTCTGGTCGGACTGGCAATCATGGTAATTACCACTTACTACTTTTTCGCAGACGGACCAGCCATGGCCGCTGGATTGATGAGACTCTCGCCGCTCGACGACAAATACGAACAAGAGTTACTCGATAAATTTAGCGACATCAGTCGCTCGGTGGTATTGGCAACACTAGCATCGGCCATCGTTCAGGGGCTATTGGCTGGCATTGGGTTCTTTTTTGTTGGCAGCGATCGCATTTTTTTTCTTACGGGACTTACAATGTTTATGGCGATGATTCCCTTTGTGGGTGCTGCAGCAGTGTGGGTGCCTGTTTGTGCCTGGCTGCACTTTTATGACCATCGCACAACTGCCGCCTGGGTGCTGGCGCTGTATTGTGCCGGAGTCGTATCGATGGTGGATAATATCATCAAGCCCTACATTCTCCACGGCCAGGCCAATCTGCATCCGCTGCTGGCTCTTTTGAGCGTGATTGGTGGTGTGCAAGTTCTTGGCCCGATTGGAATCCTGGTCGGACCGATGCTCGTGGCGTTCCTGCAAGCTCTGTTGAACATGCTCAACAAAGAACTCGGCCAAATGGGCGACCAACCCGTAGCTGCCCTGCAGGAAGCACTCACGAAGGAGAAACCAAAACCATCTTCCAAGCGCAAGCGTTAGAACTAGTTAACCGCAATCCGTAAGCCCCACCATTCAAATAGAATCCTTACAGGCAGAGCGCAGCGTTTGAGTCTGAAGTATGCCTTTTTTCCTTTGAAAGTAATACTTTTCTCAATTCACTCTCTTGAAGGAATCGACCTGATAGCTATATTGGGTTCGCTTGGTCTCAAGTGGACAATCGCAGAAGTCGAATACTCCGAGCTAATCATGTTGGGGATATTTCAATGAACAAGAGCGTGTTAACCCAACTCATCTTTTTTGTTCTCGTATTGATGGGGCTCAATTTCTTCTTTCATTTGCACATTTCTATCATTGGAAGTCTGCTTCTGACATTAGGTCTTTCCTTTGTAATGCGGCTATTGCAGTCCAACACTTAGTCGAATCAGGCATTTTTTCTCAGGGGTCATCAGACAAGCTTAGCACTGAAAGACGGACGTCATGTTTCCTGTATTTCAGCCGGAATCTCCAGAAGCTCAGGCGATCTACGACCTCTTCATACTGGTGCTAATGATCAGCGCCGCCATCTTTATCATTGTGGCAGGCTTGATTGCTGTTGCATTATGGCGGGGTCGTTCCCGAGCAATCTTACCGAAGCAAGATTTTGGGAGCGAGAAAAGAGAAATCTATTGGATGGTGGGGCCTATTCTCATTGTCATTTGGATCACAGCGATCAGTGCCAAGCTGATTCTCACAGTGAATGCGTTTCCAAAAATACAACCACCAGGCGACGAAATGGCCGAGGCAGACCTGACCGTCACCGGTCACCAATGGTGGTGGGAGATCGAGCATCACGAATCTGGTATCGTCGAGGCCAACGAGATTTACATTCCCACGGGTAAGAAGCTGCGAGTCAAACTCCAGTCAGCTGACGTGATTCATTGCTTCTGGGTACCTCAGCTTGCCAGGAAAATGGATGTCATCCCTGGTCGCGAGAACTACATCTGGCTCGAAGCCGGGAAACCGGGCGTCTACCAGGGTCGATGTGCCGAATACTGTGGAAACCAACACGCCTGGATGAATTTCAAGGTCTATGCTTTGACCACCGACGAATTCGCAAAGTGGGAATCCGGCGAAAAGGTTGCCCCTGGCACGCCAGCCGAACCTGCTGCGGTCGCTGGTGAAAAACTCTTCTTTGCACATACCTGCTCAAATTGTCACACAGTCGCGGGCACTGTCGCCCAGGCGACCATTGGTCCCGACCTGACTCGGGTCGCATCTCGCAAACAACTCGCCGGGGGGGCGATCGAGAACTCAACCGAAAACCTCGTTCGCTGGCTGAAGAATCCACAGGCGATCAAACCGGGATGCAAAATGCCGAATTTCAAATTTAGTGATGACGAGGCACGGCAAGTCGCTGCTTATTTGGAGTCCCTAAATTGAGCACCGAAGTTGCCACACAATACGAACTCATTGAAGTGGACTCCACGACGGGATTACTCTCCTGGGTCTCGACGGTAGATCATAAGCGAGTTGGGATTCTTTACATTCTTCTGGCCGTTTTCTTCTTGCTAATCGGCGGTATCGAGGCTGTATTGATTCGCATGCAGTTGGCCGTTCCAGGTAACACCTTCCTCTCGCCGGAGGTGTTCAACCAGCTATTCACGATGCACGGCACGACGATGGTATTCCTAGTGGGCATGCCGTTCTTCACCGGTTTTTCCAACTACCTGGTTCCCCTGATGATCGGTGCGAAGGATGTGGCCTTCCCCCGACTGAACGCGATGAGCTTTTGGATGTTGCCGTTTGGCGCATTCCTGCTGTACTTCAGCTTCCTTACCGGCGCAGCACCGAACGCAGGCTGGTTTTCCTATGCTCCCCTCTCCACAAAGCCCTACAGCCTCGGTCCAGGAATCGACTATTGGCTCGTGGGGCTTATCGTGATGGGGGTTGGCTCGATCGCCGGGGCCATCAACATCGTGGCGACTGTGCTGTGTATGCGAGCCCCTGGGATGAGTTTGCAGCGCGTGCCCCTCTTCGTGTGGATCATGCTGATGCAGGCGATGCTGATCGTGATCACCATCCCGCCTTTAAATTCTGCCTTGGCACTGCTTTGTGTTGATCGCTGGCTGGAGGCGGCGTTTTTTGAACCGGTCCGTGGAGGGTCGGCCCTGTTGTGGCAACATTTCTTCTGGATCTTTGGCCATCCGGAAGTCTACGTCTTCGCCTTGCCAGCATTTGCCATGGTCTCGGAAGTCATCCCGGTGTTTTCCCGCAAGCCTATCTACGGTTACGCGTTCGTGGCCGGTTCTTCGACCGTCATTCTCTTGTTGAGCTACGGAGTGTGGGCCCACCACATGTTTGCCGTGGGGCTCGGGACCAGCGCCAATATTTTCTTCTCCATAATGACAATGCTAATCGCTTTGCCTACAGGAGTGAAAATCTTCAACTGGACTGCGACAATGTGGGGCGGGTCGATTCGCTTCTCCACGTCAATGCTGTTTGCCATCGCATTCTTGATTCAGTTTGTGATCGGCGGCCTGACAGGGATCATGTTCGCCGCCGTGCCAATCGATTGGCAGATGACAGACACCTATTTTGTCGTTGCCCATTTTCATTATGTGCTGATCGGCGGCGTGGTATTTGCCATTTTCGCCGCTACCTACTACTGGTTCCCAAAAATGACCGGGCGCATGCTAGACGAACGACTCGGCAAATGGCAGTTCTGGCTCTGGTTGTTTGGGTTCAACGGCACATTCATGGTTCAACATTTCCTCGGTGCGATGGGTATGCCTCGGCGCGTCTACACCTATGCAGATAATCCCGGCTGGGCACTGCTCAATGGCATTTCTTCCGCCTCGGTTATCTTGATGGTGGTCGGTACTATCGTGTTGATTTGGAATATCGTCAAAAGCCTGCTCCATGGAGAAGTAGCCGGCAACAATCCCTGGGATGCCTTCACGCTGGAATGGGCAACAACATCTCCGCCGCCGGAAACCAATTTTGACTCATTGCCAGAAATCAAGAGCCGTCGGCCTGTCTGGGATCAACAACACCCTGAGTATGCCGACTGGAAGTTCGCGAAAACTCCTGAAGATAGTGGTCGCCGGCCCGATCGAGCCAAAGTGTGTGCTTGGGCTTTCGTGATTTCTGAAGCCGTCTTTTTCGTGCTCTTGTTGGTGACTTATGTCGTGTTCAACTCACAAGCCAGCGACGACGGCCCTTCGGCGGAAACCGTCCTTGACGTACCTCGTACCGCCATATTCAGCGGTTTCTTGCTCGCCAGCAGCCTGACCTTTTGGTTCTCTGAGCGGAGTCTGCGGGCAGGTCGCCGCAAGACATTTCTATTTTGGCTGGGGACGACAATTCTGCTAGGCATTGTTTTTCTGTGTGGCCAAGGTTGGGAATACGCAGGACTTATCTCCAACGACGTGACAATTGACCGAAATCTGTTCGCCTCGACCTTCTTTACGGTCACAGGGTTCCACGGGCTTCACGTCACTGCAGGACTGATCGCCCTGGCGATCATGTTCACATTGGGCCGCAAAAATCATTTGACAAAAGTGCACTCGAAGCCATTTGAAGCGATCGGCGTGTACTGGCATTTTGTAGATGTCGTATGGATCCTAGTTTTCTCAATCATCTATCTAGGAGCATTCAAATTATGATCAGCGAAAAGCTATGGAACTGGACTTCGCCGGTGTGGCTTGTGGTAGGTGTGCTCTTGATCGGCTACCTGATCGTGGGGCGAGGACGGACGCAAAACCAATTGGCGATTTATCTCCTCGGACTGTGTGTACTGGTGTTGTCATTTGTCTCTCCCGTAGGTGTGTTGGCCGACGGGTATCTTTTCAGTGCGCACATGGTACAGCACCTTGTGTTGCTCCAGGTTGTGCCGCTCTGCATCTTGTTGAGCCTACCCCGGGTGAAGGCCACAAAGTGGTTCCAGTCGCCAAGAAGGGACCGAGTGGGCCGCCTGCTGGCAATGGCCTCGATTGGCTGGATTGCGGGGGTGGGGGCGATGTGGTTTTGGCACGTACCCCTGTTTTGCAGCGCGGCTGCCCAACGACCATCACTTGGAGCGGTGCGCGACCTCTCGCTCGTCCTCGCTGGTTTCGCGTTCTGGTGGCCGATCTATGCCCCCTGTGAGCGGTACCGGCTTGATCCGCTCAGAGGAATCGCCTATCTATTCTCGGCCTGCCTGGGTTGCACGCTTCTAGGCATCTATATCACGTTTGCCCCTCTCTCTGTTTGCCCTGTGTTCGCCAGTCCCGTCGATCGCATTGGCATTTTGAATTCGCTTTACGATGCCGGGCTCACGCCAGGGATCGATCAACACTTGGGCGGGCTAATGATGTGGGTGCCTCCGTGTATTCTCTATGTCGGCGCAATTATTAGCTTGCTTTGCCGTTGGTATTCAATCACTGACTCGACCACCGAATTTGTCCCAGGCTCCGCCAAATCCAGTGGAGTGTCGCTATGAAAGAAAATGAATTATCTGACCAGGTCCCACGACCTACTTACGCACCTATTGCCTTGGCAATGGGAATTGCCATGTCTACCTGGGGACTCATGGCTTTGAGCCTCAACATCAATGCGATGTGGTTCATGTCGATTGCCGGTGTGGGGCTCTCGACATGGGCGATTAGGAGTTGGATTGGCGAAATAGTACGACAATGGGAAATAGACCGATGAAAAAAAACGTAACCAACCAGCCTTGTTGCCAAGATGTGTCCGACCGCCGCTCTTTCCATGCCCGGCTTTCGATGATCCTGTCGGCAATTATCGGCGCGTTGATCGTCCTGCCAGGGGTAGGTTTCGTGCTCGCACCGATTTTCAAAAAAACGAATCAAAAGTGGCGCATGTTGGGAAAGGTAGATGACTTCAAAGAAGGGGCGACGGTTCTTGTCAATTTCGAGGACCCTTCGTCCGAAGTGTGGGCCGGCGTCACGGCGAAAACGGCTGCCTGGCTGAGGCGGGTCGATGAATCCGAGTTCATTGCATTCTCGATCAATTGCCGCCACTTGGGTTGCCCTGTCCGTTGGGTCGAAGGGCCAGAATTGTTCATGTGCCCCTGCCACGGCGGCGTGTACTACAAGGATGGTACCGTCGCAGGAGGGCCTCCTCCTGAACCACTCGACCGCTATCAAGTCCGAGTCCGCGATGGCGCCGTGGAAATCCATACGGCTGCGGTGCCGCTGACAACCACTCTGACTTTTGACGAGTCCTGATCGAAAAAACTAATGAACCAAAGACTGCGAACCGCCTGGAATTGGGTCGACGATCGCATCGGTTTTTCCGATAGCGTGATGCCGCTCATTGCGCACACGGTCCCCCGCAATGCCAGGTGGTGGTATGTCCTTGGGAGCGCTACGCTAACCGCCTTCATCGTGCAGGTCTGCACCGGCATTTGCCTGGCAATGGCGTATGTCCCGGGAGGAGACGAGGCTTACGAAAGCCTCAAATACATTACGGACGAGGCTCAATTTGGCTCGTTACTCCGTGGCATGCATGCCTACGGGGCCTCGGCTATGGTCACGCTCGTGGTAATTCATCTCGTACAAGTCTATCTCCATGCGACCTACAAATACCCTCGCGAGCTAAATTGGATGACCGGCGTGGTGCTGTTCTTTGTCGTATTGGGCATGGCATTTACGGGCCAACTACTCCGGTGGGATGCCAATGGGGTGTGGTCGGTCTTCGTTGCCACAGAAATGGCAGCCCGCACGCCTTACATTGGACCTGTGATCTCCCACTTCTTGCTGGGGGGAGAAACTGTGGGGGGATCTACGCTCACTCGATTCTTCGCCTACCATGTGTTCATCCTACCGGGGATGATCTTCGCGGGGGTTGGATTGCACCTATTTTTGCTGTTTCGGCATGGTGTGTCCGAAATGCCTAACGTCGACCAGCCCGTCGATCCGGCCACTTACAAGCAAGAGTACGAAGAGCGACTCAAGAAAACGGGGGTTCCCTTCTGGCCCAACGCGATGTGGCGCGACGTGGTTTTCTCGACGCTCGTGGTAGGAGTGATTGTCGCTTGTGCCGCCATCTTTGGTCCTCCCGCATTGGACGCGTCACCCGATCCGGCCAATATCCATGCCAACCCGATGCCCGACTGGTACTTTTGGTGGTACTTCGCCGTCTTGTCTTTATTGCCTCCCTCATATGAGCTCTGGTTCATTCTAGGCGTACCGATCCTTGGCTTCTTGGTGCTCTTTTGTTTGCCGCTTCTTTCCAACAAGGGCCACCGCGCTCCGAGCAAGCGACCTTGGGCAGTAGGGATCGTGATTGCATCCTTTGCCAGTTTTATAGTTTTGACCATCTATGGATACCGAGAACCCTGGTCACCGGATTTCGGCGTCCCGGAATTGCCACAAAGTGTAATCGGCGCAAAAGAAGGCCCAGTATTTGAGGGAGGGAAACTCGTTCATACCAAGGGTTGTCTCTATTGCCATACTATCAACGGCTACGGAGGACATCGTGGGCCTGATCTTTCGAACATCGGCAAGCAACTCACGCGTGAAGACCTCATCATCCGCATAAACAACGGTGGCTACAACATGCCCTCATTCGCCGGAAGCGTTAACTCGCAGGAGCTCTCAAAGATAGTCGACTTCCTCATGACAAGAGTCGAACCCTAAGTTTAGCCGATTCGCACCGATTCGTTAGCCGCGACGCGCCAGGCGAGTGGAGCTCGCCAGAGCGGAGCGCGTAATTCGCGCCAGAACTAATCGTCACCCATCGCTACTCAAATACCCCGCACTCGACTGAAAATACTTCCTCCGCCGCGACTGAGTAGCTGCTGCATCTTCTTCGGTGGCATGTTGGTTTCGCAAGTCATCTAGGCTCGCATTACAAACCCGGCATCCGATCGTGTTCAGATGAAACCGAATGTAGTCGGCGTGCGAATCTTCGAGAACTTCCAAGAGAAAGCTCCCTAACTGCTCCCGCGAAGGGCAGCTGAGCCGTTCCCGTCGCCAGATTGCACCCAGCGCATGCAGCCCGGCGTCTCGCTGGCCAACAATAGCAGTCAATCTTTCGCCCAGCGCAGAGTCATTTCGTAAAGCCTGCTCGATCCCAGCCATCCGATCCTGAGGCAGATCCTCGTCTAGAAAAGCCGATAGTTCTGCGTCGGTATATGTTTCGGCCATCGGGTTCTCACGCATAGAGTTCAGGAAACACGTCTTCGTTCAATCGCTGGGAACGAACGATCTTACGCAAGCGTTCGAGAAAGTCGTATTTGAAATTCGCTACCTGCTGCTCACTTAGATTCAGTTCTTCGGCAACTTGCTTATTCGCCCACCCCAGCACGAATAGTAGCTCCATACATTGAATCTTCTGCCAATCGCCTGCGGTCTGCCAGCGCTCAACCTGCTCAGCAATGCCTGAGGCTATAGCACCGTCTTCTATACCGTGGCGTTCGCCACTGCGGACGATACTGCTTGCTTGGCGGGCATCGCCGGCCAACTCCCAGTTGCCAGAGGAGTTCTCGCCTGTTGAAAGGGGTATCGCAGGTCGGCGACCTTCGCGCCGGAGGTAGTCGGTGAGCTTGTGAGCCGCAATCGAAAAGAGCCAACTTTCCAGCGATCGCTGGGGGTCGTAATTCGGCAGACTCGTCAGAAACCCAATAAAAGTTTCCTGTACGACATCTTCACTCGCAGCTCGACGGCGCAAGCGACTGTCAACAAACGCAAGCAGCCGCCCTTCATACTGAGCAATCAACTGGTCCCACGCGTCAGGTTTCCCCCGGCGAATCTCCTCGACAAGCAACACGTTTGGCTGAGAAGAATCAGTCATAGGCAAGAAAATCATCCGCGTTGCAACGCAACGCACGGAATTATCTGACGAGCAAAAACACTACCGCGATTATCGCAACTGCACTCCCCCAAAGCAACTGCTGACTGTAATATCCTCGCGTCCAGGTGTCGATTCGCAACAGGCCATAAGCAGCCGCCAGTCCAATAAAGGCAAAGCCAGCATATTTGCCAAAACTCTCCAATCGGCGTGTCTGCTCGTAATTGAGCCATGCCTGACGAAGTTGATTGTCGATACTGCTATTGAATTCCAACAAAACATGCACTTGTTCCATCTCTCCAACGGAAGAATCGACCGTTTCCATGAAATCGTCAGAGCATATTTCGCGCAAGATGTAATCTGGGCCAATTCCCAGTGGCAGTGGACTCGCCACCTGAACTGGATATCCAGCGTCGCCGGCCACAAGTTGTTCAATCCGGCGACAGACGGCGTGAGGAAGTTGCTCAGCTTCCAACTGCCGGCGGCATTCTTCTTCGGTGAAGAACGGATCTGAGGCAACGCTCACCCGATATACATTGCCGATCGCCTTCGGAGGAGTGGTCACCCATTGCGGGAGGGAACTGCTCTCCACTTTCTTGCGGTTCTCACCCTCAGGAATGTCTTCCGAAAGATTGATCTGCGATTTCGTAAGTTTATCCCACAGCACATCGAGTGAGGGATCGTGGGAGCCGCCATCGGCACGTGACATTACTGTCTCGTATTGCCCGATGATCTCTAGGGGCACGTGTGTAGCCTGCCTGGTGTATCCAACGAATAGGAATCCCAGCAGCAACAAAATGCCCACAAGGCTAAACATCAAAGCAAAGGCATGCTGTTTTCGTCTGAATAACATCAATAACACTAGCATTGGCAGACCTACCAAGACAATGATTCCCAAGATGGAAATACTCATACCAACCATTGCCACCATCGTTACGCTCCTTGCTCAGCAATCGCCCGGCGCCGGCTCGGTGAGAGCCAGGGGCTGGCGAATTGCAAGGTGAACGAGGTGATGGCCGCGACCAGCATCCCCAAGGGTTGCGGGAACCACCAAACGAAGTGCAGCAGCCATGCCAGGAAACCGCACCAGATAATCGACCACACGCTTACACGGACAGAGCGGGTTGATTCTGCTTGCTCCCACCACGCCACGAGCACAAACAAGAAGGCAAAATAGGCAGCGTAGATTTGAAGTGGCAAATGGCCAGTTGCACCGTCTTTGATTCCCAAGGTTCCACTCAGCAGGCTATCCCCGGCGTTGATCCCCATGCTGTTCCATGTTCCTTGGGAAAGCATCAGCCAATCGGCGATCGCCCAGGCCATGACGCCGACAGCGGCACCCGCGAGCAACTGGATAAATCGATGGGGAGCCTGGTCTTCAAGCTTACCCTCGCTGATTTTTGTGGGAACCATGATTGCCCAGCAGCCGAGCGACGAGACCGCTGTCATCCAAGCGAACAGGCCCAAACTAAAGGGGGAGGCCATGATCAAACAAACGACCAATGAGGCAACAGCCGAAACGATTGAGGCAAAAAACATACCTCCCACCAACTCTGCCAGTCGATCGTGAAGAGACTTGGCGGCTGCATGTTTTCGAAGTTGACGTTGCCAACTCTGGCGGCGTTGCCGTGGTGTAACCTTCTTGGAAGGAGTAGCAACTTCCGAATTGTAACGGGGGGACCGCTGCGGCGCTAACGAATTAGGTAGGCTCCCTGCTGTAGCCTTGTTAGGCTGGACGACGATCGTCCTGATAACTCGATAAACAAAGTAGGTGATCCCCAAGAAAATCCCGATCGGTACCCATTCAGTGGAGGTGGCCAGCAAGCCAATTGCCAGCACAACCAGTATGGCCGATTTAAACAAGGGGTGCATTGGACTACGATTAAAACGCGCACGAGCCTCCTGCCATTCTTTCGTAATCGCTGCTAAGACTGGCTCTTCATGAGGAGGACTTGCGTCTGGTTCAGACTGGCCAACCTGCGCCGTTGGGGCAATGTAGGGTTCGCCGTTTGTGCCACCCAGACTACTGCTAGAGTTGGGCATCGAATGCAACATCTCGGCGACACTGCGTAGCCGTGATTCGGGATCCTTGTTCATGGCTCCCTGGACGACGCTTCGATACGGCTCGGCAAGGGCTCCCAGGTCAGGCTCAGCTGTGAGATGCTTCATCAGCACCTCGCCGACACTCTCTCCTTCGAACGGAACATGTCCCGTGAGCATTTCGTAGAGAATGATCCCCAGGGCGTAGGTATCGATCTCGCGTCCGTAGCGACCGTTGGCAATTTCGGGAGCCATGTAATGGACTGTGCCGACACTCTCGGTCTGGCCACTACGACGGCTGCAGGAAATAAATTTTGACAGGCCGTAGTCGCCGATCTTGACGGTATCTTCGTCCAGAAAAATGTTTGCCGGCTTCAAATCGCGGTGGACGATCCCATGGTCGTGCAGGTAGGCCACTCCGGCAGCGATCCCTGAGAACCACGCGATCGCCAGGTCGGCTGGCATTCCATTCGGGTGGCGGTCGATAGCATTTTCGAGCGACTCGCCAGAGACATATTCCATGACCACCCAGCGATCGTCATTCTCATCCGAGCGGATGTCGTAGACGGCGACCAGATTGGCGTGTTTAAGATTCAGGCAGTGCGTGACGCCGCGAAGTTCAACGTCGAGATTGCGACGAATCAACTTGAGGGCTACTTCTTTGCCTGCATCGCTTACAGCATAGTACACTTCGCCAAAACCACCTCGGCCGACTCCACGCTTGATCGTGTACCCATCCAAGGGCCGCGAACCACTCGGGTAAGTGAAGCGCGGACCAGCCTTGGGCCGATCATCGGATTCAGGTTCTGGATAAAGTGCAGTCATGGCTGGTTTGGTGGCTAGTGCGGACACTTGCTTGTTCTTTCTCTATTTAATTCTAACTTGATTCGGGTCGGACACTCAAATCTCCTCAAAGCTGAGGGCGAAGTTTTCCCCGCTAATTCGGCAATCTGCGGTAATTATGCCGCTGGTCGTGCCAGGATGGTCGTTGAATTCTACTAATTCCTTGGCACGAAACTGTATGTCGTCGCCCCGACGGAAGAGCACAATATCGCTTTTCCAATTGGGGCACCGGATGTGGCTATGTGACCCGGGTCCCAGCACGCAGCTTTCGCTCATCAGCACGATGGCGTCGACCGCTGGTTCGGTCTTGTGCTTTGATTCCACGAGCAGGACTGCGGTTGCACTGAGAGTATGAGGCTTTGTGAAGCGAAGCCGAAGTGAATCTCCCAACTCGACGAGTGCCTGGTTGCGGAGGACAATCGGACCAGTGATGGTCTGGCCATCCACCTTGGTCGTGTGGATCGGAGTGAGCACGTAGTTCTCTCGTTCACGGCGGATCGAAGCATGGCGCCGAGAGAGATCAGCCCGCACAGGAATATCGACACCACCCTCAGGTGTCGGCTGGCCGATGAACACCTCGTCATTAAGGCAAATCATGTAACCGCCGATCTCGTCGATCCAGGCAATCAGCCGCTTTCCAGGTTGGTGGTCGGTGGTCATGGTATCTAAAGTTGCGGAATTGCGCCAGGCGAGAGTACTCTTAGCGAGTGGAGATCGAACCTTCCCACCGGCTAAGCGGAAATGAGGTTGCACATGCTTGGCGGTGGCCTTCAAACCGACTGCCTCCCAGGCGCGCCGCCTGGCCGCCAGAGCAGGAGCGTGTTCTGGTGCCAATTCTAACACGGCCTCCGCCTTGGTGAGAACTTCGGTCCAATTCTGCCGCTGGATCGCATCATGCAAGGCTTTGATTAGGGGAGGACACTTCGCAGCGTCAACTGCTAACTCTGCCTGACGAGATGAGATTTGTTCAGCGAGTTGGACGTTGCCTGCGGGCAGCAGTCGCTCAACTCGGTCTAACTCTGCTCGCGCCTGAGTGAAATCACCTGAGTAAGCCAAGGCTTTGGCTTTGGTTATTAGACGCACTATAGTTTTCCAGAGCCGACGCTCGTCGCCACCCAATCGATGTTGCTGTAGTTTAACGATTTGCCTTTCGGCCATGGCTGTTTCTCCGCATTCCAGCAATCGTCGCGTATTGGCAATCCCTCGCCGAGCTTGTTCCTGACGGAATTCGTCGACTAATTGCTCACATCCTCCGAGCCGTTCGACCTGTCGGATATCATGCCAACCAGCGACGCTGTCGCCAGTGGCAATCTTCTCCGAAGCACGGTCCACCAACCGAGTGGCCACCTCTTGAGAGAGCCGCTTGGCGGGAAGAAACCCGCGCAAGGTTTCTCGACTCAACAGGGCCGATGCCTCTTCGCACCGCCCTTCGTCGAAGGCCACTTGAGCCGCTCGCATTTTTAGTCGCCAGCTTGGAAACATTCTTAAGGTCCATTGAATCCCCCTCCCCAGCCAACTTGCAATTATGTTGGCGGGGAGGGGCTAGGGAGGGGAGACTTCTACTTCTGCTCAAAGTTTACCACGGCCACGTCCGAATCGGCTGCCTTGTTGAGTTGAAAATACTCGGCAACCTGATCGGTGATATTTTCCGCGACTGGCTCGTCGAGCGGGATTTCATCTGCGAAATTTGTATCCGCATTCGCGAGCTTCGCAGCCACGTCCAGCCGGGTTCGAATATCGACGATCAGTTCCTTGGCACGAGCCAACTGGCTGTCGTCGAGCTTCATGTCGCTGGATGCCTGAGCCACTTCGACAAGCTTAAGCTTCGCTTCGAGATTCTCTACTTCCACCTGAAGCTGACGCTGAGAACTCATCATAGCGGCCAACTTCTCGCGGGCTGCTTCGAGATTCCGTTGCCGGGCGTTTCTCATGTCGGTGAGGCTTCCCAATGTGGCATCTGAAGTCTTGTAGCGGATAAACCTCCGCGAGAGGTCCTGCTTCACATCCTCAGTGGAATAGCTGTTTCCTGCATACCGAAAAACGTTTTTTCCCGTATTCAAATCAGACTGCAATCGCATGATCTCCGACTTCTCTTTGCCAGCTTTGGCCTCGGCCGAATCAATGCGCTTATCGAGCGACTCGACCTCGACTTCTTCCTTGGCGATCACATGCATGGAGCGACGAACCTCTGGCTCCAGATCGCGAACCATCTTCCGTGCGCGATCAATCTGGAATTCCAGGGGTACACTCTCCTCGACTGTCTGACTCGCTCGCTCGTAGGAGGTAGTGAGGTAGCTCATAGCCCCTCTGCCCAACAGCAGGCCCCCCAGCAGTCCCACAACTAACACACTTAGCACTAATTTCTTGATCATTTCTAATATCCTCCAAATAAGGTTCCGCGAGGCCAAAAATCCGGTAATGGAAGCCCCTCTATCGATCACTAGTAGGAATTTCGCCTCCCAGCTAGCGATCTTGGAATAATTCCAGAAAATTATTCATGCTGCAAAATTGAGCCTCTGCGGTGCCACTATCACTGGGCCGGACCGCTGTTGACGAGCGGGGCGAAAACCAGTCTTCTGGCGGTTCTAGCGGAGTTGCGTACAATACATGCGTAGCCTCCCGCCCTATTTCCTCCACATCCCGCCATTCACTGAGTAAAGCCCTATGACTCGATATTCTCTCTACAAGAAATTCGTATGCTCAGCATTTTACTTGCTGTTCGGAGCCCTAATCCTGTGCGGGCTGCAGGGGTGCTCGAAGTCAACTGCCGATCCGGCCCTCCTGGCCAAGTATCGCGAGCAGTTCACCCTCACCTCGGAACCTGCCGAAGTGCAGACCGTCTTCGAGGTCCGCGAGACTCTCCTGGGAGTGAGTGACGCCGACCATGAAGATCATGATCACGACCACGGCGAGGAAACCGGGCACGATCATGACGAGCATGCCGACCAAGATGAGCACGATGAGCACGAACATGGCGATGCAGCCGAGCATTCAAGTGAAGAACATGAACATGAGCACCAAGTAACGGAAGTCGTGCAGACGACTGAGCCGAAGAATATTGCCATGGTTGGGCAGATAGGCGGTTTAGCCAATCCTTGGGAAGAAACCCAGCCTGAATTCCCGTTTGCTAAGAGCCAGGCAGTTTTCTTTCTAGCCGATCCTCAAGCAATCGCCGAACACGAGGCTGAGGGCCACACCCACGCCCCTGGCGAGGAATGTGCGTTCTGTGCGGCCCACGCCGAAGAAAACTCTGAACTCCTAGCGGTAGTACGACTGGTCGACGAGAAAGGCCAGGTACTGCCCTTCGATGCCAGAGAGTTGCTCAATCTTAACGTGAAAGATATGGTAGTCGTCCAGGGCGAAGCCCAAGTCCTTGAAGGTGGCATGATGATCGTAAAAGCCACGGGCATTTTCGTCCGCAAGTAATTCCCGTCAGTTCAATCACTCAGAAAGGATTTCGATGATGAAATCAGTTTCCCGTATTGCAATTTTGTTCTTGGCCATTCTGATTAACTGTGCAGCAACCGTACAAGCTGCCGACGAGGCACCTCTCTCGGAATCAAAGGACATTCCTGCCGTGAAAAAAGCCCTTAAGATGGCACCCGCTGAGACGGCCATCTTTGTCGGTGATATGCACTGCGGTAACTGCGCGAAGAAGGTTGCCCGCAAGCTATACGCAGTGAAAGGGGTCACCAAGGTCCGCACCGATCTTAAGATCGACGTCGCCATTGTCACCCCGCAGCAAAACCAGCAACTCGACGCCAAGGCACTGTGGGCTGCTGCCGAAAAATCGGGGATCCTGCCCATAAAGCTGATTGGCCCAGCAGGGGTTATCGAGGCCGATGAAGAAGCCAAAAAAGAGGCCTCCAAGCCTCATGATCACGCGGCCGAACAGACCAAAACTAGCTAGAAGGATTCAGAACGCATCACACTAAACGTCAACGCCCAGGGATTGTAATCCCTGGGCGTTTATCGTGTAAAGTCATTGACTTATCAAGCAGGCTGGCCGGCGTACTTCTCTTGGTACTCGCCGTAGATCCAGTCGTAAGTCTTCTTCATCCCGTCGCGGAGACGAATGCCGGGGGCCCATCCGAGGTACTCTTGGATCTTAGTGTTATCACTATTGCGGCCATTGACACCCTTCGGGGCAGTGAGGTTATGCGTGTGCTTGACCTTTACACCCGCAATCTCTTCGACCATGTCATACAAACCCTCGATCGTCGTGAGTTCGTCAGAACCCAGATTGATCGGCTCAAGGATATTGCTATCGGTAATGGCTAGAATACCCTTCACACAGTCATCGATGTACATGAAGCTGCGGGTCTGTTTGCCATCACCCCAAATCTCGACTTCCGTGGCACCCGTTTCCTTAGCATGGATGATCTTGCGGCATGTCGCAGCGGGGGCTTTTTCGCGGCCACCTTCCCAAGTGCCGAAGGGGCCATAGACGTTATGAAAACGAGCCACGCGGGTATAAAGCCCATAATCCTCACGGAAGTGGCGGCACATGCGCTCGGAGAATAGCTTCTCCCACCCGTAGCCGTCTTCGGGCATTGCAGGATAAGCGTCTTCTTCCTTGAGCGGCACGACGTCCTCCGACTTTTGTTTGTCGGCATTATAGACACAAGCGCTACTGGCATAGAAATAACGCTCGGCTTTGGCTTCTTTGGCAGCTTGCAAGAGGTGCGTGTTGATCAGCACCGACAACATGCAAAGCGCCTTGTTATTTTCAATGAAACCCATACCACCCATGTCGGCAGCCAGGTTATAGATGTCCCCCACGTCCTTGCAGGCCGCATGACAGTTGTCGCTGCCCTTGAGGTCGGCAACAACATTTTCTGCTTCATCGGACACCTGATACCACTCCTCCATAGGCTTGATATCCACGCTGCGCACTTGATGACCATCCTTCAGCAACCGTGCGACCAAATGCCCACCGATGAATCCACCGCCACCGGCAACGAGAACTGGTTTCTTACTCATGAATTTTATTCCTAATCTGCATCAAACAATGTCCCCACTCCACTGATCCTAAATTGGGCGAGAGGGAAAACCCTCATTATAAGCAGTATTTTTCACTGAGTTAACGGCCACGACGAGAGAATGAAAAGATTTTGGGCGAAATTCGGCTGATTGCGTGTATGGCCCCGGTAAATCGGGATCGGGTTAGGCCAGTTCTTACCGATTGTGCGGTACTGCGGCCTGCAATATCTCTTCAAATCGCGTTGTAATCTGTTCAATGTCAAAGTGCTCGGCTGCATAATTACGCGCTGCCACACCACACGATTCTCTTAATTCGGGAGACTGGATGAGTTCGCTCGCTGCAGAGCAAAATCCCGATAAATCATCCGAAGCAACGACCCGCCCAGCCCCTTCTTTGACAATTGTTTTGGCTGCTAAGTTGTTCAATGGCATAGCTGCCAGTACAGGTCGGCTCGCACAAAAATAGCTAAGTATCTTGGAAGGAACACTGAACACCCCAGCATCTTCTTCCAAGACGGCGATCAGCACATCAGCGCTTCCTAAAACGTCGGCCATGACTTCAAAAGGCTGGAAACCCGCAAATCGTAACGACCGGACCCCCTGCTCTTTTGACTCCTTCTTTAGCCAATCGACTCCGATTCCCTCGGACACTACCATCACTTCACCAGAATCCTTTTCGTCGAGCATCTTGGCTAGGGCAAGCAACAAGTTGGGATTGTGCTTCATCGCCATCGTGCCGGTATAAACAAAGCGAGGACCATCGGACATCCCTTGTGCCTGAGACCATGAATTGTCACGCGGTCGTAGCGGTAGGTCATCTATGGCAGCCCAATTATGCACCACATGAATTCGACTCTTTTCGAGGCCCCAGCTTTCGAAGATCGGTATAAAATCCTCGGTAATAACCACGAGAGCATCACTATTGCGTGCTGAGGCTTTATCTAATCCAATAAAGTACCTTCCTATCAAAGGTCCAACTAGTGGAACGCGTCGCTTGAGGAGTTTATAAGCCGCCAGACCGTAAATGTCTTGGACCCAGAAAACGTGACCAATACGGTTTCTCTGGCAGTATTTGACTAGTCGCCGCTGAGGGATAGAGGGTGTATTGCCTGAGATCACCACATCAGGAGCAAATCTCTGGCATACGCTTTCGAGTAAAGTCCCGTATTCCCTTTCCATCTGCAGGCGACGACGGTAACCAGTCTTAGGAATCATTTCACCCAGGTCGATACCTTCCGATTGAAATGCCTCGGGGTCGCTCCTCTGGCGACTCAGAGCCCCTTGAGGCGTATGAATTGACGCGCAGTAGACGTGCAGAACATGATGTCCCCGCGCAGCGAGTTTGCGGCTCATCTGAACCTGAAAGGGATGTCCGGCGTAATCGTGTATCAAGAATCGCATAAAACAAGTCTCTAGGAATTCGGCCCAGTTTTGCAGCTTACCAATTTAGATTCTGTTCATAACCCAGCTGAATCAAGAGATCACCCGCAACCCGCTTGAATTCCTCGCGATGTTGCACTTTCAGTCGATCTCTCCACCCACCTGACTTTCCCTTGCGGTAAGTGTGGGATCGTTCTGGTGCGATATTGGTAATCATATTGACCTTGATGTCAGCGGAATTTTCTCCCATCAGCTCAAGAGTTCCTTGCTGATAGAAGTCGATCATTTCATCGAGAATCTGATCGCGCAAGTCGCCCACTAAATCTTCGAACCGCATGGAATAGACGTCGCTTCTGCCGATCCACCCCGCATATCGCTCAAACCGCGTGCCAATGTCGGGGTAATTGAGGGAGCCGTTACAGTCCTGTAATCCCTGGATCGACAGCATGATAGCGTCATCGAGTGTTGGCGTGGAACGAAATACCTTGTGCAATCGATGCCAGCGATTAAGCGAACGCAGATAGTGAGCTTCGGAGATCACAACATCGCGTGGATCGCGGTATATGAAAAAATGGATGACGTTGCGCTTGGCGAGGGCCGCAGCATATTCTTCTGAGAAAAACAAATGAGCGCGGGTTAATTCGCCTGCTATTGTCGAAGAGATGAAATTGAGGGTGCTTTGTCTAGTACGTTCGCGGAACTGAAATGAACTTGTCATGGACGACAGGAAAGAACCGAAATTGCGCATGCCGGGAAACGCTTCGACTATTTGATCAAGCAGATGCGTGCCACTCTTGGGAAATGAGTTTGCAAACACAGGGGGCTTGGCAGCGCGTTTTTCTGGAGAATCACTGCTTCGCGCAATCGATTTGGGAATTTGCAGTAAGAGAGTGCTTCCTTTCCGCACTATGCCACTACGATGATGAAGAAGAGATTCTAAGGACGCTATCATAGGACCGGGCTGTTTGACAAAGTATGGAAATCGGGACTAGATATTGTATCGCACGCTGAAAGACATCATTTCATCGTCCACATTTGATTCACAAATAAGGGCAACTGAGCGGCCGCCTCGTGTTGCAGTGTTTGGTTCCGCTCGACTGCATGTTGTCTGGCCTGGCGAAAACTTTCTGGGGCTGAAATCCACTGCCCGATCAGTTGAACTGATTCAGCAGCGAACTCGCAATTCTGTGGCACTACTTTGCCACAACCGTCTTGTATAATGTAAGAGATGCAACCGCGATCATACGCAATCACAGGGCATCCGGCAGTCAATGCTTCCGTGAGTACGATCCCCCAAGATTCATTCTTGTACTGAGTGGGAAACAGAAATGTGTCCAACTCTCGATAAAACTCCACTTTGGCCTCACCATAAAGAGGTCCCCGATATTCCACTTGTCGTGGCCACCGAGCCAAAGAATCCTGAATAAGCTTTTCAGCCTCTCGCTGCATGCACGGACCGGCCAGAATCAGGCGAACGTCTAGCCCTTTTGCAATAGCCGCTTCAAAAGTCTTGATCACAAGATGCAATCCCTTGGCTAGCGTTAAATTGCTGAGGAACCCAAGGACAAATGGTTTCTTATCCGATGTCAGTTCTAACTTACGAGGAATAAAGGTGATTTCTGGTGAGACAATCGTTGGAGGGATGAAGAGAAATCGTGCTGTTGTCTCATAATGTGCCCGAAAGTCGTTTTCCATTTTCTGGCAATGTACGACATGAGCGCCATTAGAACCAACGAGCTTGTTGATGAGCCCCATACGCCAGTCGAACTCATTCAGATAGGAATAGACATGGTGGTGCAAAACAATTCGATATCCTAGTAACTTACCCAGTCCTAGCAAGGCGAAGTCGTAGAGCATCCCCCAGGAAGAATTGACCGGATAGTAAAGCAGCTGTTTTGGCTGCCGACCTCGTTGCAAGAGCCCCCAAAATGAACAAAACGCACCCCACAACCTGGCCAGTTTCCAACGAAAGCCCTTGAGTGATTTCTCTCGTGACCAATTGAAACATTTCAACGGCCCCTGCTCCGCCAATGCTTGAACTATTACCTCACTCATTGCCGTCATTCCCGTCACTGGTGGCGGCAGAGGGCCAACGAAGGTAATTGTGTGACAACTACTAGGCTCGGTTGTTGTCTCGCCCATACTATTTCTCGTCGGAATCTAGCGTGTGAGGGAGAATCGCTTCGTATAAAGCTGTTGCATCCTGCAGGAGTGAATGTGCCTTGCCGCTGAGCAGTTGGGCTTCCAAATCCTTTTTCAGTGCGGCACGATCTTCAGAGGGGCGTGCAACATGAGTGGAGCGCACGCTATCATTAGGCGAAAATCCTCTCTCGATGCGATCCAACTCTTGATAGCACGCTGCGACATTCTCATCGGTGTGGTCAAATTCGGCAAAGTTAACACCATAGCGTCGGTTAACTCGCCGAATCACGGCTCCAAAATCGCCCGTGACTTGAGCAAAGCCTGCGATCACTACCTTGTCGCATAGCTCGAGAATACCTTTGTGGAAGTCGATATATTCCCTCAACGGCAAGGCCATATCATTGAGGTTTTTTCGGATTACGAGTGAGAGCACCGCATCTCGGGGATTCCGCAATAGAATCAAGCAAGGGATTCCGCGTTGAAGTCCGTGCCGAACCTGCCCAAGCGAGTGCAAGTGATGGGCGATTTTCACTACTCGAGGTTGGCTTTGTACAAATGCAACGACTGCAAATGAGTTCGCACACCGTGGGTACCCTTCGATCACGATTTCGGTATCCGGCTTGACGGATAAGATGCGATACAGGGGAAGTAGATGACCCAACAGAAGGTTCATTCGTGGGCTTCGACGAATATTCCGCTTACAGGATTCAAGAATTCTTGCGATAGGATTCATCGGTGACTCGTTAAAGTGGGCATTCCCTAAAGGCTGTGATGAGAGATTTAGCTTCCCAGCTATTGGCTGAAGCAGCTTGCTGGGTATCGTTGCCTGAAGTGAGAGAATTAAGCCCTTTGAAAGACACCGTCGACTTGCATCAGCTGCCCGGTATTTTGATCCCACCAAAGGTCTTCCAAGCAAGTCAATTGAAATCCTTGTTTGCAAACCAATTCGTACATTTCCACGAAGAGTGCTTGATTCTCATAGAGTTCCACAAACGACATTTCGATCTGCAACATGTCAATCTTGGGGAGACTCTGCTGAGCGCCTTCGAGAACTTGCTTTTCAAAACCTTGAGTATCAATTTTCAAGAATATGTTTTCGCCGGGCTTGCAGATTCCGCCCAGGACATCGTCAAGCCGTTTAACTTCAATCGTCTCGCTGCCGACGCAGCGGGCGGAGGACATGGCGGAGATGTGGCTATCCTTAACATCAAGCAGGGAACTACTCCAAGAGTTTTCAGCGATCTTAATAGTCATTTCGCCCGAAGACTCACCAAGTGCAATATTAAGTGTTTCCCAATTTCGGTCGCTTGCCGCATTCTTAATAAGTGTCCCATAAGCTTTCAACATGGGCTCAAATGATACGATGCGGCCCCGATATCCTAAGTCTCGCAAGTTTCTGGCATATTGACCGGTGTTTGCACCTACATCGAGTACACAATCTATGCTATGGTCGCGCAACTGTTGCGCACGCTTCGCAACTGGATGGGAAGATGCTTGATAACGCGCGAGATCGATGCCAATTCCTTGCATCCGCTTTTTCACGCCCCGAATCAATTCTTTAGAAATGCTCATAGATTAGATCGAAAGTCGAAATGCGAGAACTGTGGGAATCGGATAAAAACAATGAAACTAGATTCCAAATACTTCAAAGTGCTCTGATCTTGCGGATCGTTCTTAACCAAGTCATTGCACTACCATGGGCCGCTGAGAAGAAGCCATCACGTAATAGTTGCGATTGTTTCGCAAGACATATTTCTCATTGGCCAGATAACATAATACGGCACAGGCGGCAGCAATCAGCATGCGCTGGTCTCCGTTGAAGGGGCTGAAGATCAGATGCCATCCAGACAACAAGAGAGAAGTGGCAAATAACGGGGTCATACTATCAAACCCGCGTTCGATAGTAAGAAATGTCCCTTTAATCGCCATCTGAACTCCCAGGAAAGCAAAGAAGAAGAGCCCCAGGAGGCCTCCCTCGAGCCAGCCTTGCAGCAATTGCGAATGGGCGACAATACGGTCTTCCTGGGCGTCTGCCCTGAAGACGTGGCTATTGATTTGCTTTTCAATTAGTCGATCTCGTAGTTTTGCCAATTCAGGACTCTTCGCCCAAGAACCGTATCCAATGATCGGGGAGTCCATAATTGCCTGAAAACAAACTTGAGCAGAGACCGAGCGTTTTGTGTCCGACCCCGATTGGCGACGTTCATAACCATATTGGTCGCTATACCATTTCACAGAAAACACAGCCACGCCGAAGCACAATCCCAATATGATTATAAACTTAATAAAGCGTGACAGAGAAACTTTATTCAAATAAGGAGAACTCTGTCGTCCTGCTAAAAAAACGACACCAGCGACAACCGCACAAATAAGAGCATTCGATCGTGTATCCAGCGCCGCATTCAGTGCGGCAAGTCCCAGACAAGCGACTGTGATGAATTTAGGACTACGATACCGAACAAAGAATAAGACCACAAACGGCAATTGAGAAGCGCCGAAAAACTTCCAAAGTGACATTGGAGCATGTAATCCAAGATGCCATCCCGCCATAGGACTCGCAACAGCCCAGCCCACAAGAAGTATGTATAAGTAAGTAGGATTTCGAGAGACAATCCAGGTAAGTCCAATGAAATTAGTTATCATGAATGCCCAGCGAGCCCACCCTCGAAGATAATCAGAAGGAGGTGTCTGCTGGTGCAGGTCACTCAGGACGTAACCCAATAGGCTCAGAAGCATCGCGACTAAGATTACTAGGAACGATTTTGCGAGGCCTTTGGAACCCGATAGCAACTGGAGCAAGCCATAGGTGGCCAAGATTGCCAAAAAGAATTCGCCTAGATAGGCTCGCCCCGCGATGTGGACTGGAAATGCTAGAGATGCTCCCAACAAGAGCATAATGATGCCAACAGGACTAATAATCGACACCGATGGCATGGCAATCGTGGCCGCAAGCGGATTTCTCCAAGTCGGCATCGAAGTCGGATACATGACTTGTGCATTACTCATGTTCGTAGTTTCTCGACTAGAAGATTGATATTTTCAGATGTATCTGGAAACTATTATGCGCAAAGTATATCGTCCGTGATTCCTGTCATTCTTCTAAAAGCTGTGCCCCATTCTCTCGCCTAGTGCAACTCAAAGCCGCCCTTGCCAGGCTGCATGAATCTCTTCAAACGTGCATTCGAGGTTCTTAGTAAGTTGCCAATTGGGAAAGTGATCTCTAATCTTGGAAAGATTCGAGATGTAACAAATGTGATCTCCAGCGCGGTTGGTTTCATCGTAAACATACTCCATTTTGTTGCCGGAAATCGACTCTACCAGGCCAAAGGCTTCCAAAATAGAGATTGAATTGTCACGACCGCCCCCTAAGTTGTAGACCTCACCAGACCGAGGATTTTCCAGGAACTCGTTCACAAAAGAGGCCACATCGTAGGAATGGATATTATCGCGAACCTGTTTGCCCTTATAACCAAAAATAGTGTATTGCTTCTTAAGGAGATTGCATTGAACGAGGTAGCTAAGAAAACCATGCAACTCGACACCTGAGTGGTTAGGGCCTGTTAAGCATCCTCCTCTTAGGCAGCAAGTCTTCATGCCAAAGTAACGCCCGTACTCTTGTACCATTATATCTGCGGAGACTTTTGAGGCGCCAAACAGAGAATGTTTTGATTGATCGATATCAAAATCTTCAGCGATACCTTCAGAATAATTTGAATCTTCATAATCCCAACGAGTATCAAGCTCTTTCAGGGCAATACGGTTAGGGGCATCGCCATAAACTTTGTTCGTAGAAAAATGGACGAACGGCGTTTCGGGACAGTTGAGTCGCACCGATTCGAGTAAATTCATTGTGCCGACCGCATTGATATCGAAGTCGTCGAACGGTCGGCTGGCTGCCAGATCATGGCTCGGTTGAGCTGCCGTATGGACAAGATGCGTGGGGCGGATTTCAGCCATAAATTTCAGCACGCTTTGCCGATCCCGAATATCTAGCATGTGATGCTTGAACTTGGGGAACTTTTCTTGCAGGCGCTGGCAATTCCAACTGGTGTCACCAGCAGGTCCGAACAAATCGGCACGCATATTGTTGTCGATTCCATGAACCTCCCAGCCTCGCTGACAGAAAAAATCGACAATCTCACTGCCAATCAAGCCGCTAGAACCGGTCACAAGAAGTAAATCGTCTGCAGCCATAGGGTTGTCTTGATCTTAGAGTTGGCAAGTCAAATGGAGGAATTCCATTGTAGAATTCCAAAAAACGAATAATGGTACTTGGAGAAACGATAGAAGATGAAATCTAGAGCCAAGTAGGATCGGGACTAGGTTTTCGGCCACTTCACTTCAAGTATAATCTTTAATTATACCATGATTTCAACTGTTTCAAGAAGCCAAAAACAATTGGATATGTGCATGAGTGCATCTAGGAACCGGAATATGATGCACTTTGCCAATAGACACTATGATCCGGCTGATTGCTCCTATTGGTGAAATAGGAACAATCCTCCAGACGCAATCTAGAGGTAATGGAATGCCTGGTCTTGCATCTATGAGATCCAGCCTAGGGGAGGTGAATTTGGCATTAGTGGACACTTCTCGTGCAACACTGTCCTGAAGCGTTTATGTTGAGAATGATCGTCTTTGCATGAGAAATTTGTGATCGTAGCTTATTGTGTTTGAAGATAAATCGAACTTGGAAAATGCCCCTCCGAAGTCTTGATGCCTTGGTTCATCGAGGCTGGTTTATAGATGGGAAAAGCATGGCTCAATGACTCAGGTCGCCCGTGGTGCAGCATGGATAGCGACAACTGGACGCGCCAACGGTTGTTGCCGCTTAAATAGGCGGCAAGCAAAGCTGTCTCGTGCCAGAAAAAGAGCGGCTGCTCAAAAATAATGGGAGAGTAGTCGTATGGGAGCCAGATATCGTGAAAATGTACGAAGACCCCCTGGGGGACTTGCGGCAACATCTCAAGTGTGATGCGAGTGACTTCACCAGCAGGCCCAAGGGTGTGAGTGGAATCAACAAAGAAGAGATCCCCCGTCTGCAACTTAGAAAGTACGCTGATGTCGGTATCTTCAACCGGCTGGGAGATTAGCTCAATCCGATTCTCTCGCGCGGCCCGCACCAGAAAATCGGTCGGAAAGGGGTCAATGCAGATAATTCTTGGAGAAAATCCGGCATCATTGGCAGCCATTTCGCACAACGCCGTTGAGACTCCGCAACCAACCTGCACGATCGTGGCCGGTCGTTTGGTAAAGACGAAGGCATACAAGCAATTAGATTCAATCGGCCCGAAGCCAACCGCTCCATTACGGTCGCAGGCTTCCTTGTGGACGTCTCTTTGCTTTAGCAATTCTTTCGCGCGCTCGGTTGCGATGCTATTGAGGAACTCGGCCTGCCCCTCGAAGTCGTTGGCTCCCAAGACTTCATCAAGACAAAGGGGTTTTCGCCAACTTTGAGTTTTCTTGAGGCGAGATATGAATGGGACTTCCGAATAAAAGTGCCGGGGCAGGATATCCACTCCGAGCGATTGGCCCGCTATGAACCCCTTGGCGAGTAACCGCTTTGCTATGATTTTGAGTTTTTTCATAAACTGCATTCAGCACAAAGAGAGGGAAATCAGGCAGCTATTTGCTAGCCACCAAATTTTTTGTGGAGGTGACGTGATTCTTGAATTTGTAAGCTGATGTCTGATTGCTAATAGCCTGAAGCACTGATCGAATAGGAAATATGTCGTGGGTTCCTAATCTCAGCTTGAGCTAGAGACCAAAGCTTTCGTGCAACCAGGCCAGGAATTCCTTCGTGCGGCTCTTGGAAAATAGTCTCTCGTAATCAATCCCCTCGACCGGCGAATCGTCGCGATCGAGAGTGAGCGAGATTTGATTTGCCAGTGAATCAACATCGCCTTGCTCATAGTAAAATCCGGCCTCTCCAAGTGTATCTGCTGCCTCTCCGATCTTGCAAGTAACAATCGGATGGCGTGTGGCGGCATACATGTAGATTTTCCCAGGACTCCGGGCCCAATCTCGCACGGTATCGGCTAATGGGCAGATAAATGCATGGGCGGCATGTAGATAATTCTTCATCGTTTCGCCTGAGAGAAAACCAGGAAATGAGACCGTCTCTTGAAGGTCGTTCTCCGCAATGAATGCTTGGCCCCCTTCTAATTCGGGACCGGCACCTGCCATGACAATGACGAAATCGTTTCGGACTTGCCTAAGCCGCGCCGCCGCATGCAGGATTTCGTAGAATCCATAGGCGGCAAAGAAGGAACCCAAATAAAGCACCATTTTCTTGCCGTATTGCTCCCGGATGCTTTTGGCTGCCACGGGGTTCCAGCTTTTCAGGTCTTCCTCCGCCGCAAAGGGAGAATACAGCACCTCGGCATTCAAATGGAGCAGGTTTAGTCTCTTCTGCAACCGGCGTTCAATGTAACGGCTTACGGCGAGATGACCATCGAATAGAAATAGTTCGATCCATTCACGCAGGTATTCGAAGCAGCGCTTCAAATAGGAAAACTCTTCAAAAGCTGACATGACTTCTGGATGATCGAGAACCATCAGTGGCCGAGACTTGCCAAATCGCCAAACAAAATTCCTCGCGGAATTGCCACAGACGACGATCACGTCATCATGGCGGCTTTTAATCATCGCGCGCTTTTCGCGATTCTCACTCAGAGTGGTTCCCTGCTCATAGTACAGATACTCGATACCTGGGTAGATTTCGGCGGCCTTTAGATTCTCTTCGTGGTGTTGCAGAATGATCGTTGCCTGGTGGCCTGCTTCCACCAGATATTTCGACATGCTGAAGGCACGTTTCATGTTGGCGTGCTTTTTCAGATTACTGTTAGTTAGGAAGCAGATTTTCATAAAATTCAAGAGAAAGGTCTATGTGGGGGAAGCTTTTGAAGAGGCCGACCGATACTTGCTCGTTCAGCCAGCTTGTTGAAAGACGTATATGAGATGGTCCTTTGCGGAGAAATACGTTGGGCCCCTTCCGCTACGCAGTTTCCTATTCAAGGGACTAATTCCTAATCCTCGACATTTGCAACCTAATGTATAGACCGTATTCTTAATCGTGTCTTTGATCCTACGACTCGTCGGCAGCCGCTTGTGTGGGATGAACTGATATGCCGCACATTTCCAACCCATTTGGCAGGTTATCTGATCAAAGGCGGCCTTACTGTAAAAAGAAACGTGTTCAGGAATTCGAGTGTAATAGTAAAGACTTTCCTGCATCTTCCAAGAAAACGCATGGGCATTCCCTGTGGAGACTAGGAAAATGCCATTCTCCTTTAGATGTTTCTGGATCAACTGGAAGAATGAAACAGGTTCAACAATATGCTCCAGCACGTCGATGGCCATGATCACGTCGAAGGGTTCCGTATTCTTGTCGAGACTCTCTAAACTCGGAGAGAGCACATTGATCCCTCGTTGCCGAGCAATTTCAGCAGCTGCAATAGAGGGCTCGATTCCGTAACGATTCCATTCAGGTCCCAAGTAATCCAAGAGTGCCCCGTTGAAACATCCGACGTCAAGTATTCTACGACTTTTTGTTGCACTCTCAATCAACCGGGCAAATCGATCAAACTGGCGAACTAGCGGATCGGGTTGGTCCTGCCAATGGTCGAAAGAAGACTGAGCATAGCACTTCATCAAAAGTTGTTCGTCAATCGGTGGGTCTTTGAACTCAAAGCCACAGCGAAGACAAGCTTTGAGATGATATTCGGTACCGCTCATATCGACCTCGATCCCTGCTATCTCGGAAGGCTGCGGGTGGACGATAAGTCCCCGATCTGTCAATTCGCTTGCAGAGCAAATCGGACACAAATTGCGGCGAACCTGATTAGTCACAAGAATCTCTTTCTACAGTGTTGGCAGCGATCGACGATCAAGCCGGATGTGACTCGGGCTTGTTTCTTCTTTGTGTAAGAGCGCGAAATGTCTCTCGAATGGCTTGGGGCGAAAGTGACGGATAGGACCAGAAGCCAAGGTTTCGCTTGACGAGAAAGGTCACATAGAGATTATAGATTCCATATACGATTGTGGCAGCCAAAGCGGCGCCAACGATGTCCCATTTATCTATCATGGGGACGATTAAGAGGAAATGTACCACGAATGCCAGCAAAGAGATTCTCATTAACAGGCTTTGATAGCCTCCCATGACCATGGCTACGCTATTGCAGCCAGTGATCACTGAGATAGCAGTTCCGACAGCTACTATTTGCAGTGCTAAAGCAGCGCCAACAAAATCATCTCCAAAAGTCAGGTGAATGACGGTTTTGGGAAAAACAACCAGCACCAACGTTGCCAACAAAGTAGGAATCGCTACCAGAGTGGCAACGCCTCGCATGATCCTCTCAAGTTGCTTGATACGATTGGATGCCAAGAGCTCAGCGATGAAGGGCCCCAACGTCGCTACGACCAATAGTTGTGCCACCTGCACCAAGCTCACCAGACGTAGAACGGCATAATAGTCGGCAGTGCTACGCGCGGTGGCCAGCCATCCCAATACCAGCACCTGGATATAAACAATATTCATAGAAGTCATCTGCACGAGGAAATTCGGCCAACTTTCTTGGAGAATCCATCGCACCGAGTAGTTCGTACGTTGCGGCAAATGGGTCGTCGTTGGCATATCCGTTGCCGTACGACACCGCTCCTGATTATTGTTGAGTGCACGCTCGATCAACCACCAAGCGATGATTAGAGCCGTTGCGTTGAGCAAGACTTGCAGCACCAAGGCAAAACCTAGGCTGAGATAGCCTGCCTGGTAAGCCAGCAGAGAAATTACTAGAAAGAGGCTGTTAGCAACAACACCGCCCTGCCGCGCACCTATCAAGACGGCCGAGCGAAAATCATCCAGGGCCTGGAGTACCCCCGCGGCGATCTGACAAGCAGCCGAGCAACATGCCCAAATGCCAACCAGAAGGGACAACTCTCTCACGGCACGCCACTTCGGTTCATCCCCTACTGCGTATGAGCTCATAATTGCTATTGCTAACGCTATTGCCGAAGTAATTGTGATCGCAGCAAAGCATTTGCGAACTACAGTTCGTGAATCTTCAGTATTGCCATTCTTAAGATTATCCTTAATCGCGCGTATGACAATTTGGGGAGTACCGAATAAAACCCCCGTTGCCAACAAAACCACGAAAGCGGACACGGCGAAATAAGCGGCACAATCACTTACTGAGAGCGTGCGTCCCATACAAATCTCAGTTGCAAACAGCGCACCTACCGAACATATCCTTCCCAATGTCGACCAAAATGCACCAGATAGCAGTCGAGAGCGGAGGGTTCTTGAGGAGCCCGCCTCACTATGCGTTGTGGACATAGCTACGCTGTCCACTACGTCGGAAGGTTGCTTGTTGATTAACGGGGCTTCGGTTGACATCGGGGGTGTTCAACTCTGGAGAGCAACAATTGCTTGCAAAATAAGTGTTAGTTCTCGTATCCGGATAGAAGTCAGAAAAACACATTGCGGCCAGTTGGTGAACCGTACTGTGATATAACCGTACCATGATATAGAGGAGTTTGTTCTCGCATTTCTCATGCCGAATTGCTCGACTGACACAACCGCACCAACACGCCAATCTACCTTAATTGGGAATAGGGCTGTTGCAGCTAAAGTTACAACTAGTTTCTTAAGTTCTAATTGATGGAAATGCTGTTTTTCCTTATCGCACTGGGTGGTGAATTATCAACACTCTGAAGTTCCTGGATACAGAGCATCTTTAATAATTGCTAGCGTTAATCCCACTCTAGAAGATGTTTTTTTGCATCGTTTCTTGCCCGGGACCTGGGCCCATTGGGGGGGGAGTCCCGAATTAATCGGGAAGTTGTTTGACAGAATAATTGCGTAAGCATAGTATGAAGTTGCATGAACAGTACGGCAAAAACACAGGGACAGAAGCTCTTTTTGGCACGATTCTTGCTTCGTTCGTCGGTTTAATAGTCCAGCAGCGGAATTCGGAGCCTCCTTTTTGGCGAAATTCGTTCTCTTCGTTGACGAAGAGCTTGGAGTCCCTTGGCTATGATATTGCTCCTTGATTGACTTGTACGGTGGAGATGAAGTGCAAAAGATGGATGAATCATTGACAGCAGGAATGAGTGTTGGTTTCAAAGATCGCGAGAATAGTCTCAATTCTACTTCGGTATCCGTGTCACCGCAGGACACTTTGACTATAGAGCAAGAATACCCTCAAATACAGGGCACTCACAGAAGTCATGCCTCCATGCCACGCCACCGGGCAAGTATTAAAACGAACGTGCGTTCCCATGTCGCGCGGGCGCATGGTGATGCGTCTTACGTGAGACAACTCCTACTGACAACCTTGCCGCTTGTCGTAGCCGATCTTGCAGTGCTGTTTATCGTACCTATCTTGGTTAGCTTGACCGGCTATAGTTGGCTCAATCCTGATGACCCTACTTCCACGGCGATGACTTGGTTTATTCCCGCTTCCATAGCCTATGTGTTGTTGAATGCCACCCAAGGGCTTTATCCAGGTGTATGCCTAGGCTTAGTCGATGAGATTCGAAGGCTCTTTTTGTCGATTGGCATGGTTACGCTAGTGCTCGCTGCCACATTGAGAATCGGCTCCCCGATTTTTGCTCATCGACTTGTTTTCTTATTAGCAGTTTCTTCTTTAATGATAGTACTGGCACCGATCGTACGGAGTTACGTACGGCGCAAATTGGGCGCTATGAATTGGTGGGGATTTCCCACCTTAGTCTGTGGAAACGATGCGACCGTCTTCGGTGTCCGAGAGTGGATCGAGGCTAATCGCCGACTGGGATTACGCACCGTTGGAGTCATCGCAGATCCAAGTGCAATTGAGATAAACGGTGACGCCCCGTGGTTTATCGGGGAATGGGATGATGCCCGCCATGTGGCTGAGGAACAAGATGTCTATTGGGCTGTTGTCGTTGAAACGGATAGAGACCAACAGAGCGCTAGTTCCCTCGTAGAGAATTATTTAGGCAATATTCCGCATGCATTTGTGGTATCCGATCTCACCGGGATCCCGACCCATTGGAGTCGCCACCAAATGGATGAGGGGTTGGCTGGATTCATGATTGAGCAGCATTTACTTCTACCGATTCCAAAACTAGTGAAGCGTGGCATGGATATCACGATTTGCATGATTTCCTTGATTTTGCTGCTGCCTCTATTCGTCAGCCTTGCGATTGCGATCAAACTTACTTCAAAAGGACCAGTATTTTATGGCCACGAGCGGGTAGGTAAAGGTGACACCCGTTTTAAAGCTTGGAAGTTCCGAACGATGATCAATGGTGCTGAGCAGCTAATAGAGGAGTACCTCCAGAAGCATCCACAATTACGTGAAGAATGGGAACGGGAACATAAACTCAGAAATGATCCACGAGTCACGGGGCTAGGCAAGTTTATGAGGAAGTGGAGCATTGATGAATTACCTCAACTTTGGAATGTGCTTGCCGGAGAAATGAGTATCGTCGGTCCGCGACCGATTGTTCCCAATGAGATTGAGACCTACGGCATTCACTATGAGGCTTTTTGCACCGTCTTGCCAGGGATCACAGGTCTGTGGCAGGTCTGCGGGCGAAACGACACCACTTTCGATGAACGCATTCAACTGGGAATGTTTTACATCCACCATTGGTCACTCTGGTTAGACTTTTACTTGATGTTCCGCACTGTTGGAACCGTCTTGTTCACTAAAGGCGCTTACTAGTTCGTTGTTTGGTCTCTGGTGACATTCTTTTTCTTCAGCCGTTCGATTCTTTACGTCGAACAAGTGTGGCTGACAAGGCTGTTGCGATCAAGAATAGGCTAGTCGGTTCGGGCACTGATGTTTGTGCTATTTCGAAAGTGGATTGCAACTTTTCCGAACTTGGGCCAGATGGACTATTAGTGAATAATCGCTGCCAGATCAAGAAGTCATTGCCGTCAACCCACCAGTCTCAGTTCACATCGCCCGCTCCTGCATGCAGACTTTACGAGGTGGACCAGACGTTTAGGCTCCTTATCTGCTATCGAATCTTTGATCAAGTCTGCAAAAGAAATCGACTCGGGCGCGGGAACACACTCGAATCGATCCGGGCAACTTTCGTCTTTACTCTGATCAGCTTTGCGGTGATTGCGGTCTATGACTTTCTGAAGGCCAGGCTATCTGCGTCGCCGAGCAAGCGCGGTCAGTGCTAAACACCCCAGGAGTCCGCCGACGGTCGGCTCGGGAACGACCAGCAAACTGGATGCCAACGTGGCAGTTCCGTAGTTGGCCTTCCACAAGGCAAGGTTTTGCGAACTCAAGGGATTGAAAGAATTCACACGTTGCCACACCAGGAAATCGTGGCCATCCACATCTCCGTCTTCGTCGAAATCTCCCGGCAAGATGTCGCGGATGACGAAGTTGTCAAAATAGGCAGTCCCCGTGCGACTTTGCGAAGCTGCATCAAAAGAGGCGGCCAAGGCGGCCAAGGCGGCGTCTGTGAACGTGTCCGACACCCCATCCACAAAGGCTTGCGTGGTCCCCAGTTGCTGGCCATTCACAAACACCCCGTAGGTGTCGGCCTGAAAATCGAGGCGAATCCGAAAGTGGTTCCACTGGTTGAAGGAAACCGTGGCACCAGTCTCAGCCAGGATCCCAGTCCCCTCGAGTTGATACAAGACGTCGCCAGTTGTGGCATCCACCCCGAGAGCCCCTAAGACTTTGGGCCCATTCGTGTCATCGTAGGTATCTACCCCGAAAAACGGACCAAACCCGCTTGTTGCCCCCGTGCCGAGAACCTTCATATCCCATTCGATAATGATGTGTCCGTTGGCAGGAAAACCCAATCCCCCGACCGGCACCGCCCACCGATCATCGGAGTTAGCACCACGCTGGACTTCGACTCCTCTCGACGAGTCAACACCGACTGTACTGGCAACCATCGCGGTGCTGACGCCATTGCCAGCACTTGTCCAGTTGCGGGGGATCGTGTTAGGGGGGGGCCCGGTCTGAACTACGCTCTGGGCCTGACCCGTCAAGCTACCCTCAAAGTAGTTGGCAAAACCAACCGTGTTGAGGACATCGGATGTGGTGACACTCAATGTCCCATAAGAGAGCAGTTGGGTTGTGTCCCACAGAAGATTGTTGGGAAGAACTGGAAGATTATAACTAGTAAATTGATTGCCGAGCTGCTCTGAGTCGAACAGCCAAAAGTTATCTCCGACGGTGGGGACAAAACCGTCCGTCAAGGCTACATCCAGAACACCTCCAAGAGTCAGAAGTCCATCTACCTTCAAATGATCGTAATCGCTTCCAAAGATTGTTCCCCCGATACTAAAGCTTAGATGACCAGCGTTCTGCGTATAGTCGCCAGTCACGTGAACGATTCCACTTTCGGGATGTAGGGCAAAGTTACCACCGTCATTAATGAGGCTGCCGATTACGCTCTTGGCTTCCAGTATTCCACCTGTAAAAGTAATGTTTCCTGAATTGATGATTGCCTCGAACGATGCCTGGCCCCCGGTGAGCTTGAAGAACGAGCCCAGTCCTATGGCCAAATCTTGAGCATTATCTATCTGCCCGTCAGGTCCTCCAACTTCTAGTGATCCTCCAAGAATACTTATGTCGCCAGTAAAAGTATTGTGCCCGGTAAGCCGCACTTTGCTTGTGCCATCTTTGATAAGAGAACGTTGGCGATGAAATTGGCTAATATCGCCGCTGATTTCAAAATCAACATTACCATTTCCGGTGAGCGTCAGGTCGTCATACAGCACAATATCCATATCAATCTTGAAGAGGTAGTTGCCTGTTGGACTATTGTCGGCTGCGTGTAGCCCTAATTGAGCAGGTCTCCCCGTCCGGCTATTTGCAAACATGACTGGTCTACCGTCGAGAGTAGCTTTGCGATTCTGGGTGCCATGGAAGGAACCTTCTAATCGCATCTCATTGAGGAGGAATTCAGCAAATCCAGGCAAATCAGGAACACCGCTATCCAACAGCGGATACGCGACGCCCACTGCCCGATTGATAACATTTCTTGATACGTAATCAGCATTATTATTGGTTTGAAACACCAATACGGTATTTGATGTCGAATCGTCCTTTCTCAAAGTAGTAGGAATCCCCGTATCTCCATTGATCCAACCACTTGAACTACGCCAACCAGAGATGGGAAAAAGATCATTGCGAAATAGAAAAGTATCTGTGTGATTCACATAAACGTCAGTGCTGTTAAGGGCCTTTTCCGTGTGAACTTCCCAATCAACAAATTCACGAACCAATTCCGAAACCTTTTCAGGATACTGGTCTTTTACGTCAACAGTTTCGCCAGAACCATCTGGGTTCAATTGATATAAGTGCCATGTATCCAACGCATGCGCTTTGACCAACTTCCATTGATCGTCCTGAATTGCAGAGAAATTCACGCGATTGTGTTGATACAGATACTGGTGGGGAGTTCCAGTATTCGTTCCATTGAGATAGGGCAACAGGTCCACACCGTCCAGATTTGAAGGCAGAGTTCCACCGCCAGCATTCACAAAGGTGGGAAAGAAATCTAGAGTACTAACAGGTTTATCGTAAATGCCTGGCGCCAGACCTGGGGCACGCACAAGCACAGGCACTCGAATCCCTCCTTCGGAGGCACTTCCTTTAAAGCCGGCGAGCGGACCATTGTCATAGAAACCATTGACTTCCCCACCATTATCGTTAGTAAAGATTACGATAGTATTGTTGGCGATTGAATCAGAAGTGTTGCCATCACCATTAGGGTCATCCAGTCGATCCAAAATTAGCCCAATCGCTCGGTCCATTCCATAGGTGTACGAGGCGACCGTTTTCCGCTCACCGGTGAGTGAAGTGCCATTGAACTGAGCTAAATCGCTTGCTTTGCCTTGAGACAATGGGCCATGGGGTGCATTTAATGCTGTGTAGAGAAAAAATGGATTCGCGTCCGCCGCATGATCCGCAATGTATTTGGTTGCTTCATCGGCAAAGGCATCCGTCAGATGACGACCTGGGGAAGACTGCGGGATATTATTGAAGGAAGGTTCCGATCCCCAGTTGACCAAATTCTCTTGGCGTCGAATGACATTGGTCCCGATTTGATTATAGTAGTTGCTGCCCGCTTCCCACATGCCAAAAAAATAATCGACCCCCTGGTTTTGCGGTTGCCAGGCTACATCCGACTGTCCAATATGCCACTTCCCGATCACGCCCGTCGAGTAGCCTTGGGATTTCATCTGCTCAAAAATTAAGTTTTCGTTTGCCGGTACTCCTTCATTTGGGAAATCGGTGGCAAGGGCGTTGTAGTGAAATCCAAACCGCTGCTGATAAATGCCTGTCAACATACCTGCTCGACTGTTTGCGCAGATCGAAGAAGTCACGTACCCTTTGGGAGCAAAGACACTCTCGGAAGCAAGCCGGTCGAGATTTGGCGTCTTAAACTCGGTTGTGCGACCCAAGTAGTTACTGGCAAAACCAAAATCAGCGTAGCCAGCATCATCGGAGAAGATGAGGACAATGTTTGGCTGTGCAGCAGTTGTTACATCGAACTCAGAAAAATACAAACTCAACCAGCTAAGCAATGTCAAAAAGAAAAAACTCTTTCTGGGAATAGCCTCCCAACTGAGCATAGTGTTAGACATAGTTGGGCTAAAGCACGGAAAAAGAGAGTGGGGGGTCCTGAATAAGCGACTTAATTGGGGGTGAAGACCCCGCTAAGTGTATCATACAAGGGCTTGCAAGCTTGTCAAATGGTTTATAGAGCTAGTGCTTTGGCAACTCTTAAATCTAGGGTGCGAGGTGTCATTACTCTTTTGCAATTAAAAGTTTGCGACATCTCGCACCCTAAATCTTAGCAATGACAAAGGACTAGGCTCTTGGGGAGCCTCTAGTCCAACGTCACTGTATGCTGATTACGCTGACTCCCAATGACTTCAGCGAATTCAGTGAAGTATTTCCAACCAGGAGAGAGAAGTTCGTGAATTTGTCTGCTGTACTACCGATGCGTGGCGTAAGACCAAGAAATTAACATTGCGTTTCTCAGGGACATGTTGCTACTCAACTCCTGTGGCCCGACGGTGCTAAACAATTTGGTTAGACCAGAATGTAGCGAGATAGTCCTGCCAAGAAGACAATGCTCACTGTCGTTTTCTTGAATCGCGCTGCATCCCAGTCCAAATCCCAACCCCCTATCTGATCATCTGGGGGACAATGCGATTTCACGGGCGAGACAAGCTTGAGTAAGCTCCATTAGAAATTTCAGAAATATCTTACTTTCTAATGCTGACTTACGGCTGATACACCAACCCATAGATGCGTGGCACAATGACAGAATCCGCCGGAGCAATTGCCCCGCCATAGGCCACACCAAACTGTTGCCACAGTTGCTGATTCGTGAGATCAAGCCATTCATCACGAACGTAGCCATAAGAAATCGAGGAAGGAAACGGAATCGCATTTGAGATTTGTAAATAAGAATATAGCTCGGCACTGGGGAGTTGTTGCGTATTGACATATACTGTCGAATGACTAACCAAATCTTCCTCATACTGGTAAGGAAATCTCGATTCATTCGAGAGATAGTAGTCATATTGAGTGCGACCTCCAAGTTGCGCGGTTGTGAGTGACGCGAACACAGGATTGCCTAGGATCTCTACGGTTCGATACGGAGAAGCCTTCTCCAAGATATCGAGTGCAACTCTCGCCTTAAAAAATCCATTTTGGATCGTTATTTTCCCTCTTCCATCAACTTGAATGCCCACGTCGAAATTTTCGATGTGAACATTATCATAGGTAATGTCGTGAGAATGGACATTCGATAAAATCGCAGGACTGTCGGGAATATTCATGCCGAGTAGTACGACATCATTGACATCAATCCGCCCAGTATACTCGAGAAACACCCCGGGATTTGCAACATTCCAGGCGGTGAAATCTTCGATGTTTGACTTTCGGTCAGTCATATTGCGGTTGATATACCAAGTTTCCACCCCGCCCCGCGAAGCAAAGGCCACGTTCCCTTCGAACCGTTTCAAGGGAAGGGCACTAACCGCAACCCTGGACTGGCCCCCAGCCAAGTTCGGATCTTCCAGATCGGCAGCGGAGAAAAGAACCTGAGAAGAGTTGGAGAAGATTACATAGGCGTCGCTGCTGGCTCCCGCAACGATATTGTCGACTACCTCCACCAAGGGTCCTTGGAGCCAAAAACCGTTCCCGGCATGGCCGAAGTCATGGATGTCCATCCGACTCCGCGCTGCTTCATTAGAACCTGCCGAAGCAATCGACAGATTTCGTATAAAATGACCAATTTCATTGCCATCTTCGGTTGCGAAGCTCGCGCCCCTCACCTGATAAGCTACATTGTCGTCCATGAGGACGTAGCTCTGGTGGTTCACAAATCCCCAACCTGGGCTGCCATCCACCACACTGCCACGCACGATCGCGGGATCGGAAGCCGCGTCGACCCCTGTGCGATGGAAATGAATCGCATAACGACCGCGTGCATTGATCAACGTTCCTGGTTGCGTGCCACCATTAATAGGCGTGCCGATTGGAATGAGTTTATTGGTGCGACCAAATCCATAGACACCGATGTTGACCAATTCGATGTCAGGATTATGGACAAACATGATATGGGGACGAACAGTAAAATCAGCATCGGGATCACTGCTAGCCAAAGTGATATTGCGCGACCTATTGGCGACGTAAACAGATAAGTCGTGGCCCGCCGGAGTATGGTGATCGTAGTCAAGCGGAGCAACAGTCACCTGGGAGCCGTTTATTGCCAGAATGGTTCGCTCTTCCGTACCAAAATCATCTGTGTAGGGATTGGTCCCTGTGAGCACTAATTGGTCTCCCACTCTCCAGTGAGTGGGCACACTCTCCAGTCGCAAGATGGAATCCCCCTTGGAAGGATCGTTCACCAACCCAACATAAGGGGTCACTTCTTCGCCATACATTCTGACGGTTCCACGACTGACAATGCCACGACTTAGCAGGCGAGGGTCCCAGGTCATATCAATCGGCGTCTCTGTCGGGAATACGATTCTAGCAGTAACTCCCGACTGGATCGGCTGGGCCTGGGTGCCGATAAGCAAAGTGCCAGACGTGTCAACTACAATCGTGTCCACCCAGAGCAGCGTATTCTGGTTGTGTGCAAATCGCAGGGTTCCATCGATTCGCAACGTGGCGAGCGAGCTATTCATCGTGGCATCAAAATAAACGTCCGTGCCCGAGGCAACGACGACCTTCGCACCGGCACTAGGCACCTGACCATTGAGCCAAGTAGCAGGATTAGACCATCTCCCGCTGGCCACTGAGAAATGCGTGGCTGAACTATCGGGCACGAGAGAAAGAATCCCCATCCATTCCATCATCGTACGTGGGTCACTAGCCAGTCCGTCAGCAGCCTTCGCATACTCGCTTACTGGCACATAATTCTCTATGCCTCCCAAGTTAATCGGAATGCCCACAAATTCGGCGTAGATATCCAGTGGCATACTGAGGATTTGCTCGCGGGAAAGCGTTTCTTTCACTTCCGGATCAAGCAAAGTTACGTGCAAGGGATTGCTAACAGCTGCAAATTGCGCAGATGTGACTAGTTTCAACTGCGTGATCGACAGGTGGACAAAGTCGATCGATTTAAGAGACTGAATTTGTGACACCGTCAAGAACTGTATTTGCCCTGGATTCAACAGATCAATATTTACTTTAGCTACATCTAGTGCTCGTACTTGAGGTATCGTGAGTGCAGCCCTTGCAGATGGAGACAACGCTGCGAAATTCTGACGTGATGGAATCGAGGCCACTTGTTGCAGAGTCAGCAGTGGAATCTGAGAAGGATCCAGGTACAAGAAATCCCAGTATTTGAGTGATTGAATTTGACTCACCGTGAGCCACTCTAATTGAGTCGTTGAAAGTCGTCGAATGACCTCGGTTGCAATAATCAAAGATTGCACTTGGGTTTGCGATAGCTCGGTTACCTGTTGGTCCGTCAGTAGGCCCGTACTCAACAAGTCTACTCGCAGTGATCTAACTTGGTTGTAAATCAACGACGCTCGCTGGGCAGGACTCCACTGAGAAAAGGCACCGTGAGAGTCAATCTGAGCTAGCTGATTGCTTGTCAGGATAAGTATTTGAAAAGCTTGCAAAAAAGGCAACTGGCTAATATTTAGCGACTGGATCTGCGATGCGGTTAACCAACCAATTTGGGTCGAGTTCAACAAACCGATGCCGATAAGATCAACCCGCAAAGCCCGAACCTGCGGTGAAGTCAAAGCATCTCGTGCCGCCGAGGACCAGCTCTTCAGGATCTCCACACTGGGAATTGAAGCAATTTGTGCCGTTGAGACCTGAGGTATCTGAGCGGGATAGAGATAAGAAAGGTCCCAGTACTTGAGAGATTGTATCTGTCCTGAAGTCAGCCAACCCAGTTGCGTGGGAGAAAGTCGTCGAATTACTTCCGTGCCCATATTTAACGACTGTACCTGCGGTTGGGTCAACCAAGTAACCTGCTGATCAGTCAAGAGACTCGTGCCTAATAGATTGACCGGCAAGGAACGTACCTGGGCAAGATTCAACGCTGCCCGCAGCGCAGGACTCCATTGAGAGAACGTGCCGTGAGAATCGATTTGAGATATCTGACTGGTGGTGAGCCACTGGATCTGCGCTGGTTGCAAAAGTGGAAGCTGAGGTATCTTCAACGACTGAAGTTGGGCTGCTGACAACCACACGATTTGAGTCGAGTTCAACAAACCGATGCCGATAAGATCGACCCGCAAAGCCCGAACCTGCGGTGAAGTCAAAGCATCTCGTGCCGCCGAGGACCAGCTCTTCAGGATCTCCACACTGGGAATAGAAGCAATTTGTGCCGTTGATACTTGTGGAATCTGGGAAGGATAGAGATAAGAAAGGTCCCAATACTTGAGCGTCTGTATCTGTCCTGTAGTCAGCCAACCCAGTTGCGTTGGAGCTAGACGTCGAATCACTTCCGTCGACATATTCAACGACTGTACCTGCGGTTGGGTCAACCAAGTAACCTGCTGATCGGTCAAGAGACTCGTACCTAATAGATCGACTCGCAAGGAACGTACCTGTGCGAGATTTAAAGCTGCTCGCAGCGCAGGACTCCATTGAGAGAAGGTTCCATGTGAATCGATCTGAGAGAACTGACTGGTAGTGAGCCACTGGATCTGCCCTGGTTGCAAAAAAGGTAGTTGGGCTGTATTCAGCGACTGTATCTGCGATGCGGTCAACCAACCGATTTGACTCGAGTTCAATAAATTGATCCCAATCAAATCTACTCTCAGGGACCGGACCTGCTGCACAGTCAGAGCGCCTCTCACCGCCGAGGACCAACTTTTAAGAATCTCCACACTGGGAATTGAAGCAATTTGTGCCGTTGAGACCTGAGGTATCTGAGCGGGATAGATATATGAGAGATCCCAATATTTGAGCGACTGTATTTGTCCTGTCGTCAGCCAACCCAGTTGCGTGGGGGAAAGAAGTCGAATTACTTCCGTGCTTATATTTAACGACTGCACCTGCGGTTGAGTCAACCAGGTAACCTGTTGGTTTGTCAGGAGCCCCGTACTCAACCGATCCACTGGCAAAGCGCGAACCTGGTTAATGGTCAATGCCGCGCGAGATTCTGCAGACCACACATAAAAGGAACCATGATTCGGGATCGTGGCCAACTGTTCTGGCAGCAGATAGATCACCTGCTCGGGGGTCAATTGCGCAAACCGCTCAAACGTGAGCGAGTGGACCCAGTCCTCGATGGGAGTTGTGATCGTACTCACAACGGCTGCTATTGCTGGGGTAGGTTCGTCTACGGTCAGATACGTTGTCGAGAGAACAACGCGCTCTTCCAGGCTTTCAAACCTCAATCCTTTATTTCGAGACTTGTTGGAACTACGATGCTTGCCAAATGGAAAAATGCTCATAAGGATTCGTCCCAATTAATCGTTTAAGGAAGCAAATCAGCGTGAACACTCGGTCTTACTGCCAACCCACTGCTGGGTTCGTAACCGAGCTTAAAAACCTTCATCGCACGAAAAGACCACTAGTTCCACTTTTGAACATGCGCCCGTGGAAATACCTGTAAAACTAGTTGGCGACTAGCACAGCGAGTCGACTGCACGCACTAGAGAAGCAGCGTTGCAGATATCCTTCGTCTCGAAGCCAGTTAACTAAAAGAAGCCTCTTAACCTCTTGCCTTAAGTGAAAGAAAGTCCATTCCTTCTAACTTAGCCGATCCATTAAAATCTGCTCTATCCCCTTAATGTGAAAGGCAAGCGTATCTTGACAGGTTCAGGGGTTTTGGGAAAGGGGGATTGGGGTCCTCTGCAGGCACTATGCTAGTCTAAGCAAACTGGACTATTGACGTAATTCATTGTGCTACAACACTATGCGATGCAAAGCCATGCTAGTTGGGTTATTAAATTGTTCAAGATTTTCTTGGCAAAAAGTCTCCACGATGGCCGAAGCTTCGCCTACCCCCCCACAAGTGTGGATCAGGACTGTCTCCCCCCTGACTATTCAGCCTTAGCAGTACTGATAATTCCACTCGAATGCCAACTTTCAGTTTGCTGCGAGATGGGTGGAAGGTCCGGGCGGTTCATTAAGATGTCCGGAAACCAAAGCTCCCTCGAACCTGCCTTAACCTCCTGGAAGCCTTCCAGTAATGTTCGATAGAGGCCCATCAATCCAGTCAATCCCTGAGCCCCTGAGCCCTGAGAGGAGCGGTAAAACATGGCAACAATTACGAATTAGTTGCTTGGACGTAGCTTTCGTCTAAAATAGAAATCCATAGCGAGGACGCAGCGTTCTCCTTCTCTGCCCCCTTAATGTACGGATTTTTTGCTTGGAAACCTCAATGTATCTAAATCAACCGGGTGGGGTCACAATCTCAAATTGCGTTGCCTTGGCTTTAGGGGTCTCTCTAAGCATTAGTTGTCATTTGCCAGTGCATGCTGAATCCGCAGCACTTCGGCCAAATATAGTCTTCATTATGGCAGATGATCTGGGTATCGGTGATCTTGGATACACTAACCAGATTGCCCGTGCCGCGGCGAACCTGCCTGCGATCAGCACCCCCAATATTGATAAGCTTGCCAGCGACGGGGTCAACTTCACAAGAATGTATTCAGGGGCTCCGATTTGCTCGCCCTCTCGAGCATCGCTCTTAACCGGCTTCGAAATCAATCATGTAATCAAAGAACATACCGACAAGTTCAATGGGTTTCGAAGCGGTCAAGACGATGACAAGACTTGGGGCCAAATGCTTCAAGACGCGGGTTACAAAACTGGAATGTGGGGCAAGTGGCATTTGGGAGGTGTCAATTCCTCAGGGGCTCCAAATGACCAAGGGATATTTGATTTCACTCAAATTCCAACCCAACAAGGATTCGAAACTGCTTTTGGGTCAATGCATGGGGGATATCGGGTCAGCAGGCTCTGGGAAAACGATGGGAACGGTGGTCTTAAATATACGCCAGTCGCTCCCGATCCTTCTTGGCCTGGGCCGGGACCATCCTATCGCTATAGTCAAGATGTCACTTCTGATCACGCGGTAAACTACATTCGCAATCATGCGAACGGGGCAGATCCGTTTGCTATGTACGTTGCATTCGAAGCGGTTCATGATCCATTGGATCGGCTCGGCCCTGGTGAATACGAACCGAATAATTGGCCTGATGTTCAGGAGCGCTATGCCAACATGGTCACCGGACTAGATCGAAACGTGGGAGACCTTATCGCGGCAATTGAGGATCCCAATGGTGACGGAGACAAATCAGACAGTATTGCTGCCAATACGCTGGTTATTTTTACCAGTGACAATGGGGCCTTATGGACGCCTCATGTGTCGGGTTTCAACACTGAGTTTTTCGATAGCAATGGCTCTTATCGCGGCCAGAAATCGAATACGCTCGAGGGCGGTATAATTACACCATTCTTGGTGCGGTGGGACGGCGTCACGACGCCTGGCGCAGTAAACTCCACCCATGTTGGGTCCTTTGCCGATATATTCCCAACCTTCGCTGAACTGGCCGGTCAGGATACTCCGTTTGGTCTTGATGGCAGGTCGATGTTACCCGCCATCCTTGGCCAGCCTGATCCACCACGTACTGACGCAATCGTTTGGACAGACAAAGATAATTTTGCAGGCCTTAACCAAGCAAGTTATGCAATTCAAATGGGAGGGTGGAAATTCATCCATCGTGTCTTAACCAATACCGAAGAACTTTACCACATTGAGGTCGATCCCTACGAAACCACAAACATCTCCTCCAGCCGAATCGATATGGTTACGGCATTCAAAGCTGTTGCTCAGAAGGAAGGGGTCCTAGATGAGCCCTATTTTGCAATCGGAAATACATCCCAAGGACAAAACGTATTCTTTACTCAATACAAATACTGGGTACCAGGGGCAGGAGCCAATCTGTTTGTTGACCCAGCTAACTGGAGCGGTGGAACTCAACTCAACCGTGATACGGACCCCGATGCTTTGTTCTGGAATACAGGCCCCGCCTCGAACTGGCTAGCCAAAGTGGACAATAATCTGGATGGAACTCGCAACACTTGGGTGGGCCAGGATGCAACCGTGCTGGGATTAGAAGTGGTCGGCAGTGCTGGAGGAATGCATTTGACAGTCAATACAGGCATTACGCTCAATGCTTACAACGGTGTCCGGATCGGCGATCGCGGGATGGTGCGACTAGTAAATAGCACGCTCAAGACCGTTGGAGATGTCGAAGTGCGGCCCGGCGGCAAGCTGTCAGGCAGCGGCACGATTACTGGTTGGCAGTCACTCCTTGCCGGCATCCCTGAATTTGCCGGCCAAGGCCTGCTAGAGCCGACTGTGATTAACAGTGGCAGCGTGGAGATTTTCGGCGGCTATGACGCTACCACTCCAGGGCTCTTGTCCATCGAGGGTGATTTCCGTCAACTGCCGTCAGGAACCTTGCAAATTGACCTATTCAACAGCAGTGGCATCGCCGGGATGAGCTATGACTTCCTCAACGTACAGGATAGCGCCATGCTTGCGGGGATATTGGCACCTAAGCTGATGAATGGTTTCATCCCGATTGCTGGACAGCAATTTACAGTTCTTAGTGCTGGCAGCCTGTTAGACAACGGTCTAAACCTGGGTGGTCCAGATGGAATTTGGTTCTCCCAATCAGTCGCCAATGCCAGTGATCTTATCCTCACGTTCGTTAATGCCGATTTCGACAACAGCAACTTTATCGACGGCAACGATTTGGCAATCTGGAAGGCCAATTATGGCACATCCGGACCGATGGGGGACGCAAACCTGGATGGATTGGTGGATGGGCAAGACTTCCTGGCATGGCAGCGGCAATTTGGCAATAGTCTAGCGCTTCTTGCGACTGCTACTGCGGCTGTCGTGCCGGAACCTAGTACTTCACTCTATTGCCTCTCTCTTTTCTGTAGTGGGGTAGCCTTCCTGCGAAGGAGACGGCGTGGCTGCTGAGAGTTCAAGTGGCAACATCGCAGGAAGAATCCTTAACCTTGCTGCCTGCCTGGAATTGAAATGAGTGTGCTATCAACTTTCACGAATGGTCGTATTCCGTTCAAGTAGCTTTAATGTGGAAAGTGGCCTTGTGTGAATACCAAAGAGGTCGGTCATTTCAACCGAAGAAAGAGAAAATCACCGGGACTATTACCCAGGTTTCCTATCGTGAGAGTCTTGATCAATACCTGCGAGTCGTTGGAGCGAAGTTAGCCGTAGCCGGGTTACTAACGCGAATCCAGGAATTACGAAAGGATGACGGCCTCGCGAGAATACCGCGTTAAACCTCGGCCAACAGGTACCCCAAACCTCCCAAACCCCTCCCCGAGCACCCAATAGGGAAAAACAAGATTTTGTTGACCAAATCCCAAATCGCTGTCTAATCCTCAGAAACTCGGAAAAAACTTCACTTCCTCCATGATCGCATGTCGACGACGACTGGCTTGGTACAGATGAGCTATCGCCAGGTGCGCGGAGAGACCTATGGCCCTTATATGAGTTTTCGCTACCGCGAAAATGGCAAACAACGTTCTTACTATATCGGAAGTTCCCTATCCGAGCAGATTCTTGCCCTGGAAATAATGCACGAAAAACTCGAAGCCGATAGGGAGCGGCATTATATGGACAGTCTATTAACCAAGGCCCGTCAACAATTGAGGGAGTCGAAAACCAAATGGAACAAGAACTCGCCAAAATCGGATTCACTATGAAAGGCTGGGAATTCCACGGTTGGAGGAAAATGAAGGAGTTAGGATTCGGAGGCTAGGGGCTGGGAAAATGGAACATAGATGAACGCGGATTTACGCAGATCTCAGAAGAACGTATGCAATTGAAATGATCTGCGGTCACCCGCTAAATCCGCGTTTGTCCAAGTCAAAATTCATAGAAGGTACTCTGGAAAATCGCATTTGCCGTATCGAGGCACCGCTGGCTTTTCTTATAGACTCACTAGAAGTCCTTCCGGGGTAGAATTTCTGCCTTAGCTATTTCTGATTTGGCAGCACAATATCTAAGGCCCGGGACCGGAGGCCTGGGGACCCTTTCGAAGTGGCAACGAGGGTGAGTGGGCCAGTTCCCAGCTTTGCTTTGGAAATAGAAATCTGCCCGTTTCCCGACTCTACCTTGCCCAGCTCTAACCCATTGCAAGAAACTGAGGTCTCAGCCTTATTTGTTGAGTTCACCGCGACAATCAGATAATCCGAGGTAGCTTCCAAAGAATCTTTTTCTACGCTCAATTGAACTGCCTCGGTACCGTTCTTGATAGCTATCTCAGCCATCCAACGCCCTTGGGTTTCGATGGGAGTATTGTCAGTTGCAACCATCCGGATTTCATGAAAACCATCTGAGAACTTGGTTGTGTCCCAGGCAAAAACCTGACCGTCCCGACATTCATTCTGGAACACGCCGTCAACGAAGAAACGCAACGTACTCACCCCTCCTTCGATCTTTGAGACACGAGGGGTAATATTAACAGTTCCTCCAACAAAAGAACCCTCGGTGATGCCGTCCAGTGAAACCTCTGGAATCGTAGCCCAAGGTTGACAGAGTGGATCTCCAACCAGGATCTGTTGGAACGGTGCAGCCAAGGACTGATAGAAGGACTCTGCCATCGAACACCCGTGAACATAGTGTGGAAACAACGTCGCGTTGGGAAATTTGGGTGGTAGTGCCAAAGGTTCTACCACGGTCCCACATGCTCCAGCGGCTCCCATTCGCAAAAACTCGCTAATGCATGTCTGTTTATTCTGAGGCAAGAATTGGCCACCAGCGCTGGTGAGATTGTCGAAAAACGAACCTGGCAAAAAACGACAATGCGAGCCAGCTGGATTCACAACGTGACGTCCACATGTCACGCCCGCGACATTCTGCTTGTTCTCTGGGAAAAAACCTTCGATGACTTCCGCATTGACACCAGCCAAGCGTACCTGGCGAGCTGCCTCTGCAAAGTCTTTATCGCGTACTGTCGAGCGGATCGTCTTATTCTTGACATAGTAAATAGTTCCTTTGGGCTTAGTGCCATCAGCCCCTGCTGCCCGCTTGAGATACCATACTATCTCATCGACTGTATTTCCTGGAACGGTGTTGACCCCCAGCATGGCCGACAGCATATAGGGCAAGCCCTCGGCTCCGGCTCTTCTTCCCCCGAGCGACCACCGGTAGCTCGAACGGAAACCCCGTGAAACAACGATTAAGTTATTGACGGGAGTACAGTAAAAATTGGAAAGTGCCCCTAGCATTTCCTTGCGGTCAGCCAAGACAAATGCAGATAGATAGGTTGCGGCAGGGAGTGACAGCCAAGGTGTTTGCTGCCGCGGTAAAGTTTCAGTAGAGAACTGATCCGCAAAATTGATTTTCCACGGAAAATCACAAGAGTAAGCAATGTAATCAATCTGACTAGTAAGTTTTCGATCTTTAATTTGGGTAAGTACCGGCTCAAGTATTCTTTTCTTGAACTGAGAACTCGGTGCAGAAATCCTACCTGCAGGGTAATCGAGATAGAAGACATTCGTAGCAGGAATCTTGCGGAAGTTGATATAGTGATTGGCTACAGTCATCGAATCTTGACTGTTGCTGTTAACCACCAGAAACAGATTCTCTGGCCCCCCCCCGGCAATGCATTCCTCAGAGCAATAAGCACAGGCGACCAATAAACAGACAAACACTAAAAGAAGCGAGCATAGGTTGGTCCTGTGTTGGCGCATTTATCTACCTGAAAATTGGTCCAGTAGTGTCAATGTAAGAAGCTGGGGGCAAGTAAACTTGTCAGCCGTGTTCACATTGCATCCTAGCAGAAGCCCCATTCAGGGCCAGTGCCTACGCTAGTAAGTCTGAGACGCTAACCAGCATTCCACCCCTACTCCTCCCCTGCGTAACGATTGAGTGAAATCTTTTTGCCGATTTCAGTTTTCAAGCGTTCTAGGACTGACTCTTTGTCCGTGTTGGCCAGGATTTGGGTGATCACCTGCTTGGGAGATTCATCGCCCCAACTTGCGCCGTGTTGGAAGTAGTAGCGGGCTGCCTGGCCGACAATGTAGGAACCGTAACCCGCTGCGGCACCCTGAGGGAGTGCTGTCGCCAGTGTGCCAACTCCTACCGTGAGTGCCTTGAATACGCTTGAGGCGTAACTCACCACTGCCTCGCTGAGCATCACCCAGCCGGCGGCCTTGAGGATCGAAGTAACCAGCGCCCGCGCATTCGAGGTCGTAATGTTCATGCCATAGATCTTGCCCAGTGTTGCGACCATGGTGGCATCGATGGCAGTTCCGCCGAGGACATCGACCGCTGGCACAGGATTAAGCGCAACAGCAAGCGACTTAGTAACGGCGAAACTCCAGATTATCTTTGACGCTTCGGCTTCGCGCAACTTGATACGGATCGCACCCATCCGATCGCCCTTGTCGGCAGCAAACATCGCGGCGTTGAGCGCAATGAGTGCTTTGCCCTCCGCATTGAGGACATTCAAAATCCGTTCCTTTAGTTCGCTCGTCTTGGGCTGTGGTTTTCGCCACTCGGTGCGGGTGCTGCCGTCGGCCGACTCAATTACGTATTCCATCTCGCGGGGATCGGCCTGCGTGACGACCACGTTTTCTGGATCGACGACGTTTACAAGCCGCCGTCCCCGGAACAACTCCAACAGTTGCTGTAGGTCATGGCGGGAGTACAGGTCTGCTTTATTGAGCACCAGGATGATTGGTTTATGGCTGGCAGCCAGTTCCAGCAGCGCCGAGTACTCAGTATCGTTGAGATCCGAGTCTGTGACAAAAAGTACCAAGTCAGCCCGTGCAGCTGCGGAACGAGCAATCTCAGAGTGTGCGCTGCCGTCCACTTCATTGAGGCCAGGTGTGTCGACCAGCATGACCTGCGAGTTGGCCAGCCCCGGCACAGAGTAGCCAATTCCCTCCCAGGGGACTTGCCAAACATCCTGAGTCCACCCCCCCTGCACGTTGACCTGGGTGATGGTGTCCCCCACCAAGGCATTGATCAGTGCCGACTTACCCGTGCTGATTTCACCGAAGACGACAATATCCACCCGGCCGGCTTCCAGCTTCTCGGCCATCTGCTGCAGTTCGTCGAAGTCACTTGCCAGCACCCGGCGTTCGCCTTCGGTGCAGCCCTGATATTTTTCGATGGCCCTGCGGACCGAGGTCACAGCTGCCTGATAGTCGACCTCCTTGGTGACGAGCGAATCGCGGGGATTGGGCGAGTTATTCATGGTCACTCTCGCCGCTAAAGGATTTTGATAGCTCGTTGCGGCCATGCTGAATTAGTTTACGCAAGGCTTCGGGTCGAGTGAGCAACTGCCATTGGTCCCGCGCGAGTTCGGCCATTCCCCCGGGGGGAGCCTGCATGTCGCGGCGGTAGTATTCCACAAAAACGTTGCCGATCCACCGTGTGACCAGGGCCTGCACAATTCCTTGCACGAGTCCTCCGGCAACCGTGCCGATGCCGGGTACGGTTTTCAAGGCCGAGCCAATCGCTGCGGCAACTGCGGGGGATGCGGCGGTGGCCCCGACCATCGCCACGAGATTCTTGCCCAGTTGTTCGAGCATCTTCACCACGCCATCAGCGTCGATAGGTTGCTTGTAGACGTGAGCCAGTTCGATCACCATTTTGATCGTGATCGCGCTTCCGCCGGCGAGATCAAGAAGGGGAAACGGATTGATTCCCGCCGCCCCACCAGCAGCCCACATGTATCGCGTGATAATTTCGTTGGCCCGTATATCGAGGACCGCCCGCACACGCTCCTTTGATTCGTCGACAATTCCTCGCGATTGCAGCAGGAGGTTCGCCAGCAGCAACTGTCGCCCGTCTTTCTGAACAATTTGCATGAGTCGCTCAGCCAGCGGGGCCACATTGGGTGGCATCTCGACTTCTTCGGCGATTTCTTCGCCATTCGAAGTCACGCGAATACGCTCTCGCATGACAGTCGCCGCCCGAACGGCTACCACATCATCTGCTTCGATGCCCGGCAGTTGCTGGGAAATCTGCAAGGCGAGATGCACCTCGTCGTCGGTATCGTACCAATCTTCCTTGTTCAGACAGACGATAATTCGCTTTTCCATCTCGTGGAGATGTTTTACGAGATCGACTTCATAGGACTTGAGCGGTCCATCAACGACTAAAAGCACGAGATCGGCATTCTTGGCGGCCAAAGCTGCGACGGTGGCTCGCTCCTCGCCACGGACCTCGGCAAGTCCCGGTGTATCGACCAACACAACCTGCTCGCTCCCCGGCCAGGGGACCTCGCTCCGCACGGAGGTGGTCCCTCCCACGATGTCCGAGGCAAATACCTCTCGACCCGCAAGAGCATTGAGCAGTGTCGACTTCCCACTCGATATCGTGCCAAAGGCGACAATCTCCAGCCGACACTCGGCATGTTTCTTCTCAATCGCATCTAGCGCCCGTTCAATCTCGGCCCGCAATTCAGCGGAGACCCCTTCGTCGAGGGCAAAATTCTGGCTGGTGCTGATATTCTCCCGCAACTCGGCCTGCTGCTGAGAGCTATTAAGTTCACTAGGGTTTTGTTGACGCCGTTCGCGGGTGCGGTGTTTATTGCGAGAGTTGCGCCAAAGTTTTAGGAATAGGTAAACTGAAGCACCCAGCAGGACCGCAGCACCAATCCCGACGACTGCCAGATAGACGTATCCCAGTATCGGATAGGAATCAGAAATCGTACGGTACCCGCCAACAATTGTCGGCAGCCAAGCCACGAGCACATATCCCGCGATAGCGAGATAGATGATTACCAGCAGTGTCATTCCTCGGGGAAATTTCATGGGCTTAATGTTTAGGAAATAGTGCCTAGTTCCAGCATAGTCACTACTCTTGCGGCCAGTCAGTAAGTTCGAATTTCAGCTTTACATTTTCCGTATGCTCGCCGTAATGTCGGGCCATTTGTTCGAGCAATTTACGCGGTGTCCAGCGGCTGCCGGGGGCTTGATCGTCCAGAGGCAACTCGGCCAGCAAATACGCAAATCGCCGAGTAAGAGCCGAAACTCGCTCGATTTGGCGGGCCTCCTCAGCGCCGTTCCAGTCTGGATGAGAAGCTTCGTAATCAGGAGGCATCTGAGCTGGGTTCAAGTCGATCTTCGCAATTGCTGGGTCAACTTTGGAGAAAATCTCGGTAAAGAAACCTAATTCACGCCCCATCATATGCTCGGCGTTCCAGCGCGGTGTATGCGTGCCGTTGGACGGGCGAAAGTTCATCTGGTTGGCACTAAGAGGTGCGAAGACATCCTGCGTTGCTGCGCTAGCAGCCTCTTTGAGATCGAAAAGTTCAGAAAGTTCCTCAGGCATTTCCCACGGGAGATAATTTAATACCACGACACGATTTTTTGGGGATTCTACATTTTCATTATTTGCACTTACAGCGAGTGTATTGCCCACGGGGCGAACAACTTCGTAGGCTGACCCCAACGCAGCAAGGAACGGCTCGACACCGGCCAGATCGATTTTGAGCGCCTTGGTCTTGAAATGGATGGGCACTACGATCCTGGGCTTGACTTGTTCCACAAGCACGGCCGCTTGAGCACCGTCGACCGTATAAGTCCCTCCCACGGGGATCAGCAGCACGTCTACCTTACCCATGGCCTTGAGCTGACCACCGGTAAACTGGGACTGACCAATGTCACCGCAATGAGCAATCCGTACTCCATCGACTTCGATGAGAAACATCGTATCGGCCCCGCGCTTTGCGCCCTGCTCGTCGTCATGCCAAGCGGGAATGCTGGTAACGATAACCGAGTGAGGAGAACGGGCCATTCTCAACCTTGCATCTGTCCAGCGATTATCCTGTTGATTGGGAAAACGATCTAGAACCTGATAGATCCCAGCGTACTCTCCAGATTCCCTCAAGCCACGAACAAGCATTGGCTCTCCCTTGATAATGTCGGGATTGTTGTGATCGGGATGATTGTGCGTAATCAGGACCAAATCAGCCGAGAGACCAGGATCTTCGTAGCCTATACTCAAGCTAAAGGGATCAATGACAATATTGAAGTTCCAATAGGTCTCGATTGAGACCATTGCCTGACCCCACCATCGCACGGCAACGGGTTTGCCCGGTTCGGCTTGTGACCAAGGGAGGCCAAGACATAGCCAGAACAACGAGGTCAAGGCAATGGTTCGCATTTGGATTTCTCTGAATTCAGTTGTGGTCTTGACGAGACACCAGTCTACAGGAATTGCTGACGCAGCGGCAGCACCTATGTCGCTTACACCAACCCCCAGCGCTTCCGTAAAAACCATTCGGTGCTCAGCAGTCCTACTAATGCCGTAAGCATGGGCCAACTATCCCACAGGCTTTGCTGGGTAGAAACCTCTTCCTCGAATTCTTCGAAGCGTTCTTGCAGGCGTTCCAGCAAGTCGGGCAACTCCTCAGGTGCGAGACCTGCCCCCCCCGAGTCAGAGGTCAGGTTGGCCAAAGAAGCCATGAAGGTCGGTTCCGCGGCGGGTTGATCGAGTTCCATGTCACGATCCGGGATCGTGAAGCGGGCCTCAGTGGTACCAAGATAATCTTGACCTGATGTGGCCGAAACGGTGAGACGATAGTCACCGGGCAATGTTGTCTCGTCGAAGCTGCCGACGAATTCCTTGCCACGTGGCGTGACTTGTACCGTCGCGACGCTCCCATCGGGCTTTTCGATTTCCACTTGAAATTGAGCCGATGCGATTGGTTCACGTTTCTCGTCGGAAGCACCGACAGCAAACTCAACGCGGCTGCCACGCTGATACCGACGCTGATCGAGATGCGCCCAGACCGCCTCGCCGCCCGTATCGTCTTTGCGGGAAAGCCACAGCACCAGCTGTCGCCAGAATCGCTCTTGCAATTCAGGGTGCCCCTCCATCTGCCACCGCCAGGTAGTGTCAAACGCCACAGCAGCCGTCCGGCCATTCCCCCAGGCCCCCACGACCACTAGCGGCGAACGCTGAGGATCGTCAGCCTCGGCAACCACGGCCGCATTCGGCTTGAGTCCTCGAGGATCGAATCGATTGGCCCCATCCAGCGGTGGCAACTTGCTCCAATCGAGCTTGGCGGAATCCTCGTCGGCTAGCTGAAAGATCGGATGCAGACTCGTTCCCATTGGAAGAGGCTTCATTCGTACGGGACCAGCCAAGTGCATATCGGCACGGGGAGGCTCGCCAAAATTCTGCCGCTCGGCACGTCCCATGATCACCGGAAGAATGTCATCCATCGGTGTATTGCGAAATCCGCCTGGGCCGAAACTGTGAAAGCCCCCCAGCATCGCCAGCCCCGCTCCTTGGCCGACTTCGTCGGCAACCATCTCCCAAGTCTCGCGGCTCAACCCCGCATAGTCGACATTCTGAACGAGGAACACATCAAAATTTCCCTCGCGTAGCTGTTCACGTAGATCGTACTGCTGTCGGCGGTAATTGATTAGTTCGTAGCGGACATGAAGGTCTGGATAGGTGGCGAGTGCCGTGCGAACAAACCGCGGCTCGATCCCGGGGCCACCACCGACTCGCTGTGCGCCTACCAAGTAGAGTACGTTGACCCCTCCTTTCATCACCGTGACGAATGAACTCTGCGAATTATTCGTCGTCGCAAGTTCACCCGCCGGGGCATCCACGGCAACGGCAATTTTGAACTCGCCGGGTGACTGGGGCGTATGCGTAAGGGTTACCGGATACTGACGCTTATTTGCGGAAATCTGCAAAGGCTCGGTTGCGACGACCTCCATCTCTCCCTTTTCATTTTCCCATAAGAGTTGAACCTTGACTGTTTGGTTGGCATAGCCGTCGGCGGTGACGGTTGCCTGGATGGTCGCTGGAGCTTCGGCAAACAGAACATTATTCACTAGCAGATCATCGATTCGCAGATCGGATTGCAATCCCAGCGAAGGCTTGCCATAGGTGAATGTATAAAGTGGAATACGATCCGTCGCCAGCCTCGCAACGGCAACTTGCGGGGGTTCGTCTCGTGGCGGGAACGCCCGTTGCGCACCATCGCTGAGTACCAGCATCGCTACAATTCGTTGCTGTGATTCGCGGTCGAGTAAATCAGCGATGGCAGAACCCATCGCCGTCTGTGATCCATCGGCCGTTTCGGGCAACTGAAATCCTGAGTCATCGCGTTTCACTAAATCCGTTTCCTCGGCAAAACGATAGAGCTTCACGTCCCAGCTTTCAGCCAGTTCGGCGAACTGATCCTCCGCCAAAGCTAGTGACTCTTTAAGAGCATCCCAGCGAGATTGGTTGCCGAGCGAATCCTCAATCGACATGCTGCGGGAGCTATCTGCCAGCAGCAAGAGTGAGCCTGGCACTTTATTCACAATAGTCGTTACCAAAGTCGGCCGCAGCATGGCCACCAGCAGTAACAACGCGGTAAGACCTCGCAAGATAAGGAGGGTCATGCGACGTCGCGGCGGCAGAGATCGTCCTCGCGGTCCCACAAACAGCGCCAGTAGAAGCAGCGCAGCCACTCCTGCCGTGACCCACATCCCTCCCACTGGATCGACGGACCAATTGGTCATGCGGGTCGCTCCTCACGATAGAAGCGATTGGAAAGCAAGTGTTCGCTGCCCCATACGAGCGCTACAAACATGATCGCCCACGAAAACAGCTCTCGCCCACTACGACCGACATCTACGTACTTCTCCACGTCGTCGAGTGATCTGGCCAGATGGACTCTCCCTGCTGGAAAAGCTGCCACGATTACCTGAGGATCGGCGCGCTCAAGCCGACTCAACTCAGCGGCGGCATTCACGCTGAATCCCCCATCGAGTGTGCCCTCGCGGCCGCCAGCTGCGACCCGATAGTTGCCAAGCTGCTCCGTGGTGCTGATCCGAATCGTGTCTTCGCCAGGAGGAAGCGTGCGGCGGATCCCCTCACCCTCAGGTTCTCGCAACACGAAATCGGTCACATGCTGCCGAGCTGACAAGTTCAAGTTGACTGTTTCGCCGGCAGCGTAGTTGAGTTCGTGATCTTCGTTGTGGGCTAAATAGCCCACGATATTGTTCGCTAGTGCGACAAACGGCCACGGTTCGGGATGCGTGGGAAGCAGATTCCATGGATTTCGACCTGCAGGTTGCAATGGATCAGAAACCGGCGTCGTGAGTGTCATCACCCTTCCCTGGCCGAGAGGTCGCTCAATGAGAGCAGGTTGATTGTTGGCAAATCGGGCCACGACGTAGGAATCGCCCGCCAAGTCGTCAATCTGCCAAAAGCGCCAGACGGGGTAAATCTGCCAGGGAATCTCCTCGGCATAATTCCGCAACGCGGACAATGCAGAATGGTCGAGCCGATTCGGTCGAAACCACGTCTCCTGCCGCGAACGGAGTTTTAGCAATCCCGGCATCAACTGCTGAGCTGCAGAGGTATTGAAACCACTAGGGGTCGCTCGATTGCCGAGAAAGATTCCAACTCCGCCCCCTGCGCGAACGAAGTCGGCCAGATGATTCCAGGCCTCGTCTGTGAGTGGTGGGGGATCAAGCAGGCACACAGCGTCATATTCGGCGAAGTCGATCTTGGCTGCATTAGCAAATCGATCGCTGACAATGTCAAACCTCTTCTGCACGTTCTCACCCAATAGCGATGGGCTGAGCGCCTCACGCAGAAACAGTGTATCCGCGTCTGTTTCCCCAAGCAGAAGCACCTTTGCACCAGGGCGCACCTCAACTGTGAAATATCGCTGATTGTCAAATTGCAAGGGATCAGTGGCGGCCAATTTAACGACTCCCTGATGAGTCCCCAAAGGTAAGTCACCCAAGACGAATTCTGTTTGCCCAGTGCCGGTCGCAGAAAGCTCCACAATTCGCTGGCCCCGTTTCACGAGCTTGTTTGCCGAGTCTTCGAGAAATAATTCCAGCAGGGGCTCTTCGTCATATCCAACACTTTGAATTTCGGCTTCCACACGCAATTGTTCCCCCGGACCGAGGTAGACCGCATTAAGCTTTAACGGGGAGAGCGACAAATTCTGCGGGTACTCAGCCCCCACGTCCACTACATAAATCTGTACGTCAGCGGCCTCGTCGAGCGATTCCTTGATCGTGGCCAAAGCAGCTTCGTCAAAATCAGCCGCAGCCAAATCGCTGAATACAAAGACCTCCTGACGACGATCATCATGCTCAGCAACTAATTCGATCGCATTCCGGACTGCATCAGCCAATGGCCGGGGATTGCTCTCGAGTGGCATGCTCGCAAGACGCGACTCGGCCGTGCCTTTGTCCGCCACAAAGTTGCTCGTGGCATGACTCAAGTCGATAACCGAGATCATCGATTCATCGGGGAGTTGCTTAATCAACGACTGTGCCAACTCACTAGCAGACGCCAGTCGCGTTTGATTCCGTTCGACATATTGCATGCGAAGTGAGTTATCGAGCACCACAGCCACCGCCAACGGAGCTCCCTCCTTGCCACGCAATCCACTGCCGCGCAAGGTGGGTCGTGCAAGTGCCATTGCAATTCCCGCAATCAACAGACAGCGTAGTGCCAGCAACAGCAAATGCCGGAAATTAAGTCGCCGTCGATTCGCTTGCTGCCGTCGCTTGACGAATTGCAATGCGGGAAAGGTCACCTGCTTCGGCTGACGGCGCATCACCAGATGTAGAATGATCGGCACGACAACCAATCCTGCTCCGGCAAGCAATGCAGGCGTCAGGAATCCCATGGTCTATCCCCAATTGCGCCGGTTGATCAGATACTCGGTCAACGCGCGATCGAACGGCATCCCCGTATCGAGCGGCACATAGTCGATGCCGCTCTGCCGACACTCTTTCTCATACTGGGAACGAAACCGGCGGATTTCATCCACGTAATCCGCGCGATAGGCGTCGGCATCCACCTCGATAGTCTCCTGTGATTCTGGATCACGCAGTTCCACCAACCCCTCAAAAGGAAACGACACCTCGGCTTGGTCCAAGATATGAAACAGAATCACGTCGTGCCCTCCATGCCGCAGTCGCCTGAGTGCCGCGATTACCGGTTCGGGATCCACCAGTAAATCACTGAAGATCATCACGAGACTACTGTGCTTCAGCATGGCTGCGAGCTGGATAATGCTCTGGGCTACATTCGTCTGGTCGTGCGGCGTGAGATTCGCCAGTACCGAGAGAATGTTGCCGATCTGTTGCCGTTTCGATTTCGGTGGCAGGCAATCGACGATTTTTTCGCCGAACGTGACCAATCCAACCGGATCGTTCTGATGAATCATCAAATAGCACAATGCCGCCGCCAGGCAGATCGAGTATTCAAACTTGGTCAGTTCCTGCTCGTGGCTGTACGCCATCGATGCACTCAAGTCCATGACCAGATAGCCGGTGAGATTCGTCTCGGCCTCAAACTTCTTCACATAGTATTTATCGGTTTTGGCATAAACCAACCAGTCGATGTCCGAAGGATTGTCTCCCGGCACATACTTGCGATGTTCGCTGAACTCGACCGAAAACCCATGAAACGGGCTAGCGTGCATCCCTTGAAAGAAGCCTTTGATAATAAACTGCGCGCGTAAATCCAGCCGCGCGATATGCCGCACAACTTCAGGCTTCAGATATTTTTCAACGGTAGAAGACATCAAATTTGAATGGATCCAGGGACGTTTCCATCAACCTGATGTTTTTGCCGGTCGATTTGGAGGGAAAGAGACCACTTGTTTACCGGGCCGCTGTTGTTTTTCTTGCAGGTCCTTACATATGGCATCGAGGTCGTAGTTGAATTTCTTGGCATAGTCATCCCGCGCTTTACGGACTTCTTGTATAATTGGATCGTCATTCGTCATCATAAGATCCCCTGAGTTCTAGTGGCGTACAAAGTATTGGCAGAATCAGATCGGCGCTCTCGCAGACTTCTCGCATTGATTTCTGCAGAGTGGCGTTGGCAATATGGCGGCAATTCCACGTCAACAAGTACTCCATGCCGTTTAGAGTTGCCGTGGCAATGTGCAAAGCATCGATCGCCGCTTTCTCTGGTAGCATACCGTGCTTTAGCAAGGCCTTGGCGAGATCGCGGATTTCATCAGTGATTTGCAGTTCAAGAATTTCTCGGGCTATATCCATTCTTTTCTGTGCGGCCTCGTTGTCCCCTGCCGATGCTTCCTCAAGGACAGCTTCTGACACGAAAAGTTCGAAGTTCTGCCGCTCGTTATCCCACCATTCGCGAGTGGCTTGTTGATGAGCTGCCATCACGAGCTGCGGACTTCGCCAGGCAGTCAGGTAACTGATGATCGTTGTTTCGATGTAGACTTGTGATTTCATGCAATTCTACCCCGCGTACTTCGGCATCTCTGGCACCGGGATCGATTCCATCAGCCGTGAGATCAATTTCTCGGTCGTCATCCCTTCGGCCTGGGCTTGGAAGTTGGTGCTGATGCGATGGCGGAGTACAGGAACCGCCACTTTCTGCACGTCTTCAATTGCTACGGTAAAGCGCCCATCCATCGCAGCGAGTGCTTTACCACCGTGAATCAGGAACTGTCCTGCACGCGGTCCCGCACCCCAATCGACCAACTCGCGAACAAAGTCGGGGGCCGATGTGTCGCTCGGGCGAGTTGCCCGCACAAGTGACGAGACATACTTAATAATCAACTCACTCACGGCCACTGAACCGACCAATTTCTGCAAGTTCAAAATCGCCCGCGCGGAAAGTATCTTGTTCACTTCCGGTTTTTCTTGCCGCGTGGTTGTGGCCAAGATCTTCTGCTCTTCCTCGGCTGATGGATAATTGACGATAATATTGAACATGAACCGGTCAAGCTGGGCCTCGGGGAGAGGATAAGTTCCTTCCTGCTCAATCGGGTTTTGCGTGGCAATCGTAAAGAAGGGATCGGGCAAGCCATAAGTCGTCTGCCCGATGGTAACCTCGCGCTCTTGCATTGCCTGGAGCAAAGCAGCCTGCGTCTTTGGCGGCGTTCGATTGATTTCGTCGGCCAAGAGGATATTTGTAAAGACCGGACCCTCGACGAATCGAAAGCTCCGTCGGCCGTGTTCATCTTCTTCCAGCACGTTCGTGCCGGTAATATCCGACGGCATCAAGTCGGGCGTGAACTGAATCCGTTTGAATCCCAGATCCAAAATCTGTGCCAGCGTGCTGACCATCAATGTCTTCGCTAGACCTGGTACACCCTCTAGCAGGCAGTGACCGCGGGTGAATATTGCCGCGAAAATCTGTTCAATCACCTCATCCTGGCCGACGATCACCTTTTGCAGCTCCTGCTGCATGACCAGTCGATGCTGACGAAAGTCTTTGAGAATATCCCCAAGGTTACGCGTCACTGAGTTTTTCCTTATCGAATTTTTCGTCATTCCCGCGTAGGCGCGAAACCAGTTTGCACGTACAAGCTCTGGATTCCCGCCTGCGCGGGAAGGACGGTAATGACTAAATTAATTCATCGCTGCTGAGAACAATGCTCCGCCCAATTCTATAGCCCCCCTCACAGGCCGACAATGCACGAGAAATACTGCTCGAAATCCCGCCTCATTGTTTTCCCAGTTATCGCAGCTTACGATAGAATGTGTCGGGCCAATTTCTTTTCATCAAAGGGTCAAGCATGATGCGACATCGACGTAGTTTGCTGATATTCACACTGATAGTAGTCGGTCAGTTGTCAGCGCCGCGTCCGCTCCATGCCCAGTTTCTTGACGACCTCGCTGAGCCCCTCACGGCCGAACAAGTCCGCGAGTCGATCAATGGAGGCGTGAAATATTTGCTAGAAGAACAGAACCAGGCCCGTGGCACCTGGAATGATTTAGCTCCTTATCCCGGCGGCGTGACGGCCCTTTGTACAATTGCGTTGTTGAACTCAGGTGTTGAACCCAATAACCCACAGATTCTGTCTGCCCTTGCCTATCTGCGCGATATCCCACCAACCAAGACCTATAGTGTCGCTCTGCAAACGATGGCCTTTTGCGCGGCGGATCCGAAACGCGATCAGTTGCTTATCCAGCGAAACGTGAACTGGCTCGAATCGATCCAACTGGAAAACGGCTCCTGGTCCTATCCCTCTGGTGATGGCGACAACAGCAATTCCCAGTTCGCCGTACTCGCGCTACACGAAGCCGAACGGGCAGGTGCCCAGGTTAAACCTGAAACTTGGAAGAGGGCCGCGGAGTATTGGAGCGGAGCCCAAAATCCTGACGGTTCGTGGGGCTACAAGATCGGCTGGGATGAGGGACTAGGCAGTATGACCTGTGCAGGTATCGGTGCCACAGTGATTTGCAATGAGCGTGCTCGACCTGCCGACGCCGACGTGAAAAATGGCCTGGTACAGTGTTGCCAGCCTCACGAAGAAGATGATTCGCTGGAGCGGGCACTTACCTGGTTGGGCCGGAACTTCTCCGTCCGACGCAATCCCGGCCGGCGGGGCATGGGCCAGGTTTGGCATTTCTACTATCTCTATGGCTTGGAACGCGTGGGACGTCTCACTGCGCGTCGCTTCATTGGCGATCACGATTGGTACCGCGAAGGAGCTGAGTATCTCATCCGTCAGCAAGACCCATTTAGCCACAATTGGGTCGGGCAAAACACCGCGGAAGATAGCACACACGTCGCCACTCCGATGGCTCTATTGTTTCTCTCTAAGGGTCGTCGGCCTGTTCTGATGGCCAAGCTGTCCCATGGTCCGGGAGAGGATTGGAACAACCACGAGAACGACATGGCCAATCTTACGGCTCGTGTCGAAAAACTGTGGGACATCGACCTGACTTGGCAGATACTGAAACTCGAGTCGGCCACGGTTGACGACCTGCTCCAAGCCCCGGTGCTGTTTCTCTCTGGGAGCAAATCGCCGGAACTAGCAGGCACCGAACAGAAGATGCGCGACTATCTCGATCGCGGTGGCTTCCTATTTGCCGAGGCGTGTTGTCTCGATGGCAGTCGCTTTGAAGAAGGTTTTCGCAAATACCTAGACAAAGTCTTTCCTGAGAAGGAATACCTTCTCCGCCGTGCTGGTCCAGAGCATCCCCTGTGGCGGGTAGAAGAACTCGTGCGCCCCGAATCGCCTTATGTGGGGCGACTCTGGACCGTCGAGTATGGTTGCCGCACTTGCGTTGTGTTTTCAGAGATCGACCTTTCTTGTTATTGGGAACTCTATGGCCGCACAGGGCGCCCGAAATTTCCCGAAACGATTGAGAAACGACTAACGGATGCCATGGCAGTGGGGGTAAACGTGTTGGCATATGCCACCAATCGCGAGCCCAAGGGCAAAGAAGCTTCCTTTGTCGCTGCAATCGATCCAGCAGAACTTGCGGCCGTCGGCAGTCGCGGCACAATCCAAATTGCAAAACTACAACATGGGGGGGGCTGCAATGACGCCCCCGGAGCGCTCGTGAATTTGCTCCGCACCGCCGCACAGGGGGAACTCAAATTACAGATCTCCACGGCTGAGGTCCCCGTTCGACCCGATGACCCCAGCCTGAAACGCTTCGTTCTCGCCTTCATGCATGGTCGCCACGATTTCCGCTTCACGCCAGGGGAACAACAAGCCTTGCGCGAGTATCTCACCAACGGTGGCACACTCTTTGCTGACAGCATTTGCGCCAGCCCCCAGTTTGCCGCCGCATTCGAGCGTGAGATCAAACAGGTCCTCCCCGATGCCCAACTCGTGCGCATACCGGTGACAGACACATTATTCCGCGACACGGCTGGCGGTTACGACATCCGCAAAGTCAAACGGCGAGACCCCGTCGAACGGAATGCCAACGAACCCCTAGCCACCCGCACTCGCGAAGTCGAACCCGAACTGATGGGTATCCAGATCGAAGGCCGCTGGGCAGTAATATTTTCACCCTACGACATCAGCTGTGCCCTAGAGCAACACGAAGCCATGGAATGCCGCGGATACACTCGCGAAGACGCCGCCAGGATTGGACTCAATGTGTTGATGTACACACTAAGCCCCGATGCCGAATGACGACCTGGGTTGCTTCGGCGGCCGGGAACACAACTCTGTATGAGTGCTGGTTAGCCGCTATGCGCCTGCCGAATCCGGCTCGATGCAGTGGAGAAATTCATCCATGCAACCTCAATCGCAGCTTCAGATACATCCCTCAAACTACTGATATGCCAGGATGGCAAGGCTTCTTATTCCCGAAGAATCGTTTAAGAACGTGCCACCTCAAATCTCTAGCCTTCAGCCACCAGCCACTATCTCTCCACCGCCCGAATCAGCAACGGCAGCACGACCAGATTTCCAATGAGCCCGCCAACCATCGACAAACTCACCAAAGTACCGAAGTAGACAGTCGGTATGAAATTACTGGTTGCCAATGTCGTAAAACCGATCACCAGGGCAAGGGTTCCCAGCACAGCCGCGCGGCCTACAGTGGCTTGCACCGACTGCAAAGCCGCTTCGATGGGTTCACCAAGTCCACGCAAGCGTTGGTACGACTTGACGTAGTGAATCGACCCATCGACGGACAAGCCGAGCGAAACGGCCGCGATCATGGCGGCTCCCATATTGATCGGTACGCCCAGCCAACCCATCGCACCGAACAGCCACACCACGGGAAGAACATTCGGAATCAGCGTGACGAGTGCCAATGGCACGCTACGAAACGCCAGTACCATAACGACGAAAATACCTACGGTCGCCGCGGCAAATGTCGTCCATTGATCGCGGAGCAAACTCTCGATCAATTGGGTGAGCAACACGTAGAAGCCCGTAGCCTGCGCCTGCGGGAACTCCTCCGCCGTCACCTTGCGGACCTGGGCGATTAGCTCCGCCTTTTGTCGGGCACCCAATCGCTCAGGAGCTCTAAGCATGATGCGGAGATAACATTGGTCTTGGGGTGCCTGGGGGTTGTAAATCGCCCCCATGAATTCCGGCATCCTCCCACGTAACAGACCCGCCCCGGCACGAATCGCCATGTCGGCCCCGAAGTTTAGTTTGCGAATTCCTCCGCTCCCAGCATCCAGGGCATCGGCCAGCGAAAGCACTTGGGTGAGTCCCGGTGCTTCTTTGCGAAGCCTGGCCTCAAAATCGAGAATCTTCGTGAGGTACTTTTTATCCAATTGCCTCGGGGCAGGAATGAGGATATCCCACACACCTGCACCACCGAACTCCTGATCAACGAACTCGTAGGATTGAACCAATTCGCTCTGCTGACGAAAGTTTTTGGTGAAATCCGTTTCCTGCAAGAGTTTAGTCGCACCGATGACGGCGCCGTTGGTAACGAACAAAGTCACCATCGTGAGCAACAATCGATGTTGACTACTCCAAGCGTAAATCGCTTGCAAAGGGCTCGTGAGACGTGATTGCGGATGATTGCCCCGGATTTGCTGTTTGCCTGCCCGAAACAAGATGATTGCCGGCGCCGTCAGTGCGATTGCGACCAGCACCATTAGGCTACCGATCGCCATCATCAGCCCGAAGTCGACGACCGGCTTCACATCAGAGATCATGAGCGACGCGAAGCCAACTGCATCGGTAAGACACGCGAAGAAGACCGGTGCCAACAGTATTTGCCCGGCCCGCATCAAAGCTTCGCGAGGCACGAAGCCCGCAGCGAGTTCATCACGATATCGTACGATAACATGCATCACTGTCGCCACGCCGACCACAGTCACGATTGCAGCGAGCATCGAGCTGACCATGCTAAGTTGCAAGTCCAGCATGGCCAACAAACCACGCGTAAGCGCAAGTGCCACCTGCACCAGAACGAGTGGTAACACCAACCAACGCAGCTCGCGAAAGCAGGCGAAGATCGTCGCGAGCAACAAACCCAGGCACCACGTATTAAGCCGTCTGCCATCTGCTTCCAAAAGATCGAACGCTTCGCCGAGCAGCACGGGTTCGCCTACTAGAATTCCGCCGGGATAGGCATGAATGAGAGAGCGCAACTGATCGACCGTCTCACCAGTCGAGAGCTTCGATTCGCCCAAAAGACAGACGATGCCAACCGAGTCCATTGCTTCGTTATGGGTGTAGCCTGCAAAGACTTCTTGAAGTCGCTGCGCGCGATCATCCGTCTTGATTGCTTCCCCTTCGGCATCCAACAACCCCGGCACGTCACGGAGCGAAACCACTGCCACGATGCCAGGAATCTCGCGGGCAGAGGTGGATAGCTTGCCAATTCGCTCAAGTCCCGCAAGGGTCGCCAGGTCGGGATCCTGATAAATGGCCAGCACAATAGGATGCTCACCAAAGGCTTCCTGCAATTGTCGGTAGGGGGCGAGCAACTGATCGTCGGGAGCAAACATCCGTTCCAATGAGCGATCCATGCGAAGATCGCGGCTGACGTAGGCGCCCCCGGCGCCACCGAGGATCGCCAGTGCCAGCAGCCACCATCGGTTGTCGATGAGCCATTCCAGAAAGCGTTGCGAGAGATTCTCCATCATGCAATCGCTCTTCCTGGGAGGGGTGTGGCCAACTATGGGATTCGGCAGTATGGACTTTGAGAGAGGGAACGGCAACAACACGGATGGAGCGTGAAACTAGCACTTCGCTTGACTAAGCGTGATGAACGAGTTTCTGTTACCGGGATTCTGGCAAATCTCTGCTCTCGTCAAGCAAGGGCGAAATGCGCGTATCCTAGCCGAGGCGAGTCATCGTAACTTGTTTAGCTACAACACCTTAGGAAACGCTATCAGAGACATAAGGTGCCTTGACCCTCTAGTTGACTGGCACCTATAATCCGCCGCCCCAATTTGGGGGTCGTAACTTTTCGTAACCCGATGCGCCACTTGCTGTTGGGTGCAGCCAGCCCTCGAGCACGACGCCAGGAAGAAGAACTCTCTGAACACCGCGCGCACGACAATGCGTTGCTCGCAGTTCCTCCGCCTTCAGCGGACAGTTTCGCTCTGCGCGCGAGTGGTGCGGTTCGTCTTTCTCTTTACCTGCATTCTGGCAAGTTTATCACCCACGATACTTGCTGTATCTTCAGCTGCTGAGCATGCTGTCAGCGTCAGCACGGAACCGGTCACAATTGCCGCCGATTGGTGTTGTCATTGGCAACAGGGAAACTACGAAGTCTGGCATCTGCGCGGTAACTGCTACATCAACCAGGGGCTCACCTATGCCCGCGCTCCGGAAGCCGTGCTATGGATAGACAGCAGCCAGGCACAGCTTGGAGCTACCAAAGTGGTCGCCTATTTTGAGTCTGGAGCAGATGGGAACGTTGTTGTCGATGACCCGACAGAAAATATATCCTCGCGGAATGCGTCAACTCGGCAAAACTTACCCACTTGGTTTAAGCGATTGGAAACTACTGCTTCGCTGAAGATGAAGTTGCCCCAGGCGGTTCCGTACACCAATGCCCCCCCGCAGATTTATCAGCGGGGACTCGTACAGTTCGATCCTGCACGTCAGGAGCAATTGCTGATGGCGCAGTACACCGAATTCGTGCCTCCGGCGGTGTTGGTTCCTCCTAGCGCCTCGGGGATGCGGCGGGTCGAAATTTTTGGGCGTAGCGATGTACTCCCCGATATCGAATCTAGAAAACTCTCGAACGGAGAAAGTGCAATTGTCGCCTCTGGTGGTATCCGCGTTTTGGTCGAGGGACTCTCTAGCAGTTCGGTTCCAGCAGCATTCGGCCCAGTAGGAACGATCGATCTTACGACCGATCGAGCAGTGATCTGGACCGCAGGTGGAGACCTGAGATACGGCGGACAATCGACGCAGGACCAAGACACGCCACTTGAAATATACATGGAGGGCAACATCGAATTCCGCCAGGGGGATCGCGTAGTATACGCGGACCGCATGTTCTACGACGTGCGCCGGCAGGTTGGTGTGATCCTCAATGCCGAATTGCTCACTCCGCTTCCCCAGACGGAAGGTTTCGAATACCAAGGCCTGGTACGTTTGAGAGCGGCGGCGATTCGACAACTCGACGAAGCCCGCTTCACTGCCACAGATGCCCTCGTGACCACCAGCCGCCTAGAGGAACCGAGCTATGCCTTTGGTGCTGAGGAGATCACGTTCCAGGACTTGCAAACCCAGTCCTTCGATCCTCGCACTGGGAGTGTCACCACCGAACATCGCCAGTTGGCTGAAAGCAATGGGAACTTCGTCTATGTGAGTGGAATACCCGTCTTTTACTGGCCCACGATTGCAACCGATCTGAGCAAACCAAGTTTCTTCATCGACAACATCAGCTTCGGCAACGATCGGGTGTTTGGATTTCAAACGATGGTTGATTTTAATGCCTATCAACTCTTCGGAATTCGCAACGCACCCGCTGGAACCGATTGGGGACTGAGCCTCGACTATCTCAGTAAGCGAGGAATTGGCTACGGGACCGACTTCTCTTACGAACGCAATGAATTATTTGGATTCGAAGGGCCTGCCGAAGGAGCGTATGATTTCTGGGGAATCTCTGACAATGGATCTGACAACCTTGGATTTGGAAGGAGAGACATAGTCCCCGAAGAAGATTATCGATTCCGCTTGTTTGGCCAACATCGTCAACGCCTAAACAGTGGTTGGGACATCACTGGCGGAACGGGTTGGCTCAGCGATCGAACGTTCCTGGAGGAATACTACGAACAAGAGTGGGACGAGAATCCGATTCCGACCTCGGGTCTGCGGGCTAAACGTCTGGTGGACAACCGGACATTCTCGATTGAGGGGAACGTCCAGGTGAACGACTTTTTCACCGAGACGGAATGGCTCCCACGTGCTGATCACTATTGGCTTGGTGAATCCCTACTGGGGGATCATCTGACGTGGTTCGAGCATTCCCAGGCCGCTTATGCCAAGTTGAATTACTACGATCCTCCGACGAATCCGACGCTCGCATCACAAGTGATCCCCGGCCTGCCTTGGGAAGCCACCGGCACGCTCGAAGGAGAGCGACTCGTCACACGACAGGAACTTGATTTGCCATTTAGCGTGGGAGGAGTAAAAGTCGTACCTTACGCACTTGGTGAGTTGGCCCAATGGGGCGAGGATTTCACCGGGGATCGCTTGCAACGGGCGTACTTCCAGACAGGCGTGCGAGCCAGTGTGCCTTTTTGGGCCGTGTATCCCAACGTCCGTGACACCTTGTTCAATCTCAATGGCTTGTCTCATAAGGTAGTGTTCGATGTCGAAGCATCCTATGCCGATGCGAATCGCGACTTCACTGAATTGCCGCTGTACGATCCGCTGGACGACATCTCGATAATCGAAATGGATCGTCGGTTGTACGGAACGGCGCTCACTCCCACGATTTCTGGCAACAAGACCGATGCTCGCTTCTGGGCATTTCGTTCCGGCATCCAAGGATGGGTCACGTCGCCCACCACCGAAATTGCTGACGATCTGATGGCCGTGCGAACGGGGATGCGGCATCGATGGCAGACCAAACGTGGCGGTCCCGGTCGACAACATATCATCGATTGGCTCACGATCGACTCGAATATCACTTACTTTCCCGACGCCAATCGGGACAACTTTGGCCAGGACTTCGGCTTGTTTGACTACTATCTGCGTTGGCATCTGGGGGATCGGTTCACGGTCGTCTCTGATGGGGCTGCCGACTTCTTTGGGCAAGGGCTGCGCACCATTGCTGGAGGCGTGATCATCAATCGACCCACACGGGGAAATACCTACCTAGGGGTACGTTCGATCACTGGGCCGATCGAGAGCAACGCTCTCCTGGCCAGCTTCAATTATCGACTGAGTCCTAAGTGGATCACGTCGGCGGGTGTCTCTATGGACTTCAGCGACACGGGTAACATCGGACAGAGCCTTTCGACAACGCGGATCGGCGAATCGTTGTTGGTGACCGCGGGAGTCAATTCCAATACAGGGCAAGATAACTTTGGATTTCAGTTCATGGTCGAACCACGGTTCTTGCCGAAGCTTAGCCTCACCAGCCGCACGGGGATCGAGGTTCCCCCCGCAGGAGCGTTTGGACTCGAATGATGCATGACGAAACAGAAATCGATGAAGCAGCGGCTCCCGACCCGCGTCGGTCGGGGAGTTGGCTGCAAAAGTTCGGCAATGCCTTTCGCGGAATCAAGGTCGCGGTGCGGGCCGAGGTGAGTTTCTTTGTCCATTTATTTGTCACGGCGATCGTTCTGATGACCGGCCTGCAACTCGGGATCTCGCGGCTCGAATGGTGTCTGCTGGTGCTCTCCATAGCCGGTGTGATCACAGCCGAGTTGTGCAATACAGCCATTGAACGCCTAGCCCGAGCAATCACTCAAGCCGAACACCAGGAAATCCGCGATGCGCTGGATATCGCGAGCGGTGCAGTTTTAGCCGCCTCTCTCAGTGCGGCCGTGGTGGGGGTCATCGTTCTGGGCCGACCTCTGTTGGCCATGATGTCTTGAGCCAAAACCATGAGGGTCGAGAGTCGCTTGAGGTGTTTTTTTATTTCGACTCTGAGTACCACTGGGATGTTGTGTGCTGATTCATAGCGGTTGATGCTATCTGGGTCGGAGCACTGCCACAAAGCCGCCGCCGGGGGCAAGAGAAACTTTGAGCGGAGTCGCACTGGTGACCGGAAGATGCTTTTCTGTGATTGCGTTCGGCTCGTTTTCTTTCAGGGAGCCGTCGACGTAGAGGTGGGCTTCGTAGGTTCGGTCGCCGAGGAAATCGAGTGCGACTTCTAACTTACGGCTGGTCCAATCGGTGATGCCGCCCAGATACCACGTGTCGCCACTGCGGCGAGCTAGTACGAGATACTCGCCGGGCTCGCCGGCGACGAAGCGAGTTTCGTCCCAAGTAGTGGGTACTTCAACGATAAAATCGAAACCGGCTTGGCCCTCGTAGCGGGAAGGCTTGTCGGCGACCATGGGCATGGGATTCTCGAATATCACATAAGTGGCCAAATGGTGGCAGCGGGTGCCTAGGACCACCGGGTTTGAGTATTGCGGTTCGAACTCGGAGCGCGCAACAGAGTGAAATCCGCCTGAGTGATAATCCACCGGACCGGCCAGGGCACGCGTGTATGCGACGTTGACCGTGTGATCCGGTGACCACAAATCGCTCCACTTGACGTACTCCAGATTTAATACCCCTTCACGATTGAACAGGTTTGGGAAGGTCCGCTGTTCGCCGCTGTAGTGCGTGGAACCGTGGATCTGAATATGAAGTTTGTGGCGGGCGGCACTCTCCATCATTTGCTCGGTAAAGTCGACCATCTCTTGATCGTCGCGGTCGAGGAAGTCGACCATCAATCCTTGGACTCCCCAGTTCTGGTAGAGTGTAAATGCTTCTTCAAGGTTCTTGCTCAACGGTTGCCAATGCACCCAGAGACGTATGCCTACGCCGCGCTCTTTGGCATAGGCGAGAATCTCTGGCAAATGCATGCCTGGGCGTGGCTGGCGGACATCCGCATCTTCAGATGGCTTGCCGTAGTCGGTCGACGACTGCACGTACCAGGAAAGGCCATTTCCGGAGACAGCGTGATAGGCGATGTTGTTTTCCGCGCAGAAGTCGATGTAGTGCTTATGCCGCTCCAGATATTCGGTCGAATCGGAAGGGAGCTGATAGTCTTTCTCAAACTCATCGGCCCACCAGTGAAATGACGTTTTGCCAGGTAAAGCCCAGGCGAAATCTCCCAATTCCTCACTGGCAGGGTCGTTGAGACACAAGAGTAAATTGCTTTCGATCAATTCGCCTGCATGGTCTCCAAGTTGCACGACGCGCCACGGACTGGTAAGCGGGGCTTTGCCGACGACACAGAGATTCTCGCGGTCCGGCAGCGGTGATAGCCTGACCGACAGCGCTCCGGGAATTTCATCGACCGACTTTTCCAGATACAGGCCGGCATAATTCCAGAGGGCGGCCTCAGCAATCGCCGCCGCCTGGCCGTTCGGCCAGACCAACAAGAGTGGGACATCGAAGAGTGTCTCAGCAGGCAATTCCGCAAGAGGTTTCTGCTGGTATAGGGCTTCGTGTGAGGAGGTAAAACTTTCGAGCGGCATGAAATGCGCCGTTGGATTGCCGGCGGGTGCGAATTCGGTCGCTTCGCCACGGATCTCAATGGTTGATAAGGCATCTTGTGAGGGAATGATCGTGCGGAAGGCGACGCCATCGTTGTATGCCCGTAGCTCGAGACTCCAGCGGATCCCGTTGCCACTGGTGATTGTCACTTCGGCTTGGTTGTAAAGATCTATGACCGATTTCGTCTTACCCCACGGAAGTGAAAAACTCCCGTCGCAATGGGTTTGCGACACTGCGTCGAGCTTTGCGCCGACAGAGAGCGGGCCGGAGGATTTGAGTACCAGCCCCAAAGGAGAGGGACCAAAGAGCGGCCTGCCGTCGCGAATGATCGAGTATTGCAAAGGCTTTTTCGCGTCACCACTGGCGTGTAACTGAATCGCGCTGCGGCCATCAGGAGATTCAACGATCGTCTGAGATGACTCATCGCCGACGGCCAATGCCGTGAGCGATGTGATGTAAATCCCGATTCCTAGAAAGAAGAAAATGTGGCGAAGGATCATGGCGAAGTTTTTGAATGCGTAAGAGGAAACAAAAGGGGGTGACAATCATCAGAAATCATTTTTTCTTTTTGAAGCTGATCAATCCCGAGTCAACGTGTGCTTCTTCCATGAACTTCGCGAGTTGATTGGCGATGTCGGGGTTGGCATCAGCAACATTTGTGGTCTCTGCCAGATCGTTCTCAAGATCATAGACTTCCAGGGGGCCGTTGGGGTCGGCACTCACGTTCAGGCGGATGCCTTTCCAATTGCCCCAACGGACGGCTTGCTTGCCGCCCTGTTCGTAGAACTCCCAGTACAAGTATTTATGTTCGGGTTGCGGTTGGCCAAGCAAAGTCGGCAAATAGCTGATGCCATCCAGACCAGGAGGTGTTGCTACATCTGCCAGTTCACAAGCAGTAGGCAAGAAGTCCCAAAAAGCAGAGATGTGGTTTGATTCAGAGGCTGCTTCAATCGCTCCAGGCCACCAGGCAATCGTGGGGACCCTGATTCCTCCTTCATAGAAATCTCGCTTGCCACCTTTTAAAGGACCGTCTGAATCAAAATAGTTCTTGTGCCAACCTCCTTCGCTCATGGGGCCATTGTCGCTCGAGAAAATGACAAGCGTGTTGTTATCGATGTCGAGTTCTTTCAATTTGGCGATCACTTGTCCCACGGAATGATCCAAGTAAGTCACCATCCCTGCGAAGGTTGCTTTGGGGTGCTGCTCGGAGCGATAGTGATCACCTTTAAAGGGGACTTCTTCAAACTTACCCAGGAACGGTTGTTTCCACTCTTGCGGCACGCTCAAGTCGGCATGAGGCTGCTGCAAAGAGAGATGGAGATAAAACGGACCCTCGCGATGTTGTTCGATATAGTCGAGCGCCTCTGCCAAAAATAGATCCCCGGAGTACTCTCCGCCTTCTTTGCCGTGGTTCGTAGGATAAGTGATTTTCTCGCCATTGCGCCACAGCCACTCTGGATAGTATCGGTGGGCTGCAGCATGGCTGGTATACCCAAAGAAATGGTCGAATCCTTTCTTATTCGGCAGTTTGCCATTGGCTGTGTTGCCAGAGAGTCCACTCTTACCAATCAAGGCCGTGTGATAGCCGGCAGACTTTAGCAGGCGTGCTACAGTGATATCTTGGGGGTCGGGACGCAATTCAATTTTGCCGTTGAAACGTTGATAACTATGCCCGGTGTGTAAACCCGTATGCAAACATCCACGTGATGGAGCACAGACAGTGCACCCAGCATAGTGGTTCGTTAGACGCATCCCCTCACTCGCCAGTTGGTCTAGATGGGGTGTCTGAAAGTTTTTCTGACCAAAACATCCCAAATCGCCATATCCCAAGTCGTCTGCAAGAATGAAAATGATGTTGGGAGGTTCCGAAGCGCGCAGAGGAAGCGAATTGGCCAGAACGATGAGCAATATAAAGGTCAAGAGTTTCACGATGGGATTCCTCACAGTTTAGCTTGGGTAGGCATGAGCGAAGATAAAGAGTTCGGCGAGTATCTATGGTTTTAGGAGGGCTAGTTTCTCTTCGATGAATGCAATGTGATGGGGGATGTGGGCTACGATGCGTTCGAGAAGAGTTTGGAGTGTTACATTGCCATCGGTAGAGTGGACGCCGGTTCGATGGAAGTCGCTCGAGTCGCAGGACTGGAGGATGGGGAGCATGTGGGCTCGGATTGTTTCAATTACGGCTATTTCAGTTTTCAACTGGCGTTGGGAGCAATGCAGCGCGGGGACGAACAAATTGGGATTGGCGTCAAAGAAAGTGGGGGCCTGTTCAGCGAGGACTCGTTTCATACGATCAGCGTAGACGATTTCTGAATCGGCAAGATGGCACACGAGCTCACGAATAGACCATTTCCCCTCGATGGGTCTGGCGTCTAAGTCGGCGTTGGAAGTGGGTCGCACCGCATCGCGGAGTAGCTGCGCGCCTGCTGAGTAGGCCTGAATGAGAATGGGTATGTTGGTCATTGCTTGCTGGCGCGTTTTAGAATGTGGGGAAGAGCATAGTCTTTGTATTCTTCCTTCAGGATAAGGGATTCGGGTGCTGATTGGCAATCTAGCTACGTGGAGCGGGCTTCTAGCCTGTGATTCCAACTGACGGCCAGGGTGGCTGCCCGGCATGCGGAGAGGTGTCACTTGTGAGAGAAACGGTCGAGCGTTGCACGACAGCTATGAAGAGGCAAGCAAACTTTTGTTCTTACTGCTTGGGTGCAAGAGCAGCGGGGAGTTCTGGCAAATCGTCCGGGGCTGGCAGTTCTTCCAACAGAGGTTCGCCCTCTTCTGCAACTTCTGGTTTGTCGTCTGAGTGAAACTCGAGGATTGCCTCGCCTAAGAATGGAGAGGGCCAACCCCCACCCAGTGAACGATATATTGCTATCACACTTTGCGCAACCTCGCCCTTGGCCACGGCAGCATTTTCTTCTTGCTGTGTCTTGAAATTCTGCACGTTGAACACGCGATTGAAATCGACTTCTCCTTCATCCAGTTGCAGCGTAATCAAGTCGTTCGTCTTGTCGGCTGCCTCGGCTGCCTCAAGTTGCCACTTAAATCGCTCTTGTGATTTGAGAAACTCGACGATGGCATTTTCGGCCTCAAGGTTCGCCACGAGTACCGATTGCCGGTAGCGTGCAAGCAATTGCCGGAACCTTGCTTCCTGGACGCGAACGTTTCCAAGAATGCGACCATAATTGAGGATGTTCCAGCGGAAGATCGGGCCGACAGATCCGAAAGAAGAACCGTCGCGGAACAGGTCGCCGAATTGATTCGCGGTTACGCCAACGTTGCCTGTGAGGCTGATGTGAGGGTACAGTTCCGATTCGGCGATGCCAATCAGCTCGCTTTGCGCTGCCAATTCTCTCTCGGCGCGGCGGACATCTGGTCTTCTGAGTAATGTCTCGGCGGGAATGCCGAGGGCAATGTTCGGTTCCACATCAGGAATCTCACCTTCGCCAAGCCGTTGAGCGAGGTCTTCTGGGGGCATGCCGAGCAATACGCACAGCTGGTTTTGCGCCTGCCGCAGAGCGATCTCCAGTTGGGGAACAAATCCCTCAGTTTGCGCGAGACTGGACTTGGCCTGTTGCACATCAATCTCGCTCGTCTCACCTCCCTGGAAGCGAGTCGCTGTCAGATCGTATGTGTTCCGCTGGATTTGCACATTTCGTTTGACAAGCTCCAAACGCACTTGCAAGGTTCGGATATCGATGTAAGTCGCAGCGACATCAGCCACCAGCGTCACGACTACGTCGCCATAGTTGAAGATGGTCGCATCAAGATCGGCGTCCGCTGCCTCAACAGCGCGGCGGAACCGGCCCCAGAAATCGACTTCCCAGGCTAGGTTGAATTGACCGGTCCAGATGCTAAAGTGACGGTCGAAGCCAGTTCCGCTTGCCAAGTTGTGGGAATACCGCGCCGTAACGTCCTGTTGCTGAGGGAAGACAGTCCCGATGGCAATAGCTCGCAGGGCACGCGCTTCCATAATACGCGCTCCCGCCTCGCTTAGCGTAAGGTTTTGGCGATAGGCTTCAGCAACCAATTGATTCAACACAGGGTCGTTAAACGTGGTCCACCACGCTGCGTGATCTACCGGGTCATTAATGACGCGTCGATCGTCGGCATCGATCCAATCCTGGGAGATTCTGGCACCAGGGGTGCAGTACTCTGGTCCCACCTTGAATCCATTGGAAATCCAATTTCTGGTACTGGTACAACCAGCGAACAACAGCGTCATCCACGCAACCGACCAATAGAGGCGGGCTCGTCTACGTTGACTGCCTTTTGACGTGAAAATGACGTGATCGATTTGCATTTGCTTGTGCGCATGGACGCACCGCTACCCTTTACATTCGGAATACTCCTCATCTTCAGATTCTTCGTTATTTCCGGCATCAACTGTACAGATTGGTTGCCGGGGGCGGAAAAGCTTAACTTTAAGCTCAAATAAACATCTATTCTGCCGCCAGAATTGTTAAAGTCGCCAAGGATTGCCGGGAGGTAGATTCGAGAGTCCGTGGATTTCCGCTACTCAAAGTGGCTTCCCACGAGCTTTGTCCTTATTGGCAAAACTGCTGCTTGGCGTGGCGATTTTGGTTGAATTCACCACAATTGAAATGCAAATGGGCTCCAAGATGGGGAGCGGAGGGACGTAAGACCGGGTATAATTGCCAATTCAAGGTCATTTGGCAGTGGCTGGCTTACCAGAGCAACTCCCCCCGGCTCGATCAATTCATTTAATTTCTTATGGCGACATCCAGCGGAACAATGCGGCAAACTGGCGGTCTGCTCCTGCGCGCGGCCTTGCCTTGCGCAATCCTCGCCGGTGGTTGGATTGGTTTCTCGAAACTATCTGTGCAGATTGAGGAAAAGCCAGCTCCCGCAGCGGATGAGCGAACCCTCCGTACCAAAGTTGAAGAACTCGAGGTGATCGACTATCCGGTCGTTATCAAGACTCACGGAGTCGTGCAGGCGCACAATCAAGTTACCTTGGCTGCCGAAATTGCAGGCGCCGTGACAAAGGTAAGCCCGTCCTTCGAGACGGGAGCTTATTTCTCAAAGGGAGAAACGCTTATTGAAATCGACGAACAAAACTATGCCACAGCACTTTCCATCGCCGAGTCGCGACTTTCGGCTGCCAAATCGGCCTTAAAGTTGGCCGTCTTGAACGAAGAACGGAAGCTGCGACTCATCAAATCGAATGCTGTCTCCCAAGCGGAAGTTGAAGTAGCGTCGGCTACACGAGAACAAGCCGAGGCGGATGCAGAACTGGCAGCAACGCAAGTGGAGCAAGCAAAGCTCGACCTCAAACGCACCAAAGTGTTGGCACCGTTTGACGGTCGCGTTCAAGCAAAATCAGTCGGTTTGGGACAAATGACAAGCCCTAACTCACCTTTAGGAGAGATCTTCTCGGTTGATTTTGCGGAGGTGAGACTACCAATATCCGGCCGGCAGCTTCAGTATCTTAATCTACCTGAGTTTGCAGACGATTCACCCGTCGAAGTGATCTTGCAGGATGCCATCAACGAAGCTTCCGGCGTCACGTGGCGAGCAAAGTTAGTTCGCACCGAAGGTGTCCTCGACGAAAACTCTCGCGAACTTTTTGCCATTGCGCGCATTGATGATCCCTTTGGACGGGAGTCGAACCATCCGCCGCTGCGTATCGGGCAGCCAGTCGTCGCTGCGATCGAAGGAACCGTTTTGCAGGACGTTATCGCATTGCCGCGGGGTGCAGTTCGCCAATTAGACAAGATCGTCTTGGTTGACCAAACAGAGAGGACACTTTTGCCCCTTTCTGTAGAATCGATCTGGTCCGATGCGAAGCACGTCATTGTCCCTGGGTCTGCTATCCCTAAAGGAAAGTGGCTCGCGACCACTGCGATGGTATTCACACCCAAAGGCGCGAAGGTAGAAATCATACCCGATACCTCTCCGACAGCCTCGATTGCCGAATCCACTTCGGAAGACGGTTCGGAAAGCGCCGCCAATTAGTGATGTATTATGATCCGCTGGTTCACAATTAACGGCATTGCTGCGAACTTTTTGATGCTAGCGATACTCATCGCTGGCGTCTATACGGCCCTTTTCCGCATTCCGCTGGAAGTGTCGCCCGAACGCAGTTTCGACATGATCATGGTAGAAATGACCTACCGTGGCGCAACCGCCAAAGATGTCGAGCAAGCAATCTTGATTCCCATCGAAGAAGCGCTCGAAGGGGTTGATGGAATCAAAGAATTCAATAGCCAGGCTTGGCGCGGTGAAGCACGATTCTTTCTCAATGCTGAGCCTGGAACCGATCTGCGAATCTTAATGGATGATGTCACCGCCCGTATCGATACAATCACCACCTTCCCCGACGAGACGGAACGACCGCGAATTTCCATCCCCGACTCTTCAAATTGGTGGGAGGTTTTGAGTATTGCGGTTACGGGAAAACTTAGTCCCCATGAACTTAGGGAAGTAGCTCGGCGTGTTCAGGAAGATGTTTTGGCACTGCCGGGAGTGAGTCGGGCTCAGGTACAAGGGGATCGACGTTACGAAATCTCTGTCGAGGTAGATTCCAGGAAATTACTCTCCTATGGATTGAGTTTTCAAGACCTTGCTGATGCCATTCGCCAGTTTTCGATCGATCTTCCTGCCGGCGCAATTGATAGCGAAAGCGGAACGTTCATTATTCGTACGCGCGGCCAGGCATATTCCGAGCGAGATTTTAAGGAAGTGCCGATTCGTGCTGCGAACGGAGCAGACGTACTCCTAGGCGAGATCGCCACAATTAACGATGGATTTGAGGAAGGGGAGAAAACGGTAGAGTTCAACGGCAAACCTGCATTGTTTGTTGAGGTCTTACGTACCGGTAAAGAAAGTGCAATCAACATCTCCAACAAAGTACGCGAGTACGTCCGTACGTCTCGCTCAAAATTCCCCGAAGGCATCGAATTGTTCGTGTGGGACGATGAGTCGATTTCCATACGGGGGCGGCTGAGTACGTTGACCCAATCATTACTTCAGGGAAGCGTACTTGTGATGCTTCTGCTGGGACTATTCCTTCGTCCTGCGCTGGCCTTTTGGATCGTCATAGGCATTCCGGTCGGATTCGCTGGAGGTGTGATGATGATGCCATGGTTTGGCATCACGGCCAACGTGATGAGCCTTTTCGGATTCATTATTGTCGTGGGCATTGTGGTCGACGACGCGATTGTGACTGGCGAGAACATCTTTCTTAAAATAAAAAACGGCGTGCCGCCACTCGAAGCTGCGATAGACGGAACACACGAGGTCGCGACTCCCGTGACGTTTGGTGCCCTGACCACAATGGTGGCGTTCCTTCCATTGATGTTTTTTGAAGGAATGTGGGGCGATTTCGCTCGGCAGGTGCCTCCTGTGGTTGCGCCAGTGTTGTTCTTCTCGCTAATCGAATCGAAGCTAATCCTGCCCGCGCATCTGAAGCACTTGCGACCTGTGCCGAGGCAGAACGCATTTACGCGCTTTCAGACTTCAATTGCCAACGGTCTGGAATACTTCATTGAACGATTCTATCAGCCGACGCTTGAATTTTCCGTCCGACACCGTGCATCGGTGATCGCAGGATTTATCGCAATTGGATTACTGATGGCAGGCTATGGTGTAAGCGGACGCATGAAATTCATTGCTTTTCCTTCGGTGGATCGGCAGCGGATTTCGGCGCAACTAGACATGCCAGACGATACTCCCTTGACAGTAACCGCCAGATACATGGACAAGATCGAAAAGGCGTTGCATCAACTTAGAGAAGAATTCATTGACCCAGGTAGTGGCGAATCACTGGTGCAGAGCATTTCGAAAATAGTTGGTGCAGAAAGGATTCACCGGGATTTTGACAAGTCGCGTGGAGCCATCGCTTTCGAAGTCATGGCGCCTTCTGAGCGAAGTGAACCCGGGCCAAAGAACAGTGAACTTGTCACCCGTCTGACGGAGCTTGTCGGTCCCATTTCCGAGGCGTCTGAATTCAGGGTGCGCGCGGATTCCGGCATGAGCAATGACCGAGGTTTTGACAACGAAAATCTCAACATTGAACTTCGCGGTCCTATGTCTCCAGAGAAAGCGGAAGTCGCACGTGATATCCGAGCCATACTCGATGAATATGAAGGTTTCAGCTCCACCTGGGCGAACGTCAACTATGGTCAAGACGAGTTGGAACTGACGATGAAGCCACTGGCTGCCGAGTTGGGCCTGACGCAGCAACTCTTAGCACAGCAGATTCGACAAGCATTCTTTGGAGAGGAAGCGCAACGTGTGCAGCGGGGAATAGATGATATCCGCGTGATGGTTCGTCTTCCGCGCGAGCAACGCGAGTCACTCCATACTCTGGACCGGATGAGGATTCGCACGCCGCGTGGCGCCGACGTGCCGCTCTCCACAGTTGCAGAGATAGCGTTTACCAAGGCTCCCTCCTCGGTCCAGCGCAAGGATGGCGCGGAGATACTTCGCTGTGGTGCTCAGCCTGTCGACGAAACGGTCGACGTCTTGGCAATCGCCAAGGAGATTACCCCTCGTATCGAGGCGTTATGCCGCCCGCACAATCTTTCATTCCAATACATTGGCTACGTCGCTGAAGCCGAAGACACTCGAAAGCAAACCATACTCGGCTCACTGCTGTTAGCCTTTACACTCTACGGTCTGCTTGCCATCGCACTGAAGTCGCTGGGGCAACCCTTCTTTGTCATGTTGGCCGTTCCCTTTGCGATAATTGGTGCACTGCTGGGCCATATCGTATTAGACATCACTCCTTCTTATCTGTCGATCTTCGGCATGCTGGCTCTGGCCGGCGTCTCGGTCAATGATACATTGGTAATGGTCGACTACGTAAATCAACGCCGCAGCAAAGGCGCCACACTCTACCAAGCAGCGTTGGAAGCGGGTAGCAGACGGTTTCGTCCCATCATGCTCACGTCGATCACTACTTTTGCGGGATTGATGCCACTGCTGCTGGACCGATCACTGCAAGCTCAGTTCTTGATCCCTATGGCGGTGTCTCTGGCATTCGGTGTGATGTTTGCAACGACTGTGACATTGTTTTTAATCCCCTGCTCGCTGCTTATTGCAGATGACTGGAAAAAGGTTCTTTTGCAGTTCAGAGACTGGTACTTCCGTCCCCTTCGAGACAACTCAAACGAACGAGTTACCAATCCGCAATAGCGGAATTGAAACCTTTTGGCCATTTGCAGGGTGTTAATTCCTGCGAAACTACGATTGACTTTTTTACGAGGCGAGATGCTTCTTGAAGAATGCAACCGTACGTTTCCAGGCGAGGTTTGCTGCATCTTCGTCGTAGCGAGGAGTAGTATCGTTGTGGAAGCCATGATTGACCCCTTGGTAGACATAGGCCTCGAATGGCTTCTTGTTCTCCGTCAATGCTGCTTCAAAGGGAGCAGTGCCATCAAGAATCCGCTTGTCTAGACCGGCGTTGTGAATCAGCAGCGGAGCCTGGATGGTGGGAACATCGGCAAGCTTTGGCTGACGACCATAGAATGGAACGCCAGCGTTGACTAACTCAGGTATGCGAACGGCAAGTCGATAGACCATACTGCCCCCGAAACAGAATCCAACGACTCCAAGTTGTCCTGTTGACATATCATGCTCGTCAAGCCATTTCGCTGCGGCTATAAAATCTTCCGTCATTTCCTCGCCGTCACGCTTGGCCTGCATCGCCCGGCCTTCGTCGTCGTTGCCGGGATAGCCACCGAGCGGAGTCAGCGCATCGGGAGCAAGGGCCATAAACCCTTCCACTGCCAAGCGTCGGGCAACATCCTCGATGTAAGGATTCAAGCCGCGGTTTTCGTGAATGACTAACACCGCAGGAAAAGTTTCTCCTTCGCTTGGCCGTGCCAGCAGTCCCTTGATTTCGCCACCCCCCGCGGAAGATGAATAAGTGATCGTTTCCGTTTTGATACGAGGATCGTCAGGCTTTACCTGCTGTGCCCATGCATAGTTTGGACTCAAGCTGGAAAGCAATATTTCGACTGTCAAGCCTCCGACGGCAAAGGCGCTTAGTCGCCCGATATATTCACGGCGTGTCATCCGTCCGTGGGCGTAGTCGTCGTAGAGATCGAGAACTCTTTGATCGAATTGATTGGCTGTTCGTCGTTCCATGATGGATCTCCGAGAGTATAAGTGGGATCGGCGGGTCTGTCTGGTTTTTTCAGTCTTCTTTGGTTCGCTTGCACGATGATAAGGAAATTGGATGCCTGAACGCAATTGACCTCCCCAGGATTGGCATCCAGATGTGGCAAAATGTCTTAGTTTGACCCCACTGTTCTAATTCATTACTTTGGAGCTACGGGGTAATTCTTTCGGAGGAAAGCGACATGGATCGGATCCATCGTGCTTGGCTAGCTTGGCTGTTTAGTGCAATCTTTTCGACAACCGTCTTGGCTCAGACTTTTTATGTGGCGACGAATGGGAATGACGCTACCGGTGATGGCTCTTTGGCAACCCCGTGGGCTTCGATTGGGGGAGCACTTGGGAAGTTGCATGATGGAAATTTCGACAGCGCCACTGTGCTGGTGCGTCCGGGGATCTACACAGGGCGGCAATCCTTGGTTGGTACGTTTGCGCAAGGAGTGACCGTTCGCTCAGAGGTGCCTTATCAGGCGCAGTTGCGGCACACCAGTCAGGCAGTTGTTGCATATGTGAATGGCCGGGGGGCGAGCGGAATTACTTTCGAGGGTTTTGACATCGCACATTCGGGGCCGGGAGCTTCGCCGTTAGTATTTCATATCGACGGGGGAGGCGGAAACAATGGCGTTGGCAATCTAACCGTGCGCAACAATGTGATTCACGATAGCTACAACAACGACCTCTTAAAAGTAAACAATGGCGTGACCAATGTGGTTGTCGAGCAAAACATGTTTTACAACCAGACTGGCTCAGACGAGCATATCGACGTGAATTCAGTCGAGGATGTCACGATCAGCGACAATGTGTTTTTCAATGATTTCGCGGGCTCAGGGAGGACCAAAAGCAACAATACTTCCAGCTACATCGTCATAAAAGACAGCAACGACAACGAGGATTTCTTCCTGGGGTCCGATCGCGTGACGGTTCAGCGCAACGTGTTTCTGAATTGGGAAGGAAGTACGGGGTCGAATTTTGTGCTGGTCGGCGAGGATGCCAAACCATTTATCGAAGCCCGTAATGTGATGTTTGAAAACAATCTTATGCTGGGCAATTCCACGAACGTAATGCGAGCCGCCGTGGGGGTGAAGAGTGGCGAAAACATCACGTTCCGAAATAACACGATCGCAGGGGATCTACCGGCTCTGGCATATGCGATGCGAGTCAACGTGGAGAATTCGGTGGTGACCAATGAGCAAATCCATTTCTATAACAACATCTGGTCCGATCCGACGGGAACGATGGGGGCATCGTTTGGTAGTGGAAACGATTTTTCGGATTCCCCACCGGGTGAGGTAACCAATTGGACCCTTGTGAACAATCAGTACTACAACGGGGGAGCCAACATTCCAGCCGATGCGAGCGAAACGATCAACTACACCGACGACCCGAATCGAATCGCTGGCAATCCAGGTTTGGCATCGCAAGCGGGGTTGACCTTGCCTCGCTGGAATCCGGCAACGGGGATGTTTGCCGACGGCTCGATGAATATTCGCGAGGCGTTTGTGAAACTCGTGATGCAGTATGGCGTGCCGGCAGCGAGTAGCGAAGGCGTTGACCATGCGCTTGCCGCGCAAGCACCGTTGGACGACATCCTGGGAAATCTACGTGGGGTCTCGCCGGATGTTGGTGCAGTGGAAATGCTGAGATCAGGCACAGGAGATTTTGATGGGGACCGAGATGTGGACGGCCGGGATTTTCTAGTATGGCAGCGCAATCCTACCGCAGGGGATCTGACCGATTGGCAGGCTCAGTATGGGAGTGCGGTCATTCTGTCCGTGCCTGAGCCGAGTGGGTGGGTTCATTGGATTGCGTTGATGGTAGTAGGTGGGATGAGGATGTGCTTGGCTAAAGGGACGCGTTCCGCTCCGCCTCGTTAGACTCGTCAGGCGCGTCGCGGCTAACGCGAGTCGAATCAATCGGCGATTGACCCACCTAACATGTAGATGTAGGATCGATGTGTTGATCCATCTCACCCCCTTGGAGTCCATTCTCATGAAAACATTTCTATCGTGTGCGTTGTTGGTAGCCGTTGCACTTGTTCCTCAGTCGCGCAGCTTTGGCCATTGTGAAGTGCCGTGTGGAATATTTGACGATGGGGCACGATTTGCTGCGATGATGGAAGACTCTACAACGATACTCAAGGGAATTAATGCTCTTCAGGATCTGGCAGGGACACCCAATCCGAACAATATCAATCAGATGGGGCGCTGGATTACAACTAAAGAAGAGCACGCTACGAAGATTCAGCACACGATTGCTCAATACTTTATGGCGCAGCGGATCAAGCCTGAAGCAGAGAATTATGTCGAACAGCTCACAAAAGCGCACGCCGTCATGGTCGCAGCGATGAAGTGCAAACAGGCGGCAGAGCCGGCGACGGTCGAGACGCTGAACAAGGCGATCGGTGAATTCAAGGCGGCCTACGGTAAGGGGCCGTGAGAGGTTCGCGCAAAGTCAAAAAATATCTGTGCTAGTACCGCCGGACGCCCAGGGATTGCAATCCCTGGGCGTTTTTTGATTGTCTGCGCTGAACCTTTTTCTTTTTGGCAAACACTTTGGAGTAGTGATGCGTAATGGGGGATAGGTCTCGGTGGCCCAGGGGGGCCCACCGAGATCTGCCATCTGCAACGAAGCAGTGGGACGGAACAAAAGGAAGCTCACTATGTCGCACGTCATGCCGTATGGAAACGCATTCTTGTCTTTCGCACTTGTTGCTCTAGCTTCTGGGGTCACTTTTGCCGGTGGTCCGCAGGTGGCATTTGATTTTGGGCGTATTGCCGAGTGTGTAGAGATCGCTGGTGAAGATGCATTGCTAACTCCCGGGGAAAAGCTCGTCGAGCTTAAGTTGCGGGTGTCGGTGCATTTGCTTGCGGGAAAAATCAGTGACGTGGAGGAGGTGCGGATCGAGGTGGGGGACCGTGACAATCGTATGCGCGTCCACAGTTTTGCTCCGAGTACGCAGATGGCAAGTCACTTTGGTGGCGACATCGAGTGGTCGAAAACCACCGAGGAAGGGCACTCGCTGGGGGCCTCGTTGGGTGGGGAATTGCCGGCACCGGTGGGTGGCCTGATTGCACACGTTACACCGACGATCAGTGGGGGTACGAAGAATTCGGAGACAATTACCGAGAAGCAACTGCGACTGGCGCCCAAATTTGCCGTCGTGGCAAGTGGGACAATCGGGCAGGAACATGGCGTGTTTTTCAAGTTGCGATCTTCATCACAAAGTTCGCTCGAAGGGACACATGATTTGACGGTGCGGTTCATCGTGCCTGAGAAATGGCGGGGAGACTCGGTACGTGTCTGCTGTCAGGCGACGGGGACAGAGAAAGTATTTTGGATGAAGCAACAAGCGACCTGGGCTCATACGTGCGGACCCGTGGCTTTGTATTTGGCAGGCGATGCTGAGGCGCGGCAGGCGGCGATTCGGTATGTGAGTGGGAAAGAGAGAGGATAAATCACCGCCTGACAGCTTCGCGAGTGTAACCTAGCGAGCGCAACTTCTTGTCACAGCGAACGTGTCGTTTCCGCACACTCTTTCGAATTTGATCTCTCTTGCTTGGTGTGGAAAAGTTGCGGCCAAATCAAAAAAGCCGTGACATACCTTAATGGAGTCAAATCTAGATCTCCCTTGCCAATTTGGCATGAATCTTGCGGTAGGAATTCTAGCGAAAGGGCCCGCTGTCGCGGGAGATAATGAGGTGGCATTATGAATACCAAATTGCAAAATCAGCAGGTGTCAACAACCCAGCTGTTACGCTGGGGCGCTGAGGTTAGCGGTGTGATCTTGTTTGTCGGCTGGCTCGGTTTCGTTTGCGGGGAATTGGTGAAAACCAATGAAATGCCTGCGAAGGAAGCCTTCTATGGAGCGGCCGCATTAGTGCTGATCTTTGCAGGCTATGCACTACTGTGGCGTCACGCGCTGACAGGCAGCGTGCTAGTATTTTTAGGCACGGTTGGTTTCTTTGCAATTGGTTGGATCACTACGGGTATCTTGCCAGGTCTGGATGCGCTTTGGTTTGCCATTCCTGGGGTGCTGGCCTTGCTGGCTTGGAACTTTGATCGTCGGGGAGGCGACACTAGTCCATAGTGATCATCTGGAAGTGGGTGCGGTATTTGAAGGAAGATTCTTGGGTCATTACAAATGGCCGTCCGGAACCTTCAAGTCTTCTACGCCGCACCCACGATTCTAATTGCTGGCAACAAGTCTGGCGAATGTTTCTACCATCTCATGTGGTAGTTACTCTGTCCGTATACAGTTTTTGGACACGTCTCTATTCTTCACCGTAGCGGGTCGAGAGGAAGCGCCATGTCTGAGGATTAATGTCGTTGGCAAAGAAACCTGCTGAGCCATCTGCACGTGCCGCGTTCACTCCGCCGGGATGGAGGCTGCGGGCAGTACGCCAACCGAAGGCGGCATAGCGTTCGGTGATGGGGGCGAGCAACTTAGCAGAGACGCAATCGAACTCGACCGAGTTGGGGATGCGATAATGATTGTAAAGTGACGAGCGAAATTCGCCGTTGGCCCACGAGAAGCTTGAGGGGGTGGTGTAGTTGAATAGCCCAGACCCATCGCAGGAAGACTGGGTGAGCGGTGCTGCGGTGGCGAACACGTAGGCAAATCGCTCGTCGATTTCTTGTCTTTTTGAGAGTGGCGCGACAGGCTGGCCCAGCAAGCACTCGGCGAGATAGATGGTGTTGCTAGTGCCATCGGCAATGTCGGCCAAGCGTATATTCGAGTTGATGAAGAACACGCCGTCGGCCGTGAGGGGTGAACCCCCGTCGTTGCCGCTGCCGGAGCAGGCGGCATAATTGGTCGGCCCAAATTGTTCTTGCACTCGCTCTTGCCGATCGCTGGGGCACAACATGAGCGGTATGACTTGCCCAAGGGCAGGAAGGTTCTTCTCGGGAGTGGAAAAATCCTTGCGATACATGGGGAGCGAAAGATCGAGTTGGGCGCGAATTGCAGAAGATTCGAGTTGGGGGAGAATCTGGGCGAAAGCGCTCCAGCGATAGAATGTGTGAGGCGTGGCAGGATCGGAGGGATCTTGCTGGGCAACTGACCCCGAGGGAAGATGTCCTGTTGCGGTTTCGTAGCTCTGCATCGCCAGGGCTAGTTGCCTCAAGTGATTCAGGCAGGTGCTGCGGCGGGCACTCTCGCGTGCCGACTGAACAGCCGGCAACAAGAGGGCCGTCAACACGCCAATGATTGCGATGACAACTAGTAGCTCGACGAGCGAGAATGCACGGCGCTTGGAGATTGGCTGGCAAAGGTCCATTGGATCGTAGGCCGTAACGAGTAACACGAGTTCCGGCTATGCTCGGCGTGATTGAATACTTTGCCGGAACTGCGCTACCGCTTGTTCCGGCCGACTGAGTTTTGGCGGTTTAGCGTTAGCGTCGCCGCTCCCAATAATATCAGGCACAATGACGCGGGTTCGGGAACGGCCAAGGTGTTAGCAAGGGGGTCGTAGCGGACAATGGCGGTGGGTTGCAAGATGACTTGATTTTCATAGGCGCGCTGCCAAGCGAGAAAATCATTTCCATCGGAATCTTCGTCGCCGTCGATGTCGCCCATGGCATCGACGCTATATGCATCTTGCCAGTCAACGAGGTCGCTACCGTCAACGGAACCATCGCCATCGAGGTCTGCAGGTTCTTCGCTTGTGAGAAGATCCACTGAAGTTCCGAGGCTAGTATCGATACGTAGCACTTTCCCCGGGAGGAGTGTGTCTCCATAAAATGGATCCATCGGGTTGTTGTTGCCCAAGCTGGTAGTCAGCAAGTTTCCGTTCGTCTCGACGAGAAAACCTGAGGGGTAGGGAACACTTGCACCGAATTGGGCACCCTCGCCGATTACTACCCCGCCAGAAACCGTGTACTTGATGACTGCTTGACCAATCAAAGAGGCGACATAGAGGTCTCCGGCATCATCGAAGGCGAGACCATTAAAGCCGAAAGCAGGGAAGTTCAACGTAACAGATGCCCCCGACGCGAAAGGTGTCGCCGTTGTTCCAAAATCGTTGCTGGGGCTTCCCACTGGAGCATCATATTTGAGAACCGAACCAAACCCGGTAAAGTTGAATTCGCTGACGTAGAGATTGCCAGCAGAATCAAACGTCATACCTGCCCGGCCCGTTCCAGCAGAATTGGTGCCTAGTGTTTGTAGGAGCGATCCACCGGCATCGTAACGAAACACTTCATCGCCATTAAATTGGCCAATTTCAGAAACAAAAAGCGTATCGCTGGCTGAGTGATAAGTGATGCCCCCAGCACCACCTACGTCGGTGATGAACGGAGTGGTTGTCCCGGTGACTGGATCGATCTTCACCACGCTGGCTGCAGAGCCTGGAAAACCTGACACTAGGTTCGTCGCGTATAGAAACCCGCCCGGCCCAAAGGTAAGTCCAGTCGGTACATCAAGCCCAGAGGCCGTGACAACGCGGATGAATTCGCCCGTGACTTCATCAAATGAGAGGATGCGGTTTGCAGTCTGATCGGCAATAAACAATTCAGCGGCCTGAATTGCCGAGGATGCAACCGCGAACAGAGTGAGACAATAGATCAGGACGGGTCTGATGTTGTAGCGAAGTGATTGCAAGGTGAGAAACTCCTGGTGCTTGATTCGTTCAAGGTTGCAAATACAAAGGTGCGTCGGTGGGGGACAAGACTCGGCTGAGTCCTGGATGCGCGTCAGGGAGGGATAGCGAGTGGGGTATTGAAGAACTGAACCGCTGCCCAATACGGAATAACCCAACATTGTCCCTATTGAACCAACTCGCGTCAATGCATTGACGCTGGCAGTGGAATCACCGTCAATGCCACCCAGTTCGCAAAGGCGACCCGGCTGCGGATAAATGAAATTCGCTCCATTTACGGCAGAAGCTTGATCTCGATGTCTTTGTAGTAAACGGTACTCCCGGGATCGTGGGCCTGCAGGGCAATTGTGCCACTGGAGAGTTTCCGCTCGGGAGAGTCTTTGAGATGAGGCATCTCGCCGGTTTCAGTGAATTCATTGATAACCTTGCCATCGACCTCAACGGTTATTTTTTTGCCATCGACCGTGATCAAATACTCGAACCACTCGTTATCTTGGGCTGGCGATTCCTTGATATCTTGGATGCCATAAATAGAACCTGTTTTGCGCCAGTCTTCATGGGAGTTGTTCACTTGGACTTCGTAGCCAGAATCGGGCCAACCAGTCTCTTGATATTTTACGTGCACATATACTCCAGAATTGGCATTCGGCTTGGTCATGACCTTGAGCTTGAGTTGAAAATTCTTGAAGTCGTGATTGCCCACTTCCCCCGTGTAGAATAAATGACATCGATCGCCGCCGCCGAGTACTAGCGTCCCATCCTCAACCCTGCAGGAGCCTTGGTTCTCTTTGGCAGGTGTCCAGCCAGCTAAACTCTTGCCATCAAAGAGAGAAATCCACTCTGCGGATTCCACGGCGCAGACCGGTGAATGACCCAATGAGAGCGAGACAAACGATAGTGAAAGGAATGTGCGAATATACATGGGAAGATTCCAACTGGGTGCGAGATACGAGAAAACCATAAAGGCCGTGACTGAAGGAGATTGGCTTGATTGGGTTCTTGCGAAGGAGCGTTCACTTCACCTATCATAGAGAAGATCGTAAGCTTCAGGAATAGAGTGATTATCTATCTTTCACCAATCTGGCAAAGATTTCTCTAGCAACGCGATACGCGCCATATATTTCCACCTAGGATCAAAAAGGAATTCTTGTGAAACATTCGACTCGTCGCAGTTTTTTACAGAGGGGGGTCGCCCTAGGGGCAGCCCTTTCCACTCCTAACCTTCTCACGGGAACGCAACTATTTGGTAAAGATGCCAGTAGCCGACCTAAGATCGCGGCGATTGGCGTGGGTGGAAGTCGAGGACGGTACAACCAAGGTGGAGGCATTGCGCGTAGGGCTGCTGCATTTGGGGATATGATCGCCGTGTGTGATGTCGACAATTTGCATACCGACGAGTTCAACCAGGACTTCGACGGCAAGCTAAATACCTATAGCGACTATCGCAAGCTACTAGAACAAGAAAAACCTGATGTGGTGACAATCGGCACGCCCGATCATTGGCATGTTCCCATTTCGATTGCTGCTCTGCATTCCGGCTGCGATGTCTACTGCGAAAAGCCCTTGACGCTCACCATCGAGGAGGGGTTTCGGATTCGTGACGCGGTGAAGGAAACCGGCAAGACTTTTCAAGTTGGCACGCAGCAGCGAAGCGAACACGGGCTACTATTTCTCAAGGCGGTTGCGTTTGTACAAAGTGGCCGGCTTGGAGAAAATGTGAACGCATATGTCGCCATTGGAAGTCCTGACTCAACCGGAGGGCCTTTTGAGACGACCCCGATTCCGGATGGGCTTGACTGGAATATGTGGCTTGGCCCTGCGCCGAAGAAGGATTACTGCGACGAGCGCCGCAAGGAGTTCCGTTGGTACTATGAGTATTCCGGGGGCAAGATGACCGATTGGGGTGCCCATCACATTGACATCGCCCAATGGGCCTTGGGATTGGATCGCACCGGCCCAACATCCATTGCTGCCAAAGGGGAGTTCCCTCCCGTCGTTCCTGAGAACTTTGATTGGGATTCATTCCTTGATGGAAAAATCTCGTTGCCGAACTCGTTCAACACAGCGGTGAAATTCAACATCGATCTGAATTATGCCAATGGTGCCACGCTAAGTGTCAACGACCACTATAGTCGTCCCGATGGCACTTCTTTTCCTAACGGCATTCTGTTCGAAGGGAGCAAGGGTCGCATCTATGTGAATCGCGACAGATTGACCGGCAAGCCTATTGAAGAGCTCACCGTGGCCGACAACGCGGAACTCGCCGCGGCGATGGTCAAACTTTATAAAGGGAAGCAGCCAGGCAACCATATGGGGAATTTCTTCGAATGCATTGCTGATGGCTCTGAGCCGATCTCCGATGTCGAAACCCATCATCGCTCGATGACCTCTTGCCACCTGTGTAATATCGGGCTGATGTTGGGTCGGGAACTTGCATGGAATCCTGACGAAGAACATTTTGTTGACGACCCGGCTGCGGATGCATTGATGAGCCGCACTAGTCGGCCAGGTTTTTTTGCGTAGCGAATTAAGTTCATTCCGGCTTTGTGTTTCTAAGGGAATTAGGGAACTGAATTATGTTGCTTCGAGGAACATGCTTTTGGTGGCTACTGTTAGTGGCGGTAGTTGCTCCAGTAGATGCTGAAGATTGGCCCCAGTGGATGGGACCGACTCGCGATAACGTGTGGCATGAGGACGGGTTGCTAGAATCGTTTCCCGATGGAGGGCCGCCAGTGGTGTGGCGCACCGATGTCGCCGGAGGGTACGCCGGGCCCGCAGTTGCTGATGGGAAAGTGTTTGTCACGGATTACGTGACCGGTGACGAAATAAAGATTGCCAACTTCGAGCGAAAGAATTCCACGGGGGTCGAGCGTGTGTTGTGCCTCGACGAAGCGACAGGGAAAGAACTATGGCGGCACGAATATCCGGTGACATATACCATTTCCTACCCGGCGGGACCGCGTTGTACTCCAGCCGTCCACGCGGGGAAGGTCTATACCCTTGGTGCCGAAGGAAATCTTTTTTGCTTAGACGCCGAATCTGGAGAAGTCCTTTGGTCGAAAGATTTTCCTAATGATTATGGGGCAAAGACCTCGCTTTGGGGATATGCCTCGTCGCCTTTGGTGGATGGCGAAAAGCTTCTCTGCGTTGTTGGCGGGGAAGGGAGTCACGCCGTGGCGTTTGACTTGAATACCGGGAACGAAATTTGGAAGTCGCTTACCTGCAATGATCAGGGCTATTCGCCACCGACAATTATTCATGCGGGGGGGGTAAGGCAGCTCGTTCTGTTGTGTCCCGACAAGGTCGCGGCGGTCGAACCCGAGACAGGCAAAGAGTATTGGAGGGCTCCCTACGAGGCTACTTCCGGTTCGATCATCATGTCGCCAGTTGTTTCGGGCAACTACCTGTTTGCTGGTGGCTACAACAATCAGTCTCTGATGCTCAAGTTGGCCTCGGATAAGCCAGACGCCGAAGTTCTCTGGGGCAATGAATCGAAACATGGAATCTCACCCGTGAATGTGCAGCCCATTGTTCAGGAGAGTATAATGTACGGCGTGAACGGTAGCGGTGATCTTATGGCTGTTGAGTTTCCCAGTGGAGAAAGACTTTGGGAAACCTCCAAACCGATCAGCGAGCGCCCGGTAAGCAGCGGCACGGCATTTATCGTACGACAAGCAGATCGCTATTGGCTCTTCAACGAACAAGGCGAACTTATCATCTCTCGACTCACGCCCGAGGGATACGAAGAAATCGATCGGGCGAAAATCATCGAACCCACCAACAACGCGTTTGGTCGGGAAGTGGTGTGGTGTATGCCGGCATTTGCTAACCGAAAGCTCTTTGTTCGCAACGATGAAGAGTGCATCTGCGTCGATCTCGCGGCAGAGTAGAGTCATGATACTTTATACTTCGAGGTACACCTAACATGCAGCGACGCGAATTCCTTCACCTTTCTGCCGCAGCGACTTGCCTGGGAAGTGCCACTAGTTTGGCGGCCGAAGAGGCGAATGTAGCTGCACCAGAGTATTACGAATGGCGAACCTACCAGATCCCCAGCGAAGATAAACAAGCACTTTTAACGAGTTATCTTGAGGAAGCTGCCCTGCCGGCGTGGGAGCGATTGGGGATCGGCCCTGTGGGGGTCTTTACTGAAACAGGTCCCGAGGCCACTGCTTCGGTGCATGTGCTGCTTCCCTATGTTTCGATCGAGGTGTTTGCCGGCGAACGACAGGGACTCGAACAAGACACTACGTACCAACAGGCTGCGGCTGATTACCTGGGAGCCCCGCAACAGGATCCCACATTCGATCGGATCGATAGCTCGCTGATGGTCGCGTTTGCTGGGATGCCGAAGATGAGTCCCCCTGAGCGACTGCCCCGCATATTTGAACTGCGCGAGTACCAGAGTCACAGCGAAGCCAAGGCCCGCCGCAAGATTGAAATGTTCAACAACGGCGAGATCCCAATTTTTCTGGAAGCGGGTTTCAAGAATGTGTTTTTTGGTGAAACGCTTGTCGGACCCCGGCTTCCAAATCTCAAATATCTACTTGCCAGCGAAACCATGGAAGCCAATCAGCAGAGCTGGCAACAGTTCCGCGAACATCCCAAGTGGGTGTCTATGAAAGATCTGCCTGAATACGCTGAGACTGTTTCAAAAGTCATCCAGACATTTCTCCTGCCAACAGCATTCTCTCAAGTCTGAGAATCGATGGGCATCACTTATCAAGTTGCCGTGATCGGTGCAGGGGCGGCAGGGATGTTGACAGCTGCACGTGCTGGTGAGCGCGGCCTGAAGGTTGTACTCGTGGAAAAGAACACCAAAGCAGGTGTTAAGATCCTGATGTCCGGCGGGACGCGGTGCAATTTGACGCAAGCGACTGACCGACGAGGGATCGTCGAAGCCTTTGGCTCTCAAGGTCCCTTTCTGCACTCAGCACTGGCAGCACTGGGTCCCGACGAACTTGTGGCCTTGTTCGAGGCTGAAGGTGTACCTACGAAAGTAGAAGGGACGGGGAAAGTGTTCCCTGTCAGCGACCGAGCACTTGATGTGCGAGATGCACTGCTGAGGAAGGTGCGACGGTCTGGCGTTGAATTGCAGCTCGGAACGGCTGTCACAAAACTCGACGTTTGTGAAGCAGGATTCGTAATTCAGACCGATCGAGGCGAATTGACTGCAAGTACAGTGGTGCTGACCTGTGGCGGCCAGTCCTATCCTGGCTGTGGCACGACGGGTGACGGATATCATTGGGCCAAGCATTTGGGACACAAGATTGTGCCGCCGCGTCCTGCATTAGTGCCGCTCTTGTCCGATGCCCGCTGGGTCCACGAACTAAGTGGCGTGACAATTGGAGATGTGCGGGTGGGGATCAAGAGTGGCACGACGAAAAAGGCTTTGGCCGAGCGTCGGGGCTCATTTCTCTTTACGCACTTTGGCATTTCGGGTCCGGTGGTGATGGACCTAAGCCGGACTATCACTGCTCGTCCAGACGCTGAAGATTGGCAAGCGGTGTGCGATTTTCTGCCGGGGCATTCCCGTGAGCAATTTGCAGAGGCACTTGCCCAGAATGCGTCCGCCGGGGGCAAACGAACCGTTCCGACAGTGGCCGCTCAATGGCTGCCTCAGCGGTTGTCCGAGGCACTCGTGGCAGAAGCGGGGTTGTCGAGCGACCAGCGGATTGCTGAACTCTCCAAAGCTGGCCGTAGCAAGCTGATAGACGCTATCAAGTGCCAACAGATCCCCATTCACGGATCACTCGGCTTCAAGAAGGCAGAAGTGACCGCCGGTGGCATCGATCTAGCCGAAGTTGATTCACGTACCTTGCAAAGCAAACTTGTTCCCGGACTATTCCTCGCCGGGGAGATCCTCGACTTGGACGGCCCCATCGGCGGCTACAATTTCCAGGCAGCCTTTAGCACCGGGTGGCTAGCTGGGGAATCGGTGGGAGAGGGATAGGTTAGTTCTCAATAGGCCGTTGTTAGTTGGGTATTATTTCCTACGCAACTGACAACTGACAACTGACCAAGGATAGCTGACTCCTCAGTCATTACTTTCTATGTCCACATCGACTAGAAAATCGTTCTTGAGAAAGTTCCGGCCCAGCAAGAGCGGGAATTCCATATGTTCGCGGTTGTTGAGGGTCACCAATACCGTCTTCTCAAAGTCTTTGTAGCGAAATGTCAGGGGCACTTTATAGCGTCGCTTACGATCATCGGAAGCGTTAGAGGTTTTAATGATCACATAGCCGGCAATCTTGGCTTCGAGCCAATGCGATTCCTTGTGACCATTCTTAATATTGAAGCGCACGACTTTACCGATGTTATCAGCCATGTTGTCCGATTCATTTTCAATCTTCATATCCTCGATATGCAAAGAGCATGATTTGGCTCCTGAGTCGACCCGTGCCCGAAAGAGCAGTTCGCTCTTTTTCTCCATGATTGTGGCAGTGGCGCCAATCACACGCTTTTCCACTTTGGGGGGTTCCTTTTCGGTTTCTTCTACAATGGGAGGTGCCTCCTCGATCGATTCCTCAGGCTCTTCTTCTTCCGAATCGTCAACTACTTCAACTTCTGCGCCTGCTGCTTCCTCAGCCTTGGCTTTTTCGTTTTCTATATCTTTCTTAATCGTTTCTTCATCCGAAGCCTTGGCTTTCTTGTCAGAGCCTTTCTCCGATTCAGATTTGGCATCATTAGATTTCTGAGGAGACTTCTTGTTGGAAGAAGATTTCTTGGACGACTCCGAAGGTTCGCTTGCATTCTTCTCGCTTTTGGACTCGTCTGCCGCTGGATCTTTTTGATCGGTCGAGGACTCCGATTCCTCTGAAGTTGGGGCCTTCTCGGTGGCACAAACTGCTTGCCGCACATTAAGATGTACGACTCCATTGGCTAGCAATAAGGCAAGCACCAACAACCCAAGCCGCTGGAGCGGATAAGGGAATACGATGCATTTGGTAGATGATTTCGGTCTCACAGACGATTAGTCTCCACAGGGTGTATTCACTCAGGTTGAGAAATCGCTTCCGCATTTCCTCAAGTCACTTGAAGCCCCTTATTCTTGCATGTGGACCAGGGAAAGGGAACCGCCGGAATAACCCTTAGAAGTTTCAAAATCCTGCCTTTTGGGACATAAAATCAGCGCGAAATCGGGTAGCAAGTAAACTATAATACGGTAATTGGCCGCGCGACTGCGCCATGCCAGCTTACCCACTCGATTTTTCCAACCTCTGGCAGGTTAAAGGTTTAGCATCGTGAGTGCTCGTGTTTTGAGTCAGATTTGGGCAATCGCCTTTATTCTCCTGGGGATAGTGGCGTTCGGCCTGCGCTATCAAGCCAGGCACGAAGTCCGGGAGGGTTTACAGGACAGCTTGTGGCGGCTTAGCTACGACATCCAATTCGAGGTTGATAGCCCCGCAGCGGAAATCCGGGTGGGTTTGCCTGACCAATCCTCCTCGGCGGCGATCATTGAAGTAGAAGAAAAGACACACATTAATCTCAATGCAGAGGAGTATACCTCCCCATTAAACAAGAATCGTGAATTAATTCTGACAACCCAGCTCACTGGAAATTATCAAGTGGGAGCCGAATTTGAGATTCGGCTCAAACCCCGCAAATCCTGGGATGAACAGAATGAAGTCGCCGACTTGTCGTCCACTGCTAAGTCTCGATTCTTGCGCAGCGATTCCACGATTGATACCGCAGGTGCCAATGTGCGGGAGGTCATGCAACAGATTCCTCGTGGCGATTTGACGGATAGCGAATTGGTCCAACAACTTTTCGACTTTTGTTCGTTGAGTTTCAAACCGGGAAAGAGCGAAGAAGGATTCGATGCCGTCGGATACGCATTAGCCAATCATCAGGCCACCCCTTTAGGTCGTGCTCGCTCGATGGTAACGCTTTGCCGAGCATATAGAATCCCAGCAAGACTTGTGGCTGGATTCGAAGTTCGTCAATCCAAGTCGGCAACCCCCCATGTTTGGGTTGAAGCGTACTACGGCCATCACTGGGTTCCGTTTGATCCAACGTACGGCCATGCCCGTCAGATGCCATACAATTACCTTCCAATTCGGCGCGATGGTGAAGAAATTGTTCGTGGGGAGGGGATCAAAGACCTGATAGCCAAATACACCATCTTGCGGTTGCCCCCTCCGGCAAACGTGCTGCAAGCGGAAGTACGGCGCCCTTCGCAGGTGCTCGATCTGACACGTTTACCGGTCGAGATGCACGAAGTCATGTCGCTGATGTTATTGTTACCTTTAGGAGCACTCATCACCGCAATTTTCCGCAATATTATCGGACTGCGGACGTTGGGCACGTTTGCCCCCGCGCTGTTGGCAATGAGTTTTATTTACGCCGAATTGGCGACGGGAATTGTGATCTTGGTAGCGGTACTCACAGCCGGTTACTTCGGCCGCATCATGTTGGATCGACTCCATCTACTGATGGTGCCACGTTCCAGCATCGTACTGACGATGATTATCCTGCTCATCGTATTTGGCGTCTCGCTGATCGACTACGCTGATCCACTTTCAGGAGTGCGGGCCGTCTTGCTTCCTTTAGTCATTCTTACAACCTTGATCGAACGCTATTTCGTAACCACGGAAGAAGATGGGATGGCATTTGCCATGCAGCTCGTTGTTGGCACGGCCGTCGTGGCAGCCTGCTGCTACTTGATCTTGGGTTGGAATGAAATCGGCGATCTATTGCTGATTTATCCTGAATTGCATTTCTTCACGATTGCTGCCTTCATTTGGATAGGTCGTTACAGTGGCTATCGACTAGTGGAACTCTGGCGATTCCGTGACATGGTGAAATAGACTTCGTGAAACCAAAGAAATCGCAACTAGGACTACTTCGCGAATCATCGAAAGATTAACCATCATGGATAATAACTCCCAACGATTTTGGGCTTGGCCTGATGAGCTAAAACGTCGCGGCATCCTCGGGATAAATCAGCGCAATCTCGATATTATTCTTGAGTGCAATCCCCGTGGGTTCTACCCACGTGTCGACAACAAACTGCTCACCAAGGAAATCTGTCAGGCCAATGGCATCCAGGTTCCCGAGACTTATTTCATCATCAAAGAGCACAGCGAGTGCCACCGCTTCTTGGATCTGGTGGGCGATCGAACCGAATTTGTTGTGAAACCCTCCAGCGGAGCCGCCGGGCGTGGGATTGTGGTGGTTGCAGGGCGATTGGGGAACAACTTCTTTACCTCCTCGGGTCGCTTGATCGAGTGGACCGATCTCAGGCATCATCTCTCGACGATCATTTCAGGGTTGTACTCTCTGGGAGGCCAGGCAGATTCAGTCATCGTTGAGCGGCGAATAGTGAGTCACCCACTGCTAAAAAGCATCGCTGTCGAAGGAACACCTGATATTCGCGTGATTCTTTATCGCGGAGTGCCGGTAATGGCCATGATTCGTCTGCCGACCAAGATGTCAGGCGGTCGGGCTAATCTGCATCAGGGAGCCATCGCCGCGGCCATTGAACTCAACACTGGTCGCACCTACGGCGGTGTATGCCGCGACCGTGCGATCAGCTTCCATCCTGATACAAGCTTCCCGATTGCTGGGATCGAACTTCCCAACTGGAAGGACGTGCTGGAAGGGTCGATGAAACTAAGCGACGCGCTCGAGATGGGTTACGTCGGGATTGATTTCGTAGTCGACGCCGATACCGGGCCAGTGGTCTTGGAAGCGAACGCCCGCCCGGGATTAGCCATTCAGTTGGCCCATCGCGAGGGGATTTTGCCACGATTGAAGTTTGTTGATTCAATTCCTGTGTCTGATCGCACGGGAGAGAATCGCTGGAATGTGATCGAATCGATCGCCACCAAGAGCAGCGATTTCTGGCGGGTCTGATTAGGCGGTGGCAGATGACTTGCGGCTGGTGGTTGGAAAGTACCTGCCGGGCCTTGCCCGTCTTATGAGTCGCATTTAAGCCCGCTTGATGACCCTTAGCAGGGCAATGAACAGGATTGCCCCTACGGTGGCGGTGATTAAACTTCCTAGCATCCCCGTAGATTCGAATCCCAATAGCCTGAAAACAAATCCACCAAGTATGGCACCAATGATGCCTAGGATGAGGTCTCCCAGCAAGCCAAAGCCGCCCCCCTTCATAAGTACCCCGGCCAACCAGCCAGCCAGAACGCCAATCAGAATAAACCAGAGCAAACTCATGCGATCTCTCCGTGTGCCGCTTTGCAGCACCGTTGTGGGGAACATTGAAAAACCCCCGCTGCTCTGGGTCGAGTCAGCGAGGGCAAAAGGAAAAATTGATTTGGGGAGGCTTGTAAACTTGAACAGGACCGTAAGTCATTGGCGTCATGACGCCGCAAACCCAATTGGGCCGACTCGGCGATCTCTCCTTATCGCTGACATTGCTTGCTCATGGCAATAGCCCGTTATCGGGCCAATAGCAGATGGCAAAGGAATGATCGGACACGAGCCCTCGATATGCTGGCGCCTTCGGCTAGGCTCCGGAAACCTGATACACGTTTACAGCCGAGTTAGATGACACAAAAAAGGAATATTACAGAAAGAAAATCCCCGAGAGACGGCCACGCAGCCATCTCTCGCATCGACTGGTCTGGCGGATCTTGCATTGCTTGCCCTCCTATAACTACGCGTGAGAGAGAGGCCTGCAACCGATCGTCGATAAAAGACACGACCGCGTTGCCCTTGCACTTTGAATTATACACTGATGGAACAATAAACACGAGTCGAATTTCAAAGCAACAAGAAAAAAGTCCTAAATCGCTGTCAATTATGCAGTTAGCGCAATTCGGAGCCTTCAGCGAAGCTGTAGTGCCATGTCCTCCCGGTTCCGACAGATGCGTTGCAGCGCGACTATCAGGGCGATCACAGCAAGAAGAAGGATACCCGATGTTGGCTCTGGAACTACTTGGCTAGTAGCACTGATACCTGAGCTACTACCGTATTGCTCCAGCCAGGCAAGAAAATCTCTCCCATCGCTGTCGCCATCCCCATCAGAATCCCCGTTGGCGTTGATGCCGAACGAGTTGCGCCAGACGGTCAAATCAGTCCCATTGACCATTCCATCGCCGGTGAAATCTCCCACAGGTGCAGCCGATTGCAGAAAAAAAGTATTCATCTGAAAGATCGCATCTATCTGAGACTGCGTGAGCTGATCGCTGGTGCCACTGCTACTCATGAGATTGGCCATGCCCGATACAGGAGTATGAGTGAGCCCCAGATTGTGCCCGATTTCATGGGCGACTACCCCGGCCACGATGTCGCGGCCCACCTGCGAGCCGGGCAGAGAGCTCCCCACGTAAACGGCGATACCATTGGCACCAATTCTGGCGATGCCATTGACCGAATTGGAACCGAGTTTCATAAAACCCGGCACGATGTCCACAAAAAACATATTGATGACATGAGAATTCGAGCTCACAACTCCCGCGGCTTGTGCGGTATTAACGATCGTATAGAGATCAGCATTGGGCCGCGTTGAGGTTGGAGGCAACAACCCCTGGAAAGCAACAGTATCGGCATAGCTTTTTACGCTCGGCATGAAGTGAATATCGATTCCCGCCTGTGCCCAGATCATGTCAATGCTCGCTTCGATGTTGGCACGCTGCACGGCACTGCCAAACAAATTGGCCTGTGGTGATCCACTAGAAAGAGAAGTTTGAATGATTTGGACGTCCACCCGGTGGGTTATGGGAAGCGCAGAATTGACAATGATGGTCGCATGAGCGACACCCACTAGATGGACTACAAACAAGAATGCCAGAGTCAGCGCAATTTGCGCACGACGATCACGTAGTTTTGCCATGGAGAGCCTCTCCTCTTAATCTGCTACTTGCAAAGCATTGGGTTCCGGCACCAATGCGGCGGACATGAGGCTCGAATTATTCCAGAAAACTGAGGGTGTTGCAAGTTTTTTTCTCGCCAGCATTGCCAGCGTGGAGAATCCGTGGCAATCCTTATCAGGCGCAAACCTATGCGCTCAAAAAGGGATTTGCATTTGTTTTCGCTCTCACATCCATGCTAAGAGCTAGAACGATTCGTCCTGCGGCCGAGCACCTACTGTCACTCGGACGGTGAGTCTTTGTGCTCCGTCACGATACTGGCGGACTAGGTCCACTGGTACGCTCGAGCCAATCGGCGTGGCAGCAATTGCGCGGCTTAGCAATGTGGGATCCGAATATTCCGTGCCGTCCCAAGTTAGCAGCACGTCTCCCAATTCGATGCCGGCCTCTTGGGCAGGCGTATCCGCTCGGATGTCAGCGACTAGAACCCCTTGATCTTTTTCCAAGCCAAGCAAGCGTGCCACTGGATCGGGGACCTGTCGGGGACCTACGCCTAAGTAGCCCCTCTCCACATGCCCCACTTTGCGAAGCTGTTCGTAACTAGCCCGCGCGATCGAGCTCGGAATCGAAAAGCTGATGCCTTGATAGGTGCTGCCGTAGATCGCCGTGTTGATGCCTATGATTTTACCCTCGACGTTTACCAACGGACCACCACTATTGCCAGGATTAACGGCGGCATCGGTTTGCAAAAACTCTTGATAGATGGAACTTCGATCCGTAGAGACCCCTGGGTCGCGAGCAGTGGTAATCCCACGTCGATTCTTGGCACTGAGGATTCCAAAGGTAATGCTCTTCTGGAATCCAAAGGGGCTGCCGAGGGCCCATACCCATTCTCCAACATTCAGGTTGTCGCTATCTCCCCACTGGGCGGCATGCAAATCATCAAGTTCTGTTTTTAGGACGGCAACGTCAACTAAAGGGTCACTACCGATGACGCTCGCCGGTCCGCGGCGGCCGTCGCTCAATTGGATCTCCAGCGAACCGACCCCTTCGACCACATGGTAGTTGGTAACAATGTAACCAGCCTCGTCAACAATCACCCCAGCACCCTGCCCCATGTCTCGCCCACGATGGGTGCGAATATGGACAACGCTGGGGCTGACATAATCAAACAGCATCCGCGAAGCGTCGTTGAGTTGCATCAGATCAAGCTGATGAATATTGTCGCTGGCGACATCAAACTTGGCTCGCTCCTCGGCCTCGACTAAGGCATATTGAATGCGTCCCACAAAAGAAGGCGCGATCAACAGTGCCAAGAGTACTCCAAATATCCACAGCAAGCGACGCAGTCGCTTGAGATCCTTCTGCGTAACCAGTTGATCGGCAGGCAGATCTCTTGGCTTTGTTGGGGAGGGGAGTTGCACGGCGAAGTCGGCTGCCGACACAACACCGATTTCATGATCAGACGGTTCTTGGTACATAGAATAGGAACCTGTGGGTTGCTGCCTTAGTTACTGGATTGCATCTCAAGCACTCAGCAATGGGCTTAGAGATTTATTATACTAGTTTTTTTGAGTTTGTATCCCAGCCACGGACATTCAAGAGTTATCTTCCACCTTAGCTTGCTGCTTTTTTCCCATGCCTTCGAAGTTTTTCCCAAATCCAGCAGAATCTTCCTCGGATGGCCTCGTTGCTGCCGGAGGTGAACTTACGCCAGATTGGCTGTTGGACGCTTATCGCCACGGGATTTTTCCTTGGCCGATGGAAGATTTTGAGCCCCATGTGTGGTGGTCGCCTGATCCGCGGGCTGTGCTACCACTCGATGGATTTCGAGCCTCAAAGCGACTCCTGCGGCGAGTTCGCTCTGGGCAGTTTGCCGTCACCTTTGACAAGGCTTTTGGTGATGTGATGTCCGGCTGCGCATCAGGTCCCGGGCGTGAAGGAGGAACCTGGATTACGCCTATCATGATCGACAGTTATTGCGAAATCCATCAGCTCGGCCATGCACACAGTGTCGAAGTATGGCGGGCCGACCAACTTATTGGCGGCGTATATGGTGTGTCAATCGGAGGACTGTTTGCCGCCGAAAGCATGTTCCATCGTGAACGGGATGCTTCAAAGGTCGCGCTCTACCATCTAGTCAAACATCTCAACGATCGCGGATATCAATTACTCGACGTCCAGCAGTGGACTCCTCACACGGGCAGCCTGGGGGTCATTGAAATCCCGCGGCACGAATACTTGGGAAGGTTGGCGGAAGTTGTCGATTTACCTGTGACCTTTGTTGATACCTGAAACCATCAAGTCATTCCCGCGCAGGCGGGAATGACGGCAACGCACGTTCCTACGCGATCAACGGTCGCAGCACGTTGTGGCTAATCGCGAGCGATTGCAGGCGCCTCTCGACCGAGCCTTCAAAAGCTTCGTCTTCCACTTCCACACAGACGGCACCGTCGAAACCCACGTCGGTAAGCGCCGCGATCCACTTACCCCAATTAATGTCCCCCAGTCCGGGGATTTTGGCCGTGCTCCGCTGCATGGGTACGACGAGCGAACCCATGTCGTTGAGCTCGTCGCGATTGACTCGCATGTCTTTGGCGTGGGTGTGAAAAATACGGCTGCCGAATTCTTGAATCGGGGCGATGGGGTCCATCAACTGCATCTCCAAATGCGAGGGATCGTAATTCAAGCCGAAGTTCGGCGACGGGATCACCTCAAACATCCGTCGCCAGATGGCGGGGGACCGTGCCAGGTTGAGTCCAGTTGGCCAGGAGTTCTCAAAAAGCATCGGGCAGTTCTCGATGCCGATGCGAATATTCTTATCCTCAGCATGCTTCACAAGTGCAGGCCACACTTCGGCAAACTTCTTGAAGTTTTCTTCCAACGAAAGTGTGTGATTCGCCCCGACAAAGGAATTCACATTGCCCAGCCCCAGTTTCACGGCAGCGTCAATCACTTTCGGAATATGTTCGCACGCTGCTTTGGCTTGCTCTACATCTGCGGACAGAGGCACCGAATAGTATCCCAGCGCAGAAATGCCGACGCGATACTTTTCGCAGAGTGCCAGTACATTATCCGCTTGAGCCTGAGAAAACTCCGTCACGTCGATGTGCATCACGCCACCGTGCTTGCGATCAGGGCCACCTGGTGGCCAGCACATGACTTCGACGCAGTCGTAGCCGATGTCGCTGGCATGGCGGAGGACCTGTTCGAGGGAAAGATCACCAAAAATTGCGCTAACGAATCCGAGTTGCATGGCAGGATGTGGCTGGTGGTTTGTGATTGGTGATCTTTAAGAAACTAGACTCAAGCGAGAAAAAGAGTTCACTTCTGACTAGCGACTAGCGCCTTACAGCTAGCTACTCTCTTCTCTCGACTCAAATCATAACAAATCGGGTGGCACGAGTTCTACAAGAATACTTGGGCCGAATCGTTCCGTGTAATGATGTATTACGACGATACAGTCGGTGAGTTTTTTCCCGGCTGTTTTGTCGAAAACATTTTTTACAAAACAAAACCTCGGAGCTTTTCCCTTGTTTTACAGTGTTTGTCAGAGAGTTTTGTAAAACAAAACCCTCGACTCCCCCCGACAAAATCCCCCAGGGCTCTGAGCCGCCTAGCGATAGCCCCCAGTTTTTTTACTGTCGGTGCAAAAGAACAGGTCGCTAGCGCGATGCGGCTGATTTGGCAGAAGATTTCCCGCCCGCTGAACGAGCGGACTACAATCTGCTGCAAACACTATTATCTCGAATCGGGTGGCACAATTTCTACAAGAATGTTTGGGCCAAAAGCAATTTCGAGTGGCGAGTTCCGAGGCGCGAGAAGTAGGGTGGGCCTTGCCCACCGAAATGATTCGAGTGAATTTTGGTGGGCGGTGCCCACCTTAATTTCTATTCCGCCGGCGGAGCAGGGTCGGCAGGCAGAGGGCGACAAGCGTCGGGGTGGCGGGCTCGGGAATAGCGACGCGGTTGGAGACGAACACTCCCGAAGTGCCATCGGTAAAGGTAGCCCCGAACGCGAGCTGGCCGCGGTCGTTGAAGCTCGACGGGCGACCGTCCTCGTTGCCGGTCTTGGAAACGAATCTTAGTTGAAAGATCGTCCTCAGGTCGTCAATCAGAGGGTCGTCGTTGACATCGATGAGGTCCCCCTCCCGCACGATCTCGACGAGCAGTCCGTCGAGGGTTGTGGCGTAGATGCCAATGTCATCAGGAAAATTCACGCTCGAGATGGACGCACTGAAAGCGGTTTGCCCCATGGTGTTAAGTACGAGGGAGCCTAAGTCAAAACTTCTGAATACGACTCCGGGGTTGGCGCCGGGGACCTGGTTGCCCTCACGGGCCACCTCGGCCAGATTGCCACTCCCCTCGCTGTAAATACCCTCGTCGTTAAAGGCTCCAGCACCGATGAGGCGGCTGTGGAACGCGGTCTGCCCTGCAGAATTGATCACAGGGTCAAAGAAGTTGAAGAACACGACACCGGGGTTGGCGCCGGGGGCCTGGTTGCCCTCGCGAGCCACCTCAGCCAGTGTGCCACTCCCCTCGCTATAGATGCCAGTGTTGTTTAATCCGTTCACGCCCGGGCCAGTGAGGACGCCGAAGAAAGCAGATTATCCCGTGGCGTTGAGTACGGGAACGCTACTGATCCCGAGGTTACTGCCGAAGCCGCTGAACACGACGCCGGGGTCGGCGCCGGGGGCCTGGTTGCCCTTGCGGGCCACCTCGGACATTGTACCGCCCCCCATGCTGTAAATGCCGGAGTCGTTAGTCGAATTTACTCCCGAGCCGGTGAGGACGCCGCTGAACAAGGTCTGTCCCGTGGCATTGATCACAGGGATGTTAAAGCTGCTGAACTCGACTCCGGGGTCGGCGCCAGGGGCCTGGTTGCCCTCGCGTGCCACCTCAGCCAGTGTGCCACTCCCCCCGCCGTAGATGCCAGAGTTATTCGCTGAATTCACTCCCGTACCACTGAGAGTGCCGATGAATGCAGTGTTTCCCGCGACGTTGAGCACGGAGAGGTTGAGGAAGCTGAGGCCGCTAAACACAACGCCGGGATCAGCTCCGGGGGCCTGGTTCCCTGCACGGGCCACCTCAGCCAATGTGCCACTCGCATCGCTATAGATGCCGATGCCATTCGTCGAGTTTACACCCGGACCAGTGAGGAAGCTACCAAACGCGGTCTGCCCAGCGGCGCTAAACACGGGGGAACGGAGGCTGCTGAACACGACGCCGGGATCAGCGCTGGGTGCCTGATTGCCCTCGCGAGCCACCTCGGCCAACGTGCCACCCCCCTCGCTGTAGATTCCGAAGTCGTTCGTCGAATTCACGCCCGCACCGGTAAGGAGGCTGAGGAAGGCGGTCCGACCCGAGGCGTCGATCATGGGGGCGCTTGCTTCTAAGACAGAGCTTCCGAAGCTGCTGAACATAACGCCAGGGTCAACGCCAGGGACCTGGTCCCCGGAGAGCGCGACGGTTCGTAGGTCGCCGTCGGCTTGGGCGGGCAGGGCCAGACATAGCAAACAAGCTAATTCGGTCGCTGTAAAGCAGACGCGGCAGGGGTGTGAACCGAAGAGCATTTCAAATTCTCTCTTGGATTTTCCCGCATAGAAGCGGGGAGCTCAGGGCAAACGTCTGGTTGCTATTGTATCCGCTGGAGTTCACATTCGTGATTAGATTTTGGCCATTTTTGGCATATTTTCTCGTGTGTTGGTCCGGTGAGCGCTCCCCTGCGGGTTGCGGCTAAACTCGGGTGGGGCGGCGATGGACTCAAAGTGGCGTAGGGTGGGCAATGCCCACCCTACGGGCGTCAATTAATCGTTTCAAAAGATTGCTGCAAGTCGGCTTGCAAATCTTCGAGCGCCTCTAATCCTACTGAGAGCCGAATTAGCCCATCGGTGATGCCGTGTTTGGCTCGGTCGGCGGGGTCGTAGCTGGCGTGGGACATCGAGGCGGGTTGTTCGATGAGGGATTCGACCGCGCCAAGGCTCACGGCGAGTTGGAATAGCTTGGTGGATTGGACGAACTGTTTGGTTTGCTGGAAATCGCCGTTGAGTTCGAAAGTGAGCATTGCCCCAAAGCCACCCGCCATCTGTTTCTTGGCAACTTCGTGACCCGGGTGATCTGGCAAACCAGAATACAAGACCCGTGTCACTTGAGCGTGAGACTTGAGCCACTCTGCCAATGCGAGGGCTGTGCGACTCTGCTCGCGGACTCGCAGCTCCAGTGTCTTCAAGCCGCGCGAACACAAAAAGCATTCGAGCGGCCCCATGATTGCCCCTGTGGCATTCTGCACAAAGTACAGCTCATCGCGAAGCACTGAGTCCCGCATGACGAGTGCTCCCCCCATGAGATCGCTGTGTCCGCCCAGATACTTGGTCGCCGAGTGCATCACGATATCGGCGCCTAATTCTAAGGGTCGCGTCAGCACAGGAGTAGCGAAGGTGCTGTCGACTCCCAACAGTACGCCATGCTCGTGAGCGATCTCTGCACAAGCTGCGATGTCGGTAATAGACATACGCGGATTGCCGGGCGTTTCGATCCAGACCAATTTCGTGGCTGGAGTGATCGCGGCTGCGAGGTTTGTGGGATTGGTCGTATCAACCAACGAAATGGTGACACCCGCTCGGTTGGCCACTTTGTGAAACAACCGGTAGCTACCGCCATAGATGTCGCTTCCTGCAACGATGTGATCTCCCGAGCGAAGCATGGCAGTAACGCAGTGCGTGGCAGCCATGCCGCTGGCGAAAGCAAGTGCCCCGCTGCCTCCTTCGAGCGAGGCCAGCGTGGTTTCCAAAGCCTTGCGTGTGGGGTTACCACTGCGTGAATAGTCGAACTCGCCCCAGTCACCAGCGCCAGGTTGCACAAACGTCGAAGCAACATGAATAGGCGGCACCACCGCCCCAGTAGTGGGACAGCGTTCATTGCCGACGTGAATAGCGCGAGTTCTAAACTGCATAGGGAGGAAGTGAGGGGTGATTAGTGATTGGTGAAAAGAAGGTTAGCCTTCTGAGAGTTTTTTTCGCAGAGAACGCCGAAATCCGCTAAGCAGTCGCGCAACTGTTTCACTTAGTTTTAGGTTCTCGGTCGTCACCTCTTTCTTGACATAGTTGCGCCTCTGAGTGATTAAGATCAGGGTCCTTAATTCGGATAAAGAGCCTTGAGCTATAGCAAGGTGTCGAAGTAGGTCTTTCGTGGATTCTCTTCCACAACCTTCCGCAATATTTGCGGGAACCGAGACCGAAGCACGTTGCATCTGACTTACCAAGCCAAATCGCTCCGAATCAGGCAGTTGATTGGTGATACCATAAATTGAGTCGACAAGATCCATTGCACGTTTCCAGACTTCCAAATCCTCGTGCGAGTGGACCATGCCAGAAACCTCTTTGTCAATTCACTCCTCACCAATCACCAATCACTACCGTTGCAACGCTTGCTTCAGATCCGCTATCAGATCCTCGCTGTTCTCGATGCCGCAGGAGAGGCGGATCATGTTGTCGTGGATGCCGAATTCGCGGCGTTCTTCGGGGGTGCATTGGTAGTAGCTCATCACCAAGGGTTGCTCGATGAGGGACTCAACACCGCCGAGACTCGGCGCGATTCGCGGGATCTTCACCGCATCGACGATGTTGGCCGTCTCGCGCCAGTCGGCATCCTTCACGAAGAACGTAATCAGCCCGCCAAAACCGCGCATTGTCTCTTGAGCGATTTCGTGATATGGGTGCGAGGGTAAACCGGGATACAAGACCCGCTCGATGCGAGGATGGTTCTCCAGGAACTCGGCAACTCGCTGGCCGTTCTCGTTGTGCCGCTGCATGCGAAGCTCAAAAGTTTTTAAGCCGCGCGAAAGCAGGTAAACATTTTGTGGACCGTTGATAGCACCCATGATGCCGCGGAGTTTGCGGACTGGTTCGAGTTTGTCCTTCTCACCGATCACGACACCTGCCAGCAGATCGTTATGACCTCCCAAATACTTCGTAGCCGAGTGCAGCACGTAGTCGATCCCCGCGGAGATGGGACGCAAGTTGTAGGGCGTGGCCAACGTGGCATCGATCAGTGTCTCGACCTTGTACTCCCTGCCTATCTGAGCGAATCGCTCCAGGTCGACGCAGCTCATATGGGGATTCGTCGGGGATTCACTCACCAGCAATTTGGTATGCGGGTTAATGGCTGCCTCCATCGCCTCATAATCGCAGGCGCGAACCTGCCGTGTCACCACACCAAAACGCGAGAGGTGCTTGGTACAGAACTCACGACTGCGATGGTAACATTCGTCAAAGAAAATTACCTCGTCGCATGCGCTCAACTTCGTCATCAAGAGGCCGACCATCGCGGCCATGCCGCTGGAATACAACACAGCATCCTCGGCACCCTCGAGCGCGGCCAGTTTACGTTCGACCACCCGTTCGCCCGGATTGCCGTAGCGACCATATTCCTCCCGGGTCTGGTTTTGCTCGATGTAGTCGATTACCGCTTGAGTGTCGGTAAAGGTGTAGGTCGAGGCGCAGAAAATCGGATCGGTGATCGAGTCCCCTGGCTTTTGCCGAGCTTCGCCGGCATGAACGGAGAGAGTCGAGAAATCTTCGCCGAAACCTTCTAAGGGTTCGCGAGGTGTATCGTCCGATGATCCTGCACGCGTCGGAGGGATAGACATTTCAACGTGACTCATGGTTTTCTTGTTGGGCTGGGGTTTGAATTATCCTCGCGGCCACTTTCAATTACGCACTGGCAATAACGCGCTGCCAATAAAAAAAGCCGCACATACTCTCGGTAAATGCGGCTTGAAAAAGCAAGCTTCGTCAAATTGTTGCTACCGGCACCACAATCCAAGTTGGATATTCCCAAATTAGATATTCCATGTGCCAGCAGGCTTGTGTCACTGGCTCTTTAGCAGTTTCGGCTGCAAGCGGCCACAAATCCCGAGTTGATTTAAGTTTACGACTGGACGGCTTTGAATGCAAGCTGTTTTGACCATTGCAGGGAAAAACTGGGTACAAAGGAAGAAATAGAACACGGATCAACGCTGTTTGGGCGGATTTTCGCAGAACTAACTGAGAGCGTTGATCCGCGCTTCATCCGCTAAATCCGTGTTCTTCCGCGCCCTATTCCCTCTTCTTTGACTTTATTGCCGCAACAAAGCTGCTATCAATTATTCGCTGACCTTGACCGACTATCGGTAGCTTGAGACGATTCCCGCCCCGTGTTTCTGTCCCGTTTCTGGAACTACCACAATTGGTGTCGTCATGCGTGAGCAAATTGCTTGTTGGCATTCGGTCGCAATATCTAGTTTAGCTTTTGCCTGCGTGTTCACACTCGGTTGTCGATCGCCTTACTATGCCGATCGTGGGGCCGGGCTCGGTGCTTTGGCCGGCGCGGGTGCTGGGGCGATAATCGGCGACGCCACTGGAGGCAACGCCGGAACTGGGGCATTGATCGGTGCCGGACTCGGTGCCGTCACCGGAGGTGTTGTGGGTTCCGAGATGGACGCCATGCAGGCGCAGAACCGCGCCGAGATCGCCGCTCAATTGGGACGCCAAGTGCCCGTTGGGGCTGCCTCGATCGATGAAGTGGTGTCCATGACACAGTCGGGAGTCGATCCATCGCTTATTCAGAATTATGTTCGCACATCTGGCATGGCACGACCTTTGACTGCTGCGGATGTAATCTATCTCCACAATCAGGGAGTAGCCACGAACGTGATTCAAATCATGCAAACTCCACCGGCACCGGTAGCCATGGCCCAAGGACAACCCGTGATTGTAGAAGAACATTATTATGGTGGCCCCGGTTGGGGACCACCACCCTGCTGGGGCCCCCGCTACGGTTATCACCACGGTCCTCGCTGCGGACCATCGACGAGCTTTGGGATCTCGGTGGTGAAGTAAGGAAAGGAGTGGTTGCCATATCTGGCAACATGTCGCCCCTTCCCAATTCCTCTCTGACCCGCAACACTGCTCAGTATGCGAGCAGAAGTCATTTCCATCGGCGACGAGATTACCACCGGCCAACGGCTTGACACCAATAGCCAGTGGCTCAGTCAGCAACTTACTCTACTTGGCTGCGAGGTCGCATTTCATACGACAGTCGGCGACGAGCTTGAAGACAACATCGCTGTGCTGTGTGTAGCCATTGAGCGGGTCGAGGTCGTGGTGATTACTGGAGGTCTAGGACCCACTGCTGATGATCTTACTCGCGAGGCGATCGCCGCTGCCACGGGAACCACGCTGGTTCGAGATGCCGCTTCGCTTGCCCACATCGAACATCTCTATGCCAGTCGCGGGCGTGAGATGCCGGAGCGAAACCAGGTGCAGGCAGATTTCCCCGAAGGTTCGCGACCGATCCCCAATTTCCACGGCACGGCCCCGGGAGTCGAGATGTTGGTCCCGCGTACAGGCCGCGAACCCTGCGCCCTATTCGCTTTGCCGGGGGTACCGGTTGAAATGCACGAAATGTGGTCGCATACGGTCGCTGAAAGAATCAGTCAACTTCAGCATGAGCTGACCGTAATTCGACACCGCCGAATCAAGTGCTTTGGACTTGGAGAAAGCCAGCTTGAAGCGATGCTCCCGGATCTGATTCGTCGAGGCCGAGAGCCGAAGGTGGGAATTACTGTCAGTGATGCGACGATCACACTGCGAATTACAGCTACCGCCGATCGTGAAGAGCACTGTTATGCTTTGATGGAACCCACAATTGAAGTGATTCGTCAGTCGCTGGGAATTGTTGTCTTTGGAGAGGAAGACGATGAACTCGAGCATGTCGTCTTGCGATTGTTAAAAGAACGAGGGAAGACCCTCGCTGTGGCTGAATGGGCTACAGCAGGTCGAATATCGGAATGGCTCACCGCGGTAGACCAGCACGCCAATCATTTTGTCGGTGGAATGACGATTCGAGATCGTGCCGAGTTAGATTCATTGGTGGAATCGACGAATGTGGCAGCAGACGCCGAAGACTGCGATGCGACTGTCGCGTGTGCAATGGCTGAAGAGGTAAGGCACCGATTGCGCGCCGACTATGGATTGGCGGTTGCGGCGTACCCAACCGATCCCTATCAGGCTGATTCACACGTCTGTGTTGCACTCGCTTCGGCAGAGCGAACTCACAAATGGCGTTTTGGGTGCGCTAGTCACCCAGCAATTCTCCAAGCCCGCTCAGCTAAGCAGGCACTGAATGCCCTTCGGCTCGAGTTGCTCAAGGATGCCAGGGATGACGCTTCATAGCCTGCCGCGTATATTTGAGAGATGAATCAACTTCGCCTCGCTTCTGCCGCACTCAATCAAACCCCGCTCGCATGGGACTCTAACCTTGCGAATATCGTTGCCGCACTGGACGCCGCCAGGGCGTCGGAAGTAAGCCTGCTCTGTTTGCCCGAGTTGTGCATTAGTGGTTATGGCTGCGAGGACGCATTCTTTGCTCATGGTGTTCAACAAACGTCGCTCGATATCCTCGCCGAAATATTGCCAGCCACAAAGGGATTGGCCGTCGCACTTGGATTGCCGCTGGTTGTCGAGGAGCAACTATTCAATGCCTGCGCCTTTGTCTGCAATGGACTTCTGATCGGCTTCGTGGCCAAGCAGTGCCTCGCTGGTGATGGCATCCACTACGAACCCCGCTGGTTTAAGCCCTGGCCAGCCGGCAAAGTGGGCGAGGTGACTTGCTTCGGCGAATCATTTTCGGTCGGTGATGTGATGTTCGACTGCGGTGGCGTAAAGATCGGCATGGAAGTCTGCCGTGACGCCTGGGTGGTAGAGCGAACTGGCAAGAGGCTCGCAGCGCGAGGCGCAGATGTCATCCTCAATCCCAGCGGAAGCCACTTTGCTTTTGCCAAGCAAGAAATCCGCCGTGACATAGTGCTAAGAGGTAGTCGTGATTTTCACGTCAGCTACGCCTATACAAACTTGCTGGGAAATGAAGCGGGCAACGTGGTTTACGACGGAGGGACCCTGATTGCCACTCGGGGAGAGTTGGTCGCGGTCGGCCCGCGGTTCTCATTCGCTGATTATATTCTGGTCCATGCGGATGTCGACGTGGACGCTACTCGCGCGGATCGTGCAGAGGCGAATCTTCCGATCATTGAACTGGATGGGGCGACTCTCGACTGTGGCTTCCAATTACCGTCAGCGACAAAAACGATAGCACCGACTCAACCGAGTCCCTGGGACACATCTCCCCCGTCGAAAGAAGAAGAATTCGCACGGGCGGTCTCCCTGGGGTTGTTCGATTACCTGCGAAAAAGTCGGGCGGGAGGTCTTGTGATCTCACTCAGCGGCGGTGCCGACTCCGCTACCGTCGCCACGATGGTGTGGCTCATGACCAAATTCGGAGTGGCGGAGTTGGGCTACGAAGGACTTGCGCGAAAACTTGCTCAGATTCCACAGCTCGCTGAAGCGAGCAGTGCCGAAGAGATTGTCGGTGCACTGCTCACATGTGTTTATCAAGCGACCCGTAATAGCGGTGAGACGACCCTCAAAGCAGCTTGCACGATTGCCTCGGCTATCGGAGCCAATTTTCTTGAGTGGAACATCGACGCAATGGTGGATGGTTACGTCGACACCGTTTCTAAAGCTATTGGAAGAAGCATAACTTGGAAGGGGGATGACACGGCTCTGCAAAACATCCAGGCTCGCGCCCGCGCACCGGGGGCCTGGCTGCTGGCGAATCTCAGTGGTTCCCTTTTGCTGACCACGAGTAACCGCAGCGAGGCTGCCGTCGGTTACGCTACGATGGACGGTGATACTGCTGGCGGTCTGGCACCTATTGCAGGAATTGACAAGGCTTATTTGCTCGAGTGGCTCAAATGGATGGAGCGCACGGGTCCTGAAGGAATCGGCCCCCTGCCTGAACTGGCGGTCATCAATGCTCAAACGCCAACTGCTGAGTTGCGTCCTGTATCGGAAAGCCAAACCGACGAAGGGGACCTGATGCCGTACCGCGTTCTCGATGCAGTCGAGCGGGCAGCGATCCGCGACAAGCTCATGCCCGTCGAAGTGTTTCAGGCGGTGCAAGATCGCTTCCCGGAATACTCGAAGGAGCAACTCGGCATCTGGATCGAGCGATTCTTCCGCCTCTGGTGCCGCAACCAATGGAAGCGAGAACGCTACGCCCCTTCGTTCCATCTGGATGACGAGAACCTGGACCCAAAGAGCTGGTGTCGGTTTCCGATCCTCTCCGGCGGTTTTGAGCGCGAGCTCGCTGAGCTGCGCGAACTGTTGACTGATGGTTAGCCGCGACGCGGCAGGCGAGTCCTGCTCACCTAAGCGGAGCGTTCCCTAAAGTTCATCACAACCAGACCCAAAGCAATTAACACAACTGCGCCAGGCTCCGGCACGACTCGCCCGATATTATCTTGTTGAAGGCTCTGCGCAAGCGGTGGTGGATTTCCATACTGCGCCTGCCATAACGCCAGATCGCCGCTATTGATGCCATTAGGTGATCCCCCTCGCTGCCAGACGAGAAAATCTCGCCCATCGACGTCGCCGTCCAGGTCGAAGTCTCCTGGGAGTGTTGCAAACAAAGTCACGTCGTTGCCATCGCCACCGGCGTAAGAAACGAACAAATTCGTGCCGCCGAAATTTCCGAGCAAGCTTCCTTCGGGGAGACCGGCAAAGTTACCTGTCAGCGAGCCTTCGACATCAAGAATTTCAAACTGCTGACCAGCAGCGAGCGTGAACCCTTCGAACAGCGAGACGTCGAGTGTGCCAGCGAGGGTAGCGTCCCCTGCGATGACGAGTTGGTCGAACAGGGAGCCGGCAGTGAGGCCACCCAGCTCGATTACGAGATTGCCGAGAGATCCCAAATTCAGATCGCCACCAAAACTCATCATGCCGAGGCTTGTGCCGGGTGTTAGTTCGCCAAGTATCTGGATCTCGCCGCTGCCTTCGCTGCCATTGCCAGAAAGCGAACCGGCAAAGACGGCTGTCGATCCGCTCGCCACGTTGATTGTTCCATTGTTAGTGACATCGTCGAAAAAGGTTGTGGTGCTATCTCCCACGATCGAAATTGTACCGCTAGCGCTGTTGACCACATCTCCTCGGATTTCGGTCGCGTCGAAGCTCAAAGGTGCTGTGCTGTCGTGGGAAAGGCCTCCGTCGAATCGCAAGAGGGCGTTAGTAGCGAAGATCCTGCCGGTTGTGGCGTTATTGGTTGCTGCGCCCTCGAACCAAATCTCTGCCGGATCGACGGTCGTGCCGATCGCTTCCACGAGGCCGGCATTGGATACACTCGTGCCTCGGACGTTTAACTGCTCACTTGAGCCGGCGCGGATTACTCCACCGGCGGCGATGAGAAGATCGGCCACCAACACTCCGTCGCCGCGAAAAACGCCTCCCGCATTGATCGTCGCCCCGTGCAGCGAAGTAATCTCCGCACCGGCAGACAACGCGAGCGTGGAAGCCTCCGTGCCACCTCCTACGAATAACTCGTTAACGATGCGCGTTACGTCGCCGGACGCGGTTACGGTTCCCGCCGCATCGACGAAAATCTGCATGGCTTCGTCTGGCTCGCCCCCATGGTTCCAAGCCGTACCCGAGTCCCAAGCCCCTTCACCTCCATTAGCATGCTGACGGACGATACGTACGAAGATTTCGTTGACGTTGTCCACATTCTGATCGGCTAGGTATAAGACCAGGCTGCCATCGGGGCTGAGCTGATGTGACAACACATTGCCACCTGCCCCCAGTGGGCCGTTAAGCTTGACTGCAGTTCCCCCCGCGCTAGGAACGATAAAGATTTCATTGACATTGTCCGTCGATTGATCGGCCATATAGATCACGCGGCTGGAGTCGGGGCTGAATTCCAGGCCTTCTGATACCACATTGCCGCCGGCCACCAGCGTGCCACTAAGCTTCGTCGCCATTCCTCCTGCACTCGGAACGATGTAGAGTTCATTCACGTCGTTAGTCGTCTGGTCAGCCAGGTAGAGGACGCGCGTGGAGTCGGGGCTGAACTGCAGGCCGGCGGAATCGACGTTGCCACCGGAAACCAACGCACCATTGAGCTTTGTGGCTGTTCCTCCCAAACTGGGGACACTGAAGATTTCAAACACATCGTTGGTCGTCTGGTCAGCCAGATAGAGGACGCGCGTAGAATCGGGGCTGAACTGCAGGCCGTTGGGATCGACGTTGCCGCCAGGTGCGAGCATGCCGTTGAGCTTGATAGCGAAACCGCCTCCGCTGGGGACACTAAATATTTCATCTACGTCGTTGGTTATTTGATCCGCCAGATAAAGTACGCGTGAGGAATCAGGGCTGAATTGCAGGCCAGCCGAAGAGACATCGCCATTGGGAGTGAGTGGTCCGTTGAGCTTAGTAGCAATGCCGCCTCCGCTGGGGACGCTGAAGATTTCAGCTACGCCGTTGGTCACTTGATCGGCCAGATAGAGTACACGGCTGGAATCAGGACTGAACTGCACGCCCGCCGCAGAGACATCGCCATTGGGAGCGAGTGGTCCGTTGAGCTTGGTGGCAAAGCCGCCTGTGCTGGGGACGCTGAAGACTTCATTCACATTGCTCGTTGTCTGGTCTGCCAGATAGAGAACACGGCTCGAATCGGGGCTGAACTGCAAGCCGCTTGAGGAGACATCGCCATTCAAGACGAGCTGACCATTGAGTTTGGTCGTGAATCCCCCAGCGCTCGGGACAATGAAAATCTCATTCACAGTGTCGGTCACCTGGTCAGCTCGATAAAGTACTCGACTGGAATCGGGACTGAATTGCAATCCAGTGGAAAATACATCGCCATTAGCCACTAGTGAGCCGTTGAGCCTAATGATGATGCCTCCCCCACTGGGGACGCTGAAGAGTTCATTCACATTGTTAGTCAATTGATCGGCCAGATAGAGCACGCGGCTGGAATTGGGGCTGAATTGCAGGCCCTCGGAAAACACATTCCCACCTGGTGGGAGCAAGCCGTTGAGCTTTATTGCCAGGCCCCCCGTGCTGGAGACGCTGAAGATTTCATTGACGTTGTCGGTCGTCTGGTCTGCCAGGTAGAGTACGCGGCTAGAATCGGGACTGAACTGCAGGCCTTCGGGAATCACACTACCGCCCGTCACGAGCGGACCGTTGAGCTTGATCGGCGATGCGGCCAAAGCCGATGTACCTATCCAAAGTGCGGCCGCAATCAAGTGAAGAACTTTACAAGAAATCGGCAAAGCGCCGCAGCGGCGAACGCATCCAGTCATGGGGTGAATCCTTTCCAAGTTGTGGTACGTGGGCGATCCACCGTCTCTCGAGTGCGTCCTCTTGCAACTCTATCAAGCCAGGCCGCTGATCTTCGCCAAGTCCAAAGTTACCGCCAACACGATCTCCTGCAAACACTGAAATCGGAGTTTTCTTGAATCATATCGCCGGCCCAGTAGAAAGCATCTTGCCAGTATCCGGACAATGATATCCAGAGCGGTTCCAGCTCTGGCATAGCATTGCTAGCAGTTAAAATTGGCGGCGGTGACCACGCGTAAAAGCGAATAGATGACTTTGCAGCTTACGGCTCACTTGAACAGTGGGACTTCACTATTCGCCAGTAGCCGAAGTGGGTCGTGGCATGCAAATCAACGCCATGATCCCTACACAAAGTATGATGCCAGCGCCCGGCTCCGGTACGACAGCACTCGCCGCCGCCAAGGGTGGGTTTCCATACTGTGCCTGCCACACTGCCAGATCACCGCTATTGATGCCATTAGGCGATCCCCCTCGCTGCCACACAAGAAAATCGCGGCCATCGACGTCGCCATCTCCATCGAAGTCACCGGTTGCGCCACTTGATACCACATTGAGAGACACGGTGATCCCACCGGGATTCACTAACCAGGCAAGTCCTGGATTGAGCGCAGGAAGATTGAGCGTGTCAAACATTCCAGCAAAGCCGGCTTCGCCGCGCAAGATTCCGAATGAATCGCCCAACTGCGGTTGAAAACCGCCTTCAAGGGATACATTCAGCGTGCCATCAATTGAGAGAAACTCGCTTGTGGTCAAAGCATCAAACTCATCTGGGGCTGTACCTCCGATATCGATCCCCAACGAACCGAGGGATGCAAGTGATACGTTACCTGTAAATGTATTGCTGCCGACTAGTTCAAGGTTGCCATTGTTGATAACATCGCCGTTTATGGTCGAATCAATCACCACCAGCGTGTTGTTATTGGTCAGACTCGTACCAAAAGAAGCGGTCCCTTCGGCGACGACGGTTGTACCGGAGTTGACTGCAACACCAGCCGACACGGTCCCGCGCGCGACGTTGAGCAGTCCATCGGATTGCACGAACAGCGAGGTAGTTACATTGACGGTCTGGTTCTCATCGACAACGAGGTTTGAGCCGAACAGGCCGGCATCGGTGACCACCAAGCCGGTATTTGTGAGATTAAATATGCCTGCGTCGAAATCGAGATTGTCGGCGCTCGCCTTCGCCATTGAGCCAACCGAGAGAGTTCCTCCGTAGAGCCGAAGAGGTGTACTTAGCACGGCCGTGTTGTTGACGGCGAGATGCTGGTCTGCAGCTAAGGTCGGTGACGGACCAAGTGTTCGGTCGAGGAGAGTCGAGGTCAATTCGTAGCTGGGTCCAGCGGTAAAACGAAGCGTGCCCGAGTTGAAATTGAATGTCGAACCTGCGTCAGTAAAGAGAATTGTGTCGCCGATTGAAATTTCGCCTCCGTTGAGGTTGGCATCGCCAAGATTACGGATGCGCAGGTTGGAGGCGATCGTTACAAGGCCTCCGGTGTTCACATTCAGGGTACCAGAGCCGCTTAATTGGGAACTCGTCTCGGTACCGGCAATCGTGAGTTCTCCATCGCCAACGCCACTAGCGTTAGTAATGGTCCAGCTAGACACGTCGGTCGTGGTACTGCCGAGTGTCGCAGTGCCAAAGCTTCCGGTGAAGTGGCCTATGTATGCCTGACCACCGTTGGTAACCGTACCGCCGTCAGAGACGTTTAACATGCCGTTAGCGCCGTTGGTGGCGCCACCCAAAGTATCATCACCGAGGGAGAAGGTGGTCCCGACGTCGAGCAAAGAAGTTGGTCCGTCGACGTTGACAGTCCCGACGCCGCTGCCGAAAGAGCCGGCTTGGAATTCGTCAGTGAGTTCGACAACGCCCCCGTTGGAGATATCGAGAATGCCCGATGAACTGCTGTCGCCATCTCCGACGTACATTGCCTCAGCTTCGACTCGGGAACCTGGGTTCATGACGATTACGTGTCCGTTGCCACCTGTAACATCGCCGACAATGATGCGGGCCTCAGAGAGGATAACGTTGCTGTCGTTGGGGTCACGCTGGACGGCAGAGAAGACGCCACCATCAGTGACTTCAAGCGTGGCCCGGTCGCTAGTGCTGCCGCCCGCGTTGCCAACGCTGACATCGCCTGTGCCAAAGTAATCGACGCGCGAACCAGTTCCTGTGATCGTGAGCTTGGAGCCATCGGCGGCGGCATTGTCGCCTATGAAGATGCGCTGCGACGGGTCAGTGGTGGCTGCCCGAACTTCGGCACCCTGTTCGACCGTCATTGTGCCCTTACGAGCGTCACCAACATAGAGATATCCATTGATATCGACCGTGGAAGGAGTACCACTATTAGAGCCTGTTACGAGCAGATTAGCCTGAGCACTACCTGCCAGGCTCCCGACAACGATGCCTTCGGCATCGATGCGTCCGCCATCTCTGACCTCGGCAGTGCCGTCACCGCCGTAACCAATGCGGAGTATATCATTGATACCAGTATCATCATGAAAGTAGGTCGAGCCAGGGCCCGTCACGATGAGCTTTCCGCTGGCCGTGGAATTGCCGCCGATGTAGGTCTCGTCTAGGACGTTCAGCGTGCCGCCGTTTTGGATGGTGACCAACCCAGTCCCGCCACTTCCGTCGGTGCGGCCACCGATCTGCACATTGCCAGTGTTACTGGTGGTAGCGTTCACGATGGCATTGTCGATGGTAATAGAACCGTCCGCGTTGCCCTGATAACCAATCCAGAAGTCGCCGGAATTATTGAGAATGGCCCCGTCGCTGACGGTGGCAATGCCTGTGCCGTCGGTGGCGACGACAAAGTTATTGGTCGCAGTCAAAGTAGTGCCCGTGCCGGTGACTTCAAGCGTCCCATTGGATGAGGCACCAGAGCCGACCCGAGGAGATGCAGCAGAAAGTGTTGCTCCGTCACGGAGTTCAAGAGTTCCCTTGCCACTATCACCTACGTAGAGGACATTGCCGACGGTGACCATGGTGTTAGGCCCACTGACGTAAGCGATATTGTCGAGTTGGTTCGTGGAAGCGGAGCCGATGCGTAGGTCGCCGCCGACGCTAATATCTGCATGACCAACGCCGAGGGGATCGGCATTGAGGTTGGCGGCAAGATCCACGCCGACGCGGAGTTCGCCAAGCCCGAGGTTGCCGACATAAAGATCGTTGGTAACGTCAAGAGTGGAGATGTTGGCCCCCGAGCCCGTGTCGGGAGTTCCGAAAACTGCGACTCTGCCTGAGCCGCCTGCATCGGCGAGGGTCATGTCGTTGCTGTTACTGCGAACGAGGCCACCATCTTCGACTGAAAGCGTGGCGTCTCCCAAGTTGCCAATTTCCAATCGTGCCATATCCCACTGCGAGCCGACGCCATTGACCGTAACGTCGCCACTGGAACCGGCGTTCAGTGCTACGAAGGCGTAGGGGGAGGTGCCGATGTTTTGGTTAAGGACGCCCCCATTGGTGATGTTCAGATGGCCCGTTCCAGATACGCCGATTGACATATCCTCGGCAATCACACTAGAGCCAGAGCCGTCAATATTCAGCGTCCCTTCACCGTCCGCTGTGAGGCCAAGATTGAAGTCAGCAATGCCGCCACTGGTGTCGTTGACGATCCGAGCGAGCCCTCCCCCGGTAACGTTGAGGGTTCCCATGCCTGCGTTGCCTATAATAAAACCATCGCCACTTGCAGGGCCATCGGTCTGAAGTGTTGTGCCAGATCCATCGACATTCACAACACCGACCGATCCCAATTGATTACCGATGAACACATTCCGTCCGCGGAAGTCGGCGTCAGCATCGAGATTCAGAGTGCCGTAACCCGCATCGCCAACGATCAAGTCCAGGACGGTATCCCAATTGACTGCGGCGTTGACAGTGAGAATCGAGCCATTCGCCAGTGCAGTGCCAAGCGCGTCGTCGATGGTGACGGTTCCCTCGGTATCGAGGTTCGAGCCGCCGGCACTCGTGAAGACCCAGTCGTTGTCTAGCACGTTGAGATTCAATCCGTTGCTCAGCGCTGCAATAAAGACAAGAGGCGTACCTGGGATATCGACTGCGAAGGTCACATTATCGTTGTCATCGGGAATTTTTCCCAGGCCGCCTCCACTCTCCGTCCAACTGGTAGCATCGTTGTAGATGAAGACTGGGCCGCCGGTCGTCTTTGACCATTCCAGGTCGACCGAATGAGCCGAGTTGAGTGCTAACAGACCCAGAACGATAGCAACGAAAAACCGAGATGTGAAACGCATCGTGAGAATCCCCCTTTGAGTGTGGCCCAAGCAAAGCAGAGGCTTTGCTTGCACACAGATTGTCAAACAATAACGAAGGAGACGGTCAAGCCGTACGACAATTATTTTTGCGTAAAGTGAAAACCGCAGAGCAGGCAATTCTGGTACTCTACCAGGGATCGCGACTCGATCAACCCTAAAACATCGTTTGTTAACATTGCGTGTAGATCATCAAAGGCACGCCAATAAGTACTTCTTGATGCTTTTCGAAATGAAACAATTCTTCTCAAATGCTCGCGTGTGAATATCGCATTTGCGCATAGAACGCGATGTTTAGACTTCTCTTCCTTCACTCTCCATTTAACACCAATCGCCAGCAACGGTGAATTCGCTTATTACGAAAGTCTTCAGGCACCGTCTGTTTGCTGATCTCGCGAATGTTCACGTTTTTGAGAGCCGCTTCGTTGAGTTTGAACCGCCGTGAGTTGGTCGAAAAATAAATTACACCCTCCGGTGCCATGTGCTCGATGAGATGATTGAGCAGCGGAACGTGCCCGAGCTGCACGTCCCAGTCATGTTCCAGTCGTTTACTGTTGGAGAACGTTGGCGGATCAACTACAGCCAGATCAAACTTTTCGTCGGCATTGAGATCTGCCAAAAACTCTTCGGCATCGGCACGGACAAACCGATTTTGCGGTCCTGCCAATCCGTTGAGTAGCAGATTCTCTACGGCCCAGTCGAGATAGTTGGCCGACAGATCGACCGAAGTCGTCGAGGCCGCTCCACCCGCCGCGGCATAAACTGTAAACGCACCGGTGTAGCAAAACAGATTGAGAAACTTCTTTCCCTCCGCAGCCTTTTGAACCATCGAACGCGTAAGGCGGTGATCGAGAAACAGTCCCGTGTCGAGATAGTCCGACAGGTTTACTTTGAACTTGAGGCCTCCTTCGGTGACAGTGTGAGTTACCTGACGGTCGCTTACACGTTCGTACTGAGATGTTCCCCTTTGCCGGGCACGGTGCTTCAAGAAGACAGCGTCGCGCGGTATTTCTAGTGCCCCGGCAGCAGTCGCACACATGAGGTCAAGCCAATCGGCGTGCTCGGCCGCCGTGCGGTCGTGGGGCCGCTCGATCTCTGCGATATGCAGCGCGTCTTCGTAACGGTCGACAATCAACGGGACCTCAGGAATATCGCGCTCGTAGATACGGTAGCAAGTGATCCCTCGCTTGGTGGGCCAGCGCCGGAGATGCCGCGCGAGCTTCTTGAGTCGGTTGGAGAATTCTTCTGCTTGGCGGTTGGCCTCATCCCGCAGACCGCCGAATGCCGGAGGAGTCCGGACGATTGGTTTCTTGTTTACAACCGGAGGATCATCGTTTGACCCCTCGCGGGGTGGGCGTGGTCCGTAGAACTGATAGAAGGTACAAGCGATCCGAGCGTTGTATAATTTGCGGCGACGATCTGCCCCTTGGCCGACGAGTTGTTCCAGGTCCTCGCGGGCTGAGAGGATGTAGTGTGACCACGACTTCAATCGCCGCAGCACTTCGGGAAACGTGCGATAGAGTTCCGCGATCTCGCGTTCTTCTCCCATCCGAAATCCGTAGGGAGGATTCATGATTGTGCAACCGAACGATCGCTTGCTCGTGAGATCGGCAAAGGCCCGTTGCTGAAAATGCACGTCCTCGGCAACTCCCGCCTGCTCGGCATGATAGCGAGCCAGACTCAACGCTTCTGGGTCAATATCGGTCCCCATAGGTCGCTCTTCGAGTTGCGGCAGTACTAGGTCCGCAGCTTCTTCACGAGCTTGGTTCCACGGTTCGCGGGGGAACGTCGGCCACAGTTCAGCGGCGAACTCGCGATTGCGCCCCGGTGCCAGGCGCCTCGCGAGCATGGCCGCCTCGATGATAATCGTCCCCGTGCCACAGAAGGGATCGACCAGGGGTCGGTCAGGTTTCCAGTAGCTCAATTGCACTAAAGCAGCGGCCAAGGTCTCGCGGAGCTGCGCAAGTCCTGCCAACTTGCGATACCCCCGCTTGTGTAACCCGTCGCCCGAGGTATCAATCGACAAGGTCGCTTCGTCATCCAAAATCGCAATTTCCACCGGGACCGGTGGGCCCGTCTCAGGAAGTTCAGGCACCTGCTTGAGCAAGCGCTGGACAATTGCCTTTTTCACGGCGCGCTGCACTGCCGGCACGCTTGATAGTTGAGACTTGTGTGAACGCCCCCGCACGGGAATAGCTGATTCGTGGTCAATCCACTCTTCCCAGGGAAGATCCATAGCTGTATCAAACAAGGCATCGAAGTCAGGCGCGGGAAACTTTGCCAATTGCAAGAGCACCCGGTCTGCCGAGCGGAGCCACAGGTTCGTGCGACAGATCGCAGAATCATCTCCGGTGAATTCGATCCGCCCTGGTCTCGCAACGCGGCCCTCGTAACCTAGCGCAGCCAATTCCCGCACCACAACGGCTTCAAGCCCAAAGGCAGCAGTGGCGACTAATTGATGCGGCATTAGAGAATAAAAGTAATCCGAATTGCAGAAGGGGAATGCCAATAATGACAGACCTTCACCACATCGACTAGAGGTGAAATATTGCTGCGAAGGGAAAAGAACACTAATCTCCACTAATCTTCGCTAACAAGAATTGTATTAGTGGAGATTAGTGTCGATTAGTGTTCCTGCTATTGTGGGTGGAGATCTGACAAAATAAATCGCTTCCACTCAAGATCCCCCTTTCTTCCGAAATTTATCAAGTAACCTACTTTCTGACGCGCGATCCGCATGTAGTTGAATAGTTGCGCCTCATGATCGGCTGTCACCGCAGTTAACGCTTTGATTTCCACTATGATTCCACTGCAGACGAGCATGTCGGGCTTGTAGCAAGTGTCAAGCAGATGATCTTTGTAATACGCAGCGAGCACACACTTCGATTGAAAAGGGATTCCGCGTCTCGAAAGTTCAATTTCAAGACTCTGTTGATAAATCTCCTCTGCCATTCCATAGCCAAGTTCATTGTAAACCTCGAACGCGGCACCCATGAGTTGGTAACCTTCGTCTTCAAACATCTACTATTCCTCTGCCTGATTATTCTTGATTAGTAGCGTATCACAATTCTGTTGAGACCGTCATAAGCCTATGATCAACGATTGGCATGAAGGTGGCATTACTAGATAATGACAAACCCGCTTCTCACCAACTAGAGGCGACAAGCAGGTTGTCCTGTGCAGAACTGCTTATAGCGTGTGATGCCACCAGCACTGCTCACACGCATCTCCAAGAGCGCACCGCATTTGGTGCAGTATTCCACAGCGAGGGGTTCTGCACCGCGATCTGCCGCATCTTGGCAGGCGACGCAGCGACGAGCCGTGGGAAAGATATCTAGACGTTCAGGCGGAACCGGTTTGTGGCAGATTTCGCAGAGAATGGCCTGCTGCCAGTCGTCTTGCTCAGAGCGATTACTAAGGCTGGCATCGTCCGCTTCGACGATCAAGAGCCCTGTGGCATGACAGCTGTCACAGGTAAGTCTCTGCGCGTTGACTTGCAGAACCTCATCCACCAAGTCAGCCGGCGGATTGGAAGCTCGACGAAACAGGCCCAGTTTTCGCAGCCTGCTGGCCAGTTCTTCGTGGCCACAAACAGTTCGCCAGCCACATTGGGAGCATAGCAAAGCTTTGCCGAAGAACATTCCAGTTTCCTACCAGGAAGGTGAACGCCTTACGGAGTCGGCTGCAAGACAGGCGGATTGATGTTGTTGATTGTGCCGGCCGTGTTTACGGTGCCTACATTGTTGTCGCCAGCAATCGTGTCCACAGAGTCAACTAGATTGAATGTACCCGCAGTCTGAGTAAGTTCATAGGAAACCGTACCACCTGCCGCAGTGTTGTCGCGCAGGTCGAGGTTGATCGTGGCTCCAGCATTGTTGACTTCGATGGCGAAGGGATTTCCGGTTGAGGTGTTCACGAAACGATTGTTGTCTCCAATTGGAGCTGGTGGCGGATCGTTGCTGTTCGACGAGAAGCCAATCGTCCCACTAAACGTGGTTCCTCCAGCGACAACAATGTCCGCTGTGGCGTCAGTGCTGTTGCTATTGAATACGTTGTCTTGAACTAAGAACCGTACATCGCCGACTGCGGCACCGAGATTTACTTCCAAGGCTTGGTCAGCTCCGGCCACGACGTTGCTATTCCTCATGGTGAAGTCAACGCGATTCGCGTTGCCAGCGGTGTCAAAGAAGACACCTTCCTGGCTAATACCACTGATGTCGACGTTATTCATGGTCAGATCGAACTGGCCGGAGCCAGAGGCTGACACATTCACGCCGCGGTTGCCGGACTCTACCGTCACGTTATTCAACGTCACATTGGCGACAGACGTATTCCCGTGTGTGACGTTTACGGCATTGTTACCAGCCGTGTTGACCGTTACGCCGTTAACCGTCGTGCTCCGAGCGTTGGAGATTTCGATACCGACACCAGTTCCTGTGTCGACGGTATGTGTCCCGTTGATAATTGTCGTGCCATTGCCACTGATCACCATACCACGTCCGGCAGTCGTATCGATGTCGAGTTGACTACCTGGCCCGAAGTTGACGGTGTTACCTGCGCTGTTTCCAGTGATCGTTAAGGCGTCGTTGCCTCCCGTATCAAGTTTGGTCATACCATTAACATTGACCGTGCCACCGGTATTGGTGTCGATCGAGATACCTGTGCCGGTGTCTTCGACTTCCCCGTTGATATTTACTGTGCCGGCCGTGAGATTGTGAACTTGGAGCGAGCGGCCCGCAGTATTGGTAATTTTACCGTTGACGCTTGCTGTGGCATTGCCCTCGATATCGACCGAGGTGCCGGTGCCGCCGGTGATGTCCGCACTGACTATGACGTTGGAATTCTGTCCCGTCAGGTGAACGCCGCTGCCGGTTGAGGTGCCGAGGTCGATGCTGCCTGCGTTCGTGAAGTTTACCGTGGCACCGTTGTTGCCCGTGATCGCTATCGAATCGTTGGCACCAGTGTTGAATGTCAAGTCATCGGTCACGTTGACCGAGCCACCGGTATTGTTGGCAATCCGCATACCAGTGCCATTGTCAGTGGTTGTACTGTTGTAATTGACAACACCACCAGTGCGGTCCACTACTTCCAGAGAACGACCGGCCCCGTTGGCTGTCACCTCCGTATTGACCGTGATCGTGTTCGTGCCATTATCAATGAACACGCCACGGCTTGCAGTTGTAATGGAACCAGCATCGGTGGTATCAGCACCGACCACTACTGCACCGGTGCCTGTCAGATCGACGAGAGAGATACTATCTACGGTACCGCCAGTTACGGTCGCCTTGTCGATAGAAACACCTGCGGCATCCACCTCCACATCGTTCATAGTCAATGCAGCACCACTTACAGTACTAATCTCAGTAGCACCCGTTACAGCGACGGCTCCCTTGTTCGTGGCGACGAAACCGTTGCCTGTGCCAGTTGCGGTGAGATTCATTTCGTTGATTGTGGTGGTAGAGCCGTCGTTCGAGTCGATGAAGACTGCATCTCCAGTTCCCGAGGTCGTAGCCGTCAAATCGTTAAAGATGTTTGTGCCACCAGTGTTGTTTTCTACGTTGACCGCGTTGCCATTGACCGAGGTAGCTACGAGTTCTGTAAAGGTTATCGTACCGTCGGAATTTCCATCAGCAGGAACAGTCGCCGAGCCAATCACCACACCATTCGCAGCACCCGAAGTAGTCACTTGAACGCCGTTAAACGACGCAGCATCGGTCGTGGCGTCCTGGTTGATAATTCTCACGCCGTCACCAGTGTTGGCAGAGTTATCAATGGTGACATTGTTGACGACCACGTTGTTCGCATTGTCGATGCTAATACCGGTACCATTGGACTTGATGATGCCACCATCACCCGGATCGGTACCGCTGCCTATGCGTACTTGAGCGGTGCCGTCCAGATTAGCCAACTTGACACCTTCGGCTGCTGCACCCGCGGTGTTGACCGTATCGAAGTTCGCACCACCGGTACCAATTAACATCCCATCGATGTCGATGGCCGTTCCAGTGCCGGTGGCTGTAACCGCGTTGGTACCATTGGCACTCGTCACAATGAGTGTGCCGTCGCCCGCAGCTTTGAAGCCTGTACCATCGACTGAATTGATTACAATGTCGGCAAACCGGTACGTCACATCCTCATCGGTGCCGCTAATATCTACACCATTGCCAGTTCCCGTCGTGTTGGTGGTCAGCAGTCCATTAAATCGAATCGTCGAAGGCGTAGCCGTATCGGCACTATTATTCATGATCGTAAGGGCAGCCGCGTCGACATCCGTGGTGAGAGCGATCTCATCTGTGAATGTAATGTTGGCGTCGGTGTTGTCATGAATATACACGCCCGTGCCACCGGTGGTGGTGATCATACCACCGTAGGCAATGGTGCCCCCGGTGCGATCGCGAATCTCTAGGGCACGACCTACGGAAGTGTTGATGATCGGATTGAGGTTCATTCCATCTTCACCACCGACGATCAAGAACGAAGTGTCGGCGGCATCATCGATCGTGACGGTGTTTTCGACCACGGGGGTCCCCGTGATATCCGTGAATGAAATACCGATGCCGGTAGGTGCATTAATGTCTAGGTTCGCCAATCGCGGCGAATTCACTGCATTACCCACGACAGCGTTGGTGCCGCCGTTGATTGTGAAGTTGTTGATCTGGTTGTCGTTGGCCAAGGTGAAGACGTCGCCAACTCCGTTGATGATCGGCGCGGGGAGACTGCCAGCGCCCATGGATGTCTCTGGCAAGGTTAATGTGCCGAGTTCCACGCTGTCGACAATGTGGTTTACCATGTCGCCGTCTTGATTCACGCCTTCGCCGAGTACCTTGACGTTGTCGACCGCTGTGAAATTCCCGCTGAGCACCGAATCGGAGTACACATAGACATAGGAGCCGTCTTGCTGTGCGGCTTCAGCCTGAGCCAACGTGGTATAGGGATTCTCAAAGGTACCATCCCCACCCAACGGTGCATTACTGTTGACGTGGATGAAGTTGAACAATTCGTTATTGTCAGCATCAGTCAGCGGATTGCCAGCAGCACGGGTGGTAGCCACGGAGGATGTCGCGATGAAATCATTCCGCCAGACTGGGTCACGGAAGCGATCGGCCAGCACACCACATGGCGCATTGCCACTATGCGTGCGACCTACGAACCACGTGATGCCAAACATCACATTCGTGTGATAGATGTCGTCGTCAGTCACTTGCAAACTGACCGCCAGGTCGGGGAGTGCATAGCCTCGCATCCCGGCGCGAACCCCAGCATCGTCGGCACCACCGCCACCGAGATAGTACGCACCCAAGATAGCCCAGGCGTCGAGGTCGCCGATTCGCTTGGCAGCCTCGGCGTCGACGACCGAGTAGGCGGTGTCGGTAGTGATCGATTCTAGGCCGGCAAATAGCTCGTTACCTGAAAAACTCGGTGTGTCGAAATCAATCAGCGTGGGGTCCCCAATTTGGGTGCGATCCAGCGGAAAGTAGCCATTGAGTCGCAAATCGTAGGACTCGCCCAACGACTCAAGTCCGAAACCGAGCTGGGTGAAAAAGTTATCAGCCTTGGTACTCTGCCCATCCGTCCAGAAGCTCATTCCTAAGATGCGTTCGGAATCGAAGCCGCGGTTGAAATCGACCATCTCGCGATAACCGACACCCAGATTGAAGCCACCTCCAAAGTCTTCGCTAAGCGTACCGGCGGCATCCACAAACCAAACAGCGTTGTCGAGAGGGAAGACCGGCATGGTTCCCAAACTTACGACCCCCGTTTCGGTGCCGTACCCTTCGGTGTGATAGCCAAAACGCAAAGGTGTCCCCAGCTCGCGACTAAAATAGTTACCCGAACTTGTGTAGCTGACCGGAAGCACTGATTCACTCCCGGAGGAAGTTGCGAGGGCCTGGTCGACCTGCGCATAAAGTCCTCCGTGGGGGATGCTCAGCGAAAGCAGTGCCACGATGATTGTAGGCCAGTAACTTAGCAAGAGGCGAATTGTATTCCTCATGCGATGCTTCTCCTGTCAGGCGTCGCGACGGTCGGCTGCTTCGTGTGGCATTGCAGCGCGCGAATCCCCTGCGGAGAAGTGATAAAACACTTCTCGCGGCAATTGTGCGCGAAAGTTCCCCACGAGTAGTCACCCATCGAGACAAAAATCTTGCGAAGATAAGTTGGTAGTAGAAGAGATTCACGCCTCGGACGATTCGAGGCGGGCGGAATCGTAGAAAGTGCCTCCCGGCGTCGCAAGAGCAGTTTTTGAGAGGGTGTCAGAAAACCATCTCGCGCAAGAAAAACGCCCAGGGAATACAATCCTTGGGCGTTGAGTTATCTATAGATTCGGGCTGCTATCATGCAAACTGCCCGCGTTTTCGCAGGGCTAGAAACACTAGTGCCCCTGCTGCTAGCAATACGGTGGAGGGTTCGGGCACCGATAGCACAGCGGCACTAGGCAGCGTCGGACCGACAGTGTTCCCTGGCACTAGATTCGCTTGCACCATTGCCTGCGGAGTCGGGACGACAAACGCGCGTTCGATAATCACCAAGTGGTTGTCTTCCAACACAGGAATATTAATCGCCGCGAGGTTACCGCCGTTCGGATCGAGATTCTGCTGCGGAAGCGACGTGATTAGATCGATGGTCGCCATGTTCACAATTTCAGCAAAAGGAACGAAGCCCGAAGCATCCAGGAAGTCGTTGTCATCGCTCAGATTGATGAAGAAACTACTTGTACCTGAGTTGGGATTTGTTGGACTTCCACTCAATGCCAGTGATACTGTTTTCCGAGTGTTGGAGAGACCTCCCAGATCAAAGTCAACTTGTCCATCACCGTCTTCGTCGACAACTACCGGGTCAAATGACGCCACGGCAGGAAAAGCATTGAAATTACCAGGCAAAGAAAGAAAGGGAGCCTGAAAGCCACCCATTTGGAGGACAAAGTTGGTGGCTGCCCGATTGATCACGGTCGTGTTGTAACGGCCGGCTTCCACGTAGGCGAGCAAATTGTCCACATGACCCTGCAGGAACGGATTCCCGGTGGGGTTGAGCAACATGTCAAACGTGCCGACATTCGTATCAAAGCGAACTGTCTGTGCAGAAAGATTGGGGGTTGCGATTAAGACTAGGGCAATGGCGCAAAGAAATAGTCGATTCATGGGGGGTTCACCGGGGGTGATGGAAGAGGCCTCTGTTCAATTCCGATATCTCCACCCTATTCAGGGACAACGCAATCGTCAAGAAATTAGCGAGCCGGGTAGTCCCTGGCCCCGTACTTTTCGGGACTTGGGACGCCCCAACTCGCGGGAGGACTCGCACAATTCATGCTGTCGCTACAATCCGATTGAAGTGGAGCCTTACTTCGCCAGCGACTACCCGGCGGACCCCCTCGACGAGACACGCCGGCTCATTTTCTTCCTGCCCGCGACGGACAATTGCGTCGATCGGAGTGCCGGGCGGGACACTGAAAGTCGACTGATTGATGATCTGATTGCCCGCATCTAATTCCGGAACAATGAAGTGGCAAGTTGCCCCGTAAGTGAGCATTCGCACGGCAAAAGCATCGTGGTAAGGCCGCATGCCCGGAAAGCTCGGGAGGAGCCCGTGATGCAGATTGATGATTCTCCCACCGGCATATTTCCAGACACTCGAAGGGGGAAGAATCCGCATATAGCGGGCGAGCACTATGTAATCGATTTGATGCTCGTCGCAGATGTTTATCAGTTGGTCGTCGTCAGCTTTGCCTTCGGCATCTCCTATCGTGAACCAGGGCACGTCGTACTCTTCGGCAAGTGATCGGCATGCCTGCCGATTACTGATCATCACCGCCGCTTCGGCTGCTATTTGCCCGTCCTGAACTGCTTGCAGCACAGCACGCGGCGTTTCCGTACGGTACGTCGCACAAATAGCCAGCCTTGGCTTTCGATCCACAATATCCGGTGACCAGGTCCGGATTGAAAGTCCCGTGCGGACGCTGATTTCATTCGCCGCCTCGCTGAGATCACGCACTCGGTTTGGAGCCAATTCGACCCGCGTGAGCATCGAGAAGAGCGACTCTTCGTCGTGGTCGAACATCTGGATTTCTGAGATGTTGGCACCCAGTTCCGTCACACAGTGGACGATTGGGTCAGCCAATCCACGATGGTCAGGTCCAACGGCAGTAATAATAAATTGCATGGAATAGCATAATTCTTGAGGGTTTGGATCAGGTTTCTGCAGAAAGACAGCATAGATCATCGTCTCGGGCCTGTCAGCGGGATTCCAGGTAAAGTCCGTCGGCCTGGAATTGTCCACACAGTCGCTACCATTGGCATGAGCGACAGGCGATTCATTTGCATGTGGTCATTTTGCAACCTAAATTTGTGTGGGTTTTTTCCCGCCGCTGCTACGGACATCGCTAGCGATGTTCCCCCACCTATGGCAACGGTGCCCCGCCAGTCCTCCCCCGCCAAGAACCAATCCTCCCATGAACACACGACCCGACACTCTCGAAGATATTGTCTCGGAAGATGCAAATTGCGAAACACCCAGCAATGATCTCGAAGCATTGTTAGAGCGCATCAATCGGCTCGCGAGTGGTGAGGAACCACTCGAAGAGCGTCCCGCTCAACAGATCGTTGCTGAGAAACCGGCACCCGCCCCCGCTCGACCGCGACCCTCAGCAGCTCTTCCCTTCCGCGAGCCCGAAGAAGCAGGCAAAGACCGCAAAGAATGGTGTCCAGTTGAGCCAAAAACACTCGCCGAAGCGGGAATCACCGATGGCCAGCTCGAACACTTGGCCTTGAAGTGCTTAGGAGCTTGTGGTGATCTAACAGGGCATGAACTCGCCGAGAACCACTGCGTACCGTTCCGCTTGATCGAGCCTATTTTGGCTAACCTGAAACAGGCCCAATTCGTTGCCTATCGTGGCTCGGCACCGATGAACGACTACGTCTATCAACTCACTGACCTGGGACGCGAGCAGTCAAAAAAGTTAACGGAATATTGCAGCTACTTCGGTTCCGCGCCGGTCCCCCTGGAGACCTACATCGACAGTGTCTCCGAGCAAACGTTGACCAAAGTTCATCCTACCAAAGCAGATCTGGAGCGTGCCTTCTCGGATCTACTGGTAAATCAAAACATGCTACGGCGCCTTGGTCCTGCGGTTAACTCTGGTCGTGGACTCTTCCTGTTTGGATTTCCTGGTAATGGAAAAACGAGCATTGCCGAGCGGATTACGAAGGCCTTTGGTGACTCGGTATGGATCCCACGTGCCATCGGTATCCAGGGCGAGATCATGAGGGTGTTTGACCCGGCGCTTCACGAAGAGATGCCCTTGGAGATGCCTTCCGGTCCTTTGCATTCGCGGGCCTTTGACAAACGCTGGGTCCGTATTCGTCGTCCTACGATCGTCGTCGGTGGCGAATTAACCATGGATTTTCTGGAAGTCACCGCAGGCACTGGCAACAATGTCAGTGAAGCTCCGCTTCAACTCAAAAGCAACTGCGGCACGTTGGTAATTGACGACTTCGGTCGCCAACGCATGACGACCGATGTGTTGTTGAATCGCTGGATTGTGCCGCTGGAAAAGCGGTACGACTTCTTGCGACTAGTGAACGGAAAGAAGATTCAAGTCCCTTTCGATCAGTTGATCATCTTCTCAACGAATCTGGAACCAAAAGATCTGGTCGACGACGCCTTCCTCCGACGTATTCCCTACAAGATCGAAGTCCCGGATCCGAGCGAGGAAGAGTTTCGCAAGCTCTTCACGATCATGGCGCCAATCCTTGGCATGGAATACAATCAGGATTCGGTCGACTACTTGATCGACACGCATTACAAGCCCATCAATCGTCCGTTTCGCTGTTGCCAACCTCGCGACCTGTTGTTGCAGATTCGCAATTACTGCAACTACCTGGACACCACTCCGACGATGTGCCGAGAGTATTTTGACTACGCCATCGAAAACTACTTCGCCATCATGTAAGCTGCCAATAGCGGCTTGGCGTTACCCAACAGCGCAAAGAAAAACCCTCGCCAGTCAACCGACCAGCGAGGGTTTCTTGTTTGGCATGTGTAATGTTGCCTACCGGTCAGCAGGAAGCGAGTGCCAGCCAGCGGCATCGATTTCCGCCTGGCTACGGGGTGCTGTCGTCGTGCTGATGTTGTCCGTCGCTACTCGCTTGCTGTAGACGGCGGTCCAGACGTCAACGCTTGGAGAGCGATTGATAGGCTTTGCTGTTTCATGTTGGGCTGTCCGATCCTGGGGATTGAACAATTTCGGAGCCTCGAAGTAAGTACTCGATTCCGAGCCTGCAGGACCCGGATCGCTCGAAGGAGTCACATCGTCGCTTTCCGGTGGATAGTCAGACCGCAAGGGGGCAGCCTCTTGAGGGGTCAGCGAGGGAGCAGACATTTGAGAGGATGACATTGGAGCGGAAGAACTCGGACTTGCATATGTGATCGAACTCCCCCCGGCACAACTCGAACATGCTGGTGCCGCCTGAACGAAGCTGGCTTGAGAAACTGCTGGAGCACAGCTCGAACAAGGATTGCAGCTGGAGCAGGCCGAGCAAGGCGCGGGTGCAGCACAGGTCGAACAGCCACTGGTGATTACGGGGCTCCCCACGATGACCGGTCGCATGAGCACTTGGCGTTGGCCTAGTGGCGCAAAAGCAGTCACATGATTGACCGAGGTTGCCATGGGAGCGAATCCAACCGTCGTAGGAACGAAGCTGGACGCTGTCGGTGCAAACCCAACGGTCGTTGGTGCGAAACCAACGGTGGTCGGTGCGACAGTGGTTACTGCAACAGGAGCAGAAAAACCCCAACGACGCATTCGCCAGTTGTCGAGCATTTTACCAGGATACCAACCTCTGGCAGGTGTAAAGGTCACCGTAGTTGGTTGCACTACTGGTGAAAAAGCCACAACAGGAGTTGGACAGGTACTGCATTGAGCACTGACGGAGTTCATCCCCATAAGAGTCAGCGCCACAAGACAACAACCTGTAGTCACCGATTTCCAAGAGCATTTCATGTTAATCTCACATAAAAAAGGTACAGGGGGATAGTTGCCCCCCTACGAAATAGTTTAATCTCCGAGATCTCCGCTTGGCAATCATTTCTTGCCATCGATCCCCAATTTGGCGAGGAATTCAAGTTAGGGCGACTTTACGACCTGGGATAAGTTGGCCGGAGGAGTAGCTTTTTTGCCTGCCATTAGTGCTATCGCTCGAGTCAGCTTCTAACTGCAGCCACTAAAGTTAAACAACTCTAACCTACAGTTTGCTCGGCGGTAGCAATAATTAGTAAATGGTGAAAAGGAGCAACCTGATGTCGAAAAAAAACAACCTGCTGCAAGCCCGGATGTTGCAACTTTTCTACGTAATAGCCTGCCAGTTCGTTCAATTGGTTTTATTCACTGCCAGCATAAGACACTTGGATGGCTGAGAGCCGAGGGCCAGAAAACTCTGTCAGGCTTTCGACACTCGACTTTTAGCTCTCGACTTTTGCGAAAGGCTCCGAAGTGATCGGTGACAACCATTTTCTGCCCGCATTCAACGTGCGACATCACGTGATCCGCTGGCTTGCCATTGCAGCCGTGTATGAGCTTGGCGTTGCCGTTCTCAGTAGATTTGTGGACTTTCCCGTTTGGCAGGAGGGGGATGAGGCGGCGACATTGTTGACCTTTGCGCTCGGCATCCTGTTGGTCTATCGCACCAATGCGGCGAATGACCGTTGGTGGGAAGGTCGCAAACTGTGGGGGCAATTAGTCAACGATTGTAGAAATCTTGCGCTCAAAGCAAGAGCCCATGCGGATGTCGATGCAGGCGAGTTGCAAAAACTCGGACGCTTGCTGGCCGCCTATCCTCACGCGTTGCGTCAGCACCTTCGCGATGAGGCATACATTGAGCCGCTTCCTGGCTTTGATAACGAAACACTACCCGGATCACATCTACCAGGTTATCTCGCCGGTCAGATCCATGAATTGCTCAACCGTTGGAACCGTGCAGGGTCCCTGAAGGAGACGGTTTGGATTCTGGATAAGCATGCCCGTGCCTTGTTGGAAATCTGCGGCGGCTGCGAGCGCATCAAGTCCACGCCACTCGCCTCGTCCTATCGATCCCTGCTGCGGTGGAGCACAGTGGCATTTATCGTCATCTCCCCCTGGACCGTGACATTTGATCGGGGGATCACGGCATTGCCAATTCTACTATTGGCCATTGCCTTCTTACTTGCCATGGAAGTCACCGCCGAGGTTATTGAAGAGCCATTCGGCAAAGAGGCGGATGACTTACCGCTGGACCAGATCTGCAACTCTATCTCGGGCTTTGTCGAGGAAACCCTCATTCCGTAGCCGATGTCACTCCGTGACATGGAATTCTGCGCCGAGGTCCCGAATGTCTGCCTCGGTGAGGAGGACCTACTATACTCACCTCGGCGCCTGCGGCCGACGGAAGCCAATTTCCTCCAATGCTTTGTAAACTTCGTCGAGGGTCTTCTCGCCGAAGTTGGAAATGCTCAGCAGGTCTTCCCGCGTGCAATGGAGTAGGTCGTCGACCGTGAAGACGCCTTTTTCTTCAAGGCAGTTGGTCGTGCGTACGGCGAGGCCGATTTCGGCCGTGCTCATCTCGAGGCGATCTTTCATGCCCTGGTTGGCAAGTTCGGCATGATTCAGTGGGACACGTGTCATCGTGGGTTCCCTCCCTGGGTCTAGATGTCTGGTAAATTATGCGGGGCCGAAAAGCTTGCCGCAATGCTCGGCGATTCACTCGAAGATTCGTCGAACAATTACTCCGTATGGCCGGAAGTATAGCAATTAGTTGGCAATGAACGCTAGAAAAAACCTCTCTGAGCAGAAAATTTCTCGACTTCCTTCAGAGATGCTGTCATTGGCGCGAGTAAACTGCACGGCGTAGGATAGAGATGTTGCCTCAGCCGGGCCAACAGTTTTTTACTGGAACAAACGATTGTTAGAACCGCACACTTTGCTCTTGGAGGAAGGCGAGCGTCCGGCTGGGAGAAGTAAAAGGAATCTTGTGGACCCATTATTCGAAGCACTTAACCCTGCCCAATGCGAGGCGGTACGCCATGTCGAGGGACCAATGCTCGTTCTGGCGGGCCCGGGCAGCGGGAAGACTCGCGTCGTCACCCACCGCATTGCCCACCTGCTGCGGGAAGGGATCCCTGCGTCTCAATTGCTAGCTTTGACATTTACTAACAAGGCATCCGCCGAGATGCACCAGCGGGTTGAGGAATTGGCCCCCGGTGAGCGAGTCTGGGTCAGCACCTTTCACCGGTTCGGGGCTCGACTTCTGAGGCACTATTCTGAGCTGGTGGGACTGACTCCCAATTTTACGATCTACGACACGGCCGACGCCAAGCAGACGCTCTCCCGAGTGATCGACGCCGGCCGAGTCAATACGCTCCATTACACTCCTGACCGGATAGCCCACGCTATCAGCGATGCCAAGAACAAGCTCATCACAGCCGACAAGTTCGAGCCGCGTCCTGGGAGTCCGCTAAGCCAGATCGTGGCCGAGGTTTATCCGGCCTACCAAAAGCGGCTGATCGCTTCGTCAGCGGTCGATTTTGACGATCTCTTGCTCCACGTCGCGCAGCTTCTTTACCAGAGCCCCGAGGTCCGTGCGGAGCTCGACGAACGGTTCCGATACCTGCTGGTAGACGAGTATCAAGACACCAATCATGTTCAATATGTCATGCTCCGGGCCCTGTCGGTGGACTATCCTAACCTGGCAGTAACCGGCGACCCCGACCAATCGATCTACGGCTGGCGCGGTGCCGACATCAAGAACATTCTGCAGTTCGAGAACGACTTCCCCCAAGTCAAAGTGGTCCGTTTGGAGCAGAACTATCGCAGCAGCAAGAGAATCCTGCGCGTGGCCGACGATCTAATCCAACATAATCTGCGACGCAAACAGAAATCATTGTTTACGGACAATGCCGAAGGTCCCGCCGTCCGACTAGTGGAATTCGCGAGCCAAGACGCCGAGTCCACTGGCATCGCGGCTTCTATCGCCGAAGCCATTGAGGCAGGCCAGCGCCGCGCCTCAGATTTCGCCATCCTCTACCGAGTCAACGCTCTTTCGCGCTCGCTTGAACGGGGACTACGCGAGGCGGGGGTACCGTATCAAATCATCCGAGGTCAGGAGTTCTATGGTCGCAAAGAGATCAAAGATGTGCTGGCCTACTGCCAACTCATCAACAATCCACGCGACGATCAGGCAGTCCTCCGCACGATCAATACCCCGACGCGTGGCATTGGCCGCAAGACGGTCGATCTCTTGAGCGATCATGCCTACCGAGAGGGGATTCCCCTACTGGACGCAGCCCGCGAAGCATCATCGATTGCTGGAATCGCGGCCCGTTCTGCCAAGAAAGTTGCCGTTTATGTGGCTCTGATGGACCACCTTTGTGAACTTGCGAATGGTGACCTGGAAGAAATCCTTGGCACGGTTTTGGAGGAATCCGGCTACCGGGCCTCCCTGAGTGAAAGCGACAGCGAGGAAGACCTCAACCGTCTGGCCAACATCGAGGAACTGCTCACCGATGCCCGTCAATTCGACGAGCAGAATCCTGGCGGCGGTCAGTTGGAAACCTACCTGGAAAACGCCTGGTTAGTGAACGAGACCGATGATTGGGAGAGCGAAACCGATAAGGTCACGCTAATGACGCTCCACGCCGCCAAGGGACTTGAGTTCCCCGTGGTGTTCATCATCGCGATCGAACATGGCCTCCTCCCACACGAACGCAGCACCAGCGACGAAGCACAACTGGAGGAGGAACGACGCCTGGCTTTCGTAGGAATCACCCGGGCCAAGGAAGAACTCCAGTTGAGCTACGCCATCGAGCGAGACTTCCGCGGCCAGCGGCGCCATACGGTCCCCAGTTCATTTCTGATGGAGATTCCTCGCGATGCTCTTGAGCTTGTCACGTCCTCGCCAGACATGGAAAACTGGCACGACGAATCCTGGCTCGATGAAGAACAAGAATACGCGGAAGAAGATCAATCGGACGAGTTCGCTGATGTTTCGTTCGATTTCGGTGCAGCTGCGGAGCCAAAAGCTGAGTCCCCCGCAGAGAAATCTGCAGATTGGCCGACGGTGGCAGGACAGATTACCACAGCGGCAGCGCTCGCCGGCGTGGTGCAAGACTCCGAGCCCCGCGTTTCTCCCGATGCATTTGCCCAAGGAATGACGGTGGTTCATCCGAAACATGGCGTGGGCAAGATCGTGGCACTCTCCGGCTCAGGAAAAAACCGCCGAGCGACGGTCCGCTTTGTCACGGTTGGCGAGAAACGTTTTATCCTTGCTTATAGCCCCCTGCGACCTGCGGGGAAGTAACGACAGTTCTACACGTATCGTTACTACGCTATACTCAGCCTTTGAATCAAATAGTCGATTCTCAAAGGAGATCATTCATTGAATGCATTGGTTGGCGTTTTCTCTCTCTTGGTTGCCCTGGCCTTATCGCTAATGGTCACGCGGGTCGCAGCTTTGGCACTCATGTTTACGGGACTCTCTCGTGAGTCGGCCAAGTTTCAGGCCCGTTCTGCATTCACTGGGGTGGGATATACCACCACCGAAGCAGAAACGACGGTGAATCACCCGGTGCGACGACAGATTATCATGCTGCTTATGCTGATGGGTAATGTCGGTGTGGCCACGGTCATCGCTACGATCATGGTTTCAGTCAGCGGAACTGTGGGTTCCACTTGGCAGCAAAAACTCCTGATCGCTGCTTCGCTCTGCGGAGGGCTGATCACGCTCTGGTTTTTCTTCTCCAGTCGCTGGGTCGAGCGGCACATGAACCGTGTGATTGCGTGGGCCCTCAAAACTTTTACCGACCTCGATGTCCGCGATTATGTGGCCTTGCTGGAACTCTCCGGGGGGTATGCCGTAAGCGAAATGATCGTTGAGCCGCAAGACTGGTTGGCCAATAAACCGCTGATGGAGTTGCGATTGTCCGACGAAGGAATTCTCATCCTCGGCATTCGCTCTCCCGAGGGCATATTCCATGGCACCCCACGCGGCGATGATAGTATCCATGCCGGTGATACCTTGATCGTTTATGGAAATATTGAGGACATCGAACAGCTTGACCGCCGCCGAGCAGGGTGGAGTGGAGATCGTGAACATCGCGAAGCCGTCGTAGAACAGGAAGAGCTGGAACAGGAAGACGCCGAGTGGCGAGAGAAGGAAGACAGCAGGGAAAGTAGTTAGTAGGATTTGTCCGTAGTTTGTAGTCCCTGATCATCACTTAACCCTCGAGATTCAACCCCCAATCCAAAGGAACATAATGAACGACTATCTCCGACAAGTATATGCTTTTAATCTTGGCTACTGCGAAGCACTGCTCAAGGATATTCCCGAAGCAGAAATGCGGGCTCAACCATCGCCCGGGATTAATCCGCCAGCGTGGCTCTTGGGTCATCTGGCGATCTGTACGGATTTCGCACTCGAACTCATGGGAGGCATGAAGCAACTACCTGAAAACTGGCACAAAGAATTTGCCCCTCAGTCGTTACCCCTTTCGAAAGAATTTCCGTATCCGACTAAAGGCGAACTATGGCATGCCTATTCAGCCGGCCACGCTGCCGTGACGGCACTCAGCACCGAAGTCCCTACCGATCTCTTGGAGCGTCCCAATCCGCTTCCCTTCGAGTTTCTCAAAGCTATGCTGCCTACAGCTGGAGACCTGATGGCACATCTGATGAGCACCCACGAGGCATCTCACTTGGGACATCTCTCGAACTGGCGCCGCCAGATGGGCCATCCGCCACTATTTTAAATAATGAGGATCCAAGCCAGTTTCGATTCAGTTTCCCTCGGTAACTTGCGGGATTCTCAAGTTCAAGCCCCTACAATTTTCGAGACAATTTTCGTAGACTCCTTGTCAGCAAACTAAGCTAGTTGCTCAGTCAATATGCCACCAAACCCGAAGGGATTCATCATGCCAACCGTTGCCGAAGAACGTGTTCTTGTCCTGCCTACCAGCGAGTTTCACACGCTGGGCCATTTTCAAGGTTTTTCGCGGGACCTGAGCACCTACTTGCCGGCACTGCTCGAAAGCCAGCAACTCAGCTACCGACCACGCAGCGAGATGGAGCAGGACCCCAGCTTCAAGCAATTGATCCCCTACATGGTCTTTCGTCATACGGATGCCGACGGGATCCCCTGCCTGTTCCAATACACTCGAGGCGGAGGACAAGGCGAGAAACGACTCCATGCCAAACGGAGCGTCGGCATTGGCGGGCACATTTCAACCGACGATGCCGACGCCGGCACGATCGCTGATGTTTACCGCGTCGGCATGCAGCGGGAACTGGCCGAGGAAGTCGCCCTCGAAACGGCCTACACCGAAGAGTGCGTCGGCCTGATCAACGACGACGAAACTCCGGTAGGAGAGGTTCATCTGGGAGTCGTGCATCTCTTCGACCTTGCCGAGCCGCTCGTATCACCCCGCGAAGCAGAAATCCTCAACGCCGGCTTTCGACCCATATGCGAGTTGCTAAACGAATTGGACGACTTCGAGTCCTGGTCCCAGATCGTCGTGCGTGCGCTATTTGGGTGAGAACGGTTGAGAGCCCTCTATCCGACTTAGGAAGCTGACCAGCTATCTGTCAGTCAGCTAGCTAGTCGTGGATATGGCCACAATCGATTTCTTGACTTTTTTGGGTATTAAGTCGGCGCCACCATATCCAGCTACGAGGAAGAAAGAAGAGTCGGAGAAGCCAATCCACCTAAGAACGTGTTTTGAAATTCAATAATTGGTTTTCGCGAGTCTTTTTGACATGAGTCTAATCATGGCGATATAGGTGATCGCCTCGCTGGAGGCGGCTGTTTTTTCGTAGTCTTTACTTTGACGTCGATGGCGTGCCAACCAAGCGAAGGTCCGTTCGACAATCCAGCGTTTGGGCAACACGTCAAAGCCCTGAGCACCAACCGGCCGCAACACCGTTTGCAGAATCCAACCGAACGTTTCCATTACCCATTCGGGCAAACCTCCACGACCGTAAGCAAGATCTCCAAAGACCACCTTGATCCGCTTGTATTGTTCTCCCAGCTTTTCCATGACCCATTCCGCGCCGTCTTGATCTTGCCAGTCTGCCGCATGAACCACGATCGTCAGTAACAATCCCAGCGTATCGACGGCCACATGTCGCTTGCGGCCCGTGATTTTCTTGGCCGCGTCGTAGCCTCTTTCCTCACCTCCCTCAGCCGTGCGGATCGACTGACTGTCAACAATTGCTACCGTAGGCGTCGATTTCTTGCCAGCAGCCTTCCGCGTCTTCGCTCGCAAAGCATCATGAATCTTTTGCCAAATTCCGTCATTTCGCCACCTCCAAAAGACATTGTAGACGGTGCTCCAATTCGGAAAGTTCCTCGGCAGCATTCGCCACTGGCAACCAGTTCGTACGACATACAAAACCGCGTTGATAATCCGTCGGCGGTCTATCGGACGACGCCCCAGCCGCGAGGGCCGTGGCAGCAGTTGGCAAATCAATTGCCATTGTCGGCTAGTCAAATCGCTGGAATACTTTATCTCCGTCTTCATGCTGCGGCTCCTTCCAAAGGCTGCTTACCAAAAGAGGGAGCCGTAGCTGTTTTTTACAATGCAGGCAATTTCAAAACACGTTCTAAGAACATCTTTGGTCAGGCCAGTCCGCGACCACGGCGAGCCGGGAAAGTTAATGATCGGAGTCTACTCGGTGGCTTGCCGGTGATCGCTCCACTCAGCCCTACCTACGTGAAACTGGCCCACTTATGGTGTCAGGCAGCATCTGCCAGTTGGAAACGCTCGCAGATTAATGCGGCGCATCTATTGGCTTCGTGGAGAGGGTGTGCTGGCGCAGGGAGCGATCTGCTGCGATCCCAATCGGAAAATCGTGTGACCCAGCCCTGGGCACGAAGTTCTTGTACTCCGCGGGCGACGCGGCCGACTTGCTTCTGGGGAACTTCCAACAAGCCTACCGAGGCACCGCTGGTGAGTGCCTCGTAGACCATCGAGACGCTGTCTTCGCTGACCCATACCTGTGAGGATCGGGAAAGTTCGGACGGCACCCAGTCGGGGTCGGTTTCTTCGTGGGGGACAATCGTAAGATTCGCCAACTGGTGAGTGCGTAGCAAACCGAGGAAATCTGGTGGTGTTCTTCGCGAGGTGGTGAGCTTCCACGTGAACTTTGGTTGATCGGTAACGATCGTCGTAATCTGCTCGACGATCGCGAGACTGTTCCATCCATGTGCTGCGGATGGGCCTCCGACGAGCAAGAGTCCCCGCCCAGCTTCCTTCATGAACGACGGGGAAACGAGATTGAGTACACCACGCGAGAGGACCACATGCGGCGCAGCAGCCAACCCATCGTGCTCGGGGACGATGCAGAGATCAAACAGCCTAGGAGGCAGGGAAGGTTTCATCAATACGATGGCCTTGCCACCATAGCAGCGGCGGGCGGCGAGCATAGCTAGATGAGTAGAGTGACCTGCTCCGAGAATCAGTTGCGGCCGAGGGAGAGTCTTTCCTGGGGGAAATTGTTTGGCAAACCACCACTTCAAGCTCTGGGTCCGTGCGGGTGCCAGCAAGTCGTGACATTGCACTGGCAGGATGTCGCTCAAGGCATTGACCAGCCCTCGTGTCTGGTTGGCATGGCCCGGCTTGCCGTCGTGCATTCGCCAGATAACAGTGTTCATGGGCGAGGCAAATCCTAGGCGGCGGTTCGTTGCCTTTGTGAGAGAAACGCGTGGGCCATTTCCGCAGCAATGGAAGTCGTCGCGGCTTCATTCAGGTGGACGTTATCCAAGAACGCCTCTGCCGAAGGGAGGTTGTCGATGATGGGCTTAGTGGGGAGATACATTGCCCTCTTGCGCGTGGCTACGTCGTGTAGCTCGGCATTGTATTGGAGCAGGTGCCCATTGCGTTCCGCGTCATACTGAACGGGGGGACTGCCCCACAGAAGAACCCAGACGGATGGATTTGCCTGACGTGCCAGCGAGATAATTTGCTCAATGTTGGCTCGGAATTCAGCAAGTGGAACCACATTACCGCTGGGAATCACTCGGCGCAGCAAGGGAGCACGCAATCTCCGTTTGGTAAATTTCAGTAATTTACGCCTGACTTTTTTCGCTCTAGAATCGGGGAAATAGGGAACATAGACCCGCGGAATGGAAGTGATCCATGAGTCCACAAGCCCAAAGTTCAACAGCAAAATATCTGCCCTCGCTGCCTTCGCTTCCATCAGGGCGATTCCTTCGCGAGAGGTGCCCATCCCGAAACCGAGATTCTGGCTGCTGGCTGGATAGCCGGCTTGCTCCAGACATCGGCAGAACTTATCGAGGATCGTGTTGCCGATGGGAGGTTCTTGGATGCCGTAGGTATTGCAATCCCCGACGGCAAGCACTTGCAATTTGTGCTCTTGGGCAGGAGTAGATCTTTTATTAATTGTAGTCATTTTTCGTAGATCAGGATTGAGTCGTTGGGATGTCTGTTGGTCAATGGTTGGCTAGGCGGCCTTGGCGGGCGAGAAGTGTTCTTCGGCATATTTCACGGCGAGTGTTGGCTTCAACGGCTTCGACATCACCCCGCAGATCGTTTCTCTCATTCTAGGGAGGCCTGCCGTAACAACTCGCCAGGCGAATCCGCTGGACTTGGAATAGACATTAGCTGTCCACACATCGATCGAACTGTAACCACAAGCTTCGAAGAACATCTCGATCTCGCGGGGAGTATACTCGCGAACGTGGCCCATGTAGCCCAGTTCTTTGAGGTTGCGGTATTCTGCATGGAGATTGTTGATATATCCCTTGCGAGCGATTTTGCTGAGCTTCCTCAACGAAAACAGATTGGGCGTCGTGAGATAAAGGATGCCTCCAGGCCGCAGCACACGGAGGATCTCCTGGGCGGTGAAGATCAAGTCCTGACGCAAATGCTCAAAGACTTCAGTCATGATGATGACGTCAAACTCAGAGTCTGGGAGATCAAAGCGTTTTCCGTCGCAATCCAACGAAACGATGGGACATGACAACTGGTCACGAAATTTCCATTGGGTGGGATCGTAGTCGGCTGCCGTGGTGTCGACTCCCATGCGAGTCAAACACTCGGAGAGGAAGAATGGGGCCGCTCCCAGGTCCAGTACCTTGCCTTGCAAGGCCCCTCGCTTGCAAAGTGTTTCGAGCGTGTGTAGGTGTCGTCCGGCATGGACCCTGATGTAGTTCGAGAGCCGCTGATCCCCGTCGGTCAGTTTGATCATCGTAGCCAAGGTCTGCTCGTAAGAAGTTTCCAGGGCTTCGGTCATATTCTTTGCCGCGTGAATTTGCATGATTTTTTTCAGGCTGCTCGGGAGAAGAAAAGTACGTCTTGCTTGCTTTCGCGAAGCTGCCAGGTAAACCCTTGCTCGACAAGGCGGGCTACAACCCGTGTGATTGCTTCATTGCCAACGATTTGTGGATGCATCTCAATGCAGAGCTTGCGTACGGTGCTGAGATTCAGGCTCGAATCCGCCAGATCCACCTCTGCCCCTTCGATGTCCATGATGAGAAACGTGGGGCGAATCGAATCAAGCAGTTTTTGCAGCGAGACTGCCGGGACCTTTTGTTGCTGTCGACCTACATCTTCGTCGCTGCCAAAGCGGCTGGATGTGACAAACTTCTCATCGACATAGAAGTCCTCTTCCCCTTCCTCTAAGGCAACCAGTTTGATCTGCAAATCGGGCGAGACATGGTTCAAAGCAAAGTTTTTTCGCAACACGCTTTCCAAGGCTGGGTTCGCTTCCAGGGTGTGAACTCGGTCAGAGCCAATCTTGCGGCAACAAAGAATGGTGACCAGCCCCAAGCCTGCCCCACATTCCAGCACAGTATCGTCGTCCGCAAGATTGCGTAGCACGATCTCGCGTTCTTCGGCTTCGTGGGAATCACGATAAATCGACCGAGCGTAGGTCGATGAGGCGTGGTCGCCAAGAAATATCCGCAATCCTCGATTCGTGACCGTCCGCGGTCTGAATATTTTTCGCGATTGATACCGCATCCAAATGGCAGATCTTATGAAAAAATTGCTCATGGCAAGGGCTACTTATGGAGGATGGCGGCGCGGCTCTGATACTGCCACTTCTTGAATCGCGAATGGAGCGGAAAGCCGGTGAAAATTTCGCTGGGCGAGTAATGGTCGTGGACCACTTTATTGACAATCGACATGTCCGAATTTACCAGATCGGACTGCTCGCTGATGCAATCTATGATGCGGTCCAAGAGTTTGATGACTTCGGTTCGTTGGCCACCCAGAATACCGGGATTGATGACCTGGCGTTCGGCATGAAGAAGCATACCGAACTGTTTGGCAACCTCCTGACTTAAGCAACGACTTGAGCCGACCGTCTTTTCCTCGGACCCGAGAAAGAGTCGATGTTTTCCCGAGTCTTGCTCGATCAATGCGAAGGGGTCTCGCTTGAATGCCACATCGGAAATGTCCGTCAAAATTACATGGGGTTCGTCGGTCGTTCGCAGATAGTCGCGGCAGAGTCGGTGGCGATCGTGGAGGATAGGCCACTCGCCCGGTTCGACGCGGTGGAAGCGGACATGCTCAGTAGTGGCCGAGGCGATGAAGTCTGCGGGCAATCCATCGTGCAACACGACGCCGTTGAGACCCACTCGATTCACTGTGGTCCACCAAGGGCGTAAATATGCTGCATAGTTGGTACTGATCTTTTCCCCGCGTTGGGGATCGGGCTTTGTGGTCAGCATGATCGACAGCACCAATCCAGTGGACCGTTGGGTTGGCGTTGTCTCTACTTCTGCCAGGCGCGCGAGTCGCTCTCGAGTGAGTCGATTGCGCCAAGCTTTGCGCTGCTGTTTGGTGAGTAAGAACATGGGTCGAGATTTTGTGGGCGGGATGGGGTGCGGGGAGGATACGGGCCAGGTGATGCTGCGCCAACAGGAGAGATCGAGCAAATCAAGCATGCACCGCTAGCAAGTGCCTCGGTGAATTGACCTTGAGGGCGGGGTTGTTCGTTGTTGGCCGATTCACTAAGGTTCGCCAAGCGCAACCACCACTTTTTCCCTGCATGGATGAAACATGCCACCGCTTCGCATAGCTCAAATCATGGCCAGCGGTCCAGTAATGGGTGGGCTTGAGAAGCATTTTGCTGACCTATGTGGCGGTCTATCGGTCGAGCACCAAGTTCTGGCGATTGCCGATCCCGCCCAAGCAAGTCATCTCTCTGCAAGTGTTCAATTCTGCCCGTTAGAATTTGCAGGCAGCCGGCGCAATCCATTCACTCTCTTGCGTCTCCATCGCGTGTTGAAATCGTTTCGTCCTGATGTGGTCCACACCCATGCAAACAAAGCTTCCCAGATGGTGGCCAATCTTCGTTTGTTTCAAGGGGCTACTCGAGTGGCGACTGTGCATGGCTTCAAGACAAACAATCGTGTGTTTCGCCATTTTGATACGGTGATCTGCGTGAGCCCCGCCATCCGTGATCAAGTCGATTTGCCACAGGCAGTGGTAATCCCGAACGGGATTGAACCACTCTCGATTCCAGAAACAGACAGGGATTATCTCAAGCGCGAGCTTGGCCTTCATGACAACCGACCCATAGCAATTGCCGCCGGAAGGTTGGCAGCCGTCAAAGGTTACGCGGGACTCATTCGTGCCTGGCAAGGGATCGATGCCCACTTGGTAATTGCCGGGGAGGGTCCGGAGCGATTTGCACTGGAAACCTTGATTCAGAGAATCAATCTACGCGGCTCAGTACACCTTATCGGGTTCCGTCGCGATGTACCTAGATTAATGTCCCAAAGTGATCTGGTGGTAATCTCCTCTGAGCGCGAAGGTTTCCCCTATGCGATGGTGGAAGCCTTGCACCTGGAGAAGGTGATCGTTTCGACGCACTTTCCTGGCGCACATGGATTCTTGCCAAACAATTTCCTGGTCAACTACGGAGATGAAGCTGGCTTACACCGCTTAATTCATCGCACGCTCAGCTCTCTAGAAAATTCCCGTCAGGCCTACCTTCCAACCTGGCAGTGGGCCAAATCCGAATTAACTGTCCAGTATATGACTGCCGCCACGGCCCAGGTCTACTCCAAACTCATTCCACAAGCTGCGTAATCAAATTCTGAGATAGCGACCGAGGCAACCAGACATGAACGATATACCAGACCTCCTGACTGCAACGCAGAAGCTCTGCTATCGAATTCTGCCGATGAAGCTTTATGCAGCGATAAAGGCACGGCGCAATCTACGTCGCTACGAACCAGAACTAAGCATTCTGCCGCTGCTAGTTGATCCCAATCGAACCAGTGTCGATGCAGGCGCCAATCGTGGGAGCTACACTTATTTTCTCTCCCGCTTGTCGCAGCACGTCTACGCCTACGAACCCAATCCCGCGATGAGGTGGATTCTCAAACGTGTGGCCGCTGAGAACGTGACTGTCTCCAAAGCGGCCTTGTCGGATGAAAGCGGCATAGCTGAATTTGCAGTCCCCAAATCAAAGACATTCTTTCGCAATAATGCCGGCAGCCTGGAGGTTGATCAACTCGCCGAAGCAAGTCCAGATCTTGTGCGGTTTCAGGTACCGACAGCGAGGCTCGACGATCTTGGCGTTTCCAATGTGGGGTTTATGAAAATCGACGTCGAGGGACATGAACGCAAGGTCTTGCTAGGTGCACAGCGAGTGATCGAGCGCGATCACCCAGTCCTACTGATCGAAATGATGGACTCACTGACCCAAGGGGAGCTGCGCGAGTCGGTTGAATTCGTCGAGCGAAGAGGGTATCGCAGCTTCCTTATTGTTGACAAGCGAATCATCGACTATCGCCTTGCCGTCCGCATGAACCACCTGACGGAAGTCTGGGACAGACACAATCCTCATGTCCGCTCCAATAACATTCTATTCCTGCCCATCGAACGGCAGAAAGCAGCCGCCTAAATCATGACAGAATCCAGCCGCATACCAGTCTCAGTCTACATTATTGCGAAAAACGAAGCGGATCGCATTGGTCGGGCGATTCGCTCTGTATGCGATTGGGTCGATGAAGTGATCGTGGTTGAATCCGGGAGCGATGACGACACCGCGCAAGTCGCCGAGCAGGCCGGGGCGCGGGTGATGCACAATCCATGGTCCGGCTATGGCCCGCAGAAACGATTCGCCGAGGATCAATGCCGCAACGGTTGGCTGTTGATGCTCGATGCCGACGAAGAGGTAAGCCCTGCGTTGGCGAGCGAAATTCAGGAGATATTTCGCCTGCCGGTGAACGTCGACGCCTTCTGGATGCAGGTGACGGATATGCTGCCCGGAGAAGATCGTCCCAAGTGGTTTGCTTACAGCTACACGATCCTGAGGCTCTACAACCGGCAGCGGGGAAGGTGCTCCAACCACGCGTATCAAGACCGTGTCGAGATAGCAGGCAATAATCTGGGCGAATTGTCCGGACGCATCTGGCACCATTCTTTCCGGAGTTGGGAAGCGACGGTCGCGAAGCTCAATTTTTATTCTTCGCAAGTTGCCCGCGACCGTGTCCATCGGCGGATGCCGATGCTGGGACTCAGGCTTTTTACAGAATTTCCCCTCCAATTCTTGAAATGCTATTTTGGGCGGCGATTCTGCTTGCGAGGTTCCATGGGACTGGCGATGAGTATCACGGTTGCCTATTTGAATCTGCTGCGGCTCTTAAAAACCGCAGAAGCCAAACGGCAACTCACTCGCGAGGAGAGTGCGACCCAATCCTCAAGCGACCTCACGGCAGCAGCTTGAACGAGTCGATGACTTCAGTTGCTTGTTCTGCATTCACAAAGTCGGGTGCGCCTATTACCAAAATTTGGTACAGTCTCGTCCCGACCATATAGAAGCGACATCGTGCCTCCCCCTGAGCGCGTGGAATGGTCAATCGAAAGTTGAGGCCGGGATGGACTTCATTTAACTTGAGACTCTTACTCTCAAGAAGCTCCCCTTCAAACGCACCTAGAAGTCGATCGCGGCCAGATTCAAGGGCGAGCTCCATTTCTTTCGGCGGCTTTCCCTTCAAGTTCGGATTATCTTGGTAGGAAACAAGATAGACTCCTTGTGCCGCTGGAGTCGAGAACTGGTGCTGCGTCTCCTTGGCGTCACCCACCTCAGTAGTCTCGTGAACCGGCTCCCCTAGCAGGTGAACACTGAATTTCCCCTCTTTCGACCTGAATTCAGTTAATTGGGCAGCAGACTGCGGTTCAGCCGCTTGCGACGTAGCGATCGGCAGCAAGAGGAAGACGGCAGTAGCAATTACGGATCGCATAGGAAAAGAGTTGAACATTAAGTCCCCCAGCTAGAATCGAGCACTTTCGTAAGTTGTTCTACAAAAGTGAATCCTTGTCGCAAAGTAACAACTAAAGATCGTACATTTTCTCCTGAGTGCATCAAGGGGACTCTTTTCGCCCCGTTCCGATGCACGTCCAGACGCAGGTTCGCATTCTGCGTTGATGGCTGTAGTGATCATTTTCTTGCTCCTGAGAAATCAAGTACTGCACACCGATATGCGGGGCAGGTAAAAGAGATGCGGGCACCGACTTCTTTCGCCGATGCATCAGTGGATTTGGGCGTTTTCGATTTCGTCGAGAGCGAGATACGCGGCGGCAATGCTCTCACCAGCTAGTTTCCTTCTCCACGATTCAGCGGACGCGTTGCCAGTTCTCAGTGCGCGCCAGTACAGCCAAACCGAGACAACTAAGCCGATAATCCCGATAACCAACGACGGAACAAGCGAATTTCGGTAGACCACCACGGCGTCGAAGCCCAAGGCAACGGCCACGGGAATCCACATCAGCCACCACACAAATCCAATGACGACGCCGGCACGCAGATAGCCAGATCGCAGGCTGTCGAGCTTATTGCGGATTTCGACAACCGATTTGGAGTAGTCGATTTTTCGGATTCTAGTACAGACGAGCAACCCTTGCGCTATCACGATCACACCATACACGTGCAAAATGACTCCGCTCACAACTCGATGCGGAATCTCCGTATTGCGAGCCCAGCACTGTACTCCTAGCACGATCAGTGCAATGCCGAACAGCACCTGCAGCACCTGTCCGCGGAAGAGTGGTTGCAGTGATTTCTCGACTCTTTCCAACAGTTGGCGTCGGGTCAATAACATCCGCCCGGCGAGTTCCTGATGTGCCAAACTTGCGGTTGCGGATTCTTGGTCGTCTTGAGGTTTCGCCTCGTAGACAACGGTACGCGCAAGCGCTGAATTGCTAGTCGAAGTAATCGATTGCACGTCAGATTTAACCTGGCTGGCGTGCTGATAGCGGAGCTGCGGCTCTTTCTCAAGCGTGCGTAGTACGACTTCATCAAGTCGTACGTCGATTTCGACTTTCTTCGACGGGGCTGCGAAACGTCCAATCGGGAGTTCGCCGGTCAGCATTTCGTAAAAGACCACACCTAGCGAATAGATGTCCGCACGGTGATCGACGTTGTGAGAGCCTTCCAACTGTTCGGGCGCCATGTACCGAGGTGTGCCCATGACTTGATGCGTTCCTGTGAGCATCTCCTGTTGACTCTCGTTTCCGAGTATCCGCGAGAGACCGAAATCGGCGATCTTCACGACGCCGTCAACGGCAACCAGGATGTTCTCGGGCTTGATGTCGCGGTGGACAATACCCTTGTCGTGTGCGAACTGCAGTGCATCGCAGAGGTGCGGCACAATGGCTAGCGCGTGTTCGGGCGCCAGTTGTCCTGCTTTAACAATATCTCGGAGCGTTGAACCATCCACAAATTCCATGAGAAAGTAGTAGGTGTCTTCGACATTTCCGAATTCATAGACGGACACGATATTGGGGTGACTCAGTTTTGCCAAAGTCCGTGCTTCCCGCGTGAAACGTAGTGCAAACTTAACGTCGTGACCAAATTCTTCCGGCAGAATCTTCAGCGCAACCAGGCGGTCGAGCCCCGATTGACGCGCCTTGTACACGGCGCCCATGCCGCCTGCGCCAATGAGCTCAATGATTTCCAGCGCCGGAAAAAGTTCAGCTAGTCGGCCCACAGTCGGTGGTTCGAAAGCGCCTATCCGTCGGTCACCTTCGTTGAGAACGTCATTGATTACTTTTGATTTTTCCTGAAATCGATCGAGGTATTCCTGCTTAGTCGGCGTTTCACCGCGACGTCGCCGGTAGTCGATGTCCAGAACGATAAGTTCAGCCAGCAAGACGTCTTGCTCGACGGGTGAGATATCCTTAGCAAGCATGGATTCGATCGTCGGCGGCTCGTTGGACTGCCACTTTCGTTCAAATTCTGCGCAGAGATCATCAATGCGTTCCAGGGCTGCAATCGGTAGTTTTTTCTTACGGATGCTCATGGGGGTCGACCAATTCCTGCTGACATTTTTCTCGAATTAGGTTCAGACGACGTTCTATCGTCCGTTCAGAGCATCCAAAACGCTGTGCAATTTCCGCGTTTGTATACCCCTCTAACTTGGCAACCGCTAAATCCCTAATCTGCCCGACACCTAAATGAGAAAAAAGTTGTTCCACAGATTCCTGCATCATCAGCTCCATTTCCGGAGAGGGTTCGTCGCCGATCGCTTCGATAACTTGCTTATCTTCACCAGCGTGGTCCAATGAATGGAGTCGTACGTTGCCGCCACGTCGCTGCCGCAAATCGTGTCTTCGCTTGTCGACCACCTTCCTAGCTGCCATTCGAAGTAAAAGCCGCCACAGATCGTCTCGATCGGACAAGTCGGGAAAACGCCCGTTTTCAGCCGCGTTGTAGAAACTGTCGAAGACGCTCAACACGATATCGTCCTCGTCCGAGACGGCTCGATTTTGCCCATTCAGCCGGGCTCGAACTGAACGCACAAGTCGGTCAAAGTAGTGCTGCCAAATGCGAGTCGCGGCGGCCGAATCACCAGCCTTCACTAATTCAATCCAGTGGCTGATATTCGTGCTTTTGGACATACAGGAAGGCCGACAGATGAAAAAATGGAAGGAGGAACAGAGGCACGTAAGTCAATGGTACCACATCTTCCCTCATCATCGAACTCGGATGTTGCCTGGCCAGATGGAGTTTCAAAACAGTCCGCCCAATAACTACTTCTAAATTCGAGGTCTCATACCATCCAGACGGGAACTAGATCAGAGGATAATGTTGCTTCCGTCTGGCTTTGGAACGCCCCACGGAACTTCGCCGGTAGAGACACCTTCTGGCCGAATGCAAAAATCACGAATCTGTGTCGGCTGGACAAACACCAGCCAGCTTGCTTGCTCACGAACTGCACGAAGTCGGATTCACCTCTGCGGCAATCAACGTTCAGCTACGTGCGGGTGGCCCAATTAGGATGACCTTGCCCTGCATACATTGCAGTCACACCTGCTCAACTAACTCTTCATACAAGTCAATTTCTTTGGCGAGCAGCGTTGGTAGGTCGAATTCATTCGTGGGTTCGGGTGGGGGAAGTTCTCCTCGATAAACGGCACTGATTTTCTCCGCCATGGCATCGGTGTCTTCCAGCGGCACGCGACCCTGGGGATAGACCTTGCCAAGGACCTCGCCGACCCCGCCGTGATCGTATCCCAAAGTGGGCCGGCCGAGTTTCACTGCCTCCAGCACCGTACGACCAAAACTTTCGGGGGGCTTGATTGAAGTGGAAACGACGACATCGCTGACGCACATGATTTCACGTAAGTCGGAACGATGCCCAGTGAACGTGACGCTATCCAGCAACCCAAGTCGCGTGACCTCAGAGTGAAGGCTTTCAGCATACTGTCGGCGTCGCGGGTCAACGCCTCCTACGATCAAGCCATGTACGGGTATCTTGGATGGCCGGAGTTTACTAATCGCCTGGAGAAAATCAAAGTGCCCCTTGAATCGAGTTAGCCTGCCAGGCAGGAGGACGACGAACTTCCCCGCAAGTTGAGGAAACTCTACATTCCATTGAGAAGTCCAGGCTTCATCGGGGCGATAGTCGTAGGGAAAGTCCTGCGCATCGACCCCGCGATGAATAACCAACACCTTGCTCGGATCAGTATTGGGATAGTTTTTGAGGATGTAGTCGCGACAGCAATTTGATACAGCGATCACCAGCTCGCCATAGGTCATCACTTTGCTGTACCAGTTCACAGAGTTGAGCCCATGTACTGTGGTCACCAGCCGGGGGCGCGATTCAGGTCGCATACGCTTCCAAGCCAGTAGCGTCACCCACGCGGGCATCCGCGAGCGTACGTGGACCAAATCAGCCTGAGTATGTTGCAAAACCCGACGTAGTTTGCCAGCCTGCAAGAGTGTGAGTGGGGACTTCTTGCCCAGATCGAGCATGATATGCTCCCCGCCGGCACTTTGCAGCTTTTCGACCAACCTTCCCCCCGCAGAGACTACGATGCTGCGGTGCCCCCGTTCGACAAGAGCGGCAGATACTTCCAGCGTGCCCCGCTCCACTCCCCCACTCTCCAGCGCAGGCAGAATTTGCACAACTGTCAGCGGGCGATCATGTTTAATTGCTTCGAGATGATTCAAGTGGCATAAAGCCTTTAACCGTCATAGTTCTCAACTTTTCCAAAGATCATGCGCCCGGCGCTGGTTTGCAGGACGCTGGTTACGTTGACCCCCACATTCTGACCTACGTATTCGCGGCCTCCTTCGACGACAATCATGGTGCCATCTTCCAGGTAGCCTACCCCCTGGCCCGCCTCTTCGCCCGTTTTGATGATTCGAACTTCTAGCTGTTCGCCAGGTAGGAAGATCGGCTTCAGGGCATTAGAAAGGTCGTTGAGATTGATCACACCAACGCTGTGCAGTTTGGCCACCTTGTTGAGATTGTAGTCGTTGGTTACGACCTTCCCTTCGAGGTGTTTGGCCAATAGCACCAGTTTCTGGTCGACAGTGTGGCCGGCAAACTGGGGCAACTCGCGATCGAAGATTTGCAGGTCGACCTTGGGGTCTGAGCGAAGTCGATTGAGGATATCCAAGCCTCGACGTCCACGGGCGCGGCGGAGTCGATCGCTCGAGTCGGCGATTGCCTGCAACTCGGCCACCACAAATTGCGGCATGATCAATTGATTATCGATGATGTGAGTCTCGACCACGTCGGCGATGCGACCATCGATTACCACGCTCGTGTCGAGCACGTAAGGTTTGAGACCTTTGATTTCCTTCGCAAATTCCACATAGGGAATTATGAAGCGGAAGTCATCCTTCGTTTGTAACAGCACGCTAATGCACAAGTAGCAGACGACCGTAGCTAATGCAAGCCTTATCCAGTCAGGCAACCACGTAGGTTGTGTTGGCAAGAGAGGCTGGAGTGCGATTTGCAGGACGTAAGTAAGGAACAAGCCAATGATCATGCCAAAATAAACGGCTGTGATCGTGTTGAGTTGTTTTCGCCGGATACGAGCGTCAGCTACAAGAACCCCGATCGCTACGAGTAAGACTCCCAGGAAGGCCCCCCAGGGTAGCAAAGCATTATCACTTCTGAGCGAATCGGTTTGCAGAAGCTGAAACCCCAAAGTGATGGCCAACATGAGGAACAAACAACGCAGAATCAGGAGGGCCATAGAATTATGCAGGGGAGAGATAATGGGTTGGGTCAGAGCCGTATTGACTATCTCGCGGCACTGGATATGAACTCTTCATTCTACCACCAGGCCGCTGGCGAGTCAGCCCATTTATCGCTACCTTCCTCGAAAGCGGCTTAGGGCAAAGCGGTCGGTCATACTTGCCAGATAGTCGCATACTGATCGACTTTCCCCATCTTGTGGTAGCCGCGAATGGAAGCGAGCAGGCAATTGGTCGGGGTCCTGTCGATACTTGGCGAACAAGGCCCGAACCGCATCGGCAGCGATCGCCCGTTCGGCCAGCACCGTGGGATGGCGATAAACACGCTCAAAGAGGAACGATTCAAGTTCGCTCTTCTTGGCGGCGACCTCCGAAGAGGGGGCGACCAATGAGGTTCCGTAATTTAGCGCGTCATCGAGGCTGGCGACGTTGGAGAGTCGATCTCGGGTGGATTCTACCAGATCGCTAACTAGAGTCTCGATCAGGTGGTGAATGACCGTGCGACGAAAGGCTTCAGGTTCCAGGTTGGCGTAACGGAGTCGAACCTGTTGGGCTGCTTCCTTCCACAACGGCACTGAGAGGAGGTCGTCGAAATCAAGGAGGCTCAATTCCAACGCATCGTCGGCGTCGTGGGTGTCGTAGGCAATGCTATCGGCGGCGTCGACGACCTGCACTTCCAGCAGCGGCTGAGCGGACGCCGAAGCGGTGTGTTTCTCGGCACGGACTTGTTGGCCCGAGAGGACTTCTTCAGTGAGATTGAGACCGGCGAATTCGGGGTATCGATTCTCCAAGAGCGTGACAATTCGCAGCGCGTGGCGATTGTGATTGAAACCACCGCAGTCGCGGCAACACTCGTCGAGGATTTTTTCTCCCGCGTGGCCGAAGGGGGGATGACCGATATCGTGCATCAAGGCCAGTGCTTCGATAAGATCTTCGTTAAGTCGTAGCACGCGACCAATCGTGCGGGCAATCGAGGCCACTTCGAGTGTATGGGTGAGTCTGGAACGGTGGTAGTCCCCTAGTTCGCCGGTGAAGACTTGGGTCTTGTGTGCCAGACGGCGGAATGCACTGGAATGGACGATACGATCTCTATCACGCTGGAATGGGCCGCGATAGGGATGAGGCGGCTCGGGATGCTCACGACCAGCAGATTTTTCGCTGTGCATCGCATAGGGTGCTAACAAAGCCTGCTCACGATCCATTTTCACCCTCACTGGCGTTTCGCAGGACTTCCCACACCGCATCGAGTGACTGAGGAATCACGCGTGTTCCTGCCACGGTTGGCATGAAATTGTTGTCGCCTGACCAGCGTGGGACCAGATGCCAATGAAGATGACCGGGTACTCCCGCCCCAGCTACACGGCCCAGATTGAGTCCAATATTGAATCCCGCGGCAGAGAGATGTGCGCTAATGAGCTCAGTAAATGTGGAAAGTGCTTTCATCGCGGCGAGATGTTCCTCGCTGGTCAACTCGTGCAGTTGGCCGACATGTCGCAAGGGGGCAACTAACAAGTGGCCGTTGGTGTAGGGATAGCGATTGAGAAGTGTCACGGTTTGCTCACCGCGGGCGACAACGAGATTGAGCCGATCTGCGCCAGTTGGGTCTGCATATTCTGCAGCTGCCCGGCAGAGGAAACAGTCTTCTTCTGCCCCGGGACTCCATCGCTGGGGAACCAGCGTCTGCTCTTTGAGAGATTCATCACCGGCAACATAGCCAATTCTCCAAGGTGCCCAGATTCGCTGTTCGTCCATGGGTGGATTTCTTTTTTAGGGGGAAACTGTATATCTTCCGAGGAATTTAGGCCCCTGCACTGCTTGCAGCAATACCGCCTTGGCCAACGAGGCCAACGTGGACTGGTGTCCGGGGGGTGGAATCGGCATAATCCCCGCCCAGTCCCCTCCTTTCATTGTAGGAAATTCATGCGATTTCGCGTCGAGCTAGAACTGTTTGCCGGTCCCTTGGACCTCCTGTGGTATCTGGTCCGCAAACAGGAACTGGACATCATGGACATTCCCATTGCCCGGGTGACCGAGCAATACCTGGAATTGATCGAGGTGATAGAGCAGATCGACGTCAATGCGGTGGGTGATTTTCTGGAGCTGGCAACCCGGCTGATGGAGATTAAGAGCCGGATGATCCTGCCCCGTCACGAAGAGGATGAGAAAGAGGAAAGCGAAGTCGAAGACCCTCGGCAAGACATCGTACAGCGACTGCTGGAATACAAGAAATACAAGGATGCTGCCAGCATGCTAGCCGAGCGGGGCCAACTCTGGCAGCGACGTTTTGCACGGCGGGTGAACGATCTGCCCACCGGCGGGGCAGATCCCTCGGAGCAGCCCATCCATGAAATCGAGATGTGGGACCTCGTGAGTGCATTCGCTCGAGTGGTGCGTGACAATGCGACCGCCAGACCCTCAGCGATTCGGTACGACGATACGCCTATCGAGGTCTACATGGACCGCATCCGCGAACGTTTGGCGACAGAATCGTCACTCTCATTTAAGAGTTTATTCCAAGCCGACATGCATCGCTCGCAACTGATCGGCATCTTTCTGGCTGTGTTAGAGCTGATTCGCCACCACAATATCCGAGCCGAACAGCAGGAACTTTTCGGTGAGATCTGGATCTCGGCGATGGCTGGCGAAGACAAAGACGCTCAGGTCGCAGCTTAGAGCACTCACTGAAAGCAATCTCTCAGCAAAACTGCAAATTCAGAAAACCCAAAGATAGCATAGCCACAGAGGACACCGAGAGCACAGAGAAAACCTTGTTTTCTGTGCTCTGAGATCTCTGTGAGCTCTGTGGCCATTTTTTGATTGGCTATGTTTTCGACTTTGCAATTCTGCTGAGCAATATCTACTGCTGCCTTCCCTGAATCTACTTACCTGTTTACGATGGGGGATTCTGCCTTTCGCCCCGCAATAAATCCCCCATGATTGATAACGCCCCCGTACAGACTCTGGTCCATGATGGACTCACGATTGAGGGGTATTCGAGGGCTGCCGTGCAGACCTATTGGCGGATACCCGAATTGAAGATCGGGTTCGATCTGGGTGCCCAGCCGTGGTCGTTTATGGGGACTGAGACGTGGTTCGTCTCCCATGGGCATCTGGATCACATCGCTGCTTTGCCGGTGTATGTGGCCCGACGGCGGATGATGAAGATGGAGCCTCCACGGATTTACATGCCCGAAGAAACCATCGATCCGATGCAGCGGATCATGCGGCAATTCACGCGATTGGATCGGGGTCGCATGCCGTGTGAATTGCTACCCGTTAGCCCAGGGGATGAGATTCCTCTTAGCCGCGAGTTGGTCGTCACCGTATCGGCTACTAAGCATACGCTGCCGTCTCTAGGATTCATCGTGTGGGATCGCCGCCACAAACTCAAGCCCGAGTATCAAGGTTTGGCCGGCAACGAGATTCGCGACATTCGACTCAGTGGTAAAGATGTGACCGAAGAGCAGCGAACCCCACTCGTAGGCTATCTGGGCGACACGGCCCCGCAAGGTCTCGACAACTGCCCCGCGATGTTTGAAGCGAAGATTCTCATCTGCGAAATGACGTTCGTTTCCCCCGAGCACCGCAAAGAACGAATCCATAAGTTCGGCCACATGCATCTGGATGATTTCGTCGAACGCCGGGAACGATTCAAGAATGAAATCGTTGTCGCTTCTCATCTGAGTACTCGCTACCACGCGAACGCGGTTCGTCGACATGTGGAGCGGGCACTACCAGACATGCTCAACGGACGGTTGAAACTGTGGCTGTGAGTCAGTTGAATGCCATTATGCTCCATTGACTTCTACGAGCTACTCTTCTTCCAGGCAGTAAATCAAGTGGCTGCCCGCAGCATTTGATTTCGAACTACTCGATAGTCATTGGAACGAACTACCAGCAGTGAGGCAACGACGATAGTCGTTGCGAGGACCGGGATCAGACTTGCAGAAATGACCATGAACCACGAGAACGAATGGTAGCCAAAGGCAACCGCAAATGAGACTCCTGACAAGAATGCAATACCGATGACGAGTGCAATTCGAGACCAGGGTGAATTTAAGCTCAAGGTTGCCCATGCAGCACAAAGGTTATTCATGAGAAAAACTACCAACATCAAGATGAGGCCAGCTACATGCGTCCATGAACCAAATCCAATGGAAGTCTGCTCAGATGGTTGCGCTATCTTTGTCAGGCTGAGGACGACTGAACATATCGACATGAGTAACAACAAGTGAAATGTCGAGTATCGGAGGCGGGTAACTTCTATTTGAGTATTCAATTCAGAGAGATGAACTAAACTAATCCCCTTACGACGAATCAACAAGAAAGCGCACGATAAAAGCAGAACCAAAGCGCCATACGAAGAGAACTCGACGAGGAACTCTTTTGTGAACAAAGAATCATAGGCATTGTCGGGGAACGCCAAGAATTGAGCCATCATAGGCCAAAAGCTCACATAAGCGGTGCCACCGAATGCACCAATCGTGCGACCTACTCCTCTGTTCCTTCCCATCCCGACCCAAAAGGATAAGAGCATTATCTGAGCTATACTGAGGGATGAGAGAGCCCACATCGCAGGAAACATCCAGTTGGTTTCCGGCAATGAGAACATCGCCAGCGGCGCTATGCCTACGAGCAAGTGTATGGCAATCAACAACTTGATTCGAGGGAAGTTCGTTGTTGAAGTTTGCAATGTCGCTCCCTAAGCTTCGGCTAGGACGTGCCTTAATGCACCCGTTGTCCAGGCACGGCACCATCATCTGGCGAGAGAACGAACACATCGGGGCCACCGGGGCCGCTGGCGATGACCATTCCCTCGCTGAGGCCGAAAGACATTTGTCGCGGCGCTAAATTGGCGACCATGACTACCAGGCGTCCGACGAGCTTCTCGGGTTCGTAGGCGGCCTTGATTCCGGCGAAGACTTGGCGATATTCTCCTCCACCGAGGCTAAGCTTAAGTTTCAATAATTTCTTCGCCTCGGGGATGGCCTCGGCTTCTACGACGCGGGCCACGCGGAGATCGACCTTCGTGAAATCGTCGAAGGTGCATTCGGGGGCCAATGGTTCGGCCGCGAGGGCATCGGCAGAGTCGTTCCAGCGGTCTACAGATTCAGTTATTGATTCGCCGGGCGCTGAAGCGACCTCGGCCGGTTTGGATTCTTCGATCATGGCGTGTACGTCCTTTTCTTCAATTCGTTTGAGCATGTGTTTGAATTTGGCGACCGGGGTGCCCACGAGTGGGGTTTGTGCCTGGTCCCAGGAAGTGATTGGATCATTGAGCAATTCGCCCGTCTGCTGCGCTAAGCGTGGCAGCACAGGGGCGAGATAAATTGCGATTTGTCTGAAAAGATTCAGTGCGATGGTACAGACATCTTGTAGTCGAGCAGCATTGCCTGGATCTTTGCGCAGTTCCCAAGGTTTATTTTCTTCGACGAATGGGTTGGCACGATCGGCTAGACCCAATACAAGTCGCATCGCGCGGCTATAGTCGCACGACTCGTAGGCTTCAGCAATCTCATCTCCAAGTTGGGCCGCGTGAACGAATAGTCCTCCGTCCTCGGGATACTCCTTCGAGAGCCCGATCTGCTCGACGAACTTGGCCGTGCGACTGGCAAGATTCACCACCTTGCCCACCAAATCGGTATTCACTTTGGCAATGAACTCATCGAGTGCCAAGTCAAGATCATCGACACGGTCGTTGAGTTTGGCGGCATAGAAATACCGCAAGTAGCTGGGGTCCAAGTGGTTGAGGTAAGTACGTGCGTTGACGAAGGTCCCTTTGCTCTTAGACATTTTCTCGCCATCGACAGTAAGAAAACCGTGGATATGCACTTTGGTCGGCAGGCTGTAACCCGCCGTCTTGAGCATCCCTGGCCAGAACAAGGTGTGGAAATAGGTTATGTCTTTGCCTATGAAGTGGTGAATCTCGGTGTCGGATGACTTCCACCAGTCGTCAAAGTTGCCGCCGGTGCGGTCGCACCATTGCTGCGTAGAAGCCATGTAGCCGATGGGGGCGTCGAACCACACATACCAATAGTTGCCAGGGTAGTCTGGGATCTCAAAGCCAAAATACGGAGCAGGCCGCGAGATGTCCCAGTCGCGAAGCGGCTCACCGAGAAAATGTCCCTGCAAGTAATTCGCAATTTCCGGCTGCAAGTGCTTTCCACTCTGGGACCAGGTCTCTAGAAATTCGTGTAATTGCTCAAGCTCGATAAACAAGTGCTTGGCCGAGCGAACTTCTGGAGTGGCGCCGCTAAGCGTGCTTTTGGGGTCAAGCAAGTCAGCAGGGCCATAGGTTGAACCGCATTTTGAGCAGTTATCGCCAGGTTGGTCGGCCGAATTGCATTTGGGACAAGTGCCACGGACAAATCGATCTGCCAGGAAGGTGCCCACCACCGGGTCAAATAGTTGTTCGACATTCTTTTCTTTGACCAAGCCAGCCTCGCGAATCGAATGCCACATCGACTGGCAGAATCGTTCGTTCTCAGGATCATTGGTGCTGCCGAAATTGTCGAAGGAGATGTCGAAGTCTTTGAGGTCGGCGACGTGGGCCGCTTGCATGTCGGCGATCAACTCGGCCTCGCTGCGTCCTTCCTGCTGGGCGCGGATCATGGTTGCCGTGCCGTGGGTATCGTCGGCGCAGACATAAAGGCACTCGTTACCGCGGAGCTTCTGAAAGCGGACCCAGATGTCGGTCTGCACCGTTTCGAGTATGTAGCCCAGGTGGATGTGGCCATTCACGTAGGGGAGGGCAGAGGTGACCAGCAGGCGGCGTTTAGGCATCTTGAAGGGTTGATTGCTAGCAGTTCAGGAGGGCTATTTTTTTTGAGAGGGGAGTCGGATCATTGTAACGAGAGATTTCCCTCGGCGGGAGGGTAATAGAATTGTTTTGGCACGACGTGTGCATCTGACAGGAAAAGTTCGAGTTTTGATGCCTGCGTGGCAGCAATGCTGTCTGGCAAGTTTCTCGTGGAAACAACGGATTCGCGCCGCAACGGCAGATACCATCGCGCGAGTTGCCCTTGTAAGATTTACTCGTCATCAAGTAAGTATCCCCTCGTTCAAATTGTTTAGGAACTGATTCGGTTGGCTCATTCGCTTATCGATCTGAATTGAAGATTCCCCAGCTCAGTTACTTGCTTGTGGAGAAGGATCTCCCGGCAATGAACCTACGGCTAGCCCCGATGCGCTGGCGGGATGTTACCAATCCGATAGACCGGGTATCCATGGAGGGAACCGATGGTCGCGTTGAAAATGTGCTTTTCTACTGCCAGCAGTATTGTGCTAGGCATTCTTCTCTCGGCTAGCGCTTGTCAGGCCGAAATTGTCCTCTTGGATTTCAGTTCTGCTACTTGCGGACCGTGTCAGCAAATGCGTCCAACTATCCAGCGGCTCTCTGCTGCGGGGTATCCTGTTCGTCATGTGGACATTGGCCGCGACCCCGATACGGCGAGGCAATATGGAGTTGATGTCGTGCCGACATTCATTGCTGTCACCGATGGCCGCGAAGTCGCTCGCATGACGGGACCTGGTTCCTACGAACAATTGGTGGAAATGCTCACGACTGCTGAGGGTTCTGCAGCTGCAACTTCTGCTAGTTTGCCAGACTCTGCGCGATCCAATATTGCACCCCAATCCGCGGCAGCTACGTTTGCCAACGATACCCAGAGACAAACTAATCAACTGGGAGGTTCACCGACCCTGACCGCCCAACTTCTTGAAGCGACCGTAAAACTATCCGTCGAGGATGCCGACGGCATGTCGGCAGGTACGGGTACGATTGTTGATGCCCAAGGTGGGGCGGCGTTGGTGCTGACTTGTGGACATATCTTCCGCGAATCCGAGGGCAAGGGGCCTATCAAAGTGACACTGTTCTCGGCAACTCCTACAGGTGCTCAAGTCCGCGAAACGGTTGCTGGCCAATTGATGGACTTCGACCTGGAACGCGATCTGGCTTTGGTAATCATCCGACCGGGTTCTCCGGTGCAGGCGCGGCGGATTGCTCCGCCCAATACAGTATTTTCGCCTGGGGCGCCGGTTACCACTGTCGGTTGCAATCAGGGTGCGAACCCCACGGTCATTTCTTCTCAGATCACGACGGTTGACCGCTACCAGGGTGCACCCAACGTAGAAGTAGCTGGCGCTCCTATCGAGGGTCGCAGCGGTGGCGGACTATTTAATTCAGCGGGTCAACTGATTGGTGTCTGCTTTGCCGCTGATCCGCAAGGCAACGAAGGACTGTACGCTTCGCTCCCCTCAATTCAAGCGAAACTCAAGAGCATGAATCTGGCGATGGTTTTTGAGTCACCTGAAAAATCGCCGACTGCCAGTGGACCTCAAGTTTCTCTCGCCAGCGCAACCGTCCAAGAGCCTCTCGCGATTCGTGGCCAAGATGCCGTGGCGGAAGTAGCACCCCAGGCACCAATCGTCAGTGATCGTACCATGTCGATTCCGCAAAACTTGAATCCAGCGGAGGATGCTGCTCTTGCAGAAATCAAGCGTCGTGGGTGTGATTCCGAAGTAATCTGCATCATTCGACCCAAGGACCCGACCGGCAAGAGCGAAGTTATCACCCTGGGCAGCATGTCTCCGGAGTTCGTCGAATCACTAGTAAGAGAGCAAACTGCTACAGCGGGGCGTTCCCCAGCCACGGCCGCCGCCGGCCAACTGCTGAAGTAATTCGATCTCGCGTCCCCTACGATCAGTATAGCCGTCGCATCCCACGGCCCCACTGAAATCGCTAATCCTCATTCGGCTGCAGCAAACATCGCTGAGCAACGTAGGCTTACCTAGATGTGCTCTACGTTTCGTTGCTCAAATTGTAGCCGATTGGAATCTGCGTTATGGGACTGATTGTTGCCTTTTTGTCGCTCGTAAATATTGCCATTGGCTATGGGCTGGCAGTATATCTCCAGCGAGCTTCGAAACCCTTCACACCCTTGCCGATAGTGACACCCGCGCCGGCGGAAGTGCCCGTGCCGGTTGCAGTCAATGAATCGCCTTCGCCAGTCATGAAAAAGGAGGGTACACTTCCTGACGTTCCTGCGGCTGTCATTGAAGAGGTTGCACCTATACCGTCGCCAGAAGAACAACCCCTGCTTGCTGAAATACCTGCGCCTGTAGAAGAACCAGAATCCGTAGTCACCAATTCTGCTTCTGAATCAGTTGATTCCGTTGAAGCTGAAGAGACTACAGAAGCAGTCGATGAAGAAAGTGTATTAGCTGGTATCGAGGCGTTCCGCGCACAGTTAGCCAATATGAAAGACGATGGCGAACCCGCAGTCGAAGAAATAGAAGAGCTGGCTGCGACTTGAGTAGAACCTAATTCTTACTCACACTCTTTTCGATTCGATTCGCCAGCTTCCGCCCAGTTGTGCTGAGAGGCAAATCAGCAAGTTCAGCAGGGCGGATCCAGCGTGTATGCCTTTTCAATCGTCCCGACACGAATTGAGCTGAGTAGCAATCAAGCGTGATCCGGTAACGCGTTACCCCATGTTTCATCGTAGTCAGCAAAGCCCCCGGCTTGGCAGTTACGCCGGTTTGCTGACAAACCTTTTTGATTAGTTCTTCTTCGACGAACAGTGGCCCTTCACTTTCGATCGCGAAGCGAGGGAAATCCCAGAGCCCCGCCCAACGCTCCCCCGTTCCGCATTGCCGCACTATGACTTGACCATTCTTCCGCACTACAACCGCTGCCTCGTGAACATCAGTGAATTTCAATTTTGCCGCAGCGCGCGGCAGTTCGTCCTGCAAGCCATTTTGATATGCCCCACAATGGCGAGAGACGGGGCACTCTTCACATTTCGGTTGAGTTGGCGTGCAGACCAGCGAACCCAGTTCCATGAGTGCCTGATTGAAGCGAGAGACATTGGTACTCGGCAAGATTTCCTCAGCCGTAGCCCATAAGAGTCGCTGCCCAGCAGATTTCGTTGGATCATCAGGATAGGCCAACAGCCGTGCAAGCAACCGGATAGTGTTCGCTTCCAGGATGGGTTCCCGCTGGTTAAAGGCAATCGAAGCGATTGCCCCCGCCGTATAGCGTCCGATTCCTGGCAACGACTGCATCGTAACGACATCCTGAGGGAATTGCCCTCCATGCTCAGCGACAATCTGTTTCGCCGCTGCATGAAGCCCCCTTGCGCGGCGATAATATCCTAACCCTTCCCACAACCGCAGCACTTGGCTCTCCTCGGCGGCCGCGAGATTCTTCACGGTGGGGAAAGCCTTGAGGAACCGCTGGAAATACGGTTTGACGGTCTCCACCTGAGTCTGCTGGAGCATGACTTCGCTGACCCAGACACGATAGGGATCCTGCGACTTTCGCCAAGGGAGATCACGTTCATGCTTGGCATACCAAGCAAGCAGTCGTCGGCGAAATGACTGCTTCCATTTGGAATCAACTTCAGGTGATGTGCAATCCGTTGCCATGAGAGTTCGTGTTCCCTTGGTTAGCCGCGACGCGTCCGCCGAGTTCTGCTCGGCAAAGCGGAGGGAGTTTAAGTCAGCCTCGGCAATCAATATTCCTTCTTCACAGAACTAAGCCGCTCAATCTGCACTACATTTTTTGCATTTGACGAGCAACTGCCACAACTACCGCACCCTGACGAAGTTCCTTTTACAAATCGTAACCAAGCTAGGCGACCGAGGTAGGCCGCGGCGGCGAGGACGATCAATATGGCCAAAGTGTCTTGCATGATTACAGCCACAGACGGCTGGTGATTTGGTAGGTGGCCAGCGCCCCTACGTAGGCGAGCATTGTCATGTAGGTAAACGTAAACACAGGCCAACGCCAGCTGTTGGTCTCACGGCGAATTACTGCTAGGGTGGCAGCGCATTGGGCACATAATGCAAAGAACACCATCAACGACAACGCCACCGGTAGATTATACACTCGCTCTCCGGTGTCGTCCCAGCGGGCGGCCTGCAAACGCTCCTGCAAGCGGGATTGGTCTCCTTCGCTTCCGACATCCAGATCGCTTCCCAAGTTGTAAATCACACCCAAAACTCCCATTACGACTTCACGGGCAGGGAACGAGGCAATCGCAGCACAACCGATCCGCCAGTCCCAACCAAGAGGCCTCACGGCAGGTTCGATGAATTGGCCGGCACGGCCCAGGAAGCTCTGCTGCTGATGCAGGCTGGCCGCGAGGTGATCGAGATTCTCCCGTTGGTCAAACTCGGCGAGTGACTGTTGGGCTCGGTCGTAGTCCGGAGTTCCTGGCTGGGTCGCGGTTGCTTGTGATTCCAATTCCGAGCGTTCGGCAGCAACCATTTCGGCTACCTGCGCTTCGTTACGAGGATAGTAGGCCAAAGCCCATACGACGATCGTGACGGCGAAGATAACCGTCCCGGCTCGCTGTAAGAAATCCCAGCCGCGCTCTTTCATCCGAAAGAAGACTGTCCGCAACGAAGGCAATTTGTAACTCGGAAGTTCCAATACGAAGGGGGGCGTTTCGCCGCGAAGGAGCGTTTTCTTCAGCAGCCACGCCACGACCACTGCCACGATGATTCCCACCAAATACATCGCCAGCAGGGTGAGTCCTCGCAGGCCGACGATGCCACCGAAATAGGTGTGGGCAGGGACAAACGCACCGATCAGAATCACATACACCGGAAGCCGGGCAGAGCAACTCATCAGCGGAGCGATGAGGATTGTCGCCAGCCGATCGCGGCGGTTTTCAATCACCCGTGTGGCCATGATCCCCGGGACGGCACAAGCGAACGACGACAGCAATGGGATGAACGATCTGCCGCTCAGACCCACGCCGGCCATGAGTCGATCCATCAGATACGCCGCGCGGGCCATATACCCACAGTCCTCCAATACGGCGATGAAGGCAAACAGAATAAGAATTTGAGGCAGAAAGATCACGACCGCTCCCACCCCACCAATGATGCCATCCACAATGAGCGAACGCAACGCTCCCTCTGGCAAAAGCGAACTCACCGAGTCGCCAAGCCAGCCCACGCCATCGTCGACCACATTCATAGCCGGTTCAGCTAGAACGAAGATCGAAGAGAACAATAAGGCCATCACCGCCAACAAGACAAGTGTGCCCCACACTTTGTTCGTAAGAACGTGGTCGATGCCGTCACTCACGGTGAGATGCCGTTCGTCGGGGATGTGCACAATGCCATCGAGTATTTTGGCGACCCACTCATAGCGGGAAATTGCTTCGACGGCCGGCACGGGGAGTCCTTTCGCTGCCAATGACTGGCGAATCGCTGCAAGCTGCTCCCTTTGACCGGGTGTCTCACTGGGGAGGAGCTGATGTTCGAGGTATCCGTTGTTATCGAGGATTAGTCGTCCCACCAAGTAGCGCGGTAATGATTCGGCTCGATCCCGATTGAGCTCATTGGCGAGTTGATCGGCATGTTGACGGAATACCGGCGGAAAAGGGTCATGATCTGGCGGAGTACTTTGCGTAGCAGCTTTGATGAGAGCAGTTTTCAGTTCGTCGAGCCCTTGCCCTCGATTCGCCTGGATTGGGATGACAGGGACGCCGAGGCGTTCCGAGAGTGTCGCGACATCCATTTCGATACCACGTTCCGCAGCAACGTCGACCATGTTGAGCGCAATCACCGTCGGCAACCCGCACGAAAGGACCTGGCTCACTAGATAGAGATTACGCTGCAGGTTGGCGGCGTCGATGATAGAGAGCACGATATCAGGAGGCGACATGCCACTCCCGCGACCCAAGAGCACGTCGACCGCCACCATCTCATCAGGTGATCGTGGAGCCAGACTGTATGTGCCCGGAAGATCAATTATTTCGAAAGTTTGCTCAACATTTTTAAACCGCCCAACTTTTTTCTCTACGGTGACGCCTGGATAGTTGCCCACACGTTGATTGATCCCCGCCAGTGCATTAAAAAGCGTCGACTTACCCGTATTGGGGTTGCCTACCAGGGCGATGCGGAGAGTCGAGAGTGAGACGGTCGAGGACATCTGGAGATCATACTATGACAGCTGGATTTCGATCTGCTCTGCTTCCGTACGTCGCATGCAGAGTCGATAGCCTCGGAGTTCAAATTCCAAGGGATCACCAAGTGGAGCAGCACCAACGAAACGGATCGCAACACCGGGCGTCACGCCCATCTCCAAGAGTCGCTGCGCGAGTTCACCTCCCCGGGCGATCTGAACTACCTGGGCCGACTGACCGCGGTCAAGCTGTGCCAGCGTCGTCATCCAGCTTGCCTGGTGGTTGTTAGCGGTGTGACCATCACACGCAAGAGTTCGTCTCCACGGACGCACAGCTTCGTGCCATTGATCCGCAGTATGCAGGTGCTTCCCGGCCGTAACATTTCCAGCAGCGCGCCCTCATGGATGCCAAGCTCGCTGAGATGTCGTACAAGCTCTGTGGAACCGACCAGAGAGTGCACGGTTGCCTGCTGACCTGACCGGAGCATACCGAGGGTAATCAAAGGCTCTATGTTTTCGACATGAGGCATAGCGACAAATCCGCTAGTGAGACTGGGTATCAATATCTACCTACGATTCTAGCGGCAATTTCTCAGACTAGCAACAGGGAGGGCGGGAGGATTTATCTGGAATTATCGCCTCAGCGATCCTTGAGTGCCGCCACCAATTCCATCAAGACCTGCTTGGCATCACCGAAGAGCATCAAGCAGTTGTCAGCTGCAAAAAGTGGGTTGGGAATACCTGCGAAACCAGGGCTAAGGCTCCGTTTCACCACTATCACCGTACGGGCATCTCCGACATTGAGAATCGGCATTCCCGCAATCGGGCTTGAAGGATCGGTATTCGCCACGGGGTTAACGACGTCGTTCGCACCGATCACAATTGCTGCGTCGCATTGAGAAAATGTCGGGTTGATTTCGTCCATTTCCTTGAGTTGGTCATAGGGAACATCGGCTTCGGCGAGCAGTACATTCATATGGCCAGGCATGCGGCCTGCGACCGGATGAATCGCGTATTCGACGGTTACCCCCTCAGATTCAAGCAATGTGGCCATTTCACGGACTATGTGCTGGGCCTGGGCGACAGCCAAGCCGTAGCCCGGCACCACGACGACACGTTGCACTCCGTCGAGCAGCATGGCCACCTCTTCGGGAGAGGTACTCTTGATCTTGCCGGCGTAGACCTCGTCGTCACTTGGGCCGTCAGCACTCGGTTCAAATTTGGCAAACAGCACATTGAGAAGCGAACGATTCATCGCCTTACACATGATATTTGTGAGGATAATCCCCGAGGCCCCGACGAGTGCCCCAGCCACGATCAGCACATTGTTATTGATGACGAATCCGGCAGCCGAGGCTGCCAACCCCGAGTAGCTGTTCAAGAGTGCAATCACCACGGGCATGTCGGCACCTCCGATTGGAGTGACCAGGAACACCCCTAACACTAGTGCTATCGTCGTTAGCAGAAAATATTCCCAAGCTGATCCATCCATCATGTTGAGGCACAGGATTAATGTGACGGCAATCAAGACGGCATTGATAATTTGATGCCCAGGGAGGCTGAATGGCTTTTTGAACTGCGAAAGTTCTTGCAACTTGCCAGCGGCTACTAGGGATCCGGTAAAGGTGACCGAACCAATTAGTCCCGCCAGCCCCGCAGCGAGTCCCGCCACCGCAATATTTCCCGATGTGGGGGCACTGCGTAAGACTTCAGCCCCCGCGACCAATACAGAGGCAATGCCGCCAAAGCCGTTGAACAACGCCACCAATTGTGGCATTTGAGTCATCTGGACGGTGTTGGCAAACCAGGTTCCCGCCGCCGTTCCGACGGCTATGCCTGCGATCGCCACTGGCCAACTTACTTGGCCTCCGACCAGAGTGACCAAAACGGCAATAAGCATGCCAGCGGCTCCGAGCAGATTCCCCCGGACGGCGGTCCTCGGGTGGGTCAGCCCCTTGATGCCCATGATAAATAGCACAGAGGCGACTAAATATCCCAGGTTGGAAAACTCGGACAAAGAGGCTACTTCAGCTACCTTTTCGGCAGCCTTGGCAACTGGCTTTTCGAGCCCTTGCTCGGCCATCACAAACTGTTTCAGCAAGATGTCAAACACTAGAGTGCGCCCTTAGCTTGGGTAGGAGTTACTTCTTTTTCTTGAACATCGCCAGCATGCGGTGAGTGACCAGGAATCCGCCGATGACATTAGTCGTCGCAAATACGATCGCCAGGAATCCTAGCATGCCTCCCAGGAATCCTTCGCCTGCAAGCAGAGCCCCCACGAGGGTGATGCCGCTAATGGCGTTCGAGCCACTCATGAGAGGAGTATGCAGTGTCGGCGGAACCTTAGTAATGACTTCGACGCCAACAAAGACCGCGAGAACAAAGATGGTAAGTCCGGTGATGATATCCATAGCGGAATAGTTGTAAGTGGCTAGTGGTTGGTGTTGTTTGTCTACATCCGGCGAACTGAGAGTGTTAGCGACCGGAGTACCTCTTGTTAGCAAATCGCTATGATTCGCTCGCCAAGTGATCTACGGGAGGTGATGCTGGTGGTAATACGAGCGGCTCTTGACCTAACATGCCGCGCAGACGACTGTTTTGGACTTGGCCATCCTTGGCAACCAGCGTGTCGCGGATGATTTCATCTTTTTGATCCATTTCCAGTTCTCCTGCCTTGGTCATAAGCAGGAGGAAAGTGACCAAATTCTTGGCGTACATTTGGCTGGCATGTTGGGGGACTCCGGCGGGGAGATTGGTGGGGCCAAGAATGGTCACACCGTGCTCTACCACTGTCTGGTCCGGCTGCGAAAGGCAACAATTACCGCCTCGTTCGGCTGCCAGGTCTACGATCACCGAGCCCGGTCGCATTCGCTTGACCGCATCCTCGGTGATCAACAAAGGCGATGGTCGGCCGGGAATAGCAGCCGTGCTGATGCACACATCGCAATCGGCGATCACATCGGCCAGTTGTTCCTGTTGTCGGCGGACTTGGTCTTCACTGAGTTCCTTGGCGTAGCCCCCTTTGTCTTCGGAACCGGCAGTGTCGAGATTCAGTTCGACAAATTTTGCTCCTAGGCTTTCGATCTGCTCTTTCACCACGGGCCGTACGTCGTAGGCCTGCACGATGGCACCCAAACGACGGGACGAAGCGATTGCCTGTAGTCCTGCCACTCCTGCGCCAATGACTAAAACTTTTGAAGCGACGAGAGTACCCGCAGCAGTCATGAGCATGGGAAACATCTTCGGCAAGTGATCGGCGGCCTTCAATACAGATTTGTACCCCGCAATGGTCGCCATCGACGAAAGCACGTCCATGCTCTGTGCACGCGTAATGCGCGGGATCAGTTCCATCGCAAACACTATCGCGCCGCGCTCGGCCAATTCTTGGATCGCTTGGGGTTTGCCGAGAGGATCGCAACATCCTACAAGGACTTGGTCACGACGGATAAGGTCTAAATCTGCACGACCAGCCTCAGGATTGGCACCCAGACAACGGACTTGCAAGATAACGTCTGACTGGGAATATGCCGCCTGGCGATCGGGAACAATTTCCGCACCCTTGGCTTGGTAATCGGCGTCTGGGAAACCGGCGGCCACTCCGGCCCCTGTTTCAATAATCACTTGCCAGCCTGCCTTTATAAGGGGTGCAAGCAGGTCAGGCACCAGCGCCACACGATTTTCGCCTGGGTACGTTTCTCGGAGGACAGCAACTTTCATAGTGACTCTGGGGTGGCAAGTCGGAGGCGATGGATTTTAAATCAGCCGCGGTAAGTTAGCATGCGGTTTTTGCATCGCAAAAGGAACATGTTGCTAGCGCTATGCGGCTGAATATACACTTTGCTGGTTGGCCGATTGTGGCACAAATCCGTCTCTTTCAACAGTAGCATACTGCGTAGCTATCCCATTTTATCCAGCGGAACCACATTCTCCAAATCATGCGAGAGGGATTTTGTGGTATCAATGGGGCCGTACCGACAGCATATCGCCAAGGTTGGGACCAGCAATTGGAAATGAAAAATGGGCAACCACGATGGGCTCTGATAGTCCTGAAAGTGCGGGGATTTTCGAGGACGGGTCGCTCACGATACTGCCAACGACCCCAAGTTGTGTCCCAAGATGAGGAGAATCACCTCCCAAGAGTACAGAAATCGACGCTCCCATTTCTCCCAATTTCACATGGGCTAGCGAACCAGCAGCGGTCTTCTCAACACGCTCAACACTTCCGGTCAGCACAATTCCCGGTGAGGGTCGGGACACAAACTCCCACCATGGTCCAGCGATCTGCGGAAGATCTGCTAGGACATCGGGACTGGAAAAAGTAGTTTCCAACAATTCCTGGGCTTCGGCGACATGATCGGCATCCTCGGCAGAATGTCCGGGCTGGTTCATGAACGAGCACTTGTCGGCGAGCCGACAGAGGGAGATGTACGCGTGTCCCATGCGGGACTTATCTGATTGAGCCGCGAGATCTCCCGCGATAAGATCCGGCGCGGCTTGAGAGGCGACAGATAACAGCTGACTAAACTCCTCGCCATCAACCATTTCGAATCGTGGGCCGTTGTAAGCTGGCACTTCCGCAGTAGCCGGCTGGACTTCGGGATCGGCCACTAAGGGTGGCGTCGCTTGCTCATCTTTGGACGGCAAGGGTTCGGAACGGTTTAGTGCAAGAGTCTCTGCATTCTCCTCAAGACTCGAAGTTGGAGATTGCATCGAGGGAGGCAAAATGAATTGGGGCAAGTAGTTTGCCAGATGGGCCATATCTGCTGCGGGGCCCTTGATCCACAACAAGGCATACAGCCCCAGAGGGATCCCAACGACGCCCAGACTAGCACTGAGCATTGTCCGAGAGAGACTGCGGTTTTTCTTCTTACGGGGACTTGATGTTTGAGTGGTATTGATCACCATTTCCGGTGAGGTAGGCTGCACGAGATTAGCTGTAGTAGCATCGGCAGACGTACTTATGGTCGATTCAGCGGAAACGAACTCGAACTCTTCAGTTTCTGCCGCCGACAATGGGCCCGTTGAGGGCTCCAACTCAGGCTCAACCTGCGGTTCAAGGTCTTCGTGGGGAAAGGAGAAGTCTTTGAGTTCGTCGATACTCTTATTTTCCAGCTTGAATTCTGTTTCGCAGGATAGTTGAGGATCGTCGCCGGTAGAATCTTCTACCATCTCGCTCGGCGCAGTATCTGAAATGGCTCGTTTGAGCCGAGCTTCCCAGTCGGAGAGCGTGGCATTCAGGTCGGGATCAATGCTCTCCGGCATTTTCGGTTGAAACTGATAAGGTTCTTCTTCATCTGATTCAACGGGTTCATCCACCGCTGCGCAGAAGTCTGTCTGCTTGCCTTCTAGGGGTTTCGCGGCCCATTCGACAACCTCGCTGGAGGTATTCCGTTCGTTCGCTGGTATCAATTCGGCAGTGGGGATGGAAAACTGTACTGCTTCCATCAAAGGGAACTCTTCACCACAACGAGGGCAACGGGCCTCGTCACTAAGCGTCGCTTCTTCAGGCAACGCCAGTTGAGTAGTACAGCCAGGACAGGTGGCCAGTTTCGCCATGAACGTGATTCCTCAGGACTCTACCAATTCGCTAAGTTGAATGCAGCCTCATTCGTGCGATACCGTCAATTTTACGGCAATACCGCCTCCAATGCAGCAGGAATCGCGATGAAAGCGAGGAAGGATTTTCCTTCTGCCAGCACATGCGGTGAATGCGGGGGGATTGTAGCGGTTGCTTCGATTCGAAAGGAGTCGAAAGCCACTCAATATTCCACGGCGGTCCACTGCTTCTTGCGGCCGCTCTTGAGCACCGCATCGCAAATCGCGATCTCATTGTGGCCATCAATGAAAGTGGCAAAGTCGCCCCCTGCCCTCTTGCCAGCAATGAATCCGTACACATTGCGGAACAGATTCTTCGGCCCATCGGGATAGGCCTCGTTGTGCCCGCCTGGGTAGTGAGCATACTCGCGGGCCGCAGGATAGAGCAGGCTGGGATCCTTCATGATCGTCTGATTCGGTCCGTCGCGACGGCCCACCCACAATTCGTTGGGCCGTTCCTGGTTCCAAGACAAGGCACTGTTGCTTCCATCAATCTCAAAGTAGAGCCGGTTCTTTCGCCCTGCAGCACATTGGTTAACAGTAAGAACGCCGTGCATGCCCGAATCGAATTCCAAGAGTATCGATGCATAATCCTCGGTACTGATCGGTACTTCTTCCATATCTTCGGGTTGAAGTACTTTGCCGGCGTAAGTCTCGACTTCCACCTTGGGGCGCTTCCGCGAGGGATGAATCGTGACCAGATCGGCCATCACTTTTACGATTTTTTGTCCAGTAATGAACTGGATCAGATCACACCAGTGGGAACCGATATCAGCCACGGCCCGGGAGTCGCCACTCATCTCGGGCACCAATCGCCAGTTCCAATCAGTTTCTTTAAGCAACCAATCCTGCAGATAGGAACCGTGAACGGCAAGGATTCTCCCGACTTCGTCCGATGCCTGACACATCAACCGGGCCTGCTGCACGAGAGGCATATAGCGGTAGTTAAAGTCGATCGCATGCACAACCCCGGCGGCTTCTGCGAGCTTTACCAGTTCCCTCGACTCAGTAGAATTCATCGCCAGCGGTTTTTCGGAGATCACATGCTTGCCGGCTGCGAGGATGTCGCGATTCACTTCGAAGTGGAGATGGTTGGGAGTGCAGTTGTGCACGACTTGAATATCGGGATCGGCAAGCAACTGGTGGTAGTCACTGTACGCTTTAGGAATCGATAATTCGTCGGCCTTCGCTTGGGCAAGAGCCGTGTCGCGTTCCGCAACTGCCGCGACTTGGACGTATCCAAGACGACGCAGAGCTTCGACGTGTGCGGGGCCAATGAATCCCGTGCCGATGATGCCAGCCTTGATTTGATTCATTTCTTTACTCGGTTAGATATTGGTTAAGAGAAGCTTTACGTGGCCGCAAGGTTCAATCGATCATTTCTACTTTAGCCCAACTGCCTGAATCAACCGAGGCATCTACTGCTTCCAAGACGGCTACACATTGGGCACCATCGCGGAAGTCGGGAACGCAACGCAGATCCTTGGCAATGGATTGCGTGAGGTTGTAGGCCGCGTGAGAGAAACCATGGTCGTAACCAAGCATGTGCCCGGGCGGCCACCAGTTTCCGGCGTAAGGATGGTCGCCCTCAGTAGCAATGATCCGGCGGAATCCTTGTTGATTGCCTGGATCATCCGTTGAGTAGTAGTCGAGATAATTCAAATCCTCAAAACACCATACAAGCGATCCGGTACTGCCATTGATTTCAAAGCGGTTGAAGTTCTTACGACCAGGTGCTAAGCGTGTCGCCTCGAAGGAGCCCAAGGCACCGCTAGTGAACTTGGCTAAAAAGAGCGACGAATCGTCAACGGTCACTTGCTCAGTCCCTTCGCCCGCCGTGGCAGTGAGTCCATCGGAAGTCCCTTCAGCAGGACGCTCGGTAATAAAAGTCTTCTTCGTGCCGACCACTTCATCAATCTCGCCGACCAGGAAGCGGGCCAAGTCGATGGAGTGCGCACCCAGGTCGCCGTGGGCTCCCGAGCCGGCGGCATCTTTGCGAAGGCGCCAATTCATCGGAAACTCAGGGTCCACCAACCAATCTTGTAAATAAGTGCAGCGGATGTGGCGAATCTCGCCAATCGCTCCTGAGTCGATCATCTGCTTGGCGAGCGCGACGGCAGGACAGACGCGGTAATTGAAGTTGACCATATGCTTCACCCCCGCTTTGCGAACAGCGGCAAGCATTTTCTTTCCTTCAGCCACCGTGAAAGCGAGTGGCTTTTCACAGAACACGTGTTTGCCCGCCTGGGCTGCGGCAATGCTTATCTCGGCGTGGGTGCTCCCGGGAGTGGAAACATCGACCACGTCGACATCATCGCGACCGACAACCTCTCGCCAATCGGCGGAAGAGTTTTCCCAGCCCCAGCGCTCCGCGAATTCTGCCACGGCCTTCGTGTCTCGCCCGCAAACCACTTTCATCACGGGATCGAGATCAAGATCAAAAAAACGACCGACCGTTCGCCAAGCCTGGCTGTGGGCCTTGCCCATGAACTTGTAGCCGATCAGAGCGATGTTGAGTGGCTTATTCGACATAACAATTTCCAGAAAATATTAAATAAGTAATCGCACAGAAATTAGACCGGCCATTCTAGCAAATGAGTTGGGAGCGACTAGGCTCGTCTTGCATCAAAGGATAAACCCAGAAAAAAAATGTAGGCCGGTACAAGTTCTACAATTTCCAGCACTGACCCTGAAACCGCTAATCGATTGCCGGGACTTGCGTGGCTCGGTCAGGCCTACAAATTACCGAGGTACCAAACCCCCACGAGTCATGAACAGTCCGGAATTATGGGGGCCCTGTTCGTTGGCGAACATTCGCTGCTGAGAGAGGTGCGACATTTCAGGGCCGATATACCACGGTTCTTCGATGACGTCGTCGTCGAGGAGATTGCGATCGTGAATTTCCCATCCGGGCCCCTCGGGCTTGCCGTTGTCATTGCGGGTAACCGTAAGTACATAGTGGCATACGTCCACAGTTGGCACACGGCTAGCGAAATCGTCTTGCATCGGACAGCGGAGCAACGGGGGCCGTGGGAAGTCAGCATTTCGATCGTAATTGTCTTTCATCATGTCGGCCAGGGGTCTCTGTTCCATCCACTTGAGAATGTCGACCGGCCAGCGATTAGGTGTCGGGAATGTTCTTTTCACGTCTATGAATTGATACATCGCAAAGTGAAGTTGACGTATATTGTTTTCGCAAACAGTGTCCTGGGCACGATTGCGGGCACCTTGCAAAGCAGGGAGTAGGAGGCTCATCATGATTCCTATGATGAACAACACAACCAACAACTCGATAAGCGAGGCGGCGGATCGTTCCCGTGACTGCATAGATTGCTTCCGACGAGAACTGACGGCGGGGAGTGGAGTTGCCATCCCAGAATTATCGCCGTAAACACTGTCTAATCAAGTAGATCGTTTGCTAATGACGACTTTGAACAATGTTCGCGTAGACACCTTAAAATGCTATTTTAGGACCGAGGTCTGCCACATCATGGCCCACACCTCAGCCCAGAGTCCAGCCCCGCTCACTGTAGCAACTACTAGCAAGATCACGGCGGAAAGAACACTTCCCAACAGCATCCACCAACGGGTGCGATAAACAGGAGGGAGCTGGAAATTGAGATATAGCGCTGCAAGCATCGAAATAGCCACAGCGAGGTTTGTGGTTAGGAAGGCCACGATATGGGTAATGGTGTCGAACTTAAGATTGCTCCATACAACGAGCGATGCAGCGGCAAAAACATAGACGATTACCGACAGATGGACCTTTCGGTAAGTCCAATGACTTTCTGGCCAGATCGCCTGGGAAAAATCATGAATCACGCGAGAGTAGATTTCCGGAAAGGCCTGCAACGTACCCCAGAGCGCAATTAGCACACATACATAATAGACCCAGACTAGTGCGGGGTGGATATTCCTCCACACCTGCGCTTGATCGGTTAACAAACTCCAATCGGAAAATGCTTCAGGAAGCTTACCACTGGCCAACAGTGGGTAGAGCACAGCTGCCCCGGCCATCATGAACGACGCACTCACTATCCACAGCACAAGTGCCCCGCAGCCGACGTCCCACTTAAGCGGCAGGAGCGAGCGGCGAATCCTTTCCACTTGTGTCGGTTCGGTAGGGAGATAATCGCCAGGAACACCGGCAGCGGCCCGCATGCGAATCTCATCAATCTGGGGATGACCCGTGAGTCCCCAGCCATGCAGGCCGATCCAGTTAGCATAGACAATGTAGCCGAGGACACTTCCTCCTACGTAGCCAAATGTCGTTGCCAAGGCAGTTGCAGGTTGCTGGCGGACACCTGCTGGTGCCCATTCTGGATAGGATGGTACATGACCGAAGGAAATGCTTCCTTTGAGAGCGGCCCAAAGATCAGGACGGACCAAGATCGTACCCAGCAACGTACCTACGACCAGCAGGCAACAAATAACCACCTGCTGCCTTTCCAGGCGACTGTAATTGAGTAGAAAACTAAACCCCAACGCCGCGAGAATAAACAGCGTGGTAATCCAGCGCTCGACATGGAGTTCACGGCCTGGCGCTGCAGAAGCATCTTCGAACAAGAGAAAATACAACAGGTCGCCACAAGGCCGAGCAACTGCAGCCCACAAGGGTCCAGCAGCGGCCATTTCCAAGAAAACGATTAAGAACAGCAACCAGCCGCGTGGACCCGGCGCACGGGCCAGCCTGTGACTCAGTGGTTCTCCACTTACCGCAGTGTAGCGGCCCAACATGTAGGTGACGAACACTCCCTTTACAAGAACACTCAGAAGCACAAGCCACATCAAGTCGTAACCGGCCCAGGAACCGGCTCGCACCACGACAATTGTTTCTCCAGCCCCGATGGCGACGGAGGCCACTATGGCCGCCGGGCCAAACACCGCCAAGAGCCGCAAAAGTTTTCCTCCAGACCACGGCTCGGCCAGCGCACCAGTGTACTCCAAAGGGACGATCTTGTTTGAGGAATCCGCCATGCCATGCCGAGCTGAATTAAGAAGCGAAATGAAACACAAGAAGCCCTAAGAATCATGCAGGGCAAATTCGATTAGACGGTATGATTCTCGACAAGTCATTTCAAACGTGGCCAGCATCCTGCTAAAGTCAACGCTAAAAAACACAAAGACCTACTAATCGGTTCCGGAACGACCTTCAACGTAGAACTCGTCGAGAAGTTGGATCCAAACTGGCGTTGCCACTGAAGGAAATCAGCCCCATCTGTATCGGCATCTACATCTGCATCAGCCACGCTTCGAATTCCGTAAGCTGTCTGCCAAAGATCGAGATCAAGAGCGTCCACATCGCCATCTCCTTCAAAATCTGCAGAGTATGCCAGGAAAGTCCGAGGAGATCCCGCATTCACCCAAGCGGTGTACCAGGAGGCTGCAACAGCCTCGGCCGCCTGTTGAAATAAATCGTGCGTGAATTCGCCCGTTTCTGCCCACATGCCTGCATAATAGGCCTCGTCGTGTGGACCAGTATACATAGTGTCTGCCGCCAAGATGTCCTCAACAAACCCATAGTGGGAGTCTATTCCATCGAAAACAAAATCTAGCATTGAAGGCACATAGGCAGCTTCTGTTTCGGAAAAAGTCAGTTCATCGAGGTGGCGGAAGATCATTTCTCCCTCATATCGCGCATGAATGCCTGTGTTACCCGTGTATTGTCCGTTGTAGTTGTAGGTTAGATGCAACGGGTTGTGCAAATCCTCAATGTAATGTGCTTGAGCAGCGGCTAGGGATATCAGGTCAATCCAATCCTGCTGGCTACTAGCTGCTGCCATCGCTGCAGTCAGAGTCTCGACATAATCAACAAACGTCCATGGCCCTTTGCCAACGCTTGTAACGTAGGGAGCCCCATAGATACCAACTAAGACATCCAAGTCTCGAGGAAAGGTGCCGGCGAAGAACTCAGGATATACATCAATATCGATGTAGTGAGCACCAGGGGGCTCTTGCCCCGACATAAAGATCAAGTCTGCAGCTTGAGATTGAAAGAAACCCTTCAGCGGATAGGGAAGATATTCAATCGCCCCTTCCGTGATGTGGCGATGACCGTGATTCCACCAAGCGAAGGTGCTTGATTGGCCAATCAAGAGAAAGACAAGTACGCTACAAGAGTGAATAACTGTTTTCAAGTTAAGCCTACGCTCACTTTGCCACGAATTAGCACTCGTCCTGGACGAGGCTGACATGCGAGTAGAAACTGCGAACTACTTCTTAATCGAAGACCACCGAGGCCGGATCGTCACCTACACTCCCAACAGTTCCAATTTTAATCACTGAGCACAGGCTTAGCGACCTCGATGGTTTGGCTCTCAGGGGAAGCTTCATGGCTCGCCTGAGGTTCTCCCAAGAGTTTGCGGAGTTCGCGTTCTAGGATGGGGCCTCGGGCATTCATGCTTACGACTTTTCCAGCCTGATCGACTAGAATCGCGCGAGGGATGCCGGTGATTCCGTAATAAACAGCTAGTGGTTGTTCCCAGCCTCGTTGGGCATCGTTCTCACTAAAAATTGTAACCCAGGGGATGCCTGTTTGTTGAATGTAACTTTGGGCTTGTTCTCGCTTTTCGTCGAGGCTGATTCCGACCACGTCAAATCCCTTTCCATGGTAGGCTTCGTAGAGTTTGAGAACATTCGGCACTTCTGCTCGACACGGTCCACACCAAGTCGCCCAGAAATCTACGAGAACTACCTTGCCGCGATAGCTTGACCAATCGAATTTAGTGCCATCGAGCAATGTGCCTTCGACAAGAATTGGGTTGCCGGGCAACGCCATCCGCCTTGCAATCCCTTCCAGCATCGGCACGATCTGCTGTAAGTCCGGATCGTCGGAATTCTTATAGATGGGAATCGTAGCATCCAGGAGCCGTTTGGCTTGGGCAGATCCTCCTCGATCCCCTAAAAAATCAACCACGGACATCACCATCTGCAAGTTTTTTCCATCGGGTGTCCCACGGGTGACAAATGCGATGAGCGAATCAATGACTTCGTTTCGCTGCGCTTCATCCAACTTATTCCACATACCCAACCCAAGTTCGATATTGAATTTCATACCTATATCGTTCACTTCTGGGCGCTCGTCGGCGAGAGCCGCTTGGATGGCTTGGCCGAAAAGATCGGGAGCACCGGGCTCACCCAGTTCCCGCAAATACTGCAGAGCTTGCAGCCTGTAGAAACTCGCCTCTACCGCTTGCTCATTAGTGATCTCCATCGTGAGGATTTTGTTTGCCGCATTTAGCACTGTGCGAAATATCTTCTTCTGGTGGTCGATCACTTCCTCATCGCTCTTGCCTTCAGGTTCCATCTCTCCCAGTCCGTCCATGAACTCGAACAGCTCCTCGGCAGTCTGAGCATCGGCTGGTACGGGTATCGAATCGGCGTCTTTATCGGCAAGGTTAATCGGTGCTGGCTGAGCAAAGGTGAATTGAGGAATCGATGTCATTGTCAAAAGGGCGATCACTGGCATCAAGCAGATACAAAACGGACGCACAGAAGGTTTATCTTGAAAATTCATGAATCTCATCGCTGGGGTTGAAAGGGTTGCTGTGTCGACTCTGGTTGCATCACGTAGGTCTGTCTCTCAGAGTCAGTCATTTCGACGCTGTCGAATGAAATCCGAGTCTCGGAGAGACTCGGCTACGTAACTGTCTCGGTAATTATCCCAAGGGGTAGCCCTGGTGCAAGGCTCGAATATAGCCTGGAACCACAGATATGCGCTAATTAAGGGAGAAAATCAGCCAACGTGATGAAAATCGGCAATGATCTTCCACGCCTCTGCCGGGGTATCAGCATAGTAGCAGAGTTCCAGGTCGTCATCCGCCACGACACCGTGGTCAGACAGGTATTGGAAATTGATCACATTTTTCCAGTACTCTTTCCCATAGAGAATGATGGGAATCTCCTGCATTCGCCCCGTTTGGCGCAACGTGAGTGTATTAAAAAGTTCGTCGAGTGTTCCAAACCCACCAGGGAATACGACCAGCGCTGCCGCGCGCAACACGAAGTGGAATTTCCGCAACGCAAAATAGCTGAACTGGAAACACAACTCCGGCGTGATGTACGGGTTGGGTTCTTGCTCATGAGGCAACTCGATGTTAAACCCGATGCTCTTGGCACCGATTTCAAAAGCACCCCGATTGGCAGCCTCCATTACACCCGGTCCTCCGCCGGTTGCAATAACGAAGTTGCATATGCCATCGTGTTGGCAAGATGACGAAACGATACGGCTAAACTCTCTTGCGTCGTCATAAAAACGAGCCTTGGAAAGCACGCTCTCGGCGCGAACAACTCCTCGTTTAGCAGAGTCGTCGGAGGGATTCTTGGCAAACAGCTTTTTTGCCGTGTCGAGTCTTTGCTCGGCAATATCGCGCTCGACGACTCGAGTTCCTCCAAATACGACGATGGTAGAGTCGATTTTGTTCTCGCGCAGCAGCGTCTCAACTTTGTGCAGTTCGAGTTGCATTCGGATCGGTCTTTGCGCAGCCCGCCCCAAAAAGTCGATATCGACTTCAGCCATGCGATAGCTTGGCGAACGAAGTATCGCCTGTCTGTTTTCTTCAACTTCGGGGGGAAGGTCCATCGTTTCTCTTCTGATTGGGGACTTGTCGGGCCCAGGGATGGGCTGGGTCGCTCTGCAGTATTACCTTGTTTTGCAACTTTAACTTATCGACAAGCTTGGCACGAGAGGGCAAGTAACTTCCCATTATTCAAGTTCTACAGCTTCTCCCAGGGTAGGAAGATGCACGTCCCAGCCGCGAGAATCCTTCAATTCCGCAGCAAGCGACTCACTGCTTTCTACTTCCCCATGCGTGAGAAATACCCGCTTGGGATCGGGGAGTGGATTGAGCCACCGCAATAGTCCGCTCCGGTCGGCATGACCGCTAAGGCCGGGAATCTTTTCGATTGCAGCCCGTATAGGAATTTCCTGTCCGTGCATGCGGAGTGTTTTTGCGCCCTCTTGGAGATATCGGCCTCGCGTCCCCTCGGCCATGTAGCCAGAGAGTACAACGGTATTTTCCGGATCGGGGAGCCGTCGCTTGAGGTGATGCACGATCCGGCCACCTGTCATCATGCCGCTGCTGGCGATGACAATGGCGGGTCCAGGATGCCGATTAAGGGCCTTCGATTCCTCTGCCTTGCGACAAAGAAAGACACGTGGGCCAGCCAGGAGCGGATGGTCGCGATCAAGATCCCCTTCGCTAAGGTCGTGGTCTTCATTGTGCTCGCGATAGACTCCAGTAGCATTGCAGGCCATGGGGCTATCCAAATAGATTGGCAGGTCGGGGATGCGGCCTTCCTTCTTCAGTAGTTGCAAGAGATATATCAACTGCTGTGAACGGCCAATGGCAAACGCCGCTACGAGCATTAACCCGCCCCGTTTGGCAGAGCGGTTCACTACGTCGGCCAAGCTCTGCATCAAATCAACTTCGGGATGGTCTCGGTTGCCATAGGTGCTCTCGCAGATCAAGTAATCGCAGGCTGGTGGCGGTGTGGGGTCGTGGTAGAGCGGTCCATCGTAGCGACCGACGTCGCCGGAAAAGACAATTCGCAGAGGTTGTTTGCGGTCTCGAATCTCGACCTCGATCAGGTTGGAACCCAGGAGGTGCCCCGCGTCATGGAATCGCATCGCGATCGGTTCGGCCGGCGAAAACCAGTGTTCGCGGGCCTGGGTGCGAAACAACTTCAATGTTTCCTTGACATCGCTCCCTTCATAGAGTGGAAACGCTGGAATATGTTTTGAGAAACCTTTCTTATTGGCGTAGTCCGCATCTGCTTCTTGGATCTTGGCCGAGTCCAAAAGAATGATCTCCGCCAACTCTGCTGTGGCAGGGGTGCAGTAGACTTTGCCGCGAAAACCCTGTTTCACGATTCGCGGCAAATAGCCAACATGATCGAGATGGGCATGCGTCAGCACGACCGAATCGATTTGTCGAACATCAAACGCAGGTGACTCCCAATTCAACTCGCGCAGCTTCTTCAAACCCTGGAACAAGCCGCAATCCACCAGGACTTTAGCATCGCCGGCCTCAAGCAGATATTTAGAACCGGTCACCGTCTGAGCGGCTCCGTGAAATGTGAGCTTAACCATCTAGAGGAGTCCTCTTGTGAGAATGGACAATGTTGTTCCCTCAAAGATAACGATAAATGTGCCATTCCTGAACAGGAGTTTGTAGGCCACCAACGGTGATTCCGCTAAATTATTCCGTGAAGTGGTCCACCTGGAGTGGCAAGGGAATCGACTCGGCGGGTGATTTCTGGGGGCTCCTCCAGCACGGGGGCATGGTGCGGCTTAATGCGGGCATCGAACACCAGCGGTCCCCTGCATCCCCAATGTTTGTCAAAAACGAAACTCTCGATTCCATAGAGATCTGCGGCTGGGTTGGTGCGTGTGAAAGTAACCCACAAGAAATTACGTAGAGACTCCGCGACAAACTGACTTTCGTCTACGACCACGATCCAACGTATTCCGTCCAAATTTACGGGTGAAATCTCGGCGCAGAATCGTTCCAAAGGCGTGGCAACTTCGCGGCGAGACTCCTGATGCGCAACGTGTGAGACATCGTAGTCAAACGAAGGTGCCGGGCATCGTGGACCAGTGATCGCCATCAATCCAGGCAAAACCAAGCGTGCATCGCGGAAGCCAGAGGGAAGTTTTAAGTCACTGGGGACGCTTGTTGCTAGTTCATAGCGTGCCGGACCAGCGGCGGCCATCACTACCTTGGAACCTGCGTTTAACTCCGTCCCGCTGTAGTCGAGTGTGTCGACCGTGGTCTGAGTATGAAAATGTAAATCGCGGGACCAATCAGCCCGCTGTAACAGATGACGCAGAAATTGCTCGATGTGGTGGATATCAAGTTGTGGATCGTCTTGTTCAGCGACTATCAAAAGAAACTTGGCAAGTGACAATTGCCCTTGCCCCAGAATGGCACTTGCCTGAGTAAGGATCTCTTGTGGGCGGCCCGCTGTGAGGAAAGGCATGTAACGTTCGCTACCGATTGCCAGGAGCAATGGATGTACCCCGGCGGCATCGACGGCATTCACACCTCGCACCCCCGGCAAGACCTCGGGGATGAGCGGCCCCGTGATTTCGTGAATCAGCTCCCCCAACATCGAATCTTCCTGCGGCGGCCGGCCTACCACAGTAAAGGGCCAAATAGCTCCGTCGCGGTGGTAAACTTCTTTCACGCGCATGACGGGGAATGGATGAGTCAAACTATAATACCCCAGGTGGTCACCAAACGGCCCTTCCGGTTCGAGTCGGTCAGGGATCACTTCCCCAACGATGCAGAAATCAGTATCCGCATGGAAAGGCAACTCTCCAGGGCGTGAAATCATTCGGACCCGGTGCCCCCCCAATGCCCCCGCAAAGCCGAGTTCACTCATTCCCTCAGGCAAGGGCATCACTGCTGCCACCGTCATCGCCGGCGGTCCCCCTACGAACACATTCACACGAAAAGGTTTTCCAGCCGCGAGTGCTGCTGCATGGTGCACGCCAATCGAACGGTGGATTTGATAGTGGAGCCCAATCTCCTCATCTGGCTTGTAATGCTCGCCGGACAACTGCACTCGATACATCCCCAGATTACTGTGCTTCAGGCCGGGCTGGCGCACATCCTCTGTATAGACCTGCGGCAGAGTAACAAACGCCCCGCCATCCTGGGGCCAGCTCTTGAGTTGTGGCAATTGACTGATCGTAGTACGATTGGCGAGTATTGGTCCTCGTGCGACTTTCTTGGGAAGCATAGAGAGTCCTACCAGCGGCACACCCCGAAAGTGCCATGGCCGGCGTAGCAATTGTTGGGGGTCGCTTCGCAATAGCACTAACTGCTTAATCGCCTCGATGCCATCGCGGAATATTAGTCGCGTCCTCTCTCGCGTTCCGAATAGATTCGCCAGCATCGGAAATCGGCAATTGACGACATTCGTGAATAAGAGGGCAGGCCCACCCGCGGCTACCACACGTCGCTGTATGGCCGCCGCCTCCAGATTCGCGTCGATGGGAGCATCGATGTGCACCAGTTGCCCCTGCCGCTGGAGATCGTCAACACATTGCTGAAGGCTTTGATAACCCATCACTGTTCCTATTTTCAGTCCGCAGGAATTCTAGTGGCTTAACTTGCTGGTAAGACAGTAGAATAAGCGATGCCAGCTGCGACTGGCAGTTTCATGCTGTCTCGGCCCGCGTGACCGCACCCGTAGCCCTGGGCAACACCAACTTCAATCTCCGCCTGGATCTGATCGCTGGTGAGCAGGAAGAAATCAAAGAAAAACTGGTGGCCGAACGAGCCGTAGCCTGCGACCAGTGCAGCAGCCTCGGCGGCAAACGGCACGCGTGTGTCTACGCCTGCCCCCACGAATCCGCCTAGCGTGTCGACGCCTGAGTAGTGTTTCCTATAGTTTAACAGGCGTTAGGATTTGGGGGCTGGGGGAATTTGCAAGATCTTGATTTACAAACTCTAGCCCCCAGCCCCCAAATCCTAGGCCCCTCTTACGGCAGCGACCAGATGATTACTCCCGTGTGGGGATCCTGGCGCCCTTCTAACAAAAGTGGCCAATAGCGTTCAAAGGCTGTGGGAGCAGGTCGGATGCCTTCGAATGGTTTGCCGGTGGCATATCTTGTCGGGGTTAGTCCGTATCCGGGCCGTCCAGTCGAGGAAGATGCTATGCCCTGCTGACCCCTGCCACGCGTTGCCGAAGGATAGTAGCCAGTCGATTGCTGGTTCTTTGCCCCAGGCTGAAGGCGCGGATTCAAGACGCTGGGAGCCGTCGAGGAGCTTCGCAACCGATAGAACGCCAAGGCGGCGTTGGAACTTAAGCCCGGCGAGGTCTCGCGCCACATGGCCAAAGGATCATTTCCAGGGGGCGAGCCCTGCCCATAGAGAAATGGAGAAGCGAAACAGGCGGCAACAGAGCCGGCCAGGATCAGGCCAATAAGATCACTGGGTAAGTATTTCATGTTCGGAACTGAAGTTAGGGACTGGGATTCGGGGGCTGGAGGTTGATATCAATGCTTTCAACCCCTAGCCCTCGGGTCCCTGACCCCAAAAGTGCAACCGCAATGCCAATTCGTCCCCAGAACCCAGGCAGAAACATTGTACTGCAGCATGCCCCCCTCACGGAACGCCGAAAAGTACTGCGGTAGAAGCGGTTAAGTGTAGCTGGGGTTCTACCAAAAAGAGAATCCCCCCGATCTGTTTAAGGGAATTTGGCTAGATAAAAGTGTCGCGATTGAGATGCAATTGCGATCAGGTATGCAACACGGGGAAATTCAGAGAGTTTGGGAAATCCCCCGTTCCCTATGTAGCGGAGAATGGGACCAGGCAAGAGATGAAGTGGAAATCTCGCCTAGTCCTTGGTACGACTAAGGACGATACCGATCATGCTCAATCCGACCAAGACGAGGGTGGCTGGCTCGGGAACATTCAAATGGCCCAACGCCAAGCCGCTGTCTTGATCTGATAAATTCATGGGCACGCCGAACTCCATCAGCGTTCCATCGGCCGAGTCGAAGATTCTGCTTGAATGGCCCACTCCATCAAACGCGACAAGATTCAATCCACTGGCAGGAGTGTAGCGGGGCATCCAATCGACGTTAATGAGGTACTCGCTAAGATCGATGTAAGGAAGCACACGAATTTCGCCTGGTAAGTCCAGTTCGACGGGATTCTCTACCACTTCACTAACTGGCGGTGGCTCAATTGGTTCTTCCAATGAAGGTGGCGCTGGTGTGACTGGCGGAGATGCCGTTGGTGGTGACGACGGCTGAGATGGAATAGCAGGTGTAGGCTTCCTTGTGGAGCAATTGCTTGAACACGCCGGGATAGTGGTCTCTTCTAGTATGAAGGGTGCGGGAATTTTCCCGGCTGCGATCTGCGCTGCTAGTCGCTCTCCGAGATTTATTCGTTCGGGCAGTTCAACTCCATTACATTCTCCCAGACAGAGCCCCTGGGCAAACACATTGCTGGATACGTCTCCCTCAGTACCGTCATATAAGGGGTCCTCTCCTTCTACATCGATCGAGAGTTCAGTGAAACCTGTTCCCAAAAGGGTATACTCGATCTGGGCGAAAAGTTGGGTTCCCGATTCAACAAATCCCGGGGTCAGAACTGAGAAGGCCCTCAGTTCACCAACAGAATCGCTGGAGATGTCTCTAGCCACCACTAGTGCCCAATTCTCCTTATCGTTGTTCACTTGGGCGGCAGTGAACTGAATGACACCCTGTCTGGAGCTCGAGAGATTGAGGCTAATTCCCCCATTAGCGAATGTAAAGTTGTCCGGTTCACTATCATAGAGAATCTGCAAGATTCCAGTATCTCCCACTTCGAGTGCCGGCTGAGTCACTTGCACAGAGAATAAAGCTGCCATGCATGGCAAGCTTGAAGCGCCCCATAGCATCAGCAAGAAGAAAGATGCTTTACTCATTGTCTCTGCCAAATTCTCTAACGTGTAGCGAAAGAATCAAATTCACTCAGAATAGAAAAACGTGAACTCCTGCGAATTCACTCCCCTGAGAGGTACCCATTAAAAGAGGCAGAATTGAGCTCAAACTGCAACATCTAAAGTTACAAAAAAAGAAAAACCCCTGCACCAATCTGATGCAGGGGTTTATTAGTTACGTAACTAAGAGCTAACTAAGCTTAGCCGTTGCGACGACGCACGACCAAACCAATGAGGCTCATACCGACCAAAGCCAAAGTGGCTGGCTCAGGAATAGGTGCACCGGCAACTCTTACCTCAGCCGTACCAAGCATAGTGGCAGACGAAAGATCGCCCTGGGAACCATCAAAGATCGGATCTTCGCCCTGGACTCCAATAGAAAGCAACGTGCTACCTGCAGCCAGTACCTTGTAGCCAACTTGGGCATAAATCGAGGTTGCACCGGTAGGCAAGCCAGGCGATCCAACGGAGAAACCATTTAAAGGAGACGCCGCATCAGCACCAAAGGACGCCTGAACAGCAGTCCAACGACCCGCTGGATTCAATACTTCAGCACTGGTGAACTCAATAACACCTGGAGTGCCGCTGGTCAGCTGAAGGCCAAGGCCACCATTCTGGAACGAAGCACCCTGCGGAGCAGGATCGTAAACGATGTCGAGGAGCCCAGTAGCTCCGATGGTCAAATCACCGCCACCGACGATCGAAAACGAAGCGGCTTGTGTGGCAACGGAAGCACAAAGGACGATAACTGCGGACAAAGCAAAAATGTTGATTTTCTTCATAGTAGATTCTTTCTTTTTATTGGTTATTCAGATTGATTTAATGGATCAAACTACAATCAGTGTCGATTCAAGGCTGCCTCTTCTTAGGCACCACCGTAGTACCCTGGAAGACACAACCTACCGCTTTGCGTTATTAAGACTGTCGCAACCCAGCCACATTAAAGCTCACGAGCACCTCAACTAAAATCACATCAAATCTTTTTTACGTATCTCTTAAAACCGCTCAACCTGTCACCAGTTAGCTTAACGATTTCTTCGGAAACCAAGCAGGCCCATAGCCCCGAACATAACCAAACCAATGCTGGATGGCTCAGGAACAGCAGCAACACTTGCCCCAAGAGGACCGGTCAACTTAGCAACGTAAGAACCAGTGTCAGAGTTACTGACAGTACCCGATTGATTGAAGTCACCAGCAGGATTGTAAGCACCAGCTCCACCTGTCAGAGCAGCAACATAACCAGCCGTATCAGCATTTGAGATAGTCCCCGTGCTGTTAAAGTCACCAAGCGTGACAACCGTGGTCAGAATGCTATCAGCCACGGTAGCAGCACCGCCACCAGCCAAGAAGCCGCCGTCACTCAGATAGACAGGGAAGGTAGGCTTGTTGTCATTACCAAAGACAGGCCGAGGACCTGCGGGCCAAGTACCCGAGGCTATGAGTGTGTCTTTGGTGGCTGGTGAATTGACGCCGATACCTGCCGTAGTGGCCAAACTGAGGTCTTGACCGTAAACGATCTCAACGGTGCCTTCAGGGTCACTCGGAAGAACCTGCGTGTTCGCAGCGCCGTTAGCATTGATTGCACCGTTAAACGTAATTCCGGTAGGGGTGATGTTGTCGATAAGTGCCCGAAGACCGGCAATACCAGTCGAGCCATCGACGCCAGCACCGGTATCAACTACGCGGGCCCAGAGCGTCCAGCTTCCGCCGCTCATGTTGTTCGAGCGACTTGTGTTGTTCAGGTCAAGAGTGAGTTGCAAGTTGTCAGCTTGTGTGTTGGCTGTTGGCAGAAGAGCCATCAGAGTTGCACAAACAGAACACAGTAGTAGGCTTCGCTTCATGTTCATTTCTCCAGTTTCCCCATTTTCAATTAGGTAGAAGATAAAACTTGTTGTAGAATTCCTTGTTTGCTGGGGTTTACGTCCATTGTATCAACAACGAACGCAAATTGCACGCGAATACTTGTCAAAAAAAAGTTTTTTAGATTCTGCCCCACGCGTGACGTGACTCTGCTCGTATTACTTAGGAGCCTGAGTCGATTGTGCCTTGTGCCTCAAAAACGTTTTGACGGCGGCGAGCCACGTGCGACTTTTTTTCCTCACAATACGCTGGTTACCTCACATTGTTGTCAAATCAAAGCGGTGTAACTTCAAGGTCGTTGACAAGACAAGAAACCCGATTCGATGGCAGACCAATTCTGCCATTCCTCTGTCACTTTACCAAGGATTTAACCAGTTGCAACAGTTTTGGCGCTTGGAAAAGGAATATTTTCTAGGAAAACTTAACCGGTAAGCAAAGGGATCGGCGAATCTTCTTATGCTCCAACAACTTGCGTCAAATTGCCCATGTTGGTTTTTTTGGGGAACTTTGGGGATTCTGGGCCGCTTTCGGGGACAATTTTTAAAAAATTCTACCAGATCTAATAACCGAACAATCAACCATTAGATCGCGATTGACTTGAGCCTAGCTAGCAGACAACCAATTTGAACTGCCAAAGGAGTTTTGGAGTCTAAGCTCAAAGGTACTTTCGTTCGAAATTCTGAATCCTGACAAACCTTGTTACCCCAGTATGCTAGCGAAGAGAAGAATAGTCTCTCGCAGAGGAGCAAAGACATGCAGAGGATAGCAATATATGCTCTGCGATCTCCGTGTCTCTGTGAGAGAAATCTATTCCTTGAAGCACAAGCATGGCTGGGTAGGATTGATGACCAAAGGAATCGCTTTCACCGTGTTGTAGCAGTTGACAATCAACAGCCGTAGATTCTTTGTTTGCGAGCGACTAAGCTATCCGCTTTCGTTCACCCATGGACTTGCTACTCACGATCCCAAAAAGAAAAGAGACGAATAATTTACCACAGAACACACGGAGAACACCGAGGAATTTAGGCAAGTAGTCGAAGCAAGTGAAGCAGGTAGAGAGCATACATCATTCTCCTTGGTGTCACTTTCATTCCTCACCTCAGTGACCTCTGTGGTTCAATTCTTTTCATATTGGGTAGATGATAATTAATGCGAACCGTTCTTTCATGCGACGAGAAGGCTAAAACCAGGAATCCATGCTAAGCGTAACTTTGCCTGACGGCACCAGGCGTGAATACTCTAATTCGGTAACTCCCTACGACGTAGCGGCAGAGATTGGCCCAGGCCTAGCCAAGGCTGCGATTGCTGCCGAAGTGGATGGCGCGCAGATCGATCTGACCACTCCTCTGCCTGCCGAAGGGTCAGTTAATCTGCGGCTCTTGACCAAGCGCGACCCCGAGTCGCTCGACATTCTGCGGCATTCCTGCGCGCATGTGATGGCCCAGGCGGTGATGCGTTTACACGAGGGGGTTCAATTGGCCTTTGGCCCCTGCACGAGCAATGGTTTTTACTACGACATGCTGCTAAAGGAGCCTCTTTCTGAAGAGGACTTCCCGGCAATTGAAGCGGAAATGGCTAAGATTGTCAAAGAAAACCTCGGCTTCGAGCGAATGGATGTTCCTCGTTCTAAAGCTCTCAGTTTGTGTCAGGAATTGGGCCAAGAATTCAAAGTCGAGCACATTGATACCGGACTGTCTGACGAAGAGACCTTGTCGTTCTATCGTCAAGGAGAATTCTTAGACCTTTGTCGAGGCAGACATATTCCCAGCACAGGTCACATCGGCAAGGCATTCAAACTGACCAGCCTTGCCGGAGCCTATTGGAAAGGCGACGCAGCACGACCGCAGCTACAGCGTCTCTATGCGACCGCCTTCTTCGACAAGCAGCAACTCGACGACTACCTACGTTTGTTGGAGGAAGCCAAACGGCGCGATCACCGTGTACTCGGAAAACAATTGGAACTGTTTACAATCAGTCCACTGGTGGGATCAGGACTCGTGTTGTGGCTCCCCAAAGGAGCGATCATTCGCCAGACACTCGAAGACTATCTCAAGAGTGAATTACGACAGCGTGGCTACGATGCGGTATATACCCCCAACATTGGCAAGGTTGATCTCTATGAGATCTCGGGGCATTTCCCCTATTACAGCGACAGTCAGTTTCGGCCGATCGAGATGGAAGACGGCGAGCGCTATCTGCTCAAGCCGATGAACTGCCCTCATCACATCATGATCTACAAGTCCAAGCCCCGCAGTTACCGCGATCTCCCCGTGCGGTTGGCCGAGTTCGGCACGGTGTATCGGTACGAGCAATCGGGGGAGCTCAGTGGCATGACCCGAGTTCGCGGGTTCACTCAGGACGACGCGCATATTTTCTGCACCGAAGATCAAGTGGCCGGAGAGATCCGCGGTTGCCTGGAGATGACCCTCAAGGTGCTTAAATCGCTCGGCATGGATAAATACCGCGTACGGCTCGGCTTCCGTGACCCGGAGAGCGATAAGTACGTTGGCAACATTGAAGTCTGGGATCGGGCCGAGGCAGCCATCCAGCAGGTGGCCGAGGAGATGGACCTGCCCGGACGCGAACCGGAGCCAGGGGAAGCTGCCTTTTATGGGCCGAAAATCGATTTCGTGGTAACCGACTGTATTGGCCGGGAATGGCAGCTGGGGACCGTTCAGCTTGACTACAACCTTCCCAGCGAGGAGAGGTTTGGCCTGGAATACATCGGTGCCGACAATCAACCCCATCGACCTGTGATGATCCATCGGGCCCCGCTGGGGTCGATGGAGCGGTTTGTCGGGGTTCTTATCGAGCATTTTGCGGGGGCATTTCCGCTCTGGCTAGCGCCGGAGCAGGCTCGGGTTCTCACAGTTAGTGAGAAAAGCGAGGAATACGGCCGGGAAATCGAAGCACAACTTCGAGCGGCCGGATTTCGTGTAACCGGCGATTATCGCGGCCAAAAACTAGGTGCCAAGATACGGGAAGCACAGCTCGAGTTGATTCCTTACATGCTGGTCGTCGGCGAGAAGGACGCCCAAAACGACACAGTCACCCTCCGCGACCGGATCGAAGGAGATCTGGGGGCTCTGCCAGTTGCGGAAGCCCTGGCAAAACTCCAGCAGGAAGTGGCGGATAAGACGGTCAGGCAGGTGGCCGACACTGGCGGAGCAGCCCTGGTGGATCGTAGCAAGAAAAACGAATATTGACTTGAATGCATTGGGACAGTGTTGACGTCTCGTCGCTTTGTGACCGATACTTGTCTTTCGTCTATTTTCTAACCTGATAGGAGGCACTTAAGATCGAACGAACACAGCAACGGATCAATGACCAGATCCGCACTTCGCCATTGCGGGTGATCGGCCCGGACGGCACTCAATTGGGGGTAATAACTCGTGATGAGGCATTGGAACAGGCACAACAGTTGGGGTTCGACCTGGTAGAGGTAGCTCCCCTAGATAAGCCTCCAGTCTGCCGAATCATGGACTATGGCAAGTTCAAGTATCAGCAGAAGAAGCGAACGAGCAAGGGACACGTCCATCACGGCAAGAATAAAGAAATCCGCCTGCGTCCCAAGATTGGTGACCACGACTTTATGACCAAGGCAAATCATGCGCGGCAATTCCTGAAGGCCCGTGACAAGGTGATTTGCTCGGTGATCTTTCGCGGCCGTGAGAATGCTCACGTCGAAGAGGGCTTCAAGCTTGTCAAGCGACTCATCACAGAGTTGGAAGATGTAAGTAAGGTCGAGCAGGCACCCGGGATGCAGGGCCGTCGGATTGTGCTAATTCTCGCTCCGAAGTAGGTAGAGAAGTCGAGGGCTGAGAGTCGAGAGTCTCGAGCGATTCTGTTCGACATTCGCCCTTCCCGCGCAGGCGGGGATCCAGCCGCCAACCGTTATCACGTGGTTCCCGCCTGCGCGGGAATGACGGGTGCAGCTTTTCCAGAAACAGCCACCTTTTCAGCTGTGGGAAATCTGCTATGATGCGGGGCTAACCAATTCCCTTGATCATTAGCCGGAGCAGTCCACCATGCCCAAGCAAAAGACCCACAAAGGCACCAAGAAACGATTCCGCTTGTCGGCAACTGGCAAGGTGATGCACCGTTCTGCTGGTACGAGCCATCTAGCTGCTCGCATGAGCCAGAAACGCAAGCGCAACCTGCGGGGAACCCAGACGACGGCTTCTTGCAACGAAAAAGGGATCAAAAAAGCACTGGCTGGTAACAGTTACTAGATCAGGGCTGGTCTGGCAATAAGTTGCTAGATCTCAAGCACGCCGGGCGAATGAACGCCTTTCATTGTTGAAAGGGGCCTGGGCGCGACATTAAGCTGAGAGGGTTTCTCCTATGAGAACCACCAAAGGAAGTGCCCGCAATCGGGCCAAGAATCGTCTCTTTAAAAAGACAAAGGGCTACCGTGGCGGACGAAACAATCTGCTGCGTACGGCCAAGGAAACGCTCATCCGGGCCGAAGCCTATGCGTTTCGCGATCGCCGTGTCCGCAAGCGTGAGTTCCGCAAGTTGTGGATCATCCGCATCAACGCCGCTGCCCGTGAACGGGGTCTGCGCTACAGTGAATTGATCAACGGTCTGAACAAAGCCGGGATCGAACTGGATCGCAAGACGTTGGCCGAAATGGCAGTCCATGATACGGCGGCCTTTGACTCGGTTGTGGAAAAGGCTCGCGAAGCCTTGGCTGGCTAGAGCAAGCGGAGGCAACGATACGTGGCCCTCGCCGACTTTCTCGCCAATCTGGATTCCCTGGCCGATGAGGCTCAGGCTCGGTTCACAGCCGCTGTCGATGCTGCTGCGCTCGAAGAAGCAAGGGTTGCATTTCTGGGAGCTAAGGCGGGCAAGCTTCGCCAATCGCAAAAGGGTCTCGGCAAGGTCCCCCCTGCAGACAAGCCTGCAGCCGGAAAGCGTTTCAACGAAGTTAAGACTCTCGTTGAAGCTGCTTTTGAGGGCGCCCAGGCGCGGCTAACTTCCGGCGAAACCTCAAGCGGCGAGGCCTTCGATGTAACGCTGCCTGGAAAGGCCCGCCGGATTGGTCATCTGCACCCGATTACTCAGACCATCCGCTCGATGAAGGAGATCATGGGGCGGCTTGGTTTCACTGCCGTCGAAGGGCCTGAGATCGAAGACGAATGGCATAATTTCGAGGCGCTCAATATCCCGTTAGTGCATCCGGCCCGGGACCCGCTTGATAATTTTTATCTAGGCGGTGAGAACGCGGCCGCCGAAGCGGCCTCACCTCTTCTCTTGAGAAGTCAGACGAGTACTGTGCAGATTCGCGTGATGGAATCGACGCCGCCGCCGGTTCGAATCATATCGCTCGGTCGGGTGTATCGACCAGACACGGCAGACGCAACACACTATCCGATGTTTCATCAGATCGAGGGGTTGTTGGTAGATCGCGGCGTGACGATGGCCGACCTCAAGAGTGTGCTGCGGCTTTTCTGTCAAAGCTACTTTGGCGGGGATAACGAAGTGCACATCCGCTTTCGTCCGTCCTTTTTCCCTTTCACCGAGCCAAGTGTCGAAGTAGACATGAACTGGCAAGGAGGATGGATGGAAATGGGAGGTGCCGGCATGGTCGATCCCAACGTGCTGCGTGCAGTCGGCTACGACCCCGAAGAAGTGACCGGGTTTGCCTTCGGCTTGGGAGTCGAGCGGGTTTGCATGCGACAGCATGGCATCACTGATATTCGGGCGATTTACCAGAACGACGTCCGATTTCTCGAGCAATTTTAGAGTAGAGGTAAGAGGTTGGTGGCTAGAGGCTAGTGAGGGATACAATGGGTTCTGACATTCGCAGCCATCATGACCTAAAAGTTTGGCAACTGGGAATGGATCTAACTGAGAAGATATATACGCTTACAAATTCCTTTCCCCGGGAAGAAATGTACGGTCTCACTAGCCAACTACGTCGAGCGGCAAGTTCAATTCCAGCCAATATTGCTGAAGGCAACGGGCGAGATTCGACAAGAGAATATTTGCACCATCTCTCGTTTGCTGTAGGTTCATTGTGCGAAGTCGAGACCTTCTTGCAACTCAGTCTACGATTGAAATATGGTAATTCTAAACACATACAGGAATTGATGAATCTATTGGCAGAGGAAGGGCGAATGCTGCGTGGATTGCAAAAATCTCTGATGTCAAATCTCAATAATTCTAACCTCTAACCTCAAGCTTCTAACCTCTATGATTGTCTCTTGGAATTGGTTAAAAGATTACGTCGCGCTCTCGATGTCCGCAGATGAGCTGACCGAGCGGCTAACGCTCACAGGTCTGAATCTGGAAGGGGTTTCTCAGATTGGTGACGACACGGCCATTGATCTGGAAGTGACCAGTAATCGGCCCGATTGCCTGGGACATATTGGAGTGGCGCGCGAGGTGGCGGTGCTGTGGGAGAGCCAACTTAAGATTCCCGACGCGAAACCGCAAGCGAAGGGGCCGGGTGTTGATGGACTGGCCAGCGTCGCGCTGGAATGTCCCGATTTGTGCCCGCGATATACAGCCCGAGTGATTCGCGGAGTAAAGGTCGGCCAAAGTCCCGAGTGGCTTGCGGGCCGACTGCGGAGCGTGGGAATCGCGGTTATCAATAATGTGGTCGATATTTCAAATTACGTGATGCTGGAATGTGGTCAGCCGTTGCATGCGTTCGACTTTGCGAAGCTCTCAGGTCACAAAATCATCGTTCGACGCGCGCGGATAGGCGAGAAGTTTGTCGCTATCAATCACCAGACCTACGAACTCAACGCAGACACCTGTGTGATTGCCGATGCAGAAAAGGCAGTCGCCTTGGGTGGTGTGATGGGAGGGGCAACCAGCGAAGTAAGCGACGCGACAACCGACCTCTTGATCGAAGCCGCCGACTTCTCTCAACTCTCAGTTCGCAACACAGCCCGTCGGCTGAATCTGCATAGCCCCTCCTCCTATCGATTCGAAAGAGGGGTCGATCCCGAGGGAATCGACTGGGCCAGTCGCCGGTGCTGCGAGCTGATCCTGGAACTGGCCGGGGGAGAACTTGCCGACGGGGTCATTGATGTCGGCGCGCAGTCTCCTCCACGAGAACCGGTAAAACTGCGGTTCGATCAATTGGAAAGGATTTTGGGAATCCGCATCCCTGACGAGCGTGTTCGACAGATCCTTACCGCCTTGGGTAACGACGAAACTCATGTTTGCGATCACTGCGTAAAAGTAGTGCCACCGAGTTGGCGGGCCGATCTCACGCGAGAAATCGACTTAGTTGAAGAGGTTGCTCGAATTCATGGTTACGAAGAAATCCCCGAGGATGCGGGGGTAAAGATGGTCGCATCAACACGCAGTCGAGAAGATCGTGTGCTCGATCAGGTTCGTGATTCGATGGTGGCTCTTGGCTTCGATGAAGCGATGACCATTAGTGCGGTCGAGAGCACCTGGGTCGATCCATTTCGACCCTGGAGTTCGGCCACGCCGCTTTCCACCAGCACTCCTGTGCTAAGAGGGGCCAACCATCTGCGTCAAAGCTTACTCCCCAGCCTTCTGGCGGCCCGTCGGATCAATGAAACACTTTCCAACAATGTGATCGAACTCTTTGAAATCGCGGAGGTTTATCTCCCGCAGTCGAGTGGTCTGCCCGATCAACGAAGGATGTTGGGCCTCTCCAGCGGTGGTGGATTCCTGGAACTCAAGGGAGTGATCGAGACCTTTCTAGACAGTATCTCACCCGGCTCAAAGCTCGATGCAACAATTTACGATTCACCTCTCTTTGCGACAGGGCGAGGGGCAGAACTAAAGCTCGGTGATCGGATATTCGGCTATCTCGGCGAAGTTAGCCAATTGGCTTGCGATCAGTTTGAGCTCCGCAGTGCGAGTTCCGTCGCGGAAATTGATCTCAGTGTTTTGATTGACACTGCTGTCCTTGTCCGCTCGGCAGAGGAATTATCACCTTTCCCTCCGATGGGCCGCGACATGAACATCGTAGTTGACGAGCAGGTGGCGTGGGCGGACGTCGAGAAAATCGTCCGGGCCGGCAGCGGCGAGCTGCTGGAAACACTCGTTTTCCAGGAAGAGTTCCGCAGCAAAGAAAAGTTAGGACCGGGCAAGAAGAGCCTGCTATTTTCGATTCAACTTCGCTCGGCCAAGGGTACGCTGACCAACGAACAAGCAGACGAAGTCCGGGACAATCTGGTGGCAGAGTTAGGCAAACAACTCGGAGGACAACTACGGGCTTGAACTTATCGCTCTCATGGCAGCGGTTCAATTCGATCTGGTTGTTGCAATGCCACAGCCAAGTCCCACGCCTGCAGCAACTCATCTTGATGAAGACTCGCCCATTCCACGATCAGCTTGGTGGCACGCGTGGGGAGGTTGCCATGAATGACTTCTGAGGAGGGGATGGCAAAGACCGCTTTCGCGCCTGCGTAATAGGCATGGAAATGAGGTGGATCGTGATCACCGAAATACATGCGGATTACGATCCCGTAAAAACGGCTCAGCTCAGGCATGCGAATTAAGACTCGAACCTGGAAAAACTTCTTCGGGCGACTTTCCGGTCAATTGCAAGTAGAGCGCATCTGGACAAAGATCGATACCCTGCCCCCACGTCAATTCTCCAAATTCTCCCACTTTCACTTGATTGAAGAAGCTGACATCTTGCCAAGCGGAAAACACCCCTTGTCCCACAAGGTGAGATAAATTGACCTTGCCAGTCGTACCATCTTCATAGGAAACCTGAAGATAGTAACTGGGCAAAGCTGATACAGCAACGAGACTCGGCATGATTAGTCCTTAGTTGGCCGATGTTAATGAGCCATCTGTCTATTATCGAAGATGTCCCTCCTTCCGGCAAGAAGTGATTTGGTTAAACTCAGGCAGAATTTGCTATGCCAGAACATTACACCATTCCAGAGTTGTTGTCGGACACAGTTGCTCGATATCCAGATAAGCCTGCCCTTGGGACGATTCTCGGAAGCCAGCTCTCCTGGCGAACGTGGCAGCAGGTGTCTGACGACGTGCAGCGATTCATCGCCGCCCTCCAGCGCAAAGGAGTGAAACCTGGTGATCGAGTCGCCCAGTTTGCACCTAACAGTTACGAGTGGATTCTTACCGATCTGGCAATTCTCTCGCTTGGAGCGGTGCATGTTCCGCTGCATGCTTCACTGGCGGCGGTGCAACTGTCGGAGCAGGTCGCCAAGTGTGAAGCTTGCTTGCTGATTCTCGACGGCGAAACGGGCAAGCCGGAGACATCGCTATTGCAGCCGAATGGAAAATGCCTCACGTATTCAGCCTTACTCGATGGCTCAGCTTCTGGAATTCCGCAATCCTCAAACCGCAATCCGCAATCGGAAGATCTTGCGACAATCCTCTTTACCTCTGGCACAACGGGTCAACCGCGTGGCGTGATGCTCAGCCACGGCAACCTGGTCAGGAATGCAATCGCAACGACCGAGGCCGTTGGCTCGCCAAGCGATGAAACACGGCTCTGCTTTCTCCCTTTAAGCCACATCTACGCCCGTACCTGCGATCTCTACACCTGGATCTTCCGCGGGAGCCGGTTGGTACTTGCCGAAAGCCGCGAAACCATTCTGCGCGACTGCCAATTGGTGAAGCCGACGGTCCTCAATGGCGTGCCGTACTTCTATCAGAAGGTGGCTCAACAACTGTACGCCGCCGGTAAGTCAAGGCAGCCGGGCGTCTTAGGAGAGGTATTCGGTGGCAAAATCAAGATGCTGTTTTGCGGGGGGGCTGCCATTGCGCCCGAGACCGAGTCCTTGTTTGCTAGTCAAGATTTGCCATTGCTTGCTGGGTACGGTCTGACCGAGTCGTCGCCGGTGATCTCAGCGACGAAATTGGAAAACTACCAGGCCGGCACCGTCGGGCGACCGCTCCCGGGTGTCGAGGTACGTATTGCTGAGGATGGGGAGATACAGGTTCGCGGCCCCAATGTGATGCAAGGCTATTGGCAGGACGATGCCGCAACGCGCGAGGCCATCGTCGATGAGTGGCTCTACACGGGAGACCTGGGCGAATTTGACCGAGAGGGCAATCTGCGGATCGTCGGTCGACGCAAAGAGATCATAGTCCTCTCGACAGGCAAGAATGTTTCCCCAATGGCGGTGGAGCAGAGAATTCTTGGCTCGCCGCTTGTGGAGAGCGTTTGTGTCTTCGGGGAAGGGCGAAGTTGTCTGGCGGCACTCATTGTTCCAAACCCGGTGGCCCTGCGTGAGCAGATTCGTAAGAGGCGGTTGTGGGTCTGGTCACGTCACAGGGCAGTGACTCATCCTCAAATCGTAAAACTCTATCGTGAAGAGATCGACCGCCTCTTATCGGAGGCCAGCCGCGAAGAGAAAGTTGGACCATTTGTAATTCTTGATCGAGCATTTTCACAAGAACGAGGTGAAATCACGGCGAAACTCTCTCTACGCCGTGAGACGATTGCCACCAATTTTGGCCGCGAGATTGCAGTACTTTTTCGACGCGCGACTTGAACCAGACTGGAGCCTTTAGCGGTCACAAAAGGCCCTCGTATCCTCACAATCCCTAAGATCCGAATTTGGCGGTTTTAGGTTTTGACCGAGCATCTGCAGCGACCTATATAACATAGGGAAACCACTGCTTTCCTGGTGACGTTCACTGACAAGTGACGCTTAGAGTTTCCCACAGTCTTAATCTGCGCGGCAACGGTATTTTTGGTCATGGAAGAAGCACAACAAGGATCTCCACCTGCTGAAGACTGGTCGACCAAGACCGGCGAGGCCCTGCACGTCCTGCGCGCAAAACTGGCGACACGTCAGGAACCAGACGGTCGAACTGCCACCGAGAGCCAAGCAGATATCATCGCGCGAATTTTTCAAATCGCCGAAGAGATGGCCGCGGAACAGTCGACCGAAGCCCAGGCCACGGCCCTTCTCAATGAAGAGAGGGTTGCCAAACTTCAAGATTCTCTCACGGAGCGAGATGATGCTATCTCCCAACTGCAAGCCCAGCTAGCCAACTTGGAACTTGAAAAAACGAGTTTGCATGATGAACTCGAATCCGAAAGGGCTGAGGCAGAGGAGTTGCGAGCGAGAGAATGCAGCAAATGCTCCGAGTTGCGCGAGAACCTTATTTCCTTTGAAGATAGAGCCGTAAAAGCGGAATCATTAGTTGACCAGCTCAAGCAAGAAGCCGAGGAATCTTCCAGGGAAATCGCTGAGTTGCAGTCTTGGAGAGAATCAGCGGCCTCTCAGGATGAACAGTGTGCCAGACTTCGCGAAGAAGCAAAACAGGCGGAGCAGCGATGTGGAGAACTTAGCGAAGAGGTGGCAACCCTGGCCTCTGAGCGTGACTCCCTTACCGAAGAACTCTCAACTGTCTGTTCTGATCTAGAGCAACAGTTGACCAATGCAGCCAGCACCGAATCTGACTTGCGCGCTGAATTGGAAGCTGCCTTGGAGCAGATCACCGCTGCGCAAGAGCACGAAACAAATATCCAACAAGAACGCGACGCTCTAGTTGCTGAACTTGCTGAGGCAATGGCGACGATTGATCGTGTCAAAGAAGAGGCAGCGGGCCTGGAATCTCGCTGTCAAAACGAATTTTCCGAAGAACGCCAGAAACTCGAAAGTGCTGAGGAAGAACTTAAGAACTTGCAACAGCAGCGAGATTCTCTCGCCGAAGAACTTACAGAGGTTCAGGCTAATGTAGCACTACTTCAAAACGAAAAAGACTCAGAAAGCGACCGCCTGACCAGAGAGCTTGCGGAAGCCAAAGAACTTGCGGAACGAACGCAGTCCGAATTCCAGGCACTCTCTACTGAACAAGAGAAGCTCTCTGCAGAACTTGAGTCACTTCGCGAGGAACTATCCGGAAAGGAATCGCAATCGACAGCAGAGACAGCCGAGTGGGAATCAGAATATGCTGCCGTCAAGGAGCAACTATCTCAAACGGTTGCTGAGAAGCAGCAGTTGGAGATTAGTCGCGAAGAACTCTCGCAGCTGTTAGACGAAGCCAACTCCAAGGTCGAACAATCAGCGGGCCGATTGGAAGAAGTTGAGAAACAATTACGTGAACTGCCTGATCAGCGAGAACAGGCTGACGAACTCGAGAAATCTGAGCGCAAGTTCGAGTTAGTTCAAGCGGATGTCCAGAAACTTAAACGCGAGAATGCAGCGTTACAAGAGGAATTGGCAAGCCGCCCTGAAGTGAGCGATCAGGAATCTCCCGAGATGGTCAGTCTCCGCTTAGAACGAGATGCCTTGGCTGCTCGCGTTGTGGAGTTGGAGGAAATGCCCGCTCAAGTTGTCGACGAGGACGCCGAGCAGAGCATGGCAGATTTACGGCGTCGCTTTGAGTTGGCCGTGGACGATCTCCGCCAGGTGAAACAAGAAAAGGCCCAACTCGAGGAAAGACTAGCAAATGCCTCTCATGGGGCTGCTCCGCAAGTCGACAGCGGCGCGATGGACTGGCAATCGCAAAAGGCACGCCTGTTGGCATCTCTGGATTCGGATGAGACTGACGATGAGCCAACACCAGAGCGAGCGCAGGAAAAACTGACGATCCAAGGGACAATCGACATCACCGATCAGGTCGTGGCCGACAAGGATCGCGAGATCGCTGAATTGCAGGATCAACTGGCTAATCGTGCCGAGGAAACCTGCCAGGACCCCATAGCAGACGTTTGCGACAAAGACGAACTCATTCAAGCCGAACGGGCAAAATTGGAGCAGTTGCAGGCCGAGTGGCGCGAGAAACTACGCGGGGCAGAATTGGAAATGTGCACGCAACGAGCTGCCCTGGCACGCAAGGAAGCAGAGTTGAAAGAGATGATGGCCGCTGCCGAAGAAGCTGCTGCAGATATATCACGAACTAGCGATGGCAAGCCGCGCCGGCGCTGGTTATCCGCCTTAGGATTAGGCGACGAGGAAACGACGCAGGAATAGTCATCAATCGACGGATCCTTCCTGCAAGAGATAAATGGCCCTGGTAGTGCCATCCATGTCGGCAAATTCCTCGAATCGCAGGACCCCTTCGACGGCAATAGGTCGGATTGAAAATTCCGCAGTCTCATCGGTATCCATCTCGACGCGAATACAATCGTACAAGGCTGCCCCTGGCCCGAAGCAGCACTCAAGATTGTCTCGCACCAGGACAAATCCTTTGAGACCTTTGCGTTTGAGCGTCGGATACATGTAGCCACGGATGCGAATCTTGCGATCGAAGACATCCTCGATCTTCGGAGTAATCATTGACCGCGCAAAATCGTCGGTCTTCTCCATTTCGAATTTGAGATCGTCGAAGGTCGTTTCCCTGACTTCTGCCGTATTGGTCGAGGGCTTCGCCCCCGTGACAGCAGCCACAGGGGTTCGCTCGCAGCCTATGCTTCCGCTCAGCAGCAAGAAGGCCAGTATCCATACTGAGTGCCGTAGAACATTCATCGTACGTAGTCGGCTTCCAAGGTGTAGACCGGGGCGCTGAGCCCATCCTTCAGATTTTCAGGGTGCAAGTGGAGCGTCCCTGCAATCCGATACAGGCCCGTCGAATAGTCTGTTGTTACGTTGTCTGCAAGCTGCACAAGCACCTGATCATAGTATTTCAGGTTCGACATATCGCCAAAGCAACACTGATTATTGTCGCGCACCAACAAAAAGCGGCGGACATTGTGCCTCACAGGCGTAGAGTCGGCCCTCATATAGCCTTTGATGAACACACGCTTACCATCCAAGTCCTGCACTTTCTTGGGAATAAACATCCCTGAAGCCATCTGCTGCTCTTCGGGACGGAACTCTTGAAACGATGTGCGTATGGCATCCGGTGGCACTTCGGTTGCATGGACATACCCTGCATAGCTGAGCCCACCAATCAATCCAATTGCAGAGAGAATCACGCCTCCAAGCGCCAGGTTGCGACCACTCAATTGGTCCGGCATTGCACGGATCGAAGCGAGTGCCCGGATACCTACCACGAGCCCGACCAGTGGAATAGGGACCAGCAGCAAGCAGGATTCCAGGCTGTCGCGGCCTGCGAAGATGGTCAGCGGCGACAAAGCTCCAAATATGGCAGCCACGATCGCTCCCGTGCTGAGCGCCTGATATTCAAATTCGCTTCCTTCTCGAGCCGCAGAAGAGAAATCGGTCAATGATTCTGAAGTAGCCATGGTCGATTCTATCTAGTCTCAAAGTAGGCTGGTGAGTGGATTCGGGAAAGTTCTCTCAGGAGGTGCTGTGTCCGCCGCGGAGCATGACGCCAAACAACCCGACGAGTAAGAGTCCAATCGCCAGCGGTACGACGATTATCATCGTCCGGCTCGGCGCAGGTGGCTCCGAGTCCACTTCGAGGGGACCCTTTGCCATGACACTCCCGGTTTCGGCCAACTCTGATACTGCCATTCCTGTCTGGGGGTCAAGCTCCTCTTCAATTTCAGGAATGATCGGCTCGGTAGTGTCGGACTCGTCTGCGAGCTCTTCCACATTCTGCACCTCTTTTTTTTCTTCTACAGGAGCCACACTCCCTCCACCCCGCGCCATCAGCCCGAATGAGAGGTAGCTGCGGGCCCGTTTGACAGCCGTGGGATCGATTGCTTCCAATTCTTCGACTGCTGCAGTAGCCTTTGTGCCGACATCATCTGGCTGCTCGGCGGCAGTCAACAGATAGGCCAACACGGGTTGGCGGATCCAGCCATCCTCATCCGAATCTTTGAACTGTTGCACCAGTTGATCCATGATTTCCCAATCCTCCCAACGGGTAAGATCGGGGATTACCTGGTCGGCAATCTCCGTATTGTTCAACAACAACCGCAAGGACTTCACGAGCCGTTCCCGTGGAATTTCACTTGATTCTTCCCCATGGAATCTCAGGGCCATGATTGTCGAGTAGAGCTGTGTGTACTCCGCCTGGGGATTGCTAAGGAATCGTTCTTCGACAAGTTTCAATCCCTCGGGTCCCTTCAATTTCAAATAAGCAGCGATCAAGGCGTCAAGACATTGTTGCTTAGCCCGCACATCGGCATGTGCCAATTCATTCACCAGTGGCATGCCCAGCGAGGAGCCCCCTACACCCATCGTGGCAATAAGCGTTGCAATCCCTGGTCGCATCGATTCGTAGTCGTATTTCAACAGCGATTCAAGCATCACGGCATCCTCGGCCGTCCCACAGACCCCGAGCATTGTCAAATACAAGCGGCGGTGCGTGGGCCCAACTTTTGAATCATTAATCCAGGTGACCAACTGCTCGCGATCCAGATCGTCCTTCAAGTCAATCAGCTCTTGATAGGGAGCCCGCGCAAATTCGTCGTAACCGTCCTGAGCCAGCAGCGGGTCGGCGTCTTCCAAATGCCCCATGAAAAACTTGAGTCGCTCCTTGCCGTTTGCGGGTAAGGAAGGGAGCTTCTCGATGTATTCCACCCCCCGAGGCGATAAGGGCAACGGAGTTGTCCAATCGAGCTTCTCACCCCCCAGCGAATTGATCAGAAATTGTTTGTCCACCGGGTCTGCACCGAAATAAACCACCTCGATCTCGTCTCCCACCTTAACGCGGTCTTCCCCTTTTAGCACTTTTTGCACTCTGAAAATTGCTCCAGTGTAGGCATCGCTGGCACTCTCCGCACTGGGATCGTTCAAGTCCGCCGTCGGTGCCGGTTTCTCAAGAGTTGCGATGACCGTAACATCAGCCGCAGCGAGTTCTTCGCTGAGCGTTTGTGAAGTCGCATTACAGAAAGGACAAGCATTCGCGTCGACCGACAACCAACAAACAGCGGTGGCGGCAATCAAGGAAAATGTCAAATGATATTTGATCTCGTGATATCTCATGTTCATTCCCAACCATTTCTCAATGGAATTTTTCGCCACGAATGAAACCCAGTGCGGCCGCTGGCTGCAACCAACTTTCATGAAACAGGAGGTAACGGAGCTAACAGAGAGAATTCGCGGAATGAAGAGAGGAAAACTTATCCTCGCACATCTTCACCAAGTTAGTTTGTTTCGACTACTGAAAATTAGTCTTCCAATCTACTTTTCTTTCTCTCTGTTGTCTCTTTTTTCTCCTATTCAAATAATTTACACAAGCTGCGAAGATTTGAATCGTTAGTAGTACGGATTAATTTCTTAGGCCTTGAATAATCCGTGTTCAATCTTTGAAAGTCCGCGACCAATAAATGATTTACCGCACTTAACGCTTACCTATTCTAACGAGTTATCGACCGGGAGAACACTCTCGCGTTCTGCCCTAGCGTCCACCCCCTAGAATACGGCCGACATCCGTCCGATAGGCGGTCAGTGCAGGTAGGAAGCCGACCAAGGATGCGAACACGACGAGCCCTGGGATCAGCAGGCTCTCTTTCCAATTAAAATCCCAAAACCGCAGCGCGACTCCTGTGTGTTCTTCGACATAGGGGCTGGCCAGTCCAAGTAGTGCGTGGCCTAACAGCACTCCTGCCAGTCCTCCTAGTAGCGATAACAGAATCGACTCAGCGAGAATGATGCCCATCACTGCCGTGCGGCTTGCTCCCAAGGCCCGCATGACGGCAATGTCGTGACTCCGCTCGCTCATCGAATTGTAAATACTCACCAGGATACTGACCCCCGCCACGACGATGATCAATACCGTGAGCACCATGAGGATAATCCGTACCGGGCCGACGATGCCTTCCAACAATCGCGTAACAACCCCACCAGGAGCCACTGCCTGGGCGATCCGCTCTTTATCCTTGTTGATTTTCGTATCCAAAATCATCGGCCCGAATTCGTCTTTGCAGTTAACTAGAATGGACGTCACTTCACGTTGCGCCTCGGGAAGTGGCTTTAACCCGTAATTAGGATCGTCGCTCTCAACATGCTCTTTGTGCAATTTGTCTGCCGAGACATGAGCCACTTCCCCTTCATCAGTGCTCAGAGCATGTCCTTCGAGCAAATAAAACCCTTCGATATTGGCAAAGACTGCCCGATCGTTGGCAGTCCCAGTATGATCCAGGATGCCGACGACTGTGAACTCGGTGTGCTTGTCCCCCGAAGCACTCATTCCGTGGGTCGGCTGAAACTTGTCGCCAACTTTCAGACCTGTCTTGCGTGCGACCGTCGAGCCGATCACCGACTCAAAGAAATGGTCAGCCTTGAAGTTGCGGCCTTCCTGGAATTGGTACAGCTTGTCAGTCCCATCAGGATTGGCGCCGTAGGGAAGCTTGTCGAACAAATCAGGAGTCGTCGCCACGACGCGGAACTGTTGATCCCCACCCTGAAAACTATCTCCCAGGCAATACGGCACGGCAACTTTTGTGTAGGGAGCAAATTCTCCCTCGGTGAATTTCTTGTAGTAGCTATAGGGAATCGGATAGAGCGGCCGGCCCAGGTGAAAAACCGTCGTCATCACCAGTTGCAAATCCCCTCCCTTACTGCCACCGACAATCAGATGGTACCCCTGGGCGTCGTTCTCGAACTGCTCGACCGTGACATCGTGAATCACGATCACCAGGATCATCAGCGCAACCCCCAGTGCCATCGACAGCCCCGTGAGCGAGGAAGCGAGTGCCCTTTGACACATATTTCGCCAGGCGATTTTCCAAAAGCTCATACTGCACTCACCGCTCGATTAATTTCTTCTAAGACCTCGACCCGGTCGAACTGGTTGGCTACTTCGGGGCTGTGGGTTACCAGCAGCATCGCCACCTGCTCACGATTGCATGCCTCGCGCAAGAGATCGATGATCTGCTGCTGATGCCCCGGATCGACGTTGGCCGTTGGCTCGTCGGCCAGCAAGAGCGCCGGCTGGTTGGCCAGTGCCCGGGCTACCGCCACGCGCTGCTGCTCGCCCACCGACAATGCCGCCGGTTTGTGGGTCAGCCGGTGTCCCAGCCCGACGTCTCGCAACAGACTTTCCGCACGAGCAGCATCGGACCGTTGCCCGGTAAACGACATTCCTAGCTGCACATTCTCCAGGGCCGTGAAAGCTGGCAGCAGATTGAATGTCTGGAACACAAAACCGATGTACTTGGCGCGAAAACGATCACGGCTCACCTCTTGCAGCCGCACAATGTCTGTGCCATTGATGCTGATGCGACCCGAATCAACGGTGGTCAGCCCGGCGATGCAGTTCAATAGGGTCGTCTTGCCACAGCCGCTACGACCCTTCAACACAACTTGCTCCCCCTTGGCCACCGAGAAGGTAGGAATATCCAAGATGGAGAGTTCTTCGCCATTCGGTTCGCGATAGGACTTGCGGACGAGTTCAAGCGAAAGCATGGCGGGTGAGCGGGGAAAGGAAGGATATTGCAGTGGAATGGCTGGCAAGCAAGCAGAATATCCTAGCGGCAGACCTCAGCAGCCGACAGGCGAAATCGCGGAGTAGGCTTCCGGTGCTTCGTCTAACTCTAGGAAATCTGGTTGCAATCGTGCGCGGAATGGCGCTAGCCACCGGTAATTTCAGGCCGGCGGCTAGCGCCGTACCGCTCATTTCAATTTCTAGGGCAAACCATCAATCTGAACTATGACAGCCAGGATGGCTGCCCCACGCAGTGCTAGTACGCAATACCAGACCCAAAAGTTCGCCACTCTTAGCAAGTCCTACAAGCAACTATTGCAGTTTTTACAATTTTACAAACCTGCGCCCAAGGTGCTATCGATGGCCAGAAACCAGCATGATTCCTGCGGTTTCAAGGGTTTTGTACTTGTTGAGGGTCCCTGCCCTGCCCCGAGCCAGACTTTTGGCATCCCCTTTGCTTTATCAATCCGACGGTAGAAGAGAATGTGGTCGGCAGGCGGCTCAGACCCGCGGGCGAACCAGGCCAGAGCCAGACGGTCCGCCGATCACCATGTGAAAAGTCCCACCTTAAAAGTCTCCCCCCCTCCGAGGGTCGACGAGGTCTCCCGCACCTCGTCGACCCTTTTTTTATGCGCGCAGCACCCTCCCCGTTAACCGCAACGCGCCCGCCCAAACCGTTGGCCGCGACCCGCCCAGCCACTCCCCGTTAGCCGCGACGCGCCAGTCGAGTCCTGCGAGGCAGAGCGGAGCGCGTATTCTCTCGCACTAACCACTCACCATTCACCATTCACCATTCACCACTCACCATTCACCACTCACCACTCACCACTCACCACTCAAATCTCCACATGCGTCACCCCACCAACTTCATCAAAGTGGCCAATCTTAAGAACCACCCCATCCGATCCTGGCATCTCGGCCACAAAGACCGGATCGCAAACCACGATCGGCGGCGTCGACACAACCCAGACGAGCGTCGATACGTACGATGCCGTTAGCGACAACGCGACGAACCAAGGCACGGTCCCAGCAGCAATACTCAGCAACTGGGCTCGCTTGGCCCGTGAGAGCTCATGCTCGATGCAGTATTGCTCGATCACATCGGTCCGCTCAAGCGGACTGGTCAGCTCCAGTATTTCGTCAAAGCTGCAGCCGTCCGTGCGGTACTTGCGATGGGTTCGGGCGACTCCCAAGGCGAGCTTTCTCCGCTTGAATTCCAGTTGGGCATGATACGCCTCGATGGCCTTTTGTCGACGCTGAGAAGAAAAAGGGTCAGAACTATTTTCTATAAATAGTTCTGACCCCTTTTCTTCATCGGTCCCCTGGCTTGCCTCCTTCTATCCAGCCAAATAGGGTCCATCTGAGTAAAGCATGTGCTGGGTTCATCGAATTGGGGTGGCTCCGATACCTGGGCGTGAGTGGCGGCATTTTCTGCTCTGGCAGTCAGGGCCTAACCCTATACCGAAATTTCTCTAATCCCCTCCCCGGCCGCTACCGCGTCCGACCCTCCCGGGGGAGGGTATTGGGAGAGGCAGTTTGTCAAAAGTTTGCTCACGCTTTTGGCCGCGCGGTTTGTTAGAATCTCAAAGTAAGCTGTTAGCCGTTAGCTTTTAGCTTTTAGCCAGAGATCGCCGCAGTTTCGCCTTTTTTCTGGCCAAATGCTAATAGCTAATAAGCCTGAAGCAGCAAACACCGTGGATTCAAGTTACTGGGTCGGCAACTGTTTTCACTTTGAGTTAGAATCACCCCTCGCAAAAGTTGCCGTGGCCCACGTTCGTGCTGCGCAGATCTTTGACAATCGAATCATTTCTCCCTAGCTCAGGTAGCCACCTCGCTCGCAGCGACTGGGCTAGGGATCCATCGGTAGAGTGCCTGGCCTTCGATTGCGCGAAGCGATTTATTTTTGTCACGCGGAGAGGTAGTTTTGTATTACAAAACTCACATAAACCTAAAGAGTCGTTTGCTACACAAGTCCTGACCTGCAAATGAGTTGAAACGAACGTGAACAATAGAAAATGAGGGAGTTTTGTTTTGTAAAAAAAGTTTTCTACGAAATGACCGTGACAAAACCCTTGCCGCGTTGCGCAGAAGCGAGCAAAGATAGTTGGCTTTACGCAGCTCGCCAGCGGACGCCTTGTCTGGAACATCCACCCCCTTGAAATCGGCCAATCTCAGTTTACTCAGTGTCCTCCTGTTCCAAAGTTTCAATAGGTCGCCGCCACCTCAATGAATCCGGCGAACAACTTGTCGGACTGCTGATCGGGGAAGTTGCCATAGATGTCTTTGAAGCCGCTTCCCGGTACCAGTCCTGCTACACCGGCCAGCACGATTAGATTGTCGATCAGCAGCGGACGGTATTCCAGGCGCTGCTAATGTCGGTGCCGATGTGCTTGTTGATGCCCGAACCGTGTACTTCAGCAAGCCAACCTGTAGGTCACGCTCTTCCCTTTGGACTTGCTGTGGGAAGTTCCTGGGCAAAGGCTGAAATCTGAAAGTCGTGAGCCCTCTTTCCTGCTCTGGACCGTATTGAATTGCCGGAACTCGCGTTGCACATTTCGGCCTCCGGGTGAGTGGTGTGAGCCACGAGTGAAGAGGCGATGGTGAGGACCATTTGTCTGGGTGGAAACGGAAGTTATTCGGTTCATTGTCGGGGCAGGCGAGAATGGGTAAACTTCAGGCTAACCCCAGGAGGAGACCCATGACTACCCAACCAAAATACCGTGTTAAACATGCCGCAGGTGGCGGCACTACTAATCGTGACTGGTGGCCAAACAGGCTGAAACTTGAGCTATTGAGTCAACATTCGGCGAAGTCTGACCCGATGGGCGAGGACTTCAACTACGCCGAAGAGTTCAAGAAGTTGGACCTCGCGGCGGTGAAGAAAGATCTCACAGCCCTGATGACCGACTCGCAGGACTGGTGGCCGGCGGATTTTGGCCATTACGGTGGGTTATTCATTCGCATGGCTTGGCATAGCGCGGGAACCTACCGCACCGGGGATGGTCGCGGTGGGGGTGGCCGGGGTCAGCAGCGTTTCGCGCCGCTCAACAGTTGGCCGGACAACGTCAGCCTGGACAAGGCTCGCCGGTTGCTTTGGCCTATCAAGCAGAAGTATGGCCGCCAGATTTCCTGGGCCGATTTGATAATTCTTACCGGAAACGTGGCCCTCGAATCGATGGGTTTCAAAACGTTTGGTTTTGGCGGGGGTCGCGAGGATGTGTGGGAGCCCGATCTGGATGTCTATTGGGGTGCCGAGACCACTTGGCTGGGGGGCGACATTCGCTACGAGGACGGTTCGGAAGGGGTCGGTAAGAAAAACGGGGTGGTTTCGTCCGACGACGATGCGGGTGTGGACGAGCACTCGCGCAATCTGGAGAACCCGCTGGCCGCAGTGCAAATGGGCTTGATCTACGTGAACCCCGAAGGGCCCGACGGCAATCCCGACCCGGTCGCGGCGGCTGTCGATATTCGCGAGACTTTCAAGCGAATGGCGATGAACGACGAGGAGACGGTGGCGTTGATTGCCGGCGGACACTCGTTCGGCAAGACCCACGGTGCCGCCCCGGCGACGAATGTTGGACCGGAACCCGAAGCGGCTGGCCTGGAAGAGCAGGGGTTTGGATGGAAAAACAGCTTCGGCTCGGGCAAGGGGGGCGACACGATCACCAGCGGTTTGGAAGTCACCTGGACCACGACACCCACGAAGTGGGGCAACAACTTTTTCGAGAACTTGTTCGGCTGCGAGTGGGAACTGACTAAGAGCCCTGCTGGTGCGCATCAGTGGGTGGCGAAAGATGCCGAGGCGACGGTGCCAGATGCCTATGATCCCTCAAAGAAACATCGGCCGACGATGTTGACCACCGACCTTTCGCTAAGGATGGATCCAGCTTATGAGAAAATCTCGCGACGGTTCCTGGAACATCCAGAGCAACTTGCCGATGCGTTCGCCAGGGCTTGGTACAAGCTGACGCACCGCGACATGGGCCCGCTGACTAGATACCTCGGCCCGGAGGTTCCGCAGGAAGAACTCATCTGGCAAGACCCGATCCCCGAGGTAAATCATCCCTTGATCGATGCGAAGGATATTGCCTCGCTCAAGAGCAAAATCCTTGCTTCTGGTCTGAGTGTCTCTGAGCTGGTTTCGGCGGCTTGGGCCTCGGCGTCGACGTTTCGCGGTTCCGACAAACGGGGTGGCGCGAATGGGGCACGGATTCGCCTCGAACCCCAGAAGGATTGGGTGGTGAATCAACCTGCCCAACTAGCCAAAGTGCTCAAGACCTTACAAGGGATCCAGAGCGAGTTCAACAGCGCCGCTGGCGGAGGCAAGCAAGTTTCGCTGGCGGATTTGATTGTGCTGGGAGGATGCGCAGGGGTCGAGCAAGCTGCGAAGAATGCCGGGCACGAGGTTTCGGTTCCCTTCTCGCCAGGGCGCATGGACGCCTCTGCAGAGCAGACCGATGTAGAAGCCTTTGAAGTGCTCGAACCGATTGCGGATGGTTTCCGCAATTATCTCAAGGGAAAATACACCATCCCAGCTGAAGCACTGCTGGTGGATAAGGCGCAATTGCTGACGCTTACCGCGCCAGAAATGACGGTGCTTGTTGGCGGTATGCGAATGCTCGGCACCAATGCCGACAAGTCGAGTCACGGCGTGTTTACCAAAAGAGCCGAAACCCTCTCGAACGATTTTTTCGTAAACCTGCTCGACATGAGTACCGTGTGGAAGCCGACGTCGAAGGACGCAGACACGTTTGAGGGAAGCGACTGCAAGACCGGCGAAAAGAAGTGGACCGGCACGCGGGTTGATTTGGTGTTCGGCTCAAACTCCCAGCTTCGCGCCCTGGCAGAAGTTTATGGAAGCAGTGATGCCGAGAAGAAGTTCGTCGACGATTTCGTCGCAGCTTGGAACAAGGTGATGAACCTCGACCGCTTCGACCTCGCGTAAAGGAAGCGAGCGAGATCTTCACCCACCAACACCTACTCACTTCATTTTTCCGCGCTCCGCAGTATCTCGCGCTCCCCTGCGGATCGCGGCTGGTCGGTGGGGATTCTCCAGCATCCTCGGAAGTTAATCTATCGTGTTTACTGAAACCGCAGGTAGTCGCAAGGCGATTGGTGACGTCGATCTCCTCTACCATGAGGGCCTTTATCATCTGTTCCACCTGGTGTTGCCGAATCATGACTTCATCGCGCACGCTGTCAGCACCGACGCGATTAACTGGCGTCGCGTGAACAATGCGCTGTTTATCGGCGATCCCGGTTCGTGGGACGATCTCATGTTGTGGACAATGGCGGTGTCGCCGGATCCGTATCAGCCTGGCCAGTGGCGGATGTTCTATACTGGCCTCTCGCGTAGGGAGCAGGGGAATGTTCAGAGGATCGGTTTAGCCGTTAGCGACGATCTTTTCCATTGGCGGAAGTCGCCGGTAAACTGGAGTGACGAGCGTGGCCCCCAGGACCCAGCCGCAGTGGTCCGCGCCCGTGAGATCGCCCGACAGCAGCCCACGAGTGATCGCAACGCGACACTTGATCCAGAGAGCCATTTTCCGCTGGAAGCACCTCCAGAGTTCTATGAGTCGTCCCTCGACGAGGGCCGCCGTTGGGTCAGCTTCCGAGACCCATTCTATTTCCGCGAAGGGGAACGCGGCTGGCTGATCATGGCCGCACGCACTAAGGAGGGCCCCATCGTGCGGCGTGGCTGCGTGGGAGTGATGGAAGAGACCGCGCCGGGTAAGTTCGCTGCCCGCCCCTCATTGCATCACCCGGGACTCTACGACGATATCGAGGTGCCCAACCTCCTTCGAATCGAAAATGAATACTACCTGATCGGCAGCATCCGGGAAGATTCGAAGATTCGTTACTGGCATACGAATCAAATTGGCGCGCCGTGGCGAAGCTACCACGACAATGTATTGCTCGCTCAAGGAAACTATGCCGCTCGGGTGTGCCAAGATGATCATGGATGGCTGCTGTGGAACTTCTTCTCACTTGTTGACCTGGATCGCACGTCCCAGAACCTGATGCCACCTCCAAAACGATTGTACCGGACAAAGAAGGGCTTGCTGCGTGCAGCCACATTTGAAGGACTCGAACAATGGCTGGGTGAGCGGGTTGACACTCGCTGCGTGCGACCGCTGCGTTCAGACCTGGACGACCAAATTTGCTCGGTCGATGGTAATGCTTTCGACCTGGCTTGCGAGGCAGGGTTTCAAGCGTTTGTGTTCGATGGCTCGATCGCTTCGGCGAGGTTTAATGCAAAGATTGACCTTTGTGGACTAGGCAAGTGCGGAATCGTGTTCCGTGTCGACCCAGATACCCAAGACGGCTACTACCTGTCGCTCGATCTCCTGAAGGGGATCGCTCAACTGCGGGCGTGGCATACCGGCGAGCCAGGCAGCGGAGAGCACATGATGCAATTCCGCGCACTTCAGGGTGGCAATTGGCATGGCAGCGCGCCCGGAAAAGCAGAGCTGAGTCTGATGGCTTTTGGAAGCTACCTGGAATTATCTGTCGACGGTCGCGTGGTTCTCTCGCTTGCTGACTCAACATTCACGGAAGGACTCTTCGGCGTCTACCTTGAATCCGCCAGAATGCAACTTTACGACGTTGATCTCCGGAAAATGCGCGAGCCTGAGCAGTCTTCTGGTCATCTTGTAACAGGTTGATCCGGGAAGAAAAAGGAGACGTAAGTTCGAGCAACACCTAGGTATTTATCCTGATCTAAGTCACGGAGCTAAGCGACTTTTACTTGACAGATCACTTTCCGCGACTCGCTTATCGCGGTTGTTAGGAGGCAAGGTATCAGTGGGAGTGCGAATTCAAAGTGTGCAGCCGGTCCTGATGGTGCGAGATGTGGCAGCATCCATCGCATTCTACGGCCAAATCGGTTTTGTTCTGTGTTTCCGAGACGACGCGACGAGGCCACGTTATGCGGGTGTTCGTCGCGATGATATCGAGCTCCACCTGCAATGGCACGATGCTGTGGAATGGGAATATCCCAATGATCGTCCGACTTACCGTTTCGTTGTTGAAGACGTGGACGCATTGTTGGACGAGCTTAGGAAATCCGAAGTCGTAGCAATGGATACTGAAGCGCGCGAGACGACCTGGGGAACTTATGAGTTCCAAATGCAAGACCCTGACCAAAATGGATTGCAATTCTATCGTGACCTCTAGCCCGTCGCAGTCGACCGCTGACGCCCACAACGGTCACTAGAATTGTCTTAGTGGGCCCTCTTGGCGGCGGCCGGCAACTGAGCCTATTGACTATAGCGGCTTAAGGAACGCGTGACCTTGATGATTTGGTTCAAACAATAAACATCCATGGATGCTCGATGGTCACGTGAGAGCAATGACTATGCCGCGTAGGTCACCCCCTACGATGTAGAGTTGGCAATACTATTGAAATGCGTCGGCCCGATCCGCCCGTATGGGTTACGAATGCGAGTGGTTTTCGGAAGATACTTCCTGATTCTCGTCTCTTTTTGCTCCGAAAAACAGCCTTTATGTTGGATCGATCGGTGAAAATCTGGACCAAGCACGTCTCGGTTTTAGCGAAGCCTTTAAGGCCTATGGTGGATTCTTGCTGAGCTTGGCGTTTTGCCACTATACATTTTTTGGTTTGGTGGTTGGTGACTGGTGGTGGCTGGAGAAAACTCGCTTCGCTCTGTCTCGTAAAACTCGGCGGGCGCGTCGCGGCTAACCAATACTGATAGGCAGCACGGGATCACGACTCGATCTTCGGTGGATCGACGTGGCGGATGTCTTCGCCGGAATATTGATTGGGGACGGGGACACCGTTTTCTGTTACCTGGTAACTGAGTGCTCGCGCTTTGGGGTCCCAGTGGATCTCGTGAATGATGGCGGTACGAGGGGTGTTGCGCATGCCACGAGAGAGGACTTCGACCCAGTCACCAATATCGAAGCCCTCGGGCTCGACGGCTTGCCAGAGAGTACGCTTGACGCGAAGTTGAAGATCGCCGTAGTGCAGCAGGACGTACTCTCCCTGTTCGCCGTCACGGCGGAAGACGCGCGGACTAGGAATAATGCCGCGGGCCAACTCGGCGTCTTCGGGATGGATCCAGTCGTCGCCATCTTCGGGCCACCAGGGATAATAGCCGTATTTGGGATCGGTTTTTATGGGGGGTACGTTCGACATTGAGCTACCAATCAAGTCACGATTTAGGAGCGCGATAGGATGTCAGTTTTTGAACCACCAAGTGTACTGTGAGGTCAGAAGGTGAATTGTCCTGGTCACGAAAAACACAGAAATGTACGAAAAGAGATGTAATTGTTCGGCAATCTAGTTTTCATCCTCGTAACTTTTGGTGCTTATTTTCGCTACCAATCAAACCTCTTTATAGGTTAACCAATGAGTGCGAAGGTGACCAGATTGCGCGGGTTGTATCGGTCGGGCGTTTTGGCACTTTGGCGTGGGGTTGTAGAGTTGGCGACCTATACTTGAAGGAACGAAATTTGCCCTTGCTTAGGTGACACTTGTTTGTGTTCCCTATAATCCCCCCGACTAACATGCCATGAATCTTCACGACCTACTAGATCACCACGGAATGGCTACGAACCCGTTTGCGGACGAAGATGCGCAGACGGATCCTGTATTTCAGGGAAGTTGCCGGACCAGCACATATCATCCGAATTGGGACAAGGTGTATGGCGATCCCGCGAACCCGGGCACGTCGATTGTGTTTGGTGAAAAGGGGGCGGGCAAGACTGCAATGCGATTGCAGGTGACCTCCCAGATTGAAGAATTCAACCAAACACATGAAAACACTCGCGCGTTTGTGATCGAGTACGACGATTTCAATCCTTTTCTGGATCGCTTTGCTGACCGGCTGAGTAGTCGCACCCGTCGCAAGCCTACGAAGGTCCTCGAAGAATGGAAAATGTGGGATCACATGGATGCGATCCTCTCGCTGGGGGTTACCGACGTGGTCGACCGATTGCTGGGGGCTTCGCAACCGTCGGGTCCAGCCGGGAATGCATTGCCCGAAAATGCCTTGAGTCGACTGGATCGCTTTCAGCGCCGCGACCTTTTGCTGCTGGCTGCCTGTTACGATAACTCCTTTACGGAATCGTTCGATTCGCGCTGGTTCCGCTTACGCAATAAGGTCCATTATTGGCCGTGGCAGAGTTGGGGGATTCGGGGCCTTGGAATCGTGACCACCTTGGCCGTACTGGGGACGATCTTCCATGTGAAGCACTACGAATGGCTCAAGACCGTTTGGCCCTGGTTGATTATGGCAATCGGTTGGTCACCGTGGCTTGCCCAAGTATGGAAATGGTGGATGCAGGCGTTTAGCGTAGGCCGACACATGCGAAGTGTCACCCGAGATGCTAACCCTCTGCGAAAAGTGCTGATGCAGTTCTCAGGGAAAGACATCAACGGCCAGCCGCTGCCTAACAAGTGGCGAACCGATGATCGCTATGAACTGCTCTATAAATTTCAGGGTCTGCTGCGGGCACTTGGCTTTACGGGGATCATTGTACTGGTAGACCGCGTCGATGAGCCGCACCTGATCAACGGTTCGCAGGAAAACATGAAGGGGCTTGTATGGTCAATGCTGGACAACAAGTTTCTCAAACAGCCGGGCTTGGGACTCAAGCTCCTGTTGCCGATTGAGTTAGCCAAGTCCATGCAGCAGGAGGGCCATGATTTTTTCCAGCGTGCCCGGCTGGACAAGCAGAATATGATTCCGTCGCTGGAGTGGACTGGCGCGTCGCTTTATGACCTGGCAAATTCCCGCGTTGCTGCGTGCGCGAAACCGGGGGCCTCGCCTCAGTTGCAAGAGCTATTTGACGAGGGGGTGACGAGCACTCGATTGATTGAGGCTTTTTCTGCGCTGCGAGTACCGCGGCATCTGTTCAAGTTTCTCCACCGCTTGTTGGTTGCCCACTGCCAGAGTTATGTCAGTAGCGAACCTTCGTGGAAGATCAGCGCGGCTACGTTTGAGTCACAGCTAGCACTCTACCGGCGGGACCAGCAGGCGGTGGATGAGGGGTTAAGTGCAGGTTGATTGCTTGAAGTGGCGCAGGCTTCCAGCCTGGGTGAACTGAAGAGACAGCCGGGATGGCTGCCCCACTTGGGTTAGCTCTTGACCACTTTTGGGGATTCTGGAAGACTCCCGCCCCATGCCGGTTGGCTAATAGCCGGACAAATCTTATTAGTTCCCCAATCGAGGTCTCCGATGCGTTGCTCCCTGATTCACGTTCTGGCACTCCCATTGTTGGCGGTATCGATCGGGTGTGGAACGCAAGGTACTTCAAGCGATTCGGCCGGAGGGGATGTCCCCAACGATCCGGTAGCGAAGGTTGTCTATGAATTCCTGAACGCCGTCCGTGCCGGAGAGACAGAAGCGGCGAGTGTGCGGCTTACCCCATTGGCTTTGCAGCGAACTAGCGAATTGGAACTGAATTTTTCGCCTCCCGGAAGCGCAACGGCGTCCTTTGAGGTCGGGGCAGTAGAGATGATCGATTCCGACAAATCAGTGGTAGAGTCCACCTGGAAAGACCTGGACGCCGATGGTCAACCCCACGAAGAGAAGATCACTTGGGCGTTGAAGCTGAACCAGGGGCAGTGGAGGATCTCAGGAATGGCTGCCGAATTGGGCGAGGATCAGCCCCCGATCGTGATGGATTTTGAAAATCCGGGCCAGTTCGCGGCGCCAACTTCTCAGGGCCCGAATACTTCCGCCCCACGACAGGCTTCCCAGCCTCAACAGGATCCGTTTCTTTCTGGGCCTCGATAGTATCTTCTGTCAACTCTCTGACAGAAATCGATCATCCTTCTAGACTTTGCCCGACACGGCACTGGTGTCGACCTAGTCGTCTTATCTTGCTTAAGTTAACGCATTGGATGTCGCTTTCAATCTCTCGGTCACAGGACAATTTTGGCTTGCCTGAAGGCGATCATAGTGAAGACCATTTCCTTGGGAATTCGGCTCCTTCTGGACTTATTGGGAATACTGCTAATCAGTTGATTTCTATCACAATTGGTAATGTCAGGTAATTTGGTTCTTTTAGGCTAGTGGGCCACTTGACACAAAAAGTAGCCATGTTATTTTATCGGCCTATGTTTTCTAATGCTCAAAGTTGGTAAGCTAAACAGCGTGGCCGTGCGTAGGATGCCTCTAGGCGAGATACCTCCGGCAGCTGAAACAATACATTTTTGGTTTCCCCACAGCTACCGCCGTCGTAGCACCTTGGGGTAAAAGATTTTGACGGTGAGAGAAGAAAAGAATTTGTAGCGTCGTTGAAGGAATTGTGTTCCTAAGCACAACGACGCTGGTTTTTCCCAATGAGGAGGGATTACGTTATGAGACGTGTTTTGATCGTGTTGACCGCCCTAGTTGTGGTCATGGCCGGCTTTGCCGCCACGGATGTTGAAGCTGGTTTGTTCAATCGCAAGAAGTGCAAGCCTTGCTGCCAGCCAGTTTGCTGCCAAGCTCCTGTTTGCTGCGAAGCACCTGCTTGCCCATGTGAAGCCGCTCCCGCTCCTTGCGGTTGCGAAGCTGCACCTGCTTGTGGTTGCTCAGCTGCCGCTCCTTGCGGTTGCGAAGTTCAGCAGTGCAGCTGCCAATGCATGACCCGTCGCGAAGCCCGTAAGGCTAAGCGTGCTGGTTGCTGCACCCAGTGCAGCACCTGCTCGACTTGCTCGAGCTGTGGCGAAGCTCCTTGTGGTTGCGGCGCCCCCGCAATCGAGGGTTGCAGCAGCTGTGGCGAAGCCGCTGGCGAGATGGCTCCTGAAGCAGCTCCCCAGGCTCCCCAGAGCGATTCCACCACCTGAGCATTCTGCTTAAGCAGAGTACCAAGGTTGTAAAAATCAAAAAGCCGGCCCTTAATGTGAGGGCCGGTTTTTTTGTTGGGGTGCAGTGGTTGGCTACTTCAACAAGATGATTGCCAGAATCACAGCCATCAGGCAAATCAAACCTGTTAGGGCGATCGCGATCGCCCTTGCACGCTGACGGCGTGCACGCTGAAGACGGCGGTGGGTCGTTACGATCTCAGACTCTTGAGGTACTATTTCATCTGCCAATATCGGGGACTGTTGTGGCTGCGCAGTGCCTGCGGTGATTCCAGGGCCGGTCGGAGCTCCTAACTCCGGGAAGACATCACTTGCACGTTGCCAATCAAGCCAGTCAGACCTCCAGACCCAGCTGTCTTGATCGATACGTTTTTCTCCGATCCAGGCTTTTACTAGAGAAGTGTTGGCCGGCCCGAGTTGTTCCCCTCCCGCGGTGCGGATATGCCAGACATCACTCGCTATCGTGACACCTGAATCTGTGGGTATTCCCATGCCACTATTTGAAGATGGTGGAAAACCTTGGCGAGGAGGGGCTTCGATGATTCCCTCTACTTGGCCTCCACTTTTTGAGGGAACCAGAAAGCGAGCATCACAATCGGGACAGATGCCCCGTTTGCCGGCGAGATGTTCTTTCACATTAAGCTTGTGGCCGTTCGGGCACAGGAAGCGAATTCCCATGATAGTTCGTTCGTACGAGTATTTCTGCCAGGAAGAAACCTAATCTTAGCTTAACCGGCAGTTCAGCTCTCGAGAAGTGAAGGAATCGCGGCAGACACCAATGGGATCGCAAATTATAGTAGTGACTTTGAAATAGTTTTCCCCTGGCTCGGATAATTCACTTTCGGCGCAATTCCCATGACCTTTCTAGAGATTATCTTGCTGGCCGTTGTGCAGGGGTTGACTGAATTCTTGCCCGTTAGCTCCTCGGGACACTTGGTCGTGGCCAACGCAATCTTTGAATCGCTTGGCAGCGAGCCCGTACAAGATCTAGTCGAAGTAGAAATCGTCCTCCACTTGGGGACCCTGCTCGCCGTTTTGGTCTACTATCGTCGGGAAATCATGCGGCTATTCACCTCTGATCGTAGAGTGATTCCTCTACTAATACTCGGTACAATCCCGGCTGCGGTGATAGGCATCTATCTGAAGAAGGGGCTCCCCGACGCGACGAGCGACCTCGTGCTTGAGAATCCGCTGGTAGCGGGAATATGTTTTCCCATTACTGCAGGACTGTTGTGGTGGGCTTCCCAGCGATCTGAGGGAACGACTAACTACACGCAACTCAGTTGGCAGGACACGATAAAGATCGGACTTTTCCAAGCCGTCGCTCTTCTGCCAGGCATTTCGCGGAGCGGTTCGACTATTGCCGGAGGCTTAAGCGTTGGCCTACAAAGAGAATCGGCCGCCACTTTTGCATTTCTGCTTGCCATCCCAGCAATCGCAGGAGGGGGACTTCTTGAAATGCTAGAAGCCATCAAGGAAGGAACGACGGGAACACCAATGGACACGTTGGCCGTAGGCTTCGCAATTTCATTTGCAGTCGGGCTTGTGGCATTGACTCTCTTGATCCGCTTCGTCCGCAGTGGGCGACTGGCAGTGTTTGCTTACTACTTAGTTCCGCTAGGGTTGGCGGTCGTTGGGTGGCAGTTGGTTGGCTAGCAACAGAAGCAACGCGATCTTGACCAGTCGCCCCCCCAGTTGTGCTGAAACTGGCAAAAGGAGCGGGATTATTCACGCAAATCGAGCCTGGGGTTGATAGAATGGGTAAACTACAAGCCTGAGTCTATCCAGGCTAATTTTCTTGTTTCGGATAAGAATTGATTATCCCCCAATGATCAGAATTCTCTCGGCAAACCTACTCTTTGTTGTGGCTAGTGTCACCCTGCTCTCTTCTGCATATGCACTCAACGGAGATACTCTGCAACTGAATCCGCGCAACAATTGGCGCGCTTTTGAAATCATCACCGTAGGCGACAATCCAGTGGACGACGGTTTTGATTGGACGATGCCATCCACTTTTGACGGGCTAGGTGCGCGTCTCTCGGACGCCTCGACATTGCGTATTCTGATCAATCACGAAATAAGTTACACCACTATTAGCGAGGTAAACATTAATCTTTCCTCCTTTCGCACGGCTATCAGCAATACGATCAATAGTGGTAGTACAGACGGCGCCAGTTTTGTCACTTCAGCTCGCGAAGCTTTCGAACGTTGGAGTAGCAATGGCGGCGCCAGTTGGATTAATGCGTCTGATAAGAACAACACTCGCTTTGAGCGGTTTTGTTCTGGCCAATCGTATCTTCCCCACACTTTCGGACCAGGGCGGGGATTCGTCGACAACATTTATATCACCGGCGAGGAAACCTTCGGCGATTTTTCGTTCAATCGACTGTTCGCTTTGGATATGAACAATCGCGATTTCTATCAACTTAGCGGCGTCACTGGCATCGCAAGTGGAGGCATTGGTGGCTTGCCCCGTGACTCATGGGAGAATGCCGCGCTACTTGATACAGGTGAGACCGATCACGTTGCTTTATTACTTTCGCCCGACGGTGGGACTTCACGAATGCAACTTTACATCGGTGAGAAGGGAAAGGATATTGACGGCAATTCGTCCAATGACTTCCTAGCTCGCAATGGGTTGGCTTATGGAAGTACCTACTATCTAAAGGGTGTGCTCCCCAGCATCGGAACACCTTCCAGCGGAACATTCGACACCACATCCACTGGCGCGTTGACTGCCAGTAAGTTCGAGGACATCGACACCAGCCCCAGTGATCCCACACGTGTCGTCCTGGGAAATCAAGATTTTGGCTTATTCACATTCAATTTTGATCTCGATTTCTTTGGCGGTAGTTTTAGTTCGGGATCGTCGAGTTTCTCGCTTTCCAAGATCCAAAATGATATCTCCAATACGCTTGGCACATTTGGTGACCCTGACAACGTCGACTGGACTGCCCCCACAGTCCTGAACGGTAGGAAGTATGCTGAGGGTTTAATATTCGTCAACGAAGACAACAGCAACGGTGAAATCTGGATGAACGCCCCCGATGGGAGTGACCTGACGCGAATCGGCGACACGGCAGGGAATTCGTCTGCAACCGAGACCTCAGGAATCCTTGATATCTCCACTCTGTTGGGTTACAACCCCGGGAGCATCTTGTTGACTAGCAACCAGGGAACCAAATCTTCACTTTCGGTATTGATCAATCCGTACGCGGAAATGGACGACGCCGATTTCGACGGCGATGGCGACGTTGATGGGGCGGATTTCTTGACGTGGCAGCGAAGTTTTGGCGCCGGGACATTGCCAAGCGTAGGGGATGCACAGCACAACGGAAACGTTGACGGCCAAGACTTGGCTGTTTGGCAAGCGCAATTCGGCAATACGTCTTTTTCGTCCCTGACGGCTGTTCCAGAACCGAGCAGCTTAGTTTTCTTGCTGGTTTTGGCGTGTGCCGCAGCAATGACTCCACGGTTCATTCGGTCTGGAACTGTGTCTCTAATAGAAAGTTGATGCACTCGGAGCACCCAATGAAACTCACCCGCTCCGGCGAAAGGCGACAATTGTCAAATCGTCAGGCTTCGAAGGATGGTCGTCGGTGGGCCCTGCCTCCATACGCTGGCGGGCATCGGCTACCAATCGTTCTACGGCTTTAGGCAGAGGACCTTTGCGGCAACGCTCGATAATCTCATCCGTGAGCAAATTGTCGAGAAGACCATCCGAAGTCAAAATTAGCGTGTCCCTTAGCGACATCTTTCGAGGAGGGCCAACTTCTATTCGCATTTCGGGGGAGCCAAGGACATTAGAGATTAAATGCCGCTCTTCGTGATGAATGGCATCGGCCTCATCGATCAATCCAGATTCAACTGCGTACCCGATAGGTGAGTGGGCAAGAGTCTGAAATTTCATCTTGCCTCGTTGACCTACGAGCATGATCACCGAGTCGCCGATATGGTAGACGCGAACCGTATCGCCCTGAATCTCTGCGATGCATAAGGTGGTCGCAGCACCGTTTGCAAGATCCATGACGGCTTCATTGGCGCGCTCGATGCCGGTCATGATCACAGCTCGGAGCTGCTCTGCGTCAAGGGCACCCTCGTTTTCTTCGGCTCGCTCACGGAGCGACTCTTCCATTGTTTCGATTGCCATCCTTGAGGCAATTTCGCCCGAAGCATGGCCCCCTAATCCATCTGCAACGAGTAGAATGGCTTGTGTCTCCCCGACAGGAATCACTGCGGCGCAGTCCTCGTTGGCAGTAGTCTTTTCTGGAGCAGTGCGTGAAGCGACAACCGCTACCCCTCCGGCAACGTTTCGTGTCTCCAGGTGGTCAGACTCGGCATGAAAAGTGAAGTAAGGTGCATCCATAGTTTGGGGCGGCACGGCATCGCTCCTTAAACACCGTATTCAACCTCGGTCTCGACGAGAACTCCCGGTAAGATCGCTACAAGCAAGATACCGGTCAGCACTCCTTACCGGGATGCTGTAATTCATTCTTGGGTCGGTTGCTACGACCAGCTCATCGTGTCTATATACTGCCGCAATTGGCCAGCTGTACGAAACTTACGCAAGATTAACGAACGTTTTAAGCCTCGACAAATGGCTTTGACCTCAGGAGGATGCTTTGAATACCACTGCTTTCCTCCGATAGCATCATAGAAGATTCGAATTAAATCGCAAACATCGTCATGCAGGTCATGGGCTCGAGCCGTGCCATAATCGTAGAAATCTAGCAACTTGATGTGAAAACCGATACCCAGTCGCCGAATAATTACGTTTCCCATGTGCAGGTCGCCGTGGTATTCCCGGGCATTATGCACCCCCTCCATCCCAAGCGAGAGGGCATGCAACAGATGCAAACCCTGAAAAACACTGAGTCGTCGACCAGGTTGGCGTGTTAAGAATTTACTCAATAGTTCGCCCTCGACGAGTTCCGACACTAAAAACGTCACCTTTTGTCCCTTGAAGACAAACGACTCGCTGGTGTGGTACTGAATCAAAATTGGCAAGTGGCGTAGCTTGTTCAACTTGCGGGCGTAAATACGCGAGGTTCGGCCTTTGAGATTTCGCTGGGGGAAAAAAAACTTGCCGGCTCGTTCAATGTCGGTTTCCAATTCGCGGAGCTTATAAACCTCTCCCTCCCATCCTCGTCCCAAGCGAGAAATGATTTCATACTTGCCCGCCATTATTCTTCCTGGGGGGAGTTGAAACGTGGAGATCGATTGCGAGTTAGAGGGCCGACTGGGCATTTGTTGTCGATCTAAAGGGGCTAATACGCGGCGGTGAATCTGTTCTTCCAGAGGGGCTCAATTGAATCGCCGGGGAGGTGCAATCGACCGAGTCGAGCCTAATACTATCATACCTCGGACAGGAGCAAATTGCGCCGGGAGAACCTCAAAAAAGAACGCCATCCGCTCCCTACCATCAAGAGGCCCGGGAAGGAAAAATTGCATAGTAGCAGGCAATTATCAGAGGGAGTTTCCCAATCCACTTCGCCAGTTATTGCTGGGCCAAAGGGGGCAACTTTTCAACTCCAGGCAGCACGGCGGTAGTGGGGAGCGGGCACCGGTTGTCATGCACGAGTACCTTGCTATGTCCTACGAAATAAGTGTGGAATTGCCCTACTTCGAGGTTAAACGCCTCGGCATCGGAACTCGGCTCGGCCGTATCGAGGAGGTACGCCCCGCCGACGGCCCACAGTTGATCGCCCGCCTTGAGAAATTTAGCCATTTGCCAACCATCACCGGCGATCCAAAAGCGGTGCCCCCGCGTGGCAATGATCGTTTCGCTGCCTAGGCCCAACTCGACCGTGGGACTCGGCTTCCGGACTGTGGTCAGCGTTACAGGCCGAAAATCTAATTCCCCTGTTACCGGGTCCTGGCTAAGGACCATGTCCCCTACTTGAATCGTCTCAATCGCCACGGGACCGGCCTGCGTCCAGACGGGTGTACCGGCAATGAAGCACGACATCGTGCGAGGAAAAGTCGTATATTGAGTGTAATCATTAACCATAGATGTTTGATAAACGGGTAACGTTTCAGGGGTATCGAGTTCGTTAAACTGTGCCCAGGCATCCCATACGGCACGAGGTTCTGCACCTAGCTGTTCTCCCGTGGCAATCTCAGCTACTTCGATAATTCGCCTGTTTTTTGATTCTCGCGAGGCGTTGACCGAAGCAACTCGATGCTGAGTGCTAGACGCCTGATTAACTGCGTTTGAGTAATCTCGAATTCTATTATTCCAATACTGATGGGGAGTGGGGCCTTGTAGAGGCTGAAATGGACGACCGCCACTATTGGTTAGGGTGAGTCGAGGATTGCGGCCCAAACGCCCTGAATATTTGGTGGCAAAAGTGCTCGATCTATCTACTTTCAATTCTGCCAAAGGGCTTTCTTCTGCGATGTCTTCAAAAACTGTTACCTCACCACTAGGAAGGACGTTCACGGCGATAGCAAGTTCAACGGGTGCTGCCAGCGCTGCCATAAGCTGTGGCATATAGCTAGTTCTTTCTCGGTATTTGAGGGCCTCGGCTGCCGCACCGCTAATTTCGGGGTCGGACCACTCGACGGCGATCAGCAACAAGTTCTCTGTGGCAAGATGCTGTTGTATCTCGCTAAGGGCCGTGACCGCACTTTGGCGAAGTCCCTGCAAGAATTGCTCTTCGGTCGAAGGGTCCAAATTGGAACGAATCAGCTTCTCATTCTGGGAATTAACGAATACCGCATCCATGAGCGCTGGGATGGCAGCAGGATCGCTTACCGAGGAAAACTCGTGCAGTGCTTCAGAGCGCTCGGCAACGTCCCCTTTCGCAGCAGCTCGAATCCAATTTTGGAATTGCTTCGAGTAGCGTTTGAAATCGGCGGTAGCTTGTTTCTCTTGTTTCTGATAGTTGTCGATTTGCACATCAGTCAGTAACTGGCCTTTATAGGAACGCAGGCCAAGACTTCCTAGGGCTTCGCGATTGTTTGGATCTAGAGAAAGAACTTTGAACCAATGCCATTTGGCTTCGTAGGTCAGACTTTCGTCGCGACACCAACGCGCAAGTGCTGCTTGAGATGCCAAAGAGTCATTTGATTCGACCAACCGAGTTTGGTACTCATCCCATCGTGGATCACTCGCCACAAGTTGCTGGACGGCATCGATGGGTTTCCAGTTACCGTCAAACAGGACCTTGCCCCGATACCAGTGCGCAAGATTGAACTCAGGATCGGCACGCTCGGCCTCGATCAGCAACTGATCTCGTTTGGCTGAGTCCCCTTGGACATCCGCCGCCAGCGCTTGGCGAAATAGATTGTGAGCTGATTGCTCGGCTCGAGTCTCAGCCGAACTTGCCAGTATAAGGATCGCTTGGAGTGCGATCACGAACAAAGAATTCACTAAGCTTTGCATGTCCCTGCTCCGTTCCCTCCCCAGGTAGATTAGAAAACGAATGCTTGGAGTATTGTAACTCATTGAGCCTTGGGGAGCCAAGTGTGTCAAAATTGCGGCGCAAGTAGCTCAATTCGGGTGATATCTAGCCTCTACTTGCCTGCCTTGAAGCCCACACCAATAATTCTGTTGTAACTTGCTTCATACCTATTCCACGAAAAACGGCTGGTCACACATAGGTGACCAGCCGCGTAGGATTCCGAGTTCTTGTCGTCAAACAAGCTTATCGACGACGAATGGTCAGCATGCCCAAGCAACCGAGCAGCATTGCGATGCTGGTTGGTTCAGGTACGTGAGTCACTACCAAATTGTCGACACGTATCGTTTCGTCAGACCCTGAATTCGATTGACGCAAGGCAAAAGCGTCGATGATTTGGCCCGTGCTGGACGTGAGATCGTAGACTGTGTTACCGCCAGCGGTCAGCGAAGAAGTGCCCGCTGTAATATCAAACGAAATCGAAACAGGTACGGTGGCGCCAAAGGAGAAATCAGTTGGCAAGTCAGTCGACACTGAGGAACTGAGTGTAGAAATGGATAGAGTATAGTCGCCACCGGCGGTGGGAGCATGAACGAAAGTACGAGCACGAAAGTTATTAGGATTGGCCGACTGCCAAAAATGAGCGAAGTACTCGTCGCTGCTATTGCTGGTAATCGGGCTGGGAGCAGTTACAACGATGTCAAAACTGGCGGTCACTACACCACCTGCAAAAGAAGCTCCGGCGTCAAACAGCTTATGGAGATCTTCCGACCCACTGTCTTCCGAAACCACCGCAGCTCCACTGCTGACTAGCAGGGTGTCGTTTGTTCCACTATGGTTTTCCCAGGGAGGAGTCCCCTGGCCCCTGAGCGGACCATCGGGATAATTGAAGTCGTCAGTCGACACAGTGGTGGCACAAGCCACCGAGCCGCACACCGCGACTGCAAAGATGCATCCCAAAAGGGATAAAGTGTTCAGAATTCTGGATCGCATTAGCTATTCTCCTGTTGAAACTTCGACTGCACAAATTGTGAATTCGGTACCCCGCCATTGGACATGTAATCCAGTCAGCACATCTGATCTAGTCAGCATGTCGGTCTTCCGAGTTCCATGATACCGACCGTCATATTCGTTGTCGCCTATTTAATGTAATTTTCGCCAAAACTTCATCATTTACCCTGATACCGCAAATCTTAGTGGATGTGGTCCACTTCCCTGCAAAGCATTACCTTGCGGCTAGGAGTGAGCGATTTGTCGTCTTAAGTCGATTGATAAACGCGGCTTAGGCGATGGAGGTTTCCACTCAGTAGGGCTGCCAGACTCATCAGGACCAGCCCCGTCGGCTCGGGTACCGCCGTGGACGCCACCAATGGTGGCAGTGTGCTCTGGCCAAATTGGCGTTGCCAGAAGAGGAAGTCGGCTCCGTCGGTGTCGCCATCGCCGTCGGCGTCGGAGCCACTGCCCATCGCGAAGTCCATCTGCCACTTGTCAAGGTCCAGGTCGTCGACGTTTCCATCCTGGTTAAAGTCGGCGGCCAGGAAGCTGACAAAGGTCGTCCCCTCGATAATGAGATTGTCAAAGGCGTAAGCCTCGTCGGCATTGTTGGCGGCATTGAGTGTGATAGTCAGCACCTCACCTAAACCTGACAACTGCGACGTAAGCGTCTGAAAGTTGTTGGTGAGTTGTACAAGTGTATTCTCGGCGTCGGTCATGAATAACGGATCAGGAAGGGTGACCGGGGCGCCGCCGCGTGCCATAATGTAATCTGCAGTGATGTCTTCATTTACTGAAGACGTGAAGAGGGGCAGGATGCTTCCACTATCAATTTGATAGGTCCAATTGTAAGTGTCGGCGGCTTCAAAATCGCCCATTGCCGCCATATCAATCGAGACCTGCATATCTATGGCTCCGGTCACATCAAATTGCCAAGTGACTGTTCCAGTGCCGCCTGTATTATTAGGATTTTCCAGATCGTTGATACCAAACCATGCGTCCGTCTTGACTGCGGTGTTGACCACTCCCAGGTTATCGCCAGATAATCCGTTAGTTGAATCATCTTTGAGGGCATTGGGAATCGAACTACTCACGCCAACCTGAAATTGCTGAAAACCATCTTGCGAATCAGAAAAAGTGCCGGCTGCGGGGGTTTGAGAATAACTCAGCAGACGCTTATTTTCATCAAAAGTGTCTTTGGCAATCACGCCGAACACTGGCCCACCATTGCCGCTCCCGACAATAAACTGCACTGGAAACTGAAATAACGAGTTCGCTGCACCTTGGCTGGTGGCGGAAACCGTGACCACTCCGGAGCGGAACCCTTCCGTGCCAGTATTCAAGAATATCTGACGAGTATCTGTCCCGGCCAAAGGAAGAATCGAGCCATTGGCGCTGCCAAGCAATGCACCGCTGACGTTGATAGTGTAATCGAGTTCGTCGGCAGCATTGGCTGTCAGCACATTGGCAACATTCTGCACGAATACGTCAATGCCGACGGTTGCCCCTTGAGAGACATTCATTGGGATAGATGCGAGTGTCGCAAGCATCTTGGCCGGAAGCTGATAGTCGGCCACGACAGGGAGGTGATCGCTGTTAGACTTTAAGGCGTTCAAGACACTCATCGATGCACCAGTACCGGTCGTGATACTGTCATTGAGAGTATGTGTGCCATTGTTGCCGAACGCATGGTAGCTGCCAGGAATGACATCAAGTCCATCACCGTCCAAGAATTCCCCGGTGACAAGTTGAAAATCAAAGCGGTCGTCCAGACCTCCCCCCGCAAAACCAGGGATCTGTTCACCCGTTGCGGCTGGGGATTGCGTGTGGAGATTTTTGAAGGCAGCGTTGTCGAGCCATGATCCAGGCGAATTGACCGGATCAAAGGCTTGCCCGTTGCCACTGGAGAGCAGATACGCGTACATATCGGCATTGCTACTAGGAATATTGTAGTCACCCGCATAGATAGCATGGACCCCCTCGCCTAGGGCATCTGCGTTGGTTCGTAGATTGGTCGCCTCCAGAAGTCGGCTTGCGGCGTTTGCCCCGGAATCTCCAGCTCGATAATGCGTGCTGTAAGCATAAAAGTCAGCGTTGGAATCATAGCCAACGGGCCGGAACTGATAGCGCAAGTGTTGTCTTGCTTGAGAGGAACTACCCACGGAGCCAAATGCAATCTCACCAATAAGATCGACAGTCTGAGTATTATAAATCATCGCGGGACGTCCACCCGCGCCGGGAAAATCCACACTAAAGTCGCTGCTGGCGAGCCCTCTAACATCCCCGCGGGCATACATCGTGCGATTAACGGGGTCGTACAAATCATTGAGCACATCAACGAAAGAATCCGTTGTGATATCAAGCTCATACTGCTCCTGCAGCAACAACACATCCAACGGCCGCGCGATGCCATTCACGTTTTCCAGGCCGATTGCTTCCATGATCGTGGACGAGTATGGCAACCGCGCCGTCTGGGTTCCACTACCGGATTGCGCAGTCGCAGTGTTGTAAGTCACCACGCGCAGCTGCGCTTGTGCTTCGGGACCCGCAATAATTGCTAGGTAGCCGGCGCATATTAGACCCAGCGCTCGCAAAGAGACATTTGCCATCAATTGCTCCGTTAGAAGTTGCCCATTCTCGGCTGACTCGGATAGAGTCCACCCATGTTCCTTACTCCATTCTGCCCATAAGCTCTGTGCCAGACAAATGATTTGCGCTGAAAATCACTATTTCTCAGTAAAATTGGAGACATTTCCGGAGAACCAGGATTACGCCACCGGCCCGCTAAAGCGGGCTCGGCCAAAACGAATCAGAGACATGGAAGCCAGGGCTAGAAGTGTCAGGGTAGCGGGTTCAGGGATGGTTGTGGCACTCGCCAAAAGTCCTGGCGAGGTACCGTATTGAGTCTGCCAGATTGCGAGGTCTGCAACATTAACCTCCTGGTCGTTGTTGGCGTCTCCAGTGGCAAGGGTCGTACCCGATCCAAAGCCGCGCTGCCAAGTGAGAAAATCCTCCCCATCGATATCGCCGTCTTCGTTGAAGTCTGCCGAATTCATAAAGGCCGCTTCGACATTGCCGGTGAGGTTCAGGGTGAGACTCCCAAGCCCTAGCGCCCCGGCGAGGTTTTCGTCGGAGAAGTTGAGCGTGTAGCTGGCCGAAAATATTCCCACCGAAGAAGTGTCGAGCATGGCCGTGTAAGTATTCGCCAGCCCGGCATTCAGAGCGGAGGCGCCGCTGAAGGTGGTTAAATCAGTGCTCAGAACAGTCGAGTTGCCTGATGGAAGAATCGAATCGAGATCTAGCCGGGCCGTGTAGCTAGCCGTGTTTACGAGGTTGGCGACGTCGAAGTTGAGCGAGGGAGCAACGCTGCCCATCGTGACCGTGCCAAAATCCAGCGAGAGTGTATTGATGTCGCTGCCGAGCGCAAACGAAGGATTCGCATGGTCAAGCACACTAAGCGACACGTTGATCGAATCATTGGCATCGTTGGCCCCATGGCCTGTGCCGCCAGCAGTGGTAATATCGAGGTTGTCGATGGTCACGCTCCCCGATCGCAGGCCAGCGGTCGCGGTGGTGGTGTTGAGACCCACGGAAATACTCTTGCTACTCGTGCCAGACGTGAGGATCGGAAATGCATTGAGGCGACCCGTGACTGAGGAGGTGGCACCACCGGAAGGCGTTACCTCGTAGTAGGTACCGTCGAGACCATTCTTACGGAGCGTAACATTTTGGGCACCCGGAACTGCGGCCCCGACCAGGACACTCCCCAAACTCACATCAAGCGACGAGCTACCATTTGCATTGGGTGACGCGCCGACGTAGAGCTGCGAATCGTTTTGCTGATCTTTGAACACCGACCAGGCGTACTCAGGGTGGTCGACAAAGGGATTGCGGTTTTCTTGACGATAGGGATTCGAAATCGCCGGTGCCCCTGCACCTGCCAAGCCATAAATTGCGTGATTGCGGCGGCGTTCAAAGTCATCCGGCACGTCGCGGTAGTGATAGACCAACAGAGAGGACAAGTCTCCCATTTGCGTCCCCGAAGGAGAACCATCCGTTAAGGATAACTGGCTGTAGCGAGTGGCCATGTAAAACTGGGCTCGAGCTACGTCGCCTGCATCGGCGTCACCTGGATACCAGTAAGAACCAACGGGGCCATAGCTGCCGGTTGTGGAATCGAAACCAAAGGGATCATTGCCCCTATTCGAGTTGATTCCGTCATCCGCAGGCCGCAAATTAAACTGATCTGTTGAAATATTAGTGGTTCCATTTGACGGAGTAGCGACTCCTAATCGAGAGACTGGCCAAATGTGTTCACGATTCCAAATCAGGGTGGGACTGGTTGTCCAGGTGCCCGTTACCGAAGCCCGATTGTAAATGAGAAGGATATTGTTCGCATTATTGGGATCTGTATCAGTATAGGGTGCAGAGTAGCGGGCGTCGCCGTAACTGACTCCATCCATTGTGCTGATAATCGAACGCAACTGGGTCTTGAGAGTCGCTCCCGTCCCGGTGGCCGAGTTGTAGTAGGTCGTTGGCGGATCATACGGCGCAGCAATCGCTTGTGGGCTTAGCGACAAAAAGAGAATGCAAAGCATTCCCAACACTGATTGTATCCGTCGTCGCCCCATCACTCTGTACCGAGAAGAAACCAATTAAACGGCCACACCCGCTTCAGCGGACACGGCCGAAAGAGAACCACATTATACCATCCACTTCCGCTTGCGACCACAAGCGAGAGGCACCAGCGTCAAGCCAAGTAGGGCCAACGTAGCCGGCTCGGGAACTGCGGATACGGCGGCAACTAGTGGCGTGCCATAGGCATTTTGCCAATCCATCAGATCAGAAGCACTAAGCTGTCCAACGGGTGTAGAATTGCCCCGTTGCCACTCAAGGAAGTCGTGACCATCAATGTCGCCGTCGATATCGAAGTCGCCAGGAGTCGATGCGATTCCGCCGACTGCAGACATTACTTCCTCAAAATCATCACCAGTCGCCGCAATATCAATCAGAATATCGGCGTTGGCAGTTGAGCCACCTGCTTGCCGGAGAGCAAGAGAGTTCATGCCAGAACGCAAGTCATTGCCAACGTTGGAATCAGGGGCCATGTCGATGATACGCGGACTTTCGAAATTCGTGGGATTGATCCACAAACTGGCCCAGCCATCCATTCCGGACAAAGGCTGAGGGATTGGATTGGGCATTACGCCAGAATCATCAAAAGGATTCACAGGGTTTACAGGAATCTCCGTACGTGGGTCATTTAAAGAAGCTGTATACGATACCACCGCAGTATAGGTGGTATCAAATTCCATAGCACTTCCCCAAATCGTATTCAAAGATCCACTGGATGAGGTGATTCCCATTTGAAAGTTTGTTGGGGCTGTTCCTGCAGTGATGTAAAGACGACCTCGAAAATTAGCCGGGCCAGCATCTTTGAAGTGTGCGAAAAAGTTTGTAGCTAGTGGTTGACCTGACGGATTAATACGCGTATCGGAGACAGAGAACTTCAGAGCGTACAACCACGTGTCACCTGGCGTAAGCACTGTGCTAGTAAGTCGATTCACGTCTTCAGAGCCAGGGATCTTTACGACCGCTGCTTCGTTCGCGACTTGGATCGACGGGCTTCCACCACTATGGTTGGCCCAGAGCCCTCCTGACTGAGTGGTTAGATCGCCGTCGGAGTAGTCAAACGCTTCGGTGAAAAAAACCTCTCCGCAAGCTGTTAAGACGAAGCTGAGCGCTAGCACAGGTGTTAACAATAAACAGCGATTCATAAAGCAAGCCGCGCTCTTCGATACAGCAGAAGAAGAAAAACGAAAGACTATATCAATCAATTCGTGACGTCGTCCGGCCCATTGCCGATTCTAGGACCCTGGTCCAAGTGATCGAGACCCGAATTCCATTGTACATTAAAAGAGCAAAGGCCACTTCTGATGACTCAGAACGTGGCCGATGCATCTTCTATTTAAGCGAGAAACTAGCGTCTTTTGCCAAGTAGCAGACCGGCCAACCCGAATAGTACAATCGACATCGAAGTCGGTTCGGGCACAGCACCCACTGCCGCCGCAAGCGGTGTGCCATAGGCACCCTTCCAGGCAGCCAAGTCTACAGGACTAAGCGGCCCAGTCGGCGATCCGCCCCGTTGCCAAATGAGGAAGTCATGGCCGTCCGCGTCTCCGTCTCCATCAAAATCGCCAGGGTTACTAGCGACTACTGAGAAGGAACCAGGACTGCCAACGTCGCCGCCAGCGTGGAGAGTAACCAAACCACCTGCTCCAGCAACTAGATTGGCGTTAAATGATCCGATCGAATCTCCCACGACTGCATTGTCCCAATTGGCTCCGTCAGAAGGATCAAGGCTTAAGTCCGCTAGGCTAATCGAAGGACCTTGTGAAAGAGTAGGAAAACCAGTGCTTTCGTTGTATTCTACTCTAGCCACGGCATTCAATTGATCTACATTGTCGCCCATGTAGCTAGCGAAGCTACTCCATAGTGCAACAGAGTCTTGTCGCATAGTTGTGTTATTAACACTGTTGTTCAAGGCCATTGCGGCGGTTGTCCAATCTGTTACTTCCACAAGGTTGAGTCCTGCTCCCCATGCAGCAGCAAAGTCGGCTGCGGAGACCATGCTGTTGTAAAGAATAGCCGTGCCTCCTGCCGGAACAGATCCAGCAGCGATATTCGCTGAAGTGTGGGCTGTAGTATTAAAATCGTCGAGTACGTAGCCTGCCAAATTGATGGGTGATCCAGTGCTATTGTAGATCTCAACCCATTCCCAGTTCGGTTCACTGCTTGCGGGGTCATACATGATTTCGGTTATGTGTAGTCCCATGGTGGCAGGCGTCCCAGGGGGAGCTATACCTGGATTGCCAGTGTCGGCGTCACTATTGATAAAGCCAGGCACCTGCACTTGCACACTTGTAACTGCATTGTTTGTCCCACTTACGCTCTTCACCCATTTGGTGCCATCGGAATTGCTTCCATTGCCAGACCAGGCGATCGATGACATGCCATCAACTGCTGGAAAGGAAGCCCCAGAAAAATCAAGGCTAAAGGCAGCATTAGAGAAACTGGTCACGCGATTTGTAAATACTCCCGGATCGTTGATTGGATCATCTTCTACTGGACTAATATCCAGGGCATAAGCGGTCGCGTCAGCCCAGAACCCGATGGATTGACCTTGGCTGCCTACCGTGTTGACCATTTCTGGCCAAAAGTTAGCACCAATCAACGGAACTGTAGGGGCGAGTCCGTAAGCACTACGAAAATTAGCATCGACAAAATTGTTAGGGTTGGCTGCGGGTGCAAAGCTACTTCCGTAATTCGCATCATAAATGACAGCAACTTGGCCAGGACCAATAATGGTGTTTTGAGATTGTCCAGTAAGGATGGTGGGATTGGGAGAGACTATCTCAGTGTCACCTAAATTGAATCCCAAGTAATTGTTCAAATCAACTGAAGCGCCCCCCGTGTTGCGAACTTCAATCCATTCCCAAACGTTTTCGTCAAGTGGGTTGTACATCACCTCGGTAACTTGCAATTGAGCAAAGGCGGCGTTGCTTGATGCCAAGCCTAGGAAAAAAATGCTAACGCGGGTGAGCCAAGTTCGGATGAACGGCTCTTGTTTTGCTAAGCTGCTTTTCATATTTGTCCTCTTCTGAAGAATTGTGTTCCGCAGGGAGTTTATCCCCCCGTGAGACTTGAAAATCCACATTATGTGTTCCGTGCGACAAGTATGCTTATTATACCGCTGTCGCCATTCGGTAAAGAAATCCAAGGCATGCTTCACGCCATGCTCGCCAATGCCGGGGCATTTGTGCAAATCAGGCTCTCTTACCTCCTATTAAACAGCCACGTCCACGAAATCCCAGGCCCACGAATCCCAAGAGGATCATCGTTAGCGTGGCCGGCTCGGGAACTGCCGTGCCACTTGCCAAAGGCATGTTAGTGAACCCGTAGTTTAACTGCCAATCCGACAAGTCGCCGGAGTCAAAGAGTGAGCCTGCGCCTCGCTGGTAGACCAAGAAATCATGTCCATCGACGTCGCCATCGAGATCAAAATCACCCAGAGCAGTCCCGAGGATATTCGTGACCAATTCGGAAAGATCGGCAGCAGTCAAGGCGCCATCACTAGTTAAGTCGTACCACTCAGCACCTACGGAGGCAGAAACCGTCCCACCCAAAGTAGGGTCAGCAATTCCATCGGCCAAAGCCTGGATGTCGGCATAGGTGACTTCGCCGCTTCCATCGATGTCACCACGAGTAAACACTTTGAGAGTTCCCCGGTTGAAAATTCCGATATCAAATGGATTCAATTCGGAATAAACAATCGTGCCGGTGGCAGGGTCGAAAACATAAATGTCTTCGGTGAATCCCGTGTCTTGGTCAACGATGTAGAGATAACCCGTGCTCTTGTCATAGGCAACGCGAGTGCTGTTAGTTACTTCAGTGTCGTTGTCAATTGCGCCTGTAACAGGAATACTGGCAGTGACTGTCCAGGGCGACGTGTCATTGAATCCCGTCCCGGCAGGTCCCGTGGGAATCACTTCATTGAAACCACTGGCGTCTGAATCGGGGCTGTTGTAGTCAGCAATTCCGACGGTAAATACTCGAGGCTCCTGGGCTGTTTCGCCTCCGTTGCCAGTCTGGGGAGTCGTGCTGCCCATCGTCGTGTCGAAGTATCCGCTTTCGACAATCACCAGATTTCCATTCTTGTCCACAAAAAGATGGTCTATTTCGCCATCATTGGTTGTGGTGTCCGAAGTGGGATCCTCAGCCAAGCTTATTTGATTTGCATAGGGTCCTCCGGTTGGCGAAGTAAATAACTCCTTCTTCGTTGCCGTAGGATTTGGCCCGGACAGGTCAAGCTCGTAGAAAGCGAAGTCGTCCCCACCGCCATCACTATCTGCAGCCCAGATGCCAAGTGTTCCGTTATTCTTTACGAGTGTCCAACCACGGGGAGTGGTGATACCAGCGGCATCGAGATTTAAGAATCCAGCAATCTTGGAGTTCCACGACTCGGTGTTGCTCACACTGTTGTATCCCCCCTGTTGATCGGCGGGGGCAGGGAACGGTGGCGTTGGTGGTGTTGCGGCACCAGGACTTGTGCTCACGCGGCTCAGAACACGAACGTTAAAATCTTGAGTCGCCGGAGTTGCTGTGCCAAAATTTGCATCCATCATTACCAGCTGCTCCGGGTTTACGAAATCTATCTGGTAGTCGAAAAAGGAAGCTGGAGATTGCGAACGGCCCACCTCTCCAATCTTCTGGAAAGCGCCAGGCAAGTGAACTGTGTTCACTAGAGACGGATGGGGAATGTCGTTAGCCAATCCATCAACCACGCCGTCAAAAAGAGGGCTGCTGATATTAGAAAGGAATTGCTCTTCCGAGACTTCAATGTTCAGAGTCTTCGGGGCATAAATAGTGCCCTTGGGACGGGCGTTATCGGTGAAGTCTTTAAGCATGGCTTGATAGTCAATACGATAAAGATCGAAATCGCCTTGAGAATCACCGACCGGATCAACCGCCGGAGGTGCTCCACTATCAAAAGCAATGGCGTAGATCGTGCCATTGGCTGGATTAACTGTAAATGCAGAGAACTCCTCGCGGTTACCAAATGGCAGTCCTTCAGGAAGTCCATTGCGTTCTCCCTGGAAAATTTCGAATCCCATCCAAACAGAAAACAGGGGATCGTTGTTAAATACCCCCGAGGCAGCCCCATTACCAACGCTGGTCACATCATAAAAAATGAGGGAATCGGAGGGAGCACCTGGGACCTCGGCTACCCCACCGGGCTGAGTTTGGGAGACAGCAAAAATCTTCTGCGGCGCGGGCGCTGCCGCTTGAGCAAATCCGAGGCAATGGCCAGTAACGAATATGCACATCGAGAGGGTACAAAACAAGCGGCGGTTGATTTCCATGACGATCTATCCTTGTGTCCTTCAAAGCAACGAATGTAAATAACCTGGACTCAATACGAAAAACAAAACGAGCTGCCGACGGTAAAAGCAGCCGACGACAGCCCGATTTCTGTGCAAATTACTCCATCACCATAGCTCTAAATTCCTGAAAAGCAGGATATAGACAGCTAAGTACCATAGCGTTCTGCACTGCCAGGCAGCTACAGCGACCGGCGCGAACCGGCGAAACCGACAAAAGCCAACAAAGCCAAGGCCAAGCTACCAGGTTCGGGGATGTTCGACCCATTCATGGCATTGAGCAGCACACTATCAAAGTCATTGCCTAAGGCCACGGAGTCTACCAACACTGTAGCAGTGTTGCCGGCTGAGACGAAATCCTGCCTCATAGCGAGCGAATCGATTAAAGTGAAAGCACCTGCGGAGTTCGTATCGGTAATTTTTGGACTGCTACTATCAACCGGATCAACCCAAAGATCCGAGGTACCAGTATCAACCGCATACGAAACGACAATCTTGTACTGCTGTCCAAAGTTGAGATCGCCAGTGTTGCTCACAATTCCACCCGAAGTGGCAGATAGACCAAAAGAAAATCCTGCTCCGCCGACTCCCGTGCTAGGGTCATCAAGGTAAGCACGACCTCTGAATCCACTACCAGCGTCTTTGAAGTGCATGAAATAAGAATCCTGATCAAGGGAGAGATTAGGATCAGTTCGCGTGTCATTCACAGTTACTAAAGCAGCGTAGTACCAAGTCTCGCCTAGAGCGATTGCTCGCGACCCACCGGCCGTAGCCTTGCGGTTCGCATCTTCACTGGCGGGATTACCCTGAGCCAAGACAGCCTGACCGCCAGAAACGGCGATTGGAATTGGAAAATTCGTACCACTGTGAGGTACCCACGCTCCGCCGGAAACATTAGCTCCGGTACCGTCGAAAACAGTCAGGTCCCCATCGGCGTAACTAAACGTGTCCGACATAAACGTTCCCGCACTTACATTACTGCCCAACATGGCAGTAATCGCTATTGCGAACAGAACTAAACTCAGTTTCTTCATTAGAACTTCTCCCCGTCTAAGTGTGAGAAAGAAACAAACAACATAAGCAGTCCACCGAACTTGGCTTCTAACTACATCTGAGAACACGCCTACGAAGCGCGTCGCATTTTATTAAATGTTGTTTCAATCTATCTACTTTATGATGATTATGCTTATTTTGCAAATAAATCAAAATGAATTTTCTGTTAAACAAGGAAATCGAACATTTTTAGCGATCCCGCTGGAAACCGTTCCCTAAGTTTTTCAACCCGATTTGTCATAAACCTCAGTCATCAGGCTACTTAGCACGATTGTGCTGAATCCAAAGGGAAATGGGAAAAAGGGAAATAGAAAAAGGGAAATATGCAGAATTCTCAAAGCAATGTGTTGGTCGATAGGTTAATTCCCTAATGGATTCAGAAATATTGATAAGATGAGGAGCAGAGATCTCAGTGAAAACCTGGAAAAAACAACGCAGAAATCATTTTTCTGGCACTACTACCTCTAGTCACTTTTTGAGCTTGGCAATTCCTAGCCTCTTTCTGTGCTTATTCTTTGCGTCGTGCAGAGCTCAACAAGCCTCGGCCGATACACAAGTCCGATTTGCAACATTTAATGTCTCGCTCTTTGCCCGTTCAGAGGTAGAAGTGGCTGAGCGTCTCACTTCAGGAGACGATCTACAAGCTCGCTGCGAAGCGGAGATCATCCAGCGAATTCGTCCGGATCTGTTGCTCCTGAATGAAGTAGATTTCGATCCCGATGGCCAGCTTGTGCAGATATTCCAAGAAAAGTATTTGTCCGTTCCACAGAATGTCTCCGAATCGGAAGCAGGGCCTGCTAAGCCGATAGAATTCCCTTATCGATATCTTTCTCCGGTGAACACCGGCATGCCCTCTGGACTCGACTTGGATCGGAATGGCAAGACTGTCGACCAGCCCGGAAGTAGGGAGTACGGAGGCGATTGTTGGGGCTTTGGTCAGTATCCAGGGCAATACGGCATGGTGCTACTCTCCAAGTATCCGATTGATACTGAGCATGTCCGCACATTTCAAAAGTTCCTGTGGAAAGACATGCCAGATGCGCAGGTCCCTGACGACCCGGAAACCGACGTACCTGGTGACTGGTACTCGGAGGAAGCCTTAAATCAATTTCGGCTTTCGTCTAAAAGTCACTGGGATGTACCGATTCAGATCAATGGTCACACGATTCATGCGCTAGTTAGTCATCCAACTCCACCAATCTTCGATGGTGCCGAGGATCGCAACGGTCGGCGGAATCACGACGAGATTCGTTTGTGGGCTGATTACGTCTCTGGGGAGGAGGGGGCATACATTTACGACGATGCTGGAATTCGAGGCGGTCTTACGTCAGGTGAGAGCTTTGTCATCATGGGGGACCTCAATGGTGACCCGCTTGATGGAGAGGGATCCGCTGGGATATCCGAACTCTTGGGATCGCCGGCACTTGCCGAGTACACGCCACCTGAAAGTGATGGTGGAGCCCAACAGGCAAGCCTCCAGGGAGGTGTTAACGCGAAACACCGGGGTAATTCCCGCAATGATACGCTCGATGCCGCTGATGAGAATGGTCCGGGAAACTTACGCTTGGACTACGTTTTACCATCAAAAGACTTAAAAGTAGTTGCCAGCGGCGTATTTTGGCCCGACAATACAGATAAGTTGTTTTCGTTAGTTGGCGTCTACCCTTTTCCCAGTTCCGACCATCGGCTGGTGTGGGTGGATGTGGATTTGAAATAGGCGACTGTATAGAGTTATGAGCGTGAGTTGGCATTAGCGACTATTAAATTAGTAACTTCCTGTGGCTACTGTCGTACCACTCTGTTTACGAAGTGCCTACTTGTAAGCAAAACCATTATGATTCAAAGCAATTTCTTGGATTATTTATTACTGTGATCTACTTTCTTCCTTGATGGAGATTTATTACATGACGCATCGCAAATCAGAAGGGTTCACCTTGGTAGAGCTCTTGGTGGTGATCGCAATCATCGGCGTACTCGTTGCCCTCCTATTGCCTGCGATCCAAGCGGCCCGTGAGGCAGCTCGGCGCACTTCTTGCGTTAACAACGTCAAGCAGATGGGATTGGCCGCTGCCAACTACGAGAGTGCGCGCGGTACATTTCCCCCTGGTCGACTTTTTCCTGACTGGGTCAGTGGGGGGAATATCAAAGGGGGCTATACAAGCTACCAACCCGGACCCGATCCTGCTGACAAAGCAGGATTTTATTCCGTCCACACTTGGCTCTTGCCCTACATGGAGGCCAACAACGTCTACCAACAAATTAATTTCGATATCGGTCTCACCAAACGCATGGCTAACAATGGAACACCGGCCAATGTAAATTATAATGCATTTGCTACGGCAGCTGGGCTCTTTCTTTGCCCGAGCGACGGGAACACTGGTCTTACGATTTCGGAAAACAATTATCGGACTAACTTCGGGGGCGATGGTCCGGGGGCAGGTGTACGTACTAGTTCAATGACAATTACAGAACCACGCCCCACTGGAGATCGTTGGCATATTGGTGGCAGCGGCGCTTTCACAATAGGAGAGAAGGGACTAAAGACTAGCGCTTTTACAGATGGACTTTCTAAGACAGCTTTTTTTTCCGAACGAATCAAGGGGAGTGCCAGTGTGATCTACCCTGCCTCGACGCTTCCGACGAGGGCAGATATTATTAACTGTCCTTCTCAAGGGGCGCCCAACGTCGATATTGATGTGACTTTAGCAGCAGCCAATAACTATGTTCCAACAGAGCAGGGCTACGTGTTCACCGGTGCTGGTAGCTGGATACCCGGGGACGACTGGTCTAATGGTTGGCCTTTTGCAGGCTATGATGCCACTCAATACAACCATGTTGCGCCGCCAAATTGGACAGGAATAGACTGCACACTGCAGAACGGAATCCCTGATACCCCGGCAGAACATGCGATTATTGCTGCACGAAGCGATCATCCTGGGTCAGTGGTTGTAGCCTTCGGTGATGGACATACTGCAGTAGTAAGTGATAGCATCAACTTAGACATTTGGCGGGCCTTGGGAACACGCGATGGGCGTTTTGATGCGACAAAGGGTCCAGAGCCAATGGATACTGATTTTTGATTAAGCCTTTTCTGGGGAGATTTTTTTCTTGAACACCAATTCTGCATTTGTGCGTCCCAGGGTGCTCCTGGCGATTGCTGTGGCCGCGCTGGCCGCTGGCTATGCCTCATATGTTGCTTCGAGCTGGGAGAAAACCGCCCAGGAGCAATACGTCAATCGGACGATGAGTAATTTCTTTATGAGCCTCAATCCGATCACGCGACTCGACTCGGTGTACACTGACGCCGATGGTGACCTCCTGGCTGATACGCCCGAGAATGCTGCCTTGCAGGTGAAGCCCACGGAACTGGTGTTTTCCTTCATCACTTCGGAAGATTCCACCAACGAGCCCGACCAATGGCAGGAATTGATGGATGCGATTGCCGCGAAGACGGGCATCCCGGTGACCTATCTGCGGCTGACTGATTCACGAGAGCAGTATGAGGCCTTGCGCAACGGGCGGCTGCACATCACGGCACTCGGCACGGGTGAAGTCCCCGCCGCAGTGAACACCGCTGGCTTCATCCCCGTCTGCACATTTGGTCGCGAAGATGGGACGAGCGGCTACACGATGGAGTTCATCGTCAAGGAAGACAGCCCCATCAAATCCCTTGATGACCTGAGGGAAAAAACAATTGCCTTCACCAGGCCACGTTCAAATTCTGGCTGTAAGGCCGCGGCAATGTTTCTGATGGAAGAAAAAAACCTGCAACCCGAACTCGACTACCAATGGAGCTATACCTACGGCCATCAGGGTTCAATTGACGCTGTTTTGTCGGGAGAGGTGGATGCTGCTCCAATCGCCAGTGACGTGTTGGCTCGCATGATTGCTAAAGGTGAAATTCCGGAAAATGCCGTACGCAGTATCTACCAGTCAGAGAAATTCCCCCCTGCGGCGTTTGGAATCGCCTACAATCTGACGCCGGAAACTCAGGAAGCGATCCGCCAGTCCTTGCTGGAATTCAACTGGGAAGGGACGAAGATCGCAGCTGAGTTTGGCGCAGAAGGAACAACAAAGTTTGTGCCAATCGTCTTCAAGGACGACTGGGCACTGGTCCGCCACGTCGATCTTGCCGCCAGCAAGGCCCACGCTGACTTGGCAATGAAGTAACATCGCATTGCACCATTGCAGTCCTATGTTCACTTCAAGCGAAACCGCGCAGAAACGGGATCGTGATCCGAACCGTCGATTTCAGCGGGAGCCCGCATTTTCTGGCAGGAACCCTCTACGTAAAGCTTTGCCAACGCCGGTGAGCAGGTGATGAAGTCGATAGGATCCCAGCCAGCTTGCTCTGGGTCGAGAATCGAATCCGGGGTGTCCTCTGTTGGAAGGGACCACATTGCCATTGGACCGCTGCCCAGGATCTTTTTCATCGACGCACTTTCGATCGTGTCGTTAAAGTCACCCGTAACGATAATCCGCGCCGAGGGATTCTTCTCCAGTTCTTGATCGAGTAGTTTTCTCACCATCGTGGCTTCAGCCAAGCGAATCGGCTCAGAAGAATCGGCCCCGCTGGCTTTGCTCTTGAGATGTACGACCCATATCTCCAGGGGATCGCCAACCGGCGGAAGCACGGTGATTGCAGGGACATCGCGATTGAATCGCCGTTTCACTCCATCCGGCTCTGTAAACGTCAGATGCCTGCGGGAGGCAACCTCACCAATGGGAGCTCTAGACAAAAGACATACGTCGATTCCGCGACCGTCATTTCCTTCAAAATGCACGACATGCTCGTAACCCATGTCGGGGAGAAACACCTTGACGAATCGTTCGAGATAACCGCGATTCTCGACTTCCTGGAGCGCAATCACATCGGCGTTCACCTTGCGAATCGTGGCAGCCAGATGGTCCAACTCATCTCGTGGTTTGGTTCGAGTTCCTTCGTCGGCATGGTAAGGATCATCCACTTCATCGAACAAGTTGAGTACATTGAAAGTGGCCACGACGATTTCATTGGGATCCGCAGACCAGGTAGTGACGGGCTGCTTATCTAGAATTTCTGTTTTTGGCAGAGCATCGAGAATGCGAATTTGATCCGACCTCGCGATCACCATTTGAGGGTTATCATTGTAGGTGGTAACTAGTCCTCGCATTTCGACATACTTGTTCTCGTAGAGCTGTTTGAGTTCGCCGGGAAATCTATCGAGGTTTTCTCGGAACACGATTCCCACAAACCCTGGCGGACGTTCGTGATCAAAGTTGAGAAAATTGATCCGCCCAGCGCTTCCCACGTTGACGATCTTGCCGCTCACAAAGACAGTCTGCCCAATCGCTTGACCTGCGTCCTTCCAACTGATGTGCTTGAGACCTTCATCGGGATCAATGGGAGGGCGAGCAAAGAGGAGGGCTTGTGCGAGGGATGCGATGAGTAGAAAGCAGGCAGCTTTGCGGAGCATTATGATTCACCTTGAGAGGGGGGCGGAGGTAATTACGTTCGCTCATTTTGCCACGATTAGATGCAATCCACAATCAATGACCCTGTGAAAGTTGCTGAAATGCACAGGCCCAATATCAGAGTAGAGTTCAGCGAGTTCAGAGCAAAAAGAACGTTCCCAGGCCACGGAACAGGAATTTTTGCAGAAATTGGCTGGGGGCCTGGCCCGAATTCATGCGAGTCAAGCTATAATACAAGCTTGTCTGCTCATAATCCCCTTCTTAGCCAGGCCCACCTCGCAATGCGTCTTGCCAAATTCTACTCTCTGATGTGCCTGCTGGCCGTTTGCTGGTCGGGCTACGCGGAAAATCTTCGTGGCGAGGAAATTGCCACAGAACTGGAATCACCCCAACAGGCCATTCTCGACTCTTCACTGACCCAAGCGGAGAGTATTCCACAGCCAAAGATTCGCAATGTGATTCTTATGATCGGCGATGGGATGGGGCCCCAGCAGTTGGGGCTGTTGTTCGCCTACGCACGTCATGCCGGGTCGTCACAAGTGCCTGAGAAGGAAACGGCAGAGAAAGTCTCTGCGATTGAACAACTGGCAACTCAAGGCAATGTCGGCATCGTACGGACTAATCCCCACGGAGCGCTAGTTGTCGATTCGGCAGCGGCCGCCACTCAGCTGGCAACAGGTGCCTCGGCTGGTTCAGAAATGATCGGCGTCGATTACAAAGGGAATCGAGCGGAGACGGTGCTAGAAGTCGCTCGCGACTCTGGCAAATCGACGGGACTCGTCTCCGATACACGGATGACCCACGCGACACCCGCCGCATTCGCGGCCCACCAGCGACATCGATCCATGGAAAACGAAATCGCTGTCGACATGCTTGAGAACAAAGTGGACGTTCTCATGAGCGGGGGTCTGCGCCATTGGGTGCCGCAAGCCGTCAATAAAAAAGACTCGGCCGCTTATATGGCGCTGGTTCAAATGATTGGCGGTGCATTCGATCCTTACTCCAAGCGAGAAGACAACCGCAACCTGCTGCTTGAAGCCCGAGGTGACTACCAATTAGTCTTTGATCGTTCGGCGCTTGAAAAGGTGACCGAAGCCAGGGTGCTAGGCCTGTTCGCCAATTCGGAAATGCTCGACGCGATCGGGGAACGCAAAACCCTTGCGACCGGAGTTCGCACTGAGCCGACATTGGTGGAAATGACCAAGAAATCGCTGGAAATCTTGAATAAGAACCCTCAAGGGTTCTTTTTGATGGTCGAAGGTGGCCAGATAGATTGGGCGGGACACAATAACGACGCCGGCGATATGTTGTGGGAGCTCCTTCAATTCGACGACGCGGTGCGAAACGTGTTCGAATGGGCCAGCAAGCGAGACGATACCCTCGTGTTGGTCACCGCCGACCACGAAACTGGCTCATTTGGTTTCAGCTACTCGGGCTACGAGATTCCTGAACCCCAAACCCTTGGAGGGAATGTCTTTGGCGAGGAACTGTTCGCTCCGAATTTCAGTTACGGCCCCCCTCACGTTCTCAATGCATTGGCAGCCCAACAAAAAAGTTATTTTGAGATATTTACTGAATTTGACTCCCTGCCCACCGAAGAGCGAACCGCCGAGAAGCTATTGGCGATTGTGAACGAGGCTGTACAGCCACTCTCGATTACGCTCGCCGATGCCACAGAATTGCTTAATCGCATGGCAAATCAGTATTACCAGAAGGGACATCCGTACCTCGGCACACCGACCTTACCCCAGATCCCGGATCAAGAGGCATTCTTTGTCTATGGCGAAAATCTCCGTATGAACCGTCTAGGCCACATCTTGGGGAAACAACAAGCCGTCGTCTGGGGAACTGGCACACACACCAGCACTCCTGTGATGATCGCCGGTTTCGGTCCAGAGTCTGAGCGATTCACTGGGATTCTCCATGCTACGGACGTGGGAAAGCGTATGATTGAGATTATCCGTGGGAAATAGGTGTATTCCCTGGGTAACTTGCTTGGACTTCCCGATTCTTCTACTCAAATACCCTAGTTTGCACTTCATTAGACTCGTGCAGACTTACGTTGACCGTGATCGGAAATTTTTCTAAAATGTGCTATCAATTGGAGTTATGCACTGCAGGCAAGGCAGCCCGCAAGCAATGCTCCAATGAAGCCCTGACCCGGCATTGTTTTGGTTGCTGTTCATTTTTGTTTTCATAGCCTGTTCATAATTCGTTTACTACATGCGGAGAGTTGAAGGCGCGACAAGCTAAAGTCGCAAGGGAAGAGAACACAAGGAAAATGCTGTTTTTTCGTCCGACGATGGGTTGGACAAGCAGCTTTACGTGATATCGACTCTGGACGTACACCATGGTTCCCCGTAAGGTTGGCACCGACTGGGAGGTCCTCGCTCCGGCGAAACTGAATCTGTACTTGCAAGTACAATCAAAGCGTTCCGATGGTTTTCACGACCTGGAAACGCTCATGGTGCCGGTGCGATTATTCGATCACTTGCGTTGGAGTCCCTCGAATTCGGGAAATACGGCTCCTGCAGCAGAGATCGGTTCCGAAGGACTGTCTTTCTCCGTCGATGCTCGGGCTCTTAACTTGCATCCAGAGCAAGTGACTTCGCTCGAATCCTCGGAAAATCTGGTGCCACGAGCGGCCCGTTTGCTCGCCACACGGATTGGTTGCCCACCGCGCGGTCACTTCCAATTGACGAAGCGAATTCCTTTGCAGGCTGGGCTCGGTGGCGGCAGTAGCGATGCTGCAGCCACATTGCGACTAGCCAACGCCTGTTGGAACGGAGGGCTGTCTGAAGTCGAACTTACAGATATTGCTGCCCAATTGGGAAGCGATGTTCCATTCTTCTTGCAAGACGGCCCCGCGGTCTGCCGGGGGAGGGGCGAATTGGTATCAACTACCTCTGGCTTGCCAAAGATGCACTTTGTGCTGGTGAAACCACCCCTTGGCCTCTCGACGGCGGCAGTCTTTCAGGAAGTGGCAGCTTTGCCGGAACGAGAATCATTGGAAGTTGACAGACTGAGCAAGCTTTTAGAGACATTACAAATTGGGGCAGTGGGTGCTGCCTGCCAATGGATGACAAATCGCCTGGAAGCAATTGCTGCGCAAATGGCTCCAGAGGTTCTGAGAATCAAGGCGTCGTTGAGAGCTGCGGGCTGCTGGGGTCAAATGATGACCGGCAGCGGCTCGACGGTCTTTGGAATTGCCCGGTCCGCAACTCATGCGAGATGGATTGCCCGGCGGCTCACGGCTCAGAGAATTGGTACTGTGTTCGTTACATCAAGTGGTTGGTAAGGCGTTTAAGTTCGCAAGGAGACTTACCGTGTATATTTCCGAGGTGCGGATCAAATTAATGGAAGATCCAGGCGAAAGACTCAAGGCCTTTTGCTCGATCACCTTCGACAATTGTTTTGTCGTACGCGATCTGAAAATCATCGACGGTTCGAACGGCCCGTTCGTAGCCATGCCCAGCCGAAAGCTGACCTCTCACTGTGCGCGGTGTGGGATGAAAAATCACTTGCGGGCACAGTACTGCAATCAATGCGGCTCGGGGCTGAGTCACGATCACATGCCGTTAGATGCAGACGGCCGGGCCAAGCTCTATGCCGACATCGCTCACCCGATCAATTCCTCCTGTCGAGAAATGATTCAGGAGCACGTGATTAACGAATTCTATGATGAAATCGACCGCTCGAAACTCCCCGGCTATGTTTCGAGATATGACGACGTCGACGTAGATCTTGGTTTTGAAAGCGATGCGCCCCAGCTACCGCAGAAACGGGACACTCGTTTCGACCGAGCCCACAATCAATCCGCACCGCATGAATCGCCCCAGGGCATCAGCCACGGAGGCCGAGCCGAGGAAGAACTTGGCAAACGAGTTCCCACCAGCAAGCCTCCTCAAAAAATGGAAGACTCTTTTGGCTCAGGGATATTTCCCGAGGGGTAAGGTTGTGCCGTTCGGCCATTCTCACTGAGACTCGGCTAGGCTACTTGAGAAATGGAAACTAAGCCTGTGCGAGCTCTAAGGCGTGCCTAGTCTGAGAACGCAGCCAGGCCTTCAGAGCACCCATGATATTCAAGCTAGGAGGGCACGTTGCGGCCAATCGGCACCAGCTCGCAATCCCTACGATTTGCTTTTCTTCTCCCGCTTGAGTTGCCGCTTTTCCTTGGCGGTGTGTTGGGCCTTTTTCTGATCTTCCTTCTTGCCTTTGTCTTTGCTACCGCGATCGCCCATGGTTGGGTCTCCTCAATTGGAATAGAGAAACCCTGAACAGGCTTCATAGCTAGAGAATAGCAAATCATGAAGAGCCACTGCAAGTAGATAGTAGTCAGTGGTCAGTGGTCATTCGCTCACGGACAAGGGCTTCAAGTCGTTCAACGACTTCAGCTGGCGACATCCCGCAGGTCTTGATTTCTATGGAATCGGTCGCCTTGCGCAACCCTCCGATGGGCCGCTCTTCGTCTTGCTGGTCTCTTTGACGCTGATGTTTGAGTACCGAATCCAGTGAAACCCGCTCGCCACGCGAGACCAGGTCCAAATAGCGGCGCTGGGCACGGACCGTTTCGTCGGCCGTAAGGAAGATCTTGCACTCGGCCTGAGGGAAGACGACCGTCGCCTGATCACGTCCTTCTGCAACGACATTTTGCCCGTCGGCAAATCTCCGCTGGGTCTCGACAAGTGTCTTGCGAACTTCTGGATTGTCGGCTGCATACTTGGTTAATCGGGTAATTTCAACCGTGCGAATCTGCTCGGTTACATCCTGGTCGTTGAGGAGTACCCGATCATCGGTCAATTCGATGCGGCAGTTGGCAGCGATTCGGGCCAACTCGCCAGGAGTTTGCCAGTCGACTTGCTGCTGGTGTCCCGCCAGGGCAACGGCGCGATACATCGAGCCAGTGTCCAGGAACAGAAACCCTAGTCGCTTGGCTAGTTGGCGAGCCGCACTGCTCTTACCCGACCCGGCGGGCCCGTCAATAGTTACAATCATGTGTCCAATAGAGCCGAGGGGGTTGGAAGTGGTCAATGCACAGTGGTGTTGGAATCAAGAAGCCTTGGTAGCTCACAGAATAGTTGCCGTGCCAACAATCCCCAATGTCCAATTCTAGACTGCCGACTTATAGCGAATTGAGCTTGTACTTCCAACTTTCTTTCGCCTGAATTGATTGACTTAGTCTCTCACCTAGAGTGACCAAAACTTGGCAATAATTCGTCTGACAGTCGATTTTCTCGTACTTTTTCCCGAAATTCCCTGTTCTGAGGTCAATTCCTTCAACTGAAAGGGTTTCACGCCAATTCTATACAAATCCTATTTACTGACTAAAATAAACTGGGGAGAGGGAAGTTCGCTACTTGAAGCGACGTTTCAGATTCTGCGCTGGTGCAGAAAATTGACGACGCTTGGGGGTAGGCGATAGACTTATCAGAGAGGCATTTTGGGGCAGCAGCGATCGTTTTGTCCCTCTTAAATAGGCGCGGACTAATCCTTCTGCTGCGTAAGGATCGTGATTTGCCAGAGTGGCGTACTCACGAGAAATAATAGGGAACAGGGGTCTGAGGTATGGCGAATAGCATTGCCGTATGGGGAATTGACATTGGCCAGTGCGCGCTGAAAGCGCTGCTGTGTCGGCCTCACGAAAAAGAAGCTGATCGCATCGTCGTCGAATCTTTCGACTACATCGAATATCCCAAGATACTCTCTCAGCCGGAATCCGAGCCCGAAGAATTGGTCCGTGAGGCACTCACTCAGTTCCTCTCTCGCAACGAGGTGGCAGGGGATCGGGTCGCCATCTCGGTTGCTGGCCAGAACGGTCTAGCACGATTTATCAAATTGCCACCGGTCGAGTCCAAAAAGATTCCCGACATCGTTAAATACGAAGCCCGCCAGCAAATCCCGTTCTCGCTTGACGACGTGGTATGGGATTATCAACAGCTTACAGGTGGGAGTGAAGAAGACGGGTTTGCCCTGGAGCCGGAAGTCGGCATCTTTGCTATGAAACGAGACCAAGTGGCCCGAGCCCTGAAGCCACTCGAGGACGCAGGGATTGAAGTTGACTTCATTCAGCTTATGCCCCTGGCAGTTTACAACTTTATTTGTTTCGATCGGTTAGGTGACTTCAAAGCAGAAACCTATAATCCCCAGAAGCCGCCCAATTCAACGGTGGTAATTTCGCTCGGCACCGACACCACCGATCTGGTGGTGACCAACGGTTTCAGGGTCTGGCAGCGAAATATTCCTATCGGCGGCAGCCACTTCACGCGTGCCTTGAGCAAAGAATTAAAGCTCACTTTTGTGAAGGCCGAGCATCTCAAACGGAATGCGACGGAAGCGGACGATCCAAAAGCAGTTTTTCAGGCCATGCGCCCTGTCTTTAGTGACTTACTTTCGGAGATTCAAAGATCGCTGGGTTATTTCACCAGTATCGACAAGTCGGCCAAGATCGGCAATGTGCTGGCTTTAGGCAACGCGATGAAGCTGCCTGGTTTACAGCGATATCTCTCCCAAAATCTGGAGTACGATGTCAAACCGGTTACCGAGTTCATGCAACTCAGTGCTGGAAGCGCTGCAGGGAAGCCCCAATTCAAGGATAACACCTTGAGTTTTGCGGTGGCTTATGGGTTATGCCTGCAAGGCCTAGGGAAGGCCGAACTCAGGACGAATCTCTTGCCCGAGGAGATCGTTCGGACACGACTCGTTTTGAGCAAGAAGCCGTGGGCCGTAGCTGGTGCGGCAGCCATTCTGGCCGGGCTTACATTCAACTATTTCTCCCACGTTTCTGCCTGGCGAGAAACTGACAACGAAGCGATGAAACAAGCTGAGCAACAGGCTCAATCAGTCCAAACAACCGCTGCGGGCTATCAGAGTGAGAAAACCACTATCCATGGCGATTTTGAGTCCGTTTCTCAGACCGGGGAGAAGCTGATTAGCAATGTCGAGGGACGCCTGCGCTGGTTGGAACTACTCAAAGCAGTAGACTCAGCTCTTCCCAAAGATCCTCGTCCTGCCGAAGAGCGCAAACAGACGGCAGAGGACATCAGCAGCCGAGAAGAGTTGCATATTGTTTCGATGGAATCGCAAAAATTCACAGACTTGGCAACGGAGTGGTTCTCCCTGGTAGAGGCCGCTTACAACGATTCGAAGGGAAAGCAAGCCGCTGAAGGAGCAGATGTTGAACCGATGGACCCAGCGATGGGGATGGAAGGCATGGGAGAGGAAGCGACTGCCGAAGGCGGGGGTGGCGATCTCTCAGGAGCAGGCTGGGTTATTCAATTAACTGGCTACCACTACCACAATAGCAAATCGGACCGCACCAACCAGACGGGTGAATTCGTCAAGAATACGCTGATCAAGAATCTGGAAGAGGGCACCGTCCAACTCCCTGATGGGGAAGATGGCGAAATGATCGACGTTCCTATGCAGGACTTGGCAATCAGCCATGTCTGGCTTGTCAGAGACCAGAAGCTGCGGGATGAGCCAATCAATCCCGACGCCGCACTCAATACGAGCGCCGGTGGAACTGGGGGCGGCTACGGTGGAGAGGGTGGCTACGGCGGAGGCTATGGTCGTGGCGGCGAAGGAGCAGGATTGACTCCAGGCGTAGACGGAGAACAATCCAAAATAATCACTCTGCGTCGCTATGATTTCATCGTGCAATTTGTCTGGCAACCCAAGACTCGCGCAGAACGCGAGGAGTTGGATGCGGCACGCAAATTGGCAGCAGAGGAAGCAGCCGCTGCTGCTGCAGCTAATGCAGGAGATGAGAGTGGTGCAGATTTAGAAGAACCAGAGAATTAAGCTTTATTAGTGCTTGGAGTCTGTTATGGATCAAATTCGTGCCATCCTGAAAGTGATGTGGAAACAGCGATTCTGGATTCTCAGCGTCATGGCTGTGGTGATTGCGCTCGTCTGCTGGTCGATGGCAGCTAGTGATCTGGATGCCAAGTTTGCTCAGCGCAAGACGGCAATTCAAAAGGCATTCTCCGACATGCAGAGCCTCAGCGGTCAGCAGACTTATCACAACAATGACGTGATTGCCGCCGACAAGAAAGAAGTCGATATACAAAAAGTGCACGTTCTCGACTTGTGGAAGAATTTGTACGAACGCCAGCGGAGTGCGGTGCTTTCTTGGCCTAAAGAGCTAGGAGACGAATTCACTGACTACATCGATAAACGCAAGTTTGGTGATTCAATAAGCATCAAGATGCGTACTATCTATCAGAACTACATCGAAAACCGCATCGATGGACTCCTGGATATCGTCAAAGCTCAAAAGATCGAGGGCACAGCTGGAGCCGGAGGCTACGGCGGAGGAGAATTCGGTGGACGGGGGGGATATGGCGGCGAAGGTGGGCGTGGCGGCGGATATGGTGGGGAATATGGCGGCGGTGCAGCCTACCAACCTGCTGGGGCTACAGGAGCCGCTGAGGACGAAGATTATCTTGTCCAGTGGCTTGATCAGGACAACTTACGTGCGAAGCTTTTCTTCGACAAGAAACCCTCTGCAATGGAAATCTGGGTCACTCAAGAAGATTTATGGGTCTACGAAACACTGCTGAATGTGATTGCCAAGACCAACGAAGCCCGCAAGGCGACACGGCCAGACAATACTGCCGTGCGAGCGATTTTGGCCCTGGAAGTGGGGCAGGCTGCATCCTTGGCCTCAAGCCAGCCCGGAAGAGTTTATATCCCTGTAGCCAGTAGCGGCGGCATGGGCGAAGGGGGCTATGGTGGCGAGATGGGTGGCTATGGTGGCGAAGGTGGTGGATACGGTGGTAGAGGGGGCGAAGGAGGCTACGGCGGTGAATTTGGCGGTGGCATGGGTGGCTACGGTGGTGAAGGCATGGAAGGAGGAGGGGACGAGCTCTTGCTGGGCTCGCGTTATCTGGGAGAAGATGGCACTCCTTTGCCAGCGGGGGATCCAGAATCGTTTGGAACTGAATACCGGCAATTGCCCATTCGCATGAATCTCATGATGGATCAAAGATGGCTTCCCCGCCTCTTGGTCGAGTGTGCCAACTCTCCGCTTCCCATTGAAGTGAATCAAGTGCGAGTCAATCCAGACAAGTCGGAAGAAGGATTCGGACAGCAGGGTGGCATGATGGGAGGGGGCTACTCCACGAACCTTGATATCCCAGCCTCGCCGTATCTCGCCCAGGTAGAGATCAAAGGGGTTGTGTATATCTACATGCAGCCCAATGAAGAACAACTTGGTTCGCCAAGTGGGGAAATCGCAGAAGCTGAATTTCAGTGATTAAGAATACAGTTGTCTCGTATCAGAATACATCCGTAACGGAGCAATGACCATGAAGGCAAACCTCAAAGGCGGGAACGCTATCGTTCGCTTATTGCTGGCACATGGCGAAAAGCTGGGAATGATTGCGATTGTGGCGGTTGCTGGGTGGCTGCTCTGGTCGGCCATGAACGTCAGCCGACTCGAATCAGGCAAAGACCCGGCAACGCTCACGAGCAATGCTCAACAAGCGAAACAGCATATTGAGAGTTTTACCTATCAGAAAATCGCAGAAATTGCACCCGATGAAGTCCTGAAAGCCTTTCCGCCAAATCTTGATGCGATGAAGGCTCCAACGAAGCAGGATTTCCCCAATATCCCTGTCATCAATCCCCCTGTCATTCCTCCCGTCGAGCCTCGCACAGATCCGGTTCTGCTTGCCCCAGAAGATTTGGAAGTGAATCCCGATTCAGGGCTGTGGGCCTCTGCCGACCCCGACACGATCAAACAACGCCAACTCGCAGCAGCGGCCAAGCAGCAACGCGAAAAGCAGGAAGCCGCAGCCGAGCAAGAGCGAATGCAAAATGAGGGTGGTGACGAAGGGAGAGGACGTCGTCGAGGTCGAGGAAATAGGCCCGGAGAGGGAGGACCCGCAGAGGCGCCGACCCGCAGTCGCAACGACCCGTTAGTGGTCCCCCCCTCGGTAGGTATTGCCCTCCAGGGCTTCGAACAAGTGGAGCCCCAATCTTGGGTAACTGTACTGGCCAAAATTCCTGTTAAAGCCCAGCACCAGATGTACGATGATTCCCTCCTGAACGCTCGAGGTTTTCAATCAACGCGTGATATCCCTATTTATCTTGGCTATGTCATTGAACGTGCGGAAGTTACCAGCAAAGGCCAAGGGGAATGGAAGCAGATCGCCAAGGTGGTGCGAAAAACACTACAAAAAGAGCTTTCGACCTATCCAGTGAACCCTCCGGAAGTGGTAGACAGCCGCTACGTGCATCCCTTGCTTACCCATCCTTTGCCGCCATTGATTCTCAAGGAATGGGACAATCGTGTGAGCCATTCTTCAATGCCGTTGGCAGTGGAGGCCGCCTTGCTCGAGGCTGAAGAGATGGAAAAATCTGTCGAGGAGCCCTTGGAAGATGATGAAGAAGATGAAGTTGGATTTGGTAACGCACGGCTTCCCGGCAGTCAGATGGATTTGCGCGGAGGTGGTGAATTTGGCGGAATGCGAGGCATGGAGGGCGGCTATGGGGGAGGAGAATTTGGTGGACGCGGGGGTTATGGAAGTACGCGGGGTGGCGAGGGTGGATATGGTGGCATGATGGGCGGCGAGGGAGGATATGGTGGCGGTTATGGTGGAATGGGAGGTTACGGACTCGGGGCCGGTAGTGGTGTACAGATTGGCGAGTTTGTATGGGATCATAGAACCGAAAACGCGTTATTCCGCTTTTTTGACAACAGCGTCAAACCAGGCCATCGCTACCGCTATCGTGTGCAATTAGCGTTGGCAGATGTGAACAATCGAGTCTCTCTCTCTTATCTTGCCCCTTCGGTGAACCAGCGGCGGGAGTCATTATCTAAATCAGAGAAAGCCTATCGATTGACAGACTGGAGCAAGCCGAGTCCTGTGGCAAGCGTACCACTACCAGCGCGAATCTATTTGGTTAGTTCCGAGCCAGCGAAGGATACTACTTTCAACTCGCAGCCCGAGGCAGATATCCTGATAAAGGCCCTCAACAGTGAATACGCAGCGGAAATTGCAATTCAGGAAACCTTCGGTCGTGGGAGTGTGATGAATCTCTACGAAAAGGCGTTGGTTATCTGGTCCAATCTTTATAATGCGGAGCAGGACCCTACTTTCAAGCATCCTGAATTTCATTTCCGCACAGGTGCAACGGTTATTGATATGCGGGGCGGCGAAGACCTCAGCTCCCGAAATCGTGACTTGGTAGCACCTTCTCGAGTGGTCCTCATGGATGCGGCTGGGAAACTCAGTGTTCAAGAGGAGTTGAAGGATGAACCTGCCGTTAAAGAGTTCGAATTTATCCTCGAACAAGGTCGAAATGAACAGTCGAGAGGGGGTTTCCCCGGTGGCGGGGGATACGGTCGCGGAGGTCGCGGCGAGTTCTGAGTAAGAATAAATCCTCACTATTGGAGATATTCTTATTGACCACCTATCGAAGCCGATGATCTCAGCCTTTGGACAGTCAGCCATTCTTCAGAGGAAAGGAGTTCCCTACCACAGTTGCCAAAGCACTCTAAAGTGCGGTCTCCAGATTGCAAGCCTTAGCGATGCTAGCACCGGTGTCTTACGCTAATTTGTCGTGAGTACTGCAAGCTTGGTTTGCTGTGCAGGACCCTTTGGTCACGAGGCCTTGGAAATTGGTTATTCAGCTCTAGCAATAAATCGACCTTGAAGTCCCCCCGGCCAATGTGTCACAAAATTGACAAATATCCGGCCACTTCATTTCTGCACTTGACGCTCTTCTGCTTGCCAAGTATTTAACTGCCTCTCGTCTCTGAGGATTCTCGGAATCAGACGGGGAATTGTACATTTCAACCTAATCATTTGGGGTGGTATCACCTCGGCAGTAGATGTGATTCGAGCACATAGCATGATTCTATCTGCTGACGCGGTGTTGCGAGACTCGGCCACGGAACGGCCTCAGATCTCGAAAGGAGTATCGAGTTGAACCGGTTCATCAAAAGAGTTGGTTGCTGCTATTCAGTATGGGTTCTTGCCCTTTTCATTCCGGCATTACCAGCCACGGGAAAAGAATCAGGGGACGCTGCGCAAAGCAGCGCTGCGCTCTCACTGACTGACATAGACTCGTTGCTTTCGAGATCCCGTCAGGCGATGGCCCAAGGGGACTATGCCCAGGCGGATTCCCTGCTGCAGCGCGCTGAAGCAGCCAAGCCGAAATACCCCGTTTTGCACTTTGGCGACACTCCTGCGCGTGTCCGCCGGGACCTGGAAAAACTCTTGGGCGGACGACCCAACGCTTCTTCTAATTCGACGAATTCGGCCTCTGCTACTCCCAAGGGAAATCAAGTCGCCAACCCCTTCGCGAATTCTGCACAAACTGAAGCTGAAGAATTGCCTGCCTCAAACTCGAGGTACAATGATGAGGTTTCAGTCAGTACTTTTACTGCAGCCGATAGCGACACAGCAAATCAGGGAACAGATCGTGAGCAATCCAGTCGATTGCTTCTGGCAGCCCGCCAAGCACTGGTAGTTGGCGATTCGGTTCAAGCCACGAAACATTTGCAAAAGGCTCGCTCCTTCAATGTGGAGTATGCCGAATCGGAAGACTCTCCTACACGGTTAGCTCAATCCCTGGCCGAACTCCAGCAATTAGAAGCTAGCAAAGATAACTCAGCAAGTTGGAAGCACAGCTACGCCAAGTTCCTCGTCTCCCAGGGCAATGCGCTATTCGAATGGGGCGACCTGGAGAATTCTGAGCGAGCAGCCTCCGAAGCCGCAGGGCTGAATGCCTCGTTGGGAATCGAAGATACTTCTCCCTTAAAGCTGTTGAGCCGTGTTCGTGAAGCTCAGCAAGAGAAGCTCAAACTTGCGCGCGCCCAGGATGCCCAAAAAACAGAGTATTCAGGCAATGCCTCTCCTCTGCAGGGTTCAGACGCCAATCGGATGCTACTTGATCAGGCGGTTGCACCTGCCAGCGCTGCGGTACCCATTGACTTAACCCTTCCAAATTTTGAACAAGACTCCTCAGTACCGAAACTGGCGCAATTGCCGACAGACACCCCCGAGCCACTGCCGGTGACTGAAAGCCTGGCCCCCGAAATGATGGATGCCTTTGCACTTCTGCAGGAAGGTGAAATCGCATTGCGAGCTGGCGATCGCGCCCAAGCACTAAAACTGTTCCGTTTGGCTTACACCAAGCGAGGTCAGCTCGATCTCACAAATCAGCAACAGTTGCAGGACCATCTTCAAATGTTGTCCTCTGCCCCCGAGAAAAGTCCTTCGAGCCCCCCCGGAACGACGCTGCTTGACTCAACCACAAGTGGACAGATTGTTGTTGCGCGTCAGTTGGCAGCAGAAATTGGCAAGCGCCAGACGGAAGCTTCCAAACTACGCGAAACGGATCCGCGGCAGTCGCTCAGCATTTTGGAAGAAGCAGGGCAATTGGTCAGCAAGTCTGAATTGGATGAGAATACCAAGACGCAATTGCAACGGCGACTTGCGTTGAGCATCGCCGAAACAGAACGATACATCAAAGAGCATCAATCAGAAATTGAGCTGGACGAGGCCAATAATAAAGTCTTGGCTGAGGTGGATCGCCAAAGGTCCGTCAAAGTTCAGGTTCGTGAAAAAATTGCGGAAATGGTTGATCAATTCAATCGGCTGATAGACGAACACCGCTATGCAGAAGCGGAGGTGGTCGCCCAAAGACTCTATGAAATGGCTCCCGAAGAACCCGTTGCCCAGCAGGTGTGGCAAAGCTCGAAATTCATCCGTCGAGAGAAGCTCAACCGAGAGCTTAGCGATATGTCTGAAGAAGGGTTCATGAGGATTCAAGAAGGCATCAAGAGAAGTGCTGCGGAAGGACTTGTACAATCTGAAAATCCGATCACTTATGGTGAGAATTGGGCAGACATTAAGGGACGCGCAGGCTCCAGTGACCGCAACTCCTACCGCTCCGAGCGTGAACTAGAAATAGAACGCAAACTTCGTACGCCAATTCTACCCAACTACAACGATATGCCACTGACAGAAGTTGTCGATGGGTTGTCGAAAATTGCCGGCATCAACATCCATCTTGATCCCCGCGGTTTGAGCCAAGAGGGTGTGCAAAGCGATACAACCGTCTCCCTCAGCCTCGGTCGAGAGATTTCTCTCAAGAGTGCCCTGAATCTAATCCTCGAACCTTTGCATCTGACATACATGATCAAAGACGAGGTGCTCAAAATCACCAGTGAGCAGATCCGTGACGGGGATCTCATCACCCAAACCTACAACGTGGCAGACTTGGTGATCCCGATCCCCAATTTTGTGCCTAGCAACAATATGGGTTTGCAAGGGCTAATCAACGACGCTTATGCTGCGATGCCGTTTAGCAACGGTGCACGTCAGTCGGGACCCGTAGCAATGGTCCCCGGCGCTCCTGCCCAGGATGGAATGATTCCTGGCGGGGCGATGGCGCAGCAGTTCGGTGGAAACAGTCCTCCGGGTGCTTCGTCGGTGCCTTTAGGAGGCGGACCTGGCGGTCTAGGTGGTGCGGCAAATGCCGACTTCGATTCATTGATCGATCTGATCGTCACGACAGTGGAATATGATAGTTGGATGGAGAACGGCAGTGGAGAGGGAGAAATCCAACCATTCCCAACCAACTTGAGCCTCGTAATCAGCCAGACGCAAAAGGTGCACGACCAGATTCGCGATCTCCTCGAACAGCTGCGTAGACTACAAGATCTTCAGGTCACAATCGAAGTCCGCTTCATTCGCTTGCAGGATAGTTTCTTTGAGAGAATCGGCATTGATTTCGATTTCAACATTGAAGACGGGTCGAGCATCGCCAATCTCACGAACACACCGAATCCCACCTTCGAACCGAATCGAACCAGTGCAACTGTGGGTATCTCGGGCAATCCTACGAGCTTGTCCGACCCATTGCCTGACTTCACGGTCGACCTCGACATTCCCTACCGCAATAGTAGCTTTGGCCTTTCAACACCTCAGTTTGGTTCACCACAGGATGTCGGTCAGTTTGGGTTTGCCATCCTTAGTGATATTGAAGCGTTCTTTTTGATTAACGCCTCGCAAGGAGATTCACGTTCGAATATCTTGCAGGCACCCAAGGTGACGCTTTTCAACGGCCAACAGGGCATTGTGGCAGATACCGCATTACGTCCATTCGTAATCAGCGTGATCCCCGTTGTGGGAGAATTTGCCGCCGCCCAACAGCCGGTCATTGTAGTGCTCTCGGAAGGAACACTACTGACCGTCCAGGCCGTCGTCTCCGACGATCGCCGCTATGTGCGGCTCACCCTGGTGCCATTTTTCAGCCAGATTGGAGATGTCGATACCTTCACTTTCGAAGGCTCAGAGACCACTTCCGTGAGTAACAGTTCAAACTCCGGACAAGACGGGAACGATGAGCAGGAGAATGCCGCGCAGCAGGTGACTCGGAGCGGTACAACCGTCCAATTACCGACATTCCAAGTCATCACCGTTGCGACGACAGTGAGCGTCCCCGATGGGGGAACGGTCCTACTCGGTGGCGTGAAACGACTGCGAGAAGGTCGAAATGAATTTGGTGTGCCACTCTTGAGCAAGATTCCGTATGTCGATCGTTTATTCCGCAATGTGGGTATAGGTCGGGAAACTGATAGTTTGATGATGATGGTGACGCCACACATCATCATTCAAGAGGAGGAAGAGGAACGCCTGGGCATTTCGCAATAGTCGAATTGCCTGGCCGGATCACTTAGCCGATCGGAGTAGCCCGGAACGCGTTGCGGTCCGGCTAAGATGAGGTTGAGTATAGTTCCTTGCCGTTGCCATGCCTAATCATATCGCTTTGTCACTGGGAGCGCTGCTTGCCGCAGCGGCGGTTGGCTTGGGTGCCTTTGGGGCTCACGGCCTGCAAGACACTTTGCTCGAGCTAGGGCATGAAGCTGATGCGGTCAAACGTATCGACTGGTTCGAGACCGGGGTTCACTACCACCTGTACCACGCATTGGGCATCCTAATCGCGGTCTTGATTGCTGAGTTCTCCCGTCCGACACGCTGGCTGAGAATTGCTCCGCTTCTGTTTCTCATCGGAATTCTGCTCTTCAGCGGATCGCTCTATGCCATGGCACTGGCTCCGGAAGGCTGGCGCTGGCTGGGAGCGGTTGTCCCTCTAGGAGGGCTGGCCATGATTATAGGCTGGATCGCGGTGGCTTGTGGTGCGATGTCCCTCAGAGCTCCATCCTGATCAAAAGAACGAGTAGGGAACCAGCCACGTGGCCGATCCCCGACTCGAACTCGGGGGGGAGACATTTTCATACCGCTTGCAAGCACTCAAGCTCTCTGGCAAGCCGCTTTCGCGCAACGTGCAATCGTCGCTTGATTGTGCCAACCGGCGCGTCAAAGTCGTCGCTCATTTCCATGATTGATCGACCGTCCAGGTAAAACGCTACCAACGTGCTCCGGTCGAGTGACTCTAGTCGCCGCAAGCCCTTGTGCAACTGATCATGCCGTTCGATCGCCAGGAGTGAATCCAAAGGTGCGACGTTTCGGTTATCAGTGCTGTCCAGACTGTTTGGCTCGACAGCGATCGACGGAGGCCGTCTGGTAGCACGGTTGATCGCCTGTCTGACGGCGATCTGCCGCAACCATCCAGCAAACGCCGCAGGCTCCTCAAGTTGATAAAGCTTCTCGAAGGCCTTGATGAACACATCCTGGCTTACTTCGAGTGCTTCGTCGTGGTTTCGCAGGCGCTGCCAGCAGACCACATAGACCATCCGCTCAAATCGGCTTGCCAAGTCCCCGAACGCGTTGGAATCGCCCAGTTGGGCAGCGCGAACGAGGTCTTCATTGCTGGTTTCTTCAGTCTCGATATCATCCAAATACAAAGTACTCATGGTTCTCTCGTTATCTCTTAAATCTAACCGCGAGCAGTTTGGTCATTTGGGGTGACCAAATCGCAAACGGATTAAAGACCGGTGGTCATGTGGAAGGCAAATGCTGAGCAGCCATGCGCAATGTGGGCTTGGGGCTGCTAGCGGTCAGTCGAATAGTGGGGAGGCGTTGCTAGTGCCTGGGATTCCCAGATTCAGCTGACTGAGCGGTAACCCGTAACTCGCGGGTGCCGCTCCTCCTGCTTGGCTAGTGCAAAGCAGGAGGCCATGCGCATCGCGGGTTTGCCGCTGATCGCATGCCACAGTACGTCACCCAAGAGGTGTGACGTATACCACTGCAGCGTTCGTGAAGAATTGGCGCAAAGGGAGCGGAATGCTTCACGGCGAACGATCAGCGAAATACCCTGGCTAATAATTTGGATGCCGAAGGTGCTGATAGTGCTTGAAATATTACGCATGATAACCCTCGCTGCGCCGAGCGCTGCTTAGAGAGATCCGAAGGAAAAACGTCGATTTCGAGAGCAGACAAGTCGCACTTGTCGCATGCTCTGGTTATCGACCCAATAACTTGAGTTTCGCTAGCCGATTGCCTGAGGTCAAGCGAAACTTGACCGGTTTTTTCAAGATAATCGGCTCACAGACACCAGAAGGAGCCCATTCTTGGCACCAAGGTTCGCTTGTTCTCCTAGAAATTCGAGAAAAACCGGAGAGTCGTCCGACAACATCTAAACTCCTATGCTGCAATAGTTTGCGGTTAGAAGCAAATGGTCTGATCGCCAGAACAGTTGGCGATTTCGTCCAGCTAGCCTGGCGTTTTGATCGAACGACAGCAGTTCAGGGTGAATGGCAATAGAACTTCAGATTCTACAGCTCCCTCAGAGTTTGAGCTGACTGGTCTGATAGGACACCTTGGTGTAATTTGGCGTAGTTTGAATGAAGTCGTGAACTTTAAAATCTAAAGACAAGGATTATGCGATGACTGTTGCTGCTGACTTGGAACAGGTCGACAAAGCCGTTTCTGCTGACGATCTAAGTCCAGCGGCTGCAGAGAATATTCGAGCGTGGCTCACCGAATCACGCTATGCAGAATATGCTCCCCAAGTGCAAGTACACATCCAGCAGGGCAAATGGCAAGAGCTAGACGACGCTTTTTGGACCATCATCCCTTTTGGAACAGGGGGTCGGCGAGGCCGGATGTACCCCATCGGCAGCAATGCCATCAATGACCGTACGATTGGTGAGAGCGCCCAAGGACTGGCCAACTATGTGAAGTCGCAGCTTGGCGCGAATGCACCGTTGGCCTGCGCAATCGCTCACGACACTCGACATCGCTCGGAACACTTCTCTCGTCTCTGCTCCGAGATCATGGTTGCCGCGGGGTTCAAAGTGTACTACCTAAAAGGATTCCGCAGCACACCGGAACTTTCGTTTACGGTTCGCTACATGAATTGCTCCTGCGGGATCATGGTTACTGCCAGTCACAACCCACCCAGTGACAACGCCGTGAAAGCCTATTGGTCCACAGGAGGACAACTTCTCCCACCTCACGATCAAGGCGTCATTGACGAGGTTATGTCCGTTCAGCAAATCGAGCGGGTAGATTTTGACAAGGCCTTGGCTGCAGGGCAGATCATCGAATGTCAGGAAGAAGTAGACCGAGAGTTTATCGACGCTGTGGTCCAGTTGGCATCTCCCGGACCTCGAGATTTGAAAGTCGTCTATTCACCTTTGCATGGCGTGGGGGCCAGTGCTGTTAGTCCAGTGCTTGAAAAAGCAGGCTTCAAGGATGTGGAATTGTTTGCCCTGCATGCCAAGCCGGATGGAGATTTTCCCAACGTGCCGGGGCATGTCTCCAATCCTGAGAATCCCAAAGTCTTTGATTCCATTGTGGAACATGCTAAGAAAGTCGGTGCGGACCTGGCCGTGGCCACGGATCCAGACTGTGATCGCATCGGTTGCTCAGCTCCTCTTACCGCTGCGAAGGGCTCTGCCTGGGATACGCTCACCGGCAACCAGATCGGAGCACTTCTGGCGGACTATGTTTTGCAGTCGCGGCAATCGGCGGGCAAAATAACTCCCGAGAGCTTTATCATCATCACCCTCGTGACTACACAACTAACCCGTCGCATTGCAGATAGCTACGGTGTGCAAACCTTCGGTGATTTGCTTGTCGGCTTCAAATGGATTGCAGGAGTGATCGACGAACAAGGGGCCGACAATTTCCTCTTTGGCACAGAGGAATCGCACGGCTATTTGGCAGGACAGCATGTCCGCGACAAGGATGGTGCTGTCGGTTCATTACTATTGTGCGAGCTGGCTGCCCAACTCAAGGCCGAAGGGCAGACATTGCACGAAAAACTAGACGCATTGTATTGGCAACACGGGTTGCATTCGGAACGTACGGTCTCTGTCCAGATGCCTGGAAGCGAAGGGATGGATCGTATGAAGGAAGTCATGCTTCAGTTCCGCTCAGATCCACCCCGTTCATTGGCTGGTTTTGCAGTCCGACAGATGCGAAACTATCTCAACCTCGAAACTGCACTCCCCGATGGATCTAAGGAAAAACTCGTCGGCCCCCAGGGTGACTTGGTGATTCTCGACTTGGAGATCGAAGGCAATTACGTGGCAATCCGACCCAGCGGTACCGAGCCGAAGATCAAGCTCTACATGTTCACCTACGAGCCACCCGAGCAACTCGCGAATCTTGATCGTGCCAAGGAAATGCTCAACGAACGGCTCGACAAGATCGAAGCAGACATGCGCGCATTTGCGGGAGTGTGAAGGGTGTCTTGCAGTCAAGCTGAGCTTGCTCGTATTGGCTCAACTAGCCGTTTAGGGCACAGTGGCCTACGATTACCGTGCCATGGCCGAACTACCTATCGAACAATCTGGCGATAAATCCCTGCCTAAGGAACCAAAGACTCAAGCGGATTTTTTTCTGCGGGCTGCGGAGAAGGTGCGGGCGAAGTTCCCCCAATCCCCGGGCGTGTATCTCTTTCAAGATCAATCGGGCAGAGTCTTATACGTCGGCAAAGCCAAGAGCCTGCGGTCACGGGCAGGGAGCTATTTCCTCAAAGCCGCCGCCGAGGATCAGCGTACTCGTAAGTTAGTCAGAGAGATCTACGACGTTGATTTCATGGAAGCGGAGAGCGAAGTCGATGCGCTCTTGATGGAATCGCGACTGATCAAGGACATTCAGCCGCCGTTCAACAAAGAGCTTCGAGACGATAAATCGTTTCCATATTTGCAGATTACGACCCATGAAGATTTCCCCCGCATCGAGGTCACCCGCGAGCCACGGACCTCCGGCGTGAAACTCTATGGCCCTTTCACCAGCGCGGGGAGCCTGAACGGCGCGATCCAGGTACTGCAACGCGTCTTTCAGTTTCGCACTTGTTCGCTGGACATAGATGCAGAAGACGAACGTTGGCGGTGGTTTAGGCCCTGCCTGCTGGCCTCGATCAAGCAGTGCACAGCTCCTTGCAACTTGCGAATCTCCAAGGACGAGTATCGCAAAGACATCGGCCGACTGAAGAAATTCCTGGAGGGAAAACGCAAGCCGCTGCTCAAGGAAATGAAGAAGGAGATGCTGGAGGCGGCGACTGCGAAACGGTTCGAGCAGGCAGCACGTTTGCGGGACGAAATCGCGATGCTCGAATCGCTGCACGAACGGGGTGACCTCGACAAACACGTCCAGCCAGAGGTTTTTTATATCGACCCGCAAAAGGGGTTGGTGGGGCTGCAGAAAGTCCTCAAGCTAAAGGCTGTTCCACGGACGATCGAAGGGATGGACATCGCCCACCTGGGAGGTGACGAAACGGTGGCCAGTCTAGTGCAGTTTATTGACGGCATGCCCTTCAAGCCAGGTTATCGACGCTACCGCATCCGCGAAGTTGAAGGGATCGACGACTATGCGAGCATGCAGGAAATCGTTTCCCGCCGATTCGCCAAGCTTCGTGACGACACGGAGCTGTTCCCTGATCTCTTATTGATCGACGGCGGCAAAGGGCAACTTAACAGCGTGCTGAAAGCCTTCGCCTCGCTGAGTATCGAGCCCCCACAGATCATCTCACTGGCAAAAAAAGAAGAACTTATCTTCGTTCCAGGTCGCGAAACTCCTTTGCGTCTCACACGCCATTCGTTCGCCCTGCGGTTGCTTCAATATATCCGCGACGAAGCCCACCGTTTTGCCCAGCATTATCATCATCTGTTGCGGCGGAAGAAGACTTTCGACCTCGAATAGGCACCTCTCGTTGCATGGATAGCAATTCTGCTGGAATTCAAAGTAGCGGAAACTCGCTGCCATTCTGCTAATCTCACTTTTCTTCCTCTCCTGTACTTGCATGGCTCCTGAGACTTAGTAAAATCTTGCATATCAAGTGGGTATCTAACCCAATTTCTGCTTTTAAAAGCATTTTATTGGGGAAACAAGCCATAAAAGGAGTTTTGTCGTGGCGTAATCATTGCCGTCAGTCGGCTGTACCAAGTCCATGGCTGAAACCTCCGAATTGTTTCTCGGTGAATGGGCTCGGTCGATGGACGAGAGGTTTCGGTTTTCGCTCCCTGCGGAGTGGGCCGAGGCACTGACCGATGACAGCAGCGAATGCGTCTTGGCCAAGGAGCAACCCGGTTGCGTCAGCATATGGCACCCACAGGAGTGGGATAAATGGCTGAGCGAAGGGGTCTCGCTGGTCACCGGCAAGATTCGTAGCGGAAGAATTGGAGGGCGGATCAACAAAGTTCAACTCTTTGGTCGATTGCTCTCCACGCGACATAAGACAGTTCCGATAGCGGGTCGCGGGCGCATCGCGGTCCCTGACAGTTTTCGAACATTTTTAGAAGTAGAACCCGCGGGGGAATTACTGGTCGTCGGTGCCGCCGTGTGTGTTGAAGTTTGGAATCCGAATCGCTGGAGCGAGCACATCGGCACCCACATGCCAGAGTTCCGAAGATTGTTTGATGAGTTAGCAGATTAGGAAAAGCAATTAGATATTAGCTATTAGTCCTTAGCCAGAATGATCGGAAGACTTCTCTGGCTAAAGACTAACTGCTAATAGCTAACACCTATATTGTCACCATGCCCGGTCGGCACGATAGCCAATTACAACCCCTCCGTTTGTCACCCGGGTGGGAAATGCAAGTCGCATACTAACAGGCTATTGGGCCAACAGGCCGCGTACTCGTCGGCTGGGCATGGTGATTCTTTTTGGTAAGATGAGCTTAAATTGATATCCAGGCTCTACAGTTCAAGCTTTGACTTGGTCTGCTCACCAACTTGGTTCTGCAATGCGACGAACGCCATCCGAAGTTGATGGAGCAGGCCCTCTAGCATAGCTGCCTCGTCAGTGGTGAGATTTCCCTTGGTCTTGTCCTCAAGTACCTGAAGCATGTCGATCGTATAGCGAGCATGTTCAAAACTGATCGTGTACTCGTTATTGACTGGATTAGGCACCTGCCCCAGCGCGATTAAGGATTCAGAGGCAAAGGTGCTGACCAGCATCTCGAAACTCGCAGGGGGTAAGTCTTGAGTTTGAGGATCCTCTCCCCCGTCTGGCTTGGCCTGCTTGTCGTAGGAGGCTTTTTCAGCCTCTACTTGGTCTTTCCAATTTTCGTCGACAAAGATTTTCTTTTCTTCGCTCATCATGAATCTTTCTGAAATGGTTTAGCGCGCCTTGCGGAGAAATGGAACCGTTTCTTCCTCTTCCGACGACGGTTTCTCTTGAGAATTCTCGTGTGGCCGATCACCTCGGGCCTGACGGTGTTCGACAGCTGCACCGACAAAACCGGCAAAGAGCGGGTGAGATGCTGTGGGCTTGGACTGAAACTCAGGGTGATATTGAACCGCTACAAACCAGGGATGTGATGGAAATTCGATTATTTCTACCAGCGTTCCATCGGGACTTGTCCCAGCCAGCAACAGTCCCTGATCAACGAGCCGATCACGATAATCATTATTCACTTCATAGCGGTGACGGTGCCGTTCGGAAACCTGCTCGGCCGAATAGCAGGTGGCAGCATGACTCCCAGCAGCTAGTTTCGTGGGCTGGGCACCGAGTCGCATCGTACCACCCATATCGGTAATCGTTTTCTGAGCGTCCAACAGACAGATCACAGGGTGACGCGTCTCTTTGTCGAACTCAGTGGAATGAGCACCCTCCAGGCCACATACATGGCGGGCAATTTCGACTACCGCACACTGCATCCCCAGACAAATCCCAAAGAAGGGAATGTTTTTCTCCCGGGCATAGCGAATCGCGGCGACCTTCCCCTCAATGCCCCGCTCGCCGAAACCACCGGGGACCAAGAGGCCATCAAAACCCGCGAGCAGTTTCTCGGCACCCTCGTCTTCGACATCTTCGCTACGAATGCGGGCTAGCCGAATCTGGGCTCCATTAGCCATTCCAGCATGATCGAGTGCTTCGTAAATCGACTTGTAGGCGTCTCGGTGTTCGGCATATTTCCCCACGACGGCGATGCTTACTTCGCAGTCGGGATTGCGAAGTCGCTTGAGCAGATTTCGCCAATCCTCAAGGTCGGGCTCTGGCGTTTGCAGGCCAAGTTTGCGGCAGATCAAGCCATCCAGGTTGTTGTCCAGCAAGCTCAAGGGGACCTCGTAAATGGAAAAATCCTTATCTCGCTCTTCGATCACAGCTTCCAGCGAAATGTTGCAGAACAGGGCGATTTTCTCTCGGTCTTCACGGCTGATAGGCTGTTCGGTGCGGCAGATTAGAACATCGGGCTGGATACCGATCTCGCGAAGCTGTCCTACCGAGTGCTGAGTCGGCTTGGTTTTGAGTTCCCTGGCGGCCTTTAAGTAGGGAACCAGCGTAAGATGCAGATACAGGCAGTTTTCTTTGCCCACATCGAGAGCGAACTGGCGAATCGCCTCCAAGAACGGCAAGCTCTCGATGTCGCCCACAGTCCCGCCTATTTCTGTGATGACTACGTCGACTCGCTCATCGGTATCCTTGGCTACCTTGTGGATGACCGACTTGATTTCATTGGTGATGTGCGGGATCACCTGCACGGTTTTTCCCAGGAATTCGCCACGCCGTTCCTTGTTGATGACCGACTGATAAATTTGGCCGGTGGTATAATTCGAGTCGCGGGTGAGTGGAGAGCTAGTAAATCGCTCGTAATGGCCCAGATCGAGGTCGGTCTCACTGCCATCGTCCAGCACGTAGACTTCGCCGTGTTGGTAGGGGCTCATCGTGCCAGGATCGACGTTGATATAGGGATCAAGCTTCTGCATCCGCACGCTCAAACCCCGCCTTTCCAACAACATCCCGACCGACGCGCTAGTGAGCCCTTTTCCTAAGGAGCTGACAACACCACCGGTGACAAAAATGTGTTTGGTCATGATTTTGATCTACCTTCCTGGCTGGCAATTGACCACGGCATCGCTTACCGGGTCAGGGGTCCCTGCAAGTGTGCATCTTAGCGAATTGCTAGCGGACTGGGGAGGGTCCCGTGGGGCAACCTTCCAGGCAGCCAATCGAGGCACGAAGCCTACAGCACAAAACTGGCCAATGCTATCCACGGCAGGTAGAATAGGGTGCGATCTACATTTATCTCTCATACGGAACTTCTGGGCGGGTGTTTTTCAATGGTCAAGTTTCTGTGTGCCGCTCTGACCACCCTCGCCCTAGCCGATTTCTCCAGGGCTCAGATCTCCATCGATGGCTCTCTGGTGGGTGACGAGTCTGGGTATGGGACAGCACTCTCTATCCAGAACACCAACACCCAATACGGCAATGCAACCAATGGCGATCCACGAATTGCCTCGAGCGGCTCGGAAATTGACCAAGTCTTCGCCCAAGTAGCCGACGGCAGGCTCAACGTGCTCATCACGGGCAACTTGGAGAGCAATTTCAACAAGCTCAATGTATTTATCGATTCGAATCCTGGTGGGATGAACCAGATCGAAGGAACCAGTCTGCCAACGCAGGTCGATCCGTTTTGCTGTTCCGGCAGCGGTGCATTGCAACGATTCAACGGATTACGCTTTGACAATGGTTTCGAGGCCGATCACTTTCTCACCTTTTCCAACGGAAATCACATTTTCGGAGCGGGAATAGATATCTGGACTCTCTCGGCCTACTACGCTGACCTCACTCAAGGAACGGAAGGCAATAAAAGTGAGATTGGATTCCAACGATTTGCCGCTGGAGTGGAACCCGGATTCGGAATCGGCGTGCCCATCGATCAACTCAACAATGGTTGTACCGGCCCCGCAGATACCACCTGTTCGCCACTTGAGCACGAATTCGCAGAACCTGTTGATCTGATCAACGATCCCACCAACAGCCGCAACCATCGAAACTTTCTCAACAACATCGACATCCTGATGGCAATCGACAATAGCAACACGGCAGGGGTAAATGGCGGATCGGGAGCAGCAACCGGCAATCCGCAGAGCGTCCTGACAGGGATTGAGTTTTCCTTGCCCCTAGCGGTGCTCGGCAATCCTACCAGCGCAATCAAGCTTCTCGCGTTTATCGGCAACGGTGCTCACAATCACGTCTCCAATCAGTTTTCAGGAGTCGGTGTCTTGCTGGGAAACCTCGGCAGCCCGGGGTCGGTGAATCTCGCAAACATCGCCGGCAACCAATTCGTAACGATTCCTATATCCCCGGCAGACTTTGACGGCGATGGTGATGTCGATGGACGAGATTTTTTATTATGGCAAAGAGGTGGATCGCCCGCTGAATTGGGGCCAGCGGACTTGGCACTTTGGCAAGCTCAGTACGCATCCGTTGGAGGGGCACCGCCATCGGCTACCCGAGTTCCAGAACCCTACTTCATCAGCTGGGTGATTCTGGGACTTTGGCCAATAAGACTTGGTCCTAGGCGATTCTAACGACGTATCCGGAGACATCTGCTACCAGGTCCGATCCCAGCTAGCAATCGAACCGATCTTGACCCGTTCGGCTGATTGGGACAAATTCAGGCCGTTTCCGGGATTCGAATCCGCATCCTGGAAACATGAATCACGACCCAGGTCCGAGCTATCGGCGCTCGGCCACCCCAACTATTTCCCTGTGCAAATGGAGGTGCACATCTATGAAACGCGAATTGGATCTCGCCCGGCAATTGCTGCTGGACATCGAATCTCGGGGGCCTGACTGCTCAGTGAGCGTACTACGCCCTAATGTCAATCACAGCAGTGTGGCAAATCACGAATCGGAGGAGCGGATTCGGTACCACCTCCGCTTGCTGATCGATGCAGGCCTGTTGAAAGAAGTGGATCGCACGACGGCAGGCATTCCTTGCGTCCGCCTCACGCATGAGGGACATGAGCTCTTGGAGCTGGCCCGGCATGAAAATCTCTGGCGTGAAGCGAAATGGCTCTGCCAGGAACGAACGGGCGGCCTGTCGCTCACGGTGATTCGCACGTTTATGGTGCGACTAGCGGTTGGACCGAGCGGTACCCTCCCCCGGACAAGACGAACTTACCTGGCTCGACGTCCTAGGCTCGAGACAGATCGCATCGAGCCGATTCGCTATCTTCAGCGTGAGGACGCCGACGAGATGCTCGACGCAGACAGGTATCGCTATGTGCGGATTCGTCCAGAGATGACTGATCACTACGACCGCCCGTTGAGTTATGTGTCCGACTGGGATGAAGAACCCCGATTGAATGGCGAATTCGAAACCACGTTTCCGACCCAATTGATCTAAGCAGCGATCTACTCCAGATCGGTGATGAATCGGGGCGCTGCTCTCTAAAAGCAGCGCCCTTTTTCGTCGGTGAGCCGGGTCGTCCTCGATACCCGGCCAACTTGAAACCAGAAAGGCAAATTAAATGTGCTTCAATCAAGTTTTGATAGTGACGTTCGCAGCGATTCTTCTTCAGGCGCAGTCAGCACGCACGGCAACCCTTGAGAATGTTTCAACGGAGCCCAGCAACCCTGGGGCCGCGATTGCGTCGGACGAATCCCCCGCGAGCTCTCAGGATGCTGTCAATGTGGCCCTCGAATTACTGCGAATACAGGAGGAACTGGGAGGCTCGATCGTAAGTGATTTCGCGGAACCAGCGCAAGGCCATGCTCCTGTCTGGAATCCTCCCCCGGTCTCTTCCACTCCCCCAGCTCGACCCCATTCTAGTTGGGTTCCTCGGACGCTAAGCCCCGTCGAAGCTTTGCGGCAGACCTCCTGGCAGCTCGAACAATCGGCACATCTGTTGGAATCGCTCGACCTCTACGATCAGGCGGATGCGGTGCGTGAGACGGCAGCTGTCCTACGCAGCGATGCCCGAGAAATTAAATCTCAGCAGAAATAAGCTAAAAACCGAGAGACGAGAGTCCAGAGTCAGAATTCTGGCACTAAACTCTCCTCTCTCAGCTCTGGTCTCTTACATAATTGACATTTTGCCTTATCACCAGTAGCCTAGAGACTATGCGGTGAGATGGGGAATTACGTAACTCCCCAGGGGGCACGGACTTCTGTTCAGAATGATCAACCAGTCGGGCTGGGAGATGGTTTGCGTTCTGGCGGGGCCGTTCTTGACTTGCTAAGTGGTGTTGGTTTCCTCGGCGGCTAATTAGCCGGTAGGAACGATCACTGCGAGCGCAACTTCTCCCCCTTTGCCGCCTGATCCGAGGCAAAGCGAACAGAGACTTATCTTCGATGTCGAAATTTGGTGATTATCTCGTCAAGAAACGGGTCGTTGGTCCGGAGCAATTGCAAGAAGCCGAGACGGTGTCGACTTCTCGCCGGCTGAAGCTCCAAGAAGCGATCGTGCAATTAGGCTATGCCGCGCCCGAGCAGGTTTGGCGGGCCCTGGCCAATATGCACAAGTATGAGTACTACGATCTCAACAGCGTGCCGATCCCGCCTGCAGTTGTGGAATTGGTGCCCGAGTCTGTTGCTCGCGAAAATGCCGTGATTCCATTCTCTGAGGACGACGGCAAGTTGAAAGTAATCGTGAGCGATCCCGAGGATTTCGAAACTTTTGACAAGCTTCAATTCATTCTCAACCGCAAAGTTGAAATCGGCATCGCCACCAAGGAAAGCATCCTCGAGGCCATCAACCGCAACTACGGCCAGATGGACGGCGAGTCTGCCGACTCGATGTTGCAGGAATTCACCGACACGGCCATCGATTTCACCGAAACCGAAGGGGACGATGACGCAGGCGATGACGACGTGGTCGACGAGACCAGTGCCCCCATCGTGCGTCTTGTGCAGCTGATGATTACTGAAGCCGTGCAGTTGCGTGCTTCCGATATTCACGTCGAGCCCTTTGAAGATCGGGTCCGTATCCGCTATCGCATAGATGGTGTGCTGGTGGAACGCGACAGTCCTCCTCGGCGACTCTTGGGAGCCTTGCTCTCCCGTATCAAAATCCTTGCCAGGATGGATATTGCCGAGCGTCGTCGCACCCAGGACGGACGTATTAAGATTACCGCTGGTGGAAAAGAACTCGACCTTCGCGTGAGTATGTTGCCCACGACGCACGGCCAATCCTGCGTCATGCGACTGCTGGACAAGGACAATATCAAGGTGGGAGTCCGACAATTGGGGCTCTCTGAGGCCGATTTCCGTAAATTCCGCACCCTCATTCGCCGTCCCAATGGCATTTTTCTCGTGACTGGCCCTACAGGTTCCGGAAAGACGACCACACTCTACGCTGCCCTCAACGAACTCAATCGACCTGACCGTAAGATTATTACTGCTGAGGACCCTGTCGAATATTATCTCCCTGGAATTAACCAAGTAGAAGTTCGACACAACATCGGGCTAGACTTTGCTCTGATTATTCGTGCGATGTTGCGTCAGGCACCCAACATCATTCTGGTCGGCGAAATGCGCGATCACGAGACCGCCTCGATGGGTATTCAAGCCTCGCTTACCGGTCACTTGGTATTTAGCACATTGCACACCAACGATGCCCCTGGGGCGATCACCCGCATGGTTGACATGGGTGTGCCAGCCTATCTGGTAGCGGGAAGCATCATTGGTATTCTTGCCCAGCGGCTGGTGCGTGTGGTCTGCACCAAGTGTAAGCACCCTCATACTCCCACAGATGGCCAACTCGAATCGGCTGGCATCACTCCCGAGCAAGCTGCCTCGGCTACCTTCATGAAGGGGCAAGGATGTTCGCATTGCGGCAAGAGCGGCTATCGCGGCCGACTGGGCATCTTTGAGCTTATGATGATGAATTCCAAGGTTCGCGAACTTTCCTTCGCGGGAGCATCGACTCCTGAAATTCGCAAAGCGGCCATAAAATCTGGAATGACCACGCTTTACGACGACGGAATCCGCAAGGCCCTCGGGGGAATCACCACTTTGGAGGAGGTTTTCCGCGTCTCCAAGCGGACAGAAAGTTAGTCCAACACAATTCTGAGCAATTAGAATAAGAGTTAGTAGAAAGCCGCGGCAAAACGCAACAAATAGCTGCGTTGCAGCGCAACGACTGTTAGCCGCTTCGCAATGCGACACACGGAACAAAGAGACTTATGGGCACTATTCTTATCGACAAACTGCTCTCCGCGCAAGTTAAGCAAGGAGCGAGCGATTTGCATATCACGGTGGGCCAACCACCTGTGCTCCGGTTGCATGGTCACATGCAAAAGCTCAAGACCAAAGTGCTGGAGCCAGCCGACACCATGGGCCTGATGAAAAGCATCACCCCAGACCGCTGCCAGCAAGAATTCCAAGAAACCGGCAGTACCGACTTTGGGTTCGCCTTCGGAGATCAAGCCCGCTTTCGCGTGTCAGTGTTTCGCCAACGTGGCATGGTGGCCATGGTGCTGCGGCAGATTCCCGTGCATTTGATGAGCATGGAGGATCTTAAGATACCCCCTGTCTTCAAAGACCTTATCATGCGACCGCGCGGGTTGATTCTCGTGACCGGTCCGACGGGATCAGGAAAATCAACTTCCCTGGCCGCGATGATAGATTATCTGAACACGACGATCGATCATCACATCATCACTATCGAAGACCCGATCGAGTTTTACCACAACCATCGCAAATCGACGATCAACCAGCGCGAGGTCGGCGTCGATGTAACGTCCTTCGCCGAAGCAATTCGCCGCGCTTTGCGACAGGACCCCGACGTGATCCTCGTCGGTGAGTTGCGCGACCTGGAAACGATCGAAGCTGCCATCACCGCGGCAGAAACAGGTCACGTCGTGTTCGGCACCCTGCACACGAGTAGTGCGGCTGGCACAATCAACCGCGTTATCGACGTTTTTCCCACGAATCAGCAGGACCAAATTCGCACTCAATTGGGAAGTTCAATCATCGGCATTCTCGCCCAGCAATTGATACCGAAAATCGGCGGAGGCCGTATTGCGGCGTTCGAGACCCTGGTGGTGACCCCGGGTATTGCGAACCTGATCCGCGAAAACAAGATTTTTAGAATCACTTCCTCGATCCAAACAGGCGCCAAGCACGGCATGAAATTGCTCGACGACCACTTGTTCGAGCACTGGAAGAATGAGCTTGCCACCAAAGAAGACGTGCTCGCCAAAGCAAACATCCCCGATGAACTCGCCCGGCGGATCGCTTCCGCCGAACGCGGAGTCTTCGATGAACCCGAACCGGGCGAAGAGTGATGGAAGAATTTATGATTGATGAAAACACTACCGGAAGCTGACGCATCCGGCTCCCCTACCATCCACTAACCTCTAACCGCTAACCTCTATTCATGGCCTTACGTCGCATTGGACAAATCCTGGTTGACCTCGGATATATTTCCGACGAGCAGCTCGAAACGCTGGTCGAAGAACAAGAGCAACGCCCAGGTCAGCTCTTGGGGCAGGTCGCTATGGACATGGGACTGGTAAACGACGATCAGCTTGTCCAGGCCCTCGGCGAGCAGATGTCGCTGCGCACCGTAGCGCTCGGGGATTTGACTATAAATCCTGAAACACTGGAAAAAGTCACCGAGCCAATGGCCCAGATGTATCGCATCATCCCCATCGAGTTCGACGACAACACACTTACCATCGCCATGTGCGATCCACAGAACCTGAGCGTTCAAGACGAACTTCGCACATTCCTCGGATACAACATCCGCGTCGCCGTGGCGACGGAACCCGCTGTTTTGGCCGCCCTAGACCGATATTACGGTGAGAACACTGAGAGTGTCGAAAGCATCGTCCACGACCTGGAGATCGACAAGGACCTCGCAGCGGCAGTTGCCGCGGCTGAGGGGAATTCGGTCGATCTGGCAAGCGTCGAGGCCATGGCCGACAGCGCACCGGTCCGCAAACTGCTGAACATGGTGCTGCTGCTGGCAATCAAAGATCACGCGAGCGACTTGCACTTCGAGCCATTTGAAGACGAATTCCGCATCCGCATCAAGGCCGACGGGGTGCTCTATGAAATGGTTCCTCCACCTCGCCACCTCGCATTTGCAATTACCACTCGTATCAAGGTGATGGCCAACCTCGATATCGCCGAGCGTCGCATGCCTCAGGACGGACGCATCGAGCTCACAGTGGGTGGCCACCCGGTCGATCTGCGTGTGAGTGTGCTCCCCACGATGTTTGGTGAGAGCGTCGTAATGCGGGTACTCGACCGGTCGGTCGTGTCGCTTGACCTGCAAAAAGTAGGCATGAATGAAGACTTGCTCGCCATTTTCCGGGACGTGATTTCCAAACCCAATGGCATCGTCCTGGTGACAGGCCCAACGGGTTCCGGAAAAACGACCACGCTCTACTCGGCTCTCAATGAGCTCAATGTCATCTCGGATAAATTGATCACGACCGAGGACCCTGTCGAGTACGACATGGAAGGTATCATCCAGGTGCCAATCGATGCCGCGATCGGCAACACGTTTGCACAATGTCTGCGAGCGATTCTCAGGCAAGACCCGGACAAGATCCTGGTCGGCGAAATTCGCGACCTCGAGACCGCCGAGATTGCCGTCCAGGCCTCCCTCACGGGGCACATGGTGTTCAGCACATTGCACACAAACGACGCCCCCAGCACGATTACCCGCATGAAGGATATGGGGATTCCCACGTTCCTGATCACTGCCACAGTCGAGGCCATCCTGGCCCAGCGGCTGGTCCGCAAGGTCTGTGCCAAGTGCCGAGAAGAATATGTCCCGTCCAAGGAAATTCTCGACGATTTGGAGCTTTCTACCGCAGATCTGAAGGGAAAGAAATTTTATCGTGGCTCTGGCTGCGAAAACTGCAACAATACAGGATATAAGGGGCGCGTGGGACTTTTCGAACTCATGATCATGAATAACGAGCTTCGAGAGATGATCATGCAAAACTGTTCAACCGACGAACTCCGCAGAGCAGCACAGAAGGGGGGCATGTTCACCTTGCGTGATGCCGGTATGAAAGTTGCCTACGAAGGAGTCACCACTCCCGAAGAAGTTGTCCGAGAAACGATCATCGATGGATAGGAATAGAGGTTAGAGATTGGAGAATGAACGCTCTGTCATTTATCGTACATCTCTCTTCTCTCCATTGGAACGAAGGAGTTGGGGTTAGTGGTCAGAGGTTAAAGGTTAGCGGGAAAATTCTTACTTCCCCTAGCCTCTAACCTCTAACCCCTAACCTCTCAATTACTATGCCAACATTTCAATTTGAAGCGATGGATTCGACCGGCGCTGAGATCAAAGACGTGATCGAAGCGGCGACCGAGGAAGATGCCCAAGCCACGATTCGGCAGATGGGGTACTTCGTCACCAAGATCTCCGTCAAGAAGGCACGCAAGAAATCCGAGGGGGGACCCGGCAAGAAGAAACGTGGCTTCGTCTTCGGCGGCGTCAAATCAAAAGATCTCACCGCCTTCACCCGCCAACTCTCGATTCTTCAAGACGCGGGCCTGCCGATCTTGCGGAGCTTACGCATCCTCGGCGAACAGTCCAAGCCGGGCCGACTCAAGTACTCGCTTGAAGACACCTGCGAAGCGATCGAAGCCGGCGACACGCTCTCCGAAGCGATGGCCAAGGCCCCCAAGGCGTTCGACCGACTTTATGTGAACATGATCAAGGCGGGCGAAGCGGGTGGTGCCCTGGAAATCATTCTGCAGCGCCTCGCAGACTTCAAAGAACGGTCTGAATCGCTCAAGCGCAAGGTCAAGGGTGCGATGATCTATCCGATCGTCGTCGTGTCCGTGGCCGTCGGTATCTTGACGTTCATCATGATTAAGATCGTGCCGAGTTTCCAAGCGATTTTCGACGATTTCGATCTCGATCTGCCGCTCATGACGGTTTATCTGATTGCCTTCTCCCAGTGGTGCGTCAACTATTGGTACCTGATCCCCGGCGTGCCGATTGCTATCTGGCTCTTGATCAAACTGATTCGCAAGTTCAAGGCCGGCCGCATGGGCTGGGATCAGTTCACAATCAAGGTTCCCATCTTCGGCAGTCTGATCGAGAAGAACATCATGGCCCGCACCTCGCGAACCCTGGGGACGCTTATCTCCTCGGGTGTGCCAATCCTCGAAGCCCTGAACATTACCCGTGAGACCGCCGGCAATGCTGTGTTCGAAAAACTCTATGCCCGCATCAGCGAGCGGATCCGCGAGGGTGACGCGATTGCCCAGCCGATGAAGGAATACTCCAAGCTCAGCTTCCACCCGGTCGCCGCCTTCTTCTGGTTTTGCTTCATCGGTGGCCCCATCGGGTTATTGATCTACATGATGAAATACCGCCAACGGGTCGTCGACGACATTGTCGTGAACATGGTCGACGTCGGCGAAGAGACAGGCGAACTCGATACGATGCTCTACAAGGTGGCCGACACCTATGACGAAGAAGTCGCAGTGCTCACCGATGGCCTCACCAAGCTGATGGAACCGCTGCTGATCTTGTTCCTAGGTGGTGCCGTCGGCTTCATCGTGATCGCCCTCTTCATCCCTCTGGTGGAACTAATCAACGGACTAACGGGATAAGGAGCAAGTTGCGAGGCGCGAGTTTCGAGTCACGAGTAACAGTATTGTCTCGCGTCTCGCAACCCGACACTCGCGCCTCTCCTGTACTATTTCGCTACAATAAACTGCGCTGGCAGCACAGGGTGTTGGGTACTGAGGGCTGCTTCAACTAGCCCTACAGGGGGGTATGAATCGCATTTTGAGACTTTCCAGGCCTCTGAAAATGAGATTTTTCCATTTCCCGGCAAATAGTCCCTGCTAGCCCCCTTGCGCACATGATTTGCACGTAATTCAACCAGTTAAACAGGAGATTCTCAAATGGCACGGAAAAAAGAACAGAAGATAGAGGTTAGAGGCTGGAGGCTAGAGGCTTGGAATCCAACTAGCGCCCAGCGTCTAGCGTCTAGCGCCTTCACGCTCACCGAACTCTTGGTCGTGATCACGATCATCGCGATCTTGGCGGCCTTGATCACCGCCGGTGCTATGAACGCGCTGAACGCTTCCAAACGGGCCCGTATCTCTCTGGAGATCAACCAACTGGGACAGTCCATCGAAGAGGTCAAGAACAAGTACGGGGCGTATCCGCCGAACGGAATGAGTTTCCAAGGTGAATCCAACTACAGTGGAACTGTTGTCTCTCAACTTACGACCAGCGACTTCGAGCGAATGTTCAAGAAGGCGTTTCCTCGTAGCCAGGAACCTGTTGGTTTGATCCGTCGATTGGGTGGAGCAACGGGAAATCAGAATCCAGGCGATCCTTCCTTACTACCAAACGGCATGAATTCCGCCGAAGCCGTTTATTTTTGGCTTGGTGGATTTAGTGAGGATACTCAGTATCCTCTCTCCGGTCCTGGCGGACCTGCCTTTGATCCCACTTCAACGACCGGGGAAGTGCTCGAAAGCCGTAATCGCGAATACGAGTTTGATCTCGGGCGGCTTGGGCCACGAAATGACAGTGGTGTTTTCCACGATACTGACAATGGCGGGCAAGGGCGATATGTAACGTATGATAATCCAAAAAATACGGGGCCTGCAAGACTTCGCATCAACCTGTGGCGGTACAACCCGTCAGGTTCCGAACGGCCTTACTTGTATTTCGATGCCTCTCGTCACGATCCCATTGATTACGATCAAAATTTGACAGGTCTGGGGCAGAACGACTCGGTTCAAATCTACGCCCTCAAAAAACTTCGCGAAGGTTTTAGTACTTCGAACACTCCTGCCCCCAAGGACATTGTGTTCGTGAACAAAGGTAAGTTCCAAATACTCCATTCTGGCTTAGACGATGCCTGGGGCAGTTTTAAGCCTTTCAGCATTCTTAATGCATCTGGCAATGTTAATACCGGCGATGCCAGTGGAGTGTTCCTCTTCCCCACCGGCCCCTTCACTGGCGACGTGGCCGATACGCTCACCAACTTCACTCCCGGCACACTGGAGAGCGCACAAGAATAATGTCTGATTTAGGATTTGTGATTGATGATCTGAACACGCGTTCTAGGCGACACGCTCTCCTTGCGCGCACAAATCATAAATTCGCAATCATAAATCAGAAATCGCGTCTAGGCGTCACCCTGATCGAACTTCTGATCGCCATCGCGATCATCGCCACGCTCAGTGCCGTGTTCCTAGGGGCATCCCGCTCCGCCATGGAGTCCGCCCGCGCTGCCCGCACCAAAACCACGATCAGCAAACTCCACACGCTGCTCATGGAGCAGTATGCGAGTTACATGACGAGAACTATTGATCTCGCCCCAGGCTTTAAACAATCAATTAATGGCCTCCCAGCCAATGTCCGGACAGCAGTAACGCAAGATATGAGGCTGTTGGCATTGCGTGAACAAATGAAGTACGAAATGCCTGATCATTGGTCAGACCTAAATGATAATCCAGTCATGTTGTTCAGAAAGCCTGCGGTCGCCAGTATTTATGATCGGCGTTATCAGAAAGTCTTGAACTGGGCGAATGGCGACTCAGACAAATTAGCTAAAGTAGTCCAACATCAAGCTGCTGAATGCTTATATCTAACAATCATGTATCTCACAGGAGATGGTGAGGCGAGAACGCTCTTCAGTTCCCAGGACATCGGTGATACCGATGGAGATGGTGCTCCTGAATTCCTTGACGGTTGGGGCAATCCTATTGCTTGGGTTCGCTGGCCTGCTGGTTTTGTCGCACGTTCCTCTCTTATGGCCGGCGACACAACGACGGATCATGATCCTTTCGATCCCTTCAAAAGAAACCTTGCTGATGTGCTTCCTGCAGGAGGAAGTGCCTATCCGTTGAATGATGTGTTCGTTAGACAAGCGGTAGACCAGTTAAGAGGAACTAACAATTCTACGTCCAATCAGTTAACCGGATTTCGTCTGGTGCCTTTAATTTATTCGTCGGGTCCGGATGGGATTTCAGACATCAATACTGCTGGCAATAGGAGCATAATTTCAAGTGGAATTGCGTTGGATCCATATGCTATTGATCCGGCTTTCTCCACTTTATCATTTTCTCCTACGACTCCCAATTATCAGACAGGTCTCCCCTCTGATGGTAACAACGATGGCGAAGACAACTCCGTCGACAACATCCACAACCACGTACTTGATAATAGATGAGGAAGGCGCTAGGCGCTGGTTGATAGGCGCTAGTAAGAGAGATAGAGGGGCAAGGGGCAGAGAACAGAGGAACAGAACCATGAACAACAATAGAGAAAAAGTTACGAGCTTCGGGTTTCGAGCTTCGAGAAAAGAATCTATTTCCCCACTCGCAACTCGCGCCTCGCAACTCGCGCCTCACGGAATGACCCTCATCGAGCTGATGGTCGTCGTGGTGATTCTGGTCACGTTGGTGGCCGGGGTGCTGCCGCTGGTCTCGCCCAATAACGACGCCCGCAAAATCCGCGAGGCCGCCCGGGGCTTGAAGACGTTCCTCATGTCGGCCCAGGCCGAGGCAGCCCGCACGGGTCGACCCGTGGGCATCGGTTTTCGCGAAACAAGTTCTGGAGACACCTCCACAAACACCCCTGGCAGCGGTATCGCGATCGAGGCCTATCAATTGGCCGTGCCGGCACCCTTTTCGGGGTCCAGCAACGAATCGCGCATGGGAGTCCAAGAGATCACCGATTTTCTCGCGCAAAAGGGACTTACCGACAACAAAATCCTCTACGGACCAGTAACGGGCGGAAATGGGAGCAAAATATACCCAAAATTCTATGGAGCAAGACTCTATGTCGTGAGCAGTATGGTTGCGACAACTCTTGCCGGCGATCCTCTCCCCCCCGGAATGATCCGCGTAGGGGATATTGTGAAAGTCGGAGGCAAGCGGTTCAAGATTATCGACGACCCCCGCCAGAGCAATGAACCCTTGAATCCCCAGGATCCTTATAGCGAGAAGTTTCTGGATCCTAGGCAGAACTCAGCTGATTATCAGAATCGCCTGATTTGTGTCTGGCTCGATGAAGCCAGTCAGGGCCAGGGGAAGGTGCCTCCGCTTGCTAACTCTCCCGCCGGAGAGCGCTATCAGATCGCGCGACAACCTGCGGGCACCGCGGCATTCAGCGTCCAGCCTTCCTTCCAGCTCCCCGCCGGGATTGCGATCGATATGCAGGCCTCGGGATACGAAGCAGATGGAGAACCCGTCTTTTTCGTAGAAACCAATGTCACAAGTCCGACAGCGATTTCTGCCGTGATTTTGTTCTCGCCGAATGGGGGAATCGAGACTGTGTGGAAGAACGGAAACGAAATCAAAAATGCCGAAAAGTTGTTCCTGCTCGTTGGCCGGGGAGAAAACGGTGGTTTAGTGTTAGGCGATCCCTATACCGAGCAAGATTGTGTTTGGTACCTAGGCCAGAATTTCTCGGAGGAAAAACTCAAGGAAGTTCGCTCGAAGGTCAACTGGCTCAATCTTGAGAGCCGCTGGCTGATGCTCGACTCGGCTGGTGGTCGACTGCGGGTAGTGGAAAACGCACTTGTTAACCCGAGCGACGTAACCACAAGACCCGGTGATGAATCCTACAACGCCATGGTTGAACAAATCGAACTGGCCCACGGCTTAGCCCACGTCCACACAGATGTCGGAGGACAGAAACCGTGATTAGAAAGAGGGGCTTAGTTTCGAGTTTCGAGTTTCGAGTTTCGAGCCAGAATTTCTCGCTCGCGCCTCGCTACTCGTGCCTCGCGCCGGATTCAGTTTCGAGTTTCGAGTTTCGAGTTTCGAGTAGGAAATCCCTACTCGCACCTCGCAACTCGCGCCACGTAACTCGCAACGCAATCACCCTCATTGAGATTCTGATCTCGATGTTTGTGCTGCTGTTTGGCCTGATGGGAGTGGCGGCGATCTTTCCCGTGGCAAGTCACTATCTGACCCAAGGGGACCAAAAAGACCGCAGCGACGCCCTGGCCGCCAACGCCTTTGCCGAGATCGAGACGCGCGGTTTGATGCGACCGGAATCTTGGTATTACGCGGCGCATGTCAATGGGAACTCCATCGGCTACCCGCTCATCGATCAGACCACACAACTGTTTTATTACCCAGTTGCGAATAACATTGGTCCAGGTGCGGCTTTCGTAATTGATGGGATGGGGGGAGCGGAATTAAGTTCCCTGCCGGCTTCTAGGCAGTACTTTCCATTCTTGAATGGGGATGCCATTACTTGGCCGGGGCCATTTTCGGCGACTTCCCCTCTCGCCAATTGGTCAAATTGGCCCGTTCGTCGAGTAACTCTCCCACAGCTTAATGGTGTCGCCATGAACACTCCCACCGCCGAGACCATTTTCCGGCTCCGCGACGATCTGGCCGTTGAACAACCTGACCAGGGAGATCGCCCCGCAATGCAGCGTTGGAGTACTTTTGATGCTAACAATACTCCTGCGAATCCCTCCGACGACACTTTGCTCGCTCGGCAATACCAGGGCGACTATTCCTGGCTGGCGACTGTGGTCCCCACCAGTAGCAATGCCCTCTTGGGTCTTCAGCCAGCGGCAAATTTGCTCGGTGAACTATACGATGTGTCAGTCGCCGTGTTTTACAAACGCGAGGTGTTACCCTCTGCCAGCTCACCCGGCATCGTCGGCAGCGAACGGCTTATGAATGCAGAGTTTCTTAACCAGGGAGAGTTGGTGCTCTACGATGCCAATACTTCAGATGATGAAACGCTCGAAACGGCACTCGACGGTATCAGGCCCACCAACTGGGTCTGCGTCATGGGGGTCAACCAAACCAGCGGCCAGTTCATGATGAAGTGGTATCGCATTTTGGCGATTGAAGATGATTTCTTCAATCAAAGCCTTCCTGGTGCAGGATCTCAAGCCACGCGCACCTTGATGGTCTCCGAAGGGGGCGAATGGCCGTCGGATTCTTGGCAAAATCTGCAAGTAGCGATCCTCCCCGGAGTCATCCACGTGCAAACCCGGCAAATGACGTTGAGCTGTGAGTGTTGTGAGTAGGCGCTAGTTACTGGGCGGCAGGCGCTGGTCAGAAGAAGAGAAGAGCTAGGAAATGAACAAGAGAACCGTATTTGATACATCTGACTAGCGCCTAGCGCCTGGCAACTAGCGCCTTTACCAGTTAGAAGAGAAGAACGATGAGCAACCGATACAAACTACGAATCCCCTGCCTAACCAGCGCCCAGCGTCTAGCGCCCAGCGCCTATCTGACTAGCGCCCAGCGCCTAGCGCCTAGCGCCTATCCCCCCCGCCGCGGTATCCTCCTGCTCGTCGTGCTCGGCCTATTGACCTTGTTTCTGTTCATCGGCACGGCCTTCGTGATTTCGTCGAATCAGTTCCGCATGGCGAACCGCAGCTACCAACAGGCCGGCAACCAGGAAAACATCTCGACCACGCAGCACAAGTTTCTCGACGAGGTCCTTAACCAACTGGTCCGCGACACCAACAACCAGAACTCCGTGCTGCGGTATCACAGCTTGCTGCGGGATTTGTATGGATCTTCAGAAGGGATCATGGCAACCGTACAACCGGCCACTGCCGTATTTGCTGGCGTGAATTCCCCTGGTATAGGCAATGTCACTAATGGCCAATTCATCGAGCTTAGTTTTTTGACGAACCCCTACTTCGATCTTTACGGGAATAGCTTCACGCAAACTACTCCACCGCCGGCAAACCTGATTTCGCAACCCCTGCCGGTGGCCGACAATGCCTGGAGTGGGCGCTTGCTAACCTTTCTTGATGGTGAAGCAGCCTGCCGAACAACTCGCATCGTGGGGTACTTTAATGATCCCACTACCAATGTCGTTTTACTCCGCATTTTGAATTTCCCTGGTCGTGACGGCACGCTGCTGACCGACCCGACGATCCTCAACGGGACTCGATTCGTTATCAATGGCCGGCCGTTTAATGGCACGGGGGTGGGGTACGATCCACTGGTCACCGCCGCCACTACACGCAAGCTTGGTACCGGTGAGGATGTCAATGGCGACCCGCGCTTGCTTGCCCTCATGCCAAATGCTTCCTTTTTTGACGTTGGCAATAACCCAAACTTCTCCACGGTGAATTCAAACTATTTCGGTTTCTCGTCCATGCCTGTTCCGCTCCACATGCGTCGTTTTGACGGCTTGGGGGATAGTGATGAGACCTACGATGCGGCCGACTTTCAAAATATGTTCTTGGCGTGGAGTCCGCCCGGTCCTCAGGCCTCTGTCTTGGCGAACTTTGCAGATCCCGATCCTGCCTCTTTGGGTGCAATGGTCTTGCCCTCATTCCATCGGCCAGCCCTTTTGAACTACTGGGCTCGGCACAATGATTTCCTGGGTTCCCCTGGCGATCCACTCTCTAATTCAAGGTTGGGCACGGATCCCGTCTATGCCAGCCTGTTGCGGAAGATTCTTTTGCGACCCAACTGGCATGACCATCCCAGCTTTACTGGCAGCAATCCCTATTTTCCAACAGGTAATTCAGCTGTCGACAACTCCAATAAACTCCGCCGCATGATTTACGGCCCTTGGGATGTGGACAACGACAAAGACGGTATCCCCGACAGTGTGTGGGTCGATTTCGGTGCCCCTGTGATCGCCGGTCCCGATGGCAAGTTGGTCAAACCGCTCGCTGCGGTCTTGGTGCTCGATATGGATGGACGGTTGAATGTGAATGCGCATGGGACTGTCGATATTCAGCAAAATGGCACAAACATTAACATCCCGATGGCTGGAGGAGTTTCGTCGAGAGACCTCCCAAAGGGACTCGCTTTTGGACCAGCGGAGATTAGTTTGCGGGATGTCGTGGGGAATCGTTTCAGTGAGATTCTTGGCGGAGATAGTGTGAATGGTACTTACTATCCTGGTCGCTATGGTACGACTACTGGAGCAAACATCGCTCAATCAGCGGGAATCATGGGCCAGTTTGATTTGCAAGCGCAACTCAAAATGCAAGGCGTGCCTGCGAAATTCAACCAGATAGCACGCAGTAATTACGGGTCTCTACCTGACTTTCGGGGACGCTATGCCTTGGGACTCAATGATTTTGGCCAGGCAAGCCACGAAGCTTCTTACGAAACATCGGGAAGAGTGTTTCTTGATGAAGGCTCCCCTTATGAACTAAATCTTTCCGCCTCCGGTGCACGAGGTACAGGTACGAGCGTCGACAATCCGTTCTCGCTGGCAGAACTAGAAAGACTGCTGCGGGCGTACGACATTGACTCCCCGACCCTCCCGCCTCGACTCTACGAATTACTCAAGGGCAACACCACCACGCCCAATATTAACAACCTCAATAATTGGCGGTCTCTGCTTACCACAGACAGCTACGACCTCCCCGAACCGGGCTTTGAAATGCCTGAGTGGGTAAAGAATGGACCCGATGGCACGGCGAACAACGCCGATGACTACTTCGCCATCATGGATCGCCAGCCAGTGAACGCCACGTTTGCTGATTTGATAGAGTATCGGCTTCGATCCTCTCAAAACTGGCCGGTTAGTGGTGATTCAACGAATCCTACGAGAATTCAAACAATTCGCCGCCAGATGTCACAGCTTGTTGCACCTGAAATGATGGCGGGGTTGAAGCTTGATCTCAATCGGCCGCTCGGCAATGGCTGGGATGATACTCCGGTTGGCCAGCCAGGTTATGGTGTTGTGGATGAACCGGGGGAATATGAGCCAAACGGGTGGTCCATCGACTACACCCGAGCTGGAACTTCAGCCTCTCCGCCGACGACTGCTTTTGTGAACGCTGTCTTCCACGATGATTTTGACCGCGATGGCGACGGCACGATCACAGCGGCAGAACGGGGTGACAGCAACGGCGATGGCGTCGTTGACAACAACGATGATTTGGTGAGTTTGCACAATTTCCGACGCCAACTCTTGGCGCGACATCTTTACGTGATGGCAATGGCGGTAGTTGATCCCTTGCCATCTACTAGCTCGGCTCAAGATAAGCGTGATCGTGCGCGCCTGTTGGCCCAATGGGCAATCAACGCCGTCGAATTCCGCGACGCGGATAATATCCAGACTGCTTTTGAATATGATCTTGATCCGTTCGACGCAGATGGCTGGGCCCCCGACGGCGATCTCACGACCACCGCCGATCATGCCGGCGCGGACGCAAGTCCTGGTACGTCAGACGACACGTTGGTCTGGGGCAGCGAACGACCCGAACTCGTGATGACCGAGACCTTGGCCTGGCACGATCGTCGGACTGAAGATGGCAAAGGGGAAAACCCCGACCTCGATGAAGCCGATTCTGGCAAGATTGGATCGACCGACGACGACAAGGACACCTACGACCGGAGTTACGATCAACGCGAGCGACCCATCGGGGCGGCCTTCATCGAACTCTATAATCCCTGGTCGCCTAGTCCTGGCGCGAATGCCGATACGCACTTTGTCGATGGCAATGGCCACGACCTGGGAGTAAATCTAGCAGCGGTATCTGCTCCTCGCACACCTTCTGGTAACGATGTCTCACCCGTGTGGCGGTTGAGTGTTTATCAGACGAGGCAGATCCCGGGGATTCCTCCCACCATTCCGGCCAAAACTAATATCGCTGGTCCGGACAAAGACCCCGACGACCTGGACAATCAGAACGTCCCGACGACGGTTGACCGCAGTATCTACTTTGCCGGGTTTGATCCTGATTCCAGAAACGCGACGTGGGATAATGATGGCGTCGCTTATTACAACGATCTTACAAATACGGTGCCGTCGGTGCGTCCCGGTCGCTATCTGGTCGTAGGGGCCGGCAAGTCGATGGGACCTGGTGAATATTTGGCAGAAATTGGCGCAAAAACGGGTACGCGCACTTCGAATCGCGGCATCATGCTCAAAACAAGAACGGCGGCGAATGCCGCCAATGCCGTTGCCCTGCATGGTGATAGTGGCACGACGGTCACGGATCAAAAAGCAAATTTTCGTGTGGAGTCACCTACCGAGGCGGAAGTTAATTCTATTCTGTCTCCCGTACCGGGGAGTAGCAGCCCCAGTGTGGCGGATGTGGCAATCATCGATCAACCGCGACGTTTTACCATTTCAGAACCCGCTAACGGCTATCCGGTCAATTGGGCAGGAAGTCGCTGGGATGGAACCCAATACGCACCCAGATACATTGACATTCCATTGGACGATCAGCGCTCTCAAGCAAGCGCGGGTGGAGGCATCGGGGCTGGGGGTGGCAATGGCCGTGGCGGCATCGGAGCTCCACCAGATCGCAAACCTTCGTCGTTTGCCGACGGAGAAACACGACTCACCTTGCCGGGTCAAGCCCCTGCGGGAGGAGGTATCGGAGGAGGTGGAGGAGGAGCTGCTTCGGATCCGGCCCAGGCCCGCCGCACGATTCCCGGTTTCAGCTGGATTTACTTGCAGCGGTTGGCAAATCCACTTTTGCCTTGGAATCCACCCGCCGGCAAAACAGGTCACCGGGCCAACGAGCCGATCAATCCCTACCTGACCGTCGATTCGATGGGCGCCAATGTCACCGTCTTTAACGGTCTGCGGGATATGGAAGAACTCCGCACAACTCCTGATGATCGAGCTCTCAGATTTCGCAATAATTTTGCGATCGATTCCTTTTCGAGCGTCCAGCGAGGCAGGGTTAATGCCCCAACCGAACCTGCCCTACGATTAAGTGACTTGCAGTCGAGAGCCCTCTCCGCCAGACGTCGCAGCGGACCGACGGACCCAGACAATGCACCACATGCTAGCCAACCAGCCGAGAATCTTTGGAATCCCGAAGGGATCGGCATTACATCAAGCGGTACCGTGGGCGGCTACTTCAAGAATGAATCCGTTAATGGTTCTGGTACTGAAGGGGCTAACACACATAACTTCAACGGCATGCCGGATAGTACGCTGGGATTCATGAACGAACCGTTCCGCGATGCTAACCCAACCGATCCGATCCGTGATCGCGTCGTGCCCAAACAGCCATTTGCCTGGATCGATTGGAACAATCGCCCCTTTGCCAATCCCGGTGAACTGATGCAGGTGCCCAATCGCCGCAGTTCGCAGCTCTTGCAGACGTTTTCGATGTTGAATTCGACGTCTGCCGAAAAATACGATGGCACCATACCTGAAATCACCTTGTCGACTTCGCTGAAGTACAAATTAGATGGTCCCTATGGCCATTTGATGAACTTCTTCCGGACGAAACTAGATACTCAAAACCGGGCAATCCCAGGTTTATATCGAGTCCTCGATCTGGTCGAGGTCCCCAGCCGCTACGTCGGTACCGAGACTTGGCTCAATCCAACGACTTTTGGAACAGCTTTGGCGGATCACCCTGTTGCGGGAGCGCCAAACAAGGACCCACGCGATCCTCGTTACCAATGGCAGCCTCCGTTCAATCGGCTTCCGGCTCGTCGCGAGCCTGGAAAGGTGAATATCAATACGATCACGAACAAAGCAGTATGGGATGGAATTTTCCACGGGAGTGCAAAACGGAATGGCGGGGGCGGAAATGGAGTCCATCCCGGTCCTGATGACGATGATTTATGGCCTTCTCGGCGCGGCTATCAATCTACAGTTGGAACGGATCCCACTATCTTAGATAGTGAGAGTCCCACACTATTTGCGAATCCTTTTCGCTCAGCGAACACCGGCGATTTTGTTCCCTTAGCGAAGCTAATGCGTGCAGGATTGGACTCAACTTTGTTGCGAAGTGTGGTCTTGCCCGACTTATCTACATCAGGTGGAACAGTACTTGCGCCTGCTGGGGATCCGCTTTGTTCGACCATCGCTGTAAACCCTGCTAACAACTTCCGAAATTCATTCCGCAATCCATACTTCCGCTACTCGCCCGTTTCACGGCTATCGAGCATGACCACTACCCGCTCGAATGTGTTTGCGGTGTGGATCACCGTCGGGTTTTTTGAAGTCGAGGAAGCGCCGACTTATGATGCCACAGATCCACGATGGGGGGGTTCGGTTGATCTGTACAAACGCATTTACCCCGACGGCTACCAATTCACCAAAGAGGCAGGCAGTGATACGGGCGAAGAGGTCCGCGTACGAGAGTTCGCCATCGTCGACCGCACCATCCCCGTCGGCTTCCAACCCGGGGCAAACCATAATGTGAAAGAAACGATCCGCTTGAAGCGGGAGATTGAGTAGGGATTAGAGGTTAGAGGCTGGAGCTTAGAGGTTAGTTGGGACCGGGGGGAAAAGGATGCGTCTACGCATCTCCAATCCCTAGCCTCCAGATCCTAGTCCCTCGGACCCCTTTAATCATTAACATCCAATCACGCTTGAAAGAGACTAGAGCTTAGCGGCTGGGGGCTAGGGGGAATCGGAGTCTCGCTTTTTCCCTAACCTCTAACCTCTAACCTCTAACCACTAACCACTAACCTCTATTTTCCTTGACACCCTCCAAATTCCCAATGAAAATGGAACTACCAGCCAGACGGGTCTCCGGAAGCCCCCTGGCAACCCATCCGAGAGAGGCACTTCTATGCGTTCATCTATGAGTAATAAGACTAGTCCCCTGCACAGAGCCACGAGTTTATTGACCCTGCTGGCTGTGCTGACTTTACTCAGCCTGCAATCGACAACCCGCGCGGATGTGACCGCAGCGGGAGATACCAACCCTCTGCCCATCAACATCCCCGATGCTGGCGGTTCAATCGGTGGCGACTTGATCATCGGCGATACCGGCATCGCGGGCCTCTTTATGGATTTTGCCCCTCCGTTGTTCGGTACTCTCGCTCCGCTGGAGTCCGACAACGGCATCATCGGCAACGAAGAAGGAAGCATCGGTGCAGCAACGTTTGAAGACTTTCTAGGAGGTGATTGGGTTGTCGCCAATACCCTTACGTTAGGTAATGCCGGCCAAGGGTTTCTGGACCTGTTTGATAGTGCTAGTGTGACGGCTTTGGACTTCATCGTTGGTGCATTAGAGACTGGGTCCGGCGTCGGCACGATCAATGGTCAAGGTTCGCGAATCCGAACCGATGGGCTTATTGTCGGCGATCTGGGCTATGGACAACTGGAAGTGAACTCCCGAGCGGTTCTCTTTTCGGGAGATCTCGGCAGTGATTCGATCATCGGCAACGACGATGGCGGAGTTGGCGTTGTCACCGTGACGGACATCGGCTCGCGCTGGAACGTTGGAACGTCTCTTACGAACGCCGATCTGATTATCGGCAATGGTGCAGGGGTTCTCACCAATGGACAAGGAACGCTCAACATTGCCAATCAGGCTCAGGTGCTCGTGGCCGGGACAACGTTTGTTAATCGGGATGGTCGAGTAAATTTGACTACCGGTGGACGACTCCGGCAACTAACTTCAATCTTCGATCCGATTGTTCTCGAAGGGGTCATCTCTGGCGATGGATTTGTCGATGGGGCAGTAGTAGTCGGCCCACTAGGCGAACTACGAAATGCTGCTGGGATTGCCAACCTGCGAGAGAAGCTGGTCTTCTCGGGCCCGGTCGTCAACGACGGCACGATTGAAATCCTCGGTGGCGAAATGGATTTCAATGCCACGCTTGTCCCACTCATCAATACACGCGAAATCGTGGTCCGCGACGGGGTGATGCGTTATCCTGCGGGGCTGGATAACGAGATCGGAGGCACCGTTACTGTTGGTGGAAATAGTACCTTGCATGGTCAGTTCAATAACAACGGCGGTGATCTGCAGATTCTTGCCGGCAGTGAAGTTCTGTTTGTAGGTGACCTGACCTTCACCGCCGCGGGCCTGCTGGGGCTCGCAGCCGGTACTTCGTCGGGAACACTCGACATCACGGGCACGGCCGATTTAGCCGGCGCGATTGTCGCACTGGACTACTCAGCCGGAGTATCGCCAACACCTGGCGACACCTATCAACTGCTAAGTGCGAGCGGTGGCATTACTAATTTCGTCCCGCAGCAGGCCGCGGCAGGAGGACTACTCTGGGACATCGATCAACTGGGAACCACCGATACGCTCTTTGCCACTGCGACTGCTGCAATCGCAGCGCCTGTGGGTGCTGACTTCAATGGCGATGGCATCGTCAATCAGCTCGATCTGCAGATCTGGCAGACGAATTACGGACGGACCTCTCCACCTAGTTTGGCCGGTCTCGGCGACGCCGACGGCGATGGTGATGTGGATGGGAGAGATTTGTTGATCATTCAAATGAAATTCGGCGGCCCACCACTGGTCGCTGCGTTGGCTAACGTCCCCGAGCCAAGTTCACTCGTGCTGCTCCTCGGGGCTTCATTGGGGCTGATTCGAAGAAGGTGCTAGTAGTTAGGCGCTAGTTATGAGGCGCTGGGCGCTAGTCAGAGCCATTTCTGACTAGCGCCTAGCGCCTATTTGCTAGCGCCTGTCCATTCTTCCCGGCTAATAATCGCGGTGGCGGTGCGCCAGAATATCGCGATAATGGTGTGCGGCTAGCCGTTGGACATTGGCCATAGATGCGTTGAATAACCGGTGGCTAGCGCCAATCCGCTCACGTAAAACGGCGCGTTTCTGAATCCCAAGCACTGACCACTAATTTTGCACCCGGGGTCGAGAGTTTTGTTTTACAAAACTCACAATAAGCGACACCCTCGGCAATGACGCAACCCCAATCAGAATAACGAGTTAAAGAAAATCAGGCCCACGCGAAGAGCGGGAGTTTTGTTTTGTAAAAAAAGTTTTCGAACAATTGGCCCCGTCAAAAATCTCACTAATCACACCGGAAAGTGGCTAGAGGCTGGGGATTCGGGTAACGCAAAGCATCGTCAATCCAGCCCACTAACCACTAACCTCTAACCTCTAACCACTACCCTCTATTCAAATGCCAAAACGATCCACCGGTTGGGGCGAGAAGCTGGGGCTGCTGTTATTGATAGCGGCGGTGGCGGTGATCGTCTGGCCGCGCGGTGGCGGCGATTCGCCGTTTGCGGTCGGAGCGCCACTGCCGGATTTGATGGCCGAGGGGTGGTTGAATTCATCCAACGTGCCGTCGCCGACAAGTCTGCGCGGGAAGATCGTGTTGGTGGACTGTTGGGCGACCTGGTGCGGACCTTGTCGGGAGTCGCTTCCCAAGCTGGCCCGCCTCTATGCCAAGTACCAACCATTGGGGGTGGAGTTCGTCGGCCTCACGCCGGAAGGGGGTTCTGCCCGTCAAGCGGTTGAGTCCTACATGGCGACGATCCCCGGCTTCGATTGGCCCGTGGGTTATGGTGCGAATCCAACGCTGGACATGCTGGGGATCCAGTACTTTCCCACGCTGATTGTGTTCGACGCCGAAGGCCGCGCAGTCTGGGCAAGCACCTCAACCTACGGCTTAGAAGACGCCTTGGATGAGGCGTTAGGGAAGAGTGGCGAGTTGTGAGTTTTGAGTTGCGAGGAAAGACCATTTACTCGAAACTCGCAGCTCTCAACTCGAAACTATCCCCTTACAGCTGTTCCCTGATGTACTTCATTAGGGGTTTGCCGCTGCCGCGGACCGGGACGCCGATGAAGAAGTCGGTAGCATAGCGGAGCCGCTCGCGGGGACGTTCGGGGACGCGAAAGTTGTCTCCCTTTTGCATGATGACCCGCGGCTGAGGCATCGCACCAAACGCCCGCACGCCGGCGGTTTGACCTCGTGTGCCGGAGGACTCGCAGGGGAACCAATGCAGGTCGCCATCAGCGTCGGCCAGACAGAACTCGGCGTAGCAGTGTTCGTGGACCCAGACCAGGCGTGCCGGGACCTTGTCGGCTCGGCAGAGGGCGACGAACAGGGCACTGATGTCGTGGCAATCGCCAGTGCCATCGGTGAGGGTTTCGACGGCGGTCTTGTCGTCACCTTCGACGTACTGGACGTTGTCCTGGACGTAGTCGTAGATGGTTTCGACGCGTTGCCAGGGGGTGAGAGTTTCCTCGTCATCGGCGGATTGTTCGGGGCCTGCATCCACAGCCGCTGAAGCGGCTTCGCCGTCGGGTTCATCGCTTGCGGGTTCGCTCTCGGAAGCTTCAGCGGGTTGCTTTTTTGGGGCGAATATTTCGCGCAACGTTTTGCGGATTTTGCTGTCAGTGGTTTGGATGTAGTCGCTGCGGCCGAGGTACTTTTTGAGTTGGCGATCGGGCTTCTGAGGGACCACGAGCAGGGCCGTTTGATCTTCTTCGGGAGGGAGGACCGCGCTGGTGGTGACGTCGAAGGTGATGATCGCGTGGGCTTCTTTCCCGTTGGGGAGATAGGGAATCCTGATTAGCATCTGGCGCGCCCCGCCGTCGAGAAGTCGATAGTCGAGCTGATCCACCTCAGGGGAGATGTCTTCTTCAGCGATTTGCACCTGCTGCTCAGCACACTCGAACGGCACTGCCACCATGGCCAGCACGTCTTGCACGGGACCCCGATTGGCAGTGATCGACGCGCCGACCCGATATCGGACGACTTGAGAATTGCCGTAAGTGACGAGGGAATCCTCTACGGCAGTGTCTTTGATCTGCGCGGCAGCTGGTTGGGATGCAGTGAGGCAGAGCAAGAGCGCAAGCGAGGCGAGGTTGCCAATGCAAGGGTATCGAGAAATCATGCCAAAACCTCTGTGCCACCGAGCAGGTAAGGGGGACAATGTCCACTTTACTATTGTAGCTCGGTGAGTAGCGGATTTCACGCATTGCCTGCAAATGCGGCGCATAAAAAAGCCGCTCGACCGCGTTCAGGATGGCACGGTCGAGCGGCACTCAAGATAGAAGGCGGATGGCGCATTGCCCCGGGCGGTGTTGGCAGACCCAGTTACTGGGTGGCGGGAGGTTTCCTCTCTACCAGCGGGCCACGCGGAGCGGCGCATCCAATGGACGATTATGATTTTGGGTGGGTGATTCTCTGGTTTATTCTTCGGTTTTTTCAGGTTCAGGGTAGTTCGTGCGAACCTCGGGGGCAGGTCCGGGAGTGATCGTATTGGACGATCCTTGCGGCACAAAGGTTTCACTGCTGGGCATATAGGTTTCGTCCCCATCGCTGAACCCTCCGTACCAGGATCCTTGGCTGCAAGGGTCGCTGGGACAGCACATGTTGGCACAGGGGTCGAAGCATGGTTGGCACATCGGTATACAAGGTACACATTGCGGAGCACATTGGGGTACGCACTGTTGTTGGGGGACGGCCATCTGCTGCATCGCAGGGGCGGCCATCATGGGTTGCATCGTGGGGGCAGCGACCGGGGCACCCAAAGCGACGGGCGAACCCATCATTGCCGGGGCAACGGTCCTGGTTCCGCAACGTGCCCCGCGATGGAGCCAATTGCGAAAACTGGAACAACAACCAACATTGGCGGTCGTTACGACCGTCAACGTCAGCAATAGCAATACATTCCTTCTCATTCGTAGTCTCCTCGGCGGGGCACCCGTGGTGGGTGGAGTGGGGAGGGACGGGGCGGTTCGTAGCGGCTAGTAGAGTGGGAAACAATCGTAACTTTCGTAACGGTTGTTTGGTTCGCAAGTGTGATCGAACGGGCCAAAGGCCTTCCCAATCGCTAGAGCCCCCGATAAATCGGTTGGCCACGAAACTCTACAACATGCTGAGTGATGTGCAAACGCAACGTCGAAATTATTTTGAATTTTTTTCCGACACGCGCGAATTAAGTATGCTACGTTTACATTAGCCGCAATGGAGTTGCTCGCAAGCGCCAAATATGCGCGACGGCAATGCGGCATGCAATCACAATGGAATGCGATCTGCTTAGGATTGTCAGGCCTCATTCTCTTGTGATGCCCCCCCAACTGCTTGGCCTCGCGGAACTAACGTTCTTGCGGAATGTCGGCAGTATCGGAAACTGGCACGTAATTCTCGGACGGAACCTATCCATGAACGAACACGACAATTCGCTCATCTATTCGCTTCGTTTAAGCTGCAAGTCCCTGGTCACCGCTGCGCTTGCGTTGTTTCTGCTACTCGGAAGGGATGCCCTGGCGGCCCCGCCGATTGCCCCCCCTCCGGCACCACCGGTGGCCGATGAGATATTGCTCATCAGTACTCGGCAAATGGGGACCACGTGTGATCCTAATCGGATGGAACGCGAAATGGATTGCCGACGGCTCACGTTTGATGCCGACGGGCTTCCCACTTGGATGACCTACGATTGGCACAACCTGCAGAATCCCTCCACGGGTACTCGTAAGACCGTGATCTACGTGCATGGCAATCGAGTGGAGCTTGGCAATGACGTGGCCGAGGGAATGGCAGTCTACGAATCGCTGGTCGGAGCACGACGTAGCGGCGAACCGCTTCGTTATATCATCTGGTCCTGGCCCTCGGAGCAAATTCCAGGACTAATCAAAGACTATAAAGTAAAAGCAAAGCGCACCAACGAAGTGGCCTGGCAATTGGCTTGGTTTGTGGACCAATTGCCCGCGGATATGCCGCTGGCATTGATGGGATACAGTTACGGTGCACGCACGGTAAGCGGGACTATGCATCTCCTGGGTGGTGGGCATCTCAACGAATTGCGATTTACAAGTCGGCGACATCCTGAGCGGTCGCCGGCACGAGTCGCTCTGGTGGCAGCGGCCTTCGACGCAGATTGGGTTGTTCCCGGGGAAGTTCACGAGCGAGCCTTAACTCAGATCGAACAAATGGTAGTCGTGACCAATCGCTTGGATCCGGCGATGCGATTTTTTCGCCTCAGCACCAAGCATAGCCGCGTCGATGCGATGGGACTGGCAGGCGTCGATCACCGAGAGAAACTGGGGACCGCTTTGAACCGGATTCGAACTATCGATGTCACCCACGAGGTGGGCCGAAGTCATGTTATCTACGATTATCTGGCCGACGAGCCCAAAATGACAAGCATGTGGCGGCAATTACTCGAAGATTCGGGTGATTCACAAAGCGATACAATCATCCCAGCGTATGCCCACATCCGTCCGCACACCGAACTCAAGTGAATTGTTTATTGCCCAATTGAGCGGATTGCCGGAATTGACGATTCCTAAACCTCACAGGACTCGTCATATTGGCCAGGATGAACACTTCTGTCGCATATCTCAACGGCACTTGGCTTCCCGCCAGCCAACTCAGCGTCCCTGTGGACGATTTGGGTTTCCTGATGGGCGTTACTCTGACCGAGCGGCTACGTACTTTTAACGGACGGCCTTACCGCACGGCGGAACACTTCGCTCGACTACGGCATTCACTGGAGATCGTGGGCTGGGAAGCCGGTTCGCTCTGCTCCGAGGCCGGAGCGGTTGTCGACGAGTTCATGGTCCGCAACGCGGAGTTCTTTATCGAGGGAGATGACTGGAATATCGTGGTCTTCATGACGCCTGGGAAGACAGTCGATGCCGCCAGTCCAACCCTTTGCGTGCATGGCCATCCCCTGCCCTTTCAACAATGGGCCCATCTATTTGTGCAAGGGGTCTCGGCAGTCATTGTCGATACGCGTCAGGTACCTTCAAACAGTTGGCCGCCTGAGCTCAAGTGTCGCAGTCGAATGCACTATTATCTTGCAGATCTCGAAGCAATGCGTGATGGCCCCGAGTCGCGGGCGATCCTGCTGGATCAAGAGGGCTATGTAGGAGAGGGGTCTACCGCCAACGTCATTGCCTATTATGCGAATCGGGGATTGGTCACACCCCGTCTCGACAAAGTTCTTCCAGGAATCAGCCAGCAAGTGGTCTTTGAACTGGCTAGAAGGCTAGGTATTCCATGTCAAGAACAAGACCTTCTTCCAGCGGACCTGGCCGAGGCGGACGAACTTTTCTTCACAAGCACTTCAATCTGTTTACTTCCAGTGGTTCGTCTGGATTGCTTGCCGATTGGCACTGGCCAAACCGGAACAATTTACGGCCAGTTACTGGATGCGTGGTCTGAGCATGTTGGGCTGGACATTGCTGCCCAGGCACAGAAGTTTGCGATTCGCTGAACTACCCCTCGGGCCACTGACGGCAGTATTCATAGAGTGCCATGGCCGTGGCGGTCGCCACGTTGTAGCTGTAGGGCATGCCCCATACCGGTATCTCCACCACGTCGTCAAGGAATTTCAGTTCTGTGGGCGTCAGGCCGGTGCGCTCGTTGCCTATCACTAAGGCGGTTTTTCGCTTAAATGAGTACTGATGGATGTCTACCGAGTCAGTCGTTTGTTCCAGGCCCACTAGCCGATACCCTTCGCGCTTGAGGTTGGCGAGTACTGGTGACAATGTGCGATGGCTCTCAATAAGGATGGTGTCGGCTCCGTCGCGGGCGATGCGGCGCTCCAACTTTGCGGGTCCAGTGCAGAGAATCTTGTCGAGTCCGCAACAACTTGCAGCGCGAGCTATCCGTGAGAGATTTATGTTGCTCCGCAGCGGTGCGCACACGAGCAGTAATTCACGAGGCTGGGTTAGCGAACGCGGAGGCTTATGGCGCTGATGTTCAAACAATCGTGAGATTCTCCTTTGAGTGAATTGCCCATTCAGGGTAAGCTGACATGCAGTTTATCACTTACTACCCCTCTGCTGCATCCTATATGTCTGACACGTCTCGCAGTCTGATTGCCGCACTGTTGTTTGCGTGCCTCTTGCTAGGGTCCGTGTGGGCGACGCTGGGGGGTGGATTGCCTCCTGCTGATTTTACTGTAATTAATGAGAGTGAGATCAAGAGCGTCGACCCTGCACTTATATCGGGTCAACCTGAGGGTCGTATTGCTTATGCAATCTTTGAAGGTTTGGTTCGAAACGATCCCAAAACCCTTGAACCGATCCCTGGCGTGGCAGCTCGCTGGGAGATTTCTGAAAATCGCCTAACATACACTTTCTACTTGCGAAATGATGCACGCTGGTCCAATGGCGAGCCGGTCACGGCCCATGATTTTGCGTATTCCTGGCGACGTTTTCTTGATCCTCGCACGGCGGCAGAATATGCCTATCAAGCTTGGTACATCAAGAATGCCCACAACTACAGCCTCGGGGGTAGTGGCATTGAGCCGGACGACCCCGTCGAAGTGGAATTGAATCTTTCTCCTGATGCCAAGAACACGCTGCGAGGAAAAATTCTTCACGGAAAACTGGTTCGTATCCTGCCGAGAAATGATGACGAACGGGATTTCATCGTGGAGATCGGCGGCAAGCAAATCACTTATCGGCCGACTGACGACAGCGAAGCGGCCGATTACGATCCTCCTCAGGGTGTCGCTTGGTGTAGACAGGTGCTGCTAGATTTTCGAGAGGTCGGGATCGAAGTGCTTGATGATTTGACCTTGCAGGTCACGTTGGAGAACCCGACTCCATATTTCCTCGGGCTGCTAGGGTTTTATCCTCTGTTTCCCGTCAACCAACGATGTTTAGAAACGTACGGCGCACCTGATTGGACCAAATCCAGGAACATCGTCACCAACGGTGCATATACCATCGCTTTTCGACGGATTCGAGATCGAATTCGTTTGGTAAAAAACAAGTATTATTGGAATCGGGAAAACGTCCGGTTGGAAGTGGTAGACGTTTTGGCAGTGGAGTCGCTTACGACGGCTCTCAACTTGTACTTGACCGGTAAAGCCGATTGGATCAGTAATGTTCCACCCCCGGCAATGCGCGAATTGATCCGTGAAGATCCCCCTCGCAACGACCTGAATCCTGCTCCCTATTTGTCAAGTTACTATTATTTGATCAATACGCTGCGCGAACCGCTCAATGATGTCCGCATCCGTCGAGCTTTATCGATGGCCCTTGACCGGGAGGAAATAACCTCCAGTTTACTCCCTGCCGGGGAACCGGTGAGTTTGAGTCTAGTCCCTCCCGGCATAGAGGGATATCAGATGCAGACTGCGGATGCTGAGAACATCGAAGAGGCGCGCCGCTTATTTGCCGAGGCGGGTTATCCTGAGGGACATGGTTTTCCACGCCTCGAGATTCTTACCAATACGCAGGAAACGCATCTGGCCATCGCTGAATTGATCCGCAAGCAATGGCAACGAGCATTGGGCATCACCGTGAAGACACGAAATGAAGAATGGGGCGCTTATCAAACTAGTTTGCGACAAGGCAAGTACGACATCGCGCGTCGAGGTTGGATCTCCGATTACACTGACCCCAATACATTTCTCGACATGTTTATTTCTCACAGCGAACAAAACAGCACTGGTTGGAGCAACGCAAAGTATGACCAGTTGGTTGAAAATGCCAGGCAGGAAGTGGATCCTGAAAAGCGCTTTCGCCTGTTGGAAAAGGCAGAGAGAATTCTTCTCGACGAGCTTCCACTCATCCCCATTTACACGTACGTCTCCAAGAATATGGTGAAACCCTATGTGCGAGGGTTTTACAACAATGTGCAAGATGAGCACTACATCTGGGCGATGTGGATCGATCATTCGACTGAGGGTTCCAATGAATTTATGCGGAGTGGACCATGATCGGTTTCATGTTTAAAAGGCTCGTCTGGATGGCAGTCACTCTTCTGGTGGTCTATACAGTGTCGTTTTTTCTGATGCGAAGTGTTCCAGGGGGGCCGTTTGATCGAGAGCGAGTCTTGGAACCTGAGATCATGCAGAACATCAAAAAGCGATACAATCTCGACAAACCACTCTATCAGCAATACCTTCTGGAGCTTGGGAAAGTGGTTCAGGGAGATTTAGGATACAGCTATAAGATTAATGACTACACGGTCAATGAGGTAATCCGTGAAGGGTTACCGATCTCCGTTGCGTTGGGATCGCTGGCCTTGGTATTCGCCACCACCCTGGGGTTGATCGCAGGAGTAACGTCTGCCGTGCTGCGCGGTACATGGAGCGATGCCCTCTTGATGCTAATTGCAACTCTGGGGATTGCGCTCCCAAATTTTGTCATTGCTGGCATCTGTATAATCTTATTTGTGTTTTTGATTCCTATTTTTCCCGCCGCAGGATGGGGAGATTTCAACCAACTCGTACTTCCTGCCTTTTGCTTGGGTGCCCCCTATGCCGCATATGTTGCACGAATTGCTCGTACAAGCATGCTCGATGTCTTGTCGCAAGATCACATCCGTACGGCGAAGGCCAAGGGGCTGGGTCCATCGAGGGTAATCCTGGTCCATGCCCTCCGCGGGGCTCTGTTGCCAGTGGTGTCGTTTCTCGGCCCGGCTGTCGCAGGGATTCTAACTGGTTCACTGGTGGTGGAACAAATCTTTGCGATCCCCGGACTCGGTTCGCACTTTGTCCAAGCCGCGCTGCAGAAGGATTATACACTCGCGATGGGCCTGGTTTTGTTGTACACGGTGCTGTTGTACATGATGAATTGGTTCGTTGACTTGTCTTATGCATTGCTCGATCCCCGCGTGGAACTTGGATAGATGCCTGAGATTCAAACCGCGAAAATTGGTGAGACCGCAGTAGCGCCGCAAGCGGCAAATATGGGGATGTCACTATCCCAAGACGCCTGGCGTCGGCTCCGCAAGAACCGCGTTGCGATGCTCTCTATGGGGACGCTGATCGCCATCTGCGTCCTGGCATTTCTGACGCCCCTACTGCCTCTGCAAGCTCCCGACCATGCCCAGACGGAGCTGCAATATGAGGAGCCTACCGCGACGCCGTTGTGGGTGGCGAACAGGCCACTTGATACCGACGAAATCGCTCGCACTCCGGAGTTGGTGGAAAAAATGGAGAAGGAACTTGCTGCTTTGAAAAAGCGATACGAGCAAGCTCAGACCAGTCAGGATGAACTGGCAAATGTACGGAAAGAATTGCGACGTAAGGAAGCTGAGATTCAGGACACGATTCATGCTCCGTTTCGCAAGCTGGGATATCCTCCGATGGGGTTACTGAGCCGCTCAATGGTGCGTGCGCGTTTCGCCCTGTTTGGAAATTGGAGTGTCAATTCACTCTGCGGTCGAGACCTGCTCGGCCGAGACTTGCTCTCGCGATTATTCTGGGGAGCTAGGATCTCGCTGATCGTGGGACTGGTGGCCACGATTGTCTCATTGGTGATTGGGGTCAACTACGGCGCAATCTCTGGTTACTGCGGTGGCTGGATCGACGATGCAATGATGCGCTTTGTCGACGTGCTCTATTCCGTGCCCTTCATTTTCGTGGTGATCTTCTTGTTGACTATCCTGGGAGAAGAATCCATCGCCGATGAGTTGGCTTATTGGGGAATCAATCGTATCACAGTCTTTTTCCTGGTCGTGGGTGCCATCTACTGGCTGACCATGTCCCGAGTTGTTCGGGGCCAGGTGATTTCGCTAAAGCATGAACTCTTTGTCGAATCGGCGCGGTCTCTAGGCGCCAGCCAATCGCGAATCGTATTTCTTCACTTACTCCCAAATCTGATGAGCGTTGTGCTGGTGTATCTCACACTGACTATTCCCCGCGTGATGTTGTTCGAGGCGTTTCTTTCATTTCTTGGACTAGGGGTCGAGCCACCGGAGGTCTCGTGGGGATTGCTGGCCAATGAAGGGATCAAGGTCATCTCGCCTGTGAAGATTTATTGGTGGTTAATCTTATTTCCCAGCCTGGCCCTGGGGACTACGTTGCTGGCCTTAAACTTTCTCGGGGATGGCGTACGCGACGCACTCGATCCGCGTTTGCGTGACGCCTGAGATAGAGATTTTTTCATTCGAAACTGGCGATAACTTTTTTTCAAAAACAAAACCCCCTGACTTTCTGTGGGTAAGATTTGTTACAACTCGTTGGCATATTGAGGTTTACGTCATCGCCAGGGTCATCGAGTATTGTGAGTTTTGTAAAACAAAACTCCGACTCCTTGGGAAAGAACTCATGTGCTTCAAGCTTGCGGCACCCGGACGGCTGTGCAGTATTTCGGAGGTCCTGAAGTTCATCAGCCGCCTTACGTTAGCAACTGGTTGTGCGCGCATTAATAGACAAGCCGGTTGCTAACGAGATGCGGCTGATTTCACTGCTTGTGGTAGGTAGATAAACGGTTCGGATTTCAAAGAGCTTGCCAAAAGGTTGGCAAGGCTGATTGTATTTGATTGAGTGGCCCATTTTCTACGAAAATCTTTGGGCAATACGTAGCTGGATTCGCAAGAATTCAGAATGGCGTACTTTGCAGGGGGCTCCGAATTCTTGCGTATTCGGCTACGAGGTATCATTGGCAGAGCATGCTTCGATAACAAGAAAAATATGCCCATGGTAATTTGGGCAGTTTTTGAAGCAGCTTTTTCCAAGATTATTTTTGACAAGCCGATCGCAAATCGTTAAACTCACGGCATTCATCTGGCTGTTCTCTTTATTGAGCCGTTTCGAAAGCTATCGCTTCGAAACGGCTCTTTATCTTTAAAGAGTTGGAAGGTCGAAATCACTGCCATTCGTCGGCTAGTGCGACCAACTTCGGTACGATGGCCCTCGATGCACGTGCACGATGGCTGATGGCCGACTTAACGCTGGGCCCGAGTTGACCGAATGTTTGATGGTATTCGCGGATCTCGAAGAGCGGGTCATAGCCAAAGCCATTGTTGCCTGCAGCTACTGCACGGATAATTCCACGACACTCGCCCCAGCTCTCCGCACGAATTGCGCCAGTAGGGTCGGCCACCGCAATGTGACAGTAGTATAGCGCGCCACGCTTTTTCCAGGGAATATCAGCCAGCTCAGAAAGTAACTTCGCGTTGTTGTCGGTATCCTTGGCGTCATCCCCGGCGTAGCGGGCTGAGTAGATACCGGGTGCCCCAGCGAGGGCATCGACCTCAAGGCCGCTGTCGTCAGCCATCACCCAGGCGTTGAGGTAAACTGCCTGCTCGGCGGCCTTCTTGCAGGCATTTGCGGCAAATGAATCTCCATCCTCAACAACATTTAGATATTTGGGGAATTCTTTCAGTGTTTGAATCGCAAACCCGACAGGTTCAAGCAGTTCCGCCAACTCCCGCCCCTTGTGGGCGTTCGTTGTCCCAATCACCAACCGCCGAGGTTCAACCTTCATGCTCTAATTCCGCGCGTAGGCTGAGCTGATCGACTTTCGCGGCACAGAAACTGGTTCTGGAATAATGTCGAGTGGCACACCGACGCATCGCTTGGGATGAAAACCAGCGGCAGTCTTGCCGTAGCCTTGTGAGAACAGATTGTCGAATCGCTTCTTCTGTAGGTTTTCCAACTCGCGATCTTGAGCGGCAGGTTTCTCAAACACATTATTCGGCGTAGCGGCACCAAACGTATTGATGATAATCTGTGCGTCGCGCGAGGTGAGAGCAATCCGACCGTCGGCAAGCCGCTGTCCATCGTCGAACGAACCCACCGTTACGTAGCTTTCGAGGCGATCATGAAACTCGTAAGCTTCCCAACCCTTTTCACGCAGTGCAAGTGCCAGCTTGTGCGCATTCTGGGCTTCGGTAGCCAATGGAATTTCATCGGAAGACCTTCGGGGCTTCTCCTCTTCCTTTTTAGAATTTGAAATAAGACTTACCTTGCCGCGAAATGTGGCTACACGAATCGAGTATTTGCCTGGGCATTTCATCAGATTGAATTCGAGTCCCTCATTCCATTTAGCGACTTCAGACTCGACCCCTTGCGGCACAAAATATTCCTTCGGCAAGAGAGGATTTCTGGTAAGAAACGCGTGGCCCATCGGACCGCGTTTTTTGTTAGGGTTGAGCTTCTGTCGTGTTGATTCATAGAACTGGCGGACACTTGCCAGGCTTTGGCTTGTTTCTTCGTTTTCCGAAACACTGAGCGATTCGGGATTTAGATGCTTGATAGTTTCCAACACAGTTTGAGCTTCAGGGTCATCGACCGCAGGAAACTCACCCACAAGAACGGCATGCTCCACCACTTCTTCACCCCGATTATATCGACGCTTAATGGGTGCTCCATAATGGTCGATACCTCGGTTCACGTCGTCTAACTCGAACTTGATGCCATAATAGTAGGCGGGTAAATTATACTTGTTACGAAGTTCTACGATTAATTCGTCAGCCTGAGACTTTCCATCTTCTCCACTGAACGAGGCAGCCATTACCAGCCAGGGGCCACGGGTTTCACTCAGGGAGTAATCCTGCTGCGGATCAGTCTCCACTTGCTTGCGAGGCATCAACTGCTGCCAAAGAGGGGGGGCCGCCCAACTTGAGGCCGGGATGGCTAGGTAGCAGATACTAAAAACTAATTGGTGCAATAGGCATCGCATGAATGGGAATTCTCCTCAATAGGCGGAATCATTCCGGATGGTAATGATAGCGGCGGAAAAAATAGCAGACTTTCCACTGAACTTCCAGATCGATCTCGGCTTTACTAGTCGAGTTGGGTGCAAGAGCTTCCAGCAATTGCGCCCAAATCCTACAAAAATTAGGCCATCATTCACTAGTCGCAAAGAAATCTGCCAAAAATCACGGTATAATCCAAGAAGTCTGCTATCAAAGCGAATACCCTGACACGACTCAGCGCGCCGTGTGACGGTCTATTGAATCCTCAAACACTCGAAGTATTCACAAAGAGGTCCAACCATGCGATCACGTTCTAATCTGACCGACACTCTTCTGCTGGCTCTGCTAGCGATCCTGTCTTCCGCCACGATACTCCGCGCTGAGACAACTACCGCCGACAAGCCCGCAGCCACTGAAGAATCAACTTCAGCTCCAACCAAAGATTCCCCAGCCAAGAAGCAAACCAAAGTGCGCCTAGCGCATATCAAGATCGAAGGGGAACTTCCCGAATCTCCAGGTCAGTTTTCGTTGTTCGGAGACTTGGGGGTCGATCTCCGCAAGACCATTGCCCGATTGGATAAGGCCGGAGATGACAAGCAGATTGCTGGCATCGTACTCGAAATCGGAAATGCTTCCTTGTCGCGGGGAAAGCTCAATGAGCTGCGAGATGCAATTGCCAGAATTCGAAAAGGGGGCAAAAAGTTCTATGCACAACTTGAGTCTGCCGAGGGTCCGCAATATCTCCTAGCCAGTGCTTGTGACGAGATCATTATGCCTGAGGCAGGCATTCTTGTAATTCCAGGGATGCAGCTTCAGATCGCCTATTACAAGGACCTGCTTGGAAAAATCGGCGTAGAAGCCGATATGCTCCATGTGGGCGAGTCCAAAGGTGCGGCCGAGCCACTGACGCGCCACAACATGAGCGAACCAGTCCGTAAGAATCTCACCGCATTGGTTGATGACTTGTATGACCAGATGCTTATCACGATCGCTGCGGATCGTGAACTGCAAATCAATGAGGTGAAAAAGATCGTCAACCGTGGTTTGCTGACCGCCAATCAGGCAAAGGCCGCCGGACTTATCGATCGGGTGGAATACTTCGACCAGTTCCGATCTGAACTAGAAAAAGAATACGAAGCCGACAAGTTGGTATATGTAGTCAATTACGGCAAACAGGAGATCGATACTGATTTCTCTGGCCCGATGGGGATGATCAAACTCTTTCAATCGATCATGGGCGGCTCGTCCAGTAGCGATGGAAGTAAAAGCCCGAAACTTGCTTTAGTGTATGCCGTGGGTGCCATTACCTCAGGCAAGAGTGAGACTGGTTTTGGCTCGGAAATGATGGGCTCTGAGACAATCGTCAAGGCATTGAACGAAGCAGCCAAAGATGAGACTGTCAAAGCCATTGTGCTCCGCATCGACAGCCCGGGAGGCTCGGCCTTGGCCAGCGACATGATCTGGCGAGCTACCCAAGCGATCGATAAACCCATTATTGCTAGTATGGGGGACGTCGCCGCCAGCGGTGGTTACTACATCGCCATGGGTGCCAACAAAATTATCGCCGAGCCGGGGACCATAACTGGTTCGATCGGTGTGGTTGGAGGCAAACTTTCCATGGCTGGTCTCTATGACAAGATCGGCATCTCGACTGACTCGATCACCCGCGGTGACAATAGCGGCATGTTCTCTGCCACGAATAAATTCTCAGAAGGAGAGCGCAAGGTCGTCACCGACATGATGCAGGATATTTATCGACTATTCACCACGAAGGCAGCCTCGGGCCGGAAAATGGACCTTGCAAAATTGGAATCTCTCGCCGGAGGACAGGTTTACACGGGCCGTATCGCCAAGCGCAACGGCCTCATCGACGAAGTCGGTACACTCAAAGACGCTTTCCAACTGGCAAAGACAATGGCGGGTCTGGATCCTGAGAAGAAACACGAACTGCTCGTCTTGCCGGAACCTGTGAATCCGTTAGAAGAGTTGTTCGGCTCTGACCTCGACAAAGAGCGCGAGACTCGTGCACTGGGTGGCTTGAGCCAATTGGTCCCCGAGCTTCGCGGTCCACTCAACCACGCATTCCAGCTACGCGGCCTGATGCGCGACCGGGCGATGTTGATGATGCCGTTTTGGATTGATGTGAAGTAAGCACCCTCTTAGCGATTAGCTCGTTAATTGATCGCCAAGCCGATTGTGGCTCAGCAAAAAGGAAACTTATCGTCGATATTTGCACCTGCCAGCTCGACGAGAAAGTCCGCTAGTTCTTTGCAAATCGCATTGAAGAATTGCTCTCCCTTCTCGGCCGTCGCGCTCCGCGGGTCTCCCGCGCCGGAGTCCTCTGTATATCTGTCCCAAGGCCTAGGAGCCCGCGCCCACCCCGCCCGCATAGCTGCCAGGCGGAATTTGGCTGTAGGTTGTGATCCAGCACCTGCCATATCCACCAACTCGGGGCACAGATGTAGAACAAGGCTGGTTTCCATGTCGTTAGCGTGATCCCCGCCAGGCGCGAAGATTTCTCCTGCCAACTCTTGGCACAATGAAAACCAATTCACCTGAGTAAGATACACACGTCGTTTGCCGAAGAGCTCCTTCAGATGCATGTAAAAATCATTCCCACCGTGTCCGTTGAGCAACACAGCCTTCTCTATTCCTGAATTGTCCATCGATTCCGTGAGATCGGAGATTATCTGGTTCAAAGTGCTAGGGTAGAGATTCATTGCTAGCGGATAACTTTGCTGTGAGGTTTGCACACCAAATGGAATCACAGGCAAATAGGCGACATCAACACCACATTCATTTGCCAACTGACAAGAACGTTCCGCTATCGCTTCTACTTCTATGATGTCCGTACCGTAAGGCAGATGTCGGCCGTGTGGCTCGGTCGCACCAAACGGAAGGACGACTACTTTTGGAATCTGGGAACTTACATCTGGCAGTGAGAGTTCGGAGAGTCGCCAATGCTTTTTATTTTGCAATGATGGCTCCTATTGCAAGTCGATGAGGTTGGATATTCACTATTCACAAAGCCAGACCACCTAACTGAGGAACGAGATTTATATCACTCCTCCGACGAGCCAATTCGGTCCTTCCCAATCCATTTCCGCAATACCTCTGGCACGACGACAGTGCCATCAGCTTGTTGGTAATTTTCCAGGATTGCGATTAGAGCTCGGCTGATGGCAACGGCAGTACCATTGAGAGTGTGGACCAGATTGGTACCCTTTTCGCCCTGTACTCTGTAGCGGATGTTGAGGCGACGGGACTGATAATCGGTGCAGTTGCTGGTGCTGGTGACCTCGCCGTATTCACCATTCTTACCACGACCTGGCATCCAGGCCTCCAGATCGAATTTGCGATAGGCCGGTCCGCCCAAATCACCCGTGGCCGTGTCGATCACGCGATAAGGAATCCCCAAGCCGTCAAATATCTTGCATTCTAAGTCGCAGAAATGCTGGTGCATCTCCTCGCTCTGGTCGGGGAGCGTGAAGGCGAACATTTCGACTTTAGTGAACTGATGTACCCGATAGAGTCCCCTCGAGGCCCGGCCGGCGGCACCAGCCTCGGTGCGAAAGCAATGGCTCACGCCACAGAGTTTTAGCGGAAGTTGCTCCCGGTCTAGGACCTCGCCGGAGTACAATCCACCCAGCGTAATTTCGGCCGTAGCGACTAGATTGAGGTCATTATTTTCAATGCTATAGATCTGTGTCTCTGGACCACGGGGAATGAAGCCGACCCCTTGCAAGATTTCATTGCGGGCGACGTCGGGGGTTATCGTAGGGACAAAACCTTCGCCCACGAGAAAATGCATTGTGTATTGTTGGAGTGCTAGTTCTAACAGGGCCGCTTCGTTCTTAAGAAAATAGAACCCGTTGCCAGCGATTCTTGCCCCACCCTCAAAGTCGATTAGATCATGCTGCTCGGCAATCGCGACATGATCGACCACGGGAAAACTAAATTTGCGGACCTCGGTTTTTCCCCGGCGAATTTCACGGGCGTGATGTTCCTCCCCGACGGGTGCATCAGGATGCGTCAGGTTTGGCATGCTGCGATAGATCGCACCTGCCTCTGCCGTCAGCCGGTCTATCTGTTCCTGCTTGGCTTCTTTCTGCTCGCGCAGGGTGCGACCTTCTTCTTTACGGGTTTCGCGTTCAGCATCGTCCTTGGCCTGACCGATACTCTTGCTCACGACATTCGCCTGACGAGAAAGCTCTTCGATTTCCTGCTGAATCTGTCGGCACTGGCTTTCCAACTCCACGTAGCGATTTACGTCGGCCTTCACGCCGCGGTTTGCGCAGTTCTTCTGAACGACTTCGGGGTTTTCAAGAATGTATTTTTTGTCGAGCATACTCGTCTAAGCATCCTGATTGATCTTGGCCAATGCGTCCCATAATGCGGCACTTGAGCGAATACCGGCCTGGAAATCTGTTAGAGTGAATTTTTCGTTGGGAGAATGAAGATTGTCATCGTTCTGTCCCCAGCCCAAGAGTAACACGTCGGCGTCGAGCTGTTCCGCAAATGTTTTTACAATGGGTATGGAACCTCCTTCACGCATGAAGACTGGTCGTTTGCCAAACCCGACCTCAATGGCGTCGGCAGCAGCGGCGAGGTAGGGGCTTTCAAGCGGAACCACGATTCCAGGGCCGCCATGAAAATCGACCAATTCCATCGAAATTCCAGGTGGAACCAGGGGTTCGAGAAACTGTCGGAGTGCTGTTGTGACCTTTTTGGGATCCTGATTGGGCACCAGGCGAAAACTGAACTTTGCCGATGCCCGCGAGGGGAGCACTGTCTTGGCCCCTTCCCCTTGATAGCCCGAGGTCAAACCACAGACGTCAAAAGTTGGTCGCGCCCAACGGCGTTCTAGCGTGCTGAAGCCCGCCTCGCCGGTCACACCATTGATTCCCAACTCCTGTTCGAAAGCTGACTGGTCAAACGGGAGCGCGCGAAACTCTTCGCGTTCGCGATCTGTCAGAGGCACGACATCATCATAAAACCCTGGAAGCTGGATCCGGCCAGCGTCGTCAATGATCGCCGAGAGCAACTTACTCAAGGCTATCGCCGGATTGGTCACTCCTCCGCCAAAAACTCCTGAATGGAGGTCGCGGTTGGGGCCGGTGAGATGGATTTCGTAGTAGGCGATCCCTCGCAAGCCGTAGGTAATAGCCGGAACACCCGGGGCGAACTGGCTCGTGTCACTAATGACAACACAATCGCAGGCGAGTTTCTCGGCATGATCACAGAGATACCCTTCCAGATGTTCGCTCCCGACTTCTTCTTCGCCTTCGATCAGAAACTTGACTTGCAGCGGTAGGCAGCCCTGAGTCTTCAACCAGGCTCCTACGCTCTTCACATGCGTGAGCATCTGGCCCTTGTCGTCTGTTGCCCCTCGCGCATAGATGCGACCTTCGCGAATCGTCGGCTCGAACGGCGGCGTAATCCATTTGTCGAGCGGATCCGGAGGCTGCACATCGTAGTGCCCATAGACCAATGCTATGGGTGCCCCCGGCACTGGAGGTGTTTCAGCGTATACCAAAGGGTGTCCCTTGGTCTCAATGAATTCAGGATGGATCCCCAAGCCTTTAAGATGATCAATGAGCCACTCGGCGGCACGTTTTACGTCACCGGCATACGTGGAATCAGCGCTAATACTTGGAATTCTCAAGAGCTCCGTGAGATCAGCAACATAACTTTCACGTTGCTCTTCGATATGCTCAAGAATGTTTTTGACAGTTGGAGATGGCACGGCAGGGATTGTAGTTGGCTTGGAGGGTTGGCTAGGAGTTTCCCTAAACTGGGGCCATCCAATATAATGCTAAGTCGTGCTTTATGCCACCTGATCTGGTAAGACTTGGCATGCCTTTATCAGACACACATCCAAAGGGAAGTAGAAGCGATGAACTGGCAAGATGATGATCCAGGTGGAGGGGTGACGGTTGCCCCGGTCAAAGAGGAAGCTCCCGAGCGTGTCCACGAGCGGCAGCCCCGATATAACGTGCTGCTGTGGGACAGCGATGACCACACGTTTGAGTACGTGGAGAAAATGCTACGCGAGCTATTTGGCCACGAAAAAGAGCAGTGCCAGGAGATTGCCAAGGCAGTAGACAAGGACGGCAAAGCGGTGGTGCTTACCACCACACTCGAACATGCCGAGCTAAAACGCGATCAGATTCATGCCTACGGCAAGGACCATCTCGAAGGAAGCAAGGGCTCGATGTGGAGCACGATTGAGGCTGTGGAATAGACTTGTAGTACTAAAAAATACACCCCGGCCAAGCTGACCGGGGTGTATTGCGATTCCAGAAATGCTAATCCGAATCAGGCGGCGGCAAGCTCGTCGCTCGCCGGGACGGTATCCCAGACCTCTTCAACGGCAAGGATCGGGCTGTCGGCAACGTACTCACTCAGTTCAGAGCTTCTGACAGGGTTCTGCAACTTGGAGACTGCCTTGGCTTCAATCTGGCGAACACGCTCGCGGGTCACTTTGAAGATGCGACCCACCTCCTCAAGCGTGTAGCAATAACCGTCTGCCAAGCCGTAGCGTAGCCGTACGATTTCGCGTTCCCGGTAGGTGAGAGTTTTCAATAGCTCATCAATTTTCTCTCGCAACAGACCATTGTTGGCAAGCTTCAAGGGATTGTCGCTGTGAGAGTCTTCTACAAATTCGCCAAAGCTGCAATCGTCTCCTTCACCAATGGGGCGGTCGAGGCTCACAGGTGTGCGGCCGATGTCCAGCACATGCAAACTTTCGTCGAGATCGATCCCTGCGGCCAGGGCAGTCTCTTCGTGTGTGGGCATGCGACCCATTTCATGCTGCAACCGTTTTGCAGTTTGTTGCAACTTACTCAGAACATCAATCATGTGAACTGGGATGCGGATGGTGCGGGCCTGATCGGCTATGGCTCTCGTGATCGCCTGTCGAATCCACCAAGTAGCGTAGGTGGAGAATTTGAAACCACGACGATACTCATACTTATCCACCGCTCGCATCAGACCTGTGTTCCCTTCTTGGATCAAATCCAAGAAACTCATGCCGCGATTGCGATATTTCTTGGCGATCGAAACAACCAGCCGCAGATTTCCACTGGAAAGTTCTCGTTTTACTCGTTCAAACTCCTTCAATTGCTTACGGAGCAATTGGCAACGATTGCGTAGACTCAAAGGAGTTTCGAGCGTGCGGAGCATGAGTTCCTTCAACTCGCGCCGAACTGGCTCCATGCGGGCCGCCGAGGCATCCTCTTCTTTCAGTTGCCGAAGATGATTCTGCAAGCGGTCCATTTTTTGGGATAGATCTTCGAGTACTTTCATCATCGGTTGCACCCGACGAGTTCGCAGACTCATCTCTTCAACCAAGTGCAGCATCTTGCGTCGGCGACTCATGAATCGGTCTTTTGCAGACTGCTTCTCTTCAGCAGAAGCCTGCCGACTGATAAGCACAGCATAGTCTTGCTGTTGTTGTCCCATCAAATGGGTTAGTGTGGGCAGATTGATTGGCATTCGCTTAGATACCTGCTCCTTGGTCAGCCGTTCCGTGAGCGATACCTTGATCGTGCGATCAAAAGGCAATTCGCCCGCATTAACTTTTTGAAGTATTTCGACGGTATTGGCCAAAGCGCAGAACGAACGCAGTAGGTTGCGACGGAATCGCTTGCGAGTAAGTTCGATCTTCTTAGCAAGGACGATTTCCTCTTCGCGGTTTAAAAGAGGGATCCGGCACATCTGAGAAAGGTACATGCGAATCGGATCATCGGTCAGCTTGGGGAGACCTTCAGCGAACATAGCATCTCGGTCGCTTAATGCAACTTCTTCCGAGAATCGGGAGGCGCCTTCGCCTTCGACAAAGTCGATCTTGAGGGCATCAACAAGATTGAGTAGACGCTCGACATGCACCGAGTCTGTGCACTCATCTGGCAAGTAGGAATCGGCCTGTTGATAGGTCAGAAAACCTTGGGACTTAGCCAAGTCAACAAGCTCAGCAAAAGATATCTTGGGTACAATCGTCGTAATGCAGTCGTTGGATTTCGTAGCGTTGATTTTCGCAGCGGGGGTCATCGAAAACTCCTCCTACACTTCCTGTGTAATGGAAAAAGTTGCAGCGGGAAAACCGAGTCAGACATCTCACCCATCCGTGGGTAAGGAACCAGCCTGTCGGCGTTGGGATTCATCCTTTCTTTTCAGATCCTGAAAAATTGCATTTAGAGCCAGGTCTTCTTCGCCTGGATCGAGACGTTTCTGGGTTAGTTCAGACATTGCCACCTGATGGCGGGCCGATTGTTTTTGATTCGCTAATAAGTTCAACAAATCATTAACGCGTTGCTGGAGGTCGCTATTGGATTTATCGCGGCCAGATTCGTCGCAATCCACCAGCAGATTTTTCACGGCAGCTTCGTCGCAAGCCAGCATCAATTGATCGAACGTGGGGATTTGACCGGCATGCATCAAGTCGAGTGAGATTACAAATACATGGCGACATAACTCATGAGGAATATCCTCTGCTGTGATGTGATCTGACAGTTGGGCAAACACCGTCGGATGATGAATCATCAACTCAACGAGTTCACGCTCCCACGAGCGAAGAGGGGTCGTCTTTACAGGAGTCGAGAGATCTTGCTCAAGTGGTCGCCGTACAGCACGTGAACTCTGCTCACGACGCACCGCAGCTAGTCGGGACCGAAGTGTCTCTTCGCCGACACTGAACTGGCGCGAAAGTCGAGATAAGACTTGCTGCTCACGCACAAGCGTGCTTGAAGTAGAACGGGCGCTCGCCGGCAACGCGCGGGCGAGTGTGCCTATAAGTTCTTCGACTGCTAATGCAGAGCGATGAGTACCAGGGGCTGATGCCAATCCGTTGGTCACAGCGTCAATCTTATAATCGAGGGCGTCGAGTGATTCGTTAAGCCTTTGTTGAAAGGCCTCGCTTCCTTGCGATGAAATAACATCACATGGATCGGCCCCCGTTGGCAAGCTCAAAATCCGTAAATCTATTTCGTGCGCCACAAAGAGTGCTAGCAACTCGTCAAGAATCTGCATCGTACGGCGCTGGCCTGCCTCGTCGCCATCGAGCACCAGGGTGATGCTATCAGTGAACCGTCGCACCAATGGGATGTGTTTCTCACCGAGCGCAGTCCCCAAAACGGCGACTGCATTTTGAATTCCACACTGGTGAGCCATAATCACGTCTGTGTAGCCTTCCATAACCACCAGCCCTTGTTGCTTAGAGATAGCATCCCGCGCAAGATCGAGGGCATAGAGTTGCGATCCTTTGCTAAATAGTGGTGTTTCAGGGCTGTTAATGTACTTAGCTTCGGTACGATCCGGATTGCTGCTGACAGTGCCGGGCAATATCCTCCCTCCGAAAGCAATTGGTCGAGCAAGTGCATCACGGATAGAAAACAACAGCCGCCCGCGAAAACGGTCGTAGAATCCGCCTGATTCGCGACGCAGAACAAGCCCCACGCGTTCGAGCACTTCACCAGAGAAATCAGCCGTCTTTGCGCGATTCAGAAGCCAGTCCCACTCATCAGGCGAGTAGCCAAGGTGGAACTGCGCGATACTCTCATCATTGATTCCGCGCTCGGCAAGATATTGCCGAGCACCCTCGGCAATTGGGTCTTTCAGCAAGCAGTGATGGAATTCACGCTCTGCCCATGCCATCACTGAGAGCAGATTGCGACGGTCAAACTGGCTGGCTTGGCCCTTACTCTTTGTCGGGGTCAAGGTAATTCCCGCTCGCTCGGCCAACATCTCCAGCGCTTCGCGAAACTCCAAACCCTCTGTCCGCATGATGAAACTGAAGACATCGCCACCAATGTCGCATACGTAACACTTGAACGATTGCCGCTCGGGATTCACTTGCAGACTGGGTCGCGAATCGTCGTGCCAAGGGCAGAGACCAACGAAATTGCGACCCTGGCGGCGCAGAGCCATGTAGCCACCGATCAGGTCGACAATATCGACGGCCTGACGAACCTGTTCTTTCGCATCCTGCAGATCACTAAGTGGCACAATACATCATCCCTTCAAGGACCAGGAAAAGCAAACGCCTATTAGAAGCTGTTAGGCACCCTTCAGATAGGGGGAGAAAACAACGAATCCCTAATTGCAAGGAAACCTAGAAGTTTATCGATGTTCGAGAGCACTTCAGCGAGAAAGCCTCGACGATCCAGCTCGCTAACCGCGGCGCATGGCTCGATCGATGTCACGTTGCATTTCCTGCTTCTTCATCGTTTCGCGTTTGTCATAGAGTTTCTTACCCTTGCAGAGTCCCAGAAGGACTTTGGCGCGGCCGGCTTTGAAGTACATCTTTAGCGGAACGAGCGTTAGATTTTTCTCGGTGGCGAGAGCGGCAAATTTGCCCATCTCGCGGCGATGCATGAGCAGCTTGCGGCGACGCTTGGGAACGTGATTCAATTGATGGGAAAAACTGTATTCCTGAATATCGCAGCCAACCAACCAAACCTCGCCTTTTTCGAGGCGGGCATAGGCTTCCTCAAGAGAGAGTTGACCGTTGCGCAGGCTCTTGACCTCGCTACCCACCAGCACAATGCCACACTCCAGGGTATCGACCACAGTGTAGTTGTGACGGGCCTTGCGATTGTCGGCAATGACCTTCTCATTCTTGTCGGCCTTGGCGGCAGACACTTTGTCTTTTTTTTGCTTAGACGTAGTAGGTACCTCCCCTGAGAACAGAAAGGGAGACAGTATAGCAAATATTCAGAACGGGGTTCTAGCCGCACCCCCCAGACAGAGATTGACTTATCAGAATCGCAACTGCCGCTGGACTATTCGCTCAGAGGAGGCAGTGAATTCAAGCCCGGCTGGATGGGAAATGCGATGGGAGGGAAACTATCTGAAAGCGATCCCAACACGGGCGATTTTGGCGGGGTCTCTTGTTGCTTTTCCTGCTTGTCATTGAACAGGTGCTGTAAATCGCTGTGCAATTCGACACACTGCACGTACCGCTGACGAACTTCGTTGTGGGCAAGCAGCTTCTCAAGCCTTTCAGTACTCGCAGCATCAATGTTCTCATCCAACAAGCCCCAAATTAGAGCCTCGGCTTCATCCAGAAGTTGTTGAGTATTTTCTAACGAATTTTGGTTGTCGGCGCTCATGATTTTTTCCTTCTCTGCTCAGAACCAGAGGATAAGTAATGGCAAATCATGTGCCGATGTACAGAAAACGAGAATTCTCCACAATAGAGAACTGACAGGACTAGCAATTCGTTGCAGATGCTGAATTGAGTGGCAGTCCGTGCCGAAAGAACTTGCCCTTACTCAGCGCGAAACGATTGAGGTCGAATGATAGCAGGTTGTCATTATCTCGAAGCGGTTTCAATTAAACCGGGGGTTCGCAAGCCAGTTGCAAAACAGGAAATACCCAATAACAGGATTAAGCTTGCTGGTTCAGGAATGCTAATCTCATAGCCGATCAGGTCAAGGGCCCGCAGATCATTGGGCCTAATGGGAGAAATCTCACCGAAACTGAGTGTTGGATCCATGATTCCCAGCGACAAACCGTCCTTCCAATGGCTTGCCTGGCGACCATCGCCAAAATTCAGTCCAGTGGCCATCAACACCTCAGCGTCTCCCCCAAAGCTACCATCGATCTGGTCGAAGATTGCGTTGAATCCCGGGACCATCCACCGTGGAGTATTCGTAAACTCTGCAGGTGAGCTGGGATTCGTACCGCTTTCGAAGCGAAACAAGTCCAATGTTGTGGGAGTGATATCAGTAGAAGTCTCACCCAGATCGAGTACAAAATCGACGAAATCAACATCACTGAGAAATCCCAAGACATGGCCTATTTCGTGAGTTGCCACGGTCTCGAAATCGAAGGTTCCAGGTGTCACCCCATCGCTATTGTCGAAGTCGAAAGCAAAAGTGGAGCTAAAGATAATCTCAGCGTCTGCAACGCCAAACTGAGCGTCGAGATCGCCGAACCGGTTATCGAAATTGAGAGCCTTGGCGTTGGCCTTGGTAAGCGAAAGATCTCCGTTAAAGCCAAAGCCTGTCGGGACAAATGCTACGTACTGAGAAGAGTTTGGGAGAGATGAGACAATACTGTCGTCAGTTTCATTGTCAGCCGCATCGTCGGCCATTGCGTTGCGAATCACGTCGAAGGTATCAAACAACAGCACGGGGTCTGTTCCACCCAGTATTCCCGCATCCAACATCCCTAGATCAGCATCAATTGTTACGGTAATAGGGTCTGCAATAAATGCTTCCCATTGCTGGGCCGCTCGATTGAACGCTGCCAAAGCAGGGGCATTGCCGGCGAGCGTTGGACCTGCGTTGATGACAATATCAAACGTGCTCAAACTCAATACGATGTTCTTGTGGGACACCCGCAAGAAAGAAGGATTGGTGACAGGCATTGGCACCATTTGGGAAGCAACCGACGCTGGCTGCTGAGTCTGCCCATTGTCAACCATCAAAGAGAAGGCATAAGTGGAGAAAGACATCTCGAAAAGTATCGCAAGCGCGCAACACGACATTGTCCGCCGTGCGGCATAACACAATCCTGATGTCCGATTCATTAGACTCTCCGCCGATGAAATCCAGCCCTGCTGGAAAAGGCCTCGCCACTACGAAAACTGCGAACCAAATATCCCAGTTTTAATCTGCGGCGCAATCGAGTCAACCAATTCTTGGGAAAATGGTAGAAATAACCCACAGCGTGATCATGCAAGGCACTACAGAGAACCTGCCCGAAGACATCAGGGAAGAAGATATATCAGGCACGAGACTAGGCGTCAGCATGGCCATTGAGTTCGTCGCAGCCGCAATCGGGTCCACATTCGCCAGGGGACTCACTCATTTCGATTTCTTCCGCTGTGGCATCGCGAACTTCGCAGACTTTCACATCGAAATGGAGTGTCAGGCCTGCCAGCGGATGATTGCCATCGACCGTTACGGTTTCGTCATTAAAGTCGACAACCGTGACAAAGACTTCCTCATCCTCTTCGTCAGCCAAAGAGAACTGCATGCCGACTTCCAAATCTCCGACATCTTCAAACTCTTCTCTCGCTAGCTCGACCAACAATTCTTCTAGACGATCACCGTAAGCTTCTTCGGGAATAACCGTTACCTGAAAACTGTCACCGGCAACACGACCTTCTAGGGCTGCTTCTAAACCAGGGATGATTTCCTGCATGCCATGGAGGTAGGTAAGCGGGCCTTCACCAGCGGTGGAGTCGATTTCGTCTCCTGATTCATCGGTGAGACGATATTCGATGGCGACAATTTTGTGTTTGGCAATCTGCATTGAAGGAACTCTCGCCGTCGCGCAAGTCATCGTTGGTGGGGGGAAAGCAATAAAGAGAGCGCTCTCAAGCTAAAATGAGTACCGCAAATGAAATCTTTGTGTCAGGCGCTAGTGTTAGGCCAACATCTCAGACTTCATTGCCGCGAAGCCTGTCTCGGTGAGGCTATAGCCTCCCTTGAAGCTCTCTTGAAAAAGCAAGTCTCTCTCGGTCAACTGACGAAGAGATGTATGGTGCTTGTCCCACAAGGGACCATGAAAACAAAGCATTTCGCCTTGATCCATAAGATATTGTCGAAACACATCCAGGACAGACTTCTCGGCGGCAGTTAACATGAATTCCCCAGCGGTTGAATGATAGTGCAGAATCCCCCGACTCCCTCCCCAGAAATCTGGGGAGGGAAGGGGTTTCAAATTATTAAGGGGGGTTTAGTAGCGACGACCACCACCGCCACCGCCACCACCGCCGCCACGATAACCGCCACCGCCGCCGCCACCGCGCGGACGCTCTTCACGGGGACGGGCTTCGTTCACCTTGAGTGGACGACCTTCGTGCTCCTTATCATTCAAAGCATCCACGGCCGCGTCAGCGTCCGCGTTGTTTTCCATCTCGACAAACCCAAATCCTTTGCTCCTGCCCGATTCTCGATCCATGATCACGTCGGCACTGCGAACCGGCCCGAAGGGCGAAAATAAGGCCTCCAAATCCGCGTTCGTCATCCCATAACTCAGATTTCCACAATAAAGCTTCTTACCCACCAAAACTCTCCTCGAAAACGCAAACTCGGCCCCCATTCAATCTCGGGGCCACAAGAGCAGACCCACACGGGGGCCTAAACGCAACAACCGGCGAAAGAGTCTTCGGGCCCTTCATTAGAGAAGCAGCGGCGGTAACCCGTTCGACGAGCCGAGCAGCCGTTGATTTTACGGTATTCGCCACAATTTTGGTATGGTTATTTCCCCAGAAAATGCGCAATTCTTGTCCCGATGCTTGTTTTCTTGCATAATCGCTCGCTTGCCTGGGCCGGTTTTATCTTTCCAGGTGCGTTCAGAGCCCGCAATTCTTGCCAACCTAGCCGAAACTCCCACCACACCAATGGCTAAGCTTCCATGAAGACTTCCACCCGAATTGCTGGCCACGCTATCGCTCAGTTCGTCAATATTTTGAAACGCACCTGCCGAGTACGACTCCACAACGACCCAAGGCCCAAATTACGCTCAGCAGGAAAACCCTATGTCTATGCCGTGTTACACGCCCACCAACTAGCGACAATCTTTGACGCAGAACCCGGCGTTGCAGCCATGGTGTCGCATTCAGCCGACGGCGATCTGTTAATTCCTGTTCTAAACCTTGTTGGGGTAAAACCCATTCGAGGTTCGAGTCGCCGTCGAGGCCAGGATAAAGGGGGCATCCAAGCTCTCGATGAGATGATTGCCCATGTGGCTAGTGGCAAGCCGGCCTACATCGCGGTCGATGGCCCACGTGGCCCGCGCAATCGCATTCGCAAAGGAATTGCTCAACTGTCGATCAGCGCTAGTGCGGCGGTGCTTGTGGCAGTGGCGATCCCGACGCGCCGCTGGATACTACGCAAGGCATGGGATCAGATGCAAATCCCCAAACCATTTTGCACGATTGATGGCTACTTCGGCGATCCGCTGTATCCCGAAGAAGGCGAAAGCGTCGAACAATTCCGGCGGAGAATTGAAGCGGCGATCAATGCGCTGGAACGAGAGCATGATCCGACCGAATCAACTCCACCATAAAGCTGCGACCGCTGGTCGTAATATTTCACAGATTACTTTGCGTTGGCTCTGCTATACGAGCCAGAGTAAAATTGCAAGACTTGAGCAATCTTAGCTACACGACACAGACTCCCGAGCAAGTTGCCGCAATCGATGCTGGCCACGGTTTCGCCTATGCCGAAGACCCTCAGACTCATCGCAAGTCTAGTCGTGCTGAAGAGGATCTCCCAGCCATCACTGATTTCATTGCTCTAGACAACTTTGATGCAGCAATAAACGCTCCGCTTTTGACGAGCAGAACTCGACAGACGCGTCGCGGCTAACCACGCCTGTGGCTTGACGATAAACGATTTTCTCGGCACCTGCTACAATATCGCCATGGTCTATGCGCTAGCCTTATTGTTGTTTTCTTCTCTCACCTGCGTAGGCCTGTTGGCCATCTGGGCGGCCACCTCGCCGCACCATTGGTTCTGGCGGACCATGCTGTTTCTTGGTGTGATGTCGCTGGTGCTCTTGATCCCCGCTTACGAGCCATTCGTGGCGTTTGTACTCCAGGGAATGGTCGTCGCGACGGCGGTGCAACTTGCTCGTTGGTGGGAGATTAGAAAACACAAAGTTGAACGCACCGGCGCGAGATTTGGCATACGGACGAATCTGCTGGCAATGGTCCCGGTGGCCGTATTGAGTGCGGTGGCTGTGCGGCTGCCTGCATTAAACTTTCCCGCGTGGCAAAGTGTTTTGCTAATCGGGGTGTGTGCCGGGGTGGCTACTCTCACGGGACTGTGGATTGCCCGCGGTAAATCCGTCCGCTGGTGGCTACGGTTGCCAATAGGAGTATTCATCGTTGGTGTCCTTTCCTTAGTTTTGATGGCGGGCGATTGGTCCATAGCTGCGACTCACAGCTTATGGGGATGGCCACCCCCAGTAGATGATGGAAGTGGTTATTCAATTGGTTACGATGACTATCACCAAGAACCTGCATGGATTGCGATAATTAGCCTGCTCATTGGGATAGTCGCCTTGGTTCAATCGCTTTTGATCGTTTACTTTTCGTTGATAAACGAGGGCCAAGGGCAAACGGCAGTAGTGAAGAGAGGATTGATTGTTGCAACTTTACTTATTCTCGGAAGCGTTCTGCTCGCCCCCCCAGCGGGTACCTATTACGAGCTGATGAACCCCTTGCCGATTCCTGAAGCGGATCTGCCGAATCCGAATGGATATGATGACTTTCTAGCTGCTGTCAACTTGCTGCCAGGAAATATGATTGTTAATGGCGGCAACTTTGATACGGACACGGCCACGCTTAGCCAGTTGCGTGCTGCAGAGAGTGAAATGCGGCCCGCAATTGAAAGAATGTGTAAAGGATTGTCAAAGTCTATCTTGGGCCAAGTGGATTACACCTCCGATGATCTGTGGCTCGAGAGTATCCAGCAATTTCGTTCGATAGCTCGGGGTATGAGTGCCAGCAGCAAACTTGCCGGAAAAGAGAGGGACTACACAGAAGCCGCAGCAATCTCTCTGGACTTGATTCAGTTTGGCATCGGGATTGGTCGCGGCAGGTTGATGATTGATACTCTTGTGGGTAATGCCTGCACAGGAATCGGTTGCCATGACCTTTATCACACTCGCGATAAAACACCAGTCGAGCAATGTCTAGACATCGCCTCTGGACTGGCAAGGATAGAAAACGATATTGAACCTCTCGAGGACGTCGTTTACCGCGATCGGATTTGGACGCAACATACCCAAGGCTGGCATGCACACCTCATGCAATTCTTAGAGGCTGTCTCTGAAGAGAGCTTCTGGTCGAGCTATGCCTATTATAACTCTGACCGACGAAATCGCGCCGTCCTCCGCCTGCTCCAACTCGAATTCGCGCTGCGAGCGTGGAAAGCCGAACACCACGAATGGCCCGAGTCGCTAGCGGAATTGGTACCCGCGATCATTCCCGCAGTGCCGATCGATCCCTTCTCCCCCGACGGCAAACCGTTGCAATATGTGCGCATCGACGATGGCTTTGTGCTCTACAGCGTGGGGCAGAATGAAATCGACGAAGGTGGCACGATTCCGGACGATGATGGCAGTGGATATCGTGATCCTGCGACAGGCGACCTGCGGCTTGATATTCACTATGCTCCTGATCCGCCTGTAAATGCAGGGTCGATTGGTGACAAAGAAAGTGTCACTGAAGAAGAGACTACTCCTTCAGGTGAGTAGATTGATACATTGCGCCTTTCCTAAGTCTACATGAGAACTCCCCCCATGCTCACTACTACCCAGGCCAGTCTGTACGATTTCCCCAAATACTACGATCTGGTCTACGGCTCGGATTGGAAAGCTGAATTTGATTTTCTGCTCGCTTGTTTTGAGCGGCATGCCACGGGGGAAGTGAAGCAAGTCTTTGAGCCTGCCTGCGGGACGGGGCGATTGCTGGTAAAATTGGCCCAGGCTGGGTTCAAGGTGGCGGGGGTCGACCTCAATCCGGCCGCGGTTGAGTTCTGCAATGATCGGCTGGAGCGGTTTGGCTATCCGCGGTCGGCGTTTGTGGGGGACATGTGCGAATTCTCAGTTAAAACTCCCATCGATGCAGCGTTCAATCCGATCAATAGTTTTCGGCATCTCAGCACAGAGGGCCAAGCCGAGCAACACCTGCATACCGTAGCTAAAGCACTCCGTCCTGGTGGCATCTATGTCTTGGGCCTGCATCTCACGCCCGAAATCGTCGAACCGATGCAGGAAGAAAGCTGGTCGGCAAGGCGGGGGAATTTAGCTGTCCTCTCGCGATTATGGGTGCTGGATTGCGACCGCCGCCATCGCAGGGAAGAGGTGGGAATGAGTTTCGATGTCTACACTCCGACCAAGCAATTCCGACTTGAAGACCGGGTTGTATTCCGGACTTACTCCGCTAGCCAGATGCGAATGCTCCTCGCCAAAGTCCCCGAATTTGAGCTAACTCAAGTCTATGACTTTGGTTACGACATCGACTCCCCTATTGCCATCGGACCCGAGACGGAGGACGTAGTCTATGTTCTGAGAAAGAAGTCGCAATAATTGCACTTCGCATGAGCGAGATTAGAGGCAAGAATCAAGTCTTAAGCCAGTCCTTAATTCCGTTTCAACTTTGTCCCACGGCCTATCCTTCTGTGACTGCCTCCGCATCCCCAGCCGCCGCACTACCTTCAGATCATCCGGTTGCCCCCGACTCGGCACACCGTGAAAGTATCGCCTCATTTCGGCAGTGGGTTGATACCCAGCTTGCAGCTCACAGCCAGAACGAGACGGGCAGCGAGCAGGATCTCTCGGAGCAGCACCTGACAGAGAGGCTGCAAGAACTAGGCACAGCCGTCCACACGAGGCCACGGGAGCAGCCCCTGGCTGTCAGTGAAATCACCCAAAGATTGTTTTCTGGCTACCAGGTCGACGGCGGCAAGACGCACCTGGGAGGGTGCCAACTTACTGACTTTCCCTTTCTGCGGCTGACGTTTGCGGCGGCTGATGATCCGAACCAGGTCGTGCATGTCTTCATTGCCCACGACGGTTCGTCGGTCCCTGACACACTGGCCATCGATCTTGGACTGTTGAATTTGGAACCTGCCGACAAGCCTTTTCCGCGAATCGACGAGACAGCACTCCATGCACTTGTCGCTGCAGGTCGACGGGTGGTTGCCAAGGGAGCCAGCTCTCGTGATCCTCAGGCTGTGAGTAGTGAACCCTTAGCTACCGCAATCGTCTGGGTCAAGCAAGCCAATGGCAAACTGCACTTCACGATCGCGGATTCTACCGCCACGCTCCCTTTTTCTGGATGGGCCAAGTTGATCAAGCCAAAGCCTTTTGTCGCCGAGCATTCCGGCGCGAGCACATTTCACCTGGCTGCCACCGACGACGGTCGCATTGATGCCTTCGAGCAAATTGCCCCCTGTGCGGTCACCGGCGAGCGAGTACTCATTGATGAGCTCGTCACTTGCAGCGTCACGGGAAAGAGAGTCAAGAAGGTTCTTACCGAGCCCTGCCCAGTTTCAGGCAGACCAACACTTACGGATGAATTTTCCACCTGTCCCGTTTGCCAACAGCAGGTAAGCAAATCGGTAATTTCTCAGGATGCATGCGCGGCTTGTCGCGGCCTACACAAGATCAAGAAAGACGACCCCAGACTGGTGTGGATTATGGGGGAACACGCAGGCCTCGATCGCTGGAACAACTGGCAACTGGCTGAAACGCTCGACGTATACATCGCCGAAGCGACCAGTCTCCTCAAACGACTCTTGGTGGTCGTAGACAAGGAAACCCTGGTTGTCCGCCATCTTGCCAAGGCAAGTCGCTTTGCCAAGTCGTGGACCCCCGTGCTTCCCGAACACCAGGACGAAATACTGGGTTAGACAACTTGCAATTGGCGGGCGGTACCCAGCCTGCCTGCCTCGGTTGAATCATAATTGTCGTAGGGATTGAGCCAGCCCATGGCTCCACTTTCTGTCTAAACATGGCTGAAATCGGTGGGGAATTGGAATCGTAACGGCAGAATCGGCAGAATCGGCCCCCAATCGTGCTGTTAGGGCTGATTTGACAGGCAAAAATTTGACACTCTTTTCCTACCCTGACTATACTGCGAAGAGAGGAATTACTCTTGCACAGGCAGAGATTTGAGGAACTGGATCGATGACTTTCTTAGGTAAAATGCTCACGTTCTTTGTTGGCTTCGCGGCATTTGGCGTGATGATCATTTCGATGTTCGTCTACGCAACGCACAAAAATTGGCGTGAAGATGCTGAGGCGCTGCAGACGGCACTCGATTCGGCCCGCGCTCAGAACGAACAACTAGAGAGTCAAAAGAACAGCCTCGATAGCCAACTCAATGCAGAGTTGGAAATCGCGCGCCAGGAAGCGAGCAAACTGGCCACCGAACGTGAGCAATTGCTCTCCCAGAATCTACTCATCCAAAAAGAGCTGGATCAACTGCGCCAGCAAGAACGCACTAACACTGCCGCCACCGCAAGTACGCAAGCAAACAACGAGAAGTTGGCAACCGAAGTGGGTGTGCTCCGAAAAGACATTCGCTCCGAGCAACAGGCTCGTGATGAATCGTTTGACGTGACCATTGGCGCAACTGATAAATTGCATCAGGCCCAGGGTGAGCTTACGGTTCTATTGGACCGCAATCGTCAGTTGGCTCAAGAAGTGGCAGACAAGATGGCGCTGCTCGAACACAACGACATTGATCCCAACGCCTCTCCGGATGCCGTGGTTCCCAAAGTCCGCGGAGTCGTCAGCAAGATGCAACGTTCGGCTGGCAGCCAATTGATTGAGGTAACTGTCGGCGCTGACGATGGCCTTAAGCCAGGGCACACGATTGAGGTGTTCCGTGGAGATCGCTATTTAGGTCGGGCCGAGATACTTAAGACCGAGCCGGATCGTGCCGTGGGGCGCGTCCTTCGCCAATTCCAGCAAGGCCAGATTGAGGAGGGGGATGATGTCGCAACCCGATTTAGAATCGGTTAGTGTGCCGAGCGTTATCAATAAGAAGCCCCAGTACAACATCTACTTCATGTTGTTGGTCGTGGCGCTGATTTCTCTATTGATGGCGTGTTTGTTCCTGTTTCTGGAAATCCGCTCTTACGGCGGGTTTGGCGCTTTCCGCGGCAGTGTGGGATCAATCTCAATCCCACTCCCACTGGACTTCTTGAAGTAGCCCTTCAATCAGCCTCACTGCGCTAATACTCGGTTGATCCGGATCGCTGAATGACCCGGGTTGATGCGCTGCGATCCTTACGCCTCGGCAGGTTCAGCGACTCGGCCGCCAAGTTCGCGGTCAAGGTCCAGCAGAGACGCGGGGTCGTCTTTCACCATGCGGAACTTGTGAACGACTTCCCGTGCTGTTTTTTCTTCTTCAACCTGCTCGGTTATAAACCACTCGAGTTCGACGAGGGCTGCGAATGCCTTTTCTTGAAAAGCCAACTCGTAAAGATTGTCAATTTGCCCCGTGACCTTTTCTTCCTGTGCGAGAGCCTTCACAAACACTTCGACCACGGATTCGAAATCGACTTCCGGTTGTGCGATAGGTTTCAGCAGAACTCTGGCATTGCGAGCGAGCAGAAAGTCTTGCAGCTTTAAGGCGTGTGTTCGCTCCTCTTCGCTTTGGATACGCATCCAATGTGCACAGCCGAGAAATTGATTGATTTCACACCAAGCCGACATGGATAAATAGCTGTAGGAGGAAAACAACTCGTTATTGATTTGGGCGTTGATCGCGTCTTGCATGACTTGGGTGAGCATAGGTAGAACTCCTCGGAATATTTGTGGGCAGTTGTTTTTTGCTTCTTCAATTCTAGAAGTCTCTCCCTGGGTGTCTATGCCCGGGAGATAGGGAGAGTTCGCCATGGAAAGGAATTGAGGCTCGTCGTCAATCGTATTGACGACGAGCCTCAATCTCAATTAGCTATCACTCGCTCAGCCGCAAGCGGCAAATGGAGTGGGCCCGACTGGAGTTGAACCAGCACGCCCTTTCGGGCACATGCCCCTCAAGCATGCGCGTCTGCCAATTTCGCCACGAGCCCAGTGTCTTGCCAAACGAATTGTTTGGCGGCAGACAATCGAGTCTACCTGGAGAGCTTCCGGCGTCAAGGAGGGCAATAGCGGGGTAGCGATTCAGGCGGACGTGAATCGCTAGAGTAGCCCATTTCGCGTAGTTTTCTGCAAGCGTTAATTGGGATACAATGGCGGTAATCCCACTCAGGGTCCCCCTCCAAGTATCTCCGCTCCCAAATCCTCGCCTGGCGGTTCTCAGTGACAAGCTACAGCCGAACTATGGCAATAGATTGTGGTACAAACCGGGGGAAGTGGGGCTGCATCCTCCTTGTCTTCACTTCCTGTTGCTTGTGTCTACACTCAGCACTAGCAGAGGACCCACTGGCTCTTGCCCAGTTCCAGCAGCAGATCAAGCCCATCTTGGAAGAAAAGTGCTTTGATTGCCATGCCTACGGGATGCAAGAGGGGAGCGTTGCCTTTGACGGCTTCGAGTCGGACGAAGCATTGATTGCCAAACCTGAGTTGTGGTATCGCGCCCTTCGCATGTTGCGATCCGGACTAATGCCTCCTGCCGAGATGCCGCCGCTCTCGGGAGAAGAAATGCAACAGGTCGAAGCCTGGATTAAGTCATCCGTTTTTCATGGTGATCCCCAGAATCCCGATCCGGGACATGTGACGCTTCGACGGCTCAATCGAGTGGAATATCGCAACACGATCCGCGATCTATTTGGAGTCGAATATGATGTTCAAGAGAACTTTCCCCAGGACGATAGTGGACATGGATTTGACAACTTGGGAGAAGTACTGACCGTCTCGCCTCTGCTGTTGGAAAAATATCTGGCTGCTGCCCGGGAGATTGTTTCAAAAGCGGTGCCGAAAGAGGCAACGCCGGGTTCCGAAGAGTTTTTCCCACGTCCGATTCCGAAAGGAGCTTCTGCAAGGCGCGCGTATGCTCGAGGAATACTGAGCAAGTTCGCTTCCCGCGCCTATCGCCGACCTGTCGACAGCAATACAACGGAAGGTCTCGCTCTTCTAGCGGAGAGTGTCTATTCTCAGCCCGGCGGTACGTTTGAGGGGGGCGTGGCGGAGGCGATGGCCGCCGTGCTGACTTCGCCTCGGTTCTTGTTCCGCGAAGATTTCACTGAGCGGACCTCAGAAAATAGTGATTATGCAGAATTGGATGACTACTCACTTGCCACGCGACTGTCTTATTTTCTGTGGTCGACGATGCCTGATGAAGAGTTGTTCCAGTTGGCGGCCGAGAACAAGTTGCGAGAAAACTTGCCTGCCCAGCTAGAACGCATGCTGAAAAGTGGAAAGGCGATTGAATTGACCCGCAATTTTGCGGGCCAATGGCTCCGGTCTCGTGATATTGAATACGTCATCATCAATGGTCCCGAAGTAATAAGACATGACATATCGCCCGACGTGGATTTGGACAAGAAACGCAAGCGTTTTCGGCACTTACGCAGAATCCCCGATGCAGACATGACGGTAGTCGAGCGTGAAGAGCTAGAAAAAATCCGCGAAGAGTTCATCAAATTCAAACAACACTTCGAGAGCTACGAACTCAATCGCGATTTGCGTCACGCGATGCGGCAGGAAACTGAGCTTGTTTTTGAGACCATAGTGCGGGAAGACCGGAGCGTCTTGGAGTTGCTCGAAAGTGATTACACGTTTCTCAATGAGCGGCTTGCCAAACACTACGGAATCGAAGGGGTGAAGGGCGACGAGATGCAGCGTGTAGTACTTCCTGAAGGAAGCCTGCGCGGCGGGATTCTCACACAGGGAACCATGCTGGCGGTCACTTCGAACCCGGATCGCACCTCTCCCGTGAAGCGAGGGCTCTATATTCTCGACAACATATTGGGGACTCCACCACCCCCGCCGCCGCCGAACATACCTGACCTGGAAGATGCGGGCAGCGGAGGCGAAAAGCGAGTTTTCACCGTCGCCGAAGCGCTCGCCGTACATCGTGCGGAGCCCTTATGCAGCTCGTGCCACAATCGAATGGACCCGCTCGGACTGGCCTTGGAGCAGTTCAACGCTTTGGGAATCATTCGTGAAACCGACCATGGCAAGCCAGTTGTTACTGCGGGAGAATTGATTACAGGCGAACAGTTTACCGATATTCGAGAACTCAAAAGAATACTGGCGACAGAACACCGACAGGAGTTCTACCGATGTTTAACCGAGAAAATGCTCATCTACGCGCTAGGCCGTGGAATCGACTATCATGATATAGAGACGATAGATGCGATAGTCGAGCAACTGGAATCGTCGGGGGGTCGTCCTTCGGTGCTGATAAAGGGAATCGTCGATAGTGCTGCATTTCAAAAATGCCGTGTTGCAAAACCGCTCGTTGCAGAAACTAGGGGAACAGATCGTGCTTTCTAACAACGTTCATTCGCAGGTTAATCGACGCCATTTTCTGCGCAATGTGGGTGTCAACATTGCACTGCCTGGGTTTGTCTCGTTTGGGGGGAGCAAGCTCTTTGCGGCTGAGCAATCGACTGCCAACCTGGCGACGACGGCCAGCGGTGCTCCGTTGCGAACGGCGTTTATCTATTTTCCTAACGGCGCAATCCCTGCCCAGTGGTGGCCTGCAGAACAGGGAAGTGTCCCGCGACTAGCCGGCAGCCTGGCCCCGTTGGATAAGTTGAAGCAGCAATTGCAGATACTTGGTGGGCTGGATCAGGTGAATGCCGAAGGGGGAGCGGATGGGGCCGGCGATCATGCCCGGGGCAGCTCAGTGTTCTTGACCGGGGTCCGTTTGAACAAGAGTGCCACCGATATTCGCGCTGGGGTCTCGATTGATCAGGCCATTGCCGAGCAAGCCGGTCAGCAAACACTGTTTCCTTCACTTGAAATGACCTGTGATGCACAGCGGCAGTCTGGTAGTTGCGACTCCGGCTATGCATGTGCCTATCAATTTAATATCTCGTGGAAATCGCCGACCCAGCCAATGCCTCCTGAGTCGAATCCCAGGCTTATGTTCGAGCGGCTTTTTGGGAGCGGCCATTCGGAAGAGCGGGCCAAGAACCTCGCCCGCAGAAGGGTCCAACAACAGTCGATTCTCGATTATGTCCTGGCAGACGCTCGTGAGATGCACAATCGGCTGGCCGCACGAGACCGAGAAAAACTCGATCAATATCTCAACGGAGTCCGAGAAATCGAGCAGCGGCTCGAAAGGGCTGAACGACTTGCAGCAGAGGAGGGACCTCAGATTGAGGCTCCGGCAGGTATTTCGCAGGATATCGCCGAACATGTTGGCGTGACATTTGACATGCTTCTATTGGCATTTCAATCGGACCTGACACGTGTGGCAACTCTTATGCTGGCCCACGACGGCAGCAATCGCGCGTTTGATCATATCGGCATTACCGAAGGCCATCATGATCTGTCGCACCATCAAAATAATGCCGAAAAGATCGAGAAAATTGCCAAAATTGATCGCTGGTATGTCGAGCAATTCGCCAAATTTCTCGACAAACTTCAAAACACGCCGGATACCGATGGAAATTCGCTTCTGCACAATTCGATGATCGTCTATGGCAGCGGCAACGCCGACGGCAATCGCCACACGCATTCCAATCTCCCAATCGTTCTAGCCGGCGGCGGCGGAGGGTCACTCACACCAGGCCGTTATCAGCACCATGGTTCTCAACCGCTCTGCAACCTGTACCTCACCCTGGCAGATCGCATGGGAGTACAAGGCCTAGACCGCTTCGGTGATTCGACGGGGCGACTTGAAGACGTGTGAGTTTTGCACTCCTACTCGACTCACTCACTTTGCTCTGGCCCATTCGGAGCAGATGGTTCTGATGTATCAAGCAACTCTGAGAGAACTTCCTCGTCGGAGGTTTCCTCCTGTGGAACACGGACAACAGCGGTGAGAGTGTCCCCTTCGTCGAGGGTCATGATTCGCACCCCCTGAGTGTTGCGGCCAATGGGATTGAAGTCGCTTACCTTCACGCGCTGAATCTTTCCGCGAGCGGTCATCATCATCAATTCGTCGTGATCGTCGACCCGCACAATATCTACCACCGGTCCGTTACGTTCGGTGGTCTTGATATCACGGACTCCCTTGCCGCCGCGATTCTGCGTGCGATAACGGAAGGAGCTGCTGGTTTCGTCTTCAGATTCTGCACCTTCTGAATCAGCTTCCCCTTCGTCTGGGACGGCGTTGGGCCCAAAGGGGGTTCGCTTACCGTAGCCGTTGGCACATGCGGTGAGCAGCGTGGCATCGGGGTCGGCGACCACCATACCCACTAGCGTGTCCCCCTTCGAGAGCTTGATGCCTTTAACACCGCTCGTGTTGCGGCCCATAGGTCGGGCGTCGGACTCGTTGAAGCGAATTGCCATTCCCTTAGCAGTGGAGAGGACAACTTCGTCGCCGCTCTTAGTGATCGCCACATCGACCAACTCATCGTCCTCGCGAAGCTTGAGCGCGATAATTCCACTCTTCAAGGGGCGTCTGTACGCCTTGAGCTCGGTTTTTTTCACCAGGCCCTGCCGAGTGGCCATCATCAGATAGTGATCTGGCAAATCAAAATCGCGGACTGCCCGGCAGTCAGTAATGCTCTCATCCTCGGCCAGATTTAAAAGATTCACGACCGCCCGACCTTTGGCATCTCGGGAAAGTTGCGGCAAGTTGTACACTTTCTGCCAATAGACCTTGCCCTTAGATGTGAAAAACAACAGATAGTCATGAGTGCTGGTGACGAACAAGTGCTCAACTGGATCGTCTTCGTCAACCTTGGCACCTTTAATTCCCTTTCCTCCCCGGCGCTGGGCACGATATACACTCGATGGCGTACGCTTGATGTAGCCGTTGTGCGATATAGAAACGACCATCTGCTCTTCCTCGATCAGGTCTTCCAGATCAACATCGCCCAGCTCTTCGTTCGATATCTCTGTGCGGCGAGGGTCCGAGTGTTTCGCGATCAGCATCTCGCAATCTTCACGAATAATGCTGCGAATCTTTTCCTGGTCGGCCAAGATGCCAGCGTACTCGATGATTTCTTCAAGCAGTTTGGCGTGCTCCTCGGCAAGCTTCTCTTGTTCGAGGTTGACCAATTGCCCCAAGGTCATGCGCAAAATTGCATCGGCTTGCACAGGGGTAAGTGAATACTCTTCGGCAATGCCGCGTTCCTCTTGAAATTGGGTGTAACCATCGTCCCCTAATGCTCGTTTTAGTAGAGCACCAGGGGTCTTGATCGCCATCAAAGCCTGCTTGGCCTCGGGCTGGGTCTTGGACGCCCGAATAACTCGGATCACTTCATCGATATTGGCATGTGCGAGCAAGAGACCCTGAACGGTATGCTTGCGTTTGCGGGCCTTGGAGAGCAGGAATAGTGTGCGGCGGCGGATGACCGTTTCACGGTGGCGGATAAATTCGCCCAGCATTTCCTTGAGCGTTAGCACGCGGGGTTTGCCGTCTACCAACGAGAGGAAAATCACCGAAAAAGTCTCTTGCAGGGGCGAAAACTTGTAGAGCTGGTTCAGCACCACATCGGGGTCTGCGTCACGCTTCAGCTCCAGGATCAGCCGCACAGGCTCTTTGAGATCGCTCTCATTGCGAGTGGCTGCGATTCCAGGAATTTTTCCATCCTGTGCCAGTTGGGCGATCCGTTCCTCGACCCGGTCGCGGGCCTGTTGGTAAGGGATTTCGTGAATGATGATGCGGGTCCGCTTGCCTGATTCTTCGATCGACGTACGCGCGCGAACGACAATAGTGCTCCGGCCCGTCTCGTAGCCCTTCCAAATTGATGATCGGCCGCAGATGATACCACCGGTAGGAAAGTCCGGCCCAGGGACATGCTCCATCAATTCCTGAACCGTGATTTCAGGATTGTCCAACAGCGCAATCACGCCACTACAGACTTCACCCAGATTGTGCGGCGGAATGCTGGTTGCCATGCCCACCGCGATACCGTTGGCACCATTTACTAACAGATTAGGAAATTTAGCCGGCAGAACAGTCGGCTCGGTATGCCGCTCGTCGTAGGTGGGAACGAAATCCACCGTATCAAGCTTGAGATCGTCGAGCATCAACGCGGCAAACGGGGACATTCGGGCTTCGGTATATCGCATGGCTGCCGGAGGAAGTCCAGCGATCGAGCCAAAGTTCCCCTGCTTGTCAATCAGCACATGCCGCATATTCCATTCCTGGGCCATGCGGACTAGCGTCGGATAGATGACGCTCTCGCCATGGGGATGGTAGTTACCGCTCGTGTCACCGGAGATCTTGGCACACTTCACTCGACCTGCTCCGGGAGTGAGATTCAGATCATTCATCGCCACCAAGATGCGGCGCTGAGAGGGCTTGAGCCCATCGCGCACGTCGGGCAGAGCACGGCTCACAATCACGCTCATCGCGTAGGTGAGGTAGCTATCCTTGAGCTCATCTTCGATAGGCAAATCGATTAGCCGAGCGGCAATTGCGTACGCGGGATCGAAGGAGGGTTCGCGGGGTTCATTCGAGTCAGTCGACACGTGGAGGAGTCCTTTCGCATCAAGAAAAACGCTACTTTAGATTCAGCGTAGCCGCGATGCAAAGCACCGCAGGGCACACCCTGTAAAAGCAGAAATTTTACCAGTTTTCGCACCACTCAACAACGGGCCGAAAATCTCGCAATCGGACTCTATTTTCCCACGGACATCAGGTAGGCCACGAGGTCTTTTAGCTCTTCCTTATTGAGTGGGTCGATAAGGCCCACCGGCATCTGAGAAATGTTAGAAGGGACTATTTCTTCTACTTCTTCTCGTTTGATGATTGTAGGAGGCGCATCTGGGTCCTCAGTGAATACATGATACGCGTCTTCGAACTCGATCACACGTCCCGTGACGAGCAAGCCATCGGCGGTCTGGACTCGCTGAGAACCATATTGATCGGAGATCACCTTGCTCGGTTCCAGAAGCGAATCAAGCAGATCGGAGAGCGAATACTTATTGGCAACAGTCGAAAGGTCGGGGCCAATCGCTCCCCCCTCGCCACGAAAACGATGGCACTTGGCACACGACGTCGCATGAAACAAATTACGGCCACGCTCTTTGTCGCGTCTTTTCAGGTCACCGCTCAAAACTGCCAATGCTTCTGCCTTGGTCCATGGGTGTCCTGGCCCAACGGGGGAAGTGGACTGGAATGTTTCACCAGATAGAGGCTGCTCCACTATCGCTTCTAATGCAACTTGCTCCGGGGGCGAACAGTTAGCCAAAGCTTCGTCGCGAATATTGTTCAAAAAGCCAGTATAGCTCGCGCCCCCGAGATGTTTGGCCGCTTCCGAAAAGAACTGGAAGTACTTGCGCCGCTGTTGAAGCGTCCAGTCACTTTTAACATTCCGCAACACAAAGGCATAATGGATTGCGCGGAGTGGTGTCATGTCGTCCATCATGGCTTGAATCGGCTCGCCATAGGTTTCGTTCCGCTGAATAAGCGTGGCCCATTCAGGGATCGGCTCCGGGCCACACTGTTCCATTAGGTCCAATGTTTTTGAAACCACTGACGAGTCGCCTAGATAAACCAACAACTGGACCAACTCACGATTGAGACGATCCTTTGAAACGGGCGCAGGATAAAGCGGGCTCCATTTGTCGATCAAACCTTGCCGGGTTTTTTCATCCGGTTCTCCGAGCCGAATAAACACCAGCGCATAGGTGCGCAGCAAAGCGAGCTGATCTAGCTCGCTGAGAGCACCAAGATCGATCTGGTCGAGCGCTGCCAGGGTCGGTGCTTCGTCGCTGGGCTCCCCCTGCCGGGCCAAAGCCATCAGGGCCGTAATCGCAGTACGAGGATCGGACTGAGAGAGTGCTCGCTCTCGCCATGTCTCAACTGGCTGAGACTCCAACGCAATTCGGGCAGCATAGCGAATAAATCGATCCGGGTTATCTAGGTTGGCGAAGATAAGTTCGAGGTCACCTCCGCTGTTACCATGCATCGCTTCGAGCTTGTGGCGTAAAGCTCTCAAATCGCTGCCTGACGCATCCCTGGCAGAAACGGGAGTTGTCTGCTCATCTCCTACATAGGTCACTCGATAGAGGGCCGACTGCACGCCACGCCCACCGACTGTGAAGTACATGGCCCCATCGGTGCCGACTACAGCGTCGGTGACAGGTAATGGTCTGCCAGTGATGAACTCCTCAGGCTGACCTCGATAACTCGCACCATCAGGTGTAAGGTGGACCGCATAGATGGTGCCGAACGTCCAGTCTAGAAGATACAACGCCTCCTGATATTTTGCAGGAAACTTAGCGCCGTAGCCGAAGACAATCCCAGTTGGCGAACCGGGACCGAGGTCTACTATGGGAGGAAGCGAATCTTCGTAATACGCTGGCCATTTTCCGGTGCCGCTCCGCCAACCAAATTCACTGCCGCTGGTGGCATGCACCAAACGTGTAGGACGATACCAGGGCATGCCAAGGTCCCATTCCATGTCGGCATCGTAGGCAAACAATTCTCCATCGGCGTTGAAAGCGATATCGTACTCGTTGCGATAGCCACTGCTGACGATTTCAGCGTTCTTGCCCTCTTGGTCTAGCTGGCAGATCCAACCTCCAGGGGCGAGGATCCCTGCCGCATGACCGCGGGCATCCAACTGCCTCGGGAGCAATAGGTCTTCACCCCAATTCATTGGCATTCTACTATCGACTATCTCCGGTGGGACCATAGTGTGATTGCCACATGCCAAATACAGCGACCTGCCGTCCGGGGAGAGCACCACAGCATGTGGGCCATGCTCGCCTTTGCCAGGAATCTTTAGCAGATACTCGTCGTAATCTATCAACCCGTCGCTATCGGAATCCGTCAAGCGATGCAATCCGTAACCGGACGATCCATTGACCACCGCGTAGAGTGCATCAAAAGCCCATACAAGACCTTGCGCCCCGCTTAACTCGACCGGCAGCTTTTGAACCTGGGCTTGCTCCGAAGTGCCTGGCTTTCCCGGCGTGATCAAAAATAGCCCAGCATCTTGCTGATCGGAGGCTATCAAGCGTCCCCGATCATCCTTAGTAAGCGAGACCCAGGACCCCATCGAAGGGGGAACCTCGAACACTTTTTCAACTTGGAAACCGTTTGCTATCGATTCAATTTCTGGTGGCGTATCATGATCTAAATCCTGCACTCCTTGATCGGTAGTTTCTTCAGCACTGTTTTCGTCTGCCACATTCTCTAACTTCTCGAGCAGAATGTCCTTAAAAAACACCGTCATCGGGGGCCCAGCGTGTACTTGCAGGGCGATGATTCCGCGATCAAGCTTCTTCTTGTGGTTGTCGGTGACATCCACAGTCACTTTGCCATCGACCTTGTGAATGAGATGATTGCCACGAGCGATGATCTCATAGTCGTGCCACTGCGAAATATCGACGGGGGTCGGATCCGTTGTCTTACCAACAACTTTCAGTTGGCCTGTTTCCTCGTCAACGACAACTTTTTGCCCTCGCGTGGCAACAATCCCCCGTCCTGTCCCTTCGCTATACAACATGGCCAGGTATTCGGGGTTCGCATGCATATCCGCTTGGTAGCCAATAACCTTCCATGTCTTAGGATCGGCTAGCGTGCTACGATACTGAACCCCTGAGTTGTTGTCGCCTTTCAGTCTTGCCTTGTATGTCAAACGAAAATCGCCAACTTCTCCTCCTTGCCAGACAAGGAATGTGTTCGCTGCGACGGGGTTGTCGACCGTTGAACCGACGATTTGACCGTCTATTACCGACCAAACCTTTTCATTGCCAGACCACCCCTCCAGATCTTGGCCATCGAAAAGTGACTGCTCTTCGGCTCCTCTCAATGGGATTGCATGACAACTTGCGATTAGTAGCACAGAGCAGGCCCAAGAGTTCGTGCGTTTCCCAAAAATCATTGGATTATATCTCGCAGATGCAATTGACTTTGTTTTATTTGATAGAAACCCATTCACGTGTCTTACCCGACTGCAGAACTGCTTCGCAGACGGCTTGTGTCTGGAGTGCACTACGAAAATCGGGTTGGCAGGGTTCCCCTTGTTCCAGACTACCAAGAAAATCAGCCACTTGATGGACGAAACTATGCTCGTAACCGATGCTCAGCCCTGGAACCCACCAATGATTCATATACGGCATTTCACCCTCGGTAACGTGGATCGTACGCCAGCCACGCACGATGGAGTCCTTTCCATGCTCAAAGTATTCGAGTCGATTCAGGTCGTGTAAATCCCAACGAATCGAGGCGTTCTCGCCATTGATTTCAAAGGTAAACAGGGCTTTATGACCCCGTGCGTAGCGGGTTGATTCAAACATGCCCAATGAGCCGTTCTCGAAATGGCAGAGAAACGCACACGCGTCATCGATCCCTACTGGTTGCACCTGCCCCGTATCGGCGTGCACACGCTCTTTGACGAAGGTTTCAGTCATCGCGCTGACGTCCTTGATTTTTCCATTGAGCCAAAGGGCTGTATCGATGCAATGGGAAAGCAAGTCGCCAGTGACACCCGAACCTGCCGCAGTCGAATCAAGGCGCCAGGTCGCGGTACCCCCTTGTGGCACGTCGCTGGAGATGGTCCAGTCCTGAAGAAAGTTTGCCCGAAAATGGTAGATACGTCCTAGCCTACCTGAGTCAATGAGTTGCTTGGCCAAAGTGATGGCAGGAATGCGCCGGTAGTTGTACCACACCGTGTTGGCAACTCCCGCAGACTCAACGGCCTCGCACATCTCTTTGCCTTCAGCCGTGGTGATCGACAGAGGCTTTTCACAGAGAATCATCTTACCAGCTGCGGCTGCTGCCAGGGCAATCTCTTTGTGAAGGTTGTTGGGAACACATATGTCTACCGCGTCGATATCGGGGCGGCATACGAGACTACGCCAATCCGTTTCGTGCGATGCATAACCCCATTGGTCCCCAAACGCTTTCACTTTCTCGGCATCGCGACCGCAAACTGCCTGCAAGACGGGACGGTAGGCTAAATCCGGAAAGAAATCATTGACACGCTTGTATGCATTCGTATGTGCACGAGCCATGAATCCATAGCCAACCATGCCTATCGCTAAAGGTTTAATCACAGCTTGATAATCCTCGTTCGTAATCGTGGTATCTCTTTGTCTCAGCCATCCACTGACCAACCATGTGCGTCACGCACGCTGATCATTGAAGCTAAGACGTTATTCCAAGTTGCAGGATTGAGCATGATCTCGTTTGGAAACATGCAGCCATCCCAGCATATGTGTTGGCAAGCTTTGGTGAGCTTACCGGTTCTGTCGCGGAGCCAATAACCCGCCGCCTTCGGGATGTCCAACTTGCCACTGGGGTCATCCGGCAAACAGTGCCTGCCAGTCTTGTCATGCGAACCCGAACCGAAGACGGTCGCATCATTCTGGGCCACGTGAAAATCTATCGTCCAGGGCCGCAAGGCATCCGTTAATTCTTGGTACTTGGCATAAAACAGCTCGATGTTCTGCCAATCATGGTCTGTTTCTAGGAGGGCATCCTCCGGGGCGTTGTGGCCTAAGAGATATAGGAGTGTATGGGCCATATCCGCCTGAAAGCCCAGGGTCTGTGGCCGGTCCACCATCTCGAGCAGTTCGACCATGCGCCGCCAGCTATGCATGCCCCCCCAGCAGATTTCCCCCTCCGCAGCGAGACGCTCCCCATGTTTCTCTGCAATGTCACAGGCGCGCCGAAAAGTGTCGGCAATCTGGCGCTGATTGTTGTCCGGATCCTCGGTCCACAAACTAGGACTACTTGCCGAGTCAATCCTAATACAGCCATAAGGCCTGACGCCGAGTGATCTCAAATCAGCAGCAATCCGACAAGTTTTTTCCACTTGCTGCAAAAACTGGTCACGTTCAGCTTGTTCGCCCATGGCTGACCCACCACCGGTGGGAGGCCACACCGGAGCGACCAGTGTGCCGACCACCAATCCTCGCGCAGCGACCTTTTCAGCCAACGCCTGAATTTGTTCCTCACTTGAATCGATGTCAACATGAGGATCGAAAACGAATAGATCGATTCCATCGAAGCGAATACCGTCGACTTTTGCAGAAGCCGTTAGGTCGAGCAAGGTCTCTAGCTCTATCGGAGGTTCACCATCACCTCCTTTACCTACCAATCCAGGCCAAGCGGCATTGTGCAACTTTGGGTAAATGTGAGAAGAAGAGGTCATTGTTACTACCAAAGGAATAGTCATTCCCGTGCAGGCGGGAAACCATATTCTGTGTCTCGGCAACTGGGTCCCCGCCTGCGCGGAGATGACGGTTCTTTACTCTACGGACAACACCGCATTCACTCCCGGACCAAAGTGTTTGAGCATCACAATGGGGTCGGTCTTGCTTGGATTGGTCAGCGTGACACCCTCTTTGGCCGCATCGGCAGAAACAAAGTATTCGTCATGAGTCAGTTGCCCGAAGCGAATCAATGAAGGTGTTTCGATATCCCAGACCCCCAATTTGCCGTGCCCTTGCAGCACGATGAGACCATAGGCACCTGCATCCTTGATCGTTGCCTGGCGACCTGGAAGGATCGTTAATTCCTTCGCGCTGTACGCCTCGCTACGGTAGCAGATCCATTTTTCCTGATAGCCTTCGTCCTGCATCTGAGCCAAATCAGCCACCGGAATTGGAGCCATAAAATGATTGGCCTTGAAATTCGGATCTACGTTCATTTCCCAATCGATCACCTCGACCAGGTAATCAAAGTTCCCGACTTGATCCTTGGGAGTATCCTTCCAGAGCAATTCCTCGGGGATGACCTTGTCGTGAGAAACCGACTCGTACATCGCAAACACATCCGATGCCTTTTGCGGTTCGTAGGTACAGAGGCTCCCCGGGGCGTGTAGTATGCCGGGGGGCACATCCCAGCCCGTACCTGGCGTGAGGCAGTGTGCAGCCGACAAGTCGGTGATTCGATTGGCTCCCTTGGAAAAGTTGACCAAAGTTTCGCGGACCTGAGCTTTAGTGACACCCGGTTGCAATCCAAAAAAGGTGTACGGGAAATCTCCGCCGTGATTGTTTACCTGGGGTGGGAAGTAATACGCCTCGGGTTTTCCTTTGGCGTTAACTCGCGCTGCATATTCGTCGTTATGATGGATATGAAAGGGGAGAGCCCCCTGATTGTCGAAAAACTTGGAATACATCGGCCAGCATTGATGGTCCCTCCACAAATCCTCTCCAATTAGTTTTCCTTTGAGTTCCGACACGGCATCTCGAAGGACAATCAACTCCGTCTTGCCGCTATCCTCAACAACGATATTGCTGAGGCCCTCGTTCTTGCTTGTGAGGGGGCCATTGTCCGCTGGAGTGGTCGAGGAGAACCACCGTTCATCTATGCCACCCCGATTCGCGCCGAGTGCATAATAGTCGTCCGGATGAAGCTTGATTCTCCTGCCCGGAACGCAAAACGAACGGGGAACCCAAGTGGGGGTCAGCCGTACGACTCCTTGCCCCTGGTCCAATGCCTTATTTGCTAAGCCCTCAGTACTCATAGCAACTTAACCTTTACTGAAAAGAGGAAACTTCTATTTCCAAAGTGTGTAGCGAGCCATTCCACTTTAAGTGAAATGAGATCCGCCCAACACCTCATGGATAATCGAATCATCAAGAAGAGCTTTTGTCATGCCATTATTTAGAAAAGGTGCTTCTCGAATCAATGTATAATGCTGCCATGTTATGGTACAATTAGCGCATGCGAACGACCACTCCCCTCCACCCAGAGTCGCAAAACGAGTTCTTTTCACATCTTGAGAGCCCTGGGTCTCTCATGGCATTACTAGATCATCTTCCTGCGATTTACTTTTTCGCCAAGGATCATCAGGGCTGTTTCATGCACGTCAATCGGGCACTGCTCGACGTACTAGGACTCTCAGAAGAGACAGATGTGATCGGAAAAACCGATTATGATTTCTTCTCGCTTGAAGTCGCTGATCGCTATCGCCATCAAGATCAACAAGTGATGACCTCCGGTCGGCCGCTTACAAACCATGTCTGTGGCGTTCCCGACGCGTCGGGCATATTGCGATGGTACGTTGAAACCAAGATCCCTCTCTACGACCGACAGAACCGGCCCATTGGAGTGGCAGGGATCATGCACGACCTTGAGAAGGCAGGCGCAACGCTTGCTCCCTATCAGCGCCTCAGCCAAGCCATCACGCACATCAGCAATCACTTTGCAGAAAAAATCACCCTTGATTCCCTCGCCTCTCTGGTGCATCTTTCGGTAAGCCAGTTCAATCGAACCTTCAAGCAGTTGTTCAAAATTACCCCGGCTCAATACATCAATCGAGTCCGCATCAATGCCGCCTGTTCACAACTGAGATCGACTTCGGATAGTATAGAAACCATTGCCAGCCGCACGGGCTTTTGCGATGCCAGCCATTTTGTACGACAGTTTAAGAAAGTCATGAACCTCACTCCCAAGACATACCGGGAACAATGGGTAAGCACTATTGCTGCCACCAGCGAATGAGTCTCAAAGAAGTCACAGACATGAGAATAGAGACAATCCATTTGGTATGACCTCTAGTCCGACTAACTTTTTCTTTCAACACCTCATGGGGCTGTCGCCATGCATGTCAAATCCTGGACGCTCACCGATGTTTCTCGCAACCTACGCGAAAGTTCATTTTCTGTCAGTGCTGCCGAAGTAGCGTCCGCAAAAGGGAGTTGGAAAATCTCTCAACGAACGCTCCGTGGTGGCCTACAGGAAGGGGTCGATCTCGTCGAAATCGACAACGGACTCATGCGAATCCTTGTCCTTCCCACCCGCGGTATGGGCATCTGGCGGGCTGAGATAGGCGAACACACCCTCGGTTGGCGTTCCCCGGTGCGCGGACCCGTGCATCCGATGTTTGTGCCGATAACCGAACATAGCGGTCTCGGTTGGCTAGAGGGATTTGATGAATTTATCGTGCGTTGTGGACTTGAAAGCAATGGCGCACCTGAATTCGACGAACAGGGGCGACTTAAGTATCCCTTGCATGGTCGCATTGCCAATCGACCGGCCAGCTTTGTTGATGTCACTGTCGATGAAGCGGCCGGCACGATCACGCTGCGGGGCGTCGTCGAGGAAACCCGTTTTCATTTCCAAAAGCTGCGACTCACGGCGACGCTAACCACGGCATTCAATTCCACATCATTTACCATCTCGGACGAAGTCGAGAATTTCGGCGGCACTCCTGCCCAGATGCAGATGCTTTACCATATTAACGTGGGTGAACCGCTGCTCGTGCCAGGGTCGCAATTTGTTGCGGCTGTCGAATCCATCGAAACCCTTACCGCGGAACCACCTGCTGAAGGCTGGGAAACGACGGGCCCTGCAGTAGCGGGCTCGCCCGAAGAATGTTACTTGATGAGGTTACGAGCCAACGAATTGGGTCGGACTCAGGTGTTGGTCAAAAATGCGGATGGCACGGCAGGCACGGCTTTGGAATTCAGCACCAATCAATTGCCCTGTTTCACGCTGTGGAAAAATATGGTCGCCAGCGCCGATGGTTATGTCACCGGCATCGAGCCGGGGACCAATTTCCCCAAACAGCACTCCACTGAAGTCGAAGCAGGCCACGTGGTTCACTTAGAACCCGGCAAATCTTGGAACGCAGAATACACACTCAACTGGCTGACCAGCGTTAGCGAAGTCTCTGCTACTGAGCAAGTCATTCGATGCCTATAGCTGCGACGCGTCTACCTTTTATGTCGCTCTGTGCTTAGCAATCAGGCAACACGTTTTTTCCTTGCCTAATCATCCGCCGACGTCGTTTCAGGAACTTGAATCAAAGTGACCGATTGTTTGAGATAGGTTCTAGGCATAGGGCCTTCCGTTACGGTCGTCAGGTTTGCGTCATAGAAATCAAATTCCTCGACCACGCTGGCTACACTAGGCAAGAGTGCAATCAGTTCTGCGACGGGCTTGAGTTGGTCTGTATCCGCGTTGGCGTTCGCTGCTGCCATACCAATAAACATCGGTGCGATGCCTCCAACCTTGCGAATGATGTCAGCCCCCTGGTGGATGCTCGCATTGAGGTCCGTGTAGGAAAGCGATTGCACAGCCTCCTGGAGAGGAAGGTGGAATCTGGCAATATGCTCGTTGCTGCCGATTCTCTCTGCCGTGCCGGCGCGGGCAGCCAGAACACGCTCGATAGAACTCGCGTTCGAACCGACCATGAGCCAACCTTCATGAAATCCTATGACTGGCTTCAGATTAAAAGCCTGGAGGATTGAGGCATTGATTGTTTCGAATCCTTCGAGACCCTCAGTTTCCACCAAGGCCAACTTCTGAGACTCCATGGCTGGAATCTGGCCGAGTTTATCAACCAACCGATGTAGCAACTCTCGGATGCGATCAGGATTGGTACAGCGGATGGCAGAGAAATTCTCTTGCCCCCCCTCTTTGTTGGGAAGCGTCACTGACACACTCTCACCACTAAAGGATTGAAATAAATCCTTATCCAGATGCAGATCAATCTTGTCCTGCACCTCTTGAAACTTTTGGAGTGCCTCGTGAGTTTCTGGAAATTGGGTGTGCAGAATTCCCATGAGCTGCTCGTAGGCAGGATGCAGCCGCACACCTGAAGACAGCGAATAACCAGCCGCATCAGCGGGAATCCAACTCTGCCAATCTTCGAAAGGCTTACCTCCAAGGGCAAGCTTGCCAAGCAGCGTATTCTCAGCACCCTCTGGATAGCGACCGAGGGCAATCGTGCGATTCTCATGTCCGTCGGTGGTCTCCACTGCGATCTCATAGTCGAGAATTGATATCTCATCCATGACCAAATTGAATATCTGTTTGAATCGTTCGAGTTTTTCTCCGTTGCCCTTGGCGCCAGCCTGTTGTTTGACGAAATCGCCAAGGCCACGCAATTGTTTAAACAGCTGCTGACCATCAAAAAACGTCAAACTGTCTTCCGGAGTGGGTAAATGCTTGAGTGCCTCGATGAGACGTGGGTCATCAAACTTCGAGACCGTGGTTTCGTCTTTCAGTGCAGCCAAAGCGTTAGTCAACAAGGCTTCAGTGGTCGAGAAGAAGACGATGTCGTCGATGCGGGCAAATGAAGGCTGGAAATGAATTTCAGCGGGCAGTCCCAGGACGGTGATTTGCGTGTCGCCAAATTGCGAAGTGACCAAGGGAACTTTGCCCTCACTGTATTTCTCTACGAGGCCTAGCAGGTTCTTGAAACTTGTCTCGAGCTTCTCGGCGCTTCCCAGGGGAATCCGCATGGCAACTACAGTTTGATTTGAAGGAAACTGCATGATCTGAGCCACGACCACTTCCTCACATACCCAGTCGGTTTCATTCAACACGGGCTCCAGGGCTGCGCGGAATTCATCAATCACATCCTGAGCCTTGGTAAGATCTTCTTCAGACATCCGCGAGGTGATGATCTCTAGCAATCGCTCATCCAACTTCTCTGCTTTGAACTTGTTCCAGACGTTGGCAAAGAGTGGTTGCTGGTAATCTCGTTCGGGATTGTGTTTGGCATAGACAGCCAGATGGGCATCCTGAGGCGCAATGCGGTGTAGGTCTACCTCAACGGCCGTTTGTTGAGCATAAGCCCACGGTGCAACGATCAGGAACGACAATGCTAATGTCAGAGTCAATGCTTTCATCTAATAGACCTCCATTACAGGTTGAGATTTAAGTCTGTGGGATGACCCTCTCTGTGTATTCTCAAGCACTCGTCGGAGAATTGCCACCAGGTAGTGATCGAGATCACAGTTGGAATTCGCAGCGGAGTAGCCAAGATTGCCTAGAATCTGGAAAAAGTCTGTTTTTTCCTCCGAGTCCGGCCGATAAATCGATAGCCCACTGCAGAGTAGACATCAGCTTGAGTTTCGCCCCATGGCATGAAAGCGTGCTGGCGACTTTTCTTTTGCCTTTTGGTCTGCGAGGTCGAGCTTCATGCCCGGGGTGCACAAACGCATCGTTATTGTCGGTGGTGGATTTGTTGGTGTCTATGTAGCCAAGTATCTTTGCGGGCATTGCGGCGAGCTCGGCTCAATGACATCGAAGTCGCTCTCGTGAGCAGGGAGAACTATCTCGCCTTTAAACCCCTCTTGCCGGAAGTCATCGGTGGCACGGTGCAAATGTTGCCTAAGATCAGTCCGATTCGCCGCATCGTACCCGAAGCCGCTCTACGTGTTCGAGCTGTGCAAGCGAAAGATTTAGCAGGGGGATCGCTCGCTCTGGAACCCGGTTACATACCGCGGATTCACCACCTGAAGTTCGATCACCTTGTCTTGGCAGGTGAAAGCAATCCCCACTCGGACTGTGGTCGCCACTGTGCCGGTCGAACCGCATCCTCTCTCGAATTCTCTACCTTGTGCGAAGGAACGAGGGAAGTTGCTGGTCAACGAGTTATTGCGGGCGGCTGATATCCCCAACCTTTGGGCGATTTGGGATTGTGCAGCAGTTCCGAAGGCAGAAAATCGCTTTGCCCCACCTATGGCTCAACATGCAGTGCGCCAGGCCCGAATCTGCGCGGACAATATAGTAGCGGAACTGACTGGCCAAGCTCTTACGCCGTTTCGTTTCCAATCGCTCGGTTCGTTGGCCTCTCTGGGGCGCCGCTCCGCCGTGGCGGAGGCAATGGGGGATAGCCTGTCAGGCTTCATTGCCTGGATCATGTGGCGGGCAATCTATTTGACAAAGTTTCCAGTCTGGGACCGCAAGATTCGTATCTTGGGGATTGGCTCATAGATCTGGTCTTGCCACGAGACATTACCGAGTTGCGGATTTTACCCCCGGCTGCAATGCGGCGGTAATTCTTTGCTGCGGGCGAAGTGATGTTTCATCAAGGGGACGTCGGCGACCGGATCTATTTCATATGTTTCCTGCGAGGCAGAGGTGGAAGCAAATGGCCAGGTCGTCGCCACGATAGGTCCCGAAAGTGTGGTGGGTGAGATTGCCTTGGTCAAAGAAACTCCTCGCACAGCCTCAGTCCGTGCCAAGAGTTATCTGGCGACAGCCAGCGTGCCGAGCGACACGTTCCACACACTGGTGGCCCACTTCCCCGGGGTGAAGGAAGCCATGGACGACATCATGAGCCGACATCTCGCGGCAGACAGTATTCGCGAGAGCGTCAGCCAATAGCACTGCTAGCAGCGAGGTCTCTCTTTCCCTGCGTGAAGCTGTTCATTACAGTTCGACCCTAGCCGCTAACTACCGTAGTTTGTTAGAGAGGTCCTGAATTTAGGGAACCGACACATGGAAAATTTTGACCCCGCTCAAGGAATTGTGCTCCACGATTCACTTCAACAATTGGTAAACGATGTGTTGGTGTGGATCGGCTTCGGCACAGCAGTAGGGCTGCTCGCAAAGGGAATCATGCCCGGCCGTGATCCCGGCGGGGCAATCGCCACGATCTTGATGGGCGTTGGTGGAACTATCATGGGCTGCGGCATCTGCAGCTACTTCAACCACGGTCAGCGGATTATCCCTATCAGTCCGTTGGGGATGTTCGTGGGAATTCTGGGTACACTCGTGATCTTATTCTTCTATAAGATGCTCGGTGGCTATTACTTCGTCGAAGGAGAATATGTCACTCAGTCGCATCGTCGCCGCCGACGAACTGGAAGCCGTCGCCGCCGCTATGATGCAGCGGCTTACGAGGACTGATAGTTGCAGCGGGATTCCCCGCTCCGACTCGTGAGGCGCGGCAGGCGCGTTGCGGCTAACCAGGTCGGCGAGTAGTGGCTAACAAGGTTGGCGCTTCGCGGTTCTCATTGTAAAAAGCACGCCGCCGCACTAGGCGACGGCGTGTGAGGATCGGTGGCTAAGACGGTTCAGGACACCAAACACCGGCTTGCGCCTCCGACCTCAAGAGGGAAGGGGTGACAAGGCTTAGATACTCTGTAATCCTTATTTCTTTTTAATTGATAGAAACATACTATTAGCTCTCGCTATATAAATCCCGTCTCCATAGTGGTCCAGTCGTAGCTTTCATGCTCTGCTATTCAAAGCCTTCCTTACGCATTACTGAGGTCGCGGTAAGCGTCGTGCCTCCCAGAAATTTCGGGGCTGGAACCCACGAGACATTGGCAAAAGGCACCGACACTGTGAGTGAAATCATGTCACCTGCCGAGGCATCCGAAGGGTCAGGAGTGACAGAGACCTCAATTCCTCCCACACTGGCGCCATTGGCGAAATTGGTTGCCGCAGAGACAGCTGAAGACTGAGTTCCTGACAGCATAACTGCATTGCGGACACCGACGCGTGATGCGTTGGTCAGCACCTGTTGAACCATGAGTCCTCTACTCAACTCAATACAGCCGAGCACCAGCATGAAAAACAGTGGAGCGATTAGGGCGAATTCTACCGTCGCTGTGCCTCGCCGCTTTCTTCCCAGTCTTCTCCGCACATCTTTCCTGCGAGGTGCCTTGCTTCGGTTGCGATTAATACAACTCATAGTGATTTCCATTATCTAGCATTTAAGCAAGTATCAATAGTGAATAATTATTCGTTAGAAACTTGCCCTACCGGCGATGTTCTGCAACACCGCCGATAGAGCTTCACGCGAAGTGGATTTACTGAATCAAGACCGCTGGTGAGTAGACATAGGAACTCGTGCCAGTTGTCGTCGATGGTATGACTCCCGGCCCGACCATAGGTGCCGCCTGGATTGTGACATGCTTTTTCGACATCGGGCCGGTAAGTTTTACATCCATGATGCGAATGCCCATCCATTTGACAATGGTGTACGTGGCATTGTTACCAGGGCTAGTGACATTACTAAAAATCGGGATGCACCGCGGCTTGCCTTTGATCGCTGCGAGCTCATCTTTCACACCTGCACTTATTCCGGTATCCCCATTGAGATACAGCTCGCCGGAATCGTTAAAGGCTATCGACCCTCCCATGCAGGCCATATCTGCAGCATTTATCCCATAGAGTATTTGTCTGGCGATATCGCTGGTGCTATTGTTGCTGCTACCTATGTCTACCGTACCCCGGTTCCCTGGCGATCCGGTCCCCTGGGGAAAGAGGTTTACTTCCCTCCAACCATCACCCCCGGGACAAATAGATTTGGAGTCGCTATCCCAACTCCAGTCGTCTTCGCCTCCATTATGATTGCACCAGTCATCCCAAGTTTCGAGATCGAGAGCATAAGGAAGTAAATCGAGGTTCTCGCCATTGTGAGGCGTCGAAAAACCCTTTACATCTCGTATGATTGCCGCCGTGGCTTCAGCTTGGAGCGGAGTCCCTGTCAATCCAAAGATTCTTCCAAAGAACATGGGGGCTTCACCGTTGAGCTCACCATCTCGCCGAACAAGCACGCGTACCGCATTAAATGGCTTGGTCGGCGAGGAATTTCCCGTAGTCATATGAGGATTGTAAAAATTGTCCACGAAACCAAACACCAAGTCTCCACCTGAGGAGTTGTTGGCGTTTGAATCGAGTTGCGGTCCGCTGTTAGTAACCGCATTGCAAGTAGCATACTGCTGAGCAGTGAGGCGAGCATTGCTCTGACTGGTCTGAGGATCAACCTTATCGACCAAGTTCTTGCCATAGTCCCAAACAGTGGCCAAGGCAGTGGCATCTGCTGTTCTTTGGAGCTCCTCTTTGACAGAAAGCACATAACCTACGTCAACAGAGAAAGCAACCATTGCCAGCATAACGATGGACAGAATTGCTGCCAGGATAGTCACCGAACCCTTGCGTGCACTCCGTATCAATCTGTTATCAAATCTATAAATAAGTTGCATGAGAGGCGCCTCACTATTGAATGTTTGATGGAATCGCAAAGAATCAATCTAGATCGGTATCGATATCGATTGGGGCTACCATTTCATGCTCTACTCCATCCTTGGTTACCCAACGCAGGCGAGTCAGCGTGAGTGATGACACTCGATTCCCTGCGTAACCTATTCCAGACTGACCTAGTGATATTGCCGGGAGGTAGGAATTCAAACGAGTCAATTGCGACGAGATGTCCAGGCAAAATCCTTCGTTACCGAAACTGCCCCAAGACTCACTCTGTCCATCGACAACCTGAAACTTGAGACTCCCTTCATTGAGCGTGATGCGCTGCACCCAGGTGATGGTTTCACCGTCGTTAGCAAAAGAATTTGAATGGGCCCCGTGCTTTACGTCAACGCAATTTTCACCTTGCCAAAGTTGGAGTTGGTATCCTCCTGGTTCGAATTCAGGATAACTCCAGTGGTTCAAAGTAAAGGCAAAGAATGCCCCATTTAAGGTGTTTGTAGGGGACATGATCATCGTAACTTGGGGGGCGGTGCGGCCCAAATCGGGACCTCCGACATGCAGTTGCCAATGTTCCTCGATCTGAATGACATCTGAATCATCACCAAATGCTGGTAAAACATTCCCCAGCACAACAATCCAGCAGCCCAATTGCAGAACGCTCTTTACAGTCCGCAGCATCGAATTCTTCATCTGAGTTTCCTCCTGCTTAGAGCGATCATATCGCCATTCAGCAACGAAATTCTATTTTGAAAAGCACTAGAGAAGACACGTAACAGAAACTTGGACAAGATTGTCTGAGGTCATTTTTAGGATTAGGAGAGAGACAACTGAAAGCCTTTTACAATTGTCCGATTTCTCTCAAGGTCACGATTCTTTTTGAAACCTCGATCGGATAAATATCCAGTGTTCCTCTATGGGAAGCATAGGTCATGAAATCATGCGCTGCCAGGAAGACTCGCACAAACGTGGACAACGCTACGAAATGGAATGGCATATTTCACTCAACGTGGCAGGCATGCCACAGACTGGTTGCAAGAGGGCAACAAGAAAAAGCAAAGCGGGGACCAAAGTCCCCGCTTGCAACTTAATTTTAGCGATATTTCGAGATGCTAGGCGGCAATTTAACGCGCAAGGAATCTACGCTTAGAAATTGATACCGCCAACTCGCCAAAGTCATACTTCGTTGCGTTCTGACCGCCTGCCAATTCTACGCCGAGCACCAGGTCTTTGACCTCATCCGCAGTTACGTCGTTGGGAATCACAAAGGGGCCCGGTTGTTCGCCTAAGTAGCCACCGTGGGTCCCGATGCTATCCTTCCCGTCCTTATAGGAACTGGGCTGGCTTTCGATAACCCGGTAGGTTCCAGGGACCAAGTTGTCAAATAGATAGGTTCCATTGGATGCCGTTCTTGTGGTGCGATTTACCGAAGCACCAGTAATATCTGTGCCCTTAAGAGTGAGCAAAACATTACTGATGGGACGCTCGCCGGAGTCATAAACTCCATTGTCATTTTTGTCGGCATAGACGGTACCAGCCAAGCTCGCTGGATTGACTTTTACCAACGTCGTCTCGTCGTCGTCATTGTTCACAAGCGTGATTTCTTGTTCGTTCCCTTCTACATGGGCTACGTTCAAGAGTGTGCCCACAAATCCTTGGTTCACACTCACGTCGATTGTGATCGTGCGGGTCGCCCCCCGAGCAAGGTCACCAATCGCAAACTCGATATCTCGGCCATTGATCGAACTGGGCGTTTGTGATGCACTGACAAACGTGACCCCGGTAGCAGGAAGTGTGTCTGTGACGATTACACCTGTGGCATTGGATGGTCCATTGTTCTTGATTTCCAACGTATAGGTGAATGTGCTGCCTGGTTCGACTGGGTCGCGACTATCAATCTTCGTGATGGCCAGGTCGATGCGGGGCGTCACTGGATTGGAGACCGAGTCTGTGTTGTTCGAAAGATTCACTTCCTTCGGTGCAGAGACTGTGGCCGTGTTGACTAAAGTGCCCGTTGCATCGTCAGAAACAAGTGCTTGAACGGTGATAATCACTGTAGCACCGGGTTGCATGGTCCCCAGGTCGGCAGTCACTACTCCACCTGAATGCTGCAGAGTAACGCCAGGTATGCTCACGGTTCCCGACACGAATGTGGCGAACGACGGAAGCGTATCCTTGAACGTAGTCCCAGCCGCTGCACTCGGCCCCATGTTATCAATTTTCACTGAATAACTAAGAGTTTCCTTCGGTGCGATGGAGGTCTGCTGAACAGATTTGTCCAGTGCAAGATCGAATCCGAAGAAGCCAAAATCAACGGTCAAATTCGAGTTGCTATTAGCATCACCATCGTTGGTCGGTTCAGTTGCACCTGCAAGTGTGATTGCCTGACTGACGACTCCCGCACCTGCCAATGGCGAACCATTGTCGTCGTTGTTCACATCATTGTCTGGATCGGCAGCAAGAGTATTTCCCAGACTTGAGACCAAGCCACTTAGCTTCCCACCGGTGAGGAAATTCGTCGGATCAACCTGCGCAATGTACTTGCCTGGTAGCAAGTCCGAGAACAGGTAGTTGCCATTCGAGTCGGTGGTTGTCATCCCCATAAGGGCATCCACACCGCTGGTATAGCTGTTGTCGCCGTTGGTATCTTCATAGAGATTGAGCTTTACGCCAGCGATACCTTTTTCTCCAGCATCCAGGAGGCCGTTGTCATCGATGTCGGCCCAAACACGATCGCCAATGCTCAATCGTGGTGAGGACGTGAAGTTTACTCGTTTGGTTGTGCGTCCCACCAATCCCACTAGGGATACCTGGCCATCAACAGCCGAGACACCCTCGAAGGTTAGTTCCAAGGCGCCGACGTTGGAAAAGTCTGCCCCGTTGCCGCCCTTGGCAATCAAATCATCGTTGAAACGAAATACGGCCTGCCCTGTCGCAGCACCACCGGGAGATTCAGGGACCGTCGTGATAAATTCTGACCAATTGTTCGCGTCCGAGTATATTCGCAGTTTAATCTTGGCGTTGGGATGGTCGGCACCAGACGTCAGTGCAATGCCGGTCATAGTGTTGCCATTGAACTCAGTAAGATCGACTCCACCCAATCCCGTAGCGTTGATATTTTGAGCATTGCCGTCGATGCCGTCCCAGACGATCTTGGCATTTCCGGTGACGATCGAGTCGCTTGCTAACCGTAACAGACCTACGGCACTAGTAAGTGAAACAGAAGAAAAAGGATCCGTTCCGCTTGTGAGTTCGACATACATGTCTCGCTCGCCGCCCAGGACGCCGCTATCGATCTTTGTCGAATTCTGGCTGGCTGGAAGCGGTGGGGAAGCCGTAACAATCTGAGTCGTTTCGAAATCGTCAATCTTTGGACCAACCACACCTTCAGCCTCTGCGAGTGAGATGACCACTTTTTGTGTGTCGGTGCCTGGCTTGAATTGCAATTCGGAGGGGAGAGCCACTTTGACGAAATACGTCCCAGCCTCGATCCCGATAAAATCATACTGGCCCAAGGAGTTAGTCTGCTTGGAAGCGACCTGGACATCGCTGGCATCGAAAGTGCCATTGCCGTTGTCACGATAGAGCGTGACTCCTGCACCGGCAACAACAACGTCATTGGCCGAGTTGCCGTCACCCTGCAAATCGGTACGAACGGTACCGATGATCTCAGCCATATCGGCTGCGAGCATCTGGCGGGCTTCGAGGGTTTCGAATTTCAATTGCGAACGTTGCAAGGAACGATGTTGATTCTTGCGACCAAAAAGGCGTGTGCGAAATGAAAACTTCGAAGACTCAGGGCCGTTGACAGCCATAGAAAATCCCTCACGAGTGCTAGCAAACTTGTTCCGACAAGAGTAGTCCGTGAGAGTTCTATCGGCAGTTCATACCCCCGCAGTTCACCAGGAGTATTCCCCGCCAAAATTTAGTCCTTGAATTAGCAGATTAGTCTCGTTAAACGTAAAAAGCGGCGCCAATGGAATCGGCTCGACATCCTCAGCTGGAACTCCTGGAAGCAACGTGCTATTGATCTGGCGATCAATCTGATCCCCAGGCCGCACCACATTGGTCCAGTACATCAGCGTATAACCTGCACGAAGTTTGAGAGACGGTGTTAGTTTGTAGCCCAAATTGAAATTGACTTCCGGGATCATGCTGAATCGATCCCGCTCGTAGTTTCCGATGTTCGAGCTAAGTGCTAGCAATCCCCCCACTTCGGGATCCGGAGCAGGATCTGTATTGGGAGGAATCGTCTGAGTCGAGCCATTGATCGAGACCTCTTGGTGAGTACCTCCGATCCCAATTTTCGTTAGAATATTCATCGACCAGCGATTGCGTTCGATTCCCCAATCGAAACCAAGTTCACCACCGGTAAAGTTGTTTTCCGTGTTGAATCGATCCATGACGATGATTTGCGTACCGTTGTCGCCAATATCTCCTTCAGGAGGCACATCGACGATTAGGTCTTCCATCACTTGCAATTGCTCTCGCAGTTGATACCACCGGAAGCCAAACAGGAAGTCGACGTACCGGCGATCGCTGCATCCCGCACCGCAGCAACTTCCACAGCCAATAGGTCCGGCGCAGCAATCCATGAGCGACCCACATCCGACACAGTCACCGCAACCGACGCAGTCTGCGGTGCCACAACGACACAGATTGTGCCTTAATCCGATCCCAGCACCCTGAAACTGGCTTCGGGACATAACAGTCACACTGCCATCTAGATCATCGGACGAAACCTCCTCAGCGTTTTCCTGAGGGGGTCCACCCCCGACTGGGAAAAAGTCGAAGAAGGGTCGCGCGATCACAGGAACTCCATCATTACCACTGGCGGAATAAGTTTCGTCGAGTCTTCCAAGGAATAAATAATCAGCTTCAATGGCTTGAGTCGCGCAATCGTCAACCCACGATCCGATTTGAATTCGAAATCCACTTCGGGCGTCTTCAAGTATTGGAGTTCCACCATACAAGATAGACGTCGATTGGTTGTCGTCTTGCCCAGGATTCGGCAAGACACCACCGTCTTGCGGATCAGAAGTCGTCACCAATGGCGGAGTATTCATGCCGTCGAACCACCAGAGCAGATAGTCTGCCCGCAAATAGGCTCGACTTGGCCGCCAGACTCCTGTTCCACAGCCACCTTGCAAATCGCACCCGACTTGACCGCAATGCGGACAGCCGCCGAACTCAATGCCTTCTTCGCCCATGTAAATGGGTTCACCTTCGAAAGTGCCATCGTAGGAATAGGTCTCGCCGGTCATGCCCTGCGAATCAGATTCGTCGGCTGGGGTTGGTTCCAGCAACGTTTCTCCCGATTCACTGCCTGCGGGGATCGGTTCCTGGAACGCAGCGAGTTGCACATCACTAGCTGTCTTTGTTTTGGAGAGATTCGGTAGTTGCAATTGTGACGCAAGCAAGATGTCTCCTGTATCATGCTTCACCCCGACCACTTTGCCTAAATACGGCTTGAGGTCCAAACGGTCCACGGGTTCGACATAGCGGAGCACGCCGCCATAGCGATCAACCAAGGCGTAGGGAGGTGTGCCATCCGCTTTGTTTGAATTACGCACCAATTTGGCTTGCAATTTCGACCGTTTGGTCAGCGGCGCTGGTCGCCTGGTGCGCGAGGGATTTCTCGCTCCCAACGGACCTGGGGCGTTGTTGTCGAAGATCGCATCCACCATATTCCCCGCAGCCCGATCGGTTTCGTTTGTCCGATTGGTACTGTTGGAATAGGATCGCTGCTGTTGGGCGTAACTTACCTCTTGCGAGGAGAGAAATAGCGACAAGTACGCAGCACCCAGCGCAGCGTACGATGAAAATCGCGCGACAGTCATGTGTTTGTCCTTCCCCGTGGTCCAGCGCAGACATAGAGTCAGCACGGCCAATCGGGACTGGATTAAGTGGTAGAAGAAAAGAAAGTCACGAAAAGCGGCGGGACTGTAACAAACTCGGCAAAACCCTCGCAAGGGCAATATTTCCGGTAGATATCTTGCTTAGTTACTCGCTCCAGACCAGTCGCAAGTAGCGGAAGCGGGACTCGGCCAACCTAGCGAATCTTCGAAAACAACGCTGTGTCGCTAGAAGGCGGTGCAAAATCTGAAGCAACTGACGTCGATTGGCCTCTGATAGCTGCCATGCTTGGTCAGCTCTTGAGTTCGGAACAATGGCGCCTGCTAGCGATCAAGGACTTCGATCATTTCCGGGCGAGAGCGGAGTAACTATTGAAAAAATGTTGCCGGGGGACCATCGAGTCCAGAACTTTTACAATCTCCCCCGTTTGCCCAGGGCCATGGAACCTAGTTACCTCCTCTCAACCTGCCCGCCCAAGAACCTCTGACAAATTGGTTACTCTACCTGGACATCGGGTCGGACTAGTAACCTTGTTCCCATCAAGTGGGTTCAGGCGCAATACTATGGAGCGCTCTGCCTAAAAAGACCCGTTGAGAAAACATAGACCGAATTGTTTGTTGCGAGTCTGAGCGGACTCAGACTGCCGACAAACTAAGGTAACGTGAAGTCAAACTCGACGAACTAATTGCCGTTCGTGGGATATGCAAAGTACAGACCCAGTGTCTACCTTAAAACCTTCTACTACCAGAATTCAGAACGTAGCAGCGAGTAGTCAATATTTGTTTCAACCAAGTCGACAGGAAACTCGCGATACTTTGTGAGGCGCCACAAAGATTTATCACGAAGAGGAAACGATCAGCAAGTAATTCTGGAAACGAATAGGCCAACTGCGATACAAGTAGCGAGCATGAAGGACGTGGGCTCCGGCACTTCAGAACTCGCGATGATTGAGCTTGCCGTCAGCGGCGGCGCACCAAAGTTCGCTTGCCAATCGGCCAAGTTCCCCACGCCCGGATTGCGTTGCCACTTGAGAAAATCTGCTCCATCCACAAAGCCGTCGCCGTTGAAATCGCCTGGAATTATTTCGACCAAGTTCGCTGAGATGTCGTCGATAAACATGGTGCCGGTCGCATTCGCTGAGCCGCCTGAGATGAACGTGAGATCGAAGGAACTCACTCCATCGGGCAGTTCTATCATCGTTTCAAACATTTCAAAATCAATGGCCGATCCCGTGGCAACAAAGTTGAATTCGAGCAGCGGATTGGTCAGATCAAGCGACGTGACGAGATCATCGGATAAGCGCAACCGAGCCTGAAATTCTTCACCAGCGGCTACATCGAACTTCCAGAACCAACGCAACTGGAGGAATCGCTCTTCGCCGGCTGGAATATCTGTCGCGTAGCTCCGCCATTCTTCGCTTTTAGTTTGGCTATTGTCGACGATTTCGAGTGAATGCGTAGGACTCAGGGCCACCTCAGCGGACCACTTCGCTCCGCTGCTGTAGTGCCAGAAAGCAGGACGAGCGGTGCCGGGGGAGATTCGTTCGTCCACGTCGCCGTTACGGATCAGATTGTTCGCCAGCAGCGAGGCGTTATAGTCGATCACCACATCGTTCACGAGCAACCTCCGGCCTTGGCGGTTTTCAATTCCTCCCGCAGGAACAAGCACGAGTTGCACCGCTTCGCCGGCTGACACGTCGAACATTTGCTGTCCGCTGACGGAACGCGCCAAAAAACGATTCGCTACGGCGTCGTACAAATCGAAGGCACCCGCTCCCAAATCGATCGCAACCGACTGTGTGTTTGCAAGAGGATTGTAGTACAGATACGTCGGATGAGCGGCGCCACGAAAGGAGTCAGTTGCCAATAAATCCAGTTGGAGAATTTTTTCGACGTTCGTCGTTTTAATGATCGACCCAAAAACTCCTGCCATTGCCGAGCCGTAGATGGCAAAATTCGTCTCAGGACCCCAGTTGTAAGTGAGTGGATCGCCCGCTGCATATAATTCTTCGCCGTCGAACTCACCGCCTAACCAATGGTGGCGTAACCCCTCGTACGAGACAGCACTGTTTGGGTCCCCGGTCCAGAACTCCGACGACTGATTCTGATTCGAATGGGCGTCCCCGTAGAACAATCGCGCGGCGCTAGCGACATTGACCATCCATTTTCCGATAGCTTGACTGTAGCGATCTTCATAACGTGCGAGCGGTACCATCGGCATGGCGGTCGCGAAGGTGTTCATAGAGAAAGCGTATCCGCGAACGTCCCCGATATTCGGGATCGTGAATCCCATCAAGCCGCCAACTTCTTCGCCCCCCCATTGCTCGCCGCTGATCATAATCTTGGTGGGGCGAGCGTCGCTGCGATCGAAAACCCAGTTCACAAACTTCTCAATATCGTAGTTTCTCTCGTGCTCTGCATTCATGCGAGCCGCTGTGTAGGCTCCGAACGGCGCAAGAATTTCATAGTCAGGGTTGGCCGACGTCTGTTCATAATAGCTAAGTGCCCAATCGACAGCGGTCAGATGCTGAGCTGCTAGACCAGGGTTCGAATCCTGGTTTCGCCAATAAGCGGCATGCTGCATCCATGCCATGCCCAGTCCCATGTCAGGCTCGCGCCAGACACCATTGTCGACCGGCTGACGAGTGCGGAAATTGTAGGCCGTATGGTTGAAGTTGGGCGCCGCTCCATTGGCTGTTAATACGCCAACAGCATCGTAGAAACGCTGGTCTATCTGATCCATGATCGGTCCGAGATAGGTTTCGTCCGGATAGCGATCGGCGATTTGATAGAACAAAACATTCGGGTATATGTCGTACCATGCTGACCCTCCCGAGGAAGCAAAAGGATTGTTGAGCACGACGTACTGGCCATTGCGATTGACGTAATACTCCCGCGCCATCGAGACCCAATTATTTGGGCCAGCGGACTTATCCACCCCAACAAACGTTCCTCCCAACACTGCCGCAAGCGACGCGATGGCCTCGTGAACCGGCTCACCATTCTCGCCGAAGGTGCGCGTTTCGCCTACATAGGCTGGCAATCCGAAAGCCTTCTGAAGCTGAGCAGATTCGGGGGTGTTGTCGATTCTCACGAGAGGCAAATACTGCCCCGTCGCGGTGGTATCAAAAGCCAACGTGTCGAAGTCAATTGCCGTCTGATGCCAGTCGCGCATTTGATACGTCGCTGGGGCATTAGGAAGCGAATCAATCGCAGGGAGAGAAAATTGGCCGCAGCAATCTCCTGTGAGCAGCGGCAACACAAAAACGATGGAAACGCATAAACAAGGTAATGGTTTTCTCGTCAGACAAGCAAAATACAATCGGTCGCGCGGCATAACACAGATCTCCTAGCCCCGCATGATCGAATGTGGCACGGGATCACCACTGCTGAGACTTATTGTCGATCAAGATTATCGCTTTCGTCTCTGCGAATACCATCCCATTACTCCACTTGCGATCATTGCCAGGAACCCTGCACTTGGTTCGGGAACGGAGGCCAAAGTCGCGTTCAAAGGAGTGCCATAATCATTCTGCCACGCGGCAAGGTCCGTAGGGCTAAGAGGGGTGGTCGAATTTCCGCGTTGCCAGACAAGGAAATCGTGGCCATCCACGTCACCGTCGTTATCGAAGTCACCGGCAAGTCCCCCGGTCGATTGGAAGTTGTTGAGAAACACATCGCCGTTGGTAAAATCGTAATTGACGCTGGCGGTCGTATTGCCCAGGAAAGTCACGGAACCGAACTGGCCCAAGAGCAGCGAGGCAGTAGCGTCAATGAGCGTTAGTTTGGATGTTGGTGTGAAGGGGAATGCATCGAGATTGAGCTCAAGTTGTGCACCCTGAATTTCAGCTCCACCGGAGGGTTCGCTGGCGTTCTGAAAAAGCGTGATTGGAGTAACACCTCCCGAGTCTGCCGTGAAAGAGAAGACGGCAGTAGGAGAAGCAGCAAGAATATCGCGGAGGGGGGGCATGGGGTCGACAACCAAAGGGTCAGGGTCGACGCCTACGTTAAAGGTTCCGCTAGAGCCAAAGATGGATACCTTGGCTAAACGCTGGGCCAGGAGGACTGGATTGGACTGACAATTATCACAGAGGTCCATGATCAGCCCTCCGTTCAAGTTTACCGTACCACCAGAGAGACGAAGTTCTCCTTGCGCGCCATGCTCGGAAAAATACATGTCTTTAGCCATGAAGGAGCCATGCACGTCAACCAAGCCCCTGCCGTCCAGTCCCGGTTCGGCACCAAAATCGTCGTAGGCAGGTCCATAGTTGCCGATGCGAATATCTTCCGTGCCACCAAACTGGTTGGGGACGACAGTCGTATCCCAGGTCCTCATTTCAACGATAGAGTTCTGGCCAATAGAAAGTAGCCCCTTTGTGCGTTCACCGACGATGAGTCCATTAGCAATTATGGTAGACGAGCCATTCATGATGAGTTCGCCCCCTTTCTTGGCGTCGTCGGTGATAATGGGTTCTCTTTCGCGGCCGATGCCAAACAGACCCTCCGCACCCGAGCCAGTTATTTCGAGCGTCCCACCCGACATCGTTAACCTGCCGAAATGTGTGTCCCCAAACTGATGCTCTTTGGCTGCCGATCCGACTCTCAACCCCTTCACCTGAGTAGTGCCGCCGGAATACGTTGAAGAGAGGCCATCGTCGATGCCATAGATGTCGACAAGATTGCTGCCAGGTGCATTCTCAGGTGTCCAATTTGTCGCGAGATTAAAGTCAGTATTCGTACTTCCATCGAAATACACAAAAACTGCCCAACAATCTTGGCTGACAATAGATAGAGCCAAGATCAGGGTAAAACGTGTCATTTTCTTGGCCGAAAGTCTTGCAGTTTTCATCATACGGACTCCAAAATAATTGCGTAATATTGGGAGGTGCAGAATTTCCTCGAAGAAACCGCTCTGCGGCTATAGTTAGGCACCGGTTCCCGGGTTACTTCTCTTACTCACTCAATTCACCTGTGATGTGTCGACTACTTCCCCTCTATCTCGAGTTCCAAGGGCGTTAAATAACAGGATATCAACGTCGAAACCAATCGAGCGCACGGACCCATCGGCAAAGATGCCGTTAAGCCCACCCGGGTGGGCTGATCCAAAGTAGTAAACGTCTCTATCTCTCCCGAAGAAGTCGCCGGGACCGTTATTAGGCTGAAATTGGTATCCATCGCCATCGCTGTAGGGCTGAAAGCAAGTCGAGCGGATCGCATCGGGATCCCAGCCATCGATCCATCCCTTGTCGTCTGATTTACTTCCCCCCTCGTACAAGTCGGTCCGGACATACTTCTCGCCAAGCAAGAAGGTATTACTGGTTCCGTCGGTGATTTGGGCAAATTTTATCGGACGCGAATTGTTCGTGAATATCTTGTTCTGATAGTCCCAGGCACTACGAACAATGACGCCGTCGTAGACTTGGTTATTTTTGGACACGATACCCGCGACTTCCCCATTTTTACCTCCCCAGAAAGACAACTGATTTTTTACGTAGCCGTCTCTGGTAAGGGGCACCGAATCCTGAGGGTTGTATGGAACTGGCGTTGCACAGCCAGGGGAGCCCGGCGGGCAATCGTCGGTACACGGCTGCACGGCGGCATAGTCAATGAGAAACACCTGCTGGTCGCCGAGAATCGAGGCGTTGCTCGAAGCCGCTGAGACTGTCCGACGAGAGGGACATACATAGAGCGGGATAGACTGAGCTTGTAGTTCAACTTGCGTGGTGAGGCCTTGAATTGCTCCTTGTTCCAGATAGGGTAAAATCTGGTAACACCAGTTGAGACCTTGCTTATCGGGCCCAAAGGGCCTTCCACCCGCGACAAAATTCGCAATATCTGGATAAACGCCGACTCCTCCCGTCGGAAATACACGCTGTGTGCTGACATGATTTTGAATTGCCAGGCCCATTTGCTTAAGCCGATTCCTGCAGTCAGTGCGTCGAGCGGCTTCTCTTGCAGCTTGAATCGCCGGCAACAGCAACGCTACCAGAATGCCGATAATGGCGATCACCACCAACAGTTCAACGAGAGTAAAACCATGCCTCTCGTTCGTCGAGCATCGCTTCCTGATTCCGACTATTGCATTCCTAGTAACCGAATTACTCATGCCTTGCTCCGTGCTTTGTCCCCAGACTCACCTTTGTTCTCTGTGAATGTCCATTTCTAGATAGTCTTCGTTACCGACAGCCGGCCATCCCTAAAGCGGGATGGCCGTTCTGTCAGTTCCAATAGGAATGGTCACAAACTATTACCTACTCAGCACGATTGCCGACGTCTTGCGCAGGTTGCAAACATCAAACTGAGACCGAACAGTAATATCGTCGACGGCTCAGGGATACGTTGCAGGAGAATGTCCCCGACTGCTTGGTCGTAAACCACTGAGTATTGTGCACCGAGGGCACCGCCACTAACGGTCGTCGAAGCAAACGTTCCAAAAACCTTGCCTCCCACTAACGACTGGTCTCCATCGAACAGCAAGATCGAAGACAAATTCGCCATAGGAAAGCTATTCAAGTTAACTACGAGCTCGTTATTGGTGATATTAATCGCATCTTGCAACTTGATAGCTGAAACACCGAGCAAAGAATCGGCGTTAAACTCATAAAGTGTAGGAACCTCTCCCACCAAACTTTCCGACTCGAGATTGAAGGCACTCAATGTCGCCGTCGCACCGTTCATCTGAACCTTGGCTGACCCACCCGCTTCAAATCCAGAGGGTCTTGCTACCAGGTTGCCTGTCAGCACTACCGAACCGGTGTCGGAAACCCGCAACTCGCCAGTCGAGTCTCGGTCCCCGATGAAGATGACATGTGCATTGAAGGTGCCATTGTCATGGACATCTAGCAGGCCATTTCCCTCGAGACCGGCATCAACACTCGGGCCGTAATTCCCCAGCCGCCAATAATTATCGTTGCCCGGTGTGTTGTACACTTTGCCATTCAGGCCGACATCAAGCACACCATGATCGCGTGTGCCTACGATCGGGTCTGAACCACTAATCTCTAAATCGGCATTGGTGATGACAATCAAGCCATCACCGTCGGCATCGCCAACGACAGCTCCGCGTGCGCGGGCGATCTGGAAATTGTCGCCACCACCTGTGACGATGATCTTTCCGGATGACAGGTTGAGCGTTCCATCGGTTCCGAATTCCCCCGTCATCGGCCAATCAGCACCTACGATTAGGCTCCCCAAGGTAGTCGTGACGGCGGTGTTATGTTGTACAACGAAGTTGTCGTTGATGATTGCTCGGTCGCCAGTGCCTGGCACAGCGTCAGGGCCAGCGGCGAAATCATTCCAGTTGGCCGCCACCTGGAAATCGTCAGCCGGTGCGCCACCCCCATCGAACTGAAAGATGAGTGCCCAGCTATTCGTGCTGATCACTGAAAGGGCCAGCAGTAGGCCGAGGCTCGTTACAGAAAACTTCTTCATTACACTTTCTCCCTCAAAAAAACAGATGGAAACTCCTGAACAGGATGCCAAGAAGAAATGGCAAGACACAGCCAAGACGCATGGCGTGCCGGCTAATACCCAAACCGCCCAAAGAACAACCGCTGCCCGCGGCTCTTGGGCCAGAAAAAGTAAAAGAGAGCAGTGACGAGCCGGCGTCCACTCTTTTCCCCGTTATTTCGTTGTGGGCGGACGCCCTGTGTGATGAGGACGTGATCGTCGACGCCCGTCATCTGCTGACCATAGTATATAGCAGTAGCGGTCAGAATCTTACAATTTCGAAAACTATTCTGCTAATATTCATCTACTTACCCAAATCCACTAGAAGAATAAGCTCCTTGAGCTACAGCGGGGCACTATCGAGCACGAAATCCGTTGCGATTACCTTGAAAAGGCGTCCGGCTCACTGCTCAAGGCGATCGCTTGAAAGCTTTGCGCAACATTCTTATTGATCGCAAATGCTAAACAACTCCCAACGGTAGAACGACTGAATTCAAGCACTTCCGTACGTTTCACAAGGATTTCGTGTAAGATACGGGTGTTAAGTGTTCTTTTCTTAAGGAAGGATATCAATGCCATGATAGCCAATGCTTCGGCCGTCAATCACGATTTCGTCGAACTCATGACGCAATACCAAGGGCGACTCTATGGGTATATCTTGTCGCTTTCAGGAGACACCGATGCAGCTAACGATGTACTCCAGGAAACGAACATCGTGCTCTGGAAGCAGTGGGACCAATTCGAGCCAGGCTCTAATTTTAAGGCGTGGTCCTTTCGAATTGCACATTTTCAATTTATGGCGTATCGACAAAAGATCATTCGAGACAAAGTGCTCTACAGCGACGATCTGTTATCCACTCTCGCCTGGGAAGCAAGAGAACTTGATGAATGCCACGAGCAACGCGCTGCGGCGTTGGAAAAATGTCTGGCCCTTATGCCACTTCGCTCACGTGAGGCGATACGACTTCGATATTCGGAGGAAGTCAAGGTCTGTGACATGGCCCAGAAACTCCGCTGCAATGCGAACTCGATTTATCAGATTCTGTTCCGAGCTCGCAAATGGTTGATCGAATGTGTTCAGAAAGATGTCCAACCGGAAGCCATATGATGGATGGCAGTCATCAAGAATTGGAATTTCAGAGACTCCTCGGTCATATGACCGAGGGAGGTCTGAGTCATACTGAGCACCAGCGGCTGGGCGTACTGATTGAATCAGATCCGACCTTGAGACACCATTATCTGGATTACTGCCAGATGCATGCGATTCTCAGGTCGGAACATGGACTTCTGACTGCCATATCGACACCCTCGAATCGATCCGACGAGGCCTCTCTTGCATATGTCCGAGACAAGTGGATATCAAGGCGTGGTTTATTCGGTTGGACAGCGGCAGCAAGTATTCTGATCGCAGCCTTTGGAATAGCACTGCTCACGAACTCTCGAGAAAAACCTCCTTATCGAGGCGCCGAGACTGCCGTACTTAGCAAAGTGGTTGGCGCTCGCTTTAATTATGGTGTGAATGGAGAAACAAGGCCCTCCGAAGGTGTTCGACTGCGAGAGGGTCTTTACGAGTTACTCAACGGCTTGATTGAAATTCAATACGAGTCGGGAGCTATTCTCGTCTTGAGAGCTCCAGCCACGTTTAACTTAGTTGATTCTGCCAGCGTCCAATTGAAAGATGGGCAGCTTTCAGCCCATGTGCCACCTGCTGCTAAAGGTTTTCGAATCGAATCGCCGGGAGCAACGGTGATCGACCTGGGCACCGACTTCGCTGTCCAAGCAGTGAGGAACAAAGAATCCGAGGTCCACGTATTTCAGGGAGAAGTAATCGTCGATCTGCATGGCGGAAAAAGCAAGTCCGTGGAAAAGTTACGGTTGGTCTCAGGCGAAGCGGCGCGGGTCGACTTTTTCACGGGGATGCCCTCCGGCATCGATCTGGATGCAAAGCGATTCCTACGCAGCTTACGAGGCGAAACAAGCTCCTATGCCCAAACTGTCTTAGACTTAGATCCTGCGGTTTATTACCGCATGGAACCAACCAGTGATGGAAAGCGACTTATCGATTCGTCCGCCAGCGGCGCAGATGCGACGATTCACTTTGGGAAAGAAAATATGCCTGCCTGGACTGCTGGTAAAGTGGGTGCCGCTCTGGCATTGGGCGGACCCGCGGAGCAAACGTACGCCTCGGCAAGTCAGTATCCTCAGGCGAAAGGAAACATGCTCAGCGTAGCCGCTTGGGTTTACGCCAACTCAAGACCTCGTTGGGCAAGCATTGCTAAGAATTGGGCAGGGGGCGATGAGGACAAGGGGCAATTTCATTTCGGACTATTCCAAGATGACGGCGAACTTGAGGTACATATTTTTGACAGCAGTGGCGAAGAAGTTTTCGTGAGCGACCATGAGCCTCTGCCACTCGACAAGTGGCACCATGTTGCGTTTGTCGCAGATGGATCAATGCTGCGGCTCTATCGCAACGGGCAAGAGGTGGCTGCTGCTGCCTATCACCAAATGCAACGCGATCCTCGGATTAGTGCGTTGGCAATAGGCACCAAGCTAAACTTGCGCGGAGAAGCTCCTGAAGAGCACGATTTCAACATGTGGGATGGCCGCCTTGATGAGTTGGCGATTTTCAACCACGCTCTGACAGCAGGTCAAGTTCGAGAGCTTTATGAGTTGGCAGGTGGGGCCGACTGAAGCCATCTATCACGCTCGTCTGTTTGGTCGCTGCGATCCTTGGCCGCTTCGCTGCTCGATTGTGCGTCGTAGTTTGTCAGACTGGTCCTTAATCAGAATGTTACGAGAATGGAATGAAGGCGATTCTCTAGAGAAACTTCTACGGGCCGCTTGCTCGGGACATACGTCATTTGGGAAGTGTTGGTTGTAAAAATGCAAATCGCCTTTCTGCGAATTCAGTTGGTCATTTTCTGCTTGCTGACGATTGGCGGCGCCAGTCCCCTATGCGCGGTTGAAGACTTCTCGCAAACTTCGATTCCGCGCGTTGAGCCGATGCCGAAACTTCCCGAGCCGTATGCAATGCGCGATTGGCCCCAGGTGACCCGAGATTACATCGACCTGGTGTTCGATTTCGAACAGAGTGGAGATCACCTACCACTCATCCGGTGGTTGGACGAGAAGAAGACGATGGTCTCAATGCCAGCATTTATCGGTGGCCCGCGCGATCCTGAAGCGATCAATTTTCTGGGAGCAGTTATCAGCGGTTCCCTTGTAGGTTTAGACATGCGAATTCATCTCGGCCAGGACTGGGTGGCGATGGGCATGAATTTCTTCCGCGCGGATGAAGGAGTCTACTTGAACCGGCTGCACCGCGGTTCGGGTACATCCTTTTGGTACGACATCTTTCCCAATGTCCTCTTCTACCAACTGAACGACTTGTATCCCGATGATCCTGTCCGCACACAACAGGCCCTTTCCGTGGCGCTAAAGTGGCATGAAGCTTGTGTGGCCTTGGGAGGTGGGACTGATCCACTCACACTGCCCAACTTTGATCACACTGGATTGAATCTCAAAACCATGAAGCCCGTGGAATTGGGCCGCATTGAACCCGAAGCTGCCGCTGGGATCGCATGGCTGGAGTATATGGCGTGGGTCAAGTTCCAAGATCCGCGTTTCCTGACGGCTGCAGACTGGGCGATCCGATCGCTCCAGGAAAGGCCGGCCGATCAAAGTCCACTCTATGAAGTACTCCTGCCTTACGGCGCGCTGGTCGCCGCACGCATGAACGCCGAACTGGGTCGTGATTACGACGTCGCTAGGTTAGTGAATGATTGCTTTGAACCCCTTGGCCGACCTCAAGCCCGGCCAGGGTGGGGAGTGATCTCTGATCGCTGGAATGAATTCGACGCGCACGGTCTGGTCGGGAGTACCACCGATGGCGAAGGCTATGCTTTCGCCATGAACACGTTCGAATGGGCTGGCGCACTTGTGCCACTAGCGCGCTACGACATTAGGTATGCCCACGACATAGGTAAATGGATATTGAACCTAGCGAATGCATCGCGACTTTTTTATCCCGATGCCCATGACGCCGAGCATCAATCCAGTTTCGAATGGGCCAATGCACACGACGGTAAATCAGTGATCGCCTACGAGGGAATCCGTAAATGGAAACGCGGTTCGGCGACCGCCCGATCCGATTTCCGGACTTTACGAGGTAAAATCGTGAATGGAAGTTTCGCTTCCACTCATTATCGTGCAGAGGCACCTCCCGATCTTCAGGTATTTGAAGAGGAGTCCAGTCAGGGGACCTCGTTTGAGCACATCTGGGTTTTTGAGCTTCCAGATAAACCTGATCGTTGGCTCGTCGTGGCTGCGAAGCGGATCGATGGCGGACACGTCGGCAATGCTTTCCACTTTTCATTTTCCTCCCAGCCTGAAGGTCCATACACTCCCGCATTCTCGGTGTCCGACTCAGATTCAGCTCATGTGGTCGAACTCCCCACCGAACTGGGTAACAAACTCTACGTCAAGGCTCAGAGCAGTGACCAATCCACCTGCGAAAGTGGACAGGACAAACTCTCGGTGGACGCTATGGCAATTTCCTATCAATCCAACATCGGCCCGTTTGCCCAAGGAGACCTAGTCGTCAATTTCATTGACCTCCTCAACGAAGCCACCGTCCCCATCGTGCTCTATCGTCCCGCTTCGGCAGCCACCGATCTCGGGCTGTACGGCAGTTCCCATGTCGGGATACTTGGCGGCATTATTCGGCGGACTAATGTCGAAGCTATTTTACAATTGGACCTGCTGAAAACAGATTACTTCCACGGCAAAGCGTATCCCACCTACCTCTATTACAACCCTTACTCATCTAACAAGGTTGTTGAAGTCGATGTCGGATCCGATGCGAAGGATATTTACGATGCTGCAAGCGACGATTTTCTCCAGAAAAATGTTTGTGGTCTTGTGTCGTTCACCATTCCGAACGATGCCGCGAGGATCGTGGTACTTACTCCGGCGGGAGAGGAAATCCGACGCGAAGGAAATCGGACTCTGATCAACGACGTCGTAGTGCGTTACACACCTTAGGAGAAATATCGCATCATGGCTGACATCGCTAAGCGATTCGCTGAAAACCCCCTCCTCAGGCCGTCAAATATTGCTCCGAGTCTAGAGGGCATGAATGTTGAATGTCTCCTGAATCCAGGTGTCTTCCGATTCAACGACAAGACTTGGCTGCTCTTGCGAGTTGCCGAGCGTCCCGAGCAAAGCCCCGGCAAGACTTCATTCCCTTTAATCGCCGATGACGGCAGCTTCCAAATTCTGGAATTCGATAACGCAGATCCTAAGCTTAATCTCTCCGATCTCAGAATCATAAGCTATGACGACAAGGATTATCTGACAACGATGTCTCACTTGCGATTGGTTGCCAGCGAAGACGGAATCAACTTTTCAGAAGCCACCTCGTATCCAGCAATGTTCGGCCAGGGCGAATTAGAAACCTATGGAATCGAAGACTGCCGCGTCACGCAAATTGGTGAAATTTTCTATCTCACCTTCACGCAAGTGTCGGCTCATGGAGTGGGGGTAGGTCTGCGTAGTACAAAGGACTGGCAGGAATTCCACAAACATGGGATGATTCTTCCCCCCCACAATAAAGACTGCGCAATTTTTGACGAACGCATCGGTGGCAAGTATTACGCCCTCCACCGTCCCAGCAGCCAGTTCATTGGCGGCAACTACATCTGGCTCGCCGAATCGCCGGACCTCGTCCATTGGGGCCAGCACCGCTGTCTGGCTCACAGTCGCCCAGGCATGTGGGATTGTGCTCGCGTGGGGGCTGGGGCAGCTCCTATTCGCACTCCGAAGGGCTGGTTGGAAATCTACCATGGTGCAGATGACCAGAACCGTTACTGTCTGGGAGCGCTGCTATTGGATCTTGAGCAACCCTGGAATGTATTGGCCCGTTCAAGTGAGCCTATTATGGAACCCATCGCCGAATATGAACGCATCGGTTTCTTCGGTAATGTCGTCTTCACCAATGGTCACTTGGTCACGGGTGACGTGCTGACAATATACTACGGCGCCTCCGACAGCGTGATCTGTGGGGCACGATTCTCGATTGAAGAGATACTTCAAACTCTCAGCTGAAACTGATCCATGAATAAGCTTCGCAACGAATTTCTTCACTTCCTCTCCTATCCGCACAACATGCGGATTTTGCTCCTCACGAACTTGATCTATGCCTTTGTCTTGCCCGTGATCGACATCTTCGTGGGCGCTTACGTTATGCGTAACACGCAGGACGTGAAAATGGTTGTCATTTACCAACTGGCCGTCTACACAGGCATTCCATTCACCTTTTTAGTGAACGGCTTCTTGCTCCAACACATTAGTATTAAGCGACTCTACTCGGCAGGCATGTTACTGAGCGGAATTTCCATGGCCGTGATGATGTCATTGGGAAAGCTGAGCATGACGGGCGTCGGCGTGGCGGGCTTGATGATGGGCATGTCATTTGGTTTGTTCTGGGCCAACCGCGACTTTCTTGCGCTCTCCACGACTAATGACTCAAACCGTAACTACTATTACGGTCTCGAAACATTCTTTTACACAAACACCTACGTCGTCGTGCCAGTCTTTATCGGCTGGTTTATTGAGGGTACTGGGCTGTGGGGATGGTTTGGCGGGGATCGCGTCATAGCCTATCAAATCGTCACAGCAATGGTGTTCCTGCTAACCATTGTGTCGTCTATCCTCATCCATCAGGGTCGCTTCGAAAATCCGCCGAAGTCTGATTTCATCTATTTTCGATTTCATTGGCTCTGGAACCAAATGCAAGTACTGGCCATCTTGAAAGGCTTAGCGCAAGGCTATATCGTCACCGCTCCAGCCATGCTGGTAATGCTCTTGGTCGGACAAGAAGGTGCGCTGGGAACAATTCAAGCAATCGGAGGGATCCTTTCAGCGTTCCTGCTCTATTTTATTGGCCGCACTACTAAGCCGAAGCACCGCATCATTATTTTCACTGTCGGCCTGGGACTGTTTGCACTGGGAGGGCTGGCAAACGCTCTGCTCTTCAATGCCACCGGCGTACTGCTCTTCATGGTGTGTCTGCTGCTGGGCCGACCGCTGCACGACATCGCCTACTTCCCCATACAAATGCAAGTGATCGACACGGTCTCGGCCATCGAACACCGCAATAAATTCGCGTACATCTTCAATCAGGAGTTTGGTTTTTTTATCGGACGCTTCACCGGTTGCGGCTTGTTTATTCTATTGGCAAACAACATCTCCGATACCTTCGCTTTGCGCTACGCACTGCTGATCATCGGAATCGTTCAGTTGCTGTCAATTTGGGTAGCCAATCGCGTCCTCCGTGGTTGTAGAGAATCGGCACCCTCCAAAGAGGCACCCGTGCAACAAAGTAGCGATATGATACTTGAGAAGCAGGTCCCAGGTTTGGGTTGAGCGGCAGAGAATGGCATTAGCCAGGAAGTTGCTCGTCGCAAAGTTTCGCCGGACCCAGCTTGAATCATTCGTCCAAGAACTGCCGCAGAGATTCGTCAAATGTAGCGCAGTCAACCAGTACCACGAACGACCCTCACTTGAGACCTCTGTGCGACTCCAAGTCCAAAAATAAAAAAAACCTTTTCCCAGGGGTTTTTCAGCCTAAGTCACCACTATTCACTGGTGAGCAAAAGTAGCGGAGGAGGGATTTGAACTATGTGTTCTTTTCCAGGGAAAAACCTACATTCTTAGCAAAGCGGGGGACCAGCTGGGGATAATCGCACCAAATTGATAGGCTTTTTCCTGCAGACATGCAGAGAAAAACATGTTCTGATAGCCTCCAGCTAGAAGCCTGATCTTCTCCCAAGGTGGCAACCAAGGCGAGCATTCTGTTACTGATCGAAAGCACCGTTTAAACGGCAAGGAAAACGGATGGATATTCAAACAGGCGACCGTGGGCGGGATGGAAAGTTCACCAAAGGCAATCCTGGTGGACCTGGCAGACCTCGTAAGGAGCGGGAATCGCTCTACATGCACGCTTTCTGCCATGTTCTTGGTCCTGGTGCGCTGGCAGAGATCGTCGATACGATGCGGGAAAAGGCCTTGGGCGGTTCCGTGGCGGCTGCCCGGTTGCTCATGGAATTTGCGATGGGCAAGCCCCTCATGCAACTTGAAGTTTCAGCCTCGGAGGGGGAAGAATTTCGCGTCGCTGGCATGTCGCCTGGGGCTATGCAGCAGAAGTACCTCAATCGGCTGCTGGAGAAGATTCAGGAACGGCTGGAGTACGAAAAGACTCTGGAAGCCCAAGGTTATCAAGTGAATTTCTCGCACGGTGTTGATGAAGACAGCGGCAAGTAGCAAGTGCCCGGGCATTGGTCCCCGTGTCCAGTTGGCTGTTCCAAGCAAACGATCATGGGCAGCTGCACCTAGCAGCTGATTTTCGGTCAGTTCTCGGCACGTCGATTTCGGGGCAAAATCTTAGTGACGTTGGCACAAGAAGATCCATCGGCCAAATTGCTGACGGCAATCGGTGTCCAATAAACTGACGTTTCTCGGTTTCTCCATGGCCGTCGACGCTTCCCCCGTTAGGGGGGCACTAACTGCAGAGGTGATTTTCACCGACGGCAGTTTGCCAATTCGGTTTGGCACCGAGGTTGATGCATCCTCGGTTAGTTTGGGTGACGGCGAAACAACAGCGGTCGGGGTGACTTCGGCAAGAACTGGCAGTCTGCTTGAGGTGACAGCCCCCCACTTGAGGCAGTTAGACACCATTCGAGTTTTACAACAGGTACAATAGAAAGGCACACCGCTTGCACTGTTAGAGGGAGGCGACTCATATTTCTGCCCGCAGCAGCAAAACAGCATGCTGGGCAGGAGTTGAGTGTGCGTAACTGCACATCGCAGCCCAACGACACTTGGTGGAAAGTCGCAAAGAAAAGAGTAGACTAGACTGTTCGAGTTACGGGAGGCAGTGGCATGTTTCGATCGAACCCAATCGCCGGCGTCATCTTTGTTCTCGTCCTCTCAATTCCAATCCTGACGTATGGCCCGCTATTTGGGGCTGATTCGGTAATCGTCGAATTGCCCCTAGAGGCAACGATGGCTGTAGCGTTCTCGCCCAATGGCAAACAGGTTGCTGTAGGCGGGCAGGACGCCCTCCTCGACGGGCCCAATGAAGGCCTTGTGCTGCTCATCGACGTAGAAAAAGGTGAGCAGCAGGTGCAGTTGCAACACACGGGTGAGGTCGATCGTGACTTACGCATGCCAAACCCAATTCGAGCATTGGCCTATTCTCCCGATGGCAAAGTGTTGGCCGTCGCTGCCGCGATGGGGCTCAACCTGTGGGATCCAGTTAGCGGCAAGGAGTTGGCAACGCTCGCCGGCTATGGCAACAATGATCAGCAAGATCGCGAAGACGTCATCTCGATCGCATTTTCTCCAGACGGCAAATGGCTCGCGGCAGCCGACAACGTAATCCTCGGACAACCCCGACGAACTCAAGGCCGCTTGCGGCTGTGGGACTCGGCACGGCGCGAAGTGGTAGGCGAGTTCGAGATTGGATTCCGCGGTCACGTTGCATTCTTGCCCGACGGCACCTTGCTTGTGACGGATGATAACAATAGCCCTGCGGTTAAGTGGCGCGTGACCAATGGCGAGCAGCTAGCCGTGGTGCGCGTCGCGCTGAAACCGTTGTTTGTTGTGGATCGGCAAGGTAAACATGCCGTCGCGGACAGCATGGGCGGCAAAAAGTTGTGGCGGATCGAGCCGAATGACTTTGGCGGCTTGCGTTTTGTGGATGAGATGTCCTTCACGGGAGAGAGGTGGGGGTCGGCTATCGACGGAGCCACTTTCTCAGAAGACGGCCGGCTGCTATTAACCTTTGCCCACAATGGTGCCGCTTCCATCTACGACGTGCATACGCAGCAAGTGGTCGGCACATTACTGGCCGGCGGACCGTCTGCCTTTTCTCCGGATGGAACGTCGCTGGCGATCACGCACGCGAGTGCCGAACGATCGCCCACAGGCCGGCAACTGGGGAAAACTAGCCTTGCCATTTGGAAGACGGCCGACGTTCTTGATGCTGACCATTTGGCGGAGCGTGCGCGGAAGGCGGCGACGGACATGGTGCAAGAGCTGTCCGCGCCGCAACCAGATCAGTGGATGATGAATGCGGGTGCGGCAACGATGGACATGTTGCGGCATGCGTACCCTCCACTTGCTGGCCCGTGGATGGGACAAGACGCAACCTTGACGGTCCTTGCGGGTCCGCAGGGTGAGGCGGCAACGCCTATCTTAATCGACGCGCTGCAGAATCCCCGGGTCAATGGCAAGCAACGCTTGCTCCACCCGCTTGCTCTCATTGCAAGCCAGGACCCTAAGGCCCGTACTGCAGTAATCGAAGCTCTTCGCACCGCCGAAGCAGCTGACGTGCGGACCATGGCAGCGACGATGCTTGCGTTACTTCCAGCTAATATGGGCCAGGAGGCCGTGCCGGCGCTAGTCGAGGCTGCTGTCAACGATGAGAGCCCACACGTGCGTTATGCTGCTGAAAGAACGCTCAAAGAGTTAGATCCTAAGGCGTATAAACAGGTCGCCGAACAGGCCCAATTGCGAAGGCCGGTGGTGGAGCGAGTTGAGCGGCGCGACGGCAAACTCATCTATCAAGGTCGGTCGCTGGAAGAGTGGCTGGGACGGTTGAGCGCTTCGTACATGCCTAATGAGATTTTCGGTCGTCCCAGCCCGGACGAACCGTTGGCTGCGATTCGTGCCAGCGGGCCAGACGCCTTGCCGACGCTACTCGAGACATTGAAGAGCGGCGCGCAACCGATACGCCGCGCGGCGGCCGCTGGTATAGGGGCACTTGGTCCGCCAGCAGCAGCGACGGTCGAACCTTTGTTGAACGTCATCGAAGCGGCTAATGCCACGGATGTCTGCTCCTCTCAAGGGGTACCCGGCGGAGTGGCCACCGAAGCGGCAGACACTCTGGCACTGCTTTTCAAAGGCGAGCAAGACCCGCCAGCACGGCTAGTGAAGTTGACCGGTTCCGATAATCCTGCGGCACGTTTAAGTGCCGCGCGTGCCATCGCGGTGATGGCACCTGGGCACCCACGCGGCTTACCGGTGCTCCAAGCCGCGTTTGTTGCGGTGAGTGCTCCAGACGGCGCACCGGAGTTGCTGATGGAGCGCTTCGCAGAAAATCCGAAATTGGACTGGCTACGGCGAGTAATTGCCAATAAAGATGCGGATGCTAAGTATCGGATCAAGGCTGCCAGTAATCTCGCGTTGTTAGGCGAGGCCGCGCTACCGGCGCTGCCGGAGATACTCATCGCGGCTGCCGACGTTGATGAGACTGTCAGTCAACAGGCGGCACGCGCGATTTATAAGATTGGCCCCCAGGCCGTGCCGGTGGTTCTGAACGCGCTGCAAGCCGCCTCGGACAGCCGAGCACGCCAAAGGTTGGCTGCTGTGCTGTGCGGTCTAGGCAAGGAGGGACGTAGCTCTTTGCAGGAATTCTTGCACGAAAATGAGGCGATCGAAGCCGAGCCAATCTGGTGGGCAGCCTTTCGCCAATCGTGGGATAGTCGTGAGATCCGTCAGTATCAGACGGCGATTCGCGAAGCGCTTGAGCGTGCCGGACATCTCGTTCCGTCACCCCTTCCGCAGACTGGTACGAATCCTCCCGATGCTTATCTTCAGATGTTTCAACCCCCGAGCTTCGCCTACGCAGTGAAGCTCATAGCCGACAGGGAAACACCACCGACGGTGCAAGGTGAGGCGCGAAGTGCGTTATCACGCGCACCGAGAGACGAACTCATACCGCTCTTGCCTGCTCTGCTCAATAGCCTGGTCAGTGCTCAGGACCCAACCAACCGCGTCCAAGCAGATGTTGCGGTTGTGATTCGGCGTATCGGCCCGTCGGCGATTTCCGCAGTCCAAGCGGCGATTCAACAGGCTCCGACAGATGCCGCCCGCCGCGGTTTATTGCAGGTACTCGCAAGCATTGGAAAAGAAGGGCATGAAGTATATGCGCGGCTTATCCAGCTTCACCCGGAATACGGCCGACTGCTCGACACTAATCGACAGACCAACGAGGCTCGCGCCCCAGCAAATCTGGCAACTTCCCGCTCGGTAACGTTTCAAGTCCATGTGCCGCAATCAACCCCGGCAGACGACGTGCTATACATCACCGGAAACCACTTCGCTCTAGGAAACTGGAATCCGAAAGGTTTGTCACTGGAGCGAAAGGACTCGGGAGTGTACGAGGTTCAGGTTCGCCTGCCGAAGGGCAGCAACATCCAATACAAGATTACGCGCGGCAGTTGGGAAACGGTTGAAAAAGACAAGAATAACAAGGAACTCCCCAACCGTATCCTCGAAGCTTCTTCGGATCGTATTGTAACTATTCGCGTGGCTCAGTGGAGCGATCAGTAGACTGGTCGGTGGAGGACTGGCTCTGGATACCTTATAAGTTTGCAGAATCCCGTCTTGCGCATCCGCAGTGATTCGTTTAACCACCGTTTTAGAACCAGCTGACCCGCATCGATCAGCATCTCTAAACCCGTCGATGCAGTAACTTCTTGACACAGATTTTTTCGTGCCGGAAACTTATACGATCTCTCAGACTGAGACGCTTGGCCTCGGGCCAGGAAATGCTCCTTCAAACGAAGGTTTTCGGAACTCATCCGGCTGGGGGTTCCGCTGTAACTTGCGAATATAACTTTCCGCGATACCCTGAACTGCATCAATCCATTACGAAAGGCGGCGCCTTATGCGATCGACTTCATCTGCGTGCGGAAGAAAATTCGCCGCCCCACCTGGTAGGGTACATGCGGTGCCCGAGGTGCCTCGATGGCAGGCTGCAAGGCATCACTTACACCCTCTCTAACTCGATAAGAATCGACCGCTGTGAGAAGTGCCTGGGCCTGTGGATCGATGAGACCGAACTGGACGCCATTCTCCATGAAGAAAAGTGGCTCGAGTCGGAATTCTTGCCTGAGCACCTCACCGCAGTTCTGAGGCGGCCGAGTAGTTCGATCTCCTAAGTTCAGAGCGAAGAACTTGCATCCCTGTCCAAGAAACCGACGTCAATTCCCAGTAAGCCAAACTGCGGACGGTTGTACAAAAACCAATTCTAACGCTCCACTCAAACCCGCACAGGTGCCACTACCGACGTCAGTTTGGGAGATGCGAAACTGAAAGAAGATGGACCACCCGATCGGAGTTGTGCTCGATGCGAACTTGCAGAGGTCTTGTCCGAGATTTGACACCTCTGCGACTTGGTAAAATAGCTTGCAGCTGGCCAATCTCCAAACTGAGCGAGTCGCGTCTCACCTCTGCGAGCGGACACTCTCTTACGGGGGAAGCGGCGGCGAATTTGCAGGCACTGAGAAGCGTTAGGTAGTGCACCCACAGGTCACTGGTTCGAATGATGACCGCTCTTTTCGAAAGTGTATATTGGGCGATGGTTTTACAAGGAACCCCAGCCGGAGGTTGAAAGTTACTGAAAAATGACCGAGTAGTACTACCCGCATTGCAGAGTAACTATCCCTCATTGGGCGTAGGTGGCCATCAGCGAGGAGGAACCCGAGATTCTCTCTTTCATCAATCGCAATTGTCAGAAAAGATTGCGGACAACCATAAAAAGTGTCATCGAGGAGTTTGAACGCAAGCCTTTTGGCTGGTAGCCGGCAGCAATCCTTTGCACACTTGCCAAATTTGTCGGATGTGGCAAGGTAGAAGCTCGCTCGGATAGTCGATTGTTGAATTCGTGGCGTTCAAATAAATTCAAGATGCTTTCTTCTTCGGTAGAAGCAGTTTTGAACGAGAACGAATAATAGGAACAAACTCCATGAAGTTGGTTCCGGGACTACTGCAAGAGGAAGATTTGGAGAACTGCCGAATTGTCTTTGCCACAGTAAATAATCATTGCCATCGACAATTCCGTCTCCATTTGCATCGCCTGATGATTGTACTGCACCAGAAGTAGTCCCATAACCAGTTGACCAGATCGTGAGATCTTTGTCATCAACATCACCGTCACCATTGAAGTCAGCACTAAGCATTGGAAGTGAGACGTCAAGAATCAGGCCGCCGTCAGTAAGTGTGGCGATGACAACTTGTTCTACCCCATTCTGCGTCACAGTTATTTCATATTCGCCTTTAAAGCCCCTCAGATCGACTGTACCAGCTAGTGCGGAAGTGAGTTCCTCGTCGGTCCACCAGTCGGAGTAGACTAGATCGAGATAGGCCTGGCCATTCGGTTTGATGGACCAATCACTGTTGAACATTGCCGCTTCCGGTCGCCAATGGGCGTCTTCCCAAAAACCCCACATCAGAAAGTCATCGATGCCTTCATGAGCGAAGACGGCCGTAAGAAAATCTCGAGTGAAGTCCGCCTGTAGTTGCTCATTAGTGGTGCCGAAGTCGAACTCAGTAATTTGCATATCGAGTCCTAGTTGATCGAACCGATCAAAAATCGTCCAAAGATCTTCTGGACCTGTCAAATCACCTTCCGAGAAGTGAGCTTGGAAGCCGATGCCGTCGACCGGGGCGCTATTGTTGAGAAGGAATTGCACTGTGTCAAAGTATTCTTGTTGGTTAAAAGTGTTCGTTCCACCGGCCGAGGAGAGAATGCCAAAATTGTTTATGTAACGCTTGGCCGCAGGGTCAGCAGCCAGGGCTGCGTTGAACCAATCGACCATCGCGAGATCGCCCTCGGCAAGATTGTCCATCACGTCATGATTGGTGCGTGTCTCGTTGATCACGTCCCAGGCCGCGAGTTGCCCGGCAAAATTACCAGCGATGTCGGCAATGTGATCGAAGATAAGAGTTCGCATTTGTTGTTGCTGAGCTGCATTGAGCGGAGTGTTGTTTAGCAGGTTTTTTACAGAGGTCGGCAGGTTGCTATAACCCGGCCAAACCAGAGTGTGCCCGCGTACGTCGATTCCTTGCCCGTTGAGCCAGCTGACCGCGTTCTGCGCACCGGACTTGGTGAAACTGCCACCCCATTCACCTTCCCATGGTGGCCACTTGAGATTATTTTCTATAGTCGCAAGATTGAACAATTCAGCAACTTTTTGCTTATAAGTTGCATGGACAGGGTTGTTGTCGCGCAATCTACTCGCCACTACTGCTGATCCGAAACCGAATTCATGCTCAGTCATTTGCACTGAGACATTTGCACCGGAAATCGCGTTTCCCAGGGCGTCTGTGACATTTACCTGGAGGTTTGCTTTGCGGTTGGCTTCAATTCGAGCCGCGGCTTGGGCACGCCAAGGGGCATCCTGTTCCGCTCCCGGGTAGGCTGGAGGAGCTGAGACAGCGTCGGAGATCGCAACTCTATCAAAATTCAAATCAAACGGGGAAGGGGAACTAAACGTGCCAAGAACCTGCCAGGTGGTGATGTTGCTTAGGTCTAAATTGGCAAAATCACCAACACCATGGGTTGGATTGGCTAGCGTCGTGGCAGAAACTAAGGTGCCAGGAACGCCGACATCAAGATTTGAGACGCCGAGCGTCCACTTACCGGTTCTCCCAGAAGAGTCGATCAATTCGAGATCAAATTTATCAACTCCATTGCCAGGGTTAGCAAGCATATCGACGACGAATCGGCTATCGGAGTACGATGACAAGTTGAGCAATTGACCAGTCCCGGCACCACCCGAGTCATCCACTAAGTCACGGAGTCGAACCGAATTCGCTCCAACGGTTTGATTGAAGCCACCAAATGTGTAGTCGAAGCCTGTGCCGTTGAAGTCGGACAAGGTTAGCTCAAGTGCAACTATCGGTCGGGCAAAAAGAAAGCAAAGTATCGAGATGGCAAACTGAAAACTGATGAAGGCCGCCCGCAGGGTGCAACTGGACCTGATAGTTAGTGGAGCGGTATTTCGAGCCGATATTTTTTGCATCGTTTCAAGTGACTCTAAGAAGTAAAATGCAATAGAATGAAGAAGACTGTCGAGGCTGCTGCATGCCAATCTGTGGTCACCTGGACAATTATTCGAAATGAGGCCACTTGCCTCATCCCTTCCAATGAAAAAGCCAAAGTACTGCACTCAAAGCACTAGAAGGAAGCACTAGAGGGAGCAGGAAACATGGATGTTTACAGCGTATTAACGTGAATTCTCTCATAGAATGACAGCGCTGTCAAATATTTCCCGCCGAATTGTTGACATCTATTTGAAATAGGACTATTATCGAAAAATTGCCATGAAATGTGGTCAATTGCTATTTGACAGCGCTACCAGAATAGGCGTTTATTCTCTTCCAATTTGTAATTCGGTTCATTCACTACGAGTACACAACTCTTCGGGCGAAATAGGTTGGCAATTGCCTCCTTTTTGACTGAAGATTGTTAGAAAGTATTGCGGAGGATCACTACTTGTCAGCTACTCTCAATGATATTGCTCGAAAAGCGGGAGTATCGCACTCGACAGTTGCGCGCGTTCTGAGAGGCGACGTGAAAGGTGCACAGAAACGCAGTGCCGAGAAGTCAGCTGAGATTTTACGCCTCTCAGAAGAATTGGGCTATCAGCCTGATTGGCGGGCGAGGGCCTTGTCGCGCCGCAAAACACAGACGATTGGCCTGCTGTATTCCAATCCAAACTGGATTTTTGAAGATCCGATGAATGAAATTGCAGTCTCCTTTACAGAGTCACTGCAAAAGCACAATTACGATTTGAGGCTGATACCCGCCAATTCAGAGGATCATTGGAAGGAACTTGTTTTCGGCGGTGCAGTCGACGGTCTGGCAATGCTATTACATATCCCCGAGGGCACTGAAGAAGCGATCTCGAAAAGTGGGCTTCCGACGATTCTTCTCGGAGACAAGCTTGACGACGATGTGCCTCATGTCGTGCCGGACGATGTGGGGGGCGCCTATGCGGCTACTCGTCATCTGATTGGTCTCGGACATAAACATATTGTCTTCTACATCGATGAATCGATTCGTCCGCATGTGAGTGTCCGCGAGCGTGAACAAGGTTTCAGACAGGCCATTGAAGAGGCCGGGGATTCTGTGCGGGGAGAAGTATGGAACATTAGTACTGACGAAGCGATCGGCCGACTACTAGACAGCAAACGGCCAACTGCAATGCTTGGCTATTGCCATGTGGAAGCACTACAAATCACACATGCAGCTTGGACTCACGGGATTTCGATCCCGACCGATCTAAGTCTCATCGCATTTAACGATATGATGATTACTCGCTGCATGACACCCCCTCTGTCGGTAGTTGGGTTCGACATGAAAGAGATGGGACATCGCGGGGCCGAAATGCTTGTGCAGCGCATCGAGCATCCTCGCTCAGTAGATTTAGAAAATATTGTGCTACGCCAGAAACTGGTCATTCGCGGCACGACGGCCCCACCAGGGACGAGGAACTAGCCGAGGCGTAGTTTTAGTGAATCTAGGTTGTGTAGTTTAAAGAGTTGAATCGGCCGTTTTGGCCGTTCGTAGTGTTTGGAATTTTTCTGAGTTGTTGTTCTGCGTAGAATAGCGGCGTAACTTGTCACGTTTTGGAGGGAGAGTCTCATGAGAAGATTTGTTTTCTGTAATTGTCTTACTGCTTTGACTTTAGTTGGGTTGGCTACGGCCAGCTACGGCGTAACTATTGTTTCTGAGAACTTTGATCCTTTGTCAGGGGGAGCAGCTCTTCAAGTTGGTTACACGTTTGGAGATACCGCAAGCAGTTCTACGGGTATTGGAGTTGGTGCCGGACTCACTGGTGACTCATGGCAGACCGTCAACACGACGGCCGCGAATGGAAATGGCTTCTCTGGGGTAGGAGCACAGTATCAAAACGGCGCTATTACGGGCAATACAAGCTCGAATTTAAGTGATTACACGCTTTCTTTTGATGCCAAGGCTGATGGGGGAAGCCTGAATATCCAGATTGAAACCTTTGCATTACCAGGATTTGGTGGGGGAGTCACTGGCAAGCTCAATACCGCTCCAGACAATCCTGGTTTCGGGAACGATCAACTACTAAACAATACTTACACTCACTACGATTTGAACTTGGGTGATACGGCGATCTTCATGGCAGATTCCGGCATTGATATGTCTGGTGGCACGATTCAGATTACTTTCCAGTTTAATGGCACGGGTGCTGCACCTTTTACGCAAGCTTTGAATGTTGACAACTTAAAGCTCACGATGATTCCTGAGCCTATGACTGCTTCGCTTTTTTGCACTGGAATGCTTGCTTTGATCGTTCAGCGCAGAAGAAAGAGCTAATCAGAATTTGAAAGACAGATTTTTTTGCGAATTGGCTTCCTGCTTGCCTGGGGTAGAGTAGGCGGGGAGCCGTTTGTTTCACTTCGAATAGATACAGAGAAACCGGATAGATAACAAACTGTGGGGAATCAATTGCATGCCTGTCTGGTTCGTCTACTCCAACTACAAATTCTTTACCTACTCTCTCAGCGGAAATACTTATCAACGGAGACTTAGACATGTCTAAGATAAATCGCAGAAAGATTGGTGCCATTGCGGCACTTTTACTTATACTCACTACTTCCAGAAGCGATGCCGCCGAATTCGCGAGTTACGATGCAGCAGTTCACGATGCGAGAGGATTTGCATTCGCTGACTTCGATGACTTCTTTGCAGTCGATACGTCGGGGGGCGTAATGAGCATCGACATCAACAATGATATCGATATGGCAAACGGCTTGTTCGGTGGCATGGGGGCCGACTTTGTGGCAGATTTTAACCCTGCAACGACCCAGCTAGAGATCATGCTGACTGTCGACCCACTGAACGTCGCCAGCAGCTTCAACATCGTGCTTGTGGACAACGATGGGGTCGACACAGGCGAGGAATACCAATTCTCATTTAACCTGACTGGCGTAACACCCGGTCTGCCGACGCTGCTAACCCAGTCACTCGTCAGCCCTGGTCCAGTTTTTCGCCAGGCCGCCTTCAATCAGATGGATGGAGATATGATCCAGAACTACGGACTTCGTCAAATCCAAATTCAGAGTGCGTTTGGCGGCACCGACCGGTTGAAGATCGACGTGGATAGCGTCAAGCTGGTCGATCCGGACGATCCCTTGTTGATCGAGTTCAACACAACGACTTATGAAGCTCAAACACAAAAGTTTACTTTCGGTACCTTCAGCGAGACGGGTGTGCTCGATGCCTCCGGCTCAACTTTCTTGATCAACGCCGACCCAGCCGGAACCGGTGGGCCCAGCGGTGGTTTTGGCTTCACTGGATTGAATGTTGACTTCGACGCCGCAGACTACCAAATCGAGATCGAGGCAAGGCTGCTCGGAAACAATACAGCCGACCAGTTCAATCTGCTGTTAGGCGACAACGATGGCGATGATAGCGGCCCAGGATTAGGCAGTGAAGACTTTAATTTCTTCGTCGATACAGCCAACTTCAACACAAGTACTTTCAGCACGTTTACAATCCCGTTGGGGAGCGGCTCTGAAACCGACTTTGTGACAACCTTCGGTTTCACTAATGGTGGCGATGGCCTGCAGAATTTTGGGCTAAGCCAGATGCAGATCCAGGCGAGTGGCGATGATCCTGGTGTGCTGGGCATAGAAATCTTGCGGTTCTCGATCGTCGAGCGTCCTCCAGGTATTGCAGGTGACTTCGACGGCGATGGCGACGTGGATGGACATGATTTCCTGGTCTGGCAACGAAATCCTGCTGTCGGAGATTTGTCCGATTGGCAGACTAACTATGGAGCGCCGCCGCTGGCAGCCGCAACGAGTGTTCCTGAACCAGCCACCTGGATGCTCCTGCTGTGTGCTACTGGCGCGATGCCCATTCGCCGAATTACAGAGAGGTCCTAATTGAAGTTATGGCGCCGGTGGGTTGGGCAGCCCATCGGCGCCGCTAATCATTTGTTCGCTGGCCGTGCATTACGCGCCAGAGCTTTTCAACCAATTTGGGAACGGAAGTCATGACAAGTCCCATCATCAGACGCGGTTTTACTCTGGTCGAACTCCTGGTCGTTATTGCAATCATAGGAGTGCTTGTCGCGTTGCTGCTGCCGGCGGTTCAAGCCGCACGAGAGGCGGCACGGCGTATGAGTTGTGTTAACAACCTGAAGAATGTTGCGTTAGCTGCAATTAACCATCATGACCAGCGTGGCGCTTTTCCGATCGACGAGGATTACTTCAACGGCAATTCTGTCCAGGAAGTTGATCTCGACTCACTCACCTTTTCTTGGCAACCACGCACTAAATTCGGTATTCCGAAAGAAGGCCTCGACGGTGGTGGCTGGATTGTCCGCGTTTTGCCTTACCTCGAACAACAAGCACTTTACGATAGATTTGATATCCCCGGCCACGGACTGAACGGCGATTGGAACGACAGGCAGAATTTGGGGATGAACTACACTCTCGATCCGACCTTCCGCGCTGCGGTGGAAACGCAGCCCGCGGTCCTCGTTTGTCCCTCGGACGAATTTGGCGGGCTGCAACCAAATCAGTTTCCCTATTCTGATAGTAGTGTGCCATTTGGCAGGGAGCTTACTGTTGCGACAACGTGCTACAAAGGAAATGCAGGCGATGGACACTTCGAATTCTTGCCTAGTTTTGCCCCGCAACCTCCCGGACTCTATACCTACGATCCATTATTTCAATGCTACACTGGCGATGACTGCGTAGGGATGTTCTGGAGGACAACCTACATCCGCGGTGGCGTTGAGTTACGTCAAGTAAGTGACGGTGCAAGCAACACGTTTCTTATCGGAGAATCCTCCCCGGTTGACGGTAACAGCGCCGCATGGTCGAGTGACGGCGATTGGGCCATCACCGCGATCAAATTGAATTGGGACCCTCAGACATCGGGCGCCTGCACGAATCCCGGTGCAAGGGAGTGCTGGACCCAAAATCGTGGCTTTCGCAGCAATCATCCTGGCGGTGCCAACTTTGCAATGGTCGATGGCTCGGTGTCGTTTGTGCAAGACGATGTTAACCCGTTGGTTTATCGAGCTCTCTCGACGCGCAACCGTGGCGAAACTAGCTCCAGAGATTGACATTCATGTCGCACACTCAGAAATTCCAAGGAGCGAAATGGATGCAAACCTTATTCTGTAGACACCTCCCAAGCAGCGGTTGTGTTCGGGGCAGCCTTGTCCTAGCCGTTCTTGTCACCTGTCTTTCCGGGTGCGGGAGCAAATACGACTCAACGGCCGTCGGAATCGTGACCGTGAATGGAACGCCGGTTTCTCCTGGTCTCGTCACTTTTGTCCCTGAGGATCCTTCTGCCGTACCGTCGATAAGCAACCTCGACTCGAACGGAAAATTCGAGCTCAAGACGAACAAACTGCCAGGTCTTCCACCAGGTAAGTACCGTGCGTCGGTACAGGCCTTCCGTCCGCCGGATGTTCCAGAAGGTCAACGCAGCTTCGAACCATCCGAACCGCTGGTCCCCGAAAAATATCTGCAAGTTACCACGTCGGGTTTGGAATTCACCGTTGAGCCTGGCAGCAACACCATCGATATTGAGTTGAGCTCGAAGTAATCTAAATGGCCCCTTAAACTCACTGACTATTGAGTCCCACTCTAGAGGTTACTTTCGAAGTTGTATGTCAAGCTAAATGTGGCAAAGAAGTTCAGTTCGTATGGCAAGGCTCCTGTGCCCACAACGTTTTAATGGCGAGCGTGCTGAACAAGCGGTCCACCCTAGCGATCCTCCCATGCCCACAATGTGCGGCCAACCTCGTCTTGTAGCTCAATCGAAGTTGTATCAGAGATTGCTCGACTTATGTACTAGTACTGCAAATGCACAGGAGTACTGCCTCGGCACATTCTCAGCGATAACGAAAGGGGGTGATTACGAAGCAACGGAACAATACAGCAGTCACATGATGAATGCCTATGTTTACGTTGGCAACTTCGCAGGTAAGCTGCCTCACAATCACGAGACTTGGTGAGTCAAACACTTTTTACGAGAAGCAGATCTTAAGAGAATTCCTATGCATCAAGACTCCCAAAAACTGTCGGTATTGGAAAAGACCGGGTACAGCCTGGGCGATTGCGCTGCCAATTTTGTGTTTCAAACACAAATCATGTTCTTGATGGGATTCTACACCGACGTATTTGGAATTGCTGCCTCGACTGCCGGATACATTTTTCTGATTTCGCGATTGTGGGACGCTTTCAACGATCCCATGATGGGTGCGCTTGCCGATCGAACTGATACGCGATGGGGAAAGTTCCGCCCATGGATTCTCATTACAGCGATTCCATTCGCGATACTCTTTGTGCTTTGCTACACAGTCCCCAATCTTAGCACGACTGGAAAGATTATTTGGGCTGTGGTTACTTACAATCTTCTGATGATGATCTACACGGCCAATAACATCCCCTATTCCGCACTGACCGGCGTGATGACAGGTGATCGGGCAGAACGTGGTAGCCTGGTAACTTGGCGCTTTGTTTTTGCGATGATAGCCCAGTTTGTGGTGCAGACCTATACGCTCAATATCGTGGCTTCTTTTGGTGGGCAAGCAGATCCTGCTGGCGCATGGCAGAAGACAATTGCGTTGTGGGCCATCATTGCCGTAGCGTTTTTTGTCGTCACATTTGCCACTACGCAAGAGCGAGTAAAACCTGACCCACAGATCAAGAGTTCGCTTCGTGGAGACGTGGCCGACTTATTTGGTAATCGCAATTGGGTGGCGCTTGCGGTGGCCACAGTATTTATCTTTATTTGCCTTTCTATGCGAGGCGGGAGCACATATTACTATTTTCAATACTATATTCGGGAAGGGGAGGTTTTTGGACGAGCCCCATCCTGGCAGGATCTATTCGGGTGGTTTAATGGATTGGGAACACTGACCACGATCGCCGGGGTATTGCTTTCCAAGCCACTAGCAATGCGATTCGGGAACAGAGATGTCTTCCGGGTGAGTCTTTTTCTGACAGCCATCTGCATGGCTGCCTTTTATTTTTTGCCACCCACTGCACTTCTAGCGATCTTGTTATTGCAGATGTTGCTACAGTTTGTTTATGGCACGACGATTCCCTTGCTCTGGGCTATGATGGCAGACGTGGCAGACTTTACCGAGTGGAAGACGGGTCGCCGAGCGACCGCCATGACATTTGCTTTGACCGTATTCGCATTAAAGCTGGGACTGAGCCTAGGGGGGGCCTTGCAAGGCTGGCTGCTCGACTACTACCAGTATGCTCCTAATGCAGCGCAATCTGAGCGCACCATGGAAGGGATCCGATTGCTCATGAGCGTGTTTCCAGCCATCTCGTTCTTCCTCGGAGTTGGAGCATTGCTCTATTACAAAATTGGAAAGGCGACGGAATTGGAAATGCACGAAGAGCTCACGGAACGTCGCAGACGACTCCATGCAACCCTGTAGTTAGAAACTAAGATTCAATCCCATTGGTCGATTTGAGTATGAATAAAACCGATTCAAACGTTCTATTTCAACTAGTGTTCTGTTGCATTTGCGTGCAAGTGAATACGGCATCGGCCCAGCAAGCCACCTTGAAGGAGGCCTTCAAAGAGGACTTCCTCGTAGGAACTGCTTTAGGTAATGCGCAGGTGCTCGGTAAGGTGCCTGCCGCTTTGGAGTTGGCGGCCAAGCAGTTCAACTCAATTACTCCCGAGAATCTGCTTAAGTGGGAAAGTGTGCATCCTGAGCCGGACAAGTACGATTTCAAGGCTGCGGATCAACTCGTGGATTTCGGTAGAAAGCACGACATGTTTATCGTCGGCCACACCTTGGTCTGGCACAGTCAAACGCCGAAATGGGTCTTCGAGGACGAACAAGGAAAACCCCTCGAACGTGACGCATTACTTGAGCGAATGCGGGACCATATCCACACCGTCGTTGGTCGTTACAAGGGAAGAATCCACGGTTGGGACGTTGTGAACGAGGCCATCGTCACCGAGCCGCGTGACGAGAGAAAGGGCGCCTGGCGCGAGACGCCCTGGAGTATGATTATTGGCCCTGATTACATCCAAAAAGCATTCCAATATGCACATGAAGCCGACCCCGACGCCGAATTGTACTACAACGACTTCGACGAATGGAAGCTCGGCAAGCGAGATTATATAGCCAAGCTCGTCTCCAATCTCAAAGACAACAACATTCGCATTGATGGCATCGGCCTACAAGGTCATTGGGGGCTCGACTATCCCACGGTGACCGAAATGGAATTAATGTTTCAAGACCTAAGCCAACTTGGCGTGAAGTTGATGATCACAGAACTTGACATTAACGTATTGCCAAGGCCGTCCCGCCATACGGGTGCAGATGTGGCGGTCCGCTTTCAGGATCGACCAGAATTCAATCCATTTGCCACTGGTCTACCCGATGATATGCAAAAACAACTAGCCAATCGGTATGAGATAATCTTCCGCATATTTCACGACCATCGGGATAGTCTCGACCGAGTAACCTTTTGGGGTGTCGACGATGGGCAATCGTGGCTCAACTATTGGCCGATTGCCGGTCGAACAAATTATCCCTTGCTTTTTGATCGCAACTACCAGCCCAAACCTGCTTTTTACGCTGTTTTGCGGGTAGCCGAAGATGAAAAATAAACTACTGGACATAGAATACTTTAAGTGCAGAGGCAATGAAGAATGCACTACCACATAATAGAACGCTAAACTCAGGAGATTCTTAGTTTGTCGATTGATGCTATTACTGTTTCCACTCCCATTTATCAGCTCGCGGATAAGCCAATTGAGCAGCGCGTTGCCGACTTGCTTTCTCGGATGACGCTCGAAGAAAAAGTGGCGCAGATGGTTTGTGTCTGGAACGAGAAGAACGATAAGCTTCTCGACGAGCAGGCATGCTTTGATCCGGTGCGCGCCAAATCTCGCTTTGGGCATGGCCATGGTCTTGGACAAGTAGGACGATTGAGCGATGCGGGTAGTAACATGGGAAAGAGCTTCGCTTCGGGACGAAACGCTCTCCAAATGGCTGAGCTCGCAAACACGATCCAACGTTGGTTTATCGAGAACAGTCGGCTAGGCATTCCCGTGATCTTTCATGAAGAGTGTCTACATGGACTGATGGCGGTGGACGCAACGAGCTTTCCTCAGCCGATTGGCTTAGCTGCAACGTTCGATCCCGATTTGGTTAGAGAGGTCTTCCAAGTCACTGCGAGTGAAACACGATGCCGTGGCGGGCACCATGCTTTGGCTCCCGTTGTGGACGTTGCCCGCGATGCGCGCTGGGGTCGTGTGGAAGAAACTTTCGGAGAAGATCCCTATCTAGTCGCCACGATGGGAATCGCTGCAGTGCTAGGACTACAGGGAGATCGGTCATTTCAGGACGGCCGTAGCGTGATTGCGACATTAAAACATTTTGCCGCACATGGTCAACCAGAATCAGGAAACAACTGTGCTCCGGTCAACGTGTCAATGCGCGTATTGCGCGAAGTTTTCCTCTACCCATTCAAACAAGCAATTAAACACGGCAAGGCCTTGGCCGTGATGGCTTCGTACAATGAGATCGATGGTGTCCCATCGCATGCCAATCGGTGGCTTTTACGTGACGTATTGCGGGATGAATGGGGCTTCGAAGGTATAGTTGTATCGGATTATTACGCCGTTCGTGAACTCAACGAGAGGCCCGAACTCTACGGGCACCATTTGGCCGCCGATGGCAAGCAGGCTGGCGAACTAGCTGTCCGAGCTGGAGTAAACATCGAACTTCCCGAGCCCGATTGCTACAAATCGCTAATCGAGAGTGTTGACGCTGGTCTGGTCACCGAGGGCAATATCGATGAATTAGTCAGTCCACTCTTGAAGCAGAAGTTTCAACTTGGGTTGTTCGACAATCCATACGTCGATCCGGAGGTCGCCCAGCAAATTTCTGGCAGTGAAGAGCATCGCACGATTGCCTTGCGAGCTGCCCACAAGACCATTACTCTGTTGAAGAACAGAAATCAGACGGTACCGCTCGATTTGGACAAGATTAGCACCATAGCGGTGATAGGTCCCAACGCAGATCGAATTCTCTTGGGTGGCTATAGCGGTTTGCCACGTTTCCAATCAACCGTACTTAAGGGGATACAAGACCATGTAGGCACGTCGGCTCAAGTGGTCTATCACGAAGGATGCAAGATCACCAAGGGAGGGTCCTGGTTCGAAGACACAGTGGTACCGTCCGATGTCGAGGAAGATCGTCGCAGTATTGCAGAGGCAGTGGAAATCGCCAGGAAAGCCGACGTGATTGTACTCGCTGTTGGCGGCAATGAGCAGACCTCCCGCGAAGCCTGGATGGGAAACCACCTTGGTGATCGCACCTCTTTGCAACTCTTCGGAATGCAAGATGCTTTGGTCGATGCACTCGTTGAGCTAGGCAAACCGATTGTAGCCTTTCTGTTCAACGGGCGACCGTTGGCAATTGGCAACCTGTCAGAGAAAGCGGACGCTCTCTTTGAGTGCTGGTATCTCGGACAAGAGTCAGGGCGAGCAGTTGCGGATGTTTTGTTTGGAGACGCGAACCCAGGAGGTAAATTACCAATCTCGATTCCACGTTCCGTCGGACATGTACCATGCTTTTACAATTACAAACCTTCTGCCAGACGTGGTTACTTATTCGATGACGCGACACCTCTGTATCCGTTTGGTTTCGGACTGAGCTATACACAATTCGAAATCGGGCAACCAAGACTTGCTCATTCAAGGATCGCTGTAGGAGAATCGACATTTGTTCAAGTCGATGTGAAGAATATCGGCAAGCGCTTAGGTGACGTGGTCGTGCAGATGTACATCCGCGACAGTGTTAGCTCGGTAACTCGTCCAATCAAAGAGCTAAAAAGATTTCAACGAGTGACGTTAGAACCCGGGGAAAACCGAACAATTAATCTAGAAATCACACCAGATAGCCTGGCTTTTTATGACATTGAGATGAACCATGTCGTCGAACCTGGTGAATTCAAAGTTATGGTGGGTGACTCTTCTAGAGACTCGGATCTTCAAACCACAGTTTTGAAAGTCGTAGAGTAGTATCCGAAAATTAAGGACAAATCGCTCATGACTCAGGTCTCAAGCAAAATGATCCCATGAAGAATTGCGTTGCTTGAGCCCCATGCCAATACTCCCTCCTACTATCTATGCGAAAATGTAATCGAGTTGTGGAATGCAGATGTTGTAGGTTCATATCTTGTCAGCCGACTTACATATGTTTTACCAAAATCCGACATCGGTGAAAGAAACTGATCTTCATTTAGAGGGTAACCATGTCACAGAACTCAATCTCGGTGATCAAGCCATTCAAGTGAGAAGGGCTTTGTGTTTTTAATTGAGTTCACCGAAGAAGAGCGGGAAAAATGCCGTAGCCGGAATCTGCCTGCTTTGCAGCTAACGGCGCAGCAACGCAAGCAATTGTAGCTGACAGGAATCCCAGCTTTTGTGATTAGTCGTATTCTATTGATAATCTCATTAGAGAATAGACGATAAGAAAACAGTGGCGGTTTACCACCGACATATTCCTCATGAATTATGCCAAGCTGTGGAACAGCCGCCTTGTTGAGCAGAGTGCTCGGCCTTGAGCGGCACAATCAGTTGGCAGTATCTCTCGGCAGAGTTCTCCTGCATTGCCTACCTTCCTGCCTCAGCAGTCAATAAAATTCTGATGATGCATAGGTAGAATTCTCGTGCGGAAAGATCTACATGAAGGAGATCAAAATGGACACGTTACAGGGAAGTTTGAGGGTCGAATCCTACCGTACCGCGAACGATGTGAGTCTTGAAAACCGTATCGCGAATTACCTCTATCATCGCAACGTTCCAGGATGCGAAGGCATCCAGACAATGGCCAAGTTGGGGACCGTGGTAGTTTAGAGGGAAGTTGCCCTCTCGACATGCCAAATGGTTATGTATTGAATGCTGTCGTCGGGTGGCAGGAGTGATTCAATTGATCGACCAATTAGTCGTCAACCACAAGCGGATCAAAAGACCACGTCGACGCAAAGTCTCACCTAGCCTATTTAGCGGAACTCAATCAGCTCGGCGGCAACTGCTTTTGACGCGCTAGCCACTCGTTGAGGGTCTTACGCATCTGCTTGACGATCTTTTTGGATAGCTCCATGAGAGACGCTTCGTCCGTTGCATTTGGCTTGATGTAAAAGACTACTTTCTTGGCGTAGGACTTTTCATCAGAACTGGGTTCAGACTGAGGTTTACACAAGGTTTTTTTCCGAGACTTTCGGCAGCTGACACCTGCTGAAACTGCGGTCGGTGAATTCGACCTCAGGCAGTTCGCGGATTTCCAAACTGGCCGAGGGTGGACCACTCGACGCGGGTTTCGGGTGGAGCAAAGTCGCCGAGGTGTGTCTCAGAGTGAGACACCGCTGCGAGTTTGAAAAATCTGTTCCGGAGGAAGGTTGATGCACCCGCGGCGAGTTTGAGCGATGGCGAATTGACAGCGGTGGTCACACCTCTGCGGCGTTACGTTGCAGTAGGGCGCGTCCTCAGCTCGCTTGAACGAGTATCTCGTCAGACACGAAAGTTCCGAAAAACGGTCGTTATATCGGATTCTTGAGAAATGTAGGAGTTGTTGGGACTCGCCATGCCCTACGTGCCCTAAGCAACATTACGGCACCACCGTAGCGACCATCTCCGCAGCAACAGTCCTACAGCAGCCGGCGCTCTTAATAGTAGCGAACTTGGCTCAGAGACGCTTGCACATAACGCGGCCGGTGAGAGCGTTACGTCGCCGTGACGCCTCACCGGCCGGTCACTTGATCTGCTACGACCGAGTCTTACTTTACTTTGAAACTCGTCTCCTCCTGAAGACGACACCCACAGCAGCCAACGCTCCTAACATCAGCAAACTGGGCTCAGGGACACTTGCGGACGACCCGGCCGGTGAGAAGTGGTTGGCGCTACTGCCTCACCGGCCGGTCTCTTGGTCTGCTACAACCGAGTTTCCTTTTACTTTGAAAATTGTCTCCTTCTGAAGACGAAACCCACAGCAGCCAACACTCCCAACAGCAGCGAACTTGGCTCGGGAATGGCGATACGTGCGACGCGAAACCCACCATTGCTTGTCTCGGTGGTCGGTAAGTTGTTATTCCGATCGAGCGACTTCAGGCTGCTAGAAACATTGACATAGTCGCCGCCACGAAGGCCGCGAGCAGACAAAGCTGAGTCATTCACTAGGTCCAAATCGGTCTCTTCCCATTCATGAACATTGCCGCCCTGTCCGGCAGTACCGTAGGGGCTCAACACGCCTACATCGGTGATGTCGTTCGGCTGCGGATTGGAACCGCCATCAAAGAAGACAGCGTCAAACGCCGAATCGCCCGGAAAATCAATCCCGTCTGGAACGCTATCGCTTCCAGTGGGATAGTCGTAGTAAACTCCAACACTTGAGTCGTAGTAGGCCGCCTTGTACCACTCGTCAACGTTGGGCAGAAAATACCGCGCCAAACTGTTGCGATAGAGATTGTTGGCATCGTAGCCGGCGTCGCCCGGCTGCCATAGTTGGAAGCCGCCTGCACCAAATTGGTAGGCAGGCATATTCCCCGTGCTCGTGTTGAGCCAGTTGACGAATTGGGCAGCCTCAAACCAAGTCACTCCGGTCGCGGGCTTGTCCGGTGCGCGAGTGGTTTTAGTGATACCCAGTCCTCCTAGGGCGTTGGCCCTGTCAATCATGTTCTCAGAGACTTCAAACTTGCCGATGCGATATTCATAAGGAACCGAACCAACTGGGGCTGGGCTACCCGTTGTGTCCGCAGTGTTGCCCGGATTTCCGATCGTGACAAACTCGATGTCGAACGTGTTCAGCCCGCTGCCGAACGTGTCGGCTGTGACTATCCCAATTAATACTGGCGCGGCACAAACCATTAGCGCGGCCACGGAAATCGCCAGCATCGCTCTGGAGAGTATGTAAGGTTTCATGTTCGTTTTCCTTTCGTAGTCAGTGGTCCGCGGTGCAGTAAGAAGCAATCGCCACGGGCGCGCGGACCGTGTGCTCGGGCATGCGGCCCGGTTCAATACAATTCTGAAGTATCTGTTGCTGCCCACACACGTTCGCCCGCGCCGCGAATTCGTGGTGCAATACAGAATTCCAGCGAAGGCGACTATCAACAATGTGGCCGTCGATGGTTCGGGAACGGAGGCGGCGGACAGGGCCGCCGGTATGGGCCGCAGCAAGAAACCTCGTGCTTCGCTGATTGGCCGAGGAATTCCCATGAACCCGACGATGTCACCGTCATCATTGATTCCGTTCGCGTGTCCCAAGGTTGCGTTTCCCGCGTCGACCAGCGTGTTCAGGTTCGACATCGTCCCGTCGGAGTAGATAAAGGCCTGTTGGCCTTGTCGTTTCGTGTCGGACCAACCAACGATCTGGCCAAGTTTGTTCACGTCGAGCGCGTCGCTGGTTCTACCTCCCAGAGTTCCTAACACGGTCGTGGGATCAGCGGAATCAAACGGTCTCCACGCAAAGCCTCGATCTGGGGCGTTGTAATCTCCAGTTTCGTCGGCGCGCGCAGTCCCCACAACTGTGAGCCGCTCGTCACCGATAGGGTAGTCGTTGATTGCATTGATATTTGAACCTAGGTAACGCAGGGAATTGTTCAGTTGCTGTATCGCGAGTTCAGATTCTTCAAACCAAGCGATTGCCGCGTATCCTTCGTAGCTGCCGGCCATCACACCAGAGTTGTTGATGTCGGTTGGATAGAAGTTGCCGAGACTGACTGGGTCGTCGATGGTCCCGTCGTGACGCACCTGCCAGACGCTGCCCACTATTTCCCGATGATTCAGATCATGCACGATGTCGTACGTCCCGACCATCACACCGTCGTCGTTGATCGCGGAGGGATTTGTGTTTCGACCCGTTGGCGAGGGAACTTCTTGGTAAGAAATGCCTGGCACGTCCACGTATCCGGGAGACACCCAATTGCCTTGGTCGTCCTGTTCTAAAGCCCGGCTCGTCCCTCCAACGCGGACTCCAAAGCTGTTGATGCCGGTCGGGGTTACTTCCCACGCAAACGACGGTGTTCCAAGATTGACTGGGTCGGTGCTGGGAAAACTCCCATTGTTGTCGACATGCCACAGTGCCGGGTGAGGATCGGATGGGGCATTCGGGTAGCGCTGATACGATCTTCCGTAGATGAGGATGTCACCGGTTAAGTTTCGATTGGTAACGAAATCTGCATAACTCTGGAGCCCTAAGCCGCCGTTGTCAAATCCCAACAGATCAACCAATTCGTACGACGACGGCGTTCCTCCGCCCGGATTGCCTGGTTTTTTTGCCTGAGTCGGTGCGACGCAAAGCAGTGACGCAGCGGTGGCGGCCATCATGATCAGCGCGGCGTTTCTGGAGAGTAACATGGTAGTTCTCCTTTCACGGTAAGCGGTCCGCAGTACAATAAAACAGCCATCGCCCCGGGTGCGCGGACCGTGCGCTCGGGCATGCGGCACCGGCCGGTGAGTGGTGGTTCGCGCTACTGGCTCACCGGCCGGGTTTTTCGAATCTGCTACAAGCAGTTTCGCTCTAATACTTTCTAGGTCGATTCACTTCTCTGTTGGACTCTCTTCCTGTTCGCTTGCCTCGGTCTCGTCGTGTTCGAATAGGGCTTCCGCCTCGCGCCGGAGTGTGTCGAGCACCACCGTATATTGCCACGACGGATTCATGTGCTGCAGGTCTGTCGCGTGACGGTTTGCTGCGGCAAGGGACGTGGAGGCCTGCCGCTCGTCGTGCAGTTCGTGCAACGTCATCGCAAAAAGATATTCGCTGCACGCCAGCTCATAGCGGTCGAGTAGATCGCCGCCCTGATTCCGCTCGACCAGTTCTCTGAGTAACCGCGCGGCCTCGTCGAACAGCCGGTCGCGGTAGAGGCTGGCGGCCAAGGTCAGCGTAAAGTCGTCTGCTATCTCCTCTTCTGGACCGGACTCCCGCTTCTTCGCCATGCGTACGATCTCAGGCGGGGCGATCGGAGGATTGTCTGACAGTGCGCAGAGCCAGGCAGCGGAATTTTGGTTGGACGGTACCTCGCTGGTACCAAACTCCTTGGTCATCGACGAGCACTGCTCGCGGAAGGCTTCCATCTCGCCGGCTCCCAGCAACGCATAGGCGCGGCGGATACCGGCGAAGATCGCATATTTCAGGTCCGCTCCGATTGCTTTCGCATACTCTTCCGCGGCCCGGTCAAACTGGCCCAGTCCACCGAATGCATCTCCTCGAAAACGCCAAAACCCCAGCTCATCGGGCGCCAAATCGAGGAATCTCCGTAAGGCCGTTTGGTTGTACGGTCCAAACTGGCTCTTCGACAGTTGATAGTAGTCGATGGCCAGGTCATTGCTGCGCTTTCCACCGCTGGAGTAATCGTAGCCTTGTGCAGCGTCCCAGATATGAATATCGCCCTTCTGCGTGGCTCCGGCGAGCCGTTTCCCGTCGGGACTCCAGGCGAGGTGCGTTGCGTAATCGTCAGGAATGTCCAAGGTGAGTACGTCCTTGCCGTCGACGGCTGAGCAGATCTTGACCGATCCGTCGTTTGCTCCGCATGCGAACCGCAGATCGCCGCGGCACCAAGCGATCGAAGTCACGGGACTCGAAAATGTCTCGTTGCTCGTTACCACGCGTTGCGTAGTGACATCAAGTACTTCAACAAATCCCAAGTCCGACCCGATCGCAATCCTACTTGAGTCGTCGGCCCAGGCCAGAGACAAGATGCCGCCACCCATAACGTTGACACCGGCGGGACGATGTTTGAGCACTCGTTGACCATCGACTACCCGAACGACGTGAAGCTGATGTACGTGACCCACCCTTTCGCTGTCGCCTAGGTCTCCCGATGATGTAACGGCGACATAACGGCCGTCGGGCGACCATTTAATTTGCCGTATCCCGCTTTGCCACCATCGCGGTTTCCAACTAGAGACAAAACTAGCGCGGGCAATATCCCAAAAACTAAGGACGAACTTGTCCGTAAACTTGGTTCCAATTGCCAGTCGATTACCGTCGGACGAGAACGCTAACGACCGCAATCCGTGCGACGGTTCGAGTTGAATCGTTGCACGCTGGTTGCCCGTTTGTACCTCAATGACCCGAATTTCCTGGTTGCCGTCAGTCTGTGGCCCCACCGCCGCAAGTCGCCGGTCCGGACTGAATGTTCTTAGTCCGTCCACGACGCCAGTCTCTTCTGTCTGGAGAGGGTTATCAGCCAAAGCCCAATAGCAAAACGCCCCCTTCGCGTCATCCGTGGTCACCAACGTCTTGTTGTCTGGCAGCCAGGAGAGGGAATTGATGGCTGACTGGGTTGAGATGACTAGCGGTTGACGGGGCGCGTCCAAATTCCAGATCTTGATGTCACCGTTTTCAGCGATCGAGACGACACGATGGTCGTCTGGACTCCAAGAGACCGACCGGACCTTGCTGCGACCGTAAAAATCCGCTGTCGATTGCTGCAGTCCCACATCCCAGATCGTGACCGTGGTGCCATGACCAACCGCAAGTTGGGTGCCCGTGGAAATCCAGTCCACCTCGGAGACACTATCAAGAAAGTCGTGCTCGGACTCGACTTGCCAGTCGACAGCGGAGTACAAATACACGTGAGTTCCGGAGTTAACCGCCAGGACGCTTGAATCCGGATGCCAGGCCAGTGAACTGGCCTCCTTGGCAGAATGAATTGCATTGAGCAACTCTCCGCTAGCAGCGCCCCATACACGCAAAAAGGTGTCCTTTTGCCCGCTGATGGCAGCAATTTGCGTTCCGTCGGGGCTCCAGGCAACGTCTGGTTCGCTATCGTCGTTCGTCGAGAGCCTCCTGGTTTCCAAACCGGTCTGGACGTTCCAAATTCGTACGCCGTCCCTGCCGCCTGTGCACACGAATTGGCTGTCAGGACTCCAAGCTACGCCGATGACGGTGGCTTTCGTCCACTCATGATCACCTGGGCTAGGCTTTTCGTGACGCAGCGGTCGAACCGTATCGGCCATCCGATCCCAAATGTATAGGGTTCGGTCATCGGGATATGTCGCCCAAGCAAATTGTCGACTGTCGGGGCTCCAGGCAACTTTCACTTGGGCAATTCGGGAGGGTTCGACAACGCGGACGCACTTGCCGGTGTCCGCTTCCCATATCTGGCCCGCGACGGCGATAAGCTCGCCATCCGGGCTCCAGGCGATGTGGGGCCAATGGTCGGAATGAAATAGGGAGCGCTCTTCCGGCCGGCAGAGGGACCAGAGGTAGTACCATTCCCAGTCTCGCAGGTCGGACTCGTCGCCCAGCGGCAGATGGCCCAGCAGGTTCCGTTGCAGACTGCTGATATTGTTGGCCTTTAGATCCGCCTGAGCGGCCACTATCTCGGCGTAGTACTGTTCTTGGCGTGCGACGCGGCGTTGCTCGTCGGCGCGGTCGGCTTCGGTGAGAGCCTTCTTGGACTGCTGGTTGGCACGTTGGGCCTCCGAATTAGCCCGATCCGCTGCTTCCTCAGCCGTCGCCTCAGCAATCACTGCTCGGTCGCGTTGTTGGGTTGTTCGAATTGCCTGCCATGTGGCCAAGCCGGTACCGATGAGTAGTGCGGCCGCGATGGCAGCGGTCGTTGCCATCACCGCATTGTTCCGCCGCGCGAACTTGCGAAACCGGTAAGCCGACGACGGCGGACAGGCCTCGACCGCTTCGTCGTTGAGATAATGCTGCACGTCCTCGGCAAACTTGCTAGCTGTGTCGTACCGCCGTGCGCGATCCTTTTCCAGCGCCTTCATCACAATCCAGTCCAACTCGCCGTGGACCAGGGCGCTAAGCTGTTTGGGCTCAAGGTGCCGGTTGGCGGCGATCGAGGGGAGCGACTCGCTGGTGCTCAGCCGCAGGCTTGGCCTGGGCGGTTCTTCTTCGCGAATGATTCTGAGTAGCTCGTCGAAGGCGGCGCTGCGAAGTCGCTTACCGTCGAAGGGCGTTTCTCCCGTCAAGAGTTCGTACAGCAAGACGCCTAGCGAATAGACATCGGTACGCGTATCAATATCGAGTTGGTTGAGCCGCGCCTGCTCGGGGCTCATGTACTCGATGGTGCCAACAACTTGGCCGAACTCGGTAAATACGGTTTTCTCGGTCAACCGCTGTTCGATGGCTTTGGCCACCCCGAAATCAATGATCTTCGGAACGGGCCGGTCGTCGTAGTGGGCCACCATCACGTTAGACGGCTTGATGTCGCGGTGGATGATTCCTTTTTGGTGCGCATGCTGCACTGCCTGGCAGACTGGCAAGAACAACTCCAGCCTCTCACGGGGCGAGAGTTGGTGCTGGTCGCAGTATTCAGTAATTGCAATCCCTTTGACCAACTCCATCACAAAGTAGGGCCGGCCGGTGTCTGTGCTGCCGGCATCAAACACCTTGGCGATGTTTGGGTGGTCCATCATGGCCAGTGCTTGGCGCTCGGCCTCAAACCGGGCGATCACCTGCCGCGTATCCATCCCCGGCTTGATGACCTTCATCGCGACGCGACGCTCGATCGGCTCGGACTGCTCGGCCATAAACACGACGCCCATGCCCCCTTCGCCGATCTCCTGCAGCAGCTTGTAGGGGCCGATGGTCGTGCCGGGCTGCTCGGTCATCGGGTGGTCGATGGTGGGATTGGACATCGCCGGCTTATCGAAAAGACTGTTTCCATGGACATGTGCATGAAGAAGTTGGCTTACCTTACGGTAAAGATCCTCATCATCTCCCGCCGCCTTCCGTACAAACCCATCCCACTCTTCAGGAGAGTGCTCTTCTAAAGCCTCCTGAAATACGGACATCAATCTGTCGAATTCAACAGCCATTGCACGACCTTTTTGATTTGCCTCTGTATATCTATGCGAAGTAGAAGGCGTATTTGTCTCACGCCCCGAATAAGAAATTCCACGAACAGGCCGCTACTCTTTAACGCCTAACTCGTGGAGCAACCAGGCACGAGCGAAAGTCCAATGTCGATAAGCGGTTGCGCGCGACACACCGGCCATTTCCGCCGCCTCTTCCACGGAGTACTCCATGAAGAATCGCAACTTGAATACCGTGGCAACCTCGGCGGAATTGAGCTCCAATTGGGCGAGGGCGTCGTCGACTTCCACAATCTGTTCGGGAGTAATTGCATTGACCGGACTAGCGTCGCTCAGGTCGATTCGATTCAAGCCGCCGCCGCGCTTGTCTTGGGCCTTCCGTCGTGCACTCTCGATCAAAATCCGGCGCATTGCCTCGGCCGCCGCGGAGAAAAAGTGCCGCCGACTATCCCAGTGTTGTGCTTTTTCGACGTCCACGAGTCGGATATAGGCGTCATGAACCAGTGCCGTCGCCTGCAGCGTCTGCCCCGGCTTTTCATGGGCCAGTTTGGCTGCCGCCAGTTTCCGCAATTCGCCGTAGACCAGTGGCAAGAGCTGATCCGCGGCCGAAGGATCGCCCGATTCGATTTGCGACAGGATTTGCGTGACGTCCGTCATGCAGTTGACAATCTTCTTCTGGCAAAATGTGGCCAAGTCTTCGCGACGCCGTCAGCCACCATGCGGTGCTTTTACCGACACACTTCTTTTGTGCGTTTCCGCACACCCAGCGCAACCGCTCGCACCAATTCTTCAGCAGCCGTTCGTCGTCAGACCTTTCCTGGTATCTACCGCGAATCGCGTGCCAGGTTAGGTGGGTGGGGAGTCCGTATCGACCAGCCTCCCGTAGTCTTCATGCACCAGAGCGGTTGAGGAGAGCGTGTGGTCGACACGCTCCTGCTTCATCTTTGCAGCCGTCAGACGGCGCAGTTCAGCGTAGACCTCCGGAAAGAGGTCGGTACTTGCTTCGGTGCGACCCTATTGCTTTATTGAAGAATGTGCGTGACGTCTCTCATGAGCGCCAATATAGCTGGCGACTTTGAAGCGCGCTACTTCGCAAGACTGACATGAGTTGGTAGAGGAAAAGGACTCTGGTTAGCAGATTGGCATACGGCCCCCCGGCAGTATCGGGAAATGCCTGCTCGAATGACGACGCTCACCGCGAGATGTAGCTGCTTGAGTGGTCGCTATGCGCCGATTAAGATCGCACCGCGCTGCATGCGGCGTTCACGACCTCAGACAGAAAAAGACGTTTTGATGGTTGCGGCGGTATCTCGACCGACTGAAATTTGAAAAAAGTCAAACTCACTGAAGTTGGACCACTCGCTGCAGCTTGGAGAGTCGGCGTAAGCGCAGAGGTCTCCTTTCCACGAGGACACCTCTGTCAGTTCGCTTAGAGCCCTAGCTGCACAGGCTGATGCATCCTCTTGCAGTTGACCGTTCGCCGAAGTGAAAGAAGTGAATACTACCTCTGTCATTTAGCGTTTAATGTCACTGCGTCGTTTCAGTCTTGCAGGTGCGAAGATCTGCAATTTGCGCAGCAAGATGCCCGTAGAAGCCCATGGTCCAAATTTCCATTTGGACCGAATCTGAGACAATTTAACGGCGGTTTGATAGGGATCCCCCTGAGACAGTGGTATAGGCTCGTAAGGTCGCTATGAAAGGGGCCCCCCCCCTCGTCCCGAATGATGCATTCTCGTTTGGGGCGATTACCGGTAGCTAGCGGAAAACTAATAGACTGCTCTACAACAGGTACCGGGGCCGACATTGTACAGTCGTGTTTAGAGGCTCGGAAGGCTCCGTGAAGTGGCTGGCCTAAAGGGATCAGGCTTTACTGGTAGGCTTTTCCATCAATTGTGACGTTGTCACAGAACTCAATCACATAAGGAGGCTGAGGTTTATCGCGGGATGGATAAGCGTTGGTCCGCTCCACTGTGTTGTTGTTCCAAATAAGGCCATCCACGCAATAAGCGTTGAGCAAAGTGCTCTGGTCGAACACGCGAAACGAGTTGCCGGTGATGCGAATGTTCTTGTCGTAACGGCTGATTTCCTTGTCCTCGCGAATACCCGCTTTGAAGTCGATAATCGCCTTGCCCCACACGCCGAATAGACAATTGTCGAAGGTGTTGTTGCGAATGACGCAATCGCGCACGCCACCCTGCTCGAACCAGTAAGATGAGTCGCCCGCAAAGAGGATGGCCGCCCCCGGCGTGTGGAAGTAATTGTTCTCGACGATCGTCTTGCCGCGGCAATTGAGTAGCACGCCGCGCGCTCGGTTGTTGCGGACGACGTTGTTCGCGATGGTCACCTCCGAGTCGGCGAGAACCTCGGCCAGGACGTCGTCGGGCTGGAATTCGTCGGGCAGAGGACTGGAAAGAACCAGTTTTGTGCATTCCTTGTTGAGGCGTTCAGCTGCTTTCACCGTGGTAGTAGCGTAGGTCATCATGTTCCTGGCATGCACCAGTTCAACCTGAACCCCTGGCCGGAGAAAGTCAAAGCCGTGCTGCTGATGGTGTTTAAGCTTGACAATCACCTCGTCGCTGCCGCTTTGTTCAGCCATTTGCACATAGATGCCATGGATATTCGTGGCGTCGTCCTTCTGGTTCTCAAAGAGGTTGTGCGTCAGGGCAATCTTGCCGGTGCAATTTACGAAATGGGTAGCGTCGGCGGTGGTGCTGACCATCCGTCCGTGGGAAGGAGTGACCTTGCAGTGGTCGACCGTCACATTGTGCGTGCGCTGGCCGAGTATGCCCATGCCGCCGGCATGGTGGATGGTGACGTTGCGGAATAAGACATCCGCACAATCAGAAACCACAAACCCGGGGAAGTTGCGATGGTTTGGTCCGAAAACCATCGTATTACCGGGAACACCTTCAAGCTCGGGAACCCGAATCCGCACCTTGCGCCCGTCGAGCTTCTTGGCCGGGTATCCGTTGACGGGGCTAAAGTAGAAGTCATTGGCCAGGTAGGCAGTTTCGCGTTTCTCGGTGTCGAACTCTAACATATGGGAGCTCCCGTATATCTCGCCCTGGGAGACGGTGGTTAGGGGGCCGTCTTCTTCTTGCCCGCCAGTGAAAAGGAGGGTCCCTCGATGCACCTTGTAGGGGAATCCTTCTCGAATCTCCACATCCATTCCCTCCGCGTCGTGCCCGAGAATGATCGCCTCACTGTGGAAAGGGCGGGCGTAATCGACAGAGAAGTTTTCCAGAGTAATCTTGTGACACCCGTCGAGGATGAAGGGATTGATGAAACCGTGGAAACAGCACTCTGACCCTTGGCCATCTATGACCAAGTCCCGCATTTCTACGAGTGGAAAAGCGACTCGCTTTAGCCCCTCGTCATTGTTGCTAATAAAGAAATACATCTCGGTGGCGAACTCGGGGTAGAAATCGTATCGCCCCTTCGGGAGTACCAGCCGTTTCGCACCCTGCGCCTGGCAGGCTTGAATCGCTTTCCTGACGGCGCGGGTGTCGTCACTACCGTCGTCAGGCCGCGCGCCGAAGTCGACGATGTTGAGCTCTTCTGCATTGAGCGTGCCGGTTGCAGCAAAGACAATCAACCAGGCGAGGATCATGGAGGTGATCGTTCGATGGCTAGTATTTCTGGAAAAAATCATTGCTCTCGGTTTCCTTGCATCGTGACTTCTTGACAGTGAAGTGTGAGGATTGATTGTTCGAGACGTTTGAAGTCCTGGATAAGTCGAATCAGCTCGTCTTGGGCAGAAATGACGGTGCCTCCCAAAAGACAATGATTGCCCGTAATTATGAGATCGCTCGTCGATGTCACGAGGATATTCGGTAAGGGAGAGTTGACGATCCGATTGTCGATAATGGAGATGCCTCGATGTGAAATGCCGGAAGCGAACTCTCCATCCCAGCCGCAGTCGTAAATTGCAATGCCAACACCTCCGCAATCCGACACGCTGTTTCGTAGAATTTGCACATAGGAAGACGATCCCGCCTCCAACCAGTGGTACTCAGGGGCCACCTTGATCGACTCCATTCGACACTTGGTCAAGGAGTTATCACGGATCTCGCCGTCACTGGCTTTGATCAAGATCCCCCGCGACCGTACGTGGCCGAAGTCGCATTCAGCAACGAGGAATCCCTGCCCCTGGCGCCCGCGTGCCGAGACCAGGGAACCGATTGCCAGTGTGACAGCACGGTCGAGAGTCAGCTCGAAGACTTTCGTTAAACTGCCACCTTCGTGGTTCTTGAAAGATTGATGCAGGTTAAAAGACTGTACGAGCGACCGATCGCCAGGCGTCAGTGCTCCCAGCTCTTGGATAGAGACAACCCTGGCGTCGGGAAGTGAGACACCATTGAAACTAGCCAGTTCGACAAGGTCTCCCTCGACGATATCCATTCCTTGCTTGGCGAGCACACGCAGCTTCGTGTCCTTCGATGATGTTACTAGGTGATAGTCGCCACAGATATTGACACAGTCGTCCCCCATATAATGGGCGTAGCACTCAATGATCCTAGGGCCTGCAGAAGCGCGTTTGCTGTGAAAGGCATCGGCATTCGCCGATCGCAGTCGAGGAAGGTCTCGTTGCCACGGATCGCCGCCTGCGTCTCGTTTCTTGACTCGGCACCGCTCATAGGTGACGCCGTGACAATTGATCTCGAGAAAGGCGAAGCAGTTGGACGCGAAAACGGTAATCTTGTCTAGGTGCAAATCCTCACAATCCTTCGAGTAGACGGCATGCGAGAGCTCACTGCCTCGAGCGTTGCGTGAGCCGATGGCTACAATGTCGCCCACCTGCTCGAGGGCTATGGGGCCGAGGGCTGTCTTCCGCACTTGGAGCCGCTTACTGCTCACTGCCTCGACATCCAAGTCGTAGTAGTCGACGCCGCGCAATTCGAGGTCGCTGCCCCGAAACACCTGGTACTTGAAGTCGAAGGCAGTATCGGCGGGCGGGTAGCCTTCGAGGATCTCGATCTCATGGACGCTTTTATCAGCGGATAAACCGACAATCCGCCCTTGGGTGAAGGGCAATGGATCGTAGTCGATCGATAGTCCCCGCAAAGTCAAGCCGCGGCAGCCTTCGATGTCGACAGCACGCGTTGTTTGAGTGCAGATCATCTCGACGTCGTCGGCAATAATTTCCACATTCTCAATATCGTGCAGCCGCAGATGAACGCCGTTGGTCGGCTCAACGCGATAGCGGCCTGGGGGTACAACCACCCTTCTGAGGCCAGTGGCTATCTCGCCGTCAATGAAAGCTTGAAGATCGAATATCAAGCCCACTGTATTGCCCGGGAGGGGAGGGGTAGCCTGTGCTGGGCGAACGAAGCAAAGAAGCAGCGTCGCCAGGAATCCAACGCTGCAGACTATGCGACGACTCCGTTGGCGGGATTGTCTCACTGCCGCATCCCCCGTCGAGTGCAGCGACGCAGGATCGAACTTCGACCCAATTGCAGGACAGACGCGAGTGCGAGCAAAAAGGCACCCGGCTCGGGCACGGTCGCCGAAGTGGCGACAAGCGGCATGCCGTAGTTCGCCTGCCACTCAGCCAGATTGCCAATTGCGGGGTTGCGTTGCCAGGTGAGGAAGTCACGGCCGTCGACTTTCCCATCACCGTTGAAGTCACCTGCGGTCACGAACATATCAATACTGAAATCAAAGGTGAAGAAGTCGTTAGCGTCAATAATAGTGGGCCCGATGGTAACGTAAATCGTGTCGCCCGATCTGAGTTGGCCAAGGCCAGTGTCAAACGAAGCCGTAGCCCCTGACTCAATGAAATCGTAGTGAGTCGGCGCATCGCCATTAATGTGTACGAGCACGTCCAGCTCGGTACCGTTAGTTTCTGAGCGAATAAAACTATCGCGAATAGCGTATTCGCCGTCGCTGGTGACAGTGTATGAGGCAATCACCGATCGCGCGATGCCCGAGGCACCACCTTGAGTGGAGCCGAGGCCCGGATGCCCATTTTCTGGACCGAGCCGGGCATATGCAGCGGGATTAGGGGTGGGAGTCGACGACCCGTCCGACGTGTAGTCCACGCCGGCCGAGACGAGCGGGGTGTAGTTGAGGGGGTCCCCGACGGGGCCTCCCGAGTTCCATAGGTACTGCCAACCTGCCGCTGGGCTGTTGAACTGGAAGTCGTCGCGGTAGTTGGCGATCGTCAACGAAGGCTCGTCGTGAATCAGTCGGATTCCCGTGTCCTCACCGCTGAGGCCGCCAGTCGCGGCGGACGCGCGAAGGAGGTTATCCCCGAAGGAGCCCAGGTTCTTAACGGTGTTGCCCGAGAACGAGACGTCCGAGGCGCGATCGACCCAGACAACCGCGGTTGGGTCGACCGCTACACTCGTGCCGTTGTTCGTATAGATCTCGTGGGTGTTGATGAACTGGTTCGAGTTGACCTGCACGCCATCGGCCAGGCTGACGATCAGGCCTGGTCCCGCAACGCTGTCGACGACGTTGTTTTCAATGAGGATGTTCGAGTGGTTCCGTCCCACCCATCCATAGTCGCTTGTGACCGCGATGCCGGCAACCTGTGTCTGGCCCGGCTGACCGAACTGTCGACTCGTGTTCATCACTGTGTTGCCACGTATGATTACATTCTCGGTGAAGGCGGCTTCTGACCAATAGAATGGCTCAGGCGCCAGGACTATCCCGCCGATCGAGCTACCATCGACTAGGTTGTTCTCTATCAATCCGTCGGACGCCTTTATGAGAATTCCACGCGCGCGGTGGTTCTCTACGGTGGTATCACGAATTTCAAACCCATTGCCATTGCGATCAGGGCTTGCGATAAGATCGCCCGGGCTGAGATTCAAAGGCTGATCAAGTGTCAGCCGATAGCCTACGTTCAGTGGGTTAACCGCGCTCGGTAGATAAGTGTTTCGGATATTCGTCAAGCCGCTGTCGAGTGACGGGTCTCTGGTGATCGACTGTACGATGGCTTCGGTGACTTCGCCGGTATCTACATTGAAGCCTCGGACTCGGTCGCCGACTTGAAATCGCAATTGATCGTAAGTCGTCTTGGCACCGACCTCTAAGACGGTGCCGTTCGAGGAGCCAACGAGGTGAAAATCGGTGTTGATGGCGATTCCATCGTCACCTTGATTTGCGAAATGTGAGCCGATGATCTTCGGCCCCACAGAAGTGTTCTTGCTGTGAAACGCATCCGCGTTGCTTGAAAGTAGACGAGGTACGGAAGCACCTGTCGGCAACGGCCCAGGCACTACCTGGACGTTGTGGTACTCGTTGGCACCACCACCGTTTTCAAAGAAACCGAACGTTGTGGAAGCATGCAGAGTTACGTCCTGCAGTGTAACGTTCGTCGAATCCTGCAAGAGTACGCCATGGGGAATAAGTGTATCTCCAGTAATGGATACATAATCGCCCACGGCTAGTGCGTCTTGGGTGTTACCTCGAGCTAACCGCAGATTACCATTTCCTAGAGAGGTAATCCCTGTGCCGTAGCGAGTGACCGTGCCGTCTTTTACACGGGAGGTCGCCTGATCATAAACGATGACTCGTTGATTGCCAGTCACGGTCTTGTAGCCGTCGTGAATCTCAACATCGAATGTTGAGCCACTGATATTGACGACAGTTCCTTGTGAGAAAGGTAGTGGGTCGTAGTCGATAGTCGCACCGCGGAAAGTAACATTGGATGCACCACCAAAACTGATCACCTGTTTCAAGTCGGTGGCGATCAGATTCACGCCATCAGCGATAATGGTTAGATCGCTAGCTCCGTAGATCGGCAGAATGGTGTTCGATGAGGAGCCGATGCGGTAGTCGCCTGGCGCAATCGTAACACTCGGCGCACCAGCAACAATAGCCGCATTTATCTGATTCAGGAGCGACTGCGCAGTCGCTCGTTCGGCTGGAGTGGACGCAGACACTTTCTCCAGTGACAAACAGGCTAATGATATGATACAGATCATCACAGGCTTTACGACACGCATAGCCGAAGCTGGAAGTCGACTCTTGCCGATCCCTGTGGACGAGCGTTCTGCAAATTGACATGTGGTCGTGAGCAAAAGTTTCTGCATATTCTGAACGCCAGCCATTCTAACCATTCCGCATTACATCGCTAAACTCAGAGAGCAATAACCTGCCCGTCGTATGTAATAAAACCACGGGCTGCTGGCCCTGATGATCGCAACAGTCCGTGATTGTCTCATCGTCGTTACATCTTACCCACCAACGACGTCGCTGCCCCAGACGCCGTGATGGAATTAACGCTGTCAGGAGGCGCGAAGCCTCCGCCGTCCAAAGGCCGGTACCAACAGGCCAAGTCCGAGCAGGGCGACCGTGCCGGGCTCGGGGATGCGACTCACGTCGAGCGAAAGGGAATCAACAACCCAATTCGTACTATTGAACTGGAAAAAGAGATTGTCGAACGTGGGATAGTTCCAGAAAATTGCCTCCGTTGCATTAGCGGGATCAAGCAATGCAGAGTGCACCAAGGTATCGTTGTGTTTGAGCTGGAACGCATGGGTTGAGGTATTGTAAATAAACTCAATTTTATTTGTCTGTTCCAACCATGCAGGAGTGCCATTTCCAGTGTCACTCGACACGAGAGTCTGGAAGTTAAGCCCCGGCTTGAACAGCTTAAAGGGAGCACCAAGCGAATCAAATTGGAACGACGGTCCAGACTGGGGGTGAGAAACACCCAGGAATCCAAAATCTTCAAATTCTACATAAAGCGTTCCGAACTCATCGCCGTTTCCGCCGTCGATTGGGCGATTGGAGTTAATCTGCATCGTCGCAGTGACGATCGAATTCGTGGTGTTCAAATCACCGCCAGCCAAAACGTCGACGGCTACCGTGCCGAAATTTCCGGTCTGCGTCGCTGGGTCGACCCCGGTCAGGTTGCTGACGCCATCCGTATAGACGAGATTCGGGTTTGCGTGGTAATAGGTTCCATTAACCCCCGCTGTCGATCCATCCGTCGAACGACCTTCGGCACTGCCTCCCGGACCTGTGAAATTGTCTTCAAAGACGATCGCCGCGCCGGCAGGCGAGACCAAAAGGATGACAGCGATAAGTCCAAGGACGCCCCGAACTGCTAACTGATTTTCACGATGTTGAATACTCATTAGAACTTTACCTCCAAAATTAAGAAAAGATGCGTCGGGACGGCAGGTTACTGTGCTGAACCGACTTACCCAAAAACATTAAACTATCAACACGCTATCAACATGAGATTACATTAGAATTTTGCCTCCAGGATTTAGAAACGATGTGTCGGGACGGCAGATTACTGTGCTGAACCGACTTAACAAAACAAGACACTACACTCATGAGATTACCTTAGTTGCGGACGAACCCGCTTTTCATCTTAATGACGGCGGACCAGGCTTCCCCCCTGGGCCATCCCCACTACCCCAATGAGCAATAGCAGGTGGGCGGTCGGTTCAGGAACACCAACCAAAACAGGGGCAATCTGAGGGGATCCGTAGTTATTCTGCCAATCGCTCAAGCTGCCAACGCCTGGGTCGCGCTGCCAAGTGAGAAAATCGTGCCCGTCCACGTCACCGTCCATATCAAAGTCACCAGCCTGTCCTTCGGGGATATCACTCACGTCGACAATGATTTCGCTGAGCAACGGATAAGAAGCACTATTGCTCTGAATGTAGAGATAATCAAACTCGAGCACCCCCGATGGCCCAGGATCTTCAAACAACGCGTAAATGTTGCTGGGATCTATCGCTCCCGAGAATTGCTGAAATGCGGGATCATCGTGATCTCCGGTGATCTCGAAAGAATTGTCTGAGGTGTTGAACGCGACGCTGACCGTTGAGAAGTCATTCACCTGGTTCAACACAGGGTTCTCCTCGAAAGCCACGTCAGACAATCCGCCGGGATTCCACATCTTAAGCGTCGCGGAACTCTCGACACCCACAACAGGGCCCACACTTCGCTGGTCGATTCCACGAAAGTCATCATTACCAAAACCAATTAAGAAGAGCCCGGGGTTGTCCACAATGTCGATGGTGAAGGTCAGCGTCACAATCTTGTCGGTAATGTCGCCAGGCTCGATATCGATGAACACGGTGGTTATAACAAAATCGTTATACATGTTGCCGTTCCCGTCGATAGTCCAGACAATGTCTTGTTGCGGTTGCGTAAGCGAGCCGTCAGAAAAAGTCCAGGTTCCGCCTGCGTCGTTTACGTCTGGAACATGTGCCGTAAGTGGTCCTGCTGGCCCCGAAAAAGTGTCCTGAAAAACCACCACCGCGTGGACTGGAGCCACTAAACACAACAACAGCGCGAGACAATGAGATACGATTTTCATTTCAAGTTGATCCTCCCAGAAAAGTGAAAGTTACAAGATTACAATCATGTTTCTTCGTTAATTGTTAGTGAAATTGAATTCAGCCATATTTTCTTTTTCAGCCACGACAGTAAATCGCAAGTCGGATGTGCTGCGGCTCGCATACTTCAAATCGATCATTGTTTTTTTCGTGTTCTTCCGGCTTTGCTGACGGCCCTCGAAGACAGAAGCGAGGCCAGGATCTGCAAGCTCCGGTCCGGAGGACACAGGGTATGGGGCATCCACTAGGGTGACCAAGTAATCGCCAACACGCGCACCGTCGCCTGGGTCCTTACTGCTAAGCTCGAAACGGCCCGCCTCGTCGGTAGTTGCCCAGGCGGGCCGACCGCCATCCACGGGTATAAATGTGACACCCGCCCCCGCAACCGGCTGGCCATCAACATTGACAACTCCGCTTACGGGAGCCATTTCGACGCCTTGACCGCAACCAACTAAAACTAGGGAGAATAGTGCTATGGCAGTGATCGCTAACCCGCCAGTTTCTTTACCGGGTGCGACAACAGCTTCGTACGCTTGTGCCAACAACTCGATCTGTTTGTTGCGCGTCATCTTCCCGGGTGTCCTTCTTAGTTTCATTGCTCAAGCGACTCGGTGTTTGAAAAGGGCCCTATAGGCTCAGCGAGAAAGTTTGACCGTCCGCGCGATCGCCGAGGGCCTGATACACTGTCGCATGGTCGATATCTTCAGGGAGGAAATGCACACTGCCATCCCCGAAGAGGAACTGGACCCCGCCCGGATGGATGCCTTTGTATCCCAATTCAGAATTGAAGTTGCAGTTTCTTAAGCAACCGTCCACCCCGCTTCGCCGATCTGCACAGGAGTCAAAATTTAAGGGAATCACCGTGCTCATCAACCCGTTGCCGTTGTTGGTGTACACCCACCCCCCTAACAAGTGCTCGGAACACTCTGGTCGGACCTCGCCGAAAAAAATGGTATTAGACAAGCCATCTGTGATCTGTCGAAGTTCGAGCTCTTGACCGAATCGCGAGAACGGGCCCGAGAAGTCCATGTCATTCGGGTCGAGAAACTGTCGCACACGAATGGCGAAGTCGTTCCACGTCGACTGCTGGCTGCACGTACAACTGGAACTATTGCCCACCATAGAGGACCCGTTCGAGGCAGCATAGTCGAACGAAGCCAATTCATCGAACGTAAACGGTCGAGTAAGCAAGGGAGTGTGAGTCTGAGAAGGGCAGAGATAACCGGCGATGACCGTCTGGGCGAGCTGCTTCTGATCCGTAACGTAGCCATCGAGTTCGATCCGCTCGTAAATCGCACCATTTTCCAAATAGGGGAGAATGTCGAGCAAAATCGTGCTGTCCTCCCTTAAGACGTCCCAGCCTCCCTTTGATGTGTCAATAATGAGACGGGCCCCGGGAGGCAGTTTACCTTTGGCAGACTCATAGTTGAGAATTGAAAGCCCAATTTGCTTTAAATTGTTAGTGCACTGAGATCTCCGAGCGGCTTCACGGGCGGCCTGCACAGCAGGCAATAAGAGAGCCACGAGGGTGCCGATGATTGCTATCACGACCAGAAGTTCCACAAGCGTAAAACCGGACTTGTCATGTTTGCGTTGTGCGGCGTTCGCATCACCGTAGCACTTAGTTCGCATAATAAAGATCCCCTTTGAGAAGCCTGAACGACAAGCGGAGAAGCTCAGCTAACGCCAGCTGGCCTACCTCAACGCCCTAACCTAGTTTACTGTGTTATAACAAGCCACAGCTTAATAAGCCGTTGCGAAGGTGCAAACGAGTTTCAAAATTCTTGATTAGTCTTTTTCTACATAGGGAATGTTCGCGACTACGGCGTTTCGGACTAGAAAAACTAGAGAATCCCACCATTCTCTCTCCAGCTGCTAATTCAATTGGAAGTGCTGGCGGCAGATTCGGCGGTTTTTTAGGGTGAAATGTTGGTCGTCAGGGGTGAGTGCAGATTGCCGTGACTATCCTCAATCTGGAAGCAAAGATGTCCCAATTTTGCTCGGTCCGGACATTACTAAGGTGATAAAAGTATTTGCCCAACATGTCCTGAGTATTGAACGGCAGGCTTGAGGAGTACCTTGGAAACAACAATATGCAGTCACGTTTCTAACCGAACTAATTTGCTGAGTGAGTCTGTGACGAACCAACACGACAAGCCAGACGAGAAGAACGCCCTTTTCATGCAGCTCTACGTGCCCAATCAGCATCGGATTTTGGGCTACCTGCTCACGCTGGTTGGGGATCGCAATGTTGCTGACGACTTGCTCCAGGAAACTGCAGTGACCCTTTTCGCAAGGTTCGACAGCTTTGAGCTAGGGACCGATTTCGTCGCGTGGGCGTGTCAGGTGGCTTTTTGGAAGGTGAAGAACTACCGCAGGAGCCTCGCTAGAAGCAAACTACTGTTCAGCGACGACTTCATCGACAAGCTCTCAGAGCGAACCGTGGAAATTGTCCCGACGCTCGACGCCAGGCGCCAGGCGCTGGACGCATGTTTAAAGCGACTGGACGAGCGCGACCATGAATTTCTCATGGCGCGTTACCAGCCTGGAGGTAGCGTCGCCCGTGCCGCGCAGGTCGCTGGGCGAACAACTCAGGCGGCGTACAAATCACTGCAACGGCTTCGCCGGGTACTGAGAGATTGCGTTTCGTTACGTCTTTCCACCGAATCGTAGCGTATTGACGGGAGTTGTTATTATGAGTCCAGAGTCGCGTTTTGTCGAGCTAGATGAATTGCTGGCCTTGATGCTGGACGGCAATGGACTATCGAAATCTCAAGAGGATCGCCTGGAATCGCTCCTCCAAGAAGACTCTGAACTGCTGGACCAATTTGTTGTTTCGATGGCGCTCGTAAACGACCTGCATGATGTCGCTGCTTTTGCGGTCTCTGCCGATGGACAACTCCAAGGCGATGAACGCACCAGTGGGACGATACCAAAAATCTTATTGGGCAACCGAGGGTTTTACTTCGCCGCTTTGGCGGCCTGTCTTCTGATCGGTGCGTTTTCCGTGGGACTTCAATGGGACGGCGATACTGAGAACTCGCACGAGCCTCCTTTCCATTCGGAATTTGTGGCAACCGTTGTTTCTCAGGAGGATTGGGACGCTGTTGCGTCTCATCCCATTGGCAGCCGGGTGCCTACTGGAGGTTTTGCTGTTAGTCGAGGTGCCGTGGAGTTACGGTTCGATAGCGGCCCCTCTCTGATCGTCGAGGGACCTGCAAGGTTGGAGGTCCGTAATGCGTCCGAAGCTGAACTGACCTCGGGAAAGGTCTTCTTTCGAGATGAAACCGGCGGGTTGCCTTTTCGACTGACAACACCGCGTTCTCGATTCATCGACCATGGTACTGAGTATGCTTTGTCGGTAAACGGTAATTCCGACGAAGTACACGTTTTTTCGGGCATCGTCGAGAGAACCAAGCAGCCAAGCGAGAATGCCTCCTCTGTGGATATTTTGGTGGGTGGTCAGGCGAAGCGTTACTCTAAGGATAGTCATGTTTCGGCCGTTGACATTCAAGCCGATCCCACGCAATTCGTTCGCGAACTTGCCAACCAACATGAAGATCCAATAAAAGAGCTGCGAGCGATTGAGTCCTTCAAGTACGAGGATGAACGCGCTGTGATCGACGTGGTGGCCGAAGGGGGGGTGGGCTGGACTTCCATGTGGTGGCCAAACGGAGAGAAGCTCCCCGGTCACAACGAAGGTGACGTTGCCCTTCGCACTGATGAGAGTCTCGTGTTCGGAGGCCTCGACGCACCTTCGCAGGGCGGCTCACTTGGCTACGTCGGTGAGTGGCTTGTTCACCGACCGCTTAAACAGAAAGTTAGCTTGGCTGAGAATGACGTTTGCTATGTCAGCTTCCTGTTTCGCCCTGACGGGCTATGGAGCAGTCCCGAGAATACCGTGAAGCTCATATTCCAAAATCCTGATCAGGGGATATTAGAGCACCGGATTGCCGTCGGCATCGACGTCGCTCGAGGGAACATTCGCGGCGAGCTGTGTGGTGTGCTGGGGGAAAGCCCATTGCCCATGGAGAGTGGCTCAACATACTTGGTGGTAATGAAGATCGTCGCAGCGGCTGACAATCCTGATCAGCTCATGATCAGAGTGTTCCAGCCCAACGAGCCAATCAGCGAGCGGGAGACCAGCAGCTGGACGGTTACGACTCCCACATCCGATAGTGATGATTCGTACGAGTTGGCGAGCATCTATTTCAACTGCAATCGGGAGCAGCGACTCGATGAACTGCGGATAGGTAGCTCCTGGGCTTCTGTTACGTATCCGTGGTGGACTGACTAGTCTGATTCCACTCATCGGCTCGGTGTTGCCTACTAATTATGGGTTTCAGCCACTATCGCATAGCATGCGTCATTTTCGGAGCCTCCGGAATTGTCTTTTTTCGCCTGACAACAATGGTGGATGCAAATATGCCCACCCGTAATCCCAAAAGCTGCTGAAGGGAATGGAGGTGTGCGACAAGACATTCATGAACCACCTTGATGGCTACAGCTTTCTTCCCTACTTCAAAGGAAGACCGACGCCTCGCCGCGCCACGAGTTCATCTACTTTTTCTGATAGCGGCGATCTGTACGCCGTCCGCTACGACGATTGGAAGATTAGCTTCAAGGCTGTCGTCGGCAATCTGTTCAATGGCCCAGAACGAAGCACAAACGCAGCACCGGTAACTAATCTTCGGATGGATCCTGGGGAACGTAATCAGTCGGAATCGGTGCTCTATGGACGCTGGTGGGGTGAGAACATGTAAACCTTTCTTCCAGCAACTACGGTCGTAGGCCAGTTCCTAGAATCGTTCGAGGAATACCCGCCGAGCGCACCGCCTTCGTGTTTTGGCGTCGAGAAGGCACTCAAGGCCTTGGAGGAACGATACCGCGGTGCCGGAAAGTAGGGCCTCACGCCCTGTGCGGAGCACATGATCTGGGCATCTTGGAAGTGCAGAATGGATGTAGCGATTCACTAGACCGCTGCGCATTCGAGTTCTTCGATCCTCCGAGCGGTTGGACCAGTTTCAGCAAGTTAAGCCCTGCCCGAACTTGCTGAGGTCTACTTTCGGCGTAGACACCTCGAGCAGTTAGCCCGAAGCCTTAGCCGCTGAGAATGATGCATCCTCAGTGAATTCTCCAGTCGCCGAAGTGAGCGAGGTCAGATTCACCTCCGCTAGTTCAAGCGAGCACTGCCAGGGTCCCGAGCAGCCGGAAAGCAAGGTTTTGGAACAGAACTTGCACCCTGTTGACTTAGACACAAGAGGGGCCGAATTACCCTAGCAAAGGGCCCTGCAGTGGCGGCTGCGCGTGCGGAAACGCACGTTAAGTGGGATAGGACAGCACACAATAGAAGAAGGGCATTTATCAAATCACCGTCAAAACAGGCAGAAAAGGTGTCGGGTAATCAGGCCGTTTTGCCAGTAATCCTGTGGGGACGGAAGTCTCGATCAAGGGAGGTGCGTGATGCGATGGCTTATCACTGCAACGCCCGCCGACGAGCGGGCGAATAGAGGTGTCGCAGGGAATGCTTTGCGCATGTTTCTGATGGGTGTCACTCTGGGCGCCCTTGTTACCGTTTCGAACGTGGCCGCGACGACCATCGAGACCAACCTGGAGGGCACATGGAGTTCTCCGGTGTGGGGTGGCACCAGCGGCTCGCAATACCAAAACGTCGGGGAGACCTTCACCCTGCAACCTGGTGAGGACGCGGTGCTCGATTCGATCCGTTTTTTTGTCGATGACTACGCAGATCGCTCTGCGTCCCACGCACAGATCAAGTTCCGCCTCTATGTCCATTCTTGGGACACCTATTACGACTTTCCAGACCCTGCTCAGGAGTTGTTCCGCAGTGACCTGTTAATGACCAACGGCCTTGCAGGCTGGCAGACCTTCATCGTGCCAATCGGCGCACTCCGTCTGGAAACGGGCGTCAAGTATGGCTGGTTCATCTCAAGCGTCGGGGAGAACGAAAACTACGGGGCGGCCTTCGTCGGCATCGACTATGGTCCGCAGGATGGCGGCGTCGGAGACCCCTATCCCTACGGAAAAATGCGAGTGGGCGCCGGCCCGCTAGGCCTCAGTGGTACGTCTTCCAACTCCGACATGGCGTTCCGCATGGAATTCTCTGCTGTGCCTGAGCCGGCAACCTCTGGCCTCATGCTACTGGCGATGGTGGGCATGCTCTGCCGCCGCATTCTTGGCACATAAAGGTTAGGCGGCTTTAGATGAACGCACGACGCCTTTGGTCACGCATTTTAGTCGTTGTCGGTGGTATTGCCATGCTGGTCGGAGCAATCGACCCGATGGAGGGGTCGCTCCTCATCCTCCCCGGCAGCGGCTTGTTCGCAATAGGCACCTTCCTTGGTCAAAACGAGCGCTGGTTGATCGCATACAGGGTGTGGGTTTTCGTTCTGATTGCGATTGGCGTGGGTGCGCTGTGGGGGCTAAGCATGGTTGGAGGCATTGGAGGTTCATCTGGAGTTTCGCCCTGGTGGGCTGTTCTGATGATGCCCTATCCAATTGGCTGGTTGATGGGGATTTGGGGTCCAGAGTCCCCGCGCTGGATGCTTTGGCTGGGGATCGGCGTTGGCTTATGGTATCTGACGATCTTTGCGATCGCCCTGTCGAAATCGGCGTTTGTGGGGGTAAACTTTGTCATCGCCATCATCGGTGTGCTGACCATTGGGGGTTGCATCAACTCATTGGTGCGAGACAGAAGCCGATAAACCACCGTTTTAGACACACCTTTTACGGTACATGGATTATTGTACCGAAAAACGTCTGTTCGGAGCATTTGACACAGATCTTGGATAACACCCGAGTGACTGAGCCATCAAACGAAAGTTTGGACACTCCAAAGTCTGTCGTCGCATTAAGAATTGATGCGAATTTCATCTTTGCTTTGCTGACACTCTATCGATTAAACGTGATTGCTCCAGTGGGGCAGGCGTCGGCACAACGGAGGGCTGCGGAGCCAAGGGCCTGATCAAGTGTTACTCCAGGTGGGGGGCCGATACGGGTTTCTAGACTGCGTCCTAAGAATGTCAATCCGACGGCGTCCGATGTTTCGCGGGCGAGTTGCACGCAAATACCACACAAAATGCACTTGCCTAGTTCCAGAACTACTCGCTGCCCAACGATACGTCCTTCAAAGCGGCGTTCGTTTCCGCGGAATCGTTGGGCATCGCAATGATACATCGCCGCATAATGATGCAGCCGACAGGTATCAAGGGCCGGGCAATCGCAGCTCAAACAGCGTTCCGCTTCCTGCCGCACGTCGTCCTCGGACAAATCCTCCACCCGCAGTCGATCATCCAACCGGGCCGTGGTCGGAGCCCCCTCGCAAAAGTCGCAGAGTTCGCCCGCGGAAAGCCGTGCCAGCCGAGTCTCGAACTTGTGACGACGGTCAGGAATACTGATTCCCCGGAGCCATGCATCGATACACTGTGCCGCCAGCTTTCCTTCGGCCACAGATTGAACCACGAGATTGTAAGGCCTCACAGCATTTCCGGCGGCAAACATCCCCTCCCGACTGGTCATCCGTGAGTGGGAGTCAACCCGGATCCCACTGGTCGTCGTTTGAATCCCAGCCGTGTCTAACCTGTTCACGAGGAAGCGCCCCGTAGCCAGTAACACGGCATCGAACTCACATACCAGTTCTTCCACCGCAATTTGTTCTCCCAGGCATTGGCCGAGTCGCCGCGTAGTACCCAACGCCAGTGCCGCCTCTGCTTCGTGCTCGAGGATCTTTCTCGGCAACTTGTCTCGCGAAAACTCCTCGCCAAGCCGCCCACCAAGCTCTGCTCGCTGTTCAATCAAGGTGCACTGATGCCCCTGCTGGCTGAGATGGTAGGTGGCCGTCAATCCCGTGGGACCTCCACCGACGATGGCTACTCGCTTACCCGTGGGTGGAGCCGTCGGGGGCTGATATGGTGAGGGCGAGGCAAGATCCTTGTCTGCGACATAGCGCTTGATCTTGCAGATGGCGGCCGGGCTATCATGCTGTCCGCGCCGGCAGGCGCCTTCACACACTTCAGGACACACTCGGCCAAGAATCGCCGGAAGTGCAATATCGCGTTTGACAGTTTCAATCGCGGCCCGGTAGTCTCCCGTGGCAGCCTGCCGCAGCATGTCGGGCACATCCATCCCCGCGGGGCATGTATTCTCGCATGGGGCATGGCAATCGCCGGCATGGTCGGCGAGCAGGAGTTCTATCCCGGTGCGTCGCAACTCACGAATTGCTTGCGTTTCCGACTCAACTCGCATCCCCGCGCGAACCGGCGTCGAACAAGCCGGCACCAACCCCTCCTTGTCGTCCACTCGTACTAGGCAACACATGCAAGCGTTATTCGCGGGTTGCCCCTCTTGGTAGCACAGTGCGGGGAGGTCAATTCCCAACTTGCGGGCTGCGCTGAGGATCGAGACACCCTCGGCGACTTCGATTTTCAAATTGTCGATCCAGATAACGACCATCAGATTACCCTAATTGCCTCCTCTGGACACACAAAGCGGCAGGCATCGCAACGGGTGCAGAGATTCGAATCGATCACATGTTGGCGATAAGGGGTCGCGGGGATTGCCCCCACCGGGCAGTGTTGCGCGCACAGCGTGCAGCCCACACACTCGCGAGTTACTTCGTAACGAATGATCGCCTTGCAGCGTCCCGCCGGACAACGCCCCTCAAGGTGTGCGGCGTATTCATCGCGAAAATATTTCAAGGTTGAAAAGACCGGATTGGGCGCCGTCTTTCCCAGACCGCACATGCTCCCCTGCGAGACCGCTTGTGCGAGTGCTTCGATTTCATCCAAGTCTCGCGGCTTGCCTTTCCCAGCGCATAGCCGTTCCAGAATATCAAGCAGCTTGCGCGTTCCAACGCGACAAAAAGTACAGTGACCACAAGACTCATGCTGCGTGAATTCAAGGAAGTATCGGGCGACATCGACCATACAGTCCTCGTTGTCCAGTACGACAAGCCCCCCAGAACCCATGATCGCTCCGACCTCACGAAGGCTCTCGTAGTCAATCGGCGTGTCCGCCAGCGAGGCAGGGATGCAGCCTCCCGAAGGCCCGCCTATCTGCACGGCTTTGAATTGCTTGCCTTCTGCTACTCCTCCGCCAATGTTGTCGACGATCTCCCGGATGGAGAGCCCCATTGGGATCTCAATCAACCCCCCATACCGAATCTTCCCGGCTAGAGAGAAGACTTTAGTCCCCTTACTGGTCGCAGTCCCCAACGCAGCGAATCGCTGCGGTCCATTGCGGAGTATCCAGGGGACGTTCGCAAAGGTCTCGACATTGTTGACCAGCGTGGGCCTGCCGAAGAGTCCTCGCTCGACAGGATATGGTGGTCGCAATTGGGGAATCCCGCGACGGCCCATGATGGACTGTAGCATGGCGGTTTCTTCGCCACAAACGAATGCACCGGCCCCTTCGACCACCTCGACCGAGAGCGAAAAGTTAGTTCCCAGAATCGAGTCTCCCAACCAACCGGTCGTGGTCATCCTCTCGATTGCATGCCGTAGTCGCTCGACAGCCAACGGGTACTCGTGTCGAACATAGATTATCGCCTGTCGGGCCCCCACCGCATAAGCTGCAATGGCCATTCCTTCCAACACCCGAAACGGAAACGATTCCATGACCATGCGGTCCATGAATGCGCCGGGATCCCCTTCATCGCCATTGGCGATCAGAAACTTTTCACCCTTGGCATCACTCATTTTCCGCCACTTTACCGCCGTGGGATACCCGGCCCCACCACGGCCACGGAGGCAGCTTTGCTCGATCACGTCAATTATCGCAGCTGGACTCCGCTCGCGCAAGCACAGCTCGAGGGCACGAAAGCCATCCCTGGCGTGATACTCTTCCAGACTCGCCGGGTTCAACAGTCCGCTGTGCTCGGTCACGATCCGAATCTGAGGATCAACAAATCGTCGCACCTGCACGTCGCTTACGGGACAGATCTGGCAAACACTGGCAGCTTCTTGCTCGGGCGCTTTCTCGCTCTGCCAGAGATCGGCCAAGCGATTCCGCCAGCGTTGCGGCCAAGCTGCTGCGTCGGAGAAGCTTCGCAATATCTTGCGCACATCAGCCGGTGTAGCACGGGTAGCTACAATCGGATCCATTCCTGGGGCTACCGCTTCCACCAACGGAGTCAAATGACAGATGCCGACACAACCAACCGGCTTGATCACCGCATTGAGATGACGTGCCACTATCTCGCGTTCCAGGGAATCCATTACATCGCGACTTCCCCCCGCCACACAGCACGAACCGATGCCGATGCGAATCTCCACCGGTGGGGCTGCTAGGCCGCTGCGTCCGTTGACCGCGACAATCGGTTGTTGCGCCCTACCCGTGTGGTCGCACGTCTGGCGGTTCCAATCTACGAGCGACGAAAGCGATTCCACTGAAACGTGGCCGGCCACTTCGTCATCCACCTCCAGTACCGGAGCTAAAGTGCAGCAGCCCAGGCATCCCACCTGTTCGATCGTCGCCATCTGTGCGGCATCGGTATCCTCCCTCGGAGGAATCCCCAACGACCGCCGTAATTGGGCTTCGAGCCGATCCGCCCCAGCCACATGGCAGGCCGTGCCACGGCAAACTCGCACGAGGTGTTCCCCTCGCGGCTTGGTGCGAAACTTCGTGTAAAACGACGCCACCCCCGCGATGTTTTCATGAGAGATTTTCGTCACTTCTGCCAAGAGCGTCAGCGCCTGCGGAGGTAAGTACCGGTAGTGCTGGTTGATCGCGTGCAAAAGCGGAATCAAGTGACGATCCTCGCAACCAACTTGCCGTACCAAACGTTCAATCAGCGTGAGATCCACCAGTGGCAACTCCTCCCGAAGGAGCAGCGGGGTGACAGCAGCGGGGTGACCGTTGCGTTCCTCATTTGCAGAAACGGTCGCAGGAATCTGTACCACTGCAGCGAGCGACCGAGGTGCCATCGGCTTGCCACCCTGTTTCGCCTTGATCAATGCGATAAACAACCCCGCGGCAACCAACACGGTGATCCCCGCTAGTCGTTGGTGGTGAGTTCGCGTAAGCGAAGACGCCGTTTGTCGTTCGACCTCCGCATCGAATGCATCCCTCGCTGCGGGATTTGTGCGGGCAGCATCCTCGGTCAAGCGGAGTCGCTCGGCCAGTTCGTCGGCACTGCCGACTTGCACAATCCAATTGACAGTCAGGAAGGAGACTGCCGCGGTGAGTACCACGAGCGCCACCCCCATCGTGATCGCCCAGGCCATTTGTTTCCGGTGCGATTTCATGTTTTGGCCTCCACGGGAGCTAGTGGGGTTCTTAGTTGAATGGGCTTGGTGTTTTCGATTTCCACCAGCTCGATTTCGCCCCACTTAACCTGTTGCCGAGGACAATGGGCGAAGCAACGCGCACAAGCCATGCAGTCCGCGCGGTCTGCCCTGAGATTGCGAATCGCACCAAACGGGCAACTTTCCGCGCACAGTCCGCAGTCGAGTTCCTCATCGGGCGTGATGCAGACCGACTTCAAGGCATATCGCGACACGATCGCCAAAAGTCCCCCGTAGGGGCAAAGAAATCGGCAATAAGGTCGGCCTACAAACATTCCCAATACCAACAAGCCGCCACCCAAAAGCAACATCCAGGCACTCCCACTCAGGCGAAAAAAACCTACGAATGGATCGAACCGACAGATGATGAAATCCCGCTCGCCAGCCGGTTGCACCGCAAACCATAGTGCCGCGGCAAGATACAAGTATTTCAGCATTCCACCCCAGCGATCGACTGCGCGCGGCAGTTGCACCGGCCACAACACCGCCAAGTCTTGAATCGCCCCCAGCGGACAGACTCCGCTGCAGAACACGCGCCCTACTAGTAACGCTGCAATCAGCGGGAGCAGAAAAAACAGCACCACCACAAACGGAACCGCCAACGTGGGATCGGCAATCGCAGCAGCCACATTCTGGATAGCACCGATTGGGCAGACACATCCCTGCCGAAAAAAACCAAAGTATGCCAGCGAAGCCACGGTGATCGTCACGACCATCCATCTACGTCGCCAACGATGCGCGACCAGCGCTGCCGCCACCAGCGCCGCGAACAACAGCACCACATCGACCGCATACCACCAGGTCGACCTTGGAGCGACATGCTGCACGGCGGGAAGTTGATAGGAATCGCCAATGTCTTCGGGTTGTGGGGCCGCAGTCACTGGCCGCGAGTATTCCTCTTGCCCTCTCACCGGCAACATGACGGTGGCCAGCATCAGGAACAACAGAGTCAGCAGTCCGCACCCCTGTGCCCAAGCGGACAAGCCGCTTCGCATCGACACCAAGATTGGGTCGGATTGAGTGCGCATGAGAATCACACATGGCCCCCTTCGAGGGTTCTTGCCGGTGCTGGCTGCGGACCAATACGGCAGTAGGCCTCCTCAGGACAATGCTGCGCGATTGAGCACTGGTTGCAGCAAACGCAGAGATCGTATCGCACTTCCAGCCGGATGGAACCCAAACCTGCCGGGTCCTTGCATTCCATTACACACCGGCCACAACCGTTGCATTTGGATTCGTCGATCGTGTACTCGTAGAAATTATTCAGCGGATCATAAGGATCCACCTCACCAATCGGGGTCCGCACGATCGCGTCTCGTGGGCACAGTTTCTTTGCCGGCAATCCGTCGGGACCCATTGGGCCACGGACATCGTAGTAAGCTGGGCAGATGCAACAGCGACCACACTCGGCATGGTCGTTCACGGCCCGCACCGCCGAAAGGGGCAAAACACAGTCGGTCGCGCACACATCGCAGACCTGTTCAGAGCCCGTGACACCCAACCGAATATTCACGCATTTGTTCGGCACAATCGCCCAGGCATCCTCCGAACAGGCCCGGCGACCCAAAACGATCCCTGTCCCCCCCAACGCGACCGCGCAGGTTGTTCGTCCCGTACGCTGCAGAAACTGCCGCCTGTCGGGATCATTCACCGCGCACCTCCTTCAATGGCCTGTGGCTTGCAAGAGAAATACCTCGATAGCGCAACGCAGCGGATCAGTCGCATACAGTCGTCCGTGTCCGTCAGCCGCCAGATCAATGTTTTTCGTATTAGAATCGAATACCCCATCAGGGGATTGAGTTAGGAACTCACCTTCGGATGTAAAAACCTTCACACGGGGGGGCGCTTTTTCGCTAACGGCAATCATGCCCTCTGCCGTGGCCGTGATATTAGTTGGATTGCAGCAGCCCCCAAAATCTGCAGGGTCGTTCATTCCAAAGTGGCCAAACCTATCGGTCAAAACACCTTTCAAATTGTATCGTTCGACACGATGCTTTTGCGGGTGCGCGACCACGACCGATGCATGGTCGGCGTCCAGAGCCAAGTCGAGAACCCCATTGGGGATCATGAAGCCGCGAGTGTTTACCTTGTTGCCTACCTCTTGCACCCATTTGCCACTGCGATACAAATGAATCGTGCGGTTCGTCGCATCGGCGGCCAGAAGCGTCTCTCCCACGACGGCCAATCCGGTGACAAGCCCGAGACGGTCCGCATCTTCGATCCGCTGGAGGGGTTTTCCATCGAAATCTAATTGCTCGATTCCTCCCTGCAGGCCAACCCACAATGAGTCTTCACCCACCGCGATTGACCACCCCGCATCGCTGGTAGGAAGCTGCGCCTCCAGCTCTCCATCGGGAGTAAATCGCTTGATCTCGCGATCGCCCAAAGCATACAAGCGATGTTCCGCATCCGTTGCGATTCCGGCCAGTCGCACATGAAACTCTTCCGCCCGATCGCCTTTGCCGCTCAGTGTGTGGGAATGGGTGAATTGCATGTGTCGTTGCTATTCTCTTGGGGAAATCTTGGGTTGAACGCTATGCCGTCGGGAAAGTGCTGCCACACGAGCATCCGCTTTGGCGATGTCCAGGCAGATCAGCTTGCCCAAGTCACGTATCAGCAATTTGCCATGCGAGATGATTGGCGGCGCCCAAACATCCGGCCCTTCGAGCAATTTTATGTTGGCCAATTCTTCGTAATGATCCGCCCTCGCATCGAGAACACGCAGCACACCCGTCTTTCCCTCCAGGACGAAGAATTTCCCGTCTGCCAAGACGTAGCCTCCCATACCAAAGGACGCTTCTCCTTCGCTGGTCCACACCTCATTCCCTTCCAGGTCGAGACAGGTCCACAGCCCGCGTTGCTTCTTGCCGATGCCATAGACATGGCCACCGGAGAGAATAGGAGTCTGTACTTCCGAGTTCCATCCTGCGGTTGGTGGCGGGAGACTTACTACTTCACTAGTAACCCAATCGTCGCCGCTACGCTTCACCTCGCAGACCACCGTTTGCGCGTGATAACCACCCGTGAGAAAAAATCGCCCATCACCTAGGGGCAACGGCGTCGACGAGACTGCCGTGTTGAACTTCCAAGGAAAATGCCATAGCAGTTTTCCCGTCGCAGCATCGACCCCAACCAAGCCCTTGAGAGTTGTGTATGTGTATTGCTTCACACCATCAATTTCAACAGGCATTATCGACGAATGCGATAACAAGAACTGCTCGGTATTCTCAGTCTCCCAGATCGGGTCCCCGGTCGCTATGTCTAACGCCACTATCAGCGCCCGTCCCCCCGTGGCGATCAATACGCGGTCACCCTCTAGTAGTGGACATTGGCCGTTGTACCAGGCGGGAATCGGGCTATCGTACTCAACCGGCAAAGCCTTCTTCCAAATCAGCGTTCCATCTCGGGCGTCGAGGCAGTGGATTTCACACTTGGGATCGATTGCGATCACATAGCCACCATCTGTTGCTGGAGCCGATCGCGTGATCGCATGATTGGGTCTGATGCGTTTCTCAACCTCGTACCGCCATTGCTCCACGCCACTGTCGAGTGCGAGACAACGCACCATCCACAAGCTATCCCCTTCGTCATAGTCGTTAAAATAAACGCACCTCCCAACCACTGACGGAGCAGCATAGCCCTGACCGACCGGCGTTTCCCAGAGTACAAGGGGGCCCCCTGCCGACCCACTGCTGAGCAGGTCAGTTTCCTGGGAGATACCATCTCGGTTTCGACCGCGATATTGTGGCCAGTCTTCTAGGGTGAGAGTGACCGGTCGAGGCAGATCTTCCTCCTTGCGGCGAGTAGTTATCACCACTTTAGCTGGCGCGGTCTCCGCCGAGAGTGCCGACGGCGTTTCCTGAGGAGTGGAGTGGACCGCTCCCTGGGAGCCGCAGCCTAGGCACGTCGCGATTACCAAAGCCATACCAAGAAAAATAGGCTGCTTCATCAGGGTATCCTCGATCGAATACGTAGGAATTGGATTCGAGCCCAGTGAAAGTCGAAGTCTGAACCCAGATCTCTTCCCTCGGCACTGATACGTCGCAAAAATCGCGCCAATTTACAGCAGGAATCCACTGATACTTCGACGAAAGCAATTATTGCATAAGGTCTTCCGACTGGTCCGCAGACTAGTGTGCGTAAACGCACATTTAGGTAGGGCGACCGGCCTATTCGAGCTCGGTATCGCCGATCCCCGGGTCGGATCGGCAGCTCTAAGGCTTGAGACTCTCAAAACTCATCAACACGTCAAACGGTCAATGATCCCCCGATTAATAATCGAACATCATTAAAGCAGCGCGAAATACCACTAGATCATCGAAGCCATAAAGTTCGAACCGATGCTTGCATCAGTTGGTTTGTGCCGGCGAAAAGAACGTTCCGACAACTCGCCCAACTCGCTTCGCATAATGTGAACGTCCTTGGGAGCTTCAATCCCAATCTTCACGCGGTTGCCATTGATTCTCACGACCTTCACGATGATCTTCCCGTTGATGTAGATCGACTCACCGATCTTTCTGCTAAGTACTAACATGGTCCCATCCTCCATGAACCAGAAGTAATTGAGGGATGCAAATTTGTCCCATATCCCGAAGCGGGTTTGTGCTCATGTTACCGCACCCAAAAAGTGAGTTGTGTGTAACAAAGCAAAACGTGCAAATTGTGTACCGTTACAGTTGAGGATGCTCGATTCGTCTTACAATGCTATGAAAGCCAGTTGATCGGCAATGCTGCAGAGAAGTGAGAGTATTTTAAACCGGCAAGCAAGCTAGCGCGCCCTTTGTTGATTTCGCACAGGGCAGCACGGTCAGTTCGAACAAGTCAACTTGAAGTATGTTGGGCTTCCCCGGAGACTTCGACCACGACGGAGACGTCGATGGGCGAGATTTTCTCGTTTGGCAGCGTAACGTCAGTGTAGGGAACTTGTCTGACTGGCAGGCAAACTACGGCGCACCACTCACGGCAACAAGCACTACTGTGCCGGAGCCATCAACCTTGGTTCTGTTTTCGATCGCAGTATTGGGAAGCAACTTCGCCATAAGGCGACGAATCGTCGAGCGAATCGCAATAACTCATTGATGATATGACACTGTTTATCCAACGGACCATTTTCTGAGACGCAGATTAACAACTCTTTGCATGCGGCGGTGTGCACATCCTCGTTCAGTTTGAGTTCCCTCGAATTGTCAGCGGGTGGACCAGTTTCAGCGAGTTGGCCAGTCGGCTAACTTGCAGCGGTCTTGTTCGAGAAATGACACCTCAGCGCCGTAGCAAAATCTCTTCCGGCGGTCGGGTGATGCAACCGCCATCACGAAGCAAATCGTCTTGCTGCTGTCGGTCGTGCACTCCGACCGCACGAAGCGAGGTGCCGTTCGCGACCTCGTCAGGCCATCTGAAGCACGTCAACAGGTATTAAAACGCCAGACCCAAAGGTCCAGACGACTGATGCGATTTAGACTGCTGGTGATACCCAGGCGACCGAGTTTCATTAAAGGTGTGTTTTGCGATTCCAAAGGAATTTTCAGGATCATGCGACTCGGGTCGGTACTGATCGTGATTGCTCGTAAAGAGTGTCCGGGATCCAACGCTGAGAAAAGCAAAAAAACAAGGCATGAAACGACACCACTGACCAAAAACAGATCGTCGCTACCTTGATTACACTGCTATGTGTTCTGTTACACCACTAAACTCCTCAACGCACCTTGTGTATCATCTGACCAAACATCTCCGGTGTCGCTAAGACCACCCCGCCGGGGCTGACGTGGAACCGCTCCCAGTCCTCTGCCGGATCCTCCCCGATGACGGTCCCGGAAGGTACTTTGCAACCTTTGTCGATGATGGCCTTCCGGATCCTGCACTTCGAACCGATGACAACCTCCGGTAGAATTACAGACTGACGAACTTCGGCCTGTTCTTCGATCCTTACGTCATAAAACAGCAGTGAGTTTTCAACATAGCCGCCAGAGATGATCGACCCGTTGGTGACTAACGAGTCCACTGCGAGTCCCCGGCGGTGGGCTTCGTTGAAGATGAACTTGGCCGGGGGATATTGTCTGGAATTTGTCCGAATTGGCCACTTTCGGTCATGTAGTTTGAGTTCAGGGGCCTCACCCACCAACTCCATGTTGGTCTGCCAATACGCATCGAGTGTCCCTACATCTCGCCAGTACTGGCCTCCCCCCACACTTTGAAAAGGACAGGCAAACACTCGGTGGCTTTGAATCAGGGATGGAATGATATCTTTACCAAAGTCGTGAGATGAGTTGGCATCGTCAGCGTCTAGGATCAACTGTTCGAAGAGGAAAGCTGTATCAAACACATAAATGCCCATGGAAGCCAGTGCCCGGTCCCTTGTCCCAGGTATCGGCTTGGGCGAATTAGGTTTCTCTTCAAATCCTACCACTCGCTGTTCGTCGTCCACCTGCATGACGCCGAACTCGCTGGCGAGTTCCACAGGAATCTCAATGCAACTGATGGTCAAGTCTGACTTCCTCAGGCGGTGATAGCTGATGAGGGGGCTGTAGTCCATCTTGTAGATGTGATCTCCGGCAAGGAGGAGCACATAATCCGGATTGTAGCGCCGGACAATGTCGATGTTCTGGTAGACAGCATCAGCTGTACCACTGTACCACTTCTCGGCAATACGTTGTTGAGCGGGAAGAATTTCAATGAATTCGCCCAATTCGGCATGCAGCACCCCCCACCCGTGGATGATGTGGCGGATCAACGACTGGGACTTGTACTGGGTGAGGACCCCGATTTTACGTACTCCTGAGTTGATGCAATTTGATAAGGCGAAGTCTACGATTCTATACTCTCCTCCAAATGGCACTGCCGGTTTCACCCGCCACCGAGTCAGGTCCTTCAGCCGTGTACCGCGCCCGCCTGCCAATACCAGAGCGAGTGTATATTTAATATCAGTAACGATCTGTGTTGGTAGTTCAGGGTATTCCATCTGGTAAATCAACTTTCGAAAAACTGTCAGGGTGAGATTCGCAAGATCCAACTTAAGCAGCAGACTGTACCCTATTCAGATGCAAAACGAGCAGTTGAAATGGGGCGAACTTCCTTAGACAATAAGTCAGCTCGGGCATTTCCTGGGAGATTCCATCAACCGAGAGTAATGCTCCTTTCGGATTCAGGAACAGTGTCGGAGGTTCGGGCTTTCCGCTCCGGGGGCAGGGCATAGGCCAGGCGTTTATCTTCGGCATAGGGAGCCACATGGAACAGCTCACCCGTAGCGAGCCGCTGTTTAAGGCCATTCCAGAAATCGGCTTGCAGCAGATCGCCGTGATATACTGAAAAAACTTGTTTCAATTCAGGCGTTAGTCCGAGAAATTGCAGGAACTCCTCTGGGAAAATGTCATGGGGGCCGACTCCGAACCAAGGTTCGGCAGCGAACTCATCGTCGTAGTCGCGACTTTGAGGGATCTTTCGAAATTTACACTCTGTCAGCAAGCAGACCTCGTCATAGTCATAGAACACGACTCGTTTGTTTCGGGTGACGCCAAAGTTTTTTGGCAACAGGTCGCCTGGAAACAGATTTGTCAGAGCCAAATCCTTGATGGCTTGGCCGTAGTCGACAACTGCGGCCCGTGCGGCCTCAACGTCGGCCTGTCGCAGATAGACGTTTAATGGTGTCACCCTCCGTTCGGCGTAGCAGTGCTTGATGACCACTCGGTTTTCGTCGATCGAAACCGTCTTGCTCGCATCATGGCAAAGTTCAGCTAGCAGGCCATCGGAAAACCGAGCTCGATCTAGTACGAGGTACTCGTATTCCTGTGCGTCGACGAGCCTGCCCGCACGGTCGTGATTGAATATCAAGTGATATCGATTGATGACACTTTCCCTGCTGCAATCCTTGGGAAATTCAAAATTGTCACGAATCACTTTGATAACCACAGGGTAAGAAGGCATGGTGAATACAATCATAACCATGCCTTTCTGACCCTCAGCCAATTGATAATTGTCGTGCGTATCGGCCAGATGGCGGAGTGCGTTTCTATAGAGCTCCGTCTTGCCGTGCTTGTTATAGCCCATCGAGATGTAGATTTCAGCCACTTTCTTGTGCGGGATCAGAGAATTGATGAACGCTACCATGTCATAAGGACGCTCGACCTCTACGAGAAAATAGGAACGCGTGAAACTGAACAGCAAGCTGACGTCTTCTTCCGTCAGAAGTACTGCATCGACGCGCGGGCCTCTGTCGTCGTGGATTAGACACAGTACCAACGGAATGGTTGTATCGTGTACTGTAGTGCGACCCATCAGATAAGCGTGCTCGCCTCTGTAGAAGACGGCGTTCGCAAACATCGCCGTCACAACATTTGTGAAGCCGCCATGGCATTTCAATTCAGACGCTAGTCGCGTCGCCACACGACCGGCGTCCATGTCGATGGCATGCGCAGAGAGATGCAACTCGGGGTGATCCGACAGGACTTTGCGAATCAGATCGGCCGTCGTCTCGGCCCGGTAGGTGCGAAAAACGGGTTTTCGCGACTGTGTCGGCGGTGCCGCGTAGTCAGTGTGCAAGAATTCGATCTCGGGATCGATTCCGACGGTGGTGAAGACACGTCGCGTCACCGAATTAAAAAAGGTTTCCGCGACTTCCCAATCGTCTCGTTGCTCGATCAGCCCTGAGTAGACAGCCTTAATGCCGACCCAGATTAATCGCGAATGAAGGCGATCTCCGAGTCGAGCACGGACCTGCGTCAAGAGCTGCGCGAGTACGAGATCGCGAACCTCAAGTCGCCGACGCGTGTCTTCTTGCAAACCACGCCAATCGCGTTGCGCAAACCGGTGGGCGGCCTGCTGAGTGATGCTGCGGAACCTGCTGTGAAAGTCAGCAAAGCCGTCGCAGATCGCGCGTGACACGCCGTTCGCAAGCCGACTTGTCGACATGGGCATGCGTGCTGTCATGATTGCCTCGACTTCAAGCAAACACTCTCCACAGAACTTCCTAGTTGAGTCAGCGAGTGAAGTTAACGTTTTGCGATTAATCTCTCCAATTCAACGTGATCCGGATGCAGCAGCGCGGTTACCAGATCACGATTCACGGAAGCGACGATGATTTGTCCGACTTCACTACGGACCTCGTCGAAGATGCCGATCTCCTGCAAACGCTGGCTCTGTTTCTGGTTTTCTTCGTTCGGGCTGACGTAATGCACCGACGCAATCTTATACCGGTGGATCAGAAAGAGGTGAAGCAAGGTCATCAGACGCTTCCTGCGAAGTTGACTGTCGTAGGTCTCTTGGTCTCGCATTGAGAGGATCCGCTCACCGCGTCGATCTTGAATGGTTGCAAAGACAATGCCTGCAACCCTGGCGCCACCGGGGTTGACGACACTTATCGAAAGTAGCTCTGAGCCAGCGGAATGGGGCCGTAGCTCCACCCGCATGGGGCCGGGGATTCGATTCTCCTTTGCCCACAGTTGTAGCCACTCTTCCAACAAGCGCACGGGGACTTCGGTCTGGACTAGGTGCTGAACTTGCGTTGACCCCTTACCCATAGCTTTGGTCGTCGCCGTGCGGCCGGATGAGGCCATGAGAGCGCCATCCAAGCGAGGTCCTCCTACCAGCGATTGGGGAGTTTTGTAAGGAGACTCCACCAGCCTTAATTTGCGCTGCAAGCGGGCCAACGAGAGCATTCCATCCTGCTTCAAGGCGGTGGCGAATTCCTCTGCCGCCATGCCGTCGACCTGATGTCCCCCATAGGTGATGAAGTCAAACACATACCCCAACTTGCCCAACTCGGCTGGGAATTCCCGCATCTCGTTGTCTGTCATGCCGGTGGTATCCCAGTTGAAAGAAGGCGAGAGGTTATAGGCCAACATTTTCTCTGGATACCGGGCATGGATCGCGTCGGCAAAACGCTTGGCGTAGGGCAGATTGGCCGTCTTGGTCTCCATCCAGATGATGTCGCAGTAGGGCGCCACAGCCAGGGACTTGGCAATGGCGTATTCGATACTGCCTTCGATGGGGTAGTAACCTTCGGGCGTCCGCGCCAGCTCGCAATCCCAGGTCACGTTGACACCCATCGACTGTGCCCGTTCGCACGCTTCCTCGTGCGACGCACCGCTAGTCCATGCAAGCCATTCGTCGACCGAGACGTCGAACTTTTGGCCCTCGTCGAGATGGAAATTCATGGCGTCGGCAACGGCCTTGCCAAAGGTCTTGAATCCGGCCTCCGCTTCCCAACGTTCGGCAAACAGATTCGATACCTCATTCAACAACGCTTCGGCTGGAAGCACGCGATCCTGACGATGAGCATTGAGTAGCGACTCCATGGTTGAGAAGACTCCCACTCGGTCTAGCCACGCGTAGGCAGATTCATAAGCGGAGTCCGTCAACTCGTACAAGAAATGGCCATTGATTTCATCCACCCCCAGCTCATTGAATCTTTTCAAGATCGAGAGATAGGCAACCCGCCAAGCCGGCACCGCTGCATTGGTAACTCCCAAGATGAAGGGCTGATCCCGCTCGTCACTGTTTCCGTCCAGCAACGTCGCGGCTTCGGCATCGGTCCGCGCTACGATGATGCCGGGCACTTTCATCACGTCGAGTTGAAACCGAGCCGCATTGAGACGCTTGATCTGCTCGTCTACCGGCACTAACACCTTGCCTCCTTGGTGGCCACACTTCTTACATCCAGGCTTTTGATCTTCGATGTGGTATCCCGGCACACCAACTTCGACAAACCGACGGATGAGATTCCGCACGTGGGCGTCTCCTCCGTGGCCCGTGTCAGCGTCGGCAATGATGAAAGGCCGATAGTCAATTTTGGGAGTCGTGGCACGTTCTTCATCGGTCATACGCGAGCGGGCGAATTGTTGGTTCTTGTCAGCGGTCAACAGTGCCCGGACAATCGGGGCTGCTTCGTCGGGCACTTGGCTGAGTGGATAGCTGGCGAGGTCAGCCCCTGGGTCTTCGGTAACCGACCCCTTCGCGGAAGTGGCCCACCCGCCGAGATAGATTCCTTCGATGCCAACACGTTTCATGGCGACCGCTTGACCTGGCGAATAGGGTCCAAAGGTTGTGATCGCTTGCTGATTGCGATAGAGCTCTCGTAGTCGAGAATGCATGCCCTCGCTGGCTATCTTCGCAATGGAATAGTCCTGCGCAATTGAGCCGCGTTGTTCAACCACCTGACGCGCACTATACAACCTTCGTATCCCCTTGAATCGAGGACCCCCCATCCAAAGCTTGGTTTGCTCAACCTCCCGGTCAAACGCCGTTGCCTCTTCGTCCGCGCACATGTCCGCTGTATCCAGGTTCTCTGTAATGCGTGTACCATCCAGCTTGAGCGTACTCAGATACAGGCCAATCCTTTGTTGAGCTTTCGGAAGACTTGCATTATTAAGATTGATATTCAGCAGATCGATGTACCAAGGCACTTTGATCTCGTCGAGCACATACTTCTCAACAATTTCTCGAGCAATCGGCAACGTGGTCAGCTTCGAGTCCGAATGGACATCTTTGTCATCTGCCAGAGACAATTTTTTGTACTCCTCCGCCAGCAATCTGCGGAAAGTTCCCTTCGTGAAGACATCTCCGGCTTTCGCCCCTGTTTCAACATCATCATCGGTAAGTCGTGCTTTCTTGTGAATCCACTCCCACAGGATGCTAAGGCGGATTTCGCCGGTGGCCGCGTCCTCCATTAGATAGAGGATGTCGTCGTTGCCGAAAAAGTCTGCCGGTTTCAACGCTGCGGCTTGAAATCCCTGGCCGAACGCATTTCCGTATTGCAGTCCGACACTAATCAGATCTCGAGCGCCGCGAATCGTCCTCGGAGCGTCCTCCAGCATCATGAGGCCGTCGGCATCCGCTGGAGTATAAGTAAGCCGTGGGAATTCTCGACCAAGCTGATTGTCCTGCCCCACTTTCTCCCACACCGGCCGCACGATGTGTACCATCTTCCAGTGTGCCACCCATTTGCCACTGGCACCTGCCTGTTGCTCACGCTCCCCCCCGGCTACTGCTTTCTGCATGCCATTGGTAACACCCTCAGGAGATCCGACCGGAATGTTCGGCTCCATGCCCCCCTGCCATAACGCGCAGCGGCCTGCTGCGTCCGGTGTGTTCACAGCACGACGAACCCGGTCTTCATAGTTTCGCATGTAGCCATAGGTCATTGTGATGGCATCGATGTTCGGGTTAATAAAATCAAGGTTCCATGCCAACGCGTCGGACACGCTGTTGATGTAATCCCAGCGACCCGTGTTGTACCCTACAAAGTGCTCACCCAACGCGGCGCGAATCTCCATCAACTGGAAGGTTGCTTCGAGTTGCTCGACAAGCACGTAGACCTTAATAGCTCCGCGGCCAAGTCCCAAGTGGTCTTCGAGCGCCGAGAGCATGTCGTTCCAAAATCCGGCCTCCTCGGCGGTCTGAATCTTGGGTAGATAGAGAACAATCGACGAACCTTCTCGATTTAACTGCTCAAAGTTATTGACGACATACAGCGACAGGTCGACGATCGAAGCTGAAAACGACTGGCCATCGGCCGTGCGAAGGTGGCGGTCGTCTAAATGCAGGCCCCGCGCGCGAAAGATCTTAGTCGTGAAATCGAGTTGGGACTGCCAGTCCCGGACGATCTTCCTACCGTGGAATTCCAGTGCCCAGGCGTTCATCTCCTCGGCAACCTCGGCAGCCACCCTCATGAAGACTGGGTCTCGGTGAATGGCAAGCTTTAAGTTCCGCTGATTGTCAAGAGCCATGGTGCGGACCTGACCTAGGGCGTCCTCGCCGTCAAACATCCAGCCGTCGGCCCCTGAAAGCAGCGCATACGCCACATTGCGGATACCGGATTCGACAGGGGAGTTCGGTTTCGTCGCCGGGCCCGTTCCCTGAATCCATTGCCTCTGCAAGTCTGTGGGAATTTCCGATCCTAAGAAGTTGCCGTCGCGGGCGGCTTGCACCTTGATCTGAGTGCGCGGAATAAGGCTTTCTGCATTCAGAAATTGGATCTTTTCGTGATCGCGGAAACGACGCAGTCGCCGCTCGCTGCGCTTGGCCATCAGTGATTTCTGGTCCTCGTTGAAGCTCGCCATAGCCTCTAAGGCGTCGAGGACCTCAGAAGTAAAGATGTCCGCATAGTCGGACTTCAGAGCACCTCGAACCTGGATGTTTCGGCCACCAGTTGTCGCATTTCGGCCCATCATGGGCACCTCAGTACAGGTACTCATTTATTCGTCCCCTTCTTCTTGCACTCTAAAATTGTGGAGACACTCCTATTGTCACTAGTCAGATGCCCACAGTTGCGGGCGCGGTGATTGTTCGACAACCACATCACAATGAACAAGCAATTACTGCACCGATTATGCGTACCTACTTTTCCGCGCCGCGAGAGTCAGAATCGCCGACTTTCAAGGATGTAGCCACCAGCCCAATACAACACACACCAAGGATAAATATCCTTAGCTTTTGCTCGTAAGACGGTAGATTTCACTTCTGTGAATCTCATTTTGACATGCCTTGAGAGGGATGCAGTGCCTTGGTATCTTAGAACGCAAACACAAAATGTTCGCGTCTGTAAGCGCGCTTTCAGGGTTGCAGTGTGCGATATCGCACATCAGCTCTCGAAGAGTCATCCTCTGTTGTCTATGACCAGAATTCAGAAGTTTCTTAGTGGAACATCACACATGAGGGCGTGTCCTGGGTGCATAGGCAGAATTGCTGAGGTCGATCCACCGCTGCAAATCTGGTCGGTTATCAAGCTGCCGATGGACCACCCGACTGGAGTTTCGCTCGACGCCAACTCGCAGAGGTGTACTTCGAGATTTGACACCGCTGCGCCATGGGAAAAACCGTCCGAGCGGTCGGTTGATGCAACTTCAGTGAGTTGGGAACGCTCGAACTTGCGTCGGTGCGTCGGAAGTGTGTCGAATCGGAGCAGATTCGGAGCCGCTGGGTTGCACGCTCAGGACACGCCCTCCTGGGTAAGTTGTCAAAGTTGCGGATACGTCACTTTTACTACATCCGATAGCGATTTGTCTTGGGCTTTGAGCAGCTACGGTGTCTGGGTATTGAACTGACGGACACAACTTAACCAAGACGCAATGTGCCTTATGCCGAGGCAACTGAGGCCATGAAGGTCTTGGGGTTCAAGTCAGCGGTAAACGACACCAATCGGACTGGTGGACGTTCACGCCGAAGAGCTATGTGTAGAGAACGTGATGGTAGACTCTGCTGTCGAGTCAGGCTCTTGGAGTCTGCGAGGGCAGAGGACCAAACAACTTCCTGAAGTCCCCCGCGAATCGGCTTCGATCGAAGAAACCGCTTTCCAGGGCGGCTCTTTTTACACGCATCTCAGCGGCACTGGTTGTCACGAGGCGCTCACGTGCTGTGTGGAGCCGGCGAATTGTGAGAATCGCATCGGGGAATTTCCGTAGGCCTGCTTGAAAGTGATTTGCAGCGTTCGGGCACTGACGCAAAGCTCTTTGCACAACTCGTAGCGCTGGAGCACTTTTTTCGGCCGCCGCCTGAGTCCCGACTTCTAATCCACAACCAAAATACCATACAATCAGCACCATGAACATTCGTAACAGCATCCGCCTACTCCTGGCGACAAGCCTTCTCACCGTTTCGTCGGCATTTGCCCAGGACTACGACATCGCCATCCTCAACGGCCGGGTTATGGACCCCGAGACCAACTTTGATGGCGTGCGCAATGTGGGGATCAAGGATGGCAAAATCGTTGCGATCACCGAGGACGCCATCACCGGCAAAGAGACCATCGACGCCAAGGGTCACGTCGTCGCCCCCGGCTTTATCGAGGGGCACCAGCACGCGACAGACCCGTTCAGTCGCAAGGTGAATTTGCGTGATGGCTTGACCACCCAGATGGATTTCGAAGCAGGCGCCGGCGATATCGCTAAATGGTATGCAGAGGCCGAGGGTAAAACCCAGGCCAACTACGGTATGGTCGTGCTCGCAACGCTTGCCCGTGGATTGGTGCTGGACGGACCTGAAGTAGTGGCTGGTGCTAATGACATGGGCGGCCTGTTCCCTATGGTGGGTCGCGCCGCCGCAAAGGCTGAGAAAGAAGGACGCAAGCCAGGCTGGACTGCCACCTTGCCCAATAAAGAGCAGATGACCAAGATCATGAGTATCGTCGATGAAGGCCTTCGCCAAGGCGCCTTGGGCGTGGGCATTCCAGTCGGCTATATGACCACGGGCGTGACCCAGTACGAATTGTATAAATACCAGGAGTTGGCATCAAAATACGGTCGTGTTTCGAATGCGCATGTCCGCTTTGCGGGTGTCAGGCCTCCGACCCAGGGACAATTGGGTGTTCAGGAAATGCTGGCCAATGCCATGGTTTTGGATGCACCTTTCCTGGCTTCACACCTGAACAGTAACATGGACTGGGAGTACACGATCCCGCTCATCAACGACGCAAGAGAAAAGCGAGGCGCCAAAGTATGGGGTGAGGTTTACCCCTATGCAGCGGGCGGTACCGTTGCTTCGACAGATATTCTCACAGAGTCGAGCATGGCTCAGATGAATATAACCTATTCGGACGTCGCCAACCTTGACGGCACGCGTTGGGATAAGGCGATGTATGCGGACGTTCGCAAGAATGATCCGGGCAGAACGATTTTGATTTTCAACAACTCCCCTGAGGACATCGCTAAATGGATGGCTATGCCAGGAGTTGTTGTTGTTTCTGACGGGATGGCGATCCAGGATGCAAAGGGCCAATACTACCCATGGGATTCACCTTATGAAGGCAAGTCAGTTCACCCGCGTTGTGCAGGTACCCGCGCCAAGGTGCTGCGCATGGTGCGTGTAGATAAGAACATGCCCCTGATGGAAGCCATTTCCAAGATGAGCTACCTGCACGCTAAGTACTTTGATGAACTGGGCGGCATCAGCCAGTTCAGGACCAAGGGCCGGGTGCAGGTGGGTGCCGATGCCGACATCGTCGTCTTCAACCCGGACACGGTCACTGATAACAGCACGTACGAGCCAGGCATGGGCGCGTTGCCCTCTACCGGCATTCCCTACGTGCTGGTGAACGGTGTCGTGGTCGTGAGAGATTCCGAAGTGCAAAAGGTCTTTCCAGGCAAACCGATCCGTTTTCCGGTGCAGGAAAAGGGCCGGTTGGATCAGATTACCATCGAACCAAGGATTTTTGATCCGAACCAGTGAGCAATGCAATCCGGGCTTGGCCTGTTGAAGAGTGAGCAACGAAACAACCACGTTAAAAAGGAAAATCAAAATGAATCTAATAAGAAGAGTTCTTGAACAAGGGCGCAAGCAGTTTACTGTGTTCACCCTTGTTGCGGCGTTAACAACAAGCCTTCTCACCGTCTGCTCGGCCTTTGCCCAGGACTACGACCTCGTTATCAACAACGGCCGGGTCATCGACCCTGAAACACTGTTTGACGACATCGCCAATGTCGGTGTCAAGGACGGCCGCATCGTCACGATCAGCAAAGAACCACTCAAAGGTGCCGAGACCGTGGACGCCACCGGCCAGATCGTGGCACCGGGCTTTATCGACACGCACTTCCACTTTCAAATGCCGGTCGGCTATTCGCTCGGGTTGCGCGATGGGTTGACCTCCAGCATTGATTTCGAGATGGGCTGTGCGGGATCCTATATCGACGGCTGGTACAAAGCACGCGCCGGCGTGACCGGGGCCAACTATGGCTGCGCGGTCAGCCACGAATCTGCCCGCGCGATGGTGATCGACGGGTCAGACGGCGATTACATGAAAGACGGCCCCCTTTCCGCTTTGGAAACCCGGAAGAAAACGGGCTGGAGCGTGACGCGCCCGACCCTGGAACAGGGCAACGCGATTCTCGAGGAGATTGACAAGGGCCTGCAGGCTGGCGCCCCCGGCGTCGGCAGCACCGTGGGGTACATGAGAGAAGGCGTCTCTTCGCGCGAGATGTACGAGGTGCAGAAAGTCGGGGCCCGTTATGGCCGCCCGACCGGTGCACATACACGCTATACGCTCGGCACCGCCACGACCGAGAATAACGGCGCGCAGGAACTCGTCGCCAACGCCCTGGCGCTTGGCGCCCCGGCGATCGTGCTGCACTACAACAACGACGGCTGGCAGCTTGCACACGAGATGATTACCAAGCTTCAGGAACAGGGCCACAATATCTGGGGTGAAATCTACCCTTATGCTGCCGGTTCCACCCCGATCAATGCCGAGTTCCTGGAGCCTGAGAGCTGGATCGACGAATTTGGCAAACGCTATGAAGATACCATGCTGGATCCGGTCACGGGTAAGTACTACACCTTGGAAACCTACAAGGAGACGATCGCATCTGAACCCACCACAATGATCGTCATCTTCAAGCAGCCCGAAGAAAACCAGGCGAAGTGGCTGACGCTGAAGGGCGTGACCATGGCCAGCGATGCAACTGCCGCCACGCCCTACGACGCCCCGTGGGATTACCCTCTGGAAAAGTTGGGTGGCACGCATCCGCGCACGGCTGGTGCCCGAGGCGCTACGATCAGGCTCGGTCGGGAAAACAACATCCCGATGATGCAGCTGATCTCGATCCTCAGCTACAACGCTGCCAAGCATCTGGGCGATACCGGTCTGAAGTTCATGCAAGAGCGCGGCCGCATTCAGAAAGGCATGGTTGCCGATATCGTGGTGTTTGATCCCGAACTCTTCAGGGACAATTCAACCTATCAACAGGGCGCTATCCCTTCAACGGGCATGAAAGCCGTGATCGTCAACGGTCAGGTGGTTGTGCGTGACGACGTGCTGCTTCCGGTTTTTCCTGGTCAGCCGATCCGCTTTGAACCCGAAGCCAAACCGCGCTTCGAGCCGATCTCGGCGGAGGCGTGGAATGCCGAATTCTCGACCGGTATGCCTTTGCCATCTGACTTCTCGGGTGGCTTCCCAGAGAAGGTCGAAGAGTGATCACGTCACATTCCACAATCAGATACCTACCATACGACATCATGAAAATTCGAAAAAAAATCAGCCTGCTTTTGGCGACCAGCCTTCTCACCGTTTCCTCGGCCATTGCCCAGGAATATCATTTTAAGGATATTTCTCAGAAAATTGAGAAGGTTACGCAGGGAATGGTTGGCCGCATTGGCGTGGCTGCTCAGGAAATCGGCGGCAACGAGGTCATCGCGGTCAATGGTGATGAGACCTTCGCCATGGCCAGCACCTACAAGGTGGCGATCGCCACGACCGTGCTGGATCGCGTGGACAAGGGGGAACTCAGTCTCGACCAACTGGTCGAAGTCCAGCCCGACATGTACGTCACCGGCGTCACTGCGCTTGCCGAGACATTCCCGCACCCCGGGATCAAGCTCTCGGTGGCGAACCTGATCGAGGTGATGATCACGGAAAGCGACAACACGGCGACGGACGTCTGCATGGAACTGGCAGGCGGAGCAGCGGCGGTGACCAAGAACCTGCGCAGGCTCGGGATCACCGATTTCAGGGTCGATCGGACTACCCGCGAGATTCTCATGGATTTCTACGGCTTGTCGGCGGTCACGCCGGAAGCTATCCCTGAGGCCATCAAAAACAACCCGGCACTGGTGGCGGCCCAGGTTGATCCCAATCCGGACTTCGAGGCGGATCCCCGCGATCACACAACGCCCCTTGCTATGCTGAAACTCCTGCTTGCCATCGACGGTGGCAAGGCGATGAGCCCGGAAAGCAGCAAGTTCCTGCTGGGAGTCATGTCGCGCACGCGCACCGGCGCTGGCCGACTCAAGGGGCTGTTGCCGAAGGGAGCGTCTGTAGCGCACAAGACCGGAACCGCAGGCGGAATTGCCAACGACGTCGGTTATGTCACGCTCCCCGACGGTCGGCGGTTTGCGATCGCCGTGTTCACGAACAGCAGCAAGACACCCGTGGCGGACAGAGATCGGGCGATTGCGGAAGTTGGCCGGACTCTTTACGATTTTTATTATTTAACGGCAAAAGACAAATGACTTTTGTCATGCCTAACGCAGTGTTAAACACAGAATGTGTAATATGCGGTTCTTACGATTCGTTTTTGCGGTGGCGGCCATATTGGCCGCTACCAGGGCTTCTGCTGCCCCTGAAGAGATCGAGTTTTCAGACCTTGCGGATCCTTTGGCCGTTGTCTTTGACGATCCCTACCGAGACATGGGGTTCCAACTGCTGAATGAGTTGAAGCTCATTCTTCAGGTGGGTGAGAAACTCTCGCAAAACGATCTTCCCGAAGAGCAGCGTGCCCGGTTCGAAACCCGACGCACCGCGGCGAAGGACATGCTTGAGATCAACGGTTACGACGTCGATGAGCTTTTGAGCCAACGCTGGGAGGTCGCCAAGAAGCGGAGGGTCGCGCTCATTGCCACGAACCCCGCTCTGGACAAGGCCGAGGTGACGCTAGCGGGCTATCTGATCCCGGCGCCGCAGGCCGCAGATGGCACCTACTACGGCTATCTGGTCTCTCAAGTGGGAATGTGCAGCCATCTTCCGCCGCCTCCGCCGAACGAACTCGTGCGGGTAAAATTGAAAGAAGATCCGCAGGGCCAGTCTCTCTATGTGCCGGTTCAGGTGACTGGCCTGCTGCGTGTCGAACCAAGCGATGCCACCATATTCATCCTCGATGGAGAGTCGCATATGTTCAGCGGCTGGACTCTTGACGCCAACACCGTCGATCAAAGGGAAGATTTGCGAGATGATAGCGCTGTTAATGCGTTCCATCAAACGTTCACTAACGGCATCGACTTGGCTGCCTCCACTGAAAAGGTGCAGCCAATCACGTGGAGAAATCTCGTCCCGCAAGTTGAGATCGATAGCGATCCCTTTCTCGAGTTGACCTCTGATCAGAAACTCGACCTCGTGATAGCCTCCAGAATACGGGAGCTACAGTCGGCAGGCGTGGACATTACGCCAGAGCAAATGGAGAAGCTCACTGGCGCTGTAAAGCGGCTTGAGGAGGACGATATCGACATGGATGGATTGATCGCTTTGCGCGGAGAGATTGTCGCCCAGCGAGCGCACGCGATGGCAGCGGTCAACGGAACCCTGAACGGCAAGCAGGTACGACTCGCCGGTTATGTCCTGCCACTCGGGACGGGTGGGCAGAAGATCACGGAGTTCCTGCTCGTTCCGTGGGTAGGTGCCTGCATCCACACGCCTCCGCCGCCTCCGAATCAAATGATCCACATTTCGGTTCCTGGCGGGATGGACCCGCGAGGGCAATTCTCTCCTGTGTGGATCGAAGGAACGGTCGAAGTGAAACCGGCGAGCTACGACCTGTTCCTCGTCGATGGCAGCATGCAGGTGAAAGTCGCCTACACCATGGTGACCGATGTCATCAGCGACTACTCAGCGGCCGATTCGGACGACCTCGCCAAGGTGGAAATTCCCGAGAGTGCCTTCGCAGGGCACAGCTGGTTCCAAATTGCGCAGGCAAAGGTTTCCCTGATTTTCACGCGCGCCATGAGCGGCCTCCGCGACGATGGAAGCTCGAAGGCATTCTGGTTCGCGATCCTGGTGGCCTTCGGCTACGGCCTCGTGCACACGCTTGGTCCCGGCCATGGCAAGGCGGTGGTGATCTCCTACTTTGTTGGCGATGGAGGGAGTTTGCGCAAAGGCTTCAAGATGGGAGTGTTGATCGCGGTCTTTCATGTCCTGTCCTCGATCATCGTCGTGCTGGTGGCGGATTTTGCCTTGAGGCAGGCCACCGGCCAGGCTCCGTCGGACTACCGCGCCATCCGCCTCGGCAGCTACGCCCTGATCATGGCCATCGGAGCCGTGATGTTGCGCAGTGCCATCCAAGCCTCGAGACAATCGCAGAAAAGCCTGGAATCTGAGACGGGTGATCACGCCCACGCCGGTCACGATCACCATCACGAAAATCATGGTAACAACCACGACGACCATGCTCATCACGACTGCCTCGCCTGCTCCGCCCTTGAGAAAAAAAAGAAGGGTGCGGGCACGTGGCTCGCCCTCGCGGTGGGAGTTGTCCCCTGCACCGGCGCGCTTCTGGTGCTGCTCTTCGGCGTGGCCAACGACCTCCTTTTTCCTGCCATCCTGATGGTCGCTGCCATCTCCGCGGGAATGGCACTCGCCATGTCCGGCATCGGCGTGCTCGCCATCCTCGGCAGGCGCGTCGCCTTCCGCCGGATGCAGGCTGACGATCCTCGGCGGGCTCGCTTCACTTCCGGATTGCGGATCACCGGTGCGGCGTGCGTTCTCCTGATCGGAACCTTACTCTTCGGCCTGACCTACTCCAACGCCAGTCAACTGACAGTCCCAACACAGTCTCCGAGTCTCGGCGACTCTCAAACGTTAGGGCAGAACGGTTAGAGAAGCCACTGCCGCGTCCAAGATGCTCTTGAGCGGGCGTAATAGTTACCGCAGCCGATTCGCTGCACATTCATCTTTCGACCCAAACGCAACGCTAAACCTCGGCAATGCAATCCAATTCACGGCACCCCTTCGGTTGGATCGTAAATGGTTCGCTTAATGACTCGTCTTAGCTTTAACCCCGCAGTTTCATTACAGTCCGAATTGGATGGTGAACTGGATTCGATTGTTATCTCCGATCGTCAGGTCCCGAACCTCCCGCCAATTGTAGTTGTATTCGATTCCCACTCCGAAACCGGGGCGCGGTGACCAGATCAGGTTGATCGCGGCGTTTTGAAGATCGCGGGCTGCCGTGGAAGCCATCAGCGAAGTCGACTCAACACGCGTCAGGCCGTAATACATGTTCGTGCGGAATTCATCCGAAAAAAAATGCTGCAACGATATATAGGCTCCCGTTGCCCCCAGGGTTCGGAAACCGTCCACATCGGGCGCGGCCGCGGACTGCGTTGCGGCCAGTCCCAACATGTATTGTCCGATGCCTCGTCCGCCAGTGACACCCATCCGGAGATTGTCTTTTCCGGCGAGCTGTACCCGAGAAGTCAACGCGACGCCCCAGCCGGTCCGCAAGTGTTCATCCCCGAACTGATCTTCATACCCGATGCCCCGGACCAGCGAAGCGATTTGAAACGTGCCGATATCGTTGCTGGCGAACTGGATCCTCGAAACGAAGTCGGGCCAGCGTTCCAGCGGCTGATCGTTGATGGGATCCGGCAGCGTGACGTCGTTGGAGCTAGGGTCTTCAAAAGCACACGCAATGTTGACACAATCATTGACGCGACGAGTAACGCGAAAGAGCCCTTGTCGAACGAAAATCGAGCCAGGCTGTGCCGTTTCAGGAAGAGCCTGAGGCAAGGTGGCGGGGTCCATGAAGGTTGACCAAGTCTGTCCGGCTAATAGTTCAAAGTTGTCAAATTTCCATTCTCCGAACGCATGCCGGAGTCGCGGTACTGTTGCTTGAGGCGCATAGAAATCAAATTCGATAAACCCACGTAGTTTGCCAAAATCTGTACTGGACTGGGCGTCAAAATTCAATCGAGAATGATTCGCCGTAAGCGTTGTCTGGCCTCGCCTTTGCGCTAGCGGTGACCCGTCAAGGGCGATGGTGCTTGGCACCAGTAACGTCCCGGACCCAACATATCCAGTATCGTAGATCATTTCCCCGCGCGCGTAGCCACCAATGCGAAGTGAAACATCCGTTCCGGGTAAAAGAATGGCTCCACGAGAATCACCTGCTTGAACCAATCGTTGTGGATCGATGGGCGGCTCAAGCAAGTCCTGCGTAGAAACGTTGCGTTCAGCTACCAGTCTGCGCAACTCTTCGACTTCCGAACGCAGTTCTTCAACGTCGGCGTTCTCCGTCGGTGACAAACGTGTTTTGGCATCCGAGTCTTGTGCGAGTCCTTGCTTGGCCAATGGCACGCCCAGAATGCCAAAAACCAAGATGAAAATGAACAGCCTCCACATGACGGCAATTCTTGCAATGAGGCCTTGGTAAATTGAAAGTCCTTGAACTGCTTGGTGGCTGTACCTTTTCGGCACGATTCGATTTTCTAAAGAATCGGCACGAATGAGGTCTTAACTTTAACGAATAGGCAGTCTAATTCGATTATTCCACGGCTTATCCAGAGATGCCTAGATAGTGCCGAGCGACTACACGGAATACTAGGCCACGAGACCAACTGACAATCAGAGATACCATCGACGCAGTCGCGAACGACCACTGTAGCTAGATAAGGGTTCTGGGTTTTACTCCCTCGTTCTTCGCTGTGCGGAAACCACTACAACACGTACAAAATTGGTCGGTATTCCTGCGCTTTTTGCATGCTGATTGATCGAATCCATGGCGTTTGGGCATTCTTTACGTATGCATCGTGTTCGCATTCCTTGCCATGTGCTACCTGCTGGACATAGCGCGGCCCGAATGGGGCTGGCATCCACACAAGCTGATCATCTGTCCAACCTTGAATATTCAGGCGTCGCGGTAGCACGTGCCGACCGAAGCGTCTTGCACTTGAACGATTTGGGAGCGCTATTAGCGCACCGAACGTCGATTGCGAGTTTTGCATATTGATTTCTCGGCTTCAAGCCTTCCGCGGAATGGCGCGGGCATTTCCTCGGTTTTTGCGCCGTTTTCCAGCCAGGGGTTTCCAACTCGACTCCGCCGAAAAATCCCAGTAAAGGAGGAGTTGAACCTTTTTTCCTGTTGCGTGGACTGCCGCCTCGCGGTTGTTCGTTGACGCCGAACAGTCGGGACGATAACTTCAAAATGAAATTGTACGTCGTTTCAGAGCGTCATGTCTTGGTGCTTACCGAGGCGAGACGTAAATAGCGTCGTGATGATTTCACTTTTAAAAAATAGGAGAAGAACATGGCAAACAAAATCGTACCTAAAGATGAGCTCGTCAATTACATTGGGACCAAGGTTGAACCAACCGGATGGTATGAAGTTACGCAGGAACGCATCAACATGTTTGCCGAGTGCACAGGGGATAACTACTTTATGCATGTTGATGTCGAAAAAGCGAAAAAAACTGATCTGGGTGGAACCATTGCTCACGGCTTGTTGACGCTGTCGTTGACACCTTATCTGATGGATAACTTTCCAGTACCTGAGAATATGCCACATGGTCTGAACTATGGGTATGATAAGGTTCGTTTCCTGTCCCCGGTACGCACAGGTAAGCGGGTACGCATGCACGGCGTGGTTCAGGATGTCCATTGGAAGGATGAGCACAACTGCAAGTTCAAGGTTGGTGTGACCGTTGAAATTGAAGATGAGGAAAAGCCAGCGCTGTACGCCGAATGGATACTTTACTACGAAACCGTCGACTAAGATTACCGCCGAATCGGCTCGCTCACCCGATATTACAGGGTGAGCGAGCCATCATCTAACCATCATCTAAGGAGACGTACATGTCAGATACTTCCAACCTTCCGTTAGACGGAATTCGCGTTCTGGATTTCACACAGGCCGAGCAGGGCCCCATTGGCACTCTACAACTCGCTGATTTTGGTGCCGATGTGATCAAGGTCGAGCGCCCGGGCGTGGGTGATCTGAGTCGGCATACCGTTGGCGGGACATCTCTAGAGGCGACGAACAATCCGACGTATGTAGCCATGAATCGCAACAAGCGTTCGATGGAAGTTGATACGAAAAGCGAAGCTGGAAAGCAGATTATTTATGGTCTCGTCAAAGAGATGGATGTGGTCGTAAACAATTTTCGCCCCGGCGTGATGGATAAAATGGGCTTTAGCTATGAGAAGCTCAAAGCGATTAATCCACGCATTATTTATGCGGCCGCAACAGGCTATGGACCTGTCGGCCCATACGCCGAAAGACCCGGGCAGGATATGGTGGCCCAAGCCATGTCGGGTGTAATGGCTGTAACCGCGGACCCGTCAATTCCATCATCGATTTATCCAACCGCCCTCTGCGATTATACCGGCGGAATGCATCTCTGTCAGGGCATTATGGCCGCGTTGATTGGGCGGGACAAAACCGGCGCTGGTCGAAAAGTGGAGGTGTCGCTTTATGACTCGATGATTGCGATGCAAACGCAGGAAGCGGCCTACTGGAACAAATATCAAAAGGTTCTGAACTGGGCGGCAATGCCACTCGCTGGTCACTTCGAGGCCAAGGATGGGCCAATTGTGGTGATTGGAGCGTTTATGCCCAACCCGCTAAAGGCTATGTGCGCTGCTTTCGAAATAGATGATCTCACCATACCCTATCCGGATATGGCTTCTCAGATCGAAAACAAAGCGGTTATACAGGATACACTCCGCAAGGAAGTTGCCAAATACACAAGGGACGACTGTTTGGCACGTCTAGAAGGGCAGGATGTACTTTGTTCCCCGGTCCGGAAATTGAGTGAAGCACTGGAAGACCCGCAAACAGCGATTAACAATATGCTACTCGAAATGGATCACCCGGTTCTTGGCAAACTGACGGTCGTCAGTTGCCCCGTTCATATCAGTGACGCCCCTGTTACTGTGAGAATAATGCCGCCACTGCTCGGTGAGCACACCGAAGAGATCCTTCGCGAATTCGGTTTGGCCGGAGATGACGGTAAGAGCGCAGGATGAGTGTCCTGTTTGACACAAGTGACGGCGTACTCGGGTTGCGATTGATCGTCCAACGAGGATGAATGCAATATACCTCCAGGCAGATGAGGCTGGAGGAAATCTGGGGCGGGCTTAAGCCAGCAGAAAAACAAACAATTAGACAAACAATAAAGAAAGACAGAAAGATATGAGCACTAGCTATAAAACAATCAATACATTTGAAAAAGATGATATTTTCTATTTAGAAGTAAACAGGCCTGACAAGCTGAATGCACTAAATAAAACAGTGTTGGATGAAATGTTGGATGCGATAAAAAGTATCGATGTTTCAAAATACAAAGGCGCTATTCTAACAAGTGTTGGAGAAAAGGCTTTTATGGCAGGTGCAGATATAGCTGCTATGTCTCAAATGACGCCGGAAGAAACACAAGTCTTTGCCGAAACAGGACAGGCCGTCACCTTGGCCATGGAAGACTTGGCCCTGCCTCTGATTGCCTGTGTTCAAGGCTTTGCACTCGGCGGTGGATGTGAAATGGCAATGTCTTGCGATTTCATTTATGCGTCGAAGCAAGCAGTTTTTGGACAGCCTGAGGTTAAATGGGGTGTGTTACCTGCTTTTGGTGGAACCCAAAGACTTCCAAAATACATTGGTCGAAACCGGGCAAAAGAGCTGATCTATTCGGGCACTTTTATCGATGTTGATAAAGCCTATGAGTGGGGATTGGTGAATAAAGTCACAGATGATAAGGCAAGCTGCCTGGAAGCAGCAGTTGAGTGTTTAAAGGTTATAGGAAGAAATGGTCCACTTGCCGTCGCAAGTGCAAAGCAGGTCATGAATGCTGGAAATGACATGTCAAATAAAGATGGTATCCACCAGGAAGCGTCAGTCTTTGGAGTAGTTGCTAATTCTAATGATAAGGCGGAAGGGACCAAAGCATTTGTAGAGAAAAGACACCCAGTGTTCACAAGAAGCTAGAACGATCAGCGTGTAGCTCACATACGACTTATATCTACTAGAGGAAGAAAAAAATGAGTGACCAAAAAGTACGCGTGGAGATCGATGGCGGCGTAGCAACCGTGTTCCTGGTTAACCCGCCGATGAACGTGATGACACTGGACATGAGACGAGAGTTGGACGAGGCCCTGACCAGCCTGGAGGCTGACCCAGCGATAGGGTCGATTGTACTCACAGGCGACGGTGACCGCGCTTTCGGTACTGGCTCCGACATCAAGGAATTTCCTGGACTTTTGGCGGACGGTACCGTCGTGTCTACCAAGCTCGGTCCTGAGAACGAAACATTCACCAAATTCGCCAATTTCACGAAACCCACAGTCGTGGCCATTGAAGGCTATGCGCTAGGCGGCGGCATGGAACTCGCAGCCGGCGCCGACATCATCGTAGTCGCCGAAAATTCAAAATTTGGCGTACCCGAAATAAACCTTGGCGCCATACCCGGCAGTGGAGGCTCAGTGCGTATAACACGGCGTATCGGTTTTGGCCGCGCCAGTGAGTTGTTTTTGCTGGGCGATATGATCGATGCACAGCAAGCGCTCGCGTGGGGCTACGCCAATCACATTAAGCCTAAGGGCGAGGTGCTCTCACACGCGCAAGAAATTGCTGCAAGGCTTGCAAGCGCTCCGAAGCAGGCCATTTGTGCCGCCAAGCAGGCGTTGCGGTATGGCATCTACTTGCCCGAGGAGCAGGCAATCGCGAAGCTGCTTGACGTGCTCGATGTGCTACAGCGTACACAGGACCTCCGCGAGGGAGCCGACGCCTTCATGAATAAGCGGAAAGCGAATTTTCAAGACCCGCTGGACGCCTCAAAATTCGTTGGCTGCATTTTTCCAAAATAAGCTCACGCCCCGTACGAAACGCGGGTCCACTCAGGTGGTGAGGCCTGAGTTGGCGAACGAATTGCACAAGAAGGCCGAGGACCTCGGCCTTCTTGCCTTGGGTTTGGCTTATCGATAAGGCACCAATGGACGACCTGCGAGTGGCGCTCACGCAGAATCCCCGAAACGGTCAGATCTCACCGAGAAATTTCCTTCACGCGGGTATCCGATTTATCCAAATTTCCGCATGAAGGCCGCCACCTGAAAAAGCAATTTCCTAGCAATCATCTGATCGATGTACCGGTGGACTACTCCGAGAACGACCGGATAATGAACGTTGAACTACCGCGATTGAGTGCGGCCCTTTGACGCCGTGATGTTCGCCACGATGGAGATCCGCAACCCGATCAATCGAGAACGGCACTAAGAGATTTGATGCACACGGATGCAATGAACCAATCAATGAATAATGACGAGGAGCATGCTTCCGGAACTGCCGGACCACACGGCGAATTGCTCTTGCGCACGTTGGCCATGCCGGCGGATACCAATCCGAGCGGTGATATTTTTGGGGGCTGGCTGATGTCGCAGATGGACATGGCCGGGGCCATGCTGGTGCGGGAGCTCACCCGCGGACGCTGTGTCACCGTGGCGGTGGACGCATTCAAGTTTCAACAACCGGTCAAGGTGGGGGATGCGGTGTGTTGCCATGGGCGGGTGATTCGGATTGGAACCACGTCCGTGACCCTGAAGCTGGAGGTTTGGGTCAAGCCGCTCACACCAACGGGCGAGCCCCAGAAGCCGAGGTTTCAGGTGACCGAGGCCACCTTCACCTACGTGGCGGTGGATGAAGCCGGAAAAAAACGACCGGTGCCGGACTCGGCGCGTGCGGCCGGGTAACCGAAACGGCGATACTCCTTTCGTCCGGTATCGAGACTCTGGCACCCGGTCAGGCTGCATTTCATTTGGCGATTATCTTCCTGGCCTGGCCAACCGGGTCAGCGAGAAGGTCTTCGTGATGGTGCCGATGTCCTGATCGATTATCTTCGTGGGTAGGCGATTCAAGCCCCGTCCCGGGCTCCAAGTCCGATAAACACTCGCTATGGCAAGTCAGCGGGCGAGGGGAGAGGGCCCCGTTCCTGGGCCTGGCTCGCGAGCCTGCTTTGCAAGAGCCTGCCTTTCAAGAGCCTGCAGGTCGTTTTTCCCGGTCGCCAAGAGCGGCATCTCGTCGATGAAGTAGATATGGCGCGGATGGGAGTACGCGGGTCCGCGCGCTATGTAGTAGTCGATGAGTTCCTTCTCGCCGAGGTTCGACCCGACGTTGCGCACGACGAAGGCCACCGGAACCTGGCCCTTCACCTCGTGGGGGACAGGAACGACACAGACGTCCCGCACTTCCGGATGAGTGGCGAGGATGTTCTCGACTTCGGCCGGGAAGACGTTCTCGCCTCCCACGTTCATCTGGTCGTCGACGCGCCCCCTAAAGGTGAACCAGCCGTCGGGGTCGCACGACACCATATCCCCGGTATAGACCCAGCCGTCCCGGAAGCGCTCCGCCTGGGCGTCCGGCCGGTTGTAATAGCCGAGGGCGTTGCACTCGCTCCGCACGACCAGTTCCCCCGCCTCTCCCTGTGGCAAAATGTTCCCGTCGGAGTCGATGACCTTGCACTCGAAGCCCGGAAGAGCGGGACCGATCGTGCCCAGCTTGTTTCGGCCGCGTGGGTTGAGGGTGATGATGGGCCCAGACTCCGTCAGCCCGTACCCTTCGATCACATCGACACCAGGCATGGTCTGGACCAGTTCGTCGAGAAGCGCGCGTGTCATGGGAGCAGATCCCACTGCGATGAACTCGAGGCTGGAGGCATCCACGTGCGTTCTTTGCCGCGCGGCAGCCAGAATCAGCTTGTAGGTGGCCGGTACACCGGTGGTGTACGTGCAGCCGTGCGTCTCAATCGCATCGATCACGCGCTCCGCGTCGAACTCCTTGAGAATGACCACCGAGCCGCCCTGGCTCAGGCACGGGAGTAGCCCCGCGGCAGTGGCGTTCATGTGGAAGAGCGGCGTCGACAACAAGACCCGTGAGTTCTCGTCGATCCGGTTGGACGCCGCTTGGAGCTGAACGTTACGCAGTAGGCCACGGTGCGAGAGAAGAACCCCCTTGGGCCGTCCGGTCGAGCCCGAGGTGTACGCCTGGATGCAGACGTCGCTGCCGGCCGACCCATGATCGCAGCGTTCGGGCGAAGATGAGGCCAGCCAGTCCTCATAGCTTCGAAGCGGACCCCGGTCGGCATCGACGACGATACCGACCTCGGCAACCCTGTCGGCCAGGCAGGCGAGGACGGATTCGGCCGTCCCGGCGCTGCCGAAGACGATGCGACTCCCACAGTCTCGAGCCAGCTCGATGTGCTGCGGCGGCTTGAACTTGAAGTTGACCGGGACCGCTACGGCGCCGGCCCTGACGATACCGAGCAGGACTTCGGGGAAGCGGATGTCGTTCTCGAAGATGACGAGGACGCGCTCGAACCGCTCGACTCCGAGCGAGATCAGCCCATTGGCGACCCGATTGATGCGCTGCTCGAGCTCTGCATACGTCATCGACCGCTTGCCCTGGATGAGGGCGACTCGCTGCGGGTCTAGGGATAGGCCGGTGTCGCACAGCCGCGCGAGGCTGGACGCGTCGTCATCGAACATATTCGTCATCTCCATTTCACTCGCCCAAAACCACGCCGAGGCCTTCTGCGCCAAGTCGAGGGTGGTGTAACTTCCATTCTGTAAATTCAATTTAACGCGTGGCTGAAAAGGTGGGCCAGTTCGGTTTCTTTTGTAAGCGTCTTAAAACATTCAAAAGGAGCCTCCCATGACCCACCAAGATCAATCTAGCGAACTTCTCGAAGCTGTCCAGTTGGTGCTCTACGCGGATGAAAGGGAAGTCCTTCTTTGCAGGGCGGATGCTGGTGAGGCATGCGCCGAAGACTTTCTGTTGATGCAGTCCTATCAGTACGAACTCAGCAACAACTCTTCGCAATAAAACCCCAGACAAATTGCATGGCCAATCCAACGTTCAACTCCATACTAGGTGTCGCGTTCCTTGTCGTGGGCACCGGGGCTACGTTTTTGATGTACCATCTTTGGGGATATCCATTCGACAAGGAGAAGCTTCGCAGTTCGGCTCCCCGTTGGTTAACGAACGTCCATCGAGCTCTCGGCTACATTTATCTTTCGATCTATGTTGTGCTGATGGTTCAGATGGTCCCGCGAGTTTGGCAGTATCAGGTGGAATTACCACCTCGGACCGTTGTACACCTTACGTGCGGAATGCTAATCGGCGCAATTCTGATCGCAAAGATCGCAATTGTACGATTCTTCAAGCATCGCGAAGAACCCCTCGTACCGTTGTATGGCACTTCACTTTGGATATGTACGTTGCTTGTCGTCGGCCTCGCAGTACCCTTCGCTCTGCGGGAGTCATACCTTAATCGTCAATTCCTCCAAGACCCAACGTCGGCTGATCTTCGTCTCGCGCGGGTTAAGGAGCAGCTACGACCGTGTACGTCAAGCTTCTTGTAAACCGGAACCGCTATTTTTCAACGCTTACCGTGCCCGAGTCGTTTAACATCACCGACGTGAACGCGACGCTGAACATTTCGCACTCGCACAACAGCGATTTGATTGCCGAGTTGGTTGCGCCCAACGGTACACGCGTGAAGCTGTTCTCACGTGTCGGCGGAGCGACCGACAACTTCACGAATACTACCTTTGACGACCAAGCGAATACGTCAATTACCAACGGCTCGGGGCCGTTCAGCGGTAGCTATCGCCCGGAGTCGCTCCTGAGCGTGCTGAACGGCATCGATGCGGCTGGCGTGGAAGCTGGAGATTACCGACATGGCCCTGCAAAACACGGGTACGCTCCTCAGTTGGTCGCTGCAATTCTCGTACGTGGCTACTCCGGTTGTTCTTCAGATGCCCCTCGAGCCTTTGCAGTCGGCTTCAACGACCCAATCGAAGGCAGGCTCTTACGTGCTGGCGGAGGAACAGGCGTTCGCCGAGCTAGCGTCCGACATGCAAGGGGCTACGGTCGGGGAAACTGGCGGGATGTTACAGGAATCGGACGCTGCAGGCGAATTCCTTGAGGAAGAAGCTACTGATGACTTCGTCGCAGCGTTCGACTTGGCGCTGGAATCTGAATTTACCTTTAGTCTTTAAAGTATCGTCAAACGACCTTTTATGAAACGCAGCGTCGACGTCCAGCGTGCGTCGGTCGCCTCCACCGCTGTCGATTTGCGAGATTCAGAACTGCTGGCGGGTGGACCAACCTCAGTTTCTTAGCCACTCCTCAAACTGAAGGAGGTGGTGGCGACCTCTGCAGCTGCGACACCAACTCAATAGCAAATAGGCCCTGGCTAGCGAAGCCCACTTCGACTATACCCTTTCTGCCCAGGTGGGCCTGCTATGTGTCCAGGGAGAATTATGGGAAGGGATTCTTTGGTCGTACCGAGTCGGCCGCGCTCCAGATAGCTGTGGAGGCGGTAGAGGCAGGTGAGGAGGGATGTTGCATTCGGTGACGCAATGTTCCCAGATTTCTGGCTCGAATTGCATACACTTTTGCAGCGCTTCGAGAGCGAATCTAACTGACTCCGCACCATATGCAATTCGTTCGAGTCCTTACCGGCCTGGGCCGCTACCTTGAGCAGCAACGATCCGGAACCGCAGGTGGGGTCGTAGGCGGTGGTCGAGGCCACGGCATTATCGGGCGAGATGCCGATGACGTGGGCCATGATGCGGCTGACCTCCGACGGGGTGTAGAACTGTCCCTTGCTCTTGCCACTCTCGGTGGCGAAGTGCCGCATGAGATATTCGTACGCATCGCCGAGGATGTCGTCGTTCTCTGCCCGATTTTTCGAGAAATCCAGTTCGGGCTTTTGGAAGATGCCCACCAGGTTGGTGAGGCGGTCCACCTTGGCCTGCCCCTCGCCGAGCTTGTTCGGATCGTCAAAGTCGGGGAAATCGCTGCGTGCAAGGCGGGAGTTCGCTTCCACGAGCGGCGCGATGACCTGCTTGTTGATTTTGTCTCCGATGTCGGGCTTGCCCTTGAGGGCGATCATGTCCTTGAAGCTGGCGCCCGGGGGGATCTTGACCGGCGGGGCGAAATCATCGGAGTCGCCGTATTTGTCGGAGACGTACTTGATGAACAGCATGAACAGGACATAGTCCTTGTACTGGCTGGCATCCATGCCCCCACGAAGTTCATCGCACGAGGCCCACAGGGAGGAGTAAAGGTCGGATTTCTTAATGGCCATCGACTCGGCGATTCCTGTCACTTAGCAGTAGAAGAGTGGAAAATGTGCTCGGCCAGTATAGCTCTATGGGGTGGGGCCTTGGTAGCGGGTGCCAGGCCGTTCTATAAAGGAGTAAAGAATTCATCCGACCGCATTGCCGTCAAAATCAACGCCCGTTCTCCACTCTCACTCGCCACGAAACTCCCGAGTGGGGCGAAATGTGGGTACACGGCAGTTGAATCCCGGTGCGGCATATCGACAATCGGCCTTTTTCTTTTTGCATCCCGTTGATAGTTAATCACCTACCGGCGTAGGATGGATGCATAGGGAAGGCGAACGTCGGGTTGCAAACCGATTCGCCAAGCGGCCTGGACCGGCGCGGGGAATTCTTTTGCCTTTCACCCCGTCGGCCCAAGCCGGCCCGGAAAACGAAAGGCAATAATCATGGCGGATTCATCGCCGTCAGCCGATCTGTTGGATCGCGCCAGCAAAGTCTTCGGTATGGCAAACTCGTTAGCTAGGGGCTTTCAGAACGAAAATCGCGAGCAAGTTCCAATGCTCGTGTTAGACGAATCGCCCCGCGAAGGTCATCGAAAGAAAATCAGCGATTTCATCGCAGCAACTCTGGACCTTCGCGACGCGATTGAAAGCCCTCCCGAAGGTTTTGAGGCCGTGGCTGAGCAACTCCTTAAAGCTTGCCAACTCGCCCGTATCCTTCCTCTAATGGATGGGTGGGACCTCCTGGATCAATGGCCGAGCCTGAATCAGATAGCCTTCGATGGACACATAGCGGTTACGGAAGCAGTTAAGGCAAAGCGTTTGGAGGATCCTTGGGCGTTCCTGGACAGACCTCCCGCAAGTGACGCCGAGCCGGCGGCGGATGCAGACCAACAGAATCCGGCGAAACCTATCCAGACGAAATCCAAACGTAGTACGGAGCGTGGGGAAGGCCGGGCCAAGCTTATTGCGGCCCTCACGAAATACCACAAGTACGCCGACGATGGTTGCCTCAACTTAGAGCCCGCTGGCAGCAATGAACTAGCCCGGCTGGCGGGCGTTTCCGTATCCACGGCCTCGGCATTTTTTAGCAAGGAGTTCGGTGGGCATACGAAGTATCGGGCAATCTGTGCTGACGCCACGAGCCTTATTGCTGGGCTAAAGCTGCTGAATCAAGAATTCTCGCCACATGATCTATACGGTGGCAAACCGCCCGGCGAAGTCGAACGGGAAGACGACGAATAGCCGGCGCGTTCGATCATTCGGTAACAGTTGCCGAACACCTGAAAAATCTCTTTACTGTGCGAATCGCAGCTTTCTTAGACGTTTTCGTGCGAATCCCATACTGTTCGGCATCTTCTCGCCGAACGCTGCGCCAACGGATAGGCGAACCGCGTGGTTCGGAACACATGACCTGTTGGAGCAATCAATGATGGATATTCAATCTGTTGAATCCCTTGCCTTGCGGCCCCGCGAGGCAGCGAAGGCCTTGAGCATTAGTGCCCGCACTCTTTGGGGGCAAACAGCCCCGCGTGGTCCGATTCCCTGTCTTCGGATCGGCCACGGCAAACGGCAAAGCGTGCTGTACCCTGTGGCAGAACTTCAGGCTTGGCTGAGTCAGCAAGCTGAAGCTGAGAGTCAGCAAGTTGAAGCCGAGGAAGGGGGCGACAATGACGCCTGTTGAGAGAGTGTTGGAAACATTGCCAGATGCCAAGCAGGGCGGCAAGGGTTGGTCGGCGTGCTGTCCGGCGCATGAGGACCGGCGGGCGAGCCTTTCGATCAACGAAGGCGAAGACGGCCGGGCACTGATTAAGTGTCACGCCGGCTGTACCGTCGAAGAAATCTGCGATGCGATGGGGTTAACCGTCTTGGACCTAATGACCACGGCTAACAATTGGCCTGCAAGCGATGTCTATGTCAACGGTAATCACAATAAATCGAAGAAATCGGCAATTCCATTGACGCCCAAGCAGGCTGACAAGACTTTCGCTACTCCCCAGCAGGCGGTGGCATATTTGGAACGCCAGCACGGTCCTCGGTCTGCCTTGTGGACATACCAAGAGGCTGAGGGTGAGCCGGCCGGCCTGGTGGTCCGTTGGGACCTTACTGACGGCAAGAAAGACATTCGGCCAGTTAGCCGTCAAGGCGATGGTTGGCGAATTGGCGGGATGTCTGAGCCGCGCCCCCTTTATCGCTTGCCAGACCTGGCCGTCGCGAGTCGCGTTTATATTTGTGAAGGTGAAAAAGCAGCTGATGCGATTCGCGCACTTGGCCTAGTGGCCACGACTTCCCCGCATGGTTGCGAATCAGCGACCAAAGCCGATTGGGGGCCTCTGGCTGGCAAAGAAATTATCATCCTGCCTGACAACGATCCCCCGGGCTACAAGTACGCTGACAGCGTGGCGGCACAACTGGCCACGCTCACGCCGCCCTCGACTGTCAAGGTACTCGAATTGCCGGACTTGCCAGACCACGGTGACGCAGCCGATTGGGTGGAAGCACGGCGAGATGTCGACGCCGACGAACTTCGACGACAATTAGAGGCTTTGGCCAACGAAGCCGAATCGATCCAAGTTGAGCGACCTACTGCTTGCATCGAACGATACCAACCATTCCCAACGAAAGCATTACCCGAGCCGGTTCGCGGATTTGTAATAGCGGGTGCAAAGGCAATAGGCTGTTATGCGTCCTATTTGGCACTTCCGATGCTGTCCGTGATGGCTTCGTTGATCGGGAACACGCGATGCATTCAACTGATGCGAGGCTGGAGTGCGCAGGCGATTATTTGGACCGCAATTGTGGGTGAAAGTGGGACATCGAAAACTCCCGCCTACAAGTTGGTAATGAAGCCATTGCGGGAATTGCAACGCAACGCGCTGGAAGAATACATGGAAGCGATGAAGCGCTATGAAGTTGAACTGGCCCAATACGAAAAGGAATTCTTGCAATGGAAAAGAGATAAAAAAGCCAACACTCTGCCACCAGAGAAACCCGAAGCGCCCCGGGCCATCCGATACTTCGTGAGTGATACCACGGTGGAGGCTCTATCCCCGCTGCTTCTGGAGAATCCGCGCGGGTTGCTTCTGGCCTGCGATGAACTAGCCGGCTGGATTGGAAGTTTCGATCGCTATTCAGGCGGCAAAGGGGGAACCGATGCATCGCACTGGCTCAGTTTGCACAACGGCGAAAGCATTGTGGTTGATCGTAAGACTGGCACACCGCGCACGATATACATTCCCCAGGCATCCGTGTCGATAACGGGTGGCATTCAACCATCGATACTACACCGCGCTCTTGGCAGCGAGCATCGTGAATCGGGATTGGCAGCACGACTACTGCTATCCTGCCCACCGCGAAAGCAGAAACGGTGGACCGAAGCTGACATTGACCCCGAGGAAGAAGCCAAAATAGCAAGACTAATTGAGAGGCTACTCGATTTAAAACCCACTACTGACGACGCTGGTCGCCCTTGCCCACAAGTTGTGAAATTAACCCCCGAGGCGAAAGCTGCCTGGATAGAATACTACAACCAACACGCCGAGGAACAAAACGACCTAAGCGGCGATCTGTCCGCAGCATGGAGCAAGCTAGAAGAGTACGCGGCCCGACTGGCACTGGTGGTTCACTGCGCCCGATGGGCGGCTGACGATCCAACTCTAGAGAGCCCTGATGCCGTAGACCTGGCCAGCATGAAGGCTGGCATCGAACTAGCCCAATGGTTTAAGGCCGAAACTCGAAGGGTCTACGCCTTGTTGAGCGAATCGGACAATGACCGTGACCAACGCCGGCTGATCGAGTGGATTGAACGCAGAGGCGAATCGGTAACTCCAACCGAAGTGCGACGCGGCAATCGGCGGTTTCAAACCACGCCCGACGCCGAAGCTGCCCTGGCGGAATTGGTCAAAGCTGGCGTAGGAATTTGGGAGCCAACACCCCCTGGCCGGCGCGGGCAACCGACGCGACGGTTTGTTTTGTCTACGGTGTCTACTGTCTACGGAAATACCCTGAAACCCGACGAAAACGGCAATACCGTAGACGTAGACAGTGTAGACACTCCTAAAACGCAATCTGATGCCGATTGGGGGGAACTGTGAGCGTGGTCCAGCTAATGACCGACCTATCCCGATTGGGAATCCGCATCGAAGCTCACGGCGATCGGCTGCGATACTCGCCCCGGTTGGCTGTGACGCCTGACCTGGCCGAACGGATGAAGGCCCACAAGAGCGAGCTACTGGAGATACTTCAGTCCGTACCTGAAGCGGTCCTGTCGAACCGCGATTCAGGTTTTCTTAAACCAGTAACTCAACCCCAACAATCGAGGTCCATTTGCCGATGCAGCGGAACCACCTGGCGGGACGTGGCGATCCACGGCGGACAATCCGTTCGGAGAGACTGTGGACGTTGCGGGAGGTTCCTCAGTTTTCCCGTTTGGTATGGCAAGAATACTGGACATAAAGACCAGCATCTAGTAAGATACTTGAGTGGCTAAGAAGAAAACCAAGAAAATGACAGACCAATTGCGGCAAGCAATCGACGATTGCGGGCTGACGCGATACGAAATCTCCAAGCAAACCGGTATCGACGAAAGCGCCTTGGCGAAGTTCTACAACGGACATCGTGGCCTTTCGATGAAAGCCTTGAACGCACTGGGCGAGTTTTTAGAACTGACTATTCACCTGGGCCGCAAGCCCGACAACAAAGGATCGTGAAATATGGCCAGCATCGAACATCGTGCCCGATCGACGCGGGTGGTTGCCTACGTCAACAAAGAAAGGCAGGCGTTCGCTCTAGGCAGAGTTACAAAGAAAACGGCTGAGCGGTTTGCCAACAACATAGATACTTTGCTGCACGAACGTCGCTGCAACCTGCCAATCAGCCGGGAAGTTTCCAACTGGCTAGCGGACCTGGATGACACGTTATACGTACTCCTGGTTGAACGTGGACTCGTTGAGCCGAGAGTGAAGGCAGGCAAACTCGCCACGTTTATCGACGATTACATCGCCGGTCGCTCCGACGTGACCGATCGCCGCTTAGGTAAATTCATCAACACCAAGAACCGGTTGATTGAGTTTTTCGGAGACGTGAGATTAGACGCTGTCACGCCAGGCGCAGCAGACGAATACAGCCGATGGCTCCTAAAGCGACTCGCCCCAGCTACGGCCCAAAAGGAATGTCAGGTTGCCGCCCAGTTCTTCCGGCATGCCTTTCGCAAAGAACTCATCGAGCGGAATCCCTTCGAGGGAGTGACTGTTGGCAAGGCGACCAACGACGACCGGCGCGTATTTGTTGAGCGCGACATTATCCAGCGAGTGCTGGACCAGTGTCCGAATTGGCAGTGGCGAACTGTGGTCGCCTTGGCGCGGTATGGAGGGCTAAGATGTTCGTCCGAGGTTGCATTGTTGAAGTGGTCAGACATCCTCTGGGACGCTGAACGAATCACAGTGACCAGCCCGAAAACGAAACGGTATGGCAAGGCCACTCGCGTTGTTCCCATCTTCCCGGAATTACGGCCATTTCTGGATGAGGCTTACTTCCACGATGACGCAGACAAAACTTGGGTGGTTCCCATGCTAGCGGGTAATGCTGATAAGAACCTCGGAACGACGTTTCGGAAAATCATCCAACGCGCTGGAATTGAGCCATGGCCAAAACCGTTCCAGAATTGTCGGTCCAGCCGGCAGACCGAGCTGGAGCAAGTGTTCCCAACTTACGTCGTTTGTGCCTGGCTTGGAAACACACCCACGGTAGCCCACAAGCATTACCTAACGGTGACCGACGACCACTTCGCGGCGGCGACCAAAACTGGGGATAAACTGGGGATGCAAACGCCCGCTTTGAGTCGCAACGACTCGCACAAGAAACCCCGCACCGTCCATTCGGTGCGAGAAAAAGCGAGTTTCTCGGAAGTTGTGGGCATCCTCGAAAATGCCCGAGTAGCGGAGGAGGGACTCGAACCCCCGACACGCGGATTATGATTCCGCTGCTCTAACCAACTGAGCTACTCCGCCGCGAAAAAATGCCGTCTGCTATCAGCAGGCACTCTCTCGTTTCGGCCCGATTTCGCTGGGCGAATCCTCCAGATTACCTTCTCCGCACGGCTTGGCAAGGGGGAGAATTGCCGCCAGCAGTGCATCATCCTTTATGTGATCGTCACAGTATGCCGAAGAATATGAATGTGCGCGTACTCTTCGCTTGACCGCTTCTTTTCGACCATTCACAAACGCAATGATCACCTATCTTCTTCGACCCGTGCGCCAGTTCGCTCAGGCCCTCGTGGCCAATGACTCACCCAACCAGGTAGCCTGGGGGTTTGTCCTGGGAATGGTCATCGGACTCGTTCCTAAGGGGAATCTGCTGGCTATCCTGCTGGGGATGATACTCCTGTCCCTGCGGGTGAACAAATCTGCCGGCCTGGTGGGAGTTGGGCTCTTTGCTTTTGTGGGGATGTTGCTGGACCCGCTTGCCCATAGGATCGGCACTCTGGTTTTGGTGTGGGAACCGCTCCGCCCGCTCAATGCGCTTCTCTACGAATCAGCCGTTAGTCCCTGGCTCGGGCTCAACAATACCGTAGTCGTCGGGCAAGTGGTGATAGCGTTGTACCTTGCGTATCCCGCTTTTCGACTGTCGCATTTGTTTGCGATTCGAGTACAGGCTCGAGTAAGTCGCTGGCTATTGCGATTTCGAGCCGTTCGTTGGCTGCGTGGCCTGGAGATCGGCACGCAATGGGGGATCGACAGTTGAAATTCATTCGTTGGAAATACGTCGCTCCTCGAATCATGATGCTTGCAATGTTGGCCATTTCAGTGCGTTTTGGCTGCGATCCCTTGCTTGAGTGGGCCATCGTAACCAGTGGTCAATCAGCCACCGGGGCAAAGGTGGAAATCGCTGAGCTGACGTCTTGGATCCGAGCAGGAAAAATTGAATTGCGTGACTTACAAGTCGCCAATCCTGATGCAGTCATGCGAAACTTGGTCCAGGCGGATCACATCGTGTTGCAGTTAGACTCGCTGGCTCTGCTGCACAATCGAGTTGTCGTCACCAATGGTGCCATTACCGGCATAGAACTTGACACCGAACGAAGTACATCGGGCGAGTTAGTCGTCATAGACGATGCCATCGACGATGCGCCCTCCGCGCTCGATCCACTTGTCGCCAAGGCAGGGGACCTGGCCAGTGATTGGCTCGACGAAGCTAGCAAGCGGCTCGACGCAGATCTTGTCGATCAATTGCAAACCCCACAGGTTGCCGAGAGTCTCTCCGAAAAATGGCAATCAAAGGCCGATGCTTTGCGTAGTCGTACCAACCAACTCAAGCTGCGCGGCCAAAAATTGGCTGAGGAATTTCGCGATATTAAGAAAAACCCCTTACGGGGCGTCGAACGAATTCCGCAACTCCAAGCCGAGTTGAAAACGAATCAAATGGAACTGCAGTCCTTGCAGCAAGAAATTAAAGGGCTCCCCCAGCAGGCAGAGACCGATCACCAGGCACTCCTGGCGGCTCGTCAGCAGGATGAAGCCTTCCTACGCAAGCAATTCGAATTTGAACAACTCAATGGCGATAACCTCACACAAATCCTGCTTGGGCAGTCCGTTGCAGAAAAGTTGCAGGAAGCATGCGAGTGGATCGCCTGGGCGCGTAAAAAAGCCCCGGGCAATGCTGCCAAACAACTTGCTTCCCAGCGCGGTCGCGGCACGATGGTTACTTATGGGCGGGCACGGCCGCAGTTTGAAGTGCGACACCTTGGTGTGGAATTAACCGCACAGATCGCTGGGCAAGAGTTGCAATTCGTGGGCTACGTGAGTGGCATTTCGTCGGCACCGCAGCTCCTTGAAGAACCTGCGAGAATGGAAATAGCAGCGCTGGGGGATGTCCCCATGAAATTGCTCATGGTGTCAGACCATCGCGGCCATGTCCCCTGTGAAGAATTGCACTTTGACTGTCCAGCGCTCCCCATGGAAGGACGAACCTTAGGGAGTGGCGAAAAGCTTGCGGTTGATCTTGCACCCGGCACGGCAGACCTTTCGGTCGATCTACAACTGGTCGGCGACAGTCTCTCCGGTCAGATTAACTTTGCACAACAGGATTTTCGACTCAGCCCATGCTCTAACCCGAAAGTGAATAAGCACCTCGCGACTGTACTGGGTGAAGCCCTGGGAAAAATTGAGCAGGTCACTGCAAAAGTTGAATTGGCAGGGACTTTGACAAAGCCTCAGTTCAAAATTAACTCTCCATTGGGCACGCAGCTGGCAAGTGAAATCAGCACCGCGGTAGCAAAATTGGCACGCGTAAGGGGTGAGACTCTCCTGGCTGAAACTACCTCCAAGATGAACAGCCAGCTGGAGAAACTCAATGCCACTAAGTCCGCTTTGCAACAAGAATTGCTCTCCAACCTGGGCGAAAATCAAAAACTCTTCGAAGACCTCGCAAGTCTAAGCGGTACCAATGGACGGGGTTTATCAGTTCCCCAGTTGGGCTCCACGCTTGGAAAGCAAATCTTGCGGAAGTAGATTGGTGGGCTTCGTGACGCGCTCCGCCTCGTGAGACTCGGCAGGCGCATCGCGGCTAGCTTTCTTGCGTCGCGGCTAATTGCTGGGTTTTTGTACGACGCGTTTTTGTACGTCGGTTTCCAGGACGCCGAAAGCTTGTTCGTGCCGCTGGACAGAAAGATGCAAGGCGTGGAGCAATCGCTTGGCAGTAAAATAGTTAGTCACCAGGCGCTGAGTGATGATGACCGGCTCGGTGGGGACGCCAAAAGGCTGCGAATTCAGGCCGAAGTCGATGATCAATTCCTCGGGGGTGCCCGTGACTCGGCAAAAGTTCGCGTAGGAACAGGACGCATTGTGGTCGTCGACTTGCACTCGCTGTTGCTCTTGCTGCTTGTCTGCTTGGACTTCTACTGATTCTTTTTTCTCGTCTGCCACGGTTCAGCTCCGTTTATGGTTTAGTGTTAATTGTAAGTATTGGTTCGTACCTATCCTGTAGGTATCAGGAAAGGAGTTCCATCGAGTTTAAATGAATCGGCTGTGAGACGCTATCCCCGGCGCAACGAGGACTTTGGGTTGGTAATGCTTAAGATTACGCTTTCCGCATCCGTTGCTGGGGTAAGATAGGTAGCCGCCTTTCGCAACTCCAAATTCTTGAGCAGACCTACGTGCCTCGCCTCGCCCCGTTCTTCGACCCACTTGCGGCCCTTGATGAGCAAAAGGCGATCCACCGAGGACCAATGGGGTTCGACCCAACGGAGGAATTTAGCCAGCGCCGCCACGCCCCGAGCGACAAGCGTGTCAAATGTTTGGAGTTGTAATACTTCCTCGGCCCGGCAACCGTAGACTGTCACTGGCAAATGTAGCTCGGAAACAATTGCCTCGACTACTTTGGCTTTTTTTTGGACCGATTCGCAGACGCTCACTTTCAAATCGGGCCGGCAGATCGCGAGAATCAGCCCGGGAACACCACCGCCGGTGCCGACGTCGAGGACTCGCTCGCGCTGAGTCAGCAACTTGGCAAGTTCCAGGCTGTCAAATACATCGCGGTTGACGAATTTCTCGAGCGAGGTGTGTCGCGTAAGATTGATCTGCTCGTTCCATCGCCACAAGACGGCACGATATTGGTCCAGTGATTCAACTTGCTCGTCAGGCAGTTCAATATCGACATCTCGCAGGGCCTGGCCCAAGTCGGCAATAGTAGGTTGTGTGTTTTCGGTTTCTGACAAAACGATTCTCGATCTAGTTGGTAGCGAAGTCTCAGTAGTTTAGTATCCTGCAAGCTGGCCAGTGTGCAAAGGGGGCGAATCGAGGAGCGGCCATCTTAGCTGCCGTGAAATGCCGGCAGGAAGCTAACACTACGGAAGTTGAACATGCTCGGATTTCTCAATATCAACAAACCGCCGGGATGGACGTCGCGAGATGTGGTCAATCGGGTGCAGAGACTTGTCCGACCCGCACGGGCCGGGCACGCGGGTACGCTCGACCCGCTCGCGACTGGAGTGCTTGTCGTGGGGGTTGGCCGGGCGACTCGAATATTGAAATATGTCCAACAGAAGCCGAAACGATACGAGGCAACGTTTCTGTTGGGTCGTACGAGCCAAAGCGACGACACGGAAACTGAAATGAGCGAGGTCGCCGGGGCTAAGGTGCCGACTCAGGTCGAGATTGAGAAATTACTGCCACGATTTTTCGGAAGCATTGAACAGCGTCCTCCTGCCTATTCGGCAATCAAGGTTGCGGGGCGCCCTGCGTATGCCCTGGCTCGAGAGGGAAAAGAAGTCTCACTCTCCTTGCGCACTGTTGAAGTATTTAATCTATCAATTGTCCGATATGAATACCCAGAGCTTAAAATCACCATAGAGTGCGGCAGCGGGACTTATGTCCGCAGCCTGGGACGCGACCTGGCTGAGAGCCTCGGCACAGGAGCCGTCATGAGTCAACTTACCCGCACGGCAATTGGAGAATTCACGCTGGACAAATCGATGACAGTTGAAGAGCTTACTCAGGACCGAGTAGCCGAAAAGTTGTTCTCTCTGGCCGCAGCAGTCAGTCACCTGCCGCAGTTGTCACTCACCTCGGAGCAGATACGAGAGCTTGAGTTTGGTCGGCCGATTGCTGTTGAGAAGTACCCGCTGGCCACCGATCTGGCTGGCATTGATGGTCAGGGCCAATTAATCGCCGTTTTGCGGGAAAAGAACCCCGGCCTACTCGCCACGTACCGCAACTTTGCGCCATCCGCATGATCGGTACGATTATGCCAGCATATCTTGCCACTTTCCGCTGAAATGGCATTCACTCGAACCACTCGCTACTCATTTGCGTGAATAATCATGAGGAGGTCCTTCTCGAGCTTTCAATCAGCCGCAACGCGAGTGAAACTGATTGGACCATTCTTGCAGGTCAACTTGGTGCTAGCGCACCCCACATGATGAATAGTCTGAATTGACTCGCGGCTGTATGGATTGTGCCAATGGACGCTGTCATAGGCATCTGTTGCATGGGGGAAACCTTAGAGTGCCAATCAAAGCGAGTTGAATCTCGCGGTAAATTACGTCGAAACAGAAGATAGAAGTCCGAGTGCGCATCCGGTGCGCTCGGACGCATATCGCTACCAGGATGAACCACTAGGGAAATACATTCGGGCATGGACTGGCCCCCACGATCGGTCCGCAAGCAGCCATGAAGGCGCCGCGGACGATACAAGTTGATCGTTGAGACCACGCATGTTCGAGAATCGCAGCCTGCGAATCGATCTATTTACCTTGATGCTGCTCGCCGTCACGGCGGTGCTGGGTGTCGCGCTGTTCACTTACAACCCCGCCGACCCTCCCAGCACGCTCGTTCAGCCCCCACAGACTGAATTCCAAAACGCCTGCGGTCCAATCGGTGCCTATGTAGCTCATTACCTGTTCGAGAGCATCGGCCTAGGGGCCTATTATCTCGTGGGGTCATTAGCGGTGCTGTCGGTGGTGTTGATGTGGCGGGGAGAAATTGATCAACCTGTGCTGCGGGCCGTTGGATGGGCCCTCTCTCTCGTTGCAGTCAGCACGCTCGCCAACATGCTGTTGCCTAACATGTCTCCTGGCCCCGAGATCGGTGCAGGGGGATTTCTGGGGGCGATGGGTCGAGTCCTCCTTGAAGCACATTTTGCTGCCACGGGGGCCTATATCCTCACCCTCAGCGTGTTGCTGGCAGGCTGGCTGCTCTCGACGGATTACTTCCTTTTTCAAGCCGCCGCGGTGACTACCCGCGTATCAGGCCGCGGAATCCTTACGCTTGGGCATTTCAGCACGTCCAAACCTCTCTTGCGAAAGTCGCGCCCCGAGAGTGATGTGGAGAGTGCCGACGAAGTAGCTGAGGGTGAAGAAGAGTACGAATACGAGTATGAAGACGACGGAGATGAAGGTGAAGAGGAAGAGTGGGAATATGAGGACGAAGGCGAGGAGGAGGAATCCGATGCAGCAGACGAGGAAGGGGTCGTGATCCGAACTCCTGCTTCGAAACAAGAAGCTGAAGCCATAGCAGAAGAGGATGAACCCGCCGAACAGGAAGAGGAAGAAGCTGCGGAAAGTCCTCTGAAAAACAAGCTGGCGTCGGCACTCGGGATCGGCAAGAAGAAAAGTCTACTCAAGAAAAGCGAGCGAGAGGAAGTCATCAGTCAGCTGGAAGCGGCTGAGCAGCAGTTCCCTGAAACGGAATTCGACTACGAACTCCCGCCGCTCGATCTGCTACTGGAATCGGACAATGTCTGCTACGAAGAACACGAAAAAGAGGTTCGCCGCAAGGCAAAGATTCTTGAAAAGACGTTCCGCAATTTTGGTTTCAACGTTAAGGTCGTCGAGATTGAGACCGGTCCTGTGATCGCACAGTACGAGGTTCAACTGGAGGCGGGACTAAGGTTGGCCAAGATTACCAACTTGGCCGACGACCTCGCGATTGCCTTACGGGTACCCAGTGTGCGAATCGTGGCTCCCATTCCAGGCAAGAACACTGTCGGCATCGAGGTCCCGAATGAGAACCGGCAGTTGGTCCGCCTGCGCGAAGTGATCGAGGAGTCCAACGGTCGAGCAAAACGGATGAAGATCCCCATCTACCTCGGCAAGGACGTATCGGGCAATCCGCTTGTGGTTGATCTCACTACCCTGCCGCATCTCTTGATTGCTGGTCGTACAGGCACCGGTAAGAGCGTGTGTCTGAATTCGATTATCCTCTCGATGCTGATGAGTCGGGGTCCCGACGAAGTGCGGATGCTGATGATCGACCCCAAGATGGTCGAATTGAGTGGCTATCGCAAACTACCGCACTTGATGCACCCGGTCGTTACCGACATGAAAAAGGCCGAAGCGATTCTGGCCTGGGGCGTCGACAAAATGGAAGAGCGGTACCAACTACTGGCCCGTGCCGGTGTGCGACATATCACGGTGTACAACCAATTGAGCGAAGAAGAACTCCGCCAGCGGATCGATCCTACCAGCGAGGCCGAGTGGGAGCAGATTCCCAAGCAACTGCCGTTCATCGTGATCGTAGCTGACGAGATGGCCGACCTGATGATGACTGCCGGCAAGGATGTTGAACAACACATTATCCGCTTGGCTCAGAAGAGTCGTGCGGTGGGAATCCATCTCATTCTGGCCACCCAAAAGCCAACCGTCGACGTAATTACTGGCCTCATCAAATCGAATTTGCCCGCGCGAATTGCCTTCCAGGTGGCGAGCCGCACGGACAGCCGGGTAGTTCTCGACGAGATGGGCGCCGACAAACTACTGGGCAACGGCGATATGCTGTTCCTTTCACCTGGTACCAGCCAATTGCTCCGTGGCCAGGGAACCTACCTCTCGGACGACGAGATTACACGAGTGGTCGATTTTGTGGGGACCGATGCACCGCAGTTTGCCAAGGAGCTGATCGAGCTCAAAACCAAGGAGGAAGAGGAAGCAGCAGTCCCTGGACAGTTCAAAAATCGCGACGACCTCTACGAGGCCGCTGTAGATATTGTCGTTCGCGAACGCCGAGGGAGTGTGTCGCTGCTACAACGCTGTCTCGGCATCGGCTATGGCCGCGCTGCGCGCTTGATCGACTTTATGGCCGAAGACGGCATCGTGGGCGAATACAACGGCTCGCAGGCCCGCGAGGTGGCGATCTCGATCGAAGATTGGGAGACGATGCAAGCGGGAGGGGATTCGGTGGAGCAACCTGAGGATGGTCCGTTGACCGCCGTAACCGTTCCCCCAAAACCTCGGCGCACGAACAAAGTAGTCCCTGGCACGGATGAACTGAGTGACTTGGAACCAGAAACGGCTGTGGAAGAACCCTCCGATCTGGATTACGAGATCAGCGAAGAAAGCGAGCTAGAACCATCCGTTCCCGAATCCGACGCCGAGTACGACGAAGAATATGAGTACGATGAAGAGGAAGAAGCAGAACTCTCTGACGACGCCGAAAAGGGATCAGATTTAGAAGCTTCTTCGGATGAGGAGGAGGAAGAGTACGAATACGAAGATGATGAAATGGATGAAGAAGCTGCTGATGAAGAGAACGACGTAGCTGAAGCCGACGAAGTCGAGGGTGACGATGCTGAATACGAATATGAATATGAATACGAAGAAGAGGAAACCGAAGGAGACGGGGAAGTAGCGGAGTCCGACGAAGGTGAAGAGGACTCTGAGTGGGAATACGAAGAAGAGGAGGAAGACCTTTGGGAGGATGAATCCGAGGAAGAAACTCCAGCCACCGAGCCAGGCCAACGGTCTGCTTGAATCTTGAATATAGCTACAACTTTGACTGCCCTTAGTTACTACTTTCAACCTGCCGAATGCTGGAGTATCTACCCCCCCTTATTCTTGGGGAAATCCGCCCTAAGTGCTTATAATACATCATCTTGCGCATTCTTAATTTCCCTCTGGCCAAATCAAATGGGGGTCATTCGACTAGCAACACGCCTATTTATCCTGAGAATTTTATGGACAAATTGTCGCACTCTGGTAGATTGAATAGTTGATAGCAGTTCAGAAGCTGCATCGTAGCGCACGGATTAGGATGGTGCGGGGACCGCTCGATTTGCCAGAATTATGCCGATAAGCAAGCGCGGAAACTCGGTAAAGTAGCACTTTAAACTTACACCTAGGACACACTTTCTTTAGAGGGGCCCGCTCATGAACAGGACACACAATTCGATTTCTTGCACAGCGATTTTATTCTCGCTTTCGCTGGTATTCACTCATAGCCAGCAACTACTTCAGGCCGGAACCATCGTTGATCTAACTACGCTAGGGAACACCGGTAACATCGGTGTCGGCTTTTTTGATACGAATGTTCAGCAAGCCACAGGCACAGGTGGGTTTGACACTTTCAGTCAACAATCACCTCAAGGCAACGGCACGACTTCTCATGCCTATAATACGACAGTAAACAATACGCTGGACAATAAGGCTTCTGATAACTTCAATCGCTCCATTCTCTTGAGCGATATTCCTATTCAGAATCTAAGCGGTGTGCCTCACCGTCGGTTTAGCCTTGACATCAATGAATCGAAAGGCAACGGGGACGAATTCCTATCGCTCGACGAAATACAAGTCTTCGTCGGTGGTACCGCCAACTCTAGCGTTACCAGCTTTACAGCTGGAATTCTTGACCACGATGGAACACTCGTTTATCGGATGGATACCGGTATGGATAACTGGGTTGCTCTAGATTATTCACTAAATGATGGCAGTGGATCGGGAGACATGTTTTTCTATCTGCCGGATTCGCTGTTTGATTCCTTCAGTGGCCCGGATGTTGTGACGCTGTACTCTCAATTTGGTTTGCAAGGGGTGGATCCTGCAGGCTTTACCGGGAATTTTGGCGCCTCAGCTAACTTCGAAGAATGGGGGCTTCCTGCAGTTGCTGTCCCAGAACCTTGTTCCTTGCTAATCATGGTCGTATCGCTGGGCTTCATTAGCCTACGCAGAGCCTGCTGAACTCTGTTAATTTTTTGACTGCCACCCAACGCCCAGGGATTGCAATCCTTGGGCGTTGTTGTTTTTCAACCTGTTTGCCGCGAGGCACGGTTCGTTACTTTCCAGTCTTTTTCGGTGCGTCCTGGATCATCGTGTCGAGCATCGTGCCGATCAGCGCAGTGGTCTCTTGGTCTTTCCCGCCTCCAGCACCACCTACAACCATCACGCGGGGGGTGATTTCGATGTCTCCCTCACCCACGATCTTAAGTAGTTCTAATAGCGCCGCATTGCCGCCACCGATTTGTTCGGCAATCACTCGATAAGCCTCGGACTGGGCCTCCGCCTTGATTTGCACGGCTTGAGCCTCGGCCTCCGCCGCTATGATTTGCTTCTCCTTATCCTTCTCAGCAATCTGCACAGCATAGGCCGCCGTGGCAAGCCGCTTCTCTTCCTCAGCTTCCTGTTCAGTCTTGGTGAGCTGCTTTTTCTGTTCGGCGGCCCGTTGTTGCTCCTTGAAGGTATCTTGCTCTTGAAGGGCAATTTCGCGATCTGTCTGGGTCTTTAAGAGATTTCCGAGGGTTTCCTCGTTTCCAACATCCCCGATGCGGACTCCTGTGATGGTGACGCCGATCTTGTCCATTTCATCCTTGAGCATAGATAAGGACTGCGATTCCTGATGCGATCGCTGCTTGACGTAGTCGAGCGCCTTAACCCCCTCGGCATTGTTGCGGAAGATCGCTCGCACGGCTGAGTTCATAATGCTTCGCAATCCATCTTGATCGTCTCCCACAGTAGCAACCAACAAAGGGGCATTCTCTGGTTTGATTTCAAATTCAATCCGCACGTCAACCGGAAAGGTAAAACCGTCTGAGGTACGGACCATGATTTCACGTTCCTCGTCTCCCCCAGCGCGTGCCCCTTGCTGTGAGGTATAAAGCACGATGTGTTTCTTGGTTGAGACTTTGGTGATTTCATACGCTTTGGTATTTAGATAGTACTGACCTTCGAGCAAGGGCACACGCCAGATACCGCGATCGCCACGGGACACCAAATGCCGCGATTCGCCGATCCGAGCTTCGTCTTCCTCTGCACTTGATCTTTCGCCAACATTAGATTTCACAACACCCACCGTGGCTTTTTCGATGGTCGTAACCGGAAAGATTTCCAGTTCGTACAGCCTCGGGTTGATGCGGTAGGAACCCGGCTTCAATACCGAAGTCTGAGGCCCCTTGTAGCCGCCCCCATCACCCAGGAAGAACTCGGCATCTTGTGCCATGAGTCGCTCGTCCTTTTCTTCCCACTCAGGTGCATAAGCCGTGTCGCGAGGCAATGGTTGGCCATCTGAGGCGTTCAAGATCCCCACGCTCCCAGCAGGAATCTCGTTCACTTCGCCGTATTCGATGTCGTAGATAAAAGGCCAGTACCAAGGGTGCCAACCCGGTGGCAGTATCTTGGCCTGTAAACCCTTTTCGCCGGAGGTGGCGATGATCTTGCCAGGGGGCAATGAGGTGAAGCCAATATTCTTAGTCACAATGCCGATCTTGTCTTCGCCCACATAGCGGAATGAAGCGAGTGAGAATCCCGCCAACAACACGAGCAAGGCAAAAGCAAACCCAGCTATACGCAACTGGGGGGAGCGCATCTGAGTCGCACTGGCGATAATCATTCCTGCCAGAACCACTCCCAAGATTAAAAAAAGTACAGAGGACATGAGTCGTTATCCCTATCGGTTAAATTGAGCCAATATCGCCGCCACTACAGGGACTAGAGAATCCACTTTCGATGGGCGGTTGATGCTCAAGGGTAGCATAACCGCGGTTTGTTCTCGGGCATTTCCTCCTCTAGTAGTAGTTTCACCTGCTAATTCGCCTCGCAACCAACGATCTTGCCCTGATTCCGAGGGGTGCCCAGATCCATTTCTAGCGTTTATCGGGAAAATTAGGGCTGCTGAACCCATTTTCCTTGGCGACTGTCTACGCTAGGAGCTAGGAAATTCGTTAGAATATCCGGTTCCGTCTTTCCAGCGCAGGCGGGAATGACGGGTCATTTTAAGGCTCACTAACCCTACAAGACATATGCCACAAATCCAGATCTACGACACGACACTGCGCGACGGTGCCCAGGGCGAGGGGGTAAACTTCTCTCTCGAGGACAAGGTGCTCATCGCTCATCGACTCGATGAGTTAGGCTTCGATTACGTTGAAGGAGGCTATCCTCTCTCCAATCCCAAGGATGCCGAATTCTTTCAGCGGATCGCTGCAAGACCATTCAAGCATGCCCGCGTTTGTGCTTTCGGCATGACTCGTCGCCGCGGTGTAAAACCTGCCGACGATATTGGAATGAAGGCACTTCTCGATTCACAGGCTCCTGTAATTACGATTGTTGGCAAGACTTCCGATTTCCACGTCAACGAAGTACTCAGTGTCTCGCTGGAAGAAAATCTCTCAATGATCCGCGACACTGTCGCCTACTTGTGCGGCGAGGGACGCGAGGTCATCTACGATGCCGAACACTTTTTCGACGGCTGGAAGGCAAACTCCGATTATGCGGCAAAAACGATCCAAGCCGCTTCCGAGGCGGGGGCGTCGATCATCGTCATGTGCGACACCAACGGCGGCACAATGCCCGAGGAAGTCGCAACTATCACTCGTGAAGCGTCGAGTAAAATCGACAAGCCTCTCGGCATCCACACCCATAATGATTGCGATCTGGCAATCGCCAATTCTCTCGCCGCAATCGACGCCGGGGCTTCGCAAGTGCAAGGCACCATCAATGGCTTGGGGGAACGCTGTGGCAATGCTGACTTGATCTCGGTAGTTGCCAATTTGGCCCTCAAGAAGCAAGGTTATCAGGTCTTGCACGATCGTGGGGTCGCACATCTGGCGGAGCTTTCCCGCTACGTGTACGAAATCGCCAACATGCATTTCCGCGTGAACCAACCCTTTGTCGGTCCCAGTGCATTCGCCCACAAAGGAGGCATGCACGTCCATGCCGTCAACAAAGTCGCTTCAAGTTACGAGCACATCGATCCAGCACAGGTTGGTAACGAACGCCGTGTTTTGGTAAGCGAACTCTCAGGCCGCTCCAATATCATCGCCCTGGCAACCAAGATGAATATGCAGGATGACAAGGACCTGATGGACCGCGTGCTGCAGCAAGTGGTGGACTTGGAGAATCGCGGCTACCAGTTCGAGGCGGCTGAGGCCTCCTTTGAATTGCTGGTCCGTAAACTGGCAGGCACACACACTCCGCATTTTGAGCTGGTGCAGTACCACACCAGCGTCGTCAGCCGTGGCGGAGAACCTGTCACCGAGGCGACCATCAAATTGATCGTCAACGACCAACTCCGCCACGAAGTCGCCGAAGGAGATGGCCCCGTGAACGCGTTGGACGCAGCCCTACGAAAAGCACTCAACGGATTGTTCCCCACCTTGAACAAGATGCATCTGGTTGACTACAAAGTCCGCGTCATCAATTCCGACGCCGCCACAGCGGCCAGCGTGCGGGTCGTCATCGAGAGCCGCGACGAATCTGATACCTGGGGCACGGTCGGAGTTCACGAGAATGTGATTGAGGCGAGTTGGCAGGCCTTAGTAGATAGTATCGAATACAAATTATGCAAAGAGGATACGTAATTTCTGTCACCGAGGGCATCGAGACACGAAGCCACTCATGCTTTATACTCACTGCATCTTCAACATTTTCGTGATTTTCCAGTGACTTTATATCATGACCAACGACACGATGTCAGATTCGCCGCCCACAGAGCTTCCCTCTCACTACGACCACCAAGCCGCCCAGGAAAAATGGTACACATTTTGGGAACAGCAAGGCTTTTTTCATGCGGACGCCAACAGTAAAAAGCCGCCGTTTTCGATTGTGATTCCGCCGCCGAATGTGACGGGGGCACTGCATCTGGGGCATGCGCTCAATAACACACTGCAAGACATCCTCTGCCGCATGAAGCGGATGCAGGGTTTTAATGTGCTCTGGATGCCGGGGACCGACCACGCGGGGATCGCCACGCAGGCTGTCGTCGAGCGGCGGCTGTTGGAAGAAGAAGGCAAGTCGCGACACGATCTGGGACGTGAAGGCTTGGTGGACCGTATCTGGGAGTGGAAGGCCCAATACGAGAAGCGGATCCTTGGCCAGCTTAAGCAACTCGGCTGTAGCTGCGACTGGGAGCGGACCCGTTTCACGCTGGACGATCAATGTGCCCGGGCTGTGCGCGAGACGTTTTTCAAACTCTTTGCCGACAACAAAATCTACCGTGGCAAGCGGCTCGTGAACTGGGACACCTATCTACAAACTGCCGTCAGCGACGACGAGGTCTTCCACGAAGTCACCAAGGGTCATTTCTGGCATTTCAATTATCCTGTGGTCGACCCTAAGCCGGGCGAGCCGACACATGTCACGATCGCCACCACACGCCCCGAAACGATGCTCGGCGACACGGCGGTCGCTGTTCACCCCGACCCCGCGGCGGCGTTTGACAAGCTCAGCACCGAACTCCGCGAGAAAATCATCGCTGCCAGCGCCAAGGAAAAAGGTGAACTCGATGAGGAAGCCACTCTGCTGTTGGAACGCCGCGCCAAAATGCTTCCGCAGCTTGAGATACTCCGCGGCATGGCTTTACGGGGTGTTAAGCTTGAGTTGCCCCTGACTGGCCGCACGATCCCGCTCATCTGCGACGAATGGGCCAAGCCCGAACTCGGCTCCGGCTGTGTAAAGATTACCCCCGCGCACGATGAAAACGACTATCAGGTCTGGCAGCGGAATCTTGAGATCGGCGCGATCAACATCCTTAACCGCGACGGCACACTCAATGACAGCGTGCCCGAAAAATATCGCGGCCTAACGATGAAAAAGGCCCGTGCGGCGGTCGTGGAGGATATGGAGACTGCGGGGTTGCTTGTTGAGATCGAAGATCGCGAAATCGACCTCGCCCACAGCGACCGGAGCAAGACGCCCATTGAACCGTACCTCGCCGATCAGTGGTTTGTGAAGATGGACGAGTTGGCGCAGTCGGCAATGGATGCCGTCACCGATGAGCGAGTCAAGATTTTTCCTGAACGATACACGAAGACTTATCTCGACTGGCTCAGTGAAAAGCGTGATTGGCCTGTGGGGCGTCAATTATGGTGGGGACATCGAATACCGGTGTGGCACAATTTGGTTGAGCCAAAATCGGAACTTGAAGCTTGCAATATCCCGGAGGAAATGTTTGTAGAAGCGCGAGATCAATTACGTCTTTATCTGGTAGCTGCAGGGTTTTCGGAGGAAGATTTCAGAATCGAATTTGATGATGTGTACATGCGCCTATGTATCAAAAATCCTAAAGTCGATGACGCAATTAATGCACTCAACAAATATTTCCAGGGCGGCTTAGATGCAGTCAAGCCCGGAAGAGTCCATGATGCCTCAAGCCCGATTCTTACATTTGTGCCTGGGTTTAAGGCTGCATCCGATGCGGCAAAACAAATTACTCGATTTGGGAAATTCGTCCGCGAAGAGGAAGTCCTCGACACTTGGTTCTCTTCTGCACTCTGGCCGCACTCGACGCTTGGTTGGCCGAATGAAACTCCCGAGCTCAAGACATTCTATCCCACCAGCGTACTCATCACCTCGCGGGATATTATCACGCTCTGGGTCGCGCGGATGGTGCTGGCGGGGCTGTACAACATGGATGAAGTCCCGTTCCCCGAGGTGTTTATTCATCCGAAGATCCTCGATGGCTACGGCGAAACGATGTCGAAGTCGAAAGGGAACGGCGTCGATCCGCTCGACGTGATCGACAAATTTGGGGCCGACTCGCTGCGGTTTGGGCTGGCGTATCTCACCACCGAAACACAGGACGTGCGGCTACCCGTGGAGTTTGAATGTCCCCATTGCCAGGCACTCATCCCTCAGACGAAGAAGAATCGCACCCTGCCCCGGGTCGAGTGCGACAAATGCGGCAAACCGTTTGGCACCCAATGGGCTCAGTCGCACGGATCGGCAGAAGATCAAGCGTTACCCCGCGGGGCGGCGGTGAGCGAACGGTTTGAACTGGGCCGCAACTTCTGCAACAAGTTATGGAATGCCTCGCGATTTGCGCTGATGAATCTCGCGGATTACAAAACTTCCGCCAATGGCAATCTTGTGGCGGACGATTTGCTGCTCGAGGATCGCTGGCTGTTGTCGCGGTTGGCGACAGTAACAGGCGAAGTGACGGCTGCACTGGAGTCGTATCACTTTGCCGACGCAGCACGGGCACTTTACGGCTTTGCCTGGGATGAGTTTTGCAGTTTCTATGTCGAGATGTCCAAGGCACGTTTTGCTGTAGCAGAGCAACGAGCGACTGCGCAGCGGGTGATGGCGTATGCCCTGGATACGTTGCTCAGACTCTTGCACCCGATGGTACCTTTCTTGACCGAGGAGGTGTGGCATCTGTTGGGTGAGGTTGCACCGGAGCGCGGGCTCACTGACCCGCAAACGGCGGGAGAGAGTGTTTGTGTTGCCCAGTGGCCAACAGTGAAAGAAACTTGTATCGACAAAGCGATTGAGGCACAATTCGCCCAGTTCCAAACTGTGATGGGTGCTGTGCGAAATATTCGACAAGAGAAAAACATCCCTCCCCGCACTCCGATCAAATTCTCTGTGAGGTGTGATGAAGAAGCGATCGCACTACTCCAACCCATGGAGCCTTACTTCGCTTCGATGGCAGGTGCAACGGCAACTGACTGGGGGCCCAAGGTGACGCCCCCCGAGCGCGTGGCTAGCAAACCACTCGAAGGAATGGAAGTGCATGTCGACATCAGCGAGTTCTTCGATGTCGCCGCCGAGCGAACTCGACTTGAAAAGGAACGCGACCAACTCGCCAAGTTCGTCCAATCCATAGAGGGAAACCTTGGCAACGAGAACTTTGTGAAAAACGCCCCCGCCGCCGTAGTTGAGCAACAGCGGGAAAAGCTAATTGAGGTCCAGGGACAATTTCAAGCAGTCGAATCGGCGCTGGGGAAGCTTGGCTAGATCTACTCGAAACACAAGAGGGAGTTTTTACTATGACTAAATTCATTCGTACCCTCGGAATAGTTGCTCTCACGGTATACTTGAGTTGTCATTTCAATAAAAATGCTTTGGGAACTGATACCTTTGACCTACAAGCGAACGATGGGCGACAGTGGTATCGTGGCAACATGCACACGCATTCCCATTGGAGTGACGGCGACGACTATCTGGACAATATCGCCCTCTGGTACCGGGATAATGGCTACCAGTTCCTGGTATTCACCGACCATAATGTGCTTTCCAACACAGAGCGATGGATCGATGTGGAATCCAGCAAAGGTGGTGTAGCTGCCTTTGAGAAATTCAAATCCCAGTTCCCTAAACAAGCTCAGGAACGGACCAACGCAGAGGGCAAGCAAGAGGCACGCTTGAACACCTTTCAGGAAGTAGCCAGCCGCCTCGATATTCCCGGCAAGTATCTCTTAGTTCAAGGCGAAGAGATCAGCGACAAATTTGAAGATGCGCCAATCCATCTCAATGCCAGCAATATTCAGGAGTTAATTCCCCCGATGCGTGGGGGCAGTGTTGCCGAAACGATTCAAAACAATATCCGCGCTGTACTGAGCCAACGCGAAAAGACCGGCGAACCCATGGTGGTTCATGTCAATCATCCCAACTTTGGCTATGGTCTCACCGCCGAAGACATGATGCTCATTCGCGGCGAACAGTTCTTCGAGGTTTACAATGGCCACCCTGGGGTCAATGACCAGGGTGATTCCTTGCACGCTAGTTGCGACCGAATCTGGGACATCCTTTTGACTGGCCGTCTGGGAGAGTTCCAATTGCCTGTGCTGTATGGTCTGGCGACGGATGATTCGCACGACCATCACAATTTTGGCGAGACAAAAAGCAATCCCGGCCGGGGGTGGGTGATGGTCTTAGCAAAAGACCTGTCCATCGAATCGCTCATCGAAGCATTGGAGTCAGGGCAGTTCTATGCCTCCAGCGGAGTAACTTTACGACGCATTGCCGTCACGCCACAGGAGTTCTCGGTGGAAGTCGAACCAGTTGAAGGCGAAGAGTACACAATCGAGTTCATCGGCACACGCAAGGGATACAATTGGTCGAGCGAGCCCGTTGTCAACGAGAACGGCGAAGAAGTTCGCACCACACATCGCTATAGCGATGCCATCGGAGAAACCTTGTCCACCGTGCGCGGACCGCAAGCGAGTTACAAGTTTCAAGGGGACGAACTCTATGTGCGGGCTCGCGTTACTTCGTCGGCAAAATCTGCGAACTCATCAATTCAAGATGGTCCAAAACAAGCTTGGTGTCAGCCAGTAGTACTCAAAGCGCGGTGAGCAGCGTTATTCTTCCTCACGCAGACTCGCCAGCACGGTGTAATCCTCCAGCGTTGTCGTATCACCGACCGTTTCCTTCCCCGCTGCGATGTCTTTCAAGAGCCGGCGCATGATCTTTCCGCTGCGTGTTTTAGGAAGACTATTGGTAAAACGAATGTCGTCCGGCTGAGCGAGGGCTCCGATTTCCTTGCGGACATGCTGCTTGAGGGCGCTGCGAAGTTCGTCGCTAGGCTCAACATTTTTCAAAGTCACGAATACGGCGACCGCCTCACCTTTAAGATCATCTGGTCGCCCGACCGCCGCGGCCTCCGCTACGTTGGGGTGTGAAACGAGCGCGCTTTCAATTTCAATCGTGCTCAAGCGATGCCCTGAAACATTCAACACGTCGTCGATGCGACCCATGATCCAGTAGTAGCCATCGTCATCGCAACGGGCATTGTCCCCCGCGAGATATTTTCCCTGCACCTTGCTCCAATAAACTTCCTTGTACCGGTCATCGTCGCCCCAGATTCCACGGAGCATCCCAGGCCAGGGGTGTGCGATCGTGAGCCAACCTCCTTGGTTGGCACCCACCAACTTACCCGACTCGTCTACAATCTCAGGAATGATTCCCGGCAACGGCTTCGTGCAACTCCCCGGTTTAGTAGGAATCGCACCCGGCAGCGGGCTCATCATGATCCCCCCCGTCTCGGTCTGCCACCAGGTATCAACAATCGGACAGCGTTCGCCGCCGATCTTCTTGTGGTACCACATCCAAGCCTCGGGGTTGATCCCTTCCCCAACGGTACCCAACAGCCGCAGGCTCGAGAGATCGTGCTTCTCGACGTGCTCGTCCCCCCATTTAATAAATGCCCGGATGGCTGTCGGGGCCGTGTAGAAAATCGAGACTTTGTACTTCTCAACAATCTCCCAAAAACGGCCTTCGTCCGGAAAGTTCGGCGCACCTTCATACATCAGGCACGTCGCACCCGCTGAAAGTGGGCCATAAACCACGTAGCTATGGCCAGTTACCCATCCGCAGTCGGCAGTACACCAAAAAACGTCGTCCTCGCGATGATCGAATACCCATTGAAAAGTTTTCTTAGCAAACAGATTGTACCCGGCAGTCGTATGTTTAATCCCCTTTGGTTTTCCTGTCGAACCGCTTGTGTAAAGTATAAACAGCGGTGCTTCGCTATCGAGCGGCGTAGCAGGACAGTCGTCAGATGCCTTCGCCATGAGATCACGCCACCAATGATCTCGACCGGACTTCATCTCGACTGCTTCGTTGACGCGGTTGAGCACGATGCAATGTTCAACTGAAGGCGACTTCGCTAGCGCTTCGTCGACAGTTTGCTTCAGTGGTAGCGCCTTCCCGCGACGCCAAGCAGCATCGGCAGTAATTTGCACTTTTGCCTGGGCATCATTATTGCGGTCGGCAATCGCCTCAGCGGAAAAGCCGGCAAAAATCACTGAATGGATTGCCCCGATCCGTGCGCAGGCCAACATGGCGATCGCCAGCTCTGGCACCATCGGCATATAGATTGAAACCACATCTCCCTCGCCGACGCCGAGTGATTTCAGGCAGTTGGCAAACTTAGAGACCTCTCGATGCAGTTCCGCATACGTGAGCTGGCGGCTATCCCCCGGCTCTCCCTCCCAGAGAATGGCGACTCGGTCCCCCTGCCCCGCCGCGACCTGAGCATCGAGGCAATTGTAGCTCGCATTCGTCTTACCTCCAACAAACCACTCAGCGAACGGTTCCTTCCAGTTGAGTGCTTCGGTAAAAGGCTCAAACCAATGCAACTCTTCGCGTGCCAATTCTCCCCAAAAATTCGCCGGATCTGCTGCAGCCTTGTTCCACAGAGCCTCATACTCCGCAAGCGACTTGATCCGCGCTTTGTCCGAAAAACTGGGCCGCGGCGGAAACAACCGCGATTCCTGCATGACTGTATCAATCTGTCTGCCCGTTTGGCTCGTCATGAGAAAAGACTCCTGCCTAAATCGTGAAAAGGGACCGTTTATCGAACCCCTGATCTTACAGGACTGGGCAAATATTTCCAGTTGTGCTTTGCTCTGATTCTACAGAAATGCAAAGAGAGCATCAGGAAAATCACTGCTCATAATGATACCGACATGCCACGACAATCAGACTATTCTCAGCGACCGTATACACCAAGCGATGCTCGTCGTTGATTCGTCGCGACCAATATCCCGTGAGATCAGCCTTCAATCGCTCAGGTTTGCCAATTCCTCCAAAAGGTTCTCGCAGGGAGTCTTTGATGAGCAAGTTGATGCGTTTGAGCAACTTGCGATCGTTCAATTGTAACCAGATCGTCGTCCAAAGCACTTTCCGTGAAGACGATCCTCATGCTTCGTCAAGCTCACGTTCGTTATAGGTCTTGGTTCGTACTTGATCAATTGACTTGCGAAGATGCATCGCGTTTGCTGGATTGCTAAGCAGATAGGCAGTCTCTTGCCATGAATGGAATTCGTCGAGTGGCATCACGACGACGCTTTCGCCGGAATCAATCTTCACAAGTGTTGGCTGAGCGTCAGCAATTACTTTTGCAACAACGTCTGTAGAATCAAGCGAACTGCCAGTTAGATGAACGGTATCCATGATGGTCGCAACATTTGAAACTTATGGTGTCTAGGAGATAGTCGTACGTCCCTATTCTAACCATAAGCTTGGTTTTGGTGAAATGCTTGCTTGAAACAGCGTCGTACAAGTCCTTTCAGAACCTCACTCCGCTAGCGCTTCTTCCGCGGCCGCTTCGGCGATGTCGAGCGTGAACTCGGCGTCGATCTCTATGTCGTCGCTGGTAGCCACATCGGATATATCGTTCCAGGCGAACGGGCTTTCGTCGGCGGGGCAATCGCCGAAGCTGATACCCAGCGCCCGGGCAGCTTGTACGGCGGATCCATGGTGTTCGACTGTCCGTAGCTTGTTCACGGCTTTGATGATCGGTACGCTTTCGATCTCCGGCGGGTGATAACATACCATCTCGCCAAGTCTCCCTTGCACGATCAAGCGTACCGCGTGGGCACCGTACTGAGTCGCGAGAACTCGATCGAAAGTTGTCGGAGCTCCACCTCGCTGCAGATGGCCAAGTACTGAGACGCGCACCTCGCGGTGGAGACGTCGTTCGATTTCCGCCGCAACGATCTGTCCGATGCCACCCAGTTTGGCTTGTGCGCCTGACTGCTCTTCTCCGACCAAGCCTCCGTCTGGGAGCTCTGCCCCCTCGGCAACTACGACCAGTGAAAATCGCTTGCCATGGCTCTCTCGGTCGAGGATTTTGTGGCAGACATTTTCGTAGGTCCAACCTATCTCAGGCAGCAAGATCACATCGCCGCCACCGGCAATTCCCGCGTGCAAAGCGATCCAACCGGCATGCCGCCCCATCAACTCGATCACCATGATCCGCTCGTGACTGGCTGCCGTGGTGTGTAGTCGGTCCAGTGCATTCGTGGCACATTCGACGGCACTATCAAAACCAAACGTAAACGCCGTCGCCGAGAGATCGTTGTCGATGGTTTTAGGAACTCCCACGACAGGGATTCCGTATTCATGGAACTGTTGGGCGACTGCCAGCGAACCATCTCCCCCGATGCAAACAAGGCCGGCGATATTGAGTTGATCAATGGTGTGCTTCACACCTGCCAATAGTTCGGGGTCGATTTCGACGCGGTCAGCCACACCGACAGTAGCCGCAAAACGCCCCTTGTTGGTGGAACCGAGGATCGTGCCCCCCTGATTGAGAATTCCCGATGTGTTTTTGTGGGTAAGGGTTATGTATCGGACGGGATCGTAAAGCCCTTCGTAACCTTTGAGGAATCCCACACAATCGTAACCGAGTTGGCTCGATGCTTTGACGACGCCTCGAATGACGGCGTTCAGTCCGGGGCAATCCCCTCCGCTGGTCAGAATTCCAATCCGCTTATGCGACATTTCTTTTCCCTCTCCGATAAGAACTTAAGATGAGCTTCTGCTCACCAAGCATAGGTCGGGAAACTTGAGGAAATCTCTTGCCGAATGGCAGATTTTTCTCTCCCAAGCTCATATCTGGGAGAATCGTCACGATCTGAACACCCAACGCCGTTGGCCAAGACAAATTGGATGTCTAAGCCTTTTGAAAGTCGCCAGAAGACTACTCGCTGCGTATTCTCCGCCAGGCGAGCGATCCGAGCATCCTGCCAGCCCCCACCATCTCGCGCCAGGAGATCTTGGATTCGCCGGCCATGCGATCCACAAACGTAATTGGCACTTCAGCAAACGTGGCCCCAGCCGCCTTGAGATGCCACAGCACCTCTTCAATGAAGGCATAACCGTCCGAGCGCAACTCGTCCCAAGAAACTTCGGCCAGAAGCCGACAACTATATACACGATAATTACCGCTGAAGTCGCCGATGGGAATACCGAGAATGATTCGCGATGCTTTGTTAACGACGCGGCTCATTAACCGACGACGCGCGGGCCAGCCCTCTATCGCTCCCCCTTCGCAATAGCGTGACCCAATGACTACATCGGCATGCTCCGCGGCTGCAACCATCGCCGGGAGTTGTTCCGGCGGGTGGCTCCAATCGGCATCCATGGTCAGCAGATGAGTCGCCCCTTGCTCGATGGCAGTCTGCATCAAGAGGGCCAGTGCTGACCCCAAGCCCAGCTTCCCTTCTCGCACCATACAAGAAAACCAGGAATTCTTAGCGGCGAAATCACGGCACCATCGACCTGTGCCGTCGGGCGAATTATCGTCCACAACCAGCACATTCGCCATGGGAAGCTCGACATGGATTCTCGCCACCAGCGCGGGCAGGTTCTCCATTTCATTGTAAGTCGCCAGCCCCACAAGTAGGAGCCGAAAGTCTTTTTGGGTTGCCGCCATATAAGCGTCCACTCAGCAAGAAAGACTATCGCCTCCAACTTCAGGCGAAACGCTGCGAAGTGTTTGCGGTTTCCAAGCTGCTAAATAATTGGCGAAAACACTTGCTGGAGACTACCGTGGGCCCGGCGACAACTTCGTCTTCAATCACCAAGAGTTCCCGATTTAATGCCGGGGCAGACTTTGCAGTCTGAGAATTAGGCATGGGAAGTGATTCTTCAAGTTCGAAGATTTCTTCTAAGTCTTCTTCAACAATTGCTATGTCCGCTTCTTTCTTGCTAGTGGAAGCAATCGTCTCCGGTTCTTTGACCGGAAGGTCGGCAGTGGCTGCCTGTTCACACATCTTAAGTTGTTGGGCAAACGCCGTATCAAGGCGATTGATCACTCGCGGTGCCGACGTTAGTACGTTCGCTTCGAAGTCAATATACTGATCTATGACCACTTCTTCAGAAGCGAATTCCTCTTGAAAGGGATTCCTGGCAATTGCGACTGTATCGAACAAATTGCTTTTTTCTTGCTCGGCAATTTCCAATCCTGAGAATTCGTCTACTAAATTGTCGGCATTAGGCAGAGGCTCAAAGAAAGCATCTTCTCCTCCGAAGGCACCGCCAGAATCTCGACCCAACATCGGAATAAGCGACGGTACCTCCTCGTCTGATTCATCCAAAAGAAGTTCGTCATCCATGGAAAGCTCGCCATACTCCACCGACGTACCAACGGGTTCGGCATTCTGCATATTCCAGGGTGCTGGGAGTTGCTGGATCTCCGACCAAGCCTGCTGGACAATCGGCCCATCAATCGGTGCGTAACCTGTTTCATCGGACAGCCAGACCAATTGATCCCCCAGTTGATTGACGAGCCTCGGCACTCCATCGGTTGCCGTAAAAATGGCTTCGAGTCCATCCTGGGCAAAGAAATTCCCTTCGATCGCTGCAGCTGACACCTGAGCCAGCAAGTACTGAAACGTCTCTTCGCGTCCGAAGGCAGCCAAATAGCAACGCTGGGATATCCGCTGGCTGAAGGCATCGAGTTCTGGTTCCGAAAACCGCTCTTCGAGTGCGGGTTTACCCGCGAGTACGAGACTTACTAGTACCTGCCCGTTCGCCGTGATGTTTGTCAAAGCCCGCAATTCTTCTAAAAGTCTCGTCGGGAGGGAATCGGCCTCGTCAACTAAGAGCAACAAGCGTTGTGGCTGCCCATCGCGCGGTCGCAAATGGCTCAGCAGCGAGAGCCGCAGTTCCCCTTCTTCGACCTCGCGATACTGTAAGCCCAGTTGAAACAAGATCGACTGCTGCAACGCGCGCCGAGTGCAAAGTTGTGCCCCTGGCAAGAGAACTGTGCTGAGTTTGCCGTAGAACTGTCTGGCTAGAACTTCCAGCAACATCGTCTTTCCCATTCCCGTGCCACCAATGAGTAGCGCAGGGCCCTCTCCACGTTCAATCGCACGAGAAATCCTGCGTCGCGCCTCCTCCACGGTCTTTCCTGGAAAATAGCGGTCAGGATCGGGCGCTGCGATGAAGGCACGCCGTGTTGTGCTAATTGAGGAACTCTCTTCCATGGTGTGGGATCCTGGAAATACTGGCCAATATGCGTTTTCGAGCAACATCTCTTGTCGAACGGTACAAGGGTACTCAAGGTCTAGCATCGGCAATCAGTGCGAGCATCCTCCACTAAGGCGTCTCGGAACAAGACAGCTTGACCTCACTATTTTGACACGCACAATGCATAATCCTCAATGTTTGGCTGAGACTCACCTTCGTGCTGACCAATCCATGTTACGTATCAAGATTTGTGGCATAACACGTATCTCGGACGCACTCGACACTGTCGACGCTGGGGCCGATGCGATTGGGCTGAATTTCTACCCAGAGAGCAAACGTTACGTAACTCCCGCGACGGCGCAACAAATCGTTGCTGCCGTGGGCGATTCTGTTGCCTGTGTCGGAGTCTTCGTGAATAGTCCCGCTAGCGAAGTGAACAGCATTGCCGAAACTTTGGGGCTCGACTGGGTCCAACTCCACGGCAACGAACCTCCCGAATTCTTGATCCAAATTGGAGAGAAGCTGAAAGTTCTCCGCGTCTACCGCGTTGGCCCTGAAGGAATGGCCCCCGTCATAGCTGACCTAGCAGCATGCGAGTCTGCGGGAAAATTGCCGAACGCAATCCTGATCGATTCCGCCGTCCCTGGCGAATACGGCGGCACCGGCCAAAAGGTGTCAGAACTATTTCTCGCCCGCGACAAAATAAATAGTTCTGACCTCTTTTCGTCCCTTCCGGTGATACTGGCCGGGGGGCTCACCCCAGAGAATGTGGCCGAGTCAATTCTTCAATCCCGCCCTGATGGCGTGGATGTTGCCAGCGGAGTCGAATCCGCCCCCGGCATCAAAGACCCAGCGTTGATTAAAAGCTTCGTCACCGAAGCGCGCCAGGCACTAGGTTAGCCGCGACGCGACTGCCGAGTCTCACGAGGCGGAGCGCGTCGACGCCGCCATATCTAAGCAGCGAGCTAAGTCTTCCAAAATAATATCGTGCAGAGACCCAGTCACCGCGCACCTTCGAAACCCCGACTTGGTCGAAAAACCGGCCATAATAGCTGCAATCCGCATCCGCTTGTCAGTTGCCACTCTTTTTGGGTAAACTCGTTACTACCGTTAAATTCCACACAATCGGGCGGTTTGGCTCATAGTTCAAAGCAAATCATCGCCCATCCCTCAGACCTTCCTCAGGAGTTTCCCTATCGTGGCGCAAGTTGAAACCAGGCTTCCTTACAAAGTACTCAAATGTTCTCCCGCCGAATTCGAGCGCCTCGCTAGCTGGGGCCGCAAGGAAATCCAATTGGCCGAGAACGAGATGCCCGGCCTGATGGCCTTACGCGAAAAACATGGAGCCTCGAAGCCGCTCAAAGGTGCCCGCGTTGCTGGCTGTTTGCACATGACCATTCAGACTGCTGTACTGATCGAGACACTAGTTGAGCTCGGCGCAGAAGTCACCTGGAGCAGTTGCAATATTTTCTCGACCCAGGATCACGCTGCGTGTGCGATTGCCGAGGCAGGGATTGCTGTCTACGCCTGGAAGGGAATGAGCGAGGAAGAATTTGATTGGTGCATCGAACAGTCAATCTTCTTCCCCTCAGGCAAGCCGTTGAACCTGATCCTCGACGACGGTGGCGACCTCACAGCCATGGTCCACAACAAGTATCCCGAACTGTTGGGCGATATCCGTGGCCTCTCGGAAGAAACAACCACGGGAGTCCATCGCCTCTACCAGATGCATGAGAGAGGTGAACTCAAGGTGCCGGCTATCAACGTGAACGACTCAGTCACCAAGAGCAAGTTCGACAATCTCTATGGCTGCCGTGAGTCGCTGGCCGACGGCATCAAGCGCGCGACCGACGTGATGATCGCTGGCAAGGTTGTCGTGATCGCTGGCTACGGCGACGTTGGCAAAGGTTGTGCTCAATCCATGGCAGGCCTTGGTGCTCGCGTGATCCTCACCGAGATCGATCCCATCCTCGCCTTGCAAGCCGCCATGGAAGGGTACGAGATCACCACGATGGAAGATGCCGTTGAGCAGGGAGACATTTTTGTCACCACGACCGGCTGTCGCGACATCATTACCGGCGAGCACATGAGCCGCATGAAAAACGACGCCATCGTCTGCAACATCGGCCACTTCGATCTGGAGATCGACATGGCTTGGCTGAACGGCGAGGTCAAGGCCGGCCGGGCTACAGTTGATCGCATCAAGCCTGCCGAAGTGGGCGCCGTCGACAAGTACACGCTCAACAAGACTGGCAACTCAATCCTGATTTTGGCTGAGGGTCGTTTAGTCAACTTGGGCTGTGCCACGGGGCACCCCTCGTTCGTGATGAGCAACTCTTTCACAAACCAGGTACTAGCCCAGTTGGCCCTTTGGCAGGAATCAGACAAGTACCCGCTCGGAGTCCATGTCTTGCCTAAGAAGCTCGACGAGGAAGTCGCCCGACTCCACTTGGCGAAACTCGGTGTGAAACTCACCAAACTGACGCAAAAGCAGTCGGACTATATCGGTGTGCCAATCGACGGTCCCTACAAGCCGGAGTATTACCGGTACTAGGCCCCGCTGAATAGAGATAGATACCTTTCAACGCCCAGGGATTGCAATCCCTGGGCGTTGCTCTTTATCACAAGCCAAATGCCCTAGACGGCGGTTTTTTTATTCGCCGACTTGCCGTACACTCTTGGACTGAGACCAGCCCCAAGCCTCCAGCCCCAAGCCCCATCCATGCCCGACATATCTGCCTTTCATGGTATCCGATACGACCTTGGCCAAGTTGGCTCGCTCAGCAATGTGATCGCTCCCCCTTATGACGTGATCGATTCCCAATTGCAACAGGAACTATTGGACAAGCACCCCGCCAATTGTGTGCGGATTGTTCTTGGCCAGGACCAGGACGGGGACGACGACACCAACAACCGCTACACCCGTGCTGCCCGCACAATGCGTAACTGGCTCCGCGAAGGGGTGTTGTTCGCTGAAGGTGAACCGGCAATCTATGTCTATCACCAGGTCTTCACTGAAGGGGAACAGGAATTGACCCGCCGAGGGTTCATGTGTCGTACTCGACTAGAAAGATTTGGCAAGGGGAATATCTATCCGCATGAGGAAACGCACGGCGGGGCAAAGGCTGACAGGTTGAAATTATGGAAGGCGTGTAAAGCCAACTGCAGCCAGATCTTTGGGCTCTATCCTGATGAGTCAAACATTGCTCAAGAAATCTTGGAAGAAGCCATACGAGGTGTGGCACCGCTTGAGGCTACTGACCATCTGGGCGTACTCCATCGTATCTGGCCTGTGAACGACATCGCCACTATTACGGATGTTATTGCTGCTATGGGAGGGTTGCCGATCTACATCGCCGATGGTCACCACCGATACGAGACGGCTTGCAACTACCGTGACGAGTTGGCCGCCGAACTTGCTGCCAAGGGAGAGCAATTGGACCCCGAGCACCCAGCCAATTTTGTGCTAATGATGTGCGTATCGATGAGCGATCCCGGCATGATCGTGTTGCCGACGCATCGGCTCTTTCGTGGTCTGCATGCGATGACCTCCCAGGATCTTCAGAAACAACTTGGGGAATGCTTCAATTGTGATGTGTCCTCCACTGGTCCCGAAACTGCCCCCGGCCTGTGGGAAGAGATCGAGATGGAGGGTGACCAGGGGACGATGGCGTTCTACACAGCCGAAGACCAAACGTGGACCGTTGCTCGACTGACCGCCGAGGGCCAACAAAAGATGGCTGAGATTTCCAGTGACCACTGTTCCGACTGGCAAGGTCTCGGCGTGAGTCTCTTGCACCGACTAGTGATGGACCATCTACTGGACAAGCCAAATCTTCCCGCACCAAAATATGTCCGTGCCATTGAAGAAGTCGTCGAGGGCCTCCAGCAGGGCGACTCGGCTGGCCGCGACCACACTGGTCAACAAGGTACCGGCGGCCGCTTTGAACTCGCCGCGATGGTGATGCCCGCGACGGTCGATCATATTCGGGCGATCTCCAACGCCAACGAACGGATGCCAGCCAAGAGCACCTACTTCTATCCAAAGCTGCTCAGCGGGTTGCTCTTCAACCCTCTCGAATGAAAGCGGAATTCGGACTTCGGCATGCCGTAGGTTTCGTAATTCCCGAGTACGCGAAAATCGAGTTTTTACGATCTGAATTCTCGTTTCCAGAATGGACGGAAAGATCCCCGACAGAGTTCCGACCGCGTTTCACGTGAAACGATGGCAGTGAGTCTCCCGCGCAGGCTATCGTGGCAAAATGGGTGTTTCACGTGGAACGGGCTGACCAGGATGATTGTTTCACGTGAAACGACATCCGTGACCACCTCTGGCCGATAACCCTTTCTGTAGTCCGCCGTCTCCCACTCCGAATTCCGCATTCCGAAATCCGCACTCCATTATGGGCCGAGTCATTTGTATTGCCAATCAGAAAGGGGGAGTGGGCAAGACAACCACGGCCCTCAATCTGGCCACGCTGCTTGCTGTTGCCGGTCAGCGGACCTTACTCGTTGACCTGGATCCCCAGTGCAATGCCACGAGTGGATTGGGCCATAAGCCTTCGGCGCGCCATGCCTTGATCGATACACGCCCACTACGAGAGTCGTTTGTCACCACCGCCCAGGCCAACCTCTCGCTACTACCTGGGGCTCGCAGCTTCCAAGATGTCGACGCCTTGGCCCACTCAACGGATAGTCAGTCGAGCATGCTAGCGACTCACCTTGCCGGCAGTCTTGGTTCATTCGACACCGTGTTGATCGACTGCCCCCCGTCATTGGGGCAACTGACGCGAACTGCCCTGGCGAGTGCTAGCGAAGTCTTGATGCCGATCCAATGCGAGTTTTTTGCGATGGAGGGCCTCACCCAGATGATCGATGTAATCCGACAAGTGATGCAGCGGCCCAATAGCCGATTATCCTTTGGTGGGATTTTGCTCACAATGTACGACGCCAGCCTCGAACTGACCGCCGAGGTGGACCGAGAGGTGAGGGAGTTTTTTGGAGAAGTTGTCTTTCAAACTGTCATTCCACGCGATGTGGCCGTCTCGGAGGCTCCGAGTCACGGGTGCTCAGTGGTGGAATATTCTCCCCGTTCGCGGGGAGCACGTGCTTTTGTAGAACTTTGCCTGGAGGTAATGGACCGTGAATAAAGATCGCCGATTAGGACGTGGCCTGGAAGCATTGCTGGGATTCTCTCCCGACAACGCTCCCACAAATCAGGAGCCTTCCTCCGAAGGAGGGCTGTCGATTTCAAACGGACATCAAGCAACCATATCTGGTGAAGGCCAGCAATGGATCGATTTGGGACTAATCGATGCCAACCCTTATCAGCCGCGTCAGCAATTCGATGAAGCCGAGATTGCCGATCTTTGCGACAGTATTCGTACTCATGGTTTCTTGCAGCCCATCGTCGTCCGGCCGTTTGAAGGACGCTACCAGATCATCGCCGGTGAGCGTCGCCACCGGGCCGCGAATCTGGCTAATTGGCAGCAGGTTCCTGTGCTGATCCGTGAGGTGGAGGATCGGGAGTTGGCCGAGTTGGCCATCGTCGAGAACATCCAACGCAAGGATCTCAATGCTCTGGAAAAAGCCGCGTCTTTTCAACGCTATATTCAAGAGTATGGATGCACCCAGGAAGAACTGGCCAGTCGAGTGAATATTGACCGTTCGACCGTCGCCAACTTAATCCGGCTCTTAGAACTGCCCGAAGAGGTGAAGGGCATGATTTTGGCCGGTGAAATCAGCCAGGGCCACGGGCGGTCCTTGTTGCCTCTGGGTGACGACGTAGAGCAGATCGCCTTTGCCAAAAAAATCAGCCAGGAATCGCTTTCCGTCCGGGCAACCGAAAGGCTGGTCCAGGAACATATCGAAAATGCTGATGGGGAACAATTGACCATATTTTCGGGAGAAAAACCTGGCAAGCAGGTCGCGACACCATCGGGAACGAGTCATCTTACCCAGCTCGAAGAGCAACTGCGCCTCGCCCTGGGAACCAAAGTGGACCTCAAGCAGTCTGCCAAAGGGAAGGGGAAAATCACGATCCATTTCGCCAGCCACGAGGAATTTGACCGCCTTCGAGAACTTTTGTCGGGTTCGGAAGTGCCCTACCGCGAGGCAGGATAATATACATATGAACAGTATCGATTGCCGACTTGTTCGCCAGTCGGTATGATCTGTGATCTCCGCTCAGCCCATGGCTGTCGGAAAACGGGGCGTAGCTCAGCCTGGCTAGAGCGCCTGCTTTGGGAGCAGGAGGCCGCATGTTCGAATCATGTCGCCCCGACTATTAGAAGAACCGCTGAATTCTAGATCGAATTACCTGCCGTCGGTAGGCAGTGCAGCCTGTTGTTTCGGAACTACAAAACGGTAATTACCGTTTTGGGATTCTAACCATAGGAGACTGCACTATGCCTCGACTAACTAATTCTGTGCCGAAATATCGCAAGCATCAAGCGAGCGGACAGGCCGTTGTGACCCTAAACGGCCGCGATAATTATCTTGGCCCTCATGGTAGCAAAGCTAGCGGAATCGAATATGATCGACTGATTAGCGAATGGCTAGCTTGCAATCGAAACCCATTTGTCTCGGGCTCATCCAGCCTAACGGTGTCGAAACTCATTGCCAGATACTGGGTCTTCGCCCAAGGATTCTACAGGAAGAACGGTCAGCCAACGAACGAAATAAGTGCCCTAAAATCCGCTCTGCGTCCCCTGAGAGAACTGTACGATCGTACTTCGGCTGTTGCATTTGGACCGTTGGCCTTGGAATCGGTGATGAATCGCATGGTCCTGCAAGGGAGACGGCTGACGGGAACAACTCAGGCAGCTATGCGCTGCTACAATGAGACAAATGATTGTGATACAACTTGCAGCTAATGCTATGATCAAATCTGGTTTCTTTTTTAGAGGCCTAACTGAATGATGACACCATAGCTGCCATAGGACACCACAATGTCAGAGATTCCTCTGTCGTCATTTCGAACTTTTGCTGACGGTCTTGACCATCCTGAAGGTGTCTCGCGTGGTCCCAATGGGCTGGTTTATGCAGGTGGTGAAGCAGGCCAAGTTTATAAAGTTCATTCAGACGGGACCGTGGATACGATTGCAACAACGGGTGGTTTCCTACTGGGGCTCTGCCTTGATGCGGAATCTAATGTTTTTGCTTGCGATATCAAGCACAAAGCCGTTTTTCGAATAAGTCCCACTGGTGAGGTAGAGGTTTACTCCAATGGGACTACCGATCGCAAAATGGTGACCCCGAATTACCCCGTCTTCGACTCGCAAGGCAATTTGTTCGTTGCCGATTCTGGAAATTGGCATAAGAAGGATGGGTGTATCTATCGAATTCGACCGGGAGGGCCAACGGAAATCGCCAGTTACGAATTTGCAGAGTTTCCCAATGGCTTGGCAATTAGTCCCGATGCAAGTGAAATGTATGTCGCTTTATCCAACGTGCCGAGTGTCGCGAAAGCAAAGATCTTGCCTGACGGCAAGTTAGCGACACCGGAATTGGTTGTTGAGATGCCCGGTATCATACCAGACGGGTTGGCATTTGATGCCGAGGGGAGTCTTTATATTGCTTGCTACACTCCCGACATTATCTATCGCCACTCGTCCAACGGTGAACTAACCGTGTTCGCAGAAGATTGGGAAAGCACTACAATCTCTTCGCCAACCAATGTGACCTTTGTCGGTGAGCAATTGAAGACGATGGTAGTGGCTAGCCTTTCTCGCTGGCATTTAGCGTGTGCAAATGTTGAAGTAGCTGGTTGCCCCTTGCATTATCCAACCATTGGTAGAATTAAAGGCACGGCATGAACGAAGAAAGGCAGGCTCCTCGCGAATCCTTGAAGTTCCACAAAGCCTCGACCTCTCCCTCACTAGATACAACAGCCCCCATCGATAATACTCACAGTACCGGTTGTGAACGCAGACTCATCTGAAGCGAGGTACACTGCGAGTTCAGCGACCTCTTCGGGCTTGCCAAGCCGTCCCATTGGTTGCCGATCGACGAAAGAGGCGAACGCACTCTCAAAATCGCCTTGAGCGGCAATTCTTTCTTCCAGCGACGGGCTATGAATTGTGCCGGGACAAATCGCATTGCAACGAATCCCTTGCTTCACAAAATCGACTGCAATTGATTTGGTGAGTCCGATTACAGCTGCTTTACTCGCTCCGTAAGCGAATCGATTAGGAAAGCCTTTAATGCTGGATGCGACACTGGATATATTTATGATGTTTCCTTTTCCGGCAGCCAGCATGGCTGGAAGAAAACTCTTGATTGTGAGAAACATGGACGTGACGTTGATGTCAAATGTGTTGCTCCAATCGGTGTCGTCACATTCCAAGACGGTTCCGTCATGAACGTATCCTGCACAATTCAACAGGATGTCGATAGTTCCCACTTCACCCGCGAGCTTTCCAATTGCCTTCTTATCTCTTACGTCAAGCTGGAAAAGCTCCAAGCAGGGTTCTTGATTCTTCAGAGTATCGAGTAATTCCGTGCTAAGGTCTGTTGCAACAACGGAAGCTCCTTCACGGCACAATGCTAAAGCAGCTGCCTTGCCAATACCTTGCCCTGCAGCCGTGATGAATACTTTCTTTCCAGCGAGTCGATTCATAAGAGCAGTCCCGAATTGATTCTTGTTACGCCATGTTCATACGGCACTATGAAGCTGGTTTTCCAAACACTGCTTCCATCAAGCCTTTTAAGTAGCCAATGGCAAAGGTATGACCGTACATACCATAGCCGTCGTAGGAGCCTGATTCCGTAGCGAGAAGTGGCACATGATCCACACGGATGAACCCCCGATAGTCGATGTCACGATACGTGCTAATAACGTCCAACATGTCGTTCGATCCATTATCGGGAAAGGTCTCGTAGAAATCAGTGGGCGTTCCCTGAATGTCGCGGAAATGCACAAAATGAATGCGCTCTTTAAAATGGCGAATGGTGTTTGGCAAGTCGGCTCCCATTTCGGCAAAGCAACCTTGGCAAAGCGTTAAGCCATTGACAGGCGAATCGACAATACTGAGCAGTCGATCAAAGTGTTCCACGGACCTCATGACGCGGGCTAAACTACAAAGAGGTGAAAGGGGTGGGTCATCTGGATGCATCGCCAGCAAAACCTCTTCTTGCTCGGCAACTGGTACGACGCGTTTTAAAAAGTATTCAATATTGTCCCACATTTGCTCGTCAGTAGTGGGCTGCTCATTGTGAGCAATATCTTCCTCGCGCAGATCAATCTTGCGATATTGGCTCGTTAATGCACCGCCGCGTTCTTCGAATGCCATTGATGTACGCACAACCATTGCAGCGCTGGTTACTTGGGGCATGAAGTTATAGCATAAGACTCGGATCCCTAATTGTCCCATGTGTTGAATCGATTGGATGTATTGGTGGATTTGTCGGTCTCGACCTTCCTTACCAAGTACGATTTGGTCTATTGGCGGCCCTCCCTCAATCACAGCAAGGCGGAGACCGCAGTTCTCAATCAGGTCTTTTGTCGCCGAAAGTTCGTCAAGCGTACTGGGCATGCCTTGCATGCTATAGTAGACGAAATCTTCGACACCAAGCTGCTTGAGTAGCTTTAAGTTCGTTTTATTAAGATGCTTAGCAACTCCAGCAATTTGCATAGCGCGAACTCCTCTTAGTTCAAGATATCCACTCAGTCACGAACGCTTGCTCCGATTTCCAAGCCAATTCCGCCATCGATTCGAATTGCCTGTCCAGTGATAAAAGAGGATAAATTGCTGAGGAGATAGGCCACCAACTGCGCAACTTCCAATGGTTCCGCGATTCGTTTCATGAGGTACATGTCGCGACATTCCTGCAAGATCGCTTCCTTGTCGGAGACATCAGCAATGGCGTCGGCCAACATGGGAGTATCGACCGTGCCAGGACAAATGGCGTTGCATCGAATCGTAGGAGCATGGTCGACGGCGATCGCCCTGGACAGGCCGATGATGCCCGCCTTGCTCGCACAATACGCTGCGACCCGCTGCTGACTCATGAAACTTTGAACGCTTGCGACGTTGACAATGGCACCTTTGCCTGCTGAGAGCATGTAAGGTATTACTTCACGAGCACATAAAAAATACGATTTTAGGTTGACATCCAGAATGCGATCCCACTGCTGATCGGTTGTTTCTGTCACCGTTCCGTAGTGGCTGATGCCCGCATTGTTCACAAGCAACGTTGGCGAACCAAGATCCTCGGCAACCTTCTTGACCGTCTCATGAACCAGGGAAGATTTGCTCACGTCCAGTCCATAGGACATGACATTCGGTCCGATCGTGGCAGCCAAAGAGTTGCCAGCCTCTTTGTCGAGATCTAAGCAAGCGACATTGGCTCCTTGCTCGGCAAGGAATTGAACACACGCAGCACCGATTCCCTTCGCGCCACCTGTTACAATGGCGGTTTTTCCGGAGAGTCCTGGGTAGGCATCGTTCACCATGTTATTCATCCTGAAAGCGATAGCTCACGCCATCACTATCGCTGGAGATATCGAGCAATTTGCCGTCGAATGAAACATTCAAGAGCTTTCCTTCGAATCCACGATCGGTGTCGGCTTCAAAAAGTGACAGTTCTTGGTCTGCTTGAGGGCGGAAACCGAAAAGGGTGCCAATAATCATCTCGGCAAAGGCGCCTCCGCCAACACTTTCACGCATGCAGGCCCCTCGCATGGCAATTCGAACAGGTGCGTCGTGATCAGCGCGATGCTCACCGTAGAACTCGCGCGATTGGCCGTATACGCCTTCATACAGTACGTCCTGAGTGTCGCACAGGAAATTGAAAGCGGGACCCCAAGCACCTAGAATGCACATAGTTTCTGCAGTCAGCGCGGGCCAGGCATCGTAGGCACCCATTGGACCATGATCGGGTCGATCCGACTCGGCAGCCGCTTTGTCTAAAGGCGACATTGCTCTCATCCAGTGATCTGTCACAAGTTCCCGTTCTACGAATTCGACCATTTCTTCTTTCATCTGAGGAGTGAGATCATCGGGCATAAACCGACCAATACATACAAAGTCGTAGCAATGCCTAAGCTCAACGCGATCACCATTGCGATGCAATGCATACCAGACACCGTCCCCCGATTTATACAGATCAAGTACAGCTTGGGCAAATTGGTCTGCCCAATTGCGCAATTCGGCAGCACGTTTCGTGTTTCCTCGTTGCTCGTAGAAGTCAGCCGTAGTACGCATCATCCACACATTTGCCGCGTTGAAAGAGGGGACGCGATGGACATAAGCGGGTGCGCATTCTAGTAGATTCCTGTTTTCGCCATAGTCGGCTAGCATCACGCTCTTGTCTCGCTGCAACTTCTTCCAGTTGGTCGCCAAGGAGTCGAGGTGCTCCAAGACCGTCTTGTCGCCGACCTTTTCGTCAAGAAAGGCAACGTCGCCTGTCGTATTCAGATACTCACTCACAAAGGTGAAGATGGTCGAATCGTTTGCCGCGTACCAGCCCTCCCATTGATGGCCATCGTCCATGCCATATACGGGCCCTTTATGAGGATCGCAGGAGAGAAAGATCTTCACATGCTCTTTCATGGCTTTCGGCTCAAGCAGTGCAAAAACCTTGGACCACATCGACGTGTCCCAGAAAAAAACGACTCCTTTGTCCCTTTCCCCACTGGTGACAAAGACACGGTCGCACATCGCCATGTTGGTGCGGTGCAATACCAGCAAAGTGAGAATACTTCGATAATAAATGTCGCTTAGCTTATCGTTGGTTGTAATCAAAGTGGGAAGGTTGCCTGAGAAATGACCATTACCGGGAGCAAATACATCGTTCCAGCGTTCTTCCCAATGAGATTTGACGGCCTGCCACGACTTTTCAAAGTCAGCAGCCCAGGCAGAGGCCTGCTTCACGACTTCTTGAGAGGGAAATTCCCCGTTATTTTGCCCGTGTGCCATGACTAGATGCAGCATAGTCGACTCGTCCGGTTTTAGGACTCGGTTCCAGCTCGCTTCGATGGCTTCTGGAAGTTCTCGAATCTTATCTGGCGTGTCGGCGAAAGCATGAACCATTTCCAGTGTCGTCTTAGTGCCTTCCGACTCCGGAGTAGAGTCGCCAAACGCATGCGCTGTCTCGAGTTTAGGATCATTGGACTCGTATGCTACTAGTGCGTCTTTGGTTTCAGCCAGCCTGACCCCAGGAATTTCCAGTGCGAGATCTACCGACCGCTCCTTGTCCGAACTATTGGTCACAAGTATTTCGTAAAAAAGCCCTGAACCTTCGAATTCCATGCGAACGGTGGTCTCGAAATCGAGGCCGTCGATGCTGCATCGCCGTACGGCTTGGTAAGGATACCAACGGCAATCAGTTGTTTCGCATTCGCTACCATTGACCCTTAATTGCAGGAGAGGCAAGGTTAGATAACGAAACCAGCGTGGACCAGTAGGCCAATCAAACAACTGGCCATCCGGATTGTAATTGACACCGATAAGGTCAGGGGCGCAGGCCGCCATATCATGAAAGTTATGGAGCGACGGCATGTGGGCGAGTTCGTCCACTTCGAGCCACTCACTCGCCATCTCGTCAATGCTTGGAATTGCCGATTGGTTGCCTCTTGTTTCAGCAGAGCCATCGGATAGCAATTGAGAAAACGAAGAGATGGAAATAGAGATTATAAGAAGTAGCTGTTTCAAGCTCCGAGGGGAAATGAGAAAAAACATGGTTTGTCCATCTTCTAGGGGCTCTTGATAAATGCTTTGATCACCTTAGCGGGGCGCTGGCCGAGATTGACAAGCTTATATGAGATGGCAGCTGCCGGAACGACAAAAGTTTCACCGAAATAGAATTGCTCAACCATGCCATGGTGAGTTGAGACTTCTATGCCAGTGCCATCGACCAACATGAGTACTTGAACAGATCCGTCAGTTTGGCCAGTTACAGCTGTTTCAAATTCATAACGATGCACGTCGTAAAAATGATCGGGATGCGTCGGTAAGTGAACAAGACTCCAGTCCTCACCTTGGGCGATGACTTCGGGTCGGCTGAGCAATTGTCGCCGCGCTTCTTCCCCTTGCCGATCAAAATTTAGGTTTTCAAAAGCACGATTTATATTTAACGGACGAGCAACGCCGTCGAGTCCCAACCTTAACCAATCATACATCTTGAAGGTGAAAATGTAGGGGGTCGCGCTAATCTCTAGGACAAGAATGTTTTCTCCCGAGCAATGGATTGTGCCGTGAGGAATTAGTAGCAGGTCATGTTGGCGAGCTGGTACTGTATTGACGAATTCTTTCACATCAACTGGCGTTGAATCTCGGAAGCTACTTTCAAGTGCATTGTGAAACTCTTCAGAATTTATGTTCTGACGAAAACCCAAGTAGACTTCGGCACCAGGTTTGCAGTCGAGAATATAGTAGGTCTCATCCTGAGTGAAGGGCTCGCCAAATTGTTCGAGGGCATACTCTGGGTAGGGATGGCATTGCAGGGAGAGATTTCCCCCGTCGAAAGTGTCGAGAAAATCGAAGCGAATGGGGAAATCGTAGCCAAACCGATCAGCACTTTCGCCAAGCACTTCCCGATGGCTATGGTACATCAACCAATCGAAGGAGACTTCGATCTGAACCCGGCCATCTGTGAATGCCAATCCATTCTCTGGAGTGATAAGTTCGAATGACCAGGCATAGTTGGGTTCGTGCTGGGGTAACTGCGGGATGAGTTTCTTAAGCCACTGCCCCCCCCAAGGGCCTGCCTCAAACCACGGTCGTGCCCGAAATACATTGCGACTCATTCGAATGAGTGCCTCCCGCAATCCGTTCCCAGAGACAAAGGTGGGTTCGCAGGGACGCTGGTCGTCGACAAACCAATCAATGCTGCCGATGATTGCCAACTTGTGACGATTGAGAACTTGCCAATCAACGAAGTAAAACTGCTTGTACTGCTCCTTGGGTGGAATGGGAGTCTGCAAGCCAAGATTGCAAACAGATCCGGCACGAGAGCGATACTGAAGTTCATTCTTGGGAAGATCCACATAGATCAAGGGGCTTTCCCATTCAACAAGTGCTGCCCCGCAACCGAAGAGGATCGTGATGGCTGATTCCGGATCGGGTTGAAAAGAACCTAGCCGGTCTGCGTCGAAGAAGTCCAGCATCTTGCCTGGAAATCGCTTGCCGAATAACGGGTCGTCACCACCGAGAAAAGGCTTCACCATCGCCTCAATGATGGCAGCCGGTTTCTGAGCTTGCGATACGTCGATCCAATTTACTTGGATTCCTTTCTCTGAAAGGGCTTCTTGGAGTTGCTCTCGAAATGACTCCCAAAAAGTACCAACATAGCCGTCGATGCGGATTTGACTGTGGCCAGTCAACTTGTCAGCCAGGGAATCAAAACCGTGCCCCACTTTCTCGCCCTCCAGAGGAAAAGCCGGAAAAAGTCGATAAGCTTCTTCGGAACTACTACTTGGGTACAGGGGAGAAAGCAGTTGCTCGGACTTGCGAAACGAGACGGCTTTTTGCGTAGCTATCGTGGAGTTTGACACGCTGTCTGATTTTCTTTCTGCAGACCCACGCTCGCAAGCGTGTTAATTGCCGGAGGAGACAAACTTCAAGATACCAATTCATTACCAAGGTTCAATGCTTTTGGTCAGAAAAAAAGAGGCTAATCAACATTAAATAGATTGAATAATGCTGTGGCATATTGTAGTGTGGGGAGAGTGACTCCTCTTGCTTGATAAATAGCTTTTCATCGCGTGGAATCCCCAATGATCTCTTGGCTTGGCAATATCGACCCCAAGAAGCCGCGTTCAAAGCAGGTATATGAGGCCATCCGTGAACGGATTGAGGGAGGTGAACTTGCTTCAGGTGCCAAGCTCCCCACGGAACTCGAATTGATGCAGCATTTCGCTGTCTCACGCACGACTGTTTCGCGTGCATTGCGAGATCTGGAGTTGCAAGGATTTATCCGCCGCAGACGCGGTTCAGGCACCTACGTGAAAGAGATGGCTGATGCGAGCGAGCAATATGATCTAGCTTTCTTCGTGCCTTGGATGGAGTCGGGAGTTTCCTTGCCCTATGTGGAAGGTTTAATTCATCAAGGGCTGGCAGATTTAGCTTCTCGGCGACACTCCACGCTGATCCTCAAATGCCCTTCTGGAGAAGGAACGCTTAGGGAACGTGTCCTGAATACTGCTCGGTCGTTGATTGATTTACGTGTCAATGGCGTCTTTTTCTATCCCGCTGAGCTGCCCGGCGATCAAATGCAGCTCAACCGAGTTGTCGTAGATATGTTAGCCAATGCAGGTATCAGCGTGATCTTGATTGATAGAGACATCGCCTCATTCCCCAATCGCAGTGAATTCACACGAATTGGGTACGATAATCGTCGGGGTGGCTTCATTTTGACGGAACACTTGTTTGAGAAAGGATGTCGGCGAATCGCATTCGTCGGAATACCTGAGATCTCAACTGCGGTGGCCGATCGTTTGGCAGGTTATCATGAAGCTCATCGCATGAATGGTATGAGTGTTGATCGTAATCTGGTACATATGGTCGACGAATATGAATTAACACGCTCCTTTTGTGATGAGCTGATGCGATACGCCAAGCCGGACGCTATCATTAGTAAGATGGATCGGTTTGCTGCCCTGATAGGTCGACACTTGATCGAACAAGGTTTGCAGATTGGCCGTGACGTGAAGATGGCTGGATTTGATGATGATCCCATAGCAGAGTTACTACCAGTATCTTTGACAACAATACGGCTCCCAATTCGCACTTTTGTTAAAGCAGCGTATGAAGCGATGTTGGACAATCTCACTGGAGCAGACAAGAGTGCTAGGCAGATCATCGTTGATACGGAGCTTGTGGTTCGCAATTCAACCGACTTAGAATTAGACTCTCCGCCAACGCTTGCTTTGGCGCATTCTACTTCCGCTAAGTAAACTTCCCCTTACCCAACACCGATCGTTACCAAGTGGACTCCTTGCCATGAGCGAACAAATAGTCATAGGCATCGATGGAGGAGGGACTCGTCTGCGTGCGGCATTAGTCTCAGTCGAAGGTGAACTGCTCGGAATTGGTGAAGCCGGGTCGGGTAATTATCATGATGTAGGGGCGGATGAAGTGCGTCGCAACCTAGATACAGCTATTCAAAGCGCATGGAGTAATTCGCAGCTAGCGCTTCGGCAGGCCAACTCGATCTTTTTGGGACTGGGGAGCATTGTTACCCAGGAAGACCAAGAGACGATTCGGAAAATCGTACGTGAATTGTCTATTGTTCCTGAAGATGCCATAGGAGTTGACCACGATCTACGCGTGGCATTAATGGGTGGCTTGGCCGGTGAGGCAGGAATTGTCCTCATTGCTGGAACAGGTTCGTCGTGCTACGGCAGGGATGACCAGGGCAACAGTTGGCAGGCAGGTGGCTGGGGACCGATATTGGATGATCCGGGAAGTAGTTACTGGTTGGGTCGGCAAGCGATGGTGGCTGCAATACGGGACTACGACGGACGTGGCGAATCTACCTGCCTGCGTTCTCGCATTCTGGTAAAACTGGGCCTCTCGGCTATGCACCATATTCTCCGCAGAGTGGAGCTCGAAGGAATGACGCGTACTGAGATCGCTGCACTGGCCCGACTGGTGACGCAGTCTGCAGCAGAGGGAGACAGTGTCGCCTGCGGAATTCTTAAACGGGGGGCAGTTGAACTTGCTGCTATGGTAGCAGCAGTAGTGGCAAGCCTCGAAAATTTGCAGTCTATGCAGCGGATCCCCGTGGTTGTGACTGGCGGACTGACGAATTCCGGAGATGTGTTCCTAGGACCCCTGACCGAAGCTTTGCATTGTCAGATGCCACAAGCCAAGCTAACGGAGTCGCTGCTGCCGCCTGTTTTGGGAGCAGCACTACTTGCCATCGAGTTGGCTGGCAGTTCGGTAACAACTAAGGTTTCAAGTCGACTCGTGGAAGCATACTCTGCCAAGAAAGAAGAATGTGCAGTCAACTGAGCCATGCAGCCTCGGAGGAATCAGGCTTTTTCTGCTGATGGGCTCGTTCAGACCGAGTAGCGTACGCTGAAAGAAATGCCATGCCGTTGGATTCAAGCTTTTCAACTCGCATTGCAACTCGCGAAGACGCCAAAGCCGTTCGGATGTTGCTTTCCGCGCCTCTTGAAACCTTCGAATATCTTTTAGTCGCTGAAAGCGGTGATCCGGTCCGAATTGTGGCAGCAGGGGGATTGACCAGAAGTGAACGGCCCAAGCCACTAGTTGGTCCTGGCGTAACACTGCATGTGATCGAACCAGCTCGACGACAGGGAATCGGCAGCGAGCTAATGAAAAGACTTGCCACACATGCCCTCCAACGTGGTGCCGAGGCAATCTATGCCACTCAGAAAGTGGCAAGTGATAGCCAGGAAAGATCTGCTTGGGAAGCACTCGGGTTTTCCGTCTGCGAGACCGTCGAAAAACATGAATTGCCCCTGGACGAGTTTGTCCCGCAGCTGGCCCCATTGCTTGATCGAATGCGTCAACGTGGCAAAATCCCTGAATCTGCGAGAATCATCCCACTTTTTGAGGCCGATCTAGAAGAGGTTGCTCGTCTACACCTGGCGACGATGGGTGGTGATCCCACAAGTCTCATGCAGAAACTTCGTGGCGAAGTACCGGAATCGTTTTCGCCGCGTTACTCACGAGTCTTGCTAATCGACCAACAGATCAAAGGAGTCATTCTTGGACACCGTGTGTCGCGAGAGATTGTCCATGTCGACGCAAATATTGTCGCACCGAAAATCCGGGGGGGATGGGCAAATGTGTGGCTCAAACTCGAAGCAACTCAAGGTGCTATCCAGTGGGGCATCAAGAAATTTGTCTTCACAACCTTTGATCACTATACCGACACGCGCAGCTTTACCGACAGGTTGCAAGGGATCATGGTAGAAAAATTAGTTCTCATGTACTTGCCGCTCGCTGATTCGCAAGCGAAGTTCGCCGACGACGAATGACTTCTTTTCCCAACAACCGGCAGGCATTGGCTCGAACCGGATCTGCGAGCTGCAGTTGGTGCACTCGGGCCATCCAACGATAGGGAGCAGCAGCCATTGGATCGAGGGACGCCCAGTTTCGAAGGGCTCCAATTGCCTCGTTGGGTTTGTTGAGCAAGATCAATGCGATTGCCAGATGGTAGTGTGCCCTATCTAAAGTGCTAGACTGATCAATTGCATCGAGGGCGTGCATCGCAGCCTCTTCAGGTTTACCCAGGTGGATTTTTACCGCTGCCAAGCCGTCGAGGGCTGAGGCTGTAGGTCCGTCGGATACGATCGATTGCTCGAAGGCCTCCTGCGCTGCAGAAAAGTCGCGTTTCCGCAGGTGGACATTTCCTGCCAGGAGCATGGCGCCAGGAAATCGACTAATGCCACGCTGTGTACAAGCCAATTCATCCAAAGCCCGATCATAACGTCGATCTGCAAATTCGTTTGCCGCAGCAAGATAGTAGAGTTGTGGATTCTCAAATCCCCGGCACATGAGCAAATCGATTTCTTGGCGAGATGCTTCGAATCGCCGTGCTCGAAAGAGTGCTTCAGCGAGCAGAAAATGTGCCCTGTGAGAGTCGTAATGATCTTCCTTGAGATCATTTATGACATCGATTGACTTGTCAATTTGTCCAGCATCAAGGAGAGAGATTGCCCGATTCAATTCAGTCGTGCGGCGACATAGGTTTACCGAGTTCTGGGCTGCGATGTCAAGAGGATCGACGTAACCCAACTCAATCAAATATTCCACGGCAAGATGGTAAACCTCTTCCTTAGGATTATCTTCTCTATCTTCTTTCCACTCATTACTTTGAGGTGTGGTGTTGGTTGACTGAATGTCCCAAGTCTCGACAGATGAAGGAGTAAGTCCAGGCTCGAAACACTCCAGCATGGGCCTACCACCCATATCCTCTCCATAGGGCAACCCGAACATGGTCAGAATTGTGGGGGCGATGTCGAGAAGATTCCGCGACATAGTTCTTGTGAGGCGAAGCACATTGGGGCCTTTGAAAACAGCCAACCCAGCATTTCGATTCATTGAGCCAAATGTCGCATGGTTATTATGTGCGCCAAGTACCGATGAAGTTGCAGCCTGTGGCCCAGTCGGAGAGATCACAAGTATGTATGTAGAGTCATCAACTTGCGACAATATTTGGCCGAGCAAGAGATCGTGGTGTTCATAGCAGCCGGAGATCAGATGTTTGCTCAGCTCGGGTCCTGTGGGCGAGAGACGCTCAAGTGAGTGCGCCAGCTCATGGCTACGGTGAAACCCAGGAAACACGCAGGCGGAAAAGTTCCAAGGCTGGACATCAAGGCACCAACGGATAGTGCGAAAGAGTGTCGCTGATTGGGCAAGTATATCGCGACAGGCGGCCTCCACGCGGGAATACTCGCGAAGGCCGATTAATTGCGCGGGCAAGAGCTGACTGAGGGCGATTTCCTCGGCCTCTGATTGAGATACTCGCCGATCATCAAGGTGCGAAAAAGCCTCGCGAGGCAGTACGGTAGGCCCATCCTGTTGAGTGAGGAGTGGCGTAGACTCAGGAGACGCGAAGCGGTCTGAAACGAAAATACCAGTCAACGATTCGGCTGGATGCGAAACCGGCCAGCCAACGATGTGCGTCTGCAGGCCCGCGCGGTGAAGTATATTCCACAATGCACTCGTTGTTCGATTGTGTCGCGTGATTGGTTGAAGCTGGTCGCCATATACGTTAATGCACAAATCGTGGAGCACGCCGTGCTCGTGAGGATATTTTCCCGTGGCCAGAGATGTCCAGGCAGATCGCGCAAAGAGTGGGCGGGGTGTTGCAAGCTCCAGGCATGAACCGCGTTCGAGAAGCGATTGCAAGACGGGCAGTCGGCCATTTAAAAGTAGCGTTCTGAGGGTTTCAGGCTCTGCTCCGTCCCAACCGAGGAGCAACACACGATCAGCCAGCCTGCTGCCACTCATCGTATTGGTATCGTTCGGCGTTGATATTTCCAGAGGAACCACTCTGGCGATCTTCTCAAAAGTGGAGGGCGAAGTCTACGCCCGGCCACTTCCACGGGAAAATAGCTTGCGTCCCGCGAATCCGCTGACGAGGCACATGCCTCCTAGTGCCGACAAGAGCATCGAACCAGGCTCAGGCACTGTAGTCGCGTTTGCCACCGAGGGTCCAGCACCATAATTCGTTTGCCACAAATTCAGATCGCCTGGAGAAAGTGGATTATCTGAATTGCCTCTTTGCCAGATGAGAAAATCTTTACCGTCCACATCGTTGTCGCCATCGAAGTCGCCTGCCTGGCCCATTGGCGATCCGACGTCTCCAGCCTCAATTGACATTCCTTTGATGGACTCATAAGCCCAGCCAGTGACCGTCCCTGTAGCGTCAGCTTCATTGTCGATGCGAATGCCGATCCAACCGTACCACCATTGATCGGGCATGTTGCCGTCGTTCAAGCCAAGTTTTCCGACATCATTCAAATCTGTGCGAACGCCAAGATAGCGTACCTCGCCGTTGTTGCCAATAAAGTCATCGACGAGGGGAAACTCTGGTTGGGGACCAAAGGGTTCCGTAACTACTTTGCCATTTGCTGTATCGAATTGCCCCGCATCTTCGTCGATGAGGCGATTAGCGCGAATGGTTGTTCCTCCCCCAAGAAAATTTTCACCTTCTTGAAAATCCCAAAATGTGCCAGAGACAAGACTGTCCGCCCCTGTTGCCCCGATCATATCACCAGCTTTGAGACCTACGGCATAACCACCCTGGTCACCAAAGCTATTAGTGAATGCCAGGTACTGGGTATCTCCATTGGCCTGGGAACCGTTGAGCGGAAAAGTACCGAAATTATTTATGGGCGCTGGGTTTGCCGCACTTGAGGCATCGTTCTTGTCAACTTGTAAATAATCCAAAATCGATCCACCCACGTCGATACGATCGTGATCGATCTGAAAATCAATCTGGCCATCCTGATTGAAATCGATGTTCACTTCCTGATTGATGCCAAAAGCTTGGGGAGTGGTGTGGGAAACCACCGCAGCTTCTGATTGCGATGCCAAAAAGCTGCTGGCACCACCCATGGCAGTCAAATAAAACCCGATCCGCCGATCAAGGACTGTTGGTTGTGCGTGTGCCCCACCGTGGCGATGATTATTTTCCATGTCAGAAACTCGCAGACGATAATTGAGAAAACTAAACTTGAGAAGTTTAAGCAAAGCGGCGGCGGAACGAAAGTGCCATCTCTTGTTCCGCCGCGGTATTGTAGCGACTCAGGGAGGGTTACTTATTACGGCCACGCCTAATTCGGCCAAACAGGCGCCCACCAATCAAGGCCGCCGCGCCAAAAGCTGCAGTGATGATAGTCGTAGGCTCGGGAATAGTTCCAGCAGCAATAGCCATTCCAGGAATCGTCTCGTATCCGTATCCGACGACCGCTCCCGTAGCATCGGCATCGTTATCAATGCGAATGCCAATCCAGCCGTAATTGGTTTCACCGCTACTGGCGAAATCCATTCGTACACCGAGGTAGCGAACTTCGCCAGCCAAGCCCAGAAAGTTGGGACCATTGGTCGGTACCGCGATTTGCGCGGGAGTGAGCCCTCCCAATGTCATGTCGACTTGACCGGCATCTTCATCGATCAGGCGGTTTGCTCGGATAGTTTCTCCGAGACTAGCAAAGTTGGCAGTCTCTTGAAAGTCCCAGGCAGTTGCCGGTCCGATCAAAGTACCTTGGCTTAAAGCAGACGGATAATCGCCCTGGATACCGGGGATTGCGTAAGCGGCAGTAATTGTGTTATTTGGCATGGTAGTCGAATTCAGTGGGAACGTACCAAACTCGTTGATAGGCAGCGGATTCTCACCTAGGCTTGCGCCATTGACATCGTTCTTGTCAATTTGCAAGTAGTCGACAATGTTACCTCCCCCCAGATCAACCTGGTCATGATCAAGTTGAAAATCCACTTGGGAGTCGTTGTTGAAATCAATGTTGACGTTGCCGTTGATGCCAAAGGGTTGCACCGTGTTGTTGAAAACGACTGCCGCTTGTGCTTGAGATGAGAGTGCTGTTGCCATGGCCCCGCCAACAGCGAAGTAGGCGGCCAGCTTTCCGTTGAGTTGCGAATTCGTATCGCCGTCAACGGTGGTTGTTAGATCGTTACCAGTTGTCAGATTCATTAGAGCACCTCCCAAGAAGATTGATTAAATTCAAGAGCAAGTCAAATTGGCCGAGGCGAGTTAACAAGGCAAATGAAGAGTCCGGCAAGCACCCGCCGCCAAACCTCAGTATCAACGCATGTTCGATTATCGTCAAGCAAATTCAGAGATAATTTGGCTATTAGAGCTGTATATGATACATCATTTGACTGGTAGACACCTATTTGAACATGCATCCTTAGCAGCTTGATTTCTCGCGTCTGTTATACTGCAGAGAGACTTTGAATCACTATTCCTGCCAAATTTCATGCCGCAAGGTAAACGAGGCACGACATGCATCGTCTGCTCGAGATACTCCGTGGTTGCCTCCTGCTCTTTACCTGTGGCCTGCCAGCCCTGGCCCAAGATTATCACGCGATACAGGTGCTCGACTCAGAGACTGGCCGGGGAGTGCCGCTCGTAAAAATCCAGGCCAACGGGCAAGACTACTTTACCGATAGCAATGGCCTACTGGCATTTGGCACACAGGGAGAACTCGATCAGAACGTAGATTTCTCGCTTTCTAGTTATGGATACACCAGCAGTGTCTGGCCTCTGCTGACGACAATTGGCACCACGAGTCAGGTGACGATCCAACGTGAACAGTTTGCCGAGAGGCTCTATCGTGTGACGGGTAAGGGCATCTATCAAGACACGGTTCTACTCGGCCAGATCGCGCCCATCCAGAAACCTTTGATCAATGCCAACGTGAAGGGTCAGGATTCTGTGCAGTCAGTGATCTATAAAGGCCAACTCCATTGGTTCTGGGGGGACACCCTTTATGACGTCGGGTTTGGAAACTTCCGCACGTCGGGAGCAACCTCTCAAATACCTGGGCAAGGGGGGCTGGATCCTGCAGTCGGCGTTGACCTGAGTTACTATGTTGACGCAGCGGGATCGTCGAAACAGATGATGCCGCTGTCACAACCTGGGCCGGTGTGGATTGATGGCCTGTTCACGGTCCACGACAACAGTGGTCGCGAGGTGATGCTCACCCACTACTCGCGGCGCGATCCGAAAAATGCCCTCGGGGCTCAGGTTGAGCATGGTTTGGCACGTTTCAATGATTCGCAGGAACTATTCCAGCGTCACCAGGTTTACCCGCTCAGTGCCCCCATCGTGGCGTCTGGGCATTCCTTTGAGCACACACTAGGGGGTCAGGAATATATTTACTTTGCCGAGTCCTATCCCAACATCCGCGTGAAGAAGAACTGGAACGACGTAAACGATCCGGCTCAATGGGAAGCGTTTACACCCCTGATAGAGGGTTCGTTGTACGACCCGGCCGATCCCCCGCTGGAACTCGACTTCCAAGGAAAACCAGTTTACGGGTGGAAAAAGAACACCCAGCCTATGAACACCGACATGATGGAGCAGCTGGCCCAAAACGGCTTTATTCAGCGAGACGAATCTCCGTTTCGATTGAAGGATTTTGTCACGGGAGATGATGTGCGTTTGCACCGGGCGTCGGTCTACTGGAACGAATATCGCGAGAATTGGATCATGATTGGCAACCAGGCATTCGGCGACAGTTTTTTGGGAGAAGTTTGGTTTGCCGAAGCACCCACGCCTGAAGGGCCATGGGAAAACGCCGTCAAAGTAGTTACTCACCACGACGGAGCTGAAAACTACACGCTCTACAACCCCAAGCAACATCCGTACTTCAGTGAGGAGGGGGGGAGGTATATCTATTTCGAGGGAACCTACGCGAATACATTTTCTGGAAACCCCATCGCGACACCGCTCTATGACTACAACCAGGTCATGTATCGCTTGGATTTGTCTTTGATCCCATCTCTCTCAATGGCGGCAATCCCGGGGGACTTTGGCCACAATGGCTTTGTTGATAGCTCAGATCTCGCTATCTGGAAAAAGGGATATGGAGACAACGAGAGTAGCATCGCAGATGCGGATGGTGATGCAGACACAGACGGCGAGGATTTTCTTACTTGGCAGCGCAATTTTACGGGGTCGGCATCTTTGTCGGCAGCAAGAGTCCCCGAACCAGGCGGCGTGCTGCTTGTCATAAGTAACCTGATGATGCTGAGCTTGAAACGTCGGCCGGAACGAGTGGAGCGAGTACCGGCATGAATCGATCAACTAGCATCGCCTGCCGGAACTCGTGGTACTCGTCGCGGCCTACGTGATACTCGAAGTTCTCAGCGGTTCTTGAGTTCGACAACGAAGTTTGGGTTGCCCTTTTCAGTCTCGTACCCAAGTGTCGTTTGTGTGTTGTACTTTTCGGGAATGGAAATCTCGGGGTGAGTGACTTCCACTTTGTAGGTGCCGTAGTGGACGCCACGTAGGCCGTGCTCCGACGCTGGGGAATCTTCATCCCGGATATCCATCGCAGCGGTCCCGCGAGGGTTTGTTGTTCCATATGCGGTTTTCACATTTTCTCCCAAATACTTTTCCGGGACAATTTTCACTTGTGCCCCTGGTAAAGGACGTCCATTCATGCGTACATCAACGCGAAGACTGGTCACCCCTACTCGTGAAGATAGTAACTGGCGGATTTGCTCCTCGACTTCTTCTAAGGAGAGGGACCCGTTGCCGTCCTTGTCATAGAGTTGCATGTGGCGCTGGATTCCGGGACAGGAGACAAGTTCTTTGTCTGACAGCGCACCATCGTGGTCCGTATCATAAAGCTCCATGGCTTGCTGGCTAGCATCAGCCGGATCAACATCAGGCACCTGTACAGCGGCCGGACCCCGGCTGCACCCTTCGAGATACATGAAGCAGGCCACTACCAGGGAGACCTGAAGAAAAACTCTCCGGAATGCGCAGTTTTTGAAATTCATGGTGAGAGCAACGAATTTCATATGCACCTATTGTGGTCAGATTACAAACATTATCGGGATCACAACCTTACAAAGACCTATACTAGACTGTTCCTCACTAAGGCGTAATCGGAATTTGAACGGGAAGAATACCCCCCCCATCGTTTCGATGACTGGCGCGACGATGCACATCCGGGTCAACGTCGTATGATACAATTTGGACCGACCCGTCACAATTGGCCATATTGAACCCTCCAGGATGCGCACTGCCAAAGCTGCCGTAGGATTCTTGGCCGAGACGATCTTGCAGTGGCGGATCATTCACGCTGGTCCAGCGATTCACATCCCAGTCAAATCCCTGATACATGCTGTGATTATCACCACCGTCATCGGTTCCATCAGATTCATAATATAAGGGATTGAGGTATTTTTCGCCGACTGCATAGGTATTAGAGGAACCATCGGTGATGTCTTTGAATCCGATTTCCGCGCCCTGATAGTTGACCCCTGTCTGACCGTCTAACGGAGGCCATTGTTTGTCTCCTAAAGTTTTGTAATCGAAAAACAGCCACTCAATTTTCGTTTCATATTTCTTTTCATCCTCCAACCAAAACTCCATTCCTTTTTCCCCATCGCCAGCATTCGCTGCGTAGTCGCTACGAGCCACGAATGGTGCACGAGCCCCGTTCCTTGGAGTCCATGAATTGGACAAGGCATAGGGTTGCGCCTGTGCGGGCCGCCGGGAAGGACAATTGAAAAAGGAAATTGGTTTACCTTGTAAGTCGATGGATTGCTGTCGTTGGGCAGCCGTAATATTTAGCTTATCTCCATCATCCGTGATATCGTAAATTGCTTGCTGCTCGACATATGGCAATATCTGGTAGATCCATCCCCCAGGCTGCTCGCGGCCCGTGCCTAGTAGCGGATCGCCCAAGTACACAGCTGTCCAGCCGGAACAAGGAAGAATTCCGTGAGTAGATTCATGATTCAAAAAGCCAAGCCCCATCTGCTTCAAGTTGTTCACGCACTGCATGCGGCGCGCTGCCTCTCGCGCCGCTTGGACAGCCGGCAACAGCAGGCCCACGAGGACTCCGATGATAGCGATCACAACCAAGAGCTCAACAAGCGTAAAACCTTGTAAGCGACGTGACTTGTCCACAATGGAAACTCCGAGCTGAAGAGTGAGAAACGAGCTGTCGCAAATCGGCTGTATCACGACAAGCAAATTGAAAGCAGGTAGTCAGCGGTTGAACTGAATTGTAATTCAAGCTCGCTATCCACCCTGATTATTGCTCATCCCCCACATTAGGTCAAACCAATTCGGTTGAACTTGCAAAGTTGCTATTGCAACTTGATCCGATTCAAATGATGTATCAATTGAGAACACCCTAGGTTTGAGCGGGGTTCGTTGTGATCGCCATCGCTTTAATGCCAGGCAACCAAGCTGGCAGTGCGATTCGTTTCCATTACAATGGACATCGCTAGTCGCGGAGAATTGCTCTGGGTTGGACTTGTAACCGTATCTTCTTTGTTCACTTTTCTTTTGCTTTAGTCCGGCGCTGAGTTGCAACGACGGAGACGATTGATGACAAAAACAATCATTTGCTACCTGGCAGCTATGTGCTGGTCATATTTTGCGGAGCAAGTTCTTGCCGAAGTCGCCATTCGTACCGAAAGCAGCCCCCTTTCGGTGTCGAGCCAAGAGTATCAGGCACGAATTGAAGCAGATGGTTGTTTGACGAATTTGCGAATCGGCGGCCATGAGTTTTTAGCTCCAGGAGTTTCCATCTCTCGTGGGAGCTACTTCTTCTCGGGTGGGCCCCTCCAGCTCAGCAGCATCGAACAAGCCGCAGACAACATCGTTACTGCCAGCAATGAGACCGCAGCGATTCGCTATGGATTTGACGATGCGGGGATGACATGGCAGCTTACGAATAAGTCGGATAATGCGATTGTATTTTTCATGGTTTTATCCAAGGACGTAAATGCAGCGTTCAATCATGAGGGGCAGGCTTTCATGCTTCCAGTGAACGAGTCATGGACGGAAGTTACTCTGGTGGAGGGAGACTCACTACTCAAAATTCATGGCTGCGACAAGTTGTGGGGGCCTTGGCAAGGACCCCATCAAGTATGTCAGGTATCGCTGGAGCCCCATGAAGAGAAGACTATTACATTGTCCGTAGGTGAAGTAACTCCTGAGTTGCGTGAGCAGATTAGAGCAATAACCCCGAAACTTTCTGAGTCCAAGCTCCAAGTTTTTTCACCTCGAGAACATCAAGTCTTTCAACGTTCCAGCGCAGCGAAGGGAATGATCTTCTTGAACGGGCACACAACGACCCATGCCGACGCAATTAGATTTCGGATTACCGGTAGTTCCATCGAGGGGCCACTGTCAGGCAAGTGGCAAACCTTGCCATTAGCACCAGAAACGAGCAGTTTTTCTGGCACACTGCCTCTCGCAGCCGGTGGCTGGTATGCACTCAATGTACAAGCGCTCAAAGAGGGCGAGGTACTGGCGGAATCAACCGTCGAACCGTTTGGAGTGGGTGAGGTCTTCGTCGGGGCAGGGCAGTCGAACTCGACCAACTGCGGAGAAATATGTACGCAGCAAACGTCTGGCATGGTGGCTTCGTTCAGTGGCACAGCCTGGCAGCTTGCCAACGATCCTCAGCCTGGAGTAGCAGATCGGAGCCAAGGGGGCAGCTTTTGGCCTGCTTTCGGCGACGCGATGTACGCTCGGTTTGGAGTTCCTATCGGCGTGGCAGCAACGGGCTATGGTGGCACAAGCGTCAACCAATGGCAGCCTGATGGCGATTTGTTTCCCTGGATGATGACACGCATGTATCAATTGGGACCAAGAGGTTTTCGTGCGTTGCTGTGGCATCAAGGTGAAAGTGACGTCGAAATGCCTTCTGAAGAGTATTACGACAAATTGAGACACATCATCCTTTCGTCACGAACAGATGTGGGGGGGTACGTCCCGTGGTTTGTGGCACAGGCTTCTTATCACAATCCCGAGAAGCCAAGTTTCAAATCGGTCCGGAGTGCCCAAGCGAGACTTTGGAAAGAGGGAATTGCTCTGGAAGGCCCGGATACCGACACTCTCACCGGGGATCGGCGTGATCTGGGTGGTGCGGGTATCCATTTCAGTCCCAAAGGGCTCTCGGAGCATGGTCGAATGTGGGCGGATCTAGTTGGCGACTATATCGATTCGGAATTGGAAATTGATACGGGCAATGGATCATCAGCGACAGCCACAGCCTGGCCCGAGGCGGATGCATTGTTTCATCGCGACCCCAGTTGGCTTGGCGGAGATGATGCCTATTCACTTGACTTGGGAGATGGACGGGTCGCCTGGTTTTTTGGTGATAGTTTCGTGGCTCCTACCCTTCAGGGCGAGCGTCGAAGCACAACGATGGTGCGCAATAGCGTGGGAATCCAAACCGGCTACGAACCAACGAGTGCAGAATTCGAAGCCTACTGGCAAGAGGCCAACGACAAGCCACAATCATTCATTGCAGACGAGGGGGAGGAATTTTTCTGGCCGGGGGGTTCGCTTCTGCTCGACGGCAAGATCTTGATGCTTATGATGCGGGCGCGTAATGCGAATCGCAAAATGGCTTTTGAGACGACAGGTTGGGGGGCTGTTTTAATCGACAACATCCAGAAAAACCCTGATCAATGGAAAATCCGCAAGGTGGATGCCCCCCCAAATCGTTTCGATGTTTTGGTCGGCTCGGCAACGCTCATCAAAGACGGAGAGTATGTCTTTGCGTATAGCGTGGCGAGCGAATCTCACGACGTCTATCTCGTTCGCTGGAGGCTTGCCAAGGCTGCCCAAGGAGACCTCTCAGCTCCTGAATGGTGGACAGGCTCTGAAAATGGTTGGGTCGATCAGAAGAAGCTCGATAGCTTGCCCGCACCAGTTATTAAATCGGGGCAAACTGAATTCACAGTGCATTTCTCTCCAAATTTGAATCGCTACGTTCAAGTCCAATTTTCGGGGTTTCCGCTGGCACCCATTGGTCTTAGAACGGCACGATCTTTGACTGGACCTTGGACAGAACTTGAGGAGTTCTGCAGCCCCGAAGAGATGCAGCCGGGAAAGAACCAACCCCCTGACGCTGAAAGAATGCTTTACGCCGCAAAAGCACATCCCGAGTTGGCATCCGACGGGTTGGCCATGACCTATTGCTCCAATACTTTTGACATTAAACATCTGATTGGCAGTCTCGATCTGTACTTTCCACGTTTCTTGCAAGTAAAGTTTTCTCAGTCAAAGGCTCCATAAGTATTTTCGACTCAAATGGGTCTTCGGTCACTTTTCCCAAAAGGCAAACCCTGTGTCTACTCTCGATGCCGCGATCATTTTATTATTTTTTGTCGCGTTAATTGGTGTTGGCGTCTGGCAACAGCGTCGTGCCTCCAAGAGCCTGGATAACTATTTTCTCGGCGGACATCGGATTCACTGGCTGGCTCTGGCAATGTCGGGGTCGGTATCGACCTTCGATATCAGCGGCACAATGTGGATGGTCACGTTGATCTATTTGTTTGGCATGAAATCGGTTTGGAACCACTGGATGTGGGGCTTCATGATGGCTGCCTTTTTCATGTCGTACATGGGGAAGTGGGTCCGTCGGTCGCGAGTTATGACTGGAGCGGAGTGGATGATCACTCGTTTTGGCGATCAAGCCGACGGTCGGGCGGCGCGATATGCCTACGCCCTGATGGCAGTGATTACGCTTGTCGGACTCACGGGTTACGGCTTCGAAGGGATCGGCAAATTTTCAGCTGAATACGTAAAAACCGGTTTGGATCCGGAAGATAATATTCGGCTCTGTGCTTTTGTGGTATTTGGCATCACGACGATTTACACCTTACTGGGTGGGTTGGAAGCCGTCGTAATCACAAATGTATTGCAGACATGCATACTAGTAGTTGCCAGTATTGTGATTGCTGCCATCGCTTATTTTGAACTTACTCCCGAGATTCTTGCGGCCTTAACGCCGGTGGATGGAGATAGCTTTACCAGCCTCTGGCCCAAATGGCAATTAGATAACATCGAAGCACTACCGAGCGGCTATCAGGGCTATCATATGTTCGGGCTATTGGTCGTCGCTTGGGTTGCAAAAGGGTTCTTGCTGAACCTCGGTGGACCAGGACAGATGTTTGATTTCCAGATGTTTCTATCCACGCGCGATCCCCGCGACGCGGCCAAGGTAGGTGCTGCCTGGAGTGCCTTTTTAGTCGTTCGCTGGGCAATGGTCATGGGGATTGCCCTGTTGGCGATCGGCGCTGGTATCGAGATTGTTGACGGACAAGGAACCGTCGACGCAGAAATCGTCATGCCCAGAGTGCTGGCGAAATACCTGGGCCCTGGAGTGCTGGGACTTGTGCTGGCCGGGCTGTTAGCTGCTTTCATGTCGACTTTCGCCGCTACAGTGAATTCAGGAGCTTCCTATCTTGTGCGGGACTTGTGGCAACCAATCTTTCGCCCTCATGCGGATGAAAAGCATCTTGTGCGGGCCAGTTACGTTGCCACGATTTCAATCGTCGTCGCTGGAACGCTCATCGGCCTCTATGCAAGTTCGATCCGTCAGGTGTGGGATTGGATCATGATGGCACTGGGGGCGGCTTTTGTCATTCCAAATGTATTCCGCTGGTACTGGTGGAGGTTTAATGGAACCGGTTACGCCGCTGGAACCCTCGTGGGTCTGGCTGGAGCAATGCCGTTGCTGTTCATGTCGCTCAAGGGGGTGGAGCCGCCGATTTACATCACCTTTCCGGCTTTGTGTGGGATTTCCTTGATTGCTTCGATACTCGGGACCTATTTGTCACGACCAACCGATGAGACGACCTTGGTCAATTTCTATCGCAACGTGCGACCATTCGGCTGGTGGGGACCGATTCGCAGTCGTTCGGGGCTCACGGCAGATGAGCTGCAAAGTCCCGGCGAGAGTGCAACTTACGCCGCATTAAATGTAGGGTTGGCGTGCTTGGCTATTTTCGGTGCCTACGTAGCCCCCATGTACTTGGTGGGACACTGGCACTGGAGGGCGCTCTGCTGGGCTGCCGTGTCGGTAGTCGCCATCATTTTCTTGAAGTTCACCTGGTACGAACATCTACCGAAGTCCGAGGAACTAAGCTCGGAGAATTGAGGACCAGATCCTTCCTAAAGGAACGTCAGTTCGATCATTTGTGGCACGTAGGTCGCCGAGTTTACAAAGGTGATGTAAATGATCTTCCCGTTCTCGCGGGCAAGTTCGGGGTGTTCTTTGGCGGCATAGATCAGATCCGCATCACCGACCTGTTCTGGGCGAAAGACGATTTCGGAATCACTCCATGGCCCAGTGATCTCCGGCGAAGTTCGCATAACAATTTTGTTGTCGCGTAGATGCGAATGTATTGCCAAGTAACAGCCGAGATGGGGATTGTAGGAAGCCGACATTTCGTTCGGCACAGAATCGAACAGCGATGCCATCGGTTCGAAGTACTTCGACCAGCGAGGCTTGATCTCGGGATAACTCGCGATTGGCGCCTCGACCAGATAATCATAGCTGGAGAAATCACCAATCTTATCCGGGGTTGTACGGGCGAGAAACATACCCGTGATCAGGCTTCCCCAGACGTAGGAGTACTCTTCCTGCTGCTGGACAAAGACTCCGAAACTGGGTTGATCACCTTTCCAGAAAAAATCTGTCCCATCGGGAGACTCCAATCGTTTGAACTTCCACTCGCCGACTTTCGCTTGAGCGATGCCCATGCCATCAAGTTCAAAGTTTTCGAAGATATCGACGCCGGGTATCAAGGAAATTCGGTGATAGAAGAGGTAGATATTCTCACCGCTGCAGATCCCGTGAATTGGCCAAATGCGCTCGTCGGCAGGATTTTCATCATCGGCAAAGGGGATTATTTGTATCGGCCGATTGCCGTCTTGTTGAGTGAGAAACTGGAACTTCTTGATTCCCTGTGAAACATCCTGTTTGGGAACGAGAGCCGCTGTATTGGAAAGTTTGTCCTCGAGCGGCAGGCCACGTATCGACTCGAATGGACCTTCAATGGTATCGCCAAAGACCCATAAGGATTCACCCGATGGTAAGACGACGCTCGAGGCACAATCCAGTCCCGTAACACCCATGGGATTCTTTTGGAATTGATTCCCAAGGTAGCGAACCGCAGCAACACGTTTTGAGAGTTCTGTTTCCCCCCGAGCAACTCGTACTTGCCACCAATCGGAGTGCGTAGCCAACATTCCGCTGGCAGACAGCTTAAGCATCTGGCGTCGAGAGATCGGATATGTCATCTCAACGACTCTCCTATTTTGCTGCGACAGTCTGCTGTTCTTGCTCACCAAGGCCTTCAATACCCAAGCGTACTGTTTGGCCCGGTTTGAGAAAAACCTTGGGATTCTGCCCCATTCCAACGCCGGGAGGGGTGCCAGTGGTGATCACATCGCCAGGCATCAGAGACATGAACTGGCTGACGTAACTTACTAGTGTTGTCACTCCAAAAATCATCGTACTTGTGGAACCGTTTTGATAGCGGTGTCCGTCGACTTCCAGCCACAGGTTCAAGTCTTGGGGATCACCAATTTCGTCGCGGGTTACGAGCCAGGGACCCAATGGAGAGAATGTATCGCAGCCTTTTCCCTTATCCCACAAACCAGATCGTTCCAATTGAAACGAGCGCTCGGAGACGTCGTTTACGACACAATAGCCGGCAACATGGGAGAATGAATCTTGCTCGGTAATGTATTTAGCTCGTTTGCCGATAACGACACCGAGTTCTACCTCCCAATCGGTCTTCCCTGAACCACGGGGGATTTCGATATTGTCGTTTGGCCCTGTGATAGACGTAGTAGCTTTCATGAAAATCACCGGCTCACTCGGAACCTCAACCCCCGCCTCGGCGGCATGGTCTGCATAGTTCAGCCCAATGCCAATGACCTTGCTCGTGCCAGCAACGCAAGGGCCCAAGCGAACGCCTTGTTCAACTAATGGTAGCTTGGCAACATCGAGTTGTCGGATTTTCTCGATGGACTCGTCGGAGAGTAGTTCGCCTGCCAGATCGGGAACAATTCCCTCCAGCGAGCGAATTCGACCATCGCTATCCAACAGACCTGGGAGTTCACATCCCGAATCACCATAACGCAATAATTTCATATTGATTCTTTCCTCCTTAACCTACAAACTACCCTGCAGTTGCTAGAAAACAAGGCTGGAACGTCCGACCGTTCAAGAAATTCCGGCGCGAATCCGCAATCTTCGACTGCCGCAGCAACTCATACTCCGTGGCACTTGGCATCATGGAAGCGATAGAACTATTGTCCTACGAGAGTCGAACGGCAATCTCTCAAACAAAAAAATGTTGCAACTTGGGAGTATACTCAAAAGCTGTGGACGAGACTTGTGCGAAATACCATCTCACTCTTTCGAACGAAAGTCCCAAGATGAGAATCTCTGAACTATCAATGGCAAAATGGGGATTCACTCTGAGGCAATGGTCCGCTGCGGTGACCTTGATGATATTGGCATCGGTAACTACGGCGCCGGCGGCAGAACTAGAAACCATCGATTCTCCCGCAACTAACACAATCGAGGCGCTCCGCTATCCAGGTAAGGAGATGAAAGAAGGCTTTTTAAACTCCGCCAAGCAAATCGAAGCATTAATCCAGGACGATCCCGACGAAGCTGCCAACTATGTTGGCTTGGCAGATGTCCAGATATTCCTTTGGTGTTACGGATTCGCTCCGCACGCTGAAGTGATGCCACTTTGTGAAACGTCAGTCAAGAAGGCTCTGGAACTCGATCCCAATCTAGCAGCCGCTCATACGACTTTAGGAGTAGTATTACTTGGCCAGCGAGACTGGGACGCCGCCGAACGCCACTTGCGATTAGGGATCGAATTGGAACCAACTCGAGCCCAGGCGCAGCATTGGTATGCCCTTTATTTGGCCGCAATGGGTCGGCACGACGAGGCAAGAAAGCAATCGCTGCGGAGTTTTGAACTCGACTACTCGTCGGGCATGACTATCGGGAGGAGCTCGATTCTGTACTTCGAACGTGATTGGCAGGGGATGATCGATCTGCTCAAGCCGACGATTGAGCGGGATGAGAGCTACGGACCCGCTTACGACTGGCTCGGCATGGCCTACGTGCAAGAACAGCAGTTCGATAAAGCAATTGAAACGTATCGCCGCGCGGTTGAACTATCTGATTCTCTAGCAGAAGTTTTGGCCGGGTTGGGCCACGCCTACGCTATTTCCGGCCGTGAAGAAGAAGCACGGCAAGTGCTCGACAAGCTACATCGGCTTGCTAAGCGTTGGCACGTGCCCCCGGTGCAAATCGCCTTCGTACATGTTGGGCTTGGTGAAAACCAAGAAGCGATTGACTTGCTTGAAAAGGCCTATGAGCAACGATCGTGGGAATTGGTTTTCATGCAGGTCGAGCCATGGCTCGATGAACTCCGGACTGAACCAAGGTTTATAGCACTGATAGAGAAAATGAAGTTTCCCAAGTAATTGAGGTGTCCGGGAATAGAATTTGTGAAAACCAGATGCGAAGCAACTTGTCATCCCGAGGTCCTCCGAGGGATTGGACCAGATTTCTCGGAGCACCTCGAAATGACAGTAACGTGAATTCCTGGACTCCATCATCCAACTACTTGGGTCACAAACAACTGTGGCCAATGCGGTTTGCGAATCACTGCAGAATCCGGTGCAATTGGCACCGAACTGGTGCATTTCGATCCCGATTTGGAACCGTATTAGGTGCCCGGGACAACCTCCCTGATGTGACCTGCCGAGGATCTTTGAGCTCTTCGAATCGGCATAGTAAGTCCCTTGAAAGGCGGAAGTTGAAATCGCCGGCCTTTAATCCCTCCTAACCTTTTCGTGCTTAGTTTGTCGCGGTACTAGTAAACCTCCGCAGCTTCTGCAAATAAACCTGCTACCAGGCCCATGACAGGATGGCACTCAAATTTACTCGGGCCTTATTGGCCGTTCTTCCGGCATAGGATCCTCCATCGTTCGCCGCCTTCTCGTGAACCCAATCGAGGAAGTCTCGAATTTGTGTTTGCTCAATCTCACCAATGGCAACTCCATTGCCGCAAGCTGTCCACTTGGTGGCGGTTAACCGGTATTCCTTAGGTTCCTGACGAGAGTTTCTTGGAGGCCATGTACTTCGCGACGACGTTCTCAAGGGAGATAAACATGGCGACGATTCCCTGGTCGTCGACACGCACCTTCCTGATCGGCTCCGCCAGCCGAAAGGCATCGTTAGGCTCCTTGCTGGACCTCCTGTCACTTAGAGGAAAAGTCAGGCAGCCGCGTAGCTGCACACTTCTCTCGTTTTAACCTCAATTTCGCAGGGAAACTGCGTCCAAGAAATGGGGCGAACTCGCTGAAGCTGATGCATCCTCAGCGCCTTCAGTTGACGGCAAATTGTCGGAGGTGAGCCGACCACTGCGCCATAGAACTGCAGTAGCCTGCGGGTGTCGCTTAGCCCGCGGCTCGATTAAACATATCACCAAGGTGTACAGGCGGGTCTCATCCAAGCGAATTCACGGCTGCCGAACTACCGTCGGCCGAATACCAATCTCAACTCAATGGGTGTTGGTATGTCTCTGCTCGAAGCACACTTACTGCTCCCTCAGCCAACCAGCGACCGGGTTGGCTACTTTTTCCGCCCCTAACTTCTTGTGACCTGCCGCTCGATGGCCTTAAAATGGTCGCCGTATCTCTTCATATGGTCAGCAGTTACGACAAATCGGAATTTTTCTGGATTTTGCGCGGCGATCTGTCAGCTCTTTTCCCCACTAAGACTAATAGAGGACTTTTCCATGACTGATGCATTGCCTGTGACAAACCCAGAAATGCTCCTAAACCGGGCGCGAGACGGTGGTGACCAAGCGGTCGACACGCTGCTGTCCCACTACCGACCTTACCTGAAACTCCTTGCGCGCCTGCGGAATCGCCGACAATTGCAGGCAAAATATGATGATTCGGACTTGGTCCAGGAAACGCTTGTGCAGGTCCACCGCAACCTCTCACAGTTTCGTGGTGGGACTGAAGCTGAGTTCGCGGCTTGGCTCAGGACACTAATGTCCAGGGTCGGTGATCAACATCGAAGACATTACGAAGCTCAGAAGCGAGATGCGAACGCAGAGCAGCAACTCGAACAACAGTTCGAGGAGTCGTCTCAACTGGTTGGCCGGATGTTTACCAGCGCTGAAGGCAGTCCGAGCGAACAGGTCTCGCGCAGAGAGCGGGCCGTGGTGCTCTCGCAGGCACTGATGCAGCTTCCAGACGACTACCGAGAAGCGCTCATTCTGAATCGCTTTGAAGGCCTCTCGATGAGCCAGGTCGCCGAACGAATGGGCCGAACTGTCGATAGTGTCCAGAAACTTCTGGCACGTGGAGTCGTGGAATTGCGACGGCTGATGGAGGATCGGCTATGACCAATCATGTCGACGCACGCGCGGATCGACTGCGAGGTCCGTCGAACAAACAGGACCAAGCTTTGGCTACCCGTGACCAACGACTGAGCCAGGCGGTCGAAGAATACCTCCGTTCGTTCGAAGAAGTACGACCCATCGACCTCGACGAATTGCTTGCCAACTACAGCGACGTTGCTGATGAGCTCAAGTCCTGTATCGACACGCTCGACTTCATGCGAAACGTAGCCCCGCAACTTGCTGAAGAATCGGACAGCAAGCGCCGACAACCGGAAACAACAATCCAGCCATTAGCAAATCTTGGCGACTTCCGCATCATCCGTGAAATCGGCCGCGGTGGCATGGGCATTGTCTACGAAGCCGAACAACTTTCCCTCGGCCGCCGAATGGCGCTTAAAGTGTTACCGCTGGCTGCCACGCTGAGTGTGCAACAGCTCGAACGTTTCAAGAATGAAGCGAGGTTGGCCGCTTCGCTCAAGCACCCGCACATCGTCAGCGTCCACTCGGTAGGGGTCGAACGGGGAGTCCACTACTACGCGATGGAATTGATCGAAGGTTGCAGCTTGGCCCAAGCAATCGTCGAGCTGAGTGGAATTGGGAACCAGCTGCGGACTCCTCCTGCCGAAGTGTCAGATACAGCGGAGACTTCACCGGTCGCCGCCCTCTCCACTGCCCGCACCAACAACCCGCAAGACTACTATAGGCAGGTCGCAAAGTTGATCGCGGACGCGGCCGATGCGCTCGACTACGCTCACAATCGTGGCATCGTCCACCGCGACATCAAGCCGGGAAACCTGCTGTTGGACCATGATGGAATAGTCTCGGTAACGGACTTTGGCCTCGCACGGCTGGAAGCCGACGCTGGAGTTACTATGACCGGCGATATGCTGGGAACACTTCGCTACATGAGCCCCGAGCAGGCGGCCGGCAAACCGGGGTTAGTCGACTACCGCACCGACATCCATGCGCTGGGTGCGACATTGTACGAACTACTCACAATGCGTCCCGCCTTTGAAGGAAATGACCGGGCGAAACTCTTACGCCATATTGCCGAAGAGACTCCACCTGGCCTGCGACAAATCGATCCCCGAATTCCGCAAGACTTGGACACCATCACCGCCAAAGCGCTCGAAAAGGAACCGGCCGACCGTTATCAATCGGCGGGTGATTTGGCCGCCGACCTGCGGGCGTTTGTCGACGACCGACCGATCACTGCCAGGCCGCCGAGTTTGGCACAGCGCATGGCCAGATGGTCACGGCGGCACACAGGGGTTGCTTGGTCGCTCGCCGCATCTGTTCTCGTAATGAGTGTGCTGGCGACTTGGCAAGTGACCAAACAAGTCTTCGAGCAGCGGGCCGTCACTGCCGCAGTCGAGTCCAGCCTACTGCAAGCAAGCGATGCGATCTCCGCCAACCAGGTTGCACTGGCACGAAGCGCCGTTGAGCGTGCCGAGCTGCAGTTAGGCGAGACATGGGACGCAAGTGATCCGCTCCGCGAGCGGATTGACGTGCTTAACCGCGAACTCGCAAGATATGAAGCGTTCGACAAGAAGTATCAGCGAGCCCGCTGGGGACGAACGAGAGCCATCGAGTTGGCCAAAGAAGCCCTTGCCGTGTATCAGGTCGAGGAGACCGTCGATTGGCAAGCTCCATTGCGCGAAGCCAACCTGCCGGAGGATTTCATCCGGCGTGTCAATGAAAATGTTTATGAACTGCTGGTCATGTGCGCTAACGAATCAATTCTTTGGTCTAAACACAGTGACTCAAACGAGATGAAGCTTACGAAAATCTCCGAGTCGAACTCCCTACTATCCAAGGCGGAAGGATTACGACCTCCGACGAAGGGTTACTACTGGGTTTTGGCCACATGCTCACAGCGCATGGGCGACCTGACAGAGGGCTCAGTACGCAAGCATCACGACGCGGAGGCGCTTCGCTTGCGTGCCCTGGCAGATCAAACGCCTCCACAAAACGCAGCCGACCTGCTTTACATTGCCACGGACCGCATTTGGGGTTGTGCTGATGGGAGTTCAGGCACAGTCGAGCGGGAGCCGTTTCGTTGGGCTTTCAAAGACTTGGACGACAGATTTGCATACTTTCGTCAAATGCTGCGAGTCGAGTCTGATTACTACAACGCTTTGTTCTTCATCGGATACTATTTGGACGGCGCCAAAAGATGGGAGGCCGCGGTGGAGGCCTGGAATGGGTGCTTGGTGCATCATCCCGATGACTTCGTCGCCCAGCACAATCGCGGAATCGCATTGGCGAAAATTGGACGTTTTGAAGAGAGTCTTATCGATCTGCGGCACTCGGAGGCAGCCGCTCGACAAAAGATGGAAGAGGAGACCGACAGAATTGATGCAAAAACCAGATGCGTTTATGTGTTGTTGGATGTAGCCGAGGTTTTGCTCGATGCCGGTCAGCCTGCAGAAGCACAGACGCGTGTGCGGCAGGCAAATTCCATTTGCGACAGTCTCCCGGATGCCGCGTCAGATGGGCAGGACGCTTACGACCGCAAGCAACTCGCCCGAACCATCGGCAAACTGGAGCGTCGAATAAGTTCCCAACTTGAGCAGCGACAAACTTCTCCGGAATCTGACGCTATGGATGCAGAAAACTCAGTGAAAGAGAGAGACAACCAACCTCCCACTCCCCCGGAGGCCAGTCGCTAGTGGATTGAACAACGGGGAGTTTCACCAGTGCTGACATTTAGTTCGTCGCAGCTGGGTCCTGGTTAACTTGTAACCAATCAATTTAGTTTGAGGAGACTAACACGAATTCATCGTCCGATATCCGTGGATCGACCAATTGAGACAAATCATTTCTTTAGACGGTATCGCAGTTGTTTTTCGCTACCAACTAATTCGGCCATTTAATTTCCGGGAGAGAACATGCTACAAATTAAGATTTGGACCACGCTTACACAACGTTATTTCAACGGTTTGTTTCTATTCGGAGTTTTTGTCACCAGTAATCTTGAACGCCCCGCAGTTGCCGAACAATATGCCCTAACCTATTCCTTCGCGCCTCCTGTAACAGCTACGCAGAAATGGTCGTTTGGTAATGCCGTTGCGCTGCACGGTAATCAGGTACTCGTGGGGGGCTCTAACAGTCGTGATTTTGTGGATCAAGTGTTCCTGTTTGACGCCACAACGGGTGGTCTAGTACATACATTTGATGACCCTGGGTTCGTTCCTGGTGAACAGATCGGTTTTGGAAACGCCATAGCTGTTTCGGATCAGTATGTTGCGATTGGAGATAACGGCAGTGGCCGAGTCTTACTTTATGATGCGCTGACAGGCCTTCTAATTCATGAATTCAATCGCACTGTAGTTTCTGGTAGCAATCGGTTTGGGCGTAGTGTCTCATTAGATAACAATCGTTTACTCGTGGGTGACAATTTAGACAGTACACAGGGAGATAGGCAGGGTCGTGCACACTTATTTGACACTATCTCCGGGAACTTACTTCAGAGTTACGACGATCCTACCGCTACGCGACTTAATGGGTTTGGAGTTGCCGTAACGTCCGACATCGATCGCGTGTTGGTTGGTGCTGACGAAGGGGACAAAGCTTTCTTATTTAGCTTATCAACTGGAAATTTGTTACAGACTTTTGACATCGGTCTGGACGGCCAGTTTGGCTTATCTGTAGCTATGAGTGAAGACCTCGTATTGATCGGGGCACCGAGTGTCCGCAACGGCGATTCAGAGGGTGTGGCGTACTTGCTGGATTCTTTGACAGGCAATGTGCTACAGACGTTTCACCCACCCGGTGATGATAGACCCTCAAAATTTGGTATATCCGTCGCCCTTGTTGGCAGCCGAGCTCTCATAGGAGAAAGGGGCCAAGCTCATTTATTTGACGCAATAACCGGTCAAGTGGTCCAAACGTTTTTCGACCCCACGCCCAATGAACTGAGTGACTTTGGCACCCAAGTTGCCATGGACGGGAATCGAATCTTGATTGGAGGGAGCATAGCTGCCTTTTCCAGCCCACTAAGTGGCGAAGCACACCTCTATTCCGCCGTCCCCGAACCGACTTCGCTGCTGCTTGGCTCCGTCGGGCTTGCAGGTGTGCTACTGGTGCGCCGGCGCAGCAAAAATCCTCGTGAGAGTCCGCTTTCTACCCCATTTTATTGTTTCTAGTATAGGAGACCTACGATGAGTACCATTCGATTGGTTCTGGCCACATTGGCTATTGTTTCCGCGACATCTGGCTTCTCGTCAGCACAATGTGTGGTCGACGACGATTACTTCTCCACCGAAGATGGTGGCTGCAAAGACCTGTTTACAGGGCTTGTATGGAGCCCGGATCTTCGAGGCATCACTGGCAATCCGAATGCCCAAGGGGTTGCCGCTCCTGACTTCTACTGTGAGAGGGCAGGCATCATGAACCCCTACAATGGACACTCCGACTGGCGTGTTCCTACACTCGGCGAGGTCGAAGAGGCGGTCGCCAATGGACTTAACTTCCACTTAGACTTTTTTTTGGACGGAGGTCCCGATGACGGCTCCTATCGCTACACAACTTGCTCCATAAAGCAGAGGGGGGTTCGTTTATGGTATGCGATCCGATTTAGTGATGGCGACACTAAACTAACAAACGGAACCGCTGGCATTTTGTGCGTTCGCGGAGCGCCTTCCGATAATGACTGCCCGAGCAATAAAAAAGGTGGCGGCAACGGGTCCAAACATTCTATGTGGCTTCCCCGAACGACTACCGGCGCAATCCTCCTGTTCCCACTTTGCTTGGTCGTTGCTGGATGTAGCGTGAAGCGACGATGGTTTTAACGGCCGAGCTTACGCAAGGATCGTTGAGTGATACCCCGCAGTCGCGCTCCAGAGGGCTGGTTCGGGGTTTCACTCTCGTCTTACCGTTGGCGGTCGCTTTGGTAGCGACGTTGTTGATGTCTTTGGCGCAGTTGGAAACGATCGAATTGCCTGGGTGCGGCTTGGTGAGTGACTGCTCCCAAGCCGCGGCCAGTCACTGGGGCAAAGTGCCAGGAACCGAGTGGCCGCTGTCGTTTGTAGGATTTGCCTACTTTCAATCGCTCGCCGCAGCCCTGCTTGTCGGCGGTGGGCGACTGCCTGGTTTGCTCCGTGTGGTATTGATGCTGGGGGCAGGCGCGTCGCTGTTGCTCATTGGTGTGATGCTGGTCAGCGATTACCTGTGCGGTTACTGCCTGGTGATTCATACAGCCAATCTGCTACTCGTGGGTTGCTATGAAGTCAGGCAGTGGCGTACGCCGCCAGGAAATCGTGCGAGCAATCAGTTTGCTACATTCGCCTGTTTTGCGGCGACGTTTGCATCAACGTCGCTACTGTTGGCGTGGCTGGACCAGCAATCGCACGAGGCCGCCGGGCAGGTTACCCGTTCGCAATTGGAGGTCGCACTCAGTCAAAGCTCAAACGCTACTGACGAAACGACCCGCTTCGCCCCAGGTCGCTATGTCCTCGGCCCACGAGACGCGAAGGTGCATGTGACGGTCGTTTCCGATTACCAATGCCCCTCCTGTAGGCATATTGATGCAACGCTCCTTGCGATGACTGCGGGGCGTGACGAAGTTTCCATCTCGGTACGCCACTTTCCTTTTTGCACAGACTGCAACGACCATGTCGACAAGACGCGCCACCCCAACGCCTGCCGCGCAGCCATCGCCGCTGAGGTGGCAGGCATCGCCGGGGGGCCCGAAGCCTTTTGGCAGATGCACGATTGGCTGTTCGAGCACAGGGGGGATTTCACCGACGCTGAGTTGGTGGAGTTTACTAATCAGATCAAGCTCGATCAGTCAGCATTCCAAGCGGCCCTTTCTAGCGAAGTCGCCATCGCCAATGTGCGCGCAGACACAGAAGCCGCTGACGCAGCGGGACTAAAGTTTACACCGATGGTGTTTATTAACGGAGTGGCGATGAAGATAGATAAATAGGGTTCGCGATTCTGATGCCGATGGCCTAGACCTATCAGGCTTTGTTTGGAATCCATTCAGTCTGGACCTGGAAGACAATTCCGCCAACGACGGCAAGCCGGATGATTTGCTGACGGTGTGAGTTCCGGATGCGACCACAGGTTTGAGGTTGCGGCCCAAATGCGCGCGTCGGTGTCGCCACCGCCAGCAATTAGCAGGGTCGCAAAGTCAACGAGGATGGACAATTCTCAGCGAGTTAGCTGTCAAGCTAACCTGCAAAGGTGTGATTTCGGCTAGAACACCGCTGCGAGTTCGCCGAAACCCTTAGCCGCTGAGAATGATGCATCCAACCGCGGTATAACGTCGTCGAAGTTGCTGAGATGAGCTACACCGACGCGGGTGTCACTGTCATCGGAATCGCAGACGGGAGGTCGAACGCCCTTGGCTCTGCGGTATCTCGATCTCAGCAACCGTCGCGAATGCCACAGTCGTACCAATGCAAGTGGTGTGGAAACGACTGGCATCGTCGGCTAGCGTTTTCCGGTCGGACTCTGTATGATCCATCTAAATCTTGCCGCGTTGTGTGGCGGGAAATTTAGCTTTGTCATTCTACTGCGCTATCACTGATCCATGCTCCTCCGTATGCATCCCACCCAGGGCGACTCTTCATCGGTGTTGAAGGGTTGCCACCTGGCTCTTCTCGCCATTGCCCTGCTTCAGTGTTCCTGCGCGGGCGAACGCCCTGCAGGAGCGGGTCAGGTGAGCAAGTTCGATGTCCAGCGCGACCTCTTCCTCGCGCACTTCGACTTGAAGACCGATGTCGACGATCTCCATGCCGTAGCGGGTGTAGCTACGATGATGGCCGACCCCCGCCTCGCCGAGGTTCGGTACCACGCCGTCGCTGGTGCGTACGGTACACAGGAGGGTCTCTACGTACCGGCCAATGAGCTGTTCGGCCTAGCGTTCGGCGAGCATTGGTCGGACGCCCACGGAGATTTTGACGCGGCGTTGAGTGAGGTCTCTGCTCTTGTCGCGGACGTGTTGTCATCCGGGGGCACCGTCTGGATTGCCGAGGGCGGCCAGTCGGACTTTTCGGCCGCCATCGTAAGAGCCGTCCAGGCGGAACACCGCGATCTCGACACGAAACGCCATATTCACATCGTCCAGCACGCCGACTGGAACGAGGAGGTCACGGCGCCCGAAAACTTAACCTTTGTGAAAGAAGCCGCAACGTACCACAGGATCCAGGATGGCAATGCATCCGGGAATGGGACACCCGGCTTCCGATCCGACGACGTGATCGACTGGCGCGCCTACGTGGACAACCTCCGGCTGTCGAATCTCTGGGAGCGAGCTATCGACATAGCGAACACTTACAACGGCGCGGACGGCCGCTACCTGAACACCTCCATCCAGAAGGGTGGCCTGGATTTTTCCGACGTTTCTGAAACTACCTGGATATTCGGGTTCAACGAACTCATTGACGCCCGCGACTTCTTTGCCGAGTTCGGGAGTCGGCAGAACTAGGCATCCTTCATCAGCCCCTTCTGCACCCTGCGATCACGCTTCCGGGGAACCCGCGCCATCTTGACGACACTATGCCCCTCTCCGCCATGTCAACACAAATGAGTCGTTGCAACTCGCTGCTGAGGTTCCGCTCGTCGTTGGCCCTCTTCCTCGTGGTCTGCCCGGCGGGCTGCTCGAACGACGGGGCGGAGGTACAGGACCGGTTTCCCCAAGAGCACCTCCCCGACTACATCACCATTCTCCATGAAGGCGGCGAGCGCCCCGACTGGTCCATTGGCGGAGATGCGATTGCCTTCGTGACCGAAGAGGGTGGCGACGTGATGGAGAAGAATCTCGCGTCCGGCGAGGTCCGGGGCCTCTCCACGCACTATGACCTGGGAGAATTCAGCAACTACTACCGTGTCATGTACATGGCCGACGGCAATCTAATTCTCACAGGAGGCCCCGAGCGACACGACGCCTACATGCAGGTACTTGACGCCAGTCTGGACCGAGAACCTCACCAGATGGGCGTCAAGGTGATCGAAGGCCCCGCCGTCAGCCGCGTAACCCTGCCCGTCAAGATCGCCTACTGCCCGGAGGGCCAGGACAAGATCCGCTTCGCAACCCTGCGATACGGCGAGGACGGAACGCCGGTCCTCGAAGATGACCGGCTCGTCATCGACGGCCACGACCTCCCAGCCCAGGAGGGCGTAGCGTACTCCGGCATGATCGAGCCCCAGAACTGGCGTCCGCCGGAAGAGAAAGAGCTCATCTTCTCGCGGTACTCGTACTCTGAAGCAGACGGGTTCTTGTCCGAGACGTGGGGCTGGCACCGCGAGACCGGCGCGTTAGTCAACTATTCCAACTTGCCGAAACGGTATGCGGAGCCCGAAGGAGTCTTCCCCGGTGGAGAGCACACCCTGATCGAGAGCGACCTCGACGATGGCCGCGGCGTCTCTCACCTGGACCTCTACAGCCTGAAGCTCGATGGATCGGGTGAGACGGTTCGCCTGACCCATTTCGCCGACGTCGGTCTCTGGAAAGCCAACAACGGAATCGTGAGCCCGGACGGCCGCTACGTAGCATTCCAGGAATCGCAGGGAGGGTTCGGCCAGGGGTGGGGACGGATCTACCTGCTCGATCTGGAGGCGGCCGGAATTGAACAGCCGTAGGCAGGGACAAAGCGGGATCGGGACTGATCCGTCGGCAGTTCTTCAGCACGACCATCCTGAACGTGGAATCACCCCCGTGTGAATGGCGCCCTTGTCGTCCGCGCTGCTCATTGTCTCCGTACAGACGGCTCGAAGTTCAGTCAGTAGGCCCGTTCACTTTCTGCCGGTATCACGGAGAGACGGCGTAGGGTGGTAAGCACGCTTCGGTTCGTGTACTGCTGCTCCGGATCGCAGCGGTTGTCAGAGGCAGAGGTCGTTGCTCTTGATAGGCGGAATCCGCGATAGGGCGTCGGCTCCCGTCATGGTCAAACGCTATCGCGGGCCAGAGATTTATGAAGGGTGATGCGAAGGACAAGGTGACCCTTTCTCAACGCACGGCAGAATCCTTCGATGCAGGCCGACATGGGGCGTTAATGCTCTCGGTCCAGCCAGTCAATGTCTTGTCCCGCGCTTCGACTCATCATTTTTCCCTTTGCCCCATGCGGCTGAGCGACGAACTGTCAGCTGCAACGGTCTCTTTTTGGCGGGGACACCTCGCTCACTTCGGCCAACTCCTTTGCCGCCTCGTTGGACCAACACCAGCGAGTTGCGCCGTGGCCAAACTCGCAGAGGTGGCCTCCGAGATTTGACACCGATGCGAGTTGGCTGCAGCCCTTAGCCCCCGCGGGTGATGCATCCGCGGCGAGTTGGGATTCTGCCAAAGAAACAGAGGTGGGCGTCACCGACGCGGCGAATCAGGTGACTGTCACTGCGTTCGAAGGGGGCGCCCGATGCGCGATTCGGTATGGTGGTTTCGTCCACCGTCGATACGTAGCCGATGGACGTACTCCCTGTGAAGTGTCTCGATGATTTGCCGCGCGTGATAGGTCGTATCACTGCCCATGCAATTCGCTTGCGGGCATTGTCGCTTCGACAGATTTCAGCAGAGCCTCTACTTCGCGAATCAGATGCGCCACTTCCACCTCCTCTTGCCACGTGCTGACTTGACTTGTAATCTGCTGGGCCATTAGAAACGATTGCTTTGCTCCATCTGGTTGATCTAGCTTCTGCAACGTCATCGCCCGGAAGGCATAATCCCAAGGGCCGTACTTGTGTCCAGCATCGGTAGCTGCGTTGAGATTCTCCAAAGCTTGATCGTACTCGTAGGCTCGGTAAAGAGTTGCTCCTATAAGACAGGGCTGCTCCGTCACGCGAGCCAAGTGAACAACCTCTTCTGGAGCAGGCGTGGAATCAGGCGCAGCAACGCATGCACGGACCGCCCGTTCTGCAATCGCCTCATCGCCAGTCTCTCGAAATTGAGACATCATCTCTGCACAATGTTGCCGGTACTCCCTTAAGTTGTTTTGGGCGAGTGAGACAATCGCAGCTTGATAAAGGATCTCCGATTCGTCCGGTTTTCTGGCTGTCGCGGAAGCTGACCAGTCCAGAAGTTCACTCCATTGGCTCCGAGTAGACGTGGAAGTCAAGGCTAATCCACTGGCTAACACAGTTGCGATTTTGGCAACTTGAGGATGCCCATCACCTAGTAACTGCCTTTGGGTTGTAAAGAGCTTCTGCACCTTGCTAACAATACGCTCGACGTCATCATCGATTGAATCGTACTGAGAAGCACTCCTTAGATGACGAAGAGCCGAGCGGTGTACGGCAAGATCGTTTTCGCCGAGGACATGACGCAGGCATTCAGTGATTTGCTCGGACAGCCCTTCTGCCTTCGACACATGGCCCGCTTGATAGAGAGCATCGTGTAATTCCCAAACAGTCCAACTGTCATGGTTGTCGGGATTTTCCAAGCAATTGCGGCAGTTCTGTAGGAATTCTACTGCAGCGCCGATAGCTGCATCGTATTGTTCCGCACAAACGTATCTGTGGATTAGGTAGCTTTGGGGCCACAACCAGCGACTTGGGTCATCAGGATACTTTTCTTGGAACACACGGAGCGCTTCTATCTGATTCGTGATCGCTTCTTCGTGGCGTCCCAAATTAGTTAAAGCCCATGCCAGATTGGCATGCTGGACGCGAAGCGTGGCATGTGCCAGTCGACCGTCGTATTTTCTCCGTAGACGTAGAGTCTCTTCGAAATACTTGCGTCCGAGCTCAAACTTTCCAAGCATGCAGTAGACCCAACCGGCACGGTTTACAATAAACCTGCGATCTGGGTGCTCTTCTGGCAGAGCAGTTGTGTAGTAGGGGATTACCTTCTCAATCCAGTCAATTGCCTGAGGCTGTAGTTGTTCCGCGTAGACTGTCGCAAGATCCGTACATACAAGCAGGTAGGCCGGATGACGCGACCCTAGTGTGTGTTCGGCCCGGGTGGCGAGTTCCTCGTACCTGAGGCGGGCAGCTTTGAATTGACCCTGAAAACGCAGACACGAAGCCACCAACCGCTCTGCCATCAGAGTTGTCTCCGAGTCAGAACCATTAACCGCTTGAGACAACTCTGCGGCTTCGCTAGCGAGATTTTGCGAAGACGGGAATTTACCCAAATCGAATAACAACTTTGCCAAGGCAAATTGGAGTCGAGCTGCAATCGCTGGCTTTCCGGAGAATCGCTCGCGAACTCGTACACTGGCTTGCTGACACAACTCGGCAACGCTGAAATCTTGCGAGTCGTAAAATGAGTCGAATCGGCTCGGTGTCTGAAGCATCTCAAGGGCGAAATCAGTCACATCCTCGGCTTCCTTACGGGCAGAGGTTTCCTTCACCAATGCCTGTTCACGCTCTAGAGCCAAGGACCTAAACCGGGCTGCCGCTACCGTTGCAGACAAGGTAGCTGCAATTAACAAGAAGACGATCGCCGCAGACAACCCAGCTACCAACGGCCTGCGTTGGCATAATCGCCAGCAGCGTTCCAGTCGGCTCAAGGGCCGTGCATGGATTGGTTCTCCTCGCAAATATCTTTGCAGCTCATCAGCCAACTCCCTGGCGTTAGCGTACCGCTCCTGGGGTTCTTTCTCCAAACACTTGAGTGTGATGGTTTCCAGGTCGTGTGAAACATTAGCGTTCAGCTTTCTGGGGCTGGGCGGCTCGTCGTTGATTACCTGGTGAATCAGCATGCGGGTGTTTCCGCGGAATGGTAGCTCGCCCGTGAGAAGTTGGAACAGGATCACACCAAGAGAGTAAATGTCGCTGCGGCGGTCGGCCTTATGTGCTTCGCCTTGGGCCTGTTCGGGTGACATGTAGGCGGGAGTGCCGAGGAGCTGCCCGTCAATCGTAACTGTCATCTCTCCCATATCACGGCGTGCCAAGCCAAAGTCCATAAGGTGTGGCTCCCTATCGCCGTCTATCATGATGTTCGCTGGCTTGAGGTCGCGGTGGATCACACCTTGCTCGTGAGCATAGTGCACGGCTTCAGCAACTTTCGCACATAACTCGGCTGCTTCTCGGCCAGTCAGCTTTTGGTCGGTGAGCCAATCGCTGAGCGTTAAGCCGTGAACAAAGTCACTGACGATATAAATCGATTCTCCATCGCGGCCAACTTCGTGGACGCTCACGATATTGGGATGGTGCAATTGGGCGGCAGCGCGGGCTTCGTGAAAGAATCTTTCTTTCTCTTCGGAGGTCATCATACCCTGGCGTGGAATCTTAATGGCGACCATGCGGTCGAGTTCCTTATCCCGCGCCTTCCACACACTTCCGAAGCTGCCGACCCCCAAACGCTCGACAAGTTCGAATCTCCCGAGTTGTGAGAGCGGAGGCGCTCTCTGTGTGGTATGACTTTGATCTACCAGGCTGAAATGAATTCCGCAACGTTTGCAGATCAGTTCGGTAAGCGGCGTGTCAACAGCCACCTGCGTCGGCGCATTGCAACTGGGGCAACGAATGTCTAAGTAAAGCGAGGGTATCTCAGTACGATCGAGGGGACCTGTCTCGACCTGCGCGGTCGACCTGCAAACGCCTAAACCTTCGCGGACGATTGCAGTATCGTTGGTAAACCTTGATTCATACTCAGAAGCAACTGGTGTCTGGCCACTCTCGCGACGATAAGAGACCTCCAGCGCGACGAGCTCTTGGAGCAGGCGTGTTCTAAGCGGTTCCTGCAGACCCTCGATATAGTCCTCGATGAGGGGGTGCAGCCCATCACACCATGCCTCCTCGAAACGATCACAAATCTGGTCGAGTTTGTGGAGCAGATGGGTCTGAGTGATTTCGTTAGGGTCCGCAGTCCGCTTTGGAATCATTGTAATTCGACCCCTTTCGACCAGATCTGTCGGATGCAGTCGAGCTTGCGATCGACCGTACGTTCGACTCTTCCAATCGATTTTGCAATTTCGCGATTGGTGTAGCCCTCTAGTTTCATCCGAGCCACTGTTTGCAGAGATGGCTCCAATACTTCCATCAAGCGGCAACACTCTTCGTTGATTGCGGCCACCATGTCCGGCGTGGGTTCATTCCCTGCTAGATTCTTGAAATACTCATCGTTGAGAGAATCGTCCAGCAATTGACCGAATCCTCGCTTTTGTGCGAGCGTATTGCGACGCAGATCAGCGGTTTTTCTGACAGTAATCTTGGTGAGAAGCTGCCAGAGGTCTCTGCGGTCGTGCAGTTGGGGGAAGTTGTCGTCCTTGGCACGCGTAAAGAAAGTGTTCAGCGCGCTAAGAGCCACATCCTCGTCGTCGCGAACTTGCGGCGGCAAGTCGTCAAGCTTCCGGCGTGCCAAGGCGGCCAAGCGTAAAAAGTATCGGTCCCACAACTCCTTCTCAGCGACACTTTCGCTCCCCGTTTTAACTCGCTCGATCCAGTGCGTGATGGACCCGCTGTTCATTGGTCGGCAGGCACTCTTGGCCTGCACCTTGATCGATAGAGTCACAACCAAGTTATCTACTCATTCGTAGTCGCAAATCTTGTACCTTTGGCATCATGGGTGCCTATTCAGGTGGGTGTAATAACTTGCAGGGGAAAGTGAGCGATTCCGCCCACCCGAGCGCCAACCTGCCCACCACTTGTTGATGGGATCGATAGAGGCTCTGAATAAAAGCTTTCGTAGCTTTCAACGAAAAATGTCGGAAAACTTGGACGGTTTACGAGTAACTATATGAGGCACTTCGGTGGGAGCGACAACCACCGGAGTGCTGGAGGCAAAACTCAGCGTTTGGCTAGAGTTGCTAAGCGTGAGTGACCAGCGCACCCTTGGCAAATAAGGAGAGCAGAGATGAAAACTACATCTATTTTCTTGACAACGTTCGTATGCAACACATTGTTGGGGATGTTATCCCACGCCGCGCCGATTGCGAGCGATTCCTTCGCCACGACGGCCGGCGGCAACGACTATGTTGCTTTTACATCTATCTTTAACCAGAATCCCACGGTCGGCGCGAGCGGCTTCGTTGGTGCTTGGGGCATTTCATCCACAGGTTCCATGGTGGTCGTCCCTGGTGGCTTGACGCACCCACTGACCCCCGGAGATACTTTTGACGGCCAGTTGGTTTCCTTCACGCAAGACGGTACTGTTGGGGGGGGCAAGGCTCGAAATTTAAGTCGCGAGATTGACTATACGCCGGTCGACGGAACGTATTACATGAGCTTGCTGCTTGGAAAGAACGCCCCATCGACACGTGTCGATCTTCTCGCCGGACTGGGCCGTGCACAACACGCAGAAACAGGCATTTTTTCAATTGATGGGACCTGGATCGGCTTCGTTGACGGCGGCATTTCGTTCTTCAGTGGTCCTGGGGCAAGCATCACGCAACTCCTCAGCGCCGGCCAAGTGCCGGTTGATGAAACCTTCTTTGCTCTGCTGCAATACGACTTCACCACGTCAGGACCCGACACGGTGACCGCGACGATCTATAACGGCTCGTCCGTTGAGGTCGCAAGTCAGGCGTTCCCCGGACTCAACCTCGATCAGACCATGGGACGTTTTAGCGTCGCTACGCAAGACTTCGGCCCCGCTGCTTCTGTGGATGAGTGGCGTTTCGGCATGGCATTAAGCGATGTGATGGTTCAGCCACCGATTGAGGGCGACTTCGACCTCGACGGCGATGTCGATGGGGCGGATTTCCTGGCGTGGCAACGCGACCCCACTATCGGCAGCCTTGGTGATTGGCAAGCAAACTACGGCACACCCACTCCACTGTCGGAAAGCAGAGCAGCGATACCCGAGCCGGCGACCATTGTGTTGCTGTCGCTGGCCTCTTCGGCAGCACTTGCCCTGAGAAAACTTTAACAACCCATGGGAGGACCATTCATGACAGAAAACTGACCGCTTTCACATTGAGGTAACATGCTACTCCATTTGAATGAATGTGGTCGAATCGTGTGTTAAAGAGTTCCTGTTAAATAGGAGGGTGATCTGATGAAAAAGGCAATTTTATGTTTGGCGACTGCTGGACTGCTGGCGGGCATGCCTGTTTGTCTGCAGGGGCAAGTCATTCCGATTGATGATTTCGACCACATGAATCCAGCCCTGCCTGGTTGGACCTTAGCTGATTTATCTGCCGGCCAACCCTGGGGTCCGGGCGATTATGACCCGAGTTCCGGCGCCCTGCGGGTGTACCACTCGGGGAGCGAGCTGGTCCCGCCGGGGACGCCCTTCGCGACGACTGCCATGTTCGGCCTGTGGAACGCCTCGACCGACCCGCTGTACTCAAATGGCTACCTGCGGGCGAAGATCCGGACGGACGAGCAACAGAACAGCACGTCGATCCTGCTGCGGGCCGACCTAGCGACGGTAACAGGGTACCTGCTGTTTGGCTTCGCCAAGCCGCCTGGGCAGATGCCAGAGTTAGACGGGATGTTCTTCATGAGTAAGTTCGTCAATGGAGTCGAAACCAATATCTGGCTGAGTGGCATTGAGTATCTTCCCGGTGAGGACTGGAATGTGGAGTTGGGGGCCATCGGGCCCCGCATTACTGGGAAGGTCTGGAAAATGGGTGAAATGGAACCGGCACTGCCTCAGTTCGACTGGATCGACCCCGATCCGATCCTCAGCGGGATGCTCGGGTTCTCGTCAGACAAGGCGTTAGGCAATACGATACCCGCTCGGGCCGACGCAACCTTCGACGATTTTGTCTTCTTTGCGGTCCCCGAGCCCGCAACGGTGTTGCTGCTACTGGTAGGATTCGCGTTCGCTTGCATGCGGGGACCCATGTCACATCGAAATCAACAAAGTCTTTAATAGGAGAATAACCTAGAAACGGAGGAACATGATGCGATAGCAAATGGCATGGGCGGCAGTCGTAGTTGCGACTCGGCTGTCGCCCAAAGTGGGGATGGTCAAAACGCTGGGCAACTAGGCGAGTGCCCCGGCCATTAACCTAGCGTTGTGATGACCCGTGTAGTTAGCGCCGACGGTTCTTCCATCGATACTTTCATGATTGACCGTCGGACGCGCTAGCAGCGGTTCTCAAATGGTCGCCTTGATATTTAGTTGTACAATAATTGAACCCACACCCTTGATCTGTTCTTCGGTTCGATGAAGGAAAGGAGGTGTGTGATGAAATGTCCACGTGACGGCTCGCGACTATCAAGAGCCAAGATCGACGGTATTCGACTCAAGAAGTGCCCTGAATGTGCAGGAATCTGGCTCGACTTTCATGAGTTGGAGGCAGTCTGTGGGCTGAAACTTGCCGATGTCGAAAGTCATCTTCGGGAGGAGGTTGATGAGATAGTCAACAACACCGACGCGGTCGCAGGTTATATGCGGTGCCCACGGTGCCCCAACGGTCGACTGCAACAGATAACTTACACAATCTTGCGGCCGGTTAGGATTGATCGCTGTGATCAATGCTTAGGGTGCTGGGTCGACCATGGTGAATTGGACGTGATCGTGCAGGAAAAGCAGACGCTCGATGAAGAATTATCGATAGCACATTTGCGGATGATTTAATTGGTGCCGCTGAGGTCGGAGAATCTGAACTGAAGGAATAAAGGGACAACGAATAATCGAACCTAGGAGAGTAAATAAGAATCTGCTAAGAGTTGAATCACAAAATCCGGCCGGCGAAGCTGTAATCCCAACTACTTCAAAACGACCGAGTTGACTGTTGCTATCCTATATATGTGTTTCAACAGTTTACTTCATATTTCGCCGTGGCAACCATATTGCCACTCTGGCAGGGGAGACTTATATGGGCGATTTGCATCGGTTACGGAGTCTGGATTGCTATGATTCTCGCTATCGAGCCACTCACCTAGCAAGACACGCAACCTGCAGAGCTATATCCATCCTCGACCAAAACTTAGGATCTATTCGACGAGTCAAGATGTAGATTTTCTGCTCGAGTAAACCTATAATTACATGCAGAAGAAGAGGAGGTGTTCGATGAACGCGAATTCCTCAAAAACATTAGGATTGACATCTCAAGAAGCGGAGTTAGTGAATCGGCTCTTCGCAATGGCAGTTCGACTGCTTAGCGTTTTAAGTTTACTAGTTCTCAATGCTCTGGTACATTGCGATTTCTCTCGTGCAGAGTCACAAGAATCTCTGCAAGCACCTCCTGCTTCTCATGACCAATTGAAGCAACTTATGGCACGGGGCGACGAGTTCGATCGTCGCCACGACTTCCACGAGGCACTCAACTGCTACAACGAAGTCATTCGCCAAGACAGCACATATTCGATCGCCTATTTTCGTCGCGGCGTCACGTTGCAATTGCAAGGGGAATTAGATAAAGCTCTTGTGGATTGCGAATCATTTCTCAAGCTTGCCCCCGAATCGGCTCATGGTTACTGGCTAAGAGGTGCCATTTATGGAGATCAGGGGAGACTAGAAGAATCGTATGAAGCCTATGACAAAGCAATCCGACTCGATCCAAATTTACCGCAAGCCTACTATGGGCGCGCACTGGTGCATCAATCGCGCGGAAATCTACAAAAAGCTATGCGTGACTTCGATGAGGCAATCCGCTTGGCTCCTCATCACACTTATATCTACGAATTTCGCGCCAAACTGCTCTCCAAATTAGGTGAATTTGAGAAAGCCGTCGCGGACTATGACGTCGTTCTTCAAAAAGAGCCTGACAACAGTGAGGCCCATTACTACAGAGGCCAGAATCTCTACCAATTGGAGAAATATGAGCAGGCGCTCGCCGATCTCGACGCGAGCCTCAAGTTGTATCCCGGGAGTGCAGAAGCTCATGTCCTCCGTGGCGGAATACGTCTCAAGTTGGAGCAGCTCGACGAAGCTTTACAAGACTTTGGAGAAGCGATACGGTACGATCCTGAACTCTGGAGTGCCTACTGGGGCCGGAGCGAAATCCATCAAGCCCGCGGAGAGAATCTACTCGCCATTCAAGAGCTTGACAATGTAATTCGCCTCAAGCCGGACCACAAACTCGCCTATGTTAGAAATGCCGTGCTATGCCGAGATCAGGGCGAGTTTGATAAAGCAATTCAGTCATACACACGGTTCCTGAAACTCGATGCGGACGACTATTGGCGAGCGAGCATTTTTGCCGGCCGCGGTGTCTGCTGGTCTGACAAAAAAGAGTATCGAAAGGCCATAGCCGACTATAGTGAGGCACTTCGGTTGGATCCTGATAATGACCTCTACTATTGTGCTCGTGCATCCTCCTGGGCCATGCTGCTTGAATTCGAAAAAGCACTCGAGGACTGTGACACCGGACTCCGCATCAACCCACAGTCCACGCACTTATACACCGCACGCGGAAAGATACGTGGGCATGTTCTGACCTATGACAAAGGAATTGCTGATCTTAATCAGGCCACCCGAATCGATCCAAGCAATGCGGAAGCATATTACCATCGTGGCTTATTGTATTGCGCTAAATACGAAGACGCAAAGGCGATTCCCGACTTCAATCGAGCCATCGAACTCGATCCCGAAAATGCCGTGATCTATGCCGCGCGGGGGTCTGCGTACTACTCCCTCGGTGAATTCGAAAAGGCAAGGGCGGATGAAGCGAAGGCAGATGAGCTGGGTATTGTCTACGAGGAGATGTGAACCATGACCAATCTAGCGATTCATCATCCGAAATCGACATTAAACAAGGCGCTGATTTTCCTCGGCATCGCCTTCTTGATGCTGGCAGGTGGTATTGCGGGTTTGATGTATAGTGTGACATTCTTGATGAATCTCGGACTCAAGTACCATGACAATTATGAATACTACAGGGGGTTTCTGGCCGGTTGCTTCGTGTGGTTAGCCGGACCTATTGGTTTTGCAACACCTGGAATCATGTATTGGTATTTCCGAACCCACGAAGTGCGATTCAGTCTCCGAGCGCTGTTGCTTGCGACCACGCTCGTGGCAGCCCTGTCGGGACTCTATGCTTTCTCTCTGTGAAAGGTGCATCACGACCGTCAGAAAGATTCGCACAATAAGGACGACTCATGTGGAAGTTTTTTTTGCGCGAACATGAGAGTCACCAGTGACTCTCTACGCTACGCCGTCAAGGCAGAAGGAGGTGTGTGATGAATACCTCGTCCCTGTCTGAATTCGAAACAGTGAATCGCTCGGTTGCCCGTTGGGGATCGGTCGCTGCCGCGATCCTGTTCGCGGTTGGTTTTCTCACCGATCCGAGATTGTCCGCCAACCTTGTGATAGCCCAATGGATGCAAATCTTGCTGATCTTGCTCGTTTTTGTCGGCTATTTGCTCGCCTGGAAGAATCGATTTGAGCTTTCAGGCAGCATTTTAGCACTTTTTGCAATGGCCGGTTACTGGATTTGGTGCCGGATGTGTGTCAATCAGCTTCCAGACCCAATTGTCTTCATGCTGGCCGCACCAGCTTTATTTCATGTGCTGGCCGTGCTGTTTCACAGAGTTTTGCGTTGGAGAAAGGCCAGTTGAGTTATGTGTATTTGTTAACCAAAACAAATATCGCGATGAATTTCATCCGCCTAATTCTCCACAGTTGCTGTTGGACTCCATGAATTGGAACTAGTCTAGCTGTGGTTTAGCGTGGTGATCTCATGTCTGCATGTTATGCCGAGATCCGACGAAACAGCGACTTCGTGCGTGCGATGTCCTCGAATAGTCGCCCCAGCTGTGGTTGGCGGGCAAAGTGGAATTCTGAAGTCAACATTTGGGAGAAGGAGGACTTGAATCATGTTCATTCAAAAAACGCTTCGTATTTCGATCGCACTCGTTGTGTTAGCGATGTGCTCAACTGCGACAACTCAACAGCAGGGTGACGACAGCGGTGACAGCGTATCTCCGGCGCCGCGAAACTCCCCTTCCGAAAACATGCCAGAAGACAATCTCTCGATTGCTTACGCCCGCACTTGTCTAAGACTTGCCAAGGCCGAGCTTGCAGAGGCTCGTGAACAGAACCGTCTGGTCAATAAATCTGTTGCTGATTACGACATCAAACGAATGCTACTGCAAGTTCGATTCGCTGAACAGAATCTGTCTCACTTGGAGCAAGGCGCAGACTTTAACCTGCAGCGGTGTGGTTTCGGCGAGGACACCTCTTGCAGTTCACCGAAACCCTTAGCCGCTGAGAATGATGCACCCTCAGCGAGTTCTCCAGTTGCCAAAGTGAGCGAAGTCGGATTCACCTCCGCACCCAAACGGTCACTCTAAATCCGGGTGAGAATTGACTCCAATGCGGGGTAGAACTATCTATAAGGGTGTCTCAACCGGCGTCGATTCGATGGCAGTCTGCCACCATGGCTGATGACATGGGTTTAGAAACAGTGTGGTGCGAAGATATTGCGGTATTTAGACTAATGTCGACGAGTGCCATCAATCCACTCTTGTTGATTCGGTGAGTTAAACCCTCAAGCCCAAGCCTCGTAAGAATGCTCAGTCCGGTAGGCGAACCGCCGGTTGCGCAACCCTAAAGCCGGGCGTCTCGGTGACGCCCGGCTCGAGTTGGACGATCCAATGGTTCTACTAGCTCGCGGATCGATTTCGCTTCAGCATACTCTTGGTTTTGCCGGCACCTTTGTTGCCGCCGTTTGGTGAACCGCCGGTGGAGGTGCCGCTGTTCGCATTGGGCTCGGCCAATGTCGGAGTCGCTCCATTTACCTTCCCGCCCGGGCTCTTGCGGTAGATAAGGCTGCCAAAAGTGCGTGAACAAGGCGAACCGTTCCATTGCTGAATAATGGACTTTAAGTTTTCCAAAGCGGCATCGTACTGGGCTTGGGTTCCGTTCTTGGAGGCATTTTCCAGGTCCCTAACAGCTTTGTCATACTTGTCTTGGACCTGTCCACAACCGACTGATGCGCTGTCCAAACGCGGGCCAGTGGGGACGCGGGCGTCGGCTTCCCCCTGGGCAAACGCCCAGACGGCGAAAACAGCAACGGCGGCGGACAATACAACCAGGCGGCGAGATTTCAGTGAACTCAACATTTTTAGCTCCTTTCATGAAGCATAGTGCGGCATGACCTTGCCACATTAGGCGAAGCCAGGAAGACGGCCTCTAGCACTTTAAGCGGAGGAATCTGTGGTTTGTTACAAGGCAAGTTGGAGATAGCCAGATTCCGAAACGCGCAAGCTAAGGGCCTGCAGGATGCCCAAAAAAATCCGTCCGCTAACTCTAAACTAGCGTCGGTTGGCGTCTCTCAACCCTTCAATGCGGCAGCTTCCTGACACAGATTTCGGCCTACCTGAAAGCCATACGTTTTCCCGGAATGAGACGCTTGGGATTTTTGCCCCGTCGGATGCGTCATCAAACCAACTCATTTGACTTGGAGTGTTCTCGTCCTGGTTTTCCACTCTTTTCAAACCGCAATTGCGGCTCCGGCGGGGAATCTCCCCAAATAAGTATTGATTTTGATTGACTTCCTCCCCTGAAGCACTCCACAATATGGAATGTCCAATTGGAGGGCATCTTAGCATTGTTCTGTATGCGGGGCGTTGCTGTCCCGCTCGAAAATGGAACTGGCGTCAGAATGCGATTGCATTGCTGACCTCTTCTCGTAGTGTTTCCCCCGCGTGACGATTAGTCACCACCCAACCATGTGAGCGTTCTGCGCCCAGGGTGTGGCCAAACTATGGAGCCAAAAACAATGCGCAAATTCCGCAGTTCTCGCCGACCGAACCATGTGAAGTCCCCTAATCTGCTCACAAGGCATCTGGCTTTCGAGTCTCTGGAAGACCGACGTATGTTGTCGGGCATTGAGTGGACCAACCGTGGAGTGCCAGGCAACGACAGCGATGGGTTTGCTGGCGTCTTCGGAAACAACGCCGACATAGCGCGGAACACCGCACAGGGAGCAATCGACCTCTGGCGGCAAGTCATTACTAACCTCAATCAGAGTGGTGGCGTCAATCAACTTGATGTTACTATCAACATGAATACGGTGGGTACGGGCTTCGGAGGCCAGGGACAGGTCACATCTGTACTCGGAGGCAAGCCGCGCGCTGGAACGATCACGTTGAACCGGGGGGACGATACCACAGGAGATGGTCTCGGCGATGGTGGCCAATGGTTCCTCGATTCTACGCCGCTCGACAATTCCGAATACAATAGTGGGACGATCCTCAACCCGTTCGCAGCACTTCCCAATCCCGGCTCGGGGATTGAGGCGGATTTCATGACATTGATCACGATCGAGATGGCCCACATCTTGGGCATCTCCAATGGCGGCGGCCTGGCGTGGACAAACAACGCCTTCGTCACGAACACCTTTCAAGCGGATGTGCGTGATGCACCGGGAACTCTCTGGACGTTCGACGGGCCGAGTGTTAAGGGGCTAATGACGAGCAATAATGGCGGAGGCGGCGGAACAGACACTGGAATGCCAGTGCATGTTGCCTATCCGCCGAACCAATACTTCGGACCCTCACTATCATACACCGGCGTCGCCGACGTCGGCACCGCGGGCGGCGATTCCTCGATTCGCTACCTGCCATCGCATCTGATGGTCAGCATGCTCAAGGACGTGTACGGCTATACGACCACGGAGCCAATCGCGTTCGGAACATTTCACACAATGCTGCAAAGCGACGGCGAGTTGCTAATTCGCGGCGGGCTTCCCGCGGGGCTCGGCTTCCCCAGTAGTGACAGTATCAATATCTTCGCCTCGGGTCCGAACATCGTCGTCGAAATCGATCTCGGAAACACTGTACCTGGAACCGGTATTTCCGGCGTCATGCAATCGAGTTTTCTGGCATCAGCAGTCACTTCGATAGTCATCGAGGCCGGTGACGGCGACGATTCGATTCGAATCAATCCTCTGCAATCCCTCATACCAATCAGCGTCAGCGGCGACAGCGGCAACAATACGCTGATTGTGGTCGGTTCGAGTGGTAGTGACTCAATTACGGTCGGATCTTCAACACTTACCAGTACAGGCGTGAATATCACATCGAGATCCTCGATCGATGCGATCGTCCTCAGACCGGGACAGGGTGTGGATGATATCTATGGAATGGGAGGGTTCGTGCCTTTCACGGTCGAACTGAACTCAGGAGGCAGTTCATTGAATTTGCATTCACTCAACGCGTTTTCTAATGTGACCATTAACGGTGGAGGGGGTAGTGACGTTGTCAGTATTGCCCCCAACGGAGGCGCCAACGCGATCAAGTCTGCCGTCACCTTCAATGGCGGGGGCGGTGCCGATACCCTCAACCTCAGCAATGGCACACTCGATTCGATAGCCGCACTCATTACGTTTAACGGTGGAGGAGGCTTTGAGGACAAAGTCGTTTTGAACGACCAGACCAACACGACTTCTACACTTTATAGTGTCACGGCGGCGGAGGTCACGCGGAGCTTTGGGTTCGGAGGCTTTTCTTATTCCGACATCGACCGCATCGTCCTCAATCTCGGCAGCGGTAACGACACCGTAGACATCGCCAACGGAGTTTTTCCCAATGTTGAAGCCCACGGCAACGATGGCAACGACAATTTCATCATCGGCGGCGGTGACCTCACCGGCATCCAACCGCAGAGCTTCGACGGTGGAAATGGTACTGACCAGATCACCTTCGACGATCATCTCGATTCGACCAACCGCATCTGGGACGTCCGCAACAACGAAATCTTTTTCGGAGGACTGATCGTCCTCTCCACAAGTAGTTTTGAATCTGTGGGTATCGCTGCGGGTACGGGTAATGACGAAATCACCTTCGCGGGCGTCCTCGGCCAGTTCTTCAATATTGACGCCGGGTCCGGGTCGAACACTTTTACACTCGGTTATCAGAACTCGGTCTTCTTTTCCAACGCTGTCGCACTCGTCGGCGGCAGTGGAGGAGATACTTTCACAATCAACGACGCCTCCATCGGCCTGGCCGGTAGCGTGACCATGGACGGCGGCGGCGGGTTCAATACGATGGACGTCATCGAGCCGTTGGCCACCGGATATGAACTCGGAATTGGTTACTTTATCCCGCGTTTCGGTGCCGACGATCACAACGTATTCGGGTTCAGCAATATGAACACGACCGTTGTGACCGGAAACTCGGGCGACAACTTGTTCACGATCTACTCTGCTGGCCACGCATTCGGCACTTTTACGGTCAACGGCGGGTCGGGTTCCGACACGTTTGTCCTTGCGCCGCAGCCAAGTGGATACACGTTCAGAGCTTTGACTCTTAACGGTCAACCGGGTGTCGACACTGTTACCCTCGATGCTAGCGCACTAACCACCGACGAGAGTTACACGATCGGCACGAACAGAATTGAAATCGCCCGCGGCCTCATCCCTGAAACAATTACCACCTCTAGCATGGATCAGATTACACTCACCGCCGGCTCGGGCAACGACTCGTTCACGATGAACCAGTATTCCTCTGGGACGCCAGTAATTATCTACGGTGGCCTCGGCGATGATACTCTCGACTTCGGCGGCAGTAACCTGATAGCCAACATCCCAAGCATTTCTGGGTTTACGTTTGACGGACAGGGAGGCTTCGATCGATTCAATATCGACAACACGTTCGAGATCTCGGAGTGGGGGTACACGCGCAATGTCTCGAATATCAGCATCCAGCGTGGCGCACCATTTTTCGGTTACTCGCTCGTACTTGGCACCGCCAACAACGAGGAGTTAACCGTCAACGCGGGTCCGGGAAGCGACTCGTTCCGCGCCGCTGGCACGCCACTCGGGTCGCGAACCATCTTCAACGGCCACGGCGGCTTCGACACGCTTCAGCCGGGGCTGATCGGCGGGTCGCTCACGTTGCTGTCGATGCTGCACGGCCGGATTGATTTCGATGCAGGGAACGTGGCGCCATTTGACGGCGGCAACCTCATCGTTTCGGCTAGTGCCCACTCCGACGCCAAAACTGTCCACCTCGATTCGAATAGTCTGGGTTCCCATGCCGGCGACAATCTTTTCGGCGACGGCGGCTCGCTGTTCTTTTCTGACATCACCGCCCTGACCCTCACACTTGGCACGGGTGCTGACACCGTCTATGCCCAGCCGCTGCTCGATGCCACTGTCAGTATTGTGGGCAACAACCCGACCACCGCGCCTGGTGATACTCTCAACCTGACTCTGGCTGCAGCGCAGAACTATTTGGTGAATGGCTCATCGTCCAATGGTAACGTCACCTCCACCAACCTCAAAACGATCACCTACACCGGCTTCGAGACCGGCCCGATCATCGCCTCCGCCGAATTTGATGGCGACGGCGTCATCGATGGCCGCGACTTTCTCGCCTGGCAACGCGGCTTCGGCATGCCCAATGCCCAGAAGGGCGATGGCGATGCCAACAACGATATGTTTGTTGATGGCTTGGACCTTGGTGTGTGGCAGGGGCAATTTGGAGTGGCACCGCCGCCGTTGGTGACGGGTGAGAGTTTAGGGTTGAGTGCTGAGAGTGGAAGTTCTTTGCCTCTGTTGAATAGCGAACTCGTTGATCTGGCGCTGGCGGTGGAGTGGATGAGGAAGGCAACGGTTGAAGAAGATCTGCTGGCAGTCGTGCGATCAACTTCGGAGGAGGCCATGGTCGACTCCGCGTTCTCTGCGGACGATCTCATGCCAGCGGCAAATGTCGCTGAGAAAATGGACTTCGGATTCCTTGATTCCTACGATGCCGAGGAACCTTCCTGTGGGTGGCTTACCGAAGAACTGCTGGAGCACGTGTTCGGGTAGTAGAGGCTGGCGAAAACCTCAAACAGTTTTCGAGACTTCCAAGAACCGACCTAAGTGACACGCTTTTACGGCACATGGATTACTGTGCCGAAAACGTCTGATCGGGATTTTGACACAGATCTTGGTTAACACCCGCCTAACTGCGTCATCAAACCCACGTTTGCTTGGCAACTTTACCTACGACGAAATTGATGGCCAGGATTGTCCTAATTCAGGTAACAGGGTGGATCACCCAATGGAATCAACATCGGAGATTTGGCGCTTTGGCAGGCACAGTATGGTTTGGGAGCCGGGTCGTCACCGACACCGATTGGTGCCGTCTCGGAGCTTAGTTCCCTGATATTCCCACCCTATCTGATTGTATTTCCTTGCATTCGGCTTGCTCCACGGTGATACTTGAATGTGGAGCAGGTTGAGACGAGCTACTTTTCATCCTTTCGGTAGGGCTCTAGTCATGACTCGTCGATCTTTGTTATTGCGCTTTCGCTTATGCCAGTTTGGTTTAAGTTGTGTTCTGCTTTCGTCATTATTGTCCACTTCTGTGGCTGCGCAAGGAGTCTCTCGAGTCTGGAGCGGCGGCGGTGCGACTGACAATTGGTTTAATCCGTCGAACTGGAGTCCTGTGGCTCCCCCCAATCCCGCCGATTTCTTGAAAATCGGTTTTCTCGACATTGCCGGCCTCAACACCAATGACGTGGACATCACCTACGGTGGGCGAATTGAAATCGATAGCAGTGCGGTCGTGACTCTTCACAATCTTGATATTGGCTTGGATGGAGAAGGAACGTTGGACATGTCTGCTGGCACACTGACTACCAACACTACGTACATAGGACAAAACGGCAACTCTTTCGGCACTGCAAACATCAGCGGCGAATTTTCACAGTGGAACATCACCAATAGCCTGTTGAGCGACCTCTATGTCGGCAATAGCGGTGAAGGACGGCTCCACATCAGTTCTGAAGCGGATGTGGTCGTAGCCGATGACGGCATTATTGGCTTTAGCTCCACAAGCATTGGGACGGTCGATATTTCCGGCTCTGGCTCAACTCTTTACTTCACTGGAGCTAATAGCTCCTTAACCGTGGGTTCGTCTGGGTTAGCTTCTTTGAACATTTCTAACCGGGCTGCTGTTTCGAACCATGATTCTGTTATCGCTGAAAGTTCCACCTCTGTCGCCAGTGTGATGGTCGATTCGGCTGGCATCTGGACCAACACAGGTTCGATGACAATCGCCAGCAGTGGCACAGGCACCATGGAAATCCGTGGCGGTGGCGCGGTGACCTCAACGAGCATTGGTACTATCGCCTACAATACCTCTGGAGTCGGCCGAGTGTGGGTCGATGGCACCGACTCAGGTTGGGTCCTCGCCTCGCCGCTCGAAGTCGGTTACGGAGGCACCGGCCAGCTTGAGATTAGTGGCGGTGGGCGTGTCCAAAACACCCTTGGGAAAGTAGCTTCCAACCCAGGTAGCAACGGCAGCGTGATTGTGCGAGACAACGGCTCGATCTGGGCCAACAGCAACTCACTCTATCTGGGCTTTCTCGGCGGCAAAGCATCTCTTTTGATCACCGACGGTGGAACGGTCGAGAATACGGACGCAAATATCGGTTTCGAAAGCATTTCGATGGGAATTGTTACTGTCGAAGGCGCTGGATCGACTTGGACTAATTCTGGGTCCATTCACATCGGGCACGAGGGCAACGGCACCCTGCATATAGCAGGTGGCGCGACTGTCACAAGCAACTCCTCCCTTATCGGCCTTGCTAGCTATAGCATCGGAACTGTCAATGTCTCGGGTGGCGGTAGCCACTGGAACAACTCGGGCTTATTGGTAGTTGGCGATAGAGGCTACGGTACGCTCAATATCACCGGTGGTGCGTTGGTCACAAGTCTTACCGGATCGGTCGGTAGATTTGCAGAAGCAGGCGAAGGCGCAGGCGACATCAACATCAACGGGGCGGGGTCAAGATGGGATGTGACCGGCTCGGGAACTATCGAACTTGGAAAAGTAGGGGACGCCACACTGGACATCTCAGACGGTGGCGCCTTGATTACGCCTGGATCGATGAGCGTAGCGAGTACGGACACGTCGACTAGCAGCGTGACGGTCGCCGGCATTGGCTCGCGACTGGAATTGGATATTGGTCTGTCCCTGGGTAACGGCGGGGGCACTGGCACGGGTTCGGCGACAATTGGAGCAGGTGCCCAGGTCACCGTCGGCACTTCGACGGTCATCCAGAATGCCAACAGTTCGCTCGCCATCGACGGAGGTTCACTCACTACCACTTCACTGAGCAACAACGGCGGCACGTTCGCCTTTAACAGTGGCACAGTTACTGTCAACGGTGGGACGTTCGATCCGGGCTCCAGCGACTATTCACTCAATGGCAACAGCACAGCAATGCTGATTCTCCAGGGAAATGCGTCTTCTGCAATCAATGGCATTGTGACCGTGGGGAATACAGGAGACGCAGTGTTGACAATTCGTGACGGTCATCATTTTACGTCCGGTGAATTGACTATCGGCGCTTCAGGCGAATTAGTGCTCGATGGCGGCCACTTGACTGCTGAACAGTTAAATAACTTCGCTGGGGGAACGTTTACCTTTCGTAGTGGTACGGTCACGATGACTGGCGACGTGTTTCAAAGCAGTTCCCCCGTGGTCATTCCGCAGCAAGGAACCATTGATGGCAGCGGTTATGTCGAAGCAGAGATTCATGGCCATTTCGGTTCGACGATCACTGTGACCAGCGGCAGTTATATATTAGGTGATCCATCCAGCTTCCTTGGCTTCGTCCACGAGGGCACGCTTAATGTCGGCAGCAACATAGCTAATTTAAAATCTGCCGGATTCGCCCAAATCGGGGCACTGACGACACTAGCTGGCGGCACAATCACCGCTGCTAATGGCGTGGTCTTGGGCATCGGCGACAACATCTCGGGTAATGGCAACGTCAACACCAGGCTTGCCGCGGGGTTTGGTTCCACGATTTCTGCTAACGGCAGCCTTTCGCTGGGTGACAGCGCCACACCCATCGGATTCTCCAGCGATGGCATGCTGAACGTGGGCAGTAACACCGTTACGCTGAACGACTCGAACGCCGCCGACCTCGGCGCGCTGACCACTCTCACTACCGGCGGTATGCTCGACGTAGCCAATGGGGCCGTGATCGATTTTACTGATAACGTCACCGGCGAAGGGCTCATTAGTTCGCCGGATGATTCCACCAAACCGATCATCAACAATGGCAGCATCGTGGGCGACAGCCTGCTCAATCCGATCACCCTCAACGGCTACGTCAAAGGCGTAGGCACCTGCGACAACTGCAACATCACGGGCACCGATGCCCCTGGTTTCTCGCCTGCGGCGGTCAACCGTGGAAGTGTCAGCTACAACGGCACCCTGGAAATCGAGATCGGAGGACTCAATCCGGGCAGTGACTTCGACCAACTCAATCACATCCTCGGCGCAGGTATTGCTGACCTGGGAGGAAGGCTCGACGTGTCGCTCATCAACAGCTTCATGCCGAGTATTGGCGACAGCTTTGAGATTATCACGGCGGTCGACGTGGACGATGTTTTCGCAGTCGAGAATCTCCCTCCCATTGGTGGACTCTTGTGGAACGTGAATTACAACGCGACCAACGTGGTGCTCGCAGTGGTTTCGCCATTCTCCGCCGACTTTGACCAAGATGGCGACGTTGATGGAAATGACTTTCTGGTGTGGCAGCGAAATCCTAGCGTTGGAAGTTTGGGCGATTGGCAAACGCAGCATGGTAATGTGTTACCCCTGGCCGCCATCGCGAATGTCGTACCAGAACCGGCAAGTTTGACCCTGTTTTTCTTACTTGGTAGCCTAAGGCTAGTCTGCCGGAAATTGCGTAGAATGGACTATACCTCTTGAGGCACCCAACTACTCTTCGAGGGTTTCATGTATCGAATTTGCGCTATTACCATTGCACTCCTTTTAATCACGCTCCCGTCTGAAGTCTCTGCCGCACCGGTTGACTTTCAATTGGCTATCCAAGATGACAATCCCCTGCTGTGGTATCAACTAGCGGAAGGAACCGGTCAGGCGGTTAACTTCGGCAGCTTGGGTTCAGCATACAACGCGACTTACCATGGCACTGTTGGCCGACAGATGCCGACATCGAGCGGAGATGCTGGAGTCGAATTCGATTCGATCGACGATTTTCTTGAATCCCTGGGCTCGTCGCCACTAGTGGGGAACCCTACCTTCTCGATCGAAACACTGATTTTTTTTCCAGTAGGTGGTGCCGCTGGACTGTGGGGACCTTATCTCCATTGGGGAGATGGGGGTGGCGTGAGCGGCAGTTTATCTCGCACTGGTCAAGAGGTTTATTTCGGAGCGCAAAATACAAACCTGAATCGTGTCTATACCGGGTTTTATAACGGAGGCAAGCGGACACAAAATACCGTTCCCTTAGGAGAATGGCTGCACCTCGTGTGGACCCGTCAAGGAGGCGTCTCATCGGACGCAGGCTCGACACTTTACGTTAACGGCTTGCCTGTCCCGCTGGAACAAGATCCAAATTTGACACCAGGTTTCATAGGTGGCACTTCCATCGACGTAACTTCAACTCCCTTTCGCATTAACCGGGGAAGAGATTTCGTTGATCTGCGACATTTCGACGGGACCATGGACGAAATCGCACTCTATGACCGCGTGCTCACTCCCCAGGAGGTAATAGACCACACGCTTCAAGTACCTGGAATGCTCGTCTTGGGCGACTATGATCAAGATGGTGACGTCGATGGTCACGATTTTCTTGTGTGGCAACGGGGTGGATCTCCCAATGGAACGGGCAGCGGCGATTTGGCATTGTGGCAGGCCCAATACGGAACGCCGGTAGTTGCAGCGTCAACAGCCGTACCCGAGCCATCAAACTGGGTTTTTCTATTGTTCGCTGCAGTGGGAGGAGTGTTCTCAAGGAAGAGGTAAATCTACTAGACAGTCTCAAGAACTCTCTTATGCGTGACACTGACAACTACCCACCCCTTTCCGGAAGTTCAGTGCCCCCACCGCAGTCGTCAAGTACATGCCGCTAACTGCCGGCGGAGCTCATCACTTCGGGCATTTTGCGTCAACGCCAAGTCGCTGAAGATGGACCAACCGCTGCGTCTTAGCCTCTCCTCAAACTGATAGAGGTGGTGGCAACCTCTGTAGTTGCGCCACCAAATCGACAACAACCAGCTCCAGGCTACCAGGATGGTGGGATCCCCGTTCTCGTCTTCTCGAACGAACCCTAGGACTACCCTTCGAGGACCTCGAAGGAGGAGTAAAACCATTGAGCAGTCGTGGGCTGGAATTGTTCTCCTGGATCAAATCTCAAATTGCCAAATCCCTAATACATCTCAATGAAAGCGTGCGTCCAGTTATCAATGGAAGCGTGAGCAAGAGCCCAATTCCAAAAAGAAATGATTCTGGCTCCGGTACGATCTGCGATGCCAATAGCGGCAAGGTGTTGCTGTAATTCTGCTGCCAAATGGTCAGATCCAGGGCATCGATTGTGCTGTCTCCGTTAAAGTTGCCATCGCTCCAGGCGCCGTCTGTTTTACCGACTCCGCGTTGCCAGGCGAGAAAGTCGGCCCCATCCACATCGCCATCGCGATCGGCGTCGCCATCGAGTACACCACTCACCGAGACCAGTCTACGGATGACACCATCACGCTTGTTGAGCACGTAAATCTCGTTGTCTGGGCCTACACCGAAGCGGAGGTCGGTACGGGAGACAGATCCCGGAATGGCATCGTTTATGATTTGAAGCAGTGACTTCTCGACACCATTGTGAGTGAGTCGAATCTCTTGGAAGGGGGCGAGGTGTCCATCATTGAGACTATTGAGGTTGGAAAAATCATCGCGATCGACGAGTTCGTCGACCTCGACGGCAAAAAGCGGCCCGCTATTGCTGGCGAATTCACCAAAGATATAGAGACCCTTCAATTGCGGTACAGCCGTGCCTCGATAAACGGACCCCCCTACTATGGCACCACTTCCGTTGACCAGATTGTTACTGTGGTCGTACTGTGCAACCGGATAGGTGAAGGCATCCGTGGCATGGTTGGCAGGAAGGTTATCAATGATATTCAATCCGTTTGAAACTATGGACGTAGTTTGAAAGGTTCCCTCGCGGAGGTCCCAGCCGAAATTTGCACCGGCCGTACCTAGATTGATCTCTTCGATGTTCGCCTGACCAATATCCGAGATGAGCATTTTATGTTCTCCCGCCGTGTCGAAGGTAAACCGGTGGGGATTTCGCAGACCATAAGCCCAAATCAAGTTTTGGGAAGTTCCAGGATTTGTGCTAATTCGAAATGGATTATCTACAGGGACCGTATAAGGATTTCCTCCATTTGCCAAAGGATCAATGCGCAGAATTGAACCATAAGGTTGCCCGAGGTCTTGGGCTAGGTTGTGCGGATCGATGGTCTGTATGGGTGGTGAAATGTTGCCACCGTCCCCCAGGGCGATGTAAAGGTTGCCGAAGTCTGGATCCCCCGAAGTCGCATTCGGGTTGAAACTGATCTGAGCGATGTTGTGGTCATTGAACGGCTGACCGATGCGAAGTAGCTCGCGGTAAGAACTGGTATTCACAGTTCCATTGGCATTCAATTCCCATTCTCCCAGAACTGAATCGTGATTGAGTCCCGGTGGCGAGGGAAAGATCACGGGATTGCCGACCAAGGGGGCAAAGCCATTCCGGCTGTGGGACGTATAGAATTTTCGGAATCCGCTCGTCCCAGGATTGTTAAAATCTGGATGAAATGCCAATCCGCGTACGCCTGTTTGAGCTTGATCGTTGAAATTCCCTACGGAAGTAGAAAGATCGAGGAAAAGCGAAGTGCTTGGCGAACTGGCTGCCGGGTCGAAAGAGTAGATTTTCCCACGTTGGTCAATGACGTAGGCCAGACCGGGCATCCCCCCCGAGGTCAGAAACTCTAGACGAGGCTTGAGAGAGCCACTGCTATTCGGGATCGTAACTACATCCTGCAACTCTACCGACCATGAAGTCTTGGAGATGGTTGCATTGAGTGGATTCCCAACGGGGAGAAGCGCACTAGCTTGAGTTAGGGAAAATAACAGCCCGATTGATGAGGCTGCCAAAAAGATTCGTAGTTGCATCGAATGTCTATCTAAGGAGTTGCAGGTTAGCTTCGTAAACCAGTTTGCGGCTATATTTTACTCAACGGGCACAAAAATGTCGATTTGCTAGCCAACCATCGACAGTGGTCAATTGCCGCATGTGATTCACTCTTTGTAAGGGTCTGACGCTGACAGTCTTGCCGTTTATGACATCTAAATCACTCCTTTTTAAAAATTCATGAGTGAAAATGCATCGAAGCTCCCCAAAATTTTGACACCCGGGAATGCCACAATTAGAGTGCAGAGAGACTTACATAAGCTCGGAACCGATTTCGAGCCGCATTGCCACTTATACCGCAATCCACCGAAGATCGGGCAGATTTCGCGAAGACCGGTTTGGAAGCGTGTTTTACTAGGCAACTGAGCCTGCCAAGGCTCAGGATTCTGCTGAAAAGGCGAGAATTTCCTTGTGTTCCCTCTCCCCATTACGGTACGATTTCAGTAGTCCGGGTTTAGGATATTCGCAGGTAATTACGGCTGACAATGCAGGGAAGCACATTTTTTGCCACTCTTGAAGAAACGACAGCTATGTTCTCGGCCATTCATCAATCGCCAAGATTTCCGTTCGTGGCGAGTTTTTTCGTCGTGTTTTTCCTTGGTTCGACCATCGCTCTGGGAGAAAATCGATCTATCGATGGGACGGGGAACAATTTACTTAACTCTACATGGGGTGCCGCCGGGACGAACCTTGCCCGCATGTCTGCCCCTGCTTATGACGATGGCATCTCAACACCTCGTGGTTCCTCTCTGACTCTGCCAAATCCTCGCGATGTGAGTAACATGGTCGTTGCCCAGGCCGCCTCGCAACCCAACGCCCACTCGATGACCGGTTGGGTCTTTCAATGGGGCCAATTCGTCGATCACGATCTAGATTTGACAGGATCAGCCTCTCCCAGTGAGCCGTACCATATCTCGATTCCCGCCGGTGATCCGATTTTTGATCCTGGCGATACGGGAACGCAAACTATGTCTTTCAATCGGTCGAATTACGACACGACCACTGGCACATCGGTCGCCAACCCACGTCAGCAAATCAATCAGATCACTTCCTACCTTGATGCTTCAAACGTCTATGGATCAGATGGTGCCAGGGCAGCCGCATTAAGAACCCTCAGTGGCGGCCGCCTCAAAACGAGTGCTGGCGATCTCCTCCCCCTCAACACGCTTGGACTGGCCAACGATACCGGGGGGCCCGCCGATCCAACCCAGTTTTATGTCGCAGGAGATGTGCGGGCCAACGAGCAAGTGGGGCTTACCGCGATACATACGTTGTTCATGCGAGAGCACAATCGATTGGCAGACGAAATCGCAGTTGCTAATCCTCTCTGGGACGATGAACAGATCTATCAACGGGCCCGTAAGCTCGTGGGTGCCCAAATCCAAGCAATCACCTACCAGGAGTTCCTGCCGGCACTTTTGGGATCGGCCGCCCCCGACATCAATAGCGTTTATGATCCTGGGCTAAACGCCTCGATTCTCAATGAGTTCTCGACGGCCCTATACCGAGTTGGTCATACGATGCTGCCGCAAAGTCTGATGCGGATGCAGAATGATGGAAGTGAGGCTCCAGGCGGAGCGATGGAACTACGAGATGCCTTCTTTCTGCCTCAAAATCTCGCAGCAACCAATGAATTGGAGTACCACCTCAAGGGGCTGGCATCGGAGGTTCAGCAGGATGTCGACATGCACATGGTAGATGATGTGCGCAACTTTCTTTTTGGAATTCCTGTCCCAGGCGGTTTTGACCTGGCCAGCCTGAACATCCAACGCGGGCGTGACCACGGACTTCCGGACTACAATTCAATGAGGGTGGCCTTCGGGCTCAGCCCAAAGCTGACGTTTGCCGACATTAGTTCCGATCTGACCGTACAGACAGGCTTGCAGTCTCTCTATGGCACGGTCGACGAAATCGACGCCTGGGTCGGTGCATTGTCGGAAGACCACGTCGTCGGTTGCCAAGTCGGAGAGTTAATCGCTGCGGGCTTGGTCGAACAATTCACCCGTGCGCGGGATGGCGACCGATTTTGGTACACCCGTGATGAAGAACTTTCCGGAGACCTTGCTTGGCTATCATCGCTCAGGCTTTCAGACATCATTCGCTTGAACAGTGGTATCACGAACTTGCAGGATCATGTGTTCTTTATGGCTGTCCCTGAACCGGGCAGTTTAGCCTTAGCCCTGCTCGCTGCCGTCATCGTGCCCATATCCGTTCGCCGACGGTAAACGAAAAAAGTGCAGCATCCTTGGGAATTGCTGCACTTTGAATTCGGATCCGAAAAATAGCCACGAACTACTTGATGGCGTCGGCGGCTTCTCGTGCTTTATCGGCAGCGGCATCAGCTGCGTCTGCAGCACCTTCAGCGGCGTCTACGGCAGTATCTTTCACAGCTTTACCAGCCGATTCGGCAGCGTCCTTCACCTTATCAGCAGCATCGCCTACCTTGTCGGCAGCTTTGTCCGTTGCATCCTTAGCAGCGTCCATCGCGTCTTTTGCGCCTTCCTTAGTTTTCTCGGCAGCCTTCTCCACCTCAGTGGCTGCATCCTTCATCGTGTCGGCCGCTTTTTGTTTGTCGCCCTGCCCACAACCCACAACGGTTGCCAAACATATCGCCAACGAACCAATCAGAAATGAAAATCGCATAGTAATGTCCTTTCAAAAAAATGTTTCGTCACGCTAGCCTCTATAAGCAAGGACAAGGTGACGTGGTGAATTGTCTACCTATTATGCATCATAGCACTCTTAAAAACGGGGTTTCCAGCCTTGCACCGTGAAATAAGGGCATTCTTTCTGGTTCTATTCCTCCTGAAGTCGCAAATGCCCTGTATTCGTTGCATTCGCGTTGTATTCGCTGTCCCTCGTAGCTTATTGACCTCCCCTCAGCAAAATCATAGATTGCACAATTAATCTTCCCGTTTCCCCCCAAATTTCCGATCACCCCTGTGTTTTCCTGCCTCTTTCACTGGCGATTTTGCACTCTGCGGCGCGTCGCAGGATTAGTGAGTGCTATCGCGGTGGCAATTGCGACCCTGGGAATTCCCCTTCCGCAACAGGTGATGAAAGTCATTACCGAGCCCTTTCCATGTATGCACTGTGGCTGCGGGTGTACCGATGCGGCCACTTGCTGGAAGGAATGTTGCTGTTTTTCTACCGAGGAAAAACTGGCGTGGGCGAAGGAACATGGCGTGCAGCCCCCGGCGTTTCTAGCTGCACTAGCATCCGGGGTAGAACACTGCGAAGACGAAACAGTGGAGGATAATTGCAAAGCAACTCAATGCGATGAGCTGGACGTTGAACTGGCGAATCTAAAACCGTGCTGCCGAGCTAGGGTACTTGCTGCGCGGCAAGCCGATAAGTCCAGCTGCTGCTCTCAGCCCTCACGAGTCAAAACTACTGCTCGGCTACCGGGTATCATTGCGATCCATGCCCTCAAGTGCCACGGGCATTCGCTTACAGTATCCCTGCTGCCCCCATCACTTCCAGTGAGCAATTTGGCGAGCGACAATCTGCTCGACAGAAATGGCTTGATTGCCTTGCCATTCGAATCTCTTTACGGATCCCCTTCTTTCGATTCGGTGAAGCCTCCTCCAGAATTCGCAGCGAGTTAACTCCGCAAGGCAAATTCTGTTTCTAAGGAATTTCGTAGGCGCTTCGCGACAACTGAACGTGCGCGCTGGTCCGGTGTATTCCCAGTTTCTCGAGAGGAGAACAAAACATGTATTCGAAAATGTGTGTTTTGGTCATGGCAATGTGTTGTTGCTTGACCAGCGTGATGGCTCATGGTCCGCAAATTCAAACGACCAATGATTCCGGTAAAATTGTAACACGTGAAATTGTCGATGCTTCCGATTACGACACTGTATTGACGAATCCCAAACAAGTTTATGTGATGCCACTCGCAAAGGTTGCCAGCGTTTGGCGGGCTCAGCCCGACTCCGCCTTCATTGGTTGGCCAGGTTTTGCATACGGCTTCGGCTATGATGCAACGACTAATCCAGAGCCCTTCCCAGTCGGGTCAAAGTTCGTATTGGGATTTATCGACGGACTGAAATCTTGGAACGGGAGTGCATTCGCAGATGCTGGGGCGAGTGAAGCCGAAGCGTATCGCGGCACTTCGGTAGCACCATCGGCATTAGCAAGAACATCTGACTCGGGACCTTTTGCAAGCTTAGAGTTTCCCGGCGGCGCAGGCATCTCATATGCCTCTGAAGGAAGCGAAGTGCATAACACCGTCAATTACCGCATGCTTGGCGACGGTAATTCAGATACTAGCTTTTTGCCAGACGGCATCTACCTCTTGAGCATGCAACTCTCGAGCTCAGACCAGTCAATAGCCGCATCGGACCCGTTTTATTTTATGTTAACGAAAAATGGTGCGAGTGATCTTGAAGAAGCAATTGCCTGGCTGCCAATCGATTCTAGCTTGGTCCAAGTGATTGTACCCGAACCTTCGATGCTGAGCATCTCTGTAGTTGGTCTCTTGTCTCTGATTGTTTTAGGTGATCTAAGTCGATCCTCTCGTCGGCAAATGCCATGAGAAACTGCCAACGTGCGATGACGTTAGTTGAATTGCTGGTAGTGATTGCGATCATTGCCACGCTGGTTGGTTTGCTCTTGCCAGCAGTGCAGAGCGCGCGGTCTGCCGCGCGCTCTGCCTCATGCAAGAACAACCTGAGGCAGATTGGGCTGGCAACTCACCGATATGTTGATACGCACGACGGCGAATTGCCCGATTGGTGGCACGCCGGCAAGGTTAAAGGAGAGCGAAGCTGGATTTTTACTCTCGCTCCGTACCTGGAGAATGTCGATAGCATTCGAATCTGTCCCGAAGACCTCCGAGCCGACGAACGCCTGCAAAACCGCGCTTCGAGTTATGTCATCAACAACTACTTAACCACGACGGGTGAATACTCCGCTCGCAACCTCCGACAGATTTCCGCCACTAGCCGCACGATCGTGTCGATGGAAATCGCTGACAAATTATCGGCCATACCAGATAACGAACACACACATTCGACCGACTGGTTTTCACCAATCAACGTATTCGACGACGTTGTCCTTGAGGAAATACGACGAGAGGTGCAGATCGATCGACACAATGAGACGGCTCATTATCTTTACCTGGATGGTCACGTTGCCACGATCCCCTCAGACCAAATCGCACAGTGGGCCACGTCAGTGATTGATTTTGCTAAACCCCAATAACCTATCGGGAAACCAAAGATGAAAAACCACTTTTTGTCCATCTGTTTAGCGTTCTTGACAGCAGGACTTTCAGCGACGAATGCCGTGGGGCACGGATCACCCATCCACATCGATGTTGAAGCCGGCACGTTGACTACAAACGGGGGTCTCGCATTGGCCAGTGGTTTCTCGACGAAGGCATTCGACCCGTCGGAGGATGCAGGCCTCGACTTTCCTGGCTTAACTGTGCGAACTGATCTGCCTGGCTTTGACATATCAGGCTTGACGAGCGGTTCAACTTTGCAGCTTGAAATCCTTGGACGACACGACTTAACCGACTCCAACCAACGGCTGCGGTGGCTTTGGTATTGGGATTCTACGGGCCACGATGTTAGCGAGGCAGAGAATGACCCCGATTTCAAGTTCCGCAGAACGGATTTACTAGGTTCCCTGACGATCGATCAATTCACACAGCCGGCACAAAGCGAATTGACTGTGTCCGAATCAATTACCCCCGACTCGCATCAGCATTACCTGCGCTACGAACTCGATAATTCTCCTGCTGCCGCATTCGGAGTCTATGGAGTTTTCGCACGAGTACTCTCTCCGGGCTTTAATGCCTCGGAGCCGTTTCTTCTGGCGTTTGCCTATGGTGTGGGTGTCGAGGACTATGCGACCGGTGCGCTGGCAATCAACCGTGCCGCCGGCCCACGCGGCGACTATGACATCGATGGCGACGTAGATGGGCGGGATCTTTTAGTTTGGCAACGTCTATTTGATTCGACGACACGAACAGTCGCGGATGCTTCGCTCAACGGAGTCGTGGATGCCGCGGACTTGCTAATCTGGCAGCAGCAGTACGGTGAATCGCTTGGCGACAGTATTCTGCTGGCAACGCAGCATGTGCCCGAGCCAGGGGCGATTTTTCTGGCCGTCCTTGCGATGATTTGCTTGGCGAGCCAAGGACGCAAGAGACTGGCGAACTAGTAATTGCTCCCACTCTTGCGGATATGCACCGTCGGCATGGTGTCACTTTGTAGGGCACCTCTCACCACCTTGGCGAGAAAGATGCGGTGGTCACCCGAACTGATGTGCGACACCGGCTCACATTCGAGATGCCCCATACAGTCGGCCAAGATGGGAACCGCCCGTGGGCAATGTTTCAAATTGAGTCCCGTAAAGGCGGGCTCGTCTGGCTCAAACCCTTTGCCGAAATGCTTGATCATCTCCATATGATTTTCACCCAACATATTCAGTACAAAGGGTTCCCCCCTACTTAGCCATTCTTCTACATAACGACCCAATCGCACGGCAACCGTAACCATGGGCGGTTCGAAACCCGCCTGCATGACCCAGCTGGTGAGCATGCCGGTGGCCCGCTCGCCACTTCCAGCAGTCAGAATAAAGAGACCGCTGGGAACACGGCCAAGCACTGCATCACAGTCAAATTTTGTCATTTTGTATTCTCAATATTAAGATAGAACGCTTGCGATGATTCCTTGAATCACAGCGAGGCTGATTAACGACGAATGGATCGCCCCAAATGTTGTTCGACGCGATCGACCTTAGAAGTGAGTCGCCCACTCATCCCGCGACGAAAATCGAGCTTGGCCGAGCAGGTAACGCGATTGGATTTTTCCGCCATCTTTTCGATACACTGCTTCATCAAATCCATGACCTCTGCCAGCTCACCCTCAACTATCGTTCCCATCGAATGAACCTCATAATTCAGTCCACTTCTGTCCACCAGATCGACGCATTGGGCGACGTACTGGCTCACGCTCTCCCCAGAGCCCATCGGGACGATGCTCATTTCCAATAGGACCATGCTTAGAAACACTCTGTAGCGATATCTTGCTAGCAAAAAGGTATTTTACGTTGAACATTCACAGTGTCGATCACAACATGCTAGCAAAACGGAGCTGATTCTGTAAGTTCCGCCTCCAGAAGCAACAAGATCGGCCTTCGCGGCAAGTTAATCATCGCCTATCCTCCGCACCCTCCCAGAGGGGGCTTTCGCTGCTTGCCCTATCCGAGAAATCACAATTGGCTCTGACTCAAATGGTTTTGTTTCGCTTCATCACAGTACTGGTTCTGGCAGCGCATTGCTTCTCGGCAATCATAGTCACGGCCCAATCTGTCGGAGGGCGAAACTCTTCCTGGACGCCTTATCGACCAGTCGAACCCGTCAAAAACTATCGTGTTGCCGAATCGTCATCGCCATCTCATAAGCCAACAGCGACTATCGAAGTTACCCCATCGCAATATGTCATGTGCGAACCTTGTGAGCCGGTCTACAGCGATGTGATCTCAGACTTGGACCTTGAGCAGATGCGACCGTGCCAGCCGGGATGTGTCGGCTTGCAACAAATGTGCACCCAACCGATGTGCGTAAATCCGACTAACGGCATGCCAATGGCAATGCCGGTGCAAGGCGAAATGATGCCTTACCAGAACATCGTAGCCCAAGGAAACGGAGCTTGGAGTTGGGAACTCTTGCCCGGCGATGTGATATGGCATTCCTATTGGGCCGGTGTAAAAGAATCTCGCATGTCAGGCGTTGTGTTCCAAGAACTCAGCGATGGAATGACTCTTCTTGATGTGACGCTCGGAGGACGAGCCTCAATAGTTCGCTATGGGACTCGCTGCCATGGTCGGCCTATGGGGTGGGAATTGCAGATCGAAGGTGCGGGGATGCCTCGCATCAATCTCGATGAGAATTGGGACCTTGAAGCTGCAGACTTCCGTTTCGGTATGCCACTTATCTACGGCGCGGAGCGTGTCCAATGGAAATTAAGCTACTATCACCTCAGCTCCCACTTGGGGGATGAATACATCGAGCGAACCGGCATACCTGCCTCGGATCGAGTCAACTATGCCCGCGACGAAATCATACTTGGCTTTTCTTTTTTCCCTCTACCCGCCTGGAGATGGTATGCCGAAGGAGGGTGGGCCTTCTACGCGAATGAAGGAGCCGACCCCTGGGAATTCCAATTCGGCCTCGATTACGCCCAACCCGGTCCTACCGGATGTCTAGGCACACCATTCTTCGCCGTGAATGGATATCTGCGCGAGGAACTCGATTTCGGCGGCAGCTTCACCGGACAGGCAGGCTGGCTCTGGCGTGGCTACTCTGGCAAAGTGCTTCGCACGGGCGTGCACTACTACAACGGCAAAAGCAGCCAATTTGCATTCAACGGTCCACTTGAGCAATTCGAGCAACAGATCGGCATGGGATTGTGGTACGACTTTTGAACCTGGCCAACTTTGACGCCTAGGAACCGTCTTTCAGAACTCTTAGAATGTCTGCATGGGCAAGTGGTTCTCAGAATACCGGGTTTTCTGGCAGGAGTTTCGCCAGACATTTCACACTACTGGAGCGGTCTTGCCCAGTGGCCGCCGCTTGAGTCGGGCATTGGCCAGACAGGTGGGGCGTGACGAACGACCTCGTCGTATTCTCGAAGTCGGCCCCGGCACCGGGGCAGTCACTGCGGAGATTATCCCGCGTCTTGGCCCTGAAGATCGACTCGATCTGGTGGAGCTTAACGAGCGATTTGCTGAGATACTGCGGCAACGCTTGAATGAAGATGAGAAGTGGCAGAGAGTGGCAAATCGAGTTCGAGTCATGCAGTTGCCTGTTGAACAACTTCCCCTTAGTGAGAAATACGAGTGCATCGTCTCTGGCCTTCCACTTAACAATTTTAGTTGCGAATTTGTGCAGCAGGTTCTCGACCACTTTCATAGCCTGGCTTCCGAAGGGTGCACGCTGAGTTTCTTTGAGTACGTGGCCATTCGCAACTTCAAAGCAATGGTCAGTTCTAGGGATGAAAGAAAACGATTACAAGGCATCGATCAAATCCTGCGGCAGGAATTAGCTAGGTGGGAATTCCAGCGTAAAATCGTTTTGGCCAATGTCCCACCGGCTTGGGTCCATCATTTGCGTTTCGCTGCCCCCCTCCCCTGCTCCGATGAATACCCAGTTGTTCAGCCCGCCGTCTGTTAAACCATGATTCGACTTTTAACGATTGAATCCACCTGCGATGAGACCGCTGCGGCCGTTGTCGACGATCAACTCAATGTGCTTTCCTCGGTGGTCGCTTCGCAGAGTCATCTCCACGACCGCTATGGCGGAGTGGTACCCGAGATCGCCTCGCGGGCACATGTCGAACGAATCATGCCGGTCATCGACCAAGCATTGAGGCAGGCGCAGGTTGATCTTGCCGACTTAGACGCGATTGCTGTCGCCAATCAACCGGGCCTGGCCGGTTCGCTTCTCGTGGGACTGATTGCTGCCAAAACACTCAGTTTCGCGCACGACATCCCGTTGATCGCCATCGACCACCTCCAGGCCCATATCTACGCCTGTCAAATAGATAGTGGCCTCAACGTGTTTCCCTGCGTGGGCTTAATTGTCAGCGGCGGGCATTCGAACCTTTATCGTTGCGAAACGGCTCTGGACTTCACACCACTTGGCAGCACTATCGACGACGCCGCTGGGGAAGCTTTCGACAAGGTGGCCAGCATGTTGGGACTGGGCTATCCCGGTGGACCGGCGATCCAAAAGGCAGCGGAAAACGGCAATCCGAAAAGATTCAAACTGCCTCGACCCCTGAAGGACAATCCAGAGCGACTTGATTTCAGTTTCAGCGGTCTAAAGACGGCCGTAAGATACGAACTGTTTGGCCCCGGCAAAGTCGATCCAGAAGCAATCGCCGAACTCGATCCGCAGCGAATTGCCGACATGGCAGCCAGTTTTCAGGACGCCGTGGTCGACTGCCTCATTGCCAAATCCGAACTTGCCCTCATTAAAACGGGTTTCCAGCGCCTATGCATCGGAGGAGGCGTCGCCGCCAATTCACATTTCCGCCAGCGGATCGCTGACCACGCTGGTCGCATCGGATATGAACTCTTCATCCCCCCCCTAAAGCTGTGCACCGATAATGCGGTAATGGGAGCGATCGCCGTGGAACGCTATCGGGCCGGCTTGTTCGAACAGTTATCGCTCGATATTTGTCCTGGGCTTGTGCGGCACTAGCTAATTGCTGAGGATCATCAAATTGAAGAAGGTGCGACCCGCCGTAGCAAGCCGCACCTTGGAATGCAATCGATTTGCGTGCAGAACTCAATAGCCTTGCTGGGCCTTTTTCTGACACGAAGGGCAGTACGAAGGACTCACGACCGACGTGTCGACGCCTTCGCTCCCACGGAAGAAGGAAGTCTGCTCAATACGCAGAGGTTTTACACCACTCTGATAGGTACTCAAAGTCTTCTGCCATTCTTCATCGGAAACCTTGCCGGTCTTCTTGCAGAGAACAACTGAACCGGTCTTATCGATGATCGCCGCAAAGGGAAACTCCGTCGCTTTGAATGCATCTGCAACTCGCTTCCCGTATTCAGTGGAAACATCCACATGGCAGCGCTCATAGGCGTTGAGCAATTCTTCTTGCTCACCTTCGGCCACCATTTGTTCTTCAGAAGCGGCCGCGGCGGGATCGCTAGGATTGTCGAGTACAATCAACAAAGGTCGAGAATCTGCTTGAGACGCTTCCAAGGCCTTGCCATAGTCAGACTGCCACTCGGCAGAATCACTAGAAATTCCAAATGACATCAAAGCGATTGCGGTCATTGCTAAAACTTCAACCATTTCAACTCCTTTCGAGGCGAGAACTATGTTGTAGCTTCGCCACTAGAAAAAAAACCGACCGGCAACACACCGGGCGAGAATCTACAGGGTGTGCATTGAATACTGAGAACGACCAATTCCGTTTAGTGCGGCCTGAAACGAAGGCCTGGTACGAATGTCATCCTGACTGGGGGATGGTGAGTGAGAAACTCTAAGGCGGGGGTGAATAACTAGGCACGCACAATGGGATATCGTAACGTGCATTTATCTTTCGCAGAATCTTAACGAATCGAGCAGCAACTGCAACCACCAAAACCGGCCAGTTGCCAAACATTGCAAATAAAGTATGGCCGTTAAGCCCCCCAGGCCAGGGGAGTCATGCATCCTAACTCTTGTATTGGAAGTGACTTACGTCGAAATGAATAAAAGTAGAAGATCTACTCTTCCACCAAGGTAACTGGGATTTCCAATTGCTGACCGTCGCGAAGAATCGTGAGATAAACCACCTCGCCGGGCTTGTATTCCAATATCTTGTCGAGAAAACGGGCCCCCGTCCGAATCGCTTCTCCGTCGACGGCCAGGATGCGATCTGCGTGGCTGCGATCGACCGTCTCGGTCTCATAAATAACAGGACCTTGCTGGCGACGTTGAACGACTCTGCGAAATCCTTGCAGCCCAGCCCGCTCAGCAGGTCCATTGGGAGCCAGACGCGCGACCACCAGACCCGACTCCGTTTCCATAACGTGTGTGATACCAATATCTGCGCGAACGACATGACCGTGCTCGATCAACTCCGGAACAATCATTTTGATGCGGTCGATGGGAATGGCAAAACCAACGCCGGCATTCTGCCCCGTCTTGGTGGCAATCGCTACGCACATGCCGAGCATCTCGCCATTCGTGCTTAAGAGCGGACCACCCGAATTGCCTGGGTTCATGGCCGCATCGGTTTGAATGAGCGACTTCATCGCGCGGCCCGGCACGCGACTTGGCAAATCGCGGTTGAGACTAGAGACGATTCCGGTTGTAAGTGTCCCATCCCATCCGAAGGGATTGCCCAGGACATATACTCGCTGGCCAACTCGTACGTTCTCCGATGTCCCCAATACAATTGGTGTCAGTTCCTTGCTGGGTGCTTGAATCTTCAACACGGCGATGTCGTGTTCCTTGTCCTCTCCAATCAGCACAGCGGTATAGGTTTTGTTGGATGCGAGTGTTACCTCGACCTCATTGGCGCCGTCAACCACATGGGAGTTAGTGAGAATGTGCCCCGACTTGTCGATGATGGCTCCCGAACCTGAGCCTTCGGATTCGCGCTGCATCATGAAGAAGCGATCGATCTGAACGCTACGAGTATTGATATTCACGACACTCGGGTTGGCGTGTTCATAAACGTAGATGTTCGTTTGCTCTTCGGGAGTTAGAGAGTTGCCCGCACCTGGGCGAACCTCCCAATTCGGCGAGGAATCCACTCCTGCCGCAACGCCCGGTTGCACGGCATACGCAATTCCAGAAGGATGAGTAAGATTATTAATCCACTCAGAAGAGGATGTACCCACGGCAAGTCCCAAGAGTCCCATCAAACAGCCAAATGCCAAATATCGTTTCATGTTCGAAAGCCCCACATGCTAGGTGAGCAAAAAACTAACTCAAAACCGCGTCAGCCACGCAAATTGCCTGGCGCACCATAACTCCCTACGATCATGGTGATTTAGCGGTTCATTTGCAAGGTTTTCCGGAGAGGATGACCTGTAGCTGGACTGAGAGAATTCTAGCCTCGGTTTTTTACGGATGAAACACAGATTCTGCGGAAGTCTAAATTCAATCCGTTTCCCAAAAAATGTCTAATGTTACAGCTAGTGGCCGAAAATAATGGGCTCTGGCGGTGCGAACCTCTCATTGATATTTATGACTGCCCTTGCCCCATTATTCGGACATCTCAAAGTTGGCAATTTCACGCCAGCGACGACAGGTTGTGGAAATTGGAGATTATTCGACAAGGCCATAGAATTCGGTAAATTGTTTGTAAGATTCCGTACCCAGCAAGCGACTCACATCAATGCGGGGATGATCCGCTTTCAACGATAAAATGGAGGTAATCCATAATGAAGTCAACTCTGGTACTAATCAGTTTGCTCACTCTGCTGGCGATTCCGGTCGTCGCAGCACCTCAGACTCCAACTGATCTCGGTCAATACTCAGATCTGATCCCACGACATCTACTAAGCCTCTTGCATGCCCCGGAGGTCCACAAAGAATTGGGTTTGACGAACGAGCAAGTGAAAGATTTGGAAGGGCTCTTCTCGGAAATCGACGGTCGCTGGTTCGCTGCGCGAATCCTGCCGCGCGATCAACAGTCGACAATTGTCACTGAATTGGAGGGCAAAGTCTGGAATTGGTTTGATAAGCATACCAAGCCTGACCAGCAACAGCGGCTACAACAACTCGAGTACTATTCACAAGCGGGACGCATGTTGTTGCGACCCGATCTTGCCAAACAGATCGAATTGCAAGCCGCTGAGCAAGCAAGTCTTGCCGAGTTGGCCAGGGATGTCCAAGCTGCTGAACAGAACTTGCAAAACACCCAATACGGCGATCCGAAGATCCCCGAGCTTCAATCCGAACTCAAAAAAGCAGCTGAGGCGGAGCGGGCAGGACTGACCCAGTACCTAACCACCTCGCAAAAAGAACAACTCAGCAAGATTCTCGGCGAAGCGTTCGATACGACGAAACTCAAACGCATCTATCCCATGGCGCCGGAATTCGTCAGCGTCAAATACTGGATCAATTCAGCACCGCTGAAGTTGGCCGAATTGCGTGGCAAAGTCGTTTTGGTTCATTTTTACGCCTTTCAGTGCCACAACTGTCACGCCAATTTTGGAATCTATCAACGCTGGTACCAAGAGCTGACCGACAAGGGGGTGGCGGTCGTCGGCATTCAAACGCCTGAAACGAGTCTTGAACGGGATCCCCAAGCGGTCAAAGAAGCTGCCCGAGAGAGAGGCCTCTATTTTCCGATCATGATCGACTTGGAATCAGAGAACTGGAAGGTTTGGGGTAACACCATGTGGCCGACCGTCTACGTCGTCGACAAAAATGGCTACATTCGTCACTGGTGGCAAGGCGAATTGAACTGGAAAGGTGCAACTAGCGACAAAGTTATCGAAGACCTAGTCGACGACCTGCTTGCCGAAAGCGAACAGAATGAAAGTTCTGAAATCACAAGCTCCAAATGAAAAGACTTGGCTTTTTCGTGAGTCGAACTTCGGGGCAAAAAAGGTCCGTTGGCAATGGCAAGTCAGCGAATGAAGGGAAAGATACGGGGGATCAGCGTGAGCGCCGTCACTGTCAAGATCAAAGCCAAAGGCCAACCTGCTCGCCAATAATCCCGGGGGTGATACCCGCCGGGGCCCATCACCATTAGGTTGGTCTGGTAGCCGATCGGGGTAACAAAACTCAAGCTGGCAGCCATTGTGACTGCAACAATAAACGGCCTCGGATCGTACCCGGCGACGATTGCTAGGTTTACCGCAACGGGGATCATGGTAGTAGCAACCGCCACATTAGTGATCGACTCGGTAAAAAGCTGCGCCATGACATAGGTCAAGGCAAGTAAGAAATAGGGTTTCCATGTATCATTCACTCCGAGTGTCGTAGCACCATCCACCATTGTGCTAGCCAGCCACCTCGCAGCTCCACTCTGATCAAGTGCTTCTCCAAGTGCCAGGGCTGCCGCGATCGTTAACAAAACCTGTAAGTCGATTGCTGTACGGGCTTCCGAGGTGGTCATGCATCGGGTAACAATCATCAGCAGCACGACTGTGATCGCTGCAATTGAGTGAACATCTCTGGCTGAAAAGTTGCCCCATGCCAGCAGGTCGGGCTTCAGACTGCTCAGAGTCAGCCAACCAATTAGTCCTACAAATAGGATTGCCGCGAGTAGTGCGCGATCATGTCGGCGTGCTGTGGTTGCCCCTACACTGCTGACCAAATAAAAGTCGCGACTGTGCCGATGGGCACCCACAAACTCATTGCGGGTCTGCAAGAGAAGCGTGTCTCCCGGTTCAAGGCGAACGTTTCCCACCTTGTTTGTCAGCCTTTCACCATTGCGATGCACGGCCACCACAGCCGCATTGTAGAGCTTTCGAAAATCGGCATCTCGGATAGTGAGTCCGATCAGTGGTGATGTGGACGAAAGCACGGCCTCACTCAATTGCCGATGGGTCCGCTCTGAGGGTGTCGTCTCAAACGTCGAATCGACTGCGGGGACCAATCCCGGAATTCGTTCCAGATCCGCGATAGTAGTCACTACTCCCGTGAAGACCAAATGATCGCCCGATTGTATTTTGTCTTGGGGACTCACAGGGGTAATAGTCTCACCACCACGGTCGATTTCGATAAGGAACAAACCTGGAAGATTCCGCAACCCTGCATTCTGAACGCTCTTTCCGATCAACGGACATTTTTCTTCTACGTGCATTTCGACCAGATACTCTCGATGCTTTTCGCCAAACTGCTCGAGTAGTTCGGATCGATCCGGTAATCTGCGAGGAATCACGAACAGCATATAGCCGATCGCCACTAGAGCCACGGGTACTCCCACCGCAGTAATCTCAAAAAAAGTAAGCTCGCCAATTCGTTCTTTGATCTCGGGAGAGTAAATCCCTTCTTTCACCATCGCAGCCAATCTGCCGTTAATCACGAGCGTTGTGCTGGTACCGATAAGTGTGCAGACTCCTCCAGCGATCGTTAGATAACTAAGTGGAATCAGCAGCCGAGAGGGGGAGATGTTGCGTTGTCGACACCAGTCAACTACCACCGGGGCCATCATCGCTACCAGAGGGGTATTGAGAATAAAGGCCGAAGAAGGAACGACGGCCGCTGCCAATCGGAATAACGCACTTCGCTCCGTAGTAGCACTACCAAGCAACCGGTTGCCAATCCAGTCCAAGGCCCCTGTCGATCTCAGTCCGGCTGAAGCAGCGAACAACGCTGCGATCAACACGACTGCCTTGTTCGAAAACCCAGCTAACGCGCGGCTGGGAGTCAACACGCCGGTAAGTGTCAGCACTACCAAGCCCGAGAGGAACAGTAAGTCAATCGGTACAACCCGCTTGCGCTGCATGGCCAAGAAAATCGCCACCGTCGTGAATATGGCAATCTTCCCGTCGAACGAGAGCGAGGGCGCCTGAGCTAAAATCAACGGCCATTCAAACACACAAAAGTCCAATTCTTGTCAGAAGCTTAGGGTTGCCCATTCCGAGAACAAAATGCCACACAGGTGTCCAAAATGCCATCCCAGACCCAGGAGGAACAGAAAAATGGCCTATGGCTTAATCCGCATGACTATATTGAATGTGCCTCTCGCGACTGGTCTGTCGCAAAACCGAAAGCAGCGAATCGGGGCAATTATGCTGCTAGTCAGCCCAAAACTACAACCCAGAAATGCAGATCGTAGCGATTCTCCTGTGAAATTTTGCCTCACTTGGCTACCCAGAGGAATCCTCAAGCCGAAATATCTCGACTTATTCTGCCCAATTTCTTGTGGCAGATCGAATTCAGTCAGCTTAAACTAAGAGTAGTTGGAGATTCATAGCTGATCTGCGCTCTGTGTCAGGGGGGAGTTTCCCTGCCCCGCGTGGGTTGCACCAACGGAACAGATCCAGGCACCTTCGCCGAAGTTACAGAACGGGAGCGCTTCAATGCGTAAGTATCCATTAATTGCAGCCTGCTTGTTTGTTACGACGATCTTGATCGGCTCAAAGGCTAATTCAGCCATAGCCGCGGACTCGTCACGAATGATCACCTATGAGCACGAGGGCCAGACTGCATACGCAGTAAGTCTCATGGCCGACATGCCACAAAAGGAAGTTGAACGGTCAGCGGTTGTGGTCTTGTTTGACACTTCGGCCAGCCAACAGGGTGAGTACCGAGAATCAGCACTCGCAGCACTCGACACCTTACTCGCTGGTTTGCGTCCAACTGATAAGGTCGAACTCATGGGTGTCGATCTCGATACCAATCGACTTACTAAGGCTTTCGTAGCGCCCCAGAGCGCAGAAATGCAAGCCGCCGTCGCAGAGCTTCGCAGGCAGGTCCCGCTGGGCTCAACTGATATGGTTGCAGCCCTTACCAAAGCCGTCGGGCAATTGAACTCCGTGGATGGCGTCCAACGATCTATTATTTACATCGGTGACGGAATCAGCACTGCCAATTTACTCGACACCCCAACCCTCAAAAAAGCAATCGACCAGCTTCGAGCGACTCAGGCGAGTGTATCAAGCTTCGCAGTCGGGCCACGACTCGATTCGCAACTCTTGGCCGTTCTTGCGAACCAAAGCGGTGGCAATCTCACTATCCAACAAAACGAAGGTGACCTGATTCGCAACGCACAGTTAGCTGGCAAAGACCTAATTGCCACCATCAATGGAAAAGTAATGTGGCCAACTGAAGCCCAACTCCCCCCGGAAATGGGACAATACTATCCTTCCGCAGTGCCTCCACTGAGGTCCGATCGGGACACAATAATTGTTGGGTCAACTACCGACCAAATGCCAGCTTCACTCGATGTTGAAATCAAAGCTGGCAATGAGGCTTTCAAATGGAGCGTAGCGCCCGAGGAAACTTCGGACGACAATGCCTTTCTGACGGAAGTTATCGAGATCGCTAAACCTGATCAGGGACTTTCATTGCCGACGGTTGGTTCGAACGGCCTCAGAGACGTTGCTCGCATGATCGGTGCACGCTTAGACGGATTCACTCAAGTTGCACAGCGTGCAGCCGCCATGGGTGACCACAAATCTGCCCGTCGCATTGCCAAAGCTGTCCTCCGGAGCGACCCGGGGAACGTGCAAGCTCGGACCGTACAGAACTTTGTCGAAAGCGAAGTGCCCATTGAAGATGAAACCATCATTTATCCCCAAGAAGAGTATGTCGTAGAACCTGGAGTTCCACTCTCGGGAGACATCACGCTCGTGCAACCCAATGAGGAACTACTTGGACCTATGTCCCGTGATGGCGAATTTCTTGACCAAGTCGAGCAAGAACGCCGTGTTTATGCAGACATGCTTAGTAAAGAAATACAGAACGTCGTCATCAATGCGCGATCAGGCATGTCAGCAGACCCTCAGAGCACGATCCAAGACTTGAAACTGGCCTTAGAGAGCGTGCAACGGGCTGTGGATCTATCTCCGGAAAAACGAGCCGAATTACTAGGCAAATTGAAGTCGACTCTTGCAGAAGCACGCCATCAGGCCTTCTTGAAGGACGAGATTGATCGCGAACGCGAAGAATCATTGGCCGCGGCCCGTGAGAGCAAGCTAATCAACGATCGACTTGAACAGCGCATTGAACGTCAGAAACAACTCATGGAGAGATTCAGTGCGCTGATCGACGAAAAGCGATATCTGGAAGCTAAAGAGGTCGCCCAAGTTGTGGAAGAAATTGATCCCGATGGCGTAACACCACGCGTAGCGAGTCTCTACGCAACCTTCAAGCGACACCACTATTTGCAAGCCGTTACCAGAGCTGCGCGTTGGCAAGGATTCTTTGACACGATGTATCAGAATGAACTTTCAAGCATTCCGTTCCCAGACGATCCTCCAATCATCTATCCCGATGCAGAAGAGTGGGAAGCTCTCACAGCTCGTCGCAAGAAATACGCTTCGGTGGATTTGAGTGCACGGAGTAAGGCTGAAGAACAAATCGAGTCGGCACTCCGTGAACCTCTCAAAGCTCCACTTCAATACGAAGATCAACCCCTGAACGAAGTGATTAATACCCTTCAGGAAGAGTACGACATTCCCATCATCTTTGACAATGCGGCTCTGGATGAAGTAGCGATTAGTCCCGATACGGAAGTCACAATCAATTTGCGTAGTATTTCACTCCGCTCGGCATTGAATCTGCTGTTGCGTCAACCTGGCCTGGAAGATCTTACGTATACGATTGATGAAGAAGTGCTGTTGATCACGACAGAAGAAAAAGCTAACGAGTCTCTGAAGGTCAAGGTTTATCCCGTGGCCGATTTGGTACTTCCCATCCAGAATGCAGGCCTTACAGGAGTCGGTTCCAGTGGTGGCGGCATGGGTGGCGGCATGGGTGGCGGCATGGGTGGTGGTATGGGCGGTGGTATGGGCGGTGGCATGGGTGGTGGCATGGGAGGTGGCGGTGGTGGCATGGGAGGTGGCGGCGGCGGTGGATTCTTTAACGTCGGTGATGAACTGACCAAGAAACCAGATCAGGTATTACAGCCAAACGAAGAAACAGCCGTCTCCTCGAAAGACAGTGTCTCTTCGAGTAAACCCGAGAGTGCGAATAAAGTGGATTGGCAACTGCGATTCGCGAACGAGCAGTTGGATGCAGTCGAAGTGCGCCAGATCGCCCGCGACTTAATGAAAAAGGACAATCCAGCTGAAACGATCGACATGATTCAAGCAGCGATCCAACACGGACAATCCCAACCATGGATGTATGAAACCTTGGGGATTGCGATGGAATTGGATGGCCGCCCCAAAAGTGAAATTGAGCGGGCTGTGATGTCGGCTTGCGATTTTAGCACTTCTCCTGACCAGCTGTTGTTGATCGCCCAGTACCTGTCGCATATCGATTTGGATTCGCGCGCACTGGACGTCTATCGCCAGATTACCAAGTTGCCTGGACTCCATCCCGAGGCGTATGCCCTTGGTTTGCAAACGGCGCAACGCGTTGATGATTCCGCAGGGATTCGCTGGGCAACCGTGGGAATTCTTGAGAATTCTTGGCCCAGCGATCAGCAACACGTCTATGACACGGCTTTCCGAGTTGCCAAAGCCACTCTCGAAGCGATGGAGAAAAATAGTGATCCACTCTATGCCGAGTACCGAGAACAATGCGAGAAAGCCTTGTCTCGTGATGTGGTCATAAAAGTTACTTGGTCGGGTGATGCAGACATCGACTTGATCGTCGAAGAACCTGGTGGCACGGTGTGCTCACTCCAGCAACCACGCACACCAGGGGGTGGAGTTTGCAGCGGTGATATTTCTCCTGAGGACGATACTCCCGAACGTGCCTCATCGTTTACCGAAACCTACACTTGTGCCCAAGCGTTCCCAGGCACATACCGTGCTCGCTTGCGGAAAATAGATGGCGACGTTGTCGCCGACAAAGTTATCGTCGATATTTACAAGCATTACGGCACTGATCGCCAGGCTCATGAACGGCAACACGTCAAAATACAAGACGATTCTGACTCCATGGCAGTCTTTGAACTTGAAGATGGTCGCCGTCTGGAATCACTCGAGGATCAGCAATTACAAATTGCTGTAGGCCGTCAACAGGCGCTCAGCCAGTCAGTCTTAGCCCAGCAATTGGGGGGATTCTCTGATCCCCGGATCGCTGCCCTACGTGGGGCGGGTGGCGACAACAACTTGGCTCGTCGAATGGCCTTGGCAGGCCAGATCGGTGCCGTCGGATTCCAGCCAATCATTCAAGTACTTCCGGACGGCGTCCAGATGACCGCCACAGCGGTAGTTTCTGCAGACCGTCGCTACGTGCGAGTTTCAGCCACTCCTTCGTTCACTGGTATCGGAAACGTGCAGAACTTCAGCTTTGCTTCCCAAGTGCAATCGGGAGGTGCCGGCGGCGGTGGTATCGGCGGTGGTGGCGGTGGCGGCGGTGGTGGTGGCGGAATCTAGCCTCGCCACGATTAATGCTCGAGATGTTTTGCTTGAAATTGGCTGAGCTGGGTGATGCCCCGTTCTGCCAGATCAATCATGGCCAGTAGCTGAGCCTTATCAAAGGTGGCTTCCTCGCCGGATCCTTGGACTTCGACAAATCTGCCGCGACCCGTCATCACGACATTCATGTCGACATCAGCCCGCACATCCTCAGAGTAGTCGAGGTCCAACAAGGGCTCGCCGTCGACGATTCCGACACTTACCGCTGCAATACTGTCGGTAAAGGGAAGTTGGCCGGATTGGAATTCTGGGAGGGACCCTATTGCCTCCGCCAGAGCCACATAACCGCCGGAAATACTAGCGGTACGTGTCCCACCGTCGGCTTCGAGTACGTCGCAGTCTACCGTGATTGTGCGTTCACCGAGAGCCGCAAGATCGACTATCCCTCTTAAGCTACGACCAATCAGACGCTGGATTTCGGAGCTACGGCCATCGACCTTCCCGCTTCTATCACGCTGTTTTCGCGGAGATGTGCTCCCCGGAAGCATGTTGTATTCGGCGGTCACCCACCCCTTGCCACGTCCCTCAAGCCACGGCGGCACCTGATTCTCAATGCTGGCTGTACAAAGGACCGTGGTACTACCCGCACGAACAAGCACTTTTCCAGCAGCCGCCCCGGGCACATTGCGTTCGAGTAAAAATGTCCGCAAGGTGTCGGCGGCGCGGTTGTTTGCGCGATCAGGCATCATGTTCACTTTCCGTGGGGGAAATTTTGATGAAAGAAGGGATTATTTTTGTGCGGCCAATAACCATGCCAGGATTCCCTTCTGAACATGCATGCGGTTACCCGCCTGTTCGACGATTACGCTATTAGGGCTGTCCATTACTTCATCTGTAACCTCTTCACCCCGCTTGGCTGGCAAGCAATGCATAAAGAGTGCATCCGAAGGTGCTGCGGCCATCAGCTTTCCGTTCACCTGGAAAGGAGCAAAATCTTTGCGGCGTTGCTCTTGCTCCTTTTCTTGTCCCATACTTGCCCATACATCGGTGTAAACAGCATTAGCGCCGCGGACGGCCTCCACAGGATCACTGGTAAGTGTGAGGTTCATGCCGGGACACTCTTTGCTCAAGTCGGCAATAAACTCGTCAGAAAAACCGTAGCCCTGAGGATTGGCCACTGCAAGGTGCACACCCAGCCTGCCGCAAGCAAGCGCCAGGCTGCGCGCCACATTGTTCGCATCACCTACCCAGGCAAGCTTGGACTGATTGAGTGACTTCACATGGCACTGAATTGTGTACAAATCTGCCAGCGCCTGGCATGGATGAGCCTGATCGGTGAGCCCATTGATCACACTACAGGACGCGTACTTGGCCACTTCCTCTACGGTCGAATGCAGTTTACAGCGCATCACCAGCACATCGATGTACTCGCTTAGCACGCGGCTAAAATCATCGATTCGTTCCCGTTTGCCAAAACCAGCGTCGTCTCCCAACATGATGGAGGATCCCCCCATGTGGGCCATGCCGGCTTCGAAACTCACCCGCGTACGGAGTGATTGCTTCTCAAATACCAGAGCCATAACCCGTCCGGGCAAGATCGGCTCGCGAATCCCTTTAGCCAGTTTGGTTTTCAAATCGGACGTCAGCGCAAAGATTCTCTGAATCTCTTCGGTTGTTACATCACGTAAGGTTACCAGGTGTCTCATTATTGAATCCTCTTCGTCCAGTTGAGCGTTCGATTAGATTGGCCTGGGATGTGGCTCAAGGGTTATGTTCACGAAGCACGTTGGCAAGAATCTCGCAACCACTTTCCAGCAGTTCATCGCTGAGGGTCATCGCCGGGAGCAAGCGAATGACGTTGCCCTGAGTGCAATTAATCAACAGGCCACGATCGAGGCACTGCTGCACGATAGGAGCCCCTGGCACGCGGAGTTCTAAGCCAATCATCAGACCGCAAATTCGCAACTCGGCAACATAGGGAAGCTCATCGACCAACGTAGCTAGCTGCCTACGAAACCCTTCGCCCAGTTCGGTTGCCCGCTGCAAGAGCCCAAGTTCTTCGATCATCTCGATCGTGGCAATCCCTGCACGGGCAGCGATAGGGTTGCCCCCGAAGGTAGCAGCGTGCATTCCTGGTCGAAGACTCTTGGCGATCTCTTTTCTAGCCAACATCGCCCCACCTGCGATCCCGCCGCACAAGCTTTTGGCAAGCGTCATGATGTCCGGCTCTACACCAAAATGCTGATAAGCAAACCACTTGCCCGTGCGACCACAGCCGGCTTGAACTTCATCAAAGATGAGCAATAAGCCTCTTTCGTCGGCCAGCTTCCGCAAACCATTTAAGAATCCCTCGGGAGGAATACGAATGCCACCTTCTCCCTGGATTGGTTCAACCAGGATGGCGGTCGTTTCATCGTCAACCTTTGCGGCAACAGCTTCAAGGTTGCCGAACGGGGCATAAATAAAGCCTGGCAGTAGCGGTCCGATCCCTTCGTGGTATTTGGGCTGCGCTGTGGCGGTCGTCGCTGCGTAGGTACGACCGTGAAAGCTTCCCTCGAAGGAAATGATCTTGTACTTCGTGGAAGAACTGTTCAGGCGTGCCAGTTTGATCGCGGCTTCGTTGGCTTCGGTACCCGAATTGCAGAAAAACGCTTGGCCGCCAAAGCTCCGCTCGCTCAAGAGCTTTGCCCACTGGCCTTGAGCCTCCATGTACCAAGAGTTCGGCACATGGATGAGTTCTGCCACCTGCTCCTGAACTGCTTTTACGACGGGATCCGGACAGTGTCCCAAGAGATTACAGCCCCACCCGGGGAAAAAATCGAGATAGCGATTCCCCTGGTCGTCCCACACGTGCGAACCCTCGCCTCGAACCAGAGACAGAGGAAAACGCCCGTAGTTTGGGATTACATAGTCATCAAACAACTGCAAGGTGGCTTGCGAAATAGCTGTTTTCTCGGCAATGGGCACTGATATTTCCTTAGGTTGAGGTGCGGAGCATGAGTCTCCTACAGAGGCGGCAGGGCTCAAATAGGTTCGGCAATGATTTCGGTCCCGACTCCTCGGTTTGTGTAGATTTCCAACAGAAGCGAGTGACGTAGCCTACCATCAATGATATGAATCTTGCCCACTCCCTTGGTTAGCGTCTCCAGGCAAGCCTGCACTTTGGGGATCATCCCTGATTCGATCCGGCCGTCGGCAATCAGCTCCTGCGCCTCGTCGGCTGAGAGAGTATGAATCAGTGAATCGGGATCTTCCTTGTCTCGCCGAACTCCGTTCACATCACTGAGAAAAATCAGCTTTTCGGCTCCCACGGCTTGAGCCACCGCAGTGGCAGCCGTATCGGCATTCACGTTGAGACGCTCTCCGGAAGCCGTCTCACACATAGAAGGAATCACCGGCACTTGCCCGGCGTAGGTCAGATTGTCGAGAGTTTCGCGGTCAACCTGAGTTACGGTGCCAACATAACCCAGATCGATGGGCTTGCCCTCTTCATCCAGGATTTCAAGCCGTTCCCCAAAAAGTACGTTGTTGTTCTGTCCAGAAAAGTTGAGCGGCATCGCCCGGCCACCAAACTCCTCAATGCTCTCAGCCAGGGACTCGTTGATCTCACCTGCCAACACGCGTTCGACGATTGCCAGGGTCGCCTCGTCCGTATAGCGTCGGCCATGAATGAAACGAGGTTCGATCTTAGCCTCGGCCATCGCCCGACTGATGGCTGCTCCTCCGCCGTGGACGACAATCGGCTTCATGCCAACAGTTTCCATAAACACAATATCGACCAAGAGGTGGCGCAGTGCATCGGGGTCTTCCATGACACTACCGCCGAGCTTGATGACAGTAATCTTATCCCGGAATTGACGGATCCAACCCATCGCTTCGATGAGGACGTCGGCTTTTTGAATCGCGTCTTGCAAAACTATTTTCCTTGGTTTGGAGCGTTTCTGGAGCGGTGGATTGAGGACAGTATTCACAGGGTACTCTCGGGGTTGCTGCCAGACAGCATAAGTTTGCACGTGGGGCAGAATCCTGCATTTTAGCGCCTGGGTTCGACGGACGAAAGACCCGCTCAGAGGCAAGCCAGGAGGATTTCCCCTGACCCTGGCAACAGAGGCGCATTCATGGCAAGATAGCTCCACGGGGCAAGCCTCGAGCCTGTCCATGGATTCCAACTGTCTGGAGTCTCCACCACCAGACATTGATTCGAGGGGATTTCCCTAGGCTTTGACTCGATTCGTCTACCCTGCCATGCCAAAAAATCTGCCTGAAAACACCACGTTGGCTATCGTCCTGGCGGCGGGAAAAGGCACCCGCATGGAATCCGAGCTCCCCAAGGTGCTCGTTCCTGTCGCTGGGAGGCCAATGATTCGCTATGTGATCGACGCCATCCATTCTGCTGGTGTTGGCCGCATTTTGGTGGTCGTCGGCTATCGGGCTGAACTGGTTCGGGCTGAGCTATCTACTGAGCCGAAAATCGAGTTTGCCGAGCAACATGAGCAGCTTGGCACCGGGCATGCCGTGATGATGTGTCGCGACCAACTGTCCCAGCACCAAGGCCCAGTGCTTATCGTGGCAGGAGATTCGCCGCTCCTACAGGCTGAGTCCATCAGCAGGCTTTTGGAGAACTTCTCGGCCGCAGATTGTGACTGTGTGATAGGAACGGTGGATAAAGAGAACCCCATCGGCTACGGTAGAATCGTCCGCAATCAGGCTGGCGAGTTTGTCGGCATTGTCGAGGAAAAAGATGCCTCCCCCGACCAACGAGAACTTTGCGAAGTCAACGTCAGCACCTACTTATTCGATTCGCAAGCATTGCTTTTCGCGCTAAATCAACTGACCGATGAAAACGCTCAAAAGGAATACTACATTACCGATTGCCCGGCAGTTCTCTTTGCTGCTGGCAAACGAGTCATGGCAGAAAAAGTGTTACAGCCTTGCGAATCAATGAGTATTAACAACCGGGATGAGCTGGCACTGGTCGAGGCAGCGATCCAGAGCATGTCCCCTTCAAACTAGGCTATTCTCCATGACCGATCTCAAGATTTTTAGTGGCAACGCCAACCCCAAACTGAGCAAGGCAATTGCCGACTATTTGGGAGTCGGCCTCGGCAAGATCGCGCTGGGCTCATTCCCCGACGGCGAAACCTCTTGCAAGATTGAAGAAGATATCCGCGGACGCGATGTCTACTTAATCCAGCCGACCTCTCCCCCCGCCAATGAAACACTCATGCAACTGTTGGTGATGATCGATAGTTGCAAACGAGCCAGTGCAGAGCGTGTCACCACAGTCATTCCGTACTTTGGATACGCCCGGCAGGATCGCAAGGACGAGGGACGTGTACCGATTACTGCCAAGCTCGTGGCGAACATAATCACCCGAGCTGGAGCAGACCGCGTTTTGGCAATGGATCTACACGCCGCCCAGATTCAGGGATTTTTTGATGTTCCCGTAGACCACCTCTATGCAGCCCCCGTGCTCAACGAGCACTTCTTGAAGATGAACATCCCCAGCGACGATCTGGTGATCGCCAGCCCCGACGAAGGGAGTATCAAACGGGCACTTGGACACGCCAAGCGACTAGGGGGAACGGTAGCGATCGTCGATAAACGCCGTACCAGTGCCGAGAACACAACTCAAGAGAACGTCATCGGTGGCCCCGTGGATGGCAAGATCGTACTGATGTTCGACGACATGATCAGCACCGCAGGCTCCATTTGTGGTGCGGCTCGCGTTCTGAGAGATCGCGGAGCCCGAGAGATTCACGTCGCTTGTACCCACGCCGTTCTTTGTGGCCCAGCCATCGAGCGTCTCAGCAAAGCCAACCTGAACAGCATCGTGTGCACCGACTCGATCCCGCTGACCCCCGAGCAAATGCTCCCTCAGACCAAGGTCCTGAGCATTGCCCCCCTCCTGGGAGAGGCCGTCAAACGAATCCACCGCAATGAGTCGATCAGCCGGTTGTTTCATTGACGCGGCTGCCTTTTTTCCGTGTCGCCCAGCGATCGGATCTGTTAGTTAGGCAAGTGGCGCCGACGACCTTCCCCTCTGGTGCCTAACGAGCTGCTCAAAATACTCCATTCTGCGGCATTTCATGGGGTTGAATTTCTCCCGAAATAGCGGACAATCGAAGGTTTGCATTGGCCCAATTGACGGGCGGCTAGTACCGCGGCGGTTAATTTACAGAGGTAGAGATGTCGGAAGTCTTGGAAGTCAAAAAACGTGATCTACTAGGGAAACTCAATAACAGCCGTCTCCGCCGGGCGGGGAAACTGCCAGCGGTTCTTTACGGCCATGGTAAGGAATGCTTGAGTCTTGAGATCTCCGCCGAAAATCTGAAAACCTCACTTCGCCACGGCGCCAAGCTGGTACAACTCAAAGGGGCTGCCGAAGGTCAGGCACTTTTGCAAGACATCCAATGGGACACCTTCCAGCAGCATGTGTTGCATGTCGATCTGCTGCGGGTAGAAGCACAAGACCGAGTGAAGGTCGAGGTAGACCTGCAACTGCGTGGTGAAGCCCCGGGCGAACACGAAGGGGGTGTCGTTGAACATCTCGTTCATTTTCTGGAAATCGAGACCGATCCGGGCCACATCCCCGAACACTTGCATGTGAATATTAACCATCTCCATTTGGGTGGCGAACTTCGGGTTGCTGACATTGAGGATTTGCCCGAAGGAGCCCTTGTGCTTGGCGAACCTGATATGATCTTGGTGCAATGCGTTGAGCCCACTGTTGTGCCTGAGGAAGATGAATTGGCTGGCAGTGGTGCTGAGCCTGAGATCATTGGTCGCAAGGATGACGACGAGGAAAAAGCCGAGGAATAGTCCTTGCTGCTCAACCTTCTGGGTTTCGGGCCCCTGAGTTTTAGGAGTACAGGGGTTACAGGAGGACAGGGGCTATGAAGCTGGTCGCGGGCCTGGGAAATCCCGGCAAGAAATACGAAGGAACAAGACACAACATAGGCTTTGAAGTCATCCAGTTGTTGGCTCAAGGCTTTGCAACAGCAACTGGGCGTTTGAAGTTTGAAGGACACCTCCAGGAGTGTTTGGTCGGTACTGAGAAAACCTTGCTATTAATGCCTCAGACGTTCATGAATTTGAGCGGACGCAGCATTCGGCAAGTGATGGACTTCTATAAGATCGACAACGAAGACCTGCTGGTTGTATGCGATGATTTTAACATTCCCCTCGGAACCCTCCGGCTTCGTGCTGCGGGATCCGATGGGGGGCAAAAGGGACTGGCCAGCACGTTTGGGCAGCTTGGCACGGACCGGATTTCGCGTTTGAGGCTCGGAATCGGCCCGGTGCCTGCAGAGTGGGACCCGGTGGATTACGTTTTGGGAAAGTTTACCTCCCTTGAACGCAAAGTCGTGAAAAACCAGACGACTCGAGCAGTCGAAGCAATCGAGGTCTGGATAAGTGAAGGAATTAACTTGGCAATGAGTCAATTCAATGGGAGTCTGCCCGAATAGGGTCGACTAGACATTTACAATAGCCCTAAAGCTATCGAGTGGATTATCTAGTAAATCGGAGTAATGGTTTTGGAAGAAAATATTGGCGTTTACGAAGGCTTGTTTATTCTGGATGCGAACGCTTATGCGCGGGATCACGATGGTCTGGCGCAAGAAGTGAATGGATTGATCGAAGCCGCCGGAGGCCACATCGAGGTCAGTCGGCTCTGGGAAGAACGGCGTCTAGCCTACCCCATCAAAGGACATCGCAAAGGTGCCTATTGGATCACTTATTTCCGCATGCCTACCTCGAATCTCACCGGTCTAACGCGCGAGTGTGAAATTCAGGACAATATCTTGCGGCAACTGTTCATTCGCTTGCCGGGAGCTCTGGTAGAACCCATCCTGGAGCACGCCCGTGGCGGCGGAGTCGTCCGTGCCGTACCGGTCAGTGATAAAGAAGATGACAATGAAAATGCTGAGGAAGAAATCGAGGAAGAAGAAGTTGGCGTATAGTGCCTCCTTCAATCGTATTTCACATCGCCCCGCATTTTTCGAGTCCGCTTAAGTTTCGAGAGTATTTGAAAGAAGGATCGTTGCCATGGCAAGTTTCAATCGAGTTGTTCTGCTCGGCAATCTAACCCGCGACATTGAACTGCGTTATGTCGGGAGTGGCATGGCCGTGACCGATATTGGTCTGGCCGTCAACGACCGGGTGAAGCGCAACGACCAATGGACGGAGGAAACCACTTTTGTGGACATTACTCTCTGGGGTCGCACTGCTGAAGTCGCCAACGAGTATCTCAGCAAAGGTTCCAGCGTACTCATCGAAGGCCGACTCAAGCTAGACACTTGGGAAAAAGACGGACAGAAGCACTCCAAGCTAAAAGTAATCGGCGAGCGAATGCAAATGGTCGGCGGACGCGGCGGTGGTGGCGGTGGAGGGGGCGGCGGTAGTCGTTCCTCGGCGAGAGACGAGTCGCAGGAATACGCCTCCGAAGCGGCCGTAAGCTCATCATCACCACCTTCCGATGAGATCCCCTTCTAGTTTCCCACCGCGAATTCAATCTTAGATAACCATCAGACAAAGCTGTTTTACCCAACAACGATAAAAACATGAAAACAAAGCCACGAAAACTCAAGAGACTTCCCCATGCTGGAAAGCGCCTTCCCAAGGGTGATAACGGAGGGATCGAGTTACTACTGATTCACAGTGTGGAAGACCTGGGACATCAAGGGGATGTCGTGCAAGTTCGCCCGGGGTTCGCCTACAACTATCTGATCCCCCAGGGAATGGCCACCCTCGCCACCGATCACCACAAACGGATGGTCGACAAGCATCGCACTAAGCTGCAAGCCTTGGAAAAAGTGCATCAATCGAATCTGCGCAAGAAGGCTACCGAGATCTCTAAGCAGAGTATCACCATCGAAGCCAATGCCACCGAAGATGGCCACTTGTATGGCAGCGTTGGTGCTACGGAAATAGTAGCGGCCCTGAAAAAAGTGGATATTCAGCTCAAGATCGATCAGATCCGTCTGGAGGGGGTACTCAAGGAATTGGGGCTGTACACGGTCAAGTTCCGACTCTCCAATGATGTCGATGGCGAACTGAAGGTGTGGGTCGTCCCCACCGTCGGTTCCGACGACAAATAGCCGCTGCTCGCGCCTTAACCGCCTGTGGCATTGCCTGTTGCATTCTTGTGAACCTGCATGGGTTCACTGCCTCGTAGAGATGGAGCGTACTCACCGTGGCAGCTGTTGAACGGAGTCCTTCTGCGGCCCAGCGTAATTCAGCAAATTCTCCTATGGCGCGGCAATTGCCGCAAAACACCGAAGCCGAGAAATCGGTCCTGGGAAGTATTCTGCTGCTTCCTTCCGTTTTCGATGAAGTCGCCTTGATCTTGCGAGAAAGCGACTTCTACGATGACGCCAATCGCTGTATCTACGAGCACCTGCTTCAGATGCACGACGCAGGTCAAAGCATCGACCCGATGCTGCTCGTAGAAAGACTTCGCTCGGCCGATCAGTACGAGTCGATCGGTGGGGCCGCCTACTTGGCCGAGATTGGCCAGATCGTCCCTACTGCCGCCCACGCCGAGTATTATGCGCGGATCGTGGCAGATAAGGCAGTCCTGCGGTCACTAGTCCATGCCGGTACCGACATCGTTCACGATGCCTTCGATCCTTCACTTGAGACTCGCATGGCTCTGAGTCGCGCCGAAGAAAAAGTCTTCGGCATCCTCGAATCACGTGGGTCGCATGACCTCAGCAGTATCAACGAGGTCTTGCACGAATCTCTGGAGCGAATTGATGCCCGCATGGACCATCAACACGCCTTCGGCGGTTTGGAAACCGGATTTGACGATTACGATCAATTAACTGGAGGCCTGCAAAACTCGGAACTGATTATTCTTGCTGCCCGACCTAGCATGGGCAAAACCGCACTGGCTATGAATATCACCGAGCACGTCGCGTTTCAACTGCGTTCGCCGGTGTTGTTTGTTAGCTTGGAAATGTCTGCCTTGGAACTCGGCGATCGCCTACTCTGTTCAGTTGCTGAGGTCAACGGACATCGACTCCGCAACGGAACTATCACCGCCGAAGAACGCCGCAAACTCGTGCGATGTGCGAGTGAACTAAGCGAAGCACCATTGTACATCGACGATTCACCTAGTCGCACGATGACGGAAATCGCAGCAAATGCACGGCGACTCAAGCGACGAGAAAACCTTTCCCTGATTGTGATCGACTATCTGCAGTTGATCGATCCCGACAACGCCCGCGACCCGCGTCAGGAACAGGTGGCGAAGATTGCTCGGCGACTCAAGGGCTTGGCTCGTGAGTTGAACGTTCCCGTCCTGTGCCTGGCTCAGCTGAATCGACAAGTCGAGTCCTCGCGCGACAACAAGCCACAACTTAGCCATTTGCGTGAATCGGGTGCCATCGAGCAGGATGCCGACTTGGTGATGTTCATTCATCGGGAGGAATACTACGAAAACAATCCGGAGGAGAAAGAACGACTCCGTGGCGAGGCGGAATTGCTAATCCGCAAGCAACGCAACGGCCCCACGGGTGACATTAAACTTGCCTTCCTTCACGATTTCACGCGTTTTCGCAATTTCTCTCAGAAAGCCTACGAAGAATTTGATTGAGTGTGAGTAGGTGACAATTTGGCCTCACCTACTCACCTCTTTCTGCTAGCATTTTTGGCGGCGGATTCTATTTCTTGCCGCAAAAGCCCCGAAGTTCATTCATTCTCGCCCCATCCCGTTGAGAATTCGGCTTGTCGGGGCATTGTCTATCCGCTATTTCTCTGCGGCCTGAAAGGTGGTCTCTACACGCACTTTGCGCGTGGTCGACCAATACACCAAGCTTATCTCCGCAAAGTGAATCTCGAATTGCCCATGCATCGAAACATGCAACACCGTCGAATTCAGGGGCTTTTCGTAAAGATACCTTTGCTAATGGCAGTCTGCTTCTGGGGGCCAATTGGTGCCAGTCAGGCCCAGGACACGAATCCCTCTGCGGCAGTCGTTGCCTTGAATCCGGCAGAACTGGTCAAGGAAATCCGTTTTACTGGCAATGATACAATCTCTGCTGAGCAAGTTGCCAGCCATCTCACCACACGAGTCGGCCGGCCATTCGACCGCTCCGTGGTACAGCGAGACGTCCGGCGACTGGCTAATCTGGGTTGGTTCATCGATGTCAAACCGCTCTACGAGACGACACCTCAAGGCCGGGTAGTAATATTTCAGGTCGTCGAACGACCCACGATTCGCTACATCACTTACCTCGGCAATGAAGAGGTTTCTGACAAAAAACTCGCTAAGGAAACAGGGCTCAAGTCCGGCGGAGCAGTTGATCCCTACGCCGTCGAAGAAGCCCGTCGCAAGCTGGAGGAGTACTACCAGGGGAGGGGTTTCAACCATGCCCAGGTTACCATCCTGGAAGGGACCAAGCCGACCGACAAAGGGATTTCATTTCTCATCAATGAAGGAAACACCGAAAAAATCTGGAACGTGGAGTTCGTTGGCAACGAATTCGTTTCGTCTGGTCGCCTCAAGTCCATCATTAAGACTAAGCCGCCGATGCTGAAGTTACTTAAAGGCTATGTCAACCGCGACCAAATCGATTCAGACGTGGACCTGCTCACTGCGTACTACCGGTCGTTTGGTTTTTTCCAAGCCAAGATCAGTCGCAAGGTCGATTACTACGACGAGAAGAAATGGGCTCAGGTGACATTTGTCATCTCCGAAGGTCCTCGCTATGAAGTTCGTAGTGTGAAATTCCTCGGCAACTCCAAGTTCGAGCCGGTTGCGCTGGCTGAAGCAGCTAAACTCAAAGGGGGAGAACCCTTCGAGCAAGCAAAAATGAGTGCCGATGCCCAATGGATACAAGAACTCTACGGCAGTCACGGCTATGTCTTCGCCGATGTTCGACCCGAACCGGTTTTCCTCGAAGAACCGGGGGAAGTCGATCTGCTCTATCACATCGGCGAGGGTGAGCAATTCCGTGTTGGACGGATCATTGTCCACATCGGAGGAGATAATCCCCATACCCGGATTCAGACGGCAATAAACCGTATGTCAGTCCGCCCCGGGGATATCGTCGACATTCGTGAAATCAAAGCCAGCGAGCGGCGCCTGATTGCAAGTGGACTCTATCACTCCGATCCCGCGTCTGGATTGAGGCCCAAAATTACGTATCGCATCCCCGAAGATGTGAGCATGGGGCTAGCCGACGACTTTCCAGGGGATGGCCCCCGAGCGCGCGTTAGTAGCAACCCCCAAGGATCTGGCTTGCGAGGTCAGAGCCCCGACAATTTTGGACCTCGTGTGTTGCCACCACCTGGGTACCAAATTGCCAGACCATTGCCCTCCCCACTCGCTGACTCTCAACCTTTGGATATTCACGTCGAATGCCACGACTGGCAGCACTATCAAGAGTGGCTAGAGGAAGAAGGCTTGGTACCTCGCCAGGTTGAGTTTCCGGCAAACGAGAACACGGTCGAAGAACCCCTGACCATTCGTGGTCAAAGCCCTGAATCCACTGCGCCCCAATCTGCTTGGTGGGTGCGACCGACCGTTGCTCAGCATACGCCTCCCCTTTCGGGCAATCCCTATCAATCAGTTCGAGGCCAAAGCCCTGCTAATCAAACTCAGAGTGCCTATGCTACGCTTCCCAACTCGGCCAACTCTCCCTATGGCGGAAAACTTGTAGGCGCGACCGGACCTGCTACCAAACCCCCTACCCGTACCAACACGGTCCAACAGGTTCAATTTTCGGAGTCACTTCCTCCCCCCTCGCAGTCTTCTGGTGCAGTTCTCGGATTCCCTGCAAATCCCGTCCCTGGGTATCAGGTTTTGCCCAATGGAGACTTTGGCTTCGCAGGGCAACCGTACCCGGAACAAACGGTCGACATCATCTTCGATGGTCAGGAAACTCAAACCGGCCGCCTGCAGATAGGTGCCGGCATCAACTCCAATGCAGGTATCGTAGGTAACATCGTCATCGACGAACGCAATTTCGACTGGAAGCGTTTGCCTCGCAGCTGGGAAGACATTCGCAATGGAACCGCTTTCCGCGGTGCTGGGCAGCGTTTTCGCATCGATGCCTCACCTGGTAGTAGTGTGAATCGCTATCTTGTGAGCTTTCAGGAACCCTACCTTTTCGATTCACCTATTAGCCTCGGTTTGAGTGGTTCCTACTTCGACCGTCGTTATGATGATTGGGATGAAGGACGGTTGGGTGGCAGAGTTTCCCTAGGCTATCAATGGCTAGACAAAGATCTCTCGACCTTGCTCACCTATCGTGGCGAAAACGTCAACATTAGCAATATCGCCACGGCACCAGGAGCCTTCCCCGATCTGGACGAAGTTGTGGGCAATAACAACCTGCAAGGATTCAAGGTTGGAGTCATCAACGACACACGTGACAGCAGCTTCCTACCAACCCAAGGGCACTACCTGGAATTGGGAGCAGAGCAAGTCTTGGGGTCGTTTGTCTACCCCCGCATCGAGGCCGAATTCCGAACCTACTGGCTGATGAGCGAGCGACCCGACCATTCCGGTCGCCATGTGGTGAGCTACTCCACCGCCGTAGGCTGGATGGGACAAGACGCACCGATTTACGATCGGTTTTATGCAGGTGGTTACGCGACCCTCCGTGGATTCCGCTTCCGCGGGGCGAATCCTGTAACCAACGTGAGTGGGCAAAATATCGAGTCCGGCGGTGATTTCCAGTGGCTCAATTCATTGCAGTATCTGTTCCCCATCACCGCTGACGACATGCTCAATGGCGTTGTCTTCTGCGACTTTGGAACGGTCGAGCAAGACGTAAATCTTGACAACTTCCGCGCCGCCCCTGGTTTCGGCTTGAGGGTAACTGTTCCCGCCATGGGCCCTGCCCCAATCGCACTCGACTTCGCCTTCCCGGTAGCAAGCGCCTCCTTTGATCGCGAGCAGGTATTTAGCTTCAGCCTTGGCTTCGGTCGCTAATCACGGCTCCTGGTTCTCGTCATCAACTATACAGGGATAACCGAGAACTTCAGCTGGCGGAGCACTTCGCAGTCGAAAGAAATCTAAATGGGTCGGGTAAGGACGCTGATACCAGTTGCCCCCGTAGACCTGTGGCGGAAAGCCGAAATAGCCGAGCCCAAATTGGTATCCCCCTGGATGTCGCCAAGGACCACCCGAGTGATTGTTTCCTCGATCCCGTTGATAGACTGGAGCAACTTCTGCACTCACCGCCCATGGCAAAGTAATCAACGAAAGGAGAATGCTGAGAACAATTTTTTGCAGACATGCACGAACCACAATGAATACCCCTGGAAACTGAAATGAGAGATTCCCAACTTCATACTAGGCAGAGGATTTTTCGACTGTCAAGTTTCTCGTGAATAAGACGGCATTCGTTCGATACAATCAGCATAATCAGTCGCATTCCTCGTCAAAAATGCTCTAAGAAAGACCCACACTTGGGGCACTTGGCAAACCACATCGGCACCCTTTCGCCGCACTTGCATTTGATATTGTGACGAATCACCGACGAGCCCAGCAAACTGACGCTACTTTCGTTGGAATGGGAATCCCCTTCATCAAGCACCGACGACCCGCCTGGATTGTGTTCCTCACGAACCGCGCGAAATGCGGCGGATTCAAGCACGCCTGAAGAATTCGCATCAGGCACAAGGACCTTGACCTGGCCGGGGCAGAAGGGACACAAACCCTTCTTGCCTGCATATTTATCTTTGACCTTAAATTCATGCCCGTTGGGACAAGTCACCGAGATACCCATCACAGGTCTCCTTGCGATTACACGCGGTGGTCACACCGCCAGCCGAGCGGTCAATTGAGACAAGAGACCAAGCTGATCTTAAAAAGCCCTTGACAAGATAAAAAGATCCTACGGCCTATGATTCAAGCAATAGCGTTCCAGCGAATGGAACACAACCATCGAACCCGTATCTTGGCAAGAACACTTTACAACGCAATTCGACTAAGTTCGGTGTAACTACCCCATCGACTGGAGTTGATCACTTCCGAACTCAGGCCCTCTTCCCGGCAAATCCCACTGAGGGGATTCCAATGAACAAGCGTGAGACCGCTTGTAACTTTATTCATTCTCAAAATTAGAAAAGTACTAACTATGCTTTTATTGTCGCTTGCAACCCCCTCGAATGTCAATTACCCGGGGGATAATATCTGAAAATCAGGCGCTTTCAGCCTGTGACTTTTTCAGCGACATAGCCTTCTGAGGGTCGAATTGCAGGTGATGATCTTCGTGAAGAGCGGTAATCTCGACTGCCTTGCGGCCCTTGTATTGTCCTGGCTTGGCGTGGAATTTTGATTTTCCCTCGACCGAGACGACTAGCGGTTTTGAGACATCCTGCTCGGTGGCGATGATGTCGCCGACCTTCAGATTGATCAAATCAGCGGTGGAGATGTTGGTGTCTGCCAAGTTGACAACCACCTCGACAGCGGCGTCCGCCAGTCGGTCACTAAGCATCTGGATCGATTCTTCTGTCGGGGGCTTCTTGCGATAACTGACCCAGTTGTTGGAGGAGAGTTTGTGGCTTACACGCTCGATCGAGTTGTAGGGAATACAGAGATTGATCATCCCTCGAGTCTCACCAACCGTTAGCTCAAAACTTATGAGCACGATCACTTCGTTGGCAGGAATGATTTGCACAAGCTGTGGATTGCTTTCAACCCGATCCACAGACAGGTCAAACTTGAGTACATTTTCCCAGGTCTGCTGCATCTCACTCAAGAACAACCCAGTGATGCGTGAGACGAGTCTCAATTCAATCTCCGTCAGAGGTCTCCGCACAGGTGCCGACGACATCGTGTTCCCACCTAGCAGCCGGTCGATGATTGGAAACAAGATCGAAGGATTGAGATCGAGAATTAATTGTCCTTCCAACGGAGGGGCGTTGACAATATTGAAGCAAGTCGGGTTCTCAAGGCTGAATACAAATTCGCTGTAGGTTAACTGATCGACACTCGTCAGTTTCACCTCGACAATGTTGCGAAGCATCGCCGACAAGGCAGCGCCAAAGTTTCTGCCGAAACCTTCGTGCATTGTCTGCAGGGCCCGCATCTGTTCCTTGCCGACCCGCTCGGGACGTTTGAAATCGTAAACGGTGACCTTCTCACGAGGCTTCGCCGGGAGAGGAACACTCAATTGCTGCTCTTGGAGATCGGGTTCACTCTCCAAGGAACTTAGTAGATTTTCTACTTCATCCTGGCTCAGTACATCGCCTGCCATATCGTACTCCCTTGAAAAAAGGTGTCAGGAACCTTTTCTTCCTACTTTCGTGTCTGACCTCGTCCGTAAACTACGTACTTGTAACTGGTTAATTCCTCAATGCCGCAGGGCCCGCGAGCGTGAAATTTATCGGTGCTTATGCCGATTTCTGCCCCGAGTCCAAATTCGCCCCCGTCATTGAAGCGAGTGCTGGCATTGACCATCACCGCAGCGCTATCCACCTGTGCCGTAAATTCCTGGGCAGCCAACAAGTTGTTGGTCACAATCGCATCGGTATGCCCTGATCCATACCGATTGATGTGCTCAATCGCCTCAGCAACGGAACCCACGACTCGCGCGGAAATTGTGGGGCCCAGGAATTCGGTAGCGTAATCTTCTTCGGTCGCAATGGACGCGTTCGGAACGAGTTCACAAGTCCGATCGTCTCCGCGAATTTCAATGCCATGCTTCTCTAAAGCCGTGGCAGCAAGTGGCAAAAACTCGCTCGCGATATCGGCATGAACCAGCAAAGATTCGGCCGCGTTGCAGACCCCCATCCGCTGGCATTTCGAATTAACCAAAATCTCGGTTGCCATATTCATATCGGCAGCAGCATCTACATAAACATGGCAATTACCCGTGAAATGCTTGATCACCGGCATTTGAGCCTCGGCCGCGACTCGCCTTATTAGCCCTTCCCCGCCGCGAGGAATCGCCACATCGATATAGTCTGGCAATCGCAAAAAGTGTCCGACTGCCTCGCGATCCGTTGTATCAACCAACTGCACTGCATCAGCAGGAACTCGTGTCTTACGAGCAGCGGCTCGCATAATGTCGACGATCGCCTGACTTGAGTGTATCGCTTCTTTGCCACCCCGCAGAATGACAGCGTTACCAGCTTTAACACAAATCGCCGCCGCGTCAGCCGTCACATTGGGCCGCGATTCATACACAAAAAAAACAACTCCCAGGGGAACGCGAATCTTGTTGATCACTAACCCGTTGGGACGCACGGTCGAATCGATCACTTTTCCGATGGGGTCCGCCAGTTGGGCAACCTGCTCCAAAGCGACGGCAATCGACTCGATCCGATCAGGCGTAAGACGCAGTCGATCAATCGCAGCGTCGGTAAGTCCGTACCCAGGAGCGGCCTCCAGATCCTGATCGTTGGCCTGCACAATCGCTTTGCTCTCAGCCCGAAGGGATTCCGCTGAGAGCCGCAACCAGGCGATTTTGGCTTCCCCAGAAAGCTGCGCGAGTTTAACTGACGCAGCTTGAGCCTGCTGAGCAATTCGACGGCAATAATCGCCCAGTTGAGGATCACCCAGTGGAGGCACTTCGGTAGTGGTCTTTTCAAGGATTCTCATTCGCGGGAATAAGGTGTCTGAAGGCTTTTTTTCTTGTGATGCTTTCCTAACTCCAGTATCACCCAAGCCCCCAATAGGGTCAACGTCGATGAATTCGCGGAGTAACCATCTTGGGCCGTCAAATGCCACGGGCTGAAACCTATCCAGCGTGCACGGGCCAGAAGTCTACGCCAGGGCTATTCTGCTAGCACAAGATGCTCGCCGTCGATGCCGCCCGATGCCTCGTAGGCCAGCAGGGCCTCACGAACAGGCCGCACGTCGTGAACCCGTAGAATTTGGACACCCTGGCTTGCCAGTGCCAATGATGCTCCCATGGTGGCTGATGTGCGGTCGAGCGAAGAGTCACCCAATACCTTGGCGAGAAACCCCTTACGCGAATGCCCCACCAGAAGTGGACAGCCCAGATCGTGAAATCGCCAGCAGTTCGCCATCAATGTCAGATTGTGCTGGTGGGTCTTGCCGAACCCAATCCCTGGATCGAGACAAATCCGATCCGGGGCAATTCCACCCGCCAACAATGCATCCCGTCGTTCGGCCAGATAGTCATTGATTTCCGCCACCAAATCATCATACCGCGGTGCATCTTGCATGGTCTGCGGCGTCCCCTGCATATGCATCGCACAGACACCTGCCTGAGACTCTGCAGCAAGTTGCAACATGCGAGAATCACCAGTCAGCCCGGTCACGTCGTTGATTATCTCCGCGCCTGCCGCCAGAGCATCCTCGGCCACGACTGCTTTGCTTGTGTCAATTGAAATTGGCACACTCACTGCAGACGCCAATCCTTCGATGACCGGGATGATCCGCCGCAATTCTTCCTCGGCATCCACTGGCACCGAGTAGGGCCGTGTGCTTTCACCCCCAATGTCGAGAATATCCGCACCCTCTGCGACAAGCTTCAATGCATGTTCGACAGCCTTTTCGTGGGCCCAGAATTTTCCCCCATCAGAAAAACTATCTGGGGTCACATTCACAATCCCCATCAACAACGGCCGCCGCCCAAAAGTCAGCGCCCGCGTGCGTAGCTCCCAGCGATCCGCACGTTGAGGGAATCTCTCAGAGAGTTGTTGGCCGTTGGGTTTCATGCTGACTATTGTCGAGAGCGGAGAGTCGAGAGTCCAGAGCCAGACTTCCGATAGTCTCAATTCTTGTACTGGCTTTCGACTCTAGACTCTCAGCATTCAGCTTCCTCACCATCCCTCTTCCATCGTCGATACGATCTGCTGGGCTAGCCGCTCGATCGCTTGCTGCGAGGTAGATGCGGTAGATTGTCCTGCGGCAGTAATTTGGGTCGCGGTCTGATTGATTGGCAGCAATTCGGGAGGTAAGGGGACGGTCGACGGCAGTCGGAGTGGCTCGCGGCGGCGGTTGATCCAGGTGATCTCTGCAAGCATGTTGATTTCTAGAGCCCGAGGATCGTCGTTGCGGTTCTCCACGGTCACACGTTTTGTGTCACTGACGAGCCGGACAGCAAGAATGCTGTCAGCATCTGGGGTGCCGACTACCTTAAAGGGCGATTTTAGCTCGATTTCTTTCACTACTGCTTCGGTCAGTCGTTCCCCCAGGTCACGACGAAAACTGTCAGATTCGATCATCGGGACGTACACAGTCTGCACGTCCGGGGCATAAAGCGACTCGGCACCCATGCGGTAGGAAGCACAGCCATTGCTCGACAGAATGCAAAGTAAGAGAGAAAAAAACCTGCCGTGAGGGGAACACCAGCAGAGTCTAGCGGAGGATTGAATTGCCATCACTCAGGCCTGCCTCCGGTCGAGTTGCGATGCTGATTTCGCTCTCCGGCGCAAGCAGCGGGACCTGTTGCAGCGTTTTTCGCTCTCGGTTCTCCGGGAACAAACTCAGGAACCAACCCACCTGAGTCTCGGGATGGTCCGGCTCGCCGGCGATCTCTCCGTAACGCTCTCGCGACTTGGTGCCGAGTGTCGACTCTGGGTAATCCCTGGCAACCTTGGCATAATAGAATTTCGCACTCCCAAAGTGCTCGGTCTCGTCGTAGTAGGTAGCAATTGCAAAATCGCGCTCGGCGAGCGCTTCATTCAACTGGGCCTGGATCGTCGCCAAGCGCTCCCGTTCTTCCTGAGAGAGCTCTCCAGCGAATTGTTGCTTGAGTTGCTTGACCAGTTTTTTGGCATCTTCCAAAGGTCCGCCGTCGTAATTCGGTCCCTGATAAATCCGCAGCTTACACTGCAATCCGAGAATATGGGCCTCAAATTGATATTTGCTCTGAGGATACTCTTCGCGCAGCAACTTGTACTGATAATCTGCGTCGTTAAATCGTCCCCTCAAGAAGTAGGAGTTGGCAGTCGTCATCACTGCCGCGTCAGCCAACGGCCCCGTCGGGTCTTTCAAGCGAATGTTCTCATACGTCTTAATCGCATGTCCTATCGTGTCAAACAAGGGACGCGTATCATCGATGAAGTTGGGAGTCGTCACCCAGTTGGGATCATAGTCATGATATTGTTCCCAATAACGCGCGATGTCGAATTGACGACGGATGACTTTGTCGAGGTGCAAGGAATTCGGATATTTATCGAGTAGTTCGTCGTAGAGTCCAATGGCCTTCGAGTATTTCTTGTCAAAGAAATTACTTTCCGCCTGATAGAAGAGCGCATCCTGTTCGATCTGGGTATCAGGGCCGCGTGCGATGGCTTCCTTGAATGCTTTCGCGGCCTTGCTGTACTCCTGACGGCGAAAGAAATCTTCCCCGAGCGAATAGGACTGCTGCGCCAGGGTAGCATCTGCACCCATCCCAAATTGACTTTTTATCCCGTCGACTTGCTCTACGACATGGATGTCGTTCAAGAGGCCCTTATTTTTTTTCTCTTTGACCACCTTAGCGACGCTCGTCTGAATCGGACGCCCCTGATCATCAAAATATCCAGCTACCCCTTCCACTTGAAAGCCTTCGCCCGGCACAAACACCGCAGTTTTCTTATGCTTCTTCCACCAGGCAGGCGTTCCTACCTGGGTGGATTCTTCTGAAGCACCAAACCAATCCGTAGGACCCCAGGCGGGACACGCTTGGATTCCAACCAGGCAAAACACGGCGAAACAAGAGATCGCGAGCGTAAATGACGAGTGGCGCTGCATGGGTTCAATCGATAAGTAGGGGAACACATCAATCCGACTGCCAACACTGCGCGCAGCCGGGGACCGGAACTCGCGGAACCGTACGGAGAGAAGGGGCAGGGCGTCAAGGGCAACTGAGTTAGAGTCGAGCCTCTGAGCCTCTGTAGAGAATCAATGCTAGCAGATCTGCCACCGGATGTCGTAAGCCGGCACAAGCCGCGTCCACTTCCTGCACGATGTACACGTCGAACGGGAATTCCGGAACTCGTGTTACACGTTCCGGGCTTCCACTCATGCACTCTCGCGTTGGTCATCTCCCAATCGCTGCACCCGTACCCGTTCGATGCGGCGGCGCGTAGCTTCCAGCACATGGATCTCCACTTGCTCTTGCCAGATGAGCGACTCGCCCGCTACTGGAACCCGACCTAGCTCACTGAAGACGAACCCGCCGATTGTGTCGTAATCAGCATCTTCGGGCAACTGGATGTTCAGCCGCTCGTTGATCTCGTCAACATGTGCTTTGCCGAGGGCTTCGCAGGTATCGTCATCGATTTGGCGAATCTCGTCGGCGACTTCGTCGTCGTATTCATCGATGATTTCGCCCACGATTTCTTCGAGCACATCTTCAATGGTGACTAGTCCCGACACGCCCCCATATTCATCGAGTACCACAGCTACATGAGTCCGCAACTGTTGGAGCATCTGCAACAAATCGTGTACCGGCTTAGTCTCGGGAACAAATACAGGCTTGCGCAATAGTTCGCGAATAGGGGTACGGGATTCCAGATCCCCTGTCGCCAATTCGGGAATCAGGTCCTTGGTATACAGGATGCCAATGATATCGTCGCGATTCTTGTCGTACACCGGGATGCGGGTGTGGCCCGTCTCGATGGCAGCAGCAATTAATGCGTCCCAATCCAGATGGACTGAGAGCATATTCATATCGGTCCGCGGGGTCATGATCTCCGCCACGTCGGCATCCCCCAGGTCAATCACTCCTTCGATCATTTCACGGGCTTCCTCCTCTAGAAGTCCTTCGCGGTGACCTTCGCTGACAATCGTGCGGATTTCTTCCTCGATCCGCTCATCCTCCTCGTCGTGTAATTCCCGACCAGCCAGTCGATGCAGACCGACGTCCAGCATGCGGGCACCCCAAGTAAGTGGCGACACGATCACCGCCAATAACTTCCACAATGGCCAACTGTAGTAGAGAAATTCCTCAGAGAACACACGCGCCACGGCACGCGATATCCACACCATGGATGTCACCAGCACCAGTGCCAATACCGCAGCGGTGCCAAGAATCGCTAATCCGCTGGATAGATCGATGCCCCCGCGGGCTACAGTCCAAGCACAGCCTGCGACCACGGCGAACACAGCAAGCAGGACCGAGAGGATTTCAATCCCCAAACCGACGCGATCGTGTCCCTGCAGAATTTGCGTAAATCGCTCCGGCATCTCTCGCCGCCGGCAGATTTCTTCCAGATCGTGCCGCGAAAATTCTCGTAGCGATCGTGCCGCCAGATTGGTGACTGTGGCAGCAAAAATCGCCGCGAATGTAGTCCAGAATAGTTGCACAGTGCTCACGACAGCAATTCCTTACTCGACCGAGTGCCAGGGTGCATACTAGTTTCCTTCAAAGCGGTCTCCCAACGAGAAGTATCTGCAGGCAAAGCAATTCCCAACTTCTGCAGACAAGCGACTTCCGCTGCGAGCATCTCAGCCTGCCTATCAATTTGCTTGTCGCAATAGCCAACCAGATGCAAAGCGCCATGAATGACATAAAGCAACAATTCATCCTCAGCGGGCCAGCCTGCCTCCGTAGCCGCGCCGCGAGCCGTATCGGTGCTCACTATCAGTTCACCTTCAAGATAATCCGGCGAGTCTTCGAGCACAAAACTCAATACGTCAGTTGGATAGTCGTGCTGAAGGAATTCAACATTCAAAGCGTGAATCGCCGAATCATCGACAACGGCGATGCTGACCGTGGCAGAAGAATACTTAGAATCAGCAAGTACAGACTGCACAGCTGCTATGAGACGCACTTCGTCAATTGCCAGCGTGTCTTGTTCATCCGCGACCAAAACGCGGAGTGTCTGTTCAGAAGGTTCCGAGTCGCCATCGGTGACCTCTTCAAACTGTAAGATAATTTCTGCTGTTCCGTTTTCGTTCATTCTTATTTGGCTTGTATACTCGTCATTCCCGCGCAAGCAGGAATCCAGTTTTCACCGCCGTCATCTAGGTATAACGGAGCTACGCTGTTTCCTGATCGGGATATTTCACGCGGCCATGGTACACGGCCGTCAGCGATTTTACCAAACTCTCGCCAACTTTGCGCACCTCTTCCAAAGTCAACCCACATTCGTCAAATTGCCCGTCTAGGAGCCGTTTTCTCGACAACTGCTCGACAATATTTTCGATCCGCGAGGGTGTTGGCTCCTTCAGTGCCCGGCTGGCACTTTCGACCGCGTCGGCTAACATAAGAACCCCAGCCTCTTTGGTCTGCGGCTTAGGGCCCGGATACCGGAACGAGCTTTCATCTATCTCAGCGCTGTCAGGGTTCTGATTACGCTTCTCGTTAGCTTGTCGATAAAAATACTCCACCAGCGTCGTGCCGTGGTGCTGCTGGATGAAGTCAATGATTTGCTCGGGGAGCTTGTTCTGCCGTGCGAGGTCTGCCCCATCTTTCACATGGGCGATTATCACAAGCGTACTCATGGCGGGAACCAAAGTGTCGTGTCGGTTCTGACCCTGGACCTGATTCTCGATGAAGTAGCCTGGTTTAAGCATCTTGCCGATGTCGTGGAAATATGCTCCCACCCGAACCAACAGGCCCCGCGCACCAATCGATTCTGCTGCAGCTTCCGCGAGCGATGCCACCGTGATCGAATGGTTATATGTACCCGGTGCGCGCCGAATGAGTTCTTGCAACAACGGATGAGCTGGATCACCCAGTTCAATCAGGCTCAAATCAGTCTGTACCCCAAACACCTTCTCTACAACCGGCAGCAACGCAGTCATTAAAGTACCAGCGATAAGCGCCCATAAAGCGAGCATGAGCCCACTCTTCCAGAGTTCAAATCCTGGTAATCCATAGAGGGTTCCCACGCCAACAGTTGTCATGAGTGCCACGAAAGCCGAAACAGTTCCTACTGAGAGCAATTTGCCTCGCGTGCGGACCTGACGCAGAACGAGAATGGCTCCCGTGACCGTGGCCATTAGTACTAGTGACTGCTGGAGATCGAGTCCAATAGAAACCGTGATTACCAGATTCACGCTCGCCGCGAGCAATAGCGCCATTTCCTGTTGATAGGCGATCGCAATCGTCATACCCAAAAGCAGTAGAGCAATTACCTCGGTACCCCACAGATATTGACTCACCAACCAGGCCAGCACAATCGTGACCACGAACAGCGACAACAAACATACGAAGCTGGGCAAGTCAGAAATGGCCCTCGGCTCGCGGAAATGGATGTAAAACCCACACAACGTAAATATCGCCGTATACATTCCCAAGACGGCAAAAACCCGCCGTATCCTGGCTCCCAGCCCGCGCTCTGCAATTTGCTCAGCATATTCCAGCTTCAATAGTTCCAACTTATCGATAGTGATGCTTTCGCCACCATTGACGAGCGTGGCTTCACCAGCGTGAAATTGCTTGTTCACGACAGCAACTGCCGCCGCTGCTTCATCCTGTGCTTCGTGGGTGGCATTCACATTTAATTTCAAGGTGGGCACCAGGCGCGGCCTCAGCCAAGCGAAGACCTGCTGAGCTAATTCCACCGACGAAAGTTTTTCATTGAGAGATTGCTGTAGCTTGGAACTGACGTTCTTAATCAGTACGTCAGGAACATCACGACCTGCCTCCGCAGAAAACCCTTCCTTCTCGCGAGTGCGGACGAAAATCTTTTCCAAATTCGCGTCATGTTCTTTAGGAAGTTCTTCCAACAAGCCCCATTGTTCCAAGGGCTTCATCACTTCCGCTAGCTGCGTACTGAAGTTCTCTAATGCCCCTTCGCCAGTCAGGGTCTCACGAAATCGTTGGAACTGCTCCTGCTGCTCCTCAGGGCTTGGATCAGGGGTTCCCTCCGCAAGTGGGGGTTGGAACGTCTTCCAGAGTTGAAGATCAACCTGATCAAAGGTCTCCGCTGCCAGCAACTTGGCTATCTCCAGCCGTAACTCTGCTCTCATTTGCTCAAGTGGAGCAGGATCCTGATCGTAAACGGCCACGGTCAATCTTCGAGCCCGAGTTCGAGCTTCTTTTGTAGCTTCCAGGTCAGGTTGCTCAAAACTGACGCTGGCAACAATATCACGTTCGGGAACTTCGTTCAGTCGATACCGAAATGGAGGATCCCAACCTCGAGTGATCACCAGCAGCAAGATAGCCACTAGTGCGCACAGAGCAAGCCTCAGCAGTACCGATCCTCGCTGTATTTGTCCGACCAAGTTTCCCCAGAAACCGGGCGGCAACTCCACCATGGCAACGCGCTGCTGGCGGGTGCGTTTCTTGGTTCCTTGAGACATAAGCAAATTACTCGACACTGGTACTCAGACAAAATGCCCGGTTCTCCAGCAGTTCACGCTGACCTGTTCAGCGCTTTTTCTTCGAGCCCTCCTCATATGCGCGGACAATATCCTGCACCAGGCGGTGACGGACTATATCCTCGGTCGAGAGGTGCACTTTGGCAAATCCCTCGATATCACGTAGCCGCGACAACGCATCGATCAACCCGCTCTTCGTGTGCGGAGGCAAGTCAACCTGAGTCGTGTCACCTGAGACTACTACTTGAGATCCCTCACCCATCCGGGTCAGAAACATTTTCATCTGGGCGACCGTCGTATTCTGTGCTTCATCCATGATAATGAACGCATCGTTCAAAGTTCGCCCGCGCATGTATGCCAGTGGCACGACCTCGATCAGGTCGTCATCCATGTATCGCTGGACTTGATCGCGATCCATCATGTCTCCCAGAGCATCCAAGAGTGGACGCAAATAAGGATTGATCTTCGCCTGCAAATCTCCCGGCAAGAAACCCAGACTTTCGCCTGCTTCAACTGCCGGACGCACCAGCACCAACTTGCGGACTTTCTTCGCCCGCAAGGCTTCGACCGCCGTCGCCACAGCGAGATAGGTTTTACCCGTACCCGCTGGCCCTGTGCAAAACACGAGTGCATGATCGCGGATCGCTTTGAGATAGTCTGCCTGCCCACGAGTACGGGCATGAATCAACCGTCCCCCGCGCACACCAATCGGGTCGGCATGGTATGGCTTCTCACCATTGGTGACGCGACGAATTACCTGTTGGACCTGATCTGAATCGAGTGGCAAGTTTCGCCCCAGCAGAGTGCGAAGTTCCTCCAAAACCGAAGTGGCTTTGATCACAGCATCTTCCTCGCCATGAACAAAGATTCTCCCGTCACGCGTGGATATGTTCGCCGGTATCGCTTCGCGAATCTGTTTGAGATGCTGATCCTTCGTTCCTAGCATGAGAACGAGACTTTCTGGATCACCAACCGAGATGCTTGATTCTATCATGCAGGACACGGTGCGTCAGCAGCCGCTCTGAACCTCTTGGACCGAAGAGAACGTTGTACTACGTATTACTTCGCTTCTCTCACATCCTCAAATATACTCAATTGATACCTGTCCGGACCACCCAAACTCTTCCCAACCGGCTTAAACGCTTCACCGTGAATGGATTATATGGATTTTACGGACGCCGTGGAGCGGTGACAGTTTTCTTCAGCCTGCCATAACAGCCGCGTCGTGCTATTGACGAAATGGGGGAATGCCTGAATTGAGAAATACTTTTTCAGCGCAATTGCTGACTATTCCCCCATTCTTGCATTCCTCCATTCCTTCCATTTCCTCGCCTATGGTCCCACCCAGCCGCTAACCCACAGGAGATAAGCCACAGGACCAGCAATCAGCAGCGAATCCATCAAATCGAGCACTCCGCCGAATCCAGGCAGCCAATCACTCGAATCCTTAACCCCCGCATCACGCTTCAACAGCGACTCAGCCAGATCGCCCAACATTCCCGCCAGCCCCACTACGAACCCATAACCCACCGCACCAGCCAGCCACATCGGCCACTCTCGATTGGTTGAGAAATCTATCATCCGCCCCAGTGGCCCCAAGCAAAACAACGAAGCCACGACAGCGAGCAGCATCCCTCCTGCTGCACCCTCCCACGTCTTGCCAGGACTCAGCACTGGGGCCATCTTGTGTCGGCCCCAAATTCGTCCGGCAAAGTACGCCCCGATGTCGGTAAACTTCACTACGGCGATCATCGAGAACAGCACAAGCATGCCTCCGAGTGAAACATTGCCATCCACGGGCAAAAGACGCAACTGCACCAGAAACCCCAACAGTCCTCCCAGATACAACACCGTAAACGAAGCCAGGGCTATACGCATGATCGTCTTGCCCGGTTGCCGATAGCGGAGCATCTCCGCCACAATGTTCACCACGAGTCCTGCAATCATTCCCCCCGCGAGAAACCCAAGCGAACCCACGGGTGAGTCAGGCACTTGCCAAGCAATCGGTACGCACGCCCCTAGAACCGCCAACAAGGTGCCGGCCTGCAGAGCCCACGATAACGGGTCGTAACCCAGGGCGCGGAACATGCGGATCAATTCAGCAGTAGCCAACAGAGATATCGCAGCCACCAGAGGAAATAGATAAATCCCCGGTTGCTTTGCGTGCGCATCGAGCCAGCAAAGTCCTAACAACAAGCAGACCAACACGGTTCCAATAATGAGTCGCCAACGAAGCAAGGTTCTTCTCGTTATCTCTAAGGAAAATGGGAGGAATTAAGTAACAGGTAAAGAGGAGGAATAAATCAAGGAAATTCCATTCCCCAATTCTTCACCCATTCAATCCGCCAAACTTCCGATTCCGCTGGGCGAAATCCACAATTGCCTCATGCAATGTCAACTCATCAAATTCTGGCCAACATTTCTCCGTAACCCAAATCTCGGCATAGCTAATCTGCCATAGCAAGAAATTGCTCACTCGCATCTCACCCGCTGTGCGCAGCAAAAGATCCGGGTCATGGTTCCCAGCCGTATAGAGATGATCCGAAATCGCTTGTTCATCGATCTGTTCGATCTTCAGTTCCTCGCTGGCAACCTTGCGCGCTATCTCTTGCACGGCATCAACAATCTCGGCGCGACTGCCGTAATTGATCGCCAGGTTGAGCCACATCCCCTGATTCGATCGGCTCATCGCCACGGTTTCATCGAGTTCCCGCAGAACCTGGGAGGGGATACTGTCTCGCCGACCAACCATCCGCACTCGCAGATTGTTGTCCATAATCGTGGTTCGCTCGCCAATCATGTACTGCTCGAGCAGATGCATGAGGAAATCGATCTCTTGCGGCGGACGTTTCCAGTTCTCGCTCGAAAGGCAGTAGAGCGTCAGCTGCTCAATCTCCAGATTCGCACACTCTTCAGTGATCTTGCGGACTGTCTCCACTCCCAAGCGATGACCTTCGATCCGTGGCAAGTCGCGCCGCTGTGCCCATCGCCCGTTACCGTCCATGATGATGGCAATATGTCGCGGCCACCGCTCACGCGGCACACTGGCAAGGTTCGCAGGGAGGCATTCCGCTGACATGATTAGGCCGAAAGGTTTTACAACGAAGCAGCGACTGGACTCCAATCGCCAACAGGGATCGTTTGACTGCGATCTGGTCCCACCGACACCATCTCCACGGGGATGCCAATCAGTTCACTGATGCGATCCAAGTAATCCCGCGCTGCCTGGGGCAAATCTTCCAAAGTTCGAACACTCGAGAGATCTTCCTGCCACCCAGGTAATGTCTCATACACAGGGACCACCTTGCGAATGTCGTCGACATGGCTAGGAAAATGCTCTGATCGCAGACCATCGATTTCGTAGGCCGTACATATCTTCAGCTCTTCCAGTCCACTCAGAACGTCGAGCAGCATCACACAGATCGAGCCGACTCCGCTCAAACGCGAGGTGTAGCGGACTGCCACCGCATCCAACCACCCACATCTGCGTGGTCGTTTGGTTACAGTACCGTATTCATTGCCCTGATCGCGAATCCGCTGGCCGATCTCGTTATCCTGCTCCGTGGGAAACGGCCCCCCCCCCACACGCGTGGAATACGCCTTCACGATGCCGATTACCCTGTCGATATAGCGACCCGGCACGCCGGAACCATTCGAGATTCCCACTCCCGAACTATTGCTGCTCGTGACGAATGGATAGGTGCCGTGGTCCACGTCCAACAAAGCACCCTGGGCCCCTTCAAATAAAATTCGCTTACCACTCTCCGCCGCTGAGAGCAGGTATTCCGTCGTATCGGCAACATAAGGCCGTAGTCGTTCGGCGTACGCCGAATACTCTTTGATGATCGCTTCCGCATCCAGAGCCACAAACTCCTCGGCGGGAAGCATCGCTGCGAGCAAGCGATTCTTTTCGGCGACATTGTGTCGTACCTGATCCGCAAAAGTGTCGCGATACAGGTCCCCAAGCCGGACGGCAAAAGATCGCCCCACCTTGTCTCGATAGCACGGTCCGATGCCGCGCCCTGTCGTGCCGATGTTCTCGCCATCGGAAGTGCTACGATCCATCGCGCGATCCTCGGCAAAGTGCCAGGGGAAGATCACGTGCGCCCGATCGCTTAGGAGCAAGTTGTCGTAATCTTCAACATGGCGCGAGGCCAACTCGTCGAGTTCTTCGATCGCCTTCGCCGGATTAATGACGACTCCACCGGCGATAACACAGGTCACTCCCGCCGTGAGTACGCCACTCGGCAGCAGCGAGAGTTTATAGACTTCGCTCCCAGCTACAACAGTATGCCCGGCGTTCGCGCCTCCTTGATAGCGGACCACAATATCGTGATCGCGCGTGAGCAGGTCGACGATTTTCCCTTTGGCCTCGTCGCCCCATTGCAGTCCGATAACACAAGTTCCTGGCACCTATTGTTCCTCCGCACAGAAAGTTCTCACGAAATGGCTCGTCCCCATTGGTGCGAGAAATGCGACTTGCTATCTCCCGCCCCTAGCTTACGATGAACCAGCGACTCATTGTAACCAAACCGCCCTCCCCTGCCACCACCATGGAAATGTTCCTCCACATCCTGGCTGCGATTCTGCTTGTGCTGACCCTCGCAATCGGCTGGATACTCACTCTCGTGGCCATGCCGGGAATTTGGCTCATGGTCCTCGCCGCCGCCGGATACGCCTGGCTCGGCCCGCAGACCGGACTGCCCCAGCTTCAATGGAGCACAGTGATCGTACTCACAGTCCTGGCCGGCGTGGGAGAAATCGCCGAATTCGCTGCCGGCATGGTCGGCGCCCATCGCGCCGGCGGGAGCCGCCGCGCAGCAATCTTCTCTCTCATTGGTTCCCTGATCGGCGCCATCAGTGGCGCCACCGTCGGAATTCCGATCCCCATCCTCGGTTCCGCGATTGCGGCCGTCGTCGGAGGAGCCTTGGGCGCATTCGGCGGCGCCGCCTTTGCTGAACATACCCGCGGAGAGTTGGCCGGCCATTCTCTCAAAGTCGGCCAAGCCGCCTTCTGGGGCCGCATCCTCGGCACAGGTGCAAAAACATTCGTCGCCTCAATCATCGCAGCGGTGGCAATCATTGCGCTAGTAACCTAAGTTGCGAAACGATCAGTTGCACTCTCGACATTCCTTTCATTCCCGCGCAGGCGGGAATCCAGAGTTCGGACTTGCGACTCAGTGAAGACTGGAAATGTCACCTTTTCCACTGGCTGTGCTAACACTCAGGCAATTCGTAGTCATGTCTTTCTGAACACTCTTCTGAAAGGTATTCGATAAACTCCCAGTCGTTTCCCTCAGGATCGTAAAAGTAGACTCGTTTTCGATACGGATGTGAGTTAGGAACGGTCGAGTTCTGATAGCCCGCATCACTGAGTCGTTTGCTCAACGCATCCACATCATCAACTTCATAGGCGAGGTGGTTTAAGCCCGGTCGACCTCTGTACGGCATTCCACGTTTCTCAGCATCGGGCTTGGCCTGTGTCAGAGCGACGTAGGTATCATCCGTGCCGACATGTACCCAGCGCACCCCATCCGCACCCGTAGCATCATGTCGAACATCAAACTCGGGAAATGCTGTCTGAAGAAATTGGACAACGGAATCAATGTCGTGGACGCAGAGATTCGCATGCTCAAGACGTGCAGCCATGTTAATAAGTCCTTCGTTGGATAGCGAACTGAACTCAATTTTCAACATTCAATTGAGCGAACCAATGACCTGTCGACCCCCATGAACACTCACTCAAACTCCACCACCACCGGCCGATGATCCGAGCCAACATAAGGCCCGACCGTGCGCTTCGAGACCCGAATCTCTGACCCAACCAACACGTGATCAATCGGCAACCCACAAACTGGTATAGGAATCGGCATCCATGAGACACTAAGCCCGTGTTCATCAGCTAAATTGCGCAGACCGGATTCTTGTAAGAGTCGTCCAAACCAATAAGACCAGGGAGTGCAATTGAGGTCGCCAGCCACGATCGTGCGGTCAGATTCACCTCCTTGTACGTCCGTTGCTAACCCCGACAATTGTGAATTTCTTGCATCCCAAAGATCTCGATTCATTGGCGGAAGGGGATGCGTCGTGATCAAGCGAATTTTATCACCATCTGGAAATTCAAATAAGGCAGATAGAGATGGGACCGGTAAAGTCGAGGAATACTCCTTCATTTCACAACTGACCCACGGCAGCTTGCTATACATCGCAATGCCGAAGTTGTCACTCCTTACGATGGATTTCTGATACGGCCAGCTAGTCCCAAGTGCCTCATCCAGCGATTCAATCCATTCCGGACTCGTTTCCTGCAGCACAATAAAATCAGGATCGCTTTTGCGAATGAACGCAATCACCCGGTCATGACGAGGATTAGTTGTGAGCACATTCAACGTGAGCAGCCGATATACACTGTTTCCAGCGTCAGAAGCAGGAGCAAAAAACGGCCACAAGGTGGCCGTCAGTCCCAACCCAGCGACCAGACCAACAGTTGCCCACCGTCGTCGTTTCAACAGTAGCAGGAGCAACCCGGAAACCACCAAAGTAAACGCCGCCTGAACGCGAAAGTGGCTGCACAGATCCAATAAGTAATGCCATCTGCCAAAGAGGCCGGCACACACAACGGCAATCGAAAGTATGACACTGATTTCAAAAAGATTTGCCAGGCGTTTCATCATGCTTTGCTCCGGAACCTGTCCCGAATGAATCCGTTGCTCTGTTGTTAGCAACGAACTGAAGAGCGTCCAGTCTCTGCCACAGACTTGATGAATTGGTTTCTTGTTTGCAACAGGTTGCGTAGGTACCGTTCCAAAAACAGCACATCAGCGACCCGGCCCAGCATTCCAAGTGGAGCGGTAAAGTCGAAGATATCCACCATCAGCGTATTCTCCTCTTCCGGTTCAAAGAAATGATCATGATCAAATCGCTTGAATATCCCGGCAACCATTGAGTCTCGAAAGTATCGGGGAGGTTCGAACGCGACGATCCTCGACGTTAAACGCTGTCTTACGCCAAAGTGCGTCGCCTCCCAGGTTACTTCTTCCCCCATAGAGATCAATCCCGAGGTGCGGCCAGCCACCGCTTTCTCGTTTGTCTGCAACGTCGACTCGACATGTAGGTCGATGCTTCTCGAGAGGTCAAACACCGTTTGAATAGAAGCGTTGATTCGCGTCGAAAGCTCAATTCTTGGCATCGCATACCTGAGCAGAAAACTTGTTCTAAAAGCAAAACGCGAAAAGGGTTCTTAGTCAGCAAGTCGTGGCCGCATTCTATCCCTCGATTGAGGACGAAGCAATTAAGAGAAAAAGATGGGACAATCTCCACACCCACATAACTATATGTGCCTGTCATTGTCCTCAGCTTAAAACTTCGATCGTAGCACTTGCCACAATCGATCGAGCATCTTGGGAAGTTGGAAATAATCTGCACGCGGGCAGCTTTGACACATTTCCTGAATGGCTAATATTAGCACTTGTGTCGCCTTTCGCTCCGCGGAAGTATCGCTACTTTCGCGGAGCGAATGGCGACTATTTCGGCTATTTTGAACCGCGAGCAGTATAGCTTGATTCTGCATTCGGGAACCGGTAGACTCGTTTCATGTATTTAGCAACTCCAAGGCCGCGATGGACAATTGGACAAGATTAATACTTATCGTGTTCCCGCTATGAAACTGCTTATTGAAGGTTTGTTTCATTAAGCACGGCATACTTGAGAAGTTTCAATCAATTAAGAAGTTGGGCTATTAGGCATCCTATTGTGCGACAGGTTGAGGGATATCCGCTGTGCTTAGGCAATGTCAGCGACGTTCGTAACCCACAGAGTCTTCTCACCGCAGGTATTGGAGCGGTGGTTGATTTGGCCGCGAACGAATCGCCAGAGCCGCTTCCTCGGGAACTCGTTCACTGTCGATTTCCTCTTATCGACGGTGCCGAAAACCCGGCTTGGTTGTTGCGTAACGCGGTACACACAGTAGCGGCGCTACTGCGTGCTGATGTGCAGACGCTCGTTTATTGCGGTGCAGGCATGAGCCGCACTCCCGCTATTGCGGCGGCTGCGCTCATCGTGGCTGCTGGCTGCTCGCCGGCAGAGGCTCTGGCTTGTGTAGCTGGGGAAAGAGCCTCAGACGTATCCCCGGCGCTTTGGGACGACGTTCAATCGGCACTGGCCTAACAATTCGATACAGTTGCCCCGTTGGCGATTCACGCGTTTGGGCGATTCCATTCAAAGAGTGTGTACTGAGTGCAATCCCGCTTCTTTATTTTAGGGGGAAGCGGAGCTTGGGCGTCTTGCAGTCGAACCGCAGGGTTGAGATTTTGGTTCGTGATTCAGAGGCGAGCTGAGAGAAAAATCGCGATGAGCTTACGATCAGTCACTCCTTTGTTTCTGTCGGCAACGCTCCTGGCGACGTCGGCGCTGGGACAAGTCGAAACCTTAGAGCAACCCGCTCCGGCAGCGGCTCGCGCCTCTTATCCTCATGCCACCGAACCGATCGGCTCGGTACGAGAGACTTACGATGGCGTGCTGACGCCCGAAATGGCGGTCAATACCTTTCGGAACATCGATCGGCTTTTTCCCGCGCGTACCGTTCCGCGATCTTTAGCGCCGATGCCATTGCCACCGGCTGCGGTCCCGCTCGTGAACGTAAGTTTTCAAGTTGGAAACAAAGCATATGATCTCATCGACTACCTCTATATTAACAAGATCGCCGCTCTCTTGGTGCTCAAGGAGGGGCGGGTGAAGCTGGAGTTGTATCGGTTCGGTAACTCCGCACGAACCCGCTGGATGTCGATGTCGGTAGCGAAGTCGATTACCTCCACACTCATTGGTTCTGCTGTCAAGCAGGGATACATAGAGAGTCTCACCGATGACGTGACCGAGTACGTTCCGTCACTTTCCGGAAGCGCGTACGATGGGGTCACCATCCGAGACGTGCTGATGATGTCGTCGGGTGTCGGCTGGAGCGAGGAGTATACAGACCCCGCATCCGATCGCCGGCGGCTGCTAGAGGCGCAGATCGCTCAAGTGCCTGGCGGGGCCCTGGCCGTGATGAAGAGTTTGCCGAGGGTGGCAGAGCCCGGCACCGTGAACAACTATAACACGGGCGAGACCCAGGTGGCGGCAGAAGTACTGCGAGGTGCGGTTGGCCAGACGCTGGCGAAGTACCTCTCCGAGCGAATTTGGAGCAAATTCGGGATGGAGGCCGATGCGAACTGGTGGCTTGAGTCTCCCGACGGCATCGAGATTGGTGGCAGCGGATTCAGCGCGACGCTCCGCGACTACGGACGTTTCGGCCAGTTCCTACTCAATGGTGGCCGAGCCGGCGGGGAAGCAATTCTGCCATCATACTGGATCCGTGAGGCAACCACACCCAAGGTCCTCAAGGGGGGAACCCCCTTGGAGTACGGCTACCTGTGGTGGACGGGCACGACTCCCGCTTCACGCGAGGACGGCGCCTACATGGCCATCGGCATCCACGGGCAGACTCTCTACGTGAATCCAGTCGCGAAGGTCGTGGTCGTGGCCTGGGGAGCGCGGCCCGAGCCTATGGCGGAGTATGCCATCGACGACTGGTTGTTCTGTGATGCCGTAGCAGATGCACTGAAGTCGAAATGACCAGTGGAGAAGCGGGCTAACCAGCGACAGCAGCGAACGAGCGACTCCCATGAGAGGACGGAAAGCTATCGATGCGGTTCTTATCCTGAAGGGATGACAGCCCATAGCCCCGCCAGCATTCTTAAATTACTGGGGTGAAGTGAGTTCTGCGAACTTCGCCGCCACCCGGGGTCACAGAACAATTATTTTCATCGGCCGAGCAACAAGCGTTGATTACCGGCGGCAATTTGACGAGGCCGAAATAATCCATGCTACTAACGTACGGAATTCTTGATTCTTGACAAACTTTTAACACTCCACACACGTCAAAAGATCTCAACTTGTTCTCAAGAAAGAAGGCAATCTCTCGCAGAGGCGCAGAGATCGCAGAGCATCTGTTACTATTCTCTCTGTGTCTCTGCGCCTCTGCGAGAAAAGTCTTAGGGTTGCGGCAACAGGCCGCGCTGGGCGAATCTCGTCCTCGGCAATATTCTACCGGCAACCATAGTCAACTCCTCAAACGAATCTCAATTCATCATCGTAACCCCGGGTGGCGAAAATACTCGCTGTCGCTCCTCTTTTCTTACCCGGGGCGAGTCTCTTCAAACGGGAGAGAAGCCATTCCAGAGCCGCGCACAATTTGCTGCATTTTGCACGCAAATGTGGGACCCTCCGCAGCAAGTGCACAATTGCTATCCTCGCCGGCCAGCTTTTCAAGCTTGACGCCTCTACTTCCGGCTGAACAACTCCGGCTCAGGCGTCTCGATATCGAAATTGTGCGTAGAATCTTCTTCCGCTTCGGTTCCGGTGCTCTCACGATCTCGCTTGATTCGCTCACGACCGATTTCTGGCAGGGCGTTCACGCGGAAGCGACTTGTCAGGGCGCCATTTTGCTTGGCTTGCTCAAGCATCTGTACCACATCTGGATAGTCGCCACCCAATTCGACAATTGCGCGGATCACCTCTTCGACATCGGTCGAGACTACCCGCTGCTGAGTAGTCGAGCCAAAGTTGCTGACCTTGATTTGCGCGCCACTCAGGCCATTGACCAAAATATTTGGCCCCGCATCGAGGACCAACGGCAGCTTGAATTTGTGCTCCAAACTGAAAAAGACAATTTCCGGATGATGACTACTAGTCACATGGATCAGTGGATCACCCGACAAATCGAGCTTATGGAAGCGGAACTTGCCATTCATGCTTTCCCCCACCAACAGCGTATCGTTGGGGGTCATTGCAGTCATCGCACGGAAAGCGCCATAACGTGTTTCCGCACTCTTCACCGACAGCAGCGAACGAAGTGCATCGTAGGCCGCACCGTCGTCCATCGCGCTCAATGCCGCCAGTGCGTTGACACGGAAAGCTGGCTCATCGCGGACGACCTTTGCCAATGGTTCAACCGCCTCGGTCACATCGAGATAGGCGAGCGCCTCGGCGGCGTAGAACCGTACTTCGGGGTCGTCGTAGTGAATGCCTTCGAGCAAGGCCTGCTTGGCTTGATCGTCTCCGATGGCTTCAAGCCGAATGGCTGCTGTGGCCGCGGTGACGGGATCGAGCAATTGGGTTTTCAGCAAACCAAGTCGCGTCTGGAGTTGGCTGGGCGTTTCGTTCAGGGCGATACTCCGCACGACCCGCATGTAGCGACCAACATTATCCTTGTAGCGCGGATGGATATCCAACTCGACAAATTCATCCGTCTTGGGAGTCGCCATGCCTCGCTGCTGTCCATCGACGTAGCTGAAGAATCGCTTGCTAACCGACTTGCCAATCATCTGGCTCAAACGTATCGATTGATGTTCGCTGTTTAGCACCAATCCCAGATTGCGAGCCTTGTTTGCAACGCCCCCTCCCAACACGCGCCCTTTGCGAACCAGTACCTGATCTTCGTCGGCATCGGCAGTTGGGTCGACCAGGATCGGCCCCTGTGCCATTCCCAAGAGGTGCCCCTTGCGGAGTTGATCTCCCAGGACGGCAGTTTCGGTAAGTCGTGTTTCCAGCAGTCGACCACCGCGCAAGCTGGTGGTACCGCTGCGACTGGGCGTGCGAACTTCAAGATCAAAATGATCCCCCGCTCGGATGCCTGGCCGCAAGAGGCCACGCACCAAAACCAGTCCTGTATTGGGGGACGCCAGAATATTATTGGGATTGGGAACTTCACGGCGATTCATTTCGGCGAGCAAAGAGGCACGCTGCGGCGAAGGGGGGGGATCTTCGCCCGTGCCCGCCAAACCTGTGACGAGTGCCACTGCTTCCACTTTCACATACGTCAGACCATAGGGCTGGGTTGCATTGCCAACGAGCGTCAGTTCTGCCTTAGATTCTTCCTCAGGAAGTTCTGGGCTCTGTTGGCGCAAGATAGGACCCATGCAGCCAGTCCACATGGCTCCCACAGAAAGTGCAACGGCCAAACTCACGCGGCTCGAGCGAACAGACCTCATGCCAATTTTCTCCTCGGCGTTTTAGAACGCGATTTCTTCTTTATTCGATCCGACAACGACTTCCCGGCAAGTCAAGCAAATCTCACTTGTCTTGCCCGCAGCTTGAGAGCCGATTGCCGGTCTAGCAAGGGGTGCGAAGAATACGAGCCTCACGAATCCCGGTCAAGAGAGTCCTGCCAGCACTCACGGCGGATCGTAACCGCCCGGATGCCAAGGATGGCAGCGGCCGATGCGACGAATTCCCAGCAATGCGCCGCGTACGGCACCGTGTTTTTTCACTGCCTCAATGAAATACACGCTGCATGTCGGCTCGAAGCGACAGCATTGACCCAGCAGGGGACTGATCGTCCATTGATAGCACTTCACAGCGGCGATCAGCAAGAGTGCTGGCACCTGGCGACAGATCCTCCACAACTGGTTCATGGCGATTACTTGCTAGCGGAAGCGAGTTTTTTCGCTGCTCGCTTGACGAGTTCGGAGAGCGAAGATTGCGCTGCGACCAATGAAGGAATTGCCCCGGGCTTGCCGTTTCGCCGGGGTACAATGACCAGATCGAGTCCTTGTGGCAACTCGCTACGGACCAAACGAAAGGCCTCGCGTAGAATTCGTTTCCAACGATTGCGAACCACGGCATTCCCGCACTTCCGCGATACTACCAAACCCATGCGAGTCTCCTCGGCAAGTCCCCGCTCCGCGTGGAGCACCAACAGGTCGTCGCTCACTACGCAACGACGCCGAAAAACGCGGTCGAACTCGTCCGATTTCAGCAAGCGAGCCGACTTGGGGAATCTGTTGGAATTCATTTTGGGGTTACGGTGTCATCATCGGAATGTTTATCTCCCGAGATCACCGTATCGATTGCCTCTTCAGGGAAACCCTTAGACGAGTCCGAATCATTTCGGTGAGAAGGATTCGCTCGCAAGGGAGTTACATCGGTCGGAACAGCCGGACCACGGCGAAACCTGCCCAGCCGACGCACCCAATGGGCACCGAGCATCGTACTCACGATCAACAACAACCCAAGCAATGCGATTCCCAACAAGGCCATTAGGAGAATCGCGCGTAAGGGCTCAGGAATGGTTGGCTCACTCGCCTGAGCGACCAACATGCAGACTCCTATGGAAGCTACCATCGCAGGTCCGATCGCGGGTTCTGAGAATATTTCTTCAGCGACTCCAGGATACTCTGGCGGTCGGAAGCTTCCAAATCTTTCGGCAAGATGATTTGTACTTCGGCAAAAAGGTCTCCCGGCTCACCATCGGCTGGACGAACCCCTTGGCCTTTCGCGCGGAGCTTGCTTCCACTCGATGTGCCGGGAGGGAGGGTCAGCGAAATCGTGCCATGGGGAGTCGGCACGTCGATCTTGCCACCACCAATTGCCTCAGCAAGTGTGATCGGCACACGTATGTCCAGCCGATTCCCCTGCCGGCGAAAATTAGGATGAGGCGCGACGTCCACTCGGATAAGGATGTCACCCGCAGGACCACCCATCGGACTGGGATCCCCTTTGCCACGCAGGCGAATTTTCTTGCCCGACGCAATGCCCGCCGGAATCTTCACTCGCAGCGACTCAGTTTGCCCATCTGCGCGTCGCAGCGATATCTCTGCTTCCCCTCCAAGCACCGCCGTCGCAAAGGAAACCGTGAGTGCATGTTCAATATTGCTGCCGCGCGTCGGGGCACTACGTTTGTTGCGTTGCTTGAAGGTCTTGAACAGATCAGCAAAGCCACCTCCTCCCGGCTCCGCGCCTCCGCCGAACAGGTCTTCCAGATTGATGTCGAAACCTTCTGGCCCCCCCGGCCCGCCGCCCGCCCCAGGCCACGCACCAGGTCGCGGGCCTGCCCCGCCACCCACTGTCTCATAGGCACTCCCATAGCGATCATACAATTCACGCTTCTGGGCATCGTTCAGCACATCGAAAGCCTCTTGGACCTTCTGAAACTTCTCCTTGGCTTTGGTGTCGCCTGGGTTCAGGTCGGGATGGTGCTTGCGAGCCATTTGGCGGTACGCCTTGCGGATTTCATCCTGCGAAGCCTGCCGAGTTACGCCCAGTGTTTCGTAATAGTCATCTGCCATTTTTCAATAGGTATTGAGCTTATGTTAAGTTAGTTTACGAGAGTTCCATTCTACTCGTCGGAGCCGAGATGGGTAGCGGCAACGTAAGTCGTCACGCGTGCTAGACTTCTGATAAGCGAATTCTGGTACTTTTTGCATTCTCGGTAAAAAATGCGGCCCAAACCGGTTGAGAAAACCCCAATGATACGCACCGCTGTTCATCTGCTTGCTCCTTCAATGCTGACGTTGATAATGGTCAGTATCGTGTCGGGTGCCAGTTACGACGGCATCCTGACTATCAATGTCGCTGACGAACAGACGGGCAAACCGCTGGCAGTTCGCATGGAACTGCGAAATTCCCGTGGGAAGCCGGTGCGCGTGCGACCGGAGGGAGCGGTTGTCCTCGACGATTATCTCGTCTTCGATGGCTCGATCACCTTGGAATTGAAAAAAGGGAACTACGAATTCTTTGTAGAAGCAGGACCCGAATTCGAAACTCGGAAAGGTCATTTCACGATCGACCGCCACGCCGAAGACTCCACCGACCTCAAGTTGGCACGACGAGTGAACATGCAAAACGAAGGATGGTGGGCAGCTGACTTGGACGTCTCACAAGAATTTGAAAACATGCCACTGCTGATGCGCGCCGCAGGACTTGACTATATTCCCGTCACTGTCTCTGCCAATAATCACGGCAAGTGTAGTGAGATGAAGCTGCGAGGCAATGAACCCTTGTCATCCCTCTCGCCACCGCTGTTTGGCCCCTGGGCTACGCTCGACAATCGTCGAGGTGGCGGATTGATCCTGATTGCTGAGGAAACCCCTTACCCGGTTTGTGCGGCGGATGCCGATGAACCCTCTCTCGAAGTACTTCGTTCAGCTTCAGAGCAAGGGGACCAAATAATAGCACTTAGCCCTTTTGCCTGGGACCTACCACTCTGGATCGCCACAGGAAAACTTGATGCCATCCAGTTAATCCACCGGCATGCGCTCGTGGACAAAGTCATTGATAATGAGGAAGGGGGATATCGCCGGGACAAGAAGTTCTATCCCGGTGCAATGGGCAACGGGCGCTGGAGCGAGGCGATCTACCATCATTTGCTCAATTGTGGTTTACAGATCCCGCCAGTCGCTGGGAGTGGTTCGGGAATCAACGGTAATCCTGTGGGCACCAACCGGGTTTATGCCTGGTGCGAACGAGAATTCTCCCGTGAAGCCTGGTTTGACGCGCTCCGTGCGGGACAAGTCATGGTGACCAATGGTCCCTTGCTACGGACTAACGTCGAAGGCCACCCGCCAGGACATGTGTTTTCCCTTGGAGCGGGGGAATCGCACGACTTCCAGATCTCGCTGAGTCTCACTTTTTATGAAAAAGCAGCAGTCGAGTATCTGGAAATCCTGAAAGATGGCCATGTCGTCCACCAAATACGACTGCGGGATCTCGCACAAAATCAAGGACGGTTGCCACTGTTAACATTCAATTCCAGCGGTTGGTTTGCCGTTAGGGCAATGACGAGCAACACGAAAAACTACCAATTCGCCACCACGGGCCCGTACTACGTGCAGTCTGAGTATCAACCCCGTGTTAGCCGACGTAGTGTGCAATTCTTTCTCGATTGGCTGGATGTTGCTGAGCGAGAATTTGCAGGAGATCAAGCAGCCACTAATGAGATCAAGGCGGCACGCCCTTTTTGGCTAGTTTTGCTAGAGAAGGCGAACACCGAGTGAACTGCAACTAAAAGAAAGAAGCTATTCGGCTTTCGCCATATCCTTCGTTTCTGATTCTTTAGCCTGCCCGTTCATGGGCTCCTCTACAGCGACGGCTCGATTTTCGGCGGCAACGGGTGGCAATCCGAGTAACTCATACTGCGCTCGATACTCCGTGTTCCCCGGCGAAACGACCGGACGAACATAGGATCCGTCAGCCATGAGAATACGGGAGCGAGTGTTATCACGTAGGTAGGTTGGAATAATTTCTTCAATGATCCGTTTTCGTAATTCGGGGGCTTCAACCGGAAACATAACTTCAACTCTGCGATCAAAATTCCGCGGCATCCAGTCGGCACTAGAGAGAAACACTTTCGCCTTGCTGCCCTCTCCGAACACCAAAATACGACTATGCTCCAGAAATCGATCAACGATGCTCCTGACCTGGATAGTTTCCGAAATCCCTGGCAGTCCGGGCCGTAAGCAGCAGATCCCTCGGATCACCAATTCAATAGGCACACCCGCCTGGCTGGCAATGTAAAGTGATTCGATGGTCTCTCGATCAACGAGCGAATTCAGTTTTGCGAAGATGCTACACTTCTTCCCAGCTCGAGCGCGTTCGGTCTGCTCTTGGATGAGTTCAATCGTAAGCCGGTGCAAATCTACGGGAGCAAGGATGAGCTTTTGCCACTCATGCCCTTGGGAATAGCCTGTCAGGAAATTGAACAAGGCGGAAGCATCTTCGGCGAATTCTTTGTCGGACGTGAATAGACCCAGGTCCGTATAGAGTCTGGCCGTGGTTGGGTTGTAGTTGCCCGTGCTGAGATGGACGTAACGACGTACCTTCTTACCTTCTTGACGTACTACCATAGCCAGTTTGCTATGAGTTTTGAGGTCCATAAACCCGTACACTACATGCACTCCGGCACGTTCCATTTGCCGTGCCCAAATGATGTTATTCGCTTCGTCAAATCTGGCCTTCAATTCAACGAGTGCTGTAACCTGCTTACCATTCTCGGCGGCTTTGATCAGGGCCCGCACAATGGGACTGTCACCACTGGTGCGGTAGAGGGTTTGCTTAATCGCCAAGACATCAGGATCCTCAGCGGCTTCCTCGATGAATCGCACCACCGGATCGAAGGAGTCGAAAGGGTGATGCAGCAGTATGTCATGTTGCGCTATCTCAGATAGCATTCCCTCGCCACGGCGCAGTCGAACCGGCTGACGAGGTATCAAAGGAGGATCTCGGAGGGCGTCTTTTTCAACCAGCCGAATCAGATCCCACATGCACGTCATATCGAGCATGCCCTGCACGTGATACACATCCGAATAAACGCGACCATCTACCTCGTCACGAACGTGTAAGCTCTCTTCATTGACAAGCATCTCCAAGAGATCCTCCCCCATGCCCGCCTGCACCTCGAGCCGAACGGCTTCCGACTGCTGCCGCACTCGAAGCCGCAATTCGATCGCACGGAGCATGTCATCGGCCTCTTGCTCTAACACGTCGATGTCCATATCGCGAGTCATCCGGAAAGTCGCGTGATGCGATATCTCATAGCCGCCAAACAGTTCCGGCAATTTTGCTGCTAGCAGATCCTCCAGCATGATGTATTTGTTTTCGCCAGGTTCTCCTAGGTCCACGAAGCGGGGAAGCACTGTCGGCAATTGAACTACGGCAAACAAATCTGCCGGCCCAAATCCTTTCGACCGATGCAAAAGGGCAACCAAGTAAAGCCCTCGATTGTGAAACCGCGGGCTGGGATGACTGGGGTCAATTGCCATCGGTGTGAGTACGGGGAACGCTCGTTGCCGAAAGAACTCATTGATCAACTTGCGCTGCGATTTATCGAGATCCTTCTCGGCTAGGATGTGTACATCATTTTGCGCAAGCTCCGGCAGGATAGCATCATTGAGGCATGCATACTGATCGACGACTAATTGGCGCGTGCGTTCTGTGATACGCTGTAGTTGAGCCAAAGGAGTGAATCCATCTGCGGAAACATCTTGAGGTGCGACACCACCAAACGCCTGTTCACGCAATCCCGCCACGCGAACCATAAAGAATTCGTCCAGATTAGAGCTGAAAATTGCCAGGAACTTAGCGCGTTCCATGAGCGAATTCGATGAGTCTTGGGCCTCTTCAAGAACGCGTGCGTTAAATTCCAGCCAGCTCAATTCGCGGTTGATAAAATGTTCGTGTTGAAAAGTTGGTATCGAGGTGCTCATGACAGGACGAATCAATAGGCAATTGGCTGAACAAAGACGTATAACCCCTCAATTGTAGCTTCCGCATGTGAAGAAGCGAGGAGGAAGTTTACCTGAAAAGATAGAGAAAGGACTGAAAATCGGCCTCAGGACCAGTTTCTGCCACTCATAGTAAGCAGTTTTATACCGGTGCATGATTCGAGTTTCGACGAGCATCTCGAGCCGAAGGACCCAGAATTTCCTCTATCTCTTTCGTGTCAAGCATTTCTCGATCGAGAAGTGCTTGAGAAAGTGCTTCAAGTTTGCTGGCATGCTCTGTGAGTAGAAGATTCGCGCTGTCGGCAGCGGAATGAAGGATTTTGGCAACTTCTTCGTCAATGATTTGAGCCGTTCGCTCACTAAACGTGCGATGCTCATGGGCCATCTCTCGCCCAAGAAAGGGATGTTCTTCACCATTACTGTAGGCCACTGGGCCTAGTCGCTCGCTCATACCCCAGCGTGTCACCATGCGTCGAGCCAAATCCGTTGCTCGCTTCAGATCGCTCTCAGCACCGGCACTGAATTCATCAAATTGAATCTTCTCTGCGGCTCGTCCGGCCAGTGCCATCGTCAATGTCGCAATCATCTGACTTTGGCTAGTGTTGTAACGATCCTCTTCGGGAACAAGTTGTGTCACACCCAGTGAACGACCTCGAGGAATAATTGTCACTTTGTGGACAGGCTCACAATCTGGCACTAACCAGGCGACAAGCGCATGTCCAGCTTCGTGGTACGCGACGAGTTTCTTTTCGTCGGCTGTAAGGATTTCCTCGCGTGCGGAACCCATCAGGATCTTGTCCCGAGCGTATTCAAAATCCTCCGGGCCGACCTTATCCTTGTCGTGCCGAATTGCCCATAGGGCGGCTTCGTTGACCAAATTCCGAATGTCGGCCCCCGTAAGACCCGAAGTCGCACGAGCTAGCTTTTCGAAATCGACGTCTTCCGTGAGCGGAACTTTCTGACTGTGTAACTCAAACAGTTCTTGACGTCCCTTTACGGTTGGCCGATCGACGGTGATATGGCGATCGAAACGCCCCGGTCGAAGTAAAGCTGGATCAAGCACATCGGGACGATTCGTGGCAGCTAGAACGATTACGGTCGAAGTAGGACTAAATCCGTCCATCTCGCTGAGGATCTGATTGAGTGTTTGCTCACGCTCATCGTGCCCGCCACCCAGTCCAGCCCCTCGCTGTCGGCCAACAGCGTCGATTTCGTCGATAAACAGAATGGCCGGTGAATTATCTTGAGCAGTCTTAAACATGTCACGAACACGCCCAGCCCCGACACCCACAAACATTTGAATGAACTCGGAACCATTGATCGAGAAGAAAGGGACACCCGCTTCGCCTGCGACGGCTCTCGCGAGTAGGGTCTTCCCCGTGCCAGGTGGACCCATCAGCAGAACGCCCTTGGGAACCTGGGCACCAAGCCGTTGAAACCTGGGAGCATCTTTGAGGTACAAAACGATCTCTTCGAGGTCCTTTTTGACGCCCGAGAGCCCCGCAACGTCCGAGAAAGAAATCTTGGTATCGCTGGCTTCGTATCGACGCGCAGGGCTTTTGGTGACTCCACCCAACATGCCTCCGCCGAGCATTTGGTCCCTTGTGCGTCTCATCATGCTCCAGGCAAACACGATCAACAGTCCCATTCCCACAAGTGAGATGAGGAAGAAGACGTCGTCGTAATTGGCCGGATCTTCTGCGGTAACCTCTACTTTTTTCGAACGAAGCTCGGCAAGCCAATCCTCCCCTACCTGCTCTGGCAAGGTGCACTTAAACTGTTTGATTGGCTCCTGCTTTTCGTCGGCAGGAGTCTGGCGATCGATCGGCTGTGGCACGACTCCTTCACGGAATTCTCCTACCACATTATTCTTGGAGATCTTGATCTGTGCGACGTTGCCCGCTTCGACTTCTTCAATCAACTGACTATAAGAAATCGTCGTTTCATCTCTCCAGGTGGAGAGGATCAGAAACACAGACGCGATTGCCAACAGTGATAGAGTAAACCACTGCAGCGGCCTGCGCGGTTGCGGAGTTTTTTTGGCGCGGTCTTCTTGCGGTTCGTTCATTCAAATCCTGGAAAGATTCTTTCATAAATAAACTTGTGAACAAATTCCAACTGGTAAACCTGAGTCTGCATATCCAGCCCAAGGTCATCATTTAGAATCTTGATCGAATCTCTCTGTCGATTTCCGCTGGCCTTTTTCGAAAGTAGCCTCCCCAATCTTTTTGCCGGTTTCATCGTACTCTGTTGCAACGCCATCGAGCAAACCAGCGACGAAATTGGTTTGCTGCCTTATTGTCCCATCAGAATAGTAGGTGGTTCGCTCCCCATCGAAATTGCCATCCACAATCGCCGCCTTAGCCTTGGGGGTCTTGCCATCCTCATAGTAAGAAATCCATTCGCCATGACGCACACCATTTTTATATGATTGTACAGCTTCTAACGTGCCGTCAGCGCGATAGATTTCAATCTTGCCGTCCGGCTTGCCGTTTTTGAACTCGACACTCTTACTAAGTTGACCATTGGGATGCCAGTAGTCCCACGTACCCGAGATGACACCATTCTCATATTTCCCTTCGCAAAATTTCTGACCATCTGGATAGTATTCGATATAAGTACCGTCACTGACAACCGTGTCGTCAGACAGCAACGCTTCTTCGCGTTCCATCCGAAACTGTCCATCTTCATATTTTCCTTGTGCCTTACGATGCGTGACAACTGATGGAGGCGGTTCTTCGGCAGGTTCCTCAAGATATACGGGTTCCGATTTCGGCGTTTGTGCCATCAATCCAGGCACAAATAGAAACATCCAAGCTAACCCTATGCCTGGGAGGAGATGTTTGAAATAGCTCATATGCAATATTCCTATGCAAAGTAACTCACAACGTTAATGGAGAATTATCTTAAGAGGACAAAAGTGCCCAACAAATTAGTATGATCTGATCTCTTCTACGAAAGTCCGAGGGACATGGTTCCTTCGCCACAATTCTGGCCAACCGGGTAATCCTGTAGGGAATGAATGGATTAGCATGATTTCCTTGCGTCAAACATGCCATCCAGCACGCAGGCACGCGTCTTTTTCGACAACAAGGATTCCATCGCGAAGCGAGCATACGTCACTCACTTCGCAGTCAGGCCGATCTCCAGGATTCACGACTTGGGAACCCGGGCCGATACGGCAATTCTTGTCGACAATCGCTTTCTCAATGAGTGTGCCATCCCCGATCCCAATGGCAGGCCACTCGTCGGTATGTTTGGTTGCACCTGGCGATTCATAAAAGTCTGCTCCCATGATAATCGAATCGCGGATGGTCACATTACGGCCAATTCTGCAGCGAAGACCAATGACACTGTTCACGATGTGCGCACCAGGTTCAATGATGCAACCATCGGCTACTAAACTGCTCTCAATTGTTGAGCCATCAACTCGAGTTGGCGGCAAAAAACGGGGGCGTGAATAGATTACCGCTGAAGAGGTCGCCAATTCGAAAGGTGCATCCGGCAAAGTCAGCTGCAAATTCGCTTCGAAAAAGGACCGAATTGTGCCGATATCTTCCCAGTAACCATCAAACAGATGCAACTGAACTTTGCGGGTTCCAATCGAAGTGGGAAACACTTCCCTGCCAAAATCATGGTGGTCTGTATTTTCCAATGCTGCCGTCAACACATCCACATTAAATATATAGATCCCCATGCTTGCCAAGCAATCGCGGCCAAGACTGGACACACCGTGAGCATCGATCCATGCCGGCGAAGTACGGACTGAGTTCAATTCTTCTTCACTCTTGGGTTTCTCTGCAAATCGAATCACACGGCCCGAATCGTCGGCCCGCATGATACCTAGCCCGGAAGCCTCGTGGCTATGCACTGGCTTGGCGGCAATCGTAATATCAGCCCCTGATTCTCGGTGAGTCTTGAGCATCTCCGCAAAATCCATGCGATAAAGTTGATCGCCAGAGAGAATGACAACGTACTTCGTACCTGGCTGCGTGATATAACGCAAATTCTTCCGCACGGCATCAGCGGTGCCTTGATACCAATCGGTCCCTTCAGCCATCGTTTGCTGGGCTGCAAGGATTTCGACAAACCCAGCACTAAAATTGTCGAATCGATAGGTACCACGAATGTGTCGGTGCAAGCTCACTGAAAGAAACTGGGTCAGCACATAAATGCGATTCAGGCCACTATTGAGGCAATTTGACAAGGGAATATCAATGAGTCGATACTTTCCCGCCAGCGGGACCGCCGGTTTGGACCGATATTTGGTCAACGGCATCAATCGGGAACCTTGGCCTCCTCCAAGAACAACGGCAATCGTATTTCGCATGAGAAGCAGGGCCTTATCAAAAAAAACAATACGTTTCAGTAACGGAAAGGGACTTAGTCCTTCACCACAAAACTCACCATCCGACCTGGGACTACAATCTTCTTGGTGACTTGCTTCCCTTCCAACAAAGGAGCAATTTGAGCATCGTTCCTAGCTATTTTCTCCATCTCTTCCGCATCCGCATCGGCGGGCACGGTAATCTTGCCCCTCAGCTTACCGTTAATCTGTACTGGAATCTCCACTGTCGATTCGGCCAGCACATCATCATCGTAAATTGGCCAAGCTTCATAGGCTAGTGTTTTCTCATGCCCCAAGGCCCGCCATAACTCTTCAGCAATGTGTGGTGCAAAGGGCGCCAATAGAAGAACAAAAGGCTCCAGCACTGCCCGGGGGCGTCGATCTAACTTGGTAAAGTAGTTAGTAAACTCCATCATTCGGGCAATTGCCGTATTGAACGATAATTTGGCAATATCCTCGGTTACGGCTTTCACCGTCTTGTGAAACACTCTCTGTGCCTCTTCAGTGGGTTCATCGTCACAAACCGCTAAATTTAAGGCAATCGACTCCGATCGGTCATCGATGATCATCCTCCAAACCCGACCGAGAAACCCAAACATGCCATTGACCCCTTCCATGCTCCACGGCTTGGTGGCCTCCAGAGGGCCCATGAACATCTCATATAACCGCAAGGAATCGGCGCCATATTCCTTCACTACTGAGTCTGGATTGACGACGTTCCCTCGACTCTTCGACATTTTTTCGTTGTTCTCGCCGAGGATCATTCCTTGGTTGATCAACTTCTGAAATGGCTCGGGAGTACTTACAACTCCCCGGTCGTAAAGCACCTTGTGCCAGAAACGCGCATAGAGCAAATGCAACACGGCGTGTTCAGCTCCTCCCACGTAGAGATCGATGGGCATCCAAGCCTTTTCGATTGTAGGATCGATTGCTGCCTTCGAATTGTTGGTATCTAGAAACCGCAGGTAATACCAGCAACTACCTGCCCATTGGGGCATTGTGTTAGTTTCGCGCTTATAGCGAATCCCGTCGATCACAGGATAAAGCCATTCGTCGGGAGCCTTATCCAAAGGGGGTTCGGGCCGGCCATGAGGTTTGAAGTCCTCGAGATGGGGAAGATCAACCGGCAAATCGGCTTCGTCGACTGCACGAACTCGACCGGTTGGATTTCCTGCATCATCAAGCTCATGGAGGACCGGAAATGGCTCACCCCAAAATCGCTGACGACTAAAAAGCCAGTCGCGGAGCTTGTAGTTAACGGCTTCGCGCGCTAAGCCGCGAGCGGCAAGGGATTCTGTTATTTTCCTTTTGAACTCGGCGGTAGGGAGACCATCAAATTCGCCAGAATTGATTGCCGTTCCGTGAGCTGCATAAACCTGCACGCCAGCGAGAATCCTTTGCAATTCACCATGGGAGACCTTCTCTCCGGGCTTAACAACGCATTTGATTGCAATCTCATATTGCTTAGCAAATTCGAAGTCGCGCTCATCATGAGCGGGAACCGCCATGATCGCTCCCGTACCGTAACTAATGAGTACATAGTCAGCGATCCAAATCGGAATTCTCTCACCATTGGCTGGGTTTATGGCAAAGCTCCCGGTAAAAACGCCTGTCTTTTCCTTGGCGAGTTCTGCTCGGTGGAGATCGCTCTTAGCGGCAGCCTGTCCACAATACTTTTTCACCGCCGCGGCATTTTCGGCGGTCGTAAGCCGCTCGACGAACGGATGTTCGGGAGCGATCACTATATAAGTCGCGCCAAACAGAGTGTCGGGCCGCGTTGTATAAATCCGCAGCACATCGTCACCAGGCTTCCTTGGGAACTTATGGACTGGTCGCCTTAGTGACCAGTCCTCTTCAGACCCCAAATAGAAATCCACCTCCGCCCCTATGCTTTGCCCAATCCAATTTCGCTGCAGCGCTTTCACACTCTCAGGCCAATCCACGAATTCTAAATCACTTTCCAAGCGACTTGCGTACGCGGTAATCCGCAGCATCCATTGCCTCAAGGGACGGCGCTCGACAGGATGCCCTCCCCGCTCGCTCTTGCCATCGATCACCTCTTCATTGGCGAGTACTGTCCCCAGCGCCGGGCACCAATTTACCGGTGCAAAGCTTTGGAACGCCAAGCGGTGCTCATCGCGATATTCCCGCACCGCATCCGCTCCCGCATCGGCCACTTCATCAGGAATAGGCAATTCCGAGATAGGCCGCCCTTTTTGCTGCTGTTCATCGAACCATGTGTCGTAGATCTGCAAAAATATCCACTGAGTCCATCGAAAGTATTCGACGTCGGTCGTGGCCAGTTCCCGCGACCAATCGTAGCTGAAACCGAGCATCTTCAACTGCCGACGGAATGTGTCGATATTCTTCTCAGTTTGAATCCGAGGGTGTTCACCAGTTTTAATCGCGTGTTCTTCGGCAGGGAGTCCAAAGGCATCAAACCCCATTGGGTGCAAAACGCTCTTTCCCTGCATGCGGGCCGCCCGGCAAACGATGTCGGTCGCCGTATATCCCTCGGGATGGCCGACGTGCAGGCCGTCACCACTAGGGTAGGGAAACATATCAAGCGCGTAGAGTTTCTCCCCCGTGGGCATCTGAGGAGACGCAAAAGTCTGATGCTCTTCCCAGTAGGCTTGCCATTTAGGTTCGACGGTGGCCGGGTTGTAACGGGGCATATAAAAATCGCGAAATTCAAATTGGTTGTTTGAGGTTCTTAATCGTTGAGAATCGCTAATTCTACAGTAGCAAAGCACTTGCGCAAACCGCGTGCCAGTTGACGTTCGTGGCCCAGGCCAATTACGATAGCCGCTCTGACAACGTGCAGACAAATAACCGGCTAAGGCCCCAAAAGAAGACATGGATAAGACAAAAGTAGGCATTATCGGGCTAGGAACCGTCGGCTCAGGCGTTGCTAGGCTATTGCTTGACTTTGGCGACCGCACGGGGCGGCACGCTGGCCGCACATTGTGGCTGGAAAAAGCCGTCGTCCGTGACTTGGCTAAGGCTAGAGACTGCGATTTACCTGCCAGTGTGCTCACCGATGATATCGAGGAGGTGCTTAACCACCCTGAAATTGAAGTTGTGGCCCAACTCATTGGGGGACTCGAACCGGCCCGCACAATCATGCTCAAGCTACTCGAGAGCGGCAAAGACGTGGTCACCGCCAATAAAGCCTTGCTCGCTCAACATGGACCAGAACTATTCGACCGTGCCCGTGAGCTTGGTCGTTCCATCGCTTTCGAAGCCTCCGTCGCCGGTGGGATTCCGATCATCGCCAATATCGGCCAGTGTTTATCTGCCAACCAGATCGAGTCGCTCTTCGGCATCCTCAACGGCACGAGCAATTTTATACTTTCCAAGATGCACGAAGATGGTGCCGCATACGCCGACGTGCTTGCCGAGGCCCAGCGACTTGGTTATGCCGAAGCCGACCCAACCATGGATGTCGATGGAGCAGACGCAGCTCAAAAGCTGGCAATTCTCGCGCATCTGGCCTTCGGAGCTCGCGTTGATTGGCAGGATATTCCTCGCACCGGGATCGACAAGCTCGACGTGGCCGATGTGCGTTACGCCCAAGAAATGGGTTACAAAATCAAACTCTTGGCCGTGGCCCAGTTGGTGGGCGATGGTTTGGAACTCCACGTCTCACCGACTCTTGTAAAGGCGGGCACACCTCTCGCCGAAGTGGGAGGTCCATTCAACGCCATCAGAGTAGTCGGCGACGCCGTCGGACCCCTGCTCTTCTATGGTGCTGGGGCCGGACAGATGCCGACTGCTTCGGCCGTAGTAGCCGACTTGATCGACACTGCCGTAGGCCGCACAAAGATTACTTTCAAGACACTCGAACTCTGGTCTAACCGCCAGGCCCGAGTTACTGCCAACGACTATGCCCAGGCCAAAGGCCGGTTTTACCTGCGAGCAAATGTGGTGGACCACCCCGGCGTGCTTGCCCAGATCGCTACCGCATTGGGTCGTCAGCAAGTATCAATAGCCTCGGTCCTGCAGCACGAAGCCGAAGAAGGGAGCCAAGTATTGCCCCTAGTAATAATGACCCACGAGACCACTGAAGGTGCTGCCGCGAAAGCTTGCGAAGAAATCGCTGCCTTTAAAAGCGTCCAAGGTGACCTGGTCCGTATGTGGGTGCGAGGCTGACTCCAACCAAGGACTGTTCGCTTTTTCTATGGATCGGTCACTGTACGACAAGTTAATTCAAAACTTATGAAATACGCCATCATCATCCCCGACGGTGCCGCTGACGAGCCTCAGTCCACACTGGAAGGAAAGACTCCCCTCGAAGCAGCTCGCACCCCTGAAATGGATGCCATCGCTGCCGCTGGCGTCGTGGCACGCGCATGTCACACGCCGGCGGTACTTCCCGCCGGTTCTGAAGTAGGCAACATGAGCCTGTTGGGTTACGACCCCCTGATCAATTTCACTGGTCGGGCACCCATCGAAGCCGCCGCACAGGGGATTGAACTCTCACCCGAAGATTGGGCTATCCGCTGTAATCTGGTCACCATTGAAGACCAGATCATGAAAAGTTTCACGGCAGGGCACATCTCCACTGAAGAAGCAACCGAATTGTTGGCTTCCGCACAAGAAATGCTTGGCGGCGACGGACTCGAGTTTGTCCCCGGGGTTAGTTATCGCAATCTGCTCATCTGGCGAGGTAATCAGCGTCCCGCTCCGTTCACCATGGAGATGCGCGCTACTCCACCGCATGATCTCACCGATAAATCTGTCCTTGACAATTTTCCACGAGGACCTGGAAGCGATGTCCTCAACGACCTCATGGCAGCCACTATTGATATGTTCGCCAATCATCCTGTAAACAAGAAGCGAATCGCTGCCGGAAAACCTCCCGCCACAAACATTTGGCTGTGGGGCATCGGCAAGGCACCCAAACTCGCACCATTCGCACAAGTCTATGGTCCGCAAGGGGCAATGATCACGGCGGTTGATCTGCTGCGTGGCCTCGCTACGCTTGTCGGTTGGCAGCGAATAGAAGTCCCAGGAGCAACTGGCTATACCGACACCGACTACTCCGCAAAGGGACGTTACGCCGTTGACGCCCTTAAAGAGGTCGACCTCATTTGTGTCCACGTCGAAGCACCCGACGAGGCGTCTCATGAAGGAGACTGCGGCAAGAAAGTCGCCGCAATCGAAGAAATTGATACGCACGTTGTCGGCCCAGTGCTTGAGGCATTGAAGTCCAGCGGGGATTGGCGAATCATGATCTCGCCTGATCACCCTACGTACCTCAGCACGAAAACGCACACCCACGGGCATGTCCCTGTGGCCATAGCGGGGACCGGCATCGAACCTGACCAGTTCATCAGCTACGGCGACACCAACGCCGCCAATTCACAACTGGCATTCGACGAAGGCTGGCGCACCATGGGCTGGTTCACAGGAAAAAGCAAATAGCGCAAAGTTCCATTTCCGAATTCCGCACTCTGCATTCTGCATTTAATTATGGGTATCATCGTTCAAAAATTTGGCGGCACTAGTGTGGCCGACGCCGACAAAATACTAGCCGCTGCTCGCAAGGCAATTCGAACTCAACAGCAAGGCCATCAAGTGGTCATGGTGGTCAGTGCCATGGGCAAAAACACCGACGTCTTGGTGGACCTGGCCGGCCAGATCACCAGCAATCCACCCGCGCGGGAAATGGATATGTTACTCTCTACGGGTGAGCAGGTGAGCGTTGCACTCATGGCGATGGCCATTACCGAACTGGGAAGCAAAGCAGTGAGCCTCACCGGAGGGCAAATAGGTATCAAGACTGATAATTCTCACACCAAAGCCCGCATCCAGTCCATTTCAACTGAAAGGATGCGTAAACATCTCGACGACGGGCATATCGTCATTGCTGCTGGCTTCCAGGGAATTGATGACGATTTCAATATCACTACACTCGGTCGCGGCGGAAGTGATACGACCGCCGTTGCACTAGCTGCGGTGCTGCAGGCCGATGCCTGCGAGATCTACACCGACGTCGATGGCGTCTTCACCACCGATCCGCGGATCGTCGCCGAAGCCCGCAAAATGGACCGTGTCAGCCATGACGAAATTCTGGAGTTAGCTAGCATGGGCGCGGGCGTAATGCATAGCCGCTCGATTGAATTCGGCAAGAAGTTCGGCGTGCCGATTCATGTCTGCAATAGTGCCAGCTTCAGCGACGAACCCGGCACCGTCATAGGCCTGCATTCCGAGAGCCAAGATCGCCCTGTGAGCGGCGTTGCATTGACCAAGAATGAAGCGTGGATTTCCCTGGCTGATGTCCCCGACCAACCCGGCACGATGGACACCCTGTTTTCAAAACTTGGTAGCGTGAATGTGGCGGTCGACATGATCGTGCAGAACGTAGGCGAAGGGGGCAAAGCCGAGATTTCATTTACTGTACTGGAATCCGACCTACCCACGACTTTGAAGGCGGTCAACATAGTTGCCAAAGATCTGGGAGGAGTCGAAGTTACCCACGAAGCAAACGTCTCCAAAGTGTCGATCGTCGGGCTGGGAATGGCCACTCAGACGGGCGTCGCCGACCGCATGTTTCGCGCGTTGGCCGATGAAGCAATCAACATCCTGGCCATCACGACCAGCCAGATAAAGATTTCTGCCCTCGTGCCCCGCGATCAAGCCATGAAAGCACTGCGGGCAGTCCATGGCGAATTTGAACTTGAGAAACAGCCAGGAGACCGCGCAGCTTTTGGCAACAAATCAACAGTCACTCTTCAACCAAGTCCTGTTGATGTCGTTGACCGCCTACAACGCATGGAAGATCTTACGATCGATGATATCCAACTCGACGAAACTCAAGGTCGCGTTACCGTCTCCCAGGTCCCCGACAAGCCAGGCATCGCCGCCGAGATCTTCGAGGCAGTCGCTGCTGAAGAGATCATGGTCGACATGATCGTGCAAGGGACCGGTCGTGACGGTTTAGCAAACGTCAGCTTTACAGTGCCAATGGAAGCGGTGTCAACCGCTACCGAGATTGTTCGATCAGTCGCTGCACAAATGGAATGTGGTCCCGTCACGAGCGATCCAAAAATCGCGATCCTCTCCGTGTTCGGCATAGGCATCCGCACTCACACAGGGGTCGGCGTACGAATGTTTCAAGCATTGTCCCGTGCAGACATCAACGTCGAAATAGTCAGCTCCAGTGAGATGCGTGTGAATGTGGTCGTCGACGCAGACAAAGGCCCTGCAGGCCTGCAAGCCCTACAAGCCGCATTTGCCGACGTCATCGGATGAATGAAAGCGGAATGAATCAATTCTCATTCCACATGCTTCAATCCGCAACTGTTTAAAGGTTGTTTTCGTCGATCACGTCGTGCAGCACGTCTTCAGCGACATAGATCGGGAGAGCAGGATTGCAACTGACAGCTACAGCAATTGCATCGCTGGGGCGGGAATCGATTTCAATTAGTTCTCCCTCATGACGCACTCTAAGCTGGGCATAGTAGGTGTGTTCTTTGAGTTCATTGATCACAACGTCCTGAAACTCGCCACCGAGTGTTTCCACTGCGTTAACTAATAGATCGTGCGTCAACGGCCGCGGGGCTTCAAACCCCTTCACCCGACGGTCGATACTCGTGGCTTCAAATATGCCAATCAGGATGGGAAACATCCGCTGGCCATCGATTTCGCGCAACCAAATGACTTGCTCGCTGGTGACCTCACTGATCACGATCCGCGCTAATTCCATGGCCACTGGCATATTGGAAATCCTTAGGGGATGAATCGCATTTACTCACCCTTCATAAGGGTGTCTGCCTTGATTATAGGTCCGCACCCGAAGGGAGTGCTACCGCTTCAGACAGGAGATTTTGAAAGAGGGCTCTCAGGATTCGCCAGTGAATGAGACAGATCCGATCAGCTAATTCAGGGGCATGTTGCCAGATTACATGCGATCGGCAATACTCGGAGGTTCGCTCGGTCCGGTAGCTCAGTCGGTTAGAGCAGGGGACTCATAATCCCTTGGTCGGGGGTTCGAGTCCCTCCCGGACTACTTTTTATTTTTTCTTCGGGATCTATGCCACTTCTTGGCAGCTCTTTGAAATCCTATTGCCCAAAAAATCAGCTTTTACAGCATCTGTGCGGTGGAGAGGATGCACTCATAGAAAAATGATGTCAATGCTGGCCGATATTTCCCTTCACGGATCGGCGATCATCCTCACGGGGCATTCAATTCCATAAATGATGGTGCTTGGGAAAGCAGAGTCGTACCGCTACTCCTAAACAGCGAAGGAGTGGAAGCGCATGATTGACCGCTGAAGATAATCGACGGGTTCTTTCGACCGTAGCATTTTGTGGGAATTATCTAATCAAAAAAACCATTTACTTCGTCGGGCTAAATAGCGTAGGGGCCTACTCGTTGCGACGGGTTACACCTCGACTGGCTAGCTTCCAACCATGTACTGTACCTGCTTGCCTAGGAATGCTGCGACAGATTTGGCTAAGGATTCCACGCGCTCATTGCGATTGTTCTCGGTTTCATCAAGCGTAATCGATCTTCGCGGACTCTTAATACGCAAAATCGCTCTCTGGACAGTGGCAGTAGTTTCAGGTCGGTCATCATGACCGGGCCGCCACTCGTTGGTAGCTTCAACGATCACACTATCAACATGTTCGAGTTTGAAGCTACATGGCTTTCCTACTTCAATCACGGGCGATCTTACTTGATAATCGCCTGTCCCTGTCGAAGAGTCGAGCACCAGCGTCAATCGCCCAACTCCGAGAGTGATAGCCCCTATCCAGAATAACCCTTGGCCAATGAGCACTCCTATCGATAGAGGTAGAAACGACCATCTCCATCCGCCGCTCGCTTGGTAGGTCATCCAGATCAAAGCGACTGCACCGGTAGTAATGAGTGCCCCGCAACCGCACAACACGATCATCCAGATCCGCCGACCCGGAATGCCGACTAGCACTAAGTGTGAATCGGTTTCACTCTGAATGTACATTTGCAACCTCAGCAAAGTTTATGTCTAGCAAGCGAGGCGGATCAAGTTCGCTTCGCTACACCACACTCGTGGCAGGAATAGTAAACTCTTCCTTGCACCACCTCACTTCGCCAGCTTCCATAGCTTACTTGAGCGGGGCCGACCCGTTCCTCCCAAAGAAACCCTTGGCCTTAAGCTGTCAGTGGAGGTAGTGAACTTGCGAAATCTTTGAGCAGGCGGGGTGCGGTTTCGATATCTCCCTCGCGCGGGATAAAGAGGCCGCGGACTCGCAAGCGGCGAATGACCCCTTTCTCTTGGAATTCGCCACCAAGAGTTCGCTGCAATGTCCAACTGTCGGACTGATCATCAACGGCTTGCCAAGTGCCCAAGTCCTCTGGATGTGTCATCTCCAAATAGCTCCAACTTCCCTTTGCACCACGCAGCAATACCCCTGCGAATTCATCACATGTAAGTTCTTGTCCAGAGGAGATCAGTCTTGCTTTCTTATGAGAATCAGGAACGAACCAGGCTTCTTTGGCATGAATCGAAGTGATCGTTTGCACCTTGGGATAACTTTCCAGAAGAGATGTTTGCAGCGAGACAATTGCATCGATTATCACTAGTCTCGAATCAGTTATTTCAACTCGCCAATATACATCCAGTGAAAATGGCTGCGAGTGGGTCTCTGGATATCTCGCCACTAGGTCTCTGCCACGGACAAAGCAGTCAAACCCCTCGTTGATTGACAGGCCTTGCTCGGAAAAACCTTGCGCAAGTCCAATTCCTAACACACTCCCAGTAAGAGAAACGGATTCTGCAGAGATCGTGCGAAGACCTAAGACAGGGCGTTGAAGATTCAGATGCGCACTAAAAGAGCCTGTCTTGAGTAGCGCATCGTGACCACGAAGCTGCCACATTACCTCAGTAGAATTGTTATGCTCCAAATTCATTGAGAAACATGAATGCACTGCAAATTGTTGCTATCGTAATCCCAGCTTGGATTCTGAGGATAAAAAAAACCCCGCCGAACACCGAGGTGCTGCGACGGGGCCGGAACAGAGAAGAGGCCAAATGTTTTCTTGGGGGGGGATAATAGATATTAGGCAAACACCTTCCACACTTTCGCGGTTGGGTTGACTGAAGAAACACTTGTCCCCAGTTCACTTGTTCATCCATAATCATACCAATTCAGAACTCTGTGTCCAGCTTTCTGGGGAGAATCTTCTAGATTTTTGCTTGAACCGCTGTTCAATTTTGCTACGTTCAGCCCTTATTACCTATTCGATAAGGTTTTACGTTGATGCAAATTGGCTAAACTATCAGGAAGAGCATTATTCATGCCAGAATCAACAGAATTGCTTGTAACCTGTGAACTTGCAGCTCGCCGGGGCGCGGAAGAACTCATCCGCTGGCGTTCGCGATTCACGACACGTGAAAAATCAGCTCACGACCTGGTCACTGATTCCGACCTAGCCTCACAGAAGGCGATTCACGAGGTAATAAGCTCGGCATTTCCTGAGCATGGTTTCCTGGGGGAAGAAAGCCCTGATCCAACTCAGCTCGAAGAGCCCTACTGCTGGGTGGTCGACCCTCTGGACGGCACGACCAACTACGTCCATGGATTTCCCTGTTACTGTGTTTCGGTGGCCGTGGCGGAAGCCGGCCGGGTAGTTGCTGGCGTAGTTTTTGATCCAATTGCCAACAACTGCTTCAAGGCAGCATTGGGACAAGGAAGTTGGCTCAATGGAGAACCGATCCGGATCAGCCGTGAAACCGATTTGAGCCGGGCCTTGGTGGCGGTGAGTTTTCCGCCGGAAATACACCCTGACTCACCGGACATTCAAGCTTTCTTGCGCATCAGTCCTGCCTGTCAAGCGGTGCGTCGGACCGGGTCTGCTGCGCTCAACCTTTCCTATGTGGCTTGCGGTTGGTTAGACGCCCACTGGGCAGCGGCGATCCATAGTTGGGACTCTGCAGCCGGCGTACTGTTGGTGGCCGAGGCAGGCGGGGTTGTTGGTTCTTTTGCTGGAAATGAATATCAACTTGCCCAGGGGGACTATTGCGTGGCTAGTTCACCTGAGTTGTTTGATCAAGTACAAGCTCTCTTGAAGTAAAGGAACGGCAATACCGGAGGATTTCGCCTTCGGCTCACCTTCTTAATAGCCGCGATTGGGTTCTGTAAAAAACGAGTCCGGAATGGATCGTTCAACGATCCGTCCTAAGTCGTTTTGTGTGCGAAGTTGACCCACGGTGTGCCAGGCAGAAACGTCTGACAATTCGGGCATAATCTCCGCGATCTGGCTCACCAACATGTCGGCGAGTCGTTTGACCGAACGATCGTGCGTCGATTCTTGAATAGCTTTCGCCGTCTTCATCACACGAAGCATATTTGCCCGCCGCGTGACAGGTTCAGAAAGAGGTCCTTCATTGTCTACCAACAGGTCGACCAACGGGACCTCCAAGACTTTTTGCCACCGCAGCAAATCTGATATCCTTAGATCGGTGTGGGGGTTCTCCTGCTCGCGAATCTCGTTGACGCCAATGTCCATTTTGCGTGAAAGGGCCCGAGTCGTCGCACCTTGCTGAGCGCAGACTTCCTGGATGCGATGATAAGTGATCGGTGCTTGAGCAGGCTGAGCAGAATGATCAGCTTTAGGATTCGTTCGAGGGACTGGGACTTCGAAACCGTTGTTATCGTAATTGTATTCGACGGTACTCATTTTGGGCGCACTCCTCCACGAGACTAGAAACCAAGTCTCCATGAATTATCGTGCTAGGGGCATACTGCCTATCGACGGCAGAGAAACCTGCCGAGCATAGAGCCTCTAGCACTATTTTTGTTCCGGAAAATAGCTGGTTACATCTTCAATGTAGAAAAAGGCGCAACAAATAGCCGTCATTGCTTTTAAGTTGCGAAATGTAGGAAACTCACCAACCAACCAGCCGAGAGAGGTTTTGCCCGCGGTGAATGCCTATATTGAAAAGCCGCTTCTGTATCTCCAAGTTATACGTCAGGTGCCACGAAGCGATTTTCCACTGACAGATTGCATCGTATCCTGGTCGCGTTGCAAGGTCAAGAGTCTACGAATGCATTGAACTCAAACCATGGCAGCAATCAAGAAAGTACCATGAACAGCCTCTATTTGGGCTGGATGCTTCGATAGCTTTCATGGACATCTAGGCGAAAAATCAATCAGGCGCTTCTTTGAGTTTGTCGAATGCAAGCTTGAACAAATACTTGAGCCAACACCCATCACGTCAAGGAAGCATTGGTAGTGAAGAAAATCCCGAAGGAATGCCTGCAAGACAATCAGCAAGCGGCAAGCCAGTCGCTCCGGCGCATGGAGTCGGCCGAACTTGGTCTGTGGTTTGGTGCCGACGACGAGGCACTAGGGGTTTTTCCAAATGAAGCCAACTAAATCCAACGACCTGCCGATGGGCACGCTCCATGGTGTTCTGCAAGGCTCGCACAGCGCTGAATCGCCTGGATCCGTGTGAGTCGAGGCCTGACTGGGTCTGTGCTTCACTCGCGTTCACGAGTCGGGGATTTCCTTGCTCGTCTAGCAATAAGTTCCTAAGTTCCAATGAGCTTATTGGCGAAACCCCATCATGCAGGACGACCATTTCGAGGGAGAGCCGATTGCGGACCAAATCCAACACGGCTGCTAGACCACTACGGAAGGGTTGCCTGAGTACCTTGACCTGAGGAAATCTGCAAGCGAGCTCGCACGCTGTCTCAAAGGTGTCGTCGGTCGAGCCATCATCGACGATCACTAGATCAAGACTCAGTTTAGCATGAACCGAAAATTCAAGTATCTTGTGCACTGACGAACGAATCACCCGCTCGCAATTATGCATCGGCAAGACGACCGTGAGTTGCTCTTTCAACATGCTGACTCCTGTCTGAGGGTCAATCAAAGGACAGTGCCCGACGAAATCGAACGCTGCTCAATATTGAGATTCACTATCGGAAGCATCGACTCACTTTCCCACTGACCTGGAGGATTTGGCAATACCCACCGATTGATTCAATCTTACCCACGCTGACGATCTTAGCGATTAACCCACGAGACTAGACGGACCTGTATTCAACGCCAACTGCAAAGAGTAAGCTAACGATTGGCCCCGATGCGGGCTCAGATAATCAACAGGATCGATGCTATCTCTCCATTGCCATGCCTAAAGAAACACGAACAGTTCCCGATTTCGCCCAGGGCAATGGCCTTTTACCCGCCATTGCTCAGGATGCAGAAAGTGGACAGCTACTCATGCTTGGCTATATGAATCAAGAAGCGTGGGACCAAACGCTTGCCACCGGCCAAGCGGTCTACTACAGCCGTAGCAGGAAAAGGCTTTGGCACAAAGGTGAAGAAAGCGGGAATTTCCAAATCGTAAAAGCGATCTACTTGGACTGTGACGCGGATACAATCTTGTTGAAAGTCGAACAGATCGGTGGGGCTGCCTGCCACGAAGGTTACCCCAGCTGTTTTTTCCGCAAATGGAACGGCTCCGAATTCGTCCTGGAGGGCGAACGTGTTTTCGACCCCAGTCAAGTCTATGACAAACCTTAATTGAGAGAAGCAATACCGTGAGTGCAGACGCCCGCTTGGAAGCCTTGAAAGTCGAATTACCCCCAGCCCCCAAAGCTATGGGACTCTATCGACCCATTGTCGAAGTCGACAATCTCCTCTATCTGTCAGGACATGGCCCCCTGAAACCGGATGGCAAACTGACCTGTGGTATCGTCGGGCAAGATTTGGATCTCGCCGCCGCACAACTGGCCGCTCGACTAACTGGCTTGGCTGTCTTGGCTTCGCTGCAAGCCCACTGTGGCAGCCTCGACCGCATCAAGCGACTGGTTAAGACTTTTGGGCTGGTGCGCTGCACACCAGATTTTGTCGATCAACCTGCAGTGCTCAACGGGTTTAGTGAATTGATGAGAGATGTTTTTGGCGAGGAGGCTGGCATCGCTGCCCGAAGTGCCGTTGGAGCGGCCTCCCTCCCCGCGGGGATGGCGGTGGAAATCGAAGCTATCTTCGAACTCAAAATTGATTGAGAAACTACTCCCTACCACTTGCGTGGATCAGTACGTGCAATGATGTCGCTGACGCCGGTTTGATTGAAACCTTTGTAGCCGTCATTGCGTTCCAGAATCTCTAAGTGGGAACCAATGGCCCCCTCGCGGCGGAATTGTTCAGCATCCTGGGGAGAAATCTGGCCAGCAGAAAGGGCGACGTCGATCCGCACTGAGTCGACTTTCCAAATTTCTCCCGTAGTGAAGGCCTGACGCAAATGAGGGAAATCGGTAAAAGGAGCCATTGTATTGACTCCAGCGTCGGCAAGCTGCTGACGTGCCCGATCGAAATCGAACTGACATTCGAGATGATGCATCCCCGCTGAGAGAAACGCCTCGCCGTGGAGTTGGCACCAGAGTCCAACCGTGCCCAACTCAGGCCGCAAGGGCAAGCCGAGGTGGGCAAAATCGCCAGTGATTTCCTCGGGCGACATATCGACGTCGGCGAATACGACGAATCCCGCCCCAGATTGCTCTAGAACCTGCGCTCCCCAGCCCGCTTCGATACCAGCGTAAAATCTTTCGCGGCAATGAAAGCCCAATAACTCGAGCATCTCTACCAAGTGGTGAAAGCAAGCACGACTTGAACGGTAAGTGTGATGGTCGTGGTTTGCCCAGCCAAGCCCCAACTTCTGCTGGCGGTCGAACTGAACCTGTGCTGCGTGGTTACGGCTTTGCCAATAACGTCGCTCAGCTGCAAAAAATAACGCGCAAGCCCGATCAATGCCAATCTCGGCGACTGCATCTTCAATCAGTTTCTTGGTATAAGCGTAACCCGCCTCGGCGTCGGCGAAGTGGCGTTTACGTTCGCAGAATACGGCAAGATGTTCGCGAGCTGCAGCGATGTCAGCATCAGTTTCACTGGAAAAACCAAAACCGCTCCACCCGTGTCGCTCAACAGCCACAAGCAGCGTATCGTTGTCCTCTGAAACAAGCAGAGTACGATGAGCGCTCCCCGCTTTGCCTCGGGGTTTCGCAGCAAGGACCGGATAGCAAGCCGCAAAGTCGTCAACACTTTCCACTTTCACATGAAGACTGGCTGATCCGCTCTCAGTGAGCTTAACCACCGGGAATATGCCTTCCGGGTGTTTCCAGGTATTTTGCCCCGAATCGATGAACCCCGTTTCAACGAGACTGTTGGGCAAATCGCTAAACCAATCGACGGGAACCACGAACGCATCCACCCAATCCCCTATTCGATTTCCCGTTTCGTCGCGGAGTCTTTCGGAGAGGCGGGCAATGTCCGTGTTCGCGGTCACGAATTTTTCTAGAAGCTGCGAGACCAAACGGGATGCGGATGGTTGGCGTTCCCAGGTAAAAGCGGTCAGTGCGTCGATCGTATCGTTGGCCATAACTCCCTCTCTTGACAATTCAGACTTTATTGGATTTCCCTGCTTTCCAGTGGACCAAAAGATTGACTTTGAGACAATTGAAACTTGTGCGCAGCAAGTTCACGTAATAGCGCAACTCGACTGTCCTTATCATCCACCCATCTGCTATTCTCACTGTCAAGCCAACCCATCAACCATTTTAACACTACCTTTCCAGAGAAGAATAGAATGAAGCATCGCGTATTATTGCTGGGTGCAGGGAAAATCGGCCGGATGATCGCTCGGTTCTTGGTCGACTCAGGTGACTACGAAGTTACCGTCGGCGACGCAAACGCGGCTGCACTCCAGCGGATTGCTGACCGAGTTAAGGTCACAACCTTGCAGATTGACGCCTCGGACAGCAAGCAACTCACGGCTTCTATGCAGAACTGCGATTCTGTGATCTCGGCGCTGAGCTTTGCCTTCAATCCACGAGTGGCTCAAGTCGCCTTGGAGACTGGCACAAGCTATTTCGACCTGACCGAGGACGTCTCCACAACGCAGGCTGTGCGACATATCGCTTCACAAGCTGCCCAGCGGCAAATCTTCATGCCGCAATGCGGGTTGGCACCTGGATTCATCTCGATAGTTGCTAATCATCTTACGCATTCCTTCGACCAGATTGATTCGGTCCGGATGCGAGTGGGGGCCTTGCCACAGTTTCCCACAGGGGCGCTGAAGTACAACCTCACCTGGTCGACCGATGGTTTGATCAACGAATACTGCAATCCATGTGAAGCGATCCACGAGAATCAACGCATCGACGTCTTGCCTTTGGAAGGATTGGAACATTTTTCACTCGATGGCGTCCGCTATGAGGCCTTCAATACCAGCGGCGGTTTGGGAACCTTGTGTGAAACACTCGACGGCAAGGTACGGCAACTCAACTACAAAACGATCCGATACATCGGCCATCAAGAGCATATGCTGCTGCTGGTCAACGAACTCCGCCTCAACGAACGCCGCGAGATTCTCAAGGACATCTTGGAAAATGCGGTGCCGATTACGTATCAAGACGTGGTGGTAACCTTCTGCACTGTCACCGGCATGCGCCGCGGACAACTGGTGCAGATCACTGATGCTCGCAAGATTTATCATGAAAAAATTCAAGAGGAAAACTGGAGCGCAATCCAAATCACTACCGCCGCGGGCATCTGTACGGTCCTTGACATGCATGCTAAGGGCGAACTGCCAGCGAGTGGCTTCGTACGGCAAGAGCAAGTCGACTTTGAACGCTTCATCACGAATCGCTTCGGGCAGTATTACGACTCTCTCACCGCTACTCGCTTCAGCACCACGGAACATGACGAGTAATCGCTCAATCTGATCCAAGGCCCTAGCCGCGACTCAACGAGTCGCTGGTCCCCAACTGGAACTTAAGAATGAACGCACACCTTCAAAAAGCTTGCCAACAACTGGGTCTACCAAATGATCATCTAGCCATCTCAATCGGCAGTAACTGGCAACCAGGCCGAGGAGAATCTCTTAACGTTCGTTCACCTATCGATGGCCAGACTCTCGCCGAATTCAAGATGGCAGATGCTCGCCAAGTGGAAGCGGTTGTGAAGGAAGCAACCGCTGCCTTCGTAAAATGGCGAACTGTCCCAGCGCCTGTGCGAGGCGAATTTGTCCGTCAGTACGGCGAGAAACTCCGTGAGTTCAAGCAGTCACTGGCAACCCTCGTGAGTTGGGAAGCTGGTAAGATAACTCAGGAAGCTCTCGGTGAAGTGCAGGAGATGATCGATATCTGCGACTTCGCTGTAGGACTAAGCCGGCAACTCTATGGCAAAACGATTGCTAGCGAACGCCCAAGCCATCGGCTGACTGAGCAATGGCATCCGCTGGGACCTATCGGTGTAATCTCTGCCTTTAACTTTCCCGTCGCCGTTTGGGCCTGGAATGCTGCGATCGCCTGGGTATGCGGCGATCCAGTAATCTGGAAGCCTTCCGAAAAAACACCCCTGACCGCCATCGCCTGCCAGACACTGTTTTCGCAAGTTCTTGCCGATAACCCCGAAGTGCCCCCGGCCATCTCAAGTCTGATCGTAGGCGGAGCAGACGTGGGCCAATCACTTGCGACTTCGCCCAAACTACCGCTCATTTCGGCCACCGGATCTGTCCCGATGGGCCGAGCGGTTGCCCAGAATGTGGCAGCCCGCTTGGGTCGCTCACTTTTGGAATTGGGGGGCAACAACGGTATGATCGTCGCACCCTCTGCCGATCTTGACTTGGCAATCCGCTCGATTACATTCTCCGCTGTTGGAACTTGCGGGCAGCGGTGCACTTCGCTCCGACGTGCGATTGTCCATGAATCGATCGCCGATAAGCTCCGCGACCAATTGCTAGGCGTCTACGAGAAGCTTCCCATCGGTGACCCTACTTCTGATGGCACGTTAGTCGGCCCTCTGGTAGACGAACGCGCTTTCGATTCCATGGAGTCGGCTCTCGCCGCTGCAAAGTCACAAGGTGGCATTGTGCATGGTGGAGGTCGCATGACCTCGAATGTGCCTCAAGGTGGCTTCTATGTCCGACCCGCCCTTGTCGAGATCGCTTCGGATGCACCGATCATTCAGCAGGAAACGTTTGCTCCGATTCTGTATTTCATGCGGTACAGGAGTCTCGACGAAGCCATTGGCATCCATAACTGTGTTCCCCAAGGACTCGCTTCCGCGATTCTCACCAACGATGTCCGCGAAGCAGAGCTATTCTGCTCGGCAGCCGGCTCCGATTGCGGCATCGCGAATGTAAACATTGGCACCAGCGGTGCTGAAATAGGTGGTGCCTTCGGTGGAGAAAAAGAAACTGGCGGCGGTCGCGAATCAGGCAGCGATAGTTGGAAACTCTACATGCGCCGTGCTACCAACACGATCAACTATTCTACCGATCTGCCCCTCGCTCAAGGTATTCGTTTCGAAGTCTAGACACTCGCGAATAACTTTCGAATAGCCGCCGACATAACTTTCGGCAGGAAATTCAAACCGAACGTGTTCGCATCGGGATATTCTTGGCTACAATAATCGCTCAACTTGTCTGCAACGTCTATAGGAGACCTCCTTATGCAACGTCGAGATTTTCTGACAACCACGGGGGTAGTAGGTGCGAGCCTAGTGTCAGGAGCAGCCACTGTATTTGCCCAACCTGCTTCGCCCAAGCATCATTTCAACCTGAAATTTGCACCACACTTTGGCATGTTCGAGTCGTTGGCTGGCCCCGACTTGCTGGACCAACTACGCTTCGCCTCCGAACAAGGATTTACTGCCTGGGAAGACAACAGCATGCCTAGTCGACCTGTCGGTGTGCAGGAGAAAATAGGCCAGACCATGGCTGACCTCGGCATGACCATGGGAGTATTCGTTGCCAATAAAGTTTCATGGGAGAAACCAGATCTCTCCAGCGGCAGCCAAGAAAGCCGCGATAGTTTTCTCAAAAGTATTCGCGAGTCTGTCGACGTCGCGAAGCGCGTCAATGCAAAGTGGATGACGGTTGTGCCTGGACACGTTGACAACAAATTGCAACTGGATTTTCAAACAGCCAACGTGATAGAGTGTTTACGGCAAGCTGCAGGAATACTTGAACTACACAACCTAGTGATGGTACTAGAACCCTTGAACTGGTGGGCCAACCATGCAGGGCAGTTCCTACAACACACGCCTCAGGCCTACTTAATCTGCAAAGCGGTCAACAGCCCCTCGTGCAAGATCCTCTTTGACATCTACCATCAACAAATCTCCGAAGGGAATCTGATCCACAACATCGACAGGGCCTGGGACGAGATCGCCTATTTCCAAATTGGAGACAACCCCGGGCGCAAAGAACCTGGCACCGGGGAGATTAATTACCGCAACGTTTTCCACCACATCTACAAAAAAGGATTTGAGGGAGTCTGTGGTATGGAACACGGCAACTCGCAAGAGGGTGCCGCTGGCGAGCAGGCGGTGATCGATGCGTATGTCGCGGCGAATGATTTTTGATAGCGATTCCTACGAATCTAAGATTCGCAGTCTAAGAACGTATACCTCATCCAACGCCCGCCAGTTTCGCTGTTGCTTCAAAATCTCGAATCGCGCTGGTTGCCCCTAAACCCGTCACACAACACGCCCCGGATGCTGCAGCGAGCCGTCCGGCATCTGCAACACTCATGCCTCGCAAGATCCCTGTCAGCAATCCTCCCAGGAAGCTGTCGCCCGCTCCCGTGGTATCGACTACAGGTCCAGGCGGAGTAATCGGTGAAACTTCTGTGAATTCATCAGCACGTGGACTCAGCAGGGCGCCCTGTTCCCCGAGCTTCACGCCTAGAAGCCCCTTCGCTCCAGCGGAGCGGTATGTCTGCAGGATTTTCTGTGGATCGCTTTGGCGAGTCTGATGCTTGGCCTCCTTAAGACTGGGAATATACACATCGAGAAAAGGCAAGCAGGCTGAAAGTGGTTCCATTGTGCCACCATCTCCTGCCGCATCAAGAGCCGTGATGCATCCAACCCCCTGAATAGCTTTCAGCACCTCTGGCAAGTCTTCCTGAAGGTTCGGCAAAAGCGAATAGTACCCCAGCAGCATCGCTCGACTACGGGCGAAGAAATCAAGCTTTGAGAGGAAGACACTCTTTTTGAGTTGCTTTGGTGCGCCAACGGCGTGCAAGAAGCTGCGTTCTCCTTGGGGATCGATCAGCACGGCCGTTGTGCTTGTGGGCTCCGATGGGTGGGTGAGAAGTTGTGATGTATCAATACCTTCCGACGCATAGCGAGTGCGAATGACCTCGGCCCACTCGTCGTTGCCGACATAAGTCAAGGCTGCTGTCCGCATACCCATTCTGGCGAGTGTTGTCCCGGCATTGGAGACAATTCCACCCGTGGTGAGAAGGAGTGGCTCGGTACGCACCAACTGCCCGCCGCCAATTGGAGTCTCCAAGGGCACTGGACGTACAAGCACATCCACAACACAGGAACCACAGACGATGGCATCGAATATCTTATTCACGGCACCATTTCATGAAGAGTGCTTACCTTGCACGCGACTTTTCTTCGACGAGCCCATACCGCCGGATCTTTCGGTCCAACGTGGATCGTTCGACCCCTAAGATCCCAGCCGACTTGCTCTTGTTCCAGCCGGTTGAATTGAGAGTCTGTAGAATATGAATTCGTTCCACGTCGGCCAGGGACATCGGCTCATAGTCCTGCGGATTGGCCAATTCCACACCAACCTCAGTGTCGCCGGCCGTTTTCAATGCGGTGAGCACCAGATCGGTGTGATCGACGTAGTCACCCCGGGCCAGTACGACTGCCCTTTCAATAACATTCTTAAGCTCACGGACATTCCCTGGCCAACGGTATCGGAGTAGCTCCTCCATCGCTCGAGGTGTGTATCCCTTGAGTTTGCGACCAGTTTCTTCGCTGAACTTGCGCAGGAAAAACTCGGCCAGTTCAGGAATGTCGCCCGGACGTTTCCTCAGTCCAGGAACAATGATTTCCAGCACGTGCAAACGGAAATACAAGTCGCGACGGAATTTTCCTTCCGCAACGTCTTTCTCCAAATCGCGATTGGTGGCAGCGATCACTCGCACGTCGACCTTGATCTGTTGCGTACCACCCACCCTCTCATAAGGATGTCCTTCGAGCACACGCAGAAACTTTGCTTGAAGTGACTGGCCCATCTCGCCAATCTCGTCAAGCATCAAGGTTCCCTTGTCGGCCTGTTCAAACTTACCTATCTTTCGCTCCGTAGCCCCCGTAAAAGAACCCTTTTCATGGCCGAATAGTTCGCTTTCGAGCAGAGACTCGCTCAAAGCAGCGCAGTTGAGACACACAAACGGCTTTTTTGCTCGTGGGCTGGAATAATGAACAGCGCGGGCAACCAACTCCTTGCCGACACCGCTCTCGCCGCGAATCAAAACCGTAGCCCGACTGGGAGCAGCCCGCGCAATCTGCTGCGATACAGCCATCATCACTTCGCTGGAACCAACAATCTCACTCTGCACTCCCAACTGCTCGCGAAGCTGTACGTTCTCGCTGCGCATCTGGTTGAGATTCTCAGCCAACTCCTGTCGCTTGTTCATGTTTTCCAGAGCCACGCCAACCGTATCTGCCACCGCCAACGTGAATTCTAGATCCTCGGGATCTGTCGTATGTTCGGTTCCGGTTGTGTAGAGATGAATCAGCCCGAAAATGCTTCCCTCCATGCGGATTGGTGCGCAAATAACACTTGTCGCCAGAATTTCACCTTTGCTGTCACGATTACCTAGATCACTGTCATCCATCACATTGCGTGCCATCACCGCTTGGCCGTCGCGCAGAACTGTTGAAGTAAGAAAAGACGATACACGGTGATAGGAATGTTCGCTGTCGCTACGTGAGGCCACTACATCCAGTTCTTCGGATTGACGTTTGCCTGAACTATCATGCGAGCGGAGCAAGATCGCACCAGCATCTACGTTGGTTCCCTCAAACAGTCCGGCGAGTGTCGCGTTCGCGAGTGAGACCACGTCTGTTGACTTAGCCAATTCAAATGCCAGTCGGCAAAGCTTTGCCGCAGCACGCCCCACCTTGGGGAAAAGTTCATCACTCTCGTCCAGATCCGACTCGTCGAGAAAACGGCTCTGATCTTTGCGATGGGTGATCATGGTCGGCTCGAAAGATTCGAAAACGCTCTCGGCGTCCTCAAACATCTCGCCAGTGAGGGCGTCAGGGTCACCCATCGACTTCGACGATTTTAGAAAACTCCCCGACTCCGGAAAAGCCTGGGTCAGATCATGTACGAATGCCAACTGGGAGTTGCCAATCTGTATAATGTCCCCCGGCTGAAGCTCGTGATCTCTAGAAAGTTTGATGCCACTTACCAGGGTGCCATTACGGCTCTCCAGGTCACGGAGCATCCATTTTCCCTGGGTGAAGAAAACTTCAGCATGATTCCTGCTACACCGCTCGTCTTTCACAGCGACTGTGTTGGTAGGTGCTCGGCCGACGGAGGCCGATTCTCCGGGCACAAGGCGCACGACATCCGCCCATTTAGAGCCTTCGCGGATGATAAGATAAGCATTCATGCAGGTAGAATTGAGGCAAGTTGTTGATCTAAAGTATTCATTGTAACCGATTGCTTCACTTCTTGGACCTGCCTCGCTTCCCGGTTTGCATCCCAAAAGGCGGGGTCCGCTGGCACAAACCGCAAAAATCTATTCCACAGAGCACTTCAGCAATTGTCGTCAAAACCCGCAGAATCGTGCCTTCTGCTCTCAATTTATCTCCTGGGACTCCCTTCCAGCGAAGCCAAACGGGATTCTGGCTTGTCAGGCCAGAGAAATAGGGCGAAAAATATTGAATCTCTGCACTTTACCGACTAGTCTAAAGAGTGTGGGCACGAGGTATCGAATGTCCCATGTCTTGTCCTAACTCGACGAGATTGCGTCGCATCGTTCCACCGAATCATCACCGATTTGGTCTTGAGGAGAAGCAGCAGAGATGAACCAAGTTTATTCACGCTATCGTTGTCCTTTCTTTTTTCTGAGCTTAGGTCTCGCCTGGTGTCTGGCCACGGTCGATCTATCAGCTCAGATCGTTCAACAAGCAGTCGGTGGAATTGCAGTCAATGCAGATGGCGTAGTCGAGGCCCCCACGATCGAAGACAAAGCTGTATTGGCCGGTCTGCGAGAATCAGCCCTTGCTGCCGTGCCCGAGGACTTGCAGGCCTTTACCGATCTGCGCGCCGTCTCCCTCAAGCAACTCGAGGCCGAAGTTGCAAAACACTTAGCCAGTGGGACTGATCTTCCAGAATCAGTCCGTTATTTAGCTGGTCTGCAGCGTGTGCAGTACGTGTTTGTTTATCCTGAAAAAAATGATGTCGTCATCGCCGGACCTGCCGAAGGGTGGCGCGTCGATCAGCTGGGTAACGTTGTTGGGGCCACGACCGGACGTCCCGTGTTGCTCTTAGAAGATTTGGTCGTAGCTTTGCGTGCCCGCGATGTCCCACAACTCGAAGCGATCTCCTGCTCGATCGATCCGACCCCTGAAGGGATGCAGCGCCTTCGCGGTGTGATGCGTCGATTCCACTCGATGGGAAATCCCGACCAAACCATGGCCGCCATGGAAGATGCCCTCGGTCCACAAGTCGTTTCGGTGACCGGCGTCCCACAATCGAGCCATTTTGCTCGGACGATGGTCGCAGCCGACTTCCGCATGAAGCGCTTGGCGATGGGATTTGAGCCGGCTCCGTTGGGCGACATGCCAAGCTTTATGGAAATGCTTGCCTCAAGCCGAGGTAGTACCAGTGCGACTCCTCGCTGGTGGCTCGCTCCCAAGTACGAACCGCTGGCTCGAGATGCAGCCGGTCTTGCCTGGGAACTTCGCGGCCAGGGCGTTCAATGCCTCACTGAAGAAGATCATTTCAACTCTGCTGGCGAACGCCAAAGCAGTTCAAAGTCGGGAGCAACTGCCACTGCCTGGGCCAATAAATTCACAGAGCGATTCAACGAATTGGCCGACCACGATTCTTCTTTCGGAGCACTTCGTAATGCGATGGATCTGGCCGTCGTAGCCGCCCTGCTAGACAAGCAAGGATTGCTCGACAAGGCAGAGCTTGAATTGGCCGAGTTGACACACGGACTTGTTCTGAGCGAGTACTATGCCCCGCGCCGAGTGAATTCCCAGGCGACCTTTGTGAAACGGCGCAAGGATTTTGTAGTCAGCGCCTCTGGCGGCGTGCAACTTTTGCCCTGGAAGGTCGCCGAAGAAATCGAAGAAGTCGCTGCCGTAGGCGATGTTCGTGCGCGGCTGACCGCACCCAGCGGCAATTGGACCTGGTAGCCTAGCCGCTTAGCAGTTAATCGATTCGCGGATCTTGATTCAGCCCCTACATCTCCGGGCTATGACTTGTTAGAATCTGCGAAGCGCAAAAAATGAGGGTCCCTGCTCGCCGGGGCAAGAACCCTCGAAGTTTAGGCTGACCGGAGGACTCTCTCTTGAGTCCGACTTCCGGAGACCCACAGCCTATTTCTGGCTATCGTCGCGCCGCTTGACCCGGCTTAACCGCCAAATCCCTCCCTGCACCTCGCACGTAAAGTAACACCCCGCTCAAATGGTACAACCGGCAAAACTAGCTCTCGAAGATGGCACCGTCTACATCGGCACATCTATTGGCGCTGATGGTGAAGTCGATGGCGAAGTCTGCTTCAACACCTCAATGACTGGCTACCAGGAGATTCTTACCGATCCCAGCTATCGCGGTCAGATCGTCACGATGACGTATCCCCAGATCGGCAACTATGGAGTCAACGAAGCAGATTCAGAAAGTGGCCACCCTCATCTGGCGGGATTTGTCGTACGTGAGCACAGTCGCATCGAAAGCAATTTTCGGTCGGAGTCGTCCCTTGCAGAATATCTCAAAAAATGGGGCGTAGTCGCTATCGAATCGATCGATACCCGCGCACTTGTTCGGCGCATACGCTCACAAGGTGCGATGCGTGGTGTGTTATCTACCACTGATTTGAACGACGCGAGTTTAGTTGCCAAGGCTCAAGCGAGCCCAGGACTCGTGGGGCGCGACTTGGTAAGAGAAGTAATGCCCAGCCAGCCTACCGATTGGAGCGAATCAGTCAGCGATTGGACGCATCTGAATGCTAAGTCAGCCGGGTCGTCCTCGACCCCGAACGACCTTCCGCATGTCGTTGCTCTCGACTACGGCATGAAATGGAACATTCCTCGGCATCTGGTCGACCAGGGTTGCCGAGTGACAGTGCTCCCAGGGACTTCGACGGCCGCAGAAGTTTTGGCCCTCAATCCGGACGGCGTGTTTCTTTCCAACGGGCCAGGAGACCCCGAACCGCTCGACTATGCGATTGGCACCATCCAAGACTTACTGGGCAAGCAGCCGATTTTCGGCATTTGTCTGGGGCACCAACTACTCTCCCTTGCTTGTGGAGCTAAGACCTTCAAGATGAAATTTGGCCACCGCGGGGCCAACCAGCCTGTCCATCATTTAGGGAATGGGAGCGTGGAGATCACTTCCCAGAATCACGGGTTTGCGGTCGACGAAGCTTCCCTTCCTTCGGATTTAGAGGTTACTCACCGCAGCCTGAACGACGGCACCATCGAAGGAGTGCGACATCTAGGGGTTGCCGCCTTCAGTGTGCAGTACCATCCCGAGGCATCGGCGGGTCCCCACGATAGCCACTACCTCTTCCAGCAATTCTTCGATTCGATGGGCGTGACAGCCGGGTAACCGAGAGCTGAGATTCAAGAGATAATTGCCAGAAGCATGGCTCTTGAGTCACGACTTTCCACTATTCTCCCGTTAGCAGTTCAATCACCTCCAAAGCAGCGATTGCATGTTCCGGTTGGTGCTTGCGGTCGGGTTCAACATTCCGCATAACATCAACGGCATAGCGCAAGTATTGCTCGCGCGACTCTTCGACGAGGTCCCAGCCAATTTCATGAATAACTCGGGGCCACAACTGCTGCGCCTGAGCGAGGGAGTTCGCATCTCCCCGTATCGCCTGGAACACCACGTCGTCAAGTTCTTCTAACAACAACCGCACCTGCTCCGACTCCGGGTGGAGCCTACGCGAGGGGAAATCTTCCAGTGCAGTTTCATTTCCATCAGCATCAAAGCTATGGCTAGAATGTGCGGCATGGGGACGGTAGTTCATGAGATTAGAAAAATTAATTGAGACCAATAGGGATATTACCATTTGTATCTAGAAGGGTGAGTACGCGAAATGCTGGGTGGATAAAGATACTCGGCACAACGATTAACTTCACCCACTCACCATGACATTCTCACTTCTTAGGCTTACGGCGAGACTTGGCACTCTGACGAAGTTCGGCGCTCTTGGCAATCGAACGGGCGGATGTCGTTGGTATTGGTTGGTCAGAAACTGCTTCCTCATTGCGAATCGTGACCTTTTCCAGTCGGGTAAAGAGTCTGGCATGATATTCGTCAAGTGCGTCGCGTAATTGTCGAAATTCTTCTTGCCAAAGTTCCCGATCTGCCCCTGAACGCTGTTGTTCAAACACGAGCGAACTCTCAAGCTGATTGATCTGCTCATGGGCAGTCGCCAATTCTTCCTTCAGCTTCGTGCATTCACTCTCCAACTCCTCGAATTCCAAGAGTTGCCCGCTATTCGCTTCTTCCAGTTTTTTGGATTCTTCCTTGACGGACGCCAATTCGTTCTCAAGCTGCGCGAGGTGCGTTTGAACGTCGGATTCAATCTGTGGATATTTTTCCAGCGAATCCGCGCGGAGATTAAGTTCAGTTTCTTTGCGTGCCAATTCGCTCTGCCACTGCGTTAGTTCCTCATGCAACTTTTCTAGGGCAGCAAATGAATCATGAATCCATTCTCCAAGATCGTCGTTTTCATTTCGGATCGCTCCTAATGGCTCTAGAACTTCCTGCAGTGTTTCAAATGACTGGATAGTAGACATGGCTAGAGTTCCGTTTGTTCGCGCACACGAAGTAAGTGCTGCCAATTTGGTGGTATCACCTGTTGGGTGGGCTTGAATATGGGGCTGTCGAAGCAGCTATTGCGGCAAGGGTGGGTAGGGCCGCACAGGGATAAGTAGGGGCAAGAGATAGCAAAACACTCCGCCGAAGAAAAAATAGCTTACAACTGACCTGTTCGCAAATCATATTCCTCGAGAATTTAGATGGGGCGGCTAGTCAGGCCGCTGGGCAAGAAGTTTAATGATTTTGCGGCAGTACGCTGCCTTTTTGCAACACTGTGAGATTCCCGAAACATTCCCAATGTCCACAAAAAAAAGCAAACCACCCAGAAAGCCCAAGCCTTCTAAAAAGCTTCGCTATCGTGCTCCCTCAGAATCAAAGGCAAGTGAAGCAATCACAGTGGCTTGGACGGTATCGATTACGACTCTGTTTGGCTGTAATCTGGCCGTCCTGGCGATCCACTATTGGCTCAAGGCAGATCCCCAGGCCCAAAGCCTGGCAATGCTCAAAGAACTGCTACTTTTTGCGGGAGCGATCGTCGGTGTCGTTTCGCTCGTCTTGTTGCCAGCCGTTTATCGATTGCGGAGTGTCTCCCCTCCGACGGGATTGGCCGTGTTCGGTGCGTGCCTGGCAGCAGCGCCTCTACTGACGCTCTTCCTGCGAAGCTTGCAATGAAGCGAATCAGCCCATCGATTTCAGCCCTTCCGCAACCGATCCCACAATAAGATGCCGACGACTGTCTTGGCGTCCTCAATCTCACCACTCAGCACCATCGCTACTGCATCGTCCCATGGAACGATCAAGTTTTCGATCTCTTCACCGGATTCTCGGGCAGTTGGACCTGCTGTGAGATGATCAGCGACAAAAAGGTGCATGCGTTCATGCAAAATACCCGGTGACAGATAGAATCCGGGGAGTCCCAGCCATCGTTCGGCCAAATAGCCAGTTTCTTCTTGCAATTCACGCTCAGCTGTATTTGCAGGCGACTCCGGAGGATCGATGGTTCCAGCTGGTAGCTCGATCAATGTTTTCTCGACGGCAATGCGGAAATTCCGGATCAGACAAACACGATCCCCTTCCAGGAGCGGGATGATTGCCACGGAGCCAGGATGCTCAATAACTTGCCGGCGCAAGCTGTTTTTTCCTTCCCCTGTCGACAGGATGTGCTCCACCACACGAAACCGGCTGGTTTCCAACAGCAGCTCAACATTTTCCGACATTTTAGGCCTTTCCTGAATGCTGGCGCAGGTCCTAGCAGGTTTTTTTCCACTTAAGAGAAACTCTGGTTTGCCGACTATTGCAACCGTTGGTAGGATACTTAAATATGACGTGTGTTGTCCAACCGGGTTGGCATATCTGTCTTCGGGCCGTTCTTGCCAACTGCGTGCGTCCGACAAGCTCTTCCCAAGATACTAAATCTCTGCGATTTACAGCATGAATCCTTCCAACGAACCGTTGAGTCTGTGCGTGGGACGATGGCTTGGGTTCGATGTCCGCATCCATATTCTCTTGCCAATCGTTGTGTTAAGCTCCTTGCTACTGACAAAGGATTTTAATGGAATCCCTATCGAATCAGAGAGCGTCATCACTACCGATGGTTTGCTTATTCCCCATACTTTGGGCGGGGTGGATGCTCGACTGGTTTGCTTGGCGATTGGGGTCTTGTTTTTCAGTGTCTCTCTCCAAGAAGTCGCACGATTGATTGCCGCCAAACGCGTGGGAGGCGATGCGACTTCCTTGGTCTTGGGTCCTATTGGAGGACTAACCAAAATTCATCTTCCTGCTGATCCGCCTGCTCATCTTCTGACCGGTTTGATAGGACCAAGCGTCTCCGTGATCTTCATGTTGATCGCAGGATTCCTGTTGGCATTAAATGGTGATAGCAAGGTACTCCAATTGCTTTTCAGCCCTCTGGATCCAAATATTGTTTATCCCGCAACAGGAGTTGGTCTTCTATCGCTCAAATTAATTTGTCAATTAGTGCTCTGGATTAACTGCTGTTTGTTCCTCATAAACCTTTTACCAGTAGACCCCTGTGCTGGAGCCGAAATACTGAGAGGAGTCTTATGGCCTGTTGTTGGACGCAGCACGGCAACCTCTGCGACTTCTCATGTCGCGATAGGGGCGGCGGTTCTGCTTGCCATTTCAAGTGCATTGTTGGTTGGCAACACCCCCAACGGTGACTTGGTGCCCAATTGGTTTCCCCTCGCACTCGCGTCAGTCTTCTTGCTGTTTTCAGGGCGAAACATCTTACCCTCGAAGAATTACGATGTTGGCCTTGAGATTGACTCCTTCGATTCGGACGATGAAATCTGGCTTACTGATTTGATCGAAGAAGATCATGCTGCAGTGCTCGTCGAGAATATCCAGGACAAGCAACAGGATGCCATCGATCGCAAGCGTCGTGAACGTGAAGCGAACGAGGATGCACGTGTGGATGCAATCCTCGCCAGACTCCATGGATCGAGCTTCGAAAATCTTTCCGAAGAGGAACGGGCGTTTCTCAAACGAGCAAGTCGTCGCTATCAGCGGCGCCGTGGCGTTACCGAAGACAAACTCCTGTAGCTCTGCTGCAAGTGTGGGGTACTGACTCCCAATCCTCCCTGTCCATGTCCCGACGCACAAAAGCCCGTGAAGACCTTCTCCGCGAAGCAACAGCCTTGGTTCCTCGCCTGTTATTGCAGTTGGACCAAGCGGGTCGGTCAGTGGAAGTTTTTGCCGGTTTTCGTAGCGGCAATGCACTGAGCCTCTATTTCGATTCCGACCCCGTGTACCATTTTAATTCTGAGAATCAGCTTCGTCGGGCATTTCTCGACGGTAACATCCTTAAGGCAGACCAGGGCAAACTTGTTGCCTGGGATCCGCTACGCACTTCGGGAAGCGTAAACATGGTCAGGCGAGAATTCTCGGCCGCCGATCAAGAGCAATTAGGCAAAGACCTAATTCGAAAACTGAGAGAATTGAAGAGTTCGCTAGCAGAGCAGCAATTTACCCTCTTGGGGCAGGTTCCGGTCGATGGGAGAGGACTTGAGCGACTCAGTAATTGGCTCGAGTCATTCTGCGATTTCACAGTTGCCAAGACGCCAAATGTTTTTTGAATTCGGTTGAAGTAATTTCAATCCTCTCGCCACATAGAAGCAACAACAACCGCCGTTCCTGCGGGGCATTTCAATTCGCTACCCAGGTGATTGGCTTCCCGCTTTACCATCGCCAGCGCCGCGGGGCGAGACATCCGAGGAGACCAACAGCTTGTTGTAATCGTCCCACCTTCTTGGTCGCCTCGAAGCAATTTCGTTCCTGATTTGGGTGTCGCTTCTCCATCAAGTGAGACTATGACCAGCTTCTTGTTCACATGACCAAGGGCGTCAATGCGGGCAACTGTCTCTTGACCCAGATAGCAACCCTTTGTAAAGCTAATCGCTTGAGTGTCCCGATTCACTTCTTGAGGCAAATTGGAATCATCGAAGTCGGTATCGAACAATGGAAACTGGGATTCGACTCGCAGAGAGGTCCATGCCGGAGAACTCGTATCAATCATCGGCAGCTCAAAGATTTCGGTAATTGGTCCAGTGCCTTCTGAGCGCAAGACAAATCCTCCTGGCCATAGTAGTGGAAGACGCGCCACCAAGCACTGCCTCCCTTCGATTTGACAGGTAATGTGTTGATATGGCTCAGTTGGCAGTTCGCCTTTAACCTCGGGAAGCGAAGCGAAAAGATGTTCCGCAGCGGGGCCGACTATAATTGACCAAGTGTCCTTACCTGTGCTGTCAGCAAGTTCGACATCTTCGCGGATAATATGACGTCCTAAATGGGCAATGATTTGATCTGCTTGCCCTGGAACGGAAAGTAAACAAATCCGGTCCATTTCGACAAACAGGAATAGGTGTGCTTGAATCTTGCCTTTCACATTCGGCAGAAAGGCTTCGCAGCACTGGCCTGGCACTAGGCGGCGAACATCGTTTGTGCAAAAGTTGTGCAGAAATGTCGCTCGGTCGATGCCTGTGACATCAACCTGTGACCAATTCGATAGCGCAACAACTCCACATTCTTGCGAAAGAGTGCGATAAGAGTCTTCCCAAGCTGTTGAAGTTTCCTTGGTCAAGAGATTAGCTCGATGATAGGGGACATTTCGAATCATTCATCATCTGAAAAAGCTGCCTCCAGATATTGAGCATCATGCAACAGAATACAATTGCGATGGGTCTTGATGAGTCGTCGCAGTTCTGAGTCATTGGCGATGGGTGCCAGCCCCAACCTTTCAACGGTCGTTGGATCAACCGTACTCGCAAGATAGACAGTATGTTGCTGGAGGACCCGGCACAATTGGAGGGCAAAGATACTATCCTCGAACTGGTCGCGCTTTAGCTTTTTCTCAACGAGCGACAAGTCCGCTGCATCCAGCATTCGCCTCAATGACGGGCCTAGCGGTGAACCAATCTCCGAGCAAAGCGCGATCGCGCCTTTGGATTCGACCAGTGCTTCCGCCGCTGATAAGGCCCGACTCAGAGCGTTCCAATTCTGTTGCGATTTGTCGCCGCATATCGATGCGACAACTAAGTCTGCCCGCTTCGGAAGCGAATGCCTCCAGATTTCTCGATAGCTTTCAGTAGAACGCCTAGCCGCTGCCAAGGGAGTTCCACAAAAGCATCTCACAACCGTTCCTTCAGGACCAGGGACAACCTGCAAAGCCAGACCCAAGCCGAGCAACCAATCGCATGTGTCTGATTCCTTAGCCAGAACGGCGCGCTTGCCAGCCGTATCCCCGCTACGAGGCGACTGAAATCGCCCGAGTGTTTCTAGGTCTGAGAAAGTAGGCAATATCCTTGCCATCAGGCGATCGCATGATTGCTCCCCTTGGGCAGGTCCGATGGATAGGACTAGATCCGCATCAGACAGAACTCGATTGAGCCTCAAGGGATCACCAGCTTCAGTGACACCGAGTAACGCCAGTTGCTCGCTGCTATTTGGAACATGCTCAATCACCGCAATTTGGCTTCCGGCTGCCTCCTGCAATTCGGATCGCAAATGCTGCGAGGTGACAAGAACAGTGATATTCTCCTCATCGATCCCCGCGTGGGAAAGTGCCGCCAGCGTACCGGCAAGGATCTGCTTGACGCAAGGTATGCCTTGCTGGACGGCGATTGCGACTCGATCACCTGGGACAGTTGCATTCGAGAGCGAAGGGTAGTCGAGTGGTTCATCGAATGCGTGCATGAGATGATCCAGTAATTCCTTCTCGGAAAGGGGGTTACAAGGATGGGCACTCAGGATGGTGATCCCCGAATGAGTGATATCGGCTGGGTTGATTGTTTCAAGATTTGTAACCATGTAAATATTCGGTGAAACGTTTTGTGAGAGACTTGTTAAGCTCGACAAAATCTCCTATTTTCGTGCATTCATCTGCTGGGTGTAGGTAGATCTCAATAGAACTCCTCGCATCATACAGTTTCCACCTTTTTCCCGTCAAACAAGGAAGAACCAAATGTCAGTTTCTCGCGCTTCAATGATCGAGTGGTGCAATACGCTGCTTGCTGGCCGGTCGGCTGCGCCAAATCTGGAACTGGTGGACTATCTCGCCGCTATCCCTCGACTGGAATCACTGTCCGACGTCCCCGCAGGTACTGCGGTAGCTGTGCGTGGCGATGTTGATGCCAAACCGGGGGCTACGATCGGAGAAGGAGATATCCGACTGCAATCCATGGTCGAAACCTTGAAGTTCGGCATCGAACGTGGATGGAAACAAGTCATCTTCGGCCACATCGGTCGAAAGCCAGAAGGCTCGCTCGAAAAGGTGGCTGCCCGTCTAGGAGAACTCCTGAGACAAGAGGTGCCATTGGTCAGCGACTGGATCGATGAGAAGTCAGATTCCATCACTGACTCTGCACGCGACAAGATCGCCGCGGCGAAACCAGGTTCGGTAACTGTCTTGGAAAACACCCGTCGCTATGAAATCGAACGGATCCTTTGGAAGGCATCGGCAGCTGATGTTGACTCAAATGCGGATCGACTCACCCATTTCTCCAACGAGTTTGCTGAGAAGATTGCGAGTGTCTATGTCCATGAAGCACTCTCCGCTGGCAGCCTGGATACTTCGAGCACGGTCTTGCCGGCCGCGATGGATCGTGTCGCCATGGGACTCTATGAAGCGGCAGAGTTTGAAGGGCCTATGCGAAAATGCTTAGGCACGCAACTGGTCATCTTCAGCGGTCTCAAGATCGACAAGCTAGACGATCTCGATGCAATGATCGGCCGCGGAAGCATCGAATGCGTTTTTGCCGCTGGCTCACTAGCCATGGCGCTAAAGAAAGCAATCGGGGAACTCGACGGCAATCCTTGTTGCCTAGGTGTGGCTGAGGATCCTACCCATGCCGACAAGCCATATTTCATCCCCGCCGAGCGGATTGCTCAGGCCAAGCGTATGGTCTCCGAAGGACGTGCCAAAGGGATCAAGTTCGTCGTACCCGTGGATTCAGTCATCGAAGATGGTTCGGTCGTGGACGAACTACAGCCCGGCCAGCAGCAATTTGACATCGGCCCAAAAACGAGCAAACTTTTTGAAGAGAAGATCGGCGATTTTATCGCCTCTCACCCCGATGGGGGCGTCGCATTCCACAACGGAGTGTTTGGAATGTTTGAAGACCCGCGTTTCGAGGCAGGCACCAAGAACTTCATTCCTCAGCTACAACGAATGACCCAAGCAGGCATCGCCGTCTATGTCGGCGGCGGAGAAGGGGGCAAAGCTCTCGAACTCTACGGCCAACCCGACTGGGTGACTCACGTCTTCACAGCCGGAGGCACGGTTCTCAATGCTCTTGGCAGCGAACCGGTACCCTACTTGGTTGCCCTACGACTTGCGGCTATTCGTTAAGCGATTCTCTTGCCCGGAACGCCCGCGCGAATCTGTTCGCAGTATTCAATGAAGTTGTCTAACGATTGCAAAATCGCTTTCGTGGAATTCGATCCACGACATGCATATTCAATACGCGCTGCAAGCGTGCTGAGCTGGGGAAATCCATAGCTGCTCGCATTGCCATTGATTTGGTGTGCGACGCGAGCGAATGATTCCCAATCCTCAACCTCTGCGTGGGATTGCAATGTTTCTACACGCCGAGGTAATTCACTGACAAATATCTCCACCAACTCGGCAAGATTTGGATCGTCGCCATATACGGAATAGACACTTTGCAGCGTTTGTGACATTTGCATGGTTAAAACTCCTGGTCAGGGCAATACGTTGGGACGGCTCTCCATCTCGTCCACTTAGTGAGACTGATACAAGCTGGGTTTAAGAAAGCCTAGACCACTTTTCGTCCTGCTGTCATTCGTTTTATAGATATAGGTAAGACAGAAAACGAAGAGAATTTCCTGAGCCCAGTTATTCCCGACAGAACCGTCAGCATCGCAATTACTAGGGAAGTCAATTGCATTTTCACTGATAATGCCGTCCTGCTCTATCTCGAATAGGAATAGAGATCCCACTGCTCTAAACAGTAACAATTGATAGGCGATCTGGCCTGGACGAGTGGCCATTTGGCGGCTAACCCGATGCCAATATCTTTTCAGCGGAGCTGCTCATGCCGCAGGTGGGTTCATTGACTAATGGCATTTAGTGACGTTTGGGGAAACAGGCGGCCAACGCGGCTACGCTCAATTCCAACTCAGATGAACGACAGGTCCAGTTGTAACGCTCTCGCCGATTGCAGCAGTCGCAAATTGCAGTGTGTTTTAGTCGTTTACCGTCGCAACCGGTACGAACGAAACACCCTGAACTGCTAACTCCAATCGAGCTAGCAATTTCTTGAAACTTATCAAGGGTTTTGCGACGGCTCGTCGATATGCCTTCATATCCAATGGAGCGTTAGCCTCTGGCAATCAGAAGCGACCCCTCTCGAACTGGCACAACAACAATACGAAAGTAAGTGCGGTCGAAGGCCTTTGTGATTGCTATGTGGCCACTGTGTTTCCCTCTCAATTTTAGGAGCCTCCCAAATGAAGAATCAAGTCCTTTTGTCGACGCTGGGCGTCGCAATCGTTCTGAGCTGTGCTGGAAACGCCAATGCGTTCTTCGGCATGTTCGGTGGTTGCTGCGAGCCTAGCTGTGGTTGTGCTGACAACTGTTGCGAGCCATCTTGTGGATGTGCAGACGCATGCTGTGAGCCAAGCTGTGGTTGTGCCGATGATTGCTGCTGTGCCCCAAGTTGCTGCTGCTGCAAGAAGCCAGGCCTCTGTGCCCGTATGAAAGCCCGTCACGCATGCAAGAAAGCCCGCAAGCATTGCTGCGAGCCATCCTGCGGATGTGCTGACAGCTGCTGCGAGCCAAGCTGTGGTTGTGCTGATGACTGCTGCAACAATGGTTGCGGATGCGAGCCCAGCTGTGGCTGTGCCGATAGCTGCTGCGAGCCATCTTGCGGTTGTGCCGATGACTGCTGCGACTCCGGTTGCTGCGGATCATGCTGCTGCAAGCCAAAGCGTCAAGGCCTTTGTGCCCGCATGAAAGCCCGTCACGCTTGCAAGAAAGCTGCCAAGTGCTGCTGCGAGCCAAGCTGTGGCTGTGCCGATAGCTGCTGCGAGCCAAGCTGCGGTTGTGCAGACGACTGCTGCAACAATGGCTGCGGCTGCGAGCCTTCCTGCGGATGTGCAGGCTGAGCTAAGTTAGCATCAACCAAAGGTTAAACAACCTTAGATTGAACCCTCCTGAACGGCCCCTTGTTCTCACGAACAAGGGGTCGTTTTTTTGTTGGTACCACTCGCTGCCGATCATAGCTCCCCAGATGATAGAGGTATCTCAAGCAAGTGGACAATTGAAGCCCATCCTGCGATAATTCGGCAGATGGGTGGAACAAATTGGGACGCCCCATCATCTCGTCTAGCGGAACATAGCGAGGAACTTGGGTCATGCGTCACTTTCAGTTCACACGATTTCTTATTTTCTGCGTGCTGCTTAGATGTTGCCTTGAGTCGACACTTTTCGCCCAGCAGGTCACACCCTCCAAAGTCCCCGCGGGCATTAATACCGGCGGTGCAGGTGGTGCAGCCCAAGCCGACTTCGATACGCTGATCGATCTGATCCAGTCGACCGTGGCCTATGATTCCTGGATGGAGAATGGGACCGGCGAGGGAGAGATTTCGCCGTTCGCCATCAACGGTGTTTATGCCGATGCCAAGGGGATCTTGCGATTCGTCGAATCGCTCAAAATATCAACGAAGCTGCAGGAAGGTACTCATACACGCCCGAGCCAAGATATTGCCGACGTGCGTCTTTCGTCCCCGCTGCGGTTTGTCTCGCTACCTCGACTTGAGCGAGCGATCGGGCAGCACCAGCAGGAGCGAACGCCTCTCCCCCCCGAGATGCTCACGCTGGCAGGATTGCAAAGCATAGAGTACCTGATCGTCAATCCGGAGACGAAGGATTTGATCCTGGCAGGTCCAGCTGGTGACTGGCAAATCGGCTTGGATAAATCGCTAGTCAGTGTTGAGACAGGTCAAGCAGTCATACGGTTGGATGACTTGCTTGCCCTCTGGCGGCGACCCGACGTCTCAGCCCCGTTTGGTTGCTCGATCGTGCCGCGCCAGGAAGCACTCGCCCAGACTCAGGCATTTCTTCAGGTATCTGGGGCCGAGCCGCTTGAACCGGGGGGGCGGAAGAAGTGGCTTACTGAGCTCCGTGACACGCTCGGAAGCCAGGATGTCGAGTTCTTTGGTATTGCTCCCACCAGCCATGCGGCACTCGTCCTCTTGATCGCTGACTATCACATGAAGCTCATTGGCATGGGACTGGCAAACGGCGTCCCAGGTGTGGAGAGTTATCTCGACACGGTGGAATTGAATCCCGATGGATCAGCCCCTGCAATGAGTGTGTTGCGGTGGTGGTTCACGATGAATCATAGCCCCGTGGCGACTGATGCGGCCCACGAATTTTTTCGGTTTCCAGGAGATGGTGTGAAGGTCTTGAGTGAAAACGAACTCTTAGCTGCCCGCGGAGAAAGAGTCCATACGAACCAATCTGAAGTGCTCAACGAGCGTTTCGCGACCAGTTTCACGACGGACTTTTCGCAGATTAGCCGGGAGTATCCGCTCTACGGTGAACTCGAGAACCTCTTCGATCTCTCGCTGGTGTTAGCGATTATTGAGAAAGAGCACCTGCTCGAACGTGCCGCTTGGCAGCCTACCTTGCTGAAGGATTCGGAGGTGTTACCACTGCCAATCATAAGAATTCCTCGCGAAGTCCAGACGGTCGTTAATCATCGGATGATCAATCGTCGACAGATCATCGCCGGAATCAGTGGTGGAGTCTGGGTAGATAGCCGTCGCACTTTGAAGTTGGAGACTGCCGATCCGGACCAAATGCCAGTCATTGACTCAAAAGATTTGCCTTCATCCGCCGAGAGTTGGTGGTGGGATTAGTTGAGGCTCTTCTCCTCAGAAGTCCTCTCTACAGGATCGTTTTTACTTGCATGGCGAACGAGTACTTCATCAAGGACTTGTTGTCGCTGCCGTCGCAACCACCAGAGAAATGCGATGAGTATCGCAAGAAGCACGACCAACGTGAACCCCACCTCCGCATCACGAATCAGCTCCACGATATCGTTGCCGAAGTAGTAGGCCAGAGTAAAAAAGGTTCCAACGACTAAGGTGGCACAGATCAGGTCATAGAGAATGAACTTACGAAAAGGAACACGTGCCACACCTGCCGAAAGATAGACGGGGCCACGGACTCCCACCATGAATCGAGCCAGCAGCATCACCTTGAACATGTGCCGCTGAATGGATTGCTCAAAATATTCTTCGCGCTGAGCACCGAGCCATTTACTTAGCTTGGGATGTCGCATGACCAAGCCATGACCGAAGTGATAGCCAATGGCATACATGGCAGTGTCTCCGAGCAGGGCCCCCACAATGGCGGCCAACAGGGCCAAGACGGGATTCAAATTCCCTTGGGAACTGATGATCCCCGCCAAAACGATGGGAACTTCCTCGGGAATGGGAAGTCCACAGCCCGTCAAGAGCAGGAAGACCACGATCCCCACATAGCCACCACTTTCTATCAAGATATCCACTTCGGTCTGTCTCGATTTTCGTTGGTGAATGTGGGTAGGTGGTAAACCAGTGGCTCATCATTGTAACCCGAAGTGTACCAGAGGCAAAATGCAACGACTTATCTCCTAGGCGAACGCTACATACGACTCTATTCCAAGGAATCGCACAAATGCTGCGTCAACAAACTAGAGCGGGTTCAAGTTTTTCCAATCGTGCTCGGAGTCCAGTCTTCGGGTGGTAGGTTGAAAGCATGAATACTGATGTCCGATTGGTTTTCCTTGGGACACACCAACACGGCTCCAACCTCCGCGTGATTTGCGCAGTATTCGGCCGCTCCTTCAACACCGGATACATAGAACGCAGTTGCCAGGGCGTCTGCTTCCGCCGCCGTGGGGGCCAGCACGGTTGCTGTAAAGATCCCCTCGGCTGGCCAACCGGTGCGCGGATCAAGAATGTGACCAAATTTCTTCCCCGCAGCTTCAAAATACTGGGTCGCCCCACCAGCCGTCCCGAGCGATCGATTACGCAAATGAAATTCAGCAATATGGCGATGTGGCTCCAAAGGATGTCGCAGTCCGATGGTCCAGTATTCATCGAGGCTGGCGCGATTACATCCTCTGGCCAGGATGCTACTACTCCCGCCATGCCATAAATAGTCGCTGGCTCCTTGTTCGTCCAAGAATTGGGCAACCCGATCCAATGCGTAGCCCTTGCCGATCGAGTTGAAGTTAATCTCGATCCCTGGTTGCAGAAATTGGATAGTTTTTTCTTGGCCACTGAGTTCGATCTTTGAAGTATCTACATGCGAGAGAGCCTCGGCAAGTTCCTCTTCATTTGGGATCTGCCCAGTACGTTTCAAAAATCCCCACACTCGCGAGAGTGGCGTGCTAGTGATATCAAAAGCCCCGTTGGTCTCCTGAAAAAGGCACATGCATTGTTCCAGCAAGCCGAGCAAATCTGGGTCGACTTCGACAGGGCCGTTGGCCGCCTGCTTGTTGATATCTATGACAGTGCTTTCTGGTCGATAAATGGTAAGTTGATCCTCGACGGCTTCGATCAAGTCAAAGGCATCCATGAAAGCATTTGCCACCTTGCGGTCGGCCTGATGGTATTGGACAGCAAATTCACACGCCATTGCACGGCGGCTCGCTCGGACGTGCATGGCGGGATCAGACGGCATGCGATCCACCAGTGGCCCCACCATCGAATCGAGCCAACCTTGCGCCCATTCCTGAGCCCGATTAACAAGAGTCTCGGCAGCCGCCTTTCCCTGCAAGAAATCACGTCTCGAATGATGCTGTCGATCTGCCATGCGTCCATTATAGCCCGTCGGTCCCTCAAATGGGCAGAGGCACCGGTTTTGCAATGCCGTGGATAGTGTTACCATTCTTAGCAATATCGTAAGTCAAGTGCTCGGTCACCCAGGAATCCTATGAGCGATTTAATCATTAGCGTCTCGGGGTTACGCGGCGTCGTAGGAGATTCGCTGACTCCCGAAATCGCCATTCGTTTCGTCAATGCTTTTTGCCTAGAGTTGCCCCCAGGGCCGATCGTTGTCACGAGTGATGGTCGGCATACCGGGCCGATGGTCGCTTCCGCAGTACAATCAGCGCTGTTGGCAGCGGGACGAGACTGTCTCGATGGAGGAGTCGCTGCCACACCAACTACTGGCGTGCTAGTCCGTCATCACGATGCCGTCGGGGGGATCCAAATCTCGGCAAGTCACAATCCACCGGAATACAACGGACTAAAACTGTTTGATGCCAAGGGTCGCGTTATCCCCTCCGCTGCAGGTCAACGAGTTCTGGACCGATTTCAATCAGGACAGACACCCTGGAAGATGTTCGATCAACTTGGCGTTGCGAGTTCCATCGAAGACACGACTTCCGCCCACTTGGAGTTGGTGCTAGCGATCTGCGATGTCGAGCGGATCCGCGCTCGCCAGTTTCGTGTGCTGGTTGACGCCAACCACGGATCAGGAAGCGTCCTCGCCCTGCCGCTACTGGAAGCACTGGGCTGCGAGGTCACGATGTTGGGAGGCACGCCCGATGGTCTGTTCGCCCACCCTCCCGAACCGACCTGCGAGAATCTCTCCTCCGTGCTGAGCGAGGTGCGAAATCAGAGTGCGGCAATCGGATTCTGTCAGGACCCCGATGCGGATCGGCTGGCAGTGATCGACGAACTGGGCCGCTATGTCGGCGAAGAGTTCACTCTCGCCATGGTTGCTGATCATGTCCTGCGTCGAACTCCGGGCGCAATCATTACCAATTGCTCGACGAGCCGCATGACGCAGGATTTGGCCGAGAAGTACGGCGTGCCATTCATTCGCTCGATGGTAGGAGAGGCCAACGTGGTCGACAAAATGATCGAATCAGAAGCTGTGCTGGGAGGAGAAGGAAATGGCGGAGTGATCGACCCTCGTGTCGGATTGGTCCGAGACAGTTTTGTTGGCATGGGGTACCTTCTAGACGCCATGGCGGCAAGAGAAATGCCCATCAGTGCGTTGGCTGATGAACTGCCACAATACGCAATCTGTAAATCCAAGGTTACTCTACCAGGAGAACGGGTAGCAGAGTCCTTTTATAAACTCGAAAACCATTTTGCAGATGCCAAGGGGGATCGCTTAGATGGTTTGCGACTCGACTGGCCTGACAAATGGCTGCTCATCCGCGCGAGCAACACAGAGCCAATCGTGAGAATAATTGCTGAGGCACCCATGGCAGCCGAGGCGAAAAGTTTATGTAACGAGGCTGCCGCACTACTTTCTTAATTGGCTTATTCCGCGACAATTCGGCCTTCGCCATGTGAGCCAGCGATGACATCCAAAAATTCTCCGGAGGAGGCCGCCCCACTCGGCACCGCCACAGGCGCATAACGACAAGAGGTTCCTACATAGTAACCAGGCTTTTCTTCCAATTCGGATTCAACCAAGACGCGAAGTTTTCGGCCTTCCAGGCTGGAAAAATAGCGATCACGTAATTCCGCTTCGACGCGCGTTAATTCCTGCATTCGTTCGTGCTTGACGCTCTTGGAAAGTTGCTCAGGCATCTCGGCGGCGGGGGTACCTCGACGGGCACTGAAAGGAAAAATATGGATCTTCGAGAATCCAACTTGTCGGGCTGTCTCACAGGTCTCCTCAAATTCGCGATCGGTCTCGCCAGGAAATCCCACAATAATGTCCGTAGTGATCGCCGGCTGGTCTAGCCGTTCTTGGAGCAACTGGCAGCGATCAATAAATCGTCGGCTTCCCCAGCGGCGACGCATGCGGCGAAGAACGCTGTCGCTGCCGCTTTGCATTGAAATATGCAGATGCGGGCAAATCTTTTCGGGATGTTCGGCCATCACCTCGATCAACTCGCGTGTCACTTCGGTCGCCTCGATGCTGGATAGCCGAACACGAAAGTCGCCCGGCAGCTCGGCAATGGCTCGTACCAAGTGCGAGAGCCGTGTCCAATTCTCTTTGGGTTGGTGGCGATTCCAATCGACACCATAGTGTCCCAGATGAATGCCGGTGAGCACAACTTCACGATAACCGTTCGCGACAAGGCGCCGCACCTCAGTAAGAATATGTAGCATGGGACGACTGGCGAGCTCGGGTCTCACCATGGGAATGATACAAAAGCTGCACCTTAGCAGGCAGCCGTCTTGGACTTTGACATAAGCCCGATGCCGACGACCAAAGCCAGAAATCCCTGTCGGCACATCGGTCACGCCAAACCGGCCTAACAAATCTCCTAGCTCGCGCTTGTCGGTGAGTACCTCGGTCACATTTGGCAGCCGAGCGACCTCTTCCGGGGCGCGGGTCGCATAGCAACCCATGACGACGATCTTGCTCGCAGGATTTTCCCTTGCCAACCGGCGGATTATTTGCCTACTCTTGGAATCCCCTTCCGAAGTCACCGTGCAGGTGTTCACAACACACAAGTCAGCAGGATTCCCGCCAACGGCATCCTGGTAGCCAATACCCAGGAGCCCTTCACGTAGGAACTCGGTCTCGTATTGATTGACCTTGCAGCCAAGGGTTACAGTCTTAAGAGCAGGCATAAATATTCGAGCGTATAGAAGTTGGAAACTTGGAAACTCTGAAGGATGAATTAATTATGCTAAATGATACACGAAATTGATATCAGGAGCGAACCCCCTCCGGGGTATTTTGACATACAACAAGTTCTACAGTTCTTGCCCACCCCTTTTTTCTTCTGTTCCCGTCGGCTAGCCTCAAACTATGGCAAAACACGAAAAATCAACCGGGCATTCCGAACGCATCACTGTCCCTGGATTTGCTTCACTCAAAGGGAGCGGCCAGAAGATTACCATGGTTACGGCCTACGACTACCCGTTCGCCCAATTAGTTGATGCGGCAGGAGTCGAGGCAGTTCTAGTCGGCGACAGCATGTCGATGGTAGTCCAGGGGCACGACAATACACTGCCGGTCACTCTCGATGAAATGATCTACCATGCCGAGATGGTTGGTCGGGCCGTCAACCATGCCTTGGTCATCGTCGATATGCCGTTTCCCAGTTATCACCTCGGCAAACACAAGGCAATCGAAAACGCGGGTCGCATCCTGAAGGAGACCCGCTGCCAGGCGGTTAAACTCGAAGGAGGCGCCGACCAAGCTGATACAATTCATGCTCTCGTCTCAGCCGGCATCCCCGTGATGGCCCACTGTGGCCTGCGCCCGCAGAGCGTGCATCAATTGGGTGGGTACCGAGTCCAGCGCGACGCTGCGGCCCTGCTCCACGATTCTCGTGCGGCAACCGAGGCAGGGGCGTTTTCCTTGGTCCTTGAGTGTATCCCCACAGAAATTGCCCGCCAGATCACGGAGAAGATTTCAATTCCCACCATCGGCATCGGCGCCGGCCCAGGATGTGATGGCCAGGTACTAGTGCTACACGATGTGCTGGGCCTAACCAGCGGTCGTGTGCCAAAGTTTGTGAAGGAATACGCCGACTTGCGCACAACCATTACGGATGCCGTTCGCAACTACCGCGATGATGTAAGAGGAGGTGAGTTTCCTGCCAAAGAACATGGATTTGAATAACGAATTCATAAACTCTCAGCGGTGCAAACTGCACTTACCGTCTTCACAACTTGATCCGCTGAGCCGATAGCGGTTCTTCGCGATCCAGCGGTATATGGGCCGCCAGATGAGCATGCTGCCTGGAAAATGCAACGGTGGAGATGCCCACCAGAGTCGTCGTAGTCTGAGAGTGAGATATCGCACTGCTTCAGGTCCCCAATGTCTATTGCCATTGTGGTCGACGATACACATTTCCTGCATCAAGCGTTCGTGCGTGAGATCGGGCCAACGGGCCTGCACCTGGGGATCGTGCAGCGACAAATAAGCAAGCTTTCCTTGGCAATCCCACCAGGGAAGCTTTTTCACTTGTGCCGTACAAATCCGGCAATCACCGTCGTAAACCACAACGTCGGCGTCAGGTCGCTCATCTGGGGTGGGAAGTTGCGTTTCAGCCATTTTTCAGCTCAAAGGGACTTAACGCCCAGGGATTGCATTCCCTGGGCGGCGAATTAACTTTACTGGCGTGACTTGGCAACCGCATAGCGATAAAATAGGAATGCTCTCATCATTCTAACTCAACCGCATTTATAAGCCAGGAGCAACCCTCATGGACCAGATACTTACCCAAGTTTCACGGGCTCGTCGGCGACTTTGGTTCGAGCTGTTCCTAAACCGTCTCGTCACAAGTTGCTTCGTGGCTCTGACACTGGCCCTTGTGGCTATTGCTGTGCCAAAGTTTGTAGCGATCGAAAACCTCCCAACCAGATGGTCACTTTGGTGTGCTTTGGCAGGCCTTGGCTTGGGATTTTTATCGGCGCTGGTTTGGTCACTAGTCGATGGCTTGAGTGAGCTCGATGCCGCCGTGGAGATAGACAGTCGCTTCAATTTGCGCGAACGAGTATCAAGCAGTTTGGCATTGTCAAGCAATGATGCCGAGTCTCCTGCTGGCCAGGCCCTGTTGGCCGATGCGGCCAGAGCGGTTCACCGCTTAGAGGTCACGTCGCAATTTGGGATTCAGATTCCGCGCAAGCGCTGGTTGCCATTGCTAACAACTTGCCTGGCTTTCTTTGTCGTCAGTTTCTTCGGAAATCAAGTGGCTCTAAGTAGTGCTGATCCGCATGCCGCCATTCAGGCAAAACAACAACGGGAAAACGTAAGCAAGACCCTCCGCGAGCGCTTGGTAGAGAAACGCAAGCTGGCTGCCGAGAAGGGGCTTAAAGAAGCCGAGGGACTGTTTGGCCAACTAGAAAAGGAAACTGAAAAACTTGCGAAGGCAAAAGATGCTGATCGCAAAAAGACACTCGTCAAGCTCAACGATCTGGCAAAGGAACTTGCCGAGCGCCGCGACCAACTCGGCGGGGACAAAGAGCTGCGGAAACAGTTGGCAAAGCTGAACAATCTTAATCAGGGCCCTGCAGATAAAATGGCCGAGGCGATGAAACAAGGAAACTGGCAACAGGCAAGTCAGGAACTCGAAAAACTGAAAAAGCAACTCGCCCAAGGGAAGCTTGATGAAGAGGCTAAGAAGGCACTGATGGAGCAGATGAAACAAATGCAAGAGAAACTTGCCGAGGCTGCTGCAGCACAGGAGCAAGCAATGGAAGACCTAAAGAAACAAATCGAGAAGCAGCAGAAAGATGGGAACCTGGCTGAAGCAGGCGAGTTACAACAGAAACTCGAACAGATGCAAAAACAAAAGAACCTGAACGACAAGCTGGGCCAACTTGGATCGCAAATGGGTGCTCTGCAAGATGCCATGAAAAAAGGTGACAACGGCAAGGCTGCCCAAGCGATGAGCGATATGATGGAACAAATGGAGCAGCTAGAACAGCAGATGCAAGAAGGCGAAATGCTCACCGCGGCGATGGACCAGTTGCAAATGGCCAAGGACGCGATGGCTTGTAGCGAGTGCCAGGGTATGGGGTGTGCCACTTGCCAGGGCAACATGTTTTCCAATCAATTTAGTGAAAAGGCCGGAAATGGCATGGGAGCGGGCCGCGGCTTTGGTCCCCGACCCGATGAAAAGAACGACGTGAATTTCCGTGATTCCCGCGTGAGACAGAACCCTGGCCGCGGGGCGGCCGTGCTGGCCGGCGAAGCGGACGGACCAAACATGCGCGGGAATGTCGCCGAGGCAATCAAAGAAGAGATGGCCTCTGTGGGAAGCACACTTGCGGACCCTCAAGTCGTGGAACAGCTCCCAAAATCTCGCCGGGAACACGCCGAGGAGTACTTTAATACACTCCGCGAAGGTCGCTGATCGACTCCTCCCGAAATGGCGTATCTTCCCCTCTGGGCGTAGATCTACCAGCTCCCTTTTTGATTGCACAATCCGGATTACCTATTCAAAATATCCGACCTATCTGGATAATCGGCGTAGGCCAGCTAAGTTGGGTGCATTATACTTGTTGGGTAATCACGGCGATTCGGTTTGCGGCGAGGCTCAGGGTGGGCCAGGCAACTCTGGTAGGAGAATGCCCAACTACGGGAAAACTGGAATCGCGTTCTAGGAGGAACACGTCGTGCGGCAAATTTTACTTCGTAGATCTTATCTCGGTACGCATCTTCTAATTCTCGGATTTCTTTTATTTGCAAATCCTGCTTGGAGCGAAATTGAGAAAGCCGAGGAGCATTCAACAGACCTTTCGGGACTTGCAGCCGCTGCATCCCAGGATCATCGCACGTTTGATAATGACCGGTTTGAACCAACTCGACAGGAACTCATTAATAGTTCAGCGGCCTTGGAAAGGGCCTTGGTGCCTGGATCAAACCTTTCCAAGAACTGGAAACGCTATCTCAAGTGGGATTTACTCACCCCTCAACTCCAAGAAGGCGCGAAGATTGACCGCGATTCACTGGAGAACCTCAAGACGGTCCTCCGCCGTTTTCGGGCCAATCATCCTGGTCTAGAGCTACCTGTTTTCACTCGCACTGCCGCCGCATTGGATCGCTACCAAGAGGTAGCGTTTTGGAATGCTTTGGCAGCTCGCAGAGATACAGCTCCGATCTATGATTCGTACATGAAGTCATTTGCTGAGCAGCTCCGCCGCCACAAAGAAGCTCCGACAATGGAAACAACTCGCCAAGTCGGCCAAGCCTTGGGAACAGTTGGACTCTTGGGTGATTCGCCGCAGGTGGTGCAAGCGGTTCACGAGGCCTATTCACGCCCGAATGTGTGGGCCGACGTGTCAACCAGTGCACTAAACCAACTCGCTGCTCCCGTATGCCAAATGCGGCCGGTGCGCGATTGTATTCTTGGTGCCACGGTTCGTGGAACAGCTATTACCAGTGGCTTGGTACGATTTTATCCCTTGGAATCTTCCAACCGCATCGAGATGGATATCCATCTCGCTGGTGTTATCAATTCTCAAACTCAAGCTTTCAAGAAACCCGTGCGAGTCAGCAGCTCAGGCACAACGAACTACACTGCATCCAAGCGGCTATACATCAGCGACGATCAATTCACCACTATGGGTCCCCAGGTGAGCGCGCGGACTCATACCCACATACGTTCGGTCCAGAAGACGGGTGGGAGATTTGGTAAGCGTCTGGTGGAGAAAATTGCTTGGAAAAAAGTGTATGAAAAGAAATCGCAAAGCGAATGGATTGCCGCTCGCCACGCCGAACAGAAAATCGCAGATAGTTTTAATCAGCAGGTTGTGGAGGCACTATCCAACGGACGAGTAAATTACGAAGGAAAACTTCGGGCTCCCCTGACTCGGGTGGGGCTTCTGACCGAGGCGATTCACCTTTCTTCGAATAGCAACGCCATCCACACCCAAGCTGTCCTGGCTTCGCACAAGCAGATTACCACAGACGCTCTACCTCCCGGCAAACTTGCCGACAACGACGTGACCGTTCAGCTACATGAGACGGCTGTTAATAACTTTTTGCCGGTCGTTCTTGCTGGGGCAGTACTTCGACAAGAGCGAGAAGACGAACGTCCAAAACTAGAAGGGGATGTTCCCCCTTGGCTCAAAGAGTTGTCAGAGAAATCGCCTCAAGAAATTGCTGAGAACGTACAATCGGCTGCCGCTGAGATTGCTCCTGAACTCGTGGCGGAGCCTGAAAAGAAATCGATGCCTTTCCGTCCCTGGTATTTTAAGTTTAACACGGAGCATCCTGCCAGCGTGAGTTTCGAAGATCAAAAGCTGACCCTGCGGATGCGACTGGCGGAATTGCAAGCCAGCGAAGTCAAGGAAGATGAACCCCTCAAAAATTGGGATTTTATCGTCACCTACAAAGTCATCCAGGATGGCAACGAGGTCCTGCTAAAACGCGAGGGGGACATCGAAGCCTTTCCAACCGGATTTGATCCCCGCTGGGATGACAAACTGACCGGCGAACAGGTCGGCTTGAGGAGTAACCTCGCCAAGAATCTCAACAAGCGGGCAGCCGAAGGACAAGGCTTTCCTGCAGAGATTCCCATTCCTGCGATCAAGCTGCCGCAGCAAAATGACGGTAATCAGCTGACCTTGCAGCTGGCCCAACTCGATTGTGACAATGGTTGGTTGACGATCGGCTATCACCTGCCGTAGATTCAATTCTTATGTTAATGGTCGGACTCAGAAGGAGCATTCTTCATGGCCATGATCGAGCCGGTGGTTGATATCGCGTTTGATTGCTTGCCTCTGCGGTCCATAAGCAGGCTCGATGCGCCTTTGGACGCCCCTCCTGAGTTTCGTCGTCGGCATGAATTGCTTGCGGCTGCTATGGAGCGATTTGGTCCTGCTCGGACTTATTTTCTCTACAACGCCCGTTGCGTGTTTCGGTTGGCAAACAGCGAAATCGAAGGAATGATCCGCTTTGAATTCGATGGAATCGTCCGCACAGATGCTAGCGATCTGCTAACTGAGCAAGTCGATTTGGAATCAAAGCTTGCTAGCGATACTTGCGGTGGTATTCCGCCCGAAGTCGAAGACTGGCTAAAAAATCGGGTTGAACAAGCAGTTGCTATCGAATTCGACCGGTTCATAGCCGCTGGGCAGCTTACCGAGCGTTCCAGCGACCTGGGGCAAGATGTTTCCCTCTCAACTCTCGCCGGATTCTCCGGCATGAACGTTTAGCGCTCAGCCCTAGGCTCTAGGCATCCAAGCATGGTCAACACTTTGGTCTGGGATTGCCTACCGCTATCAGCGGTAGCAGGAACCATCAGCCAAAGTTCCTAGGAATGTCAAAGTTTGACGATTGGGTCGACGATAACGGTTGTAACGACTTTCCTAGCGGCTGCGCGCACCGTATTTACGGGACCATGACGTGCTAGCAAGGGAAGTCGGGCCCGGGGGGGCTCGGTGAAGGAAGGCGAATGTGCTTCGGCACCCGCTAGCAGCGTAAGCAATAGGATATGAACTCCCCCAGGAGATTCAAACTGACAGCCACTCTTTTGGCGGCTCAAGGGTTGAATCCAGGAAATCTGCATCATGAACCGGCAAATCCGAGCGACATTATCGCTAGGGCTCTGTGTGTTGACACTCCTCCCAGGGTGCCACCCGACACAACCCTACTTCTTCGCCGAAGATGGCAAGGTGTTTGGCACCGGCGATCTTTCGCACTATCTCGATGTGGCAACCGAGCTTGAATACCCCGACGTGGATGCATGTCCGATTGATGAAGTCACAGGTACTCAAGCACCGCTAACGCTCAGCAATTCAGAAAACTTCGACATCTGGGAACTGACACTCGAAGATGTCACACGCATCACACTGACCAATAGCAAGGTAATGCGATCACTTGGTGGACGAATCACTGATAGCGGCAGCAACATTGCCCTCTCGACCCCAGAGATCCTCGTTCAAAACGCCGCGAATGCCTTAACCGTCTATGACCCTGCGATCGTGGAAACCGGCAACGGTACCGGAACGGGCAGCCCGTTTAGCGGAACAGGCGTCGAGGCAGCATTGTCGGAGTTCGATGCGACGCTTGATAGTAGCATCACTTGGAATAAAAATGATCGCCCTCAGAACTTCGGCGTGGCCAACCTGCCTGGTTTCTTCGCACCCTTGTTCAAACAAGATCTAGGCACCGGTACCCTGGGAATCACCAAGAACACGGCCAACGGTAGCACTTTCAGCTTCCGCAACAACTACTTCTACGATCAAAATAACAATGGAAGTCGCATCCAACCGAGCGACTGGTTTACCAACTTTGAGGCGTCCTTTAATCAACCTTTCCTACAAGGTGCGGGAACACAATACAATCGCATCGCTGGCTTCAATTCGTTCCAGCAAGCCGCCGCCGGTGGAGCGAACCAAATTGACGGCGTAATCATTTCGCGAATTCGTCAGGACGTTGCATTAGTGGACTTCGAAGAAGGAGTCCGCGACATGATGCTCGAAGTGGAAGACGTCTACTGGGAATTGTATTTCGCCTACCGCGATCTCGATGCCCGCAAGATTGGCCGCGACAGTGCGTTGGAAACATGGCGGAAAGTGCAAGCCCTCAAGGGAGTCGGTACCCAGGGCGGCGAGGCAGACAAAGAAGCCCAAGCCCGATCTCAATTCTTCCGGTTTCAGGCTCAAGTGCAGGCAGCACTTACCAACCTCTACCGAGTCGAAAATCGACTTCGCTACAAAATGGGACTCACCCCCACAGACAATCGCTTGATCCGACCAGCCGATGAACCCACGATTGCCAAAATCGAATTTGATTGGAACACAGTACTTTGTGAAGCCCTAGCCAGACGTGCAGAGCTACGCAACCAGAAATGGCAGATTAAACGACGTGAGCTGGAACTTGTGGCCACGAAGAACAATCTTATGCCGCGTCTCGATGCCACAGGTACCTATCGCTGGTTAGGTGCCGGTGATGAACTCTTGGATTCGCAAAGTGTCGGAGGGCCGATCTTTGGCGATGGTTCGAACGCCTTCGACGTACTCACCAGCGGTCGTTTTCAAGAATGGCAGCTAGGCCTGCAGTTCACGATGCCAATCGGCTTCCGACGTGCATTGGCTGGTGTTCGTCATCATCAACTCTTACTGGCCCGGGAACGTGCGGTGCTCGAAGACCTAGAACTTACCGTCGCTCATCAGTTGACCGATGCAATAAGAGACCTTGATTTCAACTTCCAAAACACCCAAACGAATTTCAACAGCCGTGTAGCGAGCCAGGACGAAGTGAATGCCCTTCGCACAGTCTACGAAGCGGGCCGCGAACGGATCGATCTCTTGCTTGATGCCCAGCGCCGACAGGCTGAAGCAGAGTCAGCTTACTACCGTTCGCTGGTCGACTACAATCGCGCCATCATGCGAGTTCACTACCGCAAAGGCTCACTCCTTGAATACAACTCCGTGTACTTGGCCGAAGGACCGTGGCCCGGCAAGGCATATTTTGATGCCCTGCGCCTTGCTCGACAAAGGGATGCCAGCACATTTATCAACTATGGCTACACCAGACCACGCGTGATCAGCCAGGGTCCGACCGAGCAACACGCGGGTCAGTTCCAATCGATCGACGGCAAGAACTTCGAAGTGATCGAGAGTCCAACTTTAGCTCCCGAACAAGAAGGAGTGCAAGGTGAGGAGTCAATGCCGCTGCCCGAACCAATTGATCCTGCTGGTGGTGTCATTGAACCATTGGAATCCGGAGTCGATCTGGCCATGTTTCCAACCACAGAGGATGGTCTTGGTACAAAGTTCACACCTTTGCCCACAGAAGTACCGTCAACTCCGCTTGCACCAGTAGGCTACACAAACAGCGTTCCAGAAGGTTCTGAAATCCTCTCAATGCCACCTTCGACGGCTCCAGCAGCTAATCCGTTCCGCAATCCAAATCGCCAAGAGTTTACACAGTGGATTGATTCCAACACGAGAGGCTTGCCGCCGAGCGAACCGATCGATAATCCCTTCAGGCTAGAATCGTCGGGTACTGCTAACTCGGTAGTGTCTCCGTAGCTGGGACGAGCAACTCCATATCTGGCCAGGTGATAGGTGCTCGACGGGGGTGTGGAAACAAGCTCGCGGCTCAAGGGACTACCCGTTTTGCACCCTGCTGGTGTACAACAAAGGTTTCCCCAAGTCACCCAGCATTCTCGTGATATGTTTTTTTCCTTCGACGGCATAGACGGGGTCGGCAAGTCGACCCAAATGCAGCTCTTTCAGCAATGGCTCGTCGACGAGGGGCATGAAGTCGTCTCCTGTCGAGACCCTGGTAGTACCCCTCTGGGGGAACGACTGCGCGAGATCGTGCTACACAGCGACGAAAAGACTTCGATTGCGCCAATAAGCGAAATGCTGATTTACATGGCGGCCCGGGCTCAGTTGGTTGAAGAGGTGATTCGACCTGCTCTGGATTCCGGGAAAGCTGTCGTTTCTGATCGCTATCTTTTGGCAAACATCGTGTATCAAGGATACGCCGGTGGACTCGATGTGGAAGCGGTACGCCAAGTGGGACAGATTGCCACGGCTTCGCTAAAACCTGACTGTGTTTTCCTGCTGGACATGGATCCGCTGGCTGCACGATCGCGAATGGGCGAAGACCTCGACCGCATGGAGCAGCGGGGCGACTCCTACCGCCAGAAGTTGCGCGAAGGTTTTCTTACCGAAGCAGGCCTGACAGGAAACTCGGTCCATGTGATCAACGCAGATCGTTCCATCGAGTTGATTCAGGACGAGATACGTGCCATTGCTGGGAAAGTTCTCACCGGGGAGGATCAATCATGAAGTGTCTGACGGAGGAATTGTGGATGAACGTGCCCGAGCGCCGGCAGATCGTCTCCATCCACAATGAGGTCGAGCGACTGGTTACTCAAAGCGATGTCCAGGACGGGCTGGTGCTAGTCAACGCCATGCACATCACCGCAAGTGTCTTCATCAACGACAATGAGCCGGGCCTGCACCGCGACTACGAGAAGTGGCTCGAGGAATTGGCCCCCTTCGATCCGTCATCCAAGCGATACCACCACAATCGCACCGGAGAAGACAACGCCGATGCCCACCACAAGCGGCAAATCATGGGCCGCGAAGTTGTCGTCGCCATCACCGCGGGCAAACTTCATCTTGGCCCCTGGGAGCACATCTTCTACTATGAATTTGACGGTAAGCGCCGCAAGCGCATTTTGGTTAAAATCATCGGTGAGTAGATCCCGGGAGCTACAATGAGTATCCCCACCAACCCGCGAGTCCGCCCCCTGGAGATGATGCCGCATGGTGATCCCGCTGAGGGCCATTACGTGCTCCGCGATCCTCATGGTCTGGCGGGTACGGTCGTCCTTCCTCCCTACGCGGCTATTCTTGTTTCGCTCATGAATGGCCAGCGGACCTTGGGTGACATTCGCACAGAATTTCAACAGACCGTTGGGCAGTCGATTCCACTCATCGAAATCGAAAACTTCGTAGCCCAACTAGACGAAAATCACTTTCTGGACAGCGAAAGTTTTGCCGCTTTTCAACAGGCCCAATTGGCAGACTACCTCGCTCTCCCAGTGCGACCTGCCGCCCACGCCGGCGGGGCGTATCATGGCGACCCCGATGGGCTTCGCCAGCAGCTCAGTGATTTGTTCACCTGCGAAGGGGGACCTGGCCTGCTTCCATGGGAGGGAAATGTTAACGGCGAGAATGGAACCTTTTCGCAAAGCAAACTCTGCGGAGTGATGAGTCCTCACATCGATTTCCATCGTGGCGGGCCGGCGTTCGCTTGGGCCTACGATCGCATCGTCACCGAATCCCAGGCCAAACTCTTTGTCATTCTAGGCACCGCACACACTCCACTCCAAAGTTTTTACAGTGTCTCACGCAAAGATTACGAGACCCCATTGGGTACCGTGCCGACCGACCGCAAATTCATCGACGCGTTGGCCATTCAACTCGGAAAAAATTATTCCGGTGTTTTCCAGGATGAACTCCCGCACCGCCACGAACATTCGATCGAATTCCAGACGCTCATGCTGCAATTCATCCTGGGAGGTCGTCGCGATTTTCGCGTCGTCCCCATTCTCGTGGGATCGTTCCACCCCTTTGTCGAGCATGGCCGCATGCCCGATGAATCTCCAGTAGTCGCAGAATTCATCGATGGATTACGAGAATCAATTCGTACCTATGGAGAAGAAGTGTGCGTCGTTGCCGGCGTTGACATGGCCCACATCGGCCAGCAATTTGGCGATGAAGAGTTGCTCGCAGAAGAGCGTCTCAAAGACCAATGGACCGACGATCAGCAACTGTTGGCCAAAGCCTGCGTAGGCGATGCAGATGCCTGGTTCATGCATGTAGCCAAACAAGAAGACGCCAACCGCATCTGCGGCCTCGCCCCCATGTACACGATGCTCAAGACCATCGAACCCGAGCGGGGCGAACTCCTGAAATACGATCAGGCCGTAGCCCCCGACGGCACTTCTTGCGTAAGCTTCGCCGCCGCTGCGTTTTATGAGTAGCGGTTCAAGCTTCTCAAGATAGGATATTACAATTCAGGCCTTCGTACTGTGCAAAACTTCTATCAAAAGTGACCAACTCCATGTCGGCCGCTTTAGCAAGAGCGGCTAGATAGGCATCACTCCATACCTTGTTTGAAAAAGAATCCCTCTCCGTAAAATTTCGCCATTGCGATTCGATATTCTCTGGTTCCCCAACGAAACCAATTCTTGGGTCTGATAACATCCTGTCCCAAGTGTCCCATGCTTCGCGTAGGGTAAGTGTTTCGTCATTCAAAACGCTTGGATTCGTAACCAAGCGGAAGAACCCTTGCTGCGTCATGCGACAGAAATTGCAGGTGCCAGCAGCAACATTGTCAAACCACTCTTTGGCAGACGAATGGTGAAAATGCGTATCAAAAATGAGTGCCAGCCATAGATTAACGTAAGGGAGATGCATCTTCCTCGCTCAAGATCTCGGCGACTCGCTCGTTTGTCAATTGCAGGCTTCCCGGTTTTTGAGACCGAAACAACGGAAACTCAATTCGGCCGGACTTCTTAGGTGACTTGTCCGCGGCTTGGGGTATTGAGACGACGACAGGCAAGCCTTCAGGCAGAGACGTGCCATTATCAAAGACCACCACGCCGTTATGTATTCGTCCTGTTAGTTCCATAGCGCAATTATCCAACACCTTTGGGATCAAATCAATGATTTATTGAATATGCACCGAATCCGCTTGACAGCCTAAGACTACTGTTATATAACTGTAGTCAGCTGGCTGTTTCCCGAGCTTCTAGAGGCTTATTTGGCATGCTAATTCGCGTTGAAAAAGGCTCTGCCGTTCCCATCTCGTCGCAGATTGCCGAGCAGATCGCCATGCACTGCGCTGCGGGAAAACTCGCCTCGGGGGACCGACTTCCCTCGGTCAGAGAACTGGCCCGGGAACTGGCCGTCAACCAAAACACGATTCTGCGCGTGTACGAACGACTTGTCCGCGAAGGGCTGCTGGAGATGCGGCAAGGGCAGGGGACTTTTATTGCGGAAGACTCTACAGGCCGCAGCTTGGCGTCGCATCGCAAACGCCTTGGCGAAGAATTCCGTCAGATGGCCCGCCAGGGGATTGCTCTAGGTCTCACTGCTGACGAATTGCACGAGATCTTATCGAAGGCACTCGAGCAAGTTCAGCCCCCAGTCAACAAACAACCCGCAAAGTCAAAAACAGGGGTCTCCTCATGATCGATCCTGCCATTGAATTCATCGATGTGTGCAAAAGGTTTCGCAAACAAGAAGTCCTCCGCGATACAACATTTCGAGTCGAGCGCGGTCGCACGTTTGCATTTCTCGGTCGTAATGCCGCCGGCAAGACAACGGCCATCAGCATCATGATGGGGCTACTCAGCCGCGATGCCGGTTCGGTACGCGTGCTGGGTCTCGATCCCGCCACGCATCCCGTGGAGGTGCGCCGGCGAGTGGGCTACCTTGCCGAAGATCAAACCATGTACGGCTGGATGCTCTGCGAGGAAATCCTGCGTTTCATGGCCCCCTTCTATCCCACGTGGGACCATCAACTCGCTCTCAAATATGCCAAGGACTTCGAGGTTCCGCTGGCCACCAAGATCAAGCATCTCTCCAAGGGACAGAATGTGAGGCTCGGTTTGGTGCTGGCGCTGGCCCATCGACCGGAGTTGGTCATTCTCGACGACCCCGCATTGGGCCTTGATCCCATCATGCGCAAGCAGTTCAACCGCGATCTAATCACGCATCTACAAGGGGAAGGCCGCACGGTGTTTTATAGTTCGCATCTGCTGTACGAGGTGGAACCCGTCGCCGACGAAGTCGCCATTCTCGATGCCGGCAAGATCGTGCGACATGCCGAGACCGAGGAATTGCGTCGCGACGTGAAGCAAATCGTTCTCCATCGTGAGGCGGCATCGCAATTGGCCAGCGAAACCCGCATCCTCGATCAACGTCCCGACGGTGCAGACGTGGCCGTGATCGTCGAAAATGCTGAAACGGTGATTCAGAAACTAGCGCAAGTAGGTGTCGAGCATCGCATCGTCGATCTCAATCTCGACGAGATTTTCGAAGCCTACGTCGCAGGAAAACGTAGCAGCCCCATAGCCGCGACTATACGAGTCGCCGGTCCCCAACCCTGCGATGCGTAGCATCGCGACTAAGCTTATCATGAGAATACGCGAGCACCAACCATGAACTCAACCTGGAAAAGCCTGCTGTGGAAAGAATGGCGCGAACAACGCTGGCGGTTCGTTGCGCTGACAGGTCTCATTTCGATTCCAATGATTTTCCTTTTGGGAAGGATAGCCTATCCCGCAATGTTCAGGACTTATTTCAATCTTGTTCCGGCACTAATTGCCTGCTACGTGCTCATCGCAGGGACTCTTATTGGCATGACGGTTTCGGGAGGAGAGAACTCCCACAACACTATGCGATTTTTGCAGGCTATACCAACACCAGCGTGGCACAAAGGATTGACTAAACTCATTGCTGGCTGGATAGCGGCTTTGGTGCCTATCGTAGTTATGTGGGGCGTACTCATGGCAACTATTGTTTGGTTAGTCGATAGGAAAACCCTAACTCATACTGAAGACCCTGAACTGTTTTACTGGATACTGGTTGGGTTATTCTCTGGAATACTTGGACTCGCGAGTTATCTGCTTTGGATAGTTGCAGGAGGCGTCAATCGCTCGGATGAGGTACGTGCTGCTGCGATTGGTTTTCTAACTTGTATCAGTGCATGGATGCTGTTTGCCCTTCTAATGTATTCGGCAGACAAACATAGTCCAATGTGGGAAGAGATTCTGTGGTATCTAATCGCGGCATTACCAGGAGGTCCCGGAATCATGGTTGGACAAATTGCCGCCAATAATAGCGAACTTGAATGGCCGCTTGTGGTAGCAGTTGGCGCATTGTCCCATGGGGCCATCTTAGCCACATACCTCAAGCGATTCGCTAACGTACCGGTTACACCGAAGCGTGCCGTGGGGCTTGAATTCGGATTGTCTCTTTGGAAGAGCAAGAATTCAGAACCGATGCGTTTTCAGTGGCTCGCTATTGCCTGGAAGCAATTCCGCGAAACGGGGCCGCTGGCAGCGATGACTGTCGCAGGAATTTTGGTGATTGTCCCGGTAGTCCACTATTTCAATGAGCGAAACGGCACCTTAGCTGATCTCGGTTTTATGTTAACTATGGTGTCACTATCTGCAGGATTCTTCGTCATCATTGTCACGGGTATCGGTCTGTTCCTCGAAGACTTCGCTCCAGGCGTTAATAAATTTTGGCGATCTCGACCAGCAAGCGTGCATCTATGGTTTGTCGTAAAATACATGGCGGGACTTGCAGTGCAATTCGTAGCGTTCGGCATGTTAGTTCTATTGGGCTATTTGCTCCAGTCAAGTGCTTTTGCGCACTATGAAGAAGCTATCTTCGTTACCACCTTCACAACTTATGCCTTAATAATCCTCTATACGCTTGCATTGGCAAGTTATTGCTTGCTACGGCAACCTATTTACGCCGCCGTGTTGACTTTCGCGATTTTTCTTGGGGGAATGATGTCGCTTGACTGGCTTTTCCCTGATCCGAGTTTCTCCAAGTGCGCTGTGACTGCGATGGTCTTGGCACTTGGAATTCCTTTTACCATCGCTTGGCTAGCCGTCAAGCATGACTGGGGCTGGAAAGCGGGGCGTTAAGGGGAGTTCGCTCGGCGAGTATTTCTGATAGATTGGTGATTGTTGAAGATTACAATTGCCTGCCGAGTCTCGAAGTACTTCCATGAAAGCCTCTGATCTGTTTGTCCAGGCCCTCGAAAGTGAAGGGGTCGAGTTCATCTTTGGCATCCCCGGCGAGGAGAATCTCGACTTTCTCGACTCCCTGTCGCGGTCCAGCATTCGGTTGATCCTCACGCGGCACGAGCAGGCCGCTGGATTCATGGCGGCAACCTATGGTCGGCTCACTGGCAAAGCGGGAGTGTGTCTCTCGACACTCGGGCCGGGGGCAACCAATCTCGTTACCGCAGCGGCCTACGCGCAGCTCGGCGGGATGCCGATGGTCATGCTCACCGGGCAGAAACCGGTCAAAACCAGCAAGCAGGGGCAGTTTCAAATCGTCGACATCGTCGACATGATGCGCCCGCTCACCAAATACACGCGTCAGATCGTCAGCGGCGGCAACATCCCTTCGCGGATTCGGGAGGCCTTTCGCCTGGCCGAGGAAGAACGCCCGGGAGCTACACACCTGGAACTCCCCGAAGACATCGCCCGGGAAGAAACCGATGAGCCGGTCCTGCCACAGAGTATCGCCCGCCGCCCGGTGGCCGAAGAGAAAGCGATCCTCGCCGCGGTGAAGCGAATCGAAAAGGCGCATTATCCCCTGCTATTGGTCGGTGCCGCTGCCAATCGACGATTGACCTGCCGCATGTTGCGGCAACTCGTCGAGCGGACAGGGATTCCATTTGTCACCACGCAGATGGGGAAAGGGGTGCTCGACGAGGCCGATCCCCTGTTTCTCGGTAACGCAGCCCTGTCGGCAAACGACTTCGTCCACCGCGCGTTTGATAAATCAGATCTCATCATCAACGTGGGTCACGATGTAGTCGAGAAGCCACCGTTTTTTATGAATCCAGGTGGTGTGGAAGTGATTCACATCAATTTTCTCTCCGCGTCGGTTGATCCTGTCTATTTCCCGCAGGTTGAAGTCATTGGCGACATTTCCAACAGCGTCTGGCAAATTAGCGAACGGATCACTCGACAATCTCATTGGGACTTTGAACGGTTCATGCAAGCACGCACCGCCATGATTGAGCACATCGCGGCCGATGCCGGTGATAAGCGGTTTCCCATGTATCCTCAGCGACTCGTGGCTGATGTCCGCCAGATGATGCCAGACGATGGGATCATCGCCCTCGACAACGGAATTTATAAGATCTGGTTCGCACGCAACTACCCTGCCCGCCAACCAAATACCGTGCTCTTAGACAACGCCCTGGCTAGCATGGGTGCCGGCTTGCCCTCAGCCATGGCTGCGCGGCTGGTCTATCCAGATCGCAAGGTAATGGCCATCTGCGGCGACGGTGGCTTCATGATGAACTCCCAGGAGCTAGAAACCGCCGTACGGCTGAGGATGCATCTAGTAGTGCTGATCTTGCGCGACGACGCTTATGGCATGATCAAGTGGAAGCAGGCACATATGGGATTTGAGAACTTCGGCTTGGACGTCGGAAACCCAGACTTTGTGAAATACGCCGAGAGTTACGGTGCGAGCGGCCACCGCATCTCTTCTGCAAATCAACTCTTGCCTCTATTGCAGGAATGTCACTCGACTCCCGGCGTCCATGTCGTCGACGTCCCTGTCGACTACACAGACAATGACCGGATTCTGAATCGCGAAATCGCTGAGCAAAGTGCGAAACTTTGAGGATTTACCTATGCTAAATGAAACCTACCCATACTACCTTGCCAACAAACCCGTTGCCGCGAATACCGATCTCGAGGTAACGGACAAATACACCGGCGAGGTCGCCACACGGGTTGCCATGGCAGATGCCAAGACGATAGACCGAGCAATCGCCGCAACGGTCGAAGCCACCGCACCAATGGCACAACTCCCTCCGTACGAGCGCCAAGCAATTCTCAATCACTGTGTTGACCGATTCACGGAGCGGGCGGACGAGCTGGCCATGTCCCTCTGCACCGAAGCGGGCAAACCAATCAAAGACAGCCGTGGTGAAGTGTCGCGTCTTATCGACACCTTTCGCATAGCTGCCGAAGAATCGGTCCGCATCGGCGGCGAGATCATGAACCTGGAAATCTCACCTCGAGCGCGCGGGTATCGGGGCATGTTCAAGCTGGTCCCCATCGGTCCGTGCTCGTTCATCTCGCCCTTCAATTTCCCGCTGAATCTAGCCGCCCACAAAGTCGCACCCGCGATTGCGGTCGGCTGCCCGTTTGTCTTGAAGCCCGCTAGCCGCACTCCTGTCGGAGCCTTGATCATCGGCGAGGTCCTCGCCGAAACTGACTTGCCCAGGGGTGCTTTCTCAATCCTCCCCTGTCACCGCGATGGTGCCGACCTCTTCACAACTGATGATCGCCTGAAACTCTTGAGCTTTACCGGTTCGCCAGGAGTCGGCTGGGATCTGAAAGCCCGCGCAGGCAAGAAAAAAGTCGTCCTGGAACTCGGCGGCAATGCGGCCTGTGTCGTCGATGCCGATGCGGATCTAAATGACGCCACCGAGCGACTCATCATCGGTGCGTTCTATCAATCTGGCCAAAGCTGTATTGGCGTACAGCGTATCCTGATTCACGAGAGCATCTACGATGAACTTCGCGAACGGCTTGTCGCTGCCACCAAGAAACTCGTCGCCGGCGACCCCAAGGACGAAAAAACCTTCATCGGCCCGATGATCTCTGCAAAAGAAGCCGAGCGGCTGGAAAACTGGATTGCCTCTGCTACTAAGGCTGGTGGTAAAATCCTGTGTGGAGGAAATCGCAAAGGTGCCATGCTCGAAGCGACCATCATGGAAAACGTTCCCAGGGATCAACCGCTCTGTGCTGAGGAAGCCTTTGGCCCTGTGGCAGTGCTCAATCCTTACAGTAATTTCCAAGAAGCCCTCGATCAGGTAAACGATAGCGAATTCGGACTCCAAGCAGGCATCTTCACCCGCGATATCTACAAAATGCAGAAAGCATGGGACGAGCTCGAAGTCGGCGGCGTCATCATCGGTGACGTACCGAGTTGGCGGGTAGACAACATGCCTTATGGAGGCGTGAAAGACAGCGGTCTAGGCCGCGAAGGAATCCGCTTCGCCATGGAAGATATGACCGAAATCCGCAACCTGGTTATCCGCACCCCGCCAAATTTGAAGCTATGACTCCCTAACCGCATCTTGGACGGCTTGCCAAGTTTCAAATACTTCTAATTCGCGGGCTTTTTGTTCTAGATACTGTAAGTCGAGCGTTTCACCGCTGATCTTCGCAATACCAGCGATGTCGCGCAGATGCTTGTCTGAGCCCCCCTCTCGATAGTAAATCAGTTTGCCGAGGATGACATCTTCAGGGGCAGCGACGAATCCATTCTGATCCTCAAACAATGCTATTGATTTTCGACGGTCCAACTGCGCAATGTTCCAGGAAGATTTTCCCGCCACCATAAAATCAATCTTGTTCCCGGAGTCGAGGTGAATGACGTTGAATTGGCTCCGATCTCGAACCGCTTCCAGAGCGGCATTTGGACTGACGTAGAATTCCGGAGCAGCAAATGCTTTACAAAGGGCTTCAACTTCAGCGAGCGAAGGACATATGACGACATCGATATCCTGGGTAAACCGCGACTCTCCCCAGATGCCGCTGGCAAACGATCCAACAATTGCGTAGGGCAATTGCAATCGCTCCAAGTTTCTCACAAGAAACTTTAATAGCTCAGCTTGGTCCACGACACACTCGCTTAATCACTTCCTCACGAATTTGGCTTTCCTGCCAATCTGGGTGGTGATGTCGTACACCGGCCTCTGCCAAGACACGAGCCGTGCGGTTCGCCGAGCCAATCATAGCTACTCGCTCCGCTGGGGTCTTACCGCGCAGCACTTCGGCCATTTGATCGTCAACGACTTCGATGCGTAGTGGTCGAGTGTTCATGCCGCCATTTTACAATTTTTGAAGTCGAGAATTTCCAATTTAGTTGCCTTTCGCTCCGCGAAATTAGCGCTACATTCGCGATGCGAAAGGCGACAACATCTCTAGCTTATACATTGACCGGTGCAGGCTCATTAGTGAATCTCGCTTCAGCGTCACGTAAGCAATTCTTGATTTGCCGCACGGCCTGCCGCAAGCGGGCTTCGTTTTCTACTAGAGACATCCGCAGAAATCCTTCACCGGCGGGGCCAAAACCGCTCCCTGGGCTTACCGCGACGTTCCCCTTTTCAAGTAGCATCATAGCGAAGTCCATCGTATTCATCCGCGATCGCCACGGCTCGGGAACCGCCTGCCAGACGAACATGCCTGCCTGAGGGGGTTTCACGTCCCAACCCAGCCGAGCCAGCGATTCACACAAAGCGTTGCGGCGAGATTGATAGATTTGAGATTGTTCCTCGACCGCCGCGTCGGTGTGACGCAGGGCCAATATCGCTGCGATTTGTACCGCCTGGAACATGCCGTAGTCGTAATACCCTTTAATCGTCGCAAGTGCCGCAATCATCTCTGCATTACCCGCACAGAAACCGATCCGCCATCCGGCCATGTTGTACCCCTTGCTCATGGTCGTGAATTCGACGCCCACTTCACTGGCCCCCGACGAGGCCAGGAAACTTGGTGGCTTGTAACCATCAAAAGCGACGTCAGCATAGGCAAAGTCACTTATCACCATAAAGCCATACTTCTTGGCCAGTTTCACCACTTCGTCGAAGAATGACTGCTCGACAACCACGCTCGATGGATTGTGCGGGTAGTTGAGAATTAACAGCTTGGGCCGCGGGTAGAGTGTCTCACAGGTGTAAGCAATGTCTGAGAGGAACTTTTCGCTGTTGGATACCTCCAGGGCGATTACGTTACCCGAAGCGAGTGCGACCGAGTAGACATGGATTGGGAAGAACGGAGCCGGCACAATTGCAGAATCTCCAGGCCCCATCATTGCCAGACACATGTGGCTGAAGCCCTCTTTTGATCCCAAGCAGACGATGATCTCGTGATCAGGATCGAGCCGCACACCGTACTTCTTCATGTATTTGGCAGCGACCTCGCGGCGCAAATTCACGATGCCGTTCGACTTGCTGTACCCATGATTGCCCGGATCGCGGGCGGCCTCGGCCAACTTCTCGATCACCAATTCCTGCGGAGGATCCGAGGGATTGCCCATTCCGAGGTCGATCACGTCGTCCCCATTGCGCCGCTTGTTGTAAAGCATCGTATTGATGCGCCCGAACAAATAAGGAGGCAAACGCTTCACGCGCTGGGCTACTTCGATGTGAAACGGTTCCGATGCGGAAGACATAGCGAGATCCCAAGAAAGCGAGGCCGAGGTTTGACTTGCAGGACCAAGTATAGCCGATGAGAGTTCACCGCGCAAGCGAAAAGTCATACCCGCGCGGGCGGGTACCCAGAACTTTTGTGCTGCCCGGTGTATCCCCGCCTGCGCAGGGAAGACGGCTTCGAACCTTATCGTACGGTACCGCTAGTCTGCCGAACCGCGGAATCATTCCGCACCTTTGCCTGACCTTTTGCCGAGTGGTCGCTGGGTGCCTGAGAAGTTCCTGCCAAGAAGTTGTCGACACGAGAACTTTCGCGAATCGCTTCAAACTTTTCGCTCATCGCCAGCCGCAGCTTCTTTTCGTAGATGTCCCGGACCAGAATGTCGCGAACCTTGTTGGCATCCACATCGATCCGCTCGGTACGACCTTCGCAGCGAAGAATCAAATACTTGTCTCGGACTTGGATAATTCCTGAAAGCTGGCCATCCTGAAGTTGGAAGGCGGCATCTTCTAGTTGAGGCTGCCCGCCAAAGCGTTGGATAGGAGGTACCTCACCACGCAAGGCCTTGCTGGAGGGTTCAATAGAGTACTCGGCTGCCAAATCGCCAAAGTACTCGACCGACGGATTCCGCCTGGCCTTGTCCCAAATTTCTTGGGCACGCCGCATGGTGGGCAAGACAATCGCCCGACATCGTACACGGTCTCCATAGTTGGCTTGATATCCTTTTTGAATGTCCTCTTCCGTGACCTGGACCTTAGAAGCGGTCAGTTTCTTAAGCGCCGCCGAAGGCCAAACCGCATCGCGGAGGTATTGGTCCTTGTCCATCTTCTGCTCCTGGACAATCGCTTCAAACCACTTGTTGAGATCGGCGTTGCCTTGCTGATCGACCACGCCTGCCAACTCGGCCGCATGACGCACCTCGGCCTCAAGGTCAGCTTCGGTGAGGGCGAGATTGGCTTCTTTCAAACCTTGCTCCAGCAGCAAACGCGAAATCTCGGTCTCCAACACTTCCTCACCATGGCGTAGCAGACATTCATCCCCAAGTTCCTTCATCGTGATGCGGTCACCGTTGACTGTGGCCACGACGCCTGGCATGGTCTGACGCAGTTGGGGATTGTTGTAAATGTTGACCGGCGTTGCCGACTCTTGCAACTTGCCGAACAGCTCGTGCGATGCTTCTCGCAGTTTTTCGTCTGTGATTTTATCGACGATTTGCTGTTCGACCTCCGCGCGATTCACTCCCCGCGGTTGATTGCGAGCGATGCACTTGAGAATGACAAATTGTCCGGCCACAGGGATCACCTCAGAGATCTGCCCCTCTTGAAGAGCAAAAGCAGCGTTTTCGATTCCAATGTCACCAACGTGGCGACGAATCGGCTGAATCAACCCACCCACGCTGGCTGAATTAATGTCTACCGAGTTCTCGATTGCTAGCCGAGCAAATTGCTCGGGGTCTGCAATCAGTTTGTCACGAATTTCGTTGGCCAATTGCTGATTGCCCACGGCAATGAGTCGGGCGTTAATGGTTTCTCCGAATTCCCGCTCCATGGCCTCGTTGATCTCGGCGTTAGAAACCTGAATATCCTTCTCAGCCAACCTGCGAAGTGCCAAAGTTGGCCACACGATGTCACGAGCATATTCTTGGGCGGTGATGCCCCGTTCCTTCTCTAGCATTTCCAACCATTGCTCGCGCGAGAGTTGGAACCGCTTCGCCATCCGATCAATCTCAACCGCAATATCCTGATTAGTGATCGCGATTCCACGCTTCTCGCAGTGATTCAGAATCAATCGCTTGTTGACCAGGCTTTCTACCACCTCTTCGCCATGCCGTTTTACACAAGCATCAGTCAGATCCTTGCGGCTGATGTCTTTGCCATTCACGATAGCCATCACATCATGTGGCAGGCGTTTGATCGCAGAAGATGTTCCGTCAGCAGCGGCAGTCCGCGCCGATGTTGCTACGCTTGATTGGGTATCGGCCTTAGCCGTTCGGACTGGGTCCGCTTGCTTGAACTTTAGCATCAGCACTAGTATCACTGCCGCGGCAACTATCCAGCCGACCTGATGCTTCCACAGCCAATAGGCCAGGCGAGTTCTGAGAGGACTTACTTCTGCTTCCGTGCGCAGTGTGTCTGGACGAGACATGGCGGTTTCTCCATAAACCGAGTGCAAATAATTGGGTCAACGCGCGTCGGGTGCGCGAAGATTACGGGGTTGGGCCGCAGTATAGGCCGTGCGTGGAGAATGCGACAAGAGAGATGCGCAAGGAACAACAGTAGAACCACAACCAGCGACGAGTAGTTTCCGCTTACTTGCTAGCAGTGCTTGCACGCAGCACTAGCCATCCATCACTTCTGACTCTTTCGACTTGGCGATTTCGTTGGCCTGGTCTTCGTAGGTCTTGGTAAGGTCTTGGACTTCCTTCTTAAGTGAATCCCGGTCGTCCTCGCTCATGATCTTGTCCTTCTCTGACTGATCGGCGTGCTTGTTGCCATCACGGCGAACGTTGCGAATCGCCACCTTGGACTCCTCAGAAAGTTCCTTGATCCGCGCGACCATCGAACGGCGAACTTCCCCCGAAAGCGCAGGGATATTGAGCCGAATCACTTTGCCATCGCTTTGTGGAGTGAGGCCCAAGTCACTCGCAATGAGTCCCTTTTCGATCTCTTTAATGGTCGAGGGATCAAAAGGCCGAATCACGATTTGGGTTGGTTCGGGAGCACTGACTGAAGCAATCTGCTTGATCGGGGTAGGAGAACCGTAGACGTCAACTCGTACCGTATCAACCAACCCTGGATTGGCACGACCGGTGCGAATCCCGGTCATGTCGTTTTTGAGCTTGCTGATCGCCTTCTCCATGCGTTCTTCGGTATCGAGAAGTATTTCGTCGCTAGTCATGGCAGATAGTGGTTGGTGGTTAGTGGCTAGAGGTTAGTTCTACACCGCGATCCCCATCAGGCGGTCACGGTTTCTTTGCGACTGGTAACAGAGGTGCCTAGTTTCTCACCGCGAACGGCGCGTTCGATGTTGCCGTCAACACGGTAATTGAAGACTAGAATCGGCAGGTCGTGCTCCATGCATTGGGCGATCGCTGTCGGGTCCATGACCCGAAGATTTTGATCCCGCACCTCCTGGAAACTGAGGTTGCGAAATAGCACTGCATGGGGATTCTTCTCTGGGTCTTCGCTGTAGACCCCTTCAACCCGAGTCGCCTTCATCAAGATGTCCGCCTCGATCTCCAAGGCTTTTTGCGCCGCTGCTGTATCAGTCGTCACAAATGGAGCACCGGTACCTCCCGCAACGATCACGATGCGCCCCTTCTCAAGGTGCCGCTTAGCGCGTCGTCGGATGTAGGGCTCTGCCACACCATCCATTTTCACCGCACTCATCAAACGCGTCTCGCAGCCGAGCGACTCCAGTGCGTCTTGCAAGGCGAGTCCATTGATCACTGTGGCCAACATCCCCATGTAATGGGCGGTGGCTTCCTGAATACTGGAATTCCCGGCAGTGAACTGGGCTCCACGCAAAATATTGCCGCCCCCAATCACGATGGCAATCTCAACCCCCTGCTGCATCGCCCGATAGGTTTGCGAGGCAATATGGACGACCTCTTCCATGCTGATGCCACGCTCACCAGGGGGCGCAAAGCTTTCCCCCGAAAGCTTGAGAACGACCCTTCGATAGGGCCCGTCGGTTGTTCCAGGTTTCACTGTCATCCGTCACTCACCATGGAGCTAAGAGGCGTAAAAAACGCCCGAGGGTTGCAACCCTCGGGCGTTAGCAATTCTAACATCATGCCGCGTCGACGGCATCGCCGGAAGTCGTCTCACCCAGTTGCCAGCGGATGAAGCGTTTGAGCTTCATCCCACCTTCTTTGGCGATATTTCCGACGGTTTGACTTTCGTCCTTTACAAAAGGTTGCTCCGCTAGGACGTGCTCCGCATAGAAGTTCTTCATCCTGCCTTCGATCATTTTCTCAATGATGTTTTCCGGTTTGCCTTCCTGACGGGCACGATCTTTCTGCAGTTCTCGCTCTTTGTTGACCAGTTCAGAATCGAGTTCTTCCTTGGTAGTAGCCCGTGGATTCATAGCTGCCACATGCAGGCTGATTTCCTTTGCCAGCTCGTCGGTGCCCCCTTCGACTTCCAGGAGAACCCCGATTTTGGACATATGCACAAATCCACCCGAGGGAGCGTCAATCCGCTCCAGCCGAGCGATGCGAAATACTTCGCGTATCTTGTTCTGCAATTCGTCCCTCTGGTCTTCGAGAGTCATCCCTTTCTTGCTTGGCGACGGCTGAGACCACAGTTCTTCAGGAGACTTCGCTCCAGGACCAACGGCCAATTGCTTGGCAAGGTCATCGGCTAGCTGGATGAACTCTCCATTGGCAGCGACGGGGGCAGATTCGCACTGCAATTCCACCATCGCGCCAACCCCATCGGCAACGCTTGAGTAAATACCGATACGACCTTCCTCAGTGGCGCGATCTTGTCGCTTGCCCATAAACTTCTTACCGGCTTCGCGCAATGCACGTTTCGCTGCTTCCATGTCGCCCCCTGCTTCGCTCAGGGCTGCCTTACACTCCATCATGGGCAACTGCGTCTCATCGCGCAGCTTCTTCACCATCGCTGCGGTGATATCTGGCATGATAAATTACTCCTCGTATATCTCTATGCTTATTGTGTAGGCCGGAACAGGCTGTGCGAAGTTCCGGCGATGATTAGCTAATCGCTTAGAGTCCAGAGCCATACTTCTAGCTCTCGACTTTTAGCTCTCAACGATAATTCAAGCGGTGGCAAGGCCGTTCTTCGGTTCGGCACCCTCGGATTGTTGCTGCTGTTCGACCGCAGACTTGGCTTTGCCTTCGGCAATCGCGCCAGCCAGAATGTTGATAATCAAGTCAATCGAACGCATGCTATCGTCGTTACCGGGGATCGGCAGATCGACCATGTCGGGATCGCAATCGGTATCAATTAATGCCACCGTGGTGATGCCCATCTTGCGGGCTTCCTTGACTGCGTTCTTTTCCTTCTTGGGATCTACGACGATCATGCACTCTGGCAAACGGTTCATCTTTCGCATGCCGTTGAGGTTTTGATACATCTTGCGGTATTCGCGGTTAAGCGAGGATTGCATTTTCTTGGAATACGAATTGATTTCTTCACTTTCGCGGATGTGCTCAAGCTCTTCGAGTCGAGTGAGCCGACTGCGAATCGTGCGAAAATTCGTCAGAGTGCCCCCCAACCAACGGTCGTTGATGTAGGGCATTCCACAACTCTCGGCGGCTTTCTGAATTGTCTCGCCCGCTTGTCGCTTGGTGCCGACAAACAAAATGAGGCTGCCGTGACTGGCCACATCTGCCAGATACTTTTTGGCTCGCAGCAGACCGCGAATGGTCTCGCGAACGTCGATAATGTGGATGAGGTTGCGGCGGGCATAGATGTAGGGCCGCATCTTGGGATTCCAGCGGCTTGAGCGATGCCCAAAATGCACGCCGGATTCAACCAGCTCTTTTACTAAAGTCGTTGACACGCAATTTCTCCAAAAGGCACATCGGCCCTACATGGCGATCAAGCCATGCGTCGCCTGTGGCAACTGTCCGACGTTGGGGGGGGTGTTACTCGGCCAGTTATCTCACAATCATTGGCTTGGGCCGTACAAGTCAAATTAGCCCTGCAGTTTATCTCCCGCCCATGCGGTAGTCAACAGGCCATGAAGATACTTAATCCCAAACAGCGTAAGTAGTTAGCCCAATTCTTGGGACAACCACCGCCGCTAAGCTTGCTCTTGGGGAAAACTTAGGGAATTGCTACCTTTCTCCCCCCTATCCCACCCCTCTTTGTTGTCTTATCGAAAGCATCGCCATGGATGTCGAACCAACAACCAAACATACCCTCCAGGGACGTGAGCTGATTGAGTATTTGATCGAAAAGACTGCCAACTCGACCAATGCCGTATTGATCGAGCGCGAAGATCGCCGCAATCGCCGTTCGACGATCTTGTTTTCGATCATTACCTTCATTGGCATCAGCGGTTTGGTCGGGGCCGCGCGGCTGTTCATCGATCATGCCGTCCAGCAGCGCACGAGTGAATTCCAAAACGAGATGGTTCGCAACTCCGAACAATTGGAGCGACGAATTGCCTCCATGCACCTCGAATCACAGGCATTACAAAAACTGCTGACCGATCAGATCGAAGCTCTGACCAAAGGAATCGAACGTCAGGTCAAACAACAGGTTGCCGAAGAGGCCTCTCGTGGCTTGCTGACCCTGAAACATCGCGAGCAATACCACGCCCTGAAACAGTTCGTTGAGGAAATTGAACAACAGGTGGCCGAGAACGAATTCCCTGAAAACTTGCTGACCGCTGCCGTGGACACTGCAAACCAATTGGCTGACGCCGACGAAATCTCGTCAGAACCACTATTCCAGCCGATGATCGAAAAACTCGTCGACCTCTTGGTTCGTTCTGATCGTGTCAAAGACATCAATCGTGTGGAACAAGCAACTCGTACAACGTGTGTACGATCCAAACGTATTGCCCTGGACCTGACGGACCATTACGGACAGCTAATCATTTCTTCACCGTATCCGGTCGAACAGTTGAATGCAGAATTTGAAGCGCTCACCCGCTATGCTCGGGCCTCTCGCGAACTAAAGTATCCCGAGAAATCCATCATGTGGGAACTCTTCGTCGAATATAAACGCAATCGCTATTCAAAGTCTCCCACGACCGATGAAATCGTCGAGATGGTTTACAGTTTGAACGCCGCGGATCTACGCAATTTCTGTTACCACGTCTTCTTGAATTCTCATCCCCTCCATTGGATGAACACCCCTGACCACGAAGGCCAGATGCTGGCAAAATTGGTCGCAAACTTACTCGGCGATTACCCTGAATTACGCAGCACGGTCGAAGCACAGATCGCCACTCCGGAACTACGAGCAATTGTCGAGGAGGTTGTAACCACCAAACAGGAGCGGCAAAAAAGGCTCGCAGAAAACCAACCGAAAACAGAGACTCCTGAGGCGACTGAGATCCCGAATACTGCCCGTGAACCCGACGGGGATGAGAACGAACTCCGACGATGAGTTCTATCAAGCTCCGATAGTTTTGAGGCCAGCAAGCACGGCTTCATGCAGGTGTCCATTTGTGGCCAGCACCCCTCGATTCGTAGCCAATATTCTCCCGTGAGAGAAATCCAGTGGCTTGCCGTCGAGGTCGGAGACCCGACCACCCGCTTCCTGCACGCAGATCGAGCCAGCCGCCTGATCCCAGATTTTTTCTCGGTACTCAAGTCGCGAAGGTGACAAGAGACGCAAGTTGATCTCGCCTCCGCCTGCTGCGAGCACCGCGTATTTCGCTTGGCTGTCCATTCCCACCGGATCGGCCAATATTCCCAAAGCGGTGACCAACTCGCCAATTCCTCCCGTATCTGTATGAGCCTTCTCCACGCTGCGAAGCATGCGGGCCGCGGAGATATCGCTTTCGTCAGAGACGGCGAGTTTCTTCCAGTCGGAGTTCTCATCGGCCAGGGAACTGGCAAAGCAACCACTTTCGCGGCGAGACACGACCACAGTTCCAAGACCGCCCTTATTAGGCGTAATGCCTTCCCCCAGCTCGGGACATCCCAGCGCACCGACTCGTACCTGTCCGTCGCGGATAAATGCCAAAGCCACAGCATATTGATCGCCCCGCAAGAATCCTTTCGTGCCATCGACGGGGTCAAGCGTCCAGAACTCTTCGGTGGCCTCCCCTGCACCACGGTCTATCCACGCACAGACCTCTTCAGGAGTTGCGGTAGGCTCCACTCGGCGGACGAAATGTGTGATCTGTTCGAGTGTTTCCTGTCCGGCTGGAGTGCGCAACACTTCAGAGCTTTCTTCCCCAACAAATCCCATTTCGGGGAATGCTTCTAACAACCGCTTGGAAACGATAGCCTGGGCAGCAAAGTCCGCAACGGTCACAGGAGACTTGTCGTCCTTGCTAATTGCGGCAGTGACCAACTCTCGCTGGACCTGCCTAACAAGCTGAGCCGCTTCGCGCACGGCTTGGATCGCAAACCGGACCTTGGAACAATCAATAGGAGAATTCATGAATCGAAGACTTCTGAAAACCGTAACGCCCAGAGATTGCAGTCCCTGGGCGTTACGTTAACTGAGCTGAAAACTACCCCGCCAGGACTCGAACCTGGAATGAGGGAATCAAAATCCCTAGTGTTACCATTACACTACGGGGCATCGCTTACTGAGCCGTCTAGCCCAGCCTAATCCGTAAATCTACGGCAAACAGGCAATTATCGAAAGGGGGACCGATTGAATGCACAATACCCAAGGCTCAATGACCAATGGATTTGTTCTTGTAGCCTAAAAATTGGACTTTAGGCCGTGAGAATTCGACATTTGCCTCAATCGGGATTTGCAAGCTTATTCGCCACCGTAAAAGTGACTTGTTCCAACTCACGTGCAAGATCGACTCCGACCATACTCACACCTTCTGGGACTTTCAGGGTCACCGGGGCGAAGTTTACGATTCCACTGACTCCCGACTTGACAAGTTCATCCGTCACTTCCTGGGCATCCACGGCAGGCACGGCGACCATCCCCAGTTCGATTTGCTTTTCAAGGAGCACTTCTCCCAGGCGACTGAGGTGGCAAACCTCAACCCCTTCGATGCGAGTTCCTACCTTCTCCTCATCGGTATCAAACGCAACGACGAGGCGGAATCCCTGTTGGGCAAATCCTCGATAGCCTAGCAAGGCTCGTCCCAGGTTTCCGACGCCTACCAGAGCTACCTGCCATTCGCGGTCTGTCCCCAAGATCTTGCGAATCGCAGTGATAAGCTCGTCACACCGATAGCCGATCCCTGGATGGCCAAAATGGCCAAAGTGGGCCAGGTCTTTGCGAACCTGGGCATCTGTGAAACCCAGCCGCCGGCCAAGTTGGCTGCTGCTGGTCGTCTCTTTGCCATCGGCAATTAGATGCTGAAGCTCCCTCAAATAGAGACTTAGTCGGCTAACGACTGCACCGGGAATGGAGTTGGGATTAGGCCGGAATGTGGAACTATCGTCAGACAAGATCACAACCAAATGCGTGAGATGTAAGGATCCAAGTGGAACAGGTCGAGTGACACCCATCCAGGCATCGTAATTGGCAGTTCCACTCTAACCACAATCCTTTCCACCTAGCAAGCCGGAATCACTCGATCATCAATCAAGCCAATGAGTTACGTGCACATTCGGCGGCACGTAATGGTTCTAGAAGTAGGCCGAAAGGGCAATCCCGCAAAGTCGATACCAGCGGTGCTTCTCATACCACTCGAATTGTCAATTGCGACCTTTTGGGTCCGGCAAAATGCAACATTGCGTTTGTATCGATTAAGGATGGCAGGCTGACTTCACTGAGTAGTGAAAATGCAACATCTGGCTAAGGAGGGATGTCTGAAGATACCGAAATCATCAATGGACGGGAACTATCCCATTTTGACCAAACCATCTATTTTTCCAAACCAGTAGTGAAGGAGACGAACATCATGAGAGCCAAGTCGGTCGTGCAGGCTCTTGCTGCCATCGCTTTAGCTTTGCTGCCTTCGGCGGCATGGGCGGGGTACTGCGGAGTTGCACGCTACAACGGATGCACACCGTGTTGCTATCAGCAACACTGTCACACCGTAATGAAAACGGTGAGGTGTGTTGAATGGCACAAGCAGCAAGTCACTTGCTGCAAAACTGTTTACGATCGAGTGTGCGAAGATCGGGTCATCAACTGCACCCGCTACGTTCACGAACAACGTCAGAAAGAAGTTTGTTACACCGTCTGCAAGCCCGTCTGGGAAACCAAGACCCGTTGCTACACCGTGTGCAAGCCTGTTTGGGAAACCAAGACCCGCAACGTCTGCTACACCACGTATCACCCGGTGTGGGAAACCAAACAACGCTGCTACACTGTCTGCAAACCTGTCTGGGAAACCAAGACCCGCAATGTTTGCTACACCACGTACCACCCTGTTTGGGAAACCAAGCAACGTTGCTACACCGTGTGCAAGCCTGTGTGGGAAACCAAACAACGGTGCTATACCGTGTGCAAGCCTGTGTGGGAAACTCGCACTCGTGAAGTTCCCTACACGACTTACAAGACGGTTTGGGAAACTCGCGAGCGGAACTACACCGTATGCAAGCCCGTTTGGGAAACCCGCGAGCGAGAAGAAACCTATTATGTCCGCGTAGCTGTACCCTACACCAAAACCATCCAGGTCCGCGGTGGTCACTGGGAAACCGAAACCTATCAGATTCCCGGCAAGACCTGTACCAAGACGGTTCGCGAGCCAGGCACCTTTACCTACGATCCGTGCAAGTGCCGATGCGTGTATTGCCCCGGTCCTTGCAAGACCCTTTGCTGCCAGTGTCCTCCGAAGACCTGCTGCAAGAAGGTCTGGGTTCCTGAATGCCACACCAAGGAAATCTGCTGCACCAAGTATGTTTGCGAACCACGCACTCGCACCTGCTGCTATAAGGTTTGCCGAATGGTGCCAGAGACCCGCACTTGCTGCTACAAGGTCTGCCGCCAGGTTGCTTGCCAGCACACTCGCACCTGCTGCTACAAAGTGTGCCACATGGTTCCTGAGACCAAGACCTGCTGCTACAAGGTCTGCCACATGGTTCCTGAGACCAAGACTTGCTGCTACAAAGTGTGCCGCATGGTACCTAAGCAGTGCACCAAGACCTGCTGCTACAAGGTCTGCCACATGGTACCCGAGACCAAGACCTGCTGCTATAAGGTTTGCCGCATGGTACCTAAGCAGTGCACCAAGACCTGCTGCTATAAGGTCTGCCACATGGTCCCCGAGACCAAGACCTGCTGCTACAAGGTTTGCCGCATGGTACCTGAGCAGCGGACCAAGACCGTGTGCTACAGCGTATGTGTCCCCGTTTGCGAGCAGAAGACCATCAAGGTCACCCGCTGCGTTCCTCGCCAGGTGCCGTACACGGTTTGCCGTTGCGTGCCTCGCGTAGTTTGCAAGCAGGTCCCCGTATGTGTCCGCTGTCCGGCCCCTCGCTGCCACTGCAGCGACCCGTCATGTGGAGCACCATGCTGCGATTAAGTAGATGTTAGATAGTTTCCTTCAAAAAGAAACTTAGATTTGGTCAATCAACCGACTGGCCCGGCAATCCGCAAGGAATGCCGGGCCAGTTTTTTTGTGCGGAGCTTTCGTTAGCCGCAACTCGCAGCAAGCCGGTTAGCCGCAACTCGCGGCAAGCTGGTTAGCGCGACCCGCAGCAAAGCTGGTTAGCCGCGACCCGTCCGCCGAGTGGAGCTCAACAGAGGGGAGCGAGTTAGACCCGTTGCCCCCCCCAATCCAGGCACGAATACACGAACTGCCAATCTCAAAACCCTCCCTCCAGGAGGGTCGGACGCGGTAGCGGCCGGGGAGGGATTAGAGTTGAGATATCGATTACTTTTCCTGCAGCCCCAAAAACCTTATTACACGAAAACAATCGACTCGATACACCCTGAAATACCTGCTAGAAAGGCAAATAATAGCTCGAAAAGCGGTGGATACGTGTAATTAGGTACATTATTACACGTTACTTGTCCAGAGAAAAAGAACCTCTCCGTGAGCCTAAGGAGATGAAATCGAGATATCTTAGGCTGTTCCGTTTACAGCGTCGGTTTGGCACACCGCCGCGTCCTGGCCTGTGCCGTATCTAGCGGCGGACTCTCAGAACGGTGGGTTACTTGCATCGGTGGAACTGAAGGCCAGTAGACTTGGGCATCGCTAAGATGCGGAGCCAGGTGAATGACGATCTAAGGCCCTGCCTTTCTGGATGGGTGGGAACACTGATTTCGATTCAAGCTCTCGATTCTGGAGAGATGGATACTTTCTTATTTCTAGCGGGAGCTTAAACTGGCGAAGTGCAGCTTCTGCTGGCAGTGAGTCCTGCGAACTTTCGAGGGATAAATCTCATGCAACAATATTTCGTCTTACTTCTCATTCTGACGGGTTCTGTCGGCGGTGCGTTTATCGTGCACCGGTTGCTATCAAGATTCAAGAATCAGCGGGACACTGATTGGCAGCGTGAGATTGGTTGGAAGGGGTGGCTCGCTTCAATCTGTCTTGGCGTCATCGTTGTATCGATTTGGACAAACGTCGCAGACAAACTTGTGCAGCCCCTTCGAGGGAAAATGACAGCAGCTCCGTTAAAGGTCGGACTAGGGGCAGTGTATGAGAATTACACGTTCCCGGTGTTGTGCGCGTCTGGTCTGATGGCATTTCTGGCCATCGCCTCACAGTTGCTACCCAGCCCCGACGGACAGTGGAAGTTCATTCACGGGACGCGTCGGGTAGTGGCCATCCTGAGCTGGATAATGGCGTTGTTTTATTTCGTTGCTTCTCTGCTTCCTCAGTGATGCCACTATTCCGCAATCTGTCTTTTAGATGACTATTTGCAACCCTAATCAATTGCTCAAACGTCGGTATGTCGGCAGTTCCAGGATAGACCTCAAAGGTTGTGCTCATAAGCTCGACGTCATACGGAATCTAAGGTCAGGAAACTCCGTCACATTGAGAACCTCTACGCGGGCTACTCGAAAGGCAAATTCTATAGGCTGTAGTGAGTCAAATCAATCAAAACGCCGTCACCGCTTCGACGCGGCGGCTTTATCGACCGCCGCTAGAAAACCGTCCGATAACTGGCGATTATGTTCGTTCCAAAGCGGGTAGCACTGACACTTCGTCCGCAGATAGGCCAGCAACCTGGTTTCGCGCGATTCGGACACGTGTCGGTGTGCGGAGCACAAGAGACTTTACGACCCGGAAGCTCCTCTAGTCGTGAACGACACCGACACTCGACTGAAATACCTAGCCAGCGGGCTATCCCACTCGCAGTCGAGTGTCGCTGCCACCAAAAAGGCGGCGAACAGAAGAGGTCGGGAGCGATTTTTGAGAATGCCCCCCCCGCAATCCATTTGACCTTTCCCCAATTCCCCACGCTCTCTCGTGGGGACACAAGTCCTACCGCTCCGCGGTGATGTCTGCCAATGCGACGAGGAGCATTGGTGCGAGGTGGTTTCCTACTCGCCTGCCCAGTCTCGCGCCTCGAAACTCGTAACCCGCGCCTCTCTTCCGGCTCTCGACTTTTTCTCTGGCCCAAAAAACTTAGTAGCTAATAGCCACCCACTTTCAGATAATGGGCCTCGCCAACCATTAGGCAGGAGGATTGCAAAGTCGAAAACTTAGCCAATCAAAAAATGGCCACAGAGAACATAGAGATCTCAGAGCACAGAAAACAAGGAATTCTCTGTGCTCTCGGTGGCTATGCTATCTCTGGGTTTTCTGACTCTGCAGTTTTCCTGAACCGTTAGGCACGATCTTTGACATCCTGATTCCTGGGTCAACTGGGGGACCGTACCCCCTAGGAATGGATGTTCCCCTCGGTCCTGTCATCGCATTTAGCAGACCCTTATAAAGGTCTGTGGCGCAAAATGGCCGCAATGTGAATAGCGTTTGAAAAGTGCGGCGCTTGGCGGTCGAAAAGTACAGCGCTAGGTAGTTGTGGGGATTGTAACATACCTTCCCGCTTAGGTCACGATTGCTCCTTGGTCTTCTTTCGACGTCTTCGCTGGGCGTCCTTGAGTCGATAACTTTCGCCAGTGGTTTCGATGATTTGGCAGCGATGCGTAAGCCGATCGAGGGCGGCCCCCGTGAGTCGCTCACTGCCAAGCACTTCGGTCCAATTCTCGAATGGCAGGTTTGTGGTGACAATAAGACTCTGCCGCTCGTAGGCAGTGCCGATGATGTCGAACAGTAGCTCGGCTCCCACCTTGCTAGCCGGCACATACCCCAGTTCATCCAGGATGAGCAGGTGTTGCTTGGCCAATTGACTGCGTAGTCTCAAGAGCAGTTTCTCATCCCGAGCCTCAATGAGAGTGGTGATCAGCTCGGTCACCCGGAAGAAGCGAACCTTCTTGCCCGCCAGGCAAGCAGCCATTCCCAGCGCTGTGGCCAAGTGAGTCTTTCCGGTGCCGCTAGCGCCGACCAAGATCAGGTTCTCTTGTTTCTCAAGATACTCTCCCTTGATCAGCTCCAGCACCAACGGCTTGTTCACCGAAGGTTGGGCGGTAAAGTCGAACTCATCGAGCGTCTTGTGGGCTGAGAACTTCGCACTCTTGAGGCGACGCTCAGCAGCGCGTCGTTCTCGCTCCACCAGCTCCAACTCGCACAGCGATAGCAGGAACGCCAAGTGATCGAGATTCTCACCAGCACAGCGAGCGGCCACCTTCTCACACTCCCCATGCATGGTGGGCAGTTTTAGCTGCTTGAGGTGATGCTTTACCAATACGGTCGATTTCGTTTCGGTCTTGCTCATGATGCGTCCTCCGTAAGCAGTGTCTGATAAGCAGAAACGTTCGTTTCGGTCACGGCTACCATCTTCAGGTGAGGACGACCTGCAAGCGAAAACAGTCCCACGGGCGACTCGCGTCGATGCTCAAGGATGACACGAATGCTATCGGCATCGTGGATGCCAATGTCGAGGGCGTACTCGATGGCCTCGGTCAACTCCTGGACCGAAGTAGATTCCAACAGCCTGAGAGTGCGAATGTACTCACGGGTTCCCAGGCCCTCGGGCTCGGTCTCCATCCGCCTTCGCAAGACTATAAAGCAGGTAGGAAGATCCCACTGCTCCATTGGCTTGGCATGGTCCAGCCCTCCGGGCTTTCGTTCCAAGAGCGCGAGGTAATGCACTGGGTCAAAGACGTGTTTTTCTCGACCCCAGTGTCGTGAATGCCTAGCGATTAGCTCTCCCTGAAACGTCAAGCGAACTTCATCAACACTCGCCACGATGGTGATCTGCCGATGAGCGTATTTTACAGGAACGGAATATCGGTTCGTATCAAACTGGACCAGCGACAGCGAGTTAGCACTCGCCCCGGTGACCCTTCTGGCGTCAAACGCTTGCCGAGGCAAGTCTAGCATCTTAGCGAGTTCTTCTCGGAGAAGTTCTCGCTTGCTCGCCGATTTACCACGTAAGGTGCGGTCCAGATCGACGCGGCAGCGTCGCTCTAGTTCCTCGTTCAGTTCGGTGAGCGTATTCACCTTGGGAATCGGTACTAGCAAATTGCGTCTGCAATAGCCCACCAAGTTCTCGACGTGCCCCTTCTCATTGGCTCGACGAACCAAACAGAAATGAGATTCGAACAGGTAGTGACTCTTGAGTCTCAAGAACTCACTGGTCAGCTCACGCTGACGACTGCCGGTGATCTTCGTCACAGCAATTTTTAGATTGTCGTAGCTGATCCGTGTCGGTACGCCACCGAAGAATTCAAACGCTCGCTTGTGACCTTCTTGAAATGATTCGGTACATTCGCGCGGAAACGCCTGCAGGTAAAAGGCGTCACTGTAAGGCAAGGTGATCACCAGCAAGGCAACTTGTTCACGCTCGCCTGCCAAATCCACGTAGGCATAGCCGAAATCAACTTGAGCTTGTCCCGGTGGATGAGACAAAGGTAGAAAGACTTCCTGGGTTGTTCGCTTCCATTCACGCACCGCAATGCGAACACTGGTGTACCCACCGGGGTAACCATGCTCATCGCGCAGACGATGAAAGATGCGTGTGGCTGTGTGGCGTTGCTTCTTCGGCGCCTGCTTATCCGAGGTGAGAATCTCGTAGATGATGGGCAGAAACGGTTCTAGCACCGGCTTGCTTCGTGGCTTGCACTGCCGATAGCCGGGCGGCTCGTCATGCGTGAGCATCTTCGACAGCGTATGCCAGCTGATGTCATATTCGCGGCAAGCCGCGCGCTTACTCAACTCGCCGGTGAGTACCCGGCGACGAACTTCGGTCCATTGTTCCATGTCAGCGTACACTCCTGCGCCTTTCTGAGAATCTGGAGAAGATAAGGGCTAAAGCCCGTATCTTCCCAAATTCAAAGAACTGCACATCTGTGCGCTGCAAATTTCAGTTGCCAAATCACCCCGCCAAGCGCCGCACTTTTCGAACGCTATTCACAGAATGGCTCTCAAGACATAAAAGACCGCCGCAGGTTCAATGTGGCCTACCTTGAAAGCCCCGACGGGAAACTGGTTTGCATACACACCGTTGATTTACGCGACGGCTTGGTACGAATCCGAAGCCTTGAGACCGGCCTTGACGTAGCAGAATTACCCCACGAAGGTTCGGGACGCAAAGTATCACTCGTTGCTTGGTCTGGTGACTCACAGCGATTGGCGACATTCGCCACGGATGGCAACGTAAATCGCGTCTGGCGAGTGTCTGACCAGTCGCTCCTCTGTCGCACTCCGTTGCCTTCCACCCAGAATTCTTCAAAGTGGCTGGCACTCAATAGCGACGGCAGCAAATTGTTCTCCTGCTCCGAACCATATGAAACCGTTCTCACCTTGATCAGAGTCTCTAGTGGTGAAATTGATCGAAGCGTGCAACTGGATTGGGAGTCTAGCGTCTTATTGAGTCCGGACAATCAACATTTGGCGGTGGTGACTGCTCATCAACTGCTACTGCTCAATACTGAAACTCTGGAAAAGGTCCACGAATCAAAGATTCCTGGCCGCCTTGAGGCCTTAGCTTTCCGCCGCGATGGTGCAGAGTTGGCAGCCACCTGGATGATCCCGAACGAAATGATGGGCAGCCAAGCGGGCGTGAAGGTATGGGATGTGAATTCCAAGTCGATCGTGCTTGATGCGAGTATTGGACCTTGGAGTACCGCCAAGTGGTTGGGATACTGCCCAGACGGCCGATTATTGGCTGGAAACCTTCTGTTCGCCCCACTGCAGGTCAAATAGCTCACACGCATATGATGGGAAGCTGGCTTTCCACATTCAACTGACTGAATACAGGTCAATCACACTTGGCTACAGTGCAATGAATGTACAGTCTCCGGTCAATGGCCGAGGCGTGGATAATCCGTCCAGGAATACGACGTTGAGCGTCACATATCCCACTTGTTGTACGAAGTGGGATTCCAAAAAGCCAATATTTTCCTCTTTGGCTGTTTTCCAACTTAAGCTGGCGACGGTGTGCACATCCTCCGTCAGAAACCGCCTACCGATAAGTTCCGCGGCTTATCGACCGCCGCTACTTGTGAGTTCCACTCCTAGGCAGCGAGGGAAGTTGAGCCAAGAAGAAATCGCCCGGTACGAACGAAGTTGCACCGGGCGGGTGTAGATAGACGTCATTACCAATAATTCTGCCGTCTTATCATTCGATTTCAGCTACGCCGCCGACCCATTGCGACCACACCGACTAACCCTGCGGCTAGTAATACAAAGGTAGCCGGCTCCGGCACGAAATTTGATGTCTTGCTGTTCGTGAGGTTTGGTCCGGAAACTTCCACCGCCGCAGCGGAGGCGTTAAACAGGTTAGCTCCGAGGTCTGAAAGAGAAGGCAGATCGCCAGGATTGAATGTACCAGTCACAAGGTCGACTGCGGTGCCAACACCAACATTTAAAGTCGGAGTTGCAAGATCGTCGCCGTTGACAATCTCAAATCCCATGCCTACACCAATAGCGAAGGATTGTTGCACCTCGAAAACTGTGTTGGACACGAGAAAGTCTCCTGTGAAGTTCGCAGGCGAAATTTTGAAGGTAATTCCAGCCAAGCCGAAGTTGCCTGCCAGAGCAGAGACCGTCCAATTGCCTCCGGAATTCACGTCGCCTGGATCGCTGTACTGAAGATCCAGATTGACGTTTAGAGTGGTAGCTTTGGAATACGGCGTCAAACAGAAGACGCACAAAACTACGCCAACAAACACGAGAGATCTATTCATCTTCATTAGAACGACTCCTCAATAGTTAAAAGGCGGATATGTCCCAAATGGACTGGTCCTGAAAACGCTCCAGCAACCATTCAGCCGTACATGCTAATAGCACTCTCTATTCCTTTCCACTACGTCTGGCTTTTTTTTGATATTTTCGATTCATTCTTGACGAGAAGATGGAGTCTGTTGGAGCGTGAAACTTGCCATATGTCCGTCGGCTTTATTGACCGCCCGCTAGAAACGCATCCTGGGTTTGTGCCACTTGCCCACCTGGGCATCGCGAAGATGCGGATGGAAAACTATGATTTAACGCACCGATCAGGCGTACACGTAAAAATACCTTTCGAGCACAACACTAACGCTATGAACGAAGGTCCTAAGCGAACGGTTCACGGAGGCTGTATCGGTGGTTTGGTGGGTGGCTTTATCGGCTATCTGGCGGGGTTCGTCATCTTTTGTCTCATCCTTTTTCCGGAAAGCAACCTGTGCGGACTTGGGGCCGTGTTCATCACTGGACCTGCCGGAGTCATCGTTGGGATCCTCACTGGCAAACTTCTGGCACGCAGGATTCGCTAAAGATAGTCCTCGTGTTCGTAGACATCACAAAGGTGCAAAGCCATCGATCAAAGAAATACTCGCACCACTATATTCCCAACCAGCACCACCACGAAGCCACCAAAGTACGTCACAAATGCGGTTGTCTTGTATCGGTAGGGCAGGTCTCCCCAGTTGCCACCCTGAACGCGGTTGAGGACGATCCCGGCCAAGAGCATTAGCACGCCGATGTTGGAGTCCCTAGAGGCGTGAACCTAGCGATGACTTAGGTCGTCTACTTCTTGGGAGGAAGGTCCGTTGTTTTTGGATCAAGGCCAAGGCGATTCAAGCCAAATAGGATGTCGATCTTCTTGGAAATTATGATGAGCAAACCTCAGTCTGAACCCAGGTCGGTTGAAAAGAACTTCGACACCAAGGAAGTAGTCTTTTACGTCAAGCCGAATTCAACAGACGATGCGTCTCTCATGGAGTTATCCAAAAAGATCGTCAAGCAGATGCGTAAGTCCCACAATGAGTGGCTAGCTCGACAAAAACAGCCGCCGCCGAGTTGATTGAGTCCCGCTAAATAGGCTAGGCGAGACTTTGCATCGACGTGGTCTTTTGGCTCGATTGTGGTTGATGCCCAATTGGTCGATCAATTTAATCACTCCTGCCACTCGACGACAGCATTCAATACATAACCATTTAGCATGTCGAGAGGGCAACTTGCCTCTAACTACCACGGTCCCCAAATTGGCCATTGTCTGGATGCCTTCGCATCCTGGAACATGACGATGATAGAGGTAGTTCGCGATACGGCTTTCAAGACTCACATCGTTCGCAGTACGGTAGGATTCGACCCTCAAACTTCCCTGTAACGTGTCCATTTTGATCTCCTTCATGTAGATCATTCCGCACGAATAAGCTACCTATGCATCATCAGGAATTTATTGACTGCTGAGGCAGGAAGGTAGGTGATGCAGGAGAACTCTGCCGAGAGAAACTGTCAAGTGACTTCGCCCCTCAAGGCCGAGCAATCTGCTCAACAAGACGGCTGTTCCACAGCTTGGCATAATTCATGAGGAATATGTCGGTGGTAAACCGCCACTGATTTCTTATCGTCTATTCTCTGATGAGATTATCAATAGAAACAGACGAACCAAAAAGTTGAGTTTCTAGCCAGCTAAGACAGCTTACGTCACTGAGGCCTAAACTGCGATCCAAGTATATTTCGGCTACAGCATTTTCTCTCGTTCTTCCGCGATGAACTTGTGTAGGACAGTTTCACCTGCAATCTGCTGGGTCCGCATCCTTGCCACTTTGCTGGCGGTCCCTCCCCAGGCAGCTGCCACCTTGTCGAGCGGCCGTGGCTGTCGCATAATCATGGACTGAAACACCGTTGGCTAATTTGCTTTACGCTTGTAGTTCCCTCGTAACAAACATCGGTGACAGATATCCAGCAAGTGGATTCGCCACAGAAAACCACATGAGATATCGAGTCACCTGGTGGCTTCGATTGTCTCGACCAATAGACGGCGGGAGCGACTCGCTCGAATCCACTCGCAGTAGATTTGGCCCTACAGAACTTTTGATAATAGGATTATTACGATGGGTGAGAAAACCTTTGCCACACTGACTGCAGGCGATATTATGCAGCGTGATATCATCACCATTTCTCCCAGCAACACTCTGCGGGACGCAATGAGTCTGCTCACCGAGAACCACGTCACAGGGCTGCCCGTGGTGGACCAGCACTCACGTTGCATAGGTCTCATCTCGGCCACTGATATTCTTAATTTCGAGCAAGAACACTGTGAGGAGAGTGAAGAGGGCAACTCTGAAGAAGCCCGTTACTACGACCCAGAGAGGGAGCGGTGGGAAAGCATCCGTCTGTCCTCGTTCGCCTTAGAGGAGATCGGCCACGTGCGGGTTGAAGAAGTCATGGCGAGTAGTCTGCTCTGGGTCGAGCGAGCAACCCCGGTACGGGAGGTCGCAGCAAAGATGTGCAAGGCTGGGGTTCACCGGATCCTAGTCCTCGACGAAGGGGGCCAATTATACGGCATAATTTCGGCAGTCGATTTCGTGCGGCTGGTCGCTGGGGATACTTAATAAATACAAAGTAGATGATGGGAAGCGACTGCCGTGAGAGATAGTAGTGGCAAGAATCCTTGGCTGATCAATTCCCTTTGAGGTACACCAATGTACATCTTGTAGGTCGAGTTCCCGAGGCGTTATAACCGCCCTCCCACAGATTTCCTTTACGCCGCGGTCTTCGAAGTCAGGAGGAATAATGATGACCGACTCTTCCTATCGGCCTATTCAACCCCCCAAGTACCTGCCCGGCCAGCGTTCGCTGTTCCCAGAGGATCTAGAGTTCGAAATCGATTCCGGCACAGAGCTATTTTACACGGGGAAAGATTTGCCCGGTGCCAAGGAGACAAGCCAGGTGATTCTGTGGGACGTAGACTCGACTACTACTGCAAGAGAAGCTTAAGCCTAGCGACCTTTTTTGTAGCAGTAGTGGTATTAACATTCGCATCTCTCATGATGAAGGAGTCGACAAGCCACATCTAGTCGGTCTTTATTCATGCATAAAGGAGGAACTGTTCATGAACCACTTTCGCAACAATTCATTTTCAGCTTTGGTGATTCTCGCCATGAAGCTTCTGATATGCTGCTCCTCGAATGCAGAAGAAGCTCTCAGTCCTGAACTCGACACGATAGAGGTAGAAAAACTTTCCATCTTAGCACCGAGATCTGTGGAAAGAATGGTTCTCCCAATTCGACAGGTGACATTCTATCGAACGGCTGTGGATCTTAGACACCAAACTCTCCCTCCTTGGGAACAAGGAAACGAATTGAGGATAAGCTTTACTAAAGCTGCGGAGGTCGACTCTGTGGAAGAACGTGCCGAATGGAGAATTGTTAACATGCATGCTGAGAACTTTGATCTAATCACCGATGCCCTGAAGATGGACGCAGTCGAAGTTGTTGTCCTGAACAATCGGAAGGCCTATGGATCGTACCGGAGCGTGGACAATGGGTGGGTTCAAAAACCACTAGTTTATGATGTTGGCTATGCAATAGTTTCAGACGCACGGATTCCGTCAAAATGGTTTCTCACGGAGCCGCCAGGTGATATGGACGAAGAGGCTCGAAAGGTTCTGGTAGCAACCTTCCCCAAATCTTTCAGAAAGCTCAAAAAACCTGAAACAAAGTCTGAGAAGGAAACTGAGTTCATCCTATCACATGGCAATGATCCCTGGCCCGAACTAACAATTCCCGGATACACTTTGTATCCTGCTGAATCGCAATAGATTTGGCTATGGCTTCCTAACTATCGGTGAACCATATCATTCGGGTAGCACCCTCAGAAGATTTCGCTCGTTTCGGGGAGCATGAATTCTAGCCACGACCCCGCTCTCTGAGCGTAATGTACGGAGCCCGCTATACTAATCTATGACGATTGCAGACTTGCGATAAGAATAGACGCCGTGCCCCAGTTTCACACGCATTGTGATACGCAACTACATTAGGTCAATAAGTTGCGTCCGATGCAGACCTAGAATTCGCTTGGTTTTTGATTATCGCGAAAGAAAAGCATGACAATCATTGTTATTCTTATTCTCTGCGGACTGGTCATTATGTCAGTCGCTATCCATCTTTCTGTCTTACGTTTTCTGATCCACTTCGTTCGCCGCATGCGATTTTTCCCAATTCTCGGTATGGGGATTTCCATGTTCGCCGCGATCTTAGGACATCTTTTCGAAATCTGGATATTTTCACTGGCAATAATGCAGATGTGCAATGACAAGCGATTCGGCAGTTTCGCCAATGAGGTTCAACTCACGAAGAGCGATTATTTCTATTACTCTTCACTTTCCTATACCTCTCTTGGATTCGGGGACATTGCTCCTGAGGGTGCATTGCGTGCACTTGCTGCTGTAGAGGCCATCACGGGACTGGTACTGATTGCCTGGACTGCCTCCTTTGCATTCTTGGCAATGCAAGAGTTGTGGGCAACTAAGTCACACGAGCCTCAGCTTTAGAGCATAAAACCATCCTCATCTCATTAGGAAGCCTACTCAGTTACAAAACCAAAACTTACTCGAAACAAAGGAGGCTTAAGATGGTCACTTCTGATGGAGGAAAGCTAAAGAAACTGGTAGAGTTCGTCCACGGTAGAACTTACATCAGCGGTGAGCAAATCAAAAAACTTCAAAGAGCTCTACCCAATTGCCAAATTGACAGTACTTACTGCTACTGCCCAGAGTAGCGTAGGTTGCTCCCGCAAAACCACAGCAGGCACTCTCCAATGACGCCCGATGTGCAACCACTCAATACCGAGACCACACCAACTCGACGTCGCTGGTTTCGCTTCAGCGTGCGGAGCCTCCTAATATTCATCACGCTGGCGGCCTGTCCCCTTGGCTGGATAGCCAAACAACGGAGCCAGTCGAATTTCGAGCACCAGATTGGAAAGAAGCTCGAAGAGCAAGGGTTATCTGTTTTTTATCTGGGGCCTTACGATTCGTGGAGGCTGGACTCGGAGCACAAACCACAAGGTTGGTGGCGTGACTTGGCACACGAGGTCCTCGGAGGGAGGATTTCCGTTGTAAATGATAATATTGTCCACTGGGTAGATCTTCCCCATGGTCATGGTCAGCAGGGAAAACGAGATACTTCTGAGTGCGACCTCAGTCCAATAGCTGGACTAAAAAACTTGTTGTTTCTTAGTATACAGCACAGGTACGTAAATGACCTGACACCTCTTGCCGAGCTCAATAATCTAGAAAGGCTCTGGCTCACAAACACTTCTGTTAGCGACGTCTCTCCCATTGCTGGCCTGAAGAACTTGGAACTGCTGGAACTTAGAAATAAGGACTTAAGAGATCTGACTCCACTTGGGGGACTCAAGAACCTGAAATGGTTGACGCTTTCGAGTACTTCTATTAGCGACTTGACTCCACTTGCTAGGCTCAAGAAGTTGGAGACGCTGGACCTTCTTGGAGGTGAGTCTGTCACCGACATGACTCCACTATCTGGCCTAAAGAATCTGAAGAGTCTCTCCCTTTCGTGTACGTCTGCCAGCGACCTGACGCCGCTTGCGGAACAAACGGATTTGCAACATTTATGCCTTTGGGAAACGCCCGTCAGTGACCTGACGCCACTTGCTGGGCTGCACAATTTGGAATCCTTAAAACTGTGTTTTTCACCCGTCCATGACCTGACCCCGATAGCTGGGCTGACGAATTTGAAAAAGTTAGAAATTAATGACTTGCCGACCCGCGACCTCACGCCGCTTGCTGAACTCAATAGCCTGGAAAATCTTCGGCTCACTAACACATCAGTCAATGACATCGCATCGCTTGCTGGTCTGGCGAAATTAAAATACTTGAGTCTTTATGGCTCGCCGATCCGCGATCTCACTTCGATAGGGGAACTCAAGGGCCTTAAAGAGCTTTCCCTGCAAAAAATTTCTTATACTTTAGAACAAGCCAAATCACTGAAGAAAGCACTTCCGAATTGCAGGTTTTCAGCGTATGGGATGACAGATTAGCTTAGTCGTCAACGCTGCGATCGCGATACTCGCTAAGCAGAACTGCCGCGTGGTCCTAAGCATGGGGTGGCAGTTTTTTCGACGGCCTGTGAATAGCGTTCGAAAAGTGCGGCGCTTGGCGGGGTGATTTGGCAACTGAAATTTGCAGCGCACAGATGTGCAGTTCTTTGAATTTGGGAAGATACGGGCTTTAGCCCTTATCTTCTCCAGATTCTCAGAAAGGCGCAGGAGTGTACGCTGACATGGAACAATGGACCGAAGTTCGTCGCCGGGTACTCACCGGCGAGTTGAGTAAGCGCGCGGCTTGCCGCGAATATGACATCAGCTGGCATACGCTGTCGAAGATGCTCACGCATGACGAGCCGCCCGGCTATCGGCAGTGCAAGCCACGAAGCAAGCCGGTGCTAGAACCGTTTCTGCCCATCATCTACGAGATTCTCACCTCGGATAAGCAGGCGCCGAAGAAGCAACGCCACACAGCCACACGCATCTTTCATCGTCTGCGCGATGAGCATGGTTACCCCGGTGGGTACACCAGTGTTCGCATTGCGGTGCGTGAATGGAAGCGAACAACCCAGGAAGTCTTTCTACCTTTGTCTCATCCACCGGGACAAGCTCAAGTTGATTTCGGCTATGCCTACGTGGATTTGGCAGGCGAGCGTGAACAAGTTGCCTTGCTGGTGATCACCTTGCCTTACAGTGACGCCTTTTACCTGCAGGCGTTTCCGCGCGAATGTACCGAATCATTTCAAGAAGGTCACAAGCGAGCGTTTGAATTCTTCGGTGGCGTACCGACACGGATCAGCTACGACAATCTAAAAATTGCTGTGACGAAGATCACCGGCAGTCGTCAGCGTGAGCTGACCAGTGAGTTCTTGAGACTCAAGAGTCACTACCTGTTCGAATCTCATTTCTGTTTGGTTCGTCGAGCCAATGAGAAGGGGCACGTCGAGAACTTGGTGGGCTATTGCAGACGCAATTTTCTAGTACCGATTCCCAAGGCGAATACGCTCACCGAACTGAACGAGGAACTAGAGCGACGCTGCCGCGTCGATCTGGACCGCACCTTACGTGGTAAATCGGCGAGCAAGCGAGAACTTCTCCGAGAAGAACTCGCTAAGATGCTAGACTTGCCTCGGCAAGCGTTTGACGCCAGAAGGGTCACCGGGGCGAGTGCTAACTCGCTGTCGCTGGTCCAGTTTGATACGAACCGATATTCCGTTCCTGTAAAATACGCTCATCGGCAGATCACCATCGTGGCGAGTGTTGATGAAGTTCGCTTGACGTTTCAGGGAGAGCTAATCGCTAGGCATTCACGACACTGGGGTCGAGAAAAACACGTCTTTGACCCAGTGCATTACCTCGCGCTCTTGGAACGAAAGCCCGGAGGGCTGGACCATGCCAAGCCAATGGAGCAGTGGGATCTTCCTACCTGCTTTATAGTCTTGCGAAGGCGGATGGAGACCGAGCCCGAGGGCCTGGGAACCCGTGAGTACATTCGCACTCTCAGGCTGTTGGAATCTACTTCGGTCCAGGAGTTGACCGAGGCCATCGAGTACGCCCTCGACATTGGCATCCACGATGCCGATAGCATTCGTGTCATCCTTGAGCATCGACGCGAGTCGCCCGTGGGACTGTTTTCGCTTGCAGGTCGTCCTCACCTGAAGATGGTAGCCGTGACCGAAACGAACGTTTCTGCTTATCAGACACTGCTTACGGAGGACGCATCATGAGCAAGACCGAAACGAAATCGACCGTATTGGTAAAGCATCACCTCAAGCAGCTAAAACTGCCCACCATGCATGGGGAGTGTGAGAAGGTGGCCGCTCGCTGTGCTGGTGAGAATCTCGATCACTTGGCGTTCCTGCTATCGCTGTGCGAGTTGGAGCTGGTGGAGCGAGAACGACGCGCTGCTGAGCGTCGCCTCAAGAGTGCGAAGTTCTCAGCCCACAAGACGCTCGATGAGTTCGACTTTACCGCCCAACCTTCGGTGAACAAGCCGTTGGTGCTGGAGCTGATCAAGGGAGAGTATCTTGAGAAACAAGAGAACCTGATCTTGGTCGGCGCTAGCGGCACCGGAAAGACTCACTTGGCCACAGCGCTGGGAATGGCTGCTTGCCTGGCGGGCAAGAAGGTTCGCTTCTTCCGGGTGACCGAGCTGATCACCACTCTCATTGAGGCTCGGGATGAGAAACTGCTCTTGAGACTACGCAGTCAATTGGCCAAGCAACACCTGCTCATCCTGGATGAACTGGGGTATGTGCCGGCTAGCAAGGTGGGAGCCGAGCTACTGTTCGACATCATCGGCACTGCCTACGAGCGGCAGAGTCTTATTGTCACCACAAACCTGCCATTCGAGAATTGGACCGAAGTGCTTGGCAGTGAGCGACTCACGGGGGCCGCCCTCGATCGGCTTACGCATCGCTGCCAAATCATCGAAACCACTGGCGAAAGTTATCGACTCAAGGACGCCCAGCGAAGACGTCGAAAGAAGACCAAGGAGCAATCGTGACCTAAGCGGGAAGGTATGTTACAATCCCCACAACTACCTAGCGCTGTACTTTTCGACCGCCAAGCGCCGCACTTTTCAAACGCTATTCACAGTCCACAAAATTGACAATGGGTACCACGCCACGCCATTTCATGGTGCTGGACCATTTCAGCACAGTTTCGGCCGACGAGAGTAAGGCACCGTTCCAGTGATTCTCCAGCACGCCACAGCAAAGCTCGATTAAATTGTACTTACTGTGGTACCGGTCACCAGTTGACCGCTAGGTAGGGAAGGGAAATGCGCTCGCGCGCTGTGATGAAAACCTCTTGTTTTCAATGCTCTTTACGCATTCGCGCGTAGGCCTTCCTCGTGTCATGCATTTGAGAAGTTCGAAGACCGTCCCGATCGCGCGGCAGCTACCGAAAGGGACTCGAACTCAGCAAGTCCTTTGCCAATAACGACTTCTGAAATGCGCTCGCACGCGTATTGTTACGGAGAGGGTCTTTTACGGGGAGGGCTTTTGCTCAGGATCGCGTTATTTGGGTGCGATCGCATCTACTTTGCGGTCTGTCACCGGGTACCACTCGGTTAGCAGTCCGCGCAGCTCCTTCACTAACTCGGGTTTCTGAGATGCCAGATTGACAGTTTCCTTTGGGTCGGCCTGCAAATCAAATAACTGCGGCTCGCCGCTTTGGGGTGGAAACTTTAACTTCCCCGGTTGGCCATCGTAAGTGAGCAGAAGCTTGTCGTAACCGCGTATCACCCAACGATAGAGGAGTGACGCTTGTGGGTTTTCAATATCGGCAATATCATGTGCAAACGATTCACCAAAGATTACATTTCGCTTGATCGGAGTTCCTTCTTGCAAACTGGGCAGCAGATTGAGCCCTGGCAAATTGTGCGGGATCTCTGCCTCTACCGCCGCCAAAATAGTTGGGACGATATCAATGCTGCTGCAAAGTTCATGCCGCTCGTCCGGCTTCAATTTGTCTGGCCATCGAAACATGATTGGCGTTCTCGTGCCCCCCTCGTACGGGCTAAGTTTGGAACGTTCGGCAAAGCCCCCGCTGTCTGGGTTTGGTATCCAACCATTGTCAGTGACATATATCACCAGTGTATTATCCGCGATTCCCATTTCATCTAGCTGATCGAGTAGCTCCCCACAGGTTTCATCGAACCAATCACACATCGCGTAATAGGCCGCAATCGATTTCGGTCGACCCTCCTTCCTGTACTTCGCCAGGATTCGCTCGGGCGGATCATGTGGCTCGTGTGGCAAGAACGGTGCATACCATAGAAAGAATGGCTTGCCAGCCGCTGTCGCGGTCTCGATGAAATCATAAACTGGCTGCATTCCTTCGCGGCCAATCTTTAGGCCAGCGTCGCCGTGTCGTCCGCCTCGTTCGGGAAAACCACGCGTCATCCCGTGCGTGAATCCGCCACGGCCGTAACTACCCTCCCACCATTTTCCGCACTGAAAGCTAAGGTATCCCTTCTCGGCTAACATCTGCGGGACCGTAGGATGCTTGTCGATGTTTGCAATCAACATCTCACGGGCATCAGTCCCTGTTCGCTCAGCGTGCGCGCGGTTCGCGGCGGTGGGAGCGGGGTCGTTGCCAGTAATCCCGTGTTGATGTGCATAAAGTCCAGTCACCAGCGTCATCAGTGACGGCCGACACAGGGCAGTAGGCACGTACCCGCGACGAAACGTCACACTTTCCCGCGCGAGCTTATCCAGATTGGGCGACTCTATGGCCTCATGCCCCATGAATCCGTAGTCGGTCCAGGATTGATCGTCAGATAATATCAAGACAATATTGGGTGGCGCTTCTGCAGCAGTCACTTTAGTCGTTGGAACTAGGGGCGGGAGCAACGCAATGAGCGTTACGAATACGGCTCTGATTTTATTCGGTTTCATGTTTTTCTTTTCCTTGTAAGCAAGTTGCAATTAAAAATCACAGAATCTGGAGTTGTCTTGAAAATGGCGAAAACTAGTCACGGAACAGATGCGAGTTAATTAGTACGTTGTTCGGTGGCGATGCCAGAACACACCAAGTCACGGAAGAATCCAGAACGTTAGACAAGATCGCCTGGCAGTGCGTGAAGAATGTGTATTCCATAGACAATTCAACCAGTCTAAAGGAACTAAGGCAGTCTGAGTTCTCATTTTTTCTTAGGCGGGATGATTGGGACGAGCCAGGAAATAACTGACTACTTTGTTGTTAACCATCTCGTTCAAACAGGCCATTGTCTTCTCATCTGTTGCTCATGGTGCTCCCAGCCGACCCAGTTATTTCGGATCGGACAAGAAAAGCGGGGAAGTCCTCTGTTCTCTCGCAGCAAATTTGTTCCATCACCTGCTGTAACTGGAGTTTTAGGATTGCGATCGTATGGTCACCACCACGGTTGCCTAGGGCAGCCGTTCCGTACATGAACGCTCGTCCCATGAAGGTGAATTTTGCTCCACAAGCCATAGTGCGAGCGATGTCCGGCCCAGACCTCAGCCCGCTGTCCATCATCACGGTGATTTGATCACCGAAACTCTCTGCAATCGAAGCAAGCGGTTTGATGGCTGATTGCCCAGCATCCAATTGTCGTCCGCCATGGTTGGATACGATAATGCCGTCGAGCCCCAAGCGAATTGCTCGGTCGGCATCCGCCTCACTGGCAACGCCCTTGAGCACCAATTTGCCGGGCCACATGTCTCGAATCGGTTTGATTCGTTCTTCGTTCAAACGTCCCGAGAACGTCTTGTTCATGAACGCTCCAAGTTGTTTCAGGTTAAGGCCTGCTGGCATGTAAGGACGAAGCGTCTCAAAATTAGGCTGGCCATGAAGGAGTGTATGAATGGCCCAGTTGGGTTTACCACAAATCTGAAGAATGTTCTGGACCGACATTTTCGGAGGCATTGCCAAACCATTGCGAATGTCGCGTGGCCGATAGCCGAATGTTGGTACGTCGCAAAGGATGACTAGAACGGGACAGCCAGCTGCTTCGGCTCGTCTAATGATGTCGTCGCGGACGCTTTCCTCGGCGGGATGATACAGCTGAAACCAAGCTTGCCCCTCGGTTATTTCGGAAATTGTTTCGATACTTGCAGTGGACACTGTGCTAAGAACAAATGGCACGTTGTGCTTAAATGCTGCGCGAGCAAGTATCTCGGGAGATTTTGGCCACATCAATCCCTGCAAGCCAACCGGTGCGATTCCAAATGGTGCAGAGTAAGTATGGCCGAACAGCTTCGTTCGCATGTCACTGCCACGATGCTCGGCCAGATACTGCGGTATCAATTCGACATCGCGAATATCTGCAGTGTTGCGATGTAGATTCACATCCTCGTTGCACCCGCCATCGAGATACTCGAACGCAAATCGAGGAATTCGCCGTCGCGCTCGTTCACGCAGGTCATCAACACTCGGATACCGTGTGTCGTATTCTAGTTCCACCGTGTTTATCTCAGTTCAGGTTAAAGGCCGTACCATGTTCGTTGATGACATCGCTTGACATGACTGACACTTCGCCGATCGCACCGGCGTTGATCACAGCTTCGGCAGTCGACTCAAGTACTTCCAATCGGTCGAAGGCATCCAATACCGTTGAGCCTGTGACGAGAACTCCGTCATTCTGCAAAATGGCAGCTGGGTTCTTAGCGCTTACGAAATCGGCGATACGATCATCGTCGCGGTATTGGATCCCGTATGGCACTCGCTGGACGTCTCGCAAGAAAACGTAGCTTTCGGGGATTGTGCGTACATCTAACGACTCATTCGTCACACTGAAGGCTGTTGCGTTGACCGGATGAGCAAAAACAATTGCTTGCACTTGCAGATGTTTCTCATAGATTGCTTGATGGGCCCGTGAAGCTCGGCTTGCCTGCTTTCCAGATTCTCTCTGGTCACCTTGAACCAAAACAAGGTCTTCCACGCAAAGTTTCTCACGGTCATTCTGTGTCGGCGTGATTAGAAAGGAGTGATTGTCTACGCGTGCAGAAAAGCTGCCCTCTGTGCTGATGAAAAGTCTTTGTCGGCATCCGCGTTGAACGAATTCGCAAAGTTGCTTTCGTAGTTCTAGTTCGTGTGCAGATGCCGCAGCTGGGGCGTAAGAAACAAAATCCACACCACGAGCGGCTGCTTGTTGCAATTGGTCGTCATTTAGAAAACGAACTTCTCCCAATTGATTCGCTTTTACGAGTATTTTTCCTGCAAATTCAAACGCCTCGAATCGCTCGAAAGCACGAGCCAAATCAGGACCACCAACAATCACGCCATGGTTTTCCAGGATTACACTATCGCATCCGGCAGAGAATGTGCCAGCAATGCTTTTTCCAAGTGCTTCGCTGCCAGGACACGCGTAGGGGGCAAATCCGACTTCGCCGCAGACACTATGCGCCTGAGGAAAGAGACGAGTGTTTGGTGACTGCCGACAGATGCTAAACGCCACCAGCGCGACAGGATGTGCATGAACTATCGCATGAATATTGGGGCGTACTTGATAGATCGCCTTATGGAACGGAAACTCGGAGGAGGGTGGATGCAAGCCATCGATCGTGCCGTCGGCACGCACGCAGACAATGTCGTTGCGTGTTAACTTGCCTTTGTCAACACGTGCCGGAGTTACCCAAATGTCGCCGTTGTCGTCACGAATCGACAGATTGCCTCCTGAAGTTGTTGTCATGCGATAGCGGTAAATGCGGTCCATCGTACGTATGATATTGTCTCGTGGATGGATAAGGTTTCGCATTTTGCTCACGCCAACATCCCTTTCTCTCTGGGAGAGACCTTACTTCTCCAAAAAATCAAAACGACTTCAAATTTCGACTTCTGTCGCATCCACAGGTAATCTTCGGCTCATCCAAACCGGTGTGGCGATGAACCAACCAATAGTACCGGCCAGCGCAGACCATTTGACAACGTCGAGGCCAATCGCACCGGTGAAGTACAGCAAGCAAGGAACAATAACAAAACCAAGCGATATCAGAGAAGCAATTCTGACCGTATTCATTTCAGTTCCATTAGTTAAGACTCGGCTGCATAATCGCATGATGAATTACGATGAAGTAACAGCAGAATCTTGCGTGATCTTGCTGAGAACGAGATACAGCATTCCGCACGCGAACCAGCAGGGAATCACAGCGTATGCAGCAAACAAACCATGTTGAAAAATCAGATAAAGCCCCACTGCAACCGGCAATAGCCACGCGATCATCACCGCTATGCTGACTTGCATTCCGCTATGAATAGCGTACTCCTCACGAAGTCCAAGCTTCTTCATCAGGTAGAAGTCGACGAAGATGACCGCTCCCATAGGGCCAAGCACAGTGCCGTAGGTTCCAACGAACCCAAGCAACTGAGCCGACAAGTTCGGGAAGGCCCCGGCGATGGTTGCGACTGCGCCGGCAACCAACGTCATTGCTGTGCGTGAGCTTTTTGGTAGCACGCCTTGGAACGCCAATCCGGCGCGATAAATCGTCGGATTCGCGGTGGTCCAACCTGCGATGACCACACAAATAATGCCGGTCCACCCAAGTGATTGGAACGCAAGCAACCCGGGATTGGCATTGATCTTGCCGTCTGATCCTAGAGCTAACTCGGGCTGGAGCTTGATGAGCGCCGCCAGCATCAACGCGGCAGCTATCCACGCCATGTAATGCCCGAGGAACATGCCAATTGCTGGCGCCCACCCGGATGCTTTGCTGCGAGCAAAACGGAAGATGGAGAGGTCAGCCATTCCCAAGTGCATCGCTCCATTACATAACCAGGCGAAGACAACAATCTGCCAGAATCCAAACTTCTGCGGGCCATTTTTCTCTTGTACGAAAGCAATTGCGTCCGTCCAGTACTTGCCTTCCGACAGGGCACTCAAGTTGGTTGCTTCCATTAGTCCCAGCGAGACGATTCCGCAGGCTGCGAATACAACAATCATCCAGGGCGCAGCAATATTTGCAATGCAGGCGACCGTTTCGTATCCCCCTGCGGCAACCACCGCGATAACGACACCAACAATCGCAACCAAGACTGTGAATGAAGGACTACTCAAACCAAACATGTCGGCTGGCACATGGAAAGTGATCTCAAACGGCACACCCACTGCGGATGCGGAAACGGTCACCATTGCTCCAGCCAGGAAACAGAACAGTAGTCCGTTCACAAGGTTGTAGAACTTGACCAGCGAGCTGCCGGCGATGCGTTCCAGTTGGTAGTACAAAGTCAATCTCTTGGTCACTGCGATTGGCACCACCAAAAAACGCCAAGTCAGAACCGATAAGAGATTTCCTAGGAGCAACCCCAAGATCAAGTCGGATAGGCTGGCACCGGCTGCCAGAAACAAGGGCCCGATCATAAACTCTGTGCCCGCCGCGTGTTCCCCCGCGTACATGCCCCAAAACTTGCCCGAACCCAAAAGAGCTGAGTCTGGCACCGGTTCACGTTCAAATTCCCTGCCTGAGCTTGAAGTTACTTCTCTCACGAGTGCTGCCATGGTTGGTGATTCGTTCCTAACTCATTGGTGTGGGGAAATCATACTTGCTGCGCGTGCATCCCTGGACTTCTTTTGCTTTGCACGTCGGCCTCGTACTGCCGCACTTTCTCTAACCAATGTGCACCAATCGGAACATCGGCTGATTGGCAGTAGTAATCCCACACAGCGCCTATCGGCATTGTTTTTTGCTCTTCCATCAAGGCCAATCGGGCTGTGTAGTCACCGTCTCGCTCAAGCCGTTGCAGCGTTGCGGTCGGTTCCAATAATGCAGCGAGCAAAGCCTTCAGTGCGTTACGAGTTCCGATCGCCCATGCGGCGACACGATTGATGCTAGCGTCAAAGAAATCTAGTCCGATGTGTACTCGATCCAAGTAACCACCACGCACAATCTCCAGCATGATCGCTTGAAGTTCATCGCTGTAGGTCACTACATGGTCGCTATCCCAGTGAACTCCACGACTGACATGTAGTAGCAGCTCTGGGACGAATATCAAAGTGGAAGAAATCTTGTCTGAGATCACCTCGGTTGGATGAAAGTGTCCGGCGTCAAGACACAAAACTTTGTTTCTCGAAATCGCGTAGCCCATGTAGAATTCGTGAGATCCCACAACGTAGCTTTCGCTACCAATGCCGAACAGTTTGCTCTCAACCGCATCTAGCGTGTGACTTGGCGACAGAGGCTCTGCGAAGATTGCGTCCAACGACGCAGCCAATCGTTCACGTGGCGCCTTTCGATTTGCCGGGGTGTCCTTGTATCCGTCGGGCACCCAGAAATTGTTGATGCATGGGTTGCCCTGCGCTGCGCCCATTGCTGCGGCAATCTTGCGACACGCGATTCCGTGGTCAATCCAGAAATGTCGGATGCTTGGATCGGAGTGCGCTAGCGTAAACCCGTCAGCCGCCTTGTCATGCGAGAAATAGCTTGGGTTAAAGTCCAAACTCACCCCCTGGCTTCGTGACCAGTCAATCCAATTCTGAAAGTGTTCGATCTCCATTTCGTCGCGACCGACCGGGCCGTTGAACTCACCGTAGAGGGCGTGCAAATTCAATCTATGCCTACCAGGAATGAGTGAATAAGCCAACTCCAGATCGCTCTGAAGTTCTCCCGACGTCCTAGCGCGTCCGGGGTAATTACCCGTGACCGCAAGCCCGTTGCCGAGATTGCCAACGTTTCCTTCAAATCCGGCAACGTCGTCACCCTGCCAGCAGTGAATCGAGATTGCAACAGATCTCAATCGATCCAATGCGGCTTCGACGTCCACTCCAAGCGAATCATATTGCTCTTGCGCGAGTTGAAAAGCTGCCTCGATATTGGTTGTTTTGCTCATCGAATTCCAGAGGTACAGGTTGCTTTGGTGGTCATCGAAATGACCGATATCTTTTTGCGTAAGGTGGAAATGCGGACACTAATCGCTCCGATCACAACGTTGTCGATTCCACCTTAGGATCCGAGTTTATAGCAGCCATCGACGTCTGTTTCGCCGATGGACGGTTGATCTACCAGGATACCACCTTGCGATGCAAGGGCTGAAAGGTGACCGGAAACACTCATTGGCGTCGACTCCTTAAGAACGCAATACCGATTAGCATCAACAGCAAGTTATTTGGCTCAGGCACAGTTGCTGATGAAGCACTCAGTAGCGAGGGGGCACCGTAATTATTTTGCCATGCTGCAAGCCCAGCGAGTGTGCCATCGTTACGCTGCCACTCCAGGAAGTCGGCCCCGTCGACATCGCCGTCGTTGTCGAAGTCGCCGGAGATTAAGTGAACCACGGCAGTGATCGCGACGTTGTCGATCCACAGATCGTGGCCGCCGGAACCATCACCGTCTCCACTCGAGAAAGCCAGCAAAAAATCGACGCTGCCACCCACTTCGAGTGTGTTGTCGGCAAGTCCTAACAAGGAATGGCTGATGTCGTCATGAGCATAGTTGTCCCAGGCACCAGCAACGTGAGTGATCTCGTCGTCGGCGGATGTGTAAATCACGCCGTTGGATATATCTCCCGAAGCAACGCTCAATTCGTAGGCTCGGGCTGCCTTGGGACGGAAGGCGTAGGCATTAAAATGAAAGCCGTCTAATTCCAAATCTTCCGTGCCGTTGTTAGTGATCGTGAAAGTGATCGTGCCGCCGGTGGTAGCGTTAGGCAACTCCAGGTTTTCATTCTGCACACCATCCCCGGCTACAGTGCTTGCTGTTGGGGGGCCCGCAAAGGTTCCCCAATCACCGTCAGCACTTGCGCCCCGCCCGTCAGTTGTATGCCAATTGAGCCCTTCAGTGGTCGTCACAGCTGACCCAGTAACACCGGCCGCAGTTACGGATGCAGTGGGGGTAGCACCACTATCCCAGGTGGCCCAGCCGGCGATGAGAGTGCCGTAGGTAGGCGGCTCAGGTACGACGGTTCTGAATTCAAGAATGTGCAGTGGGCTCCCGGTCGGATTGGTAGGGTGACTGCTCGTGGCTTCTTCTTGAACGAAAATTGACAATATCCCTTCATCAAACAATCGCTTGTTGTCTAGCAACGGTGTGCCTGTGTAATTGCGGGTTTGGTCTCGGTAGAGAATCTCCCAGTCTGCATAACCGCCCGTGATTTTCTCCGCTCCGGCGATGACTAGGTCGTCGCTTTGGGTGTAGAGACCGAAAAGATTGCCCTGGCTATCCACACCGATCCTGGGGCGTTCTCCTACCGGTGTGTCCACGGGTAATCGGTTAACGTCCCAAACACCTGTCAATGGGTCACGGTAATAATGGTGGTAAGCGGAATCACCCGTGAAGAAAGTCCCATCACCCGGCTGCCACTCAAAACCCGGTTCTTGTCGACGGTGATACATCAGCACGTGAACGCCACCCTCATGATCGACGATCTGCCCTTGTTGGTTGATCAATGCCTGGCGACGATCAAGATCGACAACCTCAATGCCAGGAGAATTTAATGTGATCGGTGAGCTATTTGTCCCTACTTGCACATCCGCATTATTCCGCCAGGTAACTCCCTTGTCATCACTATAGGCGTACATGATGTCATGATTTCCATCCTGGGTGCCTTCACGCCACGTCCAAGTCGTATGTAACCTGCCGGTACTGTCGGCATGGAATCCGTTGTGGTAAGAATTGCGATCGTTCGAGGGATTATTATTGACGTCGTCATAAGTTTGGTTCGTTGATCTTCCCTTAGTCACAAACCGAGTATTACTCCATTGCCCCGTTTGCGAGTTGTAGTCTGCTATTCTGTGGTCTCCGTTACCGCTGCCGTAATCGCGATAAGTAAAGACCAGATCGTCGCCTACGTTGGTAAATCGGGGATAAGTGACTCGTGGGATTGTAGAACCACCTACGTTCAGTGAGTTTCGCTCCGAATTAAAGATCGAACTGTTCCAAACGCCTCCGGAACTTGTTGCGACACCGGTATTCGTGGTGGCATAGCGTAGCCCATCAACGTGGTGATCGAAGGACAAGTGGATTCGTCCGTCGCCGGAGATGCCCATAGAAATTACATTGTGAGAATCCCAGTTCTGGTTTCCATGGATCATGTTGAAACCGGTGTCGATGGTTTCCCACGTGTTACCACTCAAATCCCGACGCGCGATGTAAATATCCTGATTGGCACCATTGTGATACCAGCTGGCGTACTGATAGCCCTCGTGCGTGATGAGGGCCTCCTGCTGAAACGGTCTGCCATTAATTCCCGTACTGAAGTTTCCTCCCGTGGCCAACACCAATGCATTAGAATCTGGTGACATATCGAACAAAGGACTAACGCTAAGCTGCGCTGTCGCTTGAGGGATCGACTGACAAATGAGAAGACCGATGAAAAAGCTCATTGTGCTGGCTGGTAACCTCCGAATCAGATAAAGCGGACCCGATCTTGTTACAACTAAATTTTCATTGCTCATACTATGTTGCCTCTTCTGCATGAAAAACTACCTTTTCGCTCTGTTACACTGAAACCTGTCTGACAACAGGCTGAAAATGATGCCGATAATAACTAGCATACTCGCATTGGGTTCAGGAATCGCTGCTGCAGAAGCAGCCAGCATTGCCGGGGCACCGTAATTGCTTTGCCATGCCGCGAGACCAGCCGGAGTGGCATCATTGCGCTGCCAAGCCAAGAAGTCGGCCCCATCGACATCGCCGTCGTGGTCGAAGTCGCCGGGAACGCCGAGGGTCAGTCCGGTTACCCCAACATTGTCCAAAAACAAATGATGACCACTTGCCGTCGTTTCAGGAGCTGTTCCTCCGGTGAAACTCAGGCGGAAAGTAACCGTGCCATTCGCCTCCAGCGTGCTGTCAGCCAAGCCCGTGAGATCGATGCTCTCATCGTCTTGGATGGGTCCTTGATTTACGGTCGCCGTTCCCGTTGCCAAAAAGCCTGCAGTAATGTCACCCCCTGCCAGCACTTCCAGTTCCCAGTCTGTCGCGGCATTCGCACGAAAAGCACCTAGGTCAAAATGAAACCCGGTCAGGGCCTTTGCGGTTCCCGTGGTGTCTGTCAGCGTAAAGTCGATGAACCCATCGAAACCGTTCGACAAAGTCACACCATCAGTCGGGAGGACAACAGAGGAATCGGCCCCAGTAGGACCTAAGGCTCCATATTGCCCGTCGCTGCTGGCCCCATTTTCGACAGTAGCATTGTTAAAGTTGAACCACGAGCCTCCTGCCTCAGGCGTGCCGACCGCTTGGGCCGTGACTCCAGTAGCTTGGGTGGCATTCCAGGTATCGGCGGCAACTTCGCTCCAAGTCTCCCAACCAGCGATCAGAGGGCCATAGTCAGGCGGCATCGGCTCCATCACGTCCCGCACAAAGCTGTCGGCAAGGGCGTTGGTTGGGATGCCGGTGCGTCCCTCGAATAGGGGTCGTTGTTCGATCAGCGAGAGCGCGAGGCTGGTGAGCGAATCGGTGTAGGACGTGCCATTAGAAGTTGTCTCTGGGAGGTAATCATAATTGTCGTTGTAGGTGACCGGCAGAAAGACCAGTCGGTCGGACTGCATGCCGTTCTCATAGCCGAGCTCTTGGCCAAGTTTGACCGCTACGCGTCGCGTCGAGGCATACTGCGTCATCGAGTTTTCAGAGCGGGGGATCTGCAGGATGACGTCTTTGTTGATCGTATTGGGATTGGTCCAGAGCCAGTTCAGCAGTGTGGTCTTGTTGTTGGAATTGTTGAGAAAGTCATCGGCGCTGCCCTCAATCATCACGTGATCGACCAGCGAGTTCGCACTCCAGTTTTGATTTGCCTGGCTGAAATTGCGAGCGTTCCACATGAGACTGATGTCTTGATGACCGTTGGTGTCCAGCCAGTCGCGCATATACTGCACCTCGGTTTCCGTCCAACTATAGTTATATTGCGTACCTTGGTAGGTGGTGGCATTGTCGTAGAACATGAGGTGATCGATGTCGTAATTAAATATGTTCGCAAGTTGGAACTGATGCTGCAACTCCGCTTCAATCTCATCAAACACCAGTTCATTGACTTGGCTAGGGTTACGCGTCAATGACGATCGAGCGATCTCGGTCATCGTGTTACTGACGTGGCCCACCTGCCCGAGGATCGTCCGCCAGTCATCGTTGCTGGCGGGATTGGTGTCGTCAGGCGCACGATTGATGTTCACTCCGTCCAAGAGGCTGGCCGTCAGCGCCCAGTCGCCCAGATTGCTTGCCACAGACGATTCCATCAGGTGCGTACCCATCCAGACTTGGTACGCCTGCGAGCGGGTCGCCCATAGGCCGAGCAGCATCGTGGCTGCAATGATTGGCTGTTTTTTCACTAGCATGTAATTCGCCCTACACGGATGTGATTCCTAACAATGCCAATCTCGTTCCGAATTTCCTGTAGCTCCTCTTAGTTAGGAGAATGGTTGCTAAGAGAAGCTGTAGAATCGTACTCGGTTCAGGAATCGCTGCCGAAGAAGCAGCCAGCGGTGTCGGCGTGCCATAATTGCTTTGCCATGCTGCGAGCCCAGTGGGTGTGCCATCGTTACGCTGCCAAGCCAAGAAGTCGGCCCCATCGACATCGCCGTCGTGGTCGAAGTCACCGGGGATTACGTCAACCACGGCAGTGATGGCGACATTGTCGATCCAGAGATCGTGGCCGCCGGAACCGTCACCGTCTCCACTCGAGAAAGCCAGCAAAAAATCGACGCTGCCACCCACTTCGAGGGTGTGGTCGGCGAGCCCTAGCAAGGAGTGGCTGATATCGTCATGAGCACTGTTGTCCCAGGCACCAGCAACGCTGGTGATCTCATCGTCAGTTGAGGTGTAAATCACACCGTTGGTGATAGCACCACTAGAGACGCTTAATTCGTAGGCTCGGGCTGCCTTGGGACGGAAGGCGTAGGCATCGAAATGAAAGCCGTCCAAGTCGAGGTCACTCGTGCCATTATTGGTGATCGTGAAGGTGATCGTGCCGCCGGTAGTCGCGTTAGGCAACTCCAGGTTTTCATTTTGCACACCATCCCCGCCTTCGGTGCTTGCTGTTGGGGGCCCCAGGAAGGTTCCCCACGTACCATCGTTACTAGCGCCCCGCCCGTCGACAATATTCCAAGCTTGCTGTTCTGTGGTCGTCACGGCTGACCCGGTGACCCCTGGCGCAAGGACGGATGCGGAGGGATTGGTAGCACTATCCCACGTATCCCAGCCCGCGATCAGAGTGCCGTAGGTAGGCACTACTGGTGGCTCGGGCACCGTGAGATACCGCAGTTGGGGACGCAGGGATTCGTCTGCGTCGTTGCCTGAGGCGAATACCCAGCGCTGGTTGCTGTCTTCGTTAGTGTTCGCACGCAGGAAGACGTACTCGCCTGCGCCTTCCCCGCCGGCGTATTGGTCGTTGAGGAAGGAGAGCAGGTTTTTGTTGCCGCCTGAGTTGCTGTAGAAGGGCGCGTTGAGGTCCATGTCCGGCCTCAAAAAGCCTTCTTGGAGCAGGGTCGCGTTGGGGTCAGGGGCGCCGGTGAGCCCGTAGTAGTCGCTGTCGAGGATCTCCGCCGTCGGGCGCCGATCGAGTCCGTAGAGAGCAGCGGTGACACCGTTTTGCGTTGCCGTTTGGGTGAGGAAGCCCTCGAAGTGGGCCGACAGGAATGGGTCGTCGACCTCACCGAAATTCGGGAGCTGGAACGGGATCACCGCCGCCCGGTCATAGGGGGCAGTGCCGGTCTGGCCGACTTCCAGGCTGGCGTTGTTCACGACGAAGCCCAGGTTCGCGCCATCGACCACGTTGGTGTTCTTGTCTCGCCGCAGCGAGCCGTCGGCTGCGGAGGCGATTGCCTCCGGGAGCTCGAATCGCTCGGTACTGGCCGCGAAGTTTGCCGGCAGCTCGCCCATGCGGCCCTCGAAGTACGGCCGCTGTTCGATCAGCGACAGCTGAATGCCCGGCATCGTGTCTGGGTAAGCGCTGCCGTTATTAATCGTTTCGGGCAATTGGTCTATGTTATCTCCGTAGGTGACCGGCAGGACGACCAACCGGTCACTCCGGACGCCATCGACGCCGAGCACATTCGTCATCTCAAGAACGGCTCGTCGTGTTGCTTCGTACTGCGTCAGGTTGTTTTCCGATCGCGGGATCTGCAGGTAGAGTTCTTTGTCGCTGTTAACCGAGCTGTTCCAGAAGGAGTTGGCCAACGTGTTGACGTTGAAATGATTATTCATGAAACGGTCAGCGCTGGCCTCGATCAGCAAGCCATCGATGAGCGGCAAAGAGGCGAAGTCAAGGTTGCGAGCGGCGTTGTTGGCCGCGCGCCAGAGGATCCTAGTATCATGCTGGCCCTGAGCGTCCAGCTCCTCCCGGAAGATTTGAATTTCGGTTTCGGTCCAGGTGTACAACACATCGTCGGGGCCCCGCTCGTCGTAGAGCATGAACTCGTTGAGCTGCGCTCCGTCTTGGCTAGATACTTGTAACGAATTTTCGATACTATCTGCGATGGCCGCGCGGCTAGCTTCATCGACCTGGGTTCGAGTGACTTGAGATCGGGGCACGCCGACCAGGGTATTTTCGACGTGGTTGATCCGACGAATAACGTCTTTGCGCTGGGCTCCGGTTGCTTGTTCGGTGCCGTGTGGCGAGCGGTTGTAGTTGAACCCGTCCACCCAGGCAGCCGTCCGAGCCCAAGTGGTTGGTTCGGTAGCCAACTGGCTCGACATCCTGTGGGTGCCCATCCAGACTTCGTATGCTTGCGAAGGAGTCGCCCACAGTCCGAGAACCATCATTGCTGCAATGAACGATTGTTTTTTTACTATTACGCAATTCGCCTTACGGATGTGATTCATAGAAGTGCCTTTCTGGTTTCAAAATTCCTGTAACCCCTGTTCGTTAAGAGAATGGTTGCCAAAAGAAGTTGTAGAATCGCACTGGGCTCTGGCACCGTTATCGATGAACTAGCCTGCAATGCCGGCGTGCCATAATTGTTTTGCCAAGCCGTAAGCCCACCTGCCGTGCCGTCGCTGCGCTGCCACTCCAGGAAGTCGGCTCCGTCGACGTCGCCGTCGAAGTCGAAGTCCCCCGGAATACTAGCCAGCTCCGAGATGGCAACATTGTCGAGCGCCTGATGAGCATTTGATGCCCCAAGCGTACCCCCTGTGAAATTCAGGCGGAACGTGACCGTTCCATTCGCATCCAAGGTGTGGTCAGCCAGCCCGGTGAGGTCGATATCAACGTCATGCCAAGTAATATTCGCGGCGTCTCCGCTCGCCACCGTTCCCACGGTGAGATCGCCTGAGACCACTGACAGCTCCCACATATGAGCAGCGTCAGGCCCGAAGGTGGCGGTATCGAATTGAAAAAGGGCTAGGTCTCTATCGACTCCGCCTGTGTCAGTCACAACAAAATCTATGGAACCATCTTCACCGAAGACCAACCTGTATCCATCCGTACTTTCATCTGTCGTTGCGTCGGCCACAGGAGTATCCAAGGTTCCCCAGGTCCCGTCGGTGCTGCCCTCGGTAAACAGGCCAAACCCATTGTTGTTGCCCATGTTGTTGGCGGTCGTGCCCGTGGTGTTTCCATCGGTTACCGTTGCCGCTCGAACCCCAGTATGAGACCAGCTTTCCCAGCCGGCGATCAGAGTGCCAAAGGTTGGCGGTGGTGGTGGGATAATGATGTTGTATTCAAGCACATGCAGCGGGCTACCGGTCGGAATTTCCGGGTCACTTGTCGGAGCTCGTTCTTGTAGAAAGACCGACAGAATCCCTTCCTCTGTCAAACGTACACGGTCTAGCAACGGATCGCCTTCAAAATTCTGAATATCTTCTACATAGAGGATATCCCAATCTGAATAGCCGCCCACGGTATTCTCCGCGCCTGCAATGATTAAGTCGTTTCCGGAGGTATAAATGCCGAAAAGATTGCCATCCGGATCGACTCCGATCTTGGGTCGGGCGCCTACGGGCTCGTCCACGGGCAGTCGTTTGACGTCCCACACACCGGTCACAGGATTCCGGTAGTAATGGTGGTAAGCGGAAACACTCCCTTCGTAGGTGCCGTCACCTGGTTGCCATTCAAATCCGGGTTCCTGTCTGCGATGACGCACCAGCACGTGGACGCCACCTTCGCTATCGACAACCTGTCCCTGCTGGTTGATCAACGCCTGCTGGTAGTTGAGATCGACCACTTCAATTCCGGGAGAGTTCAACGTGATAATGCTGCCCAGGTTGACGCCGTCATTGTTGTTCCACGTTTGTCCATTGTTGTCACTGAAAGCGTAGTGAATGTCGTGATTGGCATTCGATGAGTTTTCGCGAAACGTCCACGTGATGTGCATCCTTCCCTGGGAGTCAACGTCGACCCCATTCAGGTACGCATTGCGCTTTGGGGAAGGATTCCCGTCTATGTGGGTATATGTTCCGATTCGTCCATCGATAAACTTGCGTGAATTGTCCCACAGACCCGTTTGTGCATCGTAAATGCCAATATAGTGGTCACCGTCGCTGCTAAAGCGATCACGATAGGTAAAAATCAGATCATCGCCCACATTGGTGAAACGGGGATAAGTGACTGCGGGGATCGTAGCGCCGCCTACGTTCAAGGAATTGCGTTCCAGCTCGAAATTCGCCTGGTTCCAAACGCCACTCGAACTCGTGGCGAAACCGGCGGCTGTGGTGAGGTAACGAAACTCGTCAGCGTGCTGATCGTAGCTAAGATGAATTCGTCCATCACCGGATATCCCCATGGAAATGGAATTGTGCGCATCCCAACGCCTGCTTGGTAAAACGGCCGTCGCGTCTCCGTTTTCCAGGCCGTATCCCGTGTCAATCGTTTCCCAGGTAGTACCGCTCAAATCGCGACGCGCCACAAAGATGTCTTCGTCGCTCGAGCCATTGTGGTACCAAGCCGTAAATTGATAGCCCCCGTGCGTGATCAGTGCTTCTTGCTGAAATGTGCGGCCATTGATCACGCGGGCGAAATTACCGCTCGTGGGCAACACCAACGCATTCGAGTCCAGCTTCATATTGTTCAGAGGTGTGACGCTAAGCTGTTCTGTCGCTGCAGGGGTCGCCCAAAGGCCGAGAAGCAACGTGACGACAAAAAGTACCTGTTTTTTCATAAATGCCGGTATAACCCATGCGGTTCACACTGGAACTTGCCCCCACCCATGCACTACGCCTCAGTAGGGTGAAAATGGACAAAAAATGTCCTAATTTGGTCGAAAAGTTGTCGTACTACCGGAGAAATTCCCTATCAAGCGAGTTACGGCTCAGTTGCTACGACTCGTTCGTCTGCATACCTTGCCCATAAAATCTCTAGACTCGACTCAATTAGAGACTCAACTCCAACCACTAGCCAATACCGATAGCGGTACGTTGATCGCAGGGCGAGATTAGCACGATCAATCGGCGCAACATGCATACAAGGCCCGGCAGTGGGATCGTCGCTTAATCCGTTACTATGAGGCCCAAAGTTCCAATGCTGCGTCGAACTTGGGCTAAATACAGCGATACCGTGAGCTACTCCATCAAAGCATGCCAGTGCTTTTCGGGGAGGTTTTGTCTTCCCCCAGAGTGGCCCTGGTGGATGAGATTCCTTACGACACCGACCACTGCCAAGATAACTTTTTACAGTCGCGAAGTTTCGAGTGAAATAGCAGGCGGGGACTTCCTGAGGATTCGTAATAGTCCCGCCCCAAAAATCTTTCTTGTCGCGTAGTGACACGAACTCGCATTGAACTACAACAGCGTTAGGAATCAAATGCTCATGCGATACCCATTGTCGCATGAGGGCCTGGCCTTTTTCGTCAGGCATGTCCCAAAGTTTAGGAGTAGTCTCAGAGTAAAGCGTCATGTCTTCCCGGCGAAATTCCGAGGCTGCTGCCCATGATCCCACTCCTCCACCTTGAATCGGATTCCAAGCCCATGGACTCCAATTGGGGTTTTGCCCCGCGGACGTTCGATCCAGCAGTTTGCCAGCATAGTAAGACTGCTGAATCAATCTCCCCGGATCGGCAACGTTCACCATGTTCTTTTGGTAGTCCCGGGAAGATACCCAAGTGATTGCCCCCCCCTTTGCCGTGATCGATGCCGACTTTGATAGTGCCATTGTCGATTGTCAGCAGGGTGCCGTTGCCCTGCTCTGACTCAACGCCATGAGCGATACCTATCCCGACGATATCATACAACAGAAAAAATCTATATCGAAGCTCAGGCATCTGCCTCTCACTTATCGGAACCCGAGGACGTTTAGCCAGCAGGCTGCTTGACTCGTTGCCTGTTCTTTTTCTTCTTCTTTGGAGCGTCCCCCGTCCCTTTGATTTTTGCCTTGCCTTCAAGCTCCGGCTGATACTTGGCTGGATTGAACTTGGGGTTCGGCTGTGGAAGCACCGCCTCGGTTTCATCAAGGAACGAATCGATTAGCGCATCGAGTTCAATGACTCGCTCGGGATACTCCGCGGCCAGGTTAGTAGTTTCAGCGAGATCCACTTTCAAGTTGTAGAGTTTGTAGCGGTGCTTTCCATTTTCCCCACCGTGAAATATTCGAATCAACTTCCAGTCGCCTCGATGAACACTGACCGCTGGTGGCAGCCAATCCGGAACCTTTGAGCTGTGAGGAAAAAACGTGAAGATCGCTTCGCGTGAAAGGGATCTTCCTTCCAGAGCAGGGACAATGCTTATGCCATCAAAAGACTGTGCGGGCTTGGCTTCAATGGCGAGCAACTCCAACAGAGTCGGGTAGAAGTCACAACTTTGAATGAGCTGGTCGCTACGAGAACCAGCCTTTACAACACCGGGATGAACGACGATGGCAGGCCCGCGTATTCCCCCTTCATACATCGTCGCTTTTCCGCCTCTCAGGGGGGCATTGCTGGTTGCTGTCGTGCCATCGACTTCGTTGTACATGTTGCCGCCGTTGTCGGTAGCGAGCACGATAATCGTGTTGTCTGCAATCTGTAGTCGGTCGAGTGTAACGAGCAAGGTTCCCACTGCGTCATCCATGCTCTCGATCATGGCTGCATAAGTGGGGCTGCGTTGCGAATCCAGGGGATCCACTTGCTTCTTGTATTCATCGATCAGTTCTTGCTTGGCATCGAATGGGGCGTGAACGCTAAACATCCAATAGTTCAAAAAGAAGGGCCTATTCTTGTGGTTCTCAATGAATTGGACGGCCTCCTCAGCCATGCGATCTTCAATGTGTTCGTATGGAGTCTGCGGATCAAAGTCGGGAAACTTCCACGGTGCGACGTAACTGCCCGCCGGGCCCGGGCCGGGCCAGTGAGGAACGTCAAAGTCGAATCCGTGTTCTAGCGGTGAATAAGGTTCTGCCCCGAGGTGCCATTTCCCAAAGTGAGCAGTCGTATAGCCATGATCCTTGAGCACTTCAGCCAGCGTATAGTAACTGGTGTTTAGCCTTGAGACCGACGTAGGAATAGTCGCTTTACTATGCGGCGCCGCATTTTTAGGTGAAGACGCCCGGAGGATGATCTTAGGCAAATGGCAATTGGGTGAAGTGATGCCTGTTCGCGCCGGACTGAGTCCAGTCATGATGCTGGCCCGTGTTGGTGAGCAGAGCGGACTGGCTGAGTAGGCATGAGTGAACGTCATACCGCGCGCGCTGAGTCGCTGGATGTTGGGCGTTTTGTAGAATTTGGTTGTCCCAAACAGTGTCGTATCGCTCCACCCGAGATCATCGGCAAGGATGAACATGACATTAGGTTTTGACACAAGTCGCTTCACCCGGATGTTCTTCCAAAGTACGGTGCCTTTGGCACCCTTGTGAATCTGCAAGCCAAAAAAACCTTTTGGGTAGGATCCATCATCGATCCAATACGATGCCGGCACACCGTTAATCCAGGTTTTGACGACATTGCTCTTGGCAGAAATAGTCAATCGGTTCCATTCGTCCTGCTTCGGTGCTGCTCGAGCTTCTTTGTGTTCCTTCAACCACAACGGATAGAAATAACCTCCACAGCTCTGCCCGTAGATACCACCCGACCAATGTCGATCCATCGAAAATCCTTCCATCTCGGCCTGCGGGCCGTATACGTCTTCGGTGCCATTTTTGTTGGTTCTTGATTTAGCGCGAAACATGACTCCGCTGTTGCCATCAACTTCCCACTTCATTTCGCAGGTGAACACGAAATCCCTATAGTCCGCCTGGTTTGTGGAGAGATAAGTACTGTTTGATCCAGGAACACACTTGCCGACGAGTAGTCCGTCCCGCACTTCGAAGGTGCATGTTCCCCCTTTGGATGTCCAGCCCTTCAGGTCTTTACCATTGAACAGTGACGTGAATCCGTCGGTCAGATCTGGTTCGGGATCTGTATTTAGCAACATCTCTTCCGGCCTAGGGATATTCTCCTGGCTCTTGTAGTGCGCATGCCATTTGTGCTGCTGCGGGTCAAGCTCTCCAGCTAAAGCGAGAAGGTGTGAGCAGAAAAATACTGCTAGAGTGAGCGATGAGATACTGAATCGAATCATTGTGGTCTTTCCAGAACTGGCCATCAGTTCGCGCGGCTAAGTGGCTTGTCCTAACTCGCCCGGCGAGACAAGCCGAATTTTGCCTTGGATCTCTGACAGAAGATGACAATTAGGATAAATAGACTTGAGCTAACAGAAATTGGTTCAGGCACGGCGGTCGAAGTGGCGGAAAGTAGACCGGTTGTTCCGTAGTTCGCTTGCCATTTTGCGAAGTGCGTAGCACTCGGTGGATTAGCTACTTCACCCCGTTGCCACATCAGAAAATCCGCACCGTCAACATCTCCGTCTTCGTTGAAGTCACCCGTGTCAGGACGCTGGTCAGCTATCAGGTCGGTGACATAAATGATGTCCTCACCTTCACGCCTACTGAAGACAAACAGTCGGCCACTCTCATCGACTCCGAAGCGTTGATCGCCTCGGGGTTGACCGATCAAGTCACGAAACGCGCCGGGAGTGCCGCCATCGATGCTCACATTCATCACGTACATGAGAGCTTGTGCGTTTGCCGCATCTGCAGCGACCAATTCTTCGAAGTCTGCGTGGAAAAAGGCCCCTCGTGAGAGATCGCCAAACACGAGTTGATTCTGGAAATTGGGATCGTTGGGGTCAGAAACGACAAAGCCGCCGGTGATGGCAGTCTGTCCACCAGATGGGGTTGCTCCGGGTATGTGAGGGATTTCATGATCAAAGGCGGTTGCCGGGAATTCCAGCGTAGAACCCGGTGGCAAGTTAAGCGTGGTGGATAGATTCCCCGAGTTCGGCCCGTCGTAGCGTGTCCAACCATGATTGTCCCCCAAGTCGACGAGATTCACCTCTTCAAAGTCGTCGCCACCGATGTCGAAGACCACAAGCCGTACGTTGCCCGCTGCATCCTTGGCAAAACTTAAGTTTTGCGGATAGCGAAATCCCCAGGCATAGATCTCCTCGGTATTTCCATCATTGTCGAGAAAGCTGCCGCCATCGTTGAGGGGATTGTCCGCTGGGACCGAGTAAGGGTTAATCCCATTTTGAAGCGGATTAATTCGCAGAACCTTGCCAAAGGGATTGTTGGCATTTTGAACGTGCTGCCAGTTCGGTACCGATCCTTCATTATGCATATCACCCAGAGGAATATAGAGATTCCCGAAGTCGGGATCTCCCGGTCTGGCAAAAGGATTAAAGATGAGCTGACCGACCGAGTGTGTGTTCTCACTCGGTCCACTGACCTCAAAACGCATTACCTCACGGCGCGAGGTGGTATCGATCTTGTTGGGATTGTTGGTATCGACGGTCCACTCGGCAATTGCATATTCGCTAATGACGCTGCCAGGTTTAGTGGGAAGGCCGACCCCCGTGTAAGTGTGGTCGCTGGTTGACGGTTCGGAGGTCTTGTAAATGGTATAGAGTTTCCCTGCGCCGGCGGCACCCGTGTTGCCGTAGTCCGGATGAAACGTCATGTAAGTGAGTCCTCGGGTAGTAAAACTCCCCAGCGTTTCTTCAAAATCAGGAAGTACTCCAGGTGCGTCCAAATCCAAGAAGGTGCCGAGCGATGCACCGGTGGACGAAAACGCATGGATCTTGCCCTCATTGGTGCTGACAAAAACGCGCCCAGTTCCATCGTAGGAATGCTGCAGATCGATAGCCCCCGAATTGATGATCGACGAAAAAGTCGCAAAAGTGGTCAGATTGAGGACTTTGGTCGAATCTCCCGGGTCAGGGGCTTGGGCAGAAACGGGACTCGAAGAGAACGCAAACCAGAAAGCAAGATAAAGCCCAGCCAGCCAAATCCTTAGTTCGGTTGCGCGATGAAAGTTCATTTTGATGCTTGCCATTATTCAGTCGCCTCAGCGTTTGGATACTACAATCTCGTAACCAAGTGTAACGCCATTTCTATCCGTGCTGGAATCATACCAAATTTAACCTACTCGGCTCATCAGTCTGGCAACGACTGGGCTAGCCGCTCCTTCACTGTGACGTACTTCTCGTCATCGACCAGATTCTTCCATTCATTGGGATCCGCTTTGTGGTCGTATAATTCTGCCGAACCGTCAGCGTATCGGATCAGCCGCCAGCGGTTGTCGCGAACGGAGTAGATGCCTTTGTCGACAGTGGTAATTACCGCGCGATTCGTTTCCATCGCCGGATTGGACAACTGAGGGACAAGCGACACTCCATCCAACTCCGGCTTTGCTGGCAAGTCACACATATCGATCAATGTGGGATAGAGATCGATGAGTCCGACGGTCTCTTCACAACGGCTACCACACTCGTAGCTGGCTGCATCCGTCTTAGCTGGGACAATGACTAACGGTACTCGTGTGGCACGCTCCCACCCAGTGATCTTGCCCCAATGCTCCTTTTCTCCCAAATGCCAACCATGATCGCTCCACAGAATAACGATGGTGTTTTCTGCGTAAGGTCCGTTGTCGAGGGCGGCGAGCAACTGGCCAATCTGCGCGTCGACAAACGAGATACAAGCCAAATACGCCGCCACGGCGTCTTTCCACTGGCCGTGCTGCAAAATGCTCTTGTGCAAACCCGCGGTCTGGATGGAATGGGCCAGCGCGATGGCAGCGCTACTGACGTCGTTCAAGTCGTCGGATGGAACCTCCGGCACGATCGTGGAGTCGACGGGATATAGGTCGAAGTATTCACGCGGTGCGTAGAGCGGAATGTGCGGTCGATAGAAACCACAGGCCAGAAAAAAGGGGCTCTTGTTGTCAGCTTTTTGACGCAAATGCTCGGCGGCCCAATTTATGACTTTCCCGTCGCCCATCTCGTCGTCCTCGACTTCGACGGCGCCCCAATCGAACGAGCTGAATCGACCGGGTTGGAGCTGCTGCCGATCGTTGGGCATGCCGTTGAGCGGACGCAGTGGCAGTCGGGGTGATTCCTGTGTCTTTTGAGGCTCCTGGCTGGCATACGGACTCCACCGCTGTTCCGTAAAAAAGGTCTCGTCGTACATGTCGGCGAACTCACGGTGCATCAGCTTGCCTGTTCCGAGCGTACGGTAGCCATGAGCATGGAAATACTGTGGCAAGAGCACCATGTCAGGATGCAGCTTGCGAATCTGTTGCTCGTTGACGTAAACGCCTGTCTTAAAGGGTTGTCTCCCGCTGAATAGTGCCGCTCGCGAAGGTCCGCACAGAGGCGCGGCACAATGTCCGTTGGAAAAGACAATCCCTCGCTGGGCCAGGCGATCCATGTTGGGTGTCTTGACTTGGCGGTGACCCTCGAGAAAACCGACCCAGTCGTTCAGATCGTCGACGGCGATGAACAGCACGTTCGGGCTAGCGACAGCTCGCGTCGAACTGAAGACGATAAAGAAGAAGAGGGCCGTTGATATTGTACGAACAGTTACCAAAATCCTAGCATAAAACATGTCTGGTCTTCCTCGTTAGCATTCCTGTCACACCGGTATGGCTGTAAGAATACCCAGCCCAATTGGGCTGAGTATTTATCAATGAACCTGGTTTTCTCAATAGCCAACAACTGGAGTCCTTCCCTTATGATCTAGCTAAGCAGGTCGATTTCTGCGGTTCACAAAGAGGCCAACGCTGGAGAGAACCAACAGGGCCAAAGTATTCGGCTCAGGAATAATAGTGACCGCGCCACCAAAGACGACTTTGTCAAGCGTGAAGGTGATTCCTTGGTTAGCAGGATTGGCAGTTTTATTCCACATATCCCAACGAAGCTGGTCCCAAGTTTCTGTCGGACCAAAATCACCGTCGAGGGTGGTTCCGTCTGTACTCAACAAGTCAATCACAAAGCTGTGAGCCCCTACAGAAGTTGGGACGAGCGTACTGTCTTGAGAGTTTTCGCCGTTGTTTCCTTGGCCCGTATCCGACAGAAAGAACCGGTGGTCACTAGCACTGCCATCTCCAGTCCATGGCAAGTCAGAAGAATAGAAAATTTCAACATACCGATTATCTGCAACAGTAAGGTTCAAAGCGGCAATATTCGCAGTGATTATAAAGTAGCGGTCCGTAGAAACCGAATTTGTTGTTGCGACGAGATCCGTCCCAATAACTCCTAAATTATCCCAGCGAGGCGAGCTGCCACCTGCGTCGAACTGGTCGCCCTCAATAGTTGTGGTAGTTCCACTTACAGAAGCAGCGCCATCAACGCCCACAATCCAGACGTCGGCGCTGGCTATATTTGCCCCAGTCACTGAAACAAAGGCGCCCAACAGTGCATGTAAATAAATCCTTATCATTAACTTCCCTCTCTTAGCTGTGAAACGTATGAAAAGCTGAAAAGTGAGTGCAGAAGTTTTCTCAATGCGAGAAGCGACCGCAAGGAGCAGACGAAGCGAGTGGTCCACGTTACCACTTCCCGGCGACTGGTATATGGACAAAAAAATCCGAAGAATCTCTCGAAAAGTTGCAAAAATGACAAATTTTTCCGGTCATTTGCCAGAATTTTTGAGTATTCTTCCGGAAATGTAGCGTTCGTGTTCCGTATTGTCGTGGACGATTCGCATAGCGAAAAATTACCTGCTACTAGCGAACAAGGGGCTTGCGGCAGGACCAAGCTCGTTCGTCTTGCTCTTCATGGGCTTTGGATAACGTGTCAGCAGAAACTTGTCGAACTCGAAGCCGTCCTCTCGCATCGAAAACATGATCGTATGCAAACCAGGCTCTTCGATGTCGAGCCAGATCTGGCCCAACACTCCCGTATGAACCTCCTCAGTTCGTTGGCGAGAGTCCCACTGCCACCGGCCGTGCTGACCTCTGAATTGTAGTCGGGCGCCTGAGGTGGGCCACTGGCCATCGATGCCGACGTGCAAACCGTTGTCTTCTGATCCCGTACAGCACGTTCGCACCCAAACATAGTAACGGCCCGGCTTTTCAATGATGACCGGGTAGTAGAGTACGCTACACTGGCCGGGGGTATTCGAGAAACTCACCCCGTTGACGAGTGGGTCTGCATGCGTGACCCGCGTGTCGGGAAGGATCTCCAGATAAGCGCCACCGCTGGCACCCTCCGCATGATTCGGATCCGGATCGGGCTTCACTTCGGGGGTCTTGTTTGAAGAGGTCCGGTACCACTTGCGGTGATGCTGTCGATCCACGGCGTCATAATCTTCCGCCTCGACGACCACAATCCCCTGGGATTGCTTGTGGACTTTCTTGGCCTGCGTTGGATCATATTTAAACTCAAACGGCGGAATATTCGCTTTGGTCTGGTCTGATGTGCTGGTCTGCCCCGAATTGGCATTCCGCTTAGGCTGTGCCATTGGTGTCCCCGGCTTGAGGAAAGTGAGCGATCGCCAACGACCGCGTGAGAAGGCAAACCCATTGCCTTCGGGAATCAGGCCGTTCGTGTCCGAGTTGAATTCAACGCGAATCTTGTCACCCGGTTTCAAGGAGACTCCGTTGAAGCGATGCATCACTGATTCGTAGTCGCGATCTGCATCGGGGTTACGTGCCTCGCCCACCTTCCTGCCGTCGACTAGCAGTCGATAGGTAGATGCACCATCGGTTTCAGTGAGCGTGGTAAGCACCAAGTCATAAATGCCAGCATTGCCTTGGAACGTCGTCTCGGCGGCGGCGAACTTGTTTCGATGTTGGGCGGCATTGATTGCCAGCGCACGTTGTTTCTTATCCTTGTAACCTCGGACGAACTCACCCGAGATGACGAATTTGAAATCCGCCATGGCCGACAGGACCGAGGCATCGTTGGATGTCGTAGCTTGGGTCGCTTTGGGCTGGAAGGGTTCGACGGTGATTGTCACATCCGTCTCGGCGTGCTGACTGCCATCGGTTGCCGCCAGCTTTAAAACGTACTGGCCGACACTGCTGAACGTTACCTGAGTGTCTAGCGCTGTAGCATCCGCGAATTTAACCTCCCCAGGACCGCTGATTTTAGTCCACATGGAAGTTACTCTAGCAGCGGATTTGCCGACGTCTCCGACGTCACCTTGGAGTCTCAGGGTGACCGTATCACTATTACGGGGCAGCATGATAGTATTATCTATTCCCGCGCTGACCCTTGGGGGATAGTCGCGGTCGGGATCACCTAGTCGGACAACGGCTAACCAGTCTTGCTCTGGCTCGGTAGGGGGTTTGCCAATCATGACCTTCCCACCCCCGATAACTGCCTGTGTGGAGCCAAGGTGAAGAGGTCCCCCATGGCGGGGGTTGAACCAGAGGACTTCAAACAACCCGTTTGCATCGGAGAGATCAAGGGAGGCTTGTTTAGCCTGCTTCAGATAGACCAGATACAACTTGCCTGGTTCGCAGAGACAATAGGCATCCTTGGTAGCGAGTTTCTCGTTGGCGTTGGTAATGTTCCAAAAGGGGATCCGGTGATGCCTGAAAAAGTCCAAAGCCTGGCGGCACTGCTTCCACATGTTTTGTCGCACACGGAAGTCTTGGCAGGTCAAATCACTATGCGGGTGCTTATATCCAAAGTACCACTCGACCCCTGCGCCCCCGGCCATCAGATTGCCCCACAGGGCATTCTTGCGTGGATCGTCATGGGTTGGGTCTTCGGCGTCAGTAAGCAAGGAATGCATGGCGTCTCCTGGCTCATCGCAGGCCACGACCCAAGGCTTGCCCGCTGCGGCCGATCGCCGGATGTATTGGAGTGTGCGAGCATGCACGTAACGGAAGTCGGGTTGATTCGTCTGGAGCGAGAAGCCAGTCAGTGCGGAAGCATCACCCAGCAGGTCAAAATGATTGTCACCGTTATGTATGACGATGTGGTGCTGATAGGGATCGTGTGACCAGAAATAGTCAGCCCAGGCGACTTTTTCCTCGGTGCTGACCTTATTGTAGAGGCCGATCTCTTCGCCCAGGTTCCAGTTCAGTGCCAGATGGTGACCAAACCGTGCGATCAACTCGCGATAATACAACTTGCGTTGCAGACCGAGTTTGGCATTGTCCAAGAGGTTTACGTTTTCCGCTTCCTGGGTCTTGAAATGCAGGTACATGCCCAGTTTGTCGCCGTGAGCAAAGAGCGTCTCCCATTGATCCATGCGTGAACAATCAATTCTCGCGCGCTCGTCGTATGTTGTGTAGGGAAAAACGTTACGATCGTCGCCATTGATGTTGAGAGTGATGAAAGAGAAGGAGTTCAGTCCCTGAGAAGCCAGATAGTTGATCGCCCCGATGATTCCCTTTCCTTTGCCATTCTGCCACGTCGGGTCGCTGGTCTGCCAATCCTGGACGTGTGGCCCCCAATCCTTGATCAGGTTGTCTTTTTGGCCATCCTTCTTAAATTCACCGTCGAAATCTTGATAAGCGAGGAAGTTCTCAGGAGCATCGACGCCCGTCTTGAGAAAGAACTCACCTGTGCCGGCAAACTGTAAATGGTGCTTACCGACGTAATTTAGCCGTCCCTTGCCGCGGAAGTCACGTCCGCTCTTGTCGGTTGACGAGACCTCAAAGGAACCCATTAAGCCGTCCACGGAATCGACGGCAGTACCTGCGTTGGGGTCGTCAGAGATTGCTACACCCGGCCCTTCTCGGAAGGAGACGGTGTAGGTCCATTCTCCCGAATGATCTGGCGAGAGGTGGGCTCGCCACTTGGTTCCCAACGTGGCTGACGAATTGGCTGCATCGCCATCCGCTGCAAAGTAGCCAGGAACGTTATACGTGAGCCCTGACGCGGGGTGTCGAAACGTCACCTGCATGCGATAGTCAAGAAATGGATTCAAATCTCCGTCTTCCGAGGCCTGCGGCCCGTCGATAGTTAGTGTAACCTTATGCCACTGGCGAAGTTCGCCAGAGATCGAAGTGCCCTCCCCCTTCGCCGAAAGTCCCAGGAGAAAGACAAAACTCACAAAACAAAATCCAAGACTTATAAGCCTTTTCATCGACAATACCTCTATTCATTGAAATCTATTGTGCAATCTACAAATGAAACTCCGAGTAGCAGCAGTGTCTAACGATTCAGCTCCGGAACCGTTAGAGAAGTACGCTTTCATTTTCCAAAGCTCGACGAAAGTCACGCGGCGATTGCTGCATTATGCGGGAGTCCAGGCGTGATGCTTCTAGTCCGTATTTACTCTAGGAGGTTGTCTGTCCAAAGTAAACTACTGAGATGGGTCGTGTTGCTAAGTGCGTCGTTGTTGATGTGGGCTCTAGTCAGCTCGACCCATGAATCTCAAATAATTTGGATTTTTCTCTGTCCAATTTTCCGCTGTTGGGACGTAGCCTTACAGCCGTGGACCGCACCACCTGCAACTCTGGCCTTTAAGTATTGGCCTTGGCCTACTCCAGTCCGGTCTCTAGGGAACTTATTGATCAATGGAAATGAGGCAAGTATTCCGTGCTTAAAACCATTTATCAGGGCACGAGGCCGACCGGAAAGTAAGGCTCTGATTACTCCGGCTACGCCGAAACGCGGCTCTATTGTCTCTTGAGGGATGTATGGGTTGCGCTAACTTAGAAAGCGACAACATGAATTAACGCAACCTGCCCAGATAAGCGGGGGAGGCAATTTAGTGTTTTCACATTGATTGCATTGTTAGTGGTGATTGCGATCATTGGTGTTTTGGTCGCCCTGATGTGCCACCCGTGACGGGAACCGAGACGAATCTCTAGAAATACCTATTTTTGCAAAGGGCTCCCCTATAGTGCCACCGAAACCGTTTGCTTCGACGTTGTTGTTCTTTTCTCTCTTGGCCTGCTCCTTTGCCGGCGGGGCAGATAAACAGTTCTCGGTTGCATCCGAATCGAGACCTAACATCATCTTTATTCTTGCCGACGATCTCGGTTTCAACCAAGTAGGTTGCTACGGTAGTACCCCTATCAAGACGCCTAATCTTGATCGGCTCGCCAGTAACGGTATTCGGTTCACTCAGGCCTATGCAGGCAATACGGTCTGTTCCCCTTCGAGAGTGTCCCTATTTACGGGACGTGATAGCCGTTTGATGGATAACAACTCTAACACCGTCCAGTTAGGCGAGATTGATGTAACAGTAGCTCATGTGCTGAAGAGAGCGGGTTATGACACAGCGATGTTCGGCAAGTATTCGATCGGCTCGCAGATGGGCATTACGGACCCCCTCGCGATGGGTTTTGACACTTGGTTTGGCATGTATTCAATTCTTGAAGGCCATCGCCAGTATTCGGATATGTTGTGGCATGACGGTAAGAAACTACGCATCCAGGCCAACGAAGGCGGGAAAAAGGGTGCTTACGCACAAGAACTATTCACCGAAGAAGCGATCAAATACATCATCGAGCCGCATGAAAATCCGTTTTTCGTTCTGCTCGCATTTTCGTCACCGCATGCCGAGCTAGCCGCACCGCAGCGTTACATCGAACCATATCACGACCAATTTCCCGAAAAGTCGTATGCCGGTATGTCGAGCGGCGAACCCAGTGACAAATATGCTTGGTATTATCCAGAACCGGTCGAGAAACCACATGCAAGGTTAACCGGGATGGTGACGGCACTGGATGACTACGTAGGGCAAATCGTAGCAGTACTCGAGGAAATAGGAATTGCGGACAATACGCTGATCTTTTTCACATCGGATAACGGTCCCCATGAAGAAGGTGGTGGCGACCCTAATTTCTTCCAGGCGTCGAGTCCTTATCGAGGGATAAAACGCGACGTCTACGATGGCGGACTTCATGTTCCCATGATCGCCAGTTGGCCAAGGGCGATTACCAAGGCAAGAGTAGACGATACGCCGTGGGCGTTTGCCGACGTACTGCCAACTTTAGCTGAGGTTGCTGGGGTGTCACTCGACACCGTACCTCGGGCCCGGACCAACGGTGTCTCGATTCGAGGACTTCTGCAGGACAATCCGAGATCGATTCCGGAGAGGACTCTCTATTGGGAATTTGGGAAGCAAGCTGGTGACCCAAATTCAGGAATTGTAGGCGAAGTCTTTCAAGCGGCCCGGAGGGGGCAGTGGAAGGCCGTGCACTACGGAACAGAAGCCCCCGTCGAGTTGTACAACATTAAAACCGATCCCGGCGAGCAGACCGAGCTTTCGGTGGAATACCCCGAAGTTCACAAAGAATTTGTGCAGCTATTTGAAACGCATCGGGGCTGAGTGCCATATTGGATAGCGCTGGTTCTGTATCTAAGTAAAGAAGCTGCTTAACTCTTATGCGATCACGTCCTCCAACACAAACTCAGAGACTCATGCTATCAACATCAAGGTCATTGGTTTTTGGCCTGTTCTTATCGGGGCCGATTGCGGTAATTGTTTCTTCACAGGTTCACCCGAGCAAGCTCGAAAGGATCGAGAAGACCACCGTTGAGGAAAAGGCTTTGACCTTCGCGACTGGTCCCGCAACTCGCTTCTCGAATACGGTCAATGGGAGGACGCATCAACAAACGCCATTGACGACCTATAGGGGTTTTCAATACGTGACCTATTTCGATGCGGAAAGATGCTTGTGCATCGGCAGGAGAAAGCTACCAAGTGGTTCTTGGAAAGTGATCAAGTTCGACGATCACCGATTGGAATCCAACGACTCACACAATGCAGCAGTCATCGGCATTTGCGAAAAGGATGGCACAATTCACATGGCCTTCGATCACCACGCAACGCGATTGAACTACCGTGTTTCGAGACTGGGGGCCGTGCATGATCCAGACTCGGTAGACTGGAATGCTGATCTTTTCGGCCCAGTAATGCACACGCTCGGATCGGTCCAACCCGACAAACAAGTAACCTACCCGAGATTTTTTCGGGCCCCGAACGGCAATCTAATGCTCTATTATCGGGCTGTTACCTCGGGAGACGGAGACGGCATGATCGAGGAGTACGACGGTGAGAAGCATGATTGGAATATTAGCTTAGGCAAATTCATTGCGCGTGACATCGGATTGTACACTGCGAACGGCAAAACAAGTATCTCTCGCTGCCCGTATATGGACTCATTGTCTTACGCAGGACAGCGGCTTCATGTCTCTTGGGTTTGGCGGGATCGATTTGAGAAAACCGATCCCGCCAATCAACATGATCTATGTTACGCCTACAGCGACGACCATGGTAGAACTTGGCATAATTCGGCTGGAGAGATCATCGGGAAAACCGGCAAAGACTTTATCCATCTTGACACTCCCGGTCTAGTTGTCGCCTCCATCCCGTCCAGGTCTATACCTACCAATCAGAATACCCACTATGCCTTCGCCGATGGTAGCATCCACGTCGTGCTGAGTCACCGCATAAAAGGTCTCTGGGCAAGATGCTATAACCATTATTGGCGATCCAGCAACGGATATTGGTATCACGAGACTCTTCCGTTTAGAGGAGATCGACCCAAGCTGGTCGGCGCATCCAATCGTTCATTGGTTCTCGTCTACACCGATGATGAGGAGTTGTTCATTGCCAAAGGGCAGCCCGATTCTCATCAGACGCGTTGGGAGTGGACGGACATCAAACTAACACATCACCATTCAATTTACGGTGATGCAGTGTTGGACCTCCAGCGGTGGGAAGAGGAAAATGTGCTTTCGATCTACAGCCAGCAAGAGCCCACGAAGGAAATCAAAACCAATCGACCTGAACCTATCGACGGAATTCCCTCACCTCTGAATGTAGTGGACTATCGCTTCGTGGAAACTGAGGCTGCGACTGAGTAGGTCCATGTTTCAAATTTTCTACTGGTATCCTGACCCTATCATCAATGACAAATACACATCCATAAAATATCTCTCTTATATGCCCCTCATGTTCGACTAGCATTGTTCGTGGCAGATTATTTGGAGATCCAGCTGAAACGACTGCAAATAATCAACGATTCAATGGGATAGAAGGAAAGGCCTAAGTGAGTAAGATGCCGGTGTTCACGGCGGCATTTCTGACAGCCTATGGTTTAATACCACTCTCTTCGGCGACTGACGTGCTTTACCAGGATCAAGATCAGCCTATTGAAATGCGGGTCGAGGATTTACTGTCGCGGATGACGATCCAGGAAAAGGTCAACCAACTGACCAGCGACTATGCCAAAACGACCCATCGAAAAAACGGTCCGGGTCAGTCAAGCCAGAGCCGAATTCGCAAAATCTGCCTCTGCCGAATACCTTCTCAAAACGCCAGGATAGATTCTTCTCAATGCAGTTAGTTTGGCTCTAAATCGAGATCTGGAAGAGTTTGTCAAATTGGCAGTGAAGTAGCTTTATTAGTATGAAACGCGCAGTAGCTTTCACTATACGCGCGTTTCATGATCTTAAACGGTGAGTCACTCGCCCCTTTAGCGGAGACTCCAACTAGAGTCAAAACGTGCGAGGAAAAAACCGCGTGACTTATGTCAACTTTCAGCGTAGGCTCGTAGCGAAAAGTGAACTGTCATTCACAAAGCTGCTGCTTCTTCTGCCTTCTCCAAGTCGGTCTTGGCTTCATTTCGATCAACATGTCCTTTAAGAAGGTCTTGATACTTCTTGTCGTTATCGACTTCGAGAATCTTCCGATTGGAAAGCATCACGAGTCGGATGCCATCCTTACCCTCCCTTTCAAACACCAATGGCTCTTTTGAGCGTTCTGTATCTGGATTAATAAAAATTTCCCAACGGAAATCGAATTCCTGTCCATCGTTTTCGCTAATGAAATAATCATCGATCTTCTCGCGGTCGAGCCCCATCAGCTCTAGGTTTTTTGCAATCTTTTCGTTAGTTTTGAGAAAATTCTTCAGATCATCCATCGACTTGGGGCCAATGTATCCAGATCTGAATGCATAAAGCTGATAGGCACTGGCCAGTTTTTTAATATTTGTGTCATTGGACGCCATCACGAAGTCTGCGTCCTGAGATGAACCACAACCGCTCAGGAAGCATAGGGAAAGCAACATCAAGACACGAACTGGTTTGAAGAGCTTGATATTCATATCGAGGGTAATTCCTTAGATTGTTTGAATACGATTACACATAAACTTATGTAATTGTATTCCAGCCGGATATCGGTTTGGAATTCAATCCGAAACTTCTTCCAGTAACTTAAAGCGAACCCATTTCAACGGTCTGGCCATCTGCACGGTGACAGATCTTGTAAAGCGTCAATGCATCGATACTCATGTTGAGCGTGTGGACGGAGCCATCGCCAAAAACGCTGATGAGTGTCTCTGGATGGGCCGACCCAAAACTTTGATTTTGTGAGAATTCTTTATAATTGGGAGAGTCCGATGTGATGCTATCAGGATAGGGGCCACCGCGACCAAGTCGCACGGTAGAGAAACTTCCTGCAAAGATGCCCCCACGCTCGGTTGGATTTGAGGGGGATGTGTACAGGTGCGCTGGAACAGCTTTCTCCGCAAACATCAGAGTATTGGAAGTACCGTCCGAAACTTGTGCAACTCCAATTTTGCCGTATTTGACGAGAGCGCTGGCTGCCTGCGAGGCTCTGAGGTATCCGCTTCTGCCAATAATTCCCTGAGTGACAAATTCTTCGATATCACTTGCCTGGCTGGGATCGCCACGAATTGGATCAATAAGCTGATTAGGAAATGGCACATCTGTGCCAGTATCCCCTTTTATTCTTTGTGCAAAGTAATAATCCATGGCAAACGAGGCATAATCACCGTAAAACGCCTGATCCCCTATCGTATCAATGAGAATTCGAAGTCCCCGGCTGGGGCAAGTCATGCCCGGCAGGACTTTTTCAAAAGTCTCCGGCACCAAACCCATCTGGGAACGCAACTCGAACAAGTTGGCAGCCTCAATATATGGCATGACCTGATAAACCCAAGATAAATTCTCAGCCGCAGCTTTGCTACGAACGTTTGGCTGTCCATTGGGCCCTGCTAATCCAGCACCATAGCCAACATAGGCAAGACCGATCGTGGGAAAGTGTTTGTTAGCAGACTCAAAATTCAATGCGGCAAGTCCACTTTGTTTCAAGTTGTTAACACATTGCGTCCGGCGAGCAGCTTCGCGGGCCGCCTGAACCGCAGGCAGCAACAACGCTACCAACACCCCGATGATCGCGATCACGACCAATAGCTCGACGAGAGTAAAACCGTACAAAGCCGCACTCCGCACCTGGCGTGAAAAGCTGTGTGATCGTTGTAAGTCAATTTGAGACATGCATTAAGTTCTCCTAACTACGTCAGAATTGAGGCCACTCGAACAAGCGGGATTTCCCATTGAAATCGGTTAGATGAGACTAGGTCGTTTTCGCTGATTAGCGCATCAGCCGGATAACGCAGTGTATCACTTCCATGTAGGTGGAAAATGGACAAAAAATCGTCGCTAGAATTATTCCGGAACAACGATTGCGGTAGCCAAGATGGCAATGCAGGGATGGGGAATGGCATCATCTGCAAGAGCCAGGCTGCCCTGAAGGCCTGCAAAAACTACAGTAAGTGCTTTTAGTAAAAGCAGTTATGTCAGATCGGAAGGGATTCTCTTACACATTTGTTATGCTTTCTTTAAGAGATCCAATGAATTATTGTCCAACTCCCGGCGATCGAGACGTTTTATCTCTGGCAGGGCGATTGTGACCCGCAAAGGCTTTAAACGAGTCCCAAGGCAGCACTCCTTGGGTGGTTTACCAGTAGTCCGTTTTTCTTTCAAGAATCGCCTTGTGGTCTAACCGCCAATGCTTACTGGAGTTTTGCATGCTTGATTCTGGCGAATTTTCATCCTCCAAAGAGTCTTACATCCTTTGAGTTGCTAGACTCGGTTGCGATTATTGGCGATCTTCTGTCCCTGTTGCTATCTGCGGTTCAGGCGGCGCGAGAGGCAGCGCGCCTTACGCAATGCAGCAATCAGTTTGGTCTGGCGATTCGTGATTATCACGGTCTCAACAAGTGGATAAGCATTTAACTGATCGTCGATTCGACACCTTATGGCGGCAAGGTCGAAGTAGTCTGTGCCCGGGCCGTCACTAGGAATCAAATGAACCGACTACTATTGTTAATCCTTTCGATCGTTCTGAATGTAACTGGAGCCGTAGCCGAAACATCGCCGGTCGATTGGAAGGCCCAGTGGATTTGGCAGAAGGAGGCCGGTCCGACGAACACGTGGATGGCTTTTCGTAAGGAGTTCAAGCTGACAGATGTGCCTGCTAAGGCCGTCGCGAGCATTGCGGTGGATAGCAAATACTGGATCTGGGTGAATGGTGAAATGGCCCATTTCGAGGGCGGTATTGCTCGAGGCCCTAACCCCAACGATACCTATTATGAAGAGCTGGATTTGGCACCATTCCTGAAAAAAGGTGAAAACACGGTAGCCGTTCTGGTTTGGTATTGGGGGCGTTCGCGGAAGTGCCACCTGGATAGCGGACAGGGAGGCCTAGTGCTTCAGGCTGATCTTGGAAAAACACGGCTTGTGACAGACCGCAGCTGGAAAATGAAAGTCCATCCGGCATACGATTCGGCCAGTGGAGGCGGTGGTAATCATCGTCAGGTGCCGCAGTTTAATGTGAAGTTTGATGCGAACAACGCGTTGGGCGATTGGACGGATGGAGCCTGGTATACAGCAGAATTTGATGATTCAAACTGGAGGAATGCCGTGGAAAAAGGTGTTCCACCTACCGCTCCGTGGAATTTGTTGATTAAGAATCGGGTTCCCTTGCTGAAAGACAATGGTCTGAAATATTATGATAATTATCCACCCTCAAAATTTCCGTTTGTCAGCCCGGGTGGGAAAATCACATGTAAGCTCCCGTTCAATAAACAGATTACACCTTACTTAGAGGTGGAGTCCAAATCTGGGCAGACGATTCGGATGAGAGTCGATAATTCCGCGAACCGGGTTGTCGGTATCTACAAAACGTGCGATGGCGAGCAGGCATTTGAATCCTATGTCTGGATGAATGGGCACGAGGTGGTTTATCTCATTCCAAAGGGGGTAACAGTTAAAGCCTTGAAGTATCGCTGGACTGGTGTTGGGGAGATGACCGGCACCTTTGAATGCAGCGATCCGTTTTTAACGCGGCTTTGGTGGATGGCGCGTAACACGTTGTACGTTTGTGCTCGCGATAATTTCATGGACTGCCCGGACCGTGAACGCGGATTGTGGATTGGTGATGTGGCCGATCAGTCCGGTCCGGTTTTTTATACGATGGATGAGGCCGGGCGGCAGTTGCTGAAAAAAGCCATTGATGTAACGGTTAGATTCAGCCGTGATGATATCATTGCCGGTTTGGCTCCCGGGTTTCAGGATGAGTTTGTCATGCAAAGCCTGCAATTCATCAGTCAGGGCATATGGCACTATTATTACAATACAGGCGATGCGGAAACGATTGCCAATGCCTATCCCGTAGTTCGCGCATACCTGAGTTTATGGTCGATCGACGAGGACGGGGTGCTGTCCTGGCGTGAGGGTGACACGTCCTGGCCGGATTGGGGCAAACACCGGGATCGCAAACCGATCCAGCCCTGTTTGTATTATATGGCGGCTCAGGCGGCTGCCGATATGGCAACACTCTTAGGCAAGCCGGATGACGCCGCGATGTTCAAAGAGCGAATGGAACGCATGAAATCGGCGTTTAATCAGCAGTATTGGAATGAAAGTTATTATACCAGCGGAGAGCTCAAGGATGATCGGGCGAATGCATTGGCCATTCTTTCAGGTCTCGCGGGCCCGGAGAAGTATGACTCTATTGTGAAGAACGTGTTGATTCCCGAGCAGAATGCCAGCCCGCATATGGAGTGGATGGTTGAGGAGGCGATGATCAAGGCGGGATATCTTGACGAAGCCATTGATCGAATGATGGCGCGTTATATTCCTCAAGTTGAGCTGGAAGTGCGCACGACCCTGGATGAATACATGGGGGTTCGGGAAGGCGGAACCTATAACCACGCCTGGAATGCCCCGAACTATATTCTTTCAAAATATATTGCCGGTGTTGCCGCGGATTCCGTTGCCTGGGAAGCGTATTACGTGAAGCCAAACCTGCTTAACCTTTCGTCCGTCAAGCAGGTTGTACCAAGTGTGAAAGGCGATATCACGGTCGACATCAAACTTGCGAACAAAACCTTCACTATGAAGCTGATTTCGCCAGAGGGAACGATGGCGGTGGTCGGGATTCCAAAAGCGTCGATCGCTGCGAAGGTGATTGAGGCCAACGGTTCCATAATCTGGAAAAACGGCGTCTTTACGAACAACATTTCGGGCATCACTTGGAACGGCCAGGATGGCAACTACATTACCTTTAAAGTCGTGCCCGGCACGTGGAAGTTTATCGCGAAAGCCGAGTAAATCGACCGCCTGAATTTTCCAATATTTTTTCTGAGAGGGTAAAGATTTAGGGCTCTTCAGGTTTTTTATTGGGCAATCTGAATTTCAAGGGGTTACTGATAATCCAGTGGGGTCCGGCTAAGCCCTTCGCCGTCGCCCACGCATCGGCCCTTCGCCCCGCCGTTGAGGGCCTGATGCGAGGGCTAAGGCGCAAGGGCGGCCCGTTTGTCGAGCCTGAGCGAAGGTCTCTAGCGGTACACTTGGACACTAATTCTACCGATTAAAATTCCTGAAGAACCTAGGAATTAGAGATCTGAAAGTGTTTGTAGCTATCTGATCTGACCTAAGTGTGTAAGTTGAGTTTTCATATTTCGCATTACATCCCCAAGTGAACGTCCGGCTTGCGATGCGGGCGTCTATCTATAAACTCCGGTGTGTAAATCACATCCACTTTCAAAGTGATTGAAACTGTGGCGATGACTTTGGCTCACGATGGATAGGTTAGATCGAATCAGTGCATTGGCTATATCTTGACACGGGATAAGTTGATATCGCGGGGAAGTGACGCTGAGATGCAAGACTCCAGTCGCAGAAAAAGATTATTGGTCATGAAATACCTGAGTTGGCTTTGGGTCGGTTGCGCATTCGTGGCGAATTTAACGGATTCGGTTACAGCTCAAGAGGTGAGCCGAAACGAGCGCCCTAATGTCCTGTTTATCCTTGCCGATGATCTAGGTTGGCGCGACCTGGGTAATGAAGGGAGTTCGTTATACGAAACACCCAACATCGACCGGATCGCTAGTGAGGGAATGAAGTTCACTCGGGGCTATTCCACTTGTCAGGTCTGTAGCCCGTCGCGCGCTAGCGTAATGACTGGCAAGTATCCGGCACGGCTTGATATTACGGACTGGATCGGAGCGCTAGAAGGTGAAGCTTGGGGGAAGAAGAACAACGCGAAGCTACTGCCACCAACTTATAACCATGCTTTGCCCGCAGAAGAGACGACGATTGCCGAAGCGTTCCGCGACCACGAATATCGAACTTTCTTTGCCGGCAAGTGGCACCTCGGCGGGAAAGGGTCACTTCCGACCGATCATGGATTTGAAATCAACATAGGGGGAAATCACAGTGGTTCACCTCCGGGCGGTTTTTTTTCACCCTGGAACAACCCTCAAATGAAAGACGGGCCAAGGGGCGAGTATTTGCCGCTAAGGCTCGGCCGTGAAACTGCCAGCTTCATCGAGACACACAAAGGCGAGCCCTTCTTTGCTTTCCTTTCATTCTACGCAGTCCACGCTCCGGTCCAAACAACTCAGGTGCTTTGGAAAAAGTATCGTGACAAAGCCGTTAACGCGGGCGCGGTCCCCGAGAGGCGATTCATCGTCGATCGCTTGGCACCTGTTCGACAGGTACAAGACCATCCCCTCTATGCGGGTCTGGTGGAAACGATGGATGAAGCAGTCGGCATCGTACTATCGAAGCTTGACAAGCTCCGCTTGACCGAAAACACGATTATTGTCTTCACTTCCGACAACGGTGGTGTATCGGCTGGCGACAACAAGGCGACGTCGAATTTGCCACTACGTGGTGGGAAGGGCCGACAATGGGAAGGTGGTATTCGAGTACCCTACTACATCGTGTGGCCTGAGAAAATTACGTCCGGTTTGACGTGCGACGTGCCGGTCACTGGGACTGATTTTTACCCGACGCTACTCGAATTAACTGGTCTGGAGTGTCAAGCTGACCAGCATCTCGACGGAGTAAGTCTTGTCCCACTGCTCTCTGGTAGGTCCATCGAAGATCGAAATCTTTACTGGCATTATCCCCACTATGGAAACCAAGGTGGTGAACCTAGTTCGATAGTGATTAGTGGCGATTGGAAGCTGATCCACTACTATGAAGATGGTCGTGATGAGCTTTACAACTTAGCGCAGGACATCGGCGAGCAATCGAATGCACTAACCAATCACCTTGATAAAGCAAGGGAGTTGAAAGTAGATCTTGATCGTTGGTTAGAAAATGCCGGCGCCCGTATGCCCACGGTGAATCCAAACTTCGACAAAGCCAAATACGAGCGACAGCAAATTCACACGCGCCAAGTCGAGATCCTCAAACTGGAGCGTGAGCACGCCGGGTTTCTGAAGAAAGACTATTCGCCTTCCGGGGGCTGGTGGGAGGATACAGGGAGGTGAAATAAGTGGATCGTCCTTTGAGAAGTACCCAGTTTTACAATCATAAATTAGCGAGTTTGGATGGAGGTGGTTTGCGGCATTCTATCTCAATCTGATCAGAGCTTTGAGAAGTGGATCCACCACATTTTGTAAGAATTCTTGTCCAATGTTGGGCTTTTTGGAAGTGAAACGATGGCGAATTAGCGGTCCTGAGCCACTATTGTTATTTTGTTCTCTTTATTAGCGTTGCTCGTAGGAAGCTTGCTCCCAATCTGACTCGTCCGTCAATTAAGTGAGAACGATCCTTCCAATAGCTATTTGGACTGGCTGAGTAGGGATTCCAGGAAAAACTAAGTAGTCCGCCCCGAGAGGCGAGAAGAAGTAGCACAAAAATATGTTTTGGAAACATCACAAATTCGCACACCCTCTAATGGTCGCTGTCGACTTGTCGGTGGGAGCGACCAGGGCAGAGCCCCAGTTTTCTAATTCGGTTGTCTCAAACGACCTCGACTTCATCCATGACGGCGACTGTAACGCGCGCGAGTCGTTTTATTACATTCCGCTCGGCCGACGAGAGATGCCCGGCTCTGGTGCTTTGTTCGCTGCCCCTGACAACTTCAATGATCCGCACATGGCCCCACAATTGGCCTATGGATTGTGGATTGGCGAATTCGGCAATTATTCGTTCCTGATCCGCAACCATTATGACCACTGGGCTGCTCAACAAGAGCACTAGTCTTGATATGAAACACCTTACTGTTTTCATCTACCTGTTGCTTTCTTTTTCAACTCCCCTTGCGTTGGCGAGCGAGAAAAAAAATATCCTAGTTTTCTTCATCGATGATTTGCGACCAGAATTAGGTTGCTATGGCCAGGACTACATCAACAGTCCGAATATCGATGCCTTGGCCTCAGATGGAGTGCTATTTAACCGAGCTTATTGCCAACAAGCGATTTGCGCACCTTCTCGTGCCAGCATGATGGCGGGGCAGCATCCGGATACACTCGGCATTTACGATCTGACGTCCCCGCTGCGTCGTACGATTCCCGATTCAATGACCATGCCCCGGTACTTCTTTGAAAACGGATACGAGACCTTGTCGTTCGGCAAGGTTTACCATCATCACACCGACGATAGAGAGTATTGGACTGACCTGCCCGATGTCCCCGGCGAACTTTATGCGAATCCAAGATCGCTTGAATCTATCGCACTGCTAAAGACACAAGCAAAAACACGAGGGGTGAAAGGGGTGGCGTTAGGCCGAGCAGCGCGAGGACCTGCGTTCGAAGCGGCCGACGTTGAAGACGACGCCTATCGGGATTGTGCAGTCGCCAATCAGGCGATTAATGCGTTGCAACGTAGCAAGGACAAGTTGTTTTTCATGTGCGTCGGGTTCGCCAAACCGCACCTGCCCTTTTCCGCGCCCCAAAGATATTGGGACCTCTACCGACGCGAACAATTCATTGTGCCAGAACGCAAACTGCCGCAAGGAGCTCCTTTGCTTGCCTTTACAAGCTGGGGAGAATTGCGGCTCTACCAGGGAATACCTCAGGAAGGACCGCTGAGTGACGAGCAAACTCAAGAATTGATGCATGGATACGCCGCATGCGTCAGCTTCGCCGACGCCCAAGTGGGAAAAGTCATGGCCGAACTCGATCGATTGGGTCTGCGCGACAATACTATTGTCGTCTTGTGGGGTGACCATGGTTACAAACTGGGTGAATATGGTCTCTGGTGCAAGCATACGAATCTCGAACTAGATACACGTGTGCCATTGATCCTCTCTGCTCCCGGATTTGCCAAAGGGGAACGCACCGAAGCTCTAGTGGAGATGGTTGATGTATTTCCAACCTTAGTCAAGCTCACCGGTGGCGATATTCCTGAATCCTGCGAAGGAACAAGTCTTGAACCAGTGTTGAAGGATCCAGGCGAAGCGACTCGCCCCTACGCGCTAAGCCAATATCCTCGAGGTACCAAGATGGGCTACAGTTTACGAACCGATGGTTGGCGCTACACCGAATGGGTAAATATAGAAAACAAGAAAATCATAGCAAGAGAGCTTTACGATCATCGCGACTCCCAGGAGTCATCACGCAATCTCGTTGAGTTACCCGAATATGCGGATTTAGTTTCTACCCTTTCGAAGCAACTCGATACGCATCAAAGAACCGCGGCAAGGAAAGTGAAGGCAGGGCAGTAGCTTCTTTTTGTATGACCATCATGGTTTCACACTTTAGGAAAGATCTCCATATCTGACTCACATCTGCATGATGACAAATACCTTTACCAGAGAACATCATACAAGCATCATCGTGACTCATAGAGACCAGAAGCTGGCGGTCTTCTTCGTGACGGTTTCATTGCTGATGGGAAGCGTCGTCCATGGGGTCGAGTCAATCACACTACCCCAAGGCGGTGAGGATGCTATTGAGTTCAGCCAAGATGAATCGTTGCAGTTGCGTAAGATAAACGTCGAGGCGAGCGGGGAGTGGATTTCCATCGAGGGCATGCCTTTCGAGCAGGCTTATCAAGTTGAGTCGGGCACGCGATATTGTGATGCCAAAAACATTCAGGTGTTCGTCCCGATACGAAAAACGATCCGGAAGGGCGATGTTCTGCTGATATCCTTCTGGATGCGTCGCCCCAACGCCGGTGGTCAACCCAACAACGCCTACTTCTCGGTCAATGCTGGACCCAATACGCCGGGGTATGTGTACAAGCTGTCAGCCTATCGCGAGTGGAAGCAGCACGTGCGCTCGTTCGTTGCTCCTCTGGACTACGACCTCACGAACAGCAGCATCCGAATCGATCTAGGCGAGGCGGGGACGGTTGCCGAGGTCGCAGACCTGCGGCTTGTCAACTACGGCCCCCATTGCGACCCCACTACACTTCCCAGATCGACGGTGAATTACCCGGGACGCGCTGCCGACGCGGCATGGCGCAAAGAGGCGTTGAAGCGAATCGAGAATATCCGTAAGGGCGACATCGCAATCCGAGTCGTCGACGCCCAAGGAGACCCAGTTGCCAACGCGAGCGTCACTATCACCATGCAGAAGCATGCCTTTGGATTCGGCAGCGCTGTCAATTCCGAAGTGCTTGGGGCCGACAAGAGCGAATTCCCGATCCAGCCGAAGAGGAAGGTGACCGTCACCTGGGAGGACGCTCAGAAATATCGTGAAATCGTCAAGAAGTATTTTGACCGCGTGACGTTCGAGTCCGAGCTGCGCCCCGGCAATTGGAAACTGATGAAAAGCGGCGATCCGCAATGGAGCCGCAAGCATCGGATCCTGATGGAGAAAACCCTTCCCTGGTTGAAAGCCAACGGGATCGCTGCGCGCGGGCACTACATCGGGTGGGCGCCGATGGATTTCAACGAAGTTGAAAAGCGCTTCTTAGGCGACCCCGAGGGGCACCGAGCGTGGCTGTGGGAGCACATGGCCGACGTGTTGCCCAAGACGTCCGAGTTTGTGACTGAGTGGGACACCATCAATCACATCGTCGGCTGGGGAAAGCACACCTACGAGATTGAATACGGTGGCCCCGAAATTTATTCCGAAATCCTCGCCGAGGCACGACGCCTAGCGCCCGATGCGACCCACGCGATCAACGAGGGCAAGGTCCTGCCCGATGGCTACAAACGCGAGCCCTACAAACGCATCATCAGGTTCCTGGACGAGCAGGGTCAGGCACCGGACATCGTTGGGTTCATGGGCCATTTTGACCTTTCTACTTTAACGCCCCCCGAAGAGTTGCTGGAGGTCTACGACGACTTCGCCAAGATTGCGCCACGGTTGCAGTTAAGTGAGTTTGATGTCGAAGCGGGCGACGACGAAGCGTTGCAAGCGGATTACTACCGAGACGTCATGATCGCAACGTTTAGCCACCCAAACTTTGAAGCGATCGTCCAATGGGGGTTTTGGGAGAGGATGCACTGGAAACCAGCTGCTGCGATGTGGCGCGAAGACTGGACCGTGAAGCCTTGCGGCAAGGTTTTCGTCGACTTAGTCGCCAACCAGTGGTGGACGAACCAAACCCTGACGACCGACCCGCAAGGCGAATGCCAGCTACGGGGATTCTTGGGTGATTACTCAGTGATCGTAAAGCATGAAGGCAAGACAACGAAGGAGAAAACTGTACTAAACCGTGAGGGCACACAGATTCTGGTTCAATTAGAGTAACTTCGGCCTAGTTCACCAACAACGAGAAGTAAGAGACGTCCGAAAGCTGGGCTTTCAGAGGACAATACACAATGTCTCCTAAAAAAGGTTTTACACTATACAGCACCGAAACAACCAATTGCACAATGAGACTGATTCTTACACTTATTCTTATTATCTCAGTATCCATCACTCGGTTATACGCAAGTGATGCACTTGAGTCGGGGTTCACAAATCCGCCTTCTTCTGCAAAGGCCCGGACATGGTGGCATTGGATAAACGGAAATATCACAAAGGAAGGTATCACCGCCGATTTGGAAGCGATGAGGCAGGCAGGAGTCCAAGAGGCTCAAATCTTTAATGTCAATTTGGGAGATCCCCAAGGGCCCGCCGCTTACTTAAGTCCGGAATGGCTGGATCTGTTTAAACATGCCGGATTGGAAGCGAAACGGTTGGGCCTTGAGCTCGGATTCCACAATGGGGCCGGTTGGTCTTCAAGTGGAGGCCCCTGGATTACACCTGAACACGCCATGCAAACATTGGTCTCCAGCCAGATCACTCACAAAGGAGGCAAGCCGTTCAAAGCCCGCTTGCCTCAACCTGACACTCGATTAAACTTCTACAAGGACATTGCCGTCCTAGCCTTTCCAATACCAAAAAGCAATCAACGAATCGACAATTTGGATTTTAAAAACTTATCGGGCAGAATTCGCAATCACTTGATGCCTGACGCCAAAATAATTCCAACGGCAGCTCTAATCAAGAAATCGGAGATTGTCGACTTGACCGTCAAGGTCACGGATGACGGATACCTGGAATGGAACGCCGCGGAAGGCGAATGGGTGATACTACGATTGGGCCACACCCCCACAAGCAAGAAGAACCATCCCGCCGCCTTCGGTGGACACGGATTGGAGTGCGATAAAATGAGCCGAAAAGCTGCTGATGTGTTTTGGGAAGGAGGCATCGACCCCATCCTAGAAAAGTTGGACTCGCTGGTCGGTTCTGTTCTGACTAACTGCCTCATTGATAGCTACGAAGTCGGCACGGCCAACTGGACATCGGGTTTTGACAAGGCGTTCAAGCGGTTTCGCGGTTATGACTGCTTGCCCTTCTTGCCAACACTTGCGGGCTACTACGTTGAGAGTGGAGAAATCACAGAACGCTTCCTCTGGGATTTTCGTCGCACCATTGGTGATTTGATGGCGGAGAATTATTACGCCTATTTTCGCCAACGTTGTCATCAACATGGAATGAATTTCTCGGTTGAACCCTATTGGGGGCCATTCGACAGCATGCAAGTTGGCGAAACCGGGGATATCATCATGTGTGAATTCTGGAGCGGAAATGTGGCCTTTTTTGATTCTCCGAAATTCGTGGCCTCCATTGCGAAATTGAACGGCGATTCGATTGTTGGTGCCGAAGCCTTTACTGGAATGGGGGGGTGGACGCAGCATCCCGCAACGATCAAATCCATTGGAGACAAAGCGTGGGCGCAAGGGATCAATCGATTCATTTTCCATAGCTATGTTCATCAGCCATGGGATGTGGGTCCCGGTTTGACGTTGAGCTACCATGGTCTTGAATTCAACCGGTTGAATACCTGGTGGGACCAAGGAGTAGCATATCTGGATTATGTTGCACGGTCTCAATTCTTGCTCCAACAGGGCAGTAGCGTGGCCGATATTCTACTGTTCACTGGTGAAGCGTCACCCAATAACGCGCTGCAGATGCCAGAGATTAAAGCCATGGGATACGACTATGATCTTATAGGTGTTAACAAAATAGGATCATTGTCAGCAAACGACGGGCTAATTCGCACAAAGGCTGGAGGATCTTATCGAGCACTAGTGCTACCCGAGACCACATGGATAAGACCTGAAACACTCAAGAAATTACAGGAACTGGCTGAAGCCGGGGCAACAATTCTCGGTCCCAAACCTCAAAAATCTCCCAGTCTTCACAACTATCCCGAATGTGATGAACAAGTAACTCAACTATCAGACAAACTGTGGGATGCAGGTTTAATCAAAGAAGACTCAATCGTAGACCTGTTTACAAGAGAATCTTTTCCTCCTGACTTTGATGTCGAGAACAGCACCCGGGAGGATCTTGATTTCATTCACCGAAAGCTGAATGAAGTCGATATTTATTTTGTTGCCAACTCTCGAAAGGAAAAGCGTCAGGAGCAGTGCCGGTTTCGAGTAACGGGAAAACAGCCCGAACTATGGGATGCTGAAACTGGACAAATCACAAACGCATTGGTCTGGCAGGACAATGGTGATGGAACCACCAGTATTCCTGTCCAGTTTGATTCGGAAGACTCAATTTTTGTTGTGTTCAGGAAATCACTTTCCTCTTCTGGGCACATAATTGAATCCACAATAGAGCTTGATCGACCCCCAGCAGCGCCGCTTCCAAGTTTAAAAATCATCAAAGCTGAGTACGGTACGTTTTTACAAGAAGGTTTGGTCGATGTCACTCAGTTCGCGGCCAAAGCCGTCAAAGACAACCAACTCTACATGATCGCAAACAGAGAACTCTGCGATTGTGATCCAGCTCCTGGCTACAAGAAAGAACTCCGAATCAAATACAAGATCGGAGATTCCATCCACGCGACTTGTGCTATGGAACAGGAAGCCGTTGACATCGACGCCGGTGACGAAGGCGAATTGAAAGTACTGCGAGCCGTATTCGGAAAGTTTGACAGAACAACCCATGGCGTACCTTTCTCTAGTCCCGCATCGGATGTTACCAAAAAAATAGAATCTTTAGTCATGTCAGGAATTATTCATATTGCGATAGACGACGGATTGATTGGTGGCCCGTCCGGTCAGGGTAAAGATAAAGAGTTACGCATCGTTTATTCGACCGATGGTGAGCTACGGACGAGTACTATACCTGCGGGTCGAAATCTTAATTTAACGCGGAGTGTTCCCGAGCCAGCTTTTGTTTTTAAGGATGATGAAATTAATTGGGTTACCCCTTATCCGGGACAGCTGACTTACAGAACTTCTTCAGGTGAATCTGAAACGATTTACGTAAAAACAGTGCCCAAACTCGTTGAATTCACCGGCCCATGGGACGTAAGCTTTCCCGCTAATCTTGGAGCACCCGCACTTGCCATATTCGACGAATTGACTTCATGGTCTTCCTCGTCTAATGAGGGAATACGTTATTTCTCTGGAACTGCTAATTACAAACAGCTTTTCGTTCTTCCCAAGCATCTGATTCGTACCGGGATCTCACTGGAATTGGATCTGGGGAGTGTTCGTATGATTGCGGAAGTCGTGGTGAACGGGAAGAACCTGGGGATATTGTGGAAGGCTCCATTTAGATTAAATTTGGACGGTATTGTAAATGAAGGGGCAAATACTCTTGAGGTAAGAATTACCAACCTTTGGCCGAATAGACTGGTTGGTGATGAACATTTACCCCAGGACTTTGAACGGAAAGGCCCTAATGTTAAAAACTGGCCTAGTTGGCTTTTGAATGAGACAAAACGCCCATCTGAACGTGTTGCTTTTACCGCCTATAAACACTGGAGTAAAGATGCCACTTTACAATCTTCGGGCATGTTAGGTCCTGTAACAATACGTCCCTATGTACGCGTCAAAGTAAAACATTGAGGGGCAGGCGTAAAATCTAGCATTTGGTAAGACATCGACATTGCTCCAAAGCAAGGGAAATGCAAATTGCCTTCTGAATAGCTTGCCAATATATAAGGAAACAAGAATGAAGACTCTCTGCACGAAAAAACGGGTGAGCATTTCAATTGTTCTATTCGCCACGATTATCAACCCCTCTTGTGCAGCCCCCGGTGCTGCTTATCAAGATGCATCTTTGCCGGTTGAAAAAAGGCTAGACGATTTGCTCAGCCGCATGACCCTGGAAGAAAAAGTGGCTCAGATGCGGATGTTCCACGCGAATTTGGGGATCCGATTCAGCGACGATGACCAGCTAATATTATCGGAAGATGTCCAGAACCGACTAGCACAAGGTATTGCCGGAATCAAAAATCCAGGAGAGCATTTGACGCCTGAACGAGCGGCATTGCTCAACAACCAACTTCAAAAATACACCATCGAAAATAGTAGACTTAATATACCAGCTCTGTTTGTCACCGAATCCTACAACGGAGTAGATGCTCACGGCAGCACCCGCTTTGGCCGGCCGATCAATATGGCGGCGACCTGGAATGTGGAACTAACCCGCAGCATCTGGGATGCGATTGGGCGTGAGGCGCGTTTGCGGGGAATGCACATGTGCCATTCTCCAGAAGCGGACATAGTACGAGATCCAAGATTCGGGAGAATGAGTGAAGCGTTTGGCGAAGATACTTACCTAACAACTGAAATGATCGTGGCCGCAGTAACTGGTGTACAGGGAGGCTACGACGGAACCGGGCGTAATACCACACATATCGGTGCGGTGACTAAGCATTTTGCTGGTTATGGTCAGGTTCTAGGAGGAACCAATTTTGCCGCGATTGAAATTTCTCCGCGCACTTTGCGAGACGAAATATTCCCGCCATTTCAAGCCGCAGTGCAACGAGCACACACGCTAGGCATTATGGCTTCGCATGGAGACATTAACGGAGTAGCCAGTCATGCGAACCCGTGGCTTCTTACCGAAGTATTGCGTGGGGAGTGGGGCTTTCAGGGCTACGTGGTGTCCGATTCAAATGATATTGCCCGCCTGCACTCTTTCATGAAAGTAGCCGAAACACCGGAAGCTGCCGTGAAAATGGCGATTAAGGCTGGAATGAATGTTGATTTGTACAGCGACATTGCCTTTTCACTGCTGCCAAAAATGGCGAAGCAGGATGCCAGGCTGATGAAGTACATTGACCGTTCAGTGAGCCATGTACTGCGCACTAAGTTTATCCTGGGTCTCTTCGACAACCCCTACATCAAGCTCGACGAAGTAAAGCAGGGTGTCCGTGCATCGTCCTCGCTCGAGCTAGCGAAACGCATGGATGAAGAATCGATCATTTTATTGAAGAATAAGAAGAAGACACTTCCGCTGATTAAGGAAAAAGTCGGAAAAGTAGCCTTGCTCGGGCCGTTGCTCAATGACAGCACAAAGGCTGCATTTGAAGCAGCCGCCGGTTCGGCTGTAGAGTTTTCAGCGGAAAAAGGTTTCAAGCTGACCAATGAAGTGCGAGGCGTTCCAGAGCTGACCAAGAATAATGAACAGGCCATAGAGAATATGGTCTCGATGGCACAAGAGGCAGATGTGGCCGTACTCTTCCTAGGCGGAGACGAGTTTACGGCTAAAGAGGCATTTTTTAATGGTGCGCTTGGCGACCGCGATAGTATTGATCCTGTTGGACAGCAGGATGAATTGATGCGGCAAGTCAAAGCTGTGGGTAAGCCAGTTGTGGTTGTGCTCAAGCATCGCCGCACGCTTTCCATCAGCGTCATCGCTGAAGAAGCCGATGCAATTCTCGACTGCTGGGACCTGAGCGAGTTTGGCGATGAAGTGCTGGCTAAAATGATGTTTGGCGAATTCTCCCCGTCGGGCAAGCTGCCGGTCACGGTACCACGCTCAATCGGCCAGCTCCCATTCCACTACAGCCAGAAAGAGATTAACTACAAAAAAGGATACTTGTTCTCCAAGCCTGGTCCCTTGTTCGCCTTTGGGCATGGCCTAAGCTACACTTCTTTTAAATACGCCAATCTGAAACTTTCGGACCATGAATTGGCGCGGGATGGCAAATTGGTGGTCAGCGTCGATGTTTCCAATACTGGTGAATTTGCTGCCAAGGAAGTCGTTCAGCTCTACGTGAAGGATTTGATCGGCTCTGTAACCCGCCCCGACAAAGAGCTGAAAGGTTTCCGGAAGATTGAGTTGAAGCCAGGTGAAACCCGCAAAGTAGAATTCACGATCACACCAGACATGCTTGCGTTTACCGGACTGGACATGAAACCGGTTCTGGAAGCGGGAAACTATGACGTAATGGTTGGAACATCCTCCGCAGAACATCAAAAGGCATCATTCCGTCTGAAGTACTGTTTTCGTTAAAGTGTGCGAGGGGTATGGTTGTCGAAACCACTTGGCGTCTTGGTTCAGCGAGCTTTGGCTCTAAGCTCCGCGAAACGAGCCCGCATCTCGGCGAGTAATTCTGCATGTTCTGGAGCAGCTACTAAATCATGCTCTTCTTGCGGATCGCTTATTAGATCGAATAGCTGTTCTCGGTCAAAATCTGGCCAGTAAATATACTTCCAATCCTTTCGCACGAGCGCTTGGGACGATGGGATGAAGCTGATGTTTCGAATAGTTGGATGTTCATAAAAGAACTCATTGCGCCATGGTGACTTCGTGTCTGCAGGATCGGCATCTACGTAAAGAGGGCTGATGTCACGGCCCTGCATAGATTTTGGAGCCGGGATTCCAGCCGCACTAAGAATCGTTGGTGCCAAGTCTACACTTAGTGTGAACTGGTTGTTTGTTTTACCGCGATTTATTTTGGGCATCCGAGGGTCTCGTACAATGAGTGGCACGCGAATGCTTTCTTGATGTGGGTACCATTTGTCGGCTAAGCCGTGCTCAGCATGGTAGTAGCCATTATCCGTTGTGAAAATGACCAAAGTGTTATCCGAAACCCCTTGATTCTTGAGTTCTTCGAGTATGAGACCGCAGGTAGAATCAACTTCCGTGGCCAATCGATAGTAGTTCTTCATCATCGTTTGGAATTTTTCAGGCGTATCGAAACGCCAGTGCCAGCGATTACGTCCCTCGTTCTTTTTGTTGGCAATAAACTCCGGTAAGCGATGAAAAGACCCAGCCGTCGCATTTGGAGGAACTGGGACTGTTACATCTTTGTACAAGTCCATGCTTTGAGGCTGAGGCAGGAATTGGAGTGGATTGTCGTCTTCAGCATGTGTGGCAAAAAACGCAACCGTTAAACAAAACGGTTTCTCGCTTGGTCGAGTGCGAAGAAACTCGAGGGCGTCTTTTTCGTTTCTCTTTGTCACGTGGACTTTTGAGCCGTCGGGCATTTGTGTCCAGTGCTTGCCGGCGTATGAGCGACCGAAATCAAAGTGCTCAGCAGGAAACTTTCCATTGTGCCATTTGCCTACGTGGCCAACATAGTATCCGTTTTCGCTGAGCAACCCTGGATAAGTTTCTGACCAGGGAGTCTTGAAAGAGCCAAATGCTTCGTTGCCATGGCGGGACATCCATTGACCGGTAAACAGAGTAGCCCGGCTGATACCACAAATTGAGGTGGTTACGCAGTTCTCTGTGAACCTCATTCCCTGACTAGCCAATTGGTCCAGCACAGGCGTTTGCACTACTGGATTCCCAGCCGCTCCCAATGTGTCATGTCGCCAGTCATCCGCATAGAGCACCAGTATGTTCATCTGAGGTGCATTTGCCACGACGGTCAGAACGCCACACACTGCTACTTGAACAAAGAAACAGGAGAGTGAGAAAACGAATTGTAGATGTAGTTTCATGTGTTCTATTCTTGGAAAGGATCGGTAGAAATCAAATAGTGCGTCAAGCAAAGTTCACTCACGCCAAACCAACTCACATTCAAAACGATGACGGCCTGCGCCAACCGACTTCGAAGGGCGGCCATCTGGAAATTGAACTGTAGCTGTAGTGTTTGGCGGAACCACGACATTCATTTCAATCATATCTTCAACCTTATTCCAGCTGCTGCTAGCCTCGCCGTATGCAGTTTTGAGTTGAGCTTTTGCTGAAGTGAGCGGGCCAATTATAACCGGACGCACGAAGAAGTGCTTATAACCGGGATTGGCTGGATCGGGAGCGAGCCCAGCGATTCGCTCATACATGAACTGGCCGATGGCACCATAGGCATAGTGATTGAAGGAATTCATTCCCGCGTCGCCAAAGCCGTCCTTGTGGCTGTAGCTATTCCAACGCTCCCACATCGTCGTCGCACCCTGATTAATCGAGAAGAACCAAGAAGGATAAGTCTCCCTGAATAGTAGTGAATATGCGATATCCAAATGGCCGGTTTGATCGAGCACCTGAGTGATGGATGGAGTGCCAAGAAAACCAGTACGCAAATGACCATCAGCTTCATCAATAAGTTGAACGAGGTGCGTCGCAGCCTGCTCTTGAAGATCGGAGGGAATCAAGTCAAAAGCGATCGCAAGAATGTATGCGGTTTGTGTTTCCGGTGCATTACGAAGTTTTCCCTTCGCATCAAAAAAGTGGGCCACGAAGGCTGCTTTCGTGGCAACAGCTTCAGCACTGTACTTATCCGCATCAGAATTCTTTCCTAGCACGCTGGCAGCATCAGCTAGAATCTGAACGCTTTGGGCGTAGAAAGCCGTAGCTAATAAGTTGTGAGGAGTATCGCCCTTGTTGTTGGGTGCGTAGGGTTGGAGCCAGTCCCCAAAGCCAGCTACATTCTCGACAATCCCCGCTTGAGCATGCTTGCGGTACCACCCAACGACCCGCTCCATCATTTCATAATTATCGGCTAATAACTCCTTGTCTCCTGTTCGAATATACACCTGCCAAGGAATGATCGTGGCTGCATCCATCCAACCAGGACTTCCACCACGGTTATCTAATACGTCGGGGATTACGTGGGGAACACGGCCATCCTGGAATTGATCATCTCGCATGGACCTGAGCCAGCTTTTCCAAAACGCATGACAGTCATAGTTGAACATGGCTGTCGGGCAGAATACTTGTGCGTCGCCGGTCCATCCACAACGCTCGTCTCGTTGAGGACAGTCAGTCGGTATGTCTAGGAAATTGCCCCGCTGTCCCCAGGTTATATTGCTTTGCAATTGGTTGAGTTTTTTATGAGACGATTCAAATACTCCAATAGGATTCAGATTTGTATGCAGGACCAATCCCTTTACCCAGTCGGTCTTTGGCAGTGCTGTCTTGGGTAGTCCCGAGAGCTCCACGTATCGAAATCCGTGGAAGGTAAACGTCGGCTTCCACGAAATCGTTCCTGATTTAGCCGGGGTATAAAAGTCTATCGACTTGGCAGACCGGTAATTCGCTGTGTACATGCTGCCGTCCTGGTTGAGCATTTCAGCAAACCGAATCGTGACCGTTTGATCTTTTTCTACTGGTATTGTTAGCAGTGGCCAACCAACGATATTCTGTCCCAAATCGAAAATAAATCGCCCAGGCTCTGGTTCAGTTATCTTCTGAGTTACTAACGTATCTGTGTGTTGAACCGGCGCAAAAGGTTTAGGTGAAAGTTGGACGGCTCCCAGTTCTTCTCTGGCAACGACCGGATCCCAAGTCGAAGAGTCGAAGCCGGACTTCTTCCAACCAGGCATCTCTTTTCGGGCGTCGTAGACTTCACCGTCGTAGATGCTCGATGCACGGATCGGTCCGTCCACGGTCGCTTTCCATGAATGATCGGTAACTATTAATTCTTTCCGGCCATCATGGTAGGTGAGTTCCAACTGCCCCAGGAATTCAGGGTAGGTGCCATAGAATTGCTTTTGACTCTGCCAACCAATACGTCCAGCATACCAACCATAGCCCAACGACGCTCCTAGAACATTGGCCCCTTTAAGGATACTTTCGGTCACATCATAGGTCTGAGTGTCGATCCGATTCGCATAAGATGTCCAACCGGGAGTAAAAGCATCTTTACCGACTTTTTTACCGTTTAAGTAAACCTCGTACAGCCCTCTCGCTGTCACATAGAGGCGTGCTTGGCTCACTTTGTCGGATACTGTGATCTTGCGACGCAGCAAAGCCACTCTTTCTTCAAACGCATTGGCCCCATCGTCGAGTCCGATCCACTTTGCCTTCCAATCTTCTGATGAGAGCAGTCCAAGCTCGAAATGTGCGGGGGGGCTCCAATCGGAATCCGTCAGGGATTCATCGCGGAACCGAACTCGCCAACTCAGCTGTTGTCGCGAAGCGAGTGATTCACCACCATAGGGAACTAATACTGATTGATCTGACTCGACCCATCCACTGTCCCATACAATTGTTCCCACAAGGATGTCTCGCACCTCGATTTGGTAGGCCGTCTGACGAAGTGTGCCGACAGGGAGTTTCCAGGAAAATGTTGGTGTTGCGTCATAGAATCCTACGGGTTCCACGAACCCCTCACCAACTACCAGTTGTTGCGGAAAAGACGCCCATACCCAGGAACAACTACACACAATCAGTTGGGAAAGAATTGCGGCGGCACATTTTATGTACATCATGGTTATTCCGGGGGAGGCTGAGGTTAAGATTTCGATTAAGTAGCCCTATTCTACGATCGCCTAAGGATTCTGCTGGCCTGACATGTGCAAACTGGAGGTATCGAACCGATTGAGAGACAAGGGAGGTAGCAACAGAACTCCTTCCGGGGTACCACTCACTGTCGATACCTCAGAAAGCACGTTTTCTTCCATCCTAAAAGTCCTCAATTCATTCAGATTTGAAAAAGAAAAGGCTTGATGCTTGAGGAGTTTCGTGTAGGAGGCTCCGTCGACGAAAATGTGCAATGGCACTGCTTTGGTGGTTTTGTTGATCGCGAATACAGTGACTCTACCATTCTTGAAGACAGCGTCCGCGCTGACTGCTTTGACCTTGTCTCCGAGAACTGTTGATTCGACGTGGCTCACCAAGCGCTCACTGCCCTCGAAAATGTCTCGGATAATCTCATATGCTGCTCCGTAACTAGTTCTTGTGTGTGTTTGAGTCTTTTTGTCATAGTTAATCAAAGCATGACTCGCGTTGATCTGAAAGTAGTCAGCGATTGTGAACAGATCGGGGCGCTCAACCATACCCAGATACACGTCGGCCATGCCCAGAATACTAATCGCGTTCTCGCCGCATCCAACGGACCATTCTGTAACCCAGATGGGGCGACCGGGGAAGACTTTCCTGAGTGCTTCCCCCGTTTCAACCATCTCTCGTCCAGCGGCTAGAGTCTTTGCCGCACCGTCACGATTCTCTTTGTTCCTAATGTGCTTGTGCAACGTAACTGCGTCGTAAAAGCGATGCTTTTTTATCTCAAGGTTCCAAGGATTCGTGATAGCCTGACGCCAATGCACGGGGACAGAGACCAAGATGTCCGGATCAGCTTTCTTCAAGACTTCGGTGTGTTGTTTTGCGACCACGATGTATTTGTCAACGTCACTTATTGCCTCACTACGCTGAGTCTTCCAAAACGGCTCATTGCCAAGCTCGATCCACTTGACATCAAAGTTCTTGTCTCGTCGGTCGATCAAACGACGCACTCCTTTTTCGGGACTGTCGTAGTTCACGTTCCATGTAAAGACCACGTCAAAACTAAGCTCCTGATGCAAGGCGTTAAATCCATCGAAGCCATACTTTAGATCCGGATGACCTTTCACCGCGCTATCGTAAGGAGTCTTGTAATCGTCAGTTATTCGCCTCCCATCAGATTCCCAGTCATAAAAGTTAGACCAGACGCCATGAGGAAACCGAAGCGAGCTGGGCTCTAGCTGACGAATCAATTTCTGCGCGCTCGGGTGATTATACCCTGTCTTACCATAGAGTCCTTCAGGCCAATTGCAGTTCAGGCCAAATAGCATGTGATGAACCGGGACTGTCTTCTGCTTCGTATCGATATTAAGCGTTGCACTAAAATTGTTGGTAGGCAAGTCAAATGGGTAGGGAACTTGAGCGAGCCCAACGCTTGCCCAGCAAAGCATGATCGCAATCACATTGCCGGAGAATCGAAACATTCGAGCACTGACTCCTAGAAAGGTCATGGGCTGTACAGAGTTATTATGGGGTGACTTTGATTCGCACGAGTACATACAACGATCTGAATCGTCAGCGATACGCTAGTCCTCAATTTGCTGCTATTCCTCGATTTGACTTTAAATAGCCTTCAGTCTGCCTATTGCATTGAATCGCATCAATATTCCAAAGGGGTCAGGGCCGTTTTGTGCTGGGAACTGCTGCCAGGCATTTCCCATCTTAGTATGCTGCACTGAAGCACAAGTTAAATCTTCGGTTGCCAGAGTTATGTTTCCGACTTCGACACCAAGCAGCTACACTCAGCAAGAGGAAAGTGACACTTGATGGCTCTGGCACCGCCAGCGAGGCACTTTCCATCTCACTCAGCATTGCAGGGGCACCGTAATTATTTTGCCATGCCGCGAGACCAGCTGGTGTGCCATCGTTACGCTGCCAAGCCAAGAAGTCGGCCCCATCGACATCGCCGTCGTGGTCGAAGTCACCGGGGATTACGTCAACCACGGCAGTGATGGCGACATTGTCGATCCAGAGATCGTGGCCGCCGGAACCGTCACCGTCTCCACTCGAGAAAGCCAGCAAAAAATCGACGCTGCCACCCACTTCGAGGGTGTGGTCGGCGAGCCCTAGCAAGGAGTGGCTGATATCGTCATGAGCACTGTTGTCCCAGGCACCAGCAACGCTGGTGATCTCATCGTCAGTTGAGGTGTAAATCACACCGTTGGTGATAGCACCACTAGAGACGCTTAATTCGTAGGCTCGGGCTGCCTTGGGACGGAAGGCGTAGGCATCGAAATGAAAGCCGTCCAAGTCGAGGTCACTCGTGCCATTATTGGTGATCGTGAAGGTGATCGTGCCTCCGGTGGTAGCGTTAGGCAACTCCAGATTTTCATTTTGCACACCCTCCCCGGCTACGGTGCTTGCTGTTGGGGGGCCCGCGAAGGTTCCCCACGTACCGTCGGCACTGGCGCCCCGCCCGTCGACAATATTCCAAGCTTGCTGTTCTGTGGTCGTCACGGCTGACCCGGTGACCCCTGGCGCAAGGACGGATGCAGAGGGATTGGTAGCACTATCCCACGTATCCCAGCCCGCGATCAGAGTGCCGTAGGTAGGCACTATAACCTCCCGCACAAAGCTATCGGCGTCTGCGTTGGTCGGTATCCCGCTGCGTCCCTCGAACAGGGGACGCTGTTCGATCAGCGAGAGCGCGAGGCTGGTGAGCGAATCGGTGTAGGACGTGCCATTAGAAGTTGTCTCTGGGAGGTAATCATAATTGTCGTTGTAGGTGACCGGCAGAAAGACCAGTCGGTCGGACTGCATGCCGTTCTCATAGCCGAGCTCTTGGCCAAGTTTGACCGCTACGCGTCGCGTCGAGGCATACTGCGTCATCGAGTTTTCAGAGCGGGGGATCTGCAAGATGACGTCTTTGTCGATCGTATTGGGATTGGTCCAGAGCCAGTTCAGCAGCGTGCTCTTGTTGTTGGAGTTGTTGAGAAAGTCATCAGCGCTGCCCTCGATCATCACGTGATCGACCAGCGAGTTTGCGCTCCAGTTTTGATTTGCCTGGCTGAAATTGCGAGCGTTCCACATGAGACTGATGTCTTGATGACCGTTGGTGTCCAGCCAACTACGCATGTGCTGGACTTCGGTTTCGGTCCAACTGTACGAATTCCCGCCAGTGGCGTTGTCGTAGAACATGAGGTGATCGAAGTCGTAGTTGTAGGTGTCGGCGAGGTCGAACTGATGTTGCATTTCCTCTTCAATTTCATCAAACGCCAGCTCATTAATCTGGCTGGTGTCACGCGTTACTCCTGAGCGAGGGAGAGGGATCAATGTGTTGTTCACGTGCGAAACCTGTCCAAAAATCGTTCGCCAGTCATTGTTGCTGGCGGGGTCAGTATTGTTGGGTGCGCGGTTGATGTTCACCCCATCCAAGAGGCTGGCCGTCAGCGCCCAGTCATCCAAATTGTTCGCCATCGAGGATTGAGCTAGGTGCGTACCCATCCAGACCTCGTAAGCGAAAGAAGGGGTGGCCAATAAGCCGACAAGCAGCATAGCTACAATGAAGTTCTGCTTCTTTACTAAGTCGTATTTCGCTTTACAGATGTGTTTCATGAAGGTGCGTTTCTCTTGTAAAATTCTTGTAGCCCCTATTCACTAGAAGACTGGTTCCGAACACAATGAGTAATATCGCACTTGGCTCAGGTACAGTTGCTGCAGAAGCAGCTAGCAACTGGGGGGCACCATAATTGCTTTGCCATGCCGCGAGACCAGCTGGTGTGCCATCATTGCGCTGCCACTCCAGGAAGTCCGCCCCGTCGACATCGCCGTCGCCGTCGAAGTCGCCGGGGATGAGAACTGTCAGCGTGCCACTACCAGTGAATCTACTGGTAGTGCCGAACAGCGTGTTCAAGTCCGCAGCGGTGTAGGTGCCCGGCGCGACGGACAGCGTGACGACACCTAGGTTGTTTGCGTTTAGCTCCTGAAATGCCTTGAATGTCGCGTCACTGACTAGAGATATCTGACTATTGGCGTCAACATTGAGAATCTGCAAGGTTGCCAGTGGCAGTTCCAGATCGCTGGAGATGAACTGCAGGATGCCCTTATCAAGAAGGATGGAACCGGTGAAATCGCCGTCGGTGTCCGCTGCGTCGAACCCCCAATGGTTATCGATGTCTTGTGTATTTAGACCAAACTTCAACATGCCGTTACCACTAATTTCATCAAAAACAAAAGCTGCGTCTCCTCCAGGATCTAACTGCTGGCGAATCAAGAGTTCTGCGTTCAACTCAAGCTCTCCTATAGTCGCCTGTTGACCGTCCACGCGTTGTCCGAAAAGCGTGTCGCTGTTGACGACCATTCGCGAAATCGAAATGTTTGTGCCAGTGTGGTTGATCAATTGTGGGCTGGTTCCTTGTAGCACCAACGTGCCCGCAAACACACTAGTGCCACTTGTACTTGGAGTGCGAGCGTTCAGTCCATCAACGACAAATATGTTGCCCGGAAAATAGCCATTCAAATCAGCCAGCGACGTGCCTCCGGTGGGAGCGTCAAACCACAACTCGGCAGATAAGATACTTGTGCCACCGGGATGACTTGCTTGCAGGTAATAAGTAGTCTCCACGTGTTCCGAGATATTAAACTCAAGCACGTGGAGCGGGCTGCCGGTTGGGATCGTTTCAGAACTGGTCGTAGCTCGTTCTTGAAGGAACACCGAGAGAATCCCTTCCTCCGTCAACCGCACTGGGTCTAAAAGCGGATCGCCTTCATAATCCGTTTCGTCCTTGTAAAGGATTTGCCAATCTGTGAAACCATTTATTGTTTTTTCAGCGCCCGCTACGATTAGGTTGCGACCTGATCTGTAGATGCCTAAGAGATTGCCATTGGGATCGACCCCGATCTTGGGACGGCTACCTACCGGCTCATCTACGGGCAATCGGTTGACGTTCCAGATCCCGGATACTGGGTCGCGATAATAATGGTGATAAGCGGCATCAACCGTGTCGTACGTGGCGTCACCGGGCTGCCATTCAAAACCGGGTTCTTGTCGACGATGTCGCATCAGTGCGTGGACTCTGCCCTCCTGATCGACGACTTGGCCCTGCTGGTTGATCAAAGCTTGTTGGTAATTCAGGTCGACGATCTTTATGCCGGGGGAATTCAGGCTGATGATGCTTCCGAGACCTACGCCAGCATTGTTTTTCCAGGTCACACCAGCATCATCGCTATAGGCGTAGTTGATGTCGTGGTTTGCGTTCGTTGCCTGTTCACGCCAAGTCCAAGTGATGTGCATCATTCCTTGGGTGTCGATGTCGAACCCGTTTAGGTACGCGTTGCGCGCAAGCGAGGGTTCCTGACCCACAGGATCGGTTTCATCGGTATAACTCCCAAGTCGCCCATCGGTGAATTGATGTGGAGCATTCCAAATGCCGGTCTGCGAGTTGTAGGTTGCGATATAGTGGTCGCCATCTTGGCTAACGCGATCACGGTAGGTAAAGACCAGGTCATCCCCCACATTGGTAAATCGAGGATAAGTGACCTTCGGAATCTGAGCGCCATTGACGTTCAGTGCATCGCGTTCTGGCTTAAAACCCGCTTGATTCCAAATGTTACTCGCACTCGTCGCGAAGCCGGGATCCGTGGTTAGGTAACGCAACTCGTCAACGTGCTGGTCGAAACTGAGATGGATTCGTCCATCGCCAGAGATACCCAGGGAGATGCTATTGTGCCCATCCCATCGGCGGCTATCTGAAGAGGCAGTCGCGTCGCCGTTTTCCAAACCGGACCCGGTATCAATCGTTTCCCAGGTAGTTCCGCTCAAATCGCGACGCGATACAAAGATATCTTCGTCGCTCGAGCCATTGTGGTACCAGGCCGTATACTGATAGCCCCCGTGCGTAATCAGTGCCTCTTGCTGAAATGTGGTGCCATTGAGTATGCGGCCGAATGAGCCGCTTGTGGGCATCACCAACGCATTGGAGTCCAGTACCATATCGTGCACGGGAGTGACGATGAGCTGCGCTGTCGCTTGAGATATCGACTGACAAAAGAAGAGAACTGTGCAGGCCTGAAGGATGCTTGCCATAAAAGTTTTAACTAGACAATGCAAACTAGGTCTAGTCGCGGCTTTTATTTTGCATCTGACGTATCGGCGCATGAGAAACCCCACCCTCTGCTCTGCTCCGGGAAAAACCTCTACAATTGGCTCGCAGACTGTTCAGTAGTTTGCTGCAATTCTACCGAACGGAGTTCGACAATCGATTCGCCTGTCAGATCCTCCTTGAGAATCCAATAGCCGTCTTCCATTTTGGCTTCGACGAGTTGACCGTTAACGAATACGCTATCGGTGCCAGGCACCGTCGGCACGTGAACTGAAGCAGACATGTTGTCGGGCAACTTCAGTTCCATTTCAAAAAAGTTCTTGCGATTCCAATCGACAGAGACTGGCCCATATGGCGTAGGTATGATGCCTCGGGCGAAATCTAGGCCGCTTGGATAAGGGCGAATAATCGCACGGCTCCAACCTGGCTCAAGAGGTTCGGCGCCCAGAACATATCGCGGCAACAGATTGGCAGGAGCTGCTCCCCAGGCATGATTCCAGTCAAGGTTTGGTTTAACGGACTCGTTCCATGCTTCCCATGTGATCGTCGCGTCGGAGTCGAGCATGTGACGCCAACTCCTCTTCCCGGGCGCGATGATGAGTTTAACTGCGGTCTCACCGGCTCCATTCTTAAAAAGGCAATCCAGTAAATATTGGGCAGCGTATGTTGAGCACTGCATGCCACGATTTGTAAGCCAGTCCACCACATGCTGGCGGTCTTTGGTTTCGACGAGCCCAAAGGCAAGCGGGAAAAAATTGGCGTGCTGCGAGTGATGATCCACGCCAAGTCCGTCGCGAAAGAGACCTGCCTCCACGTCAAATAATTGATCGTAAAAAATCTGCCTAACCCGCTCTGCATGATCTTTGTAGCGTTTTGCGTCAACTTCGGAACCGGCCACATCAGCGAGCTCAGCCATTTTTTCAATGGCAGCAAAGTGAAACGCATTGATAACGGTATTCACCTCCGTCCGGACGTAGCCGTCGCGTTCGGGAGGCGGCCAATCGACGATATCGTTCCATTCTCTCTGCAATTCATCGCTGTGAACAAGTCCGGAGTCGCCACACCGTTCAATGAGCGTTTTAGTTTTTAAGTTTTCGTACCGCTGAGAAATCCACTGATCATCGCCATTACGCATCCAGTCAGCATGTGCCATAAAAACCATGTGTGGACCCCATTCGGATGGCCAAGTGGGATACGCCGTTAGCCAGTCAAAAGTCTGGCGCGCCATAACTGGATCACCGTCCACATAGTAGTGACTCAATTGATTTAGGTAGGCATCAGCCTCGTAGGGAATGCGCTCCCGATCACCGTCCACGTACACTCCCGCAAACATCGTCGCCTTAATTGAATAGCGGCAAAGCTCCCAAACGCGGTTGAGAGTTTCGTTTGAGCACACGAATGCGGCAGAGTTCTCATCCCAATGCTTAGGGAAAGCTGCTCTACGCACGATTTGGTTGGCGCTCAAAGCATCGGGCAAGCCCTCGATCTCGACCCATCGAAATGGTGTAAGAACGCCCCACTCCGGGGGAGTTAACACTGCTGGCGGTGTAGGCTTGCCGTATCGTCCAATCTCTGCTGTCTGCTGAGTGTTCCTTTCGTCGGCTGGTGGAGCGATAACCGTTGTCGCGCCGGGGGTGATTTCCACCTCAACCTCGCTGCATCGCACAGTGCCTGGAGGCTCACGATCGATCAAACCGTCTAGCAGTTTCTCGCCAAAACGAACCTTCAGGGTGCCCTCGAAGTCTGCGGGTGATGTCAACTCAAGATTCCCGAAGGCAACTCGCCCGAAATCGATTAGCACTACGTCAGAGTCTACCAATTTTATAGTTTGCGGAGATTGCCGAGTAATCGCGACAGTCTCACGAGCAGGGGGCTTTGAGGGATCGAGCTTTGGTAAGGAGGCTCGCATCGCAACTTTACTCACCTGGGACGACTTGAATGGGTCTGCATTGACAAGCGGCATGAATGCCAACTGCACCACCAGAGCTAATGCGAAAATCCAAGCAGGTTTAATCACGAAAACTTTCACCTATGCACATTCCTTAATCACAACTTGTAGTGGCATTCGAATTGTATTGCTAAAAAACGTGAAAGAAGACTATTTCGTGTGGGGCCTGCTCCGATCAGACCAAAAAGATCAATAGAGAGACGAGCACCGCAGTAGCTGCTTTATTTCTCGTAGATACTTAGAAGTCGGCGTGACGTCCTCACGGTACTGGTGGTTGGCTATAGATAGGCAGGGGACATGTTCAAAGCAAATATCCAATCTCACATGCTTGGAAGACCACCAGAAAGCGTCAATCTTGATGAGTAATCATTCTGAAATTCGTGAAATAACTTTGCATTGCCAGCAGCCTCCGCAAAAGTTTGCTGTCGACCAAACGCATACCACTCAACACGCAACGCCATTGGATTCGGAATTGCCTTTATCGGCGGATTCTTACCAATACCACTCCTCATCATTCCGTTCTGAACATCGACTTCGATAATGTTTTGACCCTTGACTAGACCTTTAGTTATATTTACGAAACGGAATTGTTGATCACCAAACGGTTGATATTTCACGTTGTCAACCCAAGACTTAACTTCCACTGGATTGCCGTTGACGCGAACGGCGGCAATGCCATTGTCTGCCAAGAATCGACCGAATAGCTGCATTGTGGAAAGATCGTAACCTTCCAGATCGAATTCTGTTTGAAATGTGTAAATGGAATTAGGCGAAGCAGTTTGCCAGTCTGAAATGGATAACCACTGCGACGTATTAGGGCTATTGGGTAAATACCCACGTTCAGGTGTACAAACCGTTGCGAATTGCTTACCGCTAAAACTTCCCTCCGGCCCGGCTACCACCCGCCAATGCAGATCTTCGTCACCAACTTCAAGCCCAATGCCAGTATTGTTCAAAGCAACAGGGCGGTATGCTCCCGAGTCACCAAAATCCAAACTAGCAAGTAGGTGCTTAACATCCTGTTGCTGAACACTTTCGAACAGACCTTCGCCATCAATCGACACCTGTTGACCTTCCGATATCAGCAACCCTCTCGGCTGTGAATTGCGGGTACTCGATGCTCGCACGACCCCCTTAAGGACCGTAGTTTTTGTCTTAACGCCAGGAAAAGCAGAAACCGTGAACGTAGTTCCGAGGTCGACAATATCCATTTCCTCAGTAACTACCGTGAAGCCTTTAGCCCAGGGCGCGACATGGACAGCGACATTGCCTTGATGCAGATTGACTTGATCCCTCGCAACGAAGGTCAGTGAAAAGGGTGCTTCAGCGACGATTTCTGCCCCGAACCCGACACTGATGCGAGCTTTGCCCTGTTGCAAACTGACCGTCTCACCTTCATAGAAAGCCTGCCCAACCTCAAGTTGCGAGTTCTCCCATAGAGACCGCACTTCCGATGCCAAAGTGGCAACTGGCGCAGGTGGCTTGCGCAGATTAGCAACGCTTGCTTCCTCAGCGGCCTCCAAATCTTTAGCGGACCGAAGCTGAGCAGAATGCCCTGCTCGCCGCTCCCCATAATTAAAGAAGCTAACTAGCGAAACCGCAAGCAAAACCCCAACAGCAAGGGCCGTGTACCATGACAACACCCGTCGGAATGCGGACATACCTTTAGTATCAAATCTCGTCGGATGCAACGTAACTTGGGGTTGCCCTCCTCTCGCGTTCTCGAAAGTTGTGAACTGAGACCCTTGTGTGCGGCTGGGCAACTGTTCGGTCAAGTTGGCAATAAGTTGCCCGTGGCCCAGCATGCCACTGGTGTCAGCGTACTCATGGAGAGCCACATCCAGGTGAGAATACTTGCGAAACTTCTCTCTAGCTTCCGCCGAACCCTGCAATTCTTTTTGGAGTGCCTGTGAATCATCGGCATCGAGATGGCCATCTAGCCACGCGGCAATCAGCTTATCAATGTCCCTGTCAGTCATCCTATCCCTTCCAAAGCCATGGCCTTCGAAATGCATTTCAAGAGCGCAGATCTCAATCGCTGAACAACCTTATAGAACGCTTGCTCACCTTTGCCGGATTGCTTAGCCACCTCTCGCATCATAACACCGGGTGAGTATACTTTCAGCAGTAGTTCGTGACTGGCCGCATCTAATTTATCCAGGCATTTTTCGAGGTGCTGGCGACGTATTTGACCGCCCTCATCCTCAGCAGCTTCTGCCGCCAAAAGTCCCCAAACATCATCCGAAAAAACGAGTGGTGTTCGCGCGAGGCGACGGCGATAGCTCATAGCCTCATATCGAGCAATTGTCAGGAACCAGCCACCGAATGAAGTGCCTTCCTCAAAATCTGAAAATTTCCGCCACGCCACTAGGCTGGCTTCCTGTGCCACCTCTTCAACATCCTGCCAAGTTGGCAGCAGCCCACGTAAATATGCGCGCACACTTGACTCATTCTCGAGCAAGAGCTTGACAAATAGCTCGTACCTCTGAGGGTCATTGGGAGTGCCAGATTTTGCTGTGGAGTCTTTCATCTCCAATAACACGCCCCTGAAGTGAGGAAATGGACTAATAAACCAGAAAAAATAATGCAAAATCTACCTGAAAGCTTCGATAGCCGCAGGAATGGCGTGGTGGGCGCATTGGCTCAGCAAGCTGAGGGCCCCCCACTAAGCAGCCTTAAGTACATCGAATCACTGGTTTTGTGGACTTTGGGGTCATGTTTCCAAGAATTTTTCCTGTCCACTCTGCCTGCGTCAAGACGTGGTTAGTAATCAGAAGGTCATTGCTGGCCGTACTTGACAGGGTAGCGTCAGTTGATGCCAGCCGCCCAATTAAGTTATTCCTGACGTGTTTTTTGGTGGTCAAGGGCGGATCTACTCTCGTCAGGCTGGCTCTAACGGTCTCGTCGAAATAGTGTCATTTAGTGTACATGCGTTTATATTAATGCCAGCATATCTAATCTAAGGAGGATTCAAAAAGATGATTCGGAATACTAGCCAGGTGGTAAAAGCGGATAAGCAGGCGCGAAGAAGACGACTTACTACAAAGAACCAAGACTTATTCTCCAGGCCCCTACATGGTTTTACACTCGTAGAATTGCTCGTCGTAATCGCGATCATTGGAGTACTTGTCGCCTTGCTGCTGCCTGCAGTCCAAGCGGCACGAGAGGCTGCAAGACGCACCCAGTGTCAGAACCGTCTTCGGCAGCTTGGGATCGCATGCCAGAACTTCGCGGACGCTCGCAAAATGTTTCCACCTGCGAACGGAAAGTTGTCTCCTACCGCACAGAAGCGAAATTCTCGTGATTCGGGGAATTGGGGCTATCTTGCTTTCTTGACGCCGTATGTAGAGCAGGCCAACGTGAAAAACTTGATAGACCCCGAGTTTGAGTACGATCAGCAAACTCAAGCCGTCCGGGACTTTTTGGACAACACTCCCATCGAAGAGTTCAAGTGTCCGTCTTTCTCTCTGACACAACCTGTGAACACTTCGGATTTTGGGAGCGGAGACCCAACGGCTTTAGATTCTGGCCTCGCAACGGCCTACTGCGCTGTGATGGGGGCCAATCTCGACGAGTATACAGGGACAGATCTTGTGCCCGGTTGTGGGGCAGGCAATCGAATCAGTGAAGGCAGTCCTTACACCATGCTTGAAAATTCGGCTGGGAATGGCAGATGCCATAGTGGCGGAGAAGGTAAAGTGGCAATCAACGGCGTGATTACCTTCCAGGGCGAGATCGGTTTTCGCAGGATCACTGACGGCACAAGTAACACGTTTCTCATCGGTGAGTCAGCATTCGGTCCGCCAGAAAACCAGGGTACACGCCCCTGGTGGATCGGGGCCGCGACAACGTGGTTCTACACCGCCCATAACCTCACGTATCCGCTTAATAGTGCGACCCCCTCAAGCGTCCTTAGAAATGACGTCGGCTTCGGTTCAGATCATCCGGGAGGCTGCCACTTCGCTATGGCTGATGGCTCAGTGCAGTTTATTCAAGAAGATATTGGCCTCCGAGAGCTTATCGCTTACGCAAGTCGTGAGGGAAGCGAGGTCATAGCCAATCGCTAAACTTACTTGTACTGCTGTTATTGCCATCCCTCCATCGAAATTCTAGGTCATAGCATGCAATACCGCGGGGCGAGGAATTGGTATTTTTTACTTAACTCAGTTTTTTGTTCGTGCGTACCAGCTCAGAGCGTTCGGCGTATATTTGAGAGTCTTAACCAGTAGTGTTATCAAATGGTTGATTTCTTGAGTACTAGACCTTTTGTGGTTACTTGTGCGTTTTTCGCAGTGATATGCGGCAATTCAATCTCTATAGGTCAAAGCTTGCTGTACACCGAGGGGCCTGGCATCAATCCACCATTCGAGGACATACGAGACAGTATCACAAACGGCTACTTGGGAACTACAATCGACGTGAATAACGAAGCAGTCGAGGGGGGACTCTTCGGCGTGCTTGGGATTGAGGACAATCTCAGGCTTCACACCCTTGCGAATAGTTCGCTTCCCGAAAGCGACTTCGACAACTGGAGTCGCTGGTATCAGACCGACGGAGCAACGCAAATCTTTCGGCTCTTTCCTGGTGAAGAGAATGTTCGGAACAGTCGACCATTGGCGGCTCGCGTCGAGTCGTTCGACGCAAATACGGGCTGGAATGTCGCTGGTGGCGAGTGGCACGAATGGGTCGCTCGTTACACAATCATAAAGCCGATCAATGCAGCGATTTTTCAGGCCAAAGACGTCGACGACGAAGCATGGTCGATGCAACTCAACATGGAAAGCAGCGGCAGAGTCAAGGTCCAACACAGGACTCCGGCGCCGGGACAACCAAAATTCGAGACACTCATCGACAATGCTGTTGGCCAGCCATTTGACATTCGCATTCGAGACAATGGGCTGGAATACGAGGTGTATTTTGGTGCCCAAGATCAACCCTTCACAACGGGCCAATACGTTCGCAATCAGCAGCCTGGGGACAATTCTCTCACACGTTTCCGCTGGGGCATCTACGTCGGAGCCCAAGAGGTCTTGAGTGAAGCGATGATCTTCGTCAGTCATGCTTCCGTGGACCCGGACATTGACTTCCCCACCGAACCCCCCGCCCCTACCTATGGAAATCTGATCGCGGGCTGGGATACCTGGGATAGTGGTGCTACTCCTACTGCATCCCTAACCGCGCCAGGGGTCACCGGGGCAGCTGTCACGACCACCGAAGGGCTCAATTGGCATACTACCGACGGGCGGGGCGCCAGTGCCGACGGTACGTGGGGAACCTTCGCGGGCCCCCCAACAGCAAGCACCGTAGCCGGGGAGGGTGTGCAAAATGAAAACCTGGAATTGCCTAACGCGACTACCGGAGGCACGATCACCTTCACGATCACCAATAATGGCACGAGTGACCTCGACTTGGACGGCTTTCATTTCGATGCCTACGCTTTCCGTCCCAAGGCAGCCCGGGCCTACAAATTGAGTGTCTCCAGCGGAGCTATCACCAACGGTGTGATTTACACTTCAACTGACGATGAGATCACCAGCGTTGCTGGTGCCTGGGACAACAGTGCTCATGACGATATCAGCCACTCCTTGCTAGGGCTCGCAGACCACACCCTCGAAGTGGGTGGAAGCGTTGAATTTCTGCTGGCTTTCTCGAGTGGAGACGGTGATGGAGCCGGTGGCCACGATCTCTGGATCGACAATGTCGCCATCACTGCTGTGGTTGACGTAATCCCCGGCGACTTCGACAGCGACGGCGATGTCGATGGGGCCGACTTCCTCGAGTGGCAGCGTAACGATGGCACACCAGCTGGTCTCGCGGCATGGCAAAACAACTATGGTGTGCCTGCACAGCCATACACATCACCAGCACCTGTACCTGAGCCTAGTAACTTGATGCTGATCAGCCTCAGTTTATGGTGTACTTTTAGCCGCCTACGTGATGCATGCTTTGCTTGAATCTTTCAAGGTCAATGGGTTTCAGCTAACACTTAAGGAATGATTTCATGATGCCTCCAACAAAAAACCTCGTATTGCGTTTACATGGTGCATGCAGGCAGTTACTCACTGCGGAGAGATCGCTTGGCAAACAATTGTGCGATTTGGGAAGTCTTTGGTGCTTCGCTCTGCTAATGGTTAACACTTTGTGTTTGGTAGGATGTGGGGGAAGTGGAGACGGCCTCGCACCCGTTCATGGTGTGGTTACACTCGATGGAAAGCCACTTACCGAAGGTTTCGTCCTTGTGACGCCAGCTGAGGGCAAAATGGCCAAGGGCACGATTCAGGCGGACGGAGCATTCGTTCTTGGCACTGACACCAATTCCGATGGGGTGAAGATTGGCACCCACCCGGTCTCCGTAATTCCACCACCTGCACAGGAAGGAATGCCTATATCGACCACTGCGAAATCTTTACCGCAGCGCTATACAAATGCTAGGACGTCTGGAATTACGGTAGACGTAAAACCAGATGCCGACAACGAATTGACGCTTGAATTGTTTACGCATCAACAGTGATCTGGCTGGTGTCTAACTCGATTTGACAATGCAATATCTCTTTAGTTCCCAGTAGGCATAAAAGCAATCAGGCTGAGTCACACTTTGAAGAGACTATAAATCGTATTGGCTTGTTGTTTCCTGACCGCACCTTCTTATACAGCGGCTTCTACGGATGCCTTTAATGCGAGTATCTTGACAATGCCAAAACCAGCTTGACTCGATCCATGGAAGATATCCATTGCCTAGAATACGGACAAGAGCGCGCAAGTGATCAACAATCTTTCAGTCCCAACCAACTACGAAGCTAAGTTAGTACTCCAACCAAGACAAGAATCGAAGCGACAATGAAGCCGAAGGGAGAAGAATTCGAGATCCAAGTACCGAATGGAGAGGGCCACATGACGCGGTCTTCCGAATCCACCAGTTCCCCTCCGGACTAGGAAGAAAAAATGACTCAAAGAGGGGGGAATGGTTACTTCCACCCCTGTTTACTAAGCTCCACATTTAGAAGAACCAGAGAGCGTATACATGCAGGATCGTCGAAAATTCTTGGGAACTTTTTCACTCGGAAGTGCAGGATTGGCCTTTAGTGCAAGAGGCTTGTTGACGGGCCCACTTGGTTTTGCTGCTGAAAACAAGGCTATCGACTTCAACACGTTGACCAAGAATTTGCTCACCGATTGGTGCGACGGCATGATCAGGTGTCAGATTAATGAACCAGGCAATCCCAAGCTTCATGGTGCTTTGAAGTGCCCGGCTTGCAGCCACATTCATGGCCGGTGTTCCGACGCACTGTATCCGTTCTTGCGCATGGCGCACGTGACTGGAGAGCAAACGTACCTCGATGCTGCGATTAATGTCTACGAGTGGGCAGAAAACAACGTAAGCCAGCCGGATGGAAGTTGGACCAACGATATCAACCCAAAATCCTGGCGAGGAACTACTATCTTCGGTGCGATCGCACTTGCGGAAGCCCTGCACCATCACGGAGATGTTCTTGACGAAGAGCGAAAAAAAGCGTGGACCGCCCGGCTCGACAAAGCTGCTGGCGGCTATCTCCTTCGCGATTTCAAGAAGATCGACTTCACAAATCTCAATTACGGAATGACCGGACTCTACGGTTTCAATCTGTTCGGTCGAGTCCTCGGAAAACAGAAGTACTTCGGCCGCAGCCAGCAGTTTTCAAAACGAATTAAAGAATTCTTCACAGAACCGAACAAGTTGATCTACGGCGAAGGCAAACCGAGTGACAATCGCAGCGAGCGCGGACTGTTGCCAGTCGACCTAGGATACAACGTCGAGGAATCCCTCAATGGAGCCGTGTTGTATGCATTGGAAGAGAATGATACTGAGTTGCTCGATCTGTTGGTCCATTCGATGAACGGTCACCTCGAATTCATGCTACCCGATGGCGCCTGGGATAACAGTTGGGGCACTCGATCGGCGAAGTGGAGCTACTGGGGCAGCCGGACTTCCGATGGATGTCAGCCGGCTTTCAGTCTGATGGCTGGCTACAACCCGGCATTTGGAACTGCTGCAATCAAGAACGCCGAGTTGTTGCAGCGATGTACTGCCGACGGACTGCTACACGGTGGGCCCCACTATGTTTCTCACGGCATCAAGCCCTGCATCCACCACACTTTTGCCCATGCGAAGGTGATGGCTCTGGTGCAAGATAAAATTAATTCGATGCCGGATGTCGACAAATCACAACCGCTGCCTCGAGAGACGGCCCAAGGCGTCAAGACCTTTCCTGAAATCGCAGTGTGGTTGGCGGCGAAAGGACCATGGCGCGGAACCGTATCCTCTTATGATTCGATCTACAAAACCAAGTCAACGGACGGTCTACAGCAGCCGACCGGTGGTTCGCTGTCGGTGTTGTATCACAACAAGGTCGGTACGTTGCTCGCCGGCAGCATGGCCAGATACATTCTGGTCGAACCGTTGAACCAGCAGCCCAATCCAGGCGAGGACTTTCCGCTCACCACGCGAGTCGAAACGTTCAAAGATGGCACGTGGTACACGAACCTGTACGACCTGAAGGCCGATGTTCGATATACAGATGACGGCAAACAGGTCACCTTTGATGTGAAAACGACATTGCAAGATGAAGACCGTAATGTGGTGAAAGGAAATGCTGCGACATATGACATCCAATACCTTCTCGAGGATAGTCAAGTTACGATAAGCGCAGCAAGCTCAACTGGATCGATAAGCAACAGTCCAGCAGTCTTGGTCGTGCCAATCATCTCACCTACTGGTGAGAAGGTTCGGCAAGTATCCGAGAATCGAGTCGAGATTGAGAAACCGGGTGGAACCGTAGTAGTTGAAGCCAGCGTTCCTCTATCGATCAAAGAGAGCAAGAAAGGCCGGATATTCAATATGGTTCCAGGTGCCGAGGCTGTTCCCATCATTGCTCATTTGCCAAAACAGGCAGGGATGAAGGCCAAGTGTGCAATTTCTGTCGTCTAATCGGTCACCATGCAAAGTAAATAATGAAAATAATTCTAGGTCTAGTGCTACTGCTTGTCAGCGTTCAAGCGGTGGGCAGTGAGATCCAACTCTTGGATCTAAAATGTGATTGTCGGGTAACTCCGCTAGCAGTCGATCGACAAGATCCTCTCTTATCCTGGCGTCTTGAGGGCGAGCGACGGGGGCTGGCGCAGCGTGCCTACCAAATTCAGGCGGCCACTTCTAAAGCTAAGTTAAAACGTCCGGATTTGTGGGATAGTCGCTGGGTAGAGGACGAAAAGTCGACAGCTATTCCGTATGCTGGAAAGCCATTCTCCTCAAAACAGCGTATCTACTGGCGTGTCCGAATCAAGGACGATCAAGGAACTGCTTTGCCATGGTCGGAGCCGACCTGGTTCGATAGCGGCCTTCTGGAGGACGGCGACTGGCAGGGCGCGGAGTGGATTGCATGTACCCGTAAGATTCAGACGGAGTACGGCCCCTCCGATACGATGGGGCCATGGATCGCGGCCCGGGAAGATGATGAACCGGCAAAGAAAATAAGCTACAAAATCAAATTCTCGCTCCCGGACAAGTATGTCGTTTATGCCGGCGCCTGGTGGAATCACATGAGCAAAGGCGAGATCGAGCTCATGGTCAATGGGCGCAAGGGTCTCAATGGAACGGAGGGACCTCCGACAATTTACTACAAGGACTACAGTTTCTACATGCAGAGGGAGAACGAGGTCAGCATCAACCTGACGGGTGTCGATCTTTCCACGCCAGTCTCATTCGGCATGAAGATCGTCTTCGCCGATGGAAGCAAGCAGATCATTCAGACCTCTGCGGATTGGGTAGTCCATTTAGGCGAAATAAAACAGCCGGTGAAGGTGGTGTGCGGGTACGGCAAACCGCCGCTGGGCAAGGCGAAGATTTCGCCGAGAGCGCCGCTGGAGGTGGCATGGTATAAGAAAGACTTCGATGTTCCCAAGGAGGTGTCTGCCGCCCGGCTCTACGTCTGTGGCCTAGGATACAACGAGCCTTATCTGAACGGAGAAAAAGTCGGGGACCATGTACTCGACCCGGGGCAGACGGACTACGAGAACGTCGCTCTCTATTCGGTTTTCGACGTACGGGACCAGATCAAACAGGGCACAAACTCGCTGTCGATCCTGCTCGGCGACGGTTGGTATAACAACGACCGCTGGTTTTCCCACTCTCGCTATCTTTACGGCAAACCCGGGCTGCGCGCTTATCTGGACATCCGCTACGAGGATGGCACTCACGACAAGTTGGTGACGGGAGGCGACTGGCGCTGGAAAGGCTCGGGCGTCACGATGTCGAACCTGTTTCTAGGTGACTACATCGACTATCGGAAGTGGCATTCGGAGTGGGAGAAACCGGGCACGCAGACGGGCTGGAAGCAGGTACGGAAAGTGAAGGCGCTGTCGCCGAAACTGATCGCCCAGGACTTCCCACCGATTCGCGTCGTGCGGGAAATCGATCCAGTAAAAACCTGGCAGATTGGTGAGAAGACCTGGGTAGTAGATGTCGGTCAGAATATCAGTGGCTGGCTAGCGCTGGATTTCAATGAGCCTGAAGGCACCACGATGCGAATCCGCGCCACGGAGATGCTGTTAGAGGACGGCAAACACCTCGACAACGTGCCGGGTTCCTTCTGGAGCTGTCACTCCTCACCGCAACACCACCAAATTATAGCAGACGGGAAATCGCATAGCTGGCGACCCTATTTCAGCTATCATGGCTTTCGTTTCGCCGAGATCCATGGGTTAAGCAAAGCCCCTACGCCCGGACAAATCAAATGCCTGGTCGTGCATTCGGACACACCGGTTACGGCCACGTTCAAGTCTTCCGATCCGTTGTTAGACCGCATTTTCAAAATGGGCATTCAGACCCACCTCAATAACATGCATTCCGTGTTGGAGGATTGCCCGCACCGCGAGAAATGCCAGTGGGGTGGGGACCTCCATACGTCCTGGGCGACCGGATTCCACACACTGGATTCGGCTTCATTTTACCGCCAGCAGGTTCGACTGTTCTACACCCCGCCTTTTGACCCAAAAGGGATTCCTGGTCGGATCGGGGTGGGCAAACGCCATACGAACAAAACCCTGGATTTTACTTGGTCGGTTTCTCCACTGTTTTTGGCGTGGCATAACTACCAAGTGAACGGGGATTTCCAGTCCGCTGGCGATCATTACGATGTGATGCGCAAGTTTCTGCAATATTTTGAGAAGAACTCTCCCGATCTTCTTCCGCAGATTCATCGTTACGGCGACCATGCTGCGCCTGAGGGTATCCCAAGATCGCCTGCTGAAAGTCAGTTGATTGCAGCCTTTAATTTTTACGCCGCTGCAGATCGTTTCGCCGATTTTGCTGAGCTGCTTGGGAAAGCTGATGATGGTCAGTGGAGCCATGACCTCGCAGAGCGCATACGGAAATCGATCATCCAAAAATACTATGATCCGCAGAAAAAGACGTTCGGCAATGGCGTGCATGACAGTTTGGCTTTGGCTTTTGGCGTCGTGGATCCGTCTGAGCGAGAAGATGTAGCGACATCACTGGCTAAGATCTATCAGGAGAACGGTAAGAAGTTTGATGGTGGATTCATGTCTTATAACATTTATCCTCAGTTGACGGAAAATGGTTACGTGGACCTGGCATTGGATATGCTGCGGAACCCAAATTATCCAGGGATAGCACAGAGTATCCGGGACTACGACGCAACCACGATCTTTGAGAAGTTCCGGAATGATTCGCGTGGCAAGCAGTTACGGCACTCTCTGGACCATCATGCCATGAATCATCCTACGGCCTGGATGCTCAATTATCTGGCTGGTATTCGATGCCATCCAGATGAGCCTGGCTTCCGCCGTATCTTACTGCAGCCCTACATTCCAACAAACCTTGAATGGATGGAAGCGGATGTGAAAACAGCCTATGGAGTCATAAGAAGTGCGTGGAAGCAGGAAGGTGAACATGTCAATTGGTCATTTACGATTCCGCCCAACAGTGTTGCGGAGGTTTCTTTGCCAGAAGCAATAGAGAATCTCGACTTGGATGGTGAAAAGGTAGCCAGCAACAACAACATTGAACTGAGTGCGGGGCACTACATAATGAGCTGGACGAACAAAAGGTCGAAATGAAATCAATACTACTTTTACAGAATTGTGTACTGGCATGTGGATTTATTGCCACACTCCAAGGCCAATCATACGCGCAAACATTCGATGATTCACAGATGTCGGATAGATTCAGGTCACCCCCCCGCGAATCGCGTCCTGAGACCTGGTTTCATTTAATCGGCGGTAACGTTAGCAAAGAGGGGCTGACCACTGATTTGGAAGCGGTTGCTGGTGCTGGAATTTACGGCATCCAGTTGTTTCATGGCAGAGGGCAAAAATGGCCCGGCGTCGAGCCGCAGATCCAAACGCTGAGCCCTACGTGGGACTCGATGATTAGTCATATCGCCGATGAAACCGGGCGGTTGGGGCTGAATTTTACGATGCAGAACTGCCCAGGCTGGGCGATGTCGGGAGGGCCATGGATCACCCCCGACAAGGCGATGCGACACCTGATTTCTAGTCGCAGAAATGCTACCGGCGGAGGACGTATTTCGATCGACTTGGATCTTCCCCAGCCAAGCGATGAAGCTTGGCGAGATTACCAAGACATTGCAGTCGTCGCGTTTCCCAAACCAGCCGACGACGAGGGAACCTGGTTGAAACCCAGTCAAATCAACAGCTTCCCAGACGACCCTGCGTGGTCGCATTGGTTGGCCGGAAAAAACGTCAATGTCCAGATTCCGATTGGAGACGAACCTGCTTGGGTAGAATTTACCTTCACCGACGTGGTGACACTCCGATCGATCGAGTTGCCACCGATAGAACACCTGATGAAACGCGTCAACTTCGACCCTGATTCTGAGATTGCCGTGTGCGTCGAAAATGCAAATGGTTGGACGGAACTAGTTCGCCACGTGGTTCCACGGGGCACCTGGCAGGATCGACAGAGCGAAGTACCGTATGTGCTGGCGGTGCCTGATGCGCGGTCCAAACGATATCGACTCGTTTTCCATAACAACCGTCCGATGGAGATTTCACAACTCCGCTTATCCACGGCAGCCCGACTACAAGATTGGCGTGCCCAAGCAGGATACGCACTACGCAGCCTCGAACGCGCGGCAAGTCCGCACCAATCACAGGAAGCCTGGGTAAAGTCTGATTCTGTGATTGATTTGACTAGTGAAGTCGATCGGGCCGGCCATCTGATTTGGGACGCACCCCCTGGCGAGTGGACCATCGTGCGCTTTGGGCACGTCAACACTGGAGTCAAGAACAAGCCCGCTCCTCCAGAGGCGACTGGGTTTGAATGCGACAAGCTATCGCCCGCGGGAGCAGATCAACATTTTGCCGGTTATATTGGGCGGCTTTCTAAATCGGGCGGTGCAACTGACGGCGGTCGGCTCAAGGGCATGTTGATCGACAGTTGGGAGTGTTACACACAGACCTGGACGCCCGCCATGGAACAGGAGTTTGAGCGTCGGCGTGGATATGCATTGCGTCCTTGGCTGCCCGCATTGGCGGGCTGGGTCGTGGACGATCACCACACCAGCGAGAGATTCTTGCGAGACTGGCGGGCAACGATCAGCGATCTGATCGTAGAGAATTACTACGGCCGACTGGCTGAGTTCGGCCGTGAGAGCGGTCTGAAGCTGTCTTTCGAAACTTCCGTGGGAGATGTGTCCCCCGGCGACATTCTGCAGTACTTCCGGGCCGCCGATATCCCTATGTGCGAGTTCTGGCAACCGAATGATCCGCACGACGGTGGGTTGGAGACGAAGCCGATCGCAGTCACCGTTTCCTCCGCACACATCTATGGCAAGAAACGCGTCGCCGCGGAAGCGTTTACCAGCATTCCAGTGAAGTGGCGCGAGCACCCATTTTCGCTCAAACACTTCGCAGATCGGAGCCTGGCTTTAGGCGTTTCGCATCTGGTGTTTCACACTTACACGCACAATCCACTTGACCGTGTGCCTGGAACCTCTTTCGGTGGCCGTATCGGCACGCCGTTTCTGCGTGGACAGACTTGGTGGAAGCACATGCCGCTGTTCACTGAGTATCTGGCGCGATGTGGATTTATGCTCGAACAGGGCCACCCCGTCGCCGACGTGCTGTGGTACCTGGGTGATGATTTGGACCATAAGCCACGGCAAGACACACCGTTTCCTAGTGGGTACCATTTCGACTATCTCAACGCCGATGTGTTGTTGAACCGGCTCAGGGTCAGCGACGGTAACTTGGTTGTTCCGGAGGGTTCTCGCTGGCGAGTACTTTGGCTCCCGACCGAACAATGCCAGCGGCTTACACCTACGACGTTGGCCCGCATCAAAGAACTCCTTATCGCTGGTGCGACAGTCATCGGCCAGGCACCGGTCATGAATGCCACTTTGAGCGGCGGAGTGAAGTCAGACGTAGCTTTCGAGTCGCACGTGAACGAGCTTTGGGGAGACAATTCCGCTCTCAAAGGCGATCGTCGTATCGGCAAAGGGCGATTGATCTGGGGCGGTGATCTGGCAGGCTTGTTGACGGAACTGGGAATCACGCCCGATGTGAGTGGGACGCTATCCGCAAATTGGTGCCATCGCCGCCTCGGCGAATTGGACGTCTATTTTGTGATCGGTCATCGAACAGAAGCACTGGATGCGAATCTACAGTTTCGAGCAAAGGGGACACCTGAATTGTGGGACCCAATGGATGGAAGCCTCAAACCAGTATCGGTCTTTCACCCCACTCGATCGGGTACGTCCGTCCCAGTGAAATTGCCCGCCGCTGGTTCGGTGTTTGTTGTGATCAGGCCTGGCGGTGCAGATCCTCCGTGGGAGCAGATCACGCTCGATGGCAGCGTCGTGGTGGACGCCACTGACCAAGGCCGACGCGACACCGCTGAGAGGTTCCCGCCCCTAGGATTGACTCGCGACAAGCCGATCCAACCTTGGGTCCATCCGAAAGGTTTAACCTGCGAAATACTCGATGGTGGTCGAAGCTTCGTCGCTTGGCAGGACGGTGAATATCAGTTCAGCCGTCCTGGCGCAAAGCCGTCCTTGGTGCATGTCACGGGAACCAAAACGACGCCGCTCAAAAGAGGATGGACCTTATCGTTTCCCTCAGGCTGGAATACGCCGCAATCGTTGGAACTGGATCACATCAAACCGTGGTCTGAAATGACGAACAAAGCTGCTAGCCATTTTTCTGGCACTGCAACCTACCGAACGACGTTTTCGCTCAGCGCATTGAAAACCGACGAGCGACTGGTACTGGATCTTGGTCGCGTGGGAAACATCGCCAGAGTTCAAGTGAACGGGGAAGAGGCCGGGGTACTATGGGCTGCGCCGTATCGACAGGACATCACAAAATACCTGAAGGCAGGAGAAAACGTACTGTCAGTAGCTGTCACCAACACATGGCACAATCGCCTAGCCTACGACGCCGCATTGCCAGCGTCGGATCGCAAGACCTGGACTTACGCTGCACCTAAGGCGGAATCGCCGCTGGAGTATTCCGGGCTTAGCAACTCGGTGCAACTACTCATAGGAAAACTAGTTGCTCTACCTGGAGAAAGACCGAAATGAAGAAATATATTGCTGTTTTCATGCTGTTGTTTTCAAGCATCACGTTTGGGGGGGACGGCAGGACTATCGAGTTCTCGATCAACGATTCATGGATTTTTTATAAAGATAGTGGCGACAAGCCAATAGCTTTGCGCGAGATAGGAGACCGAGAAGTTGAAATTGTAAATCTACCCCATACATGGAATGCCGAAGACGCTATTCATGGTGCAACTAGCAAAGAAGAGGGTTACTACCGTGGGCCTGCATGGTATTTGAGAAAAATCACAGTCCCCGCTCATTACCAAGACAAAGAGCTTTATGTGTTCTTTGAAGGTGCCAATCAAGAAACCGATGTTTTTGTGAATGGCCAATTTGCGGGCGGCCATGTTGGTGGCTACACTCGGTTTGTTGTGCCGATTTCCAAATTTGTACAGTTCGATTCTTCAAAGCAATCGGCTGACTTCGAACTGGCGGTTCGCGTGGATAATGTTCACAATCTGGATATCCCGCCTCTTTCGGCCGACTTCACGTTTTATGGTGGAATCTATCGTGATGTTTTTCTCGTCGCCACCGAAAAAGTGCATTTTAACATAGAAGACCATGCCTCTAACGGGATCTATATCCGCACTCCATCGGTCTCAGCCGAGCAGGTTGAAATGGATGTGGACGTTCAGCTGATAAACTGCGGAACGACAGACCGTAACGTTAAACTAGAAACCATTATTTACGACCCTTACTCAAAACCAGTCGTCACTAATGCTTCAGATATTACACTCGCGGCAGGTCAGAAGCTCACAGCAAAACCGAAAGTTGATCCTATTCACAATCCCTCGCTATGGAGCCCCGATTCTCCCAATCTATATCGCCTGGTCTGCAGGCTCTATGATGCTGAAACCAACCAAATGCTTGATGAATCTATGAGTCCTTTCGGCTGTAGATGGTTTTCATTTGATGCAGAAAAAGGGTTCTTCTTGAACGGGAAACACTTGAAGCTGATAGGTACTAATCGGCATCAAGATTACTTGAATATTGGAAATGCGCTACCCGATTATATTCACCGTGAAGACATTAAGAAAATGAAAGAGATGGGCAGCAACTTTCTTAGAATCGCCCATTATCCTCAAGATCCTGCTGTTTTGGAATTGTGCGATCGATTGGGAATTCTGACGACAGTCGAAGTGCCGATCATTGACACCATAACAGAAAGCGAAGCCTTCAAGCAGAATTGTCTGAACATCCATTTAGAAATGATGCGTCAGAACTACAATCATCCAAGTTTGATTATCTGGGCCTATATGAATGAGGTACTATTGCATCCCAAATACCAAAAAGACAAGGAAAAGCAAAAAGACTACTTCGAGAAAGTCTACGAAATCGCGTCGGAGCTTGAGGCATTAACTCGCAAGGAAGATCCTTACCGCTACACCATGATTCCTAATCACGCCAACCTCAACCTCTACAAAGATACAAAATTAACTGATCTGCCTATGATTGTCGGATGGAACATTTACTTTGGATGGTACAAGGGCGAGTTTTCAGACATCAAAAGTATCATGACCGAATATCATCACACCATTCCTGATAAACCCATGATTATCGCGGAATACGGAGCGGGAGCGGATCCTCGGTTGCATGCGCTGACCCCTACTCGCTTTGATTTTACCATAGAATACGCGACCCGTTTTCACGAGCAGTACCTCAGTGCTTTGACAGATTTTCCATTTATTTCCGGAATCAATGTTTGGAATTTCGCGGACTTCGGATCGGTAGGTCGTGTAGACACCGTCCCAAATATAAACAATAAGGGACTGATTGGAATCGACCGAAAACCTAAAGACGCCTATTTCTTTTATCAGGCGGCGTTATTGAAGAAACCATTTATCGGAATCACTGCCAAAACATGGATTCGCAGGGCTTGTGTTGAATCCAAGTCGGGAAAAGGGGTTTGTATGATGCCCGTCGAAATCTTTTCGAACCAAAATAAGTTGGAGCTATTCCACAACGGCATCAGCTTGGGAGCAAAAATGGTCCAAGAACATAATAAAGTGATCTGGGACGTACCATTTGTTGACGGCAACAACATCTTACGTGCGGTCAGCTCTGATAATAGTCGGGTCGAAGATTGCGCGACAGTAAGAATGGATGTGTTGCCCATAAAATTGGATGATTTTCCCGTGGCGGGTTTATCAATAAATTGCGGCGACTATCGCTTCTTTTACGATGATATACTTGATCGCGCCTGGTTGCCCGAAAAAGTATACATTGAAGGAAGCTGGGGCTATATAGGCGGCAAGGTCTATGCAATGGAGCAAACACCTCGCCAAAGTTTTGGAACAAGCCAGCCTATTGAAGGAACAAATTGTGATCCGCTTTATCAAACACAACGTATTGGCATTAAACAATATCGGTTTGATGTGCCTCCTGGCGTGTATGAGGTCACATTGCATTTAGCGGAGTTGACCGGAAAGATGGCGGCAAGTCTTCCATACAGCTTGGATGGATTCGATGATAAGAAACCGTCAATAACTAAGAACCGTGAGTTCACCGTAAACTTAAATGGGACGCCGGTCATTGAGCGAATCAGCTTGGCAAAAGACTACGGATCGTTTCGAGCAGTTAAAATCAAGGCCATTGTAACCACAGAGGCGGATGAACCGCTGCTTATTGATTTTGTGCCTTTAAATGAAGACGCGGTAATCAATGGCATCGAGTTGAATAAGAAACTATAATGCGAATAAGCCTCTAATCTCAGGGCCAATACTTGAAGATACTCCTGCCCCATATCGAATAACGCGGCTTCAGTTTAAACGCGCCGGCTTGATTGCCAAGAGTGTTCCCCCTGAAATCGCGACGGAGGTTACTTGAGGCAGTTAAGACCGCATTCTATCGGTCGCGTCCTACGAGCAAATCTCTCTTGGTTTTGAACAGGTCTCTGTCCTGCTTCTGAAGGAACTGGAATTTCTCCGTGGAGGCGTTAGCATAACGCCAACCCCAGGAGGAAACCATGAGTCGGAGTCGCCGTCATTTCAGTGACGAGGTGAGAGCCAAGGTAGTTCGCCGCCATCTAGCGGACAAAGTTCCGGTTAGTGACCTTGCGGAAGAATTGCAGGTCCAGCCGAGTTTAATTCATTTGTGGGTTAAGCAGGTTCTCGACCAGGCGGAGAAGGCATTCCGACGGTCGAACCCCAAGGGTCGCAAGGTTGGTGATGCGAAGGACTCGAAGATCTCGCAGTTGGAAGCGAAGTTGGCCGCGAAGAACGAGGTCATTTCCGAACTGATGGAGGAGAACGTCAAGGCAAAAAAAGCCAATGGGGAACTCTAAAAGGAGTCTGGGTTCCCCACGACGTTCGTGACGAAATCGTTGACTACTTGCGCTACTGGACGGATCGCGCCGAGATGGCGACCAAAACGTTGCTTCGCTGGCTCGAACTGAGTACCAGCAAGTACCACGAGTGGCGGAGACGGTACGGCAAAGCTAACGAACACAACGGCAAGATTCCACGCGATTACTGGCTGGAACCGTGGGAGCGCGAGGCGATCTTGAATTATCACGACGCGCACTCGCTCGACGGCTACCGGCGTTTGACGTTCATGATGTTGGATGACGATATCGTGGCCGTAAGCCCTTCCAGCACTTACCGAGTACTAAAGAGCGCAGGGCGCTTAGATCGACGTCGCTGGGCGCCGTCGAAGAAAGGACAAGGGTTTCACCATCCTGACGGCCCCCATCGGCATTGGCACACCGACATCAGCTACCTCAACATCTGCGGCACGTTCTACTTCCTGATCACGATTCTTGACGGCTACAGCCGCTACATCGTGCACTGGGAAATTCGCGAGTCGGCCAAGGAGATGGATGTAGAGGTGGTCCTTCAGCGAGCGTTGGAGAAACATCCCGGCGCGAAGCCTCGCATTATCAGTGATAACGGGCCCCAGTTTATCGCGAAGGACTTCAAGTCATTCATTCGCATGGAGGGACTAACCCACGTGAGGACGAGTCCTTACTACCCGCAAAGCAATGGGAAACTCGAACGCTGGCACGGATCAGTAAAGCTTGAGTGCATTCGACCGAGCTGTCCTGAGAGCATCGAGGAAGCTCGTGCGAAAGTGGCGACCTTTGTAGAGCATTACAACCATTGTCGCCTTCATGCTTCAATTGGTTACGTCACTCCTGCCGATAAACTCAATGGTTTGGACGTCGAAATCTTCGCCGAACGCGACCGAAAACTTGAAGAGGCCAGGCGGCGCCGGGCGCTCAAGAGACGCCAATTCAGTACCGAGGTCGCCATGGCTAGAACAGGAGGAGAGGCTAGCCAGGGGTCCAGGGGGCGGCAATGAGCACCCCTGGTCTGCGTGAACGCAAAAAAATCCGCGGCGAAGCCGCTCCTCTTTCCATCGCCCGTCATACCAGAATTAAATGTCAGTCCTCGCTAACGCTCGACCAGGGAAATTCCCGTTTCCGTTGAACCAAGACATCTCCTTGAAGCAAGGCGAGTCGCACTCTGTCAAATCTCAAACGACCCCAAGCACGATCTCGAGATTCTGAACGTGGACAAGTATTGTACATTATAGCCTCATATGTTTGGTATTCTCATCGGAGCCACTTCCGATGATATGAAACTACGTGATGAAGTCTCTCAAAAAACAGCCCCGACGATTCCACTTGAAATGTGAGCCCAAACAGTACGCGGAAGTCATCGCTCTCTGTTTCGGAACGGACGGTTAGGAGCTTTCACCAAGGAAATCAATCAAAGCCCATAGATTTCCAGTTTTTTCGGAAATTTCTTGTCCATTTCCAGTTTTCAGGGGAGTGGACTGTTGGGATGTCGGACCGTGGCTTCGGCCAGCGAATGCGACTTAAGTCAACTCGCATTTTGTTCCTTAGCAATAAACCCGAATTATAGAGTTTTCTCAGTTGTGTCATGGTTAGTTGGACAGCGCCACTTTGCCTCGTGATAGCACACTTAACCGTTTCATCCGTAATGGTTTACGACAAAGTGCTTAGCAAGCGGGCCTGAATCGAACACATTTTCAATAAGTCCTTGATGCATAATGACTTAATCACGCTAGCATCGCCCAAAGTGGCGCTTTCCAATTAGGAAGGTAAGAAAATGTCGCACATCTACTTACGCCAAGAACGACGATCATTTGATCACGGTTTTAGCTATGTAGGGGCCTGTCAAGTCCTATTAGGTATCTACATGATCGCCTCTCGTTGGATGAGTCACGTCGCACGCGGAGTGCAGGCCCTTGCCCTGCCGCAGCGGAGCGGGCGACGTGACGGACCATCAGTTTTCGGTATGACCTCGAAGAACCCTCGCAGGGCGCATTCAGCTATTCGAGCTCTGGAAGACAAGCTTCCGGCCCATGAAATCCAGTACGCGAGCGACGATGCCCATTCACCCTCACGAGCTCATCAAGACGTTGAGTCTGTGGCCCAAAACCGTTCCCGAGCTATCGTCCCTCAGCAATCACTCCGAGGTCCCGCCGTTCATTATTTGTCAGGCAGCGACATTGCTGCGGTAAGTCTCTTGTTTGTTGACAGCCGCCCACATCCAGGTGAGCATCTTTCGAGCGATGGCCACAGCGGCTGCCTTGCGGCCGCTCCGTTTGGCAATTCGTGCGAAGATTTGTCGCACCTGGTCGTCCGTGCGGATGGCAGTCCAAGCGGCCTGTTGCAAGATCCACCGCAACTGGGGGGAGCCGGTCTTGGCAATATGCCCAATCCGTTGTTTTCCTCCCGAGGCAAATACCCGCGGGTTCAATCCGGCGAAGCGACCAATCGATTTACGATCTCTGAAACGAGTGAAGTCCCCGACTTCACTGATGACGGTGGCTGCCGTGACCATGGCCACTCCGGGGAAGCTGGTGAGGATGTTGTAGGTGGCACGAAACGATTCTTGCTCAATGACCGGCTTGATCTCACGCTCGGCCTGAGCAATCTGCCGCTCGGTGAGCGCCAACTGATCGACGCAATTCCAGAGCATAGCGAGGTGCCTGGGAGGGAGTTTTTCTCCTTGGGCCTTGAGGTAGCGAATGAGTCCGTCGCTTTGCAGCCTGTCGGGACCAGGTCGGTTGTTGGCATTCATGATACTTTTCACCCGGCAGAGCACACGGGCATGCTGCCTGGAGAAACCGTGTCGATGGCGGGTGAGATCGCGGAGCAATTGGACTTCGGCGGTCGGGGCGTAACTGGTCGGCAAGCGACCGGCGGCGAGCAACTCGGCGATATTAAAAGCGTCTTCGCGGTCGGTCTTCAATCTTCTGCCAGCCAAGGCACGGGCCTGGGTAGCATCGGCCAACACGAGCTTGTCGACGAGCGGATCGAGCATCTCCCACAGCCAGCGGTAGAAGCCGACCGTTTCGATGGCAACGGTATGCGGATGGGGCAGTGCAGCGAAATACTCGGCAATCTGACGTCGGCACTTGCAGGCGAGCTTGCGGTAAACAATCTCACCGCAGCAGCGGCAGAAGGTGCAAGCGGTGAGTGTGTCTTTATGCAGATCGATACCGACACACCAATGATGATTCAAAGTCGAAGTCATAATCGGAAACTCCATGTACGGGGTCGAAGAAATAGAAATACAACCGAGAAGCATTACGCTTGCTTCTCTAGGCCCCTACATGGTTTCACCTTAGTTGAGCTCTTGGTTGTGATTGCCATCATTGGCGTCTTAGTTGCATTGTTGCTGCCAGCCGTACAGGCAGCGCGTGAAGCGGCACGACGGGCACAATGTGGCAACAACTTGCGCCAGCTTTGTATTGGTCTGCAGAATCACCACGACGCCAGAAAGGCATTTCCCAACGGGATTGCCAAGCCCGTAAATGTCTCAGTACCTCAATTCAAACTTGCAGCCGCCTGGACGACCTATCTCTTGCCGTACATTGAGCAACAATCGAGCTATGATGTCATTCTGCCAGACCCACGCACTCCGGAGATTCAAAACCTACCTGCGGTGGCAGAAGCCGCCAGTCGTAACAACCCTTCCTTTCGATGCCCCTCGTCTATCATGGAGGATATTGATCCTAACGGGTCCACGGGTGGAGGCGCGCAGGAGATGAAGTTCGGTACCAGCAATTACCGCGGGTGTCGAGGAACACGTGACAATCCTGAGGGCAACCAGGGTTTAGCGAAGATCTTATTCGCTAACGGCGAACAGCGCGAGCTAGGTAGTTGGATAGGCGTGCTCTATCCAGGCTATCGTGTTCCCGAACCAACCGATTTTCGTCAGATAACTGATGGCACCTCGCAAACGATTGTCCTGGGAGAGGTCGATGTGAGACCAGCATTATTGGCAAGTTTTGAAGAATGGGGAGAGGCCAACGCCTCGGATGAAAGCCCAGCTACCCCACGCTGGCCCTCATGGCCAGGTGCCCATGGAGACAAAGACGACGTGCTATTCAATATGTGGGATCCGGCTCGATCTGCTATCAACAGCGGTGACCGTGACTCGGCCAGCAGCAACCACCCTGGCGGAGTATTCTTTGGTTTCTGCGATGCCTCGGTCCATTTTCTTTCAGAGGACATTTCTTGGGAAGTTTATACTGCTCTCGGTACACGTGCAGGAGCCGAAATCTCTATTGGACTCCCCTGATGGAGTTGAGACAATCCTGATATCAACTCATGATTGACTGGCAAAAAAAAGAGTAGAAAAATTGATCAATTCCAGATTCTATCGTCCACCTACACTGATTTTTCTAGGGATAGGCATTCTGGTAGGCTGCGGCGACGGCGGTGTGGAAAAGGGGCAAGTCACGGGCCAAATCACACTCGACGGGAAACCAGTCGCAGGATTGTTTGTAACCTTTCATCCTCAAGCTCGTTCCGGAGAGCTCAACGCACTCACACGCCAAGCGATGGGTGAAACGGACTCAGAAGGAAAATACAATCTAAGCACGAAATCACCTGGAGACGGTGCGGCTGTTGGTAAGCACCGTGTAGTTCTCGTCCCAATTCAGCAAGATGTTCCGATGCCAGGGAAACTGTCGCCCAATTTTGAGGCAGAAGTCCGGCCGGGGGTGAATGTCATTGACCTGGAGCTCACCAGAACGAACTAGGGAAGATAGAGATTGTCTAGAGGTCGCTGCTTCGGCACTTACCATCCACGCTGCCGCCTTTGCTGGCCAACATATCCGGCCCATCGCCTCTCACTTCAGGCAAAGGTTTATCTTAATTCGCTTGAATCTTTGAATTGGTCAGTTTATCCTCTTCCTCGAGCGAAGTAGCAACAGCTTCGGTTTCATTATCCCTATCTACCCAGCTTTCAAAACTCAGTTTATTGCTGGTTTTTTCGGAAGGCTCAATTGATTCTGCTTGAGAATAAAAAGAATCAATCGCTTCTACGGAGACATTCTCTGCTAGCTGCGAATCTTGTAATCGGGGATAGGCTGGACCAGTTTCTAGCCAAAGCCTTGCCATGGCTGCATCAACTAATGAGGGCGAAATCTGGGGAGAGTTGGTCGCGAGTTGATGAATGACTGACGATTCAACAGACTGGACTTCCTGCAATGCGAGCAGATCGTCCCGTTCGGTCAAGTCATTTTCTTGGAAGCTGGCAATGGGAGCAACGATGATGTTTCCATAAGTGTTTTGCCAGATGGACAGATCGGCACCGTCAACGCTACCATCACCGTTGGCGTCTCCTTCGTAATGCCTAGCATTGGCCAGACCTACTCCTCGTTGCCAAGCGAGAAAATCGGCACCATCAATTACGTTATCTTTCACGAAGTCGGCGTTACCTCCAATATCGACGATAAGTTGAGGTGCATTGCTACCTTCTTTCGAGCTGAACCACACGTCGTCGCTACCGCCGTGCTTGAGTACAAACGTGTAAGTACCATCGCTGTCAATGACAGAACTGACATCGAACTCAACGACCTGACCAAGCGCATGTGTTCCGCCAACCGTGTCAATAAGCGCGCCTTGCCCAGGAGCATTGCTAGAGTTGACGGTCGTTTCGCTCCAGGCATTAGTTGTACCTTGATAAAGGTTCAAGTTACCACTTCCGGGATCTTGCGTGACGGTCAACCTGAGGCTGGCAGCAACAACATTTTGGCTGTTGAGGCCCGAAACATTGAACTTGAAATACCCAGTACGCGTAGGACCACTCGTTTGCACTTTGATTAGACCGGTGTTCTGGCCAGCGGTGCCCTCTACCATGGCATCGTCGATGGGCGTGAAGGCTTGCTCACTCGCGGGAGGATCGACGAATGGTACGACAATTGTGCGTGTGGCTTTGGTAGTGAATTCACCATCGTTAGCAGTCAACTGCAGTAAGTAAGTGCCGTCGACACTGAAAGTCGCAAACACGTCTTCCGCGTTGGGGTCGTCGAAAGTGACTGTGCCAGGGCCCGACTCCGCGGTCCACTGCAAAGTCGGCGGGTACATCAGTCGGGCGTCGTCGGTGACGGAAGCATTGATCTGATAACGCAGCATTCCGTCGCCCGCTCCTGGCTGGGGCGACTCGGGATTGCCCAAGTTCTGTGCGGCCGAAACGCCAACGCTCGCGTGGCGGAACATAATACGGTCGACGCTAAAATACTGAGATCTTCCGGAGACAACGAGCGTATACTCCTCGCCAGCCTTGAAGTCGTAGACCGCGACACGCTTGTTGTTTTGTCCGCCCGGATCCAAACGGTTGCCCCACGCCCAAGCGAAGCTGTCCGCCGCGCCGCCAAAGAACTTCGTGTCGCTCATTAGCATGCTGAGCGGCGCATCGTCGCCGTGGCTGTTACCTGCATTAGGTCCCGCGCCATAGTCGCCCTCGACGCGCACATAGGCGTCGTTACTCTTGTCCATCTCTTGACCATGCGTGGTGTCACGCGCAGCTCGCAGATGCAGATAATACAGCCCCGGTTGGTTGATCTTAAACTTGTACTCCAGTGGTGAATTCGGCGGGCCGCTCGCGGGGTCGTTGCCGGTGAACTGCAGGTAGCCGTCACCAGTCGGATTGGCGTAATTGGTGGCATCCGGTTCAAGGTTCCACAGGCCGAGGTCGGACGGGGTATTCTCCATCTCCATCACGACCAAGCCGCCCTGCTCCTGGTACACGTTCAAGCTCTCATCGACTACCAGCGATACGTCGTCGATCGTGATGCTGGGCGGGTTATTGACCGGCGGGCTCGTCGTGAACTCGATCTGGTCCAAGTCGAAACCGCGGCCGATGATCTCAGCCCGAAGTACCTTGCCAGCGCCACCGCTAACCGCGATCCCCGGCAAGGTCAGGAAGTCCCAGTTGGCCCACCCGCCGGTGTTCTCTAGATCGAAGGTGCCGATTTCGGAAAAGTTGTCGCCATCGGGCCCATCGCCTAGTAAGAGTCGCAGGCTGCCGACCTCGGTGGGCGACCCGGAGGCATAGCGGACGGTCGCATAGTAAATTCCTGCAGTTACATCGACGGTGTATTCAAGCCACTCGCCATCCTCCGTCCATCCAATCCGCTCGCCCACGACGCCCGAAGCCGAGCCGCCGTCGACGCTGTCTCCGCGGGAAAGGTCGCCCATGGAGACCGCGTCCGAGTCGTGATACGATTTGCCCTCGCCTCCGTAGTCATAATCTTCAAATTGAATGATGCTGCCATCGGTGATCTCGCGGGGGGCGTCGCCGAAGGGGACTTGGTCAACAATCAGTTGCTTGCGGACCAGGACGACCCAGTCTTGGCTAGTGCTATTCGGCGCTTGGCCGACGCTACGCGAGCCGCCGCCGGTGGCGATAGTGACCGATCCGTCCTGCAAATCGCCGCCGTTGCGAGGGTCGAACCACTTGACCTCGAACTGACCGGCCGCGTCCGACAGGTCCATGTTTGTCGTTCCACCGTTTTTCAGGTAGCCAACGTACACCTCACCCGGTTTGTAGAAGCCGTAGTCGTTGAACGCAGAGCTGATGTCGTTATCATTCTGCATCTCCCAGAACGGGATGTCGTTGTCGTAGAAGAACTCCATGGCATAACGGGTGTAATCCCACCAGTTGTCGCGGCTACGGAAGTCCTCAAGGGTAAGATCAGAATGTGCGTGGCCGTAACCAAAGTACCACTCGTTGCCGTAGCCGCCACCCATCAAGGTTCCCCACAACGCGTTTTTGCGGCCGTCCTCGTGCGAGTTGCCGACGTCGTTGTCAGGGCGCAGCGCATGCTGGGCGTCGCCCGGCTCGTCGACGGCAATCGCCCACGGTCGTCCGGTGTTGGCCGATTCATTGACCCACTGTACCGTGTCTCCGTGCACGTAGTTAAAGTCCGCGTCGCTGGTTTGCAGCGATGCGCCGGTGAGCTTAGAGGCGTCGCCAAGTAGCGGTTCGTAGACACCGGCCTTTTCACCTGGGTAAGTATGCAGAACGATGTGGTGGTGATATGGATCGTTGTCGTAGAAGAACTGAGCGAAGTCCTTGCGTTGCTGCGTCGTATTGGTGTTCTCTTCACCTAGGTTCCAGTTCAAAGCCAAATTGTGGCCAAAACGCGCGATCAGTTCCCGGTAATACAGTCGACGCTGGTTGCCGAGTGCACCGCCATCGAGCAGTTGGTCGTTCTCGGTTTCTTGGGTCTTGAAGTGCAGGAAGAAACCTTCTTGGTTTGCGTGCTCGAATACGATCTCCCACTGATCCAGTTTTGACACGTCCATCCTCAAGCGGTCGGCCGAGCCGTCCGAGATATACGGAAAGACGTTTTTGTCGTCTCCATTAATGTTCATAGGGAGAAACGAAAAAGCGTTGAGTCCCTCAGATGCAAGGTAGTTGACCGCACCGATTAGCTCCGTGCCCTTGCCGTTTTGCCACGAGGGGTCGCCCGGGTTCCAATCGCCCGCGTGAGCGGAGTACGACTTGCGCCGACCTCCATTGTCCGGTGTGTTATCAAAATCTTCATAGGCCAGGAGGTTTTCAGGGGCATCGGGACCTTGCTTCAGGAAGTAGTCTCCGTCACCTGCGAATCTGAGATACCGCTCACCGACGTAATCTAGCCGACCTTTGCCACGTAGATCTCGGCCTGACTTGTCTGTGGCAGCGATCTCGAACGCGCCCGAGGCACCGTCGAAGAAGCCGGCGCTGGAGCCAGGATTGGCCGACGTGCTCATCGCGACATTGCTGCCAGTCCTGAAGGAAGCGGAGTATGTCCACGCGCCGATTTCGTCCGGTGCAAAGTGAACTCGCCAGACGTTGCCGGCAGTGGCGCTGGTGTTCGCAGCGTTGCCGTCCGTTGCGTAGTAGCCGGGCACGACATAGGACTTGAGACTTTCGTGATGCGTAAAGGTCACATCGAGCCGGTAGTCCGTGAATGGATTCACCGCAGCCGTTTCGCTGGTGTTTGGGCCGGCGAAGTCGATTGATACCTTGTGCCACTGCTTCAATTCGCCACTGACAATGCCGCCGCCAGTTTCGGGCACGACTTGGACCGTTGCCGTATTGCTGTCGGTATTCGACTGGTCGTCAGTGACGGTCAGCTGGAAACTGTAGACGCCTTCAATGAGGTTGCTTGCAGTGAGGTCTTCGTTGGTTGCTCCGCTGAGCGTAGCCGTATTTGGGCCGCTAAGTTGCGACCATTGGTACCCCGCAATGGCGCCGTTGTCCGTGCCGGAACCATCGAGGACTACGCTGCTGCTCGGCAAAACTACGACGCGATCTAACCCAGCGTTGGCAACGGGATCGTCCGGGTTGGGATTTGTCGACGAAAGCCGCATTTGAGGAATAACGACTTCGCTTTGCCCAGGGCCTGAAAACAGGAGACGCGCATCGGCCGAACCGCCCTCCTGGAAGTACTCCATGCGAATCGGATGCCAGCCGGCTGCAAGCGTGATGCTACCGTCGTCCCGTTCGCTGGCGTGTTGGCCCCAATTGTTGATGATCTGCGTGTCATCGACCCAGAGACGGACGCCATCGTTGCTAAACGTGGTGAATTGCCACGAACCGGACTGCTGGGCCTCAACCCAGCCAGTCCAGCGGATCGAATAGTTGTCGTCTGCTGTGACCTGCCCCTGCGCACCTTCTCCTAGAGCGTCGATAGGAAAGTTCACAACCGCATCGATGCGCGAGCCTCCTGGCTGAGTGAGCGCTATGGAATTGAAATACTCACCCAGCAACCCATCACCCGTGAGCATGATGCGCGGTTCAAGAGTTTCAAATCGCAGCTTATTCGTGGAGACTGTTCGACTCTTGCCCTTCAACGATCGACTCATTCGTTAATCCCTCGAATTGTACAGGTTGCCATTCTCTGCCCCCTTGAACCCATGACCGGGTGTAGGGAACTGAGTTTCTAAGTGACACGTCGTAAATCAGGCAGAATGGACAGAAAAACGCTTAAAAAACGTTATGGTCGCCTGTTAGAATAGTGTTTCTATGGGTTCCAGGTCCTTCTATTGAGCCTATATTTTCCGGGCTCACGGATTACTGAGCTACTGCCCCCACGCGTTGTGTCTACGGACCAAGGGGCTTACGAGCAGTTTTCGCCTTTTTTTATCCTTTGTTTGTCCATTTCCTCGGTGATTGAGCGTGATATCATCGGTGGAAGCATCCGTCGGAAGGTCAGGTCTTTCAGGTGTTCGGTGGTGGTACCCGGTATTCCTCACGAACTTGTTGGTTTAAGTGGCACGCATGTGAGCTTTTTTTCGCGGCCATTTGCCAACTTGTGGGAGTTGCCTTCTTGATCGGCAGAAACCGAGCCCCGCAGGACGCGTGACCTGTCGGGATGCTTTCCATTGTGTTGGCGCCCTGATTTGAAGTCTTAGATGATAAGAAGTAGTTTGGATTTCATGTTCTCTTCACGAAGCTAGTATTTTAATCAACATTCCATGGGCTAATAGGACTATAGGATGATCAAAAACAAGTGGTTTTGGGTGTCGGTATGTTTGGCTGTTGTCTTCGCTATTTTCTACAACCGTCGTGAACTTGTTTCACAGGACACTTCGAAAGTGCCACGTATTGCATTTGTGCTGGGAGGATCCGAGCCGTTTCGCGAGCAAGTTGCCAGCGGGGCGCGAGAAGCTGCCAAGCAATACAATGCAGATATCGAATTCATCGTGCCTGAGGAAGAGGCTTCTTACCAGACCGAGCTACTCGCACGAATTGATCCAACGGAGTTCGAAGGTGTTGCTATCAGTCCCCTGGAACCACAGGCACAGGCGCGAACCATTAGTGCCCTATCGACCCGTACAAAAGTTGTGACCTACGATAACGAGGTCCCCGAAGCGGTGTTCCATCGCCATGTCGGTACAAACAACTATGTAGCTGGTACACTGTGCGGGCAACTTATCAAAGAAGCCCTACCAGACGGTGGAAAAATCGCGTTGTTTGTCGGAACCAATGATCGTCTGAATGCCCAGCATCGTCGGCAAGGGCTTGTGGACGCACTGAAAGGAACGAGAAGAACCCCCGGAGCGGATCTCGATCCCATTGACCAAACAATTGAGGCTGGTAATTTCACTATTGTCGCGACTTATATCGACAACATGATTCCTGCAGTAGCCAAAGAGAATGCTGTCAGCGCTCTCAAAGAGCACCCCGACCTGGATGGGATGATAGGCCTCTACGGCTACAACGGACCGATGTGCCTGGAAGTGCTCGATGAAGCAAAGAAACTAGGAGAGATTGCTGTCATTGCCTTCGATGACCAAGAACCAACGCTCGCAGGCATCGAGGCCGGGAATATCTTCGCTACCGTCGCGCAAAACCCCAACCAGTACGGTTACGAAGCGGTACGGGTATTAGCGGACATGTCGCGAAATAAGTACGCGGCGGGGGCGGGACTCTATGCGGTACCAAGCACTCTTTACATCCCGTGCACGGCTGTGAAAGCGGAGAATCTCTCTGAGTACCGCAGTAAACTGGATAAACAACGGACCGAGAGCCCTGAGTAGATCTAGGTCTTTGCGGTAATTCGCCGCAAGCCTCTTCAGCCAAGACGTTAGCAGGGAACGAAACTAAAATTACGAGGCGGAATATAGCTATTTTTATCGTATTCCCGTACTTAAACGTTTCATTGTCTTTGAATTTTGCGGGGTTTTCTAGAAAGACTTGGCTTGGTTGGATTCGGTTTGCTTCTCTAATCTTGGCATGCTGGTAGTTTGCATGGAACGGTCAATTCTTCTCATTTCAAGGGTGCTCGGGAAGTACGGTTTATTCCCAGAAAAATTCAACGAATGGCAATATTTCTTGTCCAATTCACTGCAATTCTGAAGTGTTGAACTGAAAGCGGGGTTTGGGCACATTGTCTCTTAGCCACTTATCCTTCTTAGGAGTCTTATCCGAGAGATAAACGAAATGTCACAAATAAGCAGCAACTCTTGCGTCTCAAAGCACCCTTGGAATTACGAGAAAACGCCTTTTCAAAGACACTTGCTGTCACCTCAGATCCGATGCTATCCCCGGGAAATGATTCACAGTCGAACAAGGGCTTTTACGCTCGTTGAGCTGTTAGTCGTGATCGCCATCATTGGAGTTCTCGTGGCACTGCTACTGCCCGCTGTGCAGTCAGCCCGCGCGACTGCTCGCCGAATGCAATGTACTAACAAGCTGAAGCAGTGGGGGTTGGCGATGCATATGCATCATGACAGCAAATTGCAGCTTCCACTGGGTTCTAGCGCTCCAGGGCCTGGCAACCAGCCCCCGCGGCAAACTTGGGTGAGATATCTGTGGCCGTATATCGAGCAGAGGACCATTGCAACTATTGACGACACAAAGGTGGCCTTCTATCTGCCTCCTGGGACCGTTCATGGAACACTAGAGGGTGCGACGGGGCAGTACGTTGATCTCTATCGGTGCCCTGACGACGCCGAGGGTGCCGACCAGACCATTGGGAAGTATCAACGAAGACGAGGCAATTATGTCGTCAATTGGGGTAATGTGAGGTATGGTCAGACGAGGGAAAGGATTTTGGGCAAAACCGTCAGCGTCGAAGACCTCCCTCAATCGCCGTTTTCTCATATCGAGGGCAACCGCTGGCAGCCACGGAAAACTTCGTTTGCAGACTTAGTCGACGGAACCTCCAACACCTTGATGATGTCCGAAACATTGATGGGTCAGGTTGGAACCGATAGTGATTGGCGCGGCGATATCCATAACGACAGTGGCGTCTTCCGTTTCCACACCTTAAGGACTCCCAATACCAGCGTTGCGGACGAGATTATCAACGGCTGGTTTGAAGATACCGGCGATCCACACATGCCGGCGGTTGCCGGCGGCGCGCGCGAGCAAGTTTCTGCCGCACGAAGTCGCCACCCAGGCGGGGTCAACGTGCTTTATTGTGACGGGTCTGTTCACTTTGTTGATGAAGGCATTTCACTCGACGTGTGGATGGCACAAGGAACCATGAATGGTGGAGAAACCATCGGTGGATAGTTTCATGAACTTGGCTCGCGGAGATTCGCGTATTTTCCGTTCTTTCTTGCATTGGTCAGCGACTTGTTGCGTATTGCTTTCGGGGTGTAGCGATCCGTCGACGGCGTTGGTTACCGGGTCGGTTACTGTCGACGGCGAACCGGCGCAGATTGGCGCAATCTCGTTCTTGCCTGCTGACAATCAAGGCACTCCAGTTGGCGCAAGCATTGAAGATGGCGAGTACACTGCCCAGGTTCCGTTTGGCTTGAAAAAAGTCGAAGTTCGCGTCTCGAAGGAGATGGGCAAAAAGAAGATGTACGATACGCCGGATAGCGAAGTCAAAGTCATCAGGCGAGAGGCCCTTCCTCCAAAATACAACAGCCAGACAGAGTTGACTTTTGACGTGAAGCCAGGTGAAAACCGGCAAGACTATCACCTAAAAACCGAGTGAAGCAGTTAGAATCCACAAGGAAATCGCCCAAATGACGGATTTTTCACTCCAGGGGAAACCGTCGATCAGCCCCTAGAATTGTTTTATTGTCCCAGACAAGTTGTCAATAATTCGCAGGTTACCATGCTTATCCAAAGAAATCTTTGTAAACCACTGCCGCTTTATCGGGACTCACTTGGACCGGAAAAGACGGCAAAAAGCCTTATTTTTAGATTTTAGCAATCTTTTTTAGAGAATCTCTGTCCAATTGTGGGAAGACCAGAAGTGTTATAGAAGTTGGGCGGGCAGGCCCTTGATTATTTACCTACCTTGTCTAAGTCAGGTTCATTCTCGCGACGTCATCGGCCAGGCGGAATTTTCTCCTAGGGTGACGTCAGCCATCTTAATTTAAAGTTTCAACCCTTGTTCAACGTCCATTTTCTTGCCCTATCACCCGGAGGTAGATCAACAATGAGAATTCTTCACGCTTTGGCTTGTGCCAGTATCGCGCTGGCTGTCGCTAGTTCGCACGCCGCCACATCCTTTATTGATGGTGTTGGCGCCCCGACTGTTTACCATCCCTTAGTCATCGGCGACTTCGACGACGGTGACGGTAGCTCCGGTGCACCGCTCCAGGGTTGGAGTCCGGTACGCATGGTGGGGCTTGAAGCTGCCAGCGGGGTGCTAACAAATATCAACTCAGCCGGGCTCGGGAGCAATAATGAGGGGGACTCCTACGTCCGTCTTTCTACGGGGAGCGGAAATGCTCTTCCTGGAGTTGCGGACTTTAAGGTTGGTGAACTTCCCGGACAGTACGACATCGTTCAGTTTGACCTCAGGTTCGACGTCCTACCTCCTGAGGACCCCAATAACCCTGGTTCAGGTCTCATCGATTCGCGTCTGAAAGGACGGCACTTTTTACAGGGTGGTTCAACCCATGGAGTCGACTTTTTCAATAATGCCTATCTGCAAAACCTTAAAGATACTAACGATACCGGTTTCCACACTTACACGATCGTGCGCGACTTTAATGACGGGGCGTGGGAAGCACTCGAGAACGTTGTTCGCATCGACATGATCGACGGCGTAGGAGCTGCTGATTCAGCTAGCACCCTAGGGACCAAGTTCTCGCTCGACAATATCATACTCGGTCGCACGACTGCGACAGAAGCATTCCCCGCGATACCCGTTTCCTTGACGAATATCATTAAGAACGGCGACTTGTCCCAAGTCAGTAATTTGGTGACAAGCGGTATCAACGATGGAGCGGCCGATATTAATGGAGGGAATGGCCACTACGGCCCCTTCCGAGGGAGCAGCGTGGATGTCGATCACTGGACGCCCTACAACAATAACCCTAATTCCATCGTAGAAGCCGTCAACGGCACCGACGGGACAGGATTGAATTTGCTCAATGTGGCTGGCACAACCCAGGGCTCTTGGTATCTTGACACTCACTGGTCGACTGGTGCCGAACAATTCTCACTGAACTCGGCCGGGGGATATCTCAATGGTCTCATCCAAACGGATGTTCTTAACGGTGTTACGATAGATACTAGCGCAACTTATGAATTGGCGTTCGATATTAACTTCAATACGAATCGTCCTTCCAACCCAAACTCAAACTTCAAGGTTGCCTTGACCGTCGGGACTAACTCAACAGATCCCAACACCGCTGTGGCTGGCTCGCTCTTCGACGGGCAATTGTCAGGTATTACCCCCGGTACGCAGACCCTGTCGATTAGTGGTGCGGTTTTGAAAACCGCTCAAGATAGTGGGCAGCCAGTTAACCTTATCGTCCAGTCGCAAGCCAACACGTCAATAGTGAATTTTCCAGGCACTCCTGTGCCCGACAACCACGTTGACCCAGCGGTCTTTACACAGGTACAAGTCGACAACCTCGCGTTGGTCAAGACATTCACTATACAGACCGGCGATGTGAACAAAGATGGTTTGGTAACTCAAGCCGACGTCAATTTGGCACAACTCTACCTGGATGGAAACGGCGGTGAGACCGCGTTCAAACGTCAAACTGATCTGGCAAACGCCCCGTCGGCGCCTTTCGCGTCTGATATCCTGGCATCGCTGAATCTGACTGATTTTGACTTAGTCGCCGACAGCTTCTTCGACGCCGCGGACGTGGCGGCAATTGCCGCTCTGGTTGTTGCTGTTCCTGGTGATTTCGATAGCGATGGCGATGTCGACGGACGTGACTTCCTCGTCTGGCAACGCAACACCAGCGTAGGCAATCTCGCCGACTGGCAGGCCAACTACGGCGTAGGCCTATCAGCCGTAACCACTGCCGTGCCCGAACCAACCTCACTTGTACTGGTGGGGTTGGTACTGTCGGCAGCCACCGTTTGTGGCCGTCGTCGTGGCTAGTAGAATGTAAAGTGTACGACTCGCTTCGTGCTTGTCACGTGAGCAGAATGCGGGGGAGCGCTGGGGCAGCGCGTCCCCCGCGTGTTTACTGTGTTAACAGAAGTCGGGTGGGAAACCCATTTATGGATTTCGCCGGCAAATTTAAATTCAAATTACATACCCTTATTGCTGGAGGTAAATCTAATGAAGAAGATTTTTCAGACTCTAAGTTGCGTCGGCATCGTGCTGGCCGCCAATACTTTACAGGCGGGAGACGCCTATCTTGATGGTTTTGCTGCGGATGGCACAACGCCTGCCCCCACCGTATATCATCCTCTCCTCATTGCGGACTTCGAGGGTGGCCTTAAGCAGGGTTGGTCGGACCAACGCACTACAACCCAATCTATTGGCGGTGTTCTTACAAACGTAAATGCGCCACTCGATGAAGTTGACGGCTACGTCTGGGCCCGACTTGCGACTTCTCCACTGCCTGGCGTTCCCGATTCGTTTATGGTGGGTGATCTTCCCGGGCAGTACGATATGATTCAGTTCGACATCCGGTACGATGTCCTGCCTCCCTCTGCTACCAGCGGTGGCCTTTTTCGCGGACGGCAGTTCATGTGGGAACCCCCAGGTGTTCATTCATTCTCCTTCCATAACAATCAGGCCGCGGGTACTCCTACCCATCCGGCTGACAATAATTGGCACACCCACGTCATCCAGCGTGACTTTAATGACGGCGCTTGGGATGTGGAGTATGAGCGTGTTCGTATCGACCCGGTCGACTACAATAGCGGCGAGCCCGTCTCTTCTGTTCTAGGTGCGGTTTTTTCGATCGACAACATTATTCTCGGCCGCAGTAATCCCACGGAAGCGTTCCCTGCGATTTCCGTTTCAGTGCCGAATATCATCAAGAACGGCGACCTCTCAAGCGTCAGCAATAAGGTGGACGGCCCAAACACTAACGCACACGACATTAATGGAGGCCACGGTAATTTCGGCCCCTTCCGAGGAAGCTCTGTGGATGTTGATCACTGGGCGCCCTACAACGACGACCCCAACGACAGCCCAACCACTGACGCGTTGATTGCTGGCGTTGCTGATGGTGGAGAATTGGATCTGCTCAATCTGGCCGGTACTAATCAGGGCTCCTACTATCTTGATACTCACTGGAGCGAGAGTGCTGAATGGTTCTCTCTGAACTCGGCACAGGGCTATCTCAATGGAATGATCCAGACCGACATCCTCAACGGCGTGACCATTGATGCTGGGAAGACCTATGAACTCGCGTTCGACCTGGATTTCGGAAACCGACCGAATTCTGCTCCCAACACCACCTTCACGGTCGCGTTGACAACGGGTGCGGATCCTACCGATCTCGGCTCGACTGCGGCGATATTCACTTCGACTATGGATTTGCTCACCTCGGGCGATCGACATTCGGTATCCATCTCTGGTGCTGACCTTTTAGCCGCTCAAAATGGCAGTAATCCTGTGAATCTGGTTCTCCAGAGCGTCAACACGACGGCTATCCCCGGCTTCCCCGGTTCGGTGGTTGCGGATGACCATGCCAATAACACGATTGTCTTTCAGGTGCAGCCCGACAGCTTCTTCCTGGGCCAGGTTTACACCCCACAACCCGGTGACGTGAACAAGGATGGTTTGGTCACTCAAGCCGATGTCACGTTGGCACAGCTCTACCACGACGGAAATGGCGGTGAGACCGCTATGAAGCGGCAGGACGATTTGGCAGCCCTCCCGTCTGCACCTTTTGCGGCTGACATCCTGGCTTCGTTGAATCTGGCCGATTTTGACTTGGTCGCCCCATTCGACTACTTCGATCAGGCCGACGTAGATGCGATTGCTGCCTTGGTTGTTCCTACTCCTGGTGATTTCGATGGAGACGGCGATGTCGATGGACGTGACTTCCTCGTGTGGCAACGTGGGGGAACGACGCCGCCGTTAAGCAGTACGCTGCTGGGGCAATGGCAAGCCAATTACGGCGTAGGCCTATCAGCCGTAACCACTGCCGTGCCCGAGCCTACCTCACTTGTACTGGTGGGGTTGGTATTGTCGGCAACCACGGTTTGTGGCCGTCGTCGTGTTTAAATAGGAGTAAAGAGTACGACTCGCTTCGTGCTTGTCACGTGAGCAGAATGCGGGGGAGCGCCGGGGCAGAGCGTCCCCCGCATGTTTATTGTGTTAACAGAGGTCGAGTGGAAAACCCGTTTATGGGTTTGCCCGGCAAATTTAAATTCAAATTACTTGTTACTTGCACTTGTTTCCGGAGGTAGATCTAATGAAGAAGATTTTTCAGACTCTAAGTTGCGTCGGCATCGTGCTGGCTGCCAGTTCTGTACGTGCCGAGACTGTCTTTCTTGATGGTGTTGGCGCCCCGACTCTTAGCGACCCTATTGTCATCGGCGACTTTGACGATGGCACGACTCAGGGTTGGTCTCAGGTGCGCATCGATGCGATCGGATCGGTTGGTGGCACGCTTCAAAATACGAACCCAGGCGGGCTCGGGAGCGATGGGAACGCCGACTCCTACGTTCGTGCCAATATGACGAGCGCAAATGCTCCCGCTGGCAATCCTAACGACTTTACGGTCGGTAATCTTCCCGGGCAGCACGACATCATTCAGTATGACCTCAGGTTTGACGTCCTCCCTCCTGAGGATCCCGGCCAACCAGGTACCGGTAACATCAATCCGGCTCTTAAGGGACGGATTTTCTTGTCACCAAACGGAACCGATGGAGAAGACACTTACGACAATGCACATCTCCAATCACTTGTTACCAATAACGACAATGGTTTCCATACTCACACCTTGGTACTCGACTCTGGTGACGCGGCGTGGGGAAAAGTGAAGGACCAAGTTCGTTTCGACATACTCGATGGCCTCAATAACAACGCGGGCAATTCGGATAGCGTCTTAGGGACAAAGTTTTCGCTCGACAACGTCCTACTCGGGCGCAGCAATAACGTACAACCGTTCCCTGCGGTTTCCCCTGTCCAGCCGAATATCGTTAAAAATGGCGACCTCTCCAACACCAGTAATGTGGTACTTGGTGGCACAAACACTGGCGCATTCAACATCAACGGAGGCCACGGAAATTTTGGCCCCTTCAGAGGCAACACTGGGGACGTCGATCACTGGACGCCGTACAATAATGACCCAAACGGGATCGTAGCAGCCGTAAACGGCCCAGATGGCACGGGGCTGAATCTGCTTCATTCGTCCAATGGTAATCAGGGCTCTTTCTATCTCGACACTCACTATGGCATTGGAACTGAACAGTTCTCTTTGAACTCGGCTGGAGGCTATCAAAATGGTCTCATTCAGACAGACATTCTCAACGGAGTGACGATTGATGTCAGCGCAACTTATGAGTTGGCATTCGATATCAACTTCAATGCAGCTAGACCCTCTAACCCGAATTCTAACTTCAAGCTTGCATTGACCGTAGGGACGAACTCCACCGATCCTAACACGGCCGTGGCTGGTTCAGTCTTCGACAAGCAATTGTCGGACATTACCACCCAAGGTACGCAAACCTTGTCCATTAGCGGTGCAGCTCTCAAGGCCGCCCAGGACAGCGGTGACCCGGTGAACCTTATCTTTCAATCACTCGCCAATACGTCGATTGTCAACTTTCCGGGCACTCCTGTGCCGGACAACCATGCCGATGGAGCGGTCTTCACCCAGGTAACGGTTGATAACTTATCGCTAATCAGGACGTTCGCCATACAACCCGGTGACGTGAACAAGGATGGTTTTCTCACCCAAGCCGACGTCGATCTGGCACAGCTCTACCTGGACGGAAATGGCAGTGTGTCCGCCGCCGATCGCCAAAACACGCTGATAGGGCTGGGCAATAGCTCAGCCGATGTGCTGGCGTCGCTAAATCTGAATGATTTTGACGTGACCGGTAACGATTTCTTCGACGCAGCCGACGTAGCAGCGATTGCCGCTGCTGTGCCCGAACCTACGTCGTTGGTGCTCGTGGGGTTGGCATTGTCGGCAGTCACCCTGTGTGGCCGTCGTCGAAGCTAGAAGATTGTAAAGTTGTACGACTGACTTCGTGCTTGTCACGTGAGCAGAATGCGGGGGAGCGCTGGGGCAGCGCGTCCCCCGTATGTTTATTGTGCAAACAGAAGTCGAGTGGAAAACCCGTTTATGGGTTTGTTCGGCTAATTTCTATTCTGTTTTCTTACCTTTGCTTTGGGAGATAGGTCTAATGAAGAAGATTCTTCACGTTTTATGCTGCGACAGCATTTTGCTGAGAGTCAGTTCTGCACGCGCTGAGAGTAACTTTATTGATGATGTTGGTGCCCCGACGGTTAGCGACCCCCTTGTTATCGGCGATTTTGACGATGGAACGACTCAAGGTTGGACTCAGGTGCGCAGCAGATGAAGGCGGAAGGCTACGAGCAGGTGTTCAAGCGCTCTAGGTGGTGTCTGCTAAAACGGCCGGAGAACCTGACCGACCAGCAGACGATCAAGCTGTCGGAACTCCTCAGGTATATCCTCAGGAGCGTCCGGGCTCACCTGTTGCGGGAGGACTTCCAGAGGTTCTGGGAGTATGGGAGCCCTGGGCTGGCTCCGCGCCTCCCCCGTTTTTGTTGGGCTTGCCGCGAAGAATATTCCACCGCTGATAGGCGTGCTAGGGATCGTACTTGGATCGGAAATGCGCATATGGAAAATGACAACGAAAATATCGCAAAAAAGGCTAGCAACTATCCTTTTTGGCTGTCCAATTTCGCATTTTCAAGGCGCATTGCCTATGGACAGATGAAATCGGATCGTGCGACTGCATGCCGCGGATGCTATTCCTGAGGCAGCTCGCATTCCTTGAACCCTTACCGACCGAGGCAAAACTGTAATGGGGTATTTTCTTGAGACTCTGCGCGGGTTTCGCGGCTCTCTCTCCAAGTCGACTAAAGTCAGGCGAACCGACCACTTAGCATCTGCGGGGCCTTCAACTTTGCGGTTTGAAACACTAGAGCCTCGTGAACTTCTGGCAGTAACCACTGCCGTTCAATCGGGCAATTGGCATGACGCCAACACCTGGAGCAATGGCGTTCCCAGCCAAACGTCACGGGCCATCGTTTCACAAGGCACGACCGTAACGCTAAATGGCACGAACCATGTTGCCGACAAAATTGTTGTGCACGGTCAACTGGTCGCTGCGGAAGGCGCGGTCAACTCTCCCAACAAGACGCTTGCAGCCGACTGGATTCATGTCAACAGCGGCGGGGTCTTCCAGATTGGCACCGCAGCCAATCCGTACGACAACCATGGCTTCATCCTCACACTCACCGGGACAAACCCGAACGCCGACCACACCATCGAAACGGCTTCCGGGACGATGCAGATTAGCGACAATGATGGATTCCTCATGACGGCCATGGGGGGTCGCCTGCAGTTCTTCGGCGAAGAGAAACTTAGTTTTACCAAGCTGGCTACGACAGCGCCTCAGAATTCGGCAAGCATCATCGTCGAAAATGTGATTGAGCGTAATTTTGACGGATCAACGTCAGCCAACTCTGATGGCACGCTCAATTGGGAGGTTGGCGATCAAATTGTGATTGCCAGTTCGTCCAATGACTACGCCGATGAGGAAGTGCGGACGATTACAGGCATCAGCGTTGCAAGCAACCGCACAACGCTGACGCTGAATTCGCCGCTAAACCACAGACACTACGGAGAAATCGAGTACTACCGAAACGGTGAGCTAAGCATCGACATGCGAGCCGAAGTCGCTTTGCTCAATCGCAGCATCACGATCCAGGGAACCCAGGACACCGACTCGAGCTTCGGCAACCGGGCGAACTACGGGACCGGGTCGGGGAAAAACCTGGGCATTGGCGCGCATACGATGATCATGCCAGGGTCGGGTCAAATCACCATTGAGGGCACCCGCTTCGACAAGATGGGGCAGACCGGCAAACTTGGACGTTACCCCGTTCACTGGCATGTTGCCGGAAATCGCGCGGGCGACATTCTGCGGAATTCCAGTATCACCAATTCGAATAATCGCGGCGTAACGGTTCACGGTACGCAAGGTCTGCTGCTGGAAGCGAACGTGCTGCACGACATTCACGGGCACGGGGTGTTCATGGAAGACGCCGCGGAATTTGACAACCAATTCTTGAGCAACATAGTTTTCGGGATTCACAGGGTGGGCGGAAGCGGTGGAAATGCAAATGATCCCTTTATTGTTCCCGGGATCACTCGTGGTTCCGACGGAAAAGTGAATGGCGAGGCTCCGCGAAATGGAAACGGTGAGGGATCGCATGATACAGGGCAGCAGGTCACCCAGCGATTTTTGAGTTCTGCGTCTTACTGGATTACCAACCCGGACAATACGTGGGTTGGCAACATTGCGGCGGGGTCTGAGGGAACCGGGTTCTGGTTTATCTTGCCCGATCGGGTTCTTGGACTCTCCAAAGACACCGGACTATATAACGGGATGAATCCAGGAACGATGCGGCTAGGTGTGTTCGACAACAACACGTCGCATTCGTCTCCGGTCGGACTGACGTTTGACCGTGGAGCTGATATCAGGGGTGGCGGTAGCGTGGGTTACACCCCAACGCAACGGGCGACCTTCAATAACTATACTGGCTACAAGCACAACGGCACTGCGGTCTACCATCGCGGCAGTAACGTCACCTTTGACGGCAGCATGTTTGCTGATGTCAGAACCGGCTCGTTCAATACGTTTCAACAGATCGAGCGGAACATTCTTTTTGTGGGGCACAGTCAAGGCAATGCCACGTTGTCGCAGGATGTTGGTGGCTACAAATTGTACGATGGTCCCGGTGAAATTATTGGGGCTCACTTTGCCGGGTTTGCGGAAGCAAACGCTTACACGTTTGTGAACACTGGCGGTGCCCATAAGCACGCGATGCCGCGAGCCTCAGGCATCACGTTTGAGGATGACGGAACTGCTGGCCATTTATCGGTTGGTATTGTTCAGGATTTCGTTAACAACACGCCAGTCAACGCTGCGGGGCGCCCCGATGCGATTTCAGGCATTGTATTAGACGTCGATGGTTCTTTGACGGGACATGCCGGTGGTGGTGCTGGACATGTGCTGACGCCAAAAATTAACTTCTACCGGGATTCCACCGATCTCACTCCGGCTGGCTGGAACGCCTATATCAGTGATGATCGATTTGGCTATCTACAATTGGACACGATCAGTGGGGCAGGCGATTTTCCATTTTTCGACGTCCGGAATGGCGACGACCACCGTTTGCGAGTCAATCGCCGCAATATCACCAGACAGCGACTTTACACCAAGTTGAATGCGGGCGACTACACATTCACATTTACCGAGTCGGTGCCAACAGAAGGGTTCACCGTCAAAATGGATGTGATGCGCGGTCAAGAGTCCGGGGACTATTCGGTTTATCGCTTCAAGGGTGTGGGGACCGATTACAAGCCGACCTCCGGGGCATCTCAAACCTCTCTGCAAGATCTTCGCAACGCGACATCAAACGCTTATTTTCGCGACGCCGGCGGTGACCTCTGGATGAAGGTGTTTGAATCTGGCGCTACGATCCAGATCAGGCCCACCAACGATCCGCTTCCGTCGGATGATCCGGAAATCGAGGGGCTGTTTTTGGTGGCTGCCGATCTTGAAGGTGACCCCGATATTTCCGCTTTGACCGAAGGCATGGTGATCAACCTGACCACACTGCCGACACCAAACTTGAACGTTCGGGCGAACGCAAATGCAGAAACAGGGAGCGTTGGATTCAATCTGTCCGGGCCTTCACCCCACACCCAAACTGAAAGTGTGCTTCCTTACGCGCTCTTCGGAGACGCCGGTGGGGATTTCCATTCCGAAACGATGTTGCCAGGCAAGTACACGCTAGTTGTAACGCCCTACACATTGAGTGGATTGGGCGGCACGGCGGGTGAATCGGTGACGATCAATTTCACGGTCATCGAACCGGTTCAATTGCCATTTAATGAACTGACTGAAGATCAGACAGTCCAGGACGGAACCATCATCCGAGCCGAGGAATTTGATGAAGGCGGTCAGGGCGTTGCCTATTTCGACACAACCCCTGGCAACTCCGGCACAGGCAATGATGCCCGGCGTGATGAGGACGTTGATCTTCACGCCGGGAGCATCTTCGTCAACAGCACCGTCGATGGGGAGTGGCTGGAGTTTACGCGTGATGTCGTTGCTGGCGTCTACGATATCAACGTCAACGCATGGTCAAACAACCCGACGGCCAAGGGCATTCGATTGTTGATCGCCGGAAGTGCTTTATCCGATACCTTTACCGAACTTGGATCGGTAGAGATACCCGACACCGACGACGTCAGACTTGATCACCTTATTCCGGGGATTGATTTAACTGCCTGGGCCGGCGAGGACTAGGTGTTCCGAGTCGAATTCTTTGGCGAACAAGACGTTGTCATTGCTCCGATCGACGCAGAGTTGGCGAGCGTAGGCGGTTCGTATATTCAATATGGCACAATCGTCGACATTGAAACCGGCAACACGAACGGCGACAACTGGTATAACGGCTCGGGCCTGGCGGATCCTACGATTGTTGAAACCGGAGATCCGATCCCCGCCGTTTGGCCAGAACATATCTCGGGGAATTATTCGTCTCGGGTCTCTAGAATTCGCAATGCTCCTGAAGCCAATCAACTTACGTTTGATCTGGGCGGTACGTTCGACGTCAGTGGAATGGTGTTGTGGAATAGCACCGAGCAGCATGACTCGGAACTGCAGACAGACCGAGGCTTTGAAAATACCCGGTTGTCCTACTCAACCGACGGTGGCGTAACGTTTGTTGGAAGCGATCTACTGACCTGGACCGAGCGATCTGCCGACGCCTCGGAGAACCAAGGCGGTACTCCCTCGTCGCCGGTCGCCATGTTCGGCCCCGAAGTCCAGATGCTCCCTGCGGAAATGGAGGGCGTCACCCACATTCGCATGCAAGTCGACAACTTCTCGTTGAACGGGTCCGATAACATTCTCATGGCTTCCGAAATCAGGTTCATCGGCAAGGTAGCTAACCAGGTTGGAACAACTCTCGGCCTCAAACTCAACACGCTTGAGTTCACTCGCATTTTGACCGCAACTGCGGACTTCGATAGTGACAACGATGTCGATGGCGCTGACTTCCTTGCCTGGCAGCGGGGCTTTGGCGACGTCTACGACGGAGTTGACCTTAGCTTGTGGAAAGAACAATATGGTACAGGTAGCGTTACTGCTCAACTGGCGGACTTTGATAGTGACAACGATGTCGATGGCGCTGACTTCTTAGCATGGCAGCGGGGTTTCCGTACAACGAGCGCCACATTAGCCGATGGCGACGCCAACCTCGATGGCAGCGTCGACGGCATCGACCTGTCGTTGTGGGGGACAAGCTACGGCCAGACCACCGCTGGGCAGGTGGCCAGCGTCATAGAACCATCTGAAGTCATAAAAGAACCTGCGTTAACTCTAAGATCAACGCGTACCGAACTGATTGATGCAGCAATGGCATTGGAATGGATTAGCAATGAACCGAAAGAGGAAGCTAGCTTCGCCACCGAACCAATGGTAGGCGAAGCGGCATTCGACAGAGTCTATGATGCCAACAGGTTGTCTCTTACAAACAGCGCCGCAATTTGTTCTGAAATGCTGAAAGCAGTGGTTGAAGAAGCAGCGGATTACGATGAATTATCGCTTGCTCTAGACCTTCTGGACCGTGCGTTCGGATAAGTCATAACGCTTACAGAAGTAAGGTGCGGAATTCGCCGACAGCTGGTTTGCTGGAGTGAGCGACTGTCTTGATTGTCAAGCAATGGAAGCAAGCCTGCTGCACTAACCCCGACTCTCTCACTTAGGCTGGTACTACACTTGAGGGAAGGTCAGGGCTACTTCATGGCGACGAGCGGAGATGGGTTTTTAAGCAGTTCGCCCCAAGCACCGTCGCCACCCTCGCCTTTTTCCATGGTCGGTTCGCAGTGCCGGTTACACAGACCCCACGCAAGACTCGCTTCCAGTTGCTGGTCAAACTCTATTGGACAGGATTCTCACCCGCAAGGCTCCGATAAAAGGTTTCAGATTTGCAAATTAGATTTCATTCCCCATTCCAAGCTTAGCTTGGCTCAACTGATGCAACCGACAATTAGCTCCTACAATCAACTCACTCTCACCATACTGCTCTATAGTTCAGCACCACCATCAACACTGTATTTACGCAGGCTTATTGATTTGTAGTTGTGATTTCGACTTTTTCGGATGCAAGTCCATTGGAGATCGCCTCGACGGTAGCCAAACCTTCTTGCTTGCGACTCTGGAGAATCAGCAGACATTTCCCGTTAAAGGCTCTTCGTTGATTGATTTTCGTTGAGACCATATCCAACGGATCTCCGTTATCAACACCGATGTTATCGGCCGGGCCTGATATTTTGAAAGTGATGAGGTTATTCGCGTTCGGCACGAAGTTTCCTTCTTGATCCAATACATTACATTCCAAATGCACACAACTGACTCCGTCGGCTGCCACCGTTTTCTTGTCGGCAATCATCTGTATTCGCGCGGGCTTCGATGCGGTTTTGACGATGCTTTCCGCTATCACGGTTCCGTCCGTGCGCGCGACAGCTTTTAGCGTGCCAGGCGCATAAGGCACATCCCAGGACAAATTCATTTCATCTTCGTTTAGCTTCGCTCCGAGCGATTTATCGTTCAAGAAGAGCTCCACCTCTTCGGCGTTAGAGTAGGTCCAGACTGGGATGACTTTTCCATCTTTCCCAGGCCAAGTCCAATGCGGAAGAATGTGCACTATTGGTGTTTCGGTCCATTGACTCTGGTAAAAGTAGTAGTGGTCTTTTGGGAAGCCACAGAGGTCGATGATGCCGAAGTTCCAGAACCGCGAGGGCCAACCTCTGATGGCTTCGCCCAAATAATCAAAACCAGTCCAACGAAACTCACCGGCAACGTAAGGAAGGCTGGCGGTTCGACGCCACGAATCTCGGGCGCTGATCCGCACGCTAGAGTTATCATACGAAGAAGAATAAAAATGTGAGACGTTTGGAAATACCTCTGATTCGGTCAGGTCAGCGACCGGAATACCTTCTTGAGGTGCTCGCATCTCCGTTTTGGTTTTATAGACTCCTCGCGTTTGAAAGGAGTGCGGCACTTCGGTGGCGATGAATTTACGGTTCGGATACGTTGCCTTGTCTTTTTCGTAAAATATCGATCCGCCGCCCCCATTGTATCCGGTCATATCCAGCATGGAAGCGAATCCGGTTGCGTTGGCGAGGTGAATAAAGCAGCAGCCGCAGGTGATCGGACGCGTCGTATCTAGAGCGCGAACCGCCGCCATGATCGGCAAGAGTCGCTTTGGGCCTTCGGGGTAACACTGATCCGGAATCTCGTTTCCAACACTCCACAGGAAGATACTGGGATGATTCCGATCACGGAGGATCACGTCTTCTAAGTCCTGTTTCCACCATTTCTCAAAGTAGCGGTGATATCCATATTTAACCTTCCCTTCATCCTTCAGCTTCTTGACCCACGGCCAGGACGCGATCCATTCGTCGAAAATTTCATCCATCACCAAGAATCCCATTCGGTCACACATGTCGTAAAACTCGGGAGCGGCAGGATTGTGCGCCGTACGAATGGCATTGCAGCCCATTTCCTTAAGCAAGACCAATCTGCGGTGCAGCACGTCGTCCGGAACAGCTGCACCGACAGGACCGCCGTCGTGGTGATTATTGACTCCTTTAACTTTGATATTCTTCCCATTTAGCCAGAAACCGGTCTCGACTTCGAATCGGATATCCCTGATTCCGAACGGAGTTTCATAGGCATCGATCATCTGATTCTCAGACATCAGCTTCGTGAGCAACAAGTACTGGTGCGGTGATTCGATCGACCATAGATCCGGTTTCGGAACGTCGAAGTTTTGCCGAACGGTTGCTACTTTGTCCGTGGCAATCGACGCGCTTTGCGACTGTTCCGCGATTTTCTTCCCGTTCGGATCGTAGACCTCAGAAACAATCACAACCTGTGTGGTCTTGGCCGCGCTATTTCGGATCGAGGTCTCGATCTGAACTGCTGCGGAATCTGCAGTCACGTTATTGGCGATCACGTAAGTGCCATGCTGGGCGACGGATACCTTGTTGCAAACGTTTAGCCATACATTGCGATAAATCCCACAGCCAGTATACCAACGACTGCTCGGTTGTGCCGCATTATCAGCACGCACTGAGATGACGTTTTCGCCGTCCTGCAAGTGAAGAGTCAAATCGTAGGTAAAGCCGACGTACCCGTTCGGCCGTTTTCCCAGCAGCCGGCCATTGATCCACACTTCACTGTTGCTCATGACACCATCGAACTTGATCTGTACTAGCCGGTCTTTCCATGCCGGATCAAAAGCAAACGTTTTTCGGTAGTAACCTATGCCACACGGGTAGTAGCCCCCCTGACTGCCAGAGGGATTATTTTCTTCGATGGGTCCCTCAATGCTCCAGTCGTGAGGTATCCTCACAGCTTCCCACTGAGAATCATCGAACAGTACGTCGGACGCTTCCGGATGCTCTCCGCGCTGAAATCTCCAGCCGGAATTAAAATTAACTTTCCGTAATGAAAGAATCTCATCCTGTACCGCGGCGTGGCTCCAGGCAGACGTTTCCATGGCAAAAAAAATGATCTGCAAGCCAATGAGAATAATTTTCACAATTCTATTCCTTCAATTCGTTCATGCGGCTGTTAGTCACCTGCGTCAAAGGTTTAAAGGGAGTAGTAGCGGATTAGGTAATCGGTAGTGGGGGAGTTCGGTTGACTCATTTAAATATGGGCAATATTCAGCTGCAATTGGTGCAGCCTCTTACCGAGGATCATCCTCTACAAGAGCATCTTCAGGAGGGTGGTGAAGGCCTCCATCACCTTTGTTTCTTGGGAGATGACGTGAAAGAAACGCTTTCCGCTCTCCCGACCGGGGTGGCGGCACGCCCCGGTCCGTCTGACGATGGTCCCAACGGACGCAAAGCTGCACTTCTCGACCCCACAACAACCCGTGTGGCGTGATTTGGAAAATGACCTCTGATCCAAAGTAGGGCACCAAGATACATTTGCAGGGTTACACACCATGCCCTCAATCCCTCTCGGTCGTTAATTTCCAAAACTACACTGGCTTACTCACGGTGCTTGCGTTCGCAGCGAAGCAGCGTGGCCGAGCAGTGGCACCGACTTGCCTGTTGCTGCTAGTCCGCCTCTTTCAACACGGAAAATCGAGATCCGATTATCCAAGAGGTCAGCAACGTAGCAGTGGGTTCCATTCTTGTTAAATCCCACACCTTCAGCGAAACGCCCAGTGGCGACTGTGCCCGCGCGGAAAACGTTCTTGCCGTTGATCGAAAGCAGTGTCGCTGATCCCCCCTCGTTATAGAACCAGGACCTCTCAAATGGTGGCGCGCTCCCCTGAAGCAGCACCACCACGGCTAGTGTGCCATCGGGGCTGACCGCAAGCCCTTCGGGGCCGTCTCCAACGGTGATGTGCTTCACGACCCTGGGCGGATCATGGGAAATATCTATCACGCTCACCGTGTCAGCGTGACCATCCGGGAGGCCAGCGTTTCCGTTGTTCGCCACCAGCGCGACGCGATGGTTGGCTACTTGCACATTGTAAGGCCAGCGGCCAACGGGAAGATCGAGCGTGGCGTCATAACTCAACTGGCCCTCGTCGTTTTGGATGACTGCCACAGAGTGCTGAGCAAACTTCGTGGCGAGAATGGTCCTCCCGTCGGGCGAGAATGCCACTGAGGCGGCCTCTCCGTCCACTTGGACCGAATCTTCCAATTCTATTTTTTTCGCCTCGATGGAGTATAGCGTTACGGACTTTCCTGCGCGGTTTGCGATGGCCGCCCACTTCCCATTACCGCTGATTGCTATCCCGGACGGCTGAGGATCCGACTCTACGGAGCCGATCCGCTTGGGCGTCGGCAACGTGAGGTCGATCACGTGAATCTGTGTTCCGGGAACTGCCTGCCAGGTTCCGCCCTGGTGTTCCCACTGGACCGAATTCGCCACGAGTGCCAGGGTTGCATCAGGCGTGATTGCCAGGTTGGTCGGCGGACCGAACACGGAGTTTGCCAGCGGCAACTCTGCTACCAACTTGGGCTCCTCTGGGTCTGCGCCAATTTCGTAAATCATGACCAAGTCCCTGCCCGGCTTGACTTTTTGGATCCCCTCTCTCTTGAACTCGACTTTGGAGTCGACGCCTACGATCAAGAATTCCTTGCTGCTGGCGGGGACGCCGGCGCAAACGGCAACGAAGATGGCCACCGTTGGTAGCAGTCGATCAGTTGTAGATACCACAGTGATCCCACCTTGCATGGACTTGTTGGTGTTGCCCGGCGAGGTTCCTAACTTTGTGCTCTGGTCGCATCGCTATCCGATCTGATTCGAGAGGCCCAAGCGCTGAAGCCGTCGGTCAACAAATACAGTTGATAATCTCCTGGCCCACCTCTTTTGTGGTTGCCCGGCCGCCTAGGTCTGGCGTCAGCACGTCGCCTTCGGCGAGGACCTTGGCCACGCCATTTTCGACGAGAGTAGCGGCTTTGAGGGCACTGCGATCTCCGTAACGATCCCCAAGCCAGTCTAGCATCATCGCCGCTGAGAGGATCAAAGCCATCGGATTGGCAATGTTTCTACCCGCTAACGGCGGTGCAGAGCCGTGCGCGGGCTGAAAGAGCGCATGGTTATCGCCGATCTCTGCCGAAGGCCCGAGCCCTAAACCGCCAACCAATGCCGCGCCCAGATCCGAAAGAATATCCCCGAACTGGTTCTCCATCACTAATACATCAAAAGCTCCTGGATTCTGGATAAGATGCAGACAGGCCGCATCGACATACATAGTTTCTGCTTCGACGTCTTCATATTCGGCGGCAACGTCGGTGAAGACTTTGCGAAAGAATGCGAAACTGCGAAAGACGTTGGCTTTATCGACACACGTTACGACTCTACGTCGGTCAGTTGGTCTTCCCAACCTCTTTTGCGCTAGCCGAAAGGCGAAATCCACGACTCGTCGCGTGCCCGCGCGGGTGATCACAATGGTGTCTGTCGCGACCTCACCGTCCACCTGCGTGCCCCCGTCGAACGAAGCGAACAGACCCTCCAAGTTCTCACGGACGATGACCATATCGATGCCGTGTACCGTATTTCGGACTTCTGATTCAACCCCAGGATAGAGTCGGACAGGGCGTGCAGCGGCATACAAATTGAGCGCTCGGCGCAGGCCAACCATCATCTCGGGCTGAACTTCCGTGCCATCTTTACGGCGAACATCTGGCAGGCCGATGGCGGAAAGTAACACGGCATCCGCCGCGAGGCAGTCCGCCAGGACTCCGTCTGGCAGAGCCACTCCGTTCTTCCGATAATGAGACGCCCCGGCTGAGCGAAGCATCAAGTCAAAACGCAAACCGTCAACCACAGTGGTTACGTGCTCGAGCACCTGCATCGCTACGTCCGTGATTTCGGGTCCGATCCCGTCACCCGGCAAGACTGCGATTCTATAGGTCGTCGGGGGAGATCTACGTTGATCTGGGGCAGAAACGGGAGAACCGTTGTGTCCTAAATCGATGGCATCCGGTTTTAATTTCATCAATACTCCTCCAGATTCTTAAAACAATTAACTCTCTTCTCGACAATCCACGAAGCCACTAAGTCCGAAAAACTGAGGAAGTGAGGCATTGAGCAATGCTCTTCAAAGCACTGCCGATTGTCGTAGACCTCATACAAATGCACCCACTGCTTTTCGGCAGTGTGTTGCATTACTACGAATTCCCGGCAACCCTCTTCCATTCGGGAAGCCGCTGCTTGTTTGAGGACGGCTGACACAAACGCGTCAACGTGCTGGGGCTTTACGCGAAATTCTACTGTTACGATATACATAGGTTTGGTGAACTCACAACGTGATAGGGGCCGACGCTCGCCGATGTCCGTCTAGCGTACTGCACTGGTCCAGCGACAATGGCGAGACTGTAGCACCACGTAGTAGCAGATAGAGCTTGGCGGTTTCCTCAAGTTCTTCTGCTGCATAAACGGCCGACTCCAAGTCGCGTCCTCCTACCACAGGGCCATGATTGGCCAGCAGTATCGCGTGCGATTTTCCGGCTACGACACCCACTGCTTCGGCCAACCCTGCGTCTCCTGGGGGGAAAAACGGGACCAGGGGGAGCTTGCCTATCCGCATGACAAAATAGGCAGTCAGCGGCGGAATGACGTTCTCAGAGTCGAGATTTGCTAAGCATGAAATAGCCACCGCATAGGTCGAATGTAAATGAACGATCGCTTGCTCTTGGGGGCGTGCAGCGTAGTATGCGAGATGAAGACGAGCCTCCTTCGTCGGCGGCGCACCATCGAGCAACTCGCCGTCCGCGTTGATCTTGGAGATGGCTTCTGGCTCCAACTGCCCGAGACAGCTATTGGTGGGCGATACCAGAAAGTCCTGGTCGATTCGGACGCTGATGTTTCCACTCGAACCGCATGCATAGCCGCGCTGGTGGAGCGACTTTCCAAAAAAGACGAATTGCTTTCGAATTGCTTGTTCATTCATTTTGCCGCCTCCAGAGCTTTTGCGAAAAAGTTGTCGCCGCCGAAATTGCCACTCTTGAGCACTAGTGTGAGTGGTGGAGTTCCCAGAGACTCTGTTAGCGGGACGCCCGTTTCGATAGAAGGTCCGACGCTCAGGCCAGGAATCTGCAGCGCGTCGATTACGGCACCGGAAGTTTCACCTCCGGCAACTACCAACGTTGTCACCCCGCCGGCCACCAATCCCTGTGCGATTTTTGCCAAGGCACTCTCAACCGCCTGGGCTGCGAGACGCCGACCGAATTGGCGATGTATCGCCGCCAGCTCGCTTGGAGTGGGGGAGGAATAAATCAGCACTGGGCTTTCGCCCAGATAGTTGGCTGCCCAGTCTATGCATTTCTCTACGCAAGCGTCGCCACGAATTATTCCTGGTACATCTAGTGCCATAGACGGTCGACTCTGCCTGAAACACGCAACCTGCCGCTGGGTAGCTGGCGAACAGCTGCCAGACAAAACGACCGCTCCCCCAGTAGGATCTGACTTGCGTTTCCATGGGAGAGAGGTACCATTTTGTTCTGCAATATCACGTGCCAACCAGTAGCCGATCGCTGAGCCCCCCGTAGCGAGGTGCGAGTTTCTTACAGCTCTTGCCAATGCTGCTAGATGGTCGTCACAGAGCGTATCGCAGATAACTAATTGAACATTTTCTTTCTGCAATACGGCAAGTCGCTGCAAAATTGCGTCCCAACCTTGTTGGACGACTTCATAGTTGATAAGGCCCACTTTCTTCGATGTCTGACGTTGCAAGATTCGAAGCAGATTGGCATCAGTCATCGGATTTAGTGGGTGGTTCTGCATGCCTGATTCGTTGAGAAGGCATCCGTTAACAAAGAGATGCCCCAGGTAAACAGTCCTGCCATTGCCTGGAAAAGCGGGACAGATGATCGTTTGGCGTGCCTGGAGCCGATCCAAGAGAGAAGCCGCCACCGGGCCGATATTTCCGTCCTCCGTAGAATCAAAAGTAGAGCAGTACTTGAAAAATATTTTCTTTGCACCCAGATGTTGAAGTGAGTTTAAGGCTTCGTTGGACTGCTCTACAGCAACATGTGCCGGTGCCGACCTAGTCTTCAAGGCAATCACTGCCGCATCGTAGGTGTTAAAAGACTGATCTTTGGGCAGGGGACCGAACCATTGGACAGTGCGCAGGCCAGCCTGCACAAACATGCTCGCCAGATCAGCGGCACCTGTATAATCGTCAGCGATCGAACCAATACTAAGGACCATATGTTGCTTCTGATGCTTCAATTGCAATTGCGCGTACGGGACATCCATCACCATTGCGAATACGTAGTGGGAGGGCGACAAAGAAAACTTCGGCTTGTATTAGCTGGTCGAGATTGGCAAGACCTTCGACAATAACCACACCGCCGCCAAGCAGGATTTCGTGGACTTCCGTGAGTTCATCTAAGTTATGGACATCTGCTACTGAAGGAGGTTCTACACCGAGAAGGGCAACCTTCTTCTCGACCAGCCATGTCGCAAGGTCACGAGAGATGCGGGGCAGTGCATCGCGGTATTCGGCACTGCCATAGCGATGATGCCAATCCGTGCGTAGCAACAGTCTCGTCCGCGGCGCCGGTTCACCGATCCGCGACGATATGTCGCCAATATTCAGGAGCTGTCGTGGCTCGACGGGGATCAAATCGACAACGCGCGCTGGCCCCATAAGGTTATCCAACGAGAGAGCGTCGATGCCTGCTCCTTCGTCGAAAAAGTGCCGCGGAGCGTCCATATGGGTGCCGGAGTGCGAATAGAGCGTCAGCGACGTTGCATTCCACCCGTCTGCACAACGGTGCCTTGCCGGCAATACCTCGACCCCCGGCATGGTCTCATCTATTGGTAGGGAAAGATCCACGATCCGGTTCATGTAAGAGAATTCCGGTCGAAGGCGTCCCTCGATTAGGTTTGCGAGTTTCATCATACTTTGGCGAGTTCACGTTGGGGGTCGATTAGAAGCCACGCCGCCGCCCCTGACGCGTTGAGTAGTGCGGCGATAAGGAAAAATGGCCCATTGCTGCCGACCCATGCGGCGAGATAAGGAAAGGCCAACGCGGTCACGAATGAGCCGATATTGCCTGCCATGTTCATTAGCCCCGAGACAGTGCCGGCATTGGACTTCGCAATATCGATACAGGTAGACCACGACGGCGAAAGCGTCATATCGGCGCCGAAAACAGCCAAGCAGAACCAGCTAATTGCGGCTATAGGATCGCTGCTGGCGAGATGCCCGAGCAAGCCCGTTGCACCCAGGACGAAGCCGAGACCAGCCGGGATACGGCGGGACCAGCGCCAAAGACCGCGACGGTAAAGACGATCCACCCAGAAACCGGAAGTCCAATTACCGCACGCGCCTGCGACAAGGGGCGCAGCGGCATAAAATCCGGCTTCGACTCCCGACAGCTGATATGTCTTCTGCAAGTGCGGGAATAGCCAAGTTAGGCAGAAGAAAAATGTAAAGTTCGAACAGAAGTACTGAAAAGCCAGCAACTGAACATTGCGCGATGACAAGATCGTTTTCAGCCGAAGCGACTTCGATTCTGCCGAGGTCTTTTCGCCGCATGTTTTCTGCTGACGGTTCGCCAGAACGTAGTCTAACTCCTCGGAAGAAATCCCTTGATGGTCACGTGGATCATCGCGAAACCACCAGAACCATACGATCGCCCACACGACGCCAACCCCTGTCAACAGCAGGAAAGCTCCGCGCCAGCCAAGGGAGTCGATCAGGATCGGTAGCAGCGCAAGCGAAGCGGCCCCGCCGATGCGCGACCCAGAAAAGACGACTCCCTGCACCAAGCCGCGTTCTCCCATTGGCGTCCAGCCGTAGGTCGCGCGGGCAATACTGGGAAATGCTCCGGCTTCGCTTGCCCCGAACAAGAACCGCACCACCAATAGAGATAGATATCCTTTAACCAACCCAGTAAGGCCGGTGAAAGCCGACCAAGCGAGGACGATTAGCGAAAGAGCCTTGCGTGCCCCAAAGACATCTGCCAATCGACCGCCTGGAGTTTGAAATAGTGCATAGCCCAGAGCAAACAATGACATTGCCCAACCCATCTGGCGATCGTCCAGGTGCAAGTCTGCGGAGATTTCGTTTTTCGCTGCCGAAATGCAAATACGGTCCACATACAGAAGGACTGAGAGCAAGAATGTCAGTATCACGAAGAGATATCGCCGACGGAGATGCGGCGACGCATCTATACTACTGTTATGGAGCGCAGAACTCTTTGCGGTGCGAGTTTTGTCATTCGCGAGCGAAGATGTCACGACTAAGCCGATCATTCAGTGTAAAATAGCCGGAAAACCGGTGATGTGGGCGAATCAAACCATACCTGCGGCGAAAGGCCACGGAGAGGTTTAGTGAACTCCCCTGGTGCTCCAGATTGTGTTGCTCCAGATAAGCTACTACCATAATCATAGTTGTGAAGTTGGAAACTATATAGTCGTTCCTTTTCGAATCTAAATTAGGTAAACATGAACGATAGCTACCTCAAATCAAACGATTTGACAGTTCAACAGCTTCGTTGGTTCTGTCAAGTCTACGAATTGGGAAGCTTCGCTGCCGCGGCGAGGCAGTCGGGCTATGCCCCTCCGACTCTCTGGGAGCAGGTCAGGAAGCTCGAAAAGAAATATGGTGAGAAGCTCTTCGACCGTAAGGGCCGTAACATCCAACCGACGCATGCCGCGGATTTGTTGTACAAAACTTTCGTGCCGGTGCTGGCGACGTTAGATTCATCCTTCGAACGAGCGCGTGAACTTACAGGGCCCACCCGAACGGTGTTAAATATCGTCACGGGAATGCGTATGATGCTCGAGGAACTGGCGCCAATTCTTATCGATTATCAGAAAGGCAATCCGCATGTTGAGCTGCGCCTTCAGCACGGAGACGACAAGACCGCACGGAGCCTCATTGTTGCAGATCAGGCTGATCTCGGCCTGACGCTGGAGCCAGGCCCTTCTATCGACGCTGATCCCGTTGTCATCCAACGAGCCTACGACCTCAAGTACCTGGCAGTCTTCCCCGCCCGGCATCCATTGGCAAAGAAAGCCCAGATCAGCCTGAAAGATCTAGTCCGATATCCCCTGGTGGTGGGCAGTCATGGAACCCAATCGCGAATGGTGCTTGATCAAAGCTTGCACCGGGAAGAGCTACTCGATCGGCGAAACATTGCGATCGAGACCACTAATAGCGCAATAACTGTTGCCTGTGTTCGAGCTGGCGCTGGCGTCGGCGTTATGGCTGGATTAGCGAATAGCCCGTTGACCCACGGCCTAAAAACGCATTCTCTGGCGGAATCACTTGGGCACGCACACGTCGTCTTCGTAACAAAAAAAGGGCGGCAATTGACAAACACCATTCGAGGTTTGATGAAAGTAATAAATGCGGGGATGGACAAGTAGCGCGTGGTCTTGCTGTCCTTTTTAGGCAACCCTTACTCCGAGCTATACGCTGTGACCCTTTGGCTGAGTATCACTAGTGATCCAACTTCTCCAGCGTGATTAGATCCGGCAAGAATCACACACTCACTCCATTTTCCAGCCGTTTTAGCCTACTAAAATCGAACATTGGTACTGGGATACTTGAGTACGGCACGCAAAATTCGATCCGCCCTTTTATTGAAGGAACACGGAAGACAAGGCGTCGATCATTTAATCGGCAGCGAGGCTCAGTGTCTCGGCAACAATACACTTGCATTCCCGCGAACGAATCATTATGGACTTGTAAATGTATAGCTCTAGGTTCCTGGGAATTTGTTTTACGACACTTTTTTGTTAGCTTGAGATTAGTACCTCAATTTGATAAAGGAGTTTAGAGATGGGCAGACCCCGTAAGTTGTCGTCGAGTGAATGCCGTGAGGCGGTCTTGAGTTTGCTGCGTGGTGAGGAGTCGGCCGAGTTAATCGCTCGTCGCATCGGAGTGGATCGAGCGACCATTATCCGCTGGCGGGATCAGTTTCTGGCGGGACGCTGCAGCTACTCAAGTGAGTCAAACGGAGGACCCTTAATACATCCATGGCAGCCACGACACTTAGGAATTTCCTAATTCAGCTTAAGTGCTTTCTAATAGCTTTTCTCTTGTACACACACGTTACCGTTAGTAGAGTTAAAACTGAGTAAGGAAATCTATTGTTCGTTGTGAACTATTTATCAGACATTAGTTTATTGCAAACAACGTTAGTCTTTTCGCTATTTAACCAATTCAATTTCACACTGCTTAGACATAGGCCCCTCATTCTTCGACGGGGCGATCTAGAAAAAGGAGGTCGATTGTGAATGTAAGACGTCCCAGTAAGATTGGCTTTACTCTCGTTGAGCTTCTCGTCGTTATTGCAATAATTGGTGTCCTCGTTGCTCTATTGCTTCCTGCGGTTCAAGCGGCCCGCGAAGCAGCCCGGCGGATGAGTTGTACAAATAATCTAAAACAATTGGGCCTAGCGGTTCATTCTTTCGTTGATGCTCGGAACAACTTCCCGCATCTACGCACCACCAACTATAATACTGGAATCACCTGGGCGGTCGAAATCCTTCCCTATTTGGAACAGCAGCCGGCTTATGCACGTTGGGATGCCGTTCAGCCGGGGGCTTCGACGGGGCTGAACTTTGCCGCGGCTCCGGTTGAGCTGCGAGAGATGCACGTAGATGTATACTCTTGCCCCTCCCGCAGACCTCCCACTTTAGCTACGGGAGAAGAGTTCCCGGGTGGTGTGGTAAGTTCCGAAACGGGTGCTTGCGGTGACTATGCAGCCAACGGCGGTTCTAACCAGGGCCGCGTCAGCCCTAATGAGCAAATCAGTTCGCATCGAACGAATAACAACGGGCCCTTCCTTCCTCATAAAAATGTCACCGATCCACAAACTAAGAAGACTTTTTCGAATATCGTTGACGGAACGAGTGTCACGTTCCTATTTGGAGAGAAGCATGTAACGGAAGGCTGGGATGGCCGCGCTTTCTGGGACCGGTCGATCTATGACAGCAAGGACTCTGAGACGACCACTCGCGTTGCCAATGAGACTGTTCTACTCGCCAAGTCGCTCAACGAGCGATTTGCGGTTCAGTACGGGAGCGCTCATCCCGGTGTAGCTCAGTTCGTGTTTGTCGACGGCCACGTCGCAGTTGTGTCTGTAGACACAGATGGCCGGGCGCTTCGCTGGCTTTCAGAAATCGACGATGAACAGGTTGTCAACTTGGATTAAAGGGTTCGAGTAATGGAGGCGAAATCTCGAATTAATATGAACATCACTCACACTTCAACTGCAACTCGAATTCTCCTGATTGTGAGCTGCGTCATTGCATCAGGATGTGGCTCGGACTTGGAACTATATCCAGTAACGGGTCGGGTCGTGTACAAGGACGGTAAACCTTTTCCTGGGGGCGGGATTGTCTTCCAGTTGCAAGGGGCAGGCATGTTACTTGGTGTGTCCGGGGATATCGGCGAAAACGGTCAGTTTGAGCTGGGCACAAGAGAACCCGGCGACGGCGCTCAGCCAGGGACGTATCGCGTCGCCGTTCTCCCGCCGGCGCGCTCCGAAAGAGATGACGCCAGACTACCGCCTATCATTGACAAGCGATTCACCTATCCGGAGGAATCCGGACTAACTTACACCGTAGAGAAAACTTCCAACGAGTTTTTAGTTGAAGTAGAAACCCCATGAGTCGCAAACGATGTCTCTCGCCTACGGCGATTGACCAGTATAAATGAAATGCCTTAACTTAAAGACTAATAGATTCAATGGAAACATGTAATGTGTGCGGCATTAATTGAGCACTAATTGCCGACTTTAATCCTGCTCGATGCTCATCTTTGGAGGGAAAGTCTCATGAACATGAAAGTAAAGTCTCTTGTCGCGTGTTGTTTAAGAAAAGTGCCGTCGGCCTGCGTATTGCCGGTTTTACTGGTGCTATGTCTTTTTTCGACCTTAATGGCCCAGCCAACCTACTTCGAAGGTTTTGACGACGACGGCGACGGCGTCCGCTACAACCTCGACGGTAGGTACTTTATCCGCTTTCCAGGTCTGCTGTTCACCACCGTTCCGTTTGAGGTGCCGGGAGTCCCCATCATCGCTGGCTGGGATACAGGCGATTTGCTATCCGACGGTACGGGCGCTCCCGCACGGCGAGCAACTTACTTCGCCGAACATCAGACTGGCGATATCACGCCCGGTTTGGGAGGCTCCGGCAACTTTCTTACGGACGCGGGATGGGATCTCACGACTGCCGCCGTGCAGTGGGCTGCCAACTCAACCGGAAACTTGAATATCCTCTATGGAGTTGACGAGCTTTTTCCCACGGCTTTCGATTTGGAGCTGGAGGCACGCCTAACTAGTGTGGGGCATACGGTCACTAAGGTGCGGCATGAGGACCTGGACTCATCTACGGCCGGCAGCTTCGATCTGATTTTTCTGAATTCGAGCAACGCCCCTCCAACCACGTTTGACCCGGGCTTCGGCAGCCTCGCGGTTCCCATCGTAACCGGTTTGTTTCACGAGGCGGTTGCCCTGAATCTAGGAGATGATCGTGGCGACAACACCAACGGCACGACGAGCTTGGATATTGTTGATGGATCGCACCCTTTGGCCGCTGGCTTTCCCAACGGACCGCTGCAGGTCATTGAAGACGTTACGGACCGGCAGCGACTAACGATCGTCACGCGCGGTGAAATCGCAGCGGGCGCCCACGTGGTGGCCAAAACTTTCGACCAGATGATCGAAGCTCCCAGCGATCTTATCGGTTTCGAAGGAGCGGGATACTTGCGCGTCGGACGTTCGAATGGAGCAGTCCCCAACCAGAATGAACCCCGCATTTTTGAGTCGATGGAGATCGATCTCACTGGTGTTACTCAGCCGCGGTTGAGCCTATCGTTGTCGGCGACCCGAGGTCCTAACGACAGCTTCGTGGATGACTTCATTCAGATCTTTGGTAAATCTGGAGGTAATCCCTATCAATTGATTGGAGAGTTGAACTCGAACCTCGATGGAAACTTGGAAGCATTGGATGGAACAGTTTTAACCAATGAATTCCAAACCCTCTCGTTCGACATTCCCACTGCTTTAGGGGACAGCTCCGACTTCATGTTGAAGATTGAAACGAAACTCATACCCGAAGCCCGATTTAGTGTCGGCATCGATAGCTTGACAATTTCGCAGATTCCTGAACCGACGACGATTGTGATGAGCTTCTTTGCCGTAGCCGGTGTCGGCGCGGTTCGGCGTGTTCGACGCAAGGAAGTTCCAGGCCAGAGATAGGCGTGGGCGCGAGTCCGACAACTGTAATTGTTGGGGCAGCGACGGGCGGCGGCTTCCGCTAGGAGCCGTCGCCTGTCCTATCATTTGAATAAATCACAAGTTTCATATGAGGAAGACCATGTTATTTCCATTCAATCACAGACGGTCGCAACGTGTTATTGTAGTCGTCGGGTTATTGAGCATGCTGATTGTGACTTTCGCGAGTTCTGTCTGGGCGCAGCCGACGACGATATTCCTTGAAGATTTCAATGACGATGGCGACGGTACACGTTACAACCTGGAGGGCCGGTATTTTGCCGATCTGAATCGATTATTCACGACGGTCCCGGGCTCCGTAGATGGAAAACCTATAATCGCGGCATGGGAAACGGGCGACCTGTTATTTGACGGTACGGGTGCGCCGGCTCGTCGGGCCACTTACTTTATTGAGAGCCAAACGGGGGACATCGTGCCGAACGATCCATCGGGTACTTACTTGACTGCTAATGGATGGAATCTTACGTACGCTGCGATTGAATGGGCCGCCGATAGTACGGATCCACTGGACATCACATTCGTTGTGGAAGGCTACTTCTCAGGATTCTTTCTACGATCTTTTGACGAAGCTTTCTTCAACCGCTTATCTGCCGCCGGCCACAACGTGACAGTGCAAACGCACGCCGCTGCGGCGCCAGCTTCCGGCTCTACCGATCTAGTGATTCTGGCATCATCGAGAGTCTCCCCCGCGTCGTTTGACGCAGCTTACAAGACACTTGACATTCCAGTCTTGACGGCACTATTTCACAATTCCGCCGATTTGGGACTTGCTGATATTCGCGGAGAAAATGCCAACGGGCAAACGATGATCGAAATTGTTGATGATTTGCACCCGCTTGCGGCAGGCCTGCCACAAGGCCTAGTCGAGGTGATCGACCCTAGCGCTGATCGCAAACGCCTTGGCGATATCACCAACGGGACAATCGCCTCGGGAGCCCACGTCGTCGCAAGGCGGCCTGGCGTAGAGTTTGGGGTTCCACTTGACTTGACCGGGTATGAGGGGGAGGGTTATCTCCGTTCCGGCCGCTCTTTTGACCCAGTCGCACCAAATAGCGGTGATCCGCGGGCTTATGAGCCTCTTTCAGCATTTGATCTATCAAATGTTGAGAATCCTCAACTGAAGATTCAGCTTGCAGCCACGGAGAATTTTGATGAATTTGAGAATGACTATATACGGATTCTCGGACGGGATGGTGATAACCCCTATGAGACCATCGCAGAGTTCACTCAACTGAACCCCAACCTCGTGGGGCCTAATGGAGCCATTTTGACGACCCAGTTTCAGGACTTCACTTTCGACATTCCAGCGAGCTTGCAAGACAGTCCCCAGTTCGAGCTTAGGATAGAGACTTTTCTGCTCAAGGCCGTCCGGTTGGTAGGAATCGATGCAGTGGAGCTCATCGGCGAAATTACTAGCATACCTGGCGACTTTGACAACGACGGAGATGTCGACGGCAGGGACTTTCTCGTCTGGCAGCGAGGGGGATCACCCGGTCCTGACTATGCCGCGGACCTCCTCGCTTGGCAGTCGAATTACGGCAATCCATTGAGTGCGGCCACTGCTGTCCCAGAACCGACTGCGGCTACCCTCTTTTTACTCGGATTATTACTGATCGATACTCGACGTCGTAGCTCTAAGCCTTCAGCTGAGTAAGTTGTCATGAAACCCCTTACAGGAGTCTGCGTCGGGGCCGGCTACTTCGCCAGTTTTCATTTGGACGCTTGGGTCCGTCTGCGGGATGTACGCATCGTCGGCGTGTGTGATCGGGACAATTCGCGTGTAGTTGCTGCTCTTGCTCAGCTGGACAGCGCTCAGCCGTTCAGCGATCTTGCCCAGGCCCTCGAAGAGACCCAACCAGACTTCGTCGATATTATCACTCCTCCAGAGTCGCACCTAGCGTTGGTGCAAGCTTGCTCCGGCCATGTTTCGGCAGCTATTTGTCAGAAGCCTCTTGCACCCGATTTTTCAACGGCTGTGGAGATTGTTGAAACGGCTCGCAACGCAGGCTTGCGACTCATGGTGCATGAGAACTTTCGTTTTCAACCATGGTACCGGGAGATAAAGCGGCTCTTGAAGGCAGGAGTAGTAGGCCGCCAAGTGCATCAAATTGCTTTCCGGATGCGTATGGGCGATGGTTGGCATGAGGACGCTTATCTTGAACGCCAGCCTTATTTCCGAAAGATGCCCCGACTACTTCTGCACGAGACAGGCGTTCACCTGATTGATGTCTTTCGCTTTCTCGCCGGGGAAATTGTCGATGTTCATGCCTACCTATGTCGACTCAATCAAGTGATCGTGGGCGAAGATGCTGGCGTCGTCGCGTGCAGATTCAAGTCAGGCGCTTTAGGAATTCTCGACGCCAATCGATACAACGAGCCGAATTATCCAAATCCCCGTCTGACATTTGGCGAGCTGACGATGGACTGCGACGACGGCACTATCCGTTTGTACGGAGACGGCCGGATCACTTTGCAGCAACTCGGGAGCGAAGAGGAGCCTCACCACTACTCCTTTTCCGACGCCGGTTTTGCTGGCGATTGCGTTTACTCCACTCAGGCACACTTCGTCGATTGTCTGCGCAATGACCGGGAATTTGAAACGGACGCGTCAGACTACCTGCGTACGTTGGAAATTGTAGAGCGTGCGTACGAGACTGCTGGCCCCATAGCATCGGCACCGGTTTCGCCTGGCGACGCAGTAGAGAGAGAATAAGGCAGACCAATTTTACAATCGCTTCTCGCTAGACCGCGAAGCATATAGGCAGTGTGGACAGGACAGAATGACATTTGAAATAGAAATAGGAGTGCGTGATAAATGTCCACCCGTTACGTGAGAATACTAGGCTATCTGTTTCTGAGTGTGATTGTATGCACCGCGCAAGCTAAGGAGGAAAGCAGTCGTCCAAATATTATATTTATTTTGGCCGACGATCTTGGTTTTAATCAACTAGGCTGCAACGGAGACTCGCCAATTAAGACGCCGAACTTAGATCGTTTGGCTTCCACCGGGATTCGATTTACGAACGCTTATGCCGGAAACACAGTTTGTTCTCCTTCACGTGTTTCCTTGTTCACGGGACGTGACAGTCGGCTTTTACGTGACAATTCGAACACTGTGGAGTTGGGAAAGCTCGATGTCACGCTGGCACAGGTATTAAAGTATGCAGGGTACGACACGGCCTTGTTTGGAAAATACTCAATTGGCACTCAAATGGGAGTTACAGATCCTTTATCGATGGGATTCGACACATGGTTTGGGATGAACTCAATCTTGGAAGGACATCGCCAGTACCCGCACTTCCTGTGGCGTGATAACACGAAGATTCGGATTCAAGAAAACGAAAGCGGCAGGCATGGGCTTTACGCTCAACAAGCATTTACCAAGGAAGCCATCAAATACATTCGATCAAAGCGCGCTAATCCGTTCTTTGTCATGCTAGCGTTTTCATCTCCGCACGCCGAACTGGCGGCGCCAGACCAATTTAAGCAGCCTTATAAGGGAGTTTTTGAAGAAGAGGTGTATCTTGGCATGTCTACGGGAGAACCAAGCGATAAGTATGCATGGTACTATCCAAACCGGTTGAAAGATCCCTACGCGACCTTTGCAGGAATGGTAAGTGCTTTGGATCATTATGTTGCTCAAATTCTGGAAACACTGCGGGAACTAGGTATCGAGAAGAACACCCTAATCTTTTTCTCATCCGATAACGGTCCCCACGAAGAAGGTGGCAGCAACCCGGTGCTGTTTCGTGCCTCCCATCCCTTCCGCGGCATTAAACGCGATCTATTCGACGGAGGAATCCGCGTTCCGATGATTGCCAGTTGGCCCGCCATGATCACCTCAGCGCGGGTCGATCACACCCCTTGGACGTTTGCAGACGTTTTGCCGACGCTAGCGGAAGTTGCTGGTGTCGACCTCAACGTCGTACCGCGCGTCCTCACAAACGGCAATTCTATTGCAGGCTTATTGTCAGACCAACCAGTCACAATGGCAGAACGAACCCTTTACTGGGAGTTTGGCAAGCAGGCCGGCGACGCCAACTCAGGCATTGTCGGTGACGTCTATCAAGCAGCTCGCCGAGGCAAATGGAAGGCAGTGCAGTACGGACACGACGCACCATGTGAACTTTATGATATTCTGGCTGATCCAGGCGAAGCGACCGATGTCAGTAAGATATATCCCAAAATTCATACTGAGTTTGTTGTGTTGTTCGAGAAATATCGCGATTGATTCACACGGATATAGCGGCAGCTAGATTTCATTCATTCACGTTTACCTAATGTGGATTCGAAAATAAACAGCTATTAGATTTGAGTTTCAGTATCTAAACTGATTGCATTAGCCCGTCGAATGAATCCGGATTTGGATCATCGAGAGTTAAAGAAATGGTGCCGTTACCGATTACTGGCATCGATGAAAATCTTATTGAGCAATTTACTTTTCGACTGGATCATGATGAGGCCAATTCAATCAGAGCCATGTTAACGGTGACCTTTGTTTCTCGTCAGTGGTATCGCATGATAGCCCGGAAAACGACTGAACGGGGAAAGGCCCACGACCCGTCGACTGTCGTCATTGCCAGGACGAATACATGTTTCGGTTTTTTGGAAGTTTTGCCACGTTCTACCAGTCAAATACATCACACACGTCTTAGGCAACTCCTCATGATCCAAGGCCTAAAAAACTCAATCATTATAGCTATGTCTTACTTGCTGCTGGCTTCGACGAGCTTGCAAGGGACTGCAAGCGATGCACAAATCGAAGGACCACAATCGCTGTGGTATCCCGTCACTATTACGTTTGATGGCCCGCAGGTTAAAGAATCTCCTTCGACATTTCGCGACTATCGAATGGATGTCACTTTCAAGCATGGCTCTCGTTCGCTTACGGTGCCGGGCTACTTTGCGGCCGATGGTAACGCCGCAAATACGAGTGCAAGCGAGGGAAACAAATGGCGCGTCAAGTTCACTCCGGATGCACTAGGCGTATGGAGTTACACGGTATCCTTTCTCGAGGGAAGAGATATTGCACTCAGCCGAGAGCCACAGGACGGCGATCAAGGAGTGCTTCATGGGAGGAAAGGCCAGTTTACCATTGAGGAGGCAGATTCCGGTGCTCCAGGATTCTATTCAAAGGGCATGTTGCGGTACGTCGGAGAGCACTACCTACAGTTTGCGGAATCAGGTGAATACTTCGTGAAGTCTGGGCCGGGAAGTCCAGAGGATTTCCTGGGCTATGAGGATTTCGACGGCACCTTTGATCAAGGCGGTTCGATGAATGACAAGAGCCTGGGTGAGGATGGCCTTCATGCCTACGCACCCCACGTGGGTGATTGGAAAGAGGGCGACCCGACTTGGTCGAACGGCAAAGGCAAGGGGATCATCGGTGCTCTCAACTATCTAGCTTCAGTGGGATGTAACACGATATACGACATCATACTTACGGTTAATGGCGATGCCGCAAACGTTTGGCCTTGGACTGACCCAGTGACATATGACATCTATGATGTATCCAAGCTTGACCAATGGGATATCGTATTCTCCCACATGGATGCTCTGGGCATCAACCACGATGCGTACCTTAGTGAAAACGAGAATACGACATTGCTTGATGGAGACCTGCTCGGACCACTACGCATTCTTTATTTTCGTGAACTGAACGCGCGTTTTGCCTACCACCTGGGCTGGCGTTGGTGCGTTGGCGAAGAGCCGCACGGAATCAGGCCAACTGAGATGCGCGCTATCCTAAACTACCTTACGGAGATCGATGTTTATGATCATCCAGTTGGACACCATTGCAGTGGAAAGCATGAATTGCGTTATCCTGTCTACGACCCTCAATTAGGTAATCCTGGTTTCCAATGTATGTTTGGCCAGATCAACGAAGACTACCACGAGGAGGTGTTGAAATACGTCAAGAGTTCGGCCGAAGCAGGTCACAAATGGGTCGTGGCTAATGATGAGCCGAATGAGATTCTCCCGGGGCAAGACCACCTCGCACGGAACAGTCTTTGGAAAGTGCTGATGGCGGGTGGCGAGGGCCTGAATATCTACGTGGGATATGAAATTCCCGACTACACCGATGTCACGATCGAAGACTTCCGTCGTCTGGAGTCGATTTGGAATCAAGTTCGCAATGGCTTAGCGATTTTCCAACACCCATATGTTAACAAACACTTGGCTGAAATGACGACTCAGAACCAAATGATCAGCAATGGGTATTGTTACACGAAACCGGGCGAAGTCTATGTCGTCTACTCGGAACACGCTGACGCTCTGGAGCTCGATCTGACCGGTGCCAAAGGATCTTACAAACTGCAATGGTACGACCCTATTGAGGATGGTGAGTTCCAGGCTGGTTCAGTTGAGACAATCAATGGTGGCAGTGTTCAATCTCTGGGTACTCCCCCAGGAAGTCAGGCCGAATGGGCATTACTTGTGACTCGGATTAGTGGGTAAAGGACGATTTTCTCCGATAACCTTAGCTTTTTGATGCAAACCTTGAGGCAACTATGAAGAGAATTATTCTTCTAACATCCTTTGCGACATTAGCGATCTGCACATGTTCAGTCTTCGGCAAGTCATCGACTGAACCGATGGCTGCTCCTGACCTTGTTTTCGAAGAAATCGATGGTGTTCTGGCGGTCGAAGCTGAGCATTTCATTTCGCAAGAAAGGAAAGAGGTCCGGGCTTGGTATAGAGTTGAGGAGTACCAATTGCCAGACCTGAAACCAGATCCCGATGGACCTCATCTCTTGGGTTCGAGCGGAGCGTCTTACCTTGAATCGCTCCCAGATTCTCGTACGACGCATGACGACAAGATTGTAATTGGGGATAATATCTTCTCTGATCCTGGACAAGCGGGAATTCTAACCTACAAGGTTTACTTCAATAACCCTGGTCGTTACTACGTTTGGGTTCGACACTTCTCGACAGGTTCCGAAGACAATGGTATTCACGTTGGCCTGGACGGAGAATGGCCGGAATCAGGAATGCGTTGGCAAACCATCAAGAAAAACGGTTGGGCGTGGGAAAGCCGTCAACGAACTGAAGAAATGCACGTAGGTGAACGGTTTAAGCTATACCTTGACATTTTGGAAGCAGGCGAACACCGTATCCATTTTTCAGTACGCGAAGATGGTTTCGAATTCGACAAATTCGTACTAGCATCCAATCGCGACTACGTGCCCGAAGGTAGTGGGCCAGAGCCCGTGGTAAAGGCCGGAAGGGCACCTGCACCGAAATTGATTTCCAACAACTATAAGGAAGCGGCACCTGCACCGATCGAATCAAAAGTGACGGATATCTCAAAAGTAGGAGTCAAATATAAAGCGAGTGACAGCACGGCAGCCGCAATTGAGATGACGAAGCCGATGGCTGAACCAAATCTTGTTTTTGAGGAAGTGGACGGAATAGCAACGGTAGAAGCTGAGCATTTTTTGTCGCAGGAAAAGCACGACATTCGAGCTTGGTTTCGCGTTGAAGAAGATAAAATCTTCGACATCAAGCCTGACCTCGATACTCCGCATCTAATTGGATCCAGCGGAGCGTCTTACGTAGAAGCTTTGCCCGACTCGCGCTGGTCGCATAGCCAGATCCTGGTGCATGGGGAGAATTTTTTTCCAGAAACTAACGAGGCGGGAGTTCTGAGCTATAAGATCTACTTTAACAATCCCGGTCGCTATTATGTATGGGTGCGTCACTATTCGACAGGTTCGGAAGACAACGGGCTTCATGTCGGCCTCAATGGCCAATGGCCTGAATCAGGCCAGTGTTGGCAAACGACCATCAAACGTCAATGGGCTTGGGAAAGCCGACAACGCACCGAGGAAGCGCACGCCGGCGTGCCATTTGCCCTCTACTTGGACGTTCCTTCGGCAGGTGAACACTGCATTCAGTTTGCCATGCGAGAAGATGGATTGGAATTCGATAAATTTGTTCTCGCATCGGATCGGAATTACCGGCCCGAGGGCCTTGGCCCAGATCCAGTCGTAAGTGTCGGGAAAGCTCCCCCGCCGAAAACGCTCTCCAGTAACTACGAAGAAGAAGACTCTTTAGATGCTCCGCTAGGTCCGGCAGTCCCTCTTCCAGAAGAAACCGTACGACTCGCCGCCACCGACTTCAACATAGAGAACTCCAACTTTTATGTGGATCAGGGGAGTTGGCTGGCAATCAATCCCGATGAACATAAGACTGCCACTGCGTCAGCGAAAGTGCCTGTCGGCCCAGGTTCATATATCATCGTCTTTCACGCGGTCGGCGAAAATGACGGAGAGAGTCATCTCACACTGAAGATCGGGGATCGCGAAGTAGGTTCATTTGATTGTCCGATGAGCCTCGATACTTTCGAGGTCGGCTCCAAGTTCACCGCTGTTTTTGAAGATGTCGTTATCAACCAAGGCGAATCGATCGAAGTGACCTCGCAGGTGGCCTCTGCTGACGGAATGGAATATAGCCGGGGTCGCTGGTTCGGGCTCACCTTCTTGCCAACGTCAGCTAGCAAGGAACAAGTTGATTCTGCCCGTCGGGGCTTTGAGGACCTAGCTGAGAAGGCGAGCAAAGTAAACATCTCCGTAGGTGGCGAACTCAAACAGTGGCACAAGGTGACGATCGATCTCGAAGGCCCCGAAGCCGACGAAATGGATACTGAAATTAACCCTTTCCTCGACTACCGTTTCGATCTTCAGATCACACACTCTTCTGGTAGTCCGACCTATCTCGTTCCTGGTTATTTTGCTTCAGATGGTGATGCTGGCAACACATCCGCTACTTCCGGCAAGATCTGGAGAGCTCACTTTGCTCCTGACAAGGTAGGGACGTGGATCTATAAGACTTCGTTCCTCAAGGGGCCAAGGGTAGCCGTCGGAGACAATGCAGGATTCTTAGTGGAACCATTTCACGGAGTTGAGGGAAGTTTTTCAGTCACTGCGTCTGACAAAACGGGCCGCGACTTCCGCTCTCAAGGCCGCCTTCAATACGTAGGTAAGCACCACCTCCAGTTTGCTGGCTCGAAGAAGTACTTCCTTAAAGCGGGTGCCGATTCTCCAGAGACGCTACTTGCCTACAAAGATTTCGACAACACGGAAACACGTTTGCCGAACCAAGCGCCGTTGAAAACCTGGGGGCCACATCTACAAGACTGGAAGACCGGCGATCCCACTTGGAAGAGTGGCAAAGGAAAAGCGTTGATCGGCGCTCTAAACTATCTTGCCGGGAAAGGGGTGAATTCGATTTCCTTTCTTACCTACAATGCCGGCGGGGATGGCGATAACGTATGGCCTTACGTAGATCGCGACCAGAAGTATCACTTCGACACGTCTAAGCTCGATCAATGGGGCGTTATTTTTGATCACGCCCAAGCAAACGGCATCTACCTCCACTTCAAATTGCAGGAAAATGAGGCTGACGACAACCGGTTTGGCCCCCGGAATTCTCCCAAGCTGATTACAGAATCTCTTGATGGAGGCAACACTGGGCCAGAGCGCAAGCTCTACCTACGTGAACTCATTGCCCGTTTCGGCTACCACCTCGCTCTGAACTGGAATTTGGGAGAGGAGAATACTCAATCGTTTGAGCAGCAAAACGATATGGCGGAGTTCATAAGTGAGATCGATCCCTACAATCATTTGATCGTTATACACACGTTCCCCTCCCAGCAGGATTTAGTCTACAACCGCCTGCTAGGAGACAACTCTCTGGTTCGCGGAGCTTCCACTCAGAACAAATGGAACGCTGCCCATCAGTTCTCCTTACGGTGGATAGGTCGATCTCTCGACGCAGGAGTACCTTGGGTCGTCCCCAATGATGAGCAAAATCCGGCAGAAACCGGTGTACCGCCAGATCCAGGTTACAGGGGATTTAATGGTCTCTCCGGGGATCGATTCGGCAACTACGACTTACACGGAATCCGCAAGCTCACCCTTTGGGGTAACCTCATGGCGGGGGGAGCAGGTGTTGAGTACTACTTCGGATATAAGCTACCCGAGAATGACATCGTATGCGAAGACTGGCGCAGCCGCGACCAATCTTGGGACTACTGCCGTATTGCGCTCGATTTCTTTGAGAACCACGGAATCCCATTCGAGAATATGACGAATGCCAACGCTCTGATTGGCAATGTGGACAACAGTAACACAAGCTTCTGTCTGGCCAAAAGGGATAAAATCTATGTCGTCTATCTCCCGGGTGGCGGTTCAGCAGATCTCGATCTCGCGAACGCGGGCGGCGTCTTCGAAGTCAAATGGTACGATACCCGCAACGGCGGAGCTCTCCAAGACGGAGAGGTAAAACGCATCGAAGGAGGGACAACAAGCAGTCTAGGAAAAGCGCCTCAAGATTACGATCAAGATTGGGCTATCCTCGTCCGGAAAGATTAGCATTCTCGCTCCGAACCTTTCAAAGGCATTTCCGAATCCATGTGGACAATAGAATAGCACGACGAATATCGGAGCGATTCGTCTCGATGTTGTTGCCATAGCGATGGTCGCCGAAGACGCAACCAACATGTTGGCGTTACATGATTTTGTCGACTAGAGCGTATTCAAGATTACCGTGCTGAGTATCCGCAGTGTCGGAAGTAGGCCAGGCATTCATTGATAGAGAATTGATTGAGCGACTTTACGATGGCCTGCTGGAGTTGGTCGACACTCCGTGCTGCCGTCTTACGCAGGAGGGTTTTAAGTTTTGCCAAGGCCAACTCAATGGGATTCAGCTCTGGGCTATAGGGAGGGAGGTAGACGACCCGGGCACCTGCCTCCTCGATGGCTTTTCTGACGCCGGCTTTCTTGTGGCTGGAGAGGTTGTCCAGAATAACGGTATCTTCTTAGCGAAGTGTTGGCACTAACTGCTGCTGCACGTAGGCCAAGTAGACTTCTCTATTCATCGGTCCGTCAACCACCAGGGGTGCGGTAAAGCCCGTGGTTCGCAGTGCACCGACAAACGTGGTTGTTTTCCAGTGGCCGTGTGACACTTTCGCCACGACTCGTTGGCCCCTGAAAGCTCTCCCGCAGTGTCGCGTCATTTTGGTGTTGGCACCTGTTTCATCGAGGAACACCAGACGGTGGGCATGTAGGTGTGCTTGCCAGAATCGCCATGCGGTTCGTCTCTGAGCCACATCTGAAAACGACACAAAAAAGTACAGGAGGAGGGACTTGAACCCTCACGGGAAAGTGGCCTGAGTTCGATGATCCGCTCGCTGACAGTGTGCAGATCGTGTGCCGCGAAAGTCTGCTCGGCATCTTGCGGCACTACGAACGCGTAGCTGCTTGAATATTCTTGTTCGCAGAGTTCACCTGGTCCCAAACACTGACAATTGATGAGCCGTCCAACACGGGGCAAATACGGGGCAATGTTGGCAATACTAAGCCACTTGAAACCCAACGCGATTACGATATCATTTCATACGTAACTTATTCGTAAATGCCGAATTACCTCACAAGTCCAACGTTTGCCTAACGTAAGCTCTACTCCACGAGATTAGGTTCGAGTCCTACCCGGGGAGCTTTTGTAAGTCTAAGCCGAGCAACAAGTTATGTTACCTGACGGCGTTCGTCAGTGCGGCCTGAAAGCAAGGGAAAACCTGTACCGTACAGGATTGACCAAGTTTGGAGGTTGCATGATGTCGAACGCTAATTCTTTACGCGTCCCTAAGTATCGACGCCACAATGCCAAAGGGCTAGCCGTTGTCACTCTTAACGGCAAGGATCACTACCTTGGCAAGTATGGCTCTGCTGCTAGTCGAGAAGCCTATCGGCGGATCACAGCTGAGTGGTTGCAGGCTGGTGGTAATCTCACCAACAGCAAGGAAGAGATCACCGTTGTTGAGATCACCGTTGTTGAGATCACCGTTGTTGAGATCACCGTTGTTGAGATCATCGCGGCCTACATGCGGTATGCGAGAACCTACTATCGCAAACATGGGAAAGCCACCAACGAGGTCTATTCCGTAAAGCGTGCTCTTGGTGTCGTGAGAGAACTCTACGGAAGAGAACAGGCCAGTAAGTTTGGCCCCCTGGCACTCAAGACAGTGCGGCAATCCATGATCGAAATGGGCTGGTGCCGGAATCAGGTCAACAAACAGGTGGACAGAGTGAAGCGGGTATTCAAGTGGGCCGTGAGTGAGGAAATGATCCCCGGCTCCGTCTACGAGGCCCTAAGGACCGTCACTGGGTTACGCAAAGGCCGATCCCAGGCAAAGGAAAGTTCACCAGTCAAACCAGTATCTAACGAGGTGGTCGAAGCCACGGTCGAGAAGCTACCTGCAATCGTTGCCGATATGGTGCAAGTGCAACGGCTCACTGGGGCAAGGCCCGGGGAAATCTGCAATATGAGGCCCGGGGATATCAACCGGACCCCGGCAACGTGGGAGTACATTCCGCAGAGCCATAAGACAGAGCACCATGATCAGCCGAGAGTAATTTTCATTGGCCCCCGTTGCCAGCAAATACTCCTGAAATACCTGCTGAGACCTGCGGACAGCTATTGCTTTTCGCCAGCTGAGAGCGAAGCAAACCGCAGAGCGGTTCAGCATCTGAATCGCAAGACACCTTCGAGTTGCGGCAATAAACCGGGGAGCAATCGTAAGAAAAAACCTCGCCGCACCTCGGGTGAGAAGTACGACAGGCACAGCTACTGCCGTGCAGTTAGAAGGGCAGCGGTAGCGGCGGGGGTGGCAAGTTGGTCCCCACACAGATTGCAGCATAGCTTTGCCACGGAGGTTCGCAAGTCTCACGGATTAGAGGCCGCACAAGTTTGTATGGGCCACAGCAAGGCGGACACTACTCAAATTTACACCGCTCGAAATATGGCTCTGGCCGCTACAGTTGCAGAGGAAATCAGATAATCCGATGGGATTGGGTCTGGAAGTCGCCCGCAAGAGTGGGTAGTTGTTACAAGAACCCGGCCAGCGGCACCCACCCACTGGCCGGGGCTTTCTTTGATCAAAGCATCTGAACGGGATGAAATGCAATTGATTGCAATACCCCATTGCTCGTCGAGATGATTGACCACTTAGCGATTAGAGTCCAGGGCCTGCCTAAGGCCTCTCAGTTCACGTGTAACGCTCGTGGGTCACATGCGATGGTAAATCTACTGCTTCGACATGCGATGTGTTAGAGGGCTTGTAGGCGATTGCTAGTTGGCGGCTCAACCAAATGAAGTCTGATGTGAAAAGGACAGCCCATCTAAACTCAGTCAGCTCGAAATAGCTGAAAGACACCGTGTGGCTCAGGGGGCCCCATCGCCTTGGGTTTTTTACCATCCGCCCCCCCAGCAACGGTTTGAAGTACCTAGTTACCCACTGCAAAACCGCGAGTCACATTTTCGGTGTTAAGATAGGCAGGATTAGTGCCAAAAGCAAAATGGGTTCTCCAACAGCTTCAGGCTCTGATCTCTGAGATCAGTAGCGTTTCCCTGCGGTATCAGGCATAGCTGGTGTTGATTCATTTCGGAGATCAAAAAGTCGAGCCTCGGTGACGCTATTGTTTGCGGTTCAGGTCGCCCCCAAATCGTTAGGCATTTCGGTGCCGAGGTCCCTGTGCATGTCGCGTTCAATGTCGGCAACGTAGCCTGCAAAGAACTGTTCGGGTTCGTTGTTACCTGGCAACATGCCGATAACGGATACCGCGTCCCCATCGAAGAGTATTTCCTCGTGCGGGTCGCAGTCGTAACGGCTGGCCAGATAGGCCCGCATCTCTTTCGATAGTGGCATGGGTCTGTATTCCTTTCGAGATAAGCAGAAGCCCGCTAATGCTGTTCACGGCATTTCGCTCCCGGGGTGAGAGAGCCAAGATGCATGTACGCAAGTACCCTGCAAGCCCTTGGTTGCTGTCTGCCGCCATCTTGTGTTCCGAGGGTCAATGGTGGCCCCTAGTGGCTTGCTGGCGTTGGTGGGTAGCTCCGGCCAAGTTCCGGGGTTTGGCACGCCGACGCTATTCACGGCAAGCTCCGCGACCTGCCTCGGAGTTTCACTCCGAACGCAGCTTGATAGTCGCCACTAAATATCTTGGCAATATTCGTCTACGTTGCTCCAATACAAGTTATGCGAGATTATCGACTGCACTTAGGAAAGTTAGTTGGACCTTGGTTCTTTGCCTGTCTTTTTGGGGTGGCGGCCATCCATCCGAACTACTCGCATTTTACCAAAGCAGTCAGCGAGCTGGGTGCATTCGGTGCTCCTCATGCTGTTCTCTGGAATGCACTCGGCTTTTTCTTTACTGGCACAATGATTGTACTTTTCGGAATCGGTTTACAGCAGCTTCTGATGCGTCATGGAGTCCGCTCGACCGGAGGGTGGGGCGTCGTCGCCCTTGGCGTTGCGTTCGCTGCTACCGCCATCCCTGCAGACTTTGAGTTGCGTATGGATAGCAACTGGACAATCGCACATGCCATATTCGTGCTACTCGGCCCCGTGGCATTTATATGGGCTGCTTGCGTGTGGCCTCGGGCTCTGGTCGGCCTCGGCATAACTAAGAACGCTATAATCGCATGTGTGGCGTCTAGTTTGCTTCTGTTACCTGCGTTCGCATCCAACGCCTTCCTGGAACAGATCCCAGGAGTCGGGCAGCGACTTGGGTTCGCAGTGATGTTTTTATGGTGCTGGGCTCTTTCGAGTGCCACGACTCAGGTCGATCTAGCGGTCAATGCCAAGTAAACTGATTCAGTTTCATCAGCCGACACAGGATACGGCCTGCCGCTAAGTACAGAGTCTTTATCGACCGCCACCACCAACAGTAGCCACTGCCAAGTTCCGGGGTTTGGCACGCCGCCGCTGGCTGGCCTGTGCCGTATCTAGCGGCGGTCACATTATGCGACATGCCTTTTGGTTATCCACCGAAAGCTGGCATGTGGTTTGCTCCCTTCATTCTCCTAGGTCTCCACATGGTACGTGAGAGGCCAATTACCCCTGGTTTTTGGAGCCAGTCCGTTGTGCCGGGGGCGTGCAGCGTGCGTAATCGCACTGTGCCCCTGTGACAGAATGGGGGTGTCTTATCAGGGGAGGGCATCTCCGTTGACTTGCCCGCAGCAGGGCGAGGGTTGCCGTCGGCATGAGCACTGGTCCCAGGAAAGGTAGGTGTATCATGCGAAGTCGCATTCGAAGTCTAGTAGCGGCTACTCTGTATAAGCCCACGGCAGTGTTACGACCTGGAATCATTCTTAGGTCCTCAGGACAGAAGGCTGAGCAAATCATCTCCAATAGAATTCTTCGGTTTTCGGAGGTGACCATCAGTAGCTTTCTGATCTCTAGTTTTTTCGTAACGATTCTAATTTGCCCGCAACATCTATTTGGGAAAGAGGTTTTCGATCAGCAGACAACCCAGCAAGCTAGTCGAACTGAGGCCGAGACACCCTTACGTTGGATATTTGTACCTGATGACGTAATTCGTGTTGAAATGGAAGTCAATGAAACAGTGGTTGACGATGAAAACAAGGAGTATCAAACCAAACGCATTTATGATTATCGGTGGACCGTGAACTCAGTGGACTCGGATGGAACAGCTACTCTCACAGTCACTTTCGATCGCATTCAATTTCATAGTGAATGGTTCTCCTTCGACTATGACAGCCAAACAGACGACGCCACTGTCGGTACGTCAGTCGACAGCGAAAGGTATTCGATGCTTTATGAATTCCGGGCAATGAGGAGTTCGCAGTTCGAAATTGAGGTAACTTCTCGTGGTGCCGTCAAGCAAATAGTGGCAGCAGAGTCCGTGGTCGGGCCAATGCAGTTCACTCCAGGAGATTGGCCTGGGTTACCTGAGAAGCCCGTGAAGATTGGCGATTCATGGACTTTAAACAGCGAACTGAATGTTGACTATATCCATTCCCACGGTCAGGCCACCTATGAACTTGTCGGCCTGGAACGGAAGGATGAGAAACTGTTATGCGACATCAGAGGAAAGTCCCTTTTTTCGGAACACACTGGCCTACCACCCAAATCGGAGATAGGAGCAATAGAAAGTAAGAGTCACTTTGATCCTAAGGCGGGAATGTTTGTGGACGAAATGCTCTCGTCGAAACTTCGATCAGAGATCGCTCCTGGAGAAAACGTCAGCATCACTGTCGACGTCACGCGGCGTATCTTCCCCTGCGAAAAACAAGTTGAGCAGACGGAAAAAAACGGGGAATACCTCTTCGTGTTCGACAAAGGAATTGCCAAGCCAATAGTTCTTGCTGGCGTTCCAGTGGGCGTTCACAATGACCCCGTGAGTGAGCTGTTGCATTTGAACTTTTACCATACCTGGACGGACACCGACAAAGATGGGATGCCTATTCCTGAAGAATTGACTGGTATCTCGACTCGCTTTGCTGCGGGTGATCCAGTTCATTTCTCTCTGATTATAGTCGGCCTAAAGGACGCAGAGTTGTACTTCAATATCCTCTGCTCACAAGGGCGATATGAAAGGAATGTGATTCCAATCCGGGATAATATCTGGTACGCAATGCGAACAGTCCCTGAACTGGAGCCTGGAGTCTATTTCTTCGAATTCTTTGTGAACGAACGTCATCTGGTTCGCGTTCCAATCCAAGTTGCCCCTTCACTCGATCCGTGAGCGAAAACCAAAGCAAGCCATCATGGGTGAAAAGATGAAAAACAAATGGGTCATCACGATGGTCGTCGGGTATGTTCTACTGTTCCTAACCTATTTTTTCTCATCTGGAACTCGCGGCGATCTTTGGTTTATGCTTCATTATTATCGAATGGAAATTGTGCTCGTCAGAGGAACGCATTTCGGAAATAGTTTCGCCAATGGTCATTGGGAGGGAAGAGTCGCTATTCCATCGAAATATCCGCTTTATTTGTCGGTTGGACTTATTTTAGCGGGCACTGGAATGGCGATTAGATATGACACGAAAGAGCATTCTCGCCAAACCGTCCGACAAATTAAAAACCGTCCAGTTGTTGGCCACGGCAAACCCGCTGATGCCCCTGAAACATCGACCGCTGCAACGCCAAACCAAGCCCGAACTCTTTCAACTTCATGCCAGCAGCCTTGTGGGGACGGACTTCTCGATCAAGGGAGGTATGCGATCCGATGGACCGCGATCGCGATTCTTTCAGTGATGGCATTCTTCACCATCGCCAGCGGGCTTTTCGCCGCTGGGGCCGCCGGGATCGGCCATATCGTTGGGTTCGGGGCGGTTGAGGTGGCTGTTACCGTGGCGATTACGGTCTGGGCTTGGCGTTGGAGATATAAGGAGTCGGGTGCCTTGGTCGCGTTCTGTCTCGGCCCTTTATGGGGATTGGCTATTGCTGGGATTTATATCTTTGTTTTCCAAGGTGCGAATCTAGATGATGGTTGGGCCCATATCTCTTTCGTCTATCACGGAGTTATTTGTGGAATTTCGCTTGCCATCTTCTTCTCCATCCTTCAATTCGTAACCCTTCAATTCGCAGTTCGCCAAGATTACGAAACCCGTCCAGACAGTGAATTCTGCCAAAAGGACAAAGTATCCGATACTTCGATGGCCATCCAGCTAATCGAAATTCATCCAGATGATGACCTCCGCAAACCCGACGATGCATCCGAAACATCGACCGCTGCAAAACCAATCGAAACTCGGCCTCTCTCGCACAAATCGAAGGCAGTATTAACAGTGATTGCGGTAGCTATGCTCTTGGGTATCGCCTGGTGGATGACCGCACCAAAAACTCATGACATGCGTTATGGAGAACCCAGTGACTGGACTGAAGAATTCGCCTCGGATTTTCCCGGCAGTGAGATTGAGTCAGCAGGCATCACCAACCTGGGACGTTTTTATCTAATTAACTCCGAGCAGTTAATAATCGCGTCTCTCGCAACTCCTTCTCAATTGGTAACTCTAGCTCTGCCAAACGCATTGAAGATTCCCTTCAATTCTTATTGGAGAGTGAGCGAAGATGAGACGGGTCAGCGAATCATCTGCAGCAACCAGTACAATAACATGGCGGTATGGAATCTCGCTGAACCCCAGCGGCCCCAGTATGTGTGATCCCATCTGTCGGAATCTATGGCGTTACCCTTTGATTCACAAGATAACGATGGTCGTTTTGCAACCTTCGACAACACCTTCATGGAAGGGGTGCAGAATGGTGTGAATAGCGTTTGAAAAGTGCGGCGCTTGGCGGTCGAAAAGTACAGCGCTAGGTAGTTGTGGGGATTGTAACATACCTTCCCGCTTAGGTCACGATTGCTCCTTGGTCTTCTTTCGACGTCTTCG
>NZ_SJPS01000003.1 GCF_007860015.1 Bythopirellula polymerisocia
GACGACGAGCGATAGGCTGAGTTTGCTCTAAAGCTAGTAACTGGAGGCATTTAGAACCGATTCAGACCTACAATCCAGCGGCCAATTGTTGCTATGGTTGCGTCGTCAAGCTCGGGGCTGGGGGATCGCATAAGCTGGCTTACCGGATAACCCTCTTGGCGTAGCTGTCCGATATCGTGCTTCACCAAAGTGGCGAATGTCGAGTTTTGAGGAATGATAGACAGCACCGCTAATTGGCCAGAAGGTGCATTTTCTGGAATCTGGAGGGTCCGGGGGAGCGGGGCATTATCGGAGATCACGCCGCTGAAAATCCGTCGCGATTTAAAGGCCAGCGCGTAGGCTAATTGGCCTCCCTTGTCCTGGCCAGCCAATACTGTCTGTCGCGGATGAGGCCGGAAGCGGGATGTTGCTAAGCGAGTCAACTGTTCGAGATATTCCAGATCATCGGATTGCCAGCCGGAATCCGCTCCAGGTCGCGCCACAACTAAGATTATTCCTTCCCGTTGACAACTCTCTTGCCAAGATTCGAAAAGTGCCTGCTCTTCGTCTTCCTTGCCTGATCCGAGCCAGATAACCAGTCCCGGGCGCTGTGATTCCGGCGTCTTGGGCTCCAGAAAGTGAGCCTCTTGGGGGAACTCTGGTAATTTGAGCAATTGTGGTTCCAGCGGTTCCATTGGCTGAATGTCACCAATGGTCGCAGACAATTTTGCCAGAATCTGTTCGGGGAGGGTGGATAGCTTCGATTGCAGTGTCAGCTCGTCACTTCCACGCAAGAGCGCTATTTTGACCGCTTCTCCGGGTTGCAAGTTTTGCAGAGCGGCCCGTGCTTCGGGGAGCGAATGTATAGGGTGTATGCCGATTTTTCTGATGCGATCCAGGGGGAGAATTCCTGCCTCTGCTGCAGGGCTTGCTGGCCAAACTTCTCCGACTTCGACACCTTCGTCATCACTGCTGGTCGCCGGTAGGATGCCAAGAAACGAATGGCGAAATGGGGCAAGTTTGTCGGCTAGCGTGATTTCAGAATCAAATTCCTCGGCCGAGTCACCCGTACCGCGTCGCACGGAGAGGGTAACCTTCTCACCTGCATAACGTGGCTTAAGAAGGAACTGCAGTTGCGCCTGGGTTTCGACTGGGGTGCCATTCATGGCGATGATTGTGTCGTTCTGTTGCCATCCTGCTTCTGCAGCTGGTGATGATGGCCACACAGTTGTGATTGTCGGTGGCTCGACGTAGGAACTGCCGGACTTCAGGCCGACTCCCATCTTGCCAGGGAGGAGGTCACTTCCTTTTCGCCAGCGATTAAGAACAGAATTCACATGTTCCAACGGTACGGCGAATCCGATTCCTGAGTCGTAGAACTCTGTTCCAGCGACTTCGCTCTCTGGCCCTGTGCCATCTGACTGCGGAGACATAGGGACGAGCACCCCGTAAACTCGACCACGAATATCCACCAACGGCCCACCGTAGTTGGCCGCCGAGATGTTTGCGTCGGTTTGCACTACTCGGCCTTGCATGCGGTCGAGTGCACTGACGATTCCTAAGGAGACATCAACTTCGTCGGTCTGAAATGTCCGCCCCAGGGCGATGGTCCACTGGCCTACTGCCATTTCAGGGGTAGGAACAGCAGTGGGAACCGGCAAGGGTTCGTCTGCCGACACTTTCAAGAGCACCAGCATGCGATTGAAGTCGCGAGCGACTAGCTCGGCAGGCACCTGTTTGCCGCCGGGTAGTCGCACAAGTATCGAACTGGGCTTTTGCGCAAAGTTAAAAGCGCTAGAAACGATGAATCCGTCTTCGGAGATAATCAGTCCGGTAAGCGGGCCTTGGCTGAGCTGTGTCTTGCCAACACGATCTAGCCCCCCCACCGTAAGTATCTGCACCACCGAATCGGCCACAGCAGCGGTCGCCTGATGAATAGCTGCATCGAGAAGGGCATAATTTTGCTCTGACGCAGGGAGAGTATCCGAGCGCACGAGGCAAAGCCCCCAGGCCAATATCAGCACGTGTGAGAGCTTATTCTTCGGCATGCTCGCCTTCCGCTTGCAGAGTGACTACGACGAGCTCACCATCGCGAAGTAAGCTCACTTCGATTTCCTCGCGCTCGTCATGGTACGTCAGTTCTTCCAGTAATGCACGGCAGGAAGCGATCTGTCGACCTCCAACAAACACGATCAAGTCGTCAGCCCGTAGTCCAGCCTTTTCAGCGGGAGAACCTGTTCGCACGGCGTCGAGGTAGGGAGGGGTAATGGGCAAGACGTCGGGCACAAGTCGCATGCCTAAACGTTCGGTAGTAAGTGACTGCTCAGGTAATTGGGAAGGTGGCTCCCAGGTGGTATCATGCCCGGCAAGCAACTCGTTGACACTTGAGGAGAAGCTAGCCGTCGGGAGTGCGTAGTTGAGCCAGGTTCCTGTGACACGACTCTTGACTTCTTTGCCCAGCAGACCCAGCAGGCGACCCTGCCAATCAACGAGAGCCCCCCCAGCTGCGCCAGGGTTATTTGCGTAGGCATCCACCACATAAACGTTGTCACGATAAACGGTCGCGAATGCACCTCGCCGCGCATCAAGCGGAGCGATCGCTGTGATCGCCCCTTGCAAGACACTCACCGGCTCATCGCCCGTCGCAATGCCGTAAAGATTACTCAATGCCAGAACCCGATCTCCCACTTGGGCTGTCGCTTGATTTTGCAGATCGAAGTGGGGAAACGATTCATCCTCAATTGGAAGTTTGAGCAGGGCAAGTTCACGGATTGGGTCACTACCCAGATACTCTGGCTTGAAACTGCGGCCATCGTCCAGAACGATGGCCAGGTCGTCGGTATCGAGTACATAACTCCGGGCAGTCAGTACATGACCAGAAGGAGAAATCAGAATTCCCGTCTGGTATGCCTCTAGTTGTTTCAGGCCTCCCGCACCGAAAATCTTGACAACCTTGGTCTGCGCTGAACGAATCACATCGGATAGTGGAGTTTCGGCAGCGCACGAAAACATATCTACAACGGACATGACCACCAAAGTGGCCAGCAAAGTCGTGAGCTTTTTAGGTAAGATCAATTCGTTCCCCCCTCTTGTAAGGGGTGATCGCCATCCGTCTGCCAAGAATCTACGCTCAACTCAGCGAAGATCTTGTCGCCATACTTAACTTGCCAGCGTGCCGGTAGTCGCCTGCCAGAGAATTCCGAGAAATCGGCAAAACGAATCTCACAGGGATCAGAGTCATCGGCAGGTATCAGCTCCAGACCCACGAGATCACCATCATCTGGCAGAAACATAAAGCGGATTTCAACTCCACCATGAATCCCCACCAGACAATCGAGTAGTTCACCCTCAGGCCCGGATGGCAACTGCCCCAGGTAATAGACTTCGCCGAATTGCTGTAAGCCTTTGTCGATCATGCGCTGCCAGAGATGCACAGCTAAGAGTAATCCTCCCGAACCGGGAGGACTGAGTTGCGAGTCAAAACCACCGGTGAAGAGTGCCCCCGTCTTACCGGTCGGCATACGCATTTCACCTTGGGTGCCAGTGAGTCGAATTTCAAATCGATCGTCATCGGGGAGCGCACCGGCAAGCTGCCAGTTGGTCCCCATTTTTTCTAGGGCGTTTTTGCCGAGGTAGCTTTCCCAAAGCTGTTTTTGCCGCTGTTGGTTGTACCAATAATTGGCGTAACCGCGGACTTCTTCGTAGCGGGACTGTACAGCTAACGGCAAGTCAGGCTTGTCGGGCATCAAATCGCGGATGTTCGGAAGTGGCGATTCGTCTTCGTTTTCGTCCGGCTTGGGAGGCTTTCCTTCAGGTGGTTCACTTGGTTGCTCGGCCTGTTGCTGGATCAGATCGACTAACTGGGCAGGGTCATGCAGTCCGGGAAGCCGGAGTTGAACTGAGTAGGTCTTTCCATCACGCCGAAACACCAAAGGAACTATCCAATCGCGTGGATAGGTTCCTAGGGCCGTTTTCAGCGCGTTGGCCGTGCGAATCTCCCGACCGGCAAACCTCACTATCTGGTCGTTATAGCGCAACCCACGGCGGTAGGCATCGCAGTCCTCAAGAATATCATCGACAACGACGCGACCAAGCTCCTCGGTAGAGACGGTAAATCCGAGTGATGCGTGGTCAACAATGCGTCCGCTTTTAAGGTGGGTCACAAACCGTTTAATTTGATTTATCGAGATGGCATATCCGACTCCGACGTTTACGCGGCCGCGCTTTTCGAAGGAGCCGCGTCCGTTGATCCCGATCAGGCGTCCTTCAGCGTCAAAGAGTGCCCCCCCGGAGTTACCCGGATTGATGGCAGCATCGGTTTGCAGGCAGTCGGCATACTCCAGCAGCGTTCCCGCAGGATACTGATAGCGGTGGACTCCGGAGATCATGCCCCAACTAATCGAAGGGTGGAATTTATCGGCCAGCAGAAAGGGGTTGCCGGCCGTAAATGCCCAGTCACCGACCTTCACTTGGTCGCTGTCTCCCAACTCTGCAACTGGAAAATCTTCCCGTCCCAAGAGTTGAATCAAGGCGACATCTCCCACAGGATCAACGCCTACGACCACCGCGTCGTAGAGTTGGCCGTCGTTCAACCCACATTTCATCGCCGCGCCGCAAGGGGCGACAACATGAAAATTGGTGAGGGCAAATCCATCTGGCGAAATTAGTACTCCAGAACCACCTCCTTGTCCCGAAGACTCGAAAATCGCCACCGTCGCAGCAGAGGCTTTTGCAATGACTCCCACCCGCTCTTGCTCAATTGCAAGCAATTCTGGCGCAGGATTGGTCGGCGCTCCAGTGGCAACGGATTGCAGAGCGACGCAGAAAAAACCTAAGTGGGTCAAGATACGTATCATTTGACGAATCGCGCCTCCACCAGATGGAGACGATCTCCCAAATCCAGGTTGGAACCGTAGTCCACGTACACTTTCATTAGTCGCTTGCCGGCGATTTCCACATCGATAGGAACTGGGGGCTGATTTCCAGCTATCGTGCTTTCGAATAGGGTCTCCCCATCCGCTTCGACAACGAGTGTGACATTGCCCTGCGCGAGTGTTTCGGGGTCGATTCCTGCGATCGCCACAAAACGGCGCATACCTCGAGGCAGACGATATTCTGACTCGGTGCGGCTGCGCATTGCTAGTCCCTTGCGATATGCTTGCAGGACGCTGCTGTCCCCGTCACCTACCCTGGGCCAAGAAAGTGTTAGTGGCGAGCCTTCAAACGAGGTATCTCGGCGCGGCACGCCCAGTCGTTTTACGTGACTGTCCAATGTCGGGAGTTCGATCAGGGGAGTCCAGTCTTCCCGAATTGGCTTCAGGTCACTGAGGTAGGTTAATTTACCCACCGAGTAGTCCGCGGTTTGAATCGCACCCAGGGGAATCTGCAACGCAATGCCCATAGGAGTCGTGATGCGGAGTTCACCTGCTTCTCGAACAATTTCAACTGCCGGAAGCCGATAACCCTGAGCGAGATTCAGCCAACAGATTGGTACAGCTTGTTGCTTTCGGATTGCATGATAGTAGGTAATCGCGGCAACTTTTGAACGCTTGACGGGAATGGTATCCCCCTCCCAGCCAAAGTTGATTTCTGTGGAAGTGATGTTGTTGATCACTCCACTCAAAAAGTTCATTTCGGCAGAGTCCTTCTTCACAATGACCAACACATCCCCAGTAAAGTCCTTACTCTGCCAGGTCGGCAACCAAGATTCTTTCGAAATGTTCTCATTCGGAAACTCTACAAATCGTATCTGTTCTGTCGGAATCGAGAGTGGACTTGTTGCTAGAAGTGTTTCGACAGTTGCCATTCGCTCAGTAACTTCAAAACGAGAAACTGGAATTCGCGACCCATCGACTAGCTCCAGCGTCATTCCTGCGGCTGTCGGAGCCTTCCTCGAATCTTCAAACTCAACCCGCAAAAGTTCGTTTACTGGGAACTTTACAACTTGAGATGGCTGCCGGAGGGATACGGCTTCGGTTGTCCACTCATTAAGCTTCCCAACTGAATCCGATCCGTCCACAGTAGTTGCAATTGCCGTCGGCGGTTCTTCACTCCGAGCGACATTCATCCCTTGGAGCTTAATGAGTCCGAGCAGACAGCAATAGATTACGACTCTGAACATAGATTCTCTTTTGAAGTGCTACGGCTTTTGTTGCTTGGAATCTTCGTCAGCCAGATCTCGAAAATACTGCTCAATCAATTGCCTGTAGTGAGCTGGGAATTCACGCCCGATCTGCTGCATAGCTTCTTCACGCTCTTTGGGGGGAAGATCTCCCCAACCGGCCTGATGGCCGATATCCTTCTTGTCAACTTTTCCGGGGGCCTTGAGCGAGGGGAGTTGGCTGTCCTGCATCGGAGTAGAACTCTGTGCGGAGCCGCTGCCTGACCCGGATTGCTGTTGCTGCTGCTCTTCGATTTTCTTGATGAGACCATCAAGCGAATCAACGACCCCTTTTTCGACGACCTGGACCTGTTTGCCAGCTTGACCCAAGTTCAAGCGTCGTCGCACATCGTTCATGCGTCGAGAAACATGGTCCAAGGACTCATCCTCCAGGCCGGCAAGATCTTTCTCAACCAGTTCGGCAACCTGACGATAGCGTACAGGAATCGTTTCAGCTTGTTCCAGGAGTTCCACCAAGGCTGCCCGACTTCGATCTGGCTCAACTACTTGATGGTGAGCCACCATACGACAGAACAACAGACTTGCAGGGTCCACCACATCTTCAACTTGCAAGTCACCTAATAAAACTAGAACGTCGTCATACCTTGTGTGCTGTGTTAGCCAGCGCGCTACATAGAGTCGAACATTGTTCTGAACCATTTCCGGGAGCTGACTGGAAGAGAGCCAAAGCAAATCCGGAGGAAGTGGCTCGAAGGACTGTTCATTACACTGAGCCATCAAGTTAGCAATTTGAGGGTTCGTCATCGCAGCAGTTTCAACAACCAAATCCAACATCGCAGGGCCATCCAATTCCCGCAACGAAAGCGATGGCCACAATGACCGGGCTTCCTGAGCCAAGACCGGGTCAGCTGTCGTAGAGTCAATCCAGGTGAAGACTTGCTCTCGAACTGTCTCGTAAGAAGGTGGGTACCAGGAGGGTTCGAATGAGAGCTGGGCGCTTGCGATGGCAGTTGCGAAGAAGCAAGCCAGGCTTAGGATCACAAACAGGCTCAGTCGAATTGTTTTTGGTTTGTCGTTGTGCATGACTAACGATTGACCCCCTGATAGAGATCGCGGGTAGCCTCAAAGATGTGGTGCTGGCGCTCTGCGAGCTTGTCAAGCGCCTCGAGCAGTTCAAGGTCCATTGCTTGTTCACCTTTGAGTATTGAATCGTAAAATTCGGTACGGCGATTCACGCGGTTCTGCAATGCTCGAATCATACGCAATTCGGCTAATTGGTCTACTAGAGGTTGTTCTCCCGGCTGACCTTCTCCGGATTGTTGGCTGGACTGTTTCTCGCGAAGTTCTTTCAGGGCTTGCTGCAAAGCGGCCAGCATTTCCTCCAGAGTTTCAATAATATCCTGTTCTACCGCTTGGGTGATCTTATCAGTCTTGACACTTCTCAGGCGGCTGGCCACCGTTTGCATGTCTTCGCGGACCTGTTGGAGGGCCTCGGGAAAGGCCACCGATGAGCCATCTTCTTTGAGCAGGATTAGTGCACGATCTACTTCCCCGACAATTTGATCTTCTTTGCGACCCAGCGAGGCAGATGCGATTTCGAGCTCATGTTCGGCAGTGCGGCCGATAGATTCTTCGAGTTTAATTGTTTGATCGTAGATATTGTTCTGAGCCTCAAGCATCTTGCGCAAACGCGCCTCTAGCATGACCAACATCCGCTCCATCTCTTCCTCGCGGAGTTGTCGCAGTATCTTTTCCAACTCTGCTTTGGCTTGCTCCAGTTCTCGCAGTGCCTGCTCCTGCTTTTCTACGGCTTCGCTGCGTTGGGCTTCTTTGAGCCGCTCTTGGGCCTGCTGCATTCGTTGTTGTGCCTGCTTGAGTCTCTCTACCGCGCTGTCGGCAGGGCTCTGCTGTTGTTCCTCAGGTGAGTCCTGCGGCGTATCGCTAGATTCTCCTCCCTGGCTCTGGGATGGTTGCCCAGAAGATTTGCTTGGCTTTCCTTCTGAAGGTTTTCCTGAAGATGGTGATGACTGCGCTGGCGAAGATTCAGATGGAGAAGATTCAGATGGAGAAGATTCAGATGGAGAAGATTCACTCGGGGACGATTCACCTGGAGAGGACTCCGAACCTTCTTCGGGTTTTCCCTTGGGAGAGGAAGATCTACTTTCCGGGTTTTCAACCTCGGCACCGCTGGGCGACTTTTTTGAAGACCCTTCGGTCTCGGCAATCGTATCGCCAAGTTTGCCGGCAGAGTCCGCTGTCCGCTGCTGATCGTCGATAAGTTCGTCCTGCGAGTCGCCTCCTGCTGTGCGGGCTTTGATTCCTCGCTGCTGACGAATTAGCTTATTGAGCTCGGCCAGGTATTTCTTGATCCGTTTCGCCTCGGAATCGATCTGTCGGTCGCGGTCTTCCTGGAGCAATAATTCGAGCATCGCCTGCAATTCCGAGTGCAACGTCTTTTGAGTCGCGGTGGCTTCGCTGAGTCGATCTTGCTGTAGAGAGTCGACGATTGTCTGGAACTGTTCGGGCAATTCTTTCTCGCGACTCTTGGCAACCATTTGTCGCAATAGCTCAGCACGGCGAGGCTGAGTCGATTTCGACAATTCTGCTAACCGCCCAGCCAAAAGTTCCAACCGATCGTACTGCTCGGCGAGACTGGCTTCCTTTTCGGCCAGGGGCTCGTTCGCCTCGACCGCTAAAGCAGTGGAGGCAGTCGTTGCTGAAATTAGCACGAGCCAGACGAGTGGCAGACTAAAACGGCGAAGGCGTAAGCGATAGCTCATGGTGTACTCTGATATCACACTTACTGGAAAAAAGTTATTCATCGTCCAAGAGGCTCCGGAGTTTCTCCAGTTGCTTGATGCGTGTCGCCTCGTTCAGATCCTTTTGTTCGGCGACGATTCCACGCAATAACTCCACTAATTCATTGTAACTCTCTAATTCCAGCATTCGGTCTAAAATCCGCTGCATTGCCTCAATTACTACGTCGGATTGGATGATTGCCGCGGATTGGACCCGTGATTTCTCATCTCCCGAGTCGATAACAGCGGGTAGTTCTTGGAGTTGACTCTCAAGTTCCGACATGAGCTTATCAGCGATTTCATGCAACGGCGCAGCGATGTTGTTTTGCAAACGCTCGGTCAATTCTTCGGTGTCAATCCGATTGTTCTGTAGTTCCACGACAATATCTTCAAAACCTTCAGCCACTCCCAAGGTTTCGAATGTTAACTGCGTGATGTTTTGCAAGGCTCCACTGACGCGGAGCTTGTCACGTTCACGGCGCAAGTTTACTTCTTCGTTCTCGAGAGGCTCATCTTCCGTTGATTGGGGTTTAATTTCGATCCGGGTGAGCAAATCATGAGTGGCGATCATCTTTTCATGGATTGCCTCAAAGCGCTGGCGGAGACCCAGTTCGCGCTTTTCCAATAAAGAACGCAATTGGGATTCGGTCACTACGTCAAGCACGAACCGCTGACTCGATCCAACGTGGGGCTCGGACTGCAGGTCGTAAGCATCTTGGGCTTTTACGGAAAGTGTAAGTTGCTGCCCTGGTTCAAGAGGCAGGGCACGCTGCTGCGAATGTTCTGACGTTTCGGCCAGATCCAATCGTCCGAGCTCGGTGTTTTCTCGACCGCTGTAAGCTGAAGTGGAAAGCTTGCGTCGCTGGGGTTCTAGCTTGTCGGTCTGCCCTTCTATCCAGGCAGAAGTTACGGCGTAGTCATCACGAATGGTACCAACGAGGGGAATCGTGGCCTGCGGTGTAACTGCTGTTCCGATGCCTCGTAACTGTACCGAGACCTCGGGGATTTCGTCTGGAATCACCGAAACCATCAGGCGATAGGGTTCTCGATTGCTCACCCCGTCGGTGTCATGGACATCGAGAAGTAAGACACGGTCAGCCTGAGCCATGTCTAAGGGAATTGAAAACCGACGCGGGTTATCCGATGAAAGTTCTGCGATGAGTTCTTCCTTCGTTACCGAATCGTAGACCTGCACTTCGCGGAGGGGCTTATTGATTTCAACTAGGCAAACCGACGAAGTCCCTTGAGGGATCTCCACGCGTCCGCTGAATGGGATTGCCTGAGGAAAGCGTTGCAAGTAGTCAGGGAACGCGCATTCTAGCTCGGTCTTCACGATCTGTGGTCGCTCGACGACATGTAGGTGCAGATCGCGGATGCGATCGTCTCCCCCGATCACGTCGAAGCTGATATCTGCGGCGAGATTTTTGAATTCGTATTGAAAATCCTGCACGTCACCATTACCTGATGCGGCATCGCCAACTTGGGTCATCGAATCACGACCGCGACGGCCATCCGGCAATCGGTAGCGAATTTCTACTTCTGGGGGGGCAATGTGCCCCTCCTGGAGTGAGGCGAGGACATCGAGATTGAAATTGTCGTCACGCGCGACATTCATCGTCCGTTTGCCATCGACTTCGTCGAAACCCACGACCGTCAGTTCCACTTTGCGGGGCCAGGGAACATCTGATAACTGCACCCGTTGTAGAAAAAACTCAAAGGCTTCTGCCTGTAAGAGAGCGAAACCAACTAGCGAGCCGACGAGCAAAATGGCCAGAATTGCTTTCAGTATGAGGGGCCGGTAGCGAAACACCTGACTTAGTTCCACCTGGGAGAGTTTCTGGCTGGCTTCGGCGGAAGTATGTTCGAACAATTCGTTCTGTGTCTGAGAAAATGCTTTGGACTGGTGCTCGCCTTGGATGGTGGTCACCAAACTTTGTTCGATGTGGGGAAAGGTTCGCTCGACCAACAATGCGAGGCTGCTGTCCGAGAGGCGGGCGAATAACCTCGAAAAAAGTGCTTTCCAAGAAACAAACGCTAGCCCGGCGGTGATGCCGAGTCCCATCAGCATGCGTAGTGTCGTCGACGGTTCGAAGTACCAGTCCAAGAATAATGTCAACCAAAAAGCGATGCAGAGGAGAATAACCACTGTTGCGATCCCTTCGAGCAGGACATACCCGCGCACCAGCCACCGCAATGACCGCACCTTGCGGCGGACTATTTTGGGAATCGTAAATGGTAAAGCAACTGTTGACATGTGTTTATTCAAGCAAGTTTCATCAAACGGCGAAGCAACCATTCCAGGCAAAGCGCTCCACAGATAACCCCTAGCAAAATCTTGTTGAGCCACTCGGTAAAGTCACGATCTGGCGTGCCGTGAATGATGCGAGTTTCCGCACGACTTTCGATCAATTCGTCGATTGCACGCGAGTCGTTTTCTCCGAGGATAGCTTCATCTAAGCTGGTGTAGTATTTGCCTTTCGACACTTTTGCCAGTTGCGAAAGCAATTCATCGTTGCGCTGGGGGTTTTCAAACTCCAGGTCCGGCAAGATCGCTTGAATCCGGCGGACCAATAGATCGTCGATTGTGTCGGGCACGGCAAGTTCAATGCGAAAGGAGCCAGCCTTATTGACAGTGAACTGACCGATAAAATTCCCTGGGCGACTCTTGTCGGCTTTCAGCAGGAGTTTCTGTCCCTTACCCTGATCACCCACAACTCTTGCTAGTACACTGTCGGCCAGGAGTGGTTCGCGGCTTGCTGCCAGAAGTTGTGCCCTGACGATCACTTCGCTGCCTACCGTGTATCGGTCTTGTTCGACAAGCAGACGACCTCGCGTGGATCCTTTGAGGAGTCTGCCCTGGCTGATATGGCGTATGAGGCGGGTTGTGAGGACTTCAAAGTAACTTGGATCCAGCGCCCGCAGTCGCCACAGCTCGCCGCTTCCTAGATAAAAAACTCGTCCGCCACCATAAAACTGTTCAGCCATGTAGACTGGATACTCTGCGGTAATACTTGCGTCGGGATCGCCATAGTAACCCAAGACTCTTGCTCCTGGCTTGGGACCCTTCACAGCATAGCAACCATAAACACCGGGAAATTCTGCCCAAAGCAGGCCGCTTTCTGCCGCGTTCTCAGTAAGCGAAAGAAAGTCTGCTTCCTCTCCCTCACGGGTAAACAGAATAGGCCAGGGGGTTTTCGAACCGTAGAGACCGTCGTCGAGCAATGTCAACCTGCGCTGAAACTCTACGGGGTAGAGAGACCGAATCTTGGCGTGCTCGGGGCTTTGTGACCAACTCAATGTGTAGATAGGCCCCGCTACGACAATCAAGCCCCCTGCCTCTTCAGCGACCCAGGACTCCAGGAGATCAACCTGGCGGGCATCGAGGAATTCCCAGTTGGGATCAAATGCCACGATACAATCGTAGTCATACAATTCCTCTTTCGTTTGTGGAAAGCCGTGCAATATCTGATCCGCCTCTTGAGACAGGCCACTCGTGGCCGATTGCACCCAGACATCGACTTGCATATGTCGATCTCTGAACAACTGGTTCCGTAGGAACTGGTAATCACGGCTTGCTCCTCCGGCAATGAGTAGTACTCGTGTACTTGCTTCGACAACCTCTACCTCTACCTCCCGTCGATTGTCGCCCGCATATTGATCTCCCTGGGGGGCAACGACCTTGAGTTCCAAGATCAAACTGCCGATGGCCGCGGGCTCGATTTCAAATTCCACGGGGACGACTTGTTGTTCGTCGGTGAAAGTGACATTCTTTTCTTCGACCAGCGTGCTGAGAGCATTTTGCGAATCGGCTTCACGAGCGAATAGTTGCACGTGCACTGAGCGGCCCGCAAAGCCTTCTCCCTGCACGATGCCATTAATAGTGGTACGATCCTCAGGATAAACGCGAGCGGGAGCGTTGAGCTCTTGAATTCGCACATTTCGACGTGGCTCATTGGATCCAATTCCTACGGTGTAAATCGGCACCGAGGAGCGTTGCTCTGAGTCGAACAACGAGAGCGCATCAACTCCCGTGTTCTGATCGCCATCGGTGATGACGATCACACCGGCGAGCTGGCCTGTTCGCTGTTTCTTCAATGTATTTCGTAGAGCATCACCAAGCCGGGTTTCCCTGCCGCGAGGTTCGAGCATCACCGACCAATCGAGTTCTTCTGTGTTATCGGCTTCAACTTGTGGAAGCTGAGGGTCGAGAGTAGTTCGGGTCCAGCTTGCCACAGGATGAGATTCTCGATCAAAAGTTATCAGCTCCACTTTGTGCTTCTGACGCAAGGCTGCCAGGAATTCAGATTCCTTCAATGATTTCTCGACGGCTTTGCCTCGCGATACAGACTGCCCCTCGGCATTCTGTAAATCGGCAACCGACATACTCTGGCTGGTATCGACAAGAATGGCGACCTGTGAATCTGAGACGACTTGCTGATCAATCCGCTTTTCGAGGCCCAAGAAGAAAAGAATCGCTCCCAGCCAAGCCGTGATTCGCAAGACCGGAAAGAGAACTCGCAGCCAGGGAGAGAGTGACACGCTCTCCCGACGATAGAGCCAAGTCACACAAGCAATAATTAGTAACACGCCCACCGCCAACAAGAACCATAGCAGGCGAGGATCGTCAAACTGGTCGACTCTTCGCAGATTCCAAGTGACAAACTCGCGAGCAACATCGCTCGACCCAGTCGCGGCCGAGAACATAGATTGCACGAGCATCATCGACTGACTCCCTTCACTCGACCATGGTAACTTGCTCTATAAGCGAGCCACTGCTCAGCCACCAGGGCCGCGAGAAGTAATGCCAAAAGAGTATCACCGAGTCGGAAGCCGGCAAGTTGCTCATCGGCTGCCGTGAGTTGCGAGGCGAGCGAATACTGGTAGTCGATAGCTTCGAGTTGGGTAGCCAATTTATCGCGGTCAAGTTGGTTCAGATCTCCCTCAACCGAGTCCACGTTAACCGCGACGAGCTTACGGTCGGCTTCCTGCTGCAGAGGGGACAGTTCGAACTGCCAAACACCACTGACTTTGCTGAGGCCAGCATCAACCAAATAGTTGCCTGACTCGGCGCGGGCCGAAAGGTTAATGACTTCTTCTTGCCCACTCCGCGGCACCCGAACCATCACTTCTGGCTTGTATTCTGCTTCAGGGAGAGTGAAGCTCAGTTGGCTTCCTACTTCCTGGGTATCGAAATCGCGACGTGCAGAAGTCAAATAGCCCGCAAGTTCATTGGCAAAAACCGGGAAGACCGGATTCACACACCAATTACTCCATACTCCAAGAGAAGTCGGTTCGGGAGAGAGTTTGCAGAGTTGCACCACGACATGGCCCTTGCCCAGTTGCTTTTCGACAACGAATGGCGCGTCGTTCCGCAATCGAGCAAGTACTCTTATTTGTTCAGGGCTTTCTCCGAGGCCGGAGATTGCATAATAAAAGTTCACCCTCGCTACGGAGAGAAAACTGTTTCGCTGGCCTGCGAAAATACGAAAAACTGGATGGTCCTCGACCGAGACATCGGGCGTTTCTTCATCACCAACACTGAGCAGTTGAGTAGGCACATCGAGTTCAACGGGTATCAACCCCGTCCCATCACGATAGAGCCGCTCGTTATAAAAGGACGGCTGAACATCCGGCCCAAGGAATAGGGCGACTCCCCCTCCAGCTCGCACGTAGTCCTCCAATGCGGTGACTTCGGTTTCATCCAGGCGAGGAACATCGAGCAGAAAAATGGCAGCAAAATTGTCAAGCTGATCGTGGTTCCTGAGAAAGCTTGGCGGTTCGACCCGAGGACTCCAACCCGGTTTGGCCGAACCACCGGGACTCAAAGCGGTGCGGAGGTAATAGGCATCATCACCTGCTCCCGAGCCGTCGATCACAAGCAGCGGAAAACTATTGGGCACATCGCAAGCAAAGTAGCGGGAATTGTCGGTTGCCAAGGCGTCGCCGGGCAACTGAGCCGTGACTTGATGCGGACCAGCGTCAGGAAAAGCAACGCGAAAACGCCGGGTGACCGTTTGCCCAGGGCCAATCTCGTCGAATTCAACCGCAGGCAGTTTCTGACCATCTTGCGTCACTGCTACAGGCACAGCCACCGCTTGCTTATCGCTGAAATTGGTTACGCCAAGTTCCATCCAAGTCTCAACACCTGCCGCGCGAATCCCCGCTTCTGGCTCCAATTTACTTATAGCCAGATTAGGGTGGGTTTGGTTAATACATTGAACCAATTGCAGGTCAGCGACTTCCTGACGGAGTTGCCCCAATAGTTGCTTGGTTTGATTATTATCTAACCATTGGCGGCTGCGAAAATCAGAAATGACATAGAGTATTCGCGATTCACCAGGCTCTCTTTCCGGCAAGGCCAGCGCTGCTTGAAATGCCTCGCTGGGCCCCACTGCAGTTTCTGTCACCGATTCACTTTCTAGATAGGAATTGACTTCTTCAATAACGCCACGGTCGAGAGACCTACTGGCGAATTCCATTTCCTTTCCCGCTGAAAGATCGGTGGCAACGGAAAAACGTAGGAGTGTCAACTTCTGGGTTCCCGGATTGGCTGTGGCTTGTTCCAGAATCTGGCTGACAGCACCTTTGGCCTCATCCCAGCCAGTGGTATCCTGAGAGCGGTCCGACATCGAATAACTGTCATCGACCAATAAGACATGATGCGTGACGCCGCTTCCCAAGAGGCTTCCCCATTGGGACATAAGGATGGGGCCTGCCAACATTAGTACCACGAGAGCAATCGCCGTGGTTCGCAGCATAAGCAAAAGTAGCTGTCGCAGCATGATCCATTTTTTGTTTCGCTTCTGGCTTTCGAGCAGGAAATCCATAGCCGCCCAATTCACGCGCTGATGCCGGCGTAGGTTGATCAGATGGATCACCAACGGCAAGGCCACCAAGGGGAGGCCAATGGTCAACAGTGATTGAAACAAAAAACTCAAAACGGTACGTCCTCAGTAACACTCAGTCTGGATTGAAGGTCAGCGCATTCGCTCGGCTGCTGTGCGGTAACACAAAAAGGCTGCCAGTGCCGCATCCAGCGGGTCGCTCGTGCGAATGAGTGCATAGTCGATTTCATGTTTAGCGCAGCCATGCCGCAGGTCCGATAGGAATCGATCAAGCGCTGCTAGATATCCGTCACGCAGAGCGCGAGGGTTGCAATTCAAATGGTCGGGTAGTTCCAGCCCCTCAAATCGCGTGGGACCATCGAATGGGAAATCTAGCTCATCATCATCCATGATGTGAAGCACCAGTACGTCGTGTCCCCGCTGTCGCAATAGGCGCAAGCCTCGCAAGGTTGACTGAACGTCCCCCAATAGATCGGAGACAACGACCATCATTCCACGCCGAGGGCTGCTTTCCGCAATTTCCCGTAGCACCGCTCCGGCATCAGTCTTCTGGTCGGGCTTGTTCGCATCCAGAGTCCGGACGATCGAGTGCAAGTGTTTCTGCGAACTATTCAGCGGAGAACGCGCTCTAATGTGGTCATCAAACGCGATGCAGGCCACTGAGTCGTGTTGTTTGAGCAACAAATACGCCAGGCTCGTGGCAGCCGTCGCGGCATACTCGTACTTGTTTAAGGGGCCTTTGCCATATTGCATGCTGGCCGAGACATCGACCAACATCGTACACCGCATGTTGGTCTCTTCTTCAAACTGCTTGACGTACAACCGGTCTTGTTTCGCCCAGACCTTCCAATCGACATGGCGCAGATCGTCGCCAGGAACATATTGTCGATGCTGTAAGAACTCCACAGACTGTCCGAAGTAAGGGCTGCGATGCATACCGGTCTGGAGCCCTTCGACGATGTGCCGAGCGCGGAGTTCGAGTCGACTGATTCGCCGGATGGCTTCAGGATGCAAAAATCGCTTGGAATCGGGCGTCATTTGCGAATTCATCCTCCTGGGTCGGGGTGGCGTCGAGCAGAGAAGAGATCACATCATCTGACGTGATGCCATCGCTTTCAGCAGCAAAGTTTACGACGATCCGGTGTCGTAGGACGGGTTTGGCTAAGGCCTGAATATCGGCCACTGTGACATGCGACCGGCGATTCATCAGGGCCCGTGCCTTGGCACCAATTATCAAGAATTGCACAGCCCGAGGTCCGGCTCCCCATGCCAGTTGATCGGCAATGAAATCGGGGACCCCTTCTTCGCTCACACGAGTCTGACGGACTAGCGAAAGCGTATAGCGAATGACATGGTCCGACACGGGTACTTCTCTAACCAATTTTTGCAGAGCGAGGATTTCCTCGGGTGCAACGACGGGTCTGATCGAGTCGATGAGCGTTGAGGTCGTGCGACGCGCTACCTCAAACTCTTCGTCAAAACTAGGGTACGTCACCAACACCTTGAACATGAACCGATCTTGCTGGGCTTCGGGAAGAGGGTAAGTTCCCTCTTGCTCGATCGGATTCTGCGTGGCCAACACAAAGAAGGGGTCAGACAGTTGGTGTCGCACGCGCCCGACCGTCACCTGGCGTTCTTGCATCGCTTCGAGCAAGGCGGCCTGGGTCTTCGGTGGCGTGCGATTGATTTCATCTGCCAGGATAATGTTGGAAAAAAGTGGTCCTTCGAGAAAACGGAGATCTCGCTGGCCAGTCGAGCGATTTTCCTCAATGATGTCGGTCCCTGTGATATCAGCAGGCATCAAGTCGGGCGTGAACTGGATCCGGCTAAAGGAAAGGTTCAAGCAGCGCGATAGGGTACTAATCAATAAAGTCTTCGCTAGACCAGGTACGCCTTCAAGCATGCAGTGGCCACGGCTGAAAAGGCTGATCAAGAGTTGATCAACGACCTCATCCTGACCCACAATGACTTGCTTTAATTGCTGACGAATATCGTCGATCGCCGTGGCCAGTCGCTCGATAACCTGACCGTTTTCGTGTACCGATTCGGGGGAATTCATTCGGGGTGTAGCCTCTTTCCATTTACTAAGAAAACAAATTCGAACTATCGCTGATAGATAGGCAAGGATGCCTTATCGAGTTGCAAGATAATCAGGTTGAGCGCCGTTGTGTAAACCGGACCAACCATTCCCTGCTCCCAAACGGCGACCGTATCCTCACCTATTTTCAACAACTTTACTTCTCTCAAGAGTCGACGGGAGATGGAGTCCAAATAGTCCTCCCACTCTTCTCCTCCTTGACGATACTCAACTTGCGAATAGTAAAAATGGGCGTAATGCCAATGCCCAAAACTATCTTGCACGTCCGGCTTCAAGTTCTTCTCGCAATATTCCAACATGCGGGGAACGAATTCATCATCGTATTGACCTGCATTATACAAACAGGCGATCGCCGCCGCGGTGATCGCTGGACGACTGCCGCCCCCTTTGGAACTATACTGTACGCCGCCATCGCTTAACGTGCAGCGATGGATATACCCGATTGCCTTATCGATAATTTCTTTCGGTACAGCTATTCCGGCGTTACGGCAGCCGCGCAAACCTTGGACTTGTGTGATGGTTGTGGAGCCTTCGTCGAACCCGCTTCCATCTTTAGCACTAACGTATCCCCAACCTCCGGCATTAGTCTGAGCCTGGCCGGTAAAGACCACCGCCTGAGATAATACGCGAATAAGATCCTCACGGCGTTCGATATCTTCCTCCTCACCGAGAATCTGTGACAGAAATAACATGGCAAAGCCATGGCCATAGGTGTAGCGATCGTCATCCTGGTCCCCAATGAGTCCGTTGGGTCGACTTCGGCGGACGAGAAAGTCAACAGCACGGCGCAAGTTTTCCGAGTACTTTCCTTGGGTCGTGGTTGAGCCTTCGCATAAGAAAGCCAGTCCGGCCAATGCAGTCATCGCTGCGGGATAGCGGCCCTGTGCCGACCAATGCCCGAGCTTCTCTTGTTGGAATGCCAGCCAGTCCAGGCCTTGTTCGACGCGTTCTTTCACCTGCGGGGAAGTGTTACCGGAAACAAGTGTTGGAGGACAGCAAGCCAGTACGATGATCGGCACCAATGCCCAACGCCACTTTCTCGCAAGAAGCGATATGTCGATTGAAATTGGTTTGGCTTGGAAGTTCATTGTGGCTGGTGATCTCTGATGGGCTCGATCTGAGCAGGGGTAATCCGTTAGTAATTTATATCCCTGCATCTAAAAGAAGAAAACGGCGGTTCGCAATGGTACTGAATATCTCGGTGCTATTCGGCCTTAGCTTCCTTGCCAAAGCCTTTCAAATATGCGTTCCAGACCTTGCGAACCCCGCTTGTCACCTGCATTGGTTTCTACGGTGGCGGGAGGCTCTGGAGGACGCGGCAAATCAGTGAATTTCAGTTTTACCGTACGACTCACCATTTCCAGCGTAACTTCATGAGCTAGTTCATCGGCCGATATGAGGCACAGATTCCCAGCATTCTGCATTCCCTCGTCGGCAAACAACATCCTCCCGGACGCCTTCTCTAAAACCAAAATGCTGGCCAAGGGCTTGGTTCCCCGGCCGTCCTGACCATGATAAAAACCCGCAAAGGAGATCACTGGTGAGTCCATCGGTTGAGACAGCATCAGGGATTGTTGACGAACTTCGGCAGGTCGCGACCACATGGGTGCCCCAGTGGAGATATTGAATGCCATGAGGTCGCCATCGAATGCGGCTGAGTCTGCGACATTAAACCAGTTTCGGTTTTCCTTCGCCTGAGACTTTGGTTTACGCCCGGTGGCAACAACAAAGGTTTCTGATCCGACAAAGAGATAGAGCTTTTTTGCTAAAGTCTGTTCGCTACCGAGATAGTCAACTAAAACCTTGCCGTCGTAGGCATCCACAATCTGATAGTGCCCATCAGGCTCCACGATTGCGATATAACGTCTCTGCTCGATATCAATTTTGGAACCAGCGGGATACACTTTCTTCCAGTTCGTTTCTCCAGATGACGCGTCGAGTGATTCTAATTCAAATCGACCCGCTTTCGTCCGCTGCCAGGAAAAGACATCCGTGCCGTGCGTAGCCAGTTGGTCCCGCCAGAGTGGGATTTCAACCTGTCCCAGTTCACGCCCGTCCATCAGGTTGTAAACCTGAGCTTTTGTGCTCGAGTCTTCCACGGCGATTACTACCCGATCGTTGCCAAAAAGATTGCAGGCGTTCGGAGTATCTTTGCGAGACCATTGGGGCTCACCGGTTAACGGATCAACACAATGCAGCCCTCTCTGATCCTGATAGACAAACCTGTCCCGCGTTAAGGGGCCGATAACGCCGATCCATTTACCATCGACTTGGACTCGCGGTGTGCCAGAAGAATAGGGAATAGCCATTTCGGTACGGACATTGTAGCCCCCATAGACCTGTCGTTGACTCGGATTTCGAAGAACTCGCTTCCGCCACAAGACGGCATCTCCGTTCTCTGAGCGGGGAGCGAGTGTATCCACGGCGACAATTAATTGGCCGAGAGAGAGGATCAATAGATTGCCCCTAGCCACTCCATACACACCTCCGTGGAAAACTTGGCGTTCTTGCTCTCCCAGTATCTGGTGCGACACCTCATTTCCTAGCTGGTCATGAATCCTTAATTCTGCAATTCGCGAAGAATAGAAGATATTGCAGTGGCTCAAAAGTTCGTCTCCGTGTTCGAGACGTACCTCTGCCAAAGGAGAACGAACGTTCACTCGGGGGTTAACTGCTGACTTAGTAGTAAGTGGAACATCGACTTGCACCTTGCCATACGGCCAAGGTAAGCCTTTTACATTATCAAGGCCGGTCCAGCTCTCGACACATTCTCTGCCAGTCTTGCCATCGAGGCATTCGAGATTTGCGAGTGGACCCGCCAAGGCTCGATCGTACGGAAGTGCCAATCGATCAAACTTGGCTTCATGGAGTATCTTGGCAAAGCTCGCTATGGTTTCACCATCGAGTGTAGAGATCGCTTCGGGTGTGTTGGGAAGGGAAGCGTAATCCACCAACCATTGTTGTGCAGCTAACAACTGGTCCTCTTGCATATGCTTACGAGCCATTTCATGGGCTGGTCTCTCAGCAATCTCATCAATGCCACCGAAACTGGCAAGATAAATCGTCAAATCTGGTTCCCGTTGATCGGAGTCCAGTTTTGATCGAACCTCTACCAATCTAGAAGCGATGTCTTGCCGTAATTCCGCAGTGGCAAGCTGCCATATCAATGCAGTCTGCGCCTTCAGCCAACTAGTTGTACTGGCTAGGTAATCAGAATCCATTTGATGTAGTTCGCCGTTGTAGAGATTACCATTGAAGATCTCGAGGCAGACTTCGAATGCCTCCTCGAGTTTGTCTAGCTCTACGAGACCACTAGCTTCGAGGCGTTGAAGTTTCTGCAGTTGTTCTGGAGAAATTGCCAGCAATTCTCGCAGTTTAGGAATGCGATCTCGATAGGTGGAATAATTTTTTTCGATTGCTTCCAGCAGGCACTCAGCGAGCACTTCATGGGTCCGTAGATTTTCTGGAGAAATCGCATCTGATTTTTCCAGGTATTCTATGGCTTTCGCCAGTTTCCCCTCGTTGTAGGTAATCTCCCCGAGAGTGCGAAGTGCCTCAGAGTCGGAAGGGTTTTCTGCGAGTTTCGTTTCCGTCATCCGGCGCAGAACCTCGATTTGATCGAAGCATTCCAGAAATCGACCACTCTGTGACAAAATAGCTCCGCGATGAGAAATCAGATTACCCAGAATCGCTCCAGAACGAGCAACTACCTTTTCGGCTATCTTGCCGTTTGCTAATTCAACCGCGATCACTTGTCCATTAGATAACGGAAGGAAGTATTTTTCTGAGCTAAGAAAGCCTCGGCCACTTGGGTTTGCTCCGCTTGGCAGAGGCATTTCCTGTTGTTCCCATACCGGGCGACCTTCGAGCAAGGAAACCGCAAATAGACTCTGATTGCCTACGATTAATACCTTTCCCTTGTCGACGCCGGCAACGAAGATTCCGTCCTCACGTTGTCTCTCCCACAGCAGCTTCCCGGTCGACAATTCGAGACAGTAGATCGAATCTGATTCAGGGGGAGAGAGCAAAACACAGCCTTCTGCCAAAATCACACTTCCATCGATCCATTTTCCAGTTGTCTCACGAGTTCGTCCTCGAGATCGCCTTAGGTACTCCAATGCTGTGCGATTATTTTCATAGCGAAAATGCCAGGCGAATGAATTTTTTTCGAGATTGAACCCCACAAGCACACCAGCCGCAGTGGGACATACCATCATGCCTGCATCATACGAAGGGACCGCACCTTGCATTCGACGTTGCGGATCAAGTGGTATTCCCGCATGTAAATCCGCTAGTTGTTGTAGCCACTTTAGTTGGCCCGTCTGACGATCTATCGCCACCAGATGAACCGAACTCTTGATCTCGGCTAGACAGTAGAGAAGTTCGTTGACCGAAATTGGGGCCCCTAGGAAAAAGGCTCCTGCCAATTCATCTTTTCTAGCAGCTCCGTCGATTTCCCAGACCAGTTTTCCTTGCGTCGCCAATTCATATGCGCACAAGCGATTCGTAGATTCTGAGGTTTGTCCAGGTGTTCCACCGCCTCGGAATGGCAACGCCCAGATGTCGTTATCTGCGAGCTGTGCAATTGAGAGGTCTCGAATGACGAAAACACGATCGCCATCGCTACTAATCGAGTTGTAAAGATAATCGTTCCAAATTCGATGCGAAAACGTTTGTGCTAAATCCAGGTTGGGTTCGTTCAGTGAATTCTCTTCATTGAGACTCAAGAGCTCCTCGAATTCCGCAACTCGCTGTGGCTGAGTTTGCCATATCCGCTTACCAGTACCGAAATCAAAAGCGACCACATTGTGAGCAGTTGTGGTTATGATTGTATTTCCAACTGCCAAGGGTACCCCAGCCGGCGGGAGTGGCATCTGACGCTGTTCGAGCGAGACCAAGAGATCATCGTAGACTTCTTCAAATTGCGGGCGATTCAATAATCTTGCCTGCCAGCGAACTCGCGTATGAGGAAGACCTCCATCACTTCTACCGTTGCGAGCAGTGTTTCCTCCAGATAGCAGCCATTCCTTTTCAAAGGGCGTTTGTAACTGATCTGGAATGCCAATCCCCTCTTCAAGCCAGTTGACCGTATTGCTCGTGAGTTGTTTTTCTTGGCCGCCTATAACTACCTTCTGACCCTTTGCTCCAGAAGAAGCCGCAACTTTACTCAAAAGAGTTTCAGCTCGCTCTGTGTTTCCGATAGCGATCCAACTTTGAGCGGCAAGTAAGCTAAGTTGGGGATTTAAAGTGGCGGCTGCCCGAGGAGTGTCCAGCAATTGTTGATAAAGTATAACGGCAGATAGGTGGCGGCCCGTGTCGGCTTCGTGTTGTGCTAACAAGATCGCAGCATCAAAACCTGCTGAAGTATAAAAATAGCGCTGAGATACTGTTCGAACTTGCCCAAAATCTCCTGCCGAGATCGCTTCGCTCAATTTTTTCCGAGCTAGTGGTCCAAACATGGACTCATAGAATTCAATCCCCTCAGGAGAAAGATCGCGAATCATGTTGCTCGCAGTTTCTTTCAGACCACGATAACTCCCCGGATCGGAAGTCGTGACAAAGGAATCTTGAGCATCGGCCAAGACTTCGTCCAGAAAGCGAATGGCCTGCGAAAACTCACCACTGGCAATCCGCTCTCGCGCACGCTCGATACCACGCGAGAGCTTGCGATCGGAATATAAATCGACTGTATCTGATCCCGATTCGGAAGAAACAACGAGTGGTTGTTGGGCAGACCCCATATTGCAGAAAGTAACTGCCGAGAAGAATGCGAGGACAATCAAGATAAGTCGCGTAACACTCGCTCCATCGATACAGATCTCTCGCAAAAGAGTCTTATTAAGTCTGAATCTCATATTCTGATGCACCAATCCTTACGATCGACTTGAACCGACTAATCGAACAAGTGTCAGAGGACTGGTTTCCCTTAGAAGTAGGATTCTAGGGATTGGACCAGTCGTGTTTAGCTGAGAATTAGACGTTTCTGGCACTAAAATCGTTCCGATCCTCCCAAAACAGGGTAAATCCATGCCGCGGGAGTGTACCAGGATCATCCTAACCCCTTGCAGCATTTAATTTTAGCTCGATCACCAAATAGGGCAACTACGTTGTTGCGGGGGGAAATTGCCGCCGAAAGGCAAGTCAGACAGAAGGCTTGCCAGTCACCAAATAGGGTCGTTTATTAACTATTTTGCCAAAAAACACTATTATTCTAGTCAAAAAGGACAAATACGGCTTGTATTTTAATGCCAGCAGTCTTTAAATCAGCACGTTGAACAAAGTTTTGGTGCTAGGATTCATGGTAATCCTGACATCCCTTTCCACTTCAAAGCACTATGGAGGGTTTCCTAACATGGCGAAAGTTGCTGCAAAAAAACCACCGACTAAGACCGAGATCTATGCCAGTATCGCTGAGACGACCGGCCTGACGAAGAAGAACATCAGTGAAGTCTTCGATGCACTTAACGATGAGATCACCAAGGCACTCGGCAAGAAAGGCCCCGAGACCTTTACGATTCCCGGACTGTGCAAGATTGTTGTCCAGAAGAAGCCGGCCACACCAGCACGTGAGGGTATTAATCCATTCACTGGCGAAAAGACGATGTTCAAGGCCAAGCCGGCTCGCAACATTATCAAGATCCGTCCCCTGAAGAAACTCAAAGACATGGTCTAAGCTGACCGCTCTGAGTGCTGTGACAGACCTCTTGCGAGGTATCGTTCACAGTCGTCCAAAATTAAGAGCCCGCTGAATCGTTCTCGTTTGTCTGCTCATTGGGCAGTTCAAAGTGTCGAACCAGCGGGCTTTTTCATGCGCGACGTATTTCAAATAGAAATTCGGCAAGAACAGGGAGATTCCCAAACCCAGGCTGCTCAAGGCGATAAGAGGGAGTGGTCAGGGCCGGGATCGAACCGGCGACACTCGGATTTTCAGTCCGATGCTCTACCAACTGAGCTACCTGACCCCACCGAAGTGAACAAGCAATCACTAGAGGAATTCCCATGGTAAAACCGGCTTAGAAGCGTGTCAATTGGCTCAGCACAAGCTTTGCGCAACTTGACAGTGCGGAAAACCTCAAACTAATATGTCACGTAGGTAAAGATTGGCTATCGAATGGCCAAACCAGCCTACGGAACAATAACCTGAGGGGTGGCGAGTCTTAAATGTTCGGAGTAACTAGCTGCGCATTGAACGACCTCAAGCCTCTTCGTGGACGCCATTCTGGCTATTTATCCGTTGTAATGCTTCTCTTGTTGGCGCCTTACTGGACTCTTTCGAAGTGTCAGGCAGTCACCCCAGATAGCCCTGAAGTCAGAGAGTTGGTCAATCGAGGTCTTAAATTCCTAGAATCTCACACCGACGAGCGACTCGGTGGCCGTTGTCTGGTGGCTTTGTCCTTCGTCAAGACTGGAGCATCTCCCGAGCATCCCCGCATTAAAGAAGCTGTCGCTGCGTGTGAGGCCACGACTGCCGAAAAAATGCGAAACGACAGCGTCTACAGCAATGGTTTGGCGATCATTTTTTTGGCAGAACTTGATCCGGTCAAATACCGCAGCCTCATTGAAAGATTCGCTGGAGCATTGGCAAATCGTCAGAAACCCCATGGTGGCTGGGGCTATGAGGTTTACCAAACAGGTGATACTTCTCAGACACAGTATGCGATCCTGTCCTATTGGGAGTTGATGCAAATCGGTTTGGCTCCCAGTGTAAAATCTGTTGAATCAGCTGCGAACTGGTTACTGCGTACTCAGGATCCCAGCGGGTCGTGGGGATACCAGGGCAAAGACCCAGGTGATTTCAAGCTGATAGAACAAACCGACACTACGGTAAGCATGCTGGCGGCGGGACTTGGAAGCACTCTCATTGCCGCGAATATCTTAGGGACAATGCAACCAGGCGAAGATCCCGATGCAGACACCACGGCAAAAGAGGAATTACCTTCAGCCTTGCAAGAGGCGAAGAGCGAAGTAAAAAAGATACGCACGCTATCCGGAGGCAATCTCGATCGTGAACAGGTGCTTAGGGCTACCGAAGCGGGGAATACCTGGTTCGGCAAGAATTTCAATAAGAATCTAGAGGCTGAGTATCCTTACTATACGCTGTATTCCATCGAACGATACAAGAGCTTTGAGGACTTCTTGGCGGGAAATGTGGACGAAGAACCATCATGGTATCAAACGGGTTACGAGTACATCAAAAAAAAACAGAAGAAAGACGGTTCCGTTACCAGTCCGGCTGAATCTCCTTGTGCTACTGCATTCGCTATCCTGTTCTTGATTCGTTCTACTCAGCAAAGCATCAAAGCCAGTCTCGGTGAGGGAACCTTAGTTGGAGGGCGCGGTTTGAGTGCAAACCTGGCGCGAATGAAACTTCAGAAAGGTCGCCTCGTTAAGGAAAAAAAGCCTACGGAAATAGATAACTTTCTGAGTCTACTAGAATCTACGGCTGGACCAGAGCTAGACGCCTTGCTGAGTGAAAGTTCGGGGATCGATGTGAATAACATTAGTCCCGAGGAGATTCGCCACCTGGAGCAGTTGGTTAAAACGGGATCGCCCGAAGTTCGGCTCATGGCCGTCGAAGGACTCGCCTCGCTGCGCAGCCTGGACTACGTTCCGTCGTTGCTTTATGCACTGACAGATCCAGATAAGAGGGTTGTCCGTGCTGCCCGTGATGGTTTGCAATTTGTCAGTCGACGTTTCCATGGCTTCGGGCCGGATGACAATTTTACTGACAAGGAGCGCTACGATTCTTTGGAGCAATGGAAGAATTGGTATCGTAGTGTGCGTCCGAATGCCCCAATCGCTCCCTGACCACGATTGCATGAATTTTAGCTAAGAGTATCAATGCCCACTGCTCAATCAACTTCTGTAACTGAGAAAGTCCAGCGGGGCAAGAAATATCAATTATCGGTCAATACCTATGACCGCACTGCGACGATGATCATCGCGCTCTTGATTTTGGTTGGATTCGCAGTCTTGGGTCTGATGATCGTTTTTTTTGCCGACAAGTTTAAGTCGTCTGTGCAGCCCATCCCTGTGGTGCCAGTTGAGGCCACGAGCGCCAATGCTAATCAGGGCTTGGCTGCTGAACCCGATCCACCTGGAAGCGAAGAAGCGGAAGAACTCGAAGACCCTCAATTGGAAGACATGCTCGAGACGCTCACCGATGCCGTCACAGCCAAAGAGGTCCTGCTTTCGGATCAAGACCTCGAAGCCGAAGACATTGCAGGCAAAGGAAAAGGGCTTGGTGACGCCAGGATGGCAGGGACCGGGAACGACGGAGTCATCGAGCGAGTCCCCCGATGGGAACGCTGGAAATTTCGCTTTGAACCGAAATCCCCAAGTGAATTCGCAGAATGGCTTGATTACAATAAGATCGAGATTGGCGTGCTTGGTCGCGACAATTTGGTCCACTACGCATTCGATCTGAGCAAAAGCAACAAGCAGACACGCGTGGGTGAGCCCACGAAGGATTCGCGGGGATACACTTCCGCGGCAGATGGCCCGATGCCCGCGCTCACGGAACGGCTCGCCAGAGAAGCGGGTGTTGCCAAAGAAGGCAATATCGTGCTTTTATTCTATCCATTTGAAGTAGAAAGCATTCTCTGGACCTTGGAAAATAAGTATTCTGATGGACGCGATGTGAACACAATCCGTGAGACAGTTTTCACGGTGGTCCATGATGGGTCGCAGTTCGTTTTTGAAGTCGTTGACCAACGATATTTTTGAAGTTTAGTCGAAGGTGATTGCCCGATATGGAAACTCTCTTTGGAATCCTGAACAATTGCGTCTATGGCGTATTGGCCATGCTGGCATTGTGGGGCGCTTATTGCGTCATCCTCGTCTGGCGACGCGTGGGTCAAACCCGTTTTGCTGATGAAGAAGATCAAGATGAGTTTCTCGTCGAATTGGAGCAGGCGCTCGAAATGAAGAACTACGGGGCAGTTACCGAGCTATGTGAAGATGATCGCCGAGCCATGCCTCAACTAGCTTTGTACGCGGTGAACAATCGTAATCTTGGATACGACAAACTACGCCGACGCGTAGCAGAGCGGTTTCAGCAGGATGTACTTTCTGACATCGAACATCGCCTGAGTTGGGTAGGGACCGTTATTAAGAGTGCCCCGATGATCGGTTTGTTAGGGACAGTAATGGGCATGATGGGTGCTTTCGCTAATCTTAGTAGCGGTGACAAAGTGGATACCGTCCAAATGGCTTCGGACATTCAGTTTGCTTTGATCACGACTGCCTTGGGGCTGGCTATCGCCGTTCCATTGGTTCTGTCTACCGCCAGTATTAATATCCGCATTCGCAAGATGGAAGATCTTGTGGGTGTCGGCATGTCGAGATTGTTTGAAGCTTTGAAGTTTGCCCAAGCTTAGATGCCGTTCGAATGTAGTTGACTACCAGCATTAAATGAAAAGATTCAATATCCGTGAATGATTCAATAGAGACAGACGATTGGACCGCTGGTGGAGTCATGCCGGCCAGGAGCTCGCGGGTAGAAGACGCGGAGATGGACATCACTCCGATGATCGACATTACCTTCCTGCTGCTGATATTCTTCCTTGTCTGCTCGACCCCTGATCAGAAGACAGCGATTGAGCTGCCGAAAGCGAAGTACGGAAAAGGCGTGGGGGAGCGAAATTCAGTAATTTTTACCGTCAGCGATGAAGGGGTCGACAATGCCCCGATTTACCTCGGTGACGGCAAGATAGATGCGGCTCGGTTAAGCGACGACCCTGACGAGCAGAGCGATCTCATTGTGGAAGCCGTCGAGAAAGGACGTCGAGAAGAGAACAAGGAGAACGTCCTCATCAAGGCGGATCGCAATGTGGCCTACCGAGAAGTCGAACGCGTGGTGAAGGCGGCCTCGCGGGTCGAAGGTGCCAAGATCTACCTAGCTGTTATGGAATCCAATTAGCAATCGCTCGGCTTACGTACCCAGAAGTTGAAGAGAATGGCAGAAGAAGTTCATTACAGCGAAGACGCGATCACTCGCCACCGCTCGCATCGTGGCGAAGATGAGATGGACTTGACCCCTATGGTCGATGTGACGTTTTTGTTGTTGATTTTTTTCATGATTACCGCCGCCTTTGCCCTGCAGAAGTCGTTGGAGATTCCACCTGTTAAAGAACAGGAGGGAGCCGTCACACAAACTGTCGATGACTTGGAAAAGGACTCGATTGTAGTGAGAGTCGATGAAGACAACGTTTTTTGGATTTCTGGTCCTTCTTCGCCGGAAGAACAACGGGCTACGAGCGCGCAAGAGATGATCGTCAAACTCCGGAAAGTTCGCGAGGAAAGCCCGTCGGGGGCGGCAAAGATGCTGGTGCAAGCGAACGGCGATGCGCGCCACGAATTCGTCGTGGCCGCCCTCGATGCAGGGACTGGGGTGGGCATGGAAGAAATACGGTTGATGAGCTACGAAGAAGGCGATTTTGATTTTTAATGCGTAAGCGAGCATTTAAGTGATAGGAAGTCCTGCTCGGCTACAACAGTAAATACAAGACTCACCATGAAGACATCAGATTTTCTCGACATCTTGGAACATCGCAAGTTGGCGCCAACCAACGTAATTGCCAAGCTCCGCGCTAAGGCCGAGAAAGACCAGCATCGTGTGACCCCTCAAGCGATCCTAAAGTATCTAGTAAAAAAAGAGATCATCCCAAGATCCGTGGCCTATCAACTCTTGAAGACCACGCTCACGGTATCGTCTAACGCAGAGTCGAGCATTATGGGCTTCGTTCCCTTGCCAGAGACTCCTCTTGCAGGTCAAGAAACGTCGGGCTCGGTCCTCGATGATGATGTTGTCACGCTCGCGCCGGTAGACTCACGGCAAAATCTGAGCATTGACCAAATCGAGAATGCAGTGTCAGCGTCCAGTGACGTCCGAGACGAGGCTCCTGATCCTGGAGAACCAGATAGTCCACATCTCTCGTCGCTTGCTTCCATGTCAAGCGTTGCCAAAGCACAGGAAGATTCAGAGGCAGTCTTTGACGAGATTGCTACTGAACCCACTAAATCGAAGCCTAAGAGAAAAAAGCAGAAAAACAAAAATGAATGGGACTCCTCACTCATCCTTTATGGTGGTGGCGGCTTGCTCGTGCTGATTATCTCGGGGGTTGTGATCTATTACCTTCTCAATCGAGAGAATGCTGACCTCGTTCTCCAGCAAGCTGGTGACTACTTTGATAGCGGGTCTTATACGCAAGCGATAAGTCAGTACGAACACTTTCTCGAAGTCAATAAGGGCCATCCCCAGTACAGTGACGCCAAGGTCAAGCTGGGCATGGCTCGACTTTGGAAAGATAGTGGCAGTACAAGCGACTACGAGAATGCCTTGGAAACTGTACAAAGCGTCCTAGATGACATTCAAGATGAACCAGAGTTTCGCTCTGCGCAGCGGGACCTTGCCTCGCTCATCCCCAAGATTGCCCAAGGGTTGGCAGGTCAAGCTGAAGAGGCGACTGAACCGGAGCTGGCCCAACAGCGAGTAGAACAAACTCGTGCGGCGCTCTCCCTCGCGATGAACACTAAATACATTCCTAAGCAGTTTCGCGATGAAGTGCAAATAAGTGAGATTGAGCAATCGCTGTTGCGCGTCGAACGTGCCCGGCAGCAAAATCTCGATCTTGCCGAGACACTCGAGAAGGTCGACAAGGCACTTGCCGAACAAGACATTGCGGCTGCCTATGAACTTCATGGCCAACTTTTGGAAAAGCATCCAGCGCTAATGCGCGACGACACCTTGGCTGCAAAAGTAAAATCAATATCTGAAGCTGAGGCTCAGGCAATAAAGTTCGTCTCAGAATCGCGGGAGGCCGAGTCGGGACCGCGCCAAAATTCCATAGTCGCTACACTTACTCTTGCTGACCAGCAGGTCAAGTCTGTCAGCGAAGCAGAAGGAACCTTAGCGATCCGCCTCTCTGGTGCTGTCTACGCACTGCGGGCCAGTGATGGCAAGCTTCTCTGGCGTGAGTACCTGGGTAATGGCCCAGATTGTGCACCTATCCAACTGGGTAATGGGGACTATTTGGTCACTGACATCCTGCACCGGGAAGTTGCGCGCTTAGAAGGGGATTCGGGAAAGGTGCTTTGGCGGCTGGCATTTGATACGCCTTTGATGCAACCTGTTCTCTCAGGAGAACAAATATTTGTTGCGGATCAAGATGGCAAGCTGCATGTCGTTGAGGTCTCTACGGGGAAGTCGGTAGGATATATCCAGTTCAGTCAAAAGCTGGCCGTACCGCCGACCATCGACGAAAGTAAGCGCCGATTGTACGTTCCAGGAGCTCACTCGAGTCTGTATACGATATCAACGGACGACTACACTTGTCTGGGTGTCTACTATCTAGGACATAGTGCGGACAGCATTGCAGTTCCCGTAGCTAAAATATTGAACAAGGTTCTAGTCGCGGTTAACACAGGACTTACCACAAGTAAACTTTCCGTTCATTCGATTTCTGAAAAGGGCCTTACCCAAAAAGTCGAAACCGAGAAGAGGCTCACCGGTACAGTTGATACGCCACTATTGGTCGATGGGAGGCGTCTTGTCGTACTCACCAGTCTTGGCCAAATTTCCGCTTATGATGTGGCAAGTAGCGAAGGAGATGCAGCCCTGAGCCGTATCGCAGAACGCGATCCAGAGGGGGATTCTGCGATTGCTCGCTTCGGGCTCCTTCACGATGGCAATGTATGGGTTGGAGGTCGTGAACTGAGCAAGTTGGCGATTCTTCCGACCGGCAATCGTATTCAAGTACGAAATCTAGACCAAGATTTTGCAGGGGATATCTTCGACAACCCACTGCTGTTGATTGACGGCATGGTTGTTCATGTGCGACGGCCTGCCGATCAGGCAGGTGGAATAGTAGCTGCCGTCGATTCCACGTCCGGGACGACACTATGGCAGACCCACCTCGCTGTTCCCTTGGCAGGAGCCCCCGCAATCGATCCCGTTGGGGCTCAGATTAGCGCAATCACCGCAACTGGAGCTGCCTATTTGCTTGATCGAGAAGCAATGTCCGAACGGGTGCAAAACAAAGCAGACCGTTTGTCCGGCAGACGCATTTCGTCATCGAACTTTTCAACGAGTGTTCCACTTGGTCAGAGTCGCCTTGCGGCAGGCGAATTAGGTTCAAAGAAGATCTTGCTTTTTCGTCCTGGTGTGCCTCGAGGTCCTCTGAGTTTGGTCGAACTTTCTTCACCCTTGAGTGCAGATCTCATATCTTGGGGCGAGGGGTTTGTCGCTCCGACCCACGTGGGACAGGTCTATCTTTTCTCCAGTGAAGATGGCGAACAAATTGGCTCGCCATTTCAGCCACCGCTAGAAGCAAACGAGAAGTTAGTCTGGCTCACACCTGCCGTTGTCAGTGAAGGTGGAGATTCTCAATTAGTTCTCTCTGACGAACAGAATAGTATCTATCTGATCCAACAGGAATCTGTGCCCGCCCCCCATTTGCAAGCGATTAAAAACGAAGCGTTGGGTGAACATAAACTTAAGTCCCCGATTGCTGTTAGCGGTACGGTTGCCATTGCAGGAACGAAGGGGAACTCGGTGGCTCGCTTCGAACTACCTTCGCTCGCGGCTGACGACCCCATCGACGTCGGTGGCCAAATCGTTTGGGGGCCCTTTTCTACAGGCAGTGGTTTTGTATTCAGCACGGATGTGGGTGAAATCGTATACATGCAAGGAGATGGCAAGATCACGTGGAAAACACCTCTAGGCGATAGATTACCAGCCGGAGTTCCCGTGGCTGACGAAGCCAGCCTGCTCATTGCGTGGCAACTTCATGGTATCTCAAGACTGAATCTTGCCGATGGCCAGGAACTAGCTAGTGTGTCACTTGACCAGGCAATTGTGGCGGGACCAGTGCCATTCGGTCGTCGTCTTGTACTTGCTGCCTCGGATGGCACGCTCCTGATCGTAAATCAACCAGAACCGTGAAATGCTGTACTTTAATGTCGAATCGTTTCGCCCATTACTTCTGGCTCAATTGCCTGAGCAACCTGCTCACGACGCTTTTCCTGTTATGCGCTTGCGATTGTCTAGCTGTTGCTGAAGATACCAAAGAAGAGAAAGTTCAGACACGGCTGATCGATCAATATCCCTTTGACCGAATCATACTTGACGCGACTAATAACAACACAGTTCTCAATCTGCAACTCTTGGACTTCCCTAATCGGAAAGTTCCCAATCCCTTTCCGACCAGTGGCACATTGGAGGTTCGGCGACTTAGTGATCCGACGAAGCTATACACGATCAATTGGTCAGCCATTGCTAAGATTGAGCTCTACGAAGACCTTGTTCTGCAGGAAGCGCAAGCTTACGTCAGCTCTGGTAAATTGGATGAGGCCTACGCTAATTTAGAATTTCTGCACAAGAATTACTCCGATTTAGCTGGCTTACAGTTAGTGACAGAAAACTATCTCCAGCAGGATGCCTTATCCTCTTTTTCTGACGAGCGATACGACGAGTCGTTGGCGATCCTCTCAGCCTTGTACGATGTCAATCCCCAGAGGCAAGGTCTGACGAAAGCAGTCGAAGGCGTTTCCAATCGGTTGATCCGCCAATTAATGACGAACAAAGATTATGGGGCAGCCAGAGCTGTGCTCGAATCGCTCTCCAAGAGCTTCTCAAAGTTAGACCTCTCCAATTTGTCAAGCTGGCGCAAGAAGTTTTCCTCCGACGCCGAAGCTCAATTGGCGATTGGCCGTCAAGCGATGGAGAAGAATGATTATGAAACATCACGGCAAGCAGTCCGTCGTTCCTTAGCCATTCTTCCAGATCTCGAAGCTGCCCAAAAGCTATTGACAGAAATAGACCGCCTTTCGCCCCAAATGATCGTCGGGGTAGGACAACTTTCTCTGGCTCGTAAATCGGCCCCTCTGCAAGAGTGGGCAGAGCAGCGAGTTTCGCGGCTCTTGTCTCCCTCTTTTGTAGAACTCGTTGGAGTCGGCGCCGAAGGGGGCGAGTATGCTTGCCATTGGGCTGATATTGAGGTTGATGATTCTGGCATGAAGACAAGTGTTATCCTTAAAGATAATGCCCTTCACCTGGGTATTACACCAGCTAGCATGGTGCTTCAGTTATTAAGGATGGCTGAGCCTTCGAACGAGTACTACCGGGCTGATTTCGCGGTTGCGTTTCGTCAGGTTGAAATAATCGACGGCTTGGAAGTTTCTATAGGGTGGCGATTTCCCCCTGTGAAACCCATTGCCTATCTGCAGATTCCCCTCTCGCGACTTGTGAAGGAGACTGCTGCTCCCCCTTATCGTGCTTCATTTCAGGATGATGAGCCTGACATAGTACGATTTGAAGCATCTGAGGATGACAAGTTCCACGGCCCTAAGATAATCATCGAGCAGAAGTTTGAGGATGACGAAGCCGCCATCCTTGCGTTCAGTCGGCGAGAGATCGAAGTACTCGAAGATATTGCCCCTTGGAATTACGTTCGGATGGGTCAAATCCGCGATATTGTCGTTTCGGCGTATCGTATGCCTACCGTTCATGTTCTGCTTGGTAACTACGAGTCACCGATAATTCGCCGTCGTGAGTTTCGCAGGGCATTGTGTTATGGAATTGATCGAGAGCGATTGCTTTCCGAAGTGCTCGCAGTAGGAAGCAATCGTCCTGGATTCCGAGTGCTAAGCGGCCCAATCCCCGCAGGCTTCACTATCGGCGATTTCATTGGTTATGGATACAAACAACAGATTCAACCCCATCCCTATGAACCAAGGCTTGCTGCAGTTCTCAATGCTACGGCCAAGGCGGCTGTGGCTAAAAAAGCAGCTGGGGGTAAAGACGCCAAGAAACCAGACGGTGAAAAGCAGGACGAAACCAATGTCAAGCCCGATCCGCTCATTCTGATCCATCGAGAAAATACAGTCGCTCGTACGATGTGTCAGCTCATCAAGCGACAACTTGAGGCGATTGGAATACCGATCGAAGTAAAAGAGCTTTCACTTACGGACGATATCAACGAACTGGCTTGGGACCTGCGCTATGCGGAACTCAGCTTCGATGAACCCTTGATTGATGCCCAGCGGCTCTTTGGGCCTCATGGTCTGGCGGGGCGATGCAGCCCCAGCATGAATTTGGCATTGGTTGAACTCGATAAAGCCACCAACTGGAACGATGCCCGCAGCAGGCTTCAGGAAATACATCAGATCGCTTTCAACGACCTCCCGGTGATTCCGCTATGGCAGACTCCGAAGTTCTTTGCCACTCAAAAGACCTTGACCGGTGTAGGAAAGTCCCCGGTTACCCTGTATCAGAACATTTCCGATTGGCGTAACACGTTTCAGCTAGGGAGTCCTTAGCTATGCATTGGGACTCAAGCAAAATGAAGACTCGCTTATCACTTCCCTCGAATAGGCTGGACTGGGTTGTTTGCGTGGCCTTGTTATTCAGCATCGCGGTTCCATGTTGGGCACTCGATGATAAGTCGTGGGAATTGGCTCCCTATCGCGTCCAATTGCTCGTCGTTGTTGATTCTTCAGCTAGACCCGGAGCAATCACTGCCGAACAGTTCTCGGCAGATCTCAAGCAGCGAATTCGGACGACGCTTTATCCTTTATGGAGCGTAGAGCTCGTATTACCCCAGGCAGCAGATCGCACGCGCCAACTTAGTGGACTTGGCAACTTGGAGGACGAATCGGAGCAGTCGGAGACTGTCCGATTTGATAAGAGAATTTATATCACAGCTAAGGTAAGTCCTCTGGGAATCTCGCTAAGTAGCCGAGAACTCGACATCTACACTGGCCGGTGGACGCCTGTTCTTAACAAGTTAGTTCGCCAAGATCACATGGTGACGCATGCGAGCTTGGAACTTCTATGCCAAGTTTTTGCTCCGCTGGCAATGATTCATGCCGACCCCAATGACGAGGAGCATGTATCGCTTGTGTTTAAAGGCGCGGATCTGCCGCGACAAACGGACGAGCCGTTATTCGTTCATAGAAATGATCTTTTCCAACCGCTCTTAGTCAGGCTAAGTCGTACCAGCGGAGCAGCACCCGAGACGATTGTCGACGTCCCCTGGACCTATGTCGTTGCAGAAGAACCGGAGGACGCTGGTTGGCTTTGTCGTGTTTATACCGGTACGCGTCGCCCTTTTGGAACTCGCCGACGTGGTCGCGTTGAACTCATGGCCATCGCGCTCAAGGCCCCACTTTACGAAACCCAGGTTCGCTTTCACGCCAGCCATGATGAGTCGCAGAGTTTACGTGGTTACGAAGTCTTTGAGCAAGAGCCAGAAACAGGTGAATACAAGCTTTTAGGAGTGACGAACTATCAAGGATTAATTCCTGTCACGAGGACCGATGCACCTGTGCGGATGCTCATCTTGCGGAGTGACAATCAACTCCTGGCTAAGGTTCCCGTTGTTCCAGGCGTTCGTACACTGGCAGAGATACCCATCGCCGACGATATGGCCCGCCTGCTCGTGCAGGAGGATCTTGAAGCTCTTAAAGAAAAGTTAATTGACGTAGTCGCTCGTCGCAATATTATCATGGCAAGAGTTCGGGCTTTTCTTGAACAAGACAACCTTGACGAGGCACAAAAACTATTGACCGAATTGAACGCTCTTCCGAATCGAGGTGACTTTGCCCAAGAGATCAAATCGCTTCAAGATCTCACTGGGTCGGGAGCGAATAGCCAATATCACTCTGACAATCCTCGAATTCAGGCCAAAATTGGCAAGCTCCTGGACAATACTGGTACTCTCTTGGGTCGCTTCCTCGGGGTAAGAGAGATTACCCAATTAGAAAACGAAGTCCGGGAGTACCAGCGAAGCCAACCAAATTAGTCGACACGCAATTGTCCCTTTGTGCCAACAACGACATTCTCATTGATTTGCTAGAAAATTCTGGGCGATCTCATCTATCCTGAATAAAAAGGGTTAGTGATCTGCACTGGTAGGTGTAGAATAGTATGGGGTGTTTCTAAATGGCTTCTCACAAGGCAACTTCTGTGTTGATTAGACGACTGTTTCTTGCTGCACCGATCTTGGTCTTTATTCTTCTCGATCTCAGAGCTCATTCTGCTGAAGTGCCAATGATGGAGATGGGCTCCGCAGAGATGCAAGACACCGATGGCATGGGAGGGGCTGCGTCACCCGAAATCGGGGCGAATTCCACTTCTTCGCAATCTTCTGCGAATCGCAGGCTAAGCCCAACTCAAGTAGACCCTGACCTCGCCAGAGAAGTCGCCGCTTCAGCTGCTGAGATTGATCGCATGGTCTTGGAGAAGCTCAAGGCTGAGAAGGTTCGCCCGAATCCCAAGTCTAATGACATGCAGTTTGTGCGGAGAATTTATCTTGACATCACGGGGACCATACCGACCGCTCAACAAGCGTCAGCGTTCCTGAATAAACCGCGCAGCGGCAACAAGCGGGCTGAGTTGATTGATGAGTTACTGAATTCCACTGGCTACGTAAGCCATAGTTTTAATTACTGGGCAGACATCTTGCGATTGAAGGACCAGCCGAATGGAAGGGTCTTCAGCCAGCCCTACAACGAGTGGATCAAGGACACGCTTGCCAACGACATGCCATATGACGCGTTCGTGCATCAACTTCTCGCTGCAGAAGGGCGTACTTGGGAAAATCCGGCTGTCGGATATGTCTTAAGAGATGCGGGAATGCCACTGTCAAATCTCGATAACACCATTCGCATCTTTCTCGGTACGCGGATTGGTTGCGCTCAGTGCCACGACCATCCCTTCGACAAATGGACACAGCTTGAGTTCTATCACTTGGCGGCGTTCGTGAATGCCGTTGATACCAATGCAGCAAGGCGTCAGGTGAATCCGGTCGTTATGAATGCAGTCGCTGAAATTCAAGAGATTGCCAAGAAAGACGAAAAGAAGCGGAATCTGCCTGGACGTATCAACGGCGTGATTGGATTTAACCGTACAGCCGTGGCGGAAAACCGCAATCGACCCTTGCGATTGCCGCATGACTATCAATACGACGACGCCAAGCCGGGTGATATCATTGAGCCCAAAGTCTTGTTTGGCCAGCAACCTCAGTTGACCAAGAAGGGGTCCAAGCGGTCCGCCTTTGCTGAGTGGCTCACTTCGCCCGACAATCCACGATTCACCCTTACGATTGTCAATCGTTTGTGGAAGCGAGCACTAGGCGTCGGACTTATCGAACCTGTTGATGATCTCACGGACGAGACTGAAGCGACCAATCAGCCACTTCTCGATCATCTTATCGCCGAGATGAAGCGACTCAATTACAGCCAACGTGAGTTGCTCCGCATCATCTACAACACGGAGACCTATCAGAGGCAAGCCACAACACGCGATCTGGCCGCAGAAGAATCCTACTATTTTCCTGGCCCAATCCTTCGCCGCATGACTGCTGAGCAGATCTGGGATTCCTTGCTGACGCTTACCATGGACGACCCAAATGCCTATCAGCGTCCCCGGAGTGATGCCTTGATCGCAGCGGTGAAAATCGAGTCCGATCAGCCAGTGAGTAGTGAATTTTTGCTGAACAAGGCGACGCAACTTGACAAGGTGCGTCGAGAAGGCCCCGAGCAAAAGCTCAATAAGAAATTCACTCACCAAGGATCCCTCATGGCACGAGCATCCGAGTTGCCGTTGCCGCTGCCTCCGTCACACTTTTTGCGCCAGTTCGGGCAAAGTGATCGTGAGTTGATTCAAGGAGGGAGCACCGAGGGGCACGTCCCTCAGATCCTCACAATGTTCAATGGTCCCATTTCGCACAAATTACTTAATGAAGGCACGGTCATCTACGATGAAGTGGTTGCCTCCCCAGTCCTACGTGACCAGATTGACGTTATTTTTCTAAGTATTGTGGGACGCAAGCCAACTCGAACGGACTATAAGACCGCACTAACAGAAATTCAAATGAACGGCCCCGCCGGATATGGAAACGTGATCTGGGCATTGCTCAACACACGTGAGTTTCTGTTTATCCAATAGGGATTAGCACAAGCAGAAACACTAGGTGATAGCAAATATAGAGAACTGGAGATAACTAAGCCAACAGAGAAGTTAGATTGAGCTAAAGTCACTGATTCTTGCTGATAGAATAGATAGAGATCGGTATGAATTTGAATTTTCTCAATTCCTCCGTATTTCCTTTATTCTCCTGTTCACAAATTCACGTAGTCAAAGACATGTCTGGCGTAAGCTGCACAGTTCAATTCATTGTTCACTGAACGGCGATGGAAAATATGTTTGAATTCAACACAAAAAAAGCTCAGCCCTCCACTCGCCGTCGATTCATGGAACAAACGGCCCGACAGTTACTTGGCGTCAGTTTTCTGCCTTTGATGGCACCTCAGGCTCTAGCTGCGTCTTCCAAGGCGAAAGGCAAAGCAACGCAGGTCATCTACCTGTTCATGGACGGCGCTATGAGCCAACTCGACACTTTCGATCCCAAGCCAGGCAGCGATGTTCAAGGGGATACGAAAACCATCGATACCAATGTCGCTGGGGTAAAGTTTGGACAACACCTCCCTGAGTTGGCCAAGATGATGGATCAACTCGTTCTCGTCCGTTCCCTGAGTACTCAAACTGGTGATCACGACGGCGGCAAATACTTGATGCGAACCGGCTACAAATCTATCGCATCCACTCGGCACCCATCGCTCGGAGCCTGGATCCAGAAACTAGCCGGCAAAGGAAATGAAATTTTACCCGGAAGTGTGGTGATCGGCGGAGGCTCAGGTCACCCTGCAGCAGGCTACTTGGGAGCTCAGTATGCACCGGTTCCAATCGCTGATGCTCGGCGAGGAGTAGAAAATACGAAGCCCCCAAAATATCTCTCTGTCGAGCAATTTGACAACCGTATGGATCTCGCCCAGCGTTTCGACAGAGCATTTCAAAACAAATACCGCACGGCCCAGGTTTCGGGCTATGCCGATCTCTATCGTGAGGCAATCTCCTTGATGCGAAGCGACGAGTTGGCTGTCTTTGATGTCAACCTCGAGCCAGAAAACGTTCGCCAAGCGTACGGCAACGACGGATTCGCATTGGGATGCTTGTTGGCCCGTCGGCTCGTTCAGCACGGGGTGCGATTTGTGGAGGTGAATCTTGGCGGCTGGGATATGCATAACGATCTGTTTCGAAACATGGCGGGCCGCGCCCAGTTGCTCGATAAAACCGTATCAACGTTACTCAAAGACCTTAAGAGCAACGGTCTGCTGGACGAAACGCTGGTCGTCATTGGGACGGAATTCGGCCGGACTCCTGACATCAACCAGAACGCCGGTCGCGACCACCATCCAGGTGCTTTCACATGTGTGCTGGCAGGTGGAGGTGTCATCGGCGGTAACGTCTATGGATTGACAGATGGCCAGGCTCGCAAAGTCGAAGAGGACCCTGTTTCTGTGCAAGATTTTAACAGCACGATTGCCTACGCAATGGGGCTAGACCCCAGCGAGGAAATCTATTCCCCGGACAAAAGGCTTTTTACCTTGGGCCACGGTGGCGAACCGCTGGTGAAGTTATTTGGTTAGAGGCGAGGGGGATTCGCGGGCTGGCTTACAACGAACGAGTAATAGAATTCCCATCAAACCTTTGAGCCCCAAACGCTTCTATTCTGGTTTGCGTCCAATGAGGAGTGCGAGTTCGCGCCACTTCCAATAGCAATCTACATCCGTGAAGCCGATTTCTCGTAACCATTGGAGTTGACACTCTACATCCAGCAGTTTGTTGGAAGGGTCTTCTTCCGAGGGCAGGGTGTCTAACTCTCGTAGAAAGCGATGATGGACTCGTGTGGTTGGCGAAGCGACATGCTCCAGATTGCAAAACACTCCAGCAGACTCTAAGAGATTCCAGATTTCTTGATAGAGGGTGCGTTTACGTTCGTCTTCACAGTGATGAATCGCAAAGCTTGAGACCACGACATCGAACATCCCTAATTCGGGAAGTGGCTCGTCCAGATTGTGTTCGGTCAGGATAACTCGAGAATTGCCGGCGAAGCGATTGTTCGCTTCCAGTAGCATGGGTGGAGAGAAATCCAATCCCACGCCATGTGCGTTTGCACAGTGAGCCAACAGGAGATTCAAGAGATGGCCATTTCCACTCCCCAAATCAAGGATGCGGTTTGAGTCGGGGGCTACTTCGGAGATCAGCGTGGCCTCTCCCTCTTGTCGGTGAGGGATTTGAGTTAATCGTCCGAGATACTCCAAAGCATGTTCAGGCTTGGACCATTCATTGCTCATTTGTCAAACTCCGATTCATTGCCATTGACTGGCCACTGTCGTATTGTTGCGTTTTGGTTGAGCAATTTCTACTGAGTTTTTTCGCCATTTATCCAGGGCCGCGATGAAGCGATCCGCTTCGCTGAGCGGGACTTAGTTGCGCGTCGTCGCGAAATCGGTTCGCCATGCGAAGACCGAGTGGCGAAGGAATCCCTTGTCTTGAAATTAGTGTAAGATGCAATAAGTTAGATAAGTTAAGATTTGCTATTCTATCCTCCCCTTTGGTTTGTTCATGCCGCATCATTTGAATATGTCTTGGCGCTTTGTTCTTGCCCAGTTGGTATTGATTCTGCTATGCGGTGATAGCCGGACATTGTCGGCAGCGAGTCCGCCTAACGTCCTTCTGATCTTGGCAGACGACATGGGTTTTTCGGACTTGGGCTGTTATGGCGGAGAAATCGCGACGCCGAATCTTGATGCTTTGGCCGCTCAGGGCTTGAGATATACGCAATTCTACAATACTGCCCGGTGCTGGCCGACGAGGGCATCTATATTGTCAGGCTACTATGCTCAACAAGTCGGTCGCGACGCATTACCGCACGCAGGTAATCGGGGAACACGACCGTCCTGGGCGCGATTGCTTCCGGACTTGCTACGCCCGTTAGGTTATCGTTCTTATCATTCGGGAAAATGGCACATTGATGGCAATCCATTAGGCACAGGTTTCGATCATTCCTATCGGTATGAAGATTACGATCGCAATTTTACGCCGAAAGCGCATTTCTTGGACGACAAACAACTTCCCACGAAGACACTCGATGACAATTATTATTCGACGACGGCCATAGCCGATTATGCAATCTCGTTTTTACAAGGGCATCAGCAGCATCACCCTGACCAACCGTTTTTTGAATACTTGGCATTTGTGGTTCCGCATTTTCCCTTGCAGGCGCCTGCGGAGGATATTGCTCTCTATCGGACACGCTATGGGCAAGGTTGGGACGCACTGCGCAATGAGCGTTGGGCAGCGGTTCAAGAAAAACTGTTGATTCCGGGCGAACTTTCTCCACTTGAGCCGGAGATTGGACCTCCTTATGATTTTCCCAACGCAATTGCAAATCTGGGGCAGGGAGAAGTCAACCGCGAACTCTCGTGGAACAGCCTTTCACCTGCACAGCAAAGGTTTCAAGTCAGAAAGATGGCTATCCATGCCGCGATGGTGGATCGAATGGACCGAGAAATCGGACGTGTCATCGCCCAATTGCATGAGATGGGTGCCTTGGAGAATACACTAATCCTGTTCCTCTCCGACAATGGGGCGAGTGCGGAAATTATGGTCCGCGGCGACGGGCACGATCCGCAGGCCCTGGCCGGTTCGGCCAATTCATTTCTTTGCCTAGGCCCAGGTTGGTCACGGGCTTCCAATACCCCTTTCCGCCGCCATAAGACGTGGGTCCATGAAGGAGGAATTGCAACTCCGCTCGTCGTCCACTGGCCGGCGGGAATTAAGAGCCATGGTGAGCTACGCCATACCCCCGGTCACCTAATCGATCTGGCGCCGACGATTGTCGAACTTGCCGGGGGAGTCTGGCCCGAACGCTTTCAAGGGCTAACAGTTCCTCCCACCCCAGGGAGGAATCTGGCGAATTCCTTCGCCAGTGATCAGACCATCGAGCGGGATTGCCTGTGGTGGCTTCATGAAGGAAATCGTGCCCTACGCATGGGTGATTGGAAACTGGTTGCGGCAAAAGGTGAGCCATGGGAACTCTACAATCTCGCCATCGACCGTCCTGAGAATAACAATCTTGCTGCCGAGAAGCCTGAAAAAGTCCAATTGCTCCAATCGCAGTGGAATGAAATGACGAACGAATTCGAGAATTCATTCCGGAGAAAGAAATAGCATTGTGGCTTGCCGACAAACTCTTTGAGCGGGTGTTTTTGGGGAGGGTGGGCCGTGCGTGGACGTGCTCCGCTCCGACTCGCAGGACTCGGCAGCCGCGTCGAGGCTAAGGATTAGTCTACTCGCCGAAGAAGAGTAGATAGATTGCCGCACCGGCTGTGAAGACGGCGGCGGCCGCTGTGGCCAGGATAATTTTTTCCAGAGGCCATACTTTTTCTTCTTGTTTTGCTTGCTCTTCTTGTTGCCGAACTAGCAGAGAACGTTCTGTTGCGACAATTTGAGGCAATGTCATCCCTCCCAGAGACCCGGCGTCAGTTGTGTCCTCATGGACGTCTTGCGTCTCACTGGATTCGTACTCGACTGGCAAGGTGTCAGCCAGATTTGATTGGTGATCTAAGGTCCCTGAAAGCTTGGTCATTGATCCAACATGCTGACGGGCTTCAGTTTCCGCCCCAGTCACCCAGGGGCTTAGTAAGACAACCACCTCCTCTGCAGTTGCTATACGATCTGCCGGTCGTTTTTCCATGAGGGCAGTGATTACCCGGGCAAACTCATCACTCACATTGGAATTCAGCTTTTGAGGAGTCAAAGGTGTCTCTTCCAAGTTGCGACGCAGCTTGTCTGCAGTGTCTCCTCCTGGGAATGGAACTTTGCCTGTTACGGCATAGTACAACGTGCAGCCAAGTGAATAGATATCGCTGACGGTCTGCAACTTCTCTGGCGATACGATAATCTCAGGTGCTACATAGTCGGCAGTCCCGACTATGTGTCGCGGTTTCTTGCCGCTCGGAGTTTGGTGGGCATTGTGAAACGCCGCCAGCCCCAAATCCGCCAACTTGATAGCCCCTTCCGGCGTAATCAACAGGTTCCCTGGCTTGACATCACGATGCACCAGGCCACAGCGGTGCGCGTAAGCCAGTGCTTCGGCTGCCTGAGAAACTATTACCGCCGCTTCACTCATCGATAAGGGACCGTGGTTTCTGACCAACTTTCGCAAGTCAGTCCCCGGCACGTATTCGGTGACCAGGAAATAGGTATCCCCTTCTTTGTCGGCATAGGTCAAGTGGACAAGATTAGGGTGCGTAAGCTGCGCTTGTGCGCGAATCTCTTGCAGGAAACTCGCGATCGATGTGGGATTAGTTAGGTTCTTGGGCAAGACCTTGATCGCTTCAATCCGGCCCAGCAGTACATGCTCGCACTTGAAGACCCATCCCATGCCCCCGTGGCCAACAGCATCGAGAATACGATAGGCCCCCAGCGTAAATTTTGTCCGACCCAATCGCAGTTGTTCAGCCTGCCAACGATTCAAATAGCCGAGCGCAATCATTTGTGCCGATAATTGCTCGTCAGATATCTCGTCGAGCCCTTGATTCTCCGCAGGCAACGATTCGACCAGCACTTGCCAGGCGCGATCGATCTGCTCCTCGGTCAACAGACCGCTGGCCAAGCCCGCCCGTTCCAAGATGGATCGTTCAGCACGCAATTTGAAAACTCAGAAGAGGATGCTAGAGATAAGTTATTCCGGATCGCTTGTTCTCATTTTATGGTCACTATTTCTCGCTGATAAGCGAGGACCCTCGAGAAAACTTCATTTTCTACTCAAACAGCCGCATGAAGACGGATAATTCAGAAAAGTCCGGCAAAACTGGGTGATTCAAGCCAATATCTGGGCATGGGGGCAGTGAACGTTATGGTCTTATCCAAGGTCGGATGCGAGATTTCGAGCTCGCGAGCGTGTAGAGCGATGCCTTTGAAAAAATTCTGCTGGCTGCCATATTTCTTGTCCCCCACGATGGGAAAACCCAGTTTTGCCAACTGGACACGAATCTGGTGCTTTCTGCCGGTCTCCAGTTCGATCTCTAGTAAACTCTTGCCAGCCGAGACCTTGAGAACCCGGTATCGCAACCGAGCTAACTGCGCGTCAGGACAATCAGCATGGGTCACATGTACTTTGCGATGTCGCTCGTCCTTACGAAGATAGTGTTCCAAAGTTCCTGATGCATCGGGCACTTCACCAGCTACCACTGCAAGGTAGGATTTTCTTACTTTACGATCTCGAAAAGCAGCCGACAGGCGCGCGGCTGCCTTCGACGTGCGTGCCAGCAAAGTGACTCCCGTAACAGGTGCATCTAGACGACTCACGACTCCCAAAAACACGTTCCCCGGCTTCTGGTACTTCTCACGAATATACTCTTTGGCAATCTTGATCAGGCTAGGCTGGTCCTCTGACACTCCCATGGTCGGCAGCATCGCCCGTTTGTTGACAACCAGCAGATGATTGTCTTCGTAGAGAACCTCAAGTTGATTCGCAGATATTGCCATTTGCACGAAAGGTTGCAGCGACAGTCCAAACCGTGGTACTCTCGCTTTATATGATCAAGGTGAGCAAAAAGTTACTCACCGACTCAATCACTCACTTACTAAATAACCACACAATCAATGTCTCAGTTTCGCATTATACTCGCTAGTGGCTCCCCGCAGCGCAAATTACTCCTTGAGAAGGAGGGTTACGAATTTAAAGTCATTCCACCCCATGAATCCGTCGAGAGTGGCATTTGTAGCAACTGTGGTCCGGCAGAACTTGTACTCGATCTTTCCGCGCGCAAGGCGGGTCATATCGCCAGCCAACTGCTTCCCGAACTGACCGAACCTGCTTTGATTGTTGCTTGCGACACGGTGGCGGAATGCCAGGGTACGATCCTCGGAAAACCCCGAGACGAAGAGCACGCGCGTGCAATGCTGGAACAATTGCGCGGCACGCGACACCGAGTCTACAGTGGTCTCTGCCTGTGGCTTCTGTCCAGCCAGACCAAGACCGCCCCACGAACCAAAATCGCAATGACCACGTTGGAAATGCAAAGTCTGACTGACGCTGAAATTGACGACTATCTGGCGACGGGACTGTGGCGTGAGAAGGCAGGAGCTTTTGGGCTTCAAGACCGACCTAGCTGGCTGAGTATCGTCGAGGGGAGTGAATCCAATGTAATCGGCCTGCCTATGGAACTGTTGGCCGAGATGATCGCTGAAATGTGAGCGGGGAGGCAGGAACGTCGCGTAAAACGTGGCGAAGTTTCACGATTGAGTCTATTGGCCCCTTCTCGTTATACTTGCTAGTCTACTATCGGTATCTCACTTTCTACAGGGCGGTCATGAAACTGCGGTTGGGCATTATTGGCGTAGGGGCCGCTTGGGAGTCGCGACACTTACCTGCCTTACGCGCACTTTCTGACCGGTTTGAAGTTTGCGCTGTCTGCGATCCAGTTCAACATAGGGCAGTTCAGGTTGCCAAGACATTCGGAGCAACCGCTTACGATGGCTTCCGGGCACTGATGGACCGCGAAGACATCGATGCCGTGCTACTGCTATCTGCCCAATTCTATGGTGCCACTCCCATTTTTGCTGCATGTGAGTATAGCAAAGCCATCTACTGCGCGGCTGCCCTGGAATTGCAGGACGATCAGGCAACCGTGTTGCGAGAACGCGTGCAAGAAGCGGGCATCGCGTTCATGGCTGAATTCGCCTGCCGCCTTTCACCGGCCACTTTAAGACTCAAAGAACTGCTCGCCACCCGGCTAGGTGCCCCTCAGCTTCTGTTCTGTAATCGCCGCAAAAGTTCGCCAACAAAGAGCGAGAACGGCGATCATTGTACACGTGACTTGGTTGAGTTAGTTGATTGGTGTCGTTATGTGGTGGACTCTGATCCTACTTCGCTGTTAGCTACGGCACACCTCTCTCCGACCTCTCCCCATCACGATTATTTCGCCGTGAGCCTGGATTTCTCACCGAATGCCGAGGTTGGCATCGGTCCCGTGGCAATTATTGGTTGCGGCAATTACGTTCCCGAATCATTTGAAGAGTCCCTGTCGTATCGTCGACCTGCGGACTTGAAAGTAGTTTGCGAAAAGGGTATTGCTTTTCTTGATTTGCCTAGCACAGTTGCCTGGTTTGACGGGGCAGGGCAGCACTTGGAGAAGCTTGAACATGATCGCAATGTGGGTGAGCAGCTATTGCTTCATTTCCATCGGGCCGTCCAGAGCCTCGTCTTAAAAAGCTCCAGCCTAGAAGATGCTCATCGAGCGATTACGATCACGAATCAGGCCAAGACAAGCTGTCGGACAGGACAGCGTATTTTTTGCAATTCTCAAGACTAATTTAGCAGCTCGGCTTGAACGGCTAGTGACTTGTTGGGCCGTTTGACATTTCCCCTCTTAGACCCTTATATTGCCCGTACATTTCAGTCGAATGGGATTCCGTTTTCTCACCAAACACTCAGAAAATATGGCAATTACTGCAAACGATCTTTCTCAATTATCGATCAACACCATTCGCACCCTAGCAATGGATGGGGTAGAAGCAGCCGGCTGCGGCCATCCTGGCACGCCGATGGCTTTGGCGCCAGTGACCTATCAGCTATGGACCGAAACTCTTAATTACGATCCTCAGTCGCCACATTGGCTCAATCGCGACCGCTATGTTCTGTCCTGCGGTCACGCTTCAATGTTGATCTACTCGATGCTGCATCTGGCAGGAGTTCGCAAAGTCAGTGCGGATGGCAAAATTACCGACGAGCTCTCCGTCTCGCTGGACGCACTCCGAAATTTTCGTCAATTCGACAGCGCAACACCCGGGCATCCCGAGTTTGGTCACACAACTGGAGTCGAAACAACCACCGGCCCACTGGGACAAGGCTGCGGCAATAGCGTTGGCATGGCCATAGCCGGCAAGTGGCTCGCGGCTCGCTACAATCGTCCTAAGTTCGAACTTTTCGACTACAACGTCTACACCCAATGCAGTGACGGCGATTTGATGGAGGGGGTCTCGTGCGAGGCCGCATCTCTGGCGGGTCATCTCAAACTCGATAATCTGTGTTGGATTTATGACGACAACTCGATCACCATCGAAGGTCGCACTAAACTTGCTTTTAGTGAAGATGTGGCAACTCGGTTCGAGGGATTGGGTTGGAACGTGGTGCGTGTGGATGATCCCAACGACCTCGGTGCACTTAGCGTCGCCTACGATGCTTTCCAGAATTGCAGCGATGCTCCAACACTCATCATCGTTAAAACTATCATCGGCTATGGGGCACCCAATAAAGCTGATACCTCTAAAGCCCATGGCGAGGCCCTGGGTGCGGAAGAGGTAAAACTTACCAAGGAAGCTTACGGTTGGCCTGCAGATGCTCAGTTTCTCGTTCCACCAGAGGTAACCGAGCATTTCCAAAACACCTTGGGCCAGCGGGGCCGAGAAGCGCGTGAAACATGGGAAGCTCTCTTTGCCGATTACCAGAAGGCGCATCCTGCCGAGACCAAAGAGCTTCTCCAGATGCAGCGTCGAGAACTCCCTGCTGACTGGGACGGCGATCTCGTCGAATTCCCCGCTGATGCCAAGGGTGTCGCCACCCGCAATTCCGGTGGCAAGGCGCTTAATGCCTTTGCCAAGAAAATTCCTTGGCTCTTGGGTGGCTCGGCTGACCTAGCCCCTTCGACCAAGACCCTTTTGGAGTTTGACAACACGGGGAATTTTTCGTCGGAAGATTACGCCGGCCGCAATTTCCATTTCGGCATCCGCGAGCACGCAATGGCAGCAGCCGTGAATGGCATGGCCCTCTGCGGCCTGCGTCCCTACGGTGCCACTTTCTTCGTCTTCAGCGACTACCTACGCCCCGCGATGCGGCTCAGCGCCATCATGGGCATTCCGTCGGTACTGGTCTTCACTCACGACTCCATCGGTGTGGGAGAGGATGGCCCCACCCATCAACCCGTCGAACAGTTAGCCGCCGCCCGGGCGATTCCAGGCTTGGTGGTGATCCGTCCCGGCGACGCCAATGAATCGGTGTACGCCTGGAAAGCTGCCCTGGAAAACAGCCATCGGCCCACGGCGATTGTTCTAACTCGCCAGAATTTGCCCACTCTGGACCGCACTAAGTTTGCACCCGCAGCTGGGCTGCTGAAAGGGGGCTACGTTGTAAGTGATGCCCCTGGGGGGATACCAGAAGTCCTTTTGCTAGCAACTGGCAGCGAGCTGTCTCTGGCAGTTGCAGCTCAGGAAGATCTTGCCAAAACGGGAGTCATGGCGCGAGTGGTTAGCCTGCCTTCCTTCGAGTTGTTCGACGAACAACCGCAAGCCTACCGAGATGAGGTACTCCCCCCGCAGGTTACTGCCCGCGTCGCCGTCGAAGCGGGAGTTCGCCAGGGCTGGGATCGCTACCTGAGCGGAAACGGTGCGTTTGTGGGCATGAACGGCTTTGGCATGTCAGCCCCCTTCGAGCAGATTTATGAAGCGGTTGGAATTACATCGGCCAACGTCGTGGCTGAGGCCAAACGACTCCTTGGTAAATAGATTCACGCGCTGGTCGCGCCCGACCCCCCAGGACGCACCCTTGGCAAACGTGATCTCAATCACTGGTTTCTCCGATCCGTTTAGCAGTCTCTCGCACTTGTTGGGTGCATTTGTATTTGCGGTATTGTCAGCATTCATGCTGCGGCGCGGTCGGGGAGATTCCTGGCGAGTGGCCAGTCTTGCAATGTTCTGCCTTGGTGCCGTATTCTTGCTGACCATCAGTGGCGTGAACCATTTGATCGCCCGTCAGGGCGCGGCACACCTCGTCATACAGCGACTCGATCACGCTGCCATTTTCGCCCTGATTGCCTGCTCGTTCACTCCCATCCATATGATTCTCTTCCATGGCTGGGGCCGTTGGGGAGCGTTAGCATTGATTTGGGCTATTGCATTTTTGGGAATCATATTGAAGTCCGTTTATTTCGACTCGATCTCCGCGAGTATTGGCACCGCCATGTATATTGGCATGGGGTGGATCGGGCTCGGTTCGTGGTTCTCCGTGGTTCGCCGCTACGGTTTTTACTTCGCTCAACCCATCATGTGGGGGGGAATCGCCTACACGGTTGGAGCCATCCTCGACATCCTTCAATGGCCCGTGCTAATCAGCGGTGTAATCCAATGGCACGAAGTCTTCCACGTCGCCGTACTGATGGGCCTCGCATTTCACTGGGCATTTATCTACCAAATCGCCAATTGGCCACTCGACAAATGCATGCTATCTAGTGTCACCAAGCAGGAAGTCTCTGGATAACTCTTTGAATGCTGCTTGTTCTATTCGATCCCCGCTGGATAATGAAAGCGAGCAAAGTCTTCATAACTAGCTACTATCCGGAACCTTTGATTATGCATCACTCCTGTAAGCCGCGTTACTTTGCCTTGTGCCGCCGCACACTGACGATGGGCTGCCTGCTGGCAAGTATGCCAAACATTTTGCTGCACGCGGCAGATATCGTATCTCTTTTGCCGCCAAATACGCTTGGCTATGCGGTGGTTAGAAACATTGCGTCGAGCGACCAAAAAGTTGCGCGGCTCACCACGCTTTTCAATCCCGGCGTTCCTACACCCCTTGGATTGGCCAAAGCGATAACCGGCATCCCTGAGGGCATTGATTTGGAGGGGGATGCGGTGTTCGCTTACTTGGCGAACAGTAATAGTCCAGCCAATCCTACTCCACTCGTCTTGTTGCCAGTGTCGAACTACCAAGCCTTTGCGGCATCCATTCAGGGAGATGCAACCGGTGAAATCTGTCGAGTCACAATCGCCGATGTCGATTTGTTGGTCGCAAAGCTAGGTGACTTTTCCCTGGTGATGAATGTCGAACATCGCGATCTGATGCGGCAGGTCCTGGCAACTAATAATGAAGCTAGTGCGAATTCCTTTTCGGATTGGATGGCAGGCAACGATGTTTCGCTGGTGCTTACGCGACTCGGGATGGCCCATATCGCCAGGCATGGCTGGTTCCAAGAAAGCATAGAAAGTGAAGATGGTTTCGCGGAAGACGAGTTTGGTGAGATCGCCGTTTCGAATGGGCTCACGCAGCAAGAAGCCTTGCCTTTGGCAGATTTTGCTCGCAGGAATTTTCGAGCGGTGGGTCTCGGCCTAGTGATCGATAAAGCGGACAACTCGCGACTCCGCTGGAAAGCTGAGTTTCTCAAACCGTCGGATTCTTTAGAGCAACGACCTGGAAGTATCCAGGAGCAATTGTCGGGATTGGTAGCAAGACCCTTTGCAGTGGCGGGGGGAGGAGCGCTTCCTCCCAGGGCCAGTGATATCATCGCAGATTACATGACGATTCTTTCTCTCCAAGAAGCCGAGCAGCAGGGGAAGACAGATTTCACACGCGAGGACTGGGCTGCCGAGCGGAGGTCCTGGGACTTGACCTTGGAGGGTGTCCGCGAAGTGACGCTGCTGATGGTTCCCCCTACAACGGGTGAGCCTCTCTTAGCCACATTTTTTGCTCGAATAACTGTTGACGATTCCGCCAAGTATCTTGCATCGCTCAAGGAATCCTTTGAATTAGCGAACGAATTAACATCACGATCTAAAAGTCCGATCAAGATGCTTTATGAATTCACTCCCCAAAAAATTGGCGACTTCGAAGGGGTGGCAATTACGACGGACCTCGACAAAGCAACAGGTGACCAGAACGTTGATGTCTGGCAAGCGATGCTCACTGCCTCTCTCGGCAAAGAGCATAAATTCAATATCTTTTGTTCGCCAGTCGACAAGGAACACGTATTTGTCGGCCTTCAATCATCAGACAAGCTTCTTGATTTTATTGAAGGATTTAGCAAGGGAGAGACGGGTTTGGCCAACGAAGTATCTGTGCAGAAAACAATTTCTCTACTGGATACAGAAAGTCCCCACGCTTTGCTTGTAGATCCCCAGGGGATTGTGGAAATAGCGCGTGCTTGGATGAAGTCATTCCTAGTATTCGGCATGGTACCGGAGTTGCCCCTTTATCCTACGGTTCCCCCAATCGCTGTCACACTATCGGGGGATCAACTCGGGTGGCAGGGAGAGGTAACACTTCCACTGGAAACCTTACAGTCCATGGCAACGTTTGTCGCTGATCTGAAAAAGGTATTCGGTCAATGAGCCAATTCGCAATTTTCGCCACGAATCCAAACCGTTTGAGGGTTGGCGTTGGTGCGTAATAGCACCTCGTAGGGATCGGCGTCCGCAGGGCAGGGGAGGGCAATAATGTCAGCCCACTTGCCCGGGGTCAGCGAGCCTGTTTCCTGGGCAAGTCCCAAGGCCTCGGCACCATTCAATGTGCCGAGTTGGATGATGCTAGCAGGCGAAATCACCGGAAATTGCTCTGCGATCCAACGCAACTCGCTTAGTAGGTTCAAATCAGGATTCGAGGCGCGGCTATCCGTTCCTGCAGCGACACGCACGCCAGCATCTAACATCCTCTGAAGGGGATAAGGATCGTGGCCAAAATAGGCATGGGTCCTAGGGCAAAAAATCACTGACATGTGCGCTCGATGTTCGGCGAGGAACTGAATCTCCACATCACTTAGATAGTTCCCATGAATTACCAGAGCTCGCGGCGCTTCGGAAAGCATTCGCAAGTAGTCTAAAGGCATGCTCCCATGAGGAATGGCTTCAGGATCCCACATGCTGCGATCTAAGAGCAGTTGCTGAAAAGGTCCGGTTCCCGTTGCAAGCAATTCCAATTCCTCGCGCGACTCCGCCAGATGCATGGCTACGGGCAGGCCCTTGTCGCAAGCCAAGTCCACCAACCGCTTGAGCAGCTCTGGATGAACTGTATAGGGAGCATGAGGGCTAATTCCCCGTGAACATCTCACACCCTGAGCTTCCATTAGTTCGACTCGATGGGCCACATCGATGAGTATGGATGTAGTGCGCCCCGAGGAAAATCCTATCACTTCATCAAATGCAACTAGATGAGCACCCTGAAATTTCTTGGAGGCCGAAGAGCCAGCGGTTGAAATTTCCCCGATCGTCGTCACGCCTGCACGCAATGATTCCGAAATGCCTTTCTGGACAGCAGTCGCAGCATCGCGGTCTCCCCGTTTGCGGTTGCCAATAACCTGGCGAATCCAATCGGGGAGCGGCATCGCAGGCCCACCCAGTGGCCGTGCCAGGTCGCTGAACTCCAGGTGGGTATGAGCGTTCACCAGTCCTGGCAGTAAAATAACATCGCCAATGTCCTGGATATCTTTAGTGACCTTCGGAGATTGCTCAACAGCAACGATTCGACCCTGGTCAATCGAAACGACTCCATTTTTCAAGGGGGAGCCATCAACAGGTAGAACCCAACGTGCTCGTAGTGAAAACTTCGACATGATTGGTCGGCTCGGGATCAGAGTGTAACCAGCGATCCCATTGTGTCGCTTTCAAGCAAGTCTCTCAAGCACCGACGAACTGCTTGTCGAGGTTCTCTTGGAGCTGCTCTTCATCGGTTCGATGATACGGAATCCGATGAAGCCACCAGAGAATTCCCGCAGAGCCACAGAGACAGACTAGGATTACCCAATCTTGGAAAAACCCCTGGTTGTCGGTGCGAAAGAAAATATCTAGCTTGGGCTGTTTCACCATCCAAGCTTCGAGATTCTCAGCCAGCTTTACTGATAGCACCGTGAGGCTGTTGTAAATTGCGTGAAAGACGATGCAAGGAATGAGGCTTCCCGTCTGGACGGCCAGCACGCCGATGACCAAGCCGACTGCGGCGGCGGATACTTTTTGTTGCAAGATAAAGTGGGCCATTCCAAAAGCGATAGCTGAGATGCTAATTGCCCACCATTTATGTCCCAGGTGTCGCAAGCCAGAAAGTATGAATCCCCGAAAGGCAATTTCCTCGCAGATTGCCGGGAGCAAGCCAATCAAAACCAATGGCAACCACCAATTGGGTGCTGTTTGCATGACGGAGCTAAAGGCCGCGATCTGCTCTTTGACTTCGTTACTAACGGGATAGAGCAACTCGACCCATTGGGCAAACTGCTGGCCCAAAGGAAACATCAGCACTGCCAAACCAGCCGCCGCCAAGACATGCGAGATACGAGGCCAACGATCAAGGAGCAATGTGCGTGCCGGACGACGCGTAAACAGGAGAGTCATAAGACCCGCCGGGAGTGCGATGCAGACCACTTGGCTAATGAACAAAAGTTGGGCCAAGGAGTGAAAACTGGTGCCCGCCCCTTCTTGAGCCGACAAGGACAGGCTCACAAAAAACTGTACGATCGACACGACCACGATACACAAAATCGCTTGAGCAAGCGTGGGCGTATCTGCTCGATCTCGAAAGAGGTGTGTAAGCCACCGCCCCAGGTCCAGTCGCTCGCTTTCCCGAAACAATACCGACTCACGATTGAACTGGTCTTCTGCCCAGCGGATGGCCAACAGACAGCAACCGAAAGTGACTCCGACTACTGGAATAACATATTTCAGTGCATGAACGTATTGCCCTTCAATCACGCTGCGCAGCAGGAGCACAACACCAGTCACGGGGATGAGACTATTACCGAGCGTTAACTCGACACCAGGCGAAAGCGGCAGCATCATGAGCGGCATGACCACCAAAAGCAGAGGCATCAGGTAGTACTGGCCTTCCTTTGTACTACGTGCGAATGCCGCGCAGGCCAGGCACATAGCACTAAAAAATGCAGCAATCGGCAACAGCGCAACTACGAGCCAGATCAAGGAGCTCAGCGGAGGCAGAGTCAATGCACTCGCTCCCGGTAGCGAAATGATTTCACTGAACTGTGCCAAGATAAATTTCGCTGTCACCCCCAGACTGGCTAAGTTTAACAGGGCTGTGATGACGCTGAATGTCATGATCGTAAGCAACTTGCCCCACACGATTTCACGGCGCTCGGCGGGACTTACCAACAAGGTCTCCAAGGTCCCTCGTTCTTTTTCGCCAGCACACAGATCGATGGCCGGATAGAATGCACCGGTCAATGCCCAGATGAACAACACGAATGGCAATACCTTCGACCAGACGGCCGCATGGCGTTGCTGCTCATGCGACACATCGTTTTGTTTAATCAAAAAGGGATTGGTCGCGGTGATCGGGACATTCCCCTCAGCAAGGTTGGAGCGAGTTACTTCGGCCCGCCATTGACGAAGCACATCGTCAACTCGTAACTGAGCGATACGCGACTTCTCATTCGCTGAGATGAAAATGATCTCCGTTTGGAGCAATTCGTCATCAAGGACCACAGGTTCTGTTTGAGAGCGATTCATGAGAGACTCTCGCACTGCCTCAAGTTGCGCTTCAAACCCCCGCGGGAATCGAAGCACGACTTGTACTTCCCCCTGGCTGATAGCTTCGCGAGCCGCCTCGTCGAGAGCATCGCCGATGGGAACCCCCTCGGGCCAGAGCGTATCGGGTCGCACTAGCTGCAAGACGTCTTGCTCTTTGGGAGTACTGAACCAGGAAGAGGCGAAGTGGTCCTCGTCGAACAATTGGGGGAGCCAATCGCTGCCGGCGAGTTGTTCCTCGCCCAGAACAAGTACTTTCGACGCGTTGTTACGCATGAATTGTGAAAGCTGAAAGAAGCTCATTCCCAGCAATGGGTAGAGTAGCAGCGGCAACACGGCGATTAGGAACAACGTCCGCCGGTCGCGAAGTTGATCCCGCATCTCTCGGGCATACACCAATTTGACATTATGTAGATTCATGCACCGCTACTCTTCCTTAGCTTGCCACAGGTTCCTGATCCTGATCTTGAATCAAGGAAAAGAAGACATCTTCCAGGTCGGCACCTTGATGCTCAGCAAGCATCCCGGCCACACTTCCTTCGGCCAGTATTTTACCTCGATGCATGATAGCTACTCGGTCGCAGAGTCGCTCGGCTTCTCGCATAATATGGGTGGAGAACACAATACATTTCCCTTGGTCTCGGAGCTCCGCGACTGTATCCAACAGGGCGCGAGCGACCAATACATCGAGTCCGCTGGTCGCTTCGTCGAATATGAGCACGGGTGGGTCGTGCACGATCGCGCGGGCGATCGACACCTTTTGCTTCATGCCGGTGGACATTTTTGCACCCAACAAATCACGAATCGCTTGCATCTGGAGACGGTCAAAGAGGCTTTCCATGCGATCATGCAGGCGGTCATCCTCCATCCCATAGAGTCGGCCAAAATACTCCACCATCTCCCACGCGGTCATTCGATCGTAAACAGCTGTGTTCGCCGACATAAAGCCGATATGGTGGCGGACCATTGAAGGCTGCGTGACGCAATCGAACCCGTTGACGCATGCTGATCCACTCGTGGGCTGCAGGACTGTGCTGAGGATTCGCAGGGCCGTGGTCTTTCCCGCACCATTGGGGCCTAGCAACCCAAACACTTCGCCCGCAGATGCGGAGAAGCTCAGATCGTCCAGGGCAACGAACTCTCCGCGCCGCAAGTCCGCGTACACCTTGGTCAGAGAGCGGGCCTCGACAACTACGCTCTCTGTTGACATCTTCGTGTTCCAAGGGAAAGTGGGGGGGGAAGTCCAATTCGCGAAAGGGTTGTTGCCAAACAACCGCGAGATGGGGACCTGTCTCAAGGATACCAGCAGGGGCCCGTTATGCGAAGTAAGTTCTTTGCCAGACTCAATTTACGATGGGCAACATGTGCTGGTTTTGGCGACTGTGAGGAACAATTGAGGTGACTTCGTCGTCGATCAGTTCGTAGAAGACGTTTCGCTGCCGCGGTTGGTATCCCAAGTCACTGATAGCAGTGCGAATCTGATCCAAGCTCAAGTGATGAACCGTCCCCGCTTCGGCAACCACATTTTCCTCAATCATCAAGCTTCCCATGTCGTTCGCACCGTAGAGGAGTGCCATCTGTCCGATCTTGAGTCCCTGAGTCACCCAGCTTGACTGCAAATTAGCGAAATTATCGAGATAGAGCCGAGCCACGGCATTGGTTTTCAAGTACTCAAACGAACCGGCTGGTGGTATGTCTGCCATATCTGTATGGTCTGGCTGGAAGGTCCAACAGATAAAAGCAGTAAAGCCACCCGTCTCGTCTTGCAGTTGCCGGAGTCGCTCCAAATGCTCAATGCGTTCGGCCAATGTTTCAACGTGCCCAAACATCATGGTTCCCGTGCTCCGCCCTCCAAGTTCATGCCAAACACGATTCACATTGAGCCAATCGTCGGTGAGTACCTTGCCACGAGTAATGGCATGGCGAACGCGGTCGACAAGAATCTCGGCGCCCCCTCCTGGCAAGCTGCCTAGCCCCGCTGCGCGCAATCGACTTAGCACTTCCCTGAGAGAAAGTTTCGATATCTTCGTAAAGTGATAAATCTCGGGTGGACTGAAGCCATGTACGTTTACCTGGGGGAAATGCGATTTGATATCCTGCAAGAGTTCTTCATACCATTCGAGCTCAAAGTCGGGATGAAGGCCACCCTGCAGCAGAATCTGGTCGCCACCGATCTCGACGGTTTCCTGAATCTTGTTCAGCAGTTCTTCCCGCTCCAGGACGTACCCCTCTCCCGATTTAGGTGAGCGATAGAAGGCACAGAAATCGCATACAGCGGTACAAATGTTCGTGTAATTGATATTGCGATCAATATTGTACGTACGATAGTTCTCAGGATGCAGACGACGGGTAACTTCATCCGCAGCGCGACCAATGGCGGCCAGGTCATGGGATTCGAGCAGACGCAACCCTTCGCTGGGAGTTAGCCGCTCACCAGCTACGGCCTTATCGAGAAGATAGTCAGTAGAAACTTCAGCAATCATTGTTCACACACCGCGGATGCAGCACCCATTATCTCGGGGACGAGTCCGCACTCGTATGCCCGCTGATAGAATAAATCCAAACCACGTTTCTCGCGATTTCCCAATGTAAAATACAAGTTTCTGGAGAGATATTCCAGAACCAATTCGAAGGGGAGTCGCATCTCTGCCGATTGCTTGCGAGCGACAGCCGCAAGATTTTGAACCCCTTCGTCTCGAGCGGCCTCAAGCTCTGTTGAGACGGCAGAAAAATTGAGGCCTGGTCGGGCAACCCACATTGCAAACACAAATGGCAATTCCGTCGATCGGCACCATCGGTCGCCGAGATCCCAGGTTTCGATAAACTCGCTATTCTCACACTGAATTGCCCTGTCTCCGATAATCAAGACGGCATCCGACTGCACGTCTTGAGGCCCAGCCCCCAACGGCAAAGATTGTAACTGAGGAGCGATAACTTGCTTCTCTTGCAGGAGCATTTGAGCAAGCAAACAACTGGTCCTCGATCCTTCGTCGAGCGCCAACGTCTCAACCTCGGCTGGGGGAACTCGAAAAAGAAGCTTCACGCTCAAAACAGGACCATGACAAGCAATGCAAGCATTCGACACTACAGACCACTCAGGGTGAACCAATAATTCTGCAGAGGGAACCAGAGCAACATCCAACTCCCCGCCAGCCAACGCATCGGCCAGCCGGCTTGGATAATCCAAAACGATTTTCGCTTCCGGCAACCTCTCCACAAGCCGATAAACCAGAGGCTTAGTATTGAGGTAGCTAACTGCCCCGATTCTTAGACGGTCTTCTGGGTGGGAAGGGGAGCGAGTCATGTCCAAAAATGTCGTAAGTTTTTGTCTGATCCAAAGCGACGATTATAGAGGGCCTTTGGAGGGCCGACTAGGCTGGCCGCGCGGTACGATGTGATTCTCGCCAAAAGATCAACCGAATTAAGCGCGTTACTTTAACCTGTTAGATAGAATCATCGAGGGCCGCTCATACCTCTAGCTTACGAAACGCACGAAAACCACCCATGAGAGGCACAATCGTAACCAAAGCCGTCAACAGCACTACTCCAATCAACCCGAGAGATAGCCAAAGCAGGAGATTTCCTGCCGGAATCATTTGAGTCTGCAACTTGCTTTCATTTGCCATGAAATAGAAATGGCAGGGGAGGGCGGTGAGCAAAACGGTCAGCAAGATGAATATCGCACTCAGGACAAGATTGAGCGTGCCACCAAAACCGGCGGCAATTTTTGAAGGAGACTGCTCCCGGAAATCGGGCATGATCGCACCCAAACCGACGGCCATGCCGGAGAGTCCAATACAAAGCATCAGGCAAATGAATTGGTGAATAACAATCACCTGTATCGACACCCTTAACATGATATCGCTAGAAACGACCAATATAGCGCACGGCAGCCAGGAACCACTTGCTGCAAACAGAAACTTACCCCAGAGTATGGCGTCTCTTTCAATGGGAAGTCTTCCGAGTATCCAGAATCTGCGCCCTTCGAGGCTGATAAGAGGGTATATGAATCGGGTCGTGAAAGTTGATAGAATGAGCCCTACCACAGCCAGATTGAGAAAGCTGACGATGTTGACCCATGCCAATACATTAATGTCCTGGCGGTGTTGCCTGAAGCGGTCGATATTGGCAAAGTAGAGCATCAACAAACCGAAGAAAATGAGAAACTGTGACCACTGAACGGGATCACGACGAAACATGCGAAAGTCTTTGATGATTAACAACTGAGTTTCTCTCGGCAAGAGCCAGAGTAGCTTTTCAGTTATGCGGTCAATCCACGCCATGCGGAGATGCGTCTGGCGTGCTTGCCGGGAATTCAAGCCATAGTAACTTGAACGGTAGAGGAGCCCCCCTACCCAGAGCAATATGACATGAAAAAACATCGCATTCGAAAGTAGTACGATTAGATACTTGCCGCTTTCAAACCAGGGGAGGTCGCCAGGGTCAAAAGTCTCTTCACGCGCCGCTTCCAGCAACCCGTTGCTCAACCAGGTACTTGGCAGCCATTCTTCACGAGTGAACTCGAAACGGCGGAATGTCTGCTTGAACCAGGCGGCTCCCAAAAGATCTGCGTCTTTGATGTCGAGCGTTCGCCATATCGAAGTATAAGCAACGACAACAATCAATAAGGCGATGATTCCTACGACGATTCTACGCAGATGGGGTACACGGCTTATCAGGATCAGACAGATAATCGCTCCTATCGTGCAGGGAATATAGGCGAAGGAGATCATTAACCCAGGCAAGTAGGCGTAATAGTACCACGGGGCTGACACAACAATCCCGTAAGCGATCAACATGGGACTCGCCAGGAGAAAAAATCCCCAGCTGCTAAAGAAAAGAGACTCTTGGAAGCGGTACAGGACGATTCGAGAATCCCTGATGGGCAAGGTCAAGAGATGGTTTGTTTCGTTCGAAGCATACAATCCTCCATACAGGATGATTCCAGACGAGAAAATGAGCATAATCTGCAACGACATGAAGAAGAGCGTGAAGACAAACTGCACTGTTTGCGCATGGTACGTCGCTCCGGGGAGCCCTACCTGGCCGACCACGAAGTCGAATCCCAGGTAGAACAGCACAAAAAGGCCAATCCAAAACACGATGCTCAAGGAGATGACTAAACTGGTCCGCAACCGAGAATTGGCAAACAGGTGGCGTAATTGGCTGCGAGTTTCTCGTATGCGCAACTTCCAAAACAGTTGCCCTTCGCGCTCGTGAGTTGGTAATCGCTCGATCTGATCGAGATAGTCTGATGTACTCAGATCAGATTCCATGATAGGAAACTTCCCAGCATTGTTTCACTGCAACGTTTAAGGCTCAAGCACTGGGCTTTCTGAATGACTCCGAAAATCACCATTCGAATTACCATCGAAAACGGATACATCTGTCAGTGCGAGGTAGAGCGACTCGAGTGTGCCCAATACTCCAGGCACCCTCTCACGCAATTGGGCTACTGTGCCTTCGAACACAAGTCTGCTGGAGTTCATTACTGCAACTCTATCGGCTATTTCTTCGGCGATTCCTAGTGTGTGTGTAGACATCAAGACGGTTTTCCCGTTATCGGCATAGGCTCGCAGGAAGTCTTTGACCAAGCGAATACACTGCGGGTCTAGTCCAACCATCGGCTCGTCGACTACCAATACTTCTGGCTCGTGTATCAACGCTGCCGCAAAGACAGTACGCTGCCGCATGCCGTGGGAATAACTTTCAGTAAGCCTGTCCATGAACTCTCCCAACTGGAATCGTTCGACTTCCCTTTGTACGGCAGTTCTAACTTCCGAAGCCGTCAACCCATACAGTTCACCTACGAATTCCAGGAATTCGCGTGCGGAGAGCTTATCATAAAGAAAGGGCTGATCTGGGACATAGCCAATGAGGCGACTTGCCTCACGCATACTCTCACTAACAACATAGGGGCCAACTTTCACTTGCCCGAAACTGGGCTGGAGAAGACCGACCAACATCTTAATCGAGGTCGTCTTGCCAGCTCCATTATGGCCTAGAAGTGCAACGAGTTCCCCTTTGCCCACAGAAAGGTTGAGCCTCTCTACAGCAGTTCGATTGCCAAACGTGCGGGTGACATCTTCAAAATGTATCATGGATCAACGTCGTGAAGGCACTGAGTCAGCAAATCGATGTACACAACACGAGGTCAATGTACCAGGAAACCATTCAGGATGAAATGAAGGCACCCAGAGTGAAATCTAGTTCTGATCTGATGCGACTTCCGAGTTGAAACTGTCCGTTTCAAGAGTGATCATATCCTCAAAGAACTTCTGACCCATAGCATTGGACTCGGCTTCAGTGAGCCGATTAAATCGAAGATGTGAACTTCCCAGGTACACATCTCGCCTGAGAATTGATCCCTCCGGCTCTACCCAGGACACAGCCTGTAGACGTGCTTTTTCGGAAATCCCAGATCCAAGCAAGCCCTGGTATTCCACTTTAAAGACGCGCCTGAGTTCTTCCGCGAAGAATAGCTTTTCTTCGGCAACCACCTCGACCTTGACCAGTTCTATCTGATCTCCCGAGGCCCGGAAGGGACTATAGACTTCTTCTTGCCAATGTTTACCCAAATACATATAGGGAAGTTCCGAACCAGGAAACAAGACCTCGTTAAGAGAATTGCTGTCTGGCAAGTAAACCGACGTTTCGTAAGGCAAACTACCGGTACTGACCGTAAGGTTTAAATAGGAGTCTTTCACCCTCCCTGAAATCCGGAGGACGGAAGCCATTTCGTTGAGCGATACCTTGCTGTGGAAAGAAGAAAAATTTCCTAAGGAATCAACTTCGATACGAGATTTTACATCGAACGACATTTTCCCCAGGCTGGGGACCGCCATTCTCATCCAAGTTGGCGCTAAATCAGAGATGGGCATGTCATGGAGCAAGATGCGATTATGGAGCTCTACTGTCCCTCCCACCCCAGCCACACGCACACTTGCAGCCTTGCCAACTGGATTGTTGGCCCATTCAACTTCCCAAGCTACGACTTGGTTGTCTCGGAATGTCTCGATGGAGGGAGAATGTCCGTCCCCCATGCCGGGCATGACCCGCTCGGTCACCAGCCATGCCATACTGGAGAGCCACAATGCGAACACTGCAAGGACGAATATCCGATTCGCCATAGGATGACTCCATGGTTAGAGACCTAGACCACGAAACGAAACCAAATCCTTTCCGCCTAAAGAGTTACCGCCCGGCGCGGCACCACTTATCGATTCTCTAGGCATTGTAGCCAGAAATTTGAGTAAAAGCGACAGATTGTTCATTTCTCAGCCAAGAAAACGGCAATTTTGAGCAATTCTGGCTAGCACTTGGGGATACTACTGAGCCGAATCCTTAGAGTTAGCAGAGGCTTCAACACTCCCAATCCCCAACGCCGTTTCCAGATAGTCGTCGAGCGTATAAATAGTTTGCTGACGTAGTGAGGAGGAACCACTCTTTTTTGTGTCAGCCTGGGCTATTGGATTTTGCCGCTTTGCTTCAACCATTGAAATGATTTCTGCCGTCGACTTATCGATAATCGCCCGTTGAAGCACTTCTCTCCCTTGAGGGCTGAGCGAAAGTGCTTCGATTTCTGCGTATCCTCCCAGTTGGCTACTCGCTGAGCTGAGTATTTCACTCCCTTGTTCCTTGTAGAAAAAACGGCAAAGAGGTGCTGTATCCTTAAGAGTTCTATGCAACAGGCCACGGTGCGTAGCGGGGGAAGCACCCAGGCTTAGCCGCAGATATTGCTGTAGTTCTTCGATCTGAGACTCTGTGACCAAGCCTCCGGGAACGTAGCCAGTCATTGATTCCAGATATAGCCTTGCCGTTTCAGAAATCGCCCTGCGCTGCTGGCTGTCCAATTGAGGTTTGGCGGCGAAGGTGATTATTGGTGTAAACGCCAAGAAACTGATCGATAAGATGACTATGGTTTTCATTTCTAAAGTCCGGTCGGATGTGCGGAAACGAAGCTCCGAATTGCAGAAAAGTGGGTTTCTACCCGAGGCCCAAAGTCCGAGAAGAATGGGCACTCTTCTGGGTGTATTAGACAACCCTACCTTACGAAAGCAGATGAAGGGTCCATTTCATAACCCCTTTAATTAAAGGAACTTACATAAAACTCTGAAAAACTTTTTCAGAATAAGTCCCCCTTTCGGGTGGGTTACTATTTGCATCCGGACATTGATGGATTATGTTGGCATAACAGTCGTTCGGAACCGATTCTATTCTTACTCGCCAAACAGGAGGTTAACCATGCCGAGTGGTGCTTATTTCATTCGCAGTTGTCCAACTTGTGGCAGGTCATTGGAAATTCGGGTTGAGTATTTTGGCAAGCGTGTCTCTTGTAAACACTGTTCAGCTGAGTTTGACACGATCGATGCCCCTCAAGATTCACTGGGGGCTAGTGATTCGTCGCTTAGTCTCTTGGCACGTGCTGAAGAGTTGATCGAGTCAGTGAAGATTGGCTCCGTGGCCTGAATTCTGCCGATCATTTGTTAGACTTCCCAGTTCTGTAAAGAACTTGGGATAGGTTTTGGCAGTGCAGTCTGGGTCTCGGATAACGACTCCGCGCGCCTTGATTCCGGCAACGGCAAAACTCATTGCCATGCGATGGTCGTTATAGGTATCAATGGTGGCCGGCAGAACCTCACCAGGGATGATGTCGAGCCCACCCGGGTACTCCGCAACTTTTGCTCCGAGCTTCCGCAGTTCCGTCGCCAAGGCCGCGATGCGGTCGGTTTCCTTGTGGCGAATGTGGGCAATGTTTCGAATACGCGTCGTACCTTTTGCAAACAGAGCCACCACAGCTAATGTTTGCACGGTATCGCTGATCGCATTCATATCTACATCGATGCCACTGAGCGGACCGCCCTGTACCGTGATGGCATCCTCTTGGTATTCAATCTGGCAGCCCATGCTCTGCAGGCATTTGACGAAGGCGACGTCCCCTTGCAGGCTTTGCGAGTTCAAGCCGCGGACCGTCACCTTGCCTCCTGTGACAGCTGCAACAGCCCAGAAATAACTAGCCGCGGAGGCATCTGGTTCGATAGCATAGCGGCATGCTTGATACCTGCCCTGACTCGGTATCTGAATCTCGCAAAAGTCCGATGCGAATTGCGTTTTGACACCAAACGACTCCATCACACGCAGAGTCATTCTCACATAGGGAATCGAAACCAGCTTGCCCGCCACGCGAAGTATGACATCTTCCTCTGCACAAGGAGCCGCCATCAAGAGTCCACTCAAGAATTGGCTGGAGATATCGCCTCTCACGGTTGCAACTCCTCCCTGAAGTCCTCTGGCCGCTACCTTGACTGGTGGACAACCACCGTCTCTTTCACAACGCACATCGGCACCGAGCTGATTCAAAGCAGATGCAAGATCGCCTATCGGCCGTTCACGCATCCTTTCCACGCCATCCAGTCGAAACTTACCCTGACCCAAAGTAACTGCGGCAGTTAAGAATCGAATCGTGGTCCCGCTGTTCCCAACGAAAATTTCTGCTGCTTTGGCTGGAAGATTACCTCCACAGCCGACCACCTGAAGTGTCTGTCCCGAATCGGCCACGTTCACCGAGATTCCCAATGCTCGCAGGCCGTCAATCATGACCTGCGTATCTTCACTGTCGAGAGCACCCTGTAGCTCCGATTTGCCCTCAGCCAACGCAGCACAGATGAGCGCTCGATTTGTGATGCTTTTCGAGCCAGGAGGGCGGATTTCTCCAACTACTGGCTTCTTAACAGGTTGAATTTCGATCTCATCAGGCATGAAGGATAACCGTGAGGCGGCTCGAAGCTGGAAAGGGAAAGACCAATTGGTGAATCGAAATACACAAGGTATGTTAGTAGCTGGAATAGGGCGTGGGAAGCCTGAACGACTGGCCAGCGAGGCGACTGATGATGATTCGAAAACTTAGGGAATGACCTGGAAATTACTCTAACATGAAAAAGGTAACTTCGGGCGGCGGTTGGCCGGCAATCTGGTACACGTTTCGCAAAGGTCGCGAAGCCGGCGGCATTTGGAAGCTGTGGAAAGCTATGCGCTCTAAAAACGCATGCAAGACCTGCGCCTTGGGCATGGGGGGACAACAGGGTGGCATGGTCAATGAGCAAGGCCATTTTCCTGAGGTCTGCAAGAAATCGCTCCAAGCCATGGTTGCTGATATGCAAGGATCGATTGATCCTGAATTCTGGCAGCAGTACTCCATCGAAGATCTAAAGCAACTCACTCCTCGCGAGTTGGAGAACTGTGGCAGACTCACTCAACCGATGCTCTATACCCCCGAGCTGCGCCGCTATCAGCCGATCCCCTGGGAGGACGCCTTTCGACGAATTTCCAGTAAGCTCTGTGAGATTCCAGCCGATGAGACTTTCTGGTACTTCTCTGGACGCAGCAGTAACGAGGCCGGTTTTCTTTTACAGCTATTTGCAAGGCTCTATGGAACGAACAACGTCAACAACTGTAGTTTCTACTGTCATCAGGCCAGCGGCGTTGGGTTGGCCAGCAGCACTGGCAGCGGAACGGCAACGATTGTACTCGAAGACATGGATGCCGCGGACTTGGTTTTCGTCATCGGCGGCAACCCGGCAAGCAATCATCCACGACTGATGCGGACCTTGATGCAAGTGAGGCGACGCGGCGGCGAAGTCGTCGTCATCAATCCGCTGGTCGAAACGGGGCTTGTTAATTTTCGTGTCCCTAGCGATGTGAGATCGCTGCTGTTTGGCACAAAGATCGCTAGCCTCTATGTGCAGCCACACATTGGCGGCGACCTAGCGTTGCTGACTGGCATTGCCAAACGAGTCATTGAACTTAACGCTCACGACGTCAACTTCCTGGTATCACACTGCAATAATTGGGACGAGTGGGCGCAAAACTTAGCCGCCGCATCTTGGGAAGATATTACGACGAAATCCGGTGTCTCTTACGAGCAAATCGACGCCATCGCTCAAAAGTACGCAAAGGCTAATAATGTCGTATTCAGTTGGACGATGGGAATCACGCACCATGCTCACGGAGTGCAAAACGTACAGGCCATTGCCAATCTTGCCTTGCTGCGAGGTATGGTCGGGCGACCAAATGCTGGTTTGCTGCCTATCCGTGGTCATTCCAACGTGCAAGGCATCGGCTCGGTCGGTGTGACCCCCAAACTGAAAGACGCCGTCTTTGAAAGACTCGAATCTCACTTCGGTGTTGCGTTGCCTACATCCGATGGACTCGACACTATGGGCTGTATGGAAGCCGCCCACTCAGGGAATCTCAAGTTCGGACTTTGCCTGGGAGGAAATCTCTATGGCTCGAATCCAGACTCAACCTTCGCCCAGCAAGCAATTGAAAACCTCGACATGATGGTTTATCTGAGCACGACACTCAACACGGGGCACTCCTTCGGCCTGGCGAGAGAAACAATTATCCTCCCAGTACTCGCTCGGGACGAAGAACCGCAACCCACGACACAGGAATCGATGTTCAATCTCGTTCGACTCAGCGATGGCGGCCCTCGGCGACATCCCGGTCCAAAGAGCGAGGTAGAAGTCATCGCCACAATCGCACACGAAGTTTCTTCAACTGATTTAGGCCCGAATAAAAATGTTGCGCTAGATTCCATCGAATGGCTCCGCATGCGCAACACGGGCCGCATTCGTGAAGCCATCGCCGCGATTGTACCTGGCTTCGACAAACTGAAGAACATTGCAGAAACCAAAGAAGAATTTCAAATCGACGGCCGTACGTTTCACAAACCGAGTTTTCCTACAGTCAACGGACGCGCTAATCTGCATGCGCATCAATTACCTGACCTACTCGGAAACGAAGGCAGCCAACTTCGCTTGATGACGATTCGCAGCGAAGGGCAGTTCAACACGGTCGTCTATGAGGATTACGATCTCTATCGCGGTGTGGAAGATCGCCACGTGATCCTCATTCATCCCGAGGATATCGCCGCAAGAGGGCTCGACCCGGCAGTGCCAGTGACTGTTCACGGTCCCGCCGGCTCTCTCTCCGGAGTGCGACTTCATCCCTTCCCACAGATTCGAGCGGGCAACACGGCGATGTACTACCCCGAATGTAATGTGCTCGTTAGCCGTCACCTCGATCCCGCCAGCAAGACGCCGGCTTTTAAGGGAGTAATAATTACCCTCGAACCGGAAGGGGCGCTTCTGGTGCCTAATGAGACTGAATTAAATTCCGCTTAGTGCTCTTTTATACGAATTTACCCTTAATATTAAACCAATCATGACCAATTTCCTTACCAGTTTCTTTGTCTTACTTGTTCTGAGTATCCTGTGGAACTGTAGCAGTTTGAGTGCTGCCGCAGCGCAGGAGGATACCACCGTTGCCGCACGAGATTTCGTAAGGAATTACGAAACGACGGTCGTGCCAATAGAAATCTCGCTCAATCGCGCCTGGTGGGAAGCCAATACTTCCGGAAGCGACGAGGCGTTTGCTAATAAGGAAGCCCTCGATAAGCAGATGAATGAGTTGCTTTCTTCTCCAGGGAATTTTGAAAAGCTGAAAAGCATCAAAGCAGGTACGATCACTGATCCGCAACTCGCCCGCCAGATCGAGGTTCTGTATCTGATCTATCTCAATCGACAAGGCGATCTCACCCTGCTCAATCGCATGTCTGCCAAGGCCAACGAGATTGAGAAGAAATTCAACCAATTTCGTGCCACGGTCGGTAAGAAATCGTTCACCGACAGCCAAGTCCGCGATGTTCTGCTCACTTCCAAGGATTCTGTCGAACGCGAGCAGATCTGGAAAGCTAACAAAGACGTTGGCACCCAGGTGGCGGTCGATCTGCGGGAACTGGTCCGCATGAGAAACGAAGTGGCGAGAAAGCTCGGCTTCAAGAATTACCATGATATGCAACTCACTATCAACGAGCAGGATCAAGCTGAAGTTCTCGCCTTGTTTGACGAGCTCGACGATCTGACTCGCGGACCTTATGCCCGAGCCAAAGATCAGATCGACACAGCGCTCGCCGACCAATACGGACTGTTGGTCTCCGACCTCCAGCCTTGGCACTATCAGGATCCATTTTTTCAAGAGCCACCAGCCGTGTATGAGATCGATCTCGGAGGGCCGTTTTCCAAAACTGACATCTTGCAAGTCTGCCGGGAGTTTTACGCAGGGATCAAACTCCCCATCGAGGATGTCCTCGAGCAAAGCGATCTCTACGAAAAGCCGAAAAAAAGCCCGCACGCTTTTTGCACGGATATCGATCGTGCCGGTGACGTCCGCGTGCTGGCTAATATCGTTCCCAATGAATACTGGATGAGCACCATGCTTCATGAGCTTGGACACTCGGTTTATTCGAGCAAGTATATCCCGATGACTTTGCCGTATCTGCTACGGGTGAACTCGCATATCCTCACTACCGAAGGGGTGGCAATGATGTTTGAGCGGTTTGCGACCGACCCTGAGTGGCTCAAGGCCTACGGAGTCGATGTCGACGACCCAGCGACTTACAAGGCAGCCAGCCAGCGGATGCGTCGTGACAAGCTGCTGATCTTCTCTCGCTGGTGTCAGGTAATGCTGCGGTTTGAAATGGCGATGTACGAAGATCCCGACCAGGACCTCAATCAGCTTTGGTGGGATCTAGTTGAGAAATATCAACTAGTACAAAGGCCCGAAGGACGCGATGCGCCGGATTTCGCAAGCAAAATCCACGTTGTCAGCGCACCTTGCTATTACCACAATTACATGATGGGCGAGTTGTTCGCCTGCCAAGTCCACGCAGCCATTTGCCGCGACCTGGACATACCAGGCAAACCTGCAAACGCGTTCTACACCCGTGAACCGCGTGTTGGCAAATTCATGCAGGAAAAGATATTTGATCCAGGCGCCATGTTGCCATGGAATGAATTAACCAAACATGCCACAGGCGAGCACTTAAACGCCAAGTCGTTCGCAGCGGAGTTTCAGTAAATATAGATTACTGCACGTACGCGACAACTGCGACTGGAGATGTACATGCTGGCTAGGCCGCCGGACCTTCTCAGCTCAGTCTTGAATCTCTAGCCCATTTGTTCTAGTCTAAAGAGTATTGTTCTCTTTACAACACTTCAAAACAAAGACGCGTTTCTCTTAATTGCTTGGAGTGCTCATTATGGATGCCATCAAAATGCAGCCCGTTCTTAGGACATTGCTGCATTCGACTGCAATTGTCTCCCTTGGCTTTTGTTTGGCTGACTGTCTGGCGCAATCCCCTGGAGAGACTGAGCAGGCTCAATCACCCTCTACTGCCGAATACACTGCCGAGCATGACAAGATTTGGAATAGCAAGGAAATGCTCGAAGCAAGGGCTCACCTGAAGACGACTTTCGAGCGTTCTGCGAAAATCTCTCAGGAGCAGGCCGACAAGTATATGGCTGATCTCAAAGCCATGAGTCCAGACGAACTTCAGGTCTGGCTAATAAACTTTCAAGAACAACGTGCGAGTACCCTCAAGCAAGTCGAGCGGGAACGTCAGATTCGACAGCAGACTCTGGCAAGTCGCTCTCCGGCTCAGCAAGTTGGTGGCTTTCGGAATCCCTCACCGGGGAGGGGTACAGTGTCTTCAGGATTGCCAGCGGGGACCGGGCTGCAACCAGCAGGAGGTAGCCGCAATGTTTTTGCTTCCTCACCCCAGGTGCAGAAGCCGTTTTCTTCTCCTGCTTACCAACAATCCGTGCGACCGCTTGTCACTTCCGAAGATGCGGCGCGAACTGAAATACTTCGTGGTTTTTCACCATTCATCGCCTTTTAACTTCCCCACTTCTTTCTCAACGCCTAACGTTTGATTGAAAGCCGTATATGACACCGATTACGCGACCCCGAATTATGGCTCCTTTTTCTGGCTTTAATGTACGGAGACTTTGCCTCTTATTACTGTGCTTAGCTGTGTCTTCCGCTGTTTTCCAGCCAAAGATTCATGCTGCAGAAATCGAGCAACGACTTCCCAATTCATCAAGCAATGCGGCCTTGCACTACCAACGTGCTCTTCTCTTTCTGGCGGAGGTTGATCCTGGAAAGCGCAAACAGCTGGAAAAGCCCATTTGGGAAATCGTTACTCCAAAAACTTCCGAGCAAGAAACCAAAGCAATTGACGACCTGTTGATCGCTGCACGGCACGCAATCCGTGCTGGCCTGATCGGTGCAGCTCAAGCCAATGCCGACTTCGGTGCCAACATGAGCGAATACTCGGTAGGCACGGTGCTTCCCCATGTTGGACCGATGCAGGATCTGGCGAAATTAATTGCCCTCTATGGCATGCAGAAGGAAGCCGAGGGAGACTGGCAGGAGTCCGCTCAGGTTTATCTCGATCTGATTCGTATGGGCCAGCATATGGGCCAGCAAACAACTTTGGCCGAATCGATCGAAGGAGTGCGAATACTTGAAACTGGCTATCACGCGCTTGCTTCCTGGGCAGTGCATAGTCCAGATACCCAGTTAATCAAAGAGGTGCGATCCTTACTGGGTGCAATAGCTCCAAACCCTTTGACTCCTGCGACTGCGATCGGGTACGAGGCTGCCCTGGTCGACCTTCGTCTCAACCGATTGCAAGATGCATTTCCGGATGGGAATTGGGCGGAAATGATGCTCTCCGTGATTGAGGGTCGCCCCGAGAAGCAGGACCCGGCCTCGATTGAAGCATTTGTCAAATCCGAGGCCGCGAAGCGAGGGGTCCCCACCTCTGTGTTCGACAGCAAGTCTTCTTTTGATGAATTCATTGAGAAATTGCGATCGGTCAATGCACAATATTACGAGGCTACCCTGAACAGCCTCGCCCTGCCGACCGAAAAATCCATTACCGTAGGAGAGCAGACTTACCAGAAATTTGCACCGCAATTATTGAGGCTAGGTGACCCTGGCACGCTCAATCCGGGACAAATCGCCGCTTACTTTGCTTCGCATCAGGCGGAACACCAATTAGCAGACTTGGTCCTGGCACTTTCTGCAAACAAGCAGGGTGATCTGTTCCCCAAAGATTTGTCCAAGGTGGCAAACGATTTTGGAGGCAAACTTTCCCCGAGCCCTACCGAGTCCGGCAAACTAACCTACAAAGTATCTCCTGACCAAAAAGGATTTCGAATCTCTTACTTGGGAACGAAGATTGGCGGGGTAGAAATCCCCGAGATTTCGTTTGAATACGGAGGCGGTGGCGCTAGTAAATAGTGATACGCAGTCTAGTCGCGCTCCCCTTCGGGTCGCGGCTTACCCATGCACTCCGGTCACTTACTTTCCCCGGCTCGCCGTGCTTACCCTGGCGTGTCGAGATACGGATCCTGCCCCATTTGGCGTTGGACCTTTTGGCGTTCTTTTTCGTGGTAGAGCAAGATCTTGCGGTCGCGGAAGTGGCGGCGCTCGACGCGGCGTTGCGCGCGGTGAAAGATTTTTTCTAGGCCGCGAATCGGGCCGGCAGATTTTAGTCCTTGTGCTTCCAGCTTAGCGGCGCGCTTGGGGCCGTAGCCCAAGAGCAAGATCTCATCGTCGAGCGCGAGGAATTGGCGGTAGGTACCAGGGTCCCCTTGGCGACCGCACCGGCCAATGAGTTGGCGATCGACGCGTTTGGCTTCGTGGAGTTCGGTGCAGATGACGTGCAGGCCACCAATTTCGCGCACCCCTTCGCCAAGGCGAATATCCGTACCTCGGCCTGCCATATTAGTTGCGACGGTAACTTTTCCTTTTTCGCCAGCGGCGGCGACGATCTCGGCTTCGCGGGCAACATGGCGGGCATTGAGGATCACCGGTTCCACCCCTTGCTCAGCTAGTAGATTGGCCAAGTGCTCGCTCTTGTCGATCGAGCGGGTGCCGATCAAGACTGGGCGGTCAAGACGATGTTGTTCGATGGCATCCTCGACTACTGCAGCCCACTTCTGATCCTTGGTGCCGAATACGAGGGTAGGCAACTGTTGTCGTATGGGAGGGCGATTGGTGGGAATCGAGAGGACATGCACCTTGTAGATCTTCTTCAGTTCACCGCGACTGGTTGATGCCGTGCCGGTCATACCTCCCAGACGCTCGTAGCGCAAAAACAAGTCTTGGATGGTGATACGGGCCGCCTGGTTGGTGGCGAAAGTAATCTCAACCCCTTCCTTGGCTTCGACAGCCTGGTGAATGCCAGCCCGCCACTTGCGGCCCTCTGCCATACGGCCAGTGAATTCATCGACAATCACAATCTCGCCGTCGCGGACGACATAGTGCCTCTCAAAAAACATTTCGCGGGCGACCTTGATTGCCCGTTGGACGTATTCATAGATGGTGGAGAGTGGCAGCCGGTCCATATCGCTCGGTTTTTGTAACGCACGAACGAATTGGCGGCCAGCAAGTGAGAGTTCCACAGTGCGTTCGTCATGATCGTATTCATAATGCTCGTTCTCAACGAAATCGGGAGAGACTTCGGCGGCCCAACGATAGGCTTCCGCCGCAATCTTTTCGTCCTCTCCGGGAAGGGCACTTATAATCAGCGGAGTGCGCGCTTCGTCGATGAGAATACTGTCAGCTTCATCAACAAGCATGAAGTGCAGGCCGCGTTGCACGGGTTGATCGTTTCCTGCCCCACCCGAGACGCCGAGCATCTTGCCAAAAATGTCTTGCTGACCATCCCCTTGAGATCGCATCAGGAGGCGATCACGGAGAAAATCAAAACCCATCTCGTTGGCCGTGCCGTAGGTGACGTCGCAGGTGTAGGCCTTGCGGCGTTCAGGTTGAGGCTGCTGGCCCTGAATGATGCCGACCGACATTCCCAGTGCGGAGTAAAGGGGGGTCATCCACTCGGCATCACGTCGCGCCAGGTAATCATTGACGGTCGCAAGGTGAGCCCCTTTCCCTTCGAGGGCAGCTAAATAGATCGGGAGCGTCGCGGTGAGCGTTTTTCCTTCACCAGTCTGCATCTCGATGATCGATCGGTGGTGCACAGCAGCGCCACCCAAAATCTGTACGTCGAAATGCCGCATGTTGAGTTTGCGACGCCCCGCCTCGCGCACCAGAGCGAAAGCTTCGACGATCAGTTTGTCGATGGACTCACCGCTGCGGACACGGTAGCGAAGTCCTAGGCTCGTCTTGCGAAGATCGTAGTCGTTCAGGGCCTCCATTTGCGGTTCAAGTGCCGTTACTAGAGGGACGTAGCTCGCGCAGCGAGCCATCTGGTCGCCTAAGGTCGACCGGATATTGCACGAAAGTCCGCTGGGGATTCTGGACACGGGGAAGGATGGTTCGTGGATAGTTGTATGTGATAGGGGTGCGCGAGTCGAATACGAGATCTGCTATGCCGACGCACCGCGGCTAGACTATTGCATCATAGCGGGTGAGAATTGCTTGAGAATGGCAACTCAGCGTTGGCGCTGGATACCCTCGACGGTGTACGAGGGCATGAATTGGCCCCCTCCCGCGTCGAGTACTTCCATGGAACCCTGGACAAGTAGGTGTTCACCCGGTTGTAGGCCACCAAGCACCTCAGTGTTGTTGATCACTGCGATGCCGCCATATTGGTCCAAGCCGGCACCGATCGTGATATATCGAAGTCCCCAGACTCCCTTTTCAGGATAGAACTGCAGTTGACCTCGGAGCCAGGTGTACGAGGCATCATAGCCAAAGAGGTTGCTGTCTTCCTGCGATTGATTGGCCAACGGCTGAGATTCAGAGTGGGACACAAACGAGGAATCAGCTGCGCGGCTGCTACCCTGAGGACGGAAACCATCACTGGCCGCGCCAGAAAGCGGAGGCGTGGCGGGCAGGACGTCTACAGACATCTGTGCCTGGGACTGAGTGAACCCTTGTGTAGCAATCGGAGGGGTGTGGACGTAGCCTTGCTGCACGAGCGTTTGCTGTTCGGCGGCAACTTGCAGAATATCGGATGGATTGCTGTTGGGAACCGAGGCGAAGCGCAGATTCTCATTGTCAGGTGCCACTCGAACCACTTGGCTCTCGACTGCGCTGAGAGTTGCTGGAGCGTAGCCGCTCGTGGGTTGCACACCGTAGGGGGTGACACTCCCGGCAGGAGCAGGTTGGTTCCATCCGCCGGGAGGGGTGACAGGTGATGTTTGAGGTGGAGGAGGGTAGCCTGTACTTGGCGGAACAAAACCTGGTGCTGCTCCACCTGGAGAAACAGGAACCTGATCACCCGGATAAAACGGCTGCGCAGCGCCAGGTTGCAATGCACCCGTTGCCGGCGGAGGAACGCGGTCGGGAGCAAGAAATGGATTCGTGATCGGAGTCGCGCTGCTGCGACAACCGAGAGACGCCAAAATTACAATTAGGGTAAATGACCACCGCATCGGCAGATTCCTTTCTACCGCGAGACGAACAGGATTGCGTGGCAGCGCGTCCACTGCCGGCGACGTTTTTCATGGCAGTGGGGTACTGCATGGGAAGTGAATATTAGCTAAACTGCCGAGTCTGTCCAGATGGATTTGCTGGCAGGAGGTGAACTGTCAGCGATTGGACTTCTGTTTTCAGCAAAAAATAACGGCCCAGATTGCTAGCAATCTGGGCCGTTCGTTAAATATGCTACTGAAAAGTCTTTTTACAAGCCGGGACCTGAGGTGCTGGCAGTTCTTGCCAACTGCGACTCAATGTAAGGGTTGACTACAAGCAGTGGTTGAACGGACTTCTGAGTCTGGGTGACGCGATCATCACTTGCCGGTTTCTCTTCGGAAGTACTCGTAGATGTTGGTACAACGTACGGATTCACGATCTCCTCTGCAGCAGCACCACACATTTCGATTTCTGGGGTCATAGTCCCTGGCGGATAAGCGAACGGACTATAGCCATAGGTCCGGGCGACCGGCACGCTATAGTAGACGGGTGGGAAAGCAGCGTAATAGGGTACATTGTCTGCCAACACGCTATAGAGTCGGCCTGCATCCCAGAAGTTGTAACCACCATAACCGCCGATACCGTATTGAGCCTGAGCCTGCTTGCCAACCGACAGGCTGGCCAACATCAAAAGAACCGTCAATCCACATTGCTTAATCATCGTAGAATACCTCTTCGTCTGAATTGCCAATCACAGGAGAACGACCCAAGTGGCCGCTATCTCTAGAATAATCAGCCTTGCCAGGAACGCAAATTCTTTCCTGAAATCCCCACAAATACAGCAATATTCTTCCACTCCGCTACCAAATCCTAATCCGATCTGTGGGTTCGCGGTATTGCTCATCCCCTAGTTTTACGTCGAACGCTTCATAGTAGGGATCGAAGTTGGACATGGGGCCATTACTGCGATACATCGAGGGGGAATGCGGATCGACGAGCAGGCGTTTCAACATCTCTGCATCACGGTACTTGCGCTGCCAACTCTGTGACCAACCCAGGAAGAATCTTTGATCGCCCGTCCAATCGTCGATGACCGGTGCTTCCTTTCCATCCAAGAACAAGTTGTAAGCCTTGTAGGCAATCGACATTCCCGAGAGGTCAGCAATGTTTTCTCCAAGAGTTAGTTCGCCATTCACATGCTTGCTAGGAAGTGGGGAGTAACTATTGAATTGCTCAACTAGCTTGGAAGTGAGTTTGTGAAATGCCGCGCGATCCTCGTCAGTCCACCAATCCTTAAGATTGCCGTCACCGTCGTATTTGCTCCCTTGATCGTCAAAGGCATGGCTAATCTCGTGGCCGATGATTGCCCCGATGCCGCCATAGTTGACCGCGTCATGAGCCTCTACATCGAAAAAGGGAGGTTGGAGAATGGCCGCGGGGAAGACGATCTCGTTTTGCCCGGGATTGTAGTAGGCATTAACCGTTTGGGGAGTCATGAACCATTCGTCTTTGTCGACCGGCTTGCCCAGCTTGTCAATCATGCGGTTGTATTCCAGTTCTTCCGAGCGGAGAAAATTGCCCAAGAGATCATCCGGCTTAACAACCAGAATGGAATAGTCGCGCCATTTCTCGGTGTGCCCGATCTTAGTGGTAATCTTGGCAAGTTTTTCTTTGGCTCGTTCTTTGGTCACCGGCGTCATCCACTCGAGATCATCGATGCTTTGCTTGTAAGCAAGCATCAAATTGCTCACCAGTTCATCCATACGCTCTTTCGCCCGATGAGGGAAATGCTTCTTCACGTAGAGCTGACCCGCAGCATCTCCTAGCACACCAAATCCACGTCCGCCCGAAATGGCATCAACGGCCCGTTTCCAGCGGGGCTGCAATTCCAGCGTCCCAGCGAGTTGCTTTCCGTAGAGTTCAAATTGGGCATTTACATACGGTGCGGGGAGAGCACTAGCGAAGGCATCCATTAAATGAAAGCGGAGATACTCTTTCCACACATCCAAGGGAGTCTCGACAATCAACGCGTCGAGTTCTTGGTAAAAGCTCGGAGTACAGACATTCAGTTCTTCAACTCCCTGTACGTTTGCCGCATCAAAAAAAGTAGTCCAGGGCAGGCTCGGGGAAAGTTCGGCCAACTCAGCAAGGGTGTGCTTGTTGTATCGCTTGTGGGCATCACGGAGTTCTGTTCTAGTCCATTGCAGTTTTGCAAGCGCGGTTTCCAATTCCAGTATTTGTGTGCCAACATCCCCTTCTCGAGGCAACTCACTCAAGTCAAAAAGTGTGTTGATATATTTGACCAAGGCCGCGCGGGCAGCCAAATTCTCTTCGCTCTCCTCTAGATAGTAATCACGATCTGGAAGCGTCGTACCCGATTGAATCAGCGCCGCAAGATACTTAGTGGAATCCTTGTCGTCCTGATCGACAAAAAACCCAAAAGGGGTCTCAACCCCGATCTGATTAAAATGGCCGAAGAGCTCAATCAAATCGTCGTGACTCGATACGTTGTCGATAGCTTCCAACTCACCCTGCAGCGATTGAATGCCGTGCTCAGCGATGGTGGCTTCATCCATGAAGCTAGTGTAGAAATCACCGATCTGCTGCTCGATGCTTCCGTCGGGATGCTCCCCAGCGGCGGCTTCTTCGCAGATTTCCTTGATAGCCAATTGGGCTTCGTCTTCCAGTAAACTGAATGATCCAAAATTGGATTTGTCAGCAGGAATCGGCGTGTGCTTCAGCCAGTTGCCATTCATAAATAGAAACGGGTTGTCCTGCACCCGAACCGAGGGGTCCATTGCCTTCCTGTCGAGGCCGGACTTTAATTCTACGGCGAACACGATTGGGCCTATCGCACAAAAGGCTATTAAAAACATTGCCACCCGACGCATATTTGAGACTCCTGGTTAGTTTGCTAGTAGAGGGTCATAGTTGCCCATTCGCATAATTTTAGACGAGATTCCACTGGGGGGCGAGAGAAGAATCTCGACGTGGTAGAATCGCACGGATGTCCCCTGTCGATCTCACAAAGCGAATTAAACGACATGCTGCCGAACTCGGCTTCCAGTTATGCGGAATCTGTCCTGCCACTCCGCCGCCGGGGATCGCGCGTCTGGACGAATGGCTTGCGTCTGGATACGCAGGACAGATGCATTACATCGCCGACCGCCGCGAAGCATATACCGATCCTGGGCACGTGCTAGATGGCGTGCGGAGTCTGGTGATGCTGGGCATGTCGTACGATGGATCCTCCCAAATCCACAACACGAATGGTACACAAGGCCGTGTGGCGCGATATGCAACGGGTACTATCGACTACCACGATCTAGTTCGCGATCGCCTACACTTATTAGCGGATACCATGCGGGAGTTGGTCCCCAATGCCAAAACTCGTGGAGTGGTCGATACGGCTCCACTTCTCGAGAGAGAGTTTGCACAACTGGCCGGACTGGGTTGGGTGGGGAAAAACACGCTGTTGTTGTCGAAGCAGGCAGGAAGTTATTTTTTTCTGGCAGCGCTGCTAACCGATGAATTACTCGACTTCGATGTGCCATTCCAGGCAGATCATTGCGGAACCTGCACGGCCTGCCTGGACGCTTGTCCTACGGACGCTTTTCCGCAGCCGTTTGTGCTGGATGCCACGCGCTGCATCAGTTATCTGACGATTGAATTGCGAGATGCCGTCCATATCCAGTTGCGAGAAGGGGTTGGAGATTGGGTTTTCGGCTGCGACATCTGTCAGGAGGTCTGCCCGTGGAATCGAGATGCCCCGGCAAGTGAGGAGCCAAGTTTCTCGCCCCAGGCTGATTTAAATCCACTTGATTTGCCACCACTGTTCGACATGGATGAGTCGGAATTCCGACGACGTTTTCGCCACACGCCTCTCTGGCGAGCCCATCGGCGGGGGCTATTGCGCTCCGCGGCGATCGCGCTGGGAAATCAAGGTGATCTAAAAGCCTTGCCTGCACTCAGCACAGGACTAAATGATGCAGAAGCTCTGGTCCGTGGAGCGTCCGCCTGGGCACTAGGGCAGTTTAAGCTCACTGAGGCACGAGACAGATTACATGAACGGCAAGGGTTGGAATCAGACGAGTATGTTCGAGATGAAATAAGACTCGCTTTAAAGCAGAGTTGACTAACAGGGTTTTGACTCGAAAATGGGACCTATGCCAACAACAACGCTTAAACCATTGCGAATCGGAGACCTGGAACTCGATTTCCCAGTGGTTCAGGCTGCGCTTAGTGGGTACAGCGACACGGCTATGCGGCTCATTGCCCGCAGGCTGGGGGCATCCTATACGCTCTGCGAGGTCATGCTTGATAAGTTGATCCTCCAGGTCCGCAAGCGCCAACGGACACACCACTTGATGCATGTAGACGAGGAGGAGCATCCCGTAGCGGGGCAGCTAATGGGGGCCGATCCTCTGCAGTTCGGCCCCGCTGCACTGCGCCTGGTTGAACAAGGTTTTGATGTAATTGACATCAACTTTGGGTGCCCCGTAAAAAAAGTGCTGGGGCGATGCAGGGGTGGATTTCACTTAAGTCAGCCGGCAGTGGCGCTTGAAATTATCAGCCGTGTACGGGAAGCGATCCCTCCACACATTCCTGTGACAGTGAAAATGCGGCGTGGGATCGATGATTCTCAAGAAAGTCGCGAGAAGTTCTTTACGATCTTCGACGGTGCATATGGAGCGGGTGCGGCTGCCATCACCGTTCATGGTAGAACTGTTACGCAGAGGTATGATGGGCCATCTCGCTGGGAGTTCTTGCGCGAGTTGAAAGAGTATGCTGGCGAACGAGTAGTACTTGGCAGTGGTGACTTGTTCGATGCTCGGGCGTGTCTCGAAATGATCGACTACACAGGTGTTGACGGAGTAACCGTCGCAAGAGGAGCGATTGGCAATCCCTGGGTGTTCTCACAAGCGAGAGCACTCGCCTCCGGGTTGCCTCTTCCAGCGCCACCAACCCTATTCGAACAGCGCGATGTAATAGCCGAGCATTACCGACTGGCCGAAGAGTTGTATGGACCGGATCGCTGTCTGCCGAACATGCGCAAATTTGGCATCAAGTACTCTGGCTTACATCCGCAAGGGAATGAAGTGCGGGCCGATTTCTGTACGGTAAAACAGCCAGGTGCTTGGCGAGATGTGTTGGCCAAGTGGTATAGCGTCGATGGGCCGGGAATGTATCCCAAAGTGGAGGAGCCAAATCCTCTGTCGGCAGCGGTGAACCCAGCGTGTGTAAGTGCTTTCTAGCGCCAAATCTTGGGCACGAGTTTTCGCAAACGACTGCCAACTTTCTGGCGGCTTTCTTCGGGGGCTTCTTCAGTGGCAGGATTCTGTTTGGCCAGCACGACCGGTTCACGCTCGACGGGGGGGACATATTCCACTAAGTAGCGGGACCAATACTCGTTTACCAGACGTAAGCAATCGACAACTTGATGGTCACCAAGTGCCGTCTTAGCAGCGTAGACTCGTTTGACTAGCTCACTACGGCGCTGGTCATCGAATCGCAGATCGCAGAGGTCGATATCGTCCACGAGCAGATCTGCATTGCCCGAGGCATGAAACTGTACGCGGATCTGGTTTCCAAGCTCAACAGGCAAGTCGGAAAGCGACAATTCAAAACGAGTCCACTGATTGACGGATAAATCCGTGGCAGAAATCTTTTTGAAGCGGCGATAAGTTCGCCCATCATCCTCAGACTCCACGGACATAACAAATTGGGAATCGGACGCGAATTGCCTAGGGCGAAAGTAGGCTCCTAATACCAACTGGCCTGTCTCGGGAATCGGGAACAAATGACTCTGAACGGCGACTCCTATGCGATCTTCACTCTGCAATCGCAGCGCGAACTCGCCTGTATGGGGCTGGTCGGATTCTACCGCTACCTTACCTTGAGGTCCTTTACGCACTTGCCAACCAAATATTCGCGTGGTTCCTTCGTCCACCTCAAATCCCGGATTTTGCAATTGGCGATAGTCACGGACGATATTCAAATTACCTGTACGATCCTGAATAGCAGCAATTCGCTGTTCGAGATATTCTCTCATAATCCCATCGTCCATCATGCGAAGCTGATCGACTTCAAGATCAGGGCTTTCGATTTTCCAGGCCTGTAATCCATAGCTATCTAAACTCATTTTCCAAGCCGAAGCACCTTGAGGGAGTATCCCTGCTCCCGTTGAATCTGATCTTTCCGCCGACAAGGCTTCTGTACCTAGCAACTGCCATTTGGAGGCTGTTTTTAGTTTCAAGCTGGCCTCCAATTCCACTTTCCAAGGAGACTCGTTGATACAGATCAGATAGGTCGCGTCAGAGGTTCGCTGAATGCGCAATTGGACGGGCTGCTTTTGAAGGGTCCTCGATTCTGTGTACCTTTCAGGCAATTGCTCCATCGTGCGTAGAAGTGACTGTCGTTGTCTATCAAGTGTCATTGGCATGAAATCACCGCCTACTAAAAAATTTGGCAGAGGTCGGCTCGCTAACGCACTTGTCAGGTAATAATCTCGCTGGGCTCCGGCCGGCAAAATCTGATTGGCCAAAACAAGATGAGTCGCCTCTTTACCAAAGGGACTCTGAGCATCGAAACTCGGCAAGTGAGTGTGGGAAACCGAATGAAATACTTGGTCAGTCGTGCGGCGTTCTGCAGGAAGAAGTTCTCCTTTCATTGCCAGCTCGTTAAGCACCATAGTTGAAACTTGTTCTTGCAGGCTCTCGTGAGAACTCTGTTGCAGTGAACTGGTAAGCTCTACACCGGATATTGCTGAAAGCTGATTAAGATCGATCCCCCGCTCAGCAAGTAGTTGAGTGAGTCGGCCAGGGTTGGACATACTTTGCCGGACGGCCCGCTGCATCGAGGAAGCTTCGAAAAGCCCCTCCGTCAGCAGAAACACTTGTGCATCCGACCGGCGTGATTGAACTTGCTTCTGTATGGAGGAATAGAATTTTGTAAGCCTTTGAACTCTCCACGCCTGCCATACCGCTTGTTGTTCCCCTAGCAGAATCGCTGCACGTTCACGAAATCGGTTTTCTCCTGTCATCGGCAGGGAAACTCCAGTCGCTTCCGAAAAAGCCGCGCATGTGTTGTCATCAAATCCCCATTCCAATCCTGGCAACATAGCGTAACCCGTGCTGGCGAGTTGCAACCCGATCCCGGAGAAGGCGGAATGCTCACTGGATCTCTGGGCAAGCTGAATAACCAGCGCGAGAACCTCTTGCTGAACTTGCTCGTTGAGCAAGTTGTATCCAAACTGAGGATCTAGCCCCTCTGTAACTATTCCGCGATATTCCTGGCCATGGGCATCGACGCATGTAATACCGGATTCCTGGGGAGCAGCAGAGCTTCGGAGCTCTTCTAATCGAGCTAGAGGTGAGTCCAATTGCAGCGTCGGGACGAGTCTTACGGCTTCTCGATCGCAAACTCTCAGCAACAATTCCAGAACGTCCTTTCGCTTTGGGTCCTGCCCGCTCGCGGCCAGTAAGCCCGTGTCATACCTTGGTGAGGGAAGCAGGATGTCACTAGGAAAGAGGGCACTACCATCTGCTGCCACCGATGCAAAGACGCTATTGTAGCCTGATAAATGAAGAAACTGGGTGAGGCGTCTCGCCCCATCGAGAAAGGTAGACCAACTCTGAACACTCATGCCACTCGACGGATCAAGTTGCTCAGCCGCACCGAAGTTTTGGGCAAAAACGGGCTTGGCAATATAGCCTGCCAGGAATCGCCCGGAGGGCATTCCTGCATAGGTTTGCGTGGCCAGGCTGCTGGTGGCGTTGTCATGTCGCGAGAGTTTGATCGTACCAAATACACTCGGCAATGTGTGGTGACGGTTGGAAACCAGCAATTGGGGAATGCGCGTACGTGGCCAAAATACGATGCGATGCGTTGATAACTGCGATTCATCGCCTGCGATGACCTCATCGACATACAGACTCGAATTGAGCACAGAGGTGTTCACTCTCCCAGCGGCATCCGGCTCGATAACACTGATGTCCAGCAGTTGTCGAAGATTCATGGGATAGGTAATCTCGACCAAATGCGGGACACCGACCTCTAGTACAGGAAGCGTGAATGCCTGCCAGGAGGGCTCGCCCGACTGAGTCGCTGGCGGCAATTCAACTAGACCATTGACATCACTCTCTCTGGTCACCAGTCTCACATTGCCGATCGATCCCTGAGGTTTTCCACTCAATCGGGTTACTTGGGCCCAGCTTGGCAATCGTTGCCACCAACTAGGATTAGCCGGGTCAATCGAAAGGATCGGTATCCAATGATCGGTAAGTAGGGGTAATTTCGCCTGCGGATCAACAACGACCAGATCGATCTCACGTGTCGCATAGGGTTTACTTTTTTGCCCTGGAACAAGTCGCGTCGTAAAACTCTCTTCGGGGCGTGCCGTTAGGGTGAGTCGATATGCCCCTTCGATTTCCGGACAGACTACATCGAATGCAAGCGGCTCTTCTTGAGGTGAATCGCTGGTCAGTGTTTTTGAAAACTGCCATGCAACCTGCGAGTTTGTCCCGTTATGAAGCTTTGCATCCACGACGACGGGACCCAACAAAAGTTCCTTCTTAAGATCGAGCAGCAATAGCAGTGGCCAGGACTCGCCGGGTTGGAAAATGAGGCTTTCACGGGTTGAGACCACGCGGAATTGGTCACCCGGGCAACGATATGCCAGTATAAAGCTCTCAAGAGAATCGATGGGATGTCTTACCTGCCCATCGATGATCGACTTGAAAGGGACCTCAACGATAGTTGGGGTCTTCGATTGATCGGCACTGAGTTCAATCCGTACTGTCGATCCAATATCTGCCGTAACGGTCACGTCACACCCGTCAAAACCTCGTTTCTCCAAGGGATCGACGAGAAGTTGATGTCCTGCTATTCGAATCGCTGCGCTTGCATCGGATTCGATACCTAATGGCTGCAGGTCTATGAATGAAGCGTCAGCACAAGTAATGGTGCCAAACCATCGATGCTTTGCTCCATCGCCGCTTCCCCAAGCTAGGCGAACTCGGACTGTTGTACTTTCCGCCCAGCAGCAGGTAGAGAGCAGTACGCCACAAGCAACTGTAGCGAGCAGACCGCGCAGCGACGACCCGTAGCGACATAAGGCGACTCGCAGACCACTAGTCAGTTTCCACTCCATCGGACGTCCTTGTCCGACCATGGCACACCGATTGGCTTTAGGGGAATAGATTGAAGAGCGTACTGCAGCCGCAAAGCATTGGAATGACTTCCCTATCGCTTCGAATGTGGTGTGCTGGCACGCCCCAAAAAATAAGGGTGGCGGATTCTAGATAGCACACGATTTAGAGGCTAGGGCAGTTGCAGGCAGTTCTCAGCAGTCGTACAAGAGCTAGCGAAGCCCGCGGGCGGTGCTAGCGTTGGGGCGAAATCAGTTCCTTGGGTAGTTCAATTCCTTGTAGAGTCATGACTTCTTCGTTGACAAACCCACATTCCGAGAGCAGTTGGCAGAGTTGCTCGACGATCTCCGGACAGCGGCTAGCTACATCATTCACCTCCCAGCGATCATCAGGTTTGACGTAAAGACTTTCGGATCCTTGTTCAGATGATGTTCGCAGCATCCAAGCAGGTGTGCGGATCATACGCTGCTCGGCATGACGAGCCAAGGACACTTGCCGGAGGAGGCGTTCGTCATCCGAAAAATACCTCAGTAATGACTGGGTTAAATTATATGAACGATTATTGATACCAAACCAATCAAGTAGTGTTCCAAACAGGTCGGCCGGATGAGCAAAGCCACCCACGCGAGGCAAAGGATCTTGACGCCTGCCCATTAATAAGAGGCATGGCAAGTGAAGTTGCTCACTGTAAAGTTTTTCCACTGAGTGCCCGATCAACTTATGTTCGCCCAAAGCAAAACCTCGAGAACCGCTAAGCATCGTGATTCGTGGTGCCGAACTCTCAAGTTCCTCAAAGGCTTCAACAAAACCGGCGATGCAGGAATCAAGCAATTCGACTTGTGCGCCATAGCTGACTTGATAACTCAACAGTTCGTCGGGATCATCGCCAATTTCCAAACTGGCAGGAGGCTCAACTATCGGCAGCGGGGTAGGATCTTCCTCGTCTAACAGCTGCGCGCGCATTGCCAGAGGGGCATCCCACGGGCCGCCAAGTCCCCTAAGGTGAACCCAGAGTAGTCCATGCACTTTATTTTCTTCAACTTCTTTTTGCCAGACTGCCAGTTGCTCGATGGCTTGGGCAAAGAAACGGGAAAAGTGCGTCTCAGAGATTTTCCTGGCTGATTTTGCATTTTGCTGTTCAAAGAGTACCACTTCGGCGAAGCCACTCTCCCTTGCTTGTTCGGCTACCCAGAAATCGTCGGTCATCAGCCAGGATCGCCCGCCTGATTGACGGATGATTTCTGGTAAAATATGTTCCTCTTTCCTATTAGACTCTAGATAAGAATGGTGGCCAGACCATGCAGCACGATAGAAATCCGAAAGATGCGGCGAGTCGGCCAGCAACCACTCAATAACCACGGCGCGAGCCGCCAGGGCGTCTAAATATGGCGTCGGATACGTGGTGTTGCCATAGGTTCCAAGAGCGGATGCGCGGAGTCCATCAACGACAATCACCAGGGCTAAGCGTGTTTCCATGCGTAGCACTATAGCCGATTGTGGCTCTAGTTCGCAGCGCCCGATGGTTTCCCTCTACGCCATTCCTGCCACACGAGTTGAGGGAACAGCAGGGCATCTCGCAGATATCGCTTAGCAAGTCGTCGAGGTTCCGAAAAGAGGCGGTGGAGCCATTCCATGCCGTGTTCTTGCATCCACTTTGGAGATCGCGACCTCTCCCCAGCAAGAAAATCGATGGTAGCTCCTACACAGAGTGCAACTTTGGCATCGATCTGAGCGGCATGCCGTTCGACCCAGAGTTCCTGCTTGGGGGCGCCGAATCCAACAAGCAAGAGATCAGGCTTGGATTCCGATATTCGTTGTAGAATTCGTTGGCCTTCAAGCGTATCCTGCTCAAATCCCTGCGGTGGAGAATAGGTCCCCACGACTTCGACTTGCCGCCAGCGCCTATGGGCATTATGGGCAGCTCGAACGGCAATTCCAGGACCAGCACCCAAGAAAAAAACACGCAGCGGCCGTTTCATCGCGGACTGAAATGTCGCCTGTCGATCAAAAATGGCGGGCACGAGGTCGCTCCCAGCCACACGTGCGGGTAGTGGTCTCCCTAGCAACCGCGAAGCCATCACAACTGGAGCGCCATCTGCCAAAACGAGTGAGGCACCTTGATAAGCCCTGCGAAGCGCAGCTGACGATTGGAACATGACCGCATGATCAACGTTGGGAGTTACCACATAGCGGCAGGGACCAGCCAGCGGCTCTCGGCACCAGTCGAGTACCTTTTCCACAGCATCAGTCATGTTCAAGGCATTGATATTCATGCCAAAAAGCGAAATTGTATTCATGAGCATGTGACCTTTATCGAAAAAGGAGTCAGGAACCTTTTTTCTAGTTGGTTGCGGCGTTCAATTGCCAGTTGATCGGAATATGTTCAAGGCACCTTTTTGGCACATAGGTCATACTGGTAAGCCCTGCTGTCACCCCGGTCACGAGACACAGGAGCCATTGCTCACTCGGTGAGAGCGTAAGATCGTGGAACATTGCATTTACCATGTAGCAAATCAATGTCGCCAAATGGAACATGCCATGAGCCCGCATCCAGGTCGGTCGGGCTGTATCATGGGCAAGCTTCCAGGCCATTTTTACCCAGGCACCAAGAACCGCCAACAAGAGAACCAAACCAATTAAACCCGTTTCGGTAAGGATGCTCAAAAAGGTGTTGTGATGATCCAACGCTCGAATTGATTCTAATTCGATTTGCTGACTGCGATCGTTGAGGTAGGGCATTTTCTTGTCATAGAACCGCCCAAATCCGTGACCGAACATCGGAGCGTTTTCAAACATTCTCAGTGAAACGATTGCAAATGACTCTCGCTGAAAAACGGAATGGCTTGCAGAACCATTAGAGTCTTGGCGACCCATGTTGATGATCTTGTCCCCTACAAAGATTCCCGCAAAACAGACGCTCACAGCCAGGCCAGTGAAGAGCCAAGGACGCCATTGCTTGGGAAAATGTACGAAGGGAATGATAGCCAAACCGACAGCCAGGCCCAGCCAGCAAGATCGTGTATAGGTGTAGTAAAGAGCACCACACATCAACAACATGGCCCCGACAAGTAATAGGCGACCCCAACGGCCCCTCTCCGCCCAGAGAAACCATGCTGCCCAGAAGCAAATTGAAAGATAGACTCCCAAACTGGCCGACATAAGGGCTGGGCCTCGGGCGCGGCCAAAATGAGCACCCAACGAAGGGTTGGAGATGAACTGAGGAAAAACTGCCCACCATTGCCCCTTCACTTCAGCAATGCCAGTAAATGCCAGATACACACCGAGCATCGACAAACCCGCAAGGAGCCACTTCCACTGGCGGTAGTTCAATTCCGAGTTGCTCACTATCCAATACAACATAGCGGGCATGAAAAAGCTAGCAATCAGCCGCCAGGAAGGCGATACGCTGGTTGCAGCAAGTGGAGGTGCCGAGGTGAAAGCCCACCGGATGGCAAGATAGATCAGTAGCATTCCGCCGAGGCAATCAGGCACACTAAGCGAGCGGACCGACAAAAGACCACGCCGCCAACGCCAGAAAAATAATACGACGAGTGCCGAAAGAAGCAACCGATCAACGGTTAGTGGAACGGGTCCGATATGAGCTTGCCAGAAGTCACGCGTGAATATGTAGCCCAAAGTTACGAACAGTGTACAACCAACCAGCAGCGATCCATGCCGGGCATATACGAATGCCCAAGCAACCGCTGCGACGGCGAATATTGCGATGACAATTTCCATGAAGTCAACTGGTCAGGTGGAATCCGTTGGAATCAAGAGGACAAACCATTCGATGTCGAATGGCTTGTAGACGTGCCATACTGAAGTGGTGAGACGAAATTTGTACCCGGCACCTTTGAGGAGTAAGGATCGAAATCGCACCAATCTCCAGCAGGCTTGCCAAATTTCGCCGCAAGTTTGGAAGCGGCAACTGCCGCCAACACTTTTTCTGAAGGAGTTTTCTGTTCTTTTTCTTTCTTAGTAACTATTTCTGGCTGTGTAATTTCAACTGGGATTTCTTCGCCAAGCGGTGCGGAACTTACAGACAGAAACAGCCATCCGACACCCAGCACGAATCCGCTGAAGGTGCCGATTGCTAGAACTGAGGCTCGTCCAATTCCCACTGGGTATGGTCCAGTTTCAGCTTTGTCAAACGGAGTGACCAACAGGGCACTCAGTGCTCCGACTTGCTTTGCTCGCACTTCGCTCATTTGCTTACGCGCCTGACTAAGTACGGCTCGACTGTTTTCCACAGTAGCAATGCGACTTGAGTACTCTGCTCTCAATTCCGCCAAGTGACCCAACCGATTCTGGAGAGAGACAAGCTGATTATGCAATACTTCTTGTCGATTGCGACTCAGATTGATCTCGATTTCCAGCCCTTTGATGGCGACATCCAGTTCGCTGTGCAGTTCTTCGCGAATACTTGCCACTGATTCCGCTGCAGCTTTCACATGCGGGTGATCAGAAGTTTTCATTCCACTAAGCCTAGAGGCACGCAGTTGAGCATCAACCAGGCCATCTTTAAGACGCTGCAAGGTGGGCTGAAAACTGAGCAAACTGCTAGGCATGGCAACCAATTGGTCAGGGTCGCGCTTTGCTGTTTGTAGAACAACCAACAATTCTTCTGCTTGCCGGAGGCGTGATTCAGTAAGCCGCTGTTCTTTTTCCATTTCGACGGCCTGCTGCCGGAGGTCGCTTTGACCACCAGAGGCAGAGTGCAACAGTCGCAGTTCTCCCAGATCAGACCCCACTTCTGTTTCAAAAGCGATGAGCCGGGCGTTTTCCTTTTCGTGACTTTGGCTGGCCAGTTCTACTTGCTTATCGACTTCGGAGATTAATCCCATTGATCGCTCAGCCCGTAATTGACCCAGGCGATCACCCAACTGTGAGCAAAGCTCGGAAACCAAGCGAATGGCGCGCTCCCGATTAGGGTCTTTCACGCTGAGATAGAATATCTCTGTCTTGCCAAATTCTGCACCGTTGGGTGGTAACATGCTCATCCGCTTTCGCAGTTTTTCGATTTCTTCAGAAGTGGGTTCGGTGGGCATTTCGTTCGACTCTTGGGCGGCAACGGCCATTAGCGTGCAAGCAAGGACTTGACGACTCTTGGCAACTTCAAGAATTGTCTCCTGGAACGTGCGCATTTCGTAAAGATCGGCAAACTTGCCAGGTTGTTTAGCTGAATGTGAAGATGCCTCATCGCGAACTACGAGTCCTTGGACTGCTTCCCAGTTGCGAGTCATGAACAATGCGTAGCCGAGTGCAATCACTGAACATGCGATGGTTGAAGAAATCCAGATACGACGATGCTCAACCAACAGCCTCCAACAAGCTTGCGGTGTGAGAGAAGTATTGTCTGTTGTTGAAAAGTGATTCATGAGAGGCTTCCCCGGGCGAATGTCTTCGACAGGTTTTGAATATGTCGAATCTGACAGATGTACATGCTCAGCAAGTGCTTAGATGCTTGGACACTACCTTCGGGAGGGTGCAATTGCTGCGCCACTCACGATCCCCCAGAGTTGTCCTTGAAGCTTTGAGGGGGTCAAACTTAGCCGTTGTTAACGGAGCATAGCTTTTTTCAAGCGATTCTACGAGAAAACAGGTATCCAGCTTTTTGGGCAAGAATGCTGTGAAAACACATCATATTGACGTTGAAAAACGTCACATCTGGAATTCAAGCTAGAGGTAAATATCCCATTTCTTGGCGTAGGTTTGTGTACCCTTCGACCTATGCTTTCTCGGGAGATTTTGCCTACCCGGGCGATAAAACAACCGTTGGCATCAGTCAGCAGCGCATGAGAATCATTCAACTACCATTACAGAATTCAAAGATGCACATCCGACGCGTGGAACAACTCGAAGACCTGCTGGTCTACCAGCAGCGATGGGATGAACTGGCTGGCGATTGTGTGTTCCGATCCTGGACCTGGCTCTTCACTTGGTGGAAACACTACGCAGCAGTAGGGGACTCTCGCCAACTGTCGGTATTGTTGGTGTTCGACGACTCATTGGAAAGTTGCAACTGCACGAGAAAAGCAAGCAGTTGCAGAAATATAGAGTCTCTCGGCTTTCGTCCTCCCCATACCTTGGTAGGAATCCTGCCGTGTTACTTGGAAGCGACGCGCTGGCAGGGAAATGTGCTGCGATTGTTGGGCGATGGCGAAGTGTGCAGCGAACACCTGGATTTACTTTGTGTGGAGTGTCATGCTGACCGTGTTGCGGAAGCAGTCGCTCGATATTTGAACGCACACGCTACTGCCTGGGATGCCTGGCATGTCGATACTATTCGAGAAGACAGCACTCAACTCTCTAAAATCTTCACCCATTTAAAACGATGTGGCGCTCATATCTGCCGTAAAAAGGGAGCGAATTGCTGGTCGATTCGGCTCCCTGCCACCTGGGAAGAATTTCTGGCGATGCAGTCAAAATCGCACCGCAAACAACTTCGCAGGCTGGAAAGTCGTGTGTTGGAGAGCGACCGAGCTCATTGGCAGTTGGTCGAGTCGCAAGCGGAATTCGTCGGCGCTTGGGAAGCGTTGATTGAATTACATCAACGCCGCAGAAAGTCATTGAATCAACCTGGTTGCTTTGCCTCGGAATTGTGGGGCAAATTCCACCGCGATGTCGCCCAGCAATTACTTGAGACAGGACACCTGAGATTGTCCGTGCTCAACCTTGATAAGCAACCAATTGCCGCTGAATATCACTTTGCAGGGAATAAAGCCTTGTTCGTTTATCAGGGGGGTCTCGATCCTGATCGATGCGATGAAGAACCAGGAAAACTATCGATGATCCGCTGCGTTCAACAAGCAATTGCCGAAGGGCAGCTAGAGTTCGATCTGTTGCGTGGTGACGAACCCTACAAGCCACACTGGCGAGCCGTTCAGTTCCCAACCATGGATATTCAAGTAGTCTCACCGCGTACTACAGCAAGGTTGCGGCATTTCTCGGCCAACAGCCTGAGGAATGTAGGCCGGATCACTAATCAATTTGCCAATTTATTGGGCTAATCAGAATGGGAGTGAATCATGCTAGATACTTGTAGAAGTCAAATGCTGGGCATCTATTACCTGGCAACCTTGCCCCAGAGAAAACACTCGGCCAACGAGCGTCAGACTAACGGTCAGGTACCTATCATCTCGCTGATGTACCATCGAGTGGCCGATCAGAATCCAAACGCCTGGACTATTTCCTGGGATCGATTTCGGGCCCAAATGGATTGGCTCGCGGAACGTTTTGAGTTGGTCAGCCTTGACGAAGCACAACGTCGAATTGCAGCGGACGAAAACACTCGTCCCACGGCTTGCATCACTTTCGACGATGGTTACGCCGAAAACTGCGACAAGGCGATGCCCTGGTTGATCGAACGAGACATTCCAGTCACTTATTTCGTGACAAGCCAGAACATAATTACCGGGGATCCCTTTCCCCACGATGTAGAACTCGGTTGTCCCCTCACACCAAACACTCTCGATCAAATTCGTGAAATGGCTGAGCAGGGAATCGATATAGGAGCCCACAGCCGCACTCATACCGATTTTGGCAAAATTGAGTCAGCAGAAGACTTGTACGATGAACTTGTGGGTGCCAAGCATGAATTGGAATCGCTTGTGGAAAAGCCGATTCGGTACTTTGCATTCCCATTCGGCATGCCAGAAAACATGACTCCCGAGGCATTTGAGATCGCATTTCAAGCAGGATACTGGGGTGTCTGCTCGGCTTACGGTGGATACAACCTGCCGGGGGACGATTCCTTTCACATTCAACGGATCAATAGCGATCCTCAGTGGACTCGCTTTCTGAACTGGCTGACGGTCGATCCGCGCAAGCTTAGCCGCGATCGTCCTTTCTGGCCGGGAAACTATCGGGATCGATTTTAGTGAACACGGTTCATTTGTACCTAGTATTCGGGGACCCCTCCCATTAGTTCCGCAACTTCATCAACGACGATAGCAGAACAACATGCTCGATTGCGCTGCGACACTTTGAGCGCAAGCGTGATCATCTTGTTGCTGGCCACCATTGTTCAACGGAGTGTTGGCTTAGGCCGCGGGGTGCTGTTCTGTCGTTGGCTCACACCTGAAACCTTGGGACAGTGGGAGATGGCCTATAGCTTCCTCTTGCTGTTTGCTCCCTTGGCCGTCCTTGGAATTCCCGGTTCCTATGGGCGATATTTGGAACACTATCGTCAGCGTGGCCTCTTAAGCACTTTTCTACGTCGCACGTCAATTTGGACATTCGTGTGCAGTTCGATAGCTATTGGCTTGCTCATATTCCTGGCACCCCAGTTCGCCAATCTTGTATTTGGATCGACTGACAGTGTCACGACGATATATGCCATCGCTGCCTGTTTAGCCGCTGTCATCCTACACCATACGCTCACCTCGCTGCTAACTGCACTAAGGCTGTTTCGTGTTGTGTCAGTCATGAACTTTGCCCAAAGCTTGCTTTTTGCGATCCTGACTCTCACTTTTTTGGTCTGGTATCCTAACGTGCTTAGCATTGTCGGGGGATATGGACTGGCTTGCCTGGCAGCATCGGTTGGGGCAATGGTCTATATCTGGCCAGGTTGCCGCAGTTCGTCGGAACCTATTGAAAACCTGCCACATGCAGATTTCTGGGGGCGCCTGCTGCGATTTGCATTTTTCGTCTGGGTGACGAACCTCCTCTCGCATCTGTTTGCTGTCGTCGACCGTACGATGATTTTGCATTTCGGCGGCATGTCTGCTGAGGTCGCACTTGAGCAGGTAGGGCATTACCATAGCAGTCGGATCATTCCGCTCTTAGTGGTTTCTTTCGCAGATCTGCTGAGTGGGCTCATCATGCCCCACTTGAGCCACGATTGGGAGTTGGGAAATCACCAAGCAGTTGCTAAGAAAATTAATCTGGCCGTCAAACTTACAGGCTTGGGAATGCAAGCGGTGGGGATCTGTGTGCTTCTGTTTGCTCCCTTTATGTTCGGAACTATTCTCGAAGGCCGCTACAGCGATGGATTAGCCGTCTTACCATGGACCTTGGCCGGCTGCGTCATCTCGGGAATCTATGTGATTGCCCAATGCTATCTCTGGTGCGCTGAGCATCCCCGTTTAGCAGCGGTGCCGTTGGCTATCGGCCTGGGAGTGAATGTCATACTAAATTTGGCACTTGTGCCCATCTGGGGGCTCTATGGTGCCGTAATTGCAACAACTCTGTCCACAATACTCTGTTTGGCAACCCTACACGTCCTCAATGGACGCTATGGAATGGCGGTCGATAGAGGGACGTGGCTTATCTCCATGCTACCTATCTCACTAGGTTTCGGCGTAATTGCTTCCACAGGATGCATTTGCATTGTGCTTCTATTAGCCCTAACAAGTGACTGGGTGTTTCTCGAGGAGGAACGTCAACGCCTACATCTTCTGATCACGGCTGGTAAGGATAAACTGAAATCCATTGCACCCAATCTAGCGCCCATCAATCTCGGTTCTTAAGCGATATTCTCGTTGGTGAGTAATGAAATCCTTGCAGAAACACGAAACGCCCCTTAGAGTCCTATTTCTCGTGACCAGCATGCCAATCGGCGGGGCCGAGACGCTGTTGATGAACTTGGTTCGCCGATTAGACCGCAAACAGATTCATCCTGAGGTCGCGTGTTTGAAAGATCGAGGTCCGCTCGGCGACGAGCTTGTCAAAGAGATCCCCGTTCACAGCAATCTACTTGCCATCAAGTTCGACCTGCGCGTGCTCTATCGACTATGGAAACTGATGCGAACTAGACGAATCGATGCCGTCGTAACGGTCGGTGCCGGGGATAAAATGTTCTGGGGACGACTGGCTGCTCGGATGGCGGGAGTACGAGTGGTAATCTCTGCGCTGCACAGCACGGGTTGGCCTGATTCCGTGGGCAGGCTAAATCGGTTGCTCACTCCACTGACGGACGCCTTTGTAGGAGTCGCTCAATCGCACTCTGAGCATCTTGTAGAGAAAGAGGGTTTTCCGGCAACCAAGGTGCATACTATTTTCAATGGTGTCGATACGAAACGATTTTGCCCCGGCGACCGGGATAAAGTTCGTCGGGAACTGGGTCTCCCCCTCGATTCGAAAGTGGTAGCGATACTTGCGGCGCTTCGACCTGAGAAGAACCATGCACTATTTCTTGAGGGGGCAGCGGAGATACTTCGAAGTGAATCACGGGCGCAGTTTCTCATAATCGGAGACGGGCCTCTGCGCGAGCATCTCGAACTTAAAGCTCAGCAACTTGGATTGCAAAATGTTACGCATTTCCTTGGCTCTCGCTCAGACGTCGAAGGAGTATTGCAGTGCGTCGACGCGGTGGCACTAACCTCCCACAACGAGGCAAGCCCTGTATCGATTCTCGAAGCCCTCAGTTGCTCGGTCCCCGTGGTGGCTGCCAATGTAGGTTCGGTGGGAGAAACCGTTATTGATGGAATCACGGGAAAGCTCTTCGCCGCCGGGGACTCATCCGGTTTTGTTGCATGCACGTTAGATCTTCTCGATGACGAGGAATTGCGAACAAAGCTGGGTGCAAAAGGACGAGAAAGAACTATCAAGCACTGGTCCCTTGAATCCATGGTCCACGGATATGAATCACTAATTTGCTCCCTGGCACAACCTAGTGCGAAACTCATAGTGGCAAGGGACCAAGTTTCAGTTCTCTCAAGCCAGTCCCATACAGCCCATTAGGATGAAACCCAGGGCAACCTAGGCTACCGTGCTCTAGCCTGGCTAGTTAGGATAGAGTGTTTAGGCAGCACATATCTACCTATGATTACAGAAACGCTCTTAACTTGGACCGCTCGTATTATAAGCGGCGTGAGCGTGCGCTGGGTCGATTCACAGCCGGATACTTGTCAGCGCGTCTATTTTGCCAACCACACGAGCCATTTAGATGTAGTTCTGGTCTGGTCGGCGCTGCCCGCTGATGTTCGGCACCTGACGCGCCCAATTGCGGCGAAGGACTATTGGGAAGGTGGCTCGATTCGCCGCCATCTCGCCAAGGTGTTCAACGCGATGTTGATCGACCGCAAAGAAATCAAGGTGCATCAGAGTCCGATCGATATGATGTTGCGGGAAATCGGCAAGACCCATTCACTGATTTTGTTTCCGGAGGGGGGCCGCTCTCCTGGAGAAGAAGTTGGTGAGTTTAAGAGCGGGCTATACTACCTCGGCAAGAAACGACCAGATTTGGAACTGATCCCCGTGTATATCAACAACATGAACCGAATCCTACCTCGAGGGGAATTCATGCCCGTGCCATTATTGTCTTCCTTGACCTTCGGACCACCGATCTGGCTAGAAGCAGGAGAACCAAAAATGGATTTCCTGGCACGCGCGCGTGAGGCTGTACTTAGCCTGAAGGATAACTAAGCATGAGAGACTGGGCACTACTAGGCACGGTGTTGGCGCTCTTGTCGCTTGCGACTTTTGGAGGGCAATGGCTTAAGCGTCAAACGACCTTGGGGCTGGATGCAAAGGCCGTCGATTCATTCAATAGTCGTATTCAAGCCTGGTGGTTTTTTTCTATCGTGTTGGGGATCTCTTTTTTCCATCCCATTCTGACAGTGGTTCTCTTCGGAATGCTCTCCTTCTGGGCCTTGCGAGAGTATATCACTCTGACCCCAACGACCATGGGAGACCATCGGGCACTCTTCTGGGTGTTTTTCTTTTTCACTCCCACTCAGTTCGTACTGGTTGGGTTTAATATGTACTCGCTCTACAGTGTGCTGATACCCGTCTACGCATTTCTCTTTATCGCTGCCCGGGCTGCAATCTCGGGGGACTACCGCCGATTTCTAGAACGCATTGCCAAGATTCAATTCGGGTTATTTGTCTGTGTTTATTGCCTTAGTTTTGTCCCAGCTCTTCTATTCCTTGAATGCCAGAGTACCGAGGGAGATGAATCCGCCAGCGCGCGATTGTTATTTTTCTTTATCACGATGGTCCTCTTTTCCGAACTAGCTCAGTTTCTCTGTAGTCGACTCTTGGGCAAGCATCTTATTGCTGAGGCAATCGACGAGACACGCACTTGGGAAGGTTTGCTGGGAGGAGCGGCCGCAACAGCGATCTTGGGTTCGGTACTGTTCTGGGCTACTCCTTTCAGGCACCTCTGGCAGGTGGCCACCATGTCGATTCTCATCGCCTGCATGTCCTCGGCAGGGGCGCTGACAATGGCTGCTATCCGACGCGACCGAGGGGAAGTCCGATCAGGAACCTTAATCGAGGGACATGGTGGAGTGCTGAGCCGAATCGATGCTGTGTGTTTCGCTGCACCCGTGTTTTACCACGTGACGCTGGTGTTCTTCGGCAGAGCAGGGGGCTAGGAGGAGTGCCGAAACGCGGCACGTGGCTTATCTTGGTCGAACCTCAATCAGGGCAGAGTGACCAATTCCTCACCGGAGAAGGTAGAGAGCGATTCTAGCACGTTTTTATCAGTCGAATCGCTAAGGAATTGAACCGAGCCATCAGTCATCATCAAATTGGCACCGTTGTTGTGTAGGCTTCCCGCACTGGAATAGCTGGCTAATTGTGAGCGGCGGGGGTCGAATATTACTCCCGGCCATTGATAAACATTGATGCCATTTCCCCCAACATCGATCCCCATCATGACCCAGCCTCGGTAACCCCAGGCATTTCCCAGCCCGTTATACACGTCCCGCAACGTTTCTGAGACGGCAATTGTGTGTGAGAGTCCGTCCGTCACATCCTTAGCACGATAGGCTGTGTTCTCTCCAAACAACCTGCGGTCTTCATCGGGTTGCCGCAACCACGGCTTGCATTGGTAGTTGCTATAGGCTGAAAAGTCATAATTGGTTTTACCCAACCCACCCGGAAATCGCGGCTCGCCAATATCTGAAGGACAAGAAAATGCAGTCAGTTCTTGTGAGACTACATTGGCATTGCCACTGACGATTGCATCACCAATCAGTTTTCCCCGAGCCTTCGTCGGAGCACAACACCCCTCATTGCCAACGATGTTGTTGACCGCCGGGTGAAGTTGATCGAATTGGTCATAAACTTCCTGCTGTTCAAGGTAGGGGAGTAAAAACAGCAAGCCATTCCAGTTACGAATTTCGAACGAACCATCTTTCTCTGGATACTGACACCATCCATAGTCTCTTCCAGCGAAAGGAAATTGCCCACGGGCCGCATGATAATTTTGCACCGCCAGTCCAATTTGTTTCATGTGGTTAATGCACTGGGTCCGCCGCGCGGCCTCCCGGGCAGCTTGGACCGCAGGAAGTAGTAGCGCGATCAGCACCCCGATGATAGCTATAACCACCAAGAGTTCCACCAAGGTGAAACCGGTTTGGGAGCGTTTTGCCTGATTATGTGCTCGATGAATCACGGAAAGATTTTCTCTCGGAAGACGAATCCAGGTACGCCTTAAGAATAGCTTGCCGCAATGCACCTGTCGAATTTCGCCCTGGGAGGGCAGATTGCTGAATTCAGGGAGCTACAGAGGGAGCTGTTGGTTCCCGAAAGGCACAGCAGATTAACCCCGAGGCAGCCAGGACAGCGGCCGTCAGTGCAAAAGTGGTTTCGATCCCAAAATGGGTTACGCCGAATTCAGCTAAGCGGGGTCCGATAGTAGCAACCACCCAAGCACCACCCATCATCAGGCTAGAGGCAAGATTCGCTCGATGAGGTAACAGGTGCTGAGCCAAGGCGACCGAGACAGGGATCATCGATGCAAATCCTATACCAGCAAACACAGCTATGAGATAGCTGATCTGAATTCCCAAAAGTGGAAACAATGCTACGAGTGGAGCAAAAAAAAGAGGTACCCAAATTAGCGGCCCTTTTTCTTTACCCGGAGACACAAGTGCACCACCGAACAAACCACCCAATCCCATGCCAAAGATCATGCATGAGTTGAGATTGCCCACGATGGGAGCGGAGTACTTGGCTACTGCTTCTGCGCTCCACTGTGCGTGCTCCGCAGAAACTACTTGCTCCGTCCAGCGTACGAATAAGTAGAGGAGCGCGGTATTGATACAATACCGCATCGACGACGCGGCGTAGAGCACGATCACGTTCGTCCAGTTACCTCTCAAGAAGCTCAAATCGCTGGTATGCCAAGTGTGCTGCTTGATGGGAGTAATATCCTTTAACTTGCGATGCACAACTAATGCAAACAGCAGGATTGGTGCAACAATGTAGGGAAGACTATCGAATCCACCGTTGTCGGATAACCACCTTGGCCAAACGAAAGACCCGGCAACGCCCCCGATCATACCGGCTACAAAGAAAACCCCAGTAGCAGAATTGCGGCGATCATAATGGAGTTGGGCAGCCGTCGTCGCGGCAATCGGATGAAACATTCCTACGCCAACCATTCCTACGACATAGATCGTAGAAAGAGTAACCGAGTTTGTAGTCAGCCCAATCATCCCGAAACCGATACCAGCCACTACAATCCCAATAACGATCAGAATCCTAGTCCTCAAGCGGTCACTGATCAGCGCGCAAATGGGTTGGGACAAGCCTGCTGCGAATGGACCCAGTCCCAATAACCAAGCAGCCTGTTCATGACTCAGACCACAGCGAACTTCGATCAAACCAAGGCTCGACGGAACCAACGTCGCTAGGAAATCGATTACAAAATGAGCGGTTGCAATAACAAGAAAGGCCGTGCCAATCCTCGCCAGCAAGCTTGGTCGTGATTCGATCTCTAAAACAGCTCCCTGGCTCATAGTGTTGCCGATGTCTCCACAGCATTTGTTTTCGATATTTCACCGCAGGCTGGAAGCCTACGCCACGGTAGACCACCGATGGTCACTTAAGGTTCGGTATTTCAAAACACTCACCAACCGATCCCCTTGGTCCTGGTCTGGACCCGGCACAAGTACATGTCGGCAGTAATGTAGAGTACCGAACCATCGTCCCCCCAGGTGCAATTCGCGGTAGCCTCGCCCGTGTCGATCCGCCCTAGAAGTTTTCCATCGGGCGTGATCACGTGCACTCCCCCGGGACCCGTAGCAAACAGATTCCCTTTGGTATCAATAGTCATGCCATCAGGCGAGCCTTTTTGTTTGCCATACTCGCTGCTGACATCATAGAAAATCCGGCTATTGCCCACCGTGCCGTCGTCGTTCACATCAAAGGCTCGAATGATTGGTGCACTGGAGTCGCTTTGGGCGACGTACAAAGTTTTCTCATCGGGCGAGAAGGCGATACCATTGGGTCGTGTCATTTCTCTTGTTAAAAGCGACACCTCGCCAGAATTCGCAATGCGAAACACTCCGCAGCCACCGTAGCCTTGAACCTCGTCAGGTTCGCGACTTGGCAAGCCGTAAGGAGGATCGGTGAAATACACATCACCGTTGGAGCGACAAGCGACATCATTCGGACTATTGAACCATTTTCCTTCCCAGTTGCTGGCGAGGGTTCTTTTGCCTTCACCCCACGGCATTACCGAAATCCGGCGATCGCCGTGCTCGCAGCAAATCAGGCGACCTTCCCTATCCAGCGCAAGCCCGTTGCTACCCGGCTCGCTGCTGTAGGAGCCCACCCCTGTGAACCCCGAAGGCTTCAAGAAGATAGTAATCCCTTTTCCAGCTTGCCACTTAAAGATAGTGTTCTGTGGAACATCAGAGAACAACAAATACCCCCCATCCCGCGGCACCCACACCGGGCCCTCTGACCAGTCAAACCCTGAGGCCAACACCTCGATCCGGGCATCGGGACCGACTAGTTGGTCCAACTTCGAATCAACTCGAACTATTTCACCGATAGTTGGAAGGTTTATTGTGTTCTCCGCCATGAGTTGCGGTACCAGAGCGGCGATCAGCAGGAAGCTGAGAGTTACTATCTGCATTGAGTTTTCCTAGCAGGCGATTCGTAGAGTGATTGCCATGTTGGTAAAAAGGGACTTTTTTGCCCATTATACGATTCCACGAGAGGGCCGCTACAAGCGTTTTTCCCTGTGCAGAGCATGCCATCGGCATACTATTCGAATTTCATGCACTTGATGTGAGCCGTTGCAGCATCCGCAAGCACATCACGGAACATCCGATCAGGATCGCCAAAGACGGCATTGCCGATACCTCGATCAACCGAGCGCGTAGCAAGCAAGGTCTGCAACGGGGTGGGAGGGAAATAGAGTTCCATGTATGTGAGGCGCATCCCTTCTCCCTTAATCCTCAGCAGGCGCTCAAAATACTGCTTGGCGAGGCTTCCATTGCGAGCTAAAACTGCTCCCTTAACGGCCACTCGTACTCGATTCCACTCAGCGGGAGTCATTTCCTGTTTCCAGCCCATCACTTGACTGTGCATCGCATCGAGCTGACTCGCAGCCGCGCAGGCAATATTTGCCTTAATCATCGGTAGCATGCGCCGCGTAAACAAATGTAACTCTTCGGTGCTGAAGCCATGCTGTTGTACGACTTTGTCCAGGAAACGCTTCGACTCAGCGAGAATTCTTTTCTGTCGCTCAAGATTGTCGCCGTTCAGATCGATTTGCTCGATGTTGTTCTCGACGTCTTCAAGTTTAGCGTGATATGCTCGCAATTGCAAAATAAGCTGGTCGTCGAGCGTGCTGGCACCCTCCGACCCAAGCAGAAGATAGATCGCCACCGGAACATGAGCGAACGTCTTGAATGCTTCGTAATCGGGGAGGATGATTGGGGCTGCAACTTCAGTCTTGTTGCGAACCAAGATGAGTTGTCCGTCACGGAGGAGAATAATGGGGCCCCCTGCAGCAAGGTCCAACTCATTTGCTGCCGAATGGGCCCCAATGAAGGCGATATCCAAGTCGGTAAGGATGGTACTCTCTTTTGGAGCGAACTCTGCGGCACAAATTGATAGAGCTGACCAAACAAGAAACGTACCAGCGAGAAAAAATCGTCTCATTTTCATTTCTCCAAAATGCTAGGACACTTCCATGGACGAGATTCTTTGGACGTTCCTAGTTTTTACAGCAAATTTTGCGAACCTCCAAATCCGCTACATGCCGCGTTTCAGATGCGATTAAGCGATCCGCAGTGCCGCTCGCACCTGCCGGATCGCTTCTTCCACTTTGCAGGAACGGTTGGCAACCGAGATGCTAGTGCCTTGGCTAACCATTTTGTCGATGCGACGCTGGGCCGAGATCACGGTGCTGTGACTTCTGCGACCGAAGTATTCGCTAATCTCGCCTAAAGCAGATCGAGTTAGTGTGCAGGCTAGCCACATGGCTACCATTCTTGGCTCGGCCACTGTGCGGGTTTTGCTCTTAGACTTTAGACTGCTGGGATCGACCTGAAATACATCGCAGACGGCTTGTTGGATATCAGAAAGTCGCACCGCGGGAGTGATCTGCTGCACGTATTCCGCCAATACCGTCCGCGCCAAGTCCGAAGTAAGCGGCCTGCCCAGTGCCTCGCTGGTGACGATCAGGCGGTTGATTGCCCCCCGCAATTGGCGGGCACTCCCTGCGATCTGATTGGCAATCAGTGAAGCCACTTCGCCGTCGATAGCCATGCCGATGACTGGGTGCATTTGAGAGAGAAATTGCCTCACAAGTGCCAAGCGTGTGGAGTAATCAGGTAGTTCTATAGGAATGGCCAATCCACCAGAAACCTTGGTTGCCAATTCCGGACTCAGTTTTTGCAATTCCGAGGGTGAACCCGCTGAGGTAAGCACAACTTGCTTGCCACGCTCCTGCAAAGAGTCAATTGTGATAAGTAACTCCTCCAGGGTAGCCCGTTTGCCGACAAGGAACTGGATGTCGTCAATGAGCAGCAAATCGACCGAGCGGTATTTGTGACGAAAACTGGGTGAGGTCCGCCCATTGAGTGCTTCAAGAAACTCGCTTGTGAACTGCTCGGCAGTAAGTCGCACGGCACGAATGCGTGGAGTTCTGCTTCGCACTTCCTGCAAAATCGCATGTTGCAGATGGGTCTTGCCGACACCTGGAGGACCATAGAGCAAGAGGGGTCCATAGTGTCCTAAACGACCGGTGACGGTTTTTGCCGTGCGGAGGGCCAATTCGTTGCAGGGGCCAGAAACAAATTCTGCAAAGGTGGATTTTGACGGCTTTTTCGACGTAGGTTTGCGTCGAGGAGGCGATTTGCAAGTCGTCGCTGCAGGAAAGCAATCCTGAATTGCTGTTTCAGCTAACTGAGACGATTTAGGCGGATCGCCATTTGAGTTGTGTTCGCTGTCAAACAATTGTTGCTGCAATTGAATTGGCTGTTCACAATTTAACTCTGCGGGTGGCGCAGGTCGCACAAAATATTCAACGGCAAATTCTTTACCTGCAATCAACGAGCTCCCTTCCACCAAATGCGGGTGCAAACGGCGGCGAACAAACTGCACTTCGAACGTAGTAGGACAACCGACCCGCAGAGTATCCTTCGAAAACTCCAGCGTCGTCTGCGGACCAATCCACAGATCATAGCGCTGGCGGCCCAGTCGATTTACCAATTCGGTGCGCACAGCGGACAGCCTGTCCGAATCTTCCATGATCACTTCCTGCCTGGCTCTATTGCCCGATGAGAACCACGAACCCGTCTAATACTTTTGCCAAATCTCCAACCAGAAGAGAGTCTTCCCGTCTTTGGATGCGTGAGGGTCGCCTATTCCCTGCCACGCGAAGGAGTGATTCTAAGAGTGCTAGCACCCATCAGGAAGTACTTGACATCGGCGCTGCAGTTGTCCAAACGCCAATTGTTAAGGAATTGCGAGTATTTACTTGGTTCGAAGCGGCACCTAGGACAAAAAAAATTTTGCTGAGTCCAGGTACACGTGTGGAAAATCTGTTCGCTCTAAACTAGTTCTGATCGAGTTGCCTGAGCGACGGTTAGAAACGCCATTAATCAGCGGGAATCGCACTTTCTAGCTCCGCAACATTCCTGGCAATCAGCCAACCACAAAATCATGGGGCACCAGAACGCCTGTTCACGCAAAATTGCGGGATCCATAAAACTTCTAAGAGATGATTTCTCGAATCGGAGCCACATGCTCCACTCCGACCAGCTTTTGGTCGAGGCCGTTGTAGAAATAGCTGAGGCGATTGGGGTCGAAGCCGAGTTGCTGGAGCACAGTGGCATGCATGCGTTTGACGTGCAGTTCGTGTTCAACGGCTCGGCTACCAATTTCATCCGTTTGGCCAACCGAGAGGCCTCCCCGGATGCCCCCTCCTGCCATCCACATTGTGAAACCAGCCGAGTTGTGGTCGCGACCGGTACCTTCGGCGTATTCGGCAGTAGGTTGGCGACCGAACTCTCCCCCCCAAACTATCAAGGTCTCTTCGAGCAAGCCGCGTTGCTTGAGATCGGCGAGCAAGGCGGCGATGGGCTGGTCGGTCTCACCAGCATGTGTGTTGTGATTGAATTCCAAGTCACCATGGGCGTCCCAATTAGCGTCGTTGTGGGCCCCACCGGAGTACAATTGAATGAATCGTACGCCCCGCTCGACCAATCGGCGGGCGAGGAGGCAGCGAGTGCCAAAGTCGTTCGTCGGCCGCTTGCCGACTCCGTAGATGTCGAGCGTCGCCTGTGTCTCATCGGCAAGATTTACCGCTTCGGGAGCCGAGACCTGCATGTTAAAGGCCAATTCGTAGCTGGCAATCCGAGCAGCTAGTTCGCTATTGTCTGCCCTCGCCGCCAAATGCTGCCGATTACCTCTCGAAATCGTGTCCAGGAGTTTGCGCTCCAAGTCACGGTTCATCCCGTCGGGAGACTGCAAATCGAGTATAGGTGCACCTGTAGTGCGCAAGACGGTCCCCTGATAAGTGGCAGGCATGTAACCGTTCGACCAATTCTTCGCTCCGGATATCGGCCCTCCTGAAGGATCAAGCATTACAACGAAGCCCGGTAAATTGCAGTTCTCGCTTCCCAATCCATAGTTCACCCAGGACCCCAAACAGGGGCTGCCTGACTGCAGCTTGCCGGAGTTCATCATAAGCATTGCTGAGCCATGAATAGGAGACTCGGCGGTCATCGAATGCAAGAAGGCAATGTCGTCGACATGCTGGGCGAGATTGGGAAACAAATCACTCACCCATTTGCCGCACTCGCCGTACTGGCGGAACTTCCACCGTGGCTCAACGATTCGGCCCGAGTTCTTGTGACCGCCGCGGCCATGCGTTTTCACGGCAACCGACTTACCCTCCATGCCGATCATCGACGGCTTGTAGTCAAATGTGTCGATGTGGCTCGGACCACCATACATGAACAAGAAAATAACGCTCTTAGCTTTTGCAGCAAAAGGAGCTGGATGTGGCGCGAGCGGTTTGGCTGACAGTGTGGAAGCCGCAGCACTGGCGAAAAAGCCATCCTGCGATAGCATCCCTGCGAGAGCCGTCGCACCAAAACCAGCACCGGCTTGCCAAAGGAATTCTCGTCGTGTGCGTCCGCAAAAGTTTCGTGTTTGGGACATGTTTGTCGTCCTAGTCCAGATAGATGAATTCGTTCAGATTGAGTAATGCCAGGCAATAGTAGCGGAGCGCTTCGTTGGCGTCTTGGCCATGCTCATTCCGCAGGCGAGTGATTAGATCCAAGCCTAATTGAATCTCCTCCTGATTCGCCTCACGACCTAGTACCAATTGTAAAGCATGAGTCACTTGGCTATTTTTTTCAGCCCCTGCCTCGTTTTGCACGCGCTGAGCCAAATCAGTCGCTTGTTCATGCAGAAATGTGCTGTGTAACATCGCGAAAGCCTGAGCAGGTTGTGTGGTATTAAAACGCGCTTCGCAACTCGAATCAGGGTCTGGCAAGTCAAATGCGGTCAAGAGAGGCATCAAAAGCGATCTTTTCACGTGGATGTACACACTGCGCCGCGCCTGCTGTTCTGGAGTAGAATCGCCCCAATTAAGCCCTGGTTGGGATTGAGTCGCCAATACCTCTTGTGAGAGTTGAGGGTAGATACTCGGTCCGTACAATTCGCGGTTGAGTTTGCCGCTGACGGCCAACACCGAATCGCGGATTTCTTCGGCACTAAGACGGCGGAAATCGAACCGCCAGAACAAATTGTTGTCGGGGTCAACAGCCATCCCAGCGGGATTAGCTTCCGATGACATGCGATACGCACTCGAAGTGACAATCAGCCGATGCAGTGACTTAAGACGCCAATTATGGTCGGTCAGATAGCTGGCCAGATAGTCCAGCAACTTAGGGTGTGTGGGAGGGATTCCGAGTTGCCCAAAATTATTGGGTGAGCGAACGATTCCACGTCCGAAATGATGCTGCCATACCCGGTTAGCAATCACTCGGCTGGTAAGCATATTCTCAGGGGAAGCAATCCAATCGGCAAGCACGCGTCGACGGCCTACAGAAGCACGGTTACCGAGAGGTGTGATCTCCGGTTCCTCGCCACCTAATATTTGCGGAAAGTGGGGGACAACATCTTTTCCCGGGACATGTGGGTTGCCTCGCACATGAATATGTGTCGCAGGGGGGCTGGAATCGGTACGGGCCAAAGCGAGAACAGCGTGATCGTGGCCAAGCTTTTCTATTTCCTGATTGAGCGCAGTGATCTCCTGGAGAGTCACGTCATATTCTTGTTCCTCATTGGCTTTTAAATGGGCCCGCAAGTTTTCGCGGAGAACTTCCTCCCGTTTGTCTGATTCAGTCAGTCGCTGAAGCACACCCGACATTCGTTTGATGGCTTGCTGCTCCAGCTGAAGTTTGACCGCTTCCTTGCTCTTCAGGTCATTATTTAGCAAGTCTTGCCGAGCACGAATTTTTGTCGGTGCAGTACTCCATTGGTTGTTCGATAGCTGATCAGCTCGCGTGCCATAGGTTGTCACGTCGCCCATGAAAGCCACGAACCCGTAGTAGTCCGCTTGTGGAAAAGGGTCGATCTTGTGGTCATGGCAACGAGCACATCCAACCGTGAGTCCCAAAAACGCCTGACCAGTTGTCGAAACAAGTTCGTCCATCTCATCAGCCAGCGCTTGGACGGGGTCAGCTGGTTCGTCATCCCATAGTCCCAGCCGGTAATAGCCCGTGGCCGTCATAGTTTCGTCCGTCACCTCATCTAGTTCATCACCAGCTAGTTGTTCACGGACAAATTGATCGTAGGGCTTGTCGTCGTTGAGCGACTGAATCACATAGTCGCGGTACTTCCACACATTGGGCTTGGGACTGTCGCGTTCGTAGCTGTTTGACTCAGCGTAACGAACAACGTCGAGCCAGTGCCGAGCCCACCTCTCGCCGTAGTGGGGCGAAGCAAGCAGCTTATTTACGAGACGTTCGTAAGCATCTGGCCGGTGGTCGGCAAGAAACTCGGCCAGCTCATCAGGAGTCGGCGGAAGACCAATGAGATCGTAATAAATCCGTCGTGCAAGGACTTTCTTGGAAGCTGGCTTGGCTGGCTGTAACCTGGAAGCTTCTAGTAACGAAAGGATGAAACGATCAACATCATTTCGTACCCAGTCGGTATGTTGTACCTCGGGGAGCGCTGGCCGAGAGATCGGCTCGAAGGCCCAATGCTTTTCCCACTTCGCCCCTTCATCAATCCACTGGCGGATAAGATTGATCTCCTCTGTCGACAGTGGCTTGCCCTCCGGCGGCATCCGCTCCAACTCGTCTTCCGACGAAATCCGTCGCAACAATTCGCTGCTATCGGCTTTGCCCTGTACGATCGCAGGCAGTCCAGAGTCACCCTTAGCGAAGGCTGTCTGTGCACTGTGTAAGGCAAGGCCTGACTCGGCAGTCTCCGCACCATGGCAAGCAAAGCACTTTCGAGCAAGGATCGGCTTAATTACTCGAGCAAAGTTTACTTGGTTATTAAGTCCGGCGGCATCGGCGCGGTCGTCTTGGGCAAAACCCAGTATAAGAGTCAATATAAGAGTCATGCTGAGGGCGAGCATGGGCGGAAGTCTGCGAGGAAAAGTCATTGTCCCCTTATCATAACGACTTTGCTCATCACAACCAAGAAATGGTGCGCAAATTGCGGTGATTCTTAGGAGACCGATCTATCTGGCGATGCTACTTTGCTCGAGATCCTAGCATAGACGGTGCGACGATCCCACGCGGCAAAGCCCGCCCGCCGGTACATTGTCTGGGCTGGTGCATTCTGCGGGTCGACGGCCAGCACAAGACGTTCTGCTCGCCCTCTGGCAGAACAACGAATAGCATGACGTAGGATTTCCTCACCTAGGGAACGACCTCGAACTGAGGGAACGACTCCCATGTAAACTAGTTCCATGACTTTTCCGTTGTCGTGCTTGGCAAGAATCAATATACCGATGTCCTGTCGATCCAGCTGGACAAGATACCAGTGCTCTCCTTCATATACGCCCTGCGCCTGGTAGCTGGCAATCACGTCGGCAGGATCACGCAAACCATTCAGTTGCGGGCAATCAAGAGTCCCATCGTAACTCTGCAGAAGTAAGTTTTGCAATCGAGATGCCTGATTTGCCGCATGTGGTTCGAAGAACAAGACTCCTTTCGGCCAGTTTGCATCAACCTTAGGATTCTCCAAAGAGAGGTAGTCTAAATCCACAAGCTTGTGAAATCCTGCGAGGGCTAGGAGTTCAAGATTGACCTCTGCATCTTTTCCAATCACCATTTGGGCAAGTGGCACGCCCCATTCGCTTAAAAGTCCGTCTAAGGACTGCATTAGTTCCGCAGCAGCGGGAGAAGCAAAGTCGGGGGGCCAGAGGATTGCCGTATTTCCCTCCGCGCGTTGCACCCAAGCGGCAGCGAGTATCTCCCTCTGATCCTTCGCAACGAACAAACCCTCTAAAACGGTCGAATCTTGCCGGCGCAGTTGCTCAAGAGTAGCAACCAAGGCGTCTTGTTGATCCGTTGAGACTCCGCGATGCAGACACCTCAAGGCGTCCTTTCTCTCAGATAGAGGACAACGGTAAATCTTGAATTGGCTCATGGACGCAGAATAATCCATTTCAACGTCGACTGTTAGATCAGCCTGCATTCTTGGCAAACTCGTACAACTGCTAGTAGCCTTCAAGCTTGTCCAGGTTCTTGATTTGATCCTCCGGGACTCGACTGCGGGGGAAAAACTTATTGAACGATTCCTGCAGTTCTTTTTTCGCGGCTAGTTGATTGGCAGCGGTTTCCTCTTGGATTTTTTTGGCGGCTTCGTCGGCGCTGAGTGTGGGTTCCACAGGAGTCTTCACCTCCGGAAGGGGAGGAAGCTGCACCGGTAGGGGAGTCGCAGCACTTGGGGATTGCAGCTGTAGTTCGACTGCAAAGCTATTGTGGGGTGAACTCGACCAGAGAACCGGGGAAGGCCGGGTGCGGAGCTCACTCATCACATCGCTGCCTCGTTTAACTTGGAACAATTGTTCCCCCGCCACAAGACTGGTTTGCGGTTGAAGTCCATAACGATGCATGACCAGCATCACAAGCTGTGTAGTATCGCCCGTATTTCCTTTGAACGTGATCTTTTGGACGCGGCCTGAAGGATCGAAGAAGTAGGTCAGCGATCCAGCGATGTCCGTAAGCTGGGTACCAGTGACGAGGGGGATGCGTACACCGTACAATCCCAATTCCGACAAAGCGGTCGACTTGCGGGCCCAATGTTGGTAAACCCATTCTTTGGTAATATCAAAGCGAAACACCTCTTCCAGTGAAACACTGCTGATCCCTTCCAGAGGGGTCCGGACCGGATATAGCTCGGCACCTGGGCCGCTTGGCGGAGTGTTGGTTTGTTGCCATTCAGTTGAGGAGGACTGCACTTGGTGCGAACTTTCGCCCGACGTGGCGCTCATAGAATTCCAGAATTCCGAGATACCCTGGGTCCCGTTGGATTTAACGTAAGGGACGGCGACGGCAGCCCCCAGCAGCAAAGGGATTCCTAATTTACGGGGAAACATTACGATCGGACCTCAAATGGGAACTTCAAAGTTGGCACGGGTGGCTTGACGTTGCACAGGAATCCGTTCCCATAGGTATTCATCGACACACTGGAGTCGTTGCTTCCCGGCCGGCAAGTCCTGCCATTCAGCTTACTTGACGGGAGTCGTGCGTGTTTTCCGGTAAATCGTTGTATTCGTCGTGAGACGTAACCAATCGCTAAGTCACTACTTATGAAATCGATAGGGTAAATATGACCGACTCTGTCGATTATCACTGGCTGGTGAGCTATGAGGCAAGCAGATGGCTCACCGAGGGTGCCAATTCGGGGCTGCCGACGCATCGACTCATCGAAAAGTTACGGAAGTCCCTTTCGACAAGCCGTGCTCGGCTGGTTGCCGCGCAGGTGACCCTCCGAGCAAAAGCTGCTGAGAAGTTCGGTCCACTCGCCCAAGAGATGTTCTTCACTGATCGTGCCCTTCAACAAGCAACAGACTTAGGAATCGCTAGGTACAAGGCTTGCCGTTTCGGAGCTGGAAAGAAGGTAACTGACTACTGCTGTGGTATCGGCGGCGACCTGCTAGCGATTGCAGAGCGTGGACTGACTATTGGATTGGATCAAGATCCCACAATGACACTGCTGGCTGAGGCCAACATTCGCATCCTCAAATGCGACGAACAAGCGATTTTAAAAACCACCACGGCGGAGGAGTACCCACCCGATGCATCAATTCATTGGCACCTCGATCCCGATCGGAGAGTGGAAGGTCGCCGCTCGACGCGTCCCCAGTGGCATTCACCGAGCGAGGCAACGATTGAGCAATGGCTCAAGACAGCTTCAAATGGTGCGATCAAATTCGCTCCTGCAGCTGAGCTATCGCCAGAATGGCAACAAAACGCTGAGCTAGAGTGGATCTCTCGCTCGCGAAGCTGTCGGCAGCTAGTAGCTTGGTTTGGAGAGTTAGCAAAGTTTCCCGGACAGCGTCGGGCAACGGCGATCAAAAATGATGCTGTAAACTCTGAGCCAGATTTTTTCGTTGGTGATCCTCAAACTCAAGCACCTCTTGCGGTCGGTGTTGGGCATTTTGTATTCGACACCGATCCCTGCATCCGTGCGGCACACTTGACTGGAGCATTGGCGACGAAACTTGGTTGTGAAGTTCTGTCTACTGGGGCTGCTTATCTAACCGGCAACGACCCAGTGGAGCATCCCTTGATTACTTGTTTTAGTGTGTCTGATACGATGCCTTTGCGAGTTCCAAGACTTGCCAAGCATCTGCATTTGAGTGGCATAGGTGAACTCGAAATTAAGACCAGGGGCGTTTCTCTGAGCCCCGAAGACTTACGGAAGCGGTTCAAACTCAATGGGGACCACAAGGCAACATTGCTCCTCACACGGCAAGGACGAAAGGAAATCGCCATTCTGGCTGAGAGATACACGGCACCAGGGGTAACAGGCTCACAAACTTGAGATTAGAATTACAGGACAACGTCACACGCAGGAGAGATTTGTGAAGCTCGCTTTCAGTTCCAACGCATATATGCAGTTCTCGATCGAGGAGACCATTCGTCGCATTGCAGCGATTGGCTATCGCGGGATCGAACTACTGGCCGATGTGCCCCATGCCTGGCCGGCGGGGTTGTTGCCTGAACGACGGGAGGCGATTCGCCGGGCAATCTCTGACCACGGGCTCACGATATCTAACATCAACGCCTTTATGATGAATGCCGTCGGCGACCCGCGACAGCCGTATTGGCATCCGGGGTGGACCGATCCCGATCGCCATTATCGCGCCATTCGCCGGGAACATACCAAACGATCCTTACAGCTGGCAGCAGATCTTGGTGCCCCACACATAACAACCGAACCGGGAGGATTTCTTGCCCCGGATCAAACCCGCGAGCAGGCCGCCGACATCTTTTACGAAGAGCTGATGCCTTGTGTTGAATTGGCTAGCAAGCTTCAGGTTGGCCTTCTGATTGAGCCCGAGCCGGAACTTTTTATCGAGCGGTTCGATGAATATCTTGAGTTCATCGCGCGTTTGGACGCGCCAATTGTCGGATTGAATTTCGATGTGGGGCATGCCTATTGTGTTAGAGAGGATCCGCAGGTTTGGGTACCGCAAATGGCGGAGCATACTCGCCACTATCACTTGGAAGACATCGCTCCTAGCCGTGTGCACCAACACTTAATACCTGGTCATGGGGCCATCGACTTCCCTGCTACATTGCAGGCAATAGCCAAAACAGATTACAAGGGCTGGCTCACAGTGGAACTTTACCCGTACATCGATTCCCCCGACGAGGCCGCAAAATCAGCTCACAAGTTTTTGAGCGATTCAATACATTCCCTAGGCCTTGCGGAGTCGGCTAACTAATGGCGAGCACGAGGATCGAGTGGCTGGCGTGGTGGCAGCTCATGCGGGCAGCTAATATCTTTACGGCCGCGTCCAATGTCATAGCCGGGTTTCTCTTGGTTCAACGAGATTGGCAGCCGGTGGGTCCGCTGCTTTTGCTAATCTTATCCTCAGTTTGTCTTTACGAAGCGGGGATGATGCTCAATGATGTGTTCGACGCGGAACTCGATGCAGTCGAACGACCTGAGCGACCGATCCCGGCGGGGCGCATAAATAAGCGGAGCGCATATCGTGTTGGCTTGGGGCTGATCGGAGCAGGAATTCTTGCGGCATATTTTGCTAGTACGATCATTGGAGATTTCAGTGCGGTTCTAATCGCATTGTCATTGGCATCTGTGATCTTGTTCTATGATATCTATGCCAAGTCGACCCTTTATGGGCCACTGGTCATGGGATTGTGTCGTTTGCTCAATGTTTTGCTTGGGGCGAGCGTTGCGGATTCGTTATTGGATCGGTCAGATCCTATCATGTGGGCGATTGGTATCGGGATTTACACCATTGGGCTCACGTTGATTGCTCGTCGCGAAGCCACAGAAAGCCATTCGGGAGAACTTATCGCCGGGGGAGTTCTGGTAGGCGGCGGGATGATTCAAGCGCTCTTGCAGCCGCTGAGTATGGAAGACCGAGCGATTTCTTTTTTTTCTGCGACAGCGATTTCTTTTTTCCTCCTCGGATTTGCCGCTTTTTTGATTTACCGATTGCTACGAGCTCCTAATCAAACTAGCGCACGACGAACCGTCGGAGCCCTAATTTCATTGTTTATACCCATCGACGCGGCGGCCTGCGCGATGGCTGCGGGCTGGTCGGCCGGAGTCTGTGTTTTGTTCCTACTGGTGCCAGTTCGTTTGCTTTCCCGTTGGACTGGGCAGACTTGACTGTACAATCGACTCGGTAATATTGGAGATCGCAGGCGGAGATTCTCGCAATGTATCTTGGTTACAACACGAATGGGCTAGCGCACCACAGTCTATCTGCGGCAATTGAAGTGCTCGCGGCAATCGGCTACCAAAGCATTGCCATCACACTCGACCATGCGGCGCTCAATCCTTATGGTCCGCAGTTTGAGACTGAGTTGTGTGAAATCAGCAACTCGTTGGCCGATCACAACCTGAGTTCAACGGTCGAGACGGGGGCCCGCTATCTGCTTGATCCGCGTCACAAACATCAACCGACCCTGCTTTCCTCGAAAGGGGAGGGGAGGCCCCGGCGAGTTGAATTCTTACGCCATTCGATCGACATCGCAGCAGCGCTGCATAGCGATTGTGTTTCGCTCTGGTCAGGATCCCTCCCTGCAGATGTCGCCTCTGCAGATGGCATGGCTCGATTGGCCGAAAGCCTGCATCCGGTGCTCGATTATGCTGGCCGACACGGAGTCTGCTTGGGCTTTGAACCCGAACCAGGGATGCTGGTTGACACAATGGCCAGCTACGCGGAATTAATAAGTTTGATCGATTCGCCATTCATGAAACTCACTCTCGATGTGGGACACGTACATTGCCTGGATGATGGTTCAATCGCGGCGGTAATCTACGAATGGCACGATCGGATCGTCAATGTTCATATAGAGGACATGCGCCGCGGCGTCCATGAACACTTGATGTTCGGTGAGGGAGAAATCGATTTCCCCCTGGTCATCGCAGTCCTGAAGGAAGTCGAGTATGATGGGCCATTGCATGTGGAACTGAGTCGCCACAGCCACGTAGGACCTGCTTCCGCTCAAAAGGCGTTTGATTATCTAAGTCCGTTACTCGACCTGTCTTGATCTACCGAATTATTGGCTGACTATGTCTGAACATGTCATTCTCCTTTCCATTCCCGGTCTCCGCCGCCAAGACTTGGCTCACATGCCTCGACTTCGCGCGCTGACCGAGCTGGGAGACTGCGCGGAATTGGTACCAAGTTTTCCCGGGGTGACTTGCTGTGTGCAAGCGAATATGACGACGGGACTTCCGCCGGTTGAACATGGTGTGGTCGCGAACGGGTTCTATTTCCGCCAAGAAGAACGTTGCGAAATGTGGATTGCTCCCAATAGCTGCGTCCAAAGACCTCAGCTCTGGGACATCATTCATGAACACGATTCTCAGTTGACTGCGGCCGCTTGGTTTCCACTCCACAGTGTTGGCTCTGGGGCAGATATCGTGTGTTGGCCGGCACCGAAGCACAATCCCGATGGGAGCGAGAGTCTGTGGTGCTATTCCAAGCCTGAGGCGCTCTATGCGGAGTTGCTGGAAACGCTGGGCCACTTTCCGCTGCAACACTTCTGGGGACCTTTTGCCAATATCAAATCAACCGAGTGGATCGTCACCTCAGCGATTGCAGCCGCTGAGCGGTTTCGCCCCAATTTGTTTTACGCCTACCTCGCACATCTCGACTACGCCTCCCAGAAAGAAGGGCCCGACAGCTCTGCGGCAATTCGTGCACTCGGTGAACTGGATGAGCAGATCGGTCGGCTGGTCGAAGGGTTTTCTCATGCATACCAGGGGCGAGAACCCTTGTGGCTTGTGGCCAGCGAGTATGTGATCACCCCCGTCGAGCATGTGAGCTACTCGAATCGCTTGCTGCGTGAAGCTGGGCTGCTTTCGGTTAGTCTGAGCGAAGGACGTGAACTAATTGACTTCCATGCCAGCCGCGCCTGGGCATTGGTCGATCATCAGTTTTCACATGTGTTCGTCAAAGATCGTAATCCTCAAGTGTGCGAGCAAGTCAGAAAGCTATTCACCGGCCAAGCGGGAATCGCTGAGGTCTTAATGCACGCCGAACTGGACAGGTACGATCTAAATCACCCGTTGGCGGGCGACTTGGTACTTGTCTCTGAGCCAAATAGTTGGCAGGCGTATTATTGGTGGCTCGACGACAAACTCGCACCGGCCTTTGCTCGCACAGTCGATATCCACCGCAAACCTGGGTATGATCCGGTCGAAATGTTTTGGGATCCGGTGGCAAAAGGCATCCCGCTCGACGCCACCTTGGTGCGCGGTTCTCACGGAGCACCAGCAAACACCACCGAGCAACGTGGTGTTCTGCTCTCGTCGGAACGCGGTGTTTTCGTCGAACGACCGCTGGCCGATACCGATGTCGCAGACATCGTATTGCGACAATTTGGCATTTAAGCTAGCAATGCCTCGCTAAACGGGGCGGTCTAGACAAGCTATTGCTGCTGTGCGGCTTGAACCGAATGTTCGCTTGGCTCCGACCGATATGTCTTGAAGAGTGCTCCTGCAGAGCGCTCCGTTTAGACCCTTCTTGACCCTCGCCGGGACCCTGCCATGAAATTCACATTCGTTCGCTCGCTGTTCACACTCAGTTGTGTCCTTCTAACCTGTTCTTCCGCTCTCGCTGCCAGGCCCGTTGTGCCAGGCACGGGAACTCGCATCGATTATGTCAGCGATAATTTTGAAGACACCGAGTGGAGCTTTGTCCATAAATTCCCGAAAAGCTCTCGCGAGCAAGACCAGCAGCTGCGTTCGCCAACCGGATACTCGACAAATGGCTTATGGGTTGAAGGCCCCGAACGAGGGCAGCCAGATCACATGCAAGTCGTGCCGACACCGGCCGGTGGCCTAAAAGGGAGCAACTATTCGCTCTTATTACGTACTCTGAATTCTGGAATTCCCGGATACAATACCTATGAAACTGAGCAAGACGATTTCGTTTCGAACAGCCTAGCCCGAATCGGCAGGGTGCCAGTGGGCGAGATTCCCAGCGCAGTTGCCCGTGTTTACCTCCCACCAGTGGATGAATGGGAGAATCGCACGGGGCCTCATTTCGGATTCCGCGTGAGTACACAAACCACTACAACGTCCACCAAGAAGGCAGGGTTCTTTGGCTCGAGAACCGTTACCGAAGCCGAACCTTATTGGCCCGGTCTATGGATACATTTTCGCAGTAAAGGTAGCAAAGGAGCGAAAGAAGACTCCGCTTTCCTGACCTACCGGGGAGATACCCGGGGCAACGACGTTCGTTGTACAGAGATTCCTGTGGAAAAGTTTGGCTGGTGGACGATGGGATTGTCTGTCACGCCTGATGGCATGGTTCACTACTATGCCAAGCCAGGTGTAGAAGATCTCACCCAAGCCGACTACATCACTTCACAGTTCCCTTATGGCTTCTCCGCCCAACAGTTCCGCACTTTTTTCTTCAATGTGTGCAATCGTAGCGACGGCAAGACTTGGTCTACGCCCTTTGTGATCGATGACCCCGCCTTATACGTCGTGAATTCGTCACGGATAGAGAACTTCGTGGAGCGACGAATTGAGCGAGATACACGCAACGCCGAACGCCGCGCCAAAATGAAGGAGCAGACTGCCAACCGCTCAAGGAATCCATCAAGCCGCTAGGCAGATGGTCAAAGCAGCTTAACAAGGTGCTTGGAAGTCGAAGTTGCGGCTCTGGCCAAAAAAGGTGAGCGGGTTGTCGTAGACGATGCGTCGAATCAACTCCTCGCCATGCCCACGGCGGCGCATTTCCAGAATAAAGTCGGGGACGGCGGTCGGCTTGGAGGGACCCCAGTCCCCGGCGGAATTCACCATCAACCGCTCGGGGCCATACATCTCGACCATGTCGGCCGCGCGGGCCGGTGTGCATTTGCTCACAGGATAAAGCGTCATCCCGGCCCAAAAGCCGGCCTCCAACACGGGGCGTATCGTGTGTTCTTCCACATGATCAACCAGAACCCGATGACGTTCGATCCGATTGTCGCTGATGAGCATATCGAGAATCATCCGTGTCCCTTGATACTTGTCTTCCAAGTGAGGTGTGTGGATCAAAATCTGCTCGTTGGTCTTCATGGCCAGGTCAATGTGCTCCAGGAACACAATGGCTTCGTTACGGGTATTCTTGTTGAGTCCGATTTCACCAATGCCCAAGACACCCTTGGCATTGAGAAACTCCGGGATCATAGCGATCACATCTCGCGAGAGTTCGACGTTTTCCGCCTCCTTGGCATTGATACAGAGCCAGGTGAAGTGCTGAATACCATATATGGCTGCACGACGTGATTCAAAGTCTGTGAGCTGGCGAAAGTAATCGCGAAAACCATCGACGCTGCCGCGGTCATATCCCGCCCAGAAGGCCGGCTCGCTCAGTCCAACGCAACCCATTTTGGCAAGCGTTTCATAGTCGTCAGTGGTTCGCGAAACCATGTGGATGTGGGGATCGATGTAATACACGCTGTTTCTCGCCAGGAATGATTTACTGTGATTGCAGAGTTAGAACGGAATCAGCGATTGGGCATTTGCAGTGTTGCCGGCCAGGTTTCGTCGTAATGGCGGCTAAAAAGCAACTGGACCCGCTCCGCACGATCGGGCCCATTCTCTAGCAACAATTCCAAGGCCGTCTGGATCTGCTTTCCACGAGGGTCGTCAGGTGGGCCACCTGTGGCGCGGTCAATTCGATCGAGCGCGGAGGCGATTTCAATAATCTTTGCCCGCACTGGGAGGTACTCTCTCTCAAGTATGGCCTGGGCAGTGAACTTCTGAGACATTTCCGCCGGATCTCCCAATATTTCAAGATTGCTCTCGCACCACAACAGTGGCCTGCACGTGGCTACATTACATGTATTGTATCAATTCTGACGGCTCAGAGTGCCCTGGCAACCCTTCTCTCTAGCCAGGTTGGTTTGAATGGGCTATTTTCCGCCACAACTTCTCTTCGGGGCAAAGCACAACCTACCTTTTGAGAGAGAAAATACTCAATAAACTTAGCTGGAAGCCACGGCTACCGGTGTTGCAACACTATGAAAACTCCAATCGAATTGACGTTTGATGTGCTGGCCAACAGTCGCAACGAGTCGGCCAATGAAGTGCTACTCGCCGGCTTCGAACAGAAAAGCGGGCCACTGTATCTGGGAGCCCTCAAGACGATTCTCGCTCGTCGTAGCAAGGAAACACATTCAGCTGTCATCAAACGCTGGCATGATTTCGACGAAGAAGAGAGAGAGTTTGTCATCGAAGCGCGCGGGAGAATTTCCGGTGCACTACGCGATGCCTTGTTGACAGACGACTCGGTACTGTTTGGCAACGCCTGTCAAATCATTGAACTCATGGCCGAATATGATCTCGTTCCGAACCTGCTAACGCTTGCCGAACACACTTCGAGCCCCCATGCCGCAGATGCCGCGGCGCTTGTTCAGCGTCTGACAGCAAATCTAAGCGATCTTCTGCAGAGCCCCGCCATCGGAAACAACAATGGCGATCCTCAGGTTTTTCGCAAGAGCGTTCTCGATGGCCTCAAGCGGAGTCTGGACCGTTTTCGTTATCACAAGAGAACAGAGATACTGGATGCGTTCTGTTTGATCTGTGGACCGGACGACTATCTTCTGCTTACGATCTTGGATGATCCCCACCATCCTTGCTTCAAGGGGATATGCCAAGTGCTTGCATCGAGTGACTACCCAACGATCCATAACTTACTGGCAGATCTGCTCCAGAGTGAGAAAGCACCCGCCACCATCTTGAGCATTATTTCCCATCGCACGGATCGCGAGTTTATCTGCCAGTTGCTTGGATTGTTTGACCAAGAGAGAACAGCAGCATTCTCTCGCAATCTCAAGCGGTTGCGGTCATTTTCGTGGCTTAACGCCCCGACACATCGGCTCTCGGGTTTTGAGGAGCAAGACCAGCTACGGGCCGTTCAGTTGCTGAGCGCATCCGGGGTATCCTCTGACACCAAGCTTGATGCCATTGAAGAACTCGTAATCAATGGCGAGCCTGCGGGGAGAGCAACCGCCTGCGATGCACTGGCCGAGTTTTCCGGCGACCATGCCAACCACCTGATACTTCAAGCCGTCTACGACACCGCACCTCAGGTCCAGGCTGCGGCTACGAGACAGCTACGCGACCGGCATATTCCGGGTACGATGCCCCTGTTATCGGACTTACTAGATAGCAAGCATGAGGAAGTACGCTGTTCAGCCCGAGAGGCATTAGCTGAGTTCTCGTTTGAGAACTTCGTCAAGACATACGACGGACTCAGCGAAGAGGCTCGTCAGACAACTGGAAATCTCGTACAACGAGTCGATGAAGAGTATCTTCCGATGTTAAAGGAAGAGTTCACCTCGCCGGGAGTCAAACGAAGACTTCGTGCCATCGAAATTGCTTTGCTACTAGAGGTAGTGCCATTTGTGGTAGACAACTTGATCGCACTACTAACAGATAACGACCACATTGTACGCACCGCAGCGGCAGAGGCTCTCAGATACTGGCCGGTACCGGAGGTGCAGGCGGCGTTGGAATCAGCTGCTCACGATCGTAGTGCAGCTGTGCAAAATGCAGCCAGGAGTAGTTTGACCGTATTCGCTAGCTACGAACCGACCAATTCGACGGGATTCGCGGAGGTGCAGCAATGATGGATGCCCTCACTTCAAACTTTCTTCTCGCTCAATTCTCGCGATGGGAACGACTCGGAGATGGATTTCGCAGGTCAGGGCGGCCACTGGAATTTAGTGATCTCGTGCCGTACATCGTAGCACTGTTGGTTCTCGGAGGGATCACGGCAGCTTTCGTCACCTACCGAAGACGTAACGATCTAGGCCGACCTTGCACCGATTCGCAAAAGTTGTTTCGCGAATTGTGCCTAGCCCATGATTTGGACCGTAGCGCACAAAAGTTACTTGGCCAACTGGCAGAGGCTTTTCACCTGGCCCAGCCCTCCGAGGTGTTTGTCAGGCCGAGAGTGTTTTCCCCCGAACAACTCCCCGAGCACCTTCAGGATGAAGCTGCCAGAATCGCCGAACTCCGCCAGCGCTTGTTCTAACTCAGGTCGCTTGCGGCTTGGCGTCCCCCGTCGTATTCCAGAACGCCCCCAAAAGCATCACCGCCAGCTGGCTGGCAACGAAGACCACCAGCCACTTGAGGCGTCCCTCGGTGAATCCATACGAGTGCAGGCCCACTCCCATCAGATTTACTCCGAACCAGGACCAGGCCGTCACAACGTTCCCAAACACGGCCAGGATGGCCAGTCCCCGGTGCGTTAGCATCCCTCCCCAACGGGCGTGCAGAACCAGTGCGTTCCAGAGCACAATGATAAGGGCCCCGTTCTCTTTGGGATCCCAGCCCCAGAAGCGTCCCCATGAATCGTCAGCCCACAGGCCCCCCAGGACGGTCCCCACGAAGCTGAAAAAGATCGCAAAACAGATCGTGCCATACATCATGCGGATGAGTTGCTTGCGATTCTCAGCATCTAAACGATCAAGGACCAATGCCATCACGATGTAGACTAGCCCCATCATCCCGGCAAGGATCGTCGTCGAGTAACCGAGCGTAATACACACCACATGCGTCGCGAGCCAGAACTGGGTGTCTAGTACTGCCTGCAACACCATAAACGTATCGCCGTCACCGGCCAAGTTGTAAGCAATGAACAAGGTGGGAAAACCTACAACTGCCGCCAGCAGATTGCCAAGTCCGCGACGGTAGACATGCTCGTAGACCAAAGCAAACAAGACAGCCGCCCAGCCGATAAAGACCGCCGAGGAATAAAGATTCGTCACCGGGGGTCTGCCTGAGATGTAAATCCGTGCCACTAGAGCATAGGTATGCAGCAGGAAAGTAAACCAGAGGAGCCAATTTGCGGTTCGGTTAAGTATGGCCGTCCACCCCAACCAGGAACATGCCGACAGCACAAAGCACACTAAATACAAGGCCATCGCCAGCACAAAAGGGTTAAATTGGTTGATGTAGGCTTCGTAGTCAATGCGATTCAAATCAAGTTGTTCGGCCGTCTTACGCGAAAGAGCATCGGGATCGCCATTCAGTTTGGCCGCAAACTCTGCATCGGCAGCGGCCCGCTCGGCTATCAGTTCCTGATAAGTGGCGACTGACGAATTGAATTTTTCCAGATCGTTGGAGCGATACGACTGGAGAATAGCGCGTAGTGCAGGAGTTGCGTCATTCAAGGGCTTTCCGCTGAGACTATCGACGATGTAATTCGCTTCTGCAGCGAGCATGATCTGCCAAGGTTCTTCCGGGGTGATGGGCGGAATTGCTCGGGGGCTCTTGGGGTCCAAAGCTTGGATCTCTTTGCCAAGCTCCGAAAGATCCGCCATCAGATTTTCTCGAGAATCGGTTCGCACGGACGGGGCGTAAAAAGAATTCTGGATTGTCCGGTAGAGAATGATCTTTCTTGCTAAGTCCAAGAATTTTTCCTGAGCTAAGGTACGTTCTCCCTCGGGAACACCAGAAGCAAGCTGCCATTGTTTCATCGTTTCTTGGTTTCGCTCTGAAAGTTCACCGATGCTGTAGCGGAAACCATCGCGAGGCTCGAGTTCCAGTGTTTGCAATACATCGAGATTCTCTATGCGAATCACTGGATAGTCCTGGGCAGCGCGAGTGCCGGCGATTACGTCCAAGAGCCAGCGAATGGCTGGCACCTTTGGAGAACTATCCACTTCCCCCTTACCGGAAAGTACGGTCAGCACGTTTCGGGCTAGTGTGTCAAATGGCTGAATACGTCCCTCGTATGCCAACGGCAAATTGCCGAATTCGTGAATCTGCATTTCCGTTGGGGGAAGATCATGCGGCCGTGCCCGCCCGGCGACCCAACCCACAAAAACAATTAAAACCAGGGCAGGGACCCATACCTGCGGTGAACGCCAATCCGAGAGCAATTCGAGGGGAGTTTGACGCGCAGCCATCACCGTAGAGCTGGCCTTGCGATTGGCAAATCGGGTGAATGTGAGGCCAAAATGGTAAAGCATGCCAGCTGCGACCAACATGCAGGAGACATACGGGATCATCCACCCCGTATTGGATACGACTTGCAACACGGTTCCACGTTCCGTTTCCTTGTCCCAATCGGCCTGGTAGAGCGTGTCCCCACCATAGCGTAAGGGATTGTTCATCCAGATTTTAGCCTGGCGATCCACCTTGTTATCTGGGTCGGTTAGTCGTACCTCCGACGAAAAATTCTTAGGCGTCTCGGTACCCACGTACCGATCGAAGCGGAAATCCAGCAGTTCAACGGAATAGGGTTTTACCAGTCGTTTAAACTGCAATTGCATCTCGTAAGGCTTGCCGTCGACTTCGAAACTTTCGGTCATGGCTGCTGAAGAGGGTAAAGCCCAAGTAAGGTATGTCCCCAGTGGCTGATGGTCCTCTTTCGTGAGAATTTCTAGATAGGCAGCAGGCAAGTCCACCGCTTGCTCAGTGGAGGCCCCGGTACTCTGAGGACGTTCCTCGGCCATGCGAAGAGTGCCCCAACCCTCAGTCGCTCGAGAGGTCTCTCCCGGCTGGGCTAGGCGTGTCACTGCATTGGGCAAAAACTCGACCACACGAATAGCGAAGGGAATGGCAGGGTCTTCAATCACTTCGCCCGACTCGGCGGCTTCGCGAAGAATCCCGATGGGGACCACTGTCACTCTGTCCTTGATGGCGTCTGATTTATCCACTATAGCCAGCTCCGCATTGCGGATGTCCTCGGCATAGTTGACTGTCTGGCCCTCAGCAATTTGCATGCGGGCCTCTTCGGCCGAGAGGCCAGTATGCAGCTCGCTAAACATCAACAAGCCTATCCCTCCGTGTAAGAGGACGATGCCCGCCCGTTGGCCAAACACGAGTCGACAACCTGCCAGGAGCACGATTCCAGCAGTCGCCCCTTTGATGAGCTGCCACAGAATTCGCAGTCCCGAGGGATCGAGCTGAGCTTCCGGATGTGTGAACAACCAAAGAGTCAGAGCAACGAACACCGAACATGTTGCTGCACCGAGCCACCATAGCCAAGACGACCCCTTCTTGGCGCGATCTTGAAAACCTAATGCCAACCGATAGGCGAACAACAGAGTGCCGCCCCCCAAAGCAGCCCGGAGGGCGTGCCACAGGCCGTTGCAAAATTGAGGAGAGAGCTCACTGCGGACAGTATCCCCTAACCCGCTCTGCACTACCGCATAGGTTAGCAAAACACCTGCGAGAATGAGTCCGATCCCGACTCTAAGTTGGTTGCCACTGCCACTAACTTTGAATCGGCTTAGATGGGCTGCCAACAGGTTAGCTGTCAGAAGGGCACCCAACGTCCATCCTCCTGGGAAAGGGAAGACGCCGCTAATGTCCCAATCTCGAGGGAAGAAAATCTTTACTTCGATCCAGGCAATCAAAGTGCGGAAATAGCTGTGGACTACAAACCAGATGTCGTGATCCACCTGAGCCAAGGTGCCCGCCAGCACAAGAAAAATGCTCAATGCAAAGAGCACCACGGTCAATCGCAAAGATGCGAATCCGGCAATCAAGTCGGATAATAGATTTGTTTGGCTGTGCGCACGTGTGGAACTGGCTCGCTCGCGAACCGTATCTTGATAGTCTTGGATTTCGGTTGTAGCCACAGCAGATATGTCAGTGAATTAAGGCCTAAGGAAATAGGCCAAGGAGGGAGGTGGGAGGAACATTCAGCATACCGCGACGTGGCGCAGGCTTCCAGCCTGTGATCATGGCAGCCAAGATGGCTACCCCGCGGCTTAGATGAACTATGCTACTCAAAGCGAACCGAACCGAGAAAATCGCGGAATGGCTCCCTTTGCTCGTCTACCAGCTCGGATTCCCCAATCATTTTGAAAAACCAAATTTTTTCACCTTGTTCCACCATGGCTACCAACATGGCAACATGCGGACTGGTCTCGGCGGGGCTTTCCAGGCGAACAAAACTTCCCGAGTTGCCATCGATATCAATCTTCTCTACGAATTCTTCGAGATTCGTCCCTGAAGGCAAGCCCACTTGGCCGGCCCAACGATCAACATTAGCCTGCACATCGGTGATTTGCGGACCTGCAGCAGAGGGAAGGGCGATAACGGTCACCTCTGCTCGCTTTTCTCCGCCGCCAATATTGAACGCCGCTTTACGCATCGATGAGGTCTGGCCTGGCTGCCAACCATCGGGACTCTTGAAGCTTAACCCAGCGTCGCCGGTAGGTGCAGGGTTCCCCACAGGGGGTCGCGGAGGTGAAGATTGCGACGCACCACTTGCCATGTCGGCGTGAGGATTCATCGCAGGGGATTTCTTGAGAATGCCCGCTAATTCGATAACAGTTGCCGGGCCGGCAGCTGTATCGACCTTGGACGTTTGCTTAAGAATCGTTGGCTTGGCTAACTCGCCCTGACTCAGTTGCCCCAGCCAGCGGTTGACATTCAGGGCGACAAAGTCATCCCATTGCCCTGAAAGGGGCAGCGAGGAAATTGCAATCTCCATTTCTCCCTTCTCGTCGGGAATCGCGATCGTGGCTAGCCGCATCTCCGAAGGCCCCTTTTCCGTCCAGTCGTTTAGCAGTTCCCAGGAAAGTGGCCTGTCACTCGATTCCCCCTTTTGGACACTCGACACAAACCGTGTGAACTCGTCTCGATGACGTGATACCGCTTCTGCCGGCCCTGCTAATTTGAAAAACCAAACCGTTTCTCCCGCTGGGAGCATCGCCGCCAAGGTGTGGTCAAGCTGTCCAGCCATTTCCTCGGTGTTAAAAGGAGGCTTCGGTGCTGACGTCCGCTCGGTGGTGTAGGTTCGAATGTCCTCGCCAGGCTGGCAGGCACTGCAAAGCAGCAACAAGAAAACCAAGGGCAGAACTTGCGGCGGGATACGGGCGAAACAAACATGCATGGGGAGAGCTCGCAAGAAGGATAATGGCAGGACAGAACACCTGCCAGCTTGACGTATTCAGCCGCCTCATGCAAGAACGCGCCCATCCAGGGCTGGAATGCTGCCTATCCTCAAGTAAGGCCTACGTCGCGAGATCCTTTATTGCAAACCGAACATCCCCAACAAGGCATCAAGCATCGAACTATTGAGACTATAATTCTCATCCCAACTCCAGATGTTGCGAACCATATCTAACATCATTATGCCGGCCAGTACGAGTAAAATCGCGGGGGCGAAAAGCAACAGGATATTTCCGAGGGTGTATTGCCCCTCAGCAGCTGGCATCGCTGCAGCGCCGGCATAAGTTCCCATGCCTAATTCACCAACTGGGGAATCTCCGAAATCTTCAGAGAGCACAACCCCTTCGTCTTCGTCGGCAGTGAAGGCGTCTCCCTCCAAAACCCCAGCACCAACCTCCTCTTCAAATCCACCCAAATCTGCGTCCAAGGCGATTACCTGCGAGCTGCTGTCGCCGTCGTCGAGCCCCCCTTCACTCAAAGGAGTTAATTGGAAATCATCGTCGGTCTGGAGTTCTGCGCTGGAGTCACCAGAGAGACTGGAAAGGCTCGATCCTCCTCCGAGTAGTGAGATCTCGGGGTCTGATCCTTCCAGCGAAAGCGAACTAAGTATTGCAGATCCCCCTACGTCGAGAGGAATATCGTCGAGAGCTAGGCCGCTATCAGAGGGCGAAATCAGATTGATCCCGCTATCGCCACTGTCGAGTGTTAAATCGCTGCCACCCGATTCCGCCAGAATCAGGTCATCGTCTACAGCCAGATCAAGCTCTGAACCCGACCCTTCATCACTTTGAAGCGTTACACCAGAGAGTTCTTCTAGAGGCACGTCGGTCGAGCCCATATTTGCATCGTCTTCTTGCTCTTCATCGTCGAGTCTTAGATCGCTATCGCCCTTATTGGAAACCAAAGACTTCTTCGACTTCTCCTCACCAGTCTCCAAATCATCGGCGCTGAGCGCAAGGCTCGATTCGGCAGCCAGATCGATTTCCAATTCCTCAAGGTCTTCGAATTTTCGCTTGGCACTGGAAAGATCATCATCATCATCGAGAACTCCTGATCCAGAAATCTTTGACGAGTGGATATCGGAAGCATCACTCGAGGAAAGCTTCGTGTCTTCCTCGTCGGTCACGTCGTCTGCCAACTCAAGTTCCAGATCGGCATCCTCTAGTTCCTTGCGACCGATAATCGTACTCAAGGATTCGCTAACCGATTCGCCTAACTCTTCTTCACTGAGTAAGATCGAATCTGAGGCATCACTCGAGCGATCAAGAGCTTCAAGATCAACGTCACTGGTCTCGGCAGTCACTGTGTCTTCTTGTTCCACCAATTCGAGTTCGCTTCCCGCGGAGAGGGCATCGGTGTCCGCCAAACGGAGATCAACTGCCGATTCATCGGGTTCAGGCGAAGACGCCTGCTCTACTTCGTCGGCCAAGCCGAGTTCGTCGTCCAGATCCAAATCTTCTAGTGGTTCTGCAGCAACGAGTTCATCGGGATCGATAAGTCCAATATCACTGGGAGGAGGAACGTCCGGGACACCTTCTTCAACCATGCCCTCGATTTCGTCGCCACGGAACTTCCAACTCGATCCGTCGCGATAAGCACGCAACATCCCGCTCTCGCGGAGTTCGTTGAGTTTGTCCGCTGAGATTCCCAGCTTCTCAATCGCATCGTCAAAACTATAAAACTTCTGTTCCATCGACACCTCGTGGTTTCCAAGCGAACTTGGATTGCCTCAGGCTCGGCGCCGTGTCCTCCGTGTGAGCGAGCGAGCTAATTAGTAATAGGTTTTTCCTAAATTCATTTTCTCTTTATCGAGTTCTTTATATCTGCCGGTGAAGGGGCACCACTGTTGAATTCCAGCATCTGCAAATCTGCACTCAGATCACGGATGCTCTTCAGTTGGATTTCTCCCGTATCCCGGCTGATATCGTAAACTCCCATCACCCTCGCAGCGGGATCGATCACGATGACCCTCAAGGGTCGTCCGTCAACATCCTGCACATGCGTGATAAGTCCTGCGCCAGCCAACCCGGTTGGCTGCAGTGAAGCCGCATTGACAGGCTGCCAATTCCACAGCATTGCCACTACCAGCCACCCAAATCCAAGCGTCGAAAACCCTACGCCAATCCTTTGCCACATCATTCAGCCTCCTGTTCTATGAACCCCTCATAGGGTTCGGTTTGGGCAGCAACTCCTACTATTCATTCTAAAAGCAGCATTCCCAGGTTCAAGGAAATTTCGCCTTATCCTATTGCGGTGCTTGATTTTACTCAAACCGAGAATTACTTAAACCGAATAATCGCTAGAACTGCAGGGCCAAACGCCCCGATTGCGTTCCCAGGGGTGTCTGGTACCTTGGGTTCCATGGACCCGGAAAACACTACAAAACGCCTGGAGTTTGCCGTCGAAATTGCCCGCCTGGCTGGGCAAACCACTTTGGAGCACTTCCGCAGCCCCAATCTGGCGGTTGAGCGAAAACGGGACGGATCCCCGGTAACTCTGGCCGATCAAGGGGCAGAAAAACTTCTCCGCAGCCAAATTTCTTCTCAATTTCCTGCGGATGCAATCCTTGGCGAGGAATTCGGCGAAACTGAAGGTACCAGTGGTTATCAATGGATCCTTGATCCCATTGATGGCACTAAAGCGTTCATCTGTGGCGTCCCTCTCTACACGACTCTGGTGGCAGTGATGCACAACAATGAGCCTCTGGCGGGAGTGATTTACGCCCCAGCGGTTGACGAGATGGTTTATGCCGCGAAGGGAAACGGATGCTGGCAGGTGGTTTCTGGTGGATCGCCCGAGCGATGTCGGGTTTCTCAAGTGGCATCTTTAGATGAAGCCGTCTTTCTAACCACCTCAGTACGTTCTTTCGCCGAGGATCGCACCCCAGAAGGGAGTGCTGTTTTCGATGCTTTGGCCGCCAGCTGTCGAGTCACCCGTACATGGGGTGATGCATTTGGCTATCTGCTCGTCGCCACTGGCCGGGCGGAAATCATGATCGACGCGGTAATGAATCTCTGGGATGCCGCCGCACTACAGCCCATTATCCAAGAGGCGGGCGGGAAATTCTTTGATTGGCAAGGAAAGCCCAGCGTCCACAACGGCGAGGCCATCGCCACCAATTCTGCCTTGGCAGAGGCGGTACTCAATGTGGTCAAGAAAAGGGGTAATCCGTCGTGAGACTCAACCTGCTGCATCACGATCTGCCCTAACTTCTGCCTCCATCAGCGGTTGCGTAGCCTGCTGGGATCGCTATACTGAGCGGTTTATCCAAAAATCAGTTCAACCACTGTAATCAAGTACGCGAAGGACCAGAACAATGGCCCGACAATGTGAAGTTTGCGGCAAGGGACCCCAAATCGGCAACTCCGTCACGATCCGCGGTAAGCGGAAGTATCTCGGCGGGGTGGGTACAAAAATCACCGGCATTACTCGCCGTCAATTCAAGCCGAATCTCCAAAAAGTGCGGATCAGCACTCCCAATGGCACACACAAGTCGATCCTGGCTTGCACCCAGTGCATCCGCTCCGGATCGATTACCAAGATTGTGCGTCAGGCACCGTTCAAAGTTCCCGAACAACCGGTTGTCTCTTAGACCAGCGATCTAGAAGTTAGCTGGACCGGCGAGAAGTGGGATGGCGATCACTCGCAGCGACGTTGAAAAAGTCTCGCTCTTAGCGCGATTGCAATTTAGCGACTCCGAGTTGGATCGGCTCACAGGAGAATTGGCTCAAATCGTGGAGTATGTCGATCATCTGAGTGAGGTTCCCACAGAGGGGATTGAGCCGATGGCCCACGCGGTCGAGGTGCACAACGTCTTTGTCTCTGACGAAGTCATGCCTAGCTTGCCCCGCGACAAAGCGCTCGCCAATGCACCACGTCATAACGACCGAGCGTTCCTAGTACCTCCCGTGCTTGGATAGTTGACGATATGTCCTCGCATTCTTCACTTATCGAGTCCTCGGCTACCGCGCAGCTTGAGCTACTCATGCGAGGTGATCTCTTTTCGGTCGAACTCACTCAGGCTTATCTCGATTCGATTGCGTCACGAGATGCGAACGTGGGGGCCTTTCTGCGTGTGGAGAAGGACAGAGCACTTGCTCAGGCAGCATCCGTCGATAAGCGGCGGCAGTCAAATAAACCACTTGGCAAATTAGCTGGACTTCCCGTAGCTGTGAAGGATGTGCTCTGCGACCAGGACACGATCACAACCTGCGCCTCGCGAATGCTAGAAAATTTCCGCGCTCCCTATGATTCCACTGTTGTTGCCAAGCTCAAAGCAGCTGATGCCATTTTGATTGGCCGCACAAACATGGACGAGTTTGCCATGGGAGGATCGACCGAGAACTCTGCGTTTCAGATCACACGTAATCCTTGGGACTTGGAGCGAGCTCCTGGAGGATCGAGCGGTGGGGCGGCAGCCTGTGTGGCAGCAGACATGGCTCCGCTGTCGATCGGCACTGACACGGGAGGTTCGATTCGTCAACCAGCAGGTCTCTGTGGTGTGGTGGGACTCAAGCCAACCTATGGCCGGGTTAGTCGCTTTGGGCTGGTGGCGTTTGCCAGTAGCCTCGATCAAGTAGGCCCGCTTGCGCGTACTTCCCAAGATGCAGCACTACTACTGGAAACAATCGCAGGCCACGATTTGCGGGATGCCACTTCGCTCGACCGGCCAGTCCCTGCCTACTCCCAGTCCGTTGCCGAGCCACTTGCCGGGGTGCGAATCGGACTAGTGCGTGAACATTTTGCCGAAGGGCTCGACTCAGAAGTCGCGTCGGCCGTCCGCGACGCGGTTGCGGTCTATGAATCCCTTGGAGCAACCGTTAAGGAAATCTCATTGCCTCATAGCAAACACGCTGTGGCAACCTACTATGTAATAGCTCCTTGTGAGGCATCCAGCAATCTGGCCCGCTACGATGGCGTTCATTATGGCCACCGCACTGACGAGGCAGAGATGCTGGAAGAGCTCGCTGCGGAACGCAAGGCATTGGAGGCCGCCAAGGATGAGGTCGGCCTCTCACGATTGGATTCCTCGTTGGTCCGCATGTACAGAAAGTCTCGCAGCGAAGGTTTCGGTGCGGAAGTGAAACGCCGCATCATGCTCGGAACTTACGCCCTGAGTGCCGGGTATTACGATGCGTATTACTTGAAGGCATTGAAAGTCCGACGCTTGATTCGTCAGGATTTTGACGAGGCATTCCGTGAAGTGGACCTGATCGCCGGCCCCGTTACCGCTCAAACTGCCTTCAAAATCGGTGAAATGGTCGACGATCCGCTCTCAATGTATCTTGTCGACCTATACACGGTCAGCGCCAATCTAGCAGGCATCCCCGGGATCAGCCTACCCTGTGGATTCGACAAATCAGGCTTGCCGATCGGTTTGCAGTTATTGGCGCCTCCTCTGGAGGAAGAACGCTTACTTCGTGGCGCCCATATGTACGAACAAGCTACCGACTGGCATCAACGTAGACCCGAGATCTAATCCATTCGCGCGATTCGCAGACCACCCAGTTATGTCACAGCTCTACACCACAGTCATCGGTCTGGAAGTTCATGTGCAGCTTGCCACCAAGAGCAAGTTGTTCTGCCGATGTAGTACGCAATTTGGGGCGGAACCGAATACTCAAACGTGCTCTGTTTGCCTTGGGCTACCGGGGTCGCTGCCAGTGATGAACCGGACAGCTTTTGATCTCAGTTTGAAAACAGCTGTGGCACTCAATTGTGTGATACCCAAATTCACGAAATGGGATCGCAAACAATATTACTACCCTGATTTGCCCAAGGCCTACCAGATAAGCCAATACGATTTGCCGATGTCGTCGGCGGGATGGCTGGAAATCAGTGATGAAAAAGGCTCTTTTGAACCCAAGCGTGTCCGAATTACGCGGGCTCATCTGGAAGAGGACGCCGGTAAGAGTATCCATGACGAAGCTGCCGGCAAGGCTGACAGCGAGATCGACCTTAATCGCACGGGAACTCCTCTGCTGGAGATAGTCTCTGAACCCGATCTGAGCAGTTCTGCTGAAGCCAAGGCCTATCTGCAAGAGCTAAAGCTGCTCCTGACACATATCGGCGTCTCGGACTGCAACATGCAGGAAGGGAGTCTGCGGGTGGATGCCAATATCAATTTGCACATTGATACGCCGGAAGGGAAAATTGCCACCCCGATCGTCGAGATTAAAAACATGAACAGCTTTCGGGCTGTTGAACGTGCGCTCGACTACGAAGCCCCGCGACAGTTCCGGGTGTGGCAAGAGACGGGTCAGAAAATCGGCGAGGCCCCCAAGCAGACCCGCGGCTGGGACGATTCAGCAGGGGTAACTCGTGGACAACGGAGCAAAGAAGAATCGAGTGATTATCGCTACTTCCCTGATCCCGATTTGGTCCCCGTGCTAGTAACCGACGATCAGGTGGCCGAAGCACGTAAGTCTCTTGGTGAGTTGCCTGCTGACCTACGGAACCGGTTCGTTCAAGAATATGGTCTCTCAGCCTACGACGCGAGTGTGATTGTCAACCAAGGTCAGGGAGTGACCAACTATTTCGAGCAGGTTGCCCGCGAGAGTGGTGATGCCAAGAGTGCTTGTAAATGGGTAACCCAGGATATATTGAGGCTGCTCAAAGATGGGGAACAAGAAATAAATGCGATCGGGGTATCCGCCGCGAACTTGGCGGGAATGATATCGGCAGTCAACGATGGCAAACTGCCAAAGCCGCGTGCAAAAGAGGCCTTTGAGCTGATGCTCTCCACAGGCAGCACCGCGCAGCAGGCGATACAAGAACTGGGAATCGAACAGGTCGACGAGTCGGCGCTAGTCGAGCTCTGCCGAGAGTTACTTGACAAGAATCCTCGTGTGGTTGCCGACGTGCAGAGTGGCAAAGTCCAAGCGATTGGTGCCCTGATCGGACAAGCCAAAAAGCTCAATCCCAACGTCGATCCGGGCAGGTTTCGTGAGATATGCCTAGAGTTGGCTATGGAGTCAAGTTCCTCAGAGTAAACTCATGAGTAACTACCCTATCATCACTCTCACCACTGACTTTGGCGCGAGTAGCCCCTATGTGGCGGCGATGAAGGGGGTGATTCTCTCGATCAACTCTCAGGTTCAGTTGGTCGATATCACACACGCGATCCCTCCCCAGAAAATCCGTCTCGCTGCTCAGGTTCTTGCTGATACGACTTCCTTTTACCCACCAGACACCATCCATGTGGCAGTTGTGGACCCCGGTGTGGGGACCTCGAGAGCCATTGTCTACGCCGAAATTGCCGACCAGCGTTATGTTTGCCCCAATAATGGCTTGCTGGATCGGTTGGCGGATCGGCACCAGCCCACTAAGATGATTCGAGTCAGTGAACCAAAGTATTTCCGCACTCCGGTGGCTCCGACCTTTCATGGCCGCGACATCATGGCACCTGTCGCAGCCCATTTGAGCCTGGGACTTGAACCTGAAAAACTGGGTCCACGGCAGGCGGAACTTGTGAAATTGGAGTGGCGTGGAGCAAAGAGAATGGCAAATCGAATCCAGGGAGAAGTGGTGGCAGTGGATTCCTTTGGGAATCTTGTCACCAACATCACGCGCGAGATGCTTGCTGACGTTCCCACCGATGAAACGGTCGCAATCCGTTGCGACGACCACGAGACCCGCAGCATATTTCAGACCTACGGCGATCAACCGCCTATGACACTCATCGCGCTCATCGGATCGAACGACCAGCTTGAAATAGCCATCGTAGACGATAGCGCCAAGATCATGCTGGGAGTTGGTGTCGGTGCCCCTGTTGAAGTTTCCTGGTAAGTCTTTCCATTCTGCCTCGATTGTCCCATGCACACTCCTGAAATGCTCGCCCAGTGGGATCGCGACCACTATTGGCACGCCTTTACCCAGATGGCTGAGTATGAACCGCTCATCATCGATTCAGCGTCTGGGGTCTGGCTCTATGATATCCATGGTAACCGCTACCTGGATGGAATTAGCAGCATGTGGTGTAATCTCCATGGTCATTGCAATCCGGTGATCGATGAGGCCATCGGGGCGCAACTCAAGAAACTAGGCCATGCCACTTCCCTTGGCATGGCGACCACTCCGGCAATTGAACTTACCCGGCGACTCGCCGAGTTGGCTCCGGGTGACCTCAACCACGTGATGTTTGGCAGCGATGGTTCATCCGCTGTCGAAGCTGCCTTGAAAATCGCCTTCCAATACTGGAGGCAATGCGAGGAGCCACAGCCACAAAAGACCAGCTATATAGCCCTCGGCGAGGCGTACCATGGCGACACCCTAGGTAGCGCCAGTGTCGGCGGAATCGACCGCTACAATGCCATCTTCCAGCCGCTCCTGTTCAATGTGCATCGCTTGCCAGTACCTGATTCTAGAACGCTCGAGACGGATGCTGGCCCACAGCTTTTCCTCGGTCAGCTCGAATCCTTGCTCGCCAAGCACCATGAAGAGATTGCTGCACTGGTGATTGAGCCTTGTATTCAGGCGGCTGCGGGAATGGTGTTTCACCCGGCAGGCTATCTTCATGGGGTGCGTGAACTAACCAGCAAATACAATGTCCTCTTGATTGCCGATGAAATCGTGACGGGCTGCGGAAGAACAGGAAGAATGTTCGCCTGCGAGGGAGAGGACGTGGTGCCCGATCTGTTGTGCCTGGGCAAGAGCCTTACCGGAGGCTACCTCCCACTGTCAGCAACGATGGCGACTACCGAAGTCTACGAAGCGTTTCTCGGCTCTCACGCCAGCGGGCGGGCCTTTCGGCATGGCCATACCTTTGCAGGAAATCCCTTGGCAGCGGCCGCAGCGTTTGCATCGCTGGAGCTGCTGACCAGCGAAGATGTCCAATCACGGTTGCAACTGCTGATCGATCAGCTCTGCGGAATTCTTCATGGGATGGATTCTTTGCCACATGTTTCAGAGGTCAGACAAAAGGGCCTGATTGCAGCTGTGGATCTCGCGCCAGGAGGCTCCAAAACGGCAATCTATCCTGTTGATCTTCGAATCGGTCAAAAAGTCTGTCGCGATGCCTTGAAGCGAAAAGTCTGGCTGCGCCCTCTAGGTGACACGCTCGTGATCATGCCACCGTTGTGCATCTCAGCAGAGGAAATGGCCTTTCTCGGCGAAGTTCTCCACGAGAGTATCGAGGTGGTGACACAGCAACAACAATAGCAACCGAATTCTGCTTTGGAGATGAGAGCAGCTATCAGTATGTCGGCTGGGGTTTACGCGGACGGAAAGTACCAGGGCTGTACTGATTCCTCGGGGGCGCATAATCTCCCTTGGCTTCAAAGGGGAAATCCTCCGCTCGAGCAGAGTTGCCTAATGCCACTGTCCGCAATTCTACCTTCCAGCCCATCAGATTAAGAAACTCATCGAGCGAGATCGTCTCTATGCCGAGTCGGTCAGCGCTCTTGGTCATCTTGGCCCAGGCTTGTTGCTGGTCAACTGACTCTTTCATTGTACTCTCTGGAAACGTGCCCAAGATCAAATAACGGGTATCTACAGTCATCTCACCGTCCACTTCTCCTCCCTTACCAGGAAGAGCATCGACTTTGCCATTATTGAGCGCGATGATTCGCTTTAGTTCTTCAATGTCACTCTTGCCGTCGCCGTTAATATCGACTGTGCCTGCAATCGCAAAACCAACCTGTCGGCCGCGATTCCAAACCTGGCTGTAGATTTTATCCCCTTCCATCAAGGGCCGGGTAGGAATATCGCTGGTAACACGAGCCTCAGCCATGTGGGGGCTGAGAATCTTTGTAACTTCAATACTCCCTTTCGAATCGGCCTTGAGGGCATCGCTCTCATCCCCGCTGTAAACCATGAAAGTCACTTGAGGTCGCAAATGATCTTCCTCTCCAAGGTTGATCCATACTTTCTGATCTTTCTGATTCACCCACCGTACCAATCCATCAGCTGGTTGAGCAAATGGATCGGGATCAAGCTGGTTGCTCCTTAGCAATGTGATATCACGATCCAACTTGGCGAGTTGATCGGCCTGCTTCTTTCCTGCTGAGGAAAGGTCACTACGGGCCTTGTCCACTTCCTGACGCTGCTGGGCCAGTTGTTCCGAGAGCTTATTCTGCTCGGCAATTAAGTCTTGGCGTTGCTTTTCGAACTTAGTTCGTTCGCCGGCGGCATCTTCCTGCAGTTGTTTGTATTTCTGATCGTACTCGGCAAACTGTTTGTCTTTTTCTGCTTTGAGGGCCTTCAATTGCTCATCGAGGTCCTTGACATTGGATTTCGCCGTCGCTTCGCTCTGCGCTAGTTTATGATTTTCTTGCTGCAAGTTTTGCAGCAAGGGACTGTAGTACCTCACGCTTTCATCAAAGGTGCTACCGTACTTCGTCATGTCCTCTTCGAAAGACTTCTGCACGGTATCTTGGGTATCTTCCTCTTTGAACCCCATCATTTCCTTGAAGCGGTTTGCCTCGGACTGAGCGCTGCCGGCGGCTTGCCTCTGACTTTGTGCATCTTGGACGGCCGTATCCGCGCGGGCTTCTTGCTTCTTGCGTTCATTGTTAATGAGCAGCAGGCCCACGATCAAAAGAATCAATAGCAACACAAGGCCAATTACTACGCCTTGCAAAGTTTGGTTGTCTCGAGAAGCCATAGTTTTTCTCTGTTTTCTTGATTGCTTGTGGCTGACTCACTAGTTAAGGCCGCAGGATAGTGAATACTGCTGTGAGCATTACGGTTCTGGCGACGCTACCAACTATTGTACGAAGCTAATCAACGTAAGTGCGAATTCTTCATTGCGCTTGTTTGCCCGGGACGAAGATCTTAAAAGTCAGTCAAGGAAAAGCTCACCCTAACTTTCGTGGTCACGAACAATAGGAATCGCTCTAAGTCGATGTTAATTGTGGGATTACGTCATGTCAAGAATTGGCGAATAGGAGGTTTGGGCAATAGCGATTCTGCCAAATAGTTGGCTGCCTTTCTCACTGCCGAGACCTTGGTAGAGGAGCGCTCGTAAGCGATACTGGCCCTCATCAATTGCATCCGATAATCGGCCCAGGCAGGACATTTGGGCGATTGCGTGGTCTTAGATTCCCTCAGATTGGCTCAATAAACCATGCCCACTCCCTCACGACAAACAACCTTGCCTGGGATGGAGGTAGACCCAGGGAGTGAGAGTCTAGAGATTGATACCTCGGCGAAATCCAATGATCTCACGGGGTGGAGCATATGTGCGATCGATGCTCATTCTCTTATCTTTCAGGTTTTCCATGCGATTCCTGAGATGACCAGTCCCCACGGGGAACCGGTCTCGGCTGTGTTTGGCTTCGTACGAGACATTTTGCAGTTGCTGGAAACTCGCAAACCGGATGCGATCATCTGCGCTTTCGATTTACCCGGACCTACCTACAGGCACAAGCTCTATTCCGACTACAAAGCCGACCGTGGCGAGATGCCCGCTGATCTCATCCCACAGATTCCCAAGATCACTGCGGTACTCGACGCGCTGGGAATCCCGGTCGTGAGTAGCCCTGGGTATGAAGCCGACGACGTGTTGGCAACTCTCTCGCGGCAATGTCACGAAATGGGCGCAAACTGTCTCATAGTGACCGGCGACAAAGACTGCCGTCAGTTGATAACCGAGCGAGTATCATTGTTCAACATCCGCAAGGGTCAAGTTTATGACGCTCAGTCGCTCCAGGCTGATTGGGGCATCCTTCCCAATCAGGTTGTCGATTTTCAAGCCCTTGTGGGAGATAAGGTGGACAATGTACCGGGGGTCCCGCTCATCGGCCCCAAGATCGCGCAAGAATTATTATCTAAATATGAAACGCTTGAAAACGTGCTGGACCACGCCAGTGAGGTCGCCGGTGTCAAACGCCAGCAAAATCTGATCAATCATCGCGCTGATGCCCTCATGTCGCAACAATTGGCACGTCTGGAGACACAGGTGCCAGTCGTGTTCGATTGGCATGCGGCCAGACATCGCAAAGTCAATTACGAGCAGCTCAATGAGTTGTTTCGCCTGTACGGATTTCGCACGATGGGCGAGCGGGTAGCGGCACTCGATAGATCGGGTTCTGCACCGCCACAGACGCAGCCGAATCCTTCAACCGCGACCTATCACCTTGTGGACTCCGAGGAAAAGTTGACTGCGCTCGTTACGGAATTGAGTCAACAACCGCTGATTTCAGTTGATACGGAAACGACCGATATTAATCCCCGTCTAGCCCAAGTCGTTGGATATGCGCTCGCATTTGAGCCAGAAGAAGGCTATTACGTCCCCGTACGCGCCCCGGTTGGGCAACCTGCGCTCGATCCCCAAAGGGTCGCTGACTTATTGCGACCAATCTTGGAGAACCCCGAGATTGCCAAGATTGGGCAGAATCTCAAATACGATTACGTCGTGCTGAGACAGGTCGGCATTCGGCTGACTGGGATCGCTTTTGACACGATGATTGCCAGTTTTCTCCTAGACTCAGGCGAAAGAAGCCATGGCTTGGACGGACTTGCTCTTCGCTTACTTGGGCACGAAACCACCAAGATCGATTCGCTCATTGGCAAGGGGAAAAATGCAAAGCGTATGGACCAGGTCTCGGTCGAAGCGGTAGCCCCTTACGCTGCCGAGGATGCCGAGATTCCCTTGAGGCTCATGCCGATAATGGCAGAAGGATTGGCAGAAAAGCAATTGGAGGAATTGAATAACACGGTCGAGGTCCCGCTAGTTGCGATCTTGGGTGACATGGAATTTGAGGGAATCTCGCTCGATACCAAGCGGCTGGCCGAATTAAGCGCCGAATACCGTACAAGACTGGATAAGCTGACAGTCGAAATCGAAGAGATGGCAGGACATCCCTTGAACATCGCCTCGCCCAAACAGTTGGCCGAGTTGTTGTTTCGTGAGCTGGGACTTCCCGTCATCAAGAAAACCAAGACCGGAGCCAGCACCGATGCTAGTGTGTTGGAAGAATTGGCATCGTTGCATCCCTTGCCGGCGAAAATAGTCGAGCATCGTCAATACGCTAAGCTACTCAACACATACATTGACGCCTTACCAGCCATGGTTCACCCAGAAACTGGGCGAGTCCATGCTTCGTTCAATCAGGTTGTTGCCACTACGGGACGGCTCAGTTCCAGCAATCCCAACTTGCAGAACATCCCCATTCGCACTGCGGAAGGACGAGAAATTCGCTCCGCTTTTCAGGCAGGCCCTGCAGGGTGGAAGTTGCTGGCAGCCGACTACTCGCAAATCGAACTGCGTGTGCTGGCCCATTTTTCCGAGGACGAAACTCTTTGTACAGCCTTCGCCAACAACGAAGACATTCATACCTTGGTCGCGAGCCAGGTGGAGAATGTCTCTCTTGGCGAGGTAACTTCCGACATGCGCCGACGGGCCAAGGCTGTCAACTTCGGCATCATCTACGGCCAGAGCCCCTTTGGCTTGGCCAAGGGGCTGGGGATATCACAGGACGAAGCCGCCCAGTTTATCGAAACCTACTTCGCTCGGTATCCGGGTGTCTTGCAATTTATGATGCAAACGCTCTCTAAGTGTCGTGAGCAAGGGTATGTTTCCACATTGCTCGGCAGGCGTCGATCTGTGCAGGGGGTGCGACCCGTCCCCGCAGGTCTTCGCGAAGAAAAAACAGGTTCCCTACGGCAACTCAACCTCGCAGAACGCACCGCTGTCAATACGGTCATCCAGGGCTCGGCTGCCGACTTGATCAAGTTGGCGATGATCGGCGTAGAGCGGGCACTCTGCGAATCGAGTCTGTCAGCCAAGATGCTGTTGCAAATACACGACGAACTCTTATTCGAGGTATCTCCTGACGAGGTCAACGAATTGGCCAGGTTGGTGGTTTCTGAGATGAGTGGTGTGCTGCCACTAAGGGTCCCGCTGCAAGTCGATGTAAAATTCGGCGACAACTGGGCGGAATGCGAATCGTGGGAAGAAGGTTAAAATAAGTTTGAACTTGAAAGTTCAATTGTCGGCACGTGTTTGGGATTTTATTATATGCTAGTAATTGGTCTCATCGGCGGAATCGCCAGCGGCAAGTCGGCTGTTGCCAAGGAACTTTCAGTGCTGGGAGCCACTGTGTTGGATGCCGATGCGGCGGCCCATAGGGTCATCAATCGATCTTCCGTCCGCTCGGCCTTGGTAGACCGATGGGGGGCCAGCATTCTCGACGAAGTTGGCCAAGTCGATAGGCGGGCGGTTGCCAAACGCGTCTTTTCAGCTGACTTAGGGCGCAGCGAGCTCAAATTTCTGGAAGGGCTACTACATCCATTGATCCGGCAGGAGTTTGAAACCGAAATCGCGAGTTTGTCGCAAACCCCCACTCCGGCAGTGGTTATCGATGCCCCCCTCTTACTCGAGGCAGGGTGGGGTGAACTCTGCGACGTGTTGTTGTTTGTCGACAGCCCGTTGGCCGACCGCCAATCCAGAGCCGAAAACCTGCGTAACTGGAGCCCAAACGAATTAGCCACACGTGAGGCCGTCCAATTGCCGATAGAGGAAAAACGGCATCAAGCCACACACTTTGTATCCAATGAAGGGTCGCTTGAGAGCCTAACTGCGCAAGTACGCCAATTCTGGCAGCAACTGCCGCAGACGTGAAAGGAAGGCAACCATTCAAGGTCTTAACCAAGAATTAACGCCGGGCGACTTCCCCTGGCACTGTTTCTGTGTATATTAGTAGCACTGGCAGAGAAAGTACTTTCATGTCAGCCCGCCCGACGCATTTCCCGCGTCAAGAAAATTTTCCAATTTCGCTTTCCGTAATTATGCAGTTTCTGCAATAATGGGGTATAGCCCACCAAAGGCTCCTCCTCGTTTTGCTCCCTAAGATATTCCCCGCCGGCGCAGTTCGCGCGCCACATTCCCTCACTTTTCAGGAGTTTACTATCATGTCCGAAACCGGAAATTATGGCACCAGGTCTGGCCGAGGTTCATCCTACAACCGTCGTCGACGTCCTTTTGAGAGCACCAGCGACAGCCATATCGATGGCGATGCCCTAGCCCAACTTGAGCGAGAAGAACCGCTCTCGATCGCCGAAGAACTTGATAAGGCCGCTGAGCGAGTTCGTCGTGTTGGCAAGGCCATTGAGCGCACTGATTCGCCAGACCCCAATATGCACATCGCTGCCTTGCAGAAGATGTCCATGCCCGAGCTGATCGAGGTTGCTGAGACGGAAGGGGTCGAAGAGGCGGCAGGCCTCAAAAAGCAAGATTTGATTTTCCGCATCCTCAAGCAGCGAGTCAAACTCGACGGCATGATGTTCGGTGAGGGGACTTTAGAAATTCTCCCGGACGGATTCGGATTTCTCCGGAGCCCCGACTACCACTATCTTTCTTGCCCGGACGACATCTACGTCTCGCCCAGCCAGATACGCCGCTTCGGCTTGCACACGGGTGCCACGGTAGCGGGCACGATTCGTCCTCCCAAAGAAAACGAGCGGTATTTCGCTCTCTTGCGGATCGAGGCGATTAACGGTGCCGACCCCAATCTACTGTCCCGCAAAGTGTACTTTGACAACCTTACGCCAGAACATCCCGACGCTCGGATTTCCATGGAAACGACTCCCGACGAGATCGCGATGCGAGTGGTCGATATGATCGTCCCGATCGGCTTCGGCCAACGCGGTCTCATTGTCAGTCCCCCTCGCGCGGGCAAGACGATTTTGATGCAGAAAATGGCCAAGAGTGTGTTGGTCAATTATCCCGGAGCCTATGTCGTGATGCTGCTCATCGATGAGCGGCCTGAAGAAGTCACCGATATGGAGCGTGAGGTCAAAGGTCCCAACTGTGAAGTGATTAGTTCAACGTTTGACGAACCGGCGGCACGCCACATTCAGGTTGCCGAGATGGTCATCGAAAAAGCTAAACGGATGGTGGAATACGGCCGCGACGTGGTCGTTTTTCTCGATTCGATTACCCGCTTGGCTCGAGCCTGGAATTCGGAGTGCCCCAGTTCCGGAAAAATTCTCTCCGGCGGCATCGACGCCAATGCCATGCAACGTCCTAAGAGATTCTTTGGTTCCGCCCGAAAAGTGCAAGAAGGTGGTTCGCTGACAATCATCGCCACCGCATTGGTCGATACGGGCAGCCGCATGGACGAGGTCATCTTTGAAGAATTCAAGGGGACCGGCAACCAAGAAATCTTGCTCGATCGCCAATTGGTCGACAAACGGATCTGGCCAGCCATCGACATCAACCGCAGCGGAACCCGCCGTGAAGAAATGTTGATGGATCCCGAAGAACATCGTCGAGTGTGCATGTTGCGGCGAGTTCTGAACGAGATGAGCCCAACCGACGCGATGGACCTGCTCACCACACGACTGCGGAAGACCAAGACAAATGCTGAGTTCTTGATGAGCATCAAGGAGTAAGCGACATACCGCGCGTTTTCATCCATGGAACGACCTCCGCTAGACGGATCCGAACGATTTGCGATTGTTGTGGCCGAGTGGAATCGCTCGATCACGGCGAAACTGCTTCAGGGTGCGCTCAGCACACTGGTAGGCGCTGGTGTTTCAGAGTCTCAAATCGATGTCGTCTGGGTCCCAGGAGCATGGGAAATCCCAGTGGTGGCCCAACGATTTGCCCAATCCGAGAGCTGTTCTGCAGTGATTTGCCTGGGTGCAGTCATTCGAGGAGAGACGTCGCACGATCAGCATATCAATCGAGCCGTGAGCCTGTCTCTACAACAGATCTCCCTGGCCAATGATCTGCCGATGCTCTTTGGATTGCTCACTTGCGAAACAATGGAACAGGCGATTCACCGCTCCGGGGGCAACGTGGGCAACAAAGGCATCGAATGTGCCGAGGCCGCGCTGGCAATGGTCGCATTGCTCAAGAACTGCCCTCCGGCATAGAATGCGATACCCACCGACTAATCGGAAGAGCGGAGCTGCCTCCGATTTCGAATTCAGAAACCCCACATTTTTGTACCGTTATTCCCATGGCAAGCCGCAGTCGAGGACGTGAAGTTGCGCTGCAAGCGCTTTTTCAGGAAGATCTCAATCCGAGAGATTCCCGCGACCAGGTTATGCCTCTGCTCGAAAATCGCCTGAAGGAGCCTGAGCTGCGCGAATTTGCCATCTCGCTAGTCTTGGGTGTCTTGCGAAATCGGGAAGAATTGGATGCCCTGATTGCCACCAAGGCTGACAACTGGAGCGTGTCGCGAATGGCGGCCACCGATCGCAACGTTATTCGTATGGGCGCCTACGAAATCCGCTACACCGATACTCCTCCCCGCGTCGCTATCGACGAAGCGGTCGAACTCGCCAAGCGATTTGGCTCTGCGAACTCTTCGCAGTTCGTGAATGGAATCCTAGATAAATTGATCGAAAGGAAAGGAAAGAAGGAATGACCAATGACGAAATACCCAAGCTCGAATGACAATTTTTCGAATGTCGAATGAATGTGGTTAACTTCGACATTCGGTTTTCGTTATTCCGTCATTCTTACTTCTGTAATTCAAATTATGGGTTTTTTCGACAAGTTTCGTAGCGGACTGAAGAAAACCGCTAATATTCTGAAAACCGACGTCCGCGACCTTTTTAAGAGCGAAGGTCGACTCATCGACGATGCTTTCCTCGACGAAATGCGTGCCATTCTGTTTAAGACGGATATGGGCTACGACGGAGTTGAGAAAATCGTGGAGGAAGTCGCTACGAAAATGCGCGGTCGGGTAGTGACGCTCGAAGAAGTCGTTGCCACATGGAAAACCAAGTTGACAGAGTTGATGTCGCAGGACGACTCGCCGATTCGGTTCGCTAAGTCGGGCCCAACAATCATTATGGTTTGTGGCGTGAACGGAGCAGGAAAGACCACCTCAATTGCCAAATTAGCTCACCTTCTCAAATCGCAAGGCAAGTCGATCGTGCTTGGGGCAGGAGACACCTTCCGGGCCGCAGCAGTCGAACAGCTCACAATTTGGTCCAAACGCCTTGGAGTCAATCTCGTCACTGGTGAGCAGGGAGCCCATCCCGCCTCGGTGGCTTATCGTGCCGTGGAAGAATGTATCGCAACTGGGGCCGAAGTTTGCATCGTTGATACGGCTGGCCGACTGCAAACTCAGAAAAACTTGATGGCTGAATTGACCAAGATTCAACAGTCTATCCGAAAATTGATCCCCGAAGCACCGCACGAGGTGCTGCTTGTGCTCGACGCCACTACGGGCCAAAACGGCATCAGCCAGGCCAGCAATTTCACTGAGGCAGTGGATTGCACGGGAATTATCCTTGCCAAGCTTGATGGCACGGCCAAGGGTGGCGTTGTTGTCGCCATTAAGCAGCAGGTTGGACTCCCGGTCAAATATGTCGGAGTTGGCGAGCAGCCGGAAGACTGGGCGCTCTTCAATCCGGTCGAATTCGTCAACGCCTTGTTTGCTGAAATCGATGGCACGAGTCCGGACTAGCATTTTAGCGCCGAACGGTTCGATCCGCGTTCTACCACTCTTTGGCTCGAATCGTGGTGACTAAGACCAATGAGGACAGTTTTGTGCCAACTATGACCTGCCCAATAGCGCATCAAAGAGTGATTATCTTTCTGGCAAGTCATGCTTCGCGAAATGCAATTCAGATTCTCTGCGGACTTTAATACTTTTCGTAACTTGTTTGAAATAAGCAGGTTACCGCCCTTGTTCTATTCCATCAACGAAGTGCTGGCACGCTGATTGCTCATGGCTCTCGCGACGTTGGAAATCTTTGCTGCAATGTCGTTATGCAGTGAAAGGAGTTCTTCACGTCTGGGGCTATTGTTTACGCCTCCGGGACCCAAAAGGTGGAATTCTAGATAACTGTGTGGTCCTGCAGTGATACTAATCCTTCTGACAATGTAAAAAAGGGCGAGTTTTATGTGTTCTCTCGTGATGAATCGCGGCTGGCGTTCTATGCTGGTCGCGCTGATGTTGTCGCTCGGCGCGACAGCCATCTTCAACCAACCTATGTGGGCTCAGGAAGAAGAGGCCACCGTGACCGAAGAAACGGTTGCTGTGGCTGTGGAAGAATCTCCCGATTTGGGCTTTGGCTATGCACTGGACAACGCGATGTTGTTCCTCTCTGCGGTTCTAGTGTTTTTCATGCAGGCCGGTTTTGCCATGGTTGAGGCAGGCTTTAATTCTTCAAAAAATGCCGTGAACATCTTGTTCAAGAACTCGATGGATATTTGCATCGGCGTACTCTTGTTCTACGCCATTGGATTCGGCCTCATGTATCCCGGTAGCTACGGAGTAGACGTTGAAGCCCACAAGTACTTTGCTTTTGGTGGCTTTGGCCTCGATGGATATGAAGCTGCAGCTGATCGTACCTTCAGTCCTGAAGTGGACTGGTTCTTTCAAGCAGTGTTTGCTGCCACAGCTGCCACAATTGTTTCTGGGGCTGTCGCTGGTCGCATGAAAGTAGGAGCCTATTTGATATACAGTGCTGTTCTCACAGCATTCATCTATCCCGTTAGTGGTTTCTGGAAATGGGGCGGCGGATGGCTAGGCCAAATGGGTTTTGCTGATTTCGCGGGCTCTGCCGTTGTCCATGCTGTAGGTGGTTTTGCTGGACTGGCAGGTGCCATAATTCTTGGTCCCCGACTTGGCCGGTTTGTAAATGGCAAATCGATCCCAATGCCTGGCCATAGCATGCCAATTGCCGCTTTAGGTGTCTTCATTCTGTGGTTCGGCTGGTATGGATTCAACCCTGGTAGCCAGTTAGCGTTTCATTCCACAGGTGATATTGATGCCGTTATGCATATTGCTATGACCACCACATTGGCGGCTGGTGCTGGCGGTATCGTCGCGACACTGTTGAGCTGGTTCATGTTTGGTAAGCCTGATCTCTCGATGGGTCTGAACGGTATTCTTGGAGGTTTGGTTGGTATTACCGCCTGTTGCGATTGCATGTCGAACAACATGGCCATCGTGGTTGGTACGGTTGCAGCAGGCTTAGTTATTGCCGGAATTTTGCTGCTCGACAAACTTCAGATCGACGATCCTGTTGGGGCCTTCCCTGTTCACGGAATGTGCGGGGTGTGGGGTTGCCTGGCTATCGGCATCCTGCCGAACACCCTTACCGCTGGACCTGAACCATCAACTTCATTCTCGACTCAGTTTATCGGAACGTTCTCGATTGCGGGTTGGTCATTCGTCACAATGATCGTATTATTCTCGCTCCTCAAAGCCATGGGGATATTGCGGGTCAGCGAATCGGAAGAGCAAAAGGGTCTGGACGTGAGCGAGCATGGCATGCAAGCCTACTCCGGGACGCCCAGTTACTCATGAAGTTGACGAAGTAGTTTTTGTTTAAATTGAATCGCCGCTTGTGGATCGCTGGTCCCTCTCATGTGCTCCACAATCGGCTGATTAATACTTTTATGATACTACCCCTTTACCGGGGTCCAATGGTGATGTCCCAACTGGCTTGGTTGCACTTGCCGCCTACGGTGCAACCAAGCCGGGACGCCATCACCAAAATCGAGTTACAAGTGCGGCACAAATCAAGCGGATTGCTCTGCTTTATAGTGGTTTCGAACTCTGACGATACCAATCAGCCTACCGAGTGAAAGTTGGGCTGTCTGAGCCCATCAAACCAGAAGGATGCCCCAATGGCTTGGGTGGGTTTTCCGCCTATTCCCGCCCAAGCCGGGGTGTCCCTGTGTTGAATGCGGATTGCGGAATGCGGAATGCGGAATTAGGATGGGCGATAGCGTTCAAATCAATTCCGCAATCCCCATTCCCAATTCCGCATTTTTATGAAGCTAATCATTGCCATCGTCCAGCCCAGCAAACTGGAAGACGTCAAAGCAGCCCTTTCGAAAGTCGAAGTTGTCCGACTCACAATTATGGACGTACAAGGCTTTGGCCGGCAAAAGGGGCAGACCGAGGTTTACAGAGGTCGAGAGATCACCGTCAACCTCTTGCGGAAAGTTCAATTGCAGATCGCAGTGAACGACAATTTTGTCGAGCCTACCATCAATGCGATCATTGAGGGGGGGCGCACGGGAGAGGCTGGTCAGATCGGCGACGGAAAAATCTTCGTCCTCCCCCTAGAAGACTGCATCCGCATCCGCACTGGAGAACGCGGCCCCGAAGCGATTTAGCTGCTCTGCAGGTTATTTCTGCGATTCTTGAGCCGCTCACTCTTTTCTCCTCGGCTCGACAGGTTTGTCATAGATTCAAATCGGAGTGGTGGAATTACTCCCCACGTTAGACTATCATGCTCCGAGCAACTGTTCCCAGAGTCGCGTGCTTATCGTCTCAAATCTCATTTTTTAGGCGTGTTTTTTTAGGATTATTTCATGGGTGGAATCGATATCCTGGTGTTCGTGCTGTTTGTTGCATCCGTAATAGGCATCGGACTTTGGAAGAGTAAAGACGAGGAAACTAGCGGTGAAAAAGGGGCCCAGGAATATTTCCTCGCCGGTCGAGGACTAACTTGGTGGCTCGTTGGCTTCTCGCTTATCGCCGCAAACATCTCCACCGAGCAATTCGTCGGCATGAGCGGCGAAGCCGCTGATTGGCTTGGCATGGCAATTGCCAGCTACGAATGGATGGCAGCCATCACTTTGGTTGTGGTTGCGTTTGTCTTCCTGCCCAAGTTTCTCAAGAGCGGCATCTACACGATTCCAGAGTTTCTGGAATATCGTTACAACACCTTTGCGCGCGCTGTCATGGCCATCACCACGATGGTTATCCTCGTGGGCGTGCCGACGGCCTCGGTCATCTTCTCAGGTGCCAAGGTAATCAGCGTATTCTTCCAAGGACAATCCTTAATGGGTTTCGATTTGGGAAGCATCTCTGTCGGGTGTTGGATCATTGGCGTTCTAGCAGCAGCCTATGTCTTTGCAGGAGGCCTCAAAGCGTGTGCTTGGGCTGACCTGATTCAAGGTGCCGCCCTAATTGTCGGTGGCGGCATCATTGCCTACTTGTCCTTAAAAGCGATTGGTTCCGCCGATCCACAGGAGCTTCTCACCACGGCACGCAACAAGGAGGTTTCGGTCGATAGCCTGGAGAACGCAGGACCATTGCAGCGATTTATTGATCTGAATAAGGGCGAACTACCCGACGGTAAACTTCACATGGTGCGACCGCTTGATGACAAGAAAATCCCCTGGTCGGCCCTCATAATAGGACTCTGGATTCCTAACTTTTTCTATTGGGGTCTGAACCAATACATTACCCAGCGAACGCTTGGCTCCAAATCTTTGGCAGAAGGCCAAAAGGGAATTATCTTTGCTGCTTTCTTGAAATTAGTCATTCCATTCGTCGTCGTGATTCCAGGAATCTTGGCCTTCAACCTGTATAGTGGCGACTTGAAGTCACTGGCCGAGAAAAAAAATGCACACCTGCTGACAGAATTCGAGGCTGGTTCAGAAAAACTCATCGACTTTTCCGATCGATTCGCAGAAACGAATCCTGAACTGGCCGCGAAGATCGTAAATCACAATGCAACTCTGTTGGAAGAAACTCCGTTAGAATCTGACAAACAGGAGGTCATTTCGATCTGGGGGAGAAACGCCGAACTAATTGAAATGTCAGAAACCAGTAAAATCCCTGTTGCAGGCAAGTTGGTTGGCTATGACTACGACGCTGCGTTTCCAACGCTGCTCAAGAATCTGCTCGTTCCGGGTAGCGGCGTATTGGGATTTGTCCTCGCCGCAATCTTCGGTGCGGTTGTTAGCTCCTTGGCGTCGATGCTCAATTCGGCATCCACGATTTTTACGATGGACATCTACTACAAGCTTCGTAAGGGCGCTTCCCAGAGTGAGCTTGTCTCAATTGGTCGCGCTTGTACGATCGCGTTTGTGTTAATCGCTCTCTTGATTGCACCCAACCTTGGCAGCCCAAAATTTGGCAACATTTTCAACTACATCCAAGAATTTCAAGGGTTCATCTCGCCCGGTGTGTTGGCGATCTTCATCTTCGGTTTGCTTGTGCATCGCGCTCCGCGATCAGTGGGAACGGTTGGGCTAATTCTCAATCCCATTCTCTACGGTGCACTAAAGCTGGTCGCCCCACAGATTGCGTTTTTAGATCGTATGGCGATTTGTTTTGGTATACTTTTGGTTGTCTTGGCAATCATGACCAAACTCAATCCGCTGCCGGAACCGGTCGAACTACCCGTGAACGAATCGATGAATCTGGAAGAATCGGGCGTGGCAAAGTTTTGGGGGGTTGTGGTCGTCGTGTTAACAATTGCTTTGTATGTAGTGTTCTTCTAATCTTTTGAGCAAGACAGTGTGAGCTGGTCCACTGAGACCAACTGAGTAAAACTCCCCGAACGAAAGCCCTCCAGGTCGACGGTCACATAGCGAAAACCTATTTCCCGCAGGCGGTTTGCTATCGCGGTGCGCTGGTGAGGTTCTGCCAATCTTGCTACCTCATTAGCGTCCACCTCCAAGCGGGCCAGTTCATCCTGATGGCAACGCACTCGCACCGAGCTAAATCCAAGTTCCCGGAGAAACGCCTCAGCGGCGTCGATCCGCGCTAGCCGTTCCGGCGTGATATCCAGTCCGTAAACTACTCGACTAGAGAGACACGGCGAGGCTGGCTTGTCCCACACTTCCAGCCCCCATGCCTGGGCCAGTTCTCGGACCTTTTGCTTGTTAACTCCGCAAGCAACCAGCGGGCTCACAACACCATGCTCTTCGGCAGCCTGCAATCCCGGGCGGAAGTCGCCCAGATCATCGATATTCGTACCGTTAGCAATTGCGGCAAAGCCACGCTGAACTGCCAATCGGCGGATTTGGCTATACAACTCATTCTTGCAATGCCAACATCGCGTCGGCTCGTTCTTCAGATAACCAACATCGGCCAGCTCGTCCGTATGGAGTGTCTCATGACGAATGCCAATTGAGGCCGCGATCCGCTGAGCAGTATCGAGTTCCCCCGCCGCCAAACTTGCACTGACACCGGTCACAGCCAAAGCACGCTCGCCTAATGCTAGTTGGGCTGCTTTGGCAACCACCGCACTATCGACCCCTCCTGAATAGGCGACAACACAACCGGAAAGCTCGCCCAAATACTCGAGCAATCCTTGCTGCGCATCAGCAACAGATATGGGAAAGCTTTGACTCACTTCTTATGGTGCTCCAGCATTTGCGGTTCAATCGGCTGACTCGTACGGGACTCCGCAACTGACCTTAAATAGCAAGGAGCGATGTTCCATTGCTCTCCTGAATCCGTGATGACCGTGACTGTCTTGCGGTTATATTTGGTCAGTACACCAGCCTTCAATCCGCCACCACCAGAGTCAAACTCCACTCGCTCGCCAATACTGAACTCCAACATATCGGCATGGGCGCGCATCTGACGCAAAAACTTTAGCCGAGCCACTATACGGTGATTGAGGTCCACCAACTGTGATTCGTTGAGCCAATGATATCAATAGATTCATCTCTAGGCATATTCAATATCCTCCATGCCTGTATTATGCGGCGATTTCGTTATTTTTGCCAGTGCGACGGCGGCTGGCAAATCCGCTGCCGTGCCTTGCCGAATACGGTGGTGATGCCACCAGCGTCTGAATTGTTGCCAATGGTTGAGCCTGAGTTAGTTGAATAAGGCTGGCCCCACTGAGCTACTATTCAGCCTCGGCAACTGCCTTCTGTGCCATGCGAACCACGACAACCAACAGCACTAAGCAGACAACGAGTCCCGCACCAACTAATACCAAGTGCATCGTCGAGTGTCCGCCCGGTTGGCCTGCCGCCTTGATCATGTGTTTCGCGGCGTACCCCGTGTAGACCTGGACAAACAATCCTGGTATCAGACCAAATAATGCAGCTAGAAAAACAGGAAAACGGGTTGTGGTGGTTCCGATGACGTAGCTGACCATTACGGGATTGAGCGGCAAGAGTCGCAAGAGAAATTGCAACCGGAAACCTCTGTGATTCGCTGCTCGCTGGATGGTTGAGAGCTTTGGTCGCCGCTCAATTGCTTGTTGCACCCGGTGCTTGAAGAAATGGTGCGAAAGCCCGAAGGCGATGCACTGTACGATGACCGCTCCCAAGAGAACAACAGCCGTTCCGAGCCACGGGCCAAATAATGCCCCTGCAACAGCTCCTAGCACAGAGTCTGGAAAGAAGACACTCGTCAATACAATGAGTAGACCCAGATACGCCACCGGCCCCCAGACGCCCAACCCTGCGATCCAATGCTCAACGTCGAGAATGTGACCGTGGAGTTGCCCGCTGTAATGAACGCCCAGCGCAATGACCAACACCACAAGCAGGATGCCGGCAAAGAGTTTTCCCCATTCCACGCTATTCTTGCTCATGCTCACTGGCTTGCTAGTACATGACCCGACTCCGCGAGGCGTTTGAGTGCCACCCGGTCGGTCTTGCCAGTTGCGTTGAGCGGCATTTCGTCGAGGACAACAATTTCCTCGGGTGCCTTGTATCCCACACGCTCTCGAGAAAACTTGATCAATTCGGCAATGGTGGGACGATCTGCCCCAGGCACCAGAGTGATATACGCGCGGACGTTTTCGCCATGTACCACATCGTGTATTCCTACGACTCCAGCCTCAGCCACAGCTGGGTGCTCAACGAGCGATTCTTCCACTTCCTGAGGACAGATGTTCGAGCCGTCATGCACAATGATCTGCTTCTTGCGACCGGCAAACCAGAGATAGCCGTCTTCATCCGCGCGGACAATGTCCCCCGTATCGAGCCAGCCGTCGACAATGGTTTCGGCAGTAGCTTCCGGTCTTTTCCAATATCCGATCGTGTTGATTGGCGACTTAATCCACAACTTCCCTTCGCTGCCGACGGGCACTTCTCGGCCTTGGACATCTCGAACGGAAGCTTGATAGCCCGGCGCGAGCTTGCCGATTGAGCCGACTTTATTCTTTCCGGAAGGAGGATTGATAGTTGCCAAACCTATTTCCGACATTCCATAAAGTTCATCGATTTCAATGCCTACCAACTCGACAAACTCTCGTTCCAATTCTGCCGATACTTTGTCCCCCCCTGCGAAACAGGCTCTTAGAGCACGAAAATGGTGACGAGTTGCCCCATGGTCACGAACCACGTTGAACAAGGCAGCCGGCAACATGCACAGCATCGTGGGTTTCGTTCGGTCGAGGAGTGGAAGTACTTCATCTCCATCAAAGGTACGCGCGATTTCGACTCGGATGCCTGCTGCCAATCCTGCCAAAGCCATTAGCGAAGCAGCAATATGCGATATTGATGAACCGGGCAGGAATACATCGTCTGGAGTGATTTCGAAACTGACAATTGCGCTGGCCAACATCCAGCCAAAAGTCTCATGAGTGTGCGTGACACCTTTCGGTTTGCCAGTGCTTCCGGACGTAAAAAAGATAAATATAGGCGTATCCAGCGAGGGCTCGGGCAGGGCAAGAGACTTCGGTTCAAGTTGCAATAGTTCGTCGAAACTTGGACTACGCATGCCAGTTGCCCCGTACGTGATTCGCCCAAGTGGCAGTTTGGCAACCAACTTGCTCTTGTCGAGGTCGGCATCGCGTTCGACGTGTGCGAGAAGAATTGCCGCTTCGCTGACCTCCAATGCGTGGTCGATTTCAGGGGCCTGATAACGATAGTTGAGCGGAGTGGCAACAAGTCCAGCTTTAATACAGGCCAGATAGAAAATAATGAGCGAGGTGCGGTTCGGCATAAGCGACGCCGCTCGGTCTCCCGGTCTCAGACCCAAACCGAGAAGATTTGCCGCCAAGCGTGAACTCACCAGGTCGAGTTCGTACCAGGTCCAACTGAAGTCAGCTGACACCAGCGCCAGTTCGTTTGAGTTCAACTGCAGTCCACGCTGTAAGAGCTGCGTCAAAACTACTGGTTTCTCAAGCAGTGGCCCCGTGAGTGGCATCGGAGTTTCTTCCATGATTGGAGAGGGTTAAGAGTCTTGCCCTAAAATGCTGCTGGAGGCATTGTAACCGTTGTGCGATCACCTGCCAAACACTCTAAGCACCATCTGCCATGGAGAAAACGGGAGGCGCGATTTCCTCTGTCGAGCTCCACCTGACGGGCAGGTTGTGGCTAATGCGATGAGGGTGTGCGACTAACTTGGCTTGCTGATGTCCCGGAAGAGGGGTTCCATCACCTTAGTATTGCGATCCAGGGCAAGAATGACGGTTCGCTGCTCCACGCCGTCACATGCGCTGGCGACGATGGGTATGACCTGCCGTTGCTCGGCAAGCTTCAGCTTGGCGGAGAATGTGCCATCGGGGCGTACGTTGATCGGCACACCCTTGAGGGTAACGTGCGCGGAACGGGAGGTGACTCCGTAAATCGTCACGTCTGCATCGACCGCTAGTTCCAAAGCAGAGACCGAATCGAGCGCCGCGCCGTGCCCGAAGCGTGTGTTCATAGGCGATCCCATCGGGCGGTGCAGGCGTGTTTCAAGGAGTTCCTGCAATTCGCGACTGGTCCCTTGCTGAGAATATCCTCCACTCATAGCGAAAATGCGATCTGCATTTTCTGCCACGTCCGACCAATTTTCATCGACTGTCTCATTTGCATCGGCAGAAGGGGTCTGGACGGAATTGCTGCGGGCAAGGGCGTAAAAGGTTCCATCCTCGGCCAGGTAGCCGATCTCCATGCGAAATTGGCTGGGGGGCTCGGCCACGTCAACGTACCAGTTTGATACCCCGCCGTGGATCGTGATGTCCCGAACTAGCACTGACGAACCTGCCTCCATAATGCGAAACACACGCAAGGTAGGCTGACAATGGTGCCATCGCTGTCCCAAGGCAGCCTGGGCGCGATCAATGCTGCGTTGCGATAAACTCCAATTCGCGTGTAGCCAGTAGGGATCGCGGACCATCACTATTAGTTGATCTCGGTCCGAATCCGAGTTCTCGGTGCCAGAATCCTTAAGAGCCAAGTTTTTCAGCAAAGCCAGCTTCTGCTGCGCGGCTTGAATATCCTGCCTGACTTGGGGAGGAGTTTCGGAAATTCGAGTAGTTGAACTGCCTGAGTGACCGTTTCCATTCTGCTGCTGCCTAGTGGAAGTCTTCTTTTGGGCAACATGAATGAGGGCCTTGATGAGATCAGCCTTTCGCATGGAATGCCAGCCTGGCACCCCTTGCTGGCGGGCTATTTGGGCGAGATCTTTCGCGGTGTGCGAGCGGAGTGATGCGGCGGTCATAGGCTCAAGAAGCCCTCAGGGCAAAGATTTGAGTTCGCTCGGCCATTCCCACAGAATGAATACCAAACAAGTCGGGTGCAACGTCCGTGTGGGGTTCTGCCGATCGGAACTCGACCTTCGAACACCCCGTTATGATATTGGAGCCTCGGTCGCAGCCCATGCGGATCTATGGCAACTGGCATTCCCTGACCAGGTACCTAAAAAGAAAAATGGGGCCGTCTATTATTCAAGGCACCATAAATCCTCTCATCTTCATCCTAATTACAAATTCGGAAAAACGCAAATATTTGGCATCTCCTGCTGGCTGTAAGTTATTGCCCCTGCATAGGTTACGAGGGGTTTCTTCTCGAGACTGCCGACTGGCTTTGAGCGGTCCACACTTGCCGATATGAACCCCCATTCTTCGTGATGAGATGCCACCTCTATCTCTTTGTGAGGAAAAAGGTTGTGACGAATTACCAGACTTTGTGAAAAATTGCACGAATTCCCCTTCGCGCTCTACTTGCTCCCTATTAGATTAGGCCAGACGAGAAATAATACGCGGTTCTACTATCGTAGAATTGCGTTCTCAGCGGCGTCTCACCACGGGAATCAGCTTCAGCAAGATGAGATCGTAATGTCCTGGGAGCCGTCAAATGGGGCAGATATTGATGACCCAGTTGGCGACAGGCCAGATGACCAAGCGAACGACGATAATCGCTCGGCTTCGGCAAAGGCTGCCGAATGGGCGTCGCGAATAATGACCATCTCCCTTGAGATGGTGCTTCCAGGCCTGGCGGGTTATTGGCTTGATAACAAGCTGGGAAGCAAGGGTTTATTTATGATACTTGGTTTTGCCGCAGGAAGTCTGATTGCCTTCAAGCAGTTGCTGGCAATTGCCAAGATAGGGCAGGGCAAGAAACGTGTTGGCCGAAGTCGGCTGAGGGAAAGTCCTGCCAGTACAACTGCCAAGTTATCCGAGAAGGACAAACTGTGACTTCATTATCGTCAGGCTGGTCCACAAGCGGCGCACCAAGCAGCTTGCTGTCCTGCGCGTTGTTCTTGCTCGTGGTCATGGCGATCTTCGTTGGCTGCTCGCTTCCAATTGCCTTTTGGATTGGCAATACGGCTTGGCTCTCACTTCTGACGGCAGCCTCAATTTGCTTCGCGGCAGGTTTGGCTGCTCTTGTGATTTCATATCAATTCAGCTTAGCCGGTCAAAACTTGGCCGGGATGCTGCTGGCCATGGGTTGCCGCTTGGTACCGCCGCTGATGGTCTGTCTGTGGCTGGCCCTCAATAAAAATCAGGCGAATCATAACTCGTTTGTGGGTTTCTTGATCGCAAGTTATTTGGTGTCGCTGGCTGCGGAGACATTTCTCTCGGTCCAAATGATCGATTCCCTTCCCTCCAAGCCCGCCTCGCACTGACCCCGCATTTCCAGCTATGGCCAATCCACTCGACCCCAAAGAACTCTTTAAGCACGTCGAAGATTCGACGAGCTTTCACTTGCCCCAGGCGTTGACTCCGCCCGGCTCGCATGGCCACGTCGAGTTGCCCCAGCCTTTTCTGCTGGATAAGCCGCTGATCGAGATGCACACTGGCAATGAGCTGATCGATAAAACAATTCAACCGCTCGAATTCAAGCTGACCAGGTTCATGGTGCTTGAGGTGATCATTGCCGCGATCATCGTGTTGCTATTCGTCTTCCTGGCGGGACGGCTTAAAGGGGGATCGCAGGCCAAGGGCCGGCTCTGGAACCTGCTCGAAGTATTCTTGCTCTATATCCGCGATCACATCGCCCGGCCTTGTATCGGTTATCACGATGCCGACAAGTTTGTGCCTTTTCTGTGGACTATGTTCCTGTTTGTGCTGGGTTGCAACCTGATGGGTATGATTCCCTGGATGGGTTCACCAACCGGGGCACTCGCCGTCACCGCGGCCTTGGCACTAACGACGTTTATAGTGGTTATCGGTTCGGGAATGAAAAAGCTTGGTGTCGTGGGATTCTGGAAGGCTCAAGTGCCCCACATGGATTTGCCGAAGCCGATTGCCATAATGCTGATCCCGCTCATTTTCGTGATTGAAATCCTTGGCTTGTTCATCAAACATTGCGTGTTGGCCGTGCGTCTCTTGGCCAATATGATGGCAGGTCACGTGGTGCTGGCCGTGTTGTTGGCGTTCATTGGAGCTAGCGCAGTGGCAGGTCAAGCCATTTGGGGAAGTGTCACCGCAGCCAGTGTGCTGGGTGCCACCGCACTCAGTTTACTTGAATTGTTCGTGGCCTTTTTGCAGGCCTATATTTTTACCTTCTTGTCGGCCCTATTCATTGGAGCAGCAGTACATCCGCACTGATAAACCCTTTGAGTAGGTTCGATTTTGTATAGTTTTTTTCAGGTCTCGTTTTGTTGTAGGAGATTTTTAAAGTGATGAAATTGGTCAAATTGCTATCGTTTTGTTGGGCTGCGTTGGCCGTTGCTGGTCCAGCTATGGCACAGGGAGCTGGAGATGCTGCCGCTGCTGGTGGCGGGATTAGCCTTAACTTGGGAGCTGCCTTTGGTGCAGGTCTGGTGATTATTGGTGCCGCCTTGGGTATCGGCAGAATTGGTGGCCAAGCGGTCGAAGGCATGTCTCGGCAACCGGAGGCTGCTGGTAACATCCAGACGGCCATGATTATTTCCGCAGCGTTGATCGAAGGTGCTACGTTCTTTGCCTTGATCGTATGTATGCTCTTTAACTAGTTGCATATTGCAAAAAGGTATTTTTCTTAAAACCTGCAAATGCTATTGCGATAGGGTGCTGCGCATGAGCTTTCGACAATTTAGTTCTTGTTTGCTATTGGTCTTTGCGCTGAGTGGCTGGCTTGTCGGTTCTCCGACCGCCGAAGCCGCCAGTGAGAGTCACGGCTCCGCTGCTGCGGAGCATGGTGAGGGTCACGAAGGGGGAGACCCCAATCCCTTGAGTGTCGATCCCGATCTGGCGATCTGGACCGTTGTTGTGTTCGTGGTGTTGTTCTTGGTTCTGAGCAAGTTTGCCTGGCCAGCGATTTCGGCAGCCCTCGTGGAGCGTGAAAAACGTATCGAAGGCAACATTGCCGAGGCGGCCGTCAAGCATGAGCAAGCCAAAAAGCTGCTGCTGGAGCACGAAGCAAAATTGGCTAGTGCTGCCGACGAAGTGCGTGCCCTGCTGGAGGAAGCCCGACGTGACGCCGAGCACACCAAGAATCAGATCGTCGCGGAGGCCAAGCAGGCAGCAGATCAGGAACGCGATCGAGCCCTTCGTGATGTGGAGCGTGCAACGGATGCCGCCAAGAAGACCCTGGCTGAGACAAGTGCCAACCTGGCCGTTGAATTGGCGGGACAAGTGGTACGAGTCAACATATCGCCGGAGCAACAATCGCAATTGGTCCGCGACGCGTTGGGTAGGTTATCGTCCATGAGCCCCAGTAAGAACTGATTTCCATGGCAGAGAGTTTTTTCAGTCCCGAAAGCACAAACGAGACGGTCCTCGACGTAGGCGCCGAGATGCTCTCGCGTGTGTATGCCAAAGCCGCCCTGAACGCCGCTGGGGATCACGATGCCCAGCAAGGTTTGATGGACGAGCTCCAGGCAGTGGTGTCCGAAGTACTGGTAAAGCACTCTGATCTAGAAAAAGTCTTTGATTCGGCTCTTGTTTCGCAAGAGCACAAGCAAGGGATCCTCGAACGGGTTTTCGGAAAAAGCCTCTCGCAGTCAGCGCTGAGCTTCCTCTATGTGCTGACGAAGCACAACCGATTAGGAATGCTTCGTCAGGTAGTTCGTTCCGCCGGCGAACTTTGGAAAGAACGTTGCAATCAAGTGACTGTTCACTTGGAATTGGCCCAAGAAGTCGACCAGACGCTTGAGCAGGAAATCATTGCCACTTTAGCACAGGTATTTGACACCCACCCGATCGTCCAGGTGAAGATCAACGCCGACTTGATAGCTGGTTTTGTGGCTCGCGTTGGGGATCGAGTTTTTGATGCTTCAACTCGCACAAGCCTGGAGCGAACCCGGCAGTTGATGATTGCTAGTGCCGTCGAATCGATCCAGCGACACCAGCGCATATAACAAATTATCAAATTAATAAGAAACCAAACATTTAGATTCCCGGGAGAGCTTCTATGAAGTTCAACAGCGACGAAATCGCTTCTGTCATCCAAAAAGAAATCGAGAACTATTCATCTCAGATTGATGTCCGCGACGTGGGTCGTGTGCTGGAAGTGGGCGACGGCATTGCCCAGGTCTACGGCCTCTCCGATGTGATGGCAGGAGAAATGGTGCAATTCGAGAGTGGCGTGACTGGCCAGGCGTTCAACCTCGAAGAAAACTCAGTCGGTGTGATCATCCTGGGTGATTACCTGCATATCAACGAGGGTGAAGAAGTTCGCAGCACAGGCAAGCTCTTGAGCGTGCCCGTAGGTGACGAACTCCTGGGCCGCGTGGTCGATCCCCTTGGCAACCCTCTCGACGGGAAGGGCCCGATCGTCACCAACGAGCGCCGCGAAGTGGAAGTCATTGCCACCGGTGTTTCCCAGCGTCAACCTGTGTGCGAACCGCTGCAAACTGGCATCAAGGCCGTCGACGCTATGACCCCCATTGGCCGTGGCCAACGCGAACTGATCATTGGCGACCGCAAGACAGGCAAGACAGCCATCGCCATCGACGCCATTATCAACCAACGCGATTCCGGCGTGAAATGCTTTTATGTGGCCATCGGTCAGAAGGAGTCCACCGTCGCCGGTGTGATCGAGAAGCTCCGTGATTCTGGTGCCATGGATTACACCACGATTATCGTTTCCGGCGCGAGTACACCTGCCCCGCTCCAATATGTCGCCCCGTACTCGGGGACGGCCATGGCCGAATATTACATGTACAAAGGGGGCCATGCCTTGGTCGTCTATGACGATCTAAGCAAGCAAGCCGTCGCCTACCGAGAACTGTCGCTCCTTATGCGTCGTCCTCCAGGCCGCGAAGCTTTCCCGGGTGACGTGTTCTACTGTCACAGCCGATTGTTGGAACGGTCGTCCAAACTTTCCGATGAACTCGGAGGCGGCTCGATCACGTCGCTGCCGATCATCGAGACTCTCGAAGGAGAAGTATCCGCTTACATCCCCACGAACGTGATTTCGATTACTGACGGGCAGATCTATCTGCAACCGGATTTATTCTTCTCGGGGGTGAAGCCTGCGATGAATGCGGGTATATCAGTGTCACGTGTGGGTGGTGCGGCTCAGATTAAAGCGATGAAGAAGGTAGCCGGTGGTTTGCGTCTCGACTTGGCAGCCTTCCGCGAGCTTGAGGCCTTTGCCCAGTTGGGAACCGAGCTCGACCCCGCTACCCAAGCCCGCCTGGATCGTGGTTATCGCATGGTCGAACTCCTCAAGCAGGGGCAGTACAAACCGCTCAATGTCGTGGACCAAGTGCTCGTGATCTTTGCGGGCACACGTGGATTTCTAGACAAAGTCGCCGTCGAACGTGTGCAAGAGTGGGAACAGAAATTCCTCACTTTCATGTCCGACCAGAAATCTGAAATTCGCGACGAACTTGCCAGCAAGAAAGACCTGGACGACGACCTGACCGAAAAGATCAAGTCCGCCATTGAAGAATTCAGCACCCAGTTCCAAGGCACAGGCGAAAAGAAACAAGAAGCCGTTTTGGCGTAGAACCAGACCAGTAACTAACGCATCCGGCTCGCCTTACTAACAACTAGCCACCAACCACCAACCACTAGCCACTAGCCACTATCAATGGCCAATCCCAGAGAACTCGATCAACGCCGCAAGTCAGTCCGCAATATCCGCAAGATAACGAGGACCATGGAACTGATCGCCACGGCACGATTCAAGAAAGCTATGGATCGAGCGGCGGCGGCCACTGCGTACACTGATCGCATCACTCAGTTGGTCTCTGATCTTGCCAAGACAGGCTTGCAAGTAAGTCATCCGCTGTTGGAACAACGCGAGAAGACTGATCGAGCAGTGTTGCTTGTGCTTACGGCCAATCGTGGTCTCTGTGGTGGCTTCAATGGCAATCTGATTCGTGCCGCTCTGGATCGTTGGAAGCAGTTGAAGGAGGAAGTTCCAGAGTGTCGTTTAGAGATTTCCGGCAAGCGAGGCATCGGTGGCTTCAAGTTTCGCGGCCATGTCGCGGATCAGACTTACACCCACTTTGAAGATAGGCCGTCTTTCACTGAAGTGGAGTTGATTGCCAACCGTTATCTGGATGAGTACACGGTTGGGGCGATTGATCGACTCGACGTCGTATACATGAAATATGAAAGTGTTTCTCGGCAAAATGTGTCCGTCGAGACTCTATTGCCGCTCGGATCGCTGGGTGACTCGGCACCTGAAGCGGAGTTAGCAGCTACGAGTGGTCCTCAGTACGACTTTCTCCCTTCGCCGGAGAGCATTTTGGAGGAAGTTGTACCAACCAGCTTCAAAGTGAAGCTGTTCAAATGTTTTCTCGATTCGGCGGTGAGCGAGCAAATTGCCCGCATGGTAGCCATGAAGGGTGCTACCGAGAACGCCGGAGATTTGATTAAGACCCTGAGCATGCAATACAACCGTGCCCGCCAAGGTCGGATTACTTCGGAATTGATGGACCTGATCGGCGGCGTCGAAGCCCTCAAATAGTTTTCACAGTTAGCATTTTTATCGAGCCGCGACTTAACACGTCGCCGGGAGAAGCGAAAGTTTTATGACAGCAACCGCAACAAACATTGGCCATATCACCCAAGTGATTGGCTCCACTTTTGATGTGGAATTCGACGAAGAGAATCTGCCGGCAATTTACAATGCCGTGAAGGTTGTTTCTGAGCACAAAGGGGTGAAGCTGAATCTCACCGGCGAAGTCCAGCAACAACTCGGCGGCGGTCGAGTCCGTTGTGTCGCCTTGGGCAGCACTGACGGATTGATCCGGGGCCAGGATTGCATGGACACGGGTGGGCCTGTAACGGTCCCAGTCGGTACGGCCACCCTCGGCCGAGTCTTCAATGTGCTTGGCGAGGCAGTCGATGGCCGCGGACCTGTAGATGCTGAGGAGCGCTGGCCGATACATCGTGAAGCGCCCAAGCTCGATGCCCTCTCGACCAAAACCGAATTGTTTGAAACCGGCATTAAGGTGATCGATCTGCTCACCCCGTTTGTTCGCGGTGGTAAGGCAGGGTTGTTCGGCGGTGCCGGTCTGGGCAAGACGGTCATTCTGACCGAGTTGATCGCCCGTATAGCATCGGCACACGGTGGTTACTCCGTGTTTGCCGGGGTAGGGGAGCGGACCCGCGAAGGAACGGACCTCTGGCTGGAAATGCAAGAAGCCAAGATTGGCGACACGGGCCGCAGTGTTATCGATCAGACCTGCATGGTGTTCGGTCAGATGAATGAACCGCCAGGTGCCCGACTTCGCGTGGCGTTGTCCGCTTTGACGATGGCCGAGTATTTCCGTGACAAGACGGGTGCGGACACGCTCTTGTTCGTCGATAACATCTTCCGCTTTTCGCAAGCGGGTAGCGAAGTATCCGCCCTGTTGGGACGTATGCCGTCTGCGGTGGGTTACCAGCCTACGTTGGCCAGCGAAATGGGGGCCCTCCAGGAAAGAATCGCATCAACCAGCAACGGGGCCATCACCTCGGTGCAAGCCGTCTACGTGCCTGCGGACGATCCCACCGATCCTGCCCCTGCCACCGCCTTCGGCCAGTTGGATGCGTTCTTGTATCTCGAACGTTCGATTTCGGAAAAAGGTATCTACCCGGCGGTCGATCCGCTTGCCTCGGCAAGCCGAATTCTCGATCCGCAGTATGTTGGCGACCGTCATTACAACTGTGCCCGCCGTGTTCAGAACACGTTGCAACGTTACCGCGAATTGCAGGACATCATCGCGATTCTTGGTGTCGACGAGCTTTCCGAAGAAGACAAGATGATCGTGCATCGAGCCCGCCGAATCGAGCGGTTCCTTTCCCAACCGTTCCTTGTGGCTGAAGTCTTCACTGGCAAGCCGGGTGAGATCACACCGCTGTCGGAAACAATTCGCAGTTTCGAAGAGATATGCGATGGCAAGTGGGACCACCTCCCCGAGAACGCCTTTATGTATGTAGGCGTCATTGAGCAAGCCGAAGAACAGTGGAAGAAAAGCGAGAAGAAGTAGTGAATGACGAAACCGACCATGAGACATTACTTGGTCTTAGTTCATTCGTCATTGGTTATTTAACAAGGTTCTAGCATGTCCGAAGCATCCCCCACCTCCCAACTCCGCTGCATCGTGGTCACGCCTGAAGAGACGGTGCTGGATGCAACCGCCGATTTCATAGCGATTCCGTTATTCGACGGGGAGTTGGGTGTCGGCAGAGGCCATAGCCCGATGATTGGCCGACTGGGCTATGGGGAGCTGAGATTAAGAACGGGCAGTGAATCCGACCGATACTACGTAGATGGCGGGTTTGTACAGGTGGTAGACAACGTGGTCTCGGTGCTCACCAACCGGTCGCTAAAGGCTAGTGCCGTCGATACCGTCTCCGCTTCAGAGCAACTCGCTGAGGCACTCACGCGGAAAGTAGGCGGAGAAGAGGCACTTGCCATCCGCGATCGACAGATCTCCCAATCTCGTGCCCAATTGCGAGTCGGACTGAATTCTAAATAAGTTTCGGACCAGTCTAGGATCCGTGATGGCGACGACGCACCGCTTTCCGTCGAGCGCTGCGTCCCCCGCTGGCAAGATAGCCGTACTGTATGGCAAACCACTCAGCGTACCTTTCGCGATCGGTGTAGTTAGAGTTCCGATTGTCGAGTAGGTGGCCTAGTTCGTGTATAAGGATATTGTTCAGGTAGTAATCCTGAATAGCCTTTTCGCTCCAACTCAGCCGCCATGTAAAGTCATCAGGACGATCCCAGCGACCACCGTACATCTTTGCTTCATTCACCACTTCGGGGCGAGGTGGGGAAAAAAACAACTCTTCACGGGATTCTTCCAGCGGATAGAGATAAAGAGTGGCACCCCATTGCATGCCGTAGCAGGGGAAACTCTGCTTCTTGCGAGTCATTCGGCTGAATTGAACGAATTCCAGAGCGCGGAGAAACGACGGAGGAAGCTCCGCCAACCTGTTTCGCACTTGATCGGGAGTCAAGATATGCTGGTAGCCTGGCCCTGGGTCTTGTACGATAATTCTGTACTGTTCGCTGCCCTCAGTTGGTTCATGCCAATCCTCAGGTGGCGAAAACGCATCTTTTGTGTCGCGACTGCCTAGTTTCAGCCGACGCCCGCGCTGTGATAGCCGAACCACAGAGGGTACAATCGATTTCTTTGCTTGGTAGCCGTTATTTCGGAGAGGAAATTGACGTCGAGTATTCATCGTCGCATCCGATACCAATAAGGGGAGGATTTGGCAGCTGACCTTCAAGTCGAGAGTCGAAGCGTACAAGAAATAATGAGAACTGCTTGGGGGATGACAGCTCTCAATGGCCCCAGATAAGTGTTTAAGGACCCACTGGAAGCTTATTCCATCCTACTCACCCGGCCACTTCGCTTCCACGAAATTGCTGTAAAGTGTTATTCTGATTAGACTTAGCAATTGGACAACACCCCCTCTTTTAGGGGGTTTCCCAGGGCTTGACAGTGGGCCCTCACGAAGACCAGAAGGGATGGATGGAGGAGTTGTGCAATGGAAATTCGCACATTCGCGACCTTGTCATTAAGCGCTCCAACTAGAGCCCAGAAACATATGCCGCGAGAATGGACGTAATTCTTTACACGCGAACAGGTTGCCACTTGTGCGATGATGCACTCAATGTGTTACATCAACATGGATTGGAGCCAACTCTTGTAGACATTGATTCCAACGAGGGCCTTCGCAACAAATTCGACACATGCGTTCCTGTCGTTGAAATTAATGGAAAGATTCGGTTCCGATCCAAGGTAGATCCCGTATTGCTTCGTCGCCTCCTAACTGAAGGCAAGTCCGATGCGTAAGACTCCAGTAATGTCTGAATTCCCAAGCATTCTAATTCGCAGTGAATCCCGAAACACCTGTTAAGAATGCAGAAAACTTCCGAAAAATTCGATGTTCTAATTGTTGGTGGCGGGATCATCGGTCTATCACTGGCCTGGGAACTCACGCAGCAAGGCGTCCGAGTATGCCTTACCGATAGGCGAGATTTCGGTCGTGAGGCCTCTTGGGCCGCTGCGGGGATGCTTCCTCCAGGACCTCCAGAAGCAATCTGGCCACGCTTCTCATCCCTCGACCAACTTGCAGGGTTAAGTGAGCGTCTACATGGCGAATGGCACGATAAATTACGTGAATTCACCGGCATCGATACCGGCTATAGGAAGACAGGTGCCCTGTATCTGCCCGCAGATGTAAATGGCCCCGAAGAGCAACTCGTCGAAAAATGCAAGCTCTGGGATGAATGGGGTATAGAATACCACCGAATTGACCAAAAAGCACTCTCAGACGTCGAACCTCTATTGTCTACCACGCATGGGGGAGTTCTTTTGCCTGCCGAGGCACAACTCCGTGCACCGCGGCACCTCAAAGCACTCGAAGCAGCCTGCCTGAAATCTGGGGTACACCTAGAACCTAACTGCCAGGTGCTGGGGTTTGAAAAGTCGGGAAACCGCCTCCAGGCAGCCCTTTCTGACAGCAAACTGATTACTGCAGACCAATTCTGCTTGACCGCAGGTTGCTGGACAGGGCAAATCGCCGAAAGTCTAGATCTGGAAATCCCCCTACGGCCCGTTCGCGGACAAGTCTTACTACTCGAAGGTCCTTCTGGGTTGCTCAAAGGGATCATTAATGTCGGGCAATCCTATTTGATGCCTCGAACCGATGGCAGTATTCTCGTGGGAGCAACACAAGAAGAAGTCGGTTTCAATCAACAAACGACTGCTGAAGCGAAACGAGATTTGCTTAAATTCGCTCACGATCTATTCCCAGCCCTACGTGATTTTCAACTGAAACACCACTGGGCTGGCCTGCGGCCGGCTACCCCTGATGGGCAGCCTTTCCTGGGAAAACTGCCCCAGCTAGAAAACGCCTGGATCGCCGCCGGCCACTTCCGAGCCGGCATCCAGCTTTCGACGGGGACCGCTGTGGTGATGCGATCACTGATGTTGGGTCAGACGCCTGAAGTGAATGTAGACGACTTGGACAACTGTCGAGGGCAGGGGGAGAGTTCGCGTGCCAGATAACTTGGCGATCACAGAATCCCCTCAGCGTCCCCATTCCAGCGAACAAAGCCTTCGATCGCCTCGTACTCGGCCAGTCCCAGGGCGTCATAAAATTCGGAAGTCGCGCGGTTGCGGTCTTCCGCCCGTTGCCAGAATTCGCGCGGGTCGGAACCTGGGAACAGGGCTTTATCCTTTTGCGATTGGTGCTTAAAGATTGCAATCCGCTTGCGCATTAATTCACGAGGACTCAAGGGTACGGCCATCTCAATTTGGTGCGGGCTCCATTCCTGCCATGCCCCGCGATAGAGCCAAACGACGCACTTATGGTACCAATCTTGTTCTTTCACTCGATTGCACGCCTGGAAAACCGCGCTCAAGCAGGTGCGGTGTGTCCCGTGCGGGTCGGAGAGGTCCCCCGCCGCGTAGATCTGGTGAGGCTTGATCTTTTCGAGCAGGTCAACTGTGATGGCTATGTCTTCTTCGCTGAGTGGTTTCTTGCGGACCCGACCGGTCTCATAAAAGGGCATGTCCAGAAAGTGCAACTTTTCTGACGGTACACCTGAGTAACGAGTAGCGGCTCGTGCCTCGCCGCGGCGAATCATTCCTTTGATCGACTGCACCTCGGGACTGTCGACCTGTCCAGCAGTTTTGTGCTTCAGAAACTGCTCGACGTGAGATTCCAAGCTGTCCACGCGCTCGTGATCGATGTTGAAATGTCGGTTAAACTCTGCGGCAAACTCAGCAAAGCGAATTGCGTCATCGTCGAACACGGCTATGTTACCGGAGGTTTGATAAGCGACGTGGACTTCGTGTCCCTGATCTGCCAATCGGATCAGAGTTCCTCCCATCGAAATAACATCGTCGTCTGGATGAGGCGAAAAAATCAAAACCCGCTTGGGGAACACGTCATCATAGGTTTGCCGACGGTCGCCGGGTTGTTTGGCGTGCTCGGGCTTTCCAGCAGGCCAGCCGGTGATCGTCGATTGTAAGTGCCGAAATACTCGCAAGTTGATTTCATAGGCCGACCCCACCGTTGCAAGCAACTCCTGTAAGCTCTCCTCGTTGTAGTCTTCTTCCGTGAGCTTGAGGATCGGCTTATCGAGTTGAGTTGCCAGCCAGATAACGGCCTTCCGAATCGTCGCATCATCCCACTCGACGTCACCCAAGACCCAAGGACAGCGAAGTCGGGCTAAATTCTCTGCTGCGGCTTCATCTAGCACGAAACGGGTATTCGGGTGTTCCTGCAAATAGGTCGCCGGGATGTTCGGTGTGATGGGTCCCTCAACCGACTGGGCAACAACCTGGGCTTTCCCTTCACCAAAAGCAAGCAGATAGATTTGTGCGGCCCCGGCAATGGTCCCGACTCCCATAGTAATCGCTCGCCGGGGGACATACTCTTCGCCAAAAAAATCGCTCGCAGCATCCCCACGAGTAACCCGATCAAGCGTGATCATGCGCGTGCGACTATTGCGGCCCGAACCTGGCTCGTTGAAACCTATATGACCCGTGCGGCCAATGCCCAAGAGTTGGATATCGATCCCACCCACCTCGGCGATCTGCTCTTCATACCGCTGACAAAATTCGGGAACATCCTCTTCCGCAAGGGTTCCATCGGGAATATGGATATTGCCTCGCTCGATGTCGATATGATCGAAAAGATGTTCATTCATGAACCGCACATAACTCTGCAGTTCATTGGGCTGCATTGGAAAGTACTCGTCAAGATTGAACGTGATGACGTTTTTGAATGAGAGTCCTTCCTCGCGGTGAAGTCGCACAAGTTCGTTGTACACACTCACTGGCGTGCTGCCGGTGGCCAGGCCCAATACACACATCTTGGCTTCGTCGCTTCGCTGGCGAATGAACGCAGCTATCTCGGAAGCTACATAGTGGCTAGCTTCACGGGCCAAACGAAAAACTTGACAGGGAATCTTTTCACTTGGGGACATGCAGTCGGGACTCTCGATTTCAGGTGCTTCGTGAATTATTAAGTGTCGCTTTATTATGAATTGAGCCGACACCTCTTGGCAACGTGTAATTAGTCGCGATTCTGCGAAAAACTATAACTTTATTACGCGGCGTTTCCGTAGACTTTCCGCCTGTTTATTGCACAGCACAATCGCGTCCAGAGCCAGTTGGGCATCGAGTATTTTAGAGGTTTCTCCAGAACTAATACTTCGAACGACTTCGCGGAGTTCGGCTTCAAATGCGTGTTGGGGGTCTTCGCCTGCCAAGGCGATATAGTCCACTTTCCCGTTGTGCCGCAATAACGTTGGTGGGCAGAGATACTCCGCCTTATCGCCAGTCACGGCAAACTCGAACAGCATGGTTGCCTTTTCGAGATGTATCTCGAACCCATGTAAAAACTGTCGGCCCTGCTGGGGTATGGTTCCAGAAGTCGCTTGCACCACAGGGCCCTGAGTCCCATAGTCAAAATGCGAATGCCAATACTCGGCGAGATCGTTCTTCGTCCGACCGGTGGTCGAAACGGCCTCAGGCATGCCAAAGAGCAACCGAATAAAGTGAGCGTCATGCACATGCAGATCCAACATGGGCCCCCCCACCTGATCAGCCTGCCAAAAATTAGCGAGCCAACTGGGGTCAGCAATCACCCGTTTGAAATTTCCTCCGAGCAGTTTGCCATAGCGACCACTACGAGCCGCTTTCAGGGCCCAACTGTACTCTGGGAAAAACGGCAGAACATGACCGACCAGGAGCGTCCGACCCGCTTTCTCGGCAGCCGCGGACATTCGTCGGCAGGCAGCCGGAGTGAGTGCCATCGGTTTTTCGCAGAACACATGCTTGCCAGCACGGAGGGACTTCACGGCCACCTCTTCGTGCAGCGAGGGAGGAAGCGTGATGTCGACGGCATCAATTTGCTCATTGGCGAGCATCTCATCGACGTCGCTGTAGGTAGCCACGCCCGAGAGATCCATCAACGTGCCGGCCGGGCCAAAGTTCCCCTGGATGCCACGCCAGTCTCCCGTTAATCGCAGTGGATTTTTTTCGCAAATTGCGACAACTTTTGCACCGCGGATTTTCTGATAACTCAGGTAATGGATCATCCCCATGAATCCAATGCCCGCAATTCCAACTTTCAGCATGATGTTGATAGTGCCCATCTTTCCCGCGCAAGTGGGAATCTAGTGATTAACTTGAAAAGTTCAGGGATTGCATGGTTCGGCGCAGCAGCTCCACCCCACTACCAATTTCCTCAAGCTGGCGGGCCGGATTTTGAGGTATTTCTCGCTCGATGGTAAGCGGTCCTGTGTACCGAATCATTTCGAGTATGCGCATGAATTGGGTGAAGTCCACGTCTCCTTCACCCAAAGCGACTTCCGTGCCCCAGGTCTCACCGGGACGATCCGACCACTTAGCGTCTTTGCAATGCACGCTCCTCACAAACCGCCCGATCCGTTCCAGTGCAGGAAGAGGTTCCCCGCAGCCATAGAGAATCATGTTGGCCGGGTCGAAGTTGACAAACAAGTTTTCTCGCCCGACGGTCTCTAGAAAACCCTCCAGCACGTCGGCCGGCTCTTGGCCGGTTTCAAGATGAATTGCCTGATCTTGCTTATCGCAGTAGTCGCACACCTCGCGCATCATTTGCACTACTTGCTGATAGGTCTCTTCCTTGGGATCGTGGGGCACAAAACCAAGGTGAAGCCCCACAGCTTTTACTCCTAGTTGAGAGGCGAAGTCGGCAATTTCTAACAACTCCTTAACTCGTTCTTCCCGAGTCTCGGCGGGGACAAGCCCCACGGTCCGCTCGACTGTGGGAATATCTGCATAACTTTCGCCAGCGAACCCGGCAAACACGCAAGTCACCCTGATGCCAAGCCGCTGCAAACGCTCGGTCACTTCGGCAACCTCTTCCGGTGACCGCCGCTCGGCCTTGGGTGCATGAAGCTGAATCGTCGTGAGCTGAAGATCGGCTAGAACATCAAAGTTGACTCCTAATCCGGCATCAATACTCGTGAAAACGCCAAGAGGCCAGTGGTCAGCAACTGAGAGATTCATGTTTTTTGTTCCCGGCGCAAAACAAATAGAACGGCAATTTCCCGTCGTCCTGGCAAAACCGCGAGGTCGATAAGCCACCAGACGTATACGTTATAAGCCGAATAGATATCGGTCTAGCCCCTCTGTGACACTAATTGGCCGGGGACAAGATGAAGTAGCACCAGTTCCAGGCTGAGACGAGATGTTATCCGAAATGGGATACTACTGCACCGGCCCGAAATCCACTACTTCATACTTCACGCGAAGATTGAGCATCTCCTGGGCAGAGAGTAATCCAAACTTCACCAGTGCTTCAGGGTCTGGGTTGTTGGGATTGTAGTGCGAATTGTCAAAATGCGTTACCGTGTAGAGCGCATCACCTGCCTTGAGCCGCACTGGATTGACAAATTCGTAAGTCCGCTGCCAATTGAAGTCATAGGTCGGAATCTTCATGATTAATTCCCGGTGCTCTTCAGGAGTGCCGGGGTTTTCCGCCTTATAGATTGAGAAGTCTTTACCACGATAATGCATATGTGGTGCGAGGGCATAGATCAAAACGTCCGTGGGAAACTGATAGTAGTTGGCCTTCTCATAGTGCATGTCGTGGGGCCGCAGGCGAATATCTTTACGGTTGAATACCTTGGTCTCTAATACATGTTCCGGCTTCTGCTTGGCCCAACGGATCCCCATCCGCGACACGTCCGGTTTCTCTTCTTTGCCCGTTGGGGTGTAGTGCATCTCGAAGAAAATATCTTGTCCCGCAGGCAACTTCAGCGCAAAGTCATCCGCATAGGTGCGAGCATTGAACGGGTCACCAGCAATGTAATCACCCACTTTCTTCACTTTGTCGCCTGTCAGGCCATATAGCTCAAACATCGCTTGAGTGGCGACAAGTTGCTTTTCATTGTGTGGTCCGACGATGGCACCGATGTGGTGCACTACCGCCCGGTTACCCGGCTTGAGTTCGATCGCTTGGATATAGCGATCTTCGGAGAAGTTGGCCGTCACCCGATAAAACTGATATTCATCAAGTCGAAACAGGGGAACCACATATGGCTCAGGCATCTCGAACACAAAGTCTGGCTCACCAATGGCCCAATCCTGAGCAGAAGGCCATTCTTGTTGTGGAGGAGAATCCGCAAGGTCCCCAGCCGGGCACCCGTTTTCTACCCAAGCTCGGAACGTGTCAATTTGTCCGGCACTAAGACTCTCATCGTGCTTGAAACCTCCTGTTTCTCCACCAGCGTCCGTTCTGCCATGCCACGGGGGCATTAAGCCATTTTCCATGCGGCTTAGCATCACCTCGCTCATAGAGGCCACAGTTTCATAGTCATCGAATGTGCTAAAAAGTTCGGCTCCAGCTTCCCCTTCGCGATGGCAGCTAATACAATGGTTTTGTAGGAGGCGAGCAATTTCTCGGTGATAGGTCACCGATTGATATTTGCTAAGATCTCGCGGGGCGTGCTTGGCAATGGCGCAGCCTGACGCGGCGGTTTCACTGAGCGAAGGTTTTTCGTCCTGGAGGAATGCCACTAATGCGTCAGCGAGATATTCTTGCTTCGCGTCCGCTGTTCCTCCTCCGAACCACATGCCATTAATTTGTCCGCGATAAACGACTTTTGCGGGATCGTACCCACTGCGAGTATCGAGCACGGTCACCTGAGGGGTGGTCTTCAGCTCGAGTTGCTCGTGCCAGGGATTCTCTGCATCGTCTTTGAAGACAGGAAACACAAGACCCGTGTCTAAGGCATAGCCGGCGATGGACTGCAAATCGTCGCTACCATTAGGAAACAAAGCAATAAACTGAATTCCTGCATCATCATAGTTCTTCTGCAATTCATTCAGCATGGGAACCAACCGACGTACTAATGGGCACTTCGTCGAAAAAGCAACGACGACCAACGCCTTGTTTTGCTTCGACTCATAGTTGTATGCCAATTGCTGTGGCAAGTGGGTGTCTCCCCAGCGTCCCGTCAAGACGGGGGAGGCGGCAGTTAGGTTGCCAGAAGTTACTAGCGACATAACCGCTATAAGCGGGAACAAGAGCCTATTTTTTCTGGAAGGTTTCATGGCAACTTCGCATCAAGAGGTCGATTCTATGATCATTCAACGGCTTGCATGCCCAAAAAGCAACTTATGCTTTCACAGGAAATCGCCGTAACACATACAATGTTAGTTCAAAAAAACACTCCATTGCCCGACAACCTGGACACTTCCCATGATTTACAACTCAGTATGCTGGTGTCAACTCTGCGCCATACTTGCCGGCATGGCGTTGCAAACTGACGCTGCCTCACTGGAACCTGTGCGTCCAAATGTTGATCCATCGGCCATTTTGGCCGATGCCGAATCACGTTTCGTGCAGCCCCCTGAATCCTGGTTCCAAGAAACTCAAGATGTCTTGCGCGCTGAACTCGATCGCGTGGGGAATGCCCTGGACAGCCAAGGCCAAGAATACGCCCAGCCTTGGAAAGACCACTTTCACTGGGAAAAACTGGAAAAAAATCTCGGGCCGCTAGAGACCATCGAAGTCTCTGACATCGAACTGTCGCGAAGATGGATGTACTCCAATCGCAAAGGAACAGAGTATCCATTCTTTGCTGACCTTCGGTCGGCTACTGATGCCTATCTCGACGCGGCTTACACTTTATCGCATCCTGACCTGCGCGGCGAATTCATCAAGAAAGCTGCGCTGGCTCGTCAACAGGCGCAGGCCGTTTTGACTGACCCCAGTGATTCCAACGCTGCTGCGCTAGGACGTACACTCGGTTGGTTGGAGAAAACACGCCAATTGGAGACAGAGACTGCCATCCTGCGTTCGTCAATGTCCCACCCCAACCTACAGTTAGTAGTGGCCAAGCCGCTGATCCTCGATGTCATGTCCACACAAGACACCTCAGTCGAGCATAGCCTGGCCGTGAGTGATTCCAGTCAGACGCCAACCAAACGACGCTTTCAAAGATCCCGCACAGTGTATGTGCAGGGAATGGCACATACTCAGGGAGCGATATCCCTGGAACTTGTCCCCAATCCTCTGCTTGCTGAACTCAATATTGTATATCAAGGTGAAGTCAACTCTCTTTGCCACGCAACCGCGGGGCCGATTTCATTTAACATTCACACTGCAGGCCCTGTCTCTGCTTTTACCCCTGTCACTTTTGGACCCGAGGGAATCGAAGTCCGCGATACGGCTGTCGAACCCCAAGTTCGAACAAGTGTTGGACAAGTCTCAGCAGAGAGAAACTTTGTGCGACGTATTGGCGAGCGGCGAGTCAATGAAACTGAGTCACGGGCTATGATGGACAGGCGATCACGTGAGAAGACGGTAAACCTCCTGAAAGAAGAAATGGACGAACGCGTCGGCTCGGCTATCGACGATATCCGCTTGGAAATATCCCACATGCGATCTGCCATGGGTCAATTCAGCGAAGTGTTTGCCCCTGTCGTCCGCGAGGGGGCGGCCCCTTATTTCTCCGGCACACAATCATCCGACCACAACGTAACTGTTAACATTCACGAAGGTCGTCGAGAACAATTTGGTGCCGCCTTACCGTGTCCGGAACACTTTCCAGATGCCGACGTGGTGGGTCAGATACATGTTTCGTTCGTCAACAACCTGCTCGAAACGATAATGGCTGGGAAGATGTTTACGGATGAATACTTCATGAAGTACGCCAAGGTACTGCAACCGACGCTTCCCCTAGACTTAATGGTCCATGCCCGCACTCAACGGTGGGCAATCATTGCAGATAAGCCTCGCCCTTTGGAACTTGAAATCCCTAATTCCAATCACTTCAGCTTTAAAATGAGAATTGCTGCCTTTGAAGTGGATGGCGAGCGTTTCACGGCTTCAACCGTGGCCACGGTCCGCTATCAATTGAAACAGAACGAATTCGGCGACTACTATCTCGAGAGAGAAGGGGACGTTCAACTCGATTCGCAGCTTGATTCTCACAACCGCGATCTTTTGCAACGGAAACTCGGTGCATTCTTTGCACCAGTTCTCGATGGAGGAGGGGTCATCATTCCCGAGGGGGGACAAACCGGGGTACTTAGTTCGCTGGAATTGCTCGGTGTCCAGGCATCCGAAAACTGGCTGGCCATCGGATATAAGGTGCCTCAAGAGATTGTCAACTCCCTGATGAGCTCTGGTAATGATAATAACTCAATGCCACCTGCCACCACTGAATCCCCAGCCTCTGAGTACAAGCTGCCACCCCCGTATGCAGTGGATGATACCCTCAATACCTACCCAGGCATTCGGTAAATAGGGATCATTCTGGTTGCACGGTTCCTAACGACGCTATCGTTTGCCATTGGTTCGCGGAACGCTCTCCTGGCAAGACCTTGTATGGATTCCAACCTATGGTTGAGAAGAGATATGTCCCCACCCACGCAATCGAGGTCTTCGCAATGAATACATTTTATCAAGTTCAAAATTGGTTCATTCAGATGCTCAACGAAACTTGGGCCTGGTTTTCGACTTTGAGCAATGTCGAGTGGATGGTAGTACTCGGGATTTGTTCCGCGTTCGGCTTTCTTTGTATGCGAGGCATCGCCAACCGGGGAACTTTGTAAGAGCAGAATCCCAAATTGATATGACAGCTTGAGTTAGGCCTAAGCTCCCCAAAGAATTCCACTGGCAGTTATTTCCCATAGGACCTTAGATTGATACCTTTCCCACCACTCGGCAGCTTTGAAGTCATTCTCGCCGATACCGTTGCACTAGGTGCCGTTGCGCTGATCGGCTATCTTTTTGGCAGCCGCACCCGCAATCAATCAGGCAAGCCAACTGATGCCCAATTGGCGGGTGAACTCTCCCGCGCAATGCGCATCGCCCGGGAGTTGCAGAATATTGCCGGCCGAATTAGGGAAGAAGTTTCCGAACATCAAGCGACGATTAATCACTTTCAAAGTCGATTGAACTACTTGGATAAAACCGACCATAACGAAAGTTGGCAGGCTCTGAGTGACGAGGCCGATCTGTTGCTCAACCCAACGATGAAATTGGCGAGTAATTTGTCCTTGGCTTATGACGAATTGCGAAAACATTCAAATCAATTGACCCTCTTTGCCGGTTCGCGAACTGATCGAGAGACTGGCTTGCGCAATCGACGAGCAATGGAAGAACAACTTGACATCCTGCTGGCTATTTATTTGCAGAATTCACGTCGCTTTGCCGCAGCAATCTTTAGCATTCAAAGCGAACACGGCGAAGTGGGGAAAAAGAGCTTGAGTGAATTCGCCAGTCTGCTGGAACACACCGCACGAGACACCGACATCGTGGCTCGATATAGTAGCGACGAGTTCGTGGTCTTGATGCCACACACTAGTCTGGCAGGAGCAATTGTGTTCAGCCAGAGGTTATTGAAATCCGTGTCTTCCAGCAGTTCACTGATCCTCTACGGCGGAATTGTAGAAGTTCGAACCGAAGATACTGCAGAGAAGATACTCTCGCGCGCTGACTCGGCGCTGTACAGTGCTAGGAGCGACGGCAAGAGTTGTCTCTACCAGCATACGGGAAAGTCGATCCGTCCGCACGAACTGACTCCCTCTTCGAAACTTACTGAGCCTGATGAATCCCATCCTCTCGACCAATCTACGGCTCAGCATCAAACAGCTCTCGCTGCACTCTAATCTGCGATTTCTACTGGCAGACTGTGACGTGCGTTCAGGCAAAGTCCGGCCCCTTCCCCAGGGGTGAGATTTGGCTGAAAAATGCAAATTCTTCTGACAAGTTGACGCTGCCATGAGTTTTCAATTAGACTTACTGACGGTCTGTCTGAAGTGGGTATTTCTAGGCTGACCATGAGAATCGGAGTTCAAGATACCCGTGCCAACTAAGTTCACCATTGGGAACTAGAATGGCAAGGGTGGTGGATTCGTTTGGAACGGATTACTTGGTTCTGACTTCTATCATTTACAACCGTCAGAAAGGAGATTGTCATGCCACTCTTTGAGGTCGAAACGGATAGTCACATCATCATCACTTGGGCGCAAGACAACGACGATGCTTCGGCTGTCGTCACGGATGCATATCCCAATGATTCGGTCATCCGGATGACCAAACGACCACGCGATACATGGGTGATCTCTAAGAGCGCTTTGGGGCTCGCCGGTTCACTTGATGTCTGCCATACCGCCCGAGATTGTCTTTCCAAGGCTGAGGGAGATAAAGTACATGCCATTCGCCTCTATATGCACGAAACGGGCGTTGACCTTGAACAGGCTCGCAAAGTAATCGAGTCCAACATGGTCATGGGCTGGTAGCCTATCTTGTTGGCTGATTGGGACTACCCGCGGATCTACCGGTACTGATTTGTGCCGGTGCCGGGATATGCCACATTGGGCACTTTTGCTTGACTACTCGCTGGCTCGGCAGGTCGTGTGGCGACTTCATACTTTGCGTTCGATGTTGCTGTTGAAGGATAAGTTGCAGTTCCACCTGGTCGATAGGGGTCTGCCGCTGCAATGGCCGATGCAGTTTGTACCTGCTGGACTTCTTTTTGCTCGCTATTAGAGGATGGCGTTGGCCTTGACGTACTCGCCTGAGAGTATCGATCACCTAATCCGCTTGGACTTGATACCGCTGGAGTGGTGGCGCCTGTGCTAACAGGCGAACTGAAATTCGGATAACTGGTGCCACTCGCTGGGGCTGATGCAGAGGAAGGCTGAGTGGTGTTTGTGGCAACATTGCCATACCGATCTGCAGCAGAATTAACCGTATTCAGTGTTGCGTTGGTTGCGAGGGATTGGGCATCCGACGACTTCTTGGCGGCGGGCACTGCGTTCGGATTATACGGCATGGCGTTCGTCGATGCGGTCGTCGTTGCAGCAGCGCTGGTTCTTGGCACATAACTTTGTGCGCCGGTACTTGGATAAGCACCCACGGGCGTACTGGCCATTGCAGATTCCGTGACGTTAGAATTTACAGTAGAAGTATTCGCAGCAAATGCCGGTGCCGTCGAAATCTGAACCGGATTGGCAGTATTTATCGCCTCTGTCTGCTTGGCAATTTCGGATGGTAGCTGAGGAGCCGCATGGGCTATGGCCGTGGATTCGACCTTATCCCCCTTGGAAGAACTCCACCAAGCCATCTTAGGAGCTGATTTGCAGCCCAGCGCTCCACATCCAACAACCAACGCTAAGCTGGCAGTAAGTAGTCTTACTTGCATGGCATCCGTGCCCTAGTCTTTGGTTTAGTTTGCTCCCTGGCTTTCTGCTCAGGGATTCATATATGTCACGTAAATGGTCAATCTATTCCGCACTATACATTTATTTGGCATGAACGGATTAACCCTTACTTATTCACTTTTCGGCAAGCTTGAGTAAATCTGCTCACTAAAAATTCTGTTCTGGGGGAGTTTAAACATAATTCGTGGGCAAGCCCGAATGGCTGGTATTGTTTCGCAGACCGGATTTCTATACTCCGAGCCTACACTTTGATAAGCCGCTAGCGAGCGGGGATTATAGATACCCGTCCTGGAGGGTCAATGTCAGTTCCGAGGCAAAAGATGCGCAGAAAAATAGCACCTGAGCCGCGTCCCCACCACCAGTCAATGATTGACAAGCGATGCAAGCACGCTCAAGTGCTATCAATACTTCACGCTAGCTAGTAAGGCAGTGACTCAGCCTTTGGCTTTAGCATATCGTTCGCCAACGGCTTCCCAATTGATCACATTAAAGAAAGCAGAAATATAGTCGGGGCGTCGATTTTGATAGTTTAGATAGTAGGCGTGCTCCCACACATCCAAACCCAATATCGGTGTGTTTCCACTCATATACGGGTTGTCTTGGTTTGGGGTGCTCTCTACGACCAGCTTGCCGGCCGGGTTTACGCTCAGCCAAGCCCAGCCACTGCCAAATCGAGTCGCCGCAGCCTTGCTGAAAGCTTCTTTAAACGCAGCGAAACCCCCTAGCTCGCTTCCGATTGAGTCAGCTAAAGGACCTGACGGTTCGCCACCACCCTTGGGATTCATTACCGTCCAAAACAGGGAGTGATTGGCATGACCACCGCCGTTATTTCGCACAGCCGTACGGATATTCTCCGGGACCGTATCAATCTTGCGGCAGAGATCTTCGATCGACATCTCAGCGACACCTGCCCCTTCCAAGGCAGCATTCACATTGGTCACATAGGCATTGTGATGCTTGTCGTGATGGATCTCCATCGTTTTTGCATCGATGTGGGGCTCAAGAGCATTTTTTGGATACGGTAAATCGGGAAGTGTGTAAGCCATTTTGGTTTCCTCCTAATATGTTTGCGTTACGTTGAATGCAGAATATGCGAAATGACGAGGCAGATATCCTCGAATCGCTCATCCAGCAGCATACAGGAGGAAAGTCTGCTGGGCAATCGGTCACCAGGCGAGCCAGATGCGCCAGCTTCCAGTGTAGATAAATTTACTAAAACCGGAATCTTCCATGAAATCCTAGGTGGCAATTATGTCGCCCCTTGCGCAACTTTGTCACGCCCAACTTCCAATTTCTTCAGCTCTTTACCGAATTGAGCAATCCTTGCAGATGATGGCATTGGGCTTCGAGGGCGGCCAGTTGCATTGTGAGTTTTCCAACCAATTCGACCGGATCGTCTCCTGCGTATGTGCCGCTATTGATCCGATGAGGAGGTTGATGCGATGGTTCCAATTCGACGTCTTCAAAGGCGGCGTCAACGGCATCGACTGTCAGACTTTCAGACACGATACCTGTTGACGAAGAATTGCGGAGTCGGCTCGACCAGCTTTGCTTCCCGGTTTCATTACGACGCCGGATAGATATCCACTCAACCGGTTGCCGGATTTCGTCACGCATCAGATTGCCTCTTTTTCCAATGGATAATAGTAATTGCTAACTGCGATCGAGTTACTTCATAACACCAAGAGTTGAGACTCTGCGAGCAGCTCGCATTCTTCTTTGGCCATTAGATACGCCTTCACACTCTGCAGAATCAATGCAGCTCGATCGGCAACATCACTCCCCCGCCGCTTGCTGGTTCTGCGCGGGCACACTTTTACTTCGATGTTTGTCGAGGTGTATTCACCCGCAGCAAATCCCAGATTGTTCATTCTCTGTTCACGCCGCTCGCTAAACTCCATCTCGATGCGGAAATCGATATTCCGATCACCCTTGCGCCGGTCGAAGGAGACCTTAGAACTGGCGATTTCTAGTTCGACCTTGTTATCTTTGGTCGAGACAATCTTGGCTTGATGGTCAGAAACGAAGCCGCGCAGCTTAGCAATAGCGATGTCGATAGGCACCGCGGTTGACAGAGACGTTTCAATAACAGGTTTCCCAGAGAATCTACCTAGCCACCACCATTTCTTCTTTGACTTTTGTTGTTCCATGCCGTTCCCCAGTTGTACGACTTGATTTCGACCTTGCTCCTTCGCCATTAACAGAGCCCGATCTGCTCGACGCAACATCGTTTCCGAATTGTCGCCAGCTTGCAACTCTGTCACGCCAAAACTGGCGGTAATCCTTCGATCTCCTAAGTGTGAGTGGGGAGTTTCTTCTAGCTTCTTACGTATTTCCTCGGCACGGCGTGACGCATGCGCGTTGTTGCAATCCGCGCACAGTACGGCGAACTCTTCACCACCATAGCGGGCGACTAGGTCTCCTGTCCGACACATGGATGTAAGCAAACCCGCAACCGAGATGATTGCCTCGTCTCCTGCCTGATGGCCGTAGGTATCATTGATCGACTTAAAATGATCGATGTCAATCATGATCAGGCTGCAAGGATGTTGGGCCTGCTCATGCGCTTCAATGAATAGGGCCTGCATTCGATCAAATTCTGCGCGATTAGCCACTTTGGTCAGCGGATCTCGAGTCACCTCAGCATGCAAAGCTTCGCATTTCTCTTCCAGAGACGCTTCAGACTGGGCATCATGCAGCAAGATTGTGGCGCCCAAGATAGCACCATCTCGACTAACAACAGGAATGGCATGCAAGTCAATCGGAACCAACTTTCCTTGTCGACCCAAGATCATCAAACGCTGGCGAATCTGGGAGCTCGTTCGCAAGACCCTGGCAACTGGACATGAGCCATCGTGAATACGACGCTTGCCATGGCCACACATTTCCAGCAAACTCGGTGCAAAGGTTCGTCCGGTGGCGGCACCTCGGCTGATGCCGGTTAGTTGCTCGGCACCTTTGTTCCACAATGTGATCTTGGCCTGAACATCGACAAACACCACACCATCGCGTATCGCCTCGATAAGTTTTTGCTCGAACAATGGTCTCGCAAGTATGTCTGAGGCTGCCATGCGGCTGGCTGATCCGGGAGTGTCCGACTCGTGAGCCGGTTGCCATGGCAGTTCGTCATGAGAATTCCTCAATTCATTGAGCCATCGGGCAGCCACACGCTCGGTCAATACATCGTGGTGTTCTGAAAGTACCTCCTGGAATTGCTTGACTAGTTGAGGATCAAATTGTGATCCGGAGTATTCAAATAACTCTTGAAGAGCACGATCACGACTCCATGCGGAGCGATACACCTGATCGGTCGTCATCGAATCAAATGCGTCGACAATTGCAATCATGCGAGCTACCAGGGGGATCCCTTCGCCACGAATCGGCTGATCTTTCTCACCTCCGTCAAAGCGAGTTGTCGAGTGAAAAATCGCTTCTAACACCCGCTCCGATCCACAGCACTCGGCCACAATATCGCTTCCTTGGCGACATTGCTCTCTCACCAGTGCTTCCTCCTCGGAACTGAGGCGACTGGGTTTGCTCAAGATCGAGTCGGGCACGCCAATTTTTCCAATGTCGTGTAGTAGGGCTGCTACTTCGATCGTGTCGCGTGTCTCTTCATCCAATCCCGCGTACAGAGACCAGGAACTACACCCCAAGGCGACCCTCAAAGAATGTTCGGCAGTCTGGGGATGCTTTTGGCGCAAGGCGGTGAACAAGCCGCTGGCCATCCCCAGCCTTACCTGAACTAGTTTATTTTCATGACGCACCGTGGGATGGGATTTTGCCTCCTCACGGCGCTGACCTAAGCCATTACCGCCAGCTACATCTTCCAGCGCGCGCAGAAGTGAGCTGATTTCAGCAACGCGAGATTCCGTCGACACGAGTCGCGTTGACTTTTCTTGCGATTGCGCGATGTTTGACTGTTCTTGAGGTTCGGTATCAATTGCTGTCGTATCAGACATAGGATGCACGCATGTGGCGGTTTCGGCGGAAAACCGGCTGCCAACCTACGAGGTGACACCCTTCCGATTTCCTTTTCAAAACTAGGTTATTTTCAGCCACTCCGCTTAGCGAAACAGAGGGATTTATGGAATGGGGGAGTGGGAGGATCCAATATCTCATTCTTTTGTTCACTCATTCCTCGCATCCTGTAAGACCCCTGTTTGCCTTCGACTTCTCAATAATTACTTGACCACCTCCTCCCAAGCTAGAGGCATCGTCAATCACACAATTTGCCCAACCGTTACAATGCGGTTCCAGGAGGGTTCGTAGCGGCTGGTGGGGTCAAAATGCCGATTCCGATTGTACAGAAGCTATTCGCTTGTCGGCTGGCAATGCGCTGTCCACTGGCCATCGCTAGCAATCGTTATCAGGCGGGCAGCTATTATCGCAGCAACGAGAAGAGGCAATTTCGATACCGTCAATCAGAGAGTTTGAACCTCCTTCCGGTACTGATTCCAACCTAGTAAAGCGGCTCTATGGCTCGAAATAATGCACGCTTAGGACGACTACGACGCGTCCTCAACGAAGATCAATCCACAGTAGGTGTGGCTTACGACTCCCAGGCGTCTGACCGTGTCCCTGGCGATACACCCCGCTATGGCGCGGGTGCCAATATCGAAAATCACCCACAGATTACCGACTACATCCCCCGCCGGATGCGGATGCTGGGGCTAATGTTGTCAGCTGGCGCGGTTTTGGGTGTTCTGGCAGAAGTGGTTGCCCACCATGCGAATTTCCTCTCGGGATTCTTTGCTTCGGGAACTGACATTGATCTCGCAGAGGTTTTTTCGACAAGGTTGATCGCCTGGACCTCTGCGTCGGTATTGCTTGTCGCCTCTGCCTATGCCCATATAATCTATCTGCTAAAACGCCATCGCATCGACGATCTGAAAGGTCGTTATCGAGTATGGCGAACTGCGAGCTTATTCGCTGTGCTGCTCAGCGCAAATTGTTTTGGTGCGTTTCACAACCTTTTCGCAAGTTTACTCAGCAATAGTACTGGCTGGCAGTTTCTGCAAAATGACACGGGCTGGTGGCTGCTTCCATCATTGCTAGTTGGTGGATATGTTCTCCCAAAACTGATAATTGACGCCGCCGAATGTCGGGCAGCATTGACAGCTTTCCTACTAGCATTTGCGTGTTTCACTGTTGCTGCCTTGGGTACCATCGGCTGGTCACCAACCACGAACTCACTCTGGCTGGGAACGATTACTCGTACGCTGCCATTAGCGGGCTACTTACTCTCGCTGATGGGCTGCCTGCTTACAGCCCGGTTCGTTGTCCTCGATGTCCAAGGGCTTATCGAGCACGATGCCCCAGAAATGAGCAACGTCAGAAAGGCTTTTAATTCGAATCACACCACAGCAGAAGAACCCAAAGTCTCTGTCGAAGAGGAGGAATCCGAATCCGCTTGGATCGATGGCAGCCATCCTGAGGACGACTACGATCGGCCACTCTCCAAAGCCGAACGCAAACGGCTCCGCAAGCAGCAGCGTCATCGAGCCGCCTGATTCTTGTCGAGAATCCTAGAAATATCTTGCATCCCCTTTCGTCGACTCCTCTCTTCAGGGATAGTGGTCTCTGATAGTGTTATTGTTCCGTACGCGGAAATAACTCGCCACTCAATCCCCCATCCTACGCAGGTTCCATGACGGTTCGCACACGCTTTGCCCCCAGCCCCACGGGCTATCTCCACATCGGCGGGGTCCGCACAGCCCTGTTCAACTGGCTCTTCGCCCGCGCGCATGGAGGACAGTTCCTGCTGCGTGTCGATGACACCGACCAGGAGCGTAACGTCGACGCAGCTCTCAGACCGATCCTAGACGGCTTCCGCTGGCTCGGACTTGATTGGGACGAGGGCCCCGAAATCGGCGGATCCCACGGTCCGTATTATCAATCCCAGCGAAATGATAAATACCAGGCAGCCGTCTCAGCGCTCCTGGCATCGGGTGCTGCCTACCGCGATTTCGCCACGACTGAAGAAATCCAAGCCGAACGCGAAGCTGCTCAAACAGCAGGGGGGCAATTTACCTACAGTCGCCGGTGGTTGGCGGAGACAAAGCAAGATGCGGCCAAATTCATTGCCGAAGGTCGCCAATCGGTTGTCCGCCTGAAAATGCCTCGTACAGGCGAGTTAGTCCACAACGATTTGATTCGGGAAGAGGTTCGATTCCCTTGGAGTAATGAGCAAGACCATGTCATCCAACGAGCCGATAGCACCTGCCTCTATCACCTCGCCTCGGTGGTTGACGATCACGAAATGCAAATCTCTCACGTCATCCGCGCCGAGGAACACCTCTCTAATACACCTCGGCAGATCTTCATCGCCCGGTCGCTTGGCTACCCACTCCCTGAGTATGCCCACCTTCCGTACGTCGCCGAACCAGGCAGTAAGAACAAACTCAGCAAACGCAAACTCGACAAATACCTCAAGAATAAAGACTTTGCCCAACTCAAGGCCCACGGCGAGCGGATCGCAGAGCGGATGCGCCTCGCTGTAGACGCCGACGTATTCAACCCTGTGATTGTCGATTTCTATCAGGCTATCGGCTTTCTCCCCGAAGCGATTCTAAACTATCTCTTGCTGCTGGGGTGGTCGCTCGATGACAAGACCGAAGAGTTTTCGCGCGAAGAAATGATCGAGCACTTTTCGCTCGAACGGGTCAACAAGGCTCCAGCCAGCTTTGACCCACAAAAGCTGGTCGCCTTCCAAGACCGTGCTATGCAGAAATTGCCAATCAAGCAAAAGGTAGCCAAGGTTCTTCCTTTTCTTCAAGCAGCCGGATACATCGAAAACCCACCCCCTTGTGACACGGGCCCATACCTTAGCCAGATTTGTGAAGCCGCCGGCGACCGCATCAAGATTGCAGGAGACATTCTCGATTACGATGATTTTTTTGTCGCTGACGACCAGCTAATTTACGAAGAGAAAACACTCGATAAGCGCCTCCGCAGCAGGGAACAGGCCCCTCAAATATTGGCCGAATTCCGTGATCGGCTCGCCATCGTCGAACACTTCGAAGCGGCTACCCTCGAAGAAACTCTCAAAGCGTTCGTCGCCGAGAAAGAAATCAAGATCGGTGACATTGTCCACGCCGTCCGCGTGGCAATCACTGGCAAAGCAGTAGGATTCGGCCTGTTTGAGACATTGGCTATCCTCGGTCGCGAGCGCAGTCTAGCCCGTATCGACCGTGCGTTGCAACTGGTCAAGTAGAGCGCAACCGTGAAATTACCGCTTCGGTATACTCTCCCGTTGAGGCCTTGCCTCCCAAATCGCCCGTAAGTGACTTTCCCTCGGCTAATACGCCCCGCACAGCATTCTCCACGTCGTCGGCTGCCTCTTTCTCGCCTAGAAAGCGGAGCATCAATACCCCGCTCAACACCAGCGCCGTTGGATTGGCCAACCCTTTCCCAGCGATGTCGGGAGCCGTGCCATGGACTGCCTCAAACACGGCGATCTTCTCGCCCACATTGGCACTGGGCGTCACTCCCAGCCCGCCAACCAGACCGCTGGTCAAATCGGAAAGGATATCCCCGAACAAGTTCTCCATCACCAGCACGTCGAACGCATGGGGATCGCTCACCAACTTCATCGCTGCAGCATCAACGATACAATCATCGAACTCGATGTCACTGAACTCTGCGGCAACCTCCTGGCACGTCTTTAAGAACAGACCATCACTTAGCTTCAAGATGTTTGCCTTGTGGACGCAAGTCACCTTACTTCGGTCCTGACGGCGCGCAGTTTGAAACGCAAACCGTGCGATTCGCTCCGAGGCAACCTGTGTGATCACTCGCAAGCTTTCGACAACTCCAGGCACTACGGTGTGCTCCAGCCCGCTGTAGAGCCCTTCTGTATTTTCGCGGATTACGATTAAATCGACATCCTCAAACCGTGTCTTCACACCTGGTAGCGATCTCGCAGGTCGGTAGTTGGCAAACAGATTCAGCTTTTGCCGCAGCGCGACGTTCACGCTGCGAAAGCCGGCTCCCTTGGCGGTCGCCGTCGGACCTTTGAGTGTCGCATCAGCAGACCGCACTGCGGCAAGTGTCGCCTCCGGCAGAGGATCGCCATGCGCCTCAAACGCCGACTGGCCAGCTTCAGCTTCTTGCCAATCGAATACTACGCCACTTGCATCAAGAATCGAACGCGCTGCATTGCAGACCTCAGGACCAATTCCATCCCCAGCAATCGAAACTACAGAATATGCCATACCTAACTTTCCATTTCAAAATTATTAGCGCGCATCAAATGGGACAGTAAGCGCCGAAGCCCCACCTCTCGTCACAGCAATTGCCAGAAACCCATCCGTTGGGGCAGACACGGCAAACACAGGTGCCAAATACTCAAACACCGCCGGAACTTCAGTACTGCAATTTAGAAAGGGAAACGCACAAGCATAGACAGTCGTTTCCACGGACTTGCCCAGAGATTGCTGAGCTGCGATCGCTTCATCTACGGTATCGTCACCGACCCAACTTCGGGCTATCTCCCCACCGACCGCATCCTCGCAGTCAAGCAGAAACACCACGGGATCGTGCATCTTCCCGCTTAAGGCATCGTCGAAAGCTCGAAACGCCAGCTCTAAGTTGCTTTCCAACAGCAATTGCTGGGCCTCCAGTGCGGCCTCCACATCTACTCCGTCATTCACCGTACATTCCTCGCGTCAATCAGCCGATGGTTGCTCATCCACAGAAATGAGCGTATCGCTCTGGCAGCAATTCGGCAAGCGACCGAGAATTAAGAAGCCTAACGCTGCCCGTTTCCCGTGGCCAGCAACCCTTCTAGGCTGTCCAGATCGACCGCCGTTTCCAGCACGGCCGCTTCGTAGATCGCCTGGGCTTCGCGCTGTATCGCATAGATGTCGATTTCACCATCGATCCGCACCTGAAACACCTCCACGCTTTCCTTCACTGCATCCTTGCACTCGGTGGCAAGCGTGATCAGATCGTCCACATCCAGGTCGAATCGAGTCTTGAGCATGGGCAACAGGATTCGCATGTGCGGGCAGTCTGTCGTCCAAAATACTTCCGCCAACACGCTCGCCGCCTTAAGAATCTGACTCATCTTGCCCGCTGTCGCTGGGCAGCGATGATGCTCTGAGACCGCTTCAATCAGTTCCTCTGGCAATTGCCATTTTGCAAGCAATCGGACCCCAACATCCACGTGGGTGAAACCGAATTCCTCCCGCTCACGATTCATTTGTTCAACCAGATGATCGCAATCCGTACATGTCTCCAAATACCTGGATGTTTCCAGTTGCGCCAGTGCCATCATTCCCAGGTCCGCCAGCAGCCCGGCAGCGAACACCGAATCGGCATGCACCTCCCGTTCATCACAACGCTCGGCCAGCTTGCGAGCCGCCACGGCCATACTCAAAGATCTCCTCCAATAGTTTTCGTGAAACGCTTTTGGACATCCATTTGCCAGCGCCTTAACCAAGCCAAAACTCAGCACCGACAAACGCAGCGAACGCCGCCCTAGATAGGCCATCGCTTCTTGCACCGCAGTGATCTTTCGCGAGAGACCATAATACGAAGAATTCACCAGCCGGAGAACCGCTGCCGTTAATGCTGGGTCGTTCTCCAGGCAGCGTTTCACATCGGCAAACTCAAAATCTGGGTCCCTAGTGATGTCCATCACTTGCAGCGCTACCGCCGGAGACGAATGTAACTTATTTAGTCGCCCCAGCAATTGATCGATTGCAGCAGTCCCATCATCAGTCAACACAGTTTCAGTCAAGAGAGTCATGAGGATGTGTCCCAAGTCGGTGAGCAATACAAGAACAGGCAGCTAATGCAAACCTAGCTCACACACAGACTACCTTGGTCCGGTTGTAATAGTTGACCCAAAAAAACCGAGACCGCTGATCGCGATGCTTAGCTTTCGTCTCCTGACGGCCCATACATACCGGGTACTGGAATGTTGTTGAGCCGCAGATACACACAGAGAATCGCCCGATGATGGACCGTGTGATTGATTACAAAACTGCGGATCACCCCCGAACGGGGCATCGTCATCAAGGGCTCTCCAGCTTGCAAGAGGGACCACATTTCTCCCATTGCCGCGTCCTCGACAGCGGATATGGCCAACTTTGCATCGGCCACATTTTTATCAAAGAGCTCCAAGATCTCTTTTTGAGTCTTATGTTGGGGTGTTTGATATGCTTCGCCATCAACTGGCGCGATGTCCCAATCGGCCTGAGTCAAAGTTCCCTCCACCCAACCGGGAATCTCGGCCAGATGATTGGCATTCCAGCCGATGGTCCGTGACTTTGGATGGGCCTGCCAATCGAGCTTATCCTCTGGTACTCGTTCCAACACCTTGCGAGTATTTGCCATTTCTTGTTCGAATTCGGGCAGAATCTGTTCAGCATAACTCATGACAAGTTCCTTTCGTTCATAAGAAAGTCCAATGGAAAAATAATGGACTAATGTATAGTACTACCACCTGCCTCGCAACCCGCGTCACAAAGAATTCACAATCCAGCGGCTTCGGCTTAAAAGACAATGTGTCAAAAGCTTTCCCGCCCTCGGTGAAAGAAATCATCGGGTGCTGTCTTAGCTGGGTGCGATGATCTGCATGCGGCTTAGCGGAATACTCCTGTCACTTACATTTCCGGCTTACTTGTGAAATATTTCGCTCAAGCCAACCTATCAGCATAAGCTGCTCGGGCGATGGCTTGCTGATGGCAAGCATTTCTTTTTTGAGCGTGATGAGATCTTCCGCTGTATCGACATCAGTGAGGCTTGCGATCTCTTTGAGTTGTCCTGAGGAGCGGAGACTTTGTGCCAAGCTTTCGGCGGCAGTTGCCGTGCTGTACGGAATCTTAGTCCAAGTTTGTTTTGCTAAATGAGAATTGGATCCAACTAGGTAGAAACCCCCGTCATAGCAGCGGCCCAGTACATGAGAGTAGATACCGCGGCTATTGAGCAGCACTTGAAGTGTGCTTTCCAAGAGTGCAGGTGTGATTTGAGGAGAGTCAGCTCCAATGCCGATCACGGCGGCATGTTGCGATTGTAACTCGTTGAATACCTTGTGCAGGCGATCACCCAAGCCACCACTTCCTTGGGGGATTCTTGAGAATTCTTGCCAGCGCGGATCATAGAGGCCGGCTTCCTCCGCCACTGCCCAGTAGGGAGTAGTACCCGTCGAATCTGCCACGGTGGCGACTGCAGCTGAAATCGCTGCGACCGAGAGTCGATAGAACTCTGCACTGGAATCTCTCCCGATGCCTACGGACAACCTTGTCTTGATCGGTGAAAGACCTGGCGTCTTCACAAAGATTGCGATAGATGCATTCTGACAAGTCATCGAAATCGACTCCACAGTAGCGCAACTAACTCAGGAAATGCTTGTTTCCACGTCCGCCAGGTATGAATCGCAGTCGTTTGCAGCCAACCCTGGGAGCGATATTTACGAGCGCTGGTCAAGAGGGTTGCTGCTACTGCTCGCAAGGGAATTCGTAGTCGATGGGCTTTCCAGACCAGCAGATGATCTTCGCCGTACGGGGCATTTTCAGGAAAACCGCAGAGACGGTCGAATATCGCACGGCTCATGCAGAAACCTTGGTCGCCGAAGGGAAGTTTCAACCAGTGCGATCTTAGCCAGACTCCCCAGGCATTCAACTTTGTAGCAGGTGGCCCATCGGTTTGAAATTTCAAATCAAAGTAGTGGACTGCGCCCGGTTCCTCATGGAGTGCCCTGCCGAGTGCCTCAAGGACATCACTAGATAGTTGGCTATCAGCATGCAAAAACCAGAGGTATTCCCGTTGGGCGAGTTGGGCACCAGCATTCATTTGCTGAGCACGTCCGCGATCTGCAGATATCCATTGAGTTTTGCACGGAATGTTGAGCTGGTAAATGAAATTCGCGAACTCTTTCGGTTCGACTTCTGAAGCAACAAGCAGTACTTCTGTATCGTCGGGGAATCGAGTAAAACTCTCCAAGAGTTTCTTCCATGCGCAATCACCCGGTCCCACAGGGACCACGACTGAAAGGCGAGCGAGTGTGACAAATTGTCCTTGCTCATAAATTAGTTTACTTGGTGGCGTGAGAAGATCTGACATTGGAAAGGATGAAACTCCCTGGATACTAGGCGTTAGACTATTTCGTAAATATTGCGGGAACTGTCGTCCATTTCACGGAGATTGGCAGCTTTCTGAAGTAAAATGAAAGCTAAACTATTTTTACTTGCCTTGCTCTGCGCCTATTGGCAAGTCTCTCATCTACCCTTTCAATTGCCGTGCCGTCAGTGACCTGCAGTAGAACCCCCAGCAACAAAGTATCTGGAGAAGAGGCTTCCGTCCATGAGCACTATGCGAATGTGGCAATGCATAAAGTAGTGACCCCTTGTCATTCGTTAGACAATTCGGCAGACTTCTTGCCAGTAAGATCTGAAGAAATTCTTGAGCAGGTAGACAGTTTTGGCAACTCCAAACTCTACATGCATGAACGTAGAGCCATGGTCGATTTCTTGAGGCAAAAAATTGGCGCGGCATCGCTTTCATGGAGACAGGGAGCCTTGTCCTATTAGACTTGTTCGTTGTCTGCTGTCATTTGCGTGATCGATTCATTGAAGGAGCGTCATTATCACTCAACTTACCCTATTGCGGCAGCATAGTCCGTTGGCTGATGCTTCTCAGCAGGTTACGATTCTTGAATCGAGCGAGAATCCGGCGTTGCCGAGGTTTGATGCCACTATGAATGCCCATGGTCTTGATCCTCTCGAATCCGACGGCATTGATGTGCTGCAAGTCAACGTCGGCAAGCTCTGCAACCAAACGTGTCGCCATTGCCATGTTGATGCAGGTCCCGATCGCCGGGAAAGTATGTCCAGGGAAACAGCCGAGGCGATAATCCGCGTGCTGAGCGAGAGCACGATCGGCATACTCGACATCACAGGTGGGGCGCCAGAGATGAACCCGAATTTCCGTTGGCTGGTCGAGCAGGCCCGGCAACTGGGACGGCACGTCATCGATCGCTGTAATCTCACAATCCTGGTCACGAAGGGGTATGAAACCTTGCCTGGGTTTTTGGCGGAACACCAGGTGGAAGTCGTCGCCTCCCTTCCTTGTTACTCGGAGGAGAATTGCGACAGCCAGCGTGGCGATGGAGTTTTCCAGAAATCGATCCAAGCCCTACGCCAGCTCAACGAACTGGGGTACGGTCAACCCAATGGTACCCTTTCACTTGCATTGGTGTATAACCCCGTCGGGCCATCGCTGCCGCCTTCACAAGCGCAGCTAGAAGCCGACTATCGCCGTGAATTACGCGAGCAATACGATCTGCAATTTTCCAAACTATACACAATCACGAACCTGCCAATTAGTCGGTTTCTCGACGATCTCTTGCAGACAGGCCAATACGCATCCTACATGCAGACACTAGTCGAATCTTTTAATCCTCAGGCTGCTGCGGGCGTGATGTGCCGTTCCATGCTTTCGGTGGATTGGCAGGGGAGACTCTACGACTGCGATTTCAACCAGATGCTGGAATTGCCGCTCACTTCTGAAACAGCGAAAACGATTTTCGATCTCGACCTCGCTGTACTTGCCAAGCGACGCATAGTCACGGGCAGACACTGCTTTGGTTGCACGGCAGGTGCTGGTTCAGGGTGTCAGGGAAGCTTCGTTTCTTAGAGTTGGAAGTGAAAGTGTGAATTTCAGCTTGTTACTTATCGGCTTGATGAGTGGGGATGCATTCGACTCGACTAGTCGCAGAGGTTCATGGTCGATCAAACCAAGATGAATATGCAGTCGATTGGAGAAATGACCGGGAGCTTTTCTCTGCAGGGTTGAAAAGTGCCATGGTTTTTTGGGATGGCACGCATGCGGAGAAGACGTTTCTCTAGAGCCCCCCCTATGGGGAATAGATTCTCATTAGAGGTCGCGGTAGTGCGGCCGAGGTAGCAGATTCCCATTTGCTCCTTGAGCGGCACCCTCGGCCTAGAAAAGGTTACATGAATTAGGCGAAGCGTCTAAAGACCTCCAGAGCTTGGAATACCACTCCTCGAAGTACAGAGCGGGGGTAGTAAAACAAGAACTCAGCAGGCAAGGGTCCAAAAAAGAAACCCGGCCACCACTCAAGGGTGACCGGGTTCATAGTTTTTGCTTAGAGAACAGGCCGAATTTCTATAGGAAACAAGGCGGGCACTCACAAGCAGGTGGTGGCTGCCTCCGTTAGACAACCCGCCGGCGGTCAACGGTTTGCACCACCCCACTGGCCTATATAATAGTCGTTCAAAAAACCACCTCCTTTCTCACAAGTTTGCGGCGGCCGAATGTCGCTGCCAGAGGACACCCGGCGGCCAGATAGGGCCCGTCGTGCTGCGGTCGCACGACCCATAGCTGCATTATAATCACGATTCCCGCCCGTCAAGCAATATCAGTTGGCAAGATCGTTTTCCGAAGTCGGCACTTTGCTGCCTCGCAGTCATACCCAGAGAGTCCTTCCCCGGCACCAAGGTTCGCAACAAAGCAATAATTCGCCCAAAATACTCGTCAATCGGCCTCGGCCTGACGAGGCTCCAGGCCTAGGGTCTTTTCAAAAATCCCGAACCATTCCTTTTCGCTCTTGGGAACGCCGTGAATGACACCCTTGTCGGTGGCGAGAATTGGCAAACCTGTATCAAGTTTCTTCATTTCGTCCACGTGGGATTTTATCCGGCGATTAGCTTCGACTTTCAGCGATCCGTCGAGGAGGATCTCGTTGCCCACGAGTTCCATTGCTTTATTACGTGCTTTGTAGACGGCAGGCGCCTTGTCGCCCTCCATTAGAAAATTGTGAAATTCCTGGAATTTTTCGGGATTCAACTTCCATACGCTGATCGCCAACCTGGCATAATCGCATGCCGTGCGATGCAGGCTTTGATCAACCTTCACGTAGGGATTGCAGTTCCGACTCAAGGGGACGTGATAGATCGCAAAACAGACTTGATCTCCATAGCGTTCAGTAGCTTGATGAATGAACGAGTGCAACCTTCGGCAGTGAGGACACGTGTAGTCCATCAATTCTACTAGCACTTGCTCTGCATGCGGATCGCCCAGCGTCGGCTCATTTGTAACTTCCACACGGTTCCCCAAAGCTTGCAGAGAGATGAATCGCGGCTCGGATGACCGGGCGGGTCTCAGATCTGCAGAATCAGTCTTCATTTCAGGGGTAGTCGGTTCGGTCTCATCATCCTTAGTGTCGAAATCAACTCTGAATTCTGGTTCCTCTTCCACAGTGTTGTCGGCCTCTGCCTGCTGATCAGAAACTATTTCCGCATTCTCAGCGTTGGCAATGAATTCCATGCCTGCAGGTGCGAACAACAACTGCCCCCCCATGAGAACCAACAGTCCAAGCGTTGCTAATCCCGCAGCCACTAGAGTCTGGTAGATTGCGATCTCTGCCGACTCGACTGGTTCGGGAGTTTCCTCTTGAACACCCAAGAGAGCACGCATCTGATCGTAGTTCTGTACCACATCGGAATTTTGCAATGCGAAATATGAGATGACTGAGATTAGCAGACCGCAAATATGTACTGATAGGCAATAGAAACAATATTGGCCGAGCAGAAAGACCTGCACGCCGGAAAACCAAACGCCTGATCCCGCAGCAAGTAAGGCCAATGCCATCAGCCCCGTTGCGGCCCAACCCGATTTCTGTGATACCGCCGGCCAGCAAATCGCCAGGATTCCTACGTAGACAATCATGCCAAACAGGCTCACAGGTATGCCAAGCCATTTGGACCAGGCGCTGGAGAGAACTTCATCACAATCTGCCAAGGAACCTCCCGAGCAGCCAGCTATGGGAGACTGGTGCCAAGTGACCCATGTCAGATAGGATGAGACCAATAGCGCTACGATCGCCAGCAAAGTAATGCTCCCCGCCAGAGTCTTCTGCTTGCTGGAGCAAGGATTTGGACTAGTGAAATATTCGTTCACGTCGAGTTCCGATTTGGGTTCATAAAGTCACTTAATCCTCAATTCTAGCACAATCATACGACCCTAGAATCATTGGAGATCCCAGATGAATGACGAATTGGGCTATATCTGCGGCAGTTGCGGTGAAGAAATCGTGATTCCGTTGGACCCCTCTCAGGGACACCGGCAAGAATTTGTTGAGGATTGTCCCGTTTGTTGCCATCCGAATGTGATTCAAGTCGAAATTGAGCCAGGTGGCCACATCAGCGTTTCGAGTGAATTAGAATAAAGATCTAGAGTATTCCACCACGAACACCTTCGTCATAGTAGAGAATAGGGCCCCCATGTCTCAACCTCTGACTGTACCACCCGGCACAAATATTCAGCTCTCAGAATTTGACACGCGTTTCATTTCAGGTGATTGGACAAAGAAGTCTGCAACTAAGCAGATCAAGAAAAATACCGCTGTGAGTCGAGACTTGGCCTATCAGTTGTACGCCGAGAATCGACGTGCAGTGCTTCTGGTTTTGCAAGGGATGGATACTGCGGGTAAGGACGGCACGATTCGCACAGTAGTAACGGGTATCAATCCGCAAAGCTGCCAGATTACTTCATTCAAACAACCGAGCCACCTTGAACTGGACCACGACTTTCTCTGGCGGATTCATAACGCCGTCCCACGCCGAGGCGAGATCGGGATCTTCAATCGTTCTCACTATGAGGACGTTCTCATTGTCCGCGTACACAACTTAATTCCCGAAGAAGAATGGAAAACGCGATACGAGCGGATAAACGAATTTGAGGAAATGCTCGTCGAGAGCAAGGTGACTATCGTCAAGTGCTTCTTGCACATCAGTAAGAAGGAACAGAGGGAGCGACTGCAAGCACGTCTGGACAACCCCAAAAAAAGGTGGAAGTTCAGTACGGGAGACTTGGCAGAGAGGAAACTTTGGGACGAGTATCAAGCTGCCTATGAAGACGCCCTTACTCTTTGCAATACGAGACAGGCTCCCTGGCATATAATTCCCTCCGACCGAAAGTGGTATCGCAACATGCTCGTAAGCAGCATTCTGCGCGAGACGCTGGAACAACTCAATCCTTGCGTACCAGCGAGTGACCCAGGCTTGGAAGGGATCGTCGTCGAATAGATCAACTAGTTCGACTAATTCTGCGTGGGGCCATTCGGCTTACTGCCATCCAGATGCTTCCGCAGATACGAAGCCCGTTCGATATTGCGAGCCGCAGAATCAAGGTCATTACCTGTGAGTTTCTGCAGGTGTGCAGGTTGTGTATGAACGAAGAGCTTATTGATCGTAGGAATCTGCAAATCGCCGATCAGCCCGAGGTTCAAACCCATGCGTACACTTGAGAGCAAATGCATCGTCTCTTCGGAGCTGATAGTCTGGGCGGTTCGCAGGATGCCAAAAGCCCGGCTCACACGGTCATGGAGCGTTTCGTGGCTCTCGCGAATCAAAAAATCACGAGCCTGGCGTTCATAGTCAATGAGCACTGGCACTATGTCGGCAACCTTCGCAATCAGCTCCTCTTCAGTCAGTCCTAAGGTGATTTGATTGCTGATTTGGTAGAAGTCTCCCATTGCCTGAGAACCTTCACCATAAAGCCCTCGCACTGCTAGACTGATCTTTTGCAGGCTCTTGAACACCTTCTCGATCTGTCTCGTGATAACCAGCGCTGGCAAGTGCAGCATTACGCTCACGCGGATTCCTGTACCCACATTGGTCGGACAGGCCGTCAAGTATCCAAGCCGATCGCTAAATGCATAAACGACATGCTCTTCAATCAGATCGTCCAGCCGATTGACTTGTTCCCAAGCCGCTTGAAGATTCAAGCCACTCTGCATCACCTGCAGGCGCACATGATCCTCTTCATTGACCATCACGCTATATTTTTCTTGGGGATCAATTACAACCGATCGTGCTCCGGTCGCATCAGCCAGTTCTCGGCTAATGAGTTGTCTTTCGACGAGAAACGTGCGATCCAACTGGTCGATCTCGCCAACCTTGAGATATAAAGTATTGGGATCGAGTTTCTCATTCTTCATTAAGCTTGCAATCGCTTCTTGCAAGATTTGTTCGATCGCCGAACGATCTGCCTCGGTAGCTCGAGACAAAAACGGAAAATCGGCGAGATTTCGGGCTAATCGAATGCGACTGCTGATTACGATGTCTGACTCTGGGCCAGCACCCCGTAACCATTCTCCACTCGCGTTGGTAAGTTCGTTTAATTCCATAGAGGTTGGATTCATTCCAATTATCGTATTAATTGACTACGGAAGGCTCGAAATGTCTGGTTCGCTGTAATCAGATTCATTGTACCAATTCTGTCTTAGCCTGTGAGGTGCTGTTTCTGAGAACTGGGCTAAGAGTATTCCGACCGCTACTCGCCATCTTCAGCAGTTTTCAACTGGACTTCTATAGCCTTGACTTCGTCTCGAATCTGTGATGCCCTTTCATAGTTCTCCGAAGCAATTGCCTCTTTCATTTCACGCCTCAGGCGAATTAGCTGTGTCTGCTGATCAGCGCCTTTGGGGCAACGCTTTGGCACCTTGCCAATGTGATGCGTTTGATCGTGGATATTCATCAGGAGTGGCTCAAGCTCATCGGAAAAGAACTCGTAATCATGTGGGCAACCAAGCCGCCCCTGCTTGCGAAATTCCAGAAAGGTAATCGAGCATACTGGGCAACGCATCTGGTCGAGGCGCGCTAACTGGTCAGCAGTCTCACCTACGGCGAGATGTTGCGCTAAGAGACCAGCCATCGCAGGCATAACGTCAGACGTATCTTCCTCACTGGGAGTTAGAAAATTCTGAGCGCAATCTTCACACAGATGAAGCTCTTTTGGCTTACCATCAATCAAATCAGTTATATGAAAAGTTGCTTGTCGATCACATTTCTGGCATTTGAGCATAACGAAACTCGCAATTCGGCTCTAATATTAATGGCATGTCGAATCCAGTTCGACTGCTGGCGGGCAGAATACTATCCGTTTGAATCATTCCACTTCCAGCGGGAAGGACAAGGCCGAACCTTCCGGAATTAGCTAGAGTCTACCAAAAGTTCGATATTTCATCGCCCCACCAACGATAGTCGTTGGCAGCAGTATTCAAAGTATGGGGATTCTAGCTGGGACCCGCATCGTGTCAAGAGAACTGAAATCCCCTAAGTTCTTATCTCACCAGGAGATGGGCTTCTCCTAGGAACCTCGAAAGGAGTGTTGTGAGGGTCCGGGGCAGTTGATAAGCTGGCTCTTGAAATGATGCCAACGAGATGCTTTGGACGGTCTGCAAGGAACTTTTGCTCAATGGAATACTCACCTGGACCAGACCGATTTGCCCAACTCGCCGCAAACAGCGATTACGTTCCTGTATTTCGCCGGCTTCTCAGTGACGCATTGACTCCCGTTCAGGCTTTTCAGCGGCTAGATTCTACCGAGGCTGCCTGTCTATTTGAAAGTGTCATCGGTGGCGAAAAAGTAGGGCGATACTCTTTCCTGGCAAGCGATCCCTTCAAGTGGATCAAGGCCTATGGCAATCAGGTCACGATTGCTTCAAAAAGTGAAAGAGGGCAGGGGGGAGCTACTGATCGAGAGCAATGGCAAATCGATGATTTGGTATCAGAAGATCCGTTTCAGAATCTGCGAGATCATGTCGATGCGATATGTGTCGCCCATCCAGATGAACTGCCGCCGTTCATTGGCGGTGCTATCGGATATGCAGGTTACGACTCCGTTCGCTATGTTGAAAACCTTCCCGATGCACCCGAGGATGATCGCCAGCTACCCGACCTTTGGTTCGCCCTTTTCGATTCGCTGGTCGTATTCGACCATGTCCAGAAAACAGTGATCGTACTCGCACTTGCGGACGTGTCGAACAAGGATCCGGCTGCCTTGCAGATTGCGTATGGCAATGCCGGGCAACGCGTCGACAATATGGTCGAACGACTAGCATCTCAAGAGATAAATCTGCAACTTGCCGACATTCGAGCGGAAGGTACATGCTCGCTCAAGTATTCCTCAAATCTTACGCAAAAGGAGTATGAAGAATCTGTGCGACAGTGCGTGGAGTACATTCGAGCCGGAGACATATTCCAAGTTGTCATCAGTCAACGACTAGAAACCACATTTGATGCCCCACCGTTCGAGTTGTATCGCACGCTTCGCGTTGTAAACCCCAGCCCATTCATGTTCTACTTAAGGACACCAGAGGTAACGCTGGTGGGAAGCTCGCCAGAAATCATGGTTCGCGTTGTGGAAGGCAAGGTCACCGTCAGACCGCTGGCGGGTACCAGGAAACGCGGACACAATGAAGAGGAAGATCAGCGTCTTGCTGATGAGCTACTTGCTGATCCCAAAGAATGCGCTGAGCATGTGATGCTCGTGGACCTGGGTCGAAACGACGTTGGGCGCGTAGCCCAGTATGGTTCGGTCGAGATTTCAGATGTCATGGTCATCGAAAGATACAGCCATGTGATGCACATTACCTCGAATGTTACAGGACAATTGAGAGATGGTTGCGATGCGTTCGATGCCCTGGCGGCCTGCTTGCCTGCGGGCACCGTCTCGGGTGCACCCAAAGTGCGGGCAATGGAAATCATCGATGAAATTGAGCCAACACGCCGAGGGCCCTACGCAGGGGCGGTCGGTTACATCGATTTCGCTGGCAACATGGATACATGCATCGCCCTGCGAACAGTCGTGATTCACGACGGCAAGGCCTACGTACAAGCCGGGGCGGGCATCGTCGCCGACAGTGTGCCTACGACAGAGTATCAAGAAACCCTCAACAAAGCCCAAGGTCTGCTGAAAGCAATCGAGATTACCCAGCAGCGGCTGGGTTAAAGCAGCGATCTTGATGCGGTAATCGACGCAACATATCAAAGTTGCAGAACCTTTTGACAGGCGATAAACATGAGAACCCCATTGGCAACTTCGCTATTATTTTTAGCGACGATTTTTTTCCCATCAAATACAAGCTCTGCTGAGAATTCCGACCAGGTTGTGAGTTATGAAACCTGGCCCCAATGGCGAGGCCCGCACCGCGACGGTAAGGTCTCTGGCGATCCATGGCCAGTTGAGCTCAAAGCGGACAATCTCAAACTCCAGTGGCGCGTACAATTAGGTCCGAGCTATTCTGGTCCAATTGTTAGCGGCGATCTCGTCTATACCACGGAAAGCCGCGACGGCAAGTCAGAGGTCGTCCTGGCATTCAACCGCAAAACGGGTAAAGAAATCTGGCGGGCAGAGTGGGACGGGGCTATGTCTGTCCCCTTCTTTGCGGCCTCTAATGGAAGCTGGATCCGCTCGACTCCAGCCTGTGATGGAGAGCAGATTTACATTGCTGGAATGCGCGATGTGCTGGTTTGTCTTGATGCCAAGCAGGGAACAGAACGTTGGCGAGTCGATTTCTCTCAGCAGTTCTCGACACCGCTTCCCTCGTTCGGATTTGTTTGTTCTCCATTGGTGGATGCGCGCGCCGTGTACGTGCAAGCCGGCGCATCCGTTGCAAAAATCGATAAAAACACGGGTGAAGTCCTCTGGCGTGCACTTCAAGACGAAGGAGGCATGAATGGATCAGCGTTCTCCTCCCCCGTGATCGCAGAGCTTGCAGGCAAGACGCAGCTTGTTGTCCAAACGCGGGAGTTTTTGGCTGGATTAGACATGCAGACTGGCGCGGAACTATGGCGGCAACCTGTCCCTTCCTTCCGCGGCATGAATATCCTGACTCCAGTCGTCGTGGGCGACGCGATTTTTACGAGCAGTTATCAAAATAAATCCTGGCTCTATAAAATCACGAACGACGAAGAGAATTTCTCATCGGAAGAGTCGTGGAGTAACAATGCAAAAGGATACATGTCGACTCCCGTGATCATCGAAGGTCATGCCTATTTGCATTTGCAGAACGAGCGGTTCGCATGCATCAACCTCGAATCGGGCGAGCGAACCTGGACGTCAGAACCCTACGGAAAATACTGCAGCATGATCGCCAATGGCAATCGCATCCTGGCACTCGAATCCAGCGGCAGGCTGCTGTTGATCAATGCAAATCCCCAAGAATTCAAACTGATTGACGAACTCAAAGTCAGCGATTCCGAAACCTGGGCACATCTCGCAATCAGCGGCGATCAAATATTCGTTCGCGAACTAGATGGGCTGGCCACATTTCGTTGGAAATAGATTTCACCTGACGCTCGTTCAACTCGCTCCTTGCGAACTGCATCATCAAAGTTTGCCGACTGCGGTCTCGGCCCTCAGTTGGGCGATCATGTCTTCGGTTGCGGCGGCAACTGCATCCTGCCAGTTCGAATCGCCAAAACGATCTCTGTATTCAGGTCGCTGATGAGCAAAAATGATTCCGCGAGAATTGTTGATCACCGCCCCTAGACCCAGCGAATCAAATGCATGAGCCGTATCCTTGGCCGTTCCACCTTGGCTACCATAGCCGGGTACCAGAAACCACGAGTTGGGCATCGCAGAGCGAAGTTCAGCTAGTTGATCAGGATAGGTTGCCCCTACCACCGCGCCGACACTACTGTAGCCGCTCTGGCCGAGAGTGCTGTTGGATTGCTCCGCAACATACTGGGCTACCATCCGATAAAGCGGTTGGCCATCGATCTGTTGATCTTGCAGCATGCCTCCACCAGGGTTAGAAGTTTTCACAAGTACAAAAAGGCCGGCTCCACTCTCTTTGGCCACTTCGACGAACGGCTCCAAACTATCCGCCCCAAGATACGGGCTGATCGTAAGTGCGTCAGCCCCCCAGACGCTACCTCGCCCGAGATACCCCCGGGCATACGCTTCGGCGGTCGACCCGATGTCATTTCGTTTGCCATCGAGTATTACCAACTGCCCCTTCTCTCGCGCATAGTTCATGACATTGGCCAATGCCACCATGCCACTCGGTCCGCACTCCTCAAAAAACGCCACTTGAGGTTTCACGGCGGGCACCAACGGCGCAACGACATCTATCACGCCTCGGCAGAACTTTTCGTAAGCCTCGGCACGTACCGTGTAGTTGTCTGCAAGATCCTGTCGGAACCCAGCAGGCAATTTATCCCAGCGAGGATCAAGCCCCACAACCACTGGATTCCTACATCGCCCGACAGCGGCAGCCAATTCGTCTCCAAAATGAGCCAATACCATGTCCTTTTGATTGGTTTAATTGAGAAAGCAACTCCTCCGCATGATAGGCTTATTCGGGGCAGTTTCTCAATGCCGCCGGGAGAAGTGATCGCACCCATGAATTCAGCGTTGCAATCGAAGAGCTGATCTGAAATACTGGTAGCTTGCCGCAAATAGGCTGTTGAGTTCGCTAGCCTCTTGTTGGCGAACGTAGGAATGAATTGTAATTAAGTTCGGGCCGTAGCGCAGCCTGGTAGCGCGTTTGACTGGGGGTCAAAAGGTCGCAAGTTCGAATCTTGTCGGCCCGACTTTACTTAACTGTAAGCCTAACAAGAGTTTGTGTTACCTGCCGACGTTCGGCAGTGAGGCGTTTTCCAGGGAGCCAAGCGGGTATATACCCGCTTGGCGTTCCACTAGATATGGGAGCGTTTCACCATGCCGCGTCTTTCTTTCCAAACACCGAAGTACCGCAAACACCGCGCAAGTGGGCAAGCTATTGTCGAACTCAGTGGTCATCGCCACTATCTTGGACCTCACGGAACCAAAGCCAGTAAGCTCGAGTATGATCGGCTGGTTTCTGAATGGTTAGCATCTGGGCGGCGGGCAATCGGCGCTGACAACGAAGCCGCGAGCATCACCGTTTCAGAATTGATTCTCGCCTATTGGAAGTTCGTCGCTCAGCACTACGTCAAAAATGGGAAGCCCTCTACAGAACAAAGTTCTATTCGATGGGCCCTGCAGCCCTTCAAGGACTTGTACGGCAGAACCCTTGCAGCCGAGTTTGGCCCCCTAGCGCTCAAGGCGGTCCGCTTGAATTACATGCAAGCGGGACTCAGCCGCCGGAGTATCAATCAAAATACAAGGCGATTGGTAAGAGTTTTTAGGTGAGCAGCGGCGGAAGAACTAATTCCGCCTTCTGTCCCCCAAGCGCTGAGTATGGTTGCGGGCCTGCGTCAAGGACGGACGGAGGCAAGAGAAACTGCTCCCGTCCTCCCTGTACCTGACGATATTGTCGAGGCCACGTTGCCTCACATGCCGGTTGTGGTTGGCGATATGGTACGGCTTCAACGACTCGCTGGGATGAGACCCAACGAGGTTTGCATACTCCGGCCCTGTGATCTAGATCGAAATGCCAACGTGTGGGTTTATCGGCCTGAGTCTCACAAGACTGAACACCACGGCCGTGAGCGATTGATATTCCTCGGACCAAAGGCTCAAGTTGTGTTGTTGAAGTATCTGGCGCGAGACTCACAAGCTTATTGCTTTCGGCCAGCGGAGAGCGAAGCGAAGCGAAGGGCACAAGCCCATGCAGATCGAAGAACACCCCCCACCTGCGGAAATCATCCTGGCTCGAATCGAGTAGCCAAGCCAAAACGTCAAGCTGGTGCGAGATACTCCACCGACAGCTATCGTCGGGCAATCCAGCGGGCCTGCGATCGAGCATTCCCCTCGGCAGAGGGTATGAAAAGCGAGGATTTGGCCAATTGGCAATCATCTCACCGCTGGGCACCGATTCAACTACGCCATTCGGCAGCAACGGAGATCCGAAAGAAATTCGGGCTAGAAGCTGCTCAAATCGTACTAGGCCACAGCAAAGCCGACGTCACCCAGATTTACGCGGAACGCGACGTAACAAAGGGACTGCAAGTGGCTCAATTGATTGGCTAAAATTAGGAGGGTTGAAATCGCATAGCCACAAACTGCTCATATACGCCTGGTAGATTGGATGCAATTACTTCCGTGGAACGGGTCGGATCAGCTCAGAACAGGAGTTTACTCGATGGAAGTTGACAGCAAGTCATTGAAAGAAATTGAAGCTATAACTTTGCAGAGGCTGAATTGGCTCAGTGAAGATCTACAGAAATTAAAACGGAAATCAATTCAACGAAGACTAGAATCGAAACAAAATATACAAAACATTAATTCGGCCGTGAATTTCATTTCCTATCTAGATAAGGCTGAAGCCCTGACTCTGCTGGAAACCTTGAGTGATTTGGAGAATCATTTTTCTTTTCTCTGCGATACGGCCATCGAGAAAACTGAGGAACTCAAGAACACTAACAGTTTCGATGAAGCAGTTTTATTGATTTGTGATGTAATGGCCATAGCTGGGCTCGAGCCAGCTTGCGAGTATTTAAACGGCGAACAACATCTTGCTGATATGAAGTCCAAGGATTCGAGGATAAAAGGTGGCTTAGGCACAAAGAAACTCACTACCCAGGAGCATGAGCAATGGCTCAAGGATGAACTGCCCCTAGTTCGAGGCCAAAATATGCCGTTTCACAAAGTTGCCCGAGCTCTACGCAACAAACACAATTACGAAGTCTGTCCGAAAACGATACGCAAAAGGGCGATTGAACTGAAGCTTTGGGAAAACGCTTAGCGGTTTCCAAGAAATCGCTTAGCGGTTTCCCATTTCGGGCTTTTTAAGCCTACTTTTCGTTTTTCATTCCATGGCGTTTGCATTCTAATTAATCCTGTAGTTGGTCACATCACACCAAACAGGAGCAACCCGTGGAAGAGCATTGCCTCAATTCTGACATCGACATATTTGTCGAAGATCGAATAACACTCAACCAACTAGCTAAAGAGCTCGAGAAAAGTCCAAGCACTACTTGGCGTTGGTATCTTAGTGGCGCGAACGGCGTCAAACTCGAAACCTTTGTGGAGGGCGGTCGTCGCTATACGACCCGTCAAGCCCACCGTAGATTCCAGCAGCGATGCACGGATGCTGCCAATGGAAACACTAATAAACCTTCGGTTCATACAGCCTCAAGACGCATGAGGGAATATCAAAAGGCTGAGTTGGAGCTCAAAAAACAGGGATTCTAGTTCGTTCTGGCAAGAAACATTCATACTTCATGGAGAACAATATGTCGCGCATTCGAAATATCAAGTCGGGGATTTCGTTCAACGACTCGAATCCAGTCACCCTAATTAATCGATCTGAATTTAAGGCTATAAGCGATGTAGCGCAGGTTGCCGAACACTACCGAAGCTATCACCCGCGCTGCCAAGTGGGTGAAAAGGAAAAAAAGTTGATCAGGGCACGATTCAACGAGGGCTATAGCGCAGAAGACCTCAAGCTCGCAATCGACGGCTGCCACAAAAGCCCATTTCATTGTGGGCAAAACTCGAACGGGCGGAAGTATCAGACGCTCGAGCTGATCTTCCGGAACGCGAGCAAGGTTAATCAATTCATCGAACTAGCAGGTGCTCGAGAGGTTCCTTTACTGTCGGAAAAATCTCATCGCTCGCACTTTGCCATCAAATCCTGGATCCAAAAACGTTTAGGAGGAACCAACAATGAATAACATCAAATCACAAGTAGTCGAGATAATCGCTAGGGCCGTGGCAATTCTAGCGAGTTCCATTCGGATAGAAGTTGACGAGTTTCTGCTCGAGAGTTATCGGATCGCCCTTCAGGACGTAGCTCCCGAAAAGATCGAGCGAGCGATCGAGATAGTCCTGCAGGGAGATTTTCAGTTCATGCCGACGCCTGGCAGGCTTCGGTTTATAGCGCGGTCGGGCGTTGCATCGCTAGAATATCGAGCAGATATTGCCTGGCATGAATTCGATCAGGCAGTAGGTCGTTATGGGGGAGATTGCTCAGTCAGCTTTGATGACGGGCTTATCAATGCCACCGTGAGGTCCCTGGGGGGATGGCCTTATTGCTGTGAAAAAACGGGGGATGACTATAACGTGTGGCTTAAAAAAGAATTCAAAGAAACCTACTGCCGACTGTGGAGTTGTGATGATGTGAGTAGTGACTTACGCGCTCCGTTGACCGGTCGTCTTGCCCTCGCGAACTCCGGTTACGCGGAAGATGAGCTAGGCAAATACAAGGCATTCACTGGAGGGATCGAATCGATCCCGACGGAGCAGCCCGTGCTGCTGCCACCTAGCGATGCCATCCAAAGCATAGGGCATCCGAGAGGTGGCGAACCAAAGCAGCTGCTATTCGACAGGCTTTGGAATTCATGATCGTTACCTAAGTGTTGCCAAGAGGGCACAAAAACGCCTCAGCCGGAGTAAATCCGGCTGAGGCTTGTAATTTGAGGAAGAGCTTGAAACTTCCCAGAACGATCCTAACTGAATGGGTTCGAATGTGGAAGCGGGTTACGTTGCGACGGTACTTTTTCCCGACCAAAAAAGAATCGTGTCAGAAAAGCACCGGGGTTAGAACCTCCCCCGGGTGGAAGTCGCCCTTCGTGGAGTATTTTTCGGTCCACGGGGTGTGAAGCGTCGAAACGGTGGGTTTACCTCGCAAGAGGGTTTATTCCAGGCAACAGGCTGATACTTGATTCAGCATTACCGCATCCGTCCTGGTCGAAATCCGACAATTTTTAAAACTGCCGGCATAAGACACTTTACGGCTCCCTGAAATAGCAGTCATTCAGCTCGACGAAATATCGAAACCGTTAAGCAACACGCTTAAGTCGGATGGGAATGCGGTACGAACTTAACCAGAATCAAAAATCAGAATCTCGGCACCAGGTGGTCGTCAATCGGTATGTTTGCAATGCTGCTGCGAGCTTGACCGCGCATTAAGCTGGAAAGAATCCCTAATGTGCAGCTGCTGGAAGTGACCAATTTTTTTCACGCCGCAGGTTGCACTGGAAAGGGAAGTTGCGACCGTCAGTTTGCGACCGTCAGAATCGCAACAGGCAACTACTCGCTTTCCCCACATCGATGTTTACATTCCTTCACAAAAGTAGCTAAGTTGCCTATGTCATCACTTCAGACCGATTAAACGGCAAGGAAAACGGATGGAAATTCAAACAGGCGAACGTGGGCGGGATGGAAAGTTCACCAAAGGCAATCCGGGTGGACCCGGAAGACCTCGCAAGGAACGAGAAGCGTACTACATGCAGGCCTTCTGTCATGTTCTTGGTCCTGGCGCGCTGGCTGAGATCGTCGATGCGATGCGAGAAAAGGCCTTGGGCGGTTCCGTGGCGGCTGCCCGGTTGCTCATGGAATTTGCGATGGGCAAGCCCCTCATGCAGCTTGAAGTTTCGGCCTCAGAAGGAGAGGAATTCCGCGTCGCAGGCATGTCGCCTGGGGCGATGCAGCAGAAGTACCTCAATCGGCTGCTGGAGAAGATTCAGGAACGGCTGGATTACGAAAAGACCCTGGAAGCCCAAGGTTATCAAGTGAAATTCTCGCACGGTGTTGATGAAGACAGCGGCGAGTAGCAAGTGGGATAAAATTCGTCCCCCGTGCCTGTCGGCAGTTCCAAGTGAATGACCTGGAGCTGCTGCACCGAGCAGCTGATTTTCGGTCAGTTCTCGGCACGTCGATTTCGGGCAAAATCTTAGTGACGTTGGCGCAAGAAGATCCATCAGCCAAATTGCTGATGGCGATCGGTGCCAGCAAACTGACGTTTCTCGGTTTCTCCATGGCCGTCGACGCTTCCCCCGTTAGGGGGGCACTAACTGCAGAGGTGATTCTCACCTCAGCGCCGTAGCAAAATCGCTTCCAGGGGGCGGTTGATGCAACTTCAGAGAGTTGGAACTGGTGGCCATGACCAGCGGTGGGCGTGGCTTCAGAAAACTGGCCGTCTGCCGGACGATACTGCTCCCCTAATTAGGCATTTAGATCCCAGGGATTGACACGTGCAAGTGCATCGCCGGTTTGTAGTATGGCTGCAAGGCTTCGTAGAGTCGTGTCAGCAACTACGTTATCTCAGCTTGTGACGGAAAAAACAGCTTAGGGCCAAAAATCCCCAATCAAAAGAAGGTTTTTTCAAAGTCTGAATTCTCGGACGTTTCGGCGATCAGCTCTGTCTCACCAACGCAATGTGTTTTAGACGCTACAGCTACAGTGGTGCCTGGTACACTTGTAACGTGAATTTTGAGTCTAAACTGGCGACACTAAGCAAGAAACAAGTACGCTGGGCAATCGCTGCTTTAACGGCTTTACCTCCTTGGAAGAAGTGGCACGCACCGCGGTTTCTTTAACTAATATCCCGACCGGCAGAATACGATCTGAATAGATCTCTGCGCGGCACGACACTCTCGCCATTCCTTAGCCGATGAGGTAATTGAGGAGCACACAATCGTTCGACTGCATGCACAGATACAACTGTTACAGTTTTGCTCTTCCTCGCTATATGATACAAACACTGACCAAGCCTGAGCACAAGTGTCGTGCTGGGCACAGCATGCATCAAGGGCGTTGATTGGGGGCGGGGAAAACGTCCCATTGGATAAGGTCGTTTGTACAAATCCATCTGCAACTTTACCGCAGTAGAGCCCATAAAAAGGCTTAGACTTGGCAATTTTGAATGGATCTACGCCTCGAATGGTATTTGCCCATATTACCTTGAGGAGTCGCGGAGTCGCTTGATTTATTGCCTTGACTGTGGCAAAAATTCTCTTAGCCACAAACGCAACCGCCTTTACAATTGATTTTGCCGCGAACACTGTTATCCTGGCAATCGACTTCACGGAAGTCACAGTGTTCTTGACAACAGTCTTCACCACGTTCGTCACCGCTTTGACGACACTTTGCACAGCTTTTCTAATCCGGCCCTTAGTCCCATCCGGGTCCAAACCAGAGATAGGGTTATTACCCACATACGTATACGCATTGCCAAGGCTTTGGCTGTCGGTCCAGGTGCCAATCGTATCGCGTGAGATAAATCGGCCCTGGAGGGCATCCATGTACCGCGTGCGAAAGTAAATCAATCCCGTTTCCGAGTCGAGCTGTCGACCGGTGAAAAGGAAAAGGTTGCCGACAGCGCTTGAGCCACCCGGCGTTATCGCGGCACCGACGACGACCGTTTGCTTGCCAAAAGCGTCGTACATGTATGTCTCGACGATGGTGGCAGCCATAGTCGTTAAGGCGTAGGTCGAGAACTGTGTATTCTGGTGATAGAACAAGCGGCGATCGCCGGCTCCTGTAGCGTTGCCGTCGCCATTGAGATTCGTGTCTTGCACGAGGGCCTCGTCGACGTAATTACCGTACACATACTGCTGAGCCAGTGTGCCGGCCGCATTGCGTACTTCAATCAATCTCGATCCGTCGTAGTGATATGCGGAATAGCCATTGAACACTCCAGAGTTCTGGACCGACTTACTCACACGACGACCTGTCGCGTCGTAACTGTATTCTGCGATGATCAGACCGTCAGAATTGCGCGTGACGACTCGTAGGCGATTGAAGGCGTCCCATTGATAAGAATTAGACCCGTCGTCGGTCAAATTGCCGTTATCATCGTATAATAGTGCCACGCCATTTCGGCTGGTGATTTCATTGAAGGTCGAGTAATCACGAGTTTCTGCATCAACTTGTGACCAGTTACCGACGCCGTCCAACACGAAGTTCTTTTGCAGGGGAGCGACGGCGCCGGGGCTAGGCCGATCAAACATTGTCAGCCGATAAGCCGAATCATAATTATATACTTCACTGTTGACCGCATCATGCAGCTTAGCTTCACTTAGCTTGTTGTTAGCCCGGTCGTAGGAATGAGTAAACCCTACTATCAGCGAGTTGTTGCTGCGTAGGTGACGTAACTGGACGGTTCGCCGTAGTCCGTCGTAACCGACATCGGCTGTACCGGCGTTATTCAAGTAGGTCTGGCGCGTGCCGTTTTGCGGTAGAGCGCGTACCAAAACGCGGCCCACGCCAATGTAGTCGTAATCGACCAGCGGAAGCGCAGCTCCCGAGTCGGCGATCTTATCGATTCGATCCAAAGTGTCGTAGGTGTAGGTAAGGACTCGCGCATTCGGATAGGTAAGGTCGATCTTCAAATCGTTTGCCCGCCAGCCCGTGGAAACCACCAGGGTGGACCCGGCGGAGCCGATCCGTTGAGATTCTTCAATCAATCGACTTAGGCTGTCGTAGGAGTAGCGCACCTCTGAATCGTCGGTCAATTGTGTCGGAAAGTTGTTGTCAGTCGCAAAGACCAGCCTTGACAAGCCGTCATACTCAAAACCCTGCTTGTTCGACCCGGTGACGGCCGGGAAACCGGTACTGGGATTGGACGGATCACTGACGGGCGCCAGCGGGAAAATTGGATCGGTCACATAAGAGTCGGACTGGCCGCTGCGATAGATTCGCAGGGCCACGGCGCGGTTGAGCGCATCGTACTTGGTAAAGAATTCGTTGTCATTCTCATCCTCCTTGATCAGCACGTTGTTATCCGGATCGTACCCGTAAACGATGGTCGTCGGTGGCGAGTCATCGATTTGATTGGCTAAGGGGGGGAACAGGGCAGCAACCTGGGCCAACCGCGCCGCGGCGTCTGCCAGTTGGGCGTCAATCTTTGATGTGGCAATAAAGGTAGGGTTGTTGATCGTCGCCGCCGTTGGCGTGACGATTTGACGAGAACCTAAAATCAATGCCTTCGAGAGCGGAGAAAGAGTCGTCAGCCCCTTAGTCTCAGTGACCTGCCTGTTGAGATTGTCGTACAGATACAGGGTGACGTTCCCCTGATCATCGATCCGCGAGGAGACGAGCGAATTCTTGTCGTATGTCGTCCCGATGCGGATCATCCCGTCACCGCCGCCGTGCGTCAAATCTCGCACAGGCAAGAACGAGTCCGGCGAGCCGGCCTTGTTCTTGATGCCTTCGGTGGAAGCGCCAATCGATACGCCATCTCCATCGCCCGAAACCGTCAAGACGATTTCTTCACGAATTCGGCGATTGAAGCCATCATAGGTGTAGACCGTGACGTTTCCAAAGCTGTTGATATCGTTCACTGTCAGGGCGCCATTGGCAAACGCGCGACGGACAATTTGCTCTCCTTGCATCGGTCCCTGAGCGTCGGCCATCGCCACGAGGTTGCTCCGCGAATCATAGCGATAATTTGCGGCCTGGCCGATATTGTCGACCTGTCGCTCTTTACGGTTGAGGCTGTCATAAAAACTGGTGGTGAGAAACACTTCACTCGCAACGCCGGCAACTTGCGAGACGTCCGTTTCGCGTGTCTCGATGAGATTGCTGTTGTCGTCATAGGCATATTCAATCGTGTTTCCCGCAGCGTCAAGCATCTTAATGACGCGCCCCGCGCCATCGTAAAGAGTGCGAGTGGCGTCGCCATCATCTTCGACGGCGAAGGTCTGGCGGGAGTTACGATCGTATTCATACCGTGTGCTCACCCGGCCCAGAATGGCGACTGCGCCAATTCCGGGGATAAGCTGATTGTCGTTCGGGGTAAGATTACCTTTACCCAAGTCAATTGCTCCGTCGTCGACGTTCGGCGCCCGTTGGGTAGAAGTCGTATTCACGAACAGCACATCGTCTGTTTGAATCTCCCGGCCTAACTCATCGTACAGGTACTCGGTTGCCGCAAGCAAGTTGGCATTCACTAGATTTCCAATTTGAACCACACCGTTGGCGGATACCTGAATCTTTAAGAGGTCTGGCCCGTCACTTGTAGGACTAACGCCGCCGACTGGTCCAAACTGCAACGAGCGAACGACGTTTCCGGCCGGGTCGTATTGGAAAACTGTCTGGTTGCCAACGCTGTCGACCGCGGAGGTCCGCCGGTCAAATCCGTCGTAGATGAAACGAGTCCGATCACCGGGGCCGTCGAAATCGGAATTGTTGGCGGTCGAGCGGTCGGTGTCATCGGAGTCGACCATTTCGATGACATTGCGATTGCCGTCGTAACGGAAAGTGGTGCATTGACAGAGGATGCCGCCGCGCACGTCATAGGCGACCGGATCACCAGCCGCCAGCAGAGCCAGGGTCGGCGGAACGGCGTCGCCGCGCTGCGTTCGAAACAGCAGATCTCGTTCGTCGAAGATGGATGAGTTCGCGTTGCCTTCAGGGCTAATAATCAGTACGCGGTTTTCATTTCGATCGTACCGATATCGGGTGACCAACTCCTTGCCGACTGAAACCTCAGTACTCATTTCAAGTTGGTTGTTGAGAATATCGTATCGGAATCGAGTGTCAACAAAGGATACGGCTGGGAGTATGGTTCCGGAGAACCCTACAAAACTAGAGAAGATCGCAAAATCTGCCGCTTGGACGGTGTTATCACCGTTGAAGTCCCCATCCGCCCAGCCCACACCGGATCGACCGAAGTTAGCGAAAAGTATGTTTTGATCAGTTGTATTGACGGAGCCATCCAGATTTGCGTCGCCATACTGTGTGCCCAACACATTTCTTACCAAGAAGTCGATATCGAGTTGATTAATCACGCCGTCGACATTCAAGTCCGTGACCGAGTTCGGTGCGCTTCCCAAGGCGTCGAAAAACAAATCGATGTCGGAGGCGTTGACGACGCCGTTGCCATTGATGTCTCCCTGCACGCCCACGTTACTGGTATTTCCACGGTCTTCAATTTGCCGACGCACCAGGTTGTCGTTGAAATCGTAGAAATACCGCTCCACGTAGCGGAAATCGGTGAGCGGTCTCGGCTCACTCGGGTCGGGCACAAGGAGGTTGTGCGCAGCGGCACGCGTCATCTGCACAACCTGATTCAACTCGTTGACGACGTAGTCGGTGGCGACCCCTCGACCGTCGGTGGATCTCGTCACATTGCCAACCCGATCGTACAGCAAGTTTGTGCGGAGGTTTGTCGGCGTGGGGTTCGTTCCCGAGTTGCGTCCTGCCGTAGCGATAGTGTCGCCCCTGGCTTGCTTCAGATAGCCCCCCGTGAGCGCGTTTCCGGCGGGGTTATCAATGACGCCATCGCCGTTGGGGTCACGCTCCGGATGGTACTCAATGAGTGTCTGATTGCCTTCTGGGTCGGTTTGCGAGATAAGCTGCCCAAAGTCGTTGAAGGCGTAGATCTCAGAGATTGTTTGGGTAGCAGTCCCTTCGACGGCACCCTGGAGCGATCCTGGCAGAAACGTGGGGTTGGGAAAGATTCGCTTCAGCAGGTTCCCTGCGATCTGGTCGGTTCGTTCATCGCCATTGACGTCACCAAGCCCCATCTGAATTCCAGCATTGGTCAGGAGGGCTTGGACCTGAAGCGTCGAGATACCCATTTTGGCAGCGAGGCCGGCGTAGTTCGTCCCTTCTTGGAAGTCATAGATGTACGCAGTTGTGTACCGCGCCGACGAAGTCGCGCCGCCATTTTGTGGGACGTAAGCTGGATCCAGGCCCCGCGCTTCGACCATCGTACTCACCTGATTGTAAATAGGCTCATACTTATACGATTCGACGATCTTCGCCTGGTCGCCGCCACGGGTGATATCGGCTAGCGAAGTCGTTTCGATTACGTTGCCTTGCTGAAAGCGCGCACCGTTCGCGTCGTACTTGCGTTGCTGAATGTTGCCTTCCTGAAACTTAGCAACTTGCCACTGCTCGTCCTGGTTGTAGCTAAAAGTCGTCTCGTAGACGGCGGGGTCCGCCGTGTGGATGCCTCGGTTCGTGAACTCTCGGATCGCGAGGAAATTCCCCAGGCGGTTGAAGTCGTATTTGGTCAAATTGCCGTTTCGATCAGTCACCGTCGTCCGCAGTTCTGCGGCTCCGAGGTCTTCATAGGACGCCCAATTGGCGCCGTAATTCGACTTCCAGATCGCCAAATCGCTTCCGTTGACGATTCCATTGAAATCGGCGTCACCGTTGGCTCGCGTCGCTCCCGTCGTGCCGAACCCACGCTGCCACGCTAAGAAGTCTGATCCGTCGACGTCCCGGTCGCCATCGAAGTCGCCTGCAGGGCCACGACCAATATCCACAAAGTTTTCGTAATTGTAGGTGATCGTGCCGCCTGCCGGCACGGTCGAAGTATTGGTACCACCGTAGACAATGCTCAGCACACGATCAAAATTGGCGAGAGTCGACGACGATGCAGTGCTGGTTTGGTAGTTCACAGTCACTAGAGGGGGGCCACCGACGGCAACTTCGTTGGGCGCGGTAATCGTAAGCAGGTTGTGGTTCAGCCGACCATGCACAAATCCCGTTGAGTAGTTGTAGTTGGTCTTCTTTCCATTTATGAAATCATTGCCGTTTGGCGTGTTGAGGACTTTGGGCGAAGTAACGCTGCGCAAATCGCTGTTGGCGTCATACGTAAAGGTGACAGACCTATTCGCGAAATCTTTGACTTCCGTGATTCGGTTGTTCGCGTCGTAGAAGTAGTCGATGTTTCGGCCCATGTTGTCCACGACCCGCTGTAGCCGATTGGAGCCGTCGTATTGGTACGAGAGTGTGTCGCCGTTACGGTCGACCTGACTTGTCATGCGAGCGAGGCCATTTATAAGTGCCGCCGCGTAATTGACTACATGTCCGTCTTCTGCGCGTTCGCTCCACGTGCCGTCCAGGTTGTTAACGAGCCGCGTAAAGAACCCTGCGGGGGCGTCGAAGCCGCTGCCGTTTTTCAGGTAGAGATCAGCGCGGCCCAGGCCGTCCATCCGCACCACGTCGCCAATCTTTGCGCTTGAAAAGGTCAGTCGGGTGAACGTGAGATTCAAAGCATGGACGACGACAAGGCGCCGGTTGTCGGAGAAGTCCCAATTTTGACCCAAGGGGCCGTTGAACGTGATGCCGCTTCGGTAGGTTCGGGTGAATTCCCAATCGAGCCCTCGACCAGGAATCACCAAATCGGTGGCCTTTTCTGTGAATTCGCCATTATGCAAGTTGACGTGGCCTCCTGTATCTTGGGAGATCCCAAATCCGTCGGGGGGCGGCACGTTTGGCTCAATCTTCTGATTGAAAACCGGTGTCAGATTGAACAGTGAAGTGATCAGCTCATCATTCAAGATGGTCACCACGGCCTGGCTGTCGTCGATCGTCAGACCATTTGGCTGCGAGAGAGTGACGAAGAATCGTTCATCCCCCTCCAAGATTGCATCGCCGTTGACCGTGACGAAGATTGTCTGCACTAACGGGGAAGCTGGTGTAAAGTTCAAGACCAATCCGGCAATGGGAGTATAGTCGCCCCCTGCAGCAGTCGCGGTTCCATCGGAGGTGTCGATTCGCACGCTTGCACCCGACGCCGGCGCAGCGCTCAATTGGATCGTGAGCTGTGCCTGGACTGTGGAGTTCGTCTCTAGTAGGGTCACGTCATGGATAGAAATGCCCGGCACAGACGATAGGAGAAGCCTCTCCTCAAGGCTTTCCATCGAGAGGCGCCGCCCGAAAGGCAATTCCCGCATATTGATGCGTCGATTTTTTTTCGACCGACGACTCTCTTGCGCAGCCTTGCGATTACCCCAACGATGACGCGACTGAAGCATAATATCCCCCAAAGCACAGAGGCCAATCCTACATTTGCAGCATTGTATTGCGCGGCAAGAAAAGAGAGTCGCGCTGTATTGACGAGGCCAATACCGTCGAAGCTTGCATTCCATTGACAACGGAGTCGTTTGCAGTGGCTTCCAACTTTAAAACGCAGGAGCTAGAGGCGGATTAGGTTCGCGACAATCATTTTGATAGTGGTGCCAGCTAGTTGTCAAGTACCATTTCTAAAATAATGCGGCGGAGCTTGGAAAGTGACATGCGGTTCCAGACAACATTTGCGAACTTGGCTATCACTACCGACCAACTTCAGGCCGGTCAGGCACACGAACGCAGTTTTGGCGTTCAGCCCCAGGCTCGAAAGAAGGCCTTAGAAATTCCATCAATTCTTTGACTCCTTAAGGCGTTAAGCACGCTGAAAAATGGCCGTATTTCGTTAAGAGCGTGGCTGACAAAGCTCTGGAGCTACCTTCATCGGTCTCCTTCAACTACGGAAAACTCACCTGAGCGATACTCGCACCTATCGAATCGTCCTGAACGTGCAACCGTTGATTTCCTGCGCTCTATGGTGAAACACTCCTTTTGAATTTTGTGTAGTGCCTTCGTGCTAGAGGGTGGACCATTCTCAGTGGCTTAGCTCTCAGTCTAACATGCAGCGGTGTGGTTTCGGCGAGGACACCGCTTGCAGTTCGCCGGATCCCTTAGCCGCTGAAACTGATGCAACCGCCTTGAGTTGTCGACTACTTGAAGTCGTATCGGTCTGGTCGACCGAAGCAAGTTGGTCAGTGTGTGATCGAAGCCGTCGCGTCTCCTCGATGGCTCCCAATCCATTGTGCAAGGTGACGAGCACATCCGATTGGCACAAGGCAGAGTACGTGCCGGGCTCAAGCTCCGGTGTCTAGCGTTGCCTGACAGCTTCGCTTGACCTCACAAGAGGGTAGCGAAGCAACATGGATAGAATCGTGGCTCCGGGCAGCAGCATCCCTGTCGTTGGCTCCGGTACGGTCGCCGAATTGGCGGCGAGCGGTGATCTGGCAAAGTGGCAAGCGCAGTACTGAAGAAGTGTGCCACTCGCTACAGCCACTCCGGTGCCGGCGGGGGTGGTACTCATACTTGCTGCAGTGTTTATAGCAAGTAGTCGCAGATTATAGTTGAATCAGGAGTTCTTGAGACATTTTGCGGGGTTCATGGGTGAAATTCATTGACATGCATCCATTGCTGCTTGATAATGCAGTCACTCATGGCCTCCTCCGTGCGTGCAGCGATTCTGTTGATCGCTTGCCGAAGGGCTGGGTGAGTTGAGGGCAATTTTCGTTCGATCGCGGCGAAATTTCACGCGTCACTCTGCGTATATGGGACGGCCCACCCATCTGCTTTCAATTGCGTGCTCCTAACTGTGCGTTTCTGAAGTTACAGGTCCAGGGATTGGTCTTGGCACGCAACGGCTGCGCGTATTGGCGGCCCGTAGCATGAGAATTCCCTCGCGCTGCGAAACTCCGCCACTGGGCTCTCTGCATGGTTTCCGTTTCGACTACTCAACTCACAAGTTCCAAATTTGCTCCCTTGAGAGACATCACCCTAGAAAGAATTGTTATGCAAACCATTTTGTGTCGGATTGTATGTTGGTGCTCCGTGGTCGGTTTGATCTCAGCAGTTCATGCTGCAGAAATCACGCCCATCGCTTCTCTTGGCTTGGGAGTAAGCGGCAACGGTGCGATTGTAGTTGGAGCCGCGGAAGGAGTGGGCGGCGATGCCGGCTATATTCTGGTGTCTCGCTGGACCTCTGTTGGCGGAGTCCAGACGCTCGGCCGGGGATCGGCGTACGACATTAGCCAAGACGGCACGACCCTGGTGGGAGAGCGACAAGTAGGGGATGCATCGCGACCATTTCGCTGGACAGCAGAACAAGGCTTCACGGACCTCGGCATTCTGTCGGGTGGGAATGGCTTTGCCAACGCCATCGATGTGAGCAGTAATGGTGACGTCGTCGTCGGACTTGCCAGCCAGGCAACCGGCTTTCGAGGGTTCCGCTGGACGCCGCAGTCTGGAATGACCGCACTTGGTGATTTGCCAGGCGGATTTGACTACAGCCAAGCCAATAGTATCAGCGCCGACGGACAAATCACCGTTGGCGTCAGCACCGGCTCCTCGGGCGACCGCGCAGTCCGATGGATCGGAGCGAACACCACTCCCTTAGACATGGGACTCCCGCCAGGCCTCACGGGATTCACGGAAGCCAAAGGTGTGAGCGGCAACGGCGAAGTCATCGTTGGCGTCTGGGGCGACGGAATATTTACTAACGAGGCATTCCGCTGGACTCTTCTGGGCGGTTATGAGTTACTTGACGACTTACCAGGAGGACTTCTCGACAGCGTAGCAACCCAAACCAACTTCGATGGCTCGGTCATCGTGGGGACGGGAAACCCTGGCGACGCTGTTCCCGATGAGGCGTTCTATTGGACCGAGTCGACCGGCATGAGGTCGCTCCGCGAAGTTCTGCTGGATGCCGGTGCAGATCTCTCGGCGTGGCGAACTCTCGACACACCCACCTCCCTCAGTGATGACGGCAGAGTGATTGTTGGAACAGGCACACTGATCGACGGCACGGTGGCCGGATTCCGCGTTTGCATTAGTGTACCTGAACCAACCGGTCTCGCGCTGCTGCTTGTTGGAAGCATCCTTGCATTTAGCAAGTATCGCCCTGGCAATCTCGCGCAACGCGAGAATTGTAGGCGTCAATCGCGATTTGTGGATTCGGTCCAGTTATCGCCGCTGTTGTAAGCTGTTGCAATTTTTCAGCCCGGCGAAAGTGAATGTTAGTAGTCCAAGGGCATCATCCCTCACTTTTGTGGAAGGAAGTTCAATGAACAAGACAAAGTTTGTCAGCCTCACGGCTTTGGCGATTTTTGTGGGAGTAGCTTCGCAGGCAAGCGCCGGTCCTATCGATGTCTTTTACACAGTTAGCGGGTCGCCAGGGAGCTACGATCTCGACTTCAGCGTAACAAACAACATGCTCGCTTGGCCGACGCAGAATGTCTATTTCTTCGCGGTGCGGCTTAGTGTAGATCAAATCACAGGTAACCCCGCTCCCTTTTCTAATAACGCGCCGATGGATTGGAACCCCTTTGGGTACGGCGGATCAGCAACAGAATACAACAACACCTGGATAGCGCCTGTTCCCCCGTTCGCACCCGCCTTCCTGTTGCCGGGAATTACCCATTCTGGGTTCGTGGTACATATCCCCGACTTGACTGCACCGACATCAGTCGCGTGGAGTGCAATTTCAATCTCGCCCGGAGACGTGCATCCCTACACGGGTGGTGGCAACTTCATAACACAAGCCAACCCAGGTTTCGAGGGACTTGCATATCCATTCACTGTGCCCGAACCGAATGCAGTGGGGCTGCTGTTGCTTGGTCTAACGATGCTTTGCACTACCGCGCGCTGCGGCACTAAACAAGAAAGATTACAAGAATGAAGTCACTAAAATATGGATTCGTCTGGTTGGGAGTTTTGTACTTGGTACCCGAGGTTGCTTATGGTCAAACTTTTTGGACTGCGGGGATTGGCGATTGGAATACGGCAGCGAATTGGACGCTCGGGGTACCGAACGCCGCTAGCGGCACGGCCTTCGACGCGGTTATCGCCAACGGAGGAACCGCGCAGCTCACAGCGCCGGGCGGTAGCGTCCGCCGACTTCGAGTAGGGCTCGCAAGTGGTCCCGGCAGCCTTGTCGTCGATGGCGGCGCCCTGGCAGTGACGGAAAATTTGCACCTAAACGAGGGGAGCTCTGGCCCGGCTTCGGTGACGGTACAAAACGGGGCCACGGTCACGTCGCCCAGCACAATCGTTGGCTTCAGCAGCGTCGCCAATACGAACTTTCTGATTTCCGGCGCAGGAACGACTTTCAACGCAGCGACTCAGTTCATCGTCGGCCATTCGGGCGCGGGAACCGCCTCGCTGACTGTCGATTCCGGCGCCGTGCTCACCAGCCAAATCGGTTATCTTGGCAACTTGACCGGGTCACGTGGCGTGGGAGTCGTCCGCAATCCCGGATCGAGCTGGTCGACAGCGGGGCAGTTTGCCGTTGGCAACTTGGGCGTTGGCACACTTACGATTGAAGATCAAGGATTGGTGTCGGCCGGAACAAATCTCTTTATCGCGGCCACGAGCAACGTCAACCTCAACGGCGGCACCTTGCGGTTCAACACAATCAGCGGAATCACCCGCCTGAACTACAACGCCGGCACGATTCAACTCGCCGGCAATCGGGACATCATTTTAGATTCGGGCCTCTTTGACTTCTACGGAGTTTCCCGCATCATCACCAGCGGCAAGGGACTGTCGGTCGAAGGAACGACTACCATTCGGCAAGACAAGTCGTTAACGGTCAGCGGCGGCACATTCGCCTCGCAAGGCCTACTCACGCTCGGCGCACCGGGTTTATCCAGCGGCGACCTGTTTATCAACATTGGCGGCACAGTTGCCACTGGGGGCGACGTTAAACTCGACGCTTTTGGAATCGGCACCATTAGCGACGCCGGATCGAGTTGGACGGTTGCAGGCAGTTTTCAGGTTTCGCCAACCGGAGGTCGCGGAGACCTATTCATTTCTAATCAGGCAAGCCTTTACATCGGCAATACGCTTTCGATCGGCTCGAGCGGGTTTGTTACTCTTAACGGCGGCACGATCCGCTTTGACGGCTACAGCAGAAACCCAGTTGGCGCTTTCACTTACTCAGCGGGAACCGTCCAGCTTGCCGGAAATCGCACGATTGGAAGCGATGCGGCGATTTTGGACCTGTTCGGCGCCTCCCCCACGATCCCCACCGGCAAGGTGCTGGTGGTGGAAGGGACTGCCATCCTAACGGCTGCCGCGCCGGTGACGCTTTCAGGCGGCGATCTTGCCGCCGAAACGGTGCTCATGTCGCCTGGTAGCCAGATCACTAATGCGGCTACCGCGCAAGTCTCTGGTGGCATGCTGGCCCTGGCAGGATCAGTGATTGATGGCACTGGCGGCGACCTCACCATGGGCGACGCCGCTAAAGTCAATGGATTCTACTGCGCTGGTACGCTTCAGGTGGGATTGTCCACCGTCACACTTAACGACGCCAACGACGCGGTGCTCGACTCGGCAGCGCTGGTCACACTCGGTTCTGGCGGCAACCCCGGCACGCTCGTCGCTGCTAATGGCCTAACACTCAACTTTGGCGGCAATATTACAGGCTTTGGCACGGTTGACATGCCCGACGATCCCGCCAAGCCGTTCATTAATAACGGCAACCTTACCGGCGACTCGTTGGCCGAGCCGCTCACATTGGCCGGCTACGTGAAGGGCGTGGGAACCTACGACAATGTGGCATTCGCGGGAACATTCTCCCCGGGTTTCAGCCCCGCGAAAGTGAATTTGGGCAGCGCCAGCTACAACGGCACGCTGGAAATCGAAATCGGTGGACTCTCGCCCGGATCAAGCGGTTATGACCAAGTCAATCACATCTTGGGTGACGGCATTGCGGAACTAGGAGGCACGCTTGAAGTTTCTTTGTTGGGTGCGTTTGAGCCAGTAGTCGGCAACAGCTTTGAAGTTCTGACCGCAGTGGGTGGAGTGCTGGGAACATTTACCGACGTTGTCTTGCCAAGTCTAGAGGCAGGACTCAGTTGGAGCCTGCTCTATGAGCCCAATGCCGTGCTGCTTTCAGTCGTCGACGTAGTGAATGGCGACTTCGACCTCGACGGCGACATCGATGGCCGCGACTTTTTGGTCTGGCAGCGGGGTGGATCACCCAACCCATTTAGTAGTGGTGATTTGGCCTTATGGCAAACCGAGTACAACGGTGGTTTACTCGCGGCTACGAGCGTGGCCGTGCCAGAGCCGGCTTCTTGGGTGCTGCTCCTCGCTGCCGCGTGCCTACTACTCCGGATTGGTAAAAGAGGGATCGAGTCTGCCGCTTCACTTCACGCGCGGGTTCTATCTTGCCCAAGGGTCATGCTGCTCCTTGCCACCATTACGCTGGGTCTAGCTGCTCCGACCGCGCGAGCAGACATCTTTTATTTCAGCTCGCAGGGGGCAGGCCGTCACATAGTCGAGGTGAATTCCGCCGGCGCGGTGAGCGTATTCGCAAGTCTGCCCGTGGGCGCAGCTTATGCTTCTGGAGTTGCGTTTGACCAGAGCGGAAACCTCTATACATCTGATCCGAACAGAGGCACGATCAGCAAGATCACAACCGACGGCACGGTGAGCCTTTTCAAATCTGGCTTATCGTCTCCGCAGGGTCTGGCCTTCGACGAGAGCGGCGACCTCTATGTGGCAAATAATGGAGCTAACCAGATCAACAAGATTACGCACACCGGCACGTTAAGTCTCTTTGCGATGTTACCGGCTGGATCAGAATCTGAAGGTCTGGCCTTTGACGGCAACGGCAACCTCTATGTGGCGCGCAGTAATGCCAACCAGATCAACAAGGTCACCCCGGACGGCATGGTGAGTCTCTTCGCGACCCTGCCCGCCGACTCACTCCCTTTCGGCTTGGCCTTTGACGACAGCGGTATCCTCTATGAGACAGGTTTGGACAACCAGATTCGAAAAATCACTCCCGGCGGCGCAGTGAGCCTGTTTGCTTCGCTGCCAAACTACACGGTCCCGTCAGCTGTTGGTTTAGCCTTTGACAGTAGCGGAAACCTTTACGCGGCAGGTTTGTCTGGCGAAATTAGTAAGATCACCCCAGACGGCACGGTGAGTCTCTTCGCGACCGCTACCAACGAAAGCTTACTTTACATTGCGGTGACGGATGACTTAGGCAATCCATTGGTATTGCCCCCGAATGGCCTAGCTGGCGACTTCGATTTCGATGGCGACGTTGATGGCCGCGACTTTCTAGTCTGGCAACGGGGTGGTTCAACCAATGGCATTAATAGCGGTGACTTGGCGGATTGGCAGACGCACTATGGAACGCCACTTGTTGCGACGAGTGTAGCCGTACCGGAACCTGGAAGCATATTATCAGTTGTTACGTCAGCGTTAATTCCACTCTTGAGAAGCCGAAAATCGCGGCTGTTGTGCAAAGACTGAGTTCTTTGCGGTTTGGCATACCTCTACCAGCCCTATTTATCAGTTGCCAATTATTTCGAAATTCTTTAGAGATTGGTTCACCGCAGCAAGGTCCAGCAAGCTAGGATACACTTATATCTTCTTCAGCCTGAGATTGTTGCCTGACTCTTTCGTCAGGAGTCGGCAATTGGGTGCGATCTCTCTTTGGATCAGATCGGGCGCGTCGACGTCGGCTGCAACTCCGCGGCCGAGGTAACGAGATGACCAAGTCGTTTTTTATCGACGGAGGTCATCTCACTATGCAATTTTCTCGACACTGCTGCGCTTGTATCGTGGCACTCGCCTTCGTGCATCACGCCCCGGCCGTGACAACCTCCTGGATCAGCAACGTCGGAGGCAGCTTTACCGACCCCCTTAAATGGACCAACGGGGTTCCACAGTTCAATGATACGGCCGTGTTCAACCGTAATCTCAATATTCAGTACAACGTGACGTTTCCCGGGCGACAAGCCTTGGATCCGCCCATAGTCTACGCGATGAAGCAGCTGCGGATCGGCACGAGCACTGTGTCGTTCGCTGACAGTACCAATTTCGGTCTATTGGCCGATAACAGCTTGGCGGTAATCAATCCCAGCGGAAACCAAGCTGATCGTGGCATCATCGTCGGCGACGCCGCGGGGCAAGTCGCCGTCCTCAACACCATTCTTAAAAGCTTTTTGGCCGCGGCTGCCACCATCGGCGACGTCGCAGGTTCCGTCGGCACTGTAAATGTCAACGGCGGCGTTTTTTCCATGGCGGGCTCCGAGTTTGGCGATTCAATCATCATTGGAAATGATGGCGCCGGTTCCCGAGCCGTCGTCGCTGGTGATTTGCGAGACCGGGTAGTTATTCATCGGCGCTCAACTCACAAAGAAAAAGGAAAGATGACATGATTTCTTCAATGCTGATATTTCGTTGTGGGAGACCTGCAATTCGGCGGCCGAGGCTAACGGCGATTGTAGCCTTGCTTGTGCTGATCGTAATGTGGTCCGATATGGCCCAGGCGATCCCCAAGCGATGGGCGACCGATAGCAGCGGCAGTTTTGCAACGGCCGCCAATTGGGATCCTGTCGGAGTGCCTAGCGGAGCCGACCTGGTGAGGTTTGAGCGAGGCCCGGGAATCGCGTATTCCACGACCTTCCCAGGGAAGATCAATTTGCCACTGCCGGTCTACGCCTTCGATTCGTTGCGCGTCGGTCCGAACACCGTCAGCCTTGCCGACGCCCTCACGCTACTTCAAGGTCCAGGCACGGTCTCGATCACCAACCCCACGACCGCCCAAGTCGGGCGCGGCCTCGTCATCGGCGACAGCAATTTGGCCGGCGCGTCGATCCTCAACTCGACGCTGGCGCACCTTAACGCTGTCGCTGCGACGATCGGCGACGTGGCCGGTTCTGACGGAACGCTCAATCTCAACGCCGGCGACTTCACCGTCACGGGTTCGAGCGCCGTCGACGACGAGTTGATCGTCGGCAACCAAGGCCACGGAGTGCTCAACATCAATGGCAACGCGAAATTGAACGTCGTCGGCGCCGCAGGAAACATCGTGCTGGGCAAGCAAGCCAGCGGCTTCGGCGCCGTCACAGTCGCCGGGGTCGGTTCCCAGTTGACAAGCATCGGCCAGCTCGTCATCGGCGAGCAGGGCTTCGGCCAGCTGAATCTCGCGTTCGGAGGACAGGTCCACGCCACCGGCGTCAATGGCGACATCATGATCGGCAATCTAGCTGGGGCTCGAGGCTATGTGTGGGTCAATGAAAACGGTTCCCAGTTGACAAGCTCTGGTGAGTTGGTCGTCGGGAATTACGGCGAAGGCTATCTGAGGGTGGCGGAGGGCGCTATCGTGGACGTCACCGGCACAAGCGGCAATCTCTACTTGGGAAAGTTTCCTGGCGCCACTGGCGAAATCAGTGTTTACGGCACGTTGAACGTTGAAGGCGATGCCGACATCCGGTCGGGAGTGCTCGACGGGGATGGCCAAGTGAATGTCGGCGGCGATGCGATGGTGCGCAAGGGTTCCGGCTCACGGCTGTTTGGCGCCGGCCATTGGGGTATCAACGGCAACTTGACGATCGGGGGGAGTCTCGAGGTCCAGAGCGCCACGGGGGTCTCCGTCGGAGGATTGTTGGCCGTCGAATCGACGGGCAAACTCTATGGAAACGGCTCGATTTCTGGCGACGTCACAAACCTCGGCCTTGTCGCCCCTGCTGCCTTGAACGACGATCCCGTTGGAACACTACGCATTGCTGGAAACTACACTCAACCCACCTCAATTAGTGGCATACTCGCCCTGGTGATCGCGGACGCGCAGGCTGTTAACGATCGCTTAGAAGTCAGCGGAAATATGGCGCTCGGCGGGGGACTTAAGGTTGCGTTTGGGGCATCCTACGCTCCCCAAGCAGGCGACTCCTTCGACATCCTTGATTGGGGCGGGGTCCTCAGCGGAGCTTTTCAATTCTTGGACTTACCATTCTATCGCCCGCTGCATTGGAACACCTCCCAACTTTACGTCTCTGGCGTCATCAGCCTGGAGCCAGTCTTCGGAGCCGACGTGAACGAAGACGGCTATGTGAACGCTGCTGACTTGGCCATCATTCGCGCTGGATACGGCATCACCAGCTCAGCGTTGCACAAGTTCGGCGACACTGACGGCGATCACGACGTCGACGGCCGCGATTTCCTCAATTGGCAGCGGCAGTTTGGCGGGATTAGCATTGTTGCGGTCCCCGAGCCGACGACGTTGATACTGTTCTTATTCGCCGCCGTCGGTTTACTCGGCACTAGCCTTGGGCCGCGGCGATCCCGCGCGGCAGGTCGTACTGCAGTTGCCGCAGCGCTGATAGCATTGGTTTCGGCATACACAGGCACGGCGGTGGCGGGAGTGCAGTACAACTCCATCGCGCTGAGTGGCGCTGGCGGCACGAGTCTGGGACTGGGCCCTAACTTGGGCTCGGGCGTAAACTTTAGTGGTTTCGGCTTCCCCGCGATCAATGCTTCTGGCGAAGTGGCGTTCCACGGTATCGTCTCCGGTACCGGGGTGGATACGTTGAACAACCTCGGCATCTTCACTAATGTCGGCGGAACGCTGGGCGTGGTGGCGAGAACGGGCGATGCCGGACCTGGACCTAACCTTGGCTCGGGCGTGAACTTCAGCAGCGTCAGCGAACCTGTGCTTAACGCCTCGGGTGAAGTGGCATTCTTCAGCAGGCTCACGGGCTTCGGGGCAGATGGCACTTTCGACTCAGGCATCTTCAGCAACGCCGATGGGACGCTGATAACTTTGGCGCGCGAAGCCGTCGCGGGGCCCGGACCCAACATAGGCGTGGACGTCCACTTTAGCACTTTCAACTCTCCGCTGTTTAACGATGTTGGCAAGATAGTGTTCACTGGCAAGCTGACCGGCAGCGGAATTAGTGCCGCGAACGACGATGTCGTCTTTAGCAACATCGGCGGGACATTAGCAGCCGTGGCCCGCGAGGGTACGGCTGGGCCCGGACCCAATCTCGGCCCCACCGCTATCTTTCAGAACTTCAGTGGCAGCCCATTGGGTGTATCAGCGCTCAACGCGTCAGGCACGATCGCGTTTAGGGGAAATATTTCAGACAACTCCTTGTCTCCTTCCACATCCACCGGCATATTCACCCATGCCAATGGGACCACGGTGCTGGTTGCCCGGTCGGCCAATTCCGGCCCGGGGCCAAACCTCGGGCCAGGGATCATCTTTGGACAGCTCGGCGGGTCAGTGATCAACGCCGCCGGCAACGTGGCGTTCGACGGCAACCTTTTCGGAGGCGGGGTGACCTTCACCGACGACAGCGTAATCTTCAGCAACACAGGCGGAACACTTGCAGTGGTCGCTCGCGAGGGTCCTGCGGGACCGGGGCCGAACTTGGCAGTTGGCGTAAACTTCGGTTCGTTTGAAGCACCCGTACTCAACGCTGCCGGCGAATTGGCGTTCATGGGCACCCTTGTCGGCACCGGCGTCGACTCGACGAACGACAAGGGCATTTTTACCAGCGTCGGTGGGACTCTGATTTCAGTGGCGCGGACGGGCAGTGCTGGGCCAGGTCCAAACGTCGGTGAAAACGTGAACTTCAGCAACTTCTTCGGCGCTCCCGTGTTAAACGCCTCTGGCGAGACGGCCTTCGTCGGTCTCCTTACGGGCGACGGGGTAAACGCCACAAACGACCAAGGCATTTGGGCGAACGTCGGCGGTGCCCTGGTGAAGATAGTACGTAAGGGTGATCTGTTCGACGTTGATCCCGGCCCGAGAATGGACCTGCGCACGATCTCGTCAGTAAATCTCACCGGCAACTCGGGCGGTGAGGACGGACGGCGATCGAGCCTTAACGACGCTGGGCTGTTGACGTTCGCACTCAGTTTCACCGGCGGCTCAGGCGGCATCTTCACCGCGATGGTCCCCAGTCCCGCCGGTCCCGGTGACTTCGATCTCGATGGCGACGTCGATGGACGTGATTTTCTCGTGTGGCAGCGCAATCCCTGTGTGGGCAATTTAACCGATTGGCAAGCCAACTACGGTTCACCATTTACGGCAGCGAGCACTACTGTGCCGGAGCCAACAACCTGGGCGCTGTTGTCGATCGCACTAGCGGGCGGCAACTTCGCCATAAGACGACTGATCGTCGAGCGAATCGCAAGAAATTATTAATGACATAACACTGGTCGCCAACGTACGGTTATCTGAGACGCAGCCTAACAACACTTTGCACTCGGCGGTGTGCACAACCGCCTTCAATTTGAGTAATCTCGAACTGCCAGCGGATGGACCACTTTCAGCGAGTTAGCCAGCCGCCTAAGATGCTGAGGTCTACTTTCGGCGGAGACACCTCCAGCAGTTCGCCGTAAACCTAGGCCACCGCAGTTGATGCAACTTCAGCGAATTGGGCAGGCAGCGAATCAACAACGGTCGGGGTAACGTCGGCCAAAATCTGGCAGTCTGCTTGACGATACAGCTTCCCCACATGAGGCAGTTAGACGCCAAGGGATTGGCAATATATGAGTGCGTCACAGGTTCGCAACTTGGCCGCAAGGCTCCGTAGATCTTTGTCAGCAACTACGTTATCTCAGACTGAGACGCGGAGCAGCTTTGGGCCGAGAAATGCCCGGACAAACCAACATTTTCTGGAACTTGCGGTCCCAGGACGTCCCCATAGGATGCCAGCAATCCTTCGTGCCACCGGCGACCAATCGCTCATCGGATAGAACATCGTCCTCTTGTGATATATACTTATAAGGTGAGTTCATCGACGGAAGCTCCACCGCGAAACAGGATACATGAATGTCGGATCGCTCTGAAAAGATCCTTAAGGCTCTTCTTTGGTGGCTCGTTGTATTCCACGGTGGGCTCGGTCTGCTGGGACTATTTGCAAAGGGTTCGGCAGAGGTCCTTGCCGAGCGGTTTTTCAATTTCCAGCTTGAGTTGTCGCCGCAGATGTATTGGGTGATCAATCCTTTCGCAGCTTATCTTCTTGCTTTCGCTGCGTTCATGGCCATTGCCGCGTGGGATCCCCGCAGGAACGTGGCTTTAATTTACGTTGCCGCTTCCCTTCTCGGATTACGTGTGCTCCAGCGTGCTTATTTCCTGCTGACTGCTGATGATGATTTGATTTCCGGCACATCCAAGGACAGGATTGTTTTGACAATAGCCATTGTTCTAGTAATTACCATAGCGCTTCTCGTATTAACTCGTAATATGAGTCGTAATTATTCTGGGAACGGAATAGAAGAATGAAATGCGGCAACGACACTTCCCTGTCATCTTGATTCTTGGTGCGATGGGCTCTCGTCTCGTGGTTGCTGGCCGGCCGGAGATCCGGGCTTGGATACCATACCGCCCCTTACGCGTTCTGGCTGACCTTGACGCTCTTAAATGCGACGAAAACGGCGAGTCGTGCATGATGCTCGAAACTGACGGCTGTCTCGACGCGCGACCACTGGACTTCGTCAGCCCCTTACGAAGAAAGCTGGGACGGCACGGGCTTTCTATCGTCACGTTTCCCTATGACTGGAGAATGAGTCTTTTTCAGTCAGCTGAGTCGTTTGCCGCCTGGGTCGACGAGCAGACATGGGATAGGTTCGACATTGTCGGTGTTTCCTCGGGCGGTTTGATCGCCACTCAGTATGCACGAATGGGTTTTGCGCACAGGATTCGAAAATTCATCTCGATCGGAACGCCATTCCTCGGAATGCCACGTGCACTTGCGTATCTTCATACCGGCGCCGTTCTCAATCGAATCGCCGATTTCTTCTTTGCGCATAAAGCAGGAGCTCTGATTCGCACGTTCCCGTCGATGTATGAGCTTCTTCCATGCCAGGCCTTTTTCGATGCCGCCAATAACGCCTGCGCCGAAGTCCACGGTCGCACCCTCCGTTCGCACGCTCAGATGGTTTCGTGGCTCGACTCACTGCCGCAGATTTCTAGTCGGCTGCTGATGACCGGTGCAGAGTTCCTCGCCCAGCTTGATCCGGCTCAAACTCTGGGAAACGTAGATACTTCCTACATTGTGAATTCCGGACGGCCGACGGCGGCGTTGGTTTCCTATCGCGAGAATGGAACGATCCGAATTCGGCGACGAACCGACGGAGACGGGTCGGTTCCGCTGTTCAGCCAGACAATTGGTGGACGAAATGAAGCCGTGCACCCGGGACAGACCTACCGATTCGGAGGCCGGCATCGAACAACGCATATGAACTGTCGAGTGATGGAGCAGATCGTCCGCATACTGCTTGACAGCACGGCGCGCTGCCGCGCGTCAGCAGGGCCGGCCACGAGGCCGTCAGATGCGGGCGGCTGCTGATGCTCAGATACACCGACCTCTTCCACTCGGCCCGGGTATTCCGTCGGATGATGAATTTGTGGCCCCCGCTCTGGGGTCAAGGAATTCGGATTGTCTATATTTCTCCGGACTTTCGAAAAGTCCGCACCCGACTCTTATTTAGGTGGTACAACCGCGGAAATCCCGGAACACAATTCGGCGGTGCCCTGTTCTCAATGACTGACCCTTTCTATTCGATCATGCTCATGAAGAATCTCGGCGATGGATTTGTGGTCTGGGACCAGTCGGCAACAATCGCCTTCCTACGTCCAGTGCGAGAAACGGTGGAAGCCAGTTTTCTGCTGACGGATGAACACCTCGAAATCGTGCATCAACGGACGGTCAAGGGTGAAAACTGCTCACTGGAACTTCCGGTTGCGATTGACACCCTGGGCGGCGCGAGGGTTGCTAGCGTTACGCGCACGCTGCACATTCAACGCTCGCGCGATGCGAAACCTCTTGACGCTGCTTTCGCGGAGTAGGATTCAGCCCGGTCAGCACTGTCGACCCGACCGCGTGTTGCGGCGTAAAAGGAAGCGTAATCCGGCGCCATGGAGCCCATAATCCGGTCCCAGAAATTAAAGAACAGTGCAAAGTTACAGTTGCTATTGCGGTGATGCAGATAATGATAAGTCGCACAACTGCTGAACTTCGTCAGCGGCGATGTCGCGAAGTTCTTCGGAAAAAACTCGTATCCCGAATGCCCGATTATATTCAGCCCAAACGACAGAATGGCGAATGCAACCAGCGTGTACGGATGAGTGGGAATCAGCATCAGGAGTACGGGACGGAACAACAACTCTACGAAGCCCTCGATCGGGTGGACAGAAAACGCGCTCCACGGTGTCACGTTGTGGAACTGGTGGTGGACCCAATGATGCGAGATCCGTCGAAATGGCTCTCTGTGCATAAGATAATGGGCCCAGAAGAAATACGCATCGTGAGCCAGCAACAGCACCAAAATCACCAGCAGCCCGTAAAGCGTCCCATATTCGTGCCAGTCGAAGTACAGTTTGAGCCAACCCCTTTCATAGAGACCATATGTTGCAGTCGCGAGGATTGCGTAATTCAGGTTGTTGAGCAGTGCCCAGCTCATCTCTTTCTGTACGACCCCCCCAGAGACACGGTCCGGATTGATCTTGTACTTGCGGAACTTCCGGTCGAAGAGCTGGCAGACAATGATGTAGTAGGTCCCCGTCATCAGGAGATAACGAAGGCACGCTGCGGTCACAGATATCAGGCCAACGAGGCAGTACGTCTGCACAGATTGCACATTGAATTCCAAAACACACAGCACCTATGTGGTCCCTTCCGGGTCGAATTGCGCAAACCCTTTGAATTCCATGACACACAGCTCGCGCTTTGCGGAAGTATACACTCGACCCTTGACGAAATACAGTGGATGGATGTCGCGAACTGTGACCAGTTTGGCTGAGATTGTTTCGTCGGCTTCAGGCAGTGGTTCGAACAACAGCTCGAACTTGTCGATAGCGGCGAGTTGTGCTGTCCGCAGTTGCTGCCTACGCTGCAGCGCCTGCAAGGCCATGATATAACCGTAGAACTGAGCCAGGTATTCGATGATCGCGCCGACGTGGACTCGAGCACCTGCCAGTATGAGGTTGCGGTTCAGCCTGACTTCCGTCAATCCGTGCTGATGCGTCGCGTACATTATCCGGTCTACCTATACTATGGGTTTGCGGTGCGGCAACCGTTCTTGCAGTTGATTAACCAACAGTGGGAATTCCGCCTGTGCATTTTACCTTTCGAAATATCACTCTCGAAAAAATGGTTTGGCATAATCACCCTAAGTCCGCCATGTAAGCATTATCAGCCGCTCTGCAAACTCGCTCAGTTTGCATTTGACTACACCGGCAACGTTTCCATACTTCGAAGTTCATTTTCCTGGAAATCCGATTTTGCCGCCAGCCATGGCCGTTGAGATTTCCGCCTGGCTTGTGACTGCCATGCTAAGCAACAGGGAGATTTCCATTATTCGTAAAGTGGAACGGTCCAAATTCAGCGAGAACATCCGAACGAATAAGCCGTTTCGTATTGGACTATCTTTCATCAGGGACCGTTGTTTCAGAAGCCGCTGGTTGTGATGCGACGGGGTCGTCGCCGCCGCCGTCCGATTTACACTCGGATGAGTCGACCAGGCCTACGACAATTCCATAGACTTCCCGGAGAGTCCTCGCCCGCAAAAAAGCCTCTGGCATGATAGTCTGTCCTGTACGTGCTTCAAGCAGTACGAGCAGATCTGCTCCATCGAGACTGTCCAGTTCGAGATCTTTGTACAAGTCGGTTTCGGGCTTCAGCCGATCGTAAGCAATCTCGAAACGCTCGTGCAGAATGCGATTCACTTCCTCTGGAATGTCCATACTTCATTTACCTCACATTTGACCGCTACCCAGGACGAGCGACACATTCATTCCGCCAAATGCGAAACTGTTGCTCATGATCAACCCGTCAGCCAGTGGCTCGATATCTCTCACAAAATGTAATGGTGGCATTTCCGGGTCGGGGCAGCTGAGATTCTTCGAACCGATGATCACACCGTGCTGCAACATATTGACCGCGGCGATGACCTCGCTGCTGCCGGCGGCTGCCAAGCTGTGACCAAGATGCCCCTTGATGCTACTGACCGGCATCTGGTCTCCGAAGACCTCGTGTACAGCCAGGGCCTCGTTCAGGTCACCCTGTTTGGTCGACGTGGCATGAGCGTTGAGATAACCGACATTCTGCGGCCCGACGCGCGCGTCGGTCAGGGCATCGCGCATCGTTCTGACCATGGCCTCGACATTCGGCTTACTGACGTGTTGCCCGTCACACCGCTGAGCCGCGCCGAGAATACTTCCATAACTTGGCCTCCGGCGACTCTCCAGCGATTGCCACGATTCCAGAGCGACGATCGCCGCTCCCTCGGAAACAACGATTCCGTCCCGGTCACGATCAAATGGCCGTGATGCGAGCTCCGGTGTCTGGTTGAACCGACGCGAGGCAGCTAGGGCGACGTCAAAACTAAAGCACGATGTGATGTGACACTCATCGGCTCCCCCCGCGAGTACTAGATCGCAGTAACCACTTTCAATCATCTGCTTGCCGAGCAAGATGGCCTGCGCTCCGGTACTGCAGGCCGCACTTGGTGAGATGACTGGGCCATTGAATTGCAGGTAGGCGGCCAGGTTGAGTGCGAGCGAGTGACTCATGCACTTGAACACGGTCGTGGAAACCTCGCCCCGGAACGAATTTGTCTGCTGGAACTGCTTCAGAGATTCTCCCATAGCAGTCGCACTGCCCGTCGTTGATCCGGCAATAATCATGACACGGCGGTCTCTGAGTTGTTCCTTTTTCAAGCCCGCTCGCTTCAAGCATTCATCCATCGCAAGGCAGGCCATTTCCGACATCCGCGACATAGTTCGGCGTTGACTTCTCGGAATTGACGACACATCGTAATCCGGCACCAACGACGCTACGTGCGAATGGAGACCTTCTACCCGTGACCATTCCGGTATGAACCTGGCTGCGGAGCGACCTGCTAGCAGAGCTGCAAATGTCTCGTCGACATTCAACCCCAGCGGACTCACTTGGCCATAGCCAGCAATATGAACTGCCATATTCAGACAATCTCCGCGCCGGAAGGGGTTCGCCAGCTCCAGCGCAACAGGAGCGGTCCCTTTGGACGCAGCGTCATTTTAACTTCCCAGCCTGATTCAGCCGCCCCAGAAATAGTCGTGATCGAACATAATTGTATCATGGAAGCGGCGATCATGACCAGTTCCATCCTTGCGAACGCCTGCCCGATGCAGGCCCGTGGCCCGGCGCCAAATGGGAACCAGGCACCGTCGGGAATGCCATCGATTTGAGGACTCAGGTGAAGGGGGCAGGTCACAGGCCAAGGGGTCATCCCATACCTCAACGAACGATGCGAGCCGATCTTGAGCGAAGACCAGCCTGTTAGTGCGACACCTAGCGATGTGGTGGTTTGTCGGAAGTTTCGTTCCATTCTTCCAGGGCCTCCTGGGTGAACATCCAGCGGACGATCTCCAGGATCTTCGTGCTACTGGGCCCATTGAGCGTAGTGCCGTATTGGGGGTCGTAATGTTGGCAGTAGTCAGCGGCGAGACGGTAGCCTTCCGACGGTTGGGGCGCGGGGCTGAGGGCGATGGCCAAGCCTTTCTCGACCAACAGCAGCTGCCAGTTGTGGACAATCCGGACGCGACACCATCTCCCACTGCAGGTTGTGACGCCAAAGCATGTGTTTGATCGTGTTGATCAGGCGAGTTCGTGCGCGGCTGGCATCTTTGCGGAGGGTGGTAAGTCGTCGGTTTTCTTGATCGGTCGTGGAAGAAATATCGACCTGCCGGAGGCCGCGGACAAGCTTGCCCGCCAGCAGGCGCTGCCGGTTGACCCAGAGCAGTTCGCTCAAGGCCGCAGCGTCTCGCCGATCGGTCTTCTGCTTTTTGCGTTCTTCGGGCTGGATCAGGATCACCTTGTGGCAGCGGTAGTCGCGGAGCAGGTGGATCAGCCAATCGTTGAAGCCACACACTTCGAGCACGGCAACGAACGATTCATCGGTGCCTAGTCGCTCCCGGGTAAGGTGCCCAAAGAATGCGTGGACTTTCTCCGGCTCCGTGGAGACCTGCCGAGCCTGCAGGACATCACCTTCCTCGTTGCGGAGTGAAATCGTGAGTTGACGTGCATGTTGGTCGATTCCAAGGTATAACATCGTTCGGTTCTCCTGTGGTCGTGGGAAGTGTGAGACAGCATCCCTCAGCGATAGGAGAACCGCTTCTTCATTTCAAGACTCTTTCATAGATATCAAGGAACTTAGCGGCAGGCAGTTTTCGGCGGAAGTTGTGCACGCCTCCGCAGGGTAGCGTGCGGCAGTGGTAGAATGGGGCTACCGCTTCGCCTTTGGCCCATCTTGGGTACTGCGATCCCATGGTGCGTACTGTGATTTCAAAGAGTTCCGCAATACAAGATCACAGCATGAATGCTAGAATACTGTTAGCAGCCCGTTGAACAAGTCGATTTCTTATGATTTTAGGCGGCCAGGACGAACGCAGGACGGGCGACCATTTTCTGACCGACGCGATGGTTCGTGGCGTGCAAACGGCTCAGTGTGTGTTGCATGTTAACCCAGGCGAAATACAAGCCGCAGGCAAGGTCGCCTTCGGCCTGCAAACTCCTTGCCGTGCCAAATCCGAACAAGCTGCGCATGACGAGACCCAAATTGCGCGCCATGGCCGACATCAAGTACCGCTTCCGCACCTTCTCGATGCTGCGAAGCCAAGTCCGACGACTTCCGCCCGTCCCGCACACGTGAGCGAAGCTCCGTTCAACCCGTTCGCTTCGCAGTCGCTGCAACGCACGCCCCCGATTTCCTTTTGTTCGCCGGCGGTTGTTGGTTACCGCCTGACGTTGCTCCTCCGGCTTGTTCTTCCAATTGCGACGGTCCTTGAACTTCGGCTCGGCGATGTACGTTCTTAGGCCTTCGGTAAACTCTAACTCAGCAAGCGTTTCGTTCTTGTAATACCCTTTGTCGGCTACCGCCTCTTCGATGTTCGCGTCGCTCTGGGCCGCTATCACGTTGCCTTGCGCCGTGGCAAGGCTCGGCCCAATCGTGGCGGCGTCCGCTTCGTTGGCATGGTGAACCTCGGCCGCCAGGATCAGTTCCGTCTCCAAGTCGATCGTGTGCTCGGCCTTGTACGCCAGATGCGTCCGGCCATCTTTCATCTTCGTGATACGGCTGTCCGGGTCTGTTTGACTCTGCCATTCTTGATTGGAAGTCTTCTTGTCTTTCCGCTGTCTGTCGAAGCGGGCAATCTCTTCGACCGACGGTTCGTCACCTGCTTCGATCTCGCCAGCCTCTTGCATCAGGCGCCCGATGTACGCGTGCCAGTCTTCGCCCGTATCGCGGCGAACAATGCTCTTCATCGCCGCATTGGCTTCGAGTGTCGTGGCGTCAACGGCCGCGGTTTTGCCCTTCAAGAGGCCCTGTGCGTCGGCCACTTGCAGGACGAATTGGAATACCTGCTGATGAATGGAAAGCGGCAGACGATCGCGAACTCGGGTCAGGCTCGAATGGTCGGGTGTGTTTTCAGAGAGTGGGATGGACAGAAATTCTCGTAAGCTCAAGCTGTCGCCGCAACGCCAGGCGATGCCTCGCTGCGAGCCGATCCCTTCGAAGTAGCCAACCAGAAGCATCCGGAAGTAAATTCCCGGAGGAATGCCCGGTCGGCCCATCGTGTCGTGATAGTGTGGTTGGCAAAGCGTTTCGACGTACTCGTCGAATCCCACCTCGCGTAGCAGCTTGTTCAACTTCTCGTAGAAGGCATGCCCTTCGCTGCGAGGCAGATCGGTCGTCGCAACCCAGAAATCTTGCTGCCGCTCGTTCTCGCGGCGCCCCAATGCCATCGTTATCCTCCTCGAAACAAATCAAACCCAGTTCAATCCACCAAATCTAGCGCCAACCGGACTGCAAGGGAAGACCGGGGGAAAGGGACTTTTTCAACGGGCAGCTAGCCTAATCTTTGCTTAGACGATGTGCGAGGTATATGAGCGAACTAAATTCTCTGCCTATGCGGATGGATTGTTAACGGTGTGTTAACAAACTATTCAGGAAGTGTTATTGAATTGTGAAGAATTGATGAGATTCAGAAGTTGTGCCTGATCAGCCGTTGTTAAGCATTGATCTCCCGATACGATGATTGCTTCTCATCCTGCAAGGAAGAGCTTCGTACGGAGAACTTGTAGGAGTCACGGAAAAGCTATGGAACGACGAAATGCAATTTGCGACAGGAAAGAAGCTATCGATTCTTGCTTGCTTGTTACTGAGCACGGTAAATGCTCCGCATGCAAAAGGTCAGATGTATATCAATGAGATCTATCTAGACCCTCCCGGAAGCTCGGGCGACTTAGTTTACGAATATATCGAGTTGCGTGGCTCTTCGGGGGCATCCCTTGCGGATCATTATCTCATCGTACTTGAGAATGAAACCAATTCTGCGACAGCTAATCCAGGTCAAATTGAGGCTGTGTTCGATCTTGGTAGTCTTAGCTCACCATTTTTAGGAAGCAACGGCTTTCTCACCTTGCGGCAAGCTGGGGGAAATTATTCAACGTTCGACCCCAACTCGAACAACCTCCAAAACACGCTCAGTGGTTTTACATGGGGTTCGGGAGATCTAAGTTCGGTAGGATTTATGGATGAAGGGAACAATGGTGTTCTTGAAAACAGTGGAGGAACCTTCATACTCCTGAAGAATAACGGCGGGGCGAGCACAGCACCAACAATTACCAGCCCCGATCTTATAGATCTCGATGCAGACAACGACAATGAGTTGGATGCAGGTTCGATTCTAGATAGTTGGACAATCCTGGATTCAATCGGAATTAATGGCGATCCTGGTGAGCCGGCCGGTTTCATGTATGCCCCGATCAATTTTAGTTTGGCAACTCCTCCCGGTGGAGGTAATGTACCTGCAGGAGCCACGTTTGTAGATGTCGGATTTGAAATCGAGTACTTCGGTCGCTGGGGAAATAGTACCGGCTCAACGGCTGCCGATTGGCACATCGCTAACCTTACCAACGATAATGCATCCGGATTTGATGGTCCGACTGACTTCCGCCAATCAGCTGAGCCTCACGGAATCAATACTCCCGATCAGTATGTTGAAACGAGCCAAGGCGTACCCTACGGTACGATCATTACTGGAACTCTCGGGTCTGAGAATCTCTCTATCTTGAACGGTGATTTCGATGCCGTCTACGATGGCGAAGAATATGTATTCGACGGCGATATTGACGGTCATGACTTTCTCACTTGGCAGCGAAATTTTGGGTTCGGCTTAGACTCTTTGAGCGTACCCAAATTCGCCACGCGGCGTCATGGAGATTCGAATGGAGACCGCATTGTCGACGGTGCTGACCTAGCACTCTGGGCTGCTAACTACGGGGCCGGGGCAGGTCCTTTAGTTAGCTCGGCGGTAGCAGTACCCGAACCAACCTCTTTGACCTTGCTGGTATTGTCGGGCTTGCTATTGCTGCGAATTCGCCACAGCGAGCTTTAAGAGACTTGATATCTAGAAACCTGATAACAGATTTTTCCCGCTTGGAGGCATTCATGTTGCGTTTGGATATGCGCAGGCCGCGCCGCTCGCCAAAAGCATTTACTTTGGTTGAGTTATTGGTGGTGATCGCTATCATCGGTGTGCTGGTTGCTCTGTTGCTGCCCGCCATTCAAGCGGCCCGTGAGGCGGCAAGAAGAGCTCAGTGTATGAGCAATCTTAAGCAGATTGGGCTGGGAATGCTTAATTTCGAGAGTTCCCGCAAACATTTTCCGCCGGGACAGTTCAAGCCAGCAGGGTTAACGGAGAAACGTGCCCTCTCGTGGTCGGTTTGGCATCTGCCTTACATCGAACAACAAAACATATTCGATAAGTTTGATCTGAAATTCAGCGTCACCGAGAATCCTAACAATCGAGCTGACTTACTAGGTCCTTCGAATACGGTTATCGATGTTTATCGCTGTCCAAGCACCTCTCGCTTACAGAATTTTCGTGGAAACGATGGTCGTCTGTCAGGGTTGCCCGATGCTTCAGGTTCGTCTGGGCATACTGGCAACGGCCTTGGAGTGATTGACTATATGGGAATTCGAGGACCTGATTGGGACGTAATCAATAAGGTCTCTGGAATCGCGTATGGGACTGAGGGAGGAAGTAATTTCACAAGCCTCAAGCTCGACCGTGGAATACTCATGTATCTTCAATCTGGCGGCTTATGTCTGAATAAGAATGAATCTTGCTCCTCTGCCGTGGTCAGATTCAAAGAAATAACAGATGGTGCCACTTACACGATTCTTATCGGCGAATCAAGCGGTCGCGGTGCAGAGGAAGGTCTCGTATGCAACGGTGACAATACTTTGGCCACAGACGAGTTTTCTGGTGCCTGGGCTAGTTTCAAGAACATAAGTCGAATAAAGCTTGATCCGGATAATCTTGTATGCGGCAAATCAATCTCGGCAATCAATCCTCCTGCTAAATTTCAATTTGTAGAAGAAGAATTCTTCTCTGACCATCCAGGAGGGGTGCAAACGCTTCGCTGCGACGGATCGGTACAGTTTATGAAAGACGACACCGACCGAGATGTGTACTTTGCACTCTGTACCCGCGATGGTGGTGAACTTACTGCGGAATAATCCCGTGGGTTGAATTCTAAATCCAGCCTCATTCTTTCGATCAAGGCCTGCTATTTCTGTAATTGGGACGTGCACCGACCCCGATGCAAGCCAACAGGACAATGATCGCTGAAGCAGCAGGTTCTGGCACGGTGGCAACTACCATGCCTTGCAGACGCGCTCCATTTCCTAGCGAGTTGGGAAATTGAAGTGGAACATTTGGGTTTGTCCGGTATCCAGGGACGTCGCCGAAATTCCCTTCGCCGTAGGTGATCGAAAATATCTCCCCAGCCTGAAATGTATAATTGATTCCAGTTAGGTCGTCATCTTCTAGTTGGCACTCTATGGGACTGGGAACACTGAGATCCGTGAGATGAAATCCCTGTAAGTCAAGGCGATATTCGGTCTGGGAATCGAATATAGTCACCGTGGTCCCATTGGGGAAAGTCAGCAAAAAGTATTCCAATGTTTCATCCTTGACCCCATCGAAGAGCAAGTCCTGGAGAACTCCCGCTTTGTTGAAGGAAAAGCTGAGCGACTCTCCTGAGCTCGTCGAGTTGTTTGTTCCTTCAAGAATATTAAGCTTTGTTCTGTCTCCAGAAGTGCTGTCGAGTGCCCCAGGTAAACTTCTTGCGTCGATTCCTAGCCCCTGCGAATCGGTATCATCTAGCAGTGCTCCGGAAGGACCGGCAGTCAGCGACATAGTCACACCATCTACAGTTACAGATGCATCGGACAGTCCCACGAGAGTGTTCCTGACTCCATCGGACCCAAACAGAAATGTGGCCGCAAATAGACGCGACTCACAAGACACTCCAAATAGCACCAGCAAACTTGTTAGAAAATGGGAAAACTTCACGAGACGACTCCTTTAATTCAAAAAAAGATTAACCCCGCTCTGAAGAATGTCAGAGCGAGGTTAGCGAGAAAATACCTACTGAGATTGACCTTGGTCTTAACGGCGTTTTGCAGCCAATAGGACTAAGCTCATACCAACCAAAACTAAGCTTGCTGGTTCGGGGATAGCGCCAACTGAACCTGGCGAGCCAATTGCTGACTCATTCTCAGCACTCAGAACGGTCGTGGCCACCGCGCCTGAAGCATTGCCAACGGTGCTGAACGAGCCCAAAACCGTGTCGTAGGAACCGCCCATCGCACCACTGGAATCGGGATAAGATGCGTTGATATCTGGCGATCCAGTTGGAGTTCCTGAAGTGATCCATAATCCAATCGCATCACCCCCGCCACTGAGGCCTGCCCCTTCGTAGGATCCGATCTGTGGAAGCGGACTTACGACATCATCCCAGACATCTCCCCATAAAAAGGTATTGACTCCACCAGTTCCAGCATTGCCATCGACAAAGACTACCGACTCTCCTGGAGCAATGGAATTCACCCCAAAGAGAAGGTCTGCTGTCGTTTCGTCGAACGAGTCATCATCAAAATACAGATTGCCGTCAATAGCCTCAACCCAAGCCATGTCCCCATAGTTAGTAAGTTCAAACCAATCGTCGGTAATGTTGTCACTACCGGAATTTCCAGGCCAAATCTCTGTGATTCGCAGATCAAACGCAGCCATAGCCTGACTGGTCAACATCGCGGCCAAAGCCGCAGCACACAATAAAATCCTCATTAAATCCACTCCATCTGTTGTAAGTCTAGAAACAGAAAACCACCAATTGACCGTCTATGGCCAATCACATGGCAGGAGTTTAACGCCATGAAGTGAAGGAACTATGAAGAAACTGTGAGCCTTCTCTTAATATTCCGAATTCACTTGCAAGCTTTCGAAAGCGATGATTCGGGCGCGAGATTGTTAATCTAATGTGAAAATCATATGAAGGCCGTCTCCACTGCCACCAGTCGGACCAGTACATTCATCCGAAAAAGCCTGGAGGCAAGTGTGCCCCCTGCTTGGGTTGTGACCTGGCAGGTTATGCCGGTTCTATCGCCCTTCTCTATTGGCTAATCATGTCTGACAGCAACTCCTCGATGCTAAATGTCATGAACCACACCCTCGCGGTTCGATGCAAGTAATACGTGCCTTAGTGTGACTTTCAAGGAAGAAAGCAAAATGACTTTCCATCGCCTCACTTACTGTGCTCTGCTCATCGCGATTCTTTTGGTGAGCGACTCATTCGCTCAGTCAATTGGCTACTGGCACTTGCCAAGCACTGCGCCGCAATATTGTGGCTTTGGTTGTGGCCCAGGGCATCATGTGCCGATGATTCGTACCCATGGTTGCGTGCCTCCTCGGGTGCCCCGCTGCGTTCATACTCGCGGTTGTCTGTCAGGTGGAATGGCTTATTCTTGCTCGTTTGGTTCTAGCGAGTGCCCCAACTGCCATGCCGAACTCGACGCCCTCATCACTCCAGAGAGCACCAGTGTGGCACCGGAACCAGCTGAACGAATTTTCTCTTTTCCTGAGGGAGGGGACCAACAGGTTCTGCCAACGCCTCAAGTTGACTCGAAACCGTTACCGCAAAATTGAAGCGAATGTCCCGGTTTGAGCGTGTCCTACCTGAGAAATCGGCAGCAATGCCTGTCTCATGCCACGCTATTCAACTACACTGTCTGAAGTTGTGAAGACAAATCCTCTCGGACAGAAAAACGCTTAATGCATGGAGTGATCGTAACACTTGTCGTATTGGCAACTGCAATTGCCTTCGGAGCCATGTGGCGGCTATGGCATAAGTCCCAAGTCAAAAAAATTCGCAAAACTGCTATCCAAGACTTTGAACAGGATCGCTCTGGGCTTGCAGCGTTGTTTCTGCAGGCAGCGGGTGCCACCGGTAAGCCGCGGGGACTGACTTGGAAAAACTGCGAACTGTCAGGCGAACCATTATTTGCGACTGATCGGGTGACAGGCGAATTGTATGCCCTCGTGACCGCAACTATCAGCTTTGAAGCGATTGCCGGGGGCGATATGGAGGATGTCGAGGCGGTCAGCAACCTGCGCTGTGCTACGGCAATTTTTGTTTACCGAGATCAACACTGGACCTCCGATGGCCGGGCTGTCTTCAACCTCGAACCAGCCCAGTCGCTCGAGCGATTCCAAGAATCACTCTCCCCATTTGTGTAGCCGAACAATTCGGGCTCAATTCTAACGATGGAGGGCAATTGGGAAAATGATCCGCAATATCTACCTAATCGCTACCCCCTCAGCGAAATGAATCTGTTATCATGCTAGGTTTGCATAGCAGATATTCCACGAGAGCATGCCGCCTTTCCACCACGAAGGAGCACCCGTTTTGCCGAAGCCAATCCTGTTTGATCCGAGCCACTACAGCAATCTCACTGCAGAGGACCAAGCTCTCCTTCAATTGGGCTACGGACGTGCTGTCGATGCGCTCGAGAGGAATATCACCCCCAAGGGCTTTTCGGCTTGTTCGCTCAACGACAATCAAGTTTACGGGACCGACGCCAATTACCGTTCGGTGTGGGCCCGCGACGGAGCCAAGACCATCATCTGGACCCTCGATCTAGACGATGAGCCGATCCGCGCCTGCCAATTCCAGACCCTCCGCACCATTCTCTCCCACCAGGCACCTGCAGGACAACTTCCGGCCCATGTGCTGATCGACACCGACGAGCCAGAGTATGGCGGCGTGGGAGGAATCACTTCGATCGATAGCGCCTTGTGGACTATCATCGCCGTCCATCATCTGTGCCGTCATCTCGATGATTGGTCGCTGGCCGAAGAGTTTCGCGATACTCTGCAAAGAGCCGTGGATTGGCTTGGTGCCCTCGACGCCAACAATTGTGGTTTGCTGGAGATACCCGAGGCCGGTGATTGGACCGATCTGTTTGCTCGCAGTTACCATGTGCTCTATGACGAAGTGCTCTGGCATCGGTGTCTGCAATGCCATGCGGATATGCTCGACCACTTTGGCGCAACCGAACGAGCCGAGGATTATCGCAGTTGGTCTAAACACGTGAAGAGTGTGATCCTGCGTCGGTTTTGGCCGTCCACAGCGATCGATGAGAACCAGAGCGGCCCCAGCTTTGCTGATGTGCAATACCAACTGGGTGATGCCCGCTATCTGGTCGCTCAAGTTTCGCCATTTAATTACAGTTGGCGCTGTGATGTCTATGGTAACTTGCTGGCGTACCTGACGAATCTCGTCGACAAGGACCGCGCGATGATGACCTTCCGCTTTTTGTGGGGGGTAGGAGTCAACGAGCCGGGGCCGGTGCGCAATATGTATCCCCCCATCTATGCGGGTGACCCAGAGTGGCGGGACTATTTTGCAGTCAACGTGCTCAATTTGCCGGATCATTACCACAACGGCGGAATCTGGCCGTTTATCGGCGGCCTTTGGGTTCGCTATATCCACCGCCTGGGGATGCCGGATGTCGCACGCCGTGAGTTGGTTAAACTAGCGAGACTCTGCTCTCAGGGAGTGACTGCCGAATGGGAATTCAACGAATGGCACCATGCAGTGACGGGGCGCCCCATGGGCAAGGCCTATCAAGCCTGGAGCGCTGCCAGTTTTGTGAAAGCCTGTCATGATCTGCATCTGGAACCGGATCAAAATGGGGAAGTCTAAAAAACGGTTCTTCCGGGATTCATGTGGCTTCTGGTAGCGGCATTGAGGCTTTGAGGCGTTTAAGCATCCTCAAACGCCTCTGGTATCCCGAAGGGTTTAAATCCCATCCAGTTCTAGCGGCTGTCGATAAAACCGAGGGACTTAGGCCGGTGCTGCAATACTGCACGGACGATGAAGTCGAAGCAGTTATGGGACCTCAATACCTGAAAAAATGTGTCACACCATCCGCAAGATTCCCTCGCAGATCGTGGTACGATATCAGTATGCCTAAGAACATTCCAGAAGACGCCGGACTGCTCGAAGCGCTCACAGTCATTGAGGGGGAGAGAGGTCGTGCGTCCATGAAGGTGATGCTAAACTATTGTGCTTCTTTCTTCGACAAGGCGAGTGTACAGCGGAGATTTCTGATTCGAGGATTTCCGTCTGGTACTCTTGGTTGCCACGCTGGAAACCGTCAACTTACTTCATGAATTTGGCACCGGGCCTTGTGTGGCGCCTCATGCAACTTGGTGGAGTACAGCGTATTACCGACGAAGCAACTTTTCAGGTAGGACCAGGAACTACCGGCACAGGACTATACGTTTTCGACTTCGAGCAAAAGTGGGTGCGAATTGGACGGGAAGAAGAGCGGATTGTCATCCGAATTCGAGATGATAGGAAAGGCTTGGACGACCAAGAAACAGAGTTCGCCGTTAAAGTCGTTCGGTGTGAGCTGTGTAACGGCGAGCTACGCACTCCGATTGCAAAGCGATGCCGCCACTGCGGTTACGATTGGCATTAACTGACGCTGGTCACATCGACTGATGAAGCGGGCTGAGGCCACGAGGTGTAGGTGTTCGCCTTCTGCGCCGACAGGACCACTCACCCTACTTTTTTCGAGGATATTCACCTGTTCCTGTTTCACAATTTGCCAGACAATAATTAGCCTGGAAGAGCGAATACTCTGGTGAATGTTTCCTTCACTGGCAATAGTTCCATTAACCTGCCGCGCGCCGATGAATCCAATTGCCTTCATTCTAATTGCTCTGGCTATCTGGGCGATCGTTGCCTACTTTGGCCATCTGCAAATGCAGAAACGGCGGCAAGAGCTTTCTGATTTGGCGGCCGAGTTGGGATGGCATTTTGACGACTCGCAAAATTGGTCGCACGAAGATCGCTATCCGCAATTTGGCGTCTTCACCCGCGGGCACTCGCGGTATGCCTACCATACGCTACGAGGCCAAACGGTGATTGAGGGGCGAGTCTGGCCGGTTGTCATGGGGGACTATCGCTTCCGTGAAACGAGCGGATCGGGGAAGAATCGCACGACCCGGACCTACAGTTTCAGCTATCTTATTCTGGAATTACCATTCCTGCGATCGTGCGATCTGATCGTGAGGAAGGAAGGGTTCTTTGACAAGCTAGCCGGGATGATTGGTTTTGATGATATCGATTTTGAGTCGGCCGAGTTTAGCGATCGGTTTCATGTTAAGAGTTCCGACAAGAAATTTGCCTACGACGTGCTGCACCCTCGCATGATGGAGTTTCTACTTGATAGCGACCCACCCGGCATCGATATTGCTCGGCGGGCCTGCTGCCTCTACACCGGTACAAGCAGTTGGACGCCTACAAAGTTCAAGAGGACGCTACACTGGGCGAATGAGTTTTTTGGTCGTTGGCCAAGCTATGTGACCGAATCGCTGGAGCCGGATTCGCAGCAATTGAGCAACTAGAGCATTGTCAGAACTAAGTATAGGAAGCCGCCGGTACGGAATCGCGAAACCCAAAACAATTAGCTGTGACGTAGTACTCGACTTCCATTTCCGCTGAGAGATATATTTTGGAAGCATTTATCCCCATCCTTGTTCTGGCTGCTCTGGTATTGCTGCCATTGGTTTGGTTGATTGCCATCTACAACCGGTTCGCCCGTTTGCGGCAAATCATCCAAGAAAGCTGGTCGGACATCGACGTCGAGATGAAGCGGCGTTATGAGCTGATTCCAAACCTTGTTGAGACCGTGCGTGGTTATGCAAAGCACGAACAGGAGGTCTTTCGCGATGTGAGTGAGTTGCGTGCTCGTGCGCTGGAGAATCACGGATCGGCAACTGAGCATGCCGTGGATGAGACGGCACTGCAAATTGGAATGAAGCGACTATTTGCGATTGTTGAGGCGTATCCCGAGCTCAAGGCCAACACGCATTTTCTGGCCCTGCAAGTTGAATTGGCCAACACCGAAGACCGCATTGCGGCGTCGCGCCGTTTCTATAACGGGAACGTCAGGGAATTGAATCAACTGTGTGAACAGTTTCCCTCTAGTTTGGTTGCGAATATGTTTGGGTTTGCTCGTGCCGATTTTTTTGAACTCGCGAGCGAGGCGGAGCGGGTGGTGCCGCGTGTGGGGGTGGTGAGTTGAGCGAGGTAACGCGCTCCGCTGCGCTGGGGCTCTGCGTCGCGGCTAACCAATCTATGCTCTTCTCATCTATCCCAGTGTTGCTTTGTGGTCCAATGGCGGATGCCTTCTTCAACGCCGGCGGCGTAGTGTCCCTGGGCATGGTAGATTCGCGGCGACTTGAGTGCCTTGAGTTCTGGCAAGGCGTTGCCGACGACGATCCCCTGGAAGTTCTGCTCGAACATGGAAATATCATTTCCTGTGTCTCCGCAAACGAACACGCGGTCGGCAGGAATCTGCCAATACTCGGCCAGGCGTGCTGTGGCGGCACCTTTGTTGATGCCGGCGGGCAGGAAATCGAGATCACGCTTGGAGCTGTAAACGAGCTGAACCCCCTGCTCTGCTTTTTCCAGGAGCGAATTCCATTTGGCCAGTTCCTCGTCGGCGGCGCAATAGGCAAAGTAGCTGATCTTGTGGTCTGCGAGAAACTCCTCGGGCTGCAGTTCGAGTTCATCGCAAGCAGAGAGGGTCTCGCGGATTACCTGCAGATCCCAGTTGCCCTGCAAGCGGGGCCAATCCTCGAGCCTCTGTCGCGTCGAGTACAATTCGATCTGCGTTCCTACGCCACCGATCAAGGCATCCGGCTCGGGTAGACCCGTCGTCTCTACCGATTTTCGAATAGAATCGGTAAGGCGTCCCGAGTTGTAGGCAAGGAAAAACTGCTCGCGGCGCGGAGCAAGCCAATCAGCAAACCGTGCTAAAGCTTCGTCATCCCCGAGTACGGTTCCATCGACATCGCTAACGATTAAGAACCGGTTGTCCACGACTTCTCTCCCATAAGACTATGGACCGGAGGCTCTTCGTAGGTGGGGTCTTCATCGGAAGGAGCTCGTGGAAGGTCATCCACAAAGGCGAGCAATTGTTGGGCGATGCCTGTCCAGGTGAAATGGGCTCGCGCCTTCTGGCAACCGTATTTCGCCAACTGATCGTAGATCTCAGGGTATTGCAACACCGAGGCAATTGCATGACCAAACGCGGGGGGGTCAAATGGATTGGCGTAAATCGCGTCGCGGCCCCACATCACTTGCTCCCACAAGCCACCTTCGGTTGTGACTACAGTCGGCGTGCCGCAGGCCATGGCCTCGACGGCGGTCATACCGAAAGGCTCGTAGCGACTGCTGAGTGCAAAAACGTCGGCAGCCCGATAGTAGTCACAGAGCTCCTCGTCGGGAATATAGTCGTGGAACACAACGCGATCTTCGATCCCTAGTTCGCTTGCTAATGCCTTGAAGCCAGCGACCATCTCAGCCTCTTGCGGATTCGGCGAGGTAGAGCCAATAGCCAAAACGAGCCTCGCCTCGGGGACTCGATCAAATACTTCCTTCATCGACCTGATCAAGAGGTCATAACCCTTGTTCTTTGCGATGCGTCCCAAGGCCAACACGACGCGGCCTTCGAGGCCAAATTGTTGCTTGAGGCTCCGCCGAGAGGCGCGCGAGACGGGAAAAAAGCGGCGGTCGTCGTAACCCGGGGGGATAACTCGAATCTTGTTGCGGGTGCAATCGTATTCTCCCTCGGGAGAAAGCAGAAAGTCACGTTGAACGGGGGTCGTGGCGATCAATAAATCACATTCGTCATAGACAACTTTTTCTTCACGGATACGGCGACGGAAATTGTATTTCTGCTCCAATTCGTCCGGACTTCCATCCATATTGTCACGCTTCCAGGCACCAATCGAATGCGGTGTGTGAACATGGGGAATCCTCAACCGATTGGCAAGAGCTTGTCCTGCCAGGCCAGCATCCCAATAGTGGCTGTTGATGAAGTCGTATACGATGTTTCCATCGCGGATGAATTTGGCGACGTGCTGGACCCATTCAGGAATTGCTTCGCAGAGCGTTTCTTTGGGAATAAAATGCTTTCCACCACACGGGAATCGCAGGAGCCGCACGCGGTCGTCAACTTGCTCTTCCGCGGGCTGATCTTCAAATTGGCGAGTGAGAATGTCGACTTCGTACCCGAGACGCGCCAAGCAGCGAGACAGTTCGATTACAAAGACAACCTGTCCACCTGTATCAGGCTTGCCAAACTCTGGTTCCGCCGCGACGTAGCCATGCGTAGAAATCATCATGATTCGCTGCGAAGTATGGGACATTTTTTTACTCTTCCGGAAATCGTGATATTGTCAAGTCAACTTTCTATTTTAGCAGATTTTCCTCAAAGGCATAAGTGTTCCCAGCTTAAAGGGTTCCGGAGCCGATTCAATCTGCCATAGCAGAAGAAAACAGAATCAAATCGTTTTTGGTTACGACGCGGAAAGCGGTGGCAGCCACTCGCGCGGGTCTTGTCCAAAGAGTCGCTCCAGTACGGCATAGAGTTCATTATGTTCGCTAGCCAATTGGTGGGGCCTAGTAAAAAAACATTCTGCCGCCACGGCGAAGAACTCTGCATGATTGGTAGCACCATATCGGTCGAGTAGAGTACGTTCTCCGCGCTGACTACTTTGCACCAGGCGATTGTACTCGGCGGAGGTTACTTGATACCACTTCTTCTCGAATTGAAAATCGGTCATCGGAGGAGCGCCATCGGTTACTCCGTCTAGGCTGTCCATGTGGTGGGCGAATTCATGAATCACCACCGACCGACCGCACTTCGGTCGACGGCCTTCGTTCTTCGTGGCCTGCCAAGCCAGCACGATAGGGCCTCCCTGCCAGGATTCGCCGGACCGCACATCCGGGAGCGATAGGGATGACTCTAGGTGCCCTAGGATCAGATCGGAGGTTTCTGCAGGTTGAGAATGATAAACACCCGAATAGACGATTATCGTCTGCAAACGGTCGAAATAGTAAGGCTTCTCGAATCCCAGCGTTAACAGTGCCGCCTGACCGGCGATGGTTACCCGCATTTCATCAGTCACTGCCAGCCGATTGCCACCGACCCAGTCCTTCTCGTGAAAAAGAATATGGACGAAATTCCTCACCCGCTGCTGCCGAGTTCCATCCAAGTGAGCGTACTGCCAGACATTCTCGCGGAGATGCGACTCCCACGTATTCTGCCAGCGCTCAGCTAACCACCGGCGACGGCGACGATTTTTGAACCAACCGAAAAACATTGAATTCTCTTGAAGCGGTTGCTTCCAGCCGCTGCTGATAGGAAGATTTAAGACTGCGGCTGGAAGCCACCGCTACGGGATGATACACTGAAAATCTGATAAATTCGATTTGACTTATCTTCGCTTTGTAGAAGGGTAACTGACGATGCCGATTCAAACTACCTCGAAGGACGGAATTCTTACGATCCAGATTCTGGACGATCGACTGGTGGAACCGGTCGTCCTGGAGAGACTCTTTGAAGACCTAAACACTGCCGTGAACAAGTCAACGGAGGATCGCGTCATTATTGACTTTTCACCGGTGCAGTTCATGGCTTCTTCGGCGCTGAGTAAACTAGTGGGGCTCAATAAGAAGTCGAAAGAATACAACGCCAAGCTTAAGCTAAGTGGCATTTGTCCGGAGATATTGGAAGTCTTCAAGATTACCAAGCTCAATAAGGTATTTGATATCGCCAACGACGAGGCTGCAGCCCGCAAGGCGTTTAACAAGACCGGCCTTTTTCGCTAACGTGGAGCAATGCTTCAAGGCTAGAGCAAATCCACGGCCAAAAATGGCAGCCAGCAAGGCTGCCCCTAAGGGTTTTTCTTGCCATTCTTGGCTGCATGTCTCGTTTCGGGTATCTTGACAGAGCGTCGGATTGACCGCGGCAAGCAATCCTCCTTTCCTTTACGAACGTGCGCAAGGAGAACTACATGGCCAAGAAGAAACCATCATCGTCTGCAGCAACTAAGCCCGCTACTTCAACCAAACAACCAGTTAGCAAGGCGTCGTCCAACGGTGTTGCTTCGAAGACCCAAAGCACGTTGAGTTATGAGCAGATCGGGATTACCGCCGGCGCAATTTGGGCTACGCTCTCGCAGAACGGCGAATCGACTTTGGCGGCCTTGAAAAAAGAAATCGACGCCCCTGCCGACCTGGTGCTTGCGGGTGTTGGTTGGCTGGCCCGAGAGGAAAAGCTGCAATTCAATACCAGTGGTCGCAGCGTGAAGTTGGCCCTTAAGTAGGCTGCTATGGCAAACCTGTTTGAGCCTTACCACGGCATGCGGAGTTTGCGTTTGACAAAATTCGTCGTGAGTTGTGCTAACGTCGCGTGGCTGGCTTCGATCTTGGCAGTTCCTTGCGAACCCAACAATGCCTGTGCGTCCTGTTCTTCTAGTTGCACCTCGACAACGTGAACACGGTTGTCGTCGATTGTTGATTGATCTCCCTTGGGATGCAGCGCCCGGCTTGCGACCTGTGAGACCGTTCCACTGAGAATCCGCACCGGAGCCGAACCAAGTAAGATCCGCACCGGATCCCCAATCTCTACTTCAGCAATGTCCCGCTCGTCGACCGTGACCAAGGCCGAGACTTGCTGCGGGTCACCAATGGTGCAGAACACGGTTCCTGGCTCGATCCAGCAATGCTGATTCCGCGCTTCGAGCGGCGAACCGCTCCAGGTAGGTAGTCGGTCTGCAGCTCGTTTGGCTTCCACCTCGGGGGGCGCGATCACTGTCCCCGCGACGAGCGCATGCATTGTGAGCTTTGCTGCGCGTCGTTCGTACTGAGCTAGTTGCGCTGCCGCGTCTCGCAATTCCGACTCGGCGGTTGGCAGTTGCAACGAAATTCGGGAATCGAGTGCCCGCAAGGTTTTGAGTTGATCAACATGCATGTGTTTTTCGGCCAGCTCGCCGCGATACTTAGCCAGCGAAAGTTCGACCTGGGGATCGGCCAGACGGGCGATCGTATCTCCTGGCTGGACCACAGTTCCCGCAGGGACCGCGAATAGTAATTGCCCCGGTTCGGTGGCGTAGATCGCGTTCCCTTCGGCAGGCACGAACACCGCGGAACCCTCGACCGTGTGGCGAATCGGCACGAGCAGTATTAGCGAAGTCAGTCCACCAAGGCCTGCGCCGACTAGTGCCAGCCTCGGCTTACGTAATCGATATCGGTTTGCCGGATTCCGAATGACTTGCCAGATTCCCAGGCAAGGACCGATGAATATTCCGGCCACAGTGATCGCCGCCAGCATGATGACGACATTTTCAAGATGGTATGGTCGCGCAAACGCAAACAGCATTGCAAAGATCGCCAGTATAATGATCACACTGTAGATTCGAGAAGCCACTGCATAGATTGCCAACCGCCGCTGTTGGTTCGAGTTGATCAATGGATCGGCGGCGTGTGATTGGTCGAGCAGCCAATCTCGCAAGCGCTCACCCCAAAGCCCAGAAGCGCGTCCCGACAGGTTGGGAATTTCCAGCAAATCAGAGAGAAGATAATACCCATCGTAGCGCAACAGCGGGTTGGCGTTAACTGCCAGGGTGCTGATCGAGCAAATAATTACTAACCCCAACAGCCAGGTGTGCAGGAGCCCTGGCTCAGTATGCCACCAAAGGATAAGTGCCACGGCCGCGATAACTAGTTCGACGATCATCCCCGCCGCCGAGACGGCCATTCGCTTCCACTTGCTTGGTATTCGCCATACGTCAGACACGTCGCAATATAAACAGGGCAAGAGCGCCAGGAGTATGACGCCCATTTCATGGCAGCGTGCTCCCACATGACGACAGGTGACCGCATGCCCCAATTCATGCAGCACTTTTACACCCACAATAGTGAGGAGCCACAATACCAAATAAGACGGCGCGGTCAGTTCACTGACCGATGGCATCCTGGCGATCACTCGCGTCCCATGCCCCAGCAGCAACAAGATCGCATAAATCACAATACCGGCGACTGCCATGCCAACCCATGGTGAAAATACCCACTTCACTTTCGAGTAGATCGCTTCAATCGTGGCTGTGGCATCCCAACTCGCCACGCGAAACGAGAGTACTCGCAACAGACTCTGCCAACGTTCGCTGCGACGTCGCTTTGTGGCACGTTCCAAGAGCTCTCGACCCTGCCCTGGAGCGGTACTCACAAGCAATCCATTTTTGAAGAGTTGAGCCACTGCCTGCTGCAGTACGCCATGTGTAATAGTGAGCGGTGCAAAATTGGCTTCAAATTGCTTTTGCAGTTCCGCCAGGGTAACTTCTTGACGCAGGGCGTTGAACAAAAAGCACTCGGCGGCAGTGAGCTGAAAGACTTCCAGAGTGAGTGGATCTTTCAGCACATAACTTTTCTGATCGCCATAAGATACAGCGATTTGCGAAATGTCCCCCCGTGCTCGTAGTCCGAGCGGGCGATTCGCCGTTGCCAGGAGATAGTCTGAAAGTTTGGCCATTCAATAAGGTGCCTATTCAACGATTTCCAGTGTTCCCTGCAGACCGGCGCGTAAGGTTCCTTCAGGGTTGGCGATCTCCGCCCAAACCCGCACCTGGCGAGTAACTGGATCCATCTCGGGGCTGATAAATCGCAACGTTCCTTTTGTTGAGATCGCCTGTTCACCTTTGCCTGAGCGAAAGAGGACTTCTTTGCCAAGCAGGTCGTCTTTGAGCAGATCTACGTCCAAAAAACCTTCGGCACGGAGCTTGTCGATTGCCACGAGCCGCACCACCGGCGCGCCCAGTTCGACCCACTCCCCACGACGTGCCCAGATCAGAGCCACGGTTCCGGCGAAGGGTGCCTGTACCTCGTGCTGCGCAAGTCGCAGTTTAGCTTCCGCCACTTCCTGTTGTTTGAGTTTCCAGGCGAAATCGTCAAGTTCCAACTCATGCTTGGCCTGAGCTGCCTCTAGAGTGAGTTTCTCGACCGTGAGCTTTTCTACGTCGAGTTGCGATTGAGAGATGCTCTTTGCGAACTGGGAGATCGATTCCTGGGACCGTTCCAATTCAGCCTTGGCGACGGCCAACGACTTCTCGGCGAACTGTACCCGGATTTGATTGGTCGCTCTAGCCTTGGTCTGGGAGCTTTCTAGGTCTGCCTTGGCCACATCAAGTTTTGCCTGGCGGTCATCTAAGCGTGCAAGCGTCTCTCCTTCTGCAACGATGCCACCTTCACTGACGACTATCTCTCGCAGCACACCCGTTTGTTGGGCAGGAACTTCGGCCGCTTCCAGCGGGCTCAGGACTACCGCAACGATCGGCGCTTCGGCCTGCACCGCAGAGGGAACTGGCAGCGTAACTGCTACGCATAAGAGGTAAAACGTAAATCTATCCATTTTCACCGAATCGTACCTTTCTCGGGCAATCCTCTTAAAACGCCAACCAGCCGTAGAGGTTGTCCCACACCCCGTGCAGCCACACATAGCCGAGCGGCTTTCTGCCGCATAGCATGCGGACCTTGGCCTCCATTCCTGGTCGTGCCGCGGGGAGATGTTCTGAATCCACAGCAACATCAACTTGAATATCGGGCAGTTCCTCAGCGAGTTTTTCCGTGTCGAATACGGCTGTCTCGCTGATATCCGTCACATGACCTTGGAAAACATTTTCCAAATCCCCCGCAAGCTTAAATCGTACGGGAAGCGGTGCCTCCGTCTCAACTTCGGCGGTAAGCACATGACCGATCTGGTCCTGCGGCACACGTGCCTTAAGCTGCCAGCCTGAGTTGGTATCTGCCACGGTGAAAAGCACTTGACCGCGCTCGACGGGTCGGGTTCTGAGCAGGTGTTGCACATCAAGTGTGAGCACCATGCCGTCCATCGGACTGCGGAGTGTCAATGCTTGGTCGCGGCCCTGTAGGATGGCGGCTTGTTGTTCGAGACTTGCAAGTCGCAATTCTAATTGCCTGGCTTCGGCGGAAAGTGGCAAACGGTCTGTACTAGGTTCCTCGCGCGATTTCCGATCGGTACGTGCCACGGCAATTGCTTCTAGCCGCTTGCGGACGGTAGCAATTTCACCTCTTACGCGTTCCTGGTCCAACGACAATTGTGGATCGTCGAGCACGCAAAGCACATCACCCTTAGTAACTTGATCACCGTGTTGCACGAGGATTTCGCGAACTGTTCCATTCGTCGTCGCAAAAATATCTTGCTCGACCTGGGGGACAAGCGTTCCCGAGGCTTCAATCTCAAAGTCGGCGGGCACAAAGACCAGTGCCGCCAATGCGAAGGCGATTGCCACTGCGGCGAGGGCCAATCGGCTAACACCCCAAGTCTCACAGAGCTTTTGCCAGCGATTGGCCCAAGCGAGTGTCGTCCGCACGGGAAATCGGTCCAAACGGACCGCCTGCTGCAGGGCCGGTTCGCAGAGGTCGGCCAATTCAACGACACGTGATCTCAACAGCTGATCGTTGTTCGTGCCGAAATCCTCAGCAATTAACACCGCAAGACACTCATCACTTTTGTGCGACGTTGTGTCAGTACGATCCTTGTTGCGAAACTGGATCGGGACAGCAACCAAGCGGCGGGCATGCGAGCTATCCAGATGCTCTTGTAGCGCGTCTCCCACCGCAGTCGGCAGGTCGGCAACTGCTTTCGATGAATCGAAGTAATCTATGGGTTCGCTCCACTGGGCCGTCACTCGGGCGAGATTTTCCAACTGCTTGACAGCTTCGGCCCGGGACTCAAAACGCTCTGTACCACTGGCAGACTGCAAATGCCATTTCGTACTCTTACGGAGTACCAAGCTCACGCGATCCACCCCCAGAAACCGGCGCCCCTCGTTGGTAATGTTGTACGCTAACCCAGTGAGGTTCTCGCCGGCTTGTATCCGCCGAATGAGATTTAGCACTTCGGCATGGCTGGCATGCTCACTGCGCAGATTGCGGAGTTCCTCATGCGTATGAAACTCGGCAGCCACTTGGCACACCGTGGCGAGGAATTCCTCCCAACCATGCTGCACTGCAGGACTGCATCCGCTCCGGAGGAACAGTTCGACAATCGCGCGAGGACGCTTGGAAGCTTCCGTTTGAGTGTCTGCGTCATGCACAGCCCCGAGCAAGAGAACCGTGTCAGCAGGAGATTCCCGTCCCTCTGGCAAGAGGACTTGCGGCCGATCCCAGCTAGCAGAATTCTGTAACAGTCTTAGGTTTTCGGCCTGATTGTCATTCAGAAAGTGCTCGCTGTTGATTTGCTGGCTGAGTTGCCAATTGCTGCGGAGTCCGGGCAGCCAGATCGCACCCCCACGTGCGGCAAGCGTCGCCACACAACCTGCTAGCAGTTTTCGGTAGAAAGCATCCGACTCGATTGGCGCACGCGCAAGTTCGTGGAGGTTCGCGAGGAAATCCTCCACCTGCTGCCAACTATCGTGAGTGGTTTCGTAGGGTTCGAGTGTGCTCATCACCTTTCAGTATATGCAGGACGGAGGATTTCTTTCGCGGATGAGTCCTCAGATCAGAGAACTTCCTGCTGATATTTTGTGAGACCTGCCGACATTGGCAAACTGCGCAAGCTTTGCGGTTGGTGCGGGAAATCATGGTTGTGTCGCTTCTAACACGCCGAAAGACTCACTAAGACCACCCGCTGGGGTAGGTGCATTGCACCGTTTGTAGAGAATTCCGCCTCGTCAGAACGGCAACTGATCGCATGTCAATTTTTTTCCGCTCGCAATTGGCCCTAATTCCGCTCTGCCTGCTGGCAGTGCTGGCGGGATGCCGTTCACGGCGAGATTGCACATTCAAGGCCACCGTCTCGGACGATTGCTATCGAGCTGTTGCAACGGAGATTGAGTATCCCGTGACCCAGTGCAGCAGCATGAGCGAGGATTGGGCCACCTTGGAGCCCTTGTCACTCACGAGTACAGAGCAGCCTGATTACTGGGACGTGAAGCTTGAGAATGTTGTGCAAATGGCACTCTCCCAGTCCAAGGTCTTCCGCGATTTGGGGGGCGTTTTACTGCGTGCTCCCGCGACGGTCGAGACCTACTGGGACCCCGCGATTCGTGAGACTGACCCACGTTTTGGTGTCGACGCCGCGCTGAGTGCCTTCGATGCACAGTTTTCGACAAGTATCTATGGCGAAAAGAACGACCGAGCACTCAACAACGAATTCTTCGGCGGCGGCACGCGTTTGTTGAACCAGGATGCCATCGTGTTTCAGTCCCAGATAGCAAAACAGGCCGTCACTGGCACCAAGTTCGCCTTCCGTCACAACATCGACTACGACGCCAATAACGCGCCGAGCAATCTATTCCCCAGTGCCTGGAATGTGAATTTCGAAACTGAATTTCGCCATCCGCTGCTCCAAGGCAATGGAATGGAATATAACCGCATCGCAGGTCCTACGAACATCCCTGGTTTATACAATGGCGTGTTGATTGCCAGGGTGAACACCGACATCGAGTTGGCGGAATTTGAAATCGGCGTACGCGATCTTGTGAGCAATATCGAAAACGCCTACTGGGATCTCTACTACGCCTACCGTGATCTGGAAACCAAGGTTGCCGCGCGTGATGCGGCCCTGGAAACCTGGCGTCGGATTCATGCCTTATACGAGTCAGGCCGCCGTGGCGGCGAGGCGGAGAAAGAAGCCCAAGCCCGCGAGCAATTCTTTCGTTTCCAGGAAGAAGTACAGAATGCACTAAGTGGCCTGCTTATCGATGGTACCCGTACCGATAACGGCAGTGGTGGTGGCACCTTCCGCGGCAACGGTGGCGTGCAAGTCGCGGAGCGACGTTTGCGCCGTTTGATCGGTTTACCGCCAAGTGACGGGCGACTCTTGCGTCCTGCCGATGAACCACTTACAGCCCCCGTCGATTTTGATTGGACCGAGTCCACTCGCGAAGCGGTCCTCCGCCGGGCTGAATTGCGACGTCAGCGATTCGAAACCCGTCGGTTCGAGCTCGAATCGATTGCCAGTCGAAATCACCTGCTGCCTCAGTTAGACACCGTCGGCCGCTATCGCTGGCGTGGGTTTGGCAATGACCTCCTGGATCCCGATAACAATGGCGTGGGTCCATTTGACAATGCCTACAACAATCTCACGGGTGGTGATTTCCAGGAATGGCAACTGGGTGTGGAACTGAATGTGCCCCTCGGCTATCGACGCGGCTACGCTGCGGTGAAAAATGCCGAACTGCAACTCTGCCGGGCAAGGGCCTTGTTGCGTGAGCAGGAACATCAGGTGCTACACAATCTGGCTGGCGCAGTCGCTGAATTAAAGCGGGCCTACGTGGTTTCGCAAACGACATTCAACCGGCTCGATGCCGCACGGCAACAACTGGCGGCAGTCCAAGCCGCGTTCAACGCGGACAAAGCTCCACTTGATTTACTACTTGAAGCCCAGCGTCAGCTGGCCAACTCGGAGACCCGCTACTTCCGCTCGCTGGCTGAATACGCCGTGGCGGTGAAAAACGTACACTACGCTAAAGGGACGCTACTCGATTACGACGGCGTCTACCTAAGTGAGGGAGGTTGGCCCATGGCCGCCTATCAAGATGCCGCCGTACGTGAGAGTCTTCGTGGTCGACCGAGGGAAATCAATTATGCTTCATCCTTTGCTCCACGAGTAGCTTACGGGCCCTACGAGCAACGGATCGATAGCGTGCATCAACTCCCAGCTTCCACTGAAGAAAAGTCTTTCGAGAGTGAATTGCCGCCTGAGCCAAACCCCGCAGACCTGCAAACATCTGTGCCAATTTGGAAGCCAAATGTAGCTGCGGAGCCGATTCCCACCGGCCCAGAAAACGGTGCCACACTGGCCGGTCATTCAGAGCCAGATGCGCAGGTCGATCCGGTGAGCTTCTCAGAAGTCACGATGCAATCGCTGCCGGAAGTGGGAGAGCAGCATTAAAATGCTTCTAAGTTGAGAGATCGCTCTAACGCTTCGTATATTGTCCATCGGTCACAACGCACTGGTATCAACCACTTGCCCATCGGCAATCGTCGATAGATGCCGAAAGGTCTGTTTGTCGATCGATGTGTTAACGGCAGAGACATGACCATCGAGGAAGGCAAAATGAACTATTTGGCTGTGTTCGCTGCCGAATTTCGTATTGTCCGGGTCATTGCGATCAGACGCCAACCCATTTTGTGTTCCCGCTAGAATTGCTAACGGATTATCCGCCGCAAAGAAAGCCGTGTCTCCCTTGTCGTGATCTTCGAGACCCGGTTCAGAGTCGACTTCGGCAGGAATATGTCGCTCGCCGATGGCAAACGTTTGCGACAAACCATCGATCACTTGCTGTGCCTTGATTTTCGAAAAAGTAAACATAGGACCAACAACAGCACCGATGTCAGGAGTCTCTTCCCAATCTTTGTCAGTGGTACCCCAGTGGTAGTCGAGACCGGCATTGGCAGCGTAATCTCCTCCTGCCGCAACATCTTGAACCGTCGAGGGGCTGTCATTGTTGTCGAAATCACGATCGGCATTGGGCTCTCGCCGCGTCGGACAATAAAAAGTCTCGACGGGAGTTCTCATCGCCTGCGCGTTCCGCTCGTCAAATACTGGCGCTTCTTTCACGAAAGAATCATAAACATTTCCCTGCTCAATGAATGGCAACATATGAAATGCCCAAGAGACACCTTGCTGCCAGTGCGTTTCACGACCCATCGTATAGTGTTGCTTTGTGTCATGATACAGCTGCTCGGAAAGCATCATTTGCTTGAGATTATTCACGCACTGGGAACGGCGCCCAGATTCGCGTGCGGCCTGAATCGCTGGCAACAATAGACCAACGAGCGTACCGATGATGGCAATCACAACAAGCAATTCAACTAGGGTAAAGCCAGATTTTTGCGCAGGTCTCATAGAATCACCTTAGGGTATAAAGGTACAGGTTCAAGGCAGAGTCTTCGCGATAGCGAAGCGATCAAACTTTGGCAGGAAAAAAAACGGTGGGATTGGGGGCGGAGGAAGAAAACTTGCGATGGTAACATGTCTTCGGCGCTAATTTTAGTTGGCGTGCGCCGCCGATGTCAACATTGTTCTGATAAGAATTGCGATAAGATTTCAAGTGGTAATAGGCACTACCGATTTATTCACATGCTAGCAAGACAATTGATCGCCACACACAAGAAAGTCTTCATGATTCCGCTGGAAAGCGAAGAAAACCTCGCATTGATTGCGCGGACTTGCAGCACTTGAAAACCGTTAACGCACCTTACACGCCTGCAGTTCGCCTGCTAGATACTCGGCCAATTCTTTCGGTGAGGGACAACTCCAAATCACCATCGGAGGAGATTGCAAACCAAGTACCTGGTCTAGTTCCTGACTTACTTCTACGGCCGTTAGCGAGTCGATTCCCAATTCAGCAAATGGGGTTTCCGGCTGCATCGAGCCCGGCTGAATATTGGTGCGATTGGCGAGCCATACGACTAACCAATCCTGCAACTGGGATTGGAGTTGCTCGGAACTCATATTGGCAGCATTGGAAAGAAAATCAGGAGACGCGGATCGTTCCAAACTTGGTTCTGCAGGAAGGTCGTCTCCTCCACATAGACGATTAGTCCACTGGGCGGTGATGGCAAGTTCGTTATTCAGAAATTGCTCGCGACACTTTTGCCTTTGCACCTTGCCGCTAGAGGTGATGGGTAGACTTGCAGGACGAATTAGCACAATCGCATGGGGGTCAATCTCATGCTCCTCGACGATGGCAGTGCGGATCGCATGCATCATGGCCTCGTGGTCGGAATTACGGAATTCTCGCCGCCATTGGAACACCAGCACCAATTGCTCCTGCCGATTAACTTCGACAGCAAACGCTGCACCCATGTCCACAGCCTCGTGAGACTGCTGAGCCGTTCGTTCCAGGTCCTGTGGATAGTGATTTCGGCCGCGCACGATGATCACATCCTTCAGGCGGCCCGTGACGTAAAGCTCACCCTCGTAATTGAACCCCAAATCGCCCGTGCGGAGATACTCACCTTCTCCATTATCTGCCAGCCTAGCGCGAAAAGTTGCGTCGTTGGTCAAATCTTGGTTCCAGTAGCCCCGGGCAACCGAGCCTCCCCGCACCCAGATCTCACCGACTTGGTTTTCGTCACAGGACATCAGCGATACCGGGTCCACGATTCGGCATGTAAGTCCCTCGCAGATGGGGCCGCATCCGACCAGGGCTTGGCTGTTTCCGTTGCGTTCAGCGAGGCTGACGACTCGATGCTCTCGCTTGGCATTTCGGTCGACATGCAATATGCGCGGCCCGTCAGGATGCTGCCCACCGGTCACCAGTAAAGTAGTCTCGGCCATACCATAGCAGGGGAAGAACGCACTGCGACGAAAACCAGCGGGCTCGAAAGCCGAGGCAAACTCGTCGAGAGTTGAGGGATTTATTGGCTCAGCCCCACAAAAAGCAAGCCGCCAGTGGCTCAGATCCAAGACAGCACGATCAGCTTCAGTGGTCTTGCGCACGGCCAGTTCATAGCCAAAATTGGGCGAACCACTGATCGCGGCTTGCTTTTCAGACATGAGCTCTAACCAGCGATGCGGCCGGCGAAGAAATGTCGCTGGGGCTATCAGCGTGCTCGTCCCCCCTACAAACATTGGAGTGAGAATCGAACCAATCAGTCCCATATCGTGATAGGCAGGCAGCCAAAAGACTCCCTGCTGATGAACATTCTCTTCCAACGCAAAACCACTTCGGATCGCAGTAAGGTTGTGCAGAATGTTGCCGTGGCTGACCATGACGCCGCGAGGATCGGAAGTCGATCCGGAGGTATACTGCAGAAACGCCAGATCCTCAGCACTACGCGAAACTGCTTCGAAGGAACTTTTTTCTGCCGAGGGGATCAAGTCGGTCGGTTCCCAGCTCAGTTCACTGATTGCGGGAGACTGTTGCTCCAAGCATATCCCTCCGAGAGAAGAACTATGCGTCAGTACAAGACTTGGCTGACAGTCCTCGACTATGGAATCCAAGCGGGGAGAAGGACGGCGTGGCTTGGGATAAGTGGCGGGCACAGGGAGGACCCCTGCATAGATACACCCGAGGAAAGCCGCGATGAATTCCAATCCCGGCGGATAGACCAACAGGACCCGATCACCAAGGTTTACCCGCCGCACAAGCCAGCTACCCAAGGTCCGTGACCTTGCTTCGAGTTCGGCATAGGTCCAACTCTCTTGGTTCCCTTCGTCGTCTTCAAAGACAAATGCTTCCCGCGCGGGATACTGCGAAGCGCGTGTTTGAAGCATCTCGGCCAGATTAGTGAATTTCAAAGCGGACTCTATCGAATTTCCATGCATATCAGTTCACTACAGAGAAGCGTGGTTGCTTGCAATCGTTCTCAGGCAAATTGTTGATTTACTAAATCCATCCGACCAGCCAATTACTCAATCAAGATCCTAATCTGAACACTCTCCCAGGAGAGAGTTTACATCGAAGCAGGCATTTTGCTTAGTCGAGTTGCTTGGTTGAACGACTAGCTTGAGAAGCTGCTGGCAACGCTGGTAACATAAATTAGCGTCTAATGGCCTTTTCTGGCAACTCTTTGGCGTTATTCCACAGCAAGAAATCGGGATTTCCAGCGATACAGACGCGGTGATCCGCGAGAATCCTCACAATGATCAGTGTCGCAGAAGCAACGCGACCAAATCGATGTCATCCTCATTCATCACTTGGCGGCGTTGGCGGGGGATTCTCTGCCCGATTGACTGCCTGTGCGGGGCGTGCTTGGAGCGGTTGATTATTCAAGTATAAGACTCCTCGATAGGAAACGGGGGGATCAGTGTCTCGTAGCGAGAATGTCGGCTGCGCTTCGGTAGCAGCAATAACCAATGGTCGGAATTGAGGATCGATTACTAACAACTGCCTGGCTACTAGCCGTCCAGCGAGTATATCGTTGTTGATATTGCATACTGTGTTGCCTTTGCCATCCCGCAATTGCAAGGAGCCTACTCGTTCGGATAATTGTGTGGGGTCGTGGACATTTGCCTCGGTGAAGCCCAATTCCGCCAGCGTGATATCAGGATTCTGCTGATCGACAATCTGCAGGCTCGCGCAGCGAATCACTTCCGACTCGACCCGCTGCATCAGCTTGTCACGTACGGCTGCCCCCAAGGCAAACATCAACAAGGGATACACGATCCAGCGTTCTCGTTCAGACATGGTGTGTCACTTTCTCTGTGTTTTGCAGGTCGTTTTTCTTAATCTACGAGTGTGGTGGGCACGGCCCACCAGAATGATAACTTGATTTGTATTTTCGTTGCTGGGAGTTGCGTACCCTACGGAGCCCGAGAAAAATAAAGCGCACCTAGTTGGCGATCGGCTCCTGACTCGGTGAGCAGGAATCCGACGATCGTTCCCGCGCGCTCGTCCATTTCGAGTTCAAAATTGCGCACCTCCGGTGAGCCCTCCTCTGCTTCTGCCGGGGTTACTACCTCGATCATGCAACCAGTGGGTGAAGTCTCGATAACACGCCAAGTCGCTGAGATCGCTTCTGACCCGTTGGCTAATGACATCTCGAGGTGTTTGTGATCTACGAAATTGAATCGGACTTCGACGTCATAGGTTTCCCAATCCGTGACGTCCTTAGCCGAGGCCTTTTGCTGCGAGTCGGCGCTCATTGACGAGCGCTTACCATATTTCTCTGCCTCACGCTCAGCCCGCCCTGTCGAAGTGTCGGGACGGCCCACCCAGGAGCCAAGTAGTTCACCAGCTATCTGCTGCTGGCAACCTGCGCTGGAGAGCAGAAGGATCAAGAGAATACTCTTGAGGAAGCAAGAATATCGGCAATGTTGCGATAAAAGCATATGAGGATTTCCGCGGGATAATTAGAATCTAGAACGATGCACTCATTGTAGCGGCCCATCTAAGCTCGACCAATGATGATGTATGATGACCGGAAAAATGCGACGAGAAAGCCGCATTACCACGCTGGTTCTGCGTTTCCGTTTGCACCAAGCTTCCACGGCAACCACACAAGAACGACACGCCCAACATCGATGTCGCTCTTACGGGGAGTCGTCTCTTGCTTTTCCAGCTTGAGATTCGCCGGGTCACACTCTTGCTCGATTTGCTCGATACGGGAGGCAAGCTCTTCCTTGAGCTGCTCGAGTTCTTCCATTTTCGCTTCGAGTTTATCCTGAGCCCGCGATTGCTCGCCCCGCTCTCGCATCGTGCGCTCGACGGCTGTTGTCGGCTGGCGGCGTGAAGAGCGCTTCTTGCCCATGAAACTCATCAGCACGTCAACCACCACCATTAGCATTTCACCCAGGCGAAACCAGAATTGGGATCTTTGCGAACTGAGATAGTCTTCTGCTTTGCGAACATTTGCTTCAGCGCGATCAATTTTCTTGGCGAAGTCTCGCTTCGCTTCCTCAACAAGCTCGGACCGCTTGCGAAGTGCCAACTCACCAAGACGACTTCGGAATTCTGACTCGGATTCTTCAGCTTTGGAAGTAGCGTCCAAGATAGTGCACTTCCAAGTGGTTAGTCGCTCGGTGCGATACAGGTGATCGACCAAGTCATTATCCCAGCGGGTGTAGTTTTTCTGCTGAGTCACGGGCGACGGCAGATCAGCGTACTCCCCTTCAAGTCGGGGTGCGTCTTCCAGCGGTCGTGTGTTCTCCAGCAGCATGGCCGACTTCCACATCGGCTCGGGCAATCGTTCAGCGATCGTTTGCAGAGCGACTAGAATTCGCCAACAGTCCACGTCGGCCGACGCCTGCACAAAATGAAGCTTTGCCTCGCAAGCCAAGCCAGGCCGGTACTGCAGACGGCAATCCTCGGGCAATGCCTCGGCCAGCGGCCAGTACTTCTGCACAATGCTGCCAGAGAGAATCGGTTTCGCACTGGCTTGTGATTTCCCAGGAACTACTTCGGCATTGGGAGCTGCAGAACTTTCCTGGGCAAACTCCGCCCGACGTGGTTGCATGAGGGTACGTATCTGATCGCGCGTGAGTGGTCCCCGCAGGTAGGACATTGCCCAGCGGGTATGGAACACGCGTGGTTGATTCTCATGCACATTGTTCATCAGAAACACTCGCGAGCCCAAGGCCGCCAGGGTCGCTTCCATATCCTTCCGATTGAAGGTCGCACCTGCCTGGGTGGAGGCCCCTTCGAGTCCTTCCAGCACCCGCATCTTATCCCGTTCCGTTTGCAGCCGGCCCAGGAACCAGGTTCCCGCATTCGAGAGTCCCTTGTAATCGAGATCGACCGGATTCTGAGTAGCCAACACCACTCCCAACCCGTAAGCCCGAGCCTGTTTGAGTAGCGTAAGCATCGGTTTCTTACTGGGAGGATTGGCGGTCGGTGGGAAATAGCCAAAAACCTCATCCATGTAAAGAATCGCCCGCAGGCTGCCGGTGCCTGGCTGAGATCGCATCCACGTCACGATTTCATTTAGTAAGATCGTGACAAAGAACATCCGCTCCGACTCGCTCAGATGGGCAATCGACAGTATCGACAGCCGTGGCTTCTTCTCAGTGGTGTAAAGCAATTGCCCCACGTCGAGCGAACTCCCTTCGAGCCAGCTAGCGAACGAAGGGGAAGCCAACAAATTGTTGAGCTTCATTCCCAATTCCAGCCGTGCGGCAGCCGGGAGAAATGTCTCTAGATCAACAATGCCCACCTTGGTAAACGGCGGCTGCTGGATATCGTGAATCAAGCCCGCCAGATCGGGGCTGCGACCGCTGCGCCACGCGTGGTCGAGCACATTGGAGACAAGAATCGCCTCGCGGCTCTTGACGGGGTCAGCCTCCAAACCCAAAAGTGCAAACACCCCCTGGGTAGTCGACTGTACGAGGTCTTGATAGATGTCGGTGTCGTCGATCACTTCCTGCGGCGGGGCATGAAAACTCTTGAGGACCGTGAGTGGGATACCTGCGCTGCTGCCTGGGGTGTAGATCACCTTGTCGACCGCGTCGTTGAATCGCTGGATCCGCTCACCCGATTCGTCCCACTCGGCCAACCCATTGCGCCACAGACTCGCGGTCTTCTCGGCCAATTCGTCGGGCGTGATCTCTTTCTGGGTGGCGACCGAAGGATCGACCCAGGGCCGAAAATCTTCCGGCTTCAATTCGGGAAACGCGAGGAGTAGATTGCCCAGGTCCCCCTTGGGGTCGACGGCAATCACGGGAATACCATCCAGTGCCGCTTCTTCGATCAGCGAGAGACAAAGCCCCGTCTTGCCGCTGCCAGTCATGCCAACGCAGACAGCATGGGTGGTCAAGTCGCTACTGTCGTAGAGCAACTTGGCCGTAGCAACCTTGCGCTGGGCGAGATCATAATCCCGCCCGAGATAAAATGAACCGCGCTGTTCGTAATCTTGCATAGAGGGAGATTGTAGCCAGTTAAAGTAATCCAGAACAAGCGGAATCGTATTTCCCGTGAAAGACTTTCAAGATACTCCCGAGAAGGCACCAATGCTGTTAAATTGCCAAAGCAGTGTTGGATCAAATTCTGTTTTAAGGACCCTTCATTCATGAAGCGATTTATCCGCCAATTTTTTGATCGTTATCGTTGGTTCTTTGTTGCCGAGGGAGTCTTCGGTAATTTTCTTTTTTTTGTGGGGAGCGTGCTTTTCTTATGGCCTGGCACAACGCGATTTGGCGTGTGGTTGTTTATTGCTGGCTCGGGTTCGATGCTCGTAAGCAGTATCGCTACGGCAGTCGCTGAATACACCCAATGAAATGCAAGCAAAAACTTCAGAGCACGGTATCATCATCGGAGTGGAACGTGTCTTGACGAAGACGGTCTCGGCGATCAGCTTCGAGTGAGGCTACGACCCCGGTTGAGAGAATCCCCGCGATGATTCCCAGGGACACGCCGTTGGGGATCGTGAAATAGTGGGAGAGCAGCATCTTAAAGCCCACATAGGCCAGCAGCACGATGATGCTAGGCTTGAGATAGCGGAATTTTTCGATCATGCTGCCGAGGACAAAGTACAGCGACCTCAATCCTAGTATCGCAAAAATGTTTGACGTGAATACGATAAAGGGATCGCGTGTGACGGCAAACACGGCGGGGATCGAATCGACCGCGAACATCACATCGCTGCTCTCCACCAGCACCAGGGCTAACAACAAGGGAGTAGCCGTGGTCTTGTCGGCTATCGTGACGAAAAAATGATGCCCGTGGAATTCGTGGGTTACAGGAAAAAACTTTTTCGTGAGATTGATGAGCGGATTGTGTTCGGGGCTGAATGCTTCTTCGCGGGTGAAGAGCATCTTGGCAGCAGAGAAAATCAGGAATGCGCCGAAGACATAGATGATCCACTCAAAACGGGCGATCAGTACGCTTCCCAAAGCGATCATGATGCCGCGCAGCACGACTGCCCCAAAAATGCCCCAGAACAGCACTCGATGCTGCAAAGCGAGCGGGACGTGAAAATAAGCAAATATCATCGCAATGACGAACAGATTGTCCATCGACAGCGACTTCTCCACGACGTACCCTGTGAAAAAGTCTAAAGCTGCCTCGGAGCCCGTCGAGTGGTGCGATGCGTAGTCCGTCCAGCCCAACCAGTTGTGCTCGTACAGCCCATAAACGAAAATATTAAATACCAGGGCGGCCGCGATCCAGACGCATGTCCAACTGAGGGCCTGCTTGAAAGAAAGCACCGTGTCCCGACGGTGAAACAGGCCTAAATCCAAGAACAGCAGCACCGCAATCAGTGCCAAAAATCCCAGCCAAATAGTGATCACAGCGTTGCCAATCAAATTGCGGTTGTCTGAGGACCGCCAACTGGTGAAGCTAAGGAGCCTGCTGGCGTGCGACTCACAGTGTAATTGGTTGTGAGAACATTGAGCAATGACTCGAATTTTTGTGCTAGAGTTGTAGCTTTCAGGCGAAAGGTGGATTCCTTTGCAACCACTGAGAAAGCGGATCGGCGCTAGCCGCCGGTAGCAAAAGACAACCGTTGGCTAGCGCCAATCCCCTAACATTTTCGAACCAGATCCTCAGAAAAGTAGTGCCATGGAAGCCGAAAACATCGAGGGCAATGCTGCTAGCAAAGGTCAGACGGCATCGCGTTCAGCTGGCCCCGTACGCCGACTCTACAACTGGATGCTCTCCTGGGCCGAGACCCCTTATGGCACCCCTGCCCTGTTTTTGATCTCTTTTGCGGAGAGTTCTTTCTTTCCCTTGCCACCCGATTTGCTGCAAATTGCGTTGTCGGTCTCCAAACCGCGGCGCTCCTTTTTCTATGCGGCCGTGAGTGCAGTTGGCTCTGTGCTGGGCGGAATCGTCGGCTGGCTGATCGGCTTCGCGGCATGGGCAGCGCTGGGAAGTTTCTTTTACAGCTATGTGCCAGGTGTCACGCCCGAGCGGATTGATTATGTGGGGAAACTTTACGAAGCGAACGCCTTCTGGGCCATCCTTGCCGCCGCATTCACGCCAATCCCCTACAAGGTGTTCACGATCTCGGCCGGGATCTTCAGTCAGTATGTCTCGCTGGAGACATTGATTCTCGCCTCGGCACTGGGCCGGTCGGCCCGCTTCTTCCTGGTGGCCACCTGCCTCTGGTGGTTTGGTCCGACAGTGCGAACAATTCTCGAACGCCACTTCGAGTGGATCACACTTGCACTCTTCGCGCTACTAATTGGTGGCTTCTTTGCAATCAAGCTGCTGGCGCATTAGTTTCTTGGCAAAAGACATGTGCGACCCGCGGCCAAAGAGTTCAATAATGTTCAGTCTCATAAACAAACCCACCTCTCCAAATTATTTGGAGAGGCGGGATGTTTGTGAAAACTACTAAGCAAAACGAATCTCTGCGCGATTTTAGAGGCTTACACGGCTGCGAAGGTCAATTCGTCCCAGACTGCAAAAGCTTCATCGAAGGCTTTTTCTTCCTCTTCCTCTGAACCGAATGAGGCAATCGAATCGTCTTGCTGGCTATTGAACAATGCATCGACTGAGTCTGTCAGAGCTGCCTGCGAAGGCTCGGTATCAAACACATCCTCCAGAGCTGCATCGGTTACCTCTGAGGTGGCCAAGGCTGTTGGAATCGCCAACCAGGTATTGCCAGTGAGTGCAAACGAAGTTGTTACTTCTTCAGTGGCTGCTTGCGTTTCGCCGTCCTCCACACCAAGGGCAAGCAATGGGCTTGTACCATATTGCCCTTGCCAAACAGCGAGGTCAGCCCCATCGACGTCAGCATCGTTGTCGGCGTCGCCATCGGTTTTCGCTGCGGGTGATGTGCCATAGCCTCGTAACCAGGATAGGAAGTCACGTCCATCGATATCGCCGTCCCCGTCAAAGTCGGCTGAATTCGCGGATGCGGCAATCGTGATCTGAACACTGCTAACCGTGTCACTGCCGGTAGTGCCGTTGCCTGAGACGTCAACGGCTCGGCCATTACCAACCAACCCGTTACCGACAAAATTGAGATTGTAAGTACCGGCTGGAAGTTGACCACCAATTGTTTGAGCACCTGTGAAGCTCAAGGAGAGTGTGTTTGTTCCATAACCGGTAACTTGTGGGAACTGATCGATGCCGGGGACGGGGTTGCCACTTATGTTGGTAATACTGATGCCGGCACCCGCTTCGTTAATACTGAGATCTCCAAGAACAACCTGCTGTATAGTTCCAGTGAAGCTAACCTGCACACCGCCAGTCGTGGACACGGTACCCAAGCTTACTAGAGGATTCTGAGCATTCGTACCGGTATTCAGGAGGCCAGGTGTTGCGGCAGCTCCCGGTGACGGCAATCCCTGAGAGAACGCTTGGGTGTATACCAAGGCATCATCACCGGCGATCAGATCGCCAGCATACCAACTGGCTGCATTGTTGCGAGCGGTCGAATTGGGAAGCCGGCTAAGAGCATCGTAGGACTCTACCGGATTCGTAATGATCGTATTCGAACCACCACCGTAAGTCGTATCTTCAGCACTGTTATCCTTGATTCCAATCGAGTCCACGATACTAGCACCGAGAGGCAAATCCAATCCGCCGTCGTTGTCCCAATCGTAGTCATAATTGCCTACGTAGAGTTCTCTGAGCGGGCTGTAAATCAAGGCGTATGTCGAGGTACCATTGTCATTGCCTCCTACGAACTCGACGTCAAGTTCTGGAAGACCTATGAACGTCGTCCCAGCGGGAATATCCCAGGTGAAGTTGTTCTGAGATCCGATCAAGACGGTGCCGTTGGCACCTATTTCGTATTGCCCCAGGTCAACCACCAAATTGGTAGCACCCTCGTCATCACCGACATCTCCACCAATTACCACGGCATACCATGAACCCAAACCGGCCCCTGGTGTGCCGACTAGCTCAATAAACTCGGCACCACCATCATTTCCAGGTTGATTGTAGACCACTTCGCTCATCAATACATGTGGCGAAGTCGTTGATGAGTCGTTATCACGAATCGTGAGAATTGAGCTACCCAAAACGGGAGAGATGGTTGCACCTATCGACGGGCTGTTCAGAGTGATGTTGAAGGTCTCGTTCTTTTCGATCAGAGTATCCTGAACCGTTGCCACGTTGAAGGTCTTCGACAATTCATTGGCAGCAAAGTTCAAAGTTCCCGACAGGGGACCGGTCAGGTCGCCCAAGGACCCTGTTCCAGGCGTAACTGCCCAGCTCACAGAAGCGGCTCCAGTAGTCCCCCCGACCCTTTGAACAGTGACCGTAGCCGTAGATCCCTCGTTGACGATTACTTGATCGGAGGAAAGCTGGAATTCTCCTTCACCGCTAGTGGCGCTGGGGTTTGTGTAGAGAATAGTCAGTTCTGGTGCGAAGGGATTCTGGCTGCCATCGCGAGAGGAGCCAATCGTCCAGCTTTCCAGCGAATCGTTGACGATCACCCAGCCATGGTTTTCCATTGAACCGTTGGCCCAGGCTTGGAGCGTTGCGACATTCAAGGGAACTTGCACTTTGCCAGCTTGTCCTGGAGTGGTGACGCGGCTATCTGCTCTGGCTGCGGCTTCGGAGCCTTCCAGTGTTACACCATTGACGATGGTCCCTGCCTGGCCACCGTTAGGCAGGGTCCAAGTGGCAAAGCCGTCCCAATCCTGAAGCATGGGGACAAATCGGATGTCGGCCTCTTGCGAGGATGGGCTCAAGACATTAACCGTCATAAACGCACCAAAGATTTGAGCGCCTTCGGGCACCTGCCCTGGAGCATTTCCAAAGATATTATCGAACCTAATCAGGCCCTGTTGTGGGCGGATATCTGCTCCTTCGGGAGCACCCTCGCCTTCACCAGCTGCATTGTCGGCAGTGATCGTTTCAGCCAGCAAGAAGAAGGAGTTTGGCAGCGAGGCATCAATGTAGGTATCGACCGTACTATTGAATCCATTGACATTCTGCTGGAATTTAGCGGCCTCCACATCGGCGTCGTTGATCGTGACGACGGCTGGGCTGCCGACGATCAGAAACGGCTCGTCCACGCTTGTCAAGCGAATGCTAAACGTCTCAAAGCCTTCAGGGACTCCATCATCATTGATGGTGACAGTGATCGGCTGGGTGGCAACTCCCACACCGAAGTTGAGTACGCCTGACTTGCCGACAAAGTCGCTCCCCGCCTGGGCAGTGCCGTTAACTGTCTCGAAGCCGACGTTAATCGCGGAAGTCAGATCACCCGAGCGTGTCACAGTAAATGTGGCCTGTCCGGAGGTTTCATCGACACTTACCAAGTCGGCCGTTACCTCCACGTTTCGGAGGATGTTGTGAGCTCCAGGGGTTAAGACCGCACCTTGAGGTGCCACGACACTAATGAAAATTGAACCGTTCAAGTACTGAATTGGATTGTTAGTAACCTGAGTATTGACGATATCTCCGTTGTACCAGGCACCGATCGTGTTCGATTGAAAATTGTTAAAACGACGTGTGATAGCGTCGGGAGTAACGCCACTGCTGTTAGGAAGTCCTTGAGGCTGATGAATATGGATACCAGGTAGACCCAACTCGGGGGAAGTCACCGTGCGGTCGCGATCGGAACCCCCTTCGACAACACCGACTGTATCGACGATTTGAGCTGTTCCATCGAGGAAGATCGGATGGTCTAGCAAACCGACACCCAAGCCAGTTTCGGTAAGATCGTTTGTGGTCGCATAGGAACCAACCGTGTCGTAATCGGTGCCTTCCACTAGAGGCACACTACTTCGAATCAAAGCGTAAGTTTGTGAGGCATCTTCCAGCACACCACCATTTCCATCTAACCTTGAAGTCGCAAACACGGCAGTCCCTGGTGCTGCCGTGTATGCCCAGTTGGTGGGAGTGATAACCAGCAGGCCATTCGATCCAAAAGACTTCCCAGTCAGATCGATCACAATATCAGCGATACCTGATCCGGCCCCGAAGCCGCCGTTCTCCTCTTCCTCACCCTCAAAAACTACGAAGTAGTAGCCGTCGAGCGAGGCTCCCGGAGTACCTATCAGCTCGATGTACTCTCGATTTGTTTCATCAATCGTGATCGTATTCTCATTGGGATCATCCGACACATTGGCGAGAATTTCATTGATCAAAGCATCGTCATCGGCAATCGTTGCAGTAGCGACCGAGTCGCCAAGGGTTGCTCCCCCAGTTGGATTGGAAAGCGTGACGGTAAAATTCTCATTCCCTTCGAGTGCCGTGTCTCCGATAATCTCTACTGCAATCGACGCTGAAGTTTGACCGTCGGCAAAATTTACTACGCCGTTGGCAAGAACAAAATCTGTTCCTGCCGCCGCCGAACCTGCGGTCAGCGAATAGTTGGCCGACACTGCACCGGTGACACCTCCGAGTCGGCTCACGTTGATCATCGCGATCGTATTGCCGCTGTTCCCTTCAGCAAAGCGAGGTTTGGTATTCAATAGAGTTATCTGGCCTGCGCCAGAAGGAGCGGTCCAATTGACAGTGAGTTTGGGGCGATTGGCCTGAGCCGCTTCTGAGGTTTCAAAATCCCACCCATCCGTGGCGGCACTCTCTATCATCCAACCATTATTCGCTTGACCGGCCGACCAACTCTGCAATGAAAGAGTCACATCGATACTCTTGACCCCTGTTGATGGATCGAACAGCACAAAGTCTGGAGGGAGATCGGTGGCCTCATTTTCTGAGGCCTGAACACCGCCTATCTCACCGAAACTATTCCAAGTGGCCGTATTCTCGGTCCAGGGGGTAAGCATCCGGTAGAAGCTCATCTGCATACCCGAACGCGATGGATTGACAACGCTTAGGTCAATCGAGGCACTATTGATGGTAGCTCCCAATGGAATCTGCCCAGGTCCATTGCCAAAAATACCATCGAATTGCAGCAGAGCCTGTCGAACACCATTGGCATCCTGCTGGTCAGGACTAATGCTGACTTCGCCGCCAAAATTCACATCGGGACTGATTGAGAATATTCCCGTATCACGTGTACCTTGATAGCCCCCGGCAATGTCTTGAAAGGAAGTAACCGCCATGAGGCGGCGATCTTCTAGATTCTCGAAAGTGAGGCTAGAACGACGCCCGTTGAATGATTTAGCACTTTTATTCGACTTGCGATTCCGTCGTTTGCCAAAGTTTGAGGACTTCGATTTGCGAGACATAAGAAAGTTCCTTCAATGAAGTTGTAGTTAATGAGTGCGAGAAAGGACTAATTACCTGGTAAAGTTGTCAGCGCTTAGTTTTTATTACTCAAATGTGAAAGTTTGACGGTTGTAGTTGTGAAAAATTGATGAATTAGAAGCTGGATAGAAAAAATCATCAGCCGCCGTCCACGACTTCACCCCCTGCGCGAGTACACATAGCTTGCCAAACAACTCCATCAATTTCATTTTCGACGAAGCGGACCGAGGCATCAGCCATAGCAGCATTGACACCTTGGCTGTGGCGACTCCGAGCAGCAGCATAGTTGTTGCCGCCGCTACTCTCAGCCGATCGCTCCTCGCAAGGCATATCGCTCCATTCGGCAGTCTCTCTAATGCCTGTGCCGCAAGCTGGGATAATATCTGGCTCCTTGGAATTGGGGGTCTGATACCCCATGAAAGCTCCGGCTCCCGCACTAGGAATCATCCACACCCCTCGCCAGTCGTCATTTCCTGATCCCTCGTCACCGGTTTTGGTGGGAGAGGATCCATCCCAAGTTAGAACCTCACTTAAGAGAACAGTGTTTGATAGACCATCGCTGATTTGTGCCGGCTTGGTCCCTCTTCCCAGGCGCGCTCCGGCAGGAAATTTTTGGATTCGCACCATACTGAAAGAGCCCGCCAGATACTCCGGCGGAGCCGAAACGAGTCTGCCCGTCCCGTTTTCTCTTCTCACCGGAGCACCCGCGAGAGCAGCGGCATCGTTTGATTCCAGGGGCACGGCGTGCATCATATAACCCCCTCCAAAGCAAGCCACGTAATTACCTTTTACTAGATTACCCAAGCTGGTTCCGCTCGTTCCATCATCGTCGTCGTTGTAAACAAGGCTCGTGTCTGACCCAGCACTTGGGCAGAGGAACGTTTGATTATTCTTCCCTCCCAAGCCAAACTCGTCACCGCGCTTCGCATCCCAGTTGTCCATGGGATTCGCTTCTTGAAGATCTTCTGGGAAAGTTTTCAGAGCACGGCTGGCAAGATTTGCCAGAGAACCTTGTTCGATGTATCCCAAGAGTTGAACGGCCCAGTCAGGACCGTAGCACTCGCAACCCTTCTGAGTTCCGGCAACAATGAAGGAAGATTTATTCGCCTGCCCGCCGGGAAAGCTGCTCTGGATGTCTACGCATGTTGGCCCTCCCGGCGGGAAAAATGTATTCGCCGACTCAAAATTCGAGCAAGATAGAGCGATTTGCTTCAAGTTGTTCGTGCAAGAGGAACGCCGTGCCGCCTCACGAGCGGCTTGAATCGCGGGCAGTAGCAGGGCCACGAGAACGCCAATGATGGCAATTACCACTAAGAGTTCAACCAACGTGAATCCCGGGGGAGAGGCTTTTTTCATTGAGGAAATCCTTATCTCATAAAGCGAAAATCGATGGCGGGACCAGCCTAGCCGCCCGAACTTAGGATTGGAGGTGACCGAAAACTAATGCAGTGGGGCGGTCTTCAAATCCAGATAGCACGGATTCTAAAAAGCAATTGCGAAGATCGTGCTTGGAATTCGTGAATTCCTTATTAGCTTTTTGTGAAGAGGTGAAGTTGGGAGAACCAACTCTGTTGCGCAAAGAAATGCGCGAGATGTGCTCTTCAATTCATCATTTACGAGGGGTTGAAGCAGCTTCGGAAGTCGCAATACCCTTCGAATCCTGCCCAGTAATTAATCGTGCCGAGCGATCATAGGTAAAGTAGCTCCATCCCCACTGCATGAGTACCAACAAACGGTTGCGGAAGGTGACTATCTTCATCAAATGGATCACAAGCCAAAGTATCCAGGCAAACAAACCGGAGAAATGGAAACGACCTATCTCGCCGACGGCAGCGCTTCGGCCGATTGTTGCCAGACTCCCCAGATGCCGATATTGGTAATCAGTGGTCGGGCGATTCTTAAGGCGTTCGCGGATGAGCTTTGCGGCATATTTTCCTTGCGAGATCGCCACCGGAGCTACTCCTGGCAGAGGATTACCGGATTGGTCATGGCACTTGGCCATATCTCCCAGTACTAGAATCTCGGGATGACCTGGCAAAGAGAGATCAGCCTCAACTGTAATCCGACCGGCACGATCGAGTTCGGCGCCTGTAGCGGTAGCCAAGATCTTGGCTAGTGGTGAGGCCTCCACACCGGCTGCCCAAAGAACCGTTTTCGTGGGGATTGTCTCTTCACCATTGTCCGTCTTGATAGTCACCGTAGAATCGGTGATCTGCTCGACCATGGAATTCGTGCGTACAGTGACTCCCAGTTTTTCGAGCGCAAGCTGACACTTCTTCGACAGATCGGGCGGATACGCGAGGAGTACCCTTTCGCCCCCCTCGATCAGTAAGATTCGGGCATCCGAAGGATTGATGCGATGAAAGTCTTCTTTCAAACTGTGTCGAGCAATCTCCGCAAGGGAACCTGCAAGTTCCACACCCGTCGGCCCTGCTCCGACGATCACGAAGTTTAACAAGGAGCGTCGCCTCGTCGCATCCTCTGTGAGTTCTGCGGCTTCGAAAGCAGAAAGTAATCGCCGGCGAATCTCTGTGGCGTCTTCAACTGTTTTCAACCCAGGTGCCAAGGATTCCCACTCCGGATGGCCAAAGTAGCTATGTCGAGCCCCGGCAGCAACCACCAGCGTATCGTAGTTCAAATCACCACTCGCCAGACACACTGCACGCCGTTCGGCGTCGATATCCGTCACCTCCTCCATGAGAACTTGGCAGTTGGCTTGCTTGCCAAGCAGGCCACGCAAAGGGGCTGCGATATTCGCAGGCGACAGGCCGCCGGTCGCCACCTGATAGAGCAACGGCTGAAACAAATGGAAGTTGCGGCGATCGATGAGCGTGACGTCGACTGGTGCGCGGCGCAATCCCCTAGCAGCACTGAAGCCGCCAAATCCACCGCCAATGATGACCACTTGCGGTCGCCGAGTTTCTGAGCTGGTTGGAGGGGTCGTCACGAATATTTTTACTCGAACCAGCTTGATGACATCAGTCAGGTAGCGGCTTGCCCTTTGTCTCGGGTGCGAACGGCAAGACAAGGAGTCCAAGCACAAAGATGCCACACATTGTCAAACCGGCATTGCGAAGCGGTTCTGCAGTATCGGCGTAAACATTTCCAGTCAGCCAGCCAAGCAAAAACGGACCAACAGCAGCTACAAACCGACCCACGTTGTAGCAAAAGCTCGTTCCTGTGCTCCTCAGATGAGTGGGAAACAATTCGGGAAAGTAAATTGCATACCCGGCAAAGAGCGACAGGATGCAAAATCCCATAATTGGCACCATCCAAAACACCTGGTGAAATTCCGTCAGGAAATAAAACACGGAAGCCGTGCTAATCATCGCCGCAATGAAAGCAATTGCGAAAGTCGGTTTTCGACCCAGTCGCTGTGCCAGAATGGCAAACCCATACATACCGAGCGCCGCCCCCAGATTCATCATCATCGAGGCGATTCCCTTCCAATGAGTCACTGAGCCAGCAACCTGTGCATCTGAAAGACCCTCGGCCACGAATTTGGTTCGCATTACGTTGCCCACCAGATCAAAGGTGAAAAACGCGATCCCCCAGAGACCGACGATCCCAGAAAACGCCAGGCCCAAACCAATCAAAGCATGTTTGCGCCACGTGGGATGACCGAAGAGTTCTCGATAAGAGCCGAGTTTGCGAGCAACATCCCCTTCATGCGAGGCTTGCTGCCAGCGCTCAGGTTCTTTCAGCCGTGTACGAATCACAAGGGCAAGCAAGGCCGGAACAGCGCCGACGACAAACATGGGCCTCCACACACTGTCGACCAAGCCATGTTCGTGGAGCGATCCCATCGACATCCCAATCAACGCAGCAGAGACATTGCCTATCGCCGAGAGGGCTTGCAATACGCTCAGGCAATAAGGGCGTGCTCGATCAGGCATCACTTCAGCAACCAATGCGACGCCCACTGCGAACTCCCCTCCCACCCCCAGACCGGTCAGAAATCGATAGAGCGAAAAATCCCAAAAACCGACACTCAATGCACTGAGACCCGTGAATAGGGAATACAACAAGATGGTGACGATCATCGTTTTAGCACGACCAATGCGATCACCCATGACCCCGAAGACGAGACCACCAATCGCCCAACCCATCAAGAAGATTGCGGTCGCATACCCACCTGCTGCGTCGATGTCAGCTTGTGAGGGAGTTCCCGGAAGCAACTCAGCCATCGCAGGCTGGCGAGCCAAAATAAAGAGCTGTTGGTCGAGACAATCAAAAAGCCAACCAAGCGCTGCCACAAGCAGCACAAACCATTGGTAGCCATTAAGTTCTCGATACCAACGATAACGTCCTTCAGTCATCATGTGGGTTCCCCATCATTATTGATTGCGTCAACACCAGGCTCCGGTAGCAAGCAACTCAACAGCAGGTTGCAAAGGATCAAAACAAAGGCAACCCCCGCCGATACGACCGCTATCTTGGCCGCAGGACTGGCCCCAGGTACAAAACTGAAGGTGGCGATGAATTGAGTGACAAAAGCAAAGGGAGTGCCCAACATGCGGCCCCCGATATTGGCGGCAAAACTTTCGCCCGTACCGCGCAGATGGACAGGGAACACATGGGGCAAATAGTTACCCCAAAAACTGAATACACCTACCGTGAAAAAGCCCGCCAGGAAAATACCGATGCCCAAAAGTGACAAACTCACGTTGTGGAATCCAGGGAGCCAACTCATGTCCCCTGTCCAATAAACCTTCTCGTGTCCGAGGAAGTAGCCATAAAATACCATGGGCAAGACTATCAGGCCAGGTATCAAAAAGAATCGCAGCAAGTTACGCCGACTGACTATATGCACGACCAGCACGGCCAAAGCAAAACGACCAAAGAGACCACCCAGCTCTTGTGACTTCGTGTAATTGGCCGTGATCACTTGCCGCGTCCTGCCAGCCGCCGCAGCCGCCTGGGGCTTCGGTTTTCCCTCGCTAGCCGCCGTCATCTTGGCTTGCACCGTGTCGAGACCGGGCAAGATCTGAGGCAATTGCTGTAACGCCCCGAAGGCAACTCCGTAGCTGCAGGCAAACATTAGCGTGGTAACGATTGTGGTGCGTTTGAGTTTGGGCGAAAACAACTCTGCAATGCTCGGGCGCTGTAGCGTACCCGCAGCCTTTTTCGCAGCCCATTTGGGTGACTCCGGTAAAAAGGGTCGAATAATAATCAACGGAATTGCCGGAATAAGACCGCTCATCATCGTGTAGCGCCAATCGGCGTGTTCGCCGATGGGGGCAATTGTACCTACGAATGATTGCAGAAAACCGGGAATCTGGATGGCAGGAAGACTCATGGCATGCTTGGCGATAACGCCATTGACAAATGCCACTAACAATCCGCCGAAAGACGAAAAGGCCTGCGTGTAGCCGAGAACTTTTTCGCGCTGCACGGGGTTGTCAAACAGTTCGGCGAGCCACGCCACGGCAGCAACAAACTCGACACACACTCCCACAAAAGTCGTAGTGCGAAAGAAGAGTAACATCCAGAGGCTGGTAGAGAAACCGGAAAGACACGCCGACACCGCATAAAGCAAGATACTCCAGGTGAGCACACGGCGGCGACCGAAACGATCGGTCAGGTATCCCCCCAACAGTCCAAATATTCCGCCGCATAAGGCAGGTACATAAAACAACAGCCCAAACCAGCGCGCAAACTCGGGAGTTCCCGGCGAGATCCCTCCTAACTCCATCAAGGCACTACGGGCTACGAGGGGTAGCATCAGCAGTTCGTAGATATCGAATGCAAAACCGATCGCAGCAATGATACAGACCAACCACTGGACTGAAGTTAGTCTTTGAGATTCAGGCATCGACAATTCCTTGCGAAGCTATTGCGGGAGGCAAACCAGAGGCAGATTTCAAGGCGAGAAGTGAACGATCATAGCCGATTGAGTTGAAATCGTGTAGTGACTGAAGCGAAATTCGCATGATGGGCGGATTGTTCGTAGTCAGTAACATGCAAACCGCGCTAGATTCTCAGCCGATCAGGACACGTGGTCTCTTTTCGGGGTCTGGTTCTGCTCGCCGTATCAATTCCCGCACCAGCCAAGGTATGTTTCCTTCCCCAAAGAGAACGAAATCCAAACTTGCAGTCAGTGGACTCCGCTCCGACCAACCAAAGTGGATTTCGGGCACTTTGCCCGATTGTGCTAATTCAAGTGAGACCAAAGCAATTGCGTGAGCAATGGAAACGCATTTGGTTAACTCGACTACAAATCGGCCGCTCTCCTCGAGAACGGAAATAGTCGGGCTCTGAGTGAATTCGCTGGTATCCCCCAAGAAGGTCTCAATAAACACGATGGGGATCTCTTCACCCAAGCGATGCGTTTGCCGGATAGATCGCTCTTTTTGTTCCAAGCTATGCCGACCAGGGCGATGCGGCACCAGAACCGGGAAGTCGAGATACTTCAGAGTTTCCCACAAAACGCGAGATTCTTCGTCCGCAAACTCAAATCGATCAAACCGCAATTCAGTACTACGTTTGATTCGCGAAATAGCCGATGCAACGATAACAGACAAAATGAACACGCCAGCAATTTGAGTGCCATCAGGTTTTTCAAACATGATGGCAATCGTCGTATAACAGAAAACCAATGTCGCCACCACGTAACCCCAGGCGATGCGAGGACTGCCGAGAGCACGAGACTCCTGCCAGATGTCGATTACTACAGCGATCGCTGCACTGGACATCAGCACCATGACACCCGTGGCGTAAGCCTCCCCTTGGGCTTCGACACTGGCATCGAAAATCCAGGTGACCAACAAACTGACGAAGGTGAGCAAGACCACGAGCGGACGAGTGGCCTCTGCCCACTGCGGCGCCATTCCGTACCGCGGAAGGTAGCGCGGGATTATATTCAAGAGCCCCGACATCGCACTCGCACCGGCAAACCACAATATCAACACAGTGAACAGATCGTAGAAAGCTCCAAAGTTCTCGCCGAAGATTGGACTGATTGTGAAATGGGACTCCCCGTGGGCGAGGAACGCCAAGGCACGATCAGCAGCGGCGCCCCCTCTCAGCTCCGACTCTTTGATTAAGGTGCTAACGACGAGCGATGAACCGAAAAGAAGGATCGACATGATCGTGGCAGAAGTCAGCAACAATCGCTGTGTGTTGCGAATGCGGCCTAGGGGTTGATCGAGATTATCGTCTATATCACCTCGGACAAGAGGCATGACCACCACTCCTGTTTCAAACCCGCTCAAACCCAAAGCCAATTTGGGAAAGAGTATGAGACAGGTGGCCAGAATCGGAAACAGTCCATTTCCACCCACAGGTGGATTAGGTATTTCCCAATCACCTGTTAAAACCTGCGACCACCAGTCGCCGAATAGGGTGCCGTGATCCGCGATAAAATAGAGTCCGCTGCCGATCACAATCAGGTTGAGTAGCAGGTACATTCCTACCAGAAAAACGGCTATGCCAATGACTTCGCGGAAACCTCGCAGAAACATTCCACCTAAGAGAACCAACAATCCCATCGTCAGGGTCATCTGCCCTTGAAACACACTCGGCAGATCCTGCCAATAGGGATTGTGAACCAGATGAGCAGCCGCGTCTGCGGCGGAGAGAGTCTTCGTAATTATGAAATCAGTGGCAGCGAAGCCCAACAGGACCAGGACGATGATCTTGCTCCCCCAACCGGAGGCGAGTTTCTCCAGCATGGCAATTGAACCTTGACCATGAGGAGACTTGGTCGCTACGAAGCGATACACAGGTAGTGCACAGCCTAATGTCACGGCGATCAATAGTAGCGTAGCAATCGGGGCCAGCCGGCCAGCGGCTTCGTAGGCCAAGGAAGGCTGATAGCCCAATGTGCTGAAGTAATCGACGCCCGTCAGGCACATCACCCACAGCCAGAACGACTGATGGTGCTCCTGGCGAGGATGAGCGATCAATTCTGAAGGCGGCATTATGCCGCTTCGTTCTTCAGAAGAAGGTATTGCTTCAACCGAGTTTACTTCTTGTTGCTCAGAATCACTGGAATCATCTTTGCGAATTTCCATCTTGGTAGAATACTGGCCTGAACGGAAAATGGAAGGCCGCGCTCGGTGGGATCGCTTCACACTTATTCGATCGACTAGGCGTCCGGTTTTGCATTCTGCTGCTCAGTCGCTGGCTCTTCCTTTTCACCGGAGAGCTTCTTTAAGGCTTCGTCGACTTCCTGCAATCGCTTTTCTGCTGCTGCCTGGGCTTCTTCGGCCACTTTGAGATCCGTTTGAAGGCGGGCTGTTTGCTCTTGTTTTGTCTTCACATCGGCGGTGAACTCGACTTGTTGCTGCTCCAGCCGCTTGCGAGCGACCACGGGATGATCCCAGCCAAGATTCCACTCGATCCCGGGCAGATCCTTCTCAAGACTCACCGCCCCATCGTAGGAAACCTTAGTCTTCCACAGATAAATCTTTTGCAGCCGCTTGAGTCCGCGCAGAGGATCAAGGACACCATCGCTAACGGTTGTGCCATAGAGATTCAGAGACTCAAGTCGATCGAGACCCGAAAGGTATTGGGCGGCATCGTCTGGAAAGTTGGAGTTCTCCGCTGAAAGAGTTGTTAGGTTTGTTAGCTTGGCAATTTCCGACCAACCCTTGTCAGTTGCCTGCGCACCACGCAGATTCAGAGAAAACACTTGAGGTCCTACTTCAGCGAGCGTGGCCAACGCGTCATCATTGGCAGGTTCTGATGAGAGGGCAAATGAAACATCCAAGAGATTACTTTTAGCAAAGAGCGGCATCACTTGAGCCCCTACACTACGTAATCGGTCAATTGCTTCCTCGGAGGCAGGTTCGACTTCAGGTAGAGGCAAGGGTTCAATCTTAAGTGGTTGAGGCTTGACCTCTGGAGCTGTGGTGGCCTCTTCGACTGTTGCAGCTTCTTCTGTGGGAGGAGATGTTTTCTCAGCCGACTTGCCAAAACTTGCGCCTTCCTTGATCCACAAGCTTACGAGATCAATCTCGGCCTGATCGAGGGGATCGCTTCCCTTAGGCATCCGCTTCTTATTGTCGGCAGGCAAGACCAGACGCTCATATAACTCACTGCTTTCTGGATCACCAGCAACAATCAAGTGCTCGTCGTCTGCGAGTTTTTCCTGTATCGCCTCGGCCGATTGTAATCGCAGTTTTCCCAGAGCTTTCTTTTCACCGTGGCACTTGGTGCAATGGGCAGTAAAGATCGGCTGAATTTGCTTTTCATAGTCGACCGCTGCTCGCACATGTGGCGATGTAACCAAGAGGGTGAGAAGGGTAAGTAAAGAGGAGAGCGGGAACTTTAGACGCAGGTGCATAATGTCAACTCCTAGGGGGTTTAGAATTTGAGTATAGTTGAGAGAGCTAAGCGATTCAAATAGGTGCCAGAAAGACAATTTCTGCGGAACTTATTCGGTGATCGCGGCATAAAGCGAATTGATTTTCATACCCGCACCGTCCAGCCACGCAGGGAAAGTAGCCACATTGCGAACCACCAGAACGCGACTGTCGTAATTGCGTAGGCCAAAGATGATAACTCCGGTGTATTGATCCAGGAAGTGAACAATGTCTCGTAGAGCCATTGTTTCGTGGACTGATCACCCACATGGGTTACACTCAGTAATACACTTGACAGACCAGAGGCTACAAAAACAAGGATGGCGTTGACGCCTACTACTTCAAATGCGCGACCAATTCGGCGCCAGCCCCAGACGTCGAATTTCAAGAGCGACCCAGCCAGGAAGACGAGTGCCCAACCGGCAGTAAGAACCACAAAACTACTTGTCCAGATTTTCTTGTTGATGGGAAATGCCGAACCCCATAAGAGGCCCAGTCCGATGCAAACCACCCCAGCAGTCGCCAGCCAGCCGACCGTGTTAACGGTTGCGCCTTTACGCTGAATGAGCAATCCGGCCCAGTATCCTAGAAGCGCCGTAACGATGGCCGGCAGAGTGCTAAGAAGCCCTTCGGGATCTGTCTTCTCGGTCTTGGCTTGGGTCCACATGTGGCTCTCGCCAAGTACAGCGCGGTCCACGACTCGGACGACATTTCCTTCGGTGGATAAATTTGCCTGGTAGTCACCACTGGGAAGCCACGCCAATAATGCCCAGTAACCCAGGAGCAGCGCAACCGCGAGCACCGCTTGGGCACGTACCCCCAGATGCAGCACAATCATTGACGTTGCAAAATACACCAACCCAATTCGTTGCAAGACCCCCGGAAACCGCCAATTGGAGAGATCAACCTTGTCGGCATTTCCGAGTAGAAAACTGAACACGGCGCTGGACCGATTCAGCAGCAAGCCCAACAAGATTAGAACTGCTGTCCGACGTAGAATCCGCCAGTAGACCGCTGACGAGATTTCGGTGCCCGTGCGGTATTTTCGTAATGAGTAGGCCAAGGCCGTTCCCACGATGAAAAGAAAAAAGGGAAACACCAAATCGGTCGGCGTCCACCCGTGCCAATCGGCATGCCCCAAGGGCCAATAGAGATGTCCCCAATCCCCCGGGTTATTTACGAGGATCATTCCCAAGATTGTAAAACCTCGAAAGACATCAAGCGCCAGTAGGCGAGCTGGTGAAGAAGAGGTATTGTGTGGAAGTATTGTTGCGATTGGATCTGCCATAAGTTCCTCTGCTGCTAAGATCTTATCAACTCCGCGTAATCGAATTGGGCCTTCCGACAGTCAGGGAGAGAATCGAGAAACGTGCGGCCATAATTCTTGGTGTGAATGCGTGGGTCCAAAATTACCACGCGGCCATGGTCGGTTCGAGTTCGGATCAATCGACCAAAACCTTGCTTAAGTTTCAGCACTGCCTCGGGGAGTTGGTATTGGCGGAACGGCTCGCCCCCGGTTGCACGGATTGCCTCGAAACGGGCCTCTAAAAGCGGACGATCCGGCACGCTGAATGGCAGCTTGGCGATAACTACCAATTGCAGGGCGTCGCCAGGCACATCGACACCTTGCCAAAAGCTGTCGGTCCCTAAAAGCACCGAACGAGGATCTCGCTTGAAGAGCTCGATCATCTGGGTCCGTGGTGTACCCTCAGCCTGACTCAGAAGGTTGATATTATTGGTGCGTAGCCACGGAGCCAAGTTGGCCGCAGCGCGGCGGAGCATGTCGTAGCTTGTGAACAGCACGAAGGCGTGGCCATCGCTTTCACGGACAAAGCGACGAATCATTTCGAATGACGCCTTATCAAAATCGTCCCGATGTGTGGCAGGATCTGGCATGCCGCGCAGCGTGATCAGTTCCGCTTGCTCTTGATAATCGAACGGGCTCCCCAGTTGTAGCGTTTCACACTTCACTAGGCCAATCCGCTCGCGGAAAAAATCAAAATTGTCTCGTTTGCCGACTGCAAGAGTGGCGCTAGTCATTATCGAGGTGGGTACCTCGTTGAACAACTGCTCACGCAGCGCAGGACCCACATCAATAGGAGAGGCGAGCATAGAAAGTCTGTGGACGCCGCGGCGAGTCTTGTAGGCCTCGACCCAATAAACAGTATCGTTAAGCTGTTGCTGATGCCAGCAGTTTAATTCACCCGCCAAGACCTTCAGGCGATCGTGTGCAGCGATGTAATCTTGTCTTTCAGTTTCTTCCTGTTGAGAATCTCCAACTCGCTTTACTTCGTGGGCCAAGTTTTGTAGTTCACCGCTGAGATGATTGTGGATGTTGAGTGGCTTGGCAACCCGACCATTGGCTGGGGCCTTGCCTTCCTGCCAATCCAACAGGTCGGCAAACAGTTCGTCGGCCATTACGCGGCAGCGCTCGACCTTGTGCTGCAAGTCGTGCATGTCTGGGTGAGAGAGTAACCCTTTGTGGGTCCGGTCGTTGTAGAGCCGGCTCAAGTGGTAATCGAATTGACCGGATGTGAGTCGAATCCCCAGTTGGTCAGCGGCAACGGATTCGACGGTATGAGCCTCGTCCAGTACTACTACGTCGTAGTCGGGCAACATGCTTACTCCCACCCGACGGAGAGCCAGATCGCTAAAAAACAGGGCGTGATTGACGATCAAGAGTTGTGCATACTGGGCGCGCTTGCGATCTTTGTAGAAAAAGCATTGTTTGAACGTCGGACAATTGCGCCCCATGCAGTTGCCTTGATCGCTGGCCACTTCTTCCCACACATGTGGCGAAGGCTGAAAGGAGAGCGTACTCCGCGAGCCATCATCGGTTGTTTCGCTCCATCGACGAATCTCGCGGAGCTCGTCGAGCGCACCTTGAGTGTCGAACAAACTCGGTGCTCGATCCAGTGCCTTGTGCATGCGTCGCAGTGAGATGTAGTTGCTACGCCCTTTGACCAGCACCGCCGAGAACTCCCGTGGGATCACACTATTCAAGAAAGGAATGTCTTTCTGGATGAGCTGCTCTTGCAGGCTGATGGTGTGTGTGGATATCACGACGCGAAGCGGCTTTTCCTTTGAATCGTCGCTCCCTTCCTTTTTGGTAGCCGCCAAGATCGCAGGAACCAAATATGCAAAACTCTTGCCGACGCCGGTCCCCGCTTCGACAACGAGATGTGATTTCTTTCTAATCGCCGTCTCGACGGCTTCAGCCATCGCCAACTGCTGCGGACGCTGCTCATACTTCGAGAGTCGCCGGGCGATTGCACCGTTTGGCCCCAGAATATCGGCAACTTCGAGATTATCAGGCGCAGGCATCGGTCCTTCATTCTGCCGCAAAGGAGTTGCGTAGCAAGAAACTAGCGCGGCTTGCTGGTAATCACGCCTTCGTCGGGGCTACTGGCTGTGGCGTACAGTTTCCGAGGAATTCGACCCGAAAGATAGGCCAATCGTCCTGCCTCGGTCGCATGGCGCATTGCGTCGGCCATTTTAAGCGGGTCCTTGGCGTGGGCAATGCCCGTGTTGAGTAACACACCATCCACCCCCAGCTCCATGGCGATGGTCACGTCGCTGGCGGTACCCACGCCCGCGTCAACAATCACCGGATAGTCAGGATCCCCCTCCTTCAGATACTCCAGGCAGATGCGGATGTTATTCGGATTGAGCACCCCCTGCCCTGACCCGATCGGGCTGCCGGCGGGCATCACGCTGGTCGCACCCGCTTCCTTCAATCGGCGTGCGACCACAGGATCGTCAGTTGAGTAACACAACACCTGGAAACCGTCGGCCACTAGTTTCTCGGTCGCTTCAAGCGTGGCGATCGGATCGGGAAGCAGCGTCTTCGTATCGCTCAATACTTCGAGCTTGACCCAGTCTGCACCTGGATTCTCAATGCCAACCAGAATCTCTCGGCCCAAACGCGCAACGCGCACTGCGTCCTCTGCCGAGAAACACCCAGCCGTATTAGGAAGCAAAGTATAACGCTGCGTATCGATGAATTCGAGAAGATTGTTCCCCGCTGCGTCGATGAGTCGCTCTCGTCTGACCGCCACCGTGATGCAATCGGTTCCAGAACGCTGAAGTGCTTCGCCCATCAACTCGTAGTTAGCATATTTCCCGGTTCCTACAATCAATCGACTGGAAAGAGTATGGGTGCCAATAGTAAGCGACGATTCTGCGAGAATTTCAGTTGCCATGAAAGATACCAGTCTAGATGTCGCGCTATGAAACGCGTAGGACCGCGAAAACAATGATTCAGCCACCCCCAACAAGGGTGACGACTTCTACCCGATCTCCTTCTTTTAGTTGAGTTTGGGCATGTTGAGCGCGGGGCACAAGCTCTAAATTGCATTCCACCGCCAACGAGCGAGGATCAAGGGCCAACTCCTCGATCAACTGAGCTATCGTAGTCCCCTCAGGCAGTTCGCGTTCCCGGCCATTGACACTTAGTTGCATCACAGTATTACTCATCTCGGACAAATGCCGTACGGAACGAACCCCCAGCCAGTTTGACAAAGGTCCCAGTCTGTGGAGCCCCTTTGGCACTCAAGCTGGGGTTCCAAGGAATTGCGTAAGCGCTGACTTCTCCACTGGTAGCTTCGGCAATATAAATCAAGCTGCTACCGATCTGAAAGGGGGACTTCCCACGGGGAATGCTTGCCAAGCCCGTTACCATGAGAAACTTGGGATTCTTACCCAAGGTACTGAAATCTGTAAGGATGTTTTTTTCGAAGAAAGCGACGAATTCTCCAGTACGCCGACTCACTACAGCGGCTCGTAAGTCTCCAGTGAGGAAATCTAGAAAGTAAAAAGCCTCTTGTTCCTCGTCTACGAATCCGGTGGCAATAGCAAAGTTCTTTTCACCATGCGTGGCGGTAGCCTGCACTGGAATCCCTTGTCCAAGCCCAAACCAGCCAACCGACACGACTATGCCGACAAGAATCCCCAACAACACCCCCACTGAATGATTTCCGATACGCTGGACCATGATTACCTCCCCAGACAAGCTTCTTGTGTACGAGTTTGCTGGTCGATCTCAATACTTAGCGAAGCTGACATAACATCTACAACTCCCTTCATGGTAACCCGTAGGAGAGAGAGTTTCTAGATGGCGGTAAAATTGGCTTGGTCGAACTGCATGGCCCTTTAGCTAAGATTCTTCTTGCCCCGAGGGAGGCAGGAATTGAAGCGGTATAGCATGTACCCTCGATTCATAGTTTTAGATATGGGATTCATTGTCGCTTCAATACCTTCACGCGGGCATCTCTCCGGAACGGTGCACTCCCTATTCTTTTCATTGGAAGACACCTTATGATGATGTGGAAAACCGATTTTCGAGAATTGACTTTGAGAGGTCACTGGAGTCTCAAAAATGAATATTAAATCGCTAGCTTATAGATACTGCACAGCTTTTTCTTACTGGGGAATTGTCATTGCGATGCTCTTTTTCGCAGCTTCGCTGACTCCCTCGCTCTTGCCAAGGAATTTCTTGTTCCAAGGCCTCCTCTCTGGATTCGCATTGGCCATAGGGTATGCGGCGGGAGTTTTCTTCGTTTGGCTGTGGGGTTACTTGCAATTGCCCAAGCCGAATGAACGACTGGAGCGGGTAAGCAAGCAGCTCACCACGATCGGCGTGCTTTTGGTTGCCGTACTCTTTCTATGGCGCGAAACGGTTTGGCAAAACTCGATCCGAGAGTTGATGGAAATGGAACCTGTCGCCACCTCCTACCCTTGGAGGATTGGGTTGATTGCATGCCTCACTGCAGCGCTCATGATAACCGCAACTCGTTGCCTGGTAGCGTCTTGGTTGTACATCCATCACAGTGTCAACCGAATCTTGCCTCGGCGGATCTCTTATGTTCTCACGACAATTGCAATCGGGCTGATTGTTTTATTCGTGACGAATCGCGTACTTGCCAGGCTAGCCCTGGATGCCGCGGACGCCATTTTCCTCCAACTTGACAAAGTAGTGGACGAAGGGATTGAACAGCCCTCCGACGCGTTAGCCTCGGGAAGTGCCGAGTCGCTTATCGACTGGGACTCGATCGGAGTACGAGGGAAGAACTTCATTGCAAACGGACCAACCCAGGAAGAAATCAGCCAGTTCCACGGCAAAGAAGCACTCCGACCATTACGTATCTATGCTGGCCTACGCTCTACCGAAACAATTGAAGAGCGAGCCAAACTTGCCCTCGACGAACTTATTCGCGTTGGTGGATTCAAACGCTCCGTGCTGGTAGTCGCCACTCCCACGGGTACCGGTTGGCTTGATCCGGGCGCCGTCGATACTGTTGAGTATCTTCACAATGGCGACATCGCAATAGTGAGTATGCAGTATTCCTATCTGCCAAGTTGGATCACTATTCTTGTAGATCCTCATCGCTCGCGTGATGCAGCGTACATTCTTTTCAATGAAATATATGACTATTGGAAAACACTACCGAAGGCAGAAAGACCAAAACTCTACGTGCATGGGTTGAGCCTTGGATCGCTGGGGTCGGAATCGAGTTTTGACCTATTTACTGTCTTCGAGGATCCCATCCAAGGGGGCCTCTGGAGTGGCCCACCATTCCCGAGCCGTGTTTGGGCGGAGCTGACTCGAGAACGAAATCCAGACTCGCCAAGCTGGCTCCCAACCTTTCGCGATGGTTCCATCGTCCGCTTTACGGGACGCGAAGATTCGTTGAATCAGTGGGGTGATCATTGGAGCCCCATGAGGTTTGTGTATATCCAACACGCAAGTGACCCTATGATCTTTTTTGAACCCGAACTCTTTTACCGCAAGCCCGAGTGGCTAGTCGGCGAAAGAGGTCCCGACGTTTCACCGTATTTGCGGTGGTATCCCATCGTTACGTTTCTGCAAACCGCCTTCGACTTGCCTATGGCCACCAGCGTACCTCATGGCTACGGTCATAATTACGCGGCCGCGAGCTACATCGACGCATGGATTGCAGTCACGGACCCCACAAATTGGAAATCCGAAGATACAGATCGCCTCAAAGTGCTTTTTGCCGAAGAGTAATATCTAAGCTCACGCCTAATGGAGGCAACAACCTTCGCTTGGCTTGCTAAACTCAAGATCTTTCCCTAAAGCCATTTTGCATTTGGCAACGAAGCACACCTTGATTCCACCCACCTTCATTGATCTGCTGGAAATTCTCGCTGCGGGATTAGTTGCTGCGCTGATCTGCCGTCGATTGAAGATTTCGTCGATCGTTGGTTACCTGGTCATGGGCGCATTATTGGGAGAAGGTGCCCTCCACTGGGTCGGTCAGAATAATCATGACATCGAGGTTCTGAGCGAAGCTGGAGTCTTCTTGCTCTTGTTTTCTATTGGACTGGAGTTTTCGCTTGACGATCTGCTGCGACTTGGTCGACATTTAGTGGTGGGTGGCGCGACTCAGATGGCATTGGTAGCTATTCCTGCTGGGCTGATTTTTCGTGTCGTAGGTTACGACCTTTCCACGAGCATTGTCTTGGCCGCAGCTCTTTCTTTTAGTTCAACCGTGTTGGTCTTTAATGCGCTGGTCGAATATGGGGAATCATCAACTCGTCATGGCAAACGTGCGATTGGTGTGTTGCTGTTTCAAGATCTGGCACTCGTCCCATTGTTACTCTTGGTGCCGATGCTCACTGGAGGAGTCGCTCCTACTTTAGGAGAGGTAGCGCAGCTTGCGGGGGCTTCGCTCTTGTTCATCGGATTAATTTTGCTGAGTCGTCAGGTACTTGCAGGTTGGCTCATTCCCAGCCTGGCCAACTATCGTAGCCCAGATATTATCATCCTATTCACGTTGGTTACTTTGGGTGGGATTACCATGACGGCGCATGGACTGGGCTTGCCAGCAGCGGTCGGTGCCTTTGCTGCCGGCCTGGCCTTTGGAGGTAATCGCTGGAGTGTACAGATCGACGCCCTCATCTTGCCATTTCGCGAGACATTTGCCGCCGTGTTCTTCGTCAGTTTGGGGCTACTTCTCGATGTACAGATTGTACTAAACTCTCCGCTTCGGTTGCTGTTTTTGATCTCGGTGCTTATCGTGCTGAAAGCTGTTGCAGCTTGCTTGGCCATGCGTCTCACCGGACTAACTTGGCGAAGTTCATTGGGAATTGGCGTTGGGCTCGCCCATGTCGGTGAGTTTGCGTTTGTACTAGCTCGCATTGCTTGGCAAGAAAATGTAATTTCTGCCGAGGACTACAACCTCTTGAATGCGGTTGCGATTGGTTCATTGATCCTCACACCGTTGCTATTGCGAGCCGGCTTGCGATGGGTCGAAGCGACTCAAGAACTAGAGGCAATGCCTTCGACAGCAGATTATGATCATGAATCCTTGAAAGAAGCGGTCGTCATTGGCATCGGGCCAATCGGCAAGCAAATCGCCAGTTTTCTCGAAACGCAAGGCATAGAGGTCTCGCTTATCGACCGGAGCCCCATCAACCTCTACCCCTTCGAGCAATTAGGATTCCATACAGCCGCGGGGGACGCGACCCAGCCAGATATACTCAGAGCAGCCCACACCCACCAGGCAGGGCTGGTCGTACTCTGCGTTCCTGACGACTTGATTGCACTACGAATTCTCGAACAAGTTCGCGGGCTGAACGACAAGGCACAGGTTATCGTCCGCTGTCGGTATCAATCGAACGTCGCAAGTTTCCAGAAAGCACGAGTCCAATTTGTCGTCAGCGAGGAACAACAGGCGTACGAAAGCATGATTGGTTTTCTGTCGGGTTTCTTTCTCGAAAAAGCATAAACCGCAGAATACTGGCGATTAGTAACTGCTTTGCATTTCCCAGTGCTCACCAATCAATGCCAGGAAGCTAAAGCTTGGCTTTCCCAACATGATGACTATAATCGGACATGCCAAGTGATTTCAATGACACCATTTCAACGGATCTGGCCATGCCCTCGACCCTACTCGATTACCCTACCACCCTGGCTGATCTCCGTGAGAGCGGATGGCAAACAAAAACAGTCAAACAAGAGATTCACGATAACTTTCTTAGCCAACTACAAGACGGCAAAGAACTTTATCCTGGGATCATTGGATACGATGATTCCGTGATTCCTGAGTTGAATATTGCCATTCTCGCCCAACACGACATTCTCTTTCTGGGCGAAAAGGGTCAGGCCAAGAGTCGCCTCATGCGGCTGATGTCCACATTTTTAGACGAAGCGATCCCTTTTATCGCCGATCCGGAGATTCCGTTGCATGACGACCCCTATCGGCCCATCACGCGGCGGGGCCGACAGATTGTCGCTGACCGTGCTGCAGAAGACGTCCCCATTGCTTGGTGGGGACGCGAAGATCGTTATGCTGAGAGGCTATCCCCCGGAACCAAGTTTGCCGACATCATCGGGGAAATCGATCCGGCCAAACTTGCCTCTGGTGTGAGCATGAGCACCGAAGACGCGTTGCATTTTGGTTTAATTCCTCGCATGCATCGAGGGATATTTGCCATGAATGAACTGCCAGAACTCGACGAACTGGTGCAGGTAGGGTTGTTCAATATCCTCGAAGAACGCGATGTGCAGATTCGTGGTTACCCGGTAAAGTTCGACATCGACGTGCTGATTCTCTTCAGCGCGAACCCCGCTACTTACAACCGCAGCGGCAAGGTGATCCCCCAGCTCAAAGATCGTATCGGCTCGATGATCCAGACGCATTACCCTCTGGAACGCGAACTCGGTGTGCAAATTCTGGAACAAGAGGCAGAGGGGAATGCAGATTCCGCAGAGCAAGATCCCTCCGTTGTAGTTCCTTACTTTATGAAGGAATTGATTGAGGAAATTAGCCGTTCGGCTCGCACTTCAAAATATGTCGATCAGGAATCGGGGGTGAGTGCACGCTTGTCGATTGCCAACTATCGCACAATGCTCGCCAGTGCTCGCCAACGTGCTGCGATACTCGGCGAGTCCCCTGCCGTGCCGCGAATCAGCGACCTGGGCCACATTTACGCATCTTCCCTGGGCAAGCTGGAACTTGATCTGATGGGCACACATCAAATGAGCGAGAAACAAGTGCTCGATACCGTACTAGCCGAGGCGATCGCTACTGTATTTGGTGAGTATGTCGACAAGCATGGACTTGCCGAGATTGGTCAAATTTTTTCGCAAGGTGTAAAAATCGAAGTGGGCGACATGCTCCCTTCGTCGCACTACGCAAAACTCCTGAAACGTGTTCCTCCCGTTTGGGATAAGGCCTTTGAGGTAAATGCAAGCGAAAACGAAGCCGTTCGAGCATCCTGCGTCGAGTTCGTGCTGGCCGGACTGTACGCAACGGAGCGTATCAGTCGCAGTCAATCGCATGGGCGGATTGTTTACGAGGTCTAATTAGCAATTGCCTCGATCGAAATCATTTGAGTCCCATCGTATCTCGCGATCTAATATGTTCTAATGGCGTGTTTGGCCAATAGAACAATAGCCCTCTATTACCCTCGCACTCTTTCGGAGTCGAGTTCAACCCGGCTCGCCGTATAAAAAATGCAATTCGAACTCGAATCACCTTTCAAGCCTGCCGGGGATCAACCAGCCGCTATCCGACAACTTGTCGCGGGACTCACTTCCGAACAGCGAGAGCAGGTGCTCATGGGGGTCACCGGCAGTGGCAAGACTTTCACGATGGCCAATGTCATCCAAGAAGTTCAGCGACCGGCGCTGGTCCTCTCGCACAATAAGACACTCGCTGCGCAACTTTATAGCGAGTTTAAAGAGTTCTTTCCCCGCAATGCCGTCAGTTACTTTGTTAGTTACTACGACTATTACCAGCCCGAGGCCTACATTCCCCAGAGAGACATTTACATTGAAAAGGATGCTTCGATCAACGAAGAGATTGACCGCATGCGCCTCGCGACGACCAGTTCCCTGGTAAGTCGTCGAGACGTGATTGTGATCGCCAGTGTCTCTTGCATCTATGGCTTGGGTTCGCCCGAGGATTACAAGGAGATGATGGTTGGTCTGCAAGTGGGGAGTACGCTGGACCGCGATGACGTCCTTACACGGATGATCGACATTCAATATGAGCGTAATGACACCGACCCCGCACGTGGCAAGTTTCGGGTGCGTGGTGATTGCGTGGAGATCTGGCCCTCTTACGAAGAGTTCTCTTACCGCATCGAGTTCTGGGGCGATGAAATCGAGCGACTCTCGATCATCGATCCTACCTCCGGTGAAACCATTGACAATCTCCAAGAAGTCTTCATTTATCCGGCAAAGCATTTCGTGCTGCCCGAGGAGCGGATTCACAACGCAGTCGACAATATCCGCCAGGAACTCCGTGAACGACTGGAGCTGTTCCGGTCTCAGGGCAAGCTACTCGAAGCACAGCGACTCAATGCACGAACCCGTTTCGATGTGGAGATGATGTTGGAGATGGGCTATTGCCCGGGTGTTGAGAACTACAGTCGCCACCTTAGTGGTCGTGCCAAAGGGGACCCACCATATACCCTCTTCGACTTCTTCCCTGAAGATTTCTTGCTGTTCATCGACGAGTCGCACGCCACGGTGTCGCAGATTGGGGCGATGTACGCAGGGGACCAGAGTCGCAAAACAACGCTCGTCGAGCATGGATTCCGCCTCCCAAGTGCACTCGACAATCGGCCACTTAAGTTCAACGAATTTCAAGAACGATACAAACAGGTGGTTTATGTCTCCGCTACACCTGCCTCCTACGAACTCGAACGCACCGGCGGCGAGGTGGTTGAGCAGGTTGTGCGACCCACAGGGCTCTTGGACCCCGAAATAGAAGTAATCCCGGCCCGTGGGCAGGTTCCACACTTGCTCGAACAAATCCGTGAACGAACCGCCAACGGGGAACGTGTTCTGGTGACCACGCTCACCAAGCGACTAGCCGAAGATCTCGCGACCTACTACTCCGACCAGGGTATCCTCTGCAAATGGATGCACAGCGAGTTAGACGCCTTCGAGCGAGTCGAGTTACTACGAGACTTGCGCCAGGGTCGCTTTGAAGTCCTCGTAGGTATCAACCTACTGCGAGAAGGTTTGGATTTGCCGGAAGTCTCACTCGTCGCGATTTTGGATGCAGACAAAGAAGGTTTCCTCCGCAGCGAAACCTCTCTTATGCAAACCATCGGCCGCGCTGCCCGCAATGTGAACGCCAAGGTCATTCTCTATGGCGATAAGGTGACCAACTCCATGCAAAAAGCGATCGATGAAACCGCCCGGCGAAGAAAATTGCAAGAAGCCTATAACAAGAAGAATGGCATCACTCCTGAGACAATTCGCAAAGCGATCCATCGCGGCATCGAGGCCACCGCTGCCGCCCATGCCCAGGCCAACGCAGCAGTCGGTCGTACCGAGGAAACAAAGTACATCACCGAGGAATACATTGCCGAGTTGGAAGTGGAAATGCTAGCCGCAGCTGAGGCACTGGAATTCGAACGAGCTGCTGCGATACGGGACCGTATTGAAAAGATGCAGGATGCCATCGGCGAGCCGGTCGATTCGATTAAAGAGAAGGCTGGGGGAAAGGGTCGACGTGGGATGCGAAGTAAAAAAGCATCGAGCGGAAAAGTGCCCCGGCCCAAACGCGGAGTGTGATATTTTCTGATTGACGGGTCAACTCTTACGGCATGCGATTTGTGATATTTGCTTTGCATTATCTTCGACTGGTTTAACAAAGATATTTGGTTGTATTTCCTGCCGATTTGCAGTACATTGCCTCCCACCCCAACTCTCGCCGGTCACTGCAATTCTATTCTGGGAGGCAACGATGAAGATCTTAACTCGTGCCGGGCGACTCTGCTCGGACCATGTGTGTCGTTTGTTTTTCTTTCTTGCGACGTTACTGTTCTGTGAATCTACTCACGTTCTTGCACAGATCACAGCCATCTGGACAGGCAGTGGTGGCGACTCGAACTACAACACCGCTGCTAATTGGGACATTGCCCAAGTCCCTATAAATAATTTGATAGACGATTTTATTGTCGTAATTCCCGCGAGCCATACGGTGAACTTCAACGTGCCGGGCACGGGGCATAAAGTGTTTCAGTTGTCGCTGGCTGACAACGCCACGCTGAACATCAATTCGGGTCGAGATCTGGCCGTTGTGGACGAAGCCTCGGTCGCAGGAATTCTCACCACCGATAACGGCGTCTTCTCCGCTCCCTCGTTGGCAAGCCGGTTTGATGGGACTCGTGGCAGAATTGAAATTACGGGAGGAGGTGACATCACGCTAAATGCCACGAGTTATTCCTCGCTGGGGCTAAACGGGACAGCGACATTGTTTTCGGCGGATGGCACGGGGACAGTCCTCAATCTGTCAAGCGTGCAGAGCATTAATGCGGGTTGGGACGACTTCTCGGGGGGATCCCGGGTTAACACGATCCGCGCCACCAACAACGCCGCCATCAATCTCTCGGGCGTCGAAACAATCAACGCTCCCTCGCGGGGGGAAGATCGGATCGATTTCGTCGTTGGCGCCAATTCGACGATTAATCTGTCAGGACTTACTACGACCACTAGCGCCAGCGGAGGAGACACTCGGTTCGACGTGCAGGCGGCCAACTTTAGCTTGCCCGCCTTGCTGAATGCCAGCAATACCCAGTTTGACGTGGCGGCAGGCTCGACCTTGGACCTGCCCATGCTCGTGACTCACAACTTGGGGACTTATCAGATTCGAGCCGCTTCAGTGGTCACAGCCAACGATCTCACCAGTCTCAACAACGTCGATCTGACGATCGACCCCGATGGCACTTTCAACGCCGAGGACCTCACCGACTTCCAGGGAAGTAGTGTCACCTTATCCCCCAGTCGCACCTTCAACACAGGGGTCTTGAGCAACATCGACAACGCCCAATTTTTCGTCGAGGGAGGGCTCGAATACGGCACGGCCCAAGGAGAGGTCTCGGCCACGAGTTATTCCTCGCTGGGGCTAAACGGGACAGCGACATTGTTTTCGGCGGATGGCACGGGGACAGTCCTCAATCTGTCAAGCGTGCAGAGCATTAATGCGGGTTGGGACGACTTCTCGGGGGGATCCCGGGTTAACACGATCCGCGCCACCAACAACGCCGCCATCAATCTCTCGGGCGTCGAAACAATCAACGCTCCCTCGCGGGGGGAAGATCGGATCGATTTCGTCGTTGAGACTGGCGGATCGATCGATCTAGAATCTTTGCACCTGATTACTAATGCAAGTAGCGGTCAGACGAGATTCACCATTGGTGGAGCAGGGTCAATCAAGATCGGCGATCTCAATGCGGCGGAGAACGCCACGTTTACGGTTAATGATCTCAACTCGAATCTGGACGTGGATGGCAGCTTTAACGTGGATTCAGGGAGTGTGACGGTAGGTGCCGGGGCTTCAATCGAGGTCTCGAAGAGCTATTCCTTCGGCATGACCACCGAATCCAGTCTCAACCTTGATTCCGGCGTATTACGATTCGACGGTATCGGCGGTCAACAGATGGAGGTAGGTGGTGAAGACGCCGGTGTAGGTGGGTTCATGAGCGGCAATTTTGGCATGGGACAGTTGCGGATCGGTACGACGACTCAGAGAACCTCGGTGGACCTTCTGGACGTTATCGACAATGGCAACCGTGGCGGTGGAGGAGAGGCCGAGGCACTGTATCTGTTCGGCCTCGGTGGACCCGCGGGACTGCGAATCCTCAACAATTCGGCCTTGGTTCTGAACGGGATCAACGTCTATGCCTGGGATCCCGTGGCCGGTTCTCAAGTGCATCTCAATAGCTTATTCAATCCAGGTGAATTGCGAATTCCCTACGATGATGGCTTCCTGCAGTTGGCTCCGCTTGATTTCCAATGGGATAACAACGCGGGAGGAGATTTCAATCTCGGCGGCAATTGGAGTGATGGATTGGTTCCATTGGGGAGTGATTCCGCCATCTGGAATCTGGGCAGCGTTGCAGGCTACACGGTCCAGTTCGGCACAAATGTCGCCACCGACAGCGCGATCATCAAGAGCGATACGGTCAATTTCGATCTGGGTGGTTTTCAGTATAGCCTTGCTGCACTTAACGCTACTACCGGCCTGGTCATCGGACAAGATACAATTGACAATGCCAAGCTAACAATCAGCAACGGAACGCTCCACTCCAAAGATGTGCGGATAGCCGCCGCAGCGGGATCACAGGGTATTCTTACTATCGGTCCAAGCGGGAGCTTGCAAGTTGATAGCGACGTGGTCCTTGGAGTTGGCAGCGGCACCTTGCGTGTCATTCCTGCTAATCAAGTGAATGTCGGAGGAAATGTAATCATATCCGGCGATAGCCGTTTGGAAGGTGGGGGACTCATCGCCACGCTAGTCGAAAATCAAACGGGCACCCTCGCACCCGGTGTATCTGCAGGCATCATGAGTCTCAATGCCAATTACACTCAGCAATCTACCGGAAAACTTGAGATAGAAATCGGAGGAGTAGACAATTCTAATGCGAACGCTCCTCAGTTCGATCAACTTATCGTATCTGGCTCGGCAAATCTTGCTGGTGGGCTTGCCGTGTCGCTTATCGACGCGGGCGCTGGGCTCTTTGTTCCCAATGATGGCGATTTCTTTGAGATCGTATCTGCCTCAGCTGAGTTGGCAACTTCCTTCACTAACCTCACTCTTCCGGCACTGGTTGACGACAGTTGGCTAATGGGGCAATTCGGCAATTCTTTATTCTTGCGAGTTGCCGAGAATCTGGCAGATTTCGATGGTGATCTAGACGTCGATGGACGCGATTTTACTCTCTGGCAGCGCGGTTTCGGCATCACTTCCGGGGCAACCAAAGCCAATGGCGATTCCAATGGTGATGGTGCCGTAGATGCCGCCGACCTGGATAATTGGAAAATTCAGTATGGCTACCAAATAGTTGGCGGCGGCAGTCCATTCTCTTCGACAGTGGCTGTACCGGAGCCTGCGGGATTAAGCTTCCTACTGCTCGGAATGCTTGGATTGACTGGATCGGCTAGATTTTGGCGGCCGTGAGACTTTGATGGCTCAGTGCGACGCATTGCCGTCTGCGATAAGGTTTTGTCGTAGTCACAGAGGATGCTGCCTTTTTCTCTGCAGACTCTGCGGAAGAGATAAGTCTTCGCCCCCGCAAAGTTTCCACAACATGATTTTTCAGCAGCCGTTGCGCTGAATGCGCGTGAACCTGGCCGCTCTGGCTCAATGCCCTGCAGTTTCACTGCCGAAGGGACATTCAAGGGACTAACTCTGCGGCAACTGGCCGTTTGTCTATCCACCCTGCAATAGAAACGAAAATCATGAAACGACGAAGCCTGATATTCTCTGCCTTGTTGCTGGCATTTTCGCTAACCCAGGCGTGGACAGTTGCCGACGTTAAGGCCCAAAGAACGGCCAAAGCTGATACTTCAGCCACCGACCAGAACGACTGGTATTATGGTAGCGAACAACCAGAGCCGGCGAAAAACATAGCCCAGCAAAAAGCCCAATTGCGGGCCGAGCAAAGGATGGATCGCCTGGCGTCGCTCCGCTGGTACGGATTCCAACCAGGACGTCCCACGGCTTCTGGAATGCCGTTTACCACAATGTACAGCCCTGCCTGGTCACGCCCAGGAGGTCGGCCATTCAGCTGGTACACAGGCTACCCCACGAACGTCTACAACGTTGGTTACCGCTATTGGTAACGATATTTGCCCGGCTCTCTGAGGCAGGTAATTCGTTTATTTCCGCGTTCGACTTCGCACCGCTCGGCAAGCTGTCAATAATTGTGCCAGATGCTTGGGTGCACGCAATTCGCTCGCAGGATGATTCATCTCTTCGTAGACAAGCCGCGCCTCGTTGATCACCTCGGCACCGATTTCTTCCGGTGTTAGTTCGGCCAACAACTTCGACGCCTGGGCAACCCCGAGCCAGTCCTCAGCCGTGGTAGCGTAAAACAAGTGCTCAATCACATCGAGTTGCGCGTCAATGTGTGCATTCACTCGGCGACTATCCGCCGCCAGTTGAGAATGCATCCTTGCTAGATTCGGCAATGAAGGATAGTCGGTAGTGTCCATGAGAAAGAGACTGGAGGCTAGGAGTTAGATGCTAGAGGATTGGCTAAGAACGAATCAAGCAATGTTATTCCCCAATTCCTGCATTCCCCCAATTCCTTCCATTGGTCAAGCAGCTTGACGATATACAGGCATGGCGGGCACTCCAACGCGAGCCTGGCGAAGCACCTGGGGCACCAGTCGCTCGGTAGCCAGTCGGGCGATCCTAGACATCTGTGCGGAATCTATTTCCGGAGACTTCGCAATCAAAATCCGAGTGCGGCGGAGAACAATTTTCGTGGCACGGGCACGCAGGTATCCGCGGGCTTCCGAGAAGTTCATCCCTTCCGTGCGACCTACGACCCGCTGACAAACCTCGGCTAGACAATCCTCGGTCACCTGGCGAACCACCGGGTCCAGGTTTCCATTCGAGTGGACGCCCAACAAGTTCATGAGTTTCTCGATCATCGTAGGTCTCCTCTCCTTATCGACGCTGCAGACTGCTCTCGCTGAACAGCTTGCTGGCGCGTGAACCGCTATCTATTGAATCGAGTCTTATTGGCTAGTTTCTTCAACTGATTTGCTATCGCGGCGAGGATTCCCCTGGACTGTGGCGACCTGCTCCCCTGCCTAGAATACCGAGCCCTCAAACTCCCTGCACTTGACCGAAATTCACTGATTGCTTAACTTTACAGGCATTGAGCGGGACAAAATTGAGACCCTTCTCAAGTACCGTGTAAGGATAGTCCGATTATTCCTTGCACAGCGTCTCGACCAGAGTTTGAGCGCACCTAGGGCGCCGTGGCCAAGTGGCTAAGGCATCGGATTGCAAATCCGACATCCCCGGTTCGAGTCCGGGCGGCGCCTCTTACTAAAACCCCCGTGAAACACTTTGTTTCTCGGGGTTTTTCTGTGCTTGGTCCGAGGACTGCATCGCGATTGCAAGATGCCACTGTCTCGTCCTCTTCTTCAGTACTTGAGTCGGCAGTCAGAACGTCTTTCTGTCCAACGCTTTACCTGGATTCCATAGGCCGGCCATTTTCCGGGCACTTAGATTGATGTAGCCTCGTCTACGTGGTGCTAGCAGTACACGAGAAGTTACTTGTTTCGAGCCTTCGCTTTGACGAAACCGACTTGTCGTTTTTGGGGCCGAAAGAGTAAGGTAACTAACTCGAATTCGCTTGAGTTGGTTTGATAGCTCGGACCAACCGAATTCATGTCTGCAAGGAATGCAGATACCGACAATCCATGGAAGGATTTAGCGATGTGGCATCCCCCACAACTCAATGAGCGTTCTGCGCTTTCGCTGGCCGTTTTCGACGACATTTCAGGCCCTGTTTACAAACGGATTCGCCCTGCGTGGGTGGTTGCTTGGGTTTTTCTACTTCTCTTTGCCACCACGCAACAACAAAGTTTCGCCAGTCAATCCGGATCGCAAAAAAGCAATTCTCCAAGTCGAGAAAGCCTTATTCAATTACAGGCCGAGTGCTCTCATGCGCTCGCACAACTCAAAACAACTATCGATAATCTGAAAGAGAAGAGCCAACTCAATACTCTTGAACTTCTCAGGGAGGAGCTTGAGCTATGGGAACGATATGAGCTTGTTGTGGCTCAGCGGCTCTCCACTTTAGATGATCGCGAAGAAGTGAATCGACAGTTTCAGCTGATTCATGAACCGCAGACGGAAGAAGAGCACTCCGGGAAGCCCTATTCTTTCTTAAAGCTTGACGAGTTGAGAAACTCTTTGCTCGGAGTTCGAGACGACGCAGCAATGCTGGAACTGGAACGGCAGGCTGAGCAGGCTTTGCTTATAGATGCGAAGCAGCAACTAAGTGAAGTCGAAAGCAAACGCAGGATGAAGCTGGAGGCAGTTGCCACCGGTCCAAGTGAGACAACTCCTCAGCAACACGAGGTTTCCCTATTAAACCTCCGTTGCCGAGTTTACGGATGCATGACAAGCCTCCACAGAGAACGAGCTGACATACTAGAACTACAAGTTGAATTGACCAATTCGCAGATTCAAGCCCTCGAATCGCGTGTGAAAATGATTGCTCAGAATGTCAGGTTTTCCTCAGAAGAACTCGACGAGCGACTTGGGATGATTAGCAATATTCAAGAAGCTGCGGAGAAACAGTTGAAGGAGGCGGAAGGGCGCATGCGTCGGCTGGCCCAACGACATTCTCAAGATGGATCCTCCTTGCCTGAGGATATAGAATTCCAGACCGCCCGAGACGAATCTGAGCTTCTCCAGCAACTATTGACTGAGATCAGCGCAGTTCGTGACTGCTGGCGTCACCGATATCAGTTCGCTAACAAAGATTTTCAAGTCAGTGAGCCTGATCAATGGCTGGACGATGCGATTGCCTCCAAACGAAGAATCGATCGGCTTGCTGAGAAACTGAATCTCCACCGAATGCATTGGCAAAATACTGCCATGTCTCTCCAAAGAAAAGCAAATCTAGGTGAGGTCGAGGGAGAACAACTTGCGCTGCTGAGCAACCAGATATTGGATATCGAAAAGGCAATCGATTTCTACTCCTCCACTCAGGTGCTAACTGCTGGTGGCCAGCGACTCTACGAACGCTTTATTGATGAATTGGAAGATCACCTCGATAAAATTACCTGGAAGGAAGCCACTCACCGATTTGCCGTCTGGCTAGATACGATTTGGAACTTCGAAATAACTTCCATTGATGATAGACCAATTACCATCAGCAAGATATGTCGCGGGCTTATCCTATTGCTAGTGGGTTATTGGTTCGCACGCTTCTTATCAGGTGCCATTGCCAAACGCGTTATGCCTCGATTTGGGCTGAGCCCGACGGCAATCGCTCCGCTGAGAACGGTCCTCTTCTATTCGTTGTTGATTATCACCGCATTTGTCTCGTTGGAAGTTGTCAATGTTCCACTTACTGTATTTACTTTCCTGGGTGGAGCAATCGCGATCGGGGTTGGTTTTGGTAGTCAAAATATTCTCAACAATTTCATCAGTGGCCTGATCTTGCTCGTGGAACGGCCTATACGCATTGGCGACTTGGTGAACATCGAAGGTATCGACGCGAACGTGGAGCACATTGGTGCCCGCAGCACAAGAGTTCGCACCGGTGCCAACTTGGAGATCCTTGTTCCTAACAGCAAGTTTTTGGAAAATAATGTAACCAATTGGACGCTCTCTGACACACGGTCTCGCACTTCGATCACCGTTGGGGTCGCATATGGATCTCCTGTTAGAAAAATCATTGAAGTATTAGATTCGACGATTAGAAATCATTCGAAAGTTATCACTGAACCAGCTCCGATAGTGCTTTTCAAAAACTTTGGCGACAGTGCTCTGGAATTCGAAGTGCATTTTTGGATTCATATGCAGCGCATGATGGAGGCTGCACGAGTTCAGAGTGATATTCGTGTCGCAATCGATGACCGATTCAGAGAAGAGGGCATCGTGATTGCTTTCCCACAAACCGATGTACACCTCGATCTGCAGAAGCCCATCGAAGTCCGGCTCAATGACCAGACGCAGTCGGCACCAAAAGCCTTCTTTCCTCGGAAGGCAGCGTAGTAGGGACCGAGCTACGCAAGGCGTCGCAGTAAGCCGAAGTTAGCCCGTGTCCTGAAGGTTTGTAGGCTTCTTGCCTGTCGTTCGAGGGTAAGGCTTTTGAAAAGCAAGTTCAATTAATTCGATTATATGTGAGGCGCCAGCACCAGATGTTGACTCTTAAAAATGCTGAATGTCCAGAAACGGAAGAGTTGGCCATTCTTGTACACGGCACATTTTCTGGTAACAGCTCTAGTACTGGTGGACAGTGGTGGCAGGCAGGCAGTCAGTCGGCAAACGAGTTACAGAGCAGGCTGCCTGACGGTGTCCGTGTAGCGACTGATAGTGAGGTCTTTCATTGGACTGGAGAGAATGGTGAACGGGCCAGAAGCAAGGCCGCCGCACAATTATTAAGGCATCTCCAGCCACTGGAAAAAGCAAACAAATCCTACCATCTCGTGGGACATAGTCATGGCGGTTCGGTCATCTGGAATGCCTTGCGACTAGCAACGCTCACAGGGCGTCCACTCCGCAATCTCCGCAGCTGGACAACTGTCGGCACACCATTCCTTCATCAGAAAGGACGCAGTCCTTGGCACCTAACCAACCTCATGGGTGCGATTCTTGGCCTGCTTCTCATGCGGCCCGTCTTCAATGCGGGGCACAGACTCGCGACTCTGATTTGGGATGCTTACTCGGGTGAAGACGCGGTGCTGTCACTTCTGCCGGATGAAGAGGTGGGTTACTTGGCTGTTTTACGTGCACCTTTTATCTCCTTCGGTGAATGGCTCGGATTATCAGTGCAGCGGAATGCGAAAGGTATCCACCTAGGCACCTTCGATCCATCGGGCGATCTGACACTGTTCGAATACCTCTACTCAACTCGCGAAGGAATCATCCTGGTGGCCCTGACAGGTTTCTGTTTCTATCTGTGTCTGCACTTTGCAATGATGTGCTTCCGTCCAGCACTGGAGTCACTACGAATTCGAGCGGATACACGTTTAGAACGAAATGCATTCAGTCGCTATGGGGCTCGTTGGCTAGGGCTGTGGTCTCCAGATGATGAAGCTATCAATGGACTCCGAGCCACTCTTGATTTGACTTGTACCTTTGTTAAGCAACTCACTCCAAGAGAACGAGTTTATTTTACCGATAATATTTCAATCCTATCGAGACCCTATTACTGGCTTTTGGCGCCGTTGTTCAACTGGGTGTTTCGACCAGCGATTGACTCACTAGTGAAGGGATTGGTGATACGTTCCGCGCAAGGAAATGATCGCCCCTCGGCTCACGTTGTCGCTGTGCTCCCATCTCCAGTTATGAATGAGACTATTCCAGCATTGCCGGAACATCTCAGCAAGAAGATGCTTAACGAGGCAGACCAACATGCGGGGCAGGTCGTACCAAAATTTCGTCAGCTCTTGGGATGTCCTTCGTTCACTTCCGGGTTGGAAAGCTTCTCCGAGCAATTGTCCGGCAAGGAACTCGTGCACACGTCTTATTTTGACCATAGCGAAGTGCTTGATCTCATTGCTATGAATATTGTCTCGAGCACCATAGAAAACAACGAACGATCGACTGCGAATTCTGAAAATTGCCTTCTTAGTTCTTGGTTTCTGGATTTCAAGGCACGCCTCATTGGACGTGCGCCTCAGTCGCTACTTGGCGAAGTTGACGTCCCGCGCCGAGCAGGTATCGCTTCCCCAAAAAACAATGCAGCTTAACTCGAATTGCAATAGAAATATCTGTTGTTAAGTGTGGAAATTTGACTACACTGAGTTGCCAAGTGGTGGTTCCATTCGCAGTGCCATTCGACATGCATTGTTGAGAAATGCCCCATACGCGTGTCAGATAGAGCATTTGGCGGCAAGAGCATTTCAATTCTACGCAAAGGGACGATTTCGATGTCATTCATTCATGACGATTTCCTGCTCCAGACCAAAACCTCTCGTCGGCTCTACCATGAGTTTGCCGCTAGTGAGCCGATACTTGATTACCATACGCACCTCCCTCCGGCGCAGATTGCGACCAATCATCGCTTTGCCGATCTAGCGGAGATGTGGCTTGCCGGGGACCACTACAAGTGGCGAGCTATGCGGGCCAATGGTGTGGCAGAAGAGTTCTGCACCGGTGGTGCAGAGCCTTACGATAAGTTTCTCGCCTGGGCCAAGACAGTTCCCCACACCCTGCGGAATCCGCTCTATCACTGGACCCACATGGAACTCAAACGGTATTTCGACATCGACGAACTTCTCAATGAAGATACCGCCCCAGGAATTTGGCGGGATGCTAACGAGCAGTTACATCAGGGCTACGAGCTAACCGTCCATGGCATCTTTCACAAGTTCCAGGTTCGCGGTGTTTGCACTACCGACGATCCCACCGACAACCTGACCTACCATCGTCGAATCGCCGACAGTAGTCTCACAACCGGCGTGTTTCCGACATATCGTCCCGATCGGGTTTTGGAAATCGACCAGACTAAGCAGTTCAACACTTGGGTCGACAAGCTGGCCGAGGTAAGCGATGTCCATATTGTTTCGTTTGCCGACTTACTTTCTGCACTTCAAAGTCGACACCAGTTTTTCCATGAAGTTGGTTGCCGACTTTCCGATCACGGACTCAGCCATGCTTATGCGGACTTCTGCGACGATCATCAAGCCGCTGCGATATTTGCCAAGGCCCGCACTAGTGGCGCGGTGAGCCCCGCCGAGCAGAGTCAATTCGCCACGAATCTGATGCTGCACATTGGGCGTTGGAATTATGAAATGGGCTGGACAATGCAACTCCATCTGGGAGCACTTCGGAATGCTAACGCCGGACTAATGGAAAAGGTTGGCCGTGACGTGGGAGGCGATTCGATCGGCGACTGGCCCCAGGCGGAAACGTTGTCGCGATTTTTGGGCCGTCTCGATAGCGAACATTCCCTTCCCAAAACAATCGTTTACAACCTCAACCCGGCCGACAATTACATGCTCGCTACGATGATTGGCAACTTTCAAGATGGCTCGGTCGCAGGCAAGATCCAGATGGGCTCCGGCTGGTGGTTCTTAGATCAGTGGGAGGCAATGCAATGGCAGATGAACGCACTCTCGAATCAAGGCCTGTTGTCGCGATTTATCGGCATGTTGACCGACTCTCGCTCGTTCCTCTCCTACCCCAGGCACGAATATTTCCGTCGTTGCCTATGCGACCTCTTAGGAACGGATGTAGAGCGCGGAGCGATCCCCAACGATGATTCCCTCTTAGGGCCGATGATCCGTAACATCTGTTACGGCAATGCGCGGGAGTATCTAGGACTGGGGGTGTAAAACCTGATCACTCCGAATACGAGCAGATCGGCGCTAGCCGCCGTTAGTCACACTCATACCGGCGGCTAGCGCCGATCCGCTCACTGCGCCAAGAAAAGTGGCAGCGCCGAATTGCGCATCACATGTAGCGCTGTCTCTCCCAGAATGCGACGCAACAGCAAGCTCTTCGAACTATTGCCAAGCACGATCAGATCGGCTCCCCACTCATTCGCGTAAGGCAGCAACGCTTCGATAGGTGGCTTAGCCACACATTCGGTTTCCGGCTCGTAGCCATGTGCCCGGCAATACTGAGCTATTTCAGAAAGTCGCTCCGCGCCGATTTCACGATCATCGTGAAACGTGACAATTTTCATCTTGGCCTTCGGCCAGAGCCTTAGGTGGGCATATTGCTTGATCGTCTTAGCCGACTCCATCGATCCACTATAGGACACCAGGACTTTGTTAATCTGTCGATCCTTTTCAGCGACGGCCAACAAGGGGCGAATCCCTTCTTGCACCAGTTTGGCCAATTCATCAACAGGCTCGTCTACCACACCATGTTCGAAAAAGCTCTGTAATCCACAGATTACCAAGTCGTGATATCGGGTAAGCGACACCAGGGCGGACAGCGGGTCTCCCAATTCACTCTGCAATCGATAAGTGACACCCGCCTTTTCACAGGCCTTAGCGAATTCTTCTTGCTCGGTGCGGATAATGTCTTTCGCCGTTTCAATTCGGCTTTCTTTCAATTCTCGTGCCGCATCACCCGCCCCCATGGGAATCGGTCCCAAGTCGTCCAAGCGATCGATGTCCAGTAGAGTTACCCCCGTAAGTTCCGCATCGTGGACCTTGGCCAATTCGATGGCTTTGGCTGTCGCTGAGCGGGCATACTCCAGGCTGCCCAGTCCGACCAAGATTCGCTTCATCATAAGACTTCCACTCCACCTATTGTCTTGTTTTCCGAGTTAGTTCGGGGTGCTGCTGCACGATGACAAATGCTCCCTGTTAGATTAAATTATAGCATCTTGACCCTTTCCCAAATAGGATTGCCCGAGAATGAAAGTTCCGCCCATTTTTGAGAAGCTTGAATCCGCAGGAGTACTTGCGGTCGTGATTCTGGACGACATAGACACTGCGGTCCCGCTGGCCAAGGCCTTACTCTCTGGTGGTGTCAATGCCATGGAGCTTACTTTGCGGACTGAGGCTGCACTGGATTCGCTGGCTGCAATTCGTCAGGAAGTGCCCGACATGTTGGTCGGCGCGGGAACGATTCTCAAACCGGAGCAGGTCAGCCAGGTTATCGAACGCGGAGCACTGTTCGGGGTTTCACCCGGGTTTAATCGCCGGGTGGTTGACTCCGCCGCCACCGAAGGCTTGCCATTCGCACCTGGTATCGCAACCGCTTCTGACATCGAGGCGGCCATCGAATTGGGTTGCCGTCTGCTGAAATATTTCCCAGCCGAAGCGTTAGGTGGGCTAAAATATTTGCGGGCAATGTCACCTCCCTACCATCATCTGGGAGTAAAATACGTTCCACTCGGAGGGGTCGGCCGGGAGAATCTGGCTGAGTACATTGTTGACCCCCTCATCGCGTTTGTCGGCGGCTCATGGCTTACCCCCAAAGACAAGATTATTGCCAAAGACTGGAAGGCCATCGAAGAGCTTGCCTGCCAGGCCCGCACGACTATTGACGCGGCCAGAAAAAAGTAATCGTCACTCGATCGGCGAGGATCTTGGCGGTAGTCGGGCCCCGGCGGGGACTGGCTCGATCGCGATACCTCGCAACTTGAAGTCATCGAAGTTGCCGTTGTCATCAAATGTGCCGAGTCCGACTCGGCCCCAGGAAAACTTCTTGTCGGTGGCGGTCATCACTGGTTCAATCATGTCGTCGAAAAAAACGTTCATGCTTCCAGACTCGGTATTGTGAGTCACTTTCACATCGTGCCAATCGCGATCCCATGGTGTGCCTGTCGATTCTTTTTGAGTGATCGCCTTGCGGTCGGCACCGTTGACGATGAAAATCTGACAAGAATGAGGATCGGGCACCGCCCCTAGATGGACATAGTAAAAGTGACCCGGGTCCTGGTATCCCCAGAAGATACATAAGTCTCGGTGACCGCCAGCGTCGTAATTGGTATTCAGCACCCGCACTGAAAGTTCGAAATCCGACACGACCGGAAGTTTTAGCAATGCGAGATTCCAAGGACTGCGATAGGGGGGCTCGTACTTGCTGCCGCCGTTGGAGCGGAGCATCATCTTCTCAACAGAGCTTTCGTTTGAACTGATAATCTCCCAGGTGACAGGTCCATCCGTCGGGTCGCTCGTATGCCAATGTGACAGACCCTCTTCGAACGAATCCTGTACCAATAGCGGTAGGCCCTCAGCAAGGGAATAGGTGAAAGGTCCGCTAAAAAGGGCGAAAAGCACAAGCAGCGAACTACTACGCATAGTTTCTCCAAGAATGAAGTCGTGACTGGGCACAACTTATTAGACGACACTTGGTCTCAACGGGCAATACCTGCTATCGAACAATCGACCAGTCGGTTATGGCTATCAGTGAGAAACCCAACGTAACGAAAGCAATCAAGACTCCAGCTACTCCGTAACCAACGTCGAGATCTCCGTCGACCAGGTTTTCTTGTTCGATATCAGAAAAACTCTAAACCATATTGGGTGTCGCTATTGCGGATGCCACTTGAAGAGTTCTTCCATCGCATGATGAACAGAGGATGCCTTGTATGGTTCTTCTTTTCAAAGAGGTAGACGCAATTTCAAGAAGGTACCGAGAAACGATTGAATGCTCACTTATGATTCAGCCCCATGGACGAGTGCCGACACGAGATCGAGGCTGCTGACGATACCTACTGGGCGTCCCTGACGATCGACAACAATTAGGCGGTGAATATGATCTTGGCACATGAGCCGACCTGCTTCGACAATGGACAAATGCTCCCGAATTGTCTGCACAGTTGCAGACATGTGGGCGCGAACCAATGTTTCATCGCTTACTTCTGGAAGTGATACCTCTTTTTGAGCAAGAGTGGCATCAAAATGAGCGGTTGGGGAATGAGTGTGTGATTCCTCCGATTCCCACCCAACAAAATCAGTGGCGCTCAACACACCCACACATCGCCCACTGCTGTCGACGACGGGCAAACCAGTGACACCATAGGTTTTCAGCATGTCAGCGGCCGCAGACATCGTATCGTCAACGCCGACCGTTACAACGTCCCGCGCCATCACTTGTCCAACCCTGAGAATCGTGAGTTGCTCAAGAGAACTTGACATGGAACTGCTCCTTCTTGCGTAGTACACACTCAGGTCCGTGCGAGGATCAAAGAATCCCTTCCGTGGTAGAAGGGTGCAAAAATCGCGCCATCACCTCTTTGGTTGACATCCCCGAGCAAACTGGACAAATTCGACGGTAAAGACTCACTGAAGTGTGCGGTTTCGCACAGATTGCGTCGGGTTTGGATAGAATGCGGAGGTTACAATGCCCGGCGTTAATCTATAGGACTAAATCCGGTAATACGGTGACCAAAAATCGAGCTTCTCGGAGTCAATATGAATACGGCAAAACTCATCCGTGAAGTTCCAAGTTTACGTATCCGTGTACCAAACGAACGCGACGTCCAACCAAATGGCCGATTCGTGCTGTATTGGATGATCGCCAATCGCCGCACGCGGTGGAACTACAGCTTGCAACGTGCAGTTGAGTGGGCACAGGAGTTAGGCAAGCCGCTGGTCATCCTCGAAGCCCTGCGGTGTGATTATCGCTGGGCCAGCGATCGGTTGCACAGGTTTGTGATTCAAGGAATGGTCGACAACGAAGCGGCTCTGGGGAAATCTCCTGTAACCTACTATCCTTACTTGGAAAGAGAGCCGGGGGAGGGGTCGGGCCTATTGGCCGCACTTGCCGCGAATGCCTGCGTGGTCGTGAGCGACGATTTTCCCTGCTTCTTCCTGCCGAAGATGATCTCAGTGGCGGCGAAACAGATCCCCTGCCGATTTGAGTTGGTCGATTCAAATGGCCTGTTGCCAATGCGGGCAACCGACAAGGTGTTTCTGCGCGCCTACGATTTTCGCCGCTTCTTGCAAAAAGAGCTCAAACCGCATTTATTTGAACTTCCCACTGCCAATCCTTTGATCGAAGTGAAGCTCCCGCAACTCGAGAATTTGCCAGTCGATGTAATCAAGCGCTGGCCACCCGAGGACGATGTCTCATTGAAACAGGTAGCAGACGACCTCAGTGAATTTCCTATCGATCACTCCGTCGGCAAGGCGCTTCTTAGTGGTGGTCAACGCGCGGCAGACCGGCAGGTGAAAATATTTCTTGATCAGCGACTCTCGCGATACGCTGAGGCACGTAACCAACCCCAACAAGAAGTTGCTAGCGGATTGTCTCCTTATCTCCACTTCGGCCATATTTCTGCCCATGAGATCTTTGCCTCCGCAATGGAGCACGAGCAGTGGTCTCCCGACAAACTCTCTGAAAAAGCTACCGGTAGTTCCACTGGCTGGTGGGGCACCAGTGAGGCTGCCGAGTCCTTTCTCGACGAACTGTTCACCTGGCGAGAATTGGGCTACAACATGAGTTCCAAGCGTGGTGATTACAATCGCTACTCGTCGCTCCCCGATTGGGCACAAGCAACTCTTGCCGAGCATGCCGAAGATCCCCGCGAGCACACTTACTCTCTCGCCGAATTCGAAGCAGCCCTAACACACGATGAACTCTGGAACGCAGCCCAGCGCCAACTGGTTCGTGAAGGTCGCATGCACAATTATCTGCGTATGCTCTGGGGCAAGAAAATCCTGGAATGGTCCCCTACCCCGCAAGATTCGCTTGCCGTTATGATCGAGCTGAACAACAAATACGCCGTCGATGGCCGCAACCCCAACAGCTACAGCGGCATCTTCTGGGTCTTGGGCCGCTACGACCGTGCCTGGGGACCTGAGCGTCCTATCTTCGGCAAGATCCGTTACATGTCGAGCGACAATACGGCACGCAAGGTGAAAGTCAAAGAGTACATTGAGAAGTACGGCCCCAATGGGCAACGCGACCTATTCTAGATTGATCACGACCGGCGAGATGGTTCGAAAACTATGATGACAATCGTTTCTGTACTCGGCCTGAACTTCGGCATCGTGTTAGTGATGTTTGTCTTGCTTTGGCTTGTAAGTCTCAAGCTGGAGGACGCCAGCATAGTCGATCCCTTTTGGGGTATGGGGTTTGTAATCGTCGCCTGGGCAACCTATGTAGAACTGGAATCGCCTGGCCAACGGGCAACCTTAATGCTGGCATTAACAACCTTGTGGGGACTTCGTTTGTCGGCATATCTGTTCTGGCGAAACTGGGGGAAAGCCGAAGATCGCCGCTATAAGGCGATGCGTGAAAAACACGGCGAGCGGTTTTGGTGGGTAAGCTTATTCACAGTGTTTTTGCTGCAAGCGGTTCTCTTGTGGTTTATCTCCTGGCCTGTGCAACTGGGAATGCTATCTGGTAAACCATTTGGCCTACTCGACGCAGTAGGAACGCTAGTCTGCCTCTTGGGGATAACTTTCGAATCGGTGGGCGATTGGCAATTAGCCCGCTTCAAAAGCAATCCGGCAAACGAAGGCAAGGTTCTCGATCAGGGCCTATGGCACTACACACGGCATCCAAATTACTTTGGCGACTTCTGCGTCTGGTGGGGACTCTATCTGGTAGCCGTAGCGGGGGGAGCATGGTGGACAATCGCCAGCCCACTGGTGATGAGCCTATTTCTCATGCGTGTTAGCGGCGTCACGCTTCTCGAAAGCACCATCGTCGAGCGCAGGCCCAAGTATCAGAATTACATTGAGCGAACGAACGCGTTCTTTCCCGGTCCTCCTGGTTAAGGGCCTTCAATAGCAAGCTCTCGATCGGCGACCAGCTCCCGTCAACTTCTCCTTGAGGAGTGTTTCATCAAATAGTGCGCGACAAGCCATTCGTTCCCACCGCGATAGCGAAATAGTTCTGAACATGCCAGAAAGAACATCCGCCACTTCTGCAAGCGCACTTTCGCCGTGGTGCGGTCAGTCTCCTGTGAGAACAGTGGCAGAAGTTCATTGTACGAGGTGTCAAGATTCTTAAGCCATGCCTCACAAGTCCGGCTATAGTTGATGCCGTTCACATTCCACTGCGACTCGACACTCAAGTGTTCATCATACTCAACCAACAGCGCCACCGAGGGCATAATTCCGCCTGTGAAAAAGTTTTGGGCCATCCAATCGCTGGAAGAATTCGATTCAAAACAGTAGGGAGTTTCGCGATGACAGAACACATGCACGAAAAGTTTTCCTGCGGGCGAAAGCCAACTCGCGATCCGTTCTAACAGGAGTGCGTGATTGCGAAAGTGCTCGAACATCTCGACCGAGACAATTCGATCGAACTGATCGGGAGTGTCAAATTCAGCCACATTGCAGGTGACAACTTGCAGGTTGGCGAGTCCCCTCGCCTCGCACTGCGCTTCGATGAATTCTCGTTGGCTGTGCGAATTCGATACGGCAACGATCTGGGATAGTGGGTAATTCTCTGCGAGCCAGAGCGAAAGTGAGCCCCAACCGCAGCCGAGCTCCAAAATTTTCATTCCATCCTCGATCTCGGCGCGCTTGCAAGTTAGCTCTAACATGGCCTCTTCGGCCCGGTCGAGCTTGGTCGCTCCCGACTCCCATAACGCACAGCTATATTTCAAGTGCGAACCAAGCACTTTACGGAAAAAATCACTGGGCACTTCGTAGTGCTGTTCGTTTGCCTCGCTCGCAGCTTCGAGTAAGGGTCCATTTCGCATCCGCTCGGCAAACTCGCGATTGGCACTCTCCGCTGAGGAAGAATCCTCGACACTCACTTGGAGACGCTTTTTCAATAACCCGCGAATACCCAGTCGCAGTAACCAGTCTGGCAGCCAACCAGCTTCAGCAAGTCGAATCATAAATTGAGTAATTTTCTCCAGCATGAATGGTCTCTCAATCCATAGATTTGATTAGCAGTATCTGTTTGAGCCCGGTCATCTCTTCACGAAAACCCGCCTCGCAGTAGCTAAAGTAATAATGCCACATGAGGATGAACTGCTCAGACATTCCCAGGTTCTTGATACTTTCGCAATTTTCTGTAAATCGCTGGTGCCATCGAGCAAGTGTTTCGGCGTAGTGCCCACCAAATTCATCGAGGGCAACCACTCTGAGCTTAGTGCGACCAGCAACGTTTTCCGACAAAGTAGTGACTGAAGGCAAACATCCACCGGGAAAAATGTACTTCTGAATAAAGTCAACTGAGTGCAAATACCGTTGCTCACGCTCTTCAGGAATGGTAATGGTCTGCAAGGCAAACCGACCGCCCTTTCGAAGCAATGAGTCACACTTTGCGAAATAAGTACCTAAGTAGTTGTGCCCGACAGCTTCGATCATTTCGACAGAAACGAGCTTGTCGTATTGCCCACTCAGTTCTCGATAATCCTGCTGGAGCACCTGAATACGATCTGCAAGTCCTGCCTCCAAGACTTTCCTGCTGGCATACTCGTACTGAGCCGGAGAGATTGTCGTTGTCGTAACGCGGCACCCGTACTCCCTCGCTGCATAAAGTGCCAGCCCTCCCCAGCCCGTGCCGATCTCAAGCAAATGATCGTGAGCAGACAGTTCCAGCAACTGGCACAATCGTCTAAATTTTGCCTGGGATGCCTCCTCAAGCGACACATCAGGAAGGTCAAAAATCGCGGCAGAATACGACATAGTAGGATCAAGAAATGCAGCAAAGAATTCATCGCTTAGGTCGTAGTGTGCTGTAATATTGCGTTGGCTTCCCCGCTTCGTATTACGTCTGAGCCAATGAATCCAACGCCACAATGGCTTTAAAAGCCGAGCACTCCCCAGGTCTAAGCCAGTCAACACATGTGCATTTCGAGCCATTACGCGCATCACCATGGTCAGATCTGGTGAATCCCAATACCCTCGCATAAATGCCTCGGCTGCCCCCATGCTTCCTCCCCAAGCAACACTCCGGTAAAAGCGAGGATCCTTGACTTGGATAACGCCCGACAACTCACAAGGCGAATCATGCCCTAGTGCAACGATTCCTGTGCTGTCTTCCAAGAGCAAACTGCCGTGCTCAATGTGCAGTAATCTCTCAACAAGGAGCTCACGACACCATTGCTCAATTAGCGTGAATGGTTTGCGATTGCTTGCGAGCCTGGTACCTGTAGCTTCTTGAACTACCTGACGAGGTTGTCTGCTGGAGTGGTGCGTTTGTTTGGGTGAGGATAAAAGGGGCATCGTTTCCACCATAATTTCAAGGCTTGCCAATAAATATTCGCCACTATCCGGGCGGTTGACCAGGGACTGCGCCAAAGAGCTCTTGCAATCTCTCGGTCAGTGAACCCTCTCCGGGAAAGTTCCAAATGTGCTGTAAATAGATGTTCGTGAGACTGAACCGACTTGATATTCACGAGGAGTGAATCACCTGGCGCAGTACAGTGCCATTGGTAATGCATTGTCATGTCCATGAATGGGGAGACGTGGAATTCCTTGGGCTGTTCACAATCGATCGCCTCTCGACCCCTTCCCTCTTCTGGTTTCAGCAAGTAGCGATAGGTTTCTCGCCAGGGGGTGTTGGAAACTTCGGCTACAATCCCTTCGATTGCCGTCGCTTCCGCATTAAATAAGTAGTACATATTGATCGGACTGAAGTAATATCCCCAACTTCGAAGCAGAGTCAACAATCGGATTGGCCCCAGTACTTCTTGACCAGTTTTTGAATGATACCAACTGCGAATGTCCTGATCGAGACTACCGACCTCGGTTCTAGTGTGATCTTTTTCCAGGAAACTTGCTGGCCCCCAGCGGTTGCCGGTGAACAGATTGAGGCTTTTGCGCAGCGCAGGGACCTCGGACAGATCCAAAAAAGCCATCGTAACGGGATAACGAAACGAGTGCTTTATCGGACTGGTTCGAATGTGCGTAACAAATCCTTGGTACAAGCTGCTGTGCATGCTTCCAATCCAATGCCAAACTGATCTGCGACTGCCAGTGCGCTCACAACTCCATCTTCGTGAAAGCCGTTTCCCCAATATGCCCCGCAAAAGTAGGTGCGTTTTGTGCCGCTGATCTCAGGCAAGCGGTATTGAGCGGCAATTCCCTCGGCATTAAAGATGGGATGGCTATAAGCGAATTCCCGCAAGAACTTCGACTTGGGAATTCTCCTATGGGGATTCAGTGTCAATAGTATTCGCTGCGGTGAGTCAATTCGTTGAAGCCGTGTAAGGTCATAAGTCACACAGGTCCGTTGTGTCTCAGAATCTGAGATGCGATAGTTCCAGCTTGCCCAGGCAGTCTTTCGCGAAGGGAGCCAACTCACATCAGTATGCAGCACGGCACTGTTTTGTTGGTAGAGAATTGCAGAAAGTATGATTCTTTCGCGGTCATCCGCATCGGCCAGCAGGTTGAGCGTGGTATCTGCATGCGTCGCCATGACGACGGCGTCAAAAACTTGCTTTTTGTTTGTATCTGTCTCGACCACTATCTGATCAAGACCACGAGTCACCGCACGCACAGAGCAACCGAGTCGTATTCGATCTTCCAAACCAGTCGCCAAGGCCCGTATGTATCGACGCGAACCACCGGGAATTGTTTGCCAACGCGGTCGATCGCGAATTTGCAGTAGGCCATGATTCTGCATGAATCGCAAAAGAAAATGAGCTGGAAAATCCCGTATTGATTCCGTCGGACTAGACCAAATCGCGGCGGTCATCGGCAAAAGGTACTTTTCGCAAAACGCTTCACTGTACTGAGCATCCCGTAAGAACTGGTCAAGCGTAATTGAGAAATCTGCCTTCGCTAGGAACTCTTTAGCATCTCGGTTGAATCGCAGAATGTCGACAATCATCCTTAGAAAGGCTGGGCGACAAATATTTCTCGTCTGGGCGAACATGCCGGAAAGCGAGCTTCCCTGATATTCCCAGCCAGTTCGCTCACAGGTAACACTAAAGCTCATGTCGCTCGGCTGGGAGAAGATGCCGAGTAGATCCAAGAGTCTCAGAAAGTTGGGATAGGTTCGCTCATTAAACACCATGAAGCCAGTATCCACAGCAAAGGTGCGTCTATCGATCGACACATAGACCGTATTGGCGTGCCCTCCCAGAAAATCACTTGCCTCGAGCAGTTGCACTTCATGGCGCGTAGACAGCAGCCGGGCTGCCAACAGCCCGCTAACCCCAGCACCAATAACAGCAATTCTCATAGACGTGGTTCACCCCAGATTAAGACTTGATCCCTTAATGAGATACGAGTTCCGCCGCCGCCGGGATTGTACCGTTTGCGAAAATATCTTGTAGTACTTTCGTCCGATACGTGAAAATCTTTGTCAAGTCAGGCTTAACAATGAGTTTGTGAACCAGCCCACCTCCAAAAACATTGTAGTGAACCTCGTCACGACAAATCGTACCGTCACCGTCTTCTTCAAAGGTGTGAAGATGTTCCCAAAAACGATAGGGTCCGCGCATCTGCACATCCGAAAATTGCAGGGGGGGGTCCCAGCAGTCGATCCGCGATTGCCACTTAAGAGGGATGCCATGCATCCGCAACCGATAGTCGATCAGAGTCCCGACATGCATGTCTATCGGAGGAGGTGTTAACACGGAGAAGTTGAGCCAGGATGGGGTCAATCTCTCAAGTTGAAACGCGTCAGAAAAAAAGTCAAAGACTTGATTCTGCGCCGCCGGCAGTCGCACTTCGCAGGCCATACGATACCCTCCGCGACCACCACTCTCTCTCGTGAATTGTAACATAATCTAACGGTTTTATTGAATGTAGCAAGATGTCCAGTGGATATAAATGCGCAGGCTTAGATTGACCGTAACCTGTTTGCTCTATTAACTGACCAAGTTTCAGACCAGGAAATCTGTCAGGTTATCGCCAACCTGAGTTCAATCCACTTGAAAGTGCGATATCTGCCATAGACTCGGTCTCTGATGGGAGAGATAATAGAGTCATAGTTACTGTAAAATCTGATCGCCGATCATTATGAACCGCTTGCTTGCAATTCTTACCGTGCTCAGTGTCCTTACACATGCTGTGGTAGGGTGCTGCGCACATACGGTTCATTTCGCTGCCTGTCATACGCTTTCGACAAACCACGGCAAACATTGCAATCACGAGCCTTCGCATTCGCATCATAATGACTGCGACGACTCGACACCGCCAAGTGATCATGATTCTGGCGAAGACCACTCTTGTCACCATGCAAAGTGCCAGTGGTTGCCATCTTCGAATAATATCGATCGCGCGGCCGTTTCGCCGTTTAATTGTGATTGCCTTATAGGTGAGATTGCCACATTGCAGGCAGTTGACATTCTCTCGCGTCGGCCTGCAGACCCCACCCAGTCACCTCCCCGTGTGCCACTGCGCTCGCACCTTGCGCTAAGCGTTCTCTTGATCTGAATCCTGCGACTCTTCCGCATCGCCATGAGGCAATACTTCTATAGTAGCCTGCGGCGAACCACACCTGTCGGTGCTCCGCTCAGGGTTCCATTAAATCGTTCCTTTAGTCCTCAATAGTCGTATCTACATGGTCACGATTTGAGAGAAGCATACAATCACATGTCCAAGATCACAAATCGAAAGCAGAATCACTTAAAGTCCTATTCGCTTGGTCTTCTCCTTATCGGTGTCGCTTTAATCGCTTTCATCAGCCGAGATCAATGGTGGCCAGATTCGGAACAATCGGAAAACCATTCTGAGCATCCGACTACCACGCCAGATCATGATGACCATGACCATGCCGGCCACAACAAGGCGACCTCAATCGAATTAAGTGAGAATGGCCTCAAAAACATTGGCTTCGAGCCAATCACTGTTGAGCCGACCCGTTATGAGAAGCTGCTCACCCTGCCGGCAATCATAGTCGAACGTCCGGGACGTTCTCAAATAAACGTCACGGCGCCGCTGACAGGTGTGATCACAAAAATCTATGCAGTCAACGGAGAAGCGATCACGGCCGATCAGCCGCTCTTTGAAATGCGGCTGACCCATGAGGAACTTGTCGCAGCCCAACGCGACTATCTGCGCACAACCGAAAACCTTGCCGTGGTGAATCGTGAGATTGAGAGATTAGAATCCCTCGACGCCGGCGTTATTGCGGGGCGCCGTGTACTCGATCAGGAATACGACAAACAGAAGCTTGAGGCGTCGCTTCGAGCCGAATCCCAGGCCATGCTGCTCCATGGACTCAACCAAGAACAGGTCGATCAGATTCGCAACACGGGACGCCTACTACAGGCGATCACAGTACGAGCTCCAGAGCACGTTCATAGCGAAGGCAACTGCGACGATGATCACCCGTTTCAAATTCAACGGCTGAGTGTTACACAGGGGGAACATGTTGATGTCGGTCGAGAATTGGCGACAATCGCCGATCATTGTGAACTCCACATTGAAGGACTGGCCTTTGAAGATGATGCCCCTTTGATCCGAAAGGCGGCTGAAGAAGGCCGCAAGGTGAAAGCCAGCCTGCTCGCCGACGAATCGCCGGGTACTGAAGTCAACGGCCTCGAGGTGATGTACGTCGCAGATCAGATCGACCCTGATACTCGGGCCTTCAAGTTTTATCTGAGACTGCCGAACAGAATCGCCCTCGACAAAACTACGCCTGCAGGCAAGCAATTCGTGGAATGGATGTACAAGCCCGGCCAACGCATGCAGATCAAGGTGCCGATCGACTCCTGGGAAGACCAGTTGGTGTTGCCCACGACCGCCGTGGTTGACGAGGGTGCTGAGGCCTATGTCTACCGGCAGAACGGCGACCATTTTGATCAGGTATCTGTAGAGGTTCTAAATCGAGATCAAGACTCGGTTGTTGTTGCGAATAACGGAGCTCTATTCAGAGGGGACATCATTGCAGGCAAGGGGGCCTACCAGATGCACTTGGCTCTTAAGAACAAAGCGGGCGGTGGAATTGATCCCCACGCTGGCCACAATCACTAAACGCCGACGAGCAGGTCCTTCACTATGCTAAATGGAATCATTAGATTCTCACTGCAAAACCGGCTTCTCGTGATCGCGATTGCGCTTTTTCTCCTTGGCTATGGCGCCTGGCAGGCTTCCCAGCTTCCCATCGACGTGTTTCCCAATTTGAATCGCCCTAGGGTGGTCGTCATGACCGAGGCCCCCGGCATGGCACCAGAAGAAGTGGAGACGCTCATCACGTTTCCGATTGAGACCGTACTCAACGGGGCAACCGGCGTGCAGGCTGTGCGGACCTCGTCGGGCATTGGCCTCTCAGTGGTGTACGTTGAATTTGACTGGGGCACGGACATCTACAACGACCGACAGATTGTGGCTGAGCGATTGGCCTTGGCGACCGAGACACTTCCACCTCGCGTCAAACCGCAATTGATGCCGATTTCCTCGATCATGGGTCAGATCATGATGATCGGCATGACCGCTGACGCCGACACTACGCCGATGCAACTCCGCACGCTGGCCGACTGGGTTGTGCGGCAAAGGCTCCTCACAATCCCCGGGGTCTCGCAAGTGATTGTGATGGGCGGAGAGAGAAAGCAGTTTCAGGTGTTGGTCGATCCCGACAAGCTCCTACGGTTCGGTGTGTCGCTCCACGAAGTGAAGATAGCGCTCAAGCAAAGTAACCAAAACACTGCGGGGGGTTACCTCGACGAGCAGGGCCCCAATGAGTTCCTGGTTCGCTCACTGGGTCGAGTTAAAAGTGTTCGCGAAATCGGCGACATCGTCGTCAAACAACGAGATCGGCAATCGGTGACGCTTTCGCAGGTCGCCCGCATCGTCGAAGGAGCCCAGGTTAAAAGAGGAGATAGTTCCGCATTCACTCGCAATGCTTCAGGCGAGATGACAGGTGGAACCGCTGTCGTGCTGACGATCCTCAAACAACCCCAAGCAGACACCCGCGAGGTGACCAAGCGGGTTACCGACGCCCTGGAAGAAATGCAAGAGACACTTCCTGCTGATGTTCACATTCTTCCGGAACTCTATCAGCAAGAAGAGTTTATCGATCTGGCCATCGAAAATGTCGTAGAAGCACTCCGCGATGGTGCCGTCCTGGTCGTCATAATTCTGTTCTTGTTCCTCATGAATGTGCGGACCACCTTGATCACGCTCACGGCGATCCCGCTCTCTCTTGCCGTCACAGCCATCGTGTTCGCGGCCTTCGGGTTATCTGTCAATACGATGACACTCGGCGGGTTGGCGGTCGCTATTGGCGAGCTGGTCGACGACGCGATCGTCGACGTCGAGAATATTTTCCGCCGCTTGCGCGAGAATCGCCACGCGGAGTCACCACTCCACCCTCTGCTGGTAGTATTCAAAGCCAGTGTCGAGATTCGAAATTCAATCGTCTACGGCACGATCATTGTCATGCTGGTGTTTGTTCCCCTCTTTGCCCTCTCCGGCATGGAAGGCCGATTGTTCACCCCCCTAGGCATCTCCTATATCGTCTCGATTGCTTCGTCTCTCTTGGTCTCCTTGACAGTAACGCCCGTACTCAGTTACTGGCTCTTGCGTGGATCGAGTCATCCCAAGGAAGAAAGAGACAGCTTTCTGCTCCGCTGGCTCAAAGGAGTGGTCGGCATCATGATCCGCTTCAGCTTGCGCTTCGCTTGGCAGATTCTCGCTATCGCGATGATTGCAGTCGCTATCTCTGGTTGGGCATTGCTACGACTGGAGAGCGATTTCCTTCCTCCGTTCAATGAAGGGGCCGTGCAGATCAACGTTCTCTTGCCCCCCGGAACTTCGCTAGCCACTTCCAACGAAGTGGCAGCCCGCGTCGAACAACGACTCGGCCAACTCGATGACTTGACGGCCTTTGTGCGCAAGACTGGCCGTGCCGAACTTGACGAACACGCTGAAGGGGTCAACGTGTCCGAGATCGTGGCAACCGTAAACCCCACTACCAAGCGTTCCCGCGAAGAAGTGATCGAAGAAATTAGTGAAGCGCTCGCCGATATCCCGGGGATCGTGACTTCCGTGGAGCAGCCGCTGGCGCATTTGATATCTCACATGCTATCGGGAGTGAAGGCCCAGGTTGCAATCAAACTTTATGGGGACGACCTCGATGAATTGCGCCGCGAGGCGCAGCGTATTCAGACCACTATTGCCGACATCCCAGGAGTTCGTGACCTTCAAGTCGAACAACAAGTAATCATTCCCCAACTTCGGATCGAAGCGGATGGCGAAAAACTCAAGGCGTTTGGTCTACGGCGCGGCGACGTCAATGAGTTTGTCGAGACTGCTATGCAGGGGGAAGTGGTCTCGCAGGTGCTCGACGGACAGCGTACATTTGATTTGATGGTGCGATTGGGAGAAGAGTTTCGCGAGGACTTGGATGCCCTCAAGCGACTCCAGATCGACTTGCCCGGTGGGGGGAGCGTGAAACTCGAAGATGTCGCCAGAGTCTACAAAGCCGGCGGGCCTAACATGGTCAATCGCGAGCAAGTCCGCCGCCGAATTGTCGTGCAGTGCAACGTCTCGGGACGCGGGTTAGTGGACGTGGTGGACGATATTAAGGAGCGATTGCGACCTCTCGTGGCTGAACTGCCTCCAGGATACTTCGTCGAATATGGCGGTCAGTTCGAGAGCCAACAGTCGGCATCGCGACTCATCTCGATCCTGTTCGCATTATCGTTAGTCGGTATGTTCCTGGTCCTCTACAAAATGTTCCATTCTGCAAACCTTGCCTTGCAAGTGATGATCGCACTCCCCATGGCTTTTATTGGTAGCGTGGCGTCGCTCTATCTGACCGGTCAGACCCTCACCGTGGCGAGCATGGTCGGTTTTATCTCGCTATGTGGCATCGCCTCGCGCAATGGCATCTTGCTGATCAATCACTACCTGCACCTTGTAAAGTACGAAGGAGAAACATGGACTCGCGAAATGATCGTCCGCGCGGGCAAGGACCGCCTGGCACCAGTCTTAATGACTGCGCTCACTTCGGGCATCGGACTCGTTCCCCTGGCCCTGGCCGCAGGCGAACCGGGCAAAGAGATATTGTATCCCGTGGCTACAGTCATCATCGGCGGGCTCGTGACCAGTACCTTGTTGGAATTCCTGGTCCGCCCTGCCCTGTTCTGGACCACTGGAATGGGTTCTGCCCGCCGGGTGGTGGAAGAGGAACAAGAGCGTGTTGTGCTCGAAGTTGAGGAGGATTAAGTGCCTACTCACCAAATCTCTACAACCTTTCAAAGGAGTGTGTAATGAAAACAACTAGATTGTTTCGCATGCCAACAGCATCAGCTAGCCTCGCTATCTATGTCTTGACACTTTTCGGATGTAGTCAACCAACCGAGCTAGAAGGACCAATGCTGTCTGCACCTGCAGGATCTGAAACCGTTGACGCCCATCCCACGGAGGGTCCACATCAAGGCAGCCTGATTGAATTGGGTGAAGAAGCATATCACGCCGAAATGATTCACGACGAGGACGCTGGTTCAGTGACAATCTATTTGCTCGATTCCAAGGCAAAGATCAATGTGCCAATCGAAGCCGCCGAACTCACGATCAACCTCAAGCAAGAGGGCCAAAGCAAGCAGTTCCTCCTTGCATCCTTTCCCGATGCGAGTGATCCGTCTGGCAAATCGTCAAGATTTCAATCCACCGACGCCGAACTAACAGAAGCCTTGGACCAGGAAGGCACCGTCGCACAGCTTGTGGTCAGCATCGATGGCAAGCAATATCGAGGGACGATTCAGCACGAACATGATGAAGATTCACACACGAACGAGTAGGCTGGAACAAGCAGCGCGCAATTCCGGCATTACGTCACAATACACTTCTATTGCCGGAGTTCGGGTATTAAGTAGATTAATGCGTGATAGCTGCTAAGCGGTTTACCCGAAACTTAACGGTTCGCTTTGTAATCGAGTGGAAAACAAAACACCAGCATCCCATCCGGTGACAGCCCCTGGATATTTAACAGCAATTAATATCTCTCCCAATAGATAAGCGGATAAGGGCGAACCGATAGCCGTGATGGAGTGCTCGAAGCTTCCCGGTGATTGCGGAAGAAAATGCAATTCCCAGGGTCTCAAAACAAGTTCAAATTCAATCGGGTTCCGGGTGGTGGCGGTAAGGACTAGCGCGCTGACGGTCATATTGGCACTCTCGTCGCGGGCTGAAAAATATCCTGTTTTTTTGCAAATTCTTCATAGACTTCTGGTATTTAAGTATTTTCTATTATATTTTTTAGACGGGGACAGCAACTTGGTTGCGTCCGGCAAGTCATCATAGCTCATCCATGGGAGGCGAAAATGCGATTTTCCAAGCAAATTTCGCAAGTGGCGACCGTCGTCGTCTTCGCGGTATTCCAATTATTCACTTCTTCACAACAGGTAAAGGCCCAGGACTCGAAGAAGCCGAACATTCTCGTCATCTGGGGCGATGACATCGGCACCTGGAACATCAGCCACAACAGTCGCGGCATGATGGGCTACGAGACGCCCAACATCGACCGCATCGCCAATGAGGGCATCTCGTTCACCGACTACTATGCCCAGCAGTCTTGCACCGCCGGCCGCGCGGCGTTTCTCAGTGGCAGTGTGCCGGTCCGCTCAGGGATGACCAAGGTCGGTCTACCTGGTGCCGCCCAGGGGTGGCAGAAGTCGGACATCACCGTCGGCGGCGTAATGAAGTCACTCGGTTACGCGACGGGTCAGTTCGGCAAGAATCACCAGGGCGACCGCGACGAACACCTGCCGACCATGCACGGCTTCGACGAATTCTTCGGCCCGCTCTACCATTTGAACGCATCGGAAGAACCTGAGAACCGAGATTATCCAAGCGACATGAAGCTGCCCAACGGCAAGACCTTCCTCGAAACTTACGGTCCGCGCGGCGTGCTCAAGACCAAGGCCGACGGCAAGGGGGGACAGTCCATCGAAGATACCGGCGCTCTCACGAAGAAGCGGATGGAAACCATCGACGAGGAAACCCTCGCCGCCGCCAAGGACTTCATCAAGCGGCAAAATGATGCTGGTAAACCTTTCTTCTGCTGGTGGAACGGCACCCGCATGCATTTCCGCACCCACGTGAAGGAAGAGCACAAGAACCTGGCCGGTCCGAACTCCGACGAGTACTCAGATGGCATGGTCGAACACGACATGCATGTCGGCGAGTTGCTGACACTGCTGGACGAACTCGGCATCGCCGACGACACCATCGTCTACTATTCCACCGACAACGGTCCGCACTACAATGCCTGGCCTGACGCGGGCACCACGCCATTCCGCAGCGAGAAGAACTCCAATTGGGAAGGTGCTTACCGCGTACCCGCGTTTGTTCGCTGGCCCGGCCATTATCCTGAGGGCGCGACGGTGAATGGCCTAGTTGCGCACGAAGACTGGATGACTACGTTCGCCTCTGCCGCTGGAAAGAAGGACTTGAAGCAAGACCTGCTTGATGGCTATCAGGCGATCGGCCGGACGTATAAGAATCACCTCGACGGCTACGACATGAACGAGTATCTGTCGAACGCGGACAAGTATAAGACACCGACCGAAAGCTATCAGGCTTCGCCGCGCAAGGAGTTTTGGTACTTCAACGACGACGGCCAGTGCGTCGCCATCCGCCTGAGTGACTGGAAAGCCGTCTTTCTGGAAAACCGCGCTAAGGCGTTTGAAGTTTGGCGCGAACCGTTCACCGAGCTACGCGTGCCACTGCTGTTCAATCTGCGTCGCGACCCGTTCGAGAAGTCACAGCATAACTCCAATACGTACAACGATTGGTTCCTCGACCGTCCGTTCATCATCGTACCGATGCAGCAGTTGGCGGCCAAGTTCGCTCAGACGTTTGTTGAGTTTCCACCGAGCCAGAAGCCGGGATCGTTTAATCTCGATGGCATCGTCGAGAAGTTGAAGGAATCGACAGGCAGCGAGTAAACATGACTTGTGATAACATGGCTGGTGGGGCGGTCTTTCGGCCGCCCCATTTTTTTATTCGTGACAAAGCTGGCCTTTGAGCAAGCCACTCCCCAACATCCTAATCCGACCCAATTGCCCCAAGTCGCTGCAAGCGCTACAGTTTCTAAATCGGCTCAGATGCGTGTTCTCAATGCCATTGCTAAGCAGCCTGTTCAGGTAACATATGGCGATTCGAGAGCCAGAGATGTCTTTAATGCTTCGATCATCGAGATAGTTACCTGAGTGACGACTGCCAATTAGGCTTTACCTTTCTGGCACCGTGGTTTTCGCAGTAATTTTGCCATCCTTAGCGGCCTACTTAATTGAAGTCACATCTATTTTGGATTATTTTTTCTCCGGGTATTTTCTTGTTCTTTTTGTTCTGCAGCCGGTTAATTAGGCATGACCAAGATGCTCAGGCCGGTCCGAAGTGACTCACCAGTCAACTGCTGGAGTACAACTTTATCTTAGTCTAGAAAAATAGTTGGTTAACGTGCCCAGTCGTGAAACTTCAACGCACTTTCCAGTTCTACTGGCGTCGCTAGTATTCACAACGATCGCAATATGAATAATAGCCGCAACTCGCAAAACTCGCTCTGGCCTGGAATTTCAAAAGACTTGAACAGGAACGAATAGAGGGAACTGAGATGAATTTATTCAATTCTCCGTTGACTCAGTTTCCTCATGTTCCAATTCTTCACTACGATGCTAAACTAGGCGTTGCCGGGATTCCTCGGTACTTACCCCTGGCCAAGACTTGATTACCCACTTTTAGGATTTGTAATGCATCTCAAATTATCCTCTCTCGTAACAATTGCTCTAAGTCTGTTCTATGTAACTTCCTGCCACGCAGAGGAAGAAAACTGGATCGAACTCTTCAACGGCAAGGACACCAGCGGTTGGAGGAATCCCTACGATTGGGGAAATGCTGAGGTGGTCGATGGCGAGATCCATCTCACCGCCGACAAGAAGTTTTTTCTTCTTACCGAGGAAGACTTTGGCGACTTTGTGTTTGAAGGAGAAGTAAAACTTCCGCAAGGGGAAGCCAACTCCGGTTTCATGTTTCGTTGCCATGTCGAGCCGAATAATGTGTATGGCTACCAGGCAGAAGTGGATGGCTCAGATCGCAATTGGTCAGGGGGTCTCTATGACGAAGGCCGTCGACAATGGATTTGGCCAAGCCAGTCGGGACGAACTACTGATAAGGAATTTCTAAAGTACGAGCAGGAATCGCACGACTTTTTTGCCCGGCCAGAAATTGCCGCTGCTTTTGACCGCGATGGCTGGAATCGCTACCGAATTACCTGTCAGGGAGATTCGATCAAAATCGAAGTCAATGACGTCGTGACGACCGACATTCACGATGATCTCGACAAACGCGGGCCAATCGGTATCCAGCACCACGGCGAAAAAGGCCAAACCTACTCGTTCCGCAATTTGAGGATTCGAGAATTGGAGTGATGGAGGGATTCACTTTGTTGGCAGTCTCAATTCATTCGTGTTAGCTGCCAAGTCCCCTAAGGCGTGGAGAATCTCCTCTTTACCTTGGGCCGGTGCCTGACAGGTGAATCCTTCGCAAATATAGAGCGTCGGAGCATCGCCTAGAACCGTTTTTCCGCGCAGCAATTCCGCAAGTTGCAGGAGAGGTTCTTCCGTGGCAAAGGCCAAGACCTTGTTCGGGAGAAACCGGCTATGAATCTCGGATAGCACATGCTCTGATTCCTCGGACTCAAGGTCCGCGGCTAGAACCATCTCATAAGTCGGACCTACCAGGAGATCGACGGCCAGCAACGTTTGCGCGGTCGCCGAAGGATAGCGTTTCACAAGCTCTGCGGGAGTCTGCACGGTTCGGGTCGCCACGGTAAGGTATCGCTCGCTGCCGGTGAGTTTGCCCAGCTTGACCAGGGCGCAAGCGGCCATTGCATTTCCGCTGGGGACCGCATTGTCGGTGAAATCCTTGTTCCGCACGAGCAGTTGCTCCTGGTCGTCGGCCGTGAAGAAGAACCCCCCCTCCCCTTCATCGGCAAACCGCTCCAACACGACATCCATTAGCGTGATCGCCTCCTCTAGATAACGTGCCATGAACGTGGCTTCGTAGAGCGTGATCAATCCGTTGGCTAGGTAGCTGTAATCGTCCAAATAAGCGGATACCTTGGCCTGGCCATCTCGCCAGGTGTGCAGCAACCGCCCATCCGCATCGCGCAGTTCAGAGAGCAAGAAATCGGCGGCCTTCTCGGCGGCGGCCAGATATTTTTTCTCGCCGAGAACTGCGCCTGCCGCTGCTAAGGCCTCAATCATCAGGCCATTCCAGGCGACCAACACCTTGTCGTCTTTATGGGGATGAATCCGCTCTTCACGCGCGGCAAACAGCTTTTCCCGACTGGCAGCAAGCTCATGACGGAGGTCAGCGGGGTCGCGGCCCAGGATATTTGCCAGTTGGTCGATGGTTTTAGGAAGGTTAAGGATGTTTGAGTGCTCGAAATTTCCCGCAGCGGTCACGTCGTATACCTTGGCGAACGTCGCCGCCGCATTTTCGTCCAACACCGTGTTGAGTTGCTCTTGCGTCCACGTGTAAAACTTTCCTTCAACTCCTTCGCTGTCGGCATCTTCGCTGCTGTAAAACCCACCGGCGGGGTCGGTCATGTCGCGCAGCACATAGTCTAGGGTTTCGCGCACCACCTGGGCATACGCCTCGTCGCCGGTGATCTGGTACGCTTCCAAATAGGCAAGTGCCAATTGAGCGTTGTCGTAAAGCATCTTTTCGAAATGCGGAACTAACCAACGCTCATCGACACTGTAGCGGGCAAACCCACCGCCGAGATGATCGTAGATCCCCCCTGCTGCCATGCGGTCGAGCGTGCCACGAACCATTTCGAGCGACGATTTTTCTTGACGGCGATACCAATCTCGCATCAACAAACGTAGCGACATGGGTGCCGGGAACTTAGGAGCGGCGCCAAAACCACCGTAAGTACTATCGTAAGTATGTCTGAAGTGGGCCGCCGCGCCGGTAATCCAGGCTGCTGTGACCTCGCCTTCAGGGGCTGTGGTTTGTGCGGCCCGGCTTAGCTCGGCAGTTAAGCGGTCGGCTGTCTCGACGGCAGCGTCGCGATTGTTGTTCCAGGCGTTTGCCACGGCATCAATGACCTGATCAAATCCCGGCATGCCCTGCTTCGCATGCGGAGGCCAATAAGTACCACCGTAGAAGGGTTTCAAATCGGGCGTGAGAAACACGCTCATCGGCCAACCTCCACGACCAGTAAGCATTTGCACGGCATTCATGTAGACCTGATCTAGGTCGGGTCGTTCTTCGCGGTCGACCTTAATGCACACGAACTTCTCGTTGAGCGACCTAGCGATGGCCTCATTCTCAAAGCTTTCATGCTCCATCACATGGCACCAATGGCAGGCCGAGTAACCGATCGACAAGAAAATTGCCTTCTCCTCACGTCGAGCGCGTTCCAATGCCTCCGGTCCCCAAGGATACCAATCAACCGGATTGTCCTTGTGCTGCAAAAGATAGGGACTAGTTTCGTCAGCTAGGCGATTCGGCATGAGTTTGCTCGGCGGTTAGGTTAAAGAAGTGCACTGGTCAGCATAACAAAATCAGAAAGTCCTGTTACCCACATCTAACATGTCCCCAGGCTCTGCCTCGCCATAATTCCGCGCAGACTTGAACTGATTACCTGTCGCGTAATCTCTAGATTCCCGTCCGCGCGGGAATGACGGTTCTATATGTTGCTTTTTCACAACATCACCGGTCAGATTGTCTCATTCGGTTGCCATTTCTTCCCGCGGAACGCTCTGCATTCGCAGACCGTTGTAAGCTTGCGAATGACCGCCAGCTGGGCATGAGACTTGCTTCAGCAATCCTTATCAAAATTATCGGCGACTTTCTGAGAGCATGTATGACTGTAAAAACAACGAATAAACTGCTCGGAAATCACTCCGAAAGAATCCTGGAACTTGATGCCCTCCGCGGACTGGCGGCACTGGCAGTTGTGCTATTTCACTTCACCACTCGCTATGACAATTTATTCGGGCATGTGACGACCCTCTCGGCAAGTGTCCCTTGGGGCCACTATGGGGTCGATCTTTTTTTTATGCTCAGCGGATTCGTAATCCTCATGACGCTCGATCGGCAATCCGATCCCTGGAAATTCGCTTGGGGCCGTTTCTCGCGACTCTACCCTGCCTACTGGGCGGCTGTCCTTGTCACTTTCGCAGTTGTCGCTTACTGCGGACTACCAGGGCAAGAGGTTTCATTCGGCGCAGCTTTGGTCAACCTGACCATGGTGCAATCCCTCTTAGATGCCCCCCACGTAGATGGGGCTTACTGGTCCCTGCAGGCCGAGCTAATTTTTTACGCTAACATGCTAGTCTGCTATCGACTTGGCGCGTTCCGCCGCCCTCGGCTCACGCTTGCCGTTTGGGTAGGCATTGCCGGACTCATTCACTTGTTAATATCGTCGTCAGAAAACTCAGTACCGGTCCTGGCCAATCTTGCCAATAAAGTCGCTACGATCACCAGTCTAAAATACATCCCTTTGTTTGCAGTCGGTATGCTCCTCTACCACGCCCGTCAACAAGGAAGGCTGACGCGGCTTGATCTAGTCACTTTACTTGGCTGCTGGGCCACTGTCGGCCTCTTCGACGGGATGGCCCACGCTCTGGTCGCCAGCCTGCTTTCGGTCTGCCTGTTTCTGGCTGTCCAAGGTTACCTGCCGCACCTCAAGTCTCGCGTACTCATTGCGCTAGGTGCCCTCTCTTATCCGCTTTATCTAATCCATCAGAACATCGGCTTTGTGCTTATTCGCTGGCTTGAGTCTCTGGCAGTGCCCCCTAGCTGGGCGATCGGTGCGGCCGTTGTTCTGGCGTTCTTGCTGGCTGCCTTGTTGCACCAATTGGTAGAAAAGCCAGCCTTGGCGGCGCTACGTCGAAGTGGAAAAAGTGTCCAGCGCACCCCTGCGCGAATTCTGAATCCGGCGTGACCTACGTAAGCCTGTCCGCATCACAAATCCCCTGACCCGCATTCACTGCTTCATTTCACTTTAAATTCGCTTCTATCGCAGTAAAACTACCCAGATCGGGATTGCCCGAAACCCTCGATTGCCTAACAATTGCCACAGAGTCGATATTGGCCCGTTCATTCGCTGAGGCGAGAGGCGGGGTTGTTGGCCGGTTTCAAGATTTCTCGAAACTTCATCTCTGGATTCAGCAGCAACAAAGGAAAATTGGGATCGGACTTATTCATTGGTCCGAAATTGCTGAGGTTGTGTCATGGATCGCGCGACCGTCTATGAAGACGAATTACCGGAAGATGACCGCACGTCAAAAGGGGGCTCTCGCCCCTTAAGCAAATGGAAGAAACGACGTGGCTTTACCCGCAAGAATCGTCGTCCCTCTCGCCCCACCACTCATATTGGTCAGCGGAATAACCACCGATTGCGCCAACTAGGCTAAGTTTCCTATAGATGGCACTTTGAGAGTCTGCGCTTCAAACAAATCGACTCTTAATAGAATCGCATTTTTTCGATTGAGTGAGGTATTTTTTGCCACGGAATGAGGCGGACCGAACAAAGCTAGGACGCCGGCTTCAGTATTTTCCGTGTAAATCCCTGGCTAACCAATAATGTCTTTAGTTGCGGGCAGATATCTTGCTGGACTACTCCAGATTTTCTGCCTTTTGGTCACTCTCGGCCAGCACTGCTTTGGTCGTGGCATGTTTCAGGGCCGGTTTTTCCAGCACTTGCAGAATCTCCGCGTGAGTTTGCTTCTTCAAATCGACGTCGACGACGAAGTCCCCTTGCAGAAAATTGCGGCCTAGAAGCATGGGGTACTTCATGCGCGAACGGTCATTCAGCGTGACCAGCACCTGCTTTTTCACGTCGTTCCAGCAAAGTGTCAACTCGACTTTATAGCGTTCCTCAGCCACGGCGGATGTCTTCACGGTGCCGATTTCCTCGATCCGGCTTTCGATCCATTGCGACTCGTCGCGATGGTTTTTGACTCGTATGCGAATTTTCTTCCCAACATTGTCGGCCATCTGAGGAGACTCGTCCTCGATTGCCCATTCCTCGACGTGCAGCGAAGAGGTCGTTGCTCCCGTATCAACGCGGGCCTTGAAGTCCAACTCGCTCTTCGATTCAGCGATGATGGTCGTGGGACCAATAATTCGTTTTTCTGCAATGCGAACGGGCGGAGTCTCTTCAGCAATCGCATACCAACAGAAAGGCCCTAATCCCACGATCGCAGTGAGAGAAACAGTCTTGGCCGAACGAAGAATTCTTTTCTTTAAAGTCATAGATTTTGCCGAGTCCATGGCGAGGATCCTTCCCTGGATACATATATGGTAAGAGAACAGCCGAATTCAAGCGAATTCGGGTAATTCCCGCAATCCCGATCTACTCGAAACGCTAGCAGCAGAGCTCCCAAGAGACTCTCCTAAGCCTTCCAGAACGGCTATTCCCAGGCCAAGGACCTCGGTAAACTGGGGAACTTTACAGACCTAACGTAAATAGGGTGTGATACGTTGACATTCGAAGCCTGGCTTACCGTTCTTGTCATCGTTGGCATCTTCTATGGACTGCTGCGGAATATTGCGCCGCCAGACCTGCTTTTTGTGATGGGAACAGCACTGCTGGCACTCGCGGGTGTGATCACTCCCAATGAAGCATTTGCCGGTTTCTCAAACTCGGGCATGCTAACGGTCGCCTTCCTCTTTGTCGTCGCTGCCGCACTGCGTGAGACAGGAATCCTCAATTATGTTGGCACACGACTTTTGGGTGGAGCCGCAGATGACCGTGGCGTACTGAAGCGACTCTCCTTAGTCGTGATCCCTACCTCCGCATTCCTCAACAACACTCCCATCGTGGCGATGCTGATGCCGGTCGTGCTGGATTGGTGCCGCCAGCGTCAAGTCAGCCCGTCGAAACTGCTGATTCCCCTTTCCTACCTGGCCATTCTCGGTGGCACTTGCACTTTGATCGGTACTTCTACGAACCTGGTCGTACAAGGATTAATGATCCAGAACGATATTCCCGGCATGGGACTCTTCGAAATTGGTTGGGTCGGACTCCCATATGCCATTGTCGGTGTTACCTATCTGTGGACCATAGGTCGCCGATTGCTCCCCGAACGCACCGAACTACTTGAACAGCTTGGCCAGTCGCGGCGCGAGTACGTGGTTGAAATGCAAGTGCGTCCCGGCAGTAACATTGTCGCTAAGACGGTCGATGCAGCCGGACTCCGTCGCCTCCATGGTCTGTTCTTGATCGAAATAGAACGTGATGAAGAGCTATTGTCCCCTGTTAGTCCCGACGAAACTTTGCAAGCTAATGACCGTTTAGTGTTTGCTGGCATTATTTCCAGTGTAGTCGAACTCCAGAAGATTCCTGGCCTGGCATCGGTTGCCGACGCCGCAGAGGAACTATCCCCACGTGAACTATTGCAGCGCCGGCTGGCGGAAGTCGTGGTCTCAGCAGATTCCCGCCTGGTGGGCCGCACTATTCGCGATGCCGACTTTCGGGCCACCTATGGAGCAGCCGTGGTTGCCGTGCATCGTGGTGGCAGTCGCATCGACAGCAAGATCGGAGACATTCGTTTGCAGCAGGGAGATACCCTCCTCCTGCAAACTCAACCTCACTTCGCTCGGGCATATCGCAACGATCCTGCGTTCTATTTGGTCAGCGAAATCGACGACTTCCGGCCACTCAGACACGATCGTGCCTGGATTGCCTTGCCCCTCTTGGCAGTGCTTATCCTCCTGATGGCTACCGGCATCGTCGATACGATGATTGCCTCGGCGCTCATCGCAGGAACCATGATATTCACCGGGTGCATCTCGGCAGGTGAGGCGCGACGCAGCATCGAATGGCAAGTTCTGGTCACGATCGCGGCGTCGTTCGGAGTGGGGCTGGCGCTAGAAAAATCGGGCGTCGCCGCCACGCTTGCGGGAGTCCTGGTCGATTCGACCAAAGTCATGGGCCCCCTGGCGGCCCTGGCATGCATTTATGTCTTAGCATCGATCCTGACAGAGATGGTGACTAACAACGCGATTGCAGTATTGTTGTTTCCGATCTGCCTGGAAACCGCCAAGTTGCTCGAAGTCGACTCAAGACCCTTCTTGATGGCATTGGCATTAGCCGCATCCGCAAGCTTCATGACACCTATTGGCTATCAGACGAACATGATGGTCTATGGCCCGGGTGGCTACAAGTTTGGCGATTACATGCGAGTAGGAGCGCCCTTGAATCTATTGCTGGGAATTGTCGCGATCATTCTGGTTCCTTGGGTCTGGCCTTTCTGAGCCCTTTCGCTCTACATCTTCGCAAACTTGCCAACAAAGCCGGCTGCCGTGGCGTCGGTCTCTTTCAGCGGATCGACGAGCTTCACCGAATCGATCGAGGAGAAATTCATCAGAATATACCGCCCTCCCATGGCATCGGGGTTGTTGCGCTCTAGGAGAATCATCGTTCCCTTGAGCATGAACCCCTTAAAAGGCATCTGTTCATTGAGCGAGTTTGTTACGATTCCCCGACTAGGAATACTCGCTGGCCATTCCTGGAAGAAAGCCTGCCACTGCTGGGCGGTCGATTGGGTGAGTTCGCTCATGGGTCGCATATCCGAGGGTGGTGGGGACAGAATCTTCGAAAATATAGCTTACGTGCTGGCTTACTCCGCTATATTCAACACGAGTTTGCCACTAAAACCGCCTTTTTCGATCCTAACATGGGCCTGCTCAGCGTCCCCATGGGAGAATGTTTCGGCGACGGTCACCTTGAGTTGGTCGGCCGAATACATTCGCACTAGTTCCCGCAAATCCTCGGCTCGAGGGATCGCGAGCATGATGCGACCTTTCTTCTTACAGGGTAAGGTCGCTAGCGACATCACCAACCCTCGAAAGCTTGGCTCAGTGGATACAAAGTACCCGGTTTCGTTCATCACCCGCTTCGCCCTTCTGAAGGAACTCTTTCCGGCGGCATCAAAGACAATATCCCATCGGCGATCCAAGTCGCTAAAATTCTGATCCTCATAGTTGATGAAATCATCGGCCCCCAGGGAGCGCACAAAATCCTCGTGCTTGCCGCTGGCGACTGCGGTTACCCGTGCACCATTGGCCTTGGCGATTTGTACGGCGAATGCGCCGACTCCGCCGCTGCCTCCGTTTACGAGTACTTCGTTACTGGCTTGCATGTGACCATGGTCACGCAGTGATTGCAGAGCGGTCGAACCGGCCAAAGGAATGGCTGCCGCTTCCTCGAATGGCATCGCGGCGGGGATAGCTGCAACGCATCTGTCCCGACAGGTGACGAATTCTGCGTATGCCCCTCCGTAGAGGCGATACAGATACGCAAGAACTCGATCTCCCACCGAGAACGAACCGTTGTCGCCACAGGCCTCGACAATGCCGGCCACATCGTATCCTGGAATCCGCGGAAATCCCCCAGGAATCAAAAACCTCGCCTCGCCACTTCGCAGCCGCGCCTCAACCGGATTGACCCCCGCCGCCATAACGCGAATAAGAACTTCGTCCTTCTCAGGTTTAGGCTGCGCAACTTCTGCCAGTTGGAGTACGCTGGGGTCGCCGTAGTCTTTGTAGATGATTGCCCGCATGCTCGGCATCCTTTCCTGGAATTACTGAAGTGTAAATTCTACTCATTACTCAGAATCGCTCCAGTGCTGCGGATTTGCAGTTCGTGCTGCGGATCAAATTTCGATCCGCGGAGATCGACGAGATAGAAATCGACCCCTTCGATCTTGGCACCACGCAGATCAGCGCCACAAAGGTTTGCCTTGCGGATTTCCTCAGGACGTTTGAAATACATCTCTTCGCGCTCGTCGGTGTAAAAACCTGTCATACTCCCTTCACGTGCGATAGGGCTTCCGACCAAACCGCTCCGCGAAGATCCCATGTGAAATGTTGCCCCCCGCAGATCGGCTCCTCGTAAATTGGCCCGTTCCCATTCGATTTCCGCTAGAAATGCACCCGTGAGATCGGCCTTGCGAAAGTCTGCGTCGGGGAATTTTGATCCTGTTAAGTGAGCACTACAGAGTTTTGCCTCTGCAAACCGAGCCTGAGTTATGTGAATATCTTCCATTTGGGCCTGCCTGAGGTTGGCTCGCTCAAAGCTGGTTCCCGTTAGCTGATTGCTCCGCAGATCGATTCTTGACAAATCGGCGTTGGAAAAATTGGCACCCGTGAAATCACAGTCTTCCAAAAACGTCCCGGTGAGAATAGCTTCTTTCAAAATGGCATTCCTAGCTTCCGTAGATTTGAGTATTGCACCTGACAAATCGGCCCTCGTCAAATCGCTTCCTGAGAGATTGGAATCCATAAACTCTGCACGTCTCATATTTGCATGCGACAAATCGGAATCTCGCAAACAAGTCACGAAGAAGTTAGCCGAGGGGCCATGAATGCGTTTGAGACTTGCTCCAGTCAGATCAGCACTGTTGAAAAAGGTGCCTGTCACGTCTGCTTCATACAGCACAGAAGTTTTGAGGTCTGCTCCACTGAAATCGCAACATGCAAGTTTTGCACCGCTAAGATCAAGAACGGGCCATTTTACCCTGGGAAAATATCCCCCCGCCAAATTCCATCTGCCTGTTCGCCTGGGTACTGGTCGCCAGACGGAATCGGCTTGTACCATAATACTTCCAGCCATCGGATGCGCCTTATCAGTCCTAGTTGACTCCAGAAGCTTCTCGATCCGCCGTAGCACCGAAGGTTGTTCTCTGCAGCTACGACCTACCAACTCAATAAGTTCGAATGGCAATCGCCGAGTCAGTGCTTTATACGTTCTTCGTGAATCCAACGCAGTCATAAGACTTTCTGCGGCAAGAGACAATTGGATCGAAGAATGACGTAGCAGTCTGAGGGTTTCCGGTGAACTACCGGTCTTAGCTGTCAAACGGGCAGCGGTTGCTATTGGCTCGCTTCCACCTACCAGCATGGTCAGACAGGCATAGGCTGCAGCTGAAAACTGTTTTTGTTTGGGAAATCGGTCGTGGATCTCTTCTACCAGCGCGTGGGCAGGGTCTGCAAGTGAGGAATCTTGAGCAAGACGATTAAGGACAATATTCGCCACTTGCGGCGACCAACTCTGGCGGGCTTCCCTACCTAGTCGATTTATCACTGAGTTGCACTCCTGTGGGTAAACCGCCAATAGGTACTCAACGAGTTCATCCATTCCCCAGGGTTGCAGAACCAGAACAACGCCGTTGCGAGCAGCCGAGGTGATCGACGTCGCTACTACGAGCTGCGATGCATCGTGGACTCCGATCCCGAACGACTTGGGCTCATCGTAATAAACAAGTCTATCGTCGTCGGCGATCACGGCTGCCAAATGTGCCAGGGCCGTCGACTTGCCACATCCAGATTCGCCCACGATCCAGACAAGTTCTCTGCAACCATCCTCGGCCAACTCCTGGATCACGTCTTCCAAAGGTCGGGAATCTCCATTCTCGCGAGTTGTCACTCGCGGACGGACTGGCGCACGGGTTGGCACAATCGGTTGCATGAAACGAATAGCCGATGAGAGGGGAGAGAGGTTTCGCCTCCATTATACGCAATTTGACTTGGAAGGAACGCCTTTTTGATGGCAGAGGGTTCGTTGGATCTCAGTTTCCCTCTGTCAGGATCGCCGCTATTCGGCAAGGTGCTTCCGAACTACCGGTGTGTCTAAATCGGTTGACTGACCACGAGAGTGCACTCGAAGATCGAGAATTGAGATTACTCGAAAGATTAATGGAAATCATAGAGAATAAAACTCCCTCGCAAATCCAGACCGTTTTAAGTGACTCCTACTGAGCTTCGACCACCCAGATATTACGAAAGACAACCTGGTCGTGGTGGTCTTGGAGGTAAAGCGGACCTGGTTCGCGATCGTCGCGAACTTCAGACTCGGGGGGGAGCACACGGCGGTTGTGAATGAGTACTCCATTGAGTCTCACACTCATCATGGGTGGTGAGATTTGCTGACCAGTTTTATCGTGACGCGGCATAGAGTAGTCAACGTCGTACGTTTGCCAAGAAAGAGGTGGGTAGGTCAGGTTGACATCAGGCGGCAAGATCTCTTCGATTCCCCCACACCTACCAACCCACGAGTTGCGTTCGAAGCGACGATTAATAATAGTCCAACCAAAGGAATCAACGATTTGAATTTCGTACTTATTGCGAATGAATATGCCGCTATTTCCCCGATGCATTCCTCTGGCGGTCGGCATAAAGGGTGTGCGGAATTCTAAGTGCAACTGATAGTCCTGGAACGATTGCCGAGTCTTGGCACCACGATCTAATAGATCATGTTCAACTATCTTGGCATCTCCCCAAGCCTCGGTGTTTGTTCCATCGAAGAGCACAGTTGCACCCTCAGGCGGTTGATCGCCCAACGTTGGCGATTCTCGCTGCACTTTGTGAAGTACGAATGAAACATCATTCAATTGATTGCGCAGCGACTGATCGCTGCCTCGCATCACACGGTTCTCTATGATTGCTTGCCAGTATTCATTTTTCTCTGCCAGCTTGTAACCATATTTTCCGAAGAATTCCGTTTTGCCATCCGTAGTTTTTCCTTGGAAGTATTGACGCTGCTTGCCATCCCATCCAGCTCCAGGCAGCCCCCCTTGAAACATGACACCTTCAAATTCCTCCTCTCCTAAAGCAATCACTTGGACAGCTATCGGCAGCACTCCGCCAGCCAAGCCCACATATTCACCTTGAACCAAGAAATCAGCTCCAGCCTCTTCGATGCTGGTGAACGTGGGATAACGATCCTCGGCGGCGAGAAGGGAAGTTGCAGAAAAAGCAATGAAAACAAGACAGAGGGTCAGCCATTGCGGCATTTTGATTACTCTCCAATTGGGAACTAATGCGTGAGGAAGTATCACTACGTGGTCGCCGAACGAATCAAGCGACTTTAAACTACACATGGTTTTACACCCCCCATAATACCATTGTTACCTCTCTCTTTCCGAGTGACCTTGTCCTGCCTAAATCACCAGTCAAAGTGACTTAAAATGCAAAGAGGAATCTCGCTATTTCCGGTCCGCTTGATGCGATGACTGCAAAAAAGCTTCTGGTTGTGTCGCAATAACTAACGCCACATAATGTAAAGCGACACACAACCCCCTCCCGCAACGTATCGATTGCCTTGTTCAATATCTAGCTCCATCTTGCAAATCTCACTCCCGTTTTTATCACAGAGCATCAAACGGCACCTGTCGCAATGACTAGGCTTCTAAATCGCCGGGATCAGCTTAAACTGACAGCCTCAGCATTGTCCGTCTTTGGGCTTTGGCCTGAGATTCCTATAGCATGGTCGGGAGAGCCAATCCTGCCCGGACAGGCAGTTGTCCGGCAACCGACAATCGATCTGCAATTCAACGACCATCAGGGTCTTGCCCAATGGTGGCTGCCCGAGCTTCTGCTTTTGGGCAACACCGATGTGCAAGTGGCAACACAGGGACCAGCCGACTGGAAAAGGGTCGATGGCGAGTGGAGTTACAATCGTGTAACACCTGACGGACGGTTGTCCGTAAAAGTAACGGTTCAGCAAATTCAGCTTGGCTGGATGGCTACACTAACGATCTGCAATCGATCGGATACTACCTGGTCAAACGTTGTCGCGCCGGTTTGCCTTCTCCTGCATGCGAGCGGAGTATTTCAAGACCCGCAATGGACTCGCACCTTCTATCGGAGCAATGGTAAGTTTATCACTTACGCAGGTTGCGAAACAGACGGAGGGCGTGATCTCTTTCGGATGACTTTGGTCAAGGGGCAGAAAATGCTTGAACGATCCGACGACCATCGCGAAAAATGGGGGTTTACCAAAAGGCTCAGTGATGATGGTATTATTGCAGTCGTGAGTTCGGATGGCTCTGCCGTGCTGACTACGACTTGGAATCCCTCCCATCATTTGCAGGCAAACAGGAGACGTACCTATTCATGCATTCATGCTAATCCCTATTTCGGCACTCTTGCGCCTGGTGAATCACGGACTAGCCACGGCTACGTCTTCTTGATTAATGGGGATCTCGAGCATGCATGGAGCGAGACTAAACGTGTCGTGCGAGAAACATCCGCAAATCAGTCGAAAACAAGTGAGCGTTGAATGAACTTTGCCAAGGCACTCTTAGTGGCTCTTAGTTTGTCTTCGTTGGCTCAGGCGGAAAAGTTCTTGCTGGAGGTAGTCAATGAAGTGGGGAAGCCTCTCCCGGCTCGAGTCCGAGTACGCGACGAAGCTGGCAAGGATTATTGTCCGTCCGGCAGTCGAATCATTCCCGTGGGGAATGATGATTGGTTTGTCACTGGTGGGATCTCAGTGCTCGAAATTCCAACTGGCAAGGTCGAAATTCGAATCGAACACGGCCTCGAATACCAACCAGCCAAGCAACTTGTCACCTGCGACCAGAGGCAAACGAACCGGCACACCGTCCAGCTTAAGCGTTGGATTAACATGCGCGATCACGGTTTCTTGTGCGGCGAGAACCATCTCCACGTGCCACTCGACGAACTCGCTCCACAACTTGTCGCCGAGGGACTCGACTTCGGTACCTCGCTGCAATGGTGGAATGCCCGCAGATATGACGTTTCTCCGCCAGGTGGACCGGTGCGCTATCTCGAATACGCAGGCAGATCGATCCCAACGACAGTCTACGATTATGAACTTGAGCACGACTGGGGTGCTGTCTACGTCATCGGCCAGCCGCGGCCGTTGGCTATTGGAAACGAGCCTGATCAACCCAATCTGCCCGTAATATCTAAATCACACGATGAAGGAGCCCTGGTCTGCTATCAGGGAGGCTGGTCTCGCGAGGTACTACTTGATGCTTTGTTAGGTTATGTCGATGTGGTGAACGTTTGTAATAACAATTTTTTACGATATGCATACCAGCCTCGGTCTCGCTACTCCAACTTACTGCAAGTCCCAGGTTTCCCCGTCTATGAAAACAATGCGGATGACATGTTGCGGATGAATACCGACACATATTACCGCCTCTTGAACTGCGGCTTGCATTTAGCTGCCGGGGCGGGTTCCGCAACCGGGCCAAAGAAAACTCCAGTTGGCTATAACCGTACTTATGTCCGAGTAGACAGAGATGCAACCGTGCAGGAATTCTTGGAAGGTTGGCGACAGGGTAAGAACTTTGTGACCAATGGCCCAATGCTATTTTTGGAGATCGACGACCAATATCGACCTGGGGATACGATTGAGATGACTGCCGTAGGAGCTACACTCAATATCGAGGTCGCAGCCCTATTCCCTTATCTGATTTCGAACATCGAGATAGTGCTCAATGGTCAAGTTGTCCAACAAGTCTCCGAACTGGAATCAGGAACCACGACAAAAGTGCCCATTCGAATTGAAGAAAGCTCGTGGTTGGCAGCGCGCTGCACTGCTGAGGACCAATTACTGAGTGATGCCGAGTTGGCGGCCTACGAATGGGGAACGGAAGAAATGCCACGCAAACCGACTCGTTTGCGATTCGCCCATACGAGTCCGATCTACATTAGCCTCGATGGTAAACAGGCTCACGTAGAGGAATCGATTCGTGAAGCACACCAGATGTTGGATGCAATAGCCGTTTTTGCTGAGGAAAGAACCTCCGGTGAGACGCGTCTCGAGACCGCCCGTTGGATTGAGGAAGCGCGCGAAAAACTGAGCGATTGACCGGAAATCCGCCCGAGTATTGAAAACTAGTAGCCCAATAATCGAAACTGCGATAGTTCCTTGAAATGACAGGAACGCCATAGCTTTCGACAAAAAGCCAGTGAAGCCTAGAGACTTCGAACCCCTCACCTCCGGCTCGCAAAGTCGCTTCCCAAATTATTCAAACGCGCTTGGAAGTGATAAGTCTGAAAAGTCTTTCGACCGAAATGCGAGCCGATCATTTCGCTAACTAGTCACCCATATTCCAGGACAAACGTCTATTCTCAATAGATTCAGTGACAGGAAAGTGGGGTTAGCCTTCCCAATTCATGGCCATCGGAAAAGCCAATTCTGGAAGGATTTCTAGCGGCGGATTGGCGCGGGTATGCTGGATAGCAAATTCGTTACTCCGCATCCAAAAAAGGAAAAATCCACTGCTGATGCCAAGATTTCGTTCTCTCTTCCGAATACAATCCCCCAGGGTTCACTTGACTCAGCTAGAAAGGGAAATCGAATGTTTGTTCCTCTTGCAATCTTAGTTGTCGTGGGGGTTATTGGTGCAATCGGTGTTGGAGGCTACCTGCTCATTCGTACTGTAACACGGAAGCACTCTCAATGAGCCCTTCTCAAATGTAGCTGGCACTTGTCCTCTTGAAGTAGAACTGCCGCGTTGTCTCAGGCATGGGCTGACGGTTTTTTGTCGACCGCCGCTACTTACGGCAACCCCAGCTAAGTTCCGAGGTTTGGCACGCCGACGCTCCCAGCCGTCTACCGAATCTGGCGACGGTCAGATTCACCTCCGCGCGCTAGCGAGTACGTAAAGTCGCAGAGGTTGTTCCAACTTCTAGCACGAAGACAAACCGCGAATTGTGGCAAATCAATCTGCCCGAACACTTTTACGTGGCCCAAAGTTCCATCAGGTTGCGACTGTTCACATTGCTTTCAACCACTCAACTACAGTTAATTCATTTTTCCACATCAAGGCTTCACGGCCTAGCCGGCAGGCCTGGAGCCAATTCGCAATGAGCTGGAAATGACTACGACGACCAAGGCGGGAATTCTTCACACTACAAGTGCCCTGCGTTCGAGAAACTTGCAAAGTAACAGTTTACTCTGCTAACGCGTTGGAAATTTTCGTCACGGCTTGCTTGGCAAGTTCCTCCGATCCCTTTGGTGTGAAATGCACATCTCCAGGTCGCTGTAATTCTTCAAGCCGCTGCATGGCGAACGCATATTGATCGTCGATTTCGATGTTGTGCTCGTCCATAATCTTTTTTGCGACTGCATTGTATTTTGCCGCGTCTCCAGGAACACGACCTTGAGAGCCTGGGGGAACAGGCGTCGTCGTTCGCCAAATCAATTTGGCCTTGGTCTGCTTTAAGCGGGTTACTAACTTTTCAAGATTGGTTTTATATTGGTCAATAGGAACTTGTTGCCGACTGTCGGGGGCATTTGGATCAGTGCGATTCTGACCGTCAGGCCCCATGTACTTCAGATCGTGAAGACCCCAGTTGAAGTGAATGACATCCCACTCACCTTTACCCAGCCATCCATCAATCTCAGCAATCCCACGAGTGGTTGGGCCACAGTTCGTGGGGGGCCGATGTACGTTGGCCTTCCCCTCCAAGAGCTTGCGGACCGGAATTGTGTAACCAATCGAAATCGAATCACCAATTAGCAACACACGCGGTAAGCTTGGGATATCCTTAAATTCCACGAATGCCGGGTTTGGCTGAGATTTCGGGCGTTGCTTTTTCTTTTCTATCTCGGCTGCGTGGCCAACGGCTGTCGTAAGCATTAGCACGAAAAGGAAAATACTAGTATATGTTCGCGTCAGGTGATTCATCGTGTAGGTCTGCTGCCTCCAGTATTCAAAATGCGAGGGTTTCCTACGAACGGAGGTCTATTGTAGAAAATTCGGAGCCCGTTCAAATCCATTGCGACAGACATTGTAACGGTTGCAGCGGCCGATCGCACGACGATATGATACAGAGAAAATAAGCGTCCGGCCGCGAGCGTAAGGAATCGGAGCTCACTTGTCGAGAGCCCCTAGACTACGGTTCATGAAACGGTGACTTCGAGGCGCCAGGCCAGACTATGACATCCTGTCAACGCTGGCCCAATTACTTTCAGACGTCGTTCGACAACGCGCCGGACAGATTTGCTTTGTGGTCATTCCGGTGTAACCTACTACCTCTGATGAATACCGATATGCGAACTTTCTTAATTTCGTTGGCCTTGATTTTGACACTGAACGCTAGATCGGAAGCACAATACGTCACGCCTCCGAAATCTCCGGGCGACAAGTTGCTTGCCGATTACTTTAGGAATCAAGTATCGGAACTGACCGTCAAGACGTTCGCCGAGATTGACACCTTGGAAGAATGGACAAGTCATCGACCGGAATACCGCCGTCAGTTACTGGAAATGCTCGGACTCGATCCGATGCCAACCAAAACATTGCTTGATCCGGTGGTGATGGGAACTGTTGAGTCGGAGGGTGTTCTTGTCGAACGTTTGCATTTCCAATCCATGCCCGGCTTGTACGTTACAGCTAACCTCTATCGACCGGCTCAACAACAGGGACCGCTGCCGGCCATTCTTTATGTTTGTGGCCACACAAAGGCGAAGATTGATGGCGTAAGTCTAGGAAACAAAACTCGCTACCAGCACCACGGCCTATGGTTCGCCCGGAACGGTTACGTCTGTTTGGTTATTGATACGATCCAATTAGGTGAGATCGAGGGTATTCACCACGGAACGTATCGCAAAGGGATGTGGTGGTGGAACAACCGCGGCTATACGCCGGCGGGAGTTGAAGCATGGAATTGCATCCGCTCGTTGGATTATTTGCAATCACGTGACGAGGTGGATGGTGATAGGATTGGCGTGACTGGACGTAGCGGAGGTGGTGCCTACACCTGCTGGATCGCAGCGATCGACGATCGCGTCAAAGTCGCCGTACCGGTGGCCGGTATCACCAGCATGAAAAATCACATCGTCGATGGGTGCGTCGAAGGGCATTGTGACTGCATGTACATGGTAAACACATACCGCTGGGATTTTTCAATGGTCGCCGCACTGATTGCGCCGCGACCTCTGTTGATCGCGAATAGTGATAAGGACCGCATCTTCCCTCTCGACGGCGTTGTCGATGTCTACTCGAAGGCGCAGAGAATCTATTCGCTTTATGGTGCGAAAGAAAAGCTTGGGCTCTATATCACGGAAGGACCTCACAAGGACACCCAGGAGATTAGAATCGGAGCCTTCCGTTGGCTCAACCGTTTCCTGAAAGGGGATGAATCGTTAATTGAGATGGCTGCGAAGCCAGCCTTCGATCTTCCTCAGTTGAAAGTATTTGAAACATTGCCAAAAGATGAGATGGTCACCACCATTCAAGAGTCTTTTATATCGAATGTTGGCCAAGGTGACGTGAAAACCGATTCCCAGGCCGATGTCGAGAATCTGATTAACGAGCTCAAACAACGCACTTTCGGAGGCTGGCCACAACACCCCGCCCCTTTGAATACTAAGGTAACAGCGACTAAGGGTCCGAACACAGACGCGCGAATGATTGAGTATACAAGCCAGGATCCTTATCGCCTGTCGATGTATTATCTAAAAGGTTCAAGCGGAGATCACGCTCAGGTAAATGTTATTGTCTTGGATGAAGCCGCTTGGCGTCGATATTCAGCGATGTTTGTGGGATTCTTCCCGAAGCAGTTCCAGGATACTGAGCCGGACCAATCGCGCACGGAGCAAGGAAACACAATACCTGAGGCTTCGACGGTATTCATTGTGCCTCGAGGAGTCGGGCCTACCGCCTGGACGGGACAAAAGCGCGAGCGTATTCATATTCGTCGGCGTTTCATGCTACTAGGCCAAACCCAGGCCGCGATGCAGATTTACGACGTCCGTCGCGGGCTAGAATCGCTACGGCAACTGCCTGAGTTTCAGGGGGAGAGGATCAACCTCGTTGCCAACGGAGAAGCCGCAGTTTGGGCAGTTTACGCTTCTCTATTCGTCGATGGAATTGCATCGCTCGAAGTGACAGATGTCCCGATCATGAATCGAGATGCACCAGACCTTTTGAATGTCAGTCGTGTCGCCGAGTTGTCCGACGTCTTGAGAATCGCCAAATTGCGTCTTGAATTATGATTAGGAGGAGGACAGGGTTAGCTCTAACTATAGACAAGAAAATGCAGAACTCCCGATGTGAAAAGTTCAATGAAACCAGCAGGAGTGCCTAATTTCGACACGTCCTGTTAGAGGTATCTGCATACCCAAGTCTGGGTTCGTAATCTTGACCTCTGCGAGTTGATCGGATCACATCGTGACAGCGGTTGCATCAAATGCGCGGCTGGGCAACAGACTTAACTCGCGGCGGTGCTCACGCCCTCTAGCGATAACTGCATTGAGCTAAGTTGCTCGGTTTTATCGACCGCGCAACTTAATAAGGTAGCTTTGACTCCCCAAAATCGTTCTGCGAAGTGTTCCAAATCGGCCTTGTGTGAACCGTTGGGGCATTCCTCCCCTATTGAGGTAGTGCCCCCTGGCTTGCCTCCATCTACCCAGCCAAATAAAGTTCATCCGAGTAAAGCATGCGCTGGGTTCATCGCATTGGGGTGGCTCCGGATCCTGGGCATGCGGGGAGTATTTTCTGCTCTGGCAGTCGGGGCATAACCCAATACGGAAATTTCTCCAATCCCCTCCCCGGCCGCTACCGCGTCCGACCCTCCCGGGGGAGGGTATTGGGAGGGGCAGTTTTTCGTAACTTTGCGCAAGCTTTTGGCCGCGCGATTTGTTAGATTCGGCCGTGCACAAGTTGCCGTGGCCCACGTTCGTGCTGCGCTGTTGTTTGATAATTGAACCCGTTTCTCTCTAGCTCAGGTCGCCACCTCGCGCGCAGCGACTCGGCTAGAGATCCGTCGGTAGAGCGCCTGGCCTTCGATATCGCGAAGCGATTTCTTTTTGTCACGCAGAGACGTAGTTTTGTATTACAAAACTCAAATAAACCCAGAGAGTCGGATGCTACACAAATCCTGACCTGCAAATGAGTTGAAGCGAGCGTGACGAATAGAACAAGAGGGAGTTTTGTTTTGTAAAAAAAGTTTTCTACGAAATGACCGTGACAATACCCCTGCCCCGGTGCACAGTAGCGAGCAAAGATGGTTGGCTTTGCGCAACTCGCGACCGCCCGGCGAGTGCTTTATCCGGAGGATCCCCAAAAAAATCGGGAGAACCAAGGGCCAACAGATGCACCTTTTAGGAGCCCTTTCCGTGGCATTGTGTGTAAAAACGCCACGGTGTTCGACTTAAAGTCAGTGGAGCCGAGGGGTTTCGAACCCCTAACCTCCGGCTTGCGAATGAGCCTCGAAAACAAGCATATCGACCGAATTTCCCCTTGATTGCAGCACAAGATCGTCTTTGAGAAAAATTGCAATCTTCTTCAAACGGTTGCAATAATTTTCGAACTTGAGTTAGAGAGCCTCGTGAGGTTGAATCTGCCTGTAGAGAGGGTGAACTGCAAACGCACTACATTGAGCAGCAACGCCGCATGCAGTGCCACGGCTGTGGGGAGTCGATTGAAATCTACTGAGTGTGCCAAGTTAGAAAAGTTGTTTAGCCGAAGGTTTGGTAGCCACTTCACTATCTTCAATGATGACCTGAATGATATCTAGAAGTGACATCCTTGCCTCCAATGGAGAGACGTGACTTAGTCATTCTTAGCAAAGCAGCTCCGCGAAGATAAGTGTCCAACTGCGATTAGCGAGACCACTATTAGCAGCAACCCCAGCTGTGTGGATGGTTCTGGAACGACGAGAATGTCGAAGTCAATCGGTGTTGATATGCCGGACGTCCTGTAGGACGCCTCCGTCAAGAAGCTCTACACTTGTGGTCCAGTAAAACCTGCTGGCAGGATTCTACCTAACTCGAACACGCCTTCGAATCCCAGGTTCGAAGGATCATCGTAGGTGATCGCTTGTTCGGTTCCACATGCGACTGCTGGGAGAATCAACCCGCAATCCAGGCCCTGGATAACGAACCCGTCGGCGAAATTAAAGGTTTCATCGGTGCTGAGGCTAAACTGAACTACTGGGCCAGTACCTACGAAATCGGGAATTTGCAATCGAAAGTTGCCGCTTGTGGAGTCATAGACTAAGTCGTTGCGGAGGTTGTTGTCATCCAAATTGCCAGCCGCAATGACTTGTGAGCAAAGCGATGCCATGATGCACGCAGATAGACAGCGAGACAGCGATGAATATATGACTGTGAAACGCATTAGGCTGCCTCAGGGTTGTCAGCCGCTTAGACCTAACTGGACTGAATCCTCCTGCAAGCTCGCTCGAGCTGCGGAGACAGATCTTTGGGGGGCTGGTAGCATCTCTTTTTTGATGGGTCCCCGTTCGACCAGTCTCTGGATTTCAGATAATTGACGACGCATGCCAATAATCTTACCGGAGACTGCCAAGGCCCACCAATTTTCCGAGTCGCTGCCCATTTTCGTTTTGTAAGGGAAGAGTTTTGCAGAACTTCCGAGGTGCTGCTTTGCGAGGGATTCAACTTCTTTGAGTTCTTGAGTCATTAGGTCCTTTCGGGTTTGGGAACCCCTACCCTATCTCATATGCACGCCACACGCCAGTGGAACGATGAAAAGGCACTTACAAGGTCTATTTCGGCGCCCTGGGCTGCTGCAATGAATGGTCTCCAAAGATTCAATCAGCATGAAGAGATTTAATGCACGCATTTTACACATCAACGATACAACTCTTGGACGCGAGGGAAAACCTGGAGGTCGATCTCGCGACCCCAGATCACAAATGCATCTATCGGAAAGTGTTCGACGAGATCAGTGCCAAGTGTGGAGTCCGGGTGAAGACACTTAGCTTTCGATCACCTAAACTCAATGCCTACGCGGAACACTTTTATTAAGTCGATCCAAGTCGAATTTTGGACCAATGTTTAATCTAATTCAGGCAATTTCAAAACACGTTCCAAGACCAAGAAGAATCGTCTGCGTTTACTCACCACTATAAATTGGCTCTTGACGCTCGATGCCTAATGCCTCTACCTCCTGCAACATCGCGTCGAGTTGATCGACCAGAACAAAGTCTAACCCCTCTGCAAAAAGCTTGCGAAGTGTCTTAGCATCATCGGTGCAACAGTAGTTGATGCGAATGTTGTGCTGTTTCAGTTGCTCAATGGTTCCAGCTTCTGTAGGTCGAATCGCTAACAATTGAATGAACGCAGCGTTCTGGTCAATCGTTGCTCTTACATACTGCTTGTTCGTGAGTTGTCGATCCATATTGCAAATCAAGATATTCGGATCAATCTCTCGAGCTGAAGCGGCACCTTCTGCCCCGCAGGCCAGCACGGCTTGATGCAAGCGACTTGCTTCGACTATCTCACGTGCTGCCTTTGAGGCTAGTTCCGCATCTCCTTTTAGGTGAACGTTTATCCAAATGTTGACGGGCAAAACATCCAGGGCTTCCTTGAAAGTGGGAATTCGCTCGTGCTGGAAGTGGGGTGATTTCCACGTCCCTGCGTCAAGAGTGCGTAGTTCGGAGAGTGTCAAATCAGCGACTTCGCCGTGGCCATTTGTCGTGCGGTTAACAGTCGGATCGTGCATCAGTACGATTTGTAAATCTTTGGTGAGTGCCAGATCGAACTCGACCATGTGTGCTCCGAGTCGAACCGCTTCCCGTAGTGCCGCTATAGTGTTCTCGGGGTGTGTCGCGCTTGCTCCGCGATGGGCGCAGATGCCTCGCGACGGCAATACTGGGGGGCTGGCTTCGGCGAAACACAACGATAAAGGAGAGATCGATTGACTAGACAGGATCCAGCACACACTTAGAATTCGAAGTATCATGGCTATTCATCCGCTGTCGGAGGCACTGTAGATTGCAAGGATGAAGCCGATTGTATGCTTTCACGAAGCAATCGGCACGGGACGAATAGAAAATAGTGTCGCGGAATACTCAAAGAATCCAGCAACCAATTAGCAGATTCGGAAATCAAGAGCGAGGCATTTATGCTACACAGTTCATCGCGACGTGAGTTTCTGTTCCAGCGTTTCCCCCTTGCAGCACTTGCCACGACGGCAGTCTGCTCATCTACATCGACGGCAGCAGCAACTACTCCTCGGCGGATAAAAGTCGGACAGATAGGAGTCGGACATAGTCATGCCGCAGGAAAAATACAAGTTCTGCGCGGTTCGCCTGACTGGGAAGTCGTCGGAGTTGTGGAATCTGATCCCGACTTAAGGGCTCAGGCACAGAAGTCGGAAGAGTATCAAGGATTGCCTTTCATTACAGCCGAGCAATTACTGAATACTCCCGATGTCGAAGCAGTGGCAGTGGAAACAATGGTCGAGCAGCTACTCCCCATAGCCCATCAATGCATAGCGGCTGGCAAACACATTCATTTGGACAAACCCCCAGGTTCATCATTGGAGAGTTTCCGAGAGTTGCTCGCTAATGCGGATCGACAACAGCTTGTTGTGCAACTCGGCTACATGTATCGTTACAACCCAGCCATTCTGTTGCTGCGTGACTTGCTAGCCAAAGGATGGCTCGGCGAGATTTTTGAGTTCAACGCAGTCATGAGCAAGGTCGTCGATCCGCCTAAGCGCAGCCTCTGGGCCCAGAATCCTGGTGGGACAATGTTTGAGCTCGGTTGCCATCTGGTCGATCTTTTAGTGCTTACCATGGGCAAGCCGGAGGAAGTCACGCCCTACAGCCACCATTCCGCCAGGATTAACGACACACTTCTTGACAATATGCTGGCCGTTTGCAGCTATCCTCGCGCGACCGCAACTATTCGTTCGACCGCATTGGAAGTTGACGGAGGGGATCGACGTCACTTAGTTGTGTGCGGCACGGAAGGCACGCTGCACATACAGCCGCTTGATGAACCTCGAGTTCAGCTCGCGCTATCAGAGCCGCGGGGTGAGTATCGCGAAGGATATCAAGAAATCAACTTCGGCAAGTACAACCGTTACACAGCCGACTTAGCAGATTTAGCCGCAATAATTCGCGGTGAAAAACAAGCGGACTTTGACAGCGCACATGATCTAGCCACTCAAGAGACTTTACTGAGGGCTTGTGGTTTGCCGTGTTGAATTGCAATCGAGGTGTGTGACCCGGTAATCGGTCAATGTTGGGTCACGACCTCGTCTAGGTTCAGCAGCATATTAGCAACTGCGGTATACGCGGCTACCTCTACTGCGTCCAATTGAGTCGCTGGTAAGTGCTCTCCGACCGCTGCCAACTGCTTAGCCTCTTGTGGATGCTTAGTAAAATGTGCGAGATGTGTTTCTAGGGATTGTTGCATCACAGACAATTCCTGCGGCTTCGGATAGCGGGAAGTGACAAGACGGAATGCGCTTTCCAAACGGTCAGCAGAGGAGTCGTGCCCACCTGTCAGGACGCGTTCGGCTAAGACTCTCGCTGCTTCTACCAGGCCTTCTTCGTTTAACAGGGCTAATGCCTGCATGGGAGTGTTTGTACGCTCTTCGCGAACGGTACAAATCTCGCGGCTAGGTGCATCGAGCGCCGTCATGAGAGGATGCGTGACGGTACGTTTCCAGAACAGGTACAGACTGCGTCGGTAAAGCTTCTCGCCGCTATCTTGAACATACTCGTCATCGGCGATCTCTTCCCATAAATCCGGTGGTTGATAGGGTTTTACTGATGGTCCTCCCAATTGTTCGACCAATAATCCGCTGGCAAAGAGTGCCGCATCGCGAATCTCTTCAGCTGCCAGCCGGAACCGAGGACCGCGTGCCAACAAGCGATTCTCAGGATCGGCAGCCACAAGTTCCGGCGTCGCTTGAGACTGTTGTCGATAAGTGGCACTAGTGACAATCAACCTGCGAATCGCTTGCAGATCCCACCCGTTATTCATAAGTTCTGTAGCAAGCCAATCGAGCAAGTCTGGATGACTAGGACCTTCGCCCTGGACGCCAAAATCTTCGACCGTTTTGACCAATCCGAGATCAAAAGACATTTGCCATAGTCGATTCACAGCGACGCGGGCGGTGAGTGGGTTGTCGGGATCGAGAAGCCAGCGTGCAAGCCCTAAGCGGTTGTGAGGCAGTCCCTCTGCCAATCCGTTGAATACAGCCGGTATTTCGGGCTCAACTTCTTCCCCTGGTGCATCGTATTGTCCGCGATTCAGTAGAAATGTCGGCTTTCTCTCTGCGAGATCCTCCATAATCATCAAGGTTGGAAAACCCCGACGATGTTCGTCTAGTTCTTGCCGCAAGCGGGTTGCCAACGCCGCAGCCTGCCGATATTCCTTGGAGGCAACCCTGTCTGTGAAATACGTGCGGAGCTTGTGTTTTTGATTCTCCGTACGATCGGATTCGAGTATCTGTAGAATATCGGAGACCGATTCTTTCACGGCTAGGAGCTTTAGTTCGCTGTCGGAGAGCTGTTCGCCGTATATTCTTACATCGTCGATCGCTCCCTGAAACTGACTCTCGGGGTCACCGGCTGTTCCCAGTCTCAGCGGTCCATGATTGCCAAAACCTTGAAATAGGGAGTCAAATTCGATGTCAATCGGCTGCCGTTTTCCATTGAAGTATACCCGGATGCCTTGCGCTAAACTCAAGCCGTCGTAGGTCACCGCTACGTGCGTCCATTGGTCGAGTGGAACGCTCGTTTCTGTCTGAATACGAATTGCGTCATCGAACCATTGCGAAGTGAAATGGACTCGAATCTTGCCTTCGCGTAGTAGTACACTGTAACCCTCTTCCTGGGGGTCATCCGGATTCTCCATCTTCGAAAGCAGTGCCCCATTACAGTCGCTAGGTCGTATCCAGGCACTAATCGTAACTCGATTGTCATCACTGAAACTACCGACATCGCCAACTACGATCGTCTTCTTTCCATCCAACCAGGCAGCCTGCCCCAGCTGTCCAGTCACAAAAGTCGCGGCACCATTTTTAAAGTTACCGAAACTGTCCCCACTAACCGACTCGGCAAGATTTCCATCGAGTTTGAAATAAATATCCAGATCGTGCGTCACTCCCTGTAGATCTGAGATAGTTGTGACATCAGCGTTTCGCTGCCACTGGTCGAAATCAGCCAGGAATTGTGGCTCCAGGCCTTCCAATTGAAGTTGTGCCACTTCAAGTTGCATTTCAAGTTCTTGTTGTCGGTTGAGCTGTGCGCGAGTTGGTGCTGTCATCAACGGCGGCGTATTGCCCACTTTGCGGGCTCTGCCATCTTCCGGCACATTATTGAAGAATGCGAATAGCTGGTAGAATTCTTTTTGTGTGATCGGGTCGTATTTGTGATCGTGGCAGCGTGCGCATCCCAGGGTGAGTCCCAACCACACCGTACAGGTGGTGTTCACCCGATCGACAACATACTCGACTCGAAATTCTTCGGGAATCGCTCCTCCCTCAGAATTGTGCCGATGATTTCGATTGAAACCGGTAGCGATTCGTTGTTCGAAGGTCGGGTTGGGAAGCAGATCCCCTGCAAGCTGTTCGATGGTGAATTGGTCGAAAGGCATGTTGTCATTAAAAGCCTCGATGACCCAGTCGCGCCAACGCCACATGCTTGTTTCACCGTCGTCTTGATATCCATAAGAGTCGGCATAGCGTGCAGCGTCGAGCCAAGAAGCTGCCATCTGTTCACCATAGCGGGGTGAGTGTAGTAATCTCTCGACCAGAAGCTCATAGGCGTTGGGCCGATCGTCTGCAAGAAAGCAATCGACTTCTTCTGGAGTCGGTGGCAATCCGGTCAGATCCAACGTAACGCGGCGGATCAGCGTCTGCTTGTCGGCCTCTGGAGAAGGCGTTAAGCCTTCTTGTTGCAGTCGCTGCAGAATGAACCAATCAATCTCGTTCTTAGACCAACCATCATCTCTGCTTGTACGCAATTGAGGTCGTTCAGGCTTAGTAAAGGACCAATGTTGTTGCCAGACTGCACCTTCATCAATCCAGCGTCGAATCGTTTCAATTTGTTTGGCAGATAAAGGCCGGTTGGCTTCCGCAGGAGGCATTTGCATGTCCTCGTCAGTAGAGACAATCCTGAGAAATAGTTCGCTTTCATTCGGATTACCTGCGACCACGATGCCCACGGATTCTTCACTATCTAGAAAAGCATCTTGCGAGTCGAGTCGCAAATCAGCTTCCCGCGTATTCGCATCTGGCCCGTGGCAATGATAGCAATGCTCAGAAAGAATAGGACGAACGTCGTGGGCAAAACTAATGGGGCGATTCGATTCGAATCCTAAACAGAGGGCCGGGTAGCATATCAACGCTGCCCAGCCGAGCAGGCTCCATTTGCGAAACCCATGCTTCAATGTCCACATGAACATCACTGCTCTCGTTCGACGAATTGCATGCTATAAAGTTTCGTTCCCCGGGAACGAACGACTACTTTTATAGTACGCCCTGCCAGCGCCGAGACGTCTTTGCCAGCCTTGAGCCATTCAACTTCCGTGTCGATGAAATCGCCGTTCAAATAAATGCATTCGTCTAATTCGAAGCCTTCAATCGGCGCTCCATGCTCGTCAAGTAGGCCTACTTGAGCATAGCCAGTTGCATCTGTATCGAGATTAATTACCAATCGATTACCAGAAAAAACAAGCGGTCGAGTCGTCATTGTGCCGCCAGTGTAGGGAGTGTCTGCAGAAACGAAGCCGTCGAAACGCTGCACAACACGAAACACTGCTTCTCGGGCCGTCGGGTTTTTCTTCCAGGGAGAGTGGTATTCCTCACTACCAACATAGTATTGCCAAATCTCTTCGCCGCGTCGCACCATGCCGTGTCCTATGTAGGCCTTCTTTAGATCAAACCCGGCATGACGGCCGATCCCGATATAGGCAGGGCGGGGATAACGTTGCCAGCGTATTCCATCTCGACTAACCGATAACTGGGTCTCCAAGGGTCCTGATCCGCGGTCTGCTTCAGGAGTTCCTAATGCTTGCCGCGCAAGAGGGTCTTCTTCATGGTAATGAAAGTACATGACAGGAAATGCTAGATAAGTGTCGTCAGCCCAGGGGTATTTGATGCACTTAGGTACGTAAATATCTGTCCCAACTGGGTCGAATTTTTCTATTGGTGCAAACACCGTTGGGAATTCCACTCCGAACCCCGGCGGAGTGAGTGGGCCATTATCAGTGTAGTAAGGATTTTTCCACCCCAATCGCCTCGTCTTACTCATTGCTGTTTGCTCATCAGGTAAAACAGGTTTGAGTGGCCAAGGACGCATGAGATCCGTTGTCTCGGTCATCACCGACGTCCTGGCTGTTTTACCACTCTCAAAGCGAGCCATATCACTCCGATGATATCCGACATACCGCTGACGTTGTTCGTCGTAAAATACGATGGATTGCGAAGCGCCCCTGAAAGGCAAAGCACTCGACTCATTTCGAGTGAAATGATAGCCGTCCGGGGAGGAATAGACGTAAAGTCCTCGGCCACGGTATCCACTAATATACTTGATTCTTTCCTCAGGAGGTGCATTAGGATCAACGAAGATCGTTCCCAGCCCAACAGGATCCTCGACTACGATGTTGCGAGCTCCATGATACTCGCGCCCCAAATCGGGAGCCGTAAAATTGACGCCATCCTCCGAAGTCCAAACGGCCAAGCTGTTCAGCGGCCCACGGCCATAGATCCTTACTAGCCCGTCGCCGCTAGCGCTATCTTCAAATACGACCAAATGGTTTGACAAGCCGCGACTTTCCATAATGACTTTGTCCAACCGCGGCGGATTAACACGAAATTCGATATTCTCCCGAGTAGCTAACAGAGAATCGTCGAGGAAGAGATATTTCCGACTACCAAGCTCAACAGGCCTGTCCTGTTGGACTTCCTCAGCAAACAACAGAGGTGGACCCGAACTGAGGCTAGGAGGAGAATAGTCGGCAGAATACCTGGAAAAGCTGTCTGGTGGAGTAAAATTGCTATGGTAATCCTGAGTATCGGAAAACCGCAACTCGTCAATCTGACCTGGTAAACGATGCTGCCACCGACCGTCACGGCCAACGCTCATATAATCCTCCTTGCCAATAGGAAGAGGCTTCATTTCGCATCTATCTGGCAGTGGCTGGAGTACTCCGTCTACATAGTGCCGCAATTGTTCCTCGCTTTTGTCATAGGCAAACGCGAGGTGATGCCAATCAGGGCCACTTGCATCCAAAGCTGTGCTGCTGGAAGGAATCCGCAACTTCAGATCAGCAGGATCATTGAGCAGAGAGAAGCTTTGACCGTCCTCATGAAGACTCAGCTGCGTAATAGCATCGTTCTTGTGGCGAGGTCCTTTCCCAATTTCGAAGACCACACCCGACCGTTCCGGTGGTCGTACAGGGCGGTACCAGAATTCAACGGTCCAGTCGCTCTCTCCTAAGTTCAGTCCGCTGGCCGTTGGGCTGCCGAATTCGACCTCTTGTCTGAGGTGCTGTTCCCCGCGCGTCATGAGTGCGGCGAAATAGGCGTTCAACCACGACATTCTCGCAGACGATTTCGACGCGGACTCTAGCGTTTCATGAATTGGCTTTCCGGACTCAGTCACAATCGATTGAGGAGGGTATGAAACTTGTGGTCGTCCAACGGGCTCTAGAGCGTTGCCAAATCTTCCTTCCACGAGTTGCCCGCCGGCACCAATGACTAGCGGAAAGTTGCCCGACGCCGCATCACCCAGCACACAACTGGGATACATTCCCACCTGCTCGTCGAACAACCAAAGAGCAACTGTTTCTGCATCGCAGCTGTCGTATCCTCGCCCCCAAAAGATGACTGCTAGACTCAATCGCATGAATGCGAGGGCCAACCAAACTTTCCAGTGAGAGCGAATCAACTGAGGCCTCCGAAAGCATTCCGTGTGTGAATCGCGATTGCGAGTGACAAGTCAAGTAGAATAAATATCAACCATACAATGAATTATGTTGCACACCATGAAAGGGTGCAACTCTCTATAGTCTCACAAGCAAACTTATTGAGAGCCCGAAGCCGATAGATTCCGGTACTTGCACTGATCCTGCTCGAAACGCCAACCGCGAATTACGCATTCACCAAATCGTAATGATATGAGCAAGGCTCATTTAGACAGGTGTACGTTGGATCTTGAACCGACCAAGAACTTGACTAACAATCGCACACCGGCTAGTTTGAAGTAAAGGTTGACTTGGCTTAATAAGTGCCTTTTCAGCGTTTTCTTCTTCTTATCAACTTTTGATTCATTACCGTAGACAAAGGGTTATTTTATGCCGACTACCACGCGAAGAAAGTTCCTCGCTACAGCGGCTGCCAGCGCGGCAGCGTCTACACTTTATAGCACCGTCGGCTCGGCTGCCGTCGGAGCAAATGAGCGAGTGCGAATTGGTGTGATTGGCGCAGGAAATCAAGGAAAAGCACATCACTTGTCGCTTTCTACTTTGCCTGACGTAAAGATTGCTTATGTTTGCGACATTGACGAAAAGCGATTGAAAGAAGGAGTTGCCCGGACTGGGGCAAAACCCGAGAGTGATTTACGGAGAGTATTGGACGATCCCACGATTGACGGTGTTACGATCGCTACTCCCGATCATTGGCATGTCCCCGCGGCTCTGCTGGCACTCGATGCTGGTAAGCACGTCTATGTAGAGAAACCTTGTTCTTATAATTTCGCCGAAGGGCAAATGCTGGTCAAAGCACTCGCCAAGTCGGATCGAGTATTTGCCCATGGCACTCAAGCTCGTTCTTGTGCGGGGATGCAACAAGCGATCAACATGCTGCGAGATGGAATCATCGGCGACGTATTAATCGCCAAATGCTGGAATTGGCAGCGACGCAATGACATCGGCCACCAACAGCCATCAGAGGTCCCCGCAGGGGTCGATTACGACACGTGGGTTGGCCCGGCCGAGTGGATACCCTTCCAAGCAAATCGCTTTCACTACGATTGGCATTGGTGGTTTAATTTCGGCTCAGGCGGTATGGGTAATGACGGTGTCCACGAACTCGACTACGCCATGTGGGGCTTAGGTGTCGAGAATCATCCATCGACTGTCTCCTCAGTAGGAGGAATTTATTATTTCAAGGATGACCGCGAGTGGGCCGACACGATGCAGGTTTCTCTCGAGTATCCAGGTGATCCGACGAAGTTGTTGATTTATGAGCAACGGCTCTGGTCTACTTCCTATCCATTCAATGTCGATGCGGGTGCTGAGTATTTCGGCACGAAGGGACGCATGTTCCTCAGCAAGCGTGGCAAGTTTGAAGCTTTCGATGATGACAAGAAACGAATCGACGTGAAACTCGATGCCTCGGTGAAATCAGAAGTATCCGACAACCAGCGCAACTGGGTCGATAGCATCAAGACAGGATCCATGCCTAACGCTCCGATTGACGCTGCCTTCCGAACCGCGGCGGCAATTCACTTGGGTAATATTTCTACGCGTCTGGGTCGCACTATAAAGTTTGACCCCAAATCGGAGAAGATCGTTGGTGATGAAGAAGCAACCGCAATGCTGTCTCGCAAGTATCGCAAAGAAGGACATTGGTCGGTGCCCAAGATGGCATAAATGATTTCCACGACACGTGGACTGAAATAGCAATAGTCTCCAAAGCATGTAGGTCGGAACGTGTAGAGCGAGTTCCGGCAAGGCATTTCATTTTGCGCCGCGTTTCTGGAATTTGCATTACGATTTTCCGGTAGACGTCTCCTCGGAATCAAGCGTGAAACGAATCTCCAAGGAAGTTTCGGAGTAATTCTCGATGCGATTTGCAGGAAGTATTACACTCTTGTTGTTTCTCTTTGTGCCCCGGGTGCAGCTGCTGCTAGGCGGTGAGGTACGACCAAACATCCTGTTCATTGTGGCCGACGATCTCGGTTGGAGTGACGTGGGCTGGCATGACGGGTTCAGCAAAACGCCACACCTGGATCGGTTGGTTCGCGAGGGGGTCGAACTCGATCAACACTACGTACAGCCCGTCTGTACTCCGACAAGAGTCGCTTTGATGAGTGGCCGTTATCCTGGTCGCTTTGGCCCCCACGCACTCGCACCGAGCAACCTCCGTGCGATGCCGCTGAGTACGATCACCTTGGCGTCGGCACTTAAGTCGCGCGGCTACAGCACGTGTCAGGTTGGCAAGTGGCATCTGGGATCGCGGTCCGAATGGGGTCCCAGTCACTATGGCTTTGACCACAGCTATGGCACGCTCACGGGGGCAGCTGATCCATGGACCCACAAATATCGGCATGGTCCTTACGAAGACACCTGGCATCGTGACGGCAAGCGCCTCGACGAGAAAGGAAATGCCACCGAGTTAATAGCCGCCGATGCACTGCATTTCATAGAGCAATTGCCGAACCCATGGTTCGTCTACGTCGCCTTTCATGCTGTGCATACCCCGGTGGATGCGCCGGACAAGTACAAGCAGCTTTACGACGGGGTCAAGTTTCACGATGATCCGGAGAGACAGGACTCACGATTGCGGCTAGCTGCAGAGACATCGCAACTCGATGCGAAGGTAGGTGCTTTCGTCGATGCCCTGGAACGAACCGGGCAAAGAGAAAACACATTGATCGTCTTCACCAGCGACAACGGCGGCATTGAGTCGCTCAAAAACGCATACGTCGGCGAGGTAGATGACTCTCCTTTAAATAGCGAAAACGACCCGCTTCGCGGCCAAAAAAATACGCTCTACGAAGGAGGAGTGCGCGTGTGCGCGTGTGCAAACTGGCCAGGCCAACTCGCCGCTCGCAAGTATGCCACACCCATGCATGTGGTCGATTGGTTTCCGACGATCTCCTATCTCACCGGCTATCAACCAGCAAATGACCTCAAGTGGGACGGCAAAAATCAATGGCCAGCACTCACGGGTTCTCAGAGCGACAACGAACCGCGCGCCATTTACATCGCTATGCAGCAAGGTCACGCACTGCGGCTCGGCGATTGGAAACTCATCGTACCTGCCAAAGGCAAGCCAGAGTTATATAATCTGGCCGACGATCCCTACGAGACGAACGACCTCGCTACTTCGGAACTTGAGCGAGTAGCGGGTATGCAACGACTGATGAAGGAGGAACAGACGAAAGACGATCCAGTGCTACCTGCCGACTTGGAGGGACTGCCGGGGTGAGGCAAGTGCCAGAGAGCAAGTTGAACTTGCAGTTGGCGTCTAGGCTGACATAGAGTTTCGGAGGAGCCATCGTGCTATGCCGCGTGTTCTGGTCATATCGATCAACAGCTAGCCGCTGAGTGCGTTCAATTGCTTTGTTCTATAGTTTTCTTTTAACTGCCGAAGCTAAGGTGATTACCTTTGTATTATCCAAACGAAATAGCCATGACTAGGCGAGTAGGTCAGCTTCTTGCCGCGACGTTGTTCTTTGGTCCCCCTGTGAGTGCCGCTTGGGCGGACGAGTCCATCACTTACGTCGGAGTGATACGCGATCAGACGGATTTCGAGAAATTGGGCATCGGGAAGGCTGGGTATTGGTTTCCGCAGTTCTCTGCGGAAGAACCAGTGGCCGGCAGGCCGACGGGTGAGAATGCGCGCGACGCGCTTCCGACTTGGGCAGGGCCGCTCAATCACGCCACCAAAATTTGGGATCTTGCTTTTTGGACGCGAACGTTTTCTCAGGATGGACCAGGCCGGTCAAAGGGGGGGCAAGAAAAGTGGAACAAATTTATTCTCCCTGGCGGCGAGGCAGGTAGCTCCGGCGCTATCGTCGACCCGTTTGCTTTCAAAAATACAAATAACTCGGTGAACCGAATTCAACTTGGCGAGAGTACGCCGTCACTGTTTTTCTTGCACATCGTGACCGATAACACGAACAAGGAACACAATCCGACAAATCGACTTCGTGCACGGGGAAACACGAATGGCGTTGACTTGGAGCCCTCCAGTGCACCTGCAAAGGAAGAATTGAAGTTCAACGGAGTCGCAGACATCTACACGTTCCGCTATGAAGGTTTCGATTCGGGAGACTTCATCAAAATCCAGCTCAACGGAGATAGCAAGCAAGGACCAAGCATCGGTGGGATGATGTTCGACACCGAGTTTGAGCCCCAGTCATCTTCGCCACTAAAGTCGAAGTATGATCCATAAATGCTAGAAGCTGATTTGACTGAGTTTTATCACAAGCGTGTCGATTACTTTATCATCGATATTGACGATCTCGTAGGTGATCGTGGGATCGGCTTGAGTGGTGTCGAAGGTCACCATTCCGCAAGAACATAATTTGTTGTAGCAAAAGAGCTGTCCTGGTACGCATTCGTGGGTGTGTTCGTTGGTGAGCTTCGAACTCATCAAGTCATACAAAGGATAACCATTCGGCCTGTCTATTTTCCAAGCTTCGCTGCGATGTCGGTCAGCCGAAAGTAACAACACACCATCAATCTTCTGCTTCTCGATCCAGCCAAATATTTCCTCGCGCTCGTGTGGAAATCCGTCCCACGTATCGTGGCTTCCCGGTTTAACGTTTGGGGCCCAAGGGACGGAAGAGACTATGACTTTGAAACGAGCTTGCGAGTTTTTCAATTCATTCAGCAACCATTTCTTTTCAATCGAACCGAGCATCGTGGGATTCTCGCCAAAGGGATTGGTGCGCAAATAACGAGTCTCAAGAAAGAAACAATCGACGCTTCCGAACGTGGCTTTGAACCAACAACCCGGTGACTCCTGGTTGCCGTAGCCGGGATTCACCCAGTTTTCCATGAATATCCTGAGCATCGCAGGTTTCCAGGCAGGTCGGTCGAGATAGGGACCCAGCCAGACATCATCCATGGCAGCATCGTGATCATCCCAGATGGCGTAGACGGGCGTGCTCGCGGTAAGCCGACGAAACTCCGGCTGCGATTGGCGACGATAATAAGTGTACTGATGCAGGCCTCGCGGCTCTTCGGGTAGATCGATATAGACGTTATCACCCAACAAAAACAACGCATCTGGATTGCGAGACGAAATCGTGTCCCACATGCGCTCATGTTCGGGCATGAAGCCCGCTCCACCGCCAAAAGCAACTTTAAAAATTCCCGGAGCACCCGGCTCAGGGAATGTGTGGAAATGAGGGCGGTCCCCTTTGAGAAGAGATTGGTCGTCGATCAGTACGTCGTATGCATACTGGGTATTTGGTTGAAGACCCGTCAGCTCAATAATCGCTGTGAAATCCTCTTGGAGGTCGACCAATGAGGAACTAGTACTGGCGATGTTTGACGATGGGTTGCCCTGCGTGTCACAAGAAAAGACCTGCACCTTTACCGGGCTGGCATTCTCGGTCCGCACCCAAATCCGTGCCGAATCATCCGTGACACAACCGAGCATCGGCCCATGCAACAAACCCGATGTCCGACTCCGCGCATATTCCTGGAATTCTTCGGACTCGGTGAGCGGTTTCAGCAATTGACGCGGACCCGCCAAGAACCGCTCAATGGGGAGTCCCCCCTCCACCGCCTGTTTCATTGCGGCAAACGCTTGGTCTATTTTTCCTAACTGACAGTAGGCAATTGACTGGTTGTAGATTGATTCAAGATCGTGAGGATCTTCTGCCAAATACTCTGCAGCCCAATCAAGTGATTTGTTCGGATTGCCGTTTAAAGTTGCTAAGAGTAGCCTCTGCCCACGTCTTTTATACTCGTCTTCGGCCTTCTCCTTAGAAAACTGACGTCTACTCCATTCATTCTCACTACCGTAGTAGGCCAGCTGAGGATTCTCCTCAAATGCATCGGGAGGAGCAAACTGCCCGTATTTCGTTCCTTGAGCACGACCCGCTTGCGAAACTGCAAGTGAAATCGCTAGGATCGATGCAAAGATAGCCAAATAAAAGAGGGGCCTGTTCAAATGAACCTCCTACTGATTCTGTTCAACTTTTAAGAGCTTCTTTAATTGCTGCCGCGTTTCAGCCAGATCAGACTTTTCAGCCAGATTTACGAGTTCGCGCGGATCACTTTGATGGTCATACAATTCAACTCCCCGTTTGCCATCGTCCCATTCGGTATATCGCCAGCGGTCGGTACGGACTGTGCGTCCCAAGTAGTCCATGGTCTTGGCGTGATCAGCTGCGGGATTAGTGCTTCGTGAAACAACGGTAAATGCTGCAAGTTTCGTATTCTTCGCCGGATCATCAAGCACTTCGGTTAAATTGATTCCGTCTAGATTCTCGCGTTCTGGCAACCCTGCCAGTGAAACCAAGGTGGGATACAGGTCGATCAATTCGACCAGTTGATCGGTTTTTTTACCAGGCGCCTTCATGCCCGGCGCATAGATAATCAGAGGAACCCGATCAGCCTCTTCAAACAGCGACATCTTATGCCAAAAGCCGCCGTGGTCGCCGAGGTGATAACCGTGATCGCTGACAAATACAATCACCGTATTGTCTGCGATCCCCAAACGATCAACTGCTTCCAGCAATACTCCTACCTGGGCATCGACAAACGAATTGCAGGCATAGTAGGCGGCAATCAGCTCGCGTTGTTCTTTTTCAGATAGAGGCTTCTCTGGGGCTGGATAATTAATCGCTGCCGGGGGCAAGCTTTCGTAATAACCATCGGGCGTAGAAAGTGGCAACTCGATCGAATCGGGAGGATACATATCGAAGTACTTTTTTGGTGCCGCGAAAGGAGCATGAGGACGTCGGAAACCAACTCCCAAGAAAAACGGTTCGCCGCGGCCCACTACTTCCTCCATGATTTCGATTGCTTTTCTAGCTACGATGCCATCGGGAGTCTCTTCATCAGGGGTCTTGAGGACCGACCAATCGTTGGTGTGCTCGCCAGGTCCGTCAGGATCGGCTCCAAGTAATATTTCCTCCTCGGGGGGCCGTTTGCCAAACTCGCGAATCTCCACGTCCCACGAACGAGGATCCTCGAAGCCATCATCAGTGTGATAGATCTTGCCAATTTGCGCTGTGAAATAGCCTTGCTTTCGGAAATACTCCGGCAACATCACCCAATCGCCTAAATGCGAGCGGGTCTGTTCAGTCAACGTGTAAACTTGTGTATTGTCCGGCCTGAGACCACTTAGCATCGAGACTCGCGACGGATTACAGACGGTGACTTGGCAATAGGCACGTTCAAATTGCATCCCTCGGCTTGCCAATTCGTCGATGTGCGGACTATTGACACGAGAATTCCCGTAGCACCCTAGGTCGTTGTTCATATCATCTGTGACGATGAATAGCACATTGGGCCGCGTCGAATCAGCTGCTGAAACTGATTGCCTAATATTAGAAAAGCCGAAGAAAAGAAATAGCACTAAACACGTTGGTATCAATAAACCTATATCAGTTCTGGACATGCTTATCCTCGCTAGATTGAAAAGACCCGTGAAAGAACAGAAAAGACATTGTGAATGAGAACTGCTCACAATTCGTCCGCAGGGATCACCTGACCATCTCCGATAGAAGTCAGTAATTGAAAAGCAAGCATATCAATAGTGATGGAGATCGCCTTTACATGCCCATCAAGAAACGCGAATTGGCTTATGCCGTGGTGCTCGCTGCCGAATTTGGTACGTGAGTTGTCCTGCGGGCCTTCTGCAAGACCATCTTGACTGCTGCGGAGAATGGTCGGGGCAATGTCACCAGAGAAAAAAGCGGTGTCTCCTTGGGCAAGCTGCTGCAGCCCACCTAGCGGATTCTCTTGCTCGGGAGGGATGTGCCGTTCGCCCTCGGCAATGGTATTGCTCAAGCCATCTTGCACCTGCCGATCCCCTACTCTTGAGAAGGTAAAAATCGGTCCTGCAACGGTTTCATCAATCGCTGAGAGAGGTTGTTGCTGTTTGTCGACACCATACTCAACTTTATCTCGACCCGCATTGGCCGCGTAGTCACCATTGGCACCCACACCCTCGGCCAATATTTTTGGAACAGATCCATCGATGAAGTCTCGATCTGCTGCCGGAGATCGCCGACTGGGACAGGAGTACGTTTCCACAGGAGTGCGCATGGCTGAGGCGTTATCTGCTTCGAAAGGAGATACATTCCGTTTCCAGGTTTTGAAGACATTGCCACCTTCTAAGTACTGTAGCAAGTGAAATGCCCATGAGGTTGTGAATTCGTCGGTTCCAATCCGCCCAGCGGGAAACTGCTTTTTTGTGTCGTGATACATTTGTGTCGCCAACCCAATCTGCTTGAGGTTGTTGGAGCATTGGTTGCGACGGGCCGACTCGCGTGCTGATTGAATCGCAGGGAGCAGCAAACCTACGAGTACGCCAATGATCGCGATAACCACTAGGAGTTCTACGAGCGTAAACGCACTCAGCCTTTTTCTATTTCGAGCCATAAGGAAACCTCGGGAGGATGTTAGGTTGGCAAAAGCAGGTTTGGGAAACCCGCCGGCTGGAACGCTCAGTATATCGTCCTCCAATTCAACTGGCAATAAAACTCTAGGAGTTCACAAACAAGCAATAGGCTGCATTTCTTTTTTGGGTCCGGCAACTACCGCACGAATTGCCAAGCGTCGATTTCTGGTTTCGCAAATTTCATTCCTTGGCAAGATTCTGGCTGAAAGAATCATATTGAGTTAAATTGAAATTCTTGGTCGCACTTTTCCTGATGTTTCGACTTCTTGCTCTTGAGAGGAGAACGGCAATGAACAGATCGGTGAGCATTTTCCTTTTACTTGCAATTACGTTTTCACCACTGACATGCCTAACTGCCGCCGAGTCGAATCCCGATCAACTTCGCATTGCAGGTATAGTCCTCAAATGGATTCGTGGTGATCGTGATGCCAATATTTCCCGCTTATTTCCGCTTGTCCGCAAGGCTGCAGCCAACGGAGCACAGATTGTTTGCACGACAGAATGTTTTCTGGATGGCTACGCAATCGAAGACAAAGAAATTCCACTGGCGGACTTTCGCGCGTTGGGCGAAATAATTCCAGGAGGAACATTTTATGAGCAACTGCGGCAACTGGCGGACGAGCTAGACATCTATCTGATCGCCGGAATGCTGGAAAGCGACGGTGATCAGCTATACAACACGGCCGTCGTCCTGGATCCACAGGGGCAGCTACTCGGCAAATACCACAAGCAGATGCTCGGACACGAGTCGGTGCGTGTTTCCCCGGGGGACGAATCATCAGTCATTGAAACCCCCTTCGGCAAGCTGGGGGTGATGATTTGTGCTGACCGCAGTAATGAAGAGGTCGTTCAGCAATTTTGTTCGCGAGGGGCTGACCTTCTGATCTGCCCCTCGGGGGGGATGTTTGGCCCCGAAAAAAATGATCACATTCTGCAGCGTCGCTCCAAAGAGAACAAAAAATACATCGTCTTTACTCATCCAGACGAATTTCTGGTCACAACTCCTGAAGGGGAAATAGCACAGCGAGTTCTGCTCGGAGAGAAACTGAATCTCGATGACGATGAGACCGGCACAACTGAAGACTCAAGTGGTGTATTCTTCACTGACTTTCAACGTCGGAAGGGTGCATGGCGCGCCAGCTCCATATCGAAAGCACTAAGTCAGCCGCTTCTTCAGAGTGGGCTTTCAAAAAAACAGGTGCGATCCTATGTCGATGCACGAATACCAAAGGTAGAACTTCCAGCAAAGAAAGCCGAGTGGAAGAATGAAGCTGCCCGCCTTCGCGAGGAATTTCTGGCGAGAGTTATCTATCAAGGGGAAGCAGCAGCTTGGCGTGATGCAGAAGTCAAGGTCGAGTGGTTCAACACAATCGATGAGGGCAATGGCTATCGGATCAAGAAATTTCGCTACGAAGCGCTACCCGGATTCTGGATTCCTGGATTGCTCTACGAACCGGAAGTTGTCGCCGACAAGATGCCGGTGATGATCAATCCCAACGGCCACCACCGAGGTGGTAAAGCGATGCCCTACAAGCAACGGCGCTGCATCAATTTAGCGCGGCGTGGTGTTCTAGCCTACAACCTTGAGTTCATCGACATGGGGCAACTGCACGATGGCAACAACAAACACAACCGTCTAGTTCAACTAGACCTTTGCGGTACGAGTGGCGTGGCTCCTTTTTATCTGGCTCTCAAACGCGGATTGGACATAGCTTTATCGCATGAGCATGCCGATTCAACGCGAGTTGGTGTCACTGGCTTGTCTGGCGGAGGCTGGCAATCAATCTGGCTCGCTGCACTCGACACTCGAGTCACAGTCGCCAATCCTGTCGCCGGCTATTGCAGCATTCACGAGCGAGTCAGTGGCGACAATAACATCGGCGACGCGGAACAGATTCCCTCCGATCTCTGCTCCGTCGCCGACTATACTCATCTCACTGCCATGATGGCTCCTAGGCCACTACTTCTAACGTACAATGCCCAAGACGACTGTTGTTTCGTTCCCACCCAGATCTTGGAGCCCTTGGAAACTGTTGGGCGTGCTGCCTATGGCTTATTAGACGTTGATGACAACTTCCAAATTCATATCAATGAAGATCCTGGTACGCACAACTTCGATCAAGACAATCGCGAAGCACTTTATCGATTCCTGAAACAACATCACTTCTTTTCTGATCCGGATATCGAGCCTGTCGAATTATCCATCAGCGATGCTGAAATTAAGTCAGAGGAAGAACTTGCCGTACCAATGCCAGCAAATAACCTGACATTACACGAGCTAGCTTTAAAACTAATTCCGTCTCTTACCAGCCAGAATTCTCTTCCTGCGGAGGAGGCGACTGTATTTCAGTCGCTCGACAGGCAAAGACAGCTTCTGAATAAGATCGTCCAGCGACCTCATTACGATGTAAAGCCCGAATTCTTCGAAAGGGAGCAATTAAAAGAGATAACCATCTCTCAATGGCGATTGAACGTCGGGGGCCATTGGACAATACCAGTAGTCGAATTTGACCCGGTAGATTCGAACAGGGAAACTTATATCCTGCTGAGCGATTGGGGCAAGCAGTCGATGATCACAGACGTGGCACGACTGGTTGCTGGCAGAAATCGGGTACTTGCCTTGGACTTGCTGGGATTTGGTGAAGCGGACCCTGGAAGCGATCCAAAAAGCTACGACGATGTGATGCTGATGCTGATTGCCACAGTGGGCGACCGACCTCTCGGGATTCAAGTTGCCCAATTGACTGCCATTGCTCAGTGGGCTACCAGAGAATCAGGTGAACAGCTCCCGCGAGTCTTTGCCACAGGTCCCCGCAACAGCTTGATTGGTCTCGTTGCTGCGGCGCTGGAGACCAGATCGATAGCAGGCATCGAACTGCGACAAGCTAGACAATCGCTCCGGGAGATCATCGAACAAAACCTTAAAGTCGAAGACGGCCCAGAACAGTTTTGTTTTGGGTTGCTTGAACAATTCGACGTGCCGCAACTGGTCGCAATGGTCAAGCCAAGACCGATTGTTCTTGGAGACATCAACGGCGACAATGATTAAGCATGGATTATCATTCTCAGAGGAACCGTATGGTTTCTTCAACCCTTCTCATCATTGGCCATTAGTTCACGAAGCGGATTTTCGCATGATATACGCATCGAGTGTCGTGGTCTTGTTCTTGATGCTCCTGCTAGCCATCGCGGTCCGACAATCTGAGACTCGCTATGATACTGTTGGATACATCCTTGGCGCATTATTGGGTTTACTCGTAGGCACCATCTACGGGATGTACCTCAATCAGCCTCACTTGGTGATGACAAACCAATCCTGGCTGTTGGTTGTGTCTATGATCGCGGGAAGCTTCGTTGGATTGGCGGTAGCATTGAAAACACATAAGTGGTGGATAGTGCCACTAACCACTTCAATCCAATGGATGATCTCAGGACTGCTTCACTTCAGTCTCGGTACGGTGTTCATTCTAATCACGCTGAGTGCAATCGGCTTGGGAATCGTAGCACACCGCATGAGCAAACAACGAACCGTCCAGAGATTACTTGATCGCAACCTGCATCTTTCATTTGACTACCAACTTGACCCTTCCGGAGAGTTCTTGCCAGAAACTCAGGCACCGACACCGAAATGGCTGCGGCGGTTGGTGGGTGAAGATTACTTTCGCACGCTGAAATCTATTCGGCATTCTGGAAATGTAGACATTCGTGATAGAGACATGAAACATCTGGCAGAATTTCCTGAATTGGAAATCCTCGACTTGCACAACAATCGCATCACCGGCGCGGGACTACATGAGATCTCACACTTGCACAAACTGAAAATGCTCGATCTACGAGACAACCAAATAGAAAATACTGGATTATTGGAACTGCGCGGCATGACGGAGCTTCGCGATCTCAATCTTTCTGAGAACAAGATTTCAGATGAGGGTCTTGCGCATTTGGCTCCTTTGATTCACCTACGTATTCTTGACTTATCAGACAACGCTCTTACTGGCGAGGGCCTGTGGCATTTAGAAGGGCTCAGAGAACTTCAATACCTAGAGCTGTCCGAAAACAAAATTGTTGGTCCAGAGCTATCCCGTCTTCGCGGAATGTCGCGACTGCAATATGTGGATCTCAGAATCAATCCGCTCACACTGTTCGATTTTCAGCAATTGATTGAATTGAAGAACCTGCAGACGTTGGACTTGAGTTGGACCCAGCTCGACGATTCTCAATTGAAACAGCTTGGCGATTTGAGCTCGTTGCAAAACCTATCGATTTCGGGAACGGATATCACTGACAAGGCTGTTCTCTATTTGTGTAAGGCTAGAGGCTTGCAACAACTCTCTATCAACGGAACCAAAATCACTGTCGCTGGCGCAGCACAACTCCAAAAGGAGCTTCCAGAATGCAAGATATATCGCTAGGCTGGGCGGATCCCTGTATGATTTGGGTGGTCGCAAAATGGTTTTAGGATGAAACAGAATTAATGCTGAATCTATGCTATCTGTTGTTCGTCATTGCTTTGATAATCATCGCAACGACCAATCTCAAGGTTCATCCATTTCTCGCACTCCTTATCGCAGCAATACTCATTGGATTTCTCGGCGGCTTGAATTCCACTGATGTGCTCACGAACCTTAGTGAGGGATTTGGAAATACGCTCATGAGCGTTGGCATCATCATTGCCTGTGGCACGATTATTGGAACTTTTCTAGAACACACTGGTGGGGCGAATACGATAGCTTCCTGCGTGATGAAGTTAGTTGGAGAAAAAAGGTCTCCGTTGGCCATGAGCATCACTGGCTTTATCGTCTCAATACCGGTGTTCTGCGATTCTGGCTTCGTGATCCTCTCGACGGTTAATAAGGCTTTGAGTCGGAAAACGGGCATTTCATTGGCCGTCTTGGCAGTAGCCCTCTCGACAGGACTTTACACAACCCATGTCTTTGTGCCTCCCACTCCAGGACCGCTGGCCGCGGCTGGGACTCTAGGAGCAGATATCGGTCTTGTGCTGATCTGGGGGTTGGTTGTTTCTATCCCCACTGCTGGAGCAGGATTGCTCTGGGCGATATTCTATGCTTCCAGGTTTTCCATCGTACCAAAGGAGATTTCGGATATTGGCGTTGAAAAGAATCCGCACGAAGACAACGCGATTCGAGCCTTTATGCCTTTGCTCGTGCCTCTCTTGCTGATCACATTAAAATCAATTGCCGATTCTCCTGCCGCTCCATTTGGGGAGGGGAACTTCCGGAACGCAATCCAGTTTCTAGGGGATCCTGTGATCGCACTGCTCACCGGGGTACTTCTAGTTATCTTCTCAAGAAAGCAGAATTCGCCGGAAACTGCCTTGGGGTGGGTTTCAGAAGGCCTGATGAGCGCTGGATCGATTATTCTTATCACTGGTGCCGGTGGAGCATTCGGAAATATCCTTCGTGCAACTGGTATTGCTGATGAGTTTGCAGCGGGTATGGCTGACTGGCACTTAGGCATTATCCTGCCGTTTCTGATCGCAGCAGCAATCAAGTCGGCACAGGGCTCCTCGACCGTCGCCATTATCACAACGGCAGCATTAATGACACCACTGCTGCAGCCGATGGAACTCACAGCGCCAATCGCCAAGGCTTTGGTGGTGTTAGCGATCGGTGCCGGTTCGATGACCGTTTCTCATTTCAACGACAGTTATTTTTGGGTGGTTTCCCAATTCTCTGATATGAACTCTGAAACTGCCTTGCGATGCCATACCGCCGCTACCTTGGTACAAGGATTGACTGGAATCGCGACAATAATAATTCTTGAATCTATACTAGTCTAGAATCAGCAAGCTAGTTCGGGCGGTAACTACCTTTGTCCTGGCTCACGACCAGTAGTTTCGCATAAATCCAGAGTAGAGTTCGAATAGAATTTGATCCGGAGTCGCTCAGCGGCAAGCGGCTCAGGCCGCCCTCTCTTGGGGATAACGGTTGCCGGCGAGCGAATTGAAGGCGTTGCGGACAATTGCCTCTCGGGAAGGATCAGCAAGAATGGCCCTCACCTGAGCGATGGCGTAACTTTTGCACTGCACACGAATCATTGGCAGACCGACCGCGGCCAACAAGAGGGCTCCTCCAAAGGTAGCCAAGCCGACCTCGTAAACCTGGAGAGCGATCAGCACGAACCCCGTCAACACAAACACCGCAGTTGCTTCCAGCCCGATCCAAAACCACGACCAGAGGTCGAGTGCCTGATGAATCAGATGTTCGTCAATCTTCGGCGACTGGCTGCTCGCAAACTGGTAAAAGGCTTGCCGCATGAGATCGTGCCGTTGGGAGAGCCAATGTTTTTCGGTTACCGTATCCACATCGATCCCGACCCTGCGGCCGAGTTCAGTCAGGATCACCTCGATATCGAACCGCTCCCGGATTCCAAGCCAGTGTCCCAGATGGCTGTGGATACGAAACACCCGAGCAACCATCCCCACTGCAAGTGCCGGGAGCAAAGATCCACCCGGAACCGGGAGCATTTTCCCCTCACTCGTTTTCAAGCCGATATCCAGCTGGCTGAGTAAAGTCTCCATGACTGGCACATGCATGCGCAACAGCCAGAACGCTCCCAGCGCGGCAGCCGAGGTAAACCAGCAGATGCGATTAAGCATTGATTGGTAATCGGTCACGGGAGCTAGTGGATTGAGAGCCATGTTTTTGTTTTCTAGTTGAATTCGGCTAAGATATTTCTTCTCCGAACAAATGTCTTCACAATAAACGCATCTACTAGGAACATAAGCAACAATCTAGATTTCGTCTTTAATCTGATACGTAGGCTGTTTGCTCCAATTGGCTTTGATCTGTCTTGCTATAGAGTTCATTGTTGTAAGGAGTTAGCGATTGATTGATGTCGTCTGGAGAATATCGCCACATCGCTCCCGTGGCGGAATCAGCAGCAACGCCAGGTACACCGCCAAGCGTGACATTGCCTAACACCCAGGGATTAACTTTCGGGACAATCGCTACAGTTGCAGCCTCGTAACCAGGCTTCTGAATTGTAGCTGTGTAGCGAGGTGCTTTCTTGAAAAATCCGTTCCCGCGTTTGAGCGAGACTTTTGCCGGCGTAATTCCCGTTGCAACGGTCTCGCCTTTTTCATTGCTTACCTTTACCTGGGCAGATGAAGGAGAACTGTGAATAGAAACCGATGTATCCCGACCGCTCACAACCGAATCAAATCTACTAGCTGCCATTACGCCTGTAGCAATGCAAACACAGAGAATAAGCTGTCTACAATTCATCGTCTTGTCCCGAACACGGTTGAGTATTGATTAGCAGCTAACAATTGCCTGAAAAAAGTAAAGCAGGCTACTCGAAAGGTGATCAACGCGAGGAGATTTCACGCGAATAGTAGTGAATCAGACGCTACTATTAAAGAGCAACTATAGTGCTGGCATGGAGCCGTCAAATTGCGAAAACTCTGGGCAGAAAGTCGCATTACGGAGGCTTGAGGTAAATCTACGCCTACTCGCTACTATCTCGGCGGGAACGCATTAGTGAGGTGAGCACAGGCTTCTGATTTGCATGAGAAGCACCGCAAGCGGCTCATTACTGCCTGATAAGGCAGTTGGGGGCCGTCCCACTTAGGGATTACCTGTTTGGCGAAACATGATTACGAACTCGTCAGAGAGGATCCTCACCGGACCGGACGATGGATCGAGCCCTCCAAAACTTTCGAAAAACCACGGTCCGCATGGAGCGTAAAGCGTTCGCTCTTAAAAAACTTTTGGATCAGGACTTGAAATCCCCATAGCTGTTACCGCCGCGCGTTTGCGAGTACGTCAAGTCGCAGAGGTTGGTCCACCCCGCTGCGCCCAAATGAAAACGCGATCCTACAAAAGTGGGGCGAACTGGTTCTGTAAACTATCCCACGGTGCACGTTGAATCTCGATTGCCAGTCCCACCTCAATTAGAGTGTTTCCGCACGAATCTCAACAACAACGGATGCGCTGGCAAGGCCATTTCCCCGTGGTCGTAGCCCTGCAGTTCGTGAAGCTCGACATCGGGATGCCCGACCACTTTCATCATCCGCCACATGTAGGCGTTTTCTTCGTAACGCCCAAGCATTTCCAAATCGCGGTCCCCCGTCAAGAACAGAATCGGCGGCGCGTCGCTCCGCACGTGGAACAGCGGCGCCATCTGGTCAACAACAGGTTGCTTTTCGTCGATTCCTCGCTCCGCTCGGACTGTGAGATGCGTAATCGCATGACCGCTACAGGGAATCAGCCCAGCAATCTTATTCGCATCGATGTTGTGTTTCGCCAGCCAGCGTTTATCTAAACCGATCATGCTGGTTAGATAGCCTCCAGCCGAATGCCCGCTCACGAAAATCTTGGTTGGATCTCCGCCAAACTCCTCTATATTCTCAAAGACCCATGCCACGCTTGCTGCGGCGTCTTCGACGTACGCGGGTGACTTCACCTTAGGATGCAATCGATAATTCACTGCTACGACGCCAACACCCTGCGATTTTAGCTCCGGAGGCACAAAACGTTCGCCTCCCGTGAGTCCACCACCGTGAAACCAAACGATCGTCGAGAAGCCCGCTTTGTCCGGATAGTATACGTCCAGCAGGCAACGTTCACTGCTGTACTTGGAAAGGTCTTCACCAGTGCGATAAGGAATATCAGCCTTCGTATGATAGGTTGCTTTGAGATCGGCAGTGTCCTGGGCAAAGCTGACGTGTGCACCACAAATCAATACCCATACAGTCAGGAGTTGCTTTAGTGATTTCATCCTAAGAGTTCCTATTTGCGATCTCGCGTCCGCAGGCACACTAAGGCTTGGATTGCAACCGAATTCCACTGCTTAGTCTAAGTAACCTAATCTCTGTGTATGCTATTCTACGGTCGCTCTTGCCTGGTGCAAGTCATTCCCTATCCACGCTGCGCCTACTGACCTGCAGGTTGCTGCGCTCCTCCTGTATGGATGATCGGAGTCCTCTGCAACCGAACGCGCTGAGTTGGCATCTTCGACATCTGGAAGGGATTCTGCCAAGCCACTGAAGTGCTTTCGCCTAGGAGACAACTCTGCGAGTCTAGGCGGACGGAATCTGCCGAAAATGGTCCAACTTCCCGCACGAAGCACGACCGCGAACTGCTGGAGGTCGATTCAGCGAGAGCAGTTGCCGTGTCTAACTGGCAGTTTCAGAATGCCGTCCGCAGGTCGTTGGCTACGTGACTTGCGGCCGATGGCTAGGGAATTCGAACCGTACAGGAACTCCTGGGGCACAAAGACTTTCTCACGACGATGATTCACACCCATGCCCTGAACCGAGGCGGGCGCGGTGTCCGCAGCGCCGCGGACGGCCTTATTTGTCTAGCCGATGAGCGTTAGGCAGTGGCGCCCTATCATGCGGCGAAGGCAGTGACAACGGGGCAACCGACGGCTACAACTGGACTTATGCGAGAATCAGCTGTCTGCGTGTTAGGCCGCAAACTTGCGACCTACAGTTGATAGGTGGAGATTTCCTATCAACAAGTTAGGCCTCAGCCATGTTTGGACGCCTTTTCGGTAAAAAGTCGAAATCACAGTCCGTTACACACGCGGATGACACCGGTGGCATGATCGAAGCCTACGATCAGCACGGCAATAAAGTCCTAATCGAGCGCATCGAATACCGTACCCGTGTCCTTCCCGGCATCTTCAAGGACGCATGGAACGATGCTGATAGTCTCTATGGCGCAATCGTGATGGCTCTCAACGACGGTTTCCTTGCTGAAACGGTCGCTCCTGCCGAACGGCTTCGCGCCATCGACCAAAGTGGCGAGCGAAGTGCAACTATTCTTGGCATCGTATTGATGAAAAACAACGAGCTGTCCCGCGCCGAAAAGTGCCTTGGCGACTACCTCAAAGAACAAGACTCCGGCGTCGTGGCGACGAATCTCGCAAAGGTATACGAAGCACAGGGTCGTCAGCACGAATCACGGACCACCTTGCGCAGAGCATTGGCGATTGACCCTAACCAAGATAACGGCCTCGAATGGTTCGCCGCGATTGCTCGTGAGGAAGGTGGGGAAGAAGCCTATCTTACAGCGATGCGTGACATCGCAAAAGAACCGGGAAGCTGGCATGCACAATTGTGGATCGCGCGGGATTTCCTCGAACACGATGACGTTCGATCAGCAATTGCGATTTACCAGCAGGTGTTGAGTTCTGCAGAAGTTTCCGAAGACGGCATCATGATGATCTCAGGTGATTTGGGAAACAATGGCTATATCGAAGAAATCATCGAACTGTTTCTGCCGCTCTTTGATGTACATAAACACGGAATTCAAGCAGGACTTAATCTCGTGCAGGCATGCATCGAGTCACATCGGAAGCACGATGGGTTGCGGATTTGTGATGACCTTCTATCGCTGAATCGTTACGACTTAAAGCAAATAATCGACGAACGACGGGAGCAGCTCACTGCGATGCACTAAAACTAGGCATAACAATCCGTTGGACACGGAGCCACGGGCCGCGCGGATCCCGAAATCAAAGTCGTTCTCGGCGGTCCGGTGAACGGTTAGACAAGGAGACAATATGTCCTTGAAGGACGCTATTTATCGCTTTCTCTCTTTCACTCCTACCCTGCCCCCGGAGCCCGCAGCGAAGATAACTCAGCACGAGCAGCTGGTCCAACTCCTGGACCGCGTGCATGCCGAAGCGATCATGCCGAACGTCGACGCGCTCGCGCGCATCTGCCTCGAGCGCGACGTCGCGCTCGTCTTCTACGAGATCGGCGGGCCCGACCCTCTGACCGATCGCTCGGCGAAAGAGGGAGCACTTGCGTTGGGGTGGGAAGGAGGCCGCGTCGAGATCGGTCGCTTAACCCACACGCAGGCGGGTAAGATGGCAGACGAAATCGAGCGTTCCGACCCTGGCGACGTCGCTGCGATCTCGTGGTTCCGTCGCCACTCGGAAGGTCGGCTCTTCGTCCTCGTCCAAGCCGCGACGTTCTGCGTCGACTTCGACCCTGGCAAGGGCTTCTCGATCGCGCCGGGAACCACCGACGCGGAATGGAAGTCTTAGCAGATGCGGAAGTCCACCAACTGTGCGCGTTGGATAGACCGACTTGGCTTCGCTCCCTTATGGCCGCTGGCTTCTAATGTCAGTCCTTGCGTATGTTGGAGCAGTAGAATTTAGCCCTCGGCGTCAAAATTGCCGCCTTTCTGTCACATTCTCTCCCGGAAGGTGTCCAAGTGGTTGGTATCACCTGCAGCCGCGTAGAATGACCTAATCCACCAGCCCAGAAGAATGAACATGCACAATCCATTTTCAGAAGCTACGGACGATGATTCGGACGACCTCGAGTTGGTTTGCCAGGCCAATAGCGGTGATCGTGACTCTCTCGAAAGGCTCGTGCTGCGGCATCAAGCATGGATCTACAACATTGCCGTTCGCATGGTCTTTGATCCGCAGGATGCCGAGGAGGTGACGCAGGAAGTGCTAATCAAGGCCGTCACCCGACTCAGCACGTTTCGCGGCGACAGCAAATTCCGCACTTGGCTCTACCGCATTACGGCGAATCACATCCTCAACATGAAACGCCGCGGCGCTGAGGCAACGCCATACACATTCTCCACGTACGCGGATGCTATCAACGGCACTCCCGACCTCGATTTGCCCGATCCGAAAAGCGTGCCCGTGGATGTGCCACTGTTGGTTGAAGAAACCAAAGTCGCCTGCACCACGGGCATGCTGCTTTGCCTGGATCGACGACAGAGATTAATCTTCACGCTCGGGGAAATCATCGGCGCGAGCGACACCGTCGGCGGCGAAGTCATGGACATGACGGCCGACAACTTCCGCCAGTGTCTGGCCCGCGCCCGCCGTGATCTGTATCAGTTCATGAATCACCAATGCGGTCTCGTCAATGCGAGCAATCCTTGCCGCTGTCCCAAGAAGACGAAGGGATTCATCGATGCAGGGCACGTCGACCCGCATCGCCTGCTCTTCGCCGCTCCCTACGTTCAGCGGATTCGGGACGCCGCAGTGGGTACTATTCGCGAGATCGACGACGTCGCAGATCGATCCTTTGCGGCCATCTATCGCGATCACCCATTCCTTGAGCCTACGGAGCAGGCTCAATGGCTTCGGCGAATCCTTGATCTACCTGAAGTTCGCGCGACACTGCGTCTGAACTGAGAAGTTTGCCACGGTGCTTGTCACAGTTGGCACCACAGCGTGTCTATGCCATTGAGAGACAATTTCTTACTGGTAATGAGGACGCAAGTCATGTTGCAACTTAGAAAGCGGGTAGCCTTGGTAACCGGTGCATCGAAGGGTATCGGGGCAGCAATTGCCAAGGAACTGGCCATGGCAGGAGCGGCGGTCGCCGTCAACTACGCAACCGACCGAAGTGGCGCAGATGCCGTGGTGAAAGAGATTACCGAGGCCGACGGCCGCGCCGTGGCAATTCGGGGTGACGTGTCGAACTTGGGCGACGTACGTCGCTTGTTTGCAGAAGTCGCAAAAGCTTTCGGCTCGCTCGATATTGTAGTCAATAACGCGGGCGTCTACCAACCGATGAAGATCGAAGAGCTCACCGAGGACGAGTTCCACCGGGAATTCAACACAAATGTGCTCGGCCCATTGGCCGTGATCCGAGAATCACTCGACTACTTCGGTTCAAACGGCGGCAGCATTGTTAACGTCGGTTCCGGTGCATCGCAAATGTGTCCGCCCGGCTATTCGATCTACGCCGCCAGCAAGAGTGCCCTCGATGCGGTGACCAAAGTGCTCGCCAAAGAATTGGCCCCGCGCAGCGTCCGAGTCAACTCTGTTAACCCCGGCGCCACGTTGAGTGAGGGGACGAAGTCGGCTGGGTTGTACGGTGCTGGCAGCGAGTTCGAGCGCCAGCTTGTCGCAATGACGCCGCTTGGCCGCATCGGGACGCCATTGGATATCGCAAAGGTTGTCGCCTTCCTCGCGTCCGATGATTCCGGGTGGCTCACGGGCGAAGTGATCTTGGCGTCCGGCGGCCTGCGATAGTTGGCACTGAGGAAGTAGTTCAGATCAACAAAGGAGAATCTATGTCAGCTTACATCGTGTTCATTCGTGAAAAGACGATTGACGAGTCGGAGTTGGAGACCTACTGGGAGAAAGCACCAGCCGCGATGGAGGACCAGCCGATTAAAGTACTGGCTGCGTATGGTCATCACGTAACGCTCGAGGGGCCAGATGTCGAGGGCATTGTCATTGCAGAGTTTCCAACGGTGGAAGAAGCGCGCGACTGGTACAACAGCCCAGCGTACCAAGAGGCGGCTCAGCATCGGCTCCGTGGTGCAGTTTACCGCGGCCTCATCGTGGAGGGCGTGTGACCGGTCAAGACCGGGCCCTTCCAGAGATCTGAGGGAGACCCGAGGTCTTGTTAGGGCTGAGGTTTCCCCGAGCACAATCGCAAGTTTCAACGTGCCGATGGTGCATCAGCCGAGGCGGCTGGGCAACAGCTTTAAAGCGCGGCGGTCTGCACAGCCGCTCACGATAACTGAATCGAGCAACGTTCCTCGGCTTTTATCGACCGTCGCTAATTGATATTGTAGCTTTGACCCTTCAAAATCACTCTGTGAAGGGTTAGATATCGGACCTGTGTGAATCGTCGGGGGCGTTCCCCTGCCGTTGCCCCAGAGACCCCTGGCTTGCCTCCTTTTACCCAGCCAGATGAGGTCCATCCGAGTAAAGCATGCGCTGGGTTCATCGCATTTGGGGTGGTTCCGGAACCTGGGCGTGCTGGGTGTTTGTGGTAGTTCTTTCTGTAACTATACGTTGTCTTAACTTTGCGAAAGCTTTTGGCCGCGCGATTTGTTAGAATCGGCCTTGAAAAAATTGCCGTGGCCCACGTTGGTGCTGCGCCGATCTTTGATAATTGAACTCTTTCCTTCCGAGCTCAAGTAGCCACCTCGCTCGCCGCGACTCGGCTAGAGATCCGTCGGTAGAGCGCCTGGCCGTCGATTGCTCGAAGCGATTTCTTTTTGTCACACGGAGAGGTAGTTTTGTGTTACAAAACTATGGGACAAACACTATAAAACAAGGGGTATGACGAGGGTTATTTAATAAAAAAAACGGATTTCGATAAAAAAGGCACGACAAAACCCCCGCTTCGATGCGCAGAAGCAAGCAAAGATGGTTGGCCATACGCAACTCGCGATCGCCCGGCGAATGCTTTATCCGGAAGAGATCCCCAAAAAATCGGGAGAGCCAAGGCCAACAGATGCACCTATTAGGAGCCCTTTCCGTGGCATTGCGTGTGACTACGCCACAGCGTTCGCCTTAAAGTTAGTGGAGCCGAGGGGTTTCGAACCCCTAACCTCCGGCTTGCAAAGCCGGCGCTCTCCCAATTGAGCTACGGCCCCGAGGGGAGCTTTCAGTCGTTGACTAATAGCTCTCATCCAGGAAAATCTCTGGTCAATTGCTAACAGCCAGTTGCTGTTAGCTCAATACCAGTGGGCGCACCAAGACTCGAACTTGGGACCTCAGCCTTATCAGGGCTGCGCTCTAACCAACTGAGCTATGCGCCCGATCGGGCACATGGCCGGGAAATGTCGCCCGCGGGCGTCGCTCCCGGCTATTGCCGAATCTCACATTCTAAAACGCAATTCAATGCTGTCAAACCGCAAAAAGGGCGATTCCACGAGCCAGGTTCGCTCTGGCCGGTTAGGCGACAAAAACGCTATAAGGGGGTGTGAATTTTGCCTAGCAGCCAGGCATACGGATGATATGCTTCTGAGTTTATTGGAGACCCCTACAAAGGATTTTGCCATGTTCTCCCCCTTCTATCGTCTTTTTACGGCCCTGAGCCTCGTGATACTTTTACCTGTTTCCCTTGTGCAAGCAGCCCCCTCCGTGGCCGATGCCCTCAAATTAAGGCCTGTTCAAAAGGGTGCAGACTATGACACGCCCGAGGCGGACAAGATCGGTGATTGCACGATCAAAGCCGAAAAAATCAATGGATCCACTGCTTGGGTCATCCGTGGCCCCCAAAGCGAAATCCTCCGCGAGTTCGGTGATACTAATGGCGACAACGTCGTCGATACTTGGAGCTATTTCCGCGATGGGCTGGAAGTCTATCGGGATATCGATTCCAACAACAACGGCAAGGCAGATCAATATCGCTGGTTCCATAGCGCCGGTATTCGGTGGGCTCTGGATCAGAATGAAGACAATATTATCGACAGTTGGAAATTAATTTCTCCGGAGGAAGTATCCGAAGAGGTCGTGGGTGCACTCTCCGATAACGATTTGGACCGTTTCAAACGCTTGCTCCTCTCCCCCGAGGACATCAAGAAATTGGGGCTCGATGCTGCCCGTGCTGAGCAATTGGAAAAACGCATCGCAGCTGCCCCCGATAAGTTTAAGGCGATTCTCTCCGCGCCTGACTTAAAGCCAGGATTCGTGTTTAGCGATTTTGGCGGCATCAAGCCCGGTATGGTACCTGCTGGCTCCCAAGGAGTTACCAAAGACCTGATGGTCTACGAAAGCGTATGGGCGATGGTGAAAAATGGAACAGAACATCGGCAATTGCAATTAGGTACGCTAATTAGTGTCGGAGGTGCCTGGAAATTGATCGATGGCCCCACTTTGGGTACAGGCCAGCAAGTGGCGGGTGGGTTCTTTTTCGATCCAGGCGGGCAAGGAATTGGTGAAAGGGCCATCGTCGGCAGCGATGTAGCACCTACTGAAAAGCTCCAAGGTATGCTCGCCGATTTGGAAAAAATCGACGAAGAACTCAATTCCGCTTCACAGGCAGACAAACCTAGCCTCAATAAGCGACGCGCAAGTGTTCTCCTGGCAGTAGCCAATTCCTCCGCTGATCCGTCCGAACGAGAACAGTGGCTGAAAAATTTGGCAGATAGCGTAAGTGCTGCGGCACAAGAAGGGAGCTTCCCCGGCGGAGTGGCCTATCTGCGAAAATTGGAAGAACAGCTTGCCGAGAGCGAGGATGCAAAGGACCTGCTGGCCTATTTTGAGTTTCACCGGATGGCCGCAGAGTACTATGGCATCACACTCACTCAACCGGACGTCGACATCTCCAAAGCTCAAGAGCAATGGATGAAAGACCTGGAGGCCTTCGTCGAAGCACATCCGACATCGGAACACGGTGCCGAAGCAATAAGAGCTATGGCTATGGGATATGAAATGTCAGGCCAAACCAACGAGGCGATCAAATGGTATCGAAAGATACTAAGCGACTATCCCAAGAATATCGCTGCTAAACTTGCTCAAGGAGCGATTACCAGGTTAAGCAGCGAAGGGAAAGAAATTACGCTCAAAGCGACGGACCTCAAAGGTGAAAAAGTCGACCTCAAGGATCTCCAAGGCAAAGCGGTCGTCATTCAATACTGGACCACAACGTCGGATGTCTGCAAGGCGGATCATGCTGTGCTTAAAGAGCTAGTGCAAAAATATGCTCCCAACTCGTTGGATGTGATAAGCATCTGCCTGGATTTCAATCGTGATGCTGTTATTGAGTACCTTCAGGCCAATCGATTGCCATGGAAACAGCTCTACGAAGAAGGCGGTTTTGACGGTCGCTTGGCAAATGAACTCGGTGTCGTGACTGTGCCCTTAACGATCATGGTCGGTCCCGACGGAAAAGTCATTTCGAATAATATCCAGACTGCCGAAATCGAGACTGAACTCAAGAAGCTGTAATTCTGATCGCTAAGCGGCAGACCTCTTGCGGCTCGCGTTTTGTAATTCTTGCAACGAAGTGTACGAATGGACCTCTGCCAGGGAGAGGATGCTTCCCGTTGGAGGAGAATATCAAGGTTACTCCCTTTGGCACGCAAATCGCACCAAAGCTTTCTCCTGTTCAACAGCTCATCGAACGCTTTTCGTGCTAGCAAATCTCTTCCCTAGATTGACATCAACGCCGGTGACGGATCTCCCGCGAGAAGGACTTCAAGATGGAACATACCTTTGCTCTGGAAATAACTTGGGTTGCTATCCACCTCGTTGGGCTCATCGCAGCCTGGATGGTTCGCCAGGAGGCAACTGCTTCTCGTCAGGCACTTGCGCAAAGCGGATTCTTTGCTTGCTTGCCGCTCATTGCACTGCTGACCATTCTTGGCCAGGTCTACTGTCTCGACATGTGGCCCCTATCAGCTGGGACCTTGGGAGCCATGATAGTAACAGCCGTCGTAGACTTTGGTCCACGAACATCTTGAAGGTGCTCCGCTTCGCATAATGCTGGCAATGAGCTGCCTTGCGTCGTCAAACTCTACGCAGACTACCCATATCTTCAGCTGTAGATGTTTTTTCCGTCAGAATCGGAAAAAAACTCCCTTCCCGCAGCCTCGCGCGCCGAAACCATACTGCAGATCGACCAATTCGACTCGCGTCGTGGTAATTGATACCTCGTTGCGACTCAGAGGTCTGGATGCACCACGTAGGTGCTGCCCGGTTGCAGCGTATCGGCCACTAGCTTGAGTCAAATGACTCAGCGAGAGGACAGAGCAGCGAATAATTCAGGAGGGGGACCATGCGAAGTTTCATGTTAGGTTTTGCGTTGCTGATCACAGCGCTGGGTCCAGCGGTTTCGACTACAACTGCTGCTACCAGCAATGAGAACACAGCACAACAGATCGCCGACAATCTCAAAGAGAGTGGTCGGCTGAAGGGCTACCGCGTCGGCGTGAAGTACGAAGATGGGGTTGCATGGCTGAAGGGTACGGTCACCAGCGAGCATCAGAAGATGCTTACTGAGGAGATTGCCCGGAACAGCGAAGGCGTGCAACACGTCATCAGTAAGATTGAAGTGGTTGGCATTGAAGAAAGTGCCACCCCAGCCTCTTTTGAGCAATCTAAGGCTGCTAGCAACAGCGCACCACAACGACAGGCCTCACGCCAAGTGGCTCCCCGACAGGCACAACGCAATAGCAGCAACATGCCTGTCCCTTATGCTTACACAAGCCCACAAGGCAACATTCAGGCCGCTTCCTACAGCCAACAGGCCCAATATTGTCCCGAAGGGGGATACATGCCAGGGGCTGATGGCGGCGGAGGTGGCGGTGGTTTTGCCCCCGGTTCCATGGGACCGTCGGTAAACTACGACAATCCACAAATGCCTGGTTACGCATGGCCCAGCTATGCAGCATCACCAAACTATGCTGCACTGACTTATCCCAAGCAGTACTCAGCATCGGCTTGGCCTTACATCGGTCCATTCTATCCTTATCCTCAGGTTCCACTGGGCTGGAGGAAGGTGACACTGGAATGGGATGACGGCTGGTGGTTCCTGGATTTCAAAGATTGCAAGAACTGCCGCTAGTCCAAGTTTGGGTTAGATCAACACGGTTCCCAACCCTCGCCCGGATATTCACGGGCGAGGGTTTTCTCGTTGGGTGCTATCAATGAAGTGGGTTCAATGCTAGCGGTTTTCACCTTGCTTTTCTTTTTTTTCGTTACAACCGGAAAAGGTCGCAAGTTTCCCCCAGCTTATCTCGATAACAGTATCATCGACTCAGCACGAAGCTGCGTCACTTTTCGCCCGGTGGAGCGGAGCTGGTCGGCAATACCGACTAACCTAATCGTTCCCTAACGAATCACTGAATTGATAAAGGCAGATTCGATGTCACTTCCGAGCAAGTTCACTTCTGCTATTCTTACAACTGTCATTGGAATAGGCTCACTATCGACGACAGGTTGCTTCTGGGGTGTGACCACTCTGGGGCCAAATCTGTTACCCTTTTCGATTCCAGTACCAGTGACTCCATATCTTCAGAAGAAGAAAGAAGATGAATTCTGGCAGCATGAACGCTATGATCGGGCACCAATTCTTGGCCCGCTCACCTCAGGGGCCGACATTGTTGCCCTGGATCCGCCCAGCGACGACGAAGTCATGCGAGCCTTAGAGAAGGCGCAACCTGTTCAAGGAGGGTTCCCTTTCTTGCACGAGCATAATCGGAACGATGTGCGTATCGTGAAGGAGAAAATCGCTGACTATATCGATCCGCCACGCGTCTATCCGCTGATCGGACCTGCTCAACAGCATCACGCACACTACAAGTGCACGGTCTATTACGAAGACGTTCGCCGCATCGGCTGGCCTTTCCCTCACACCCTGAAGGATGAGGACGCTCGCGAAGTCATCTATGTCGATCACAACCACCTCCACATGGTGGGCAATGTCGAGGGTGCGATCGAATCGGAACTGTAGTCGCTCCGATCGTTCCAAATAAGTTCTTGAATTCTTGGCGAGGCTTGCCGCCCCCCTCTGTGGATCTTTGCCACCAATGGGGCCGGCGAGCCTACTTTATTAGGGGGGCACCATCGCAAGTTGCCATGATGCCCAAACTACCTCTCAAATCCCTGGCTCTCTTGATCGTTGTCTGTTTGTCAAAGGCAGTGGACGCGAATGAGCAGCTTTCTGTCAGCCTGCCGACAGAACTCGTTCCAAGCACAAGAACTTTCGAAGAAGCAGTCGGCCTGGAACGAGACGGATACTACGATGCAGCGCTTGCGGCATACGCAGATTTCCTAGCGACAGGGGGAGCGAACTTACGCCCTGAAGCACTCTGGCGTACAGCTCAACTCCACGATCGATCGAGTCAGAAATCTGAAGCGGCAACCTTCTACTTCCAACTATTGGCTGAATTTCCAACATTTGATCGGTCCGCAGATGCACTCCTTAATCTGGCTCAGCTGGAGGCCGACCTGGGTAATCTCAGTACGGCAACAAATCGGCACAAAGAAGTGCTAGAAAAGTTCCCCCAAAGCCCCCAAGCCGACGAGGCCGCCTATTGGCTAGCACTGGCGGCAGCCGATGGTAAAGATAGCGACGCAGCTCGAAGGTATATCAACAGTCTTCTTGATTTAGCGGATTCGGTAGATGAAGTTGTCAGCGAGCAGAGCAAGCTACTGCGAGCCCAAGCCGCTTGCCTGAAATGCCAGCTCGCGGCGCAAGAAGATCAGTGGTATGAGATTAGCGAATTCCTGAACAGTACAAATTGGGAGATCGATTCAGGACCAACCTTCGCACAATTGGCCTTCTGGGAAGCAGAAGCCAAGTTTCGATTGGGACACTACAACTCAGCGAGGCAGAAGTTCGAAGCACTCAAATTATTGGTGTTCGGAGTTGCGGAGCCGTGGATCCCGATAGTTCACTTGCGACGGGCCCAACTAGCAGCAAGACAACAACAATGGAAACGCGTTTCGGAGATAATTAGCGAAATTGACGCGGCCTATCCAGAATTTGAATTGGCTTACGAGGCAGACTATCTCCGCGGCCGAGCCTTGGCCGGGCGCGGCCAAATGTCTGAAGCACGGCAAGCCTACCAGGCAGTCTTGAATAATGAATTGACCAACGGAACTGAGACGGCTGCGATGGCACAGTGGATGATCGGCGAGACTTACTTTCTTCAGCACGACTATGAACATGCCCAAACTGCATACCAGAATGTTTTGCTCGACCATCAGTATCCTGAATGGCAGGCGAAAGCTGCCCTAAAGGAAGGCAAGTGCGCCGAACTGAAGGGAGATTGGCTGGAGGCCAGCGAACTCTATCAGCAAGCCCTGCAAAATTGGAACGCTTCAGAAGTCGCTGAACAATTGGCAAGTCGACTTAAGTGGGCCCAGCGACAAGCAATACTTACTACAACGACAATGCGTAAATAAATCGACCCAAGAGAGGCGAGTTCATTAGGATGCAAACCACTATCCAAAGAATCAGCCGGATCGTCTTCACTTCAGCCTGGACCGTGGTTCTGTTGCATAGCAGCCCGGCCTGCTACGCTGAAGAAATGCCCTCCGGCGCAGTTCAAATGGCCGAGCGTTCGAAAAGCTTATGGGATATGATCTCCGCAGGGGGACCTATGGTGTATCCCATTCTGATCTGCTCGTTCGTGCTGCTCCTGGTCGTGTTTGAACGTAGCTTTAGTCTTCGCCGCCGCCGTGTTGTGCCTCGATTATTCGTTGAGCGGTTTCTCTTACAAATCGGCGAGGGCGGGTTGGAAAAACCCGAAGCTCTCGACCGCTGCGATTCCAACGACAGTTCGATTGCCCGAGTTTTTACCGCAGCGGTCCGCAAATGGGGCAAACCGGCAGTCGAAGTTGAGCAGGCTGTGCTCGACGAAGGGGAACGCGTGGCGAACGAATTGCATCGCTATCTACGCGTCATTAATGGCGTCTCGACTGTTTGCCCTTTGTTGGGTCTTCTGGGCACCGTCTCGGGAATGATGCAGTCTTTTGACGTGATCGCCAATAGCTCCGCTATGGGCCGCACCGAGTTGCTGGCTGGGGGGATTGGCAGTGCTTTGATCTCGACTGCCGCTGGGCTTTCGGTCGCGATTCCTGCGTTGATATTTTATCTTTATTTTGTGGGCCGAGTGGATGCTTTGGTCATGGAAATAGATCGACGAGGACAGGAGATCGTTCACCTGATTTCTGCTGAGGGGTTAGAAGATCGCCGTAACCGCCCTCGCGGAAAAACAAACCAAAAGAAAGTAGCGTGAAATTTTCTAACAATGAAAACCATTGCATCGCCCCGGGATTGCAATTCTGGGGCGTTACCATGCTATAGCAGCTAAAAGTGAAATATCGTGCCACTCAAAACTCAAAAAGACGAAATACCACAGCTGAATCTCACGCCGATGATCGACGTGGTGTTTTTGCTGATCATTTTTTTTATGGTGGCCACCAAGTTTGCTGAAGTGGAGCGCGATATCGATCTGAATCTTCCTGAAGTAGCTGCCGCTGCCCCGCTTACTTCGGCTCCCAAGCAAAGAGTTGTCTCTATCCAGTCCGATGGCCGTGTGCTGCTAGATGATGAGGAAATGACTCTCGTGAACTTAACGAGTTCTCTCAAGGCAGCCCAGCAAGAGTATCCAAAACTCAGCGTGGTGATCCGTGGCGATGCTACATGTGCTTTCCAACATGTGGCCGCCGCACTATCAGCCTGCAAAGACGCTCATATTTCTGAGTTGGGTATCACGGTTAAGCTGGCGCAGGGAGTAGGAAATACGACCCGCTAATTGGTTTGATTGAAATCTTCATGAATTATTCTCAACTACCTCCGCTAGCCTATTGGGGACTCACTAGCTCAACTTGGATGGCGATGTGGGGAGTGTTGGGAGCATTTTCGGTTTTGATTGTCGTGCTTCTGAGCACACGATGGGCGAACAAGCGAACGTGGCAAAAATGCGCGATCCTGTCGCTTTGGGTCCATGTCCTCTTTGCGTTTCTCTCGATTACCGTGCGGGTCATAACGGGCGCCCCCGAAAGCGGAGAAGAGGTACCCATTCACATTGCCGTGCTTACGATGGAAATGCCCATGGCGGAACCAGATCCCCAGGAAGAGATTCAACCCGACTGGGAAGATATTGTAGCCCCGCCGCTAGGAACTCACACAGCCGAGCCTCTACTTGAACCTAGCGAGGAACCCAGTCTCGAAACGGCTGATTCCGCCGCGACGGATATTCTCGCCGAGAATCCGGTAGACAAGGAGTCATCCCCCCCTGCCCCGCCATTGGAAGCCCCTACGCTTCTGCCTGCTCCTGCACCAGAACCAGAGAACCTCGTAGCAGAAAACGAGCCCAAACAAGATGACGCAGATTTCTCCCTAGCAGAAGCCTCACCAGAACCGAACGAGCCTTCACCAATTCCTCCTTCAGAATCCGTTCTGCAGAAGTCCGAATCAAAACAACCCGAGTTGTATCCTGACGTCTTACCGGTAACCCCTCCCACAGCTCCCAGCCATGCGGCAATTCCTGACAAATACACTGACCGTTTCGCCGAGAACCTTGCGGAACTTGCTACGCAACGTGGAGGCAGCGAGCAAACCGAAAAAGCGGTTCGCGCTGCCCTCGGCTGGCTGGCAGAAGCTCAGTCAGAAAACGGAGGCTGGGACGCCTCGCGATTTGGTGCTGGACAGGAACGCGTAGTGCTTGGTCACAATCGCGGTGGTGCCGGTGCGGAGGCTGATACAGGAATAACTGGGCTCGCAATCTTGGCATTCCTAGGCAACGGCAATTCCCACCAGCATGGTTCCTATCGCACTGAGGTAGCTCACGGCTTGGAATACCTTCGACAACGGCAGCGCGCCGACGGCTCGCTTTACGGAGATGCCCAATTATTTGCTCGCACCTATTGTCATTCGATGGCAACACTCGCTGCCTGCGAGGCCTACGCCATGACTTACGATTCGCGTCTTGACTCGCTGGTTCGTGCAGCGACTTCATACTCACTCGCCATGCAGCATCCAACTGATGGTGGTTGGCGTTATCGTCGCGGTGATACGGGAGACACCAGCCAACTCGGTTGGCAACTCATGGCCCTCAAGAGTGCAGAGCTAGCGGGCATCGATGTGCCGGATGTCACCTGGACACGCATCGATAGGTTTTTGCAACGTGTGAGACGTGGCAATTCGGGCGGCCTGGCCTCGTACCGCCCTGACAGTCCAGCCAGCCGTACGATGACAGCCGAGGCGTGGTTTTGTCACCAACTACTGCAAGTCGATAGAAGTGGTTCGTTCGGCCGTGATGCAATAAACGAAGCCGTCGAATCGCTCTCAGCCGAGATGCCTTCCCCAAAGAACCATAATCTGTACTACTGGTACTATGCCACGCTCGCACTGCAACAGAATCAAGATCATTCTGCCTCTTCTGCGGCGGCGTGGGAATCGTGGAACCACGCCCTCACAACAACGCTGCTGACTACCCAAGAGAGCGATGGCAGCTGGAATGCCGACACGGTTTGGGGAGGCTATGGCGGGCGGGTCTACGCAACGGCCCTCTCCGCGCTCTGCTTGGAGGTCTATTACCGCTACAAACCCAGCATCGAGTCTGGCGGAATTGCCGGTCGTGAGGGTTGGCAATCTCTCCAGCGGTAAACTCCTGTCGTAGGACGGTCATCCTGCCTGCGATTTGACTGGGAACAATCATATTTCGGCGGCCAGGCGACCGGGGCCGATTTGACTTACCACTAGCCGCCAGTAGAATTGAAAGCAGTGATTCCTAGCTCACAGCCGAGTGTGGGTACATCTGGTCAACCGACCTAAATGCCTAAGTGAACGTTTCGCTTGGGCCAGACACTCTCGGCTAGCCTTATGGCAAAGGTGGCGACAGCTAAAATGTTTACTCCAGGTCTCTGGCAAATGCTTATCGTAGGACTGATTGTTCTGCTGCTGTTTGGCACGCGGCTCCCTTCCGTGATGCGGTCGCTCGGCGAAGGAATTACGGAGTTTAAGAAGGGCATGAAAGGCAATGATTCAGATCCCAACACTCGTATCGAGGACCATCGGGATTAGATTGTAATCTCGATCTTTGGCCCATTTCATTTAAAAGCTTTCAAACACAATGTTTCAGACTTGCCTCTTGCTCGGATTTCTCTCCCCCAGCCCAAGCGAGATGTTGTTGTTGGTTCTGATAGCTCTGCTGCTTTATGGAGGAGACTTACCGAAGGTAGCGCGATCTTGGGGAAAAAGCTTGGCCGAACTCCGCAAAGGACTTTCGGGAATTCAGAACGAATTCAACGAGGCCATCTATGAGGTACCTCGCCAGATCAGTTACCACGAATCTGAATACAATAACCCGCAGTACGATGGTCCTACTTACAGTGAACCCGACTACAGTGGGCGTGAATCAGTCGTTAACAGCACTCTCGACAGTGTCCCCTCACCTGCAGACGAGTCAACCGTGGTACAAACTCCGTCACTCGATATCGTCGATGACACCCCGGTCACACGCCCTGAGAGCACCTAGCCACTCATTCTCGCGCAGGCTAAAATACACTCTACCCCGGGCGGCTAGCTCAGTTGGTTAGAGCGCTACGTTCACACCGTAGAGGTCACAAGTTCGAATCTTGTGTCGCCCACTCAAGTTTGAGCCTAGAAATACAGTGGTTTTTCTAACCTGCCGACGTTCGGCAGTGAGGCGTTTTCCGAAACCCAAGCGGGTATATACCCGCTTGCGGTTTTTAACTTAGGAGAACCCTTACTATGCCGCGTCTATCTCACCAGACCCCAAAGTACCGCAAGCACCGTGCCAGCGGACAAGCCTTCATCGAGTTGTCCGGGCATCGCCACTATCTAGGCCCCCACGGGACCAAAGCCAGCCATCGGGAATACGACCGTATCCTCGGTGAGTGGTTGGCAGCAGGGCGATCAAGCACCTATGGCGTCCCGGCAGATTCCATCACTGTTGTCGAGCTGGTCGCCCGCTATCTGGCGTTTGCCAAGGAGTATTACGGTACTCCCAAGCGGGGAACCTATAACAACATGCGACTTGGTATCACCCCCCTCAAAGAATTGTATGGCCGGACCCTGGCCATAGAGTTTGGCGTCCTGCAATTCAAGGCGATGCGTCACAAGTTTATCGAGGAAAATCTCAGCCGCCCATACATCAACGAGCGGATGCGGCAGATCGTGGCAGTATTTCGCTGGGGGGCTTCTGAGGGCTTGATCCCTGCCGTTGTCGCCCAGACCCTGGCGATCATCCCGGGACTGAGAAAAGGGCGAAGCGGCGTTCGTGAACCGGATCCCGTCAAACCTGTGGACTTGGCAGTCGTCGAGCAAACCTTCCCCTACCTGTCGAGTGTCGTGTCGGCCATGGTGAAATTCCAGATGCACACCGGCTGCCGACCTGGGGAAGTCTGTGGGTTGCGTCCCTGCGATGTGGATCGAAGTGGGGAAGTTTGGGAAGCCAAGCTGACTCAGCACAAGACCGCCCATCATGGGCTTCAGCGTACTGTCTACATCGGTCCCCAAGCTCAAGAAGTGCTGACCCCGTTTCTGCTGCGGGGGGCTGAGGATTATTGTTTCGACCCTAGGGAAGCAACGGAGGAGATGCGTTCTAAACGAGCGGAGGCTCGCAAGACCCCGTTATCCTGCGGGAATCGAGCCGGATCGAAGAAACAGAAGAACCCGCAACGCAAGCCAGCCAGTGGGTACACCACTCAGAGCTATGGGAAAGCGATTTATCGGGCTTGCAAGGATAACGACATCCCCGGTTGGTCGCCGAACCAATTGAGGCACAGCTTGGCCACGCGTGTTCGTCGAGAGTTCGACCTGGATGCGGCGAAAACTCTACTGGGGCACCAATCCATCGGAATCACCGAAGTTTACGCCGAAAAGGATCGAAAAAAGGCAATCGAAGTTGCCAGAATGATTGGTTAGAATTCAGATTGCCGAGTTCGCGGACTAATTACCCGCTAAGACTGCCGGTCGTCGTGGTTGCAATCTCCCCACGGCTGCCGGTAGTCGACTCGGCTATTAATAGGAGATCGCACGATGAATGACGATATCGCAGACAGGGAAATGTTTGAACTTTTAATTGCCGACCTGCAAGGTTGTGCAGACTATGCTGTTGAAATTGCTAAAGAAATTGATCCCAACTGGGAAAGTTTGAATCGCCCTCAATGTATCAGTTTCAGTTATAAGAAAGCCTACAATGGCAGAATCGGTTTAGATAAGCTTAACCATGACACATTGGCTCTCGCCCATGCACTCCTGGAAGATGTCAAAGATGCTATTGAGAAGAGTAAAACACTCAAGACAAAGCTTAGTCTCGAAAACGCATCAGATTTATCTCGTAAAGCCTATTTTGTTGGATTGTCAACCGGATTCCTGATGTGCTTACAGACCGACACATTGCGAGATGGCGCTAGTCTTGCAGGCAAGCGACCGATAGGTGGCAAGAAGACCAAGAAGCTTGCTACACCCGAGGAAGAGCAATGGCTGCGTGAAGAATATAGGCTTCATCGCGGACAGAGAGAACTGTGCAAGAAGATATCCAACGCTCTTTTCTACAAGCACGGCAAAAGAGCTTGCGATAAAACCGTGCGTAATCGGTTGCGTGAACTTGGTCTTTGGGAAACCGCTTAGTGCTTTCCTGGGAATCCTCTAAGCGTCTTCCCTGTTTGGGCATTTTGCACCCTATTTCTTCCTTCAGCATATCCATTGATTGTGTTCCAATTGTAGTTGTTAATTCACAAACAACTGCAGGAGCCAATCATGTACGATCTATTTTCCGAAGAGCCTATTTCGCTCAATCAAGTCGCTAAGGAAGAGGGGGTAAACCCATCTACCCCGTGGCGCTGGTATCTTAGCGGCGTTCGTGGCGTCAAGCTCGAAACCATAGTTGTCGGGGGACGTCGCTTCTCAACTCGACCTGCGCTAAGACGGTTCAAAGAGCGTTGCACCGCAGCCGCCAATGGCGCTTCTACCACGGTTCGCACTCCGCACCAAAGAGAGCGGGATATTGAGCGCGCGGAAAAAGAACTAGCCAAGATCGGCGTCTAACTCACCACGAAAAAACCTTGGTGCGATTTTGAAGAGACGCACCAAGGCTAAAGCAAGGAAGCTTTTATGTTGAATTTCAATGATACCATATCGACCACGACCACGGCAAACCGCAAAACGGAAGAGCCATTTCTCTCTGAAGCTCACCGTAAAGAACTCGCCGAGGGTTCAGGCTTGACGATGGAAACGATTCGAGCGGCTGGGTATTACACCGAAACGAATCGCGGAAATCTGGCCGCAATCCTGAATCGTTCTTCGTATCCAGCAAGCTACGGGGCGGCGTTAGTCATTCCCTATTACGACTCGACGGGAACAGTGGTCCACAAGCGAGTCAAGCCGAACAATCCACCGAAGGACAATAAAGGCAAGCTCAACAAATACTTGCAACCCAGTGGCGTACCCAATAGGGCGTACATTCCGCAAGCAACGCGCAAGATACTTTCCGATCCGACAGCCAGACTCGTGATCGGCGAAGGCGAGAAGAAAACTGACGCGGCAACACAAGCCGGCTTTCCTTGTATTGGGTTGCCTGGCGTGGAGTGTTGGCACTCTGCTAATCGCATGGCACTGTTGCCAGACCTGGCACGTATCGCCTGGAAGGGGCGAGAAGTCTTTATTGCGTTCGATTCTGACACGGCAGAAAATGAACAAGTGGAGCGAGCCGCGAGACAACTAGCGGCAGTTCTCAAGGACCACGGGGCAAAGGTTCGCATTGTCCGCATACCTCCTGCCGAGAATGGCGACAAGCAAGGCATCGACGATTTTATCGTAGCTCAAGGTGCAGCTGAATTCCAAAAGCTGCTTCAGCAAGCCAGCGAGCCGGAATCGCCAGAATCCGATGACTTGAAGGGCAAAGCCAAGAATGCAGACCCCGGCGTCGAAGCGGATTATATTCTCGCAATCAGCAAGATAGCCGAATTGTCACCGCTGAGATTCTGGCGCGGCGGTTGGTGGTGGTGGTGTCATGGGCGTTTTCAGGAAAAGCCGGTCGAGGAAGTTCGCGCCCAAGTTGTCAATCTAATGAATGACCGATGGCTCGACTTGAAATCCCGCATTGTGGGGGACGTGGTTGAACACCTGAAAGCCAAGTCGATTTTGCCCACTGCAATCGAGCCTACCAAGTGGCTAGGCAAAGCTCCCCATGGGTGGAAAGCGGCGGATTGTCTCGCCACACGGACCGAAGTGGTTCACCTGCCTTCGCTAGTTGACCGAGAGGCACTGTTTTCCGTTCCCGCCAGTCCTGCATTCTTCACCACCACAGCGGTTGAATTCTCAGTTGATTTAGACGCACCACCCCCCCAGCGGTGGTTGGCGTTTCTCAACTCGCTCTGGGCAGACGATCTACAGAGCATCCAGGTGCTGCAAGAGATCTTCGGCTATTTGCTCACGACTGATACTTCCCAGCAAAAAATGTTCATGCTTGTGGGGCCGAAGCGGAGCGGAAAAGGAACGATCGCACGAGTGCTCACGGCTCTCGTCGGGCAGGGAAACGTCGTGTCGCCAACATTATCGAGCCTGACGGGAACTTTCGGCTTGCAACCACTGTTGGGAAAAAGTGTAGCTGTCATTGCCGACGCGAGAATGTCAGGACGTACCGACCAAGCTGTTATTGTTGAACGGCTCTTGAGTATCACCGGCGAAGATACCCAAACCATCGAGCGGAAGTACCTAACGACCGTCACCTGTAAATTGCCGACCCGATTTCTGATTCTCTCCAACGAACTGCCGCGACTTAACGATGCGAGTGGTGCCGTTATCTCTCGATTCATCATGCTCACCACGAATCAGAGTTTCTACGGAGCCGAGGACCACAACTTGATTGACAAGTTACTCCAGGAACTGCCGGGGATCTTCCTCTGGGCGATTGGTGGCTGGCAGCGTCTCAGAGAACGAGGTCGATTCGTGCAACCTGATTCCAGTCTCGAAGCTCTGGGGGAAATGAACGATCTGTCATCCCCGGTTGCGGCGTTCGTGCGGGACTGCTGCCGAGTCGGACCGGGGGAAGTGGTTTCCGTCGCTGACATGTTCGCAGCATGGAAAAAGTGGTGTGAGACTCAGGGCAGGGATAAGTATGTCAGCACGATTCAGACCCTAGGGCGGGACTTGCTGGCAGTCGAACCACGGATTCGGCGGGCACAACCACGAGATGACGGCGGTAGGGTTCGGGTTTATCAGGGCATCGGTTTACAGGACGGTTTTTGACCAAGTGGCACTCAGTGGAACGCGAGGCAATCTTATGCACGCGTAGGGGAAATCAAAACATGAATACTAATAGCACATATATACCCGCAAGGCAGAACACGCGTTCCACGGCGTTCCAGTCGGTTCCGTGGTGGCTGAATTCTACTCCCCCCGTGGTGGCTGAAACGCCAGAAACCCCGGAAATTCCCGAAGAAAACGAGCCAATCGAGCCTGAAACAGCATATGCGGGACAAGTGGACCCAGCAAAGTTGGAATCCTTCCCCCGGTTTCCCGAAGAATACGACGCGGACAACGAATTCTATTGGTCGCAACTCTCCGACCATGACCGCGAGTATTTGCAATGGCACAGGGAGTATCCCCCGCCTTGTGCGTGGTGTGGCGGTAGGACTCGACATAGTCCGCTATGCGACGAACTGCGGGCATTGTGGCAACTATCCCTCCCGTTTGGCAAGTTCAAGGGAATGGCCGTTTCAGCGGTTCCGATGGATTACTTGATATGGCTCACAGAAAACAGCGATTCACTTGACTGCGAATTAAGAGACGCGATTCAGGAGAGACTGAAAGCAACTCCCCCGGCCGCTGAAGCGGCACGCGAGACTGCGATAATCAGCGATGAGGAATTCGACTTATGGTGAAACAAGGAAACCAGCCAACACGCAAGGGACTGCAACCAGAGTTATTCGAGACTGAAAAGGAAGCCCGCAGACTTGAGCGGGTGCTGCGAATCCTCGGCACGGTTCCCGAAGTGGTAACATCGACGAATTCTTTCACCGAAGCCCATTTTAGGCGGGCCACAAAGTTAGCGAGAACAACTGCTAATAAAAACAACCAACCATGAGGAAACGATGGCGGGCACCGGAAATATTGACTAATAGTGTAGCATTGGCTACAATCGTTACGCGCCCGCGCCCGTAAGAAAAGGGGGTTTTGTCTGGCAGAAATTCCCGACACCCATCCCCTACCCGGCTCCCCCTCACCCCACACCCCAGCAACTCTTCTAGTTCGCCGAGTTGCTCATCTTCCAGATTGAGGGCATTCTGCTCCGATTCAAGCTTGGTGCTGAGTTGCAGGGCTTTTGGCAGTATTTGCTCGAAGAATCGATCCTCATTCCGCTTGGACCAGCGGAGTAGCTATTTTATTTCCAAAAGAATCGTGGGATATGGTGAATTAGAAACAACGCCTTTTCCCTTCTGGCTGTCTGCACACCTTCCTCCACAAACTCCTTGCCGGATTCTAGGGCTGAAATCTCAAAATCTCGGCCGGAATAGTTTGCCCATCTGCGCAGTTCCCGGCGAAGACATGAAATTCTATGCGGTTGCTTTCTATCCCGTCTAAGAGATGGCTATACTGGAAATCCTGTACCCAGTCCTCACTCCCAGGGCAACCCTTTGTAGGTAGAGTTATCCAGTCGAAAATTTCCACAATTAGCAGAACACTGATGTCTTTTTCTTGCCGACTAGCGACAATCAAGTCGGCTTTCAGAAAGTTCAGTTTGGCTCACACTCGTATGGTTGATTTCTCTTATGTTCACTGTCTGATGCGAAAGTGTGGGCTTAACTTTTTATTGACTTCGATTGCGTGTGAAAAGTGCGGAGAGATTCCTTCTTATGTTTGATTATGCTTTGACTTCAGCTAACCCAATGGGTTATAGCATAACAGTACTACTAGCTTGGCTTGCAGCATCAGATGGCAAGATTTCAGAAGAAGAACTTGAGTGTTTAACTAGCGCTTCCAAGGCGGGAAGCATTCAAGAAAAAGGAATCAAACAAGCGATCCTCTGTGCCAAGAATTTCGACTTATCTCATATTAATGAGGCATGCGAAATAGTGAAGCAGCTTGACACTGATCATTCACTCCTGTTTCTTGAACTCGCTATTGGACTTTCGTTGGCAGACGGGTATTTGGGGAACTCGGAACTTCATGTCCTATTGTTTTTTGCCGATCTCCTTGATGTACCTCTTAAGAAGCTCGGTGCATTGTTTACGCAAGTGACAAGCCATAGCTTCCCTGCCCCAGGTGATCCAAGTTCTATGAAATGGTGGCATCAAAGAGAGGGACGTGGGCAAAGGCAACAGTCTAAGGATCACACTCGTTCGCACAATGGTAGAAATACCGAACAATCACAAACCAGCCCTCCAGCTTCAGCTTATGCGACATTAGGATTGGAAGCAGGTGCTACTATCAAAGAGATTCAAGAGGCATTTCGTAGGTTATCCAAGATACATCATCCGGATCGGTTTCATCAGCTGGGAGAAGAAGCTGTTGCTGCAGCTACGATCACCTATAAGAGAATACTCACCGCTTACGAGTCCTTTGCAATCCCATGAACGATTTCTATCGCCGACTCAAATTGAAGCCTTATACGAATGATCTTAAGCTCATTCGTGAAAGGATTCTAGCACAAGCCTCAACATCGCATTGGGTAGAAGATGCATTCCAAATATTACTCGACGACAAGAGAAAGCGAGTCTATGACCGCACTCACAAGGCCTTGATGGCAGTCTCTCATCTTCGTTTAAAACAAGGGCTGTACAATAGTCCTGGCTGGAAAGTTGCTTCAGCTGCTGATTTTCAAATGGTGCGAACCTCGTCGAAGACACCACCCCCACCTGAGCAAAATGACTGGAGTAAGCGAGCGAGAACGTTGGAACGCCGGAAGTTAGCTCTGATAATTCTGGCGAACGTAGGTCTTATTGCCTTATTCCTATATTTGGTCCTTGACCAAAATCGAGGCCCCTCGGAGAGGTCTTACCAGAATCCCTCCAAAGGAAATGTACGAGCTGAGCCCAAGAATTCGGCTCTTGCACTGCCTTTAACTGGCATCATCTGGGGCGACAATTCTTTCAGACGAAGCGCAGTAGCACCTTTGAAGATTACTACATCGAGGGGAGCTAACTACTATGTAAAGTTGGTTGGATTACAATCTAAGCAAGTTGTGGCGACGTTCTTTATTCGAGGCGGAGAGATGCTGGAAATTGAAGTCCCACTTGGCACCTTTGAGATTCGATACGCAATGGGCGATCAGTGGTACGGTACATCCGATTACTTTGGGTCAGGAACTAGTTATTCGCGTGCTGATGCCGTTTTTGAATTCACTAAAGAATCGAACCACTATTCAGGATATGAAATAGAACTGATTTTGCAGAGCAATGGCAATTTGGAAACCGAATCAATTTCGGAAGAAGACTTCTAGGTTTGCGATAGTCTTAGTAGCTCTTAGCTCTGCAATGTGAGGGGGCTGCTCACTTTAGGCTTGCCAGGTTGGTGTTTGAAACCAAATTGACGAAGCCTATCAATTTAAGATGAATTAACCTTGACTATAACTTGGATGCCACAAGCTGTTGTTGTCTTGATGCTGCTCTGGGCTATGAATCCTGGCAATCCCTACGCGTACTACAATTTGCTCCGAGTTGTTTGCTGTGGTGTCTTTGCTTACCTCGCATACAAAGCGTCAGATCGAGAAAAGAAAGAATGGGCTTGGGTTTTGGGTATACTTGCGTTGGTCTACAACCCACTTTTCCGTGTTCACCTGAATAGAGAACTATGGTCTCTCGTTAACTTAGTCACGATTGCCATTGCTATAGCTTCGGCATTTGCCCTAAAGGTGGACGAGGTAGACGACAACAGTTGATTCTTGCGTCGTCTCAATTTTTACCCAGGAAACCGAAAAAGGGATGAATTTAGAAGACAAATAAGGCGAGGATTGTCAGTTACGGATGACAAACTCGGCTGGCTGATACTGCTGGCCATTTTAAAATTAAGAGGCTCCGGTCATCGAGATCTCATTATGGGCAAATCGTCTTGTGGTAGGAAAATGTGCAGGCTAAGATTGGCAAGCACTGTAGATAGAAATGCTTCTTGTCCTTTTCCTGAAAGTACCCCCTACACCTTAACCTACAATATCTACCTCCAATGCTGGCAGCAAATAATTCGATACTTTAAGGGGTAGCGGAGAAAATGAAAAAGGCTAGTTATAATGTTTACGAGGTATAACATTCTGAGGTGGATTTGTTTTATTCCCGCTGGATTTATCTCAGCATTTCTGGTCTCGTTTCCGGTTCACTGGTTTGTCATGGTGAATTTGGGTGGTTGGGCCTTTGATCCACTGATCGTAATCGACAGTGAACAGACCTTACGGGCCATTGAGCTATTTCTTCAGGCTGGGGCAGGATCGTTGGCATTTGTATACTTCGCATCTAGTACCGCTCCCAGTCACAGATTCTTTGTTTCGATTTTTCTAGCAGTTATCGTCACACTTGGGTTGGAGTTCGCAGTGTACTGGTTGAACGTAGAGTTGGATTCCGGAGGAAGCAATTACGAATTCAGAGGTGGATTCTACAATACTGTTGCTCGAGTTGTCGGGGCAACGGCAGCGTCATATCTAATTTGGCATTCAGAGAAAAGACAATCAGACTTGTAGAGAGAATCGTCCGCTAATTCTAAGGCTTGCTAATTGCATGAGAGTTTGGATCATTTTGCTGAGAGTGTTTGCTTACTTTTGGCTGACGGCCTCTCTACTACTAATTCTCTCAGGCATTGCGGGCATCTGGATGAAAGGTGGCCTCTCTGCCATTCAAGGACTGCTCAGTCCTTTTAACATTGTTAACTGGATTGTCACCGCAATTACACTTGCACCAGGCGTTGGAGCTCTGGCTTGGGCAGATAAACTAAGCTCGAAGGATTCTAATACACCATAGAGCCATTGCTGCAATTTCACTCTGGGATTGCATTTTTTGTCAGCCGCTACGTTTTCTATTCGACGAAAACACTGATCCGGATATGGCTGCCCCTTCGACAGCCTTTGCAATCGCCTGAGATTCAGTCTGGCCGAAAAATCCCTTGCTCTTATTCCCCTGAGACAGATAGCAAATCCATTGTCCGTAGCCAATCTGGCCGGTGTCGGTAAGCTTCACCTCAAACCCCTTCGCCTCAAGTGCTCTGATCCTCTCTGAAATGCCTTCTGCCATCGCCCAAGCCCTCCAGGATGTTTGGAATCCGGCAATAACCATACGTGTACGTATGGCCACCCACAAGCCCCTAGGAGCCCCGCTGGCGCTATCTTGTGTTGGAGGGGTGAAGAGTCGGCACAAGTGGCATGCTGGCGCTGGCGGGTACGGATGCCCCCGGAATTGGGCGCATCATGCGTTCAAAATTCGGAGAAACTCGTTATGCGATAGTTGCCTTCTGACTCTCGGCAGCTTAGCATGGACAGCTTCCGGGCGGCTCGGTTCGAGCCGCGCATACTTCTCTTCTTATAGGTGATAAATAATGTACCAATCATGTATTCCTTGGTTCTTCATTGTGACGATCGCAACTTTTGTTGCACAGTCGACAGTCAAGGCTGATTTAGTCATTGATGGCATCAATAATTTTTCAGCCGCAAATACTTATCCGACTTCCGACGCGACGTATACTGGGTATGCCGCTGCAGATTCGACCAGCTTTCATTTTGGGTTTGATGGAGCCGACGTTCTAAATGGTGGGTCTAGTCATTTTATCGTTGCATATCTTGGAAATGGCGGACTTGGTTCGACGACAGGATTGAATTTTAATACTCAACAACCGAGTCTTCCGTTCTCGGCCACGCACGCTTTCGTCTATCGTGCGGACGGTTTTTTCACTGATGGATATCAGTGGAATGGTGCATCTTGGGTGGCTGGCCTTTCGTCGAATACGTCCGAAAATGGACAGTTTTTTGAAGCATCTTTATCGATGAACGATTTAGGCAATCCAAACTCTGTTGACTTCGTTTCCTACTTCTTGTTTGAAGGTTCTGGGTTTGAATCGTCGTACGCAGTTTTTCCTAGTACTGCTTTCGCCAATGGCTCGTACGACCCGAATATAGGCAGTTCACTTACGATAACAGCCGTGCCAGAGCCATCTTCTTTTCTTTTTTTTGGAGCCACTGGAGTAGCAATTGGATGCTTTCGTTTCCTAATCAAACGAGGGCAATTTCTTTCCCAAGCTTGACGCTGAACAGGAAAGCTTCAAACATCGAGGGCTTGAATCTTCTGCGTTTTTTATTGGTGTGACTGCCTCGCCATGCATCGTTTCCGGGAAAGCGTGGGTTCGCTTCGAGACTAGCTAAGTGAATAAGGTCACTATGTCCCATGCAGCGGAACGGCAGAATTCTTTGCAACTCATGTCTGACCCTCTTGAGTCTCGAAACGCATATCGCTGAGACGCCTCGGCTTTATTGATCGGCGCTAATTACGACGCACTGCTTTCCAACAGAACCCGATCTTATTCAGTCGAGCTATTCGTTCTTTGCTTAGCAATCTCTGTCTTTTCCTAGTTCGTTGATTGCTAACCCAAACGCCAAGTTCAGGGTTTTTGGCCCACCTCTGAGGCACGTCACAGTCTCCATGCTTTTTCTTATATGCCTTCAGCTGGTTGAACATCTTTTCCCATGATGCTTCCCAGACGGCAAACTCAAAGCCCAGTTTTTCAAGTCGCTTGATACGGCGGTTGCTCAGCAGACCTTGGCTATAGTTGTAGCGTTGTGTTCTGATCCATAATGCGAGTCGCGGATTTTCGTTCCAATTGATCGGTACACGACAATCCCCGTGCTTCGCCTTGAAATCTTCAAGCGACGCGAACATTTCGTCCCAAGCGTTTGAGATGAGTGACCACACAAAGCCAATTTTCTCCAGCCGTTGAAGGCGGGATTTGCTCAGTTGGCCTTTGTTGTACGACTTTCGTTGCGTTCTAATCCACAAAGCTAGCTGTGGATTGTCTTTCCATTCCAGAGGTACAAGTGTATCTCCATGTTTCGCCTTATAATCACAAAGTGCTTGGAACATCTCTTCCCATGGAGTTGGCTTTATTTCCCAGACGAAACCTAGCGAATCAAGTTTCGCAATTCGGTCTTTGCTCAGCCTCCCTTGCTTGAGTGCTCTTCGTTGGGAGGCAACCCAGGCGGCAAGTTTTTCGTTGTCGCTCCACCGCCAGGGCACAAGGCAATCACCATGCTTGGCCTTATATCTCTTGAGTGCCTGGAACATTTCTTCCCAAGCTGCTTCGTGACTATCCCATGCGAAGCCGAGGGACTTCAATCGAGAGATGCGAACTATACTGAGATTATCTTTTTGGTATTCAGCTCGCTGGGTACTAACCCACTCACCAAGTCGCGGATTGACCTCAAACTTGTTCGGCACATTACAATCACCATGCTTGAGCTTATACTTCTTGAGTTCAACAAACATCTCTTCCCACCTAGCGGCCAATGGTTTCCACACGAACCCAAGCTTCTCAAGCCGCGAAATGCGTTCTTTGCTGAGCAAACCTTTCTTATATGCGTGCCGCTGCTGACTTACCCAAGGGCGAAGTTTCGATCTGCCCGCCCACTGGGATGGCACATTGCAGTGGCCATGCTTGGCTTTGTACTTCTGGAGTTCAACGAACATCGATTCCCATTTAGCGGCCAAAGGATTCCATACGAACCCAATCTTCTCAAGTCGTGCGGTACGCTCTTTACTGAGTTTTTCTGTCTTGTGTGTGTGCCGCTGCTGACTAACCCAAGGGCCAAGTTTCGGATTGCCCGACCAATTGTGTGGCACATAGCAGTCACCGTGCTTAGCCTTGTATTTCTTGAGTTCAGCGAACATTTCTTCCCAGCTCACTTCAAACTCTCTCCTCTAAGCCACTTTTGTCAGTTACGAGATTCATGTGACATGCTTTCTTTCACGAATCCCACTAGCAATCACACCAACTACATAGTGTAATTTAGGGATGATTTACCGCATAGCATTTTTCTTGAGTCTCATCTTCCCAGCCAACTATTCCCATGGCTGGCCTGAATCCGGCCAAGGCAATTATAAGGTCGCCGCTCGAACCATTCTTACCGATCAATTACTCAGAATCTTATTTGAAACAGGGAGGCAACCTCTCACGGCATCGGGCAACAGAAGCAGGCTATCGACTTGCTGAGATCTGGCGACGTGCTCTTTCACAGGTGCAATAAAATAATTCTGTTCACACTACCTTAGAGGATAAGCTATGCCGCTATTCACCATCGCAAGAGAATCACTCTCTGCAGTCGAACAAACTAATTTCGCGATTGAGAAAACACTGCAAAACCTCATCGAGGCGAATTTGCAAACAGTTTTTAACTGTCGATTGATTGCTTCTGAGTTTTCTACTGGCCAACAGCATGCTGGCCGAATCGATACACTTGGCCTCTCCGAGGACAATAATCCCGTAATTATCGAGTACAAGAAAGTCGAGTCTTCGGAGCTCGTTACTCAAAGCCTCTACTATCTTCATTGGATTTACGATCACCGTGGCGATTTTGAAGTAGCAGCGCGAAACTCGCTCGGCTCGGTCGAGGTGGATTGGTCAGATATACGTGTCATTTGCATCGCGCCGAATTACAAAAAGTATGACCTGTTCGCCGTCCAAGTCATGGACACACAACTTGAGCTTTGGACTTATCGATTATTCAAAAACGATTCTCTTTATCTCGAGGAAGTTCTCCATAAATCTTCTAGTATATCAACCAACGACCGCACCGGTGAAAAGGACCCGAAGATGGTAGCCGCTGGGAAGAAAGCGGCGATAACCAGGGCCACTGGATCGTACACGGTGGACAGCTTGGTTGAAGGAAAACCCGAAAACATCAAGTCACTTGTAGAGGTGGTGCGAGAATATATTCTGGCCCTTGATCCCTCCATAGAAGAGTCGCCGAAAAAGTTTTATGTAGCCTACAAGATTTCTCAAAATATCGCATGCATGGAGATCCAAAAACAGCGAATTCTGGTTTTTGTCAAACTTGACCCGGAGGAGGTGAATGCTCCACCCGGCTTATCCCGTAACGTGTCTGCGATCGGGCATTTTGGTACCGGCGATTTAGAACTATCAATTCGGTCAGTGGATGATTTCGAGAAGGTAAAGGATTTGATCGAAATGGCTTATCAAAAAGTTGGTGGTTGAATAATGTGCTACCACTTACGATTATTGAACGAACCTCGCCAAGCAGTTCAAGGCAACTATTGCTGATGGGTTAATCTGCGACATCGTCGTAGCTGGAGTCAAGATTGGTAGTTTTTGCCGACGAATCGTCGGTATTCAGAGAGGATGATTATCGTTTTTAAACTGAGGTATTGCCTAGCCTTTTTTACAAAGTCACAATCCTTCACCGCGTTGACACAAGATCAATCTGGATCATTCCCTTCTTAAGCATTTCCATTCAGAAAGCTATAACCCGTAATGACGACACGAAAAAGAATTCCCGACGACACGGAAAAAGAAGTACTGCTTCAAAGCCGTAGAAGGTGCTGCCTCTGCTTTTGGCTCGAAGGAATCGATGAGGTCGTCAAGGGACAGATAGCACATCTAGATCAGGATCCATCAAACAGTTCCTTCGAAAACTTAGCGTTTCTCTGCTTTGATCATCACGATGAGTATGATGGGAAGACAAAGCAAGCAAAGGGACTTAAGGAAAGTGAGGTTACCAAATGGAGAGACGAACTCTACAAGGAGATGGAGTATCGGTTCCGTAGCGTAAAGGCCCGAAAACTAGAGTTGCGGATATCAAACTATCTGATGGTAAATGTCGGCGTAGATTTTAAACTGAGGTTCCGTCTGAAAAATGTAGGACAAGCTTCGGCGCGGAACATTACGGTCTCAATCAGACTGCAGGATAACATTTCAGCAGAGTCTCCAAAGAAGCAGGAGTCTAAACCAAAGATAACCACAACATCAGGTGTAAGCAGACTAGTGATTCCAGAGCTAATGACTGTAGAGCCCACCGAACTGCCAGACGCGTTCGGATTCTACGAATCCGAAGAAGACTTCTTCGAAGAAGTCGGTGGCCGCGTTGCCAGCATTGATCCGCTTGGGCCAATGAATCTGGGTCTCCTCCCCGATCACAGTATTTGGTTTGAGGGGCTTGGCTTCCACATCACGGACTATCCACCAGGAACAGATTTGGTATTAGGCTACCGCATAGATGCAGAAGATATGGATTCGGTTAAGGGCACTCTCCAGGGGACAATTCCCATCGGAGCGGAGTGGGTGCTTCAACAGCCCGAGGAGTTCGGATTGCCAAGGAGCATCACTCTACAGGAGGTTAAACAAATAATCGCTGAGAGCAAGCAAGATGTTTCCTAATAAAACGTCTACCATTGTCTCACTACCAAGAAGTCCACTCCTTGTACTCAATGTTTGAGATTCACGCCCAGGCCACCTACGTTGTGGCCCTAGAACGATTCTCAAGCGAAACCTTTACCACCCAACTTCCCCCGCCCCTTCGATCGCCATAGCAACCGCCCGAGATTCTGTCCCCTCGAAGAATCCCCGCGACAAGTGGCAAACCCGTTGCCCGTACCGGTTCATCGGGATAGCTAAGATCGCCGCGGGAATCAATAGCTACACCAGCCAGCTGAGTGATAATTCGTCAGGCATGGAAGTATTCTAGCTCATTGTTAATAATGGTTGCCGGGTTCGGACACCATGTCGACAGCTTAGCGGTTTTCTGCAGATAACTCAGGCAAAAATTCAGCTCTTCGACATTCATCGACTTAGACTGCTTGTTTTCATTAATCTGCCAGTTTACCCTGTAGTTTTATTCAGCATTGTTCTTTGGCGTATTCCGCAATGGGTAAAGTATCAAGAGAACAGGATGCTGTGGGATGTACAGTAGTATGTGTACTTGGTTTTTTCTTCTTAGTTTCAGTTTTAAGCAGCAGGAATGGCGGTGCAAACTACCAGAATGAGGCTGGGATACTCGGGGCACATGAGAATGGTTCCGTCGCGGGAGTCAAAGACGGTACCAAGGCTGGCGTTGTGGCGCGACTCGAGGACGCAGAAGACGAAGGTTATTGGAACGCCGTTGCCAAAGTGAAAGCATCGAGGGATTACGTTCTTATGCCTCACTACTGTCTAGCAATTGCTTTAACTGCGTTCGCAATCGGTTTCTTTGGCCAATTCTCTTTATTCTACGCGCTCAGGCGATTCGGAATTCTTGCGGACATCGATCTTATACTTCTGCCGAAAAGTAGCCGGGTCGTTAAGCTTCGAATAAATGAGTAGCAATGATGGCGAAGTATCAATACCCTTGGATCGTTTGCTTTGCTATGCTCATTGCTGCCGCAACAGGCTGCACGTCCACCCACAACAAAATCTGGGAGTCTGCCTACGACTCAAATTTCTCTGCCGCTTATCGCGATGGTTGGAATAAGCCAAACGAAAGCGAACTTCGTTCTGCATGGGAGCACGGCGAAGAAAAAGCCAATAAGGATTTGGCTAACGCAACAGTTTGGTGGCTATACTATCCGCTAGCCATTAACAGCTTGGCGGTGGGCATAATCGTAGGCCTCGCTGGGCAGTATTCGGCTATCTTTTACTGTCGCTGGAAGCAAGAGATTTCCGAGTTTCCAGCCTCACTGTTAATTCCAGCCTTCAGACTCTCGCGAGCCTTTCCAACTCTTGACCTGATCTCGCAATCGAACCATCAAATTCGACAGATCCAAATATTGAGACAGATAAAGGCGTGGCGGGTCGCGACTATAAAGCAATTTGTCACTGATAGGTTACGGGCACAAAACGAACTTGACGCTGAGTCTCAAGCTGCATTGTTAAGGAGAGCAATGCGAGACTTGGACAATATTGTCAACGACGGCCAAATTCTCGCAAATTCAATGACTGATCTCTGCGATCAGTCGCAAACTGAAATTATTGAATCGACGATCGACGAGTGGGGATCCGCGAGATAAATTCTATAACCAAAAGGTAGAAAGGTGTAATCACAGATGGAAGATCGTAGCAACACAGACTGGAGTTTCATTGACGAACAGATTCGGAAAAAGGATTCAGAACCGCGGGATGCTTTAATACCTACCGCTAATCGACAATCGGCACTTGCGGAATCGAAGGGCTCGATTAGCATGCAGGTCCCGGAACTTTCTGTGCCAGACGGCTTACTTTCGCAGTTCAAAGCAAATCAGATTAAGCGTAAGTCTGCACTCGAGGCGCTCCAAACTCACTATGGCAGTCAGATAGATGTTTTAAAGCATACGCTTTCAAGGGCCGCACAAGTCGAGAAATCGCGAGCAGATGTTACAGCTAGTCAATTTCTAAAAGAACTGGATTCAAAATATCTGGAAGTATTAGCGCAACTTGGAATGCGGAACAAAGACACTCGTGAGAAGGCGATTCTCGACCTCACGGATCAAACTACTGTAAGGTTGCGGGAGGTTGCAGCGAAGGATTGGCCACAGCAGTTCAAGGATTCGATAATTAGTGAGCTCATGTCCCTCCATCAGCGCTATATAGACGAAATTGTAGCGGAGTTGGGGAGCGATTATGCCGGCCAGTAACTTTGAGACTTACGTCTAAAGATATGGCAATGCGAACTTCCTTACTGTGCCTTGTCGTTATTGCATCCGCTCACTTACCCGCGTTTGCCTGGAACGCTCTCGGCCACAAAGTCATTGCCGAAATAGCGTGGGAAACACTCTCCCCTGAAAAGCAATCCAAGATTGCCGATACCCTAAAGCGCCACCCCCGCTACGCTGAAGACTTTAGAGATCTGGAAACCGATCAAGAGATTTTTCTTCATGCGGCAACATGGCCAGATATTGCCCGAGGCATTCGTGGGCCTGATCGCGACAAGTTCGATAAGCCCATCTGGCATTATGTGAACTTTCCGATAGGCGATGGCAAAACAAATCTTGCGACTAATCCCAAGGAATCCAAGTCAATTTCCTGGAACGTCATGCAGGCCACTAACTTCTGTGAAAGCGTGGTCAACAGCGATGCACCGCCACAAGAAAAGGCCCTTGCCTATTCGTGGCTCTTGCACCTGGTTGGGGATGCTCACCAGCCGATGCACTCAACAGCGTTGTTTTCGGAGCGATTCCCAAAAGGCGACCGGGGAGGAAACTCTCTCAAGCTTGCGAAGGGGCAAAACCTTCATTCCGTCTGGGATAATTTCATCGGTCGATCTCACGCATTGAACAACGTGCGGTTGAAGGCGTATCAACTAAAGGCTCAGCCTGAATTCTGGGACGTCGATACGACCGGAAATATCTCAGATTGGATTGAAGAGAGCCACAAGCTTGCAGTAGAGTTTGCCTACGACGATGCAATCCTGAAAGCGATACTAGGAACTGAAGATATACCGCCGATTGTACTTCCAGAATCTTACTACAAGCAGGCGGGAGAACATGCTAGAGCTAGGGTCGTTGCTGCGGGGTTGCGGTTGGGTGCCATGCTCGGGGGCAATCAAGAGCATATTGCCAAAAACCAGACCTCTAAGCCAGCGTATGATTCTGAGGTAGAGGATCGAAGCCCGCTGGCAGCTGAGCCGACCAGCAAGGTAAACGCCAAGATAGAAGTCTCAACTTCACCTGCTACCGGCTATTGGCTCAATACCAATACGAACGTCCGGCACAATCCAAGCTGTACGAACTTCAAGAACACAAAAAACGGCAGGCATTGCGGACCCAACGAGGGCAAGCCTTGCGGGATCTGCGGAGGCTGATTGTGTGAGAAACGGCCTAGAACAGCGCGTCACTTCGTTACACGGTTTTGCTTCAGCTTCTTAAACCCAAGTAGCCCCATACCAACCAAACCCAAGCATAAAAATGCACTAGGTTCCGGCACGGCAGTGAATTGGGCGAAGCCGGTGCCAGGTGCGTCAAAGACCGTCCCTAAAAACTCCCCCGCAGTCTCGGTATGATTAGTCCATAACGGCAATAGGCGATTGTCAGCGTTCAGCCACCCATTTGTCTGAAACTTCACCCCAGCTTCTGGTGCCTCACTGTCCACGTTCGGTTGAAATATTATCACCGTTTGTGATGAGTCCACGACTTGTGTGTTAAGCAACGAATTCAATGCCAACCTCGCCGCTGGGATATCGGCATCGGGTAAATCACCCACCCTTAACGGAGACAGCGCACCATTGTTATTAAAGGTAAAAGTAACGTCATAAATCTGGGTGTTGATGGCAATGCCGGAGACTGACACCGGCCGACTGGGTGTCCCACCATCGTATGTCACGAGGACTGCGGATGCGTCTGCTCCAGTAATCATCATGGCACATATCACGGCATAATGAATTCGGCTGTTGGCGATCATAAAGTTCTATTTTCTTGAAGCTATTGTGAATTGAGCCAATTGACGTAGTCTGCCACGACTTCATGTAACAAGAGCAACTACGCCGGAAGAGATCTCTGAACCATCTATCCTGCGTCAGATACATCGACGAACGGGTAGCTCAACAAGGGCCGCCTGAAAGGCGATCGACGGTGGATGTGACGGGCTTCAGTATGGGTGAACCAAAAATCAAAAGCAAGCAGATCATGTCGATTGAATACTCCAATTAGTTAAAATATCTGAAATTTGTCCCCATTGGCCTCGGTGCAGAACCAGCAGGTCAATAGTATCATGTGGCTAGAGCATGCACTCCTGTCGACGGGAACTGAGTTTCGTTCATGTGCCATCACTTCCGCCTCTTGAACGAAGCCCGCCAACTCGCCAAGCAGTTCAAGGCCACCATTGCCGACGATCAACTCCCGTTGCCCTTTGGCGACTTTTACCCACTCAGCCAGGTTCCCGTGATTCGCTTGGACGATTCAGGCGAGCGTGAGATGGTGCCGATGGAGTGGGGCCTGTTGCCGTTTTGGTGGAAGCCGTCAGGCAAGCAAACTTCTCGCAAAGCCTTTCAACGCAAATGCTTCAATGCGAGGGGGGAGACAGTCGACACGAAACCAACTTTCCGAGCAGCATTCAAGAGTCGTCGCTGCCTAATTCCTGCCACTGAGTTCATGGAGAAGGGCCACTACTTCCACCTAGCGGACAATGAGCCGTTTGTCTTTGCTGGGTTGTGGGAACACTGGCAAGGTGACGACGAGACAATCGAAACCTGTACGATTGTTACCACTACGCCAAATGCCGAAGTGCGAGACGTTGGACATCATCGTATGCCGGTCGTGTTGCTCTCCGAAACTGACTGTGAGACTTGGCTTGCTGGAGACAATCCTGTAATGGAAGTTCGCCCGGCTCCCGATGGGGCGTTGCTGACTCAATAGAATATCCGCGACAATAAGAGCCCTGTGCAATCACAGCAAGCCCGCCAAAACAAAGCGCAAAGGCTGACCGGGAGTAGTCAAGTGGCAGTGCCCAGAAATTCCCAGACTGTCGCCAGTTGAGTAAGATGCCTGCAAAGAACAGAGGCAGGCCGATGGACCAACCTGCTATAACGAAGTCATTGGGAGTCATAGTGCTATTATGGATTGGCAACTATCAGAAAACAAGAATCCAGTAATAGAACTTCTCTGCGCCCTCCACAGCCTTGACAACTACCTTTTCTTCAGTTGCCCCAAAGTATCCCCCCGGTTTCGATCCTCTGTGCGTCTATAGCAGATCCACTTCTTAAAACACGTTGTGCTGCCAATGTCCACAGTTCCGACCTGGAAGCCTAGATGCTCTAGTGCATTGATTTACCTGGTAGCGATGATATTTGGTGCCTCCTGCGATAGCCCTAAATATACAGATATGCGCATACAAGCCCCGCGGATGCATTCTAACACTATCTTGTGTCCCAAGATCCATACATCGGCACAAGTAGAATCAGCACATTGTGGTGGCTATGGAAGGAGATCAAGAACTGAGCCTGAAGATATACCGCGTAGCCTTTTGAAAGCAATAATTGCCTCATTGTCGGTGAGACTAGCCACAGCATCGGCCACGGTGCGAACTAGTCGATGTCTCGGCATCTGTGAATCGTTAACTTCATTCCAATATTCGATAACGCTTCGAAATCTTGCAGGTATTATTCTCAAGTCAGATCCGCCGCTCTCTGAAGCTTGCAGATACTCTTCAAACAGGGAGCGAACGATAAGCTTATACCCGTGTTGCTGTGTCGCTAAGGCAGGATTCAAGATTACATACTGCCAAACTAGCTCTTTCGTAATCGTGACTTGATTGCGTAAACCAGGATCAATAAATACCGGTTCCGATGGATCCTCCGTAAGTTTGGTAGCCTTAACAAATTCTCCGATTTTTTGTGCCTTAAACATATTCAAGCTCATTCGTTGTGCGCTCGATCCGTTATAAGGCTGGGTAATCGGTACTCCCCGATAGGGGCTAAAAAACTCATCAAAGGCTTTTGTGAGGTTCTCATATTCAGAACTCTGAATTGGCCCACCCTTCGCTTCGTGTCTTTTGAATACGGCATCTAAGAAGGAATCTCGCTCTTCTTTGTGCTGAGCAAGTGTATGTAGCGGAATCAGCCCGGCGCGGTAAAAATCTTCCACGTCATGAACTGAGTAAGCTATGTCATCTGCCCAGTCCATTATGGCAGCCTCAACAGCTTGATGCTTGCCTTCGGGTTTCTTTTTACGCACCCAATCGAATTCAAGTTGTTCACTTTCATATACACCCCACTTCTCAGAACTCTCTTGGTTTTTTCTTGGCCAGGGATACTTTAGGATGGCGTTCAGCGTGCCCCTCGTAAGGTTCAAACCAAATTCGTCTGGCTTGCGGTTCTGGAATTCTTGAAGGCTCGTGTTCCTGCGGTTCAAGTCAAACCTGACAGCCAGTTTTGTTGCTATTCGAAATGATTGGGCGTTGCCTTCATAGCCTTCGATACCTTCGATCTTCTGGCGGACCAACAGGGTGTCGAGTTCCTTCTCCGCGACATGACCAAAAGGCGGATGGCCGAGATCGTGTGCCAGTGCTGCGGCTTCTGCGACATCAGGGTTGACGTTGTCATGGCACCTAGATTCCTCCTGAAAGTCATCGCGAAGCCGCTCTGCTAACCTCCGCGCGATCTGGGCGACCTCAAGGCTATGGGTCAGGCGATTATGGAAGATTTGGCCCTCAGTGGGCGTCACTACTTGAGTAACCCCTGCCAATCTCCGAAACTCTTCCGTGTAGAGAATTCGATCGCGGTCACGCGCGAATGCATCGCGTTGGTCGCTGCCAGTCTCCCAGATACGATCGTCGTATTCAGCCAAGGCGCTTGCAGAGTCTTTTTAGAGTGCAGAAGAGACCTTAGCTGGGCGAAGCCTGATAATTGTCTCGGTTCCCTGATATTGGGCCTCTCCGCTATCAACTAGACGCAACACTGCCGCCCGGAAATCTCCCAAGCGAATATCTCCAAGGCTAGCCGTAACAGCTTTGTACAGATCTTGCAGCTTGATTGGTTCTTGCCGAGGCAGGCAATCTGAAGTGGCATCAGTTGCTTTGTTTATTCGCATCATGTCGGTCATATTTGAAGCCCTCCTACTTAAGTAGGCCCACATCTAGTTGGATATCCAGAGGTTCCTCACCTATATTATACTAGTTCGGCCGATCAGAGTTCGGAAGGGGAATTCAAATCTGGAAGTTTATTCTCGCTATTTTCTGCAAATTAACACCCGAAACGTCAGATCCCAGACAGGTTACCTATTCTACCAGCCTCCATCCTCGACATACACGAATTATCAAGGCTATTGCCCACGGCGGCCGTTTACGCACTGTCCGGCGAACTAGAAAACCCTCTGAATGGGAGCAGGTGAACCAGTACGCTATACCGATGGTACCTGGAGCCCGGGCACCGGATTCAAAATCTGACAGAAATCGTCCTGCGAATTCTTCCGCCTGTTCATCGTCGTTCGTGATCACCCCGAGTCTCCAGCGGTAGCCCGGCGCGAGTCCGAACCCGGCACGATTCGCAGTTGATAGCCATCAGCGGGGAGCCGATACACCCACAGCAGGACGACGACAGGATCGGAGGCGAGTAATGCAATCGCCCTGCCCTGCTTCTTTGCTAAACGGATAAATACCCGCTTGCCAATTTGCCGATCTCTGTGATACCCGTAATCTTCGAGAATCAATGCAATGGCGTGCAAGGGATTGCAAAGCACCTGAGAAGTGACTAAAGTACTATAGATACAGAGGAAAACGTTGATAGTGCCATTGCACTAGGCTAGATTCACACCGTAGAGGTCACAAGTTCGAATCTTGTGTCGCCCATTTGACGTAACTATAGCCGAATCAAAGCTTTGTGATACCTCGCGACGTTCGCGAGTGCGGCACCTAATTCGCGAAACTTCGAGTAGTCGTACTCGGAGAGTTTGCAATAAGGAGCCAACGAATGCACAAGCGCGTACCCACGTATCGGAATCACAAGGCCAGTGGCCAGGCCATCGTTGAGATCAACGGTCGCCATTTCTATCTCGGGAAGTTCGATTCCCCGGAAAGCCATGAAGCGTATCGGCGTAAGATCGCCGCCTATCTTTCTCAGCAGGAACTCGACGACACCCCCCTGCCCTCTCTCCGCATTGATCGACTGATTCTCAAATACTTCAAGTTTGCCAAGACCTACTATGTACGGAACGGCAAGCAGACCGAGGAGATCGTTGCCCTGCGGATAGCCCTCAAGCGACTTCGCAAAATGTATGGGAGTACCGAGGCAGTCAAGTTCGGCCCCAAGGCATTTAAGACCTTTCGTGATTCGATGATCCAAGAGGATCTATCTCGCAAGTATATCAACGACACTACCGGCCGTATCAAGCGAATGTTCAAGTGGGGGGTGGCAGAAGAACTCATCCCACCGGCGGTGTTCCAAGCACTTACCGCTGTGCCAGGTCTACGCAAGGGAAGAAGTGGTGCACGGGAGACGGAGAAGATACTGCCTGTCCCCGACGACGTCGTTGACGCCACCCTGCCCTTCCTGACGGAGGTCGTCGCCGACATGGTCAGGCTCCAAAGGCTGGCAGGCATGCGTCCTGCGGAGGTTTGTATCCTGCGTCCCTGCGACATTGATCGCTCGGCTGAAGTTTGGATCTACGTTCCCCAGTGGCACAAGACGGAACATGCCGATAAGGAACGGCTGATCCCCTTGGGACCTAAATGCCAGGAGATTCTACAAAAGTATCTGGATCGGAATCCGGACGACTATTGTTTCCGTCCCTGTGATTCGGAGCGGCAGCGGAAGGCCGAACGACATGCCAACCGCAAGACCCCGCTTCGTTATGGCAATCGCCCCGGCACCAGCATCATCACACTGCCCAAGCGGACTGCCGGTGAGAAATACAACACGGCCAGCTACAGACGTGCGATTCAGCGGGCGTGTGATAAGGCGTTTCCCCATCCTAAACGTTCGGTAGAATTGACTGCTCAAGAACGCCAAGAGTGGAGGTCCGAACATCGCTGGGCACCGAATCGACTGAGGCATTCCGCGGCGACGGAGATTCGTAGGAAGTTTGGATTGGAGGCGGCCCAGGTGGTGCTGGGGCACTCGGCGGCGAACGTCACGCAGATCTATGCGGAGAAGGATTACGAGTTGGCTGTGAGAGTGGCGAGGGAAGTGGGTTAGGCAATACGCTTTCTGGAAACAATGGTCATAGTCGACCAGCATACACTGCCGGTCGGTCGGGTGACATCGGGATGATCGAATGGCAAGTATCAATGAAATCTCCAAAGCTGTACAGAATACTCTTAAGCTGTTTCGTAGGCTCCAAGCATCAATCAAGGCGGTAGGTTTAGGTGTCGATGAAAATGCCATCAAGGACAATACCGACAAGACCCTGGTTGAATTGGTTAGTCAGTTAAGTCTCGCACGGAAACTACTAGACGGGGATAGTGCCTTCGCCACAGCTTCCGATCAGAGCCGCCAGTATTTGACCTACTCCGGTGTCTCGTGGCATGAGGTGGCTTTGAGGGCAGTAAGTGATTTGCTCAAAGACTTATATATCTCCATCGTCTACGATGCCCCGATTGACAATGAGGCTAAAGCAGACCTTCTACTTGACTTGCCTGCAATATTACCAGTGCGCTCCTGGGATTCTGAGGCCATCCAGAAATGTAGCGTCTTGGACGTAGACGTGGAAACGCTCTTGGCCGACGTGCGTTCGGAGTTGGCGAGGGCGACAATGCCAGTCGACGAATCCGGATGGCCAACAGTCTCGCAAGCTGCCGAAGATCAGTTCGTCTCGGCGTCCGTTATCTCCAAAGCCGCGAACAGTGGGGCCTTGAAATCCAATGGTAAGAAAGGCCGCGATAGGCGAATCGACCCCGCTAGTCTGGTGACTTGGAATCTAAAAAGAAACAAGCGGTAGTTTCCTTGAAGTTTCCGTTTAAAATTTTTCCCAGGCCTTTCCTAGGCGTTCTTCCCTGCTTCGAGTTTCCATTTTCTTTCTGAAGTGTGAGTACCGGCTAAACTCCGCAATCATTGGCAAACACCATTGTCCGATTGCAGAGGTTAGAAATGGCTGCGAAACATGAGAAGCTCTTGGCTGGCCCTATCGCCGTCGAAAAGGTCTCCGGCGAACGGCCTCACTACAGCACCTTCTTCCGCTGGACCCACTATGGCATCCGGCTTCCCAATGGCAAACGAATCCGCCTGGAGTTCGTGAAGGCGGGTTCCAAGCGTCTCACCTCGGTGAGTGCCGTCCGACGGTTCTTCAATGCCACGACCGCGGCTGTCGGCGAGTCCCAGATTCTGCTGGAGAATGTCGACGAAGATCTTGCCAAGGAGGATCTGTAGAAATGGTCCCTCCAACCGGTAATTCCCCTCTGTTCGATGTCGCGGAGATTCGCCGCGCGCTCGATTTACTTCTACTACCTGACCAAGTGACGGAAGTGAGAATACTGAACGGGACCACCTCCAAGGATCGATGGACTGGGACCTACTCCGGCTATTTTGACGACCGTGAGAAACTCATTGAATCGCTAGGTTGCATCCGTTCTGCAACTGGCATCTATATCATTCCAAATCCTGTTGATGAGAGCCTACTAGCCAGGGCGTGCAATCGTATTATCCGGACACCTAAGGGGCAATCGACTTCTGACAACGACATCAAGAGGCGTCGTTGGCTACTCATCGACTGCGATGCTGTACGACCCGCAGGGATCTCGGCATCAGATGAGGAGCACGAAGCTGCGCTGGCTCGCGCAAGAAGGATCTATGGCTACTTAAGCAAAAGGGGATGGCCGGAACCAATCGTAGCTGATTCAGGAAATGGCGGGCACTTACTTTATCTCATCGATCTGCCAAGGGGAGATGAGGGTTTAGTGCAGCGGGTGCTGGCTGCCTTGGCTGAGCTGTTTGACGATGACATAGTTAAGGTCGATGTCAAAGTAGCCAACCCTGCTCGAATCTGGAAGCTGTATGGCACGCTGGCGTGCAAGGGAGACAATATCCCCTTTCGTCCCCATCGCATGTCGAAAATTCTGTCCGCGCCAGGGACTCTGGTTGAGGTTTCACTGCGTCAGCTTGAATCCGCTGCCTTACCTGCATCATCACCCTCTCCCAATCGTCCTACTCAAACCAGCTTTGACATCGACGAGTTCATCCAGAAGCATCAACTGGATGTATCCGATCCTCATGACTACCAAGGTGGCAGGTGCTGGAAATTTCAAACCTCACCTATGTGCGACCATGGGGGTGATGGATCGTTCCTGATCCAGTTTCCAAATGGCGCTCTCGCAGCCAGCTGTCACCATAATTCATGCTCCTGGAACTGGCATGACCTCAGGAATAAGTTTGATCCAAGACCTCAAAACAAGCCGAGCGGTGACAAAACCTCCTCAAACCACGGCTCTCGTGAGGTTTTGTCACCACCTGGGTTAAACATTATCCCTCGGGCGGTGCCATTTCCGGTGCAAGCCCTGCCTCGCTGCATCCGACACTTTGTCGAAGCTGCCGCTGAGGCCATTGGCTGCGATCCTTCTTTTATTGCCTTACCGCTCTTGGGTTGCTTGGCGGAAATCATAGGGAACAGGCGAGTCATCGAACTCAAGGCGACCTGGACGGAACCCGCAATTATCTGGGCGGTGATCATCGGTAAGAGCGGCAGCGCAAAATCCCCTGCCCTCAACCTAGCGACTAGGTATCTGAAGGAAATCCAAAAGGCCGCGTTTGAAACGCATGCGGTACTCCTCGAACAGCACAAGGTCGCGGCTGCCAATTATGACAAAGACTATGCCAAATGGAAAACAGATAAAAAAGGCCATGATGATCCACCCGAAAAACCAAAGGAGCCCGTCTGCCGACGATACATCACCTCAGATTCCACAATTGAAGCCCTGGTCAATCTGCTGGCAGTCCAGCCTGATGGGGTACTTGTGGTCCGAGACGAACTTGCAGGCTGGGTCAATGGAATCGCTGAATACAAGGGTGGAAAAGGTTCTGACTTAGGTCACTGGCTGGCGTTCTGGTCGGCACAACCCGTTACCATCGACCGCAAGACCGGCGCTATTAAGACAGTACATGTCCCGCGGGCTTCGGCCAATATTGTTGGCGGGATTCAACCGGGCATCTTGCGAACCGCCATCGGCCGGGAGCACATGCAAGATGGCCTCTGTGCCCGACTGCTTCTGGCTATGCCGGAAACGAATCCTATTAAATGGTCAGAGAGAGTCATCGACAGCAACGTTGAATTATTGTTGCAAGAAGTCTTTGCCCAACTTGCCAGTTTGGAGGCAGATTTTGATGAAGATGAACATCCCATCCCCGTGAGGATGCAGCTCACCCCCGAAGCAAAGACTTTATGGGTCGAGTATTACAACCGTCATCGGCAAGAAATGACTGGTCTAGATGACGATTCCACTTCTGCGTGGAGCAAGCTAGAGGCCTATACGGCCCGCTTCGCGTTGATCTTCCAGCTCTGCGACTGGGCGGCTGGCGACGCCAGTGGAGAGAACCAGATTGATGCGCAGGCCATGGACTCGGCCATTGAGCTCTCAGACTGGTTTGGAGCTGAGTCCCTCAGGATGTACGCCGTACTCAGCGAATCGGATGAGCAGCGCGATACACGAGAATTGCTCGATCTAATTCGTCGCCGAGGTGGTTCCGTAACTCCTCGCGAACTCGCGCGTAGTTCCCGCCGCTACCGTGAGGCCGGAGTGGCTGAGGCAACTTTGGAGGAGCTAGTTCGCATGAAGTATGGGCGTTGGGAAATGCAGGCTTCGGGTCCCAAGGGGGGTGCTCCGACACAGGAATTTGTGCTTGCCGACACTGGTGCCGGTGACACAACTATCAAAATCTCCGAGCAGGAGGAGGTTTTGTCACCGGCGACAGGGCATTTTGTGTTTCCAGAGGACCCGGTCAACCGGCTCTTCGCGGAAGCTGTGGATCCAGATCTTTATGAAGTGTCATAGGGCGCAAACATGAATGTAACCCAACTAATGCTAGATCTCAGGGATCTGGGGATAGAACTGACCGTAGAAGATGATGAGTTGAAGTTTTCTCCCAAGTCATCCATAACCCCCGAGCTGCTGGAACGTATCAGGGAGCATACACCCCTGCTGCTGGGCATTCTGCAAGCGGAGGATGTCTCAGCGGCAGTTCTGTGGCACGCCACCCTCGACCGGGTCGAAGCTGAAGGAAAGTTCCCACCCGATCTATTGGAGGGCTGTCGGCAGGCGTCGGCCTGCTGGGAATACAAAGGACCTACGGGGTATGGAAAGGAATCTCAAACGGAACTTGAACCCTCGATAGAGGGCGAATCCTTCCCCCGATTCCCGGACGAATCTGACGTGGACAACGAATTCCACTGGTCGCAAATCACTGACGAAGACCGTGAGTATCTCTGTGGCCCCCGTGAATATCCTCCTCCTTGTCCATCGTGTGGCGGACGGCTACATCACCACCCACTCTGCGAGGAACTGAGGGCATCGTGGGAGCCTAAGATGCCATTCGGAAAGCACAAAGGCAAACCGCTCTCGCAAGTCCCGCATGACTACCTGGAGTGGCTCTTAGCCAAAAACAAAACAGTCGACACTGAATTGCGGAGTGCGATTCAGGACACCTTGATGAGGAATCCGAACTCCACACTCTTTGAAGATGGGAATGATCTAAGTCCCCCATGCTCACACAAGCAAGTATGAGATACCCCTATTCACGACGGCCAGTCCCTAAGGCGGGACTGTGCACTGTGCGATGAATTCATCTGTTTTCCCATTTGGTATGGCAAAAAGAAAAAAGATTAACCCATGAAAATTGAACTCTGCCGTCTGGCCGATATCCACCCCTACTCCAAAAATTTCCGCGTGAACGACCTCGCCGTCGCCGCTGTGGCCAAGAGCATCCGCGAGTTCGGCTTCCGCCAACCGATCGTCGTCGACGGCGACAACATCATTGTCGTGGGTCATACGAGATTCAAGGCAGCCCAGCTCCTCGGCCTTAAGATGGTCCCCGTTCATGTGGCAAACGACCTCACCCCTGAGCAGGCGAAGGCATATCGTCTGGCGGACAACCAGACGGCCACCATTGCTGACTGGGATCTTGACTTGCTGCCGTCGGAGTTGTTGGAGTTACAGAACGCCGACTTCGATCTTGATGTGTTGGGTTTCTCACCGGACGAACTCTCCAAGATTTTGGGTGACGAAGCAGCCGACGGACTCTGCGACCCTGATGAAATCCCAGCACCACCTGATGAGGCGACCACCCAACCAGGAGACCTGTGGATTCTCGGCGAGCATCGTCTCCTCTGCGGGGACAGCAGCCTTCCAAGTGACGTCGATAGATTGCTCGATGGTGCCACGATCCAACTTGTGAATACCGATCCGCCGTACAACGTGAAGGTGGAACCCAGGAGCAACAATGCCATCGCCGCGGGAAACTCCAGCCATCACCAAAAGTTCGACCTGGCCCGGCACCCCGAGAAGTCCAAACCCACGCAGAAAAAGATGCGGGCGAAGGATCGGCCGTTGATGAATGATTTTATGAGCGACGTGGAGTTCGACATCTTGCTCGAAGCCTGGTTCGGCAACATTGCCCGAGTGCTTGACCCAGGCCGTGGGTTCTACATCTGGGGCGGCTATGCCAACTGTGGCAACTATCCCCCAGTCCTCGAGGCGACAGGTCTCTATTTCAGCCAAGCAATCATCTGGGACAAGCAGCACCCGGTGCTAACCCGCAAAGATTTCATGGGTGCCCACGAATGGTGTTTTTATGGTTGGCGTGAAGGTGCGGCCCACCAGTACTTCGGCCCCCACAATGCGACTGACCTCTGGCACGTCAAGAAGATCAATCCTAATGCGATGGTCCATCTGACCGAGAAACCGGTCGAGCTGGCCGTCCGTGCGATCCAGTATTCCAGTCGTCCTGGTGAGAACGTGCTCGATCTGTTCGGTGGTTCCGGCTCAACCTTGATTGCCTGCGAACAGACAGGTCGTAAGGCGTATCTGATGGAACTTGATCCCCCGTACTGCGATGTGATCGTCGAGAGGTGGCAGCAGTTTTCGGGGAAGCAAGCCATCCTACAATCCAATACCAGTGAGTCCTGATAATGCCGGTCAAGCGTAGCGTGAAGATAGCCATCAACAAACGCAGAGAGCACGTGGCCGATCTCTACCTGCAGGGATGGACGCAGTGTGCTATTGCCGATGAAGTCGGAGTTGGCCAACCCACTATCAGCAGCGATCTGCAACGTATCCAAAAGCAATGGCGTGAGTCCGCCGTCCGTGATTTCGACCTGGCCCGCGAAGTCGAGATTCAAAAGATCGACCGCATCGAACGCGAGGCCTGGGGGGCGTGGGAACGTTCTAAGAAACCCTCGCAGACCGCAATTACCACGGACGAGACCCACCAACGCAAGACCCGTCGGCATGTGAAGAATCAGTACGGGGACCCCCGTTTCCTGGAACAGGTAAATAAATGTATTGCCAGTCGTCGTGCCCTGTTGGGCCTCGATGCCCCCTCACGGATGGAGATAGAAACTGATGGAGCCAATCCTGAACAAAGACGAGATCGCGTCGTTACCATCCTTGCTGCCCTACGCGAGCGAAGAGGAACTCCGGGTGATGGAGAACTATCTGGCGACCCTGAGCCCAGGCTCCTTTGCACAGATAGTAAGCCAGGGACGCTGGAGTCCGGCCAAGCACCTCGCCTACCTGGACCAGGCGATCGTTGATGCCATCGATCAGGCCGCTGAAGAAAACCTCGACGGCCTGGTTGTCTCGATGCCACCTCAGCATGGTAAGAGCATGTTGTGTAGTCACTACCTCCCTGCGTGGTATCTGGGGAAGTTTCCCGATCGGCGTGTGATCCTGACGAGCTACGAGGCCGACTTCGCTGCCAGCTGGGGACGCAAGGCTCGGGACCTCCTTGAGCAACATGGTCATCTCTTTGGGGTGCGGGTCAACCGGCGATCCAGTGCCGCCAACCGATGGGACCTCGAAGGTCGCGAAGGTGGCATGACAGCCGCCGGAGTGGGAGGACCCATCACGGGAAAGGGTGCCCATCTGTTGATCGTGGACGATCCGATCAAAAACGACGAAGAAGCACGTAGTTCAACCTTCCGCGAGAAACAGTGGCAGTGGTGGCAATCGGTGGCCACCACTCGACTCCGTCCTGGGGCACTGATGGTCGTCATTCAAACCCGTTGGCACCGGGACGATCTTACCGGCAGGATTCTCCATCAAGCCCGGGACACGGGTGACCGCTGGAAGGTCGTAAAATTCCCAGCCCTGGCCGAAGAACACGACATCCTCGGTAGAAAACCTGGTGAAGCCCTCTGGCCTGAGGTGTTTACGCAGGAACGACTCGAGCAGGTGAAGGCGACCCATACCAACTACTACTGGTCGTCGTTGTACCAGCAGAACCCCCAAGCGGAAGGAAGTGCCGAGTGGCCTGATGACTTCTTTGGTCCCGATATCTGGTTTAACGAATGGCCTGCCACCTGGGACTGCAAGGTGGTGGCCCTGGATCCCAGTAAAGGGGTCGAGTCCAAGTTCGGCGATTACTCCGCCTTCGTCATGTTGATGGTCAGCGACGGGGTTCTTTATGTGGATGCCGATCTGGCGGTGCGTAATACCACAATTATTACCGAGACGGCGGTGGAGATTCAATTGGAGTTCCGTCCCGATTGGTTCGGCGTAGAAGTGAACCAGTTCCAGGAACTCCTGGCCAACGATCTCCTGCGACGAGGCCAAGAGCGAGGGATCATGATGCCCATCTATACGATCAACAATCAGGTCAACAAGCTAGTTTGGATTAGGCGTCTCACTCCCTATCTAAGTCGACACCAGATCCGTTTCAAAGGGGGTTCTGCCGGTGCCAAACTTCTGGTGGAACAGCTGCGGGATTTCCCCAATGGATCCCACGACGATGGCCCCGATGCCTTGGAGATGGCAATGCGGTTGGCACGCCAATTGTTCCATGAAATCTCCTACCCAGAACCCGAGTATGTGCGGATCATCGCGGTCTAAATCTACCAAACTGGACCCAACATGCGTGAAATGGGTCCACATTCGCTTGCTTTTGAGCACCAACGGAGGTAGTCAGTTATGACCACTACCCCAATTGACAGTGATGATGAGCAAACGATGGCAAACTATGCTAACCGAGCAGCCGATGCGACCAAGATTCTCATGAAGCGGGAGATGGCCGCCGTGTTGGCCGAATTGCGCCGTAAGGCGGCACGCTCCAAGAGTACCCGTATGAACCTAGTCATCTTCCGCCTGGCCGCGTGTGGCGGCCTGCGGGCCTCTGAGATAGCCCAGTTGCAGATGGGGGATGTGCGGTTGGAAATGCCCAGGCCCCACTTGCGGATTCGGGCGAGTGCTTCGAAGGGGGGGCGACCGCGGATGGTTCCGTTGTGGTGGGATCGGGGGACGTTCGACGACCTCGTCGCTTGGCGGGATGACCGGTTGGCACGGGGTGCGAAGCCGGGTGATCTGTTTGTGTGCTCATGGCGAACCGACCGCGAGAAAATGGTGTTCTCTAGACATACGCTCCGGAAAAGGTTTCGCACAGCCTGCAAGGTGCTGGGTCCGGAGCGGCTCAAGACGCTCACCATTCACCACGGACGACACACCTTTATAAGCCACGCGTTGGCTGGTGGGCGGACGTTGGCTGAACTTCGCGACGCGGCTGGGCACTCGAATGTGAGTATCACCAGTATTTACTTGCATGTGGCCGTCGAGGAAGAGGGGCTGGGGAGCTTGTTTGGGTGAGAGTGCCTGATCTTGTAGGAACTTGATTTTATGATGAACAAGTATTTCAAGCAGCCACTATACTCTGAGTGATGGAGAAGTTGGTTCACCTCTGAAGAATTGCGATTAGAAAAAGGCTTTTTAACAAATTAGCAGTACTACTGCAGTTGAGGGAGCAGGAAATAACTTTCTCATCCGAAAACATTAGTTGAATGCATTAAAATGAGTTTCACCTGAACGCTACAGAATGGCAAGCTACCCGGAGATTAAGTCCACTGCAGTCTTTCCTCGGAGTTGCCATCGGTATTTCTAGGAAAATACCAAGAAAACTGTCGGATTATGCTCTGTCTGCACCCTTATGTATAGCGGTATAGCCACTGCTATGCTCCAGAAGATTGATTACAACCGATGTTTTGTGCTTAGACGCTTGGCTATTTGCTGCTGGATAGTTACATCGATTGAAATTTCTTAATGTAGAGGTGCCAAGTTTGAGGCGTTGAATTAGTTGCCTTTGTTGAGGCCTAGTCTCTTACAACTAAGAATGGCTCCCTAGATTTAATTCATTAGATTCAGAAAGCGGATCATGTTCACTAGGCTGCCACAATCGTTTAGCAGATACTTGACCGTCGTGCTCCTACTAGTTGGTTTGGTTTCTCAACATTCCTTGGTGGCGGAGCAAACCGGTGCCGACGACATCTCCAACCCAACTCGGCAGACGACGCTCTTAAACTCCGATTGGCGGTTCGAGCTTGACGGTACGATTGAAGGCCAAGACCCGAACTTAGATGACTCACAATGGTTGCCTCTAAGATTGCCTCATACATGGAACACAGAAGATTCATTCGACGAAGATCCCGGTTATCGTAGAAATGCATCATGGTATCGCAGGAATCTTGTTACCCCCGAAAACCTAGGTGACGAACACCTTTATCTGCGCTTCGAGGGAGTGAACCAGCGAGCTGAAGTGTATGTCAATGGACAACTTGCTACTCATCATGTGGGAGGGTACACGGCATTTGTATGTGATATTACGAGCCTGCTGAATCCTACTCCTGGCGCCAGCAATCTCATTGCAGTGCGCGTAGATAATAGCTGGGATCCTGATGTTCCGCCGATTGCGAAAATCAACTTTACCATCTACGGGGGAATCTATCGTAATGTGCATCTGCTCAGAGTGGACCCTGTGCATATCGCTGTGAATGATTTTGCTTCTCCAGGAGTCTTTATCGACACGCTTCTTGTCACACGTAAGGAAGCCTGTGTTCGCATTCGGGGATTGGTCGAAAATCAAGATGCCTCTTCTCACGACTGTACGGTAATCAACACTATCCTCTCGCCTGAGGGACGGGAAGTCGGATCAGCGCGCACCGAGTTGACGATCCCTGAAACGGGTCGCTCGGAATTTGAAACGACAGTTGGCTTACAAGAAACGCCACAACTCTGGTCGCCAGACAATGCGGTTCTCTATCGAGTCAAAACGGAAGTCCTGGTGGAGGGAATCGTTCGGGATTTGGTGACCAATGATTTCGGGATTCGGTGGTTCCATTTCGATCCGGAGCAAGGTTTCATTCTCAATGGGGAACACCTGTACCTGAAGGGAACGAATCGCCATCAAGATCGTGAAGGGTTTGGCAACGCGTTGACTGACGAGCAACATCGTGAAGACCTGGAGCTCATCAAACAGATGGGGGCAAATTTCCTGCGACTTGGCCATTATCCTCAAGCACCAGCCGTGCTCGACTCTGCGGATAAGTTAGGGCTTCTGTTGTGGGAAGAGATACCCGTGCTGACACGAATTTCTGAGTCTGATGCCTTCCGCCAAAATTCCCTGCATATGCTCGAAGAGATGATTAAGCAGCATTTCAACCATCCTTCGATCATTGTGTGGGGATCCATGAACGAGATATTTCTTCGCAATGGGGATGGGACCCGCTCGGAGCCAAGCGAAGCGTATTCAGCCAAAGTTTCCAAACTAGCCCACGACCTGGATGCCCGGATTCGCCAACTTGATCCAGGCAGAGTCTCCACAATGGCGTTCCATGACAGTCGCCAATATGACAAACTCAGCATGCTGGATATTCCTCAGCTCGTGGCGTTCAACCGATATTTCGGCTGGTATGGGGGAGGATTGTCATCATTTGGACGTGAACTGGATCGGCAACATCAGGCAGGTCCCGAACGACCACTATTCATTAGTGAATATGGTGCTGGCAGCGATCGTCGGCTCAACTCTATCGATCCTCAGCGGATGGACTTCACCAACAGCTATCAACAAGCGTTTGCCGAAGGCCATCTGCGTCAAATTAAGGAACGTCCATATCTATCGGGAGCGGCCTGGTGGAACCAGTTCGACTTCGGGAACCCCTACAATCAAGACACGATTCCGGGGATTAATCAGAAGGGCCTCATGTACTTTGATCGTACGCCTAAGGATACCTATTATCTATTTCAGGCCAACTTTAGTGACGAGCCGGTCCTGCACATCGCCAGCCGAGATTGGCCCATTCGAATTGCGTATCCGTCGCCTAAATCAAACGACTCCGCAGAGCCGCCTTTCGAGCACGCAATTAAGGTTTACAGCAACGCTGATTCTGTTGAGCTTGTTGTGAATGGGACGAGTGTGGGTAGCAGACAGCCCGATGACGTTTGCGCAGCAACATGGAAAGTGCCATTGCAGGAGGGAGTCAATCAGATCGCAGCTCAAGCGAAATTCGATGAGAAGATTGTCAGTGATGAGATGGAAATCGAATCTAGGGGCATGCCCACAAACCTTGCAAAGGAAGGGGATCCATTTGATGCACTCTATGTGAACGTCGGCTCGCACGTCGAGTTTCGAGATCACAAGGACCACATTTGGATACCGGACCAATCCTATCAATCGGGTGGTTGGGGGCACGTCGCAGGCAAGCCCCGAGAACTGAGTGCCGAGGGGTCACGAAAGAGCGTTGATGTGTTTAATACGGATGAGGATCCACTCTACCAATCCTTTCTGGTGGGTATCAATCAGTATCGCTTTGACTTGCCGGATGGTCGTTACCGTGTGACGCTGAAGATGAACGACTACGAGAATTCTGACCCGGCAACGAGGGTATTCGATATCAAAGTGAATAATGAACCGGTCGTCGAGAATCTTGACTTGGCTATGCAGGCAGATAAGCAAACCGCTTTGGTAACGGAGCATGTTGTCGAAGTTTCTGAGGGCAAGGGGCTCATTGTGGATTTTGTCCCAGTAGCTGGAGAACCAGTCTTGAGTGGTATTTCGGTTGTGAGGGAAACACCTACAATCAAGTCCGCTGGCGTAACACGAAGCGAGACCGATCGCTAGCTGTTGTTCAGAATAGGGACATGTCAGGGTAGTCTTAGAAGGGGTGAACATGGGCCAGGAGTCGCAGAATCGCTCACAACAATGGCTGGAAGATCAAATCGCAATAGTCACGGGTGGCGGGACAGGCATTGGACTTGCGATTTCACTCGGCTTGAGTCAAGCAGGGGCACGAGTTGTTCTCCTAGGCCGTCGAGAGGGTGTACTGCAAGAGGCCGCTCGCTCCATCGGATCCCAGGCGACGTGTGAAGTTTACGACGTGAAGCAGACGGCTGGCTCGGACCAACTAATTGAGCGTATTAGTGATAAAGTTGGAACCCCCACAATTCTCATTAATAACGCTGGGATACATCTGAAAAAGCCAGCACTAGAAACCTCGGATGAGGAGTTTGATGCCGTCATCCAGACCCACGTGAATGGCGCGTTTGCGCTGTCACGCAGTGCTGCTCGACGCATGGCAAAGTTAAAGCAGGGGTCGATTGTTTTCGTCTCCTCGATGGCTGCAATTTTTGGCATCCCGCAGGTCGTGGCCTACTCAGCAGCCAAGACTGCCCAGATTGGGCTTGTCAGGGCGTTGGCATCGGAGTGTTCTGTTCATGGAGTCCGCGTGAACGCGATTGCCCCTGGTTGGATCGAAACGGAGATGTCAAAGAAAGCGTTCGACCAGGATCCAGCCCGGCGAGAACGTGTATTGCAGCGCACACCTCTTAACCGCCTGGGCAAGCCCGAAGAAATTGCTAGCGTAGTGACCTTTCTTTGTTCCGAGGCAGCCAGCTTCGTTAATGGCGTGGTGCTCCCCGTCGATGGTGGAGCGAGCATTGGATTTTGATATGCCATTCGTTATGACGGAATTAATTAACTCATGAAACTCGGCCTTGGGCTTTACCGACGAATGCTGACTACGCAAAACTTTCGTTTTGCGAAGCAAGCCGGTTGCACGCATATTGTCGCCCACTTGGTTGACTATTTCCCAGAGGGAAAGCTGCATGGAACGGATAATACTCGGACCTGGGGAGTCACACAAAATCAGGGTCGCCTCTGGTCTGAGGAAGAATTATCCGACCTCAAGCGAGCCATCAATGCTGAAGGGCTCGAATTGGAGGCTATCGAGAATTTTGACCCGTCGCATTGGCACGATGTCCTCTTGGACGGGCCGCAACGGGAGCAGCAACTAGAGGGTCTAAAGACAATTATTCGTCGCATGGGCAAGGTGGGTATTCCTGTAGTGGGGTATAACTTTAGCCTTGCCGGAGTATGGGCTCACCGAGAGGTGCCATGTGCCCGCGGCGGTGCAATCGCCGTTGAGTTCGAAGCACTTCCGGAAGATCAGCAGCCCCCGATTCCTCATGGCCAGGTCTGGAACATGACCTACGATCCAGATGCACAGACTGGAAACATAGGAACGGTTACTGAAAAGCAACTGTGGGACCGTTTAAGTCACTTCTTGAACGAGCTAGTCCCCGTGGCGGAAGATAGCGGTGTCCGCCTCGCAGCCCATCCTGACGATCCTCCCATGCCGACATTGCGTCACACGGCACGGTTGGTGCATCAATCGCGGTACTATGATCGGCTGCTCGAATTGGTGCCCAGCAGCGCGAATGCCTTGGAATTCTGTCTTGGTTCATTGCAAGAAATGACTGAAGGCAATGTATACGAAGCAGTCGACCACTTTAGCTCGCTCGGAAAGATCGCTTACATCCACTTCCGCAACGTACGCGGCAAGGTTCCTCACTACAAAGAAGTCTTTGTTGATGAGGGGGATCTCGACATGCTCAAGGTTCTCAAGATTCTCAAGAAGAACAATTACCAGGGCGTCATCATCCCAGACCATACGCCTCAGATGGACTGTGCAGCCCCTTGGCATGCTGGAATGGCTCATGCCTTGGGCTATATCCGTGCAGCAATTCAGACCCTCGAAGAGACCGAATGACAATAGAGAGGCCTGACTTGAGTAAATTCACATCGAACTTGATTTTGGGAATTCTCAGCAGTCTGCTTGTGATGACGGCCTATGCATCACATCTGCAAAACCAGCGTGAAACCACAAGCCATGCAAACGGTGAACACGTCGTACTACGACTGGCTCACAGCTTGGATGTACAGCATCCTGTGCATAAGGCCATGCAAGAAATGGCGGATGCGGTTCACAAGCGAACCAACGGAAGTCTTGAGATTCAAATCTATCCCAACGGTCAATTGGGAAATGAATCCGAGTGCGTGGAACAGATGCTGCAAGGGGCACTAGAGATGGTGAAGATTTCCGCGGCTACATTAGAAAACTTCGTTCCGGACATGGCCGTTTTCGGAATCCCCTACTTATTCCGGGACGAGGTGCATTTTTGGCACGCGCTCGATGGCGACGTCGGGCGCGAATTGCTGCTTGCTGGCGAGCCAACTGGCATTAGGGGGTTATGCTACTACGACGCGGGAAGTCGCAATTTCTACACGGTCAATCGACCTATCCTCGTTCCCAACGATCTGAGAAACTTGAAGATTCGCGTGATGCAGAGTCGTACCTCCATGGACATGATCCAAGCCTTAGGGGGTGCCCCAACCCCGATCGCCTGGGGAGAACTCTACACGGCGCTGCAACAAGGCGTAGTGGACGGGGCAGAGAACAATCTACCGAGCTATTACTCAAGTCGGCACTTTGAAGTGTGCAAAGAGCTTTCTCTTAGTGAGCATACACGTATCCCTGATGTGCTTCTCATCGGTAGCTCAAGTTGGGATTCGCTTTCACTACGCCATCAGAAGATACTTCAGGAGGCCGCCAACCTGTCGAGCCAATTAGAACGTCGACTGTGGCAAGAGGAGTCTGCGAAGGCACTTGAAGCGGTTGAAAGAGCAGGAGCACACGTAAATCACCCTGAAAGGGATCCTTTTGTGAAGCTCGCATTACCCATGCAAGAACTACTTTCTGAGGGCCCAATAGGAGATATTGTCAGACGGATTCAAGAAGTTCCATGAGTGATCTCCGGCAGCACCTTCGATCCGCCTTGAATTTCCTCCTAGAATGGGTGGTTGTACTCTGCTTCACGGCACTCGTATTGGATGTATTGTGGGGCATTGTGTCGCGATATCTCCTGGGGAGCCAAAGTCCCTGGACCGATGAACTGGCGACTACCTTGATGATCTGGGTCGCACTCCTGGGTGCCGCACTGGCTTATAGCGAAAACCGCCATCTTGGCCTGGATGTCCTGTTTGCACAGCTGCATCCAGATACCCAGAGAGTAAATGCAATTCTGGCAGATATCCTTGTGGCGATCTTTGCCGCAACCGTCATGGTCTCCGGAGGATGGTTCAATGCCTATGAAACTCTCTTAACGAAGCAGTTTTTACCAGCACTGGGATGGCTCAAAGGCTACGTTTACCTGGCGATGCCACTGAGTGGATTGATTATTTTGTATTACAGCCTGGATGATTGCTGGTCACGACTCGTGGAGCCTGCACCTCCGTTGAGTTCCGAGGGTGAAACCTGTTCCCTCTCTACGCCGCAGAAAGGTGAAGCGTGACCCTTCCTGCAGGAATCTTGCTATTGGCTTTTTTTCTCTTGTTGTTGCTCAATGTTCCGATCGCGTTTGCGATTGGCATTGCCTCAGCACTTGCGATCCATTCTGCGGGCGATGCACCTACTACTTACATTGTAGCGCAACGGATGATAGGAGGTATCGACAGCTTTCCTCTGCTCGCAATTCCGCTATTCATCTTGGCGGGAAATATCATGGGGCGCGGTGGAGTGGCTTCTAGGCTGGTGCAGTTGGCCAACGCCTTGGTCGGCTCGCTGCCGGGAGGATTAGCCTATGTGAACACTCTGACTTGCATGTTGTTCGGTTCGATCTCAGGGTCCTCGGCAGCGGCCATCTCTTCGATTGGCGGCTTCATGATTCCAGAGATGGAGAAAGCGGGCTATCGCAAAGAGTTCAGTGTTGCCCTCACGACTTGTGCGGCGACGACGGGACTCATCATTCCTCCCAGCAACATCATGATCGTCTATGCTGTCGTGGCGCAGAATGTGTCGATTGCAGCACTCTTTGTTGCTGGCGTCTTGCCGGGGATTGCATTCGGATTGTCGCTCATGTTGGTTGCAGCAATTTTCTGCGGTCGCCATGCGAAAGACCAAATCGTGATAGCCAATCAGGTTAGCTTGGTGAAAGCGGCCCTCTCGGCAATTCCCAGCCTCATGTTGATCGTGATCGTACTAGGCGGCATCCTGGGTGGTTTTTTTTCTGCGACCGAGGCCTCTGCCATGGCAGTTGCCTACGCATATTTTTTGGCGTGCATCGTTTATCGGGAGCTAAAACACAAAGAGTTGCACACCGTTTTGGTTGATTCGGGGAAGACAACCGCAGTCGTGTTGCTGCTAATCGGGGCCAGCCAGGCGATGAGCTGGTTCCTGGTTGCTTCCCAGATTCCTCAAGCAGTAAGCGAAGCCCTTTTGCAACTGACCGACAATCGCCTGACGTTGTTACTACTGATCAACATACTCTTGTTAGGAGTAGGAATTGTGCTGGACATGACTCCCGCGGTCCTGATTGCCACCCCAATCTTTCTCCCCGCCGTCATGGAGCTTGGCGTTAGTCCTGTCCATTTCGGCATCATCATGATCGCCAACCTTTGTATTGGGCTCTGTACGCCACCCGTCGGAACCTGTTTGTTTCTCGGCTGCAGTGTGGGCAATGTCCCGATATCTAAGGTGACGCGAAGTATGCTTCCGTTTTATGCTGCCATGATTGTGGCTCTAGCCGTTATCACCTATTGGCCGAGTCTGTCGCTCATACTTCCGCGGATGATGGGGTTAGTTTAATGAGCAATGTTCAAAGTCCAATGAATAATAGACGATCTTGGGGAAATCACATGTTAATCTGTTGCAAACCGATCGCAATCAGCGTTCCTTCAACGCCCCTCCTTCTCACGGCGATGCTGTTAATGATTCTGCCCGTGGCGAAATGTTTTGCAGAGGTCCGAATCGAGAAAGGAGTTGAGTTTCTCTCGCCGGGACGCAAGGAAATGGCCGATCTCTATTTGCCAGCGAACTCAAAGCCTGGTGAGCTACGCCCGGCGGTGGTCATCATTCATGGCGGTGGTTGGAATGGCGGTAAACGCGATGCGAAACGCGAGATCAACATTGGCACGAATCTCGCGATCCATGGCTACGTCGGAATGAGCATTGACTACACTCTGGCCTCCAAGACACGAGCGACTTGGCCGCAGAATCTCCACGACTGTAAAACGGCAGTCCGCTGGTTGCGAATGAACGCTGAGCGACTTCAGATCGATCCTAAGCGAATAGGCGTTATCGGTGGCTCGGCAGGGGGACACCTTGCAGCTATGGTTGCATTTACGATGCCGGAGGATGGTCTGGATCCCCAGGAGCCGTATGGGGAGTTCTCCTGTCAAGTGCGGTGCTGCGTCGATCTTTACGGTATTTCCAATGTGCCGACTTACCACGATGTTCATATGCTAGGTAAATCTTTTAAGGAGGCACCGGAACTGTATCGCGCCGCCTCGCCGGTTACTTATGTCCGAGCCGAATCGCCTCCGACCCTGATTCTCCACGGCACGAAAGATACCACGGTGAATCTGGACCAATCTAAGTTGTTGGCAACCGTATTGAGGCAGGCTGGGGTGGAACACAAGCTGGTCGTGATTCCAGGTGCCGTACACTCTTTTGATCTACAACCCAAGCAGCGTGACTTGCGTCCGCTCGTGATCGGCTTCTTCGATAAGCATCTCAAGTGAGGCACAGGTAATTCCTAGATTTCTCACCGAGAAAAAAAACTTCACGCAGCACTTTCGAGCCGATAGGCTACTCGGCTACGTGGACTGCATCAGATATCGTTCGCTTCGAAAAATAAATAGTATCGGTCGTTTGCCTGGACGATGGCTGGGGCCCAAACGGAATAAGCCGCCCACTTGACGTTCTTGATGTCCAACACATGGGAATGCTTGGTCCAGTTAACCAGATCTTGCGACGAGAACGCATTGGAAAATGTCTGTTTCAGGTACTTTGGATTGATCGTGTTCTGCTGCAGTGCTAATTGTTTTTCCGAGAATTCCGCTGAGCGATCCGGCTCACCGTAGTCGTCTGAATACGTCCGGTAGATCCAATACTCGTCACCAAAGACGGCACCTTCCGGGTCGGCGTACCACCCCTCGAACACGGGATTGCCTGACATCCCTTGTTGCTTTAGCTATTCGTCGACCTGTTGAGCAAGGGCTCCGGTGGGCAAAAGAGAGTACAAGATCAGAGCTGTGAATTGAAGCCTACGTGCCAGCATGGGAGTCGTCTCTATTGGGCAAAGTCGTCGGTACGAAAACCTCCGGAGGGAAGGTTTTCCTGATTGTAAAGTGAAATAGGAGGCAAAGCCCATACTTTGAAAGGGTTGCGTTTCCCATTCCATCGCATTGTAGTCGGATCGGCGACCCTCTTGCTCAAAATGATAAGGCCATGCCTCGTCTTGCCGCCATCTGCCTCGCTATCTACAAAGTCCTGCGGTTTGGCCTGTGCGGCGTAGAATTTTCCATCGGCACCGGCGACAGTGAACCCTTGGAGATCGCCTCGCTTCACGGCATCCGCGAAACCATCGACGCGAACCCGGTTACAATCCCTGATGACGCACTTACCATCCTCCACGTCCATGCGATTGAAAAGGCTGTACCAACCGTATCGCACACCGACGGGATGCTCGATCTCAGGACTGCAGACGACCACTGTGTCGCCTATGATTCGCGCATCGGCATCGACAAACTCTTTATCCTCGCCAGCGATGGCGAAGCCTGCCAATCGGCCATCACTGCTGATTGTGGTGAGGCGGTCGCCAGGCAAACGGTCATGCGGGATGATGCAATTGCCCTCGCTGACCTCCATCGCTGTAAAGGTGGTTGTCACTATCTTGCCGTCGACCTTGCGCGAATAACAGAGTGTCGTGGGATGATTGGCTTCTCGATTCCTTAGATCAGGAATGATGACGACAGCAACTTCTGTGATCTCTACGGACTTCGGCTCAAAGTAGTGCCCCCAAACATTGGCGACATGGAAGACAGCATCGTCGGCCACGGTTCCGCCAATTCTGTCGGGGTCCAGGGTCAGTCTAGTCTCGTCGCGCACCAAGTCTTCAAAGAATACCTCGAAGATGTTTCCATTGACCGATCCTTCGTAGCGGACGGTAACTGGTTTGCGAACTTTGGGACTCGATACGACGACATTACTCCCGACGACTTCGGCGATGGCAGGTACGAAATTGCCTTCTTTACCTGCCATCGTGAAACCGACCAGTTCCTTGCCGCTGCGCGCGACGAGTCCACCCCCGACGTTTTCGAATGTAAGCACGATCTTATCACCTTCAATCCGCTGCGATCTATACGTTGGCTCCTGTGCGATCCCTTCCCGCTTGTAGGCGACCTGCTGTGCGACCCGTGAGCTGCGCGGACCTAGCGGTTCTTTGTTGGGGGGGTGAATGTCAAAGAATGACCCGACGCCCAACCCATTGATGAGGCCTGTATTCGGCACTCGAAGTATCTTTTGCTGAGCATCCCATAGATTAGGGTAATAGAGGCCGGTTCTCTCAACGAAGGGGGGGAGCTCCACGACGAGAAACGGTAAGTCTCCCTTGCCCCAGTTGCGGCGCCAACTGGAAATTAGCGCCTCAAGCTGCGCTTGATACGTGAGATATCTGCTAGCGTCAGACTCGCCTTGGTACCACAGGACCCCTTTGATGGCGAAAGGAATCAGCGGTGCGAGCTTACGGTTGAAGAGGGTGCCAAGCCTAGCATCGTCTTGTGAATTCTTCACACGGTCCAAGTCAGCGCGAAAAGCGGAATTTGACTTGATCTCGTCCCGAGGAACCCACTCGCGTATCGCCGAGCCACCAACGGAGGAGTCAATAACGCCGACAGGAACCCCCAAATCGTTCTGCAACTCCCGCCCAAAATAGTAAGCTGCTGCAGAAAAGTTCAATGTGTTCTCAGGATCGGCCACCAGCCAGCCCGCTGACTCAACTTCGCGACGAGGGCTATTCGTCTCATTGGGGAGCAGGCTATTGACTTTGCACAAGCGAACCAATCGGTTGGTCGCGCGCATGGCAGCCGCCGGGCCAGTGGTGGTTGTATTGACGCAGCGCCCCATGTTGGATTGCCCGCTACAGAGCCAGACTTCACCGACCAGAATGTTCTTAATCGTGATTGTGTTCGTACCAGCAATCGTCATCTCAAGCGATTGATCGTCCTTGGTGGTTGCGAGCGGACCAAGTCGTAACAACCAATCACCTTTCTCGTCGGCAACGGTCATTTTTGTCTGACCGGCAAATTGGACAGTTACTTTTTCACCAGGATCGGCACGGCCCCAGACAGGTATGGTTGTGCCTTGCTGAAGAACCATGTTATCGTTGAATAGCCCATGCATGCACACGTCGGCGGTGGCCGTCGTCACAAACACTGAGAGCAAGAGTAGCACAGGGAATTCAGACATGGACTTCATTCAAGCTTCCCGTACTTTTAGTCGCTACTGATTCTAATGAGAACGTCGCAATACCGAGGCCATTAAGAGCGAAAGCGTGAGAAGGATGCTGGCGGGTTCTGGCACGGCTCGCAACATGGTAGGCGGATTAATGCTCTTTCCTTGGGATCGCTGCCAAAGAAGAAAATCACGTCCATCGACGTCGCCATCCTTATCGGCATCTCCATCTGCACGGGTGGCACCAGAGGTCATTCCAAATCCTTTTTGCCAGTCGAGTAAATCAACACCGTCAATGGTCCCGTCGCCATTGAAGTCCGTGACCAAGGCAAGTTCGTTGAGGGAAAGCATTAACTGGGGACCTGGGTCGCCGGTACGTTCTTTGGAAGCGAGCTTGAGCGAAGTGAGTGCGTCGTCCACATCTTCGCCATCGAATCGTACTTCTCGCGCAATAAGAAAAGTAATGGCCGAGTCGGGATGGTCGCGGACAAAGTTGGTAACATCCAATAGAATCTCCTGTTCACCGGCTGTGCCAGTCAGGTGTCCGACTATCGACGCACTCCCACCAATGTCCTCAATGAAATTCTGCGAAATGTCGTCCATCGTACCAAGTCCATCCGCCAAATTCGGTGCATTATTCCAGTTAATCGTGCTTTCATCCCAGTTGTCATCCGCGATTCCATAGACGTGGGTGATGACCTCTGATGCGGAACCAGCATTTTCTCCAAGCACGCGCAAGATTGCCTGGTCGACTCCCTCTGGATCGATATCTCCTGCGTCGAACTTGATGAAACTCACGTTACGAGCATTGGCGTTCGTTGCATCGTTTTTCGCATAAAGGTTAGGACTTGCCCCATAATTCACTGAAGAGTTCGCTCCCGACTTCACCATCGCATCATCGGTTGCCCCTAACGTTACTGAGTACGTTGGTGCAGCAACCGATGCTGTGATGAGAAATACGCTCTCGGCGGGTTGAGTCAATGAAATCAGTCCTGACACAGGCAGATCGATCACGGCATGCACTTCGCCGTGGCTTGCTGAGCTGACTTCTTCAATCATAATACGAGCACCCGTAGGAATTCCCAAAGCATTGAGGTCTAAATTGAGTGGGCGAGACGAAGTGGAACTGTTGCTTGAAAATACTGAGTAAACACCCTTGGTAGGATTGTGTGCGGCAGCCAATGACAAGTCGCTCGCACCCGTCCCAGATGCGTTTGGCACGGCAAGTAGGTCTTGTGCGCCGGCAAAGGCCTTCGTAAACAGACGTACTATCTCAGCGCCATTCGTCGAGCCGCCGATATTGTAAGGTGCCGAATCGTTATCGACAAAATGAACGCCATTTTTCGCAATGCCGCCGCCTCCCTTCGTCGTTTGACTGAACTTAAAGACATACAATTCGTCCGGCTCGCTATTCGCCAAGTTTGAAAGAATTGAGCCCCAGCGTGCCACTTTTGACGGCGAGTCAAGCGTCTCGGGCAAGGTGTCGAATACCCCTGCAGTGTGAACATTGAATTCAGTGAGTGCGAGCTTAAGACCCTCGCCACCGGGTGTCGTGTTGAGCAAGTTTTGAAATGTGTTGACTTCGTTGCCAAATGTAGTTGGAGCAGCATTGTATTGCTGATAAGCATAAGTCTGAATCAAATTCGAGTTAGGATCGACATCCCCGAGAACATCGGTATGCTGATTCTGCAGGATAAGCTGCCCCCATCCGGTCGTGTCGTCACGCGGATCGCCACCGGGATTGGCCGAGAAAAGTGTCGTTCCCCCGGCGGAGACAGGGCCCTGCATTTGAGGGACCAGTGACTTGCCGTAGAGTGAGTTGACATCCGCCACAGCAGATTGCACGGCGTCCGAGGCAAACTGCAATCGCTCCAGATAATCAGGCTGTGAAATATCTTGCGAACTGTGTGTTGGCTCGTTGAACATCTGAAAGCGTTCGATGTCATAGTTCTTCGCCAGATAAAACGCTTGGGCATAGTAGTGCTGCCAGTATTCCCAACGATCGCCCCAGCCCGCTTGGGTTCCGGAGGATGCCCAAGGGTCGGCGTTGTCGGTGCGATGAATCACGACCAAGGGAGTCACTCCCATTCCGCGCAACTCGCTGAAGGCGTAGTCGAGTTGAATCTTATTGTTGCCGCTTAGCGTGCTCTGATAGCCGTTCTCGAAATGCGCCCAATTGATGAAGTTGGGGTTGAGCGGATCTGCCCTCAATGCGATGCGACGTTCCAGGAACGACTGAGACGAAAAGACGCCGTCACCTTCGATCCCATTATCGTCCCCATTTTCCACATCCCCAGGCGTGGCCCAAACCCGAGCAGCATTGACGCCTGAGTATTTCCACCAGGCAGCCGTGTTGCTGCCCGGCATGAAATGTCCCGAGTTATAGCCAATCAGCCCAGGGGTCTTGCCGACGACCTGATTGGATATTGATACATCCACGGCAGTTGCTGGCGTGATCAATAGAGAAACCATCAAGTACCCGAGCGAAACGGCAAAGCGGTGCGATGTTTTGATGGTGGGATTTAACATGGTATCTCTGTTGTTCATTGGTATTGTGTTTCGGCAGCCGCTGAGGCAAAGAGTCATTTTCCATACAAACATAGCTGTGGTCCTAAAGATTCACCCTTGGCAGTTTTATCACGTTCCTTGGAAGCCAATTTCAGTGCGGCGAGATCATCATCCACATTCTCCCCATCAAAACGGACTTCTCTGACAATGAGGAAAGTCACTTGTTGGTCGGGATGGTCGCGGACAAACGGGGTGACATTCAATAACATCTCCGAGTTTTCCTTGCGGCCCGTAAGATGCCCCACAAACGATGTTGACTTGCCAATATCTAAGACAAAATTATCAGAAATATCATCCATTACACCCGTACTTTCTCCCAGGTTGGGAGCGTTATGCCAGTTGATGTTCTCTTCATCCCAGTCGTCCTCGAGCAGCCCATAGACGTGGGCCACGACTTGCTCTTCACTTCCCGTATTTTTGCCGAAGACACGCAGAATTGCTTGTTCGATATTCCTCGGGTCTTGGTTACCTAAGTCAAACTTGATGAAGAACGCATTTCTGGCGTTGGCATTGTTCGGCTCACCCTTAGCCCAGAGATTGCTGCTCCGACTGTAATTCCTCGTGGCATTTGAACCCGATTTCACGGTGGCGTCGTCGGTCGCGCTCAGCTTGGTGGCGGCCAGTGGACCTTCCACTGGGATCGACACCAAAATTACACTTTGCTGGGGTTGAGAAATCGACACAAGATTTGAGTCTACACTCTCGATAACTCGTTGAACCTCTCCACGACGGTCCTCACTCACTTCTTCAACAATAACCGTCGCACCGGCGTTGACGCCCAGACGGGAAAGATCGAGTTGGAGATCGACTGCCGAATTCGATTCATTTGCCGCAAAGAAAAAGTAGCGATTCTTCCTACGGTTGTAGACCGCACAGGTATGCAAATCCTTGGATGGATCCGTCTGATGTGTGACTTGCAGAAGATCATGTCCTCCTGCAAAACCGCGCGCGAACAGACGGACTACTTCGCCCCCCCGGGTCAGTCCACCGATGTTGTAGGGCGCGTCCATATTGTCCACAAAGTGAACACCATTTTTCTTGACATTGGAGGCCGATTTCCCCTGGCTCAGGTTGGCTGTTTGACTGAATTTGAATACGTACAGCTCGTCTGGCTCGCTTCGAGTCAAGTTGGCCAGGATGGAGCCGAAGCGTGCGACTTTGGCTGGCGTATCAAGCGTCTCAGGCATCTGGGACCAAACTCTGGCGGTATGTACATTGAATTCTGTGATGGCATACTTGAGATCGCTTTCTCCGCCGTTGTCCTCAACCAGTGTGCGAATGAATGCTAAGTCCTTGCGGAAATCGGGACCCGACTTGTTGTATTGTTGATAGGCATAGGTTTGGAAAAGCGTGAAATTGGAATCCTCATCAGGGGCATTACTGCCCAAGAGCGAATCATGCTGATGCGTGGCAATTAACTCACCCCAACCGACCCGGTCATCGCGAGGATCGCCGCCCGGTGAGGGAGTGACTTCTTTACTACCTCCCGCCGTTACAGGAGCCTGCATTTGTGATTCTAAGTTTTTGCCATAAATCTTGTTGACATCCTGAATAGCAGATTGGACCGCATCCGATGCCATCTGAAGCCGAGCGAGGTAATCCTGCTGGCTGATCTTATGCGAGCCGTGGTCTGGTTCATTGTACATAATAAACCGCTCGATGCCGAAGTGCCGCGCCAGATAGAAGGCATGGGCATAATAATGCTGCCAGTATTCCCAGCGGTCTGCCCATCCGCTGGGAATACTGGCCGCATGCCAAGGGTATTTCACTTCATCGCGTTGAATCACCACCAGCGGGGTGATTCCAGATTCCTTAAAGAAATCAAAGGCATACTTGAGTTTGACACGGTTACCTGACGTGGTAGTTCGCTCCATCTTTTCATTCAATTTGGGCCAATTGATGAACTCCTCATTCAAAGGATCTGCTCGAAGTAGGCGTCGATGTTTCAGGAAGGACTTGCTCGAAGTGACTCCATCTCCCCAGATGTCGTTATCGTCGGCTCCCTCAAAATCATCGGAGCTGCACCAAACGCGTGCCCCGTTCGTACCGGAGTAGCGCCACCAAGCGGCCGTATTGCTGCCCGGCATGAAGTGGGCACAGTTGTAACCGACAAGCGAGGGAGTTCGCCCGAAGACCTCTGGTGAAATCACGATCTCAACCGCGGCACATGGGAGACTCCCCCCGGCTAGCAGCACCGCCAACCCCACATTTCGAGACCATGAAAAATGCATAATAACTCATCAATTGGTAACCACTTACGATACTTCAGGACTTCGAACTCAGTTCTAAGTTCAACTGATTCGAATCGCCCGGCTGTACGTTGATCGTAAGACCTGAAGAACTAGCCTTCATGTATTTCGGAGGTATCTCGGTTGCCCTTCCCTTCGGTCGGGGAGTTCCTTCGCCGGCGGGGATCGGGGTGACGATGACCGGGTGTTCACCCACTTGTACGCCGTCGCCCTCATCGTAAGTGCTCATGACAAAAGTTCCATCTTCTTGAATCGAGCCTTTGGCCATGCGTCCTTTACCAGGCAAAATGAACACATAGCCGCTGGTTACCGGCTGGCCATCCATTTTTACGGTCCCTGTCACGGGTGCCGTTTCGAGTTCGTGGCTTGCTCCTCCGCAGCCAGAAATTGTAGCAAGACTAAAGCATATCAGAATTGTCAACGAAACAGAGTTAGATATTGCAATCGGGCTCGCTTTTAAGGTGTCATACATCATGTTCACTACACCAATTGTTTTGTTGAGCAATAGTCTGTTTCGCCAGGGGAAACTCTCAGCAAGTTAAAATGCGCTACGGTCGACGAGATCTTCACCGTTACGAGTTGCTAAGGCGTACATGAGCCTCAGAGGGATATTTTCACTCAAGTACTGAACCGACCCATCGACCAATGCAAAGTGGCAGCCTCCAGGATGATCGGAACCGAATCCGACGTCGTTTCGTGGTGGCCCAGGCTGCTCACCGCTGTTGATTGAATAAGTGACGTTTCTTGTGCCGTACATAAAGCCTCCTGCAGCACCAACCCACCATGGTCGTGTCCCCTGGAACTCCGGATTTCCAAACGCTATCTCGCCGAATATGAACGTAGAGGAAGTTCCATCTGTGATGTCCTTGAAATCCACATTTTTGCTGCTCAGAATCACGCCGTTGTTCGCGATTTTCCCTCCGCCCAAATCGATGCAAGGAGGATCTCTTCTAGAACTTCCAGTTGGCTCTTCCTTCTCCATGGTATAGATGCTCCCTGGAGCATCGCAGTCACTCTGCAACGTAGGGTCTAGCTGGGGATTAGCGCCTAGAACACCAATATAGTGCGATGCGAGCGGCGAATCAGGCGTTTCTGGGCCACCTCCGGGAGGGTTCAACTGCATAGGTTGCAGGCGCACTCGGCTCGGACATTTGAACTGAGGCATTTCGGTCGTCATGAGCATATCCGTAGGCTGCTCAAACCAATTGCGCTTCGAGTCTATTGCATTTTTGAACGAGCCTTGTTCAATGAAAGGTAAGATTTGAGCCAGATAGCTCCAATCAGGACGAAGGCCTGGAATCTCAATATTGTCCTCACCAAGAAAATCCCCTCCGTTCGGTAGCTTTCCCTTAGAACTGGCAAAATTTTGGCAGGCAATTCCTATCTGCCGCATGTTATTCTGACAACTCATCCTACGTGCTGCCTCCCGTGCTGCCTGCACTGCGGGCAACAAGAGGGCCACCAGCACACCAATAATCGCGATGACAACCAGTAATTCCACGAGCGTAAAAGCGTTACACTTAGGATTTCCTTGCATTACAATGGCTCCTTATTCTGAATCGCATTCCGGTTTGCACCGCTATTGAAATCTAGTGATTGCGACGAACGCCAAGTCCCACCAAAGCAATCAACACAAGCACCACTGAACTAGGCTCAGGCACTGCCGCGAGCGTTGTTAGTGGTCCCGCTACGACTTCCAACTGCACCAGCGTAGAAGTGTAGTTGATTTGGAAAGCGAGTCCTGCACCACTCATGACGTTACCCGGATCGACAACGGACAGTGCGAAGGTACCAGTGATTGTCCCTGCCGGTGCAGATGTGTCTCCAAAGGATCTCTGCCAAGCCAGGAAGTCCGCTCCGTCGGAATCACCATCACCATCGGCATCCGCAGTGGCGTCAACTCCGTAAGCTGACTGCCACATAGTCAAGTCGCCGCCGTCGACTGTAAAACTATGGTCAAAATCAGTAGGGAGCGAAGAAGCCACAGCTGAAACGATGTCGAATGTGTCTCCCAATGTCGGAGCATAAATGGGATTCGTGCCGCCGCTTCCGTCAGGGTTCACCAGAATTTGGAGCGTTCCAGCCAGAGTGACATCGCCCTCAGCCACGATCGAGTCAAACTCATTGGCAGCCGTACCGTTAACCTGCATTATAGTGGTTGACCCTGACGCCAAGGTTAAACTCCCTGCGCGACTACCGCTTGAAGTGAGCTGCAATTTGCCGACATTATGGTCGTCATTATCTTCATATCCAACTTCTAAGGCACCGCCGCTGTTGACCTGAACCTCGCCGAGGATCAAGTTTTGATTCGGATCGATTGCCCCCCACCCCATTTCGAGTCGGGCGTTGTTGTCGATCACAATTCGAGCGTTCGGCAAGTTGTTGCGAATCTCGATGTCGACAAAATTGTTCGCAGTTATCGTCCCTGAGAATTCGCTAATAGTAGCTGTTGTGGGTTGGCCGGTGGAACCTAGTTCAAACTCATTGTGAGTGATGCTGCCACCCGTGGGGTCGGTCGGCGTTCCGTTGATAGTTATGTCGCCAGTACCACGAAGGTCTCGTGAGACGAGGAAGCGGCGTTCGTTGCCAGGAAACGTCGTGCTGAGGTCGACTGTAACGTCCCCGTTGACTTCGAGCTCATTGACACTCTGCAGCCGAGGTGCAGTCGAAGGAGGTGCCACTTGCGTTGCAGCATGATCAATCACACCGGACTGATTGAAGATCAGTGTTCCTCCACCTGAGGCCGCAGTTCCCGCGAAAACCACCTTATTATCGCCCGTGGAATTCATTTCCAAAACATTAAAGTCGTCTGCTTCGGTTAACTGGACGGAACTGCCAGTCCCATTGAAGCGAATAATACCGTCGTGGCCCCCGGCAGCCGAGAGATACAAGTCCGACCCAGGGCCATTGCTGTTAAAGTTTAGGTTGCCTGGTCCGTCGAGCTGCATGTCCAAGAAGAAATCTGACCCAGCGTCCATATTGAATGTGAGATCTTGCTCCAAAGTCAGGAGTCCAAAAAATTGTGCGCCAATGTCTCCCAGGGCGAAGTCGCCACTGACGGATTCAGTTAAATTGCCACCAGCACGGATTGTCAAATTGAGAAAGTTCGCAGCGTCGGCCGAAATATCAACGGCTCCTCCGCTCTGGACTTCTAATGTTTTACCTGGAAAGTCGGCATTCACGGTGACGGTGTGCGAGGCGACGACCTGGTAATCATTCGTCTCGATTGGAGGCATGTTATTGCTCCAAGTCGAGGCACTTGAGGCAAGACCACTCATAACAGACTGAACAGTTACGGGGGGAACAAAAATGTCATAGCCGATACCATCGTACCACGAGCGATCATTGGCTGATCCTGTCGTGGAGGCAGGAAAATCGTCGACGAACACCGAGAGCGTCCCGTTGGTAACATTCATTTGACCGATAATGGCGTACAGCAAGTTCTGTTGGGCATCCTCCGTAGGAGCCGTCCCATTGAAAGTTAGCTGAGAAGCTCCAGAAAGGGCTAAAGAGCCAGCAATCCCATCTGTACCTGTGCGGTCATAGACGGTGTTAAGATTAGGGTTTGAACTAAGTCCCGCTCGAATCTTCCAGTTGTTCGACCCCACATCAGACCGATAAAACACGTAGACATCGTAGTTGCCGTTCGATAACCCAGTGGCAGTCGTCTTTATCTCTACAGCATCCTCTGCGAGCGATGAGCTGCCCGTGGCTTCCCAGGTGCCGTTATCGCCCCCCTGCGTGCTGCGGAATCGCCATAAACCATCATTTGCTATTGATCCATCGACACTACCGATGTCATTGCCGTCGTTCCAATCAAGTAGGCCGCTCGCGGCACCAACCGTGTTGGTTGTTGAGGTCGGAATATAAGTCACCGCGGCGTTTGCCTTAATGGGTAAGTTGACAAGAAAAAAAACTACCACTAGTGAGGCAAATCTACCTGATTGAATATACATAACTAATCCCTCATTAAATGTTCGCTACGGTTGTTTTAGTTTTCGATGGTTCGTATGACAAAGCAGCAGAAAATGTTTTGGCCGCTACTTATCTGAATAGCATATCTGTGGTTAAACGAAAAGAAATGAAGACAATTACAAGCAATCCAGCAGTGATGCTACAGCCAAAAATCCTTCATGTCATGACAATACTCTAAGTCGATAATATCTCTCGCGATCAATCATGCGACTCCGTGACGTGGGCGGAATAGACAACCACTGAGCAGCATGGCCGCCAACAGGCCGAACGAGGCAGGTTCTGGAATCGTGTCCACCTGAATCTCGGTGATCCGAATACCTACGTTTCCAAGCGATCCCGTGGCCTTGAATGTTACGTTGTTGCCAGTGGGAATCACCAACCCGCTGAGTGGATCGGCGTAGTCGTCCGACGATCCGTTGTCGGGGAAATTAAATGTTCCGACACCTTCGACAGTGACTTCAAACACATCATCATTGCTCATGGATGAGAAGTTGAAAAACGACAAGATTACGGGTTGATCAAACTCGATAGTCCACGCTTCATCGAAATTGAAGTTAGCCGCCTCGCCGCTGGCGTCCGTAGACCCCCCGGTCGTGCCATACTGCGTGTTATTGACGCTGCCGTTGTTGATAGCGAGCGCGTTGTTGCCGCTATCAATGTTGGTGGTCACGTTATCGCCCCCCGCGGCACTCCACGTGTTTCCCGTCGGAATAAATGTACCGGGGTTTAGTGGGTCGTCCGCATACTCGGGAGCCAGGATATCGACGGATGTCATCGTGATCGTATCTGTTCCGCCGGTGCCGGTGTTGTCGGCAGTCATAGATACCCCGCTACTCACATTGTCAAAGGCCGAGCCGTTATCGAATCTGAAATTGACGGTCCCAGCCGAAGCGAGAGAAAAACTTAGTATTACCATAAACCCAGCAAAAACACATCTTTGCAGAATCATTAGACACCCTCCCAGAAACTCTGTATTTGATAAGCGAAAAAGGATTAGACGCACATAGGAGTCTAACCTAAGGGAAAATTCGTTGCCCTACAAAGGAAAAGGGATATATTTCGCCCGAATTCGACATGAAAAGAACCAAAAACTCAGAATTCTTTGATTTTGAGTCCCAGATATCTGAGCTAAGTCATCGATGGGTAATGCTCGGTAGTCATTGCAGTCGCAGAAATGCGGAAAATTAGTTGCAATTCCAGTCAATTCCCAGATCCTCGCGCCCTTTAATAGTGTAAGACTTTGGGACGTATGTTTGCGATTGGTAGGATTAAGCACGATGTGATCGGGGTTAAGAAGCCTGAAGAATGTTCATGAGTTCACACGATTCCAAGCGTGAGTTTGTACGGCTAATAACCAAGCATGAACGGATGTTGTATGGGTATGTGTTGAGCCTCGTGCCCCAGGCTGCGGATGCTGACGAAATTGTTCAGGAAACGAATCTACGCCTGTGGGATGAATTTGATAAATTTATTCCAGGCTCAAGTTTTGCCGCGTGGTCGTTAAAGGTCGCCCACTACCAAGTCTTGACATGGCGTAAGAAGTCGCATCGCAGCAAATTGATCTTTGACGATAGCCTGGTGGCAGCGCTCGCCGAAGAGAGCGCGACGTTGGAACATTCGGTCGGCCCCCGATACGAGGCCTTGGTCGAGTGTGTCCAGCAGATGTCGGCAACGAGCCAGCGGCTACTTGCCGAATGTTACGCGGGAAATAGAAAAATAAAGGAAGTGGCCGAGAAACTCAGTCGGACCGAAGCCTCGGTCTACAAGGCTTTGGAGCGACTGAGGGCGGCGTTGTTCGACTGTATTGAGCGAAAACTTGGAAAGCAAGTGGGAAGATGAAACACGAACATAATCAAGTGACGAACCGGGATTTATATCTCCAGGTGCATCACCTGGTTGCTGACCGGAGTACTGCCGACGATCCCCAGGAGGCTAATAAAGCGCTGGCTGAATTGCTCAGGGACAACCCCGGAGCCCAGCGCGAGTATCTGTGCTATATGCAGGATGTCGTTTCGCTAAAATGGCGCTTTAATGGTCCACACGACAACCATGATTTTGAAGCTTTAGAACTGAGCCAACTTGTTCCCGCAAGCCACTTTTCATTCAAGCGGATTTGGCAGGGTGGATTTCTCCTGGCTCTGGCAGCCTCGCTATTGCTCGGTTTGACGTTCGCTTTCAAACCATTCTTATGGTCTGAGATACAGTCCGCTCAGGCTGGTGTGGAAAAGGGAGAGCCCACTGTGCTTCAGACTGAAAAGAGTTTAGAGGTGGCCACCGTCTCAGCCCTGGTCGACGCAGCTTGGCACGAAGCTTCCTCTCAGCCGGAGATTCTTTCTCGTATGTCGGTCGGGGATCGCATCCAACTCACTGGGGGTACCCTCGAGTTGACATTTGATCGCAGTGTGCAGGTGAGCATCTTTGGCCCGGCAGACTTTGTGATTACCTCACCCTCGTCAATGTCTTGTACCTTGGGACGGGCGACCGCCTTGGTGGGCGAGAATGGCAAAGGATTTACCATTGATACTCCGCAGGCGCAAGTTGTCGATCTGGGAACTCAGTTTGGTGTGAACATTTCCAAACTTGGTGCTACGGAGGTCGTGGTATTCGAAGGCGAGGTGGATCTCACTCCCAATCATCAGCAACCCTATCACGAGTTACCTACGGCGAGCACGCGAAGAATGAGGCAGGGGGACGGCTTGATGGTCGATGCTTCCGGCGAAATGAGCCGCTTAATGAAAGTACAGCGCGGCGATTTTATTAGTTCCGCCGCCTTCCCAGCCTTCCTGCCTCGGAAACCAGCTCGTCTGATTGAAGACGTGCGAGACAACATTCATGCCAACGAAAGTACCAAGTGCTACCAAATCGTGCATGGTGCCTTCGGCGAAGATGCACCCTCCTTTGTAGACAGACATCACCAGTGGAATGGCATCGACGGCCAAGGCATACCTGAATTCTTGCTTGGTGCTGACTACGTGATGCCGTTCAACGATGATAAGTATTTCACCGATTTGCAAGTGGAATTGCGAATCTCCCAGCCGGCAATCTGTTACGTGTTTCTGGATAACAACATGACAGTACCACAGTGGATTCTCGACGAATTCGAAGACACGGGCGTTGATATCGGCTTGGACGGTGCTAAGAGTATATGGCATCCCAGCCATACCTTGGGCGTGGGGCCGGGTGAGAGCGTCGATTTTACCTTCTCAGTTTGGCGTAGAGATATACCAACTGCAGGAAATGTCGTGCTGGGGGGCGTCGCATCGCCAAAGCTGGAAGAGCGACCACGCGGTTTCAATATGTATGGTATCGCCGTCGCGGCGCAGTAAGTGTCCTGAAGCTTGACGAAGGCTTCGGAACTTAGCATCGAGGCGGCTGAACAACTAATCCTTGAAAAGGAGCTTCTCTCAAATGTCCGGTCAGAAAATTGTGTGGCTACTGCTGTTGAACATTGGCTGCCTCGCAATTGGTTTTGTGGGGGGCAGAACCTGGGAATCGGCAGTGGATTCGAAAAAACCAGCTGCAGGAAGGCCGCACTTTGACTTCATTGCCGCGAATTCTAACCCGTTCTGGGATACCGTGGTGGCTGGAGCTCGCGCTGCTGCCGACGAATATGATGTTGATCTTGTGGTTTACACACCCTCAGGACAACCGGGCGACCAAACAGCTCAACTGGTGCAGGTGGAAGCCCAGGGCTCTGATGGAGTCGCGATTAGTCCGGTCGCTCCCAACGAACAGTCCCTGCTGCTGAGTCGATTGGCGACAAAAACCCTTCTGGTCACGGTTGACAACGATGCCCCCCAGTCGTTGCGGCACTGTTATGTTGGCACGAACAACTTTATGGCCGGCAAGATGTGTGCCAAGGTGGTGCAAGAGGCTCTGCCTGAGGGGGGAAAGATTGTAGTCTTCATTGGTGCTGCGGATCGCGCCAACGCACAGGAGCGCCTGCGTGGGTTCCGCGCACAAGTTGTCGGTGATGTCTCACCATCGGATGAGTCGGACCACTCACTGGAAAAACCTTACGGCGACGAGAAGTGGACCGTTCTACAAACGTATGTCGACGGTCTCGATCCAGCCAAGGCTGCCGAGAATGTCAAAAAATCCTTGGAAGAGCATCCAGACACCAATTGCATGGTCGGGCTGTACAGCTATAACGGACCAGTTTGCCTTACAGTACTTAAAGAAAGAGACAAAGTGAGCGACATTAAGATCATTGCCTTCGACGATAATGAAGAGACCCTAGATGGTATTGAGAATGGAGGAATCTATGCAACCGTGGTGCAGGGTAACTACGAATACGGGTACGAGGCCGTGCGCCTCTTAATCTCCCTTTACAATAGTAACGAGCGTTCTGTTCCACTGGCCGGGTCGGGCTCCGTTTATTTACCGTGTTCAGTCGTATCGAGAGAAAATGTTGCGGACCATCGGTTCAAGATTGCCGAGCGGCTTGCGGACCATCAGGAACCTGTGGAAAGTGACAGAATAGAGGCCAAGTCGGGTTAATGATAACTTGCGTTCTTCCTTCGCGAATCGTACTAATATTATGAGATCTCCGAGAAAGCAGAGTTCGTGAAAATAATACCATTAATGTTTTATCTTGCCGCGACTTTACTGGTCCTCCCAACAAAGGTTCGAGGCAAGGGGATTTCCCTCTTCTGCTAACACCTACCATAGTGAAGTATCTTTCTCCGTTGTATTTATCGGTTTTTTCTGGCAATTTTCTCTTTGCTTGAGTTAAGAGAACTTGGCGGGTTACTCCCCTCTGCTCCGAAAGAGCATAGATACTATTTTTTCTGTTTGGAAACGCGTGTTACTAAAACCTACATTATTCAGATTGGGAGCTGTCGAACGGCCTGTCGATACTGCAGGCTACAACATGTACGGATTCGCAGCCGTGGGACTTGTTGCTGAAGTTGATGAATGAGATAGATGTGGTGATGGTAGAATAAAGCCATCATACACACAACGTATGAGCCCCAAATAGTCGAGAAGTTGAGCGTTTATCTAAGGGGTGAGATTCCTGATCTTGGCAATCCAGAGTGAATCAATGGCATCTAAACGGACCTTTCCCAAGCACTTCACCCAGAGGGTTGCTTGGATGGTTTTTCCAATGCTGAGTTATGGTCCGTTGGCAATCTGCGCGGATTATCATATTTCTACTCAAGCGGACTTTGATACTTATAAGCAGGCTACTTTTTCTCCGGGTGACAACATTCTCTTTGAGCGTGGCAAAGTGTTCACAGGCATGTTCGCCCCCACCACGGTCGGTAACAATGGAAGAGTGATTACCATTTCTTCCTACGGCACTGGTGCCAAGCCCGTCATCAACAACAACGGGGTCATTCATCCTCATCCTACACGCAACGGCAAGACAGTTTCCGCTGGAGTCTTCCTCTTCAATGCGGAGTATGTGGATGTGAAGAATCTCGAAATTACCAACAACAACGGTGGCGATCAGACAGAGAATTTATTTGGGATCTACGTACTCGGAGAAGATACTGGTAAATATCATAATCATATTTATATCGAGAACAACTATGTCCACAACGTCAATGGCGCGGTCGCTGGCAAGAAAAGAGGTGGAATTCACATTCATGGATACTCACCGACAACCGCAAAGACCGCCACCTACAATGACGTCCGGATCGTTAACAATGTGGTTGATCGAGTTGGTGGCGTCGGAATTGGCTCCGAGATAGACGATGTCGTCAACGCGAACAGTTTTGTCGGTACTCATCGAGAGAATGCTATGACTAATCTTTATGTGGCACATAATTGGATTGGTAACACGGGTAGGAACTCCGTGATTGCGAGAGATAGCGACTATGCTGTTTACGAATACAACACTTCTGCAAATAGCAGTCGTTATGACACGGGGCATAGCTTTTTCAATTTCCGAACACTCGGCATGACATTTCAATATAACGAAGCGTACGGAAATACTGGCGTGGACAATGATCCTGATCGCGGTGGATTTGATGCCGACTTCAACTCGAAGGACACGGTTATTCAATACAACTATAGCCACGGCAACAATTGGTTTGCCGGCATCATGAAAAAGCCTAACACGGACGTGACGATTCGCTATAACCTGAGCGTGAATGAAGAGAAGGGCGCATATTTCTACGGTTTTGAAAACAATGATGACCTGACGGGTTTAAACATCTACAACAACACTCATTATTTTGATGGCACCATCAGTCCAGAAATCATCGCCCGAGATCGGACTCCGATTGAAACGACATTTTATAACAATATTTTTTATGCCGTTGGCACCGGAAGCATGGGTACCAATGCCAATAACGGTACCAAAGTCACCTACGACACCAATGTCTACCACAATATTACTCCACCAGCTTCCGAAACAAACGGGTTGATACAAAATCCCTTGTTTTTTTCACCCGGGGCAGAACCGCAAGATGTCGATATGGAATTCGGCCGAGACGTACTTGCGGGATACATGCTTTCAGCAGATTCTCCATATCTTAATAACGGGGTCTCAATCAGCAGCAATGGTGGTCTTGATTTTTGGGGCAATGCGCTACCGAATGGCGATACTGACATTGGCGCTAGTGAATATCGCATTGGCACAGTAGTCAGTCCTGCAGTAACAGTATTCACGGGAAACCTTTTTCCTGCGTCTAATAACGCAAACGTGGTTGCCGCCACGCCCGACGCAGTGAGTATCACAGGAGATGACGCAGCTGTATCCTTGACCCAAACCTTTCAAGTTACTTCTGCCTTCAATTTGAAAACAATATTTCTTGACTACGAATACGATGCTGCCTCTGATCCCAATGATATTCTCATCAACCTCGAAATCTTCGAAGTGGCTGACGTCGCAGCTAGTTCGATAAAACAAGGTAGATCGTTCCTGACTTTAAACGGACAAACTTTGTCCGAAATCGCGGGTGCTGATGTAGCGGCGATCATTCTCGATTCTGCAGTCACGCTGTCAGAAACAACCGGGACCACCGGCTATGCCCTCCGGATTACGAACGGTGGGAGCCCTGGATTTGAGTGGCATCGTACTGGGAGCAGTTCCGGGTCGGTGTATTCGTTTGGCCAAGCTTATGAAGATGGCGTCGAGAAATATGACGGACAACGTGACTTTGTGTTGGCACTATCTGATGTAGATGTGAGCCTACCTGTCAATGCCGATTTTGACGCTGACGGCGATGTCGATGGTGCGGACTTTCTGATTTGGCAACGAGGGTTCGGCACCTCCGGGGCACATAAGTCGGATGGCGATGCGGACAATGACCATGATGTCGATCAAGACGACCTGACACTATGGAAGAATCAATACGGCAATCCTGTACCGCTCTCAAGCGCTACCGCAGTTCCGGAGCCATCTAGTTTGTCGGCTTGCTTGATGAGCACGGTTTTCGCGTGTCGCTGGTTCAGACGCATCAACACTTCTGCTGAATTACCAGACGTCGATTAAAACGTATCTTGCTTTACTGTGAACGTGCAAGATCTTAGAGGTACTCTTGAATGATCCGTCTTTGCTTGCTGCGACTATATTTTTCAGGAATTACTGGGTGTATTAGCACACTGCTGCTTGTTGTCGAGTTGAGTGCAGCTACCGTGAACGTTGTAATCTTGGCAGGCCAATCAAACGCCAGTGGTCGTGCATCGGTCACAGAGCTGCCGTCAAGTCCATTCGATTCGAATATCGAGTTTTTCTACGAAACAGATATTACCGGTTCGAGTACTCAAGTTAACTCCAGCAGAGAGTTCGTGCCTCTGGTTCCCCCTGGTTCTACATTTGGTGCCGAATTTGGTCTGGGGAGAACTCTGTATCACAAAGGAATCGAAAATCTGGTAATTATCAAAGTGACACGTGGCGGGACCACCCTTCGGTACGACTGGGCGAAAGGAAATACGAACGGAAAAAAATTGTACTCATTGCTAATCAACACGGTGAGTGACGCCGTCGGAGTGCTGCAAAATCGTGGCGATAAAATCAATGTACTCGGAATGGCATGGCACCAGGGAGAAAGCGACGCTGGCTACGAATCGAGTCATCCCGGTGCCTATCAGCACAATCTCACTAAGTTTATCAGCGATGTTCGGACTGATTTGAACTTGCCGAATTTACCGTTCTTGATCGGCGAATTATTCGCTCCGGGTCGCGAACAACTTATTGCGGCTCAGCAAGCTACTGCAGCTTCAGTTCCAGGAGTCTCTCTCGTCCACTCTACCCAAATGAGCGTCTTCGACGTAACGACTCACTTTGACGGCAAGAGTCTATTATGGATGGGGACCCGTTTCGCCAATGCTCTTGCTTCCTCTTTGCAGCATGTCGAATTCGAACCGCCAACATTCGGCGTGGGCTTAATTGAAGGACAGGGAGGCTGGGCTTCCAATGGCACTCTTGAGAACCTCATCGTTTCGACAACCACCAGTGGAGATTATGTTGCCGGACAGGCTGTGGGACATGTTGATAGTGGTGGTACTGAACAATTCGGCAACTTGGGACTAATTCCGGTTTACGGCCGTTCGATGACCGCCGACTTTTTTGCCGGGGACGCTACGGATCACGACCAAGATGGAAACCCAGATTATGATAACGAGGGGGATAGAGACTCGACGGTAAGGCTATACGGGTGGACTAAAGACACAAATAATGACGGTCTTTTCTCCGTTTCGAGTGACGAAAGAAGCGTTGGGTTCGGGCTCGATAATGACGGCGAGTTTAAGCTTAGAATTGCTACAGGTTCCGAGATAGCGACAGGATTCAACTATGATGTCGACAACTGGTATAGGCTGTCATTGACATGGACCAACCCCAATGAATTCGGAAATCGTCAAGTGGCTCTTTTTGCCCGCGATCTAACGAATCACATTGATCTGAATGGTGGTGATGCAATTCTTTCCACAGAATTATCGGCAACCGAATTTGGTAGTGATCCCAGCACATGGATCGGCACAGGGGTTAGGGCGACTCGTGGGCTGATAGACAATATTCATTTTGCGGCAAACGCTAGTACCGCCGACTTTAACTTAGATGGCGAAGTCGATTTGGCGGACCTCCAAAGGTGGCAAGAAGACTATGGTAACAATGGTTATTCAGACGCCGATGGAGACACTGACTCGGACGGCGCTGACTTTCTGAGTTGGCAAAGAGATCTCAATCGCTCATTCCCTTCGGCTCCCAAAACGCAAATCCCTGAACCGGATACTGGTAAATTGACGATGGCTGTTCTACTTGGGTACTCAAGCATCATAATTATGATACGCATTCGAAGCCCTAGCCGAATGATTTGAACTGGGTACTTATTCGGGTGAGAAACAACGAGAAATCCTATCGCTACTCTTTTCTAGTTCTTAGGGATCATTTTCTCCAAGTGATATTCGATAGTACTTAAATGGCTAGCCCCCCGCGAACAGCACCAGTTGTAATTAGATATTTGGTCTTTGGGTTCGAATCCGTTGAGAGGGAGACCTATCTTACTATTTTGGGAGTACAAGCAATGCGATACTTATTTCTAGTAGTATTTACTTTAACTAGTATGATCCTAATTCATGATTCTGCATCAGCAGAGCCTCAGGTTTGTACTGTTCCCATTGGCAGGGCCGTACAAGTGCAAGCAGCGAGCGAAAATGCTCGTAGTTTGGACACAAGCTGGACAACAACCGATGAAAAAGTTGCACAAGTTTTTGCTGATGGCTTCACCATTGGGATCAGTCCCGGACAGGCTCTTTTAGAGCTACGTACAGGAAAACATGGCGAAGTGGTCGAGACCTTTGAGATCAACGTCGGTGAAATAGCGAATCCAACAATCGAACTAGATACTGTCAAACAGTTCAAAGACAATCATCGTTTCAAAACATCAGACGGCAGAGAGTGCTACGGTAGCGAACTCAATGCACGTCAACCACAGGCAACCGGCACAGTATCGAATAGGATGGTCAACCCTAATCCTCTTCCAGGCGCACCTCTAGAATGGTTAGTAAAGAAGGAATCTGCGGTTGTAGATGGTACTGGCTCACTGATCGGATACGTCGCGCCACGTAACGAAGTGTACGGTATCATCTATTCATCTAAGTTCAACCACGGCATGCTCAAGATCATCGGAGACCGCCCGCATGTTTACGGATTCGGCACATTGATAAAGTGCGATGACTCACTCGACGACACCCTTTCGGGTCAAGAAAAAAGAGTGTCTGCTTGGATCGCGCTTGAGGACATTATCCAAATCGACGAGTTTGTTGAACGACTGGACCCGGGCACAGGAGTATTGCCTTCGCTACCTTGTTATTCAAAGCGTCATCTAATCACAGGGGGTAATCCGGAAGACTATCTTACAGACGAAGGTACTCCACTGAGTATCGTTTCGAACGTCAATATAGGCGCCCAACCAGAACACTACCTAACAAGGCCGACAGGCACCGTGAACATCGTCTATTGCGTTCCAGGATTCGGATTGGGTGGGCACGGGGTGGACTCATTTCATCTATCAAATAAGCCATTTTTTCGACGAGCGATTGGCGTCCGAGCATTCACTATGCCGACTTTTTATCCCAAAGGGCATCCACTAGAAGGTAAGATGGCAGACCCGACCATGACTTTTCTATATGGATCAGTGGAAGTCAAGAATTCACATAAGATCTTCGGTTGGGTTGCCCAGGAAGCATTGGATTCGACCGAAAATTGCGTCCCGGCCCCTACCACTAACTAATCAAATTGAGCGGGTTTTACGCTCCGATTAGTAGTTCGATAGTTAGAAAAACACGAATATTGGTCTGCGCAGTCTAATTCTTGATTGTTGAGAACTTCACCTTAGCCTACCGAGTTCGTATCTTCTAGCGAAGGGAATCGAGTCGTTCGTGTAGCGGCGGCAGGCAGTTTTTCCTTGCTTGAAAGGTTGTCTCCTTGAGATTTGGTTCTGTTCAAACACCACATAGCCATGGATTACCAAGAACAAAAAGGCGGCATTCGTTAAGACCAAGAATAGAAAAACTCCGTCCTATGGTAAGACGTTTGGCCCGTGTCGGAATCTGCAGTGCTCTCGCCCATCGGTTCCTCAACACAAATAAACCCCTTTACTTGGAGCTCGTGTGTGGAGGGGGCGTGGAGGCGAGAGCGGCAACTTGTCCAGGGAGAACTTTCCTTTCTCGACCTTCTTGAACCGGGATAACATGCCCCGGTGCAACATCTCTTGAGTGATCGCCGAAGAGTATTTGCAGTCGAGGATCTGGCCGCCGGGTGACTTCCAGTACCCGCGGGCCGACATCGCTTCGTTTAGTTCGGAAGTGATCTGTGGCAACTGCAATTCGGCGAGCACTTTGGCTGTGACATCCATGGCACTATTTGAAGACTATTTTGTACTTCCCTTACTACTCCCCCCTGCCCCACTACGCGAAAATACTGCCGAGTTTTGGCAACGAATAATAACGCTTGCAATACTCAAAAGTTATGGCTCACTGGTATTTATCGCGGATTAGGCGTTTTTGCGATTTGGCGGCAGTGGTTTCACACCGTAGAGGTCACAAGTTCGAGTCTTGTGTCGCCCACTGGTAAACACCCTAATACAGGGTTTTCAGCGGTTTCAATGGGTTCGGCGGGCTCCCCTTCCGACTCATTTCCACCCGTTACGGCCGGTTTCTGCTGCGCTTTGTGCATACACTTTTCCACGGCCTTCGCAAAGTCGGCATCGGTCACCTGCCAGTAGTGTTTCTGGGCAACTAGAGTGCTGTGCCCGAGCCAAGCAGCTGCGACGTGGGCCGGGAACTCGGCTGCCAGCTCTGTGGCCCGGCTTGCCCTCAGATTGTGGAACAGCTTGGGCCATGGGTCGACCCCAGCTCTTTTAATGATTCGCAGCATTTGCGTTCGCAGGTTGCAGCCCCTGTCCCGATACCTAGTAATGACCGGCTGTTCGCTCAGGCGTTGCTTCTTGGGGTCGAAGTCTTCCAGAAGCTCATTCAGGACGGCCTCAAGGATGGGTCGCAATTCGGAAAACAAAGGAATCACTCTCGAGCCCTTACCTTCGTGGTGAGCCGTCTTACTGCTCCGTACCGTGATACGGCTGTATTCCCAGTTGATGTCGCCCCAGGTCAACGCCAGGTGCTCAGAGGGGCAACGTAGGCCACCATAGCGGCTAAGGGCGAAGATCAGCTTCCATTCGCTATTTGGGCAAGAATCAAGTATTGTGTCGGCCACATCGCGGGGGATGAAGTGCTGACGCTCTTCGTTCTTGAGGCATGAGACTCCCTCACGCATTTCAGCGAAAGGGTTTTCTGTGATTAGCCGCTTACGCAACGCCGCCCGGAAGTATTGCCGTGCAAGACCGCAGCGACGTCGTGTCGTATTAGGGGCCAGGCCTTCATGCTTGCCGAGCCACGTTCGCCAATCGTCCGCATCGCCCGGTGTGATCTCTGACAAGATCTTGCCAGCCCCGAAATAGTCCACCAAACAACGCCTTGTGTGATTGTAGATCACCACAGTTGCAGGCTTTACCTTGAGGCTTTGACTGGCAATGAACGCATCCAGAAACGGGCCCAGGGTGAACGCTTCGGTTTTCTCTCGCTTGGGCAAGAGGCCCACTCCAGCCAGCTTCTTGTACAGCTTTGAATCGAGTTTTCCGATAAAAACAGCGGTCTCAGGATCCCACGATTTTTGTGCAAAAAGGTCTGCCAGCATGGACTCAACATGCACTTTGATTGTTTCGGCACCCTTGGCACTTACCTTGCCCAGCCTGACCGACTTGCGTTTTCCGTCGGGGGCGATGAATTGCAAGCTGCGGCAGCCATTGTATTGGCCCGTTTTGCGGTTTCGATCTCGGATGATGCTGGCCATGGTTACTTCCCCTTCTTGACTAATTCCAATTCCAAAAATTCAGCTATTCGATCTATCGCATTCAGTGAGAGAGTCCGCTCGCCATGCACAAACTTCGACAATGCCGACTGGTCGATACCTGTCGCTTTGAAAATCGCATAACGGCTGCAATCGGCATCGAGGATAGCAGCTCGCAATTGCTCCGAAAGTGGTTTCTTTTTTCTCGCCATAATTCCAGTATCGGGAATGCTGGGCTATATGTCTAGCACATCACTTATTCCTTCAATGTTATGGTTGGGTAGATGGTTACTTTCCGTCGCTTCGCGGTAACTAGTCTCGTCAATCAGCCGTGCCCCCGTGGTGAGCCTCGGAGTCTTGCCGAGGATTCGCTCGACACGCTCTTGTCGTTGGGCTTCCCTGAGGTCTTCAAAGGGCAACAGCCGCTGTCGTTTCTGTTCTGCATCATTCATCATAGTTTCTCCCTTGATCGTTAAAGCGATTCTGGTTTGACTGAGTACCATATATTGCCGCGTCGCTCAAACTGCTCGGTCATAGCAATAAGATGGAGGATGTACTCCGTCTCGAATATCTTTGGCTCTATCGGCCCGCCATAGGCAACAACCCGCATCACTGATTCCAGCACGATGTGCTCCCTTGGAAACAGGCCCTGTGTCGTGAAAATTGCTGCTTGAGCCGCACAGCAAGCGTTGGGGGCCAACGTGCAGCGTAGGAAGTCTCCAGACAGCACCGCAAAGTAAAACATTTCGGGCCACGCCGGAGGCTGGGGAAGCGGGGCATGATCGCAATCGGAGTATTTGTTGAAAGTAATCACAACGCTCCCCCCTGGCAGTGTCCGTTCAAGATTGGCTGGAAGATGTCATCGCTGGTGTCCTCGACAGACTCGGCCAGCAGCCGGTTGATGCCGTCTACGTCGGGGTCAGAAAGGGTTCTTGGAGGTGTGTTGACAGTGTTGACGCTGACACTAATACCGTTTTCCTCGTGTTTTCTGTTATTTGTGTCACTGTCAACGGTGTCAACGAGTGTGAACCGTCGGGTTGGCCGGCCGCGTCCCCCGGCATGATCGTCAAACGACCAGGAGCCTATACCGCTGGCCTCCAACTCCACTAACGCAGCCTCCGCATCTGATGCATTTTTGAACTTTCGGCCGGAACGCATGAGGTCTCGGGGTACTACCGTTCCGCCTTTCCTGCGAATCAACTCAACTAACTCCCTTTGCTCGCGTTCATTTTCATTTTCAACAAACAACCCGTAAACGCGCTTGGTTTCACCGCCAAACCAATCAGACAACTCAATCGCCATGCTCATGCTGGCTTCGTCAATCGAGTCCCCTGAAGCCTCACCCGCCGCCCACCTACAGAGTTGAATGATCAAGGCAAATCGAGCCGTGTACGCTTCCAGCTTGCTCCATGCAGCAGCTGAGTCGTCATCCAGGTCAATCAACTCCGCCCGATGTCGGTTGAAATATTGCACCCAGAGCGACTTGGCTTCGGTTGTCAGGTCCAGCGGTAGTGGCTCGCTCTCGCCCTCATCATTGACGGTCGGCTCAAGTGTGAGCAATTTTTCGAATAAGTCTTCGATCGCTGTTTCCATGCTGCGATGCACAGTGGCATCACTCCACACTACTTTGCGGGCTTCCGGCATAACGAAGAGCAGACGAGCACACAGCCCGTCCTGCATGTGCTCCCTTGCAATCGCTTTCCGAAGGATGCCCGGTTGAATACCACCCAACAGAGAAACCGAGGCGCGGGGAATGTGCAACATTTTGATGGGCCCCGTTTTCCGATCCACGGTGAGAGGTGCCCCACTCCAACTTGCCAACCAGTGCCCGAGGTCAGAACCACGCCCATTTTTGTATTCGCCTATCCCCCCCAGCCATCCGGACAACTCATCTCGGCTAACGAGCAGGCCGTCAAATTGAGTTGCCAACAAGCTGGTCAGCGCTTCAATCGTGCAATCACTGGTTGTAAAGCGGATGCAAACCGGTTCTGGTGGCGCAATCGGTGGGGGTTCGCTTGTTTTCTTGTCGTGCTTCCAAGCATCGTAGGCCCGTTCCCAAACAGCATTATCTTCGGAGTATTGCTGAAGAGCTTCAGCATGATTGGCGATGGATTTCGCTTGTATCCGCTCCAGGAATTTCATGGCAGATTGCAATGCGGGAGTTTTATGCGTACCGCTCTTACCGACAATTGCACCCCACAGAATTGCAGGTTCTGTCCAGGTCTCTTTGAGTCGAATCGCTCTGGCATTACCCACGGTTCTGGCTAGACAGCAAAGCATTGGAAGAGCGATGGAGGCAGCATCGCAACCGATCGCCTGGGCTGCCGCTGAAACGTATTTTCTCACCGGTCCAGGCAAACAATGGATAGGGAATGGCTTATAAGCGCTGACGCTGACACAATTCGCGAATTCGGCGGATTCGTCGAATTCTGTCAACGGCTCCCCCTGCATGAGTGCCAGTATGTCCTCGCGGTACGGGTCCAGCTTCTCTTGCCAATGCTCGTTTTTTCCTGTTGTGCCGATCCGCAATTGATCGTTCACTACTTTCAGTAGCACGCCATTTGCCTCAGCATCCGCGATTAAGGTGGTTAGGACCACAGAACCACCTCGCTTTCCTTGCTTGGGGCATGGTCCTCGTTCAGCTTGTTGAGAGCTGCAATAGCCTCTTCCATGGCGATGGACTCGGCTAACACAGAGGGCAGCAACGGTCTAGTTGAGCCGATTGCTCGCAAATTGTTGTCCAACAAAAGATGCCGATAGCGAGGGGGAATCAGAAGCGCGACCACGTCTTCGGCAGTTCGTTCAGCATCAATGCTGCTGGCGACTGGCACGCGCTGAATATAAAAATCCACATTCCGCTCGGCGTAAACCTTAATAGTGCCATCGAAGTACGATGTAATGAGCACTGTGGGTCTTTTCAATCTTTGATATATTTGCGTAGAGTTCATTTTGCTCTCTCCTTTTTGGCCCGTTCCTGTTGGTAGCAGGGCGGGCCATTCTCATAGTCCGCGTCTCGGGCAGTAAAAACTATTTGGTGCTCCGTCGTTCGCGCAATCGACACCAGGCGTCGAGAGCCTCACGTCGGTACATGATTCGAGAGCCGACCGGCACAAACGGCAGGCCGCAATCGCGGCGGAGATTGTAGAGATGCTTCTTACTGACTCCGCCCATATAAATAGCGGCTTGGTCTTCGGTCATCAGTGGAGATGCTTCGGATTCGACTTCTTTGCTTGGTCCGGTAGTTACATGCGTTAACATTTTATTTGCCCCTCATGCTTAAGAATTGCCGCGAAGTGCGACGCTGAGGGCATTGAAGCGTTAGAAAGCCATGCATTCCAGTGGGAAGCGGCGGTTATGCTAGACTGCGCTAGAGTAAGCTAGACTGCGCTAGAGAAAGCTAGACTGGTTAAGGTTTCAAGCAGTCATGCTGTTTCGCCGGGAATTCACGCATGTCGACTCTCCAGCTCTTCGAGTTAGGCGGTCCCACCAGTTTTACTTTTTTTCGCCGGAGGTAAACCGTGGGATTAGAAATTTTTCTGCAGGCGTGTAATTTAGCTATTTCATTTTTCGTCAGAGGCTTGCTCATGAATTCTGGTGGGATGGTGACTGATGGTTCTTCATCCACCTCAGCGGGTTGAGTTTCTCCTAATGAATGTTTCGCTTGTCCGTTGTCCTCTGCTACTCCAGAGGCACCCAGCGATACACTAACTTGGTGTGGCTCTTTCTGAAAATCCTCTATCATTTTTGAGACGACATAAGTTTCATTCGATTGTGAGCTTCTAAGTTTCTCCAGAGCCTCGGATGTCTTCATCCGCATCAGTTCATAGCGAGTATTTACATGCTTGACCAATAAAGCACCCTCGAGATGCTCAAAATACTTATCATCAGTCAAACCAGATCCATGCAGTTCGATCATTATGTCTCGAAGTTCCTGCCAGTCATTGATTTCTCTGGCATCATTGCCAAGCAGGATTTTATAGTGCATTTCTGCTATGCGACCTTCAGTTGAACGACATTTAAAGCAGAGCCTATCTTCAGCGTCTCCAGTATCGATTGCATCTGGAGCGAGTTTTCCCGAACTGGGAACCGGATTACCTGACTCACGAGGCCCTCCGCATATTGGGCAGGGGCCATAGTCCCTTTTTTTTCGCTCTGCCACCTTTTTGGAATTAGATTTCTTCGGTGGTTGCGTTGCAGAAGCCTTTTTCGTAGCAGCGATCTTCGCGTGAGTCGGAGCCTTTACTTTTCCCTCTATGCAAAGTTTAGCTTTGGCATCGTCCGGGTTGCCGTCGGGAGTGTACCAGTCGTAAATAGTGGCAATCTGGTGAGGTTGGACTTTCTGCTCGATGAGCTCTTCAATCAATTCTAATTTAACTTTTTTGAGGCTTTGCTTGGCCATGAATGTAATCTCCTGTATGGCCAGGCCGACCGACCGGTGTCACAGGGGAGATTGCTACCTATGACGCCGGCAAGTCTCGCGGGGTTCAATCCGCAAACCCGGTTTGTCAATTTTACCGCAGGGAGTATTCAATCGTTCGAGGAAAAGATCTTTCCCCGGTCATCGACTTCTGGCACGCCGGTTACGAACCCGGCCAGTGCCCTCCCGGTTTATTCAACTATTTTACGGCAGTTGTTGATTTTTCAATATGGGGGGAAATTTAGAGGCGAAAATTGTCAATCTGCCTCAATTTCTGCCATACAGCCGCCTCCCCCACATTTCGCCCCACTCGCTAGTTTCGCGGCGAGTGACTGGGGAACGGGCGTCGATTTTGACGGCTATGCGTTCGTGTGAATTCTTCGTTCCCAGATTGAACGCCATGGCACCCGCTACCAAGCACCCACCTGGCGGGGCTATACTGCCCCGGCGCGTGTTTCCCCCTTTTCCAACGCTGACAGACAGGAATCGCCCCGTCGATGGCCATTAATAAATCCGACCTTTACTCCTCCCTGTGGGCCTCGTGCGATGAGCTGCGTGGCGGCATGGATGCCAGCCAGTACAAGGACTATGTCCTGTTCATGCTGTTCATCAAGTACGTCAGCGACAAATACGGAGACTCCGATGATTTCGCCCCGCCGGTCAAGATCCCCCAGGGAGCCAGCTTCAAGGACATGATCGCCCTCAAGGGCAAGGCCGACATCGGAGACAAGATCAACAAAAAGGTCATCGCGCCGCTCGTGGAAGCGAACTCCCGTCTCGCCCGCAGCGACTACCCGATTTCGATGACCCGAACAAGCTCGGCGAGGGTCAGGCCAAGGTGGACCGCCTCACCAACCTAGTAGGTATCTTCCAGAAACCCGAGCTGGATTTCTCGAAGAACCGCGCGGAGAACAACGACATCCTCGGCGATGCCTACGAGTATCTCATGCGGCACTTTGCCACAGAGAGTGGCAAGAGCAAAGGGCAGTTTTACACCCCGTGGGAGGTCAGCCGGATCATGGCCCACGTCATCGGCATCTCACCCGAGAATGCCGTGGCTTCGACCACCGCCTACGGACCCTACGTGCGGTTCCGAGTCGTTACTGCTCAAGGTAGCCGCCCAGGCCGGTAAGGACTCGAACGAATTGCATATGGTGCGGAGTCAGTTAGATTCGCTCTCGAAGCGTTGCAAAAGTGTATGCAATTCGAGCCAGAAATCTGGGAACATTGTGTCACCGAATTCACCATCCCACCTCACCTGCCTCTACCGCCTCCACAGCTACCTGGAGCGCGGCCGACTCGGTACGACCAAAGAATCCCTTCCCACAATGCTCCCTGGACACATAGCAGGCCCACCTGGGCACGAACGTTATAGTCGAAGTGGGCTTCGCTAGCCAGGGCCTATTTGCTATCGAGTTGGTGTCGCAGCTGCAGAGGTCGCCACCACCTCCTTCAGTTTGAGGAGTGGCTAAGAAACTGAGGTTGGTCCACCCGCTGGCAGTTCAGGAATCCAACAAGTTACGTAAGTGCTTCTGTCTCAAATTGCAATGGAGTTGAATCAACAACGGCTGCAAGCTCCAAAGCAGTGCTGAGTGAAGCGTTTCCATTGACCCATTCGAGAGGTGCCAAGGGACTAAAAATCAAGTCAAAATGAGGTTCCCTAATACATTCATCCCGGCTCACCCAATCCCGGCTACGTCAGTCTCGGTCGGCACCCGCTGCGGCGGAACTTCAAATCGAAACCGCCTTGCTCCAAACTGCCCCGCAGCCCGCTGCTACCCTCGGTCGCTCCGAACAGTTCCCTCGCGTTGCTCAGCACCGCAGACGCGGACGAACCGATCGCCGTGAACCTTACGGAACTCGCCGCGCGGATCGCCGGGTATCACGAGGGGCTTGCCGAAGTGGAAACCACCCTCCGCCGGGCCCGGGAGATCGACCTTTCCTTGATCGGCCAGCAACTGGACCACATCAGATCGCTCAGCCGAGACTTTCGCTTCGTGCGGCTGTACTACGATTCCGTGACCCCCGCCGAGCGCCGCATGATGCTTGCATCGAAACCGCTCGAGGCCAGTCTGCAGCAACTGGCACGCCAGTTGGATCGCTACGAAGCAGCGCAGGCAACCGATTTTGGTGGTTCGCTCAACCCGGCCGCCGCCGACCAGATCGCCGAATTGCGAGAATTGCTCAACGCCCTCGGCCAACAGACCGGGCACTAACGGCCCGGCGCGAGGCGCATAAAAAAAACCTCGCCGAGAATCTCGAAAATTCCTGCGGCGAGAGTGCGTCTCAATCGCTAGCGGGCTCTCAGCCCCCTTGGCCGGAGTTGTCGTCCCCCCCGGCTTCCGGCATGCGGACCATCAGCCAAGTCTGCGTCTTATGAGGACCGAAGTGGACTAGGCACGTCGATTCGTCCTTGGTCAGATTCTCGACCCCCGCTTCGAAGACGACATCCGCATTAGACTCGTCGGAAAACTTCCAGGCGGCCCGCTGGGTTTTCTTGTCGATCATCCCTTCAATGGGGCGACTGTCATCTGTGATGTCGTTGTAGTACGTCCCCGCCAGAATCCCTTCTTTGCTGACCGCCAATTGGATCATCATCCCGCTGTCGGTCGCACTTTCCTCGGCGACGGCGAACACCCCCAGGGGCATCCACTCTTCTTCGTCAGGCTGCGCAACTGGCGGGATGCTGTCGGCGATTGTCTCGGCCTGCTGGTAGTACTCTTCGGTGGTGCCCACCTGCTGGTCGTTCATGTAGACATAGTTGTCCCGATACACGACTGTCGAGCCGTAGTCGTAGACCATCGGTTGGGCGAAGTTGTAGCCAGGCAGCCAGGAGTTCAAGGCCCCCCAAGTCGCGACGCCCCAGCACCAGTTATTGGGGTAGCTGCTCCATCCCCTCTGCCAGCGGGCATAGCCAGGATTGAAATTCTGATTCTCCCACCAGTTGTTATTAAAGGGACGATTGACGCCTCCCGCATAGCGGCCCCGCATGTTGTTGATATTGTTTTGGCGATTGTTGTTGATATTGACATCGCCCACGCGCCTTCCGCCGCCGATATTGTTCGTCCGATCGCCGATGTTCGTGTTGGGATTCACCAGATTATTCTTGGTCCGATCCCCAATGTTGGTATTCTCGCGATCATCGATCTGGTTCCCAATGTTGTTCTTTTTGCGGTCTTCGCGATTGTTGGGACGCTTGTCGGCCGTGCCGGGGAGGTCGAGGAAGCTATTCAAGTCTTTGCTCGAGGGGCGATCTTTTCCGCCAGGCCGGTTAATTTTTCCCAGTTGCGAACCACCCCCTCCCAAATTGGGCCGATCGTCGCCCCCCAGATTGGGTCGATTGCCGCTCCCTCCCGAGTTGGGGCGGAAGTTCGGGTTTTCGATCGTCTGCGGGCGATTGCCCCCCGCCGCTGGTCGCGAAGTTTGTGGCCGCGAAGACTGTGGCCGGGACGTTTGGGGACGAGTGGAAGGTCGACTCCCGGCACCGGCATTGCCACGGTTCATCCCCCCCGTTTGGGATCTGCTCAACCCGCCGCTGGGACGTGCCGCCGAAGCCCTCGAGGCTCCGCCGCCACCGCGAGACATTCCACCCCCTCCGCCGCGGGAACCACCACCTCCGCCCCCACGTCCACCACCGCCACGAGAAAACGCATCTTGCGAGCAGAGCAGTACGCTCAGCAGCGCAACAACCACTAGAGAAAAACCTTGTTTCATCAGAATATTCCTTGTGAATTTTTAGATTGTTTAATGACTAGAAAATGGGGTCAGTCCGTTTTGCGGACGACCTTCACCGGATCGATATTGGGGAGCAATTCGCCATCGACTTGGCGTCCCAACGACTTGAAGGTGAAGGAGTCGTCGTCCAGGTACTGATACGTGTTGGTCGACGACGAGAGTCGTCCATCAGCCAGCGTGTTGAGGGTGTGAATGGTCCAGTTCCCCCCTTCCCCCGACCAACGTCCCACGCCAAAACCGCCTTCGGAGTCGAACACCCACGAGCGAATCGATTCATTCACGGGGTCCCAGCCGATGATCTGCGTACCAGAAAAATCGAGCTTCCCCTCGACCAGCACATTGAACGATCGCACCAGAAAATTTTTGTTCGTGGTCCAATTACACGAGGTTTCGATCGACGAGCTGTCGTCCCCATCGACCCATTCGCCGACCATCCACTCCAGTTCCTTGAGATTCTCGTAGTTCGACACCGGCGGGGCTTCTAACTCCGCTTCGCTGATGCTGTCTATCTTCCAGCCATTGGCCAAGCGGACGTGGATTGCCTCGTACTCGGTCTCGAGCGGTTCCTCGTCCGGCGAGATCACCCGCGCGAACCCGCTCTCGATCGCCACACTCGGCGAGATTACGTCCACTTCGGTATTGATCAGTTCCAACCGCACACTCGGGTTATTGGCGAAGTAGCCGGCAAAACTGGTTTCTAGCGCGGCCCGACCTTCCACGGCCGCCCCACCCGGAGGAGTGTAGGAACCACGCTCGTTCCAATGGCCGGCCAACGCCTTGCCGTCGTGTCCATTGAAAGCCGCCAGATACGACGCGATCGCCTGACGGATGGCCACCTCATCGGCCGAGGTTGTCGTCGTGCCGGTGGCCGCTGCCGGACTGTTCGTGGGGACCGGGGGGGTGAGCGTTTGCTGAGCGCAAACCGTCGATACGATGAGCGACCATGCCATAAAGAGTGAAGCGAATGTTTTCATTGCGATTCTGCCTGAGCCGGTGAGGGGAAAGGGGAAATGGACGGGCAGTTCCAAACTCTGCCGTGGCTCGAAATCGTACCAAAAGCAAGTTGCCGCGAGTAGCAGTCTAACGGTTTTTCTTCAAATCTAATTACGACTAACGAACGTCGCAATTCGCCTGCTTTCGTGGTTTACAACCGATCGAGAACTATTCCGACCATGTTGTTTCCGGTCAATTGGGTTCTGAATTGATTCTTAACTCGGCGCAAATCGTGGCGGTCGGCTGAAATGGTTTACTCTGGCGTTTGTCACGCCCTCGAAGGCGTTTACGAATTCTGCTGCAAAAGTTTATTGCCTGACCAGTTGCGGGCCTGCCCGGTCAATGCGCGGACCTCAAGCATTTGCCGCCACCTCGGCGAGCTGATCGAACGCGATAGCGTGGCGGTCAAAATTAAATGCGGTTGCTCTGGCAAGGCCGCCGAGCAGCACCACGTCGCCCACCGTTGCGCAATCCACCAGCGCTGCCTGCCGACCCTTGTGCCCAAAGACTTGCAAGCGTGGCGGGAACGTCAGCTGGAGATCGAGATATACCTTCTGTGCCACGTCTGCATAGACCGACAGTCGCTTAAGCTCCCCACTGCGGCCGTCAGGCCCGCAAGGAATTCTTAAACCGTATCGCGACCACCCTGGCGGTAGGTTTTCCCGAAGGGAGGGCTCCGGTGCCTGGGAGTCGGGGCTGGCCCTGACGCACGAAATCAGGGAAAAGGTTCGAACCTAATCGATAGGAGGTGACCTTTTGCCGTGGTCAAAGCACACTCGCGCCCTGATTGACGCTGGGCCGTCCTCGTACTTTTAGCGTACGGGATGGGAGTTCCCCGAATTGACGACGGTACTCATTCGAAAACGAACCCAGACGGTGAAAGCCCCAACGTCGAGCAATCTCGGCAACGGATACATCACTTCCTCGGGCGCCTTTGAGCGTCACCCTCACCTGGTGCAGGCGAATCACTCGAAAGTAGGCTAACGGGCCAAGACCGAAAGCTTCGCGGAAAGCTCTCCTTAACGATCGGTCACTGGCGCCGAGTTCCGCACATAACTCAATTGCTGTCAATGGCTCATTCAAACGATCATGCATGACATCAAGTGCACGCCTCACCAGAAGCCTGCGATTCTTCTCACGCATTCTGGCAGGTTCCGTCACCGACGGATGCAATAATGCATCAATGAGCCTGCGCAGGCACTCCATTTCAAGCGATTTTCCTTCCGCGCCGCCTACAATCTTCGGGGACCGAAGTGAGGTAGTCAGCAGTTCGGCAAGTCCTCGTTCGAACCGTTCCATTGCCTTGGGTTCCGGCCGCAGAGCGCTCCAAGAGGGAAAATTTGTTTCCGAGCTTCCTCCGGCAAGAATACAGGTCATCTCCTGGAGAGTACACACCGGTACCAGCAATGCGCGAATCGACGTGTCTGGTATTGTTTGATTGTTGTATTCGGCTTCGGGAAATTTGGCGATCAGATCGCCGGGATTCAGATTGCATCCCGACCACCGAGTGGCTGCGTTTCGGGGTGTGATGGGTATGAACGTGGCGAATTGACTGTCCATGCCGCGAGTGAGAATGGCCTGGTTGGTCTTCGCTTGGAACAACCGCACCCTCTGCCCAGTCACCACGTCGATACTTCCCTCAAACTTCCCTCGGGACATTTGGTGAAATTGGCCATTCCAGCGGGCAAAGATCTCCGCGAAGCCTGAAGCGTCATCGAGTTGCCGCGAAAGCACCCTATTCGGAAGCCTCGATAAGGTCGTCTGTGAGTGAGCGCTCTGATCCATGGTGAAATTAGACGTGGGCGGTTTGGCCGAAAGCGGATATTCCCAGATTTGTAACCTACACTTATTTTGGCCCCTAAAGTAGGATAAATCTTTGCACATCTGATTACCGCTTCCGCGGTTACGACTGTGCCTGCTGAAGCCCGGTCCTCCAAAGACCCTCTGCTTTCTATTATTGGCAACTGAAAATCTGTTCCTGGTCGAGGAGTTTAGAATGCGTTCGATGCCTATCTGTTTGCTGGCGATTGCAGCAACCATTTGGGGCTCGCCCTCTGTCGGTCTTGCCCAGACATCGGAGCCGAAACCGAATATACTCCTGATCGTCGGTGACGACATTGGTTTCGGCGATCTTGGCATCTGCGGTTCCATCACCAAAACGCCAAACCTGGACCGCCTTTCTAAACGCGGTACATTATTCACCAACTTTCATGCGTCGCCGGTTTGTTCGGTCTCCAGGGCCATGCTGCTGACCGGCAACGACCCGATTGAAGTTGGCCTTGGTGCGTTCGACTACGCACTCTATCCACCTGCCGAAGGCAAACCCGGTTACGAAGCCTTCCTCACGAGGACAACCGCCACGATTGCGGAGATACTCCAGGACGCCGGGTATCGGACTTACATGGTGGGCAAGTGGCACCTGGGAGGAACCCATCACGGCGGACAAGGACCGCATGAGTGGGGGTTTGACCGCAGTTACGCCATTTACACCGGCGGTTCCAATCATTGGAACCAGGGTGTGTTTCATGTCGATATGCACGATCCAGCAGTCGTCGCCACGGTCAAAGCCGGCAAGATACCTAAGGAGCCGTTTTACGAGGACGGTAAAGAGGTCGATCGCCCCTTGGGCATCTATTCTGACGACCTTTACACCTCGAAAATGCTGGAATACCTCGAACAAGGCAGAGAGTCAGGGAAGCCATTCTTCGCCTACATGGCTTACACCACCGCACACGCACCTTTGCAATCGCCCGATTTCCTGATTGACAAGTATTATGAGCATTACCTGAAGCTAGGTTTCGAGGGGGTCAAGCGTGCTCGATTTGACTCCCAGAAAGCGCTCGGCATCATTCCCCAGAATGCCGTCTTCCCAGAGACGAGCAAAAACCGCTTACTTCGTGCTTGGTCAAGTCTTCCGGATGAGGAGAAACGCCGGCAGGCTCGATCCATGGCGACTTACTCGGCAATGATGGAGTCGCAAGATTACCACATCGGTATGCTGCTGAATTATCTTCGCGAGACAGGGCAGCTTGATAATACGTTGATCGTCTACATGGCCGACAACGGTCCAGAGGGATTGGACGAGCGCGGTGAACTGAGCAACCCAGCCGCGACCAAGTGGATCAGAAGTAATTTCAGCCAGGAATTCGATCACATCGGTCGCGGAGACGCGTTTGCTTTCATCGGCACTGACTGGGCCAACGCTTCGACCGGAGGGTTGCGATGGTGGAAGTGGTTCATTGGCGAGGGTGGTATTCGTGTTCCCATGGTGGTGGTTCCGCCGCAAAAAATCTCTGCGGCACGAGTAGGACAGATGACCAAGGAATTTGCCAGTGTGAAAGATGTACCGATGACGATTCTCGATTACGCAGGACTCGAGCATCCGCAGCGTGAGTATAAAGGCAGACAGATTGTTCCTCCCTCTGGTGTGTCGATGCGGGGCTTCCTTGAAGGTAGAGTGGAACAACCTCGCAACGATGAACAATGGGTTGCGTTTGAGCTGTTTGGAAATAGTTACGTCATTGCAGGCGACTACAAGGCCATTCGAGTGCGTACCGGCATGTACGGCGACGGCAAATGGCACCTTTACAACATCAAGAACGATCCGGGGGAAACCCGTCCTCTGGACCGGGAAATGCCCGATAGTCTGGCGCGACTGATTGCGATTTATGAACAGTACGCAAGAGACAAAGGAGTCGTCCCCGTCGCTGAAGACTGGAACCCTTGGCATAGTTCATAGACTGAGAAACAGGTCCCATTCGCATGAATGCAGATAAAAAAAACACCCCAGCAAAGCCTTTGAGAACGGTCTCTTGGTTAGATATGCTCAACGCGAGTGCATTGCTCGCGATCACACCCGAGTATGGCACAGTCAAACGTGCGCGGGGCAAGGAGTACGGCAAGCAACCAACTTTCATTCAGCCCGCTCCAATGCCACTGGAGTTTAAGACGATCGCCGGAGTGAAAGTGCGTTTTGCCCATGCTCCTCGCGAGAACTGTCCGACGGTCCTGCTGATGAATCCCTTGCCTCAGAGCATTGTCGCGTTTGCTCCACTCTGGAACGGATTGGCAAGTCAGTTCAATCTGTACGCCTACGACTTACCGGGATTCGGTGGCAGTGAGGGTGGCCCTGAGTACATGACCTTTGAAGCACAGGGACGCTTTCTGCGCGATTTCATTTCCGAATTTGACATCCAGAGTCCCCATCTTTTTGGACCCGATGTGGGAATGTCTGCGGCATTGGCTTATGTAACGCACTTTCCAAACGACGTCGCAAGTCTCGTTATTGGGGATGGTCCTGGCATCGCACCCTCGAGCAATGGCAGCGTCATTAACAAAATTGTGAACTCAGCTTTCTGGCGTCAGGTCTTCAAGATCGCTGGAGCGGCGACATTTGTGCATGCCGGCAATGCCCTGTGCTACGTGAACTACGCCCCCAATGAAGAAGAGATATCTGACTACATCACTTCTTATTCCGGGCGCATCGGACCAATCACTCAGTGGTTCAAGGACTATCCAAAAAGCCTTGCGTACGTGGATCCCAAACTCTCGGAAATCGATAAGCCCGTGCTGGTCTTCTGGGGAGCCCAAGACCAACTGCTGCTCGTGGAGAATTCCCAACGACTCAGCCAGCGGCTAAAACGAAGTAAGCTGCACGTGTTTGAGAACTGCGGACATTACTCGTATCAGGACCAGCATGAGAGATTCTTGACTATGCTCATTGATTGGGTTTCTAACGAACATAAGGCCGTTTGATCGGCGCCAGCACACGAGTTTCCAAGACGACATCGGGAGAAAAATGGTCATGGCAAAGCCAGACAACCTCAAGACTTCGACATCGGTCATCGTTGACCTGCCTGCAGAAAAGTTTGACTTAGCAGACTGGATTGTGCATTTCTCGAACGAAGAGTACGTGGCCTGTACTCCGGCCACGGGGGCGCACAAAGTGATGTATGTTTACCGTGCCGGCGATGGTCGCTGGGTGTTCCGCAATGATGAAACTGCGGCGGGTTTCTTGATGACCCAGCTTTATCGTGAGGAAATAATGGAACCTCAGCACATCTTCCTGGTCAGCCCTCGCACAAAGGGGCGTCTGCTCGGATGTGTGCCGCTCACTCTTCAGATTACGTGGGACATGAAGGTTGAGCCGGTAGATAAGAATCGCTCCAAGTTCACTTGCACCGTGGGGGCTCGCCTCAATCCTTTGCTATTTATCGCAGGCCTGTTAATACGCCTGTCATATTGGACGGAGGCGCATACTGAAGAGGAGACGCCTCACTTCGCTGAGAGTGCGGCCCGCTGGGCAACTCGAGACGATCCTGAGCAACGCCCCACCTATGTAGGTGCGATTGGCCAATTCCCAGTAATGCCTAGTCCGACTCTACCGCCTAGTTCTGATCGACGTGAACTAAGCTAGCGCTGATTTGTCTCACCTGCTTGATTGTGCACTTGGGGGAGCAAAGGATCGCGTATCACGGGCGTCTCAAGAACGGGCCAGTTCCCGCAGCGGTCGGAGGCACCGCACTTAATTCGCACCTTGCCAACTTGCTGAATGTGCATAAGTCTCAGCGAGTTCGCCGGGATGCCAAGGCGCACACTTCGCCATTTTCTCGACTAAAATGGGATCATCTGTGCAGCTAGCGTAAGCTGCCCGATTTTACTCCAGAGGGACAGGAGGTTCAGCAGGAAGCCGATTGAGGCCATCGGCTGGCGGAGCCGGGAAGGGAAGCACGTGCCGACGGCCTGGAGTCGTCGCCATGTCCTACAGCTTTGAAACCGTCGCCGCCAAGTATCTCACCGCCAAGAAGCTCTCATCCGGCACCTGCAAAGAGTATCGGGGCACCGTCACGAAGTGGACCACCTGGGGAAAGGGAGTCGACGTCGATCAGATTGGCAGGGTCCACCTGCGGGACTTCCTCGACTGGGTCTACGAAAAGGCGGCAGCGGACGGTGGGTCGAATGCTGGCCGTACCGCCAACAAGTCCCGCGAGAACCTGAGAGCGATCCTGTCATGGGCCTGGGAGCAGGACTACCTGGAGAAGCTTCCGCGGTTTCCCAAGCCGAAGCCGCAACGCGACGTCGCCGGTCGGCACTATCTCACCAAGGCTGACCTGAACGCACTTTATTTCGCAACCTACGAACTGGAGCGGCCGAGAGGGTGGAAGCAACCGCTCACCGTTGGCCACTACTGGCGGGCGGCGCTGGTTGTGTTCTTCAATTACGGTGTCGACACAGGAACGGTCTTCAAGACGGCCGCGTTCCACGAGCCTATACTGTGGCGGCACGTCTGCTGGCGACCTGAACCACCGAACGGTCAAGGGAAAGAGTCCCGCTACGGCTGGCTTTACTATCGCCGTGTGTTGACGAAGAAGCAGTTCTATCGTCCGATGAACCGAGTCGTACAGGTGCATCTGAAGAGCCTCCGGCCCGAGGTGGCTGAGCCGGACCAGCCAGTGTTCCACTGCGGTAGCTCTCGCCCGAACTCGCAGTTCCAACGGCTTTGCGCCTTGGCCGGGGTCAAGCCGAAGCAGGATGTGGAAACGGGCGAGGAGAAGCTTTGGGTTTTAAAAGATCTTCGAAAAACCTGCGCGACCTACTACGATGAACACATGCCTGAGTCTTCCATCGAGATCCTCGGGCACTCGGTAGGCGGCGTAACGTACCGGCACTATGCCCACCGGGACCCGCTTGCCTTCAAGGCGATCATGTCACTGCCTCAGCCATCGGCTTTCACCGCGCTGGTGCACGGATTTGACGGCGAGTGCCCATGCTGCCGCCGCAGGTTCCGCCAGGCCTAAAATCCGACCGGAGCGGCGTCTCCCGGCTTAGCTGCGGAGATGTCGCCGTCGGTGGGCCACCTCAGCGGATTGGCAGGGCTGCTAACTTGCTGAAACTGGTCCAACTTCTGCAACTTAGCAGACAACCAAGCTAACGTCCTTGTGCTCAACCGACGCGGCAATGAGAATTGTTGGAGAGAAGCACGGGTGGTGAGTCTCATGCCCGCAATGGGTCGGATATCCCGCCATTTCGATAGTTCGGAATTCGTTTTAACAAAGCAAAGTATCGTGCTGGAAGTTCCTTTCGCTGCTCCCGCATGACTTGTCGACTACTGAGAAGGTTCAGCTTTGCACACGAATCTCAATAGCCCAAAAACATCTACTCCTCTTCCTCGATTTTGGGTGAATGGACATCCAATTGCTCAATCGCTTCCCTCAGTTTCTTGAGGTTAAGCCGATCTCTACCTGCGGATGGGTTACTTGCCTCCAACTGCTCAAGCAAATCAGAGGCTTCTTGGATCGCAGCAAGTACGTCATTCTCCCTTCCAGCGACTCGCAAGGATATTGCATATTCCTCAAGCAAAGTGGCAAGTAAAACTATTTGATCACTTGCGTCAGTGGTGGCATCCAACCTGCTGCGCGCTTCAAGAATTGACTGCTCTTGATCGCGGAGTCCTTCATCAACGTTCCCCATTTTCACCAAAGCATTGCCCCTGTTGCTCAATGCAACCAGATCGTCAGGTAGTGCCATAAGGCATCCGCTATACGCTTGAGCCGCTTCAGCATGTCTTCCCATTTCATCGAGCTGAATTCCCTCGAAAAAGATCGCATTGTAGTAGGTTCGATCGATGCGTCTCATATCTCGATAGGCAGCGAGTATTCCCTCGTCTGATAGTGGATCAGCAAAGGGCGGGCGCACCCATGAAGCTGCAGCTCCCCAGCGGCGATCTCGCACGATATAAAAGAGTTCGGCCGCGTCCTGTGGCGCGGTCTGCTTGGCAAGCGCCCTGAGGCGAATGGCCTCCTGATCGTGGTGTGTTCTCACATCGCCGTCGGTTAGGTCCCCTAAGCGTTGATAACAGCTTGCAAGTACCCAATAGTAACCCTTCGTAGGTGGATGCAGCTTATCGGCAATCGCCAACATTGAGCGAGCTTTGCTGATCGTTTTTAACTTTTGCGCAGCAGTCTGACCATGAGGCTCCATCCAAAGCACTTCGTAGTGAGAAATACAGATCAACAATTCGTAGACCTGAGGAATAAGTTGATCAATATAACCCTTGGGCAAGTTCTTGCTTTGCAGACTTGCAAGCCACTTGGAGTCGTCGAGGACTCCATAAAGTCTGATTGCTTCTTCAGCCAACTCCGACGGACCAGAAGAGCGATCCCTTCGAGCCTTTTGGTATAGTTTCGTAAACTGCTGGTAGCGATCTAGTTCGTTGCTAAGTAATTCTATTTCTTTTCGAAACTGCTCACCTGCCGCACCAAGTTGGCTTGCGGTTGAGCTTGAGGCCGAGAGTAGTTGCCGTGCCAATATTTCCTGGTTTGAGTCAATCGCGGCGTTTACTTCTTCTAGGTCTTGCTGCAATTGTCTGGTCACCGCTGCTTGAAACGCAATGTGCCCTCCCAGCCAAACGGCAATTGTCAAACTGATCACGATAAAGCCAATAGCGATTGTCCACGCAATTTCGGCATGTCGCCGAGACCATTTTGCCAGTTTCGTAAATAGGGTAGGTGGAATTGCCTCGATTGGCTCGTTGTTCAGATAACGACTGACGTCTTGTGCCAGTGAGCTAGCCGACTCGTACCGGCGGTTGCGTTCCTTTTCCAATGCCTTCATGACAATCAGATCTAGATCGCCCCGAATAGTAGAAGTCATTTTCCGTCGGTCGAATATCTCCCGCTGCTGCACCGGGAGTGTCGAATCGTCGGAACCCTTGAGCGTGCTGAGCCGGGTACTGGGCCTGAGGGGATCGACATCACAAATTATTCGACGGACCTCATCAATACTCAGCTTTGATAGCTCCTCTCGATTGAAAGGAGTCGTGCCTGTAAGCAGCTCGTAGAGTAAGACGCCAAGCGAATAGACGTCGCTACGGATGTCAATATCGAGCCCGTGCTGATCTGCCTGCTCAGGACTCATGTAGAGCGGCGTACCTACAAGCTGCGCAAAGTGAGTGAACAATGTTTTATCCGTAAGATCATGGCTGAGCGCCTTGGCGACACCAAAATCGATCACTTTTACCACAGGTTGGCCATCGTGATTGGTGATCTGCACGTTAGAAGGTTTTAGATCGCGATGGATAATTCCCTTCTGATGGGCGTGATGTACCGCCTGGCAGAGGGTGATGAAGAGATTCAGACGGCTTTCCAGCGAAAGCCTATGTTTGTCGCAGTATTCTGTTATCGGAATACCACGGACTAACTCCATTACAAAGTAGGGCCGACCCTGCTCTGTGGTTCCTCCGTCGAACACTCGGGCGATGGAGGGATGATCCATCATGGCCAACGCCTGCCGTTCCGCCTCAAATCGAGCAATCACATCGCGACTGTCCATGCCGGGATTGATGACCTTGAGGGCGACTTTTCTTTTGACCGGCTCAAGCTGAGCGGCCAAGTAGACTGTGCCCATTCCGCCACGGCCGATCTCTTTGAGAATCTTGTAGCGGTCGACAACGGGATGGGAAGAAATATCCGACATTACCGACGTCTCTTCAGTACCAACGTCGCCGCTTGTTTCTTTCTCACCCAATTGGGGATTTAGCACTTGAAATGCGCCGACTAGTCGATGATCTTCGGAGTCCCTGTGGGCGATCAGCAGCCGATTGACTTCCTTTTGTAACGAGGCGTCCAGGTGACATGCCTCGTCAACGTAATCGGTCCGCGCGGCAGGATTTTCGATATCAAGCGCTGCGAAGAAAATCGACTTGGCAGAGTTTTCGGTCGACGAGAGATTTTCCATCGGCTGCGAGACCATGGTTAGAGGGTCGGGCTGTCAATTCATCATAGCAGAATGGTGGGAGTCAGTAGTAATTGACTAATTATTATCACTTCACCGATCAACACATCAAACAGATGAGCAGGCAGAACCTCGATTTCCCAAAAATCGATCTGCAAAGTGCGACTTTTTCGTCAGCCTTAGCGTGCTGAGAATCCATGCTGGAACTATTGCTAGTAGCAGAAGAGAGCTCGGTTCGGGAACTGCCACGCTGACTGCCGATTGAGTAGCACTGCGGCCGTAGTTAGCCTGCCAGTTAGCGAGGTATCCAATCGCAGGGTTTCGTTGCCAGATGAGAAAGTCCGCACCGTCGACGTCGCCATCGAGATCGAAGTCGCCACTTTCGATAGTCGGAAGCCCACTAGCTGAGAAGAGCACATTTAGGGCGTGGCCGGAGTCGCCAAGAGATAAATAGAATGCACCACTGCCAAGGTCGTTCAGAAATTGACTCTCGTCAAAGACAAAGGTACCAGCGGAAAAGCCGCTGATCGTACCGAGGGCCGTGGCGACGGTCCAGCTATAGTCCTGAGTGTTATCAAAGTTTATGGCTTGACCGGGATCGTCGAGCGAGTCAAGTGTATGGAGCGAAATGATCATCGGTTCAGCAACAGTGCCGATGTTGATAAGATCGCTTTCGACAGCTAAAAGATCGTAGTCGGTGCCCGAGATTCCTTGGGCATCGCGGACTTCGAGTTCGAGTGTCGATGCCCCTTCAAAAGTCATGTTCCCGCCGATTGTCAGCATTCCGGGACTAAAACCGGGGGATACAGTAGAGAATGTACCAGCGTCAACATTACCAACGGATTTGCCAAGTCCCTTAAACTTGGCAGGATCAAATCCGGGAATTCCTAACATCTTTATATTAGGAACATCGATCTCACCTGCGAGATCGACTGCGAGCGTACCTGTCAATTCAGCGGGGGTTGACGATTTTATTTTGCCTTTAACATTTATCAGACTCTTGCCGGTGAAATGCCAATTCGTGGCTTGGGCCGTGGCACCTGCTTCAACGGCCAGCGATCCGGTGATAGTTGCATTGCCCGTAGTGGCCACATTGCCGAGGACAACCGCAGACGCCAGCGCTTTGACATCGATCGCTCCTGGCCCGAAAATACTCGCTCCAGCACCCAGGGTCAGCGTGCCATCGTTAACAAGCAACTGCCCATCGATGTTCACGACGCCCGACTCGATTGTGTTATCACCGTAGCAATTTACCAGTCCGAACCCACCTCCACTCGGGGGAGTCGTGACAACGGCACCGTCCAGAGTGGCGTCGGAAATTGTCCCGCCCACTTTGACGGGACCCACAATCCGTACTTGCTTGTCGAGTGTTCCATCAATCGTGACCAGGCCGTCTTGCAGTTCTAAAATGCCACTCCCGCCCAAAGTTGCCCCGTCGGCAATGACAAAATGACCGCCATTATTGACATACATGGGGACATTGACCGCCAACGTGCCGGAAGTCAACGTGCTCACCGAAGTCGAAATCGAGAGTGATCCCTGATTGATCGATAAGATTCCATTGCTTGAGAACGTCGTTCCGTGTGCTGAAACGCTTCCCTCGATCACGCCCTCACCCTCCACGCGAGATCCACTTCCGTTAGAGATGCCTTCCTGGCCTAGAGAAAGTGTGCTTCCTGCCTCTAAGTGAATAGTACCCGTGTTCACAAACGGAGAAGCGAACGATCCAGGAGAGGCGTCTGGTGGCTCCCCGTGAAGAGTTATGTCACGTCCACCACGCAGTTCCAATGAGCCCGCGTTGGACCATAGTCCGTCAATCGCAGGCATAGTGGAGCTAGGACCATCCAGAATTACCACGGCATCGCTATGCCGAAGCTCAAAGGGCGTTCCACCGGAATTTTGGGGAAGCACAATCGAACCGTTTCCCCTGGCGATCCAGGTACCCTCCGTAAGTGTTGCCTCAGGGATTAACTGCAGTGGCGCCAGTGGATGGACCACAATACTGTTCGTCTTAGGAATCGCGACAGTACCTTCGTGAACTTCCAGCGTCCCTGGATTGTCAAACGGCTGATTCGAGTCGAGATTTAGTTGCCCCCCAGAGTCCACGAGCATGGCGCCACTGTTTGCGAACGCACCATCAATCGTCAATGAAGAATCCGTGAGTATGTTTATCGCTCCGCTGTTACTTCCGCCCGCTTCGAATTGAGCTGAAGAAGTATTGTTGATATTTAGCGTTCCACCAATCGCGGCGTTTCCTTCGACGATGAACTGGGAATCGTCAATATCGACGCTGCCAGCGCCTGAGTAGGCTCCACCTACATTCAAGTTCGATAGGACTGCAACATCGATGGTTCCGGCATTGATTAAGTCTGCAGCTAAAGTAGCAGCAGAGACATTCTCAATGATGAATGCGCCATCATTCGTGGCCAGTGAAGCCATGGTAAGGTGGCCGTTGTCAACAGTGACAATTCCTGCCCCGTGATTGATGAACCCTGCGTCAAGAGTTAGAGTCTTACTAGGTTGAATATTCATCGATCCCGCGTTAGAGACAAATCCTCCGAGCTTAAGCGTCCCGCTGTTGACGTTAACGTTACCGGTGTTGCTGAAGGCGATACCGAAATAAGTCGTTCCTGCCCCGCCGCTTTTGGTGAAGGTACCGGCGTTGTTGATTTGCGATGGAGCACCGATGAAGCCGTCGAAGATTTCGCCGTCGAAGTTAGTATCGAACGTAGCCCCGAGCTGGTTGTTGAGCACCGCTCCATTGCCGGTAATGAATTGGCCGGCCGTCCAGGTGGCAGAGCCAGCATTATTGAGGACGCGACCATTGAGGGTCTTGGAGTTGCTGCCACTCAGGTCCAGGCCGCCGTTGGCATTGGTTATGCCTGCGCCAGTCATCGTGCCCCTCGTCCAGGTAAGCATGCCCGAAGCGGTGATTGTCGATGTACCATCGATAGTGGCTGAGGAGTTCGTGAGAGCTAGATTCGTAAGTTCGAGATCACTTAATGCAGTCAAAGTACCATTGCTGATGTCCAGCGTTCCAGCGCCAGTCACACTTGCACCAGCTACGAAGCTTACGCCGCTCGATATCTGCAATGTGCTGCCGGCTGACACGTCGAAGCTACCGCTGCTTGTTCCGCCTCCCGATAGACTGAGCGTACCTGACTGAACGTTAACAGCACCGGTATTGTTGAATGCGATATGGAATCTGGTCGTACCTGCCCCGCCGCTTTTGGTGAAGGTTCCGGCATTGTTGATTTGCGATGGAGCACCGATGAAGCCGTCTAAGATTTCGCCGTCGAAGTTGGTATCGAATGTCGCCCCGAGCAGGTTGTTGAGCACTGCTCCATTGCCGGTAATGAATTGGCCGGCCGTCCAGGTCGCAGCGCCAGCGTTATTGAGGACGCGACCATTGAGGGTCTTGGAGTTGCTGCCGCTCAGGTCCAGGCCGCCGTTGGCATGCGTGGTCCCCGTGCCAGTCATCGTGCCCCTCGTCCAGGTTGTGAGACCGGAGACAGTTAGGTCCGATGTGCCCGTAATCGTACCATTGGTTTGTTGCAGGTTCTCAATATTGATGGCTTGGTCCACTGTGACCGTGCCGCTTGAAATGACGGCGTCGAAAGTCTGACCTCCATTTCCGTTATTGGGAAACAGGAGACTGTCCCAATGAGAGGAATCCGACCAGTTGCCGGTGGAGCCGTCCCAGGTGCTGGTGACATCGGCGGCCGTTGCGAGCTGGCCCAGAGAAGCCATGGACAAGACAACGCAGAGGAGGGTCTTAGGATTCATCAGTAATTCCTTGTAAAATCGTGAGCTGGTGTCTTCAAAGAAGTGGTATATCGTGTCGACAATCCTTGTGCCTACCCAGTCCGCTTGGCTCGCCGACGCATGAACATGACCATGCCAATCGCGACTAGAATCAGCGAACTCGGCTCTGGCACGACGATCGAAGTCGTATACACACCGCTCGTTCCATCTGTGAAGCTAGCTGCAAAAGCAAGGACGCCTGCGTCGAGCGAGTCGATGCCAAATCGCAGACCGCTCACGCTTCTGCCGTCGAGCGTATCTCCAGTTGCGACGATTTTAGTCAGCACGTCTTCAGAGATTGATTTCGCGTAGATTCCAGTTTGGCCTTCTGAGTCCAGCCCCTGAAACGCAATCATTGATCCAGATACGGAAACAGAGGGGTTCCCGTTGAAGAAGAGCTGTGAGAAATTCCCGTTGCCCAAGGGGACGGATGTATTGAGATCCGCCACGCGAGTGAGCATGCCACCCTCCGCGAACGCAGCGTAAATACCTTCCTGACCGTTGTCTCCGAGGCCCTCGAACGCCACGATCGATTGGGACAAGTAGGGGAAATAGAAACTTCTAAAAGTCCCGATTCCATCGGGGATTGCGAAACTGGCGTCAGCCACGCGGACGATTGATCCCTCCGTGACGTCTCCAATGTAGATCCCAACTTGCGAATTGGCACCCCGTCCTGTCCATGCCACCTTGTTGCCATGCAGCGCCACGCCTGGCTGCCCCAGTCTCTCAAAGACGCCAACGCCACCTGGAATTGGGGTGTTTCGGTCGGCGACTCGCGTTAATGGTCCGCCGCTGGTCGACCCAACGTAAATGCCGCGCTGGCTGTTACCAACATTTCCACCGCTGAACGCCACCGTCGAGCCCGATGCAGATTCAAGACTCATTCCGGAAAAGGTTCCAGAGCCATTCGCTATAGCGGTATTTTGGTCTGCAATTCTGGACAACGTCCCGTCTGTCATTGAGACAGCGTAAATTCCAAGTTGATCGTTGCTACCTCTGGCCCGAAAGGCGACGATAGACTCCGATGAGGATCTTGGACGTTCAATTGAAGTGAAGTTTCCAATTCCAGCTGGAATTGCGTCATTGAGGTCGACGATCACCTGGAGCGATCCGCCTGTCGACGGGCCAACATAGATTCCTGCCCCACCATGAAAAGCCACCGTCGAACCAGAAATGATTGGCTTGTCAAAACCATCAAAATTCCCGACGCCATTTGGTATGGCCGTTGACGTATCGGCGATTTTAGTGAACCCTGCAGCAAGGGCCACTGGACTGGTGCCCCAGGCAAGAATCAGCGTGATCAAGTACATCCGCACCCAAGATAGATGCGACCGGATGCTTGAGATTAGTGTGAGAGTAAGGTTCATAGAGTCCTCGTAATCGAGTGTCTAATGGCACATGTGGGTTGGATAAGTGATGCGATTTCAGGGCAAAGAGAGCTAGTTATCGAATTCTGCTGGGAGCCTGGCAGTGAGGGGTGCTCTTTTTGAAGTCCAAGTCAGCTGTGGTCGTATAGCTCCTACAAACTAAGTGCGTATTTGGACTGGTGCGCGTCCCCAATAATCTTGAAAAAAATCCCAATTTGTTTCTCATGCAGAAACTGAGCCTGATTTGGCTACAGGGAGCAGGATGCTGATCTCATGTGGTATGGGGCACTTGAGAAAGAAGAACAGCAGAAGATTTCTGCCGAAGCACTCTAATTCGAGCTATAATGAACGGCGAACCAGCTGCGGATGTAATCCCAGTGGCGGTACGCGGTTTTTCGGGACATTTCCAGTATCCGACCCGCTTCGACAACTGAAATGCCTGTGAACAGCAACAGTTTCAAGAGTTCGGCCGATTGCGGATCATTGATTGTCAGACTCTCGATCGCTTCGTTAAGATCGAGCAGTATTGCTGGGTCCGTCGGCAAACTAAACAAGAGATCGCAATCAGAATATCGTTGTTTATCACCACCTCGTTTGATTGCCATTTTCTGGCGGGCATGCTCAACCAAAATGCGCCGCATCGCCTCGGCCGCGACACCAAGAAACTGCCCGCGACTTTCCCAGTTTTTGGCAGTTTCGTTGTCAACGAGTCGCACATAGGCTTCGTGCACCAAGGCGGTTGCCGATAAGGTGTGGTCCAATCGCTCGGCACGCATCTTGCTACCGGCAAGCCGTCGCAGTTCCTCATAAACGGCTGGAAACAGATCGGCACCTGCTTCGGCGCGACCCTCTTGAATTTGCTGGAGGATGAGCGTGACATCGTTCATAGGTTGTAGTATAGCTGGCCTCCGGAGCATGATCCATCAAAGCCCAACGAGTTTCCATAAGCCACGAAAATCAGTGGGCTACGGCTGGGAACGGACTCTAGTAGCATCAATCAGATCCCCGAAGCACCATACTTCGGGAGGCGAAATTATTGACTATGGCCGCTCGGTTCAGAGGTCGCAAAAGACACTTTGCCAACAGCAGCCGGGGGTGCACGACCTCCTTCAGTTTGGCGACTTGCGAAATGAGCGAGGTTGCATCAACCTCGGCGCCAAACCGAATTGGCAAACTGCCGTCGGTGAAAATCACCTCTTCAGTTAGTGCCCCCCTAACGGGGGAAGCGTCGACGGCCATGGAGAAACCGAGAAACGTCAGTTTCTTGGACACCGATCGCCATCAGCAATTTGGCTGATGAATTTTCTTGTGCCAACGTCACTAGGATATTGCCCGAAATCGACGTGCCGAGAACTGACCGAAAATCAGCTGCTAGGTGCAGCTGCCCATGATCGTTTGCTTGGAACAGCCAACTGGACACGGGGGACCAATGCCCGGGCACTTGCTACTTGCCGCTGTCTTCATCAACACCGTGCGAGAAATTCACTTGATAACCTTGGGCTTCCAGAGTCTTTTCGTAATCCAGCCGTTCCTGAATCTTCTCAAGCAGCCGATTGAGGTACTTCTGCTGCATCGTCCCAGGCGACATACCAGCGACGCGGAATTCTTCCCCCTCCGAGGCTGAAACTTCAAGTTGCATGAGGGGCTTGCCCATCGCAAATTCCATGAGCAACCGGGCAGCCGCCACGGAACCGCCCAAGGCTTTTTCCCGCATCGCATCGACGATCTCAGCCAGCGCACCAGGACCAAGAGCATGGCAGAAGGCCTTCATGTAGTACGCTTCTCGTTCCTTGCGAGGTCTGCCCGGTCCACCAGGATTGCCTTTGGTGAACTTTCCATCCCGCCCACGGTCGCCTGTTTGAATATCCATCCGTTTTCCTTGCCGTTTAAACGGTGTCTTCGATGAAGGACATAATGCTCGCCTTGGTGGCCTCGCTGAGGGTCGGCCAAGCATCTGTCAGAATTGCCAGTTCTGGATCGGAAATTCGCGAATTTACTTGCACCTGAGCCTGCACTTCATCAGAAAGTATTGCTTTTCCCGGTGAAAGCTGATGCTGTTCGAATCTTGTGTCGCCCACTTGACGTAAACCCTGCCGAATCAAGAGTTTCTGTTACTTGCCGATGGTCGGCAGTGCGGCTTTCCCCATGCTTCACAAACGGTAATTACCGTTTGTGCCAAAAGCGAAGGAGACCTGTACTATGCCGTGGCCAAGCAATCATCTTCCTAAGTACCGCAAACACCGTGGCAGTGGCCAAGCGGTGGTTACTCTCAACGGTCGAGATTTCTATCTCGGTCCCCATAGCACCAAAGCCAGCAAGCTCGAATATGACCGACTAATCGGAGAATGGCTTGCCAGTGGACGCAATTCACTGCATGGGCCGACTGGTGAGACCACGGTCGTTGAACTTTGTACCCGCTACTTACAGTTCGCCAAAGGCTACTATCGCAAGAATGGCCGTAACACCAACGTCATACCTGCCCTAAAGTGCTCACTAAGGTATCTCCGGGAGTGGTACGGCAAGCAACCAGCCGTGGAGTTTGGACCACTGGCTCTCAAAGCGGTACGGGAACGCATGGTCGAGGAGGGTCTCAGTCGACGCTATATCAACGACCACATCGACCGCATCAAGCGGATGTTCAAGTGGGCGGTTGCTGAAGAACTCGTTCCTTCCTCGGTTGCTCAGGCTCTTTTCGCGGTCTCAGGACTCCGCAAGGGACGATCAGGTGCCCGCGAAACGGAGGCGATCCTGCCGGTGGACGATGCCATCGTGGAAGCCACCCTGCCCTGTCTTCCCGAGGTAGTGGCCGATATGGTCCGGCTTCAGCGAATCACCGCTATGCGTCCGGCCGAGGTCTGCATCCTCCGCCCGTGCGACCTTGATCGAGCCAGTGACATTTGGCTCTACCGACCAGGATCTCACAAAACTGAGCATCACGGTCGAGACCGCGTGGTGACACTTGGCCCCAATTCACAGGGAATTTTGCTTCGTTACTTGGCTAGGGATCCTCAGACGTTTTGTTTTCGCCCTTGTGATAGTGAGCAAAAGCGGCGGGCTCTGAAGCACTCCGACAGGAAAACGCCGTTGAACTGTGGCAATCGCCCCGGCAAAAATGGCAAGCCCAAACCTAAGCGGACCGCAGGCGACCAGTACGACTCCTGCAGCTATCGACGTGCCATTCATCGTGCCTGCGACAAGGCCTTCCCTCACCCCGAACTTGGGAGCAAGGTCCGGAAGGATATGACCGACGCCCAGGTCGCGGAGCTGAAGAATTGGCAGTCGGACCATCATTGGTCACCCAACCAACTCCGTCATGCTGCAGCCACAGAGATCAGGCGGGAATTTGGCCTGGAAGCGGCTCAGGTAGTCCTAGGGCACAGTTCGGCAAACGTCACCCAGGTCTACGCAGAGCGAGACTTCGCCAAGGCCTTGGAATATGCCCGCAGGAGAGGATAGTCAGTGCAAGTACCCCGGCCAGTGGCACCACCATCCACTGGCCGGGGCTTTCTTTGATCAGTGCATCTGAACGCGATGAAATGCAATTGATTGCAATACCCTATTACTTGTAGAGATGATTGACCACTTAGCGATTAGAGTCCAAGGCCTGCCTAAGGCCTCTCAGTTCACGTGTAACGCTCGTGGATCACATGCGGTGGTAAATCTATTCCTTCGGCATGAGATGCGTCAGAAGAGCTTGTAGGCCATTGCTAGTTGGGCGGCTCAACCAAATAAAGTCTGAAATGAGCAGGCCAGCCCATCGAAACTCAGTCAGCTCGAATGGGTTGAAAGACACCTTGTGGCTCAGGGGGGCCCACCGCCTTGGTTTTTTTACCATCCGCCCCCCCAGAATCGGTTTGAAGTACCTAGTTATCCACTGCAAAACCGCGAGTCCCATTTTCGGTGTTAAGATAGGCTAGATTAGTGCCAATTGCGAAATTGGCTGTTCCAACATCTTCAGGCTCAGACTCACGACGTAGGTAATGGCGTCCTGTTGGAAAACTTCCTTTCAGGTCGCCCCCAATTCGTTAGGCAACTCGGTGCCGAGGTCCCTGTGCATGTCGCGTTCAATGTCGGCAAGGTAGCCTGCAAATAACTGCTCGGGTTCGTTGCCGTCCGACAGCATGGCAATAACGGAAACCGCGTCCCCATCGAATAGGATTTCCTTGTGCGGGTCGCAGTCGTAACGGCTGGCCAGATAGGCCCGCATCTCTTTAGATAGTGGCATGGGTGTTTCCCTTTCGAGATAAGCACAGGACCCGTTATTGCTGTTCATGGCATTTCGCTCCCGGGGTGAGAGAGCCAAGATGCATATACGCAAGTACCCTACAAGACCTTGGTTGCTGTCTGCCGCCATCTTGTGTTCAGAGGGTCAATGGTGGCCCCAAGTGGTTTGCTGGCGTTGGTGGGTAGCTACGCCCAAGTTCCGGGGTTTGGCACGCCGACGCTAGATACGGCAAGCTCTCCAACTAGCGGCGGCGTCTCTTGTGCGGGTTACGGCAACCGGGTTGCGTGCAGAGAACACGCCCTCATTTGTCGTTTGGGCAGAGCCAGTCTGGAGCTCGGATGCCAACGACGCGGGCGCCGTCAATTTGATACCGTCGCTGCAGAGGTCATCCTCACCTCCATCAATTCGGGCTGGCCGTTCGTGAGAGCGGGTGGTCCATCGAATGTCGCTAGTTTAAGCGAGTTGCTGGTTCTCCTGTGGCGCGATCGCATTGGTTATGCAGTGCTAGCGATGCCGCCAAATTATCTGGGCCGAATTAGCGAACGAATCCATCGCTAGCACGCGTAGAAGTAGATGATGTCTGCTGGTCATGGGAGCCATGCGTTCTACCGGTTTTGTAGCACCTTTGTGTGTTGAAGGGGCAATCAACGGCCGTATCTTCTTAGCCTGGGTAGAACAACACCTTGTTCCCACGTTGAAGCAGGGGGACGTGGTCGTGATGGACAATCTCTCCAGCCACAAGGTGAAGGGAGTTGTCGAGGCGATCGCAGCCGTGGGTGCTGAAGTGCGTTACTTGCCACCCTACTCGCCGGATCTCAATCCCATCGAGTTGGCATTCAGCAAGTTCAAAAAGCTCTTACGGGATGGAGCCCAACGTACCATAGAAAAACTAACCGAACTCTGTGGAAGAGTTCTCGATCTATTCACCGAACATGAATGCCGAAACTACCTCCGACATTGCGGATACCGCTACAAATAAACGTTGACGAGACTAACACGTAAGGAGAGAATCATGTCTGCTTTTGTGATTATCGATAACGACGACGGATTAGTCGTAGCAAAAGTTGAAGAGGGTCAAACTGGCGAACAAGTCGCAGTTGCCAATGCAGGAGTGCTTATTGATGCAGGACCATTTTCGTCCTACGAAGATGCTTTTGATGCCATGCAATTGATACCTGATCCACTCGATGATTTGCACGGTGCTGTCTGACTAATTGATTAGCTGTCTTTTCCAGAGTGGATCTTTTCTTGCCATTGAACTGCTAGTTGGGCAGCTTGCCGATATCGTTCGAGGAGTTGCTCGTATCTTTGGGGAGCTTCTTGTGCAGAAAACTCTTTTACAGCAGCGGCAAAGTCCAGTTGGCCATTGCCTCCTTTAGTGGCAAGATAGTCCTCCCTGATAAACTCTCTGTCAGCTTTCGCTCATTAATCTGGGTAAGCAATTTCAGGTAGGCGCCCGGTGGCTCGATGCGTTCAGGCGGTCGATAGTGAGGCGAACTATCACTTTGAATCGCAGGATGAGCACGAAAACTGGCGAAAAAACTATCCAGCGCAGCAGCTTACGCAGATTGTAGCCCGCGGCGGCCAATAGTGTGTTGATTTGGTCGCCCGTTTTACCCGTCAGATAGTTGCGACACAGTCGGTTGTCGCTCTTGAGGTGACCAATGGTCGGCTCGATCGCCGCGCGACGTTTCAACATGCTGCGGAACGTGCGCGTTGCTTTCTTGGGAATGGTGCGCACCACATGCACCATAGCGCTGCCCGTGTAGTTGTGGCCACGGTAGCCTTGATCCACTACCACGTCGCCAGGCGATGTCCCTGTCAATCGTTCGATCTGTGTGATGGTACCCTGCAGGGTGTGGCCGTCGTACGGATTGCCATGCAGGGCGTGCGCACCAACGATCCAATTGCTCTTGCTGGTGGTCGCCACGCTGGCCTTGCAGCCAAACTCGTAACGCTTGTGGGCCTTGCCTTTGGCAATACACTCCACCTCGGGGGCATGTACGCTGTACAGCTTGTGCTTGCTATCGCGGGTCTGTTCCAGGAGACGATGTGCCAGGGCCAGGAGTTCTCGCAAGGGCTCATCGGCGATTTGTCCTCTTGTTTTACGTGCCTTGCGTTCAATGTCCCGGACCACTCGACCGAGCAGCGTTTTCAGTTTGCGGGTCATTTTGGCGGCCCGCTTCATCTGCCGAGCATGCGCATAACGGCTTTGCATAAACAGCGTCTTTTTCCCGACAAAACGGTAGCTTTGCCGTATTGGAAGGTTCAGTCGCTTTGCCTGACGAATCAAGGCGATACGCATCTTGTGGTACAGCCGGGCATCGGTGGGGAAGGCAATTGCCTTCTCTTGGACGGTCGTATCGACATTCACCTGCGCCAGCTCGTGGGGCTTCATGGCTTTCATGGAGAGGGCTGCCTGGATTGTTGCTGCCAGGAGCTTTTCCAGTCGCTCAGCACCCACCCGCTTACGCCACTTGCTCATCATCGACGAATCGACCGGTGGTTCGTGCTGCATGTACTGGCAACCACAGAAGTATTGCCAATACGGATTCTCCACCCAACGGGCGACGACCGATTCATCGCTTTCGTTAAAAGTGTGCTTGAGATACATCAGCCCCACCATCAGACGCGTGTTGACACCGGGGCGACCAAGTTCCTCGGCGTAGCACGAGTCGATGGCCACATCGAATTGCTGCCAATCGATCTGCTGGGACAGGATGTAGAGCGGGTGCTCAGGATTCAAGAGTTCGCTCAAGTGGGCGCCAAAGAGTTGACGCTGGGGAGTCGACTTTTTCGGTTTCATTTTTTGCCAGCTTCTGAGACCAAACGGATCAAAACCTGGCAAATTTTAGCGCGATCTCGATGTCCTTGCATCCCCTATTTCAAGCAACAAAAAGATTTTGAGAGGGACGACAAGATAATCTGCGGTTTGCCGAGTTCGTTCACGCAGGTCTTTCCATTCACGCTCGAAGAAATCATGCATAGTTTACGCCTCCAGCCCATAATCCTTAATTTTCCGATGTAGCGTGCGAACACTGATACCTAAGCAGTTGGCAGTTTGAGCACGATGGCTATCAAATTGTTCCAAGGCTCGTCGAATCGCTTCCTTCTCTATATCTGCCATGGTCATTCCTGGCTGAATCACCGCTTGCACAGTTTTTGCACCACTAATGTGAGGCGGTAGATCACTAAGTTCGATTTCGTGCCGGAGGCAAAGCACGATGATACTTTCCAGAGTATTCCTGAGTTCTCGAACATTGCCTGGCCAGTCGTATGCTTTTAGAGCCTCAAACGCTTCATTCGATATATCTTTGACAGATCGATTATTCTCTTTCGCAAGCTGGTCGATAAAGTAACGGACTAGGAGGGGGATATCTTCTCGGCGTTCTCGCAGAGGCGGCAGGCGAAGTTCAATTACCTTGAGTCGATAGTATAGGTCCTCGCGAAAGTTCCCTTGCTCGACGCATTTGGCTAGATCTCGATTGGTTGCGGCTACCAAACGGACATCGACGTCAATTTCCCGCGTACTTCCAACGAGCATGACTTTCTTGTTCTCGATGGCCCGCAGGAGCTTGCTTTGTAAACCGAGTTGCATTTCGCCGATTTCATCGACAAATAGAGTTCCTCCCTGTGCAGCCTGAAATAGCCCTTCGCGTTTCGTGCTGGCGCCGGTGAAGGCTCCTTTCTCGTGGCCGAAGAGTTCGCTCTCGATAAGCGTCTCGGGAATAGCTGCACAATTGACAGGCAAGAAGGGGTTCTTTCGCCGTGTACTATTGGCATGAACCGCCCGCGCTACCAATTCTTTGCCAGTGCCACTTTCACCAATGATGAGTACAGTACTGTTGGTGTCGGCGACCAATTGGATCTTCTCAAAAATCTGTCGCATTGCTGGACATTGGCCAATCATATTCGCCAAGCCGTTGCCAGCATTCAGTTGACGGTGTAGTTGAGCAATCTCTTTGGCCATTGATTGCTTTTCGAGTGCCATACGAATGCGATGCACCAACTCTTGAGGCTTGACGGGCTTGATAAGATAATCGAACGCCCCTTCCTTTAAGGCCTCGACAGCCGATTCGGCGGTGCCATGACCTGTAATGAGAATTACTGTAGCATGAGGGGACTTCTGCTTAGTCAGTTTGAGCAGCTCTAATCCATTGGTGCGTGGCATTTTCAGATCGGTAACGATGACCGAGATGCCATCATGAAGATGAGCGAGAGCCTGTTTACCATCTTCTACAGCAATGACATCGAAACCATCATCCTCCAACCATTCTTCCATGGCGTCTCGGCTTTGGCGATCGTCGTCCACAAGCAGTATCCGGCCAATAGAGTCCAGCGTCATAATCAATTACCTCGTAGCCTTTTGCAAGGCAAGTTCCTTGAAGATACGCTTCACTGTCTCACGATGTTGGCCAACACTTGGCAGAAGAATCACAAACGTCGTACCCTCCTGAGGTCTGGATGTGAAGGATATATTCCCGCCAAAATCCTCGATAGTCCGCCTCGCAATTGCCAGACCCAATCCTGTTCCACCCGACTTGGTCGTGAAATACGTCTAAAAAATGCGTGGTTGATCTTCGAGAGGAATACCACAACCGTTATCCTCGACCTCAATGCGTACTTGTTTACCATAAGCACTTGTTCTCACCCAGAGCGTGCCCCCCTCCGGCAACGCATGACGAGCGTTGACAATCAGATTCAATAAAGCCCGCTTGAATTTCCCCCGATCAACCAGTACTTGAGGCACTTTGGAATCGAATTCACGAACAATCTTTACTCCGGAACGCTCAAGTTCAAGATCCTCGAATTCAATTACTTGGTTCACAAGATTAGTTACATTGCTTTCCTCCAGATGGTCATTTGCCGGTCTGGCGAGGGAAAGAAAATCGGTAAAGAGCTGTTCCATATCCATGGCGAGTTCATCAAGCTTATTGACTCGCTCTAAACTCTTCGCGTCGTCAGCGGCACTTTTTCGTAAGAGTTCTATGCGGGTTTGCAAGGCATGTAAAAGGTTTCTGGCCTCATGGGCAAATCCTCCTGACATCGTTGCAACCTCGGCAAGATGATCCAAACGTGCTTTTTCAGATCGATCCTTGCGGTCACGACCAATGAGCCACCTTAAGGCAAGAGAGATACCCACAAAAACCATCAGCTCGAAGAAGAAGTTGTACCACAATCCCGGAATAACACTTCGAGCTATTTCTTCAGGTAGGGCACGAAAAATCCAGAGGGTGGATACTATACGCGAAAGGAGTACAACAGCTAAAGCTGCTGTTAGTAATGCAATGATAGGTCCTCTAAATGATCGGATCATACCTATATTCTAGGGTAGTTAGATCGATCTTCTCCAGTGGTGAAAACAAACAATCGCAGCTAGTTTACTGACGGATTCAGCCGAGAGCAGGGCGACAAGGAATCCCCCTGTTCACCAGAACCGGGCTGAACATAGCGCCGAACAGCTCGAAGAAGAATTTGCGAAGGAATGGGTTTTTGGAGAAAACCAGAGGCTCCGTTACTCATAGCCTGATTACGAACGAGTGATCGATCATCGCTGCTCACTACCAGAATCGGAGTTGTCCGATCGCGGCCACGGAAATCTGATATTAACCGCAATCCTCTCGCACCAGGAATGTGGACATCCAATATGATCAACTGGGGGCGTACTGTATCCAAGATTTCGATGGCTTGGTCCTCATTGGTTGCTGAACATACTTCAAATCCTTCATTGGCGAGCACGTCTTTAACTGCTTCAATCCACGATTCGTTGTCATCAATAACAGCTATCATCCCAGCACTCATTCTTCGGTTCTCCATTATCTGGTAGGAGCATCTACCTTGAGTACGACGAACTACGCAGTAGATCAACGTGATGACTGACAGCACCAACTGCAAGCCGGATTTAGCTTGCAGTCGTTTCGGCAGTGATCCGCTATTGCATGTCCTTCATTCTCAACTCATTAGGCAGTACAATCCACTGGACAGCAGATTACTTCGCTTCGACGGGAATTCGCTTCCCCTTCGCTTCTTCTCCCTTGGGTACATGCAATTCGAGCACGCCGCTGTGATAGCGAGCCGAGATATTATCTGCTTTTACTCCATGCGGCAGAGGCATCGACCGCTGGAACTTTCCGTAGTGGTATATCGACCCGTTCTTGCCATTTGATTGCTCTTCGTTGTGCTCAGCACTCACAACCAAATTGTTTCCACGAATTTGGACATCGAAATCATTGGCCTCGAAACCTGGCGCTTCAGCACGTACAACGTACTCAGTATCATTTTCATCAAAATCAACTCCCCAATTCAGTGAACTAAAATGCTCACCTATGTTACCCGACCAGAATTTGTCAATAAGGGAATTGAACTCGTCGCGAAATTGAGCCAATCGATTTTCGAATGGGGCACCAAGAGCTGTTGAAGAGCTTGATTCCTCATGCTGCTTCTTCCAGGGAATTAAGTTGAACATTGCTAATCTCCTTATCTGCTGCATTAAATAAATTGGTAGGGGAACAGTGACTTCCGGCCCAACGGTCAGCAGGCAGCACCACTGAAGTTCTTCTCGCATGTGTTGAATCTAACCCGCCTTAACAGCGATCTTTCGTGGTTTGACGGCTTCCGTTTTGGGCAAATGCAAGGTGAGAACGCCATTTTTTAACTCTGCGGAAATCTTCTCTGTATCAATTGCCTCGCCAATGGCAAACGTGCGATAGAAGTCACCTATACCGTACTCGCCAAGAAGATATTGGGCTCCTTCTTGCCGCGGTGCCACGCAACCGCGAATCGTCAATTCATTCTTCTCAAAGTCGATATGAAGATTCTCGGTAGTTACACCGGGTAAGTCACCCCAGAGAATTAGTTCGTCGTCCCTCTCAAAAATGTCAAACCGTGGGGTGAACATAGGGTTATCTCGGGTATGTTCTGCTTGGGCCACATTGCCCCCTGTTTCTTGTTTCACCATCTCAGCCATTTTATTGCTCCTTCCCATTTTCGATCCTAGGTTCGTTAATTCCAGCAGATTGCCCGGAACCGCGAACGAAGGTATGCACTATTCAGCCTTGACTTGGATTTTGCGAGGTTTACTTGCCTCTTGCTTTGGGAGCTTGATCGTAAGCACTCCATGTTTGAAGCTAGCCTGTACTTTGTCAGGGTCCACCAAGTGAGGCAATTCAATCACACGGGCAAACTTTCCATAGCCGCGTTCCCTGCGGTGCCAGGTCCCTTCCTCACTTGATGGTACTTTCCTCTCACCCTTGAGCGATAGTTGATTACCGCCATTGACATAGATCTCCATATCGCTCAGCTCCATCCCAGGTAATTCAGCCTCAACAAGCAGTTGTTCATCGTTCTCCCACACATTGAGGGCAGGATAGCTACGGGGAGCAAAGGAACTTCCATTTGCCGTTCCATATCTCCCGAAAAGGCTGTTCATTTGATTCTGCAATCGCCCCATCTGTGACTGCATTTCAGTCCAATCATTCCAAGGACTCCAGCGTGTCGCTAACATTTTTCTCCTCCTACGCGAGTGCCGCTTAACAAAGTAAAGAAACAGTTGCTGATGATTTCCACTCCTAAGATTCGCTTTCATGCCTGCGCTCGTAAACTATTGCAAGGGACGTGCCAAAAACATGACTTGGCGCAGTCATCAGGGCATACAACTTCCATAGCGAATTGTTCCGCGGAATCTGCAACGCGTCATTGAGTTGCCGTACTTTATTGGACCTATACAAGTCATTTTGACCTGAAGAGACCGCGATGTCGTCGGCCTTTTTGTCCGATTTGATTGAGACATTATCGATCTCAATATGGGAAAACAGAGGAGATATCAAATTCGAGCAGAAGCCCGGCACGGTTTTTGCGAAAGTCTAGTTCAGGGGATAATGTTGACCCGAAAACGTGTGATTGACTGTCTAGAGTAATAATTCCTTGATGGAGGGGATAAATCAATGACTGTCGCAAGAGTTGGCCAGCCTGGGATCGAAGCGACTTCTCAGCTTGCCGATCAAACCCAAGTTGCACGTGAAGCAAGGACTCGGATGGTTGTGGCGACTCGGGAATTGGAAAATGCCCTGGCAGCGGCTTCGTGGCATCGAGAAGATTTATGGCATCAACATGTGCATGATACGCTCGTCGTTTTGCAGACCTCTCTAAGTGACACATGCAATTCTGCCAATAGCGAGGAAAGCCTGATGTCAGAGGTCGTCACTGAGTCTCCTCGACTCGAATCGAAAGTAAGACGCATCCGTGCCGAATATGCCGATTTAGAAAATCACGTCGAGTCGCTACAAGCCTGTTTTTCCAAGCCAGCTGAGAATACAGAGGATGATGTCGCAGACATTCGACAACGATTGGGTTGGTTAATTACAGCTCTCAAACACGTTCAGTCCAAAGAGACCGAACTGCTCTACGAGGCTTTTCAAGTAGATATAGGGCATTGTGATTAGTAATTGGAAAGAAAGTGAGGTGTCTAATGGCTAGTAAAATGCTAAAGAGCTCGTATACTGCTAGGAGAAAGGGCGAGCCCCAAAACAGCCCGAAGCCTCGCGATCAGCCCGACATCAGGCAGTCCAAAAAAACGCAGCGCAGAGTAGGCAACAAGCGAGATTCTGCTGCGCAAAGCAGTCATCCCTTAAGGCCAGCAGAAAAGATTCAACGGCGAGGACTGAAGGTTTCGCTGTCAGCAAATCGCGTTTCCGCGCTGCCGACAGTAGAAAGTCAACGGGACAGGGAGCCAAGCTTCGAAATCACACCACCCGGTTTATTTCTTTTCTGGGGATACTTGACTGGGGTAACTCTACTCATGTTTGCTGTCTTTGACCTGCTTCTTGGCATTCCCTTTTATAATGCAAGCCAAATGTTTGACTTTGGACTCCTCTTCTCGGCAGCTATCCTACTCTATATGAGTTGGGATACCAGTACTGAGAGGCGTCAACAGTTTATCAAGTAATCTCTTGGAAGTTATTTTTGCCACGGATGAAGAAACGTGAAATGGCTTCAATTCGCTGTGATCTTAATCGAATAGCTCGTGTTACCTCAAGTCAGCGAGATTCCTGCGCAAAGTAGAACGTGCTTGATCAATCATTGGGTAAACAATATCCTCGGGCATCTGTAGAATGTTTGCGATCTCTGGAATCTCGAAACCGGAAGCTTCATGCAGCATGAGTGCTTGCCGTTGGCGCTTGGGGAGTTTGTCCAACAATTCTTTGAGCTTTTTCTGTTGTTTTTCTGCCTCGATTCCTTGCAAAGAAACCGCGACCTCCTCGTCAGGCACTAGTTCTTCTAACCTCACCGTGTCGTCGCGCTCGAACACATGCGACATCCAAAAATTCACATCCTCCAAGTCGAGTGCGTTTGCCTCGTCCTCATCGCTCACAGGGACCTCGGCATAGGGTGTCAGAGATACGGGCGGTTCGCTTGAGATTAAGGCATTTAGTCGTTCGTTCAGCAATTCTAAGAGCCAGGCCTCCATGAGCGAGTCGGGCGGACGAAGTTTGAACCTATCGTATGCCAGAAGCAGTACTTCGTCTATCAACTCATCAACGTCGAATTCGGCCTTTGGAACCAACTCTTCCAATTCCAAAAGACTTAATTCGTATGCCGCATGGTCGCGGACCGTCTCCAGGAGCGGCGACAGCATCTCAAAGAAATCATCTTGGCGTTGTTGTTGTACATCTTGCTCAAGAAAGGGAGACGACGACAATAACTCGTGACGGATCTTTCGCCGTCGTCGAAGAAGGTGATCTCGGCGTACGCGTGCCTTATGCCTTCGAATTTGCCTGGCAAGATCATCAATCACTTCGTCAATGACCTGTTCAATACTAGATTTCTCACTAACTGCGATTAGCCTTCCCGTGGAAAGTGTAAGCACAGCACGCAGTTCCCATGAATTGCGACTTGAATGGCCGTAGAGGGTCAGATCAAGACGGCAGCGATCAGACCCAAAGCGAGATAATCGGCGTCTTAAACGGGGCAGTTTCTGTTCCAAGTAATTTTGCGATTGATCTTGCCGCGTTTCAGACCTGCGAAATGTCCATTGCACTTTCATAGTAACACCCTAGTTGGAGGTCATTCACTTTCACCTATGGGTTCTTTATTCTTCCCGGACTGGCGATCGGCCAACTCACGAAATAAGTTACGTAAGACATTCATATTGATTGGTTTCGTCAAATGCTGATCAAAACCTGCTTTGAGGGCTCGCTTCTTATCGCTTTCTTGGCCATAACCGGTGAGCGCCACAAGATAAAGCGATTCACTGCTATGGCGCAATCGAATACGTCTCGCAACCGCGTATCCGTCTAATTCTGGGAGTCCAATATCAATGATGGCAATGTCGGGGAGACGCATTTCCATGGCCGTAAGCGCTGCAAGTCCGTCACTCGCTGAAGTCACATCGTAGCCGTCTAGTTCAAGGAGTGTTTGGGTCGTGTAGCGAAGCTGCTCGTTGTCCTCCACCAGCAGTATCTTCAAATCGGGGGGAGCATCACAATCAGATATATGCCTTGACGATTCAGTAGGTAGAACCGTGGCTAAAGGTATTCGAACAACAAACTCACTGCCTTTACCACGGCCGCTACTAAATACTTGAATGTCACCCCCGTGAAGGTCAACAAGTGATTGCACAAGTGTCAATCCAACGCCCATGCCTCCTTCGCTATGCCCCAGCGTGTTGTCAGCCTGGAAGAAGGGGTCAAAAGCACGACGCTGCAGCTCTTCGCTCATCCCTAAGCCGGTATCGCTCACACGAATGAGGGCCATAGCGTCTTCAGAAGCTATCGTGAACCTGACAATACCTGGTCCTGGAGTATACTTAGCAGCATTCACAAGCAAATTGACCTGCACCTGCTGAAGGCGAGCTGCATCAGCATCGACATAGATTGCGGTTCTGGGAAACTCGGTTACAAATTCATGGTGTCGCTCGGCCATCATCGACCGAACAACTGCGGCAGATCGCTTTGCTACCTCGCAGAGATCAATTACCTCTGTTGTTAACTCAATTTTACCCTGAGTGATGCGTGAGATGTCCAGCAAATCGCCCATGAGGCGAGTCATTTGATCTGCCTGAGTGCTAATTGCCTCAGATGCTTTATGTGCTGTAGGATCTTCCAAAGGAAAGCGAGAAAGCACCTCAACTCCGTTCTTGATCGCTGCGAGAGGATTGCGCAATTCGTGGGAGAGCATTGCCAAGAATCGGTCGCGGTGTTTAACCGCTTGTCGAGCTCGTGTTTCGGCAATTTTCCTCCTCGTGATATTGGTGGCAATACCTGCCACAGCGAATATTCTCCCGGACTTATCTCTTAAAGGATATTTGATACTCAAATACGTGATACCCTTCCCCTTCTTAGGTATTGTCTCCTCAATTTGTAGAATCTCGCCGGTGGTCGCGACGTGCCTGTCATGAGATTCAATATGATCGGCCACATTTCGAGGCAACACTTCATAATCGGTTTTTCCCACTAATTGTAAACCTTTGGTCCCCAAAACGCTCTTGGCCCGACGATTAGCGAGGGTGTACCGGCCTTCCAGATCTTTCACATAGATGAATGCCGGGGCATGGTCAAGAATCCCTTGCAGCTTTTCCTCACGATCGCGCAACTCTTCTTCTGCTTTCTTGAGAGTAGCAATGTCGATGAGAGTCACTACGACTCCGTCAATATCTGCGGTTGATTGGTAGGGAAGAACCTTCAATAGATACCAGTTGTTGAAACGATCCTGTACTTCCTTCTCAATGGTCTGGCCTGTATCGCGAACCCAGCGAATATCCCTAGTTAAATCCGTCCCTCGAAGATTGTTTGAAAACGTCTCAAAGGACCGGCCAACATCCTGAGTTAGAGTGTTAAATACTTTCGCAATTCTTGGTGTAAGTTTTCGGATGCACAGTTCGCGATCCAAAAAGAGAACTCCCACATCTGTGCTGGCTAGCAGGTTCTCCATGTCATCAGTTAGCTCAGTAAGCTCACTGATTTTGCGTTGGTATTCAGCATTTACGGTATATAATTCTTCATTTACTGAATGCAGCTCTTCATTGGTGCTTTGCAATTCTTCATTGGAAGCGACCAATTCTTCATTTGTAGCATGAAGTTCTTCATTGCTGGCTTCCAGTTCTTCGATCGTCGCCTGAAGATTCTCTTTCGTTGTTCGGAGTTCCAGCTCAAGATCGGCGATTCTTTCTTTTGAAACTTCACCTATGTTGAGAGGCTCTGCTGGCAAGCCTGCATTTTGTTCCAAGGTTTCGAAGGTTAGCAGGAAGTGCGAAATGCCTTGACCTTGCGCCGCCAGTGGATACACCATTAGCTTGATCTTCGCCGCCTGGCTATCATTTGAAACGGCCACCGCAGAATAGGATACGGTTGCGCGTTGTTTGGAGGCTCGTTGCAAGGCACCTGATAAAGCAGTTCGGAGGTCAGGTTCCAGCAGATCGATCACATCCGATGAACTCTTTCCTGCTGAGTGGTGAAGATACTTGCCGGCATCACCAAACACATGGACCAGTTCTCGGTCATAATTCAACAGCAAGCCGGACGGTACGCAACTGTCCAGCAACGCGTCGTAGACATGATGCAATGCCCCATCGTGAGAGGATTGTCGAGCATTCTTCGCTGCCGTCGTCGGTTGAAGTGCCGGTAGGCTGGAGATAGGCATAGGAAGTCGCACGTCGGCGGGAAGTCTGGAATCACGCCTTTTCCGAAAAACCTTCCATTGTCGATCCAACACGGAAAACTCTTCTTCCAGTCCCGCCAGACCTTCACTAGGTCCGAGCATCAGTACGCTATTTGCTTTGAGCCCGAAATGGAAGAGTGACAATGCTCGCTTTTGGGCAGCAGGCTCGAAATAGATCAGTAGATTGCGACAGCTTACCAAGTCGAGACGAGTAAACGGGGCGTCCTTCAAGATGTTGTGCTGAGCGAACACAATCATCTGGCGTAACTCGGCACTGACCTGGTATTGCTGCCCTTTTCGTGAGAAGTAATTCTTGAGCCTCTCTGGTGAGACCTCTGCTAGTCTCTCTTCGTCATAACATCCGGTTCCAGCGATGTCCAAAGACGCTTGGTGAACATCGGTGGCAAATATCTTGGCATTAATCGGGCGATTCAAGCGAGTCAAATGCTCATGTAGGAGAATGGCGAGCGAATAAGCTTCCTCTCCAGTGGCGCAGCCAGCGACCCACATGCGTATTTCCTCGTCGGATTTCAGTTTTTGTAATAACTCGGGAATTGTTTGCTGATCTAATTCTTGAAAAGCATCTCGATCCCTGAAAAACTGAGTGACTCCTATTAAGAGGTCCCGGTAAAGTGAATTTAACTCCTCGGTATCTGCAGCAAGTTGCTCGACATAGGAGTCGAAATCAGACGTATGGTTCAGCAACAAACGCCGCTCAATTCGACGGTGGACCGTGCTTTGCTTGTAATGCGAAAAATCGATTCCATAGGCATCACGCAGGAGGCGTAGTAATTTAGCCATCGATGTCTCGTCGATAGGAGGGAGTCTCTTTTGAGCAAGCAGTTCGCTACGCACTGGATGCACGGCGTATTCGGCCAGAGCTGGTCCCATCTCCTCAGGCGACAAGCAGAGATCAACTACCCCTGTTTCCACCGCACTCTTAGGCATGCCATCAAATTTCGCCGTTTCCTCACTTTGGGCCAGAACCAAACCACCGGCCTCCGAGATTTCACGGATACCCCTCGACCCGTCACTTCCAGTGCCCGAAAGAATGATACCTATGGATTGCGAGCCTAATTCGTTCGCTAGTGAGCGAAAAAAAATGTCGATCGGGAGAGTCAATCCTTGGGAAGGGTCCTTGTCAGTAAGAAGCAGCTTTCCGCATGAAATCGCCATTTCCTTCCGGGGAGGTATCAAGTAGATCGAATTTGCCTCGACAAACATTCCATCCTTGACGGTGTGAACGGGAAGCTTGGTATGCCGCACCAACAATTCGTCCATCAAACTCTCGAAGTCAGGCGAAAGATGTTGGACTACTACAAATGCCATACCAGTATCGGACGGCATATGATCGAAGAGTTGCTCCAATGCCTCCAGGCCGCCAGCCGAGGCACCCACTCCCACTACAAATTTTGGCCTAGGGGGATTTATTTCCTCTTGTTGCACTTCCTTGTTCGGCATTGCCTATCATTCTCCGTTCTGGATCGGCGATAGATTTTTCCCATAAATAGATTACCCCTTCAATTAGAGCAAATTGGATACCAATCAATGGATGTTCTGCGGTCACATTTTTGTGCCAATGATGGTATCGTGAAAAAGACGTTCGGCCAATTTGTCACTGTATTTTGTAGCCTCTGTGGGCCAGAATGACCGCAAAGATTATAATCTATAAACCTTCTGTGGTTCGAAAATCGCGCCCTATGGCAGAAAGAACCAACATCAGATCTTTGGTGCCAATGAAACCAGTTGATAGATGATAATTTCTGCTAGCTATATTATTAACCAAATGCTGAGCTGCTTGTTCACTTTGTTTGCCATCTCATTACTGTCCCAACGTTAGTCGAATAATAGCAACTGGTTAGGGCAAGGGGGTTGTGAATACTTATAATCAGATTGTGAATTCAGTTCAACCAATGGCGTTTTCTCGAAAATTGATACGCTGAGAATCTGTAGAATTGTGTAAAGCGATAATTTGATGCCGAGGCGATTTTTGACGATGGCCACTAGCAGATACACCGACACGGCGGTCCAGATTTGGGCCTTCACGGCGTTCTGACTCGTGCCGTAAAACGACTTGATTCGTAGATGCTGTTTGATCCATTTGAAAAATAGCTCGATTTGCCAACGTGATTTGTACAGCGTTGCGATCGTTGTTGCTGGCAAATCGAAGTTGTTTGTCAGAAATACGAGACGCTTTTCGAGGGACTGGTCGTAGTAACGAATTCTTCGTAGCGGCTCGGGATACCCTTGAAAGGAATAATACGTTTCCAAGACAATCGTTTGGTCGCACTGCACGCCGGTCTGTTTGTGGACTTCGTGAGAGTAGCGTCGCTGGAACTTGAGATTCTTCTTTGCGCGGGTGACGAAATAGGCCTTGGCTTGGTGAAGTTGATAGAGACGAGTGAAGTCGAGATAGCCGCGATCCATGACGTAGTACGCCCCAGGCGAGGGAACCAAGTGGTCCAAGACGTTCACATCGTGCAGTTTTCCGTCGGAAATTAAGATAAATTCGGGAATGTTGCCTTGAAGATTCAACAGTGTGTGCAGTTTGACGGCCCCTTTGGTCTGGCGAAACCTGGCCCAGGGGAACATCGACAAGCAGAGATTGATTGTCGACGCGTCCAACGCGTAGACAGTTGCATCCAAATCGATGCCCAAGTCGTCGCTCGCGTACGGCGATCGTGCTTTGTGGATCAGAATCTGAGCAAAGTCGGCGTAAATCCTCCAATCGCGAGCGTGATTGGCATGCGACAAGTTGTTGCGGCTCACGCTGCTGCGAATGCCCATGTGATAGAGCTTGTTGCCCACAGCACGCAAGCAGGTTTCGATGTCGCGCAGACTTTCTCGGTAAGTCAGCTGCGCGAAAGCCATGACGCGCAATTGTTCGCTGCAAGGAAACGTTTTGATTTTGTGATCGCCACCATAGCGGCGGACGCACGTCTGGAACCGGCGCCACGGAAAAAACTCCATCAACTGCGAGAACACCAATCGACCTGCGTGCATAGACCGAATCCATTCCGAATTGTCGGAAATGAGGAATTATCGGCCAAAGCGATTTCAAATCGATACAGGTCATAGTTTTGCGTAAACTAAAGAAGTGTAATGAGTTACAATCAATCAACGTAAAAACGTTGGGACACTAGTGCTAACGACTAACTGCTAATGGCTAATAGCTGCAAAGGAACTTTGTGATGAGCAAGCACATACTCGACGTGGGCAACTGCGGCCCCGATTTTACCTCGATCAAGCGGTTTCTAACGCAGACCTTCGATTGCACGATCGAACAAACTCATGGCCTGGAAGATACGTTGGCTGCACTCCGCGGTGCGAAGTTTGATCTCGTACTCATCAATCGCAAGCTCGATCGCGATTATTCCGATGGGATCGAGATCTTGCGGAAAATCAAAGAGGATTCTGAATTGAAAGATACGCCCGTGATGCTCATCACAAACTTCCCCGAGCACCAGGATGCTGCAGTAGAACTGGGAGCCGAACGCGGATTTGGGAAATTGGAACTCGGCAAGCCAGAGACTCGCGAGAAGCTCGAGCCGATTCTCGGCTAATCCTTAGCCGTCCCGCAACTCGATATATTGCTTCGAACCGCTAAACCTCAATCGCCTCTTTGACCGGCATCACAAAATGGGGGGATTTTCCGTTCTTGGTCAAATCTGCTGCCTTGGTGTCGGCCTTTTTGCGCTCGTTGAACTCAAACAATGCAACGCGGCGAAGCGACTGATTGAACACGCCCCAGAAAGCCTTTAAGCGAACCACCTTTTTGGTAGACCTGCGTGGCTTGGCGGCGGCCTTCTTCTTGACTACTTTTTTCTTCTCAGGAGCTGCCTTTTTGGCAGCGGCTTTCTTCTTGACTACCTTCTTTTTCTTAACGGGAGCAGACTTGGCCGTCTTGCTTGTCGCAGCGGTTGTCTTCTTTTTTACTTTTGCCACCTTCTTGGTTGCTACTTTCTTCTTGACGGTCTTTTTCTTGGGGGGCTTTTTTTTCGCGGGAGCCGCTTTTTTCTTGGAAGCGACCTTCTTCTTGACGTTCTTTTTGACAGTCTTCTTAGCCATAGTGCCAACCCGACGTGACGGCTGGGAGTGAGGAACAACCCGAAGTGCGGATTCTAGCCGATTCTGGACTCCATGCCTACTGCTTCTGAAGCACATTTGGTATACAAGAGGCCGAGATAATGACGTTACAAGTCGCCAGAAGTGCCCTTTTTAATGGACAGCTCTACAGAGGCTGCTTGATTGAGCCAGGTTATAGCTCGATGCCGAGTTTCTTAGTCCGGGCAAGAAGACCGGGCTTGAAATACACCATGGGGCGTAGGGACCGGGAATAGCTTCTGGCATCGGCTTTTTGACGAGCCCAGAGAAAGGTGCTATTCACCAGGGTGCGGGGGAGTACACCCTGTTCGACTCTGAAGACGACCAGATCGATAAATGCCTTGTCACCGGGAGTGACCGCCTTGAGGCCGACGGTGAGTTGCTGCTTGAGAGAGAGTTGTCGCCCCTGTTGAGAATTTGAGCTACTCGACTGTTGGGCGTTGGTGGGCAAAATACAGAAACAAAAAAGACCAATCATCAAAGCCGCCACCAGCGAACTGGATTCGTCCCGGAACCAGCGCGAGGCAGGCAAAGATTTCTGAAGATTCTTGTTCCGAGCCATTTTTGCACCTCGCTTGCAGCTAAGGGTGAGTGAAAAGTCATTTCTGGAGAAGTCTCGACCTATTTCGGAGACAACTTGTAGTTGGCTCGCAGGAGACTGGCAAGTCCAATCTGGTGCATCGCAATAGGTGCCAGCAGATATCCGAAATAGTCGCCTTCTACTCCGCAAAAGTAACGCTGCTTTTACGGAGCAAAGGCCGAGATTCTGGCATGCCTTTTGCCCCTCAGGTTCATTGATAAAGCGATGCGAAACGCACCCTGCAAATTTGCATTTGGTATGGCGTTTGCTGACAAGAATTTTGCCCACAACTCTCTTTTTCGGAGTAGAATTAATCTGTATAAGTCATCCCTCGCGAGGCATTTGCAGTGAAGAGTACTTCGCGTGACAACCGATTTTCCTTTAGCAATCAAATAACAATAATCGCTTCGCCCCGTGCGGAGATAAGGAGCCAAACTTCTCGGTCATAATTCCGTCGGGAGGACCAATTTTTTGGATAGGCCCGCGTCAAATAAAAGGCAGTGCGCAGCACTGTCCGACACGCGCCTTTCTTCCAGCGACTCCACACCGTCGCAATTCGGCCGGAAGTTTGATTTTAGAAAAGGTCGGGGTCTTGCACTCGTGCAGGCCCCGACCTTTTTGTGTTTCAATCAGTATATCCGCAACATTCGTTCTCTTGTTAGTCGCGACGCGCCTGGCGAGTGGAGCTAGCCAGCGGTAGGCAACCTCGCGAGGCGTTTGCGATTCTCCTCGCGAGTTCCATAACTCATCAACACCTAACACTGCCAAAAACCCACTGTTTCTCTGAATGAAACTCGATAGTGGAAAGGCAGATGCTTTTTCCTCCGGGCTGCTCCTCGTCGCCACATGTAATTCTGATCCATCTGCCCATCCATGGCGAAATACCTGAGCGATTCCGCACATCTTGCTTGGTGAGACGGGTTGAGGTGTTTGCCTTCGGTGTTAGAAATTCTAGCCATGCCGCGGAGTGAGCACGTATTACGTCTTCAATTTAACAATTGGCATGCGCCTTGCTTGTTAGGTATGCGTTTACTGATGGGAAATGAGAAAGTGAGGTGGATTATGTACGAAGGCACCGACTTGGAAGAATACATGGTCGAGATCCGCGACCGAGTTTGTTCACGATGCATCGAGCGGCCTCCCGGCGGACCACCTTGCCAACCACTAGGGAAACGCTGTGGGGTAGAGGTTAACCTTCGCGAGCTTGTCGAGGCCGTGCATCAGGAGCATTCAAACTGGATGGAACCATATATCGAGCGATTCCATGAGGACGTTTGCGCTCACTGTGTGAATCGACCGACATCACAATGCCCCTGCGCGCTTGACTACTTGCTTTTGCTTGCCGTCGAAGCGATCGAAGACGTCGACCAGAGACGAGGCAAATCCGCCATGCAAGGAGCGGAAACATAACAAGCTTTTTGGCAATCCCTACTATTGTTGCCGTACAGCGAGTGAGCCGGCTTTGCAAACAGTCTATTGCGATTCGAAGGCTAATTCGATTCGTACAGCCCAAGAGCAGGCAAGTGATTTGCTGCTCTTATTGTGAGTTTACGCAAGAGCCTTCTTGTGATGAGGCCTTGATTCGCGATTTTCATCAACTCATCGAGGCGCGACATATGCTACCTCTTTACCGTTGTGACACACCTTTTATGGCACATGGAATACCCAGTCGAAATGCGTCTGGCAAAGGTTTTTAGAACTTATTTGGCGTAGACCTGTCAGGGATGGGTCGTTAGACCAACAGTTCTGAAACACTGAGCCGAGCCCCGCCTTGAAGCAGCCAATTTCCCGAGTTCAGGGCTGATCCATGGTCAGTGGAATGGCGGATGACTCGGCGGTACTGAGCAACGTTTAGGTCACTCAACCTCGTCGACTTCGCCCGTCTCAATCAGAGCATTCGCCTCGTCGACCGTAAGTTCCCACCGGCCGATCTCATCCGCGCTGTCTTCATTCTCGCTGGCGTCCTGGGTGGGCCAAAGTATGCAGTCACCGACGGCGGCCTTGAGCCAGAGATAGGCGTTCTCGCCGGAATTGTTTTTCGCAGATAAGATCTCTTCGATTTTCGTGGTCATGGCGTTCCTGTGTACGTTCAGTGGACAAGCCGAACCGGCAAATTACCGGTTTGCGAAATCTGTAATCGTCAGTATAACTCCATTTACAAGTCAATACCTAGCGCTGATTCCGCTGCATCTGAAGATAACCCTCATGATAGTGCCTTTGGCAACCTTCGCACAATGCTCAACTCGCGAAGAGCAAGTCGCAAGATATAGTTATTGACGTTCGACCGCTTAAGAGATGAGACAAGCTCAAATGGGTATCCCCGATCGAGTGCTGCCGAGCCGCTCATAAACTTTTTTGCCACCGATTTAGAACCGGCTGTCCCCACGTCGATATGGGTCTCTAAAATCGTGGTGAGAAAGCTACTTTGCACAGGTTTCGCGTGCCTGAAAGACACACATTTTCTCAGGCTGAGACGCTGGGCAGTTTCGGGCCGACGTATGCAGCATCAATCCAACATTTTCGGTACCTCCATGTGCACCGCCGCATGCGACTTAAAGAGGCACCAACTTGCAGAGGCGATTCTCACCGACGACAGTTCGCCAATCAATAACTACCGGCAGAGCCGGTAGTATGAGGAAGGCCCCTAAAAGGGGCCACTTGGTTTAGTCTATGTCAAATAATCCGCGTTCTTGGTCACGCTCGTGTTTCTCCTGGTTCTGGATATATTCTCGAATCATCGCTTCATCCAGCCCCACAGTCCCACTTCACATGGGATTGGCTACGCCAGTCTTTCATTGGGGATCCTCCTGTGCCCCTCGGGGCCTTCCTCAGGAGGATCTTTTTTATACTCCGGGAACGGCGGAGCCTATTGGGTACGCACCAGCAGAGCTGGTGGTTTACGAATTTGAATTAGGTTTGGCGCTGCGGCAGATGCAATCGCCGCGAGATTGATTCTCGGTGAATTGAGGTCGGTGAGTATCACCGCCGTTTCCCACCGCTATTTGCTAAGTTCAGTCGGTGATCAAGACCTCCTGCACGAACGTCGATTGGCTATCTGCTTGAGGTCTAGAAACACTGCCGACATTAACTGCACCTAAAAGAAGTCCCGCTCAGCTGGAAGAAAAACACCTGACCGCTAGGTACAGCCCTATTCCCGACAGCAAAGTGACTGCCGTCGCGATTGCTTCATACGGACGATGATAGGCAGCCAACCCAGCCAGTATCAAGGTTGAACTGACATAGAAACTTGGCGCAAGTAGACCTACTGTTGGCGGCAGTTCGCCATGAGATTTGTTGGATGAAATGAATAATATTGAAACGGTAAGAGCCGTAAACAGCGAGAGGGTGAGTCCTAAGTAGGAAAGCAGGGATTGCAGTCCAGCAAAGTAAATCACGAGCAAAATGCCGATCCCTTGCAGAAGTACCGCATTCGTTGGGGGAGAATCTTTGGCCGCCAGCAGGCGAGGCAGAAAGCCATCGGCAGCCATCTTGGCATAGACTCGCGGGCCTGCTACCAATGCCGAAGACACGCTGCTAGCCAATCCCAGGCAGATCGTTACTCGCGTGAGCCAAGCAAACCATTCCCCGGCCAACGCCTGAGCAGTGATGGCAGCAACATCGCTTTTACCCGAGATGGCCTGAACTCCCGGCGCAAAAAGAAACGCCGCATTTAGCAGCATATAAGAAATCGTTACTACGACGGTCCCGTAAATCATTGCTCGGGCAATCGTTGCAGAACCGCCCCGCGCTTCCTCTGTGACATACACGGCAGCATTGAAACCGCTGTAGCTCAATGAGATCCACATTACCGAACTAGCGAAGCCCAAGAGGATATTGGTAGGTGGCGAATCCAACGGCTTGCGGAGCGCTGCTCCCCCCTGCCAATTTCCAATCAAGGAGTATGCTACCAACAAGAAAGTGGCCAAAAGCATCAACTTGATTCCCACCAATAAGTTCTGACCAATTGCTCCTGATTTGGTGTGGAATGCGTGGAATACCGAAACCACCAGCACAAGTAGAATTGCAAGTGCTTTGTCAGGAAGCCACGCTGGACGACTTTCAGCAGGCCAGGCATAGAGATCGAAGGTAACGGCTGCGAAGGCAGCAGCTCCGGTAAAACCTGCCAGAAGGGAAACCCAGCCCCCTAGGAAGCCGGCAGCTGGATGAAGAAAGCGAGAGAGAAATACATATTCCCCTCCACTCTCGGCCAAACACTGGGCGAGTTTGCCATAGCTGAGCGCACCGCACAGGGCGATTGTGCCTCCCACTGCCCAGGCCGCCATGACTAGCCACGGTGAGCGGAGATCTGCCACCGAAAATCCGCTGGTAGTAAACACCCCAGCACCAATCATACTGGCCACCACCAGGGCAGTCAGTGACAAAATGCCCAGGGGCCTCTTAGCTTCTCCGTGACTCATGGTTTGCGAAAGCGCAAGAAGTAGTTCTCTTCAAACTGCTCGAGCGGAATTTCCTCGACGAACTCAAAGCCAGCCTGCTCGATCTCTTGGCGAAACACGCTCTTCCCGGCTCGCACGTGGCCGAGAGTCCACTCGCGTGAAACTCCCGGAATGCGTTCGAAATCAATCACCACCAATTGTCCCTCGTGCTTAAGCGCGCGCTGGATCGATGCCAACGAGGCTCGCGGATGTTCAAAGTGATGATACGTGTCACAAATGAATGCCGTATCGATGCTTCCGGGCGGCAATCGCACGTTGTCCTGCCCGCCCAACACTGGCGTAACATTGAGCAGTCCTTTCTTCTCGGCAATCTTACTAATTTGCTCAATAAACGCCGGGGCAATATCAACGGGTAGAACTTGCCCCGTCGAGCCCACGGCCTTGGCAAAAGGTTCGACGAACAGGCCAGTACCGGCACCGATGTCTGCGATACGATCGCCAGTAGTCAGCTTCAGTAGTGTGACGATTTTATCGCGAGCCCGAAAGATTTCGCGACTTTCCACTTCAAAGCGAGCTACCCACTCGTCGACGTCCAATTCTGGGTCCAGAAAGGCGTCGTTAATGCCGGGACTTACACTGATGGATTCCTCGGGCGTAGCCACTGTTTGGCACGAACCATTGCTCGCACAAACGGTGATCAAGGCAATCGTAAAAGCGAATCGCAGAGACAATCGGTGGGCAACCATCGCTGTCAATCTCCTTATTCATGTACCGGTCTTCGAACCGTTCAAGAATACACCTGCATCTGTCTGGCAGCAACTCTCGTTCGGCGAGCTGATGGGATAGAATGATGTCGCTGAGTTAGCAAGAACTACTACGATCGAATACGTAATTGGAGAATACGGTGATCGAGGGAACATGGAAACGGATGAGCGGTGAACAAAACGGGCTAGATGAACCGGTGGAGGAAGTTGAAAGGGCCAGGTTGGAAATTGTTGGCAATCAGCACATTATCACCGTGGGAGAGAAAGGCATGAAGGGCACGCATAAACTAGATCCCACCCAGACGCCGATGAGGATTAATTCGACGGATATGGCTGGCCCCTTCTCGTTATCGCAAGCGTTTATGTGAATTCGACACTAAGCGACCAAGACACGCCTTCATGAGCGCTCAGAACAGAACATGGTAGTCAGTAATTGGTAGTCTGCTTGTGGGCCATTTGCAGGCCTTCGAAACCGGCGCCAAATTGGCTTTTTGGAGATTGGCAACCACGGGGCGACGTCCCGATCCGAAAAAGTATCGTTATTCCTTCGGAAGCGGCACGGCCACCTGCTTATACGACACTGCTGACTTGGTATGATACGAGCAACGTGGCGTGAGGTCGTAAATTGACCCTATCGTGTGACAAATTTGGCCAGCCGACTTTCAAATGACATCAAAGACAAAAAATCGCTGCCCATCTGAAGACGATACGAGCCGAGCGACTCGTTCGAACCATGTTACCGAACACAAACACGGTGGATTGGGCGAATTGCCGGCGACCGCGATTTGCGGCAACGACATCACGTCGTCTTGCTTGTATGTCTCAGCTTTAGCGATCATTTACGCGGGCCGATGGGCGCCTATCGTATTGCTCATGGTAGCCGGGCTGTTGTACTTATTCCGATCGATCTATTCTGAGGTTGTCGGCGCGTTGCCCCTAAACGGTGGGGCCTATAACGCACTATTGAATACGACAAGCAAGTTTCGTGCGTCCGTGGCGGCCTGCTTGACGATTCTTTCCTATATGGCCACGGCCGTAATCTCCGCCAGTGAAGCGATGCATTACGCTCATGCTTTATGGCCTGCACTGCCCGTAATCGTGGCCACGATCTGCTTGTTGGCTTTCTTCATGTGTTTGACGATTATCGGACTTTCTGAGTCGGCGCGTGTGGCTATTGCAATCTTTGTCACGCACTTGCTGTCATTGAGTGTCCTGTTGGTTGTTGGTATCGGCTTCGTCACGAAGAATGGCATCGAGACGCTCACTGCCAATCTTCACACTCCTACAGAAAGCGGGCTCGCGCTTTCGATATTTTTCGGATTTTCAGCAGCGTTGCTGGGAATTTCCGGGTTCGAAAGCTCTGCCAATTTTGTCGAAGAACAGGCCGAGGGAGTTTTCCCAAAAACACTCCGCAATATGTGGTTGGCAGTTTCATTCTTTAATCCGGCCATGGCCTTACTCGCGTTGGCGCTGGTCCCGGTAGCCAACGTGCCAGATCACGAAGAAGCGTTACTGGCCCACATGGGACAGGAGGCTGGCGGACAATGGCTTTTCTGGCTGATTTCGATCGACGCGGTATTCGTACTGAGCGGTGCGGTATTGACAAGTTTCGTAGGTGTAAACGGCTTGGTACACCGTATGACGCTCGACCGTTGCTTGCCCCAGTTTCTCTTGAAAACGAACCGCCGCCACACGACACATCGCATCATTATCGCCTTCTTTTTGTTAAGCGTTTCTGTACTGTTGATTACTCAGGGTGAATTGAAAGCACTGGCGGGCGTCTACACAATTTCGTTCCTCTCAGTCATGATTTTGTTCGGCATTGGCAATATTTTGTTGAAGGTAAGACGGGCTCAATTGCCGCGGCCGGTACGCGCGTCTTGGCCTTCTGTACTAATAGCTATCGCCGCAGTCGTGACTGGATTAGTTGGCAACGCCCTGATGAACCCACCCTACTTGCGAGTCTTCCTAGAGTACTTCATTCCGGCCCTTGCCATCGTAACAGTGATGCTAGGACGAGTGGCCATCCTCGAATCGTTTTTGTTTCTTGTGCGAGCCAGCATTTCGTCGCTCATTGGCCCGTTACATCACCTTACTGGGATCATACGCAACAAGATCGAAGCTATTAACTCACAGCAAATTGTCTTCTTTACTCGCGGTGATGACATAGCGAAACTGAACAATGCGATGCTGTACGTAAGGCAAAACGAACACACCAATCGAGTTAAGGTCGTCACAGTCGTCAAAGACACTAGTGAAGTGCCCGAGCGACTAGACAAAGAGCTGAGTTTCCTCGATGAGGTTTACCCCGAGATCGACATTGAATTTGTCGTGCTGGAAGGTGAGTTTGGCCCGGAATTGATTGAGGAATTATCCAAGAAGTGGAATATTCCTACCAACTTCATGTTCATCGGTTCGCCGGCGGGGCATTTCATGTACGGACTGGCTGAATTACGTGGTGTGCGATTGATAATTTGAATCAGCCCAAATCAAAGCTAGGATTCAATGCAACGTGGTCGATGGCCGTCGGCGGCATGATCGGAGGCGGTGTATTCTCTACTATCGGTGTCGTGATAGGGATAGCCGGTGCATGGGCTTGGTTGAGCTTCGTCGTCGCGGGTCACTATTCCGGTCACAACTGCCTAGCTGACCGCATTTGGTACCATGGATGGCTATGAATACCGAGTATTCAACGTATGAGGGAGTCCGAGAGAGTGGACGATTTTAGATGCGGTGGTACGATCGCTTTGAAGGCAGTTGTCGCCGCCTACCGCTTCTTCTCGCCAGATAATTCAAGCAATGTTCCATTCCTTGATCTTGCGCTGTAAAGTGCGGACTGAAATGCCAAGGATCGCAGCGGAGCGTTTCCGATTTCCCTTATTCATGCTTAAGGTCTGCTGGATAGATTCTCGTTCCAGCTCGGCCAGCGAGTGCCCTCCTAAAGGAAGATAGGCCAAGCCAATAGGGGATCCATGGATACCTGTATCCTTGGTAGCGAGTACCTTTGAATTCTCCACTACCTTTCCATTAGAACTGTGGCCATTTTCCAGGAAATGTTTTTTCGTTGCCTCGGGATGCCGCAAGAGCTCAGGTTCTTGGTTTCTGGCAACATTAAGCCGAAAGTAAAGATCCGCGCGGCTATCCCCTTGGACGTCTCCATCTCGGTGATAGTTAGACGAATGAACGGTAGTTGGTTGAGCAGTTACCATAATTAAATCCCTATGTGTCTCCTGAAGAGGTGCACTTGCCATCGGGGTGCATATTGCGTGCCGGTGGCACATTTTTGGTCGCTGATTTGGAATCTCGAAGAAATTACACATTTGGACCGAAATAGTTGAGTTCTTATTAACTCGGCCTGTGATTTAAGAAGCCGTATTCTTGGCAGCTTTTCCTAGTGTGTACGCCTAGAAGCCAACTTGGTTAGAAATCGATCAACCTGTTATCTCAGTGGTTTTAGAACTATTTGCTTCGGTTTGTCCTGACGCAGTATATTCGGGGTAATAACCTCATGTGGCATGACGTTTGCCCTCATTTGCCTTGATTCTGGTGGTTAGATAGTCGGGGTGAATTGTTCATGGATGAGATAGGACCCTACGAGGTAGTTGTTCGTGTCTTGGGTGGAGCATTCTTTGGGGGCATTTTGGGCTGGGAAAGTGAGGTCAGTGAAAAACCAGCTGGCTTGCGAACTAACATGCTCGTCGCCATCGGGGCGGCCACCGCAACCCTGGCCGCGCTTGGCCTTTACAATTCGCTGTCTGGTTCTCGCCCCGCTGAACAGATCAACTCAGACCCCATCCGTATCATTTCAGGCGTCATCGGAGGCTTGGGTTTTCTAGGGGCGGGGTCCATTATTCAATCTCGTGGAGAAGTCCAAGGAATTACCACGGCCGCTACGATCTGGGTCGTCGGGGGGATCGGAATCGCCTGCGGCCTCGGAAACTATGTGCTCGCCCTAACTTCGGCTATCATTACTTTTGTGGTGCTCTTTGTGATCGGTAAATTTGAGGTGAGTTCTCTCGCTCCCGAGAATCTCCAGAATAGTGATCGCAAGTCAGTCCAGTTGAAGAGTGAGAATGAGTCTGAGAATTGAGGAGCATGCTCAAATTATGGCCTATCTACAAGTAAGATACATTCTGGCCCAAGCCGAGAAAATGCGCAATTTCCTCCGAAATTTCGCCGAGAAACAGCAGCGCAAAGCGAGTAACGACTTGCTTGCCGGTCTCTTCCACGAGGTCAACAAACACGAGAAGCTACTTGAGCAATGTTTGGAAGATTTTGAATTGGAAACAACTCAGGACTTACTCGACACTTGGATTCAATTCTCTGGTGACGATGAACTCGAAGAAGCCATGGCCTCCCTGTCGGGAGTTGTCGAACAAAATGATGACAATGTCCTCGAGAAACTACTGCATGCCGAAGAAACCCTCTTGAGGGTCTACAATCAAGCCCATGAACAGACCAGCTCGGAACGTCTCCAGGAGTTATTCGAAAGCCTCATAGAACTACAGGATCATCATCTCCGCAATATTGCTAATTGTGTATCCGAGTATGAAGAGATGCGTCGGGGCTGAGCCTTCACGCGCTATACTCAATCCAGAAAGGAGAATAATGTGTCGCGTCAGATGTCACTCTATCTCCTGCTTGCCACGGTACTTCTCATTGGTATCTTATTCTATCAAGTCATCCAGCCGTTTGTCTTCTCGCTCCTTTTTGCGATCGTTTTGGCGGTCTTGTTTCGCCCTCCGTACCAATGGGTAGTTGCACATATGAAGAGTCACCGGCGGCTGGCGGCAGTAGCAACAACTTTGGTGGTGATGCTGTTGATCTTACTACCCATAGGAGGAGCTTTGGTCCTGGCAGGTGCCCAGCTGGCTCAAGTCGCCAGCGATGCCGCCAATTTGGCGAAAGAAGATAATAGCGGTGAAGACTCCGACCTAAAACAAAACCTCGCAGATTTGGAACAATCAAAGCTGGCCAAGACGCTCGACAAGTACTACCACGAACTTCCTGCAGAACGGCGCCGACAAGTCGACGACCTCATTTCCCGGGCAGGCGACGGATTTGTCAAACGGGTGATCGAAAAAACGGCAAGTTTTGCCGGGGACCTGGTGGACTTCACCATCGGTTTCTTTGTGACGGGATTGGCCCTCTACTATTTTCTGGCAGATGGCAAAATGTTCTTACAGCAATTGCAAAGTTTTCTCCCGCTCGATGCGGAGGAACAAGAAATCTTGGTCGAGCAATTCGGCAAAGTCTGCCGGGCGGTCATTTTGGGAACCGTTTTTGCCGCGCTCGCTCAAGCACTCTTAGCAGGTATCGGCTTTATGATGGCCGGGGTTCCCAACGTGTTTTTGCTCATGGCTGTGACCATGTTTTTTGCCTTCATCCCGTTTGTCGGAGGGAGCAGCCTAGTGATTCTCGTCTCAGCCTGGCTGGCCCTAGAAGGTCGCTACTTGGCAGGTGGGCTGTTGTTTACCTATTGTGTGCTCTTGATCTCCACGTCCGATAATTTGATTCGCGCCTACGTCATTGGGAGTGAGGCCAAAATGAACCCGCTCGTGGCATTTATCACCGTCCTGGGAGCAATTCAATTGATTGGCTTGGTGGGGATCTTCAACGGTCCGATGATTGCTGCCTTGTTTTACACCTTGCTGAAGTTGCTGCGCGAGCGCATCGCTCATGATGAGGCCCCGCCCGTAACCGTCTAATACACTGCCAATACAAAACATGCCCTCCTCACGATTTCTGTGGTTATGATGGATCTATGAAGACCTGGCTAATGAACCAATGGGAAAACTACCGAACCGGTTTCTGGTTCATTCCGTCGTTGATGACGATGGGTGCCCTATTTCTCGGTTTCTTAATGCCGGAAGTGGACCGCTATCTCGATTCCTCCATTCCGGTGTGGATGCAGTCCAGCCCAGAAACCGCTCGCGCCACATTGACGACCATCGCCGGTGCAATGATCACCGCCGCGGGAGTCGTGTTTTCGGTGACAATTGTCGCCCTTTCGATTACCTCGTCGCAGTTCGGACCTCGGCTGCTGCGAAACTTTCTCAGTGACTCCATTACTCAAATTGCTTTAGGTGCATGTCTGGCAAGCAGTCTGTATAGCCTTATCCTGCTTAGCGCCTTCTCTAAGACTGAAGACAAAATATTTCTTCCTTTTGTCTCGATCTATCTAGCATTGTTTCTAGCCTTGGTGACGCTCTATATCTTGATTTATTCTCTCCACCGAGTGGCCAGTGCTACACAAGCAGATAATGTCGTAGCTGAAGTTGCTGACGACCTTGAAGATGCGATCTCCCGCATCTTCCCCGAGAAGATCGGAGAAAAAAGCAAAGATCTGGCGCATTGTGAAAACCTAGCCGCTGAACTGTTCTCCGATCGGCAACCTAAGGTAGCTTCCGTGAATGCTGACAAGGAGGGCTACTTACAGGCAATCAATCACGAGGGAATCGTCGACTTGGCCCAGGAGTTCGACTTGGTCATCAAGCTTCGCGCCCGGCCGGGCGATTTTCTTATGCAGGGTCTTCCCATCGCCGAAGTTTACCCCGGCACAGAACTAGATGAGGACGTCCAAGCTAGGCTCAACAAGACTTTCATCGTCGGCAACCGAAGAACTCCCCAGCAGGACATGGAGTGTGCCGTAAGCGAGTTGGTCGAGGTTGCCGTGCGGGCACTTTCTCCGGGGATCAACGACCCCTTTACTGCAATCCGCTGCGTGGATCGTTTGGGAGCGATGCTCCGCCGGCTTGCTGATCGGGAAATGCCAATTCCTTATCGCTCGGATGAAGAAGGTGCGCTACGCGTGATTGCCCGGGGTTACACTTTTCCTAATGTCCTCAATTGCGCGTTTGACCAAATACGTCAACATGGCCGTGGAAACGTAGCCGTCTCGATGCGTCTCCTAGAATCACTTGAAGCGATAGCGGATTGCGTTGAGAGCGATTCCCAAAAAGCGGCGGTGCTTCGACAGGCAAAGATGGTATATCGCGGCTGTGTGGAAGCAATTCCAGAAGAAAATGATCGCGACGACTTGGCCGAGCGGTATTGGTTCGTCTTGAAACAACTGGGAGAAATTCCGGAAAATCACGAACCTTTCAATCAGGATTGGAAAGCTCTCTCTGATAAGGCTGGATCATAGTTCTATGCAATTTAAACATCCAATGCGCCAAATTCTGGCGGTATTTTGCTGCTTGATAATTTCCCCCGAAATTGAAACTAATCTCGCCATTGCGGAAGATACTCCACCACAGCGGAGCTATTCCGATTGTCACATTCATCTGTTGAATTTCCTGCAGCGAGGCGAATTTCTCAATGCCGACCGCGAGTTCCCCGGATCGAAGTGGGGCGAGATCGATCATGAACGATATGCTGTACTACCTGCCGGCCAACGGTGGCGCCGCATCGCGGGACTCCTTGAGACTATGGATCGCAGTCACATTGATTATGCCTTGATCTGTGGATTACCCGTTTTCAAGAAGTGGGCAGTGAACGAAACTTACGAGCGACCCGATGGATATCTGGACAATGAGTCCCATGTCCTGCTGGCCCGTGATTCCGATGTCACTATCGCAGAATCGATTCTCGAATACCGACGCGAATTCGCGGAAGAAAAGAAACAGCTTGCCGAATTGGAACGCGTTTCACCCTTTATGTGCGCTTTTGATCCGACCGACCTGGGAGCCGTCGATCAGGTGGTGCAGCGAATTCAGGAGTACCCTGGCATCTGGCAAGGAGTCGGCGAAATCCTCTCGCGGCATGACGACCTGACGCATCTGCAACTCGGCGAGCGCCCCCGCAGCAATCATCCTGCGATGCTGAGAATCTGCAAATTCGCGGGCGAGAACTATCTACCTGTGAGTATTCATCACAACATCGCCCCCGTCTCTCGTCCCGGTCTGGAACGGCCTCCCGTGTATCTTGATGAGCTCGTCGAACTGTTCCGCTATTGCCACGAGGAGCCGGGCTCTGTGCGACGATCTACAGTCTTCATCTGGTGCCACGCAGGCACAAGTCGCCGCGTGCAGGTGGATGACTTACCATATTGGATCGAGGAGGTGCTCAAAGTCTTCTCAGAGCATGTCGCCATCGATCTATCCTGGCTCGTATGGGAGAACTACATCAAAGATGATCTAAATACCTGGACCACGCTGATCGAGAAATACCCTACTCGATTCATGTTGGGATCCGATGTGGTCGGCGGATCGACTAACGCCGCCGAAGAGCTGACACAATTTGTGCCGCTCCTGGAACAACTTAAGCCGAAAACCGCCAAACTAGTTGCCCGCGATAACTTCCACAACCTGATGAACGAAATGGCTGAGCAGCGGCGAACAGCAAATTTGGTCGACGGCGATGGAGCAGGCATTGTGCTGCCAACCGATTACTCGTTCCCCGAATACGCCCACATGCCCCGCCTCAAAGATGAAGAATCTTTTGTTCGTTCTCGGTTGGAGCAACAAGCCGACAAGGACGCCAAATGATGTCAGGAGACATCACTCGATGGCTCCATCTCGCCATCTCTAAGCAATTTTACAAGCAAATCCATATCGGTCGGCTTAGTCATGTGATGGTGGAACCCGGCCTGCTGCCATTGGCAGGGATCAGAGGTGCGACCGTCGCCAGTGAGTGCATAAAATCGTGTCGTGTTAAGCTGTGGCATTTGTTTCAGTCGATTCAGGACATCGAAACCAGACATATCAGGCAGCGAAATATCCAGCACAATCGAATGCGGAACGAAACTCTCGGCCTCGCGCAGGGCCGATGCCCCATCGAATGCCGTCTGCACCTGGAATCCGCGCAACTCCAGCAATTTCTGGGTTGCCGTGCAGGCATCCTCGCAGTCGTCAACAACAAGAACTCGCATCTCGGCGACGTCGATGCAACTTGTTGGATTGGTATACTTTGAGATCATGGTGAGTAATTTATGGGTATCGATTGGTTTGCTCAAATAGGCATCACACCCGCATTCCAAACACAAGCCCATGTCCCCCTGCATGGCATCGGCTGTCAAAGCGATAATCGCCCCTTTGAATCCCATCTCACGTATTTTTGTCGCTGCCTGATAGCCATCAAGGCGGGGCATCTGCATGTCTAAGAGGATCAGGTCCCAGATGTGCTCGTCTCTAAGGGATTGTTTCAGCTGACGAATTGCATCGAGCCCATCTTCAGCCAGTGAAACTTCCGCCCCAGCGTCTCTAAGAATTCGCTGAGTCAAAAACCGCACATCCCGCCGATCATCGACCACTAAGACTCGACAGCAGAGCCGATTGTTGCTGGCATCGGTCTCGCGTTGTAGATCGATCTGATTGCTTTTTGGCTCAACAAGATCAACTTCCCTCATATCACCTACTTGGATAGTGCAAGAAAACGTACTCCCCTTCCCTGCCTCACTGATCACTTTGATCTGGCCCCCCAGAACATGGGCCAATCGCCGGCAAATCGTCAGTCCCAAACCTGTCCCCCCGAATTTGCGACTTACCGAACTATCTGCTTGGGAGAATGGTTGAAAAAGCAGCGACATTTTCTCTTGGGGAATACCGATGCCCGTGTCAATGACGTCGAAGCGAAGAAGTGGCTGAGGCAGGTCCTTGAGATAACTGACTTGGAGTTGCACACTTCCGGACTCGGTGAACTTGATTGCATTCCCTACCAAGTTGACGAGAATCTGCTTAAGTCGCTTGGGATCACTTTCGATGGTTGCCGGGATCTTTCCTTCGTATTCGACGACAAACTCCAATTGCTTTTCGCGGGCTCGTACGTCCATTGTGGACCGTACATCGGCCACAACCTTCTGCACGTTGAATCGCTCACGAGAGACATCTATTTTGCCAGCCTCAATCTTTGAGAGATCCAGAATGTCGTTGATAATTTCGAGCAAGAACAGGCCATTGCGCTTGATCACCTGCAGATATTGTGACTTTTCAGGATTGGTTTCCTCTTTGGCAAGTAGATCAGCGTACCCCAACATGGCAGTCATCGGTGTGCGAATCTCGTGGCTCATGTTTGCCAGGAAATCACTTTTGGCACGATTCGCTTCTTGGGCCTCCATCTCACTCTCGCGAAGTGCATCGGCAGCGGCATGCTCTTCGGTAACATCCCAATTCAGGCCAACAACTCTTACAACGTCTCCTTCGTCATTTCGCTCGAACTCGCCGACCGCCGCAAGCCAGCGCACCTCTCCGCTAGGCCGAGTGATGCGAAATTGTTCATCATAAGCCTCGTAACCTAATGTGGCCCTAGCCCAGGCTTCTTTTAAGTTGGGTAGGTCATCAGGATGCACAAGATCAAAAAATACTTCCGGCGAAGCGGGCGAGCCAGAAGGAAGCCCCAATAATTCGTAGAGTGCATCGGTCCATACGCTGCCGTTAGGAGTCCATTCCCAAGCTGCCATGCCTCCTGCTTTGAGTGCCATCGTCAGCCGCTGCTCGGCTTGTTTCTTTTCGGTAATGTCCGAACCTGTTGGCACGATGAATATCACTTCGCCAATCTCATTGAGTGCGGGAGTCAGCACAAAGTCGACTAACCTTTGACTACCATCGCTAAGCCAATAGGGAAGTTCCGCTCTGTAGAAAACTCCCTTCTTAGAACGCTCAACAGCACGGCGGATCGTGTCTTGTATTTGATTTGAACCAGACCACCAGGGACATTCCCAAAACTTGCAGCCAATGACTTCTTCACGCTCGTATCCGCACAACACCAGGGACGTTTCGTTGGCTTCTATGACAACACCCTCTAGATCGAGCATTCCTGCAAAATAAAAACTTTGGTCGAACAACACCTGCAACTGGGCGCTTTTGTTCTTCGCTATATTGAGTGCCTGAATCAATTCCTGCTGGTTCTCGAGCAGGCGTTGTTCGCTCTCAATGAGCGACAGTTGTAATTGCTTCTGCTCGGTAATATCCGTGTTCATCCCGACCCAGCGCAGCACGCTGCCATCGGGGCAAAGTTGGGGTACGCCGCGCACCGCGGTCCATCGCCAGTCTCCGCTGACATGGCGCACCCGATATTCGAATATCCATGGCTGGAGTGATTCGTTGGACGCCTGCCAAGCTGCAAAGACCTGCTCGCGTTCATCGGGATGCAGCACATTCGTCCAACCATCCCCCTGGAATTCTTCGAAAGTCTGCCCCGTAAAAGCTCGCCAGGTTGGAGAATCCTCGACAACTTTTCCCTCGGCATCGGTTGTCCACACCATCTGAGAAGAGGCAGCTACAAGTGTCTGTGCTCGACCTTCGCTGTCGCGCAAGGCAACCTCGGCCTGATTGCGACTCGTGATGTCTCTAAGATACCCCGTAAAGAAAGGCACGCCATCAGGAGTATGCGCGACACTAACCGACAACTCTACCGGAAATCGACTTTCGTCGGATCGCATGGCCATGAGTTCGAGGCGTTTGCCAATAATCTCTGTTTCTCCGGTTTGCAAATAATGTTGAAGCCCGTCTCTATGCGCCTCGCGTTGTTCTGGCGGGATGATCACCTCAGCAAGTGGTCGACCGACGGCTTTATCGCGTGCAATGTCAAACGTTGTTTCCGCAGCAACATTAAAATCCATGATCTTCCCATGGATATCTATTGTTATAATCGAGTCCAGAGAAGCTTCGAGAATTGCCGACTTGCGGGCTTCTACATTGCGGAATTGGGCATCAATGCGACAGCGGCGGATAAACTGGCCTATCTCATGACCCACCTCACGGAGCATATCGCGCTTGGATTGCTCGTGACGTAAGGCACGGTTTGCAAAGATTTCAATCGCCCCATGAAATCGTTTCCCTGAGAAAATCGGGATGGCCAGTCCCGTGATAATGCCACACTCCCGCGCCTGTGAGCCGCGATGAAATAGCGCCTCGTCGCCGACGTCATCAATCCACAAGGTTTCCTTGGTCTCCCAAACACGTCCTGCCAGTCCATTTCCTCGTGGCAGCAGCAACTCAAGAGTGGAATGAACAAATGAATCAAGGCGAGGCGTATCGGCGCGATGCGCCAACTCGCCACAGAAAAGAGATCCCGAATCTGCATCGATCAACCACATCGCACAGATGTCCGCATCCAGATTACTGCGCATCGCTTCGAGAATTTCAGGAATCACTTCCTCGAAAGATTCGGCAACTGCCAGTAGCTGTGTCACACTATGGGCAAATGCCAAGCGGAGTTCCGCGCGCTTCTGCTCAGAGATTTCGGAAAACGTGAGAATCACGCCAGTGAGTTGATCGTCTTGACGGCAAGGGAGAACGCGACGCAGGAACCAACGACCCTCGTCGGTTTGGAATTCGCGTTGCTTGGACTCTATCCAGTTCTCCGGAAATTCGCCGCCCGGCAGCGGAGGCATTTCGAGAGCTTCGTGTGAGATCTCGCTCAGCGGGCGGCCAATGTCTTCCTCTCGAAGAGGGTAAATTTCTGAAATCGATGGGGTGAAACTCCGGATGCGGCTGTGCGTGTCCAGGAAAATGGTGGCAAGTCGGGTGCCCTCGAGGAGGTTTTGCAAATCATTCCGAGCCCGTGCCAGTGCATCCATCCCGGCTTGAGATTCCTCGCTTGTATTCTTGCCATTCTTCGCCGAGTTCAGTGCTTCCACTAATTCGCGTCGAGTCTGTTCAAGTTCATTTTCCAACTGAGCTATTTTTAGGTTGCTCGCCTCGTCGGAGGTCAACAGCTTTTCTGGCTCAACTGACTTAGTGCTCACAATTTTTCTTGGCATGGCAATTGCGCGAAACTATCGAAGATATGAACTGTAGTCCTACGGTGACCTGAATGTCCGGTATTGAGGCCCCATGATGAGATTTTCCCGAGACTTTGTTCAAGCTTCCTACTTCAAGCCATTGTGACGTGTTCCGAGGCTCTGGACAAGCAACACCCCGATTGGACTCTTCCGCCATCTATTTCTGAGGACGACAGCTTTTTCTCAAATATCTGCAGCGAACATCCGTCATGCTTGTAGCTCCTAGCAATTTCGTCCCCCCCATATTAGCCGAGCAAACCACTTCTCCAGCAGCATTGATCTCCAGCAGTTAGCCGAATGGTACAAATAATTCAGTAGGGCAGAAGAGTGCTTGTCGAAAAACCGACGCGGTCATCTTCGTCATTTGTAATTTTTCTTCATCTCCTTTCGTCTTTCTGACTGATCTTGATTTCCCCTTGGTCCAGAACGTCTGGCTCGTCGCCGGTAAAGGCTGCGACGCCTATCTTTAATAACGTCACGAGTTTGTTGTTCTTGGGATCCCAGTAAAAAACGTCACTAGGCTCAACCTTGAGTGCAGTCAAATTCGGGTCGTCAACGCCTTCAAACCAAGCATCGTCCGTAGAGCTATAGAGCTCTCTGAGAATAACCTTGTCAGTCGAGATTGTTGTCTGGCCGAACACATTCATAAACTGCATCGCACCCGTATTGGAATAGATTAAGTGGACGTGTTTGTCCGCAATGATGTTTTGATTGTGCTGACTATCCTTACCGCTTAAGAACCAGATATTCCCCTCGTCATCAACCTTTTTTGTACTCATGGGCACCATGTGAATGGGCGTAGAACCAAGTTTGGTGGCGAGCATAGCAAAATCAATCCCTTCGGCAAGTTTCTTGATTTTTTCCTTGGCCTCAGCGTTGTAAAGGTCTTTTTTACTCATAATTTGTCTCCATGCTTTAATAGTAGGTGTCGTCCTCTGGCCATGCGGCGACTATCGATAAACTTCAAGCCCAAGTCCGCCCGTCGGTCGGCCTTGTAAACGGTGACTGGTACATTCACCAGCCCGAACGTGATACGACCTTTCCAGATTGTCGCGCCATAAGAGAATTCTTCATGAAAAGGGAGAAATAGGTCCATTGCAAATAGATAGATACTTGTGTCAGTCCAACACGATTTAGAGATAGTGATCCATGCAATTATGTAAACGCAACTGATTCTAATCACATCACTTTGTTTGATTGCTGCTCATTTGAAAGCGAAAAATTGCAGCAATTGGTTTGTCGAGTTGATTTTTCTTAACAGAATAAACATCCCCGCCGTTACGCAGTGTGGCCACGACGGCTGAATTTATCTTGTCTTCGCCCGTGGAGACACGATTGGTAAAAGCATCTGAGCTTTCGCTGCTCTTCGATGTCCACCGTTGTTCGTCTTCCACCGTCAAGAGCGTTTTGACTTGGCCTTGCTCGGCGGCAGGCAGCACCACGTCCAAGTCGTCGCTACCCGACTGCTGAGAAACTGCTGTGCCAAATTGCTCAAGCAACTCTTGGCGATGGGCATCAAATAACTTTTCGACGAGCGGCCACGCCTTCTCGTGCAATTGCTCGCCGCTGAGATCGTCAGGATTGCCTCGCACTGGTTCATCGACCAAAGCGTTGTAGTCGCAGGTGTCTTGGAAGATCGGGAAAAGATACTCTACGCCTGCAAATACCAGCGGAACGCGCTCCGTGCCGAAGAATGCATTGAGGGAGTCGTTGATGTGGTGAAAAAACTGTTTTATCTCGTCTTGCTTCTTGACATCAGGATCGCTGCCCCCGTGTCCATGGAACATCGCGTCGCCGCCGCGCGAAGTGCTGTGGGCCTGCAAGCTTTTTTGATACTCGTCGATGTTTAGAGCCGAGCGAAGATTCTCGGGGAGGTCAGCATCGGGGACCTCGTTGACGCTCGACTTCGTGCCGAGAAACATGCGCAGTTCGTTTTGACTAACCGCCAGGAGGTAGAAACGGCCATCGTTCTGTTGTAATCGACAAAGGGGTCGAACATGGAACTTGTCCGAGCAAAAGCAAATGGTGGGGACATTTTCCGGAATCCTCCAACGTCGGATCTCCTTCCCATCAAGGAAGATTGCCAGTCCGTCGCTTTGGTGTTGCCACCAATCGTCATCATCTTCCCAGGTTCTTAGTTTTTCGATCTGGTTCCAGATTGGGTTCCCTTCCGTTAATTCAGACTGCAGCCGAGTAGTAGCATGATTAATAAGATTTTTGAATCGAATCCGATTCTGCTGAACTTGGCGTCCAGTTCTCTCTGTTGGCATGTAAAGCGACACTAAGCTGGGGCCAGTACGCTCGACGAGGGCTGAAAGGTCTTCTTTGCTAAAGCTATCCATGTTAATCATTGCTACTTCCGAAGTATTGAATAAACTGCTTGTAATCACTTTCGATCGTCGTCGCCATTCGATCCATTTCGCATTGAAACCCTTCTTCCCCCGAGTCTTTGGCGAATAGGAGCCATCCCGTCCCGTAGGTGAGGGTCATCAAGTGCCCAGAAACTAAAATGAGCGAGCATCTCTGGTCTCCTTAACTACAAGCTTCAAGCGTGCTGTTCGGCATGAACGCCTTCGGCAAACTCTTCGATCGCCTTCTGACAGAAAGCAGGCAGATCGTCGGGGTTACGACTCGTGACCAACCCCTGATCGCAAACACATTCCTCGTCCACCCAGTTAGCACCAGCGTTCTTCAAGTCCGTCTGCAAACTAGGCCAGGAGGTAACTTTGCGTCCTTGGACCACATCGGCCTCGACCAACGTCCACGGGGCATGACAGATCGCCGCGACCGGCTTGCCTTGTTTGAAAAAGTCCCGCACAAAATCTACGCAAGACTCGTTTCTTCTCAGCGTGTCGGGATTAGCGAGGCCACCGGGTAGGACTAATCCGTCGTAGTCCTCAGCGGAAACCGAGTCGATCGTTTTATCAACAGTGAACATGTCACCTTTGTCAAAGTGATTCATGCCTTGAATGGCGCCAGTCTTAATTGAGATCAGCTCGACATCGGCATCGGCATTTTTGATCGCTTCCCAAGGCTTGGTGAGCTCGACTTGTTCAAAACCATCCGTTGCCAAGAAGGCAATCTTTTTTCCAGTTAGCTGTTTTTGCGACATTTTCAATCCTTCTATTTGAGCGTAAAACTAAAGTACGGTAGACATCGGGGCTGCTTACAATGGAGGCGCAGGCTCCGCAGGGGGAACGTCCTGCGGTTCTGGCACTGGATCGTCGAAGGGCGAAGGAGCCGGAACATCGTGTGGTGATGGAGCCGGCACATCTTGCGGATCGGGCGGCTCTGGTGGAAGAGGATTTGTAGGCAAACTCCCCGGTTGCTTCCGAGGGATAGAGACAAGCGCCGAGTGAGTCCTCACAAACCGATTTCGCCTTAAATTTCTTCTTCGACTATAAATTCTAGGGTTACAAGTCATGATTTCTCCTCCACCTATTGCTAAGAGAAGCGACGCCGAGACTGCAACTAACTCGGTATTGCGATCCCCAATGCTGCTTCAAACTCTTCGACCTCTGCAGGCAAAAAACGCCTGCTATGACGTCTTAAGTGGTTCCCCGCAGCATGTGAGCTCAGGACAGCCATCCTTGCAATTGCAATCGGCAGTCACCTTCAACTCCATCCCACACTTCTCACACTTGTATGTCTCACCTTTTATGGGTTTGGTTGCTATTTGAGTAGCCATCAGTAATTCCTCCTGTAAATGGTTAGTTGTAAAGTGAAATCCTATTCAAACAAAAGCAATTTGCATGCCGGTTAGGAAGGCTTCCTCAATGTTGCCTTCTGATATATGCCTTGACAGCATTCGGACAGAATGTCCTTCGCGATGTTGGTTTCTGAGCCGTCACCTTGATGGTTCAACCGCCATCGTCGTTATCCCGGAGTTATGGCCATGAGTCAGGCAGTCGAAAAAGAACTCGGTCCTTTCATGTCCGAGCTCAAGATTCGAAATCCTCACGAGAAGAAGTTTCATCAGGCTGGACTTGAACGAAATCAGAATGCCATGCGGTTCAGTTGGTCGCGGGAAGAAGTGGACGAGCGATTGCAGCACAACATGCAAGCAATCCACAAGCGATGCGTCGACCACGGCACTACCGATGGCAGAGTGAACTATACCGACGAGGCCAACATCGCCGACTTGAAAAAAGTCGCCGACGCGATGCTTTCCTACGAAATCGTTTATGACCGCGCGGGCGAGAGTTCTTGAATATGACTTGCACCAAGCTCGCGTGGCGGTTCGAGGTCGAGTATCATCATGCAAAGCGGTGTCACATCGACGCTCCGCATCTTTTCTGGCAGCGTAATCGAAGGAGGCAATCCCGCGGCGATCAACGGAGACGTTGAATCCAAAGCATGCAAAGAACCATGAGAACCTCCCTCGTAGCAGCTTGTTTCCGGCAAGCAGAATTCGCGTCCTAATTTCGCAGTGACCCAGATGCTGCCACTTTGATGAAAAAAGGAGGCCGCAATGCGTTCGAAAGAGTTTGGATAGTCACCCCAGCGAATTCTACCTGAGGAGTCGACCGTCGCATCGAGCGCAGCAAGGTCTCCAGCCCAAGTCCAGTGCGTTCCATAGTCGTCCTTCCCCAAACCATTTTCATGATTTGCGAGAGAAAACTGCAGGCGTCCGCGCTCTTGGGTGACGACATGAAACTGCACGTCTTTGGCTTCGAGTCCTTCATCAGAATCGCACCATAGGATCTGATCGACCCCTTCCTCTTCGAGTAGACGCTCGATTATCGGTTGGCGGTCTTCCCAAGAATCAATCTGAAAATATATCTGGGCGGCTCGCATGTTGGGGCAGACCATTACATCGTCGCCACTCTGCCAAGCCGCACCAGCTTTGGCGAGCTGATAATCCTTGAGCACTTCATTCAAATCAACCGCAGCCTCGTCAGCCGACGAAAGATCGCTCTGACTATGATCGCCCGTGATCACAATCGCAAACTCTTCAAGCATTTTGGACAATCCGCCATGGATTTCGAAGAGATGACCCAAATGCTGGTCAATTGCTTCGAGATCTACTTCCGCGTCAAGAGGACCTCTTTCGTGGCTATCGAAATCATTGTTCGGGAAATAGGCCAGGGTAAACTCTGGTAAAGAGTCGAGTTCTGCCAACTGAAGCAGATAATCGGCAGTCGTCTCGTCGTGAAACCCAAAGCGTCGCGATATACCCCCGCGCGCTTGAATCCGTTCACCACGAGGAAGGAGGGTGTTGACGAAATCCCCCATGAACATCAAATGAGGTCCAGGCATTTTCTTTTCGTAATCGCCCGGAATTAGTTTGAATAAAAGAGGCCAGCTAATCTCATGATCCACGGTACCTCGAAACCACAACAGATTTATTACCGCATCCCGCAGATGCCCGTGCTTTTCCACCCTCTCAAAGATAGTTGGGACTGCGAGACGATCGCAATTCAATTTGTATTGAAAGTCCATCAGGTAGTGTCCAGCTCCTTCGTTAACGATCGCCCAGATATCCGTTCCGAAATATGCGACCTCATCTAGATCACGGTCATACCAATACGCACCCGCAATGCCATGTTCGCGAGGATAACAACCCGTGGCAAGCGAACAGGTTGCCGCTGGAGTGATCGAAGGGAAGATGGCAGTGCATTCAGCGCGCATCAGACCCGCATCAACCAAGCGAGAAAGGTTTGGTAGCCGCCCTGCCAGGAGAGCTGGTTCTACGACGCGCGTTGCGAGTGCATCGATAATGATCAGCAGGACTTTTTTCATGGCAGCGGCCGCCTCGGTCTTAGAGGCTCATTAGATTGAATCGATTTAATTGTCAGTCCTTGCCAGGCTTTTCCAAGACATCCTTGATATAGGCTTCTTCCACCCCAACTTTTGAGACCGCCAACAGAGGGGATGCTACTCCAGCCCCGAGGAACCCGAATAACACTCCCATGATTGCTTGGAATGCGATCAGGAGTGCCGGTGGAAGGGAAGCTTGTTTCTGTTGGATCAGGGGTGTGATGGCATAACTTTCAACGAGTTGTAACGCAATATATCCGAGCACGACAAGCAAAACAATCGTTCCTCCCTTGGGAAGAGCGAAGAGAATCGCCAGTATCAATGCTAAGGCAGGACCGATGTTGGGAATGAACGTCAATAGTGCCGTGACAACTGCCAATGTGAAAGCCATTGGCACACCTACCACCCTCAGCAAGAGGCCTGCACTTACGCCTGTAATTGCCATGGATGCAAATCGACCTAGTAACCAGTGCCAGAGGGTATCGCCCATTTGATTCATGATATCGCGCGTGCGTTCTTGTTTCTTCTGAGAAAACAGTTGGACACAGCCATCCCGGTAAGAGCCAGGATCAATTGCCAGAAAGAGTCCAACAAAGAAGATCAGCAGACTGTTCACAAACAAACCAAGAGTTGTCTTGAAGATTCCCGCGACGGCCTGCGCACTTCTCTTGGCAGTACTTTGCAGGGCACTCTGCTCCATCATTTTTGTTTGGGAGTCCGCTTCTTTCGAGACGGAATCGGATTCTTTATCAGAGGACTGCTTCTCGTCGTCAATCAACTGTCGCAGGAAGGGTGTTGACATTAAGACGGTCCTCAGAGGTGGATATTCTTTACTCCAATCGTTGAGATGCTGGATCCCTTCATCAGCTTGTTCCACAGCTTTGTTAATCCGAGTGTTAATCTGAACCCCGAAGATCGCACTAAATCCACAGAATAGGAGGATGAGAGTGCCGGTTACAGCCGCTAGGCTCCAGGAATACTTCAGGGGAGAGAATGCAGCCAACAGTTGGCTCACTCGCGAAAGGAATACGCCAAACACAATCCCCATGAACAGAATGAGAATAATGTCTGTCGCGAGCACAAACACCGTCGCACAGGCTGCGACGACAATCACACCGAATATTGCAATGCCGATGACCGTTGCGGAATGTCTTAGCGAATGTTCATTGTCGTGTTGCAAAGCATAACCCTCTGAGTCTGAAGCACACTTTACTACCAATGCCTACAGGCAACCAGGGTCTATCATCAAGTCTTTTTCGCAAAGTGTCGAAGCAACAACAGCACAAAGACCCCGCCAATAACAGCGCCAATAAAGCCAGCCGGCTGAATCCCTTGGTTAGAAATCCCAAACAGTAAGTGGGAGATTGCACCACCCAAGAACGATCCCGCGACCCCTAACCCGACCGTGCCAAAACAACCCATTGGATCTTTGCCAGGGGTCAAGAATCTCGCTAGAGCCCCAGCAATCAAACCGAACACACACCAACTAATTATGTTACCGATCACAGGCAGGCAATACCTTCCTTATCAACGTACGAAAAACACCGTCGCAGGCTTGCAGTGAGCATGCCCGCGACGGCTGGTTTCTTTACGCAAACTCTCGTTCACCGTCCTCTAGGTAGATCATTGGTTGCGCTGATTGCGGTCAACTTCAACATTCACACCTCGCCGATTAACATCGACGTCGACGTTTCCATCCCGATTTCGTTTTAGGCTATAGCGCCGATCGAGATCGTTTGCAAAATTGGAATCTGCAAAATTGGGCCAATTGTCCTGATTAAACCCTTTCGCTCCCTCAAGTTGTTGCTTAGACACATCGAGCGTCAAGCGATGCTCCTCGGGATCGTTTGGATCCTGGCTGCATTGAAATGCTTCCCAAGGGACAGCAAACATTTCGTCGCCTATCCCAATGAATCCACCATAGGTTACTGCAGCATAGCGAACCTTGCCCGTATTCGGGGCAAGTACAACGTCATTGATTTCACCTACATCTTCGCCTTGAGAATTGTAGATGTTCATGCCAATGACATCGCTAGCCCGAACGGTCTTGCCCGTCATATTAGAATTGCTACTGCGATTCTGATTGGCGCGATTTGAATTTGCATTCGCGTTCGTGGTAGTTTGGGCTTGGACTATCGGCATGCTCGTGATGAGCATTGCAATCGCAGCACCGGCCGCGAATCTAGATATATATTTCATGATCTTATCTCCATAAAGTGAAAATACGTTTCGAACCTACAACAACATGCTGCAAGTCGCCCCTCGTTTCCTAACAACTGCAGGATTTCTCAAATTCCTTCACTTGTTTCTCGGCCTCTTCTTTTGCGATTCCATATCGCTGCTGAATCTTGCCGGCCAATTCTTCGCGTTTGCCGTCGATCACATCGAGGTCATCGTCGGTGAGCTTGCCCCATTTCTGTTGAACTTGGCCTTTGGATTCTTTCCATTTTCCTTTGATCTGGTCCCAATTCATCGTCCTTCTCCTTTCACAAGTAAATAGAATCGCCTTAAAGACGATTTTCAAATGTTGCCCCATCACCTTTGAAGGGGCGGTGATTTAATGTCCGAGTTCACCTCGATGTTGTTGACAACACGACGTACTCCCGGAACTTTAATCGCAAGCGTTTGCGCGATCTGCTTGAGGTAATACGAATTCAATACTCCTGTAAAGTAGATCGTCGACCCCTGAGCATCGCATGCGACGTTTGCAAGTTGTGGATACCCAAGCCCTGCGAAGGTTGCTTTTACGCGTTCCACTAGTTCAGTCGGATCGGTAGTCAAGTGAATATCGACCGCAGATGTCATCATGAATCCCTTACTAAAACTCTGCCGGTTAGAAGTCGTAAGCAAATACTCATTCGCAAACGATCGCAACTGGTCACGAAACGGTCTACTTGGTCATTGCCAGAAAATTGAGACTTCGTTCGGCAAGTCGTGTCAAATGCTGATTGGCATGGCCCTCTTCGTTGAGCGTTTTTTGAAGTACATCGGCTGCCTTGTGTTCACCCAGTTTTTCCGCATAGGCGCGGGCTGTTCCGTAGCCTGCCATTTCGTAATGCTCCACTCGCTGTGCAGCACCTACAAGAGCCGCATCACGCACCTTAGGGGGGATTTCGCCTTTCACGATCTCTTCGCCCTCTTTGATCAAGCCTTCCATAGCGGCGCACTTGTGGCCACCTGGCTCAAAATCGAGGTCGCGGAAGATCCCCTCCAAACGTCTCAGGTGCTCTTTCGTTTCCTTTAAGTGAGATCGAAACGCTTCTTTTAGATTTGAGTCCGAAGCAGCAGATTCCATTTTTGGAAGCGCCTCCACGAGTTGTGTCTCGGCGCTATGAAGATCTTTGAGCTCGTGAACGTAAAGCTTTTGTAAATTGTCGAGTTTCATGGCTTACCCTTTCATGATAAATGTTCAGCAAGATGAGAGTGCTGTTGAAGGAATAAGATGCACATCACATGCCAATCTTGAAAATCGTGATTTTCCCTGTTCGCGTTAAGGAAGAAGAAGGCGCCGTGTTTGATCGAAGATCAGTCTGGTCGATGAACGTTCATAGGCTTTGCGTTCAAATTCCACAAAAAAGCGAGCCCACTTGGAGCTCGCCCTTTTTGAATTCGAGTGTGTAAGTAAAACAATCTTTCTGTATTACTCGTTTGGTTTGGGGTCCCTGCTGACCTCGACATCGGTATCGCCTGTCTCTGGATCTCGTTCAACCTCGATCTCGCCGCGAGGGGTTTCAATATCCAGGACTTTTTCTTTCCGTTCACATCCACTAAACGCGGTTAATGAGACGGCAAATAAAAAGACAGCACCAAATCGCATGGTAAGGTTACGTAGACAATTCATTTTTTCTCTCCTAGGTAATTCAAAGAATGTTGAGGATAGGCAAAGCCAAAGTGGCTACTTGGGTAGGTTCAGATTCTACCCATGAGCACAAGTACTAGCAGGATGACCACGAGCAATCCCAACCCGCTTGATGGGCCATATCCCCAATTGCGGCTGTGGGACCAAGCAGGGACGGACCCCAGTAAGAGCAACACGAGAACGATCAACAGGATAGTTCCGAGCATCACTTTTTCTCCAGAGTGAAAAGGAACAGACAACACATACTAGTAAGCCACTGCATTGGCGGAGAATCCCTTTGAACTCTGCTGCATTGCGACAAAGTTTCGCTTTCTTCGGACAATGCAAACTTTGCGCCGTTTCCAAACTCCCAATCTTCTCGTGTCAGCAACTACAGCAAATGCCAATTTGTCGCCGTAAGTGAAGAGGACTCCCCTCAATCTATGGCGGAATAGCTGCCATTACGGTCGTTTGGGGACCAATACCCTAAGCGCTGGCGAGTCAATATTTTCATTAATTCACGCCTAGAGGAGTGCCTACATCTACTGATGAGAAGGCTCTATTCTGCAATTGTCAATCTGGCACGCGTAATGCATTAATCTCGATTCCATTAGTCTGTACTAGTCACGTTTCCAAATTCAAATCGACCATTTGTGGAGAATAAACAATGTTCAAATTCGCGAAAGAAAAGACTGGCAAGGTAAAATATGCGTTGCTTGGGTGGCTTATCGGATTGCCCCTACCTATAATACTAATCTTGTTTTTCTTCCGCGGATGCGATTTTTAGGAAGACTGATAACCAATATCTTGAACAAGAGACACCGATCATGGACAAGCCACAACAAGAAAAACCACGACCCGTACGTGCCGGGGTTTACAAAACGCTCGCTAAGGCTGAGACTGCCTTCCGTTCGTTGCAAGAAGCTAGTTTTACAGCAAAGGAACTCACCGTCATCTGCAGCAACGAACAGCAACAGAAACATTTTCCCAATCAAGTTGCCAAGGAGGGGGATCCTACCTCAACCAACGCGGCCGCGACAGGAAGCGCTCTAGGTGGCCTGATTGGGGGAGTTACGGCTGTTGCGGGGTTGGCAACCATCGCAGGGATACCCGTTGTAGTGGCGGGCGCACTGGCAAGTGCTTTGACTGGCGGCGTCGTGGGCGGGTTAACAGGAATGATGATCGATCGAAGCTTCGACCAGGAGGCAGCCGACTACTTCGACCAGGCAGTTTCCGAGGGCAAGATCCTCATCGCCGTGGAACCTGAGGATGCTAATCCTGAACGACTCAGCACCGCAGCCACCTTGCTCCGCGAAGCAGGTGCCGAACCCCTCTCGCTCCTGGAAGGCTGAGAGGTGAAGAAATGGGGGAAGTTACCGGTTTTCCTCCTTCCTTCTTTCCCTATTCGCCACTTTCCTCTACCACGGCTTTAACTTCCAGCCGAGCACGAATCCAATTCCCAGGCACCACAGGGCAGCTACCTCGGGCTTTTCGCGTGCGTAGGTTTTGGCGTATTCAATCAGATCGACCGTGGGTTGTAAATCACAGGTCCCTTGAGCGCCCATTTTCTGATTTGCGGTAGAGCCGCTGGTTTGAGACTTTGCACGGGTTGTTGTGGTAGGCATAGATACCTCTCAAGATTCAGTTTTAGTGAAAGTTAAATGCTTAAATCAATGCATTCGGTGTAAATTTGAAGTAACGATTTGGGTCAGAAAAACGTTTTACGAGATGTTGGTAGCGGCAGTTCCTCCTCAGAACTGAGAGTGGATTTTAGCCAGTCAACGTTTCGCGTCAGCTCCTCACTAGACCGATTCCAGGCGGTCAGACATTCCTTAAATTTCCACCAGCCAAGGCTGATGGCAATAGCGCTCGCGAGAATACCGCCCCCGGACACCATTCCCAACGCCTCCATGCGAGACCAGCCGTTGTTTTCTATCAAAGCTTCTGCCACTGCGAGCATGGCCAAAGGCAAAGCAGCCACCAACAGAGCAAGACCAATCGCGGCCAAAATCAGCGTGCCCCAGAGGATGCGGCTCGCCGCTTTCGAATCCAACTTAAACAACTTGAATTGTAATTCTGCCAAGTCCAGCGCATCCCGGGCCAACGTGGAAAAACTTTTCTGCACTCGCGGTGGATAAGGTGCGGCCCCGTTGGTTTCGCTCATTTTCTTTTCCCCAACCAACCCAAAGTTAATCCTACTGCAACTGCAGATATCACCAGTGCAGCGGGGTGCTTTGTGACGAACCGCTCGACCTTCTCTACCCAGGCTGGTGACGCAGTGTTTTCGACCTGATCATCTCCAGCTTGGCTGGCAGTGGCTTGCCAGAGCCTATTGTGTTGGTCAATTTCAAGCCGGTTAGACGACATGGGTCTCTCTCACAATGTGTACTAGGGTGTTATATTTTCATCTGGGCTGCGCGCCCGCATAGGTTGAATCGTGCTCAGAGTCATTTGCCGACCGCTTCTGAGATGCTTGTTCAAAAGCTTGGCTCAGAAAATTCGTGGCATAACTTACGGCAGCACGCGATCCCATCGCCAAGGCGACCGCAAATAGTTTATTTGCCCATGACTCGCTCTTAGGATTGGTGATACCTTGAGGGGCCAACATAATCTTCCCCTCCTTTGCTAGCTGCCTGAGCATGTCGACATCCGACACGACCTTCTCAACCCGACGGGGTACGGCTAAGTAACCGACTGCCGTGGCAGCTCCTAGCGTAAGCCACGGATGACTACTGACCAGGTAACGCCAGTCCGTCTTAGCACGAACACTCGAAGCCACCCGCTCGACATCGAAATCAAGCGAATTACGCAAAGTTTTCATCCGTCTCTGAATCTCTTCGGGGTCCATTTCAGGCGGCATAATTCAATCTCGTTTCAAGGTCTATCGATGGATTCGCTCACTCAATGCATCGGGAACCATGGCGCCGATTTTACTTAAAAAACGGTTTCCCATATTCTCGGCAGTCTCGCGGTTCCACCAGTGGGCCGATTGTCGAGAGCCTCCGATAGCTGTTCCGATCAAAATGCCGACTCCCAGACCTGAGGCCAAAGCAATCAGCATGGAACTTCCGGCATTGTCATGCACAACATGTTGCATACGATCCACACCTTTCGCGGCGTAGTACTGCCACTCGCCGGGACGAGCATCTGGCTTCTGTACCTGTTGCGAAGAACTCTCTAGTGTTTGAGTAGACATTTTCTACGCTCCTCCTGACTTTGTAATAAGTAATTGCGGTAAGATCAACGTGACCGCAGCACAAGTCCCACAATGACACCCGCGATCAAGCCGGTCCCAAACGCGACTGCTAGCGATTCGGCAGGACGACGCTGCACCAATTGCTCGGCGCCGGCATAACCTTCGCGAACTCGGTCACGAACCTGATCGGTTACATCGCTGACCGACTCGTTAGCCTGATTGAAATATTCACGGGCCATATCCTTGGCTTGCCCGTACACGCCGGTGCATTGCTCCGTTAACTCCTCGACAGCCTTTTCAACCTTGGCCTTAGCTTGCCCCGTCTTCTGCTGAATAAGCCCTACGAGTTGTTCATAGTCGCCTTGGACTTCCTGCAATTCATCGTCGGTCAATTGTCCCCAATGCTCACGAATGAGACCTTTGAGTTGATTCCAGTTACCGATCATTTGTTCTTGAGTTGCCACTTTGACGCTCCTTCTGATTGAGTTGGTGGATGGGGTAGCAAGTCTGCATTATCGCCTGGGAAAGGAAAAATGCGAATACCTGCGCTCATACTCGATTATTATTCAATTGTAGTTTATTAGAGTGCATATTGCGCGCCGGACACTCAGCCGCATTTTCTTGGGCTTTCAATCCATTCAATCAATTTATGTGCCAAATTTTGAGTTGTGTGGTGGTTGCTCGGCGCCCAAAGTGGACTTTCTTAAACCACATTGCGGTCGTAATTCAGGCAGTGAGAATAAGTTCTCTAGGCTAAGAATTTATTCAGAGAGAATGACCGAGGTCCAGTAATGAAAGGTCCTAAGAAATCTCACATAGCAATTTCGCTAGAAAAATTTCAGAAAATGCCTTGCGAGACGTTTCTGGCCCCGATATTGCACTGGAATAGGCAAATAATTTCTTCGGCGAGCCTTTCCTACTATCTTGCGAATTCCTCAATTTCACGATGCCCACCGCCGTTCCAACATTGACTCCCCAAGCCCCGTGCTGCGGCGGGATCGTCAATGAGGTGGATCAGGATAAACCAGCATTGCCAGAGCCAGTCATCCCAGAGATTGAGTCCACGCAGAATTCCCCACAGAACAGTGACGCGGAATTTCAAGATGCCGCCCATAGCTGGGACCTGAAGGATGCTCTTCTCGCTACGCTCGCAGTCCTGGCAGTCTTTTATACGATTTACTTTACGCGCTCGATTCTCTTTCCAATCACGCTTGCGGTATTACTGAATCTAGTATTCAAGCCGATTGTATTGCGAATGCAAGACTTTCGCATTCCGGCAGCGGTCAGCGCCACATTCATTTTGGTCGCCTTTGTAATAACCGTAATCGCAGGGATTTGGCTTCTCTGGGAACCTGCCAATCAGCGGATCGCACAGATCAGCTCCCCTGGTTATGTCGCTCGCTTGAAGGAGAATCTCAAGCCGCTGCAAAAACCTTTCAAGGGCTTGAATGAGGCTAGCAAAAAGATCGACGAAATCACCAACGTTACAGACGAAGATACACCCATCAAGGTCCAGAACGGTACAGATGAAGATACACCCATGAAGGTCCAGCAAGTGCAGCCCAAACTCGGCAGTATGCTGAACCTCACGGGTAGTTTTGTTGCCAGCGCTGTGATCGTATTCGTACTGCTTTTTTTCTTGCTTGCTGGCGGCGATCGCTTCTTAGAGAAATTGGTCGTCTTGATGCCAACTTTTAAAGACAAGCGACGAGTCGTCGAGCTATCACGGGAAGTCCAACATCGGATTTCACACTACTTGTTTACCATAACTGCCATCAATGTCGGCTTGGGCATTGCCATTGGCATCGGCATGTGGGCCATCGACTTGCCGAACCCGGTCCTCTGGGGCGTAATGGGAGCAATGCTCAATTACATTCCTTTCGCAGGCCCAGCCGTCGGGGCTTTGATCGTCTTCCTCGAAGGGCTTGCCGATTTCAACTCGCTTGGCCATGCCGCCTTGGCACCGGCGATTTACATTGGGCTCAATGCTTTGGAATCTAATTTCTTCACCCCTGCCCTGCTTGGAAAGTCGATCAGTCTCAATCCCGTGATGATCGTATTGGCCATCTTTTTCTGGGGCTGGCTCTGGGGAGTAGGTGGAGTATTGGTAGCCGTGCCACTATTGGTTGTGTTGAAGATTTTCTTCGACCAGTCCCAGGTCCTGGCTCCCCTGGGCACATTTTTGGAGAAATAAATGAGTTACCCGATTCTCACGAAATGCCTCGACCCAGCGCGACGCACGAAGAGGAGCCAGTTGAATCCCGCCGCGATGCCAGCTGGCATGAGATTCGCTCACTTTGTTGTTTGTTTACAGGAGGGTATTCGAATTTTAGGTTAAGGAGAACTAACGATGCTTATTCTAACTAGAAGGTCCAACGAAACGATATGTTTACCAGAATTAGGAATTGAGAATCGTGTTCTGCAGCAACGCGGACAGAATGTCTCTCTTGGAATTGAAGCACCACGGCAGGTGAAAATTCTACAGGGAGAACTTCTTGAAGAGGAGTCTGGAGAATCCAATTCATTCTTTCAATTCCACGCAATCCACCGCTCCGCATGATACGATGTATGTAGTAGATGCATAATGGATGTGATGGACATGAATTCTATTATTAAGGCCAGCAACGTGATGCAACAACACCGACCCGGACTATCAATTTATGATTTGAATGCTGCTCTGGAGCGCCTGGGTGGGAGCCGTGAACTTTTGTGCGACATGATTGGCTTCTACCTGGAAGACTATCCTGTCCTAATTGAGCGCATTGAAGATGCGGCCGATGCTGGCGATCCGGTCACCTTAGCGAGAAATACCCACAGCTTGAAAGGCTTGGCGGCAAATTTCGACGCTATGCAGGTGATTGCAGCTGCTGAGGCAACCACTCTTGCAGCGCGGAAAAGCGTCGGATTGGTGCCTGAGAAAGAAATTGCCACCCTTTCCAAAGCAGCCTCCGAACTTGCCGAACATCTTCAATCCGCTCTAGAAGATGACGAATCAGACTGAACTGTGAGCAATTATCCGCTCGCTACCGCCTCACGCAAATGACAAGGTTGAGCAGAATGTCTCACACTAGCATTGCTCAACAGGCACCGAATCCGCTTGCTCGTCCTTGGGTTGCTCATCCTCATCACTGACCGTGACTACCTGTTCAATCGAAATCCCCAACGAGCGAATCTTATTACGCAGACTGCCACGCGTAATTCCCAGAATCCGGGCAGCTTCCGATTGATTACCCTCCGTATGCCGTAATAAGATCGTCAGCAGTTGCGTCTCCATCTCTGCCAAAGTTTCCGCATAGAGATCGGTACTTTCGTCGGCGAGACGATCCTCAACAAAACGGGCCAGACCGCCATCGGCACTTACCCCAGAACCCTTACTGCTCTGATTTGCAGATTGCTTTTCCTTGAACAAGTCCTTACCAAGTGCCGATTTCAGTAAGACGGTACCTGAGCAATACAGCAGCGCCCGACGAAGCACACTTTCCAACTCGCGCACATTACCTGGCCAGTCATATTCAAGCAACGCTGTTTGGGCGTCCGGTGCAATTCCGCTCACTTCCTTATTCAGTTCCTTAGCTAGCCGTGCCAGAAAGTGCTCGATTAGCAGGATGCGATCTTCTCCGCGATCTTTCAGTGGCGGCAAATTGATCGTGTAACCATTGAGTCGATAATAAAGATCCTCGCGAAACTCGCCCTTGCGGCACATTTCTTCAAGGTCCTGGTTGGTGGCCGATATGATCCTCGCATCGGTTTCGATCGTCTCATTTCCACCTACACGCTCAAACTTTTGCTCCTGGAGCAAACGTAATACTTTGCCCTGCACACTAGGGGACATGTCGCCGACCTCATCGAGAAAGATCGTCCCTCCGCTGCATTGTTCAAATTTCCCAATCCGCCGACTATGGGCACCGGTAAACGCGCCTTTCTCGTGACCAAATAATTCGCTTTCAAGCAACGTCTCAGACAGTGCAGCACAATTCACCGCTAAGAAAGGACCCTTCGCCCTCGAACTGTGTTGATATATGGCGCGAGCCACCAATTCCTTGCCCGTGCCGCTTTCACCTCGGATTAAGACCGTGACACTTTGCGCAGCAACACGACCTATCGCTTTAAAAACATGTTGCATCGACTCACAGCGACCGACAAATGCGTCGTGTTTCTGCGCAGGGGTGAGCAACTCGTCCATTGCCACCGGCACGGTCATCATCCGTCGCGACTCGAGTGCTTGCTCAACCATACAGGTCAGCCGTTCCACATCAATCGGTTTGGGAAGATAATCAAACGCCCCCAGCTTCATTGCTTCAATGGCAATATCACTCGTATCGACAGCAGTGACAATGATCACTGGCATGCGTGGATCATGCTGCTTGAGTTGAGAAAAGAAGTCCATTCCTGACGCATCGGGAAGAACCACATCCAAGAGCACCACATCGGGAGGGGACTCAGTCAATTTGGCCATCGCTTCCTCTGCCGAGGCAGCCGATTCAATGTCGAGGTCAAATTCTTCGAGCGCCCGCCGAACCAAGTGATGAATCGAACGATCGTCGTCTATAGACAGCAGCCTGGGCATGGGCATCAGATTTTAACAAACTAGTGAAGGGGTGGTACAATCGGACAAACTTTTGGAGTGCAATTCATGATACTCAATTGGGTTCCTGGCAAATAGACTTTCCCATAGATTGCTATGAAATTCTAAAGTCACTCGATACATCAAGAACGGTCAAATCCTGGTTCCAATCGTTGGTCACAGATCAACCGCACTGGCTCCTTTCGGCCCAATTGGAATAGGATTTTAGCGTGTTTGCCAGCATTTTAGTAACGTTGTCACCCGGAATCTCTCTGGTACGAGACTTGCAACCTTCTTTCTGGTAACAGCAGCGGAGCAGGTCCGACTGCATTATACAATCGACGAAACAAGTCGCTATTCAACGAAAGGTTAGGTATATCATGTTAAGTTGGGCCCTCACATTTTTAGTCATTGCACTTATAGCTGCAGTTCTCGGTTTCGGCGGAATCGCCGGTGCCTCGGCAGGTATTGCTAAAATCTTGTTTTTAGTCTTCTTAGTCCTCTTTGTCGTTAGTTTGATTGTTCCGCGATTGCGGGGCGGAGTCTAACACTTCTCCGGCTTGACTTGTCGGGAACACAGCGGAAAGGGGCCAGTCCAGGAAGGAGGATGAAATGAGCATTCTAACCAAAAACACGGAGTGCAATTTGGAACCTGAGTTCGTCAGCAACCTGCAGACGCTCCATCAGGCAAACATAGATAGCTCTAAGGGGTTTAAAGAAGCCGCTCAGGATGTGAAAAACTCGCAGCTGGCTGCTAATTTTCTTAAGTGGTCTCAAGAGCGAAGCCATCAAGCACTCGAATTGGCTGAACTGGTTGAGATCAACGATGGCGAAGTGAATCGCGAGGGAACTTGGCTGGGAAGTTTGCATCGTGCCTACATGTCGCTCAAGGCGGCGGTAAGCTCTGACGACGACCATGCTATTCTCGCAGAAGCTGAAAGGGGAGAGGATTACATCAAAGAAGCCTACGAAGATCTCCTTAAAGAATCTCCTGGCACCGCTGTCAACGACCTCTTGCAGCATCAATATGCCAGCGTAAAAGCCACCCATGATCGGGTGCGTGTTCTACGAGATGCCTGTAAGAGTTGCTAATTCCTGCTCCAAACTGTGGAGCAGCGACTTAAGCAGCAGACAGCGACGGGGGCCCCCGTCGCTGTCTTTGTTTTCCAGCCGTGCCGCAACGCAGCACACGGTATCCGCCATAATAAACAACTCGAAGGCATGTAATTTGCATCATATTCTGATGGGGGGCAAACAACATGCCTCCAGACATCTTGCCAAATGGTTTGGCATAAAATAGGAAACTGTTCTAAAAGTAAGGATCAAGAAAATGAGAAAACGATTATTAACAATTGGATGTGCTGCATTGGCAGCCTTGTTCGCCATACCAACGGCGTCTGCCCAACAAAGCAGTGGACCGATTCGCGAAGGAGTTCGGGGTGTTGCCGAAGGAACCGCCCAGGCGGTTCGGCGTACTGGTGAGGTAACTCGAAACGTTATTCGTGGAACCGCAGAAGGAACCGCTAATGCTGTGCGTCGAACTGGTGAAGCGGCCAGAAATTTGGGAGAGAATACCCGTGACCGTTTACGCGGCGATGGAGACTATCAACGGAATAACCAGTCTTACAATAACAGCCAAAATCTGAACAATCAGATCGATGGCCAGTATCAGGGCGAATATCAATCGGGTTATCGTGGTGCCGAAGGACAGGGTCAAAACGACGCCCAGAATCAGCCCATGCAAGCCGGCGAGGGCCAATCGAATTCTAACCAGGGAACTACTCACTCTGGCCAAGTCTATCAATTGCGGCACGACGCATCGGGTCGGGAATTCATTTGCATGAATGGACAGCGAGTCTATTTTGAAAATGACAATCAGAGCAGTGCGAATGCCCAACCGACTACTCAACGTGCTATGTATGGCTCGGAGGAGAGCTTTCAAGGCCAGAATGCTGATCGCTCAAGTGAGAGTAATCAGGATCGACCTGAGTTGAACCAAACTGGTCAAGACAACCATGACTCGGTGCCACCCGTCCCACAACCGGAATCGGCCAATCCGAATCAACCTTTGAACAGTGCGGATCAAGCGATTGAGAATGACGCCAATCGAAATGATCGCGATTCACAGGCGATTGAGAAAAACAGCCCCCAGGACGAGCAATCAACCCAGAAGGACGTTGCCCGTAGTAAAGGTGACTCTAAGGATTCCGCATCTGACAAACAGAAAGAATCTGACAATTAGTTCGGGGTTGTCAATTTACCTGTGGCAACATTCCGTATAAATCGAAGCCACCAGTTTCTAGGAAGGGTAACTGGTGGCTTTCTTTGTTATCGACTAAGCGGCCCGGTAGGAAATCTTATGTCAGCCATCAAGCTGGTCTACATGGCGATTCACGAGGCGTCCAAGAAGTGGACCATACCGATTCACCACTGGAAACCAACGCTGTACCACTTCGCCATCATGTATGAAGGACGCATACCCGACTTGGGCTAGCAAATGATGCGACCTGGTAACGTGCCACAGAAATCTTTACAGGCCCGCGCAACGGACGAGATCAGTCTTGACGAAACCGAGAAAATTCAAATTTGAAACAGCCTAAACATGTTTCCTCGAAGTGGAAAACGCGCGACAAAAGTTTTGCAATCAATTTGATTTTGAAAAACCTTATTTGAAATCCACTTGGATTTTGGTGAACTCAGATGGGCTCTCACTCCAGCTTTCTAAAATCGTGCCGGCCTCGCTGAGCGAGACCGATTTGGTAATAACCGCTTCAACAGGGAATGTCCCCCCTTCCAGGAGCTGGATCACGGAGTTGAAATCAGCTAACATAGCATTGCGGGAGCCAAGGATATCGAGTTCTTTCATGACGAAGAACTTGGTTTCATATTCTACTGGCATTTTAGCATATCCGATGTAGACCACTCTCCCCGCGAATGACACTTCCTCTACCGCGCTGCGAAATGTTTGCGGGAGCCCGACCGCCTCCACGATGACTTCGGGGCCGTGCCCATCAGTTAGCTCTTGAAGTTGAGCATGCAGAGATCCTTTTACTGAGTTGATGCCGATAGTCGCTCCACACCTCTGAGCGAGTTCCAGCTTATTGTCATCCACATCGATAGCGATGACTCGAGCCCCACGAAAAGCGGCACCTGCAATCACCCCGAGACCGATCGCGCCACAGCCAAAAACCGCCACGGTATCATCAGGGCTAACTCGACCCCTAGCGACAGAATGGAACCCAACCGTCAAGGGTTCAACCAATGCCAACTCCCTCAGCGAAAGTTTAGAAGACGTCAACAGCTTATCATGAGGGGCGACAAAGTACTCAACCATTGCTCCGTCCCTTTGAACTCCAAGCGTTTCGTTGTGTTGGCAGCAATTGGCACGTCCTTGTCGACATGCAGCACAAGCTCCACAAGCAGTGTAGGGCAGCACCAAGACATCTTGGCCGATTTGCCAAGTGGCAGGCACTTCAGAGCCAACCACTTCGATGGTCGCACCAATTTCGTGGCCAGGAATGCGAGGATAACTAACTAGGGGGTTCAGCCCGCGAAACGTAGTTAAATCGCTTCCGCAGAAGCCAACTACGCGGGTTCTCAGAAGCACTTCCTTTGGACCAGGGGTTGGTAGATCCTTTTCGATGAGTCGAGTACTTCCCGGTTTATCAATTAACAGTGCTTTCATGTCTGATTCCGTGGTTATGTCAGAGAATAGGCTTCTCTTGCTGTCTGCCCGAAGAAGGACAGCTGCTCGGATTTGGATAATTGTGCTGCGAATTCCGCCACAACCGCGTACCAGCGTTTGTACTCGCAGGCGACTAGGCAAACGGGCCAGTCCGATCCAAACATGAGACGACTTGGCCCAAAAAAATCCAGGACTGTATCCCAATACGGCTGAAGTTGGTCGAGCGTCCACTTATCAAAGTCCGCTTCAGTCACCATTCCTGAAAATTTACAATACACGTTTGGACGCTTGGCTAATTCAAAGATATTCTTCCGCCAAGGTTCTAAGAGGTTCTGAGCAATTTTGGGTTTGGCAACATGATCGAGCACAAAAACCTGATCGGGATGCCGATCCACAAATTCGATCGTCTGAGGCAATTGACGTTCGACAATGAGAATGTCGTATGTTAGGTCGAATTTCTGAAGCAAAGCGATACCCTGATTAAAATCCTCTCGTAAGATAAAATCGTCAGGTTCGTCTTGGATCACATGACGCACAGCAGAAAGCTTGGTATTGGATGCCAGACGTTCAAGCACGTCAGTCACACAGGGTTCGACCAACGGCACCCAACCTACAACACCGAGAATAAAATCGTTACCCTCGGCCAACTGAAGTAGCCATTCCGCCTCAACGAGGCTTTGTCTAGCTTGAACAGATATTGCGCCGTCAATTTTTACCGATTGAATCTCTGTTTGGAGGTCCGCCGGGAGAAAATCACGACGAATTCGCTGCATGGAATCGTCGATCCAATCATATTCCACCGGATCGTATCGCCAAAAGTGGTGGTGGGCGTCGATTCTCATGCCGATTCCAGAATGATGTTCGCGTACTGAATCGTATCACCTGTCCGGATTAGGCCGATAGATTGGGGAATACGTTTCTTGAACTCTTCGTGTGTTTCGTGGATCAAAGAGACCCCTTCTAGCGCAGATGCAAAACTGTCAACGACTGGTTGGGAATTGCTACTCAGAAATTCTTCAGCCATCCATGCTTTGCCGAAGTGTGCCTGTTCCCGAATTGCTCGGAGCACTTCGAGCACCTGGGGAACGCCATCGACCAACGAGATGTCAATCGTTTCGATCGTCGGCCATAAAGGAAACCCTCGATCAGCAATTACCAGCGTGTTGGTGTGTCGCACTCGACTCAAAAGTGAGAGGATTGTTGGATTGAGAATTCCCGATTTGATCACTTCATCGCCTCAACAGAAAAAAATTTAAAGGTATGGATAGTCAGCAGCAATCAAGCCTATTTGTTTGGCTTCGTCCCAAAAAGGAGCTTCGATGAAGGTCTCGACTGCAGCAACATTCTCTGCCACTCGGCGCGGCTCGCTTGTGTTAAGGGCGATTGCGGCGACTCCTGGTGGTGAAAGTCCGAATTGGATGCAAGCCGTCGCAGGTACGATCTCATGTCGCTGACAGAGTTCAAGGAACTTCTCGCGCCAAGCGAAGATTTCCCGATCGTTTCGACGGTCTGGAAGTCGATAGTCAAAAAACTTGCCTCCGATCAAGAAGCCCGCGTTAAACACGGCGGAATTAATCACCCCCACATTCTGTTCTTCCAGTCTATTCACAAAATCGAGCAAATCCGGTGGGTGGCGATAGATCGTGAGGCTGTTGGCAAACATCACCCAATCGAGTTCAACCACAGATTCGAGCTCAGCAATCAAACGCCAATCTTTGGAACCTACTCCAATCGCCTGAGTCTCGCCTTTACGTTTGAGTTCATGCAGTGCACCGTAAGCTGCGATAATGTCATCGAAACGCTTTTGGCGATCTGCAGGCGAAATGGCAGCCGCCAAGTACTCGTCAGGATCGTGGACCGAAAGCAATTGCGGTTGATAACCGTCGCCAAGGAGTTCGCAGCCTTGTTCCCAGCACTCCAGAATACCATCACGGCTGATGCGTTGCACGGCATCATATTCTAATTCGGCCCAAGCACCGGGCTCAAATGTTGGCTCGGGTGTAATGAGCGGTACACGTTTCCAGCCCAGCTTGTTGCTTATGATTACCCGGTCAGAAGGCATTTCTAGCTGCCGCAGATTGCGCCCGATCATCTCCAGGGCTAAGCCAGCTCCATACTTGCCGGCCGTATCAATCACGGCGGGAGGCGCATGATGCGCAAACCATTCCCGTGAGATCGCTAACTTGGTCTCTTCTGATAGTGCCTCGTAAAGATTCCCCAAACAACTTGTCCCATAGATGATGCGAGGAATCTCAAGCCCCGTGTGGCCTAGTTTTCGGAATTTCATTGACTATTCTCAATTTCCGCATAGCCTGTCAATGTTGGGTCAACTTCTTCATGAAGAGCCCACAGACGGGCCTGAGTATCTAGGTGTTCTCGCAGTGAGAAATCCGTAAACTGCAACAACAAAAAAGCAGATGAGAGGCAGCACAAAAGAAGCTCGCATGGATTCAAGCGTTGTTCCGCCAATTGTGAAGGGGTCCATATCAATCATTTGCCCCTGAAGTCGAGGCATGAGAGCCCCCCCCACGATGGCGAAGATCAATCCAGCCGAGCCCAGCTTGGCATCGTCGGCAGTCAGTCCATCGAGTGCGATTCCGTAAATTGTAGGAAACATGAGCGACATGCAGGCAGAAATCGCCACGAGGCAATACAAACCAGCAAATCCCTGCAGAAAAATGGTGCCTAGTGTCAGCAGCATGCCACCAATCGCCAGAATGCCGAGAAGCAATCCTGGGCTAATGTATTTTAGAAAAAACGTACATACAAATCGGCTGGTCAAAAATATCACCATCGCCACTATGTTGTATCTTTGCGCTTGTGCGGCGCTCAGACCGAGTAGTGTCATGCCATAGTGAATAATAAACGTCCAGCACATGATCTGTGCACCGACGTAGAAGGCTTGGGCGACGACACCGCCAAGATAGCGAAAATGGGCTAAGTTACGAAGCACTTGACTCAGGTGGATCGTGTCGTGGGAGTGGCCCGTATTGGGCATCTTAGAAACAGCGAACGTCAGTAATACGCCCAATACAACCAAGGCAATTACAACATAAGGAATCCGCACTATTCCAAGGTCATGTGATTGCATTTTCGCGTGGGCTATTGGTTCAGTCTCTGAGTAATCCTTCAAGGACTTGGTCACAAGCGTGTCTACTTCGCTGGGAAGCATTGTGGCATACTCTGGATGTGTGGCCATTTCATGATCGCGAAACTCGGCTACCTGCAAGTTGGGCAGTATGAATTGGCTGGCAACAAGCATGCCGGTCAGCGACCCGATGGGATTGAACGCTTGAGCCAGATTCAACCTTCTCGTGGCGGTCTCCTCGGGACCCATCGAGAGAATGTAAGGGTTGGCACTGGTCTCCAAAAACGCGAGCCCAAAGGTCAGCACGTACAACGCGATCAGGAAAAGTGAAAACTGCATATTCATGCTCGCAGGAATGAAAAGCAGTGCTCCGATTGCATACAAGGCAAGCCCCAATATGATTCCTGTCTTGAAGGAAAACTTTCGGATGATCAATGCCGCTGGAATGGCCATGGTCGCATAGCCCCCATAGAAGGCTGTTTGCACCCAGGCGCTCTCGGCAGTACTTATTTGAAAGATTTCCTGAAATGCCTTCACCAACGGGTTAGTCACGTCGTTGGCAAACCCCCAGAGGGCGAAGAGCGATGTCACCAGTGCGAAAGGAAAGAGGTAGTGCCGGGGGACGACCGGAAGTGATGCCGATTCAGAATTGAAAGAGTGGGACATAAGTTAAGATTGTCAGTTGAAAAGTGGCCTATTCGTTCACTATTACTATAGCGATGTGCGAACCAAATTAGAACCATACCTAAAAGTCAAAAATACTTGTCGCCGGAAAATGTACAAGTCGACTCTAAATCAAAGAACAAGGAGTACAATCACAGTAATGCGTGAAGTGCCCTAGGTTTCCTGGTCTAATCGGCGATATTGGCGATGAATTCGCTGCGCGTTTTTTTTTGCAAAAAATTCCGAATGCGCTACAGTAAACCCATTGTCTGTTCCTACTGCTCAAAGTGCGAAAAAACAGCAAAGAATTGCAACCCCAACGACCTTCTATCCTGCTCTAACTGACAAGGCATAGGTACAATGGATGATATCAGTATTTTCGAGATTGAGGCTTCTCTCGCTAATCGAAGCTCTGGATTCCATCTTTTCTTAAATATTAATACCGGAGCGAACTTTTTTGTATCCTTGGAAACTCATGGAATCTTATTGCCCACCAATCCTGCAAATTAGAAACCAATTGAGGACGCGATTGGTTCTTATCCTGGCTGCAGTACTATTTCCAGCATCAGCCAATGCGGTTTTACCAGAGATTGTCGACTATAATTTTCACATTAAGCCGATTCTTTCAGACCGCTGCTATGCCTGTCACGGTCCTGATGAGGAGACTCGGGAAGGGGGATTTCGTCTTGATCTGCGTGATTCGGCCTTCGGTGAGGCGGACTCTGGGGCACACCCGATCATTCCCATTAAGCCTGCACAGAGCGAGATCCTTTCGCGATTGACATCGGCTGACGAGGACTTCCGCATGCCTCCGGCGGATTCCAAGCTTTCGGTTTCTGAAGAAGAAATTGCCCTGTTACGTCGCTGGATCGAGCAAGGTGCTGAGTGGAAGCAGCACTGGGCATTTTTACCTGTCCAAGTTCCTGATGGAAAGTATATCGCAAATTCCATCGATCGCTTTGTCCTGGATCGGCTGGAACACGAAGGTCTGGAGTCAACAGGCGAGGCTACTCGCGAAGAGTTGATTCGACGAGTCTCTTTTGATTTAACAGGGCTCCCACCGACGGTAGAAGAGATTGACACCTTCTCAAGTGATTCTACAGAGAATGCATATGAGCGTGTCGTTGACCGGCTTCTACAGTCCCCCCGATTCGGCGAGCGGCTGGCAGTCGAATGGCTCGATGTTGCACGCTATGCGGATACCTACGGTTATCAAGCGGATCGATATCGGGCGGTTTGGCAGTGGAGAGACTGGGTCGTTCAGGCCTTTAATGAGAACCTTCCCTACGACCAATTCATTATCTGGCAACTGGCAGGCGATCTCTTGCCGAATGCGACGGACGAACAAATACTTGCGACTGCTTTCAATCGATTACATCGGCAAACCAATGAAGGAGGGAGCATCGAGGAAGAATTCCGCAATGAGTATGTAGTGGATCGTGTAGATACATTCGGGACTGCTTTTCTCGGCTTGACGATTCAATGTGCGCGTTGTCATGACCACAAATTCGATTCCATTACTCAGCGTGAATACTACGAGCTGTACGCATTTTTTAATAATATCAATGAGAGTGGACTTTATTCACATTTTACAGATGCGGTGCCCACACCAACTTTGCTGCAAGAAACACCCTCGAAAAAAGAGGTGCTCTCAGAGTTGGAACAGAAAATCGAGATTGCCGAGTCCGATTTAAAAAAGATTGCCGAGCAAACTCGATCTCAATTCGTGAAGGATTTAGAAAAGGGGTTGGTCTCGATTGATGGAGACGGGCCTATTGGGATCTTTTCTATGGATGGGCTTGATCGCGATTCGTTGGCGAATCGTGTTCATTCCGAAGAGTCCGCCGAACTCGAAGGCAATCCGGATCTTATATCCGGTCGATTTGGCAAGGCACTGAAGTTCAACGGTGAAAACAACTTTTCAACGGATGTTGGTGGCAAATTTACTCGCGATGACGCGTTTTCGATCAGCTTCTGGCTAAATACACCAGATGAAAAATCACGTGCCGTCGTGCTCCATCGATCGCGATCCTGGACAGATGCAGGTAGCCGAGGGTATGAGGTTTTGATTTCTGACGGGAAGCTACAAGGATCATTGATACATTTCCTGCCAGGAAACGCAATTAGTGTGAGAACGACTAACAAGCTTCCCCTGAAAGAGTGGGTTCACATCTGCTTGACTTACGATGGATCGAGTCGAGCCGACGGGCTCAAACTCTTTGTGAATGGCAACCCGACTGCTACTGAAATAATTGCTGACCAATTGACTAAAACAATTCTCTACAAAAGAGAAGAATACCTTGGTGGCGAAGAAGACTTTGCCCAGGCACATCGGTTGACGCTTGGACAACGATTTCGGGATCGTGGCTTCAAGGAGGGGGCAATCGACGAGTTACAGATCTATGATTGTGAACTAACTCCCTTAGAAGTGGCAGAACTCCACGGTGGGAATATGCTAACCGATTTGCTTGGGCGAAATAGACAGGAGTTATCTCAGCTCGAACGTGAGCAACTCTTCAAGCTCTTTGTGAATCACAATGAGAAATATCGAGACGCTTTGCAGGGGCTGAAGTTGCTCAGGCAACAGCGCAGCCGATTATTGGACGAGTTGCCAGAAATCATGGTGATGCGGGAATTGTCCCAGCGGCGACCTGCATATCTGTTGGCGAGAGGTGCCTACGACTCCCCTCAAGTAGAAGTAGTGCCTAATACTCCAAAGAGTCTGCCTGACATGAATCCTGAATTACCTCGAGATCGCCTAGGTTTAGCTCGGTGGCTGACTGATCCTAATCACCCGCTGACCGCGCGGGTTGCCGTGAATCGGTATTGGCAAATGCTGTTCGGGCGCGGATTGGTGGCCACGGCAAACGATCTGGGAAGTCAGGGGCAATTGCCATCCCATCCGGAATTGCTTGACTACCTAGCGTTCTCGTTCATCGAATCGGGCTGGGATCTCAAGGCAATGCTGAAGCAAATCGTAATGTCAAATACTTATCGGCAAAGTCCCCAATGCAATCTCGCTTTGCGAGAACGCGATCCTCACAATGAATTGTTGGCGCGTGGTCCTCAGCAGAGGCTCACAGCAGAAATGATGCGCGACAGTGCTCTCTTTGCCAGCGGGCTGCTTGTCGAAAAGCGAGGTGGTCCTCCCGTAAAGCCTTATGAACCCCCAGGCTTGTGGGAGGAGAAGGGAAGCGAGTCTTATGTTCGAGACGTCGGCGAAGGCAGTCACCGGCGAAGTTTGTATACTTTTTGGAAGCGGACTTCGCCGCCACCTTCAATGATTACTTTCGACGCGGCCAATCGAGAAGTCTGCGTAGTAAACAGGCAGATGACAACTACTCCGCTGCAAGCTTTGCTCTTGATGAACGATCCACAGTATGTCGAAGCTGCCCGCGCGGCTGCAGAGAAGTCGCTGTTACAAGGATCGGATAGCAGCACGGATCGCCTGGATGATTTGTTTCGATCTTTCACTAGTCGAATGCCAACAGGTGCAGAGCAAAAGGTGCTCAGTGAGCTTTATGAAGAACAATTGGATTACTACAAGAGCGATCGGTCATTCGCTGACAAATTCCTCAACATTGGCGATCATCAAAACGACAGAAAGATCGACCCCGCTCAATTGGCGGCGTTGACTGTTGTCGCCCAGACGATCATGAACCATTTTGATGCCATCGTTAAGTGAGTGCAAAAATGAATCCAGAAGCAGAGATTAAGCGACTTTTGACACGTCGACATTTCTTTGGTCGCACAAGTATTGGACTGGGATCAGCGGTTCTGGCTCAAATGGTGGGTGGAACCGAGAATCGTGTGCATGCTTCGGCAGGCAACGAATCGGGCGGTGTATTAAAATCCCTACATTTTGCCCCTAAGGCGAAGCGAGTGATCTATTTGTTCATGAGCGGCGGCCCCTCTCAGATGGACATGTGGGATTATAAACCGCTCTTAAACGAAAAGAATGGACAGGAACTACCGGATTCCGTACGCGGTAAACAGCGGCTCACAGGCATGTCTGGTAATCAGTCAACGCTGCCTTTGGCAGGCTCGTTATTCAAGTTTGCTCAGCATGGTCGTCATGGCACTTGGGTTAGCGAGCTGTTGCCGCACACTGCGAAAGTTGTCGACGATCTGTGCATAATTCGCTCGATGCATACCGAGGCGATCAACCACGATCCAGCAATTACCTTTTTCCAAACCGGATCGCAAATTGCAGGAAGACCCTCAATTGGATCATGGCTCAGTTATGGCTTGGGTACTGCGAATGAAAATCTCCCTAGCTTTTGCGTCCTGGTGACCAAAGCAGGGACTGGTCAACCGATCTATTCTCGATTGTGGGGAAGTGGATTTTTGCCCTCGGTCCATCAAGGAGTCCAGTTTCGAGCTGGCAAGGATCCCGTGCTCTATCTCAACAATCCTGCTGGAGTGTCTGGCCCATCCCGCCGCCGCATGTTGGACCGACTACGCGAATTTCATGAATTGCGTCTTGCAGAAACACTCAATCCGGAGGTCAATGCCCGCATCGCCCAATATGAAATGGCTTTTCGAATGCAGACCTCAGTGCCGGAGGTTACCGACATGAGTAGTGAGTCGGAGAGCACCTTTGACATGTATGGTCCTGATTCGCGTGAACCAGGCACCTTTGCCGCGAATTGCCTGCTGGCACGTAAGCTGGCAGAACGTGATGTTCGTTTCATCCAACTCTTCCACCGCGGTTGGGACCAACATTCCAATCTTCCTAAGGGGATTGCCGCGCAGTGCCGTGCTACTGATCAGCCTTGTGCGGCGCTGATTCGCGATCTCAAACAGCGGGGCATGCTCGAAGACACACTGGTTGTTTGGGGGGGCGAATTTGGCCGTACCAGTTATAGCCAAGGAAAGCTGACCGCCGACAACTATGGGCGAGATCATCATCCGCGCTGTTTTACTATGTGGCTGGCAGGCGCCGGTGTTGAAGGGGGGATGGTTTACGGTGAGACCGACCCTTTTTCTTACAATATCGTCGATCAACCCATGCACGTTCACGACCTGCATGCCACGATGTTGTATCTCTTGGGAATCGACCACGAACTATTGAACTATAAATTCCAGGGGCGGCGTTACCGACTCACTGATGTTCATGGGATCGTAAAACATGACATTTTGGTCTAGCCCGATTCTCAGAAGTTCACTGGATGATAAGCGCACCATCCAGTGTCTTGGTTTCCCCAGGGGCAAGGGAAACGGTGGTCTGTTGAGATCCACAACTAAGTATGCAAGAACCCCCTTTTGAACTGCTGATTGACGCAGTCTCAAGTTTTCCGTCTTTCCAGGCTATATCGACTTCAAACCCACCTCGCGCTCGAAGACCGGTGAACGCCCCCGTGGGCCAGGCGGATGGCAAAGCGGGCAGGACTTCCACCAACCACAATCCATCGCCTGTTCTGCGGTGCGACTGCAAGAGCATCTGGCAGATGCCGTTTGTAGCACCGAAGTTTCCGTCAATCTGGAACGGAGGATGGGCATCGAACAGGTTGGAGTAGACTCCACCTCCCTTATAATCCGTGAGAGGCGAATCCGTAAGCCTCAGCAATCCATGCAATACACGATGGGCACGATCGCCATCTCGCAAGCGAGCCCAGAAGTTGATCTTCCAGGCACGAGACCATCCCGTTCCCTCATCGCCACGAAAATTGAGGGATTTTTCTGCAGCACCAAACAGTTTCGGAGTATCTGGGGTAATTTCCTCTCCAGGAAATAGTCCCCAGAGATGAGACACGTGGCGGTGGTCATTGCTCGGATCGTCGATATCCTCAAGCCACTCCTGCAGCTGACCATGCTGGCCGATTTGATTCGGAGCTATGCGAGCTACACGTGAACTCAGCTCCATACGAAGATTCTCGTCAACCTCAAGGATTTCAGCAGCCTCAATCGTACTGGCAAACAGCTCGCGTATGATTTGATGATCCATTGTTGGACCCATCACCAGCCCCCCTTGCTCAGGAGAATTGCTGGGGCCACTGATGAGCCAGTTCTGATTCTCACGGGGATCCTCAACAAGGTAATCCGCAAAGAATTCGGAAGCACTCTCCATAATGGGATACGCTTTCTTGCGAAGGAATTCCTCGTCCCCTGAATAGAGATAGTGCCACCATAAATGTTGACAAAGCCATGCTCCGCCTGTGGGCCAGATACCATGATTTGCGGCATTGATCGGAGCTGTGCCACGCCAAAGATCAAAATTATGATGCAAAACCCAGCCCGGAGCATCGTAATGAACGCGGGCAGTCTCACCACCCGACTGCGATAATTCACTGATTGCTTGGAATAGGGGCTCGCTGCACTCCGGGAGGTTACAGGTTTCCGAGAGCCAATAGTTCATTTCCGTATTGATATTGACGGTGTACTTGCTATCCCAGGGCGGGCTAAGCTGGTCGTTCCATAACCCTTGTAGATTGGCGGGTTGGCAACCTGGGCGACTGGAGGCAATCATCAGATAGCGGCCGTATTGAAAGAATAGCGACTCTAATTCCGGGTCAGGATGCTCCGCATACCGAAGTACACGCTGGTCAGTCGGCAAATCCACATTTGGCGAAGGCCCCAAGTCGAGCGTCACCCTCCTGAATAGCCGTTGATAGTCATCAAGGTGATCCGCTCTCAATTCTTCATAAGATTTATGGTGAATTTGTTCGAGGTCTTGCTGGCTACGTGACACCGGATCTGCTGATATATCCTGGAAATCGACAAAACTTGTTGCCCCTGTAAGAACCATTGTTGCACTGCTGGCGTCTGTTACCCTCAGCACTCCGTCTGAAATCGAAGTATTGCCATCCGTGTGTAGAACCTGGAGATGAGAGGCGAATCGCATCCTGCTTGCGATAGTTCCAACCCGGTTGAGTTCGGTATCACGTACGCGCCCAGTCATGACCACAGTGCGGTCACCTGCAGGAGCAAGGGAGACATCCGTTTGTGGACTACTCATTCTCGCAGTAAACGCCAGTCCTTGCGGCGAATCGCAGTTCACGTGAATGACTATTGCCCTATCGGGATAACTAGCAAACGATTCTCGTTTGTACTGAATCCCATTAACGCGATATTTCGTAGATGCAATTGCCGTGTCGAGATTAAGTGAACGTCGACAGTCCTCAAAGGCATCGTGTCCAGTGAATTCAAGGACAAGATCACCAAATGGCTGGTATGCCATTTGTCGCATCGGAACCGACATGAAATGATCTGTCGCCAGTCGTTCCGCTTCACGCTGTTTCCCTTCGAATAACAGTGATCGAATACGTGGCAAATATTCTGCCGCACCGGGATGGGCGTAGCTGTGGGGACCTCCGGTCCAGAGGGTATCCTCGTTAAACTGGTATCTTGCTTGGGCAGTTCCTCCAAAGACCATGGCTCCCATTCGACCATTTCCGAGTGGCAGGGCTTCGGTCCACTGCTTGGCGGGAGCTGAGTACCAGAGTTCCAGTCTGGATTCATTTGAAGTTATCGTGGAAATACCTTCAGCCGACTTGGCAGGAGGAACCCACGAGAAAGCCACACAGAGTGTCAACAATGCTGCCAGGAAATAGCTTTCTAGAAAACTTTTTATCATGGCAACTTCGCCGTAAGCGGCCCCAAACTCGGAGACCGCCCGATTTCTTGTCCATCGGCTAGGATTACCAAACCCTTGCCACGATGGTATCGCGCTCCGTTACGGTCCCAGAAAACTGTCAAGGTTTGACCGTGGTACTGCACGCCATCGAGGCAGAACCAATCCCAAACATCTTTGGGGATGAGCGGGTCAATTTCTATGAAATTATCATCCCGAGGCACGATTCCAACCAAACCAGAGATTATGAGATCATTAAAAGTCGAGTGATTGTAGAAGCGACTTCGCTCGGCCTTCGGGCCAGTAATCAGCCAATCGCCAGTTTGTTCGTCATAGTATTCGCCGATGTAGGCCATCCCATCTTGCTGTTGGGCTTCAGCGTACAACATCAACTGGTCGAAGAAATCTCGTTTGGTGACAAAAGATTGAGGGGCACCCCGCAGAAGGTTTGCGAGCCCATTCAAGGTCTGGCTCGTTGCAAAGGGCCAGACGGCACCGTCCCACTCGCAAGTGCCGGTGCCGTGAGTGCGAAACTCTGGGTGTCGTCTTTCGGCAGTGGTGAGTCCCCAGGGTCCACGGAAACCAGCAGGATCAATTAGTTGCGCCCATGCCTCTGCGTGTTCTGGTTCGGCAAGATCAAACATCCAGGGTATGAAGCCAATCGCTTCGCGAGCGGTAGAGAATTCACCGTTTTCAAGGACTACTTTAAAGAACTGGGAATCCTTGTCCCAGAGTTGTTCATTTAGAAGAGTACGCAACTCCTCTGACTTCTTGGCAAATTCTTGGCTGAGTTCCGACTTTCCCGCCAGATCTGCAATGCGGGATATCGCCAGGGCGTTGGCAACCATATAGCTGTTGATCGTTGGGCGAATATTCTTGACACGTCGACCTCCGCTGATCGATTCTTCCATGCCATCTTTAACATCGTGCTGCCAGAAAAGACCGTCGTCTCTCTGGCGTTCACCCTCCCAAGTTCGATAGTCTGCGACCAAATCTTCCAAAATGCTTACGAGAAAACTGCGATCTAAGGTGACGAGATAACGGTCGTACAATGCCACAGCCGCCCAACTACTGAACTTATGGAAGTGTTCTGCCGGGCCTCCGCCAGGTCCTGAGCGGAGCCAGAACAGCGTATAGTCATCGAGGAATGTCTGGTCATGCAACCAGCGGCCTTCAGCTACCTGATGTCCAAAGGCACATGAGACAGTGTTGTAATCTCCAGCGTGGCTGACGGGGAGGATAAACTCCGTCAAGACCATGCCTACGGGTGTCCGCTTCATGTGTTTTCGGTAAGTCCACCAGCGGAAATAGTACATTTCTTCCAGGCGCGTGGAGGGACATTCAAACAGTGGCGCTTGATCGACCATCCACAGCCAGGAATCTGCATTTGGAATCTCATTGACTACCTGCTCGTTATCACAGGCGTTGAATCGCTCGTAATGATGAGCGAAATCATCAGGCTTAAGAACCGCCGCCTCTGCATGAGCAGAATTGAAGTCCGATCGCCAAAGCAAGAGCGAGCCACAAACTAAAGCAAGTCGGATCAAGAAAGTAATCGCTTTTGGCGGAGCATTGAGCATTGTGGAAACTAGCAAAAAGACGTCACGATCTCAGCAAGAAGTCAATTGTCTGGTTAATACTAGCTGCGAGAATGACATTGAACAAGTCGCTATACATTTAGTGGAATTTGACAGGAAACTAACGTAGAATCACTGTTGCAGGCAGAGGTTAGTCTTCTGCAACCAGTGACACCAATTCATTCAGCGAACTCTCAAAATGCTCGAACTCTCAAAACCATTTCTTACAATTGCCCAGTTGGTGATTGCGTGTATTGGGGCCAGAGAGTCGGGATTTATTTTCGCGGCGGAAGTCGTAGACACTTCGCATAGCCAATTCGCAGTGGTTCGACCTGTTGGTTTTGACGAGGTGCATTGGACAGAAGGATTTTGGGCAGACCGTGTCCGAGTGTGCCGGGAGAAATCCATCCCGGCTATGTGGGATCTCATGAAAGGCCACAAATACAAACCCTTCTTAGAGCATTTCTTGATTGCGGCTGGACGTGCTGAAGGTGATCATCATGGAGCGAAATGGAATGACGGCGATTTCTACAAATGGCTCGAGGCGGCTATCGCCACGGTCGCTGTTACAGATGATTCACAACTCAAAGCGGCCATCGACCAATCCATCGAAGCGATCAGCCAGGCCCAAAGCCCGGATGGGTACATTCATACACCGGTGCTCATTGCCCAGCGCAACGGGGACAAGAACGTGAAGCCTTTCCAGGATCGGCACGCGTTTGAGATGTACAACATGGGTCACTTAATGACGACAGGTTGTCTGCACTATCGCGTGACTGGCGAAAAAACACTTCTCGACATCTCCAAGAAAGCGGCGGATTACTTAATCGAGACATTTCGTGATCCCACACCAGAACAGGCCCGCAATTCAATCTGTCCTTCCCATTATATGGGGGCCGTTGAGTTGTATCGCACTACCGGCGATGAACGCTACCTTGAGCTAGCAAAGACCTTTCTGACCATGCGTAACTTGGTTACGGAGGGAGGAGACGACAATCAGGATCGGATACCTTTCGTAGAACAACGAGAAGCAGTGGGACATGCAGTAAGAGAGAATTATCTCTGCGCAGGTGCAGCTGATTTGTATGCCGAGACGGGCGAACCAGATTTACTGGTTCCGCTGGAATCTATCTGGGAGAACATGGCCCACAAGAAGATGTATATTACAGGGGCCAGTGGAGCATTGTACGACGGTGCCTCGCCAGATGGATCCGACGACCAGGCACACATCACACGTGTACATCAAGCTTATGGGCGGAACTACCAACTCCCCAATACCACGGCGCACAATGAGACCTGTGCGAATATCGCCAACTTAATGTGGTCGTGGCGAATGTTTCAAATCTCGGGTGATGCTAAATACTTGGATGTACTCGAACTTGCTCTCTACAACAGCATTCTGAGTGGCGTCAGCCTGAGTGGTACAGAGTATTTCTACGTCAATCCGTTGCGAGTCGTCGATCCCTTGCCGACTGAGCTACGGTATCCTCGTACTCGACAGCCATTCTTTGTGTCCTTCTGCTGTCCGCCCAATTTATTGCGCACAATTGCTGAACTCAGCGGCTACGTTTATAGCATGAGCCACGACGCCCTCTGGCTGAACCTGTATGGGGCCAACACGCTTTCGACTGAACTTCTGGGGAAGCCGTTGCAGATTTCACAAGAGACGGAGTACCCCTGGAATGGAACTGTGAAGCTTCAAGTCGAGGCTTGCCCCGAGCAGGAGTTCGCCCTGAACCTCCGAATACCCGGTTGGACAGACGGGGCGACGGTTAAAGTCAATGACAAGCAGCAAAAGATTGAGATCACGGACAAAGGATTTTTTGAACTACTTAGACCATGGAAAGTTGGCGACCGGGTCGAACTAGATCTACCGATGCCAGCGAAGTTGATAGAGGCGAACCCCTTAGTGGAAGAAACAACGAATCAAGTAGCATTTCAACGCGGACCGATCGTTTATTGTTTAGAATCGGTTGATTTGCCAAAAGATGTGGAACTTGAGCAAGTGCTTATTCCTAGGGATATAAGTCTTCATGAACGTTTCGATGCTAACTTCTTGCAGGGGGTCATCTTGCTCGAGGGAACTGCCGTGGCCAAACAGATTGCGGAATGGGGTACAGAGCTTTACCGCGAAGTCGAGAAAGCACCTACTCAGGAGTTCCAGCTACGCCTAATCCCCTATTACGCTTGGGCAAATCGAGGACCAACTAAAATGTCTGTGTGGTTGCCGCTGCAGTAGTCTAATCGAGGCAACGAATGGCTTCTCTAGGGTTCGATCTTTGAAATCCAGAGCGCCTTTGATTTCGGCGACAGCTTAACACTGCCTTCGGCACGCATGTTGGATTTATCGATGATCTTCCCTGTGCTCGTATCTATCCAGTTCATTCGGAATTTTTTTATCGCAGTTGGGAGAGACAGTATGAGTTCAGCTCCTGGATTCTGGGTATAGATCAGCAGATCTCCCTCGGGCGACGCCAAGCACCACTGCTCTTCGCCCGTGATAATGTCGTCCGTGGGGACCATCTGAGGTACTTTGCGAGCCAATTCAGGCGGCAGACTCACAATCGGCAGTGAACCACCTCCCATGAGTACTGCCCAACCCTCTGTGGGACTCCGACATTCAAGATCCGCATTGTAAAGCACCACTTTCTCCGGGTACTTGTTCCGGTATTCGCTTACAGATTTGACAATCGAGCCAAAGGAGGCCGCCTCAGGTCTCAATTGACGCATGTGCTGACGAGGTGCAAGATACTTCCCCCCTTCTGGCGCGTACAACTGGTAATTCTTGTCATAGGTCCAATAGCGGATGTCGATGACATCGACATGGGATTCTCGTACAGGATCCGCCAGTATCGAGTCTTGCACATCCTTGGTGCAACTAAGTCCAACTAGCACATTCGTATCGGTCTCCTTTTCCCATTCAACAATGGTATCGATCCAGAACTGGACAAATTCCAATGGCCCCGTGAATTCAGCGCTTGTCAACTGAATGACATTGGTGGAATCAGCGAATGCCTCCAGGCAATGACGGATGTAACGACGATGGAGTGCCCGCATGTCGGGATTGGAAACGTCGTAGAAGTGCTGGGCCATGAAGAGGCGCTTGTCGCCGATATAAGGAGGCGGCTCTGGGAGACCCGTCTGATTGATATTATTTACCGGTCTCCAAGGGCAATCGGCCCAGTGTGCGCCGGCCTCCAGGATGTTGTGCTGAAAATAGTTGTTGTGAACGAGTAACAAACCATTTTCATCAAACAGCTTTGCAAATTGAGTTAAACGGTTCCAATACCATGGGTTGTAATTCGTTAAGTCGTATTTGCTCAAGCCGTCCCATGCGACTCCTTCCCCACTTCTGACAAAAGGTTGCTCGTAGAATGGTGGGGCCGCGGCACCATCTGCACGCCTTACCATCAGATGATCATCTCGGCGGCGGTCGTACCACAGGCCGTAGTGATGTTCATAAGATATCGTGCCGCTCCAAACCATGTCTTCCACCACCGTTTCAACATCTTCCGTGAGGCCGACTCCTTCTCTACCAGGGACAAACCGTGTGATGTTGTGACCAAACTCTACTGCCTCTCCTGGGCGGAGGGAACCTCTCCACCAGCTTGGCTTAAGGCGTTTTCCTATCATGAGTTGCCTATCTGCAACGAACCACCCATTCTCGACAGACAACGTTTTGCCGACCTCCGAGGCTTGCATGGGTGACGATGAATCACTTTGAGCATTTCGCGAGGCGAGATCGTCAAGCTCAATCGCATTTTGAAGTACGTCCGTCTGGGAGCCCAAGGACCTATCTGCCGTGGACCTCGCGATATTGCTTTGGATGATGTCCAATAGTCGCTTCGCTGGCTTCTCAGACTGCTTGAGGAATTTTGCCGCCTCTTCGTAACTAGGGTTTGTTGCAGCAATAGGCTTGCCCAAAATCGGATCGATCCGGCTGCCAGCGTCTTTTCCAATTCGCTGCCGTAGCTGTGCCTGATACAAGCTTTGAGGCTTGACGAATTCACTCAAGCTTTCGAAAACTCCATCCCCGGCGGGAGTTGCCCACACTCCGATCGCCCAGTTGTTTGCGCCGGGTGGACGAAAGCATCGGACGTTTGCCGCTCGACATTGCCAAATCACACAATTCGCGGCAGACCACCCAGTAGCGGGTGGCGTGTTCCAGCGATTTTGAAGTTGAAGATCGTTTCCGTCGATGCGGACATTGTCATAGAGTACACCCGAGGCCCAACTCTCAATTGGGCCACTTACACCAAGCGCCTGATCAGCGCGGCAGTTTACAAACGCATTCGGACCAGGGGCGCAATGCCCGACAGAAAAATCATGACGGCCCAACTCCGACCAACAGCGGTTAAAGAAGGCTAGTTGCCCTAATGTGAAAAAAGTATGGCGACGATAACCTCCATTTTCTGATATCGGCGCCAGCGAAACGCAATCTTCTACTTTTATCGAAATTGTATTTCGGCCCAAAAAAACCGCTCCTCCGGCGAAATGTTCAAAGGTAGTGAGTCGTACCCATGCATCCTGGACATTATCCATCGTGATACCAAACCAGGAGTGATCTTCATCATTGAGATTCTGCTGATCATAGCTCGACTTTAGCCGAAGGTCTTCGATGCCGACATATTGAAGTCTCCCAGGCCAGTCGTAGATTTGGACCAATCCGCCTCCGAATCGTTTGTCCAGCGAAGTCGTGATGGGTGCATCGACAGTTATCGTGTTTCCCGAGACAGAGGTGACAATTCGATCCCAATTAATATCCCTAGAACCGGGTCTCCAGCCAATGCCCTCCGCTCTCCCACCAACCTCCTCGATCCACTCTGCCGTACTAGGGCGGGTGATCACGACCGGGTCACCTACCGAGAAAGAATCAGCTGAGTCGAGAGAAAACTCTTTCGATCCCACGGCGACGTAGTTCTCTTGAATTTCCTGGATGGCTGGTTTGTCGCGAAATACTCGGTCGTTCACCCCGATAACCTTGATGATTGCTCGGCGATCTTGACCTGTTGCAACGATGGTGGTCCCCCCTTCACCAGCGCCCGACCCTTGCAGAACGACTCCGGAAGCCTTGATGACAATCTGACCCGCGACTTGAAATTCTCCCGAGGCAAGTCGCACTGCACCCCGAAAGCCGTCATCGTCAACAGGTAGTCCAGCTACATAATCAATGGCTGCCTGAATTCGCTTGCCATCATCCCCTTCAACGGGCTTCACTCGAACCCGAACTGGAATCTGTGGAACGTTGCTGGAACCATTGTCATAGCCGCAATACGAAAAATCAGGAATTATGTTGCCTTGCGAATCGGGGGCGTAACTCAAATCCCCTTCAGCTGACAGTCTCACTGCAGGTTCAGCAAAGGAAACTGCAGACAGGCTCACAAGAATCAATAGGCCGGCCAGGCCTTGAATCCTCGCTAGATAAGAGATGAGCGTGGATCGTTCGAGTTCATCGGTTCGCACTGCTTTGTCTACCTTGCTAGTCACTGGAATTCTCACTTCTGTCGTTGTTATCAGTTTTTGAGAGTCTGTGCCTTCGAACTTGCATCGCCAGGATTGATCCGGAGATGTTCATCCACGGACTGAAGACAGCCGCAGCCAGGCCGACGGTCCCGAGTTTGCCCATGAACCTTGCCAGACCGGATGCCATCCCACCATTTTGCATTCCGACTTCGAATGCCACGGTAAGTGCCGAATTCTTATCGAGCCCAGCAAGCCGACTGAGTGAGTATCCAAGCCCATATCCGGCAAGATTATGGATTATTGCTGCGAGGATTAGAGCCATGCCAGCTACGAGGAGATTGTCTCTTCCGGCCGCTGTGGTCACAGCGGTAAAGTAAATAATACCAAACATCGAGATTAAATGAATATTTCGATCGATCGAGGGAAACCTGCTTGCAACAAAGTGATAAGCGACTCCAAACGCCACAGCACCGCAGGTCATTAGGATTGCTTCGAAAACCGGCGTAGATATAGGAAAATCGAAGGATTCGAACGCTTGGTAGTCTTTCAACAGCAATAGAATAATAATTCCTGCGCAAATTAGGGCCAGTGAAACGACGATTCTTTTTTTCTGCACTGAAGAATGTTTGAGATAGTCATGCAACATTGCTGCGCCGATGGGTACCAGTACTATTTTGACAATTTCGAGTAACATTGCCCTAGAATCAATCTCAACAAATTCGCCCGCGAGCATCTGCATCCAGAAAGTTGTGGCGAGAGGAGCAAATAATGTGGCTACTGCAGTGAGTGTGATCGAGAGGGCCAAATTAGCCCCAGCAAGAAAGCACATGACGTTGGAAGCCAAACCACTAGAACAAGAACCAATCAGTACGACACCAGCAGCAATTTCCGGGGGGAACGCGAACAACTTTGCCAAGGAGTATCCCAGAAGCGGCATGACAAGAAACTGCAGTCCCACCCCTATGATGACCGGGTAAGGCATCTTTGCCACCCCTGCAAAGTCCTTGAAGCTCATCTTAGTGCCCATTCCGAACATCACCAATTGAATAATAATCAGAAACAACCACTTGTTCTGAAGATCGATTGCGGAGACCTGAAAGAACTTAAAATCAAACGGGCCAAGACTGAGAAAGAAGTTCGGATAGATCATTGCCGATACTACGGCAGCCAGGATCCACAGAGTGAAACGATAGCCTGAAAGTTGCGGAAATGCTCCGAAGCCAAGTGCAGTTGCCACCGCGAAGACCACCGCCGCCGGGTGCCAGAGCGTGGCTGAGGCACAGAATACCCCAACGAGGACGAACAAAAGTGCTAAGACCGCAATACCGAGGAAGAGTTTATTCGCAGTTGCCATGCTATGAGACTAAAGCACAGTCGCAAGATAGTCCACTGCGAGGGATGGGCTCGATAGAATAGGTGTCTTGATCTCATCTCCCTTGAAGTCACTCATTACCCTTGCCATGGAAGCTTGAGCCAAGACTATGACGTCTACTGTCGGAGCAAGCCTCTCGATAGCTTCCATCACGGCGGCATCATGGCTCTCTAGGTCATCAGCGAGGAATGCCTCAAATGCCCCAGCACAGAGTTCTGAAACTATATTGACTTCCTTACCAACCTTGACTGCATGACGTCGGATGAGGTCGACGGTTGGGACCAAGGTTGTGGACAAAGTCGCGATCACTCCAATATTCGTTCCTATTTTTACGGCCGCTTCAGCTAAAGGCTGGTCCACACGCAATACAGGCTTGTGGAGCCGCGACTGAGCGGCATCAACTGCAGGACCGATCGACGAGCAAGTCACCATAATATAATCAGCGACAGTGTCTTCGGCTGTCGTAAGATGGTGCAGGACTCGTTCCAATGTGTCGGCTGTTAATTCTCCATCTGCAATCACATCCCGTATAAGACTCGCATCCTCGATGTGAAGTAAATCCACATCAAGCAGCTTTTCCTTACACAACCGTTCGAATACGGGTGCGAGCGTGGAGGATGTGTGAACCAGGGCAAGCGTTTTGCGATTCATTTTTCTAATCTTAATCTCGATCGTAGCGATCGTTATAACCTATTGGATTGTTCCCGCTAAAAGTGAACCAAAGAACTCTTCTGAGCCGACTTGTCCTCCTTTGAAATTAATCTCAATTCTATCTGCAGGAGAGTTGGGGGCGTGAGCCGTACAAATCGGTGAGCCAGGTGCAAATGGACAAAGCATCTCAAGGGTTTCAATGCCAATTTCTTGGGCTAGATAGCTCGATGTATCTCCACCAGCTACGCAAACTCTGCGCACTGAAGTTTCGTCCAATGCCTGTCGTACCAAGCGGCCCATCGCTGTGCCTAGTACCTGCGAGCTACAACTAGCACTTGGCCCTCCATTGGTACTCCATTTAGATAGTACTTCTGCTGTGGCAGCTATGCGTGGGTCGGAATTGCCTTTACTAGTGTGCGCGACAACACTTTTTCCCGATTTAAGAAGATCGACCACTTCGTTTGCCGATCGTTGTATCGATTGATGCGAGCCTTCATCAGCGGCGACCGAGGCGGTATCAATTGCCACTTCAACGATGCCATTCTTGGCCGCCCATTCTATTTGAGACTTAGTGACTGGCGAACAACTGCCGGAGACGATGAGAACTTGACTTGTCTTACCAGGATTCTCCCAGTTGTCCCTAGGCTTCAGCTTACCCATCGAAGCCCACTGCGAGCAGAGCGCCATCTCCACACCAGAGGAACCAACAGCAAACCGAAGGGACTCTGGGCCTTCACTCTGATCAAGCAGTGCACCTATCTGCTTCAGTTGATCATCGTTCACCACGTCAAAGAGTACGACCTCAGCCCCGGCAGCTACGAGTTGATTCAATTCTTGTCGTTGTTGCTCAGCCGTTAAGCTGAACTTGAGCAAGTCGAACAACGCTAACTTGGCTTTCGTCTGTTTACCCAAATGAATGCGTAGATCGCTTTCTGTCATCGGTGTCTTTGAGTGACCGCTTGCTGAAGGGTGTCGATCAAGACGAAAGACTTCTTCCCCGTAATTAACTCCCGCCGTGGCGAACAAGTGGCCAAACGCACAATATCGGCCCAAGGAGGGGGCACCAACAACCAGCGAAACATTCGGGGAGCCAAGGACTCGACGACCAACATCAATTGCACAGCCTATGCTGCCAATCTCTGGCGCGGAATCGAAAGTGGAACAAACTTTGTAATGGATATGTCGAGGCTGCAGTTCTTGCAAAGCCGTGAAAGCATGGACTAACTCTTTCTCCATGGCGCTGGGAGAGAGAGAACGTGTTGTTCCGGCTACTCCTACTGCCTGCAGACCACTATGCCGGGCCAACATTTCCCGAGTAGGCGGCCGAGTGAACAGCGCAGTGCGGACCCCAGCTCGGGATAAACATTCCAACGCATCGGTCGAGCCGGTGAAGTCGTCACCGTAATATGTGAGCAACAAGTCATTCATGGCGATGATGCTGCATGTAAAGCAGGGGTCTGAACTGGACTAGAACAATTGTGCTTTGAAAACTTCTCCGTGGCTCGCCTTAAAGCCGATGATTCCTGAATGGCCTCTTGCAGAGATAAGCCAGCGACGGCAGCCTCCCAGGATTCCTGGAGGGCTTTGACTCCTTCTCGTGGTCCATCAGGATGTCCCAAAATACCGCCCCCTGCGAGATACAATAAATCGACCGTCTTGGTTTGGCGGTAAGTCTCAGGGGCTTGCCCTCCCCATTGGCCGGAAGAAACGACCGGCAGGATCGGAAAACCACCCAACATCGGTTCTTGACAAGCATTCATCGAACGCACAACCGACTCATCGGATTCGCAAAACTTATTCTGTATCCCATTGACGTGAATGTGATCGATCCCTGCCAATCGCCAAAGTTTCTGATAGGCCTTAAATTCTATTCCCAAAAACGGGTGTCGATTGAGCATGCCCCAGCCATTGCGGTGCCCGTGTATAGCAAGTTGCCCACGATCGCAGATTTTTTTGACTCCGGCCATACCAACACTATTGAGGCTAACCATTGCGCAGGTACCACCCTGCCCTACTACAGTATCGTAGTGTTCAAGCATGCGATCCATTTCGTCGCTGATATTGAACGCCACCATGACCTTTTTGCCCGTTCGAGCCGCATGATCGTTGACCACACACATGACAACTGCAACTCGCTCTTTGAATGGAGAGTGCGGAGGGTCGGCCATCAATTCGTCGTCCTTTATGAAATCAACGCCTGCCTCCACAAGAGTTTCGACGAGCTTGGCAGTTTCCTCGGGAGACAATCCCACACTGGGCTTGATGATCGTACCGATCAGAGGACGGTCGGGCAGCACATCAGCAAGTTGTCGAGTCCCTTCGATACCAAAGGCAGGGCCTCTGAAGTGCTCCCTGAAAGAGGCCGGGAATTCCAGGTCCATCAGTTTAAGACCAGAAAACTGACGAAGCTCGTAGAGGTTTCCTTGCACTGTGGATATGATCGCTGGCAAGTTGTATCCAACATTTTCCAGGGGCCACGAAATAACGACTTCCGCCCGCTTGTAGCTGTTCTCGCTACTCAAGCAACCTGGAAGGCTGGGTGTGTCGCTCTGCTCAAGCTCTCGAAGGCTTTCAATCCGCGCGGCAAACCGCTGTTTGAGTGCCTCGGTTTCTCCTGGCACGGAAACAAAAGTACCGGAAGACTGCTCACCAGCCAACGACTCCGCAGCCACCGCGATGTCCAGCGGCGTTTCAATCAGATAAGTGGCGAAAAATCGTTCCATAGCAATTCAAACACTGGCCCTGACTATTGCCAAAATAAATCCTGATAGTTTCTCGGGGCAGACCATGGCACGTACAAAGTGCCAGGGTCCAATCCGTAGAGATAATCTTCGATGTGCGTGTACCCGTCACCATTCAGGTCGCCTGACGCATCGCTAGGGTCGTCAGGCTCGAGGTTGTATTGCAGCTCCCATTGATCCGGCATGCCATCGCCATCACTATCAGCAAGAGGTTCTCCCTGGTATTTGGGATACCCTCCAACCTGTTCAATGTTAGTGATGATCCCCTTTCCTTCCTGATAGCCAACTTTTCCCGTTCGGACCATTTCAATCACTCGCTGATCTACGGCGTCTCGTTTTGGAAGCGTTGCCCCGGCTTCGGCCAGCACGAATTTGTAGGCTTCTTTAGCAGGCTGGATCATGAGGTAAGAATGAGGATAAGGCTTGTCAGCCTTTACCTGAGCCATAATTTCAATGCGCCTTTGTTCCGCGAGAGTTCTTCGCTGCTCGGGTGTAAGGTCAGCTTTTCCTGACCGTAATTCTTTTTGCGTTAACTGTTCGTTAATAGGCAGAAGCTCGCTATCCTCGAATTGTACGCCACAGTCCCAGTTGTTTTTGGTGACTTGCTCATTTCCTTCGACTATGTTGCCGGCTACATAAGCTTTTCCAAAATCCAGATTGAAGGTAGGGCTTCTACGTTTCTCGGGTTTGAGAATGCGATAACTGATTGGACGTGAGCGATCAGTAATCGGTCCCGGCTTAAAATAGTTGTTAATGATGGTGTAGAAGCTTCGATGATCACCACCGTCAATTGTTCGATGTCGCCAATTATATAGAACATTATTGGCAAAGCTGAAATCGTAGATCATGCCTACACTGGGGTTGCGCCCCGTATTGCAGGCCCACAGATTATGATGGAACGTACTGTTGTAGCCACCAAGAGTACTCCCAAAAGAATGGTTGTAAGTATCTAGCGCTTCGCTGAAGATCGAATTCTGAATGGTAATGTTCACAGTCGGCAGTTTTTGAGCCAGACTACCGTCGGCTGGCTCATACATGTGGCGGTACATCGACAAGTTTTCATCCAGGCCCCAGCTTGCTGAAACGTGGTCAATGATTATGTTTCCCACGGGATTGCCTCCCAAAGAATCATTTCGATCCCCTACCCAGGTAGCCCCTCGACGAAATCGCATGTGGCGGATAATCACATCGTGAGTGTCAATTTCGACAGTGTCACCAGCAATACAAATCCCGTCTCCTGGTGCGTGGCTACCGTCGATTGTCAAGTAAGGGGCACGTACTAAGATGCGCTCCTTCAGCCTGATGATTCCTGCAACATTAAAGACGACAAACCGAGGTCCTCCCGCTTCCAGTGCTTCACGAAAGCTGCCTGGACCGCTGTCATTGAGATTCGTCACGACAAAAACTCGACCGCCTCGCCCTCCAAAACTGTACATTCCCCCTCCTTGCGCACCGGGAAATGCGGGGACCGAAGCTTGGGGCAGGTCACCTGGTTTCTTGGCCCAGGGGATGAAAGGTTTATCTCTCATTTCCCATTGCCGAATAGTTGGCAAGGCCTTTTTCCATGCAGCGTCTGAATGACTTCGTACCGCATCCATTCGTTGCTTTGATTCAGCAGCGACTTCAGGTGAAATATCGGGATACTGACTATGGCAAACGTCCGCTATTGGGAAAACAATTGCAAATGAAAGACTTAGGCAAATGAATTGAAATCGCGTCATATTCGTCCAACTCTACCGCAATTAATCGTCTGGTTAAAAGAAGTCTCACAGCCCTATTTTGCTGTACAAGTAACTCTACATCTTGTAACCAGCAGACGATAAATAATTGTTGATTTTACCTTTGTACTTTCGAAACCAACCGTGCTTCTCATCCGATGAGCCGGCATCCATGGCGTACTCGCGAGCTTCAATTAACAATGCCATGATTTTGCGTTTCTGGTCTTCCGTGAGATTAGGTAGCGTATGAAGATATTGATCGTACGTTCTCGGCAGAACCCCGTAGGTCATGCCATCCTTAATACCATTGACTTCTTCAGGACCTAATTCCGCTGACAGCTTTGCAACAAAACTTCGATGCAACTGAAACTGCTCGATCATTGAAGCCCGGCGTACTTCCTCAATTAAGTCTTCAATTTGCTTCTCCTGAACTGCAACTGACTTCTGCAACTCTGTGATCTCAGTGTCACGTGAATCGTGTATGTCTCGCAGGCCTCGGTATTGCTCGGCTACTGCCTGTGAGATTCGATCTGCGAGCTCTTCATCGGAGAGGCCCAGTTGGTCAACTATCGCCCGGGAGCGAGCATTGATTACTTGAGTGTACTCGTCTTCCTGACCAACCTCCTCTGCAAGGCCCAAAGTCGAGTAGGCTGCCCAAGCTAATAGCACCCACACTACAAAACCCAACTGTTGAACAACTATTCGATCAGACAACATGACAAGTACTGCAATTATTGAGAAAGCCACTGTTAATTTAGTATATTCGGGGAAACCGTTTTTATAAAGGAGACCGCCTTGCAATGCTGTTCCGCAAAACCGCAGTGACTTTAAGCAGTAAGTCTCGTGAGCCGAGTCGGAGCCTATTTATTGGGCTTCCCTCAATGTTTCTATCAGCCGCGACGTGTCCTCAACGAAGCCTTGAATTTCGACTAGGCTGATTCGATCATACGTTGGCGATAGTGCTCATCGGAACGAGAAGCGATGCGATCCACCTGTTTTTGAGGCAAAAAGTTGGGACCTCCTGCAGTGGTTGCACCGACAAATACTTGAGCCGACTTTTCCGCCATTAATAGGGCAGCTTCCACTTGCTTTGAAGTCTTGCCCAACGCGATCAAGCCGTGATTTTCCAAGAGGATTGTTTTAGGGAAAGTGTTACGACGATCGATAAATGCCGTGACCATCTCCGCTATTTTTGCAGCAAGAATGATTCCTGGATCCACGTACGGCACCAACACCGACTCAGCCCCACAATAAACGATCTGGTCTGGGAAAAGTCGATTCTCGGCGAATTCCTTAGCCCGCGGCGAACAGAGGATTTGATTGACGCAAATCGGATGCGTGTGTCCGATGAATGAGACATCAGGCAACTTCAAAAGCCACGCGTGGAATAAGGTTTCGACCGACGGTTTTAATGCATCAAGATTCACGCGACTGGCAAGCAAAAGTTTCTCGATCTCTTCATCGCCGGTATCTCCAGCGGTCAGGCCATCGAGGATTGGTGCAGAATTCACTTCGACAAGTTGTTTCGCCGTCAACGTGCCTAGTTCAGTTCCGCTAGCCTTAATCAAAAACTGCTCATCGCTGAGTCGACCAGATACATTGCCCTCACCCAAGATAGCCATTCTGTCGGCTAGGCCGATGCGATGGGAAAGCTCCAGAAGTTGATCAAGTACTTCAGACATTGCTTTTTCTAGAAGTTACTGGTTGTTCGAAATCGGTTCGAGCTAGTAATTATGTTGGCTGCTCAGGTGTACACGGTCACCTTACCAAGGCTTATCTTCTTTACGCGTGCCGCAGATTGCCACTTCCATACCTAACGCCTGAGCCATCGCTGCTTTGACAAGCATTGCTTTGTCGGCTTCCTCTGCTGAGTTCGCATAGGCAACCTGAATATGATTGCTCTTATGGCGGGCCATCATTTGGTCTCGAGTCACACCATAGGTAACCGCATGCATGATGGGCCATTGGGGCGTCGTCTCCTTCCAGCGCCGCTGCGTCTCTTCAAGTGGCAGCTCCACTACGGCAGCGCGACCCAAATCTATTTTGAGCCGATTGTCTTCGACATAGATGCGTGACCATACGATTTCACCTGGCTTCGATATGCCCTTGATCGTACCTCCCCCATTGGGGAAATACATCGCAGGTTGGCGAACGCTCGTTGCGCCTTTCCAGCCGCCCGCAAGATGCGCGGGCGGAACACTTCCGCTAATCTCAAACACCCAGACATACTCCTTGGTCGTTCCTGAACCGTCCCAGTCCCCCCAGCGCAGGTCGTGAAGCGTATTTTCCACGGGTTGGTCCATGGCCTTGTGGATTCGGTAGGTCATCAGCCCATCAAGTCCCGCGCACTCATCGACTTCATTAAAGTGCGGCAGCGGCTCTCCTTCATAGAGCACGCGCTCACCGTCTCGACTGAGAACAGGAGGTCTCTCACCATTATTGAGCGTTCCTTCCACGAGATCGCTGGCAGGAAGTAGATCTTTAAGTCCTTGTTGATACTGAATACCGATCGTGTCGCATCCAAAGTCGTCGGCAATCCGCACGGCTGCGATATACATTTTGCATTGCAGAAGGATTTGCTCGTATGTGAGGTCTTCCGCATGACTGGGACCAGTCTCGAAGGTCATTCCTCGATCTTCCATCCATTTGCGTGACTCTCGAGCTTGCTCGTCGGAGACTTGAGTTGCTTCGTAGTAGAGTGCCGACTGGCTCAGTCGTTCCTTATAAACCCCGGTAGGATTGAGCAAATGGTCTGGAATGATGGCGTTAAACATCCCCATGCAACCTTCATCAAACACGCCCATAATAGCTTTGTCACGCACAAGCTGCTGAGCCAATGCCTGCCCCAATTCCTTTTCCGGCTTGCCGACGGATACTCGATCCAACGGAGTAACGTGATCGATCGCATGTCGAATCGTTTCTCCCGAGAACCAGCGGGTCAACTGCTCTAAGAATTGTGCATCGCTAAAATCTTCGGTCCATAGGGTACTGTAAACAACCCCTGCCTTGGTAAGCGAACCGTTGAGATTCAGCATTCCAACCAAACCCGGCCAGGTGCCCGACCAGTTGGCCAAAGTGAGAATTGGTCCACGATGGGAGATCAAGCCATGCAGGATATGATGGGAATACTGCCAAACCGCCTCGGCCACGATCAGCGGCACGTCCGGATCGAGTTGGCGGAATACATCCATTCCTTCCTGCTGGGAGCTGATGAATCCGTGTTTCTCATTTTCCTTATAAGGATGAGCACGGATAACTTCCCATTCTGCCGATTCAATTGCTTTAGCTATTTGCTGCTCTATGGCATTCTGTGCCGCCCAGCAATTCTGATTGGCAGACAACCGCAAATCCCCATTGGCCATTAAGTAAACTTGTTTGGCGGCGAGCTTATTTGTTTGTCGTGTTTCGGGCAAACAGTATCCTGGCATGTCTAAATTCTCCACCTTAAACTTCTTGTCATAGTATTTTTTGCAACAGTCCTCGAATTTTCATAAAACTTTCGTCGTATCGGGCTTTTCTCACTAGGAAAACATGATTCACTGCTGAGTTGACCGAATCTGAGCATGATACATTCATTTGGATCTATCATAAATCGCTCTGGCAATAGCGGGGATGTCGTCCCCTGCATTGACACGTCGGAAAGAGACCTGAAGTTTATAGGATTCCGGAGGAACCGCAAACCGCTGCACTACGCCCGGCCCACAACTACTATTGCCTAGTCCGGATTGGCGGGCATCCAAAGAAAGGACTACCTCTTGGCGCGGTTTCAAAAGATGCGCATGGGAGGCAACGGCCAGATCATCGACCGTATAATGCAGTGCCGAAGCAGCAATCGGTTGCGCGGCGACAACCACCATTCCTCGTCCGATTTCGTCGGTCAAAGCAATCCAGCGTACCCCTTCTTTGTTACCGTTCTCTTGAGGTCTCGGATAGGGAACGTACTGTTGTGTGACAGTACTTGTCCAAAGCCCCAAAGGACAAGATTCCTTGCGGTCGGGATAGTTTTCGTGGGGACCATGCCCAAACCAAGTCATCGTTTCCAATTCAGGAGATAACCGGAGCATGACCCCGATTCGACCCAGCGGAGGAAGCGAACCGGCAGGCGTGAAACTATTCGTCATGTCCAACGAACCATCACCCCGTACTAACCATTGGGAATATTGATCGTAACTCCCTGTGCTAAAATTGTATTTGGCACGAATCTCAATCTCCACGGTATCTCTTGTCGATTCAGAAGCCTCGCAAGATTGTACGATGCGTTCTGGTGACGCGAGTCCCGTTTCCTGCCAATTCTTGGCGAGCCAGTTCCCAAATCCACGGTCGTTGTCGGTCGGTGCCCGGAAGAACTGAGCGACTGGACTTGCAAGTTCCGTAGCATTGGCCGCTAAGACTTCATGCCCATCATACTCGAGCGATACCAAACTCCCTTGCGCTCGATTAAACCGAGCAACGAATTCATTGCCGTTGATTGTTATAGTTTCATCGGACCGAGTGACATTAAGTTTCGCAAGTGCCGAAGTGTGAATCTGCGGAGCTAAAGTGTGTTGTACAGTAAACGGGAATTGCTCCCAGGCAATTTCATAGCCTACATCTGCCCAGGGTGTAGCTTCGCGAGTGTGTACGCTGACTCGCAAATAGGCCGCTTCACCGGCTGGAAAAGGCCCCGTCTCGTTGCAAGGAATTTTCAATATCCCTTCTTCGCCTGGTTCTAATTCCAGAGGTTCAAGATCGCCCGAAAGCACAATCTGACCCCCGACTAGAAATTGCCAGCGAAGATCGAACTGGTTCAAGTTACTGTGATCAAATCGATTGACGACTCGCAGAGATGCAATGTTCGGACTAAGCCGCTCTGACTGGAAGGTCACCGGTTGGTAGACTTTTTTCACTTCGTGATATTTCGGCGTCAGTCGACGATCGGCAAAGACGATCCCGTTAAGACAAAAAGCCTTCGAATGTGGAAAATCGCCAAAGTCTCCTCCATAGGCCAGAAATTGTTTCCCTTCAGAGTCTTTTTTATACAACCCCTGATCTGCCCAGTCCCAAATAAATCCTCCCAGCAAGCGTGGTTGGGAATAGATCTCATCCCAATACTCAGCGAGATTCCCAACAGCATTTCCCATCGCATGGCAATACTCGCTCATGACTATCGGGCGGTCGTCTTTGGAATTCTGAGCAAGCTCCAACAACCTTTCCCAACGAGCATTTTCGGCACGCTCCTGTTGATTTCCGTCGGGGAGCGGTGGCTGCAAATACTCTTGATTCACGCGCGGATAGAAACGACTTACAATATCAACGGTCCTAGGATCTGCTGGTTCTGATTGTGATCCTTCATAGTGCACTGGCCTAGTTGGGTCGAAAGCATGCAACCAGCCAGAAATGGCAGCAAAGTTCGGGCCGTACCCAGATTCATTGCCCATCGACCAACAGAAAACACTGGGATGGTTCTTGTCGCGTTCCGCCATGCGGATCGCCCGATCAAGAAAGGCCTGCCCCCAGCGCGGATCACTTGCCAACAGTCCTCGAACTCCGTGTGTTTCTAAGTTTGCTTCATCCATCACATACATTCCGTATCGATCACACAACTCATACCAGCGGGGATCGTTCGGATAATGGGACGTGCGAACCGCATTGATATTCGCCTGCTTCATCAGCTTGATATCCTGCACCATGCTGTCTAGTGGGATGGCGTGTCCGTACTGTGGGTGATGCTCGTGGCGATTGATACCGCGTAGTCGAACTGGTTTACCATTGACAAGCAGTCGACCATTTAAGATTTCAATCTTTCTGAACCCCACGTCGCAGCCAACTGCCTCGACGGTGTGGCCCTGAGGATCGTGCAATTTGAGGACCAGGCGATAGAGGTTAGGCGTCTCCGCAGTCCACTTCGTAGGATTCTGAACTGTTGCATCCATCCAGCCAAATTTAGGCAAACCTCGTTGAGGAGTACGCTGATTCAGGATTTCGGCGTTGAAGTCTCGATTGACGATGGATGCTGCATCTTGGACTAATGGGTCTGAAAACTCTTTTCTGTGAGCTTTGTCGAATAACTGGGCCTGCAAAGTCCAGCCTGCCAAAGACTCAGTATCCCCTGCGTCTAGTTCCGGCTCAATGGACAGGGTCGCACCTTTGTAATCGTCATCTAGTTCAGTTCGAACTGCAAAATCACAAATTCGTACCGAGTCAGTTGAATACAGAAACACATCTCGAAAGATTCCACTCAACCGCCACATGTCCTGATCCTCGAGATGGCTTCCATCGCACCAGCGATAGACCTGAACTGCAATCTGGTTGCGTCCTGCGACGAGCCAATCAGTTATTTCAAATTCTGCCGGCGTTCTGCTACCCTGACTATAGCCGACAGCGTGTCCATTGACCCAGACATAGACGGCACTATCGACGCCAGCGAAGTGCAGAAATACTCGCCGCCCATCCCACTTTTCCGATAGGGTAAAGTCCCGCCGATAAGAACCTACGGGATTTCGCTCCGCAAACGATGTGTATTTCGGATCCGGTTCGGAAGTGACACGCGGCGGGTCGATACGGAACGGGTAACCTGCACTGATATAGATCGGTGTACCGTAGCCGTGCATCTCCCAATTGGAAGGAACCGGAATCACTGGCCACTTGGAATCATCGTATCCCGGCACAAAAAAACCCTGAGGACGTTCTTCGCTTCGTGGCACCCATTGAAACCGCCAGTCTCCATTGAGAGACAAGAACCAGGGAGATGCACTTTGTTCGCCGGCTAGGGCTTGCTCACTGGTAGCGTAGGGGATAAATGAAGCACGGGCGCGCAACCGATTCTTTTGTAGAACATGCTCATTCTCCCAATCTGGCTGAGCTACATCTGCATAGCCGAGCGAACTCAGAGCAAGCCATAGCAGAACACTGACCATCGCCAGCACGATTCGGTACCTGGCAGACAAGTGTATGAGTAAAATTATCACTCGTTCGCCTCAGATGCATGTACGGGGTTACGCTGAGTTTCTGGAGATTCTAAATCACCATCAAACAATGCCCTTTGGCCGCTTTTCAATAGTAATGGAACTACTTGAGAATGATATCGAATCTTGGCAGGTAGACCTTTGCGACTGAGAATCTCGACAGATACCAACTTGCCATTTTTCCAACTCATGGAAACTTCAAACCCACCACGAGCGCACAAACCGTGGACTTCTCCTTCGGGCCAGGCCGAGGGTAAGGCAGGTAAAAGCTCGATATCAACCAAGCCATTGTTGCTCAAATCGGGTGAGGAGCTTTGCAACAGCATCTCAGCAATTGCAGCCGTCGCACCCAAATTCCCGTCAATCTGAAATGGAGGGTGGGCGTCAAAAAGATTGGGGTACGTTCCGCCACTCCACTGCTTCTCTGAATGACCATGGAGGACGGGATGCAAATGCTGGCGCAGCAATTGGTACGCCCTATCGCCATCTTGCAAACGAGTCCACATGGCGATCTTGTTGGCAAGTCCCCAGCCCGTGCCTGAATCTCCCCGAACATCCAGCGACTTGCGAGCCGCAGCAGCCAACTCAGGAGTCTGACTCGCACTGATTTCATTCCCGGGATAGAGTCCCCACAAGTGAGAGACATGCCGATGTTCGGGATCCTTTTCAGGATATTCAGCGTCCCACTCCATGATGCGACCATCTGAGGCAATTCTTGTCGGAGCTAATTGCTCTATGGTGAGACTAAGTCCCTCACGAAACTCCTCATCCTTATTCAAGACCTCACCTGCCTGCCGACACGCATTGAAATGGTATCGCAAGATTTGCATGTCCATGGCGGATCCGATGCAAATCGATGCTTCCCCTCCGTTAGGTAAGTAATATCGATTCTCTGGGGACGTTGACGGTGCAGTTACCAGCCAATCCTGCGTGGGATGTTCCACCAACGTGTCGAGGTAGAATTCTGCCGCACCCTTCATGACCGGGTAGACTTGAAGGAGGAAATCCTGGTCTTGAGTAAATAGGTAATGCTCCCACAAATGTTGGCAAAGCCAGGCAGAACATGTGTTGGTCGATCCCCAACTGACTCTCTCGCCGGGCGAAGTGAAACCCCAAGGGTTTGCCAGGACATGGGTCACCCAGCCATCCGCGTCGTAATAGTTTTGCGCGGTTTGCGACCCTGGCTGGACGAGCGATTCGATGAGGCAAAACAACGGCTCATGAAGTTCAGAAAGATTGCAGACCTCGGCAGCCCAATAGTTCATCTGGACATTGATATTCGCGTGCCAATCGCCATTCCAGGGGGTCTGAATCTCCTCAGCCCAGATTCCTTGAAGATTCGCTGGCCGACCCCCAGGACGAGACGACGAAATCAAAAGATATCGTCCGAAGTTGAAATAAAGCGCAGCCAAGCCATTGTCCGACACGCCCTCCCAAGAAGCACGTAATCTCGCATCCGTTGGTAGCTTTGCGTAGGATTCATTCTTTTTAGGTGCCAAGCAGAGACTGACTCGGTCGTAAAAAGATTGATAATCACGAACATGATCTTTCAATAACTCGGCAAAGGGCTTGGTGGCCGCGTGCGCAAGGTCTGCCTTGGAAACTTCCTCCGGACTCGAATTCGGCTGGCTTACGAGGGACTCTAGGTCAGTTGCCGCGCTCACCAACAATATTGCCGAGGTTGTTCCCCGAACTTTGATGGTGTCTCCATGTTCGGATACCGTGCCGCCAGTGTGTAGTACTTTCACACGACTACAAAACCGGACTCCAGTTCCACTATCTTTGCCATCGTTGAGCTGTCCCTCCATCAGAAGTTCGTTCACATTGACACTTTCTGTGTTGCTTCTCTCGGATCGGTCGAGCGAAACGTCAAACGACAATACTCCGTCCTTGCTGGCCGTGAGTCGATAGACAAACACCTGATCGGGGTAGCTAACAAAAGCCTCTCGCTGGTATTTAACACCAACTTGCGAGTAGCTGATCCGAACGACCGCGTCGCTCAGGTCAAGTTCTCTGCGGTAGTTCTGTACAGAAGGAGTTTCCCCATCGAGCAGGAATTTCAATCGGAGCGTGCCGAGTGTTTGGTAACAGCCGTAGGGTAGCTCACCAGCCTTACCGTGCCCCGAGCCCAGTCCAGCACAGGTAAACTCGTCGTTCATAAGCTGTTCGGCAGCCACGTTTCCCCCAGCGAATAGCAGTCGTCGAATTTCCGGAAGGAATGCCGCTGCCCCCGGACGGTCGGCTTGTTGCGGGGAGCCAGACCACACGCCGTTCTCGTTAAGTACAACCGTTTCTTCGTTCACACCTCCATAGATCATGGCACCGAGTCGACCGTTACCGATGGGAGACGATTCAGTGAAATGGCTGGCAGGCCTGTCGAACCAAACAAGCTCACTTTCCGTGCCACAGGCTCCGTTGGCTGCGACTTCTACCAAGAGCAAAAAGAGCATACTGAATTGCAACTTGAAATTCATGTTAGCGATTCCGAAGGTCTTCAGAGGTTGCCAAGGCGAGTATACGACCTTCTTTACCGACAGCGCAGTAGAAATGGTAGACAACGCCATCGTGTTTGAGCATCCATGGCTTGTGTGCGAACGTCTTGTCCCAAGGTTCGGAAGACTGAACAAGGACGTCGCCGTCCCATTGAGTCCAATGCACCAAGTCCTTGGAACACGCAAAACTATCAAAAGCTCCTGGCCCCCAACCCAGTCCAAAATAGAACATGACCCACAGGTCGCCAATCTTTACGAGTTGTGGATCCCCTGAAATCCCCTTGCCATTGTCAATGACTGGACCCGATCCATATCGCGACCAATTCACCATGTCTTTTGAAACTGCCATGCCGATACGTTCGATTCCTTGTCCCTGCTGTTTGCCGTTGTAATACATGACAAAAGGGAAACCCAACGACTCCGACTTATCCCAGAGGATATGGCTCTTGTAGAGAGTCGCGCGTTCAAAAGGGCGCGCATCCGACTGACTTGGGGTGAGCACCGGATTTTCTGCAAGACGGTTCCAGGGCTTGGCTTTCTGCGGCTCGGTAGTCCAAGCCAGTCCAAGGGACAGTGGATCGGTTTCGTAGCCTTGCAGCGCACCACCAAAGTAGGACATCCAATATTTTCCATCATATGTTTGCAGCTTCGAAGATCCGCCCCATTCAGGGTCGATCAAAGAGATACTCCCATCGGCTTGCCACTGATCCCAGCCACTCTTGCGAAAGGGTAGGATCGTTCCCAAAGGTTCCCAGCTAAGCAGATCCTCACTACGAGCCAGGTACGTTTCGTAACCAATTTTCCCCTGAATCCCGACATACACCATGTACCAGGCATCGTTTCCACGAAATATATTCGGGCAATCAATCGAATGCCCTTCGCTCGGTCGCATGATTACGCCGTACTTGTAAGGAGTTTTTACCTCCTCGTAGATCGCCTTCATTTCCTCCTTAGTAACTGTACGATCAGCGTCTGGTTCCCGGGCTTCAATGATTGTACGCCCCTCTGACTCCGCCCAAGTTGGCTCATTAGGAAATAACCAGAAACATAGACAGGCAACGAATAAAGCAAAGTAAGACATGAGCTTGTTAGAGTACGATTGAAAACTGAAATAGTCTTTTTGCATTTCTGGTACGTCCTTAGAAGAGAAATGGTTATTGCGCGGAGAGAATTACAGGACCGATTAATCCTGCTTCTCGCAGGGTCTTATTTTTTGGCAGAGGGGGCGCGGTAGTCCAACTCCATTGCGGCGCGTCAGGATGACTTTGGTCGCCCAGTAGCCGATTGACCCAAGTATTTGTAACTTTAATTTCGAGATCATTCATTCCAGGTCGCAATGCATCGGTAACTTCAATTCGGTAGGGGGCAGTCCAAGCGACGCCACATTCGATATCATTCAACTTGACGGATGCGAGATCTGCTACTTTTCCAAGTTCAAGCCAATAACGATTGACATCAGATGCCAGGGGAGTCCAATAAAACTTTTGACGATACACACACGTTCCGGAAAAAAAGCGAATATCTTCCTCGGGACGTGTAGTCCAGTCTACCAGATTAGCAAATTCCAGAGGTTCTTTTGGTCCACCCAATTCAGGATCGAAAGTGATTTTCCATGAACCCTCGAGTTCCAACTCATGCCGTAGTTCGATCCAATTTGGCCCTTCGGAACTATCACGAAGTTCAGTCGGACGGCGAAATACCACGAACACCGATTCATGCGGGGCAAGTTTTATTGGTACCAGCGTTCGCCCTGTGGCCATCTGCCATGTGGTGGCCGGATTACGTCGACCTGATACCGGGTCCCAAAGTTCGGGGACTTTGCCGACTGTGCGCAATGAGACATTTAGCTGTTGCTCACTGCTGGCTTGATTTGACACGAAATAGATCTCGCCTTCTTTTGCTCGGCGGTGTGCCCAGCCTATGTTGTTTACTCGGTCTCCCGACGGAGTCGTCGCTATAAAGTCTGGCTCAAGGCCCAAGTCGGCAAAGGAATCCGACTGAATTGGCCCACGAATGACCCTTCCCTGCCCTACATCGTGCTCAGGATTCTGATCTTTAGCCAAGAGCTGGTGAACGAGCTTGCGAAGTTGGGAGTCACAGCCAGGGAATCCACTAAAACTGGGTGATTGCTTTGGTGGAGCACATATCACAATCTGAGCCCCTGCCTGCACCAAATCAATCAGTCGATGAGCCAATTCCGGAGTCATCAACCTCGAATTTGGAGACAGCGGCCTTGAAATCGGTACAACGAGCAGGCCATAGGAAGCACCTCCCGGAAACTCGATCCGCTTCTCTCGCACTTTTGCCAGTCGCAGAAGAGCATCGTGATTCACAGAGTCATAGGCATAGCCCCGCAAAGGATCGATCCAGTCGGCCTGATCGGTCATATTGGCAGAATGCTTTACTCCTGGGGGTAATTCGCGTAGCGGCACCCCCCTATTCGCTAGCCTTTCCACTTCGTGCTCGACGGTATCCTTCCCCATGATTCCCGGCAACGTGCTAACAAGTCGCTCAGGCAGAACAGCTCGGCGGGGCATTTCCTCACCAGTGAACACGGCAATATCTACAACTGCATGTCCACATTGCAACATAGCTTGGCATCGGCGAGCATAGTCAACCCAAGCTTTCCCGGATCTCCACCAGGTTTGATCCCGCTGAAAATAAAGGCCGACATTGTCCAGCGTCATCCCAGGCCGTCGGTCGAGCCACGGATTGTGGGTAAAGACGTGATAGACGAAGCGATTGATACCCAAGCAATACTGCCGATCACCAAGCGACTTGAGCATTGCTGGGTGCTCGTCCCAGTTCATCCGCAGCTCGGTAAAGGCCTCGGCCTGCACAAGCGGTTTGCCGTACACATGCGCGGCAGACACCGCATCGCGGATGTCATTGGGTTTGTCGTGCGTAGGGCTGCGGAGCCAAAACTCTCCCATGGGAATATCAACTTCAGCAAAATGCCGCATACCGTCAGCGAGCATGGTCGGCGCCACACACTCGGCACTAAACTGGCATCCATTCTCATGTGCCAACTCATCCATCGTGCCGAAAAAATTCTTTATCAGCAATTCGCTGATGGTTAGTCGCAAATCGTACAAGAATCGCTCGGAGACATCAGCACTCTCCACGGGAATCCCGGCCATGGCGGGCAGGTACAACAGCGGGTCGTAACCACGCCGCTTCTCAAATTCGCCTCTGAAACTAGGTGTCCAATTTTGGCTGCCACATTCCCAGCTATCGACGTGGAATATTTTCAGGACACGACTTGCAAGTTCAGGGCCGATCTGGCGGATCGCCTCGCCAAACCAGCAATCGAACTGTAATCGAACTGCCAGCGGATTCAGCTTGTCGCATTCGAGCCCTTTGCCGCCCCCTCCAGTTTCATTGCGTGTCCCTGTAGATGTATGGCCCAATCGCAAAATGGTCCAGCTTCCCCCAGGAACATCCAATGTTAGCCTTCCCTGATCATCGAGTGCGTCTGTCAAATCAATTACCGTACTCAATGGCACGCAATCTTCGTCTGACAACAGCGAGCTGGAGGAGCGGCTACTGACGCGCCACACTTCACCTGTCTTGCCTCGGAACTGATTAATTCGAGGCTCAGGCGAAATCTCGATGTGCTTGACTTTCAATACGGGGGACCACTTGGCAGAATCCAAATCTTCGGAGCCAGGTTCTGAGCCATCCTTGTCGAACACTAAGCGAAAGCACTTTGCCGTTGTCGGCTCGATTGCATGCGTCACGATACCAGCCCCATTCTGCCATCCATGGCGCGGAGGTTCGAGGCGTCCAACGGTGTGAAATGACTCGCCGTCGTCGCTTGCTTGGAGCAACAATCGATGGGCCTGATAGTTGTTGCCATCGGGGGTAATGGTTATTGAACTACAGAGAAAGGGCTCTTCATAAGCGAATTGAATCCAGCCCGGTACTTCCATCCGAACACGCTGGTCATCTTGGTCGATTGTCAAAAACTGAGCGTCGAACTCGGGAAGACTTATGGTGACTTTGGGTTCTTCGACCTGAGCTGACTCAACCAAGGGAAAGGCAAGGACGGCAATTTCTTGGTAATATCCCTCATTCACATCGGGTCGCGGCAACTCAAGAGATCTCTTGTGCCCTCCTTCAATCTCTGTCGTTGACCACACAACTTTCTGCATTGAGATCTCTGGTGTGATCCACGGTCCCCCTGCCACTGCGAATCCGTCACAGGCATGCATTGCGATTTGCAAACCAAGCCGATCAGCTTCACTCATGGCATGGCGCACCATATCCCACCAAGCTGAGGTAAGTTGCACCAATGGGGGATCTATCAGAGGCAACTCCGTCGGCCCCTTTATCGGCATGAGGTACGCCCCCCCTAGACCAACCTCCTTCATTGCCTCCAAGTCAGCGGTGATTCCTTCCCGGGAGACACAACCATTCATCCAGTACCAAAACACCCAAGGACTGGCCGAAGAAGGGGGCTCTGCAAACAAAGCCTCAAGATTTGTTGCATGGGCAATTGGAAAAAACGTGAATAGCCCCCAAAATGTCATGAGTGTCCGGAGAATGCGTACAGCACCCGCTGAGCTACTTCTGCAAGTGGACCGCTTCGCTAACATTAGATAAAACAGTGACACTTCGATCCGCTATGAATAGAGCAGTAAAGCTGGAGTCTGCCTTTCTTATCTTATAATCGCCCGAACACCATGCAAATCAGTAATATCCGCCTCAACATGTTTTCTCCTGCAGCTCTCCGCGGCTTGGCTTTGTGTTGCATGTGGTCATATCTTGCAGGAACATCTATCGCACGGGAGAGAAATCCACTTGATGCAGATTGGAAGTTCCGCTTGAGCGAAAAGCCTGATCTTCTCGAAACCGGTTCCGACGCTTCCAATTGGCAAACGGTTCAACTTCCTCATGACTGGAGTATTGAACTCCCTACCGACCCAAAAGCTTTCAGCGCAGGGGGAGGAGGTTTTTTTCCCACAGGCATTGGATGGTACCGTCGCGAGTTCATAGCCCCTGAAGACTGGCGAGATCAGCGAGTTGGTGTTGAGTTTGATGGGGTCTACGAAAATGCCGACGTTTGGATCAATGATGTTCTGCTGGGAAAACACCCTTACGGATACACTCCCTTTCAGTATGACCTCACTCCGCACCTGAATTTTGGCGAGAAAAATACACTGGCGGTACGAGTCGACAATTCCGAGCAGCCCAATTCCCGCTGGTATAGTGGGTCGGGAATCTATCGGCATGTCTGGCTAAATGTCACCGAACCTGTACATATCGATGATAGGAAGATTTCGATCAAGACAGAGCGAGCTTCCGATAAAGAAGCGCTACTGGCCATCGAGGCAACAGTATTAAACGACACATCTGAGAAAAAATCCATCGAGTTGGTAGTCGAAATTCTTGATCCAGGAGATCATGTTGTCGCTTCGGCAACCATTCACATCTCAGTGGAACCTCATAATCACTCCGCTCTGGTTCAGAACTTGGCGATTTCACAGCCACATTTATGGTCGCTGGACTCTCCTAAGCTCTATTCCGCCCGGTTTCGCATTGTCAGCGGCGATCGGCAAATTGACGCATTGGAGATTCCCTTTGGAATTAGAACCATTGAGGTTTCTGCTTCCCAAGGCTTCTTACTCAATGGCAAACCTGTCTTGCTCTGCGGCGCAAACGTTCACCACGACAACGGACCCTTGGGAGCAGCGGCCTTTGATAGGGCCGAGACGAGGAAAGTTGAAATTCTCAAAGCCGCCGGATTCAATGCCGTTCGCACTTCCCACAACCCTCCTTCCAAGGCATACCTAGCAGCGTGCGACCGCCTTGGGTTACTCGTGGTCGATGAAGCCTTCGATGGGTGGGCTGCCAAAAAGAATCCTAACGACTATGGCACTGTTTTCCACGATTGGTGGCAACGCGATCTTACAGCAATGATCCAACGCGATCGCAATCATCCCTCGGTGGTGATGTGGAGCATTGGTAACGAGGTCTACGAAAGAGGCAAGCCGGAAGGTCTAGCCATTGCCAAGGCGATGACAAAACAGATCAAGGAGCTAGATTCTTCTCGACCAATAACCGCCGGAATCAATGGACTCGGTGAAAGTGGCGATTGGTCACAGTTGGACCCACTATTCGATACGCTGGACGTAGCAGGCGTAAACTACGAACTGCATCGTCATGAGGAAGATCATCGGCGTTCTCCAAGCCGAGTAATTATGTCGGCTGAGTCCTATCCTCAAAATGCGTTTGCTTGTTGGAATGCCGCAGCAAAAAGCTCGTACGTAATTGGTGACTTCGTCTGGAGCGGCTTCGACTATTTGGGGGAATCTGGCATCGGGAGAGTATTCGCGTCCGATGAAGAAGTGTTGCCGCATTGGGAAGGCAGTCACTTCCCCTGGCATGGAGCCAACTGTGGAGAAATTGACATTACTGGCTGGCGGAAGCCGCTCTCCCACTATCGTAACATTGTTTGGGACAGTGGTGAGAAGCTCTACATGGCGGTAGTTGCCCCAGCACCCAATAAGCAAGACTGGCAACCCTCCGCATGGGCACAGTTACCCGCGATACCAAGTTGGACTTGGCCCGGAAATGAAGGAAAAGAACTGACCGTCGAGGTCTACTCGCGTTACCCAATTGTCCGTTTGTATTTGAATGAAAAGCTGATTGGTGAAAAGCCTACCTCGCTAGAAAATGAATTTCGCGCTGAATTCAAGGTTCTCTATGAACAAGGAACTCTTAAGGCTGTAGGAGTGTCCAACGGTTCGGTGAAAGAGGAGATGCTCTTCACGACTGCTGGAAAACCTACCGGAATTCGGCTCCTACCCGATCGCAGGACGATATCTGCGGATGGCCAGGACCTTTGTTTTGTTGCCGCGGAAGTCATTGACGATGAGGGTCGCCTTTGCCCTCAATCATGTGCCCTCGTCGAGTACCAGATTGGCGGGAACGGCTCGCTAGCCGCAATTGGGAGTGGCGATCTATCCACTCTCCAAACCTATAGCGCCAATCCCAGGAGTGTCTTTCTAGGGAGGGCAATGGTGGTGATTCGTTCTACTGAGGAACAAGGACCAATTCTACTAGAGGCTAGTTCTCCAGGACTAAAGTCGGCCAAAGTAGAGCTGCGTAGTTCAAATCAATAGTAACCGTTTGGTCTGCGGCCATTCCGGTGCTAGAATATTTTGTTAGTGAGTTGCGGAGAAATGGGTGTTTCTTGCAATATGCGGCGGTATCCTGCAAATCCAGTGTCGGTAATATGGAGTTAGCGGAGTCTTATCTTTCCTCATCTGCTCCTCGCAAATGAGAATGATTGCGTAAGCACTATCCTGATAAACGGATTGCAATCGGCTTTACCGGTTGTCGCAACGAGCGTGGCAAAAAACGCTTGGTTTTCTTTCTCCTTGAGCAAATCATGTTGAATCTTCAGTTATTTTGCTTTGGTATTGGTTCAATTCTTGCCACTTCTATCTCGCTGGTTGCGTCTGAGCAGGAAACGGATTCGTTGACCGAACAACCCGGATACGTATCAAATGAGTTCATCTATGAAATCGCACCCTTTCCATCTTGCCACGCTTCGACGATAGAAGAAACTTCAGATGGCCTGATTGCTGCTTGGTTTGGTGGCACTCACGAGCGCCATCCCGACGTAGGAATCTGGACATCCCGTTGGGAGAACGGCGATTGGTCTCTACCTGTGGAGGTTGCCAATGGGATTATTTCGACGAGTGAACGCTATCCCAGTTGGAACCCAGTCCTGTTCCAACCAGATTCTGGCCCTTTGATGCTGTTTTACAAGTTAGGTCCCACTCCGAGCGATTGGTGGGGGATGCTAATGACATCCTCAGACGAAGGCAAGACTTGGTCCGAACCCCGACGCCTACCAGACGGGATATTAGGTCCTATCAAGAACAAACCCATTCAACTGTCGAATGGGGATATTCTCTCACCCTCAAGTACTGAACATGACGGTTGGCGAGTCCATTTCGAGAGATCCTCGGATCTGGGCAGGACTTGGCAGACGACGGCACCGGTCAACGACGGCGAAAAGATTCGAGCTATTCAACCTAGTCTGTTGCGCTACGACGATCAGTGTCTGCAGGCAATCGGTCGCACGCGATCCAGTGGCATCTTCCAGATATGGTCGAGGGATGAGGGCAAGACTTGGGATGATATGACTCTCACTTCCCTTCCCAATCCCAGTGCAGGCACCGATGCTGCCACCCTCTCCGACGGTCGCCAATTGCTCGTCTACAATCATAATCCAAATTACAAGGGGCGGAGCCCCCTCAATGTGGCGGTCTCGGATGACGGAAAAGATTGGCGAGCGGCTTTAGTACTAGAAGACACACCGAAAAGTGAGTTTTCGTATCCCGCGGTGATTCAATCGCAGGATGGTTTAGTACATATCACCTATACCTGGAATCGAAAACGAATTAAGCATGTCGTGGTCGATCCTGAGAAACTTCGACTGCGACCTATCGTTGAAGGGACTTGGCCTTCCAAAAGACCAGAGGACTTGTGATGTTGTCCTTTGTCGATCTCATAGTGTTGATTGGGTATCTGCTGGGAGTCGTTCTCTTTGGTTGTTTTTTTGCCCGAAAAAGCTCAAGCACCAGTACCTTCATGACCGCTGGGGGTACGTTACCAGCCTGGGCAGTTGGGCTGTCTATCTTCGGCACCTATCTCTCCAGTAACACCTTTTTAGGCGTTCCTGGCAAGGCGTATGGTTCGAATTGGAATGCACTCGTGTTTTCTCTTTCACTGCCACTGGCAGCCTGGTTAGCGACGCGTTTCTTTGTTCCTTTCTACAGGCAGTCGGGGGAGATATCTGCTTACCAGCACCTAGAACGCCGGTTCGGCACTTGGGCACGAACCTACGCTGTTGTTTGCTACTTGTTGACCCAATTCGCTCGGACGGGAACCATCCTCTTCGGAGTGTCGTTGGTGATGTCGGCCCTCACAGGATGGAATCAATCGCTCATCATCGTAGTAGCGGGAGCACTCATTACGCTTTACACGGTCTTGGGAGGGATCGAGGCAGTCATCTGGACCGACGTAGTCCAGTCACTCGTCCTTATCGCTGGTGCAGTAGTCATTCTAATTCTCCTCTTGACCGGTCTACCCGAGGGTCCCACTCAGGTCTTTGCTTTCGGAGCAAGTCACGACAAGTTTTCACTTGGGAGCTTTGATCTTGATCTCACTAGTTCAACCTTTTGGGTCGTCTTGCTCTACGGACTATTCATCAACCTCAGCAATTTCGGCATCGATCAAAGCTTTGTGCAGCGCTACCATACGGCTCGCGACGAACGTCAGGCTTCTCGGAGCGTCTGGCTGGGAGCTATGCTCTACATGCCGATTTCCTTGCTTTTCTTCTTTATCGGGACTTCGGCGTTTAGCTTTTATCACACGCATCCAGATCAACTTGAGAACCTGCGCCGGCAAACAGCAGAAGAACGTCTCGTTCAGGCAAAATCGCCCATCTCAGAGACTACCATTGGCCAGAAAGCGGCCAACCTCACCGACGCTGAACTGGGTGACAAGGTACTGCCCCACTTTATTGTCCATGCATTGCCTGTTGGCGCAAGAGGCCTGTTAATCGCGGCAATCTTGGCGGCGGCGATGAGCAGCATTGATACGTCTCTAAATAGCTCAGCCACGGTGCTTCTGACAGACATATACAAACGATTTATACGTCCCTTTGCCGGCGAGCGAGAATCAATGGTCGTGCTTTACTCTGCAACTCTGCTAATGGGTATCGCAGGCACAGCGGCGGCCGTGGCGATGATTGGTGTGCAAAGTGTACTCGATGCCTGGTGGCTGCTATCTGGCATCTTTGCGGGTGGAGTGCTGGGCCTCTTTCTACTGGGGATTATGAGTCGGCGGACCGGCAACTTCGCTGCTGTGGTAGGCGTTGTATTTGGATTTATCGCAATTCTATCGATGTCTTGGCCGCAACTTCTCGAAATTGCGAAGCTTCGAGGCTGGCAAGTTGTTTCACAGTTCGCGGTACCATCCTTGCTAACGATGCGGTTGCATGAAAACATGACCATTGTTGTTGGAACATTAACGATTCTCTTCGTAGGAATCCTAGTTACACGCTTAGGAGGCACGAAAAATACCGTTGGACTTAGCTTCCAAGAAAGTAAAGAATAGATAACAAGACCTTTTTACAACTACGAATCACGTGCCTGTCGCTTAAACTCTATGAAAAGTAAACCCATGAAATCAGCCTGTGGAATAATTCCTCCTCTGGTTACACCGCTCACTGACCAGTACAAAATCGATGTACCAGGACTTGAAAGACTGATCGAGCACGTCATTTCCGGTGGTGTGCATGGGCTGTTTGTCTTGGGAACAACCGGTGAGGGACCATCGCTAAAGTATGATGTGCGGCGAGAGATGATCCGTCAAACTTGTCGAATCGTCGCCGGGCGAATTCCTGTGTTTGTAGGCATCTCTGATACGGCGATAAGGGAATCGATCGCGCTGGCCCAATTCGCTGCGGATACTGGCTGCGATTTTGTAGTCGCTGTCCCTCCCTACTATTTCCCACTTGGGCAGTGCGAGCTGCTTGCGTATTTCAAACAATTGTTGTCTGAAATGCCTTTGCCGACGTTGCTCTATAACATGCCTGCTGTGACGGGGATGACGATTGGCACTGAAACGGTTCGCCAATTGCTGGATCAGGACAATTTCGTAGGTCTAAAGGATAGTTCGGGAGATCTGGAATACTTCCAAGATATCTTGTCCGTTACTTCAACTCGTCAAGATTTTTCAGTATTGGTCGGTCCGGAGCACCTACTGGCCACGACCCTTCCCATGGGTAGCGATGGTGGTGTGTCGGGAGGAGCAAACATTTGGCCCGGACTCTTTGTTGAGCTATATGAATCTGTTATCGCAGACAAAAACTTTGATGCTGCTCCCTTGGCAAAGACTATAGCGAGATTCGGTGAAATCTATAAGGTTGGCCCGCAATCTGTGACCGCAACAGTAGCACGTCTCAAGGGGGCTCTCTCCATCCTCGGCATATGCAACAACAAAACAGCCCCACCTATCGCTGGTATCGGCTCGAACGAGCAGAAGCAAATCGAAAGCATTTTGCAACAACTTGGAAGAGTACCTAGCCATCCGCAAATCCCCCAAATAGCATGAGAAACTGTCGCCGACAACGCGAGTTGATTTGCCATGCCTTGCCAGCAGCTCAGGCATACACTCATTCTCTATGCTCACGGTTTGTCCCAGCAATATCGTCGCTGATACTTTGTCTTTTTGCGAATACTTGGCTTATTGTGGGCGAATCTGCGGCTGCAAAGATCAACTTCAGCCGTGACATACGACCGATCCTTGCTGACAAATGCTTTCATTGCCATGGCCCGGATCCATCAAATCGAGAGGCGGATTTGCGACTAGATCTGTGGGAAGCTGCAGAAGAAAGCGCGGCCAGCAGTGTCATTGTCGCGGGAGATCCTGAAGCAAGTGAACTGATCAATCGGATCATCTCTGGAGACACCTCTGAGCAGATGCCTCCAGTCGAATCGGGGAAGTCGTTGCCAGACGAACAAAAGGCCCTCTTGAAGAAATGGGTTGAAGAGGGCGCCATTTACGAAAAACATTGGGCATTTGAAGCACCTACTCGTCCACAATTGCCATCAGTCCGCAACGAAGCCTGGGTAACCAATCCTATTGATTTTTTTGTGCTGGCGCGTCTTGAGTCGGAGGGCATCCAGCCCTCGCCCCAAGCCAAACCACATACACTTCTGCGCCGCTTATCACTCGATTTAATCGGTTTGCCACCAACGATCGAAGAAATTGAATACTTTCAGAAGTTGCCCGAACAGAGTGCATATAAGCGAACTATTAAGCAATTACTTGCTTCTCCACATTTTGGAGAAAAGCATGCGCGCGAGTGGCTCGATGCGGCGCGCTATGCGGACTCTGACGGATATGAAAAGGATCTGCCCCGAGAAGTGTGGATGTATCGAGACTGGGTGATCAATGCTTTTAACAATGACATGCCCTACGATCAGTTTATTGTTGAACAAATTGCCGGGGATTTACTTCCCGAATCAACTCAAAGCGAGCGAATTGCAACGGGTTTTATGCGTAACTCAATGACGAATCGAGAGGGGGGAATCGATCCTGAGCAATTTCGGATGGAAGCTATGTTCGATCGGATGGATGCTATTGGCAAGTCCGTCCTGGGGCTTACCGTGCAGTGCGCTCAGTGCCACACTCACAAGTACGATCCCCTTACGCATACCGATTACTATCGGATGTTTGCGTTGCTCAATAACTGTGACGAGGCCGAGATCTCTGTCTACACTGCTACCCAGCAAAAACAGCGTCAACATCTCTACCGCGAGATTGAAGAGATCGAATCGGACCTCAAGAGAGAAACTCCAAACTGGCAAGAGCTGATGTCAGAGTGGGAGAGTTCGCTAGTAGACCAAGAGTCCGGTTGGCAAATCGTCCGTCCTGAGGTTGATACTAGTGGTGGTCAGAAGCATTACCTCCTGGAGGATGGCTCAATCCTGGCGCAAGGGTATGCACCTCCGACATTAACTTCCAATTTCAAGGCGGAAGTCGAAGCAACATCTATCACTGCTGTACGACTCGAATTGCTCAACGACCCCAACTTGCCGCGAGGTGGACCTGGACGTTCTTCACTTGGCCTTTGCGTTTTGTCGGAGATTAAAGCAGTAGCTGCCCCCCTAAGCAATCCGCAGAAAAAGACTGAGCTTAAGTTTATTCATGCCACATCAGACGTTAACCCTAAGAAGGAAAAACAGGAAAGAACTTCGGATTATGAATCCAAACCTGACCGCTTCACTGGGCCCGTTGGATATGCTATCGACAGTGATGATACAACTGCCTGGGGAATCGACATCGGCCCCGGGCGCAGTAATGTTCCTCGCGAAGCAGTCTTTGCACTAGACAAACCCTTCGATAGCGAAGAAGCCTTTATCATCACGTTTTCCTTAGTCCAGTCTCACGGAGGCCGGCGGATTGATTCCCCCAACACCAATAACCTTGGTCGATTCCGGATCTCCATCAATTCCAATAGCACTCCAACCGCCAATCCAATTCCGAAATCCGTCCGCGAAATACTATCCATCCCCGCCGATCAAAGGACTCCCGATCAGCTGGACCAGGTCTTTAGATATTGGCGCACGACAGTACCTGCATGGAAAGACGCCAACCAGAGAATTGAAACTTTGTGGAAGAAGCATCCGCCAGGCAATTCCCAACTTGTACTTCACGAGCGGGAGCAACCCCGGACTACATGTCGACTCGACCGTGGAAGTTTTCTCAACCCCGCAGAGGAAGTTCAGCCAGGAGTACCCGGATTCTTACATTCGCTGGAAGTTGAATCGCCCAACCGCCTTGACTTTGCTCGATGGCTTACCGACCGACGCTCACCAACGACTGCACGCGCGATCGTAAATCGAATTTGGCAATCATATTTTGGAACGGGCTTGGTGGAAACTTCTGATGATTTTGGTCTGCAGGGAACTCCTCCAACTCATCCCGAACTACTGGACTGGCTGGCGGTGGAACTAATGGACAACAATTGGAGTCAAAAGCATATTCATCGTCTGATTGTTAACTCTTCAACCTACCGCCAACAATCAAAAATTACTCCAATCTTACTGGAGCGTGACCCGGAAAATAGACTTCTCACTCGCGGCCCGCGCCAGCGACTCAACGCAGAAATTGTGCGCGATGTTTCTTTGACCGCATCTGGATTGTTGGACCTCAGCCTGGGTGGCCCCAGCATTTATCCACCTGCTCCTGAGTTCTTGTTTGTACCTCCTGCCAGTTACGAACCCAAGTCATGGCCTTACGCTGCGGGAACAGATCAATACCGTCGATCTCTCTATATATTTAGGTTTCGGTCAGTACCTCATCCGGTCCTTGAGACATTCGATGCACCTAGTGGCAATGTCTCCTGTGTTCGCCGTTCCCGATCTAACACTCCTTTGCAAGCTCTGACTACACTCAATGAACCTCTCTTCTTCGATTGCGCACGCGCCTTAGCAGAAAAGACACTTGATTTGCAGGACCTGTCAGATAGAGAACGGCTTACCTATGCATTCCGCCGTTGCTTGACCCGTTCACCTCGAGAAGAAGAATTGTCAGTACTGCTAGATTTTCTCAATCTACAACAAAGTGATTTGTCGCAATCCAGAACTGGCGAAAATCAACTCGTTGTCACACACGAAGAGCAACCGAAGACACCTCGCTCCTCGGAAATCCAAGCAAAACAAGCGGCTTGGACTGCCGTCTCTCGAGTACTTTTGAATCTCGACGAAACAGTTACTAAGGAATAAATCAGTAAACTAGTTTCCCCATTGGTTTCCTTTTTGCTATGTTGGGGAGTAGTTGCACAACCAACTGGTGCTGAAACCATGAATTGTCAATCCTACTTATCTCAACACATACAACCCAAAACATTGGCTCGCCGATGGTTTCTGAAGGAGTGCGGTGTTGGTTTGGGAGCTATCGCTCTTAGTCAACTTGCCGGCATTCCAGGGGCTCATGCCAGCGCCGACCCGATTGCACCTAAGCAGCCACAATTCACACCCAGAGCCAAGAATGTCATTTTTCTATTCATGGCAGGTGCACCAAGTCATTTGGAATTATTCGACTACAAGCCAGATCTTGTAAAGTTCAACGGGACGCTCCCTCCGCCAGAATTGCTGGAAGGTTATCGAGCCGCATTCATCAAACCTAATTCCAAACTGATGGGACCGAAATTTAAATTTGGCAAGCATGGAGAATGCGGCGCCGAAATTTCGGAGTTGTTGCCCCACTTGGCTGGAGTCGCCGATGACATCACTATCATTCGATCAATGACCACCGACGCTTTCAATCATGCGCCAGCTCAATTGCAGATGAGTACGGGATCCCAACAATTCGGAAAGCCGAGCTTGGGGGCCTGGACGCTCTACGGGTTAGGGAGCGAATGTAATAATCTTCCCGGCTTTGTGGTATTTAACACCGGCAAGAAGGGCCCAAGTGCCGGTAGTGCGAATTGGGGCAGTGGATATCTTCCGCCTGTTTACCAGGGAGCTCCTTTCCGGACTGTGGGTGACCCGGTGCTCTACCTCTCAAACCCTCCCGGAGTTGACCGCGAACTTCAGCGCGAGTCGTTGGATGCCATCAACGCTCTCAATCAGCAACATTTCGCTGAGTTTGGCGATCCGCAAATCGAAGCGAGAATACGATCCTTCGAAATGGCTTATCAAATGCAGGCTACGGCTCCCGATGCAAATGATATTTCTCAAGAACCGCAACACGTCCTGGATCTCTATGGGGCAGAACCTGGAGTGCGATCTTTTGCAAATTCTTGTTTGTTGGCTCGAAGATTGGTAGAAAGGGGTGTACGCTTTGTCGAGATCTTTCACGAGTCGTGGGACCAACATGGCGATTTGGTAAAAGACATAAAACAAAACTGCCAGGATACCGATCAAGCCTCTGCGGCACTTATTGCCGATCTTAAGCAACGTGGGCTATTAGAAGATACTTTGGTAGTTTGGGGGGGCGAATTTGGCCGCACTCCGATGGTCGAAGGTGACCATAATGATGGCCGAGATCACCACCCTAATGCGTTTACGATGTGGTTGGCTGGAGGAGGAACGACAGCTGGGTTAACCTATGGTGAGACCGATAGTCTAGGATTCAATGTCGTTAGCGAACAGGTACATGTTCGTGACCTCCATGCCACGATACTTCAACTTCTTGGTTTTGATCATTCACGGCTCACCTACAAGATCCAAGGTCTCGACCAACGACTTACAGGAGTGGAAGAGGCTCGTGTGATTGAGGAAATTATCGCGTAGATGGTTCGAGTGAATGCTCAAAATCATTTTTAATTCAATCTTTTTCTTGTCTAAATGTAGAGGTGATCACGATGTCTCGTTCAAATCTTTTCTTTCTTGCCGTCGCTGTCGGTGCCATTGCCATGGCATTTTGGTATCGCCAACAGGTTTTTCAAGAGAAACCTGTACCCACCACTCCCAAATTGGCTTTTGTAACCGGTGGATCAGGCCCTTATTGGCAGCTTACCGCCGAAGGCGCGCGAGCCGCGGCAAAATCGCTGGATTGTGAACTGGATGTTGAATTGCCTCAGGATGACGAAAGCTTGGATCAGCAAATGACCATCTTGACGCGTCTTAATTTGGACAAACTTGACGGTGTTGCATTGAGCCCGCTAGATGCTGAAGGCCAAACCAACATGATCAACCGCATTCAGCAACAGACTAACGTTGTTACCTTTGACTCCGATGCTCCTCATTCGATGCGCCGTGGCCATGTAGGGACCAGCAACTATGGGGCGGGAGGAATCTGCGCTCGCCTTGTAGCCGAAGCCTTACCGGATGGTGGCGACGTGCTTGTGTTGATGGCCAATCTGACTAAAGAAAACATGATCGACCGAAAAAGCGGATTTGAAGAAACTCTCAACAAGCCACCTGCAGAAGGGGCAGAAGAGAAATCGACCCCACAATATAACATTGTTGGTTTCCTAATTGACACAGGAGACGCGACTATAAGTAAGCAGAATATTAAAGTCACTCTCAAATCTCATCCAGAGCTGGCATGCATCGTCGGTATGAACTCACAGCATGCAGCGATAATTATGGATGTCCTCAAAGAAGTGGATAAACTTGGTAAAATAAAGGTGGTCACGTTCGACGCAGAACCCGCAGCTCTAGAAGGTATTGAGGCAGGAAATATTTATGCAACCATCGCCCAAGATCCCTATAAGTATGGATTTGAAGCAACTCGTATGCTTTCAACGTTGAGCCGTAGTGGAGCTGATGAGCTTCCCATCGTCGGTGGAGGAACGGTAAACATCAACGCTGAGCCGATCCGTCAAAATGAGTTAAAGGAGTTCAAAGATAGACTTCTGGCTAGAACTACAAAGCCTGAGAAGCCAAAGGATGTTAAGAACTAGAGATTTCTAAGTTTAGTTTATCTCCCAGAGACTTTTCCGCAGTCTATTCAATCGCTCGGGCTGAGTATGCGCTCTTTATGCCTGCTGGTGGCATCGTTGGTATTCGTTCCTGTAGTCCCCCTTCAGGGTGCCACTGCATCCATTAGCTTTGAGGTTGTCGATTTAAAATGCGACTATGCGTGCGATCCACTCGGCATCGATAACGTTGAACCCCGTCTGTTTTGGCAAGTGCGCAGCACTTCCCGTGGTCAACACCAAACGGCTTACAAAATACTTATCGCCACTTCGCCAGAGCTACTGGACGAAGGCAAGGGAGATCTATGGGATACCGGGAAACAAGTCTCAGATAAAACGACTTTCATTCCTTACCAAGGCCAGCCTCTGAAGTCGTCGCAGCAGGTCTTTTGGAAGGTTCGCGCATGGGATGCCGAGGATCAACCGTCACAATGGAGTCGCACGGCCACCTGGACCATGGGCATCTTACGTGACGAAGATTGGCAAGCAAAATGGATCGTTGCTCCATGGATGTCGGAGGCCTTATTAATCCGCAAGGATTTCAGCGTTCGACGTGGCTTGCGTCGTGCCATAGTTCACATTTGCGGATTGGGGCACTTTGAGCTATCGCTCAATGGCAAAAAATCGACGGAAAATCTCCTTTCGCCAGGATGGAGTAAATACAACAAGACGTGTCTTTACGAAACGCACAACGTCACGGAGTTACTCCAAGAGGGTCCGAACGCTGTAGGTCTTGCTCTTGGCAAAGGAATGTATCACACCGAACGGCGAAATCGATTTAGCAAATTCCAAGGTAGTTTCGGTCCAATGCGAGCATTTGGCCAGATCGAATTGGAGTACGAAGATGGTTCACGTGAGGTAGTTCCAACTGACGAATCATGGCGCGTTTCACGCGGCCCCGTGACATACAATGATGTCTATGGAGGCGAGGACTATGATGCTCGTCTCCTGGAAAACAGATGGAACCGCGCCGGATTTGACGATGTACAGTGGACCTTGGCGGTCGAACTTGTACGCCCTAGCGGAAAACTTCGTGGATTCTCTGCTAGTGCACCCCCAATTCGAGAGATAGAAGCAATTGAGCCTATTTCTGTTAATGTCTTAAATGAAACAACAGATGTAGTCGATCTAGGGCAGAACGCATCCTACATGCCTCGTATCTCCGTAACTGGTCCTGAAGGGAGCACCATTCGGTTGACGCATGCCGAGGTACTCCACGAAGATGGAACCATCAACCGCAACACATGCGGAGGCAATCGTGGTCCTGCTTACTGGCAGTACACCAAAGCGACAGATGAACCGGAAAATTGGTTTCCCCAGTTTTTTTATGCCGGCTGCCGCTATCTCCAGGTGGATAAGATGCCAGCCCAGGAAGGCGGTGAATTGCCACAATTGGAACATTGCGAGGGGATCGTTGTTCACTCATCAGCCCAACCAGTCGGAGATTTCTCTTGCTCGAATGAACTACTAAATCGGATTCGCACACTAGTTCGTTGGGCGCAGAGATCGAATATGGTTTCCGTACTTACGGATTGTCCCCACCGTGAGAAATTAGGTTGGCTTGAGCAATATCATCTCAACGGACCTTCGATCCGCTATGAATTTGACGTACCGCAAATCTTTTCCAAAGGCATGCGCGACATGGCGGACTCGCAACTCGACGACGGCCTGGTTCCAAACATTGCTCCCGAGTATGTCGAGTTTCCCGGGACCTTTCGCGCAGCAGCTGAGTGGGGATCAGCAGTAATTTTGGTTCCCTGGCAACAGTACTTATTCACCGGCGATATGAAGCTGCTTGAAACCTACTATGAATCCATGCAGCGGTACATGGATTATCTCGATTCGCACGCTGCCAATCATATCGTCAGCGAAGGGCTTGGAGACTGGTATGATCTCGGACCGGCCGACCGGCCTGGTTTTGCTCAACTCACTCAACCCCCGATCACTGCCACAGCTTTCTATTATTTGGATGCAAAACTGATGTCAAAGATTGCCGGGTTATTGGGTAAAGACGGCGATTCTCAAAAATATGCTGACCTTGCCGGCGAAATACGTAAGGCCTGGGTCAACGAGTTTCGCAACGCAGATGGTACCTACGGGAAGAATTCCCAGTGTGTCAATGCGATCGGCTTAGAAATGGACCTTGTCGAAACTAATCATCGAAAGCAGGTGCTGGAAGCCTTAGTCAAAGGTGTTCGCGACAACAATAATGCAACCACGTCAGGAGATGTGGGCCATCGTTTTGTTTTACAAGCACTCGCTCATGGGGGTTTCTCCGACTTGATCTACGAGATGATCAACCAGGACGATCGACCCGGCTATGGCTATCAACTCAAAAAAGGGGCAACCAGCCTGACCGAAGCATGGGATGCGAATCACCATTCGTCTCATAACCACTTCATGTTAGGTCACATTACTGAGTGGTTTTATGGCCAATTGGTTGGCATTCAATTCGACCCGACCAGTCCAGGTTTCAAAAAAAATATCATCGCTCCTAATCCTGTAGGTGATCTTGAGTGGGCTGAAGCTACATACGAAACTCTGCACGGACCCATCAAGGTGCATTGGGAACGGGAGAAGGGAGGCTTGAGGCTCCAGGTTGGTATTCCGACGAACACCACTGCCACGGTCTACTTACCTGCAAGCGCAGATTCTACCATTTTTGAAGGTGGCAAAAAGGCAGAGGAAAGCGAGGGTGTGCAGAGCATCCGCCGAGAGAATAAGCAGGCCATCATCGAGATAGAATCCGGCGACTATGAATTCCTTACCTCTAAAGGATGAGTTCGCTCTAATCCAACTCAGCTATTCGAATATTGCGAAAGCTTATCGACATCTCATTTCCCGGATGCAACTGCAAGCCGATTGGGCCTTCTTCGACCGCAGTCTCCGAGTCATAGTTCAATACATGTTGATTGTTGAGCCAAACAGCATAATTCTTCCCCTTGGCCACAATTGTTAAAGTATTCCAGTCGTCTGGCTGGAGTAGCTTCTCAATCCCTTGGGCTTCTACCGAATACCCTTTGCCGTCAATGTATGGCGAAGCAGTCAAATCTCGTTTCAATGAACCGGAAATACCGATTTGAATCTGCTCCTTCGAATCTCGCAGAAACACTCCAGAGTCGACAACTCCGTCGCCAAATCTAAATTCACATTCGAAAATAAAATTAGCGTACTCGCGCTCAGTCCATAAGTTGGAACCGACTCGCTCGGGGTCACTCGTTGCGGTTAGAGAACCCTCCTCAACTTTCCACCAGACGTTATTCTCAGGCACCTGCCAACCGGTCAGATTCGTGCCGTTGAATGCTGAAGGTAGTTCCTGCCCGTTGGCAGAACTACCCAGTGTGGCACCAATCGCACACAATAAGATATACGTTTTGAGTGCTATTCGAGAGTTGTACATACAATTTATTCCTTTTCTGGGAGTGAATTTGAATCAAATAGTCCTCTTGCTTTGAGTTAAGAGGTACTGTTCATTTGTTGGCTTATCCGGCCGAGGAAACGATATGTTCCAGAGTCTGCTAATATAACCGTGTATTCTCCGATGCGATCAGTTATCTGCATGTACTGGCATTTCTCGAGGGTCTCGCCTTCCAGCATGATGCTTTCTGCTTCGCAAGGCAAATAGATTTTGGCTTTTGTATTCGCTGGTACGGTTACATGTAGGTTGAATGTCGTTTCAGTTCGTTCCCAACGGCTTCGGATGGTTCCATGAATGGAGTTGTAGCTCGCTCCAGCATGCTCCAGAGCACCTCCAATATAAGGCTTAATCACAAAATGTTTGAACCCTGCGATATCCGGATCTAATTCGATCCCTGCCACATGACGGTAAAGCCATTCGCAAACGGAACCGAGGGAGTAATGATTGAAGGAATTCATCTGGGGGTCAAAGAACCCTTCTTCTGCTGTCCAGCCATTCCAGCGTTCCCAGATGGTAGTGGCACCATGAAGCACGGGATAAAGCCAGGAAGGGTAATCCTCTTTGGCGAGCAATCGATAGGCCACGTCGGAATGACCAGTTGTAGTTAATACAGGATTCAAGTGACCGATTCCAATAAAGCCGGTACTCAAATGCCAGTCGAGCTGCTCAATGTTTTCGACCAGATGCTCCGCTGCACTTTCTCGCACCTTTTCCGGAAGCAGGTCGAATGCCAACGCCAATAGATAAGCGGTTTGCGTTTCTACTGAAAGTCGCCCATCCCCTTTGAGCCATTTTCCTTGAAACGCCTCGCGCACACGCTGTTGTATCGCATCGAATCGCTCGGCTTCCCGCTCCTTGCCCAGCATCCTTGCCATTTGTGCCATTTTCGCGGCATCATAGGCCCAAAAGGCGGTCGCGAGCAACGTCTTCATCTCGGACTGCGTGCGAAAGCTCGTATCTGATGGAATACACAACCAATCGCCATAATTGTTGCCAAGGTTGTTACTGCGAATTCCATCTGAGTTTTTGATTTCCAGCCAATCGAGCCAACGCACCATCGCATTCCAATGGCGTTCGACGATTCGACAGTCTCCATATACGCGCCAGAGTGTCCAGGGGATTATAATCCCAGCATCAGCCCAACCTGCTCCGCCCCCCAACCCATCAAGCCCGACGAAATTTTCTCCTTCGCGCAGTCGAGGTGCCACATCGGGAAAGATGCCATCAACATCCTGAGAATCCGTGACATCAACCATCCATTTGGTAAAGAACGCAGCGACATCCATATTGTAGGTAGCCGTGCGGAGAAAGACCTGCGCATCTCCCATCCAACCCAACCGTTCGTCGCGCTGGGGGCAATCGGTTGGAACGCTGAGGAAGTTTCCCTTCTGGCCCCACAGGGCATTTTTCCACAGCCGATTTACCAAGGGGTGAGAGCACTCGAACACGCCTGCGGGCTCCGTAGAGGACATGACAACGCAGCCACGAACACTATCAAGCGGAAGCGGCGTCTTGAGTCCTGAGATTTCTACGTACTGAAATCCATGAAATGTAAATCGCGGCTGCCAGTTCTCTTCTCCGCTACCTTTGAGAACATAGACATCGGTTGCCGTGGCTCGCCGCAGATTTTCAGTATAGAGCGACCCATCAGGGTTCAACCGCTCGCCAAAGCGAAGTTGAACACGTGTACCTAATGGGCCGGTGACTGAGATCTCAATCCAGCCTGCGATATTCTGGCCGAGATCGTAGACGAACGTATCTGCCGCGACCTGATTGACTGAAACTGGGGTGATTCTCTCGACAACTCGCACCGGCTCGCTGCGCTGGGCAACTAGGGGCAATGGCTCTGGTGTATCCGCCTGCACATTGTTAGAAAAACCAAAATGGGGGATGTGTATTGTAGGAGGCTCAACTTCCAAGACTGGCAACCATTCGGCATCGTCGAACTCGGCCCGATCCCAACCGTCATGCTCCCGACGAGCGTCATAGGTTTCCCCCATCATAAAATCACTGAAGAGAATAGGCCCCGTATTGCACAGCCAAGTCCTGTCGCTGCCGCATACCAGAATCTGGCCATCCTCTAATTCGATCTCAAGTTGCAATAGCAAGCTGTTTTCTAAGGTTCCGTATTGCCCTCGGGTCTCTTGCCACCCGATGTAGCCGCTCCACCAACCATCACCCAGCATCGCACCCAGAGCGTTTGCTCCCTGAGCAAGATGATCTGTGACATCAAATGTTCGATAGTGCAATCGCTTGTTGTAGTCGGTCCACTCTGGCACGAAGCGGTCCTGCGTGACTCGACTACCGTTAAGCGTAAAGTCAAGTAACCCTCGTGCCGTGGTGTAGAGAGTTGCGCGAAGAATTGGCCCCCGCAAATTGAATTCCTTGCGGAAAAGTGCCGGTGTGCCTGGCTGCGTTTCGGTTCCTTGGATTGCCTCTGGATCACGCTGGATAATGGCGGAGTCGTGGGTGATCCAGCGGGCTTGCCAGTCACTCAGCTTCAAGAGTCCCATGGTCCACAAAGCCGGCTTGCTGGTCGTAGTATCACCTCTTTCATCCCAGAGCGTGACTTGCCAATGGCAGGTCATGCGAGAACAGAGGTTCGCTCCTTCGTATTCAATTTGGCAAGTTTGATCGTTCTCGACGCGCCCACTATCCCACAAGTCAGCCTGTCCCGCTTCAAGCCCTTGGATGGTACTTGCAACTTGTATCCACCAGGCAATCTGTCGCGCGCCGCGTCGGCCACTTTGCATCACCCAACTCAGCCGTGGGTGAAGCTCGTCTATTCCTAAGGGATTTGTCAAATACTCGCAGCGAAGGTGCTCGACTCTCGTGGCTTCATCCATGGCAATACTCTTGATAGATATCATCCACCCAGATTGTCTGGCTTGATCCAAAGAATGGCCGTACTGAACCAGAGCAACATACCAAGGAGAAGCAGTTGGAAATATGTATCCTTAGACATCATTCCCTGGAACACCAACAGCGCCGGAACAAAAGAGATGGCCAAGCCAAAGTAGGAAATGAGTTGCAAAATTCGTTTGGCAGTACTGGTCATTGCTGCGTCTCCGTTGAAAAAGCTGTTGACGAAAATCGCTGCTGCAAAATACTACAAACCGTGTAGAGAGTTACTGCGATCACCCAGGCAGGCAACACCTGTGAGAACAAGTCCGCTTGATATTTCGCCAGCATCACAGGCAGACGGTCGTTAATCCAGCGAAAGCTTTCATAGTTGTCTTTTGCATAGAGTGCAAAGCAGATAGCAAAGGATCCGAACCAGCCCACCATCGCAGGCCAACTTACCAGGAGCCCCTCGCGTTCGGCAAAGTTGCGCACCAACCCCAAGCGCGGAAATAACCAGAAATCGATGAAGATGAATGCCCCCAACGGCATAAAGAACAGACCGTAGTAGGCCACGATACGGTCGAGGTAGTGGAGCACAGCAGGGATACAGGCGGTAATGATCATCACAACACCTGCGATCAACGTAACGATCCAGCGACGCCAGTTGGGTGTTGCAACCTGAAACGCGAGTCCCGCGCGATAGAGTGTGGGGTTGGCCGTGGTCCAACCTGCCAACACCACACAGACGATTCCGGCATAACCGGCACCAAGCATGGCGATATTGGCTGGTGTCGGGTTTGGTGCTCTTATTCCAGCGGCTATCTCTGAGTGGACAAACGCAGCACAGAGAATCCCTGAACAAATCCATGCCATGTAGTGCCCCAAAAACATACCGAATGCCGAGCAGAAACCCATTTGCCATTTCTTGGCATAACGAAAGATTGTCACATCTCCCATCCCCATGTGCTGACAGATATTGCAAAGCCAAGCCAGACCAACGCATGACCAGAAACCATATTGCATCTGTCCCTCCTGAGCGACGCCGGTCCAAATCTTTTGGTTGGCAACCTCCCAGAATTGACTCAAGTTGGTCACTCCGAGCGAGGGGAGGGATGCGATCGCACCTGCCAAAAAAACAAACGGCATCCAGGGTGCGACGACTTTGGCAAAATGGGTCAGACGCTCGAATCCCAAGACAGCCAACACGGCGATGACCGTTCCGACACCAACTGCGACCATGATCCATGGCAAGCTTGGAATGGTTTCCCCAGCAGCAAAATTTGGGCTGGGGATGCCCGCCGTCAAAGCGACCGCAGTGGTCGACACGTTGACCATTGAGCCAGCCAGCAGGCAAAGTATCAGCGCAAAAAGGCCCGAATAGAGAACCGTCAGATAAGGCCCTGCGATTTTTCGAATTTGCCAATAGACCGTGAGGCGCTCTTTAACGGCGATGGGTGCACACATCATGGCCCAACTCAACACCGCCAGTACATTTCCAAGAGCAAGCCCCACGAACACATCGAAAGCGGTGACACCATGAAGAACCAACAGCGTACCCAGCACAAACTCCGTTCCAGCGATGTGTTCGCTGGCAAACATCGCGATGAAGGTTCCCCACCCATAGAGATTGCCTTCCTTGACAGGTTCGCGGTCGAATTCATACAACGCGTCGAGTCGCTCGATCAGCGTAGGCGTATTAGTAGACTCCATCTACACACTCTCAATTAACGAACCGAACTTCCGGAAGTTCGCAACTATGAATACGAGTCACGGATTATTGATTGATACTTGCCATCGATTGGCTTATTGTTAGGGAAACCCCAGCGAGCAATCAATGTCTTATCCCAGAAAAGCCTGTTACCGATTCTTGATTCTGGCCACCCTAGTGCACCTCAGTTTTAGTGCATTGAGTACTCTTGCTGCAACACATGAGGTTGGACTTTATCGAATATTTGAAACTTGGATTGAAAATAACAACCCCTACGAGAATAAATTCAACGAAGCGGAACTTCGGTGCAAGTACACATCCCCTTCTACTCGAGATGTAGAGTTTTCTGGCTTCTTCGACGGCGACGGTAAGGGCGGCGGCGATGCAAAAACTGGCAACGTTTGGAAACTGCGGTTCCTGCCCGATGAGTTGGGCGAATGGAAATACAGCTGGTCCTGGAGTGATGAAACCCCGGGCGGGTCAGGCAGTTTCACATGTGTTTCTGCTGGAGCGGGCAAAGGCATTTTGCGGGCTTACAAAGAAAACCCTCAATGGTTTGCTTACAACGGCACCGAGCCTGTTTGGATCAAATCCTATTACGAAACGGGTCATGGTTCGATCGCTCAGCCTTTCGATTGGATCACTGAGAACGTCTACCAACCCATGGTAGACCGGGGCTACAACCATTTGCAAGTGAACTGGCTACTTTCGCTTTGTTGCTTCGGCCAATACTACCTTGACGGCCCGGAGCCCACCTCTCAGGACTTAGCGATCTATGAAGAGGGACGCGCATCGAGCACCATGCGGCTCGATGTGTGGCAAATGATGGAACGTCATCTTGGCTGGCTCAACGATCGCAACGTCGGCGTTCATATGTTCCTGGGTTTTGAAGGTCGCAAGAACGAAGGTCCGGCTTGGGACAAGCTGAGTGACGAAGAGCAGGATTTCTATGTTCGCTATGTTGTCGCCCGCGTCGCACCCTTCGCAAACGTCGCCGGCTGGAATTTTGTATGGGAAGATCCTGGTCACCGAGAAAGTCACGAGCTGGGACTTGCACGTCTCCTGGAGAAGTACGATGTGTTCAACCACTTGCGAACCTACCAGGATGAGCATCCCCGCGACAATGAATACCAGCGACCAGAGTATACGTTCGCTGCGATAGAAAATCATTTCATAGCAGCACCAGAGAAACCGCTAGATCAACTCTATCGCAAGACTCCCTGGACTCACCATCAGGCCTGTCTACTGGCATATGTGCCCGGCAAGCCGGTCTACATGTCCGAGGGCAATGCACTCTGGCGACGCTACTGGCACGAACGCACAGGAGCTACGCAAGATGACTTGCGTCAGGCGGCCTGGGGCTGCGCCACCGCAGGTGCATCCTTCTGCTGGAACGGCCATGCCAAAGAATACGAACTGGCAGTCCGCGGGCCCGAGGGGCTCCCATTCTACGGCGATGACAATCCCTTTACCGTGTCGGCCGAGTATATCGACATTCTCAGCAAAGCTATGACGGAGGAAGTCAAGTTCCATCGCATGACACCTCAGGATCATTTATTGACTCATCATGATCCATTCCGAGTCTGGTGCTTGGCGGAAGCGAGTAAGCAGTATGTCGTCTTTTCGTGTGCCGGTGAACCGTTTTGGTTGCATGTGGCCGAGGGTGACTACGCGAACAATGCGTGGATTGATGCTAAGACTGGAGAGCAGCGCCCGTTCCAGAAGTTGGCAGTAACCAAAAGTGAAGTCTCCACAGATTCCACGGATGAACGCCGTGTAGGAACTGGGGCGATAAAAGTCACTCCGCCAAATCGTGAGACTGACTGGGTCTTGATCTTACGCAGTAAAGAGTAGCTCCGGAGCAAGACGTGGGTAGCACCAGATTATAGCACCCTACGGACAGCCATCTGCCATTCGCAGTGAAGCGCGTCCGCCCTTACTTGTGACATCTGGGGAACATATTGCTCGTTCTCACGAGGTAGACCTGCTAGATCAAAAAGGGTTGAAACCTTACCTAGTCCCAGCAAACCCGCCATTGCGGCCCCCAACGCGGAGGACTCAGGTACGCTCGAAACATTCCAAGCTAGCTGAGTCATGTCGGCTGTAAACTGCATGAGAAACTTGTTCCGGGTAGGTCCTCCGTCAGCCTGCATCAGTTTGGGTTTTTTTCCAGACTCAGCACTGATCATGTCCAATACATCCCGGATCTGATAGCTTATGGACTCCAGCGCAGCTCGCGCAATATGTGCTTTCGTCGTATGCCCACTCATGCCCAGGATTGCGGCGCGTGCTTCTGCATTCCAATGAGGCGCACTCAGCCCCGCGAAGGCAGGAACCAGGTAGACTCCGCCGTTGTCCTCCACTTGATTGGCTAGCGTCTCGCTCTCTGCGGCATCCGCTATTAGTCCCAGCTGATCTTTGAGCCACGCAATCGTGGCAGATGAATAGTTGATGAGTCCTTCCAGGGCATAGGTGGGCCGTTTGTTGATGACCCAGGCCAACGCCAACACGGCACCTTGAATTGAGAGTTCCGAACGATTGCCCACATTAACCATCACCGACGTACCAGTTCCAAAAGTGGCTTTCCCCGTACCTGACTCGTAACACTGCTGGGCGAAGAGTGATGCTTGCGAGTCCCCCATCACGCCGCAAATTGGCACCTTTGAGTTGAGTACGCCATCCACATCTGTTTCGCCAAAGTGTGCATCACACTCACGCACCTCTGGCAGCGACCTCATTGGCACACCAAACATATCGCACAACATTTGGTCCCATTGCAGCTTGTGGACGTCAAAAAGCAACGTGCGGCTGGCATTGGTGTGATCGGTGGCAAACTCGCTACCTTGAGTCAGTCGATGGATGAGAAAAGCATCGATCGTGCCAATCACTGCCTCTCCAGAGTGCAGCTTGGCAGCAATCTCCGGTTTCTCGCGCATCAGCCAGGCAATCTTCGACGCTGGAAAATAGGTATCCAGTTTAAGACCGGTTCGCTCTCTAACGAACAGGTCATTTCCCTGCTGACTCAATTCTTCACAGATTCGCGCTCCCCGGCGGCATTGCCATACAATGGCATTATGCAGAGGTTTACCCGTTTGACGATCGAAAACAACAAACGTCTCCCGCTGATTAGCGATACTGAGGCCGATCAGGTCGTCAAGGATTGGACGTTTACGCTGCGCAAGTTGGTCAACGACTGCTCGGAGGTTCTTCCAGATTTCCTCGGGATCGTGTTCCACCCAACCGGCTTGGGGGTAGATCTGACGATGTTCGCAAGAGGCCTTGTCGATGAGGTGGCCTGACTCGTCGAACAGGATGGCCTTGGTCGCAGAAGTACTCTGGTCAATGGCGAGGATCAGACTCATGCAAGCGAACCTGAGTTTTCTAACAATTCGAGGGCAGTCTTCGCAAGTCCTTCCATCGAAACTCCATAGTGACGGAAAATATCGGCCTGGCTACCGGTTACCGTGTCTTCATCGGGAAATCCGACAATCCGCAGCGGCACCGCCACTCCTGCCTGCATCAAGACTCCTGCACAGGCCTCACCCAGGCCGCCATGAACTGAGTGTTCTTCAACGGTGACAACGGCCCGACACTCGCGACCTGCTTCGAGAATAGCATTTGCATCCAGAGGCTTGATGGTGTGCATGCTGACCACCTGAGATTGGATGCCTTCCTGGGACAACTTTTCTGCAGCGAGCAGGCAGTGAATCACTGTTTCGCCGGTGCCGATGAAAGCCACATCAGTTCCTTCGCGCAACTTGATTGCTTTTCCGACTTCAAACTTAGTCGCTGGAGTATGCAGATTAAACATCACCGCTTTACCAAAGCGGACATAGACTGGATGAGAAGCGGAAGCAGCCGCGCGAATTGCTTCGCGGGTTTCAAAATTGTCAGCCGGGACAAGGATCGTGATATTCGCGATTGCCCGCAATGCGGCCAAGTCGTGCAGGGAGTGGTGTGTGCTTCCCAAGGCACCATAACTCACCCCTGCGCTGATCCCAATCAAAGTGGCCGGGACATCGGAATAACAAACGTCGTTCTTGATTTGCTCCAGTGCACGAGCGGTTAAGAAACAGGCGGGAGAAACGCCAAAAGATTTCTTCTCTCCTGCGGCAAGTCCGGCCGTGATGCCAACCAGATTCTGCTCAGCTATGCCAACTTCAACGATTTGTTGCGGAAGCGCCTTGCCAAAGGGCCCCAGTTTTCCGGAACCCCGCGAATCGCTTGTCACGGCCAGAATCTGACGATCTTGTTCGGCAAGCTCCTGGAGCGTCGACGCGAATTCTTCAAGATTCGCGCGACCTTTCTTCAGGCCAAGTCGCGAAATAACATCTTGGGCAGCGGGGGAAAATAGGGAAGGAGCGGGGGCACTCATTACAACTCGCTTAATTCAATTGGCCTAAAAGGGTCGATTCCGCCTGAGTCAATTCGGCCTGGGCTATCTCGTATTGCTCTGGAGAGGGAACGCCGTGATGCCAACTGACCACATTTTCCATGAAGCTCACCCCCCTGCCCTTCACCGTGTTGGCAATCACCATGGTCGGTTTCCCGGCGGCGGGTTTGGCACTAAGAACCTCTGTGAGTGCTGCGAGATCGTGACCATCCACACTGACTACATACCAACCGAAACTGGCGAACTTTTCGTCGACCGGTTCATTACTACATACGTCATGGGTATGGCCAGTTATTTGCAGTGTATTGTGATCAAGAATCGCGGTGAGATTATCGAGCTCGTAATGAGCGGCACTCATCGCGGCTTCCCAGTTGGAACCCTCGGCTAGTTCCCCATCTCCCAGCAGAGTGAAAATTCGATGGCGTGCCCCGTCTAGTTTAGCTGCAAGTGCCAAGCCCACGCAAATCGGTAGTCCGTGCCCGAGGGCACCAGTATTCATCTCGATCCCAGGAACCTTGCGAGTCGGATGTCCGACGAAAGGCGATTGGTAGCGACAGAGCGTTTCTAGCTCCGCTTCCGGATAGAATCCTTGATCGGCCAGCACAACGTACAGGGCCTCGACCGAATGCCCCTTACTCTGGATATAGCGATCTCGGTCGGGCTGGTCAAAGTTATCCGGCGAGACATTCATTATCCGGTTGTAGAGCACATTGAGAATATCCACGCATGAGAGGCTTCCTCCTGTATGCCCTGCTCCAGCCTCAGTAATATAGCGCAAGAGCTTTTGGCGATATTGAATCGACTTGAGTTGTAATGCGTGGTCGGTCATTTTTTGCGGATATAAGTGCGTAAGTGAGTGAGCATTCAGTTAACAACCGGTGTTCTTGCCGTGCTCGTAAGTTTCCCAGCCAAGATAATTCTCGAAGGCCTCTTTCAGGACGCCTCCCGAATGCGAACCGGTCATCACCACATGGTGTTCGAATCCTTCTCGGCAAACATGTTGCAGTAGTTCTTGCAATCGGGGCACATGAGCTACGGCACGAGTGCCAAAAGTATCCAAGGGATCGTCCGTGAGTTCCCCTTCGCCAACATAGGCCCGAATTCGACCTTCGCAGTCAGCCGTGGATAGCCTCCCATACGTAAGCGGTCCCGCCGGGGTACGACCCTCCAATGCGCCGTAGGTGTTTTCGACTCCCAATGTGCTCCCCAAGATGGGCGCATTGGCGATTGTGATATCGGGCAGAAAACTCTTCGCCCAGTTGCCGCAGTGGAAGAGTGTGCATTTGTCTTCATCGTCGCCATAGTTGTTATTCCAATCGACAATCGCTGCAGGAGAATTCGCAGCGAGTTGCATGGCGTACATCGTAAGCACACCCAACACGTCAACTTCACAGGCACTGGGAAGAAAACTCTCGCTCATCATGCTCATCAAGGTGCAGACGTTGCAGCCAAGGTTCTGCTGCACTGAGGTCCAACACTGAATCGCAGTGGCGTCGATCGCGTTGGCTTCCATCCACCGTTCCAGAACCACTCCCAACTTCGCCATCTGGAGCAATTTTTCGGCGGGAACGCCTGGAGCAGGTGCATACGCCTTGATCGCGTCCAATTTCAAGCCGACAACATCTTCGTTGTCGTTGATTTGAGCCACCTGTGCGATAAACTCCGAGAGATCAACCGTTGTCACGCTAATGCCATGTCGCTCCAGGATCTTCTCGCTATAGCGGACCGTATTGAAAGCTCCCGGTCGAGCTCCTACGGCCCCGAGACGCACACCGCGCATCCCATTGACAACCCGACAGGCACCCACAAAGCGGGCAAGGTCCTTTTTGAAGTCTTCTGAACTTGGGTGCGTTACATGTTTTGTAGTTAGCGAAAACTTAATTCCCGATTGAACAAGATTATTGCACACCGAAATCTTCCCGCAAAATGCGTCTCGTCGCCGCTCGACTCCCAGCTGTCCCAGGTCATCGGGGTAAGCCTGCACCAGCACGGGTACGTTCAGCTTCGTCAGCTTGAGCACATCCGCGACTCCTTTTTCATCGCCGAAGTTGGGCAAGCAAACCAGCACTCCCTGGATATCGTCGCGATGACGGCGGAACAAATCGGCACACAGCCGAGCCTCGGCATGGGTTTCCACGCCACCGAGTTTGGTTTCTTCTGGCGACACCCAGATCAGGCGTATATTGTATTTCTCAAAAAGAGCAGTCAGATCGGCTCGCGCTTCGGTGATCAATTGATCAGGAAAGAAATCACGGTTGCCGATGATTACTCCGAGCGTGGTAGCAGTTTTTTGCATGAGAAAGACCTCGTAGAGCTCGTGAGGATCACTCTTCCGATCCAACGGGCTGATTTAACTTCAGTCCAGTGATTTTTAGGGCAACGGCATACTCTGATATCTGATCGTCGGGAAGTTCTACGGTCAAACCCCTTTTGTTCTGAGTCCACTGCGGCATCGCATCGGAACCCAAAAGCGTAACTGACTCGATCTTTCCAGCCGTTGTGGGAAGTGATTTTACGAGCAGCGAATTATTCCCTGGCCGAGCAAGAGCAATGGCATACAGAGTATCATTCTTGGTAGTGAAGCGAATATCCTCGCCACTGAAAGGTTGTCGCTTAGTATCCGCAAAAGAACCTCCCACCGCCAGCGTAGGCCCCTCACCAAATTTTTTCCAGGGTCGAGTTCCATAAATCGCCTCCCCATTCACTTGGAGCCAGTCACCGATCTTGCGAAGCATCTCCTGCTCAGGCTCAGGAATGGTGCCGTCGGCTTTCGGGCCAATGTTGAGCAGCAACGCACCATTTTTGCTGACAACATCAATCAGATCGTCGATGATGCTATCGACCTCTTTGTACTCATGGTTCGAGACGTAACCCCAAGAATTCTTGGAGACGGACGTATCTGTTTGCCAAAAGTCGGGGCGAATATCCGGGGCCAGGCCACGCTCAATGTCAAATACACCTGTTCCTTCCGGAAACGAGTGACCCTCCCATTCCTTGAAATCAATCGCCACTTGTTTGTTCCACTCCGCTCCGCGGTTGTAGTAATATGCGGCAAACCGTTGCAGATATGGCTGAAACACGGGTTGGCAAATCCACCAGTCAAAGTAAATCACTTCGGGCTGATATTTGTCGACAATTTCACAGGTACGTAACAGCCAATCATCGAGAAACTGTTTGTCCGGCATCTCGGCATGTGTCTCAGCAACACGCTTATTGTTCGCAGGCCCATAAAGGCTGCTGTTTCTGGCGTCCAAGACGTCGGAATCAATCAACATCCCTTGGTCAAAAAACCACCAATGCTCGGCACGGTGAGAGGACGCACCAAACACGATGTCCTGCTCACGTATAGCGCGGGCTAGCTCGCTGAGAATGTCCCGCTGTGGGCCTTTCTTCGCGACAGACCACTCTGTGAACTCACAATCATACATCGGAAACCCATCGTGATGCTCGGCTACGGGGATCACATACTTTACACCTGCCTCGCGAAATAGCTCGGCCCACGCTTGAGGATCGAATTGTTCGGCTTTGAATAGCGGAATAAAGTCTTTGTAGCCAAACTTAGCATGCGGACCATTCTTTTCGAGATGGTGCGCGTACTCGGGGGTCCCCTTCGAGTACATGTTGCGGGGATACCACTCGCTGCCAAATGCCGGGACTGAATATGGCCCCCAGTGGATGAAGATGCCAAACTTCCCGTCACGGAGCCAATCGGGGGTCTTAAAATCCTTTAAAGAATCCCATTTTGGCTGGAAAGGACCTTTCTGGGCAACTTCGTCGATGGCCGCGAGTCGCTTATCCGTTTCCACTTGCGGAAGCGCTGGTTCCACAGGTAGTCGCACATCATGAATCTGCTCGCTCCCTACTCGGATCAAGTATGACAACTCATCTCGTGAGATTTTGATAGCTGTACCATGTTTATGTCCTTCTGGAAATGCAACTTCTGAGTCGATGTTTGTGAATGATTTAAAATCGAGAGTTTTAACGGCCCCGTAGCTGTAATCCTGATAGGCATCGTAATAGATGACCCATTCATCACCGATTTTGAGAACCGTAGGTCCCTCGGTGAATTGTCGAGTGAAAGGTGGAGAAATATCTTCCCAAGGTCCGTGCGGGCTTTTCCCAAAAGCAACTCGCAAATTGCGTTCGGGGCGAGTGTTGTCCTTCAAAACCAACACGTAATCACTATCGTGTTTCACGATTTTACAGTCGATGACGCTGAAATCAGGATCAAGGAACAACTTGGTGGGAGAAAAAGACTTAAAGTCTTTGGTTGTGGTGTAGTACATCCTGTGGTTGTTGTCATGGTCTTCCTGGTAGTCAGGGAAACGCCCAGGAATTGTCGATGCCCAGCAGATGATGAACTGTTTATGAGATTCGTCGTAAAATAGTTCAGGGGCCCAAACGTTAACGGTGGTGGGTTCATGCTTCATGACGGGCACGAATTGCTGTGGTGCCCAATGGACAAGGTCGGCAGAACTTGAGTGCCCGAAACCCTGATCACCTTTCCAGCCGGTAGTCCAAACAAGATGGAAAGTACCATCAGGGCCACACAGGAGGCTGGGATCGCGCATTAATTTGCTGTCGCCGACGAGCGGTTTCAAGAACTTGCCGGGGACATTGGTCCACTTTAGTCCGTCAAAGCTATAGGCGAAGCGCAAACCATCCTCACCATTCCCACGAAACGTGGAAAAAAGGTAAACGTCTTCCTGTTGGTCTGCTTCTGGCTCTTCGGTTGCAATAACCGCCGATGTTGTACAAAGCAGTAGGCAGGCAATCGCCAGCAGCGATATCCGTGTCAACCTAAGAGAATAAGAAAAGATCATTATTCGCTATGGCCGTTGGTAGCCATCCACTGGAGGTATTCTTCGATATTGGTGTAACCATCGTCATTCGCGTCACCATTTGAATCCGTTAAATCGTTGGGTGGCGAGTTAGGATTGAGTCCCTGGCGCTCTTCCCACCAGTTCGGCATCCCATCACCATCGGTGTCCCAATCAGCAGAGCGATGTGTCTCAGGATAGTCTTCCCAGCCTCCAACGTCTTCTTGAGAATCTGGCAAACCCGGATACCCTGTGACACTCCCCTCGTATGTCGTCGTCCCAGAGCGAGTCTCTTCGATCACCCGTTTGTCGTGATCGTCTAGAACAGGGCGATTACAACCTACATCAGACAAGACGTCTTCAAATGTTTCTTCTGCGGAATTCGTTGACACGTACGACTCGAAGAAAGGCTCTTTGACAATCCAGTTCTCTTGCGGCTCGCCATGTCTTTCGAACACACCTGCCAACTCTTGGCTGGCATCGAATCGACCTTCCATCACGTTACCATCGACATAATACATCTGCGGTCCAAAGCTGGGTACGGCCTCACGCTCAGCCATAAGGACGTGGAAAACCTTAGTCGATGCGCCAGGCTTGTAGTAGTTGTTGACGAAGTTGACCTCGCGTGCCCCGCCATCGGTCGTTCGGTGGCTCCAGTTGTAAACAACATTGTTGCGGATATCGAGACGCCCGGCATGCCTAGTTGCCTTGTCGAGCCCTCCCGCCAGGCTCCAGTTGCGTCCAGCACAGTGTGCCAACAGATTGTGATGAAAACTGCCGATGTCGCCGCCGATGCTGGCCGCGTAGCCGTGCTGCGTCCCTTTTTTGTACTTCTTGTGACCTGCAACATTCAGAGCTTCAGAAATCAGGGTACGCTGCAACGTAATGTCCTTGGCTCCTCGGGAACTGAATGCCTCGTCTTGCGTCCAGCTAATCGAACAATGGTCGACGATGCTGTTGTCGCAGCTTGCCATTCCCATGCCGTCCAAAGTAACGCCCGCCGTATCGCCAGGGCGAACCCTTAAGAATCGCAGGATGCAATCATTTGCCCCCAACAGCCCCAGGTTGTAATTCGAGATGCAAATCCCTTTGCCAGGAGCGCTTTGACCTGCCAGAGTTAGATACGGGTCTCGAATGATAAGCCGGTCTTGAAGAATAATGCGGCCACCGACGTCAAGAACTACGGTCCGAGGTCCTTTTGCTTCGACTGCCGCACGCAGGCTGCCCGGCCCGCTATCGTCAAGATTATTGACCTTGATCACACGGCCACCACGACCGCCAATCGCGAAGCGACCGTAGCCCTCCGCTCCAGGAAACGCGAGGTGGCGAACCCGGAAATTCCAAACATCGCCGCGAGTCACTTTGCCAGCACTATCAACCGAATCTACTCGCCAGCAGTAGACTAGCTGACTGGCTTTGGGGTCGACTGTCAAGTCGTAGCCGTTGTCACTTGTGCTACCGAGCAAAAACTCAGAATTTTCCACTGCGTTTGCAATTTTCTCTGCTGCTCGGTCGGCATCTTTATCGGAAGCCACATATACCAAGTGCTTTTTGGATGATGCCGCCGGTTTCCAAGTTAGGTGAAGCTGACCGTTATCGCCGTCAGCGTGCCAATCACCATTTTCGGGTGTAGGTACTCGCGCCTTGCGCTTAGGATCTGAACCGTCAATCTCGATTCCGTTGAGAATCACACAGTTTTTGCTCCCAGATTCGACGGAGATTCTAATCACTACGGGTTGACCTGGTTTGGTTTCGAATTCCAGATAGGCGCTCTCCGCATCTTCGTTGACTGGGACACGCAACGTTGGCTTTATGCCTTGTATCACCTTTTCACCATCTATAGAGATGGAGTAAGAACCAACAGCGCCGTCAGTCACAGCGTTATGATAGGTGACGAGAGAATGGCGACCCGGATTCAAACCATCGAGTTCTAGCACGATGGTTGCAGGCTCCCCTTCTTCACTCTGGACGGCAACTCCATCGGTCGCCATCGACGCCCCGGTCGCCAAAGCAGCTTTGTACCATTGGCCTTCGATCACTTCCCCCGCGCCCGCGGGGTGCAACATGACTTGAACTTCTCCGAAGATTTTCGCTGCCACAGTTCCATTGGGAACCTGCCATTCTTCCCACCCTAGAGTCGCAGTGTCGCTGCGACCCGTGTCCATGCCTAAATCAATTCGCGAAGGGGTAACCGCGTAGGCTCTCTCACAAATGGTTGTTTCGATCAGGACTAGAACCATGATCGACCCTACCCCGCAGATTGCTTGTATGAGTTTCATTGAGACACCATTGCTCGGAATCGGGAGCTTGTAGATAAGCCGTTTCAAGAGTGGATGGCAGTCAGCTTGAATTCAAACCAATACCATAACTTAGACAGACTTATATAAAATAACGCCGATTTACCTTGCATTCAGCGAGCGTTTCTTGCAAAAAATGTCCGGCACTTTGCATTCTAGCGTTTCGAGAGATCCGGTACTTTTTCAACGGCAATCCCCTTTTGACAATTATTGCAATAGATCTACGTGGAAAGCAGATTGTGCAATTTCTAATGGAATAAGACTATCCAAGAAGGCATTGCCAAACCCTACTCGGAATACGGCACTTCGAGTTGCGTGATTTTGGTGATCTATTGCAGTTCAGTCCGCTTCAACGCAAACCACTTGATGTCTATCATTAAGTTAAGGTGCAAATCTACCTAGCCGCATTCTGAACACCTTTTTTTTGGCAAACATCTCCCATTGAATTCTTATCTTGAGAGCCTCTATATCCAATGAGATTGACTCTATCACCCGTGAATAGTCCCTTGTGTCCGGGCACGATACCTGCGCTGATTCAATTCGTCTTATCCATCCTGTTTTCGGCTCAGTATCCCTTGGCGATGGCGCAGCTACCGGCTTTCCCCGGAGCTGACGGAGCAGCAGCAAATGCCGTCGGTGGTCGAGGCGGTATCGTGTATCACGTCACAAAGCTGAATTCTGCACTCGACGATTCGGCAAAAAACGATTTCGGCACGATTCGTTACGGATTGAATAATAGTAACTTTCCTGCTGGACCCCGAACAATCGTCTTCGATGTGGGCGGTGTATTTGACCTCGGACGTGGGCCACTCTCGGCCTATCCAGAGTGGGATGCCAACGGCAATGGCTGGGATGCGCAATCGAGACTCACCATCGGAGGCTCTAACGTTACGCTCGCCGGGCAGACTGCTCCTGGTGCAGGCGTCATTTTTATGGGAGGAGGCCTCAAGCCTCAAGGGAATAATAACATCATTCGTAATATAACTGTTGCATCTGGCTATGGCATGCGGAATTGGTGGAAACCAGGCAACCCATTTCCGCAACAGCCCCCCCCGCAACCGAGCAGTCTCGGCCCTGGGATTTTCCCCGATGCCACGGTTTACGATGCGATGGACATCTCGGGGACGAATCTGATGATCGATCACGTAAGCACCCTCTACGCTACCGACGAGACGATCTCAATGAATGAAAATTCGTTCGACATCACGGTCCAATACAGCAATATTTCTCAAGGCCAGAATTACCCTCAGTGGGATGCCGAAGGTGCAGGCAGGTTCACGGGCCACGCACTTGGATCACTTTTGACGGCCGGCCCGGGTGCCGCAATCAGTTTCCATCACAACCTCTACGCACACCAGAAATCACGAGTACCTCAGACCGGGGGTAACGCTGCCTACTATGATTTTCGCAACAACGTTTTCTACAACTGGATGGGAACTGCTGGTGCCATAAACAGCCCAACACTCGCCAACCTAGTCGGCAACTTTTACCTTGCGGGCCACGGTGGCGATGATCCCATCGGAGGCCAAAACACAGGGATCACGACGGTGAACGGTGGTACGAGTGTCGTGAGTGGTAATAGTAGGATATATCGCCAAGGCAACCTACTCGACACGAACCGAGACGATGATCCCGATGACGGGACGACAGTCTCAGGCGGTGCCTCCAATCCCCTTTGGTCCGGTGGCGTATCTACTTATGTTGGAACAACCGACACTGCGCGCGATGCCTTTGATCGTGTGCTTGACTATGTGGGAGCAAATTGGTGGACTCGCGATGACGTGATCGATACACCAGATGAGCGGATCATCAATGAGGCCCGCACAGGTACTGGCAAGATCATGGCTTGGGCCGACGACCCTTGGAACAACGATCCTAATGAGGGAGTGGAGTGGCGAGCGTTGAAGAACTCTCCCCAAGTCAATCGGGCTGTCAATTGGGACACCGAAGCCAGCATTGGCTTCGGTGTAGGAGACGGGATGCCAACCTACTGGGAGTTGGAACACGGACTCGACCCGAATGCACGCGATGATACGGGCGATTTCGACAACGATGGATATACAAATCTTGAAGAATACCTCAACGACATCGCAGCCTGGCCAGCACCTAATGCGATCGTCTTCAACAATGCGAACACAGACGGTCGATATGCCCACATCCTCAATTGGGATGCCAATCCTGATCCTGGATCAGTTCATCCTTGGCAGCCATCAAGTTATGACATGGCGATCATTGACAATGGTACCGTGACAGTTGATTCAGTTGGACAACACGCGGGTAATCTTCTCCTGGCTACCCATTCTGGAGACAACGCTACGCTTAACATTACGAGCGGCTGGATCAAAGTGGAAGATGCACCTCATGGAATGAGCGATGGCATGACGGTGATCGGCGACGACAATGCAGCTACCGCCAGGCTCAATCTCTCCGGCGGCAAGCTTACCACCAAGGTATTGCTGAAAGGAGACGGTGGCACCTTCGACTTCACCGGCGGTACCCTGAGCGCAGAAACAGTTGGCTTTGATCTGGTTAACGATGGCGGCGTGATTTCACCTGGTGCGAGTGCTGGATTCACCCATGTTATGGGGGACCTGACAATCAACAGTGGCTCCTTGCAAATCGAAATCGGAGGGACGAGCTCTGGAGCATATGACCAGCTCGTAATCGACGGCATGACGACGCTTGGCGGCGCGCTGGATGTCTCGCTCATCAATGGGTTTTCATTGGGACCTGACTCAATCTTCGATATCCTGGACATCACGGGCTCTCGCACCGGTGAATTCGCTGGTCTCGGCGAAGGCTCGCTCGTTGGCAACTTCGGGCAGAACTTATTTATCACTTACAACGCCGGCGATGGCAACGACGTAGCACTTTACACCCTGGCAGTGATTGAAGACGATTTTGACCAGGATGGTGACGTCGACGGAGCCGATTTCCTCGTCTGGCAACGGAACCCCAGCGTGGGCGACCTCGCCGACTGGCAAGCCAATTATGGCATGCCGGCTTCGACTAGCGCTTTAGCAGTACCTGAGCCGTCTTCGCTGGTGTTAATTTCACTCTTAGCCTCGTGTGTTGCTCTGACCCTCAATCGAAGTTAGCGCGTTACACGTCTAAACAAACGGATAGTTTATGGTCTGTAACATGTAATTCAATTGGCATGGAAGCCATTGGTGCTTCAAGAATAGTAACAACCGGGAGTCAGGAGTGACTCCACATAGATCCACTTAAAGAATCCCGAAGAAGATGAACGGAGAGACGTTGCCCTCGTCAACACCTGACTCCAGCCCAGACGTCCTGTTAGCCTTGGATCCGATCAGCCTCGGCGAGATGGATTCTCATGCGCTGATGAATCGGATTGATACGAAGTATGTCCTGAGCGCCGGGCATCTACAAACATTGCTGGAATCTGTGGGGACTTACTACCGTGTGCTGAGTGTCGACTCGGTTCGCCTTTCAACTTACAACACTTTGTACTTTGATACGCCAGACTACGAGTGCTATCTGCAGCATCACAATGGTAAGCTGAACCGTCGCAAGATCAGAATTCGCCAGTACCAATCTTCAGGTGCGTGTTTTCTAGAGGTGAAAGCCAAAAACAACAAGGGTCGCACCAAGAAACAGCGGATTCCAATTGCAGGTTTTGAGGACTCACTTTCATCTTCATCGAAAGACTTTATCGAAATGGTTACCGGTTCCCGTTTCGACTTGACTCCCCAACTGCAAAGTTCGTTTTCCCGCATCACTTTGGTCAATCGCCAACAACCGGAACGCGTTACACTCGATCTCGGCCTGGAGTTCAGGCATCGCGACGAGCGGCGAGATATGCCGAATATTATTATCGCAGAAGTTAAACAGGAATTCGACGATCTCCGCTCGCCCATGCGAGAATACTTTCGCAGATTACACATTCGACCAATGCGACTCAGTAAATACTGCCTGGGCACGGTGCTCCTCAAGCCACATTTGAAATACAATCTCTTTAAATCTAAATTGACTGCAATTTGCAAGATTGCCTGAAATCTACATGAATACAGACATCACGTTGTTGACTGAAAGCGAAATGGGTATGGAACTCTTTGAGGTCCCGATCTTTGACGACGATGTATTCAAATTGCTCTTTCGGTATTTGGTTAATTTTGTAGTAGTGATGATTATCGTGCGATTCATTTACTACAAGAATACCAATAGCAAAGACTACCTGTTCACCTTCTTCATGATCAACACGTTGGTCTTCTTCATATGCTTTACACTTAAGAAATTTGATCTAGGTTTGGGAATGGCTTTAGGGTTGTTCGCCATCTTTGGGATTTTGAGGTATCGCACCAGTACTATCCCGATCAAAGAAATGACTTACCTCTTCATGGTCATCGGGGTGGGCGTGATTAATTCGCTTGCGAACAAGAAGATGAGTTATGCCGAGTTAGCTATCACAAATCTTTGCATCATTGGTCTGTCCGCCGCGCTAGAGAACATCTCTCTTTTCAAGCGAGAAGTACGGGAGACGATTCTTTACGAAAAAGTGGATTTGATTCGACCTGAGAAGCACGCCGATTTGGTGGCCGATCTTCAAGAGAGAACGGGATTAAAGTTGAGCCGCCTAGAACTGGGAGAGATCAACTTCTTGCGAGATACGGTTTCTATCGACCTATTCTACTACCCCCATGAACAAGCCCCGCCGCGGGAAGACTGCATCGAAGTTACAATGAGGACTCAAAGAGAATAACAAAAAGAGTTTGTGACGAGCTACGAAATTGCTGGCATGAATCAAAATCTAGATCAAGAATGTTTATATGCAGACGCGAATAAGAACTAGTAGGGTGCACGTGCAGAGTTCCTTGTCAGACCGCGAGGAACGATCTCTAGCCAGCCTGCAAGATAGAAAGGGGCACAACAGCCTCCTACAGCCCCAACAAGGTTTTACTTTAGTGGAGTTGCTCACTGTCATCGCAATTATCGGAGTCCTCATTGCTCTATTGATCCCAGCCGTTCAGGCGGCCCGGGAGTCTTCGCGGCGGACTCGTTGCACAAATAACTTGAAGCAACTCGGTATCGGTCTTGCCGCTTTCGAGTCGACAAATGCCAGATTTCCAGCGGGGCAGCGTTGGTCGGCACCTCGATCGGAGCCTGGGAGTTATGCTATTGCCTGGTCGGCGGTGCTACTGCCACAAATCGAGCAACGTGCGATCGCCGACTTAATCGACTTTCGATTCCCCCTAACCGATCCACGTAATTTTCCAGCTACTAGCCAGATCATAAGTCTCTACTTGTGTCCGAGCACGTCTCTTGTTGAGTCGCATCGTTCGGAGTCCGGTCACCTGTTTAATCTGGGTGCCATTCAGGGAGAGGGATTGGCTTGTCTCGACTATCTAGGCATCTCCGGTCCCGACAAGAATGCCAAGAATCCGTCGAATAATTTGAAATATGGACGGCAGCGTGGCATCCTGATCGGAACCAAAGGTTTTCCCGACAGCGACAAACTCACCGATCCTCCTCCCATTCGAACCAAGGACGTGACCGATGGTCTGTCATACACCACTTGGCTTACAGAATGTACTGGGCGTGGCGCTGACGAGAAAAAGGGGAATGTCGATGCGATCCACGGAGCCTGGGCCTCTGGTAACAACGTCACTCACATAGACAGCGGCATCAACGACGAAAAGCTCCCGCAGGCCTGGCACAATGAAAGAATCCGCTCCGATCATCCTGGAGGCGCCCAATTCGCCATGTGTGACGGTTCAGTTCACTTCCTATCCGACACGATCAGTAAAAAATTGATTCGCGCGCTTTGTTCCCGCAATGGTGAAGAAGTGTTTTCAGAATCTCCTTTCTAGGAGTCCCAGGAAATGACGGACTCAAAATCTTTTGCGCGTATAAGTGAATTATGCAACGGTCGCGAGGTTGCGAAATTTCCTGATTATCAGTCAGGCAATGTGACTCGACTGAACGCACTCGTGCCACCTACCTTGATCGCTGTCATAGCTCGCCGTCATTAATTGCGCCAAAGCTTGACCAGACCAAGGGATCGACGTCAAAGTTCCAAGTATCTACCGATCCATCGCATTTCGCAAGGTTCACCCCCGCCGTATGAGCGCTGCAAAATCGCTCCTTGAAAAGGGCTCCCTTTTTATCCTGCTGCCCGTTCTTAAGATCGTACTCAGTGTCACGTTTCGGCAGAGAAATGTTGTTACAGACGCGGACGCTGTCAAAATCGTAGCCGGTGTACATCGAGCCATCGTCTCCCGGATTGTCAGCGGCCATCTTGTTCGCTGCGTTATCGGCAGCGGCGTCCACAGTCACAAGATCGTAATACAATTCGTAAAGCCATTTTTCGCCGGTTAGAAAAGTGCTGAAGGTACCGTCGGTAATCTGACGCATTTGGACGCCATTGTGGTCGCCGACGATCCCATTCCAGTATTTATCCATCCAGGCTTGTTTGTTCATCCAATTGCAGTTGGGATACTTCTCGTAACAATCCGAAGTAACAAACTCAAAATCTGGAGAAGGCCACGAAACACGATTTATATGGATATTATTTCCCCCGTTGGCAGCGTAGTCAGTCTTGGCAGCCAACTGGAGTGCTTTGAAATTCCAGGCTACCAAATCCATGGCGGGATAAAACCGGGCCGGCCGCCGACTTGGGCAGTGAAACATTGGTGTCACCGACTTGCCTATCTCAGATAGCGAGGATCTCAAGTCGTCCCCTGTCTGGCCCAGGCCGATACTAGCAACCGGCTGCTGCTCCAGATATGGGAGTGACTGGTAGATCCATCCTCCCGGCTGCCTAGGACCGGTGCCAACATTGGGATCACCGATCCAAGCGGAACTCCAGCCTCCAGCAGGGAAACTCTTGTGTGCAGTTTCATAATGTAGCATTGCCATGCTAATTTGGCGAAGGTTGTTCTTGCAACGCATAATGCGTGCCGACTCGCGAGCCGCCTGGATCGCCGGTAGCAAGAGTGCGACCAAAATACCAATGATTGCAATCACGACCAGCAGTTCCACTAGTGTAAAATCTCGCTGCTGCTTCGTCGCTATTGTTCTTAGTCGTGTCATGGACAGAGATCTTTCCACTGCCAACTGTGCACCACGCATCGAATAAGACCTGTTATCATATTAAAATAGATGCTCCTGAGAAGTAAACAGTTGCTCAATCCGGCTGACCGCGCATGCACGAATTGTGGTAGCATGCAAATAAAACCTAAAGAAGCTAAAAATACGCAATCCGGCTCTGGGACTGCGGTCAGCGTGATCACTAAACTCGAACCATACTCACGCTGCCAGATTAGAAATTCTTTTCCATCGACGCTGCCATCCAGAGTTGCATCACCATTGGCAAGTGTGGCTCCGGTAGTCGTACCATATCCTGCTTTCCAAATAGTCAGATCATTCATGTCGACCATTTGGTTGGCGTCAAAGTCCGCGGAAAAAGCTGAGGCAACTAGCAAGTCTTGGCTTGCATTGATTGTCGAACCATCGACTGGTCCTAGCCCTAAAAGTTGGAGTGCCAAATTACCGGTGTCGCCATTCCGTATAGGCTGACCAATGGCGGTATAGCTAGGGCGCCCTGTGCCAGGATTCAGTCGAGAATTAGGATTCAATACATAGAGGTCAGCACTTGGCGCTACGCCTGAGCCCCATACGAGTACAGGAATAGTGTAATTTGCACGAGTTGTTGCAGTCCCGTGCCCAGTTCCCGTCCCACCATGGTCAGCAGTAAGAATGATGATCGTATCATGACTTACGTATAGGATTGACTTCGACCAGATCAAAAACATCACCCAGATAGCCATCGATTAGCTCCACCGAACTATTCCAGGATTCTGATTCCCATCCCCCACTGTGCCCGATACTATCTGGCAGAGCGTAATGCAGGAACGAATAGTTGTATTCATTCGCTGCCATATCGCTCAAATAATTGGTGTGCATTAAGCTCACCAAATTACTGTCCACTATTCCGAATTCCTCTGTTATCAGGTGGGTGCCGATTTTATCACGACCATTATCAGGACCCGTGATGTCTAGAGCACCAGTAGCCGTACTGTAACTTTGAACGTAAAGGGAAAACTTGTCTTTCGAGGCATATAGGGCAGTCGATAGTCCGTTGTCATGTACTACGTCAAAGATACTAGAGACATACGGAAGATTCGGGTTGCCTGAGTCGTGCAAAGTTGACGAATCCGAAAAAGTCCCATCGCTAGTGTAACCATGGTGTGTTGTGTTAGTAGCCCCGACGGGCTGCTCGACTGGCCGACCGGTAAGCATAGAAGTGTGGTTTGGCAAAGTATTGGTGTAGGTATAGTCGGTGCGCGCATTGAACGTAGTAGCCCCTTCATCAACAAACCGTTTGAATTTGGGGTGGTCTAAAGGCGAAGTATTGATGTTCGCTTCGAGCAGATCTACACGCAATCCATCGACACTAATGTGTATGACATGGATTACTGCGGAAGCAGAGCGCGACAACATAATCATGGAGAGACATAATAGCAATCCAATCAAAGCTCTTCGAATCGTCGACTGAATTCCAAGCACGGCATGCCTCATGGATCGCAAAGATCCATTAAAACTAGGTAACACGAGTTAGTACGATTGAGTAGAAAATAAAAACGTTAAGGCCATTATGCCAACAAAAAAGATTCAACGCACGTTTACTTTGTGTTGGGTGCCCGTATCTGCCTAGCTTGGTGTAAGCGGTCGTTTATTTATTCGGTCTCTAAAGCAGCGATCTGGGCAACATCTTGCACGCGCGAGGCTAATTAACGCAAGTCAGCTCCGAAGTTTCTTTTTAGTAGAAAGAGTGATTGGCATTTCCTTGCCGCCAATGAATTCATTGATTATAAGAAACTACTCACGGAACACATCTTTTCTGTTGCCGTCCAAGTTTGACGGCTCACTGCCCTTTCGCTGCTTCCAACGGTCAATCTACATCCTGAGAGTGCTAAATCATATGAAGTACAATCGCAAAAACCGGCGAACTAGAGACAAGTCAGCAAACGCTTGGTTATCTGGCATCTCAGGACGATCAAGGTCAAAACACTCTTCACGCCAGAGCGCCTCTTCGACGACGTTGGGTTTCGAGCAATTGGAAGAACGGCTTGCGCTAACGGTGGTGATCGACGAATTCTTGACTGAGAATAACGATGGCCATCGAGATACAGCCGGCCATCGCCACGACTGGATCGAACTGAAGAATACGGGGGTCGTTGCAGAGAACATCGCTGGATGGTATCTCACGGATAACGCACTCAATCTTACAAAGTTTCAGATCCCCGCAGCCGGGTCGCTGACGACCCTCGATCCGGGCGAGATCCTTTTGGTTTATGCTTCAGGTTCCAATGGTGAAGTCGGCCTGGTAGGGAGCGAATTGCACACAAACTTCCAGCTCTCGCAAGAACCAGGCTATCTGGCGTTAGTGCGTGCCAACGGTGCAACCATCGAGGACCAATACAACCTTTACCCTTTACAATTCCCCGACATTTCATACGGGCTGGGCGTTGGAGTGGGTTCGGCTACGACTCAAACACTGCTCAGTGCCGGGACAGCTGCGACGGGAGACGGTTCGCCTGCCCAGTTCCGACCGTTTACGGGGCCTAACGCGAGTGTCGACGACCACTGGACCGAGATCAACTATGTGGCGGTCGGCGACGGTTGGTCGAACACCACCGATGGCCTTGGTTTTGGCTACGGTAGTCCGTGGCAAGACAGTACCGTTTCCCTTTCGGAAGAGGTCAGCGCCTACGTCCGCATGCCGTTTACGGTAGCTAACAAGGCCGAACTCACCTCGATGAGTCTGGACCTGAGAGTAGACAACGGCTACATCCTGTTTCTCAATGGCAGGGAAGTGCAGCGGGAACGACTGGCAACCGATTTTAAGATTGGTAACGACTGGGAATTGAATTCCCGTCAGAATCTTAGCAATTCCACGATTACAGGCTCGCCAGCGGAAGTCGATCTCACTCCCTGGCTCGACACGATCGAGGAAGGCAACAACGTGTTGGCCATCTATGCGGCCAATCACACCAGCGACGCTAGCGACTTCCTAGTACACGCCGAACTTACTGCTAAGCGCGCGACTGGCGCCGTCGCGGTCACATCTATGGTCACGCCAACTCCTCGGACGGAAAACGGCGCAGGCTATCTAGGCATCATCGAAGACACGCACTTTTCCCACGACCGGGGCTTTTACGACGCTTCTTTCCCATTAACGATCTCCACGGTCGAGCCTGGAACGACCATCCGTTACACCACTGATGGTTCCATGCCCACCCTTGCCAACGGTACAACGTATACTGTGCCAATCACAATCGATCCGGGCAATCTCAGCTATGCAGACGCGGGTGTTGTGACGGTAAGAGCTGCAGCTTTTAAAACGGGATTCTATTCTTCCAACGTGGATACTCAAACTTATATCTTCCTCGACGATGTACTCGGGCAGAATGCTCCGCCTGCGGGGAGTTCTTCTTGGGGCTACGCTGGTCCCGATTGGGAAATGAATCAAAGTATTGTTGACGCCGTAGGGGCGGAGAATCTGAAGAACGATCTCAAGTCAATACCGACCATGTCGTTGGTGATGGATTGGGAGGAGTTGTTCGGAGATGGAACTTCCGGTGATGGCGATGGGATCTACACTCAGGCAACAAGTTGGCGTGACAAAAGCGACGAACGCGCCGCGTCTCTCGAGTATTTTACCGACGGTCTGACTGAAGAATTCCAGATCGATGCTGCGGTAGAAATCCAAGGGCACTCAAGTGCCATTCGCTGGAGAAGCGACAAACTGTCGTTCGAGGTCAAATTTATGCAGCCTTACGATACCAAACTCCAATCCGATACGTTGTTCGGCAATTCTGCCATCGACGGAGAGAATGCCGCCAATTCGTTCGACTCCCTCGTTCTCGATGCCCAGTACAATTATTCGTTTGCTGTGAACAACACGAGCTACCAAGCTCCATACGCCACTCTCATCCATGACCAAGTCGTTGCCGACCTCTCTAATCTTTCTGGCGGCCAAGCCCCTCATGGCCGATGGGTCCACCTCTACATCAATGGGATGTATTGGGGAGTCTACAACGCCCACGAAAAACCCACGGATTCTTTTGCAGAAGAATACAATGGCGGCAACAAAGACGATTTCCTAGTCGTCAAAGGCTTTGATGGGGTAAACCAGACCCATGGGGGAACGCACCCAAAGTTTATTCAAGCCGACGGTGGAATCACTGCGGAAAATGCCTATCAGAATCTGCTCAACGAAGTGGACGACGGCATGTCGAACTCTACTCAGTATCAGCAAGTAGCAGACATCCTCGACATCGATTCTTTCATTGACTACATGATAGTCACCTACTACTCCGGCAATTACGACTGGGGCAAGAATAACTGGTATGCCTCGTTCAATAGCGTGGATCCTGAGGGCCAATGGCGTTTCCACTCATGGGATCAAGAGCACGCGTTTCCAAACGATCAGAATGGACCATCAGCGAACGCCAACTACACCCAGGACTATGATCACACGCTCGCGGTTGCCAATGATTTTGGCAATCACCAAGATGCTCCTACCGGCATTCATCACTTCTTAATGGCAAGTGAGGAGTACCGCCTGCGGTTCTCCGACCGAGTCGAAGAACTCATGCAAAATGATGGTGTGTTGACTCCAACCAACGCACAGAGCGTGTGGCAGGCTCGAATCGACGAAGTCTCCGGTGCCATGAATGCCGAAACGGCACGCTGGGGCGACAACCGAGTTTCCAGTGTTAATGAGAACACCTGGTTGACCAACGTGAATTATACGACCGATCATTTCTTCTTCGCCAATGGCCCCTACCAAAGTCGCACCGATACGGTTATCGATATTTTCAACAACACCAGCGGGTCAGGCGTGGGTAAGACCGATTGGCTCGTGAATCTGGATGCTCCAGATTTCAATCAATTCGGTGGCACAATCTCCACGTCGTTCAATCTCTCGATGACCAACCCCAATGGCAGCGGCACCATCTACTACACCTTGGATGGAACTGATCCTCGCATCGCGGGTGGTGCCATTAGTTCTTCCGCTATCGTCTACACCGGTTCTATCAGCTTGACTGAGTCGACTCGTGTAAGAGCGCGGGTGCTCGACACGGCCCAAGTAGGTACAGCGAACGACTGGAGTGCCGAGGTCGACAAGACCTTTAACAAAGAAGAACCCTTATCGCTACGGATTGTTGAGTTAATGTACAATCCAGCTGTATCGGGGGAATTGGAATATATCGAGTTGCTGAACATCGGCACGTCGACCATCAATCTTAACGGCGTCCAACTCGCCGATTTTTCTACCGGTGGTTACACATTTGCCGGTGGCACACTGGCTGCCGGCGAGCGAATCGTGGTTGCGCAGAATGTGGCCGCCTTCCAGAGCCAATATCCATTGGTGACCAACGTTGAGGCGAATCCCTATTCTGGTAGCTTGAGCAATAGTGGCGAGACGGTAACGCTTAAAGATGCCTTTGGCGTTGTGATCCAATCCTTTGCTTACAGCGACAACAGCATGGCAGGTTGGCCGACCACGCCCGATGGTGGTGGTCCTTCCTTGGAATACATCGGATCGCTTGCAGGTACTGAAGATCCGCTTGCTGGATCTCCCGCCGATCCGTTCGACAATCCTGCCAACTGGAAAGCCAGCGCCCAGAACGGCGGTTCGCCGGGGGTGAGCGGTACCGTAGTAGAAGATGCCGACTTTAATAACGACACTTTCGTTTCCGGGTCAGATTTCTTGATTTGGCAACGCAACTTCGGGAAAACCTCTGGAATAAGCAACTCCACCGGCGACGCCAATGGAGACAGTCAAGTCAACGGGGCAGACCTTGCGATCTGGCAACTCCAATATGGCTCGACGATCCCCGTCGCATTAGCCTCAACTAGTAGCCTGGCAATTGCAAGCGAGCCAACTTCACCTCAATCAGAGTCTACCGGCTCACAGCTGATGGGCTTGGCTGGATTGATATATTCTCCAGGAATCAGGGACGCGGATGCCAACGAGGCTATTTTTGCGGATGAGCCTATAGAACTTCTGTTTCTGAATTCGGCTGTCGAATCGCCTGAACAGTTTATTTGGACTGAGCAGTCCGCTCAAGACGAAGCCCTATCTACATTCGGAAATCAAGGTCTCGAAGACGATCTTAAAGCAGAAGACATCCTCGTTCTACTTGCAGAAGGCGCGGTCGTACTGGCGTAATATTCTTGTTTCTAGAACAAGTATCGCTATTGCATCGGCTCCAAGGTTTGCACCTGACATCCAAGTGAGATGCGCCTACGGATCTTGCGAAAATTGAGTTAACTATTGCAACATATGTTCGTGGCTTGCCTTCAACTCTGCAGGTAAAATAGTCGAGGAGAGGGTTTTTTTGGGACTTGCCATCTCTGTCCAAATCACTCTTTTTGGCACCTGCCTCTTCCACGAGCCTATTTATCAGACTGGATCCTGGTATGAAAACAGTAAGTATCTTTTCATTGATCGCTCTCTGTTTTTCTATGGGCCATGTGTTTGCCCAGATTCCAGCGTTCTCTGGCGCGCAGGGCCCGGGTGCCAACGCTACCGGTGGCCGCGGTGGAGATGTCTATCATGTGACCACGCTTGATGCTGACAAGAATGGCGCAGTCGACGGTTCCTTGCAATACGGGATCAATAATGCACCGGCCAATGGCCGCACGATTGTGTTTGACGTCGGTGGCACAATCTATCTGGAGGGCCTCACGGCCAACGACAGGCTCCGCTACGGAAAGGCCAATATCACCATCGCAGGACAGACTGCACCTGGACCCGGCATCACCATTGCGGGTACCGGCACGAAGTGGACCGGAGACAACATCATCCTACGCAACATCACCATCAGGCCAAATACCAATGCCAATGGCACCACCCACGACGCGTTCGATCTCCAGTTGAAGAATTCGATCATGGATCATGTTACTGCAACCTGGTACACCGACGAAGGTATCTCTTCGACCGATGCCGGTGAGATGACCACAATCCAGTACGCCCAGATTAACGAAGGGCTGAACTCCGCAGGCCATTCTTACGGGTCTATTATCGCGACTGAAGTGGACGACACGCACCTCTCCTACAACCACAACCTCTATGCGCACAATGCATCGCGCATGCCGCGAATTGGTAGCGAAGTGAGTTCCCAGCATCCGCTGACGATAGGCGCCAACCTCGATTTTACCAACAATGTCATTTACAACTGGAGCAACAGCAAGGCTGGCTATTCGGGGACGGACCAGCCCAGCAACACGAATTTCATCAACAACTATTACATCAGGGGAAACAATGCCGGCAGCACGATTTTCTCTGGTGGAGACGCGAGTACACCTCTGTTTACGACCAATATTTATCAGAGTGGCAATAAATACGACAGCGACCGCGACACGGTACGCGATGGCGTGACGGTTGGATCAAGTGCATTTGCAGGGAGTTGGAAATCACATTCCAAGTTCGCGATTGATGGTGTCGCTGAACCGGACTCGGCGGATGTGGCGCTGCAAAGAGTACTCGATTACAGCGGAGCAAACTGGCAAAACCGAAATCCTATCGATGAGCGAATTGTCAACTCGGTCCGAAATCAAACAGGCTCGGTCATCAATGACCTAAGTGGTGCAACGCAAGCCGCTGAGTGGAACACGATTCTCGCTCAGCGCACTGCGGTCTCGCGCCCTGCAGGCTTTGATACCGATGGCGATGGCATGCCCGATGAGTGGGAAGTGGCCCATGATTTGGATCCTGGCATGGACGATCACAACGGCGACTTCGACAGCGACGGATACCTCAACCTCGAGGAATACTTGAACGACATCGCCGCTTGGCCGGCTCCGCGGGCGATCACCTTTTCCGCGGGCACGAACAACCGCTATGCCCAGATCACGAACTGGGACATCCAGTGGCAACCCTCGCGTTTCGACACCGCCGTCATCAATCAAGGAACTGTGACGGTCGATGCCGTGGGGCAGCACGCGGGGAATTTGCTTCTGGCCACCAACCCGGGTGACAATGCCACCCTTGACATCACTGCTGGCTGGATCAAAGTCGAAGATGCACCACACGGCCTGAGCGATGGCATCACCATGATCGGAGACAACCCGACCGCTGTCGCGGAGGTTAATCTCTCAGGCGGCAGGCTGTCCACCAAAGCGCTGCTGAAGGGCGCCGGAGGCACGTTCAATTTCACCGGCGGCACGCTCAGTGCCGAAATAGTCGGCTTCGATTTGGAGAACAACGGCGGCACGATTGCCCCGGGCGAGAGTCCCGGCAATACACATGTCATGGGCGATCTCACCATCAACAGCGGCAGCCTGCAGATCGAACTCGGTGGCACCGGCGCAGGAGAGTTTGATCAACTCACTATCGATGGGATGGCCACTCTCGGAGGGAGTCTCGATGTCTTGCTACTTGACGACTTCCAGCCCAGCTTGGGGCAGTTTTTTCAATTCGTCACCGCCTCTGGTGGCATTTTCTATGAGTTCGATTCCGTCCAGCTGCCAACACTTACTGGTGGCAATGCCCTTCGACTGGTGTACGGAGAAACAATCGTCGGCCTGGAGGTTGTGGCAGGACTTGCCGGCGACTTCGATAACGATGGCGATGTCGATGGTTCCGATTTCCTCTTCTGGCAACGCACACCCAGCGTGGGCAACCTCGCGGATTGGCAGGCGAATTACGGCATTGGCTCGCTCGCTGCAAGCTTGGCTGTGCCCGAACCGGGTTCATTCACGCTGTTCCTGTTGCTGTGTGCTGGTATCGCACTGAATCCTGTCCGTCCATGAATGAGCTTCTTTCCTCCATGCTTTTTGGTTTGCCATGAGTTCCCCTGCGACAACCCCTGCTAGTTTGATTCTCTTGCTTTGTGCCAGTAGCCAACTACTGGCCGATGTGCATCTGATCGTGGGCACACCCGAACAAGGAGGACAGTTCACATCGGTTCAGACGGCAATCAGCACAATTCCCGCTTCGAATGCTGAGCGATACGTCATCGATATTATGCCCGGCATCTATACCGAGCGCGTGTTTGTCGTGCCCGACAGGGTGACCTTACGCGGCATGGGCGCCTCGCCCAACGACACGAAGCTCACTTACTTCGAAACTGCCAACACACCGCCAAATGAGTCCACTGTTCACGCGAGTACCGTGGTCCGGGGCAAGGACTTTGTTGCCGAGAATCTTACCTTCGAAAACTCTGCCGGGCAAAACGCGGGGCAGGCCCTGGCGATCTACGCGCGGGGTGATCGCTCGATCTTCAACAATTGCCGCTTCCTCGGGTGGCAGGATACACTCCGCTCCGAATCGGGAAGGCATTATTTTTTCGATTCCTACGCCGAAGGAAGCGTCGACTTTATCTACGGCAAGGGACAAGCCTATTTCGAGAACTCTACACTGTTTGCGAAAGCGCCCGGCTATCTCACCGCCCAAGGGCGCGAGCAGGCCAACGAAACCAACGGCTACGTGTTCAAGAATTCCACGATCATGGGCTCAGCTCCCAATGGGAGCGTTTATCTGGGGCGCCCTTGGCAGGCCTACTCCCGAGCGATCTTTATCGATACGAAAATGAGTTCGATCATCAACTCCGCCGGTTGGCAAACCTGGTCGGGGAATAACCATCTCACCTCCTACTTTGCTGAATACAACAGTATGGACCTGGCGGGGAACCCGCTGGATGTGAGTGCCCGGGCTAACTGGTCTCACCAGCTAACTGACCTGGAGGCCGCTGCATTCAGCAAGGAAGTCTGGCTTGCCGGGAGCGATGGTTGGAATCCTATTGCCGAGATCCTCCCCGATCCCTCCGCCGACTTCGACGGGGACGGCGACCGCGATGGTCGAGATTTCCTAGTGTGGCAACGAGATCCGGGCATTGGCAACCTCGCCGACTGGCAAGCCAATTACGGCGTGCCTGCCTTGACCAATGCGTTTGCCGTGCCGGAGCCGGCTTCATGTGTCTTGATTATTGCCTTGCTCAGTTCGAGCAGCTCGCTCTGGCGTTGCAGGTGATTGATTATCCTTTAGAATTCTTCAAATGGATAAGTGCGAACTTCTTCAATGCGTTCCCTCCAAGCCATACTTGCAAGCCTCCACTTGCTGTTCTTGTGCAGTCCGTCTTTGTTCGCGGATGTACACCTCGTCGTCGGCAATCCTGAGCAAAGAGGCCAGTTCGCGTCCTTTCAGGCCGCAGTCGACTCTTTCCCGAATGGGAACACGACGCGGTACGTTATCGACATCAAGCCGGGCGCCAATCCCAGAGCCTCCAGCCGAGTTTCTATTCTGTGTGGGGTCACTATTGATGCGAAGCCTACGTGTTAGACCCTTTTATCTTAGCAATTGATGACATTGTAAATCGGTCGATCCTCCTGCTGAAATCTAGGGTGAATGCATACTTTCTTCAAAGCAGCGCCCAATCCAGGACGCGTGAAGCGACAAGTTGAAAAGGGAATATTCTGATGAGCTGGATAGTCTTCATTGTATGGCCCATGATCGCTAGTGAGATTTTCCTGGTCGGCTCTCAGGAAATGCCAATGCCGACGCCCGCAACCGTGGGACCTGGCGCCATGCCAGGTGAAATCGCCAGGCTCAATCCTCCGTTTGAGATGCCCCAACTCACCCGCCATGACTTTCACCCGCGATCACTTGACATCAGTCAACAAGGTGCCGAGCCCGGCCGGAAAGGACTTGTTACAAAGGTCATTCAAGATTGCATCGATCAAGTTGCTGCGGCCGGTGGTGGCACCGTGAATGTTCCTGCAGGCCAATGGCTCAGCGGCAGGATCATCCTGAAAACTGGCGTCAATTTACATCTGGCCGAAGGTGCAGAACTCCACTTTTCAAGTCGCATTGAAGACTATTTGCCCGTAGTTTTCTCCCGCTATGAAGGTCTCGAAATCATGGGACTCGGCGGTTTGATCTACGCCCACCAACAGACAAACATCGCAGTTACGGGACAAGGAATTCTCGTTGGTCCCGCAGCGGGACCAGTAAGGGAAGCGCTCCCAGGGCTCTCTGATAAAATGGTAAACCAAGACCTTCCCGTCGAAGAACGAATTCTTGATGGCCGCGAAGGTCGACATTACTTTCGACCCTATTTTATCACTCTCATCGATTGCCAAAATGTGCTTATTGAAGGAGTAACTCTGCGAAATGGACCGATGTGGAATATTGTGCCTATTTACTGCGATCACGTGATCATTCGCGGTGTGACCGTGGATAGTCGCGGGGTTGTGAATGGCGATGGCGTGAACATCGAATCGAGCGGCAACGTGTTGGTCGAATATTGCAGTGTCTCGACGGGGGACGATTGTTTTGCCCTGAAGGCAGGTCGAAATCTAGACGGCCTACGTACTGGTCGCGCGGTTGAGAACGTCGTCATGCGTCACAACCACGCCTTAGGAGGGTTTGGCGGGATAACTTGTGGGAGCGAAACCGCAGGGGAAATTCGAAACATCCATGTGCATGACTGTCTCTTCGAAAATGTTCTCCATGCCGTTTATCTCAAGACGCGACGCCCTCGTGGTGGAGGTGGAGAACACTTCCTGGCTGAGCGAATTGTGTTCTCAGCGACCAAACATGCGATCTTCTTCGACATGCTGGGGGCACCTATGTATGTAGGGGAACTTGCCAATCGGCTCCCTGAACGTCCCTTAACGGAATTGACTCCTTTTTACCGCGATATTACTTTGCGCCAGTTCCGTGGTCGCTGTGAAGGTGACGCTATTAAAATAAAGGGCATCCCGGAGAGTCCAGCCTCTCACGTAACACTGGATCAATGCAACATCCAGAGCAACGGGTTAATTAATCTTGCCGACGTTGCCAAAGTCAAGATAAGGAACTCGCAATTTCAAGCAAAAGAGCCTGAGATCCTGCTGCTTGACGCGGACCAAGTGAGCTTCGAACGGGTAGAATTCAAGACACCTAAATCACGCCTACTCGTGCAGGCCAGCGGTACAGGGACGAAGGATATTACCTTCGACGATTGTGAACCCCGCTTTGAGCTAATCAAGATCGAGACCAGCAATGGCACAGAAAATGACGAAGTACGAAAGTTGCGCTGAAGAGCCATTTGTCATTGCAGTTTGCCGTCGTCTCGCCTGCCAAAGGACCGGTCCTCTATTTCGCCAGAGATACTTGTCGTCTGAGAAACCTAGCGATTGGCAGCTTTACGAAGCTCAACGCCGCCGCTTGCTTTTTCCAAGTTCGATTTCGATAAGATAATTCTCTTCGATCGGCCGGTCAGTACAGAATTCGACTCCAAGTTGAGATTGTTCATTGTATTCCTTGGGTATCCTCTCTTTCCCACCGACTTCTAAAGAAACTTTCACTCGATAATATCCCATGTTCATCCCGGGAAGCTCACGAGAGATTTTCGGGGAGCACCTCCCAACATCGTCTGTTCTAGTTTGTTTTGTTTCCAACCAATCAGTCAGGAAAGGCTCTGGCTCAAAAGTAACTATGGCATTTGGTACGATTCGTCCATTAAATCGCACCTCCAGTTCCGGACATACGAGTCTCTCTATCGACTCATTCCAGGTTTGGATTCTTGTCGATAGTTCTTCAGCAGATAGGGCCCCGTTTGAATCAGTATCAGCGCGTGATTTACCTTCAGCCAATCCAGGCGCGAGCTTGAGTTCTTCGTCTGTAAGCAGATTATCTGAATTCTTGTCGAACAATTCAAAGGCTTTAGCTGAAGAAGCCTCGGGGTCGATGTCGGGTTTCTTGATCGCTCCTGTGTCTCCACATGAAAGCAAAGGAGCAACCAGTAGGAGAATCAATAGATATCTATTGCACAAAGCTGACAAGGGTTAATCCAATGCGTGAGGAGTCTTGACACATTGCAACAAACATAAAGCCTAACTAACTGTTTAGGTAACACAGTATTTCGACAACAAAAAGAAGTTATTCGATTCTACCATCGTCTCGAGCCGACAAATTGCCCCAAGTCTGTGCATCAATATCATAGACAATTCCATGCACGGATCCATCAACGTAGGCAACATTCAAGGCACTAGGGTGAGCACTCCCCATCGGCTTCCAGTGACTCCCTATGTTGTCTGAATCTCGGAGTGGTAATTCACCCGATGTATCTCCGGTAACGGGGTCCCTGCTGCCACTAGGAAAACGCACCGTATCCCAGTCATAGCCTTCCCAACAAGAATTGTTGTCGCCAGGATTGTCACTTCCCTTTTTACTTGGATCTAAAAGAGTCGTAGTATTGTAGAATTTAGGAGCTTGCCATTTCTCACCGGCCATAATCGTATTCGCTGTACCATCGGTAACTTGCCTTAACTTTGCACCGGTCCGAAGGGTTACAATTCCCCTAAAAGTATTGTCGATTGTTGCCTGAGAGGTCCAATCGCCAGTTACCGAACCGCAGTCAGGATAGCCTTCATAGCAGTCGTTAAAATCTGCGTTTGCGAGAGGACCGGGTTGTGTTTCCACGCTCGCTGGCCCCCCGTTGGCAGCATAGTCGGTCTTTGCATCCACATCCGGCAAGTCCGAATTGACGGATGGTTCGATTGCAGGCAATGCGACGGCTGCCCTTCGGCTCGGACAATAGAACAGGGGAACAACGACCGCCCGTTGCTGGGCCAATGCAGCCTTAAGTGCGCTTCCTTTGAGTCCTGCCCCAAGCAGGGTAACGTTGCCTTGTTCTAGTAGTGGAGCGACCTGGTAGAGCCATCCCCCAGGCTGGCCAGGTCCCACGCCGCGATCGGGCACCCCCATCCATTTGAACCCCCAACCACCGGATGGAAACTCCTTATGGGTGCTCTCATAGTTCAACATGCCGATGGCAATCTGCCGGAGACTGTTCTTACACTGAGAGTTCCGTGCCGCTTCACGTGCCGCTTGGATCGCGGGCAGCAACAACGCTACCAAAACTCCGATGATGGCAATCACCACCAGTAGTTCGACCAATGTAAAACCTCGATACACACGAATCGAATCTCGACGTGAGAATATGCTCATGCGAATACACTCCAATGAAAAGAGAAAACATTTTTGAAAAGGCTCTTGCAACCGCCTCTCAATCATCGTACAAGACAAGCGGATTGCACCCCAGTGTCTGTTTTTGCAATAATGAATCCAAAAGACGCAATCCAACCTTGAATCTTATCATCTTTTGTAGTTTTAATCAAAGCTATTCCCATTCTAAAAGCGGCTTTTCTCAATGACCCAACCTCAAGACATCGCTCTGGCTTTCCCGCGTGGCGGGCACCTTGAACTTTTGATCGAAGGCGTACTCAGCTATGTCAGCGAAAAGCAGCTCAGCTGGTGTTACATCACTGCCTTGGAGTCGCATGGGATGAGTATCCTCGACCTGGTTAATTGGCCGGGCGATGGTATTCTCGCAGCCATCAACACCGAGGAAGAAGCCGCTTGTGCTAAAGCTTCGAAGGTCCCAGTTGTCAATATCTCGAGCGCTTTGCCGCACTTGCCCGTTACGAGTTGTATCATCGACAACCATGCGATGGGAGTCCTTGCTGCCGATCACCTAATCAGTAAGGGGTTTCGCTCGTTTGCCTACTGTGGTCTCAAGGACGTTGAATATTCTCGACAACGACAAGCAGGCTTCGAGGAGAAACTCAATTCCGTCGATTTCCACTCTCAAGAGTTTTTGTCACATCCCACTTATTTCCATCAGACCGGTGATTGGATTACGCAGAATCACGAACTGGCAAAATGGCTGGATGAATTGCCCAAGCCACTCGGTCTGTTCGCCGTTTCCGACTATCGAGCCCGACAAGTTCTAGACGCCTGTCTTAATTCAGGGCTACGCGTCCCCGAAGAGGTGGCCATCTTAGGAACAGGAAACGAAGACTTGGTTTGCGGTCATGTCAGGCCTACTTTAACCAGTGTGGCACGAAACAATTTTCTGCAAGGATACCGCTCTGCAGAGATCCTAGACCATCTGATGCAAGGCTTGGAAGTACAGGGCGAACTCCTTCCTATTCCCCCACTGGAAATCGTTGAGAGAGACTCCACCAGAACCTTTGCCGTATCAGATTCTCGTCTGCGCGATGCACTTGAGTACATGCACGAACATTTGCATCAACCGTTATTCTCGATCGACGATATCACCCGGCAGGCTAGTGTCTCTCGTCGATGGCTAGAATATGCCTTTCGTGATGCATTAGGTGAAACTCCCTATCAATACTTGCGCCGCCAACGACTGGCTCGTGCAAAACGCCTTCTAGTCGAAGAGCCAAAAACGAAGATCTATAAGATTGCCCAGAGCAGTGGTTTTTCGTCGGCAAAGCAACTTGCAATGACGTTCCAGCAGGACTTTGGCATGAGCCCTCGCGAGTACCGGCGCGTGTCTAAGTCATCGTGAAGCTAAGCAAAGGCATATTCTCTTGCCTCGAGGGAATTCTGGTCGTCCATCTCGAAATCGAATTCTGATTTCTCTTTCCGGCTGCAATTGCCTCATTCGGGAGTCAGGATTTCCGCAAAATCCATCGATTTGTTAGTTGGAATTGCACTCCCCGGTTACAATCGGACCAGGGGCATTTAATTGTCCGCTTAGCTGCTTGTTTGAAGCCACCATGCTTTTCATCGGTACCTATGCAGTTCTATAGTTATTGTTTTTTTGCTTGTTGAGAGAGCGATGTTCGCAATATCGCATTGCCTAAATTGGGCCTTTGGACGCACTGCGTTAAATAGGAACTATATTGCAAAAACTCCTGATTTACGGAAAGTCCTTGGTGGTTAGGATGGGTTATGTCACTTGAGCTTATTGCAAGATCAGGTGGCGAGAAGACATTGCATTTTGGGCAACGTCGAAAAGTGCGGCTATTAGCAATCTTATCGCCACTAACTTTTCATTAATTATTTCGAGTCGTTGGTATTTGCTTCTTGAGAGTACTTCAGCGCTAACGTTCAACCTTGGGAGGGGTGCTTATTTCAAATACTTGCTTATCACTTTTTTGAGTACTTTTTTGGCTGGCAACTTCGTAACTGGCCAGTCTCACACACCTTGATTTGGAGAAAGATCTAATGAAGAAAGCAATTATCTTAGCCTTCGCAATCGGTGCTCTCGTTGTGAGTTCCGTATCAACCCAAGCGGGTCTTTTTGACACGTTTACCAATTACACCGATGTCTCGGTCTATGAACATTACTCTGCCTCAGACCCAATTAACAATATTTTTGTTCCTACGCCGCTCGGCCCCAACGCTGTGAACAACACGTTTGCTGACGCGGCTGGTACGACCAATATCAATGCCTATGCCACAGACGGGGACACTGCAACCTTTGGCCCCGGGTTCCGTTGGCTTGATGTGGTTGGTAATCCGGGTGGAGGCTCCGATCGCGCGTATAACGGAAACCTCTACTTCTATCGAAGTGATTACTCTCCGAACGGGAGCCCTGACGGCTACACGCGAATCGGTGGCTTGCAACCAGGCAAAGAATACCAAGTCGGTATGTGGTCGATTCAGGGGGGGACAAAAGATACCGTCTCCACCAGTCTTGATTTGGGTGCGACATGGAGTACGCCAATCGACACGCCCGTGATTGACGCTGCTATACTTGCGGGAACGGCCGACTGGCTTGCACACTCCACCGCCGATGCCTATGGTACCCCTGGGGTGAAAGATGGTGACACTCGCTTCCGGATCCTTCTAGACGGCACCCAAGTAGCCAACGGCGCCGGGGAGGTCATTGTGGGCTTCCGCGATCCGAACCTGCGATCCACAGGAGGCACAAGTGATCGAGGCAGAATCGATGGCTTTGCGGTTCGATGTGTGCCAGAGCCAACCACACTTGCCCTCGCCGGGTTGAGCGTAGTTGGCTTGTTGATCCGTCGTAGGAACAGAGGCTAGAAGCCCTTTGTAAGGTAAAGATTAGGAACTACCCCTTTGTGGACTTTCCACAAAGGGGTTTTCCTGAATTATTTGGAATTTCTAGTCTTAACGACACACTTTTTTAGTATTGATGTTCACTCGCATATTATGGGGCAGCGATTTCGGGAAGTCCCGAAATCTTTTCAGGAATGGCGTTAAGATAGCAACGAACCAACTGCAGCACATCGTGAAATCCTATAGCCAACATTGCTTCAAAGGGCGTTCGCGATTTCATTCATCAGTAATTCAGTAGACCTTTCAATCAATGTTTATTTACGGAGTAGGGGAAATGTTCAGATTTAAAGTAGTTTCACTTTTTGCTGTTAGTATGTTGCTTTCTGCATGGATCTCGCCTGCTGAAGCGCAGCTTACTGAGTTTCTGTGGAATGGCTCTACCGGTGCACAGAACTGGCAGCAAAATGGCAATTGGGACATGGCAAACTTCCCCAACGACCCGCAACATGTCGCTAATCTCTCCGTCGGGCTCGGCAGCAATCTGACAATTGACATCGGTACCACCGGCAACGACGTGACAATCGCAGGGCTCAACATAGGTGGTACTGCCGGCTCGGTGACCACGGATTTAGTGAGTTCCGGAGCTACGCTGCGGTTCCACAATGGCTTTTCGCCGGATTTGGCAGACGCCGATTTCAATAACAACAAAACCGTCGATGGAGCCGACTTTTTGATTTGGCAGCGCAACTACGGAACGAATGTGTTGAATAAATTTTTCGGTGATGCTAATGGTGATTTCTTTGTCGACGGGGCTGATCTTCAAATCTGGAAGGACAACTACGGCTTAGACTCGCTCGGACTCAATAGTGGTGCCCCCATCATCACTACGAAAGGTGCAGTGGGCACGATCAATCGCATTAGCTCCAATGTGCATATCGTGGGCGAGCAACTCCAGGTTGGAGGAGGGGCTAATTTGACGATTGCTGGGAACATATCCTTCCAGAACGACACGCCCGAAGACGGTGGAATTCTCTCGTCAATCAGTAATACTAACTCTGGCATTACGACCACGATCAATGGAGATATCAATCTCGTAAATCAGTTTGATGGAATGGGGGGCGCTTTCGGGCTGAATACGCATGAATATGCCCAAGGTACCCTCATCGTAAACGGTGTGATCGACGATGGTGCTGTAAGTACAAGGCTTTGGGTCGGTCCGGGCGTAAGTGCGGTAGTGATGCCCCTCAATACGGTTCGGCTCAATAGTGCCAACACTCATAGCGGCGGTGTGACGCTGCGTCGAGTTAATCTCGAACTGGCCGATGATGCAGCCTTGGGGACTGGTTCGTTGGCACAACAGGGGCCGAACAACCAATATGGCTTTAATATCATTCCTGTTAATGGTGATCGTACGCTCGCAAATGACATAGTCGTTCAGCACAATACTACCTTCAAGGGAAGTCAAAATCTGACACTTACGGGAGCTATCACCCAACAAAACAATAAAAGTTTTGTCAACTTGCTCGACGCCGGCAAGACACTTACGCTTACTGGCAGGTTAGATATTTGGAATGACGATGAACAATCGGATAGAGTTTTTGTTTTCGATGGGACTGGCAGTACTATGGTAACAGGCTTGATCCGCGATGACCCACTAGATTCCGGCCAATTTCGGGCGATAGAAAAATCAGGGACTGGAGTACTGAAGATTGATGTGGCTGCAGGAGGCAATCAGCATACTTCCCGCACACTGATTAAGATGGGAAATATGCACTACGCTGATAACGGCTCATTGAATACGGGAGCGGGCTTGATCTTGTCCCTCGGTGGGGCGGTCGGTGTTGACTCACATCCGGTTGGTCAAAATCTGGGGACGAACGCGACATTCTTAGGTAAGATCGACCCTACAAGCACAGGTGGCCTGATGCTGGCTTCCACGGACACAAGCACTGCTCTTAACTTTACCGCAGGTGACCTGGCCGTCTTTGCATCTAAAATGAGTGTAGCAGCGCCAGAAACGGGCATAAGCTATACCGGGACGATTACTCCCGCAGGGAACACCTATAAGCTCGGTGGAGGAGTCGGGACTCTCACCTTGCCAAACGCTCAATTATCGGGCGGGAACTCCCTCATCGTCAAAAACGGCGGCACCGTTCAACTGCTTGGCGACAATACCTTCACAGGTTCGACCACCATCCTCACAAAATACTCTTCAACTCGCCAAGAACAGGCTGCTGCAGATACCGATAGTACAAACGTCGCCAAGGCGGTCTTTTACGATCGTTTTGTCTCTCCGACCTTGGTGGTAGACCATCTTGCAAATGGAAACTCCCCGAGTAGCATTGGCTCGGCTTCAAACGTCGCGTCCAATCTACTCATTCAAGGTTCGACACTTAAATATGTCGGAAATGGTGATACAACCGATCGCTTGTTTACTATCGGCACCGGAGGTGCGACGATTAATGCCTCAGGTACCGGGGCCGTCGTTTTCTCGAATACTGGTGCGTTGGGCCGTGCCGATGCGGCGAGCCGTACAGGCTCGCTGATTAGCACCTTTCCAACTTCTATTCTTGGTGTTGTAGAGGTAACTGACATTGTAGCCGGCATGCCAGTCAGCGACCCAAGTCCTGGTGGAATTGTCATTGATCCTCAATGTAACCCTGACGGTTCTAACTGTATTCCAGCAGGCACCGTGGTCACGGGCGTCAGCGATGATGGCAAACAGATTACATTGAGCAATGGAATTGCAACCACATTCAAACCAAACACAACAATCGTGTTTGGTACGACACCAAGAACACTGACACTTGACGGTCTCAACTCAGGAAACAATACCATTGCCTCAGTGATAAGTAACTCGGCCGCAGGTGGCATCGTGGGCATTACTAAGAAGGGTACCGGAAAATGGTTGCTCACCGGTGCCAATACCTACACCGGTGATACGAGCGTGGAGGCTGGTATCCTGAGTATGAACAACGCTTTTTTGGCCGATAGCTCGGCAGTCCGCATCTCAACAGGCGGCATCCTCGATCTTAATTTTGGTGGATCGGACATTGTCGGCAGTTTGTTCTTAAATGGTGCCGCTCAAGCTAACGGCCTTTGGGGCAGCCTCGCTTCTTCCGCCACTTTCAAGAGTCCCTTATTCACTGGCAATGGTTTACTAAACGTAGGGGGAACCCCTTTGGGGGCCTTGGCCGCTGTACCTGAGCCGAATGCATTAATCCTGGCTGCGATGGCGACCCTCGGGTTGGCAGGCTTTAGAAGGAGATCCCCGCTCGCCTTGTGCTAGGCATCGAGTCAGCATTCATGGTTCGCCACATACTGTTGTGTCTGTTTTCATGCTGTTGTCTGGGTGGGTTAATCTCCGGTTGTGATCGTCGGCCAATCATCGTCGAGACGGACCTCCCTGAGTCGCAGCTGCGGCTGATGAAAATCAATGCGGCTTACAATAGTTTTGTCGACCGCTTCGGCCGCGTGCCAAGCGGCGAGAAAGAATTGTTGCCGTTGTTGGCCGCTGAAAACTCGAAGGAAGATACTCCAGAGAAGCTGCTAACTTCGAGCACAGGTCAACCATTTGTGATTTGTTACGGGCTTGATCCAACAGCGGATTTGACGTGGGCCAAGTCAACGCCTGTGCTGGCTTACGAACAAATATCGAGCGGTCAAGACGGTGAAGGAAAAAGGTGGGTTTTGACCGCAATGGGATCAATCCTTCGAATGCCAGACGCCGAATTTCGCAGGGCTAGTTTCCCGCCTGGACATGAGCCGATGTTCGAGAACAATGCGGGGAATGCCCTTTGAGACGACGATCTATCAATCGTGGTTTTACTTTGGTCGAACTGCTGGTAGTGATTGCGATCATCGGTGTATTGGTTGCCCTATTGTTACCTGCAGTGCAGGCAAGTCGTGAAGCCGCGCGACGGACTCATTGCATGAACAATCTGAAGCAGATTGGTGTGGGGATGCACAATTTTTTGCTTGTGCATAAAACTTTTCCGACCGGTGGCGCCAGTCATGGATGGCCGCGACGGAAGAAAAATGGCGAAATTGTCGGCTACAAAGACCAAGACTGGTCTTGGGCGTACCAATTGTTGCCCTTCATTGAAAAGCAAGCGATGTATGAGCATCCAGACGATGACTTGGTGGCAGGGACGCCGATCTCAACGTACTTTTGTCCTTCGCGGCGGCCGCCGGTGGCATTGTCGGGCGGGATTTGGCAAAGCCATCAAAGACCTCGGGCGATGAACGATTACGCTGGCAACGCGGGCACATCAACAGAGGGTGGCAGTAAGACAGGCGCGCGACTGGGTATGGGCGAGGACGGCATGTTCGCCTACAAGCGTCATGGGATTTTCGCACCCGAGTCGGTGGACGATGGCATGAGCAACACACTGCTTGTTGCCGAAAAGCGGTTGAACTCACGGTTTGTGACCACCGAATGCCAACCTAGCGACAACGATGGTTATGTAGGGGGATTTTCTGACGACGTGGTCCGTTGGGGCGTGGTGCCGCCGGCGCTTGACTTCGATTCAGAGCACCTGAGTCACTCGAACCTCTATCCGGCTAACTATCAGTTTGGTGGTCCACACCCTGGAACTATGATCGGGGTACTCTGCGACTGCTCTGTCCAGACGATCAGTTACTCGGTCGACGCAGAAGTGTTTCGCCGACTGTCGGTTCGAAACGATGGCAAGTCATTTGCGCATGATGCGCTATAGTACCCACCAGTGTCGTTTGCTCCTGCTACGCAATAGGAGAGGCAATCAGATATGAGACCACAGCCGTGGCACCGCATGCGCCGTTGCTACTCGACGTATCGAGCCTGCAACTCATCCTGTGTGCGCTCCTGAGTGGAAGGTTCCTTCTCGCACTCCATTTCATTGTCTGGAGGGTACTCTGGCATCTGAAAGCCTCATTGGGTAACGAGTGCCGAGTAGCATGCTCCCTGCAGACAGCCCAAGGGGGCGAAGGAGTTTTGGGGCTCCTCTTCTGAGTCAATTCCATAGCTTGCAAGTACCGCGGGGAGAATCTCAGCTATGGAACAGTAGTCTGAGTTGGCCATTTGTGAAGAGTCTGAAGAGATAACGTACATGGTCGGGTCCTCAGTGTGAGTGAAGAATGGTTGCCATGACGCCATTATAGCAAAAAATGAACGCATGTACAGTATCTGGGCTCAGGATTTTTCTCTTGGCCGCGTTACCATGTCGTTAGAGGGCTGAGTTCAGCAAGGTAACAACGGGGCGGTTTGGTTCATATTGTCAAAGAATTCTCCGATAGAAAGAACGTTCAAATACTTCTTTCGACACTGCGATAATCCGGAGATCAGGTGATTCTGCTGCTGAGTCGTTCGTAACAATCGACATCGATTCGGCAGTGCCAGCAACTGGTAGAGAGCACCGAAAAACTCGCCAACAAGATCGCCTGAAATCGTGTCATGCCCATGAGTCAAAGTCCGAGATTCCTGTCTGCTACAAGTGATTTTAGATTGCACGATATGGATGAAAGATATTGAACAAGAGGACGCGGAGAAAACAGAGAATGTTATTGAATGCCATAAGAATCACAAAAAGACAGGAGAAGAAGAATTGACGTTGCTTAGAATTCCTAACAATTTTGGTGTCTCTAAGTGTTTTTCGTGGCTATCCAGCACTTAAATGATAGGCGACTCTGAACAAGAAACTCTGTTTCCTCCGCGTCCTCCTGTTCAAATCTTCTGAAGTTCACCGATGCTGATTATTCCAGCCTCAGGAATATCCGCAAGACAGCTGTTCTACTTTCGGGCGTCAGTTTGCTATTATACTGGCTCAATATTGCGGCTCATGAACCATACTGGCTCAGCTGTTGCTGTTCTCTGGAGAGTACTTCGATGCGACATTTTTGGATCCTTCTTCTCACCTGGCAGCTTTTTTGTAGTGGACTGATAGCAGGGGAGACAGCCGCCATTCCACCAGCCTCGTTTGGGCAGCTAAGTCCCCTGCCCTTGCCCGGCTCCCTAAGTGTTGCCGAGTACGAAAAGCAGCTTTTCGATTTTCTCAATAAACGAGAGTACAAAGCACTCGGTTGGGTCAACGATAAGCGCGTGCGAGATACCGGTCCGTATCTTAATGGAAAGTACTATGGCACCCACCCGGCGGTGTCGATCTATTATTCGCCCGAAATCATGCGTTGGTTGCTGGCTGGCAAACAGGATGCAATTCCCGATGGGACAATGATTATCAAGGAGCAGTACGAACCACCAGCCGCCCGCTACGAGGGGCTGGACGATGATGAGCTGTTTGCGCACCTCTCAAGCTGGACCGTGATGGTGAAAGATTCCCAAAGTTCACATGATGGCTGGTTCTGGAGCAATCCTGCCAAGGATCAGCAGGTGGTAGACAATCATCAATATCCGTTCGATCACCCGATCTCCGGTTTCGGCATTTACTGCGTTCGCTGCCATGCCTCTGCTCAAACGAAAGGAGCAACGAACGAATACACATTTGCATCTCTGCGGAACATCAAAGGATTCCTGGGCGAACCGCTCCTGTTTCGGATCGATGATTCCTGGCGCAAGGTGACTGACCATGAAGAACCAGTGGGTGCCGAGACGCCGGAGGACGAAAGCAATGCAGGTCTACTGATCGGCTTGGAGAAGTTAGCAGCTGATACGTCACATCCAAGGTGTAGCAACTCGCCGCATCCTGAGCTGTGCCAGCCCACGCTAAGCCAAGAGTTCCTCAAACTGTTTCCCAGCATTCCGACTCGCCAGCGTGATCAGGTCTTGCATTTCCCGCCCGAGACACACGATTGGGTAGTTCGCCGACAGGCAGCAGCACAAGACACGCAGCCCTTTGTCACGTCCAATCAATGCATGAGTTGTCATGCGGGGCTGATGGAGCCCTTTGGGCCGACGATGTTTGTTCCTACCGGCGAGAGTGCCGAATACGGTTCGGAGGGAGTACACCTTTCACCCTATGGAGAATGGCGCTGGACGCCGATGGGTTTGGCAGGCCGCGATCCAATATTTCATGCCCAGCTCGAGAGTGAGATCGAGTTAATGCGAAGTGACTTTGCTGACGATCCTGAACAGGCCAAGGAGCACGTCGACAATCTGGTCGAAACCTGTCTCACCTGCCACGGGGCAATGGGAAAGCACCAGTTCACGCTCGATCAAGGCAAATCGGCAGGGCATTTTGGCATCGAACATGTGATGCTGAAGTCGACTGATCCTGAAGCCAAAAACGCAAAGGATTGGCACTATGGCTCGCTTGCCCGCGATGGCATAAGCTGCACGATCTGCCATCAAATGCAGCCTCGTGAGCAACCAGCCGACGACCATCGGCACTACCTGGAGTTCTTCTTGGAAACGTCGATCACTGGCAATATTCACGTCGGCAACGCCAACGAATTGCACGGCCCGTTTGAGGACAAGGAGATCTCTCCTTACTCAATGGAACATGCGTTGGGCTTCAAGCCAAAATTCAATCCGTACATCAAACAATCGCAAATGTGCGGTGCGTGCCATGTCGTGAATCTGCCGATTGTCGATAAGCCGCTGGCTGAAGGCGAAGAGCCGAATGAACTGGTAGTTGCCGAGCAGAACCAACTGTTTAAGAAGTATAACCATCATGTGGAGCAGGCGACCTATCTGGAATGGCTCAACAGTGAGTATGAGAACGAATTCAATCCTGACAACCCTCAGGCCAAGACATGTCAGGATTGCCACATGGCACGCGACTATCACAACGATGATCTGGACCTGCATCTGGAAAACATCGAGACTCGCATTGCGGCAATTCAGGATGATACTTTCCCAGATGCGGAGAATCTGGTCGAGCAAAAAGAGCTCAAGATTCGCCATCGCAAGGAGGGATATGCACGTCACAATTTCCGCGGGCTGAATGTTTTTCTGCTGGAAATGTTCAACCAGTTCGACGACGTGCTGGGGGTCCGCAAGTACGATTTCATGACTGGCTCAACGCAGGATATCCCCCATGCGATCGACGACTTTCTGTATCAGGCCCGCAATGATGTGGCGACGCTGACTGTCGACGCGAAATTCGAAGGTAAGAAACTAATTGCGACGGTCGATGTGCAAAACAAGGTGGGGCATCGTTTCCCCAGCGGCGTCGGTTTCCGCCGGGCTTTTATTGAATTGCTAGTGATCGAGAAGCCAACAGAAGGCAATGGGCGAATCGTGTGGTCATCGGGTCGCACGAATGAGCTAGGGGTGTTACTTGACGCAGACGGCAAACCGCTCTCGTCAGAATTTTTTGCCGAAGATCCTGCCGCCAATGAGCAAATCTGCCAGCATCATCACGAGGTCATCACCTCGCCAAATCAAGTACAGATTTACGAAACTTTGCTACATAGCGGTAAACACCGTTACACCACGAGCTTCATTCACGGTTCGGACATCGTGAAAGATAATCGCTTGCTTCCGCGCGGATGGAAGTCAAAAGGACCGGACCCCGCGCTGCGAGGTGAATTTCTCCATGCGACCCATCCGGGCCCCGTGGCGAAAAAAGATCCCCGCTATACCGATGGTAGTGGTTCCGACGAAGTGATTTACCGCATCAAGCTACCCGCAGAGATCGACCATGAGCGATTGGAAGTGCGTGCCACGTTGTACTATCAGGCGATTCCCCCCTACTTCCTGCAGAGCCTGTTTGAAACGGCTCCGAACGGGCCGGCAACCCAGCGTTTGCACTATATTTGCAGCAATATTGACCTCCGCGGTACCCCTATCGAGAACTGGAAACTTGAAGTAACCTCTGCGACGGCGGTGGTTGATTAGCGTCAATTTGTCACTGCACAATTTCGATTCAAACCGATAAGATGGTTTACTTCAGCAGAGAACCTATTCACCTGCAGCAGTTGGACTCGTGATGCTCAATTCAGATTCTGCCACCTCACTGCTCGATCTCGAACCCACAACCAAACAGTTTCTCGAAGACGTGCTTGCCGGCTTGCGTTCTTCGCCGAAACGCTTGCCCTGCAAGTATTTTTACGATGAACGGGGTTCGCAACTGTTCGACCAGATCTGTTTGCTCGAGGAGTATTATCTTACTCGCTCTGAGGATCAGATCATCAAAGAGTTTGCCGAGGAGATGGCTGACCAGATCGGCCCGGGAGTGATGCTGGTTGAGTACGGCAGTGGCAGTAGCACCAAGACTCGTGCTTTGCTCGATAAACTCGATGACCCGGTAGCCTATGTCCCAGTGGACATCTCGCGCGAACATCTAGCTTCGACGGCCGCGCAACTCTCACGGGTTTATCCGCAGATTGAGATCTTGCCCGTCTGCGCAGATTTTACCGAGAGTTTTTCCTTGCCCGTATCGCGTCGGGTACCTACCCACAGTGCGGTGTTTTTTCCGGGCTCAACGATAGGAAACTTTGAACCCCCTGAAGCGCGGGCCATGCTGGAGCAGATCGCTGATCTGTGCGGCCGAGGAGGTGGATTGCTAATCGGCATCGACTTGCAGAAAGACGTTTCAGTGATCGAGGCGGCATACAACGACTCCCTGGGGGTGACGGCCGACTTCAACAAGAACCTCCTCGATCGAATAAATCGTGATTTGGCGGGGAACTTTGATCTCGATCAGTTTGGTCATCGGGCAGTCTATGCCGATTTGGAAGATCGCGTTGAGCTCTCCCTGGTCAGCTACTCAGAGCAGAGTGTTTCCATTGCTGATCACCTCTTTCAGTTTACCGAGGGGGAACCGATTTTTACGGAGCATTCTCACAAGTACACCATTGATGGTTTCGCTGTACTAGCTGCTCAAGTAGGATTGACCCTTCGTAAATCGTGGACTGACAAAGAGAGTCGATTCGCCGTCTTACACCTTGCCTTTCTAGATTAGGCGGAGAGGAATGATTCGAGAAATAGAACACGGATGAACGCAGATTTAGCTGATGTCCGCGGATCGAGGTGTTTTAATCTGGAGATACTTCGTCAATTTTTATCGCTTCCGGTTTGACAATTTAGGTCTATGTCGCATCCGCTTTTTTCCGCGGCCCATTTCCTTTCCCGTTGATATTGAAATCCTAGGTCTCGTCATGATCCATCTCCAACGCGTCACAAAACGCTATGGATCGCACGTGGCCGTGGATGGGATTGATTTGGATTGTCAATCAGGGAAGACGCAAGTCTTGATTGGCACCAGTGGCTGTGGGAAATCGACTTTGCTGAGGATGATGGTTGGATTGGTGAAACCTGACTCGGGCACTCTGCTTTTTGACAGTGAACCACTCCTAGCAGAGAATCTTGCAGAGATGCGCCTGCGGATCGGCTATATGATTCAAGAGGGTGGCCTCTTTCCGCACCTCACGGCCCGTGACAATGCAGCGATCATGCCCCGTTATCTTGGATGGGAGCAGGGACGAACCGCCGAGCGGCTCAAAGATTTACTCGAATTGACGCAACTTCCTGCTGGGCTCTTGGATCGGTACCCCCGGCAACTCTCAGGAGGGCAGCGACAACGAGTGAGTCTGATGCGGGCTCTCATGCTTGATCCCGATGTGCTTCTCCTGGACGAGCCGCTAGGGGATCTCGATCCGATGATCCGCGCCGAGTTGCAGCAAGACTTGCGCGCCATTTTTCGAGAGTTAGACAAAACTGTCGTCCTGGTCACGCACGACCTTGGGGAAGCAGGTTTTCTGGGTGATACCATCACTCTGCTGCGTGCGGGTAGAATTGTGCAGCAAGGACCCTTTGAGGAATTACTTAAGAATCCCGTGGATGATTTTGCCGCAAAGTTTGTTCAAGCCCAACGCCCTATGTTATCATGAAGCGTGCAATGATAATCTGCCTCGTCTTGCTCCTGCTAGCGCTGTTCCCGCGCGGATCGAAGCTGGCTGGGGTGCGGGTGGGGTCGAAAAAGTTTACCGAGTCCGTCATTTTGGGCGAAATGCTTACGCAGCTCATCCGTTCTACGGGACAACGCGCCAGCCATTTGTCCGAACTAGGAGGGACCACGCTCGTTTTCGATGCCCTCCGCCGGGGAGAAATCGACCTGTACCCTGAGTATACCGGCACCCTTATCGAAGAAATCTTTTCCGGAAAGAATGCGAAAACATTTGAAGATCTCTCTGTGCTCCTCGAGCAACAAGGAGTGTTTGTCAGCCAACCGCTGGGGTTCAACAACAGCTATGCTCTGGCCGTCACGCGTGACACGGCGGAACAATACAAGTTGACGACGATCTCTGACCTAGCGGCCCACGACGATTTACGCATGGGTTTCAGCAACGAGTTTCTGGATCGCGATGATGGCTGGAAGAATCTCCGCAAGCGCTATGGCCTGCCACAGGACGAAGTCACGGGACTGGACCATGACCTCGCCTATCGGCAATTGGAGTCGGGGACCATCGAAGTAATGGATGTCTACACGACTGATGCCCGACTCGAAGGTCTCGATCTGGTGCTGCTGGAAGACAACCGCAATTACTTTCCTCGGTATGATGCCGTGGTGCTGTTTCGCTCAGACTTGGCTAAGCGGTTTCCTGATGTTCCCAAACAAATCGCCCGACTCGAAGGAATGATCACAGCAGAAGAAATACTCGATCTCAATGCGGAGGTTGAAACAGGTACCGTCCGCGAGCCGCAGGCCGCAGCGGATTTCTTGCGCGAACAGTTCTCGCTGGATGTGGAAGTTGCAGACCCGTCTGTGGCAAGCCAAATCTGGCAGCGAACACTTGAGCATTGCGACCTCGTGCGTCGGTCGCTAATCCCTGCGATCTTTGCGGCTATTCCACTGGGAATTCTGGCGGCCAAGCGTCCTCGATTGGGTCAAGTGATTCTGGGAGTGGTAGGCATCGTGCAGACAATTCCTGCCCTGGCGCTCTTGGTTCTTTTGATCGCCCCGGTGGCTTATTTGGGACTCGACACGCTGGGTGCCGGCTCCGCTACAGCAATAGTCGCGTTGTTCCTCTATAGCCTCCTCCCGATTGTGCGAAACACGGCAACCGGGTTGACCTCGATCTCGCCCGAGTATGCCGAGTCGGCAACTGCCTTGGGACTCTCGCCCATGTTTAGATTGCTGCACATTGAATTGCCGCTCGCATCTCCTTCGATTCTGGCTGGAATTAAGACGGCCGCGATTTTGAATGTGGGGTTTGCGACGCTGGGGGCCTTGGTGGGGGCGCGTGGATATGGTCAGCCGATACTCACTGGCATCCGCCTCAACGATATGGGGCTGATCATGCAAGGGGCCATTCCGGCGGCCTGCATGGCGATCCTCTTGCAAATCCTGTTTGAAGTGGGAGAAAGGTGGTTTGTCCCCGCGGGTCTACTTCCTCAATCCACGAGCATCACTGATGTCGAACCAATCTGAAACCCTTTACCTCTCCACTAATCTGGCCGAACGTTTCGCAGCGGTCCGCCAGTTTACCGAGACACTGTGCGAAACACTCCGTCCTGAGGATTGCTGTATTCAGTCGATGCCCAACTCCAGCCCTGTGCGTTGGCACCTAGCTCACACGACATGGTTCTTCGAAACTTTTTTGTTGAAGACGGATTCGAATTATCGTTCGTACGACGAACACTACGAAGTCTTGTTCAACTCCTACTACAACTCAGTTGGTGAGCAGTTTCCACGTGCGTTACGGGGAATGCTGACTCGACCGACGGTTGCAGAGGTTTACGACTATCGGCACGAAGTGGACCGACTGGTCACCAAGTGGTTTGGTGAGGGACAGATCGACGCCGATCAGCAATTAGCCAAAGTGGTTGAGCTGGGGCTGCACCACGAACAGCAGCATCAGGAATTGATACTCACGGACGTGAAACACATGTTCTCGTTGAATCCCTTGCGGCCCAGATTCCGCGCTGGGTTGCGACCTTCTGCCAGCGATTCGCCAGCAAAGTGCGAGTGGATCCATTTTGAGGAAGGACTCTATACAATCGGCCATGTCGGCGAAGGTTTTGCCTACGACAACGAAGGACCGCAACACCGTGTTTTCCTCGAGCCGTATGCTCTGGCTAGTCGCCCTGTCACCAGCGGTGAATTCCTCGAGTTCATCTCCGAGGGGGGTTACTCTCGACCTGAATTCTGGCTCTCAGAAGGCTGGCAACAAGTGCAAGTGAACGGCTGGCATCATCCATTGTATTGGTATGAGCAGGATGGCCGGTGGCAGGAATTTACACTCTCAGGCTCCCGGCCGGTCGATTTGGCTGCCCCCGTCACGCATGTGAGTTTTTTCGAAGCGGATGCTTTTTCCCGCTGGGCCGGCGTGCGACTGCCGACTGAGGCTGAGTGGGAAGTGGCCGCTCAAGATGTCGGCATTACAGGTAACTTTGCCGACACGCTACTTTGTTCCGGACACGCAATTCACCCTAGTAGTCGATCCGTTGATGATGGTCGCCTCGCGCAGATGTTCGGCGACATCTGGGAGTGGACAGCCAGTCAGTACACAGCCTATCCGGGTTACCAACCCGCCCCAGGTGCCTTAGGCGAGTACAACGGCAAGTTCATGTGCAACCAATTCGTGCTCCGGGGCGGGTCGTGCGCGACTTCATCGAATCACATCCGCCGTACCTATCGCAACTTTTTCGCTCCAGAGGCGCGTTGGCAATTCTCGGGATTCCGGCTGGCGAAGTAATGGAGTGGGCTCGAATTCGCGCTCTGCGGCGCTGGCGCTCCGCATTGCGGCTAACATAATTCCGTTAGCCGCGACGCGACTGAAGAGTTCTGCTTGAATGAGCGGAGCGCGATTTCAATCACCGCGCCCGCCCCGTTTCTGATACGTTTCCATAACCTTTGATGGATGGGCGGCGATGAGACCTTCCTTTCGGAGTTTGTCGACGACGTCGGCGCCGAGGATCCCCTGCACTTTCATGTGCAGTTGGGGTGAATTGTGGAACAATACCCGTAACTTATCAACAGGCCAGGAGAGATACTCGGTCGGGATGCTCGTGACCACACGAGCGCTGGCGAGTTGCTCGGTGAGAAATCCCATTTCTCCGACGAACTGATGCGAGACCACTTCGGCCACGGACCGACCATCGACCTCTACCCTTCCCCGCCCGTTGGCGATGAGCATGAGCGCTGCCACGGGCTGATCCTGCTGCATCAAGACTTCGCCTTCCTTCGCTTTCTTCCATTCGGCAATCGACAATAGCTTGGTGAACTCACGCGGCTTAAGCCCCCGGAAGACCGTGCGATAGAGTCGCAACTCCTCTTCACCCAGAAAGACGGGACGACGTTCCATGATCAAGAGCGCGATTTGGATCAAGTTCACCGTGATGAAGAGCGACTGCCAAGCGATCGGCTCGTACAACGGAGTCGCACTACAACAGTAGTAGTACGGCAAGAGGCAAAACATGGCCGCCACCATCAGAATCCGGAGCCAGAGGACATCGCGGATCGAATATGCGACCAGGTAGAGGATGTTTCCCAAATGGAGAAAATTGATAACGGACATGGTCATTCCCTTGCAAACTAACGACTCAGCTGCCGCGAAAAACCCCTATCCCGCTGCGTAGGCGGGACTGACGGCGCAACAGTCGGCACCCATTATTACCCGTCCAGAGCCGGAATTCCCAGGGGAGGCGTTGTAATTCGGTGAAGTAGAGCTGCTTTGTTCGATGAGACTAAACCAGTAAAAGTCGTCAGACAGCAAAAAACGCTAAGGCTGTCCAGCCAACTACTGCCAGGAAGGCGGCTTGCAAAGCGACAGGGATTTGAGTCGTAACGTGATCCATCAGATCCGCCCCAGTACACATCGAGCTGAGAATCGTGGTGTCGGAAATCGGAGAACATTGGTCACCAAACACCCCACCGTTGAGGCACGCGGCAAAACAGATTGACATGAACAACTCCGGGTGAGCGAGATTCAGGTTGATTGAAACCGCGTGCGCCAAAGGAAGTACCAGTGGCAACGTCACTGCAAAAGTCGCCCAACTGGTGCCCGTGGAGAAGGCAATCACCACGGCGATCAAGAACGCAGTGCCGGGCAGCAGCCAATGCCACTGGAGTGCCCCCAACAGCGAAACTAGATAGCGTCCCCCGCCAACATCCTGCGAGAGTTGGCCAATAGTAATTGCCAAAAGCAGGATCACACTGCCGAGGATGACGCCCTTCTGCCCCTCTAAAATGGCCGTGATAATCTGGCGGAGATTCATTCCTTTGAGCCAAGCCATCACAGCCGCAAGCATTAGCGCAGCACCGAAAGCCCAGAGAACTTTGGGTGAACCGTAGAAGTAATAAGTACCCACCGCGACCCCCAGCAAGGTAATCAAAGGCAAGACGAAATCCAAGATATGGGGGGGGTAACCAATCGGGACGAATTTGTATCCTGGATCATCTCCTGCCAAGGGCTCGGCGGTGGGGGAATTCAGTTCACCTGTCTCTCTGGCTCGTTGGCGAGCGGCCTTGAGCTTCCTCGGCATGAAAGGATGCTTTTCAATTGCGATCAGAAAAGTAAACAGGACAGAGAAGATCGCGTAGAAGCTCAAGGGAATGGATTGGAAGAAAAAAGCGACCCGATCCGTCTCGGTTGCCAGATAGGAGACTCCCACGACACCCATGAACGCCTGCACGTAGATTGGCCAGGCATTGAAGGCTAACAGAATGGCAATCGGCGACGAGGTGGCATCGACGATAAGCGAAAGTTCCTCATGAGAGACTTTTTCCTCGTCAGCAAGCGGGCGGACTGTCGTGCCGACCAGCACGGCACTGATCGTGCCTCCCTGAAAGAAGACGACACCCAGCATCCAGGCCACGAGCTTGGCGGTGCGAGGTCCGCGGACGAAGTGGGCCGCCATGTAATCTGCAAATGCCTCCGAGGCGCCTGTCGTGGCCCAGATTCCCATCAGCCCTCCCAGTAGCCAAAGATATAAGACAAGAATCGTGGCTGCCGTGGGAGTACCAATCGAGGGAATGAGCACTGAGTCCAAAACATTAAACTCGCCAATCAGCATCGCGCCGACAACGATTCCCGCTGATAGTGACGAAATTGGCTCCTTTGTCATCCAACAGAGAACGATTGCCGTCAGAGCTGGCAAGAAGGACCAGAATCCCCAATGCCGATAGGCGAACTGCTGAAAGTATTGTTTCTCCTGATCTCCCCCTGCTTGAGGTTGTTCATAGACGAACTGCTGGACCGACTTCGGCGTGCCTCCTTCTCTATGCAAAGCCAACAACTTTTTGACTGTTAGCGGTGAATCAGCCAATGGAATAGCCATATCAACGCCAACCTGTTTACCACCGAGTACGACAAACTGGTTACCAAGGTTATCGGTCTCGACGCCAACCTGTTCACCACCGAGTACGACAAACTGGTTACCGAGGCCATCGGTCTCGACCTTCAGAGGGGTTTGTTCGACCGTCCAGGTTGGTGGTGTGCGAACGCCAACGATGATGGCAGCGACAAATGCCAGGAGGAAAACCCACAAAGCCGGGCTCTTGAATTGGCTAGCTCCCCACGACATCGGCGTTAGCTTCCTGGAATAGTGATTTAGATTACGAACGACAGCAGCTCATCTTAATCTTTATCTGAGAACCCGGAAGCCCATTGGCAACGCCCCGCCAGAGGAATCCACGGGAAAGCTCTCGCTGACCTCTCCCCGAAGTGCCAGGGGTGAGCGGACAAACTTTCCAACCAGCATTGTAACCGGTGGGTATCAGCCGCTACGATCTGCATTGTTCATTCGCGATGTATCAACTCTTTTGCAAGGAATAATACATGCCGGCAGTGGAGTCCGACGGCCAGGAAAAGAAATTCGGGGCGTTTGGAGGTGTTTTCACCCCGTGCACGCTCACGATCTTGGGCGTCATTATGTTCCTGCGGTTTGGCCAGGTGGTCGGACAAGCAGGATTCTACTCTGCGATAGCCATTGTCCTCGCGTCGAAAGTAATCACCACGCTCACGAGCCTCTCGCTATCTGCTATCGCCTCTAATACGCGGGTCCGCGGCGGAGGTGCTTACTACATCATCAGCCGTAGCCTCGGGGTAGAATTCGGCGGGGCGATTGGCATAGTCTTCTTTCTTGCACAAGCCATCTCGGTAGCCATGTATGTCATCGGATTTACCGAGGCCCTAGTGAGCACGTTTCCTTCACTCACGGAAAAATCGTTGGCCATTGCGACCTTTGTCAACATCGTAACCTTTGCATGTGTCTACATTGGTGCAGGATGGACGATCAAGGTGCAGTATGGAATTCTCGCCGTGCTGGGGGCTGCCTTGGTCTCGTTCTATGTGGGAACAGCCAACAGCTTTTCCTTGAGCGTTCTCAAAGAGAACCTCTTGCCCCACTATACCGAGGGAGAGAATTTCTTTACGATCTTTGCCCTCTTCTTCCCCGCGGTCACAGGCATCATGGCGGGGGCCAATATGTCGGGCGATCTGAAGAACCCGGCACACTCAATTCCCCGAGGTACATTGGCTGCGGTGGCCGTCACGGCCGTTGTCTATCTTTCCCAAGCTTTTCTGTTGGCGGGGGTTAGTACCCACGAAGAACTGATAACCAATAATCTGATTGTTCGTGCAGTCTCCCGCTGGCCTATGCTCATAACGGCTGGTGTGTTTGCAGCGACGCTTTCAAGTGCCTTGGGTTCGATGATGGGTGCGCCACGAATCATGCAGGCCTTTGCCCGCGACGAGATCTTCCCGTGGTTTAATTTCTTCGGGGCGGCCAGTGGCAAGTCGAACGAACCACGGCGGGCCACAGTGCTGACATTTGTGATTGCCCAGTGCTGTGTGCTCTTGGGTGATCTCAATGCTATCGCCCCGATTATCACTATGTTTTTCATGATTACCTACGGTCTGCTGAACCTGGCCACCTTCTACGAAGCAGTCACCAAGAATCCCAGCTATCGCCCGACATTTCGGTATTGCCACTGGTCCCTATCGCTGTTGGGTGCGATAGGGTGTCTCGGGGTCATGTTGCTCATCAACTGGGCTGTGGCATTGAGCTCGATCGTGGTGATGGCCGCAATTTATGGCTCGATCCAGTATCGCGAGATTGAAGCGCGGTGGGGAGATCTGCAGGGTGGCGTTGCCTTCGAGCGCGCCAGACGGGCACTACTGCGGCTCGAAGATACTGCTTACCACCCCAAGAACTGGCGGCCAGTGGTGCTCGCCTTGTCGAGCAGCGCCTGGAACCGGCCACACCTGGCGATCTATGGCGAATGGCTCACCTCAGGGCACGGCGTCCTAACCCTCGCTCAGGTAGTTTGTGGAGACGTTGAAGACCATGCCGAACGGCGTGATAGCTACGAACGCGCTCTACGCAAGTTCATTGAAAAAGAAGAGCTGCAAGCCTTCTCGGCTGTGGTGGTCGGTACCTATCTTTCCGATGGCATCGAAGCGCTTGTACAGTGTCATGGTATCGGTGGACTCAAGCCCAATACAGTCCTCATTGGCTGGCCCAAGACGGAAACCAAGTCCGAGGCGTTCTGTGCAACGTTGCGGTTGCTGGCCAGGCTACAGCGCAGCGTGATCTGTGCGCGACTGCTATTAGATGAGGAAGTTCCCGATGGCCAACACGCCGCCGAAGATCGAGAAGCGATGCTGGCCGAGGCGTGGGAGATCCCCGAAGGGACAATCGATGTCTGGTGGCGTGGAATGAAGAATGGCGCCTTGATGATGCTCCTGGCGCATATGTTGCAGCAGAACCCCGATTGGCGGCATAAGACGATCCGAGTTCTACGAATCGTGCCCCATGAAGATGCAGTCGATGAAGTCCGCGAGCACATCATACAACTGGCTGCCACTTCACGGATTCGCGTCGAGCCCGTCGTGCAAGTCGCCGAAAATATCCCCCAGGTAATCCAATCGACCTCAGCGAATGCCGCCGTCGTACTGCTGGGATTTGAAGCCCCCGCGGAGGGCGAAGAGGCTGACTTCTACTGTCGAATGGAAACCATGGTCGGTGAACTTCCCCGAGTGCTCTTCGTGGATAGCGCTGGTGGGATGGAGCTAGATTCGTAGCTCCCAAGGGGCTGGGTCCTATCCCACCTTAATTTCGCTGGGTATCAGTTCCTTCATACCGGTCGCAAGCTCGCTGCGGCTAAAAAAACCTCCTTAGATGAACCGGTGAAATCGGCCCTAAAGCCTTGCAGGAAATAGGGTTGCGAACAATATTGCGAGAATGCCTGAAAACCGAGGGGAGTTTTTTTCTGATTCTCGATACCAGATAATGCGGCCCGGCGCCTTACCTATATACTGAGGCGAACTTTTCTAAGTGGGAACTGTATACGTGCCAGACAGCCAGCCCGAATTCGATCATACGAACGAGAATATAGCGACCCCGGCTGACCGCCGGCGTGATGCGTTTGCGCGGTTGTTTGCCAAGCATGATCGTTGGTTGTACGCGTATTTAGTGACGCTACTTGGAAACACGGCCCATGCTGAAGAGGTTTTTCAGGAAGTCTGTGTTATTTTGTGGCGCGAGTATGAGAAATTTGAACTTGGAACCGATTTCGTGAAATGGGTGGCGGTCATTGCACACAATCAAGTGCGTAGATTCCGCCGCCAAAGCAAGCGTGTCGGCTTTCAGGTCAACGAAGTGGCATTTGATTTGTTGGCATCCGAGGCCGTAGAGAGAGTAGACCTGTTTGATTGCCGCCGCGATGCGCTCAGGCGTTGTTTATCAAAGTTGTCACCTTCGGATCGCTCGCTGGTCCAGCAGTGTTACGAAGAAGATAAGGTTAACTTTAAGGCAACCGCCCAAAAACTGGGCCGACCAGAAAATACCGTCTACAAAGCTCTGAATCGGATTCGACGCGTATTGTATGAATGCATCAATCGAACATTGGTATCTGAAGGCTTGACATGATTGGTGATAAGGACCTATCGAACGCTGACAAGCAGAGGCTATTGCAAGTCCTGGGGGACTTGTGCAATGGCCAGCTTAATGCGCTCGACGAACCGTGGCTGCAAGACCTGCTCACCGAGAACGCTTCAGCCCGCGCCGTGTACATCGACTACTTGGAATTGGATGCTTCCCTTACTGCCGAAGGAATAACGCTTGCCGACCAAGACATGACTTCGGCGGATGCTTCGATAACAACAGCGGCTCACGACCTAGCAAACTTTTCTAGCAGTTCTGCCGTTTCGACGGGACGTAGTGGAATCGCCTCTTTCTGGCGGAAGTTGCCGTCGTGGGCAGTGGCGGCAACGCTTTTTGGAATCGCCTTGTTCTCCAGTGCGACTACCTTGGGATTGATTTCTCTGCTGAAGAGCACCGATTCTCAAGTCGCGGTTGCCTCCGCACAAGTGGTTGCGCGAATTACTGGTACTCAAAACAGTCTATGGCGACACGAAGAGACTCACCCGATTGGATACGGCTCGGAGCTTGTTGCAGGGCAAGAACTCGAACTCATAGAAGGGCTGGCTGAAATCACGTTCAATGACGGGGCAACCGTCTTGCTCGAGAGCCCAGCCCGATTCCTGGTGAAGGCACCGCATGAAGTCCGACTTGAAGAAGGACGCATGGCGGCAGTCGTTCCTGCCCAGTCACACGGGTTTCGAGTCCATACGCGGAACCTTGATATTTTCGATGCTGGTACCGAGTTTGGGTTGATGGCCCGACAATCGGGGGCGGCCGAGTTACATGTTTTTAATGGTGCGGTAAGGGCCGATATCTTGGACTCCACGGGCAAGGCTCTGCGGCGGTTGGAACTCAATGCTTCAGAAGCAGCTCGAGTGAATCCGGTTTCCACAACCGTGGCGGAATTCCCTGCCGACAAGGCGGCCTTTGTGTGCAGCCTGGAACCAACCACCGGCCCGCGAGATGGCTTATTGGCCTACGAGGGGTTTGATTATCCCGCAGGTCCACTCGATGCCCAGAATGGCGGCTATGGTTGGGCGGGACCCTGGTTTGGTATCGCCGCTGATAGCAAGGCCGGGCCGGACTCCAATGGTGTTGCCGTTGGAAGCCTGACATCCAAGGGAATCGTCCCGATGGGCAATAGGGCGGTGCAGACGGCACAGCAAAATCGTATCCGTCGCACGTTGGCAACTTCCATTGGCAGCGTGTTCGATGCAGCGGGCTTGGTCGAAGATCAGGATAGTGTCCGCCTCGTCGGGCGCGATGGCAAACGAGTTTACATCAGCTTTATCCAGCGCGTCTCGAAAGTCTCTGATTCCTCAGCTGAGTTTTACGGTCTTGAGCTGCATCGTGCCGATGGCAACGTCAATCGTGTGCTCTCGATTGGCAATGGTGCCGAGGATACTCTCTACGGTGCCACCTCTAACTACAACGTATATGGGGCGGGCAATTTCCCGACATTGGGCGTCGAAGACACCGAGGCAAACCTTTACGTAGTTAAGATCACCTTTGGCGTCGAGAACCACGATGTCGTGGAGGTGTATCGCAATCCCGAGTCGCTGCGGGACGAACAAGCCTCGATTGTCGATGCGGAGCTGCATGGCAACTTTGCCTTTGATCGCATCGGCATCGCCAGCTTCCACGGCAGTAAGATTCACGAGATCGACGAAATTCACGTCGGAACCCATTACTTGGCTGTCACAGGACGGTGGGGTGGCAAGCGTGGGCTGCAACGCCAGGGCATGGTGCAGTTACAGCAAGAACATCGGCAGCCTGGAGTGCTAACGAGGTGGACGGGGCAGAATTATGGTCGCATGGGCTTGGCGACCCTTTTTTCCGGCTACTAATCAATTAACTTAATGCAAGACATTCGCTAACTTTTCAAGTAGATTCCCCTATGAGAGTGACAAAATTCGTTGCCATTGGCAGTGATTGTGAGAACAATGGAAGAGTGTAACTATTTCGGTGAAGTGACGTATTCTCGGCTTGCTCAGAAAACTGAGTATGCCGTGCTACCCAACTTTCTTGTTGATTGTTTTCTTTTTTTGGGGAGAACCCCCGGAGGTGGAGTAATGAGACGACTTCTTTGTTTGGCCATTGTTTGTTCGATGGCCGCACCTGCATCCGCTGCTCCAACAGTGGACGGCACTCGCGATGCGGCCTATGGCTCAGCACTAGCTGTTCAAACTTTGCAGACTCAATTCGGCGATAATATGGACCCGAACGGATTCAGCAACGAGGGGGAACTCGATGCAGGTTACGCCACGATAAGTGGTGGCCGACTTTATGTGATGCTGACTGGCAATGTTGGAGCCAACTTCAATAAAGCAACTGTTTTTATTGACTCCAAGCCAGGTGGTGAAAACGTATTGTCGAATCTCCCGAATTACGATGGTGGAGTAAGTCAAAACTTTGGTGGTTTGACTTTCGATGCCGGCTTTGAGGCTGACTACCATGTTTTCGGTCGGTGGGGTGGTGGAGCATTTGAAGTTGACATCGTCGATCGCGCAGGCGGCACCTGCACCAACAATTGTGCCGGAGACTTTGGTGCCGCGACTGTTGGTTCAGGGACAGGGATCCAGAGCGGTTCGGCATTTGGAAATGGCAATGGAACTACATCCTATTTAAGTTCACCATTAGAATTCGGTTTCAATAACACGAATGTCCTTGGCGTCACAGGGGGTACAGCTGCTTCAGATCCAGTCGCAGCAGCTGCCGTGGCTACAGGCTTTGAATTTTCTGTTGCTCTTTCCGACATCGGCAGTCCCGTTTTTGGCGACTTGATTAAGATCCATGCCGTCTATGGCAATGGTGACAACAACTTCCACTCCAATCAGGTGTTGGCCGGTCTACCACAGGATCTTATGAACGGAGTCGCCACGGGCACAGGAAATCTAGGAGGAGATGGAAACGGTGGTTTTACCGGGAATCTAAGTGGCATTAACTTTGCCAATTTAGCTGGCGATCAGTTCTTCAGCATCCGAGTGGTCCCCGAACCCACCTCAATGGCCTTGGTTGGCTTGGCAATGTTTGGTCTCGTCCTCGGACGCGGCCGCAGAAGTTAGGAGTTACGAGCCACGAGTTTCGAGATTCGAGTGAGCAACTCGCTACCCGTAACTCACAACTCGCAACTATTGAATCCTTGTTTGTTGGTCAATCGCCGTCCTCGCACACCCTTGCTCCCCCGGCAGGGCGTGCGGGCGGCGTTTGCCAGCCTTTTCAAAAATGGACTCTTGAACGAATTCCAAAGGAAACTCGTTATGAATGCACATCGCTCTCGCAGGCAAACCGGCTTTACCCTCGTAGAACTCTTGGTGGTGATCGCCATCATCGGGGTCCTGGTGGCACTCTTGTTGCCAGCGGTGCAAGCAGCGCGCGAAGCGGCGCGGCGGATGAGCTGCGCGAATAATTTAAAGAACATTGGTTTGGCTTGTATCAATTTCAATGACACAGCGAAACACTTACCAGTGAGCATTAGTCGTTGGCAGGAGGACGTTGATATCAACGGCACGTGGATTGGTCCAACAAATGGTAAGATGGCTGAAAGCAATGGCGGCCCTGGATACAACGGTAAAGGTTGGATTGTGGATATCTTGCCTCAGATTGAACAGGGTGCAATGTATGAGACTATCAACTCAAACAACAAAGGCGGCTTTGGAATCAATGGACCCTTTGGGAATGGAATGGGCAAACCTGTCTTGAGTGAATTGATGACGAAGCAGTTGCCAATTATTACGTGTCCTTCGGATGCTTCCGCTGTTCCAAGTGATCAGCAATGGCACTGGCCAAACCGACTCACTGCAACTACCAGCTACAAAGGTTGCATCGGTGATACAGCTGTAACTGATGGAAATCACAAGGGGGATGTGAACGCCAGTCAATACACAGGGTTTCCCGGTTTCGGTTCAGGACCGGATTGTCACAATACCGTGGAATGCAATGGATTGATATGGAGGGGGAATTATTTCAATCCTGTTGAACTAAAGTCCATCACCGATGGTACGAGTAATACCATCATGGTCGGTGAATCAGTCGTAGACCAAGACTATCATTCTGCAGCGTACTTTGCTGATGGTAGCTGGGCATCCGCTGGAGTTCCGCTGAATTTCTTTCGTCTGGGTACTTCACCTGAGGACATCAAAAACGTCGACTGGTTCGATATGCGTGGGTTCAAGAGCCTCCACCCGGGGGGAGCGCAGTTTGTGATGGCCGACGGTTCGGTGCATTTCATCCAAGAGTCCATTGATGGAAGAACTTACCGAGGCCTGGCAACTCGCGACGGTGGCGAAGTTGTCTCTTTGTCGAATTAACGGATTCCTTTCGAACTGTAACAAAACATGAACAACTCGGTCTCGAATACAACCTGGCGCCTACTCTCAATTAATCTGATCCTAGCATGCGCGGGTTGTGACAACACAAATCCCTCCGGCAATGCAATAGTGCAAGGGACTGTCACGATTGATGGGGTGCTGGCAACCCACGGAACGGTGACCTTTTTTCCTCAGCCAGATGGTCCGGTGGCAATCGGTCAGATCCATTCAGATGGCAGCTATTCTTTGCGAACTGGATTGGGTAATCCGACGAAGCCTGATTCAGCAAAGATTCAGGCTGGTGACTATGTAGCTACGGTCATGGTCATGGGGGATCCTGTCGAAGGGGCTGCGTCTGCTGAGGGTGGCCCTCCACTGGCCGGGCCTCGACTGACTGCCCTCAAGTATGCAGATAAACAAACTTCTGGTTTGGAGTTTGGTGTCAAGCCGGGACGAAATGTATTTGTTTTAAAACTCGAAGGTGCGGCAAGTGATGCTCCATCTGAGACTGCATCCGATAGCAGCTCAAATGGAGACAATGTTATTAGTGAAGAATTGAAAGAAGAAGATCAAAAAGAAGCCTCATCAAATCGCAAGAGCGATAACTCAAAGCAACCAATATCTGAAGATACACCAAAATCAGAGAAGGCTTCCGAGGAGACGAAATCACTGTGAAGAAGCCAAAGAATAGTTCTCCAATAGGATTGCTCATTGCTATCGCTCTTTGCGCGATCCTGTTGACCGGGTGTGGCGGACTTTATGATGCGAGCGTATCGGGAACTGTGACACTCGATGGCAATCCTCTACCCCGAGGGACCGTGGCATTCAATCCAGAGAATCCTGGACCAGCTTCTTACGGTCAAATTGATGACTCAGGTCACTACACTGTGATGACGGGTCGCGAAGAGGGCATCCCCTCGGGGCAATACTTGCTGACGGTCGTGGCGAACGAAATCCCTCAAGTAGAGGGCAAGGATGGAGGTCCTCCCCCAGCAGGAAAACCCATCACCCCCAGATGGTATCGCTCGCCTACTACTTCAGGCCTTAGCTTCACTATCGAATCCGGTTCCAACACGATCGACCTTCCACTGACATCTGACCCTCCCTCCGGTTGGCAAGAGCCAAAACCTCGTCGGAGGTAAGATTTTCGCGGATTAATACCCCTCAACTGACGGATTCTGCGCACTCAAGGATTCAACCGCACGTACTAATACCTTCTGATGAACAGATTAAAGCACTCTACCGAAGTTCGAAATCTTCTCCCCAGCTTGTCGCTGTTGGGATTCTGCGTGCTTTTGTTCGCTCTGACAAATGCATCTGCCCAGGACACTTCCGCTCCTGCAACTCTGCAAATGTTTGAGGCAAAGTGGGACACCATTGAAAATCGTCAGGTTGATTTGTTTTACGCTGGTTATGGTGCTATGTGGTTGCCGCCTCCACAACGGAGCGACACCGGACCTTTTTCGGTCGGTTACGATGTGTTCGACCGGTTTGACCTCGGCCAACCGGAGAACCAGACGCTTTACGGTACCGAAGCTGGGTTGAAATCACTCGTCAAGACTGCTCACCGCGCGAGTGTGAGTGTTTACACGGATATGATCTGGAATCACAACGGCTTTGGAAGTTCGAACGATGCTTCCTTTGTGGCGTTGGGGGGATATCCTGGCTTCGTGATGACCCAAATTGGAGACCCTTACGGCGACTTTCATAATCCATCCATCAACTTTGACAACAATCCCATCGAAGGCCGCCTCGCCGGTTTATACGACATTGCGCAGGAAAAGAATTACACCTTCATTCGTAATCCTGTGGAGGAGGGGAATCCAAATAACATCCCCGCAGGGACGACCTACAACAAACCTGATTCGAATAATGCGCGTTTCTATACGGATCAAGACCTCGGCGGCACGAGCGTATTCGACCCGGCGCTGAACACGAACGTGATCTTGTACGACTTCAATACTTTGACGCCCCTCTCTGGCGATCCTGTGTTGGAAAACGCAACGGGTTTGCTCATGCGAAACGCGCGGTGGATGATCCAGGAGATCGGCGTTGATGGCTTCCGCCTAGATGCTGTGAGGCACATGCCGACTTGGGCACTCAACTTCCTGGACCAGGCAGTTTTTCGCGCGAATCCGCGATTGAATCTCGATGGTACAATTAAGCCAGTCTATTCATTTGGTGAAGTCTTCGACGGCAATAAGGGAACCGTACAGAACTACATTCGGCACGACTTGCCTAATCCGCTTGCGATTGAGCAAAGCAATACCACCGTCGGTGGCAATCGTGACGCGCTTGACTTCCCCTTATTCTTTGCCTTACGAGACAACTTGACGGGGAATGGCCTCGGGAATAACTGGCACGGCATCCGAGGGGCCAGCCAAGATTGGCAAGACGACGGGATCCAGAACGGTAGTCAAGGCGTCTCCTTCGTTGATAGCCATGATGATATTCCTGGCGGATTTCCATTCTTGAAGAATGTTGCCTATGCCTACACATTGATGCGACCGGGCAATGCAAACGTCTATCTGAACGCAAAGCAGTTTGGTGAAAACCGCGATTTCCCCAACGATGGCAAGGACGACGCGCTTGGCGGGTTTTATGGCGATACGATCACCAAGCTCGTCGAGATTCGTAACTCGCATGGTCGCGGAAATTTCCACGAGCGATGGATCGACGACGCCTTCAATCCAAATGGATTTTCTAACATTTACATTTACGAACGCTCGAATTCCGCGATCGTTGGCCTCAACAGCCGCAACGATGCGTTTGTCGAAACCCGCAATGGCGTACAAACCAATTTCGCACCGGGCTCGATTCTCGTTGAACTCACCGGCAATGCGTCAGATCCGACGGTTGATCCAGGCAACGTTATACCAGAGACCGTGAAGGTCAACGGATCGGGGCAAGTGAATATCAGCATTCCCAGCAATGATACCCATGGCCGAGGCTTTGTGATTTATGGCTTGGCGACTCCGCAGGGGAGTCTCAGTCTGACCAATGTCTCGTCGACTTTGCAGGGAGCTACACCAACGGCCGCGAATAATGGAACTGCCAGGCTGGGTAGCCTCGATGTTATCAGCTCTGACACGTTTCAAGTGCAGTTGAATACTACACCTGTTAGCTTGCTGGATCCTACGAGTGGGTTGATGGTTCGCGATTTTGCTGCTGACGGCGACACGGCGATGATCCGTATAAATGAAGGTATGGACTTGAATGATCTCCCGGGGATCGATCATCCGACTCCTGGTAGTGTCTCCTACGGGTTTGAAGAATTCACCGACACACGTATTCCTGGATTGAATAACGGTGGCAACGGCACCTATGCTCAGACCATCGATACATCTCAGCTCGCCGAAGGCCGCCACTTCATAACTGTGCGAGCTTTTCGACATCGAGATTCGGATACCGGTGGAGACGGAGGACCTGCAGTCTTCACCGATTTCAAACGAGCAATTTACGTCGACCGTTTTGCACCTGAATCGTCCATTGTCAGTTTCAATCCTTATGGGAGTGCCCCGGAGGATTTGGATCTGGTCGTAGCGAGTATAGATCAGACAGCAGACGCGGTGCATGTGCTATTGAATGTAGGGGCAAGCAAAAATGATGCACAAATCCTATCCATGGTGAATGGAGCAAATAAAGCATCGAGTGTGGGCGGCGGACAATTCAAATATGGCTTTAACAACGTCGTTGAAGGAAATCATGTAGCGACGGTTGTCATGTACGAGCCAACCGGCAGCTATACGATTCGCCGCTTTGCGGGACTCTCGCCGGATACAAACTTCGGGGGAGGCTTTGGCGACACCGATTTCAACGGCTTCGTAGGGCCTGCCGACATCCTAGGATTTGAGACGATTCTCTACAGCAAGAACAACACCTTCAATCCCACTTCCGACACCAATGGTGATGGACTAGTCGACAATCGCGACCTGTTTGAGTTGGACGATAAACTTGTTGCTCAAGGTGCAAGCGTCCTTGCCATGCAAAGATATGAAGAAGTCCTTCTGCGGCGCGGCAACGTCAACGGCGATGGGGTCAGCAATACGCTCGACGTAGCGGCGCTGTACGCCGGTTTTGGTATCCCCACCACGTCGCCCAATTTCTGGCTCTTTGATATGAATGTCGATGGTATCGTGGACGCGTTCGATGCCGAGACCCTGGTCACTGAGGTCTTTCGTGCCACTCCGGGTGATTTCGATCTGGATGGTGATGTCGATGGACGAGACTTTCGTATTTGGCAACGAAGCGCGGGTACGCTCTCCGGAGGTCGCTACGATCTAGGAGACGCTGATTTTAATGGCGTGATCGATGGGGCAGATCTGGCAGTCTGGCAACTAGCATACGATTCAGGGAATCTTATGGCATTGAGTGCCAATTCCCAAGCAGTGCCTGAGCCATCGACAGTCGTAGTTTGTGTAATGGTGGGGTTGATATCGCTTATGAGTGCAAGGAATCGCACTGCGCTCATAATGTAATTTAGTTTGTGGTCCGTTTGAAAACTTAGAGTCTTATTTTTTTGAAGAGGGAGAACAACATGAACGAGTTTAATTGGCTGAAAACCTTGGCGGCATCCTTGATGCTACTTACTGCAACTGGCACAGTTCGCGCGGTACCGACCATTGATGGCACCGCCAGCGTGGCTGACGGGTACACACTATTGTCGACACAGAACACCGACACACAGTTTGGCAATGTTACGAATCCAGATCCGATCCGAGGCTTCGGATCAGAAATAGATCAGGTTTTTGGCAAGATCGAGGGTGGCCGCCTCTATGTTGTGATGGCGGGGAATATGGAAACCAACTTCAATAAGCTGGATGTCTATATCGACTCAGTTGCTGGAGGAATGAATCAAATCGACGGCGCCAACTTGCCGCTGGATGTGGACGGATTTTGTTGTGGTGGTTCCGGTAGCACCAACGGGGCATTTCAGAATTCCAATGGTCTAAAGTTCGATGCTGGATTTGCTGCCGATTACTTTCTGAGTTTTACACATGGTTTCGAGAAGCTTCGCCCAGATCTTCCAGATCAACTCGAATTCTATGCCGCCTCTGCTCACTATGCTGACATGACCCAGGGCACTGCTGGTGCCGTGGTTTCTGCAGGTATGCAACTGGCTCAACGTGGATTGCCCCAGGTATTGAGAGGTTCCACCGCCGACTTCAACATCGACGGTCGGGTCAACGGTGAAGACTTTCTGATTTGGCAGCGCAATTTCGGAGCAATGAACGCCAATCGCACCCAAGGCGACGCTAGCGGCAATGGAATGGTCGGTGGCGAAGACTTGGCCACTTGGCAGGCTGCCTATGGTTTTGATGCCTCTACAACGCCTATCGACCAAAACTATTTTGCCCCTTTGAATGACGTGGATAACTCGAACTCACTCTTGGGACCCTCATTGCTAGGACTTTCCCAGGGAGATCTGATTGACAAAAACTACGCCTTGGGTGCGAACGGGGGTTGCAATGTGGACAACTCTGGCGCGGGTTGCCTGACTCGCGAATTGGAGTTTGCCCTGCCAGTCGACGTGGCTAACGATCCCAACAATACTTGGAGCCATCGCAACATGGAGAACACGATTGGCCTGCAGATGGCATTCGATAACAGCAACATCGCAGGGGTGAATGGAGGGCCTGATTACTTTAACCCAACTGCAGGTGATCCTGCGAACGTGACGAGCGGAATTGAGTTTTCCATTCCTCTTTCGCAAATAGGAAATCCTGCTGCCCTGAGCGACATTCGCCTCTCCTTATTTGTGAACAATGGTGATCACAACTATCTGGCGAATCAGTTTTCGGGTGAAGGAATTTTACTCGGCAATCTTGGTGGCAATGGGTCAGGAGGCTCCGGAGCTTTCAATGATCTACGAGATATCGATCTGGGATTATTTGCAGGCAATCAATTTGTGACGCTAACGGTTCCCGCACTAGCAGCAGCCGCATCTGCCGTTCCCGAGCCTAGTTCGCTCGCGTTATTGGCATTCGCCGCAACCGCGATTATTGGTAGCCGTCGTCGGAAGAGTTAGTGGATGGACCAATTCAAAGCTGGCCGTCAGGCATTGCACCGGCGGCCAGTTTTTTAGGTCCAAATAGAGGATGCTACTTTTTCGGACCGCCACGCGGTCCGTGAACCTGGAGGGATTGTCCCTCCGACCAGGGTTGCCTACTGAAATCCAACAGGAACGACAGACATCCCATCATGTGCAACGAGGGCTTTCGTTGCACGAAAGCGAAACGAATGAATCGATCGACTATGAGCAGTAGGATATGTGAATGCTTCGCCGCGCGGTGCTTGTGGTCAGTTGCGGCCTGTCTAATTGCAATCGGAAGCACCGGTTGCCAACGCCAGCAGCAATCAAGTGTCACACCTACGACGACGGTCGATGCTTCCCCTTCCACAGCGCCAGCCTCAGCCGATCCGGTAGTGGTTGTGGTCAGTTCGAGCAGAAAGAACAAAACACCCCCTAAAGTACAGCCTGACGTCTCCCGGTTTGTCCCCGACTGGGTAGCAGAAGCGGTGTTCTATCAGATTTTTCCTGATCGGTTTCGCAATGGCGACTTTGAGAACGATCCCACACGTGAATCGCTTGAGGACGTAACCTCGATTCCCGAAGCATGGCAAGTTTCTCCTTGGACCGGGGATTGGTATGCACGAGCCGATTGGGAACGACAACTCAGCGGAAGTTTCTTCGAAAAGGGAGTCTTTGATCGACGCTATGGGGGCGATCTGCAAGGGGTACTCGATCGACTCGACTATCTCCAGGATCTGGGCATCAACGCCATCTATTTCAACCCCGTGTTCTATGGCAAATCGCTGCACAAATACGATGGGGCCTCGATGCATCACATCGATCCCTATTTTGGCCCTGATCCGGCAGGCGACTTGGCGATTATAGAGCGGGAAACGAGCGATCCCAAGACCTGGCAATGGACCGCTGCCGACAAACAGTTCTTGGAACTCGTCAAAGAAATTCATGCACGGGACATGCGGGTGATCATCGATGGGGTGTTCAATCACACAGGCCGCGATTTCTTTGCGTTTGCCGACCTGCGGGAGAAGCAAGCAGCTTCCCCCTACAAGGAATGGTACATCGTTCAGTACTTCGACGATCCCGTGACACCGCAGAATGAGTTTCGCTACAAGAGCTGGTGGGGTTTTGAGTCATTGCCTGAATTTGCCGAAAACAAAACCCACGACGACCTTCATCCTGGCCCCAAGGCCTATGTGATGAACATTACTCGCCGGTGGATGGACCCGGATGGTGACGGCGACCCAAGCGATGGCATCGACGGCTGGCGACTCGACGTAGCGAATGAAGTTCCTCAACAGTTTTGGGAGGACTGGAATACGCTCGTGCGCGAGCTCAATCCGGATGCTTATACCGTCGGCGAGTTTTGGGACGATGCCCGCGACCACTTGGTCGGAGGTCATTTTTCTGGAACGATGAATTACCATGGCTTCGCCTACCTCGCTAAAGGATTTCTCATCGACGGTATCCTCACTCCCCACGACTTCGGCCAGGAATTGGTCGCTCGATTGGATGAGTACCCGCAGAAGATGCAATATGCACTGCAAAATCTGATCGATTCACACGACACTCAGCGAGTCGGCTCGATGATCGTGAATCGAAGTCGCCAGCCCTACTTGCAGCCGGATCGATTTGACTACGATGTAAGCGAGCGGGTATCTCCCCGGTACGATAACGAGTACAGCATTCGCAAGCCAAACGATCTGGAAAGACAGATTCAGCGATTGGTCGCATTGATGCAGATGACATTCGTCGGCCCCCCGATGATTTACTACGGTGATGAGGCAGGCATGTGGGGGGCCGACGATCCCTGCAATCGGCTTCCGATGGTATGGGATGATCTGATTTACGATGACCAATCTACAGATCCTTTGGGTCGGGATCGCGAGACCGACACGGTCCAATTCAATCAAGAGTTGCACGATTTTTACCGGCAGTTGATCCATCTCCGCCGCAAGTATGATGTGCTGGAACATGGCGATTTCGAACCGGTGGTAAGTGACGACGACGCGAAGTTTTTTGCATTTCGCCGCACTTTGAAAGGAAAAAGCGCATTGGTGGCGATCAATCGAGGGGAGGCCACTTACAGTTGGGAAGTCCCCTGTGACACCGCTCGGGAACTTCAGTCACTTATTGTCACCTGGGACCCAGAAGCCAAGGCCGACATCGTGCGCCGAGATGGGGTTTGTATCGTCACGGTTCCGCCGTTGGGAGGCGTAGTACTAGCCGATCGCGCAAACCCGGAGTGACCGACACTATGGGTTCTCAATCACGTGGGCGGCAATCCATATGGACTTTATTTGCCTTGGGGTGTCTGTTTCTCCTTGGCGGCTGTTCCCAAAATGACCCTCGACGGAGTGTAACCTTGTGGCACCAAATGGTGCCTCGCGATCGGGTCATGCTCGACAAGCTTGTCGAGGAATTTGAAGCCGCCCATCCAGAAATCGATGTGCGCACGCTCTACAAGGAAACCGAAGAACTCCGCAGCGGTTTCCAGACGGCTGCCTTGGCGGGCATCGGCCCTGAACTAGTCTATGGCCCCTCCGACGTGCTGGGCACATTTCACGCAATGGGCATTGTCGGCGACATGAGTCCCTGGGTGAACTCGGAAGAAGCTGGTGAGTTTGTAGAGGGAGCTCTCACCTATCTGCCTGACCCCAATGACTCTGAGCATCGCATGCTATTGCAGGTTCCTGATCGATTCGGCAATCACTTGGCGCTGGTTTACAACCGCAAGTTCATCGCGGAACCACCTGCAACCACCGCTGAAATGGTTGATCTGGCAGTGGCCAATACGCTCGACACCGATCGCGATGGACGCCAAGATCGCTATGGGTTGGTGTGGAACTTCGTCGAACCTTTTTTTGCGATCCCTTTTCTAACAGGTTATGGAGCCTGGGTATTCGACGAATCAGGCCAGCCCGTGCCCGCATTGGATTCCCCTGAAAGCGTCTCCGCCTATCAGTTCATCCTCTCCTTGCAGCAAGAGCATGGGGTCGTGCCAAGAAACTGCGACTACGAGACCGCCGATTCGCTGTTCAAATCAGGGAAGGCTGCCATGATCATCAATGGCGACTGGAGTTGGACCGACTATTTGGAAACCGAGGGGATTGATGCGGCCATTGCCCCCCTACCTGTAGTAAGTGCAACTGGCAAACCGATGGCGCCGATGATATCTCCCAAAGGTTATTCACTCAACGCCTTGGTCAGCCCCCAGGCGGCAGAAGATGCAATGCAGTTTGTCCAGTTTATGACCAGCGCAGAATCACAGCGCAAGTTTATGGAACTGGTGCGAATCTTGCCTTCCCGTAAAAAGCTGCTCGACGATCCGCTGATCCGCGAAGATCCGACGCTCGCTGCCTCGAAAGAGCAGTTTGACCGGGGCCGAATCATGCCCGTGGATATCGAAATGCGAGCCGTCTGGGATGCGATGCGTCCCCCGTACCAGACTCTCCTGGGAGGCAACACGACTCCCGCCGCTGCGGCGCGCCAGATGCAGCAGAACGCACTACACTCGATCGAGATCATTCAGCAGGAATCAGCAGGCACGGCGTTTCTCTGGCTCTGGCAACTGGCGGGACTTGCGATATGCGGTAGCTTGGTTTTCTGGCAACGCGAAAGTTTGCTGGGGCTCCTACCTGATATGCGTCGTCAGCCATTCGCCTATCTGCTCATTGCCCCAGCACTGATTGTCATGTTTGCCACGGTGGTCTTTCCGTTTTTCTACAATGTGTTGCTTTCACTTTCCAACATGTCGCTCCACAATTTCCAGGAGTGGTCGATTGTCGGCCTCCGCAACTACCTAGACGTATTTACCGAAGCGAAGTTCTTCGGGGTATTGCTGAAAACCTTGGTCTGGACGGTCGTCAATGTTGTATTTCATGTGGGGATCGGCGTGGCGCTAGCGATTGCGCTCAATGGCCCGATTCGTGGCAAGCCCCTCTATCGGGTCCTGTTGATCATTCCTTGGGCGGTGCCGGCCTACATTACCGCGCTCACCTGGCGGAGCATGTTTCACTATGACTACGGTGCGGTGAACCTGCTCTTGGGGGAATTCTTAGGAATCCCGCCGCTCAACTGGCTCGGGGAGCCTGGCCTCGCATTCACCGCGTGCATCGTAGCGAATGTTTGGTTGGGCTATCCCTTCATGATGGTGATCGCTTTGGGAGGCTTGCAGGGTATTCCGCAGGAACTCTATGAGGCTGCGCGGATCGATGGGGCCAACCGCTGGCAACAGTTTCGTAACGTTACGCTCCCGCTGTTAAAACCTGTGCTCGCTCCGGCCGTCGTTCTCGGTGGCATTTGGACTTTCAACAATCTGAATGTCATCTGGCTGGTCTCCAACGGTGGTGAGCCGGCTGACCAGACGCATATCCTTGTCTCGTATGTTTACAAAGCCGTTTTCAGTTTCTATCGCTACGGCTATGGAGCTGCCTTGTCGATGGTAATCTTTGTACTATTGCTCGCTGTTAGCTTGTATTCTCTGCATCGTACCCGTGCGACTGAGAGCGTTTATACGTAACGGATGAAGACCGGCAGCTTACGCTTCCGGCTCGTCTAAATTAGACAAATTGCCATGAAAGAATCATTACTTACCACCTTGTCTCGCCACTTGCTGCTCTTGGTCTTCGCGGCCATCAGCATCTATCCCGTGCTTACGGTCTTATCGATTTCGCTCAGGCCGGGCGACCAACTGCAATCGACCGATTTGTCGATTATTCCTCCCAATTGGACGTTCGCCGCCTATCGAGAGTTGTTTACCGAGCAACCCTTCCTGCGATGGCTCGGGAACTCCCTGTTGGTGTCGACGCTCGTTACTTTCACAGGGGTAGTGCTTGCCTCGATTGGAGGTTATGCACTGAGCCGATTCAAATTCATCGGGCGGCAAGCCACGATGCTGGCGATTCTGACCACCCAGATGTTCCCTGCCACGATGTTGCTACTCCCTCTGTACATCTTGATTGCCAAATTACAACTGGTAGATACCTTCCTGGGACTGTTAGTATTCTACGTCTCCACCGCCCTCCCCTTTTGTATTTGGCAAATGAAAGGCTTCTATGACACGATTCCCCCCTCGCTCGAAGAGGCGGCCCATATTGATGGCTGTAGCCGAGCCACCGCTTTCTGGCTTATCATCCTGCCCATTGCAGTCCCGGGCTTGGTGATCACGGCCCTGTTCAGCTTCATGACTGCCTGGAGTGAATACATCGTGGCTGCTCAGGTATTGCAAGACCGCGATATGTTTACGCTGCCACTTGGAATCAAAAGCTTTCAGGCGAGTATGTCGACACAGTGGGCACTCTATGCCGCCGCATCGTTGCTGGTGAGTTTGCCCGTGGTTGTCGTGTTCCTGGCCTTGAGCCGTTACCTTGTATCAGGCATGACTCTTGGAGCGGTGAAGGAGTGAACATTGGAGCCTCGACAGGCAAGACGCCCCTCCCTGGCAAGATGGCGGAGACACACTTTTGTTCATTCTGCAAGCTGCTAGCCTTCCACGACACCTGCAAAACGTGTAACTTCTTTGCTACTGGGGAGTTGCAAAGTATCAGTTGTATGGGTTGGGCAGAATTTTCGGCGAACTGATCGGGAAATATTTCCCAAAAAGGTGTCCAAAACTGGTGTCAATCTTCATGCGTTCTTAGAATAGAGCCAGTGACCGACTGGAAGCCTCGACCTAAAACATGGACGGGAATCCAATCCTCCAAAACCACTAGGACACCGGGTCTATGAATCACGGCCGCAACGAAGAAGAAACGCGCATCCCCGAAATTGCCATCACCGGGGACCTGACAGAACACGAATCTGAGCTTACCGAACGCCTGCTGGACATCGAGCCCGGCGGACAATGCACCTTCTATTTCGACTCACCCGGTGGCAGTCCCTATTGCGCCGTCTCGTTGATGACGATCATCCGTCTGCGTGGCTTGCGTGCGACGGGGATTGTGACGGGGGAATGTTCTTCAGCGGCGCTGTGGCCGTTTGCTGCTTGCGAACGGCGACTCGTGTCTCCTTTCAGCGTCCTCTTGTTCCATCCCATGAAATGGCAAAGCGAAGAAAACGTCGGCCTTGCCGAGGCTGCCGAATGGGCCCGCCATTTTGGCCATCTGGAAAAAGACATGGATGCGCTGCTTGCCGACCTCTTTGGTGTGTCCCGCGACATGATGCGCAGCTGGATCAACCCCGGGAAATATGTTTCGGGCAGTGAACTTGCTGGTGCAGGGCTGGCCGAGTTGATCACGGCCTCCGACTTGGTCAATCCAACAGGCGTGTTCCACCTGTTCCACCTCGACGAGCAACAGGAAGTGGAACAACCCGAGGCCACCAAGCCTAAGCTTCGCAAGGCACCCTGAACAAGTAGAAGGAATGGAAGGAATTAGGGAATCGGGGAATTCTGATTCCAATCATCTTGTTCCTCAATTCCTCCCATTCCATGATTTCCTCTCCTAGGCTCCGAATTTATTCAGGCGGCCAGCATTCGCTAGCGCCAGGGGCATGAGATACTTTGCCTCGAATTGGCCCAAGCCACCTCGGAGGCATTCGGCTTCACCGAACTTCTCGCAGGTATCGGTTCGGCAATTCTTCGCCACCAACAGCGTCGGCACGGCGTGCCAACTATGGCTTGCCAACATGCTCGGTGTGCTGTGGTCCCCTGTGCAGATAAATACGTCGGGCTTGAGTGCCAAGATCCGCGGCACGCAGCCGTCAACTTCCTCGGTCCGTTTCACTTTGGCGTCAAAATTGCCGTCCTCACCCGTGCTGTCGGTGTATTTGAAGTGGATAAAAAAGAAATCGTATTTTGACCAGTTCTCTTCGAGTACCGCCATCTGCTCGTCAAGCGTTTGGGCCTGGCCCAAAATATCCATCCCCACCAATCGGGCCAATCCCTTGTACATAGGATAGACGGCAATCGCTCCGGCACGCAGGCCGTAAACTTCATCGTAGCTGGGGAGCTTTGGCTTGGCCGAGAAACCCCGCAACGTACAGCAATTAGCCTTTGGCTGACCGGCGAGAATCTTCTTTGCCTGCTCGATGAACTCAGCAGCGACCTGGGCCGTCTTTTCGCTATCTGGGTTGGTGGCACGAGGATCGAGTGGGGGAACACCTGTTGCCTGGGGATCAGTATCCGCCACATCCCCCCCTAGACCCGATCCGCGTAAAACCACGACAAACCGATGTTCTTTCACGGGCTCGACGAAGACCTCGACGCCGGAAATCGAAACCTCGCGGAGCTTGATTGCCAGAGGAGCGCTCTCCTCAGTAGGGATCCGCCCTGCACGGCGGTCGGTGATGTTGCCAGCCGCATCAAGCGTGCAGAAATTCGCGCGGATGGCAACATCGTTCTCTTGAAGCTCGAAACCGATACCAGTCGCCTCCAAGGCACCGCGACCGATAAGAAACTCGAGTGGATCGTAGCCGAACAGCCCCAAGTGGCCAGGACCACTGCCGGGACTGATTCCAGGCTTAACAGGAATACTCCCGCCGCAGACCCCCTGCTTTGTCAGCGCATCAAGATTCGGCGTGCGGGCGGTCTCCAATTCCGTCAGCCCCCCCGGCTGCTGAGGCAGACCCCCTAGCCCATCCGCGACGAGCATAACAATCTTGGAATCATTCTTGACCTGAAGCTGGCGAGTAAGTTGATGCATGTCCATGGGTAGTGGTTGGTGGCTAGTGAATAGTGGTTAGTGGTAAGACCGGATGTGCAAGCTTCCGGCATTGGCAAGACCCTGATTCTCTCGCAAAGTCCTCCCCGCGCGAAGGATCAATTTATGGCAAAATCTCGGGATGGTTGTCGAACTGAATGTATCAGTTTCTGGTATTAGCCCTGCTGATCGCCGCTTCGTAGTCTGCCAGGGTATTGAGGTTTTCGAACGAGGCAAGCGACGGATCGAACTTGCGAAGAGTCTCCAGAGGGATTCGCTTGATTTCAACTTGTTCCAGAAGACCGTGCAAGGAATGGCGACCGGCAGCGAGTTGGAGCTTTGCTTCGGCGAGAATGTTTGTCTTGTAAACTGCCGTCAGAGGATAGAGTCGCTCTGCGTCTTGCGGAACGACCGCAGATGAATCGCCAAGTTCATCAAAGAGAAGGTCAATGACGGATGACTCCAGCAGCGGTGCGTCGCAGCCGGTAACGAATGCCGCTGGCACCGCTGAGTTGAGTGCTTGCATTCCTTCGATTAGCGCAGCGAGGGGGCCCGCATACGGCTGTTGGTCGCGGACAATCTGCACCTCCACAGGAAGCGGTGGGAGTGGCTGCTCTGCAGCGGCGACGACGACTATGTGCTGTGGGGCTACGGATATGCTGACCAAACGCACCGTGCGCTCCAGCAGCGTCTCCTCACCGAAGGGGAGCAGGGCCTTGTCAGTACCCATCCGCGACGATTGACCTCCGCAGAGAATGATGGCGCCGCGAATCATGGCAACTACGCTGTTGATTGCACCTAAGTCGCCTTTTGCTCCGCAAAAGTAGCGCTACTTTTGCGGAGCAAAAGGCGACTAGGACGGAGTGGCATTGGTCAAAGGGATAACACGGTTATAATGCATAAAGCCGCTCTCGGCACGTGCGGAGTGAATGACTGATTCTAGGCGAGGCAATCATGTTGGTTCAAAGGTCGTTACTTTTGCTATACGCACTGCTGGCTTATAGCCATCTCCAAGCGGAAGATGTGTATCAACCTGCCCACTTCGGCCAGGGGGAACTCCGAATTATCGACTCGATTCCCGTGGCCATCTTGCAGGGGACTCCCACTGAGATCGGTCAGCAACATGCGGCCCTGCTTGCCAATTCCAGTGCCGAGCTATTTCAATTCCCCAAGCGGATGTTCGAAGAAAGCGGCAACGGCTTTTTTTGGCCGTTTGCGGTTTCAGCTGGGAAAACACTGCTGCTCAATGCCCCCGCAAGATATCGCCAGGAGATCGAGGCCGCAGAAGAGCGGGCGAGACTCGAATCAGACACCCTTGCTGTGGCGAACACCTTGCTGGAGCTTCAGAGGGTGGGATGTTCATCGCTGATTGTGGAATCAAAACGAAGTGCGACCGGCGGCCCGTTGTTTGGTCGTAATTTCGACTTCCCGGCTTTTGGTCTGCTCGATCGATACAGCGTGGTCAAGGTGATTCGCCCCACGGGCAAACGCTCGTTTGTGGAAGTGGGATATCCCGGCCTGATGGGAGTATTCTCGGGGATGAACGACGCAGGACTCTGCGTGGCGACTCTCGATGTTTATGATTCGGCGGATGGTTCTGTTGTTTTTGAGCCGACGGGCGTTCCTATGATGCTGGTGTTTCGTCAGATCCTGGAAGAGTGTACGAGCGTCGCCGAAGCTGAGGTCTTGCTAGGCCAAACACAGGCAACCACTCGGGCCAATCTGGCCGTGTGTGATCGAGAGCGGGTAGTCGTCTTTGAAATCACCCCCAAGCAGTTGGCTCGCCGCGATGCAGTGAATGGACTGATTCCTTGCACGAATCATTTTCTCACCAAGGGCCTTACCCTCCATGAGCAATGCTGGAGGTATGACCGCCTGAAAAGTGCGCAAGACATACCAAGCCTCAGTGTCCACGACATTCACGGTTATCTCCATCAGGCCAACCAGGGGGAACTCACGCTGCATACCATGGTCTTCGAACCGCGTGAGATGGTGCTGCACCTGTCGCTAGGCTCGCCTCCGAGTTCTGGCCACAAGCTGCATCGTTTGGACTTGAGGGAATTGCTCGTGAAAGTGACGGATCGATGAATTCACTTTTTTCTCGTGAATCTTGGACCCTTTTTAGCTAGGATTTTCACTTGTAGAATGACCGTCGCTCTTGTCGGACCGTTTTGAATCGCCGTCAATCCTTTGACAGAATGGCTTGTTAAGCACAACTCCTCAATATTTTTACTGGAACGTATTGCCATGTCCTTTTTACCTCCAGCAAGGTATTCGCTTTGGAAGGGAAATTTAGTCCTTGCAATTTCCATCTTCGTTTTGTCGGGGACAATTCCTGAACAGACTCTAATTGCCAAAGAAACTGCAGGAGCGCAAGGCGAGGCCTCAAAGAGCGACCGCAGTAAGCTCCTCCTGAAATACGGTGACGGCAAACCTGATGGCAAGAAAAGCATCGCTGGTGCGGGGGAAATGATTCGCTTCGAATTACCCGAGGAAAAGGGAAAGGTTCGTGCCCTTCGGGTACATGGTGCCCGCTACGGCTACCCTCAGCCTCCGAAGGAAGACGTTGAGATTTCCTTGCTCGGCGAGGACATGACCGAAGTCTTGCATACCGAACTTGTGCCCTATTCGCTCTTTAAGCGGGTGAAGAAAGGCCGCTGGACCTATCTTCCCTTCCGCGACAATGTTGAGGTTCCTCAGAAGTTTTGGGTAGTGCTTAACTTCAATGCGGAAAAAACCAAAGGGGTTTACGTGAGCTACGACACGAGCACCATGGGGGAGTATTCCCGCATCGGTCTCACGGAGGAAGATGCCCGGGAAACTGATTTCGCTGGAGATTGGATGATCCAGGTGCTATTAGCAAACTGATCCCACAAGGTCGGCCGATACCCTGATCGCGAAAACGGGGAAACTGCGCAGGCTTTGACTGCTCCATAAACTAGTGAAGCGTCTCAAGCAATTTCGTTTGCCACCGATATGTTAAACCTAGCGGGTAGAAGGGGCGATGCTAAGGAAGTACGCACGAGAACCGGGATTGGGGACTCGCAATACTTTTTCAACCTGGCAGGTGTCACCGTGGCTAATTCCGATTTGGCGAAACTAACCGTAATTGTCCGCACCTTTGAGCGTCCCAAGGCGATTGGCCGCCTCCTGAAGAGCCTTCGCCGCTATCATCCCGGATTAAGGACGTTGGTGGCTGATGATGGCGTCGAAGCGACTCCATGCAAGCATGTCGAAACCGTACGCCTTCCGAGCGAAAAGGGGCAGGCGGCCTGTCTGAATGCACTGCTGGCACGGGTACGGACCCCCTACTTTCTGGTGCTCAGCGAGAATGCGGAAATCCATCACGATAGCCAACTTGAGAGTCTCACTAACCTGGTGGCCAACGACCAGCTCGACATCGCTGGCGGCAATGTCGTCGCGTGCCGGCGGCGGTTATGGTTCTTCGTATCGCGCCAAGCTCAAGGCAAGCACGGACTATTGGAGATCGCCGGTGATCGGCTCAAGCTACTCCCCGGCTCACGCTCTCAGGGGAATGGCTTCTGGTGGTGCGATCTACTGCCTGCTTTCTTCGTCGCCCGCACTGATCGGGTACGGGCCATGGGTGGTTGGGATCCCGAGCTCCGAGACGACTGCCAGGAAGAATTCTTCTTCCGCGCCCACCGCCACGGCATTCGCGTGGGATTGCAACCAGCGGCTACCATCTGGCAGTGGCAAGAACCCGCAACTCAACCAGCGGACGACTCGCATCAGCGACTTCTTGCCCTGGGAGTCGCCAAGATGGGTCTCTCTGAAATGACCGATCTTGAAGGCCGCTTGATTCGCGTTCCTCGGCTCGCACGGGCAGCTTAATGTTTTCCCGGTGATTGCCGGAATTGTGCATAGCCAGATCTGGCCTAAGGTGCTTCTGGTCCACCAGGGAATTCTCCAATTCTCTGCGACCTTCTCGCCGACGCCGGTCGATTCTGTTATCATCGGGCATCTATTCTTCCGCCAGTGTTCCTTTGATTCATTGAGGTACCCAGATGAAGTTGTTCCCATCAATCCGCGCGCTTTGCTTTTTGTTTTTATCCGCCTGCTGCGTGGTGTCCGTTGGCCGTGCCGAGGTTTCGGTTCCCAATATCTTCAGCGACCACATGGTCTTGCAGCAGAAGCAAGCGAACAAAGTCTGGGGGAAAGCCAGCCCCGGAGAAAAGGTATCGGTGACGATCAATGGCAAGGTGAAAGAGACCACTGCAGGTGAAGATGGCAACTGGAGCGTTATGCTGGATCCTCTCCAGGCTGGTGGACCTCATGAACTGGTCATTGCTGGGAAGAATACGATTACGATCGGCGACGTTCTCGTGGGGGAAGTCTGGATCTGCTCCGGGCAGTCGAACATGCAATGGGTCGTAAAAAACTCCTATGACGCCGATCTTGTGGAGGCCACTGCCAACTATCCCAAAATACGCATGATAAGTTATCCCAACAAAGGGAGTCAGACTCCTCTCTGGTCCCACGTGGGAGCGGACTGGAAAGTCTGTTCCCCTGCTACGGTGGGTAATTTCTCAGCCGTCGGATATTTCTTTGGACGAGAACTTCTCCAGGCCCTCGATATACCGATTGGCTTGATCAACAATTCCTGGGGTGGCTCCGCGGCTGACGCCTGGGTGAATCGCGATCTGTTGCAGGACAGCGAGTTCTACCAACCGACGCTTGATCGTTGGCAAGAAATGGAACAGCAATTTGAATCCCTCTCGACCAAGGCTGATCTGACTGAGAAGGAAAAGAAAAAACTGGCGGGCTTGAAGAATCAAATGTTTGGCAATCAACGACCGGCCAATATTTATAATGGAGTACTCATGTCCCATCTAGGATACGGCATCCAGGGGGCAATTTGGTATCAGGGGGAATCGAATGCCGGTCGAGCGTTTCAATATCGCGACCTGTTTCCCCTGATGATCGCGAACTGGCGTGAGGAATGGAAAGAAGGTGACTTCCCCTTCTATTGGGTCCAACTTGCTGATTTCGGGGCGGAAAAACCGGAACCTGGCGACAGCGGGTGGGCAGAGCTACGCGAAGCCCAGACGATGACCATGGACAAGTTGCCCAATACGGGTGAAGCGGTCATCATCGACGTCGGCGAGGGCAAAGACATCCATCCCCGCAACAAAGTCACTGTCGGCCAACGACTTGCCCGCTGGGCGTTGGTCAATGAATATGGCAAGGACATCGCTTACCAAAGTCCGACCTATCGTTCGATGGAGAAAGAAAACGGCAAGATCATTCTCTCATTCGATCATGTGGACGGCGGCTGGCGACCATTTGACGTGAAAGAGCCAGTGGGCTTTACAATCGCCGGCGCGGACAAGAAGTTCGTCAAGGCAGATGCCAAGATTCTCGAAGGCAATCGCATTGAGGTATCCAGCAGCGAAGTGCCAGATCCCGAAGCGGTCCGTTACGCCTGGGCGGACAATCCCGTCTGCAACATGTTCGATGTAGTCGGCTTACCACTAACGCCGTTCCGCACCGACGATTGGCCGGGGGTGACGGTTGATAATCACTGAGCGTCTGTGGGCCTGATCTGACTTATCCGATGGGATTGCATTATATTGCCCGACTGAGAAAAAAAACCGCGAGGCAACTGCCGAGCGAGAAATCTCGCCTGGATGTTGCCTCGCGGCTTAGGATTGGTCAGCAAGATACCGTAAGCTGACGCATCCGGACGCGCCTTTTTTCAAGTGTCAGGTGCCGAATTCTGGTCGGCGTCTTCCTAGTTGGTTTTGCAGGCGTTGGACGATCGCGCTGTGCATTTGGCTCACGCGGCTTTCGCTCAGGTCGAGGGTCGATCCGATTTCTTTCATCGTCATCTCTTCGTAGTAGTAAAGAATAATGATGAGCCGCTCGTTGCGGTTGAGGCCCTTGGTGACTAGTCGCATAAGGTCGGATTTTTGAATACGCCGTGTGGGGTCTTCACCCTTTTTGTCTTCGAGAATGTCGATCTCGCGGACGTCTTTGTAGCTGTCGGTCTCGTACCATTTTTTGTTGAGACTTATGAGTCCGACCGCATTCGCGTCGGACATCATTTTCTCAAGCTCTTGCACGGAGATCTCCAGCACTTCGGCGACCTCAATTTCCGTAGGCTGCCGACCGTGCTTCGCTTCGAGCGATTTGATGGCTGCGCTGAGTTTGCTGGCCTTAGAGCGAACCAGGCGAGGTACCCAATCCATGCTGCGCAGTTCGTCGAGCATGGCACCCCGAATTCGTGGGACGCAGTAGGTTTCGAATTTGACGCCGCGGCTCATGTCGAAAGCCTTGATGGCGTCCATCAAGCCGAAAACGCCTGCTGAGATGAGGTCGTCGAGTTCCACCCCGTCGGGGAGTCGCGACCAGATGCGCTCACCATTATATTTCACCAGCGGCAGATAACGTTCGACGAGCCGATTGCGTAACTCGCGACTGCTGGGGTCTTTCTTGTATTGATGCCAAACTTCGACGATTTCATCTACAGGTGCGACAGTCGCTGTTGTCATGCAATCCTCCATGCTGCTTTGAACCAATCACCCCTGGTGGGGCAATCGGATTGTGCGAGAATCCATTCTCGATGTTTAGTTTGCCGTGCCATTCGGGCACACTAGCTAGTAGGTTGGCTTTGGTCCACTTCTGCTAAAGCATCCAACTCTGCTTGAAGCTGGTTTCTAGTTGACTCATCGACGGTAGCCTGTGCGATCATTCCGACGATCATGCCCACCACAGCCAAGAGTACCGTAGTGGCCATCGCCTGCATGATCGTGCCGTCGAATCCGGCACCATTCTTTATGGCACGTAAGAGCACCACGATCATTCCTAGCAGTGCAAAGATGCAGGCGTAAGTGCGAGCCATGCGACGAGTCTCCTTGAGCCTCAAACTTTTCGCAATCGCGCCATTTTGACACGCGAGTGCAAGCCATCCGACTTCCATTAGTTATCGTCAACATAAGCATATGAGTTGAATCTTATTGTGTAGAAAAGGGGATTAATTTTGTGTCGAAGCCGTCAGCCTTCAGGCCGAGAATTCTTGAGCCACTGCTGCCAGGAGAACCTCTGCCTGCAACCCAGATTCATGGGAGCGACTTTGCGGTGGATCTATGCGGCCTTTAACCATATGCGTCTGTGAAAGTAAATCGGCTGCCAGTAGCCGTAGAGAGCGACGAAACGGGGATCGGAGGCTAAGAGTGGCAGCACCGCTGGAAAGCTGTTTCTCGGAGGGCAAGACTGCTGCTTCTCCGAGCAGTTTCATTCCCAAGAATCTACGACAAGTAGATGTGAAACTATCGCTCACCCGCATGCCTTCGACAGGGTCGCTACATTGATTCACGACAAGATGGAGCTTTCCGTCGACATCTACCCAGGGGGCGAGCTTTAAGGCAGCGTATCCGTCCATCACCACCGATGGTTGGGGAGTACATAACAACAATATCTGCAGTGAAGCGGTCCAGAAACGTTCAACCCAGGGATTCATCCCCGCGCCTGCATCGATCAGAATCACGTCTGCAATATTGGTCAGGGAACGCAATTCGGTTATCATCCGATTCATTGCGCGAGGATTGAACTCAGCCGCTTCATTCGCGACATCTGATCCAGGCAAGAGTTGGACTCCCTCAGTAATTTGCTCCAATACTTCTGACACTGCTCGACGCCCGTTCATGACGTCTGCCAATCCACCGTTTCGGCTAGAGCTCAAGGATCGAGTCAGGCGAGGAGCGCGTAGATCAGCATCAACCAGTACTACCCGCTTGCCAAGTTGAGCAAGTTCTAAAGCAAGGGCGAGCGCGATCGCTGAAGCACCTACACCGCCTCGCGCGCCGCTCACCGCAACCATAGGCACTCCCGGCTGAAGGACCGTATGTTCTTTGACGGTCTCGCGGACGAGTTGACGCAGTTTATCGGCTTGATCGAGCATGATGATAGAGGATGAGAGCTAAAGGATAGTGGTTCGTGGTGAGCCGGGTCGTCTAGACCCCGTTCAGCTATTGGATTCCTAAGATCATCTCGGCCACTTTGCGAGAAGTGGCAACTTGAATATCGTCGGGGACGTTTTGTCCGTCGGTCATGTAGCTGATTGGGAGACCACAAACCTGGCCGATGGAGAGAAGATTCCCCAAGGTTGTGGCCTCGTCGAGTTTGGTGACGATGATTCCCGTTGTACCAACCGAGGAAAACTTCTCGGCGGTGGTCGTCAGACCCTTGGCCCCACTGACGGCGCTAAGTACTACATGCACCTCAGATGGTTCGGCCTCGGCAAGTATCACCTTTAGTTCTTGAATCCTGACTTGATCACGGGGACTACGACCTGCCGTATCCATCAAGATCAGATCGAGTGAACGCATACGCGCGACCGCTTCTCGCATTTCGCGAGGTGTGCTCACTACTTCCATTGGCAGATCGATGATATCGGCGTAGGTTCGCAACTGTTCCACGGCAGCGATTCGATAAGTATCGACCGTAATTAACCCGACAGTCTTGTTTTCACGCAGGCGAAAGTTGGCAGCGAGTTTGGCGATCGTCGTGGTCTTACCCACTCCCGTGGGACCAACCAATGCGACTACCTTTCCAGCCCCCGATGAGACTTGTATCGGGCCGGTTACTTTGATGTCATGTTCAACCTTGCGCACCAGTTCAGCTCGCAGGGCCAGAGGATCATGCAGGTCGATCGTCTCGATCTCGCGCAAGTACTGAAGTATTTTCTGGGCAACACGTTCTTCGACATCCGATTCAATGAGATCGGTATAGACCTCAAAAAGCGCCTCGGGAAGTTTTCGGATGGCAGAGTCAGGTGACCTCTGCCGAAGGTTTTGGGACGTGAATTGGAGTTCCTCCAATTCCGTGCCGTAATTCGCAGAGAAATCTTTTCGGTATTGGTTGCGGTAGTCGAATTCATCTCCTCCCAATGCAACTGGGACGATTTCCGAAGCGACCGCGACCTCCATCGGCTCAGCATTGGCGACCAGCTTCGAGGGGACTCTTGCATCCCTCGAGGCGGCCACTTCAAAGTGCCTTCCAAGAAAGATCCGACCCAGCAGGCCTGCATTTCGTTCGCGGGTATGGAGCACAGTAGCCTCCGGTCCCAACTCACGACGGATCATGTCGAGGGCCTGCTGCATGGATTTCGCGCGAAAAGTGGAAATGTTCATAGTGTGGTTAGTGGCTAGTGGTTGGTGGCTGATGAGCCGGATGCGTAAGCATCTGGTTTCTTGGTCATTCGTCTTTGTTCATTTGGTCATGTGCTTATCCGTCGCTTGCCAAGCCAAGTGTAACTATTTGTGTGTCTCTGGTGATCTCATTGAAGCTCAATACCACAAGCTGGCTTAGGTGGTTTTCGGTGATCTGTTTGAGGGCTGCACGAATCTGTGGGCTGACAAGCACGATGGGCGTGTGGTTTGCCGTGGTGAGTTTCGATAGTTGTTCGGCGATTGAACTGCAAGTTGCTTCGATAGCTTGTGGTGACATCCGGATGAATAGCCCACGCTCGTTGTGTTCGAATCCTGCGCGGATGCGGTCTTCCATCGCCGGATCGAGAGCGATTACGTAGAGCTCACCCTGTTCGTTGCGATAGCGCGTGCAAATCTGGCGAGCGAGCCGGTGTCGCACATATTCCGTGAGTAAAATCGGGTCTTTGGTTCGCCCAGCGTAATCACCCAGGGTTTCCAAGATGAGTGCCAACTGGCGTATCGGCACCTGTTCCCGCAGCAATAGTTGCAAGACCCCCTGCACCTCTGCCAACGACATCGCTCCAGGAATCAGCTCCTCGACCACGGCAGGTTGGGATTGTTTGAGTTCGCTGACTAGGTGCTTGGCTGCATCACGCGTTAGAATCTCGTCGGCATGACGACGGCACACTTCGGTTAAATGGGTGGCGAGGACGGCCCCCGGTTCCACTACGGTGTAACCCAGCAGTTCTGCATTGTCCTGCAAGGCAGGTTGAATCCACTTGGCATCGGTCCCGAAGGCAGGGTCCTTGGTATCGATTCCGTCGATCTTGCCTGTTGTCATCCCCGAGTCGATTGCCAGCAGGTAACCCGGTTCCAGTCGATCTTGCGCGATGGGCATGTCGGCAATCTTGATGCGATACTCATTGGGATCGAGGCGCATGTTGTCGCGGATGCGGATCTTGGGCATGATAACGCCGATCTCGGAAGCGACTCCTTGCCGGACCCGTTGGATTCGTTCCAGTAGATCGCCACCCCGTTTGGGATCGGCGAGTCGAATCAGTCCCACTCCCACCTCTACCTCCATAGGATCGATGGCGAGAAAATCCTCGATTCGCTCTTCGGCAGGTTTCTTCTGTTCCTTGGCTTCCGTGGCGTCACGCGTTTTCTTTTGACTTTCCGCCTGAGTCAACATGCGGGCCACGCCAAGACAAGCTGCACACATCACCATTAGGGGAGTACGTGGGAGGTCGGTCATTACCAAAACAGCAAGAAACCCAGCTGCCACTGCCAAGGCCTGCGGACGGGCAAACAACTGCTGCATGAACTCATGAGGCAAGTTGCTGCTGCGGGTGCTACGGGTGATGAGCAACGCCGCGGCGAGGGAGATAAGGAAGGCCGGGACTTGGCTCACCAGACCATCGCCGATCGTGAGCCGCGTGAAGAGTGAGCCGGCTTCCATGAGCGGCATTCCGTGCTCTGCGACACCAATAATGAGTCCGCCCAAGACATTGATCACCGTGATAATAATACCAGCAACAGCATCACCACGGACAAACTTGCTGGCACCATCCATGGCCCCATAAAAGTCGGCCTGCTGCGTTATTTCATTCCGACGACTTTGGGCTTCATGTTCATCGATGATGCCCGCGTTCAAGTCGGCGTCGATTGCCATCTGCTTGCCTGGCATGCCATCTAACGAGAAACGGGCAGCGACTTCACTGATTCGAGTGGCACCCTTGGTGATCACGACAAACTGGATCACCACGATAATGATGAAGATGATCAGCCCAACGACAATATTTCCGTCACCTGCCACAAAATTCGCAAACGCGGTAATGACCCCGCCCGCTGCGTTTTCTCCATCGACGGCTGCCCGGGTGAGAATCAGTCGGGTTGTGGCCACATTAAGCACTAAGCGTGCCAGAGTAGTCGCCAACAGCAGCGAGGGAAAAATGCTGAACTCCAGCGGCGACTTCACATAGACCGTCGTTAACAGCACGATCACCGAGACCGTGATATTGCCAGCTAGCAGCACATCCAAGAGCGCAGGTGGTAATGGTACCAGGATCACCAGCACGCTGGTAATCATGGCAATCGGCAAAACGAGATCTTGGCAACGGCGGGCAAGACCCGCAGCGCCAGACGCGTCAGCAGCCATCGACGGACTCCGCGAAGAGAAGCAAAATGTGAAAAGACTTTGGTAGAAAAGCGGGCCGGATAGTAAGAACTGAGCTGCGTGGTGTCTAGATCGCTGTTTGACTGGGTTTCGAAGTGCGATAGCAATGGGCGAGGATAGCTCAATCCGGTCCGAGGGCTACCTGGCTCGCGCGCGGAGGCACTTGCATCAATGCAGTTCTCGCGCGATACTCACATACTTGCAGTTGGGTTTTCTTACGTTATTCATGGGAGCAAAGCGATGCGGCGAGCGAAAATCAGCATTATCGGGGCGGGAAATGTCGGGGCCACAACGGCCCATTGGTGTGCGGCGGCTGAACTGGGGGACATTGTTCTGGTGGACATCCCACAGACCGAGGACATGCCCAAAGGGAAGGCCCTCGATCTAATGCAATCCTCGCCAGTAATGGGATTTGACTCGAATATCGTCGGCACGACGAGCTACGATGATACTTCCGGCAGCGATGTGGTGGTGATCACTGCTGGCATTCCCCGCAAGCCCGGGATGAGTCGAGACGACCTGCTCTCGACCAATGCAAAAATCATGGCGAGCGTATGCGAGCAGATCAAAAAAACTAGCCAGCACGCTGTGGTGATCGTGGTTAGCAATCCGCTCGACGCAATGGTGCAGAAAGCATTGCAAGTCACGGGATTTGAGCCTAGCCGGGTGCTCGGCCAGGCGGGAGTACTGGATACGGCCCGCTATCGCACTTTTCTGGCGATGGAATTGGGGGTTAGTGTTGAAGATGTATCGGCATTGTTGATGGGTGGCCACGGTGACACGATGGTCCCTATTCCCAGTTGTACTTCAGTGGGTGGAATCCCCGTACAACAATTGATCGAGCCTGCGCGGCTTGCGGAAATTGTCGATCGGACTCGCAAAGGTGGTGCTGAGATTGTGAGTCTCTTGAAGACGGGCAGCGCCTATTACGCCCCCGCTGCGGCAACAGCACAAATGGTTGAAGCAGTCGTGCGCGACAAGAAGCGGCTAATTCCCTGTGCGGCATATTGCGACAAGGAATATGGGGTTGGTGGCTATTATGTCGGTGTGCCAGTGGTACTCGGCTCTAGCGGTGTCGAGAAGATCATCGAGCTGACGCTCACCAACGAAGAAAAAACGGCGTTCCAAAAAAGTGTGGATGCCGTCAAAGAGTTGGTCGCCACGATGGCAAAACTTTCCTGAGTTGCACTAGAGAAATCTGTCGCTTTGCACTCCTCGTCAAGGGCAGAGCGCAATCGGGGAAACACCTTTTTGTAGTTCCCTTGCTTAAGCATTGCGATTTCCTTCAAAAGGAGTTTCATTCAACATCTTGTGTTGGAATCGAACATTTGTCCGGAAATCTGCTGTGCAAGAAGTGTGGGCACGCAGAGTGCTAGCACTCGGGATGGGGATGATTTTGGGCTGTGACGTTGACATTCTCTACCAGCTGGATTACAACGCCCATCGTTACGTCATTCGACTGATTTTGCGTGTGAGGGTGTCTTCCGCAGGTCTTCAGTCGGGTTAGCTAGCAGGCAGAATTGACTGAGAATACTGTCATTCTGAATGCGAGTTGATCTGATGGATTCTCCTGCATGTAGTCGCCCTTATCCGCTTGATATAGCGTGTTTTCCAGTTAATCGCGATCGAAGAATGTAAGCGATTCGGCTAAACACGGGTGTTGGTCATGGAGCGATATCGAAGGCGTAGCGAGAGTCTCTGACCACTTCCGCACAACACCAATAATGCGAACCAACCATGAACCGAACGTTGCAACCCAGTCAACCTTCTTTACTGCCAGCCACCTACAACAGCCTTACGGCTTGGCCTAAGAAACGCAAACCATTACCAACAGCCAGACGACACGACTCCTCTACCCGCTACTGTGTTTTTTCACCTATCCATTACGAAGCCGGTTACGCCTATCCGCTAATTGTATGGTTGCATGGCCCGCACAGTAGCGAGGCAGAAATCCGCCAGGTAATGCCGCTGGTAAGTACGCGCAACTTTGTTGGTATCGCGCCTCGAGGAACCTTGCGAACCAATCAGACGGAGCGTCGTTACGGCTGGGAACAAACCCCCTCTGCTGTGGCTGAGGCTTGCCAACGGGTGCGCCATTGCATTGAAGTTGCCCATAGCCAGCTCAATATCCATGAGCAGCGCATCTTTGTCGCGGGATATGGTGAGGGGGGTACTATGGCCCTGAGGGTAGGAATGGAGCATCCAGAACTTTTTGCCGGGGCAATTTCTCTGGGGGGACGAGTCCCCCGAGGCGGCCATGCCTTTCGTCGCATAAACGAGGCACGCAGCCTGCCTCTCATGCTGTCTGTTTCGCCAACTGAGGAGAGATACAGCAAGCAGCAGGTGATGGATGACCTACGCTTGTTGCATAGCGGGGGATTCTCGCTATCGTTGAATCTCCATCCCGAAGGCGATGTCTTAACGGACACAATGCTAGCGGACATCAATCCCTGGATGATGGAACTCGCCTGTCAGAGTACCGTTTCTACTGGTAGGTGAAATCAATGTGAGTAAGTGAGTAGGTGACATACGTATTCACCTCCTCACCTCCAAACCTCTCTGCTATCACTTCTCATCGTCAACATGGATTGACACCTGCGCAGGCATTTCGGTACAAGCTTCCCCGCCCTAGTCTCGTAGGACCACCTGTTGGCCCTGCGCCCATCTCGACTCGTATGGCGAAGTATCGTGTCTGACGCGAAGCCCACCACCCCAGATAAATCCTCACCGGAGGCAATCGCTGCGCCGGGGGTCCGCACTAGGATTGCGAATCAGCTGAATTGGTCGGGCGGAAGTCGACTTCGCAAGATAATACTTGGCAGTCTCACGGCAATTGGACTGGCAGGCTTGTTTGCCTTTTGGAGTTACTTGGGGCATGTCACGGTGGTTGACGTCCCTGTCGTAACCCTAGATGTGGCTTGGCAAGCCCTTGATCAGCGTAAGTTTGAAGAAGCCCGCAATGTTATAAGTGAAATCCAGAGGAACCCCAGTGGTCTCACAGATTTCGGCAGCTACTTGTATATACTCGGTGCTGTGAAATCTTATCAAGCTGATAAGGAATGGTCGGATGACCGGAAGCGGGCAACTCACCTTATTGCAGCACGCTATCTGCAAAAGGCTCGCGAACTTGGTGTGCCAGAGCAGCGCGAGGGAGAGTTGATTTACTTGTTGGGGCAAAGCCTGGTCTATGGCAACCAACCGCAAGAAGGTATAGCCATATTGCAAGAATCGCTTCAGACACTCTCTGACCCTCCCGTGCAATTGCGACGTCTCCTCACCGAGGCTTACCTCAACCTGCCCAATCCTAAGCTCGCCAAAGCCTTAGAACAGAACCGCTACCTCGTCTCAGATGAATCGCTAAGTGATAGTGAGCGGGACGATGCCTTGCTCACTCATTCTCAAATTCTCTTGCAGCTAGGCAAACTTGAGGAAGCCACAACTTTCATCAATTCTCTGGACAACAACAAAGTATACCAGGCTGCTAAGGATACCTTATTGGGCCGACTTGCTTTGGCCCAGGCAAGAACGGCTAAACCGAATTCCGCCGAGCGAACTGCTTTAGTTGACAGTGCCCTCAAAGACTTTCGTGAAGCATTGCGACAAGACACGCTCCACGGACGAGTCCGCCGCCAGGCGATGGTCTTCATAGGTGAATGCTACGAGTTGAAAAACGACTACCCTGCTGCAATTGCTGAGTATGATAATATCGGCAACAGTTTCGGCGATACTTCTGAAAGCATTGTCGCTACCTTATCCAAAGCACGCTTGTTGCAGCAGACGGGTCGTCCAGACAAGGCATTGGTTGCCTACCGTTCAGTCCTGGAGTCGGTCGGCGAACCGGTGACGTATGTAAATCCTCTCTTGCCATTCGCACAACTCCGAAAAATGCTCCTACAGGCTCATTCTCGCTTTGTGGAAGATCGTAATTTCGAGCAGGCAATGGCACTAGTGGAACATTTCGCTTCGCTTTTTGATCCGACGACCGTTACCGAATTGCGCGGCATCACCCACGTTGCTTGGGGAGAAGCCAACCTCGAAGAAGCTTCCAAGGCCCAACGTCGCCACTCGACGGAATCTCTGCAGACGGAAGGCCGATACCATTTCCGTTCTGCGGGGAGAGCTTTTCAGACCCTCGCTGAAATGCGATTTGCGACGGTTCAATTCACGGATGATCTCTGGGCAGCTGCTGAGAATTACTATCGGGGGCACAGCTACACCCAAACGGCACTGGTATTGGACGAGTATCTCCATCATGAGGCTCGTACCCGCCGAGCGCTTGCTCTGCTGCGTTACGGCCAATCACAGCTCGCTGTCGGAAAAATGAAGGAGGCCGTAGCCGCCCTTGAAGAGTGTATTGAAATGCACCCTCGTGATGCCAGCGTTTACGCTGCGCGAGTGGCTTGTGCCCAGGCCTTTCTCGCTCTCGATCAGCCTGAAAAGGCAGAAGCGTTGTTGGTGAGTAATATCACCGGGGATACGCTACGACCCGAAAGCCCCGAATGGCGGGAGTCTTTGTTTCTCTTGGGAACTCACTTGCACGAGTCTGGAGAATACGCGGAATCAATCAAGGTCTTAGAAGAAGCCGTAGCAAGATATCCAACGGCGCCTCAAGCATTGCTAGCCCGGTATACGATTGCACGTTCATTCCATAGTGCTGCAGAGCAACCGGCTAAAAAGGCTCGGCTGGCCAAGACAGAGAACGAGCGCCAAAAAAACCGTAAGATCCGAGATCACAATCTTGAGTCTGCATTGGAAAACTATCAAGACGTGCAGCGGAGGATCACTCTAGGAGGGCACGCGGACGAATCGCTGATGACCAAAGCACTCTTGCGTAATTGCTACATGATGCAGGGATCGGTTCTGTTCCAATTGCGTCGTTACGAAGATGCCAGAAAAGCCTATGCCAATATCTCGACTCTCTATCAGCATGAACCCTTTGTGCTGGAAAGCTTCGTTCACATTGCTAACTGTTGGCATCGATTGAACCAACCGCTCAACGCCCGGCAGACAATCGCCCAAGCTAAATTGGTGCTAGAACGCTTACCGGGAACTGTGAATTTCAAGGAATCAACAAATTTCAGCAGACAGCAATGGGAATTGTTGTTGGATGAAATGGCGCAATGGTAGGCAATCGCTTGCCGAAGCAGAAAAGTACATTCGTGACTAATTTATCAACAGATAAACTTGCAGACCTCGTCGCCAAGCGGCACTCCTGTCTGGTGCAGTTGCACAAGCTGGGAGTGAGGCAGTCGGAGTATATTGCTACCGGCGAGATCAGTTTGTTGTTGCGTCTGTTGTCAGTCAAGAATCAATTGATAGTGGCTCTGCAAAGCATCGAGCAACAGTTGGCACCGTTCCATGACCAGAACCCAGAAATGAGACAGTGGGACTCTGCCGAAGCCCGTGAGAATTGTTCACGTCAAGCTGCTGAGTGCAAGAAACTCTTGGATCAAGTGATGGGGCTGGAATGTGAGAACGAAAAGAAAATGACCCAGCGTCGCGACCAGATTGCACAGCAGCTCCGAACGTCACAGGCCTCGGCGTCGGCGCGGCGAGCATACCACGCCCATCATACCCGGCCGCAAGCGAAACCAGTACCGTTAGACGGAGATTCAGTGTCTCTCGGATTTTCTGCTCACTTGGATCTCCAAACAGGACCCTAAACCACGATGCAATCTCAATCTGCCCAACATCAAGAAACACCTCATTTGCGAATTTTCAATGGCACTGAAGAGACGCAAGGAGAACTCGCAGTGCCCGAGCTAGAAGCCGGTTGCAGCCTGGAAACTGTGTTGACTGCCTGGCATGAAGCGACTGTGCGTTTGGAACAGACCCATGAGATTCTGCAATCCGAAGTAAGACGACTCAACGAAGAGTTGGAAAGAAAGAATAAAGAATTGGCATTGAATGCGCGATTGGCTGACCTAGGTCGCATGGCGTCTCATGTAGCTCACGAAGTACGCAACAGCCTGGTCCCCGTCACCCTGTATGTAGAACTGCTCAAGCGTCGGCTGTTGGAAAATCCCGGTAGCCTGGAAATCCTAACTAAAATAGAGGCAGGGTTCACCGCCCTGGACGTCACCGTGAACGATCTACTCAACTTTACTTCGCATCGTGAGCCCCGCTGGGCAAGTTTTCTGGCCACGGAACTGATCCAAGAGGTGTGTGACGCACTCAAGCCCCAGCTTGACGCGCAGTCGATTCAGGTGCTCGTAGAGGTCGAACAGTCTGCGCAGTTAACCGCTGATCGTGAAATGCTTCGCCGGGCAGTCCTCAATCTGGCACTCAATGCTTTGGACGCCATGGCAAACGGCGGGGAGCTAGTGATCACGGCCTTTGAGGGACCCCATGGATTCATGCTTGAAGTTGCAGATAGTGGAAATGGAGTGAATCACAATCAATTGGAAAAAGTCTTTGAACCTTTCTTTACAACAAAAAGCAACGGCACTGGGTTAGGACTCGCGATCGTGCAACGCATTGCCGAAGCTCATGGCGGTCGGATCACCGCCATGAATTGTCCTGAAGGAGGTGCCGCCTTCACGATTGAATTGCCGGCAAGACAGCAACTCAAAAGGATGGCCGCGTGATTGAGCAGGGAATAGCTATGGACTCGAAACGCATATTGGTAGTCGACGATCATGCCGCTGCACGAGAATCGGTAGCTGACGTGCTGCGCCATGCCGGTTACGAAGTCAGATGTGCATCGAGTGCGCGTGAAGCATTAGGCTTGCTGTCAAAAAGTGAGTATCACGTGATCATCACTGATCTGCAGATGCCTGGCATGGATGGCCTGGAATTCATTCGTCAGATTCAACAGCGCCGCCTCCTCTCGCAAATCATCATGGTCACCGCCCACGCCACGATCGCATCCGCTGTCGAGGCAATGCGGTATGGGGCCTTTGACTATCTAGAGAAACCCTTCAATGCCACTCGACTCGAAGAGCTGGTAGGAAGAGCCGTGGAACGAGGCCGGCTGCTTGCGCCGGAGGAGAGCAAACATACATCGGGAACTTCCAAGTCAGACGACCAGCTGGGATTGGTCGGCAATAGCCGTGCGATGCAAGCATTGCGTGCTAGCATCCGACAGGTGGCCCCCACGGATGAAACGGTACTCATCGTCGGGGAAAGCGGCACGGGTAAGGAACTGGTTGCCCGTGCCCTCCATCGTCTGAGCAGGCGAAATGCCGGCAAGTTGGTGAGCCTCAACTGCCCTGCCCTTTCCCCGCAGTTGACCGAGAGTGAATTGTTTGGCCATCGCCGTGGTGCCTACACAGGTGCGGACGACGACCGAGTGGGTCGATTCGAAATGGCGGATAAGGGAACGATCCTGCTCGATGAAATCACGGAAATCGATCTGCCACTGCAAGCCAAGTTGTTGCGGGTACTCCAGGAACGCACCTTTGAGCGGGTGGGCTGCAGCCAGTCACGAACTGCCGATGTGCGTATCCTTGCCAGCACGAACCGTGATTTGCAACAGGAAGTTGCTAGCGCACGATTCCGGCAGGACCTGTACTATCGCCTCGCCGTAGTGCCGCTGTTACTGCCTCCGTTGCGAGAGCGCGAAGGGGATGTCCACATGCTCACCGATTACTTTCTCGAGCGTGCTGCTAATCGCTTGCAACGACCGCAATGCGAGATGGAGCAGGATGCCAGGCGCTTGTTTGCCGACTACCATTGGCCCGGCAATGTACGAGAACTGGAAAACATAGTAACCCGTGCGTGTGTGCTCAATGAAGGTCAACCAATTTCGGCAGTTGAGATGCAACCCTGGCTGGAACAACCCGAATTTGTCACCGAGACATCCGGTTCCCCTTTGCCCGTCGGAGTCACCCTCGAAGAGATGGAACGCCAGATGATCGTCGCGACATTGGAACGCTTTGGTGGCCATCGGGCCCGAACCGCTGAAGCCTTGGGGATCGGCGTGCGTACGCTCAGCGGCAAACTGCGAGGCTATGGATATGCACCTCATGCTAAAGAGTTTGGTCTCGCGCCGAGTGTTAGGCAGAATTCGCCGAACGAGTCGGCAAATTCTGCCGGTTTTAGAACTAAGCAGTCCGCGTAATTTGCGGAAAGAAACAAAGCTAGATAGTCCAGGGATAATAGCAAACAATACGAACGAATAGGTATTATTGAGAACCGATTGCCGCGTGATCGTCAACAAGGTGTTGGCGGTGGCACGACAATTGCTCGCACAAGGAAAAGAAAAGATTTCCGAGGAAGTCATGTTGTCGTCCATGTTTGAATCATCGACTGTACCTTTGCTTGAGCAAGTGGTGAACTTCACCCAGGCTCGGCACGGTGTGCTTGCCGGTAACATCGCCAATATCGACACACCGGGGTACAAGTCACGAGACCTGTCGGTGGCGAGTTTTGAGTCCCGTTTACACGAAGCCATCGAAGCAAAGCATGAGGCTGCCGAATCGCCGACTTACGCTCTAAACGCAAAGTTAGCGGGGCGACCAACTGGGAGTGGAGATGAAAACTGGGATCGAGTGCGTGAGACCTCGGAGGACATTTTGTTCCACGACAACCATGACGTGAGCATAGAAACACAGGTTACAGAGATCAGCAAGAACCAAGCCCATCACAATATGGCGTTAACACTGATGAACGCACAGTTTCGCTTGTTGAGGGCCGCGGTTACAGAACGAGCATAATGCGATGAAGGTTTTCGCTTTGTGTGGGGGAAATAAGGAGTCGATTGATCATGTTTAATGCATTGGATGTAAGTACCAGTGGACTGGTTGCTCAGCGGACACGGCTCAACGCAATTTCATCGAATCTGGCCAACATGTCGACCACCCGTAATGAAGCGGGCGAGGCTGTTCCCTACACTCCGCGATTTGTGGTTTTCAAGACGGATGACAACATTGTCACCAGTGGTGGAGGTCAAGGCGTGACCGTCGACCGCGTGGATTATGCCGACGTGGAACCCAACATGAAATACGAACCCGGACATCCCGATGCCAACGCCGAGGGGTACGTAGCTTACCCAAACATCGACATGACCACGGAGTTCGTGGACGCTCTGGGTGCCTCGCGTGCCTACGAAGCCAACATTGGTGTGATTGAAGTAACCAAAGATATGGTCGAACGAACGTTGCAGATCCTCGCCTAAATAACAAAAAAGCGATTGGCAATTAGCCAGACAATAGTTTCTGTGCTAATGGCTAACAACTAACAGCTAATACCTTCCCCAAACCAAGAAAGGACTCGTTGTTCGACTAGTTGACGTAGCAGCGGACGTTGGGGGGCCAACGCCGACAACAATCTATCCCGTGCTATGAGTTCGATTACCCCCAGCCAATTATTTACCCAGCAAGCTTTACCACAAACTGTCAAACCACCTGTGCAAGGCGAAAGTACCGCCTCCTTCAAGGACTTTCTGCTCGATTCAATTCGCGACGTGAATTCGATGCAGCAGCAAGCAGACCAGGCAGTGGAAACAATGATGACCGGTGGTGAAGCCGATCCCGCCGAAGTGCTTACCGCCGTTCAAAAAGCGGACCTCGCATTTCGGCTCATGATGCAGATGCGAAACAAGATGATGCAAGTATACCAGGAAGTGAAAGAGATAAGGGTATGAGTGGGAGGAGTGACTAGGTGAATATTTCAACACGCTCACCAAATCGCATCGATTAATCAAAACATTCGGCTAGCTGGATAGTGTTTCCAACTTAAAAACCAAAAAAGCACCTTTACGGAGTCCATGGATGGATTTCTTGAATCAGGCAATCGGCCAAGTACGCGACTTGTTCCTCTCGATGACACCAGCGGCGCGGGTTACAGCTGCGTTGCTCGTGGGAGTCATTGGCGTAAGTCTCGGCTTTCTTGTGCAGCAGCACAGCGCCGGTCCTGATGAATATCTATTCAATGGAGAATTTCTTCCCTCGGAAGATGCTAATCGCATTGAGGTTGCCATCGCGAAGGCGGGACTGGAAGGATCGCAGCGAGAAGGAAACCGCATCAAAGTGCCTCGTGGACAGAAAGCCGCCTATCTTGCGGCAGTCGCAGAAGCTGGAGCATTGCCAGCTAACTTTCATGCAATCCTCGATAGCGCCCTCGATCTGGGTCCGTTTGTCGACGACAAGACACGCAAAGAGAAACTCAAGGCAAGTCGGGAGCAGCAACTTTCGATGATTATCCGCGACATGTCCGGAATCGAAGATGCGAAGGTGATCTACGACATCGCACAGCCCCGCGGCATGGCCCGCGAAAGTGTGGCGACGGCCACGGTCAGTGTACAACCATCACCGGGTGAAGCACTCTCAGGCCAAAGAATGAAAATGATCCGCAACGCGGTTGCCGGTGCTATTGCGAATCTCAAGCCGGAAAATGTCGTGGTTGTGAACTTGGGCGACGGGAGCCTCTTCAGCGAGGATGTTTCACCCGAGTCGTTTGATAGCCCCTATTTCCAACATCGAGTCGCTTTTGAACGCCATATTAAAGGAAACATCGAAGGGTTGCTTTCTTATATTCCCGGTGTCCGGGTTCAAGTGACCGCCGAACTGAATCCAGCTCTCACGCGGGAGACACACACCGTGGCAACCGAGGGAGAAGCGACTGCCTTGCGCGAATCCAACGAAGAGCGGATTAGCGAAACACAACACCTCAAAGATGGTGGTCGCGTTGGATTGGAGGCGAATGGTCCCGGGCGAGGAAGAGAATCTTTCGCAGAATCAACCGTCAAGAATTCCGACTCAAATACCTCATCGGAGCAAAACTACTTTGTTCCCACAAAAAATGAGATCACTACCGAAGCGGGCCTCGTGCCGGAGCATGTACGAGTGGCCATCGCGGTTCCCATGAATTACTTGGTACAGGTATACCGCGAAAGGCAGAGGCGTAACGGAGAAGACCCCAACCAACCCTTGCCAGCAGATATTAGCACTACCCTTACCCGGGAAGAAGGTGATCTTGAGAACAAGATCAAAGAGGTCGTCGTTCCCTTGCTGACCAAGGAAATTGCGGTCGACAACTATAAGGATGAGATCATCAAGGTTTCGTTCTTCGAAACACTGACTCCCGATCCGATCGAGCCGATTCCTGCCAGCAGTAAGGCACTCGCTTGGGCCAGTCAAAACTTTAACACTCTCACGATGGCCGGAGTCGCCCTGGTAGGTCTAGTGATGTTGAGATCACTCGTGAAAGGTGTTCCTCCTGTCGAACCATTAGACTCGGCTGCTGCTCCGCTGTTGTCGCTCAAGATGCCGACTCTGCGGGAAAATGATTCCGCCGCAGCAGGCGAAGCGAGTGACGACGAAGATTTTGAGCGTCCCCGCTTAAAGCTCAAAAAGGGAAAAAACCTTCGTGATGAGCTGACTGACATCGTACGTGAAGACCCCGATTCAGCGGCTGCGATACTACGCAGCTGGATAGCAAATGCAGGCTGAAAGTGAAACGAAGATGATCGATACTATCCGAGACAATCCGCTCCGCAAGGTCGCCATCCTGATCGCCTGTCTTGATGAAGAGTGGAGCGAACGCGTTCTATCCAGCCTGCCAGCCGATCAAGCGGAGATCGTCCGCCAACGTGTCGAGCAACTTGCTGAGATCGATCCCGAGGAACAGCGGGAGATTCTGCGGGAATTCCGCCGCAACTTTTCCCAATCCATGATGCCCAGTAGTGAAGGCGTCGAACTCGATCTTACTCTGCAAGAACGGATCCAGCGTGACAATTATAGTCCGCCGACGGAGTCACCTCGTCGCCCCCTGGAAACTCTTTCCGAGGCGGACACCGAGTTCATTGTCGAAATGCTCGTTGACGAACATCCACAAACAATCGCGCTCGTTCTATCGCGGCTCGATACGGAGCGGGCCGTCGAAGTCCTCGGCAAGTTTTCTCCCTCTATCCAAGCCGACATTATGCAACGTCTGGCCGAACTCGACACGATCGATGATGAGAGTGTCCAAGTGGTAGAGTCGCAAGTGGCACGCTGGATTAGTGAACAACGAGAACGCAAAGCACGGATGTCTGCCGGAATGGACATGGTCGAACGAATCATGAGTAAGACACCTCCAGCACAGAGAAACAAAATACTCGCCGAGTTCAATAAAAACAACTCGGTATTTGCACTGAAACTGGCAAGAGAGGCTGTTCACCCGTCGCCTCAGAAAACAGCTATTCAAACGCCAGAACGCAAACTTTCACCTCCGTTGGTGCAATCTGCACCAAGAATCGTTCCGCCTCAGCCAGCCAAGGCTCCCGCACCTCCCAAGAACCCTTTCGCGAGTTACACCACCGAACAATGCGCGGCGGGACTTGAGTCGCTTGACTCGGGCACCTTATTGTCCGCTTTATCTCAGTGCGAAGCCCAAGTGGTCCGCTTGGCCTTGGTGGGTGCAAGTGAAAAGCTGCTCAAGCGAGTGCTGGCGGGACAGTCGCGACGCGAGGCAAAACTATTTCGCCAGTCGCTTCGTGAGATCGGTCCCATACGTATCAGCGATATAGTTAGCGCACAGCAAGAATTGCTGCATACGGCAAGCAAGATGAAATCCTTCTAGAGATTACCCCATGGCCACCATCATCAAGAACGACTCACAAGCTTTTGCGACTGGGCAACCAGTGCGCGAAGTGGCCTATGACCTGACAGACTTCTCTGGCCAGGCGGAGAACTATCTCGACCGCGTTCGTGCCGAGGCAACGAAGATCGTTCAAAAAGCGAAACAAGAAGCAGCCACCGTCCGCGCGCAGGCAGAAGCCGCGGGACGCCAGGCCGCTCAAGAAGCAATCGAACAGATTTTAGACGAAAAGGTTGCCAAACAGATGCGATCCCTATCCCCTGCTCTTCAAGCAGCGATTGGGCAAATCGTGGATTCACGCGCTGACTGGCAGCATCATTGGGAAGGGGCAATCATCGACCTGGCATGCAGTATCGCCGCTCGCATTGTGCGACGTGAAATCAGCAATCGGCCAGAGATTCCACTCACCTGGATCCGCGAATCACTCGAACTGGCTGGGAACGCGGCAGAAATCACACTGCATCTGAACGCAAGTGATTTAAACACGCTGCGGAACCAAGTCCAACGATTAACTGAAACAATGAGCCCCGCAGCACCTGCGCGAATTGTACCCAACGAAGAAATTACCGCGGGTGGCTGCCGAGTCGAGACCAAGTTTGGCGTCATCGACATGCAATTGGAAACACAACTTCAGCGGCTTGCCGAGGAAATGACCTGAGCAGCATTCATGCTAACGGAAATATGAGAACCGCTTACCCCCCCCATCTCGATTCTGCCCTACTCGCCGGCATCACCGGCAGTGTAGCTCAGACTATTGGCTTGACCGCCGCCGTGGCCGATTTTCCGGTCCCCATCGGTGCTGTGGTGAATATTGAAAAACAATCCGGCGATGCAGTCGAGGCAGAGGTAATTGGATTTCGGGACAAGCATACCCTTGTCATGCCATTAAGCCGAATGGAAGGAATTCGGCGTGGAAGTTCAGTACGGCTCGTGCGTACGTCACACACATTGCGGGTTGGCAACGACCTGCTCGGACGAGTCGTCGATGCGCGGGGTCAATGTATCGATGGACGCCCCCAGCCAATGCTGCAGGAACGCCGATCCCTAGAAGGCGAACCACTGCCTGCAACCGAGCGACCGCGAATTGATGCACCTCTGGCCACCGGAGTTCGTGCGATTGATGGCTTGTTGACCTGTGGTCGAGGGCAAAGGTTGGGAATTTTTGCTGGATCAGGTATCGGCAAGAGTGTGCTCATGGGAATGATGGGGCGCTATACAGATGCCGAGGTCGCGGTCATCGGACTCATCGGCGAACGTGGTCGCGAAGTTAATGAATTCATCCACCGTGAGCTAGGCCCCGCCGGTTTGGCGCGGAGCGTGGTTGTCGTGGCCACCAGCAACGATCCGGCACTCTTACGTGTACAGGCGGCCTCCACGGCGACTACGATCGCGGAATACTTTCGAGATGCCGGCAAGAACGTTCTCCTGATCATGGACTCTGTGACTCGATTCGCTCTGGCCCAACGGGAAATCGGACTCTCAGCGGGCGAACCTCCCACTACAAGGGGATTTCCTCCCTCGGTGTTCAGTATGTTGCCACGCCTGGTGGAACGTGCTGGACGCACCAAGCGGGGGAGCATTACGGCATTCTACTCCGTGTTGGTCGAAGGAGACGACGAAAACGAACCGATCGCAGACACAATGCGAGGTCTGCTGGACGGGCATGTCTGGCTCTCGCGACGGCTAGCCGAGCGGGGGCATTTTCCTGCTATCGACATCTTGCGGAGCATTAGCCGATTAATGACCGAGATTACTCCGCGCGAATACCAACTTTCAGTCCGTGTTTTGCGGCAATTGCTCTCGGTGCTTCATGAGAATGAAGACTTGCTTTCGATAGGGGCCTACCGCAAGGGAACCAATCGCGAATTAGACGTAGCTGTCGCGATGAAAAAAGAAATTCACGACCTTCTGCGTCAAGCCGTCGACACACAACAGCCACTCGCAGAAGTCCAGGCTGCCGTCAGCACTCTGGCCCAGGCGTGCAGCAATCACTTGCAAGCAACCACCGTTTCACCCCAGGTTTAGCGCAATAAACCCCTATGGCTCGATTCCGATTTCGATTGGCAACACTCGAAAAACTCCGCGAGATTCATCGCGACGAGTTGCGGTTGAAATTGGCTGAAGCGATCCAAGCCCACCAGATACTCGAGCAGCAACTCGGGCAAGTGGGTGATGAGCTTGCAGAGTTAGAAGCCTCGCGCCGGGCGGCAGTTGTGGGAGGGGTGACCGATGTCAACGGAATACTAACTGCCCAACGATACCAGGCAGTGCTCTTAGCTCAACAAAAAACCATGCGAGAGCAATCACGCATTTTGGCTGAGGAGTCTGAACAGCGGCGACAGTCGGTCGTGGAGGCGGATCGGCAAGTAAAGGTTCTTGATAAACTCCGAACACGGCAGTTGGCAGATCATCAACAGCAAGCACGACTTACTGAGACCAAGCTGTTAGACGAGGTAGCCTCGCGCTGCCAACAGGAGGATAGCGCATGGGTGCATTAATTCGCTTTGCCTTTCCACTGATAGGTTTTCTCTCGACGGCAACGGTTATCACTGCGCTGGGAAGTTATGGCTACCTGCGTAACTCAGGAAAACTCGACGACGAAAAAGTATTTCGTATCGTCGCAATTATGCATGACGTGGATCTCGACAAGATTGCGAAGGCACATTCCGAAGAACAGCTGGATGTTCCCCGTGAAGAGGATTCATTTGAACGCCGACAAGAAGCCTCGCAAATGGCTACGCTCCAGCTTCAAGCCAAGCGGGACGACCTGATCCGCTTGCTGGATGACTTTGACTCGCAGTTTAAGCAATTGAGTACGGCCAGCGCACGCTACCAGAATTACAAGACGGAAGTAGAGCACTTTCTCACAGAGATCAAACAGGAAGCCCTCGACGAAGGACTCAGATCGGTCCGCGAACAGATTCAAAACATGAATCCCAAAAAACAAGCAAAGCCCTTGTTGATCAAAATGCTAAGGGAAGAAGATCGCATGCATCAGGTGATCTTGATCCTCAATGGCATGTCTCCCAAGAAACGAAGTGACATCATCAAGACCTTCGAGCCCGAAGACCTTGATATCCTCGCAGATCTCCACAGGCACATGTTGGATGGTGACCCCGTGAAACCTTACGTGGAAAACCAGCTCAACGAACTCAATAAACTCAAATCACAAGACAATCTATAGGGCCGCATTGATTACGCGCTTGCAAACTTCCTAGGATCACTATGAGCACCACTTCCATAAGCAGTCTCTTGAATATCGTCGCGCCGACTGCTACTGCATCGGTAGTGCCGGCTGAACCATCCAAGGATTTTGACCGCTTTCTCCACAAAGCCACTACGCCTGTTACTGCGGCCGACAAACCTATCCCGAAACAAGAGCCTGAATCGGCCCAGCCCGAATCCGCTCCCTCAAACGAACCGGCGAAAACTCCAGATCAAGAACAAGCTGCGAACCCGGAAGATAGGGGCGACGCCGAAAAGGCTGCTGACGAACAACCCGTGGCCAAAAGCCAAAAGGTAGAAGCAAGCGAGAAACCCGAAGACGACCAGGACGAACTAATTCTTACCGAAGCCGCCGTTGCGGCGACGACATTGCAGTCTGTCGATTCCCAGGAACCTCAAGTGGAAGCCCCAGTGCAGGGATTAGAAGCGAATGCCGAGGGGACCAACGAAGATTCAGAGCAGCCGCAGGCCGAATCAACCCTGAAAACCCTTTCTCATGAGGAATCGAGCTCTGAAGACCAACAGGCCGAGGCAGGATCTGCCTTGGCCGACGCGGAGGTCGAAACACATGAGAACGAGGGACTAGCCTCCACTGCAAAGCTTCCCAATCAAGCATCGCAATCGGCGGTGAAATCACAAGCAGAAAACCCACAACCGGCTGCAAAGCAGGAAACTCGCCTGCGGAGTGAATCCAATGATACGTCTTCGAATCAGCTAGAGGCTAATCCATCTAGCGAGACGGGCGAGCCAAAGGTCAGCACCGCGGCTCAACGACCGACGCCCGTTGTTGATGCAGCGACGGACCTCGGACAACTGGCGACGGACAACTCGTCTCCAGGTCCAGCTTCCAGCGGCGGACCGAGTTCCTCCAGCGCGACCGCCGTACAAATCACAAGCTCGGCAACACAAGCTCGCACCGAGGCTTCACAGTCACATTCTCGTACTGAACCGGCTGTAACTACAGTCGATCGGGGCCGGTTCGTCCAGCGTGTGGCGAATGCCTTTCGAACGGCGCAGCAAGACAATGGCGAAATCCAGTTGAGGTTGAGTCCTCCAGAATTAGGCTCACTGAAAATTGAAATCGCAGTCCGGAGCGGTGTCCTTACGGCCAAATTGGAGGCGGAAACCGCTGATGCCCGACGCGTGTTGCTGGACAACTTGCCTGCCCTACGACAGCGCCTGGCAGAACAGGAAATCCGCATCGAGAAGTTTGAAGTGGATATCCGCCGCGATGGGGGGCAGGGTCAGTCGGGCACGGAAGACCGTCAATCGCGCGATGAATCAAGCCGCGGCAATACAGCACAACGCAACCGCATGTCCGCTCAGCCAGAAGTAACGACCTCGCGAGTTTCGCGATCCCTATTGAATCCCTCCCCAGATAGCCTCGACGTAAGAATCTAAAACCAACCAGGGGTCCCCTTCCCTACACAGAGACCAAAGTCATGTCCCAAGTAACCAATCTCAGCAATTTGACCAACCCGAGCAAAGCCTCGACAGCTAACGCGATCAACGATGTTGATCTCGATGATTTCTTGAAACTCATGATTTCTGAGTTGCAGAACCAGGATCCACTCAACCCGCTCGAAAACGACCAATTGCTGGCTCAGATCAGTCAGATTCGTGAAGTTGGTGCAACTGAGAAACTCACATCAACACTCGATGCTGTTCTGCTGGGCCAAAACATCACGAGCGCCACGAGTTTGATCGGTGCCGAGATCGAAGCCATCTCTGACGACAATCAGCGTGTCTCAGGACTCGTGAATCGTATCACGATTTCCAATGGCCAGCCGAAACTTCATTTGGAAGAAGGCTCAAAAGTGGCTATCTCTGATGAGCCAGGCGACCTCGAATCGGGCCAGTATAGCTATCGCATTGTGTGGGAAAACGAGGATGGAATACTGTTTGGCGTGGAGACCGACGCGCCTGTCGACGTCACTGAAGACGAACAATCGATTCAGATTAGCAATTTGCCTGTCACGGACCGCGCAAAACAAGTCTACCGCACGAAGTCCGGTGGCAATGGTCCGTATTACTTCGTCGGCTCGCTCGCCGATGGCAAGACTTCAAGCTATCTGGATACCACAAAGGATGATGCCCTCTCTGGAACAACTCTGACTCGAACCCCACAGCTTATCGATCAGCCGAATCGCAGCTTTGAGGTAAGCCTAAATAATGTGGGAGAGATACGACCACCACGTTAGGGTCGAGAGTCAAAAGTTCAAATGACCACGGACAACGAACAACTAATAAATCACCGAACTCCATAACTGGGAGACAATAAAATGGGCCTTCAATCCGCACTCAGTACAGCATTAACAGGTCTGACCGCCGCCGAGACTTCCATCGACGTGGTAGGCAACAATGTGGCCAACTCACAGACGGTCGGCTTCAAGGAATCGAGCGTCAACTTTGCAACGCAATTCTTACAGACACAAAGCATCGGCTCGGCACCCACTACCGGCCGGGGTGGTACGAATCCCCGTCAGATTGGTCTGGGTGTGAAGGTCGCCGAGATTACTCCTAAATTTACTCAGGGTACGGTAGAAATCAGTTCCAGTCCGCTTGACCTGGCGATCCAGGGAGATGGTTTCTATATCGTCGAAGGGTCTGGTGGATCGCAACTTTACACGCGCAACGGTCAGTTCAAGACTAATGCCAACAATGAGATCGTCACCAGCACGGGACAACGCGTGCTAGGCTTTGGCGTCGATTCCAACTTTGAGATTCAGCCAACCGTTCTCAAGCCGATCAGCATACCGCTGGGTGCGGCGGCAGTCGCCCAGCCAACGGAAAATGTATTCCTAGAAGGCTCGCTCGATCCAAGCAGTGAAGTCGGCTCGGTGCCTGGCATCATCCAGTCGGATGTCCTCAGCGACGGCACCAAGGAGGTGCCTGCGAATACATCGTCGGCTGGTGCATTGTCGAAGCCCAATGAAACGACCACGCTTTCGGCTACTCTCGGTGGGAGCATTGGCAATGGAAACTACCGCTATCGTGTGACGTTTGTCGATGGAGACGGAAATGAGGGCCCGCCTTCGAATGTCACCAGCACGATCAATCTCTCCGCAGGAGGAACGGGACAAATCGACCTCAGCTCAATCCCTCAGCCAGCAGGAACGAGTGAATTCACTGACATTCGGATCTATCGTGATCTCAACGGTGACGACGATTTTAGGTTTGTAGATTCGGTTTCCGCAGGCACGACTTCATACAGTGACATAACAGACACCGGTTCCCTGGGGGCTTCGCTCGTCTCGGGGGGACTGAACAATGGCAGCTACAGCTACTATGTGACCTACTACAACTCCACAAGCGGGACCGAAACGCGTCCCTCTGCTCGCTTTGGGCCTGTGTCGGCGGATGCCACCACAAGTCCTTATATTCGCTTGGATAACATTCCCTCTCCTACCAACGATCCGAACTCAGGCAGTTTCGACGGGGTACGTATTTATCGAAATCAGGCAAACAGTCAAAACGAGTTCCGTCTGGTAGGAGAAATCAATCCTACGCAAGTGGCGACGTTTGCACCGGACAACATTTCGTTCATGGATAGTTCGCCCGATTCTGCGATCGCTTCTGCGCCTCAGATTAATTTGGATGGCCCAGAGATTTCTTTCGCATTGCCTTTGATTGAGGTAATTTCTCGCGATGGATCAAACTATACGAATCTCTTTAAGGAAGGAGTGTTGGATTTTACCGGGGCCAAGGGTGGTCGTGATCTTGCCACGAAGCAATTTACAATCACGAGTACCACTACCGTGGGCGACCTGATTACCTTTATGGAACAATCGATGGGCGTGCTTAAGACTGCCAATGAGGACTCCTTCGATGGATCGATCAACTACGGGGGAACCATCCAAGATAGTCGCCTTCAGTTCACCTCAAATCTGGGTATTCAGAATGCCCTCGACATCAATCTGTCGGCTTTTCAGTTGACCGATCTAACTGGATCGAAATCATCGCTGCCTCTAGATTTTACATCTACCAATTCTGATTCGACCCCCGTTAATGGCGAGGGAGGTTCCGCAGAGTTCATCGTTTATGACAGCCTGGGAATTCCCCTGAGTGTTCGGGTAACAACTGTTCTCGAACGAAAAACGAGTAATGGGGCGGAATTCCGCTACATTGCCACCTCACCCGACAACGAACCAGAAACCGGCAATAGCACGGTTGTCGGTACCGGGGTTATCAAGACGGATGGCAACGGAAACATTGTTTCTGTAACGGAGGACTCGGTCGCGATTGATCGCCGGCAATCTCCCTCGGCATCCCCCCTGCTCTTCCAGCTTGATTTCTCCCAGGTGACCGGCTTGAGTACGGGCGCCAATGAACTTAGCGCTAGTCGGCAGGATGGCTTTGCCGCCGGCACGTTGTCCAGTTTTATCATCACCGAAACGGGGTTGATCCAAGGCGTGTTCAGCAACGGTAGCGCACGTGATTTGGGTCAACTGCGAATGGCTCGGTTTGCCAATAATGGTGGTCTTGAACAAGTGGGCGACAACATGTTTGCCGCAGGGGTGAACTCGGGGCTGCCCATCCAAGGCGACCCGGGTGCCAATGGCCTGGGCAATATTACTGCCGGAGCCGTGGAGCTTTCCAATACTGACATTGGTCAGAACTTGATCGAATTGATCTTGGCCTCCACCCAATATCGAGGGGGAGCCCGCGTGATCACGGCCGTCCAGCAACTGCTCGACGAACTGCTGGCCCTGCGCAGGTAGTAGGGTTCAGACGGATTAGTAGGGCCTGAAGGTTTTTAAGTCGCCTTTCGCTCCGCGAAAGTAGCGTTACTTTCGCGGAGCGAAAGGCGACTATGTTGGGAATTCGCAACCTAGAATTGGGCAGAAAATGGTTTTCCTAACCCGAGGCATGATCCATGATCAAACTCACTCGACTCGATGGAGAGGCTTTCATCCTCAACGCCGAGTTAATTAAGTATATCGAACAGCGCCCTGACACATTTATCACACTCATGTCCAACGATCGCATTGTGGTCGCTGAGACACCCGAGGAAGTGATGCGCCGAACCCTTGAGTACCATCGCAACAAGCGAGTACTTCCGGTCGATTGTGTCGGATAAGCGGATTAAGACAGGGAGTTCCTGTACGATTCGCGCAGGTGCTGCTAGCCAATATCAGTAAATCGAGCGACTTCCAACCGCTCCCGCCAGTAACGAAAAGCTATGTTTTCCCAGGCTCTAAGCCGGGACTGCCCACCCCCCAGGACAAATTAAAGACCCTTTCTAGCCGCTCCAACCTATGGACATCGCCACAGTATTTGGAATTATCATCGCCTTCACATTGATCCTGGGATCAATTGTGGTCGGTGGCGGTTCGTTTGAAGCGTTTTACGATCTCCCCTCGGTTTGTGTCGTGGTCGGGGGATCGATCGCCGCGGCGCTGATTTCCTTTCCCCTCAAAAACTTCTTCGGCGTATTCAAAGTTTCTCTTAAAACGGTTTTTTATAAGCTCGATTCGATTCCCAACTTGATCGAAGAGCTCGTGAGTCTGGCAGAAACGGCACGCCGCGATGGACTGCTGGCTCTCGAAAGTCGTCTGGCTGATATCAGTAATCCTTTCGTCGTACTCGGTATCCAGATGGCCGTTGATGGCACAAGACCAGAGGTGATGGAAGACATCATGCGAACCGAATTGGATGCGGTAGCCACTCGGCATCGCGATGGCAAATCGGTGCTGGATTGTATGGGGCGTTTTGCTCCGGCGTTTGGCATGATAGGCACATTGATGGGGCTGGTCATTATGCTGGGTGACATGAGCGATCCCTCGAAAATCGGTGCGGGTATGGCAGTAGCATTGCTAACGACACTTTACGGGGCAATCATGTCGAATGTAGTGTTTCTTCCCCTCGCAGAAAAACTTGGGTTTACCAACAAGCAAGAACTCCTTGCGATGGAGATCATCGTGCGCGGCATCATGGCGATCCAATCCGGTGAAAATCCTCGCGTAATCGAGCAAAAACTCAATACATTTATTCCTCCGAAGTTGAGAGCCAAGGAAAGCCAAGCGGCTTAGTCGATTCGAGTAAAACATGGCAGTTGAAGAAGAACCAGCACCGGGGATCCCAGAATGGGTAGTCACCTTTGGCGACATGATGTCGCTGTTGCTGACGTTCTTTATCATGCTCGTCTCGATGAGCGAGATGAAGGAGGACGAGAAGTTTCAGGCCATGGTCGAGTCGTTTCGGCAACAATTCGGAGCCCATGAATTTGGCAAAGAAATGGTGCCCGGCGAGAGCCGATCTCGCGGTGCCCAGATGCCCAATCCGATTTACTCGATGGGTCGTTCACAGAAAAAAGACATCAAGAATGGTGGGCAAGAAGTGAAGGCCGTCGTCGGAGACCATGAGAAAGTGCAGATCGTCCGACCTGGCGACGATTCTTCGATCGGCGGCGTGATCTACTTCGACGAAAACGCAACAGATCTCACCGAAGACAATAAGCGCGATTTGATACGGATTATCGAACAATTAGCCGGCAAACCACAAAAAATCGAAATTCGTGGACACACCTCGCGAAAGCCAGTAGATCCGAAAAGCGGGATCCAAGACCTCTGGGATCTGGCAGATCGACGCGTGCATAGCACGATGAAATTCCTGATTGAACAGGGAATCGAGCCAAATCGAATTCGCCTTGGAAACGCCGAAGCGCATGAACCCTTGTACAACGGAGTCGATCCCGATCGACTGAAAAAGAACTCGCGAGTCCAAATCCTGATGTGGGACGAACGTGTGTCCGATCTGGATGGCTCGCTGAGACCGGCCGTTATGAACTCACCTACACTCTGAAGTTTGTTTGGCTCCCATCGGAAAACATTAATCCTACCAACACCTCAAAGTCTAATCATGGCCGCACCAATCCCAACGGAAGAAGCTCCCAGCACGGAAGCAGCTAAGATCAAGAAATCAGGGATCATGACCCTGGTCAAGGCTCTCGCTCTGCTGTCAGTCTTGGTAATACTGCAGGTAGTTGGTGTATCCATGTTGATGCCCACTTCCGCAGAGACGTCCAAGATAGCGGAGAAATTGGTCACCGCTGAAAGCACTGCCGACACAGATGATGGCTCTTCGGCTGCACCTGCTAAAGAGTCTGCCGAGATTGCTATTTACAACATGCGTGAGGTGAGTCTGGGAACTTTCCATGTGGTAACCTACGATGCTGACACCGGTAGCAGTCTCAATGTCGATTTCGATCTATTTGGCACCGTGCTAGCAAGCGAAGAGGGGGAATTCCTGCAACTCTACACCGAAAACGAGCGCAGACTTCGGGAGCAAATCCTCGTAACTGTGCGTGGAGCCGACATCTCCGACCTCAGCGATCCTGACTTGGACTTGATCAAACGTAAGATATTGGAGAAAGTCAATCGTACGCTCGGCAAGGCACTCGTTCATGAAGCGATTTTCAGTAAGTTCTCGTTCATTGAACGCTAGGGATGCCGATACGGATAAAGGCGACCAACTTGGGTGCTAGCAAACCGCATTCGAAAGGGATTTTCATGGCGGACGAATCAGGACCAATTGCACAGGACAAGGCAGACGAGCTTACCCCTCCAGCTGGCAGTGGTGTTCAGCCAGATTCCTCCGCCGGGCAACATCCTGCCACGGCAGCAGGCGTCGATTCACCGGCCAACGACATCGAGCTCTTGCTCAACAAAGCAGAGCAGGCATTAGCCTCGATCGACGGCGCCCCGAGTGATCCACTGCAAGCACTCCCTGCCGGCATCAGGTCCTTCGAGTTCGAAAAATTCCGAGGATCGGTGGCCAATGCCGAGGTTGCCACGCTCGAACTCATGCGGGATGTGCAGCTCGATATGACGATCGAGCTAGGTCGTACCCACATGCATCTGGAAGATGTGCTCCAGCTTCGCAAAGGAGCCGTCGTGCCCCTGGATAAGCTCGCCGGGGATCCGGCCGACATCTTCGTCAATGGCCGACTCGTCGCCCGAGGCGAAGTGCTAGTCCTCAACGACAATTTCTGTATTCGCGTAGCAGAACTGATCGTCGGCGAAGCGGCTTAAGGGACTGCTAGCTAAGCTAGTCCCCTGGCATGCAACAATTGATCTGGCCTCAATACCGGGCGAAATCTATAAGCGCCCCTGCGCCGGAAAGCAGGAACTCCCCTGCCAGACATTGCCGGTGCTCTCCCAGCTCGAGGCCGGTCGATGGTTCTACGACATTCTACTTTTCTGCAACTTGCCGCGGCACTAGTCTCATGCTTTGTGGCCGCGGAACTTGCCTCTGCACAACAGACGCTTCCGCCGGAAGCTGGGTCTCAAGTCTTGTTTTCCTACGATCGGGAGAACGTGGCAGAGTCACCTGCCCCTGCGATCTATACAGCCGCGGCGACTCCGGAACCTGTCTACCAAATTGCTCCTCAAACTCTCCCCCCAGCACCTCTGCCTGGCCCAGAGGTACACTATGATCCTGCAATTGCTCCGACGTCCCATGTAGAGGTCGAAGAAGTAACTGCAAGGCCGGACAAACGTCGATTGGCTCCCCCCTCAAAGTATGTGGATGTCCCCACTGAAGGTGGAAATCCAGAGACTCGTCCTGGCACATTGCCTTTCAAAGTGCCGAACTTGGAATCACTTGGAACGGCGGGAACTGGACTCGCATTGGTTGTGGGGCTGTTTCTGCTATGTGTCGCCCTGGTTCGCAAAGGCAAGCCGAACGCTTCGACTCCCCTCCCCTCCAATGCTGTGGCCGTGTTGGGCCGAGTCCCTCTGGCCGGACGTCACTTTGCAAATCTGATCCAGGTCGGATCCAAGCTGGTGCTCGTCGCTGTTACTCCGGATAGCATCCAGACCATCACCGAAGTCACCGAGCAAGCGGAAGTGGAGCGGCTCACGGCGCTCTGCATGAAATCAAACTCTCGAAGCTCATCGGCTGAATTCCAGAAAATTCTCCAACAGATGTCCAAGGAGCCAGCGCACGGCTTCCTTGGCAAGTAATCTATGAACTTGCGATCGCCAATTCGACTGCTGCTTTTCACCGGAGCCCTCTTGGGGGTTTTCGCGGTCGGAGAGACTGTAGCGCAGACGACTGCAGGACCGGCTGGCTTGCTCCCCAGTGTTCTTGGGGGTGGCCCCCAGGAATGGACCAGCCCCGAGGGACTCACATCATCGATTCAGATCATGCTGCTGCTGACGGTAGTCAGCCTGGCACCTGCGCTGTTGCTGATGACCACCAGCTTCGTGCGGATCCTCGTGGTTCTGGGACTGTTGCGGCAGGCCATTGGCACCCAGCAATTGCCTCCCAGCCAAGTGATCACATCGATCGCGCTCTTCATGACCATGCTGTTGATGACACCCGTGTGGACTGCGGTCTACGACGAAGGGATCAAACCATACACAGAAAAAGAGATTGGCCTTGAAACCGCTTGGGAGCGGGGCACTGAACCCGTGCGGCGATTCATGGCTGCCCAAATCGAAAGAACCGAAAACGATGATGATGTCTATCTCTTCCTGAAGTATATGCCGGGGGAGATCGATCCGACGACGGGCGAGTATCCCGACTACGTCTACTACGGCGCGACTAGCGGGGAGAAAAACGTTCCCCTGCAAGCACTCTTGCCGGCCTACATGCTGAGTGAACTGAAGACGGCATTTTTGATCGGCTTTCAGGTGTACCTTCCTTTTGTGATTCTCGACATTGTGGTGGCCAGTATCACGATCTCGATGGGGATGTTGATGTTGCCGCCCGTGTTGATATCTCTGCCGTTCAAATTGCTGCTGTTTGTCCTGGTAGACGGCTGGACGCTGGTCGTTCAGATGCTGCTCGAAAGCTTTTATATTCCCATCTAGTTAAGTGTGGAAGAAACGCACCGTGGATCCGCAAGAAGCAATCGATCTAGCTCGCCAAGCACTCTTGATAGCCTCCTTGGTCGCTGCGCCGATTCTCCTCGCCGGCATGGTGGTGGGTTTGCTTATCGGCCTACTGCAAGCATTGACTCAGATCCAGGAGCAAACCGTTGCATTCGTGCCCAAGCTTGTCGCGATGGTCGTCGCTCTGGCGCTGGCGTTACCCTGGATTCTCAATCAACTGTTAAGCTACTCGACCGAGTTGATCTCGAACATTCCCAACACTCTGTAGCAATAAGAAACGGCAACTGAATGACCGTGATAGAAAATCTGCTACTCGTGCATCTGGGGACCTTTACGCTGGTGCTGGGCCGCGTGGGAGCCCTCGTGATGACGGCTCCGATCTTCGGCAGCAAAGCAATTCCCGTTGTCGGCCGCGCGCTGATTACGGTGATGATCTCGCTGTTGGTGACACCGCTGCTGGCAAGACACGCGCCTGTCGATATTACGAAACTCTTGGTCTTCTCCAAGCTCCTGTTGAGCGAAGTGCTGATCGGCTTGCTACTGGGCTTCGGCATCACAATCCTCTTGAGTGGGATTCAACTGACCGGACAGATCATCAGCCAACTGGGAGGTACCGCGCTGGCCGACGTATTCGATCCCAACGTGGACGAGAATGTCTCTGTATTCTCTCAGTTCTTTTACTTTCTCACACTCGCCATGTTTGTCTTGCTTGATGGACACCGAGTGACAATGGACGCCCTCCTTGATACGTTCTCGCATCTCCCGCCGGGAGAGGCTTCGCTGGGGGTTAGCTACGTCGAAACATTGACCACCCTTTTAGGGCAAAGCTTCGTGTTGGGAATTCGCGCCGCAGCTCCGGCCATGACGGCGCTCTTGCTGGCGACGTTGGTATTGGGACTTATAGGGCGAACCCTGCCCCAAATCAACATCCTGGCGGTCGGTTTTAGCGTGAATGCACTCTTGTCTCTGGGATGTCTGTTTACCTCGATCGGAGTAGTCGCCTGGGCTTTTCCGCAACAAACCTCCACGGCACTCGATCTCTTAACCAATACGCTGCAATCAACGAATGAAGCATCAGCCGCGTCTCGTTAGCGGTTAGGATCAAGTCATTCACCACTCACCAGTCCCCCGTCCCCTCAACTAACACAATCAAATGGCTGAACAAGCGGGCGAAAAAACACAAGACGCGACTCAGCATCGCCGCGACGAAGCCCGTAAACAGGGACAAGTGGCATACAGCCAGGATTTGGGAAGCGCAGCACTGTTGATAGTCGGGGTGCTCCTGATCCGCTACTGGGGAGTTGGCTTGGCTGAAATGGCCGGCAACTTCATGCGTCACCAGCTAGGAACCGTCGGCCCACTCGCGATGCAGCCGGCGGATTCCATCGCCCATTCTCAACAAGTCGTCGACTCCTGGGGAGAAAGCCTCTTGCCAATCCTGGGTCTGCTAGCTGCCGCCGGGGTCCTCTCGAGCATCTTTCAAACAGGATTATTGTTTGTGCCCGACCGTTTGGCTCCGGACATTGGCCGACTCAATCCACTTAGCGGGCTCAAGCGGATCCTTTCGCTCACCGGAGCCGTGAAACTTGGATTTGGCATGTTCAAGATTACGATCGTCTCGATCGTCGCCGCAACCGTTGTCTATCAACGTCATGCCCAGGTACTTTTCAGCAGCGGGTTTGACACGGGAGAATTGGCCTTCTTCTTAATTGACATCTTGCTATCCACCGCTTTGTGGGTTGGTGTGGCTCTGTTCGTGCTGGCCATGTTTGATTATGCCTACCAGAAATGGAAACACGAACAAGATTTGAAGATGACCCACCGTGAAGTCCTCGACGAAATGAAAAACCTGCAGGGGGACCCTCAAATCATCGCCCGCCGCCGCGCCGTCCAAAGACAAATGGCATTGAACCGCATCGGCGACAAGGTCCCCAAGGCCGACGTCGTGGTGACTAACCCTACGGAGTTAGCTGTAGCGATTCAATACGATCCCGCAGAAATGCGTGCCCCGATCGTGGTGGCCAAAGGTGCCGGCGTGATCGCCCAGCGGATTCGCCGTCTGGCTCTGGAGAATAATGTCCCCGTGGTCGAACGCAAACCACTGGCCCAGTTGCTTTACAAAGAAGTAGACATCAACCACCCGATCCCCGATCAGAGCTACGCAGCCGTGGCCGAAGTGCTGGCGTATGTCTACCAACTCAAAGGCAAGAAAATGCCGACCATGCCGCAAGCGGCGTAATCAATAACCATACTTCTCAAAATAACCTGCCCAACGTTCACGAACCATGGCACGTTTCTCATCGGCTATCTCGTAGTGGTTCGGATGATAATTCTTGACCGCTGCCAGGTGCTCATTCAACGCGGGCTCAACACTGGCGAATTCTCCCAGCTCAAGTTCTGCATATAGTTTGCGGACACAAGTGTGCGGATCCTGGACCAGATCTTCGTAGCGTAGTTCGACGATCTGGTTCTCAGCTAAGCGCTGGCGATCTTCCTCGTAGGCAGCGTACATGCGTTCCAAGGAGCCCAGCACATACTCTTCCACCCACTCTTGGTCTCCCAAGACTTGGATGCGTTGCACTTCGTTTAGCGACTTCCACAGTCCCATCGTCGACACAAAAAGATCATAGGGATCGCGGACAATGTGAACGAACTTCGCGTCGGGATAGAGTTCCAAGAGCGTGCGTACCCGGGCCGTGTGGGGGGGCGATTTGACGATGATCCGGCGGGAATCACGGAACGTCACCCGCTTGAAAAATTCATGCAGGGCGGTGCCCCACAACTGTCGCTGCGCGGGTTCCAGCGCGCGCAGGTCCAGATACTCTGGATAGGCCTCACCTCGCCGGGGAAACAACATCGACAGATAAGGAGTCGGCACACCTAGATTGCTCAGCGCAAACTCATCTTCCTGAGGACGTCGCCAACCTGCTGCCATGTTGTCCATCGGTCGGCGGCTTGGGATAAGTTTGCTTGTCAGCGGCGCGAGCCATGTTTCAGTCAGCACGAAGTGATGCGGCACAAAGCATTGATAGGTGTTGGGATAGGTGTGCTCCGGATCGCAAATCAATAGCTCATGCAAGAACGTGGTTCCAGCCCGCCAATGCCCCAGGATGAAGAGCGGAGAGTGTGGGATCTCAACTTCTTCAACTTTCCGAGAATAAACGAGTCGGTCAAGCAAAGCGAGAAAGCTATTGAGCCCAGAAACGAGCGTGATGCTGGCAGCCGTGTGTGACTTCGTGAAGGACACGTCGAAATGATTGTGAGCCAGTGTGCCGATCCATGTGGAGAACCGCATACCATGCCAGAAGCGCGGCGTGTACCATGGAACCGGATTTTTCACGACCCGCTTTCGGTGTGGGGCAGCCAGTCGTTCGTCGAGAACACTCATAGGGAAATCGTCAGTGGTCCGTAGCCCGTTGTCAATTGCCACTGGAAAGTAGGTTAAAGATTCGGTAAATCGATTAGATCGTCTTTCGCCCTTGGGCTTCGGTCATTTCGCCAATGAGCGAAAAAACTTGCCCAAGCAACAGCCAAGATTATGAGAAACCCTATGCCCGCGATGGGTCCCCACCAACTTGACCGGTCAGAGACGGACTGAATCCATGTCACATTTCCTGCCAGCACTACAGGAGTATAGCGTTGCTGCTGGCGACTTGTCTCCCCGTTGCTATCGACGAGCTTTCGCGACCGATATCGCCAGCTCTTGAAGAATACCCCCTCGAGGCGGACTTGCTCCCGGATTTCGTCCCCCAGAGGAAAACCGGCTGGCAATTGCGTGACACAACCTATCACGGGCAAGTTCTGCGAGTCGCGCGTGAATAGCTCCAATTCATAGTAGTCGAATCTTTCATTAAGATTGCCATCTTCCAATTCGGCCTGCTCCACAATCCGCACTGCTCGACGGGCGATTCCTTCCAGACGGACCAATTCGCCAACTTGCCCCTCCGGAGCGAGAAACAGTGGTACGACAGACGACAACCCATGCTGGGCCTGCTCGGCAATCGTGGCGGCGATTTTTTTCTCGGTTATTTCATCCGCAACCGGTGGCGTTTTCGCCAGGCAATCGAAATGTGCCGAGACTTGTGCTGACAGCTGGTCAGCAGCAACAGCGTCCAATGCGGCTAGGGCCGAGAAGAAGGCTTCTGCTTCGCGACTGGACTCGGGGGAAGCAAACTCTCCGCGTTGCGCGACGGCATCCCACAGCGAGGCGTCCATCCCGTGTTGCGAGAGGAGCAGCTTTCCGCTGCCAACACCACTCTCCGGGAACCAACTCAGGCGGTTAGTGGCCATGATTTTGGATTGATCGATGTCTCGCAACAAAACCGCTCGACATACTACCGGTTCCAACATCTTGGATTTCCCCAGCCAACTCTTGGGGATTTCTGGAGTAAACAAAGTTACGCTTTGCGAATTTTTCGCTTGCAATCGACAGCGATAAATTTCGGAAACGCCGAGCAATGGCGCAAACTCAACGGGAATCGGGATAGATTCGCACTCAAGCGCCGTTCCGGAAACCTTAAACAGGTCGCCGACGGATGCGGAAGCCAAGTCTGCCGCCGGCAAAGTCCAGCGGGCAAGGTCTGCTGCCTTGTGCTGTGTCAAGCGGGCAAAGAGTGGTGCCAGAATGTGCCAATCGGCATCAGTCAAATCCGCTTTCGCTGAAATCGTTTGTAGCACTGCGGGTCCTAAGCCGATCAGTTCCAGGACATCACGAAAACTACCTTTTTCTTCGACGACAGTTTTACTTGGCCTCTGAACGGTAGACTCGCGCGAATCATAACCAGCCTTTTTGTCTGAAGAACCAGGAGCAGTGTCAACCGTTTTAGCCAGCAGCACAGGTGCCAATCCTAAGCCTTCCTCCCACGCGTACGACCAATTTTTGAAGAACACTCCTTGCACCAACACTTCAACGTTGAGGCTGTCGCCGCGGGGAAAACTTTCAGGCAGTTCGAGACTGTAAACAATAATCGGCCAAACTCCGCCGCCAGCAGGACGGATCACCAAGCGATGGTAAGAATTGATATCGAAGTCGTTTGCGGGAGCATCCAATGTTTCTTCACGAAGCACCCTCCCCGCCATAGTCACGACCTTGCCACGGTAGACATTCGGCTGGGAAATCAACTGGGCATAGGTCAACTCTCCCACAGATTGAGAGCGAATTTGCTGCGAACTTTTCTTGCACAGTCCATCCAGGATCGCAAACCAGGCCTCATTCTCTTCGGAACGAAAATACGTATTGTCTTCGATGTCTGAGAAATCAACGGAAGACTCAGTGGACTTACTTTTAACTGATGGTGCATTCCGAGGCGCCGATTCTTGTGGCGAATCGCCGGCAGCTATCGCCAAGATAGGCCCAGTGGGCATTGTGGGCCGATCATCACTACTCGCAACGGGCCGGAAGAGGGAGTCGATTCGTTCGACCGTCGTCGGTTGTTCGAGGGCCTGCATCGAAACGATCACGATCCCCAGCAGACCCACTAGTAGCCAAACTCGCCAACCTGCTTTGCTCAGCAGGCGGGAACGGTTGGTTGATGGGACAGAAGTGAATCGCAGCATAGGAGTAGTTCAATCTTAATGTCTATTAGGCTTCAGTGTCCCACACGACGGAGATCAGGGTGAAAACCCACGCTATCCCCTACAGTTTATCATATTTCATCGAGACCTTTCCCTGCTGGTTTAACCATAGAGATTGTGTAAAATAAAGCTGGCTTCAGGAACAGATGAATATTCTCACATGAACAATAGACACATGGCATGTCGATCTCTGGACGCTGCGATGTTCTGGCTGTTACTTTTCGCCGCCGGTCTATGTGGCACGACTCTGGCAGACGATCGATCGGGTGATTTTCTCGACAAATTGCGCGAGAAGGGTTGGCATGACGTCGCCCTGGAATATCTAGAGCAGGCCAGTGACGATCCCCTGGCCACGCCCGAGTTTCTCGGTCGCGTGGAATTCGAAATGGCTGTCACTCGCAGTGATCTCGCCCGCAGGACAGTCAACGCCAATCAACGGCAAGCCATGCTCTCCGAGGCAGCAGAAGGTTTGCGCAACTTTGCCGCCAAAAATCCGAATTCACCTTATTCTCTTACGGCGCTGGGCAAACTCGGCAATCTACTCGCTGACCAGGGACTTTCGGTGCTGAAAAAGGCAGAGCAGTTATCTCCGCAGGGTGCTTCGGATCAACTTCGCGAGCAGGCCCGAACTATGCTTGTAGAGGCTGCTACGACCTTAGAACAAGTCGATCGATCGATTGCCGAGCAATTGGGCACCCTCTCTCAAGTCCAACCGGGGCAATCGAATAAAGAGGTACTCAAACAGCGGCAAGAGCTGGAAGACAAGCAAGCGGAAGTGCGATTCTTGCTGGCCAACTTGAACTATGAAAAAGCGCGGACCTATGCCCCCGACTCTGCTGAGCGCCACGAAGTCTTGGAAGATGCTGCCGATGGTTTTGCGAGACTTCAAAAAGAATATGAGAACAAACTGGTAGGATTCTACGCCCAGCTCTATGAGGGGCGCTGCTATCAGGACATGGGTAATTGCAAGAAGGCTTTGAAAATTTACGAATCACTTGTGGGTCATCCAGTTGGCCATGCTGATTTTCGCAAGCTACTTGCACGGGCCGTACGCTATCGGGCCGAATGCCATCTTGCTTCTAATGAGCCCGACAAAGCCATCGAAGAGTGCAGCGAGTGGCTCGATCGCTCACGCGGTGAAGAACTCGAACAGCCAGAGTGGCTTGCCGTTACTTTTCGCTTGGCGAATGCCTACAACCACAAGATCGATAGCGATGAAGTAAGTGGAAACGTAAGCCGCATGCGAACCGAGGTCCGCAAACTTCTCCGTGAGGTCGCGCGCCAGTCGGGCGAGTTTCAAAATGAAGCCCGGGCTGCCCTAGCTCTCTCTGGGGAAAATGGCTCTAAACCCGTAGAGGTGAAAGGCTTTAAAGACGCTTTTGAAGCTGGCAAGGCGGCGATAGAACAAATGGGATCCTCGCAGCTTGCCGCGAAATTGGCAGTCAAGAACAATCCCGATGCAGTTTCCGATCTTCAACAGCAAGCCCGCGAAAACCGTGAGGCCGCAATTCGATATTTCGAATCGGCTCTCAAATTGGGCGGTTCAGAGGTTTCCAAGGACCAATTGGTGGAAGCCCGCTATTTTCTCAGTCGCCTTTATTGGGAACAAGGTCGCACCAGTGAAGCCGCTGCACTGGGCCTTGAGATTGCCCAAGAACATCCCGATAGCCCCTTCGCTTCCACAGCCGCCCAAGTCACCCTGGCTGTTTACGAAGGACTCTTCCTCGAAGCGCAAGCAGCCAACAAAAAAGACGCTCTTGTTGAGGCTAGCCAGAAACTCCGCGAGATTGCCGAACTGATCGTGGCAAACTGGAATGATTCCCCCGCCGCAGTGACGGCCACCAATTTGTTGATCTCGATCGCGATGCGTGAAAATAATCTCGACGAAGCAGACCAATTGCTGGCCAAGTTGCCTGCCGAGTCTCGTAGCTCGGCAAGTCTGAGTTTGGGAGGTTCGTTGTGGGCTCGATATTTGCAACTCGCTGCGGAGAGTAACCCAGCTTCTGACCCAACCTCGAAGGAATTCAAGTCTCGAGCCGCGAAAAATTTGGCCGAGGGTTATCAGTCGCTTTCAAACGATGCGAAGCTCAACCTCGCTCAAGCCGCGAGTGTGCTGTATTACGTGCAGTATCTGCTCGGCGAAGGAGATGCCAAACAGGCGCTTGCGGTCTTGGAAAATCCCACGGTTGGGCCACTCGCACAACTCGATCACCCAGAGTTTGGTGGCAATTCGGCCTTCGCCCTCGAAACATTCAAGGCTGCTTTACAGGTGTATTTGTCAGTCGATCCCCCGCAAGAGAAGAAGGCCATCGCCATGATGGAACGATTGGATCGAGTTACCGGCTCCTCTCCCCAGGCCCAGAAACAACTCACCAGCATTTATGTCAATCTTGGCCTGCAATTGCAGAAAGAGATCAAGGCTCTCACCGCCAGTGGCAACCAAGCCAAGGCTCGCAGTGTGGCCGCCGCCTTTGCCGGTCTTTTACGAAGAGTAGCCGAGCGAGGCGATTCCCAGAGTTGGTCGGTACAAACTTGGCTCGCCGAGACAAGTATGCAACTAGGGGGAAGCCTTCGCGGATCCGACGCTGAACGCTACCTCGAACAAGCTGAAAAAGCATATCGCGATCTCATTGCTGCCGCCGAAAAAGATCCCTCAACTGCCCCGAGTGAACTGGCAGTGCTGGCGGTCCGCAAGAAACTGGGCGAAAGCCTGCTCGCTCAGGGGAAATTTGAGCCAGCCATCGAGCAATTCACAGCAGTCTTGACTGACAAGCCGAATATTTTGGAACTCCAGCAAGCCGCTGCCGAGGCTTTGCAGCAATGGGGAGCCACCCAGTCCGATCCTGAAAAGATCGAAGCATCAATCCAAGGCGCTCAACCACAGGTGAATGGTAAGAACCTGATATGGGGTTGGCTGAAGATGGCAAAGTTCGCTGACTTGGCCAAGCGAAATGCCGCTCTCAAGACCGATCCTGCTTCGGTTGCATTAGCAGCCAAATACTACGACCTGTTTTTCAATGCCCGCTATCATGCCGCCGAGGCAAGGTTGGCAGCCGCAAACATGGCCAATGGCACGCAACGCACCGAGCAAAAGGCGACCGTTCGTCAGAGCATCGAAACACTTAAGCAACTTTATCCCGATCTGGGGGGACCAAACTGGCAACAGAAGTTCGACTCGTTGTTGAAGGAGTCACAAAAATGAATCAATTTCGTTGTCTTCTCAATCTTGCTTGCGTTGCTTGGCTTGCAATTTTATTTATTTGCTTGCCAGCCCAAGCTCAAACGGGGATCGACCGTGTGCAGCGACGCAATGGCTCCGATTCGGGGCAAGTTACTGAGACCACTCCCCTCGGTGTGACCATCTCCAAGAGTGGTGTCACCAGCCAGATACCCGCCGAAGAAATCCGCAGCATCACGTTTGATGGGGAACCGCCTCAATTCAATTCCATTCGCAGGGCGCTCAACCGAAGCCGATTTGACTCCGCGCAGGAAGCATTAGGGAATCTGGATCCAACCGAGATGGATCGCCCCGAAGTCCGGCAAGAGTTCGAATTCCTTTCGGCCACCGTTCAGGGAGATCTGGCATTGGCCGGCAAAGGAGACATGAAGGAAGCCATTGCCGCCGCGGGAGGTTTTCTCTCAACGAATCGCACCAGCTACCATGTCCCGGAAGTGATCGAACTTCAAGGTAATTTGTATCTTGCTGCGGGAGACGCTGCTTCTGCTCGCAAGAAATACGAAACTCTGGCGAAAGCTCCCGCCGCTTATTACAAGGCTCGTTCGGCGCTGTTAGTTGGCCAATTGCTGCAACGTGAAGGAATCCCCAACGGGGCTATCGAACAGTTTGACGCTGCAATCAAACTGGCCAGTGGCAACACCGGTGCAGAAGAGATGCTTACGACGGCCAAACTGCAGCGGGCCGTCAGCATGTCGGCTGCCGGTAAAAGCGAAGAAGGAATCGAAGCGATTAAACTAATGATCGTCGCCGCCCCCAGCGATGAGGAGCAGCTATTGGCACAAGGATACAACGCTCTGGGGGATAGTTATTTGGCGGCAGGCAATCTCAAGTCAGCCAGAAATGCCTACCTGCACGTTGACTTGCTCTTTGCCACCGCGCCTGATGAGCATGCCGAAGCATTGTATAAGCTGGCTCGGATCTGGGAGGACTTGAAACAGCCCACCCGTGCAAAGGATGCCCAGCAGCGCCTCAGCGAGCAATACCCATTGAGTCCCTGGTCAGGGCGTTAAGATGAAGCGATTGGGCGAAAAATGGGGGACGATTTGATCGTGGCAAGAAATGAGTTAGTACGTTAGATTAGAACATCTGAATAGTAACCTCGCGTCAGCCAATTTGAGGTTCGCGAAATTCCTCTGCACTTGGAGCATTCTAAACCATGCAACTGGCCACACCACTTTTTCCTAATACACAGCGCGTCTGGCGGTTGACAGTTTATGTCCTAATGTCATTGCCGCTGTTGGTCTGTTGTTTTCAACTTCAACTAGTTTCTGCACAGGACCCGACTGCCTCGGGAGATGTAGCTGCTACTGAATCCGCTGTCGAACAGGTGAGCTATTTGCAGTGGGCTGCCGGCTCTTTGGGGTGGTTTTACGGCCTCGTGTTTCTCGGCCTCTCTTTTTCGCTGGTGGCGCTGTTTGTGATGAACCTCCTCACAGCGCGCAGGGAGAATGTCATCCCCAGCACGCTTGTCGAAGGTTTTGAGAAACAACTCGATGCCAAGCAATATCAGCAGGCCTACGATCTGGCCAAGAGTGATGAATCCTTCTTGGGCCATGTCTTGTCGGCGGGCTTGTCAAAAGTTTCTGCCGGCTACAACCAGGCCATCGAAGCGATGCAAGAAGTGGGCGAAGAAGAAAATATGCGATTGGAACATCGGCTTAGCTATCTGGCCTTGATCGGATCGCTGAGTCCCATGATTGGTCTGTTGGGTACGGTGAGTGGTATGATCAGCTCTTTCAAAACGATCGCCAACACAGCCACGGGTGCTCCCGATCCCCAGTCGCTCGCTCAGGGTATTTCGACGGCCCTCTTCACTACTCTCGTGGGTCTAGCGCTCGCAATCCCCGCTCTGGCGGCCTATAACCTGCTTCGCAATCGCGTGGCACGACTGGTGCTGGAGGTCGGCATCGTCAGCGAAGGCCTGATGAACCGTTTCCAGAAACAACCCACGCAGCCGTAACGAGAGTCGGAGTTTTTCAGCCATGCGTATTCGGCCACGGGGACCACAGGGAATTGTCGAAGGGGATTTGACCCCCATGATCGATATGGCGTTCCAGTTGATCGCCTTTTTCATGTTCGTGATCAATTTCTCGGAAGTCGAACAGGACCAACGTGTTACGCTGCCCGCCAGCGAATTGGCCCGACCTCCCGAGGCCCCTTACGAACAGCCGCTGACAATTCATCTGACTGATGATGACCATTTCATCTACGGCGGCAAGGAACTCACCTCCATTGGAGCTTTGCGGTCGGATCTCTTGCAAGAGACACAGATAATCAAGCGATTGACGAATAAGGATATTGCCGACGTCACGGTGATCATTCGTGGTGACGAGGATGCCAAGACGGGCATGGTGCAGCGAGTGATCCAGATCGCTCAGGAACTAGGCTTCGAAGCCTTTGCCCTGCGCGGCAAACAAAGCGACATCCCCACCCTCGGCGGCGAACGACAAATGCAACCTGAATAGTATTACAACTCGCGCCTCGTAACTCACAACTCGCGACTTCCAAAATGAAATTTCGCAATACCGATCACCGCGAACACATCGTCTTGCAGATGACGCCGATGATTGACATCGTATTTCAATTGATGGTGTTTTTTGTGTTCACGTTTAAGATTGTGTTGCCCGAGGGGGATTTTAATATCCGCATGCCCTCGGCCCAGACAAGTACGGCCAGCGCGATGAGCGAGTCCCCCTTGCTGAGGGTCCGGTTGAGGGCAACTCCTCAGGGGGAATTGGCCCGCGTGCAATTTGGTGATGTGGTCCTCGATGGGGATGCTCCATTCTACCACCTGCAAACAAGAATTCGTGATCTCATCGGCGATGAAGCAGGTCCCGGTTCCTCGGACCAGGAAGTGGAGATCGATGCCGACTATAATCTCAAATATCGATTTGCGATGAACGCGATCACAGCAATCACAGGTTATGTTGACGATAATGGAGAGCAACACAAGCTCGTGGATCGGGTGCGGTTCGCACCACTGAACGAGTAACTGCTTAAGAAGGGTACGATCATGTCCAAAGCCCAAACTTCTCTCTTTGATGGTGGTGACGTATCGTCTTCGCTCACAACCCTGTCAGCACTCACCAACGGCCAGGAGGCAGATTTCTTTGCCCTGCTCTCTGCCAAGGAAGAACTTACCACCAAGAATGGCAAGCCCTACCATAAAGTGACTTTTCGTGATGCCCAGCGCGAGGTGAGCTTTCCCATCTGGAACGACACGAGTTGGTCGACCGTCTGTCGGGACCAATGGACGGTGGGCGAGTTCTATAAGTTGCGAGCCCTTTACCGAGAGACCGACTACGGCCCGCAACTGGAAATCCGCAAGATTCGACCCGTCGTCGAAGCGGATACCGCCGAGGGCTTTCGCCCAGAGATGTGCTTGCCTAGTTCGCGATTCGATCCGCATGAGATGTACGAAGAACTGATTTCGCTCACCAAGGATTTCATCGAAGACACGGAGATTTCGACCTTTGTACAGTCAATTCTCGAAGAGTATCAGATTATTCTGCTCACACTCCCGGCAGCCAAGTACAATCACCACGCTCACGTCGGAGGATTCCTGGAACACGTACTCAGTGTCGCCAAAACGTGTGCTTACTTTGCCGACAAGTATGCCGAGTTGTATCCCGAGATGCAGTTAGACAAAGACTTGGTGATCGCCGGCGGCATCCTGCACGACATCGGCAAGGTCCGCGAACTAACCGCCACTCCCGCCGGGGCAGAGTACACACCCGCGGGGACCCTCATCGGACACATCCTGCAGGGCCGCGACATCATCCGCGAGACGGCTGAAGAGAATACCATCTCCGACGAGAAACTTCTGCGGCTCGAACACATCATCGTGGCCCACCAACGGCTCCCTGAATGGGGCTCTCCCAAAGCCCCGATGACCCCCGAGGCCCTGATCGTCCACCACGCCGACGACCTCGACGCCAAACTGCAAATGATGGCGATGGCCCTGGAAGATGACCCGGCCGAGGGCCCATTCACGAGCAATCGCAACCCGCTCAGGCAGAAGATCTATCGCGGCGGTGAAGGGGAAGAAGCGTAATAAGGCGCTTCCGGGAACCTTTTCCATTCGCGGTTAGGATCATCGATGCCCGCGGAATTGAATGGTCAAGATTGTGAGTGTGGAGTAATTTTTTGCAAACCGAAAAGGTTTGTGCCAAAATATTTTATCCCCAAGGGATACCAAAGTTGCGTGCGGATGCTAAATCCGCTCAAAGACTCAAAAGATTTTCACAATGGCCATTAAATTCCCTGACGAACTGAAAAAGTAAATCATTCCTAACACTGAACTCAAAGCGAGCACATCCGATGACACGATGCACCTACCTTGCTCACTGGTTAGTTTTAGCAATCCTCTTGTTTGCAAATCCGCCAAGCTCAATTGCCCTGGAGGTGGAAACTCTCAAGATCGGAGCAGCGGCCCCCGATTTCGAACTCCCCGGCGTCGACGGCAAAACCTACTCCCTGTCGGACTTCGCCGATGCCAAGCTCTTGATGGTGATCTTCACCTGCAATCACTGTCCGACCGCCCAGGCCTACGAAGCACGAATCAAGCAGCTCAATGACCAGTACCAGGATCGTGGCGTGGCACTCGTGGCTATATCACCCAACGACCCGCTGGCTGTGCGACTCGACGAACTTGGTTATTCGGATTTGAATGACTCCTTCGAAGACATGAAAACTCGAGCCCAGGACGAGGGATTTGAGTTCCCTTATCTCTACGATGGCGAAACCCAAGAAACCTCGCGGGCCTACGGAGTACGGGCGACTCCGCACGTCTACCTCTTCGATGCGGAGCGCAAACTCCGCTATGTGGGGCGAATCGACGACAACGACGTCAAGCCACCCGCATCGCACGACGCCCGCAACGCTCTCGAAGAGTTGCTCTCTGGCAAAGAGGTCACCGTCCCGACTACCAGAGTCTTCGGCTGTTCCACCAAATGGTCCGACAAACGCGAGTCGGCCCAGGAGTCCTTGGCACAGTGGAACCAGGAAGAAGCCGAGCTTAAAACGATCACGCCCGAAGAACTGCACACGCGACTCACCCAGAAATCGGACAAGTACCGCCTGGTCAATGTCTGGGCCACCTGGTGTGCCCCCTGTGTGGGAGAGCTTGAAGAATTGGTAACCATGCACCGCATGTACCGCAAGCGGCCTTTTGAGTTGATCACCGTCTCAGCCGACGAATTATCCAATGCCAAAGCCGCCGAGAAAGTACTCGATGAAAAACACTGCTCGGCCACGAACTACCTCCTGGACGCCCAAACCCGCGACGACCTATTCGAAGCCGTCGATCCCGCATGGCAAGGGGCCCTCCCCTACACGGTCCTGATTGACCCCGATGGCACAGTCGTCCACCGCATCCACGATTCGTTTGATGCAGCCAAACTCAAAAGGGTCATTGTAGAGCACCTGGGCCGGACCTACGCCGAGCAAAACTAGTGGCGCAGGCTTCCAAGCCTGTCGAGTCGGGTAGACTCGCCCAAAATAGAGAATGTTCACTCCGCAAGCAGCCTGCCAACTGCCGCCGGTCTGCTAGTCGAGCACTCGGCATCTATGTAGGCTGGAGGGCATGCTAGACGAGATACGAGACTGGTTCGCAACACACGAACTCGATGGCGGTGACTTCTTCGCTTGTCCGAGTGGCTATCCATTTACTGTCGTTCCTCCGAAACCCGGCACAGAGACAATCCTCTACAGTACTAAGACGGACAGCATACGCAGATTAGTTCACGACCTAGAAGGGAACCAGACCTTTGCTGCAATTCTGCGGGGTGGGTTGCCTTCAGACGATGATTTATACTGGTTTCGTTCGCAAGTCGGGTCGCGCCAGCTGCTTTTTTGGGGCGATGCCGATCCTGCTGACTTGCTCACCTTTGCCTGGCTTCGCGAGTCCCTTCCGATCCAATACTGCGGTCTCTCGGACAATATTTTACAGCAATGTGGCGTCGAACTGCGCGACAACCTGACAATACAACTTGCTGAGTCAGAAGTTGCGGCTTTGCCCTTGGTGACCAAGTGTCTCGGTGACTTGCAGAGCCATCTTGGCTCGTGGTGCTCTGGCTTATTGTCGTCAGGTCGCAAGATCGAAGTGGAAGCCCTTTTTAGTTTCGCTAAGTGCACGCCATCCGAATTGGAGACCGTACTGTTGGAGAGCGGCAAGGAGGTCTAGTGTGATGCCAGCCAGCCGCGGCAGCCGCGTTTCGCTGGTAGCTGGGCGGTGGTGTTGCCCTCGAAATCCGCGATTCGCACTGAAATGTATGTGCTTGTCTGGACTTGCTTCCGGCCATCTCTCGTCAGCTGTATGATAGGTTTCTTGACGACATGCGGATTACTGTTCACTCCAATACTTTTGGGGCGACAGAGTATCCCAAGCTGGTTACGCTCGAACTTAAAGTTCGACTAACCTCTCTGGGGCTACCCCAGGGAATCGTGAATGGTTGAATTTCCGGCGCGTGAGCTGCGACGCGTTCCACGCATGATAGCTCACGCTGGACCAGACTCGTTGGGGTATTCTGTCGCCCATTTTGAATATGAGCACTCGCAATCATACAGCAAATGCACTTGCTAGGATTTTCCTTGCGGGGAAATTTGAGTCGGACGAGATGGTTGAACGTGCTAGTCACCTCTTAGCAAAGCGATGGCGTTGGCTACGCCCACTAGCACGACGAGTCGTGGCGGCTTATGACGGGAAGCCACTTCCTCGAAGTATTGCTCTGACCAAGTTCATACTGTCAGATCTTGGCTTCTCACGAGCACTAGAAAAACACGAGGTGCATGTTGTACATCCGCTCATCAACGTACCGACCATGAATCCAATTGCGGTAGCCAATACTTGGCGACTTCCGTCGATTTGTACTATCAAAGAATTAGCTGATTTGCTCAGCATAACGGTAAGCGAACTCAACTGGTTTGCCGACTTAAAACTGTTTGAATACAAGCGAAATCGGGGAGCGTTAAGGCACTACCGATATAGACCCGTGACAAAACGCTTTGGACGGATTCGACTGATCGAAGCGCCAAAGCCTCGCCTCAAAGTAATACAAACACTAATCCTATCCACCATTCTAAATAACGTCCCACCTCACACTGCAGCACATGGATTTCGTCGGGGTCGCTCGATCAAGACATTCGCCGAACCTCATACTGATAAAATGGCAGTGTTGAAGATCGACCTAAGTGACTTTTTTCCGTCTATTTCGATCGCGCGGGTGCAGTCGTTATTTCGCGCTCTTGGCTATCCAGAGTTAGTTGCCGATACGCTCGCAGGTTTGTGCAGTAATGCAACACCACTTGACGTTTGGGACAGCCCAAAGGTCGATTCACCGGCCAAAAACATACGCCAAGTGCGATGGCTATACGCTAATCCACACTTGCCACAGGGAGCACCAACGTCACCTACACTGGCGAACCTCTGCGCGTACCGACTCGATTGTCGTCTATCTGCATTGGCTGAGTCGGTAGGAGCCGTATACACAAGGTACGCGGACGACTTGGCGTTTTCTGGCGATGACAGCTTTGCAAGAGTAGCCAAGAGATTTCAGATACATGTTTGCGCAACTGCCATGGAGGAGGGATTTCGAGTACATCACCGAAAGACTCGCATTATGCGCCGCGGAGTTCGTCAAAGAATCGCCGGGCTAGTCGTAAACAAGCACCTTAATCTAGCCAGAAACGACATTGATCGCCTTAAAGCCATCCTGACGAACTGTATACGGTTCGGAGCACATACTCAGAACCGTAGCGAACAGGACGACTTTCGCGCACACCTTTATGGTCGAGTTGCTTTTGTAGAGTCGATAAACCCACGTAAGGGAAGCAAGTTACGACAGCTGTTGGAGCAGGTAGAGTGGTAGCTGGCGTCCCAACGACACAGACACCATTGACCCGACCCTCCCCAATATCTTGGGATTTGGACTTCAAATGGCAGGCAACGCTTACTTCCCATCACTTCATGAGCCTCCACTTTGGAACTCGCTGTAGATTCAGTCGAGAGCCCTTCAATGATTGACCGTTCCCAAAGAGACAAACTGTCGCAAGATCTTCGACGCCTGGTGACAGGACGGATGTCGAATGATGATTTTGACGACGTGTATTATGAGGAATACGAATCGTCATACGATGTAGCGGTCCGAGAAATTGGTGGGTTCGGCTACGGCTTGTATAGCAGTGATGTCTTATTTCCGTACCGACTCAAAGGGCGACATCGTGTGAGCGTCGACGTTCGGCAAATGGCTTGTCGATGCGTGCTGTTTTTGCGCTCTGATCGAGAGTATAAGTGGCCCCCAATGCCAACTGAATCAGGTCGGCGGTTCCTTTGGGCATTGTGTTTCAATTTGGGTCTTCCCGGTTCCATCGCTATGTTGCTCATCTGTACACCGCTGCTTGCAACCAAAGATAAGACTTTTGCCGCATCGCTCGTAATCCCCAGTGTGATCGTCTTAGCCTATAGCATTTGGGTGATCTTTGGTTCAAGGCGGCGCGAATCTCCTGAATGGCAATCCTGGAAGAACACGGTTGTCTACGATGCGTGGCCCTTTTATCGCCTTGATGACCTTAACAGGGCTAGGACGAGAGGTACGACCTAGCGTCGATCGTTGATCCGTGTGCCAGCACGTTGATAGAGGATTGGCCTCGCGCCTATTCCCCAACTGGCCTAAAAATAGTTGTGGAAATTGGCCACCCGATTTCAGATAATGGGAATCGCGAACCACTAGGCGCGATCCATGTCGACTTCCCTGTTGTAACCAAGCGACAACGATCGTTGTCCGCGATCGTTCCCCGCCTCGCCGAGGCGGGCTTTGCTGGATTGGAAAAATCTCGACTCGGAGAGTCGGGCAACGAGTTTCGGGACAAAGCACCCAGGGGAGTTTTGTTTTACAAAACTCACAAAAATCGATCCTGCCATGATAGATGTAAGTACTGACCCAACAACGAGTTGAAGCATTCCAAACCCGAAGAAAGAAGGCGAGTTTTGTTTTTGAAAAAAAGATTCTTGAGAGAATAGGGCCACCTTACGGGCAGTTACCAGCCGCCCCGAGCAGTGGCGTCACGTTTGTGGGCCTCCATTGCTAGCACCGTGAGCGCCACAATCTCTCGCTAATCGGAACGACCTTCAAGGTCGTTAGTGTGAGCACCGATAGATAGGATTAGGCTGTGCCGTCGAGAATCCGGTGGTGCTAGCTATTGGTGATATTTCTCGCAAGCGTTCCTGTCGAACAAGGATGATCGACGTGGCAATTCCTCGACGAGCCCAAGCTCCAACCGTACCTCTGACTAGAACAGCGGAAACTCCTCTGTTCCTGGCAGATTTGCCCCATGTGGGTGATAAGCCCGCTGTAATTCGACAGCAGCCTGCTTCATCGACTGCCACCAGCATGCCAGGCCAACCTGCCGCATCGACACATCCAGCGTTTGCTGAGATTGCCGCAACGACTGGTCGCACTGAGAAAACCGTCTCCCGTCGTGAGCAACTTGAACAACGCTTTGTGGACGAGGCCCACCTCGAGGCCAAAACGCTCCTCGAAGAACAAGAAGCGATAGCCTATCAGCAAGTGCAACAGAAGAGCAAATCGCGGCCGGGACTATTCGGATGGCGAAAGGTTTTCTCGCAGGCCCATCACCAGTTGGCGCCGTTTGCAGGGCTGATCGTCACATTGGCTCTGCTCTCGTCGGCGGGGTTGTTGTACTGGCTCATCGCGCGGGGACAACCGACAAGCTTCGACCTGCGGGATTTTGATCTCAATGATGGGTCACTAAGTGTCCAAGTGAGTGAATCCGAACCACCGGCATCGGCGATCCCACTAATCGAGACGCAGAGGCCAGCCGAAGTCGCCCAAGAATCGACCGACGCCAAACGAGCGGCGTCCCCTGCCCCTTCACCGGAAAAGCCTGAAGTCGAGTCGCAGGTACCAGAAACGAAATCAACGGCGGCGATGCCTTTGGGTTCCATCCATTTCCCGACTACTAACTTCCCGATGGCGCTCGACTGGAGCAAGGCATTTAACGACGTTGCTCAGCCCCAGGTTGAAATCAATGGCTTGCCGGAAGTGGCGGAAGTTTCCTCTCCAGAGAGTCCCATGGCTCGTTAATTACCTTGTCGCATTAGGATTAGACTTCCATGAGCAATATCGACCAGGCGTTTATCAACGCGTATGCAGATCAACATTTGCCGGCGGTCCCAGCGAGCAGACCGTCGTCCTATACAATTCGCAAGCAACAACCTGCTTCGGCGGCCTCGGTACGCCTGTTTGCACATGAGACCCCTGAAGGTGTGAGTGCATTGCGTTTCGATCCACCTGACCATTTGGTGCATCCCGCCATACAGCCAGAGACTTCCAAACAGAAACTGCACTCGGCAGTCGCTGCAGCGCAGCGAGCCAGTTTCACAAGTGTTGACCAAAACGAAGAAACGATACTGCTACCACCTCTGGGAAATGATCGACGCCCTTTGTCGGCCTTTGCAATCCCGCCCAAGCCAGTCGAAAATGTGTTCAGCCCGGCGTTTGAGGTCGATGGTTTCCAGTGGCCTGCGATCACTGAACAATTGCTTCTGTCGACCAGAGATTTACTCGAACCTGTTGTGAATCTGTTGCTCGAAAGGGCTCAGGAAGGTCATGCCTTAGTTGGACTGGTGGGTACACAGTCCAAAGTCGGTTGTTCGACGGTGACAATGTGCCTGGCAAAAATGATTGCCCAGGCGGGTACCCCTCTGACGGTGGTTGACGCAAATTTCTCCCAGGGTGACTTGGCGACGAGACTTGGACTGGAATTCGATCAGGGCTGGGAGGACGTGCTCGCCGGGGAAATTCCGCTGGCTGAGTGTGCCGTGCATTCGCTTGCAGATTGCATGACGCTCATTCCGCTTGGCGGGCCTGTTTTATCGATCAACGAAAGCCTGGCGAGTATTCAAACCGCCGTGATCGCTGGGGTACTCCGCTACCACCACGACATTGTGCTGGTAGACCTGGGTACTCCCCAGACTCCGGAAGAATATTCGGCTGTACAAGGCATGGTCGAGCATTGCCGACTTGATACGACGATTATCGTAGCCCCCAGTGGATCCAGCGATCCAACGACATTGCATATCATTGATTCACTGCGTCAACTGCTGGGATCGACCTGCCTGGGAGTGATTGGTAATCGCTCCGATCAAGTGAGCAACTAGGAAATCAGCATGTACGAAGAATATTGGCAGCTAGAGACGAAGCCGTTTGAGCCCACCAGCGATCGGCGTTTTTTGTTCCCCTGCCCTGCTCATACTTCCGCTTTGCACAAGCTACGTTACGCAGTCGAGAATCGGCGTCCTGCCGCCCTGCTTGCTGGTACTGCCGGCATTGGCAAAACACTGCTCTGGCACACACTGGAAGTTCAACTCGGTGAGAGCCTTGGCAAACGAGCCCACTTGGTGTTCCCCTTGATGTCTTCCCGGGAGATGCTCGCCTTCCTGGCTGAGCAGTTGGGCGCACCTCTACATGACACTCGCCCAACCGTGGAAGAGAGCCTAAACGCCTTACAAACCGTCTTGGTCGAGAATCGTGAACGTGGCAAACTGGCGATCTTCGCCGTCGATGAGGCCCATCTACTCGAAGACGCGGGACTGCTAGAACCTCTGCGTCTCTTGATGAATCTACGTGATGGGTATGAACCGCTCTTTACGCTGCTGCTGATTGGTCAGGTCGCCGCCCTGTCGACCATGGAGCGCGCAAACGACCTCGACGAGCGTCTGGAGATGAAAGTCTTGCTGAAACCCTTTAGCAGCGAAGAGACAGCCGGCTACATCGAGCATCGCCTTGTGGCGGCGGGCGCAACGCGGCCCTTGTTCACATCCCAGGCATTGGAATTGGCCCATCAACTGACAGGCGGTATCCCGCGTAGAATCAATCGTCTCTGCGATTTGGCGCTCCTGGTAAGTTTCGCGGCCCAAGAGAGCCAGATCGATGGTGCCCAACTTCGCGCTGTCCAATCTGAACTGCTAACACTCGCCCCCGCGGCGTAATTTGAAAACACGTCATTCCCGCGCAGGCGGGTATCCAGAAAGCAATGTCGAAGATCTAGATTCCCGCCTGCGCGGGAAAGACGTAATTAGGTGCAGGCTCCCGCTCCTATCCTCTTTGCGGTAGACTGAGCTAGATGGAAGCACAACAGTTAGTCTTGCTCGCTGGTCGATTGGCGGCGGCGGAAATCTCTGCTGAGGAATTCTTGACTCAAGCAGCGAAGTTGACCGATCAATCGGAAATTGCCACGGTTGATCTGGACCGCGCCGAGCGCTGCGGATTTCCTGAGGTCATTTTCGGCACGGGCAAATCAGCCGAGACAGTCATCGAGATTGCAGGTCGACTCCTTGCGCATGACCAGCATGTCTTGGCAACGCGGATCGAAGCCGAAAAGGCCAAGCAAGTTTTGGAGCGCCTATCAGATGCTCGTTACAACCCTGTGGCCCGTACAATCCGCATCGACGCAAATCCGCGCGGACCGGAGGTCGGGCATGTGGCTGTCATTACTGCCGGCACAAGCGACCTGCCCGTGGCCGAAGAGGCCCGCGAGACGCTTGCTTGGATGGGAGTCCGTGCAACAATGGTTCACGACGTGGGTGTGGCCGGTCCGCATCGCTTGCCGGAACGTCTCGCCGAGTTCCGTGATACAGATGCCATCGTGGTAGTAGCGGGTATGGAAGGAGCCTTGCCGAGTGTGGTAGGTGGCTATGTCCCCTGCCCTGTATTTGCGGTCCCCACAAGTGTTGGCTACGGGGCCAATCTAGGAGGACTTTCGGCGCTTCTGGCGATGCTCAATAGTTGCGCAAGCAATGTGGCGGTCGTGAATATCGATGCTGGTTTCAAGGCGGGTTATCTGGCGGGGTTGGTGGCGACCCGACGGGGGACGGTGTGAAATGGCTTTGAAAGATGTCACTTCTGAACCCTTGCCGGTACTTCCTGCTCGTGAGGATGAAAGCCACAAGGGGACGTACGGCCGCGCGCTGGTTGTCGGCGGTTCGCGCGGCAAAGCAGGCGCCGCAGCGCTTGCCGGGAAAGCAGCCTTGCGGAGCGGGGCAGGTCTGGTGACGGTGTTGGTGCCTCGTGCGATCCAAGAGACCGTCGCCAGCTTTGAACCGGCAATGATGACTGTCGGCCTGGGAGCTTCCAACTGCGACGAATTGTTGCAAGAGTTCGCTCCCGAGATAAAGGAACTCGCCAAGGACAAGAATTGCCTTGCATTAGGTCCAGGACTGGGAACCAGCGCGAGTACCTTTCGGCTGGTTCATTCGCTCTATCACCACGTCGAACAGACGATGGTCGTGGATGCCGACGCTCTTAACGCCATGGCCGCGTGGTCAGAGGGCCTGAAGCATCCGAGTGGATCGAGAATACTCACGCCACATCCGGGCGAGTTCGAGCGGCTCACGGGCGAGCCATGTGCAGATGAAGCCAGAGTGAGAGCGGAACAAGCCGCTGCATTGTGCCGCCGCGACATGACAGATCAGACGGTTGTTGTGCTCAAAGGGCACCACACGATCGTAACCGATGGGAGTCGCGTCTCATTCAACCAGACCGGCAACCCCGGCATGGCGACGGGCGGGACTGGCGACGTGCTGACTGGAATTATCACGGCCTTGGTGGCTCAAGGACTGGAAACGTGGGAGGCGGCCCGGTTGGCAGTGCATGTCCACGGTCTCGCGGGAGACTTGGCTGCTGAAAAGCTTGGACAGGTTTCCCTGATTGCCAGTGATTTGTTGAATTTTCTGCCGGAGGTTTTTTTGAAGATGGGAAATCGCTAAGCCACACATTGGCTATGACTTGACTGGGATATGACCTGCCCACTCTATGGCGAGTTCCGAGTCGAAGACCTTCTCGAACATTCCCAGCCGGCGGCGGGCGGCCCAGAGGTCGGTTTCGGGATATTCTTTGGCCTCGACGATCAGTTCCAACAAGTCGTCGGACATACGAACTTCCACTTCTTCTACAGTTTGATTGTGGCTACGATCCAAGCCTCCTGCCAGGCGCAGTACGGCCGCCATGCGCAGCACGCGCAGTTGGTCGTTCTCGCTGAGTCGGCGGAAATTCTCATGCTTTCGCTTGGGTATCGCACCGCGGTGATAGCGGGACACATTGGCGATAATCTCGATCTCCTCCGGGCGAAAACCTTCGAGGTGGCTATGCAAGATCAAGTGGTACGAATGTTTGTGGTGGCCGTCGTAGTTGATTAGATATCCCACGTCTTGCAGTCGGGCCGCCGCCTCAAGCAGACGGCCATCTTCGCAGTCGATTTCAAAATGCTCGCACAACCCTGCATAGATCTCACTCGCCAGGCGAGCCACCTGCCGGGCATGAGCGAGTTCCACCCCGCAGGCCGAGGCAAACCGTTCCAGTTGGGCATTGTCGTCGGCGGGGATTTCTTGCCGGGTGCGCCCCTGCATCTCTTCAATCATCGAGAGCAGCAGTCCATCACGCACCCCAAACGGATGCACCTGGAGCAGGTTCAATTTGAACCTCCGCATAATGCAATCGATCACCGCCATTCCCGGCACGATAATGTCCGCACGATCGGGATTCAAGCCTGGGACTTCGCGGCGCTCCTTGAGCGACATCTTACGGAGCCGATCGATGAGATGTCGCAACTCGGCACGTGGGATTTGGCAACCTCCCATGGGGAGTCGAGACTGCCCCTTGGCCGCCATCACCATGCCAGCCAAGCTTGTAAAGGTTCCTCCCGAGCCTATCAAAAGATGCAAAGGGGCTGAAGGCTTCTCGGTGGTTTTGTTCAACTCACGATTGATCCAACGGATCATGCGTTTGAAGTCATCTCCCGCCAATGCCTGTCCACCACCAAACTTTTCATTGAGCCGAACGGCACCCAACTTGGTACCATAGATTGCCTCGATTAGTTCACCACTAGCGAGGACCAACTCAGTGCTGCCTCCACCAATGTCTGCCAGCAAAGTGTTCTTGCCTGTCAGATCAAATCGTCGCCGCACGCTATGAAATGCCAGGTGTGCTTCCTTTTGGGAGCTGATGACTTCTAGTTTCAGATCCAGCTGTTTCTTAACCATAGCGCAAAACTCCGCGCCGTTGCTCGCTTCACGCACAGCGCAGGTGGCGATCGCACGCAGGCTTTCCACACCCAGACCCTGGACGATCGAAAGAAACCGTCGCAGTGCAGCCAGCGAGTCGGCAATCGAGGCGTCGTCGAGTTTACCCGTCGATGCCAACGACCTGCCGAGTCGAGGGGTCTCCCGTTCTTCATCCAGTACACGATATCGACCATCGGCCAGGGCCTCGGCTACCACGAGGCGAATGCTGTTGCTGCCGACATCGATCGCAGCCAAACGAGGGACAATGTCGGGGGTGAGATAAGTCTGTTGTTCAGGCATTGGTTGCGTGACTTCCTTGTAAGCCAGTTTTCAGATTGTAATTCAATTACTGTCAAATCGAACGAGCCTTCAGGACCATCCATGGCTTCTCTTCAGCATAACATGTAATCCATAGCAAGTTGAGACTCGCGAACCAAGAAAAGCAGTAATTCATTATCAAGTTGTTGACCCAACACGTTGACCGATCCTCTGCATGGCAGAATAATCGAATCTTCACTGCTGAGCAAAATAGTTCCCGAACAATCCCTCTTTCTTCATGTTGAGCGAACCTCGTGCCAATCATTCGCGATCTCAGTCATTTCCCGCCATCTGCCTGCCACGGAGCGGTGGCCATTGGTAACTTTGACGGAGTGCATCGAGGTCATTTGGAAATCATCCGCCGATTGATTCAACGTGCACTAGAAGTAAACGGTCCGGCAATAGTTTTTACCTTTGACCCTCATCCGGTGCGCCTACTTAGGCCCGAGCAGTGTCCCCCGCCACTCACCTGGACTGAGCGCAAAGCCCAGTTATTGGCCGAGCATGGGGTGAACAAGATCGTGGCCTATCCGACCGATGAGCATCTACTCGGGTTGTCGGCCCATGATTTCTTTGACTCGATCGTGCGTGATCTACTCCAGGCCAAAGCGATGGTGGAAGGACCCAATTTCTATTTTGGCCACAATCGCGAGGGAAATGTTGAGCTACTCTCCCAGCTTACTGCCTCCGTGGGGATGTCGCTTGATGTGGTGCCTCCTGTAGAAATCGATGGTGCATTGGTCTCCAGTTCGCGAATTCGTGGGCTTATCGCCGCAGGAGAAGTCGCTACCGCAAAAGAGTTGCTCTCCGCACCGTATCGAATTCGGGGTATGGTGACGCACGGTGCAGGACGCGGGGCGAAATTGGGTTTCCCCACTGCCAACCTCGAAGCGGTTGATACCCTACTCCCCTCGATAGGGGTCTATGCCGGTAGGGCTTGGCTAGATACCATCTCATATCCTGCAGCAATACATATCGGACCGAATCCCACTTTTGGTGAAGCAGCCTTCAAAGTGGAAATCCATTTGCTCGATTTCGAAGACACTTTGTACGGCCAGCCTTTGGAAGTTGAGTTTCTTGCCCGTCTGCGCGATGTGACGAACTTCCGAAATGAAGAGTCGCTCGTGAATCAATTACAAGACGATGTCGCACGCACGAGAGAGATAGTCGGCTGAGCGGATAACAAGGTTCTCGCTGGAATTCTCTAATCGAGGGCGTCCTGTTTTCAATCCTCTTGCTTGTTGAGAGTTCCCGTTCTGCCTACGATAGATATTCCTGCAAATCTCCCTCCACTGGCCGATGTCTATTTGTACCTTTCTGCACGATGAAGAAGCTGTTGCTAATTTTGGTAGTAGTTGCCCTGTTGGGGGGGCTGCTTACGGCTGCCTGGTGGCCAATGTCGAGATATTTGGCCGAGCGAAGTCGTCCCCAATGGCGGACTGCGAAGGTTTCTCGCGGCAAAATTGTTGCCGACGTTAAGTCAACAGGGACTGTAAAGCCAGTCTTGACGGTTTCTATTGGATCCTTTGTTTCAGGACCAATCACCGAATTGCACGCTAATTTCAATCAAATCGTGAAGAAAGGGGATCTGCTCGCACGCATCGATCCTCGTCTCTATCAGGCGAATGTTGATCGCGATCGTGCCGTGCTTGCTTCACGCAAGGCGGATGTAGATCGAGTCTCGGCCCTCCTCCTCCAGGCAACGCGCAACGAACAACGAGCCATTGCCCTGCGGAAAGGCGATGAGGATTTTATCTCGGCAAAGGAGATGGACGCCTTTCATTTCGATCGGCTATCTCTGGCCGCACAACTTAAATTGGCTGAGGCAGCGGTCGAACAAGCCCAGGGGGGATTAGAGACGTCGCTGGCAAATCTGGAATACACTCGTATTGTCTCACCGGTAGATGGTATGGTGATCGACCGATTGATCGATGAAGGACAAACCCTGGCGGCCCAGTTTACGACGCCGGAATTATTCAAAGTCGCACCTGAGATGGATCGAAAGATGCATATCTTCGCGTCGGTGGACGAAGCTGATATCGGGCTTATCATCCAGGCTCAGACCAAGGGACTCCCGGTTGAATTCACTGTCGATGCCTATCCTGACGAAACTTTCTACGGCGAGATCGAGCAAATTCGCAAAAACTCGACGACGGTTGAAAATGTCGTGACTTATCCTGTTGTAGTTGCCACCAAGAACCCCGACTTGAAGCTGTTTCCTGGCATGACCGCCAGCCTTTCGTTCCAAGTGGATGAACGCTCAGACGTGTTGCGAATCCCTAACTCTGCACTTCGTTTTTATCCGTTGGCGGAACATGTCCGCGCTGAGGATCGTGATCTCTTGTTGGGCGATACTGATAAAGAATCGGAAGAGGATGCCGAAAGAGAAATCAACAATGATGAAGAAAAGACCAAGAATAAGAAACGCCTCCGCCATGTATGGGTCGAAAATGGCAATTTCTTGAAAGCCGTCGAGATCGAAACTGGAATAACCGACTTGAAATACAGTGAATCTCTGTCGGGGGATCTCACAGACGGTCAGAAGCTCGTCATTGGTCTCAAGACGGCCGGTGCTTCGGATTAGACTTGGTGATTTGAGCACATTGAATGTTTAATCTCTTCACGACGATACGGATTGCCCTGCGAGCCTTGGCAAAGAACAAAATGCGTGCTGGGCTCACGGTCCTCGGTGTCGTAATCGGCATTGCAGCCGTGACCACCATGGTGTCAGTCGGACAGAGCGCCGGCGAATTGGTGCAGCGGCAGTTTGAAGCACTCGGCACCAACGTTTTGCTCGTTTTCCCTGGTTCCCGAAGGCGGGAAGGCGTACAACAGTCTGGCAGCCCAACGCTCACCGCCGCAGACGCTCAGGCGATCGCTCAAGAATGTCCTGCCGTGTTGGCGGCAAGCCCCGTCGTGTGGTCAGGTGGGCAAGTGATCTTCGGCAACGTCAATTGGAGCCCCAATGAGATGATTGGCGTGGGCACAGACTATCTTACAGTCCGCAATTGGCAGTTGCGCGTGGGCGACTTCTTCACAGAACGCGAAATCAGTTCTGCCGAAAAGGTGTGTGTGATTGGTCACACCTTGCTTGCCAAGCTTTTTCAGACCTCTAATCCGTTGGGGCAAACAATACGGGTTAAGAATATTCCCTTTCGAGTGATCGGTGTCCTTGAGGCCAAAGGGGCAAATATGGTGGGACAAGATCAGGACAACATCTTACTGATGCCCTACACGACAGCGCGAAAAAGGCTTCAAGGCTCGAATTTCAACACCGTCAATGCGATCATGATTTCGGCCAAGAGTCTTGAGCTTATGTCCCAGGCAGAATACGAAGTTGCCCAAATACTCTTTGAGCGGCATCGCATCCGCCCTGATGAGGACCCCGATTTCCAAATTCGTAACACGACGGAAATTGCCAACGTGCTAGGCACCATTACAGGCACGATGACGCTACTGCTCTCGGCGATTGCCGCGATATCACTGTTGGTAGGGGGCGTGGGAGTCATGAATATCATGCTCGTATCAGTGACAGAACGGACCCGAGAAATCGGCATCCGTATGGCCGTCGGTGCGCGAGGTAAAGACATCATGCGTCAATTCCTCGTCGAGGCGGTGCTACTCTCTTCCTTGGGGGGGCTGGTGGGGGTCAGCTTAGGTATCTCGGCCTCTGTCGGAATTACCATGGCAATCAACTCGATCTCAAGTGGTTCCGATTGGCCGGTAGTTGTGTCATTCCGAGCGGCAGTGATCGCTATGCTGTTTGCCGCAGCAGTTGGAATCTTCTTCGGCTACTACCCCGCTCGACGTGCCAGTCGGCTCGATCCGATTGAAGCGCTTCGCTACGAGTAGGTGAGTGCAAATGCAATAGATAGTCATTGCAAACCTTCGATACCCTCGAACAAGAGAATTGCAAAGTCGAAGGCGAAACTGCGGCGATCTACGGCTAAAAGCTAATAGCTAACGGCTAACAGCTTTCACTTTGAGCCTGCATGATGGTGTTTACCCTAACGGATGAAAATTCGGTTGTAGCCGTAGTATGAACATTCCTCCATTCCCCAATTCCTCCTATTCCTTCTATTTCCGTAGGAGTTATTCGTACATAGGTTCAGTGCCTTTCCGAAACTAGCGCTCGCTTACGCTTCGGGTTAGTTTCTTCGGCGCGCAGCTCGAGCGCGGAGGGTGGATTGGTTTGTGATTATTTGGCGGAACTTTTTTAAATATCAAAAAAACCCCCTGCTTTTCCACGGCAACAGTTCGCTTCAACTCGTTTGCAGATCAAGACTTACAGAGCAGCCGCGTTCCAAGTTCTAAGTGAGTTTTTGAAAAAGAACCTTAACATTCCACGAGGAATCCCAGCTGCTGTGAGCCAGGAGAATGGCAGATTGAGAAGCCGAAACTTATCAGGCGAGAGTGCGTCAGCAGCCAGTTCACTGCGCAGCGCCGAACGAACCGGTTGCTAACGCCACGCGGCTGATAAAGTGGCCCGCCTCTGGGAGTTGTGGCAGTTCAATTGTCAAAGAGCCCGCCTAGTAGTTGGCGAGCCTCATTGTATTAAAAGTAGTGGCCCCTGTTTTTCTTACTAAAACTACCGATTTTGGCTTCTCAAAAAAAATATAAAAAAAAGAAGAATCCAGTCTCTTTGAATGGTTGTATGGGGGGTTTTATTGATGGAATGGGGCAAGATGAGGCCTAAGAAGAGAGATAAGCCAATGAAGATTTGGAGCTAATCTGAGGGCTAACAGCGGGGGCCTAGATCAGACCAGAAGATCGCCGACAATCGCCTAAGATATAGCAGTAAGAATATAGGCCTTTGGGGGGGGCCTTTCGATAATTGGCGGGGGAGTCAAAAAAATAAAAAAATATAATATTCCTCTATCTCTTTCTTCTTTCTGTTGTTGTTTTTGGGTTGAAGATTAATTAGGGGGGGATAAGAAGATTTGGGGCCTAAGAATCAAAGATGAGTTGAGCGGCTAAGATCAGAACTAATAGCGGGGCCTAAGATGAGGTCAGAGAAGATCGCCGACAAGCGGCAAGATATAGCAGTAAGAATATTAGGTCTTTGGGGGCCTTTCGCCGAGAATTGGCGGGGCAATCAAAAAAATAAAATAAAATAATATAATATTCTTTGCCATTTATTCTCTCTCTTGTTTTGGTATTTGGTGGGGGGGGTGAAGATTAATTAGGGGGGAATAAGAAGATTTGGGGCCTAAGAATCAAAGATGAGTTGAGCGGCTAAGATTAGAACTAATAGTGGGGCCTAAGATGAGGTCAGAGAAGATCGCCGCAAGCGGCCCAATGATATCAATGCCGAAATCGAGTCAATAAAGAATTCTTTAGCAGCTGGTTAGATTCTTAATCCCCCATCTAATATTTTTTTCTTTGTTATTATTCTTTTCCGGTTTTCGGGGCTAAGAATATATAGCAAGTAAGAATATAGGTCTTTGGGGGGCCTTTCCGAGAATCGGCGGGCAATCAAAAAAAATAAAAAAATAAAATCTATATTCTGGATTGAATTTCTTTCTTTGTTATATGGTTTTTGGACAAGATTAGAGAAGAGTTTAGGGCTAAGACTCAAAGATGAGTTGAGAGCTAATCTGAGAGCCAACATCGGGGCTAAGATCAGACCAGAGAAGAGAGCCGACAAGATATAGCAATAAAAAAAGAATGTTATTAAATCCTTTCGGGGCGGTCAGAAAGAATAAAAAAAATGATTACTTTGATTATTGTAGAGGGTTTTTTGGGGGTGATGTTTCGAGGGCATGATTGAGTCGAGTTTGGCCCGGGTTATTCCAGACCGCCGTTTTTTAAGCGTGTAAATAAACCAGAGCGGCCAATGGGCGATGTTTGTCTTTCGGAGTGGCCCCCATCCTGAATAGAATTTCTTGTTTGTCATATGGTTGTTTTGATTTTTGAACAAGTTAGAGAAGAGTTTAGGGCCAATAATGTATAGCAAGATCAGAATATTATTTAGGCCTTTCGGGGGATTCGGCGAAAGAGTGTGAGAAGAAAGAATAAAAAAATAATTCTTAGAAGAATCAATAGATTGTGGAGGGATTCTTAGAGTGATATTTAAGATTTTTTAGATTATTGATGAGTCGCAAGACAATAATCTTTCTGACTTGTCATACCAAATGCATCTTACCTAGTCCGGTTAGAGTGGCTATCCCTATGTGATATTACATTCACAAAGGAGAAAAAACCCACAAGATATCAATAATTTGGTGAACCCGTGGGATTGAGCAGTACTTGAGCAGCTAATACGATCTTTTTTTGCATCACATTTTCGGACCAGGACGTCAGCCACATACCGTTGGATCAACTACCAACCCGTTGCCTGGAAAAACCCTTGCGGGAAAATCTTTACTGTCTTTCTTACTCACTTAGCCGCAAGAATATGCTTGGCGGCCCTTTTATATTCCGATCACTTTTTAAGGGAGAAAGAACCGGCACAACGTAACCCACAAGATTATACCCCAACATGGATTTATTTTTCTTGTTCATCATTATATCTATGACCTCTAAGCCGACTTAAACTTTCTCATGACATTTTTTTATTGTTATATTTTTTTTGATGCCGTTTTTGGTGCCGCAATTAAATTGCAATCGCATCGCTAGAAACAACTGTTGAAATTTCTGGCAGTCTTTCCCAAAAATAACAGTTGATAATTCCACTTAGGGGCGTTCTTTAAGAGTTTCCCCGAAAAGAACAGTTGATAATTCCCCAGAGAGGTCTTTGAGAGTTTGCCCGAAAAGAACAATAGATTCCCCCCCAAATCAACAATAGATAATTCCCCTAAGAAGTCTCCTAAGAACTCTTCTAATAATCCCCCCCAATAATAAAAAAAAATTTCTATAACAGTAAGAATAAGAATCGGGTGAGAGAATATTATTTTTTTCTTTGTTATATCTTTTTTGAAAATGCCCTTTTAAAGAGTCGAGATTCCATCGGGCATGATTGAGTCGGGTTTAGCCCGGGTGATTCCAGACCGCCGTTTTTTAAGCCTGTAATAAACAATGCGGGGCAATTTTCCCCCATCATTTTCCTTTTGCTATATCTAAAAAATTGTACCGCATTCCAAATTTTTCTTTCTGGCCATGTTGGTTTGAAATCATGCGAATAAGTTTTGGAATCTTGTTTCTGTTTATGGGTTTAAATCCTTTTTCTTTGCACCACTGCTTATATTTCTCGTCGAGTTCTCTTCTAAATCCATTAAACCGCCCCTTCAATACCTCATCATAAAACACCACGAAGTTTTCTGCGGGCTGTTCTTCTTGCTTAACATGCTTCTTATGAGGTTTAGACTTAACTTGGAAGTGTAGCTTTTTGTTCTTCACGCGAATTCCCATCCATCCCGCATGGATTTTGTAATTACCTTGCTTCTTTAATTCGGGGTCAATGACTCCTGTTTTTCTGAATTGCTTGATGAGAACTCTTCCAAGAGACATTATGGGAAGAACATCTTTACCCTTGGATTTGCACCATTCTGAGTAGTCCAAATAGATATCATGACTTTTGATTCTGGTATCATTAGTTGTCACCTCAATACATTCATCGAGATATTCTTGGACGTTATTCTTTGTTTGTTTTGGTAAGATTAAATCAAGTGGTTTCTTGGTATATTTATTTACAATTGCCATACTAACAGGCGAACCATCGCTCAGCTCAAAACCTTCTTCGTTCATTATGGCTACCACTTTTGTGGTCGAGACACCTTGCTGCTTCAACTCAGTAGCCCTCTCAATCGCCTCCTGACTCATAGTCTTTGTGCTTAGCTTGGCAGCTCTGGCACCATGTATGCGGGCACTGAAACTCGTGCACACCGCGATGATATCATCTGATAACTCTTTTTCTTCACTCTCATTCAATTCCTTTTCTGTATATATGATTTTTATGCCATGATTTTTTGCCAGAAGTTCTATTATCTCGACTCCAAACCGAGCTAATCTGTCGCGAAATGTGAGAAGCAAAATTCCACCATCATGTTTGTGTTGCATTATCTGCTCTAACATGCGGATTAGCCCCGCTCTTTTGAACGATAATCCGGACCCTATGTCTGTAAAAACAGTGGGGGCTAATCCGTATTGGTTTTGACAATGGAGTTTTAATCTTTCGACCTGCCGTGAAAGTGATGACTCTTCGTTCTTCTTAAAACCCTTTGCTTGCCCACCAGATGACACACGGCAATATAGGAGGATGGAAGGGTGTTCGCTTTCGACCTCCAGGCCTAAGAACTCTTCAACATCTTCGCGCTTAAATCGGCGATGACCGCCATTTCCCGAACGGTACGTGGGCAGCTGGTTTAGCGACCAACGCCGAACTGTGTTTGGATGCGCACCTGATAGCCGACAAACATCGCCCACAGATAGAAGTTGATGGGATGAGGCCCCGCAGATACCATTTTGAGTAGGCATTTCTAGCTCCTTGGTTAGCTAGTGATTGCTTAGAGGCCCCGTTGTGTTAGTCGCACAGCGGGGTCTCGTTTTGTTAATGCCTTAATATAGCAAGAATCAATGATTATATCTATTCGTAAGGCTTAAGAATTAGCCTAGAAAAATAGAGAGCATAGTAGCTTTTAGTTATATTTTTTTAAGCTGCCCAATTTCTACAGAAAAGTTGAGAGTTGAGGGGGATAAGGAAGAAAACGGGACAGGTCTAATATTGACAAAATAGGCTTCCATGTTATTTTCCATTCATGCCCCGAACTGCTCGTATTACTCCTGGTGGTATGGTGTTTCATGTGCTCAACCGTGGTGTGGGACGTATGCGATTGTTCAAGAAGGATCGCGATTATGAAGCGTTTGAGGAAATTATCGCGAAGACCCTCCTCACCTGCCCCATGCGAATTTGCTCCTATTGTTTGATGCCTAATCATTGGCATTTGGTGTTATGGCCAGAAGCAAGCGACGACCTGGCGGTCTTCATGCAAAAACTTACCATCACCCATGTCCGTAACTTGCAAGAGCACCATCGTCGTGTGGGAATGGGGCACGTCTACCAAGGGCGTTACAAATCTTTTCCTGTGGAAGCAGATGACCACTACTACCAGTTGGTCCGTTATGTCGAACGTAATGCTCTGCGTGCCAAGTTGGTCACGACCGCTGACGCGTGGCGCTGGTCGAGTCTCTGGAGACGCGAACATGGCACAGCCGAGGAGCGAAGGCTCTTGAGCAGTTGGCCGCTGCCGCGCTCACGAGGTTGGCTTGATTTTGTGAACGAGCCACAGACCGATGCCGAATTGAAAGCTATTCGCCGGGCGATCAGTCGTGGCCAACCCTTCGGGAACGACCACTGGATTCACCAAACGGCGAAGCAACTCGGCTTGGAGTCCACGATGAGGCGTCGTGGTCGCCCCAGTAAAATGGAGCAGGCTATCAGAAATTAGACCTGTCCCGTTTTCTCTTCCCGGATGGAAATCGATACCACTCGGCTGCGTGAAGAGCAGGATCGAATCACTTACGCGATCTGCTAGGAACCTAGGATGTTCACAATCAATCCCAATCCAGAATAGGGGATTGGGCCACCAGTGTGGGAAGTGCTTTCCAAACCGCTAGGTTAAGGGCCGAAAAGGACATGCATTATTCGGAGTCTTTCAACAACACCCGTTTCTACGATCCCTGCAGGGGAAATTCAAAGGGGTCGGGCGTCATTTTTAGAAAAGACTCCCGAGCCCTCAACCGCTATCATTCAGCCGCTTCATTGCCCGATGTAATCGGTTTCTGGCAGGATTGGCTCGGGTAGTTGCAACGGGGGCAATTCTTCGGCGTCTGCTCGTTGACGTTTGCGGAGTCGAGAAAGCGGATCATCGAGGTCGAAGAAGTCTTCGGCGGGTTCATCTCCCACAGGATAGACATTCTCATTATCCGTCGGACGCATGTCGCGTGGATAGCATTCATACGCACAGAGTCGCCCCTTGGGACCGATCGAGCCGTAGCGTTCCTGAAAGAAATAGACTCCATGGGTTTCGAGAATCGTGCCGGTTTCCAGTTGCAATTGAGCCAGCTCGGTATTGTATTGGGTGACCGCCTGTGCCTCGTTGCTGACCGAATTGCCCCAATCGACGATTGCCTGAAGCACATTGATATAGGGATTTAGACCGCTCTGATAGCGCCCCATCTGAAGCTCAAGGTTATCTCGCGCGGCGGACTTGGTTTCCTGGTATGCCAGATACTGTTCAAAAAACTGATCGAGATTCCGCACACTCAAGGCTACGTCATGCACCGCGCTGTGCAGACCTTGTGTAAGATTCGCACGATCACGGGCGATGATCAACTCGCGTTGCCGCAGTTGAGCACGCGATTGACGCAGGCCCAATGGCACGGAGAAATTTACCCCTAACGTCCAATCGGTGTTTTGACTAAATGGTGAAGAGACCGGATCCCCTATCGGCATGACCCCTTCAAGGCCGTTCCAACGATAGACCCCTACTGCATCGACCCTCGGGAGGGCTTGATTTTGAGCCTGCATCAAGAACTGCTGGTCTGCTTCAAGAACAAGTTTCAGTTCAATCAGATCGGGACGGTACTGTTCGGCAAGACTCACTAGGAGCCCCCAATCAAGCTCCAGCCGCTCGTCTGTGGGAGGAGAAGTTGGAGTGATGCGATCTTCGCCATAAGGCGGAAGACCCAAGAGATTGCGCAGAGCTGCTTCGCGTTGGAGAACATTGGCCCGAGCGGTTATTAGAGTTGCCCGAAAGTTAGCCAGCGAGACCCTGGTTTGAGCAACTTCGGCTGGACTAATGTTTCCAGTACGTGCTCGGGCTTCTGCCTGGCGATAGGCAAAATCAGCCTGCTTTACCTGTTGCTCACGAGTCCAGAGATCCGTACGGGCGAAGACCAGGTTCCAATAGCCCTCGATCGCTCCTCTGACCAGACTTTGAACGCTCCCTTTCATTTGAAAGAAGGAACGTTCCGTGTCGATCTGGGCAATGACAATCGGAGCCAGATTGGCCCGTCGACCGCCACCCTGCAACAAGGGCTGTGTGTAGCTAAGCCCCAACGTGCTCGTCTCGCGAGGATTGAGCAGAAACACGCCGGGTCGAAATCGAGAGTGTGTGTCGACAATATCCAGTGCGGCAGTACCCCCTGTGATGTTCGTCTTGGAGAGTTGAAAATCCACGTTATAAGCATCCGTGCGGGTGCCATCGATTAGCGTTCGCAGAGGATCTCCCGGATCTTCAAACGCGAACGGAGTTTCAATGCGGTCCCAATTATTCCGAATGATGACTGATGGATCGAATCTAGCTCGCTCCTGATCGATAAAAGTGTTCGTAATCGCAGCATCGTAGATGGTTTGGCCACTCGAAACGGCAGTTACGCCAGCAAGCACACGAACCACCTCAGCGTTTTCTAGCGCAACACGAATTGCATCATCAAGTGACAGGTCACGCGGGGGCGCGTTAAATCTTGGCTCGCTCACAGTCGGTGGTGCAGGAGTTTCGGGTAAAGCAACATGTGGCAACTGATTCGGGTTGCGTATTCGAATACTCCGCTGCTCCGGCATGATGAAGCGCCATGGAGCGTCCGCGCGCGCAGGACCAATCAGCGCAGCTGCGGCGGTTGTTGCTGCTAGCAACAATACGAAGGCGATTGGGCGACTGGTCATAAGACTTGACTTCGTCGGCCCAGTTCCGTTTATGCCAGTATTTCAGTTCGTGTCGATTTATCTTAACGCTCTGCTTGCACCGGATCATACGAGTGTAGCGATTGTAGGGCTTCGGCAAAGTCCGTGGTGTCGGCAACGACTTGACCATCGCGGAGGACGATTTTGCGATTCGCGTAGCGAGCCACGTCTTGATCGTGAGTGACCAGGATCATCGTGATTTGTTCTTCTTCATTTAACCTGCGAAATAACGCGATCACCTCACTGCTGGTTTTCGTGTCCAAATTGCCAGTCGGCTCATCAGCCAGCAAGATCGAAGGTCGGTTTACTAGTGCCCGGGCAATCGCGACACGCTGTTGTTGTCCGCCAGAGAGTTGGCTAGTGGTATGGTCGATTCGATCGCCGAGGCCTACGCGGTTAAGCTCATCACGGGCTCGTTCATGTCTCTCACGTGCGGAGAGGTCTCGAGAATATAGGAGAGGCACTTCGACATTCTCTAGGGCCGACGTCCGGTTCAACAAGTTGAAGTTTTGAAACACAAAACCAATTTGTTGATTGCGAATTTGAGCTCGTTCGTCAAGGGACATTTCCACGACCTCAACGCCGTCGAGCAAATAGCTACCTCCGGTCGGGCGGTCGAGACATCCCAACGTGTTCATCAATGTCGACTTCCCAGAACCTGAAGGACCGATCAAAGCAACGTATTCACCACGATCAATAGTGAGACTCGTAGGCCGAAGTGCTTCAACTTTCACTTCCCCTAGATCGTAAACCCGACTTACATCGCGGAGCTGAATAAGGCGGTTAGTCTCTGGCATTGATTTGACTCGGCAAGGAGTTAATAGCAAAATTGATCACGATTGGAAAATCACAAACCCAGCAAGACTTGATGGGAGCACTATGGCACATTGTAGTCCGAAATCAATTCTGATTCCTCTAGAGGCCCATTCCACATACGGCTCGACTTAAGTACATTTCTCTCTCGTCCTCTTCTGAAAATCGCTTTCGGCTTCTTGTTTACCTCGAAATCTAGTATCATGAGAGTTTAGAGTAATGTCGAAGCCACTGAAGGAACTTTTCATTCATGACCATTGATTGGCTGCCGCTCCAGAAGATAATTGAACAACATCAGTCGTTTCTACTGACGTCGCATTGTCGGGCCGACTGTGATGCGCTCGGTAGCGAGTTGGCCATGGCTGCGATTCTAGAACAATTCGGCAAGAATGTCCGCATCGTCAATGGTGACGAGGTGCCGCGCCACATTAGCTTCATCGATCCAAGCGGTCGTGTCGAAACTTTGGGAAGCGGCGTAAGCGCTGATGATCTTTTGGACATTGATGTATTGATGGTGCTGGATACAAGCGCCTGGGTGCAACTAGGGCCCATGGCCGATGTGGTGAAACGATTTTCCGGTACGCGAGTTGTTGTTGATCACCATGTTAGCCAAGATGACATGCAGGCGACCGTGTTCAAAGACTCCGCAACAGAAGCAACCGGTCGATTGGTTCTAGAACTCTGTAATGCCATAAACGCCACAGTCACTCCATCGATAGCCCACCAATTATTCACAGCAATTGCGACCGATACGGGTTGGTTTCGTTTCGCTTCGGTCACCGAAGAGACCTTCCAAGCACTGGCCCAACTCGTGGCTGCAGGAGCCAATCCCCCCCAAATCTTCGCCTCCCTGTATGAACGACATACCCTAGCACGCCTCAAGCTGAGGGCCCGAATTTTGGAGAATATCGAGACGTTCTCTGGTGGAAGATTAATGGCCACCCAAGTTTATCAGCAGGATTTTGCAGAAACGGGGGCCGAACCGGCAGATACTGAGGACGTAATAAATACTCTACTTACTGTCGAAGGAAGCCAGGTTGCCGTGTTGTTTGTAGAATTGAAGCGTATCACCAAGGTAAGCCTGCGTAGCCGCACAGAGTTTGATGTACGGGCCGTTGCAGAGCAATTTGGGGGTGGAGGCCACAAGGCGGCAGCAGGAATTGCCTACGAAGGAAGTCTGGCCGAAGCCCGTGCCGCGGTTCTCAAAGTGTTGGAAGCGGAGATAAAGTGAAGGATAAATCAAAACCCGACCTCGTTAACAAGACTGTGTCCTGGAATCGTCGAACATTTTTTGAGATGCTTACAGCAGTTGTCGCTGGGACAGTGGCAATTGCTACTCCATTTGTAGTTGGCGTGGTTTCATTTCTTTCTCCCCTCTTTAAGAAGAACTCCAATCCACAAGTTCGCATTGCTTTGCTAAGTCAGATTCCTGACGATGGCATGCCTCGTAGCTTTCCGGTGGTGACTGACCATGTGGACGCCTGGACGAAATATCCCGAACAGCGAGTGGGCTCAGTTTATCTGGTTCGCAATCAGGGGGCAGCGAAGCCAATTGCATTTACTGCAAAATGTCCTCATGCAGGCTGCTTTATTGGCTACAAGCCAGGGGATGAATTGTTTCGTTGCCCATGTCATACTAGTGCATTCAATCTGGATGGAACCCGAGAGCGGGGCGACGCAGAGGTAGCCCCTCGCGATATGGATCGCCTGCCCGTCGAGTTGAGAACCGTAGAATCCACAGATGACAACGGACCAACCGAAGTCTGGATTGAATTCATTGATTTCCAAACCGGACACAAAGAAGCGATTTCGACTGTATGAGTTCTCCGCTACGTACTCTCGTTGATTGGCTAGATAATCGAACGGGAGTGCGTGGGCTGCTACACGAAGCCCTCTACGAACGTGTCCCCGGCGGCGCGCGGTGGCGTTACGTCTGGGGCAGTACTTTGGTGATCGCATTTGTCTCTCAGATGATCACTGGCACTTTTCTCTGGATGGCCTACAGCCCGAGTACTCAGACCGCTTGGGAAAGTGTGTTCTATATTCAATATGAGATGACAGGGGGCTGGCTACTGCGCGGACTGCACCACTACATGGCCCACGCAATGGTCGTGCTACTGGCAATTCATTTTGCTCAGGTCGTCTGGGATGGAGCATATAGGGCTCCGCGAGAGTTGAATTTTGTCATTGGCGTAGCACTAATGCTTGTGGTGTTTGGCCTCTCACTCACGGGCTACTTACTACCCTGGGACCAAAAAGGCTACTGGGCTACTAGCGTCGGCACCAATCTGGCAAGCCAGGCACCAGTGGTTGGTCCCGAATTCAAAAAACTGGCCATCGGCGGAGTCGACTATGGACATCACACGCTCACTCGATTTCTGGCTCTCCACGCCGGAGTTCTGCCGGGACTTCTGATTGCGCTCTTGGTGCCGCACATCGCGCTGTTCCGCCGACATGGACTCCATGCTCGCGAGCCGCTGAAAGGTCCAGACGCCATGTTTTGGCCCGACCAACTGCTCAAAGACAGCATAGCGGCACTGGGAGTAGTTGCTGCTGTTTTCGTCTTAGCGATCTATGGTGGAGGTGCGGAACTTACCGCACCAGCCGACCCGGCAAATCCCTACAATGCCGCGCGCCCCGAATGGTATTTCTTGTTCCTGTTCCAGTTCCTGAAATGGTTCCCGGGTGAGCTTGAAGTCTGGGGAGCATTTGTCATTCCTGGTGTAATTGTGACAACTTTGTTCCTCATGCCTTGGATCGGTCGCACTCGCGGCGGGCACCTGTTCAACGTGGGTTTGCTCGTAATCCTGCTAGGGGGCGTCGTACTTCTGACGGCCCAGGCTGTACGGGATGACTATTTTGCCGCATGGTACGAACGTACCGAGGCGAACGCCCATAAATTTGATGCATCTCAGGCTTTCCTCGATGCGGAAAAAAATGCCGAGCGTGAAGCAGAGCGCGTAATCGAGTTAGCCCGCTCACCGGAGAAGATTCCTCCGACGGGTGCGCTGTCACTTATGGCACAAGACCCTTACCTGCAAGGGCCAAAGCTATTCGCTCAGAACTGTGCGGGTTGCCACACGCATGTGGACCGCTCTGATGGCGCCGATTCGACTCATAACATGGATGGGAAATCCGCAACCGCACCTAACCTTTTCGGCCTGGGGACACGTGAATGGGTGGCGGCGATTCTCGATCCTGATCAGGTCGCCGATGCTGATCACTTCGGTTATCAAGAATCACCGTTTGCCGAGGGTACTATGGTCGACTGGGTCCAATCGACGGTGCCCGACCTTGACCAGGAACATGTGGACCAAGTCGTAGCAGCACTAGCCGCCGAGAGTGCAAGTTCTGGAAACCGTGTCAACGAGCGTGGCGTCGACAAACAAAAGATCGCTGCTGGCTTCCAACTCATCAAAGAGGAAATTGGCTGCACCGACTGCCATAAGTTTCACGAGGTGAACAATGAAGGAGGTGCCCCCGACCTGACTGGATACATGTCCCGCGACTGGCTCATGGACTTTATCCGCAATCCCTCTTCTGAGCGATTCTACGGCGAATACAATGATCGCATGCCTGCCTTTGCCCCGCACGATAATCCACAACTCAACCAGCTCGATGACCAAACGCTAGGTTTGATCGTCGATTGGCTCCGGGGGGATTAGGTGGTACCAGAGATCAAATCAGATTCTCCCACCAAATAATGCTAGCAATGATAATTGCTTTCTACTCAAACGATAAAATCGTTACAGTTTAACAATCCCGATGGCCGATTCTTCCTCCATACGGCTCGCCAGAGTTTGCGCGAGCACTCCGCAAACCTTAGGACTCTGCCCGCATGTGGTGCAGCCAATGCCAGCAAGATGTGCCTGCCGTGGCACGCACTTCCCAGGGACCCTTGGTGTGTTCTTGTTGTGGACAAATCGTCAAGCTGAGTACGCTTGAGCGGATCGTCGATTCTGGCATAGAGCTGGAATCCTTTGAGGCAGCATCAACAACTTCTGGTTTACGCTCAAGCCCCATCGATTATGGTGCGCGGGAAGAAGCCCGCGAGAGACATCGTCGAATTGGTCGGCAATTACGATCTCCTTACCGGGAGGTTTTCGAAACCGGCGCGCCTGCGACGGTCGAGGGAAATCGCCGCTCTCTCCTTTGGAACTCAGAGCCAATCGCTCCCCCCCAACTTCGGCAAATAGCCAAACTGTCACAGCATGAAGCGGTAACCAGTGGCTCGCAAACGTCTTGGCTCTTGAGCAGCCTGCTGACACTTGGGTTGCTAGGTTTCGCGTTTGGCGTGGCAGCACTCGTCTGGTCGGCCTGCTTTGATCTCAGTGAAGTCTGGCACTGGGGAATGACCACCACAATCGCCGCAGAAGGTTTACTGATCGTAGGCCTCACCTGGATGGCCATTAGGCTCTGGCAAAACAGTCGCCGACTCAATCATGAGCTGCGCGGTGTTGACAAACAATTGGTAGAAATCCACGAAATGGCCGGTTCGCTCTCTGCCGGACAACTCTCTGCCAGCCAAAACTATTACCACCACTTCAGCCAGGTGGCAAATCCACACATGCTGGTCGCCAACCTCCGCGGGCAAATCGATCAGCTCGCGGAGCGGATAAGCGGTTAAAGTCCAATCAGTTAAGAGACTCGGTCCGAGACTTCTTCTACCACGTCGTCCACTTTTACCCGCCATTGTTCCAGCGTGTCGCGGTCGCGGATCGTAACGGTGTTGTCTGTGAGCGACTGTCCGTCGACCGTGATGCAATATGGGGTACCAGCCTCATCCTGGCGGCGATACCGGCGACCGACAGCACCCTTCTCGTCGTAAAACGCCGGGAAGCGTTTTTTTAGCGCCCTGTAAATTTCTTGGGCCACCTCAGGCATGCCATCTTTCTTCACTAGCGGGAACACAGCCGCCTTGATCGGAGCGATTCGCGGGTGGAACTTCATTACTACACGAGTCTGCATTTGCCCTTTGTCATCGGGGGCCGAGTCTTCCGTATACGCCTCGCACAGGAACGCCAACGCCCCACGATCAGCACCTGCCGAGGGTTCGATCACATGTGGCGTAAAGCGATCGTTTGTGACCTCATCTCGGTACTGCAAGTCGCGTCCACTTCCCCGATACTTCGGCTTGCCATCTTCACCAAGTTCAACTTCCAAACACCCTTTAGCGTTCTTAACGAGTTTACCTTCCATGTGGCTGCGGAGGTCGAAATCACCGCGGTGGGCGATTCCTTCCAATTCGCCGTACTCCCCTTCCGAGAGGAATGGAAATGCATACTCGATGTCAGCGGTACCGACTGAATAGTGGCTCAACTCGTCTTTGTCGTGCTCGCGAAGCCGCAGGCGTTCGCCAGCGAGTCCCAGGTCGGTGTACCACTGCATCCGCCGGTCGCGCCAGTATTCGTACCACTTGCGCGACTCTTCTGGATGGCAGAAAAATTCGATCTCCATCTGCTCAAATTCGCGACTGCGGAATGTGAAATTGCGAGGCGTGATTTCATTGCGGAAACTCTTGCCGATTTGGGCGATGCCAAAGGGAATTTTCACGCGGGTGCTGTCGAGAACATTCTTGAAATTAACGAATATGCCTTGAGCGGTCTCTGGGCGGAGGAACGCCCTTCCTTCTTCGCCAGCGAGTGCACCGATAGTGGTAGGAAACATTAACTTGAATTCCCGAGGGCCATTTAGGGTACCAACTGAATTAGCCTCGGGCGCAAAGACACATTCGAGCGAATCGAGTTTGTCAAGTGTCATAACACTTTCGTGCCATTCTAGTACCTCAGCATCTTTTGCTCGCAAATTGAATGCCTTCAATGCACGACGTTGCAGATCTCCGGCTTCCTCCTCGGCCTCTGCTAACGAGGTCACAAAAAGTCGCTCTATCTCATCACCTTGAATCTGTTGAACACCTTCACTAATGACCTTAGGCTGCAACCTAACTTTCTTACCCTGGGCAGATACCCAGCGTCCCCGGAGTTGATCAAAGCGATATAGCTTCTTCGTTTCTTTGCAATCCACCATCATGTCGCAGAATAAATCAAAATGTCCGCTACACTTCCACACCTGGGGGTGCATGATGATGGTGCAGTCGAGGCCGGTCATTTCATAGGTGGTGGGGGCACCTGCCGGGATGGCTAGTTCATCGTGCCCAGTGACCATATCTTGCCACCAAGCATTCTTGATATTCCGCTTTAATTCCACGCCCAACGGACCGTAATCCCAGAAGCCATTCAGGCCTCCATAAATTTCGCTTGACTGAAACAAGAATCCCCGCCGTTTACAGAGCGAGACTAGCTTTTCCATTTCCATGAGTGTAATCGCCTTCAAGATTAATGCCGCGGTAAGGATGCGAAACCGCAAGTGTAACTGGATCGGTTGCGAAACGTCTACCGCAGCGTGATATGCTCGGTCACGATGTCCCATTCGGGTACCACGGCCAGCGTATCTAGCTGGGCACATGTAGGCAGGTCGTCCGCATGACCGATGGCTAGAAGGTTCTTCCCTCCGGGAGTACTTTGTAATTCCCAGGCGAATTGATCACTCGGAGAGCGTCGGTTAGCCCTTGCTCCACTCAACAGTTCCTGCCATTCGCGATGGGCAGAGTCGGCCCACTCGTTCGAATGCCAATGACCGGCGTCGGTGTTTCGAATTAGCTCATCAACGATCGCTCCGGCGGCTAGAATGTCTTCGCGGGTAACGATTCCTCCCGTTCCCGCGCAAAGTATATCGACGCGCGGCGAAAATTGTGCCGCAGCGGCAATCGCAGCGCGATTGACTGCTGCCCCTACCAGTACTCGCTGGGCAATGCGCGCGTGCAGCAGAGCCCGCGTGCCATTGGTGGTGGTAAATAATACCGTGCGGCCAAACACCTGGTCGGGCGTGTACTCGATCGGTGAATTTCCTAGATCGAAACCCGCAATCAAATCCCCTCCCCTTTCGCCACCCAACACAACATTTGCTCGGCCCAGTTGCTGCACACGGTCCGCCACATCGCCAATCTCCAGCAAAGGCACAACAGCTGCTGCCCCGGAATTTAGTGCAAAGCAGATAGTTGTAGACGCCCGCAGAAGATCGACCACTATAACGGTGCTGTCAGCCAGATCGCTCTCGGCGACGAATTGCGGCAGATAATGGACGTTGAGGTTCAATGAAATAGGCAGTTCGTATAGCGGAATTGTGCCGAGTCGTCTCCGCCCTCGGTTGAATTGTTAACGACCCTTCAATCCGGGCGGTTTGCGCTAGCAGGCTAGCTATTCTACTGTGATACTGGTGTGCATGACAATCAATGTTTGCCCGCAACCTAAAACCTCAGTTTACTCGCCCCATTCAATGGCAACCGTCGACAAATCAGGTGAGCGCGTTCGCGAAATGTTCGGCGAGATCGCCGGGCGCTATGATTTCCTGAATCATCTGTTGTCGTTGAATATCGATCGCTACTGGCGGTGGCGCACTGTGCGTGCCGTTCCACCTCATCCAGGCGCCAAGATTCTCGATCTCTGTACAGGGACTGGAGATTTAGCCTTTGCCTACAATAAGGCAGCCCATGGCGAGGCTCAGATAATAGGGGCAGACTTCTGCTTGCCGATGCTTGTCATCGGGCGGGAAAAAGGGAAGAAAAGCGATGGTGCGGGGGTAACATTTCTCGAAGCCGACGCTCAACAGATCCCCCTCGAAGAAAACCAATTCGACATCGTCTCGGTGGCGTTCGGCCTAAGGAATGTGGCGGATACTGACCTCGGGCTCTCGGAAATGGTGCGTGTCTGCGCACCGGGGGGCAAAGTGACGGTGTTGGAATTCTCAACGCCACGCTGGCAACCCTTTGGCGCGATTTACGGCTGGTATTTTCGCTATGTCTTGCCAAAGATTGGCCAATTGTTCGCCAGGAATTCCCATGCGGCTTATAACTATCTTCCTACGAGTGTGAGTCAGTTTCCGCAGGGAGAGGAACTGGCCGAGCGAATGCGAGCTGCTGGGTTGGTTGACGTAGGTTTTCGGGGACTTACGCTAGGAGTTACGACGCTTTACGTCGGTACCAAACCTTCAATAGAGAAGTGAATTCATCGAGGGTCAATCGTTTCATGTCAAACCGAGTTAGAAGAGTATGTGTGGGGATTACTGGGGCCAGCGGTGCTGTTTATAGCGTGCGGCTAATTGAGGTATTGCTGGCCACAGGGCATGATGTGCATCTTTCGATCAGTCCTAGCGGAGCGCACGTCATTCGCGAAGAGATGGACCTGAGCGTCGATCTTGAAGATTTCAAGCCCGCACAATTGATGCTCGACGACGTGAAACATGCATCGGACAGCAAGATCCAGCTCCTCCAAGCCAGCGCTGGAATCGGCACGGCTGACAGCAATGTCCTCTCGGTTGAGTCGGGACGCGTTGGAGATGTCTTTTATCACCACTACCGGGATTTTCAGGCACCAATTGCCAGCGGCTCGTTTCTCACTCAGGGTATGATTGTATGTCCCTGTTCAGGGACATCACTCAGCGCTATTGCACACAGCTCCGCCGGTAATTTGATTCAGCGGGCAGCCGAGGTTCACCTCAAGGAACGCCGCAAGCTAATTCTCGTTCCGCGCGAAACACCGCTTTCTTTGCCACAAATCGAAAACATGCGACTCGCCACGCAGGCCGGCGCAGTCGTGATGCCTGCCTCGCCCGGTTGGTACCACGGCGTAACAACGCTTCGCGACCTGGTGGACTTCATGGTCGCACGGCTCTGCGACCAACTAGGGATCGATAACTGCCTGATCAATCGCTGGGGAGCCGAATGAGGTCCTCAGCCGCGACGCAACGCGTCACACGGCGCGCATGATAAACGCCTTCCACCACTTGCTGTCGCTGATCCGCTTCAGTCACACCTTGTTCGCCCTGCCTTTTGCGCTCTTGGCGGCTGTGATGGCATGGACTGAATGCGGAATGCAGAATACAGAATGCGGGTTCACTATTCCAATCTTGCTGGGCATCCTACTGTGCATGGTCACCGCCCGCAGTGCAGCGATGGCATTCAACCGCTTAGTAGACCGCCGCATCGACGCCGCAAACCCGCGCACTGCGGGACGGCATCTCCCCGCAGGAATCCTCAGCGTCCCCCAAGTGACCGCTTTCACTATCGCTTGCGGTTTTGCATTCATCGCCAGCACCCTGCTCTTTCTGCCCAACCCCCTGCCCCTCTATCTGAGTGTTCCTGTCCTGGCATTTCTCTGCGGCTACAGTTTCGCTAAACGTTTCACAGCGCTCGCACACCTCTGGTTGGGGACCGCGCTGGCACTTTCTCCTATTGCGGTTTGGATCGCTATCCGAGGAGAATCAGTGATGCAAAATCCCGCTGACTTACTGCCAGCCATCGTGCTCGGAGGAGCCGTGCTTGCTTGGGTGACCGGGTTCGACATCATCTACGCCTGCCAGGATTTTGAATTCGACCGTTCTCAAGGTCTGCGCAGTATCCCTACCAGACTGGGAATTGCCCGATCACTGAAACTCGCCGCTGCCTGTCACGCTGCAACGGTGGTTCTATTGGCTCTGCTGCCAACCGTGTACCCACAATTTGGCATCCTCTACTGGTTGGCGGTGGCTGCCGTAGCGGGACTACTGGTCTACGAACATGCTTTGGTGCGTCCCGATGATTTGGATCGAGTGAATGTCGCCTTTTTTCAGGTGAATGCGGTGATCAGCCTAGGAATCTTTGCGGTTGGAGCCCTGGACCTTTGGATAGGGAGTGGTTGATAATACAGCACTCTCTGCGACGCTTTGCATCGCGGCTCTCCCGCCACAAACCACCAGCCACAAACCCACTCACCTACATGCTCCGCACTTCCACTCCCATTTTGCAGCCAATCCGAGATAAGGTCGAATCCGGTGAGCGGCTCACGCTCGACGATGGCGTATCGCTGTACCAATGTGAAGTACCTCTTCCTGAATTAGGGGAATTGGCCAATCTGGTTCGCGAGCGCAAGAACGGCAACTTTGCCTATTACAACATCAACACGCATTTGAATCCCACCAACATCTGCGTGTATCGCTGTACATTCTGTGCGTTTCGAGCTGACCTGCGGGAGGCCAAAGGCTATTGGATGAACGACGAGCAAATCCTAGCCCGTGGGCAGGAAGCCGTTGATGCTGGTTCGACCGAGATGCACATCGTCGGCGGCCTCCATCATCAGGCCAAGTACGATTGGTATCGCCGAGTCATCAGTCTGCTGCATGATAATTTTCCCAGCCTGCACCTCAAAGCCTGGACCCCAGTAGAAATCGACTGGTTTGCCCGCCAAACCCAGAAGCCAATCCGCTGGGTGCTCGAAGACATGATCGACGCAGGGCTAGGGAGCCTCCCTGGCGGCGGGGCCGAGATTTTTCATCCTGAGGTCCGTCAACAAATCTGCGAACACAAGGCCGACTCGGCCCGCTGGTTTGAAACCCACCGCACTGCTCATGAGTTGGGTCTGCGTTCCAACTGCACGATGCTCTACGGCCACATCGAGCAACCCTACCACCGCATCGATCACTTGATTCGCTTACGCGATTTGCAGGACGAGACCGGAGGATTCCAGACTTTTATCCCGTTGGCATTTCATCCTGACAACACGGGCCTGAGCCACATTACCAAACCCTCGGGGCCGATGGATCTACGCACTATGGCGATCAGCAGGCTGATGCTCGACAATGTGCCTCACATGAAGGCGTACTGGATCATGCTCGGCGTCGGGACAGCCCAGGTGGCACTGGCCTATGGGGCAGACGACATCGACGGCACGGTCCGGCACGAATTGATATACCACGACGCTGGGGCCGAGACTCCCGAAATTCTGTCAGTCGAGGCAATCCGACGGCTGATCGAGGAAGCCGGTCGGGAACCTGTTGAACGGGACACTCTCTACCACCGGGTCGAACGGGAAGGCTCAGAGTGGCAGGCAGGTGAGAAAATCGCAGTAGGATGAGCAAGATAGCCCTCTCCGCTACGAATATTGTATAATCCATGAGTCTAGCTGCGATTTTTACTCTGTGAACCCTTTACATGGCTGCTGCGTAACAGACTACAATCTCGCTAACAAGCTGGATTTCGAACTCAATCATTGTATCGAGGCCAAACAAAGACATGTTTTTCGATCCCTATTATTTCTTGTACATAGCCCCTGCCCTGATCCTCGCGTTTTGGGCTCAGATGCGTGTGAAGAGTACGTTTGCCGAGGCCCAGAAGGTACCTACTCCGTTGAGTGGTGCTGCCGCTGCTCGGCATATCCTTGATTCAGCGGGGCTCCAGAATGTGGCCATCGAGCAAGTCGCGGGGCATTTGTCCGATCATTACGATCCCCGCAGCAAAGTTTTGCGACTCAGCCAGGATGTGTACGGAACAAGATCCGCGGCCGCAGTTGGTATCGCTGCCCATGAAGCAGGTCACGCCCTGCAGGATGCCCAGAATTACGTCCCCTTGGTACTTCGTAACGGGGCAGTTCCAGCGGCTACCTTTGGTGGCAATGCGAGTATGATCATGCTCATTGCTGGATTCCTATTGTCTTCCAAGCCACTCGTTTTATTCGGGATTGCCGCCTTTGCTTGTGTCGTGGTTTTCCAATTGATAAATCTCCCTGTGGAATTCAACGCAAGTTCCCGAGCCAAACGACTCCTGGTCGATCACGGCATCGTGGCCACCGACGACATGGTCTATGTGAATCGTGTATTGAATGCGGCCGCTTGGACATACGTGGCGGGAACATTGCAGGCGGTACTCACGCTGCTCTATTACATCATGCGATTCTCCGGCAGCCGAGATTGATCGCCTCGTTTCGGAATCTGCTTGCATGGCAATTTGCGTCTCCCTCAGATCGGCAAGCACCATACCGATAGATTTCACCGGGCTTACACCTAAGTGGACGCAAGACAAATCACTTGGCGAAATCGAGAAGCGTAAAGTCCTCCACGGTCGGCACCAAATACGGCTTGCAGAAATCTGCAGAGTCTCTGGCGATCCGAGCGATGGTCGGATGGAATTCGACGGAGATTTTTCCCTCGCGCATGGCATCGGCGCTGCCATGACTCTTGGCAGCATCCATGTATCCAGTAATGCAGGATGCAATGTCGGACTCGGGATGCAAGGTGGCAAAATCCATGTGAAAGGTGCCGTCGGCGACTTCCTGGGCAGTGAAATGCGCGGTGGAACCATTCGTGTTGACGGCTCTGCGGGAAATTCGGTTGGAGGCGCCCAAAACGGTTCACGTCGCGGCATGACCGGCGGTACGATTCTGATACAGGGAAATGTTGGAGATCACGTCGGCCACCTCATGCGGCGCGGGTTGATTGCCGTCCGTGGCAATGCAGGCAAGTTCTTGGGATACAACATGCTCGCCGGCACGATCGTCGTGCTCGGGACATGTAATTCCTATGCCGGGGCAGGCATGAAGCGAGGCACCCTGATCCTACTGGGCAAGTCGCAACCGGTACTCCTCCCAACATTTCGCCTTGCAGGCAAAACCGCTTCGCCCGTGCTTCCACTTACTGGTCGTCATCTTAAGTCGGTTGGCTTCATCGAAAATACGGCACGGTTTGCCGAGCCATGCGAACTCCTGCACGGCGATTTTCTCGCCCTCGGCAAGGGAGAACTTTTTCTTTCAAATTAGCCATCGGCTAGCGTACGATATACTGATCGTTTGATTCCACTCGGTTCAACCTCGCGAGATTTGTGTGGCGAAAAAGTTCGACAACGTGACTTGTATTGCATGTGGCTGTCTGTGCGATGATTTGGTGTTGCACGTTGCCGATGACAAGATCATCGAAGCTGAACGGGCCTGTTCGCTGAGTGAACCGCTGTTCCGGGGGATCCCAAAAAAGGAATCAGGTGTTCCGGAAATCGAGGGCGAGGAAGTTTCCCTCGAAGCGGCCATCGAACGAGCCTCTGAGATTTTGGGAAGCAGTTCCGCTCCGCTCATCTGGGGTCTGGCGGACAGTACCATCCAAGCACAGAGATCTGCCATCAATCTGGCCGACCGTCTGGGAGCCACACTCGACCCGGCTTTGTCTCCCTTTCATCGCGATGCGCTCGTGGCCCTGCAATCGGTAGGAATATCCACCTGCACTCTGGGAGAGGTGAAACAACGGGCTGACTTGATTGTGTTTTGGGGCTGCGACCCAGTTACTACCCACCCACGTTTTTTTGAGCGATTTATCGATCCCCCTGGTCGTTTTGTGAGAGGGAATAGAAAGGTAATCGTTGTCTCTGGCGAACAGAATGCGACGGCCGAGATCGCGAACGAGTTTTTGCAGGTTCAACCAGGGTGCGATTTCGACGTCCTCTCCGCCCTGCGGGCATTGGTGCAAGAAGTTGCGATCGAAGGCAAATCGTTCGGTGGCATTTCATTGGATCAGCTCCAGAAATTGGCTGTTCAACTACAATCCGCCAACTATTGCGTCATTTGTTTCGGACCTGAAGTGACGTCACACGGTTCTACAATAGCAATGCTTGAGTCCCTCTTCTTGCTGGCAAGAAGTCTCAATGGCAATTCGCGATGCAGTGCGATTGGTCTGGGAGGGCCAATTGCCGAAAATGTCCTAACTTGGCAGACAGGCTATCCTTGTGGAGTAAATTTCGCCTCAGGCTATCCCCGCTACGACGCGGAGGGCTACTCGGCAAACCGATTGTTGAAAAACTGCGAGGTGGATGCCGTGCTGATGGTTGGCACAGTTGGACTTAAGTACTTATCAAAGTCAGCACGATATCGTCTCGGAGAATTACCTGTCGTACTCCTGGAATCAATTCAACGAGTCTCAAGCGACGAAACGCGATTATCCCCTACCGTGCAAATCCCCATATCCCAATCTGGTATGCACACCGGGGGTACTGTGTTTAGAATGGATGGCGTGCCATTGCCGCTTCGGCCTGTGATCGATTCCCAGCTACCCAGCGAGGAGAGTATCCTGGCTGCAATAATGGAAGGTGTACTAGCACAATGCTCTTGCTGAAGCATCCTGAAAGATTTTTCCTGATTCTCATCTGGGCTGCACTCAGTCCGCAGCAGTCGCTGCAAGCAGATGGCAAGCGAGGTTTGGCCAGCGAAGATCCTGGGGAAGCCATGCAATCAGTAAGCATCGAAGAGGGCTTCATGGTTCCCTATGCGTGTTCGATCCCTGGGACTGAAGCCACATTTACGATGATGCCCATCCCAGGTGGAGAGTTTCTGCTGGGCAGTCCTACGAACGAAGCCGACCGCAAAGAGGATGAAGGCCCCCAAGTGATCGTGAAAGTTGCTCCATTCTGGATGGGCAAGTGCGAAGTCAGCTGGGCTGAATACCGCGCGTTTATGGCGCAGTATGAAGCCTTTAAAAAGCTTGATAGCCTTCGCTTCGCAAGATCTCGAATGGAATCGGCTAAGAAAGAAGTCGAGGCTCTGCCGGAATTGAAAGAATACTTTGACAAACAGGCAACAGACGTAGACGCGGTGACCTGCCCCACTCCGCTCTACGACTCCAGTTTCACCTATGCCCCCGGCGAAGAACCAGAGCAACCAGCAGTGACCATGACCCAGTTCGCTGCCAAGCAATACACGAAGTGGCTCAGCGGCATTAGTGGCGAACAATATCGGCTCCCCACCGAAGCAGAGTGGGAGTACGCTGCTCGTGCAGGGACTACGTCGGCATATTCATTTGGAGACGACCCTGATTTGATCGAAGAGTTCGGCTGGTACGATGACAACTCTGACTACGAAACGCATGCCGTCGGATCCAAGCAGCCCAATGCCTGGGGACTTTATGACATGCACGGCAATGCTGCCGAATGGGTACTCGATGGCTACGAACCTGAGCAATACTCTCAACTTCAACCGAACGTCTTGGCCAACAATGCTATCGCCTGGCCAACCAAATTATTTCCGCGCGTGATTCGTGGAGGAAGTTGGCTCAGCCCTGCAAGTGATTGCCGCAGTGCGGCCCGTCAGCAGTCTCAGGATTCTGAGTGGAACCTCTCCGACCCCAACCTGCCCAAGAGTCCGTGGTGGTTTACCGAGGAGCAAGCCACTGGAGTCGGTTTCCGAATTATGAGACCGCTTGAACCGATGGATACCGCAATGCAGAAAAAGGTTTGGGATGCCGATATCAAGCGGATTCAGCAAGATGTCGCCGATCGGCTCGATGAGGGCCGGGGGGCACAAACGGCTGCCGATGAGCGTTTACCAGGGGCCGTCAGCGCGTTGAAATCATCCGGCAAGGTCGAATAACTCTCTAAAAAAACCTCGACTGGTTGGCAGTTTTAGCGATGTATGCGATAATTCTCAAGATAGCATTCGTCTTGTCCCTTATGCCTACTCTTGAATGGAGAATCCAGAAATGCCGTCCCCCAATTCTTCCGAATTCGGCCACTCGCGCCGTGAGTTCGTTAAGCAATCAACCGCTGCGGTTGCCGGTGGCATTGCGCTGTCGACTGGCTTGAGCAAGGTGCAGGCAGGGACTCCACTTGGTGATAAGCAAATCAAGATTGCACTCATTGGGTGTGGCGGACGGGGAACCCAGGCAGCCGCTCAAGCCCTTTCGACCAATGGCAAGGTGACCCTGTGGGCCATGGCTGATGCGTTTGACAAGCGAATTGAAGAATCACTCTCCAAGTTAAATCGTGCTTTGCAACAGAATTTGGGTGACGATGCGGAGGACCAAATCGCCGAGCGAATTCAAGTTCCCTTGGAACGGCAATTCGCCGGACTCGACGCCTATCAAAATGCTATCGATAGCGGCATCGATCTCGTGATTCTTGCCACTCCTCCAGGCTTTCGTCCCCCACAATTCGAAGCCGCGATCGAAGCCGGCAAACACGTCTTCACAGAGAAGCCACTCGCGGTGGATGCTCCGGGTGTTCGGCGAGTAATCGCCGCCGGCAAAAAAGCCGATGAGAAAGGGCTCTGCGTCGGAGTCGGCTTGCAGCGCCATCACGATCCTGGCTACCGGGAAACCGTCAAGCGATTACAGGACGGTGCCATCGGCGACATCCTACTCACCCGCGTCTATTGGAATAGCGGTCCCCTCTGGCTGCGAACCAAGACTGATTTCTACCAAAGCTATGGCCACGAGCCCACCGAGATGGAGTATCAAGTAAATAATTGGTACTACTTCAACTGGCTTTGCGGCGATCATATCGTCGAACAACACATTCACAATCTCGATGTGAGCAATTGGGTCAAACAAGCCCACCCTGTAATGGCTAAAGGAATGGGAGGTCGAGAGCGCCGAACAGGACCTGATTATGGGCAGATATTTGACCACCATGCTGTGGAATTCACCTATCCCGATGGGTCCACGATGCTCAGCGAATGCCGCCATATGGATGGCTGCTGGAATCAGGTCGCCGAGTTTGCCGCTGGTACCCAGGGAACGGCTGATATTAGCCGGGGTATGATTGTCACCCCCTCCGACAAATGGAAGTTCTCCGGGAAGCCTGCTGATCCCTACCAGCAAGAACACGACGATTTATTTGCTGCGATCCGTAGCGGGCAGCCCTATAACGAGATTCCCTACGGTGCTGATAGCACGATGACCGCCATTCTAGGCCGCATGGCCACTTACTCAGGCAAGCTTCTGGAATGGGATGAAGCGATCAATTCCGATATCGATCTGTCGCCGGCCGAGTACAGTTTCTCTGCTGCACCTCCTGTCGTGCCCGACAATAACGGGAACTACCCAGTGCCCGTCCCCGGTGTGACGAAGGTCGTGTGAGCATGATTCAGACGATCGACCATGTAAATCTGGTAGTTCGAGATCTGACAGGCATGACAGCGTTTTACCGCGACGTATTAGGATGCCAATTAACTAAAGAAGTCAGCATCTCTGGCCCATGGATCGACGAGGTGGTGGGACTCTCGGGCGTGGAGGGGGACGTTGTCTATCTCGATCTCCCCGAAGGCCCTCGGATCGAACTCATTGCTTATCGTAAACCACCCGGTGTCGAGCCTTCAGAGGAGAATGCACCCAACCTGTTTGGGCTGCGTCACATGGCGTTTCGAGTCACCGACATCGACAGATTGGTAGCTAAACTCCAAACAGCCGGAGTAAAGTTTCAGAGCGAAGTAAAATCTGTGCCCGACAGTCAGGTCACTTACGTGGGGGGCGTACGAAAACGACTCGTCTATTTTCGTGACCCAGAAGCCAATCTCCTGGAGTTCTGTGAATATCGGTGAACAGTCAATTCACCACATTCTGCGGTTTGCCCGCCAGGAAAGCGGCGACGTTCTCCACGAGGACTTGCATCAATCTTTTGCGGGCACTCAAGGTGGCCCACGCCAAATGGGGTGTGATGAAACAATTTGGAGCAGCCACAAGCGGGTGATCGACTGGTGGGGGTTCCGTAGAAAGCACGTCGAGTCCCGCCCCAGCAATTTCGCCGTTAGCTAATGCCTCAGCTAAGGCCTGTTCATCGATAAGTTGCCCGCGACTGGTGTTGATCAGAAAAGCCGAGCGCTTCATTTCTGCCAATCTCTCTGCGTTGACCAGGCCCTTGGTTTCAGGAGTAAGCGGACAATGCAAGCTCAACACATCTGCGGTGCGGAATAATTCGTCGACATCCACCATCTGCACATAGTCAGGATGCTTGCAGGATGAGCGTGTCGTGGCGATGACAGGCATACCAAATGCGTCTGCCAGTTTTGCCACTGCGCGGCCAATTTCGCCGAAACCCAGTATTCCCATCGTCAGGCCTTTGAGTTCAATGAGCGGTGTATCCCAAAAACACCAATCAGGGGCCTTCGACCAGCGACCCGCGCGAACCGCATCAGCATGATGTCCGACACGTTGAACAAGATTCAATAGATGCGCAATCGTCAGCTGCGCGACCGAGTCTGTCCCATAGCTGGGGACATTTGTAACAATGATGTCGTGTTCGCGAGCTGCGGAAAGATCGACGACATTGGTTCCCGTCGCCGTCACGCCGATGTATTTCAATTGCGGGAGTTTATTGATAGTATCTCCCGAGAATTTCACTTTATTGGTGAGAATGATATCCGCGTCGGCTGACCGAGAGAGTACTTCCGCTTCAGTAGACCTGTCGAAAACGGTACATTGGCCTAGCGATTCGAGAGCATTCCATGTGAGATCGCCGTGCGATAAGGTGTAGCCATCGATTACGACAATTTGAGGTGGTTTGTCCATGCGACTCATTCAAGAATACTCAGCCTGTGATTGCAACTATATTGATTTTTTTACCCGTCGGACTGGAGGAGTATAACATGAAATTATTACGCTATGGTGAGCCAGGGAAGGAACTCCCGGGAGTGTTAGACCCTGATGGCCAAATTCGTTCGCTCGCAAACGTCTTACCAGATCTGTCAGGAGAAGCACTCTGCGACGAATCGCTCCAGAGGCTCCGCAAACAGGATTTCTCCGCCCTTCCGTTGGTCGAACAAGGAATGCGACTGGGACCTTGCGTCGCAGGCACAAGCAAAATCATTGGCATTGGCCTGAATTACGCCGACCACGCAGCTGAAACAGGTGCCAAGGTGCCCACCGAGCCTGTCCTTTTCATGAAAGCCACGACTTCAATTTCTGGGCCGAATGACCCAATCGAAATTCCCCGCGATTCAGAGAAGACCGACTGGGAAGTGGAACTTGGAGTAATCATCGGCAAACGGGCCAAGTATGTGACCGAACAAGATGCGATATCCCATGTGGCTGGGTACTGTGTTGTGAACGACGTTTCCGAGCGTTCTTTCCAAAAAGACCGATGTGGTACCTGGGACAAAGGCAAAGGGTGCGACACATTCGCTCCATTGGGACCGTGGCTAGTTACTCGCGATGAGGTGCCCGATCCACAGGACTTGCTTCTGTGGCTAGAGGTCGATGGCCACCGCTATCAAAACGGTTCGACCAGCACAATGATTTTTGGAGTCAAGAGCCTCGTTAGCTACGTCAGCCAATTTATGACGCTCGTGCCAGGGGACATTATCACCACCGGCACTCCGCCCGGCGTCGGCATGGGTCAGCAGCCGAACGTGTTTCTCAGACCAGGGCAAACAGTACGCCTGGGAGTCGAAAGCCTCGGTGAACAAGATCATCAAACCGTCGCAGCAAAGTAACCTTCTTACAACGCCCGGGCGGTAAAGTAAAGACAGAGCCTATCCCTGGGCGATCAAGCAAAGACGTTGAGTACCCGCGGCAACACTTCCGCGGAAAATGGGGTGGTACCGGTCAATTCTCCGTCGAGATTCAATGTGTCACATGTTTCGGAGTCGATGCCAAAAGATCGCACCTGGTGATACTCTACAAACGGAAGCGACAAATGCGAGCCGTCGAAGATGGCTCGAAACAACTGGCTCATTTGCCACCGTGAGGCCCGGCGCAGTACGACGACATCAATCTTGCCATCGTCGATCTCGGCACGTGGAGCGATCATCATGCCCGTGCCTGTCTTCTTCGTGTTACAGGCAATCACCAGCAGAAACTCATCCTGGCTCATCATTCCATCGAGCGTAAGCTTTGCTTTGCGCAGTCTTGGTCGACAGATCTGACAAAGCGTTGCTGCCGAGTAGCGCAATTTACCCAGCGGTCGGAAACGCTCGGCAAGGCTAGCAATGTCGGAAATCGCTCCCCAACCAACTATGTTCACACAATACACGGGCTCTCCCTGAGTTGTCAGTCGTACGACGTCAATTGCTCTCGTCATGCCGCGAAGGATTGTCTTTGCGGCTTGCTCAGCGTCGCGTAATCCAAGATGATCGTGAAGCGTATTTCCAGTGCCCGCCGGGATGAAACCCAGATCGAATCGCGCCTGGTCTTCTCTGGCGAGTAGCCCATTGGCGACTTCGTGTACTGTGCCGTCGCCGCCGACGATGCAAATTGCGTCATGTGTGAGCGGATCAAGGGTCTGAGCCAGAACCCGCCCATGGCCTTGGTTCTCTGTTGCGTAGACAACTGTCTCTACCCCACTGTTGGCAAACAAGGGTGCAACCTGCTCCCAAACCGCCGAGGCGCGACCGTTCCCCCCATAGGGATTCATGATTACTGCGTATCTCTTGATAGTCATTCGGTCGGGATTCTCCTCATGCCGTTGGCAATAAGCACTGTACACTCATCACGATTGTGGACTCAACAAGATTTTTCTCAACATGTATTCTAGCCAGCAATGATTCTTTCCCACTCAAAGTTTGCTTGTCTGACAGACATTCAGGGCGTATCATCGAGCCATTGGATAGCATACTCTCTTCACAACGCTCGCCAAGAAAGACGCTATGAAAGCATTTGAAGCAGTTCAACATTACTTCGACCGGGCTGCCGACCAACTGGCTCTTACCGATAACATGCGGGTCCTGTTGATGACTCCAAAGCGGGAAGTGCAGGTGCAGATCGCCGTGGAAAGGGATAATGGCCAATTGCAGACCTTCATCGGCTACCGAGTTCAACACGACGATTCTCGCGGCCCTATGAAGGGGGGGCTGCGCTATCACCATGAGGTGGATCTTGACGAGGTCCGGAGCTTGGCATCCCTGATGACCTGGAAAACAGCCGTTGTTAATATTCCCTATGGCGGTGCCAAAGGCGGAATCGCAGTCGATGTCCACACCCTCAGCATGCGCGAGCGGGAACGCATCACTCGGAAATTCGTCGACGAAATTCACGACATCATTGGTCCCGATGTCGACATCCCCGCTCCGGATATGGGAACCGGGCCGGAAGAAATGGCCTGGATCATGAACCAACACAACAAATACCACGGATTCAATCCAGGCGTGGTCACCGGGAAGCCGGTCGAGTACTACGGTATACCGGGGCGAGAAGAGGCCACCGGGCGCGGAGTGGGAATTCTAGCTCTCAAGACACTAGGCCGACTCGGCCATAAAGCCGAAAAAACCCGAGTGGCGATTCAAGGATTTGGCAACGTCGGTTCTCATGCGGCCAAATTCTTGCACGAGTCCGCCTGCAAGGTCGTCGCGATCAGCGATCTGAGCGGCGGATACTATTGCGAGTCAGGCATCGACGTCGCTGCTGCGCTACACCATGCAAAAGTGAACGACCGGTCACTCGCCGGTTTCAGCGCCGCCGAGCACATCACCAACGAAGCACTGCTGGAACTCGACTGCGAAATGCTGATCCCTGCAGCCTTGGGAGGAGTCATCACGGCCGAAAATGCTCCGAATGTTCGTGCTCCACTGATTATCGAAGCGGCCAACGCCCCCGTGCGGCCTGATGCCGATGACATCCTCTCCGAGAGAGGCGTGAAAATCCTGCCCGACATCTTGGCCAATGCTGGTGGGGTGACCGTGAGCTACTTCGAGTGGGCCCAAAACAGACAGTATTACAATTGGAATCTCGACCGCGTACGACAGGAACTCGATCGCGTGTTGTCGGCTGCCTTTGAGGAGGTCTGGGAACTCGCTCACCAGCAAGACGTCAGTCTCCGCACAGCCGCCTTCATGCTGGGAATTAGCCGTGTGGGCCGAGCCACTGTGCTGGCAGGTATTACCTGAGATTGCTCAAATCACATTGCAGGATTACTGAGTTTTTCGTGACTCGGTTCTTGTCGTATAATTCATAAGCATTCAATCCATTTTTCTTGCCAATTTGCTGGCGAACTAGAATCGAGGAATCCTGAGACATGTCACACGACTCTCTCAACGGCTTAAAAATCTTCCAAGACCTTACAGAAACCGAGCGACAGGAGATTATGGCGCTCGCTCATCCTGTCGATGTAAAAAAGGGAGAGCAGATCATGACGCAAGGCCACCGCAAACAAAGCTTGTGGTTCATTCTCGAAGGCCGCTGCCAGATCACGCGTCGCACTGAGTCAGGTTGCCAATTGAATCTTGCCGAACTGGAGCCGTTCACTCATTTTGGTGAAATGTCGTTCTTCCATCCTGCCCCTCACTCGGCGGATGTAGTGGCCCTAACTGACATGAAGCTGCTCCGCCTAACACGTGAGGATTTCGACAAACTTGCTGCTACCGGTTGCGGTTCAGCCCTTAAACTGGTCATCAATTGCGTACAAGTGATGGCCGAAAGACTCCGCCGTACCGATCAATGGATTACCGAACTGGAATGCAAGGAAAATCACAAACCTACTCCGAGCGAATGGACCGTATTCCGTGATCTGATTTTTAAGGGTGGGTGATGCTTTCTATGAGCTGAGCACCTCTGCCACTTCTTCGCATTCCGCCATCGAAACATCCAAGTGCGTCACTGCGCGGACCTTTTGTCGACTGATCGGGTAGAGTCGTACTCCGCGCTCCAGTAGGGAATCGCAGTATTCTTTGGCGGTGCCTAACTCGGCGTCGACTTCAAAGATAACAATGTTCGAGTCGACTTGGTCACATTGCAAGGTAAGTCCCGGTGCCCTCCGGATTGCGTCTGCCAGGACTTGCGCCTTGGCATGATCTTCCGCCAGGCGGTCGATATGGTGCTCAAGAGCATAGAGTACCGCTGCCGCCAGGATGCCAATCTGACGCATTCCACCGCCAAGCATCTTACGGTACCTTCGAGCCCGCTTGACCAAATCTTTCGGTCCACACAACGCCGAACCAACCGGGGCACCCAGGCCCTTGCTGAAACAGACGCTCACCGTGTCAAAATGCCTCGCCCAATCAGCGGCAGAAATTCCAGACGCCACCACGGCATTGAACAGGCGAGCACCGTCCAAGTGGCGGGCTAAGTCCTGCTCTTTAGCCCACGTACAAACTTCAGCGACCGAATCGTAAGGCAAGATGCTCCCCGCCGCACGATTGTGGGTCTGTTCCAAGCATATAAGCCGCGTACGAGGTAAATGGTCATTGTCAGGGCGGACCATCTCCTGCAGTTGATCGACACGGATCAGACCTCGTTCGCCGGGGATGGGGCGAACGGCAATTCCTCCCACTTGGGCGTAACCGGCCTGCTCGTTGTTGAAAATGTGGCAGCCTGCCTCGCAGATGTATTCATCTCCCTTGCCACAATGTACCAACAGACCAATGAGGTTGCTCATCGTGCCCGAGGGCATGAACAAGGCGGCTTCTTTGCCCAGCATGGCCGATATGTGCTCCTCCAGGCGATTGACGGTAGGGTCTTCGCCAAATACGTCGTCTCCCACCTCTGCCGCTGACATGGCAGCCCGCATTTCAGGGGTGGGACGCGTGAGCGTATCGCTCAAGAGGTCAATTCGAGGGGGCAACAAGGCTTTCATTTTTCCGCTCTCCACGAAACAATAGTGATCCGCCGGTAATTATGATGTGTCTGTCCCTGATGGGCAATTCAGCCGACTTCACCCTCCACCGCTTGGGAACCCATGTCAGTTAATCTCCGCCGCATCGATACCAGCCAGCCCGGGGCGGCGGCTGAGCTTACCGCCCTACGGAACAAGCTTTCCGTCGACGGTGACATGGTATCAGAGGCCGGACGCCAGAAAACGCTCGAGGTGTTCGGCGAGCCGCTTACGCCCGCTCAAACAGTCGCTCGAATTTGTTCCGAAGTCCGTGAGCAAGGGCTCTCGGCCGTACTGGACTACACCCGCAAGCTCGATGGCAAAGAAATCACCGCAGACACCTTGCGGGTGTCGCCTGAGGAATTGGCCGCAGCACACGCCTTTGCCGATCCCAAGTTATTGGAAACCATCCACTCGATCCGCCAAGGCATCTTGAGTTTTCAACTCGCGATCCTGCATCAGGATACAAGGATCGATCTGGAAGAGGGGGGCTACCTGCGGCAACGCTATTTACCACTCAAGCGTGTGGGCATTTGTGTTCCTGGGGGTGCAGCTGCCTATCCCTCGACCGTCTTGATGACCGCCGTGCCAGCCCAGGCGGCAGGGGTCGAAGAACTCGTCGTGGTCGCGCCGCCGACTCCTTTTGGTTCGTACAACAACGATCTGCTGGCCACCTGCCACGAACTTGGAATTCGAGAGGTGTATCGCGTCGGAGGAGCCCAGGCGGTTGCCGCGATGGCGTATGGAGTAGAGGGACTGCCGCCGGTCGATAAAATCGTCGGGCCAGGAAACCTATTTGTCGCTCTTGCAAAGAAGCACGTTTACGGCACGGTCGACATCGACTCGATAGCCGGACCTAGCGAAGTGGTAGTGATCGCCGACGACACGACTCCAGCCGAGTATGTTGCCCTCGATCTGATTGCTCAGGCTGAGCACGCCCCCGGTTCGAGCATCCTCTTAACCTGGAGTGAAAAACTCTTGGATGAGGTTCAAGATGCCATAGCCCGGCAACTTGGCAGGCTTGAGCGGAGTGAATTGGCCAGCCAGTCACTTGCGGAATTCGGCGCCTTGGTGCTGGTCCGCGATCGAGATGAGGCGATCGAACTAGCCAATCTGCTTGCAACCGAACACCTCCATATCGCTTGCGACGATGCCGAAGAAATGGTCGGTGCGATCCGCTATGCAGGAGCGATTTTTGTTGGTCCCTACAGCCCTGTAGCACTCGGCGACTACGCTGCGGGGCCGTCGCATGTGTTGCCGACTGGCGCTACAGCACGTTTTGCCAGCGGGTTGAGCTCAAATAGTTTCCTCAGGTCGGGAAGTGTGATTTACTTCGATCAAGCAGGACTGGAATCTTTGGCCGAAGAAGTCTTGTTCATGGCAAACTTGGAAGGTCTCACAGCGCATGGTGCCGGCGTGGCCATCCGCCGCCCGCCAGAATTGGATTGACATGACAATGACCTACGTTCGAACAAACATTCAAGCGATGGAAGGTTACACCCCCGGTGAGCAACCGCAGGGAGGTAAGTTCATCAAGCTCAACACGAATGAGAATCCCTACCCTTGTTCTCCCAAGGTGAAGGCGGCGATTGGCCGTGTCTGCCAATCGGGACTGCAACGCTATCCCGATCCAACGGCTACAGCCTTTCGCATGCAACTCAGCGAAATGCTCTCAGATGAGCTCCCAGTTATCACTCCCGACTGGATACTCTGTGGTAACGGCAGCGACGATATTCTGACAATCATTACCCGTGTATTCGTCGATGCAGGCGACCTCATCCGGTACCCGAACCCCAGCTATGTGCTCTACAAATCGCTGGCGGAGATTCAAGGCGCCCGGGTCGATGTAGTTAATTTTCAGCCCGACTGGTCGCTGCCAAATGAGTTTTCCACACCCCAGGATCGACTAAAACTTGCCTTTCTTGCCAACCCTAACAGCCCCTCGGGGACCATTGTGCCATCAGCAGCAGTTGCGGAAATTGCTGCTGCACTCCCCTGCCCTTTAGTTGTTGACGAGGCCTATGTCGATTTTTCGGAAACCAATTGCCTCTCTCTGGTAGCCGAGAACGAGAAAATCCTGGTCACTCGGACTTTGAGCAAATCCTACGCCTTGGCCGGCCTCCGCTTTGGTTATGTGGTCGCCCAACCTCTGGTCATCCGCGAACTAGCCAAAGTGAAGGATTCCTACAACTGCGACGCACTCTCCATAGCGGGAGCCACCGCCGCCATCGAGGATCAGACTTGGCGCACAGAGAATTGCGCGACGATCCTTGCCACACGGAAACGACTCGTCAATGAACTCCGCGGGATGGGATTCGAGTGTGTCGATTCGCAGGCAAATTTCGTGTGGTGCAAACATCCCCGTCATGAGAGCGCAGAACTATATCGAGATCTGAAATCGGTCGGCGTACTGGTCCGCTACATGAACTACCCCAACTGGGGCGACGGTATACGTGTCACTGTGGGAACCGACGACCAAATAGAAGCCTTCTTGACGATCTTAAACCCCATGTTGCAATGAATCGCTAATATCTACTGGATGGAACCATGGAAGAACTGTTTACTACCCACTCGATGTTGTCGCTGGCAACTCTTACGATTTTAGAAATCGTACTGGGGATCGATAACATCGTGTTTCTGGCGATTTTGACGGGCAAGCTCCCTGAAAAGGAGCAGCCCCGCGCCCGCACGATCGGGCTCATGCTCGCTGCTTTGGGTAGAATCGCTCTGTTGTTTGCCATCACTTGGATCATCACGCTGGACAAGACCGTGCTGTTTGACTTGCCGTTCAATCTGAATTCAACGGACTCATCGCACGCGGGAGAATTGGGAGCAATGGCCGAAACCACTCCAATCACGATCAAGAGTCTCGTGCTGCTCTTAGGTGGGTTGTTCCTCGTCGGAAAAGCGACTTGGGAAATTGGTCACCAATTGGATCCACACGATGAACAATCTGGCCCCAAAGCCGCCTCGAGCCTTACTGCCGTGTTGGTGCAAATCTTCCTCATCGATCTGGTTTTTTCTCTCGACTCGGTTTTGACCGCCGTGGGAATGGTCCGCCCGGAAGATTACTCGGAGCATTGGGTACCGATGACAATCATGGTCACCGCGGTACTCGTCTCTATCGGGGTCATGTTGGCATTCAGCGGCCCCGTCTCACGCTTTGTCAATCAACACCCCAGCATAAAGATGCTAGCCTTGGCGTTCCTGATCTTGATCGGCGTAGTCCTAATAGCCGAAGGCTTGAACACGCACATTCCACGTGGCTACATCTATTCGCCAATGGCGTTCTCGCTCTTTGTGGAAATGCTCAACCTGCGTGCTTCGCGCCGAAGCAAGGAGCATTCAGTAGCCTGAATGTTTTAGCCACCTGTTCGAAAAAACAATTGCGCAGTGTGATATCATTGAAATCGCCAAAGAAAATGGCGCCGCTGCTATTCCTCCCGGGATTTTGAGACTGATTCAAGATACTCACCAGGAGTCATGTTGGTCATCCGTTTGAAAACCCTGTAGAAATGTGTGATATCGCTAAATCCTGCCGCCAAAGCAGCATACATAATCTGCCCCGTTTGCTTGAGCCTTTCTTGAGCATAAGTAATGCGACGTTCGCTCAGATATTGCACCACCGTCTTGCCAGTACGTTGTTTGAATAAGTCTGAGTAGCGACGGCTAGAAATCCCGCACATTTCTGCTAAGTCGTTTACAGCGATTGTTGTATGGAAAAAATGCTCGATGTAATCAAGAGTTCCATCGAGCGCTTGTTCACGAGAGATGCTTGCTGCCTTTCCCAATGGTTCGCTGCGCAAAAGATGCACGAGTAAATCAATGAGTCCTGCATGCAGGATTGCTTCAGCTTCGGCCCCACCGTGTGTTTGTTCTAGAAGCATGCGTTTGAAAATGTCACGCACCGCGCCTCGTCGATAACTATGCATTTGCACAATCGGATATGGCGATTGAAAACGAGACTTGAATTCAGGCATCAACAATTGTAAAGCCTTATTCTCATTGACAACTTTTTGAGAGAAAAAAGCGAACACGAGGGTCAGTGGAGCTGAATGATTGTCGACAAAACGGTGCTCATCCTCTGCCGGAATTAGTAGCAGCTCATCCTTACCTAATGGCAAGCGTGACGAACCGAACTCAAGAGCGCCTCGACCAACAGGGATCCAGCAAAGCTTGTAAAAGGGAAATCGTTTAAAATCCATCGAAAAAGTCGTCGAATGATGGCTTTCAAAGACAAGAATGCCACTTTCCGGCAGCGCAGGATAGGCGGGGCTGCTTCGACGCAGAACTGGTTCACGTCCTTTTTGATCGAGATTCATCCTAGATCTTCTTGTGAGAAGCGGTTGCGTGTTGTTGGATCAACATTGGAAATCCTGGTTTGGCAAAAGAATTCCGGATTAGCGAACGAGTGTCCATCGGGGCTATTCGAGCCAAGCACTTAGTTATATACCACGATTTAAGTAGCATTGGTAGCACAGGAAAACTGCTGGCGAGTTGAGCGAAGAGCAAGTTTCCGAAAATGCCAATATTGTCCGGCACTATTGGATTAAACTCCACGGTTAGTTCTTCGCAGGAGACAAGTGCAATTGGGTGGACAAGGATTCATGCGAGATTGCCGAGCGCCTTGGTTTCAAGCTGGGGCGAGAAATGTCATGAAATACCTTGTCGCATTATTAGTCCTCGTTTCGGCCACATATGGAAGGGCGGAAACAACAGCTTTGTGGCTCTTTGACGAGCCTACCAGTGCCTATCCGAGCAGCGTACTCGATTCATCCTCAATGAATGATTATCCCTTGGTGCTTGGGCAAGGTGCGAGACTTGTCTCGGGAAAGTTTGGCAATGCCCTGGCAATCATTGAACCACCCCCCCTCGATTATCCGACGGGAACTAATGCTTACGGCTTGAAAAGTCTCTGGCAAATGTTCTCTGGCGAAGATGATCGTATGTTCTGGCATAACAGCTTCTTTTCAGCATTGATGACCGCTGGCGAGAATCATTTACGAAAAGAAGTAGGTTTTTGTAATCCGGTTGATACGCGACTTAATCTAGGAGATTTCGATTGGACCGTTGAGTTCTGGTACCGAGCGGCTGAAGCAACCGAAGAGATGGGAATTGTATTCGAGCTTGGCTTACTTCCCAATTCTGGAAAGCATGCCACGACAAGTTTGGCACTTTCAGCAGATCGCCGGAATTTCATTTTCCGTAATGATCCTAGCGAGACGAAGCTAAGCTTGGCTACGGAGTTCTCGGATGAAACATGGCACCACTTTGCATTCGTGTTTTCTGCCAATGAAAGTCAAATGACGCACTATGTTGACGGAAAATTGCAACCCCTACCTGCAAAGTGCCAGCTAGAAAGTTTACCCGCCGAAACCCCCTCCTATCTTTCTCTTGGCCGAAATAATGACTGGCAGCAACCGCTTCCCGGATGCATGGATGAATTGCGATTCTCTGTCGGTCAAATCTATCGAGGATCTTTTCGCCCCCCAGCGAGCTTTGCTCCGCAACGCTTAAAGTTTAATTTGCAATCTGGTCCAGCTTTGCTGTTCGATAACAAAGTGGAATCCCAGGAACCAATTCGTCTAGGCAACCGAAAACATCTCTTCATCGACGATAGCCTATTGACTGAACTTGATAATGTCAAATTTGTCGTCAATCCGCCACGGCGAGCTGAATTGGTAATTGGGGATATCCGGGGCAGTTTCCGTAAACACTTGACGGTAGTAGACGATCCCCAAAAGTTGATTCGCATCTACAACAGTGTAGAGAAGGACCATCTGGCGGTGCGAGTCTCGCAGGATGGGATTCATTTTTCTGCTCCAGGCACTATGAATTCTCGCGAAGATTCAAGCAACCAGGCAAAGTCAAGCATCGTCATTGCTGAAATGGTTGGTGGCATGGGAAACCCTTTCATCGATCCAAATGGTCCGGCTGAAGAGCGCTGGAAGTATTTCAGCGATTACCATCGCCGCGGCATTTATCTCTATACATCCCCCGACGGTTATCAATGGCGGAGAAACAAAACCGCGACGTTGCCGTTCCGCTCGGGTACGCAATCTTGCACTTTTTATGATGATCAACGTCAGGTCTACGTTTCTTATCATCGATCGGGTATTCACCAGACGCCTGCAGGTGATACGGAGCGGAGTTCCGTGATGACCGAACACAAAGATTTGGCAGAACCTGTTGAATTCACTCCACTCTCCCAGGGAGAGTATCGGGAGCGGCAAGCCGAAGAAAGAATCCGCAATCCTCTTCCTTGGTACCTAGATAATGGCCCACTGACTCCAGGTGATTTTGGATTGGAGTTTCCCCATGCATTTCGACCAATAGCCGAGGATCCACCGGGCACTGACATCTATGTGACCAAGGCGCAAAAATACCCTTGGGCTCCAGATACCTATCTAGCATTTCCAATCGTCTATTTTCACTATTGGCCGGATGGACCAACTGCACGGCATGCCCTCGTCGACCCACTGCGAGGGCGAGGTTCGGGTTGCGTGGAGACCCAGCTTGCAGTGAGTCGCAATGGGACCGATTGGCAGCGCTATCCGCGACCTGCCTACGTAGGAATTGGTCGGCACGCTGACCGTAATGTGGTGAATGCCTATATCGCTCATGGAATGGTGCGCCGTGGTGATGAGATTTGGCAGTACTATTTCGGCGAGACTCAATATCATTCAGCTTACCGGCATGATCCTGCGGGGCGCGGTGTGTATCGACTCGTCCAAAGGTTAGATGGTTTCGTTTCGCTTGACAGCCCTTATGAAGGAGAGTCTATGGTCGTCACGAAACCATTGACTTTTGATGGAAATCGATTGACACTAAATATCGATACCGACGCCACTGGCTACGCGCAAATCGGACTCCTCGACTCACATGGTGCTCCAATCCCTGGTTTTTCCGTTGATGAATGCATCTATGTCAACGGCGACTTCATCGACACAGAAGTTGCCTGGCTGGAAAAGGGAAATGATCTTTCAGATCTCCAAGGCAAGACAATTCAACTCGTAATGCGGATGCGTGGAAGCAAACTTTTCGCCATGCAATTCGTGGACCGCTAATACATGTCTACTTGATACAAGTGGACCTTGTGAGAATCAACCGAAGGCTCTGATGAAACAATCGATACATTGGCTGGCAGTTATTGGATGTTCTTTCTCGTTTTGGTGTACCTCGGATTGGGTGGTGGCAGAGGAGCAGGCTATCGGCCCTCAGAGCACTCCCGTAGCAAGAGAAGACTTCGCTCACATCTGGTACGTGGCTCAGTCCACCGGGTCAGACTCTCAGGGGGATGGCTCTCAGTCAAAGCCTTGGAAATCTATCGAAAAGGCGTTGGCCGAGATGCCCAAAGCCTCTGCTGAGAAACGTTCGGCGGTTCTAGTAGCGGAAGGAAAATACCTTTGCAATGCACTTCAATTGCGTGAATACGTCGAACTTTTTGGAGGCTTCGACTCTGCTAACTGGGATCGAGACATCTTTCTATTTCAGACGATTCTAGTTTCAAAAGATCAGTGCCGGATCCTTCTCGGATCTAATCATGCCAGACTCGATGGCTTTGTGCTCAAAGGATCCCAACTGCGTGGTGAAGGAGCAGCGCTGTACTGCAAGGGAACCTCACCCATCGTGACAAACAACCGTTTTCAGAATAACCAAACTCTAGCTCCTCTGAGTTGGCAACCGAATTATCTCCATGAAAAGGCCCACGACGGGGGTGCGATCTGTGCCCTCGCTGGAGCGTCTCCCCTCATTTCGAACAACCTTTTTATAGAGAATCGTACCGAAATCGGGCGTGGCGCCGCCATTGCCTTTTACTCTCATTGCGGAGGGGTCATTAGCAATAACGTGTTTCTAGGAAACAGAACCGGTTTATCTGACCAGCATCGCAGCAGCGACGGGGGCGCTGTATCCATCTTTGAGTGGTCGAAGCCGCGAATTGAAAATAATCTCTTCATCGAGAACCAGGCACTGGCTGTAAACGATGGGGGTGCCTTGTTTGTTGCTTTGTGGAGTTCGCCGTCAATCGAGAGGAACGTTTTCGTGGGAAACAAGTCCTCGGACGACGGAGGGGCTCTATTTATTGGGGGGCAGGAACATCGCTACGACAGACCGCTCGATCCACTACCCGATGCTGAGGATTTTTCCATTCTTTTGTCGAACAACCTTTTTTTCGGAAATGCGAATCCTAAGAGCAACTCGGGGGGGATCCGCATGACGATGCAGTCGCGCGCCAGGCTTGTCAACAATATCTTGGGAGAGAAGGACCAGCTCTACGTCCAATCGAGCGAAGTCCATCTGACCAACAATACGTTTTTGGATACCATGACCTTGATCCAATTCAATGCCCAACTTGCTCCACGTCTTTTAGCGAATAACATAATGTGGGGTAAACTGAAATACGAAGGGGAAACACCGATTATCTCTTCTAATGTCCTCGGCGGATTTCCGGGCAAAGGAAATATGAATACTGAGCCCTTCTTGGACCAGGACTTGAAGAAACTGACTGTTCTCTCTGCAGATTTCGATTCTTGCAGGTTTGTGACCAACTTACAGATTGCAGACGCAGATTGGGAACCGAATTCTTTGGTCGGGCGAGTTATCGAATCTGACAGGCGTTGGAGCGTTGTCAAGTCAAACCATGCGAATCAGGTCGTGGTCTGGGGCAACCAGTCTCACGTTGCAAAAGTTAATCTGCTGCCGACTTATCGTCTCCAATCGCAATCTCCCTGCATCGATCGCGGATCCGACCAGCATGCGCCACTGACAGATATCGATGGGGACCGACGACCAGTTGGTCGCAGCGCTGACATAGGAGCTGATGAGTTCGTTCCTCAATAGACTGCCAACCAGAAACCTTTTTCAGGGCCAGCGATATTGATTGCTTGACCTAATAATTATTTTCTCTATCTCTAATGAGTTGGATTCATGACAATCATTTACCGTATGAGATTGACAATTCTCGTTCTACTATTGATCGCTGGGCATCGGCTATCTGCCGAGGAACGGGGTTCCGCCTCTCAACCGCTCCGAGTGAACAAATGCATTGAGTTACTCAAACAGAATCAACCCATCTACTACGATGATGTTTACGGCGGTTTCACTGAAGGGAAAGCAGCCGCGCAAACCTGGGCTGACTATATTATTTACAATATGGAGCATCAGCCACTTGATTTTGCGTTGCTGCGAGAATTCATGCGCGGTCTTGTTGCAGGAGGTCCGACTCCCAGTGGTCACCGAACACCCACGGTGATCGTCTCGCTACCGATGCTGGGTCTCGATGAAGAGGCCGTGAAAGTAAACGGTTGGATGGTTCAACAGGCACTTGCCCAGGGTGTACATGGAGTGCATCTGGCTCGGGCACGTGACCCTGAGGCGGTGAAAAGATTTGTGCAAGCGGCCCGCTATCCCCACCATAAAAAGGGCAGTGATGTATTGGACGAGGGACTTCGAGGCTGGGGAAGCCAGAAGTTTGCTGCTTCGATATGGGGTATCAGCCCAGAAGATTATCTCGCCAAGGCCGACGTTTGGCCGCTCAATCCTGACGGGGAAATCATGCTTGGCGTCAAAATTGAAGATCAAGAAGCGTTGGCAAACTGTGAGACTACTCTGGCAGTCCCCGGACTAGCATTTGCAGAACATGGTCCGCGTGATTTAGGTTTGTCGTTTGGTTATCTGGAAGGTCGCGCAGATCCGCCAGTGCCGCCCGAGGTCGATGCCGCGGGCCGTAAAGTTTTGGCAGCGTGCAAGAAGAACGGTCTCTTCTTTCTTGACAATGTGTTGCCCGACAACGTCGCTGCGAAGATCGACTCTGGCGTAATGATCGGTGCCGGTCGACGCGAGGATTCGGCTGAGGCGGGGCGAAAACACACGAATCGTGAAATGCCATGGTAAGTGAACACTGGCTCTTCAGTATCAGGTCCACAGCCTTTTTGTGGTTCTGCCTAACAGGCACTAACGCAATGGCCTATGAAGTAGAAGGTCCAATTTGGGCTGCTCATATTATCGATACTTCCTCCGACGGCGCGGATGGCGTCAAGTTGTGCGACGTGAATGGGGATGGCCTGCCCGATGTGGTCACCGGTTGGGAAGAAGGTGGCCTTACACGGATTTGCTTCCATCCCGGTAAGGAAACAGTCCGTGAGCCATGGCCAAGTGTTACCGTGGGAACCACGCCCAACGTAGAAGATGCTGTCGCGGTAGATCTGGACGAGGACGGCACGCTGGATGTCGTTAGTTGCTGCGAAGGGAAGCAGCGAAAGATGTTCGTGCATTGGGGACCCCAAGACAGCATGCAGCGTCTGAATCCGCGAGAATGGAAACAAGCCATGCTTCCTGCTTCAGAAGACCGCATGCAATGGATGTTTGCCTGGGGGATGCAGGTGGACGGCAAACATGGCATCGACATCATCGCGGGAGGGAAGAACGAGAACGCCCAATTGGGTTGGTTTGAGGCCCCGCCATCCCCACGCAATTTGGAAGGGTTTCAATGGCATGTGATCTCTCCTGTAGGGTGGCTGATGTCACTTTGGCAGCGCGATATGAATCAGGACGGTCACACCGATCTGGTTATCTCCGACCGCTATGGCGAGCTGCGTGCCTGTCGTTGGCTGCAAAATCCAGGACCAGGGCTTCCCCAGCAGCAACCTTGGCAGAACCACTTCATGGGAGGTCGTGACAAGGAGGTGCTCAGTATGTGTTTGGTCGATCTGGATCGAGACGGACTCGAAGATGCCATCGTCGCCGAAGTGGCGCCTCGACTGCTCTATCTTCGCCGCTTGGAAGCAACTGGAGACCGTTGGGAGTCGTACGAGATTCACGTTCGCGGCAATGTGGGTGATAGCCGGGCAGTAGCCGTTGGTGATATCAATAGCGATGGCCGCCAAGACTTAGCCTTGACTACCGCAAACAGCTCCGGGAAGCACGCGGTAGTTTGGCTCGAATACGAAGACTCACCTCTGAAAGACCAATGGCGCACTCACGCGATCAGCGGCAACGATGCAGGCGAGAAATATGATCGCCTCGAATTACTCGACCTGGATTTCGACGGCGATCTTGACCTCCTCACCTGCGAAGAACGTCAAGGAGGGCATGGCTTGGGCGTGGTGTGGTATGAGAATCCCCACAAGAGTGGCAACACCTACAAATGATCATAAAAATGTACTTTTCCTGCTCCGAGATGTCGAAATTTGAAGATTATCAGTCACTCATCTAGCGGCAACTTGTCAATCCGCTGTACTTAGCCTGAGCTGCCGCAAGTAGCGGCGGTCGATAAATCCTCTGTACATGGGGTGGTAGTGTGACAAAGCACCATTTAGAGTGAGGAAGCGGGGATGGGCTATCGCAGCTGAATTACCCCGTACCTTTGTGACACCATCCACGTTATTGACAATTCCTCGGTTGAAATGCTATGTTCGGGTGCTGAGCGTCGTGATCCAGTCTTTTCGGCATTTGATGTGGGAGTGTAGGCTAGCCCATGGCGTTGCATGTTTTCTATATCTGGTTCTGCTTCCAGCTTGCGGCGTTTATCTATCTGGGAATCGTCGTTTTTTTCTATCACGTTTTCGGCATGGAACCTGCTCACGGTTTGGCGTCCATGGGGATATTTTGCCTGTGGGGATTGTTGTACGCGTTGAGCTTTTTGCTTCCCGGCTGGCTCCGTGGACATGCCGGCGGAATAGACTCACGTTCGTCGAAAAGTAATGTTCTGCGTCTAGTAATTGTATTCGGAGTATTTGCCAGCCTACTAAGTATGCTTTGGCTCTTGGGAGGGGCGGGGATATACGGCTCTCCTGTAGGCACGGCTTTTAAATACGGCTCGACTAACAGCTTGAGTTCTGAGACTTGGTTGTTTCTGTACGTTACTTCTGGACCGATGGCTATCCTGCCATTGTCGTGTCTGGAATTGCATAAGCCTGGCTGGGGTGCGAGGGCAATGATTGCCGTGTCAATCGTTGGTCCGCTCGTTGCTGTGATTGTCACATCTCCTAATCCGTTTCAAAACCCAATACTCCTACCTGCATTCTGGTTCGTCCTTGCTTGCTTATTTGGGCCGCTTGCAGGCGTCGGTTTATTTCTTCTGCTCAGACGCCACCTGATAGCATGAGATTAGGATTGCAATTTCGGCCCAACAGAACACTCGGTAGAGTGCTTTGGAAATACAATCTCGCCCTGGCGAGATTAATGATGTTGCAGAATATCTAGCGACCGCTAGCGGCGGCGTGCCAAACCTCGGAACTTAGGAAAGGCCGCCGTTAGAAGCAGCGGACGATAAAAGCTAGGAAGCTTGAGGGCATCTCTCTTGAGAGGACAAATGGAAAGGAGTAATCATGCGATGAAGTGATCTGTTGTCTTCTCCTGTTCTACCTCAATAGCAATGACGATCACTCGAACGTTCATCGTCGACTATTTCACCGCTATTCCATACGCCTTCAATGCTCTGCAACCTGTAAGGCTGGCTCGCGTCGTAGTATTCCTTTTCAACGTCAACGCTGTTGACCATGACACCGGGCTTATCTGTCTCAAGGCGTTCGCGAATCAAGCCATCGGGGGTGATGAACATGCTGGCCCAACTGTGCTTTACACAGGAATTGTTCATAGACAGGAACATCCCATTCGTTGCAGCGCGCGCCTGGGCAGTAGGTGGCATGATCTTCGGGTGGATCGCATCGGGCTTCTGGCGAGCATTGTGAAAAGAGTGAAACATCAATCGCACACCACGTTTGCTATATTCGCGATAGAGCTCAGGGAACCGAATGTCATAGCAAATGAGTAGTCCGCAACGCACGCCACGAACCTCGAACGTTACAAAATGATCGCCAGGTGAAAAGTGGCGGAGATCACCTGACGTACAAAATCTCTTGTCGTAGCGGTCAATCACTTCGCCCTGGTCGTTAATTACATACAGTGAATTATGCGGCTTGTGACCTTCGCTCAGGCGATGCACGCTACCCAACACGACCCACACCTTAAGCTTCCTCGCCAATTCTAGAATGGATTTAAGTTCGATGGCGTGCAAATTCCAGTCGTAGTCACTCATGTCCGGTTGGTCCACGCCGGCGTAGCCTGAGAGTGCAGTTTCGGAAAAATGGATAATTTGGGCGTCTTGCTCAGCGGCCTCGCGCAGTTGTTTTCGGATCCAGGTCGCGTTTTCCGAGATATCGCTCGATACTGGGAACTGACATGTCGCTACATTCAATTGACCGGATTCACCGACGCTTGAAACATCTGTTCTTACCTCCCCCCAGACCATTCCAGGCGACCACGAGCAACCAAACAACACAAGTTGCATGGCTAGCAAGTTAATCTGGTATTGCTGACTTTGCATCAATGTCCCTTTCTTGATTTACAAACTTGAATTGTCGATCGAGCCATTGGAAGGCTTTGTCTTGCATTTCCACGTTGAAAACATGCGGCACGTCCCACAGCCGAGTCTCCAGAAGTTCCTCATGTCGTTGCGAACTCCACACGGAATGTAGCTTCCTATAAGCTTCCTCGACACTTGGCACTGGAAACAGGGAGTCTTGACGGCCATTGTAAAACAGCATCGGTTTGGGGCAGGCCAAGCTAGCGATATCCGGATAGTCTAACAGGTTCAACAATCCAGGATGCAACATCGTGTAAGCAGAGTGGCCCTTCGTCTGATTGTTGCCTGGCTGCATGAGTCCTTTGACGGTTGCCATCCAGCAAATCGCAACACCAGCGGCGATATGGTCCGACATTGCCGCCACCTGCCAGGCACGAAAGGAACCCATCGAGAGCCCGAGCGAAGCAACTCTGGCTGAATCGACCTCTGGCAGAGATGCGAGGAATTCAGCGGCGCGTAAGTCTTCGTGCGCAATCAAGCCTGCTAGCGACATGCCCATGTGCATCAAGTTACTTGCGAGCGCTTGCTGCCCTTCAAATCCTCCACCTCCCCGATCGGACCAATTGAGTGCATCAGTGGCCAGGCAAACATAACCCTGCTTGGCGAGTTCATCTCCCAGATATCGCCCGCCATAGTATTTTTCAACCCACTGCTCAGCGACACGCTGCTTCTCAGCAGAAATATCCCAAGCGTGAACAAGTTTTTCCTTGCCGATCCGGAATTCAGCACCATGATCATGCAGCAGCAACACTGCGGGAAAAGGCCCTTTTCCGTCAGGAATCAGCAAATAGGCGAGGACACGACTTTCGCCGCTCAGGTTGAATTCGATTTTTTGGGACGTGTAACCATCTTGTTTCTGGCTATCGAGCACCTTGGGATCAAAGTCAACAACTGACGGGGGGGTAAGAAATGCCTCGCGAACTCGGCGTCTCGCTTTTGTTTTCCATTCATCAAAGGTAGTCTTGGTGGCATTTTCCCAAGCAGAGGGAAACTCCAAAGAACTTTTCAAGTCCTGATAGAAGACTGGCAGTAGTTCATGAACTCCCTTTGTCTGGGTCTCAGTGGGGCTTTCCTTATCATTTGCCTGGAAATCGAACTTGGTATTCGCAGCAAGTAATTGACCCAAGGGGGTCTCCGCGCGGGGCGGTTCAAGCAATCGAACAACAGAGCGATGTGCCAGATAATATCTCAGGACTTTGGGGAAGTAGACCAGTGCTTCGGGTGAGGCAGACCCAAGTCGCAGATCGCCTTCTCGATAGTCACGCTTCGAATCGCGATCACCGGGAAATTGATAAAGATTGTAAATCTCTTTGGGATTGCCAATGGAACCGGTAGCCGTTTCCCAGCCCACGAGATTGTTTGCTATCGTGCCAGTTGCTTCCATGATCCAGACACGCTGCCTTAAAACACGCTCGATGGCGTCAAGATACTTTTCTTCAGGGCCAAGTAGCTGACAAGTTTCGACAAGTTGATTGGCATGTTCCATTGCCTGCCCCAATATTGTTCTGGATGATGCAGGATGTGGGTATCTCCATCCTCCCAGGGGGTCCTGGCTTTCGGTTAAAAAGTCGGCTATCGCTCGCACCATTTCTTGCAGGCCGGGTTCGTCGGGAAAATGCTTCGCTAGTCGCGGACACCCTGCCAACCCATAGCCAATGATATAGGGTTTTGAAAACCCAATCTTGAGCCCACGATCATCTTCGTCGATATACGGCGGGTTTTCTTCGAGGGGTTTGCCACCTTGGTCGAACAGATAATTCTGCGAGAGAAGGGGGCGAAGCTCGCGAAAAAGGCGCAAGCCATGCTCCAAGTATCGCTGCTCACCCGTTAATTCATACAGCCTGACGAAATCCGCCACGTCGCCAATATTGCGACATTCACCGTTATTTGTGTGGACCTCAGCGGTGGCATACGCCAACTGTGCGTCGAGTGCCTCGCGCATGCGGGGATCACCGGTCAGTTCATAGGCCAGCAAAAAAGAATCGTAGCCCTTCGTGCAAAAGTGATTGGATTCGTCTCCTCGCCACATGAAAGTGGTATCGTCGTCAGGTGTAGGATTGTCACCCGCTCGAAGATTGTTGTATCTTGTGCCACCGAACTTTTCAGGTCCCCACCAGATCGAGAGATCGTGAAAATTGTCGCACCAGGCTAGGGCAGTCTTCGTCAATTGGCGGTCTTGAGTCCGCATGGCCTCGAAGAATATTTCCGGTGCATGGTTCAAGCGATTCATGCCAAACATGTCCCCACGCTTAGCACCATCGGTAAATGAGGTTACATTTCCCCAATCGTTTCCAAGGGCGGCTGAACAAAGGATCGCCTGGCGATGATAATCAAGTGCCCGCGTGAGTATGGACAAACCTTTTACTTTGACAGGGGACCCCGAGTGGTAGTTCGCGTCCCAGTAGCGCGGATTGATCGACACTTGATGAGGAGAGCTTAAAAGAGAATTTGCAGGAGCAATTCCTACTGGAGAAAGAACGAATTCGGCTCGTCGCCAAGCGTACTCCTGCATCGGCACGCGCTCACCCGGAGTGGAACGCAAGTATTGAAAAGCGGCTGCACCTGAATCCAACCGTCTGCTAAAAACTGCGCCACGCTCTTTGCACGAAGCTGCCGGATGGGTAAGGCGAATTCGCCCCGGATCAATCAAGGTATCAAACGTACCCCCGGCAGCAAAGGAATGGATCAGTTTCCACAAGCGATCGTTTTTGCTGACAGAGGGGGAAACTTCTTTTACCTCGTCGGGGTCCTCCAATGGAGAGATCTCCCAACCAAATCTTGGAGCCCAGTCATTACTGTCGTCTTGACGCTGGAGATGGGCGACAGCTATGACTTGCCCGAGGTGGTTCCAGCGAAATTCAACGATTCGTTGCCAAATGCCACACTGTTGTCTCCAACGGTGCCAATTGAAATAGGCGTTCTGCTCGACGATCTCATGCTCCCAGGCCGAGATGGGTTCGGAATCTGGCCAAATGGGGTCTGCATGGAACGACTTTCCAATCAAATATTCAATGTCCCATCCACCGTGTCCGTTTAGCTTCACTTGGACTACTGGATCTAAACGTGGTAGTTGCAAATCTTTGTTCTCATCTATTCTAAATACGATTGGTGCAAGCGATTCGAACTCGCAGGAAAAAGTTACCATCGCTTGTCGCACAGTTTTTCGACCAGAAGTATCCATGTGCAAGCCCAGTGGCCTCATCGCAATGGGTATCTTCTGCGCTCCATCGTCCACAACAAGTTCAGTGTACGGCGACACATGACCCGCTTGAAAGGGAACCGACGTTCGTACCAACTGGCGACCGATTGAGGCGGGTGCAACGGAAAACTCCAGTTTAAGAGCGCTCTCCTCAACGGCAAAAGCAGCTTTGCTCAGTGAACCAATGGCGATCAGTGTGGTACCTAGTGCCATCAGAAGAACTGAGAGGTAACGATAAGATGCGGCCATCGAGTGGACTTTCCAATCAGGATAAATGCTTGCTTCGTCAGCGAGTAGTACCATAAGTGTGAACCTACAAAGAATTGATTGCAAGATTATGGCGATATCGTCAGTTGCGGCACGTGAAATTTCCTAATGCACAAATGCGATGTGCCGATTTCAGGAATCAAGATTCACGATCTTGGGCACAAACAGGGCATCACGGAGCGAATTCTGTTTGCGATCATACCAGTAATGGGGCACAATAGATCTACAATGCATTCTTGGTAGGACAAGTAGTTATATCAGGATGGATCTTGCAGATTTTAGGAGATCGCAATGGAAAAAGTTTTGTTAGTCATTGGTGATGGTGCCGAAGTGATCGATACGATGGTACCGCTTTACCGACTGGGTGAAGATTTTCAGGTCGTGAAGGCGGCTCCTGAAGTGCGCACCTACCATCTCGTGCAGCATCATCACGACCCGAGCTGGGATGTTACGATCGAAACGCCCGGTTATGAGTTGAACTCAGATATTGCGTTTCGCGATGTGGATCCAAGCGAATATCTCGCACTGGTGCTTCCCGGAGGCCGAGCGCCGGAATTCTTGCGCTACGACCAGGAGCTGTTGGGAATCACACGGCACTTCTTCGAACATGCCAAGCCGGTGGCTTCGATCTGCCATGGCATTGAAATCCTGGCGGCGGCCGACGTCATTCGTGGGCGGCAAGTAACGACGATTCCCCGCTGTCGTTTGGATGCCGAGTTCTCTGGTGCGACTTATGTCGCGGAGCCATTGGTCGTAGATGGCAATCTCTACTGCTGTCGGTACAAGCGAGAATGCTCTGGCTGGATGAAAGCCTTTGTAACGGAACTCACTTCGAGAACTCATCAGTGCACTTGAAGATGCTTCTCTTTATCGAGTCCGGTGCATCTGCAGTTTAATGGACCATCCACAGGAAGCTCACAACAAGCCCGGCAACTGCCAACCAACCGGCAAGAAAACCTGCGACAGAAGTCTTGGAGGGCATAGGAATCTCCAGTCCCCAGGCGGTACAGAGCATCTGACGATCTGCGGGTTTCACGTTATGAGGCAGAGTACACGGCTCTTCGATGACTTCACCCGGCACGATGGGAGTCCGTGTAAGGGTGTAGAAAGTATCTAGCTTTTGTGAGTCGACCGGCTTTGTAAGCAAACTGACGACAATGCATGCCACGCCTGCGGCGAGTGTATAACACAAGATTACCCAAGGCTCGTAGATTGCCGGCGGCTTGCCCTCAGTTTGCACCACCATGCGAAGCGTGTCTGCCATGGGCAACCGGCTGGCCCAACCAATAACAGCTTCTTGCGTCATGAGCCACCAGACTCCAAATCCGGCTATCGTCGTAGCCCAAGCTCCGGCCGCCGTCGCCCGTCGCCAGAATAAACCGATCCAAAAGGCAATTCCAACCATTGGAGCGATTCGAAACCAGATATTTAACGCACTAACGACATTCGGAACCCAGTAGGCAAAAAACAGCCCTCCCGCGACGACAAAAAGCGATGTTCCCCTACCGACCGTCAGATAATGTTTATCTGACTTGCCGGGAACTAGAGGCTTGTAAATGTTCTTGGTAAACAGCGCGGAGGAAGAAACCATAAAAGCATCACACGAACTCATCACTGATGCTAACAGCGAAGCAAGGAACACTCCCAGCAAACCGGGCATGATCGCGGGCAGGAACGCCCTGGCCACGTCGCCATAGACGTGATCTGGCTTTACGTCAGCAAGATCGACTCCGCGCTGGATGTACCATGCAATTGCTGCCAGGGAGGTAATACACCATGCCATTGTGCAAAACCGCTTGACGATATTTCCGACCATGAAACCAACGCGGCCGTCCATCTCGGTCCTGCCTGCCGAACAAACGCCCATGATAAAAGGCTGGCCTACGATTCCCGCTAGAGCCTGCAAGGAAAACATGATGATGAAGAACACACCGATTTCGCCTGGATTGACCAACTGCAATAGTGCAGGGTCATTGATGGTTTCTCGGACACCTGACATGCCTCCGACTTCATGAAGAACAAAGGGAAGCAACGCGAAGGAAAAAATGATCGTTAGAATGCCTTGGAAAAAATCTGTCATAATGGCCGCTGACAACCCCCCGGCCATTCCATAAAGCACAAAGAGAACAGTAATTAAAGGTATCGCCAATTCGGCTTGCAGCCCCCCAGCAGTAGAGGCTTCGATCAACTCACCAGCCCCTTTGAGCATCAAGCCGATTTTGACGGACAGACCGACGATACCCACCACAGCAAACAAGGATGCCACGCTGGAATCGTATCGAAGCTTATACACATCGGCAGTAGTAATCGCTCGTAGTCTTCTCATGATCGGAGCAAGCAACCAATAGAAGGGGGTTACAGGCAGCCAGATCCATTGCCACCAAATACCGGACAACCCGTTGCGAAAGGTTGCTGCCGCAACAATCACTGCTTGGTCCGAGGCCGTGCCCGTACCAAAGGCATTTGTGATCATCATTGCCTTACCAAAATGGCGTGGCATGAAATAATCATTCATGTTCTTGATACCGCGGGCAGTCCAGACACCCAAGATCGTAATCCCTATCAAGTAGGCAATGACAACTGCAATATCGAGGGGATGCAATCCGACCATGAATTTCCTTAAGAAGAGGGTGCACTAAGAGAACAGCGGGCGCAATACCAGACCAACCAAATTGGCTAATCCGCTACCTCGACATAGTTGGCGTATTCTTCGGCCAGGTTAGGAGACTCGCCTTCAGGCGACGCGTGGACGAATACACCATAGCGCAGGCGTAACTTTTCTCCTGGCTTAACATCCACTTGGCTCTTCTCCCCTTTGCCAAACGCCTCTCGGCCAAACGGGTTTGCCTCTAAGAGTCCATAATCGCGGGCATGAAACCAACTGGGGCGGAAATTGTCGGGATGACAAAACAAGGTCATTCCGACCTGCTGTCCATCGAGCGTGCCACTGTAGTCGCACCAATCGGCGGTGTTGCCCCAGATTTCGTCACCATTGACGTGGCCTTCGGAGTCGACCATTTTCCCGTTTCCAGGCGGTATATTCCCTGCCGCTTCCGTCTCCACACGGATTGGTGTGGCTACGCGAAAACCGATACCCATCTCTTCTTGATCGCCGAAATAAAATTCTTTGTCAGAAGAAAATGTACTGTCCCAGAGTAGTAAATAACCCTCTGGCCGAGGGATTACGGTATAAGTGCACTCCTCATCGCAAACCGCCTGGCTGGGATCATCTTGATCCAAATAGCGATTGTTGACCGTGAATGAATTCTTCTCTGGAGCTGCTTTCATGGCTATTTGCTTAACCGGCGCTGCGAGTCGCCAGTAATCGTTTCCACTAATGTCGCCAAACGACATCCACAACCCCGGATGAAAGGTGCCATGGTCCGCCCGATCCTTGCCTTCGATAGGCGGATAATTGCGCGAAATCTGCGGCGAATCCGGGGTTCGCAGATGTGCAAAATAGGGCCGCGAGATATCATCGTCTTGATAGACGTATTGAGCGACTTGCTCACCATCAATCTTGACAACTACCTTGCCGTCTTTGCTCGTGTCGAATTCAACATTCCCCTCAGAAGCCTGAGTAGTCGCATGAATTCCGCAACTAACGAGAAACGCAACATAGAATAATGGCAACAAACGTTTCAAGGACATCGTGTATTATACTCCCGTAGGTTTTGCCCAATGGCCTCCATCACGATACTGGCGTGATAGCAAACCGTTGGCTGAATTGTCATTGGTAATCTGCTCAGTTGTCGAATCGAAATCCAACGAGTGGCCCGTTCGCAAGGCAATGTTTGCCAGGTGGATCAGGGCTACACTGCGAAATCCTTCCAAGATATCGGCGCTCGGCTTGCGGCCTGAACGAATAGCATCGACAAAGTTCTCGAAATGCAACAAGGGAGGTTCTTTTTCGCCTCGTTTCTCTTCAACTACTTTGTTTTGCTCATCATAAATAAGCATTTTGCCGCGTTTGCTCAAGAACATCTTCCCAGCAGTTCCAAAATATTCGACTCCACTGTCGCAATTGAGTGGATAATTCTTCGTCCAGAGAAGCATCTCGAAAACAATCTGGCGAGGAGTGCGGCCATCTTCGCCAGCGTACTCAAAGATACAGGTTGCTGTGTCGGGAAACTGTTGGGCGTCGTCGTAAAAGTATTTACCTCCTAAGGCAACAACCTTCGAGGGCAAAGCATCGATACCCAATCCCCAGCGTGCATAGTCTATATCGTGGGCACCATCGTTTCCAATGTCTCCCGTGCCGAAGTTATACCACCAATGCCAATCACTGTGGAAGCGGTTCGTTTGAAAGGGGATCATCTCGGCGGGACCCACCCACATATCATAGTCAACCTCCGCAGGGACCGGAGTAGGCTCAGCGAACCCAATGTTATCACGATGCTGGATATTCCACGCCTTAGCAACCAAGACGTCGCCGATCACCCCTTCGTGTAGTTTCTGGATGGCCTCGATCGTAAAGGGTGTGCTCCGCTGCTGGGTGCCGTGTTGCACGACGACGTTGTTTTCTCGAGCTGCTTTCAGGAGCAATTGGGCCTCGCGGAAATTGTGGCTGCACGGTTTCTCGACATAGACATGCTTACCCGCCTCACATGCCAGAATTGCTGCCGGGGCATGCCAATGATCGGGAGTCGCAATCACTACTGCATCGATTGCCGGGTCGTCGAGGATGCGACGCAGATCGGTGACGGCATGCGCCGCGTCGACACCCGATTTTTCGGCGGCAACTGCAAGCCGACTCTTGTCGGGATCGCAAACATAGTCAGCACCCTCGAAAAACCAACGGCCACGCTGTCCACAGCCGATGAGTCCCCACCTAACTCGTTCATTGGCCCCAGCTGCCTGAAGTCGAGGAGTCAAACCGGCCACGGCAGCGCCGACGCCCATTTTTTTAAGAAAAGACCTGCGAGTAGTATTTGGCACGATTGCTCCTTCGAGATTTGGGAAAAGATGGCGGCTTGCCGGAACTCATGTGACTCGTTCCGACCTGCAATCACTCAACTCGTAATTTCTGCCTGCAGACGAACCGCCTCTTCGATCGCCTTGATGATGATACAGTTGTCACGATCACCGAATCCGAGAGCCTCGGCTTGCTCCAGCAGCTGCAAATGTAAATTCGACAAAGGGAGCGTGATTCCTGCGCGTTCAGATTCAGTCAACATCAGCCGCACATCCTTGGTATGCTGCGAGAGTTTGGCCTGGGTCGAGAAATCGCTATCGACCATCTTTTGTCCTTTTACGTCCATGACGATGGAATAGGCATTGCCATCTTTTAACACGTCCAACGCATTTTGCATGGGTACGCCGATAGCCTCTGCGAAGAGCAAGCCCTCGGCCAGTGCCACCCGATTGAGACCTAATACCAGGTTATTGACCAATTTCATTTTGGCAGCAGAACCCCACGGCCCCACAAAGTGTGACTTGCCAGCCAGACAATCGAAGAGATCGCGGCAGGCATGGTAGGCTTCTTCGGGCCCAGCAACAATTGCCAAGGCTTCCCCTTGCCGGGTTTGTTCGCTCGAGGCGGCAATCGGAGATTCAAGGTAGTGGACATCGCTTTTCGCCAGTCGCTTGCCCAATGCCAAGGTCTCAGTTGGATCGCCGGTGGTGGTGTCAATAATTATCTGTCCGGCTCGCAACCCAGGTTCCAGTTTGTCGAGCACCGCATCGACGATGTCTGAGGTATACAGACTGACTACCACTCGATCACACTCAATAAATGGATTGTCTGACCAATGGGCTCCAAGTTCGATCAGCGGAATCGCTTTCTCTTGGGTACGGTTATAGACAAACACCGGGTAGCCAGCAGCTAGCAGCCGCTCGCAGAGAGCCGTGCCGAGCAATCCTAGACCGATCACACCGACTGGCTCTAATGGGGAACCATTGCGCGAATTGACAATTCGAAGTGAATCTGCGTTTCGAGTCATGATAGGTCTTGTGGGTAGGCGTCTACGAAAAGGCAACAGACAAAAGCAGTCTCTCAGTCTAATGCAAAATACCGGCTCGATCAGCAGCCAATCCTTAAGATTCCCTGGAACGTCTGAGAATGCCAAGCGCGAACTGCCATTTCCTAATATGCAAATATGATTCATGCAGAATCAACCAAGGCGGAGAGCGTTTTCTAAATTTTTTACTTGCAATCGCTAGAGAATCGCTACAACATAGAACATAGTGAAGCTGAGTGACTCAAGTTGCATTGGCAATCGACAACTGAAACTCTTCCATGTTATCTAATTTCAAACTCTTTTAGGAAAGATCGAAACGACTGTGTGATTTTTACTGGCTTCAATCCAATCTTGATTTGAAGCAAGCTACTGTGTTGTGACTAACCCTTTTCGAAACTCTGGAGGAATGACTAATGACGAAGAAATTTTGGTTCGCACTTTTTGCGGCAGGACTGCTGGTTGCCCCTGTTGCTCGGGCAACAACGAGCATTTCTTATTTTCAGGCACAAGATCCTGCTGTGGCGACGCACATCGACAAGACGGACTACAGCGCTGCTGGCTTGAATATCGGACAAGATGGCTACCTATTCTTTAATTTTGGAGCGACAACTCCTAATACGAATAGTCCGGTCGGCCAAGACGCCGCTAATACTTTGCCATCGTGGCTTTCTGTAGACTTCGATCCTCTTAGTCCAGACTATTCATTCGGCGATGACCCTGGATTTGAAGCGTTTTCTGAAGGCGGTAATACCCCGTGGAATTTTCTGACGCTACCGGATGGTCTCAATGGCCTCTCTGGCGCGTTAGTTGACCCCAAAGCAGCGAACAACTCCAATAATGCGATTAAGAATATCGGTGTTGTGGGGAATCCCCCTCCTGCATTTTGGTTGCACGTTGTCGCAGATAACACGAATGGGCAGTACAACTCTCAGGATCGAATCCGTGCCCGCGAGGACGTAAGTGGGGCAAGTGTCAATCTACGCAATCTTACCTTCAATGGAATTGCGGATGTTTACTCTTATTACTATCAAGGAGTTGCAGCTGGAGACATAATTAAATTGCAGCTCAATTCAGGTGTTGCAGGTGTCAACGCTTCGATCGCTGGCATCATGGTTGACGCAGTCCCCGAACCATCCAGCATCGCTCTGCTTGGGTTGGCTATGGGCCTGGCTTGCCTCCGGCGGAGGTAGGCGAACGTCCCTTCGAAATTAACGAGACCTTAACAGACACCTCGGCTACGCGATGTAGTCGAGGTGTTCTTGTTTGCGCATTCGGCAAATGTTGCGTTGCCGAAAACGTATAGCGAAATAGTGGGGTTCGGAGTTTCGGCAACTGCTGGTAGTCTCTTAAGCAATCGTCGCAATAGCCGTTACGAAAACTTGACTGGCAACTTTCAAATGGTTAACTTATAAGTGGGGCGTAGATGCCCACTTATCAGTTCATAGGAGGGTCTCGGGGAAGCTTACCAATTCTTCTCTCGGCCCGCGATTGAGCCTTATCACTCTACTAAATCGGGGAGGTTGTGCCGTGGCCAGACACACAAAACGTGGATTTACGTTGGTTGAGTTGTTAGTGGTAATTGCCATCATTGGGGTCCTGGTGGCCCTTCTGCTGCCAGCGATTCAGGCGGCCCGTGAATCGGCCCGCCGGGCACAGTGCACCAATCATTTGAAGAATATCGGGTTGGCAATTCAAAACCATCACGATACCTACAAGCGGATACCCAACTCGCGGAGGCAGTTCGACTATATCACTTGGGCGGCTGAGTTGTGGCCATTCTTAGAGGCGGGGAACATCTCTCAAACTTGGAATCGAACAAAGACTTATTACCATCAGACCGATGCGGCTCGTACGGCTCAGGTGTCAGTCTATTTTTGTCCCTCTCGGCGAGCACCTCCCCAGGTAAGCATTACGGGGGACAATGATGAAGGGAACGCGGGCGGTACCAACGTCCCAGGTGGCTTAGCTGATTTTGCTTGTAACACGGGTGATACCTCTCCAGATGCCTCGGACAACGACAATACCTACGAAAGAAGTGATGGATCCTTGAAAGAACCCACAGGGCCTTTTCGCTTCTCAGGCCACGGGGGTGATGCTGAAGGAGCCAGCAAGAATGATAACAATGATGTCGATCTCAGCAAAATTAGCTTGGAATACAAGGTTACATTTGCCCAGATCACGGATGGACTTTCTAATACAGTATTTGTCGGTGAAAAACATGTCCCCACGGATGGACCCAATGGAAGTTGGTTTGGACACATAGCAGCCAAGGACAACTCAATTTACAACCCCGACTTCTGGAGCAGCATTGGTCGCAAGGGAGGGCACTTGGCTCCGATTGCCAGTCCCAATGATGGCTCGGAGGGAGGTCAAGCAATGTCAGAATGGAATAAGAATTTTGGCAGTTGGCACCCAGGCATCTGCCAGTTTGTCTTTGGTGATGGAAGCGTCCGTTCAGTCAATGTTGACATCGACCTCTATATGCTGGGTCAGATATGCAATAAGTCGGACGGAAAGATTGTGGACCTCTATGGAAAGGGAGAACCTTTTCCAGAAACACAATATTGATAGTGGTTTTGCTTATTTATCCGTAAGAGTTTGATCCTCTTACTCTGAGGTTCTTAGGAATTGGGAGAACGCAAAGTTTGTCAAAGAGGCATTGTCTGTCAACGTTTTACTTCGGAATGGTTCTTAGCGGAACTTGCTTCCTCATGAGCTGTGGAAAGTCCCATGTGGCTACTTACCCAGTCAGAGGCGATGTCGTATTCAAAGATGGATCAACCCTTGAAAGGGGAGGCCGTGTCGTATTTCAACTTGTCGGATCAGATCCGATGATTACTGCCAAAGGCTACTTTGAATCAGACGGCAAGTTTGAACTAACAACCTATTCGAAAGGCGACGGCGCTCCGGCGGGTGAATATGAGGTAATGGTCGTTCCAACGGTTCCTGATGACAAAGGAGAAATGTCTGAACGCGAATACCTGAAAGCAATGAATCCAATTGATATCCGTTTCAAGAACGCAAAGAGTTCTGGCCTCAAGTTTACCGTTTCCCCCGAGACTTCTCCTCACGAGTTTCGTATCGAAGTAACTCGCCCTAGGAAACGTTAAAGCTACTTTAGTTGTTATCAATCCCTTCGACGCTTTTCCATGATTTTGTTTTGTATCGACCTCAGCAGTACTATTCACCATAGAGGCAACATTTGAAATGACTCGGCAACAATCTTTGATTACATACGCAAGTTCGATCGCAATCTGTTTTGCATGGGCTATTCCTGGGGTTTTCGCAGGGGTTAGCTATCTCAACCCTGCAGGGGGTTGGCGATACACCTACGATGGAACTTTCAATCCAGGTGTGACAGACGGAGTAGCAGGGACCGGTGACGACAAGTTCATTGGCGATTTCGGTCCGGCTGGCTTCGGTGGAAAGGATTTTTCAACGAATCCGTCCGGGGAAGATGTGTATGGTCTCGACGGTACTTGGTATCACGATCAGGGTGACAAGTGGGACGGCACGGCTCCCGGGGATCCGCTGTCAGATCCCTCCGTCTCTGCCAGCCCGCCTGTTTCACTCACTGGCAAGCAAGGAACTTCACCCGGTGGAGCAGGATCATTTACCGAAGGCTCCACCAATTACATCCGAGTTCAAGATGCCGGTAACCCTGAACCCCATGGCTGGATTCAAGGTCTCTCGGATCCCAATTTGACCTACCCCACAGATCCTACCCCTCCCCACGAGCCGATCAACAGCAACCGCCGGGTCTATTTCGGCCACGACATGACTCAGGATTCTCAAGATCCCATGAATGAGTTGGTCTTAACCGCCACAGGAATCACTGTCTCATTCCGCATGAGGATTCCCAATAGCGGGCCACTGGATGACATCTATTTGGAGGTCGATGGCGATGATCCAGATACCGATCCCGATGTAGTACCCTGGTTTCAGGATGCTCCTAATGGGCATGGCACCCCAATGACAAATGGGAGAGGAACGCTTAATATCTCACAGAATTCCCCCACGAATGAGGATACTTCGGTGGGGTTTTCATTGGTAAACAGTACTGATATCACGACATTCTGTGGAGCAAATACTGGCTCCCTCTGCACTGGAACTGGCAGTGGCGGTTTGATCATGAATAATCTCAATGGAGACGCCCCATCCAATTTTATCGATTCCGAAAGTGGCGGCGCGCTTAATATTTTGGAAATCGATGACAATCAACTCAATGAATGGAATGAATTCTGGATCACCATGGAGAACAATGCTGGGCTCCCTGGAAACATTCAAGTCAAGGTTTACATGAATGGTTCTTTGACGCCTAGCACTTTTCAAGTGACATTGGCGGCGAATAACAACTCCGTATATGCCCAAGAAGACAATCCATTTCTTGAATTCGGAATCAGCACCAACGACGGCTTTGGTTCCCTTGACATGGATTTTCTGTCCTACCAAATCGGCGTGATTGCTCCCTTGGCTGCACCGGTCGAGAACGCAGACTTCGATGGCGACGGCGACGTTGATGGGAGAGACTTCTTGATCTGGCAGCGCGGCTATAACATTGGAACGACTGCTGCTCAAGGCGATGCTAATGGCGACAATATGGTAAACGCCGCCGATCTAGCAATCTGGAAAACCCAATACGGCACCCCACCCTTGAGCGCTACATTTGCCAGCGTACCGGAGCCTAGCGCGATGGTGCTTGTTTTCGTCTCGGCGTTCTCGTGTGCTTTCTCTCGGCGACGGCGTCCATAATTAGCGGTATTGTGGGCATTGCTCACGCTACTACTTTACAGGTACTTCGACCTCATACACCTGGGCGAAGCCCTGTTGATCCGATGTGAATATTACGCGCCGTCCCTCCGGCGAGAAGTTCGGGTGGGGATGAGTATGCTGCGGGGCATAAGCCTCGACGGGGCCGTCGTCGTAGGGGCAGTGGTCGTTTCGCCAATGGTCGCCCACATTACTAGCATTCGACGCGCATAAGCTCTCGATGGGGCCACATTCTTGGCGAGGATCGCAGAGAATCAAGCCGACATCCGGGTTGGTTGTGTCGGCCACCAACTGGGTGCCCGCACGGTTGACCATCGGATGCCAGGCATTCGTGCGGACAATCCAGCGAACGTCGCCACTGTCGATGTTGATGGCCATGACTCCGTGGGGCCAGTTGGTCGTGACTATTTCGCGCGTGCCTGTGAGCCAAGTCTCGTGGACGATCCATTCCTTGCGAGCAGCATCGCGATGATAGACGAGCCGATTCTCGCTGCCATCGCGGCGGATAGTCCAGATACGCTCTTCATGGGGACCGGCATAGCGTAAGAGGGACGCGTCATCGGGATGGAACTGAGGATGAGCAATTGTGGCGCGTTCCAGTATCACCGTGTCTTCACCAGTTTGAACGTCGATAACATGCAGCCGAAACTTGTTCTCAACCTTGACGTACACACACCACCAGCGGTTGTCGGTGCTAAGGCTAGTGGTTCCCATGGAGGCGCCGACCATGCCTGGCTGTCGAATTGGTGTTTCTCCTAAGGTGGCGACCTGTTCTTCTCGCATAGCTTCCAGGTCGACTCGCCAAGCGGCATTGCCTGCGGTGTAGTAGGCGTGTCGACCGTTCCACGCGGGATGGCAGGACCACTCGTTGAGGTCAGGACGATCTGAGATCTGAACGATTGCACCTCCTGGACGATCCTCAAAGTATAGCTGTGGTAATCCTGTACGATGTGAGACAAAAAAAAGCCGCTCCCCTGAGTCGTCGTAGGCAGGAATATAATAGAAGGGATGATGGTGGATCGCTGAAAAGGAAGTGACCTGCCTGATCGCGACCCCCGTGCGAGAATCGCGAACCATGTGACTTTCACTAGGATAGGTGGAACCTAGGGGCATCGTTCAGCACTCAGTTGTCATTCAATTGGAACAGGCGTTGGGCATTTTCCACAAGGATCGACCGTCGTTCGGCCGCTGTGAGCGGCATGGCGTCGATTGCGGCGAGTGTCGAGCGGATGTAGTCAGGCCCTCCTCCTGGATCAAAGGGCATATCGCTGGCAAACAAGAGTCGCTCAGCTCCGAAAAAAGCCTTTCCACATTCGAGGGCTGCCATTGAGCCGAACGAGGCCGTATCCGCGTAGAAACGCGCACATGCATTAAGCACAGGCTCCTGAAGGGTCGTCTTGACATACTCCTCTGTGCCCGGCGGATTGCGTGTACCAAGTAGCTCCATTCCGGGACCAAGTCGGCCAGCCAACATGGGAAGATACCCCCCCACATGGTGGGCGATGATTTTCAAATCCGGCAGCCGATCAAAAATTCCCGATAGCGCTAGTCGGGTAAGAGCCAAGGTCGTTTCATAAGGCCAACCGATTGCCCACCATAGATCGAACTTCGAGAATTTTTCGCCTGGATAGTCAGATACGGACATCGAGCGCGTCGGATGTAAGAGAATCGGCAGGTCTCGTGCGGCCATGAACTCAAAGAGCGGCTGAAATTGAGGAAGGTCCAACGGTTGGCCCAGCACACTCGTGAAAACCTGTACGCCTACTGCGCCGTATTCGTCGATGGCTCGCTGGGCTTCGTGGATGCATGCGCTGACATCGTTGAGCGGAAGTGACGCGGCGAATCCGCGAATCCACTTCCCGCCGGCATCGACGGCGCCGGCTAATTCGTCATTGGCTAGCCGGGAAAGTTCGACCGATTTGTGCGGAGCTAACACCTCAATGGGCGGTGACGAGAGGCTGATGATTTGGCTATATCCGGGAAACTCTTCGAGAATCTCTAGCCTGGCTTTCAAATCAACTATGGCACGTATCTGCTGCGCCCGTTCGAACATCTTCAACGGCTTGTCAGATGCTTCTTGTACCGCCGCAATGTACTTGCGAGGTAAGAAATGGCAGAAAACGTCAATGCTTTCCATGGGAATCGCGAGGAGGAAGGAGGTTAAGAGTTTGATCGGTGCGGGTAGTTTCAAAGGGAAGGGTTGATTTTGGCAAGCTCCCTGCGAATCTTTTCTACTTCAGTTGCGGGTAAAGGGTTCACTGGACGACGAAAATGAGGACTAGGGAACTTGCCCAGCAGCCAACGTGCAACTTTCATCCGCTGATGGGCTCCACACCCCGGCTCTCCGAAATCGTAGATCAAGTGAGCCAATGGAGCGACCGTTCGCTGAGCATTCTTGGCCCTTTGAAAATCTCCGTCAAGCGCTGCGTGGACGAGTTCCACCATCAAATGCGGTGCAAAGCCAGCGAACCCTATCAGAGCCCCATCCGCCGCTTCGAAAAGCGTTGGCAAGAGAAATTCGTCGTGGCACGTGACCACCGTTGTGTCGGGTGAGGATTCCTTTAGACTCTCAAAGTCGTAAAGCCATCGGGACATGTCTCGGGTGCCCATTTTGATCATCACAACACGGGGATGTTTGGCAATTCTGAGCATTTCGTCGAGCGAGTAGCCCGCCTTCGTCCACGCCGGATATTGGTGGAGGATGACGTCGATCCCCGCTGCATCGGCAACGTCGGTGCAGAAATCAATTGCGGTTGCCGTGGTGCGTCCGAAACGGAGCCAGTGGTGCGGCGGCATGAGTAGAATTGCATGCGCTCCCGCTTCCTTGGCTGCGATTGCGTGTTCCGTGGCTTCCAGCGTACCCTCAGCCATTACTCCTGAGGCGACTTTCACATCCCGTGTGGATTTCGCGACAGACTTTGCGAGAATCGCAGTTACTTGCGCTCGTTCTCGGGGCAGCAGCGACATGACTTCGCCCGTATGGCCGTTGCACACCACGCCTTGAATCCCGTCCACCGAGGCAAGGTCGTAGATGTATTCGCCGAGCCCCTCTTCGTCGATCGATTGATCTTCTCGAAAAGCACAGAGCGTCGCGGCAAAGACACCGGTCCATGGCTTATGGTTCCAAGTCATAGTATTTTGCACCCAAAGATAAAGCGCTGAAGCGACATCTGAATCAGTTCCTCAAAAGAGACCGGATTATTCTACCATGACCGAAGTGAAAAAAAATGTATCCCTAAGTCGCGAGTGGCGATTTCCGAAATCACTAATAATTGGTGTGAAACTGTACTAAGGGCATGGCAACAGTCAACTCAGCCAAAAAGATGCCGCCTCAACTGGTCAATTATTGAATATGGCGTGATAATGGGCGCATATTCGGGAAGTCGAAGCACAAATTTCACTCGAGCTAGATGCATGGAAAGAACTCAAAATATGATGCAAAGCAATTCAGTCTTCTTGTTGGTTTGTTTTGGCTGCCTGCCACTAAGAGTTCATGCGTGTGAGGATGAGCATCCCCCGGCAGTAGTTCAACCCGTTGTTGAGCGCACACTCTTGGACAGTGATGGTCAAGCAGTGGTGGAAATGAAATTTGACCCTCGAGGATTGAGTGGCTTACATACCTCGGACGCACCGACACAGTCTTGGATGCGCGGCGGGGATGACGATTCGCGGGTCTGGGACTATCGCGAGTGGCAGTGGTGGAAAGGGCATCCCTGGGGTGATAGTTGTCGTCCCAGGTATTGGACGACTGCCGATTTTTCTCCGGGCGAGCGGCAGCTCGATATTCATTTTGAAATCGATGGCTTTGATTGCATCCAGAAGTTCCTCCTCCCAGAAGTTGTGGACAAGGCTCGACCGCATTGGGATGTTGTCACATCGATCCGCAATATTTCTGGTTCTGATGTGAAAGAGTACGGACAGTTTTTCGCATGCTACACAAAATTTAACGAGCCGAATTCCTGTTGGTTTTGGGAGGCAGGCAATCGGCTGACCAGATTTTTAGAACACGGAGTCGATCATCTCGATGGTTACGTCGTTCACCCCGACGCCTACTTTGCCGCCAGCGGTGCTATCCCGCATTGCCCGCGTGGCGGGGGAAAGATTGTCTCCACTTGGCATCGGCCGGTGCTTGTCTCTCACCCTTCACCTGCCGGTTGGCGGTCGGTTATTCTTATCGAAGCCGAGTACGCCGCCGCACTGGCACAAGGAATTCGCGGAGCGGCCATGGATTACATCGTGTTTCCTGGTCCCAACATGGAAGTATTCGAAGATCAAGCGTTATTCTCTGTGCAAATTCGACACTATTTGATCAAGTCTCCAGAGTTGCCCACAACCGACACCTTGGAGAACTTGTGGACACAATTCGAAGCGTCTCACGAGGCTATTCATAAGTTGGCCAGTGGAAACAATTAGTACAGGAACTTTCTTCATGGGAAATCGTAGCAACGTGCGCGTTTTGGACTCGCTTACTGCTCTCACTACATTATTCCTCGCATTACAATGGCCCACCTCTGTTGTAGCAGCCAAGCCAGTGAGTTTCGAATCAACAGGGCCTGAAATATTGGACGAATATTTGGCAAAGCCCGAGCCAGAGTATTCCTGGCAAATCGTTCGCAACGTTGAAACCGAACAGGTTAGCTCGTATGTCATCGATCTCACTTCTCTTGAATGGCTTAATCCAGAAGAGGTTGACCGCACCGAGTGGCACCATTGGCTGATCGTGACCAAGCCCAAGGACTTGCATCACGCAACGGCGATCATGATCGTCGGCGGCGGGAATAACGGAGAAGATGCACCACGGGGTCCAAGTCAGCGAGCGATGAAACTTGCGAAGCAACTTTGCGCAGTCGTCGTCGAATTGCAGCAGGTCCCCAACGAACCCCTAAAATTTCGCCAAGATGGGAAGAAGCGAAAAGAGGACGACTTGTTGGCATACGCTGGTGACCAATTCCTGAAAACTGGGGATACTCGCTGGATTGCTCGCTTGCCAATGGTCAAATCAGTCGTGAAGGCCATGGATACTGTGCAAGAACTTGCCGAGGAAAAGTTTCCTGAAACTGAGCCGATTTCAAATTTTATCGTTGTGGGTGCCTCAAAGCGTGGATGGACCTCTTGGTTGGTCGCAGGTGCCGATCCGCGTGTGATTGCGGTAGCCCCCTTGGTGATTGATTGTTTGAACATCCAAAAATCGATGCTCCACCATATTGCCGCTTACGGCTTCTGGGCTCCTGCCGTAGGCGACTACGAACGTCATGGTTTGCTCAACCATTTGAAACAACCCGAGTACCAAAGACTCATCCAGATCGACGATCCTTACTTCCACCGCCAGCGCGTGACAATGCCGAAATTCATCGTCAACTCTGCCGGCGATCAGTATTTCTTGCCTGATTCGTCGCAGTTCTATTTCGATTCACTCGTGGGTGAAAAACACTTGCGCTACGTACCGAACAGCGATCACTCGCTAAAAGACTCTGATGCCGAGGAAAGCATCGCTGCGTTTTGCAATTCGATCTTGTTAGAAAAAGAGCGACCCAGGTATGACTGGAATTTTTCCCCGGACGGATCTATTGAGGTGACTTGTGAGACGAAGCCGACAGCAGTCAGATTGTGGCAAGCAAACAATCCAGACGCGCGAGACTTTCGCCTCGAAACGCTTGGCCCCGCGTACCGCTCGGAAGAGCTAAATGCGACGGCTGATGGCAAGTATGTCGTGACTGCTCCGAAAGTCGAGCGAGGGTGGACAGCTTATTTCGTCGAGATGGAGTTCCCTACTTCGATGGGTCCTCCTATGAAATTTACTACGGGGGTGAGGGTCGCGCCGGACGTGCTTCCGCACTTGGATCTGATCAACCCTCAGCCTGAGTCGGTGGGGGCTGCTGCCGATTGATTTGGTCCCCTATCAGCAACATTGCTTTAGCCCCCGGGTTCATGGATCAACGGAAGATCCGGTCGCTATCGCGAAGTAGCTGAAGAACTACTACTCTTGCTATCCAAGCGTCGTTGCTGTTCCAGCCAGTGCAGTGCGGCCTGCGGAATCAACTCATGGGCGCCATCAAATAAGGTGACCCGTACATTCTGGGACTGACGACGAAAGAGAGGCTGCTTGTCGCCATAACTGGAATCAGAAACTTCACGCACAAGGAGAGAGGGAACCTTGGCTTCATTGACGAAATATTTTATTTCATCTTCCGAGAGTCGATCCTGCAGGTCGGCGATCTTGTTGAAGGCACGCAGCGAGTGGCTCACTGGCACACTTCCTTCATGTCCGTCTCGAATACCAGCGTTGATGTCGACGTTGATGCCTCGAGCTCCTTCTAACCAGGTAATCGGTGATCTGAGTTCATACTGGCGGTCTACTACTTCACTGGTCCCAGGTGGGCCTCCGCACGAGTTCGCGATTTCACGCCAGTGCTTGTCGCCATCTCCTTTGTTCTCGTGATACCAATGTTCTAGATCCACGATTGGTACCCAGGCAGAGACACCAGCCCATATCTCGGGTCGTCGGCCCGCCATCAAAAGTGCAGTATATCCACCACCAGAGGTTCCTACCAAATAGATTCGCGATGGGTCTACCTCGGCATGGTGGGAAGCAAACTCAACCGCATCCACGATGTCTTGCACAACCAAATCGGAGCCAGTCGCTTCCGGATTACGATTGGGGCCACGAAAATTCGGATGAATATAAACCCACCCCTTCTGTTGGCACCATTCGGCACAAGCCTGATGATCATCCTGCTGGTAGTCGCCTGACCAAGTGTGCAGTGCGACTAACAAGGGTGCGGGCTTATCACTTATAGGAGCGTAGAACATGGCGGGTTGCACGGTGTCGTCAGCCGAACTGCGATACTGAATTTCCCGCTGTTTAGAGCCGGGAACACCCGTCTCCTCAAGAAAGTCTAGATACACGCGATTCACCTTGGCAGATTTGTTATCTCCTTGATGAAAATACATGCCATAACGTAATTGGAGTGAGGCTTCAGCTGGTAGCGTCACCGGCTGAGCGGGCAGTCGTCCCTTGGTATAGTCACGCTCGCCGAAGGGGTTTATCGTAAACAGCCCATAGTCTCGCACATGGTAGCGACCGCGACGGAAATTGAGCGGACGGTCGAAAATCGCGACGCCAAATGTTCTTCCTTCGACTTCGCCTGAGTAATCTACCCAATCACTTTGCCTGCCCCAACAGCCTTTGGCAGAATGCAGGCCGTCAGCATTGGTGACTTCGCCCGTGTTTTCCTCACACATCGAATCGGCCATGCGAAATGCAAAAAAGCCTTCTTCTGTATCGCCAAAGGTGACTGGTTTTTCTCCTGCGGTGAAACGGATGTCGTAAATCAGCAGTCTGTTTTCGTAGATGCTTATCTTAGTGCGCTCTCTCAGTACAACTTTGCCATCTTGATCGAGCCATTCGTTCTTAACTTTAAGGATCGCAGGATTCGAGCCGGTTCGCACGACTTCTACTGATCGATTCTTAATGCGTCCCTGCTGGTGCCAAAAAGCTATATCGTTAACTTTGTCGATGGCAATCCAGATGCCAGTGTGATGCGGATGGTCACCGCCTGGAGGAGAAATTGGGCGAGATAGAATTGTGCCATCTGCAGCTCTTACTTCGCGAAAGAATGGGCGGGAATGTTCTTTTCCTGTCTCGTATTCAGCAAATTCCTGGTCGTCAATCGTGACAAGAAAGTTATCACCACGTTCGTTGATCTCGACCGCCATCAACAATTGCGAAAACCTGACGATCAAGATAAAAGTTGAGAAAAAGACCGTTTGAATTCGCAAAGTGATGCTCACTACTTTCTGTGTTGTGCCTTGGTCAAGATTTCAATAAGCCATGCATTACATTGCCGGCGACATCCGTCAAACGATGTCGGCGTCCTTGGTACTTGAATGTCAACCGCTCGTGGTCGATTCCCAGGCAATGGAGCATCGTGGCGTGCAGGTCATGCACATGCACCGGCTTGTCGACAATGTTGTAGCTGTAGTCGTCCGTCTCGCCGTAGGTGATCCCAGGGCGGAAGCCGCCGCCGGCCATCCACATCGTGAAGCAACGGGGGTGGTGATCACGTCCGTAGTCTGTGGGAGTAAGCTTGCCTTGGCAATACACCGTACGCCCGAACTCGCCGCCCCAAACGACAAGGGTTTCGTCCAGCATGCCGCGCTGCTTGAGGTCAGTAATTAGCGCTGCCGCCGCCTGATCGGTCGATTTACAGAACCTTGGCAATTCGGCGGGTAGTTTATTGTGGTGGTCCCAACCTCGTTGAAAAAGCTCGATGAAACGCACTCCCCGTTCTGCCATTCGGCGAGCTAACAGGCAATTGTGGGCGAAGGTTCCAGGCTGCTGGCATTCAGGACCATACAGATCAAGAACATGCTGTGGTTCGCTGGACAGGTCGGTTAGCTCGGGCACCGAAGTCTGCATCCGGAAGGCCATCTCATACTGGTCGATCCTCGTCGCTATTTCTTCGTCGGCGTACTCAGCTAGCTGCATTTCGTTGAGTTGCGCTAGCCCATCAAGTACACCTCGCCGAGTACTGCGATCCATGCCGGGGGGATCAGAGAGGTACAGCACAGGATCACCAACCGACCGAAACTTAACCCCCTGGTATGTCGAGGGCAAGAAACCGCTACTCCACAAGCGATCATACAAGGGCTGACCTTCTCTGCCTGATAACAGGACGACAAAAGCCGGTAGATCTTCCGCATCGTTTCCTAACCCATAAGCTAACCAGGCCCCCATACTTGGCCGACCGGGCTGTTGCGAACCCGTTTGAAGAAATGTGATAGCCGGGTCGTGATTGATCGCATCGGTGTGCATCGAGCGCACAATACACAAGTCCTCAACTACCTTGGCAGTGTGAGGCAAGAGTTCACTTACCCAGGTTCCGTTCTGACCATGTTGAGCAAAAGAAAACTGCGATGGAACAATGGGGAGTCCGCCCTGCCCCGAGCTCATTGTGGTAATGCGCTGGCCTTGGCGAATCGATTCCGGAAGTTCGGTGGCACGCAAGCGAGCCAAGTTTGGCTTGTGGTCAAATAGCTCAATCTGGGACGGACCACCCGACTGAAACAAGTAAATGACTCGTTTGGCGGTGGGTGCAAAATTCGGAAAATCAAACGCAGAGCTACTTTGCTGAGTAGCAGACACCGGAGTATTGCCCAGGGTGGACAAAGCTGCGGAAGCCAGCCCAAAGCCAGCACGCCCCAAGAAATTGCGGCGATTGAAGGAACATTTAATTTGTTGAAGAGTGTCCATGACGTTTTGTACGACTCTATACACTGTCCTAAATAATTGCCAAGACAGGTGCAGGCGGCGATCATAAAAGGTCAGTACTCATCATACAACCGAATAGCTATTCTACCAATTCTTTTTGGGAAGTCCTGGCGGAATATCAAGACTACAAATTCACTCTAATACTTTTCACAAACCCCATAGTTGGATCTTAGCGAGTTGAATTGTTCGATAGATTTCTGGATTGACCAACATCTCTTTTCTGCTTTGGCGCCGCATTACTTTCGCTCTAACAAAGCCAGTTCTTGCTAGTGACTCCGTTCATGTGTACTTTGAATACAGTCGCAGTCCATGATTTGACATAACGCTCATCAGGTTGAATATGACGCCACCACAGAAAATGACCTGGCTGGACCTGCCTATGCTGGTTATTCTCGCCACGTGTCATTTCACTGTGGGGTCTAGCCCTTATTTATTTGCTGAGGATAATTTGCCGAGTTTCACTGTCGCGGCAATGCGTGTACAACCTGAGCGTTGGAATAAAGAGCATAATTGTCGTCTCCTTGAGCAGTACGCTGCTGAGGCTGCTAAGCGAGATGCCAAACTGGTCGTGACTTGCGAGGGTTTTCTCGATGGCTATACCAGCAATGCAAAATTGACTCCCGGACTTACTCGCGAACAATTATTGCAAATCGGTGAAGCCTTAGACGGCCCTTTTATGAGTCGCATCGCGGCACTAGCTAGGAAGCTGAAGATTTATCTCTCTGTTGGGTTTGCCGAGCGTCGTGGCCAACAGATGTTTAACTCGGTTGCAGTCTATTCTCCACTAGGCGAGTTGGTGCTGCACTACAGCAAGACCCACACCAAGGGCGAAGTCTTCAACACCCCCGGCACAAACTTCCCAGTGGCGAAAACCGATGTTGGTACGCTGGGGGCACTCATCTGTTACGATCGCCGCTTTCCCGAAGTGTCGCGAATTCTCGCACTGAAAGGCGCCCAAATACTCATCTTGCCAGCATACGGCACCGACGGCGAGCGAAACGAAGCCTTGTTACGCACTCGTGCCTGGGAAAACAGCGTCTGGGTGGTCTATGCGAAACAGAATCAGGCATTAATTATTAACCCGAGCGGCAAGATAGTTGCCCGTGATGAGGGCGACCACGATCAGTTGGTATTTGCAAAAATCTCAATCGATGACCAGGTAGGGACCGGTGATATTCTGGAGCGCCGTTCGCCTGAATTCTATCATGAAATCATAGAACTACAGCTTCAAGGAGAATAGAAAATGGGTTTCAGAGGTATGAGACATTGTGAGCGACGAATTCTTGCATTCTTCATAAGTGTCCTGACTCTGGTCGATATAACTTCTTTTGTCATAGCGAGGGAAGATACTCAACCGAATATCCTTCTGATTTTGGCCGACGACGTCGGATCGGAAGTTCCTCAATGCTACGGCGGAGAGAGTTATGCAACCCCTCGCATCGACCAGTTGGCGCAAGAGGGCATGCGATTCGAGCACGCATATGCCATGGCCGTATGTCATCCGACTCGAATCTGTCTCCTCAGCGGACAGTATCCGTTTCGGATGGGCAATCCAAAGTGGGGAAGTTATCCGGAATCAGCTGAAGCCAATACGATTGCCCAGGTGCTCAAGAACGCTGGTTACGCAACGGCCGTCGCAGGTAAGTGGCAGATCGGCATGCTAGGCGAGGATCTATCGCAGCCGAACCGACTCGGATTTGACGAATACTGTTTGTTTGGATGGCATGAGGGACCGCGGTATTACCAGCCGCTGATCTGGCAAAATGGGAAGAATCGAGAAGATGTAAAGGAAAAGTATGGTCCCGATGTCTATTGTGATTTTCTCATCGACTTTATCCAGCGCCACCGTGAAAAACCGTTTTTTGCCTACTACCCCATGGCACTATGCCATGCAGTGACCAATGATTTGGACAAACCTGTTCCAGTTGGCCCTAATGGCCGCTATCAGACCTTCGGCGAAATGGTCGAAGCCATGGACGAACGCGTCGGACGAATGGTCGATGCCGTTGATCAGGCAGGACTTCGAGATAACACTCTAGTTGTCTTTCTCACCGATAATGGTTCACCAGCCAAAAACATTGATGGCGTCCGTAATGGAGAACTCATATATACTCCAGTGTCTTCGATTCGAAATGGGACTGTGATTCCAGGAGGAAAGGCCCAGTTGACTGATGCTGGCACCCGTGTGCCAATGATCGTGCGTTGGCCAGGAAAAATCCCAGCCGACTCAAAGTGCGATGACCTGATAGATGTGAGCGACTTTCTTCCTACACTAGCAGAAGTTGCCGGCGGGGAATTGCCCAGTGGGATTACACTCGATGGACGTTCCTTTGCAAATCGACTCGAGGGAGAAGGATCTGGACCAAGAGAGTGGGTGTTTGCCGAGCATAAGGAAAACGCCTTCGTAAAAGATCGCCGCTGGAAGCTCTTTAGCGACGGTCGACTCTACGATGTCCAGGAGGACTCAAATGAACAATCTCCTCTGAAAATAGGTGACGTTCCACACGCCGATTCACGAGCCGCAAGTCAACTTAATGAAGCGATACATGAGCTATTTGCTGCGGGCCTGCCGCGCCGAGACTCGCAATTGCAAGAATAACTTTTAGAATGCGTTTAGAAATTCAGTTTTCGTGCCTTGCCAACCTTTGGGACATCAGCTTGATCATTGCGATGTAGCTGACCTCCTCAGTTGAGGCCTCTGTTTTTTCACCGTCTTTTCCGTGTCGACGAGGTCTCTAACCAAAAGATATGTTCTATGAGGTGAGAAAAAAGCGGCGTATCCTGCTGATGTCAATCAAAACCTCAGCGGCCCAGAGCGAGCATCAGGAGTAAGCCATGCGTCAGTCGACGCAAAAGTCGCGGTCTGACGTACGGCAAGAGGAGTCTTGTCGTGTCCATTTTGCCGAAAACTTTTTTTCAAAAACAAAACCCTCTCTTTTTCTGCTAGTCCCGATCGCTTCAACTCATTTGCAGGCCGACACTTACGTTGCATCCGACTCTTTAGATTGTTATGAGTTTTGTAAAACAAAACTCGACTTCCCCGCGACGAAAGCCATGTGCATCAAGTCCTCAAAGTTCTGGCGGCAATCGACGGATCTCAAGCCCGGACTACCCATCAGCCGTCCCGGCCCGCCAGGACGGCTGATTGAACAGACTGCTGTTTCAAGATTCAGTTTCCAAAGATCCGCGCAGCACAACGACGCACAACAAAGAGAGTTTGTACCACAAGCCTCATTTTCACAAATCGTGTGGCCAAAATCCACAATGATTTTTTGGGCCAGACAGTCTTAAATGCAGCAGCCATCCTGGCTGTCGCAATTGAATACAGGCTAAAAGCATTCGCCAATGAATCTGACGGTTGAGTGATCCCACGCATTTTCGATATTGCGTCACTTCAACTTGAGTAAGGACGATTCTAATCAATCGCGCGACCAAGAGCTTGCGCAAAGTTACGACAAACTGCCGGAGCAGAAAAAACCGGCAAAAACTCACGAAGTCGAGCACTTTGTTCGGAAGACCGTTGTCGAAGCCGCATGGCCACCCAGAATGCGATTCCTGACCAGAAATTTTTCTCGTCTTGGCCTAAAGGCGGAATTCCCATCAGATCGTCTGCCTCTGCCTAGTCGAAATCACGTTGTGGGCAACCAGATGTCTAGCCTCCGATGAAACGCTAATAAACTTCGTCATGTGTCCCAATGGTTTGCAGCAAGATCGCTTCGCCCGATTCTTGCTGCAAAAACTTGAATACGATTCTCAGATCATAGCCAGCACTACACGCCCAAGATTCTGCCAATTCTCCTTTTAGTTTGTGAGTTTTCAGAGATGGCTGAAAAGCATCCTCGGCTAGAGATTCCAATGTTCTTTGGAGAGACCTCACAATCTCAGGGTGCTTTTTAACAAATCGTCTTGCTGAGCGCAAGAAAGCACTTGAGCGGAGAAGCTCTCGGTTCATTTCTGAATCTCACGCATCAATTCAGCCGGTGTCACAACCCGACATTCTCCGGCAGTGAACTCTGCGTCGGCTTCCTTAACATCGTTTACGATATTTTGCCGTGCAGCTTGAGTTAAGCGATTATTCAATATGACAATGAGTTGTTGCTGTTCATCAGGTGAGAGGTGATCAGCGGCTTCGAGAACCTCTCCGAATTGCATACCCTGGGACATGACAGCCTTCTCCTGTAAAAAAGTGACTCCCGTTAACTCCATTCTACTCTGTCGCATGCCGAAAACCAAGCCGAGGCGTGACAACTGCACCAAGCTACGAGTAGACAGCCATGGTGTAGTCGGTTTTTTCATCCCTTTACGTTTTCCTCCTTCCTTTCTGCCAACTTGAGTGACAGTGATTTCAAAGAACAGATGTGTGCCCCCAATGGTTCGGCTCCCCGCTGACAAGACCCCAACTACTTTGCGTAACCGATGGCCCGGCAACAAACCGACGGATCTCAAGCCCGGACCATCCGCCAGCCGTCCCAAACGCGTCGGGACGGCTGATTCTGGAAGTATGTTTCTTCAGTGTTCAATTTCCAAAGATCGGCGCAGCACAACCACCCGAAATACCGAGAGATAGGACCGCGATCCTCATTTTCAAAAATCGAGTGGCCACATTCTACCATGATTTTTGGGCCAACGATTCTCCCCCGGTGTGGAGGTATCCGGCCTGGTGCTCAGAGACATCGAGCGACTCCTATCCAGGGAGCAAGTGACGGTGGCCTGCTATTGAAAATCTGCTCCATGTGATGATGTAAGTCGTTACTTTGGCTAGTGTTGCCTCGCCTGAATAGACGAGTGCCCCCAATCTCTGCCCGGTAGAGCAGCCAAGCTACAAGAGGCTCGTAAATCTACTATGTTACTCCAGGCTGTGGGGTCCCAGTCTTCCCCTAGGCAAAAACCCTGCCAGAATTAAAGCCCCAATCAAAAATGTGCTTGGCTCAGGGATACTTGCTACTCGAAATCCACCCCTTGAACTTTCGATAGATGGAACACCGCCGTGGTCTCCGGTCGTAGATTTCAGTACTCTGTATACACTCGCCCAACTCCCTCCCCTCACATGGTGAACATTCGCGAAAAATCTAGTCTCAGTCCATTCCCATACGTTGCCACCCTGGTCAAACGTGCCGTAAGGGCTACTAGAAAGTTCGTATGCACCGACGTCAGTCATCGAATAACTAGAATCGCCGGTGGCGTACTTGTAGCCATTATAGTTTGCAGAAGTGCCGGTGTCGGCAGAGGGCAGGCTTGAGTAAGGTATGGTGTCCGTTGACATCGGATAGTCGTAATAAATGTCTCTTTGATCGTAGTAGGCAGCTTTATACCATTCATCGGTAGTCGGAATGAAGAATCTAGCGTTGGAGTTGCGCACCTCGCTTGCTCCGTCACTGATGGTATATACCCCATCTTCAGTGGTTCCTAGATCCTGCACACCGCTGGGTTGTCCGTTCTCAAGCCAGTTGACAAATCGCATAGCGTCAAAGTAAGAGATGTAAATAACTGGCTTATTAGCGTATGTGTAGTCAGAACCGTCCGCTCCGCCGGGCCCCTCGCCAACCGCAGCTGGTTTCACTGAATAGATGTAACTGCCGGGTGAGCCGCTCCGCGTGATCCCTCCAAGTGTGTCTTGCTCCATTGCAATGTTATACAGTTCGTTGTCATCAGTAGCTGCAACTGCGTTAAGGAATTCAACGTACTGGACGTTAGTCACCTCATGCTTGCTAAGACGGTAAGTGAAATCAACGGCACCATAGCCAGTTTCCGGGTCTGAAGAGTTGCCAGGATTGCCAACGATTGCCCATTCGAATGTCGTTGCCTGCAAGTTTGATACAGTTAAGAACAAGATTACAAAGACGCTGAAGTCTGCGGTAAACCTCACTATTCAAATCCTTTCAAAAAATTGCTTCCATTGGGAGTGTGGCGATTGGAACATATTGTTACTGCTACCTCTCCGACTACCCAGATCACTTTACTTTGAATCATTAACGTTGTTTTAAATGGGCAACCGTCGAAAAGGAGGGGTATTGGATGACCACCGCTTGATCCAAGGGTGCTATAAGACCAACAAAAAAAACCCCGCTCGGGACGGATCCCGGCGGGGTCTTGTTTCGCTAAGCCAACGAGCGGCTTAAGGAAATAAAAATTGGCGATACCTACTTTCGCGGGTACACCCACTATCATCGGCCCGGGGTGCTTAACTACTGTGTTCGGAATGGGAACAGGTGTGACCACCACGGTATGGTCGCCAAAAAAGTACGTGGCACTGGTAAGCACCACGCACTTAATGACTTTTTGGTGAAATATTGCAAGAGTGCTCTGAATGCGGAGTTTGGACTGCGGATTGCGGAATGTCCAAAGACAGATCGCAACACACGATTCGAAACTCACAACTCCTTCGCTCGATTGATTTGTTCAAGCACATTGCTTGAGCGGGAATCACAAGAGCGTTTGATAAATGTGGCCAAGCGTTCGTCCATTAGTACCGGTTAGCTGAATACATTACTGCACTTACACATCCGGCCTATCAACCTGATCGTCTTTCAGGGGACTCTCGGCTATTAGCCCACGAAACCTGATCTTGGAGCGGGCTTCACGCTTATATGCTTTCAGCGTTTATCCGTTCCGACCTTAGCTACCCTGCCGTGCCGCTAGCGCGACAACAGGAACACCAGAGGGTCGTCCTTCTAAATCCTCTCGTACTAAAGAAGAACCTCCTCAAGTTTCGTACGCCCACAGTAGATAGGGACCGACCTGTCTCTCGACGGTCTGAACCCAGCTCACGTACCACTTTCATTGGCGAACAGCCAAACCCTTGGGAGCTTCTCCACCCCCAGGATGTGATGAGCCGACATCGAGGTGCCAAACCGCTCCGCCGCTATGGACGCTCGGGAGCGATAAGCCTGTTATCCCCGGAGTACCTTTTATCTGTTGAGCGATGGCCCTTCCATACGGGACCACCGGATCACTAAGCCCTACTTTCGTACCTGCTCGACTGATGAGTCTCGCAGTTTAGCACACTTCTACCTTTACGCTCGATGCCTGATTGCCAACCAGGCTGAGTGTACCAATTGGGCTCCTCCGTTACTCTTTAGGAGGAGACCGCCCCAGTCAAACTGCCCAACTGACACTGTCCGTTGCCCGGTTTCACGGGAATCAACGTTAGAACTTATGCATTAAAAGGGTGGTATTTCACCAATGACTCCCTCCGATCTGGCGACCGGAGTTCAAAGTCTCCCACCTATCCTACACAGTCAATACACGAGCCCAATATCAGCCTACAGTAAAGGTTCACGGGGTCTTTCCGTCTAGCTGCGGGAACGTGGCATCTTCACCACGACTACAATTTCACCGGGTCACTGGTTGAGACAGTATTCCTCTCGTTACGCCTTTCATGCACGTCGGAACTTACCCGACAAGGAACTTCGCTACCTTAGGACCGTCATAGTTACGGCCGCCGTTTATTGGGGCTTCGGTCGTGAGCTTCACAATATAAATACTGCTAACCCTCTTCCTTAACCTACCAACACCGGGCAGGCGTCAGTCTCTATACATCCACTTGCGTGTTAGCAGAGACCTGTGTTTTTGATAAACAGTCGGAGGAATCGATTTACTGTGGCCCCGAGCAGCTTGCACCACCCAGGGCACCCCTTATTGCGAACGTACGGGGTCATTTTGCAGAGTTCCTTAACCAGTGTTCTCCCGAGCGCCTTAGACTACTCGTCTCGCCTACCTGTGTCAGTTTTAGTACGGTTATCGAAGCTTCAACCCTGAGAAGCTTTTCTTGGATATCCTGCCAATGACTTCGCGAACATAAATGCGCTCGGTCCCCCCGCTTGGTTTACGTAGACGGATTTACCTATCTACCACCTTGCGAGGATCCACGGACGTTTCTAATCGTACCGCTCACTTTTCGGATACCGTCCCTCCATCGGTCCACTTCGATAGCGCAGGAATATTGACCTGCTGTCCATCGGCTACGCCTTTCGGCCTCGCCTTAGGAACCGGCTAACCCTGGGCGGAATTACCTTCCCCAGGAAACCTTAGGCTTTCGGCGGGCAGGATTCTCACCTGCCTTATCGTTACTCATTCCGGCATAAGCACCTGTAGACCCCGACACGGCTCCTTACGGTACCGCTTGTATCTGGTCTACAGCGCTCTCCTACCAATCATTTCATCCGTAGAATCCATGATTCTACTGCTTCGGTGTAATACTTACTCCCGTTCATTATCGGCGCAGAATTGCTCGACCAGTAAGCTGTTACGCACTTTTTAAATGGTGGCTGCTTCTAAGCCAACATCCTGGCTGTCACTGCAATTCAACTTCCTTAGTGACTGAGTATTACTTCGGGACCTTAGCAGATAGTCTGGGTTGTTTCCCTCTCGACCGCGAAGCTTATCCCTCGCGGACTGACTCCTGATATAGTCGCAGTGGTATTCGGAGTTTGGTTCAGCAGGGTACCCCGGGAAGGGCCCCAAACCAAATCAGTATCTCTACCCCCACTGCGTAGTGGATCAAGGCTAGCCCTAAAGCTATTTCGGAGAGAACGAGCTATCTCCAGGTTTGATTAGACTTTCACTCCTCCCCACAAGTCATCCCCTCGGTTTTCAACCCAAGTGGGTTCGGTCCTCCAAGCGGTTTAACCCGCTCTTCAACCTGCTCATGGGTAGTTCACCTGGCTTCGCGTCTACCGCCCGCGACATATGTCGCCCTATTCAGACTTGGTTTCCCTGAGGCTTCGGCCCGGAAGGCCTTAACCAAGCCGCAAACGGTAACTCGCCGGATCATTATGCAAAAGGCACGCCGTCACCCATTGCCTCGAAAGGCCATAGGGCTCCGACCGCTTGTAAGCGTATGGTTTCAGGTTCACATTCCTCCCCTAAAAGGGGTTCTTCTCATCTTTCAGTCGCCATACTGAGTTCACTATCGGTCATCAGGGAGTATTTAGCCTTACGGGATGGTCCCCGTAGATTCAGTCGGAGTTTCACGTGATCCGACCTACTCAGGTACCCTTCGAGAGATCGCTCGCTTTCGTGTACGGGACTGTCACCCTCTACGGTTCCTCTTTCCAAAGGATTCTACTAGCAAGCAATTTTGTGACTCTCATTTGAAAGGCCCTACAACCCCGCAAGGGAAACCCTCGCGGTTTGGGCTGTTTCGCGTTCGCTCGCCGCTACTGACGAAATCGATTTTTCTTTCTACTCCTGTGGGTACTTAGATGTTTCAGTTCCCCACGTTCGCCACGTGTAGCTATGAATTCACTACACGCCAATTCGGGAATCCCGGGATCAACATTTGTTTGTCAACTCCCCCGAGCTTTTCGCAGACTTCCACGCCCTTCATCGCCTCCTGATGCCAAGACATCCCCCATACGCCCTTAATAGCTTGGCCACATTTATCTAACGCTCTTGTTGAACGGGGTCCAGAACGACCCTGCTCGCCTAGAAATCAAATAAATGGTGCTATTAAACCAGCCCGCATTCATTTCGCATGGGGTTTGCGTGCAAATGCACGCTTGTCTAAAGCGAAATGCTGTGCGTCTGGTTGAGTAACGCTCGATTGATTCTTGTAATCTAAAGAGCAAAGGAGATTCGATCTGACCCTTTTTAATGCCCGACCCCAACACACCCTCTGCAAGAGCATGGTTGTTGCCGAGCGGGCCTGAACGAATTTCAGATGCCACTCTTACAATATTAATTTCACCAAATTGTCAAAGAACTCGCGGCAGATCTCAGGCCCCCCAACAAGAAATCTTGCATGGAAACCATCAATCCGACCGTGGCCCTAACGGCCATCCTGCCTCCCCAACTTTGCCCGGCATGAACTGGGCTCCGCCAAGTGGGCAGGAGTCCCAGGAGCACCGCTCCAGGGACTCTCATCCACTTCAGGGGGAACTTCAAATCATAACAACTGCGACCAACCTGTCAAAGGGGTAATTCGCCACAAATTGTTTTCCCTCCCAAAGCTCAGAAGCTCAGGAGGAACGCGAATTCTAGAGATGTTCGGCAATTGTGCAAGGGGCAGGTAAACCCTTCTGGCGAGAATCTCAAAGGTTAGGTGGAATCGCGACCCCCTACCCTGTCTTTTCGCCAGAATTTGCCCCGTCGGAAGCCATTCTGTTCCGTTGGAACCAAGCACGAGCGCGAATGCACAGCCAGCCATTTGCCAGAACCAATAAGACATGCACCCCCAAATCAAACCAGAGGGTGACCGACTGAGGAAGGCTTAAGGAGCCAAATAGGAGGTCAAAGATCGAGTGAACTCCCATCATGAAACGCCCACCGGGCCCAGTCCACATGGAAGAGAGAGCGACGGTGGCACCTATGCAAAAAGCCCGTTCATCTCCCTCGCCAAAGAACAGGCCGGTGAAAAGTACGCTGGCTGCCACGATCCAGATCGCACCGATGACCAGCTGCGTCAAGGCCACAGGCAGCAGCGCTGCAACGCCACACAGCACTGCCACGGTTGTCATTACTGTGAATAGATTTCGCAAACTGAAATGGAGTCGGAGAGATGGACCTGAATTCTCAGCCACGATATTGGGTCTCCTGGACAGTGCGATGCTAAGCCCGCCTATATGGGGAGCCTTGCTAGCGTGGAGTCAAAGCAACGTCCATCCTAACATCACTGCCGAGAGCAATACCACCCAACCTCCAAACCAGTGAGTCGACTCAGCTCATCGCAAGGGTTTTTTGCGCAACCCCCAAACCTTCAGTCACCCGATCAATCATGATGTCGGAGGTATCAGTCGACGCGACATTTGTGACGGACTGTTTAAGTTGCAACGTGAGTTGCGTGGTACCCAAAGGAATTGGGCAGTTGGCCAAGGCGGTTCGTACTCGATTGCCAACAATCGTGGCCTCACGTTTCGAACTACCAGGTAACATGACGATAAACTCGCCTCGCTCAAGTCGGCCTAACAAGTCCATCTCACGGAGTCTTGTGCCAATGAACTGGCCCACGCTGTCCAATACGAGTTCCGTGACCGCGACACCGTAATCACGCTCCAGCGAACCAAAGCCGATCGTTTTCAGATACATGACCGAAAGGTCGGCTCCCGTGCGGTGGCTCTCAGAAATCCTTCTTTGAAGCTCCGTCGCAAATGCTGCTCGGTCTGGCAAGTCGGCGTGCTTGTGATCCATGGCAAAATTTCGATCGGCCGGAGATTTCTGATCCGTTTCGGGTGCACTAATCGGCAAACACGTTGTCCCATCATGCCAGTAACTGCGGTTGCGACCTGCACTCTTGGCACTGTAAATGGCTTCGTCAGAGCGGCGAATCGTGCTGGCAATATCGTCTTGTCGGCCTGTCTCGGCAACGCCGATGCTGGCTGTCACGTTGAGCGACTTTCCTTCAAAGTCGATCTTCATCGCCTCAAGTGCCAACCGGATCCGTTCGGCCGCGATGCTTGCCTGTTTGACTGTCGTATTCGGCATGACCAAAGCAAATTCTTCGCCGCCATAGCGGCAGGCAAGGTCAGAAGATTTGGCGCATTTCTTCAAAGTAGCGGCGACGTTTCGCAACACCTCATCTCCTGCCTGGTGTCCATGCGTGTCGTTGAATTTTTTGAAATGATCGACGTCGAAGAGCAGCAAACTCATCGGGCGGCCTTGATTGCGATATTCGTCCATCCCCTTTGCCAGCGCCTCGTCGAAGGCACCACGATTTGCCAGCTTGGTTAAGGAATCGGTCTTGGCTTGAGTCTGGGTAGTTTTCAGTTCTTCCGCTTGCGTTTTGATCTTGCTCTCGGCATCTTCCAAACGTGTTTGTAGTTTGTCGTTGGCCGACATGATTTGCCGCAAGGCCTCTGCAATAAGATCGCTGTGGTCCGAAGCATTCTTATCCAAGGATCCTAACTGAGCGGAAATGCCACTCACGAATTGACTGTGGGCACCAACGTCGGACGCCACGTTCGTGGTCAAGTCCTTTAATTGCTGGGCCGCCATCACATTGCGTTCTGCATCGAGCGGATCGATCACCGGAACGGCAGGCTGCAGGGGGTTACCTGTTGAAGATCGATGGCTTGTAAAAAAGTAAGCTCCGATAAATCCCACGACAAAGGCAGTGAGCGCGAGCGAAGCATCCAACAAAACATAATTTAGCGATACACCTAGCGGCAACAACATAGTTCAATAAACTCCTGGCAATCAAATGTTGATAATCTTTGTAATCGCTTGAGCACTATCACCCTGATAGTGTTTGCTACACCCTAATCCATGCGAGGTGTTTACCTCGATGACAAAAAATAGGTTACTCAAAGCGGTAGGCAATAGCTTCTTGGAAGCCAAAGTCCCTTGCTTCTGAGACTCTAACCGTCAAAATCGCCGTGCGAAACGAAATACCAGGTGGGATTATGAGGATGCCAAGGATTTTGATCCTTTGTCTACCTGTATCGAGATATTTGCCTTAGTGGCCTGCACCTGAGTATTGATATTCCGCTCAAGAAGAGTAAAGGAATCGTACAGGGCTCTGGAACGGCTGCGAACGAACTATTGGATGTCGTCTTCCGGCCATAGTTGGTCTGCCAGAGCCACAAGTCATAATCGTCCACTTCCAGGCTTCCATCCGCATCCTCCAGCAAGCCAACGCCTGTGTTGCCTACGGAACGCTGCCAACGCAGAAAATCGCGGCCGTCGATATTGCCGTCGTCATCGATGTCGCCAAGCAATCCCAGGAGTTTGTCAGGAACCTGCCAACCGAGATCTGCCAAAGCAGCGTAGTCCAGAGGCGTAAGAACTCTGCGGCGACCCAATACGAGTGAAGCGGTCAACGCAGACAAAGGGGGATCAGCATAAGGGGGGCTCGTTGTTCCGCTGGCCCAGTGATTGCCATCAGCGGCCAAAGACACCGTCGACTGTGCTAACTGAATCGTGGCAGCACCCTGAAATTGACCGCTAGAGTTCAGATTGTCGAAGGAAGGCGCCGTGCCGAATCCAAAGGCATGCGACAGCTCATGAAACGCAATCGTCAGAAAATCAATCTCCCCCGGAGCGGGCAATGTATCAACGTCGAAATGCCAGTTCCGGGGAGCGCCATTGTCCAGCGTGTCAAACGCGATTGAACCTCCCCAGGGAGTAAAGTCGTTCGCAGTTGGTCCGGTGACAACTCCTGAACCGCGGTTAAGTGTAAAGGCTGGTGTCTTACCAGGGCCTGCTTCGCCCACTTGATTTCCGGGCATGTCGTAGCCGCCTGCATAGAGAATGAGCGTGTTCGCAGGAACCGACAGATTCTGGAGCTGAATTGTCTCTATCCCATTATCAGGATTTTCAAATGTTGCAGTCCATCCCGGAGTGGAGGGAATTGCAAGCAATGTATCGGAAAATGGTTCGAACGCCCTTGTGGCAAATCGGAGGGCATCGAGAGCCTCGGGATGGTCAAAGAAGAAATCGCCTGCTTCGCACGTGCCACCATGATCACACATTCGCCGAATTTCGATTGTGATGCCGTGCAATGAGATCGTAGAAGACCATACCAACACAATCATGGCGCACCAAAGCGCAGGTCTCAGCCACGTCGAAGCGGAGTTGGAGCGCGAGAACCGAAAAAGTGTGCCTGGGTGAACCATCGACTTTACTGAGGGCTGTTCCGAAATGTCGAACGAAGCGACTGAGACTCTATTCTAATCGGCACCTACGGATTGGTCGAATAGCTTAATCAGCCTGTTGGACGTAGACTATGCACCAGGTCCTCTAGAATTTCGACAGCTTTGTCACCGCCATGCCCAGGCTGCCAGGCCGGCTGGTAGGGTTAAAGAGGTTAAATACTACTTTTCTTCTACCTCAGTGCAGCAAGCTTCCCCATCTTGTTTAAGCGCATCAGGATGACAATAGCAGCTCGCAACCGGGGACACGTCCGCATGCTTCCATGCCTCCTTGACCTTTGCCTCAAGCGACTCGGCTTCCTCGAGTTCTCCTTGCTCATGGAGGGCTTGCTGAAGTCCTAGCAGAGACCAGGAATTATTGGGGTGACGCTCAAGGTCGGCTCGATAAACCTCCTCGGCCTCGGCGAGATGTTCTTCGGCCAACAGCAGTGCACCCAAGGCGTGTCGGACAGGCTGCATCCAGCCTGGTGGCTCATCGTAGCTGAGGGCTTCTTCCATCTCGACTGCTTCCCGCAACAACGTGAAAGCCTGCTCGTGATCCCCCTTGCGATAGGCCAGTTCCCCAGCAGCCATCTTGCGGGCGACGGCAAGAACTTCCTGGGCCGAGTTGTTGCCCATTTCCCACTCGTCGGTTATGTCGGCGGCAACCTGATCGAGCAGCTCGATTTCTTGCTGTGCCTCTAAAGTTTTCCCAAGTGCTGAGTACGCTACACTTCGCGCGAAATGCCGCTCGGCACGACTGAACAGTCGCCACTCGGGTGGTTCAGGCTCAGCGAGGATATCGTTCCATTTGCCAAAGCGGATCATCACATGCAACGGAGTCGTCATGAAACCATCCGCCAGAGTGACGTATTCCCGCAAAAATTCTGGCGGCACATCCTTTTCAATCTTTCGCGCCGCGTCCATCGCTATCTCGTAACGTCCCTCCATCATCGCAGCATAGGCCAGGAAATGGATGTTGTGCAGAAAGTAGATACTGTAGAAATCGGGCGGCGGAGCTAGTGAGAAATACCTTTCGTCAGCGCTAATGGCCCGCTCGTTCGCTGCGGTCGCATCTGCGTACCGACCCGTTCGTATAAATATGTGCGACGGCATGTGGACCAGATGCCCCGACCCAGGCACTAATGCCTTCAGGCGCTCCGCTGAAGGGAGTCCCTTCTCGGGCCAAGGAGAAGCCTCGATCGCATGAATAAAGAAGTGGTTCGCACCAGGATGATGCGGCGACTTGGCCAAAGTTCTTTCTAGCACAGCCAGGATCTCTAAAGTGCGTCCCTTTGGTACTTCGTCGGCGGTCCACAGGTCCCACGGTTGTAGATTCATCAGCGACTCGGCAAACAAGGCGCCGACGTCAGGATCGTCAGGAAACTGATGCCACACGAGCTCCATGGCGTCGGCATAGTGCTGGTCGAGTGGCTGACGATCTTCTGGCACTGGCCAGGCATACCGCTTCTCAACTGCTCGCACCAAGGCCTGCTCAACCGGCGTCTCAGTATCGAGCGCAGCAACGGCTTTTTGTGCTGCTTCGTAGGCCAACCGACTCTGCTCCTCACCCATTTCTGGGTTGTTAATGTGAAGGCCCCGTGCATAGGCGGATCCCCACCAAGCCATCGCACATGAAGGATCAAGTTCGGCAGCTTTTTCGAAGGAACGAATTGCCTCGTCGTGGTTGAATCCATAGAGTAGTTGAATCCCTTGATCGAACCACCGCTGAGCCTCTTCGGAGTTGGTCGTAATCTTGCGGTTGTAGCCGGTGAAACCTTGGTAGAGGTTTGAGCCTACTTGGGCCTCGTCTTCAGAAGCCGGTGCCTCTTGGGAATCGGTCGTAGCATGGGCAAAAGCCAATGGTATCAATGCCAGCAAGAAGATACCGGAGAACAAACATCGACACATGGATCGCTCCTTTCTAAAACATTTCTGCAAGACCGCTGCGATTCCCGCAGTATAAACTTTGATCAAAATTCTTGCGAGCCAGCCAAGGAATCGGCTGTTCACTAGAGGACAGGACATCTAGCCATAGGCTCGCGCATTTTTGGGGCCAAACCACTTGCGCAGGACGACTCCTATATCGAAATACAACTACTTGTCTTTACTAGGACTGAGTGCGGATTTGTAAAACTCCGCGAGGTCGCTGCGTAATTTTTTTGCCGAAGGCTCGTGCACATACATCATGTGGCCTCCTTCGTAGTAGCCGAAGGCCAGGTTTTTCTGTAGTTCGACGGGCAATCGCATGTGATCGACACTATATTCAACCGTCTCCACGGGCGTTGCCAGGTCGTAGTATCCGCAGGCGAAAAAGACTTTCATCCGCGGATTGGCAGCCATCACCTGTCGCAGCGGAACGGAACCATCGGGCGAGTCTCCCATGCCAGCCCCTGCGAAAGGCCAAGGCTGGACGTTGCCTGTAAGAATCTCATACACGCGTTCGTCGTCGAACTTCAAGTCGTTGCGCAGATAATCGTTAATAGTGACTGCAAAGGGACCGAAAAGCTTTGCACCACTGGGATCGAAGTCGGGGGTTTCACCGGCATTATCGCTGTCGATACCGGTGTATCGGCTGTCGTAGCGTCCGATTGTTTGGCTCCGTCCGCGCAGAAGTTCTTTGGCAAATCGTTGCATAGAAATTCTCAAATTGGCTGACTCGACGAATTCACGTGACAGCCCTGTGTAGCGCGAAAGCTTTTCGGAAACGGCTTTGTGCTCCGCTGATCCTAATGAATGCCCTTTCAACAGAGCCAATGCATATTCGCTGGTCGCAAACTCAGTTGCCTGGCGAACGACTTCATCCAACGGCAACGCTTGAAGGTCCCCTGGCAATGCTCCGTGATACCAAGCCGTCGCCGCATAGGTTGGAACGAACAGAAAGTAAGGCAAGTCGTTGCCAGGCTCGAAATCAAGAGTCAAAAAGTTCAACGCAGGCGAGATCATCACGATACCTGAGAGTGGCACGCGGTAGCGATTGAAGAGGTGATTGGCCAACCCAGCCGAGCGAAGTCCGCCGTAGCTCTCCCCCAACAAAAACTTCTCCGAACGCCATCGGTTATTCTTACTGAGATACTCATGGATAAACTGACCGACACTGCGAATATCCTGCGAATAGCCGTGAAATTGGCCTTTGTCTTCTCCTTTAACTGGGCGGCTGTAGCCGGTGCTGACCGGATCAATGAACACCAGATCGGTGATGTCTAACAAGGAATGGGGATTCGAAGTCAGTGTATATGGAGGATCGAGAACAGAACCATCATCTGGTATTTCAATCCGTTTTGGACCAAGTATCCCGAGGTGCAACCACACCGACGACGAACCTGGACCCCCGTTGAAGGCAAAAGTGATTGGCCGTTTACCAAGGTCGTTCACCCCATCTTTGGTGTAGGCAACGAAAAAGATGTGTGCTTTAGGCTTTCCCTCGTCGTCCTTCATGACCAACTTGCCAGCCGTGGCGGTGTATTTGATTTCCTTGCCATCGATGGTAGTTGTGTGCTGAGTACTGACGAGTTTATCCTTGTCTTTGTCCTTGTCCTCGGTTTCGTCACTCGTGGATTTCTCTGACTTACTCTTATTCTTTTGATCGTCCGCAGACACCGGCCCCGCCAAAAGCAAGACCATCGAGAATAGGAAAAATACAAAACTTATAGCGCGAGCACTTGATTTCATCGGTGACACTCTCGGGGAAGAAATACAGTGGAAGATGGCGTATTGCAGGTTGCCATTCAGAGGGGGAGATCAATATCCAGGGCAGAAATACGCCTTGCCTATTTTCCCCAGCTTACTCATGCATGGATGTAGTGTCTACCACTAGTGAAGCCACGAAACCCAGCGCGGCCTGTGGCCGCAACCAAAATCAAAGCCAGTATTGAACATGAGGAACCGGAGATAACTGAGTGAAAATAGGGATTGTTGAGAGGAACACTAATCTTCGCTGATTTCATTAGTGCAAATTAGTGATAATCAGTGCTCCCAAATCTTATTCTCTTCTCCGTTATCTCTGTGAACTCCTGTTCCAATAATTTTCGCAGGCTACGAAAACTTGAATCGTTAGTATCACAATGGAAACCCAACCCAACATCTTCCTCTCAGCCCTTCTTTCAGTCGCGTGCAAGTCTAGGCTCATCTGGATTAAGCGTACGTTTGTAATCGTTGAAGCTTGATCCCGACAAGAAGTGGATGCCACGGGCGAAAAGCACAAAGTTAGGTGGAGGGTGCCGGTAATTGTGTTGACTCCAGCCCTCTGCTGCTCTGGCAATTTCCCGCGACAATGGGACGGTTACTCTGGGACGTAATCGAGAAAATCTTGCGGTCAGCGCGCACTCGTAGAATGCCGCGGCACTTAACATTCATTGTCCAATTAAGGCAAAACAGTGGTTGGCTACGACACGTCGGCGTGCCGAACCGAGGTACTTAGCAGGAGCTGCCGTAAGTGGCGGCGGTCGATACAACCTCTCGGTACTTTGCGGAAGGCAGTTTGAGTGAGCAGATGTGGCCGCCGCCACTGGTTACGATTGGTTAGAAAGTGGTCATTCTGATGTCAGCAGTTGTGACCGCAGAGAGACCGCTGGCAGGTGTCGCTAGCTCAGCAAAAGAGAGTTTCGCCAAACTTGGGGTACTGTAGACAATTCTATTCCTCTCCTACCACAGCCTCTTTTTGAAAGTGCTTTGAGCCATCTGTAGCAACAACCAAGACACCGTTATCCCAAGGAGCAACCGGACGCTGATTTGCCATGCGAATATGATTGCAACTGGTATGTAAAGCAACAGCAGAGTCTTTATGCTGAATTTCACGGGCTACATTAATCGCTCCAGGAGTTCAAGAATCGTCCATTGCTTATCAGCCAACCCGCTACCCGTTGCCGGGGTCAGTTTGATTATCTCATGCTTGCGGCAGAAATTATAGAAGCATAAATAAAGCCGCCGGACTTTGCGGGTGGGGCGAAACTGCTCAGGATGATGAAGCTGAGGCAGGTTCGGGAATCCAGTTTCCGGCGGAGATTTGATTAGGAATCTAATGAAGCGGAGTGTACAATTGGGCAGGGATCTGCAACCGCATTCATATCTCTTGAGAACGCCACTATGCATTGGTGTAGCCGCCTAACCCTGCTAGCAATAGTAAGCTTATTCGTTCCGGTCGGCCAGGCGTCCCAAACGGCGATTGGATCCGTCACTATCGATTCCGTTTTGCTGGAGAGCGAGGCGACCTCAGGCGGAAAATCTGATTCCTTCTCGGAGACCGAATTTGGTTTTTACAACGCCATCAGTACGTTTAACATCGGCCTTGCGGAGGACTACCTCGCGTCGGGCGTCGTGCAAGCTGAGTTTACTCATGCCGGTCTGAGCCAGGAACTGTATGTGCAACTTGACGCACTCGCGTCCGCAGTTGGAACTTTGACCTCTAGCGTTACTGCGTCCGCGATGATCGATTTCACGACAAACACTGAGCACATATTGTCCATTTTGGACCCGCCAATAGGCGTGTTCCTTAGTCGCATCTCGGATGCCGCCCCCTTGGAACTTATCGATGAGTGGCTACTGCCAGCCGGAAGTTACAGGCTATCCACGAGTGTAAATGCCTTCGCGTCAGGTACTGATAGCGAAATCATCGATGCTGCGTTTGCATCTATCACATTTCGTGCAGTCCCGGAGCCCGCCTCAGGGGCCTTGATGATGACTTTCAGCGTGATTGTCCTACATCATCATTGTCGCCGACGCTCGACAAACAATCTCACGTAAATTCAATCGAAAACTTTACCCACCCGGATCACTGGATGAACTTCTCAGAGCGGGAGATATCCCTAACTTCCACACGAAGACTAGTTAGCGAACCTGCACCGGCGTGAAACTATGACGCAGGTTGTGAAGCTAGCCGTTTCCAGCGGCGGCGTTCCTAACCGCTGTACTTAGCCAGGGCTGCCGCTAGTAGCTGCAGTCGATGAAACCGAGAGGAGTCAGGAAGTTTGGGGAAAGCGGTTTGGCCCGTTATGCTTTACTCGACAACTCAGTCCCAAATTCTGAAGTAGCAAACATGGCGATGCTAAAGCGATGCAAGCAAAACCTCTCGCAACACGATGGCATGATTGCAGGCAGGATCTCGAGCGGCAAAGAGTAGTGTGACCCGGCGACTGTCGGCCAATTCGACGATTTTCGCAACGGTATTCTGTTTGTCCGCGAGTTCGGCAAGATACTTTTCGCGAAACTCGGTGAACTTTTCCGCCTTGTGGTTAAACCATTTCCGTAGCTCTGTCGACGGGGCCAATTCTTTCGCCCAAAGGTCGACGTGCGCGTCTTCCTTCTTCAATCCGCGTGGCCAGAGCCGATCTGCGAGTACGCGGAAGCCATCGTCGGCGTCCACGGCGTCGTACACACGTTTAGTCTCGTCAACGTTTATTTGTAGCGGTATCCGCAATGTCGGAGGTAGTTTCGGCATTCATGTTCGGTGAATAGATCGAGAACTCTTCCACAGAGTTCGGTTAGTTTTTCTATGGTACGTTGGGC
>NZ_SJPS01000004.1:0-131466 GCF_007860015.1 Bythopirellula polymerisocia
TGAGGGCCACTGAAGTGACGACGTTCTCGCTTGTTGGAACTGCTCTCGCTCATCGAATTCTCCAAAGCTTCGCGTTATACTAACGCTCACCTAGGATAATTCCAATTCCGACTGAGGCAAGACACATCTGCACCGCTGCAAGTTGAAGCCCCAGATCCGCCGCAGCGGATTGTCCAACTTCTGTCAGTTTGGAAATCTGCGAATTGCGTGCGGTCGAATAAACCGAAGTACGTTTCGCTCGCGACCAAGGATGGCATGTCTGGGTGTAATCGTCGAACGTCACACCCCCGAAACGAAACCCCGACAATGGTCGCTTGAGGACAGCATCACGCATCAATGTCTTGACCTGCCGCCGTTATCCGAATACCTGCTCCAGCAGTTCTTCGCTGAGCCACGCTTCGGGGAATTCTTCTGTATCGTTAGAATCGAGGAATCGGAAGTCGAGATGATCAGTGCTCTCTACCTGAAGGAGAACCGTGTCAATCGCTAACATGGTTTCGTAGCTGATTTCCTGTTCCCCTAGAGTCTCGGTGAAGGGAACCGATTCGGCCTCGCTACTTTTCTCGAACTGATGCATTGTCAGAGCGGAATCGATGGCATCGCGGTATTTCGTTAGGGGGTCTTCGGTAGTGCTTACACGCAGTGATACCGATTCGACAGGTTCGCCGACAGTCAGTATCGCGACCGGTGGCGGCAGCAATCCTGTGGCACCAAAGGAAACCTGCCACGCCGCCAGATCACTAACGTCGACGTCGGTGTCATCATCACTGTTGCCGTCGGCGCGCACGGCATTCGCCTTGCCAAAACCTCGCTGCCAACTGAGAAAATCCCGACCATCCACATCGCCATCGCTGTCGAAATCAGCCGAAGCCGGGATCTGCGCTTCGTAGGCTCCAATGTCGATCCGCAAGGGGGGAGGACTCCCTGTCAAAACTCCCTGCGCCTCCCGAGCAAATGGCATCCCCCGCTGATCGAACGCGTTCGCATCAAACACGATCCCCAGATTCCCCGCATCCAAGGCCGGACTCCCCGGCAGGAGCGCGAGGGTCAGCGTCGGTCCCCCATTGTCGGCCAGTGGCCCCAACATCGGGTCTCCGGTGACAGTGGCGACTGCGCCCCCGCTACCGTCTTCGATTAGATTGTCGGTACCAGAAAAAGTACCACCAGAGAGGGCCGCAAGATCACCCCCCGAGGTGCTATTGGCGACGATCGTGTTGTTTAGCGTCGTCTCCATACCGTAGGTTAGAATACCGCCCCCCTGAAAGCTTGCCGAGTTGCCCGAGAGGGTGCTGTTGGTAACCGTCAACGTGTCAAGATTGGCACCGTAGCTGTAGATGCCACCGCCTCTAGCTGCCGAATTGCCCGAGAGGGTGCTGTTGGTGACCGTCGTCGTGCCCCCGGTGCTGTAGATGCCACCTCCTAGATTACTTGTCGAATTGCCCGAGAGGGTGCTATTGGTGAGGGTCAGTTGATTGCCGCTCCAGATGCCGCCGCCCTTACTTTTGGTCGAATTGCCCGAGAGGGTGCTATTGGTGATGGTCACTGAGCCGGTGTTGAAAATGCCGCCACCAAGGAAAATGGCCGAATTGCCCGAGAGGGTGCTATTGGTGATGGTCATTGTGCCGCCGTTGAGAATGCCTCCGCCAGTTGAATTGGCCGAATTGCCCGAGAGGGTGCTATTGGTGATGGTCAGTTGATTGCTGTTCCAGATGCCGCCGCCAGTGCTAATGCCGTTGGGAGCCTTGTTATTGGAGAGGGTGCTATCGACTAGCGTCAGGTTGGCGTTGCTCCAGATGCCCCCCCCTGCGTCACTGTTGGAAGTGGTAGCCATGTTGCCGGTAACGACCACTCCCGTCAGCGTGGTGGTACCGAAGTTGCGCAATCCGCCACCCCGGTCCGTCAGTCCACCGGTCAGGGTGAGCCCGCTGATGTTGGCGGTCGTCGTACCGGCAACCATCATCACGCGCGACGAGCCCCCCGCGTTGATGGTGAGTTGGTCGGCCCCCAGGCCAGTCAGTGTCCCGTCATCGCTCAGGGTAAGCATTCCCAGCGCAAGGTTGATTGTCCCGCCGGAAAGGCTGGCATCGAAGGTGATCGTATCAGCCCCGGGGTTCGCATTGGTTAACTCGAGCGCTTCACGCAGACTGAGATCATTGGCCGAGTAGTCGCCGTCGCTCTCGTCGCTCAGCGTATCGACCACCAGATTAAGCGATTGCACTTCGTAGGCACCGATGTCGATCGTACCATTCTGTCGTACGAAGGGCGCGCCCCGCTGGTCGTTGGCCGGGGAGGAGGCAATCGACGGATTCCCAGCATCCAAGGCCGGGCTTCCTGGCACCAGTGCATGGGTGGGGGTCGCCCCCCCATTGTCGGTGAGTGTCGTGTTGAGGATCGAGCCCAACACCGTGGGTGTGGTGCCATCGCTGTTGGCCAGGATGTCCGTGGCACCGGCCGTAGCGCCGTCCAAGGCTTGGGCGGTCGTCTGGTTGCTGTCGCCGATCAGATTGTAGTTGTTGAGGTTGAGCGTGCCGTCTTGTAGGTCGATTTCATTGCCTGAACCACCGGCAGAATTGCCCGAGATGATCGAGTGGCCCACAGTAGTCACCGCGTTATTTGATAAATAGATACCACCGCCATTACCATTGACCGTGTTGCCCGTGATCGTGCTGTGGGAAATCGTGACCACTGGATTATTCCACGCTCGGAGGCCACCACCATCATCGCCTGCCAAGTTGCCGGAGATAGTTGTGTTGGTGATGATCAGGTTTGAGTTGGGGTTTCCAGTAAAAATTCCTCCCCCATCGCCCAATGCAGCGGAAGCGGTATTTCCAGAAATCGTACTGCCGGTAATGGTCAAGTCGCCGGTGTTCCAGATGCCACCTCCGGCGTCAACGGCTGCCGCAGTGGCAGTATTGCCAGTGATCACCATATCGGAAAGTGTAGTGGTGGCAGAGGCGGTGTTGCGCAATCCGCCACCCCGGTCCGTCAGTCCACCGGTCAGGGTGAGCCCGCTGATGTTGGCGGTCGTCGTGCCTGCAACCAGTATCACGCGCGACGAGCCACCCGCGTCGATCGAAAGCTTAGTTGCCCCCAGGCCAGTCAGTGTAACATCGTCGCTCAGGGTAAGCATTCCCAGCGCAAGGTTGATTGTCCCGCCGGAAAGGCTGGCATCGAAGGTGATGTTGTCGGCGCCCGGATTGGCGTTTGCCAATAGGGTGGCTTCGCGGAGGCTTAGATTGTTCGTTGCATAGATACCGTCGAAGCTGTCGTCGAGGGTGCTTACTACCAATCCACCGCCGGGGATGGTGACATCGTTGAATTCATAGGCGCCGATGTCCACACGATCGAACATGATGCGCGGAAACCCGCTCCCCCGCTGGTCATTGGCCGGGGGGGAGGCAATCGCCGGGTTGCCGGCATTGATCGCTGGGCTTGCTGGCACCAGCGCGTGTGTCAGCGTTTGCCCCCCATTGTTGGCCAGCATTGTGTCGAGGATCGAGCCAAGCGCCGTGGGATTCGTGCCATTGCTGGTAGCCAGAATGTCCGTGGCCCCGGCGCCAACGCCGAACAAGGCTTGGGCGGTCGTCTGGCTGCTGTCGCCGATCAGGTTGAAGTTGTTGAGGTTGACCGTACCGCCTTGTAGGCGGATTTCATTGCCTAGAGTAGCAGAAGAATTGCCCGACACGATCGTGTGACTGAGGGTCGTGGTGCCGAAACTGTGGTAAATGCCGGCGCCCCAGGAATTAGCCGAATTGCGCGAGATGGTGCTACTGGTGATCGTGGTGGTACCGCCATTGTTCCAAATGCCGCCGCCATTGGAACCGGCCGAGTTGCCGGAGAGGGTACTATTGGTGATGGTCACTGTGCCGAGAACGCTGTTGAAAATGCCACCGCCACCAGAATTGGCCGAGTTGCCCGAGAGGGTGCTATTGGTGATGGTCAGTATATTGCTGTTCCAGATGCCGCCGCCAGAACTAGTTCCGTTGGGAGCCATGTTATTGGAGACAGTGCTATCGGCGAGCGTCAGGTTGCCATTGCTCCAGATGCCCCCACCTGCGTTCGTGCCATTGGTAGTAGCCGTATTGCCTGTGACCACCACATGCGTAAGTGTGGTGGAAGCAGGACTGTAGTTGCGTAGTCCGCCACCCTGGTCCGCCTGCCCACCGGTTAGCGTGAGCCCGCTGATATTGGTGGTCGTACCGGTAACCCGCATCACGCGCGAAGAGCCACCGGCATTGATGGTAAGATTGTTTGCGCCGGGACCGGTGACCGTAAGATTCTGGCCAATAGTCAGTTGCCCCAGCGTGAGGTTGATTGTGCCGGTAACCGAGAAGTCGATCGTTTCTCCAGCCGGGGCCAGTGCGATTGCATCGCGCAGGGAAATATCGCCGTCGACAATGCTGCCGTCGGCTTCGTCCATGAGTGTGTTGACCGTGATAGACAATAACCGTCGGTCTTCCAACGCTTCCACCCGCAAACGCCGGGCATAGGGAGACGTGATCCAAGAAGTTGCCTGCCGAGAGCGCGAGAATAGGCGTGAAGAACGAGACATGCGGACCCCTCTTTGGTGGTGTATCGATAGTGCAATAGATCGACGAGGATTACTCCCAGTCTAACCACTAGAACCCCCTCAAAGCAATCTCTTCGCGGCTTGCTATTCTCTGCAACTACCCGTCCTGACACACCCCCCGGCTGATTGCTCTGAGCCGAACGTGCTGCTGGCCAAAATCTAAGCCTCACCCTCTGACATACTAACTAGGTTCCGTAACGCCAAAGGCCCGAGGGCATGCAAAGAAAACTACCCATTGGTTTCAGATTTGTGACGTCCATCTTGATCTCAGTAGGTTTATTCCCGTCGGCGAGTCACCGGGCTGGAGTTGGGGGTTATCTAATTTGGCCTGTTTGCAACCAGGAAGTGGCGAGTTCAAAACAGCATCGCGGTCATGACTCATCGGTCGTCTCGCCTCTGGTGGTTTGCTTCGGGTCAATCTCGCATCGGTTGCATCAACCGACGCGGCTGGGCAGCAGACTTAACTCGCGGCGGTGCTCACGCCCTCTGGCGATAACTGCATTGAGCTAAGTCGCTCGTTTTTATCGACCGCACAACTTGATAAGGTAGCTTTGACTCCCAAAATCGCTCTGTGAAGTGCTCCAAATCGGCCTCGTGTGAACTGCTGGGGCATTCCTCCGCCCTTGACTTAGTGCCCCCTGGCTTGCCTCCTTCTATCCAGCCAAATAGGGTTCATCTGAGTAAAGCAAGCGCTGGGTTCATCGCATTGGGGTGGTTCCGGAACCTGGGCGTGAGTGGCGGTATTTTCTGCTCGGGCAGTCAGGGCCTAACCCAATACCGAAATACCTCCAATCCCCTCCCCGGCCGCTACCGCGTCCGACCCTCCCAGGGATGGGTATTGGGAGAGGCAGTTTGTCGCAACTTTGCGCAAGTTTTTGGCCGCGCGATTTGTTAGAATCTCAAACTAAGCTGTTAGCCGTTAGCTATTAGTTTTTAGCCTGAGATCACCGCAGTTTCGCCTTTTTTCTGGCTAAATGCTAACAGCTAATAGCTAATAAGCCTGAAGCAGCAAACACCGTGGATTCAAGTTTCTGGGTCAGCAACTGTTTTCACTTCGAGTAAGAATCAGCCTTTGTACAAGTTGCCGTGGCCGACGTTCGTGCTGCGCTGTTGTTTGACAACTGAACCCGTTTCTCACTAGCTCAGGTAGCCACCTCGCTCGCAACGACTGGGCTAGAGATCCGTCGGTAGATAGCCTGGCCTTCGATTGCGCGAAGCGATTTCTTTTTGTCACGCGGAGACGTAGTTTTGTATTACAAAACTCACATAAACCTAAGGAGTCGTATGCCACGTAAGTCATTGCCTGCCAATGAGTTGAAGCGAACAGCACTACTAGAAAAAGAGGGAGTTTTGTTTTGTAAAAAAAGTTTTCTACGAAATGACCGTGACAAAACCCCTGCACCGGTGCGCAGAAGCGATAGAAGATGGTTGGGCTTTCGCACCGCTCGGTTGCCCGGCGGATCCCTGATCTGAAAGTTGGATGTGAATCTTGACCGCCATTCTGCGTCGAGAGGTTTCGATTCCAATCCGCTATAGCCCGTAGAGTTCTCCATACTTTGCCGAAAGCTGACCAATGAGTGCCTCGTGCGACAGAGGCTTGCCCGTAATTCGTTCGGCCAACTCGGCGGCAGAGTAGCGCTTGCCGTGGCGGTGGATTTTTTCGCGGAGCCATTCTCGCAAAGTGAGGAATTCGCCGCGGCGGAATTGGGCGTTAAGATCGCCCAGGTCTTCGTTGGCTTGGGCAAAGAATTGGGCTGCGTACAAGTTGCCTAGGGTGTAAGTGGGAAAGTAACCGAACAGGCCGGCGCTCCAATGCACGTCTTGCAACACGCCGTCAGCAGCGGTGGGAGATACCACGCCCAGGAACTCGTGATACTTTTTATTCCAGGCACCTGGCAAGTCAGCCACCGAAAGCTGATCTTCCAGCAGGGCCTTTTCCAATTCGAAGCGGATGAGGATATGCAAATTGTAGGTGACTTCATCGGCCTCAACGCGAATCAGCGAGGGTTCCACATCGTTGATCGCACCGTAGAAGTTGGAGCACGTCACGTCGCTCAAGGCCTGGGGAAACTCTTTCTGGGCGACGGGGAAAAAATACTCCCAGAATGCGCGGCTGCGGCCTACTTGGTTTTCCCACATACGGGATTGCGATTCGTGGATACCCAGCGAGACATATTCACCAGTCGGCAAGCCAAACTGATCCGAAGGCAACCCTTGATCATAGATGCCATGGCCCGCTTCGTGGAGAACGCTAAAAAAGCAATCGGAAAACCAATGCTCGTCGTAACGCGTGGTCAGCCGCACGTCGTTGGGTCCGGGCATGCAACAAAAGGGATGATCGGTGGCATCGAGCCGACCGGCCGAGAAATCAAAGCCGATCGCCGCGGCGGCCTGTTTGCCAAAGGTCTCTTGCACGCTTGCCGGATAATGGCGGGTCAGGATGCTGACATCGGGGCGCTTCGCGCTGCCGGCAATGGCCTGCACGAGTGGAACCAACGCATCTCGGAGGTCAGCCAGGACGCAGGTGATATTTGCCGTTGTTTCGCCCGGTTCGTAGTCGTCGAGCAGGGGATCATAGGGCGTGGCTTCAAATCCGAGGGCTGCTGCTTCCTGTTTCTTGAGCCCGACCATTTTTTCGAGAATCGGTTCAAACGCGGCAAAGTTGTTCGCCTTGCGAGCCGCAGCCCAGACCTGCTGCCCTTCGACAGCAGTGCGAGTTAGCTGCTCGACAAGCGTCTGGGGCAATTTTGTCTTCTTGTTGTAGTCATGCTGCAAGTGCCGAATCACTGCGCCGGTGTCACTGGTTGGGTCGGCGGCCAGCGGACTATCGGCAAGCGCAGAAAGCCATTCGCCGATCATAGGATCAGTTTGTTTCTGATGCACCAATCCAGCGACATGAGCGGCCTGGTCGGCCCGATGCTGCCCACCCGCCGGTGGCATCTTGGTCCGCTCGTCCCACTCAAGCAGCTCTTGGATGCTGGAGAGGATGGCTGCCTCGCGGGTGTGGGTGGCGAGCAGATCGTAGGTTTCGTCATGCTGATTCATGATTCATGTCTTTCAGCTTGCTGGGTAAGTGGCAACTTCAGTACTGGCCAGTTAGAGGTTATGATAGCCGGGTTGTTAACGTAAGTCAGGGGAGTTGACTCAAGCAAGGGACGCCGTGAATTCCTCAAACATAAAGGTTGATCCATGCTCGATATCCTCGTAATCGCTCCGCACCCTGATGATGCTGAGCTTGGCATGGGAGGTGCCATCGTTAAGTTTATATCCGAGGGATTGCGTGTGGGGGTGCTGGATCTTACCAGTGGTGAGCCGACGCCGCATGGGTCATTGGAAATTCGCGATCAAGAGACGGCAGCGGCCACGAAGATTTTGGGGCTCGAATGGCGTGAGAATCTGGGCCTCCCGAATCGCTCTCTGGAAGCGACACTCGAAAATCGCGCGAAGTTAGCGGAAGTGTTTCGGCGCACGCGACCGAGATGGCTGTTCGCACCGTATTGGGTCGATGCCCATCCCGACCACGTGGCAGCAACGGAGTTAGTCGAAGCGGCGCGGTTCTGGTCGAAACTCACAAAAAGTGAACTCGCCGGTGAGCCGCACCATCCTGAGCGGATTTTTAATTATTACTGTGTGCATTTGAAGCTGGTGCCGCAGCCGGCCTTTGTGTTGGATATCACCGCCGAGTGGGAACAAAAGGTCGCTGCCATCCGGTCGTACGAAAGCCAGTTCATCACGGGTCGACCGACGCAGTCTCCCACGTTCCTCGACCAGCTTCGAGATGAGGCAGCGTTTTGGGGAAAGTCGATTGGCCGTCCGTACGGTGAGCCATTTACGTGTCGGGAGCCGATGGGATTGAAGTCAATGGCCGAGTTGCTGTGAGGATGTATTCTGAATCTTGGCCATACTTGATAGAATGTGGTTATGGAACCCACTCGTGATATTCTGGTGCGAAAGTCTACTTTGGCCGAGCAAGGCAATGAGACTGATCTTCAAAACATGACACCCGCCGAACGAATGGCGATGGTGTGGCCATTGACAATAGCAGCATGGGCCATGAAAGGCGAAGACATTGCTAGCCAAAGACTTCAGCGACATGTTGTGCGCATTGAACGACGCAGGCGTTGATTACCTTGTGGTTGGAGCTTTTGCTTTGGCCGCTCATGGAAACGTACGCGCGACAGGTGACATCGACATTTGGGTTCGGCCTACTCCAGACAACGCTCAGAAAGTATGGAATGCTTTGGAGATATTTGGGGCACCTCGTCGAGGCATGTCCGTGGAAGACTTCTGTAATCTTGATATCGTCTTTCAAATTGGCGTGGCCCCATTTCGAATAGATCTTCTTACAGCAATAGATGGTGTTGAATTTCCAGATGCGTGGCAGAACAGGCTTGAGACGTCCTTTGGTGAAATTGACTTGGCGGTAATCGGCCGGCGAGAACTATTGGTCAATAAAAAGGCATCGGGCCGTCCGAAAGACTTGGTGGATGCCGCTTGGCTGGAATCGCAAAACGGCTAAGATTCGGTGTGCCATCTACTTCCACCGCATGCACCGATTTGTCACTAACCTGAAACTATGACCCTACTACCTACTGACGCAGAAATCACTGACCAGCCTCCCTCCTTACGGGAGCGGGCCAGCGAGTTCTTGCTGGGACGCATCAACTACGAACGGGCCGCCAACTTGCCCTACAACAAGCGGCACATGAAGCTCGACCGCATGCGGCAGTTGCTTACCCGGTTGGGCAATCCGGATGCGGGTATGCCGATCGTACATGTGGCTGGGACGAAAGGAAAAGGTTCAACCAGCACAATGGTAGCAGGAATCCTGCAAGCGGCAGGTTACAAGACTGGTCTGTTCAGCTCTCCGCACCTGGAGGCAATCGAGGAACGCTTTCAAGTAAACGCTGTCCCCTGCCCTGGCGAGCAACTCTTCGCCCTCGTCGAGAAACTTCGGCCGATCGTCGAGGAGATGGATCGCGAAGCGGCTGCCGAGGGTTCACTTGGACTCACCTATTTTGAGCTGGCCACCGCTATCGCTCTGATGCATTTTTCCGAGGAGAAGGTGGACATCGCCGTCTTGGAAGTAGGATTGGGAGGTCGACTTGATTCGACGAATGTGTGTCAGCCAGCCGTCACAGTGATTACCAGCATCAGCCTCGATCATACGAAGCAGCTCGGTTCAACTGTCGAAGAGATTGCTGCGGAGAAGGCGGGCATAATCAAGCCGGGAGTACCAGTTCTTTGCGGACCCATGGAACCTGGACCAAGGCAGGTGATTGCTGAAATTGCCAGACAACATGGTTCACGGATGATCGAAGCCGGGCGCGATTTTCAATTCACCTATCACCCGCCTTATAAGTTTGACAAGCACGATCGCTTGGGAAGCTTAGATTTTGAAGGAGACCTGGGAAGTGAGGATGTGAGTTTGACAGATATCCCGCTCCGCATGCTAGGTACTCATCAGGCGGCCAATGCAGCGTTGGCGATCGCTACGGTTGCGCAACTACGCAAGCAGGGCTGGCGGATTTCGAGCGATGCGATTTGCCAAACCTTTACGGAACTCACCCTGCCGGGTCGTATTGAATTGATTCGTCGCAGGCCAGCGGTGGTGCTTGACGTGGCCCACAATGTGGCTGCCGTTGAGGCACTGGTCGAAGTGCTGGCAACCAGTTTCTCGTGTACGCACAGGACGCTGGTACTGGCTGCCACCCGCGACAAGGATGTCAGTGGGATCGTCCGCGTGTTGGTGCCGCACTTTGACCGCGTTATCGTCACTCAGTATCAAGACAACCCCCGCGCTGTAGCCACAGAGAAGTTGGGAAAGATCGTCCAGGCAGAATTGGTTCGTCAAAAGCTTGTGGATAGGACTGTCATCGAATGCCCTATGCCCGTAGACGCGTGGCAACTGGCCCGCAAAGGAGCGCGGGTGGACCAGCTGGTATGCATTACGGGTTCGTTCTTTGTGGTGGCTGAATTGCGTAGCGTTCTCCGCGCAGACGCTTGAGCAGCAGCGGCCTGCGGGGACTTAATCGTCTTGCTACGAGCAAGGCTAGACAACAGCCTAGATAAGTGAGCATTGCCGATTCCTATCGTAGAGAGATTGAAGATTTGGATGCCTACGAACGATCTGGCCAGTTCCAGCGGGGCTCATCACGCCAATCGAAATCCTGATCTAAGTCGGGATTAGTGGGTTCTAACTCTGCCACGGCTGAGTTCTCGATTTGCCAGTTCGAGGTGTGTCGTTCGATCTTGGCAATGCGTCGTTCCCCGCGGACTTCGTCCTGCAAGTTGGCAACCAAACGGGCGATAGTAGGATCCGACCACGGTAGGCGGTCGCTGGGACGATGCTGAATTCGATTATTGGAAACCATGATGCTTTCGTCGGCATCTGGTACCCGGACAACTGTGCAAAAAACGCGGCGAATCTTCCTTGGAGCAACCATGTCAGTTCCTTTTCCCCTTGTGGGCAAGATGTGCCCAATTTGATGATAAAACGAGAGCCCTTGAAAAGAGGCGTTGTGTTGCCCAAGCCGAAAATCCCTTAGCCTTGTGGCGGAACAGATTCGCCCGAGTGAGGTCAGCTCCTTTGCCTCCCGTCACTCTTCTGGGATCGTACAATGCAGACCCCGTGCCAAACTGCTCTGGCAGACGTGGGATTTGAAGCCGAGAGATGACAAACTATTGTCTGACAGTCACTTAGTGCGATCTGCTAGCGATGGGAAGAACCGTCCTTTCACCACGAAATGAGGAAGAACTTTCAATTCCTCTGTAACTAAATAGAATCCTTGCGGATTAGGTAATTCTTACTGTTTTTTGTTTAGTTGCGACTCCAGATAGCCGACGGCCAGATCGAGTGCTTCGTCAGTGAACTGCTCAGGAATCTTGCCGTCTTGCTCGTCGAACTGAATGGCTAGCGGGCCATCTTGATGCTCGCCGAGCAGATCGCGGCGATAACGGTATTTGCGCCAAGTTAGATATTGGTCTTCATCCATCAACACCTCAAATTCGGCATCCGGTTTGACGCCCCAGGAGTCGGACTCCTTTGCATCAGCCATGCGATGGATGTTCTGTCCGCTCGGTCGCCAGTAGGTGGCTGAGGTTAGCTTTAACAGGCTGCGGCCAGATTCGATCTGCATGATGCGCTGGACGGTACCTTTGCCGTAAGAACGCTCGCCGATGATGACAGCCCGGTTGTAGTCCTGCAAACACGCGGCAAGAATTTCACTTGCACTGGCACTATTGTGATTGATAAGCACAGCGAGAGGGAGATCGTGATAGCCGCCGCGACCGGTAGACACAAAACGGTCGCGGATCTCGCCGTCGCGATCGCGGGTTGTGACGATTGGTTGCCCGGCACGCAGAAAGAGATCACTGATGCCGACCGCCGCGTCGAGAGTGCCGCCATAGTTGTCGCGGACATCAAGGATGAGCGCCTTAATCCCAGCGGAATTCAACTCTGCCAACACGTCGGTAAACTCGTCGAGGGTCTTGTCACCGAACTTGGCGATTCGCACGTAGCCAATGCGATTATCACCAGGGACAAGGAATTGCCATTTATTCTGCTCATCGCGCAGGTCACCGAAAACGGATTCAACCGTAATCACCGCTCGCACGATTTTGACATCCGTCGGGTCCTTTTCGCCGGGATGAATTACCGAAAGGGTAACCGGGCTGCCAATCGCACCGCGGACCAATCGCAAGACATCGCGCATCTTCATTTCGTCGGTTGGCTGGCCGTCGATGGCGACGATGCGGTCCCCGGCACGGATATCGGCGCTGAAGGCGGGGGAGCCAGGCTCGGGAGGGCCGATCACTGTGAGCTGAGGAGGATCCCCCAGTTGCAGAATGCGGACACCGATACCACCAAATTCCTGGATTAAATCCTCCTGGAAATTGTCTCGTTCCAATTGGTCGACGAACATCGAGTGCTCGTCCCCTCGTTTATTCAGGACCTCGATCATGCCATTCATGGCCCCATCGAAAAGTTCCTGGTCAGGGGGGGAGACCAACGACCAACGGTCGATTACCGAGTAACTGGCCGCCACATAGCGGGCATAGGGATTCTGCTCGGCCCGCACGTAGCAGACGTACGAGAGCAAAGTAATAGCCACGAAGTAAAGCAGGTTGCGGAGCGACACGGGGGATGAGTTCTCTAAAATAGGGATTGGAATGGATGTGGGTCTAATCGTAGCAGGGGCAGAAGGAATGTTGAAGTGTGGGGCACTGGGAATTGGGGGCTTTGGTCTGGGGAAAGAGAACTGGCGAGCCGGAAACGTAAGTGATCAGAAGAATAGTAACGCAGAGAGAGACCCCCCGCCTGACATTTTTCAGGGAGGTTTGGGAGATTGAACAGGCGGGAACAGAGAGGGGAGTTGATGGCCAGGAAAAACACAAGAATGCACAAAAAGAAGAAGACCTACTGTCGGGCTGTTCGAGTTCTTTTCGCGACTATTCGTGTTTTTGTGGATATCGGAGATCATGGAACGGCATGAGATTAAAAATGGGGCGCCCCAAGCGCAAGACAACGAAGACAATCACTCAGCACCAATAATCCCGTGGCCAACATTGAACCGTCGATTGGTCCGCTGCATCTGAAGCGGTGCGAACTTCTCAGCTCATTGGACAAAAGGAAAACCTGTGCCTTGCGATGAGCTTCATTATAAGGAAACGGGGTGCAGTGTTTAGAGACTATTTTTGGCCACCTGGGAAATAGGCGCGAGACGCTAGTTGCTAGGCGTAAGTCAGAGATGAAGGGACTGGAGGAAGATTTTCACCGCGGAGACGCAGAGGGGAGAGAATGGGATTTGGATCAAGGGCTGGGGAGTTTCTGTGTCATTCCGACGGGAGTTCCGGGACCGAGTAATCTGGTTTGAATGGGTTACGACGAATGATTAACATCTCTTGTAGCTGGGGGAAGATTTTTTGCCACCGAGTTCACAGAGTGCGCTGAGGAGGGGAGAAGAATATGAGCGAGGAACAGACTTGCGGGAGCACGGCGCCACCATCCACCTTCAACTAACCACTAACAATTCCTCACCTCCCCCCTGTTTGAGGGGGTTTTATTTTGGTGAAAACGTTTTTTTTTATTAAAAAACCCCCTCACTTTCCGCCGGTCTGAATTGCTTCAACTCGTTAGTAAGTCAAGGCTTACGTAGTATATCTCGTCGTCAGATCACCGGAGTTTTTAAAAACAAAACCCTTCGATAACTCGGCCGGCCGCGCCGCTGACTGGGTTCGCAAGTTTTAGGTTTTCAAGGAACTCGCGTAACGGCTGGCTTTCGCATTATCCGAAATCGAGTGGCCAATTGCTAATAAGAAATGTGGGCCAGAGTAGTCGCGAGTTGCGAGGCGTAAATCTGTTCGGGGAGGCTGGTGGATGGGGAGGAGAGTTGAGTGGCGGGTGATTCGCCAGCGCAACTTTGCCAACCTGTTACGAACCACTTCTTACTAGCATCTAGCGAACGTCGCTGCGGCAGGCGTCACGTGACTTGTTCGACTCCGAGGCATCGTCGAGACTCCTCCTGCGGACTACTTCCCGCGCATCAATCCACTCCAACATGTATGACTCAGCACGCGCAATATAGCGACTGCAGCCGATCCGTGGCAACCTGGTAGAAGGGGGGGGAGAAACGGCGGTTAGCGGCAGGTGGGGAGTGGTTGAAGACCTGGGTTCCCGCATGCGCGGGAATGACCGGCGGGAGGGAGAATTGTTAATGATTAGAGTTAGCCGCTAGACGCTGGTTGCGAGGCACTAGTCAGAAAACAGGTGTGAATAGTAGGGAGAGGGACTTAGTCGAATGGCGATCTGCTCGTGTTACTGGGCCAAGTCGACGCAGATGATTTCTTGGTCGTTGCGGAGATAGACGCACCGGTTGGCGAATGCCGGGTGGGACCAGACGACCGGGCGACCGGCCATCATGTTGTCTGGTTCGATGAGGTGGGCGCGGCTTGTTTCCTCATAGCCTGCAGGTGTGAGCTGGGCGATGATCAGATCCCCTTTTTCGTTAGCTAGGAAAAAACGGTCCTCGTGTTTGATGAGAAACGCATTCGCCCAGCGGTCGGTTCGGCTGTGGAGGTCGCCCGTCGAGCCGGTGGCGCGGAGGTCTTCCCATTTCCGTTTGCCAGTTTCGAGTTCGAGGCAACGAAGCTGGCCGTAACTGTCTACGCCGTAGATGTGGCCATCCTCGATAAAGGGAGTGCTCATGACCGTGTGGAGCTTGTCGGTGTTGCGCTCACTGTGGCTGTCGCCGCGCCAGAGAAGTTCGGGTACGGACTCAGAATTCTCAAACCCCAGCAGCATCGGCCCATCGTAAAAAGCCGAGACGAATAGCCGCTCTCCCGCCTTGCGGGGCGTCGCAATCGTCATGCCCGCCTTCACGTCAAAAGGGATCGACCAGAGGACTTCGCCCGACACTGGATCGAGGCCGTTGACCGCCTGAGGGTGCCAAATTACTAGTTGCCGACGACCGCCGAGTTTGTAGATCATCGGGGGGCAGTAACCCGGCTCGGCCGCGGAGAGCGAGCGCCAGATTTCCTCGCCCGTGTCCTTATTGAAAGCCACCGCGACACTCCCCTTCCCCCCCACCAGGCAAATGAGCCGATCACCGTCCAAGAGCGGATGCCCGGCAAACCCCCACACGGGGGCGGGCATGTCGTAGTCTTGTTTCAAGTCGCGCGACCAGATCGGCTTGCCGGTGTCGGCATCGAGGCAGAGGAGATTGCCCTCGGCACCGAGCGTGTAGACTTTGCCTTCGGCGACGAGTGGCGAGGTGCGCGGTCCCGCGGCGTAGCTGATGGAATATTCGCACGGATACTCATGGTTCCAGTTGATCGAGCCGTCCGTCGCGTCGAGGCAGAGCACCCGTTCGCTGCCGGCGGTGGGGGAGCGATCGAAGGCATTGTCGGAATTCTGCTGTCCCGCGTTCAGCTGCCGATCGGTGATGTAAACCCGATCGCCCACCACAGCCGGTCCCGAGTAACCGCTGCCGATGGGGGTCCGCCACAGCACGGGCGGACCCTCGGCAGGAAACTCTCGCAGGATCCCCGATTCGCGCCAGACACCGTCTCGATCCGGCCCCAGCCATTGTGGCCAATCATCGGCGGAAACCGATTGGCAGCGCAAGCAGGCAATACAAAGTAGACCGATGATATAACTCAAGCGTTGCAGGGGCATGAGATTTTCTCCGTAAATTTTTCAAGGCACAACAGTTGAGGATAGCGCATCAGGGCAAAGATGCAAGGGAGAAGGGGGGGGCAGGGGACAGGGTGGGTTATTCTTTGTGATGGAGAAAGTCTCGCGCGGCGAGGACGTTTTCGTCGGAGCGGTGGATGTGGCGGAGCCAGATCCAGTAGAGACCGGCCAGGGCCAGGATTGCTGCCAGGGTGCAGATCAGTGCAGCATCGTTGTTGTGAATTAAAAAAAGCATGGGTGCCAGGAAGATCATCACTTGATAGGTGAGGGCAAAGGGGATCGCGGTTATTTCGCGGCGGTGTTCTGTGGTAACTCGCTCGCGGAGGGAGTTGGGGAGTTCGTTCTTGTATTTTGACCAGAAGCCGAAGGGGAGTGTTGTCAGATAGAAGTTGCGTAATACGGGTTCGGGGGTCGGTTTAGTTAGCAAAGAGCCGACGACCGACGCCACTAGGCCGATGAGTCCCAAGGAGACCAGGGACCACGGTTCGGTGGTGAGGAAGCGGTACGACTCACCGATCCAAGGCGTGAAGACCCTTTGAGCAATTGCCGCCAACATGCCTACGATGCATCCGATGGCGAAGCCGGTGCCGTTAAATCGCCACCAGTAGAAACGCAACAGGAGTGGCACCATGAGGCCACCCCCGAGGCTCATGATGATCCAGACCCAGATGTCGTTGATGTTGCTGACATAAAAAGCACAGAAGAGCCCCGCTGTCACCAGAGTCGCGATAAAAATCCAAGTGGCGAGGATCAGTTCGGGCATCTTGGCTGATGGCCGAAGGTGTTTTTGGTAGATGTCGCGGACGAAGAAACCCGAGGAGAGGTTGACCCACGAGTCGAAGGTCGACATCGAGGCGGCAATCAGTGCAACGATCATCAAGCCCCGCAAGCCGATGGGAATGTAGGCGAGAAATACGGCCGGCATGATCCGCTCGGAATTCACGGTTCCATAGGAATTGATGAGTAGAAGCTTGTTGGGCCAATCGGTTCCCAGTTGGGCCTCCAAGCCGGCGAGTAGCTGAGGTGGTTGCGATGCCTGATCGTGGACAATTGTGGAGAGTGTGCTGTCCCAATTTTCATCGCTCGTGGGGGCATGTTGCTGGATCAGATCGACGACTTGGGGAAGAGTCGAGGTATCGGGGATCAGTGTGTTGACCAGTGTGATGCCGAGTACCGCGATCGCCATTAGCGCGGGCCATCGAATTGAAAGTAAGCTGGTCCAAAGCAGCGAGAGTTTGGAGCAATCGGCATCGCTCCGGGCTCCGAAGTATTTGGGGTCGTCCCCGCAACCAAGCCCGAAGATCAGATTGCGGAACAAGTAGATCGTGGCGAAGAGCAGCAGTGATTCGTAGCGCTCGTATCCGGGGGGCATGTGAGTTTGGAGTCGGGGGACGGCTTCGGTCCAATGCTCGTTGTGCGTAACCGTTTCTGCCATGGTCGCGAGGCTGTGGATGTCAGGGATTTTTTCCCAAGAAAGCACCACCAGCAAGGCTGCTGCTATTCCAATGATGATGAATTGCAGCACGTCGGTGAAAACCACTCCATAGAAGCCGGAAAGCATGGTATAGCAGGTGGCGACGGCGAACATTCCCAGCGCACAATTCATGGGCGAGAAGGGGAGCATGGTGGAGAGAAAGATGCCGGTTCCCTTGGCCAGATAGGTGAGCATGCCGAGGGTCGTGAGGATTCCCGAGAGGGCTTTGGCAAATTGAGCAAATTGTCCGCCGGCATCGTTGCCGAATCGATAGATCATCCATTCAGCTCCAGTGAGGCAGCCTGAACGTCGATGCCATTTGCCGGTCCAGAGCATCATGATGACTAACAGCAAGGAAGCACCGCCGCGAAACTCGATGAACAGCCCGCGTGGGCCGAGCATGTAGAGAAAGGAAACGATAATCATCGAACCGGCCACGTCCATGTACTGCGAGGTCCCCGAGATGCCGAGCATCCACCAAGGAAGTGAGCGACCGCCGAGGAGATAGTCTTCCAGGCTGAGTGAGGCTTTTTGCTTCAGAAGGAATCCGAGAAGGATCAGACCTAAGAGGTATGCGCCGATAATGAGGTAGTCGGCGGAATTGAGATAGTACTGAGACAAGGTGCCGTGCTCTACGACGAAAGACTCGGAAGATCCCTACTCAAGAAAAGCAGAGGCATTCCCAAAGGGTTGAAAAGAGTGCCTCCATTTCTCTCGCATGACCTTCTCCAGTTTACTCTTTCGAGGGTGAATAGGAACAGGTAGGCGGAGGAAATGACGAATGTGTAATGAGCAATGTCCAATGACCAACGAGCAGTTGAGGGCTCAAGTCTAACTCGTTTGGTTATTGAACCTTGGAAATTGGAAATTCATCATGTACCTACTTCTTCGGGACAGCGGCTGCACGTTGCTGTGAGATCCTCTGGGCATCCTGCGGTTGAAAGGAGATCGCCTGTCCGCCACCGGCGGCTAGTCTTAATGGAAGGACCGTCTGAGAGGTTACCTCAACGCGATCGATGGTGTATTTCGTGGGCTCAGTTTGCCAGTCGGCATCGTCCGCATCGCGGTAGATCGTGGCCAGATAGGTGCGATTTCGATCAAGGAATGCGAGCGGCACTTCCAGAGTGCGATCAGCCTCATCGGTTATGGCGCCCAGAAACCAATCCTGGCCGCCGCGCTCTTTGCGTGCGATTGTGATGAAGTCGCCGATGGCGCCGTTGAGAACGCGGGTCTCTTCCCAATCGGTTGGCACATCGACGATGAATTGAAAGGCATCTTGATAGGGCTCATAGTTTTCGGGGACATCGGCAACCATCTGCAATGGACTGTAGATTACGACGTAGAGGGCAAGTTGCTTTGCCAGGGTGCCGTTCACGCGATTGTCTGGGCGGGCTTCTTCATAGAGCAAATCGAAGATGCCGGGGGTGTAATCCATGGGACCGGCCAGAAGTCTGGTGAACGGCAGGATGGTCGTATGATTGGGGGGATTTCCGCCGTCGGCGCTCCAGGCATCGTATTCCTGGCCACGGGCTCCTTCGCGGGTCATCATATTTGGATAGGTCCGACGCAATCCGGTTTCTTTGATCGGTTCGTGCACGTCGAGCATGAGCTTGTGGCGGGCAGCTTCTTCGAGCACTCGTTGATAATGATTCACCATGAACTGCCCATGATGCCATTCCCGACACTCGACACCATTCTCATCGATTCGCTTGATGTTTTGGCCGTAGTTGACGTAACCTGTTTTCACACCTGCGTAACCGTATTTCTGATACAAATCCATGGCGTCCTGTAGCTGACTCTCGTAGTTGAGTACCGCACCACCCGTTTCATGGTGGCCGATAAGAGAGACGTTTTTTGATTTAGCGTAGTTGGCGAGTTCTTCAATATTAAAGTCCGGATAGGGTTTGGTAAAACTGAATTGGTCACCGTTAGTTATCCAATCGCCGTCCCAGCCTTGATTCCAACCCTCGACCAAGACGCCATTAAAGCCATTTTGCGCGGCGAAATCGATGTAGCGTTTGACGTTCTGCGTCGTGGCGCCGTGGTGTTCTCCAGACCCCCAGGTCGTCCGGCCCAAGTGCAATTCCCACCATATGCCGACATACTTGCCTGGTTTGATCCAGCTCGTGTCCTTGATCTTTGAGGGTTCGTTCAAATTGAGATTTAAGTAGGAAGTAATCAGATCGCCAGCGTTGTCAGCTACTTGAATCGTACGCCAAGGTGAGACATGAGGCAGCGTCGCTTTCACCTTCGTGCCATCAGACCAAGGAACCAGATCAGCTTTGAGCTTATGATCACCCTCTCGGGCAAGGGTCATGCTGGCGTAGTCGACCAGCGCTGCTTCGTGGATGCTGAGGTAAATGCCGTCCGGGGTGGACATCGTCAAGGGAGTGTGGACTTTTTCGATCTTACTGACCGACGTATTCTGATAGAGGTATTCGTAGCGTTCTTTATCGTAAGCAGGAATCCACCAAGCCGAGCAATCATCGATCAGATTGAACTCGGTGCGTTCATCCATGATGACCAATGAGGGTAAGTTGAGTTGCTCTGGCCATTCGTAGCGGAAGCCAACACCATCCTCGAAGAGCCGGAAGACAATTGCCATTTCTCGTGCCTGGGCGCCTTGTTGACGCAAATTTATTTGAAGCTCGTTATAGGCGTTGAGTATCTGCCGCTGTTCTCCCCAGGGCTGTATCCATGTTTCTTCATGGGGGGTTTGGCTGGTCGAAGCGATTTCAAAATCTTTATCAAGGTCGATGCCGTTTGCTAAGGCGACTCCCAGTTGGGACTCACCGATAATATCTTTTCCCTGCCTCTGCATAGTATATGTGGGCACCCCCTCGCGCAAGTTGAATACAAGCTCAAGATTTCCATGAGGAGATTGGACTCGAACTTCCTGGGCTACGCCTGGTGACAGGCAAGCAAGGATAGAACCAAGTGAAAGAAAAGTTGCTAAAAGTTGAGAACGATTATTCATGAGAGCTACAGACTGGTAGTCGAGAAGGAATTTGTAATGGGAAGCAAGAAAGGAAGTTGGTTCGCCGGGATCTCGATTGGAGGTGATTATCCTAGTTCTACTAATCGCGAGGAGCTTCTTCGAATAGGTTTTGCAGTCGATTCCCCTTCGAAGAGGGCCGGTTCGTTCGGCTCAAGCAAATGAGAGCCATGATACGACTTGGTGCTGAACATCCAATTGACACATTTTTCCAAGACATCAGATAGATCGGGTAGCTTCAAACCTGTAATCGAGGGGCAAAAGAATTCGGCAGGGGGCTCGATGTTAACCGAGCAGATAGAGAGATCTTTCCCCACGCGAATATCTCGCTCCCAGCAAGCCCGCATCATGCCGATGGCAGCAGGGCATGTCGTACATATCATCGCCGTGGACTTCACCTTTTGTTCATCGACCAGTCTGGCCGCCAAGTTATAAGAAACGATGGTTGGATCCGTGAATTCAGCAGCCGGTTTGTCCCAGAGCTGACCTTTGAGACGACGCTCCTTAAGCCAACACTGCCAAATATCAATGCGACGTTCAATTTCTGGATTGCGATTCTGCGTGTTTACGCAATCGATATGCCTATGGCCGAGCCGATAGAGGTGCTCGAGTACTTCTTCAACACAAGAGTCGGAGAAAAGTCGAATAGAAGGCAGGCCTTCGGAAGAGAAATCGCCATCGAGAATCACGACTTTGTTTTCTCGAAATGCTTCAATGAGTCTGGCAGGCATTCCAGGTCCGTGCGGAATGACAAAGGTCCCGCGAGCTTGCGCAGCGGCTTCGAGCACCGTCTTCTCATCCCAGTGGACAAATTGCGCCGGTCGGAGTCGAATACCGCGTTTCTCGGCGAAGTCGGATACCAGTCCACGCAATTGAGTGAGGTAGGTCGAAGGATAAGCCGGATATAGTAGCACGACCTCGGCAGGCTTCGCGCGCTTAACGTACGAGGGATGGATACCGAGACTTCCCGAAGTGTCGCGGATGAGAACTTTGTTATCGATCAGCTTCAGCACCGCTCGTCGGGCTGTCATGTAGCTGACACCGGTCTCTTCTGCAATCTTGCGTTCACCAGGGATGCTATCAAGTAAGTAGTCACCCTCGCGAATTCTTCGCTCGATGACAGTCATTACTTCGGTGAACTTTGCTATTGGCGGCATATTGAGTTTCAGGAGACGAGCAATAGTCTCAGTTTCATGAGTCGTTCCAGATATCCGGAGAAAAAGTAATAGCGAACTTCGTCGACAAATCGCTAGGAAATCGCCTCCTTTACGGGGTCAACGGGTTCGTTTGAAAAATCAACCCTTTTTTTATTGACAAGCCCTAAAACGCAGTATAGCATAAACGCTACAAGGTGCAATAATGCTATAACATAAATCTTGCTTTTCCTCGGCATTTTCGCACTTTGAAAAAGTCAGGCCTTTTCGGAGACACTTATGCCTTGTCGCAGTAGTCGGATCAAAGAGTGAAGTCTGCCGCTGTTCTTCAATGAAGATGCACATCTTAGTTGTAGTTTTTGCGGCCTCTCATCTCAGTGATCGCTGTCGAGAGCGAGTAGTTTTCGGAATGTTCTTACTAGAAATCCAACCGAGTGCGGGGCGGGTGGTGGCAGTTTATTGGATACCGCTTAGATCAAGTACGGAAACGCAAGATAAAGAAAATGCTTTACTTAGGCGCGTGCGTGTCTGGCATGTTTCTTAATCGAAACTTTGTTTGATTGGGTAGAAATCTAGCTAATGATGGGAGAAACGATGATGAGAAAAATGATGTTTTGTGCGGCTTTCGCTGCGGCGCTGGGCGCCGTGGTTGGTACTAGTGGGCAGGTAAAGGCTGACACCCTTATCACAGATTTTAATAACTTTGTCTCCGACGCCTTGTATCCGTCCTGGGCGTTGCCTTCATCGACCATTGTGTCGGGTCCAAATAGCTACGACATCACGGCGACGGGTTACGGTAGTAATTACAAGTACATCGGAGGCCTTGGCATTGTTGGTGCTGGAAATAATAAACTTGAGCTAACGGTCACGCTTGAAGGACCTCCAGCCGCAGATGGTCAATTGGGCCCACTTGTCCAGCTCATCGATGATGATGGAACGAATCAGCACTTCAATTGGTATGGACAAACTCTAGGAAGCCATGTGCTAACCATGGACGTTCAACCTGACCTGAACCTTAATACGCTGACTCATATGCATATGGAGCTTGATCCGGGTGGGTTTGGTACTTCAGGTGCTTACACGGTTAAATGGGAGAATCTCAGGCTTATCAACACGATTCCTGAGCCAAGCTCAATATTACTGCTTGCCAGCAGTATTGGTCTGTTAATGGGAGTTCGGCGTCGTTAAGCGAGACTTTCAGGAAAGCTAAATGCCATGCACTGCTGGGTTGTCCAGCAGTGCATGGTGAATACTATTCCTATACGAAGGGTCGGATAGACCTTCAGTTCAAAAACTATTCGGTTCGCATTGATTCTTGATTTGATCGTCAATGTGTTTGAAATCATAAAGAGGGAAAGCGACTACAATGAACAGAAAAGTGAAACACTCAGCAGTGGCTTTGGCGCTCATTGCTACAATGACATTCGTCTCAGAAACCAACGCACAGACGTTGGTCACAGATTTCAATACCTTCTTTGAGAATGAGTCCTACGCTTCGTGGAATGAACCCAGTGCGATACTTATATCAGGCCCAGATTTCTACACGGTGACTGCCACAGGCTACGGCAGCAACTATACGGACATAAGTGGCTTTGGTATTCAAGGGGCTGGAAATACCCATGTTCAGTTGGACATCACCATCTACGGCCCCCCCGAAGCCGACGGCCTTCTGGGTCCGATTATTAGTTTTGTTGATGCAGATGGTTCTTACTATAATTATGCATGGTTCGGGCAAACACTGGGAAATCATGTCCTTACGCAATTGCTCGCTTCGCCGACATGGATTAGCGCTCCTGGGACAACGCCAGGCCTCGATTTGGACATGTTGGTTTCTATGCACATGCAGTTAGACCCTAGCAGTTTCGGCACAATGGGGGCATATACCTTAGAGTGGAATAACCTGAACCTCATCCAGTCGTCGATTACTCCTGGTGACTTCGACGAAGATGGTGACGTCGATGGTCATGACTTTCTGCTATGGCAGCGTGACTCCAATGTAGGGAGTCTTACGGATTGGCAATCCAACTACGGCCCAGGGCCATTGGCAACCCTTGGTGCCGTGCCTGAGCCAGGGGCAATTTTGTTGGCGCTTCTAGCGAGTGTCGGTACTCTCGGTTTTCGTAGGCCTTCCAAATCAATCAATTGATGGGGCAGCGTCGTACACCGCCGGACGATTGAGGCGGTGTGCGACTTTTTAATAATATCTCAGTCCGCTTCTGAGTGAATCAAAATGGAGAATACCTTGAAATCATTCAGCCCTCGCAAGTGCCGCGCGACAGCTTGGATTCAGAATCGTCGCCACTCGAAGTTGTCTGGAAATCAGGGGTTCACACTCGTTGAGCTCTTGGTGGTGATTGCAATCATAGGTGTGCTTGTGGCCTTGCTGCTTCCCGCGGTTCAGGCTGCTCGCGAGGCTGCCAGACGGATTAGTTGCAGCAATAATTTGAAAAACGTTGCCCTAGGTGTGCTCAATCATCATGACGTCAGAAAGCACTTTCCGTTGAATTATGGAGCCGCCTGGCCCAATGAGTCTCCATCAGGTGTAACTCAATCAGCAGTGGGTTGGACCGTCGAAATTCTTCCCCAACTCGAGCAGCAGCCGTTATACGATCGATTTAAGCAAGGTGGCGCCTACGAGGGACAATTCCGTGCGGACTTTGCTCCTAATAGGTCTCAACCCAACATGGGTATGTTTTCTACGAAGAATGGAATCTCTGTTCCAGAATTGATGGTAACAGAACTGCCACTGCTGTCCTGTCCTTCCGATGGCAGTCCGAGGATTCGAGATGACCAATGGCAATGGACCAAAGCGACTGTCGCTGTGACAAATTATAAGGGAGTTCTCGGTGACACTTATCTGGGGAAGACCTGGGGTTCCAATTATTCCAACGATGCCTCGGACTATCCCAGCGGAAATTATCAAGGCGATGTCTCGCTGACGGGATTTCAGCTGGATGATACAGATTGCCATGCCGATACACGCTGTCGCGGCATATTCTTCCGTCATAGCTTCCAAAGTCCTGTCAAGCTTAAGGATGTCGTTGATGGTACGAGCAATACATTTATGATTGGCGAGGACTTACCTGAATACAATCGCCATTCGGCTGCATACTATTCGAACAGCAGTTGGTGCAGTTGTAATATACCACCAAATAATTTGATTGGCTTTGATCCCTCGGTATTGGATATCAATGCCTGGTGGGATCAGCAAGGGTTCCGCAGTCGACATCCTGGTGGGCTTCAGTTTGCACTGGCCGATGGTTCGGTGAGGTTTGTTTCCGAAGACACGAATAACGAACTGTACCGCACAAGCTGCACGAGAAACGGCAGTGAGGTCGTGGGCACGGGTCTTTAATATGGGTTCTGAGGAGGCGATCTGTGCAAGAGTGTGATTCCAAATCATGGCAGACGATACGAACCTGGCATTGCTTCTGTTTCTCGTTGTGTTTGTTTCTTGGTTGTGGTAGTCCGCAGGGGACTGAGATTACTGGAAAAGTCACCTTGGATGGCAAGCCCCTGAACCTCGATGAGAATGTTCATGGAACGGTTGTATTCCAGCCCGCCAGCCGGCAAGGCCCCACGCTCAATGGGATGATCGACCCTAAGGGTAGATTTCAGCTCACTGCGGGAAGTTCTACCACTGTCGCACCTGGGGTGTATCTGGTAACGGTCTCTGCGGTCGAGATTCAGAAGGCTACTGAGGAGAACCCTCAAGCAGTTGGTCGACGGGTAACTCCTGCCAGATATGCAAACAGTTCGGATTCCGGCTTACGTGTTGCAGTTACACCAGGGGAGAATGCAGTTCTGCTGGAACTGGTTTCTGAAACTGAGACTCAGGAGGAGTCTGAGAAGGAAGCTGAGGCTGTTGATTCTTCGCTAGATTCTCCAACTGAACAAGTAGAGACTTCTAAGCAGCAGTTGGACACACAGGAGAAATAGTTGGATGTTCTCGGACTTAGCCCACAAAATAAAGCAGTCATATTCTCAAGTGAATTGTGATGCATTTGGAAGCTATATGCGAACCTTTGGGCTCATGGTCACTGTCCTGCTGATGACAGGTTGCGGAAACAATCTGTCCCAAGTGACAGGCGTGGTTTCTGTTGATGGCCAACCTCTCCAAGGTGGAAGCGGGGTACACGCTACGGTATTCTTCCATCCCGTTTCAAAAACAGGTGCTGCCGCAGTGGGCGTAGTAGGTGAGAATGGAATCTATAAGCTTTCTACCGGCTCGCAGAGCGGAATTACTCCTGGTGAGTATGTAGTCACTTGCTCTGCTTCTCAGATTATTCCTTCCGAGACTCCAGGGGGAACACCCTCTGGCAAACGAATTTCTGATCCGAAGTATGCCAGTGCCAAGACTTCAGGATTGCGGTGCGAAGTGCAGCAAGGTGACAATGTTTTTGATATCAGCATGGACTCCGCTCCGAAATCTGCCTCGCGTCAACGTCGATGATATTGCACGAAATAATCTACTTATGACTTACACATTGTTGCACGTGACACGATCTATCCATGGGCGTATTCCCTGGTTGCTTGGGATGCTGCTGTTGGTCACAATTTCAATCCCTGCAAGCGCGCAGACGATTCTCATTGATCTTGGCAATGACAATAGCTATCGGGGGGCCTCGGTATCCAATCCCGACGTGAATGGAAACTATTGGAACAGCGTTTGGTCCGGAGCACTATATCCCAACTTGCTCGACATCCAAGGCAATGCGACCACTGTTGACTTGGGTTTCAGTTCAGCGGCGGGAACGGATAGCTACAACGGACCAGCCGGCCCGACGGATATTTATGGTCCGAGTGACTCGGTTTACAATGCGGCAGCCCTAGGAAATTTGGGAGTTCAAAACGCGGTTTACGACTATTACGTCTCCTCTAATTTTCAGATTCAAGAATTGGATCCAGCGAAGACTTACGACCTGACGTTCTTTGGCTCGCACAAATACAACAACGATGACACCACCAAATACACGATCTATACCGATGACACGTTCACGACCCCTGTAAGTTCCGCGAACTTGTTTGTCGGATCTGGAGCGTCGCACAACCAGTCGAATGTGGTAACGATTCAAGGGGTGGCACCTCAAGCGAACAATAATCTCTATGTTGGGTTCCAAGGGGCCAATGGTGGAAGTGGCTATCTGAATGCGTTCCAAATCACCGAGGCCCAGGAGCCTCCTCCTCCGCCGCCACCTCCAGGTCCGAATTCGAAGAAAATCTACATGCACTACATGCCATGGTTTGACACGCCTCAAAGCTTGGGGGGAAGTGCCGGCAACAACTGGGGAGGCCACTGGACTGGTTTTGGAGCAACCAATCCCAACAACATTAGTGCCGAAGGCAAGCGGCAAATCGCTTCGAAATACTATCCAAAGATTGGTCCCTACGAGTCCAGCGATCCGGATGTACTCGAGTATCATATGCTGCTGATGAAAATGGCAGGGGTCGATGGGATCTTGATCGATTGGTATGGCGTCCAGGGTACGAACGGCGACATCAACAGTCTGCTCAAGAATTCCAACGCTATCGTTGCTAAGACAGACGATTTTGCGATGGATTTTGGCGTTGTTCTCGAAGATCGATTTGCTGCCAATACAGGTCAGGTGGCGACAAACGTCGCTTATCTTCGCGATAACTATTTCAACAAGCCTGAATACATCCGCATCGGCGCAGGGGATGACCCCCTGTTGGCAGTATTTGGCCCAATCACCCAGCAGCAGCCTGCCAACTGGACCACGATCTTGGCCCAGGCGGGAGAACCCGTCGAGCTGCTTCCACTGTGGGGTGAAAAAAATGATGCGGGATCGAATGCTACGGGAGAGTATGTTTGGATCTATGAGAATGAGGCGACCGACGATTACTTGACCCGACTGGAGAGCTTTTATCAGAATCGGGCCCCTGGATTGGGGACGGTCGGCGGAGTTGCGTATCCTGGATTTGATGCCTTCGGTGGTTTTTCGTTCGAGATTCCGCATGACGACGGACAAACTTTGGCCAACACGCTTGCACTGGCGGGACAGTACAGTGACGATCTGGACTTCATCCAACTTGCTACGTTCAATGATTTTGGCGAGGGGACGATTTTTGAACCCACTGTGGAGACCGGTTTTGCCTACCTGATGCAAATTCAGGAGTTTACGGAAGTTCCCTATGGTGAGGCCGAGTTGCAGCTCGTCTTTGATCTATTCCGAGCAAGAAAGGAATTCAGCGGCAACACCACGACTCAATCGCTCCTGAATCAAGCCTCAGCGCATTTGAAGGCTTATGAAATCGAGGATGCTCAAGCAATCTTAGATTCCATCTATCCGCCAGGGGACTTCGATGGCGATGGAGACGCCGATGGTGCGGATTTCTTGATCTGGCAACGGCAAAATGGTTCGACGGGATTCTATCCACTCAACACGTTGGAAGCAGACGGAAATGCTGACGGCGTTGTGGACGAAAAGGATCTTCTGCTCTGGAAGCAGCACAGCAATAATGTCTCGATGGCACTCCCTTTGAGGCAAAGTCTGGCTATACCCGAGCCATCTACGGTCGCACTCTTGCTGCCGATTGGTTTGGGAATCTTGCTGAGAGTGTTTTGACTCGGGTAATGTTCGCGTCGAAACAGGGGAATAGCCAAATCTGATGGGCGGTTTTCAGTGCGTGGCCGTATAATCTTCTCACCGCCACCTGATTCTACGCGATGTTTCCTGCTAAAACTAAGTTATGGAACACATCCGAAATTTCTGTATTATTGCCCATATCGACCACGGCAAATCGACTCTAGCGGACAGGCTCATTCAAACCTGCGGGGGCATTGCGCAGAGAGATCTGCATGAGCAGATGCTCGATTCGATGGATATCGAACGCGAACGCGGCATCACGATCAAGAGCAATACGATCACGCTGAATTATTGCGGTCCGGATGGCAAAGACTACCTGCTAAATCTCATTGACACGCCTGGCCATGTGGATTTTTCGCATGAAGTGCGGCGATCTCTGATGGCGTGCGAAGGCGCGTTGATCATTGTTGATGCGTCCCAGGGCGTGGAAGCGCAGACGGTGGCCAATTTGTATATGGCCTTGGAACACGATTTGGAACTGCTGCCGATCATCAATAAGATCGATTTGCCGTCGGCCGACATCGAGCGGGCCCAGGAAGCGATTGACGCGGAATTGGGACTCGACCCGTTCGCCGCGATCCCGATTTCAGCGAAGAACGGCATCAATATTGAAGCCGTGTTGCAGGGCATTGTCGAGAAGCTGCCCCCTCCCCAGGGCGATCCCAGCGCGCCTTTGAAGGCGCTAGTGTTTGATGCGCACTTCGACAAGTTTCGGGGCGTGATACTGCAATGCCGCGTGATGGAGGGGACCCTCAAACCGCGCGATATGATTCACTTCATGCATGCGGATCGCGACTTCAAGGTAGATGAAGTTGGCTACAACCAGTTCCAACTCAATCCCCGCAAGCAACTCAGCGCCGGCGAAGTGGGCTACATTGTCGCTGGAGTGAAGAGTGTGCAGGATATTGAAATAGGCGATACGATCACACTACTGGATCGGCCAGCGGACGAGCCAATCCCCGGCTATCAGCCAGCCCGGCAGGTGGTGTTCTCGTCTATCTATCCGATGGATACAGGCGAGTACGAGGAACTCACGAAGGCTCTGGAAAAACTCGCGATCAATGACGCGGCCCTGACTTTTGAGAAAGATAGCTCGGCGGCACTTGGTTTTGGATTCCGCTGCGGGTTTCTGGGCCTGTTGCACCTGGATGTCATTCAAGAACGCTTACAGCGAGAGTTCGATATCGGCCTGGTGATCTCCGCTCCGTCGGTAAAGTACAAGCTGACATTGAGAGATGGTTCAGAGATCGACGTGGATAACCCCAGCTACTGGCCCGATCCGATGTCCATCGAGTCTGCCAGCGAGCCGTATATTAAGGCTTCGATTCTCACTCCCGAGGAGTATGTTGGCGGGGTGATGGAATTGTGCCGCGAGCATCGTTCGGAGAGTCAAACGATGGACTACCTGTCCGCCAAGCGGCTGGAAGTCACCAGCATCATGCCGCTCGGAGAGGTACTGTTCGACTTCTACGGCAAGCTAAAAATGCTCACCCGGGGCTACGGATCGTTCGATTACGAGCCGATCGAGTATCGTACGACCGACATTGTGAAAGTCGACATCCTGGTCAACAAAGAGCCTGTCGATACGCTTTCGTACCTCGTGCATCGCGACAAAGCACGCTCCCGCGCTTTGCACTACTGCGAACAGCTGGCAAAGGAAATTCCTCGCCATCAATTCAAGATTCCGATCCAGGGCGCGATCGGTGGCGAGATCATCGCACGAACCACCGTCGCACCCTACCGGAAGGATGTCACCGAGAAACTCTACGGCGGCGATGTAACACGTAAGAAAAAGCTGCTGGAGAAGCAGAAGAAAGGCAAGGCGAAGATGAAGCAGTTCGGCAGTGTGAACATCCCGCAGAAGGCATTTGTCTCGGTGCTGCGGGCGGATGATGACTAGGTTTGCGTCCTATGCTTCACCTGGAACATACCCTCGCGGTTGAATTCGCAGTGTACGCCAAAGGCGTTACGTTATTCAGCCCAGGGTTGCCTCGGCGTCAGCCGTGGCTACCCTGGGTAAGTGGGTAATCATTTATCAATTACGCCGAAGGCGTTATGTCAACCGTGCCAATGCCGAGGGTCTCGTCATGCCACAATCGCTCGCAAACGTTGCCGTTCACTTGGTCTTTTCAACAATGAACCGACAACCATTCCTCGCGGATGACGAATTACGCGGGGAGATGCACAAACAACTCGGCGGCGCGTCAAAGACACTCGCTTGCCCCCCATTGATTGTCGGCGGCGTGGAAGACCACGTCCATCTGCTGGGCCGAATGAGCCGCTCGATCACGATTTCAGAATGGGTCAAGGAACTCAAACGGGTGACGTCGATTTGGATCAAGCAGCGGGAACCCAAGTTGGCTGAATTCCAATGGCAATCTGGATACGGTGCGTTCTCAGTGAGCCAATCCGAAACTGAGCGCGTTGTAACCTACATTGAAAACCAACGGGAACATCATCGGCAACGCGACTTCAAGGCGGAATTCCGGCTTCTGCTTGAGCGCCATGAAATCGAATTCGACGAACGGTACGTGTGGGATTGAATCGCAATCGTTAGGCAATGGCGACGCAACCCCTTCGGGGTAACTTTGATTTACGAATATACCCTGGGTAGCCACGGCTGACGCCGTGACAACCCAGGGCTGTGAGGCACAACGCCTTCGGCGTAAATAATTCCCTTTCCAGCGCCGTCCTCGAAGGCCGGAGTTTAGACCCACCGTCGATGGAATCGGACAGACGTGAAGCCACTTCGAAGTGAGAATCCGCAGAGACTTAAAACCGAGTCGGATGATGAATTCTGTGCAGTTTCGGAAGAATCGATTTCCGCACAATTAGTGTCACATCTGTGTAATTTAATCTCAGCCAGTTTCGGGCAATCGGGCGATAAGTTGATGCTTCATAGCAATACAAATACGATTGCAAATGTTAGAGCGGTACTGTTATATTTTGATTAGGAGTAGTTTTCGTGGACCTGAAACAGGGAATACCTCAACTGGTTGTGAGTTGCCTGAATTATGCGTATCGATGAACTCGATGGAACAATTATCTTTCCAAACGGCCTATCCATCAGTCCGTCGATTACACAACAAGAATTTATAGAAACTCCGGGTTTTGCCTCCGCAGAGAGCAAAGAATACGGAACCTTGCCATATATTCACTATCGCTTTTCAGGCGGATGCCACGATGGCAAGGAGCTAAGTGCCAGTGTCTGTTTTTATGACCAGATGTTCCTATCCATAAATATTTCAGCCAACCTCTATCCACCAGGTGACTGGGATTGGTCCAATTATTCGTTAGAAGTGGAATCGAAGGCAAAGCATTTTCACGACCAGTTGCTCGAACAGATTCTTGGAAAGCCGACAAAAGGTGGCAGCTTTTTGTTTCACCAGATTCCTGAAATAGACGAAACGCTCAAGAAGCCGCTTGAGTGGAGGTTTCCGTGGGGTAACGTCTATTCCGGCCACGATTGGAGAGGTGGTGGCACATCCTTTGGCCTTAATTTTGGCACTAGACACGAAAAAGCACACTGGGCATATAAGCGAATGAAGGGCGAGCTTGAGTAGAAAGGGAATGAAACGAGAGTAGGTCGCCGAATTTTTTTGGAGTGTCGTATAATTGCCTTTGATACACTTCACCAGAGATTGGAGCCTGAGATAGTCCCTCTAACTTTCAAACCAATATTGATTATGCAACCGAATTCTGATACTCCAGATTCACTTGGGATCACTGGCGACTCCAGGCCCAACGTTCCAGTATTTGTTTGCCTTGTCTACGTTCACCAAAACGAAGATGCAACAGTGACCGGCAGGGTGGCGAATCTGGCCGGGATCGAGACCAGCGGTAGTTCGGAGCGGGAGGTGTTGGGCAAACTGGTGCGCGAATTCAAGGCGCGTGTTTCAACACTGTTTGCAGCAGGTCAGGAAATTCCTTGGATTGATCCTCCTCAAGCGCCCTCAGAAAGCGAGCAAGTCCGTTCGGTTCCTGTGCACTTGTAGAACTCATCAAGAGATTACAAGAAGTAACTGTTAGGACATGTGCCGACATTCAGCCAAAGTAGAATTAGACGCGCTCCGCTTTGTCGAGCTCCACTCGACGGCGCGTCGCGGCTAACGGTAAGGCACTTCGCTTCGGGTTGCGGCTAAACTTAGCGGCCTTGGGGGCTCTCGCGGCGGAGGCTGCGGAGGCGGGCGTGTAGGGCGGCGTGCGGGCTGTCGGCGAGGTCTTTGTGATCTTCGTCCGCCAGAATCGTGCGCGTAGGTTGCGCGGGGAGTTGAGAATCCCGGGATGCAGCGGCAACTGGTTCGGCTGGCTGGGTTTTTGGCTCAATGGCCGGAGGTGGATCAATCGTTTCAAGCGACGTGGTAGGCGCAGAGGATATGTCATTAAGTTGGCCACTGGCCGCTAGTTCTTCGATAAGTTTCTTGGTGGCTTCTGCGAAGGCTCCAGGGGAGGCGAGGGCAGCGGTGCCGGCTTCAGATATCTTTCCTCCGAAGCATACGCCCAGTGGACTTGCCAGGATCGCTGGCAGTAGGAGCAGATCGCCTATGAGTGCGGCGCCCAGCATGGAAATCATCAGGTAGCCAAATTGTTGGGTTGGCGTAAAGGTGCTCGTAGCAAAGACGGCGAGCCCCAGGCCGCCGATGATCGTGGTTTGCAGCATGGCCGTGGCACAGCGGTCGTACGCGAGCATGACGGCTTGCACGCGGCCCAGGCCGATTTTGATACCGCGGCGGAACCAGGTGAGGAAATGGATCGTGTCGTCAACGGCCACACCTAGCGCGACGCTGGCACTCATCATGATGCCAATGTCTACCTTAATGCCTAGCCAACCTAGAGCACCAAAAATAATGACGATCGGGAATACGTTGGGAATCATGGAAATCAGCCCGGCCAGTGGGCTCTTGAGCAGGAACATCATCACGACGGCAATCAAGATGGTTGCCCACATGATGCTTTCATTCAGGCTGATCAAGAGTTGCCGTTGGGTCTTGTAGACGAGCGGAACCATGCCGGTGTAGACCGAGCGAATGGGGCGTGTCTTGTCCGACTCTTCTAGTTCTACAGCTGCGGAGAAGGTTTCGTCAGGAATGTCTGTCACGTCGATCAGAGGAAGACCACCTTGGGCGAATTGCTTGGCAGTGGGATCGCTGCCGGCAGAAACTAGAATCAGTGCGTCTTGATTGCTGAGGGCCTGAATCGCGCGATCGAGGTAGCCGGGTTCATCTTCATGGGCGTCGAATTCGGAAAGGTTGTAGAACGAAACGGCGCGGGCTTTGCCAGCTTTCTTGGACTGCACACCACTCTTTAGCAGAAGGTTGCGGAGGACCGTTTCCTGGGCTGTGGGCGTCGGTTCAGGATCACCGTGGGGGGTGCGGTAAAGGATGCAGACCTGCGAGCCGTCAAGTTTCTTGTCCATCTTGTGGAGGCCACGGACGATCATATCGCGCTGTTGGTAGGCGACCAACACAGGATCGACGGCACTTTTGAGTTCCTCAACGAATTGTCCGTAGTCGATGCCTCCGTTTTCGCTGTCGTCATTTCCCAAGGCAGCAACGCGGGCGCTGACTCGCCAAAGTTCGCGCCCCGTTTCCTTCTTAGATTTCTTGTCGTGCTCCATGCGGAGATAATCGCCGGAGAGAAGCTTGTCGCGATGTTCTTCGAGACTCTTATTCTTTGCGTAGTCGGCACTGCGATCGGCGCCGCCGATGCCGGTGTTAGTGGTTTCAGGAGTGAAGGTGGCGACCGACATGACGCGGCTAATTTCGGGAAACTCTTCGATGCGGGATTGAATTTCTCGCATCAGGTCCAGGCGTTCGAGCATAGTCATGCGATATTGCAGACCGTCGGCCTCTGCATGTTCGTCGGCGGTGCGGATCTTCTCAGGAGGAACGGTTAGCACGACCTCCATCGGTACGAGGTTTCCCAAGTTGCCTTCCAGCCAGGCGTAGTCGTGGATCAAGCGAGTATCTTCGTCGAGTAGTTTTAGGAGTTGCACCGATGTGCCAATGCGGGTGAAACCGATGGCAAATATCCCCATGACAGCTAGCCAGAAGATGCAGGTCAAGACATTGCGGCCTACCACAATGCCAAAGAGCCTCAAAGCCCAGTCGGGGAGGTGACCGTGTTCATGATCGCCGGACTGACGTTTGAGCAAGTCATCGCTAATGGGAAAGCGGTGGAGGAAAACGGGCAGGAGAGTGAACAAGACGACAACGGTCCCCATCACAGCAATGCCGGTGAAGAGACCGAATTTCTTGATGGGCAGGATGTCACTCGTGTAGAGCGAGCCCAGGCCGACGGCTGTTGTAAATGCTGCCAGGGTGCATGGCCACCAGCCATGACGTACGGCGGCTTCCGCTGCACCTTTGAGGCCCTGCTCACGGCGGGCATCTCGGTAGTAGTTCACGATGTGGATTGCGCCCGAGAGACCGAGCACATAAACGACGGCAGGCATCGACATCAAGATGGCGTCGACGGTGCCAAGTCGGGGCCGATCGGCACCCCCCACCATCACCTCTAGGATGCCAAAGTAGAAGACGATCGCGAGACTCATGCCCGCGCTGAGTACTCCAATGGCAAAAACAATGGTGGTGACTTTTACGCTCCGAAAACACCAATAGGAAAGGCCAAAGCCGACCAGTCCCGCCAGTGACGCCAGCCGGATGAGGGTTCTTTCACCTTCAATATCGATGGTAATATTGTCCACCGGCGGGCCACCCATATGGATAGCCTCCGGAGCGATCGCACATTCGGTAGTCGCGATCTTGGAGATCTTCTCGATCGCGGCTCGCATGGTTTTGTTGTCTTTGGTGGCATCTTCGCTGAGATAGACGATCAGACACGTGGTGCGACTTTCGTTTCCTAGAGAATTTCCCTCGGCATCGCGCTTGACCGGCCCAACGAGGGCACCTTCAAGTCGCTTGAGAGCCTCGCCGTAGCCAAGGCTCACAGGAGGACTCGTAAGTTCTTCGAGGACGGCTGGACCGCTGATGACGCGTTTATACCAGTGGGCACGTTTGGCGAGATCGGAATCAGGGCCCGCCTGGGCAAGGGCCTCTTTGCTAGGCATCAACTTGCGGGCGAGCTCGTCGAGCTTTGTGGTATTACCGAGAGTGCAGTCATCCCAGCTAAGGAGTGCGAATTGTTCGCCGATGAAGTGGTCACGAAACCAACGGAGATCAATCGATTCCGAGTAATTCGGCGGGAGCCAATCCTCGGCCTTGTTGGTGTTGCTCTCGATAGCCTTGCGCGCGCCGCGGGGCAAGAAGGCAATCAGAAACGTGGCCGCAATAGCCAACCATAGATAGTTGGCCTGTCCAAAGGTCTTGCGAGCCAAAAAGGAAGGCTTCTCGATCTGAGCGGGAGAGGACACAGGTATTAACTCTCGTGGGAAGCTTGTCTACTGTGGAAACTCGGGACTGCCAGCAACGCTTGCCTAGCATACAGGTGCGTACTGAAAAAATGTCTTCACAATAACCTAGGCTAACGAGAAACCCTGGATAAGTCTATGTCGAACGAGTGCCTTCAAGGTCTCGTTGAGGGGACTTTGTGCTTGTTAGGCAATCTGATGTAGGCCAGATCAAATGCTAGGCGAACCCGGCATGGTTGACACGGCGGTCAGGATGGCCTGCCAACAGGGGTTGATAGCAGGATTCCTCGCCAAAAACCCCAATGTACAAAGACCAACAATGTTGAAATTACAGCTAAAAGACAGTATTTTGCCTTTGGACATTGCTCATTGGACATTGCCTTTCTACCAGTAGCTTTCGAAGCCGATTGCCCCCCCCAGGTAGACCACGTCGCTGTTCATCAAGAGTTGAGGGCTGCCGCTAGGGATGAAGTCGACCTGATAGGGTGCTAGCGAGACACCCGAGAGGTGCATCACTTCGAAACTAGTTCGCAACGAAAAGTTGGGGCGCAGGTGCCATTTGCCGATGAGAGCCGCCTGACCAATCCAGGTCATGTTATCTCCTTCGAGATCGGTGCTGCCTGAAGTGATATTGCCGGTGACATCGAAACTCGAGTCGAGGTCGATCATGTTTAAATACATTCCACCCTTCACCTTGGCTTCAAGACTCCAGCGAGACGTCTCGTAGGAATGTCCGATTCCCATTTCGGTACCGATCAAGTGATTGCCTGTTCGCACATGATAGTTGCCGGTCTCGTCATTTAGGTCGGCATTTCCGTCTGGGATTCCGAAAGCCATGATTTTCAAATCCTCATCGAGGCTGAAGTAACGCAGGCCTGCCAGCAACGAGTTTGTTGACGATGGTTGAGCACGTCGCACCCAGTGGCCGCTCGGCTCGAGTTCCATGCGATCCTTCTGCATGCGCTGCTTTACATTGTAGGTCAGTTCAAAGCTGTTGAACCAACTGTTGTAATCGAACTCCATTCTTTGAGCGCCACTAAAGCTAGGATTGCCATTGGTTATTGTAAGAGGCATCACCAGGTTTCCACCGTCGAGCTCAGAGCTCTGACTCCAGTTGCCGCCGCCAAAAATGGTAAATTCCATGGTGTGATCTCGATTCGCACAATCGCGAAACAAGAAGCGACCCACGTTTAGGCGGGGGGCCCCTTCGACTCCCGGCTTGGCACCGTCGATAGCCAACTGATTTTTCGTCCCGAGTCGCTGAATAGGATTCAAGACCGAGGCGTCAAAGGCCAGGGTAACACCTGAAGTGTCAAAGCTACGTTCGAGCAATACGGCATCTATTTCGCCGTACCAGAATCCGCGTCGCAGCCAGGTGCCCGTGCTTTCAAGTAGTGCAGGTTGGCAATCGAACGTGCGGAAATCATCCTGTGCGGCTTTTTCCACATCGGACTCAAAATCATCTGAGCTCAGAGGAGTTGAAAGAGGCTCCGCGATCGGCTGAGGGATTTCTTCGCCAGGAGGCAGCATCATGCGCTGCAAGCCGGGTGCTGTCGCCTCGCCCTGAGCAGCAAACATGAACTGAGGAGGGATGTCTCCCTGGGTTTGGGCTTCATAAAGATCCTGTGCAAGAGCCCCACCCCTGGGGATTCCCAGCACACCTAATATCAGCAGTCCAACTATCTTTTTCACCGCAAAGACCTCCCCTTTGGAACGACAAGCAAAATTCTCGCGCATCAAGTGCGAAAGAAATTCGTACAGGGGATTCATCGTCCATGATTCAGGGAAGATGCAGGAATAACCGGCAGAATCGTAAAAATCCTCAAAAACCCGCTAAGCGGCAAAGGCTTCGATAGCTCGTGTATATTAGCTAAACTAACTGGTTTGACATCGACCGACTTAAAGGCTGCGACTGCTAAGACTCAAACGGCAGCTGGAGTATAATCCGCTTTACACATTTTCCCATCAAGAGCCCACAAGGAGCGAAGCCATTATGTCCGCCAATTCGATTACCTCTCTGATTCGTACAGGCACGAAACTGTGGCTCGACTCGGTCGATCCTGACCTGATTGCCGAGAATCTCAAACTGGGTGCCACGGGTGCGACATCGAATCCCATAATCATCAGCGACCTGGTGAAGTCCGGGCGCTACGACAAGGAGCTTGCCCGATTGCTCCAAAGTGCCGACTCGCCGAGTGATGCTGCGTGGCAACTCAATGACCAAGTTGTTGCAGAAGCCCAGCGAGTCTTCGAGCCGACCTGGCAGAAAACTCAGGGGGATGATGGCTACGTGAGTTTTGAAGTGGATCCCTTGTTGGAGGATCCTTCTGCAGATATGCCGATGGCCGATCGAGTGAAACGATATGTCTCCGAAGGGATCAAGTGGTCGCGAGGACATAAGAATCGCATGATCAAGGTCCCTGCCACACCGGCGGGTATTGCGGCGCTCCCTGAGCTAGCGGCCCAGGGTATTCCGCTGAACGTCACATTGATTTTCACCCAACGGCAATACGAGGCCGCGCGAGATGCAGTCTGGGAAGGAGCTCAGCGAAGAGAATCGCTCGACACATTCAAGAGTGTCTACAGCATCTTCATTTCGCGGGTTGATGTGTACACCCAGAAGCATGTGCCTGATTTGTCGGCAGCGGCGCAAGGGCAAGTCGGAATTCTGAATGCCAAGCAATTGTGGCAGTCGAATCAAGCTTTCTGGGCCAAGCACTCGACGCCTCTGAAACAAGAGATCGTGTTCGCCAGTACTGGAACTAAGAATGCCGAGGATCCGCCATGGAAATATGTGATCGTCTTGGCTGGCAGTGACATTCAAACGAATCCCCCTGCAACGAATGACGCAGTCGCCCAGAGCGATCTGACGTTTACACGCACGGTTGACGAGCTCCCTCCTTCCGAGGTCGTGGAAGAAATCGCTGCGAAAGTTGATATGCAAAAATTGGAAGAGACGCTGATGCGAGAAGGAATCCAGAAGTTTGCTGATCCTCAAAAGGCACTTTTAGCCCTCGTCGAAGAGAAGGCAAAGCAGCTGGTCTAGTGCGGCAGAGGCTCAGTAGGGCGGTATTGGTTGCGGCACTATGCCTTGGTGCGATACTATGCTGCATGTGATTTTCGAATCTATTCGATTCTCGTATTCATTTCTGTTTTCATTAATTCAAACGGTAGATAGTCATGGCAATTGATCCTTACTCTCCGTGTCCGTGTGGTAGTGGCAAGAAGCTGAAGTTTTGCTGCCCTGATCTTGCTGGCGACATCGAAAAGATTCACCGGATGGTTGCCGGCGATCAACCGCATGCCGCGATCAAGCATTTGGATTCGCTGCTGGCGAAGCAGCCTGACAGGGCATCGCTCTTGGACCTGCGGGCCAATCTGGAACTTTCGATGCACGAGTTCGATGCCGCGCGTAAGACAATTGAGCATTATCTGGCGAAGCATCCTCGCAATCCGGCGGCACTCGGGCAGAAGGCAATTCTCGTTGCGGCTAGTGAGAGCGGCACGGCAGCCATTGCGCCCTTGCAGGATGCACTGGAATTGCTCGATGACGACATGCCACTGCACGTGTTCGAGGCGATAGGTGCAGTAGGGCATGCGCTGTTACAAGAAGGAGAATTAATCGCTGGTCGCGGGCACTTGCTGCTTTATGCAGGCATTGCACCAAAAGATGACAACATGGCGATCAAGCTCCTGCTGCGGATGAACTTGCAGAGTGGTTTACCCTTGTTGATTCGAGAGCTAGCGCTCCCTCGGGATTGTCCGGAGGACGTACTCTGGCAAGGGGAATTCAATCATGCTTCTCGCGCTATTGCACGCGGTCAGTGGCGAATCGCTGAGGAGATGCTTGTTTCACTGAGAGACAAGGCAGGGGCACAGCCTGAGATCGTTTACAATCTCGCCTTGGTGCGGGGATGGTTAGGAAATCTAGAGTTGTTTGCAGAGGGATTGCATGAATACGCTCGGCTGGAGACGAACGAAGATCGTGCAGTTGAAGCCGAGGCCTTGGCGCAATTGGTCGATCCCAGTCTAGAAGACCCCAAGCTGGATACCGTGCGGATTGCTTATGCCGTTGGCGATGAAGATGCGTTAGCTGAGAGGTTGGCCGAGGACAAACGAGTTGAAGACTATCCACTTGATCCTGAACAATTCGAGGAAGATGCGCCTCGGCCTAGGAGTAGCTATATCCTGCTTGACAAGCCCACCCCTAAGACACGTCCCGATCTCAAGAGAGAAGAGATTCCAACCGTCTTAGGTTTTCTTAGCCTTTATGGCAAGCGGACGGATCGCCCAGCTCAATTGGAATTGACGACCGATCGCGAAGAGGGATTCGAAGGTGTCAAATCACAGTTGGTCGATGTGACTGGAGGATATCTTGGCGAAATTCTGGAAGAGGAAGTGGTCGCTGAGAAGTCATGGAGTGAAGAATCCTTGAGTTGGCGCTGGCGATTGCCGCCTGGTACGCCTCTCGACCAGCGGAATGAATTGGTGGCTGAAGGACGACGCGAGGCGATTCTTGAGCGGTGGACTGAGGCGCCGCGTGCAGCGCTGGGGGGCAAGAGTCCTCGGGAAACCGTGGGTGATCCGGAGTTTCGACTAGCCCTACTTGCTAGTGCTCTGATCATTGAACAGGCCGCAGACAATCCGCAGGAATTGCCCCTGTTCGCGGAGCTTCGCCAACAACTTGGTTTGCCGGACAATGCAGTTTCGGATTCCGAGCAAAACGTTGATAGTCGATTCCCCATGGTGCGAGTTCCTCAACTCGACCTTTCCAAGCTTGATGAACAACAATTAGATGACCTCTTGAATCGTGCGACTATGTTAGGCGCGAATCTGGCTATCTTGGTGGTAGGAAGTGAATTAGTCGCACGAGCCGACCAGTTGCAAAACATTGATCTTAGCAAGGCATTTCGCCAAATGGTTCGAGTCGAGCCCGATCTTAGCCGAGCGCAAGAGTGGATTGCCAAGGCACGAAGGTGGGCGGAGAAAAACCATCGCTCAGCGTCTGAATGGGCATTGCTCGACTTAGAAGTAGCGATTGCTCGCAACGACTCGACAGCAGCCCAGCGAGTGCTCGAAGAGCTTCGTACAGTTCATATCAATGAGCCAGGGGTAGCCGAAGAAACCTATCGGATTCTATATTCAGCTGGTCTATTGTCTGCAGATGAAACTGGCAGACCTACGCCATTGGCCATGCCAGCCGGTCAAGACTCCGCTCCACAGGAAAGTAGCGGACTATGGACGCCGGAGGGAGATGGTGAGGAAGTTTCTGCAGCTGGCGGTGGTAAGTCCGCGATTTGGACTCCGTAGACTGCGAGTCTCTCATGAATAAACCTGCCGACAATCTGCATATGACCCGCGCGCTCGAATTGGCAGAGCAGGGGCGAGGCTATGTGGAACCCAATCCGATGGTTGGCTGCGTGATCGTCCAAGGCGGGAAAGTGGCTGGGGAGGGGTGGCATCAAAAGTTCGGTGGGCCGCATGCGGAAATCGTGGCTCTTGCCGCTGCTGGGAAAACGGCAAAAGGGGCAGAAGTGTACGTCACATTGGAGCCCTGTTGCCATCAGGGCAAGACTCCTCCGTGTACCGATGCACTTATCAAGGCGGGGGTAACCCGTGTCGTGGTCGGTTGCGAGGACCCCAACCCGCAAGTGGCCGGGAAAGGAATCTCGCAGCTGCGTGAGGCGGGGATCGAAGTCGAGTTGCTTGCAGACTTTGCACCGGCTCGCAGATTGATCGCTCCCTTCGCCAAGTTGGTTTCCACGGGGAGGCCGTGGGTGATTGCCAAATGGGCCATGACCCTGGACGGCAAACTGGCTACGCACACGGGAGATAGCCAATGGATCTCAGGCGAGGCATCCCGGGCAGTGGTGCATCATGTGCGGGGGTTGGTCGATGGGATCGTGGTTGGAAAAGGAACAGTCGTGCAAGATGACCCGACGCTCACAGCAAGACCAGCCGGTGCGCGGGTTGCCACCCGAATTGTACTGGACTCCTTGGCATCGCTTTCCACAGACAGCCGACTGGTACAGACGTTGGATGAGGCCCCCGTAATGCTTGTCGCCAGGGAGGATGCTCCCGCACAGCGAATCAATGCGTTGCGCGAACTAGGAGTGGACGTGCTTCCAATTTCTTTGGGAGATCACGAAGAGTTCATCGACCAATTGCTGGATGAGTTGGGGCGAAGGCAGATGACCAATCTACTCGTTGAGGGCGGAGCAACGTTGCTCGGCATCCTTTTTGACCTCGGTGCCATTGACGAGGTCCATGTCTTTGTGGCACCTAAGCTTGTCGGTGGCCAAACGGCATTGACCCCTGTTGCCGGCCAGGGATTAGCGGAGATGGCCACGGCACTCGAATTGGATGAAATCGAGGTAAATGTTCTCGACGGCGATGTGCATATACACGGCTATGTCAGACCGCGTTGAGCAATCCTTCCTATTCGCCTCACAATTTGGCCACGGTACGCTGGCGGCCGGCTCGGTTGCGATGTTCGCACAACCGGATCCTTTCACTCAATCGATTCAATATCAACCAGCGAGAATAGTTCCTGCCTGGATTTGTTTGGCAAGGTGCGACGTTGAGCCTCAAAGATAATCTCTTGCAATCGCTCGCGTGGGAATCGTAGCGGCTTTAATTCTTGAGAAGTTCGGGTTTTTTCGTCGGCAACCTTAATACTCAGCATGTACTCACCAACTGGCTCGTTGTCGTCCGGGAGAATCAAAGACCATCTCCAGTGGGTATCGTTTACTTTGTTTGTCGAAATGGTGTGCTCACGGCAGGAGCGTGACCTATTGCCTTGGCAAAACTCAAAGGTTGGCTGGCGGGCAAAGAAAACTTTCTCTCCCTCTTTCGTATCGTACTGATACCAGCAGGCCAAAACAGCTCGCTCTTCAACGTTTAGGCTGTGCCATGATCCTAGCCAAGTTGTGTCGGAGCCCCCTTCACCGTAGGGCGACAATTTGATGCCTTGCATGTCTAGGTCCTCCGCCTTATTTGCATCAAGCTTGATTAGTTTGTAATCCTGCGGGGCTTGGAAGGAGAAGAGCGAGACAGGCGGTTCGACATCGACTTGAATGACGTCCCTCGTACTGAGCTTTTCGACACCTGATTCATCTACAGTGTTGGTTTCCGATTTCATCGGGATGCCGGTCAATCGGTTGAGCCATACGCGATGCCGCCCTGCAAACGCAAATGGGACTTCCTCTTGGTCGAATTCATACACGTCACAGAGAACACCCTGAAAATCTACGGATCGAATCTTGCGATAATATTCGGGAGGTCCCTGGAGGAAATTACTGGCGATGCTGGACTGGATAAATGACTCCACCATAAGTTCTGTATAAAAGGCGTCACCAGCGACATTAGCGATTGTCGCTTCTCTTTTGTCGTCTGACACAACGATTGTCTCTTTGCCATTGCTGGCCATGTATGCGCTCGTTACGGTCGAGGGCTTTCCTCCACCTGGAATACTGAATCCATAAGACCGATAACCGAGACAATTCGGTCGCCTGGCGTATAATTCCGTTGGGAATTTTTCTAGCTTCTCGTCGCCATTCTCGGAAGTGATTGTCTGGTAAATCCATCCTTTCAGGTAGAGGCTACGAATGGTCATAAGCCTCTCTGCCAAGTGCTCCATGCCATACACAGTCTGGGGAGTTCCTCCGCCAAGAGACAGAAGTAAACCGATCGCTACCAGCAAAAGTGCTGCCACGGCTAGTCGTGAATATGTCAACCACTTAGGAAGATGACTGGCATTGTTAGGATGAGCGGCGATGGGTGTGCATGACAGTAAGTTGAGTAGTTCCCTGCGGCACATGTCATGTCGAGCATCAAAGGTGTCGTAGTAGGAACGCAACATGTTATCGTTTTGCTGTAGATTCATTGTCTTACCCTTTTTTTCGAGGTCATTTGCTTGGCCAAATTCGCACGCGCTCGCTCGAGCAGTTTGTAGAAACCTGAAGCGGATAATTCGAGTACTTTCTGTGCAACTGGGGCGGGCTGTTCAGTCAGGTAAAAGATGTGAATTGCGAGTCGTTCGCGTTCTGGAAGTCGAGAGATGGCGCGATGGAGGTCTTCGAGTTTCGAAAGTTGGGAATCATCTGTATCCTTAGCGTGTAGGTCGAAAAAAGGTTCCATCTTTAGATTGTTTATGGCGTTATTTCTTCTATGCCAATCGATGGTCATGCGACGCGTGATTTCGACGAGCCAAGAACCAAATTGGTCGGCATGTTGAAGCTGCTCCAATTTGTGAAAAGCTCGCAGAAAAACCTCTTGAGCCAAATCCTCGGCATCTGCTTGATTCCCCAACCGGTCATAGCAGATCGCACGCACGAGACGTCCGTACCGATCATAAAGTATCCCAAAGGCATGTAAGTCACCCGCTCGGACTCTCTCCACCAGTTCAGAACAGTGTTCCATTTTCAAGATTCCATATTTGGGGGAGTAATCCGCTTCAATCAACTAGACGAAAGAGTTGACCGAGATTCCACTGAAATCTATGAAAAACATGAATACTTGCTATTAAAAAGCGCAGGCAGCCTTTATTCGCCCCACATCGTGGCCACGATGCGGCGACGTGCGGCCCGATTGCGATGTTCGCAAAGATAGATGCCTTGCCAGGTGCCCAGGCAGAGTTGACCGTCACGGATGGGAATCGACTGGGAGCAGCCCAGCAGCGAGGATTTCACGTGCGCGGGCATATCATCGGGCCCTTCACACGTATGTCGGTACGGGAAGGACTCAGGGGCAATTGCCGACAAGCTGCTTTCCATATCTAGTGGTACGTCGGGATCGGCATTCTCATTGATCGACAGGGACGCCGAGGTGTGTTGCAGGAACAGATTCAATAAACCCACGTGGAATTGACTAATCTCGGGCAGGGAATCGAGGATTTCAGCCGTTATGAGATGAAAGCCGCGCCGGTGGGCTGGTAGCTGTAGATTTCGCTGGATCCAAGGCATGGCGGAGCTCTCTCTCATTTCGCGGTCTGCAGGATAGGACATTATTCACGTCTGCGATGCTAGCATTTGCGTTTCAAAGTGTCGAAATGTCCACTATCCAGGAAATGAAATTTCGGGCGAGGAAGTTGTCGGCGTGAGGAGAGAAACCTCCCGAGTTTGCCGTTTTTTCGGGGGTTCTAGACTGCCACAGCTACCCATATGGCACATTTTACCGGTTCGAGGCTCCTCTTCATTCTTTTTGTCAATAGCTAATAAGAAAAAACTTGACTTCAGGTTTCCTGTGGTAATAATCATAGCTCAAAGGTTGCACAAGCTAGGCAGTTACGTTTTTGGGAAGTGACCCCTTCCTGGTCTGCAAATGTCTGGCATTTAGTTGTAGTTGCGAGTTTTATTTCCTGTCGAGTTGGTCTCACCAGTTTCTTGGAGTGAGAACTTGGCCCCGCCGGGACCAACGCATGTTGTTGTAGGAGTGAAAAAGTTATGCCAGACCCAAAATTAAAGAATGTTTTCGAAGCGATCTTGAAGTATGGTCACGATGAGGATTTTGCTCCTCGCGTTGATGATCAGTTCAAGAGCACACAAGCTCCCGCCGGTTCCCGTGAAAAGCTGGAAGTTATGGCCGAGCGAATCCGTATGGGCCATCCCTTGTGGCATCAGGATGACCGGGCTGACTACAGCGGTCTAACTGGAGCTGTCCGGCCCCGGGATTAGTTCCTCGGGGGATTAGTTTCCCCTTATTTGGCAGAATCAAATCGAGCCGTCCGGGAGTTTCCGGGCGGCTCGATTTGTTGTTTTTCTTATTCGGCGGGCGATGGCGGAGAGTGAAAAGAGTTGCGATAAGGTTCTGGCAAACAGACGCTAGCAGACACTGTCGGGGGGTCAATGTCTCAGTTGAGCAACCGCTCAGCCTGCTGCCTGGAGCTCGGAGAGCCCTGCTTCTATTGCGGCGGGAACGTTTTGCGGAGTTTTAGCAAAGGGCTCCAATTCATCGCGAAGGACCAATACATCTTTGGGTGCTTCAATTCCAATCCTGACTTTGTCTCCGCCGATACGTACAACGGTAATGACAATGTCGTCTCCGAGACGGATTCGTTCAGCTTCTTTTCTAGACAATACCAGCATCTGGCACCTCCTTGTTAGACCCGTGTTGGGTAATGTGTACTTATGTATAGTAATCGTAGTTAGGTAGTTCAGCAATTCCAGTTGGTCGCTAGGTGAAGGAGAATTTCTCGATTTGTTCTCTTGCCGTGCTAGCAAACCGTATCCTTGAGCGGAAGCTGTGGTGCTTCCTTCAGGCGAGTCCGCTGCACTCGCTCTCCTCGCGTCCCGTAAAACAGAATTGTGTTCGAATCTGTTTCCCAGATAGCTGAGAGCCTGACGGCCCGGGGCCCATGCAGGCAGAAATAAACTCCGCAGGGTTTGCCATCCCGTGTAAGCATTCTCACGGTCAGATGGCAACAATCACTTTTCAACAGTTCCATTTGGCTAAGGGTTTCAACGACGTAACAACGAATTTCCTCAAAATTATGAATGCGTTCGTGGCGCTCCAGCATTGAGATCGTTTGCCTCCACTGAAGTTAGGACGGATGATAGTTAAAAAATTCCCGTAAAGTAGTTTGGTAGAAATGGGTTGACTGGCGACAAGATTATTTATCGGCAAGATGTACCGAATAATGAAGATGGGATGAGAGCAAAGAATAGTCGGAATATTTTCCAAAACACTCAAGTCTGTTGGGGGGAAATAAGGATTGAAAGAAACTCAGAAATGAGTGCTTGTGGGAGGTGGAAATCTTCCCAGGATTCTATGCATTCAATCCCTAAAACCTTTCCGCATCTTCCATTTCCCAGCTACTGGGTTGTCCCAATTGACGGGCAAGCTCGGCCAGTCTGGCTTGGGTAGTATTGGCCAGGGGAATGCTCCGTTCTACAACCAGCCAGCGGACCCAGTTGGCCGCCGACGAGATAAGGCCGCCGACAAGATAGGCTCCCACAGCGCGCCGCTCCTCGACAGTGAGTGGTCGAATTTTTCCATAGGCTTTCAGGAGCTCCTGGCGCTCGATCGGTTCACAATCGAAGCCACCTATGAGCCGTGCAAGATCACCGGCGATTGAATCGAAAGAGGTGGCCCCGAAGTCGATGATGCCGGTCACATTTTTTCCAGTAATAAGGATATTTCCTGGGTGTACATCTCGTAGGCACCACTGCAAAGGGAGGGAAACTCTTGAACATTTTTCAACCGCAGCTAATGTCTCCGGCAGGGCTTTTTCAATCATGCGGAGCATTTGTGCCATCGTCTCTCGAATATGCGAAGGGGGCTCGAGTTGGACTGCTTGAGAGAGTTCAGCTAGGTTGCCCTGCAGTAAGTTCGCAAGTATTTTTTGTCTTAGGAGCAGTCCGGGTGGAGGACCAAATTGCGATTTATTTTCCCCGGAGTCGAAGCTGTTTGCCGCCAGGTGAAATTCGGCTAGCGCTTCGAAGGCTGCCCGGCGCTGCTGCGAATTGGAATTACGGTTGCTGAGAGGTTCACCGGACAGCCAAAGTGAGAGTTCCCACAAATGGCCCTCATGAGTAATGAAGGAATCACCTCGCAAGGTCTTCTGTGGTATTGGAACAATGCGCAGCCCCGCTTGCCAGACGTGTTTAATTGCTCGGTGAATAGTCCGTAAATGGTCGGGGGCCGGATGATTAGGGGGCCAGCGTCGCAGGCAGAATTGCCGCCCTGCATGAGATATGCTCCAGATTTTCGCTCCGCTGAGGCCTCCAGAGATTGCTCTTATTTCCAGCGAATCACCCGCCGGGGTAATTCCCCAGTGGCTGAGGAGAGGAATTACGTCATCTTCGTCAAGATGCTTCTTCAAAAACTCTCCTTCCACTTCGTGGTGCAGGCTTCCAACCTGTAATACTAGCAGCCATGATGGCTGACCAACGTGCTTTGCCCGACGCCTTGCACAGGGTAAACTGGGAAACCTCTAATTTACTCGGACTCTATGTGCTATGAAACTCATTATCGCAGTAATTCAACCAATTAAGCTGGAGCTGGTGCTGCAAGCACTCAGGCGAATCGGCGTGACTCGGCTTAGTGTCTGTGATGCGATGGGCTTTGCTCGGCAACGTGGTCAGACGGAGACCTATCGTGGAAGCGAATATGCCACGAATTTGCTCAGAAAAGTGGAGCTGGAAATCGCAGTCAATGACGATTTCTTGGAGCGAACAATCGAGTGCCTGAAGCAGCAATGTCGGACTAGCGCAGAGGGGAATATCGGCGACGGAAAGATCTTCGTGCTGCCGATGGAAGAATCCATCCAGGTGAGTGACTCTGCCCGTGGTCCGGGGGCGATTTAGTTAGGGCTGTTAGTCGTTAGCTATTAGCCAGAATAATTCTTCAATCAATGCCTATCGTTCTCGTTAGCCGTGATCTGATGCTTTCCTCGAAACTCGAGGGGGTGGCACGCTCACTCGGTCAAACGCTCAAGAGTGTAGGGTCAGGTGCGGCAGCGTTGGGAAATGCTGAAGAGCGCCAAGTGATCGTCGTTGATCTTGAACTCCCAGGTCTAGATATTGCTGCGTTGGTTAAAGGTATTAAAAATCGCACCCAACAGCCGGATAAAGTGATCGCTTATGCCCCTCACGTCCGCACTGAAAAACTCGCAGCGGCCAAGGAGGCGGGCTGCGATCTGGTGGTCTCGCGGGGGCAAATCATGAGCGATGCGGAGTCGATTCTGCGCAGGTTTCTCGAAACAGATAACCCGCAGAACTAGCGACTATTCGGCTGGTGTGCGACCCCGGGTAGAGAGATCTTCTGGCTCATGCTGCCCGTCCTGCGGGCCCGTCGGCAATGGGAGATGAGGCGAGCGAAGATCTTCACCTGGTTCGCCCACGATCTCATCTAATTCTGTAGAATCGACGTGATGCCGGAGAAGGAGATAGATTCCCACGCTAGCGCACCAGATAAATGCCAGCGGGTAGGAGTCCGCAAAGGACGCAAGCAGTCCTTTCCAGATATGGATTCCGCGGGCACCAGTAACGGCGGCCCCCGAGGAGGCCAATGGGTTGTCACTCTCAAGGGTTTGAGCGACCAATGCCGCCGTGCGTTCTGAACCGGCTCCCCAACTCACGGCCCAATCCGTGAGTTCGTTTCCAGCGGAAGCAAACCCAGCAACCATGAGATGCCCGAAGAAGCCCAACAGCGAGGCCACAGCCACGTAGAATCCTAACCGGAGAGGTCGTTGATACACGTATGCGGTCGCTCGACTTGCGGCGTCGAAGGCGTCACTACGCTCAACCCCGATCGCGGCCCAAGCGAGAGGCCAGCCGAACCACAATGCGACGAGTACCACAGCCAGCAGGATCCCCCAGGCGAGATAAAGTCCCCACAAAAGCCCTGCGATCAGCACAAAGAGATTGAGTCGCAAGAGCAGTCCCATCAACGCAAGTGGGAAAGCTACAAGAGCCGCGAAGAGCAAGCCAATCAGCGGCGCTCCAGCAGTAGCTGTCCACATGGTTGCTGCAGACTTGAGCGCAGCGAGCGGGTCGAGAGAATCACCTCGCGTCAGATAGCGGGCGGCGATGCGAGAGATTGCACCTCCGGCCAAAGCCCAGACACAGATTGCCCAGGCCCCGCATAAGAAAAGTTGACAGGCGAGCGACAGAGGTGTTTGGAGTCGAAAGATACGAAAAAACGGTGTTGAGAGCCAGTACCAGCCTTCGACAAGTGGTCCCAGATCCTGCTGAAGAAGGTGATTAGACACCCACAGAATAACAGGTCTTTCGCCCGAAACGGCGGCATCTGATAACGCTGACTGAAAGATTAACCCCTGGTGTAAATCGTCTGAGGAAGTGTCATCGAAAGCGATTCGTGGGAGATCGGCAGGTTCGCTGAATGTGCCTCCGATGAAGTGCCAACCACCCTGTGTAACAAGCACTCCGATCCAGGCGATCACCATTACCCGCAAAAAAAGACTGGCGCGAAGCGACTTCACCAAGATTAGCCAAGGGAACAGCTCGCGCCAGCGGATTTCGTAGATCGATCCAGGGGGTTGCGACATCGGGTTGCCACCTTGCTAGGAGTGGGGTGCTAGTGCTCTACACGATTATAGAATGGCAGCGGAGGCAATCCTAATCAAGCAAGTTGGTCACGAATACCCTAGTTCCTCAACGTATCGTCGTCCGGTTCTTCATCATCTTCCGGATCGGCGATGCGAGGTAACGAATAGCCCTCCTCGAGCCAGCGGCCGATGTCGATCTGTCTACAGCGATCGCTGCAGAAGGGCATGGCTACCGTTTCATGTTGCTCGAACTGTGAATTGCAAATGGGGCAGTGCATTGTAAATCATTTTCTAGCCGGAGATGGACACGGATGAAACCCTGCGCGGCCCTTGGCCGAAACAAATTATAGAGTAAGAATTTAGACGCGGATGAACGCTGATCGGGCGGATTTTCGCGGAGTATACAAGAAGAGGAATCTTTTTAGATTCGCGCTTCATCCTCTAAATCTGCGTTTGTCCGCGTCTAATTTCCCCTCTTCAATCCCTGCTGGCAAAAGAATGTGCAGACTGCGAAGAATTGAATCATTAGCAGCATGGATATTGTTTGGCTTGCATTCTTCCTGTGTTTCATCAGTGAAAACCGTAGCCAAAAGTTCCGTGAGTCTTGTTAAGAATCTTTCTTCGTTTGCTTTGCTGGAGACTCTTTTTTGGACTCGCTTCCCTTGTCAGAAGATTTTGATGATGACTTATCTGACTTGTCTGATGATTCGCTCTTGGGTTTGTCCTTCTCGGCACCTGATTTATAAGACTCGCTGCGGTAGTCCGTCTGGTAGAAGCCTGATCCTTTAAAAACCACGGCGGCTCCAGTGCCAAACAAGCGACGCAGCTTGGACTTCTTGCACTCGGGGCACTTGCGCTTCACTGGCTCAGAGATGGACTGAAACAGTTCAAACTCGTGGCCACATCCGTCACAAAGATAATCGTAGGTTGGCATATTGGATATTGATGTTGATTGAGGGTAACAATGGGCTTCCTAGTAATTGTAAGCCGGAGCTTGTGGATATCGATCAGTCCTACTCATTAGGGACCATCCGCTGGGCCGGTTGAGATGATCACCTGCGCGGGGCGGACGACCCGGTCGTGCAAGAGATAACCTACTTGGGCCACATGCGCAACGTGCTGAGCGGGGAATTCGTCGCTCGGTTGTTGCAGGATGGCTGCATGGAGATTGGGATCAAAAGCTTCCCCCAAGGCTGCCATGGGTTTGCAATGGTGTTGCTCAAGTGCAGTCAAAAGTTGCTGATGTACGAGCTTGAAACCTTCGAGCAAAGAAGTTGCTTCGCCAGATTTTACTGCGGCGTCGATAGCCCGTTCGATGTTGTCGACAACCGGCAGGAGATCGCGGATCAATGGCATGGCCGCGTAACGCTGTTGGTCAGCGAGTTCCCGTGAGGTGCGGGCCCGCAGGTTTTCCATGTCTGCCTTCAGTCGGAGGACACGGTCTTTTTCTGCAGCTAGTTCGGCAGCCTCGGCGCTCTCGACTTCTTCGAAGTTCATAGATTCCAGTGCTTCGTCCTGCAATTCTTCTGCAGACGCCTCGTTATCGGGTCTATCTTTGGCAGATGGTTTCATGGCCATCGGTCTGAATTCTCCTTGATGCTTATGATTCCGCTGTTTCGTGCTTAAAGTACTCTTTGACTTTGTCGAAGAAGCCTTTGCGTTCGGGCGCGACGTTTTTGTGCTCGATCTCAGCTAATTCTCGCAAGAGACGTTCCTCGTCGGCGGTGAGTTTCTTGGGGACCTCGATGTTGACTTGCACTAAGAGGTCGCCGAGGCCGACGATTCGTGGATCGGGGAGTCCCTCTCCTTCCAGGCGGAAGACGTCGCCCGACTGGCTACCTGGAGGCACTTCCACGGAACCGGGGCCACTGAGGGTCGGGACTTCCAATGTACACCCGAGAGCTGCTTGGGAGTATGTGATGGGGATGCGACAGATCAGGTGTCGGCCTTCGCGTTCGAACAGGGGATGCTGCAATACGGAGACAAAACAATAGCAATCGCCGGGAGGCCCGCCATTGGGGCTGGGTTCCCCCTGCCCGGTGATTCGCACCTGCATCCCTTCGTCGACACCGGCTGGAATCTGAACTTCGGCATGGACAGTCTTGAGTCGCTGTCCTGAGCCACGGCAAGAACGACATGGCGAAGTGACCGAGGAGCCTTCGCCGTGGCACGCTGGGCAAGCCGTCTGAACGCGGATGATGCCAGCCTGTTGGATGACCTGGCCCTGACCACCGCAGTAGGAGCATTTCTCGCGCTTGCTTCCTTTACTGGCCCCCGACCCTTCGCAGACGTCGCACGGATCGTGGCGTTGGAATTCAACCGTTTTGCGGACTCCCTGGGCAGCTTCTTGTAGGGTGAGTGTGACTGTACAGCGAACATCGCGGCCCTTGCGGACTCGACTACGACGACTGCGGCCACCTCCAAACAGGTCGCCAAAGATGTCACCGAATGCAGAGAAGATATCCTCCACGTCGGAGAAATGACCGGCCCCACCGTGACCGTTTAAACCCGCATGTCCAAAGCGGTCGTAACGGGCTCGCTTATCTGAGTCGTGCAGAACCTCAAAAGCTTCGGAGGCTTCTTTGAATCGATCGATGGCCTCTTGGTCTCCGGGATTCTTGTCAGGATGGTATGTGACGGCAAGCTTTCGATAGGCCGTTGCGATCTGGGCAGGCGACGCCGAGCGTTCGACTTGCAGCACCTCGTAATAGCATCGCTTTTCAACCATGGATCAAGTATCTCGCGATTTAAGTCGTGCGTGGAAGAGCAGTTTTGCGGGAGGAAAGAAATGGGCCGCGGAGAATCGCAGATTTTGCAGATGATCGCGGATATAAACCAAGAGCAAAATTACTCCAATCCGCGATAATCCGTTTAATCAGCGTTTCTCAGTGTTCTATTTCTTCTCATCCTGATCTTCCCGACACGCAACCGGGCCACTGGCAAATTGCCGAGCGGCCCGATGGCGAATCTTCAATGCGGGGTGCGACTAGCGGATGCTGCCGACAACCGCGCGTTTGTCTTCATCTTTCGAATCAAAATTGGTCACCAGGGCCTCGGTGGTAAGCATCAGGCCGCTGATGCTAGCCGCGTTGGACAGGGCCGTCTTCACGACCTTGGTTGGGTCGATGATACCTGCCTTGACCATGTCGACGTATTCGCCATTGTTGGCGTCGTAGCCAGTGTTTTGTGGCTTACGCAATAACTCGTCGGCGATCACGCTGCCGTCCAGGCCACAGTTGTCCGCAATCTGCTTGAGCGGGGCATCAAGTACGCCCAGCACAATGTCGACGCCGATTTTCTCGTCGCCTTTGGCACCGCTCCTGGCTGCTGCGACTGCGTCTCTTGCTCGGAGCAAAGCCACGCCGCCGCCAGGAAGTATCCCTTCCTCTACGGCAGCACGAGTTGCATGCAGGGCGTCTTCGACACGGGCCTTCTTCTGCTTCATGTCAGCTTCGCTGCTGGCACCCACCGAGATGATGGCCACGCCACCGGTCAGCTTGGCAAGCCGCTCTTGGAGCTTCTCACGGTCATAATCGCTGGAAGAGGCCTCAATCGACTTGCGAATCTGATCGATCCGCTTCGATACGTCGGCCTTACTGCCGGCACCCTGAACCAGGGTCGTGTTTTCCTTCGAAACCGTGATTTTCTTGGCTCTGCCTAGTTCGGCCAGGGTGATGTTCTCGAGCTTCATACCGAGGTCTTCGCTGATGAGCGTGCCGCCGGTGAGGGTGGCAATGTCGCTGAGCATCGCTTTGCGACGATCGCCGAAACCGGGAGCCTTGACGGCACAAATATTCAATACGCCACGGAGCTTGTTTACGACCAAAGCGGCCAATGCTTCGCCTTCGACGTCTTCGGCAATGATCAACAACGGCTTGGCCTTCTGGCTGACCAGCTCGAGAATCGGCAGCAAGTCGCGCAAGTTGCTAATCTTCTTCTCATGGATCAGGATGCAAGCATCTTCGAGCACGCATTCCATGTCAGCTGTTTGATTGATGAAGTACGGCGAGAGAAAACCTTTGTCGAATTGCATGCCCTCGACAAGTTCGAGTGTGGTCTCGGTCGATCGGCCTTCTTCGACGGTGATGACACCATCTTTGCCGACCTTTTCCATGGCGTCAGCCAAGAGGTCGCCGATGACACGGTCGCTGTTGGCACTGATGGAGCCAACCTGTGCGATTTGCTCCTTGCTGGTGACGCTCTTGGAAATCGAGTCGAGATACTCGACGGCGGCATCGACGGCCTTGCGGATGCCGCGTTGCACTGCCATCGGATTGCTACCGGCGACGATGTTGCGAGTTCCCTCGCGAAGGATCGCCCGGGCCAGCACAGTTGCGGTCGTCGTGCCATCGCCAGCGATGGAGGAGGTTTTGTCAGCCACCTCATGGACGAGCTTCGCACCCATATTCTCGAATGGGTCTTCGAGTTCAATTTCTTTGCTCACCGTCACGCCGTCCTTGGTGACCGTGGGGCCACCAAAGGATTTGTTGATGATCACATTTCGGCCAGTGGGACCCATCGTCACTGCGACGGCGTTGGCCAGTTTATCAACGCCACGCAGCAGTTTGCTGCGGGCCTGATCTTCGAACATTAATTGCTTTGCCACGATTATTCTTCCTCTTGATTAGGAGTAAGTTGTGTTGTTGGGAAAACTGCAAATAGCTAGCTGCCAGTTGCAAATTAAACCACCTTCGCCAGGATGTCGCTCTCGCGGAGGATCTTAAGTTCTTGACCATCGACTTCTACGTCAGATCCGCCGTACTTGCCGTAGATGACCTCGTCACCGATGGTGACGGAGAGTTCACCTCGCTTGCCACTGTCGAGCAATTTGCCACCACCGATGGCGACAACTTTGCCCCGTTGTGGCTTCTCCTGGGCGGCGTCCGGCAACACGATGCCACCAGCGGTCACTTCTTCGGCGTCACTGGGTTTGACTACCACGCGGTCGTCCAACGGTCGGAGATTGATCTTTGCCATGATTGAGTTTCCTTGTTTTATAGCTGTTAGCTTTTAGTTGTTGGTTATTAGTCTTTCGTGTTGAGAAGTTAGCTCTTAGCAGTTTGCCAGAGACTTTCATCTGGCTAATAGCTAATGACTAACAGCTTCTCATTACATCATCCCTGGCATGCCACCCATGCCTCCCATACCGCCCATTCCAGGCATGCCGCCACCCATGCCGCCCATTCCACCCATACCGTGGTCATGGTGATCACCGCCGGCAGGCTCTTCATCCTTAGGGGCATTCACGACCAGCGAATCGGTGGTTAGCAGCAGAGATGCCACGCTGGCGGCATTTTGCAACGAGGTGCGAACGACCTTCGCGGGGTCGATGATACCTGCGGCAACCAGGTCGCAGTACTCGTCCTTGTCGGCGTTGTAGCCTTCGTTTTTGCCTTTAGCGTGGCGAACGTTATTGACAACTACGGCTCCGTCGACACCAGAGTTTTCGGCGATATAACGTAGTGGGTAGTCCAGGACGCGGCGAATGATTTCGACACCGAGCCCTTCGTCTCCTTCAAGTTTCAGCTTGTCGAGTGCTTTTTCGCTCCGCAGCAGGGCGACACCACCACCGGCGACGATCCCCTCGGCCAGGGCTGCCTGAGTGGCAGCACGGGCATCTTCCAGCAGGGCTTTCCGTTCCTTCATCTCAGTCTCGGTAGCGGCACCACAATTGATCTGGGCCACGCCACCCGCGATTTTGGCCAACCGTTCTTGCAATTTCTCACGGTCGTAGTCGCTGTCGGTATTTTCGATTTCCCGGCGAATCTGATCCGCACGGGCATGGATGTCGTCCTTCTTGCCGCCACCGCCGACCATCGTGGTGTTGTCGCTCTTGATGATGATCTTGCGACACTTACCGAGGTCGGAAAGTTGAATCGCATCGAGCTTGATACCGAGATCTTTGAAGATGGCGGTCGCTCCTGTGAGCGTAGCAATATCGCCCAACATGGCCTTGCGCCGGTCGCCGTAGCCGGGAGCCTTGACGGCACAGACGTTGACGATTCCTCGCATCTTGTTGACGACCAGTGTCGCCAGGGCCTCGCCCTCGACATCCTCGGCGAGAATCAGAAGCGGCTTGCTCGCCTTGGAAACGGCTTCCAACAGCGGCACCAAGGCCTTAGCGTTGGAGATCTTTTCCTCGTACACCAGGACAAGGCAGTTCTCGAATTCGACAGACTGATCGTCTTCGTTATTCACAAAGTGAGGTGAGAGGAAACCGCGGTCGAACTGCATGCCCTCGACTACCTCGACGCTGGTCTCGTTGCTCTTGCCTTCTTCGACCGTGATGACGCCGTCTTTGCCGACCTTGGCGAAGGCCTCGGCGAGCACAGCACCAATGGAGGGGTCGTTGTTGCCCGCGATGGTCGCGACTTGCTGGAGGCTTTTCTTGTTGGAGACGTCAACTGGTTCGGCGAGTTTTCCAATTGCAGTGGAAACAGCCTCGACGGCCTTGGCGATGCCACGGCTCAGGGCCATCGCATCGGCACCCGCGGCCAGCATTTTGATGCCTTCACGGAAAATGCCTTCTGCCAGTACGGTGGCGGTCGTGGTGCCATCGCCAGCGACGTCGTTGGTCTTGCTGGCGGCTTCCTTAACGAGTTGGGCACCGAGATTCTCGAACGGGTCGTCCAGTTCAATGTCTTCGGCGACGGTCACTCCGTCCTTGGTCACTTTGGGAGAACCCCATCCCTTGTCGAGCACAGCATTGCGACCACGGGGGCCGAGGGTGCTGCGAACTGCCCGGGCGAGTTTCTCGACACCGGCTTGCAGGGGCTTGCGGGCTTCTTCCTCAAATAGCATTAGCTTGGCCACGGTTTACTCCTCTATAGTTTACGTTGGTCAGGGCTTGGATTAAGCCGGTTGATTGAATTGTCAAAAAGCCAGAATTGAACGAACTGGCAGGTGATATGTGCGGGAAAACGAAGGGTCTCACCCTCCGCCAAGAACCAATTTTGGCAGACAGACCACTACGTGCCAATTAGGTTAAGCAAGAGGTGTGCCAAGCGGGGAAGGGGAGGGGAGAAGGCGTTTAAAACCGCTGATTATAATGTGTTCGAAGCCTCAGATGCACTTTGCGAGCGAAACTGACGGAGTGCCATTTTGGCAGGCAGGGGATGTCTCAGGGCTCTCACCTTTCAGAGTGACCAAACGGTTTTATGCTTACGCTGTAGCTGCATTTTTTGCACAATCTTGATTGATCTCATCCAAGAGACAGCACCATGAAACGACTTCGCTACAATGTTGCCGCCAGTCTTGATGGATTCATTGCAGGTCCAGATGGCGAGTATGATTGGATCCCCATGGATTCCACGGTCGATTTCGCGGCGCTCTTTGATCAGTTTGATGTGTTCGTCATGGGGCGGCGAACTCATGAAACCCTTTTGGCCCAAGGTGATGCCAATCCCACGATTGGAAAGAGGGTTGTCGTGGCTTCGCGAACGATGTCGCCGACAGTGGAGGATCCACTTCTTGTGGTGACGGATAAGATCATAGAAACCGTGACCGAGTTAAAGCAAGAGTCAGGCAAGGACATCTGGCTCTTTGGGGGCGGTGAGCTCTTTCGATGTCTGTTAGATGCTGGGTTTGTAGATTCGGTGGAGGTAGCTGTCGTACCGATATTGTTGAGCCAGGGTGTCCCGCTGCTGCCATCCGGTTGCCGATCACCGGCACTCAAGCTCGTGGATAGCCAGGTTCTGCCGAGTGGAATAGTAATGCTAAGCTATGATGTGTCGTCTGATAGAGTCGGATTGATATGAATCCATTTTGGGAAATACCACAGAACTCAAATGATTCGCCCCGAACGACTTTACGACCTGCCTTCAATCCACACGGTCCACTCAACAAGCTTTCCGACAGATGCGGAGGCGCAGTTGGTAGATTCTTTACGTGCAGGGCGCCGGCTCGCGGTATCGCTCGTGGCCGAAGCCGATGGTCTGGTGGTAGGGCATGTCGCCTTTAGCCCGGTGACGGTCGCATCGGGAGCGGTAGGCGCAGGGCTCGCGCCGCTTGCCGTGGTTGAGGCGCAACGTCGGCGGGGGGTGGGCGCGGGGTTGGTGAGTGCTGGTTTGCAGTCCTGCCGCGAGGCGGGGTTTGGTTGGGTCGTCGTTCTGGGGGATCCTGCATACTACGCTCGGTTCGGATTCAAACCGGCCTCAGATTTCGGTCTGGCGGATGAGTATGGGGGTGACGCCTCTTTTCAGGTTGTTGAGCAGGTGCCGGGCAGCTTGCCGATTGGTGGAGGGCTGGTCCAATATGCACCTGAGTTTGCTTTCCTAGAGTGAAAACTCTCATTGGTACGCAGGTTGCAACTAGCTCTAGCCTGACCAGCCCCTCTCACAAGGAAAACGCTAATCAACCTACTCTACAGATCGCACATTAATTTTAATTGCGACCTAAACCAGTAAAGCGTTTCCAGAGGCAAAGTTACTTTTCTCCCCGCAGTACGCTCTCTGCTCGCTGGAAAACCTCGCTCTTTCCGGTAAGAGACGGTCCGTTGGATTGTCGCTTTCCGCGATTTTACTTGGTCGCATTCTTCCATCAGAACTCACCCACCTACGCGTGTTTTCCGTAGCGTGAGCTGCCGACGAATTCACCATTTTGGTGAAACTGTCACTTCATAGTGGTGAAAGCGTTCCTCAAATCCTTTGCAGGAAAGGAGTTGCATCAACTCTAATCTGGTTGTCTAGGACTGTTCGGGAGAACGCTCTTTGTCCTAAACTCAAGTTGCATAGGGTATTACGTTCAGGGAAGAGATATTCCCCAGTCTTGTGGAGCGGTTTTAGAAAGGCGAAACGAGTTTCAAGACGCCAGAATTTTTTTCGATGTTTCTTCCGCCGGAAAATTCATCCCGCCCTGATTTGCTGCGATAGGGGTGTGTGCAATTAGCAGAGCGGCACGATGATTGCACTTAAGTGAGGCAATGTTTGGGTCCGGGGCTTTGCCTCCAGGGCTTCTCAGATTTTAGTTTCATTAGCTAAAGGGCAGACTCGTGAACATTGACTTGCAATCTTACTCTGACGAACTCGAAGATAGTTCGCAGGTCCACTTTTCTTCTCGCGCTCCCCGTCATCGCAGTGGCGTAGCTCCGGATCGCGTCCGTGCCAAACGGAAGAGCTTCCGCAAGCGGAATTCTCCAAATCAGATTCGGAGCATCGCACACCGAAGCAATCGGAAAATTAGCTGGTAGAAGTAATTCAATTGGCTACAAGCTTCTGTCGCTAGGCACTCCCCGTTTGGATCGAATTCCTTGGACTGAAGACGGTGTGTCTAATATTGGCTACGGTTGTACAATAGCCTACTGCTCCTGGACCCCTTGGGGAGACAGGGTTGTACATTCCTGTTGACCATGCGCGAAGCTAAAGCATGAGTGAAGTGGTAACAAGTGTCCTCCCGATCTTCTTACTGATACTGGTGGGCTGGGCCCTCAAATGGTGTCAGTTTTTGAAGGCTGGTGGTTGGAATGCACTTGAGCGGCTTACCTATTACGTGCTTTTTCCCGCCTTGCTGATTGCCACTCTGGCCGAGTCCGAGTTTTCGCAATTGGCTGTTGGGGCCGTTGCCACGTCTATTGCAGGGGCTATCGCACTCGTCAGTATTCTACTGCTTGCTGTGCGGAGGTTTCTCCCTGTCGACGGCCCTGGTTTTACGAGCGTCTATCAGGGCTGCGTAAGAATGAATACCTATATCGGGCTTTCCATAGCAGAGAGCCTCTTCGGAGAGCAAGGACTTTCCGCCGCCGCGCTCGCGATTGCCATCATTGTTCCGCTGGTGAATTTCACATGCGTACTCGTTTTGACTTGGTTTGGATCGACAACAACGACCAAGAAGTTATCGATTCTCATCATGAGTTGTCTCAAGAATCCGCTCATCATTGCCTCGATAGTGGGTTTGTCATTGAACCTGTTGGGCTGGGGCATTCCAGGCCCCGTGGGTCCTATGACCAAGATCCTCGCATCGGCAGCCTTGCCACTAGGATTACTTGCTGTGGGTGCCGCTTTGAATTTTGAGGCTCTGCGGGAAACTGGAGCGGTCACACTGGTTGCCTCAGCAGTGAAATTGGTAGTGTTGCCGATAACTACCTATTTCTTACTAAGCTGCTTCGATGTGCAAGGCTTAGAGGCATCCATTGCGGTGCTTTTTAATGCCCTACCGACAGCGACGAGCGCCTACATATTGGCCAGCCAGTATGGTGGCGATGCTCAACTGATGGCGCGGCTCATCACAGTTCAAACCTTGCTGTCCATGTTTAGTCTACCGCTCGTGCTTTCTTATTTTGTCTGAACAGCTATCCGACTCTTGGGTCCAACAAATCTCACTCGACGATTTCAAGAGTTCCGACTTTCGGAGCCAGGGAACTGCCGCCAACAAAGATCTCGTACTCACCCGGTTCGAGAACACGTTCTTCGTCGTTATTAAAAAATCCCAAGTCACTGACGGGCAAAGCGAATTCAACCACGCTGGTCTCGCCGGGCTCCAGTTGAATGCGACGAAAGCCTTTGAGTTCACGAACCGGTCGCGTGAGGCTTCCCACCAGATCGCGGACATAGAGTTGTACAATTTCGTCTGCGGCGACTTTACCTGAATTGGAAACGGGTACGCGGACGGCAAGAATTTCTCCTGAACGAAGCTTTGTGGCCGATAATTCGACGTCGCCGTAGGTAAAGGTGGAGTAAGAAAGTCCGTATCCAAACGGGAACAGAGGATACGGCCCCACGTCGATGTAGTTCGAGTTGTATCCCAACTCCACGTCGAAGTCGTCGTCCACCCGTTTATCCTTGGCAAAATCATAAGGGCGGGGAGGACGGCCCGTGTTTACGTGGTTGTAGTAGAGCGGAATCTGCCCGACGGATTTTGGAAATGTCACGGGAAGTTTTCCCGACGGAGACTCGATCCCCCACAGGAGATCAGCCAGGGCAGGGCCTGCCATAGTCCCGGCGTGGAACGAGTAGAGCACCGCATCGACCGCTTCGATCTGCTTGCCGATCGTGAGTGGTCGCCCTGCTTGGACGATCAGAATGATCGGTTTGCCCACCTTCGCGAGTGTGCTGACCAATTCATTTTGCGCTCCCGGCAAATCGAGCGTTGCGCGACTCCGTGCCTCACCAGAAATGTTGGCCCGCTCGCCGACGATCAGGACGACGATATCCGCCTGCTCGGCAGTTGCTACGGCCTCTGCAAAACCCTGCGTGCTGCGATCAAGGTCATCAACAAGCCCCGAGGCATAAAGAACCTCGATCTCGTTGTTTTTCGCACTCTCTCGAATTGCAGCGAGTGGCGTTTGACTGTCGGCCTCTTTGCCATCGGGGATCCAAGTGCCAAGTTGGTCTCGCTTGGCATCTGCCAGGGGGCCGATGATGGCGATTTTTTTGAGTATAGTCTTATCCAACGGCAAAACGCTGCTTTCGTTTTTGAGCATCACAACGGATTGCCGGGCAACTTTTCGGGCCGCGTCCAAATGTTCTTGGCTTAGCAAAATCTTGGCGGCGTCGGGTTCTGTGTAAGGCTGCTCAAACAAACCAAGTTGGAATTTGACGCGCAAGATCGGTTTAACCAATTCGTCGACGGTTGTCTCAGATACCTGGCCACTCGTGACCAACTCCGTCAGATTCTTGCGGTAGCAGGGGCTACTCATTTCCATGTTCACACCTGCCTGGGCCGCCGCCAGTGCCGCCGCCCGCTCGTCCTTTGACGAGCCATGCTCAATCGTCTCGAAGATGGAGTCCCAATCGCTCACGACAAATCCTTCAAACCCCCACTCACCGCGAAGTACGTTGCTGAGCAATTGCTTGTGGACAGACATCGGAATTCCGTTCACGTCGTGAAAGCCGCACATCAACGTCGCGACGCCCGCATCGACGGCAGCCTGAAAGGGAGGGAGGTAGACATTCCTCATGGTGGAAGGGGAAATCATTGTGGCGTTGTAGTCGCGACCTCCCTCGGCTGCACCATAACCGGCAAAGTGCTTTACGCAGGCCGCAATGGAATCTGAATTGGACAAGTCGTCCCCTTGGTAACCTCGAACAGATGCTGCCGACAGGGAGCTGGCGAGATAAGGATCTTCACCAAAGCTCTCAGCGATTCTCCCCCAGCGAGGATCACGAGCGATATCGACCATCGGGGCAAACGTCCATCCAACACCCGCTGAACGTGCCTCGCGGGCGGCAATGGCGCACGCTTGCTCGACCATTTCGGGGTTCCATGTGGCAGCCTGACCGAGTGGAAGAGGAAAGATCGTCCGAAACCCGTGGATCACGTCGCGACCGATGATGAGTGGAATGCCAAGCCGACTTTCTTCCACAGCTAGGCGCTGAAACTCGTTGACCGTGGTCACGTTGATCTCATTGAGAATCGAGCCGAGCTGTCCGCTGCGAATCAATTCGTATAACGCACTATCTGCAACCAAATTTTTCGTGTTGCCCGTCGCTTCGCCACCAATGCCATTGGATTGCGTGAGCTGCCCGACCTTTTCTTCGAGGGCCATTTCTGCAAGCAGAGAATCGACTCGCTGGTCAAGCGGGGCAGATTTATCTAGCCAGGGACGTTCAGTCTTAGTCTCTTGGGCCGACAGGAGAGGAGATCCAGAGATCGCCAAACAGCAAACGAAACACAAGAATGAATCGAGGAAGTAAGTGGGAGTCATGTCGTGTCGATTGCATAGCGCAGTGCAAAATTTCATACTGTTTTCTCAAGAAGGAATAGTCATGATGAAAAAGTAGCCGAGGCGGGAGTCGAACCCGCACGGGGGTTACCCCCCACTGGATTTTAAGTCCAGAGCGTCTGCCATTCCGCCACTCGGCCATATTATATTCGGAAATCGGAATGCAGAATGCGGAATCAATCCGGTGCCACATTCTGCCCCTAGCTTCAGGTGCGTCTTCAGATTACTGTTTTGGGTGCAGTTCGCCAACCAAGGTAGGTGGGCTGTTTCTTGATTTCCTGGCTCGACGCGGTACTGATCAATGGAATTTTCCGGCTGGAATGGGTTTCTCGGGACGCGAGCATCACTGATGCTTGATCTTGTTTGTTTAGGGATGGTGCTGGTGCTGGCGATCCTGGGCTGGAGCATTCGACTCGTGCGGAAACATGGGAATTACTCACTTCATAAGAAGGTGCAACTCACCCTGGCGGGATTGCTGCTAGTCGTATTAACCCTGTTTGAGGTGGATATTCGGCTCCACGGTTGGGAGGAGCGGGCAGCGGGTGAATTGGGAGGCACGCCGTCGAGCAGTGTCTTCTACGTTTTGTGGGTTCACCTCTTCTTTGCAATGACCACGTTGGTGCTGTGGATCGTGGTCATCGTGCGGGCTCTCAAAAATTTCCCCCAGCCCCCCCTGCCCTGCGAACACAGCCGCTCACATCGGCGCTGGGCATGGTTGGCGGCGATCGACATGCTGCTCACGACTTGCACCGGCTGGGTGTTCTATATGATGGCGTTTGTGTTGTGAAGTTGCGAGATACGAGTTTCGAGTTGCGAGCCCGATAATTGCCCAAAACAACTCGTGACTCGCAACACTCCTCACACTGCTCCTCGAGTTTCATTGGTGACTTCAGCGGCGCCGGCTTCGATGCGATTGATGGAGTTGAGGAAGGCGCGCGCCGCCGCTTCGACGGTATCGGTGGAGGCACCCCGGCCGCGATAGACTCGGCCGCCGTATTCCACTTCGACCACGGACTCCCCTTGGGCGTCTTTACCGCGGCTGGCGCTCTGAACTCGGAAATCTTTCACCACGACCGACTTGCCGGTGATCTCTTCGATGCCGAGAAACAAAGCATCGAGTGGGCCATCTCCCTCGTTGTTGGTGGCCTCGGATTCCTGGCCGGCGCGAGACAACACGATCCTGGCCTGACGGACCGCTCCGCTGGTTGCCTGGACCTCATAGGAAACGAGTTGCCATTGGTCACCAATTTCTGTGTTACGTTGTTCGATCAGGGCTGCGATGTCGCCATCGTAGATCTCTTTTTTCTTGTCGGCGAGTTTCTTAAAATCGACAAAAACGGCGTCTAACTGCTCGTCGCTCAGGTGGTATCCGAGCGCCCGACTCCGGTCGGCCAAGGCAGCGCGACCGCTGTGCTTGCCGAGTACGAGGTCGGTCTTGGTGAAGCCAACGTCTTCGGGCCGCATGATTTCGTAGGTTGTGGGTTCCTTGAGCATGCCGTCTTGATGGATCCCCGCCTCATGGGCGAATGCGTTGCGGCCGACGATGGCCTTATTGCGTTGGACGACCATCCCGGTGATGTTCGAAACCAGGCGGCTGGTGGGGACCAAACGCTGGGTGTTGATAGTCGTTTCGGCCTGGTAATAGTCGCTACGGGTTTTCAGGGCCATGACGGCTTCTTCGAGCGAACAGTTGCCGGCTCGTTCGCCAAGGCCGTTGATCGTGCATTCGATCTGCCCCGCACCGTTTTCGACGGCGGCGAGGCTGTTCGCGACAGCAAGTCCCAGGTCATTGTGACAATGAACGCTGATAACCGCTTGATCAATGTTCGGTACGCGATTGACGAGCATATGAATCACCTGCGCAAAATGGGTCGGCGTGGCGTAGCCGACCGTGTCAGGGATATTGACGGTTGTGGCACCGGCAGCAATGGCTGCCTCGACCACCTCACACAAGAAGTCGTGCTCGGTTCGGGCGGCATCTTCGGGAGAGAACTCGATGTTGTCGCAATAGCTCTTGGCTCGTTTTACCCCCTCGACTGCCCTGCGGATGATCTCGGCTTTGTCCATGCGGAGCTTGAATTCGCGGTGGATCGCGCTGGTGGCGAGAAAGACGTGGATGCGTGTATCCTTGCCATACTTGAGGGCTTCCCAGGCACGGTCGATGTCTTGCTCGCGGCAACGTGCCAAGCCGCAGATCGTCGCCCCTGAGACCGTGTTGGCAATCTGGCGGACGGCTTCAAAATCGCCTACGGAAGTGATGGGGAAACCTGCCTCGATGACGTCTACACCGAGATCGACGAGCGCCTGGGCAACCTCCAGTTTTTCCTTGAGGTTCATGCTGCAACCGGGCGATTGCTCACCGTCGCGCAAGGTCGTGTCGAAGATCGTGATTTTGCGTGGTTTGGAGGGTGACATAGTAATTTGTGGATTGGTGGTATGTGGTTGGGGAGAAGGCAATAAAAAAACCCTGGGGCCGAGGGGCCTCAGGGTTTGATAACTTTTTTCGGTAAAAGTGTCTTTACGAACCCTAAGCCCTTCGCTTGGTTAGCGGTAGTAGTAGCAGGGTTAGTAAGGACAAAATAGCCATGATCGCTTGCAGTTGTAGACTTATTCGATGGAATTCGCTTGGTCGCGAGCTGAACAATGTAGTATTCTTCTCGGTAACTCTAACCGACAAACTGTGGCAAGTCAAGGTTCGTTAGGAAGAGCGAAATTCTCAGAATTCATGCTCCCCAGAGAAAATGACAAGCAGGTGAAATACCATGCAAGACAAAGGAAAGTATCTCGACCTAAGCACGGAGCGTGCGAACAACGTTGTGAGCTCCTCAGCTTCAGTGAAGCCATTTCTGGGCGTAAACTTCGCCTGCTGCGGGGTTTACTCCCGGGTGTATCCTAATGCGGATCGAACTGCTTATGCGGGGCATTGCCCTCGCTGTGCGAGGCGGGTGCGATTTGAGATCGGTCCTGGGGGGAGCGATTCTCGGTTTTTCACCGCTCAGTAAATTCGCTTGTCTTCTTTCCCACGCAGGCGGGAATCTATGTACTTGCAAGGATTGTTGCCGAATCTCCACGTGCTGAAGCAAGCTCGCCTTCTATTGCCTTTTCATTTGCTCCTGGATCCAACACTCCAATTCCTCCAGATCGACCGGCGGGAGCGAGCCGATATCGGGCCGCAAGCGTTTGGCTTCGCGAACGTAAACGTGGTGGATGTCTTTTTGGGGCTTGTCGGTATTCCAATGCAGGAGGACGCGGATGCACATCGGAAGACTTCCGGGTACGGAGATCTCGTGGCCGCAGAGTAAGGGGACGTCCAGGAGTCCTAGCTGCCGAGCCGCCAAGGCTGGAAACTCGGCATTGATATCCGGAGTGGTCGAGAAGACAGCGCTGGCAATGTCACAGGATTCGATCTCGTTTTGCCGCAACATGAGCGCGAGCAATTGGCGTGTCGCCACGAGGATTTCCTCGCGGTCGTTCTGGTCGAGAGTGGTCGCTCCACGGACACCGCGACAGGGCATAGCAGAATCTCGTAAAAAAGTACTGGAAAATGAGTGGTGAAAGATCGGAACAGCAGCTTATCTCTTGTTTTGGCGGAGAGTAAGCCAGGCAGTGTTTCAGAGCATTATAGATCGGAATATTCCAGCTTTGCGAGTGTTCTTCGGCATTGCGCAAAGATTGCCGACCTTGCCTGATTTAGCTGGGAGAAACTGGAAAAAATGTTTGGCAGAATATTTCAGACCCGTTGACAGCTGGAGGCCCAATGGTAGAATTTCGGGTCTCGACTGAACCTGTTGTTCGCAACAGGGTCTTGAGAGAAACGCTCCGGCACGGAAAATAAGTGCTGGAGTTTGTATTGCTCTTTGACAATTCGGTAAGTGACTTCTAACAATTTCTTGAGATTGTGAGTTCCTCTTTGTAGGGTCTCATAATTCTTGAGTGAAATGCCAGCACAAGACTGTATTTTTCGTGTCGGGCGCGCTTAATTCACGCGTTCGGCATTAAATCAAATTTCTCAATTTGGCTCTTTAGCTGAGTTTACTCAGTTTAAGTATACATTAATTGAAGGGTTTGATCCTGGCTCAGAATGAACGTTGGCGGCATGGATTAGGCATGCAAGTCGAGCGAGAACTTTAAGATTGAAACTTCGGTCGATTTCTTAAAGGGAAAGCGGCGCAAGGGAGAGTAACGAGTAGTTATCTACCCCAAGGCCCGGAATAGCTGCGGGAAACTGCAGGTAATGCCGGATAATATCCCCGGATCAAAGGTGTGATTCCGCCTTGGGAGGAGACTGCTTTGTATTAGCTTGTTGGTGGGGTAATGGCCCACCAAGGCTACGATGCATAGCGGGCGTGAGAGCGTGGCCCGTCTCACTGGGACTGAAACACTGCCCAGACACCTACGGGTGGCTGCAGTCGAGAATCTTCGGCAATGGGCGAAAGCCTGACCGAGCAATGCCGCGTGCGGGATGAAGGCCTTCGGGTTGTAAACCGCTGTCAGTTGGGAGGAAGGGTCCGTGAAGAGCGGATCTTGACCTATCTTCAGAGGAAGTCCGGGCTAAGTTCGTGCCAGCAGCCGCGGTAATACGAACCGGACAAACGTTATTCGGAATTATTGGGCTTAAAGGGTGCGTAGGCGGTGCGGTAAGTGCGGTGTGAAATCCCACGGCTCAACCGTGGAATTGCGCTGCATACTGCCGTGCTAGAGGGAGACAGGGGTAAGCGGAACTGATGGTGGAGCGGTGAAATGCGTTGATATCATCAGGAACACCAGTGGCGAAAGCGGCTTACTGGGTCTCTTCTGACGCTGAGGCACGAAAGCTAGGGTAGCGAACGGGATTAGATACCCCGGTAGTCCTAGCCGTAAACGATGAGCACTTGACTGAGGACCCCCCCATAGGTTCTCGGTCGCAGCGAAAGTGTTAAGTGCTCCGCCTGGGGAGTATGGTCGCAAGGCTGAAACTCAAAGGAATTGACGGGGGCTCACACAAGCGGTGGAGGATGTGGCTTAATTCGAGGCTACGCGAAGAACCTTATCCAGGCCTTGACATGTACGGATGCTGCCCATGAAAGTGGGTTAGTTGCCTTCGGGTGAAACGTGCACAGGTGCTGCATGGCTGTCGTCAGCTCGTGTCGTGAGATGTCGGGTTAAGTCCCTTAACGAGCGAAACCCTTGTTCTTAGTTGCCAGCGCGTCATGGCGGGGACTCTAAGAAGACTGCCGGTGTTAAACCGGAGGAAGGTGGGGATGACGTCAAGTCCTCATGGCCTTTATGGTCTGGGCTGCACACGTCCTACAATGGCATATACAAAGGGATGCTACCTCGCGAGAGCAAGCAAATCCCAAAAAGTATGCCCCAGTTCGGATTGCAGGCTGCAACTCGCCTGCATGAAGCCGGAATCGCTAGTAATCGTGGATCAGCATGCCACGGTGAATATGTTCCTGAGCCTTGTACACACCGCCCGTCAAGCCACGAAAGTGGGGGGGGCTTAAAGTCGCCAAGCTAACCTTCGGGAGGCAGGCGCCTAGAGTCAACTCCGCGATTGGGACTAAGTCGTAACAAGGTAGCCGTAGGGGAACCTGCGGCTGGATCACCTCCTTTCTAAGGATTTCTTAGAACTTCAAAGATCTTGTTTGCTCTTGTAGTAAACATCCTTTGATGAAATCTTCAATATCGGTGACGATGTTGAAAAACATGGGGACGGTTCTTGTGATGGCATAGAAGTCAGATAAGCGACCCGGATGCGTAAGCTTCCGGTAAGTTTGACAGCGAACCGAATTGATATTGAGAAACCCGGCCCAGAGTTAGCCGCTCTGGGTCGGGTTTTTTTTATGCGCCTAGCTTCTCGTGAGTTAGTGCCTGGTTGCACCGTAATCGCCTTAGTTCGAAGCGGTTGAGTACCAGGGTCCCCTGGTCCAGTGATTATGGAGAAGTGGTGTAATGCATGTAACTGGATTCGCTGAATAACATGCCAATCAAAAATATTTTGTTCGATCTCGATGGCACGATTGGCAATACACTGCCGCTGTGCATTGCTGCATTTCGAGCGGCGATCGAGCCTTTCGCCGAGCGAAGCTTGAGCGACGAGGAGATCATCGCAACGTTTGGTCCTTCGGAAGAGGGGACGATTGCTGCTCTCCTACCCGATCATCAGGCGGAGGGACTTCGACGCTACCTGGCAAGTTACGAGGCATTGCACCCCGAATGGCCAGCACCGTTTAAGGGAATGCTGGAGGTCCTCGATTTTCTCAAAGCTAATCGTGCATTCGTAGGCCTCGTCACAGGCAAAGGTGAAGTAAGCGCCAACATGACTCTGCGTAGATATGGTTTGAGTAATTTTTTCGATGTGGTAAAGACGGGTGCAGCGACGGGACCTGTCAAAGACGTTCGCATCACCGAAGTCCTGAGGGAATATTCCCTCCAGAAAGACGAGACGCTGTACGTGGGGGATGTCCCTAGTGACATTACCGCCTCCAGAGATTGTGGGATCAGAATCGCTGCCGCGGCGTGGGCTCCGACTTCAGATGAAGAAAAGCTGCGAGCCTTGAGCCCGGACTTTCTGTTCACGTCCGTGCCGCAATTTTTGGAGTTTCTAAAGGATGAGTTCGGGATGTAATGAGAAGGTGACTACTTCGCGAAAGCCTGGGGGAATGCGAACCCGAGACGCACCCACAAAATTCCGGCAATCACTATTCTGAATTCGATTGTAGGACTCTGCACTTTGTCATGGAGAAAATAGACTTCGAGCTGTTGACAGGTCAAAGACAGATCTTCCCTTAATACTACGCCATTATCACATGCAAGATAGTGAACACTATGTTTCTATATGATAAGAACCTCGGCTGTGATTTGTTGCACAGCAGGTGCCACTTTCTCCGCAAGAACTTCTCCCGTGAAGCCTGGAGCATTGTATTCGCTTGTCGGGTCTGAAATGACGGGTTGGATCATGAGCGGCGGCGCTTCGGGTGCGACTGGCTCCGCAAGTAATTCTCCCGTAAAGCCCGGAGCGTTGTATACACTCGCCGGGCCTGTAATCACAGGTTGTATCATGAGCGGCGGTGCTGCGGGTGCCAATGGAGCTACCAATGATTCTCCCTCAAAGCTAGGAGAGTTATATTCGCTCGCTGGGTCTGTGATTACGGGCTGGATCATGGGAGGCGCCACAGGCACAACAACATCTTTTGGTGCTGGCAAAGGTGCCGACACTTCGCTCCGAATGCTCCCGGTTTGGGTACGAACAGCAATCGAACCTGCCCCAACATCCGGTAAATTCGCTTCGGTGACCGGGAGTGGAACTAAGTCGACCCAATTATGCGTACTCGCCGGATCCATGATCACGGGCTGAGTTAAGAGCGGTGGCAATTCATTCAAACTGCTGCCAAATTCACTCGATATCGAGTCGAACGCCGCATCTAGCACAGCAATCTCATAAGGAACATGCGACTCCGGAACCGAAACGGTTGGAGCATATTCCAACGATTTGTCTTCCGCAAGAATCTTTTCGATAAAAATGGGTTCGTTTAGTTGTCCAGCAAGCGGAGGTGCAACCGCTTCAGTGCGATAGTACTGAAGCAATACACGATTATGCGTGGCAGAACTCTGGATCTCATCTGACTGGTTTAATTCCGCTTCAAAGAGGGAACCAAACAGCGGCAACATGACTCCGGGCGCATTTCGGCTCTCCAAACGTTCGGGAGCAACGATTCGTCGAGGGGAGCGCGGATAACATGGGAGATATACCCCGTGCGATAAGTCAGCCAGCCATTTCCACTTGCGATTCATAAGTCTCTTTGCTCACTTAGGCATGCCTTATACGCACCGCTTTTTTGACAAAATCCGGCTTGATTTACTCAGGTTTCACTGCCGCAGGTTTGGCAAGCAAATCTCTTGCTCCACGAGCCAATTCGATCCATCAGTGGCCAACTTGCTCTGTTTGCCCCAATTGTCACTATCGGCCAACTCACACCGGGCGGTAAACTCAGGTACTATTTAGACCGTTTGGATGGATCGTGCCTCTTTTCTGGACAGTATTCAGTAGGGATTCTATAATCCGCAAAGATACTTTCGACCAATTTGGGCGATTTGGCGGGTACCTCAGACTGCACCTTCTGTCGTCCCAACTCGTTTTATGAATCTTTTCTAAATGCTGCTCTATGCCCGGCGCTCACGAATACTAGTTGATCGCCGACAAGTATCCTTTTGATTACCCCCGCCAGCCCTAGGCGACCCGCTGTGGAAGTGGTCTCCGGCGTGTTTCCGGAATGGCGAGAATCTCTACCTTGCCTAAGGGGTAAGTTGCCAGACTTGTCTTGGTCCCGCTGAATTGTGGGAAGCGGAACACATCAAGCCTGATTGGCACGAGAAATCACCCGACGAAAAGCTTCCGTTCGGACTCAATTCCTTGGAAGATCCTGCCCTTCGTGCTGCGACCTGTCTCTCGTGTCATGTGCGCCATAGCGACTGCGGAAGACTCATCACTCATGAGATGTACGCCGCCGGACACCCTCCTCTCTCGGGTTTCGAGATGGAAGCATTCGCCGACAAGATGCCGAGGCATTGGCGGTATTCCCACGAAAAACCAGGAAGCCAACCTTTCAACTTTGAACGCCCCCGGGCAGTTTTTCTGGGCAGCTTCGTCGCGTTCAGGACTGCCGTCGATCTGGCCAGCGATGCCGGGAAAATTGGCCTGAACTCGCGCGTCTGGAGTGCTATTCTTGCCATCACTAATGGCAGACTCCCAGTTGGCGGCTGGAGGACAACAATCGAAGTGTTGCCGGTCGCCCTCGGCTTGAGCTTGGCTGCCTCCCGTTGGTGCGAATCGCCGCGGTGTTGGCGGGGAGACCGTCGGTGCAGAGCAGCTTGACACACTGCTCACCCAATCTCAGCAGCCTTTTTAACAAAACTTGTTCGGAGACATCACCGAATTGGTGGCTCTCCGCGCTGCAGTCGACAGGTGGTCTGAACCAGTCGAGCAGCAACTGTTCGAGATGCCACTCGACGAAGTTCAGGTGGGTGAAATCCTCGATTTTCTGCTGGGCATAGCTGCCGAGGGATGCCACGACTACGACACCGCCCGGCAACTCTCGGGGGCGATCACGGTCGTTGCCGGGGAGCTGTCGCGTTCTGGGGCCCAGGTTCCAGGGCTCAGCAACCTGCAGAAACAACTGGCGAATCTCAACGTGCGGGGATTTGCCTTGGTCTCCACCGATGACAAACACGTAGAAGCCAAGTTTCACCAGCAACTTTCCAATCGTGCCCGCTTCAAACCCCGTGTCTTTTCTGCCCTGATGGCATCGCTGCGAGAGAGCACTGGCAAGTAAAACTTGCACTGATGGAACTCTATTCCATTGCTCTCACACGAATGGTGAAGCTTCACCGATTCAGGGAAAACCCTATTTTCCCCTGGAAAAATGGACGCATTCGCTCAAGGCCAGCACATTCCCTCCCTGAATTGGTGACCGCGGGTGAAGAGGTGTGTTTCGCACTACAAGACTCTAAGTGGTTTACCCACGCAATGTTGCGTCGCTTATTACTGGCGATTCCCATCTTGGCACACAAGTAGCAATAGAAACATTGCCGCTCAGTGCATGCGCAGAGCGGGGGGTGCCATCAAGGATGGCCTCCAGCGCTGTCGGCTCGTCGCTGATGGTGTTTAGGAAAATTGTGATTCCTTCACCCTTTGGTTGTCGGAATGGCATCTCGCTGAGCAAGCGAGGAAAAATAACGCAAGGTGCGTTTCCACTGGATTTAATAGGAGAAATGCAAATGAGCAACTTTCAATCTTACGAAGCGTTGGAAGCAGATTACGGCGGTGACAACTTTCGTCGAAGCGAACCGATTAAGGCGAGCCGACAGAATCCACCCAATCGGGGAAATCGTCGCGGAAAATCTCCTCAATCGGTCAACGGAATTCACCGTCGACGTAAACGAAAACTCAATTGGTAAGGCATTGGACCATCCGACCAGGTGCGTGCTGCTCTTAGATCCTTTGGTTCGCAGAGTGTGCATGTCGCTGGCTCTTGGTGGGTTCGTTGCTTAGTAGCCACAGTGGTTTGTCCTTTGGGCGTTCACTGGAATTGGAAGTGTGAGAACTACCTACGTACGGTTACGTCGCATGAGTTGTGGCGCTCGTGTCGCAGAGTTTTTACCTGAAGAAGTGTTAATTGGGATTCGGAAGTGCAGCGTGTTGCTTGCACATTGATAGGAATCACTTGGCAGGTTTACTCAAAATGATTTTGACACCGGCGATCAACATCTACGACATCCGAGGGTCTTAAGCTGTGGAATTTGTCTCAACGCAATCAATCCGACGAAGATCTAAGCAGCCAGAGAAACAATCGAACGTGCCTGTGGGCAGCTTGGTATTGCCGAGCATGCTGCACTGTTTGATGTTGACCTGGTCTGACGAGAGAGCTGGGTTATTGCGTAATGCTGCCGAAAGCGAATCCTGGCGATCCACTGTTAATCGGGACGTTCAAGAGTACCTTCGCAACCTGTTTCGACTCCGTGTGCCCCTGACTCTAATCGACCTACCATGCCTGAAATCCAACAGTTACGTGGGAATCCAACAAGCGGCTAGCCATGCCTCAGAGCTTGGTAGTTCTCAGGTCATCATTTGTGGAAACGATAATCACCGTGAGGAGGAGATCTGGGCTCGGGGATTAGGAGTCTGGGCTTATCTGCCAGGTGATAGAGGTCCAGCTGGTTTGGAATTTGTGTTCGGTGACGCTCGTCAGGCGCTGGCGAAGAGTGCAATGACCTATGTGGAACTCGAGGCATATCACTAGATGCGAACATTTTAATTAGAGCGTGTTGTGGATTGATGGAAGAGACATCGTGAACTGAAAAGAGCGCAATTACACTCCCCCTCGAATACCACATTGCGAGTAGATCGATGAACAAGCGAAACCTGGGAGAGCTTGAAGAACTTACAGCGGAGTACACGGCCAGCTCGGTTGTGCGAGCGGCACGTCTCCGGCGCGAGGCTAGAACAGGAACCTTGCGTTCCCACTCCAAGCGCCGCAGGGAGGCAAATGGACGGCGAAAGAATTCCGTTGTCGGCGGGATTCACTTGAGAGGCGGAAGAAGAACCGTCAGGTAAGAAGCCTGGCAAGACAATAAGCCTAGTTGGGCGGGGGGTTGTGTAACTGTCGGTTGTTCCGACGACTTGCAACCAAAGCGGCTGCGAAGCTGCAAGGAATTATTTGTATCGCTGCCTACAGCGATGCCAGTTTTATTTTTCGGGAAATGTACACCTTTTTTTCTAACTGGAGTTACCTCATGATCGAAGTTCAACACCTAAGAAAACGCTGCCTAGGAGTTCTGGCAGCTACGCTGGCGACCTGCTCCCTTGTCGCTTCCAGCCTGTACGCAGGCACGATTCCGTCAGGAGCAATGACACTTCCGATTGGGCAGTCGGTGAAACTCAACTTGCTCACACAAGGCGAGATTCCAGGGATTGTTGTTGGCGACAAACTGTTCCAGGAATTCATTTATTCTTGGACGAACGACATGCCGCTACCTGAGAACGTGAATGTGGTTGCAATCCAAACACAGGGCAACTACGGAATTCGTTTTCAAGGGTCCTTCGGCGACTTGCCAGACATTGGCGCGCAAGTGGCCTCGGATGCCCACTTGGAATTCTCAGTGCATGTGGTTGACTTTCCAAATGGGGCGGCAACTGGCGAAAATGGGAATACTCCCGGGCTCTATCGCATCTCAGATGCCCACCTAGCAAGTGCCATCTTCCTGGACAAGAACGCACCTGGTTCGTTTGGTTCGATCGACGAGAGCTTCCTAGGCAATTCGCCACCTATCTCCCAGACTTTAAGTGTGTATAACTCCACTCTAGGTGGAGGTGGCAGTCGATTTGAAGATGGCGTTGATTTCAACAACACCTATGAATGGCTACGTGTGCAAAAAGATATCTTCGCCAGAGCAGCTGAAACGGCAATTGAACCTGTAAGAATGACGATTATTGATCAGACCTTCTCACAGGTGCAAGTGGAAGTTCCTGAACCGAGCTCGGTCGGACTCCTCATGTTGGGGAGCATCGCATTGACCGGCTTGGGCAGACGATCGTTGATCTCTGCAGGTTAAGACTTTAAGGCAGACTTAATACGCTCGTCCAAGCGGGCCATGGATGGAGATACTCCAGCCCCACCCATGGCTGATGGACTGGCGCGTACATTTCCGAAGGCTCAGCGGCCGATCAGTTGATCGACCGCTGAGCCGATTTTTTTTTCTCTGATCAAAGACTCGCCTACCAATATCGCGTTGACTCCCCCTTGCTCCAACTGCAAGACATCTGCGTGAGTTTTGATGCCACTCTCTCCCACGACTACGCACTCGTGAGGAATCTCTCGGCGGAGTCGCAATGTACGACCCAGATCAACTTCGAACGTATGCAAATTACGATTATTGATGCCGAGTAGATTGGTTCCCGTTTCCAGCACTCGCGATAGATTCTCCGACTCGTATAACTCAATCAGAGGCGTCATGCCAAGTTCGATCGTTTCGCCATACAGCTTGCGAAGCTGACAATCGTCCAGGCACTCGGCGATTAACAAGACCGCATCCGCCCCTGCAACTCGCGCCTCGATAAGCTGGTAGGAATCGATGACAAAGTCTTTGCGCAACACAGGTATGCTAACTGCGGCACGGACTTGCCGCAGATAATCCAAGCTGCCCTGGAAGTAGGTCACATCGGTGAGCACGCTAATGCAAGCAGCTCCGTGTCGCTCGTAGATCTGAGCGATCTCGACCGGATCAAAATCCTCGCGAATTACTCCCGCAGAGGGACTCGCTTTTTTGACCTCGGCAATCAATTGGATCGATTCGCTGAGAGCCAGCGGTGCGAAGAAGTCCCGCACCGGCGGAGCGTCGCCCAAACGGGCAGTCAACTCTGTGATGGGAACAAGCGCACGAGCTTGTTCAACTTCACTCCGCTTAGTGACAATAATTTTTTCAAGGATAGTGGCTGACATGTACCCATTTTAGCCAGACCAGCTTCCTTACGACAGCCTGGCTCTTTTCTGGTCCCTTGGGCGAGCCGTAAAGTAACGAGTAATCCTGCGCCTTGTGAGTTCGCTGCTCGCAAGGCCATCTAATGTCGAAAAGTGGTTTGAAGGAAAAGGGACAAAAGATTGATTCACCTCCTGCAAGAGCATCGCCAGCATAGTAAGTCTGCTAGCAGCAACACCTGCCGAAGCGGCAAATCTTGCCGGCAAACCTCGCCGCTAGCGGGATAGATCATTTGCCAGCTGACGGGCAATTAGCACAAGATCCTGCTTAGTTTATTCGTTGGAAATGGCATTCCGTCGTTCTACTCACCTCTTTTCGAGCGGATTGGCATGTGAGATGCATCTGATTGATGGCCGATGGCAGGGGGGTTACCTGCTTTTCGATCGACTGACTCACATGTACGGAATGTATCTCTCTGCTGAGGGGGCGAAAATCCAATCGAAGCGATTGGAGTTCATTGCCAATAACCTCGCTAATCTGGAAACGCCCGGCTTCAAGCGGGACATTCCCACGTTTCAGGCTCGCTATGCCGAAGCGATTCAACAGGGGAAAGACTATCCCGGCAGCAATTCCATCAATGACACCGGCGGTGGTGTGAAGTTGATGAACGTGGATATCGACTTCTCGAAATCCACGTTTCGCGACACGAACGTTGATACGGACTTTGCCATCAATGGCGAGGGATTTTTTCGTGTGAAAGATTCTGAAGGACAGGAGTTTCTTACTCGTGCTGGTGACTTCGAACTGGACGGTGCGGGGAACCTCATGACACAGGACGGGAGGTATTCCGTCCTCGACAACAGTGGCAAGAAAATCACACTCGATCCCCTGCTGCCCTGGACTATGATCGGGGGCGGCAATATCGAACAGGACGGAGATCTGATTCCCCTAGGCTTGGCACAGCCCCAATCTCTGGGTGACCTGGTCAAGACCGGCAACAATACCTTTCGCTCCCTCGGGCCAACCTCAACTGTGCCAACTGAGAAACGGGATATTCGCCAAGGCTATTTGGAGCAATCGGGCGTGAGTTCAATCCGGGAAATGAACTCCATGATCGAAACCACGCGAGCCTTTGAGGCGAACACGCAACTTATCCAACACCAAGACACCATGGTCGGCGCGCTGATTAGCCGTGTCTTAACCAGCTAACAACTTTTCCAAAATCAAGGAATTGAATCATGAGTGTGCAAACTCTCTACACTGCGGCAACAGGCATGGAAGCCCTGGAAACCAAGTTGGACGTGATTGCCAATAATATGGCGAATATCAATACCACGGCCTTTAAGAAGGACCGGGCCAACTTTGAGGATCTGTTCTATCGGCAATACCGCTTGCCGGGTGCCCAAGATGCCGACGGCGGCATCACATCTACAGGTATCGAGGTGGGTCTCGGTTCTCGTGTATCCAGCACTCAGACGAATTATGTTCAGGGTGCGATGCAGGTAACCAACAATCCGCTGGATTGGGCGATCGAGGGGCGTGGATTCTTCAAGGTCAATTCTATCAACGGGCCGCTGTACACTCGCTCCGGCAATTTTGGCGTGGACGCCAACGGTCAAATAGTGATGGGTTCAGCAACCCAGGGTTGGATTCTCGATCCGCCAATCAACATCCCCGATAATGCGACTGGAGTGGTGGTTGCTACTGATGGCCAAGTGAGTTACTCAACTTCGGATTCAACCTCACTGATTCCGGCTGGACAATTGTTATTGACGACCTTCATCAATCCGGATGGCCTCTTGAAGATGGGCGATGGTTTGTACCAGGCAACGGATTCCTCGGGGATCGCCACTGAAGCGAATCCTGGCCAACCTGGAATGGGAAATATTCGCCAGGGTGCGCTTGAGGCAAGCAATGTCGAGCCTGTGCAGGAATTGATCGATTTGATCACTACCCAGCGGGCATTTGAGTTGAATTCGCAGGTGGTGCAGGCTGGTGACCAAATCATGCAGGTTGCCGCGAACTTGAGACGGTTCTAATCAACCCTTGCTTTGACGCTATCAATTAAACCTATTCTTGCCACGGATTGACACGGAACAAACACAGTTAAGTTCAAATATCAAAAGCTTATCTGTTAATCAGTGTTTCATCCGTGGCTAAAATCAAAAAACACTAAGTTGGCCATGAAATCTAGAATCCTATGTCTTGCATTACTTTCGTCGCTTGCGGTGACTGATACGCAAGGTGCAACCGTGTTGCTTCATGAACGTGCCAGTTACACAGGGGCGGTAGTCTATTTGGGTGATATTGCCGACATTTCCTCCGCGACTCCTAACGAGGTCAATGATCTTTCCACCACCCCCTTGCTGCCGGCACCTTCGCAAGGAACGAAAGATTATCTTCGAGACAATCAGATTCGCGAGTTGCTCATCAGCCGGGGAGTCGACGTTACGGAGCTATTGATTACCGGGGCAAAGGTCGTGGAGATTAGTCACTCGGTTGTCAAAAAGGCTCCCACTCCAGCGGACCCAACTACGCTCATGGAACCTCAAGAAATCGAGGACGCTGTTCTTGCTGCTATCAAGCATTATTTGACAAGCGAAACTGGGCATCAACAGTGGGAGCTGGAACTATCGCTCACCGATGCCACGCTTAACAAACTAGCAAAGCTAGGGTCTGAACTCATGGCGACAGCTGGCCACAGCCCGTGGACGGGTCCCCAACGATTTCAGATCACTGGCATAGGCACAGCGAATGCGGTATTGGTAAATGCCACAGTAGACCGATTGCAGGAGGCGGTCGTAGCGGTACGAAAGATCCAACCGGGAGACCTGATCGGAGTTTCTGATGTGGAAATTCGTTTGCAGGGTGGGAACATGCCCGCGACTACCGTCAGTTCTTTGGAACACGTGCTTGGCAAGGAGGCCATCAGGGCAATCACTCCGGAAACCATCCTGCAAATCGGGCAGCTTCGTGCTCCCTTGCAAGTGCAACGGGGGGAGACGGTTGAAGTTTTTGCTCGTACCGGCGGGATCACGGTTAAGACTTTCGCCGTGGTAAAGCAAGATGGCTCGCTGGGTGATCTGGTACAGGTTGAAACCCTCGATCGCAAAGAGAAATTTGCCGCTCGAGTCTCAGGGTGGAAACAACTGGATGTGCTGCCCACGGGCGTCTCAGCTGCCGATGTTGCCACGCTTCACCCCTTAACACGAGAACTACGCTAAACCTGATAGTGACAATCCATGATTTACCTTAAACCACAATTTGCCCATTCATTCGCCGTGCTGTTTGCTCTGTTGGCAATTGACACGAGCGCCGATTGGGCAAGTGCCCAGGATGGCAGCCTCTACCTGCAGCCGTCCCAAGGACGTGACGGGCTTACTCTGGAAGATAGTTCGTTCATGTACCAGGAATTGCCCCCCGAGTCGTTGCCTCGGAAATTGCAATTGCACAGCATCATCACAGTCCTCGTGGATGTTCGCTCGCGGTTTTTGAGCGAAGGAGATGCCCAGAACCGAAAGACGCAAAGCCTCACAGCCGTTCTGGCTGACTGGATCCGCCTAGAAAATGGCAGCCTCAAACCGGCTCCTCAAAATGACGGCGATCCGAGAGTCGCAGGAACCCTCAACAGCCAATACCGTGTCCAATCGGATGTCGAGTTGCTGGATTCTCTGGCGTTTCGTATGGCAGTCGAAATCGTTGACATTCAGCCCAATGGTAATCTTGTCATTGAAGGCCATCAGACTATCAACAACAACGAAGAGCAATGGCGAATATCACTTTCGGGTGTTGTACGTCGCGAGGCAATTCAAGCGGATAATACCGTCAGCAGTGATGCAATCTATGACCTGAGCATCGACAAGGAAGAGATGGGTCAGGTGCGAGATGCTTATGCTCGTGGATGGTTTTCAAAGTGGTATGATCGGTATAAGCCATTCTAATTGCAAATATCATTTTCCACGGACTGCTTCTCAGATTTAGGTAAACATGAGCAATAAACAATGAACAACACTTTTCACAAACTTTTGGTGTTTTTTCTCGTGATTATGGCAACTCGATGCCCCAGTCCTTTGTATGGCCGCAGTATTTTGCGGAATATCTGCCGTGTGAAGGGTCAGGAAGAGAATGTGCTGCGCGGATTGGGTCTCGTGGTTGGTTTGAATGGCACGGGTGAAACGAATGATCCACAAACAATGCGTGCCCTGGCACGTGCGATGGAGATCATGGGGAGTCCGCTACCGCAGCAGGGAATTCCCGGTTCAGGAAGTTTTGAAGAACTAAAAAAGTATAAGAATATCTCGCTCGTGATGGTGTCGGCCCGAATTCCAGCAACGGGCGCCAGAGTGGGTGACAAACTTAACTGTGAAGTGAGCGCGATCAACGGTAAGAGCCTCGAGGGGGGCAGGCTCGCTTTTGCCGCGCTGCAAGGTCCGAACGTCCAAGACAAGAAAGTTTATGCAACCGCTGAAGGAAACATCCACCTTAATTCATTTGAGCAGCCGATGGTAGGAACCATCACTGGGGGCTGTCAGATGGAAGCGGATGTGTTCACTCCCTTTGTGCAAAATGGTTATGTGACTCTGATCCTGGACAAAAATCATGCAAATTTCCAGACTGCGTCTGATATCGTCTCGACGATTCGCCAGACCTATTTCCAAAACGATGACACGGCCGTCCAAGCGGCAAATGCTGCCAATATCATCGTGCGGGTTCCTGATGCCTACAGCACCGATCCTGTGGAATTCATTTCCAACCTGCTTGAGCTGCAGTGCTACAATCCTGAACCGGAATCCCGCGTCGTGATCAATCAGCGGACGGGGAGTATCGTCATCGACGGCGACGTGCAGATTGGGGATGTGGTCATCTCCCATCGCAACGTGCTTGTCGAAGCGGTGGCAACTCCGGTTCAATTCCTGGCGATTGATCAGCAACAACAAGAAACCACCAAGCTGCAATCGCTTGTTGATGCCCTCAATGCCCTCAAGGTTCCCAATGCGGACGCTATCGAAATTATTAAGGGTATTGACCGTAGCGGTAAGCTGCATGCACGCCTGATTGTTGACCAGTGATAAAAGTAGCGTTGACCGACTCTTCGAGTCGGGATTCCCAACTCGGAGAGTTGGGCAACGGAGAATCTATGAAAATCGAGATGAATAATCTGAATGCAATTAAGCCTCTGCGGCCGGGAATGCTTACCCCCCAGCAGCAGGTTGAAGGTGCAGAAGAAGTTCGCGACGTTTTTCGCCAGTTTGTCGGCGAAGCGTTCTTTGGGCAAATGCTCAAATCAATGCGAAGTACGCAGGGAAAAGCGGCCTATTTTCATGGTGGACATGGGGAAGAAGTATTTCAAAGTCAACTCGATCAAGTGCTCTCGGAAGAAATGACCGAGTCCAGTGCCGACCAAATTGCCGATCCTATGTTTCGTCAGCAGTTTCCTCAGCAGGCGGCGGTTTTAGCAAAACACGAAGCAAATACGAAGTCATCGCTAGAGGATTTGACATCCCTCCGGAGATGGTAGTGATGTTTTATCGTTGCCCGACTCTCCGAGTCGGGTAAATAAGTCTGACTCGGAGAGTCGGTCGACCATGAGCCCGCAGCAAGAATTAGAGAACCTATGATTGACATGGACTGGGAAGGCGAATTGGCAGATCTGCTCGGCAGGCTCAATGAAGCCCAGCAGCGATTGTTCGATCTCTTGTCGCGCAAGCGAGAGTTGCTGATTGCTCGAAACCACATCGAGTTGGCAGCACTTGGCTCAGAAGAGGTATTGTTGTGTGCAGAATTGCAAGCATGTCATGACCGTCGCCAGGAACTGCTAGCAGATGCAGCAGCCGTGGGAATGCCCAGTGATAGCATTCGATCGTTGGCAAGCCAATTACCTGCGAAACAAGCAAAAGGCCTGCAACAGCCGCTCGATGAAGCCCAAAGACGCTCCCACCTACTCCGCCATCATTGCATGTCCCAATGGGTCGCAGTGCAACGAACAATGCTCCATCTTTCTCACCTGATCGAGATTATTGCTACCGGAGGGCAATTAAAGCCGACATATGGGAAAGGGGTTGCTCCTTCTCAGAGCGGTACCCTGATGGATCAAGCAGTCTAAGTGCCTAGGGAGGGGGAGTCCCGAGGCCAGGACTATTCGTCTCGGTAACGGGCTACTTCTTCGATGTCGATATTTGGCTCACTTCAGATGGCAGGTAATACCTTGTCAGCCATGCAGATCGGTCTGCACGTGGTTGGCAATAATATCGCCAATGCCAACACACCAGGCTATGTCCGCGAAAGGGCAATCTTTACCCCGGCCCCTGTGCAGCGAATCGGCAATCTTACGCTTGGTCTGGGAGTGCAAGTAGCCGGGATTGAGCAGGTCATCGACAAGTTTGTCGAGACTCGGCTCCGCGACGCCGGGAGCGATCTAGCAAGTGCCGAAGTTCAGGAAAAGGTTTTTAACGACCTGCAGGCTATCATCGGTGAATTGACGGATGTCGACATCAGTTCGGCTTTGACTCAATTCTTTAACGGGATCGAAAATGTTACTGACGGACCCGAGAACATTGGCATCCGAGATCTAGTAGTTAAAGACGGGGTAAGTCTCACCCAGCGAATTAATTCGTTGGATCGTCGGGTGGAAGTAATCAATGCCGATCTCAGTAGCCGCGTGCAGTCGATTGCCACTGAAATCAATACTTTGACTGAGCAGATTCGCAAACTGAACTTACAGATCGTCACAACCGAAGGTGGCGGGACGACTGGTAGCGATGCTGGTGGGCTTCGCAGCCAAAGAGCGGTTGCCCTCACCAAGCTGGCGAATCTGGTCGACATCAAGGCTACCGAAGGGAAGACCGGCTCAGTCAATATTTCGCTCAACGGGGAACTATTGGTCTTTGATGGGACAAGTCGGCAGGTAGAAGCAGCTTCGGTCAATGTGAATGGTGTCAATGCGACTCGTATCCGTTTTGTGGATAACAAGAGCAGCCTACAGGTCAATGGCGGCGAACTGCATGGGGTCTACGAAGCGCGTGATAATGTGCTGGGCAGTTTCCTGGAAAGTTTCGATCAATTCGCTGCCACGTTGGCTTTTGAATTCAACAAACTCTACAGCCAAGGACAGGGTCTCGAAGGATTTAATGAGATCACCAGCGCAGCAAGGGTGGACGACCCTGACGCTGCATTAAATCAAGCAGGGCTCAATTTCACGACCACCAGCGGATCTTTCCAGGTCTTGATTCGCAACAAAAAGGATGACATCACCAAAACGCATGACATTCGCATCGATCTCAACGGACTCGATGGAAACGATACAACCTTGCATTCTCTGGCGGCAAAATTGGATTCCATCGATGGTCTCTCGGCAACAGTTAACCTCGACAATCGATTGGTTCTAAGTTCCGAAACAGATGACATTGACTTCAGTTTTGGAATCGAAAGCCCTGAAAATGAAAGTGGTGCCTTAGCAGCGCTGGGAATTAATACTTTCTTTACCGGTTCAAAAGCAGGAGACTTAGAAGTCAACGGCCAACTCCGGTCGGGATCAAGAGCCGGTGCCAAATTCGCCGCCAGTACCCAGGGAATCAACGAAGGAACGCAGAACGCCTTGCGCCTGGTGGCTCTCTACGATGATTCGCTCACAACGCTTGATGGCAGCTCAATTCGCGGCATCTACGATACGATCATCAACGACACGACCCAAGGGGCGACGATCTCTGCTGCAGTCGCCGACGGATTTCGTGTCTTCGCCGGGACGCTAGAGGCCAGCGCCCAGGGGGTCAGCGGTGTGAACTTGGATGAAGAAGCCATCGACATGATTACCTTGCAGAGAACTTACCAGGCATCGGCTCGATACATCAGTACTCTTGCCGAATTGCTCGACACCATGATCAACCTCTAAGATTACTCTCCACTCAGCTACCCGCGAGTTACGACATGGCCGGCATCATCCCGATACCGAATACCCGCGTGAGCAGTTTGCTCTTGAGGCAGCGGCTGACCAAGCAGTTCCAGAACGATCAGCTTCAGTTATTTCGGTTGCAGGAACAGATCGCCACCGGACAACGGATCTCGTTACCCAGCGACGATGGCCCTGCCGCTCTGCGGGCAATTGCCTTGCAGCGGCTTATCGAACGCAAGAACCAACTTGGCACGAATATGCGCATCGGCCAGCAGTTCTTGGCCGCCAGTGACACGGCATTGCAAAAAGTGGCAACCCAACTGGCCGACATCAAAGGATCCACACTCGGAGTTGCGGGAACTTTGTCTTCTCCCGAAGAACGTAATGCAGCGATAGCCGAAATCAATGGATACTTGGAGAACCTAGTAAACCTTGCTAACCGACAGTTTCAGGGTCGGCATTTATTCGCCGGATCTAAGACGAGTAAACAACCCTACGAGTTGGTCGATGGCAATGTGGTCTTCAACGGCGATAATGGGGCCGTACAAAGTTACTCCGACTTCGGCGTCTTGTTTGCCTCGAATGTCTCCGGCCAAGATGTCTTCGGTGGGTCTTCAGCTCAGGTGGAGAGCAAGGTAGATCTGAACCCAGCGCTGAGCCTAGATACAAATCTGAGCAGCCTGCGCGGAGGACGGGGATTGTCGCCGGGAGGTGCCCTCACGATCTCCGATGGCACGAATCAATCGATCGTAGATATCAGTGGGGCACGCACTGTAGGTGACGTCGTACGTTTGATTCAAGAGAATCCTCCTGCTGGACGGGAGATTCAAGTGAGTGTTACTGGGACAGGCTTAAAACTACAGCTTGTGGATCCTGGTTCGCTTGGTGGAAACCTAACGGTTACGGAACTTGCCAACGGCAGGGCTGCCCGGGAACTCGGCATCCTGGAGAAGACAGGTGTCGGGACGTCACCGCTGGTGGGGCAGGACCTAAATCCACTATTGCTGAAGACTACGCGTCTCGATGACTTACTCGGCTCTAAAGCCCAAACGGCGATAAATTCAGGTAGCAACAGCGACAATAACGATATTCTTCTGCGAGCAAGTGTAAACGGAACCGCGTTCAATGGCGTGACTGTACAGTATGTTGATAGTGATCTACTGACTGCTGCAGGTATCTCTGCGGGGAATGAAGAAGTTGACTACCACGTGAGTGCTCAGCCTGCCAAGGCTTCACTAAAGTTTGAAGGTTTGGGCAATGACTTGATCCTTACCGCATCGTCTGCCGGCATCGATTTTAACAACCTGGTTATCAATGTCACCGATGGGGGTGCTATTGGCGACGCGGCAACAGTCAGCTACGACAGCCTTACGAAGAAACTCACCATTGCAGTTGACAGTACAGGTGCCACCACCATTGATACGGTGAGGAACGAAATCAACAGCGAGGGTACGTTTACCGCGGCCCATGACAACAGTCTCGAAGCAGCGGCCTACATTCCTACTGCTAACATCGCTGCGAGCGACCTGGGCATCGTCCAGGGAAACACCGGCAATAGCGGTGGTGCAGCAAAAACGCTCTACATTCGCATAGATCCAGGTTTCTCCACGGCCAATCATGTGGTTGCAAAGATCAATGCCGAAGGCACTTTTACGGCGACGCTCGATCCCAATGATGCTACTTCGGCCGTTGAATCGGGGACCGGTAAGGTAAGCCTGACGGCTACCGCCGAAACTACCGCCGGTGGGACAGGGACAACGCTCGACCTCGCCTCGGGACTGCGGGTCGTGAACGGTGGCGAAACCTACGACATCACCTTCGAGAACGCCGAGACCGTCGAGGACCTACTTAATACGCTCAACAATTCCGGGGCCGGATTGTCTGCCGAGATCAACGAAAAGGGAACCGGCATCAATATCCGCTCGCACCTGAGCGGCAACGATTTTCAGATCGGTGAGAACGGTGGTACCACGGCGACGCAGTTGGGGGTGCGAACGTACGGCGGCGAGACGAAACTCAGTGATTTCAACTATGGAGTCGGTGTCCCCACGCAACCGGGCTTTAAGCTACCCACGACCATAGGGACTGATTTCACGATCACGACCCGCGACGGTCAGGCGTTTGACATTGATCTAAGCAATGCAACCTCGCTTGATGATGTCGTCGCTGAAATCAATTCCGTAGCGGGGGGGAATGTATCGGCCCAACTTGCTTCGCCCGGAAATGTCCTGGAACTAGTCGATAACACCCTTCCGGGGACAACGGACTTTTCGATATCCCAGGCCAGTGGCAGCCTGGCAGCTCAGTACTTGGGTCTCGTGCCCAATGGTTTAACCTCAGCCAGTACCACAAGTGCAACTCTAACCGGCGATGACAGTCGCTACATCGATTTCACGATCACTTCTGCCAGTGGACAGAAATTTGGCATCGATTTGAGCGGAGCGAAAACGGTTGGCGAAGTAATTGATGAGATCAATTCGATAACTACGACGAACATCACGGCTCGGCTCACTTCAGAGGGCAATGGAATCGAGCTAATAGACAACACGGTTGGCCCTGGACAACTATCGGTAACACAAGCCGAAGGGACCAAGGCAGCTGAACTACTCGGATTCGTGCCGACCGGTGCAACAACGTCCAGCAGCACTGGTACGCTGAAGAGCACCGACCACAACTTTCTGGAAAACAAGAGTGTCTTCAATACTCTGATTCGACTTCGCGATTCGCTTGCAAACGGAGACCTCAACGGGATCGAACGAGCATTGGAAGACATCAATGTCGACATCGATCGCGTCACCTTCGCCAGGGCACAGATTGGTGCGACCCAGCAGGGATTACAACTCTCTCAATCGAACCTGGAAGATGAGGATGTCAGGTTGCGGGCCGCGCTTTCAGATGAAATCGATGTCGACCTGGTCGAAGCGATTTCGGAGCTCACTTCTCGGCAAGTCGCCCTTCAGGCCTCACTCAAAGTGACAGGCAATATTCTGCAGCTCTCACTACTCGACTTCATTTAGATGAAATCGAACCTCAGCTTTGGGGCTTTCAATATCGATTTCTCAATTTCCAGGGGCTTAAGCACCCTGGCTATTGACTGCCGCCACTTCGTGGCTGAGGGGATGGTTTGCGTAGCCAGTGGAATTCGCTCTCAGTCTCTTGGTAATGTGTCACCCGCCGATTTTTGGGAGGGAGGGGAAACTCTCCGCTGGGTATACGGTTTGCGGCTAACCATTTCACTGCGTTGCGGTTAAATCTGAGGCGCTGCTCTTGGGTTTCATTGCCTAACAATTCGCAAATTAGCCAAATTTACTGAATACCCCATCCCGCCCGGGTCGATACCCAAAATAAGGCGAATTGCCAACGTGCGCACGGAGAGTGCCACTACCGGTGCATTTATGTACGCGAAAAATCGCACCTGCACTAGGTCACGGAAGGCTGGGTAGACCGATGGACATCTTTACAACACGCTTTGGAACCCTCTCGGTTCAGCCCCAAGATGAGCTCTTATTCCAGAATGGGCTCATCGGGCTGGAAGATTGCCGACGCTGGGTTGTCCTTACCGATTCTAATAATGCCGCATTGGGCTGGCTGCAGAGTCTCGATCAGGGGCATATCGCTCTGGGTGTCGTAAGTCCCCGTCGATTTGTGCCTGACTACCAATTGCGGGTGGATCGGTTTGATTTGAACATCCTGGGCCTTGCGACTGTTCGCGATGCGGAAGTTGTCGCGATTACCAGTCGGCGAGACTCAGGCCTGTCTCTGAACTTGCGTGCTCCGATTGTCATCAACGTCGAAAAGCGGCTTGGCTGTCAGGTAATTGCCAAAGATGAGTACCCCGTGCAATATCCGCTTGATGTGCACAATACGAACTTGCGTCGGATCGCTTAAGAGAACATCACTCACAGGACGAATTGGTCGATAACCTACTGCCATTGAATCCTACCAGGAAATAACAGACACACTTCACGTTGAGAGTCGAGAGACAGATTCTCTGGAGTGCCGAGGAGAAAACCATGTTGGTGCTGTCCAGACAACGCGACGAGAGTATCATCATCGGCGACAATGTCGTTATAACCGTTGTGGATGTACGTGGCGACAAAGTGAAATTGGGAATTGAAGCCCCCAAAGAGATTCCCGTGCATCGGCGGGAAGTCTACGAGGCAATCCTTCGCGAAAATCGCCAGGCTTCGCTGCTAAAGCCCGAAGACACCCAATTCTTGGGTCCCAACGGTATTTCTGTAGATCGTAGTTAGACTGCGACCAATCGAATACGCTCGCTCGAATTGCGGCGAGTAGGTGGGTAGTACTTTTCTTTCTTCTGAATGACGGACTTCCGAGAAAATCCATCTAATCCTGACAGACGTGATTCGCAGTCACTCAAGACCTAGTTCTAACGTTTGTATGGCTTAATAGTTGTGTTCGTGAAGAAACACAGTAAATCGGCCAGAAATATGCCAGCACTTCCTCAAGCGCCCCTTTTTCTACGTCGATATCTTGCCATAGACGGTCCGAAACAAAGCGAACAATTTTTTTGTCACGCACGTTGCACGGAATATGTCCTAGAGTTGGCTAGGTAATTGATACCAGTCAACCCTTGGGACGAGGCTAACAGGAACTGCCTGGGCCGTCGTTCAAGGACGGACAGCGGTGTTACACTTTCGAGGCGAATATCCTCGGCGCCGTGCGACAACATATTATGAAGGGCCGGAGTCAATCTGACTCCCCAGATCCGGTCTTCCAATGAAAACTGGTTTTTTTAGACAGGGGTGTTTGCAATGACTCGAATTAACACAAATGTGAGCTCGCTCGTCGCCCAGAACACGTTGGGACGATCGAATGCGAGCTTGAATGAGGCTCTTACCCGGTTGAGCACCGGTTTGCGAATCAACACTGGTAAGGATGATCCTGCCGGTTTGATCGCCAGCGAAAACTTGCGGAGTGACATTACCTCGATTAAGCGTGCGATCAGCAATACTGACCGTGCCAATCAGGTCATCGCCACCGCAGACTCGGCCCTAGGCCAAGTAAGCTCGCTGCTGAACGACATCCGCGGTCTGGTGACTGAATCAGCCAATACGGGTGTATTGTCCGATGAGCAGATCGATGCAAATCAGTTGCAGTTGGATTCATCCTTAGATGCCCTCAATCGTATTGCTCAGACGACCACCTTTCAAGGTCGCCGTCTTCTGGATGGTAGCCTCGACTTTATTACCACCGCCGGTACAAATTCCACGAACATTTCTAATTTGAAGATCGACCAGGCAAATCTTGGCTCTACTGGTTCAGTGGCAGTAAGCGTGAGCGTTACTTCGGCCGCAACTCAGGCCCAAGTTGACGTCACTAATGTTTCTGCCGTGGTACCTGCGGTCCAAGCCTCAGACGGTACATTGACCTTCTCGACAGCTGAAGTTCAGTCGTCAGGTACTGCCACGCTGGATTCCGGCGACATCCTGACGATCACTGTCCTCGACGGCGGTACCGTAGATGGTGCCAGTGGCGATGGCATTGATTTGGTTTTTGTTCAAGACGGTACCAATGCAGGTGCCCTCAACGGTGTCACATTCGATGGCTCGACCATCACTGTCAACGGTGACTTCGCCACAGGTGTAGGGTCTGATACAGTCGCGACGGCAATAACCGCAGTCAACTCAGGAGCTGATCTGACGGTTTCCTCCAGCGGCACAGCTGATGTGGTCGCCGCAGACGTGGCTGCGACTTACGCCGACATTACCACCGGTGGTGTCGACGCTGGCGACGATGTCATCACTATCTCCGCAGTGGCAGCTGGAGCTTTCAACCGAACGATTACGTTTGTCGACTCGGCTGATCTGGGTGCTGGAGTGACCAACATCGTTGATGATGGCACGACGCTCACGATCAACGTCGACGACGATTCAGATATCGATCTGGCTCAACTCGCCACAGACATTGCTGCCGCTCTGGGCTCCGACTTTACCGCCACGTTGTCTGCGACTGCCGGCGATGGCCAGTACAACGGCGGATCGGACACAGCTCCAGTCAACGTAAATGTGGGTGCCACCACCACTGGTGTTGGTATCACGGGCGGTATTTCCGCAGCGTTGGTGTTGGAGTTGGCCGGCTCGAATGGAGCTGAAGTCCTTAGCTTTGGTGCTGGCACGAGTCTTAGCGACTTAGTCAATGGCATCAATCTGGTTAAGGATGCTACTGGCGTTACAGCAACCGCAAATGGCACCACCCTCGAATTGAAATCGAGTGCCTATGGCACCAAATCAGTTGTTGATCTGAAGGTCAAAAGTGAGGGGACGGGTGCTACGCCTGCTGGTACGTTCACCACTGCCATTGGTCAAGGTAGCAGAGACACCGGGACCAACATTGTTGCCACGATCAATGGAGTTTCGGCAACTGGTGATGGAAATGAAATCACCATCAACACCTCGAGTCTAGACCTGACGGCCTCGATCACGGCAGGTTTCACTGGAACCGCACAGTTCAATATCACTGGTGGTGGTGCATTGTTCCAGTTAGGTCCCGACGTGGTCAGCAACCAACAAGCCCGCTTGGGAATTGGCAGTGTGAATACTGCCAGTCTGGGTGGTGTAAGTGGTAAGCTGTTCCAGTTGGGTACCGGTGGTACTTTCTCACTGACCAGTGGAAATTTGGACACCGCCGCGGCGGTTGTCGGAGAGGCCATCGATCAGGTGACATCGCTTCGCGGTCGATTGGGTGCGTTCCAGCGAACCACACTTGAAACCAACAAGCAGGCCCTTAACGATACCTTGGTAAATCTGACCGAAGCTGAAAGCTCGATCCGTGATGCCGACTTCTCGCAAGAAACTGCTGCCCTTACCCGGGCTCAGATTCTGGTGCAGTCTGGTACGACGGTTCTCCAGATTGCGAACTCGAATCCTCAGAACGTGCTCGCTTTGCTCCGGTAAGTTTAGTTTTCACGATAAATCGATCGAACCGGTTCAGTCTCTTGAGACTGGACCGGTTTTTTTATTGGTTCGGAGCGTTTTCTCTGACCGATATATTCGATAGGGTCGTGCCCCAGCGAGTGCTAGCGGTACGCGCTATTGAAAACACTATAGTCTGAGCAACACATCATGGGTCGCATCACATCGAATGTCGGATTGGTTAGCGGGCTACCGATCTCGGATATCGTCGACCAATTGATTCAGATTTCATCGACGCCTCGGAATATTCTGGCGAAGCGGACTGAGGACTTGCAAACTCAGCAAGTCGCCATCGGAACCCTCTCCGCAAAGCTCATCTCGATTCAATTCAGCCTCGGAAAGCTGACGAGCCCATCTTTGTACGCCGCGAAGAAGGCAACCTCAAGTGATGCTACTGCACTGACGGCTACCGTTGCCGACAGCTCGAAATTGGTCAACTCGACCTATAGCTTTACACCCGTCCGTACGGCCTCGTCTCAGCAGCTAGTCAGCCAGAGATTCGACAGCAAAGACTCGAAATTCTCAGCTCAGAATTTCGAATTCCGCACCGGCGGGTTCGTCGACAAGGGAATCTCACTGGAGGAATTGAATGGCGGATTGGGGGTGCGTCTGGGCCAGATTCGCATCACAGACAAGAGTGGCGAGAGCGACGTGATCGATCTAAGGTTTGCTGCCACGATCGATGATGTACTGAATACGATCAATGCCAACTCTACAATCAATGTGACCGCCAAAACCGTGGGTGATACGATTCAATTGGTCGACAATACCGGCCAGTCGGGCACCTTGTCAGTGCAAGAAGTCAATAACGGCAAGACAGCACTTGATCTGGGGCTATCTGCAATAAGTGCCTCAGGCGCGACGTCCGTTGCAACGGGAAACGACGTGTTCTATTTGCACACCGGAACGCGTTTATCGAAACTGAACGACGGCACTGGCGTAAACTTCACCAACGATGTTGCTGAAGTCGATGATTTGGTTTTTGAATTTGCCGACGAATCGGGACCCATCGGACTCGACCTTTCGGGAGCGACCACGCTGGGAGATGTTGTCAACGCAATCAATGATTCCACGGATTTGGCAGGCAAAATAACGGCAGCAATCTCCGCCGATGGCAACCGACTGGAACTAACCGATCTCACCAGTGGTGGTGGAACTTTTTCCGTGAGCAACGGCGTGCTGGGGACTGCTGCCGACGACCTTGGTCTAACTAAGGCCGCTATTGGAAACACGATATCGGGTGCAAGGCTCGTATCTGGACTCCGAGACACCCTGCTCTCTTCCCTCAATGGTGGATCGGGTATTCAATCTCCTGGCAACCTGGAAATTACCAATCTTAATGGGGTCTTCTCAGTCATCGATCTGAGTGCTGCCGAAACACTCAGCGAAGTGATTGACGCTATCAATGGGCAGGCGACCGAGGTAACGGCTCAGCTCAGCGAGAATCGTGGCGGGATTGTCTTGACCGACAATTCAGAAGGCTCGACCAGCAATTTCATTGTGGCCAGCGAATCAGGCTCCACGATTGCCGAAGACCTAGGAATTGCCCACGATTCAGCCACAGCGGAAGTTGCAAGTGGAGTTCTCAATCGTCAACTCGTGAGCGAAGCGACTCTGCTGACGTCGCTAAGGGGCGGCCGGGGCATCGCAACCCTCGGCGATATCACGATCACAGATACTGCAGGTGTGAAAAAAACGATTGACCTAAACCAGACTGATGCGGAAGTAAAGACACTTGGCGATGTCATTGCGAAGATCAACTCCTCGATACTAGGTGTGGAAGCACGAATCAACGATACAGGTGATGGACTTATTCTCGTTGATACCGCCGGAGGAGCAGGGAAGATTACGGTAGTTGACACCAATGGCACCGTAGCAACCGATCTCAATCTATTGGGATCGAGTGTTGAATTAGACATCAACGGAACTCCCACACAAGTTCTTGATGGGACATCGATCAATTCCTTTGCCATTGAGGAGGACGACACCCTCTCGGATATCGTCAAGAAAATCAACGATCTAGGCGCTGGAGTCACGGCCTCACTGCTGAATGACGGCCAGGGAGTTCGTTTGTCATTGACCGTCGATAGAACGGGAGCAGCTAACGCCTTACTGCTTGATTTCGATGAAGCGAATTTTCAATTCCAGGAGATAAGCAAGGCCCAGGACGCGCTTTTACAGTTTGGCACTGTGCAGGCTGGCGCTGGAGGCATTCTCGTGACTTCTGCCACGAACACCTTCAAGGAAGTCGTGAGTGGGTTGAACCTGAATATCCAGAAGGCGAGTTCGACTCCCGTGAGTATCACCGTCGCCTCGAATGATACTGGCTTGGTAACCGCCGCCGAAGATTTCGTCGCTTCCTACAATGCACTTCGAGATGAACTCGAATCCCTCACGAGTTTCGACGAGACCGCTCAGACGACAGGTTTACTTTTTGGCACTGGTGAAGCACTGCGTGTCGATACGCAATTATCGCGATTGATCACAGACCGTCATTTTGGGCTAGGGTCTTTTCAGACACTTGGCGAGGTCGGCATCAAAGTCAACCAGGACGGCAAATTGGAACTCGACAAAGCCAAGTTCCAGGAAGCCTACCAGAAAGATCCAACAGGGCTACAGACTTTTTTTGGAGACGACGAGAAGGGTGGAGTCGCTTCGAAGTTGGACACGGTAGTCGAGCAACTTACGGGCTTCACGTCTGGTTTACTGACCAATCGCACGAATTCACTTCAATCGACCATCGACAATAACAATGATCGCATCGCTCAGTTAGATGCCTTTCTAGAACGGCAGCGGGAAACGTTGCTACTGCAGTATGCCCAACTCGAGTCGATCCTTTCCAAATTCCAAGCAACGCAGTCTGCCCTCTCCGCGTTCTCACCAGTACCTCCCCTTGGCACTGTAGCGTAGAACAGTGCAAGCATCACACACAATAAACTCGGGCAAAAAGACATCATGCAGCAACCAGGCCAAAACTATCTGGACAGTAAGATTCTCACCGCCTCGCAACCACGGTTGCAATTGATGTTGATCGAGGGTGCGGTTCGATTCGGCAAACAAGCTCAGCAGAGCTGGCAAGATGGCGCAGAGTTTGCGAGCATTGACCAGTCCTTGTCTCGTGTTGCTGAGATCCTCGAAGAACTGATTCGAAGTGCTGCGTCAGGAAAGACTGATCTCTCAGAACTTGTTGAGAATCACTATGCCTCCATCTATCGGGAATTAGCAAACTGTCGAATCAACCAAGCGGCTGACAAACTGGATGCGTGTCTCGAACTGCTCCAATATCATCGTGAGACCTGGAAGCAAGTTTGCCAGAAGCTTGAATCTGAGGTGATTCCCAAGCACTCGCCTGTCAAACCACACATCGCTTTAGATCAGTCTCAGGCTTGTGAGAGCTTCTCGCTCGAAGCATAGTGCTATCGGGATCACTCCCGCCATTTGCTGTACCAAATGATGAGTCGCAACTAAACGCCCGGGAATGATTCACATCAGCCTCGGACGTTGTGCTAGATGACATTCTCGAAGTCGGCGTCATTTCCCACCTCCAATCCCATTGGGACGAAGTAGTTCTTGAAAACTAGCTGGCCTCCAGGGCCATCGCTGGATATTTCAGTAGTCACTGCTCCTGAAGTGCCACCCATGGTGAGTCCGGCAATTGTGACAGGAGTAGTACCCACGCTAACGTTCAGATTAGTACCCAACCCCATGGAAACATTTGCTGTAGGATAGTCCATGTCGAGGGGATCGGTGTCATTCGGAAAACCAGCTAGATCCCAGTTGGTATCATTTTGCCAGATCTGCGAACCCGTGCCACCAACCCACTGAAATTCTGTAAAATCTGCTTCGAACTGCGCATGTATGGAACTGCTAAAAACTAGTACGGATAAGATACTACCCAACACAATAACAACATGGACCAGACGCATTTGATCTCTTTCTGAACAAGATTACGGATTAGAGTGACACCTTCGCACTACGAAAGTTCAAGTCGACGATGAGTAGTCATCAGACAAGAAGAATGCAGAACCGATGAGAAAAAGCACAAGTAGCTTTTCATCCTAACGAGCCAGGAGACGGTGTCAAAGGTTTGACTAGCACTTAAATGCATTATTTGAGGATTAGCAGTCTCACTTGCTCCTTAAAAACGCTAGGCACTTTCTTCTCGTTGCAAAATCACTCTTGTAGACCTGAGGATCGGCAAAACGACAACAACTTCACCGATGAGAATCGATACCTAAACGCTACTCTAGACTAATAGCTCTTCACTCAGACAGTACAATTGTTTCCTCGCTGGGTTCGAGGCAACCCATTCCAAATAGGTGACAATAACAATCGTTGGAAGCGAGCACATTATGCTCCGCTCTCCTGCCGGCATGGCCATACTTGTTCTCGGTACTATGATTTTCTGCAACACCAGAGGGGCAATTCCCTCGCCACGTTATCCGCAACAATTGCGTCGAGAATTACAAAAACTGCGCTAATGACAGATCGCTGATAGCATACGCCAATCGTCGACGCTAAAATGAGTACCCATAGGCGTGCTCAACCCATGAAGTAAACTTCTTTTCGCCAAAAGCTAATCGAATAATTTGACATTTGAACCAATAGAGGACTTTTCGATGATCCCCCGATGTCACTTTTACCTGAGTTCTTCATTTGCCGTTTTTCTGGTATTCACTCTTTTGTTCGCCAACGTAGTCGGGTGTTCTTCTCACAAAGCTGGACCTGATCACAACACGGACGCATATGCCAATGAAGCCCAAATCGATGCAACAGGTGATAACCGGAGAATTGCCGTTGTCATTTCAACATTGAACAATCCGTGGTTCGTTGTGTTAGGCGAAAGCGCTCGTGATCGAGCACTCGAGCTTGGCTACGAAGCGACCATGTTTGACTCGCAAAATGATGCCTCCAAAGAGGCTGCCCACTTCGACAACGTGATTGCTGCCGATTACGAAGCAATTATTTTTAATCCGACCGATGCGGACGGTTCTGTAGCGAATGTCAAGCGTGCGAAGAAAGCTGGCATCCCAGTCTTCTGCATTGATCGTGAAATAAACTCTACCGATACCGCTACTGCGCAATTGTTGTCCGACAACTTTTCCGGCTGCGTCGAGCTGGGAAAGTACTTCGTCGAACAAGTCGGCAAGAAAGGAAACTACGTTGAATTGCTGGGGCTGGTCGGAGACAACAATACTTGGAATCGATCAAAAGGGTTTCATAGCGTGGTGGATCGGTACGAAGGCCTGAAGATGGTCGCTCAGCAACCCGCCGACTTTGATCGAAATAAGGCATTAGAAGTGATGGAATCCATGCTACAGTCGCACGATGATATTTCGGCTGTATTCTGTGGAAACGATGCCATGGCAATGGGGGCGTATCAGGCGTTGCTAGGAGCGGGGAAAGCCGCTCAAGTCAAGATATTCGGCTACGACGGATCAGCTGATGTCGTGCAAGCCATCGCTGATGAGAAGATCACAGCAACCGTGATGCAATATCCCAAACTGATGGCAATAGAGGCGGCGGAATTCGCACACGAATATCTGGCCAATGGAAAACGCGACTTCCCTCAGAAAATTCCCGTAAACGTCGATCTTGTCAGCGCCGAGAATATCGACGAGTTTGTCGGCTTTGGGAAGAAAAATTGATGAAGCTGCTAAAACCCATTCGGCTGGCAATTTGCGCTGTGGCGGCGGGCATATTGCTCTACTTTTTTCCGTTGGTCCGAATTCGCAAACTCGGATCAGCCGCCACTCCTGGTTTGGTTTCGAATACTCAATCGGAACCTGAGATCGCCGCCCCAAACGGTACGCCGCCGCCTCAGATCACTACGTTTGTTGAAACACTGTGGAGCGAACGACTTCCCCAGGCCGCCGGAAATGCAGCATCCGTTGACGACGTACTTGCGATGGCCGCAACGGATGCCGACCGTGCGCGTAGTGAGTTCGGTCGAGAAGTGGGACTGGGGGGGCCAACATTCCTGTTTCTGCGAGGACGCGGTCGAATCGAAAGCTTCAATGAGGACGAATGCCACCTGATCATCGAGGGTCAAAAGCAAAGTGTAACTCTCGAGATCGGTATTTTATTGGGCAACGCCGTTCGTGATGCGACCGGACTGGTGAGCATCGGCGAGTTCCCCAACTCGCAGGAGTTCAATCGGTTGTCGGCGGAGTTAAACCAGCGCTGCGAATCGGAAGTGATAAGCCCCGTTCGCGACTCCCTGGCCGTGGGAGCCCTCGTAGAGTTTGTCGGGTGTGGAGAAGTCCGCAAGAATAACGATTTTGATCCACTCAGACTGGTTCCCATTCAGTTGAACGCAATGAAGCCAGCGGAGTCGACTGAATGAACGTGGCATCGCCAACTGCGACACCGGTTCTATCGGGCCGTGGCATTGTCAAAAAGTTTCCTGGCGTGCTGGCACTTGACCGTGTGGACTTTGATCTTAATGCCGGTGAAGTTCATGGATTGATTGGGGAGAATGGGGCTGGAAAAACGACATTGATGCACATCCTCGCCGGAGCGCTGCAACCAACCGAAGGTGAGATTCTATTAGATGGCCAATTAGTTCATTTCGCCAATGCCAGACAAGCACTGAAACAACGCATCTGTATCGTCTATCAAGAACTCAATCTGATCCCCTATTTGTCGGTCGCAGAAAACGTCTTTCTCGGGCGCGAGGTAGTCGGTACCACTGGGCTGATCGATGCCAAATCGCAAAACCTACGTTGCAAGGAACTGCTCGCACTACTCGACCCGTCTATCGATCCACGCGCCCAAGTGAACACACTTCGAGTCGGCCAGCAGCAGATCGTTGAGATTGCCAAGGCGTTAAACGCCCAGGCTCGCGTTATTTTCATGGACGAACCGACTTCGGCGATCAGCGATTCCGAAGTCGAGGTACTATTCAAACTGATCGAATCCTTGCGGAGGGAGGGAATCGCAATCGTCTATGTCTCGCACAAATTGGATGAACTCCTACGCATCACTGATCGGATCACGGTCCTGCGCGACGGCAAGTATGTCGACACCCTAGTGACAGGCGATACTCAGCAGGAAACGATTGTTCGTCTGATGGTAGGTCGTGATCTAAGCGACATGTACGTTCAAAACGTTTCGGAGATCGGCGAAGAAGTCCTGCGATTAGACTCGCTCAGTCAGCGATCGGACATCGGCGAACACTTGCTGGTCGAAGATGTATCCCTTTCTGTTGCCGCCGGCGAAGTGCTGGGAATCTTCGGTCTGATGGGGGCTGGACGTACAGAACTTCTGGAATCCATCTTCGGACTTCATCCGAAATCGACGAGTGGATCGGTCTCTATCCATGGCAAACGCTGTGACCTTCGCTCACCCGCAGCCGCGATGGGACATGGCATTGGACTCGTGCCCGAAGATCGAAAGAAGCAAGGCTTGGTTATGGGAATGAGTGTCGAGAACAACATTAGTTTGTCGAACATAGGCCTCATTGAATCCTATGCGTTGCTCAGTCGACGGCTAGAGAAACAGCATGCCGAATCCTATATCAAACAATTGTCGATCAAAACGCCATCGATGCGTCAGAAGGCAAGTGTCTTGAGCGGCGGAAACCAACAAAAAGTTGTGTTGAGCAGAGTGCTCAGTACAATTCCCCGCGTACTGCTACTCGACGAACCGACTCGCGGAATCGATATTAACGCCAAGCGCGAAATCTACGCACTTGTCGATCAATTGAAACAACAGGGCTTGGCAATTGTCGTTGTGTCATCAGAACTTCCCGAACTTTTGGGCATATCGGATCGAATCATGGTCATGTGCGAAGGCCGAAAGACGGCTGAGTTCAGCCGAGAACAGGCGAACGAAGAAAATCTGATGCAGGCCGCTGTACCTGGTTTTCAGGCGGAGACAACGAATTATGCATAAGTCTTCGAAAGACTTGGTGAAATGTATCAGTCGGTTCCAATCGCTGCTGGTGCTGGTGCTGATGGTTATCGCTATCAGTTTGCTTTCCGATCGGTTCCTAACAGCCGCCAACGGCTGGAATATCATGCGGCAAATTTCAGTGAACGTTTGTCTGTCGATTGGCATGACAATGATCATCATCGCAGGGGGCATTGATTTGTCGGTGGGGTCAATACTCGCGCTGGCTGGAGCGGTCACCGCTGGGCTGATCAAGTCTCCGGTGCCGATTCCTTGGTTGGGTATTGAATTGGATTTTACCCTGGCCGGTGCCATGATCGCAGGGATCGCCGTCGGCATGCTGCTGGGGTGGTTCAACGGCCAGATGATCACTCGCGTTCGTATACCACCGTTTGTTGCCACGCTCGGCATGCTCAGCATCGCCCGCGGCCTGACAATGCTGTGGACAAAAGGCTTCCCAATTACCGGCCTTGGGTCGTCGTTTGCTATCATTGGAACGGCGAACTTTCTGGGGGCACCTGTTCCGGTTTGGATCTCGGGGTTATTGGTGCTCCTGTTTATTGTCGTCACAAAAAAGACGCGATTCGGTCGCTACATCTATGCGGTCGGAGGGAACGAGCAGGCCTCGCGACTTTCCGGTTTAGATGTCGATCGAATCAAGTTGTGGGTCTACACGATTGCTGGCGGCTTGTCGGCGGTCGCCGGTCTGATCGCAACCTCACGACTTGACTCTGCCCAACCCAATGCTGGCATCGGCTACGAGCTAGATAGCATTGCGGCGGTGGTCATTGGTGGCACGTCACTATCCGGCGGACAAGGTTCAATCTGGGGAACCGTACTTGGTTGCCTGATCATCGGTGTTCTGAATAGCGGATTGGTTCTTTTGGATGTCTCTCCGTTTTGGCAACAGGTGGTCAAAGGAATCGTGATTCTGATGGCTGTGGCCATTGATCGTTTAAGAAACCGAGGAGAAGATCAGTGAGCTTTTTAGCGAAACCTGATAATGCTGATTTTTGTATCAATGACAACTCTTACTCGACTTTACCGAGCGAATGAATCACAGCCAGTTTAAGTAGCACACAACGATCTACTCTTATCAAACTAATTCCTATGAAAACGCATCTGACTTTTTGCCTGCTTGTTGTTCCCTTTCTGAACGCTTGCTCCTTCTCGTTCGCCGTGGAACCAAAACCACGAGTGTTTGTCCTCACTGACATAGAAAATGAACCCGACGACGCGCAATCCATGGTTCGCTTTCTCACTTACGCAAATCAGTTTGACATCGAAGGGCTGGTTGCCACGACCTCAATTCACCAACAAAATAAAACAGCCGCTTGGCGAATCAAGGAGATTGTCGAGGCCTACGGCCTGGTGCAGGCTAATCTACTCTTGCATGAACCGGACTACCCGACTGCGAAATACCTATTATCTGTTATTCGTGAAGGGCGACCCGATTATGGCATGAATGCCGTGGGAGAGGGGAAAGATTCCACCGGTTCTGAACTTCTCATCTCGGCTGTCGATCGCGACGACCATCGACCGCTCTGGGTTCCAGTTTGGGGTGGGCCAAATGTACTCGCCCAGGCGCTCTGGAAAGTACGAGCCACCCGCTCGCCTGAAGCACTCGCCAAGTTCGTCGCAAAACTCCGCGTTTACACGATCTCGGATCAGGACAATAGTGGGCCGTGGATCCGTAAGACGTTTCCTGATCTTTTCTACATCGCTAGCCCCGGTATGCACGCGGGAGGGGCCTATCACTACGCCACCTGGAGTGGAATTAGCGGCGACAAGTTCCACGGCCGCTTTACAGGAGCTGACTTCAGCCTCGTGGACAATGAATGGCTCGATCGGAATATCCGCCACAACAAAGGCCCGCTGGGTGCACAGCACCCACACACTGAATACCTGATGGAAGGCGACACGCCGAGCTTTCTCGGCCTTGTCTCCAACGGCCTAAACTCGCCCGATAATCCAAACTGGGGCGGCTGGGGTGGTCGCTACGAGTTCTACACTCCGCGGATGCAAAAGTGGTTCCAGGAACCTGAGACTCGCCCGTTTTGGACGAACGCGGTCGACGAAGTCCGAGGTTTCGACGACAACTGGCACACCAGCAATCACGCGACGATCTGGCGTTGGCGATCGGCTTACCAGAACGACTTTGCCGCACGCATCGACTGGACAATCAAACCTTATGATCAGGCGAACCACCCGCCCGTCGTGAAACTCGCCCAATCTACCGAACTCACAGCCAAACAGGGCGAAATCGTCCCACTTAGCGCCGAAGGCACCACGGATCCCGACGGCGATGGGATCTACTACAAGTGGTTCTATTACGGTGAGGTCGGCACTTTTACAACCTCCAATGCTCGCACCGGTCAGCCACTCGAAATCAAGAACTCTGACCAACAGAAGGCGTCATTCACCGTTCCGGACGGCCGTGTCATGTCCCCCGGCACTGGCACTATGCACATCATTCTGGCCGTCACCGACGACGGCACCCCGCAGCTCACTCGCTACCGACGCGTGATTGTTACCGTAGCTCCATAAACTCTTTTCGCCACAACTTGGAATCCAAATGAAAATGCTTCAGTTCATTAAGCGTCTCGCAAAATCACTCGGTCCCTCTATTGTCTTGCTCGCATTTCAGCTTACGCTTGCCGCCACCACTGCAGCCGAAACCAAGCCGTCGAAACCGCGCGTCATCGTCACCAGCGATGGAGAGATCGATGACGAATGTTCCATGGTTCGATTCCTCCTCTACGCCAATGAGTGGGATATAGAGGGGATTATCACCTCCAGTTCTCAATACCATTGGCAGGGACACAAATGGGCCGGCGATGACTGGATCCAGCCCTATCTGAAGGCCTATGCAAAAGTCCGTCCCAATCTAGTCAAGCATGACAGTCGGTATCCCACAGCAGACTATCTTCAAGCACGAACCTTCCTCGGCAACGTGAAAGCGGAGGGTGAGATGGAGGAGGTCACTCCCGGCTCGCAACACATTGTCAACGTTCTGCTTGACGAGTCCGACGACCGCCCCATCTGGATCCAGGCTTGGGGTGGGCCTAACACAATCGCTCGAGCCTTAAAGACTATCGAAGAAGACCACCTAGAGAAGATGGCTTATGTGGCCAATAAGATACGCCTGTTCTTTATCTGGGAGCAGGATTCAACCTATCAAGATTACATCCGTCCGCACTGGGGAAAGTACAACATTCAAACGATTGTTTCCGACCAATTCATTGCCATCATGTACCACTGGGACAAGAGTCTGCCGCCAGAACAACAGAAGTTCTTTACCGGAAAATGGACAATCGAGCACCTAGTACGGAACCACGGTCCGTTGTGTGCATCGTACAAAGCCAAGGAAAATGGCGATTTCCGATCCGAGGGGGACTCGCCTTCGTTTATGCATGCGATCCCGACGGGATTGCGGAGCTTGGAGTCTCCTGACTGGGGTGGTTGGGGCGGCAGATATGCCCGAGTCCGCGAAAACACCTGGCTTGATCCTGTTGCCAATCCGGCCTACCAGTACCCCGAGGGGAGATGGTTCGGGAACTCTGCCTGGGGACGACTGCGATTAAGAAACATCGAACGGGATAGGAATGCTGAGGACCAAGAGTTAATAGAGTATCTGAAACCCATTTGGCGTTGGGCGGAAACGTTCCAAAATGATTTTGCGTCTCGGGCCGACTGGTGCGTTAAACCCTACGACGAAGCTAACCACCCACCGGTAGTCAAGCTGACCACTCCCTTGAACCTGAAGGTCCGGCCCGGCACGACCGTACAACTCAGTGCACAGGGAACCAGCGACCCGGATGCTGATGAGTTGGCGTACTACTGGTGGCAGTATCAGGAAGCAGGCACCTACGATGGAATCAGCAACTTAATGGACGGTAACAACCAGGATGCCAGTTTCACTGTTCCTAACGATGCCAATGTGGGTGAAACTATCCATATCATCTGTGAGGTGACGGATAATGGCACCCCCCCATTAACAAGATATGAGCGGGTCGTTGCGGAAATTAAATAGCGACTGATCTCTGCACAACAGTTGGCTTTGGCTTCACCATTGAGCCGCACAATACTTGAAGATCTAATCGAAACACGTGGGTCATTAAACTCTTCTTAAGGACATAGCTGTGAAAACCATACATCACTATGAAATTGTAGTCTTGGCCATGTTCTTTTGCTGCCCTGACTACAGTTTTGCCCAGAGTCAAATCGCATTTCCGGGCGCCGAGGGCTACGGAAAATATACTGTTGGAGGGCGTGGCGGCGATGTCTACGAAGTCACGAACCTCAATGACTCGGGGGAAGGCAGCCTTCGCGCTGCGGTTGAGGCATCAGGACCAAGAACTGTCCTGTTCAAAGTGTCTGGTACCATAGATCTGAAAAAATCACTGAATATCAAGAAACCCTACATCACCATCGCTGGGCAAACAGCGCCAGGAGACGGTATTGCTCTTAGAGGACACTCGCTAGGAATTGTCGCCAGTGAGGTCATCATCCGACATCTAAGAGTCAGATATGGCGACGAATCAGGGGAAGATAAAGACGCGATCTCAAGCAGATATATGTCAAACATCATTTTGGACCACGTGTCGGCAAGCTGGAGTGTTGATGAGACAGTGTCTATATACCATTGCGAAAATGTGACGATTCAGTGGTGTTTGATTTCGGAGAGCTTGTACAAGTCCAACCACGGCAAAGGCCACCATAGTTTTGGAGGCATTTGGGGTTCCAACAACAGTACCTACCATCACAATCTGCTGGCGCATCACTCCAGCCGTAATCCCCGTTTCGCTTCTGGTTGCGGGAACAATGATTACCGAAACAACGTGGTCTACAATTGGGGCTACAACAGTTGCTATGGGGGCGAAAAGCAGCAGAAAGGTAACCCGAAATTCAATTTCACGAATATCAACATGGTGGCCAATTACTACAAGCCGGGACCGGCAACTCGACCTGGCGAAGTATCGTATCGCATAGCGACTCCCACATCGCGCGATGGAGCCGATGATTATGGCAAGTGGTACGTAGCCGAAAATATTGTTGAGGGTAATGCCCAGGTTACAGGTGATAACTGGAATGGTGGCGTACAACCCGGCGGCGGTAGTTCGGATATTGGCATACTAAAACTGGACCAACCGTGGCCAGCGATGGCTATCAACCAACAAACCGCGGAAGAAGCCTATGTGTCTGTTCTTGAAAATGCGGGTGCAACACGGCCCAAACGCGATGCGTCAGATACACGCATTGTTGAAGAAGTCCGCAAAGGTATGGCTACTTACGAAGGACCAACATACAAAGAAGATAACGCCATGCCTGACAAATCGAAAAAGAGCGGTATTATAGATTCCCAGAAAGACGTTGGCGGTTGGCCGGAACTGATGAGCGCCAAAGCCCCCGCCGACGCCGACCAAGACGGCATGCCCGACCAGTGGGAAAGCTCACACTGCCTGAATCCAAACGACTGCGAGGACAGGAACAATGTAGCCGACGATGGCTACACAATGCTGGAGCATTATCTAAACAGTATTGAGTAAACTCTCTGATAAGGAATGATCAACTTACGCGTCAGACAGCGACGCTCAAACATCCTACCGACCGCGCGATCCCCACCGTTCCAGGTACGATGCACATCTTTCTCGCAGTTATCGACAACGGCAAACCCACGCTCACCCGTTACCGCCGTATGATCGAGGACGTCCAACCATACCTCGGATAGTTGCCTACCAAACAATATGCAAATGCTTCAAGAAACATGCGTTCCCTTAAAGCTGCTCGTAGTCAATCTTTTCTCGTTCGGATTTCCTAGGCGGAACTCCAAATCCACAGGGATTTAAATTTTAGTCTTGGCTCGCGAGGCGGTCCGACAAGTGATCTCAATTCTGTCGGAGTGGTTGACGCATGGCCAAGATCGGCCCTATCATCGGTTGTTCGTACCCATTGAATATACCTGGGAGCCAACACCGTGCCTGCAACCGAAACCAAAAAACTCATCCGTGTGGGTCACAGTCCCGACCCCGACGATGCGTTCATGTTCCACGCCTTGACCAATGATTGTGTTGATACGGGCAACTACCTTTTTACCCACGAATTGGTAGACATTGAAACTCTCAATGAGCGCGCCTTTCGCTCAGAGCTGGAATTAACCGCGATTAGTATCCATGCCTACGCTTTCCTGCACGATCGATATGCCCTATGCAGTTGCGGAGCCAGTATGGGTGACAACTACGGCCCCATGGTTGTGGCGAAGGAAGCTTGTCGTGTCGAGGACCTCCGAGACAAGGTGATCGCTATACCAGGCAAACTGACCAGCGCCTACTTGGCTCTGCGACTCTGCCTAGGCCACGACTTTGACTACGTGGTTGTACCGTTTGACGAAATCATTCCAGCCACCGTCCGTGGCGAATATCAAGGGAAACAACTGGACGCGGGCTTGATCATCCACGAAGGCCAGTTGACCTATAGTCAAAGCAATCTTCAACTGGTGGTCGATCTGGGAGTGTGGTGGCATGAATTGACTGGGTTGCCGCTCCCCTTGGGTGCCAACGGAATTCGCAAAGATCTCGGCGAAAAGACGATCGAAGAAGTTCAACGATTGCTTTACGAAAGCATCAAGTACGGTCTCGACCACCGTGATGAAGCACTGGACTACGCTCTTCAATATGGTCGTGACCTGGATCGATCGAAGGCTGATCGCTTTGTGGGAATGTACGTCAACGACTGGACCCTTGATTTCGGACCCCGCGGACGCGAGGCGGTGACTCGTTTTCTTGCTATGGGTCACGAACAAGGAATTCTGCCGCACTTAGTCGAGCCCGAATTCGTCAAACTGTAACCATTTCTACTCGCACTAGTCGGTGGCTTATGCCTGAACCTTGGAAGCAACGACTCGATGCGATCATCTCAGAGAAGCGTGACGAGGTCCGCGACCTCCGCCGACATCTGCACGCCTTTCCCGAGCCAAGCGGTGCCGAACTTGCCACGAGCATGCACCTGTACCAGCTGTTGGGGCAATTGGGCGTTGACGTCCAAATGGGCCCCGAGGGCTGTGGCGTTATCGCGGACAGCCTTGCGCCGAAAGATAAGACTCTTGGCAGAATCGCTGTTCGCGGCGACATTGACGCCTTGCAAATCCAGGATGAAAAGACGACACCCTATCGAAGTACGCACCCCGGGATCATGCATGCCTGTGGCCACGACGCTCACTCAGCCATCGCCTATGGAGTCGTACAGGCACTCGTTGCACTCACTGAGAGCGGTGAACTCCCCTGGCCGATCTGCTGGCGGGTGATATTTCAGCCTGCCGAGGAAACTGCTGCTGGGGCGGCACAGATGATCGAGATGGATGTCCTGGCAGATGTCGAGAAGATATTTGCCCTGCACGTCGATCCCACGCGCCGCACGGGGGAAATTGCCCTACGCAGTGGTCCGATGACGGCGTCTTGCGATTCGGTGCAACTCACGATCACGGGCCGAGGTGGACATGCTGCCCGACCCCACGAATCTCGCGATCCCATCGCCGCCGCGGCCCAGGTTATCAGTTCACTCTACCAATTTGTACCGCGGGCCACAGACACCCACGATGCAGTCGTCCTTACATTTGGCAGCATCCAGGGTGGGACAAATCCAAACATCATCCCAGATCATGTTGAATTACATGGCACGATGCGAACCCTCGATTCAAGGGTGCGAACGCGCACCATTGAACAGATCCAACAGGTAATTCGCGGTGTGGAAGGAATCACTGGCACGAAGATCGAATTCACGCTCGATGCCAGCATCCCATCAGTGGTAAACGATGCGAACTCAACCGCCCTCCTGTGGCAAGCAGCCGAGGAAGTGATCGGGGCAAAGAACGTGCAACTGATAACTCGCCCTAGCATGGGGAGTGAAGACTTTGCCTGCTACTTGGAACAGGTCCCCGGCGCTATGTTTCGCCTTGGCAGTGCTGCCGATTTGGCGGCGATCACACCTCTGCATACTCCTAAGTTCGACATCGACGAGGGGGCTCTCGAAATTGGCGTCCGTGTTCTCGCTCGCTCAGTAGTAGCGGCGTGTGCCACTAATGCAACTTCAAATCAATCGGCTTGAGGAAACGGCGATGGCGAAGATCGAGTTCAACGCAAATGATCGTCCCACTCTAGGTGTGGAAATCGAGTTGGGATTGATCGACGGTCGCACAATGGCTCTCTCAAGTGCCTTCGACCAAGTGGCCAAGCTCGTGCCAGAAGATCTCGCCGATTCGCTCAAGCCGGAGCTGATGCAATGTGTCGTGGAGATCATCACGGGAGTCTGTGAAACGGTCGACGATGCAGAGGCGGATCTGCGCGAAAAGATCATCGCTGTGGAAGCCGCCACCGACCAGCTTGGCATGCGTCTTTGGTGGGGAGCGACTCATCCGTTCTCACCATGGCAAGAACAAATGGTAACCAACAACGACCGCTATCTCAAGTTGGTACAACTTCTGCAAGAGTTGGCACGTCGGCTGGTGACATTCGGGTTGCACATTCACGTGGGTGTCGATTCTGGCGACAAAGCGGTCATGATCTGCGACCGCATCCTTAGACACCTACCCACGCTACTGGCCCTATCGAGCAGTAGCCCTTTTTGGGAAGGCCGCCAGACTGGGCTACAATCTTACCGCTCGAAGATCATGGAAGGCTTGCCGACCGCAGGTTTGCCAACCTTAATGCGCAATTGGAGTGAGTACGTCTGGCTTGTGCATCACATGGTCGAGACCGGCTTCATCAACACCATACGTGAGATTTGGTGGGATGTGCGACCTCATCACAACTTTGGCACGGTAGAAGTCCGTGTCTGCGATATGCCGGGAAGTCTGGACGACACGATGGCTATCGCAGCACTGGTGCAATGCTTGGTCAAAACACTCTCCGATGAGATTGACAATGGAACCTATCAGCATGACTGCCATCCAATGATGGTGCGACAAAACAAATGGCGGGCAGCCAGGTATGGCACTGCAGCCCAACTCGTGGACTCGTTCACGTATCAAGTTGTGACTGTTGAACAGAGTGTCAATCAGCTTGTCGATCATCTCACACCGATGGCGAATCAACTCCATTGCGAACATCACTTGAAGCGTTGCCTTCAGATTGCCGCCTCTCCAAGCTGCGCCGATCGACAACTCTCAATTCAGGCCGAGACTGGTAGTGCCGAGGAAGTGGTTCGGCAACTGACTGAGTTGTCGAGGGTCTCGCCACCAGAATGACCGTGAGGCAGCCAACTTGACTGCTGATACCTCGTTATGATCTCGAACACTCTCTTAGCCATCAATCGGTTCGATGTTGACCACGATCCCCAACAATTCCCACTTCGTACCTCGGAGAACATACTTGTACGAAAACTTGACTCGCGAAGGCTTCGACGCGAAATAGCCCTCCAGGAGCAACACGCCTTCTGCTGAGAGAGCAGGTTCTGCAGTGAACATCGGTTGTAGATTCTCCAAGACGGAGAGATCCACTTCAGATTCGATAAACACCGAAAAGATCTCGTTGAATTTCTCGAGCGGCACTTGTTCTTGAAACTCTTTGGCTAGGTCCGCGTGAAACTGAGTGTAGTCCTTGGAGTTGATGGCCGCGGCGAAGTCTCGAGTGGTATCTTTTATCAAAACAGCCGCTTCCGCTTTCGTTGGGATCGGCACATCTTCGGTGGCTGCTGCGTTGAGCCCAGCTCCCTTCTTCTGTATGGCATAGATTTTCCAGGCACCCAATTCCTTGACGAAGCTCATTTGAACCGGAATTGAACCACCAGATTTGGTCAGCACGACACCCTCCAATTCGCCTGATCCGTTGGCGACAGATCGGCTATTCCAGCTGGCCTCCTTGAAATCGATCAACGCCGATTCCGTGAGAAACACTTCGAATTCTTCTGGCGAAGTAGCCGCCTTGAATTCCTCCGCCAGGAAATCGCGAGACTTTTTGAAGTTGCCGTCCGACACCTGCTGGAAAAAGTCGTCGGCCGTTTTCACTATACCGCTAGTTATGAAGAAAATGCCAAATATGGCGACTACTAACAGGACGAAGAGGCCTCCGATGACAACGAGTGTTTTCTTCATGTGTGGGCTTTCCTAACGCAGGTCAAATGATCGCAAAAGACTCAAGCAGGTTCATTGCCGGGTGCCCACTTGATATTGCAGCCTATACTAGGTTTCTGATCTTCCGAGGGTGCTTTGCCAGCCAAGACATTGTCCAGTGCCGCGCGTAGGTCAGCACCAGTCACTGGGATACCACTGTCGGGGCGACTCGCATCAAGTTGCCCGCGATAAGCCAGCCGCTGCTCGGCATCAAACAGAAAGAAGTCAGGAGTGCATGCCGCGTGATACGCCTTGGCGACTTCCTGGGTTTCGTCGTAGAGATAGGGGAATACGTAGCCGCGGTCTTCTGCTTCGGCGACCATCTGCTCAGGGGAATCCGCGGGGTAGTTGGCGACGTCGTTAGAGTTGATCGCCACGATGGCGGCTCCCTTGGACTTATAATCTTGCCCCAACCGCGCCAGTTCGTCGGCCACATGTTTTACGAAGGGGCAATGATTGCAAATAAACATCACCAGCAAGGCAGGGGCACCTGAAAAATCTCCAAGCGATACGGTGGTCCCATCGACGTTCACCAGCGAGAAATCCGGGGCTGGGGTACCTAGGGGGAGCATTGTGCTGGGAGTGCGGGCCATGGTCAGATTCTCCTAAAATCGGGGAGTTTCGGGTAAGAAATAAGCTACCCAGGGTGTCCAAGGGGGTAGAACCGTGGGCAATTCCCTTAAGTATCTGGCATAGCAGGTGTTTGAGCAATGCTCACGGCTATTCGTTGACAGCCCTGGAAAGTATGCCAATAATCTTGAATCAATCGGTAGCGAGCAAGTATTTGCAGAACGGTCAGCTTGAGAGCCGATTTGTGAGAGAACATTGCTCACTTTGAGAGTTGGCCGCCTGGATAAAAGGAGATAGATAAACATGGGTGCTGTAGCAGAAATCAATGACACAAATTTTGACGCCGAAGTGCTGAAGTCGTCCGAGCCGGTCTTGGTCGATTTTTGGGCTCCTTGGTGTGGCCCTTGCCGCCAGATTGCTCCGTTGGTCGAGGAGTTAGCCGGAGAGAACGCTGGCTCTGCCAAGGTCATGAAACTCAACGTGGACGATGCTCCTTCTGCCGCACAGAACTATGGAGTGAGCAGCATCCCAACCATCATGATATTTAAGAACGGTGAAGTAGTTGACCGTTTTGTCGGCGTACAGCCGAAAACTCGCCTGCAAGAAGCAATCGACGCAGCTAAAGCGTGACGTCTTGAGCTTTTAGAATTCAAATTCTTACGCCGTAGCGATCGCTGATTGTTACGGCGTTTTGCCTGCGCTGCTAGCACTGCTGTTAACCAATCGCCTCAAACGACGTGATTTCTGCAGCACGATTTAATTCATGCCACCAATGTGCCGATTTGACGTTTAGGCAAAGTTTGTCTACTGGCGAACCCTTGCCGTCTCCTCGAGCAATTGCAGGCATTTTTTCATGGCAGCGAACACCCCAGAGCGAACCCTACTCACCGAGGGCGCAAAGCCCCTACGAGAGACTCGCATTGATCCAGCTCATCCGGTGGCACGGAGCGAGGCAGTGACTCCTAAACTAGTTGCCGTAGAAGTGGGTGCCGGTGCAACAGAACCAGACGAAGCTGATGAATTTGGCATCGCAGACTTGTTTGCATCTGGCGCACCTGCCGAAGCTCTCAGTCGTCATGCGGCTGATTTGGCCGAGCGACTCCAGGCACGGTTGACTGAACTTGACCATCGTGAATCCACATTGAACGGTCACGAGGCAGAGCTCGAAAGTCGAATTCGTAGTGCCCGACTGTGGCTCGACGAACGCGAGAGTGAACTGGACCAACGCGAAGAGGCACTCAATGAACAAGCCTCTCAACAAGCCAGTCAAGGACCGCATGCTGCCGAAGCTGGCCAGCTGGCAATCAGCACAGAAAAATCACTCAAACTGGAAGAACGAGAGAGACAGCTTGCCAAACTAGAGGCCGAGCTGGAATTCTCTCAAAGTGAGCTTGCGGAGAAAATCAATGAACTAGAGTTGAAAACAGCCCTCTGCCAGTCCAAAGAGGAAGAATTCACTTCCGCAAAGCTCGCCTGTGAAGAACGTCATCGGGAAATAGATGCCCGAGAGGCACAGCTCTACAAACAGATGGAGCAGATGACGACGACCGAGGTTTCTTTGCAACAGCGCGGCACGAAACTTTATGCCGCTGATTCTGAACTGACACGTCGGCAGGATGATTTGCGAGCTTGGGAACTCAAGTTAGGCGAGCAGAGCAGTGAGTTGGAATTCAAACGTGCCGAATTGAGCCGCATTCAGCAAGAGGTCGAATTCAAGCTTTCGGATGCTACTGAGCAAGATCGCCGGATTCGTTTCCGCGAACAGGAAATCATGACGGCCTTGCAACGATTTGAACGGCTTGGAGTTACCGAGCAGAAAATGGTCGAGCTACAGCAGACGGCAAACCTGTTTGAGCAGCGCGCTGCAAATCTCTCTGCCGCCGAGTCTCTGCTAGCCGAACAGCAGATGGAGCTGGCCGAGCAGCGTGCGGATCTTGAGAAACAAGAATTGTCCTTCGAGAATCATGTCACTCGCGAGCGCAAACAGCTGGCGAAGGAAAAGCAAGCAACGAGTCTGAAGCTTGCCCGTCGGGAGCAGGAGATTGATCGCCGTGAAGCCATGCTGGATCAGCGCCAGGATGCACTTGAGCAGCTTCAAGAAGAATTACGGTCAGCCCAGCGGGAAGTCTTGGAGCTTCGTCTGGCAACCGAAGAAACCTGGCTTCAATTACAAGGCGTCCTCGCCCCGGCGGCCTTATCACGATCCATTTCTCACTTGCGAGTTCGCTTAGCCGACCATTTTCAGTTGGCAGCAGATGAAGCGAGCCGACGACGCAAAGATCTTGAAACTGTCCGGTCCGAGTTGGCAACAGAGCATGCGGAGTTGGCCAGCCAAAGGCAGGAACTACAATTGTGGCTTGATCGACGCGAGCAAGACCTGGAAGAACGGGCAGCCCGCTTAGTTGCCCGCGAGAAGGAACTAGATACCCAGCAGCGCACCTACGAAGAATCCGAGCTAAATTGGCAAGCCCAACAGGCTGAATATCAGCGCGAGTTGCAGCGCCTATTGGCAGAAGAACGAAGTAGCTGGAGTCACGCCGCGTAAGGGGAAATTTACGCAGCTTCTCCCATCACTTACATTACTTCAGCGGTTGTCTGCTGATTGGTCGCTCTTCGGACCAGACTTCTCAGGATTTGTTAGTTTCTCCGGAGTCGCATCCTTTTCGCCGTCTGGATTCCTTTCACTGACCGGTTGCCAGTTCCGTCGCTCGATCTCTTGCCCGGCAGTAGCCTGTTGGGCCTGAGCAACAATCGCCATTGCGCTCTTTATTTCCGCAGCGGAGAAGTACGGATTACGAACTGCGTGGCGAACCGTGCCCGTTAGTTTCGCAGCGAGTTCTTGCCAACCTACTTTGCTATTCACATTCCAGACAGCCGCTTGGGCAGCTGCAGGTTGCAAGTCGCCATTGGCATAAGCTGCTACGATTTCGATCACGGCTGGGTCACTGACGACATCTTCAATTGGACGAATCTCGTAAGGCTTGTTCGATGAAGGGTCGCGGAGCCCGTGGTCCAAGCACAGTAGCGGCACGTCGATCGTGCTGACTTCTTCCGGGGCAACATTGAAACGTCCGCCTCCGCGACCACCGCCACCGCCTCCGCGACCACCGCCGCCGCGACCGCCGCCGCCGCCACCGACACTTTGCTGGCCGCCACCACCTCCGCCACCGCCACCGAAACCTCCGCCACCGCCACCACCACCGAACTGATGCATGACTGGCACACCAGCAAACGCGTCGGGTATGAGCACGTCAACTGGCTCGTCGGTTTTGTTCGTCAAGAAGAGTCGACCCCGCTGACTGTCGCGGGCGATGAACTTGGCGTCGATCACCCCTTGATCGATGGCATCGAAGACGTCGAGCGCCGTGGCAGATCCCTCGACGGGTTCCTCTGCGAATGAGAATTCCCCAGTCGGGGCAGTTCCCCAAGCTGTAAGCGCAAACATTAAGTACCATTTCATCTGTTGAGCGGACGCCATGTCAGTACAACCTTTTCAGAAGCCAAAAAATACTGTCTCGCCAAGCAAGGACTGACGTCTCAGACTCGGCGAACTAAGAACCACTGGCTGCAATTACAAATATCAGCCGATCTCTCCAGCATAAACTGGCGAACGGCAAATGCCAACAATTTCAGGCTAGTCCTGGGAAAACAGTCGGTTTTGCCAGTGATGCCCTACAGTATGGACTCAGTAGCAGGATTCCCGGTCGATTTCTCCGTTTTCTCCCCAAACACGGGAGGTCTCGCAAAGGGAGAGTGCAATACTTAAGTGATAGGAACCGATTTTTCCACTTCATGTTGATTTGCCTTGTCCATGACGCATAGAACGCCTGTCACTGCCCGACCTCAGAGCTGGATCATATCCCCCTGGTGGGACATGACCTATGTGGTAATTACGCCTGTTCTCATAGTGCCGGTTATCCTGATCCTCGGGCGGCAGTGGCTCACTCCGGAGCAAGTTTCCCTGGCAGTCATTTCGTTTGCCTCCCTGGGACACCACCTACCGGGCTTCATGAGGGCCTACGGTGATCGAGAGCTGTTTCAGCGATATCGCCTGCGGTTTCTATTGGTGCCCCCCTTGGTGTTTGCCATGGCCCTCTGCTTTACGCCTCCTCGGGGGCTGGCTGAATCGCTCCACCTGCCCTGGCAACATTTACACGGGCTGGAGCTGGTCCTACTGCTGTGGGGCACATGGCATGGGTTGATGCAAACTTATGGATTCATGCGAATCTACGACCTGCGGCGGGGAGTGAACGACCGCTGGACTGCCCGACTCGACCACTGGCTCTGTCTGGCCATATTCACTGCAGGCGTGGTGTTTAGTGATGCCCGCATGTTTGGCATCGCCAAAACCATGTGGGAGTCGGGCTTGCCAATCTTCGGACCGATATGGATGGACTGGTTAAGGTTACTAGTAGGTGGCGCACTAGGTGTGATCCTGGTCGCGTACTTTATGAACCTGCTGCGACTCCACAGAGCCGGTTACCCGGTAAGCTGGGTTAAAATCTTACTGGTAGGGATCACAGGATGGTTCTTCTGGTACACGGGGCGACTCTCGGTCAACCTGTTGATCGGCATCGCAATGTTCGAGATCTACCATGCCGTGCAATACTATGCCATCGTTTGGATCTATAACAAACGACTATTCAACCGCGCCGGAGACCGGTTTGGACCATTAGGTTTTCTCTTTCAAGATCGCTGGAGCATGCTGGGGCTGTATCTGGCCGCCATCGCTGCTTACAGCTCGATTCGCTTTTTCACGGTCGATTCGAATGCCTACATTTTTTCGGCGGGGAGCCAAAACGCTTACCAATGGTTGGTTGCTGCATTTGTTACATCTTCCTTCCTGCATTTCTACTTCGATGGCTTCATCTGGAAGGTGAGCGAACGGAAGACCCAGGAAAATCTAGTCGATACACCAACGAGTGATGCGATACCACTGTTTACCGTTCCCGCAGTGGTCCATGCCGCCAAATGGGCCGTCTTGTTGGCAATTGTGGCAGGTCTACTTGTTGCCGAGCGAAAACGCATGTTGCGTGAGCCGGAAGGGGGTGAATCACAACGGTTGGTCGCCCTAGCGGCATTGACCCCCAATCTCCCCGAATGCCATGCTTTGCTGAGTCGTGATGCCTTGTCACGTGGAAATGCCCATCAGGCCATTGTCCATGCCGAGCAAGCTTTGGCCCTCCGCGAACGTTCACACACAGCCCACGCCGATATGGGCCTTGCTTACCTGTTGGGTAATCGCTTGACTGATGCCCAACGACAATTCGAGCAAGCGGTCGCGCTTGCTCCGGACCAATGGTCTCATCACTGCGATCTGGGTCTCGTTCTCCAACGCCTGGGAGAGCATGATCGTTCCGAAGAAGAATTACGGCTTGCTGTGGAGCTTGGTCCCGACACGTCCGAACCTCTAGAACAATTAGCGGATTTCTACCTCTTGCAGAATCAGACCCAGAAGGCAGTGGAGTTGTACGAAATTCTTGCCGAGCGTTTCCCTGACTCGCTCACAGGCGAACTTGGCAAGATTCATTTGCTCAACCGAGCCGGTCGATATCACGAAGCTGTTGAGCTCGCCAGTTTTCTGGCCGCGGACAATGCAAACGATTGGCGCGTGTTGACCGTCTTAGGGGCCTCCCTTAACGCGGCCGGAGATCCCCAGCGTGCAGTCGCCCCACTCGAACGCGCACTGAAACTCAGGCCCCAAGCTGCCGAGCTGAACTATCAAATGGGGCTGGCTCAATTCCAGCTCAATGAACCGATGCAGGCAATCCGATATCTCAAAGAGGCCCTGCTACTCGATCCTCGCCATTTCGCCGCCCAGTTGCAGTTGGCCAATACCTACTACCTGCTAGGAGCATTCGACTCCGCCTTGGGAACCTATCAACAAGCGTTGGATCTCCGGCCGGGCGATCCAAACGCAAGTGCCAACTACGGCGGGCTACTGGCCCAGTTGGGCATGAACGGCGAAGCCGAGCGGGCCTATCGCGCGGGGCTTGCCGAGTATCCCGATGCTGCACAACTCAATTACAACCTTGGTTTACTTCTATGGCAGAAAGGAAAACGCGAGGAAGCTCGCCAGCTTGTTCTACGTGCTGAGCGACTTGGGACAACACTCTCGCCGGAAGTGAAGGCGGCGATTGGCAAGAGCGACAACTAATACATACTCGGCCGTCTCAAATTGTGGAGTCCACCTCTCCTATGGAGAGGTGAGTGAAGAAAGAAAAGCACTACCATGGGGATAGTTGTTTTTTTGCGTAGTGCGGATACGTCGAGCGCTTCTACCTGAAGGAAATTCATTCCCTCCCTGCGCACATTGTATCGAACTCGGCTTCGCTAAGCACGGCGACTCCCAATTCTTGGGCCTTGGCGAGCTTGCTTCCCGATTTTTCCCCGGCGACCAAGAAGTCCGTGCTCGATGAAACGCTGCTCACTGCTCGCCCCCCCAATCGCTTGATCATTTCCTGAATTTCGTCGCGGGTGTATTTTTCAAGTTTTCCTGTCACGACGAAAGTCTTGCCAGCAAAGGGTTGAATCTCCGCAATAGCGGTAGGCTCCACAGCGGTTTCCATGTTAACGCCCGCGGCTGCCAGGCTCGCGATTGTCTCGCGTCCGTATTCATTGTGAAGAAACTGGTGCACGCTTTCGGCAATGATCGGGCCGACTTCGTCGACTTCGCTCAATTGCTCAACATTCGCCTCACTGAGGACAGCCATCGTTTGAAATCGCTCTGCAAGAATCGATGCAACGCGAGTCCCAACATGACGAATCGTAAGTGCATTTAAGAGTCGGGCCAATGAGCGAGTTTTGCTTTCTTCAATCGCATCGACTACATTCTGGGCGGACTTCTCTCCCATTCTTTCGAGTTCGGCTAGTTGTGCTACCGTCAATTCATAGAGATCGGCAAATCGTTTCACCAATCCCGTTGAGACGAGCTGGTCGATCAACTTTTCTCCGAGTCCTTCGATATCCATCGCGGTTCGACTGGCGAAATACCGCAGTCGCTCGCGGAGTTGCGCCGGACAGGCGGTATTCAGGCAGCGGATATATACTCCCCCTTCGTCCTTTTCCAGAACGCTGTCGCACTCGGGGCAATGCGTGGGAAAAGCAAATGGCACTGCTCCCTCAGGCCGCAGATGGGTCTCAACCCGCACGATGTGTGGTATGATCTTGCCCGCCTTTTCGACAATTACCGTATCCCCCACGCGCACATCCTTGCGAGCTACTTCGTCGGCGTTGTGCAAACTCGCCCGGCTGACAATCGTGCCAGCCAGTTCTACGGGTTCCAGTTCAGCAACAGGTGTAATCGTGCCGGTCTTGCCAACCTGGACCCGGATTTCATTGAGCTGTGTGACCGCCTCGTATTTTTCGAATTTGTAGGCGATCAGCCAGCGGGGACTCTTGCTGGTGGATCCCAGCCGAGCACGCTGGTCAAAGCGGTTCACCTTCAGCACCAAACCGTCCACTTCGAAATCGAGTTCGTGGAGACGTTCGATCAAAGTTTCGGAATGGGTAATCGCTGCTTCGAAGTCGGGAAAACACTCGACATGGGGAGTTGCCGGCAGACCCCAGTCGGCGAGTTGCTGGAGGAACTCCATGTGGGTCGTCGCGTGCAACCCCTCGATTTGTCCTACTCCGTGGCAAAAAAGTCGCAACCTCCGCTCGGCACAGATGCGGGGGTCCAGCAGGCGAATACTCCCGGCTGAGACGTTGCGTGTGTTGGCATAGGCTTCGAGCCCTTGTTTTTTTCGCTCGGTGTTGAGTCTTGCCAGATCAGTGTTGGTCATATAGACCTCGCCACGGACCTCGACCAATGGCGGCACATCATGGCCGGTGAGGCGCAACGGCACACCCAGCACGGTGCGAACATTGTGCGTCACATCGTCACCGGTCGTGCCGTCGCCCCGGGTGACGCCGCGTACCAATTTGCCCTGCTCATAAATGAGCGACATCGCCACGCCATCGATCTTGAGTTCCACGACCCATTCGATAGGCTCCTCGGGGAGTAATTTGGCCGTGCGCTCGCCATACTTGCGTAATTCGGCGAGGCTGTAGGTGTTGTCGATCGACATCATCGGCACAAGATGCCGCACCGAGTCGAGCTCATCCACGGGTGCTCCACCGACCCGTTGTGTGGGACTATCGGGCGTCACTAACTCTGGATGCGCAGCTTCAAGTTCCTTAAGTCGGTCCATGAGCCGATCGTATTCGAGATCGGAAATCGTCGGCGCGGCCGCCCCATAGTAGCGGGCATCATGGCCGCGAATCTCGTCGCGGAGTTTTTCGATCTCGTCGGCAGCTTTGCTCATTCTTCCAGGCCACACTCTGGCACGACTGTGATGTTCTTGGCCGTGGCGGAGTTGGGAATCAAGCAGAGAAACTTTAGCGGCACAGAACCCGTATTCTTAAATTGATGCACATCCGAGGGGGATACGAATACGACGTCACCTTGCTTCAAGGGATGTTCCACATCCCCTTCGAGTACGGCGCCCGTTCCTTCGACGACAAAAATCTCGTGTTCGTAATCGTGGAAATGCTTTGGCGTATGCCCTCCGGGTTCGACTTCGAATTGGCGCATCACAAAGTTCGGTGCCTCTTCGTCCTTGCCGACAAGGATCTGTACCTGGCAACCCGTGGCACCTTCCATTTCAACCTTATTGCTGGGGACTTCAGAAGTGTGTTTTATTTTCATGGAGATGGACCTTGTAAGAGTAAAAAACCGGCGAATTCTATCCCTGGACTATCGCGATACTTCTTCCCCTAATTCATCTGGTCCGATCTGCCTTCGCGCACCATGTCGGACAGTCAGGACATGAACGACGTCCTAGTCTATCGAGTATAGAATGCGATAAACGCCATAGAAAGTCTGTCTCACTTAGAATCCAGCGACTTCTGCCGAATAAAGAACTGCGTGACTTTCGGGAGAATTGCACAGCGATTCAATCCGCTTCTGCAAATTCTTCAACCATCTATTTGCATTGGGTGTTGAGTCGATAGCAATGAAATCGCTAATCGTCTCAATCTGACGCTGGGCCTCATCGGTCAGCCGAACTCTATGCTTCATGCCGAGATATTAGATTTTTGAAGACAGCTTCAACGTCGTGAGTCCGCCCTGTTTGAACGTCGGCGACTCCGCGACGCACTGAGGCGAGTGTCTCGGCCTCCTCATCAGCTTCAAGACCGAGCATGGCCTCATAGACATCCGTTCGCATAACTACATATTTGCCATGTTGGCCCTCTAGCGAGAGAGGGCCTCCGTGCATTTGAAGCAGTGATTCCGTATCAGGCGTTATTGGCGAAGTTGGGATTTGCATAGTTGAAGTATACCACCAAGGATACCGACCTTCCAGTCAAAACTACTTTGCGTTCACCGCAATCAACCCATCTAATTCCCGCTTCAATCGCGGTAAAATCTCATCATATCCAAACTGCCCTAGCGACTCACTTCCTTTCTTAAGATTCACAAACTTCGGACCACACCAGAGCCCGAGATCAGCGTCGTCGGTTTCGCCGGGGCCGTTCACTCTACAACCCATCACGGCAATTGTGATCGCGTGATCCGCAGCATAGCGTGTCATTTCTTTGACCTGCTCGGCCAGATCGATGAATGCCTCATTCTCGACCCGCGAACAACTTGGGCAACTGATAATGTTGAGCGTATCGAGGCCGTAGTCCACGACCGAGCGGACACGACCGGCGGCTATGTCTTCTAAAATCTGACGACCAGCGGCGATCTCTTCTGGCTTACGGGGATTCGAGACCGTGAGAGATACACGAATGGTGTCACCAATGCCTCGGCTGATGAGTTGTTCGAAAGCAATGCGGGTCTTGATAATCCCGTCGGGAGGCATGCCCGCTTCGGTCACTCCCAGGTGCAATGGCACATCGGGTCGCGTTTCGGCAAATCGCCGATTTACTTCGATCACCTTCTGCGGATCGGAATCCTTGAGCGAGACGCAATACCGCGTGAAGCCAAGTTCGTCGAGGTGTCGGCAATGCTCGAGGGCACTATCAAGCATCGGGCCGATGGAATCTTCCTCGGGATACTGATTGAGCTTATCTGGATCGACACTGCCGCAGTTCACTCCCACGCGCATCGCGTTGTCATTGTCGGCAGCCACGGCAGCCAGGTAGCGGACCTTTTCCTGCCAAGTCTTGGTTCGCTCATGATGGTACAAATGCCCGGGGTTGTAACGAACCTTATTGACATGTGGGGCGACGATTTCCGCGAGTCGATAGTTCTCCTGCAAATCGACCGAGAGATTTGCGTTCGTCTGACGACGGATTTCCGCGAGCGCTGCCGCATCTTTCTCGTTGTCCACCGCAATCCGCACCACATCGGCTCCCGCTTCGTGTAAGGCGTTAACCTGTGCAACCGTTGCGTCCACATTTTGCGTATGCGTGGCGGTCATGCTCTGCACGGCGATCGGATGCTCGGCACCGATGGTGACTGAACCAATTTGAACGGGGCGAGTTGGATTGCGATCAATGTTCACGTTAACAAATCCTAGTTTGTTGCTTGCCAAACACTACGGGCGTGTGGCAGCGACTATGCAATTGTAAGGAAATTCATCCCATACTGGAAATGCCTACTCAGTCCCCCAGTTGCAACCACAACATCGTCATCGAATAGGCATTGAACAAGGCATGGGCGGTGATTGAGGGGACCAAGCGATGGGTCCGTTGATAGAGGTATCCCAACACAATACCAAACAGCACCAGTGGTACTGGCGAAACTCCATGCCCCAAGTGCGCGAGCCCAAAGAGTGTCCCACTAATGAGGATCGGCACCCATCCGTGAGGCAGGGTGGTGAGAACTCCTCGACTCGGCAAGTCAGATAACTCGGTAGGATCAATATGCAGGGAGAGAAATTGGCGGTCGCTCCCCGCATAGCCAATCGTTTCATCTTCCCAGCGTTCAAGCCAACCTTGCAGTAACAGACGAAAGACAAATTCTTCCCCCAAAGGCGCAGCTACAACGACCAGCAAGAACCCAGCCAGCAGCATCGCTGGAGAGTGATTTTCGGTGAGTTGCTCTATAATTGGATGCTCCACTTCTGGCTCAAGTATAATCGTGAGACTCAGTTGCAGCACATAGATAGGCAACAATGAGGCGGCACAGGCTACGATCCCAATACCAATATCCCAGAGTGCTTGCGACCCACTACTCGGCAAGCCAAGATCGCTACGATTCGCACCCACAGAAACATGTAGCCAAACTCCCAGCATTCCCACCAACAACATAAAGAACGCGGTGGTTCCCAGACTATTGTAGATAAATTCTTCGGCAGTCGCGTTTTTCTCGTTCGTATCATCCGAATCGGCAGCGGCGTCGAATTCTGCTTCCTCTGATTTCTCATGGTCCTCGACTTGCACACGAGGATCGATTTCTGGTGTTCCCGCAGGATCTTTCCCTCCGCCCAGCATTGAGAAGATCACTCCAGAAAAGGTCAGCAACATGACCAACATCACAATGCCCGACTGCCACGGGACGCGCTGCCGCGGTTGATAAGCCAGCAAGGGTTTGCCACTTATGTGGCGTTCAAAGAGAACCAGCAACGCTCCTACACTCGCGATCGAGGCCGCAAACATGACCAGGAATGCTGCTGAGGACATCTCGTCGGACATGGCTATTTGGTCCACAGTTACCCGACTCTCCGAGTCGGGTTGTTAATCTATCCGACTCGGAGAGTCGGGCAACAAAACACTAGCTCTCCTGGAATCTACCCGCGGCGGCTCGAACATAGCTCACGCCCGAATAGAGAGTCAGCGCGACCATGGCCCAGACAACTGCCGTGAGGCCTTGTGTCATCCACGTCGATGGTGCACTTCTCCAAGCGTCCGTCGCTTGATCGACGTAGGTGAGCTGAACCATGCTCCAAATCGCGGCAAGGCATTGAAGCCCCATTTTCCATTTGCCAATCCACTTGGCGGAAAAGTCGCCCCCCTGCTGTTCGACGAATGCCCGCAGCGAGGTAACCAACAGTTCGCGTCCTACCACCACCACGGTCATCCACGCAGGGATCCCCGAAGGGAGCGTGCCGTCTGCCAACCGCGGCACGGCCGACAGCAGCACGAAGGTTCCACAGATAAACAACTTGTCGGCAAACGGATCCATCACTCGGCCGAGTTGCGTAATCTGGGCATACTTGCGAGCCCAATAGCCATCAAGCCAGTCGGTACCTGCCGTGATGACAAACAAGACCAAAGCTGTCTTGTACCACCCTGCGACCAGAAAAAAAAACAACGCCAACGACAACACGATGCGGGCCATCGTGAGTTGGTTCGGCACATTCAGCACGGATGGAGTGGCTGGTGAGGTAATTGGTTCAGACATGGGAAAGTAATGAAGGAATGACTGGAATGGGGAAGGAAGGAATGGGAGGAATGAGGTTACTTCCTGCATTCCCAGATTCCGTCCATTCCCCAACTGCTTCAAGTTGGTTCGCCGCAGGCTACTGCTACCAGGTCGTACTCTTGTCGGGCTACTATCTCGCATCTTACCAGCGCACCTGGCGAAAGTCCTGCCCCGGTTACGTAGACGACGCCATCCACGTCAGGGGCATCGGCATAAGAGCGGCCAATCCATGCAGTCGGTTCATCCGGTACAGCGGCGTCGATGATCACATCGACCTGTTTGCCAATTTGTGCGTCGTTCCAGCCAAATGCAATCTCCTGTTGCACACCCATCAAATGATCGCGGCGGCCGGACTTGACTTCCTCTGGCAATTGGTCAGGCAATTTGGCTGCTGGCGTGTCTGGTTCATAAGAATAGGTAAAGACACCCAATCGCTCGAATTGCTGCGCCCGTACGAAGGCCTCTAACTCGGAAAAATGTTCGTCTGTTTCGCCCGGGAATCCCGTGATAAAGGTCGTTCGCATGGCCAGCTGTGGAATTCGCTCACGAAGCTTGCCCAGCAGTGTCTCGGTTTCGCCTCGTGTCACGCGACGCTGCATACGTTTGAGCATCTGGTCGCTGGCGTGTTGGAGAGGCATGTCTAAGTAAGGCAAAATCTTTTCACTCTCGGCAATCGTGTCGATCAACTCATCACTGAAATACATCGGATATAGATACATCAGCCGAATCCAGTCGAGTCCATCGACCTTCTCCAGTTCCCGCAGTAGCTCGGGCAGTCTCGTCTGGCCATAAAGATCGAGTCCGTAGTAGGTCGTGTCTTGGGCCACGATCACCAATTCACGAACCCCGTCGGCGGCCAACTCTTGCGCTTCAGCGATCACAGTCTCCATGGGCTTGGTGACATGCTTGCCACGCATCTTGGGAATCGCGCAGAAGGTGCAAAGCCGATCGCAACCCTCAGATATTTTCAAGAAAGCAAAGTGCTTAGGTGTGATCCGCAGCCGCGAGGTGTCGGGAAGCGTGTGCGTTGGCGCAGGTTGAAACACGCTTCTTTGCTCAGAGAGTCCCCCAATCAAACGATCCGCAACCTTAGTAACTTCCTCGCGCCCAAAGACTCCGACCAACTGATCGATCCCAGGCCGGTCGACTAACAGCGATTCCTTCTGTCGCTCGGCAAGACAACCCGACACGATCACTCCGCGAAGGTGTCCCTGCCGCTTAAGTTCCAACATCTCGTCAATGACGGCAAACGATTCTTGCCGCGCCTGTTCGATGAAGCCGCAAGTGTTTACGATGGCAAAGTCGGCCCCCTGCGGTTCGTTGACCAGCTGATAGCCATCAAGCTGCAACATCCCGAGCATCCGCTCGCTGTCGACAAGATTCTTGGGACAGCCCAGACTCACAAAGGCATAACGCCCTTTAGGTCCGTTGCGGTCTGTTTCGGTGCTGTAGGATGTGGTCACAGAAAGGCCTTAACTGAATATGTGTAGAATTGATCAATGGTACTCGAACTCCAAGCTATAAACTAGGCTCCAAACATGGCAGCAGAAGGGAGATTTGAATGGCAAATCTCCGGACCACCTGAAATCAGGAGTCAAAGCTAACAATGAATGAACGTAAGCGTTGGATCGGATTGATTTTCTTCGTACTCGTCTGCCTTGCCGCAGGAGGGCTAGGGGCTCTTGCCACGACGCCCGAAATCGATGGCTGGTACCAGACGCTGACCAAGCCCTCATGGAATCCCCCCGCCTGGGTGTTCGGCCCAGTCTGGACAACGCTTTACATCCTGATGGCCATCGCAGCCTGGCTCGTCTGGAAACCGGCCGGATACCAAGCTGTAGCTTTGCCGCTCAACTTGTTCAGTTTGCAGCTCTTACTGAATTTTGCGTGGTCGTGGATTTTCTTCCGCTTCCATCAGTTGGGTTGGGCGTTCGCAGATATCGCTCTGCTCTGGCTGGCAATCATCGCGACCACAGCGGCCTTCTTCCGCCACTCAAGACTGGCTGGGTGGTTAATGACGCCCTACCTAGCGTGGGTAAGTTTCGCAGCGATTCTCAACTTCGTCATCTGGCGACTTAATAGCGGTTGAATTCAAGAAGATACTCAACTCTGCAAATTTGACAGTTCTCCCGTCAAATCGTTATACTTTCCGTCATGATTCGCACTCTTCTATTTTTTGCGATCGTCTTTGGGGCGCTTGCTAATCGGCAGGAGGCTTGCTCTCGGCCCCCAGAGGAAGTTGCTAACTCGCCGGTTCCCCCGCTTAGGCAACTTCCACAGCAAAGTACGAATCGTACCGAGCGAAATTTGTTTTTACCTGCTAGACCTCGTCAGCAGGAAACCAATTTGCAGATTCCAACGGCTAGATCCCTGCGCACCGACCTACGGCCGCAGACAACACCTCCTCAGCGGCGCGCTTATGATGCTGCCACTAGCGAAGACGAAGGCACTGTAAACTACAGCGAAGAGCAAAAGGAGATTTGGAATAGTTCCGAAATGGTCGCTGCTCGTGCCGCTGTGGAAGAATTCTGCCGGCACTCTGCTCAGACGAGTCTGGCGGAGGGGCAGAAATTCCTTTCACAACTTTCGCAGTTGTCTCCCGAGGGTATGCAAAATTGGTTGGAGCGATATCAGGCGCGAAGGACGAATGATTTACTCGGCCGCGAGGTCGAGCATTTGGCCAGACAGCTGATGGTTGAGCGGTCGCTTAGCCAGCGTGAGGCGAGGCGCCAAGCAACTGCACGCATCGCAGAGCTGCGCAGCCAAGCTACAGCTGCCAGAGAAGATCAATATCCGACACCTCAGCAGTTGGCGGCGGCCCGCCGCATGCGGCATTTGGGGGTTGTCACTATCGGTGTTTTTCCAGGCTTTGATCCACTGGAGGCCGTGGTCGATCCAGCCAGCCCACGAGGCTACTGTCGGAAGGTGGCGGCGGCAATGAGTTTGCCAGGTGACTTGCCCCGAGATGATCCGCGGAACTTCATTCGTGGCGAAGAGGGTATCGATCTTGGCGAATGGGCCACCAGCCGCGATGCTCAGCCTCCAGCCCAACAAGTTGCCCCAGCGTCAGCCGCGCCGGCAAACGATGCTCCAGCAGGCGAGTAGCTGCACATGAGATCGTTCTGGTAATTGAACCACCTGATCCTCGATCATCGAGTCCTACATGAAAGGTTCGTCGCTAGCTCTCGGCAGACATTCTCCTACCAGTGGCTAGCGTCGATTCGCCCACAGAATCAATGCACTCCTTGGCACTCTGGAGAACTGGGAATGCTCAACAAAAGTGATTGCATTGCTCACGATCTGGGGTAAGATACGCATGTACACTAATCAGCCTAGGCAGTTCTCATGCTTCTCGACATCCCCACAGAACAAATCCAAACCACCGTTGAACAGTGTGCGCAAGAACTGCTGGCCGAGGCTGGGATCGAGCGGCCACCGGTTGACGCGTTTCTATTAGCCAGGAGCCTGGGTTTGACTGTTGCTCAAGATGGGCAGTCGGAAGTGCGGGCGAGGTTTGTTCGATTGAACCCTCGCAGTCATGGGACGATCCTCCTCGCAGATGACGCGCGGAATGAACGTCGGCATTGGGCCGTAGCTCACGAAGTTGGCGAGTTTGCAGTACAACGAGTGTTCGCCGTGCTTGGGATTTCTCTGGCAGACATTCCGACGGCGGCCCGTGAGCAGATGGCCAACCAGTTGGCGGGCTCCTTGCTGCTCCCCTGGGACTGGTTTCAAGCGGATGGCGAGATGTTGGACTGGGATTTACTGGAATTGAAGCAGGTCTACGCTTCTGCCAGCCACGAGCTGATTGCCCGACGCATGTTGCAAATGTCTCCCTCAGTGATTGTCTCGCTGTTCGACCAAGGCAAGCTCATCTGGCGGCGAAGCAATGTGTTGGGCAAACCACCTTCGATAACATTCGCAGAAAACAAGACTTGGAGTGCAACAAATAGTTGCGGCCAATCGTGTCGATTGGAACTAACTAACTTACCGGAAGGGTTACGAGACATCCGTTGCTGGCCGGTACATGAGCCGGATTGGCGCCGCGAGATCATGCGCACTGAGCTTGAGGATTGGTAACCGACACCCAGGCCAGCAACATTATATAGAGCCAATCCATGAGAGTTATTTTAACGTTGCGATCCGACTGACCAACTCATTCACAATGTACGGCTTTCCGAACACCGCATGACACCCGGCACCGCGGGTGATTTCCACATGTTCCCTGCGAGGAAAATCCAGGAGGGCTACCACGATTCCGCCGCGCTCGCGAATTGCTTGCGAAAAGGTCCGCATGCGATCTACTTCAAGAGGCTCCAATTGCCCACCTTCCCAGATCCCTGCTGTCACTTGCGAAGGCAACTGGCCTAACTTTCCTCGTGGTGTCCAGTGGCAGTCCGCACCGTAAGGACTCAAGGCATTGGAGATCGCTTCAAAAGAGGCAATCGATTTACAATCAATGGCGACAGTTCCGGTTAGTGTTCCTTGGCCTCCAGCCACGATACGACCTGCTAAGGGGCCATCCATTGGGTGCGACCAGGGGGGGCAACCACCATCCACGTTAGCTTGAATTGCCGCAGCCCACCAACCGGGAAGTTCGTACCAATAGAGGCGCAACACTCCGGTGAGTGGCGTGCCGGTTCGCAATTCCCCTTCGCACCAACTGCCAGCCACCACGACCAACCTGGCGAGTGGCGCGGCATGCAGCAGCGATTCGACATCTTCCGCACTGAAAGTATCAGGCAAAGGATCAGCGAGCAGAATCAATTCAGGCGCGAGTTTACCCTCCGTCAGTAGCTCAACAGCCTGAGCGCAGTCGCTGGCTCGGTGCCAATAACTGCTTGCGGTGATCGTCGGTAACAGGTCCGCGAACTCGACAGTATTCCAAGCGCCAACGAGCAGAACATCGATCACGGCTTCGAGTTCAACGGTTCGTGAGTTTTCAGCGGGCGATAGCATAGTAATCGTTTATGCCCGAATCAGGAACTAAGCTCGGTGTCTCGCGTAGCGATCAAACGATGGGCATCTTTGGCATCCGCAGCTTCGCGCAACTCCGCGAGCCAATCAGCATCATTGATAATGCGACTCAGTCGGGCGAGGATCCGCAGATGCTCATGGTCATCGGTAGCGCATATTAAGAAGAACACATCGGTGAGGCCGCTTGCTCCGCCAAAAGGTATTCCCTGGCTGGTGATTCCCAGGGCCAGGATCGAACCCCCAAGAATCGAAGTCTGGGGGCGACGTGGATGTAGTAGCGCCACGCCGATATCCAGTGCCGTGGGATGCATGTCTTCGCGCGCTGCGACGGCTTCCGCCATTTTCACGGGATCCCAGAGCAAACCTGTATTGCATGCTAAGTCTGCCATCGCCGAGATCACACTCCCTCGGGTGCGAGCCACAAGTGGCAGCGAGATTGCCTCGACAGGCAGGAGTTCCGCGATAGAAATCTCGCCATCGGATTGCTTATCCGTGCGTTCCAGATTCGTTTCCATTTGCGCTAACTCGGAATCGTCGGAGAGACCAATACGGTCTTCCAGCCAGAGATGTACTTCGTGAGCAGAGAACCGCCAATCGCCCCCTACTCGCCTGGCGGGAATTTTTCCTCGCTCGGCGAGTCGAATGACTTGCGCAGGCAGCATGTGCAGATAAGCTGCCAGAGTCGAGATGTCAAAATCTTCTTCGGCCACGATCGAACACTTTCGGAAGTCAATTCCTCGTGAATGACTGGATTGTTATCTGTTGCCCGACTCTCCGAGTCGGAGTGTTAACCTATCCGACTCGGAGAGTCGGGCGACGATACTCCGCTTACGCTAGCAGAATAAGCTGAGTATAGCAGAATTCTTGCTGAGCACGGGGAGACCATTCTGGCCAAAATCTATCGACAAACACTGAGAAATGATTCGCGTGGGTGTCTCGATAGCACAGCGGATTAGGTGAGCCGCTAAGTCGCCTTGACAGGTTCTGGCAAATCGACACAATCCGCTTCGCCTTGGCAGGAGAACTCACCCAGGAGGAACTCGCCAGCGAAGAATCCCAGCCAGGATTCGTAGTCGGCCAAGGTGAACGCGAAGGGATGGATTTCTTCGCGGCGAGCTCGTCAGAGCAGGCACCACGCCCCCGCAATGGCTATGGTGTCGGCTCCCAGGCAAGGAGGCCTGAAAAGATGCACGCGACTAGACTAATTACCGCCAATACGTGCGGTACCGTTGAATTGGACCGTCTACTTCCTGACGCGACGCGTACAGGCGAAGGCAAAGTGTTTGCCAATTCCTGCACTAGCGATTGGCAGCAGGTCGAGCCGGGCGATGTGTATGTAGCCCTGCCAGAACTTGCTGGTAGTGAAGAGAACGGGCATCGCAGTGTCTTGGAAGCAGTTGCGCGTGGTGCGATTGCGATGATCTGCGAAGAGCCAGTTCCCGTCTTTGATGTTCCTACCTATCTCGTCAATGACAGCCGAGTTGCCTTTGGCAAACTGTGCCAGGCACTCGCTAGTCAACCTAGCCAGTCAATTGCAGTCGTCGCCGTGACCGGCACCCATGGCAAATCTACTGTTATTGCCTTGCTGGATTCCATTTTTGCGATGGCCGGCAAACACTGTGGCAAAATCAGTGGCCTCGGTTGTTACGATGGCATGTCGCACTCGACAGGGATCGAATTACCTGCCGCCCCCGAATTGGCTGCCCGACTAGAGCGCATGGTGGCTGTTGGCTGCACCCATGCCTTCGTCGAAGTATCCAGCGAAGCGTTGAGCAATGCCTCCTACGCCGGCATCGAGTTCGATGCTGTGTGCGTAACCAATGTATCCGATGCACACCTCGACTTGCACAACTCCGTACAAAGCTACCGAAATCTAAAAAAGAGTATTCTCAAACACTTGGCACCGGCAGGCATGGTCACGCTAAATGCTGATGATCCGGTAAGCATTAAGTGGTTAAATCACGTGGATGGTCCCTCGTTGACTTTTGGCACAAAAGGCCAGGCTGAAATCACCGGTGAGCTGATTGCTGAGTACAGCAATGAACAAGAGTTTACGATCTCAGCAGGGAGCCAATCTGCAGCTTTGCGTACGACGATGATCGGCGAGCACCATCTTTCCAATTGCCTGGCTGCAGCGACAATCGCTCTGTCGTATGGAATCGATCTCCAAACGATTGCCGCTGGTATCGAGGCGGTCGAGAACTTGCCAGGACGGATGGAACGTGTGGACTGCGGACAAGGCTTTCCTGTGTTCGTAGATGCTGCTGATACGGCGGAGTCCTTGCGGGCAAGCCTGCGATCAGCCCGTCATTTGAGTACAGGTCGCGTGATCTGCGTACTCGGTGACCCACGCAGTGCCACTTACTCGGAACAACTTGCCGTCGCCCACGTCGTTTCTCGAATGGCGGATGTTGCCATTATCGCACGTTCGTTTCCGGCTGAGGAAATGAGTGTTTGCGATAGCCATCAACGTGCTCGAGTGGAAGTCGTCGACGATCGCCGCAAAGCGATCGCCTGTGCCCTGGCCGTCGCTCAGCCGGGCGATGTGGTGGTGATTGCCGGAAGCCGTTGGGAACCCCAGCGTGCCTACGGTTCATTTGCCCCAAAATCCGAACAAGGCGATGCCGCCACCGCCCGCAGGGTGCTTTACGCCCGCACGGAGCAAGTACCACTTCGCCTAGTCGCCTGATGCCACTTTTTGCTTGCATAAATCACCCGTTTGTTTAGACAGGATTCCCGACTCACATGGAATGGACCGACACACTGATGTTAGAACCAGCCCCCCCCAGCAAAGTCACTCACCTACGTATTCCGCGTGATGCGATGGAAGTGCGAGTCGCTCAGGGTGTTTCCCTGATCTGTGCCAGCAATGTCACCCACATGGAAATGACCGATGCCCTGGAGCTACTGCGAGGATTCCGAGCAACCGGTCGACGGATTGTGATGTGCGATACTTCGCGCCTCACGGCTGGCCGCCAGCTAGGACAGGCGATCGTTGCCGAGGGATGTGGAACCATCGTCATTAGCTGTGGTTCATCGGGTCGCGAAGTGGCAATTGGTGCTCGTGATTCCGGGCTTGATTTGGCAAATGTGGTGGTTTGTCAAGATAGTAAGGCAGCATGTGAATTGCTCGCGAATCGCCTTTTGCCGGGCGACACGGTGTTGCTGCTCGGGGCAGAGCAGCACGCTTGTGATCAGTTGGTTGATTTACTGGACCGCCGGGCTTCCAATTCCGTCCAGACGGCTGCCTGAAAGGTTCCTACTCGAAATATTGTCGATAATGTTGAAGCTTCATCGTTAGTTTGTTGGATTGCGGGGTCTGACAAACTGCCCTCCCTGGGGTCGGAGCATTATTACCTGTTTGGGGCAGCTTCTGGGTCAGCTGCCTGACAGGTGCTTCACGATGAAGCTTATGTCTGAGCGCCGGGGTAACGCTTGCGTTGCCCCGGCTGCTCAGCGGATTTATTTTGCCGGCATCCTCTTCTGCGGCATTCCCTGTCACACCCTGCGAGTCTTGCAATGATGGCCGCTTCTCCCCACATCATGTTCGCCGGTGGAGGTGCCCCCGGACAATTATTTCCTGGAATCGCGGTGGCCTCGAAGGTGGCTCAGTTCATGCCCCAGGCAAAGATAACATTTGCCGGGCCGGGTAAGTGCCGGGAGAGGCATGCGGTACGATCGGCTGGATACCAGTATCTCACGATTCCCTCGAAACCCTTGCCGCAGAATCCTTTGCAGGCTCTGCGGTTCGTCACGGATAATCTTGCCGGTTACTGCACGGCCAAATGGACCTTGCGCGAGCAACGTGTCTCGTTAGTAGTAGGCTTGGGAGGTCACACCAGCACTTCCGTAGTGCGGGCCGCTGCAGAGAAGGGAATCCCTTTTATCTTGCTGGAACAAAACGCCATTCCGAGCCGTACCACGCGTTGGCTCTCGCGTGCTGCGACCATGGTTTGTGCCGCCTTTGAAGAAGTGCGCCCCCACCTACACATCCAAGCGCCAGTTAAGGTAACGGGCAACCCTGCCCGACCGGCATTCGACCAAATGTACCAAAGAATCTCTGCCAGCAGAACTGAAGGGGGAGACGCGAAGACCCTTCCGTTTGGCAGACTGGGCAGGGATGGTCAAAGGCGGATGGTGATCTTGGGTGGGGCAGGGGGCGCTCGCTCGCTTAATGAGTCCATGCCTTTTGCACTCGCGCAACTCAAGGAATGTCTTGTTGACTGGCAAATCGTCCACCAAACGGGCGAAGGCCAACTGCAGGAAACGGAAAGCCGTTATCGCAAGGTTGGCGTCGAGGCCTTGGCCGTCACCTATATAGATGAAATTGCTTCGGTGCTATTTGCTAGCGATCTGGCTGTGTGTCGCTCGGGTGGAACCACACTAGCTGAATTGGCACTGGCTGGCGTGCCGGCTGTGCTGGTGCCTTACTCTCACGCCCGTGACGACCAGCAGCTTGCCAATGCAAAGGTCTACGTGGCCTCCAAAACATGTCGTTTGATCGACGAAAGCTCGCAGGCCGGCTCGCTGGACAAGGCTTTGGCACGCGAAATCACACCAATGTTAGTCGACGAAAACCTGCGCAAGACGATGTCGGCCAACATGCGCAGCATGGCCCGCCCCGATGCTTCCGCCGAAATCGCCGCAGCCATCCAAGTCGCCCTCTTCGGCACGCGCGGCGATCTGCTGGCAGCGTAGGGAAGCGACAGCTACTTCGCTTAGATTCTTCAAACGCTAAACAAAAAGTGACCATCCGGATAAAGCATCCGCCGGGGGACCGCGAGCTGCGCATACCCAACGATCTTTGCTTGCTTCTGCGCACCGGGGCAGGTTTTGTCACGCCTTATTTATCGAAATCCGATTTTTTTTGTTAAATAACCCTCGTCATACCCCTTGTTTTATAGTGTTTGTCCCACAGTTTTTAAACAAAAACTATGGCTCCGGGGAGCAGAATTAGAGGTTAGGGGTTGGGATTTTGATACGCTACGATTCATGTGAGCGGTTTGGCGCTAGCAACTAGACGCTGGGCGCTAGTTCGAAGCTGCCAAGAGTTCACTCTGACTAGCGCCCAGCGCCTAACAACTAGCGCCGACTCCGCAGCAGCGCAAACTAACTAACTTTGCTTGCTTCTGCGCACCGCGGTGGGGGTTTTGTCACGGTCTCTTCATAGAAAACTTTTTTTCCAAAACAAAACCCCCTCCATTTCCGTGGGGCTGGCTTTCCGCAAAGCGTTGTTAGGTTGAGGTTTACGTCGTTGCCGGGGTCGTCGAGTATTGTGAGTTTTGTAACACAAAACTACCTCTCCGCGTGACAAAACTAAATCGCTTCACGCCATCGAAGGCCAGGCGCTCTACCGACGGATCTCTAGCCCAGTCGCCGGTCTTGGGCAACAATAAAACAATTCGATTATCAAGGTACTTGCCTGGTGGATGGCAAGACACATTGTACTAACCAGAGTGGCACAATTTCTACTAAAAAAGTGACGAGTGGAGAGAGGGGGAAAGCCGTTAGCCGGAACGAGTAATCCAGAGCGGGACCTAGCCGTAACCAAAATTCGTGGAACAGGAGTTAACCAAGCTAACAGAGAGAATGCAAGTAATAAAGAAAGAAGCACTTATTTTCGCTAATCTTCACTAACCTGGATTAGCACTGATTAGCGTGGATTAGTGTTCCTGATTCTATCCTTTCCATTCCCTCCGTTTTCTTTGTTACCTCATGTTCAATAAATTGATGCAAGCTGCCAAGATTTGTATCAT
>NZ_SJPS01000004.1:131566-804891 GCF_007860015.1 Bythopirellula polymerisocia
TGCCACCACCTCCATCACAAGCCGCCAAGACCTCACGGCGAAATTCCTTCGAGTAAGCTAACATCGGTTCACCTCCTGTTTCTGGTGAACCTAGATTAACTAACTTACCTAGAGGGCGCTAGAGCTATTCGATGGACGCACTAGGCATGTCCTACTCCTGTTCCGGGAGAAACCAATCCGATGAGCTTTGAATAGCCATTATTGTAGTTGCACGACAAAGAAAACTCAATATTCCCAACTGGAATTTGGCTAGATCATACCCCGGAATCTATACCGGGCCTGACTTTCCCTTGCGGCGGCGGAGTGCCAAACCCCGGAACTTAACCGCAACGCCACCCCAGCAACCGCTCCCTCCAAATGGGGCTTTAGCAGCGGCGGACGACAATACTTTTCCTGCAAGAGTCCGTCAGGCTAGAAAAGGAAAAAGCGGTTTCCTTCCAGGTGTTAATGTATACGCCAAAAAACGGACATCATAAAGTAATGATTAGGTTAGGATATACTTAACAATGAAGAGTATTGGTGCAATATTTGGTGTGCTGCTAATTTGGTATTCATCACTGCAATGGTGTTATGAGTATTGGCACAAATGGTATCCATCGGGGGTATATTTTTACTTTGTTCCAATTGGTGTTTACCTAGTCTTTCGAGCATGTCATCTCACTTCATCCTGGAAACCGTTCTGGATTTCACTCATTGCCCTGATTCCTCCGTTAGTTGCACTGGCGTGCCGTGGCTTCAACATCTGAGCATGCGGCGGTGTGCCAAACCTCAGAACTTAGCGGTGCCTACCGATGGTAGCGGCGGTCCATAAATTCTCGCGGTACTAGGGAGAAAGTCCGTTTTCTGCCTTCAGTCGGCAGCCTCAACCGACGCTTCCAAGGGGACACTCTTGATTGCCGTCAGGTCCTCCGCTGCGAACTGGTACAAGGTGTTGTTATGAACCACGAATATGTATTTGTCATTAGCCGCTATGGCAGGAGCACATCCCATCAAATCATCTGCCAAGGTGCCGCCAAAACCTCCACCTCCGCCCTCTCCTCCACCGAAGCCAAACCCTATACCGAAACCCCCACCTTCCGCCTGGCTAGAGGGTTGCTTTGAACCCTCTTTAGTCTGCTCTTGTGCATTAGAAAAGCCCAATAAGGTTACGACAAGTACCGTTGTCGCTACGCAAGCTGTTAGGCATGACAGAAGATTTTTCTGATTGATCATCGCATGGTCCTTTTTTGATTATGGTTGACGAATGGAAAGAAATGAAGATTACATCCCATGAGGCGGAACGAGTCCGTCATAACCCCAGGTAGCAAAGAGCAACATTAGCTAAGACTCGCCAGAGGCGAAGCAGCAATCTCAGAAGGGCCATCGTTGATTACCAACTAGCGAGACCGTCTGGGTGCGGCGTGCCATTCGAGTGCCAAACCGCTGCAGTAAACATGCTCAGTTTATCATACTATTCTAACCGTTGTTTCAATCCCACCTACAAGTCTGACTCATCCCACCCGTTCCAGAATTAACGGGCCGACTTCTGGCGGTTCGTCTGAGATCTGAATCGCGGAGAGAAACAATTCTCGGCCGTCAGCGGCAACGCCGGCCGGTGCAAAGAGTTTGGCGAGCGGATCGCCAGTGTTCACTTTTTCCCCCAGTCGCACCAGCATTTCAAAACCGGTCGAGAGATCGAGCACATCCCCCAGTTGCTTGCGGCCACCCCGCATGGCGATCACCGCCTGGCCGAGCTTCTCGGTATCCATGGCTGCAATGTATCCTGAGCGACTTGCAGGAACATCGCTGGTGGGGGAGACCTTCCGTGGCGCGTCCAGATTGCCACCCTGAGCGGTCACCATTTGGGCGAATTTCTCGCGTGCTGCTCCAGAGTCGATGGTCTGCTGCAATTGCTCGCGCGCGGATTCAATCGAAGCGGACTTTTTGGTCGAGACCAACAGCTCCGCTCCCAGGGCAAGGGTCACTTCCATGAGATCATCAGGCCCGTTCCCCTCGAGCGCGGCAACTGATTCGTCGACTTCCACCGCGTTGCCGACCATGCGGCCCAGAGGCTGATTCATGTCAGTCAACACGGCAGTCGTCTGCACATTCATTCTCTGACCAGTGGCCACCATCGACTCAGCCAGCTCTCGAGCCAATTCGGCGGTCTTCATAAACGCGCCGCTGCCAAATTTCACATCTAGCACCAAAGCATCGAGCCCCTCGGCGAGTTTTTTGCTCATGATGCTGCCAGTTATAAGAGGTATCGAGGGGACCGTGGCAGTCACGTCGCGGAGGGCGTAAAGCTTGCGGTCGGCGGGGACCAGGTCGGCCGTGGCACCGCTGATCACACAACCTATCTTCTTTACCACGGCACGCATTTCGTCCATTGATAGATCGGTCCGAAAGCCGGGGATCGCTTCGAGTTTGTCCAGCGTTCCACCCGTGGCGCCGAGCCCACGACCAGAAATCATCGGCACTTGCAGGTCACAACAGGCGAGCATCGGTGCAAGAGGCAGCGAGACCTTGTCGCCAATCCCGCCAGTCGAATGTTTGTCGACCTTTGGTAGGCCACCTGCGGGCCATTCAAATCGGGCTCCTGAGGCGAGCATGTTGTCTGTGAGTGCAGCGATCTCAGCGGTCGTCATTCCCTGCAGATAGATCGCCATTGCCATCGCCGACATCTGATAATCGGGAACGTCTCCCCGCGCATAGCCGGCGACGAACTCACCGATCTCAGCTGCAGTGAGTTCCCCGCCGTCGCGTTTCTTGGCAATGATCCAGACAGGATTCATAGGTTATCCGCAACCTTTCTTTACTTGAGTGACGCGACTACCGATTGCACGATTTCGGTCAGCTTGTGTGTGGCAGACTGTGCAGCATTAATCACGTCGTGTCCTGACGTTCCGCTGGGAGCATCGGGGGAACCAACATTGGTGATCGTAGATAAACCAAGCACCCGCATGTCTGCGTGCCGGGCCGCAATCACCTCGGGGACCGTGGACATCCCGACTGCATCGGCCCCCAAGTGGCGGGCTAACCGATACTCAGCACGCGTTTCATAGGTCGGCCCCAACATGGCCAAGTAGACCCCACGGTGGAGCACGAAGTTATTCCGTCGCGCCGCCTCGGCTGCGATCTCCATGAGATCACGATCATAGGGACTCGACATATCGGGGAACCTCGGGCCAAGCTTGTCGTCATTCACGCCGATCAAGGGATTGTCGAAAAGAAAATTTATCTGGTCGTCAATCACCATCACGTCGCCGACAGCATACCGCGGGTTCACTCCCCCCGCTGCGTTGGACACGATCAACGTGTCAGCGCCCAAGGCACGCGACAGCCGCGCAGGTTGTGCTGCCTGTTGAGCGGTATATCCTTCGTACAGATGAAACCGACCCTGAAACGCGACGACGGGTACGTCTGCCAATCGACCACAAATCAGGCGGCCCTTGTGACCCAAGGCTGTCGTGCGAGGGAAGTGTGGTATCTCGGCATAGTCGAAAGTCTGCTCGACAACGATCTTATCAGCTAATCCCCCCAACCCCGAACCGAGGATTATTCCAACGCTTGGTGTGGAGTCCCACCTTTCTCGGACGGCCGCTGCCGCGGCAGCGCTCTGGTTAGCAACTTCTTGCATCGCCTCGTTAACCTCGCTCTCGCTCGTGGGCTAGTACGCCCAGCACCAAAGAGCGCAGTTTGGGCTCCGCCGAATTGGCCACGGCAATAATCTCTTCCACGACTGCCGGCTTCAAGTTGTCCGGCAAGCACATGTCCGTAACCACCGACAGGCCAAACACTCGCATTCCACTGTGGACCGCGACGATCACCTCCGGCACGGTGGACATGCCGACGACGTCGGCCCCGATTTGCCGTAGGAAACGGTACTCAGCACGGGTTTCCAGGTTCGGCCCTGTGACGGCCACCATCACACCACGCTGGACGGGGAAGTTTCCCTTGCGGGCAATCTCTTGTCCCAAAACGATTAGTTCGGGGGTATAGGGGGCACTCATGTCTGGGAAGCGAGGCCCGAGGCGGTCGTCGTTGACACCTACCAGCGGGTTGTCGCCCATGAGATTGATTTGGTCGTCGATGATCATCACATCGCCGGGGACGTAGTAGGGATTCAATCCCCCGACGGCATGAGTCACGATCATCAACTCGGCGCCCAAGGCTTTCATCACCCGCACAGGCAACGTGATCTGCTTGAGGGGATAACCCTCGTACTGATGAAAACGCCCCTCCATGGCCATCACAGGCACCCCTTCTAGAGTTCCACACACGAATCGTCCCCGGTGGCTCACGGCCGTGGAGCGCGGAAAGTTTGGGATGTCTTCATAGTCAATGGCAACTGCCCCTTCAATGCGATCCGCAAACCCTCCTAGGCCAGTCCCCAGGATGATGCCGGCACGAGGGGTCTGGTCCCATTGTTTGCGGATTGCCTCGGCGGCAGCTTGGATTTGATCGAAAAGTTCTAGCATGCTTATGGTCTCATTGTGGAATGGTATGCGTTAGTATCCGGCTGAGCTTTCCGATTGCTCACCGCGTTCACCTTGAGAAATTGCGAGTGTGCCGCTGGTCCCGAGCCGAGTGGCCCCCAAGGCAACGAATCGACACGCGTCCGCATAGCTGCGGATTCCACCAGACGCCTTAACTTGCACCTTGTCGCTGGTGTGCTCGCGCATCAGACGAATATCGTGCTCCGTGGCCCCCGTGGCCTGCATAGATCCGTCAGCAGATTTCACAAATCCGAATCCCGTAGAAGTCTTCACAAAAGCAGCGCCCGTCTCTTCGCAAATCTCACAGAGTTTTATTTTGAAGGAGTCTGCGGGAAGCAGTCCTGTCTCGAAGATTACTTTGGTGATGGCTCCAGCGGCAGAAGCAGCTTCAACGACGGCACGAATGTCGGCAGACACATATGCCCAATCTTCTTGAAGCACGCGACCGATATTAACCACCATGTCGACCTCGCGGGCTCTGTCCTGACAGGCGATCTCGGTCTCACGTACTTTTGTTCCCGTCGTCGTCCCACCGTGAGGAAAGCCAATAACTGTGCTGGGAACTACACTCGAACCTGCCAGCAATTCGCTTGCCAATGCGACCATCGCTGGCTTCACACAAACACTCGCTGTCCCCACTTCCACACACATCGTGCAAGCCTGCCGAAGATCGGCATCTGTTTGGGTCGGACTCAGGACGGCATGATCTATCAGGGCAACAACTGAGGAGGACATCACAGGGAACTCGTATGATTTAAAGGATAAAGTTTAGCGATCAATAACGGAAATGCTTAATCTTCTCGCCTTTGTCACCAATCTCGGTGAGAGATTCGATACCTATCTCCAAGTGCATGTCGGACCAGATGGAATCAACCTTGGCATCGCTCGCCTGGGTCTTGATCCCGTGTTCGGACATCGGCAAGTCGGATACTAGAAGCAAAGCACCACGTGAGATTTCATTCTTATGTCCCACAATAAATATCGTGGCGACTTCCATATCGATCGCGATTGGAGTGTATTCGATAAGTCGGGCCTTAAAGTGTTCGTCGTGTTCCCAAACCCGTCGGTTGGTCGTGTAGATGACACCCGTTCGATAATCAAGCTTGCGTTCCACGAGTTTGTCAGAAACAAATTTGTGCAACTTGAACGATGGCAAGGCCGGAACTAATTTCGGCAAATAGTCATCGGACGTTCCTTCGCCGCGGATCGCGCCAATGGGGAGGATAAAGTTTCCAATCTCAGTGGAAGTCTTGAGTCCCCCGCACTTTCCCAAAAACAATACCGCCTCAGGATGATAGGCGGTAAGCAGATCCATCACAGTTGCCGCATTGGGCGAGCCAATCCCAAAGTTAACAATCGTGAGGCCATCTTCATTCGTGGCTGCCTGCATCGGACGGTCTTCACCATGCACTTCGCAACCAAACTTTTTGGCGAATTTGCTGACGTAATTGCGAAAATTTGTCAACAGGACATAATCACCAAACTTTTCGAGCGGCATGCCCGTATAGCGGGGGAGCCAATCTCTCGCGAGATCCAGTTTCGTGACCATAGTTGTGTTGAATCCTTCTTGGGCTTACTAAAGGTGATTAGTAAGCGACCTTGCCAGGGCTTGCATTCCACAGATCGAACAATTCACGGCATTCGTCGACCAACAAACCGCCGATCAATTTTACCTGGCTGCCGCCTATCCTCAGCAATTCGGCAGCCGGCAACTGCAATTCATTGAAACCTGATGTGTCGGCGTCGGCAATCGTAGCACCGTAGAACACGGTTCCAACTCGTGCCCAATGGAGGGCGGCCATACACATCGGACAAGGTTCGCAAGTGGTTGCCACAACTGCGTCGGTCAGGAAGATATTCTCGACCGTCTTGCAGCCTAGCCGAATCGCGTTCACTTCTGCGTGGGCTGTGATATCCGTTGTCAATACCACGGAATTATGCGCTTGCGCAATTACTTCATCGCCGATGGCAATCGCACAGCCAAAAGGACTTTGTCCCTGAGCGATCCCCTCACGGCAGGTCTCGATGGCAAGTTGCATCAATTCGGCTGGATCGATCATGGAGTTACCAATAAGTACTGGGAAGTTGAAGTTTGTGAAAGAAGTTATTTGTTTTGAAATTTCGTTAGTCGAAAGTACAGTAGGTTTAGATTAACAGAGTATTCACCGCATCGCCTAGCGAGAAACTTCGAAGGCAAGTTAGGTTCCACAAAAAATCATACATTCTTAAGGGCGGGCAAGTCGCTGGAGTACGTCGGCGAGCCCTTTTCCCAGTTTTGCAATCGCCTCCTGGGTCGAGGAGTCCTTCAATTTTCCTTCCTCGTCAAAGGCATCATGGGCTTGGGAAACTGCCCGCTGATCCGGTAAGACGGTCACGCCGATATTTTGCAGGATAGCCCGGACGTGGACCAGTCCCCGCAGACCACCCAGCGCACCAGGTGAGGCAGCCATGAGCACCGCGACCTTGTCAATATAAGGCGCCAGTCGAGGCTCACCTGGAACCGGTCGTGAGACCCAGTCAATCGTATTCTTTAGCAGTGGCGTGATCGAACTGTTGTACTCGGGGCATGAGATCATCAGCCCGTCACTCTCTAGAAACAGTTCTTTCAATTTGGTCGCATTTGCGGGCAGACCCTGCTCTTTCTCCAAGTCCTCATCCATGATCGGAAGCGGATAATCGGCCAGATCGATTAAGGTGACCTCGGCACCCGCCTCCTCTGCTGCTGTAGCAGCCAGTCGGACCAACTTCTTGTTATGGGATTCTTTGCGAGCACTCCCAGCGAAGGCCAAGATACGAGGCTTACTCTTCTTCATGATCGTCAATCCTCTAGTTAGATCTGCCAATTAAAAATCATCAGATGCCACACCTTCCGCAATCGCGTATGCCGTTGCATGGCTGCGGCAATGGGAGATACTGATGTGCATCTTTGTGATGCCTGATCGCTCAAAGACCTCACGGGCACCTCCACAAAGGGCAATTGTGGGTGCCCCGCCGGGTTGGTTGCGGACTTCGATATCTCGCCAGCTAATTCCGCGCCTCCAGCCCGTGCCGAGTGCCTTGAGTACAGCTTCTTTCGCGGCCCAGCGACCGGCATAGTGTTGAGTCGCTGCTTTCTTCGTGGAGCAATACGCGATTTCATGGGGAGTATACACTCGACTGATAAACAACTCGCCGTGGCGATCGATCATCTGCGCAATGCGCAAGCATTCGATGATATCCGTGCCGATGCCTATGATCTGCAGTGCCACGGTTAAAAGCCCTTGAGTCCACAGGCTTCCTGGGCACGATTGAGTACCTCACCAGCCTTTTGGCGGGCTTTGGCAGCTCCGGCTGCGAGGATGTCGCGCACATCATCAGGTCGCCGTTGCCAATCTTCGCGACGACTGCGTGCATCCGCGAAGAAAGCCTCAGCCGCCTCTGCCAGTTTCTTTTTCACGTCTCCATAGCCAAACCCACCACGCTGATAAAGTTCGGCCATCTCCGCTCGATCACTTTCAGCGGCAACGAGTGAATACAAAAGATACAGCACGTCGTCCTGCGGGTCTTTGGATTCGTCCATCGGTCGCGAGTCAGTTGCGATTCGCATGATCTGTTTTTTTTGAGCCTTGGCATCTTCAAATACTGCCAAGGTATTGTTGTAGCTCTTCGACATTTTCTCACCATCGGTACCTGGCACTCGGGCCGAACTGTCGAGTACCTTTGCCTTGGGAAGTACAAAGACCTCGCCATATTGGTGATTGAAACTCCCGGCAATGTCGCGGCACACTTCGATATGCTGGACTTGATCTTCGCCGACAGGCACGGTGTCACTGTCGTAGGCCAGGATGTCGGCTGCCTGCAACACGGGATAGGCAAACAGTCCAGCGTCGGCGGTGAGCCCCTTGGCTTTTTTATCCTTGTAGGCATGGCAGCGCTCGAGCAACCCCATCGGTGTGCCACTCAGCAGTATCCAGCAGAGTTCGCTCACCTCGGGCACATCCGACTGGACAAACAAGACCGCCTGCTGAGGATCGAGTCCCAAGGCAATTAAATCCATTGCCGCGTCGAGCGAGTATTGAGCAAGCAACTGCTTATCGCGCACGGTCGTCAGCGCATGAAGATTTGCGATGAAGTAGTAAGCCTGCTCTGCATCCTGCAAGGCAATGTACTGCACAATCGCACCGAAATAATTCCCCCAGTGAGGACGTCCAGTAGGTTGGATTCCGCTAAGAACGCGCATGTGGTAATCGTCTGTGTTCAGTAGTGAATAGCCGTGACTCAGCGAGTCGCAGGGCATGTGACTTTTTGGTAACTCACTCAGCTTCCACGCTGCTCTCGCTTGCGGCGGCGCATCTCACGGTCTCGCTCTTTCTTGAGCTTGGCCTTCTCGGCAGGTGAGAGCCGCTTGCCAGTGGGTTGCTTTTTCTTCGAGAGCTGGGCGTTGGGGTTGGTCATGTCAGACTGCATCTGACGCATCATCTTCATCCGCTCTCGCATCCCTTTACCCGCCAGTTGGGTCATCATCTGTGCCATGACATCGAACTGTTTGACCAGTTCGTTCACTTCGTGGGGCTCGACCCCCGAACCGGCAGCGATGCGGCGGCGGCGGCTTTGATCAATTGTCTTGGTTGGGTTTCGCCGTTCATCGGCAGTCATCGAGTCGATAATTCCAAACAAACGCTTCATGTCTTGCTCGGGATCGACGTCTCCCATGGCATCCTTGAGGCCACTCATGCCAGGGATCATGCCCATGACCTTTTGCAGCGGCCCAAGCTTTTTTATCTGGCTCAATTGCGATTTGAAGTCGTCGAGCGTAAATTCGCCCTTCTTCATTCGCTCTTCCTGGCGAAGCATTTCATCCTGATCGAATTCCCGCTGGGCCTTCTCGACGAGTGTCAGAATATCGCCCTGACCCAGAATGCGACCGGCCATGCGGTCGGCATGGAATTCTTCGAGTGCATCAAGATGCTCGCCCGTGCCGATGAACTTGATCGGCACACCGGTTACATGCTTGACTGAGATGGCTGCTCCGCCACGGGCATCTCCATCCATTTTGGTAAGGATCACGCCATCGAGTTCCAAGGCATCGTTAAATGCCTTCGCACTATTGACAGCATCCTGGCCCGTCATGCCATCGACAACGAGATAGGCTTGGTGGGGATTGCACTGGCGGTCGATCCGTTGCAGCTGGCCCATCAATTCTTCATCAACGTGCAGTCGCCCAGCCGTGTCGAGGATCACGACGTCGGCCCCGAGTTTCTTCGCTTGCTTGAGAGCCTCGTTGCAAACTGAGACGGGATCCTTCTGCGCGCGATCTGAAAAGACGTCGATACCAAGTTGCTCGCCAAGCACGTGCAGTTGGTCGATCGCGGCAGGACGTTGGAGGTCGGCAGCGACTAGGAGCGGCTTACGTCCGGACTCCTTGAGCATCCGACCAAGTTTTCCGCAGGTCGTTGTTTTGCCCGAACCCTGCAGACCGCACATCATTAGCACGGTCACTTCGCCCTTGCCCAGAAGGTGCAGGGAGTTGTCGACCGGACCCATCAGGTTCACGAGTTCCTGGTACACGAGGCCCACAACCTGCTGACTGGGGTCGAGCGACTTGAGTACCTTCTCACCAAGCGCCTGCTCGGTGACGTCCGCCATGAATTGCCGGACGACCGGGAAGCTCACATCCGCTTCAAGCAGCGATTTCTCGACCAGTTTAAGGCCGTCGCGCATGTTAGATTCAGAAAGCTTGCCCTTGCCCCTGAGCGTCTTGAACGCCGAGCCGAGTCCGTCTTGAAGGGCTTCAAACATAAGAGATACCGCTAGGAATGTATTCGAGGTTGTTGCACCCCCCGATCGTGGGGGAAGGGGGCTGAAACTTGGATTCTAGCCGATTTCGCGGGCAGGGGAAATCCTCCGTGCCACAGACTTCCTGCCTGTGAATCTAGGCGACTGGCAGGATTCCTACCCCACTTATCCGCTAAGACTGGCAAACCTCCCCGGCCACTCGAGCGGATCGGCCCCCATTCGCCGCTCATGACTGGACAACCCCTATTTCATGACCAAAAGTCCAGTGTGGGAACTTCTGCGCGCGTTGGTTCCCTGAAATACAAAGTTCTTGTCAAAAACTTTCAGCAGGTAAGCTCGATGGCCAGCGAAACGCTTCACGCACCCGTTCATTCCAACATTCCTTCCCCGGTTGCGAGTTCCGCACGAAATTGTGCTTCCCAGGATAGTCAATCCTCGTCGTCTCCGGTGCGGTTTGTCCCCCCCGATCCTGAATCGCTTGAAGAGACGGGCCTCAATGAGCACGACTTGGAAGTGCTCGTGTTAAAGCTCCTCTTGAAGCGGGGCACGGTGTCTGGTCGAGGGATCGCTGAGAGGCTGCATCTTCCACGCCCAATTCTTCAACAATCATTTGAAAGGTTGCGCTCGGAACTGATGATCGCCATCAAGGGTTCTTCAGGTTTGGAAGACTACGTGTTCCAGCTGACCGAGGCTGGTTTTGATCGCGCTCGACGCGAGCATCAGCATTGCTCCTACGCCGGTGCCGCCCCGGTGCCCCTGGATGCCTACATGGAAGGCATTGCCAATCAATCGCTTCAACAAAGCTCACTGACGATGGAAAAACTGCGGGCCGCATTCTGCGACCTGCGTTTGAGCGAAACGCTTATTAGCCAACTCGGCCAAGCGATTAACGATGGTCGCGGCTTGTTCCTGTTTGGCCCCCCTGGCAACGGCAAGACGAGTCTCTCTGAGTTAGTGGTGAGTGCCTTCGGAGAGTATCTTTGGATTCCACGAACCATCACCATCGACGGGGAGTTAGTGCGACTCTACGATCCGCGCAGCCATGAGGCGGTTGAACTGCCCCAGTTGGAAGAAATCAGCTACGACAAACGATGGATCTTGATTCGTCGGCCCACGATCATTGTCGGTGGCGAACTGACGATGGAACAACTTGATTTGCAGGTGAATCCACAAACCGGCATCAGCGAAGCTTCGGTTCAATTGCGAGCTAATGGCGGGGCACTGGTGATCGACGATTTCGGTCGGCAACGGATGCCCACGTCCGAACTCCTGAATCGGCTCATCGTGCCGATGGAGAAACACCACGACTATCTTAATCTCTCCAGCGGCCGGCAAGTGGCCGTCCCGTTTGACATGCTGATCGTATTTTCGACCAACTTGGAGCCAAGCGACTTGGTCGACGAGGCATTCTTGCGGCGTATCCCGTATAAGATCGAAGTCGAGGGCCCGAGCACTGAAGAGTTCGTAGCTCTGTTGCACGACCTAGCAAGCAAGATCGAATGCAATTGCGACCCTGGCGCGGTGGACTATCTCCTTAACAAACATTACGAGCCAACCGGTCGTCCATTACGTTTCTGTCACCCTCGCGACCTCCTGCGGCAGATCCGCAACTACTGCGAATTCCACAACCAACCACTGGCTGTAACGAGTCAAACGATCGACATCGCCGTGAAAAACTATTTCGCGGGACTGTAGTATTCTGTTCGTTACGACGTGGTATTCTTCCTTAGCCGCGACGCACCTTCGAGTGGAGCTCGACAAAGTGGAGCGAGTCTCTATCTCATCTCCACCCCTATACCGCTTTGTGATAGAATCTGCACGGTATTGTAGGTCACCCAACTTTCAGGCACAGTGCAAGCGATGGCAACGGATATCGACGACTTAAAAGCAAATCTCAAACGCTGGACTCTGTTTCTCGGAGTGCTCCAAATCGCGGTTGGCTGTGTCATTGGATTTATTCCCCCATCAGCCGTAGCTTGGTTTCGTGGGATCGTGATGGCCCATATAGAATTCACCGCCAATGGTGTCTTAATGGTAGCCTTTGGATTCCTGATCGCTGAACTAAACCTGAATTCGGTGGCATTGAAAATGTGGTTTATCCTATTGCAAATCGGAACATGGACAAACGGAGCGGCGGGAGTAGCCGCTGCTTTCCAGGGTGCAACCTCGAAGCTTATGCCAACGCTCAATGAGAAATTTCCGCCACCCAACGGGACCGATAGTGCCCTGGTTTCCGGCTCACTCAAACTCTGCGGAGTGACAATCATGGCTGCGTTGTTGCTCACACTTTATGGGCTAGCACGATCGAGAACGACCGATCTCGATGAGAACGTCTGATGACGCTTTCTACAAAAAAAAGACCCTAGAATAGTGCATAGTCTCGATTACATAGCGTTCCTAGGCAGAGACCGTATTGAAGAGGTAACTTGTCCACCAGTCGCTAGCGAAAACCTCTGCCATCCGCTATCGTCACATTCATGAGTGACCACTCGTATTTTCAACTGAATCAACGTGCTAGGCGCCTCTGCCAGGAGATTGTGGCCCAAGCGCGATCGCTGCAAGTCACGGTCAACACACTCAACTGTGGCGAGACGCTCATTGACATGGGAATCGAGGTGCAGGGAAGCCGGGAGGCGGCACTGCTGCTTGCGCGGGTCTGTCTGGCGGATTTAGGGGAAGTAGCGTTTGACGACTCACCAACGGGCAATCAATGGCCGAATGTGAAAGTGACGACTCGCGAGCCGGTCGCGGCTTGCCTGGCCTCTCAGTATGCCGGTTGGGAGATTCAGGGCGAAAAGTTCTTCGCCATGGGTTCGGGACCGATGCGGGCCGCGGCGGGGCGGGAGGCTTTATTTGATGAGATTGGGAACCGAGAGACCGCAAGCGAAGTGGTCGGCGTGTTAGAGACAGGGAAGTTTCCGCCGGAGCAGGTTTGCCTAGAACTTGCCGAGAAGTGTGGCGTCGCGTCGGAGGGATTGACGCTGTTAGTGGCACCCACCAGTTCGGTATGTGGCACGTTGCAGATCGTCGCTCGTAGCGTCGAGACGGCCCTGCATAAGTTGCACGAACTAAAGTTTGATCTGTCTCGCATCGAAGCGGGTCAGGGGACTGCCCCGATGCCCCCCTTGTTGACGGACGACTTTGCCGCGATTGGACGCACGAACGACGCGATCCTCTATGGCGGGCAGGTCACGCTGGAGGTGCATGGCGATGACGAGTCACTAGCCGAGATCGGACCACGTGTCCCTAGTTCGGCTTCGCCGGATTACGGCAAGCCATTCGCCGAGATACTTGCCGAGTATGACAATGCTTTCTACAAAGTCGATCCACTCCTCTTCAGCCCTGCGGTAATTGAGCTGGTGAATCTCGATACGGGAAATCGCTTCCGGTACGGTGAAGTGAACATGGAAGTGCTAACCCAATCTTTCACGAGCCACTAGCAACTTATCCCCATGCAAATTGCAATCCTGGGCAATGCCGATAGTTGGTATACAAACGACCTCGTTCGCGCTGCGGATGGGCGGCACGAGATACTCCCCATCGATTACCAGCAGCTTGCCTCAACGGTCGGAGGCGACACGAAAGTTCACACGGCGTGGGTAAACCTCAACGAGTTAGACGCGGTGCTAGTCCGCTCTATGCCGCCGGGGTCGCTCGAACAAATCATCTTCCGCATGGACGCCCTTGCGAATCTGGCAATGGCGAGCGTCAATGTGGTGAACCCTCCGCGATCTATCGAAGTGGCGGTCGACAAATACCTGGCCACGACGCGGCTAGCTGCAGCGGGCCTGCTCGTGCCTAAAACAATTACCTGTCAGACGCTGGAACAAGCGATGCTGGCCTTCGAGGAGTTGGGAGGCGACGTGGTCCTCAAACCGCTATTCGGTTCCGAGGGGCGAGGCATCGTGCGACTCAGCGATGAGGCGATCGCCTTGCGAACGTTCAAGGCACTTGCCGCGATTGGCTCGGTGTTCTACTTGCAAGAATTTCTGGAGCACGAAGGATGTGACCTCCGACTCTTGGTGATTGGCGAGGATGTGCTGGGCATGAAACGTTGCAATAAACTCGACTGGCGGACCAATATCAGCCGAGGTGCGACGGGCGAGTCGCTGGCCGTAACCAGCGAACTGGCAGGAATAGCCTTGCAGTCGGCGGCCGCCATTGGGGCCCCCCTGGCGGGCGTGGATTTGCTGCCTACGCGTGATGGTCGTCTGATTGCTATTGAAGTGAACGCAGTGCCCGGCTGGCGGGCATTGTCAGAGGTGACTGGCGTGGACGTAGCTCTGCGGGTGCTGAGATATCTGGAGACCCACGGACCACAGTAGTAATGTTGTTGTAAAGGCGAGATATTTTCCGAAATTGCCCTCTTTGCCAGCCAGTTGTTGGACCCGCACGGGATCGGTATAATCGCTGGTTAAACATCCACCTAGCACGGCCAAAAGAGGGCCTGTGCCCCTGCCTTGTGGCCGCTTCTGTATAAAGTGTCCGAACCGTCCGAAGGCTGTTTAGACTGATTATAGTGACCGGTCGGAGTTCAAATCACAAAGGAGAAAATACTGTGTCGATTAAAGTAGCAATTAATGGATTTGGCCGCATTGGCCGACTGACGTTCCGCAACCTGCACGCCCGTTCCAGCGAGTTCGAGGTGGTGGCAATTAACGACCTGACCGACAACCAGATGCTGGCGACTTTGCTCAAGTACGACAGCACCCACCGCCGCTTTCCTGGCAACGTTTCTCACGATGCCGAGCATTTGATCGTCGATGGTAAAGAAATCAAAGCATTGGCGGTGCGCAATCCAGCCGAACTCCCCTGGGGTGAAATGGGAGTGGATGTAGTGGTAGAGAGCACGGGCATTTTTACTGCCCGTGCCACCGACAGCAAGCCTGGCTACGATACCCATCTCAAAGCAGGTGCTAAGAGAGTAGTGCTAAGTGCCCCTGCCAAGGATGGTGCCGATCTGACTTGTGTACTTGGGGTGAACGACGACAAGCTCACCGCGGACATGAAGTGCATTTCCAATGCAAGTTGCACAACGAATTGTCTTGCGCCTGTTGCTAAGGTGCTGCACGAGACATTTGGCATCGAGAAAGGCCTCATGACTACCGTGCATGCCTACACGAACGACCAGCCCACGCAGGATCAGCCCCATCAGGATCCTTATCGGGCTCGTTCGGCTGCCCAGAACATCATTCCGACGAGCACCGGTGCTGCCAAAGCTGTCGGCTTGGTAATACCAGAATTAAAGGGCAAATTGACCGGGATTGCCCTGCGGGTGCCCGTACCGAACGGTAGCGTGGTCGATCTGACTGCGATACTTGGCAAGAAAGTTACCGAGGCAGATATCAACTCTGCTGTGAAAGCCGCTGCCGAGGGTCCGCTCAAGGGGATCTTGTGTTATACCGAAGATCCGATCGTATCGACCGATATCATCGGCGACTCCCACAGCTCGATATTTGCCGCCGACTTCACTCAAGTGATCGATGGCAACATGGCCAAGATTGTGAGTTGGTACGATAACGAATGGGGTTACAGTTGCCGAACAGCGGATCTGATTGCTCTGATCGGCAAACTGTAAGCGACTTTGTATCTAGTAAAAAATAAAAGCCTCGTCCTGAGTTTGGGACGAGGCTTTTTTGTTGACACATCGTTGCAGGTCTGGTGAATTACCTCAAAACTCCACCTGATATTTCTGAGTCATCTTACGACGGATGGCTGCGGTGGCGTCGTCGATCAACTTGAATCCTTCTACGCGGGCATTGTTGGAGGCGGCCATAGCTTGAGCTCGAGCGGCAGATCGATCAGCTGCACTTGCCCGGGCACCGCCGTAGGCATCGCCAATAAGGTTGCCAAAGTAGCCGTAGTCGATCGAGTAATTACTGTAGCCACCGCCTCCCATTCCAGCTGTTGCAGTGCCGTAATCTATCCCGCCCTGTCGCTTGGAGAGAGCCATCGAACGCAAAGTAGTCGCAAGTTGGGCGCCGAACTCGAGCAATTCCGGATCGACGTTCAAAATGGGCATGCGATCGATCTTGCGTGAGTAGCGTTCCATCACGGCTGCACTTGCTTTATTGCCTTTGAGGTCCCGGCGGAGGTCCTTGATCAGCACATCGATCGAACGAAAGTAAACAAGCGAAGCCTCTCGTATCTCGCTTTCAGGTGTTTCTTCCGAGCTCTGACTTTCGCCGGTAGAGTCTTTGAGTTGGCTGAACTTGGTTGACGGAAGTTCGATCACACTGAAAACTCGGCGTTGGCCGTCTTGCGATAAAGGACCTTCCATGTGGATCGCTCGATCCTTTACGCTCAACTTCCAGGATTCCAAATCCGAGATATTAGCACCCAAATCACCTAAAACAGAAAGCACCAATTCCTTGGCAACTGGTTCGAGTGGAGCGATGTCGCTTGCGAAGTCGACCCGCAGCTGGGCTTGCACATCTTTGCCGACTGCGACTCGCAAGGTGGCGCCTTGCAGGCTCGTGAGTAGCGGAACGATCTCCTCGGCCGACAATCCCGTCTTTTTGAGTAGCGGAGATGCTTCGATCTTTTGAATAACTTCATGAGGCTGCACGACATTCGCCAGATCGATGGCCATGAGAATCTGGACCTTTTCGTTGGTCAACCGCGTGGCCTGCTTGAGATAGTCCGTAAGGGCCACTTCGGTGTTCTTCTTGGCAAAACTCAACCACCGGGAAACGAACTGGCGTTCGGCAGGAAACATGACTCCCAGTTCCTGGCGACTCAACTCGACAAAGTAAGCATCACTCGGAGTCCAGGCAGCTTCGCTGCCGTCAATTGTATCGAGATATCCGCCTTCACTTCGGGCAATGGAGCGCATGGAGACCGACTCGCTTAGCTCCATAACACCCAATTCCCACAGTTGAGAGAAGTCATCGCTTGGCTGCAATGCTGCTGCCAGTACCAGCTTCTTTGCTTCGGGGGGGAGGAAGATGGGCCGCTCAACGTAAGCGAGTTCCAGTTTTTTGCCCCAGCCCTCTTGCTGGGCAAGGGGACTCTGCAATGTTTGCTCCACATCGATCAAGACCAGGGTATTCGCTGACGCGGGAACTTTTGCAAGTAATTGGTCGAATTCGCCACACTGGGCACTATTTGTTAAAGCGAGTGTAAGCAAGAGAATGAGTGGGCCACAACATTGTCGTATCATCAATAAACCTCATTGTGATGAGAAGCTTTGATTCAAAAGAATCGGGAGACTAGTAAACTGGAGATGATACCAAAAAGAGAAGTCGATTGGTAGAACTTACCACTCAAATCGAGATGACTTTAAGCGAAATAGAATCGCAGAAAGCTGAATTCAAGTTTCAGAGGTTACTTCCGTGCAGTCCACTGCTGCTTGCCCGCAGTTGTTGAAGACGGCCGGGAATTGGGCGAGTTTCGGTTGCGAATTGCGCTGGTTTTCCACTGCTGATCGTCTGTCGTCGTGGCGAATCCAGAATTCACGCCAGCGCTAAAGTGAGTGGCCGCGCGCCATTGTGGCTCAGCTTTTGAAGCTGAGTCTGCCGAGGCCAGTGATGTGCTCTGGACCGTGGAACTACTCTTCACTTTCCGATCAGATCGGAGTGGATTGATGCTTGCGAGTTCCACTTCCTCTTCCAATGATTCCTCTGAGTCATGAGCAAGCTGAGCGACATCAGCATCCTCCATCCTGGCTAGCGTTGCCGATTCAAGCGGAACCTGCGCTAGTAGCTTGCGGCCATCGGAGGCTTCCAGGCGGACCCACAATTCACAAGGCCCAGCGGGAAGCTGAGCAACTTCCAAAGGCAATTCCAAGTGCAGCCCATCGCCAAAATGAGAAGTCTGCCAGGCGGCGGCGGTTTCTTCTTCGGTGAAATCCCACCGTTTGATTCGCTCAGGCGATTCGGGGTCTCCCTGCATGACCATTAGCGAAACTTTGCCATCGAAGTCGGCAGGCTCGTTTCTGGAATCGCGTGCTTCGACGACGGAGAGCAAACTACTGGGCTCTGGTGCACCCGTCGAATCACGGAAGACATGGGCAATGACCAGTCGCTCCGCTTTCCGGCTTGACGGTTTAGAAGGAACATTTTCGATCTCGGTCTTGCTCTCAACTATTTCTTCGACTTCTTCGACGGTTTCCTCTTCGAAGGGAAACTCCACGGATTCGCCCAACTCATCAAGGCCGGTTTCAGATTCGTCGTAAGTAGCTGTTTGGTAGGCGGCCGGATCAGGAATGCGAACGGTCTCGGCACGTTGCTCGTATTCAACGCTCTCAGAATTAGCCAGATGCGTGGCCTCTAGTTCTACTTCGGAGCTGATCGGTTCGCCAATTTCTAGTTCGAGGGCGGGAACTTCAAGCTCTTCAATGGGTGTTTCCGACTCGGTCGCAGGCTCAGCAGAATCCAAGATAGATTCTTCGCGCGGCTCCTGCAGAGTTCTCAGGGATGGTTTTTTCTCGACAGTTGATTTTTTTGTACTAGACCGAGTTGGCTGTTTGGATACAGGGCTCGGCTTGGACGCCGATGCCACATGGGGCTGCGAACAACGGCATTGACGCAGTTTATCGGAATACTCAACCACATAGTCTTCCAACTCGTAGATGTAGTCTTCCTGAGCCCGCAGTTCTCGCTCGAGAATGTCGATTTGATTGTCACGTGTCGTACGGCATCCTATCGTCGCAAGTAACGACAGTAGAGCCGCGCACACCGTCAAGGCATGTAGTGCTCGCATGACAAGGTTTAAATCTGTCGTATCGTTTGCTGTTGGCATCACTCAGCTCGACCTGGACCCGGGAAAAGACTTCTGGCAACTGGCAGAGTCGCTGCGCACACACCCGCCGAAGCCAATTGGGGGGTAAGGAATAGGAAAACCGGTAGGCACCGTCAAGCGAGATAAGCGGTGCTAGCACTAGTAGTCGCTGGTCCGATGACCTAAGTACTTGGTCATTGGACGTTGAAAATTGGAAATTCCTACAGCTCCATTTTCTCAATGACTTTATCGATGATTCGATATTCACAGGCGTCGGCGGCGGACATGAAGTGGTCGCGGTCGGTATCACGCTCGATTTGCTCGAGGGTTTGGCCTGTGTGCTCGATCAGGATGCGATTGAGTTTGTCCTTCGTTTTGCGATATTCGGCCGCATGGATCATGATGTCTTCAGCTGTCCCTTCCATGCCGGCGGAAGGTTGGTGAATCATGATGCGAGAATTGGGCAGTGCATGGCGTTTGCCAGCAGCGCCAGCTGCCAGGAGCAGGGCACCCATCGAGGCCGCCTGACCCAGGCAGTAAGTGGCAACATCGCAGGTAACAAACTGCATCGTGTCGTAGATGGCCATCCCAGCCGTCACACTGCCACCTGGCGAATTGATGTAATAGTGAATATCGGCCTTCGGGTCATCAGATTGGAGAAACAGCAATTGTGCCACGATGCTGTTAGCAACGTCGTCATTTACCGCCGAACCCATCAGCACGATGCGATCCTTGAGCAAACGACTGTAGATGTCCATGGCCCGCTCTTCGCGGCCAGACTTTTCGATGACAAAGGGAACTAGCGACATGACGGCAATCCATTGGTTGGGGGGATAAATTTGATTTGAGAACTTCGAATTGAAAATCGCCTGGATTAGGCACCAGATTCAATCGTCATCCTCATCTTCCGATTCTCCACCAAGTGCGGGTTGTTTAATGAGAATGTCGTCGACGATACCGTATTCCTTGGCCTCGGAAGCGGTCATGTAGTAGTCACGATCACAGGCCTTGTGAATATCTTCGATCGACTTGTCGGTGTGTTCAGCCAAGATGCGGTTAAGGATCTCCCGGGTGCGGATGATCTCGTTGGCCTGGATTTCAATGTCAGAGACCTGGCCTCCGACGCCGCCGTGTGGCTGGTGGATCATGACCTTCGAGTGTTTGAGAGCAAAGCGCTTTCCACTGGCTCCGCCTGCCAGTAGTACGGCACCACCGCTAGCCGCCAGCCCTACACAGTAGGTTGCCACGGGAGGTGAAATCATCTGCATCGTGTCGTAAATCGCCAAGGTAGAAGTGACACTTCCGCCCGGCGAATTGATATAGAAATGAATGTCCTTGCGACGATTCTCACTCTGCAGGTAGAGCAATTTCATCACCAGTTCATTGGCGTTACCGTCGTAGATTTCCCCTTGCAGAAAGATCACGCGGTTTTCCAACAAGAGATCGCCCAGCGTCATCTGGCGTTGACGCTGATAGTCACGCATCGCCGAAGCGAGCCGAGGGTCAAAGCCGTTCTCGGCTGACGTTTCAAAATTCATAACAACTCCCTTTTGGAAACTCGCTCCTGATATTTAACCGCTCACGCCATGCGACAGATTTATTATTGCCTCAAACTAATTAGAGGCAACTTAGCTTTCCGTCGACTCGGAGGTTTCTGGGGCAGATTCACTCACAGAGGTCGGGCCCTCACCACCACCGGCAGCAAGGTTCACTGCTTCTACATCGAACGCTTCTGGCTCGTATGGTTTGTCGGCAAATTTAGCATGCTCCTGAACAAGCTCAAGAACTTTTCGTTCGACGATCTGATTCTGCAACACATCCATCAAGCCACGTTTCTCGATCTGGGCACGCACGCGACGAGGGGACTCGCCACTCTGCATGGCGATCAAGAGAACTTCCTTTTCAAAATCCCCTTCCTGGGCCTCAATATTTTCATCCTCCGCGATCCGCTCCAGAATGAAATGCTCTTTCAGACTTCGGGCTGTGGAGGCTGCGCTGTTTTGACGCAAGGTGTTTTCACGGGCACGAATTTCCGCTTCATTGAAACCGGCTCGTCGGAGTTCCATGACTGTGCGTTCGAGTTCACGACTGCTCTGACGCTTCAGCAAGCCAGGAGGCAACTGCCAATCAGCCGACTTGGTAAGCAGGGAAGATATTTGTGCTCGAATCTTTTGTTGTTGCTCATATTCAAGTTGTCGATTGAGACTGTCGTTGATGGCGTCGCGAAGGTCTCCCTCGGTCTTGAAATCTCCCATTTCGGAGAGGAACTCTTCGTTAAGTTCGGGGAGCTTCAGTTTCTTGACTTCAAGCACCTCAAATTCCACGTTGATCTTTTTGCCACGCAAGTCTTCGTTGGGAGCATCTTGAGTAAGCTCGAAATCAACTTTTCGACGATCCCCCGCCTTGGCGCCCACCATCAGTTTGGCGAAGTCTGCAACCTCGCCGTCGCGGAAGCTCAGTTTCTGGCGAATTCGCAATACATGCTCTTCTTCTTTCTCCAGTTGCTTGCCATCGTGCGAAGTGGTGATGTTCACCGTGAGATAGTCGCCCTCACTAGCCGGCCCATCATGGGGAACAAGCTGACCGTAGCGGGCCAGCATCTTTTCCAGGTGCAGATCGACATCGGCGGGAGTAAACTCGCGCACAGGCCGCTCAATCTTAGCCCCTTTCCACTTGGGCATGTCAAATTCAGGGCGCACCTCGATGTCGAATTCGAAGGTCATCGGTCCATCATCGGGGACTTCGACGGCGTCGAGATTGAGATCAGGCTCGCTGATGGCTGTGAAGGACTGCTCCTCGCTGATCTGACTCAAGCTATCTAAGAGCAATGATCCCTTGATTTGTTCGGCAATTTGCTTCTTGAATTTGCTTTCCACCAGCTTACGTGGGGCACGACCTATCCGGAAACCGGGCACGTTTGCGCTGGGCATCAGTTCGCTGTAGGCATCGTTCATGTAGCGGTCGATATCCTCGCGGGAGACCGTTACCGTCACATGACGTTCGCAATCGCTGGGGCTGGCGACTTCAACCTCGAGATTGAGCGGTTTGTCTTCCTCACCTTCAGGCTCTGCGGTCAACGTGTCGGCTTGTAACTCGTCCAGTTCTTCGTCTGCCATGAACTTTTCTCTCTGCAAAAACCCCGCCTCAAGTGACTTGAGGCAGGTAAATAAAGGTCTTAAAAAACCAAAGGCCCGCAACCGGCAATGGCACCTCCCCTGAAGGAAGGCCAATAATCGGGGGCGGGCTCCAATTCGAAGCGAATTCTCTCAGCAGTCCTACGTGTCTGGCCCGGAATATACCCAGCGACCTCGTAACGACCAATAATCAGAGCGGGTGATCGGGTTCGAACCGACGACAACAACGTTGGCAACGTTGTGCTCTACCAACTGAGCTACACCCGCGGATCGCCCTGAAGGACTCCCAGCCAGTAGCCGAAGAACCGCAAGAACGATTCCCGAATTATAGGCCCGCCGCATCCTTACGCAAGGGGATTTGCCCACTCAGGAACGCTAAAATCCCCGGGAATCGTCTACTCCTAGCCAAGTCTTGCCCCTTCTGGTTACGATGGCCCCATGTTGCTGTTTAAGAAGAAGTTTCTGCCAGCCATACGTAGCGGTGAAAAGACGCAAACCATTCGTTTGTGGAAACATCGCATGATGCGTGACGGCCAACGGAGCTACATCCCCGGCGCAGGCTACATCACGATCGACTTGGTTCAGCAAGTAAAAATCGACGAATTGACCGACGCCGATGCGATCCCTGACGGTTTCCCCACAGCCGTGGCTCTTCGCACTGAACTCGATTCTCTCTACGCAGACAAGATTGCCGCAGGTTACCAGGCCTACCGGGTCGTGTTCCACCTTCAGGAACCGCAACCCACCAAATCAGTTGCATCGAGCTAGCAACTGGTTCACTTCAATAGGAAAAGATTTCCTGCATCGCTTGGGCGATCTGCTGCGGGTGATTGAGCATGTGGATCATGCTTGTGGCAAGGAGCAGAATTGCGAACAGCACGATCCCCAACCACCGTGGGTTGGAATCCACGGAGAGAGAATCCAGCCTCGCACCGAGCAGTCCTGCCAGCTGCCGCCAACTGGTCAGATTTTGTTTCGCACCACTCGCGACCAGCGAAACGTTGCGCATGATCTCGAAGGTTTCCAAATGGAGCTGGATCCCCACGGTTGGAAGCGACAAACTGTCCCCCGCCCAACGGGCTTGGGGGTCCAAACTGCGGGCAGCCTCTGAGAGCACAGGTCGAAGCTCTTCGCTGCTGATGTTGTAGATGATCAGCCGGGGTCGCGAGAGCAACATCGTGAGCCAGATGCCCAGCCCGTAAAGCAAAAGCAGAAACAGCCAGACATAACCGCCGAACTCCACAGAGGCAGCTTCAGGACGGAATAATTCGATGGGGCCAATGAACACCATTCCCGAGAGCGCGACACCAAGCGTAGCCAAGTCCGCCCCGCCGGTCGTAATAAATGGCTTCCGCCGCGCGTTCAAGATCCCCAGCATCAAGCAATAAGATGCCACCGGCAGCAAGGCAATCGTCAGGCGCAATGGATCAGGCAGCATCCCCACATGCTAACTCTGCCAGGCAAATAGTAATAGGCCCAAGCAAGAAGTTAGCCGGCATCGTCCCGATGCCCCGTCGCCATCGTTTCGATGCCGCTGAGCTAATTCGCCGACCTCAACCACTCCAGCATTACCAATCCGACCTTGCCAAGAGAATCCGCCGAACAACGCCCCGGGGTATCGGCAGTTGTGTGCCAGTAGCTATTCCGTCTGTCGGGGTATTCGAAGTCGATCACGTCGCAAACCGGGATCCCGCCGATGTTGTGCAGGGGTAGATGGTCATCGCGAACCTCATAGCGGACCTGAGGTATGAATTCATTAACTCCCAGCCGAGCAGCAGTCTCCCAGATCCCTTGGACAATAGGTCGTGTGTCATCCCACGCCACGCTATTGCGTTCTTGGTAGATGCTCAGTTTAGCATCGCCAACCATGTCGAGCAGCACCCCAGCGACATAGCTGTAATCTCGCTCGTTCTTGCGATATTCTCGGGCAAAGTACTCACTGCCGAGAAAGTAGGGGTCCGTTCGGTCGGAGTAAACCATCTCTTCTGCGTCGAAGAGCACAAAATCGAGTCCATAACGATCCGGGAGACTCTTTATATGATGCGCCAGTTCCATCAACACCGCCGTCCCACTGGCCCCGTCGTTGGCACCTAAGAATAATCCCTCGCGGCGCTGGCGTGGATCGAGATCCTGTGAGGGGAGTGGACGCGTGTCGTAATGAGCACAGAGCAGAATCCGCTCCTTACTCTCCGGATTCCACTGGACAATGAGGTTCGCCATCGGCACGGGCTGACGAGTAATCGGATGCCTGGCGGAAAACCGCTGCCAGGTGACCTGCCCCCCCAGTTTTTCAAAATGCTTGGCGAGCAACTCCTGTTGCTTCTGCATCCCCGGACTGCCACTCATGCGATTGCCCAAATCACAAAGCTGGCGAAGATACTCGTAAGAACGCTTGCCGTTAAATGAAGTAGGCCCCTGAACGACTGTCTGAGGCGGTTCAGACTGCGCAGCAATCTCTAAAGTCGTGAGAATAGAAGCAGTCAAGATTGCGATGCTAAAGAATTTCATTCTGCCAATAACTCCTGAATGAGAAATCGTGCTCACACGACATAACTGATACGGGAAATTATAGGCCGAATCTTGCAGTTGCGGATAGTTGAGTTAGAAAAGTGCTACTGCCGCAGGCCGGACCGAGTAGCACCAGTTCCGGCAAATCAATTCGGCCAAGAGCAAAGGGGCTAGAGCCGGAAGAATGGCACTCGTCTCTAGACTCTCAGCTTTTCAGCTAGAGCTTCGCACGGGATTTCCAAAAAGAAGAGCGTGATCCACAGGTCGTCTTGCTGGCGGCAACTGAGGGCAGGGCTGAGGCTTGCCGAGAAATTTGCGGCGGTAAATTTACGTTAACCAAAGACAAGTGAAGAAAGTGAGTAAGAACAATTTTTTATACTTCTTTCTGCCCCGTTTTCTTCTCAAACGCTTCAACTAAATTTATCCTATAAGTTCGTGAGGAATTTCGTTATGAGGAGGTTCATTCAATTCTTCGACAGCGTTTCTAGTAGTCTGCCTGTTTTGTTACTATTTGCGATTATGCTTGTATTTGCTAGTGGCAAAAATTTATACGGATTGCTAGTTCTGTTGATATGTCTCGGAGTGATCATTGGGCATTGTCCTCGACTATTTCGGAGTGATAGAACTGTGTGGCGACCACAGAATGTGCTCCGAGTAAGTGCGATCATACTGATCCTAGCTCCGGTTTCATTGTTCTCACCATTCGATGTGTTTTTCCGCCATGGCGACGAACTCAGCTTAGCTGTTTTGCCTGTAGCGGGCGGCCTTTCCAATATTGAAACGCTTAAGTCGCAAGGCAAACAACCACTGGAAGATTTTATTCCTATACTCTCTTCTCATTCGCTTCCCATGTTCTCTAAAACGAAATATGGACTTGTATTGGTTGTTCCATGGTAAGGAAAAGAAATCGGGTCAGTGCAATTTTCCAAAAATCGTAATGCCCCCTTTGTGCTTCCTGTTGCCCGACTCTCCGAGTCGGGATTCATTCAATCCCGACTCCCACCCAGGCGGGTTGACTCAGAGTCAGGCAACAATGGCGAATCCGAAATTGGCCCAAAGATCTTTGTAGATTTCGGCCACTCGATTTCAGATAATAGCCCTCGCCACCTCCAGGCGATATCTTTGACAACTTGAATAAAGCGCGAGCCGCTGGCGGCTCAGCGTGCGCCAACCATCGTACCCGCCCGCAGGGACGGCGAGACCGAGCGGGCGCAGGGTTTTGTTTGGAAAAACTCCCCCCCGCCCGGCCCGCCGCGAACCACGTAACTCTCGATCCGCCAACGAGTTGAAACGATGCGGACCGGCGAAATAGGAGGGGGTTTTTTAATAAAAAAAAGATTTCGGCAAAAAAGATCCAGGTAACCTTAGGGTCGGGTGTCCCCGTTCGTCGGCGTCCGCGTCCGTCTGGCCCAATGTTTTTTGTTGGAATTGGCCCCCCATGTCAGGGAATAGTCCTCGCCAAATGCCAGGCGCCATCGATGCCAACTTGGATATCGCGAGCCGCTTGCTGCTGAGCGCTGCATGCACCACGCATCCTTGAAGACCGGTCGCGCAAAAGCCGTCGACTCCAATATGATGGCTGTTTCGCGCGGAGGGCCGTTTGCAATGGATCGACTGTCCGAAGTTTTCCGGCAGTCTGGGAGACCCTCAGCGAATCGAGTGAAAAAATCGAACTCCAGTCGGCCTCGCAGAGGTGCCCACGAGAATCAATCGCTTAGCTCAAGACCCTATTGTTGGCTACAATAACGAATGACATGACTAAGCACCCACCCATCTACATGGACAATCACGCCACTACGCGGACCGATCCCCGCGTGGTCGAGGCGATGCTTCCCTATTTCTCTGAAACATATGGCAATCCGGGGAGTGTAGGGCATTCGTTTGGCGAGGAGGCCCATGAAGCCGTCGAGATTGCAACGGGTTCCATTGCTGAGTGCCTTCATGCCGATCCTCGTGAGATTATCTTCACCAGTGGTGCGACCGAGAGTAACAACCTGGCAATTCGGGGCGTTGCAGAGCGCAACCAGCGGCGTGGCAAACATCTCGTGAGCGTGCGCACCGAACATCGGGCCGTCTTAGAACCGCTGGAACGCCTGGGGCAAAGTGGTTATACGGTCACGCTCTTGGATGTCGAACAGCATGGTTCTTCGCAAGCAGGATGGTTGGATCCTGAGCGTGTGGCCGAGGCATTGCAAGATGACACGATTCTGGTGAGTGTGATGCTCGCCAACAATGAGATTGGCGTTATCCAGTCACTTGCAGAAATCGCTGCCGTGTGTCGCCACAGTGGAGTGCTATTGCACTGTGATGCGACTCAGGCGGTCGGCAAAATCCCGGTCGATGTCCGCGAACTGGGTGTTGACCTCATGAGTTTTTCGGGCCACAAGATTTATGGCCCCAAGGGAATCGGCGCGCTCTATGTTCGACAGGGGAGCCCCATCGTGCGGTACTCGCCGCAGATCACTGGCGGTGGGCAGCAAGGAGGACGACGTAGCGGCACACTCAACGTGCCAGGTATCGTCGGGATGGCCAAGGCACTCCAATTGTGCGTCGAGGAAATGCCAACCGAGATGGAGAGACTTGCCGACCTGCGAGACCGGCTGCTGACTAACTTGCAGGACCGCGTGACTTGCGTATCACTCTGCGGCCCGGCGACTGGCGAGCGAAGTGCGGCAGGTGGCCGTTTGCGATTGCCGGGCAACTTAGATGTCGCCTTTGGAGATATCGACGGCGAGGCACTGATTATGGAAATTGGCAACCTGGCGGTCAGTTCGGGGGCGACCTGTTCCTCACACGAACCAGGGCCCAGCCATGTGCTGCTGGCCCTGGGGCTCGGAGAGGACCTCGCACGGAGCAGCCTACGATTCGGCCTGGGCCGATTCAATACGTCCGCAGAAGTCGATTTGGCAGTAGAAAGCGTCTCGCATGCCGTAGAAAAACTGCGAAAACTGGGGGCCAGATAGGGTTCGGCTTTTCCTCGGAAAGTTTTTGCTATAATCTAAGTAGGGAGCCGAAAGGCGAACCTTTACCGCGAAATTTCCTTCCATCCCGCATAGCTAGGATTCAACCGATGAGCATTGTCTTGACCGAAACCGCTGCCAAAGAAGTCAAGCGGATTATTGAAGATCAGAAACTTGAGGGCGATACATTACTGCGCGTCGGTGTCGCAGGGGGTGGTTGCAGCGGGTTTAGCTATTCGCTGGGATTCGACCGTTCCTTCGACGAGAAGGCCGACTCGAAGTACGAGTTCCACGGAATCCCCGTCGTGGTCGACAAGAAGAGTGCCCTCTATCTGGACGGCACGACCGTCGATTTCTACGAAGGCCTCGAAAAACGCGGCTTTACGTTCGACAATCCTAACGCCGTAAAAAGCTGTGGATGCGGAAGTTCATTCCAGGCGTAGGCTAAACCCCAGCCGGTCCGCCACGCGGTCCTGGGTTTTGGATCGCTGTAATGCTCTCTCCCGGAGGCATGTGTGCCTCCGGCTGGGTTGGGTCGTGTGCACATCCCCTACGAATGGCGTAACCGTAACTTTCGCTAACTTTGTCTCACCATCTACCGCTCATTCTTCCGCCTGAGCTGCGATTATAACCTAGGGTTCAGATAGGACATGGACGCTCTCGGCTAGTCGCCGCGAGAACTCCTCTTATCTGGATGGATTTCTTATGAAACAGCTCATCAAACAATTTCTGAAGAACGAGGATGGACCAACTGCAGTAGAGTATGCCGTGATGCTCGCGCTGATCGTGATCGCGTGCTTGACCTCTGTAGGACTGCTCTCGAATCAAACCGCAGCCAGTTTCGACAATTCTGCTACGCAACTTAACGCAGTGTTAGGTTCGTAAAGTCTGAACCCGTCGAGACAGCTATCGAATCGTAGTTGGGGAACACTTGTAGTTCGAACGTGAATCATTCACGAGTCGCTACAGTATCAACATCGCATCGCCATAGCTGTAGAACCGGTATTCTTCTCGGACAGCCTCTTCGTAGGCTCGTCTGACCAACTCAGTCCCCCCTAATGCCTGCACCAATAGCAGCAGTGTCGTACGGGGAAAATGGAAGTTGGTGAGCAGTGCATCAACCAATTGGAACTCATAGGGAGGATGGATAAACAAGTCTGTCTCCCCTTGCCAAGGGACAATCGATGCTGAGTGCTGACGGTCAAGATTCTGACCAGCGGCGACCGACTCCAGTAACCGCGTTACGGTTGTCCCCACGGCGATAACTCGTCCTCCAGCGGCTCGTGTGGTGTTTAGCTCCTGAGCGGCAACAGCGTTTAGTTCTCCCCACTCGGCATGCATGGGATGCTGAGTTGGGTCGTCGACCGTGATCGGTCGAAACGTGCCCAGCCCCACGTGTAATGTTACCGCCGACAAATCCACGCCCGATTGTTCAACAGCCCGCAAGAGGTCAGGCGTAAAATGCAACCCGGCAGTTGGTGCCGCCACGGCCCCGGGATTGCGTGCAAAGACGGTTTGATAGTCGGCAATGTCCGAGTCCACCATGTGTCCCTTACGTATGTAGGGGGGCAGGGGAACATGTCCAACTTCATCCAGCAATTCCAGAGCAGGGCGGTCCTCGGTGGGCCGAGCCAGCCACTCACCTTCAGTAAGTTGCTCCAGTAGCCATAGGGTCGTGGACGATCTCCCCTCGCGATCGACCAGCTTGATCTGCTCAGGGGGATGAAGATGGCCACGAGTTTTGCAGACAAGCCGCCAGTCTCCATTTGCATTCGAGCCAAGATAGAGTCCTTGCCATCGGCCCCCGGTGCTGGTCCTCAATCCCCGCAGTTGGGCAGGGATCACCTTAGTATCGTTCAGCACGAGCCGATCACCCGGATCAATCAGTTTGGCTAGGTCGCGGATATGATAGTGGTCGATCGAGTCCGTATTTCGATCGAGCACCATCAGCCGCGCATCGGCACGATGCGCAAGCGGCTGCTGGGCGATTAGTTCGGCAGGAAGTTCGTAGTCGATCCAAGGTTCCATAAATATTGACCATTGTGCGGGTTCGAGTCGTCTGAAGTGTACCGGTCTGTCGCCAAGAAACTAGAGCAAAACCGACGGATGCTTCTGCGATTTCAATGAGAAGAATCCCAACTAGCGGGCGAAGAGTTCAAAGCCAAAAATTCTAACTTTAGGCTCTCAACATTTACTTGTTCATTCTTCCCAACAAAGGCAATGTCCAGTTCACATTCTGTGACTTTGGTTGCACACGTGAACATTCTACAAACCTTTTCTCTATTGGCCACGTACTAGCAACTATCGCAATCGCCTCGGGGGTTGATTGCTTGAAGATGCGATACGGAAGCTAAGTTGCCAAGTGTCGCTAGTGGCTCCGTTTGCAATGCCGGGCAGGCTTTCTTCGCAAACGGGGATTCACACATCAAGTAGATATTGGAGGTTGAGATGAATATTGTGGCACGAATCAGAGAATCCCATGCAATATGTACAGCGGCCAAGTTGGTCATGGTTGCCGCTGTCTTGAGTCTATTTACTTCAGTCAAAGCGTCGGCTACGGACAACGCTAGTCCGGCCGTTGCCGCAGCCCGAGATCTCTCTGGGGCTTTTCGGTCTGCTTCCGAAAGTGTGATGGATGCCGTCGTAGCTATCGAATCCAGGAAGGAAGAACACAATCTTTCTGCAGGGCAGGGCGTGCCTGAGGGAACGAATCCATTTCAAGGGAGCCCATTCGAAGATTTATTTCGGGATCGACTCGGCCCTGGAAAACCGAGCACTCCGCACCGAAGCCAAACTGGCATCGGCTCCGGCGTACTCATTCACAAGTCAGGCCTCATCTTGACGAACAATCACGTCGTTGAGGGAGCAGACCAGGTAATCGTCCGACTACACGATGGCCGCGAGTTCAAGGCTGTGGACGTGAAAACCGATCCAAAAACGGATATTGCAGTCGTACGCATTCAGGCAGACGAAGATTTTCCATTCGCCAAGCTCGGCGACAGCGATGTCGTTGAAATCGGTGACTGGGTACTCGCCCTGGGCCAGCCCTTTGGTCTGGAAAGCACTGTCACCGCAGGGATCATCAGCGCGAAGCATCGTGGCATTGGTATCACTGCCCGTGAAAACTTCTTGCAAACCGACGCGGCAATCAATCCAGGCAATAGCGGTGGCCCGCTTGTGAATTTGGATGGTCAGGTCATCGGGATCAACACGGCCATCTCCTCCTCTGGCGGGGGAAATGACGGCATTGGTTTTGCGATCCCCGTGAATATGGTGAAATGGGTTGGGAAACAACTCGTAGCCGAAGGAAGGGTTCATCGTGCCTATCTGGGAGTCGGCATCCAACCCATTACAGCAGAACTAGCAAATCAGTTTCACGTGAGCCCTCGTGAAGGTGTTCTCATAAACCAAGTCCATACCAACACGCCCGCGGACAAAGCTGGCCTCCTGTCCGGCGACGTGATTGTTGAGTTTTCAGGCAAGGCAGTGACCGATCCCCGTGAACTGCAACTCTTAGTAGAGTCTGCCGACATGGAAAAAAATCATTCTCTGAAGGTTGTCCGGGATGGAAAATCGATCGACTTGTCACTGCGACCCGAGGAATTGCCGGAAGACTTGGATACAGAATCGCCCTCCGCGATGGAAGCTGAGTCAGATCAACTTGGAAAACTCGGTTTATCTGTTCAAGACTTGAGTCCGTCGATCGCTGAGCAACTTGGCATGGAGGGAGTGACAGGCGTGCTGATTACGGAAGTACTTGCAGGCAGCCCCGGCCAGCGCCAGGGCCTTGAGCCGGGGAACATGATTACCCACGTGAATCGCCATGCTATCGATAGCAAGAGCAAGTTGATGTCCGAGTTAAGTTCCGCCTCTCTTGAGGATGGAGTTCTCTTGTTTGTCAAAACAAACTCGGGCTCTCGATTTGTGGTTTTAAAAAGTTAGAGAAAGCAGCTCCTGGTGAGCTGCGAGCAGTGAATTCTGCCCGGGCCGGCGATGCTATCCTCCCCCCGCGATGCATCGTCGGCCTCTTTTATGCGCGATCATGGAAGAAGCTTGTGCCCTGAGATGATTTGGAAGGCTTGACGTTTGCTCTCGATCGTGTCAAGAATCGAGCTAGCCATCTCTTGCCTTCAGAATCAAAATCATGCTGCCGACCTCGTCAAACTTTAAAAAGTATCACGCGATTCTATCGCAATCTCCTCTATTCCACGGGTGCGACCGTCAATTCTTACATGACCGCATGGTTCATTTAGAACCTATCGAGCATCCGCGCGGTGCCGTTGTGCTTGACGCCCAACAAACGACGACCACTTTTTTCATCGTTGTCGAGGGGAGGGTTAAGCTCGTCAGTCGGGCTGAGGCCAATGAGAGAGAGATCACGCTTTTTCTCTTAGGCCCGGGGGAGGCATTTGACGTTGTCAGCTTGCTGGATAAACAGGCTCACAACCTAACAGCTGAAGCCTTGGATGATGTAACTTTGCTCTCGGCCTCAGCCGATCAGGTTCGCAATTGGATCTCGCATCATCCAGAGTTCAATCGAACTTTTCTTCCTTATTTGGGCCGCAAGATGTCGCTTTTATCAGAACTCGCCAGTGACTTGACGCTGCACGACACGGGAATCCGCTTAGCGCGGTTGATCCTGCGTCACGTCGATCCCAGTTCGTCGAAGCATGAGGTAAACCTCATCAATAACCTGTCTCATGAGGAACTGGCCAATATGATTGGCACTGTGCGCGTAGTGGCTAATCGGCAGATTCAGAACCTTAAGCGTCGTGGGATCATCGATGCCCGTCGGGGTCACCTGGTCGTCAATGACCTTGATGCCTTGGTCAAACAATGTGACTTCACCGTTCCAAAGCCGGGCAGCGAGGATGGCACTTTTGAATCCTAGCTGCCATATTCCCGTATTGCTCGACGAAGTGATCGAGTGGTTGGAACCCTCTGCAGGCAGAATATTGGTTGACGGCACGCTAGGTGGGGGAGGGCACACAGCGGCATTTGCGGAACGTGTTGCGTCAGAAGGATTAGTCCTGGCTATCGATCTAGATCCTACAGCTATCAACCGAGCTGAGATTTCATTGACCGGAAAGCCTATCAAGCTAGTACAAGCCAACTATGCAGAGATTCCCACCATCTTGAACCAACTCGAAATTGCCTCAGTAGATGGCATTCTGCTCGACCTTGGACTTTCTAGCGATCAATTGGCTGACGATCAACGTGGCTTCTCGTTCCAAACCGGCGGCCTGCTCGACTTGCGGTTCAATCCCGATAGTGGGGAAAATGCCAGGGAACTTCTCGCCCGCATTGGCGAGAATCATCTAGCAGATATCATCTACAAGTATGGCGAAGAGAGATTCAGTCGTCGGATTGCTAGGAAGATCGTAGCAACACGCCATGAGGCGCCGATTCACACTGCCGAGCAATTAGCCGGATTGGTTCGAAGCTGCGTACCAAAAAGTCGCGTTGCGAAAATCGATCCTGCCACGCGGACATTTCAGGCACTTAGAATCGCAGTCAACGGAGAACTTGACTCACTGGAATCTGCCCTGAAATCGCTGCCCGATTGCCTCAAGCCTGGTGGACGGCTTGCGATCATCAGTTTCCACTCTCTCGAAGATCGGCTTGTAAAACACGCCTTCCGCAATGACGATCGACTTTCCGTGCTAACTAGGCGGCCGATACTGGCATCGGATCGAGAATCCACTATCAATCCCCGCTCGCGGAGTGCGAAGATGCGAGTCGCGGAGCGTGCGTAGTAGTCTTCGCTGAGGTCTGTCTGTCACAAGCAAAAGTCCAGTGACTATCGCACCGGCGGAAAACTTAGCGGCGAATTCCCTACGGGCATCGAAGCTGTTTCAGCGGGAAAATTTTGTGGCTGGGGTATCATCGCATGCGCACCGGTCGAGGGATACTGGGCACTTGCTGATTGATTAGGTGGAAACATTGGTGTCGGCAAGATGTCATCGTTCGAACCCGGAGTGAAATTTTCTGCCGCAGTAATCGAAACTTGGATACCTTGACGAGGCGTCTTTTCCGCAATTCTTTGCAAAGTAGATGGGTCTAAAATAGTCAATAGTTTCTGAGCATCGGCAAATTCAGGATTCTCAGCCAAGGAGTTTTTCAGGTATGAAGCTGCCTCAGCAGTGCGTTCTCTCTGCTGTAAGAGCACAGCCATATTGTAGTTCGCATATGAGGGCTCGTAGACTGCCTTCAAATGAGCGATTGCCAAGTCCAGCCGATTCTTCTCGATCCAAACCTTAGCAATATTATTACGATAGAGCTGTTTGTCGGGTTGCATTCGCACGGCCTTATCCAGTAGTTGCAGGCAATCATCCATCTGGCCGTTGCGTGAGAGGCATAGGGCTAAGTCATTCAGTGCACTAGGGTCCTTCGGATTGAGCGTCACTATTTGTTGATAGAGTGGTATTGCTGTTTGAATGTTACCTTCGCGATCTTCCAAACGAGCAAGTCCTAGTAGACAGTCAGAATTCTTTGGTTCCAGCGCAAGCCCTTTTTGGTAGAGTGAGCGGGCCTGATCTGTATTGCCCCCTTGATCACTCATCTGAGCCATCGAGAGATACATTGCTGCCGATGGCTTTCCGCTGCCAAACTCCAATGAAATAGGATCACTCTTGAAATCTGTTGCCTTGGGTTTCTTCGAGTCCTTGGAAGTGAAGGGCGCAGTGATCTTCTCGGTCCAGCTCGTTTGGGCCACTGGTGGGGCTGACGCACCGAAATTATTCGGCTGAGCCTGCTTTTTAGCTCCGGGAAAACCCGGAGTCGAGCAACCTGCCGATAAGACCACCAATGTCCAAGTTAGTTTCCAACTCGATCGCATGACTCCACCCTCCCTGGCGAAATTTTCGATCTATCTTGATAAGAATTCGCAATGAGATCGATGCCGCGACTTGATCAAGACCCAAACCTATTGGGCTTCCACAAATTGCGACTAAATATTTCTAAGCGCTACTGAGACGACACCGCACTGCTTGAGCCACTGGCTGCAGGCAGCATCGGTGCTGGCTGATTTGATTGAAATCCAACAAACATATTATCCACCGCACCGGCAGGATGTCCTTCCGAAACGAGGTGAGTATCGTTGACCATGATCGGCTCTGCCACGGAGCTTTGGTTCGCAGCCCAACTATGAACCGCTGCAATTCGACTAGCTGTAGCAGACTGGTCTTCTCCGCGCTGCACGTAAACTGTCCGTTGCTCTTGTGGAGCCTGAGTGAGGATCCATTTCGCTTTTAGCTTGCCAGCATTTGTCAATTGATTCGTGCCGGGTTCGAAATGGTAGTCACCAAGCAGACATTGTCTTCGCCAGCCGTTGTTAATCATTACCGCGTAGGCACTGTTGACCGCGTTGCGTGCCGGTGGCACATAGTACCGCGGCCAATGGACATTTGTACAGTAAGCTGCAACATACAATTGGCAAGGACTTGCACCCTGGCAATGCGTGCATTGGGCCTGTACGCCTGACGCGGTTACAATCAGTGAGAGAGCAATCGAGAGTATACCTAGCAGTTTCATCGTCTGGGTCCAATGTGTTGTGCGAGGGGTTAGCACCAGTCTCGTTGTGAAACTAGCCGTGTTGAGTTGCCGGCTACTCCTGTGCGTTTACCAAGCGGGTTGGCAAATCAAAGGGAAGTCGGCGCCGCTTCCTCTGCGGCACCCATCGTCACTATCGACCCAAACGGGACAGAAGCTCCGGAACTTATGTTGGAACCGGATTCTCTTGCCCAGTTTGCCTAAGTTGGATTCATTGAGGGGAAAAGCTCGTTAATCATCGTGATAGCAGCCGGACCCACAAGTACCACAAAAATCGCTGGAAAAATGAATAGAACGAGCGGGAAAATGAGTTTAACGGCAGTTTTTGCAGCTTTTTCCTCCGCCATCTGCCGCCGGCGCGTCCGCATCGAATCACTCTGCACTCGAAGGGCCTGGGCCACGCTGGAACCGAACTTGTCAGCTTGGATAAGGATTGCTGCCAATGCTTTTAAGTCGTCGACTCCTGTGCGAGATCCCAGGTCATGAAGCACTTCGTTGCGGGCACGGCCCATTTGAAGTTGCAAATTGCACAGGCCAAATTCCTCCGCAATGATGCGGTAGGCTTTCTTCATTTCCTCGGCCACTTTCCGCATGGCCTGATCAAGTCCCAAGCCGGCCTCAACACAGACTACCATCAGGTCGAGGGCATCTGGCAAACCATAGAAAATATTGTCCTGGCGACTCTTGGTCATAAACCAGATCACCACTTCGGGCAGGAAGAACATCACGAGTCCGATACCTGCGGAGTAGGTAATCGAATCAATGTTAAATCCCCGCGTGAGAATAACAGCGCCCCCGCCGATCAGAAAACCCACTACTAGCCCAACCATTTTCAATGCCCAGAAGGCTTCCGGAGCTTTGGGGCCACGGAAACCTGCCTGGTTAAGCTTCGAGCGGGTTTTGCCAATGTCCTCATTAGATTTAGGTTGCAAAGGCTTCGACAGGGCAGGCGAAGCCATCGACAACACTTGGGACATTTTGCTCCCTTTGCCTTTTCCTTCGCGCAGCAAGTCGACCTTGCGACTATTGGGATCGCGTATTTCCTTTAGCCGCTCTTCAGCGCGAGGCTTTCCTCCCGCGAATACTTCGAGCAGCCACCAAATCACAGCGGCGGTGCAGCCGATGATCGACAGGTGTAGGATCAAAGGGGAATCAAATAAACTGGATGCGAGCAAACTCATGTCAGACTCGGATGTTAACGATTTTGCGAATTGCCAAAGCTCCCAACAGCTGCATTACGATGCCGCCGACCAACATTTTCTTACCAAGTTCGTCGGTAAACAGCAGGGAAAGATAGTCAGGATTCATGCGATATACGGTGACAAACAACAGCGGAGGCAATGCCAATAGGACGATGCCCGACAGACGGCCTTCGCCTGTGAGTGCCTGTACTTGCCCCCAGATAGCGTAACGTTCGCGGATTAGGCGACCAATTTTGTCAAGAATTTCCGCCAGATCACCACCCGTCTGCCTTTGCAGGATCACAGCGGTGACAAAAAACTTGAGGTCCAAGTTAGGGACTCGATCGCACAGATTTGAGAGCGCTTCTTCAAATGGAAGGCCCAAGTTTTGTTCTTCAAAAACTCGTCCAAATTCCGACGCAATTGGATCGGAGCCCTCTTGTGCAACAAGATGAAAACCCGCGGCCAGACTATGTCCAGCACGCAATGCTCGAGCGACCAATTCAAGCGCCTCGGGCAATTGAGCGGCAAATTTTGCGAAACGTCGTTTCCGGCGGAATACTAGCCAGAAAAATGGTAAAGCGGCAAAGGTAATGCCCACCACGGGGGCCAACATCACGTTGAGCCCTGCCAAACCTACCATGGAACCTGATCCTACACCCAGGCCTAGGCAAATTAGCAGAAAGGTCCCAGTAGACATCGTCACTTGAGCCTGTTCAAAGAGCAGGTTCAAATTGAATATACTGCCAAAAGCAGCCTCGAATGCAGACTTTCCCCGCTCTTTGGCGAGCAATTGGGTCAGTTCCGTCAGACCGGTGGGATCGTTCTTGTCTCCCTTACCAGTAATCGTCGAAAGACGCTCTTCCATCTGCGATACCGACTGATCGCGGAAAAATACGGCTATTCCAACGATGAGCGCGAAGACACCTACGAATGCTGCGCCGATTATTAGGACACTAGGAAGCATGATCGACTCTCTATGCTCTCTCTGGTTGTTCGACTTAGGAAGGTCGTTTGTGGTAAATGGCTCGCCGGGGTCCCCCTCTAGCGCCCCCCGGCAAGCACAAATTAATATGATCAGTCGCGAAGCATCATCCGCTCACGGAAGGCACTCGCTGGAAGCCGCACACCATGAGACTCCAGCCGAGGAATGAACGTCGGTCGAATACCAGTGGCCTGGAAATATCCTGTGGCGCGACCATTACTATCAACACCCTCCTGATGGTAATTAAAGACATCCTGCATCACGATTGTATCTTGTTCCATTCCAATGATCTCGGTGATCGCGGTCACTTTACGGGGACCACCCGAGAGACGGTTGACCTGTACAATGAGGTCCACAGCGCTGGCGATTTGGGATCGCATCGCTCGGATTGGCATTTCAAAACCTGCCATCATGATCATCGTTTCGATACGCGCGATAGCATCCCGCGGTGTGTTTGCATGGCAAGTGGTAAGTGAACCATCGTGACCAGTATTCATCGCCTGCAACATGTCGAGCGTTTCCGGTCCCCGACATTCGCCGATGATGATTCGGTCGGGACGCATACGCAGACAGTTTCGCACCAGGTCGGTCGCAGAGATCTTGCCCTTGCCTTCGATATTAGGTGGACGAGTTTCTAGCCGCACGACGTGGCTCTGCTGTAACTGCAATTCTGCCGCATCTTCAATCGTGACGATGCGATCCTCATTCGCGATGAAACTCGACAAGGTATTAAGCAGTGTAGTTTTACCAGAGCCCGTACCACCGGAGATGATGATATTCAGTCGGGCTTTCATTGCACCTTCCAGGAGCATGACCATCTCAGGAGTCATGCTCTTATAATTCAACAGATCTTCGAGCTTGAGAGGATTGGAGCCGAAACGGCGAATTGTCAGGCTGGGGCCGTCCAGGGCCAGTGGCGGGATGATTGCATTCACACGCGAACCGTCCTGAAGGCGGGCATCGCACATCGGGCAGACTTCGTCCACCCGGCGACCCACCTTCGAGACAATGCGGTCAATGATTTGCATCAAATGTTTGTCATCGCGGAAAGTAACTTCTGATTTTACGAGCTTACCACTCGATTCGACAAAAACGTTTTTTGGGCCATTGATCATGATTTCGCTGATCTTGGGGTCCTTGAGAAGCATCTCCAGTGGTCCAAGGCCGAAAGTTTCGTCTAGCACTTCCTCGATGAGGCGGTCGCGTTCGTTGCGATTCAGAAAAGTGTCTTCCGTATCGCAAAGGTGTTCGACGACCAGGCGAATCTCACGTCGGAGCACATCCCCTTGCAACTCGCCTACGTGCGACAAGTCAAGCTTGTCTACCAACTTAGAGTGGATGCTCTGCTTGAGCTTTTCAAACTCCAGCTTTTTGTCCGCGTCACCTGAGGTGGGCAGAGTGGTATTAAGCTTAGTCATAGGGAATCGCTCCACGTTTTCTATGCTGCGCGGGTCGCAATCTCGAAGGAAGGCCGTACGGACGGATCACACAGAGGATCGAAATTGCTTCACGCAAAGATAGCTCATAATCAGGAAGGTTGAGCCAAGAGTTGCAGGTTCACATCGAGAATCGCAGGTGGATTACACGAAATGATGGTTAGGCCGAATATACCGGGAGAGAAAAGTCAATTACTCTCAGGCGGCAACCTATCTTCTTTGGAAGCTTGAACTGAATACCCATCTCCACCCGCACCTTAAGGCGTGTCAACTCTATGCGGAGGAGAGAAAGCGAGAGGAGAATTCTACACTCAGCCCGAGAGAGGTAATTATTCGCCGAAGGGGTGGAGCAGCAATGCTAGCCACCCCAAAAACCCGGAGAACGTGGCGATAGCAATCCCATTCTCCACCGGTTCGGCGAATACTTACCGAGAGAGTGGGTTCGGCTGAACGGATAAGGCCGCTACTTCGCTGGCCAGAGATTAAGCCAGCGACGGCTTTTTGAGTCTTTGTCTCCCACCTCGCTTTCCTCGCGCACCTTGCCGCAGATTGCGTCGGAAAGTTGTAGGATCGAATTGGTGATGCCAGCCTTAGGGGCATGCTGCACAAGGGGTACTCCGTTATTTCTTACTTCGACCATAGTCCGATAGTCGTTAGGAATCTGCCAGAATATATCCCGACCGATGGATTCCTGAGCCTTTTTGAGACTAATTTGACTCGAATCATGACCAACTCGATTTACGATAATCTTCACTTTACTTCTCAATGACTCGTCGCTATCGAAAGTCATCATCAATCGAACTACATTTCGCAGGCAGGGCAAGTCTAATTGCGTAACCATCAAAATATCGTCAGCCATATAGATGGCTTGCATATCCAGGTCGCCGAAATACTTGGAGAGGTCGATTACGATATGAGTGAAAGAGGTCTTCAATAGTCCGATCACTCTTTGCAGGCTGTCGGGAGTGATTTGCTTTACGTCCTCAAGCTGGACAGGACGTGGCAATAGATGTAGACCCGTGGAATGTTTAGTAAGGGATTTCTTCAGGAGAGTCAGATCGAGTCGCCCGACGTTTTGCGCAACGTCAGCCAAAGTGTATTCAGGAATTGTATCAAGGAAAACATCCGCATCGCCAAGCGCGACATCCAGATCTACGAGCACAACGGAGTTAGCTTCATCTGATGCAATGGCACAGGCTAGGTTCACGGCCACACTGGTCGAGCCTACTCCGCCAGTTGCACCACCCACAGCGATAACTCGGCAGCCAGCAGCATTCGTAGTCTTTTCTCCGGCATTCTGTCGTTTGACACGTTTCAGCGCGGTGATCAAATCCTCTTGCTTGAGCGGTTCTGTAAGAAACTCTTTCGCACCGGCACGCATTGATTCGAGAATCAACCGTCCATCAGTGCTGCTGCTAGTCACTAGCAGGGTACATTGTGGGTGCTCAGCAGTGACTTCCGCAACAAGCTGAATTGCCCTAGCGGGATCCGCATCCATTGCAATCAAGCCGATATCGGCCTTGGTTTGCTCGATCACATCGGAAAAAAACTCATATCGTGAACTCTCTGCTTCGAGCCAAACGCTATCTAGCTGCAAGAGAACAGACTTGAGTTTTTCTCGCGACGCATCGTTGGGATCAACTAGCGCTATCCGGAGTACATTAGCCATAATTCGAGTCCAGCTTCTCGGGCGAAATCACCGAAGACCGGGCCGCACAATATTCAAAGGAGCAATTTCAAGGGTGTGAGATCCCGGTAGCCTCACACGTTGCTGAGCTAATGTAGCTTATTTTTCCATGTCGTATCCAATAGGGCCGATTAATCCTGGTGTTGAAGTAGCTGCCGGACGAGACTGACTCTCGGACTGATACTCATGATGTTGAGGAATTTGAAGGTTGCTATAGGCGGGTTGTCTTGCTTGATGCAATGGTGCGGTCATCTGCATCGCTGACGGGTCCGCAGGAAGACTATTCCCAGGGGTGCTTTTCCCAGCGGGCGCTGTCGGCTCAACCGGTGTTGCGGGTTGCAGCGATTCAGCTGGCATTCCTAAGGAATCATAGCTTTGATCCCCATATTCAAAATCGGAGTCAGCAGGAACTGGCCCATACTCATTCATGGGAGTAGGTTGACCGCCATAGCCATCGGTGGCTACGCACACACTTCCCTGAGAGTTGTTGTAGTAGTTCGCACAGTTCTGGCCACACCCGGTTGGCGCACAAGCCCCGCAAGCGGGAACTTCCAGGTGGCCGCCAAAATAAAGCTGGCAATTGTTTGGCGAAACCGTTTCCATACCGGGTCCACAGAGTGGTACCTCATGCGGATCCATGCCATCGACAAATTCGGGTGTCACCAGGATCAAGAGTTCGATCTCATTGACGGTCTCTTGGATGCTACGGAAGGCGGCTCCAACATATGGAAGATCACCGACGTACGGAAGCCCACGTTCCTGAGCTTCTACACGAGTCTGTACCAAACCAGCTAATGCCAATGTTTGGCCAGCTTTCATCTCAACGCCAGTATCTACTTGACGAACTCTCAAAGCTGGAATAGGCGAGTTGCTTCCTACGAGTGTGATTGCATTTGCATAATCAAGATCGCTTACACGGGGACGAACTTCGAGACGAATGTTTCCATTTCCAAGGACTATTGGCACGAAGTCGATCTGTGTGCCATAGGGCTTATACTGAATCGTAACTTGATTGATACCTTGAGGAATTGGAACAGGTATCTCTCCGCCTACATTGAACTGAGCCGGACGGCCACTAACTGTCGTAATGGTTGGGTCAGCGAGAACTTTTGCAAGCTGATTCTGCTGTAATGCATCGATAAAGCCAAAAAACGTACTATTATTGCCCAACACGCCAAAACGAATTGACTCACCAGAAGCTGCGACCTCACCGCCAGCGATACTGGAGCTTGTAATCAAATCTGAAATGCTGGAAACAAATCCGCCGTTATCGCTGAAGCTAGCAAAATCCACGCCTAATCTGCGGAGTTTGGTCCGGGAGACTTCCATGACTCTTACTTTGAGCATGATCTGCTGAACACCACCCACGGAAATGTTATTCACGATCTTGGGAGCATAGTCTTCGGCCAGACGGATGATAGGGCTGACCGATTCAGGTTTCTCGACAAACCCTTCCAGTACCAAGCTATTCGTCAGGCGCATCACCTTGATCGAGGATTCAGGGAATAGCCGTTCAAGTGCCAACTCCAGTTCTCGCACGTCGCCGTAGATCATCACGTCGACTGTGTAGACTTGGTCGTCCTCATCCCATAGATTTACTTGAGTTACACCCGGTTTGCGGGCCGCAAGTTGGACTTGGTTCGCACTGATCGGAGTGACGGTCACCAATTCAGGATTGTTGACCACCATCCGCGGGATACGTTTCTCAAGTGTGAGAATCCTGCTCGTATTGACTGTCAACTCCAGCCGTTCAGTTGACTGAGTGATATTGCGAATCACCTGGGACTGTTGAAACTGTGCAAGGACAGTCGAGTTGAAACTGCAGAGCAAAGTCACTGTGGCCAACGTCATGTGAGCCAGAGTGATCTTATTAAGTGCCAAGTGGGCAACATTGAGGCGGGGAGTGAGTTCGGGGTACATCCTTGTACTTCCTTCGCTTTGAGTTTACTGGAATGTTGAACCCGATAGGATCGGGAGCCTCAAATCAGTCGCTGGGTAAGTAACATCCTTGTCACCTATACCAGCACTTAGTTCTGGGTTTATTCAAAATCTATCGGGAATTGACCCTCGGGTTTGTCAGCTCCGAGATCCGGTCCGGTCGAAGTGGCCTCGCCTGATCCATTGCCAACGGTATTCGTAGAGTAAGTGTTAAAATTCTCTTCTTCCTTTTCCAAGGGTTCGCCAGTCGTGTTATCAAAGTCAATCTGGCTGACCTCGTTGGGGAAGATCAATTTCATGCGGAAGGGAGGCTCGACTTCAACCGTCGGGTTGTGACTTATTTCCTTGCGGAGAGCCAATTCCATTTCTTCTTTCTCATTGCTCTTGTCGAATGCAGCCCGTTCTTTCTCGCGACTGCTGGAATCGCTGCGGGCAAAGATGTCCTCTAGCGATTGTTCCGCGTCATCTACGATCAAGTCGTCATCCGGGTGGCGGGGAATCAGGCTCAGCTCGCCCATGTTTTCTGCAGTAGTCATTCGACTCGCCTGTTGGGGAGTCACGACCAACGACAAAGTCTTAGCAATGCTCCGCTCTTCAGTTCCTTCGGCAGTTCGTTGCACAGCCTGATCTACCGCATAGACACGAATATTTTGCAGAATAATTTTAGTGAAGGAATGTGGGATGCCGTTCCGCTCGTTCTGCGGAACAAAGAGTTGTACATCCACACGGTCACCAGGGCTCAGCAGGCCAGCCGCACTCTTGCGAGCATCGACGGACACAGTCTTAAGCCGCATGCCTGGAGGAATGCCAGAGATCGGATCATGAGTTTCGCCCTTGGCCAAGAACTTACCATCATTGAGAGGCTCCCCCTGAAAGATAGTCGTCTTGGGACGACGGCTTTCGATGTCTTCCCACTTGGTAATGGCACCCACGGGGACCTTGTCCCGGGGCCATTCTTGCAGGCTGACCATGGCATCATTCACCGGGTCCCCCAGATTGATGTTCTGGAGAGCCACGTAAATGGGCACCGTCTCGATGGAGGCTTGTTTCTTGTTGTTGCTGTCGAGGACCTGGCTAATGCCTATCGAGGCGACCAAGCCGCAGCCAAGCGCAAGCGCAAGCAATAATAATGATTTCGGACGCATCATACCCCCCTGGCATGAGGTCGGAATTATCGGATTCCGGTTGTGTGCCACAACAAGTTGTTGTGAATGGTAGTATCTTTAGGGTCAATAATGTTATCTTGGCCCTTTTTCCGTCGGGTTCTTCTACAGGCCGATCCCGCGATAAAGGGGTTGACCTGTCTTGACGCAATCTCCGCTAACTTGGGCGGACTCTTACGCCTTGTCTGATTCTTCGGCTCTCACTGGCTTTGTGGTCCACTAATTTGTGGAAATTATCCGGTTGTCGCGGTCGTACAACCATTTTCTATAGCTGCATCCCGTGCCAGGCAAAATATGCGATCGAGCCAATGGCAATGGGAATTCCGTAAGGGAGTAAAAACATTCTTGGTTTTCGTTCAGCCGCAATCTCAGCGAGCTTCTCGGGGTCTTTGACCGTAACAATCTCGTTGAAAATGCCCCAGAATTGGTCACGATGCTTGTCCCAAGACTTGGTCCACAGCACCATCCCGACAGCAATGACTCCTCCCACGATGGCAGAGACCGCAAAGGCGAAAAACGTGACGGTTGGCCACATCCAGGCCCCCACACCTGCCAGCAACTTCACGTCGCCAGCACCCATTCCGCCAATGGCATACAATGGCATCAAAAGGGCCAGCCCTACGACCGTACCCAGCAAGCTATACCCCAAGCCTTCCCAGCCCGCATAGGAGGACAGCACGGCGCTGTACGCCCAGCCACTGAGGATCATTGGATAGGTTATCCAGTTCGGAACCTTGAGTTGCAGGCCGTCGATGACAGCAGCCACAATGAGAATCACGGTCACAAACCAGACGTGCCAAGTATCACCAAGAAAATGTACCAATTCGTTCATCAGATTATCCACTTTGCGAGGTTGTAAGTTGCAACGCGTCTTCCACCACTCTGGGTGTCTCAGCTGCGGGGTACGAGGAAGAAAGTTACCATCAAACTCAACATGGCCAGCGCACAACACGCTAGTTGAAATACTTGGGTAAACAACTCATTGGGTATCATGTTGAACATGGTGATAGACTCCACATCATGCGACCGATGGGACGCGCAAATACCCGTCTGACGGGCTTCTTCTAAGCAACAATAGCTTACGAATTACGTGAGTAGGGAGAGTTTGCAAAGTTTTTTCGCGATATAGTCGCCATTCGCTCCGCGAAAGTAGCGCTACTTTCGCGGAGCGAATGGCGACGGTGATTAAAAAAACCTCCCGGGACCCATGTGGATCCCGAGAGGATTCGTCAATTCAAGCGTAGTTCTGACTCCCTGAAAGGGAGAGGCCCACGTTGGATCAGCTACCAGTCAACTGACCAGCGACACCCGTAAAGGTAGCCGAGGCGTTGGTACCGACCGACCGAATCGCCGTCAAGCAGACGATCACGATCAAGGCGAGCATGACTGCATACTCGACAGCGGTGGGGCCATCTTCCGACACGAGGAAACGTTGTACCTTCTTAGCAAAATTCTTCATAGCATTCCTCCAATTCTCGGTGCCGACTTTGTCGACACCCTTCAGGGTTGTCAGGAGTTTTAGTGCTCCCGTTAGTAGGCATTTCTCCGCGTTTCGACCTTCCTGATCTAAGAGCCTTCAATTTGCGGTATCAATGCCTGAACAATAACAAGTGTGCGATTCATCCCTTTGTGTGTGCTTCGTTGCGACTTAAAGTGTGTCTCCATTCGGTAGTCAGGCGAACGTCGAGTAACGTACTCGCCGCCCCTTGACTTTGCGTCCCAACCTTGCGGCTGGTTTGCCTTTGTCGGGGATGATCTCGCAGCAGGCTCAGGTCTGCTCAACAACTCTCACCTAGGACATCCGTGAGTAACCGACTGGTCAGGAAAAGAGAAGTCTTGCAGGTGGCGCCCGCAGCGCTCACCTTTTGCAATCGGCTGACAACCTGTCATTCCGACCACACTTGAAACTTATGTCAGTTCCAAAGGAAGTCAAAATGAAATGGCCAGTCGGGCCATATATTTTCTGTTGGCAGTGTGTACAACTCTCCCCCTCCGTCGATTCAATACAACTCCATCCGAGAAGTCCCTGATTTAAGCTCTTTTTGATGTCATTTTGCAACCTAGACTTGCAATGCGTGGCGATTGGGAATCGTCATCTCCAGACGCGGCTTACCGCTTTGCAAACAAAGAGAACGAAGTGAACGTTATCAAGCAAACAATCGAGCAGCTCGCCTCGGCGGATCGCTGTGCTTACAGCCCCACAGGACCCTGGGCCGCCGAGCCGACTGCACTTACCTGCTTGGCACTTGAGATTCACAACCAACACCAACCAGCCATTCGACTGGCGAAACAACTCGCCGACGCACAAGATTCGAACGGATCAATTGGCGCACTCGCAGACCACGATACTCCTGCTTGGCCAACTAGTCTGGCAATCTTGGCCTGGTTGGCGTGTGCTCAGAAGGCATTCGCCGACAATATCAGGCGCGCCGTCGATTGGTCGCTGGCCACGTATGGCAAACCCGCTGATCCCACACCACAGGTTGGCCACGACCCAAGTATCCTCGGATGGTCGTGGGCCGCCGATACTCATGCCTGGATGGAACCGACCTGTATGTTCGTCTTAGCGCTCAAAGCTGCTGGAATCGGTAAGCACTCACGGGCTCGTGAGGGAGAAAGGCTCATCATCGATCGCTTGCTGCCGACCGGCGGCAGCAACTACGGCAGTACCCTGGTACTTGGACAAGCTACTTTGCCACAAGTTCAGTCGACTGGCCTTGCCATGCTCGCTCTTGCGGGAGAAGAAAATTCTGATCCGCGCGTGGAGGCTTCGCTTAAATATTTGGAAGAAACTCTCGGCCCAATGACCACCACTAGCTCGATGTGCTACGGATTGCTTGGACTCACTGCCCACAATCGCCGCCCACCGCAAGCCGACGACTTTCTCCAACAATCACTAGAACGTGAAGTGAGTCGTGGAACTTGTGAGTATAAATTGGCCCTGATATCACTGGCTGCCCTTAAAGATTTGGCGATTTTTCCAGGGGTCCTTCCCAAGGTAAGTGTATGACAGCACCCAAACAAACTTCACCCAGCGAATCCTTATCGAAACCCACTCGCAGGGCACTACTTGCTGCCGGCGGGGTGGCGTTAGCCGGTTTTTCAGGCGCCAAGGTCCTGGGGCAATTGCTTCTGCCCCGTGCTGATGTCTTCGTTGCCCGCAACCAGAAGTATGATGGCGTGTTGGTGCAAACAATCCGCGATGGCCTAGCCGCTTGCGGCTTCGCGTCTCCCCATTTTGCGGGCAAACGGGTCCTTCTCAAACCCAACATGGTAGAGCCAACTCGCCAAATTCCCCACATGACCACGCACCCAGCCGTGATCATTGCTGCTGCTGAAGTCTTCCGCCAATGGGGCGCAACCGTCACTGTCGGCGAAGCTCCCGGCCATGTCCGTGATACTGAGATGGCCCTAGTCGAGTCGGGTGTCGCCGAAGCCCTCCTCGATTCGAAATTAAACTTTGCTGACTTAAACTACGAAGAAGTAGCTTGGCGTGTGAACCGTGGTCGCGTCAGCCCGCTAAAAGGAATTTACTTTCCGCGCAGCGTGTGTGAAGCCGACTACGTCGTATCGCTTCCGAAGATGAAAACCCACCACTGGGTTGGCATCACTTGTGCGATGAAGAATTTTTATGGGACTCTGCCTGGAATCAAATACGGCTGGCCCAAGAACGTGCTCCACCACAACGGCATCCCGCAAACCGTGGTCGACATCAACGCCTCCCTGCCCAAAACGCTTGCCATCGTCGACGCGATCGACTGCATGGAAGGGGACGGCCCGATCATGGGCAGCATGAAGCACATGGGCCTGGTGCTAGTTGGCAGCTCATTACCCGCCGTCGACGCAACCGCAGCCCGAATCATGGGCCTTCGCCCTGAACGGGTAAGTTACCTCCAACTCGCCGCTGATCGCCTCGGTCCAATCGCCGAAGATCGCATCACCCAGCGGGGTGAGCATTGGCAAGAACTCGTTAGTCCCTTCACGATTCTCGACGAGCCGCATCTAAACAGCTTGCGCGCCACACTCACGGGGCAGTTGGTGAGTTAATACTCATTTGATAGCCGCGTCGCGGAAATCTCAGAAAGAGAAGTGACTTCTGCTTGACAACGCGGAACGTGTCTGCGCTCATCTCCTAACTATTGCCCATCCTGAGCCTGCTCTCCCAGCACGCCGTCGACAATCCGTCGCACTTCTTCCGATGGATCAACCTCTTCAACGTCCTCCGGAATCTCAGCAGCATCCGCATCTGCCTTGGCGGCGGCCAGCATCGCCCGCAAATCCTCGTCACTTACCTGCTCCCTAAATACCCAAGTTCCGTCTGGTTGGCGGGTAGCGATGTGGGACATGACACCGTCGATATCCTCTTCTTTGATCTTGTCTTCCAGCACTCCACTCACAAACCGCCGGAGCGTCATTTGCCCCGCGGCAATTTCTTCGGCATCAAGACCCGACTTATCCAGATACTGGGCCTCGATCACAGAAACGACTAAAGTGTTCAACAAGGGCGACTCCACGAGCGCAGTCATGATTTCCTCCAACTGTGGGCCCGAAATCTGTTTCGCTTGGAAGGCATCAATCACGCGATTGAGTTCCTGCTGAACTTCAATTTTTTCTTGCGCGGGCAGATTTGAGGCATCAAGCGATTGCTCGATGGCAATCGTGGCGACTGACGCTACCCACCCACGCCACTTGAATGAGGCAACGACCCCAAAGATCACCGCGAGGGCGACGAAGATTGCCAGCACAATGAGGCAACCCCGCAAGCAGCCAGAACCCTTTCGAGGTTCGCGGTACGACTCTTCCGGTTCGATTTCAAAGCGTTCGCCAGGCATTCGATAAAACTCCTGCTATAATCCAAGCTTGAAATCCTTGCTGCGCAAGAAAAACCCGGTCACTTACCCATTCGTAAGTGAGACCGGGCAATTGGAATGGTGGAGGCCAACCAATGTTAACAGTGGAGGATAGCGGGCTCGAACCGCTGACCTTCTGGCTGCCAGCCAGACGCTCTCCCAGCTGAGCTAATCCCCCGCGGAAGTGACCAATTGGGCATGTTCGTGCGATGAACCGCACTGGCCCTTTCGGCGACGAACTGGCAAACTAACACCCTCCAAGCCGATTGTCAACGCCGCAACAGCCCGCAGAATACCCAACGCCCAATCACCAATGATCAATGGACTGATATCCGCTTCCTCGTCTTGGTCGTTGGACATTGGTCATTGAAAATTGGTCCTTCCTATGAGCCTCCCCAAAAGTCTGAAAATCCTGGTCACCGTGTGCAAAGTCGCCCTTGCCCTGGGAATCGTCATCTATCTCGTGGCAAAAATTGAAGGGGACGCTGGATTTTCGCGGCTTGTTAGCGAACCCAAGGACTGGCCATTTCTGGCAGCCGCGCTGGTCCTGGTGCTTGTCTCATTCTCATTCAGTTTCGTCCGCTGGTATCTCCTGGTCCACGGACTCGGCATGCAGTTCCTGCTGAGCGATGCTTTCCGGCTCGGCACGCTGGGTTTTATGCTCAACCAAGTGATGCCCGGCAGCGTCGGTGGCGACTTATTCAAGGCCGCTTTTATTGCCCATGAGCAACCGGGCCGCCGGACCGAAGCAGTCGCCTCCGTTTTCATCGACCGTTTCGTGGGTTTGGTAGGCATGTTAGTGGTTGCCAGTGTGGGACTGATATTTGCTGGCCAATCGCTTCGCGATAGTCCCCTGTTGAAAGGGGTCGAGGTAATTGTCTGGACTGCTACTGCCGCAGGCTTGGCAATGCTCATGCTTATGACCAGCCGCCTCGTATCAGGTAACTGGATGCAGAATCTCCTCGGAAAGATCCCCTTGGTGGGCCACCCCTTGAGCCAGTTGAGCGAAGGCTTGGCCAACTTTCGCAGTCATCGACTCTATCTGGTGGCTGCATTCTGTCTCGCGCTCAGCACACATTGCCTCTTGGTAACTGCCTTCTGGTTTATCAGCCGGGGCCTCCCCATCACCGGACCAAGTTTTCAGAACAATGCCACGATCGTGCCTATGGCCTTGGTAGCGGGGGCGTTGCCGCTCACACCAGGAGGTTTGGGCCTCACAGAAACAGGCCTCGCTAAATTATTCGGCACGATCGGTCTGCGCGAATCCGACGGCGCAATGGTCGCACTCTGTTACCGAGCACTTACCTATGTGGTCGCCGCCCTAGGAGCCTTCTACTATATTGCTGCCAAGAAACGAATTGACAAACTCTTAGTTGAGGCGGAAGAACTCGCCGAAGAAATCGCTTAGCGTATCCCCACACGAGCGTTTGCCAACTTGCCGCGATCTGACACATCGCAGGGAATCTCACGGAAGATAGTCTCGGACGGAAAACCCCATATCTCGCCTCCCCTTTTTGTGCCTTTTCGTGTTCTTAGTGGCCGATCCATTTGAACCGACTTACGACAATAGCCTACGGACTCTGCCACCACTTGAGGTAAACTGCTATGCTGGTGAAGCTTTCCAATGCTGCAACAAAGGGAATGAGTACGCCCCATGTCGCAACCAACTCGATTGCCTAAAGACGCCACGGGCCTTCTCTATGACTTGGAAGACCGGCCCGATTTCGCCGCCAGTCTCGTGGGTGCGATCCAGCACGTGCTGGCAAGCGTCGTGGCGATCGTGATGCCAACTTTGGTGATTGGCAAGGCACTCGGCCTGGGAGATGAAATCCCGCATTTGATAAGCATGTCGCTGATCGTTTCCGGAATCGGTACCTTCATTCAGTCGCACCGAATTGGGCCCGTAGGATCAGGGTTGCTTAGCTTACAAGGGACAAGTTTTTCGTTCGTAGGGCCTATTATTGCTGCCGGCATGGCCTACAAAACAACGGGCCACACATCGGAACAGATACTCGCGCTCATCTTTGGACTCTGCCTTGCTGGTTGTCTGGTGGAGATTGGCATCAGCCAGTTCATTACGTCGTTGACGCGGATCATCACGCCGGCGGTGACTGGTAGCGTGATTACGGTGATTGGCTTATCGCTGATTAAGATTTCTTTCACTGACCTGATCGGCAGCGAGGAATCATCTTCAGCGAGCGGCCTGACAAACCTGGCAGTGGGTTTCTTGGTCGTGGCCGTGATTGTCTGGTTGAGCGTTCTGACAAATTTTTGGTTGCGTATCATGGGAGTGATGGCGGGAGTCGGCATTGGTTTCGCAGTTAGCTGGTCATTGGGGATGGTCGATTTCGCAAGACTCAGCAGCGATGCCTGGACAGCAGTCCCGCAACCATTGAAATACGGGCTCGATTTTGATTGGGTCTACTTCGTGCCGATCATGCTCGTCTATGTGATCACTACCATAGAGACGACGGGTGACCTGACAGCAAACTCCGTGATCTCCGGCGAGCCTGTCGCGGGCGACATCTATCTGTCGAGAATCAAAGGGGGTGTGCTGGGCGACGGAATTAACTCCGGCTTGGCTGCACTTCTGAATACGTTTCCCAACACCACGTTTTCGCAAAATAATGGAGTGATCCAAGTGACCGGCATCGCCAGCCGCCACCTTGCGGGTTACATCGCAGTCATCTTGATCACGCTGGGGTTGTTCCCGGTACTGGGCAGCGCATTGCAATTGATACCCAGGCCGGTGCTGGGCGGAGCGACACTCGTCCTGTTCGGCTCGATCGCCGTGGCGGGGATTCGCATCCTGGCGTCGCAGCCATTCAGTCGCAAACAGATTTTCGTTGTCGCGCTCTCGATAGGATGTGGGCTAGGCGTGGCCATGGTGCCCGAAGTACTCAAACCACTTCCCACTTCACTGGGCAACGTCTTCGAGTCACCAATTACCACCAGTGGTGTCATCGCAATCGTGGCAACCCTGCTACTGCCGGGTGATCCCAAGGAAACAGCAAGCCGCGGTCTTACAGATCGCCGGGAATGACACGTTGCTGCAATGTGGCGAAGAGCAAGTATCCCCTCACTCGCAGAACGGCCACTCTCGATGCTGTTTGGTTGTTACGCAATATCGACATTAGCAGCAGAGGCAAAATCGCAAACGTCACGAGTGGGCGGATCGTCGTGAGGAGGCCGAAGAGAAAAAAGCTGCATTTAACGAGGGTGTGTAGCCGAGGCAAAAATATGCCGCCCTCTTTTCCCGCTTGCGAGCAGGAAGCTCGCAGCCGCGCACAAGATAAGCGTGTTCGGCTCGGGGACTGGCTTGAGTGTGATCGAGTCGAGCGCTTGAGTAAAAATGGTGGCATAAGGATAGAGGGCCCTGACGTTCGCCTCCTCTTGGGGCAGCGAACCGGCACGCAAATGCGCGGCAATGATGTGCCGAGGGTTGATTTGATTGAGGATTACTTGCTTGTTGGCCTCGGTGAGCAGTGTGTTAAACGTAGGGAGCACCACCGCGTCAATCTGGCGACTGGGAAAGTCGAAGTTTTCGAAATTCTCGTTGATGTAATCCACGTCACCCAGATGCAAGAGCGACAATCCGCCCATCGTTATGAGGTAAGTGAAGTCCTGGACTCCCGAAAAATCGTTGCCAAATTGATCGAAATGCTCCATGTGAAAAACTTCGATCTCGATGCCGGGCTCGCCAAATTGGATCGACTCAGTTTGGAAGGCAGGGGCGATATTGAGCGCCTGCGAATGCGGACCCAGCGAGGACAATACTTGGGGTGGACCCAAGAACTTGGCATCCGGGTTATTCGCCAGAAAAGTTCCCACGGCACCGCGAGCGTAATGGTCGGGATGATTGTGCGTGGCCAGGGCATAGGCAATATTATCGAACGGCGCGATGCCACGGACCAAGTCCTGCAAATCGGGCGACGACAGACGCGTCCAAAATGAGTTGTTGTGTAGCTGCAGTGCGTCGACGAGGACCTTCTTTCCGCCAGCCGAAAGCAGTACCCCGTTGTTGCCCATGAACGTCACCTGCATGTCTGCGTGAACAGGAGCAACCAGCACGACGAGAAGACTGGCCATCGCGGAGAGAAGGGTCAATCGCGCAGAAAGCGCTTTCAATTCAAAGTGAAATAGGGGGGGAATCTTCATCACTTGGGCTTTCTCCGGGTCTTGGCTGGTGTGTTTCAGAAAATCAAAGTTTAAACAACAGCGGCGATAGATGACGCGACGCATAAACGACGAGAAGCAGGTAGGGTAAATGCAAAACCACCAATCGCAACGGGTAGTTTCCAAGCAGGATCGAAAGACATTGTAGAGGGGCCACTCTGCAAATGCAACCAAAATCCGGGAGAAATCAGAAGTGCAGTCCTTTCGCCCTCAGCGCAGATCACCGAAGGAGAAAAGGAAAACTATTTTTAGGGACGTAATAATCCACCTTAGTATTTGTACGCCAACCTCCACTCTACAACTGTCCCGCCCACTGTCTTGGCTGCAGAGAATTAGCGGAAAGTTTATCTGCGGCGAGTTCCCCAAAGACTTAACATGCTTGCGACACTCAGAGCCAGCGTCGATGGCTCAGGGATATTAAGCGGTGAACTGGTCAATGGTTCTGGAGGATCCTGAGCTGTTTTGCCCAGATTACGCTGCCAGATGAGGAAGTCACGGCCATCGGAATCGCCGTCATCATCCGCGTCGGCGTTGGCATTGATACTGTAACTCGCTTCCCATTTTGCAAGATCGTCTCCGTCTACAATTCCATTCCCGTCAAAATCACCGGGCACAACGGCATCGGTGACAAAACGAAATATTTCTCCCGTGTAATCTAAGACGTAAAGATTTCCATAAAAATCTTCGGCGAAAGAGACAGGCGCATTGAGTGTACCGGCATCAGGAGGCAGCGAACCATGGATGTTGGTTGCGGTCCCAATAGGATTCAAGGGATCGAATGTGCGAATAAAATTCTGCTGAGAATCGCCAAAAAAATACTGTCCTTGCAATTCCGGATCAGGACCACGATAGACATAGCCGCCAGTCACCGCGGCCCCTCCACCGCGAGGATAGTCGTACTCTGGGTCAACTGCCCCAGCGGGAGTAGGATCATTCGGATAGGCTGGGTTTTGAATGAATCCTTCGCGAACTCGCCAGCCGTAGTTCCTTCCTCCGGTGTCGGAGGCTGGTTGGAAATCGATCTCCTCACGAGAGCCTTGCCCGACATCCCCGATCCAGAGGTCCCCCGTTTGTCGGTCAAAACTTGCCCGATAGGGATTTCGAAGTCCATAAGCCCAGATTTCATCATCCCCTGTAACACCGACAAAAGGATTCGAAGCAGGAATGCCATAATTGCCTCCCGTGCCGTTAGTACCATCGACATCGATCCTCAGTGCTTTTCCAAGCAAGTTGGAAGTGATGTCTTGAGAGTTGCCGATGCCGGCCGTGTGGCCAGTGCCAGTATCGTTTCCGTTACCTCCGTCGCCCGTCATGATGTAAAGATATCCGTCATTGGGACTGAAACCAATCCAACCCCCATTGTGGTTTGATTGGGGTTGATTAAAGGCGAGTAGTTCTGTTGCTCCCGCATTGGCAACTTCCGGATTCTCTGAGACTGTATACTCCCGAATGTGTGTCCGCGTAGCCGCCGTTCCACCATCATCGTCGACTGTCACGTTGATGTAGAACTTGCCATTCGTTGCGTAGTCCGGATGGAAGGCCAGGCCGAGCAGGCCCTCTTCACTACTGCTGCTATCCGTGTCTGGAACCGACAGGAACGGAGTCGAGATAATTGTTTCAGTCGACAAGTTTACAATCTTGATAGTTCCAGTTCTTTCCAAGACGAACAGACGCTCTTTATCCCCTGGAGCAAACGTGGCAAACACGGGCTGATTTAAGCCATTAACCACCCGATGCAAACCCACGGCAGCACCAAACGAATATGCCACTCCCAAAAACCCGAAGGCCAGCAGAAAAGCTGAGGTTGTTAGAGTGCCGCTGAAAGATGCGTATTTGTAGCCAGATCTCCGTGCCATGATTCGCCTCGCTTGTTCCGGTAGTGCGATACTTCTGTCCCGAGTGCAAGTATCCCAAATGAGCGAGCTGAATGCAAGAAAACCAAGCAATAATCGTAAGCTAGCGAGCTATTCTGAATCAGCCAAATCATCGTGCGAGACGGCCAGTTCTCGCAGCATTTCTAAGGCATCTTCGACTTCCGAAACTAAGATGCCAATTTGTCGCCCTGCCAAATCGCACCTTGCCAGACAAGTTAATTCGTCGAAATCCTCAGCCGCCTCAAGCCTTCGCCGTGCTCGGACTCCGAGTGAACCGTTCATAAGTGAATGCGCAATCGGGAGGTTCTCAATAAACCAGAGAGTTCGTTCGGTGACGATGCCTTCAAGTGCCTTCAGGGTAGCAGCATGCGGTTGTTTGCGATCGAAAGCCTTTCCCACATCATGCAACAGTGCCGCAGTTAACAGTTCTTCATCGTAAGGAATTTCTTCGCGAACTAGCACGAATACCTGCAGGCTGTGGTAGAGAGCATCTCCTTCCGGATGGGTATGCGGGCTTTGCTTGATCTCGGCAAGAGGGTGCAGCAGTTCGGCATAAGCTGTAAAGCGACGATTCCATTCCACAAGTTGATCGGCGCGGGCTAACGAACGTATCTGCTGGCCGACTTCTGAATCAGAAGGAATATCGATTTGACGAATCCCCTCGGGGAAGAGTCGCTCGGCAGCCGAACGCCGCGCATCCGAATGGCGCAACTCCGGTTGCTCGCGAATGAGCCTGGCGGCTTCCCAGGCGATCTGGCGGCGTGCTTTCGAGTGCTTCACTGGTACGCTAGTGTCAGCTAGTGGTCGAAATGGCGAGCATCGAGGATTCGACGATCTGGAATGGGACGCAAGAATGAGTAAAGCATTCTATCTTGTACCGGCCAACGCGGCACTATCGAAAGTGCAAGTGAGTGTATCAGTTTTGGCTTTTTTCCACGGCTGAGTGTCTCGTTTACCCAGACTAATGCGGCGGAAATCTTCCTCACGGGCGACAAATGCCTCGACCACCGCGGGATCGAATTGCTGAGCGTAGCTAGTGACGATCCACTCTCGGGCGGATTCATGCGTAAGTGCCTCCTTGTAGGGCTGATCGGTCTTAAGGGCGTCGTAAACATCAGCTACGGCCACTATTCGCCCCTCCAGCGGGATCGCTTTCCCTTGCAGGCCTTGGGGATAACCACTCCCGTCCCAGTGTTCGTGGTGCGTCGCTGCGATCTGTTCGGCAACCTTCAAAAAGTCATCATTGGCGAATTGCTTGCGGATCGATGCCAGGCATTCTTTGCCGAGTGCGGCATGCATTTCGATTGCTTCACGTTCACTTGGAGTAATGCGATCGGGCTTGAGGAGAATGGCATCCGGAATGCCGACCTTCCCAATGTCGTGTAGCAAGGAAGCGGTTGCCACATCCGCTACAAAACTAGGTGTGATTCTATGATTCGTCCGTGACATTTCGCTGGCCAAAATCAAAACATAAGAGCGGATACGCTCCAAGTGTTTATTGGTATCGTAGTTGCGGAACTCAGCAAGTCTTGCCAGGCCGAACGTGAGCGCATTACGTGTGCAAATTAAGGACTGGGTCCTCTCTGCTACTTGCGTTTCGATTCGTTTGTTTACAGCATCCAATCCCGCTTCGTAGCGTTTGAGCAAAAAGGCGGCTATCATTGCTGTAGCCCCGACCACGAAAGCAGCCAAGATATAACCGATTTGCATAACGGGCCGAACCGTCGCAGCAACAAACGAAGCGATGGCGATGTCGGAATGGTATACACCCAAGATGGCATTGATGCTGGGAAGACTCAAACCTGTAAAGGTATATATTTTTCCTTCCAGATCGACCTTGCCGTTGACGATTGGAACTCGTTGGAACTCTGCCTCATGTGCCAAATGAATGATCGGTCCATTTGTGCCATCGTTCATCAAGAGGCACTTTCCAGGGAACAATCGAAGTAGCCCTGGGTCGTTCTTGAGGTCGGGATGGCATAGCATGGCACCGTTGTCGCGACGCATAAAGCAGAGGATACCATCGTGTGAGATGTTTGCGTTTTCACACAATATCTGCAGCTTCTGCCAATCCTCAGTGCCAGGTTCGGCTGTCGTGACATGCAGTTCCCTGACTTCGAGCGCAAGTTCGTGCGCCTGCAATTGTCCTGCAGCGGATACATAGTCGTGGACAATGTGGTCATAGGATTCCCACAACCAGCCGGTTACCCATGCGACACCAAACAAGAGGCACCCTGCCTGGGCGGAGACTAATAATGCCAAGAGGAAATATCGGATTCTGATCGGATGCAGGGTCATAGAGGTCGTTCAAATTCTGAGATGCGGTAAATCACTGAGGCTAGGAATTCCCTCTCCTATGAAGCAATTAAGTAGGGGGGAATCAGAGTAAGAATAGCTCGTTGAATAACTCCAATTCTTGATGAAATTTACTCAATGAAGGCTATTTCAATCGATCGCTCTCCCAACAGGCACATTCCCCAAATACGACTTGACCCGACCCTCTAGAGCGTCACAATTGGCCAATTGTGACGCTCATGGAATGAATTTCGATTTTCCTCGATTCGGTAGGTTGCACATGTCCTTGCTCATCAAAAATGGTCGGATTGTCACAGCGTCAGATGACTTTGTGGGAGACATCCTCTGTGAAGGGGAAGTTATCTCGAAAATTGCGCCCCATCTTGATGCAAAAGCCGATGAGGTTATCGATGCAGCAGGGAAATATGTCTTCCCTGGCTTCATTGATCCTCACGTCCATATTTACCTTCCATTCATGGGTACGTATGCCAAGGATACATACGAGACGGCAAGCAGGGCGGCTCTCGTGGGAGGAACTACGACATTGATCGAAATGTGCTGCCCCGCACGCAGCGACGATCCCTTGGAGAGCTACGAACTTTGGCTTTCGCGCGCCGAGCTAAGTGCCTGTGACTACTCCTTCCATATAGGAGTTTCAAGATTCGATGACGAGACCGCAGGCCAACTCCGTGAAATCGTCAGGCGAGGGATTGCTTCATTCAAGATTTTTCTGGCCTACAAGGGGGCGTTTGGCATCAACGATCAGGAATTGTTTAACACGCTCAAGTTGGCGAAGGAACTAGGGGTCATCGTCACAGCGCATTGTGAAAATGAAACGCTCGTCGCTGAGTTACAAGCCCGTTTACTCAGCGAAGAGAAGACCGGTCCTGAGTGGCAAAATGAGTCCCGACCTCCGCAAGTTGAGGCCGAAGGGGTTCATCATTTGATGACCTTTGCCGAGATGACGGGTGCTCATGTCTACTGCGTACACACCTCGTGTCGCGAAGCGTTGAAAGCCGTTCAAGAGGCCCACCTGCGCGGGGTCCATGCGTGGGTCGAATCAGTGATTCCACATTTTGTGCTCGACAAGTCATATACAGAGAAGCCTGAGTTTGAAGGCGCCAAATACGTGATGTCGCCACCTTTGCGTGATGCCAGTCATCAGGATGCACTGTGGGCAGCGTTGAGATCACGACTTATCAGCACGGTGGGTACCGACCACGCCCCATTTGATTTTGTCGGACAAAAGGAGATGGGCAGAGGTGATTTCACTAAGATACCCAATGGCATACCCTCCGTTGAAGATAGAGTGAATATCCTGTACACCCACGGCGTCTGTCGAGGACGCATTGATCTGAATACATTCGTCGACGCTGCAAGCACCCAAGCGGCGCGAATTTTTGGGCTCTACCCACGCAAGGGGACCATTCAAGTAGGCAGTGACGCAGATTTGGTGATCTACGACCCCGACTATCGGGGAACGCTTACTGTGGCCACTCAAGAAATGGCCGTCGATTACAACGCCTTCGAAGGTTGGAAAATCGAAGGGAGACCGGAAGTTGTCACCGTGCGGGGGAAGGTTCAGGTGCAAGGCAGTAAATTCGTCGGTGAGTTAGGCCATGGACAGCTTATGACGCGCGAGCCATCGCATTTCTAGCCATCACCGTTTTTCAAGGGTTAGCATATAGTAACGATGTACGCCACCGCCCACGGTGAATGGCATCAAGAGACCCGAGATCGAATTTTCCAATAGCCGCTGTGGAAAAGCCTTTAAGAAGGCCCGTGCTGCCATAGGCATCTTGAAGAATCGGCGAGAGAGACTGTAAAAGCGGGCCAGGTTGTGGCTTATATTAGACGAAAGATCCTGCAGTTCAATCAGGGATAAGTCTTCTTCCTGTGCTTGCTGGAGCCAATCATCGCACACTGCAAATTCTTCAACAGCCATGGTTTTTTCTACTAGTCGCGCTGCCAACTGCAAATTGGTGTCGTAGGTTTCGAGCGGAGCGTCGCGAAAACAATCGATGACAATGAGCTTCCCACCGGGGCGCAAGACCCGCTGGATTTCGGCAAGAGCTCCCTGCCAATCCGTTCCCTGGCAGAGGCACTCGATTGCAAAGACGGCGTCAAATGCCGCATCATCAAAACGTAGCTGATGAAAATCACCCTGCTCAAATCTGACGTTTGCATATTTTGACGCCTCTTTGACCGCACCTTCAACGTGCTCGACCGAGAGATCGACGCCGGTTAACTGACAATCAGGCAAACGGCTGGCCATATTGCGGAGGTTGAATCCCGTTCCACAACCCACTTCGAGGATGTTGCCTTCTTGAGGCAACTTCTCGGCGATCAGAGATACTTGCCCTAGATAGCCGCTTGTGGAGAACTCCTCATCGCAATTGAGGGCCACGTGCATGGCTCCCTCGCGAGAATGGAACAACCGATATCCCCGATCACTTTGCTTGTAGTAATCAAGTACACTGGAGGAGTCGATTTTGCGATTTGCAATCGCCTGAGTGTCAAATTGCTTGGCGGCGACTTGCAAACACTCGGCAAGCGACAGATCGGGAATCGAAGCAACCTCCATGTAGTCGGCAATCCTCTTTTTCTAACCTCGTGCTAAGGCATCCGATTGATCGACAAAGTCATCGCCAGACCACTGGGCATCGTCGCGAATCATCCGCTTGTCATGCTCAGCCTTGGCAGCAGCGCGGGTAGCCGCTTGACGTTTTACAAGATCGGCATGCGTAGTGAAATACTGTACGCTATGCCCTTTGAAATCTTCTATGCACTCAAACTTATGCTTCTCCATGAAAGCCAGCAGTTCGTCGCACATCTCTTTAACGATGCCATAACCAAACTTCATCACCCCGGTACAGACTTGCACGGTGTCTGCCCCCAGCAAGATGAACTGGGCAGCATCGTTACCTGTTTCTACGCCGCCAATGCCACTGAGGGTCCGGTCTGGATATTCGTTGCGGATTACTTGGGCAATTTCCATGCACATCCTTAGTGCAATTGGCATCACAGCGCGGCAAGAGTATCCACCCGGAGTGGTATACCCTTCTACTTGGGGCTCAGGACGCAGGGTTTCCAGGTCGACGCCCAACACGCTTCGAATCGTGTTGATTGCACTCACACCCTCACATCCTGCTTTGAATGCCGCCCGAGTGGGATCTTCAATATGCGTAACATTAGGGGTCATCTTGGCCCACACAGGGACCTTGGCCACGGCATTCACCCAACCGGAAACTTCCCCCAGGATGTCTGGATTTTCGCCCATGGCGGATCCCATCTTGCGTTCTGGAAGTCCATGAGGGCAAGAGAAATTCAGTTCAAACGCATCAACACCCAAGTCTTGGCAACGTTCGACGATTTCGACCCATGCGTCTTTATTGAACTCCTCCATGATTGATGCGATCAGAATTCGATCAGGATAATTGTCCTTGACGGCCTTGAGTTCCTCAGCCCAGATGTCGAAGCTTCGGTCGCTAATTAGCTCGATATTCTCCCAGCCGATGATCTCTTTCGAGTCTCTTGCACGGAGGCGCGCATAACGGGGCTGGACATTGACCACTTTGGTGGCGTCGAGGCTGATCGTCTTGCAAATGACGGCTCCCCAACCTTCTTCAAATGCCTTCCCAATAACATTTCCGTTGGTGCCTGGAGGGCCTGAGCCAATCACAAAGGGATTGGGAAGTTTTAGGCCATTAACGGTTGTTGCTAGAGTAGGCATCGGAATTCCTCCGCGAGTGAATAGGGGCTACTCATAGTTTGTCGCATCTTGTAGGTAGCGTCAATCACGATCACTCGCTGACAGAAATTATGCAATATTCAATGCACGATAGATGCGGCTATCCAACAAGGAATCGGCGATGAACTTGGCACCAGGGAATTGGTGTGTATGTGAATGACCACTGGGGACCGCCACTGCGTAGTTGCCTGCTGCAACTGCAGCCTGGCATCCCAACTGGCTATCTTCCAGCACAAGGACCTCCTGAGGTGGAAACCCAAGCTTCTGCGCAGCCAGCAGATAAACATCAGGGGCTGGCTTTCCATGCTCGATGTCGTCTCCTGATAGAGTAAAGCGAAATCGATCTGTCAGATCGGAAAGCTCCAGCACGTGGTCCAGGAAATCGCGAGTGCTACTGGTGGCGATTGCCATAGGCAGATCAGCCGCCTCCAAAGCGTCAAGCAGCGGTATTAGACCAGGCATTGGGGTCAAGCGAGTTTCCAATAGTTTTCGCATCACTTCCATGGATTCACTCGCAAGCTCTGGCACCGTGGTGTCGAGTTCATGGTAGTCAATCATGATCTGCAATGCTTTGGCCGACTGGCGTCCCATCATCTGATTGAGAAGTTCGTCAGTAAACTCGCAACCGCGACGTGCCAGCACGGTACTCCCTACTTCTTGGTAGAGTACTTCCGTGTCGAACATCAGGCCATCGAGATCGAACACGACTCCGCGAAGAGGTGTGGCAGACAAGGGAAAGTCGGTCATTGCGTTGTGATACTCCCGGCTTCTTCTGGAGGTGGAGATGAACCTTTGGTCGTAGATCGGTAAATCTTAAACCAGTCATTCTCAAAGACCACTGGTAAACCTAGAGGAGGATACTCATTGGCAATTATGAAATCGATCCCATGTTGCGAGGCAATTTCTCGTATTCTGTCCGTACCCAATTCGCCCAATGATCGGTATGAGACTTGCTTTCCCCATTCATTCGTGTGCGAGTAGATCTCTCGGTTGCGACGAAACCACTCGACAATCGATGCAGGGTCTTGAGGAACATCTTTCCAATTGAAATAGTCCGGTCGACCAGCGTAGCATTTGAAGGATTGTCCGTGTCGAGGGATGAGAAACAGTGTGTCCTTGGGAGTATTCTCTTTTGCCCAACCACAAGCCTCCTGCCAGGCAAATCGATCCGAGAGTTTGGAATCACTCGGAGCAGTATTGTCTAGCCCTCGGTTGATAGACAAATTCAATAGTAGGGCGGCAGGGACGACTATCGCAAAGATTCCCGCAAGCACCACCGCATGAGATCGTCTGTGAGCAACCATACTAAATAACCACGCAGCAGAAAGTGAAATCGCCAATGGCACGGCAATATCCGCCATGCGAAACCAATAGAATTTCAGCAGACTGGCAGAAAGGGCAAAGTGATTCCAGGTAGCCACCTCCCAGGCAAGCCCCAGTGCTCCAAAGACGACACATGCTCCGGCAAATCTTTGCACTCGTACGAGTTGCAGTAAGGACCGAGATGGCAAGCGACCGCAGGCACGCCACAACCACAGAAACATTGCCAACAAGAGACCGAAACGCCACGTGCGCAAGAGTAATTCTGCTACGGGCAAGGTCAGCGGAGCCAAATGATGCGGTAGCCGCTCGAAAACATAAATCTGATTGGCTTCGGCTTTTACATTATCCGGTACATCGATGGACAACATCAGCCCCGGGATAACGCCAGGGAGCGCCAATAACCCGCCGAGTATCAAAGTGGGAAGCATTGCGTAGAATGATGGTCGAGATTCTTTGTCCTCAATTCCCCAGACTGCCAGCGCGGCAAGCACGGACCAGCCCCCCACTAAGACATGCCACGCTGAGGCAATGCCTAAAAGTGGCCAGACTTGTCGCCAATTCCCTCGTGCGAGTTCCGCGAGTCCCCAGAAGACGAACACGTAGGCAAAGCATTTGCCTTCGACACCACCGACAACCCACTCCCCGGCAAAGTTTCCCCACGCAATGAGTGTCACCAGCAGCATTGCCGTGACCACCGATAGATACTTCACTGGCACTATCTGCCAGCTCAATCGTTGCCAAGCCCAAGCCAAACTCATCCAGGCCACAATCCGTCCCAACCATGCAACCGTTGGCAAGCTGAACCACTTCGTCAACAACCCCACGGTCCAGTAGAAGAACAAATGCGGATCAGCCGACTCCAGAAAAAGGTCCCCCGCACACCAATCGGGATTCCAATAATGTTTGGCCTTCGCAAGATAGTGGGCCTCATTATTATGCGGGACTGGAGCCCCACCTTCGACAAAGAAGACCAGCAAGATCAGCGCAATCTCTAACAACCGCGCAGTGGCCGTTTCATAGGGAGCCGAATTGTCTCTGTTTCGTGCCATCCCCACAGGTTAAGGAGCAATTAGCGGATTGGCCAGGGCACTCTCCATTAACCGCGAAGCGAAGCCACGTAGAAGTGAAGTGCAGCTTCATAGGACGCCTCGGGTCCAATGCAAACTTCTTGGTACGGTCTGCTCTCTGGAAGTACCAGCCGCCGACCACTCAGTATGCATTCTCTTGCTTGAACACGACCAGCGCGGTTTGCACAAGGATTTTTAAGTCCATCCATAGGGTCCACTCCCGGATGTAGCGGTGGTCGAATTCGATGCGGCGTTCCATTTTTTCTAGTGTTTCGGTCTCCCCACGCCAGCCATGCACTTGGGCCAGTCCTGTCATCCCGGGTTTCACTTTGTGCCGGAGCATGTAACCGTCGATCAACATTCGATACTGCTCGTTGTGGGCCGTGGCATGGGGTCGAGGGCCGACAAGCGACATACTGCCACCGATTACATTGAACAATTGCGGCAACTCATCTAGTGAAGTCTTCCGCATCAGTCGGCCTAGTGGAGTGACGCGATCGTCATCCTTAGTGGCTTGCGAGACATCGTCATTGTCCTGACAAACGCGCATGGAACGGAACTTCCAAACGCGGATTTCTTCGCCCATGAGGCCGTATCTTTTCTGCCGAAAAAACACCGGCCCTGGAGACGACCATTTTACGAGCAAAGCAAGTATCGCCAGTGGCACAGCCAAAATCACCAAGAGTGCTGTCGAAACCAATAGATCAAAACCCCGTTTCAACACGCCGTCGATTCCCGTGATTGGCGTCTCAAAGACGCTCACCACCGGTAGGCCATTGATTTGATTCCAGCGAGCATGCAACATTTGGAATACAAAGAAGTCGGGAACAATGTAGACCGAAGCCGTGGTGTCACTCAACTTGCTCAAGTAATCGCGAATACGTTTCTCCGCACGCATGGGGAACGTGATAAAGATCATATCCACCTCGCCCCGGCGAGCCATCTCGGCCAGTCGAGTCAATGTGCCGGCACTGGGCAACTCGCGGCCCATGGATTCTTTGATTCGATTTGAAGGTCGATCGTCAAAGAAACCAGCAAACTCCAATCCCAATTCTTGTGAGGACTGAATGTTGCCGGCCAATTCCAAACCTAGTGGGTTAAGTCCACAGATGGCAAATCGGCGTGTATTGAAACCACGCTTACGCAAACTCTTGAGTACCAGCCGAAATACAATACGGCTACTTCCCATTGCCAATGGGGTTAGCAGCAGCCAGATAATCTTGGATTCATAACTAAATCGCGCATTGAGCTGGGTCAATAAGCCAGCACCCAACACAAGTGGGGCCGTGTACATCCAGTTCAACATCAGGCAATACAGTTCAAGAGCCAGCCGCGAACCGCGCCAACTACGATACAAACCGCTGACTTCCGAGGCGATCAGATGGATCAGCAGTGTTGTGGCGGCGATGACTGCCAGTTCTTGTGGCGAAGCTAGTTGTGTAAACTGAGCAGCCAAAGTCGCGCCGCAAACGATGCCGAGCGCATCGAGCAGGCGATAGGCGATACTGATCACCGACCGGTGCATGCGCACATGGTAGTTGCCGGAGGAAACCACGGTATGAATTCCTTGGGAGAAGGGTTGAAAAGCCGATGCTGGCAGCCAGTGCCGAGCGACGTTTCGCAAGTTTACGTTCCAGTCCGGCCTCTGGTTGAAGAATCTTGGGAAGAAGCACAAAGGTGTTGATAAAAAGCAACATGCACCGCCTTGAAATAGCCCGGGTTAGATATCAGGGAACTTTTTCCAGCCCAATTCAGTCAGATAGTGGAGAGTATGGAAACTCGCATACGGCTGGACCTCAATAGCACTTCTGCCGTAGAACACAGGCTTATTGAAAAGGCCCTGATCAGCTTGTTACTGGCGAACTAGCACAACAGATGGTGTGATCACGATGAAATTCTGGATATCCGTTATTTTCTCATTATTCTTCCTTCTACCTGGTAAAGACGGATCTCTCATGCTCCAGGAAGCAAACAAGCTCTACGACGAAGGGAATTACCAGGATGCTCTTGATAACTATCAACGTCTGTTGAAGAAATCGACGGCCGATTCTGCTCAACTTGTTACAAGCCTCCAACGCTCGCTGGAGTGCCATCGACGGCTCAATCGCCACAGTGAAGTCGATGCTCTACTGGAATCTGTTGCGACGATCCATGCGGAAGATTGGCAAGTACTAGCCGCGGTCGCGGAGGGCTTCGATTCCTTAGGGCACTACGGCGTGATGACGGCAGGCGAATACATACGCGGACCGCAACGTGGTGGGCAGGGCAGAGTCGTTAATTCGATTGACCGTGATCGTGTCCGATCGCTTCAGCTCAATCGCCAAGCATTCGAGATACTCTCTCAAACAGGTGAACAGAAGAAAACCCCGCAAGCATTTGCATTCCTGCAAAGATTCGCTGCCTCTCTCCTGCAACCAAGTTCAAGTGGACAATCATGGCGGCTGCAAGAGCTGACCGATCTTTCCCAACTTCCCGACTATGAAGATGGCTGGCAACATCGATCCTTTGGAACTTCAGGCGCCCCCGTAACAGAGGGGGGAGATCCTGTGTTCTATGAAGTTCCTGCTACCTGGGAGGCAGCAGTGAACGATGGTGAGCGATGGCGTTGGATTCTGAGCCAGACAGTCACTTGGCAACCCGAGAGACTTACCTACGAACTTCTCACCCGTGCCCAGTTCTTACAGTCTCAATTCGGCTCACAGACCATGGCCGAATACAATTGGTGGTTTGGCAGATCACCAGAAGCGGGAGAAGGTAAAAAGGACACGGGTACCTTCGCCCTGCATACACTCAGCGAAAATGAAATAATCGCGCGCTTAGCAACGGGCATCAAACGCTTTTCACTCCCCGACGAGCACAACTTCATCAAGCTCTATGAGCAGGTCACTGAAGAAAATACCAGTGCCGAAAACGGTCCGGGCCTCGACGCTTGGACGCAGGCTATCACTTCTTTGGCGAATATTTTCGAGAACCGGCGACAGTATCCTCGGGCATTAGAATATTGGCAGCGAATCGCAGACCGACCGATCCCCAGTCGACAAGCTGCCCTTGACCGAGTCTCGCAAATAACTGGCAATTGGGGTCGCTTCGAGCCGGTCTCTTCGCAACCTGCCGGAGTGGGTGCTACTGTCGATTTTCGGTTTCGCAACGGCAAACGTGTCGAATTCGTAGCCCAGCGGATTGAAGTCCGCAAATTGCTTAACGATGTGAAGGCCTACCTCAAAAGCAACCCTGATAAACTGGATCATGAGCAGCTCAATATCGAGAACATCGGCTACCAGCTGGTGACGAGCAAGCAGCAAAAGTATCTCGGCGAAGAAGTCGCTCGTTGGAGTTTGGACCTCTCCCCACGGGAGAATCATGTTGATCGCCGCATCACCGTGACGACTCCCTTGCAGGAGCCAGGGGCCTATCTGCTTACCTCCAAGATGGCCGACGGCAATACAACCAGCATCGTGCTCTGGCTCAATGACACGGCGATCATCAAAAAACCCGTCCAGGGCAAATCGCTGTACTACGTAGCCGACGCGACAACTGGCCGCCCTGTTGCCAAGTGCAATCTAGAATTCTTCGGCTTCGCGCAGCAGCATGTGAATGGAAATCGCTATCAAATCGAAACGAAAAGCTTCGCTGAGAATACCAATGCCGATGGAATAGTGACTATTGCTTCCGACGAAACCAATCGCCGCTATCAATGGCTCACGACTGCAACCACATCAGAAGGCCGTTTCGCTTACATGGGTTTTCGCAATATCTGGACCGGTGACTATTACGACCAGGAATATCAACAAGTTAAGGTGTTTTCGATCACCGATCGGCCTGTTTATCGACCGGAGCAGGAGGTGCAATTCAAGTTCTGGGTCGCCCAGGCCCAATATGACATGCCTAACGAATCGCGATTCGCGGCCAAGTCGTTTCAAATTGAAATCCGCGATCCGCGCAACGAGCGCGTCTATAGCACGCAAATGATCTCCGACCTATATGGGGGGTTGTCGGGCACTTGGCAGGTTCCCGCTGGTGCTACTTTGGGGCAATACCAAATTAATGTAGTTAATCACGGCGGCGGAACGTTCCGTGTCGAGGAATACAAGAAGCCTGAGTTCGAGGTCACGGTCGATGCCCCTGATGAGCCGGTTGTGCTGGGAGAAAAAATCACTGCCAAAATATCGGCCCGCTATTACTTCGGTTCCCCCGTCACCACTGCCCGCGTGCATTACAAGGTACTTCGCACCAGCCATACGGAACGCTGGTATCCACCCTCTCCTTGGGATTGGCTCTACGGTACTGGATACGGTTGGTTTGGCGAAGATTACAGTTGGTATCCTGGCTGGCGACGCTGGGGCTGTTTGCCTCCGTCCCCGTGGTGGATTTGGCAGGCACCCACGCCTCCCGAGGTTGTCATCGAACGCGATGTGGAAATCGGCCTCGACGGAACGGTCGAGGTTGAGATCGATACTTCATTGGCGAAAGAGCTTCACCCCGATGAAGACCATAGCTATCAAATCCAGGCTGAGGTCGTCGACCAGTCTCGCCGCACTATTGTCGGCAGCGGCAGCGTCCTGGTTTCTCAGCAGCCTTTCCAGGTAACACTGTGGACCGATCGTGGGCATTATCGCACAGGTGACACAATTACCGTCGGCACGGCAGCTCGGACACTCGCTGGCAAACTGGTCTCAGGGACTGGCAAATTACGTCTACTGAAAATCGTCTATGAAGATGGCAAACCGGTCGAGACCGAGGTGGGGCGTTGGGAATTGAATCTTGGAGAGACAGGCCAGGCGTCGATGCCAATCAAGGCCTCAGCTCCAGGCCAATATCGCCTCTCTTATGAATTGACTGATGAGAAAAATCAAACGGAAGAAGGGGGTCGCATCTTCACGATCGCAGGCCCCGACTTTAATGGTGCTGAATTCGAGTTCAATGACCTTGAAATCGTTCCCGACCGCCGCAACTATCAGCCCGGTGACAAGGCAGCCCTGCAAATAAATACCAACCAAGTCGGCTCGGCAGTCTTGTTGTTTCTTCGCCCCGCCAACGGAATCTATCAGCCACCGCAGTTGGTCCAGCTCACCGGCAAGAGTACCCTCGTGGAAGTTGATGTTGTGGCCAAGGACACACCCAATTTCTTTGTCGAAGCCGTGACGGTGCACAGTGGTCGGGTCCATTCTCTGGTGCAGGAAATGTTTGTCCCTCCTGTCAAGCGAGTCCTCAACCTGGAAGTCGTGCCGTCGTCTCCCGTCTACCTTCCGGGACAAGAGGCCAAGCTTACGCTCAAGTTGACCGACGTCGAAGGGATGCCATTTGTCGGCTCACTGGCCTTGGCAGTCTACGACAAGGCTCTCGATTACATCGCCGGCGGCTCAAACGTGGCCGACATTCGTGCCTTTTTTTGGAAGTGGCGTCGGAATCACAATTCGCAGGGAGATACTAATCTACAAGGTTACAGTCCTGTTCTGGTGAAACCTGATCAACCGACAATGGGGAATCTCGGTATTTTTGGTGAGAACGTTGTCGACGAAATCGACCAACAACTTAAGCAGAGAGAACTAAGTGGATCTGTACGTCGCCTCCCCATGATGCTGGGTTTTGAGGCCGGAGAGGCAATGCCGATGGCCGCTGCCATGGCGGATGATGATGGAGCAGTAGGTGGTAATGAGAATTTGGCTGCCAAAAGAGAATCAACCGATACCCCAAATCTGGTCGAACCCACTGTCCGCCAAAACTTCGCAGACACAGCTTTCTGGATGGCCACGCTGGAGACCAACGCTGAAGGAATCGCCCAGGTCGATTTTCCCATGCCAGAGAATCTCACCGCCTGGAAAATCCATGCCTGGGGAATGGGCCATGGCACTCAAGTGGGAGAAGGATCCGCAGATGTCGTCACGCGCAAAAACTTGATCGTCCGTCTGCAGTCACCCCGGTTCTTTGTCGAAACTGACGAGGTCGTACTTTCTGCTAACGTGCATAACTATCTCGCCACGGAAAAAAAGGTTCGCGTCTCTCTGGAGTTGGACGGTAATGTGATCAGTGGTCCGGATGACATGGTGCAAACTGTCTCCATCCCCGCTGAGGGCGAACAGCGCGTCGACTGGCGCGTGAAGGTTGTTCGAGAAGGTGAGGCTACGATTCGCATGTCGGCCCGCACCGACGAAGAATCGGACGCGATGCAGATGAGTTTCCCTGTACTCGTGCATGGGATGCTCAAGACCGAGGCTTACACGGGGGTGATTCGTCCGCAAGAAGAGTCCGGTGAATTTACAGTCACTGTCCCCAGCGAGCGGCGGGCTGAAGAGACTCGGCTCGAAATCCGCTACACGCCGACGCTTGCCGGTGCGATGATCGATGCCTTGCCCTACTTGATCGACTATCCCTACGGGTGCACCGAGCAGACCCTCAATCGATTCCTCCCGGCGGTCATCACACAACAGACTTTACGGAGGATGAACATTGATCTGGCAGCGATCCAGGCAAAACGCACGAATCTCAATTCGCAGGAAATAGGTGACGATCGAGATCGTGCATCGGGCTGGAAACGATTTGACCGCAATCCGGTATTTGACGATGCTGAGCTGAGTAAGATCGTCAAGGCGAATGTGAATCGGCTCACGGAGATGCAACTGGGCGATGGTGGCTGGGGTTGGTTCAGCGGGTTCGGCGAACAGAGTACTCCTCACAACACGGCCGTAATCGTTCGTGGCTTGCAGATTGCCTCGCAAAATGAGGTTGCCCTCGTTCCCGGGGCATTGGACCGAGGCATCGCTTGGCTTGCAAACTATCAGGCCGAGCAAATTCGGCTGATCGAAAACTACGAGCTTGAGCAGAAGTTACCTGTCAAGCAACGTGGCAAGAATCGCTCGAAGCCCCACGCCGACAATCTCGATGCTTTGGTGTTCATGGTGCTTGCTGAGCAAGGAGTCACTTCACCAGAGTCAACCGAAGCCACGACCAGAATGCGTGACCTCCTGTACCGTGACCGCACCAAGCTCGCCGTCTACAGCCTGGCGACTCTTGGCGTTGCCTTGCACAAGCAGGGCGAAACAGAAAAACTCGCCATGGTCATGCGTAATATCAGTCAGTATCTACGTGAGGACGATGAGAATCAAACCGCATGGTTGGAGCTTCCAGGCGGTAGTTGGTGGTATTGGTACGGCAGCGAGTACGAGGCTCACGCCTACTATTTGAAACTGCTCGCCGCGACCGAGCCGGACAGCAAGATCGCCCCACGGTTGGTCAAGTATCTCTTAAACAACCGCAAGCACGCCACGTACTGGAACAGCACCCGCGACACGGCACTGGTTGTAGAGGCCTTTGCCGACTACTTGCAGGCCACAGGCGAAAAGGAGCCTGACGTCACGCTCACTCTCTGGATCGACGGACAAGAGCGCAAGTCGGTCACTATCACCAAAGAAAACCTGTTCTCTTTCGATAACAAGCTCGTGCTAACAGGCGAAGAACTTGCTGAAGGCAGACACACAGTTGAACTCCGCAAAAAGGGAGATTCACCGATTTATTACAACGGCTACCTCACGAACTTTACCTTGGAGGATGATATCAAGGCCGCAGGATTGGAGATCAAGGTCAATCGCAAGTACTTTAAGCTCACACCCGCCGATAACAAGAGATCGGTCGCTGGTGGTCGTGGACAAGTCGTCGAGCAGGCTGTGGGAAAATATGACCGTACTCCGTTGGTAAACTTTGCCGAGGTCACCAGCGGTGACCTCGTGGAAGTAGAACTCACAGTCGAGAGCAAGAACGACTACGAGTACATCTTGCTCGAAGACATGAAGGCGGCAGGACTTGAACCCGTCGAGGTCCGCAGTGGCTATAACGGCAATGAACTGGGAGCCTACGTGGAACTCCGCGACGAACGAGTTACTTTGTTCCTACAGCGATTAGCCCGAGGTCGCCACAGTCTCTCCTACCGACTCCGCGCCGAAATCCCAGGCCGATTCAGTGCCCTGCCTGCCAAGGCATCGGCGATGTACGCCCCCGAGTTGAAGGCAAATTCTGATGAGATGAAACTGCGGGTGGGAGAGTAATTCGAATTGGTAGATTTGTGATTGGATGATTTCTATTTAGTCTCACCCATGCGATCGCTCCAAACCGAAATTCAGCGGCAATTGCGGGTCGTTTTCTCGCTCGGGGTCGAGCTCTTCAAAGAGCAAGCTCGGTTGGATGTCGTGATTGTGTTGGTATTTTGAGCAGTACTCTTCCACGGAGCCAGTAAGTTCGTGGTAGATAATCTGACATATCTCGGTACCTGCATAAATTCGCACAGGCTGAACGGCGAACATCTCCAGCGTCCAGAAGCCCTCGAAACCAACGTCGCCAAAACCGGCGGTCACATGCACGAATAGTCCGAGTCGGCCAACGGACGAACGCCCTTCGATCTGCGGCACGAGATTACGAGTGTGCGTGCGCTCCACAGTGCGGCCCAAGTAAAGCTGGTTGGGGCTCAGGACGATCCCTTCCTTGGGAATCTCAATGCGGCGGACCCGATTGGCCTTTGCCATGTCGAGTACCACTTCCTCATAGACCATCAACTCATCATGTAGCGTGAGGTTGTAGCTATTGGGATTGATCTTCGTCGGATCAAAAGGATCGATGTCGATGTCCCCGCCCATGCGGCTGAGGATTTCTTGACCTGAAAGAATCATGGCGATTAGTCAGTGGTTTGTTGTTAAATGTAGGTTGATTAGCCGCGATGCAGCGCATCTCTGGGTTCTTAGGTACTCACTCCGATTTTGGGGCAAACCGTTTCCAATGAGCAGTGTTCACAGTCAGGTTTTCGCGCCGAACAAACTTGCCTACCATGAAGGATCATGCGATGTGAGAAACCGATCCACTCGTCTTTGGGGATGAGTTGCATCAGGTCCTGTTCGACTTTCACGGCATCCTTGTTCTTGGTAAGCCCCATCCGCTGGCTGAGGCGGCCTACGTGAGTGTCGACGACGATGCCTGAAGGTATACCAAAGGCAGTTCCGAGCACTACGTTAGCCGTCTTACGCCCGACTCCCGCGAGACCGACAAGGGCATCCAGATCCTGCGGTACTTGCCCTTTAAATTTTTCCACAAGTTCAACACTGCAAGCCTTAATATTCTTCGCTTTGTTGCGGAAGAAACCAGTGCTTTTGATGGCCGTCTCCAGTTCTCCAAGGGGAGCGGAGGCAAAGTCGGCTGGTTTCTTGTACTTGCGAAACAGGTCCTTACAGACCAGGTTGACTCGCTCGTCGGTACATTGGGCTGAGAGAATAGTTGCCACCAGCAGTTGAAAGGGTGTCTTATGCACCAGCGCACAATTGGCATCTGGAAAATCTGCGTTCAACTGCCGCAAGATTTTAGCCGCGTGACGCTTTAGTTGGCCAGCAGGAGCAAGCTTTTTCGTGTTCTTGGACTGCCGAGTAGCCGTGGAAACTCGTTTTGGTGGCATGGCGGTCAGCGCTTTTGGAGTTCGACGCTATGGAAGCAAATATGCGATAAAAACCGGCAGAACGGATCCAAGCTTGGACCTCGACGAGATTAATTACCGCAAAGGTTTCTGTTCTTGCCGGTCTATTTTCCGCTCACCGCTCGAACTGTCAAGTGATTGGAATAAGGCGAGTTTGCCAAACAGATTGTGCTCATACAATAATATTGATTCCGGTTGGCCCCCACGATCAATCTCGCCTATAATCCCTTAGTTAACGCCCGCCCAACGAATCCCACCCTTTGAGGACCCCATGACCAGTGATAGTGCCGGTGAGCAAGATATTTACGATCCGCTCTATCTGGCCGGGATCGAGCATTTCAACGTATGCGATTTCTTTGAGGCTCACGAAACCTGGGAGGAATTGTGGACTGAGTATCGTGGTCCTGCCCGTAGATTCTATCAGGGTTTAATCCAGGCGGCGGTCGCTCTGCATCATTTTGGAAATGGAAATATCCGAGGGGCGCGAAAGGTTTACCTCACGAGCCTCAATTACCTTGCTGATTACCCAGCGATTTATCAGGGGCTTGATCTCGAGAATTTTCGCAAACAATATGGCGAGTGTTTTGCAGAAATACTGGACAGCGAAGAAGAATATCCGCAAATTGAGATAATACCCGATTTGATACCTGAAATTCATTTGCAGCCCGCTGCGGCTGATGCCTGACAACCATCCTCGTGGAATTGTTCCCGAGTAGAATTTAATGAAAGTAGTGTGAAAACTATGGTTCCCTGGAACGCAGAAGATTTGATATTCGACGAGACACGCTTCAAAGGGACGGCTCGTTTGTTTCCGCTCCCCGACTTGATCATGTTTCCTCATGTGATGCAGCCCCTGCACATTTTTGAGCCCCGTTATCGAGACCTCCTCAATGACGCTCTCGACAGCGACGGTTTGATCGCCATGTGCATGCTTGCACCTGGTTGGGAATCGGACTACGAAGGCAATCCGACACTCTTGTCGCACGCTTGCTTAGGCAGAGTCGTTACTCACCAAAGGACCGACAACGGCGAATACAATATCTTGCTTCTGGGTATGCGGAGGATTCGGATTGAACGCGAGTTGCCCTCGCCCCGTACTTTCCGGCAAGCAGAAGTTACTTTACTCGACGATTTCTGCAAGACCAGCAACGATGAAAAGCGTTCCGATCTTCAGGCAATGCTCACTCGGCAATTCCAAGAGTTTCTCCCTCAGGGCAAATCAATGGATGGTGCGCTGAAGGAGATCTTGGCAACTGAGATTCCCTTAGGAGTACTCACGGATTTGGTCAGTTTCGCCCTGCCTATGGAGTTTCAGCAAAAACGCGACTTACTCGGTGAATGCGACATCGACAAGCGAGCTACCATGTTGCTCTCGGCACTCGATGCAAAAGGACTTGGTAAGTCCGGGCGCAATCGTCGATTTTTCAATACGCTCCCTCCATTTAGCGCCAATTGAAACCATCGCACTAGAATTCTGTCGGTTGACTATGCCCCCTGAGGGGACGTAACATCGATGGTTTGGCCCCCTTCGGTTAGAATTCTCTAGGTAGATCGAACATGAGTACCTCTGTCTCTAGCTGCGCGACTGACGAAGCCATGCCCTGTGAGTCGACCCCGGTGGACTTGCCACGCATCGAACGTGCAGTGAGAGAAATACTCTCTGCTGTCGGCGAAGACCCTGATCGTGAAGGATTGCGAGAAACACCTGCGCGAGTAGCTCGGATGTATGCTGAGCTTTTCAGCGGTTTGCACACTGATCCAAAAGTTCACTTGCAAAAGTTTTTCACAGAGAAGTACGACGAAATGGTTCTCGTGAAAGATATCGCCTTCAACAGCATGTGCGAGCATCACATGCTTCCTTTTATCGGAAAGGCGCATATCGGCTATGTGCCTAATGGCAAAGTGGTCGGGCTAAGCAAATTAGCCCGAGTGGTCGAGGAAGTTTCTCACCGCCCCCAGGTACAAGAGCGCATGACTGAACAGATCGCCGATCTCTTGATTCAAGAACTTGAAGTAAAAGGGGTTGCCGTGGTGATTGAGGCGTCTCACTCCTGCATGTCTATCCGTGGCATCCGCAAGCCGGAGAGCATGTGCGTCACCTCTGCAATGAAGGGCTTGTTCCGTACAAATCTTTCTAGCCGATCAGAAGTCATGACCCTCATCTACGGTGATCGACGTTAGCTTGGCCGACCTTCTCTGAATCTTACTATGCAATTGCTCATTCAATTCCTGCTGCGACTATCCTTTGGATTGGCGGCAGGGATGGCGATCACCTCGTCGAAGCAAGTCACGAGTGGCTACTTCCGCAATCACATGTATGTGACGCTGGGACTGTCAACACTCGCGGCAATGGTGAGCTATTCGGTTGCCCCGGAAGTCTTCTGGTATGCATCATTTGCGGCGTTACTGAGCTACGTGGGCTCTGTTTGCTGGCTTTATGAGATGTCAGTTGCCGGAAAGGCATTTTTGCTGATAGTGATTTCTGTTTCACTTATTGGTTTGAACGGCCAACTAAATGATCAAGTAGAATCTAATACGGGCCATTGGAGCAACTATTTTCCCGTAGTTGAGAACGATCAAGTATTAACGTCTGAACAGGCAAATGTTTTGCAAGTACAAGCGAGTTGGATGGGTTTGACGTCAGGCCTATTGACAGAAATATCAATTGTAAGTTCCGGCTTGCTCCTCGGCATGACCATGGCCGCGATGTTGTTGGGCCATTGGTATCTCAACACACCGACGATGGAACTTGCCCCTCTGCGGCGGCTAATCCTGGCCATGGGCGCGGCTGTCGTGTTCCAGATGATCGTCTCTGCACTCGGACTCTGGGGCGAATTGGAGTACGCACAAGAAATCACAACGCAGTGGTGGTTGTTTCTCTTGCTTCGGTGGTCGTTTGGGCTAGTGGGCGTCGCCGCGCTGGCCTGGATGGCGTGGGAGACGCTGAAAATCCCCAACACCCAGAGCGCGACCGGAATTCTTTATGTCGCGGTGATCGGCACGTTTGTCGGTGAAACCATGGCCTTGCTACTGTCTGCCGAGTCGCTATTTCCTCTATAATACCGATATCATGATCGAGGCCGACAACTGCGGCTTAGCGATCACACTTGGAAGAGGCTACCGTGAATATTACTTATGCTTGCCCAATTTGCCATGCCCCGGCACGAACTAGCTTCGAAGCCGCCACTCGCGAACTAGACTGCCCCCATTGTCACCAGCGACTTGCTGTCCCAGAGGATGCAGTAGCGGGAAATATTGTGAAGCGTTGTCTGGTTTGTCCCAGCACGGATCTTTTTGTCCGCAAGGATTTCCCCCAGCGATTAGGTATTCTAATTGTAGCCATCGGCATCGTGGGGAGTTCGATTGCTTGGTACCACGCCAACTTGGCCTGGACTTACGGCATATTGTTTGCCACGGCGCTCGTAGACGTGCTTCTCTATTCGTTCGTCGGGGACGCCCTGATGTGCTACCGCTGTCAGGCCCAGTATCGAGGTGTGGCAGAGATGGATGCTCATGGAGTTTTTGACTTGGAAACGCATGAACGCTATCGTCAGCTCAGTGCACGTCTCGAAGCAAATCGTGAGCAAACGGCCCCTCGCGCATGAACGCCCGCCATTCAAAATAGGTACCACGCATCATGGAAGTCGAAAGACAGCGGATTCAAGAAGATCTGCGTGGTCAAATCGCGGGGGATGTCTATTGCGATGACCTATATGTCCAGCTCTACGCCAGCGACGCAAGCATCTATGAAATCTCACCGCTCGGTGTTGTTCGACCGAGGAACGTGGAAGATGTTGTTGCGACCGTTAAGTATGCGGCGGCTAACGAGATTCCCCTGCATGCGCGCGGAAGTGGTTCGGGACTTGCTGGAGGAGCACTAGGGCGGGGTTTAGTGGTAGACTTTTCACGCTACCTTCGCAAAGTTCTCATGGTTGATGAAGAAACGGTGCGTGTGGAAGCTGGTATCGTGCTCGACGATCTCAATCGTCATCTGGCCAGCAGAGGAAGATACTTTGGACCTGATCCCGCCACCAAACAAGTGACGACCATCGGTAGCATGGTTGCGCTTGATGCCTCTGGGAGTCACTGGCCCGTGGTAGGATCGGCCCGTCGGCACGTAAAATCATTGCAGGTCGTGATGGCTGATGGTGATGTGAAGGAACTCGGGCTGCACAACATTCCCTTGAAAGAGGCGACTACCGACGAAGAGCAATTAGCCGCCGATCTCTCAGCAATTCTTGAGAACCACCAAGACGCTATCCTCAAATACCATCCCAAAAGTTGCGTGAATTGTAGCGGTTATCAACTAGATAACTTGCACGTGCCAGGATTCGGTGGTTCGCAGCTAAATCTGGCACATTTGCTCGTGGGAAGTGAAGGAACGCTCGGGCTGGTTACAGAAGCAACACTCAGTACACTCCCACTACCCGAGCACGTTCTTAGCATCCTGCTCTTTTTCAATTCGCTGGATAAAGCCGCTCATGCTACGTTGGAAATGACCTCGCTCGGGCCGAGCGCATGTGACCTCATGGATCGACGCCATTTGAGTATTGCTCGTGAGAGCGACCCTCGTTATGAATTCCTCATTCCCCTTGAAGCAGAAGCGGTGCTGCTGGTTGAATTCCAAGCAGACTCTGATGACGAGATTCAAGAGCGGTTGGCCCAGACAGTAACACTCATCAAGGACAAATTACGATTAGCATCTGGGGCTTACATTGCTGCAGACAAGCTTGACCACGACCTGCTTTGGCAACTTGCCCGGCACTACACACCTACTTTGTACCGCCTGAAAGGATTGACGCGCCCCTTGCCCTTTATTGAGGACATCGCCGTCCCGCCAGAGAGCTTGCCGGATTTTTTGCCTCGGGCGCAGCAGCTATTCAGACAGGAACAAACGACGACTTCATTGTTTGGACACGTCGGCCATGGGCAGTTGCATATTCGCCCTTTTCTCGATTTGGCCAATTCCGAGGACATCGGTAAGATGGATCTGCTAGCAGACCAACTTTACGAGGAAGTTTGGCGAGTGGGTGGAACCATCAGTGGCGAGCATGGCGACGGGCTGAGTCGCACTCCGTTTGTAGCTCGTCAATTCGGACCGTTGGCGTCTGCGTTCCAGGAAGTAAAACAACTCTTCGATCCTAATAATCTCTTAAATCCCGGTAAAATCGTGCCCGCTGAAGTCAGCGGTCTGAGTAGCAACTTGCGTCATGTGCGCTACCCTCTGCTCGATTCCGTGTTCACACCAACCACCGAAGAAGCGAAGGAAAAAACTGCATTACCGGCTCGGATAGAATTGCAATTGGCCTGGCAACCAGAAGAAATGGCTCATGCCGCCCGCACCTGTAATGGTTGTGCGGCGTGTCGGACACTAGCTGAAGAGACTCGGATGTGTCCGATATTTCGTTATTCTCCCCGGGAAGAAGCTTCCCCACGTGCTAAGGCCAACTTAGTGAGAGGCGTTTTGACGGGTAGTCTCCCTGCCGAAACCCTGCTCGAAAGTGATTGTAAGGAGATTGTCGATCTTTGTGTGCATTGCCACATGTGTCGGCTAGAGTGCCCAGCCGTTGTGGACATTCCCAAGCTCATGGTTGAAGCAAAGGCTTCCTATATGGCAACCAATGGCGAATCGTTGCACGGTTGGTTTATGAGCCGCATCGACAGACTTTGCTTCTATGGATCAAATTATAATCGAGTCGCTAATTGGGCGATTGGTAATCATGCCTGCCGGTGGGTGATCGAAAAGTTGTTGGGCATCTCACGCAGTCGCAAACTCCCCCGTTTCCGCAGTCGACCTTTTCTGCAGTGTGCCGATCAGCAGAAGATCCAATTGCCAGAGAAAACTGGTGTGGAAATGGTACTTTATTTCGTCGACACCTATGCAAACTATTGCGACTCACAATTGGCCGAGGCATTTGTTGCAGTACTCGAACACAATGGGGTTCCCGTCTATATCCCTCCGAGGCAACAGGAGTCGGCCATGCCTTATATAGCCCGGGGCCATGTGTCGCTTGCTCGAAAAATCGCGGAAGCTAATGTTGCATTGCTGGCAGAAGCAATTCGCCAAGGCTACACAATCGTAGCGACAGAGCCCTCGGCCGTCCTGGCGTTGACGCATGAGTATTTGCAACTCTTGCCGGATGATCAGGATGCCGAAATGGTTTCGAAGAACACCTATGAAGCCTGTCATTATATTTGGCGACTCCATCAGCGAGGCAAGCTCTTGCTGGACTTCGATTCGCTGGACACTTCGCTTGGTTACCACACCCCTTGCCACATCAAAGCCCTGGGAATTGGTTCCCCTACCCAGAATTTGTTAGGTCTTATCCCTGGCCTTAAGATCGAACAGATCGAAAAAGGATGCAGCGGCATTGCGGGGATGTACGGTTTTCAGCGAGATAATTACCGCAACAGCCTGCGAGCTGGATTGCCTCTCATTACGGAAATGCGAAACGGACTGTTTGCCGCAGGGACTACCGAGTGCAGTACATGTAAAATTCAGATGGAACAAAGCACCTCGAAACCAACGATTCACCCAGTGAAGGTTCTTGCTTTGGCGTATGGACTGATGCCCGAGCTACGACAACTCCTTGATAGCCCAGGTCGGGATTTGGTGGTAACATGAGAGTGAAGGTGAAAATGTTTGCGGCAGCCCGGGATGCTACAGGAGCTTCCGAAGTGGTTGTAGAACTACCAGAGCTAGCTAGAGTGCGCGATTTGCGAATTGCCTTGGAGAGTGAGTACCCGCAACTCGCACCACTGCTGTCCCGGGCAATGTTTGCTATCAATACCCATTATGCGGATGAAGACACTCCTGTTCCTCTGGCAGGTGAGATCGCTTGTATCCCACCAGTTAGTGGTGGTTAACTGCAAATCCAATGATTCAACTTACAACTTTCCCGATTGATTCAGACGCACTAGTCCGCCAAGCACAAGTGCCTGCTTCGGGGGCGGTTCTCCTTTTTCTCGGAGTCACCCGGCAGCACACCTCTGGCCGGGAAACGGCTGAGCTGCGTTACGACGCCTACCATGAAATGGCGGAGAAAGAGTTGGCTGCCCTGGAAGAAAAGGCCCGCCAAAAATGGCATCTCAACGAATGTCTGATTGTTCATCGTTTAGGGAAAGTGCCTTTGGGCGAGGCGAGCGTGGCTATTGTTGTGGCGAGTCCGCACCGTCATGCAGCGTTTGCTGCCGGTGAATGGTTAATCGACACTCTCAAAATGAGCGTCCCGATCTGGAAAGAAGAACACTGGGCCGACGGGTCGAGCGATTGGATACATCCAGAACATGACGTGAAACACTCGCAGGCCACCTCAACAAACAAATGAGCAGAATCTCGCCAACCGTGACATCTAAACTATCTATTCTTGGCGAGCAACTCACCGATCGATTGGGTCGAGTCCACACATCCTTGCGAGTCAGTGTAACCGATCGCTGCAATATCCGCTGCTTCTATTGCATGCCGATTGAGAATGTCAACTTTCGCCCTCGCGAGGAATTGCTCACGTTTGAGGAAATTGAACGATTTGTGCGCATCGGTGTGACGGTTGGAATTCGGAAGCTCCGACTCACAGGAGGAGAGCCCTTGGTGCGGAGCAAGTTGCCCCGATTGGTCGAGCGGTTAGCAGCCATCGAAGGTGTCGATGACCTGGCACTCACCACCAACGGTATTTTGCTCGCCGAGCAAGCCGCCGCTTTGCAAGCGGCGGGTCTTCATCGCTTGAACGTGAGTCTCGACACCTTAAATGAGGAAACCTTCCAGAAGATTTCCAGGCGCACTGGCTTGCAACGTGTCCTCGATGGAATTTTTGCGGCTAGGCAAGCGGGTTTTGAAGATATTCGACTCAATGCTATAGCCATCCGTGGGCTTACTGAAGCCGAAATCATTCCTTTGGCGGAATTCGCCCGTAGTAATGATTTCGAATTGAGGTTTATTGAATTCATGCCTCTGGATGCCGAGAATCAGTGGGAGCGTGAACAGGTACTTACCACTCAAGAGATCCGACAAATTCTCGAAGCCGCATTTTGTTCCCTTGAGCCGAGTCCTCGAATCGATCCGAGCCAGCCTGCCCTAGATTATCATTTCGCGGACGGCCGCGGGAGGATCGGGTTTATCAATCCTGTGAGTCAGCCCTTTTGCTCAAGTTGCAATCGTTTGCGGATCACTGCGGAAGGGCAGGTCCGAAACTGTTTATTCTCAACGACTGAATGGGATGCGAGGTCCTTGCTACGCGGTGGTGGAACCGATGAACAGATTCGCGAACTGGTTCGCGAACTGGTTCGCGATTGTGTGTCTCACAAGCATCCTGCTCATGGAGTGGGGGAGGTAGACTTTGTGAAGCCCGCCCGGGCCATGTACCAGATTGGCGGTTAAGCGTGGACCACTCTGATAGAAGTCAAACCGCTCGCCGCCGCTTGTATCTTGACAATGCTGCCACCAGTTGGCCGAAGCCGATGTGTGTCTATGAGGCTCTCGACAGCTATCAGCGCGAGATTGGTGCCCCCTATGGCCGCAGTGGTTATCGAGCCGCTGAAGAAGCGCAGCGGCTTGTAGTTAGTGCCCGCCGCAAGGTCGCCGAAATAGTTGGAATTCAGAATCCCAATCATTTGGCCTTCACTGCTAATGGAACGGACGCACTCAATACCTCGATTCTCGGCATTCTTCGCCCGGGGGATCATGTTGTCACGACGGTGTGCGAACACAATTCCGTGGTGAGGCCTCTCATATATCTGGCAGACGAACACCAGGTCGAAGTGAGTTACGTTACCTGCGATGTAGCTGGATATGTCTCACCGGACGACATTCTGAAGGAGCTGCGTCCCAATACTCGCCTAGTGGTAGTGATTCACGCCTCCAATGTCACGGGGGCCATCCAACCAATCGCTGAAATCGGCAATCGGGTCCGCACACACGGGGCATACTATCTGGTGGACGCAGCCCAGTCCCTGGGACATGTCCCGTTGGATTGGAATGCATGTCACGTTGATTTGCTTGCCGCTTCGGGTCACAAGGGATTGCTGGGGCCGCTTGGAACCGGCGTGCTCTGTCTTGGAGAGCGAGTGCTTGACGAACTTCAACCGCTCCGCCGAGGCGGCACGGGTACTGAAAGCGATGACGAGCGTCAGCCGGCCGAATTACCCGAGAGGTTCGAGGCGGGTAATCTCAATGTCCCAGCTCTGGCAGGGCTGGCGGCCGCCGCCGAATATCTCCAACAGCATTCGATCGAAGCGATCCAACTCCACCATCACCAGCTATCCGAACGACTACTCGCCGGATTGGAATCTCTCCCAGGTATAACGATTCACGGTCCGCGTAGCGATCAACCTCGGACCAGTGTGGTCAGCTTCACCTGCGCTGGTTATGATCCACAAGAGCTAGCCGCACTGCTGGAAATGGCGGCGGGGATCGAGTGTCGCGCCGGTCTGCATTGTGCCCCTAGGATGCACCGTGCATTGGGAACCCTGGCCGGTGGCGGTACGATACGGCTTAGCCCGGGTTGGGCGACCACACGCGAAGAAATCGATACCACGATTTCTGCATTGGAGCATCTGTTGGCGAGCCCAGTAAAATAGATCGAGTCAAATTATCTCAGATTGGAAAAACCTTTTGCACCATGGCCAAGTCTGCCAAATCTAAAAACAGTTCGACCCAGGAACCTTGGTACAAGGATGGCTTGCGTTTCAAATGTACTGGCTGCGGCGATTGCTGCACGGGTGCACCTGGCTACGTTTGGGTGAACCAACAGGAGATCGATGCAATGGCCAAACGACTCGCGATGAAAGTCGAGACATTTCAAGCAAAATATGTCCGTAAGATTGGCATCCGCCGCAGTTTGGTGGAATTCTCCAATGGCGACTGTGTTTTCTTCGATAACGAGTCGCGAAAGTGCAATGTCTACGAGCAACGACCGCGGCAATGCCGCACCTGGCCGTTCTGGAACTCGAATCTAAAATCTCCCGAAACCTGGGCCGAGACTTGCGAATCATGCCCCGGCAGCGGCAAAGGGAAGCTCTACCAACTTGAGCAGATCCAGGAACAGGCCGATGTCTTTAATGTTTAGTGCGAGCCGACATTGCAAGCAGTGAATCTGTAACGGTTGGTTCAAGTTTGTGGATTGCTATGCCGATCAATGGGGCATGAGCCTAGGCTACTGCCGGTAAAATTGCGTCAACTCAGAACGATGAAGAGCTGAGGCAGTTTGGGAGGTTTAATGCCGCTTGAATGGCTGTTCTTTGACAATTCGATGCCTTTTCAAGGACCTTTCTGGCCCAATCGCAAGACCTGGAGCCGAGTCGTAAGTCTTTGAGCGGTGTACCGAAACCTTGACACTAAGTCTTGCGCCAATTACACTTGGAGCAAGTGGACGTGATTCACTTGGTGAACTTAGCTCATTTGATGAAGCACCCTTGTGATCCCTTTCCGGGCTATTCGCGGAGGACCTCGTCGTGACAAAAAAAGAGATCGTACGGACTATTTCTGAAGAAATTGGTCTCACTCAATTGAAGACAAAGGAAATTGTCCAAAAGACCTTCGATGCGATCGTGGAAACACTCGTCGAGGATAGACGCATTGAGTTGCGGAATTTTGGCGTTTTTGAGGTCAAACGGCGTGCTGCTCGCAAGGCCCGTAATCCACGAACCGGCGAGAAAGTCTTTGTACCCGAAAAGTTTGTCGTGACGTTTAAGCCCGGCAAAGAAATGGAAGAAAGAGTGCATGAACTCGAACGGCAGGCGAATGCCGCCGCCGAAGCAGCCCATCGAGCGGCCGCTGGTTCGCCACCACCAATCAATTCAACAAATCACGAAACTCTTTCCCCGCCAACGAGTTATGTTCCAAAAGCTGGCACTTAATGCTAGCAGGCAGCGGTTTCGCTCCCTTTTGTAGAACTGAATTCACAGGGTGGACAATTGGCAGTGCCGAATTCTGCTCTCGGCGCAGTAATCCAAGATTGCTACTCTATTCGCGACTTTTCTACCAGACTTTCGGCTCTAGACGATCCAGACAATTGTTGTGGATCGGATGACGGGTTGTTTGTCACTGACTTTTCGTTTTTTTGTGGGACTGGTAGTTATCCGGGAAGAAGAATTCTCGGGAAGCTGCTGACTAATTGGAAGCGGTCCACCCTACTGCGTGCGCAGTTGGGTTTCGCTTCGGTGCTCAAGGAGGAGCTACGCCCATGCGTAAATGGCTCTTGGTAATGGCGACTGTCTGCACGTTGACCAGCACGACTGGCTGCCTGCTGCCGGGGTATTCGGCAGATCCGGCGAGACGTTCGCAGCAGTTGATTTTTACATCCGAAAACCTGCGCTCTATGCTCGATGAGTGGGAACGGATCTGGTTTCTCGACCAGCCTTCTCACTTGACGCCCATTAGCGTCCACGGTGGGATTATCTAACCTCGTAGGGGCTTTTCGTTCAGCGAAATGGCCAGCGAAGGAGCTGCGCTACCGGTACGCGAAGAAAATGACTAATAATCCAGGCCTAGTGACCAATTTTTAAGCCGGAAATTGGTTTCTCATCGATGTGAACAAATCGACTTTGCAGTCCGCCTGAAGGAATTCTAGAAGGCATAGGCAGAGTGAATTTGGTAGGATACGTGGCTGCCGTATCACCAAGTTCCGCTCTTGAAACGTTCCCATGCCAGAACCACCGGCTTACGAATCAACAATTACGCCCCCACATTCAGTCAACCTGCAAGTCAGTTTGGGGCGTGTTCAACTGGCCAATCCGATTTTGGTTGCTTCGGGGACGTTTGGCTATGCCAGGGAAATGGAATCGCTGGTCGATCTATCTCGTTTGGGAGGAATTGTCCCCAAGACGATCACCAGACTCCTGAGGAAAGGCAATGCTCCCTGGCGGACGATTGAAACCCCCTCGGGGATGCTCAATTCGATCGGGCTCGATAATGATGGGATCGAATTGTTCATTTCCCATCACTTGCCGTATCTGGCGTCGCGGAACACAGCGCTCATCGTAAGTATTGCCGGACGGACTCACGACGAGTTTGTCGAGATGGCAGAAATGCTCTCAGCGGAATCCGGGATCGCGGCTATCGAGTTGAACATCTCTTGTCCCAATGTCAGTGGGGGAGTCGATTTCGGCACTGATACGAGCATGTGCGAACGGCTCGTGTCCGCTTGTCGACAGAATTCGTCGATTCCGATTATTGCCAAACTGACCCCAAATGTGACCAGCGTTGCTGACATGGCCTGTGCGGCCTCGGCGGGGGGAGCGGATGCGATTTCCCTGATAAACACATGCCAGGGGATGGCTATCGATTGGCGAAGGCGGAGGCCCCTGTTGGGCAATGTGGTTGGAGGGCTAAGTGGCCCGGCTATCAAGCCCATCGCCTTACGGGCTGTGTATCAGGCTGCCCGGGCAACCGAGACCCCCATTATCGGTATTGGGGGGATAGCCACCTGCGACGACGTCATGGAATTCTTGGTCGCCGGTGCCACTGCAGTGCAACTTGGCACGGTAAACTTCTACAATCCCAAGGCCTCGATGGAAGTGCTGGATGCGCTGCCGGAGGCAATTGGCGAACTGGGAGCGACCTGTCTCGATGAAATCGTTGGCACGCTGAATATTGACTGAGCAGATATTTGGCCGGAAAATGAGATACCAATGGTAAATGCTCATCGAACATTGGTCATTTCTATCACCCCCCCTTGTCAAAAGCGCCATAAATCTGGCAAAATCTTAGGTTTCCAGCATCCAGGGCGGCCTCGATGGTCGCATACCAAAAATACAGTTTGGCAGATTCCATTGGCAGGTCTCAATGGGATGGGCCAAGATCAGGCGAGGAGTACTTCGTGGCAGTCAGAATTCGATTGAAGAAGATGGGTCGGACCCATCGCCCGTTTTTCCGTGTTTGTGCGTTTGATCAGAACGCCCCTCGTGATGGCAAGGCCTTGGAAGAACTGGGCGTCTACGACACCAGCGTGCCCGAAACCGATGCCCGCGCTATCCTTAATGGAGAGCGGATCGCCTATTGGCTAGGTGTGGGTGCCCAGCCAACCGAGAAGGTTGCTGTGCTGATCAAGAAGTATGGCAAAGACGGAACCCACTTGGCCCAACAACAGGAAGCCTTGGCTAATAAGGCTCAGCCCAAGGTTGTTCCTGATCCGGGCGCGCCTGCTTCACTTCCTAAGAAAAAAGAGGAAGAACCGGCCCCTGTGGAAGCAGCCGCTGAAGAAGCTCCAACTGCGGAAGCTGCTCCAGCGGAACCGGCGGCCGAAGCCTCCGCTGAAGAGCAACCCACTGATGCAGCTGCCGAGGAAACTGCAGCAGCAGAGTAAAGGGGTGAGTAAGTGAGTAGGTGACTAAGTGGAAATGTACTTTTCACCTACTCACTTACTCACCATTCACCAAAACTAAATGCGATTCGATGTGCTGACGCTGTTTCCGGAGATGTTTTCCGGATACATGACGCAGAGCTTGTTAAAGCTAGCCATCGAACGAAACCTAGTGCAGATTCATCTGCACAACCTGAGAGACTGGAGTCGCGACAAGCACCAATGTGTCGACGATCGCCCCTTTGGCGGCGGGCCCGGGATGGTGATTAAACCCGAGCCAACGGTTGAAGCGGTTGAAGGTGTACAAACTCTGGGAACAAGCCCAGGGAAGCTGATCATGCTTACCCCTCAGGGGGAAACGTTAAATCAGCAAGTGGTCGAGCGACTGGCCAAGCACGAGCGATTGGTGCTCTTGTGCGGACGCTATGAGGGTTTTGACCAGCGAGTTTGCGATATTTTACAGCCAGAGGAGTTGTCGATCGGCGACTTTGTCCTCAATGGCGGGGAAGTGGCGGCGATGGCAGTGATCGATACTGTTATCCGCCTTGTGCCCGGCGTGTTGGGAGACGAGGAGTCGAGCCATGTGGATTCCTTTTCCACCGGCAATCGGCTGCTTGAGCATAGTCAATACACAAGGCCGCGAGAGTATCGTGGCCACCAAGTACCGGAGATTCTCCTCAGTGGAGACCATCCCCAGATAGCAGCCTGGCGAGAACAGAACAGCAGAGAACGGACCAAATCGCGGCGTCCCGATTTACTCGACCGGACCGCAGAGAACTGAGAATTGGAAGCTATTTGCCACAGGCTTTTAGCAGTTAGCCAGAAACTGACGGCTAAGTGATAATAGCTACGTGCTAACCGCTAAAATACAAGGAATGAATCATGAGCCAAGACATCATCAAATTAGTCGAACAATCGAGCCTCAAGGAAGACGTTCCTCAGTTCGAGATTGGCGACACGGTAGACGTGCATACCCGTATCCTCGAAGGGGATAAGGAGCGGATCCAGGTGTTCACCGGCGTGGTGATCGCCCGCAGTGGCACTGGTTCTAAAGAGATGTTTACCGTCCGGAGGATCGTCGACAGCCAAGGGGTAGAACGCAAGTTCCCTGTCCACTCCCCGCGGATTGCCAAGGTGGAAGTCAAGCGAAGCGGCGTGGTGCGTCGGGCTAAGCTTTACTTCCTCCGCGAACGTTCTGGCAAGGCCGTCCGCCTCAAGGAACGTCGTACCGATCGGGCCAAAGTCGGGAAATAGTCCCATGACTTCGCTACTTTCCTGGTTGCCGTTTCCATTCCCATCCTCGGCACCCAAGAATTTTGGCGAGCGAGGTGAATTAGCTGCGGCACGATTTCTCAAGCGTGTAGGCTATCGCATTGTCACGACCCGTCTCCGCAAACGCTACGGCGAGATCGATATCATTGCCGTCGACTACTCCGGTGAGTGCGAGACGGTCGTTTTCGTAGAAGTAAAAACCCGTCGCCGCGACGACAACACCCAACCGGCGGAAGCGGTCGATTCAAATCGGCAGCGAAGACTCACGAATGCTGCCCTCGCTTTCTTGAAGGGCCACGGTTTACTCGACTATGCCAGCCGGTTCGACGTAGTAGAAGTTGTCTGGCCTGACGGCCAAAGGCATCCCAACGTCCGGCACATTATCGATGCGTTCCCAGCAGTTGGCAAAGGGCAAATGTATAACTGATTCACAAGCTTGTGAAGCATTCGGTTGTCTCATATTCGATTTCTATTGACTAATGCAGCATGAAAGCACGCTCCCGACAATCCTCAGTACTGCTTCTGATGCAGATGATATTGGTCGCCGTTTTGGTGACCTGCCCGGTTAGTTTTTCTCTTGCTGGCGAATCAGCTATTCCCACACAAGCCACTTCGCACATCAACGTCGCACGGTTCCCCCATCTGCACAACTTACAGCAGCTTTCGCAGCGCATCTACGTGGGCGGCGAGCCCCTCGAGGATATGGCGTTTGCCGAGCTGGCCGAGTTGGGAGTCCGAACAGTGGTGAGTGTCGATGGTGCTAAGCCGCAAGTGGTGGCTGCTCGCCATCATGGCCTGCGGTACGTGCATATCCCCATTGGCTACGACGGCGTTCCGGAGGAAGCCGGACAGGCGCTGGCCCAACTTGTGCGTACCGTCGAGGGACCGATCTACATCCATTGCCACCACGGCAAACATCGGGGCCCCGCTGCAGCGGCGGTCGCGTGTCTTGCAGAAGGGGCCGTAGATCCTAATGGGGCTCTCGACATTCTCAAAAAATCTGGCACTAGCAGTGATTATGCTGGACTTTGGCGAGACGTTGAAAAATACCAACCCCCGACTAAGGACGCACTACTGCCTGCGCTAGTCGAGGTAGCCCAAGTTGATTCCCTTACCGCGGCGATGGCCCAAATCGATCGGGCAAGCGACAATCTCAAACTCCTCCAGCAGACTTCTTGGCAGCCGCTCCCCGACCACCCGGATATCACAGCTCGTCAAGAGGCTTTGCTAGTGCGCGAAGGCTTGCACGAGGCTGCACGTCAACTTACCCTCGAGCAGCAATCAGATGATCGTTTTGTCGAATGGTTTGCCACCGCGGAGAACACGGCCCAAGAATTAGAGCAGGCGCTCGAAGCAAGTGACGCAAGTTTTGTCGCTAAACAAATGGATATCCTCGGCAAAAGCTGTCAACAATGTCACAAAGCCTACCGAGATTAACCCCGCTAAGCCGCCAGCGGCTTTTTCGCCAGGCACACCCAGTCCCAGGGAGTCTTGGCCGAAGTCGAATCCAGACCATCGTCGTCCCAGGGATAGTGTATTCGCCGAAGTGCGAAAAACCTCATTCCTCGTGACACAAGAGCCCGGCGGAGTTCTTGACGGGTGTAATGTTTTTGCTCTGTGTCACAACGACGGATAAGATCATTCTCGGCTTCCAATGTTCCGCCAAACGCCTCGGCATCTTGCTCGGCCACATGGCGCGCCGATTCCAACGAAGGTACCACCACAAGCAGATGTCCTCCCGGACGCACCAGTTGCACCAAACTATTCCACTGGCCTGTACGCATCAAAGCACGAGGAGAAGTGATCACATTCAGACAGGCAACCAGATGGCCGACTTCACCGAGTTTTGCTCCAGCATCCTCTAGCGGCAAGGTTTGCCAAGTCGCCTGAGTCAGCTCTCGGCAGCGCCTACGAGCCCGGCGGACCATCGCCGAGGCAAAATCAAAGGCGATGACCTTTCCAAATTGAGGCCCAAACCGTTTAGCGAAAGACCCGATGCCACATCCCGCATCGACCAGCGTCTGCCGTCGCGTTGGGTGAACCGCTTCCACCAACTCTTCAAGTTGCTCCCCACTGCTGGCGGTGATATCACAGACTGATTCTTCAAACTGTGCGGCCAGTTGGTTCCACCCTTGGTGACTCATGTGAGGATTGTGTCACTCCGCAATTGAGTAAAGATGCCCCGAAGTGCGAATGATCATCTCGTTGCCGACTATTGCCGGAGTGGCATCGATGGGCTCGTCAAGCATGTTGGTGGCCAAGACCTCGAATTCGGGGCCGTGTTTGACAACCGTCGTCGCACCATTGCGTCCGGCAAAGTAAATCCTATTCGCAGCTGCGACCGGTGACGCATAGATCGAATCCATCTCCGGAAGCCGCTTGCCCCGGTAGATTACTTCGCCCGTCTCCGCGTTGTAACAGGAGAGGATCGCGTTGTTGGATTTCGTGAAATAGAGGTGGTCACCGTAGATCAACGGCGAAGGAACATAGGGAGTGTCACGATCTAGGTGCCAAGCGATCTGGTCGCTGTCGGTGATGTCTCCCTTGGAGCCTAGAGGAATGGCATACAATGCTGCGCCACGATGGCCGGTCATGCAGAACACAAGGTCACCATAGGCAACCGCCGTAGGTACAGCTCCCATTGCCTGTCCGCCACACTCCCAAATGATCTCGCCATTGGCGAGGTCGTAACCACGAGCACGATTCATGCCGTTGACGATGACTTGCACCTTTCCATCGTGTTCGACAATGAGGGGAGTAAGCCAAGTGGTTTCCTCATCGCGTTCAACCTTCCATTTGCTCTCGCCCGTGTTGGCATCTAACGCGGTGATGAAGGATTGACCCTCGTGGTCCCAATTGACGATCAGGGTATCCTTGTAGAGGGCCGGAGAAGATCCCTCGCCAAAGACATTGCGTATACTCATTTTGCCGAGGTCTTTGTGCCAGCGTAGTTTGCCATCCATGGTGTAGGAATAGATTCCACGCGACCCGAATGATACATATAAATTCTTTCCATCGGTCACCGGTGTTGGCGAGGCAAAGCTGGCCGTGCCATGATGCCCTTCGTGAGGAACCGCTTCGCAAGCCGTTTGTTGCCAGACCACTTCGCCTGTATTGCGATCCAAGCACATGACGACAAATTGGTAGTAGTTGGTTGGCACTTCTGCCCGCCCAAATCCCCCACCGCGACCGCCGAAACCCCCTCGGCGTCGACGCTCCCCACCACGTGGAACTTCACCGCGTGGTCGCTCGGTTTCTTGGGGCGTTTCGGCTTGGGCAAGCAGCGAATACCGCTCGTTGCCAACCAGCTGAAATTGTGAATCAATGTTTATGACCGCAGTCTCCCCGGTTGTGTCGGCCGTTCGGTCGGTTTTTATCGCGGTTTGGAGATAAATGCGATCTCCCCATACGGTCGGCGAACCGCTTCCCTGACCAGGAATCGCAACCTTCCAGCGGACGTTTTCTTCTTCGCTCCAAGTCGTAGGTGGATTGCCCTTGGGTGCCACGCCCGTAAACTCAGGTCCGCGAAAACCAGGCCAATGCAGGGCAGATTCCTCCGCTAGGGAAGGATTCAAGGTTGTAAATAACACCGCAAGAAAAGTCACCACCGAACAAGTGTACTTGAACATCCTCTGCTCTCCTCGTTTGGGTATCTTGGTTCACTATCAACAAGACTAAATGTTTTCGACTCGAATCTGCGTTCATTCTACAGAGTGGGTAAAAGCTAAAACTAGTGCATTTCGCAAGAGACTTTTAAGCAATTATTAAGTTTGGCTGTAGTTTTTCTGCAAGAAATCGCTCGACGTTAACTTAGGCGAATTATTTCAATGTATCTGTTATAGTCGAGAGTTAATCGCGGTTTGTGAGTCGAATCGGATTTACGGTATTCGTTCTTGGTCAACTTGATCCTGAGTACTTCTAGTGAACGTCATAGCAACAGAGCAACTTTCGCTGAACTATGGCAATCGAACGGGCATCACTGAGGTCGACCTCTGCGTGCCTCAGGGAGAAATATTTGGTTTTCTTGGACCAAACGGAGCCGGCAAGACCACCACGATTCGAATTCTGCTGGGTCTACTTAAGCCACACCAAGGGACTGCGCGGATTTTCGGCCAGGATTGTTGGAGCCACAGTGCCACTATCAAAGAGAGCCTTGGTTATCTACCCGGCGACTTGCGCCTCTATCCCTGGTTCACCGGCAAAAGGGCCCTCAGCATCCTAAGTTCAATTCGAGGAAAAGATCTATCCATTCGAGGACAGCAACTTCTCGATCGATTCCAGTTAGATGAAAATGTCCCCGCGAGAAAGATGTCACGGGGAATGCGGCAAAAGTTGGGGATTATTCTCGCGCTTGTCCACGAGCCGCAACTACTGATCCTTGATGAGCCGACTTCGGGGCTCGATCCTCTGATGTGCGACGAATTGTATCGCTGTTTGCGTGAATTGACTGCGACCGGTGCCACGGTCTTCTTTTCTAGTCATACGCTAAGTGAGGTGGAACTTCTATGCAACCGGGTGGCCATCGTCCGCGGCGGAAGAATCATTGCTGATGAATCTATGGACACTCTACGCAAACGGGTTCATCGCGCTGTTGTGCTCAGATATCGTGAACCTGACGATGCCGCGCGGACTCAGCTCCCTTCGTTCCTTCAGCTTGAAGAGTGCAACGGCGCAGTCTGCCGTTGTGTGCTAACAGGAACAACGCCGCAGTTGGTCGAGTGGGCGGCTGAGCAACCTTTGGAAGATTTGTCAGTAAGTCCTCCCAGCCTGGAAAGCTTGTTCCGTCGATTCTACGAGGCAAAGGAGCCTGGCAAGTGATCAAAGGCATTTTGCGAAAAACACTATTTGAAACTTGGGCGTTGCATTTGGCGTTTGGAATCGCCCTCTTTGTGGTGGGGATGTTGCTCACGATGCTGCTCCCTCAACTCGAAAAGGGGCTTAATCAGTTCTTGACGACCTTGCCTTTCGTACGCACGTTTATCCAAGCCCTGCTTGGTAATGACTTTGGCGGGAACATCAATGCAGAGACCTTGCGGGCAATCGTATGGGTTCATCCGACAGTCTTAACTTTGCTTTGGGCTCATGAGATCGTCTACTGCACGCGACTGCCGGCTGGCGAAATCGATCGAGGAACTATCGACGTACTCTTGAGTTGGCCCATATCTCGCCGAAGACTCTATGTGAGCGAATCCATTGTCTGGCTTGTGGCAGGCGCATGGCTCTGCGGAATGTTATTTGCTGGGTATTGGACGGCAGGGGTATTCGCTCCATCTCAAGGGGACCGCTCACTTCGAATGCCACTCGTGGTGATAGGCAATCTGTATTGCGTTTATTTTGCCATCGGAGGCGTGGCACTGATGGTCTCTGCACTGAGTAATGTTCGCGGCAGAGCGATGGCAACAGTCTTTGGTCTGCTGTTAGCTTCATTCCTGCTCAACTTTCTGATTCAGTTCTTGCCAGAAATCGAGTTTTTGAGTCCGCTGGGTGTGCTTAGCTACTATCGCCCCGCTAGTATTCTAGCTACAGGTAAAGTTCCCTGGGCTGATATGCTGACACTTATGGGCATAGGATTCGTTGGTTGGATTGCGGGGCTAGAGGCATTTAGTCGCCGCAACATAAGCACTTTGTGAGCAGACCCGCGCAGAGAATCCTAGCGATTTGTACTGGCATGACCGCCCCAGTGTTGGTAACTTTTCTGGGGAATATAACGAGTCATCGCACGACTGCTGCAAGTTGTGCAAGGGATTGCAAGAGACTGTTCAACGATCCTACTAATCCTCTTTCCAGGAGTTTTTGCCGTGACGAGTGTCCGAACGCAACTTTCGATTATGATGTTCCTCCAGTTTTTCATCTGGGGGGCCTGGTATGTGACGGTCGGAAACTACATGACGGCCCACGGCATGTTTGATCAGGTATCCTGGGCCTACACGGTCGGGCCTATTGCCGCAATAATCTCGCCCGTATTTCTGGGGATGATCGCGGATCGATTCTTTGCCACCGAACGGGTGCTCGCTGCCATGCATTTGATCGGAGGACTGGCAATGTTTGCCGTGCCCGCCGCAGCAGAAATTGGCCCAGGTGCAATGATAGCATTGTTGATGGTTCATATGTTGGCATACATGCCGACTTTAGGACTTACCAATACGTTGGCGTTTCACAACATCGAGGATCAAGAAAGAGACTTTCCTTTGATTCGCGTATTTGGCACGATCGGCTGGATTGCCGCGAATTGGGTCGTGAGCAAATGGCTGGTAGGTGATGAAAAAGCAGTGCAGTTCTATGTGACGGGAATCGCCAGTATTGCATTGGCAGGTTTCAGCTTAACATTGCCACATACTCCTCCTCCAGCGGCGGGTAAGAAAGTTTCCATCGGTGAGATCTTTGGGGTCGACGCATTGCAACTTCTCAAAGAATGGCCCTTCGTAGTGTTTATTGTCGGTTCGTTTCTAATCTGCATCCCCCTGGCCGCTTACTATGCTTATGCACCCGTGTTTGCCTCCAAAGTAGGCTTCGAGAATGTCGCCTTCACGATGTCCTTCGGCCAGATTTCGGAAATAGTGTTCATGCTTTCAATGCCGCTATTCTTCCGCCGACTCGGCGTGAAATGGATGCTCTTGGTGGGCATGGCAGCCTGGGTTGCCCGCTACGGACTGTTTGCCGCAGCGGATGAAGACAATATCAAATGGATGGTTCTATTAGGCATCTTGCTTCATGGGATCTGCTACGACTTCTTCTTCGTGACCGGGTTCATCTACACGGACAAGAAATGTTCTAAAGAGATCCGTGGGCAGGCTCAAGGATTGTTGGTGCTAGTGACTCAGGGACTCGGCCTGGGTATTGGAGCTCAGGTCGTGGGCCGATTGGTGGCTAAGTATACAACTGCAGGTGATCCGCCGGTGACCGATTGGGGAAGCTTCTGGATCGCCCCCGCCGCAATGGCCGGCGTAGTGATGTTGCTTTTTGCTTTCCTGTTCAATGATCGAGCCGTGGAATCCGAGGTGAAGGGGGAGACCGAGACGAAACCCTGACGATTATTTCGTTCCAAAGAAATGTAGGCCGTTACTTGTTCCAGCGTTGGGCCAACGCCTCCCGCTCGGCTTATTGTTTGTTTCGCGATAGCAGGGATACCACAACCAAAGTAGCAAACCCCAGCGGAATTGTAACGATCCCTGGTTGGCTAAAAGGCACCAGGGCGTTTTCCGCTGGCAGGCCATAAACCGCAGAATATGTGTCAGCGCTCAGCAGAATCCAGCCAAGTGAACTAGTCATGCCCACGACCACGGCGGCAATAATTCCCTGCTTAGTGACGCCCTTCCAGAACAGCAGCATCACCAGCGAGGGCAAATTGGCCGAGGCGGCGACACTGAACGCCCAGCCGACCAAATAACTTACATTGAGCTTCTCGAACAAGATGCCCAGCACGATGGCAATTGCCCCGACGATGACCGAAGTGATCTTAGCGATCCGCACTTGTTCGTGGTCAGTAAGCTTAATGCCAGAGAAACAACCTACCAAGTCATGAGCAACTGCCCCCGCAGATGCCAGAATTAATCCACTCACGGTGCCAAGTACCGTAGTAAAGGCGATAGCTGAAATGATGGCAAACAGCAATTCGCTCATGCTTTTTGCCAAAAGCGGAGCAGCCATATTGCTGTTGGTCACGTCCATCGCCCCGCTGGTCATCGCTCCCAAGCCCATGTAGAGCGTCAAGACGTAGAAGAATCCGATGCAGCCAATACCGACGATGGTGCTCTTGCGAGCGGCGGCTTCATTCTTGACTGTGTAGTAGCGAATAAGAATATGTGGCAACGACGCCGTGCCGCAAAAGAGGGCGAGCATTAGCGAAAGAAAGTTCAGCTTCTCGGAAAACTGGTCCCCACGGATTCCCTTAAACTTTGGATGTTCGCCAGGACGCAATATCTGGCTACCAGGTGTTTGTTTAGGCGAGTAGGTGGTTGTCACTGAGCCGTCTTTTGCAGTCGTTTTCGAACTCGTCCAGAGCACAACTTCGCTCTTCTGCAAGGTGCTGAAGAATTCAATCAGTCCCAGGGGGCCTGTACGTGTCTTGCCATCGGGCAGTTGGGAAACAGTGCCGACAGGCCGAAGAGATGCTTCGCCAGGCCCTTTGCCTTTTGGTAGCCCATTGATGATTTCACTCCCGTCGGGCGTGATTGTTACTGTCTGTGCCTCGGGGGTACTGGGATCGACCTCAAATCCACGTTGGAGAATCATCACCGTCAGCACAGCACTGAAAATCACCAAGAGCGACCCCTTGAGGAATTGCACCCAGGTGGTCGAAACCATGCCGGCAGTAACAACGATGATAATGACCACCGCGCCAACGATGAGTACACCCGCCCAATGGGGAAGGCCCAACAATGGTTGCACCAATACGCCGGCACCTACCATCTGCGGGATCAGATAAAATACGCTCACAGCGAGCGTACTCAAACCCACTGCGAGTTTAATCCCAGGAGAATCAAAGCGAGAATTCAGCGCATCAGCGAAAGTGAACTTTCCCAGTCGTTTCATAGGCTCGGCAACGACAAAGAGTGCGACAACCCAACCTGCGAGGTAACCGATGGAATAAAGAAACCCATCATAGCCATGAAAGGCGATCATCCCACAGATACCAAGAAAGGACGCGGCCGAGAGGTAATCCCCCGCAAAAGCGACGCCGTTCACGAACCAGGGTATCTGCCCATGTGCTGCAAAATAACCGGCGGAGGATTTCGCTCGACCACCAAGATAGAAACTGAGCCCAAGCGTGATCCCGACAAACAAAAAGAAAATGGCCACCGCCAGAAAGGAAGGTGTGTAAATCACCGTTCATCCTCCGCAGTTCTACAGAGAAAACCATAGACGAGTGCCAACACAAACGCTGCCAGGATCAATCCAAAACCATACCAAATTGCTAGATTCACACCTGCAAAAGGAGTGGAATCCATCGTGGAGGGCCAGAAGGTATTAAGCAACACAAACCCGCCGTAGAGCAGCAGGTAGAGAAAAAACAGAACCAGTCCGATCCGCGAATTTCGTGTCATGTGCTCGCCTGCGAAAAGTGAATTGCAATGATGCCAGGATATCTTAAACATCACCGCAATCAAAGAGCGAGCCACTTCAGAATTGAGCGCGGATGAATGCTGATACTGCGCAGAGGCGAACGAGCGGTAGGCCGGCAATACGCACGGCTTTCCGGACTACTGCTCGTTTCGACCTGCTTTACTTGCCCGTCGTAACACGCCGAGGACGACGCTTAGGGCGACGAGGCTTATTCACGCTAACCTGAGCTTCAGTCTTCTGTGCCCCGGACTTTGCAAATTTGGGGCGACTCGATGCGGACTGATTTTTCTTGCCGGATTGGGGTCTTCCAGAAGAACGTCTCGGGCGTGACGAATCACCGTTTGATTGGGAAGTTGACTTCTCTGGCAAGGCATACTCGGGTTGAGTCTTTTCTATGTTGATCGAACGACGAGTGAGTCGCTCAATTTGTCGCAATCGACCACGCTCTTCGCCGCCACAGAACGAGGTGGCAATGCCGCTTGCACCTGCGCGGCCAGTGCGGCCAATTCGATGTACGTAAATCTCAGGGACCTCAGGCAATTCATAGTTTATCACATGCGTGACCGCATCAACATCGAGCCCACGAGCTGCGATGTCGGTGGCGACCAGGACCGGTGGGCGTTGCGATTTGAATTGCTCCAGCGTACGAGCGCGGGCGTTTTGGCTCTTGTTGCCGTGAATCGCTGCGGCGCGTATCCCCGCACGCAGCAAGTGCTTCACGATTTTATCTGCACCATGTTTTGTGCGAGCAAAAACCAGCGTCCGCTCCCATGCCGTGTTTTGCAGATAGTGCGTCAGCAATTGTGGTTTGTGCTGAGTATTGACCAAGAAGACGGACTGCTTCACAGTATCGACCGGTGAAGAATTCGGCGAGACCTGTACGTGTTTTGGATCATTCAGCCACTGCCCGGCCAGTCGTCGAATCGCATCTGGCATCGTTGCAGAAAACATTAGCGTCTGGCGATCTTTCGGTACTGCTGAGACAATCCGAGTCAGGTCTGGCAGGAATCCCATGTCGAGCATCTGGTCTGCTTCATCGAGAATCAATACCTCGACATGTTTCAAATCAACATGGCCTTGATTCATCAGGTCTAGCAATCGACCTGGTGTGGCGACCACGATATCAACACCCTTCTGCAGTGCTCGGACCTGGGGATTTTGGTTCACGCCACCATAAATGGTTGTGGATCGCAGTTGGGTGAATTTGCCGTACTTGGCAAAACTCGCAGTGACCTGCACGGCCAGCTCACGTGTGGGTACAAGCACCAATGCGCGAATCGGTCGCGTGCGGAGCTTGGTGCGTTGGTTCCCTTCAGACAACGTGTGCAACGTCGGCATCGCAAACGCTGCTGTCTTACCTGTACCTGTTTGGGCGCAGCCCATCAGGTCGTGTCCCTCCAGGACCGTCGGTATAGCCTGTGCTTGAATGGGGGTGGCCGTCTCGTAGCCTTCGGCGCGAGTTGCGCGCAACAGAGACTCGGACAAGCCTAATTGGTCAAATTTCATCAAACAGTTCTCTCTTTCAGAGTATACAGATCGAGCGCAAGGACAGAAACACTGTCGGCAAATACGCTCGACCAAAATGGATTATGCCCAACGACCTTCGTGCCGAGGTCGGTGGTGCGGGATTCGCTCGACCACTGACGGATATGTTTACGCAGTATTTCCCTGTGCAAAACAATTCAGTAAGTGGGAGGCCGGCGGCGCAGATTCATCTCTCTCAAGCAAAATCTGCACAGCTCTACTGGAGCCCCAGGAGCAAGAAAATCAGTCGCGGTCGCCAGCAAGATACTAGGGCGGCAATAATGAGCTCGCCCGAGTGACCGCTACAGTCGATTTTGAATGATCCGGTGACGGATGGTACCATCCCGGTCTCGCGCCTTCATAACTATCGGCAGCGTAAGTGTACCACAATCAGGCTAGTAGTCAATGGAGGGTTTAGCCCTATTTACCGATTGCTTCCAGCCGCCGTCTCTTAGAACGAGGGCTGAAAGCCACAGCTAGGCAAAAAGCACGTCATTCGTCCGCATCTGGTTCTTCGGCAGTCGAGTCGAGGTCGTGAGGCTTGACCTCCAGAATCCCCTCTTTCTTCTTACGGCGGCGCTCCCGCTTTTCATCGTTCTTGCGCTTCTTTTCAACTTCTCGACGCATTTTTTCAAACGTGTTTTGGTTTTTTGCCATCCATTTATCCTGGGTTCTTGTTCGAGACAAACATGAATTCATCGCGGGAAAGTTTTATCTCGTAGACATTCATTGTATCGGGTGCTTCATGGTCTAGGAACCACTGCTAAGCCGCAATCATAATTGTCAAAGGTTGAGTCACCAAAACAGGAATGAGATCCGACCTTTGAACCCATATAGATCAGACAATCAAGGTTCGAGATCGAAGAAATAACGGGTATTATGGGGTCAATTTTCAACTTATTTTGCTACTCCGGGGAGGATTCTTCAACTTCCGGTCACCAAACACGCTACAATGGAAGCTAGTAAAAGGAAAGCAAAGGCGACGCGAGAGGCTTTGCTGGGGGAATGTCTTTTTTTGGTGATATGCCAACGAACGACTCTTTTCGCTAGCGTTCTTCTTAACTCGGCCTTGTGATAGACCGGCATCAATATGCAGGTTGTGTTTTCAAGGTTGTTCCGATGTTGGTTCAGCTTGCTTTTCGCCATGGGTCGCTCTACTGTGGAGCGACAATAGCTGGACCGTATGTGTACTGCACGGCGCATCGGTCGGGTACTATTTCGTTCTGCGTGCAAGGAGTGATGCGAAGTGTCGCAAGGTACTATTAAGAAGTTGACTGAAAAGGGTTTTGGATTCATCGAGGGAGAGCGGGGAGATATCTTCTTCCACAGTTCCGCCGTCGAGGGCGAAGGCTATGAGAGCCTCCGTGAGGGACAAAAAGTAGAGTACACGGAAGGACAGGGCCCGAAGGGGGCGCGTGCAGAAAACGTCAAGGTCTTAGCCTAAGACTCAGGCGGTGCTGCCAAAACCTTTTTGGCACAAAAATTCTCGGCCGTCCGGAGGCTGATAGCCCCCGGGCGGCTTTATTTTTTCCGCGCCGACTGGCAAGTCGCGAAGCGGATTGCACGTTCACAAGTGTGACGTGCGAAGAAAGATGTGCAAACATGGAGAATACTACCAAGCCCCTTCCTCTTCACACGAATCCCACCGGAAAAGTTTGCCCGATCTGCGGCAAGAGTTCCTATTCCCCGTCAGGCATTCATCCTCAATGTGCCATCCAGCAAGCCGACGCTCCCCGCCAAAAACGCCTTGCGGATGCGAAGCGCGCCAAGAAACTTCACGAAGAAGCAAGCAAGTCTTCGGTTGCAAAGCGGTAGCTACACCGCGCTGATTCAGACTGCGATTCCATCGTGCGGTCGGGGTGGTATTCGCATCTCCCCGCTGATACTGCGGATAAACTGCAATCTGTGGGCGCGCTGTATGCTCAAAACGAAGCAGTTGGGGCAGAAACTGCTCGATTCGATCCTGGTCTAGAGATCGTGATCGATGCCTGGGACAAGATTTCGGAAGAGACTAGGGCTACGATCCTGGGCTTGATCGAGAGCGACTGATATATCTCGGGGCGGATTTTGGATTCCGCCTCCACCCCTCCGCGCTTCGGAGGTACCAGTACAAGTACCACCCTTCCTATTCAGGGGTTTTCCTAGTTTGAAACGTCCCATCGGCTGATGGCAGCAAAAGTCTCTCCAAAGCTTCACGTTCCACAATCTCGGAGTCGAGCCAAGATTCCAAATCGTTATCCTTGGTCAGCGCGACAGGCATTCTGTGGTGCCCAACCTCTTGCACTTCAGCATTCGGCGTGGTGGTGACTATCGTGCAGCTCTCGACAGTCTCACCGTCCCACTGCCAGTGTTCCCACAATCCAGCAAATGCGAATAGCTCATTTTCAGGCAGGTGGAAATAGTGGCCCTTCTCCATGAACTCAGTGGCAGGAATGAGACACCGGCGACTCTTGAACGCTGCCCGGAAAGTTGGTTTCGTGTCGATAGTCTCTCCCCGGGCGTTGAAGCATTTCCGCTGATAGGCTTTGCGGGAAGTTTGCTTGCCAGACGGCCTCCACCAGAAAGGCAGCAGCCCCCACTCCATTAGAACTATCTCGCGCTCGCCTAAATCATCTATGCGAATCACGGGAACTTGGTTGAGTGGGTAAAAGTCTCCGAAGGGCAACGCGAGTTGATCGTCGGCAATGGTTGCCTTGAACTGCTTGGCTAGCAGGCGGGCTTCGTTCAAGAGGCGGAAGTGGTGGCACATCGCGAGGAATGTAGTGCAAACCCTAGCTTTACCGCTGCCAAAATTGACAACTATTCAGGTACTCAAGAATTATAGTTCTCTAGGCAACTTCAAAGGCTCAAACGCTGCTAAGCCATAGAGGACGATCAGGAGGAAAAGCAAAGTGGGCCACCCAGTTCTATGGAACCGGGAGGCCCACGATGAATCGAACCAAAAAATGGAACTCTATCGTCGACGAATCAAGAGACCCAAGCCACAGATACCCATCAATACCAGTGAAGTGGGTTCGGGTACCATCGTCAGGTTGAAATTATCCAAGAAAGCAGACTGAGGATTCACACCCGCGTTGCGTCCACCGGTCATCACGGCAAACACGCTCATAGTATTTCCAGTCTGGACACCATTCAATGACAGAGCAAACGGAGTGACCGCCGAGCCAAAACTGCCGGGGGGGATTGGTGCTGTCAACAAGTCTACGGTGTCCTGCAATCCACCTCCAGGAGTATTTGAAACGATGGCAACATACCACTCGTTCGCTAGAAAGTTTGCTTCGCGGGCAGCGTCAAAAGTCAAGATATAGTTGCCGTCTTGTGGAGCGGCAACGCTTTGAATCAGAATCGAATCGCCAGTTAGATTGCTCCCATTACCTAAACCGGTGAAAGACTTGTACCAAATGCCTGTGAGACCATCACTACTGGAAAAGCCGGCAGTTTGGAATTGTGTCGAGAAGTCGAAATTATTGGGTTTGTTTGCGGAGAGCACCCAGGGACTATTGCTCGTGATGCCGCCACCCGTGGCTGCCTCAAAGCTTCCGTCGACCAATAGATTTGCCTGCGCAACACTGGCCGTAAGGCCTATGGCCAATAGCAGGGCACAAAAGATTTGCTGTTTCATTAGTTCAACCCATTCTTTGTTAGTGGTAAAAACCTAGATGCAAAAAAAAGACTGATTCCGACGAATATCGCAAAGAAAACAGATAGCTTTGAAAAGAATTGAAACCGCTTCCACGCGTCATGGTAATGGCATTTCCACCACGCTGTCAATCAAATTTAGTGATTTTTAGCTAACTAAGTGCCTTGAATTTCGAACCTTGCTAAAAAAAGCTCATTTCAGTGAAAAATACCCGGATTATCGCAAGCCCAAAGCGAGTAGGAACTGCCCGGTAGCCTCTTTCGTGACCAATGGGGGTTCTTGTCCTGGTGTGTTCTACTAACGATTTAGCAACGATGAGGAAAATTATCCGGTCGGAATCATTGAGGCCGAAGTGGTTAGGTTTTCATCTCGTACCCAGCCCCTCGCGACTGCGGATAGCCGATATTTCTCCCCACGTGCCGAATCTCAAGCACACCTGGGGGAATATTCGGAAGAATATTGTCAGAGTGTGGTGATAAGTTATCTAGGCACTCTCAGGCTGCGTTGCCATTTTCCGAGCCATGTGCAAAGGACTCGGCACACTTGGGGCAGACCATCTCACGCAAATTAGGAAATCTCTCGGCATCTAAGACCTTTAGTTTGGCAGAGACTTCCTCCGCAGCCAACCACCCTACCGGCTCAAGCAAGGCTCGCTTGCAACAACTGCACAGAGTCAGAATCCTATTAGAGCGTGGTCGTGACTTGTCGAGGATACCAAGATAGGGCTGCGACTCGGTCTTAGTAAGTAGGCTCTCGTAGAGTACTTGTCCGCCCTCCTCCGGATGGATGATCATTCGCATGTGACGTATCAGCGTGGGAGAATCACAACGGAACGGCAGCACGACTGGTTTGTTGCTTGATCGGACTCGAGAATGCGCTTGCTGATACAGAGTGCAAACATCGTCGCCCCCGACGAAGTCCCACAGAGATCGCCCGAGGACATTTTCCTCAGTCAATTCCGTGGCCCCATTCTCTTTAGCAAAGGCTAGCCAGAGTGTGTCCACCCAAATCAGAATGTCGGCCCGATCAACTCGGTATCGGTATCTCGGAATCTCGGCGGCCATGACAGATGAATTCGTTTCGCAAAAGGAATACTCTTCGGACCATCCACTCATTCTTACAGCGGATCATGTCACCCGCAAGAATCCATCGCACGGAATTAGCCACAGTGCCGGTGAATTACCGGTGGCGACTTCCCAATATCCGCCTCCTTTGAAGGAACGTACTCAAAATCTTGACACCAGTCTAGAATTCATGCTCTCCCATAAACTCAAAGGAATGAGGTAAGGTGGGCAAGAGTTGGCTCTGCTATCATGTGGCCTTCTCGATCATCATGGGCAGACATTGCCTAGGGCACGACAATCGAAACCTATGAACCCAGTTTGAGAAGATCATTGAAGGGGCAGGGGCTGACTCCGTGGCCGAAGCTGTTTCACAATCTTCGAGCCACCCGTGAGACGGAGCTGGCCAACGATTTTCCGATCCAGGTAGTTTGTTCATAGATCGGAAATAGCACCACTGTGGCTTTAAAGCATTACCTGCAGACCAAATCTAGAAAGCCTCCGACGCCAACTGCAGGCTCAAGACGAAGCAGTCAAGGACCGAATTGTGTAGAAATGAGGGGCAAAACGGTACTGGAAAAGTGGAAAGCTTTGGGGTTTCCAATGTAATTGCAAAAACCGAGCGGTCGGGGTGGGATTCGAACCCACGGTACCCGGAGGCACGCCGGTTTTCAAGACCGGTGCATTCGACCACTCTGCCACCCGACCGAAACGGGAATATTCGCCACGTTGACGCCGTGAGCCGTCTCCAGTACAAAAGATAGGCTAGAGGTGGCTTATTGCCAAGCTCTACTTAGCCAGTCGTACCCATTTGCTGACAAGGTGACCTTTCGCAAGGAGATTTTCGTGGGAGCCAGTGAACGTCAAAGAGAACTACGCCGTCGCCGTAAGCGCTATCATAAGTTGGCCCAGCTAAAAGGCAAACTTGCCAAGGCGACGCAATCCGAGAAGCTCGAAATCGTCCGCAAACTTCGCGAGATGTCACCGGGTGCCGAGAAACTGATTGTTGAATGGGAACTCGTCGAGGCGGGACGTTAGGATTCTGAAACGGATGGCTGGAACAAGTCGTGCGCTGTTCCGGTCTACGACTTCTTGGCGAAGGTGAATTCATCGTCTGCGAAGTCAACCACGATTGTCGAATCCTCAGGATAATCTCCTTTCAAGAGTTCCGTGGCTAGCGGATTCTGGATCGATTGCTGGATCACCCGCTTTACGGGTCGAGCACCGAATAGGGGATCGTACCCTTCCGCCGCAATGTGGTTGCGAGCCGCTTCGGTAACAACCAGGTTCAATCCCCGCTTGTTCAAGAGTTCAGCCAGTTTTTCTATTTGTAATTCGACGATTTGCGCGACCTGACTTCGATTGAGTGGTTGGAACACAATCGTCTCGTCGATGCGGTTAAGAAACTCCGGCAGGAATCGCGCCTTGAGTGTCTCACTCAGTGCCTGGCGCATCTCTTCCTGTGAACCTCCTTCGGAGGTGATTTGCTGAATGAGTTGGCTACCTACGTTAGAAGTCATTACGATGATAGTGTTCGTAAAATCAACCGTATGTCCGTGATTGTCCGTGAGCCGACCGTCGTCGAGCACCTGCAACAAGATATTAAACACATCGTTGTGCGCTTTTTCAATTTCGTCCAAAAGGACAACCGAATAAGGTCTCCGACGAACTGCCTCGGTGAGCTTTCCCCCTTCTTCGTAGCCGATGTATCCGGGAGGAGCACCGATAAGCCTGCTGACGGTATGTTTCTCCATGAACTCGCTCATGTCGATGCGGACCATCGAATTTTCGTCGTCAAAGAGCGTCTCGGCCAGAGCTTTGCAAAGCTCGGTCTTGCCGACACCCGTTGGTCCGCAGAACAGAAACGAACCGATCGGGCGATTGGGATCCTGCAGCCCGCTCCGGCTGCGACGTACCGCATTCGCCACGGCCACGACCGCTTGATCTTGTCCAACGACTCGTTGATGCAATCGTTCTTCCAGCACGAGTAGTTTGGCCCGCTCAGTTTCCATCATTCGAGAAACTGGCACGCCGGTCCAAGCGCTTACCACTTCGGCGATTTCATCGGGGCCAACCTCCTGTCGCAGGAGACGCCGCGTGCCTTCTGGCTTGGTGGCACCCTCTTCTGAACTGGAAGTTTGTCTCTGCTCGATTTCTTCCAACTGTTTGGTAAGCTGCTTTCGCTGTACATCGAGTTCGTAGAGAGATTGGTAGAGATCTTCCCCTACCGGCTCGCCTGCCGATTGTTTGTCCTTGATCGTGGCCGAGAGTTGCTCACCCCGATGCGTGGCATCGAGCAGCTTCTCGCGGACCTGCTGCACATCCCCTACGCCAAGCTTTTCGCTCTCCCACTGCTCGCGCAGGTTAGCCAATTGTTTCTTGATCTGGGCCATGTCCTCATTGACTTCGGCTAGCCGCTGTTTCGCGTGTTCCTCGGTCTCCTCGGCCAATTGCCTTGCCGCCAACTCAAGCTGCATCAGTTTTCGTTGGAGCTCGTCAATCTCGGTGGGGACACTCTCAAGCTCCATTGCCAAGCGGCTGGTGGCCTCGTCCATCAAGTCGATGGCCTTGTCAGGCAGAAAGCGATCAGCAATATATCGATGTGACAGTTCCGCCGCAGCCACCAGAGCAGAGTCTTTGATCCGCACCCCCTTATGATGGGCTTCGTAACGTGGTTTTAAACCACGCAAGATGGCGATTGTGTCTTCAACGTTCGGTTCTCCGACAAATACAGGTTGGAAACGTCGTTCAAGGGCTGCGTCTTTTTCAATGTACTTGCGGTACTCATCAAGCGTCGTTGCCCCAATGCAGCGAAGCTCACCGCGTGCGAGCGCCGGCTTAAGCAGGTTTGCTGCGTCATTGCCCCCTTCGGCCGCCCCGGCACCAACAACCGTGTGAAGTTCATCAATAAACAGAATGACATTTCCGCCAGCATCCTGGACCTCGCGAAGTACCGCCTTGAGTCGCTCCTCGAATTCGCCACGGAATTTTGTCCCGGCAATCAACGCCCCCATATCGAGCGCGACCACGCGCTTGTTTTTCAGGCTCTGTGGCACGTCGCTCTGCACGATCCGCAGTGCGAGTCCCTCGGCAATGGCCGTTTTGCCGACGCCTGGCTCACCAATCAACACGGGATTATTCTTCGTGCGACGCGAAAGCACCTGGATCACTCGACGAATCTCCTGGTCCCGGCCAATTACCGGATCAAGCTTCCCCTGATCGGCTCGCTCGACCAAGTCGATACCATATTTCTCCAGAGCCTGAAACTTCGCCTCGGGGCTGGGGTCGGTTACTCGTGCTGAACCGCGCACCTCACGCAGCGCCTTGAGAATATCCTGATCGTCGACGCCATTGAGCTTCAGAACATCTTGGGCCGGAGATTTTTCATGGGCCAACGCCAATAGCAAATGCTCGGTCGAGACGAAGTCGTCCTGCATTGCATTGGCTTGCCCCTGGGCCGCTTCGAGAATCTTGCTCGTCGTAGAGCCAATCTGTGGAGGGGCACCACCAGATGCCTTCGGCAGATGCCCAAGCTCAGCATCGACAATCTTTGTGAGTTGTCCCTGATTCGCACCAATTCGATCCAAGAGAGGCCTCACGACCCCATCCTGCTCTTCGAGCAGAGCGGAAAGCAAATGAATTGGCTCAAGCTGCGGATTCCCCGCATCGGCCGCAAGCTCTTGCGCCCGTTGAACGGCCTCTTGGGCCTTGATCGTAAGTTTGTCAAAACGAAATGCCATATAAATCAAATGCGGAATGGTGAAATCTGATTGCGGAATAATAATTGATAGCCGCGATGCGGAGTACGAGCGCAGCAGAGAGCAAAACTTTAACTTCCGATTAAGTAAAATCCCTCCGGACAGTAAATCGCAATTGTATTTCGTCCGGAGGGGCTATTGTGCTTAACTCTTCACTTCAAACTCTGCGTCAATCGCGTCATCGTCTGCGGAGTCTGAAGAATCGGACTCGGCACTCGCGCCATCCGCTGAATCGGACTCGCCTGCGGCGGTGGTTGCCTTGTACAGCGCTTCGCTCATCGCGTGAGACGCTGCTTCAAGCTCACCGACAGCCGCCTTGATAGCCGCGGAATCTTCGCCCTTTGCCGCTTCGCGGACCTTGGTAATAGCCGCCTCGAGCGACTGCTTGTCAGAGTCCTTGAGCTTGTCACCTTGCTCCTTGATCAGCTTTTCAAGCTGGTAGCAACGCGATTCGGCTTCGTTGCGGGCTTCGACCAATTCACGTTTCTTCTTGTCATCTGCCGCGTGAGCCGAAGCGTCGGTCTTCATCCGCTCGATTTCTTCCTCGCTCAAGCCGCTGGACTGCTCAATTCGCACAGTCTGCTCCGTGCCGGTGCCAAGATCCTTAGCAGCGACATTGAGAATACCGTTGGCATCAAGGTCGAATTTCACCTCAATCTGCGGCACTCCACGCGGGGCAGGGGGGATGCCCTCGAGATTGAATTGTCCCAAGAGTCGGTTGTCAGCACACATCTCGCGCTCACCTTGAAACACACGAACTGTGACTGCAGTCTGGTTATCGTCGGCCGTGCTGAACACCTGCTTCCGCTCAGCGGGGATCGTGGTGTTTCGCTCGACCAACTTGGTCATCACGCCACCGAGGGTCTCGATGCCAAGCGAGAGGGGCGTTACGTCCAAGAGCAGGATGTCCTGCACCTCGCCACTGAGCACGCCACCCTGAATCGCGGCACCGATCGCGACCACTTCATCTGGATTGACCCCCTTGTGTGGGTCTTTGCCAAAGATTTCTTTCACAACTTCCTGCACCTTAGGAATTCGGGTCGATCCACCGACCAGCACCACCTCGTCGATGTCGCTGGGCTGCATTTTGGCATCTTTCATTGCCTGAAGTACGGGACCACGTACACGCTCGATCAGGTCGTCGACCAATTTTTCAAAGTCGGCGCGAGTGATATTTAATTGCAAATGCTTAGGGCCGCTGGCATCCGCAGTGATAAACGGCAGATTGATGTCGGTAGAGTGCGCCGAGCTAAGCTCCTTCTTCGCCTTTTCGCAGGCTTCCTGTAATCGTTGGAGGGCCATCGTATCCTTGCGGAGGTCGATGCCTTGCTCTTTCTTGAATTGGTCAGCTACGTGGTTAATGAGCGCTTCGTCGAAATCGTCGCCACCCAAGTGGGTATCACCATTTGTGGCTATAACGCGAAATACGCCGTCGGCCACTTCGAGAATCGAAACGTCAAACGTACCTCCACCCAGATCGAACACGCAAATCTTTTCGTGGGCCTTGCTGTCCAGGCCATATGCCAACGACGCCGCAGTCGGCTCGTTGATAATGCGGGCAACTTCAAGACCGGCAATCTGACCTGCGTCCTTGGTCGCCTGGCGTTGGGCATCGTTAAAATATGCCGGCACGGTGATCACTGCCTTGTTCACGGTGTGACCGAGATATGCTTCAGCAGACTCTTTGAGTTTACGCAGGGTCTTGGCTGAGATTTCTGGGGGAGTGAACTCCTGATCGCCTGCCTTGATCTTCACATAGTCCTGCGGACCACCCACGATTTCGTAGGGCACCATTTTCTCTTCGGACGCGACTTCGTCGTGCCGACGGCCCATGAACCGCTTGATCGAATACACAGTCTTAGTGGGGTTGGTGACAGCTTGGCGACGCGCAGGCTCTCCGACGAGGACTTCCCCTTTGTCTGTAAAAGCCACTACGCTGGGTGTGAGGCGGTTCCCTTCAGGATTGGGAATCACCTTTGCTTCTTTACCCTCCATCACCGCGACGACCGAGTTGGTCGTGCCAAGATCGATACCAATGATTTTTTCGCTAGCCATTTTATGCTCCTGGTTATGAACCTAGTTTGTTAGGTTTAGGGATTGCTGAATTCAAATCAACAGCCCAAATTTTGTATGCAAGTGAGTACTTCCACCGATGCGCAGAATTACCTTGCAGGAAGGAAAGCAAAGACCATGCCGATAGGAGTGCCACTCTTAAAAACCCGTAAATCCTTATCTTGTAAGCATTTATGCATAGCTCACTTGGCTGGCAAATTGACAGAAATGGATTTGTATCTGTCAGAATGGCAGAGTTTAGCGCGGTAAGCTTGCTTTGAGTGATTCCAGCTCAATGCCAGATTGGCAGACTTTGCTTCCCTGAGCCTTTGGCTTGGCGTACTGATTAATGATACCCATACTTGAGCGATGGCTAAAAAGAAGAAAAGTAAACGGCCCGGAAAAACTACCTCAAGCGGGGTGAAAGCTCCTGCGCAGCGTCAGATCGACAAGCTAGATCAGGAGATTCTGGAACTCATCAATCGACGCGCCGAGTTGGCCATTCAGCGTAAGAGGACCACGCCGACAGAAAGCGCCGACTTGCGTGAATCCTTGGAGCACGTGGTCACGTTAGGACATTCCGACAAGGGCCCGCTTAGCGCCGATTCCGTCCGCTCAGTATTCCGTGAAATCCTCAGTGGCACTCAGGCGGCCTCCCAGGTCACTAGAGTCGCCTATTTGGGCCCAGAATTCACTTACAGCCATCTCGCCGCTATCGAGCGGTTTGGCCAAAGTGCCGAACTCGTTCCCGTCGCCACCATCGCGGCTGTGTTTGAGGAAGTGGAGCGTGGGCATGCCAATTTCGGCCTGGTTCCAATTGAAAATTCCACCGACGGCCGCGTCGCCGATGCCTTGGAGTGTCTGGCTCGATCCCCTATTCAGATCTGTGGCGAAGTCCCCCTGCGGATTCGCCACTGTCTGCTTGCCAATTGTAGTCGCAGTAGTGTCGTGCGGGTTTACAGCAAGCGACAACCTCTTTCGCAATGTCGGAACTGGCTCAGTCAACATCTGCCCGATGCCCAACTCATCGAGGTTTCCAGTTCAGCCGAAGCGGCCCGCAAGGCCGCTGAGGAATCAGGCTCGGCAGCTATTGCCAGCGAGCAGGCAGGGGTCAACCACGAGATTGCCGTCTTGTCCCATGGCATCGAGGACAACAGTGATAACGTGACTCGCTTCGCGGTAATCGGGAAGGAGAGTGCCAAGAAGACCGGCAACGATAAGACTGCGGTTGTTTTTGAGATCGACCACCAGCCCGGTGCCTTGGCCGATGCGATGGGTATCTTCAAACGACAGAAACTCAACATGACCTGGATAGAATCATTCCCCCTCCCAGGTCAGCGAGGCAGCTATCTCTTCTTCGTCGAATTCCAGGGTCATGCCTCACAACTGCGAGCCCGCCGGGCACTTGCCGCCCTAGAAAAACGGGCCCTGAGGCTGACTTTGCTTGGCTCCTATGCGCAGACCGAGCCTATCGGCTAAACTGAGGGGCTACCTTGAAGAGGGGAGCAGCAGTTTCTCTCTCCCGGGCCGAAAACTCGTTGTTCGGCCCTAACCGATTCGACTTTGCTTTACAGGAGACTGCGACAATGCGCACCCCTCTTATTGCCGGCAACTGGAAGATGAATACCGATACGAGCGGAGCGCGCCAACTTGCCAGCGCAATTGCTAGCCGTGCCGGCGAAGCGGAAGGAACAGAGCTATTGGTGTGTCCCCCGACTGTCTATTTATCTTTGGTACGCGATGCCATCGGAGACGCTGCGGTTGGTTTGGGGGCGCAGAACGTCTACCCGGAAGCCAATGGAGCTTTCACTGGCGAGACCAGCACGTCCATGCTCTGTGACTTGGGAGTGCAATACGTGATCCTGGGCCACAGTGAACGTCGACACATTCTTGGCGAGACCGACCAGGATGTGAACAAGAAAACCCTCGCAGCCTTGAAGGCAGAGCTGCGACCAATCGTGTGTGTCGGTGAATTGCTCGAAGAGCGAGAGGCCGGCAAGACCTCCGAAGTAATTCGTCGTCAATTTGAGGGGTCGCTTGCCAATGTCTCAGCCGAGCAGATTATCTCCACCGTTATTGCCTATGAACCGGTCTGGGCCATCGGCACTGGCAAAGTTGCCACTACCGAGCAGGCTGAAGAGGTCCATGCCGACCTTCGCAATCAACTCACTTCCCGCTACAATGCGGAGATTGCTAGCAAGATTCGTATCCTCTACGGTGGCAGCGTTAAACCCGACAACGCTGAGCAACTCCTTTCGCAACCCAACGTGGACGGGGCTCTGATTGGCGGGGCAAGCCTCAAGGCTGACGATTTCCTCGCTATTGCGGCTGCCGGCGCAACGGTTGCAAAGTCGTAAGCAAAGGCACTAAACGCACTGCCAGTTTTAACCTACTAACTCACTTCGTAATTTGAGACGGAGCTTTCACAGTGATTATTCCCATGTTCGCCGCCTTTCAGGTGGTCTTTCAAATCTTGTTGGCCCTAGTCGCCATCTTCTTGATTTTGCTGGTTCTCGTGCAACGGGGCCGCGGGGGAGGATTGGCCGGTGCTCTGGGTGGCATGGGGGGGTCGAGCGCGTTTGGTGCCAAAGCGGGCGACATCTTCACACGCGTCACCATAGTCGCGGCGGCGGTGTGGATCTTGCTCTGCATAGCTGCTACGAAGTTCGCCTCTTCCAGTGGCGAGAGTCGATTGAACCTTGGCGCTCCTGCTGAAAGCTCAGGTCCCTTGCTGCCTGGAGTGGACAGTGAAGAAAATACTGCGGTTGGTGAAGACTCGGCCGCCGATCTCGAAGAGACGGCATCGACTGAGGAAACCCCGGTCAGCGATGGGAAAACCGACTCGTCGGACGAGTCCGAGTAGATTTTCCGGCTTTACTGAACCCTAATTTGCTATAATCGTCGCCGATTTATAACACCCTTAATTGAGGTAAATCCTTGGCTCTCTTGAGCATGACCGGCTTCGGTGAAGTGATTCAGCAACGCGGTGGCTATGCCATCGCGGTCGAACTTCGTACTGTTAACAATCGCTACTTCAAGCTCAACATCCGCACAACCGAAGGGTACAGTTCGCTTGAATCGCTCATTGAGTCGGCCCTGCGTGAAACAGTGAAGCGCGGCACAGTGAGCTGCAATCTCCGCATTCGCCATTTGGCCAGCGCTGAAGACTTTCGGCTAAATACTCGTGTATTGCATCAATACGTCGATCAATTGCAGGAAGTCGCTGCCAAACGCAACTTGGACGAAATGATTCGGTTGGAACCCTTGGCTTCGTTGCCCGGAGTTGTCGAAGAGCTTTCAACCGAGTCTCTGGATGCTGCCGGTTTATGGCCACTTGTAGAGCCTGCACTGCGTGGCGCAATTGAGCAGCTTACCAAGATGCGTACCGCCGAGGGAGAAGCCCTGGCCGTCGACTTGAACGATCAATGCAACACGGTGGCCGCTTGCCTTGAGGTGATCGAAAAGCAGGCTCCTCTGGTGGGTGAGAGTTATCGCAAACGCATCCAAGATCGTGTAAATGAAGCGCTTTCTTCGCTCAATGTAACGCTCGAACCGACCGATCTGGTCCGTGAAGTTGCGTTGTACACCGATCGGGCCGATATCTCGGAAGAAATCGTCCGACTGCGGAGTCATCTCCAGCAGTTTGGCGAGGCTCAGAAATTGCCCGAAAGTGCCGGACGTAAGATGGAATTCATCTGCCAGGAAATGGGTCGCGAAACCAATACGATTGGTTCAAAAGCCAACGACGCCCTCATCTCGCAACAAATCGTCGAAATCAAGACCGCGTTGGAACGTATTCGGGAGCAAATCCAGAACGTCCAATGACCACTGCTCTCGGAAAATCCGACCTGCCCGGAAAACTCGTCGTCATCTCCGGCCCATCGGGTGTCGGCAAATCCACCGTGGTGAAGCAGGTACTTGATCGCCTCGCTGGCCGACTCGTTCCGAGCATCTCTGCGACCACTCGCGAGCCCCGTTCTGGTGAACAGGACGGCGTCGACTACTACTTTCTGTCTTCCGAGCAATTTGCCCAACGCCGCGAGGCAGGCGACTTTTTGGAAACAGCCGAGGTTTTTGGCCGGGGACACTGGTATGGGACGCTGTGGAGTGCGGTGAGGCCTAGTCTCGCAGCAGGAAAATGGGTACTCTTAGAGATTGACGTGGCGGGGGCTGAAGAGGTCCTGCGTCAGTTCCAGAATGCCCTTACCATTTTCATCCAACCCTCGACGATCGAGGAATTGGAACGCCGACTGCGATCCCGAGCCACCGAGACTGCCGCTGACATTGAGCGTCGGCTGGAAGTGGCCCGTCGGGAGATCGCGCTCGCCAGTCGCTATAAGTTTCAAGTAGTCAACGACACCGTTTCGCAAGCGGTGGAAGAAATAGTCACCATATTGCAGAACGAAGGAATTCTCGATGATTGATGCCTTGAAGGAAGAACAGATTGTAAATAAAGTCGGTGGCCGGTTCAAATTGTCTACTCTTATCCAAAAGCGACTCGCCGCCATCAATGCCGGCGCGCGACCTTTGGTCGATTTTCAATCCAAAGACAAAATGGAAATCGTCGTGCAGGAAATCTTGCAGGATAAAATTTACCTCGATGCGTCAAGTCAAGTGAAGATCACTGGTGAGGATGCCACAATTGGTGCACCTCCTGAATTGGATCTCTCTAGCCTCTAGCAGTTTCCTCGGATCGAACAGGCGGGCAACCTGAGCATGGCACACGAAATTGTAGTCGGCGTGTCGGGCGGCATTGCTGCATACAAGACGGCCGCGTTGGTAAGCGATCTCGTGCAAACTGGAATAGGCGTGACTGTGGTCATGACTCGCGCCGCGGAGAAGTTCGTCGGTCCTGCCACCTTTCAGGCACTCACGGGTCGGAGGGTTCTGACGCGAACCTTCGATCGCCACGATCATCCGCTGGGCGCACATATTGAACTCGCTCGACAGGCGGAGCTACTCTGCGTGGCTCCTGCAACGGCCCACCTTCTGGCACAGGCAGCACATGGTCTGGCTGACGACCTATTGAGTACGCTGCTAGTAAGCTTCACGCGCCCCATCGTTTTAGCCCCCGCCATGAATTGCGAAATGTGGGAAAAACCCGTCGTGCAGCGGAACGTCGAACAACTTCGCACCGACGGATTTCATTTGGTTGGCCCAAATGAAGGTTGGCTCAGTTGTAGGCAGCAAGGCATGGGCCGCATGGCCGAACCTCAAGAGATTGCCGCTGCCGTTAGAAAACTGCTCCAAGTCTAGAGGCCATTACTCATCGCACGAATACTCATCACTTCCGGCCCCACTCGCCAGTATTTCGACCCTGTACGGTATTTGACCAACGCCTCAAGTGGGCGCATGGGCGCTGCACTGGCCGAGGCAGCCTTGGCGCTGGGGCATGACGTGACAGTTGTCAGCGGACCCGTTGAAGTGGAATACCCATCGTCCGCGCGAGTGGTTCCAGTCGTTTCGACCGAAGAGATGCTTGCAGTTTGCCGCGAGGAGTTCAACTCAAGCGACGGCTTGATCGGTGCTGCTGCTCCTTGCGACTACCGCCCTGTGCATGTCGAGCAGAGTAAAATCGCGAAGACGGGGCAGCCACTGGAATTGCACCTAATCGAAACCGACGACATCGTCGCCACGCTTGGTGCTGAAAAAGGGACTCGCTGGGTCGTCGGCTTTGCTCTTGAGAGTGAAGATCATCGCCTCCGGGCACTCGCCAAGCTTGAACGCAAGCATTGCGACTTAATCGTCTCCAACAGCGTCAGTGCGATGGACTCGTTGGACAACGAAGTTGAAATCCTCGATCCCACGGGTACCGTACTCAAGCAGGTCGCCGGATCGAAACGACTGGTCGCCGACGAAATCTTGGCTGTGATAGCTGGGCGATTGATTCACCCTTAGCGCAACTCTTACATCGCTGCGCGGTTGCGTAGCCGGGCTATCAGCCACCGGATCGGCCCACCGCCGGGGCGCTGCTCGGCCAGAAGTTGCTTCTTGGCCGTTTCCCAGTCGGCTGAGCCGTCACCGTGGGGACAACCCCTCGACTCCCAGATTTCGTAGGCACGTTGGGCAATGGCTTCGTCAGAAACTTGTGCAAAGGGGAGGTGATCGGAACTCATAGTATTTCCTCGCGAAAATCCGTTTGGCGATTGAATCGATAATTATCAAACTAGCGACGGTTATAGCCCCAAACAGCCAAATATGGCAAGGCCAGCAATGCTAGCACCATAGAATACGATGAGCACCGCCCACGAAGCAAATTTGGTATGCTTCGCATTTAGAATGGCAGGCACTGCCTACACTACAATTTCAAACCAGCGGGGCGTCGCTACGTTCCACAACGGCACTCAAATAGAGGAGCGTTGATCCGGTGTCCTGGGTCACACCTTGTTTACGGAGTTCACCGAGTGCTTCTCGCATCACATCTCGGCGACTTACTTGACCGATCAGGACCCCATCCTCTAGCACAGGCAACCGCCGATAATTCGTCAGTAAAAATACCTGTGCCATCGAGAGAAGTTGAGTATCGGATTCAATAGTCATAGCATCGGTGTTCATAAACATCCGCACTTCATTGCTGGGCAGTTGTTCGTAGGCTGCATCCAAGAGGACCTGCATACTGCACTTCTCAGAAAAGACTCCCAGATAGTTGCCTAAGGCATCGACCACGGGTGCGCCGGAAATTCGATTCTTGAGCAGTAGCTCTACGGCTTTGAGAACATCCATCTCAGGACTGAGTGTGACCAATCTAGTGGTCATGCAATCGCGGGCAGTGATTTCGCACATGGTTTAATGCTCCGAAGCACCTACTAAGTCAGCAACCGACATTAGTGAATAGAAGAGAAGTATTGATCCACCAATCAGTTGCTAACTGAAAGGTTGGCTAATAGTATCAGTTTAGCATCGCTGGATACCCGACCGCTAGTTGTAAAGTGGGTTAAAACACTTGTGAAAGTTTTCACAAGCCACGCTTCGTGAAACTTTTCACGATTTGTAGGTCCGACTCTTTGAGACTGACATTGTGACAGCATCGCAGTAAACTCGAGTCGCGGAGAGACTCGACTACGAATCTATTTAGAGCCCTACGTTAAGTTCCCTCAGATCCTCCGGCACAAAATGACCGTCCTTACGGATCAGTTCGTCATCAAACCAGATTTCTCCACCTCCGTAATCCTCGCGTTGGATGAGAACCAGGTCCCAGTGAATGCGGCTATTGTTGCCATTATCGGCCTCTTCGTAAGCCTGCCCCGGAGTGAGGTGAAAACTCCCACCGATCTTCTCGTCGAAGAGCGTATCGAGCATCGGAAGACGCACGCGATTGTTGGTCCCGAGAGACCACTCCCCGCAATAACGGGCCCCTTCGTCTGAGTCGAGAATTGCGTTGATTCGCTCATTATCACTCGACTCAGCCCGGACGATTTTGCCATTCTTAAACTCGAATTCAATGTCGCTAAATACTGTCCCTTGATAGCGTGACTGGGTATTGAATCGAATTACACCATTGATACTGTCACGGACTGGCGCAGTAAAAACTTCTCCATCGGGGATATTCCGTTCGCCGTTGCACGGGATGACGGGGATATCTTTGATCGAGAATTCCAACTCAGTGCCTGGCGACAAAATGCGCACCCGATCGGCTGCTTCCATTCGAGCAACCAACGGCTCCTGAGCCTTGCCCATCGCCACGTAATCAGCGGTGCAGACTTCAAAGAAGAAATCCTCGAACGCTGAGGTGCTCATATTCGCTGCTTGAGCAAAGGAATCGGTTGGGTAACGAAGCACTACCCACTTCGTATCAGGGACGCGAACTGCTCCGTGGACTTGTTTCCACCAATGCTGTTGAAACAGATCCATCCGCTCGTGCGGCACATCTGCAAATTGGCTGCTGTTGTAAGCGCCACGAATACCGATATATGCCTGCACCGACTTCATTCGCGCACCTTCAAACTCGGCTGCTGCTTTCATGCTCGCCTCGGTCGCCGTGCGGTAGAGAGCTCGCAACACAGCGTTGTTTTTCCAACTCACCAATGGCACAGCCCCTCGTTCAGCAGCACCTTCCACTAAGGCTGTCACCAGATTCGGCTCCGGCAAGTCAAACGCTTCGATCAGAATATGTTCTCCTGATTTGAGAGAACAACTGTGATCGAGCAATAAATTGGCAAGTTTATCAATTCGAGAATCGTGCATGGGTGGTAAGTGGCTAGTGGTTGGTGATTGGAAATGAGACAAGACAAATAGACGCGAAACAAGGGCCCGTAGCTATTTATCCCTCATATCATCCCTCTACTTTACCCCAGGCACAAGGTAGAATGTATGTATCCCAAGATTTATTCTAGACGTGAAGGAGTGCAGATGTCTCCCGAAACTCAACCCGACACTGAACACGAAGCATCATTCGCCGAAACGGCGTTGAAACTCGGTGGCAAGAGTGCCGATGAGGCCCGTCGCACTGGTGCTATCGACAAAGCCGACGATCAAGTCGAGGCCCTCTTTGCACCGCAATACCAAACGATCAATTCCCCTGCCCATCGAGCCGTATGGGATCGCGGTGTGCCAGTCGAATTGTTTCAGAGCACACCCGTCAAGCCCAGTGCCGACATCGAGCGAGTGATGGACGCTTCCGTCGCATTGGTGCGACAACATCGCGCTGCGAACACCCTGCTCGATGACAATGGAAAAATTACCGAAGACGTGATGCAAGAACTTGCCTCGGTCGGATACTGGGGTCTGTTGGTTGACAAAGAGTACGGCGGGTCGGGAACCCCGTTCGCCGAATTCGCACCGTTTCTCACCCGCATGGCTACGGCCGATCCTACCATAGCTGGCCTGGCATCGGTCCACGGTTGCATTGGTGCGGTGGATCCTGTGCGGACGTTTGGCACTCCCGAGCAAAAGCAATATTTCTTGCCGGGCTTGGCCGACGGGTCGCGACTCAGTGCTTTTGCCCTCACTGAGCCATGTGCCGGGAGCGACCTCACGGCATTGCGTACTCGGGCTGTTCTCGACGGAGACGATTATGTCGTCAACGGCGAAAAGTTATTCATTACCAACGTCCTGCCAGGAAGAACCATCGGGTTGGTCTGCCTGATCGAGGATCGCCCCGCCGTGCTCATCGTTGATTTGCCCAAGACAGAGAACGAACACTTTCAACTCCGCAAGTATGGCCTGTGGGCACTCAAGCAAACTTACAATCAAGGTATCATCTTCAACAACTTTCGAGTCCCTGCCGCGAACCTGCTCCAGCCTACCCGAGGAGATGGACTTACCATCGCTTACCACGGTTTGAACCTGGGTCGCGTGGCGCTTTGTGCCAATGCGGCTGGCACGATGCGTATCATGCTCGCCAGTATGATTCCTTGGGCCAATTTCCGTGTTACTTATAGTGCCCCGATCGCCCAGCGCGAACTTGTGCAGCGGCGTATCGCCCAGATGGCTGGACTCATCACGGCCTGTGATGCCCTGGTGTCCTGGTGCGCGGGACTCATTGATCGCGGCTATCGAGGTGAAATGGAATGTATCATTGCCAAAATCTTTGGGAGCGAATCCCAAAAGCACGCAGCGATCGAACTGTTCATGAAGACCCACGGCGGACGCTCGTTCCTCCATGGGCACCTCCTGGGAGACAATGTTCACGAGTACTTGGCCCCCTGTATCTACGAGGGAGAAGGGGAAGTGCTTGGTATGGCATTTTTCAAATCCCTCGTTAAACACCACGGAAAGACTTATTTTGAACCGGTGGGCAAGGCCCTGGCCGCCGCTGGAATCAAAAAACTCAACCCACTCAACCCGTCCCACGTCTGGGCGCTTAAGAGCGTGGCGTTTCCCTATTTGAAATGGCTCGTGGCGCGACGCCTGTTACCCACGGCCAAGAGCCAACTTCCCACGATGCCAACGGCACTGGCCCAGCATGCAGAATTCGCCTGCAACGCTCTGCAAGACATGGCATTGGAAATCTCAAGCACGATGAGCAAGTTTCAACTGTCTCTTGCCGACCGCCAATGCCGGATGGCAGAACTTTCGCTCCGCTGCCAGAGCCTGATCACAATGCTCTGCACAGCGCTCTACGGCGCAAGGCAAAGCGACGAAATCGTTCGCGATGCAGCCGATATCTTCTGTCAGGAGCAGACGCAGCAATACACGGGCCGTCGCCCTTCGAACTCCTACTACCGCCAGGTGACCCGATTAGGCGCCGCGATAGCCGAAGGGAAATTTTCAAGCATTGCGGGTCTCGATCCCGACGAAATCTTGATGCGATACGAAAACTAGAACATGGAATTGGAGAAACCGATTCTTCATAAAGCCGTGTCGACCTGTCTAGATCCTGCTATTTTTTAGTCTGAAAAGGACGCGACGAAGATTCTCTAGATGTCAACAGCCCATGTTTTTGGTATTCTTCAAGCAGACATGCAGAAACTGCCTGAACTTAAGCAACTCAGCCACGTTGAATCGCTTAGTGCGCGTTGACTGGTTGCCTTCCAGTGGAGCATGCGATACGTGCATTTGATAGACTTCCAACGTCTTTGACATGCTCGATGGGCGGGAACAATACCTAAGCTTGAGGAGTTGATTGATGGAATGGAGCAAGGTTTTGTCTCGAATCAATTGGCAGCTGATTCTCACACTCTCTATATGCTTCATCGGGGAGGTTCCCTCCTTCGCGACCAGTCCAGCACGAATTGATTGGTTCACAGTTCGTGACGTTGAAGGCCAGTCGCTGGACCTCAAAGGCAGCAGGTGGAAGGTTGTATGCTTTCTGGGAGCGGAATGTCCGTTGGCACGGCTCTATGGCCAGCGACTCAGCCAACTGAGCGGCGAGTTCGCCCCCCAGGGCGTCCGCGTGATCGGTATCAACTCCAATCCGCAGGACTCGGCGGCAGACGTGCGTAACTACATGAGAGACTTAGAGATATCGTTTCCCATTGTCAAAGACGAAGACCAGTCGTTGGCCCGCCGTTTGGGAGCTACCCGCACGCCGGAGGTGATCGTGCTCGACGCGGCCGGCATGGTCCGCTACCAAGGCCGCATCGATGACCAATACGAACCCGGCATTTCGCGAGGGAAACCAACCCAGCACAATCTGCGAGATGCAATTGAAGCGTTAGTCTCCGGCGAACAGGTCCCCATTGCCAGGACAATTACGGTCGGGTGTCTCATCACTTTCATCGAGCCCGCTGCAAAGATGCAAGCGAGAGACGAATCGCTTACCTTCACTCGCGATATTGCCCCCATTCTCAATCAGCACTGTGTGGAGTGCCATCGACCGGGTGAAATCGGGCCCTTTGCGCTGACCGATTACGACGAGGTGGTCGGTTGGGGTGAGATGATGTTAGAGGTCATCGAACAGAAACGGATGCCGCCTTGGCATGCAGCTCCCGAGTACGGCAAGTTTATCGGTGCGCGGCACATGCCTCCCGAGGATTTGAAGACCTTGGCGGCATGGGTTTCACAAGGAATGCCGGAAGGCGATCCGAAGGATTTACCGCCGCTTCCGAAATGGACCGCGGGTTGGCAGATGTCGACACCCCCCGACGAGCAATTCACCATGCGTCAGCAACCGTTTCAGGTGCCAGCCGAGGGCATCGTCGACTACCAATACTTTGTGGTCGATCCTGGTTGGAAGGAAGATCGCTGGATACATGCAGCGCAAGTCGTGCCGGGCAATCCTTCCGTCGTACACCACTCTATAGTATTTGTGCGAAAGCCCGACGGTACGCGCTCCAACGGCATAGGCTGGCTGGGAGGCTACGTGCCTGGACAACGAGCTGTAGAATTGCCGCCTAGTTACGCTCGCTTAGTGCCTGCCGGATCGAAACTTGTGTTCCAAATGCACTACACACCTAATGGCCACAAGACGGAAGACACCACCAAAGTAGGCATTTGGACTATTGACGAAAAAGACGTCACTCATGAAGTGACAACGCGTGTGGCCCTGAACCACCACTTCGAGATCCCTCCCGGTGCCAAAGAACACAAGGTGGGACTTCAGATGCGTCAGTTCACTAGTGGCTCACTCCTGCTGGGTGCCACGCCACACATGCATCTGCGCGGCAAGTCGTTTCGACTGGAAGCTCGCCGAGAGAACGGACTGGAAACGCTTTTGAGCGTGCCAGAATACGATTTTAATTGGCAGCATCTCTATGGTTTTACCTCGCCGATACCGTTGGACGACATCTCGGCCCTGGAAATGGAGGTTACCTTCGACAACTCGGCTGGCAATCCTACTAATCCCGATCCTAATCAGTTTGTCACCTGGGGTGATCAAACATGGCAGGAAATGGCAGTGGCATTTTTCGATGTGGCCCTGCCATGCGACCAGCCCCGCATAGTCGTACGGCACGAATCTGACGAACCTGCCGAAAGCCAACAGCAACGTCAGGAACGCATCGACAAACTGACCAACGAGTTTCTGTCGGATATGGACAGCGACGGTGACGGCTTGGTGCTCTACGACGAAGTCCCCGAAAGTTTTCGTATATTTGGTTTCAAACAGATGGACCACGACCACGACCGCCGGATCGAACGGAGTGAGATCGAAAAAGAGGCGCAGAGGCGGCTCTAAAAGTACTGGCAAAAAGCGAGAGTCCTTGCGAATCAATATACTACATCATGTAGCCATGCCAGCGATCTCCGGCACAATACATGACAATATGACAAAGCAACTGAGGGGAATTGTTTCGCTTTCAGCACTGCTATAAGTCGAACAATCCAGAAACTATGACTCTCACATTCGCGCTATTCGCAGACAACACGGAAGAGAACTGATTTCAGATTAAGTGGGCAACATGGAAGAGGCTCAGAAAGCAACCTCGCTCAGTACTCGTTTGTTTTACTGGTGGGCAGATCGTCCGATTCTGCAATTGCTAGTTTTGGTGTTGGCGACAAGTTTATCGCTGATTGGATTCATTCAACCCTCGCTGATCACCAATCTGTTCTCCTCTTCAGAAATTCAGCAGCAACAGAAAAGTGTAGCTTCCGAGCCGGGCGCGCTTCTCGAATCCGACCAGCCACCACCAGACGTCACTCCCTTTCGCGTCGGCGGGGGAGACGTCACGATCGTCGTCACCAGCCACGACTTTTTCACGCAGGAAAGCCTCACCGCGATTCGTACCGCGGTCGATGCTCTGCAAGACCTGCCGCAAGTGCGTAGTATTCTGTGGATCGAAAGCATCCCAGGACTCAATCTGTTTGGACTGCCGGAATCGCCGCTGCCGCGATCTGACGCCTCGGAGCGACAAATGGAATTGGGGCGGGAACGCACGCTGGGTAATCCCTTGGCCGTTGGGCAACTGATCTCCAGTGACGGCAAGACATTGCTGCTGCACCTGAATCTCGACTGGTTCTTTGTCACCAGCGATACTGCCTGTACTAGCGACTTGAGCGAAACTGCCGCGGCGGCTGCCAGCACGGTGCCTGGCTCAGACCTGAAGTTTCAAGTCACCGGGCAGGCTCCATTGAATCTCTTGATGCGACAGAACCACGTCCGCGACGCATGGCGGTATCAGTTGATAGGCTACTGCATCATGATTGTCTCTGCGTTAGTGCTATTCCGCGGGTTCTCGGCAGTGGTGATCGTCGCAGTCGCACCTGCATTGGGCGTTTTCTGGACAATGAGTTTCTTGCGGTTTTTCGATCTTGAGCAAAACCCTTTTTCTGATGTGATTGTCCCGATATTGGTCAGTCTCGTCGGGCTGACTGACGCCGTGCACATGATGGTGGAGATTCGATCGCAGCGGGCCTCAGGTCACGATGTCCGCGAGGCGACGCGTCGTGGTGTGGCCAAAGTGGGCATGGCCTGCGTGTTGACGAGTCTGACGACCGCGATCGGCTTCGCCAGTTTGATTTGGGCCCATCACCAGATCGTGCGTGAGTTTGGCCTTTGTTGTGTGATGGGAGTATTCTGTACGCTGGTAAGCGTCTTGACAGTACTGCCCCTGGGTTGCCGTTCACCATTGGGGCGACGTCTTCACGTGGGGCTCGGCAAGAGCTTAGTGGACAGGCAGCTCAATCGGATTGGACCAGTCGTCGCGTGGGTGCTGAAGAACGACCGAAAGGTGGCATGGATTGCGATCGGGTCGACCGCAGTGCTGGTCGCCATCTGCTCCCAACTCACTCCTGATGAAAAACGCTTCGGGTTGCTAGGCGATTCCGGCGAAGCGGCCCAGGGCCTGAGGCATTTGGATGACGCGATGGGAGGGTTAGAGTTTGCCTACGTAAACATCACTTGGAAGCGATCAGTCGAGGACAGTCAGTTGCTGAAAATACTGGAGGACGTTAATGACGTGCTAGCTGCCGAACCTCTAATCGGGCATCCATTGGGCGTTCGGGAACTGTTGGCCGCTCTCCCCGGCGAGGGTGAACCGGCGGAACGCATGACGCTACTGGAACTTCTACCCGCCGAATTGAAACGCGCGTTCTACACCCCGGAAAACAGAAGTGCAACCGTACAATTCCGCGTAAAGGACATCGGCATCGCTAAGTACGGCCCGGTCTTTGAACGGATCGAAAAATCGCTGAGAGAGCTTTCAGACAAGTATCCGGACTTCACTCTGGAACTAAGTGGTGGCGCTATTTGGCGCTGGCATAATATCTACCGGATAGTCACGGATCTGGCCACCAGCCTGGGAACTGCCAGCATCATCATCTGGCTGGTGCTTACGATTGTTTATGGCTCAATCCGCATCGGTCTGATCTCCATCATACCAAACGTCTTTCCCTTGGTAGCGACGGGCGCGATGTTGGTGATCGCAGGCCAGCATTTGGAGATCGTCACCGTCTGCGTTTTTACAATCTGCATCGGCATTGCCGTTGACGACACGATACACTTTCTCACACGGTTCGCGGGAGAACGAGGTGCCGATGTGGATGATCGTCAGGCGATCCAACGTGCGTTTACTGGTGTCGGCTCGGCGCTGCTCATGACCACGATCGTGCTAGTGGCCGGCATGTTGACTGCCGTCACGGCGGATGCCCGCGACGCACGACTGTTCGGCACCATGGGAGCACTGACACTATCCACGGCCCTATTTGCCGACATCATCTTTCTGCCGGCACTGCTGAGCAGATTTGCGCGATCAAAGTCGTGGGGCTGCGATACTTAAATACCCGCTCACCGTACATCTGGGTTCGGCCTTGGGAAGTTCAATCTTGCACAGCAGTTCTTTATCAGCGCAACAAACCAAGTGGAGATATCTCTTCAGAGAAATTGATAGGAAAGTATTAGATGACTTAGGGCAGAAGCCTACAAACTCTGTTGCCGAAGCCTGCTAATGGTTAATCCCGCGAGTTGCTTCCCACGCTGGCCTTGAAGGGTGCGGCCAATATCGCCCCGGTGATGAACCCGCCGATGTGGGCACCGTAGGCGACCCCTTGTTGATCACCACCCAGTAACCCCAGTCCACTGATCACCTGGAAGGCAAACCACATCCCTACGGCAACATACCCCGGAACGTCGGTCACGAATCGAAACAACAGGACCATCACCTGGCGATGAGGATGCAACACAAGATAAGCCCCCATCACACCCGAAATCGCACCTGACGCGCCCAAGCAGGGAATCAGCGATGCTGGTCCCGACGCACTCACCAGCACATGCGCCAGCGATGCCAATACTCCGCACAGGAGATAAAAAACCAGGTAACGCACCTTGCCGAGATCGTGTTCGATGTTGTCACCAAAAATCCACAGAAACCACATGTTCCCCGCCAGATGCATTATGCCGCCGTGCATGAAGATTGCCGTAAGTAGTGTCAGATAAACAGGGATCGGAGTGGTCCGAAGCCCCGGCATCTGTACTTCCTGCACACCAACGGGAGTATTCATTTGCACGATTTTGTCTTCGGTCACCACATCATGCCCCGAAGTAATCTCTGCAGGTACCGTGGCATAGGCAAGTGTGAAGTTTTCGTTCTTCCCCATTCCTTGAAACACCGCAAACACGAGCACATTGATTACGATCAGCGTAATGTTCACGATCGGAAATGTGGTGCGATCCGAGTTGTCGTCGCTGAGAGGGAATACCATACAAATTTTATGGGTTAAATGGTGGTGACTAATTGGCGAAAAGTGTGCAGGCCATTATTCTCTGAAAACTGCCTTCCGTACAAGTCGTATGACAGCCACCTTGGCTGTCATCGCGATGTATCAACGGCTGGAAGCCTACACCACTCAGCTCGTGTTAAACTCTTCTGATTGCTCGCGTTGTGCCGACGCTTGAGCAGCTTTCTCGAAGTCTGCGCGACTTGCTTCGACCTTCAAACTCTCCAGACGCTCTGCAGCGTGGTATATTTTCACATTACCAATACCTGCGGTCCATTTTCCGCTAGGCACTCGCTCTCATGGAGGAGACGTCGCTCTTGTGAAAGGCACGTTTCGCAATACTCTGATTTGGTGCAGCTTGTTCGTCGTCTGCCTGGTGGCAAACGTCGGCTGCTGCTCCGTTTTTCGGAATAAAACAGTTTGGCAACCGCCGTGCTACGCTGCTCCTGATCCCGATGGCATTGGAAACTGGTCGTTGGCAGTAGCTGAAGAAAGCTACGCTGCGGCGATGCAATCTGAAGCAGCCGGTTGTCCCAACTGCGTTGACTTTTACTATCAGGCAGCAACCTCCTCTTGGCCCGTCCTAGAACGGGAACTTGCTAAGACTGGTAAGACTTCCGTTCGCTCTGCCGAACTCCATCGCTCAGCAGTCGCCAAGTTGCTCGTGACCGCTCAGCAGTACGGGCGTTGGGATCCCTGTCGCGGCGTTGCAATCTCCACGGTTTGCGGCAAGAACTTATTACCGACCACCTACCAAGGGTTTACTTGGGGGCCGGAACAGTTTCAGCGACTTGAGCCCGCCGGGAACTATGCCTCACCCAATGTGTCCCAAGCGTTTCGAGATGGTGGACTAGGAGTACCACTAGTTGCTGTTCGTGACGGCGCAGCTTCGCTTCCCTTCACACAGAACAAGCGCACCTTCGCGGCGACTGTCGTTTTGCGGCCCGACGACTCTCAGTCGGGCTATCAACTCGAGTTTCACGACCCACTGCGAGTGAGCACCACAGTGGTAGCGGGCAGCCAAGTGCCTTTGGCATACGATATTACGGCCCCGTTTGTGTACGCCACCCAAGGAGAAGATCGACAGTGGCTCGATAGTTTCCTGTGGCCAGGGTCGGCGGGGGACCGAGATGGTCTATTCATGATCGAGCCCTATCAGCCAGGGAAAATACCAGTCGTATTTATCCACGGTTTGCTCAGCGATCCTGTAACGTGGGTCGGTGTGGTGAACGAACTGCGTGCCCGACCAGAGTTGAACGCCCACTTCCAATGGTGGGGCTTTCGCTATGCGACTGGAGAGCCTTTTCTGACAAGTGCAGCCATTCTGCGCCGGCAGATGAAAGAGCTTCGGCAGACGTACGATCCCACCCATAGCGACCCTGCACTTTCGCAAACAGTTCTGATTGCGCATAGCTTGGGGGGGTTAGTCGCAAAACTGCAAGTTACTAACAGCGGTGATCGGCTTTGGCAAGCCGTTGCTTGTCGTCCGCTAGCGGATGTCGTAACGACACCAGAAACTCGCCGCTACCTAGCTAGAGATTTTTTCTTTCAGCCTTCGAACGCGGTCAAGCGAGTCGTATTTATCGGAACCCCCCACGAGGGATCTCCTTTGGCACGGCGACCCATTGGGCGGATCGGTTCGGCCCTAGTAGAACCGTCGGCCCAATCTGTGCAACGACATAGCCAGCTTGTACGCGACAATCCAGATCTCTTCTTTGGTCAAATGGAAGACCACTTTCCCACGAGCATCGATTTGCTGGAACCTCAGAATCCCTTATTGGATGCAACACTGACGCTGCCCTATTCGTCAGCAGTGGCCCTCCACTCGATCGTTGGATACGGTCACTACACCTTGACCGGCGAACCCTCTGATGGCGTGGTCCCCGTTCATAGTGCTCGCCTGATTGGCGTCCAAAGCGAGAAAGAAGTCGAAGCTAACCACGAATTCCTGCATCGCGACCCAGTCACAGTTGCAGAGCTGGTCCACATCCTCCACGAACATTTGCGGCAGAATGGACTCTACTAAGATCTATTAAGAGCCGTGGATTTGATGGGGAGCTACTGTAAAATCTGCTTTGCTGTATTGCGGAGTCGTTCAACATAGACTTCCAAAAGTTCGCGGGCATTGGCAGCTGTTATCGCACGTGAATCGTAGTGAATTGAAATGTCTAATCTGCCTGCGTAAGTGGATACTCCCAGGGCGGCAGAAGTGTAAGGCCGAACAGGCGGAAGAAACTCAATCCGTTCCAAAGTCATTTCACCGGCCACAATTTTCTCGTCACTTCGTGGCAACGGCACATCCCTTAGCGGCTTCCCGAGATTGCTAAGTACAGTCGTGGCGTTGCAGACTTGTTTCTCTGACATTTGTTGCAGGCGCGTAACCGCGCCAGGCAACGAGCGCATGAACTGTAACATCAGCGGGAATATTAATCCGAGCCTCTTTCGTTTTATTTCTTGCATTTCGTGCCCAATCGTATTTAGCAAAGACAGGCCATCGTCGAAACTCTGAGGGCGCCGATCGAGAAAAACCATACTAACAACATTGGCCGCAGACGACCTCTTGAAGTGTTGAGTGCGAAGATTCATCGGGATCGATATTCGCAACCATTCGCTTCCATCGCCAAGCTTTCTAGCTTTACGAAACTCTCCCAATGCCAAGAAGAGATCTCTGACGAGTAGATCATTGACGGTCGCCCCCACATCGCGCGCTGCGGCCAAGAGTCCCGCCGTTTCAGAATCAGAAAACTGTTGTCCGTGCGAGGTCGGAAAGCTATGCGGCAGTTCGGCGGTGGCAGCTTCGATCTCTATCGGCTCAATCGACACAGGTTGTCGCATGAGAAACTGTAGTGCTCCCAACAGCCCAACTGTTAGTGTGGGAAGCATTTTTATCAGTTTCCACTGTGACAGACCGAACCGACCGCGATCACGCAAATCATACTCGTCAATTGATCGGAACAAAGTTGGCTCGGGAGCGTTTTCAACTGCAGCGGCATAGGCCACAAGCAAGTCTTCAATGAACTGCAGTGCTCCGATCGCATCGCAACATGAGTGGTGAAATTGCAATTCCAACTCCGTCTTTGACTCGAGTCGTCTCGCAGAAAGTCGCATGCCACACTCAGAGAAGAGATCAATAGGTTCGGCCCGAATAGGGTCATTGAAGGGAAACCACTTGAGTTCGACATCTTTTCGCTCAACATTCGTCCAGTAAAGCGAGTCTTTCTTTCCTTTCTCGATGGTAGCCAGCAATAGTGGGTGGCGCTGCAGCGCGATCGACAGAGCTGCGCGAAGTGATTCTGAATCGCAATTACCTGATAGAGTGAGCTTCAGAAAAAAGCTCATGGGATGCGTCGGCCGATCGTCGATCAGCATGTACTCCTCGAATGGCACTAGTGGCAGTGGGAATAGCATACGTCCGAACTGCGGTAAGGGTGTCGGCGAGTAGCACGTGTCACTCAGCTTAGTACCGAAGAAGAACTTTGAACAGTACAGGACAAGGCGACATGAAACATTGTTGGCAAGTTGGAAAACTGAACCATCAAAGTTTGCTGAAAGCTCTCTGACTTACGAAACAACTGAAATACGAGTTTGACCGAATAAAATAGCCGAGCTTTTACCCAAGGTATGCATTCGCAGGACCTCCCGAGCGTAAAGTGCCTCGCTGCTTTACGGAAATCAGGCTAATCCGTATCGTAATCGAATAGGCGATAAGTGCACTTCCCCTGATTGTAGTAGTGGTGCTAAATTTTCAATTTACACATCCAGATTTACGCTTGCTTCTCAGCTAGTGTGAACTAAACCTATATTGAGGTAATACACTACAGAAAATTCTCGATCCAAACCAATCTCACACATTGAGGGACACAAAAATGTCTACAGATTCAAATTTGCCAGCGACCGTGGCTGCCGAAGCAGTTCAAGAGATAAAACAATTGCGTGAACATTGGTGGGCTTTCTTGGCACTCGGCATCGTATTGGCTGTGATCGGATCGGTCTGTATCATCCATCCTTTTATGGCATCAGTCACTTCGGTAGTCCTTTTGGGATTTTTGATGGTGGCCGCCGGTATTGCCCAGGTTCTCAGTTCCTTTTTAGCTGGCAAATGGAGCGGAATGTTCTTGCATTTGTTCGTCGGGGTGCTGTACGGGCTCGTAGGATTCATGATCATTGACTCCCCCGTTGAAAACACGCTGCTTTTGACAAAAATCCTGGCTATCTTTCTGATGGTGGTCGGACTGCTTAATATCCTTACCTCACTGATTCAGAGATTTCATGGCTGGGGCTGGGTGCTGCTAAATGGTGGTGTCACGTTCCTGCTTGGACTGCTGATCAACCGACAATGGCCGAGCTCTGCCCTGTGGGTGATTGGCCTGTTCATCGGAATTGAAATGATCTTCAACGGCTGGGCCTGGATCATGTTCGCCTTCGGCATCAAGCCTCGCTCGCAAGCTGCATAGCGACGGACTTGCTGATTCAAATCATCAGAAAAGAAATGGGCTGGTCACCAAACCCGGTGACTAGCCCATTTTGATTCAGCCTATGGCCCTGTCGCAACACAGACTGCTTGGCGCAGTGACGGTTCTACTTCGCCAAGAGTTCCACAACCTGGGAGTGACCATTTCGCTTAGCAAAGTCGAGTGCGGAATCACCATCCACATCGCGAATAGCCGGGTTTGCTTTGTGCTCAAGTAGTAGTCTTACAACTTCCAGTTGCCCCTCAGCTGCCGCATGCATGAGCGAAGTGAACCCTTCCCCTTTGTCGACAGCATTCACGTCAGCCCCTGAGTCAAGTAGCAGCTTGACTGTCGCCAGGTTGTCACCGGTCGCAGCAAACATGAGTGCTGTTCTACCTAAGGCATCTTGATGATCTAGCAAAGCACCTTGGTCCAACAAGAGCTTTATAATGGAAGTGTGACCATTGAATGCCGCCAGCATCAGTGCGGAACGCTGCTGATCGTCAACCGCGTTGACGTCGACACCATCCTTGATGGCCTGCCGAACGAAATCGATATTACCGTCCATCGCGGCATCCCCGAAGGCTGTAATATCAACTACGACTTCTTTAGATCCACTTGTCTGAGTGGATATCTTCTGCGGTTTCGCTTCTGCTGGGGGCTCCTTCTCCGCGGCTCGACCCTCGTTGGCAGAAACTATCTCCTCCTCCGAATCAATCAGTGCCTGTGACGGCGATTCAGTCGCCTCTTCGCAACCGACCAAGATAAGCACCAGGACGCTTGATGCGAAAAGTGATGCAGACCAACGAACCCAAGCAAGCAAAATATGGTTTTTCATAAACCCATCTTAGCACCCCGAAGCCTTTTTTGTCATCAATTAATTCGTTGCTGCGGATTCGTTCGATTTCCCCGATTTGCTATCGCTTGCCTGCCACGATTCTGTGGAATCGCGTTCTTCCACTAACGCAGAGGGACACACCTCTTGATCGCCACATTGATGGCAGACCACTCGAATCAAATCCGAGCCTCCCAGTCTCAATTGCTGATCCTGACATAGTTGGTAGAGTTGTTGCAAATGAACACAAGCCATTGTCAATCTCCTTTGCAAAAAGTGATTTTAGCGCGGATTATAGCACCTTATCTCGGTTAGGGGTGCCACCAAATTGACGGTAAAATGGGAAATCGGCTGGTTGCCTCAGGGTGCGCGGAATACTTGCATCTCCTTTGCTTTGGAGAAGTAGTTAGCTGTCAGCCAAAAATTCGAGCACGGACTTAGCGAAGGCTTGCGGCTCCTCCCAATGAAGGGAATGGGCGGCGTTGTCAATCACCTTGAAGGTCGCCCTTGGGATTTCCTGCGCCATTCGAGCACAGTTTGCAAGTGGAAACAGAAGGTCGTCTTGCCCGCCCAATACCAGCGTTCTTGGACAGACTTTGGCTAGTCCACTGCAGGAGTAATTCGCTATCGCCTCAACTTGATTTCTAAATGCAATCGCACTCTGGGGGTACGGGTATTCGACCGCAAATCGTACGGTGTCCGCAACGGCCACGGTGTTCTCAAAAAACCGCGCTGAAAAAAGCCAGAAAAAGATGCTACGGAACCAGGGTTCAAGCTCCATGCCTGATTCCAACCATGAAGCCCAGCGGCGAAATAAAGTCTTGTTCCGACTGGATACGGGTACCGAGGTTGCGGCCAAGATCAGCTTTTGGGCAATGTCAGGAAAACGCGTCGCGAGTTCCAAGGCTACGAGCCCACCCATGGAGTGACCAAGCAAGTAAACGGAAGAGAATCCCAGATGCCGGATCAGTGCAACACAATCATCGGCAATCAGGGGAACGCTCAACTCAACGTCTTGAGGCCCAGTTCGACCTACTCCTCTATTATCAAACGTAATTACAAGATATTGCTTGGATAATGCATCGAGGATTGGCTGCCAGCTTTGCGAGTCACTGCCCAGACCCGCCACGAGAACCAGAGGCAAACCATTACCATGGGTTTCGTAGTACAGCTCAACTCCATTGATTAACGCGTTTGGCATTTCGAGCGAAGCTTCAAGCTTTGAATCTCTAGAGGGCCGAGCGTCGCAAGATCCAACAACTACCCGCCAAGATGAGAAGGAGTAAAGTCGCCGGCTCAGGGACCGTTGTAACTGCAGCGGTGACGCTTGCGTTGTAGATGCTCTGCCATAAGGCCAAGTCCGACCCACTCAATGGATTGATGGTATCACCTCGTTGCCAAACCAGGAAATCTTTTCCATCGACTTGATCATCGAAATTAAAGTCTCCTGGCATATCTACTAGTCCTGCTAGGCGAGTGGGTGAGCCGACATCAAGGTGTAAGTGGTTTTGATGACCACCACTGGAATCAAAATAAGTCGCAGTCGCAGGCCGCATAGAGTTGAGTCCTGCGAGAATGTCTTGGTTTGAACTAATGATTCTAATGACTTTACCCATATCCAGTCCTCCGCTCGCACCGGCGTCAATGTAGTTAACGGCAATTTCGATCGCCTTTTGCTCGGCGGCACTCGTGACACCATTGCCGAAATTCCAAGTCGAGGCGTCGACGTGCATGTCAATATCCATGCCAACTCGGTGTGTGCTATGTGACACAGCCGATCCATAGCCATCCACCGCCGACATCGCATTCATGAGTTGAGTGGTCCCGGTCGCCGCCTTGGCGTCGGCAGAACCTTGAATCCACAGATCTTGAGCCCAGCTAGTGCCGAAGCGCTCTACCTGCGGCGTAAGTCCCGTTCTCAGGTTGGTGCCCGGATCGCGGCTTGGCAAAATATCGAAGTCGCCAATCATAGTGTTGACGCTAAAAGAGCCAGGAACTTGCGGGTCGGGATCAATCAGCTCCTCCCAAGTCGGAGCGTTCGCGGCATTGAGCCAACCGGCTGTATTAGGACCCACGATTCCATCGACATTACTCTGAGTTGTGTTAATGCCTGCCACGAAAGCCGCCTGAAATGTTCGCAGCGCGGCATCGGTATTCGGGCCAAAATCACCATCTACAGAAATCGGCGTGCCCCCCTGCCGAACAAATCCTAGATATCGTAGACGCTGCTGCTGTTGAGCTACAAACAGTTTGTTGTTTGCCGGTTTATTAATAGCTTCCAAGCTCTGTCCTACCGAACCCGATCCGGCTCCCGTGTAACCCGGTTGAACGGTTACCGCAAAAGATTTCTGCTGGCCATTCACCAGTACAGTCCCTTCCAGAGTCCCTTGAAAACCACGTGAAGTAGGATCGACATCACCCAATGAAGGAGTATTGCGTGCCGGATCAGCGAAAACCCATAGCTGCCCATCGACAAGAAAATTCCCTTGGTTGAGATTGGAACTTGTTAGTGCGGTATGGCTACCAAATCCGCTCAAAGATAAGCCAGAAAAAGTAGCACCACTAGGAACTCCCAGTCGAGACTTGAAATCGATCTGTATTCCGTTGCCCGTGCGACCATAAAACTGGTAATCCACAGCTAGGCAGAGAGCCGCCTGCGAATAACTGGCAGCAAATAACAGGAGCATGGCGCAAGGGTGCCGCATAATAGGTTTCCGTCTTCTCTGTTCTGTAGTGTTGGCGTGTTCCAGCAAGCCTTACCGCTATTCTACACTAAGCCCACAAAAACGACGACCGACAGAAAATGGAAGAAGACCTCGAAACCAAGAAATGGATCGGCAAGCTGGCTGGCGTTATTTTTGACCGCGAGCGGGGCAAGTTCGCGTCGGCTCACGACCTGCGGCGCTCGTTTGGCTACCGCTGGAGCCGTTAGGTCATGCCCCCCCCAGCTACGAGAGATAATGCGACATGCCAGTATTGAAACCACTATGACCTGCTACGCCAAACAGAACGCTGAGGCCACGGCAACGGAGCTATGGGCGGCCCTAGGTAAACTTATGGGCAAACATTCCTAACTGGATTCCAGAAACCCCCTAGAAAACCAGCACAGCTCAAAGAATTGAAACCTCTAACCTACGGATTGGAAATACTAAGGTTGTGGATAGGGGATTTTGCCGGGATTTGAACGTTTTCTCGCTCAGTCAGTCTCGTTGGCTCCCCCGTCGGTCGTTTCGGACAAGAGCCACCGGCGGGGTTGATTTTACGACGGGGATCGGCTCACGGGCAGATTTCAAGAGAGGATAAGTCGGTCGAAACGGCCCGATGGGGGCCAGGCGGTTTGGCCGTTTTGATATTTAACAATTTGGATAGCTTCCCATGGATCAGAGCGTAAACGGCCGCCATGGGATAGGGTATGCCCCGATCCCTATCTAGCGGCGGTCGATAAAACCTTCCTGTAAGAGTCTGTCAAGTTAGAAAAGAAAAAAGTGGTTTCCTTCCAGGTTGCTGCGTACAAGTAGTGGTTTGCGTACTCGCCTGTGTTGTTAATTCGTTGATGGTCTTGTGGAAATTTACTGAATTTGATTGGGCTTGGTCATCGTTGCCGCTGCGGGAAGTTGCGATCGTTCTTTTCAATGGCGATTGCTCCCAACACATTCCTTCGCAAGGTACCGCTCACGTTCACCGTGAGGTGCGCAAAGAAAGCGTTGACTTTCTCCGGTTTCGTGGAGACCTGCCGAGCCTGCAGGACATCCCCTTCTTCGTTGCGGAAAGAAATCGTCAGTTGCCGTGCATGTTGGTCGATTCCAAGGTATAACATCTTCGTGGTTCTCCTGTAGTAGAGGGAAGTGATAAACAGCATCCCAATTCGATAGGGATCCACTTCTTCTTTTCAAGACTCTTTCATAGATATCAACGCAGTTGTCGCGTCCTAGCTGGAAAGGTAAATTCGTCGACATGACAGCAGAGTATTGGGACAAAGTCGCAGACCAAAAGAACTTTAGTCATCCGCTCAACCATGAGGTGTTCGCCTCGCTGATGGAGCCTACCTTCCGAGTGCTGGACGTCGGTTGTGGATACGGGAGGATTCTCGAACAGCTGCGGAGTATGGGCTACCGCAACACACTTGGCATCGACTCGTCTTCGAGCATGATTGCCCGTGCGACGCGAGAGAATCCACATCTGGACTTTAGGCAGGCGGAAGGAACCCGCACCGGCGAACCTGCAGGAAGTGTTGACGCCATTATCCTCTTTGCCGTCCTGACGAGCGTGCCGGGCGATAACGACCAAGAACAGCTCGTGCAAGAGTGCTGGAGAGTCCTACGGGCAGGTGGAATCGCGTACGTGAGTGACCTTTACCTCAACGACGATGCGAGAAACATCGACCGATACGACCGTGGTGAGCAAGAGTTCGGCGTTCGAGGCGTCTTTCGTTTGGAGGATGGTGGAGTCATGCGGCACCACACGGAAGCTCGCATTGAATCGCTGTTTTCCGACTTCGAGACAATTCACTATGAAGAGTTTTTGGCACCCACGATGAATGGAAATGCCTCGAAGGCTTTCCAGCTAATAGGGCGTAAGCCCTGAGACATTCATCCTGAACCTCACCAGCATGAAACGCCGAGTGCAATTAGGAACTAGCGTCGAACGGTGAAGTGGAAGTGCCTCTACTAGTCAGCCGCACTCTCGAAGAGCTTCTCAGCTGCGGCCATGATTTCCGCCTGGGTCATGTCGTGTAAACGCATAGTTACACCCCATTCGTGTCCGAAAGGATCTCGCACTCGTGCGAATCGTTCACCCCAAAATACATCTGTTGGCTCCATGACAACCTCCGCACCATGTTTCTTCATTTGGGCCACCATTGCGTCGCAATCATCCACGTAGAGATGAATGGCCACCGTTGTTGCACCTAATGACGCGGGGCTCGGCGTACCACCGTGTTCGGGTAGCTCTTCGCTCAAGAAGAATCTCGCTCCATCAAAACAAAATTCGCAATGCATGACTTTACCATCGGACATTTTCAACAGCAGCGAGGGCTCTGCCTCGAAAACACGTGAGTAAAACTCAACCGCTTCATTGGCGTCGGTGACGCTCAGGTAAGGAACGAATTCTCGGGTTGGCATGGCAAACTCACCTTTATCATGAATCGATTGAACTTGTCTTTTTCCACCACAAGCCTCTGTTTTCACGAGCCAGAATACAAGGGCAATACTTGTGGATTCGACACAGCTGGGGGTAAAGTTCATTCCATTTATCCGCCGAATCTGGGCCATAGATTTGCTTCAAGGCTAGTCTTCATATCGAGATTCGGCGTGAAGCCACGAGGCAGGTTGCAGAGCTAGCTATATCCAGCGGCGGCGTGCCAAACCCCGGAAGCGGTAGTACCCACCAACGCCAGCAAGCCACTTGGGCCCACCGTTGACCCTCTGAACACAACATAGGGGCAGATAGCAGCCAAGGGCTTGCAGGGTACTTGCGTCTATGCATCTTGGCTCTCTCACCCCGGGAGCGAAATGCCATGGACAACATTAGCGGGCCTAGTGCTTATCTCGAAAGGGGGACACCCATGCCACTATCGAAAGAGATGCGGGCCTATTTGGCCGAGCGTTACGACTGCGACCCGCATACAGAAATACTATTCGACGGTAACGCGATTTCCGTTATCGGCATGTCGCCAGGGAACAACGAACCCGAGCAGTTTTTTGCGGGCTACGTTGCCGACATAGAACACGAAATGGGGATACACAATGACTACTTTGGGGCCGAATAGGCTAAATGAAGAGACAATCACTCACCGAGGATACCCCCTAACGCGTTCCTGGAACCTAACTCGATTAATACCCCGATTTGGGGCTTTTAAGGATTCTTGGAGGTATTGCAGTATGGCCGACGAAATCAAAGTCTATGCAGTGAGGTAAACATTAAGGTAAACTAGCCGCTGCTGAGACTCCCCGAAACTCAAAAAACCCCTTAAATAAATATGAGCCCGGCGGGGCTCGAACCCACGACCCACGGATTAAAAGTCCGTTGCTCTACCAACTGAGCTACGGGCTCATACATTTCAGTCAACGCCTGAAAACCAGAGCCCCAAAGTATAGCCGCCCCACGGTCCGTCGGCTAGCCGTTCCTCGGGGTGGTTTGGCAGAAAATCGCCAAGAAAGTAGGGTAGCGCAAGAGGTATTGCTCTGCCAAAATCTCGGATGTGAGGGTGGCGCGCTACGGAAGAAGCTTCCGCCAAACGCAGTAGGAAATACAGGAATGAGAGGACTTGTGACTCGTTCCTCCCATTCCTGCGCTGGGTTTCCCTAGTGCTCTCTGTTTGCGAAGTGAGGCGGAAACTACTGTCCGCAATTGCAATCGCTAGTTCCCATCGAGGTTCCCATCGGAACTCCCATCATCATCGATGAGCTGCCGTCGAAGCCGTAGTTCACCGCTGAACCTTCTGAACAGCATGGATCGCAAGGCTGTGGGCAGCACATCGGTTGCTGGCAACAGACGGGTGCACTCCGTTGTACGTGCCCCATCATTGGAGTTGCGCAAGCACTGCTACGGGAACCAAACATGTTGCGACAACTGCCGCAGCCGGAGGCATTGAGGATCAGCGCGGCTGCCGCTATCAATAGTAAAGTCTTTTTCATCTCCTGCTTTGTCCCGCGTGTGGGGACGCTCCGTTCACGTGGTTTGCCGAAGGGCAATGGTGCGCGCCAACCGCGAACGTTTGTTCGTGGGTAGGCAGGCAAATATTTCTCCAGACAAGCATTCACCGCAGAGTGGCGTTTGGCAAACATCGTGGTGAGATTTTGCCTCATTTTCCCAGCTAATCGTAACCTGCATACCGTTTGTGGCGAATGTGCAATCCACGGTCGTGCGATTATTCCACCAAGAATGATTGTTCCAACGACCACCGCCGTTTACGATGATATTGGCTGGGCGAGCCAGCATGTGCATTGAATGGAACGCGGAGAACAGCTGATTGTCTCGGACTCAAATTCAAACACTGCATCTATCCATACTATTAACGTTCCAAGTTTTTGAAGAGCGCTCAAATTAATGCGCTAGGACGTTGGCCACTGATTTTCCCAGCGCGGTCAAAGGCCGCAACCAAAAAGGGAACACGAGGATCGGTGACGGGGCAGATGTATAGGGAAGAAATAGAACGCGGATAAACGCAGATTATGAGGAATTGCGCGGATCAGACTGATTGGCTTGGTACTAATCAGTGATAATCTGCTGAATCCGCGTTTGTCCGCGTCTAATTTCCGCCCTCTTTAATTCTTGTTGAAAAAAATTTGCGACAACTGCGAAGATTTGAATTGTTAGTAGCACGGAAGAAACGTCAGATAAGAAACAAACATGTCAATTCATTAGTGTTTCATCCGTGTGCATCCATTGCTAAACAAGGGATTTTGGTTGCCGTCATGTGCCGCACTGGGGCAATCCCTGGAAAGGATCTTGCTGATTTGAAAGCTCACTCTTCAAGTATTGTCACGGCCTTACAATTAGTCATTGGCACGTTTGTTCTGGCGATCGTGCTGCGTACCTGGTTGGTGATGGGGCTTATCGAGCCGGTCACGGTGGCGGGGAGTTCGATGGCCCCGACTATGCTGGGTCCTCATTTATCGCTCAAATGTGAGCGGTGCCGACATATGTTCGATGTGGGTGCTGAGTTTGCCGTCGAAACGGAACATGCCGAATGCCCTCAATGCGGATTCAAGGCAAACCCTTTTGCTGAGTTGCCGGTGCGACGCGGCGACCGGTTAGTGATCGACCGCATGACGTTATTATTTCGCTTACCCCGGCGTTGGGAGCCGGTCGTGTTCGTTTCACCCGCGGACGAAGGGGGCTTGGTCGTAAAGAGGGTGGTCGGTCTCCCCGGCGAAAAGATTCAACTGCGCGATGGGGAAGTCTGGATCGACGGTCATCTGGCAAAGAAAACTTTCGAAGAGCAGCTGAGCTTACGCCACTTGATCCATCGGGAAGCAACATCGGCGCAGCGCTGGCAAGGAGATGGCTGGACCTGGCGCAACGGAATTTGGAACTGTGCATCTCACGAAGATTGGAATTTGCTCAGCTATGTGCATCCACAAGAACAGCTAATCACCGATGACTCGTCCTACAACGCCGGACTGACCCGCCGGTTGTTTGCTGTCTACGATCTTTCTCTTTCGATTAAGCTGCAAGTTACCGGCACCGGCGAACTCGCCATTTGCCATTATGACGGCGAGCAAGAACGGGAGATTCGCCTGAATCCTGCTGAGGGCAGATTCGAATTGCGCTCGGGAGGAATCCTTTTGAGCATCGTCGAGTTATCACCCGCATCCTCGAAGGCACTCCAAGTCGGTGAAGTCCAAATCGAAATCGGAGTCATCGACCAGCGATTGCTTTTTGCCATCGAAGGCAACGTAGAATGGGCTCGCGATATAGAGGATTCCGAACAGAAGGGGTCGGGAGTCAATAGAAAAGACTCCTGTCCCGTTTTTAAAATAGGGGCAAGGGGGCTCACGACGAGATTGAGAGACCTGCGACTCTTCCGAGATGCCTTTTATGCGTCGCGCGAGGAAGCGGCGAGTCTCGACGAGCCAATGATTCCAATTCTCCTTGGCGAGAACGAAATATTTGTGCTGGGCGACAATGTCCCCGTTTCCATCGATAGCCGCCATTGGGGCCCTCTGCCGCTGCGATTTTTGGTTGGACGACCACTAAATGTCCGCTAGCATCCGTCTCTTTGTGGTGTTTCAAGTTTACCGCCATCGAGAAATTCGACTATATTCCGCTCGCTCCGACGAATAGAATCTATCGACCGCACTGAAATTCTCCGAATAGACACCTCCCTCGCGATTTCATGGCCAAGAAAAACTCCCCCAAATATCGAAGTCCACAGCCTACTCGTTCAACGCGCGAGGAAGTCGCTCCCTCTAGTAGCAGCACGGTGGCGATGCGCGAGACGATTGAGTCCATCGTAATCGCCTTTGTGCTGGCGTTCTTGTTCCGCACATTTCAGGCCGAAGCGTTCGTCATTCCTACGGGATCGATGTCACCTTCGCTGTTGGGCCAGCACAAAGACGTGAAGTGCAGTGAGTGTGGCTACCGGTTTCGCACAACGGCTAGCACCGAAGGGGAAGATCGCGATGCCCGCCTGGCTCGCCTCAGAAATCCTACTGTGACTCACCAGGAACGAATGCAATTGGAACGAGAGATTGCCGGGGCCGAAGTAATCGCTGGTATGTGCCCCATGTGTCGACAGACGATGCTTTACCGCACCGATGATCTCCCTCGTGGTCTGCCGGCGTCAGTGGATACCGAAAACGTAGTCGATGAGCCCAGCTATCCGGGCGATCGCATCCTGGTGAACAAATACAGCTTTGGCTTCCGCGATCCCGAGCGATGGGAAGTCGTCGTGTTCAAGTTTCCCGGCAATGGCGAGATGAACTATATCAAACGATTGGTCGGGCTGCCTGGAGAGGAACTACAAGTTTATCAAGGAGATATTTTCGTTCGACCACAAGAAGAAGGTGCCGAATATAAGATCGAACGTAAACCGCCTCATAAAGTAAAGGCGATGCTCCAGCCGGTGCACGATACCGACTACGATCCGCAGATCTTGCACAATGCCGGTTGGCCCTTGCGGTGGAGTGATGCAACCGGAGGTTGGCAGACCGAAGTTGAATCGGACGATTCGAACTTAGTGCAGCGACACAAGTTCGTTTCCACCGATGCCCCCGCAGATGCTCCCGTGTCGTGGCTCCGCTATCAACATCTGCTACCAGACGATAATGATTGGACAATAGCTCGACGCTTCGCCGACCGGGGAGAGTATGTCGGGACGACGAAGGAGCAGTGGCTCGCGGGTATTCGGCCGCAACTCATTACCGATTTTAATCCGTACAATGCCCGTATCCTCCGGGCGCAGCTCATGAATCGTGGCCCCTTGCAGATTGAACCCCACTTGCTGGGGATGGAATGGGTTATGGATCTAGGAGTCTTGATGGATGTGGAAATCCACGAGGCACGGGGAGAATTGCTCTTGGATCTCGTCGAGGCCGGAAAACACTTTACCTGCCAGATAGACCTCAGGACTGGCAAAGCCACGCTAAGCATCGATGGCATGCCAGAGTTCGCTCCGACTGCCGAGACCCCTCTCTCTGAGGCAGGTGAATTTCGAATTCAATTTGCTAACGTCGATGATCAGCTCATGCTCTGGGTGAATGACGAGTTGATTCCGTTCGGAGAATCCAATGAATCGGCGACCTATAATGCCGACCAGGTATTTGGCGGACGCGAAAACGCAATACCGCAAACCTCTGAGGACGACCCCGGAGACCTCGCGCCTGTTGGGATTGGCGCACGTGGCGCTTCGCTTACCACTACGCACTTGGAAGTGCTGCGCGACATTTATTATATCTCTGCCAGGGCCAATGATGAGCCGATGCGGGCCAAGTGGAGCGGGCTAGGTTATCATCTCGACTACGATCACCCCGACGATGCAGCCGAACTTTCAGATGGTACTCGTATTCCTCCATTGAGTTACGAGAGGCAATTATTTTCCGACCCCAGCACCTGGCCCCGGTTTCTCACTCGCCATAAGCGGAATTTTCCAGTGGACGAGGGCCAGTACTTTGTCATGGGAGACAACAGCCCGGAGAGCCTCGACTGCCGCCTTTGGAAACGTGGAAACGACCCCAATGCCGTACCGGGTGGAGCCTATTTGGACGCGCGATTAATGACCGGCGATGCCGTGAGCGTATTTTGGCCGCATTCCTGGGGAAGTATCCCCGGTTTAAAAAAGCTTCCCGGCTTCCCCAACTTTTGGGATATGAGAATTGTTAGGTGAGTAGGTTGTTAGCAATTAGCATTTAGGCATTTGCCATTCTGGCTAACTACTAACTGCTAATAGCTAACTGCTAGTCATGGAGGACGAACGTGTCACTACTGCGAGCAAGTGGATTAGTAAAAAGCTATGGCCGTCGGCGGGTGGTCGATGGCGTTGATTTCGCCGTCGAGCGGGGCGAAATCGTCGGTTTGCTGGGACCCAATGGTGCCGGCAAGACGACCTCATTCCGCATGACTTGCGGGATGGTCGAACCCGATTCAGGCCAAGTTTTGCTTGGTGGCCAGGACGTGACCGATTGGCCCATGTATCGTCGCGCCCGTGACGGGGGGATGGGATACCTGTCACAAGAATCCAGCGTTTTCCGCAAGCTCTCGGTCCAGAATAATCTGCTTGGCGTGATGGAAATGCTCGGCATCGATCGCAAGACACGCCGACAGCGATGTGACGAGTTGCTCGAACAATTTGGCATCACGAAGCTTCGCCGCAGTAAGGCCCACCAACTCTCCGGTGGTGAACGAAGACGCTTGGAAATCGCCCGCTCCTTGGTTTCCGATCCCCAGATCATCCTGCTCGACGAACCTTTTACAGGCATCGACCCGGTAACCATTGCCAGCATCCAGGAGATCATCCGCGACTTGCGATCACGCGGCATCTCGATACTCATTACCGACCATCAGGTCCGCGAGACTCTGCAAATCACTGACCGCAGCTACGTTATCCGCGCGGGGCAAGTCCTCTGTCACGGGACTCCCAACGAGGTGTTGAAAAATCAAGAGGCCCGCAAGCATTACTTCGGCGAAGGAATGGAAATGAGCCTCGCCGGTCCGCACTCGCCGGTCGAGTCGTCAGCCGAAACGCGACTCGCAGCCCTCCGCGAACGCATCTCCCACCGCTTCGATGCGACCGACGATCCCCACGAAGGCGCGGCCTAAAGTGCGAGGTTCGCAGTACATCAAATTGCTCGTTATAATGTCGCTATGAGCGAATTATCTCCTACGAATGAGCCTCCCATCAACGGCGCCGTAGATTCTGACTCCGCGGCTGATAGCCCCCCACCGCTACGAAGTGTTCACACCTCGAACCTCCCCCAGATATTTGCTGAGGGGAACTTCTCGCTTTTGGTCACAACCTATCAGGCTGGCAAACTCGTGTTGCTGCGCAACGACAAAGGGATCCTCAATACGCACTTTCGCAACTTTCTCAAACCGATGGGCTTGGCCGTCCGGGGAGGCAAGCTGGCGATCGGCTGCAGCATCGACATCTGGGAGTTTCACAATGTGCCCGCTGTTTGCCAGCGGCTTGATGACCACGAAGAAAATAAAGAGACCGGTTTCCACCACGATGCCTGCTTCTTGCCTCGTCGCAGTCATACCACCGGCGACGTGCAAATCCATGAAATGGCCTGGGTCGACGACGAGCTTTGGTTTGTGAACACTGCGTTCAGTTGCCTCGCCACCCGTAGCGAAATCAATAGCTTTGAGCCACATTGGCGACCGAAGTTTATCACCGAACTGGTGCCCGGCGACTATTGTCATCTCAACGGTCTTGCCACGCGGGATGGCAGAATTCGGTATGTGACCGCGCTGGGGGAAACGGATACCCCCGGTGGGTGGCGTGAGAATAAACGCGACGGTGGAGTCTTGATAGATGTTGACTCAAACGAGGTTATCGTGCGGGGCCTCTCGATGCCCCATTCCCCCCGTTGGTATCGCGACAAACTCTGGCTCCTTGAATCGGGCAACGGCACGATTGGTACCGTTGATTTGGCGACGGGAAAGTACGAAGTGATTGCCGAGCTACCTGGCTTCACACGTGGTATATCGTTCTTGGGGCCACTGGCTTTCGTCGGGCTGTCGCAAGTCCGCGAGTCGGCTGTTTTTAGCGGCATCCCTTTGGTGGAGCGTTTAGAAGAACGCACCTGCGGAATCTGGGTTCTCAACATCGAGACCGGGCAAACAGTCGCATTTTGCCGATTCGAGGACGCAGTGCAAGAAATTTTCGCGGTCGAAGTTTTGCCCGGAATTCACTTCCCTGACGTGGTCAACCATGATGCTGAACTTATCGGCAGATCGTACGTACTCGGCGACGAAGCGCTAGCACTGGTCCCTGCCGACCTCCGCGGCGGTAAGCTCAAAAGCGAATCTTAAGGCAGCCTCAGATGCCCGTTGTATCTGCAACCTGAAGAGTATCCTTCGAGACCTTGGATTGATTATTGGCCTCGGCCTGTGATTCAGCGGCAGCGGGATCAGCAACAACTTCGGCGGAGACGGTCAAGGCTGCACCACGGTTGGGGCGATCGGTTGTGATAGTTACTGGCACCTTTACTGGACCAGGTTGATCACCAGGGCGATAGGTAATCTCGACAAGGTGAAGTTCCTTCGACTCGTCGTCGGTTTGGAAGGTGAAGCAGTTGTCGCCACAATTAACATCGAGAATCTTAAACGGCTTCTTGCCACGCACGACGACCTTTTTGGTGACAGGTTCTCCAGCCTTGACGGTGCCTAAGACCAAAGTTTCAGGAGTTACCGAAATCTCGGGAACGACATGTCCGCTGACGAACAATGGAATACGTTGGCTCTCGGCCCGCGCGTCGTTGGTTACCACGGTCAATTGATCTTTGACGAACCCTGAGGAAACCGAGTCCTTCATGCGCACTACAAGGCCGTAAGTGACCTTTCCCGCGGTGCGAGTACCACCATCCAATTCTACTTCAAAGTGGTCATTGTCGTTGGTGACGTCGACTATTTTCCAATCGTCGCGGCCTGCGTAACTCACGCTAATCCGTTGCTCTTTGATTTCTCCTTCGTCGACTTTGCCGAACTCCACTGCGCCAGGGGAGAAGACCACGTCGCCGCGGATGTTGCCATGTACGCGCACCTGAACCTCGGCCGAATAGGGAGCCCCAAAGGAAACGGTGAGTGTCGCACCATGTCGGCCGACAAATGTGTGTGTATTGAACTTCGCAACGAGGTAGGCCTTTTCGTATGTATTGATGACCTTATTCTCGATCGATGGAGATGTGCAGCCACAACTTGAGCGAACCCCCAATATCTTCATCGGTTGCTTATAAAGATTGGTAATCTCGAACTTGTAAACAGTCTCTGCACCACGTGCGACTGTTCCGAAATCATGTTCAAGTGTGTTGAACATTTTTTCAGCCCACTCTTGGGCAGAAGCCTGACCGAGAACGAAACTCCCCAACACCAGCAAATTCAAAATTCCAACGCGCAACATGGCAAATGTCCCCAAGAAACGTGAACGGCCTGTTTGCGCAAATCCATTCGCACTAAGCATTTTCTGACAAACTTTCCCTGCTAGCAAGCAGTCCTGACTCTGTGATCAACCGTACGGTATTTTACCGCGACAAAGGGGACTCGTGAGAGGCTACTCTCAACGAAACTTGGATTTTTTGCTTTTTTTAGTCTTCCTTGATAGGGCAATTCCGGAAGCGGAAACTGGTCACGTTGTGCCGAGTCTAACGACGACGGCGAAGCAGCCAATCTGTCATAAACACGTCGTTCGGTCTCTGGTTAAACTCACATTGCAGCGATGGCGCGGTAAACCAGAGGTCTCGGATCAACTGGGAAATGCAGGATGTGCCCCCCTGCAAAGCTCCCATAGTTTGCTAGAATGCCTCCTTCGATCCATTGCCGCCTGGTGCTGCTCGGGTGAGCCTTCGATGAGTCTCACCCAACCGGGCTAAACCAGCCATTCAACCCACCTTCGCATGCCTGTGGCTATAAATGTAACTATTGTCGGGGTCGGACTGATCGGGGGGTCGATTGGCTTGGCACTCCGCGAGCGAAAACTGGCAAATCGAGTCGTGGGTTGCGGACGCCGCCAGCAATCTCTCAACAAGGCACTGGCTGTCGGTGCCATCGACGAGGCCTCGACAGACATCACGGCAGCGGTTGCAGATGCTGAAATAGTGGTAGTTGCCTCTCCCGTAGCATCCGTTGTTGACCACGTTTGTCGTGTTGCTGAATCTTGTAGAGCAGACTTGATCACCGACGTTGGTAGCACCAAGGGTTTGATTTGCCGTCAAATCGAGAAACAACTCTCTGGATCAAACCCCCACTTTGTGGGAAGCCATCCTCTGGCGGGCGACCACCGCACGGGTCCGGAAAATGCCCGCGCCGATCTGTTTGTAGATCGAACCGTGGTGGTGACGCCTTCCGAACAGACCCCGGACAATTTGACCCAGCGAGCGGCTGAATTCTGGCGATCACTGGGTGCTAAGGTCGTAGAAATGGGCCCCGAAGAGCATGATCAAGCGGTGGGAGCAACCAGCCACTTGCCGCATCTGGTCGCCTCGGCCTTGGCTGCCTGCACTCCGCATAAGTTCTTGCCACTGGCTGCCACCGGCTGGGCCGACACGACCCGCGTCGCTGCTGGAGACCCCGAATTGTGGACGCAGATTTTCTCGCAGAATGCCCCGGCAGTAATTAATGAGTTGGACAATCTAATGGAACAACTTGTTAAACTACGTGGAGAATTGGCAAGTTCGGACTGGCAACGGATCCAAGAGACCTTAGAAAAAGCGAAACAGGTTCGAGATGCTTTGGGAATTTGACATACATCCCCTCGATGGGTTACCTGACCAGGAGGCTCAACGCATCGCACTGCTAGCGAATGAAACGGGGATATGCCCGAATCTCTCGGTTCGGTCGGCCCGCGGATTCCTGCTGGAAAGCGATTCGCTCAACGCTGATCAGGCCAACCGTCTCGCGGAGGAATTGTTTGCCGACAATACTGTAGAGAGCTCGGTAGTTGCCCCCGTAGGGGATTCTCGATTGGTTGATCATGCCTCAAGCCAAACCAAAGGCAACTGCCCCACGCTGCTGCAAGTGCTGCTCAAACCGGGAGTCATGGACCCCGTGGCTCAGAGTGCCGAGACGGCTATTAGAGACTTCGGCTACTCGGTCTCGGCCGTGCGCACTTTGCGAAAATACTGGATCGATGGTGCCAGTGAGGAGCAAGTCGCTGCAATTTCAGAACGAATCCTGGCGAACGACGCTATCGAGCAAACCGTCCAAGGCCCTCTCGGGTTCGATGAGCTCCAGCAAGGTTGCGAATATCAGTTCAAACTACTCACTGTTCCCCTCGGCGGTCTCGACGACGAAGGTCTGATGCGGCTCAGCCGTGAGGGGCAACTGTACCTGCAACTGGCCGAAATGCAGACCATCCAACGGCACTTTGCCGAGCTGGGCCGCGAACCAACCGACATAGAACTGGAAACGCTGGCCCAAACCTGGAGCGAACATTGCAGTCACAAGACGCTGGCTGGCCGAATCGCCTACCGCGACGAACGGGGTGCACGGCAATTCGAAAACATGCTCAAGGAAACCATCTTCGCCGCCACGACAGAGCTGCGTTCCCGCTGGGGAAATAAGGACTGGTGCGTCAGTGTGTTCCGCGACAATGCTGGCATCGTGCGGTTCAACGACGAGTTCAATGTGGCATTCAAGGTCGAGACTCACAATCATCCGTCGGCCTTGGAACCTTACGGCGGTGCAAACACCGGAATTGGCGGTGTGATTCGGGATACCATCGGCACGGGGATGGGTGCCAAGCCAGTCTGCAACACCGATGTATTTTGCTTTGCTCCTCCCGATACCTTGGTGGATGACCTGCCCAGTGGTGTGCTCAACCCTAAGCGGGTCATGCGTGGAGTGGTGAGTGGAGTCCGGGACTACGGCAATCGCATGGGAATTCCCACAGTGAACGGGGCTGTCTTTTTCGATTCCCGGTATCTGGGGAATCCGCTGGTTTACTGTGGCAATGTGGGAATCATCCCCGTCGATAAATCTTTCAAGCAGCCTCAACCCAACGACTTGATTGTCAGCGTCGGAGGTCGCACGGGTCGTGATGGCATCCATGGTGCAACCTTTTCCAGCGCAGAACTAACTCAAGAGAGTGAATCTCTCTCAGGCGGGGCCGTACAGATCGGCAATGCCGTCGAGGAGAAAAAAGTACTCGACGTGTTGTTGGCCATCCGGGATCGTGGCCTGTACACCGCCATCACTGACTGTGGGGCAGGAGGGTTCAGCAGCGCAGTCGGAGAAATGGGAGAGGAGATCGGTGCCGAGGTGTGGCTTGAACTTGCTCCGGTGAAGTATGCCGGTCTGACCTACACCGAGATTTGGATTTCCGAGGCCCAAGAACGAATGGTGCTGAGCGTCCCCGAGCCCAACTGGGAGGAGCTGCATGCTCTCTGTGCCGCTGAGGGAGTCGAGGCCACGGTGATCGGTAAGTTTGCTCCCACGGGTCGGCTGGTGCTGAAGTATGACGACGAGATAGTGGGCGATCTGGCAATGGACCTTTTGCACAACGGGCGGCCTCCCGTGATTCGCTCAGCCAGTTTTACTCCTGCTGAAATCATCCCACTGGAAATCCCCACCAGCGGCAGCGAACTGACGGCGGACCTTTGCAGGATTCTAGGTTCCTACAACGTTGCCAGCAAAGAGTGGATCATTCGACAGTACGACCACGAAGTGCAGGGGGGAAGTGTTGTGAAACCTCTGGTGGGAGTTAACCTCGATGGTCCCAGCGATGCTGCCGTAGTTCGCCCTGTGCTCAGTTCCCGGCGGGGTCTGGTGATTTCCTGCGGCATGAATCCTCGCTACGGCGACCTAGACACTTACCACATGGCTGCCAGCGCGATCGACGAGGCGATCCGCAACTGCGTTGCGGTGGGCGCCGATCCGGCACGCATCGCGCTGCTCGACAATTTCTGTTGGGGTGATTGCGAAAAGAGCGAAACCCTCGGTTCATTGGTTCGGGCGGCGCTGGCCTGTCATGACTTATCGCTAGAATTCGAGACTCCCTTTATCAGTGGTAAGGACAGCCTGAACAACGAATTTAGTTTTGTCGGATCCGATGGTAAAAAGCAAACGATCGCGATTCCTCCAACGCTGCTCATTAGTGCCCTCGGGCAAATTGCCGATGTCGCGTCGGCCGTGACGATGGACCTCAAGCACTCCGACAGCTTGCTCTACCTGGTGGGCGAAACGAAGAACGAACTCGGCGGCTCGCATTTCGCTTTGATTCACGAACTCGAGGGAGGACAGGTTCCGACCGTTGATCCAGCTATTGCCAAACAAACATTTGCCGCCCTGCACCAAGCAATTGTCCAGGGACTGGTTGCTTCGTGCCACGACTTGAGCGAGGGAGGCCTGGCAGTCGCCGCCGCAGAAATGTGCTTTGCCGGTGGAATCGGTGCCGAATTGGAACTAGCCAAAGTCCCGAAGGGGAGTATTGACCTTACCTCGTTGGAAAAACTGTTCAGCGAATCGAACACGCGATTCTTGTGCGAAGTACAAAGCAAGAAGGCGAGCGAATTCGAGAACTTGTTGGCAGGCGTGCCTCTTGCGTGCCTAGGTCACACCATGTCTGAGAAAGAATTGCGCATTTCAGAAGCCTCAGGATCAGCACCTGTAATTTCAGCAAAACTGACGGATTTGAAAACCGCTTGGAAAGAACCTCTAGCTTGGTAGCCCAAAAGTAATCCCGACCCGAAACAAATAGATTAAACACGAATAGTATATGCAAGAGATAGAACACTGATGAACGCTGATTGGGCGGACATTCGCTGATAGGAATACTCTCTTTCAAATCCGCGCTTATCCGCTAATTCCGCGTTCGTCCGCGGCCCATTCCCTCTCTTTCGATTCCAACACACATTTCAGTTCCATTTTGAATTGCATCATGCCTCAACCTCGAATACTCATCCTTCGCGCACCCGGAACGAACTGTGATGTCGAGACCGCGCATGCTTTCCAACTTGCCGGGGGGCAGCCCGATGTATTGCATCTCAATCGGCTGTTGGAAGCTCCTCAATTGGCGGTAGAGTATCAGGTACTCTGCGTTCCGGGGGGATTTAGCTACGGCGACGACATCGCTGCCGGCAGGATTTTCGCGAATCAAATCCGTCACCATCTGAGCGACGTGCTTCAGGAGTTTCGCTCAGCCGGCAAGCTGTTGTTGGGAATCTGCAATGGATTTCAGGTCCTGATCAAATCGGGCCTCTTAGATACGGACGATGCCGCTGGTCCAGCAGCATCGCTCACTTGGAACGACTCCGGCTGCTTCATGGATCGCTGGGTCGGGCTGCAAACCGAGGGTGACAAATGTGTGTTCCTCTCCGGCATCAACGAACTGTATCTCCCCATCGCCCATGCCGAAGGGAAGTTTGTCACTCGAGACCAGTCAGCTCTCAAACGATTCGAGGAGGCGGGCCAGCTTGTACTCCGCTATGCCGACGTAGGAGGGAGCGTTCAACCTTTTAACCCCAACGGAGCCGAACAAGATGTCGCCGGCATGTGCGACACAACCGGTCGCGTCTTCGGTCTGATGCCCCACCCCGAACGCTTTGTCGATTTCACCCAGCACCCCAACTGGACCCGCCGTGAAGATCGCGGCGAGGGGGTGGGGCTCGCGCTATTCCGCAATGCGGTGCGATATTTCTCCTGAACCAATCAGAGGCTTCTAGCTCATTCCTCCTCCGGCAGCGACTCCGCCAGCCACCACGCGAACCGTCCCAACACTCTCAAGTAGACCAGCGCTCCTGCCAAGGCAATCGGTACGCCCACGTAACTCCATCCAGGTGCCTGACGGATCAGTAGTGCGATAGTGACCCCCACAAGGGCCCACAGGAATGCCGATTCACCCCAGAGTAGTAACCAGTGAAATGGACGCTTGAATACGCTCCCCATAATCCGCGGTGAAAACACCCCCAGTGGGGTTCCTTCCTGAAATGTAGACAACAGAAATACAGGGAGCACTACCAGAAAGGCCCCGAGGCCTGAGGCGATGCCAATCTGCCAGGGAAGCAGCGCAATGAATGCCATCGCAATACTGAAACTGACCGCCAGCGGAATGCCGATATGGCACAACTCTGTGAAGCAGTTGATGAAGAAGACACTTGGTTGAGCATGCACCTTTTTGTGTCCATCGGAACTCTCTGCGATGATTGCACAACTGATGGCAGAGAGTGGACCGGAGACCAATAAGAAACCCACGCAGGCAAAGACGCGGCACATCATTGCGAATATCTGGGAGAAGCCGCCGCCACCGGCCCCCACGAAAGAATTGACAAACAACCATGCGACAGTGATGGACGCCACGGATAGCCCCACCCACCACGTTGTCACTGGTTCTGTCACAAGCATCGGCCAGACACCTTGCAAGGTTGGCCAGGTAGGCATCTTGGGACGTTCTTCTTCCCGCTTGCGAGCAGCCTCTTCAACTTCGCGCCGCGCCTTGTCGCGTAACTTCCAAAGGTCTTCGCGGATTGGGCGCGGGGTTACTTGCTCCGTTGGATCGAGTTGATATTCTTGCCCATCGGGCACGAGGGCTGACTTTTTCTCTTGAGGTGGAGGTGGAGCCTTCACCATCGTCAACGCTCCACAGTCGGGGCACTTAAGTGAAGCGCCGACGTGCTTGGGCTGGGCGTACATCAGCGTGTCGCAGACCCGGCAATAAACGGGGAAGAGTTGCGGCTGTTTGGACCGCAGTTGCTCAGACTCCGGAGCCTTATTGACCTCCCAGATGCCATATTGCTGACCATGCATCGCCGATGGCTCTTGGCGAACTTTTGGAGCCGCTGGCTGGGGGACCTGATTCTTGCCGCCACAATCAGGGCACTTGGCATGTTTCCCAGCATCGATGGCCCGCGCCACGAGCCGGGTATCGCAGACCCGACACCAGAATTCAATGTGGCGAGGGGCCGAGGGAGCGGGCTTCGCAGGAGTAGAACCAAAATCCTGCAGCCTGGGAACGACAACAATCTTTCCGCAACCTCCGCAACGGACCCTTTTCCCCGCCCGGGCTGGGTCGTATGGCAAGGTGGCCTGACAGCCTTCGCATTGAAATAACCGCGTTGGGGAAAGAGGCGTAGACATGGCAATCCTGGAGTGGCCCTTTGGTACCAGTGTAGTCTGTCGCGTTCAGCCAAGGAATCGTGAAAATAACTCTGGTCGTTCTGTTTTTCACCTCCCCCGTATTCAGGGGGGAGGTCGGGCTCTAAGGCCCGGGAGGGGGCATCGGGAGGAACCCTATTCCTCGAGTCGGCACTCAGCTAACGCGACCTCTCCCGCAAGCGGGAGAGGTGAATTGGGGCTGCTTGCCACAGGGTTTAGCTGGCTGGTAGGATCAACTGGATGTGGCAAGGAATTCACGGACATGACCAGGTAGTAGACCGCTTCCGCAGCAATCTTGCCTGCGGGCGGATGGCGTCGAGCTACCTATTTCTCGGGCCCGAGGGGATCGGCAAACGCTCCTTTGCCCTCCAATTAGCCAAGGCGCTACTCTGCACCGGCACCTCGCCTGACAAACTCGATGCCTGCGGCCAGTGCGACAGTTGTCGGTTAGCCGATGCGGGCAACCACCCCGATATCGACTCAGTTGAACCACCCCAGGGAAAGCGGCTGCTCCCAATAGAGCTCTTTATTGGGCGAAAGGAACAGCGGCACAAGGAAGGGTTGTGTCACAATCTATCCTTAAGACCCATGATAGGGCGTCGTAGAATTGCAATTATTGATGATGCCGACTGTTTCACACCTCCAAGTGCCAATTGTCTCCTGAAGACTTTGGAAGAACCTCCACCTGGAACAGTACTCATTCTCGTGGGTACAAATCTCAGTCGGCAACTCCCCACCATTCTCTCCCGAACGCAAATCGTCCGCTTCCAACCCTTGGAGGTCGACGTGGTGAGCCGTCTGCTCCTGGAGCAAGGGACCGCCGAAACTACTCAGAAAGCCGAGCGATTGGCTGCTGAGAGCGGCGGCAGCCTCTACCTGGCTACCTCCAGGGCTGAAATGGCGATGGATGATTTCCAAGAGCGTTTTCAGAGACAATTCTCTGTTGAGACACTCGACGGCAGCCGGCTCGTCGGTGTCATTAGTGATTTTGTCAACGATGCAGGCACCGAGGCAGAATCTCGTCGACGGAGATTGAGGGCTGTCTTTGACGCGGCTATTCAACATCTGGGCACCAATTTGCGAGCTAATGCTGCGACAGCAACAAGCGACCACGTGCGCATTAATCGGATGCTTGCGGCCTTGGACCGCTGCCAACAGGCCGAAGAAGAACTCGACCGTAACGCTAATTTAGCAACCCTGTTGGAATGTTGGGTCGATGACCTGGCTCGGATACTGTCACCGCTGGGAGGTAAAATCTGAAATTATGTGGATGGGGCCATTTCAGCTGTTTTCAAAATGGCATTGGTGACTTAAACTTTCCCGACTGGTTGAAGATAATCAGACTTAGATTGGACAAAACCAGTATCTTTCGGACTTCGGTAATTTACTTAGCTCACCACGTAGAACCTTGAGGAATGAAAAAACCACTGGTTTTTCAGGCCAAGTCGGCTGTTCAAGCGTGTGCTAAGGTTTCTTTGAGTCCCAGCTACGACAGCCTGGTTGGGGCGGTCTGGTCGAGAACACCTAAGGATTGAACTCGTGTCTACTAATGCAATTGTTTATCTCGTCCCTGGAGTAGCCATACTTGCGTTGGTCTACGGCTTGATGCGAATTCGTTGGGTCCAGGACCAAGATCCTGGAACTGAACGAATGCAGCTGATAGGAAAATGGATTTCCGATGGCGCCATGGCATTCCTGGCTCGGGAGTATCGGACCCTCGCATTGTTTGTCGTGCTAGTGGCCGTCATCTTGGGTTTCGCAAACGCCTCGGTTGGTGCGTCGCAGAATACCAACGGTCTCATTGCCTTGTCGTTTGTACTTGGCGCTTTCTGCTCAGCCTTGGCCGGTTATATCGGCATGAAGTCGGCTACATCCGCCAACATGCGCACCGCTGCTGCCGCCCGCATCGGCTTGAATGAGGCCCTCCAAGTTGCCTTCGCAGGCGGCTCGGTGATGGGGCTCGCAGTCGTCGGTCTGGCTTTATTAGGACTTGGCTCCTTGCTGCTACTATTTCTCCGAATGTATCCCGAGGCCATAAATGGTGGGGACCCCACGATGCTGGTCTTGAATTTGCTTTCGGGATTCTCGCTGGGTGCATCGTTGATTGCGCTGTTTGCCCGCGTGGGAGGTGGAATTTTTACGAAGGCAGCCGACGTCGGAGCAGACTTGGTAGGAAAGGTAGAAGAAGGCATCCCCGAAGATCACCCACTCAATCCTGCCACCATTGCGGACAACGTCGGAGACAATGTCGGCGACGTGGCAGGCATGGGGGCCGACCTGTTTGAATCGTACATCGGCGCGATCATCTCCTCGATGATCCTGGGGGCGGCCTGGTTTGGTGGTCTGGAAGCAGCCAAAGAGGGGGCGGGTCTCAACGCCGTTTTGCTCCCCCTGTTGGTGGCAGTCATTGGTGTGGTCGCCTCAATTTTCGGCTTCTTCTTCGTCAAAACAAAAGAGGGGGGGGATCCCCAACAGGGACTCAACCGGGGGACCTTCTCCGCAGGGGTTTTGATGGTGATCGGAACCATCGGGGCCATCAAAATGATGGTGCCTGAAAGCGGAGTCACGGTCGTTGACATCATCTCCGGCGAGAACACCTATCAATGGTGGGGAATTGCAGTTGCAGTCGTTGCTGGTTTGATTTCAGGCATTTCTATCGGAATGATTACCGAATGGTACACTGCCACCGAACGTTCTCCAGTAGAGTCGATCGTCACTTCTTCTCGAACGGGCCACGCCACCACGATCATCCAAGGGATCGCAGTGGGCATGAATTCGACGACGCTCCCTGTACTAGTTATCAGCGGCGCGATATTGGTTGCTTTCCATTTTGCCGGTCTCTACGGAATTGCCATGGCAGCGTTGGGGATGCTCTCCACGATCGCGATTCAATTGGCGACCGATGCCTATGGCCCCATCGCAGACAACGCGGGTGGAGTGGCGGAGATGTCTCGACTTGGACGCGATGTGCGTGCCCGGACCGACAAGCTCGATGCCGTAGGCAACACGACCGCCGCCATCGGTAAGGGCTTTGCGATCGGCTCGGCTGCCCTAACGGCCCTGAGTCTCACCGCAGCGTTTCTTACCAAAATGAATGGCGAAGTAAATATCGATGCCGCGAACCCCTATGTCCTGGTAGGACTATTAATAGGATGTATGTTGCCTTTTCGCTTTTCTGCGATGGCGATGCTCGCCGTTGGCAACGCCGCCCAGGACATGATTCAGGAAGTCCGTCGCCAATTCAATGAGATCCCCGAACTTCGCCCCGCACTCGCGGCTGCCAATCGGGCTGAAAGTGAAGAGCGTGACCCAACCCCTGAAGAAGCAAAAATCATTCACGCCGCCGACGGCAAGGCAGACTATTCCCACTGTGTCGAGATTGCCACGGGCGCTGCCATCAAAAAAATGATGGCCCCCGGAGTTATGGCTGTCATGGCGCCCATTGTCATCGGATTCATCTCGGTGGACATGCTGGGTGGATTGCTCGTGGGTGTCACGATCTCGGGCGTGTGCCTGGCAATCTTTCTTTCGAACTCCGGTGGTGCCTGGGACAATGCCAAGAAGCAGGTCAAGGACGAAGGACATGACAAATGGGGCAGTGAACATGAAGAGATGCATAAGTCGACCGTCACCGGCGACACGGTTGGCGATCCCTTCAAAGATACAGCAGGCCCCTCGCTGAACATCCTCATCAAACTGATCAGCGTCGTGGCCATGATCATCGCACCGGTCCTCTACGCCTACCATTTCCCTGGGTAGAAATCTTTCTTGTCCGTCATTCCCGCGCAGGCGGGAATCTAAGGAGTATCGGACAGAATAAGCTTTAGATTTCCCACCCGCGCAGGAATGACATAAACGCCGCAAACTCCTAGCAGTACCTTTTGCTTGCGGCGTTGACTGTCACTTCAAGACTTCACCCAAATCCAACTAAAGAGCGAAACTGGTAGATCGCCTGAGACTCTTCCGAAGTCATTGCACAATCTCGAAACCTGGATGCCTGATGTCCGCAGCATCACTCGACAGATGAAGAACGCATCCTGCTGCACTCCGAAAACAACCAAAATGCCTTGTACCACTTTTGGGGGGGCAGACTAACCACTGCGAGGAAGGTCACACTCTTGAGGCAAGTATTCTAGTAGGTACTTTGCGATTTCAGGTTCGACTCGAATGGTAAATGTGAATTGGGATATAACTTGGCAGGAACTGATAAGTCATTGTTTAACTCGCAATCACTCATAAGATTGATTTTCTTGATTTTTGTTGGATTTTGACTACCACTCCTGTTAGGATGCCAGTTGCGTTGATCTTGTCGTGAACTCTGTTTTCTAAGTAGTGGAGGAGAACTAATGTCTAAGATTAAGCTAAGTCGGTTTCCTGGAGGCGTATGCCTTGTATTTATTGGCTTGCTACTCCTTTCGTTCATGGGGAATGCTCAGGCGGGCACACTGATCGGGGTGGCCCAGGATCCGCCTCCTCCAATGGGTCCATTCTTCGGAGATGATGAGAATGGGGATATGATCATGGTTGGAACACCGACCAACCCAATTCCCGTTACTCCAGATCCAACTTCGACTGCTCCATGGATGAAGGAATTTGTGATTAACCGCGACGGCCAAGGCTGGTCAGAGAGTGGACCAGGGTCGATGGTAAGTGTCATGGAGTTCATCACGCTTGGTCCCCCCACATCATCGCACCCCTTACCAATCGTAGACTGGCACGAAGATATCGACCCAACGGTCGGTGACGGTGGCAAGTTCAAGTGGGTTGGCGGAGTCATTGAGACCCCATCCGGCCCGCATCCGGGCAAGACCAGTACGGATGGCTTCTCGATCTGGTTTGATTTCCCACCCCTACCACCTGGCACTCCGATCAAGATTACCAAGGACTTGATGTGGACTGGCAGCACGATCACGCCGGGGCCAAACGGGGAGAATAATTATCTTATCAAGATCAACGAGCAGCCTTCGGTTCCCGAACCGAGTTCGTTGCTTCTCTGCGGGTTGGCGTTGCTGGGGGCTGCCGCCTATCGGCGGCATCAATCGTAGTTTGATCGTCCAATAATTGGCAGGGACACTTCCTTGCTCAAACGTACTCAGAAAGGGGTCGCAGCTCATTGAGCTGTGTCCCCTTTTCGTATGGTTAGGCGGTCTTGCAGATCGGGGCCGTTTCCCTAAAATAAGGGTAGTATCCGCTTTTGGGATACGCCATCGGGAGAGGTGGCAGAGTGGTCGAATGCGCCGGTTTGCTAAATCGGTGACCGGTTTACGCTGGTCCGCAGGTTCAAATCCTGTCCTCTCCGTTTTGTTTTGTGGGCACTGCCCATCAGAAAACTGCCTACTTTGGAAGTGAAAAGGTGGGCGATCCCCACCCTACTCTCCTCTCTTTCCCAAGGCATTCTCAGCTAGCATAAAATTGCCAGCTAGCAGGATCTCTATTCTCCCTTTCTCTGAAGTGGGACCCCCGCTTTTCCGAACTTCCTTATAGTAACCTGATTTCGTCAGACTGCACCTCTGCGCAGTCTACGCAACATTTCGCTGACGCTTTTCAAAAAAGCCGATTGGATTCAGTTCCAATCGCCTACTTTTCCCGGCAAAATAGCCATGCGATTGAAGTTCGCTGTCAATTTCCAGCGTAATTGTTGTCGACGCAATATCGACTCACCGTGGAAATGCGCGTCTGGGGTGCGCTGGAAGTTCGTGGCTATGTTGCTGATAGCAATGATTGTGCTCGGTGGATGCAAACCATCGAAGTATCGCCAGCTGGCAGATCAAGATGCTTATTCCTTGGAGAATCAAAAAGCTGCCATGGCCGGGTTTGAACCTGGGCAATTTGGAGTTTATCCGGATCCCCGATCACGGATGTTTGACCCTAACGACCCGGACTATGAACCCATGCCACCGGACGACCCAACAGCAAATCAGTTGATGAATTACATCGATGGCAAGAAGGGTTCGCCGAAATGGAAGCGACTCCCCAAGACGCTCTTCGTGGAAAATCCTGGCTGGCTGGAATCGCTCCCCAGAAATCAAGAATGTCAGGTGGTTCTGGACCTAAACGGTGCGGTAGAAATGGCTCGTCTAGAGTCTCCTCGCTACCAGTCTGAGGTGGAAGAGCTCTATCTTTCGGCACTCGATGTTAGTTTCGAGCGGTTTCGATTTGATTGTCAGTTCTTCCAAGGGTCGAGTGTCTTCATCACTTCTGATGGTGAGAATCGTTCGGGGACGGGCAATCCCTCAAGTTTGTTTGAGGTATCTCCACTCAGGCCAGGTAATAGGTTGCGAGTTGAGAGATTTACTGCTACAGGCGGGCAGCTTGTTGCCGGGCTTGCCAATTCACTCGTTTGGCAGTTCGCAGGCAACGACGATTATTCCAGCAACACGCTGCTAGACTTTTCCATAGTGCAACCACTGCTCCGCGCTGGTGGGCGCACGAGAGTGCTTGAACGCCTAACGATTTCCGAGCGAAACCTGTTGGCCAATGTCCGCGAGATGGAGCGCTTTCGCCAGGCGTTTTACGTGAGCGTTGTTACGGGCCGTGATCCCGGACAAGGGCCTTCGCGGCGTGGTGGCTTCTTTGGAGGTAGCGGACTGACAGGGTTTACAGGTGTGGGCGGCGGTGGCTTTGGCCGTGTCGGCGGTGGCGGATTTGGCGGAGGCGGCGGAGGTGGCGGGTTTACCGGAGGGGCTGGCGCGCAAGGTTCAGGTGGCTACTTGGGTCTCCTGCAGAATGAACAAGTACTTAGCAATCAATACGCCAATGCAGTTTCTCTCAGTGATAGTGTCCGCCAATTGGAAGCAACCTATGAAGCAGGTCGCATCGACCGTTTCCAAGTGGATCTGGCTCGCCAGGCGCTCTTCAATGCCCAAAGTCAACTGCTAACAGGCGAGACACAGTACCAGTCGTTCCTGGAAAGCTTTCTTACCGGACTCGGTTTGCCTCCGGAATTGAAGGTAAAAATTGAAGATCCTGTGATCGACCATCTAAGATTGCTGGACCCCGATTTGGAATCCTTAAGAGGGCGTGTTAGCGAGGTGCTTGATGAAATGCGGCTGCTGCGTGATGCACCGGAGTTGATTGCACCCGATCCGGATGAAGAGCTGTTGGTTCCGAACCTGTTCGACAACAAGGCCAACGAAACTGCGGCCAATTTGGAAGCTCGACTTGCACCTATTGTGGCCGACATTCTTCGAATCGAAGAGGCCACGATCGAGAGGCTGGCAGTTGTGCGAGAGGACTTTGAGAAGCTTTCGGCAGTTCTCCCTCAACGTCGCAAGGCACTCGAACGACTGGCCACGCGCCCGGAATTGGTTGAAGCCAGTGTCGAGATCGAGATGTTCAGCGCCGAGAAACTCGACGAGCGTGTTACCAAACAGGTCGAAGGACTTGATGAGTTGGAGAAGCGTCTTACCAAAGTCAGTTCCGAGCTGGTGAACCTGGTCCAGGAGGAAAAGCCTGTCGATCGGAAAATGCTGACTCAACTAACCAATGTGCTTACCGAGTTGTCTAGCCAACTGCTAGAACTCTCTCTTGCCCAGGCAGGTGCGAGGCTAGAGGCGATCAGTTTTGAACCTGTCGAACTCACGATGGAACAGGCATTGGCGATTGCTGCCGAGTATCGGCTTGATTGGAAAAACGCACGGGCGAACTTGGTAGACTCATGGCGACTAATCTATTTCAATAGAAACGATTTGCGCAGCGATCTGAACGTCTTTTTTAGTGGTGACATTGGCAACGTGGGGGACAATCCGTTCCGTCTTCGCAGTACTCAAGGGAGACTGCGGGCCGGCGTGCAATTCGACAGTCCCCTCACGCGGCTTGCGGAACGCAACGTTTATCGCCAATCGCTCATCGAATACCAGCAGGCACGGCGAAACTATTATCAATATCGCGACGGTGTCTATTTGAATCTGCGAAACATCCTCCGGCAGATCCGTCTGAACGAGCTGAATTTCGAGCTACGGAGGGCAGCAGTCCATGTGGCCATTTCACAGGTCGAATTGACTCAATTGCGGCTCTCCGAACCCCCCAAGCCGGGTGAGGTGGCTGAGTTTGCCAACACGACGGCCCGTGACCTGGTGCAAGCCTTGGGTGACCTGCTCAATGTACAGAACGATTTTCTAAGTGTCTGGATAAACTACGAAGTGCAGCGTTTGAATCTTGAACTCGATTTAGGGGTGATGGAACTCGATCAATGCGGGTTGCGGATGGAGAATCCTGTGCCATTGGAAACGTATCTCATTGGGTTGCCATGCAATTCGACAGACATGGGGCTGGCTGTCGAAGAAAACGAGTGGTACGGGACCTTCGAAAATTTGGATTCGGAAAGCTTGCCGCCGGTGGAGCCACTTTCCGAAGAAATCAGTGAAGAATCGGGTCTCCCCCACGCAGAACCTTTGCCTATCCCCGATCCGCAATATTCGGTTCCATGATAGTGCCCTGTTTTTGGTACCAACTCTTCCTATAATGAAGTGTTCGGACTTAAGGCCTTAGTCCCCCCGGGTTGTCTTCCTTTTACAGGTTAGCGACAAATGAGATATGCCCTCCTGCATGTCGAAGTACGACTGTTCCAGCCACCCCTTTGCCAGGGAACAAAAGCTCCCATCAAAGGTTCTATTCGGCGGGGAGCGACTTCGTTCTTCTTCATGTTCTTTTTACTTCTATTAGCGGCAGGAGCCGGAGGAGCATGGTGGTGGACCGTACGTGGCGATCAGGAAGGTACAACAGACGCGATCCTTCATAGTGTAGACAGACGCGACTTCACACTAGATATCACCGAACGTGGCGAAATCAAAGCCGGTGGAGTCACTGAGGTTAAGTCTGAAGTCAAAGCCAAAAACGCTGCCGGCATCGCCATCTTGAAAATCGTTCGCGAAGGGACCGAAGTACAACAGGGCGATTTTTTGATAGAACTCGACTCTTCGATTTTGCAAGAAGAGCTGACTGTCCAGAAAATCAATTACAACACCGCCAAAGCAGTTTTGGTGGAGTCCAAGAATATGTATGAAACCGCCGTGATTGCCTTACGCGAATACCTGGAAGGGACCTATGTTCAGGAGCGTCAAGTGATCGAAAGCGAAGTGTTCGTCGCAGAGGAAAATCTTAATCGTGCGAGAGAGTATTTTGCTTATAGCAAGAAACTGGCTACCAAGGGGTATGTGAACGATTTGCAACTCGAAGCGGACCGATTTGCCGTGGAGAAGTCCCAAAAAGAACTCGACGCTGCCAAGACCAAGCTCAACGTGATTGACGAGTTTACTAAGGCTAAGATGGTCAAGCAATTAGAGAGCGACATCGCCACAACCAAGGCCAAATGGGACTCCGCCGAAAACAGTTTTGAATTAGAATCTAATAAGTTGGCAGATGTGCAGGATCAGATTGCCAAGTGTACGATTCTTGCTCCCCGGGAAGGAACTGTCGTCTACGCTCACGAGCGGGATCGCGGGGGAGACAACTCATTCATCGTCCAGGAAGGCGCGGTTATTCGTGAGCGACAAACGATCATTAATTTGCCTATCCCTGATTCGATGGAAGTCGAACTGACCATCAATGAATCACTGATCCAATTCTTGAAAGTTGGATTACCGGCACGCATCACTCCTGTTGGTTTTGGAGGTCGTGTTTTGATTGGTAAAGTTAAAAAAATCAATCAATTTGCAGAGCCAACTGGTTGGCGAAAGGCCAATGTAAAGGATTACAAAGCTACCGTAGAAATCGAATCGGCACAAACTGGCTTGCGATCCGGTATGACGGCTTCCGTTACCATCAAATGTCAGGAAATTGATGATGCTTTGCAGGTCCCCGTGCAGTCCGTCTATGCCCATGGAAACAAGTTCTACTGCTTAACGTTTGATGCCGGCAAATGGCAGGCCCGACCTGTGGTATGTGGCCCCACTAACGATAAGTTCTATGTGATCGAACAGGGGTTAGACGTAGGTGAGCAAGTAGCCATGAATCCCCGCCGCTATCTTGATCAGGTAGTCTTACCCAAAATCGCACCTGAACGCGAGCAACGAGCCGTCGCTCAAGGTCCAGAAGCGGAGGCCGAGCAGTCCCTGGCCACTGATGCCAAGCCGGCATCGAGCACGGCTTCCGCTACGGGAGGCTGAGCTCTATCGTATTCGCCGGAAAACCACTTGCTGCCAGCATCTCCGCGCTCCGCAAAGACTATGTGCTCAGCGGCGAGACGGTCCATGCCTTACGAGGAGTCTCCTTCGATGTTCCAGAAGGGGATTTCATCTCCATTATGGGGCCGTCGGGCTCGGGAAAAAGTACACTGCTGAATTTACTAGGTTGCCTCGATCGGCCCACTTCTGGTCACTTTCTGCTCGGCGGCGACGATGTAGCCCGCATGAACGACGATCAACTTGCCGAGACGCGTGCCCGTCGTATCGGCTTCGTCTTTCAGTCCTACAACTTGCTGCCGGCTTTGTCGGTAGTTGAGAATATCGAGGTTCCTCTCTACTACGGTGGGCAACTCAATGCGGCTACACGTGCCAGGTCACTCGAATTGGCACACATGGTAGGACTCGAATCTCGCTTGGGACATCGTCCGGCACAGCTATCGGGGGGGCAGCAGCAACGCGTAGCGATCGCCCGCAGTCTGGTAAACGATCCCAAGTTCATTCTTGCTGACGAACCAACTGGGAATCTCGACTCCAAGACGACCGAGGAAATTCTTGAGCTCCTACAACGTCTAAATGACGAAGGGCGCACTATCATCATGGTGACTCACGAGCCGGACGTGGCAGAGTTAACTCGGAGGACTATCGTGTTGCACGATGGCAAGCTGCAATCGGATGAGAGGCGATAACCGTGGCGATGTGGTGGCGGACAATTCAGCTCAGCATCAAGAGCGTGCTCCTGCACCCGCTCCGTTCAGCGTTAACCATTTTGGGAATCTTCATTGGCGTGGCGAGCGTTATTTGGCTGCTGGCCATGGGAGAAGGGATTGGCAAGGCCGCGCAGGAACAAATTGCCAGTCTTGGAGCGTTAAACATCATCGTGCGGACCGTTAAACCCTCCAGTGATGACGTCGAAGACGGCAGCTACGGCCTAACTCGCAGCGATTATGTGCGATTGGTGGCCACGATTCCTACGATCACCAAAGCCCTGCCTATCCGCATCTTGGCGCAGGAATTCCGCTATCAGACCCGCAGCTTCGAAGGCCGGTTGGTGGGCTGTACACCCGACTACGCTGACGTCACCCGCCTAAAGCTGGATCGCGGGCGGTTTCTCTCTGACGCCGATCTCGACCGTGAGCGGAACTACTGTGTACTCGCACATGAGTCCGCCGAGCGATTGTTTCCCTCTGGAAACGCGATTGGCAAGGACATCATGGTCGACGAGCAGTTTTACACCGTAGTCGGAGTGATGCAGCCCCGCGCACCCTCTGCGGGGATCGGCGGTTCGCTAGCTGCCGAAGATTATTCACGGGATGTGTACGTGCCGATCACCACCCTCTGGCGGCGAATCGGCGATATGATCGTCGTCACGAAACCAGGCCAGTTTCAGCGAGATTGGGTCGAAGTCACGCAAATCACGTTGCAGGTCGCCGAGCGAAACGACGTGCTTCGAACGGCCGATCTCGTGCGGACCACTATCGAGAATGAACATTCATTCTCCGACTATGGCGTGACCGTTCCGTTGGAACTTTTGCAACAGGCCGAAACGACCCGGCTCATGTTTATCTTGTTCCTGGGATTGATCGCCGCGATCTCGCTCGTCGTGGGGGGCATAGGTATTATGAACATCATGCTCGCCACGGTTACTGAGCGGACCCATGAGATCGGCATCCGCCGAGCATTGGGGGCGAAACGGCAGGACATAACCCGGCAGTTCCTGATCGAGAGCACGGTCCTTTCGCTGGCCGGTGGGCTCTCGGGAGTGATTGGTGGGTTGTTTTGCCGCCCGCTAACTCTCTTCATGCGCGACCAATTGGAACGATGGTTTCCCGATCAAATGGCGACCTTACCAGATCTGATCCGCACCATGGAGCCGCAGTTGGTAAGCTGGTCGATACCGCTGGCTTTTGTGATTTCGCTAGCCGTGGGAATTCTCTTCGGCGTCTACCCAGCCCTGCGCGCCGCCCAGCTGGATCCGATTGAAGCATTGCGACATGCCTGATTCCAAGTGGAGTCGGATTTCACCCGGAATAAAGTACCCCAGTGGAAAGTTCATCGAGCTGAGCGCACTCCGCCCGGTCTCACTGTATTAGCGCTCATAATGTGGCTGACGCGGCGCGATTGAAAGCCGCGCGTCGGCTACTCGCCTTCGTCAAGTTGCGCCAAGATGCGGGTCAGCGTGTTGGGGTGAACACCTAGCAACTCGGCAGCGCGGCCCTTATGGCCGCTGGTGGTGCGGAGGGCTTGTTCCACAGCAACCTCGCGGAGTCTTCCCAGATTAGTGAAGGGGAGATTCAAGTTGCGGCCCGTAGTTTCAGGCACGCCTGGCAGAATGGGCTCGCACTGCAACACATAGCTCTGCTCAATCACGAATCCGAGTTGCCGGACGTTGCCGGGCCAACGGTATTCACAAAATCTCCGTAGTGTTTCGGGACTCGGGACCCAAACGGGCTGATCGTAGCGAGCGGCGTACTTCTTGGAGAAGAAGTCGATAAAGTGCGGAATATCTTCAACACGATCCCGCAGGGGGGGCATCCGCAGTTCGACCAGATTGAGTCGATAGTAGAGGTCTTCTCGGAAGCGGCCTTCTTCGACATCTCGTTCGAGGTTGCGATTCGTGGCAGTGACGACCTGCACGTCGACGTGTTGTGGGTGGGAAGAACCGACAGGGGTGACTTCCCCCTCTTGCAACACGCGGAGTAACTTAGGTTGCAGTTCCATGGGCATGTCGCCGATTTCGTCGAGGAAAACGACGCCACCATGGGCCGCACGGAAAACGCCCAAGCTCGCTCCGGCAGCACCGGTGAACGCACCTTTCTCGTGACCAAACAATTGGCTTTCAGCCAACGTGGCGGTCAGGGCCGCACAGTTGACTGGTACGAATGGCTTGCCCGCGCGCGGACCAAGACGGTGTAGCAGTCGCGCCCAAACTTCTTTGCCGGTACCGGTTTCGCCGGTAATTAAGACGGTGCATTCCACTTGAGCTGCACGCTCAGTGTGGTGTGCAATGCGATTAATAGAAGGATCTTGCCCCAAGAGGAGGCTGTCGGGATTCTCCGGCGCAAGCGACGCTAGAGAGTCCAAATTAGTAGAAGTAAACGTAGTTGCCATCTCGTGCTCCAGGACGGACAAGCTAATTGTCCGTCACAGAATTGCCCCACGGATTTTCCCCACTGTTCTTGCAGGAATAGCCGTTTGTTTAGTCAAGTCACTGGCGACCCAGCCCATGATTCTGAAAGGAAATCAAAAAAAGACACAAAAGTACAGTTGCTAGAGGGCAAGAACCCCCCGCTCCCATCTCGTCATTATAATCTCGTTGGGGCGATTGCACAAAGATTTTTATTAGGGAAATAGAATTTAGTTAGGAAAGCAGGTTTAAAGGCAGAATACTTAACCTAAAGGCGCAAGTCTTGATAAGACATTGACTTAGGGCTGTTTGAGTAACTTAGGTATTAGCTGGCTGGGCGTCATTTAGAGAGCATCCACTACATGCTGTAGAATTGGACCTGGTCGTTTTGATTGGTTGACAGTTGGAATTCTGGCAGCACGTTGTGCTACGGCTTATGCAATAGTTGTGGCTTTGCCGTGTGTAGCGTTGCGGGGGGGCGAGAAAGAGGCAATATGCCTGCCCCAGGAGAAAACTAAGCAGCTGCGCGGCCCTGGCTGGCAACGGCTTCGGCGACGACCGAAATGCCCAGGCGGCGGGCTGCTTGCAGGAATTCCTGGTGGTCGAGCAGGATCGTTTTGTCGGCCTCGACAGCCAAGACCCCACCACCGGCGGCGGCGATGGATTCGAGGGTGGCAATTCCTACCGTGGGGACATCAAATCGCATGTCTTGTTGGGGTTTGGCAACTTTTACGACCGTGATGCCACCCGAGCCGCAAAGTTGGCCAGCTCGGCGGATGCAGAGATCGGTGCCTTCAATCGCCTCAACCGCGATGACCGTTTGATTCTTGATGCAAACCGTTTGGCCGATGTCGAGGCCTCCCATCGCCTTGGCTGTTTGCCAACCGAAGCTAACGTCTTTCAGTTGTTTGCTGGTAAGAGGTTTTCCAGCCAAGAGTCCTGACGACACAAGTAGCTCCGGCGCGAATTTCATGATGGGTTGAAAATCGATTCCTTGACGAGCAAAAGTGGAGACGATGGTCGAGAGGAGCGTGTCGTCCTTGCGATCGGACTTGCCCCAAATCAGTTGCGGCGAAAACGCCTTGATGCTTGTCCAGTCAGGGCGATGTTTGAGCCACCAACCAGGTTGGTAGAGCAGCACTTTGTGGACCTTGCCAGCCATGATCGCCTCGCGGACTCCCCAACGTTTGAACAGCCGAATCGCGCGGCCGATGCCTCCCAGCCCAATCCAGTCGAAATGCTCGCAGAGGTCAGCTAGACGGGGATCGGCATGATCGAGGATGCCGACGCCAGCAACCTGATGCCCTTGGGAGCGAAGCTGTTCGGCAATGGCGCGAGGGTAGTTACCCCAGCCGGCCAGCAGGCCGATGGGGCGGTTGGAGTCACTAAGTGGGGCGGTGGAGTTGGCTGGGATAGACATGGAGAAAAAACGAAGTTCTATTCATGGTGGCACGGCTACCCGAGTCGTAAATCATCTACTCGGAGAGTCGTGTAACACTACGCGGCGTGCTCGCTGGGATGGTCGTTGTTTGCCTCTGGAAGTTGTTCTTGTAATTTGGCAAGTTGCTGCTGAAGTTGGCGGAACTCGCGCCGCATTTCTGGTAACTTGGCGATGGCGGCCATTTGCACTTTTTGCCTACGAATGGGCGTGGCGGGTTGGCCAAGCATAATTTCGCCAGGAGCTACGCTATTCGGCACGCCGGCCATGGAGCAGAGGACGGCCCCTTCGCCAATGTGGACGTGGTCGCGCACCCCGACTTGCCCGGCCATCACGACGCGATCGCCGGTAGTCGTGCTCCCCGCGATCCCGACCTGGCCGCAGATTAAGTTGTGCTGGCCGATACGGCAATTGTGGGCGATCTGAACGAGGTTGTCGATTTTCGTGCCCGCGCCGATGGTCGTGGCACCATATGTCCCGCGATCAATCGTGGCACAAGCACCGATCTCGACGTCATCTTCGATCACAACATTGCCGAGCTGCGAAGCGAGTTTGTGCTGGCCTGCGTCCTCGCGATAGCCGAAGCCGTAGGCTCCGATTACCGCACCCGCGTGCAGGATGACACAATTTCCGACGTGGGTATCTTCGTACAGGACCACGTTGGGGAAGATGGTTGTGTCCGAGCCAATGATGCAACCGGCCATGATTCGTGCGCCCGAGTGGATGACCGTGCCGCTGGCGATTCTCACATCATCGCCGATCGTGGCGCCTGGATGGATTTGTACATCACCAGCCAATCGTGCGGATTTGCTGATCCAGGCGGCAGGGCTGATTCCGCACTTCGGACGATTTCGCGGAGGCCGAAAGTGGGCAACGATCTGGGCGAAAGCTGCGTGAACATCGGTGACGGCGATGGTTGGCTTGGTGCCAGCCGGGAAGTCGGTGGGAACGATGGCAGCGATGGCTGGAGACTGCTCGAACGCGGCAGCTCGATCGCTGTTGTCTACGAGCGTGATCTCGCCCGCTTGGGCCACGTCGAGTGTAGCGAACCCGTCGATGGGTGTGGTGCCAATGCCGTGGATTTGACCTGACACAATTTGTGCCAATTCGGCCAGGGAGGTTGGCATGTCGGAATCCTTTCCATCTGCGGCAAGGTGGGGAGACCTGCACCGCGCGCCTTGAGATTGTGCGAGTTGAGGGTCGTGATACTATCCGTTTCTCGTCATTACTAGCAAGAGCAGACGGAACGCTAGCATGCATTTGTACGGCGAGGTCAGGAAACTTGCACAGGGCTTGTGTCGTCCCCGCGAACCAGCGAGAGAGCCTTGTCGAAATTTTTCTGCAGACGGAGAAACTTTTGGAGGTCGCCGCCTCGGTCGGGGTGGAGTGTCTTGGCTTTCTCGCGATAGGCTGCCAAGACTTCTGCCTCGGTGCAGGGCATTTTCAAATCGAGGGCCCGCAAGCAGGCCGGGCGCTCCAGCAGAGCCCAATAGGGAATTGCGGGCGCTGTCATAACATTCGTGGCAATAACCAAGGCTCGCCGCAGCGAACGGAGATAGCGTCGGAAATCAAGAAACATCACGACGTACCCCAGCAGGGGAATACCCAGGATCACTATCAGATAGCTGGCCGTGATCAAGAGATCAATGTCGTCGGGCCAGTTTTTCCTGGCCGACGCTGCGAAGAGCAGGTGCATGGGTAGGGAAGACATGGTCGGGCATAGTCTAGGGGACGCGGCGAGTGCTTCTAATTTGCCCGACGAAAGTGGATTTGTCTACAGATGAATCACTGGCTGATCGATGACGGCGCAGATGTATAGGGAAGAAATAGAACGGGGATGAACGCAGAATATGCGGAATTGCGCGGATCAGACTGATTGCCTTGGTACGAATCAGCGAAAATCTGCTGAATCCGCGATACGATTGATTCAATTATTCGCCGCTTGCGCAAATCTATTTCAGCAGGATGAAAGAGGGGAAATTAGACGCGGACAAACGCAGATTTAGCGGATGAATCGCGGATTATGAAAGACCTCTTTCTTGGAAAATCCGTGTATATCCGTCCAATCGGCGTTCATCTGCGTCTAATTTCTCCCCCTCTTTGATTCTTGTTGAAACAAATCTTCGCAGCTTGCATAAATTTATTGAACATGAGGTTACAGAGAAAACGGAGGGAATAAAAAAGATAGAAAAATAGGTACACTAATCTACGCTAATCAGAGCGAATCTAATTAGTTCAGATTAGCGAAGATAAGTGTTTCTTTCTTCATTGCTTTCATTCTCTCTGTTAACTTGGTCACCTCCTGTTCCATTAATTTGGGTTGCGGCCACTGGCAGCGCTGGGACAATCCGTGGCTAAAAAAATTAATCCACTGGTTTGAACAGGCCCATGACTCTTGCTAAGACTCGGTCAACGAGTTTAGGGTGTACGTACCGTAGGAGGTTCATGCCGTGGGCGTCGAGACCGACGTGGTAGTGCACTCTGAGCCAGTGGGCGTTGAGGGCGCGGAGAATAACGCGTGCAACGTGTTCAGGTGAGGTACGCGATTTGGCGCCTCGCTCGTTGAATTCTGCGCCGAGCCTGTAGAATTCCCCATAAGTTGGGAGCAATTCAGCAGGGATCTTATCGCGGCGCTTGTCGATCTGCTCTCTCGCCTTGGTGAAAATGGGCGTGCGTACCTGGCCGGGGCGAATCAGGGTCAGCGAGATTCGCCAGGGGCGTAGTTCCACTCGTAGGGTGTCGGTCAGTGCCTCGAGGGCGAACTTGCTGGCCGAGTATGCACCAACCATCGGCAGGGCCTGAGTGCCATTCATCGACGAGACATTGACGATCCGGCCATGGGTCTTGCGAAGCAATGGCAGGCAGTGCCGGATCATTCGTAGCGGTGCGATTGCATTGACCTCAAACAGATGCCGCAGTTCTTCGGGAGTGGTCAATACCGTCGCCGCCGCCAGTCCGACGCCGGCGTTATTGACCAAGGCATGGAGTCCCTCAGGACTTGCCGCTTGAATTGTTTCGACGGCACTGGCGATTTGAGCATCCTCGGTGACATCCAAGAGCAGCGTTGTGAGATTCCCATGAGCGGCACTAACAAGTTCGGCTGCCTGTTGTTCACCCCGGAGGCCAGCAAACACTCGGAAGCCGCGCTCAGCGAGCAAAAGAGCGGTAGCCCTGCCAATGCCGGTCGAGCAACCCGTGACGAAAACGGTGCGGGCAGAAGGTTTCATATGCACCGAATAGAGAAGCAAAAACGTGAAGTAAAAAGTACCCTGTTCCAGACGATAGTGTAGCAAACGATGGACAATAATCCAGTCGCGTTGCTGGATGAGGCTAATGAGTTGCTACGGTAGTCAGGCTTGGCAGTTTAGCCACAATTCACAAGGGTTTTTGCCTGACTTGAAGGGTGATGTAGTTCCTACGGAGATTGATAATTTCCTATGTCAACCCAATTACAGGGTGGTTATACTAGCGCAACACTATTGTGCCCATCGATGAATGATGTCCTGATCTCAAATCGTTTTTTTCAAGAGTGATATGGGGGAATCAAATGCAGTACGAAATCAAATCACTTGGGCTCGGTGGTATCCTTGATCAGACCATCAAACTCGTTACAAACCACTTTGGACTGTTCTTTGGCATCGTTGCCGTCCTCTATCTACCGTTTGTATTGCTGCAAGGATTCATACCATTGGCAGTTCTTCCTGAGTTGCCTGCCCAACCAACCACGGAGCAAATCAGAGCCTATCAGGAAGCCAATGCTCAGTTAGGACTATACCTTGCACCTTTATCGATCCTGTTTGGATTTGTCATAGTCCCTATTACCAACGCTGCCGTGATTGATGCCGTCTCACGATGTTATCTCAGTAGAGAAGCAACAATCGGTACTTCCTATTCTCATGCCAAGAGAATTCTCCTCCCATTGCTAGGAACTTGGTTGCTCCAAATGCTTGCCATCATGGGGGGATTTATTCTTTTGATCATCCCCGGAATCATATTCACCTTTTGGTTCTATCTTGCGACTCATACAGTTGTCATCGGAGGCGAAAGCGGTAAAGCTGCTCTTTCGCGAAGTAAGAAACTCATGAAAGGCAATATGGGCACAGCCGTTGCGTTAACTATGGTAATCAGTGTGATTCAATGGGCGTTCATTGGAGGAGCCTATTTTATTCCTCAGAAACATGTTGCTACCGCAGCTCAGGCAGTATTGGGCGCCGCTGCTTTTGTTTTCGCAACTGTTGCAATCGTCGTGTTCTATTACTCTTGTCGTTGCAAGGTTGAGAATTTCGATCTGGCATTGCTTGCCGAGAACATTGGCCTGGAGGGGCCAGTTGAGACAGAAAATGCACTGTGAAATGGAACCCATGATAGAGTGCATAGATGCCATCACCTCAACTACCTCCAGATCCAGAGACGATTCGTCGCACAGCGGCTGAAATCCTGCAAGGATCCGATTTTCGCATCGATCAGGATACTCGGGTTGGCGACACTATTGTCGACATAATGACTCAAATCATTAAGTGGATAGTTCTGCCTTTTCGCTGGCTGTTCGATGCGATGGATGGTTTGCCAAATGGAGTGTGGTGGTTGATTGTGATTGTCCTGGCAATACTTCTTGCGATATTGGTGGGACACATTCTCTATACGCTGCTTACCATTCTGAGTCCTTCGGTACGGAAATCAAAACTTAGCTCGGCTTTCTCATCGAAAAAACCTCTCACTGCGGACCAATTCGAGCAGCTTGCTCACGAGGCATTCGCCCAGAACGAATATATTGTCGCAGTACGTTTTCTATTCCGTGCGAGTTTAGTGCACCTCCAGAGCCTCGAGGGACGACTATTCAGCCCGGGACTGACCAACAGGCATTATTTGCGTCGCTACCGCAATTCTCCATTCGTTAAATCACTGCAGTCTTTCGTTGATATCATTGACACTGCTTGGTACGGAAATGGAGTTTGTCGAGAAGCAGAGTATCTCAAGTGCCGCGAGGCCTACGCTGAAATCAAGCGTCAGACGAAGGAGGTCGTGCATGCTGACAACGCGTAGTGTTATTATCGCAATCATCTCTGTTGCTATCCTTTCGGTAGTCTGCGGGCTTATTTCTTTGCTCTGGAGCGGCGCTACTTATAGCACTTTGGGCAAGGATTTCTACGGCACCCGCGCTGAGGGTTATCGGGCCCTTCACGATCTCCTGGTAGCTTTGGAGTTTGAAACGGAGCGAGTTCTTATCACCGCCCCACCTCAAGACTCTTCTTCAACTAGCTACGTCTTATGGAATCCCCGAGATAGCGTCGTGCAGAATGAACCGGCATACCTCAAGGGGCTTTTACGGTGGGTCCAGGATGGCGGATATCTCGTCGTAACTCCTAGTGTAGAAACGGGTGAGGAAAAGAATTCTATTTGTCCCCGATGCCATTCTTTGCGCTGTAGATGTATCCCTATTAAGTTGCTCAAAGAATTGGGTTTGGAAGATGTGACCATCGAGGAATACGAAATCCTGCTTGTGACACCGGATGAGCAGCTGGATACCGTCGATTCGAGTGATGATTCAGAAAACACAAATACCGATGCCATACGTGATGCTGTTCGAGATATATTTGAGGCCAAAGAACGTCCCACGACCAGATACTCTGTCGCCTGCGAAGGGGAATGGGACAACTTGAGTACTCAAGTTGAACAAGTCGAACTTCCCAACGGCCCGTCTTGGAGAATTAACCTCGGTGAATTGGAACCGCTAGCTCGCATTGCGATTGACGATAAGAAGGGGGATGCTGACAGCACCTTGGCCGCGCTGTTCTCACTTGGAAAGGGGCGCGTTGCCGTCATCAGCAACCCCTACTTGGCTAGTAATGCCAGTTTGAGTTCTGTGGACAACAGTGTTTTACTCGTCCATTTATTGACCGGATCGCGCTCACAAGTCGTATTCGACGAGTTCTATCATGGTTTGACGGTGCGCGGGAACCCGATTTGGCTTTTGTCAAAGCGACCCTATGCAGTGGTCGCAACATCTATTCTGGCAGTGGTAGGAGTGTGGGTATGGCGACAGGCTATCTTCCTGGGGCCGAGCCGACTTGAAGAAACTGCTTCACGTCGCACACTCGGCGAATACATCGAGGCAATGTCCCGCTTCCTACTCAAAGGCCGGGAAAGCTCGAAGTTTGTCTTGACTGAAGTGCGTGATGGTGTCTTGTGGCATTTCTGCAAAACGCTAGGCTTACCTCCGCAACAACAAAATGTGGATGTTGTGCTGGGATTGCTCGCGAGGAGAACTCCCCAAAAGGCAAGTCAGCTCAATGCCGCTCTCAAATTTGCAGATGCGGTTCTAGATAATCCTCGGGCTCCCAAACAAGAAATCCTCCTTGCAACTCAAAAGGTGAGCGATTGTCTCTCAACTTAACCTATCAGAAGATACGCGACGAAATTGGCAAAGTTATCTACGGCCTCGACGACGTCGTTGAGTTCACTTTGGCTGCCTTGTTTAGCAGCGGCCACGTCTTGTTGGAAGGTCCACCTGGAACGGCTAAAACGCTACTTGTGCGAACCATTGCGGCGACACTCGATCTGGATTTTCGCCGCATCCAGATGACCCCCGACCTGCTCCCTAACGACGTGACCGGTTCTTCCATCTATCGTGAGGATACGCGCGAATTCGAATTTCGCCGAGGCCCGGTCTTTACCAATTTCCTGCTCGCCGATGAGATCAACCGTTCGTCGGCACGCACGCAGTCGGCCCTGCTCGAAGCGATGCAAGAGCTTCATGTTACTTACGATGGCGTCTCGCACAGTCTCCCAGAACCGTTCATGACGTTCGCAACGCAGAATCCCATCGAGCAGGAAGGGACCTATCCGTTGCCTCTAGCCCAGCTCGACCGCTTTATGTTTAAGATTATGGTTTCTTACCCTCCGACCTCCCAAGAAAAGCGTGTGCTCACCGAGCATCATGCAACGGGTGGTCGGTCTGATCCTGTAAAGATGAACGTGCAGCGAATTCTGAAACCTGATGACATCCTGGCAGCCCGCGCTACAATTCGTGGCACTCAGATTCGTGAAGAAGTGGTCGGCTACGTTTGTCAACTTCTGCAGGCAACGCGCGAAGACGATTTGCTCTCGGTAGGAGCCAGTCCTCGCGCAGGGTTGATGCTGTTGATGGCTGCCAAGAGTCTAGCGTGCTTTGATGGGCGAGATTACGTGACTCCGGATGATATCCAGAAGGCACTGCAGCCTGTTATGCGACATCGGATCGTACTGAGTCCCACTGCCGAATTGGAGGGGATTTCCAGTGACGATGTCTTGGCAAATATCATGGAAGTGGTTGAGGTTCCCCGGTGAGGTTCCGTCCAGGTCCCAATCTGGTGCTCGCGATCCTGGCGTTGGCTTTACTCTCACCGTTCACTTTCGCAGTGCCCCAGACTTGCTGGTTGATTCTTCTTGGCTTGCTTCCACTGTTAGCAATCACCTTTCGAGAGTATCGCCACCTTCATGGCATGCTTGCCAAAATAGAGATCTCGCGTAGGCAACCCGCGGTAGTTGGCAGGGATGTCACATTCCTGGTCGAATTGGATATAGTCAACCGAGGAGCACAAGAAGCAATCGGCACAGTTCGAGACGTCTTGCCCAACGTGGCGATTCCCGACTTTCAATCAGAGCCAATCAGACTTGATGCTAAAGGAAGTACAACCACGACGAAACAACTGCGTATCCCCATTCGTGGCCTCTATGAATTGGGGCCGGTTTGGTTGAGGTTGCAAGGACCTTGGCAGTTGCTCGAAGGACAAAGAGTCTACGATTGCCGGGCGTCTATCAAGGTGTTGCCGGAAACTTATGTCTCTAGAGAAGGACTCAGCGAAGACCAACAAGCCCAGCTACTGATGCTCGACAAAGTTACTCGTGTGCGAAGTAGCGGAGCAGGAACTGAGTTCGAGTCACTTTCAGAGTATCGCCATGGTGATGATCCTCGTCGGATTGACTGGAGAACCACTGCCCGAATCGGACGCCCAATCATCCGTCGCTATCAGGTCGAGCGACATCGAGATGTCATGATTCTCGTCGACTGCGGTCGTTTGATGGGGGCTCTCACGGAGACGGGATCCAAGCTGGATTGTGCGATCGACTCGACCCTCTTGCTGGCAGAAGTGGCATTGAGGTATGGCGATCGCTGCGGGATCGGTTTATTTGATGATCGGGTGAGGGGTTATCGTGCTCCTCTCTCGGGCGTCAGTTCCGTCCGCACGATAGCAGAGAGTATCTACAGTTTACAGTCTCAGTGGCGAGAATCCGACTTTGGGACAATCTTTGCCGAGTTGCAATTGAAGCAGACTCGCCGCTCCTTGATCGTGCTCCTCTCGGATATCGTTGACGTTGAAACCACATCACGGTTCCGAACCTCCCTGGCTCGATTGGCAAAAAAGCATGTCTTTCTTTTTGCAGCTCTGCGCACTCCTCTACTTGAGCAAGTCGTCCATGCGCCGGTAAAGACTTTGCTGGACGGTTCACGGAAGGCAGTCGCCTTTGAATTACTGCAACAGCGACAGAAAGCCCTGCACTCGCTCAGGCACGGTGGTGTGCATGTCCTCGACGTTGAGCCGAGCGAATTGACAGTTCCCTTGATTAATGAGTTCATCGAATTGCGTTGTCAGAATCTGCTGTGAGCTGGCCAGCCTCAGGCCAGATCATCGGATTTTAACTGTTCAAACTCTCTTGCCATCCGTTCCCGAGAGAGTCCTGTAGCGAAGTAAGTGATCCAAAACAAGGCAGTAATTCCTGCAAACAGCAGACGAGCAGTACTGTCGAGATGGCTTTGCCTTAAGTAGCTTTCAATCACAGCGGCAACAATCAACATCAATGTCACCCCCACACAAGTTGATCCTGCCTCGATTCCAGCACGTCGCAGACTTTCACCGCGGGAAACAATTCCTGGGTTTACGATGGCCTTGCCCAGCATTAGTCCACACCCTCCACAGAGAATAATGGCTCCAATTTCTGTCACTCCATGGGGAAGTATCCAGGCCCAAAACTCCGTGGTAATTCCCGCTTGATGGTGAATAGCGACAAAGGATCCCAGCATCATTCCGTTGAACACCATTAAAAGAACCGTGGGAACTGCAGCAAGAACGCCTAATCCCATTGCCAGAATGCCTACCTTTAGATTGTGGCTAAACAGGAAAGAAGCGAAGAAAAACTTCCCACCACCCCCCATGTCACGCCCCGATCGCAAAACCTGGAGTAGTTGCTCCTGGTTTGAGCCAGGCTGCCGAACGTCTTCGGCAGGCATCATGGCATAAGCTGCCTGAGGGTCTTGCGTTGATGCAAAATAGGCGAGCAGGCCTCCCAGGGTTACCAGTGCTGCTGAAACTAAATGATACTGCCAGTTCCGAGCGATCGCTCTGGCAAATCCTTCACGCAAAAAGGTGGTCATGCCGCGCCACAGTGAACGGCGCGGAGGTAAATAAATCATTTCATGGGCAGAGGAGACCAGACTGTTGAGATAGTCCTCTAAGCGTTTGTCCGTACTACGAGTTGCAACTTGCGAGAGATGGATGGTCGTTTGACGATAGAGGGCATCCAGTCGTTTGAGATCATGAGGCAACATACTCCGTTTGGATTTCCGATATCGCTGGACCAGAGATTCTAACTCATCCCAGATTGGCTTGTTACGTGTTACAAAACTACTCATACTAATTCCTGGTCCACCCGGGAATAAAAGATAGTGAATGACCCAGCAAAGCCCCTGGCCTCAAATGATTTGAACATAAGGAAACAAAGCTAACAGAGGAGAAAAAATAGAACGCAGATGAGGCGGAATCACAAAGATCAGTTAGATTGATTTTTGATCCATCCGCTAGATCCGCGTTTGTCCGTGGCCCATTTCATTCTCATGGCTTTCTTTCCATCAGTTTCCGCAGCATCCGAAAGTTTCAATCGCTATTATCATAAACAATATATTAAAGCTACGGATTCCCACAGATGAAACGCGGATAGGAAACACATTTGTCGCTTTTTCCGTGTTACTAACGATACAAATCCTCGCAGCTTACTTAAATTTATTGAACATGACGTTACAGAGAAAACGGAGGGAATGGAAAGGTAGATATAGGAACGCTAATCAGCGCTAATCTAAATTAGTGAAGATTAGCGTAGATAAGTGTTTTTTTCTTCCTTGCTTTCATTCTCTGTTAACTCGGTTACCTCCTGTTCCACGAATTTTGGTTGCGGCTAGGTACCGTGCTGGGACTTATTTGATAGTGGCCACCCAACCGAGTCCACGCTTTCCCCATGAACGAACGCATCAATTTTGAGACGCCTGAGAACATTAAGATCTCCTACCAATTGGCGGGCCCTGGTACGCGGTTCTTGGCCTGGTTTGCCGACTGCATCTTTCTGACTCTTTTCTGTCTGTTTCTGCTGGTTATTTTCGTCGCAATCGGTTTTTCGGTGGACGGAGTATTTGGCGATCTATTCGAATCCAGCCGACGCGATGACCCGTTTCGGAAGGACCCGCAGTTCTCGATGGTGTTTCTTGGAATCTGGATAATGATTTGGTCATTGGGAAGCTTCGTCTATTTCGGGTTGAGCGAACTTTGCCTGCATGGGCAAACCATAGGCAAGCGAATGTCGAAGATCCGAGTCGTAAAATCAGATGGTTTCTCCCTGGATCCCATCAGTATTTTAATTCGCAGCATCTTTCGACTCATCGACCAACTACCCATACTATGGATTGTACCCGTATTGTCAGATTCGTCCCAAAGGCTAGGCGACATGGCTGCAGGCACGCTAGTTATTTCAGACGAGCCGTCTGAAATCAGTCCCGTCCGCGAAATACTATGCGATCGTACTGCCGCCGAAAGCAAGTTTCGCATCACAGCGGCCATGCTCGCCCGTTCACGACCGAGCGACTTCTCGGCCATCGAAACTCTCCTGGAACGCTGGTCAAGTCTCCATGAAGAAGAGCGAACCGCCCTGACAAGCACGATGGTCCTTGCCCTTGCCGAGCGATTACAGACAGAGGCGCCACCTCCCGCAGAGTACCAGCAGTATTTGGAAGACCTACTCGCCGCGGAGTATCGTAGGCAAAGTCGTAGTTTGGGTTAGCTTTCCACTCCCCATTCATCGCCTTGATCAGGAGTAGAAAGAGAGAGAAATAGAAAAAAGCCCCTCAGGGGCGGCAGAAGCGTCGTCTAGATTTGTTGAAACCTTCCGAAACAGACTACAATAAAACGGCGAGTTCTGAAGCGGAACCATTGCCACATGATGCCCAGCCTTATCCCGCGCCGCGGATTGACAATGTTTGAGGTTCTGGCCGTGATTGCCATAATCGCGGTCTTGATCGCAATCTTGCTACCCGCAATTCAGTCAGCACGAGAATCTGCTCGGCGTGCGCAATGCCAAGGCAACCTGTACCAAATCAACACTGCCACTCAATCCATTCATGCGGCAGAAGGGGCTCTGCCTTCGCATTACAATGGCACAGCACTCCCATACCCGCTCCGTGAATGGGATCTCTTTCATATGCACTCGTGGCGAGTACCACTGCTTCCTTATCTTGAGCAGGCTGCGCTAAAACAACAACTAAAAATGGACAAGCTGGCAACCGAGGTCGAGAATGAAGCAGTTGCCCAGAGTGTCGTGCCGACATTCATCTGCCCCAGCGGTGGTGACCCATCGAACATGAAAATGGGAAGAGCGGGTCTTAAGCACGGCTCTCTCGGTATTCCGCCGGACAAGAGACAGGAGAAAGACTTTTACCACATAGTCCGAAGTGACTATGATGCTATGGCGGGCATCCAGGTTCATTCCGATCCTCTCCCTGCCGACGTGGAATACAATTCGGTAGATTATGTTCACTGGGGTATCTGGGGATGGGCTGTTTTCGATACCCAAACGATCACCGGTTCTCGATTGCTGCGATATCGCCGAGGAACATTCCGCGATGTAACTGATGGACTCTCAAATACGATCGCGTTTGTTGAACGCGGAGGCAAACCGATTGAAATGCGCAACGGCAAACCGGAAGTGACAGCCGACAACCCAAACGCTGAGTACCCCGGTCAGATTGGTTGGTCGGCCAGCAATACCTTTATCTGGTCAATCAATAGGAACAGAGTCGGTGTCAACGAGTCCAACTCGATGGGCATCTACTCATTTCATCCCGGCGGGGCCAATGTTGCTATTGCAGATGGGGCAGTCAAGTTTCTTTCCGACGCCACCGATTTTGACATTCTCGTAAGTTTGTTCGGTCGCTCAGACGGCGGCTTGCCCAAATGAAACCGAGGCAAAATATTGTTGGCATACCGGCAAGAGTGCAAAGAGTAGAATACTGTCAGAACTTTTTGCCCTAGCCAATCTCCATCTTCGGTGTCCTGCGCAAGTGACGTGACTTGCTCGCGTTCCAGTCGCATCGCCAATCATTTTTCCCATTTTATATCCCTCCCTTCCTCCCACTCTCCCACTCTCCCATTTTGGTGGCCAAAAATAGTCCCTAAACACAGCCCCCTGATTCCTTATAATTACAATCGCAAAGCACAGGTTTTCTCTGTCCAATGAGCTGAGAAGTTCGCACCGGTTCAGATGCAGCGGACCAATCGACGGTTCAACGTTGGCCAGAGGGATGACTGGTGCTGCGCGAAGTTTGCTTAAGAGTTCGAGCGCTGGGGCGCCCCATTTTTTTCTCGCGATGAATTACCAATCAAGTGGTCGATTCCCCCCTGACAATTGTCAGGCTGGGCTATCTGCATGAATGGAGAGACTCGGGACGCCTGGACCGTGCAGCATAGAAGGTGATTGAGTGCAGGGTTTTGTATTACAAAACTCACCCCCACCCGGGCCGCCTCAAAAGACGTAAGTCATTATTCTTCAAGGTGTTGAGTCAAAATGAACCCGCGGTTAAGGAGGGGGTTTTTTAATAAAAAAAAGTTCAATCGAAAAATACCACCTGCAAACAACCTTCGCGTCGCCATGAGAAGGAGGGGGCACGCAGCTGCTCGGCTGCGTTTATGAACTCCAGTTTTAGATGGCGTGGCAAGGGGGCAGTCAAACATGAAGATGGGTGGACCCATCTGTCTAGATCCCATTCAGAAGTCTCTCGCAAAGGCGCTAAATCGCAAAGAATACATCTGGACTCGAATCTTTGCGACTTAGCGAGAAACCCATTCCCTGCCCCCCGCAACCTGACCAAGTTGAACCCCCAATGGCAGGCGCAGCGCGCTTTGCTAGCAACCCTTTGGCGGATAAAAGCCGTGCAATGATAGCTGGCAGTGCCACCAAGGAGCACGTAGAAAATGACTATTGTGCAATGCCCAATGACCAACTTCAGGCCGAATAGTGGCCTCACTGGAGATTGCTCATTGGAAATTGGACAATCAATAGATGGCTTTCAAGCTTTACTAGGTTCTCCTCGCCGTGCCACCGAGTTCCGTTGACACACCCTGGACCAATTGCCATACTCCGCCCCTATTTTGCCCGCAGACCTGGGCTCAAGAACCGTTGATCTCTTCTCCAACCCACGGCAATTCGATCCGCATGGAAGCGATTTTCGCTCACTCCTGGCTTACCCAATGCGCGAATACTGCTCGCTTTGCGCTGCTTGTTGTGGCGATATTGATGAGTCCGAACAGCTATGGAAAAGAATCTGCCGACGACATCCCAGATTTCACGATGGACGATCCAGAAGATAGCGAAGTCATGTCTTCGGATGCGGCCAAGTTTGACAAGTGGGAGTCGATCTTTGAAGAGAACGAAGGTGCTGAGGAGGACACGGCGAGTTGGAATGACCCGACAGTAAAAACCATTGACTGGATGCGTTGCTTTGGATTTCGCCATTCATCTTCTAGTGGTCGACATACTCACAAAGGGATCCCCTTAGAGGGAACCAGCTGGCTTAATCGACCCTACCACGTCGACTGGTTTGTCGGCACACTGCTAGGGGACGAGTTGATCACTGATCGAGTTAACCAAAATAATGAGGTGATGACTGGCCTGAGAATTGGTTGTGACTTCGATTACTTCTGGGGAGCTGAGTGGCGAATGGGTTGGTCCAACCCAGATATCGATGCCACCAATACCACCGAGCAAGCCATCAACGGGAGCTACTTCATCACGGATGTTGATCTCAAGTATTACCCTTGGGGGGATTCGGTTGTTCGTCCCTATTGGCTTGCGGGATTTGGGATGACACAGATCGATTTTCGCGACCACAACGATATCAGTCGCAACGTGTCACTTCTGACGATGCCTTTCGGCACGGGGGTTGAGTTTCATCAATGGCCCTGGCTGGTGTGTCGGCTTGAAGTGCTGGACAACCTGGCTTTCGGAGCGGACGGGGTGAATACGCTCAACAACTTCTCCTTCACCGCTGGATTGGAATACCGTTTTGGGGCAAAACCCCAATCCTACTGGCCCTGGCGAACAAGCCGCCGAATTTGGTAACATGCATGTCCTGCCCCATGCCATTCCAGCCCTTCGTCCGGAATTGAATTCCCTTGCCTGGCCCGACGAATACCTCGCAGCAATTACGCTTTGCCGTCATCGGCGCTGGCATCAGCGGGCTTACGGCTGCCTATCGCCTTACGCAACTCTTGCCCAACCCAAGAGTTGAAGTGTTCGAAGCAACCAATCAACTTGGCGGCGTACTCTCGACTCTCAAACAAGATCAACTTCTTTTCGAGCGGGGAGCGGATAGCTTTCTTGCGAAGCAGCCATGGGCCGTCGAGCTCTGTCAAGAACTTGGGCTGGCGGATGAGTTGATCCCCACGAACACGTCGAATCGACGAGCACTGGTGCTTCGGGCTGGAGAACTTTATCCCGTGCCCGAGGGGTTCTTCATGATGAGACCCCAGCGGGTGCTGCCGATCCTTCGGAGCCGCCTGCTGAGTTGGCCGGGGAAGTTGCGGCTGTTGGCTGAACGTTGGATTCCTCGTCCCGCGAAGATTGAGAGACCTGATTATGACGAGAATCTCGCAAGATTCGCGACCGATCGACTGGGTCGTGAGGCATTTACAAGGCTTGTGGAACCTTTACTTGCCGGCATCTACACGGCTGACGCCAACCAATTGAGCGTCGCGGCCACGATGCCCGAAGCTGTCGAGTTGGTCCGCAAACACGGGACGCTGTGGCATCGTGAGCCTTCTCCCGACTCAGCGACGAGGGCAGCTAGTGGTGCGCGGTATGGAAGTTTCGTTTCACTACGTGATGGATTGAGTCGCCTAATCGATGAACTGGCGGGGCGACTTCCGCCAGATTCGATCCACCTAAATCAACCTGCAAAGCAACTCTCTCGAGACCACCAACGCAACTGGCTATTAAAGCTTGCCGATGATTCGACTCATGGCCCGTTCGACGGTGTCGTATCTGCTCTACCTGCGCCGCAGACTGCCAACTTAGTCGAATGTGAAGATTCAAGACTCGCTGGCTTGCTCCGGCGGATTCCCTACGCGAGCAGTGCCGTGGTGTGCTTCGTTTTTCGACAGGATCAAATGGCTCGGCCGCTGGATGCCTTTGGGATAGTCGTCCCAGCGGCAGAAAACTCCAGGATGGTGGCTGCGAGTTTCTCCAGCGTCAAGTTCCCTGGTCGCTCGCCCGTGGATCAAGTTGTAGTGAGAGTGTTCATGGGTGGGACTTTGCGGCCAGAATTCGTTGACTTCTCAGATGACGAACTCCGTGAGATTGCGATCGGAGAATTGTCGCCGCTGCTGAAGTTATCGGGTACCCCCTTGTTTGCTGAAGTCGTGAGGTGGCGCGAGAAGATGCCACAATACCACGTCGGCCATATTCAGTTAGTCGACGAGATCGAGGCACGTGCTACCGAACTCTCTGGCTTTGCACTCGCGGGGAATGGCTATCGTGGGGTGGGTATTCCCTACTGTGTTCGGAGTGGCAATGAGGCGGCGACCCGTCTGGCGGCTGGGATCGAGCGTTCTAGAGGCTAGACGATTTTGAGCCCAACTTCTCCGGCAAAGCTTGAAAGAATTGCGTGTCGAGCCGGCTGTTCAGTATTCGAGTAGAAGTAATTATCAGCCGAGCCAGATACCTCGGCATCCTCTTGCAACAATTGGATCACTTCTTCAGCCAGTTCAGGATCTTGCGCAAGCGTCGCCTCGATGAGTGTCCGCTGCGGATGGTTCCCTACTACTACCAGCTTGCCATCTTCCACGGTCAACTCCAGAGGTTCTTCTATTTGAATCCCAGCCGAAGAGAGCGCTCCTTGAACACGATTGGCGAGCGGTATTGCGCTCGGTGCTGGCTCGATGCTGTTTTCTGCTTCGTGCGGTGAGAAAGAATTGGCCACCGCATGCAGCACGTCGGCAAAAGGTTCGAGGGCGACACGCGCAGATCGGTCCAGCAAACTACCAGCCTTGGCAGCAGAAGCTCCCGCTATCCCTAACATCACCGGTTTCATCAGCGACTTTCTTGTCGAAGACCTAATTCGCTAGCTTGCTCCAATAGGATCATCGACCGAGTGCGTGGGTGGATTGAGAAAAACAGGCAGAGTTTAGCGCCGCTAGCACTGACCAATGACCAGCCATCGTTAGCAAGCACTCTTTTTCCGGAGATCAATGAGACCAACTCGAAGCAAGTTGAGCAGCCAAGGACTCGCGTGCCAGCACCATGCGTTGAGCATGGACGTACTCTTGGAGAAAGGTTAAATCGGCATCGCTCAGTCTGGATAGGTGGATCGAGATTCGATTTCCTGTGACACTCTGAAGAAGGACGAGCTTTGAGGTCAAACTCACTAGTCTAGCTTCGCAACTAAATTCAGCGGAGCTATCAGTCCAAACTCGAGATTCTGTGCTGGCAAGGTCCTTGTCAGAACTTATCTTTGGCGGAAGTCCTTCCTGACTGAAAGGATCAAACGGTTCAGGTTTCGCTTCCTCCTTGGGTTCCGGCTCCCCGTCTACAGGTCCGAAGAGGTCTTCAAACGAATCAGACTTGTTCTCCGGTTCTTGATTAGATTCCTCCACCGGGACCAATTCTGAAGCTTCAGGAGATTCTGAAGTAGGTGGCTGTTCAGTTTCTTGTTTAGGTTCAACGAACAAGGCTTCAGTAGAGTTTGGCTTGGGAGTAGTCGATTCTTTCGACGGCGATGGCTGTGGCTCGGAAATGGCCGAGGGCTCCTCAAAAAGCGAATCGATTTCAGACTTTTTTTCGGGTGGGGATACCGCTGGTGGTTTATCTGCGGAGCCTGCAGGACCCGGGAACAGGTCGTTAGTTGGAGGAGCTAACTCATTATCCGGCTGTGGTACAGCGATTGGTGGCGGTGGCGTGACGGGAGTGGGTGTTTCGGATGCCGGAGTTGGTAGTTGTTTTTTCGGCTTGGTGACAACTAGTTCCTTAGCAGGTGAGCTGGACTGGGTGTCCGCTTGCTCGTGAGACATTACTTCTTGAGCTTCGCATTCACAGACGCCACCTGCCGTGAGTTCTTTAACGGAGTAATCGACGCAAGGTTCGCCTGCATCGCACACAGTCTGGCAGTCGCAATCCCAGCAAATGTAAGGCTCGCATTCGCAGGCCATAACAGGATGAACCGACTGCAATGCGACCAACAGCCCCATCACAAAACGAGTGGCGAAGGAACCCATATCTCAAAACCTCAAAATGCGACACATCACAATTACGACAAAAACCATGGGGAGACTCTATTTTGAATCAGAATCTCCGCGCAATCAAGAAAGATTCCCACTCGATGCCTCGTTTACTCGCTAATTTTTGTAAGCAGGAGCAAATGGGGCGATATCGGGATACTCATGATCCAGATAGCTTGCCACGGCGTTGTGCTTATCCAATATTAGTGACTCTTCCATCCTCAATTGGGTTGCAGAGCTCTGCCAACTCTGAGCAAAGGGGCCGGAGATGCCAGCACTTGGTCCATCTGTCAGCAAAGCGAGGGCACGTTCGAAGAGTGTGACGGCAGAAGTGTTCCAGATGACCACCTGGCGCCCATGGTCGATTAGGCGGTCGTCTACGCCAAATTCATCTAGTTGTTTCAGTGTTTCAAGTGCTTGAGAATGACCTTGTTTGCGACTTGTCAGGTAGTCGTAGAGTTGCCATTCCTGATCGGCCTGAAACCCTTGAGACCTGTTTTTTGCTTCGTACAACATGCAGTCGGTGAGGGCGTCCCAATAGACTCTCGTGGCGGCACGTCGTTTGGCATCGGTCAGTTCAGGTGTCTTATTGGTACCCAAAGTACCACTTCTCTTACCAAGCTCATCAGATTGCTCTGATTCATTGAGTTGATTCATCATGTCGATATCACTCGTTGTGCCAGTCTCAGGTGATGGAGAATCTGTCGACGCTGATTTCAGTTCAGCCTGAGTTTGGGTCGGATCACTACTTGATTTGAAGAAATCAGGACTCACGACATCGGCTTTAGCTAGTACGGCGATGGTCATATCTTTCATGTCGATTCCGAGATAGGTCGAACCCAAGAAGACTCCGCCAATCATTGCCACCATACATCCAGTAAATTCGAGAAAAGAAAGCCCTCGTCTGCATGTACGACGGATGTAGATTTTCGCTACTGTTCTCATAGAATGGTCCCTTAGCTGAATAACCGTCTTCTTGCCCACAACTTAAATTCATAGCGGGGAAGGGAAGGATAGTCAGGATTGCTAGTGTGTGGTTGCGCCACTAGAAAAGCATAGCTCCTGGAAGCAGGGGACCTAAAATCAGCGCATCGGATCACCCCCAGCTGGAGTCGCCAGAGACGGGTTGAGCGGAATATGAGGAATGCAGAGCCGAATGCGATTTATTCAGCACTTGCGCGCCGTGCCGCCCGGCGACGATCGGCCTCGATCAGCATCATCTTGCGGATCCGAACCATGCCTGGTGTCACCTCGACTAGCTCATCTTCTTCGATGTATTCCAAGCACGTTTCCAGGGACATAACACGGACGGGGCGGACTTGACTGTTGTCGTCCTTACCAGCGGCACGGACGTTCGTGAGCTTCTTGCCACGAACTACGTTGACCACCAGGTCTCCAGTGCGGCAGTGTTCACCAACGACTTGACCCTCGTAGACCTGATCGCCAGGGCGAATGAAGAACTCTCCTCGATCGTACAATGCATCGAGAGAATAGGCAGTTGCCATGCCAGATTCGTTGGCAATGAGAACTCCAAAGGGACGGCTTAGCGAGGCTCCGCGAATTGGCTCGTATCCCAAGAAGGTATGGTGCATGATGGCTTCCCCTTGGGTCGCATTGAGCATCCGGCTTTTGAGGCCCATCAGCGATCGTGCTGGGATCGTGAATTCTAAATGAACAAACCCACTGGATTGGCGGTGGGTCATTTTGGTGAGGTTGGCACGTCGGTCCCCCAGTAAGGCCATTACAGAGTTTTGGCAATTTTCCGGACAATCTACGACCAATTGCTCGATCGGTTCGCAGCGTTCTCCGTCGATATCTCGCAGAATCACTTCCGGTTTCCCAACGCATAGCTCAAATCCCTCGCGACGCATGTTTTCGATAAGAATCCCCAAATGCATCAATCCCCGACCAGAAACCCGGAACTGTTCCTGGCTCGGCCCCTGACCTACGCGCAAGGCAACATTGGAGCGCAGTTCTTTTTCCAGGCGATCTCCTAATTGTCGACTTGTTAGATACTTTCCTTCGCGACCCGAAAAGGGCCCGTCGTTCACACGGAATGTCATGTGCAATGTGGGTTCGTCGATTGGCACAGCTGGCAGAGGTTCGGAGCAAGTCAGATCGGATATCGTGTCTCCAATTTCAATCGGTTCTAGTCCGGTAATCGCACAAAGATCCCCGGCGGCAACACTGTCGACCTCTTTGCGGTCGAGTCCATCGAATCCGAGCAGTTGGGCTACTTGCTTCTCGGTTGAATTCCCCTTTCGATCGATTACCAATACACGCTGTCGTCTCTTGATCGTTCCTTCCCGAACCCGACCAATAGCAATTCTGCCCACGTAGTCAGAGTAGTCGAGAGAAGTGACCTGCATTCGTAGCGGGCCATCTTCGAGTCCCACTTCAGGAGGCGGAACATGCTGAACTATCGTTTCAAACAATGGTCGCAAGGAATCGCTAGGCTCGTTGAGATCCAGTGTAGCCCAACCTTGGCGGGCCGAAGCAAAAACGACCGGGAACTCTAACACCTCTTCGGGAGCATCCATTTCTACCAGGAGATCGAAAACTTCGTTCAATACTTCCATGGGACGCGAATCAGGCCGATCGACTTTATTGATGACCACAATCGGTCGCAGGCCATGTAGCAAAGATTTTTCGAGTACGAACCGGGTTTGTGGCATGGGGCCCTCATAGGCATCTACCAGGAGCAAGGTTCCGCTGGCCATTCCAAGAACCCGTTCAACTTCGCCACCGAAATCGGCGTGACCAGGGGTATCGATCAGATTGACCCGGTATGAATCGCCGAGGGTTGAAGTGTAGCGCACCGCGCAATTCTTGCTCAGGATCGTAATTCCACGTTCTCTTTCCAGATCATTGGAATCCAAGATCAGTCCATGTTGTCCGCCAGCCAATTTGGCCAGGTCTTCATTTCGATACTGTCCCGATTGGAGCATCATCTTATCAACAAGTGTTGTCTTGCCATGGTCAACATGGGCGATAATTGCCACGTTGCGGATCTTGTGGGCGGTGGCAGGCGTAGCGGTCATAGTCATAGGTTTCGCAACCAAGCGGGGATTGGGTTTTAGGATGATGCAGCTCAGGACAATTACGAACGAGCAGTCATCGAGCAATGGGAAAACAGAGCAATCGCTCTTCTCGGCAGCCGAAACGTCGGCAGGAGGGATCAGCAATTGTACGAAATCAAGGGTCGCCTGGGCAGTTCATTTTTCGACGGAATTGCCATATTTATCGCGAAGGAGTGGATATACCAACTTGCAGCTTACCTCTCCAAAGTAGGTTTGCTCGGACAAATGAATGTGACTAAAGCATCAACTGGGAAAAGAGAATCCCTTGAAATAAGGCCCTGCGAGCGAGAGTCAAACTTGTTGGGTTTGTTAAAGCGCCCTATACTATGGGATATTATACAGATCAGTAGAGAGAGCGGAATCATACCCACTTCTGTGCAGTGCGGTCCGTGAGCTTCTACAAATCGGCAGTTGGAAGTGTGCGGTGTCAGGATCCATAGTGTCGCCAGAAAGCGCGTCAACCAGTAACGAAGATTCGGGCCAGCGGCCAAAAGTTCTCTACTTTGGTGGCTCCCACGACTCGGAGATCAATCTCCCAAACTGCTTGGGTGAGGGAGTGGAGATTGTCGAGGTACACTCTACACCTGATGTCTTGTCTCATCTCGTTCGCGGAGAATTCTCAGCCGTCTATTGCGACGCAGAGAATTTTGCCAACTCACTCGATATCAGCAAGCTCTTTTGCGGAGATCGCATTCTCGAAGGAATGCCCGATGGTGTTGTGCTACTTGATCGAGAATACAACATCCTGTGGGGCAACGGACGACTCAAAGAGTGGAGTGGTTCGGAGAAAGTACTCGGAGAAAACTTCTACCGTGTGATGGGTAGTCCCGAACTGTTGGGCCCCGATTTCTGCCCGTTGCAAAGTGCTTTGGCCACTCGGCGTGCATGTGCATCGATCATGCGTCGCGACGACAACAAGTATTTCCGCCTTCATGCTGCACCGGTGTTTATTCCTGGCAGCGACGAACCGCCTCAAAACCTCGTCGTCAGTGTTCACGACATGAGCGAAGAGGTACTGCAGCAGCAAAAATTGGCCGCAATCCACCATGCCGGTGTTGAGCTGGCCGACTTGACCACTAACGATGTAGCCCAGCTTTTGGAAGAAGAGCGAATTGAGCTGCTTAAGTCGAATATCTTGCAGTGCCTTCAAGAAATCTTGCAATTGGATGTCGTCGAAATTCGGATGCTCGACCAAGACACCGGCGAATTGATTCCGCTGCTTGAAGTCGGTATGCTCGCCGAAGCTGCAGCCAGAAAACTCTATGCCAGTACCTCGGGCAACGGGGTGACCGGGTTCGTAGCAGCCACTGGCAAGAGTTACATATGCGAGCACACATTGGAAGACCCTTTGTATCTGGAGGGGGTCGAGGGAGCACGCAGTTCGCTGACTGTGCCATTGATCCTGCACGATCAGGTTATTGGCACACTCAACGTCGAAAGCCCCGAGGGGAGCGCCTTCACCGAAAGTGACTTGCAATTTCTAGAAATCTTTGCCCGCAGTGTTGCCGTAGCACTCAACACGCTCGAGCTCTTGGCAGCAGAAAAAGCTAGCACAGCGGCTGCCAGTGTCGAGGCGATTCATAGTGCCGTCGCTCTGCCTGTGGATGTAATTCTCAATGATGCTGTAAACATCATGGAGCGTTACATAGGCCACGAGCCCGATGTGGTCGAGCGATTGCATCGCATTCTGCGTAACGCCCGCGATATTAAGCAGGTGATCCAAAAGGTGGGCCAAAGCCTGAGTCCCACGCAAGCCCAGCCTGCCAGCGGCTTGACGGAGTCCCGCCCCAAGCTCGTTGGCCGTCGAATCTTGGTGGTGGACGACGACGCATCGGTTCGTTCTGCCGCCCACGCGCTTTTAGAAAGGTATCAGTGTGTGGTCGAAACTGCCCACGATGGCTACGAAGCGTGCCTCATGGTGCGTAACCTAGTGGAGGGAGCCGCATATGATGTGATCATCGCTGATATTCGACTGCCTGATATGAGTGGCTACGAGCTAATGATAAAGCTCGCGGATATGATGCAACAAGTTCCTATGGTCTTAATGACCGGTTTTGGATACGACCCGGGACATTCTATCGTCAAAGCTCGGCAGGCAGGATTGCAACATGTGCTCTATAAACCGTTCCGCCTCGACCAGTTGGTCAGCATCGTCGAGAGTACAATCGATGCAACCAGTTCCACGGCCTAGCGTCCGCACTCTATTTCTTACTAGGGGAATTGACTTGTGCCTTGATTAGCGATCGGGGACCTGATTCTAGAGAAACCGACTGAGTTATGCTTCCACTTGTGTTGATTGTCCTTGCACTGGGATCGCTCATTGGTCATGGATACTTCTGGGTAGCAATTGTAAACCGCCTGCATGGTTGGAATGGTCCGCGCCGACTGATCGATTTTCTTACGCTACTGTGTTGCATTGCTTTCATCTTGCTACCGCTAGTTGTGGTGGAAGAGTGGTGGACCCAGGGAGCGTCCTTTCTGTCGACAGGCAGTGATCATCCCGTCGAAACTGCAGGCGGTGTCTATCTTTTGCTTTGCTTCTTTATCGGGCTTGGCAATCTGCTTGCACTTGTCTTGGGATATCACCCAGAAGATGATCCGACAATCCTCGTTCACAAGCAGAGAGAATTTGTGACGCCGGAGAAACCCTTCGAACATCACCAATTCCTGGGGATATATCCAAGACTCCTTGGTGCAATTCCGCTGAATGAATCGCTCAAACTAGCCATCGATACCAAACGCCTCTCTATCCCTCGACTACCGGAGAAGCTCGCCGGCTTGCGAATCGCCCACATCAGTGATTTACATCTAACTGGTCGAATTGGCCCTGAATGGTTCAGTTTTGTTGCGAACGAGGTAAATGGCCTCTCAGCAGATGTTATCGCCATCACTGGTGATCTAATTGAGAACGAGGCCTGCCGGGGCTGGCTTAGGGAGAGTATGGGCCGATTGAAGGCACGCTACGGCGTATACTTTATCCTTGGCAATCATGATTTCTTTATCGATGGCAAGCGGACGGTTGCAGAACTTAGGGACGCGGGACTGATTTACGTGGGGTGCGATTGCCTTAGAACTCAGTGGAATGATACATCAGTAGCCGTCTCGGGAGACGAATATCCTTGGGCTGATGATCATCCTCCTGCGTCCGAGTCTCCAAGCTTCCGACTCTGCTTGATGCATACTCCTGACCAATTCGATTGGGCAGTCCAGACGGGGGTGGACTTGGCCTTAGCTGGGCACACACATGGGGGACAGGTATGCTTTCCCCTGCTAGGAGCGGTCGCGGCACCTAGCCTTTACGGCACGCGCTATGCTTGCGGCACATTTCGCAAAGGCGACACCGTGATGCACGTCACGCGCGGCATTAGCGGTGAAACCCCTTTGCGCTGGAACTGCCCTCCAGAGATCGCTGTGCTTGAGCTGGTAAGCGGAGGCACGAATCTGCCGAATTGCTAAGGTTCAAATCAAAAATTTTGATTACAGTTTTTCGAGTTCGACACAAATCCCACCGGCTCGCATAGCCTTGTGCATTTTCGTGAACCACAACTCTTGTCGACAAACAAGTCCCAGTTCTTCCCAAATCTGTGTGAGGATTTTTCGATTAAAAGTCTGACAATACCATAGACGGCTCGTCCATGCCCCCGCTAGGTTGTCCTCGGTGGCAAGCAGCAGCATGCGGCCCCCTTTGCGCATCACCCGGGCGATCTCGCTGAGACCTGGACGTGGGTCGGGCAGGTGCTCCAGCACATAGCCACATGTGACACCGTCAAACGACTCATCGGCAAATGGCAGTCGTTCCAGGTCAGCTGTGACCAATTCAGGTCGAGTACTCTTGAGACGCATACGAGCGCGCTGCAACATTTGACGTGACAGATCCGTACATACGATCTCCGAATCGGGGTCGGCATATTTGAGCAAGTGTTGTGCAATTTGGCCGGCACCGCTCCCCACATCAAGAATCGAGCGCATACCGCGAAGGTCGTACTTGCGAGTACGGAATAAACGTTCGCCGAGAGGGACGTGCAGAGAAAGCAGGCTGGCTGTCGAGAGGAGAGCCCCCTTTGGGCCGCCATAGACTCGTTGTACTTTGCGTCGATACTCGTCGCCACTCACGCGACGTATGAGATCATTCTCGATCAAGCGTTTAAGAGCAGCGCGGTTCTTCCGCTTGGCTGGTCGCTCATCAATTACTTTGTGCATTATCTTTCGGAAAAGGATCCGCCTTAAGTGGTGCGTTCCCAGCGAGGGATCATTCAATTCCGAGAGCAGATGCAACTCGTTACGAGTCCTTTAGATATACACTCGGCGATTATAGATATACCATTCCAGGACCAATACGAACAGGGCCAGCAACAGCAGGGGTTTCCACAATTCACGCCGAACTTCCGCTTGGGGTGATTGGGCAGCCACGTCCACGTATCCTATCGCCAAACCTTCGATGGTGTTCAGATTATCTTCCCCTGCTTGCCTAACGCGCAGGGCAATATCGCTTTCGCGTCGGTCGAACAAATTCACTGCGAATCGTTTGACCATACGCCCTCCCACGAGTATGTCGTAAATACCCAGTTGCTCGGTGTCTTGAAAGTTCAACCTGCCAGATTCGTCCACCGCGACATTTTGACGTGTCCCATCCGGCAACACGACCTCGACGTTTTCCTCGGTGGGGCTGAGTTTCAATTCCACCATTTTTTCAGGGCGGTTGACCAACTGAGAGTCTTCGGAATTTCCCGCGAAATGCTCCAGTGCGTTAAGCCAGAAACCGGGAAAACTATGTTTCCTCGGCCAATCCGTATTGAACGTGCGTTCTCCTGCCGCATTTGTGCCGACAATCTCAAACCCGATGACGACGTCTTCGTAATGATCTCGGGGGGCAACGGCGATGAGAGGGCCATCCGTTGAATCGACAAGTACTCGCCCCCCCAAGGGAGGCTGCACGATCACTGCGTCAGCGATTTGAATTCCTCCTAACTCCAACAGACTCAACAGCGGATGATTGCGTTCCCAGTCCACGATCTGGGGTCCAAAAACTTTTTCAGCAGTTTCTTCTTTGTTCCAATGTTTCCCCGGTGGTAGAGTGCCAATGAACAACGTATTCGCTTGGGGCATGATTTCGGGAGTGCATTGGTCGAAAATAATCAGATCGTAGTACTCTGTTTGACTCTGCCGTTTGAAATCGACACTTTCGAGGGCCGCAGGGGCGATCTTTTCCACTTTCGCCAGGCGCTGGGCACGCTCGGTCGTGAGGGCAGCTTCCAAGGACGCATTGCCAGGGGTAACCAAGAGAACTCGCGAATCGCGGCGATTCTCGAGAACGGCATAAGCCGTGTTGTCGAGCTTCAATCCGTCGACTGAATTCTTCCCTGGATCGATGACTGCTCGAAGTTCCCCCTCGGCTTCTTTGCTGAGATTGAACGTGGTCGAAGCGGATTCCCCAGCAGGAACCTTTACTTCTGCTGCGTCGACCAATTGATCATTCAGATAGAGTTCCACCACCGCCGAACGGTCAGAACTGCCAAAATTGGAGACTTGCACAAAAGCCTGCACGACTTCAGGTCGCTCCTCACCTTGGCGTGTGTTCAGGGCAGTGATCGCCAGATTCTCTGCCGTCAGGGATCCGATTGGCAAAAACATTGGTTGCAGATTACCAAGAGAAAAATCTTCTACGCCTGCAAACCGACCGTCGCTCAGGATAAACAACTCAATCTCCTGCTGATCGGTCACTTCATATTCCGCGTTTTCGTCTTCTATCGTCACTCTGCCAGGATTCGCAAATCCATCGGCAAGCCGCAAAGCTCCCGTGAGATCGGTCTGGGCAGAAGAAGGCAAAATGCGATCCAATGCATCGCGAAGTTGTCGGCGATTGTTGGTGAATTCTTGCACCACGTTGGGTTGCTCAGCAAACGATATGATCATTGCCGTCATGTCTGAGTCCATCTGATCGATCATGGCTCCGACTCGTTGCTTGGCGTCGACGAGTCTTGAGCGACCGTTCTCGCCATCGCCGGTCGACATGCTTGCCGAGTTATCTACCAGTAATATAAACTGTTGCCCTTGAAGAGTTTCTCCCCGCCATCCAGGTCGCAGGATTGCCAGTATGGCTAAGCACACGACCAGTAGTTGCAAAAACAGCAGCAAACTTTTTCGCAGCCGCTGCCACAGACTGTTCACATGCAGATCTTCGACCACACGGTGCCACAGATAAGTACTTGGCACCTCCAACGGTTGGCGCTTGAGCTTCAGGAAATAGAGCGCAAAGATCGCTGGCGGAATCATCCCCATGATGATCCATGCGGTGGGGCCCAACGAGTTGCGAAACAGACTGTCCATGATGCGTTATCGCACGAGTCCTCTGCGACGCAGATGTCTGGCGATCAGTTCCTCGACAGGTGTCTGGTTATTTGCTAGGAGGTAGTGCATGCCACGTTTGGCACAAAACTGTTGGGCCCCGCTGCAAAATGAATTGAGGGTTTGCTGATACTTTCTCAAGAGAGGAGTGCTGACGGTAATCTCCGCTTCGTCCTCGTCTTCGCAATCCACTAGCCGGAGGTCTCCTTTCACATCCGGCTCAATTTCGGCTTGCGAAAGCACCTGGATGACAAAGCAATCCATTTCGTGTGAGAGAAAATAGTTAAGGGCCGTCTCGTAGCCATCCTTGTCCATAAGATCGCTGATAAGAACGACTATTCCTCGACCCGGATTGCGGAGACAAAAGTTTTTCACACCTGCTGCAAGTTGCGTCCCACCGCGGGGCTCGATCGCTTCCACTTGTCGCAGCATTCGCCAGGCACTTGCGCGACCTCGATAGACGGGGTTTCGCTGAGAAACGGGTTGGTCCAAGGTCTCGATACGCACCCGGTCGGCCCGTATTAAACCGACGAATGCCAAAGACGCAGCGAGTTGCTTGGCGTATTCGAGTTTGCTCGGATCGCCAAAATCCATCGACAAGCTCGCATCGACCAAGGCATAGAAGTGCAAGTCTTCCTCTTCAAGAAATAGCTTGAGGATCAATTTGTCGAGTCGGGCATACAGATTCCAATCCAACATCCGCAGATCATCGCCGGCCACGTAATTTCGGAAGTCGGCGAACTCAACGCTTTGGCCCTTACGTTTGCTACGACGTTCCCCCTTCATGCGACCCCGAAATATCTTGCGGGTCACCAACTCCAGTCGCTCTAACTGAGCCAATAGCGACGGGGACAACAGTGAGGATTCGGTCGCTTTGCTCAATTTGGTTTCCAGCAGTCAGTATTCAAGAAAAGGATAATATCGATGTCATTCCGAGGGGAGTATCACGACCTGAGGAATCTGAGTGGAACAGTCAGTGCAGTTCCATTCCGAGTCATGGAACAACCCAGATTCCTCAAGTCGTGGAACTCCTGTCGGAATGACTTTGTGGTTACCTTAATCACAACGCAGCACCTCGAACTCCGCATTTCCTTATGCCACTTTAAAATCGTCCGCCTTCTCGGGCACTTTCTTGACAATTTCTGTTAGCACCTGGTCAGGCTCAATCCCTTCGGCAGCCGCCTCGAAATTCAGGATTACCCGGTGCCGCATGGCTGGCAGATACACCCGGCGAATATCGTCGAAGCTGACGTTGTAGCGCCCACTCAAGAGTGCTCGCACTTTCGCGGCGAGAGTGACCGTCTGCGCACCACGAGGACTACTTCCCCACCGCAAGTATTGATTCGTTGCCGGCTGGGCGAACGGGCCATTGGGGTGGGTGGCCAGCGTTAGCCTGACGATATAATCCTGCACATGCGGGGCGATGATTACTTCGCGCACGAGTTGTTGCCAGCGGAGGATCTCTGCGCCGTCCATCACCTTCTCTGGTTTCACCGTCACCCCTCGGGTCGTTCGATCGATAATCGCAGCCAATTCCTCCCGGTTGGAGTACCCAACCACGAGTTTAAAGAAAAAACGGTCGAGTTGGGCTTCGGGCAGGGGATAAGTCCCTTCCTGCTCTATGGGGTTCTGCGTGGCCATCACGAAGAACGGCAGCTTCATCGGGAATACTTTGCCTGCGATGCTAACCTTCTGCTCCTGCATGGTTTCGAGCATCGCCGATTGTGTTTTGGGAGTCGCACGATTGATTTCGTCGGCCAGGCAGATCTGCGTAAAGAGTGGGCCCTTTTGAAATTCAAACGATCGTTTGCCTTCAGGGGTCTCCATTACCATGTTTGTCCCCAAGATGTCAGCGGGCATCAAGTCGGGAGTAAACTGGATTCGCGAAAAGTCCAGATCCAGCGTCTCTGCCAAAGTTCGCACCAAGAGAGTCTTCCCTAAACCGGGAACCCCTTCGAGCAAGCAGTGGCCACCCACAAACAGGCATGTGAGCACCCCATGCAGAATGTCGCTGTGTCCCACAATCACACGGCCCAACTGTTCTTTGACAGCCTTGTATCGTTGTGCGAACTCTTCGGCATCTTTTTCTATGGATTTACCAACACTCATGTTTGCAGGTTCTCGCTGGATGAGGAAAGATTGCAGCTCAAGACTTGAGGCAGTCAGCAGGCATTTTGGTCCTATTTAGCCTACTCGCCCAGACTTTTCTTCGCTAGCGCCCGCTGAGACAATACCCCTGCATTCCGAATTGTGTTATTTTGCCCTATTCACATGTTCCGGAAGCTTAAGCATCCGGCTCGCCAACCATTAGCCACCAACCACTACCCAAATGTCAAACGTTGCCGTGATCATGCCTGCCGCGGGTGCCAGTCGGCGGTTTCATGACAAGAACTACAAGAAACCCTTTGCTCCGCTCGCTGGTCGGGCAGTGTGGCTGCACGCGGCGGAGAAGTTTCTTAATCGTTCTGACGTGAAGCAGGTAATCGTGGTGATTGCCGACAAGGACACGGAAGAATTCCAGCGAAAGTTTGGGGCGAATATCGCTATCTTGGGTATCGATGTTTGCCGTGGAGGCCAGGAGCGGGCCGACTCCGTGGAAAAAGGCCTCGCTAAAGTCAAACCGGACATCGATTTGATCGCCGTCCATGACGCTGCCAGACCTTGCCTGGCAGACAAGTGGATCGACGCCGTCTTCGAGGCGGCAGCGAAAGATGGTGCGGCAATTCTCGCCATACCAGAAACTGCGACCTTGAAACGAGTCAACCAAGGCAAGATTACCGAAACGGTCAACCGTGATGCGCTCTGGCAAGCACAAACACCACAAGTTTTTCGTCGAGACTGGCTCGTGGAGGCCTACGCTGCCCGCGACGGTAAGAATGCGACCGACGATGCGGCACTGATCGAGATGGCAGGTCATCCGGTAAGCATCGTCGAAGGCTCACCTATGAATCTGAAGATCACCACCCGCGATGACCTCAAGCTCGCCGAGCAGGTTCTCAAGATTCTCCCCAAACCGAAGCTAGACGGTTTCGCCAATCCCTTTGCCGGGGATGATATGTGGAGATAAGTTGATATCGGATCTCAGAATTCGGGATTCGAAATTGTTCTGGTTCGTACGTTTTATTGATTTCATTCCGCACTCCGCATTCCCAACCCGCAATGACATTATTCTCCGATCTTCGCTGGCGCGGCCTCATTCATCAAACCACCAATGACGAAGGCATTGATGCCTGGCTCGCCGAAAAGCAGCGCACCCTTTATGCTGGTTTCGATCCCACGGCCTCCAGCTTGCATGTCGGCAGTTTAATGGGGCTCTTGATGCTAAGGCGTTTTCAGCAGGCAGGGCATCGGCCGATTGCTGTTGTTGGTGGTGCGACGGGGATGATCGGCGACCCCAGCGGTAAGAGCGATGAACGGAATTTGCTTTCCAAGGAGCAACTCCAGGAAAACGTCGAGGGCCTCGGCAAGCAGATGGCCCGTTTTCTTGATTTCGACGACTCCAAGAATCCTGCTTTGTTAGTGAACAATTTCGACTGGACCGGCAACTGGACTTATCTCGATTTCCTTCGCGACATCGGTAAGAACTTCCCCGTCAACGTCATGCTCGCCAAAGACTCGGTAAAAAGTCGCTTAGGCCGAGGTGAAGATGCCGGTAGCGCCGGCATGAGCTACACCGAGTTCAGCTACATGTTGTTGCAAGCCTACGACTTCGTGCATCTGAGCAACGAGTACGGCTGCGAGCTTCAAGCCGGAGGCAGCGACCAATGGGGCAATATCACCGCCGGAATCGACTTGGCCCGCCGCATGCGCGGCACACAGCTCTATGGCTTGACCTGGCCACTGCTCACAAAGTCGGACGGCACCAAAATGGGGAAGACCGAGAGCGGCGCCGTCTGGCTCGATGCCGAGCGAACGAGTCCTTACCAGTTCTACCAATACTGGATCAACGTCGACGACGCGGACGCGGGTAACTGCCTCAGACTGCTTACCGAACTTTCCCAAGACGTGATCGAATTACTCGATATTGCTCGCGTTAACGATCCAGGCAAACGCGAAAGCCAACGCCGCCTCGCTGAGGAACTTACTCGATTGGTCCACGGCGAGGTGGCACTAGCAACCGCACAGAAGGCTACGGAAATCTTCTTCGGCGCCGAAATTGCCGACCTCTCCGACGCGCAGCTCACCGAAATCTTCGCCGACGTCCCCAGCAAATCCTTAAGCCGCTCGCGACTTGGGGATGGTACATTAACCATCGTCGATGCCCTCGTCGAGTCCGGCCTCTCCAAAACCAAAGGCGAAGCCCGCCGCACGGTAGAGCAGGGGGGTGCCTACATCAACAACCGCCGCATCGAGGGGATTGATGCACTGCTCAGTACTGAGTACCTAGCGAGCGAGAGCGTGATGGTGTTGCGGAGTGGGAAGAAAAAATATGCTCTGCTGCGATTTGAGTAGCAATCTCCAATTATGCTACTGCCGGCAATATGAAATCCACAACAACAGCATCATCGCGGCAATAAGCACCCCTGAGGGCTCAGGGACCGCAGTTAGATTTGGCAGTACATCGCCATATTGCGATTGCCAATCGGAGAGAGTTGCTCCGCTGGCTGCGCCTCGCTGCCAGATGAGGAAATCATGGCCGTCGACGTCGCCATCTTCGTCGAAATCGGCTGAGAGGCCAGGCGCTGCAGCAAATGAACCGGAGCCAAAACTTGCAGTCGCAGCGACACACCAGACGGAGATCGCATTCAAGCCTTCGAGAGTATTTCCAAGCGGGAGGTCGTAAACGAGTGGACTCTGCGTGCCGTCAAAAGTAGTTCCTTTTAACTGGGGGCCTATTGGGATTCCAGCGATGAATGAGGATTGAGTGTCGTCCATCCCCAAGTAGAAAAAAACGCTGATACCACCTCCATCATAGGTAAAGTTGTCGACTTGAATCGAGTCCTCGTCCAGAATCGTGACCATTCCAGAGACGCCGTGGGCGAGGGTGCTCAGTTGCGTTTGCCAGCCTATTTGCGGCGAAGTCAATTGCGCCCAGCAGTTAGTTGCTGTGAGAATCGTGCAAACGAAGAACGCAAAGGAAACAAGGAAGGAGGAAAATCGCATGATCTCTACACCTTTCGCCACGGAATCAGAGGAGCCTATGGCAGTATAGCCGTTCAATCGCAGAATTTCTTACAAAGATTTTGTGAGTTTTCCTCTCAAATGCCCAAATTCAGTTTGCCTGCTTCACGGGCTTCTTTTCGACATGCGCCTCTGTCAGGCGAACTTGGGTCGATGTCGTCCCGAAAGCTATTCATTTATCACTGGGGATAGCCTCGCCGCCTTCGCGGGTGGCCAGTGCGCGCCAGACAAAGAGATCGATATCGCCGTTGACTGTATCCACGGAACCGTCCATGCGGGAGGTATTCACTAAATTGCCGCTGTGATAGCTGCGTGAGGTGACGGCGGCATAAGTAACCTGCGTCTCAGCGAGATAACCGCCCGGATTCGCGGGGTCCCAGCCGACGGCGCGATGGTTGTTCCAGTCGACGTCGTATTCTGTGCCGCCATTGAAGCAGGTGACGCGTGTGTTAGGAGTAAAGGTCGCGGTGAATCCCGCTTGATGGACGCGGCCATCGATCCATTCAGTGTGCCCTGAGTCGGCCTTGAAATTGCCTCCGAGTGAACATATTTCATTTGTGGTCGAAGCGATTGTGGTTGTACCACTGTTGCCATCACGATAGTAAGGTTGCCAACCTCTGACTTCCGAGAGCATGAGGGTGTTGGAGAGACCATCGGTGAAATTGTTTGTCCCGAGTCCGGCATTGGGATAAAACGCTCCCTCTCCACCGCTCTGGTCACGGGGATCGTAGACTTTCCAAACTCCGCAATTGACTCCGTAATTCAGCAAATAATCCGTCGGCTCGCCGGAGGAACTGTCGACACGCTGTTCGTCGCGGACTTCATCGGGGCAAATGAATGCCGATACGCGCATTGACTTTAGCAGATTTCCATTGAGAAATACGTTGTGATAATCTTCAGTGAAGTTGATATTGTTTGCGATGCCATTCTGCTCGATGAAGGGCAAAATGCGGGCCTGGGCTGACCAACGGAATTGGTTGGGCCCGATGAACATGCTGGGGGGGAATTTCTTATTGGTTGACTCGTAGTTGTGCATCGCCAGGGCGACTTGCTTCATATGATTGGCGCAGGTCATTCGTCGGGCTGCTTCACGGGCCGCCTGGATCGCTGGGAGCAGCAGAGCGACCAGCACTCCGATGATGGCGATTACGACCAGCAATTCCACTAGGGTGAACGCCATTTTGGCACAGGCTTTAGCACGCTTGCTGGCTGCGTATTTAGAGGACTTGGAGGCAAAATCCATGGTATTTCAGATCCTATAACAAGAATGCGATGGTCAGCGAAGTTGTCGGTTTGTTATCGAGACTCAGTATCAGTAATGGAATAGACGCAATTATCCGTTTGAAAATTGCCTTGTCAAGGAGTCTTGGGCAAATTGATCTTCAATTCGATTCGATTCGTCTGGTGGCTGGATTCCTCGCGGAAAAGACTGGTTAGGCTCGATACAAAAGGGTCCTCGATCCTCTCTCGCCGGATAACGGTGGATTCGTAAAAAATTCTTTGGTGTTGGCATCAGTGCAACACTTGCCTCAGCCGCGTACAATCAAGGGTTTATCTAGAAACCGTGATCGCACGCTGGGCACACTCCTGTGACGAAATCCACCATTTCCCTGCGCGGCGTTGCCGTCAACAATCTGCAGAAGATCGACCTGGATCTGCCGCACCGGAAGCTGATCGCCTTTTGCGGAGTCAGCGGCAGCGGCAAGACGAGCCTGGCCCTCGACACCCTCTATGCCGAGGGGCAACGACGCTATATCGAGAGTTTCTCCACTTATACGCGGCAATTTCTGGAACAGCTCGACAAACCGACCGCGGAGAGCATCGAAGGAATCCCCCCTTCGATTGCCGTTACCCGCAAGAACGTCGGTCGCTCGAGTCGCGCTACAGTAGGAAGGGCCACCCAGATCAACGAACACCTGCAACTCTTATTGGCACGAATCGGGGAGGTGGTTTGCCACGGGTGTGGTCAAAAGGTAAGCCAGGACTCTGCCGAGTCAGCCGCCGAAAGACTCGGTCAATTACCCGACGGCACCCGACTGATGATCGGCTTCACTTCGCAGCGCGGCGGGGATCGTCCTGTTGAAGTTTGGATCGCTGATCTGATCGCACTCGGCTATCGGCGCGTCATCGTCGGGGACCGCTTCGCTGAACTCAGCCCCACGGTCGTGGATGAGCTTGTTGGCCAAGATGAGGTGGCGGTTGTTCTCGACAGAGTGGTATCCAATAACGAAGCAACCACTCGGCTGCGAGATTCACTCGAGGCGGCTCAGGAGGCAGGGTGTGGTAGTTCGCTGGTGTGGATCGATCCCAAAGGGATTGGCACGCAGTCACAGCTTAAAGGCGACCAAGTTGAGATCGATGGTCAGTCGTGGTTCCGCTGTCGATTTAGTCAGTTCTTTCGCTGCGAAGCATGCCATGTCGATTACCCAGCTCTGGAACCTCAGTTACTCAACTATAACAACCCGCTCGGTGCCTGTCCGGCGTGCGAAGGGTTTGGAAATGTGATAGGCATCGACATGGACCGCGTGGTGCCCGACAACGGCAAGTCTCTCCGCGAGGGAGCGATTGCACCTTGGAACACGCCGGCCTATGAGCATGAGTTACAGGAACTACTCGCACTCGCGAAACAATATGACCTACCGGTGGATGTTCCCTTTAAGGAGCTAACCCCCGAACATTTGACGATCATCCACAATGGTGTGCCGGAGTGTAAATTCGGAGGTCTCACCGGCTTCTTCAATTGGCTCGAACGCCGCAAGTACAAGATGCATCTGAGAGTGTATCTGAGCCGATGGCGGAGTTATTATCCCTGCAAGGCATGCGGCGGGGCACGACTCAATCCTTCGGCACTCGCTGTAAGGATCGGCGGCAAGAATGTCGCGGAAATCTATCACATGAAGATCCGCGATGCTCTCACTTGGTTAGCTGCGCTGGAACTTTCCAACTGGCAGCAACAGGTGGGACGGTTGCTGCTCGAACAAGTAATCAACCGACTAAAATACCTCGACCGAGTGGGTGTTGGACATCTGTCGTTGGAGCGAGCACTTCGGACGCTGAGTGCCGGTGAGGCACAGCGGGTGTCGCTCACCTCAGCCCTGGGCTCCAACTTGGTGGGGATGCTCTATGTGCTCGATGAACCCTGCATCGGTCTACATCCCGCCGATGTCCCCCAGCTTGTGGATGCAATCGAAGGTCTTCGCGACCGGGGAAATACGGTTGCTGTGATCGAACATGATGCCTCCGTATTGCGAGGTGCCGATCATGTTGTCGAAATGGGACCAGGAGCGGGAGAGTTTGGCGGACAAGTGGTTTTCCAAGGAACGCCTGCCGAGATGCTGGAATGTACGGACAGCCGAACTGGCGATTGGCTGTCCGGGCGGCGAACGTTGGGACACCGCGGTGCACCGCGCCCTACAGAAAATGGCGCGATTCGCCTTGAGGGGGCCCGCGGCAACAATTTACAAAATCTCTCAGTGGAGTTTCCCCTGGGTGTCATGTGTGTGGTGACTGGCGTGAGTGGTTCGGGCAAAAGCACTCTCGTACAGCAAACCTTATTTCCGGCAGTCGCCCAACGTCTCCGGATGGATGTTGAGACCCCGGCATCTTTCGACGAAATCCTGGGCGTCCATCAGATCGAAGATGCCGTGCTGATCGATCAAAGCCCGATCGGTCGGACTCCAAGATCAAATCCAATCACATACATCAAAGCGTTTGACACGATCCGCGCGCTCTTTGCCGACACCACCGAGGCCCAGGCTCATGGCTTCAAGGCGAGCCATTTCAGTTTCAATGTCGATGGTGGTCGCTGTGAAGCATGTCGTGGAGATGGGTTTTTGCAAATCGACATGAGGCTGATGGCCGACGTATATATGAAATGTCCCGAATGCCAGGGACGCCGTTTTCGGAATGAAGTGTTGGATGTGAAATACCGCGGGCTTAACATTGCCGAGGTACTTAGTTTGTCGGTACGCGAAGCCTTCGCTTTCTTCCGAGGCCACCGCAAGATTTTGGCCAACATGAAGTGCCTGATGGACGTGGGGCTTGATTACCTGCGGCTCGGCCAGCCAGCCAATACGCTCTCCGGCGGCGAAGCACAGCGATTGAAGATGGCGTCCTACATGTCGGCCAAGCGGCGCGGGCGAACCCTGTTCGTGCTCGACGAGCCGACTACCGGGCTCCACTCATCCGACGTGCTGCAACTCTTGGATTGCTTTGATTCGCTGATCGATCTTGGACATTCGCTAGTCGTGGTGGACCACAATCTGCTGATCATGCAAGCAGCGGATTGGATCGTAGACCTCGGGCCCGGTGCTGCTGACGATGGTGGCCGAGTGGTCGCTGTGGGAACGCCCGACCAGATCAGCGAGAATCCGAACTCGATTACCGGTAGTTTCCTGGCCGCACAATTAGCCGCGGAAGAAGTCCCATGATCGACAAGTTGAAGTTCCGAATCGGCAATTGCACACAGAACGATGCACGCATAACTATCGAGCCGCGGTTAGAGTCCGAGATAGTTGAGATGACCGGCTTAGTGCGCGGGCCGTTTTGTGACTGGTCTAAGACACTGACTGCCGATTTCCCATTGCGACCCGTGCGACAAACCGGCACTCAAGCCGTTTCAGTCGAAACCCTGGTGATGGAACCCTGTTATTGGACTCCGCACTTGCCATTCATGTACGACCTCCAATTGAATCTACAAATGGCGGATGGCCGATCAGAGTGTGTCACTTTGAGAACGGGCATGAAACGCTGGCATGGGGAAGGCCGCAACTTTCGGTTGGAACACAAACGACTCGTGCTCCGCGGGTTACGTTGCACTTCGCCAGATGAAAAGTTGCTGCAATTGGCTCGCAAGTGTGAGACGGCCCTCCTTGTCCGTAACCCAGATGCTACAGTCTGCGAATTGGCAAGCCGGCTGGGAGTTCCCTTGATCGCAGATTTGCGCGACGACACGCAACCTTGGCAAGACCGCTGCCGAAAATCTGATTGGTATCCCGCTGTGATGCTCGTCCTGTTGAGTGCGGAGCAATTGACCGAAGGCGCCGACGATCCACGATTGCCGCTGCATAGCCCCGTCGCAGCTTGTATCAGCGCAAAAAGCAGCGCAGAGGGCTGCTCAGTGATCCAAGCATCGGCACTGGCCGTGGAACTCTCCCCCGGCGAACGCCCTCCAGCTTGGCTCGCAAAGGTAGACGTACCAGTAATCGCAATATCCAACGGTCCCGAGTGTGACATTGAAGAGGCTCGCTCCCACTGCGATCGGTTGCAGGCCGCGTTGGCACCTCATTTCGATCTGGCAGGCTACATTGTGTAGACTGTGAACATGGAAGAAGCCGCTAACATCCCCGACCGCTACATTCGCCAAACCCGCTTCGCGCCGTTCGGAGTCGAGGGACAGCAGCGCCTCAGCAAAGCCCGCATGTTGATCTGTGGCTGTGGGGCACTTGGCTCCGTGGTGGCAGACCAACTGGTTCGCGCGGGAGTCGGTTATCTGCGGATCGTCGACCGTGATTTCGTTGAACTCGATAATCTACATCGGCAGGTTTTATTCTCCGAACAGGATGCTGCCGACCAACTACCCAAAGCTATTGCCGCTCATCGGCGACTTGGTCAGGTGAACTCACAAGTCGAGATCGACTCGGTGGTGGCAGACGTAGACGCGGCAAACATCCGGCAACTGGCTACTGACATGGATGTACTAGTAGATGGCACCGACAATTTCGAGACCCGCTATTTACTCAACGATCTGGCAGTCGAGCAAGGCTTGCCATGGGTATTCGCAGGTTGTGTGGGTGCCGAGGGGCAAACTATGGCGATCCTCCCCGGGCAGACGCCGTGCCTGAGTTGTTTCCTGCCCGAACCTCCTCCCGCCAGTAGTCAGCCGACATGCGAAACGGCTGGGGTGCTTGGTCCGCTGGTAGGTGTGATCGCCTCGCTCCAAGCGACGGAGGCTTTGAAGCTCGGCAGTGGAAATGCGGCGGCCGTGAATCCCTACCTCACAGTGCTAGACTTGTGGAATAACCAGTTACGCTCGATCAATATGGCCAAGAGTCGTCGCGCGGATTGCCCTACCTGCGGTGAGCGGAAGTTCCCCTGGCTCAAAGGGGAAAAGGGGGCCGCAGTTACCAGCTTGTGCGGCAGAAATTCCGTTCAGATTTCTCCCACTGCTGGGGAGTCAGTCGACCTCGCAGTGCTAGCAGAGCGGCTCGGTAGCATTGGCCGAGTAACGACCAACCCCTATCTGGTGCGACTAGCCGTGGGAGATTACTTGCTGACAGTGTTCGCCGACGGACGTACGATCGTCGGGGGCACTGACGACCCGGCCCTAGCCCGCACACTGCATGCAAAATACGTCGGCATCTGACGTTAAGAATCGCCATGCTTTGCCATTTTCGCGCGCGAGAGTGGAAACAATAGAATCTGCTGTGGATGGTGTTCGAGTGCCAGGCCTCAATCGGTCGATGGAAGGGGTAGACCCAAATACTGCGGCTACCACCCGTGAGCTTACGCTTGCATTGATTGGCAGTCTGCAGGACCCAAACGAACCAAGGACACCCCGCAAATCTCGTGTCCTAGGATTCGACCCTTTTTCTTAGCTAGACGACATCACAGCATGGCTACCGTAGAACGTACGTCTCGAGTTTCCACGAATTTTGCCGCCACTGGGAGCTCGGCCCCACAATCCGCGATTGGCCGCATGGGGCCCTGGCAGTTGGTCCAGCTGCTGAGCGAAAGCGAACTGGCGCGTGTCTATTCGGCCCGTCCTGCTGATGCGCCGTCGAGCCAGACCCCCCGCTACGTAGTGAAGGCACTGCGCAAGGAATGGTGGCGCGATCCGCAGACGATTGAAATGCAACGCCGCGCGGTGTTCGTCGGGAGCCAGATTTCGCATCCCCACCTCTTGCCAGTCCTGTCGGCCAACGTACAACATGCCCCTTTTTATTATGTCACCCCCAGAATCCCCGGCTGTACGCTGGCGGAAATTCTGAAGCATGGGACACGACTTCCCGTGCCGATGAGCCTGTGGATTGTACGCCAAGTGGCCGAAGCCCTTAGTGCACTGCACGAGTCGGCCAAGATGATCCACTCGGATGTGAAGCCAAGCAATATCATCGTTTCCCGCGAAGGGCATGCGACTCTCATCGACTTGGGGTTTGCCTTTGCGGCCTACGAAGCGCGGCACTGGTCCCTGAGGCCGGTAACCGGCACGCTAAACTACATCGCCCCCGAGGCCGTAACTTCCTGTCTGGCGGTCGATGAATCGAGTGATCTTTATAGTTTGGGAGTCACACTTTACGAGCTGATCGCCGGGCGGGTACCGTTTGCGGCTAAGTCTCCCGATGAATTGGTGCGGATGCACCGAGAAGCAAAGCCGACCTGCATCCGCGAAGTGCTTCCCCAATTGCCAAAGCCAGTGGCGTCTCTCGTCCACAGGCTCCTCTCCAAAGACCCGCTCCGCAGACCTGCGTCGGCGGCGGCAGTCGCGCAAGAGTTGCTGCGACTAGAGATTGATTGTTTTTCAATCGCTTGAAGATATCAAATGAGGATGCGCCGGCGGGAGGAAAACCGACGCATCCCCATAACACAGGGGGGACTGATTTAGGTGCTCTCCATCGGTGCCGGTTCAACACCGTCTAGAAAGCCAGTTAGTGAGCGGCAGCGATACGGCGACTGAAGTTTGCGAACCGCCTTCGATTCGATCTGGCGGACACGTTCGCGGGTAACCGAGAAAATCTTGCCCACCTCTTCGAGCGTATAGGTGTAGCCGTCGGCCAGGCCATATCGCAGGCGTAGGATTTCCCGTTCACGGTGCGAGAGGTCGGTCATCACTTCTTCGAGTTTCAGCTTGAGTGCTTCGAGGTTTGTGTCATAGAGTGGATCGTCGTCCCGCTGCTCTTCGAGAAATTCGCCGAAGTAGTTGTCTTCGTGATCTCCCACCGGCTGATCGAGCGACAAGGGATGCCGTGTCATCTTGTAGACACAACGGGCATCGTCGATGGAGATATTCGCCCGCTCGGCGATCTCTTCCGGGTTGGGTTCCCGACCAAATTCCTGGACGAACTCGGCTGTCACGATCCGAATCTTGCTCATCGTATCAATCATGTGGACGGGCAACCGGATCGTGCGACTCTGGTCGGCGATGGCTCGAGTGATCGCCTGACGAATCCACCAAGTGGCGTAGGTGGAAAACTTGTAACCCCGGGCATGTTCGAACTTATCGACCGCCCGCATGAGACCAGTGTTCCCTTCTTGGATCAGGTCCAAGAAGCTCATCCCACGATTGCGGTAGCGTTTGGCGATGGAAACAACCAATCGGAGGTTGGCTGCGGAAAGTTCCCGCTTGGCGGCATCATAAGCTTCTTTGCGGGCAGTCGTTTTGCGGACAAGACGGTGGAGCGTCCGAGGAGTTTCCAGCGAGATCTTCATCAAGTACTTCATTTCTTCGGTGAACTCACGTTGCAGGACCGCATGCAACAGTTCCTCGGGATGCTGAAGTTGCTGCTTGATTGAGGTCATCCGCTGGGAGATCTCTTGCAACTGCTCCCACAAGGGCATCAACTTCTGCAAGCGGATGTTCAGCTCCTCGACCAGTCGGACGGCCTTGTTGCGACGGATCACCAAGCGTCGCCAGGCTGCGTGTTTTTGTTGGTCGGTGGCGCGACGGCTGACGGCGGTCCGATAGTCGATCTGGTTTTGCGACAAGAGATGGCGGATCGTAACCAGGTTGGGTCCGATTCGTTTAAGGATTCGTTTCTTCTCGGATGTGTTGGTGACCGAGATTTCGATCGTGCGGTCGAGTCGCAGGTTGCCGTCGTACACTTTTTGTAGGAGATCGACCGCCCCATGAAGCATGAAGTCATTGCCCATCAGCGAGCGGCGAAACCGAGTACGAGTCGCTTCAATCCTTCGAGCTGAATAGACCTCACTATCGCGGTTGAGCATTGGGATTTCGCCCATCTGCATCAAGTACATCCGCACGGGGTCATCAATCGCACTTGTCTCGTCCCCCTCTGAATCGTCGGCAGAATCCGTGTCATCATCAATTTCAACATCATCGACATCTGATCCCTCTTCGTCTTTGAAGTCTCGTTCTTTTGCTGAGCGAGGCGATTTGCCGTTCTTACGAGCCGCTGTCTTGGAAGGGGATTTGAGCTTAGGGGTCGAACTCTTGCGGTTTTTCGTTGCCACGGCTGTGCCTCTTGAGTTGCCTGCGTTTGGAGTGAATCGCTGGCATGTGTGATTGCAGAGGACGTGCCGGGCTTCCCGAAAGAACTGGAAGGATTCTGTAACACCTTGTGTTGAAGGGACTTGCGTCGATTGACGGAAGTCGACGGGCTACCAGCTCAGAGATTTATGCTGCGAAAAACCAACGCCGAGTCAGCAGCGATGTTGTCCGGGGACAACAAGGATGTGAATCTGATATGTAAGGAAAAGAGACGAGGAGTGAGATAGAGGTATGTGGCGTGCCTCATGAGCTTCATAGCAATGGAGTCCGATAAAGATGCAGGCGGGCATTAGTAGTCATGAAGGACTTCTATCAAAAGTTCACGAATCCCAAACTCACACGCTTCCCGCCGATAGTTTCTTGTGGTCCTTAGAATCGTGTGTGCGTTGCCTACTCAGAATAATGAACCATCAGTCACAAGATGAAATCTGCCCCACTGCCGGGCATTCAATGCCGCTTACTTAAGCGAACTGCATTTTATTGTTCATCACAATTGCCAACCTTTTCATCGTAAACCATTCCCAAATCAGTACTTGGAAACTGGCTCCTCCGATTCCCAATTGTATGGCATAGCAGTTGCCCCTATGGGATACGGGGCAATTTCAGGAGTAACCAATTGTCTGGGTACCAACTTGATTAGGGAGTTTCATCGCTATGATCCGGGAAATGACTCGAGTAGATTCCGATGTAGCCGTTGTCGCAGGCCGAACCCTTTATAGGACCAGTGATTTCTCAGACCAGAAGCTGACGCCTGCTGAGAGTCTTGAGCAGGAGATTTCCCGACTTACGTGGGCGGTGGTTGATGGCTGGGCTAGTCGCGAAGAGCGCAACGAGTTGGCCGCGCTTGTCGAGTTGCAGCACGAATACCGGCACTTAGGATCTTGAATTCGAAAAGCCGAGGCTCAAAAAACGCTGTCCAGTCGCAGTGTAAGCTTGGGAGAGTTTGGCTTACGAAATTCTGAAAATCCTCATCTTGATAAACTGGAGAGATTGCGGTGGGTTTGTCGATAACGTTCTCTGGACAGGGTTAGCTTTGTCCAGGCCCGCAGTGGACGCGAGTCTTCCGATACTCCCCGCTGGGCAGGAAGCATTTGAGGCTTTCGGCCCTAAAACCCTGTAACAGAAGTTGGCCTGTCCAAAGTTGGGCTTAGCCAATTCGCGTCCCTCTATGAACACATCTCCCCATTACTTGCTCTTTTCAGAGGCAAGTTGTTGTGCCCCTGCCGGCAAATCTTGGCGGTTCGTGCTCCAAGATGTTGAGTCAAACAGACGACTCGCTGTTTCAGATCAGGAACCGGCGGCGTGCGGTGAACGGCTTGAACTGTTGGCAGTAGTTCGCGGACTCGAGGCACTCGATGGTCCCGCACGGGTGACGCTCGTTACCCGCAGTCGCTATGTGAGCCGTGGAATCAAACACGGCCTGACCGAGTGGCGGGCTAACGAGTGGCGCTGGGAACGGTTCGGTCGAATCGTTCCGGTTAAGGACTGCGATCTCTGGCAGCGTATCGATCGGGCGCTGCTGTTCCATGAAGTCGAGTGCCAGGCTTGGCAATTCGAGGAGTCCGCCGAGGCTGCTCCAGTCGCCTCTCAGCCGGAAGCCGAGGTCGCTCCGCAGCTTCGCGAAGTGAGTCCGCCGGTCGGGGAAAAAATGCCGCGCCGAGTGGTATCGAGAAAGAGCGCACCCGCCACTGACTGGCCGCATCGGGCCGATTTGGCTTCGAGTCGGCAGCCATCCAAAAAATGGCAACGATCACTACTTGGGCGGGCACTTCATTGGATAGACTCCCTGAGAGGATTGGGGATCCCATCCAGGCCGGCCATCCAGGGGGCGGTGTGACCAGACAAGAATCTCACTGAGCATGCAAGAAACTTGCCCTTCTGATGGCAAAAAACAAGTGATGATAGGAAATATTGGCGTTATCTAGGCAGAATGGGCAGTAAAGCCAATTCGTTTCAAGTACAACAGAAACATAGATTAGGACAATCACCAGTGCGGACTCAAGTTGATCTCAATGCCATTGCGCCAGTTGTTCACGGATATCATAACAACCCTTTTGAGGTCCTTGGTCCCCATGAGATCGAGGACGAAGGTCGGCGGGCGCTGGCTATTCGAGCCTATCTCCCTGAGACGAAGCAGGTCTGGTTGGTCGACAAGCAACATGGGCTATGGCAGCCTATGCGGCGGATCCACCCTGCAGGGCTTTATGAAGCAATTTGTGAACCAGAAGTTTACAATCGTAAGCAGGGACGTAATTACCAATTCTGCAGTGTGAATCAAGCAGGCGAACAGACGACTATGCACGATCCCTACTCATTCCCCACTTTGTTGACTGATTACGATCTACACTTGCTTGGAGAAGGTCGCCACTGGGACAGTTATCGTCGATTAGGAGCCCACCTCCGCGAAATCGACGGCATCAAGGGGGTTAACTTTGCCGTCTGGGCACCCAACGCCGAGAGCGTCAGTGTCGTTGGGGATTTCAACGGCTGGGATCGTCGCAAACATGCAATGCGTAAACACCTGCCAGGTGGCACTTGGGAATTGTTTATCCCAGAGCTTGGGCTGGGAACTCTCTACAAGTTCTCGGTCAAAAACCATGGCAATGTCGTCGAGAAGTGCGATCCCTACGGTTTCGCTGCGGAAGTCCCCCCAAAGACCGCCAACATCGTTTCCGATTTAGATGGCTTCCAGTGGAGTGACGAAGAGTGGATAGCAAAGAGGGCCAACCACAATCCACTCACAGCCCCGCTTTCCATCTACGAAGTGCATCTGGGGAGTTGGCAGCGGGGTGACGACTGGCAGCACCCATGGCTCAATTATCGCGATTTGGCGCACCGACTCGCCGCTTACTGCGAGAAGCTGGGCTTCACCCACATCGAACTCATGCCAGTGAGCGAGCACCCGTTTACCGGGAGCTGGGGTTATCAAACGGTCGGTTATTTCGCTGCCACGAGCCGCTATGGCACTCCCGAGGATTTCCAATACTTCGTGGACTATCTCCACCAGCACAACATCGGGGTGCTGATCGACTGGGTCCCGGCGCATTTTCCCAAGGATAGCCATGGACTCGATTTCTTCGATGGCTCGGCCCTCTACGAACATGCAGATCCTCGCCAGGGTGAGCATCCCGACTGGGGAACGAAGATTTTCAACTATGGTCGGAACGAAGTCCGCAACTTCCTCACATCCAACGCCCTTTTCTGGCTCGACAAGTACCACATCGACGGCCTGCGAGTGGACGCGGTCGCCTCGATGCTCTACCTCGACTACAGCCGAGAAGACGGCGACTGGATTCCCAACCAATATGGCGGTCGAGAGAATCTTGCTGCCATCGATTTTCTGAAGGAATTCAATGAACAAGTCCACTTGCAGTATCCAGGAGTGCTGACAGTAGCCGAGGAATCCACCGCCTGGGGAGGCGTGTCGCGGCCCACGTATGTTGGCGGCCTGGGCTTCAGCATGAAGTGGAACATGGGCTGGATGAACGATACCCTGCGTTACTTCCGGCATGAACCGATTCACCGTGGCTATCATCACGATGAGTTGACGTTCTCGTTGATCTACGCCTTCACCGAGAATTTCGTCCTACCTTTCTCCCATGATGAAGTGGTCCACGGCAAGGGCTCAATGCTCGACCAGATGCCAGGCGACCTTTGGCAGCGGTTTGCCAACCTGCGGCTTTTATACGGTTATCAATGGACCCACCCGGGGAAGAAACTAACCTTTATGGGTGGCGAAATTGCCCAGTGGAATGAATGGAACTGTGACGAGAATCTGCAATGGGACCTCTTGGAGTGGGAAAGTCATCAGGGGGTGCAGCGATTGGTTGCCGATCTGAACAAGCTGTACTGCAACGATCCAGCCCTCCACCAGCAAGACTTCGATCACACCGGCTTCGAGTGGGTTGACTGCCACAATCACAACGATAGCGTGCTGGTCTATCTCCGCCGCGGAACCAACCCACAAGATTTTGTGCTGGTCGCCTGTAACTTTACGCCTGTGGTGCGGAAAAACTACCGAATTGGCGTTCCGGAAGGAGGCTGGTATGCCGAAGTCATGAATACCGACTCCAAATATTACGGCGGCAGCAACGTTGGCAACTACCCGGGCCTCCAGGCTGAGGAAAGCGAAAGCCACGGGCGACCCTACTCGCTGCTGATGACTTTGCCTCCATTGGCGGTAGTCGTGTTTAAACCACAGCGCGGGTAGTAGAATTCTCATTCCGAAAGGAATCGCACGGGTTGAGAAATCCAAGTAGACCTTTAAGATACTCTCCGTGCGTAGTAGTTTTTCAACCTAGATCCCTCTGGTCGTGGAACTCCCATCGGGATGACAAGTTATCTATTCCTCTTCTTCAGCCTGCGTCGGGTTGAGGAACTCTTCGAGCTTCTCCAGGTCTAGGCCGACGCGCTTCGTCAATTCCTCAAGAACTTGACGCTGTTGGTTTTGCCAACGTGCCATCATCATTACCTGGCCACCATACCAAGTGTTTGCTTCTGAGAGGAAAACCTGGTGCAGCTCGTCTTCGGGGCGTTCACGACGATCGAGTTGGATGATGTAAGCGATGGTTTGATCGTAATTGAGAACCGCAGCGACTTCCTTGCCAGAGAGACTGAAGGCCTTCTCCATAAAATTGGGTCCAATGGCTTCCAGGGGGGGGGCCTCTCCCAGGCGTGGTCCCCGTTCGACTTCTGCCGTCGAACCAAATGTCAGCCAGCTGAAGAGGTCCGTCGTGATGACCTCGTAGGGCTTGCCTACCATAAAATTGGCAAGCGAATCACCCAGCTTTTCGCTTTCTGAAGCGAGTTCTTCTGCTTTTTTTAATGCCAGTTTCGCTGCTTGTTGTTGCTTCCAGGCCTCTGCGACTTCGCCGCGGATATCCTCGAAGGCTGGGATTTTCTCGGGTACATCCTGAATCTTCGTGACGAGATACCAGTTCCCGTCCAGGTCCTGAGCTAAATACGGTTCGAAATTCGCGAGCGATGAAAATGCTGCCTGGACCACGTACTGTCCTTTGGTTTGAGCATCAATCGCCTTGCCAACAAAAGTATCGGCCAACTCCCGTTGGGTGACAAGCAATGTCTCTTCAGAGATCAAACCCGCCGCCGCAGCACGTTCTTTGAGATTGGTGAGTTGCTTTGGAGGAGCAGGGATTTCTTTCTCTTCTGTCCGGGCCGAGACGACCTGGAAACCGTAGGGGTTGTACTCCGACTGAAGCTCTCCGAATATGTCTTCAATCTTATTTTTGAGTTCCACAACAGCTTTGTCCGTCGCCAGCTTGTCGCGGATGGAATCTTTGACATCTTCGAGCGGTTCGTATTCAGCTTCATCTTCGGAGTCCGAGGCATCTCCAGAGTTGTCGTCATCTGAGGAATCCGAATCAGTGGTTTCCCCATTATCGGCTCGTTCAACGTCCGAGGATTCGTCGCTGTTATCGTCAGTGTCCTGGAATGCGACCAGACGGATATGTCCCGGGGAGGTCAAATTGCTGGACTCATCGTCTTCTGGAGTAGCAGGTTCTTCGGTCGCGTCGTCAGTAGAGTCCTCAGCGTCGTTTGCGGATTCGCTTGATTGTGAAGCAGCGTTGGCCTCATCACTTGCCTCACTCGATTCTGCCTCAGTATTCTCTGTGGATTCATCCTCCTCCTCCTTGGATTTGTCACCAGAGTCAGAATTAAACAGGCTGTCGTCGAACTTGCTTGAGCCACCCTGCTTATCAAACAGGGTTCGCTTATTCCGTTCGTAGTAGTCAGCAATTTCCTCGTCGGTGATCGAATCACGATACTCGTCTCTCCAGCTATTCACGTCACCCAAGATGTAGTTGAGCTTCACTCGCCGAGGCTGCATGAAGCCTGGGTCCGGTGCGGGCAATTGGGCACCCAAGACCATATGAACGAGACCAGGGACATTGTTCTTGTACTGCTCATAAAACGCCAGAAGTTCGGCCTCGCTGGGATCAGGGACTTTCTCTACAAAATCCGCCGCCGCGATAGGGGTTGCTTGGAGAGCTATCCTTTCGTTAATGCGGCGCCAATCTTCCCAGCGTTGCTCAGGCAGCACGTTTCTTACGTTCGAACCGAAGGTTCCAAAATACGTGTTTCCTAGCAGCAACTCTCGTAAACCTGAGAACAATTGCTCTTCCAATAACCGCGGATCACCCTGCTGCACACCTGAGAGCAGAGACATGATCCCCCGATCGGAAACGCGGCGGAAACTGGTTTCCTTCAGAAATTGATTGATCATGCCGTCGCTGACAGACATTCCCGCATTCTTGGCCTGTTCTGCCAAGATGCGGGTCGTGACGACACCCACTTGCACATCTCGTGAACTGCTTCCTTCGGGCAGAACAAAGTCTGGGACCGAGGGCATCGTCGGAGTGCCCCCCTCTTCCATAATCTGCTGGGCACCCGTCATGCGGAGGCGTTTCAGAAACTCGCTGAGGAAGTAGCGCCTTTGGGTCAAATTGGCCAACTCTTGAACCGTGAGCGAACCACCCTTCCACTCAGCGACGACCGTATTCGGATTACTACTTCCGCGAGACTGTCCAATATATCCGAACATTGCATCGCCGATGACGAAAACAAACATGGCAACGACTGCTGCCACGGCTAAAAATGCCTTTTGATGCTTGCGAAAATAGCGAAACGGGCTTGCCATCTAACCGTCCTGAGTCGAGGCTGCCCGGCAAGCTACCACTTGACAGCCTAGCCGGTGCATAAGTAATGATTGACGACGTGAAGTGTTGATTTAGGGGTCCGTGATTCTATGGCAGATCGACGTAAATGCAATCCCAATCGGGAGTGTGGTCGATTCTGCTCGATAATTTGGCCCACATTGACATGCAGATTTTCCGTTCCGAGGAGGCATTTCCAGTTGGACTGCCTGCCGCCGATTGGTCTTCACATGCTGGAAGCCCTTAATTTACGGCTTGTAGAAGTTGGCCGGAAGAGGCAGTTTGGAAAGTCTTCGCTCACGAATTGGGTTAGAATTCGGCGAAGTTAGAGTAACTTGGCAGGGACGGTACGTTTTAGACGGCTTTTTGGCCAAACTGGCCAGTAAAAACATTAGGATCAAAATGGCGAAGAAAAAGGCAGCTTCCGAATCCAAAGGCCAAGCACTGGTGATCGTAGAATCTCCAGCCAAAGCCAAGACGATTGCCAAATACTTGGGTAGTGGCTATCGCGTGGAGGCCAGCATTGGGCACATCCGCGACCTGCCTCAGGGAGCAAAGCAGATTCCAGCCCAATATAAAGGAGAGCCCTGGTCCAATCTCGGGGTCAACGTCAACGACAACTTCACGCCAATCTACGTGATCCCCCCCGGTAAGACGAAGCAGATTAAGCTGCTCAAGGATCAGCTCAAACTGTCGAATGCCCTTTACCTGGCGACGGACGAGGACCGCGAAGGGGAGGCCATCAGTTGGCATCTGATGGAAATCCTTAAACCCAAGGTGCCGGTATACCGGCTGGTCTTCCACGAAATCACCAAAGACGCAATTCAAGAGGCACTATCCGGTCCGCGAGAGGTGGACGAGCAGTTGGTGCGTGCCCAGGAAACTCGCCGCATCCTCGATCGGCTCTATGGATATGAAGTCTCACCACTGTTGTGGCGAAAAGTCCGACCCAGATTATCTGCCGGACGGGTTCAGAGCGTCGCGGTAAGGTTAATCGTCCAGCGTGAGCGAGAGCGAATGGCCTTCGTTTCGGGCACTTGGTGGGACTTGCTGGGAACCTTTTCCAAGCAGAACGAATCTAGTAAAAGCCAAACGATGGAGGCCCCACTTGTCTCGTCTGACGGGCGGAAGATACCCAGCGGCAAGGATTTCGATTCCACCACGGGGAAACTCAAGAATCCGGAGTTATTGCTGCTCGATGGTGAGTCGGCGGAGCGGCTTTCCGAACGCATTCGCAACGGAGAATTCCAAGTCACTGCGGTCGAAGACAAGCCCTACACGACCAAGCCTTATCCTCCGTTTACTACCAGTACCCTACAACAGGAAGCCAACCGGAAGCTTGGCTTCACTGCACGCCGGGCAATGCAAGTCGCTCAGAGCCTTTACGAAAATGGCCACATTACTTACATGCGAACCGACTCGACCACACTGGCGAATGTGGCTGTCGACGACGCCCGCGAGTTGGTTGAGCACAATTACGGCAAAGAGTTTCTTCCCGCCGAAGCACGGATATACAAGTCCAAAGTTAAGAACGCTCAGGAAGCTCACGAAGCGATCCGTCCGGCGGGGCATCCTTTTGAATTGCCCGAAGCGATGAAGTCGAAGCTCAATAGCGATGAGTTCAGGCTGTTTGAATTGATCTGGAAACGTACCATTGCCAGTCAGATGGCTGACGCGCGCGGTCGCCGTATTGTGGTTTCGATCGAGGGCGAAGGGTGTGTCTTCCAGGTGAGCGGGAAGACGATCGATTTCCCAGGCTATCTTCGAGCCTACGTGGAAGGAACCGATGATCCGACGGCTGAGTTAGCTGATCAAGAGCGAACCCTTCCGAGCGTAGAAGTTGGCGAGATGCTACGCTGCACGGGCTTGGAATCCAAAGAACACAGCACGCAGCCTCCAGGGCGTTTCAGCGAAGCTGCGCTCACCAAGGCCTTGGAAGAACGTGGAATCGGTCGGCCGAGTACCTACGCCTCGATTATCGATACTATTCTGGCTCGAGGTTATGTTTTCAAGAAAGCGAATGCCCTGGTGCCCACCTGGGTTGCCTTCTCGGTGGTGACCCTGATGGAAGAAAACCTCGGCTCGCTGGTCGATTATCAATTCACTGCCCAGATGGAAGATGACCTCGACGCGATCAGTCGTGGCGAGCGGGGGCACATCGAGTACCTGGAGAACTTCTATTTTGGCAACGGACGCCCAGGGCTCAAGAAGCTGCTTGAGCACAAGATCGACGAAATCGATCCGGCCAAGATCGGACGCATCTCGATAGGTACGCCGGAAGGAATGCCCGAGGTGTTCGTCCGCGTGGGTCGATATTCTCCATTTGTCGAACAAGGAGATCGCACGGCCTCGCTCAAGGAGGATATGGCTCCCGACGAAGTGACGCTCTCAGTTGCTCTCGAATTATTGGATCAGGCAGAGCGCGGAGATGAGCCCTTGGGTCTTTGCCCAGAAACTCAGAAGCCAGTCTTCATTAAGGTCGGTCGATTTGGACCCTACGTGCAACGTGGCACGACCGATGACGAAGAGAAACCGCAAAATGCCAGTCTACTCAAAGGGATGACCCCTGAAGAAATCGACCTGGAAACCGCACTCAAATTGTTAACGCTGCCCCGCGAAGTAGGACCTCATCCTGATAATCAAGAACCGATCATAGCTCATAATGGCCGATACGGACCGTATATCAAGTGTGGAACGGAAACCCGATCTTTGCCGACGGATATTTCTCCTCTGGATGTGACGATGGAGCAGGCTCTGTTCTTGCTCTCGCAGCCGAAGACGCGCGGTCGTGGTGCCGCGAAAAAGGAGCCTTTGAAGGTGTTTGAGGTGTCGCCAGTTACAGAAAAACAGGTGCAGATTCTGGATGGGCGGTTTGGACCCTACATAACCGACGGGACAACGAACATCTCACTGCGCAAGGGAATGATGCCCGAGGAGATCACGTTCGACGAGGCCTTGTCTCTACTTGCCGAAAAGGCGGCCTTGGGTCCTGCTCCAAAAAAGAAGAAAGCAGCCAAGAAGAAATCGGCAACCAAGAAGTCGACTGCCAAGAAGGCTCCTGCGAAGAAGAAGTCAACGACCAAGAAGTCGGCAATAAAAAGAACAACAACCAAAAAAGCTGCTTCCAAGAAGTCTGCAAAGAAAGAGCAGGGCTAACACTCTGGCGATTCAATGATTGCGGGCGCGCCTCAGCGAGTTCGCTTGCCGCGGTTCTGACCAAGCAGGCAAAGTAGCGCCATCGATATCAATCCTCCGATTGCAGGTTCAGGTACGGCGGCCGCGCTTGCCACCAAAGGAGGAATGCCATAGTTGCTCTGCCACTGGTTAAGATCGGTTGCGCTCAGTGGATTTGGCGAACCACCCCTTTGCCAGACGAGGAAATCGTGGCCATCCACATCGCCATCATCGTCAAAATCTCCGGGGCGATAGTTTCGGACAACAAAGTTGTCAAAAAATGCCGTTGCAGTCTGGCCTTGTGAGATGGCGTCGGGTGCCGCTGCAAAAGAAGCAATATCAGCATCGGTAAACATACTGGAAACCCCGTCCACGAAACCTTGACTTCCTTTCTGAACCCCATCCACGAAGACCTTGTAGTTGTCTAGCACAAAATCGAGGCGAATCTGGAAATGGTGCCATTGACCAAAGGTCACCGACGCACCAGTTTCTGCCAATATTCCACTGCCTTGCAACTGGTATAAAACATCACCGGTTGTTGCATCGACACCGAGTGAGCCTAGGACTCTGGGAGCCCCAGGGGGAGTGCCTGTGTCGTCATAAGTATCGACGCCCAGGAATGGTCCAAATGCCGTGCTCGAACCCGTCCCCATCACTTTCATGTCCCAATCAACCAAGATATTGCCATAGCTGGGAAAACCTAGGCCACCGACTGGCACTGCCCAGCGGTCATCAGAATTGGCTCCTCGATCAACTTGCACGCCTTTGGAATTTGATAACCCCACATTGCTTCCAACGACCGCAGTTCCTGCACTCACATTGCTGGCATGCTTCCAATCTCTGGGAGTGGTTGTGGCGACGGGTTGAAATTGCCCTTCAAGATTTCCAACCGAATAACTTTCAAAACCTCCGGTATTGATAATCTCTGCCGAGAAGCAGGTCGGGAGCAGTAGAACAGCTAGCAAGACAGTGAAAACCAACCTGCGAATCGTTGGATAGCCACAGACCAATTTGCCAGGATTGTACATCTCTCTGCTCCAGGTGTTGGGAAACAATGAGCACCAATAAACAGCAAGCGTTTGTATCAAATGAATGCAGGTGATTCACTGCGCAGAAAGCCCTCAGAGACAGTCTGCCAGAAGTACCTAGAACACCCTCCCCAGTCTAACGGGTAACTAAATCTGAATCAAACATTTGTGCCAGCATTTTCTGGCAGGTCTAAGAATGTGAAATGGCGATCTTCGCTAAGTCCCTTCAGGGAAAAGGCTTAAGACGGAAGCGACTTAAGCTAACAGATGGGAAGGCCCTAGATTTTCGGTGAAATCCGCGTAATCGGAAAATCCCGCTCAACCGTCGCAATTTCCCTGACCGATACTGAAGCTGACGAACAAAGTTCAAAGCCTTTGCTGGCTTTGCGCTTTTCACTGCCCGGGGGGGCTTAAGTGCGTCGTTCTTGTGAGACCACAGGGTTTCTCAAAAACACAACCTAGATCCAGACTGTTCCGCTAGCACGGCCCCCTCATAATGCCACCCACTTCAATCACCCACCGAAAAGATTCTCAGAGATCGCCAATCGATCTCTCAATCGCTTTTGACTCGGTTTTGAACCCAGGCATGGCTCCTCAGAGGGTGATCTCTTGTGGCATGACAATGGTAATTTTGGCATCGCTCGTGGTATTTCTGCCTGGTTGCAATATCTGTCTCAATGCTAGAAGGACCATGTTTCATGAGCCTGCCCAGTACGGCTGGAAGGTAGACCGTAAGCGCAGCATCAAGGCGTATCGCGAGTGGGCGGAAGAAGCATGGCTGCGACATTCGGGTGCATCGTCTGGGACGCAATCGCCATGTGACTTCGAAGCTGGGTTCAAAGATGGCTTCGTCGATTATGTCAATTTTGGTGGCAATGGCGAGCCACCCCCAGTGCCCCCGCGAAAATATTGGAACCTGGCTTATCGCATCCCAGCGGGAGAGCCTTCTGCTGCAGACTGGTTCGCAGGTTTTCGTTATGGGGCGCGCGTTGCACGTGAAGAAGGCTATCGAGAAAAAGGTGTTATTGACTCGTCGTTATTCAACTTAGGACTGCAAAAATCGGATTCCTACGACAACTATTATCCAGATCAGCTTAATGATTTAGAAACTTCTGACTCCCAAGCTATGGAGCTGTTGCCTCCAGGGGATTACCAATTTGAACCCGAGGACGAGAACTTCGAGTCGGAAGAACTTCCCAACCAGGGCCCGCTGATCACCCAACCTGCGCTCGATGCGACACCGAATCCGCAGGCACCAATTCCTCCAGTATTGCAGGCTCCTAAATCGAAGCCTCCAGCGCAGCAGTCACGTGATCCGCAGCCAAGTGTCCCGCAGCCAGTAGCGCCGCAGCCCGTGGCTCCACAGCCAATCGAGGAGTCAAACCCGCAATCAGATCCACCAGAGTCATTGGAAGATCTCTTTGGGAATCGTCGGAAAGAAGATTCATCGTTTGTCAGTAGCAAGGTTAGCGAAAGGAAAGTGGCTGCGGCCCCCTTGCCAGCGAGGAGCAAGGTCAAATCCGGTCCATCAAAGGATCACTTCATCCGCTAATTCATAGATAAGATTAGGCCCAGTTAGCACCGAAGCACACCACCTGTTTACCCTGCTATGAAATGAAGATTGCACGAGAGAGTTCGCAAAATGTTCATTACCACTTATCCATCGAATCAATCTTGCATGCGACGACTTGCTCGGTAAGGCATACCAAATGGATCAACTTACAACTCATCAAGACTTCAGACATGTCGGCAGCAGGGCCATGAGTGCTCCAGCGAGACCGACTCGTGAGAGCTGTTGTCACGTTAGGGTTAAGTTGACGCTGATACTTGGCCTGCTCTTCTGCAGTGCGTTCTCGGGCTGTGCTGCCCTGACCAATCCGACTGCGAACGGCGTCCCCGTACGAATTCTTCCCGACGAGTTGCTAGCCGAATCGAAGGAAGGCTTTGTGTCCTTGCCGCTGACTACTCTTCGCCAACCGCCGCCAAAGGTCTATCTCTTAGAACCGGGTGACACCCTGGGTATCTACATTGAAGGCATTCTGGGAAGTGAGGAAACTCCGCCACCGGTAAATATCCCTGATTCCACCGAAGAGCCTCCTTCGATTGGATATCCGTTTCCGATCCGTCAGGACGGCACGATCTCGCTCCCCTACGTGGGGTCGATCAAGGTTGCCAAGCCTGCCTTGGAGCATAGCATCACAATCGAAGAGGCCGAGGAACGTGTTGTCGAGGCCTATCGCGAAAAGGATATCTTGCGGGTCGAAGACAAACGTATTCTCGTTTCGCTGTTTAGACCCCGCTATGTTCGGGTACTAGTCATGCGCGACGATTCAAGTCGACCGCAAGTGTCTATCCAGAGTGCTTCGCCGCTTGGACTGGGCACGAGCAGTGCCTCGATTGGGGGGGGAACTCAAACCACGGGGCAGATCCTGGAATTGCCCGCCGGTCAAAATGATTTGCTCAATGCATTGGCGAAGACAGGTGGCTTTCCAGACATCGAGTCTACGCTAGAGATAGTGATTCAACGAGGCTATTGGGATGCTGCTGAAGATCCCACGGCATCCTACTGCCAGTGCCCAACCGAAGCTGATCTGCAGGATGGCAACACTGGGCGAAGTATCACCCGCATTCCGTTGCGAATCCGTGCCGGAGAACCTTTGCCATTTCGTCCTCAGGATGTGGTACTTCACAGCGGGGATATTGTGATTGTTCGCAACCGCCAGCTTGAGTTCTTCTATACGGGAGGTCTGATCGTTTCGGGTGAGCATGTCTTGCCGCTGGACTACGATCTGACCGCCGTGGAAGCAGTCCTCAGGACGCGGGGTCCGCTGCTCAATGGTGGTGTAAATACCAGCAATTTGAACGGATCAGTTCTCGGCTCGGGGATAGGAAATCCTTCCCCCAGCCTGTTGAGTGTGGTCCGAAAGACACCTTTGGGTGGGCAAGTCACGATTCAAGTCGACCTGAATCACGCGATGCGTGACCCCCGAGAGAACATCCTCGTGCAAGCGGAAGATGTCTTGATTCTGCAAGAAATGCCCAACGAGGCGATCACACGGTACTTCACGCAGGTCATGCAGTTCAACTTCTTTACAAGAATCATCAATCGCCAGGATGCTCAGGCCTCCGGCAGCATCGTGGTGCCGTAAACGAAGAAAGACGCTGTTCACTTCAAGCGAACAGCGTCTTTCTGGATTATCTAGCCTTCAGGGCACTCGTTACCGACGACGCCTTGACATGGGCATCGCGACCAAAGCGGCCATTACGAGCATAAGCGAACCAGGCTCGGGAACCTTGACATCGACTTGAAAGACTTTGTAGTTGTCGAAATAGGCGGTACCAACCAAGCCTTGAGAGTCAGGATCTCCAGCGGCAGCAAGCCCTGCAATAGGGGCATCACTGAAATCATCGAGCATTGAACCTTCTTCAAAAGGCTCCGAGTAGTCTCCTACTCCTCCCATAAGCAAAGGAGAGCCGTTCAAGAAGGTACTGTATTCATGGAGTTGGAAATCGAGATCGATGCGAAAGTGATTCCATGCTCCAAAACTAACCGTAGAGGTTGTCTCGGTATAGAAACCGGTTCCTGCTGCAGTGTAGAGTACATCACCAGTCGTGGCATCGACTCCAAGACTACCCATGCGACCCTTGGTTGAACCCACTCCTGCATCATCGTAAGCTTCAGCACCAAAAAAGGGACCAAATGAACCGTTCGGGCCCATGGCGTCATCGACCCACATGTCCCATTCAATGCAGATATAACGAGCATTGTCTGGCCAAGCAGTGACTGGAACGCCAAAGCGACCACCACCAGGAGCTTCATTGGCAGCGCGATCAAACTTCACAGCTTGGGTACCAGAGTTCACGACCGTTGACTGTACTACCGCAGTGCTCGTGGTACCGATCGAGGCATCCCAGGCCTGAAAGCCAGGAAATGGAGCATCATTGGGAAGTTTAGCAGCTTGGCCTTCCAGGGTGCCAAGGCTGTAAGCTGGCGGCTCGAATCCTTCGCCATCGATAATGATGTCTGCTGCTTGAAGGTTGCCAGAAGCCACAAAGAGTGTAGCAACACAGACCAGAGAATTGATTGCCGAAGAGTGGGAGAACGAACCCCAACCCCAGAGCGACCGAAATTTAATCCCTAACATTAGCTCCCCTCCAAAATAGTGATTCAAAAAGAATTCGTAGAAGTCAAACTTACCCACTTAGAAAACAGCGGAGTCGTAAACCCAATCAACAGGAATTACCCCATTGACAGAATTTCCGCCTAGCTGACAGAGTACCCGCCCCGGGAATCAAGGTCAATCAAAAAAGCACGGATCAAGTCGAGAATCACAAGAATTCTCCACGGCATATTTTTGCTTGGTCACTCGAAAACCACGACTGGTTTCGGCCAAGTTGGAAAGCACAGAAATAGCGAGGAAAGCAAAGCCAGCGCAGGTTTGCTTTTCGGAAGTCGCGACAATGTGTTTGATCTAGAAGCCGGGTCGTGGCGGTGGTCGATAGGGGCTACGCACCGGGGGACGATAACCTGGACGACCAGAGGACGAAGCTACTGGTAATTCGCTTGGCAAAACGGTAAGTGTTGCAGCGGAGCTCGTCTCGGCGACTGGCGAAGTGGAGGTGGAACTTAAGTTTGGACCCTGGTCCAAGATCGATTGTCCAAACCGAGAAGCCAAACCATTGGTTTCAGGCAACCCAAATGGATTGACCGTCAGCCGGCTCGTCCCACTCGTAATGAATGGATTGAAGTAGCGAGCGCGAATCTTGAACGAGCCGCGCTGTGGCGTCGCAAGCTGATCGCTTTGTTCGAATTGAGCCGTCGCCGATCCAATCAAAGAACAAAGGAAGAAAGCAGTGGTTGTCAGTATCCGTATGCTGCTAGTCATGGTGTCGGTGTCCTGTTGGAAAACTCGGCCGATTTTTCATCTGGGAGAATGCTTCCAAATGGCTTGCCTTATATCAGGGCAAGCTACGGCTCTCAACGCTCTAAGTTACCAGAGCAAAGTACCCAATACAAGTAAGTTCTATCTTTGAGGGGGAAAAACTTACTATGAGCCTCATTAGGGGCTACGACTCCGATCTGCTTACTAGGTATAAGGTTACGCAGCTAAGTCGTGAAGCTTGGGCCTCCTGCGAACTGCTGCAAAAAGGCTATTCGGGCCCCGGCGAGGGGGATTTTATTGGCAGAACGCTCACTTCCTCGATCAATCTGGTGGCGGCCGGATACCCGGGCCTGAGCCGCAGGCAGATCTTGGCCTCGCGGATCGCTGCCTCATGCTGACCCACCTTGGCCAAGGTTTGGGCCAGTGCCAATCGCCAGCCGACCTGTCCGTAATCCAAAGCCAGCGCACGATTGAAATAAGGGATCGCCGCCGCGTAGTTTTCTTGTTGATTTTCCAGTGTGGCCATCTGGATATACTCGCTGGCCGAGGCTGCGCCGGAATCTGCCAGCGCACGGAGCTTCGCTTGCCGGCGGCTTCGGAGAGTCTCCGCCAATTGCGCGTACTCTGGATCGGCATCTTCAACATTCAGGAGAGCGATCAACTGAGATATCTTGCGGTGATCCTCGCCGGCAAGTGCTTCGGCCAACTCGGGACGCTTGAGAACCTCGAGGTACAAACTGGCCACGTGGCTGAATTGATTGGGATCCAAAGCCACCGCCCGATCCAACCAGGATCTTGCTTCTTCGGTATCCCCTTGCTGGGCCGCCATTTGACCGGCGGTCAAACATGTCAGTGCATCATAGGGAGCCAACTCGGCAGCTTGCCGAATAAGCTGTTCCCCTGCCGGTTGTTGGAGTACGAACAGCCGGAGCTCCCCCTCCAAGGCATAGGGGGGCCCAAAGGTGGGGCACAAGCGACGAGACCTCGCAAGCTCATCGGCAATCTGCTCCACGATCGGCAAGGCATCGGGATGCAGCAGCAGTTGCCCCGTCTCGGGGTCGCGCGTGCGGCTGATCGAACGCCAGCGCACCAGGTTCAGCTGATAGGCCAGCAGGGCATTGTCTGGCTCAGCCAGTGCCGCTTGCTCGGCGGCGTTCAAGAGATCGACATAGTCCTGATCGCTCACTGGATCCTCTGCCTGCTGGATCCGACTTTGCATGGCGAGAAAGATATTAGTCCAGGCCTCAGCCCGGTAGGCGGCATAAGCTCCGCTGAGCGCCCACCCCCAGACTGCGACCCAGCCGATGCCTAGAGCAATCCCCCAGGCAACGTTCAGCAGAGGACTGTGTTTCCCTGAGGAACTCCTACGCTTGTGGTCTCGGCGCTTGCTCGACTCGTAGTTGGCGATCGCCAGGATTAGCCCGCTCACCGCGGCCGTCATGGCAAAGACCGCGGGGAGGTGCTGTCCGAAATCACTCAGACTATGGATCGCGGTGGCAATCAGCCCCAGGCAGAGCCCAAAGACCGCGACAGACAGGATCGTCCGACCTCGGAACAGAAGCTTCCTCGCGATTATCAGGACCGAAGCCAAGAATGCGACGACTGCAGCAGCGCCGACCAGCCCAAACTCTTCGAGCAGTTGGGCCCAATCGTTGTCGGCATGTTCCGCCACCACGGGACTCACCGCAGGATCATAGAGGGGGAATACAAATTCGTACGTCCCCAGGCCACTCCCCCAGAGGGGGAAATCTCGCCAGGCGCTCAAGGTGCCCGACGTCATCTCGAGTCGGCCCTCCAAGCTCGAGCCATCTTCGAGTGTCGCCAGTCGATCGTAGACAAGGTCGAACGAGGTGAAAAACAGCACGATCAGCACACACCAAGGTGCCATCCCCAGGAGCCAACCGCGCGTGCTCAGTTCGCCGCGGTAATAGAGGAGCCCTCCAATGACCGCTGTGGCGACGAACAGCGAGATCGCACCATTGCGACTCATCGACATCAGTACCGCCAACGCGCACAGCACGAGTCCTCCCAGGAGTCTCAGATAGCGCTCCCAGCGGATTCCACCGAGGCCGACGGTGTGGAATTGATCTTCGCGTTTGTCCTCTTTGAGTCGCACCAATAAGAGCGCCAGTCCCGCCCCCAGGGCGAGATTGATAAACTGACAGAAATGGCTGTAGTTAATAAAACTTCCCGACGTGACGACGGTAGCGCGCTCGGCATAAAGCCAGTGAATCTTGTGGGACATGGTCAAGATTTGCAGCAGCGAGAGTCCCGCCTCGATGCAGCCCACGGCAAACAGGACTTTGAGAAAGCGAATGATTTGCTGCGAGGTCTTGAACGAGCAACTGACCGTGACAAACAGAGTCACAAAGATCAGTGCCATCCGCAGGTCGTGGGCCGTCTGATAAGGGTAGAGCGAAAGCTTGGCGAACCCTCCGGCTGGTGCCGAGCCAGATTCCCCTAAGAACTGCGCGCGAACCTCCATGGTGTGGGGAGCAATCGTGCTCACGAGTCCCGCAGGTAAGGGGACCAACTGAAACACGATCAGTCCCAAGATTACCGCCAAGGTGAGGTAGACCCAGGACTTGATGACATGAAACTGACGGTCCAGCAGGCTGCGCAGGATCAGGCACAGCGAAAGCCCTGCCGCGACGAGCACGACCACCAGTTCGCTCCACGCCTCGACTGCACCCAGCGAGAGGGGCATGAACAAGAGGAGCCCCGTGAGCAGGACGAGAACGGCCCAATCCCAAGTGCTTTCGCTGGTGCGCCAGTCCGCCACGAGGACGCCCGAGGGGTTATTCATCGGGATCCCCCTGAGCCAAATGACTGGGAACTAAGGTACGGTTTAGTGACATGTTCGACATTGTGGGGTACCCGCGAATTGGTTTGAACAGGGGATTGTTTGAACGGAAGGAAAGGGAGTCTACAGAGGGAATGAAAAAGAGTGAAATAGGAACACTAATCTTCGCTAATCAGCGCTAATCTGATTAGTGAAGATTAGCGAAGATAAGTGTTTCTTTCTTCATTGCTTTCATTCTCTCTGTTAGCTTCGTTACCTCATGTTCAAAATAGTTTTGGTTGTGGTTTGTAACCGCGTCGGCGCCTCTATTTTGTTCTGTTCATTCAAGGCCTGTGATGTTGCTGTTGATCCCGAAACCAGTCGCATCATTCTTGCTATCGAAATAGGGAAGTTCTTCATGAGTCGTTCCTCAGCGGGGATGCGATGGTTGTTCCCTGGTAGACCTGCAAGGGGTTTGCCAGGCAGAGTTGGCTGGCTGTTTCTGACCCCAACTGTTCGGTCAAGGCAGCGAGTGCCGCACTGAGCCGGGGGGGCCTGTGCTGGGTGTCATGGGCGTCGGTTGCGATCAGGCTGGCCAGATTGGCTTGGACGATCGCCCAGGCCTGGGCGTGGGCCCGCCTGCCAAAGTCGCCCAAGAGACTGCCGGCGGTGAGCTGGATCACGGCACCCGCCTGCACCCAGGATTGGAGCATTGGTTCTTTACCAGCCAGATAGCGGTAGCGCTCCGGATGGGTGATGATCGACTGGATCCCTCGTGCGTCGAGCAACTCGATCGTGGGGAGAGGATCGATCAAGAAATCGTGTGGCAGCTCCAAGAGAAGATGGCGACCCTTGTCGGCGAGGGTACCGATCTCACCTTCATCGAGCAAATGGGGGAGCCGCTCATCGATCCGCACATCTCCCCCCGGGAGGATCTCGAGCGGAATCCCCGCCGACGCGAGTGCGGACGACAGCTCTTGAATTTCGGCTCGAATGAGTTCGGCGGAGTTCATCCGGTCATAGCGCCCCAATTGGTGAGGCGTTGCCATAACGGTGGTGATTCCATCCTCGACCAAGGCTTGAGCCAGCTGCATTGAGGATTCGAGGGTCGGGGGACCATCATCCAGACCGGGGAGCAAATGGCAGTGGATATCCACGCACCGTTCGACTTGAAAGGCCTCGAGCCTGGCTAACTGGGTTTGGCTCCACGCTGCAGGCTGGGAAGTGCTCATAGGCCACTGAATGGTTAGTCAATAGAGTATTAGGATTGAGCGGCGCGGCGCTAGCCGCCGGTTCCCTAGAATAACCGGTGGCTAGCGCCATGCCGCTCACATTATCAGGTTTGACATAACCACTAGGTGGAGATCTCAGAAGTCTCGGCCGGGTCGGTACTTGGAGTCTCGGCTTTGGCAGAGATCGCGAGACCTTTCTGGCGGCGACCGTTGGCAGGATAGGCGTCCAACTGGTAGGCGCTCTCACCGTAGCTTCCCCCGGCGTGCCCGTAAGCACCGTAGCCACCATAGCCATAGCCCGAGGAATAGCTGGATTGCTGACGCGCGGGAACGGCGTTGACGACCACCCCAATTCGCTGGGCGTGGACTTTCCACAATTCATCACGCGAAGCCACGCTCATCCGCCGCGTCGAGCGGTCTGCCCGCAGGACGAGGATCGTGGCATCGGTCTGAGCGGCAATCACGCGGGCATCGGCCACGGGCATCACGGGTGGTGAATCGATGACGATCTTGTCGTAGTCCAAGCGAAGCTTATCCAAGAGTTCGCTGAAGAAGCCATTGTTGAGTAGCTCCACGGGATTCGCGGGACATACACCGCAGGGCAACAAGTCCAGGTTGACCACCTCCGTGGAAACGATCAGCTCCCGAACGGGGCGGCGCTCGGTCAGTACGGTCGACAATCCCTGCTCGCAGGTGACTTCAAAGATGGTGTGCTGGGTGGGTTTACGCATATCAGCATCAATCAGCAGCACGCGCTGATCGGCCTGGGCCATCGCGATCGCCATGTTACTGGCGACGGTCGACTTGCCATCTCCTGGCGAAGGCGAAGTCACGCAAATGATCTTGGCATCATCCCGCGCGAGCCCAAAATGAATGGCGGTCCGCAAGGTGCGAAATGCTTCGGCAGCAGTCGAACGAGGATGCGTCAGCAGCACGGTGCCAATCGCGGAGCGGCCTTTACGATCGTTAGCCCGCTCGCTGGAGAGGGGTAAGGCCCCCAGCACGGGGAGCTGCAAGACTTGGGCGATTTCATCGATCGATTTCAGGCGATGATCCATCAAGTTCCGCAGCCAGGCCAGCCCAAAGCCGACCAAGCCGCCTAATAGCCCCCCCACCCCCAGAAATCGCGTGCGATTGGGATACGTGGGAACAGTCGTCGGCCCAGCCACTTCCAGGATACTGACGTTCATCGCGCCGACGTCTTCGATCAGGTTCACTTCCTTGATGCGTTCGTCGAGGATGTCGGTCAACCGGGCGGTACGCGCCAAGGATTCTTCGAGCAGGGCCAGCTTGGCCGCCTGGGAGTTCACCTGCAGGGCCAGCTTAAATTGGGAGTCGTAGTTGCGTTGCAATTCGGCCCGCTTCTGCTCGAGGAGCTGATACTCCTGGGACATCGTTTCGACATAAGCCGAGACGATCGCTTCTTTGTTCTTTTCAATGTCGGCCTGCTGCTTGTCGAGGCGCGCCTGCAGCTTCTCGCGCGATTCGAGCATGATTCTCACGCGGGGATGGCCGTCGCCCCACGTCGATTGGAGCGAGGCGATCTGCAAATCAAGGTCACGGATTTTGTTTTCGAGATCCAGAGAGAGCTGGGATTCCGAACGGATCTCGTTAGCCACCTGCTGCTGAGAGCTGGCCAGCTCTAAAAGGAAAGGTCGCTGGCTGGGGGTCTCGTACATGCTCTTGGTGCGATTGTAGCGGGCCTTGGCGTCGAGCAGTTCTAGCTCGACCCGGTCGAGTTCCTGAGCCAGGGACGAGAACCGCTTCGTGATGACGTTCTCTTCACCCACCTGCACAGCCAGGGCGGCATTCTGCTGGCGAAATTCGATCAGTTCCTGGCGGCGGGCTTCCAGCTCCGCATCGCGGCGCTGCTTTTCATTGCGGAGGATGGTGAGCACCTCGACCGTATCGGTCCGCCGTTCTTCGGCATACTTGCTGATGTAGGCCTCGACGACCGAATTCACGAGTTGGGCTGCGTCGGCCGAGTTCGCGAGTTCAGCCGAGACGTTGATGATGTCGTCGTTCTGGCCGACCTGGACATCGATATTCTTCCGGAGGAAAGCGACCCGATTGTCGACATCCCGAAAGGTTTCCAGGCTGGCGTTCTCACCTTGTTCGGCAGCGGCAGCCAACACGGGGGTCGAGCGAATCAACTCCGCCTGAGTGTAGAGATAGCTGGCCGAGTTGCCGAGTTGGACTTCCTGCTCCAGAATCCGCGGCATGTTCCGCTCGATGTACAAGCGGGAGACGCTTGTGAAACGCGGCTCGACGCGTTGCAGCAGAATCCACGCGGCCCCCAATCCGGTGAGCACGGTCAGCAGCAACAGCCACCGAGCTTGCCAGGCGAGTTCCAATAGATTCGTCTGCCCCGCTCCTGCGGCATGGTCATGCGCCATGCCAGAGGGTTCGAGTTGGGTATTCGAATCGTATTCGATCAGCGACGACATGGGCGAACATTCTCGCGGTGGCGGAATTGATTTACGATGAAAGGGCAACGAGCGCATTCGTAGGCAAGAACATCAGCGCTTGCTGAGGCCCTGGCCGTGGTGTGCATTATAAGTGAAACGTGCAACGAAGTCTTAGACGCTCGAGGCAAAATGCCTGAATCTTTTCGCAGCTTGCGAGCGGGTTGCATCAATGCAGGGGAAGCATCGATTGTAACGATTAAGGGGTTCAGGGGGAAGCATGCAGCGCTAAGTCCAGGAGAGGTGCAAAGTCGAAAATTTAGCCAATTAAAAAATTGCCACAGAGCTCACAGAGAGCTCAGAGCAGAGAAAACAAGGAATTCTCTGTGCTCTCGGTGTTCTCTGTGGCTTTGCTATCTTTCTGGTTTTCTGACTTTGCAGATTTCCTGCGCTAAGTCGCCTCCCCCTCGAAACGGGTCTCGCCAGGGCTGCAATTGTTTTGAGTGTCTTTTGATGCATGACAGCACTTCAGATTTACCTCTTCTGGGCTAGTGGTTTTCAACGCGGTGCTGGTCGTATCGATGGTAGCGACTAGACCCCCTGCGAGACGGCCTAAGACATTTAATGCTTGCTAGTTAGGGGTTCCCCGACTAACCTCAAAGGAGAGTCGTCGGACGAGTACTAGGGCACTGGAAGTTGACTCCCTCCCTGCTGTGGAGGGAGTTGGCTAATTGCTCGACTTCTTGCCGCGACAGACTCCCCCCTGAAGCGTCCTTGAGCTTCGCTTGCTTTCCCGATCGATCGGGGCAAGTGTTGGCTCACTGGTGACTAGGGCAAAATAATCGGTCCCGGGGTTGCGCATTTTTGCCCTCCGGTGCACCGACGTGGACGGAGTCCGCGCGGGGCGAGGGGATGTATGAATTATGATTTATGAGTTTTGAGGCGCGAGGCGCTAGTTGCTGGTCATTGGAAATTGCTTATTCTTCCTAACCACTTCTTCTGACTAGCGCCTAACAACTAGCGCCTCGCGCCTTTATCACTCTCACAACTCACAACTCGCAACTCGCAACTATCTTAAAACTTACCGACAATCCGCCGATGACTTTGTCCGCGACTTCCTCCTTGGCGGAGGTTGAGGGGGACTGGACCGTGGCTTATTGCAAGCCGCGGCAGGAGAAAGCGCTCGCTTGGGAATTGTGCCAGCGCGAGGTCCCTTACTTCCTGCCGATGGTGTTGCGCGTGACTTCGTCGGGGGGTCGGCGGCGGAAGAATCTCTATCCGCTGTTTAAATCGTATCTGTTCTTCGCCGGCGAAGATCGCGAACGGCTCGAAGTCCTCAAGACCAACCGCATTGTCAAGCTGGTCGAAATTCATGCGGCCGAACAAGCAACGTTCCTGCGGGATATCACCTCGCTGGAACTGGGACTGCGGAACGCAAGCACCCCGGTGGAGCTGTACCCGCGTCTGGTAAAAGGGGCCTGGGTCCGCGTGGTCGCGGGGCCGATGAAGGATGCCGAGGGGACGATCCTCAGTGCCGACAATAAAACGAAACTCCTGCTGGGCATTTCGCTCATGGGGGCCGGCGCCACGGTCGAGATCCATCCCGACCTGGTCGAGCCATGCCAGCGCGAACCGGCCACGATCACCAAACCCTCGGTGACGGTGGTTTTCAATGATCGTTGTCGGGAGAAGCATCAGAATAGTGGTTAGTGGTTAGTGGTTAGTGGTTAGTGGTTAGGAAGAAATTAGACGCGGAGAAACGCGGATTTTTCGGATGACCGCGGATCATTTCAAATACAAATCCTGTTTCTTAAATCTGTGAAAATCAGCCCAATCAGCGTTCATCCGCGTTCCATTTCTTCCTCGTAACTCGCAACTTACTGTCCCAATACTCTCCCGCCCGCAACCCCTAACCTCTAGCCTCAAACCTCTAGCCTCTATTTTTCCTCCAGGACACCTATTATGAGTAATGGCCAAAACTTGAAATCGCCCCAACTCGCTAAGAAGTCCTTGGCGGAATCCAAGCGGGCCGACGCGCTGGATCCGCTGGCTTGTACGGCTATTGTCGGGCTGGGGTATGTGGGTTTGCCGCTTTGTCTGCAGTTTGCCAAGTCGGGCTATCGCGTGCTGGGGCTTGACATCGACGCTAAGAAAGTTGACGCGATTCAGGCGGGTAACTCTTACATTGGCCACATCCCGGCGGCCGACATCGCCGACTGCGTCGACTCGGAACGGTTGAGCGCGTCGACCGATTTCGAGCGGATCCGCGAAGCATCGGCGGTGATCATCTGTGTCCCCACGCCGCTCTCCAAAAACTTTGAGCCGGACATTTCTTACATTCTCGCGACGGGGACAGCGATCGCCCCCCACCTGCAGCCGGGCACGCTCGTGGTGCTGGAGTCCACGACCTATCCCGGCACGACCGATACCGAGCTGCGCGAAGTCCTCGAAGCGGGCTCTGGCATGGTGGCCGGTGTTGATTTTCACCTGGCCTTCTCCCCCGAGCGGGAAGACCCGGGGAACCCCGCCAGCAAGGTTGCCACGATCCCCAAGGTGGTTGGTGGATTTACGCCCGAATGCCTGGCCAAGGCGGTGGAACTGTACTCCTCGGCCGTGGATGAGGTGGTCCCCGTCAATTCGTGCCGCGTGGCCGAGGCGACGAAGCTGCTCGAGAACATCTACCGCAGCGTGAACATCGCCCTGGTGAATGAGTTGAAGGTGATCTACGGCGCGATGGATATCGACATCTGGGAAGTCATTGCCGCGGCCAAGACGAAGCCGTTTGGCTTCAACGCCTTCTACCCGGGCCCCGGCCTGGGGGGGCACTGCATCCCCATCGATCCGTTTTATCTTAGCTGGAAGGCCCGCGAATATGGCCATCGCACCCGCTTCATTGAGCTGGCGGGCGAGATCAATCGCAACATGCCCCGCCATGTGATCGAGGTCCTCGGCCAGGCCCTGAACCAGCACCACAAATCGATCCGCCGCAGCCGCATCCTGGTCGTCGGCCTGGCGTACAAGCCAAACGTCGGCGACGAACGCGAATCCCCCAGTTTTGTTTTTCTGGAGGAGCTGACCAAGCGGGGCGCCGAGGTCGAGTACTACGATCCGTATGTCCCCGAGATTCGTCCGACGCGCGAACACCCCCAATGGGCCGGCAAACAGTCCATCGCCTGGAGCGAGGAAAACCTCGCGAGTTTCGATCTGGTGTTGATTAGTACAAATCATGCGTGTATCGATTACCAACAACTGGCCGACTGGGCCCCGCTGATCGTCGACACCCGCAACGCAATGTTCGGAGTGGAGACAAAAGCGGATCAGGTGTGGAAAGCGTGAGTAGGCGCTAGTTACTAGGCGCTAGGCGCTGGTCAGAATACTGGGTTGGTGGTTAGTGGTGAGGCGCGAGTAAGAAATTAGACGCGGAGAAACGCGGATTTTGCGGATGAAACGCGGATCTTTTCAAATACAAAAATGTTTCTTAAATCTGCGAAAATCCGCCCAATCAGCGTTCATCCGCGTTCCATTTCCCCACGTCTGACTAGCGCCTAACTACTAGCGCCTAGCGCCTACTTTCCTCCATCCGTTTACTTCCCAGCCTTTCATGGTGAGACCGACTTTGGCGAGTTCTTGCTCCAGATTTTTTTTCGACTCCTTCACCTGTTTACGGGCCTGGATTAATAGATGGTCCATAGCATGCCGCTCCTTATCGGCTGCGAACTTTTCGTGCATCATTTGCCGGGCAAGCATCTGCTCGGGTCGAGAACTTCCGATATAGAGACAGCATTGCTTGCCATTCTCGCGGAAGCGATAACTCATATAAGGGCCGTAGGTCGTTCCGCGCACCCGGCGATAGCTAATCTGTATCGAGCCACTCGTCGTCGACATGCAATCATAGAGGGCGTGCAGTTTCCCCCTGGTTTTTGCGGTGTAGCAAGCGATTTGGTCAACAAAATCTTGTTTTTCCATGTTTCTGATCCTCCGGTGATGCAGCACAGACCACAGATTGGCTCCCTTTTGATCTAAGGTGTTCCCACAATGCAACAGGGAGCTCACCAGAATCTAGTAGCCCATTGCCCGCAAGGCAGTCTTTTGTTTATCCCTAAGCTCTTGCACTTTTGCCAAGATGCCGGTAGCAGCAAGTTTTGAGTGAACCACTGTCAGGTAGCGATCGAGTTTTTTCCTGTGCTGAGGTTTGGAAGGCTCTTTCGTGAGATCATTCAAATTTATCGCTTGGTTTAGGTAGTACATTTCGACAATTTCAAGCCAACTTAGATGCAGGACAGTCATACCAAGGCTACGTTCCAGACTTCCCTGGGAATTTGCGTAAACCTCCTCGGCGAGTTGCTTCATCTCAAGTAGGCTTATTTGGAGTGAACCGGGTAGAGCTGAGACGATGACGCCCGGGGGTTTCCACTCCATGTGCAATACTGCTTCCTGTAAGGTCACTGCCGAACATTTTTCGATATAATTCTCACGCTCCACTAGCGCTTTAATTTCAGTCTCTAGTTCTTTAGTTTTTTCAGCGATTGTAGGATCCAAAACCGACCGAAATGAAGCAACATACTCATCGGCGATTTGCTCAGGGTCAAATGGTTGATTCGTATCAGCAGTAAGAATTTGTTCAGAGTCAACAGAAGTATCCAGGTCCTGCTCAGCGAAATTGGGAGGGTCACCCGCATCGGTCATTCCAGGAACTTGTGGATTTATCTCTGGAGAGGAAGACGCTTCAAATTTGATCGCATCCTTGTGTACATTAGGTTTTTCCACTGATTTTACATTTTCAGCGACTGATAGATCGTCTCGGAATGGTCCACTTTGTGGTACTCTGTGCGGGAATGTCTCGACTTGATCAACAGATTTCTCTAGTATCGGCTCCTGGGGTAAATCATCCTCCAAACTACTGTCGCAACTGGATTGCGAAGCTGCTCTGCACCCTTGCTCGGATGCGGAGGCTTCTGCAAGTGGCTCGTCATCTGGTAGGGAAGGAGCAGGGCCCAGCGAGTCGGGCTCAAGATCAGAATCGCCATCGGTGGGCAGAAATTGCTCGTCAGATTCGGGCGCGTTTTCGTCGACATCAACAGCGCTGGCTGCGGATGGGGGATGCCCATTTCTTGCTGGATCGTTGGCCTGTCGATCCACAGGATCCAAGAATTTGGCGAGGTTTTTTTTGCGAGCCAATCTAGCCCTGAGTTGTGCGATAGCTTCCATCGCTAGGTCGAGTTCAATCCGTGGCTCGGCGGTAGAACAAGCAGGATCGTCGCCTTGAGCTTCTTCCTTAAATTTGTCGGAGTAAATTTCGAGTTGTTCTACGTACATGTACTGCATGGGCAGCAGGTGATCCGGGCGATTAGTTCGGGTCCATTTCAGATCTTCATTCCATCTCCATTGGAAGTCTTCCAGGCAACGGAATTCCTGCACGCATTGTTCCCCGGAAACGACGTCTGGGGTTACTGCAGAGGAATCCCCATTAGAACTAGGCTGGGAATACGAAGGATGGGCAGGGGGGGACTGGATGTTCACGGCGAGGTCTCCTTGAGTGTTACATGTTGTGACAAAAACCGAGCCAAACACTGGCCCAGCCGGAGTCCCAGGGGACTCCAACACAACACCTGTCACTCACCCCGCGTGACTTCCTTGATTTCCCGATCAAGGGCTAGCACCGCTAGCAGGCATCTTGGCGCATTAGACAAAGAATTAGAGAAAAATGTCAACACGATTTGACAGGGGTATGAAAAAAGCCCCATTTTTGATTATTGGCCTTATTTTAAAGCCTTTTTTGAAACAGCAGTTATCTCCCGACACGATCAGGGTAGGCAGTCGAGAGTCGAAATCACGGCTCTCCAAAAAAATTTGACCCGTTTTGACCTCCCCACTGCTCCCTCTGACCAGCGTCTAACAACTCTCGCCTCGCGCCTGTTTTCAATCTCACCACCAAAACCAATTAGGAAGTTGTGGGTTTTGAGTTTCGAGGCGCGAGTAAGAAATTAGACGCGGAGAAACGCGGATTTGGCGGATGGCCGCAGATCATTGCAAATACAAACCTGTTTCTTAAATCTGTGAAAATCCGTTTAATCAGCGTTCATCCGCGTTCCATTTCCCCAGCCTCTAACCTCTAACCTCTAACCTCTATTACAACCATCCTCATCACAGGTGCCGCCGGCTTTATTGGCAGCAATCTGGCCCGGCATATTCTTCACCACACCAACTACCAGGTGCTGGCGGTGGATAAACTGACGTATGCCGGCAATCGGGCTTCGCTGGTCGATCTGGAAGAGAACCCCCGGTTCCAATTCCTGCAGGCCGACATTTGTGACGTGGCTGCGATGCAGCAGGCCTTTGCCGAACACCAGCCGACTTGCGTGATGCACTTGGCGGCGGAGTCGCATGTGGACCGGTCGATTGATGGGCCGGCCGCTTTTATCCAAACGAATCTGGTCGGCACCTACGTCTTGTTGCAGGCAGCACGTGAATATTACGATGGATTGGTTCCCTCAGATCAAGCCGGCTTTCGCTTCTTGCATGTCTCGACCGACGAAGTGTATGGCACCCTCGGCATGGACGACGCGGCCTTCTCGGAAACGACTCCCTACGATCCTCATTCCCCCTACTCGGCGACCAAGGCGGGCTCGGATCATTTGGCGCGGGCCTGGCATACGACTTATGGCCTGCCGGTCATTGTCACCAATTGCTCGAACAATTATGGCCCCTACCAGTTTCCCGAGAAGCTGATCCCGGTGGTGATTCTGAATGCCCTGCGGGGGGAACCGATCCCCGTCTATGGCCGGGGCGAGAATGTGCGGGATTGGCTCTATGTCGAAGACCACGCTCGGGCACTCGCTTGTGTGCTGGAGGCAGGCCGCCCGGGCGAGACCTACAACATCGGTGCGGAGAACGAATGGAAGAATATTGAGCTGGTCCGGTTGCTGTGCGAACTTCTCGACGAGCTGCGGCCCCGTGACGACGGACAGAGTTACGCCGAGCAGATCACATTTGTCGCCGACCGCCCCGGTCACGACCTCCGCTACGCCATGAACACGGAGAAGATCCGCCGCGAGCTGAGCTGGGAGCCCGCACACGATTTCGAAACATCCCTCCGCGCCACCGTCCAGTGGTATTTGGAAGCAGGAAGTCGCGAGTCACGGGTTTCGAGCTTCGAATTGCGAGTAAGAAATTAGACGCGGATTATCGCGGATGTTGCTGATAAAGCGCAGATCATTTAAGGTCCCCCACTTCATTAACAATCCGGCTAACCAAATAGGCTTTCTCACAGAGACACAGAGAGATTGGTTTCTTGAATGCTCTGCTGTCTCCGCGTCTCTGCGAGAGATTATCTTCTTTAAAACCTGTGATAATCCGTCTAATCAGCGTTCATCAGCGTTCCATTTCCCCAAACTCTGACCAGCGCCTAACAACTAGCGCCTCGCGCCTCACAACTAACAACTAATGCCCTACGTCCTCCTCTTCCTGATCGCCCTCGGCTACGCGCCGTTCCTGTATCTCCACTTCGAGCTGATGTGGAGCCAGCCGCAGTATCAGTATTTCCCCTTCGTGATCGGTGCCCTCGCCTGGCTCGCCTACTCCCGCACCTCCCCCAACCCCCAGCCCCCAGCCCCCAGCTCCAAACTCACCTTGCTCGGCATCGGTGTCTCCTGGCTCGTGCTGGCCGCGGCCACGTTTATGTTCTCCCCCTGGCTGGCCATGCTTTCGCTGATTCTGTTGTTCGGCGTGGGCATCTGGCATGTGAGCCGCACCCACACGATCACCAACCCGTGGGGCCTGTGGTTGATCTCGTTCTTGTTGCTGCCGTTGCCGTTGGGGCTCGATCGCAAACTGGTGCAAGCCTTGCAGGGAATGAGCAGCCGCGTGAGCAGCTACATGCTCGACGCCCTCGGGGTGATGCACTCCATGGAAGGGAACGTCCTCCGCAGCGTGAACAAGGAATTCTTCGTCGACGAGGCGTGCAGCGGCATCATCTCGGTGATGTCGATCATCGCCTGTGCGTTGATCTACTCGGTCTGGAAGAATCGGCCGCTGGTACACCTCCTACTGAGTGTCGTGATCGCCACGCTGTGGGCGATGGCCCTGAACATCGCCCGCATCACGCTGATTGCCGTGTTCTACATCCAGTGGGGCATCGATTTGTCGGCGGGTTGGCAACACGAGACCCTCGGCCTGGTCCTGTTCCTGGCCGCCTTCTGCGGGGTGGTCGGCACCGACTTCCTGCTGGCCGAGTGCCTGGCCCCGATCGACTGGCGGACCTTGAGCGAAAGCCCGACCCGCTTGGTAAGATGGTTTAATTGGTTAGTAGGCGCGGGGCGCGAGTTGCGAGGCGCTAGTCAGGATGGGGAATAGAGGTTGGTGATTTGTGATTCGTGATTTCTGATTTGTGATTGGGAATTTGACCATTCACCAATCACCAATCACCAATCACCAATCACCATTCACCACTCACGACTCACGACTCACCCCTCACCCCTCACCCCTCACAACTTTTTCGTGTGCGGCGAGGCGTTAGGCCTCGGCAGTTGTCATTTAGTGCAAAAACTTTTTTTACAAAACAAAACCCCCTGCTTTTCGGAGGGTCGAGTTTTTCGTAAAGCGTTATTCTATAAAGGTTTACGTCGCAGCCTGGGTCGTCGATTATTGTGAGTTTTGTCACACAAAACTCCATCACCGCGTTACAATCTCCCGCTCCGGCGAGGACGGATCTCCCACGGCATCGCTCGCGAGAGCGATTTGCAAAAGTTTCGATCCTCCCTGCTGGGAGCCTGTTGTGTGGCAAGTTCCATTATCAGGATCACGAAGAGGAGTTCCACAACGATTTTTGGGCCAGGTTTATTGGGGACAGGGGGCTAGGAATCGGAAGCTGGGGAGTTCTGATTTCTTATTTATGATTTATGGGGAATGCGCAATTGACTCACCACTCACCACTCACCACTCACCACTCACAACTCACAACTCACAACTCCTAACTCCAAACTATGAAACTCTCCCTCCTCATTGGAATCCCCTTCGCCCTGTTGGGCGCGCTGCAGATCGCTCCCTATCTGGTCAGCCGTCAGCAATCCGCTGTCGGCATTGCGGCTATCGAACGAGCCCACGAGATCGACGAAAAGACACTGGGCGAACTTCCCCTCGGTTGGCAAGTCACCGCCACCGAGCGCATCAACCGCGAAGAAAATCACTCCGAGGGGCACTACTCCACCACGTTTGACCTCCGTCAGTCCGGTTCACCTACCCAAGTCCGACTCTCGTTTGACTATCCATTCATGCACGGGTGGCATCATCTCACCGGATGCTACACCATGGCTGGTTGGGAATGTTCGAATGAGAGGGTGGTCACGAATGAGGTGAGATCCGATTGGCCCTATGTAAGAACGATTCTCCGTGACAAAGAAGGTCGTGAAGCGATGCTATTTTTCTGTATTTTCGATGCACAGGGAACTCCGCTCGCACCTCCCTCAGGAGATTTGCGTTTTGCTCTCTGGCAGAGAATCATGAAGACCGAAGTAACCTCCAGCTTGCCCACCTATTTTCAGGTTCAATTATTCACAGCCGCTGTCGGGGGCAATTCCGATACAGAGACTGAGTTGCTTCAGCTATTCCAAGAGACTAGAGAAAAAATCCGGACCTTCGTGGCCCATTCAGCTTCAGAAGAGTAGTACAGGACCTTACTGCAACGCCTTTCGTTTTCAGTGATAGATCACACAATCAAGTGACTAACAACGCGCCCCCAACAAGAATTTTTAAATCTGCGATTCATCTGCTTGCGGGCAGAGGCGTAACATTAATTAATCAACTCATCTACGTCCCCCTAATGCTTTCAATGTGGGGCAAAGAGTTGTACGGAGAATGGTTGTTGTTGAGTGCTATCCCGTCTTTCATTGAACTAGCTAACGGAGGTATATCAAAAGTAGCCTGTGTCGATATGATCAAGGCCACGGCACGCAAGGACTCAAAGCGATTTCAGCAAATTGTACAGACAACTTGCACTCTAATTCTTCTAATAACATTCCCTGTAGCCATGCTCTTACTAGTTGCCTCGGCTACTCCTATTGATAGTTATTTGCCTTTCTCGTCAATAGATCCATTTGAAGTTCGAGTTATCACATTTACTTTTGTCGCCAACTTTATTTTGATGCAATTGTCGCAAATCTACGATGGAATGTACCAATCGTTCCTCAGTTTTGCTCGCCTAGTTGTACTCAGCAACATAGAGCGATTGGCTACTGCAGTAGTCGTGATTATTTTTGTTTTGCGAGGAGCTACTCCGATTGGTGTTGCTCTCACCATGACGATAATGCAATTCCTGTTCTTGCTGGCGCGCAGCTATGACATTCACAATGTCGCTGAGCCATGGGCAAGGTCCGTTATGGGATTTGGCATCAGACACCGTTCCCACGAATTGGTTCGATCCCTGTTTCGACCTGCAATATCCTATGGATTGCTGCCATTATGTAATGCCATTCGAGGAGGAGGGATCCTCTGGATCATCGGTTATGCCTTGAATCCTGCAGCTGTGGCCCTTTTTTCTGCACTGCGTACTCTAGCCAACTCAGGCGGGATGCTGCTCAGTGTTGTAACACAATCCATTTCCCCTGAATTAACAGTTGCTGTTACTTCGGAGAATCACGATCTGGCCAGGTTAATCTTCCGCAAAGCATTGCAGGTCGTGGTTGTATCTAGCATTTTTTTTGCCATAGGACTTTTCTGTGCTGGGGGTTGGATCTTCGCACTTTGGACAAATAGGGAGCTGCAATTTGACAATCAAGTCTTTACTCTACTTCTCTGTGTGGTAATTGCTAAGAACTTCTGGTCCTCCGCACTAGTTGTCGCGACGTCTAGCAATCGGCACACCCGTGACACAGTCTTTGTGCTACTGGGACATCTAGTTGCTTTAAGCGGAGCCCTTGTATTAGTACCTCTGATCGGCTTGCCAGGTGCGGCGATTTCCTTGCTAGTTTGTGACATTGTAATTAGTGTCTTCGTAATTCGTCGTGCGCTTATACTCTTAGAAGAAAGCAGTTGGAATTTTCTTGCAAGTTTTAGTCCCAGTTCTCTAATCCAGCTTTTTTCATTTATAAAGCAGAGTTCAACTACAGCCAATCACCCTGTTCCACAAGATCATCAGTTATAAGAGGCAATCGATTTATATCGAATGCCACACAAAGTTGCTTTGAAAGGAAAGCATTTAGATGAGTGAAATAGACAATCGCAGTCAGCAATCGCGCCTTTGCTGGCTCGTGCCCGGTGAAAGGGCGGGTGGCATCATTTGGGTCGCGGATTCATGCTGTCGGCAATCCGCGGCTGAAGGATATGAAGTGACTCTTCTTACGATGGAGCCACTGAGCACAAGGACTAGACAAACGGCCAACTACTCAGTCAATTGTTTGAATGTGATTTCACCATATACAGATACGCCAAAGATTTTTTTGGATTGGGTTACTCAGAATCGTCCGGATGTATTGTTTATCAATGGTTGTGATACCATGGATGATTGCATACCTTACCTGCCGCCAGAGGTACGTTGCGTATACGTCGTTCACGACACGATGTCGTTCTACTGGAAGAGGGCGGTAAAGTATGAGAAAAGTCTCGATGCGATCGTAGCGGTATCGAACGCGACGGCGAGTCGGTTCCGTGGCCGGCTCAAACATCCTGAAAGACTGCACGTAATCCAGAACGGCACTGTCTTCCCTCCGCGTCGCACATTGGACTCTCCATCCCACGGAAAGGATTTAGTCTTTTTGGGGGGGAGTGACTCGCGCAAGGGCGCTTATGACCTAGTTCATTTATGGCCGATATTAGTTGAAAGTGGTTACAGTGGTCGCCTGCATTGGTATGGTCAAATGGCCGAAGACATAAAGCTGCGTATCGCCACGCTGCCTGCCTCAGATCAGATAATGACCTACGGGCATGTGCCGCGCACTGAAGTCTTATTGCGACTTGAGTCTTCAAGTGTTCTGCTCATGTTGAGCCGGGCCGAGGCTTGCAGCATTGCCTTACTCGAAGGAATGAGCATGGGGTGTGTGCCGGTGGCCTGGGATATCAACGACACAGGTACGAAGGAAATTGTCAAAGACGGCCATCGTTTCCTTGCGCCTCTTGGCGACTATAACGCTCTGGCGAAACAGACACTTCTAGCCCTCGAACATCATGATGCGGTCACGGAAGGGATTGCGACTCATGCACGTACAGAGTTCGCGGAATCCCGCATGTGGCGCGATTACGGAATTATTATTAACCAAATAGTCACGCAGCCCCTTGCAATAAGGCCATGTGAAGGCCAGTCTCCGCCCGATTATGAATTTCCTATACGGACTTCTCAACTTATCCCGCGCAGACTCTGGAAATTTCTGAAGCCACGGATCGCCAAATCTCCTCGACTCTACTATTTCCTCCGCAAGAAACTCTGATTGACCAAAGCTGCCTCTCAGGTTTCATGGACTTGTAAGCGACTCTAGCCGCGAGCACTCTCTCAAATCAGGAACAAGTCAAATGCTTACCGATCCTTTCTCTCTCAAATCTCGCTCTAAACTATCGCCAAGCCGTATCGCATTCACTGCACGGGCAAGATGGTGCGAATACCTAGCTCAACGAAAATTCGAAGCGTATGAGCTACCACGGAAGGAAATCGAAGACTTACCTGATATTACAACGGCTGTGTCATGGGATGACACTTCTGTCACAAAGTTACAACTTCAGCATCTGCTTAAAGGGTTAGAAGACACTGAGCTAATTGAGGGATGCGTTGTGGAATTAGGATCCTACCGAGGAGAGACCACAATCGCTCTCTCCAGACATACAGCACGGCTTGTGGTAGCAGTTGACCCGTTTCTAGGCGGCTGGGGAGCAACCAATGAAGATTTCAGGACATTTATTAATAAGATCCAAGATTCGCCGAAAATAGTCCATGTTCATAAGACATCCGGCGAAGGTGCTTCCTCCTGGGAATATGGGCCGGCCAGCTTTGTTTTTATCGATGCGGTCCATAACTATGTCAATGTTGCATTTGACATCTCTGTTTGGTGGCCCAAACTTGCAGTAGGTGGCATCATGGCATTTCACGATACTGATCTACGAATCTTCTCAGGTACACGTCGGGCGGTTCATGAGCTTGTGGAAGAGGGTACTTCCATCTATGCGCACCCCAATAATTTGACCATGTTGAGGAAACTCAAGTAGAAACCAAGTAATCTCATTTAATATTGCGCGAACGTTAACCAATCAATTCCGCCTACTAACCAAAGTGTCTTTCATACTTAATTTCACTTTGCATTATGGGAAGAGAGTCAATTGCACGGAATGCTATTCGACAAGTCGATCTACTACAAGCTGATGGTGGCAATCTATTGTCTTGCAGATTCAGGAAACACCCTATGAATCGTTCGATTCTCGTTCGAATCATGGGCTTCCGTGCGACTCTAATACACGGTGATACGCTTGTGTTGGATCGTTGGCGGTGGTTAAGGCGTCGATTGCCGAAAACAGCTAATAACGAAAGTCTTCTTGATGTAGGCTGCGGAACTGGCGCGTTTACAATTGGCGCCGCACTAAGAGGCTATCAGGCAACGGGAATTAGTTGGGATGAACGCAATCAAGAAGTAGCCAAACAGCGCGCGATGCTTTGTCATGCTGAAAAGTCGAGCTTCGTGATCGGAGACGTCCGAGAACTTGGCGAGCTTCAGAATCTCAAAGATAATTATGATTGCGTGATTTGTCTCGAATGTGTGGAGCACATTCTCAATGACCTCAAGTTATTCCGCGATCTAGCCGACAGAATTAAACCCGGTGGCCGTCTCCTGCTTTCGACGCCCCACTACTATTATCTTCCAATGAGCGATGAAGATCTTGGCCCTTTCCTCACCGAAGAAACTGGATGGCATGTACGCCGCGGTTACACATCCGCGATGCTTCTTGAGTTGTGCGAGACAGCAGGACTTCACCATGGCGAGATATCATATTGTAGTGGATTCATTAGCCAAATGGTGACGAGATTTTGGCGTACGTGCAACCGACTGCCGGGTGGTACTGCTCTTGGCTTCGTACTTACGCTCCCGCTCAGATTGTTGCCCCTCATTTTACCTGACAGATGGATCACGCAAGTGCTGAGATGGCCCTTTTATTCCATTTGCTTAGAGGCTTATAAGCCTCGCTTTGAAAACGAAAAAGGCAATTCAAGAATCTCCGATTCGTAAGATACAGTCTTGGCTAAATCCTCAAGATGATCCTAACCGATGCCTAACTTTGCTCCGCAAATCATGTCAAGCGAAGTGAATAAATAGTGCGCGTTGTGGTTGCCCAATTGGGAGCGAGGATGCATTACGCGGTACCGCGCATCCTGTCCCAGTCTGGCATGCTCGAGCACTTTTATACGGATATCTGTGCAACTAAGAGCTGGCCTCGGTTGCTCCATGTCATTCCCAACAGTGTTCGGCCCCAGGGTGTGCAAAGCCTTTTGAGTCGAAAGCCAATTGGTGTTCCTGCTAAGCACACTACTGCATTCACTCGACTTGGCTGGACTCGTGTAAGAAATCGTTCGAAGTGTAAGACTCCTGCAGACGAGTCTCGATTGCACTTGGCCAGTAACAAAGAGTTTGGCAGGCTTGTTGTCGACGCCGGCTTCTTTGGAGCCGACACGACGTTCACTTACAACACGGCGAGCCTAGAAATAATGCAAGCAGCGAAGCAGCAGGGTCTGACCACCTTTATGGAACAGACCATAGCCCCTATGACTATCGAGCGGAGATTATTGGCAGATGAATCCAAGCGTCACCCTGATTGGCCCTATAGCGACACTGCGGATGCCTACGATGAATTGATTGCCCGAGAATATGCCGAATGGGAGATTGCGGATCACGTTCTGTGCGGCTCGGAGTTCGTCAAGCAAGGAATCGCTGATTTGGGTGGACCCGCCGAAAAGTGCATCGTGGTCCCCTACGGCGTGGATACGCAACGCCCCCCGGAAAAGAAAATTTCTCACGATGGCCCTCTGCGGATACTCACCGTGGGGGCCCTGGGACTTCGCAAGGGCACGCCCTACGTCTTGGAAGCGGCAGATACCCTCAAGGGAACAGCCGTTTTTAAACTCGTAGGCCCTGCGGAGGGGCTACCCACGGGCAGAGAATTTCCTTCGAATGTGGAGATCTGTGGAGCAGTCCCGCGTTCGCAAGTCACAGATTTCTATAGGTGGGCTGATGTTCTGCTGCTTCCATCGATTTGCGAAGGATCTGCCACGGTAATCTATGAATCGTTGGCGGCCGGCTTACCAGTAATTTGCACGCACAATGCGGGCAGTGTCGTCAAAGATGGTGTCGATGGTTTTCTTATAGCTGCAACAGAATCAAGTGCGATAGTTACAGCAGTCATGCGATTAGCATCAGAATGTGAGCTACTTAAAAACCTTTCTCTTAACGCAGCAGAAAAGGCCAAGAACTATTCAATGAGACGCTATGGCGAGCGACTGGTAAAAGTAATGAAACTTAAAATGCGCATGCCGTCTGTATAAGTCAATTCCAAATGTTTGTACTTAGTATTGTCGTAACCTTCGGAATTCTGATTTGCACTGCATATGTCGCGTACAAGAGAACTCTCGACGCATTGCATCCGGCCATGTTTCTTGTACCGATGCTTATGTATGTATATGTAGCGAGACCCGCGACCTATGCAATTAATGAAAGTATTGGAGTACTTTTCAGGAGCGAACCCCAACTTCTCTTAGCGCAGTTTATACAGATCCTGGGTTTATCTTGCTTTTGCTTTGGAATTTTGCGAGGCACCCCCTTTAGCTTATCTAGACCTAACAGATCCTTATCGGGGTTACCCGAAGTCTCACGACATAAACTGCTCGGTCTCGCCCTTGTCTTAGGAGGGATTGGTGTAATTGGATTCCTGATCAGTATTTTTACCGTCGGTGGATTTGACGTCGCCTACTCACAAGCGAAAGGCGGAGGCTACACCGGTAGCGGGTACGTACGTGAATTGCCCCACCTGACAATACCCGCGATTGCTCTACTCTTCTTGGCAAGAAAAAAGCAGGGGTTCGCTTTAGAGGATTGGGTGCTTCTTGCTTTGTTCTGTTTTCCCTTCGCAGTTTCTGGCATTTTGGGAACGCGTCGTGGTCCACTCTTCATGGTGCTTGGGGCAGTGATTTTCTCGCACATGCTCTTTTCGCGCCGCCGAATTTCGTTGACTAAGATGTTGCCTGCGGTTGGTCTAATGGGTATTTCTGTGCTCTTTGTCTTCGCTCATCGCTCTGTGATCTATCTAAACTCTGATTTTGAGTTCAGCTTGGATTCGCTTGCTGAAGTAATTGCTCCAAGCAAGCGTGTGTCACGAGACAGAATCGACTCCAGCAGTGTTTGGCTGATTTCGACAGCCACCATTGTCGCCGCAAATCAATCGCACGTACACCATTGGGGACAGCGATGGGGCGTCATTTTGTTCATACGGCCGATCCCTAAGCAATTGTGGCCTACCAAGTATGAGGATGTTGGCTTTGAGTGGATGGTCAACGGAAGATCATTTGAGGGTATTTCTCCCCAATACTGGTATCGCAGCGTTGGCTGGCTACCGCCCGTTGGTTCTGCAATAAGTTTTATTGCTGATGCCTATTTAGAACTATGGTACTTCTATACTTTACTGCTTTATTTGATGGGGCGTATGTTTGCGGAGCTGTGGAAGAGGGCAAGAACCCTAAGTGGTCTCTGGGCGGTAATTTACGTCGTTTCGGCTGCTATCTCAATATTCCTGGTCGCCCAATCAGTGGAAGCATTTTTCTTCCGATTTTTGTTTATCAGTATCCTGACAATCGCAGCTGCCAGATTTGCTGGGATTCCAATTCAAATCACAACTGCTAAGCAAGAATCTCCAGTGAATTCATCGAACCTGCAACAAGTTCGTTTCTAAAGACTCTCAGACTCCTAATAGAGTGAACAAATATCCAATAGCAAAGACGAGGGCATAAAAAGTGTCTTTGCTAGTCGTGTTATGGAATAACTTTGGTCCTTATCACGTAGCACGCTTGATCGCATGCGAGAAACGGCTAAAGCTAAAGAACATTCGAGTAATCGGAATCGAACTTGCTGGACAAGAATCTACCCGTGACTGGCAGCTTGAAAGAGAGAGCTTAAGCTGCGAAATTCACACGCTTGCTCCCGACGTGATGCTCCCGAAAGACGGCAAAGATCTCTCGCCTCGAATGATTGAAAAACTAGATGAACTCTCTCCAGATTACATAGCCGCCGCTGGCTACGATCGACATGAAATGCGTTCGGCAATCCAGTGGGCGAAACAGCATCATCGCTCAACGATCCTCATGTCTGAAACAAAGTGGGATGATCGGCCGCGTCCATTTTGGAAGACCGTACTCATCAAGCGTTTTCTCAAGAAGTTTGATTCAGCTCTAGTATCTGGTGCAGCTGCCGGTGAATATCTGGTTACTTTGGGTTTTCCGCGAGAGCACATTTTTAGACAGTATGGAGTCATTGACAATGAGTATGTGATCAAGGCCACTGATAGGTTGCGAAGCGACCCCGGTGAAGATGGAAGTCGACTTCCACGGAAATACTTTCTGGCGTGTAGTCGCTTAATTGAGTCGCGAAAGAATATCCGTGGACTGCTTTCTGGGTTTGCAAGATTTCAAGAACTCGCTGCTGATCGGGATTATCAACTTGTTATTTGTGGCGATGGTCCCGACAGGGAGATGCTCGAATCTTTTGCGAGAGACCAAGGCATTTGCGATGTCTCATTCGTTGGTTTTCAGCAATTAGATAATCTGGTGCGATATTATGCGCACGCGTTTTGCTTTGTACATACAGCAGTCAACGAGGCATGGGGACTCGTGGTCAACGAGGCAATGGCTGCTGGCTTGCCAATTCTCGTATCGAGTCGTTGCGGATGTGCCTACGATCTCGTTTCTAATGGAGCAAATGGATTCACATTTAATCCATACGATACGGAAGAATTGGCCCAGCGCATGCTACAGATCTCACAATTGCCGGAGACGGAACTCAAATTAATGGGAGAGTCTTCGCGAGAGATCATCTCAAGATTCGGGCCTGACCAATTTGCGCAGGGCATCCAACAAGCAATTGAATGTGCATCGAGAAGATAGCCCCAAAAATGCCAGCATCCCACTCAACGTCTTTCTTGTGATAGTTGATCATATAGTTGGTGGACTCTCTTCCAAAGCGAGCGGAGTTGCGACAGTATTAACGGAGTTGACCGCAGCTCAAAGTGATCTTGGAATAGCTACTACTGTGTTTTCCACAGACTGTGTCTCCTCTGGCTTAAGAAGTGTTCCCGTAAAGTCGCCTGTAAAATCGATTTCTCCGCCGGGGCGTTGGCTGGGCCGTTTATGTTATTCGCCTGCGCTTAGACGAGAGCTAGATAGTCTCATACCTCAAGGAGATGTGGTCCATATTCACAGTTTATGGACTATGCCAAACGCTTATGGCTCTTCGTTGGCAAAGAAGCATGGAAAGCCTGTCGTGTTCTCACCCCATGGGTCTCTTGAAACCTGGGCTCTGAATCGCCACCGGTGGAAGAAGCGAATCTGTGAAGAGATGTTTCAAAGAAGAGATCTTGAGCAAGCCAATTGTGTTCATGCGCTAAGTCATACCGAAGCAGATAGCATTCGTGGTTATGGACTCACAAATCCCATTGCAGTCATTCCGAATGGAATAAACCTCTCAGCATACGAGAATTTGCCAGATCGATCAGTTCTACTCAATTCCTATCCGCAACTAACGGACAAGCGAATCGTACTTTTTCTGTCGAGGCTGCATCCCAAAAAAGGTTTGCAGCATCTTGTCGAGGCGTGGAGGAAAATAGTAGTCGACAACCAGGATGTACAGTTAGTGATTGCAGGCCCCGATAATGGTCACGAAGCAATAATCCGAGGCTTGGTCTCAGATCTGGAGTTGGATAGCAGCGTACTATTTACAGGGCCACTGTATGGAGAACAGAAGTTGGCAGCTCTAGCGGCAGCCGATCTCTTCGTGCTGCCTTCGTTCTCCGAAGGTTTTAGCATGGCCATCCTTGAAGCGATGGCTTGTGAACTCCCTTTGTTGATATCTCGCAACTGTAGTTTTCCGGAAGTTGCAAATTCGGAAGCTGGTTTAGAATGCGAATCGGATGTCACCTCAACCGAGGAAGGCCTGCGAAAGATTCTCTCAATGACAAATGATGAGCGCCAGTCCATGGGGCGTAACGGTCGCAAGCTTGTAGAGCAACGTTACACTTGGGATCGAATCGCAAAACAATTCCTGGAACTCTACGAGCGAGTGGTAAATGGGGAAGAGGCGTAAGTCGCGAGTGGTGACACGAAGAAATAGAACACAGATGAACACTGATTGGAATGAATGAGGCGCGAGGCGCTAGTTGCTAGGCGCTAGTCAGAAGAAGAATACCTAAATCGAACAATTTCAACTTGATTTCCTCCTTTCCTTCAAACAACTAGCGCCTAGCGTCTTGTAACGTTCGGGGGGGAGGTAGTTAGTGGTGAGTCGTGAGTAGTGAGACAGAAATTACCGGTGGCTAGCGCCAATCCGCTCAGGAAAAGTTCCAGCCCTCAGTCCCTAGCACCCAGATCCTAATCCCTTAATCATGCTGCAATTGTTACAAAATATTCGTTCCGGAGAACTCGCTTTGCATGAGGTTCCTGCGCCGGCGGTTGCACCTGGTGAGGTGCTGATTGCTAATCAGGCCTCTTTGGTGTCGGCGGGGACGGAGAAAATGGTCATGGACCTGGCGAAGAAGTCGCTGCTGGGGAAGGCGCGGGAGCGGCCGGATCATGTGCGGCGGGTGTTGGAGAAGGTGCACAATGAGGGGCTCGTGAGCACCTATCGGCAGGTCCGGCAGAAACTCGAGGAGCCGCTTTCGATGGGGTACAGCTCGGCGGGGGTGGTGATCGCCTGTGGGCAGGGGGTGCAGGACTTCAAGCCGGGGGATCGAGTCGCCTCGAATGGGCCGCATGCCGAGGTGGTGAGCGTGCCGCGGAATTTGTGTGCCCGCGTGCCGGAGAATGTGTCGCTGGAGTCGGCGGCGTTTGGCGTGCTGGGGAGTATTGCCCTGCAAGGGGTGCGGCTGACCCAAACCACGCTCGGCGAGACCGTGCTGGTGATCGGGCTGGGGCTGGTCGGGCAGTTGACGGTGGCCCTGTTGAAAGCTGCCGGGGTGCGGGTTCTGGGGGTGGATCCGGACGCGAGCCGGTGTGAGTTGGCTGTGCGGATGGGGGCCGACGTGGCGCGGCCCGACCTGGGGAGTGAGACGATTGAGCAGCTGACGGGGGGGCTGGGGGCCGACGCGGTCGTGATCACGGCCAGCACCAAGAGCAATGGACCCATTGAGATGGCAGCCGGCGCGGTGCGGCAGAAGGGGCGGATCGTGTTGGTCGGCGTGGTGGGGCTGGAGCTGGATCGCCGGCCGTTCTATTTCAAGGAATGTGAATTTGTGGTGTCGTGTTCGTATGGGCCGGGCCGGTACGACGCGAGCTACGAAGAGCGGGGGCAGGACTACCCGGCGGCGTATGTGCGGTGGACCGAGCAGCGGAATATTCAAGCGGTGTTGGATCTGATGGGGGCGGGGCGTCTGGATGTGGGGCCCTTGATTTCGCATCGGTTTGAGATCGGCGAGGCGGCGCGGGCGTATGAGATTATTGAGAGCGGGTCGGAAGCGTTTTTGGGAATGGTGCTGGAGTATGGGGGTAAGGAAGTTGCGAGGCGCGAGGCGCGAGGCGGGAAAGAAGTTGCGAGGCGCGAGGCGCTAGGCGCTAGCAATTCTACTCGCCACTCGTTCGGAACTTCCATTCGGTTGCGGGCTGCGAGTGGGAAGTCGGGGGGGAAATCTCGCTGTGGGGTGTTGGGGGTGGGGAATTTTGCGCGGGGGGTGATGTTGCCGGCGATGCGGGATGCGGGCGCGTTTGAGATTGCGGCAATTTGTAGTGCCAAGGGTGTGTCGGCAGCCCAGGCGGCGAAGACTTACAACGCGGAAGTCGCTTGCACGGACGAGGAGGAGATTTTTGGCGATCCTTCGATTGATACGGTGTTCTCGTTCACGCGGCACGACTTGCATGCGCGGCATGTGTTGCGGGCCATTCAGACGGGGAAGAATATTTTTGTCGAGAAGCCGTTGTGTTTGACGGTGGAGGAGTTGGGGGAGGTAGAGGGGGAAGTTGCGAGGCGCGAGGCGCGAGGCGGTAAAGAAGTTGTTAGGCGCGAGGCGCTAGGCGCTAGGGAAGAAGGGGGAGAGTTGAGTGCCGGAGGGGGGAGAGAAACACCTCTGGTGATGGTGGGGTTTAATCGGCGGTTTTCGCCCTCGGCGCGGTTGGTGCGGGAGCATTTTGCTCAGGTGGCGGCGCCGCTGACGGTTTCGATTCGGTTTAATGCGGGGGATATTCCTGCGGAGCATTGGACGCAGCAGGATGAGGAGGGGGGTGGACGCATCATTGGCGAGGCGTGTCATGCGATCGACCTGGCGACTTATTTGTGTGGTGCGCCGGTGGTGCGGGTGTTTGCTGAGTCGGTGGGGGGAGATCAGCCGGGGCAAATTACGGACGACCAGTGTTTTATAACCTTGCGGCATGCGAATGGGAGTATCTCGAACATCGCGTATCTGGCGGGAGGGGATCGGGCGTTTCCCAAGGAGCGGGTCGAGGTGCTGGGGGCCGGACGCGTGGCGGTGATCGATGATTTTCATACCGTGACGACGTACCACGGCGGCAAAAAGAAGGTCACGAAGGGGAAACAGCAGAAAGGGCATGCCGAGGAGATTGCAGAGTTTGCGAACGCGATCGTTGCGGGGGGGGAGGCGCCGATTCCTTGGGAGGAATTGCGGGCGACGTCGCTGGCGGCGATCCTGGCGGTGCGGAGTTTGAGAGAGGGAGGGGTAGTAGAGGTTAGTGGCTAGAGGTTGGAGGCTAGGGGGGAAGACTTTTTACTGCGGAGACGGGGAGACCCAGAGGTGGGAGAGCGGCGCGAGGCGCTAGTTGTTAGACGCTGGTCAGAAGAAGAGGCTAGTGGTTAGGGGATGAAAAAAAGCAATGAACAATGCAGAAGGATAGATTGGCTTACTTTTTGACTAGCGCCCAGCGCCTAGCAACTAGCGTCTTCTTTCAATGAAAATTCTTTTTTTCTCACATTACTTTCCTCCTGAGGTGAATGCGCCGGCTACGCGGACCTATGAGCATTGTCGGCGCTGGGTGGCGGCGGGGCATGAGGTGACGGTGGTTACTTGCGTGCCGAATTGCCCTGAAGGGGTGCCTTATGAGGGGTATCGCAGTCGGCTGCGCCGCCAGGTGGAGATGATTGATGGGATACGTGTAGTGCGGATCTGGACTTTCATGGCGGCCAACGCGCGGTCGAATCGCAGAATCGCCAATTACTCGAGTTATTTCCTCAGTGCGGTGTGGACCGCGATTTCGCAGGCCAAGCCGGATGTGGTGGTGGCGACTTCGCCGCAGTTTTTTTGCGGGTGGGCGGGGGTGTGGGGAGCACGACTCAAGCGCGTGCCGTTGGTGCTCGAGATTCGCGATATCTGGCCCGACTCAATCGCGGCCGTGGGGGCGATGCGGAAAGGTAAGCGCATTCGCTTTCTCGAATGGCTGGAACGGCGGATGTACCTGGCGGCGAAGCATATTGTTGCCGTGGGGACCGGCTACCGGGATGTGATCACGGGAAAAGTTCCCAGTGTGGCGGATCGGATGAGTGTAATTACGAACGGCGTCGATGGAGAGCAGTTTCGCCCGCAGGCGCCATGCGCCGAGTTCAGTGCCCGGTATGGGCTGGAGGGGAAATTTGTGTGCAGCTATGTGGGCACAGTCGGCATGGCCCATGGGTTGGAGGTGATGATTCAGGCAGCCGAGCGCCTGCGGGAACTGGGCCGTACGGATATTGTGTTTCTGATCGTGGGAGGTGGTGCCGAGCAGGGTAAGCTGGAACAATTGGCGCAGGACAAGGGGGTAGCGGAGCAGGTGGTCTTCACGGGGCGGCTGGGTAAGGAGGAGATGCCCAAGGCGCTCGCGACGAGTGATTGTTGTCTGGTGCATTTGCATGGGACCGAGTTGTTTGCCACGGTGATCCCGTCGAAGATTTTCGAAGCGATGGCGATGCAGTTGCCGATCGTGATGGGGGTTCGTGGCCCAGCGCTGGAGATTGTGATGGAGGCGGGGGCAGGGGTGCCGATGACTCCGGAGGCGGATGAGGAATTGGTTGAGATTTTATTGCGGCTGGCGGATGATCCGCATGAGCGAGAAACGCTGGGGCAGAACGCTCGGGAATATGTGCTGAAGCATTATGGGCGAGATCGGTTGGCGGGGGAGTATTTGAATTTGTTGGAGAGGGTGGTGGGGGAGGAAGGCGCGAGGCGCTAGTTGTTAGGCGCTGGTCAGATAAGAAAGGTTCAAAGCCATTGATTTCCACGGATTTCCCAAGAAGGTTACACATCTAATGATCTGCGTCTCATCCGCAAAATCCGCGTTTGTCCGCGTCTAATTTCTTACTAACGACTAACCACTAACCACTTTTTCTGACTAGCGCCTAAAAGCTAGCGCCTCGCGCCTTTACCGCACTAACCTCTAACCTCTATTTCATGAATCTTCTTCAACTTGCTTGTGTCGTCGGGGCGCGGCCTAATTTTATTAAGATGGCTCCGCTGTTGCGTGCGCTGGGGGCGTATCCGCAGGTGGCGGTGACGCTCGTGCATACGGGGCAACACTATGATGCGAAGCTGTCGGATATTTTCTTTGAACAGCTGGGGATGCGTCAGCCGGACGTGCATCTGGAGGTGGGGTCGGGGAGTCATGGGCAGCAGACCGCGAAGATTCTGGAGCGGATGGAGCAGGTGCTGCGGGACGGGCCTGCGGCGGGGGGAAGCTTTGACCGACTGATTGTGGTGGGGGATGTGAACAGTTCGATGGCGGCGGCGCTGGCGGCGGCCAAGCTGCAGATACCGGTAGCCCATGTCGAGGCGGGGCTGCGGAGTTTTGATCGGGCGATGCCGGAGGAGATCAACCGGATTGTGACCGACGCGATTGCGGATCTGTTGTTGGTGAGTGAGCCGGCGGGGGTAGAAAACCTCACGCGCGAGGGGCGGTCGGCTGACGAGATCCACCTGGTTGGCAATGTGATGATCGATACGTTGAGAGACCAACTGGCAAGCGCCCAGGCCCTGAATCTGGTGAGCGAGTATGGCCTCGTGCCGGGGGGGTATGCGGTGGTGACGCTGCATCGTCCGTCGAATGTGGATTGCCCCCAGACGCTGCGGGGGATTGTTGAGGTGCTGGCCCAAGTTTCGGAGAAGCTGCCGTGCGTGTGGCCGATTCATCCTCGAACGCAAGCGCGACTGACTGACTGTGAGTTGGACCAACTGCTGGAGCGGGCGTCGGCGATTCGCTGTTTGCCGCCGCTCGGGTATCGGGAGTTTCTGTGTCTGGTGTCGCAGGCGAAGGTGCTGGTGACCGATTCCGGGGGGCTGCAGGAAGAAACGACCGCGCTGGGCGTGCCTTGCCTAACGATGCGGGAAAACACGGAGCGGCCGATTACGGTAGAGCAGGGGACCAGCACGTTGATTGGGGGAGACACGCAGGCGCTGAGCCGGGAGTTGGATGCGGTGCTGGCGGGGACCTACAAGCGGGGGACGTGCCCAGAGTTGTGGGATGGGAAGGCGAGTGAGCGGATAGCGAGAATAGTGGTGGGGGAGGAATAGAGGTTAGAGGTTAGGAAGAAATCAGACGCGGAGAAACGCAGATTAAGCGGATAAGGCGCGGATCGAAGTAAAGACGAGGTACTGGGATCTGGGGGCTCGGGACTAGGGGAAGTGATTTGTGATTTGTGATTAGGAAGAATAAGCAATTTCCAAAGTCCAGCGCCTAACAAGTAGCGCCTCGCGACTCATTCCTTCCCAATCAGCGTTCATCCGCGTTCCATTTTTTACTACCGCCTCGTAACTCGCTACTCGCAACTTACTCTCCCTCTAACCTCCAGCCTCTAACCTCTAGCCACTATGCCCACGACTGATTTAGAGATGCTTGTTCAACAGGCGAAAGGGTTGGTAGGGTCTTGGGACAAGCTGGCGCGGGTGGGGAATGTGCTGCGGTATTATCGGGCCGAGCAGCTTGTTCGCAGGGGAGTGGGGATGCTTCGGCCGAGTGTGTTTGCGCGGAGGCCGCAGCGGATTCTGGAAAAAGTCACGGTGCGAGAGGAGGCATTGGGGGCGTTTCGTGGAATTGCCGAGACGAGGGTTTGGCGTTGTTTGGCGACGGCTGAGGAGCAGCGGGACGATCTGGCTCGGGGGTGTATTACGCTGCTGGGCGAAAAGAGGAGTCTGGGATCGCCTATTGATTGGGCGGGAGGCGGAGGGTCGGATCTTGCACGACTGTGGGGGTTTCAGCTTCACTATCAGGAATATCTGTCGGATCTGGCGGCGAGTGTTTCTGCAGAAGACTCGGATGCTTGGCGGATTATATGGGAGACGGTCGGATCGTGGATCACGGGGAACCCCTCTGAAGACTTGACCAAGAGCGATGCTGTGCATCCGAGCGATGCGTGGCATCCCTATTGTGTGTCACGGCGACTGCCGATCTGGGCGCAACTCTATGCGCTTTGCCCCCCTCCGCAGGAACTTGAAGCGGAGTTTCTGACTAGCTTTGCCACGCAGGCGGAGTGGCTCAGTGGCTCGCTGGAGTTTGACCTGGGGGGGAACCATCTCCTGGAAAACTTGCGAGCCTTAGCGCTGGCGGGGTGTTTCTTGGAGGGACCTCGCGCAGAAAGCTGGCTGTACTTGGTCGAGCGACATTTGCCAGCGGAGCTAGCGCGACAGGTGCTGCCCTCGGGTGAGCATTTCGAGCGGTCTCCCATGTATCACTGCCAGGTGCTGGGGAATCTGCTGCAGGTTGGAATCGCGGCCCGAGCTATTCGTCCGCAGCTCTCGGGGAGTTGTCTCGCGATCGCTGCCAAGATGGGTGGCTTCCTGGAGCAGGTGCTCCATCCCGATGGGGAGATCCCCCTGTTTGGGGATAGCTGCTTCGGAGAAGCGTTTTCGGTAGAAGAACTAGATCGTTTGGCCGCTGTCGCAGGAATTGCGTTTTCACCGAAGCAGCTTAATGGTGCCACGGTCACGGGCAATTACTGGGTTTGGCGCGACGGTGAGGATGCATTGATCTTCGACGCGGGGCCGGTGGGAGCGGATTGCTTGCCGGCACACGCCCACTGCGACCTGCTGGGGTTTGAAGCCTCGGTGGGGGGCCAGCGGTGGTTTGTGGATAGTGGGGTCTACGACTACTCTGAAAGCTCGATGCGGGACTACTGTCGGTCGTCATTGGCGCATAATGTGGTGACGTTCAATAATCAAAATTGTTGCGATATCTGGTCGCGATTTCGGATGGGAAGGCGAGGACGGGTCACGCGGTTCGAACATGGAAAGCAGGGTTCGTTTGCCTGGTGCCTGGCTGGCCACGATGGTTACCGTTCGCTGGGACTGCCGCAGATAAACCGCCTCTTAGTGGCCCAGCCGGAGGGGGGATGGGCGTGTGTGGAGTCCGCCCCTCCAGGACAATCGGCAGGGACGTTAGAATCGGGGGAGCTGGTCGGGAGACTCCATCTGGCACTTGGAATGCGAGTTGAATCAAGGGGGCCTCAGCAATTAGAGTTGAGACTGCACGATACGGTCCGCTGGCTGGGGTTTCCGCTGGGGACTGAGTTTGAGTTTGCCGAGGGGTGGTACTGCGACCGATTTGGCAAACGGACTCGGACGCAGGTAATTAGTTATTGGCCGACGACCAGCTCAGCAGATGGCACTCTCTTTGGGTGGTGGTTCGAGCCGAAAGGCGGGGAGAGCGAATTGAGTTTCCCAGGGGAGGGCGGAGTGCAGTTTGCGGCTGGTGGGGAAGTATTTGAGGGAGGAGGTTGGGGAGAGAAGTGATTTGTGATTGGATGAAAAGAGAAAAAAGAAATGGGACGCGGATGAACGCTGATTGGGAAGGAATGAGGCGCGAGGCGCTAGTTGTGAGGCGCTAGTCAGATTCGTGATTAACTCGCAACTCAAAACTCGCAACTTCCTCACCTTATCCGCGTGTCATCCGATAAATCCGCGTTCATCTGCGTTCTATTTCTTCCCAGTGCCTCGCTACCCCCTAACCCCAAGTTCCTAGCCCCCAACCCCCTAAAGTCTTGCAATTGATTGATTCAGTAATACAAATGTTTCGAAATCTGGGCCAGCGTATCGCTGGGCTTGGTGCGGCCATGGTTTGGCCGGTGGAGAAGTTTTTCGGGTGGCTGTTTGGCAGCGTGCTCAACTTCACCGACTATTTCGAGCGGATCGAAGGGCTGTTCTTCGCAGTTGGGCGAGGTCTCTTGTGGCCATTTCGGATGGTGGGCCGACTGATGCCGTCGTCCGTCGCGCGGCTGCTGAGCCTGCCGTTCGTGCTTATCGGGCGGTTGTTTGCTGGGGTCGGAAACCAGATTCTCCGCGTGGTCGAGTACTTCAATCTCGACGGGGTGGTTCTCTGGTTGGTGTGGCTCACGCAGCCGATTTGGAGGCCTTTCGCAGCACTGGGTGGATTCCTGCACGCCTGGTTTGTGACCCGCAATTGGCGACATTTGGTGTGGGGGCTGCCGGCGTTGGTAATGCTCTTGCCGTTCGCCATTGTCTTGGGAGCAGCGGCCTGGAACGGTCAAGGAAAAGTTGTCGGACGCTATCAGACCGCCGTCCGAGAGGCGCTCGAGGCGAAGGACTATGAGCGGGCTCAGCTCTACGAGCGCAAGCTGGCGCAACTGGGAGTCGATACCCAGCTGACGGCTTATCGGACGGCGCTGGCGCTGGCCGAGGAGGACAAGCTCGAGGAAGCCTACGAGCGAATGTTGGTCCTGGCACCCACGGATCATCCGGGCTATCCGGCCGCCCATTTCTGGATTATTCAGCGGCTATTCAATGGCGATCTGGTGGAGTCGCGGGAGGAAGCCCGCGCGCTGGTCAAAACACACCTCGATCATCTTGAGTCTTTGGGCATCCAAGGGGCGAGTGTGCAGCTCATGCGAGCCATGTGGTTGGCGCAGGGGGGGCAGTTGGCCGAAGCGGTGGAAGAATTGGAGCCGTTGGTGCACGTCATGCCGGCGGCGGCCTTTGAACGGATGCGGATGAACCTGCAACTCAAGCAGACTTCAGCAGCACGTCAGGATGCCCGCTCGTTGATCACCCAGATGAATAGTTTAGTCCAACGAGGTTCTTCCCTGGAGGCCACGGAATTGCAGTGGTGGTTTACCGCCGAAGAAATCCTGGGAAACTGGGATCAAATGGGGACGATTCTTGCCCAATGGCGGAAGCTGGAGCCTGAGAACGAGCAGATTCGCCAGGCCTCGGCAGGGGTCGCTCGGCAACAGGCCGACAAAATCTTGCGATCCCCGCTGCCCGACATGGACAAGGTGGCGGAGCTGTTGCTGGATGCTGAAGAGCTGGACCCGAATCCTGAAGCGATGCAGCAACTGGCGGCGGGTCTGTTTCGTGCCGAAAGTCAGAATCCGGATGTTGCGAAGCTACTGACGACACTCGGAGAATCTCCGCGTGTGCCGGCGGAGCTCTTGGTCTTATTGGGAACCGAGGCGGCGATCCGAGAACGCTATAGCGAAGCCCAGAAGTTTCTTGCGGCGGCTCTGGAGAAAGATGACTCCAACCCGATCGCTTGGAACAACTATGGCCTGGTGCTGGCCGATGGGGACGATCCCGATCTGGAAAAAGCGCTCAAGGCGGTGAATCGTTCGTTGGAGATGTCTCCCCAGGAGTACCGGTTCCGTGAAACGCGCGGGCAGATACTGCTGAAACTGGGACAATGGGAAGCCGCGATCGACGACTTGGAATTTGCGCTCAATGGGATGCCCGACCTGGCGGTGATTCATCAATCGCTGGCCACGGCTTATGATGCATTAGGTAACTCGGAGCTTGCCGAGTTGCATCGAGAGGCGGGGCGATGAGGAGTCGGGCTGGAATTCGGGGGCTGGAGACTGGGGAGGGAGAAATGGAACGCGGATGAACGCTGATTGGACGGACTTACACGGATTTCAACAGGAGTGGACTGAGAGAACGGAGAGGGATGAGAGGAACGGCGCTAGCCGCCGGTGAGTTCTGTTTGCATCACATGTCGGCCACATATCTTCTGTTGGTGCTCAGTTGCGGCGAGGCTATAATTGAGTAGGCGTAAGTCAGAGAAAGAGACTGGAAGCTGGGGAAGAAATCAATTCCCAATGACCAATCACTCGACGCTTCCACACAGATTCCCCGGGGGTCCTCGAAATAACCTATTTCTCTAACCTCTCGTCACGACTCACTACTCACTAACCACCCAATTTCCCCATGCCTCTTCCTATCCAAGCTGATCTGCCGCCGCTGTGTGAATCGCAGGATGGCGTGGTCCGGATTGCCGGGACCAGAATCCCGCTGGAGCGTGTGGTGCGGGCCTTTTGTGCCGGTGCAACTCCCGAGCAGATTGCCCAAGACTTCGACGTCCTTTCGCTCGAAGTCGTCTACGCGGTGATCAACTACTATTTGCACCACCGCCAGGAGGTAGACGCTTACCTCGCAACCGCCGACGAGGAAGCAGCCGAGCGAAAGGCCATCTCCCAAGAGCGGTTCGATCCCACCGGAGTCCGCGCGAGACTGCTCGCCAAGCGGGACGGCGCCTGAGATGCTGCGTTTTCTGACGGATGAGGATTTCAACGGGCGCATCGTGCGGGGATTGTTTCGCCGCAAGCAGGAGGTGGATCTCGTTCGAGTGCAGGACGTTGGATTGCAAGGTGCCAGTGACGAACTACTGCTTGAATGGGCTGAAGATCACGCTCGAATTTTAGTGACTCACGATGCACGTACCATGCCTGGCCATGCCCTGGATCGCTTGGCGAGCGGGTCGGTCTGTCCTGGTATGTTTGTTGTCGACGACTTGGCACCCATTGGAGTATGTATCGAAGATCTCTTGCTCGTCGAAGAGTGCAGCGACCCCAGCGAATGGCTAAACCGAATCGTTTATCTACCATTCGTCAGGGGATAACAAAGTGTAGCATTGAGAAAGAAGCACCAGACGGAGAAGAGACGCAAGGCGCTGGTTACTTGGCGCTAGTCAGAGAAAGAGGCTAGAGGGGGGATTCAGGGTTGAGTGAACTGTGTTTAGGGTAGGATTGCCACGAGAAGCACAAAGAGTCACAAGAAAGACGATGGGACTTGGAGCTGGGGGTATGTGTTTTTACCACGGAGACGGGGAGACGCAGGGGATCGACGTGCTCGACCAAAATTTTCGATCGAAGTGATACCATGAATATTGAGAGTGAGTGCGAGCTGAACGTTACACGTGAAAAGTTGGCCAAGCTGCGCGCACGTTTTGAAGAAGTTCGACGCAACGCTACCGACAAGCCGATCGACAAACTTACCCTCCAATCCTTGAAACGCATGATTAACCAATTAGCCGAGGAAATAGTCGTCTACGAGTCGCGGATCGGAGCTGGAAGCTAGTAATTCAGTTGAGTAATGAGAGCCGGATTGTTAGCTACGGATTGTTTCAGCGAGGCATTTGGCGGCAACCAAAAAGGCAAGAAAAGAAATGGAACGCGGATGAACGCTGATTGGACGGATTTACTCGGATGAGAGTGAAAGTTTTGAGTCACGAGTTGCGAGTCGTGATTAGCTCGTAGCTCGCATCTCGTAACCCACGCCTTCTTCCCTAACCACTAACCACTAACCAACAACCACTTATGAAAAATATATACGTCCTAATTCTCCTCACCATTACTATTGCCAGCCTGCCTTCTCTCGCTCAGGCGAAGTTGCGACCCTCGGAAATTGCCATTATTGCGGTGCGGGGGAGTAAGGAGTCCGAGCGGCTGGCGGAGTATTATGCCGAGCAGCGGAAGATTCCGGCCGAGAATATCTGCCTGGTCGTGATGCCCAAGGGGGAGACCCTCGATCGCGAAAAGTGGCAGTGGGCTGTGCGGCCGGAGATTCGCAAGTGGCTTGAGGACAAGGATCCTCAGAGAGAGATTCGCTGTCTGGTGACTACCTGGGACGTGCCGCTCAAGATTGGTCGCGGCAAGAAAGATAGCCCAGCGCTGTTGGACTACCGGGACTATCTCACGGGCGAACGGTCCAAGCGGGTTGCGCTGCTGAAGGATATCACCAAGGAGTTCGAAGTGTTGGCACCTGGGGTGGCGTTGGCAAACTCGTCGAATGGCGTAGCAGATGCTTCCTCCGCTAGTAGTGACCCAGCCGACAAGGAAGCAGCCGCCAAAGCGGAGCAAGCGGAGTTGGAGCAGCGGCTGGAGAAAGCACTGCAGGCGGCCCAGGCGCGGATTCGGCAGCTGAACGATCCCCAGGAGCAGCAGCAGGCGCTGGCCAAGGTGCAGCAGTATGCCACGATGGTCGGCGGAGTGCAGGTGCTGGCCCAATCGCTCCAGAGCCGGATTCAAGCGGAGGGAGCCAAGCCCCCCGAACTCAATGCCGAATTGGAGCGACTGCGCGGGATGATGCTGGCCTATCTGCAAATGCGGCAGGAGTTGGAGGCCGGCGCCCCCGGGATCGAGCGGGATCACATACTCTTGAATGTTCTCAGCCAGGCAGCGGGATTAATCCAGAGCATCAAATGGCTCGATGAACAGATCTCGATTGCTGACAAGAACGAGACCGCGGCCAGTTTCGACAGCGAACTCTCGCTGGTGATGTGGCCGGATGACTACCAGTTGCTCCGCTGGCAGCCCAACTATTTACTGCCGAGGTACAACAATTCGCAGTTGCGCGAAACTTTTCGCACGCTGATGGTTGCGCGACTCGATGCCCCCACACTCAAATTGGCTAAGGGACTTATTGATACTGCCATCCAAGTCGAAGAGACGGGGCTCGTGGGCAAGGTCTATCTCGACGCGCGCGGCATTGGCAAGCTGGACCAACCGAATGTCTCGCCGGGGAGCTATGCCGACTTCGACCGCGCGCTGTTGATCACCGCCGAAGGCCTCAAGGAGCAGACAACGCTGGATGTGGTTCTCGACGAGAAGCCGGAACTCTTTCAAGCGGGGGATTGCCCGGACGCGGCTCTCTACTGTGGTTGGTACAGCCTGGGGAAATACGTCGACGCCTTTGATTGGGCACCGGGAGCTGTGGCCTACCACCTCGCCAGCGCCGAGGCGACGACCTTGCGCAACAAGGAGAGCGAAGTCTGGTGCAAACGAATGCTCGAGGACGGCGTGTGCGCCACGATTGGACCCGTATATGAGCCGTATCTCGTGGCGTTTCCTCGTCCGAACGAATTCTTGGCATTGCTTATCAAGGGGGAGCTCTCACTGGTGGAATGCTACTACCAGACCAAGCCGTTCAATAGCTGGATGATGACGCTCATCGGCGATCCGCTGTATCGGCCGTTCGCGAAGCGGAACGTGCGAAAGTGAGAATAGAGGCTGGAGGTTAGAGGTTAGGGAAGAAGGCGTCAGTGACGAGATACGAGCTACGAGTTAATCACGACCCGCAACTCATGACTCGAAACTTTCTCTCTGATCAGCGCAAATCCGCCCAATCAGCGTTCATCTGAGTCTAATTTCTTTTCTGCCCTTCTTCGTGACTCTTCGTGCTTCTCGTGGCAAACTTCATTCCCCTCCGTTCTCTCGTTTCCCTCCTGTTCAAATCCGTAATACTGAAGAATTCAGATTCAAGGAAATTAGCCGGGGACAAACGGGGATCATCGGAAGTCCTTCCCTACTTAATAAATCCGTAACAATCCGCCCAATCAGCGCGCATCCGCGTTCAATTTCTAAAGGACTGAAAACTCGAATCTGATAAATTGCGCATTTCTAAGAACCCTTCACTAATCTACGCACATTCTTCACAAATGCGTTTATCCCAGTTGATTTCTTGCTATTGCTGCAAGATTCATCTCTCGGGACGACTCGCTGGGAATCCGCAAAATACGCATTCTATCGGGGCAAAAGGCCCAGACGCTATCAGATTAGTTGACATAATGCCCTTCTGTAGTCAAAGTATGACTAGTACTTAAATGGGAAAGGTTTTGGCAGATCGCCTAGACTAAACGTGTTAGACAGAGGTGAGTCACTGAATTAGGCGTTGGTTTTTTCATACTGTCTGGCATGCTGAGAGTCTTCGCATTTCCGCTTCTGAGTAACCGCTGAGAATTATTTCCAACTTAGATTTGTCACTTCAGTCGGCGGCCCTTCCAGGATTCAGGACACCATGTTTTATTTGCTAGCGCTGGGATGCCTCGCGACTGCGCTAAGTTATGTGGCCGCCCATTGTATTATTAGACTCGCTCCTCGGTGGGACTTGATGGATCGCCCTGACGGGCATCACAAGTGTCACGACCGAGAAGTTGCCTTGGGGGGAGGTCTCGCCGTCTTTCTGGCGGCCTCGGTAACACTCTGTGTGGGGGTCTTTTCTTCGGAGTATCTTCGATCCCTATTTGCCAGGGATACTTGGCTTCTGGAAGGCTTGTTGATTGCGTGCGGCTGGATTGTTGCTTTGGGTCTCTACGACGATCGCTTCGGCATGAGGGGGCGCTACAAAGTGCTCGGCCAGGTTGTGGCCGTGATGATCGTGATCGCGGCTGGCCTCGAGATTCGTGGATTTTCTCTCTTTGGCTATAACGTACAACTGGGGTTGCTCTCGATCCCGTTCACCATGTTCTGGCTACTGGGAGCGATCAACGCCCTCAACCTGCTGGATGGCTTGGATGGCCTGGCTACGACGATCGGGATAATTCTCTGTGCCACGATTACCGCAATGGCGACGATGTTTGGCCGGCCGGAAGTGGCGATGGTGGGGGCAGTGTTTATTGGTAGCTTAGTGGGCTTTTTACGCTGGAACTATCCTCCCGCGCGGATGTTGCTGGGAGATGCAGGGAGCATGTTGATCGGATTGGTTGTCGGTTCTTTGGCGATTTGCGGCTCTTTGAAGGGGCCGGCAACGGTAGCCATGGCTGCCCCCCTAGCGATTTGGGCGATTCCGATTTTTGATTCTGCTGCGGCCATTCTGCGCCGCAAGCTTTCCGGCCGCAGTGTCTTCGCAACCGATCGGGGCCATCTGCATCATCTGCTCATGAGTATGTTTGGGAGTAATCCCAGAGTCTTGGCCGTTGTGGCAATCAGCTGTGCCGTAACCTGTGTGGGCGCCCTGATTAGCGTATTCATGGGAAATGATCTGCTGGCTTTGCTTTCGGTACTCTCCGTACTCTGCACCCTGGTCGTTACCAAAGCTTTCGGCCATATCGAATTCGTGATGTTGATCACGAGGATCAAATCCCTCGTGTTGTCGAAGTCGCCAGGCAAAGCGGAACATGAATATTCGTTCCAAATGCAAGGAGATCGTGAGTGGCAGTTCTTGTGGGAATCGGTGATTGAGATTGCGAAAAAGACGTCTCTCGTGAGGGTCGTTCTGGATGTGAACCTTGTTGCCGATCAAGAAGGGTTTCACGCTTCCTGGAGCAGGCCGAGCAAGACTGAACTCCCAGAGCGCTGGAATACAGAGATCCCCTTGTTTTCGGGAACTCATGTGATCGGCCGCTTACGCTTGGTCGGAGTCCGAGCTCTGGGCGTTACTTCCTGCGAGACGATTGCCGAGCTCATGGAACTCCTGGAGCCAGTCGAACTGGAAATTGTGGATACGGCCGACCACCTCGTACCTGAGGAGGTTGAGTTGACTGCCAAGCTCGACCAGCTTCCGTCCACTTCTATGGACCCCGCGCTCGAGTCCATGTCGAGCACTTAACGCGGTCGCTCTACCACGCTGCCCTCTCGGCGTTATTGACCGGCGCTAGTCAATTGCAGGCAGCAATCTTCCCGGGGGCCGGAACGAGTCACATATCTTTTCCGGCAGGGGAAATTAGACGCGGAGAAACGCGGATTGAGCGGATAAAGCGCGGATCATTGAAAGTCCCGCTCTTCATGAAAAAACCGCGTAACTCCGCCTGATCAGCGAGCATCCGCGTTCCATTTCTTCGTTAAACGAAAACCCACCCGGCGGCTAACGGTGCGCCGCTCTCTTTTTCCACCAACTGGCAGCCCCGCAGGCGGCACCGACCAGGGCCAGGCTCAGGTAAGCCGCTGGCTCGGGAATGGCGTAGATGACGGGATTCGGAGTGCTATCCCGAAGGGTGACGGTGATCGTGGCAGCTGTAGGACTACTGATGTTGGTCGCTGAAATCGGCAGGACGGGGATCATGCGATAGTCGAACGCGTCGCCGCTCGTTGATGTGGGTTTGACAACGCGAAAGATCTTTTCACCTTGTTGGTTAAGGTAAGCATCTCCTCCCCAACCTGGGAAGAAGATGGTAGTGAAGGTGAATTGCAACTCTTGGGTCCTGTCGACCTCTTCATTCACTAAATCGAAAGCGTACCAGGGCATATCTTGCATCGAGACGGGACTCACGAAAGCAAAATCATTCGCAAGGTTTGCTGGAGCGTCGTTGCCGAAGTCGACCACCCCATTGAGACCAAAGTTATCTGGCACATCGAAGGGTAAACCATTCGCGCCAATGGCGTCCCAGACCATGGGTGTCGTGGGCAATTGGGCGGGGGTCCAAAATTCGGTTCCATGCAGAGGTTGTTCTCTCCAGGTGTCGATGCGGAGCTTGTTGGTAACCGTGTCGACAACTCCGGTCCAGAGAGGACCTCCGCTACCTGGAAAGCTCTGGCTAGCCCGATCATTAAACTCGAGCCACACCAAGTCGGCGTGCAGAACGTCCCCCAGCGGAGCCAGGGCTCCCAGCATGACGCACGACGATAGCAGGAATTTCCACACGAGAAGGACGCCCCGATCTCTAATCAAGAGGTTTGGTGAATCAAATCAGCCAGAAATCGCTTATCAAATCCTTCGGCGGCGACCCTGCGACAGCTTACCTTCAGCCGCTTAGTATAACACAGGTCTCCGCGAATAGATGCTATAATGCATCAGAAAGAATTACGAACAATTTCGCGACTTAGATGGGGAATTTTCATTGGAAAACCTTTGAGGCTCGGGAAGTCCTTAGAATTGTGCCACAGAGAACTCAGAGAACACCGGGGATTTCCTTGAGTTTATCCCCATCGCCCCAATTTCTCTGAGTCCTCGGTGCCCTCTGTGGCTAACTTTCAAACGTTATTTCAATGAACTTCTTGCAGTTTCAAATTGCAACTCTTCTGGTGATAAGGGTTTAAGGCTCATTCATGCCTTGCGGCCTGGCAAGCATTCATGATATTCCCGAAATTTTTGGAAAAAATGGTTGTGGTGCCTGCTGGCGATGGGTATGATGCACCAAGATCTCGGTCCCGGATGGACGCGAGGTTTCTAGCTTGAATTATCAACTTTGATAGATAACATCGCACTTTTTTAGGGGAGACTCGTCTAATGTTGAAGACATCCAGGGCACTACTTCTTACCACATTAGCCTGCACGGCAATTTTTGCCTTCGCGCTAATCCCGGCCATTTCTCAAGCTACTCCGATTAACTACGGCGACTTCGACGGTACGACGGTCATGTATCTTGACGTCACCGAAGATTCCGTAACCGACAACACACCCTTGTTCGGAGCACCGACGATTAGCGGTGACGCACTCGACTTCAATCCCATCGGCTTCGGAGCGTTTGCTTCAGGTGCAGGTGGCAACGACATGACCGATGGTCAGTTGTTCTTTATGATCCAAGCGAAGCAAGGCCAGGGGATCAACACCGTCTTGCTTTCCGAAGCCGGTGACACGGGTCTTGCTGGATTTGGCACCGATGCGACCTACACCGAGGTGAAGGGTCTCGTCACGGTCGATATTTTGGCAACGAATGTGGGACCTGTGAGTATCAATCATCAAGCGTCCATGTCCTTTTCGCCGTCGGGTGGAACTTACGGTTTGGGGACCGACGGTGGCGGCGGACCTTCCTATAGCACGAACTGGACTGGCGGTGTCCTCTTGGACATCGGTGCGATTCTGGTTCAGAATGGCATCACCGGCCAAACAGCCACCAAGGTGAATATCAATCTCGACAACAAGCTGCTGGCCCTTTCCCAAGAGGGAACGTCAGCCACGATCGCCAAGAAGGACTTCGATAGTTCGGCTGTGACGATCAAGGTGAACGACATCCCCGAGCCAACCACCGCCTTGCTGGCCATGATTGGCATGCTGGCTCTGACCTGCCGTCGGCAGGCTTAGTCCTAGTAAACGCAAATTGATGAACCTCCCCACGGGGCGACTTTGGTCGCCCCGTTTTTCGTGCGCGATTCATAATTGGATTGGTCCCAACGGGACGGTACTAATTCCACACACAACGCTCGTTAATTTCTATGCCGGAGCGCTGGCACAATGTGGTGAATTCCTCCTGAAACGACATGCGATGATGATTTTACTCTTGCTTCTCGATACCGTCGCAGAAAATCACATTCTGAATTGTACAAGCGGCGCTGCTCGATGATGTGTGGCTCAGCACCTCCACCGTGCAGATTCGAGAACGCTGGAATCACTGGCATTACTTGAGAAAACTTGACGCGTGGTTTCCCCGTGTCGTATGATTTATCAGAGGAGCAACCGCTATGAGCATTCACATTGAAATCCCCGAACCGCTGGCCGAGCAGGTGAACCAGGCGGCGAAGTCCCAAGCTAAGTCGCCAAACGACTTTGTCTTGGATGCCGTTCAAGCTACGCTAGCCAACGCGTCGCTTGCTGAGCCTCTGCCTAATGGCGACTGTAGCGATGACCCACTCTTAGGTCTCCTCGCCGACAACCCGGAACTGGCAGACTTCATCGAGAACTCCGCGATGCACGCTCGGGAAACTCGGCCGCTGAGAACTACCAGTGACTAAGTCACTCTTGGATACGGACATCCTGTCGGAGATTCTAAGGAACAAGAATCCGGTTGTTGCAGCCCGGGCTGCTGCCTATCGATACGACTTTAGCCGCTACACAATCTCCAGCGTCACGGTGATGGAAGTGGTGTGCGGCTACAAGAAAGCTGGGAAGTATGAACACCTGGAGGAGTTCCGTAGACGCCTCGCCCGCGTCGAGATACTCTCGTTTGACGCGATCACCGCAGATCTCGCCGGGTGCATTGACTCCGATTTGCAAAGTTCAGGACAAGTCATCGGTCGCGCAGACCCTATGATTGCCGCCATTGCCATCAACCACGACTTGGTGCTTGTGACTGGCAACACGAAACACTATCAACGCATCCAAGCCTTGAACTATCCCCTGCAGTTAGAGAACTGGCGAGTTGCCGCCCCTTAGTTTTCAGTCTGCTTGCTCATCGACTTCACTCCTTGCAGTTCCCGGATGATGAGATCAACGAGCCAGAATCGTACCTGGCCGATATTTGCCATCAGCTTGGAATATCTGACTCCGACAAGGAGGACTCCGAATGGCTATTCACGACTCGCAACTCGTGACTCGAAACTTTCACTCTCATCCGCCCAAATCCGCCCCATCAGCGTTCATCCGCGTTCTGTCTCTTTCTCCTCCTCCGTTGCCTCAGTTCCCTCCTGTCCAATACTCTTAGTCTGACTAGCGCCTAGCGCCTCGATCAAACGAGTTTCTCTGCCAGAACTGTGAACGGCTTGTTGTCTCCTGCGGTGGCAGATGATCCATTCCCCCCCCCCAAGAAGAACACCGACCCGCCGCGGGGCGGGTCGGTGGACTGCAGGGTCTTGGGGGAATTCCCCGCTCAAATCAACAGCGTTGCCTGCCGTCGCCGGGCGAGTCCTACGATCCCCGCCAAACCCAGCAGGAGCGCTGAGCTGGGTTCGGGGACTTTCACCAATTCGCCGACCGCTTCGATGGCGTTGATGTCGATGATCCCCCCTTGTTGGGGTCCTCCTCCCACGATGCGGAGCGCACCCAGGGTATACAGGTGGTCCCAGGCGTGGGCACCGTGCTTGAGGAAGCTGGGGACTAACCCCGCGGCCGTCCCCTCCAGCACGAAGAGCTCGCTCCCGGTGGCATAATAGCCGTCGGGATCGGTCGGATCGACGATCTGATTGATGCTGAAGATGATCGCGTCGCCCAGTCCGCCGAATTGGTTCTCTTCTCCGTCGTTATCATTGACCATCAAGGCATCGAGATTGATCGCATCGCGGCCGAACTTATCCAGCCGGTTGTAGCCGCTGGTCGGAGCCATCCCAAGGAGCGACTCTACGGCCGAGACAATAGTCGCATGCGAAATGTAGGGGAAGCTGGTAGTGGTGGGGATGTCATAGGTGAAGACCGACGTCCCCGCGCCCGCCATCACGTCGTCTTCGAGTGAGTACTTGTTCGCATCCGCCTTGAACGCCGGTTCGGGGCCCCAGACTTCGACACTGTCCAGGTCCTTGGGTCCGGCCATGGTCTGAATATCTCCGATCGCGGCCCAGCCGAGCTGAATCTCGGGAGGGGCTCCGGAAAAAATGCCGGAGACCTCGACCGACACTTCGGCAGCGCCGAAGATGCTGTTCAAATTGGAGAGGCCCACGGGACCGACCAGCGGCACGGCGGGGGCAAACACGAGAGGGGGCCCACCGGCAGCACCGGGAATCGCGACGACATCATCGTGCGAAAAGATGAGGTGTGCGCGATCCTCGCGGAGTTGGCTAAAGAGTAAGTCGTGGACGTTGGCGGTCGCGTCGACTTGTTGCTCGCGAGGGTAATCGACTCCCCGGCTGAGGCTGTAGTCCAAACCATCGCCCGTGCCACCGATGCCGTCCCAGGCGACGATCTGCTCGGGGTCGAGGACCCCCATAGAGTCTTCATCCATGTCGCGGGAATACTCTTTGCCGAAGACAAGCTTGGGGACGATGACCCCCGGTCCGATGGCCGGGAAAGCACCCGGAGGAATCACGACCGGCGTGTAAGGAGCCGCCGAAGTGGTTTCGAGCGAGCTCAGCGCGACGAGCGCGGCACCCACGCAGGATGCCAGAGAGATACGAATCATGAGTCTATCTCCTTGAGTAGGGTCAAGCCCTGAGAGCCAGAAAGCGGCGTGACCCCCCATCACCGCAAACTGGAAACGGATGAGAAGCGAAACGAACAAGGCGAGATAAGTGAAAAACACCCAGCGGCGTGAGTTCGCTCGGTCTCGCCGGCAAGATACTCCTCCGCTGTCCTGAACGTATTCGCTTTCGAATGGGGAGTCAAGAAAAATAGCAAAAAATTAATAGAGATAGGTAGGAGCGGCACCCACGTGGGGGGGGACGGGATCCCCGAGGAAGTAATCCCAGGGAGCGCATCCCCCTGGGTACGCAACCCCTAACCAAAGAGGATTTCTCGCAGAGGCACAGAGACGCACAGAGAGATTGGTTTTTTGAATGCTGCGCTGTCTCCGCGTCTCTGTGAGAGATAATCATCTTTAGGATCCGCGGAAATCCGCCCAATCAGTGTTCATCCGCGTTCTATTTCTTTCTCTTCCTCCGTTGCCTCAGTTCCCTCCTGTCCAATACTCTTAATCTGACTAGCGCCTAATAGCTAGCGCCCAGCGCCTAGATCAAAGAGGGGAAATTAGACGCGGAGAAACGCGGATTTAGCGGATGACCGCGGATTATTGAAATTCAAATCCTTCTTCCAAAATCTGCGCAAATCCGCCCAATCAGCGTGCCTCCGCGTTCTATCTCTTACTGCTGGAACCAAATAGGATTTCTCGCAGAGGCACAGAGGCACAGAGCGATTGTTTTTCGAATGCTCTGCTGTCTCCGCGTCTCTGCGAGTGATAATCATCTTTAGGATCCGCGGAAATCCGCCCAATCAGCGTGCCTCCGCGTTCTATTTCTTCCTGACAGAATCTGCGTATTTCTCGCGTTCTAGGTGCTTCTTGCGTGATTTCCGGCGGAGTCATGGCGACTACCCAGCCGTCCTGGGATGTGAAGATTTGCGGAATTTGGGGATTTTGGCGGAAAAAGTGTTTTATTGCGGTGCCGGGTCGGTTAGACTGGTCCTGGCGGCAAGTTATGTTATCCAGCTTTGACTTCCGACTAACTATAATTCGCTGAAATGAAGGTCTAGAAATGAATCGATTTCTCGCACTGTCTATCATTTTGACATCATTGCTTTTTCCTGGTGTTGCCAATGCTGATCTTGTTATCAGTGCATTAGGTCAAACTTACACAGAGAACTTTAATAGTTTTGCCGGAACTGCTGCCACCATACCTGCCAATTTTACGTGGTCAGATAGCGACTTTAGTCCTGGTGGGATTTACGATGCGTCAGGTGCCTATATTAACTCGAATAGTACCTATGCCCTCGTTTTTGGAGATACCAGCGAGCGTGCTTTTGGATCAAAATCGCCAACATCAGGTACTGATTTTCTCAACTGGTCGTTCATAAATTCCACTGGTGTAGACATATCGACTTTTGCAGTTACGTGGGATGTCGAGCAGTATTCCCAAAACACTAGATCGACTACAGTCGACTTTAATTACAATTCCAATGGCGGAGGCTTTACTCAAAGCGGAGTTGTTGGGACGACATTGACTTCAGCCATTACGGGTACTGAGTCCAATCTCTCTTCAGTCTCGACTACGTCTAGAAGCGTAATCGTAAACCTTTCAACTCCTCTAGCTTCTGGCCAAAGCATTTTATTCGGCTGGGGGATTGCAAACGGTGCTGGTTCTGGAAGCAATGCACATATTGGCGTCGACAATTTGACTGTTACTGCCGTTCCCGAACCCTCGGCCTTCCTCTTCGGAGGTTTGATCTGCGGTGTGTTGGGTGCGAATCAGCTCCGCAAGCGGATGGCGAATAAAGTTAAGAGCTGAGAGTCGAGAGACCAGAGCCAATCTAATAACACCCAAGCCCGCGCCTCGCCGCGGGTTTTTTCTTGCGCCGCATCTGGATCATCAGGCCCGCGTCTCCAGGTCACGCCAAGCAATGCAAAGGAGAGGGGCTGGGATCTGGGGGTTAGGGACTGGGGATTAGGGAAGAAGGCGTGAGTTACGAGATTCGAGCTGCAAGTTAATCACGACTCGCAACTCGTGACTCGAAACTTTCACTCTTATCCGTGAAAATCCGCCCCATCCGCGTTCCTCCGCGTTCTATTTCTTTCTGCCCTTTACAGTCCAAGGCCAAGCTGGATTGGTTACACGAAAATCGGTGACTAGAATCCTCCCTTTTTGCCCGAGATAAAGTTTGCCCGGTCAGCGTAATCGGTTACACTGGGGCGTACTAGAAAAAGTTCTCAGGCTATCCATTTCGGACCTGCACCGCTCGCTCGAGGAACTCAAGATGAACCGTTGGCTGCTGTTTTCGTTGTTGATTCTCACAGTGTTTACCTCCCAAGCCGCGCTGGGGGACCTGGTCGCCTCGGACGATTTTCAAAGTGGCACCACCAGCGGCGGAACGGGGTGGATCACCGGGTGGACCTCCGGCAGCAATTACAACAACGGCCAAAGCAAGATTGACGGCACGCGTTCCCTAGGCCTGTTTGGAAATACCAGCACTTCGCGGTTTGTCACTCCCTCAATAGTCACCACGGGCACCACAGTAGACATTTCGTTCAGCTTCCGTGCGGACTGGAACGTGTTTAGCTCAGGACAGATCGGAGTCAACGTTTTAAACGCCGCTCAGGCGCCGCTGCTGACCTACAAGTTCGCGAGTGGATCCTCCGATTTGAAACTGAACGACGGCGGCAGCGACTTTAGCGTGAGTGGAATTACGTTTGCTCAGAGCGCGATTTACGACTTTACCTTCACGTCTGATATCAGCTCGAATCTCTACTCTTTCACCGTGGATCGCAGAGACAGCTCTGAGTCCGCCTCGGGGAATAATTATGCGTACACGGGGCGAACCACCGGTTCTTTCGGCGGACTGGTTTTGTTTGCCAATACTCCCAACACTTCGGGTACCGATGCCTTCTTCGACAGCATTAGTATCACCGCCGTGCCCGAGCCCTCGGCATTGCTCCTGGGCGGGATGGTGTGCAGCGTGCTGGGCGTGAGATACGCCCGCAGGCGGCTGGCCGGTGCCAAACCGCATGCCGACATCGGCTAACGCCTTTAGGGGAAACCACTTACAGCTGGCGCAAGTTTGCGATAGCCGCGGACTTTTTTATGCGCTGGGATAAAGGCTCTCTGCCTTTGAAAACTCTCCAGTAATGTCCCTAAAGCATTGGCTGCATTGAAGTTGCACCATCTGAGTACCTCAGCGTAGGAATCCGGATGCCAATCCCAGAATCCCCAATAATGCTCAAGAAAACCCTAAAACTATTGACCTGGGGTCAATACCTGATACTCTGAGTGGAGTTTGAGGAAGGTACCATTTCTTATCGAGGGACAATCTATGAAGAAGCTGCTTATTGAAACTGTTGCATCAAATAGTCTCTGTTATCTGATCGCACTATCACTCGCCGTTTGTTTGTGTGGAACTGCTCACGCGGTAGTGGTGGTTAACTCCTTCTCCGCATTACCTGCCACGCCAAATGACAATGTTTGGTATCTGAGTGATATGAGAGGTGCGGGGACCGCCTCAATTCCTGACCTAACAGGTGAAGGAGGAAATCTCGAATTCAGTCAGCCGCTACCAACCGGGGCAGCGAAATTGACTACTGGGGCATCTGTGAATGACAAAGCTGAAGTTGGAACCTTTGGTGACTTTGGTTCGGCCGTGACTGCCCTTAACTCGGGCACGTTCGGGTATAGCTACTACAAGCAATCAGTCGGTGACGGCAACGCGTTCGCCGCCCCTTCACTCAAGCTGACTCTTTTCGCAGATGGGGGAACGGGTGACAACTATGGTACCCTCGTCTATGAACCGAATTGGAATCAGGGTACAGGAGGTTCTTCCGCCGTGCCAATGGACGCGTGGCAAAATATAAGCATCACATCTTCCACGGGATCCGGAGCGGACCCATCTGAAGGATGGTGGTGGACTGGTGGCTTTGAGCAGGGTAATACTGCAGGTGGCCCTCCGATCAAGTCTCTTGGAGAGTGGGCGACTCTGTTCAGCGCTGATTCAGACTTCGCAAATGCCAGAGTCGTAGGAGTCTCCGTTGGAGTCGGTACCTACAACTTAAGTCAGACCGGCTATTTCGATAATGTATCCATCGCGATCTCAGGCGGTTTAAATGAGACTTTTGACTTCCAGGCTGTTCCCGAACCTTCCGCCTTCCTCTTTGGTGGCTTGGTGTGCAGCGTGTTGGGAGGCAATTACCTCCGCAAACGATTCAAGGCTGGCAAGCAGACTGCTGAAGTCTGAGTCAAATAGAAACCTGTAATCTACAAATAAAAGCCCGCGAGCATTCGCGGGCTTTTTTCATGCGCTGGGGTTTCTCTTGCAGGGGAGGGAACTGACTAATCAAAATATCTTTCCAGTGCGCCAGTTTTTCCTTGCCACCTTCATTAAAAATCGCGGCACTGCAGTTAATCGACTGTGGAGGCCCTGATCAACCTTTCAGAAACATAGCCCCCTCTTAAGTTGCCAGAAAGATCGTTCGACGAGAAGCTCCCAGTATAACCGCTCGGCGTCGTTCAGATCTTCATAGCCCGCCAAGCGGCTGTAGCTCGACTGCTGCAATGGGTTTCGGGCCAAGTGCGGCTAGTTCGTGCCGAGGCGTGAATCGGTTGTCACCTCGTTGCCCATCTTGGTGAGCCCCTACGCTCGATCCAGTGCGCCGTAGGCCAGCAGACCAGCGTCACTGGTGACCTTGCTGCCGCAGAAGGTCAGCTTCAACCGGCTGTCAAAACTGACCCGCAAATCATCCGTACTGGCGTCACCCGCGGGGTTTCCCCGCCAGCTTGGCATGAATTGCGTCAAATCCCTTGTTTTCAAGGGCTTGGCACAAGTCGCGAGTCAAAACTGGGAAAATCATCCGGGGAATCGAGGCTAGGTTCTTCCGGTTTAACGACTAGAGAACCAATAAATCGGGCGAAAATTATTGACTAGGTGTGAATTTCTGATAACCTGGGTACTGCCCGCGAGATTGGCAATTCTAATACTATTAGGGAGTTTTCATGAAAAAACTATTTGGTGCGCCTGCTCTGTTGTTACTCGTCTTGAGTCTAGCATCTGTTACTCAGGCTGTTGTTGTCGTTCCCACGTACGACACGTTCGGCACACTGGCCGGTGCAACTTTTGGTGGCTCTGGTATCCCCAATGATGCCGTGGCCATCAGTACGATCGTCGATGGCTCGAACACCATAACCCTAGGCTTGACTGCGCATCAGCGTTTTGTTGGACCTAATCTGCCCAATGATGGTGCAGGAACCTTCACTGCCCCGACTGGAGTGAGTGCTGGGGCATCCTTGTGGAACTTCGCCTACTACATGGATATTAGTGGTGGTGGCACGTTTGCCGATTATCAATTCAATGTTCTTTATGATTTCGACAAAGCAGTCAACACAGATTCTGCTGATCTGGGTAACTTGGACATTAACGCCGGTATAGTTGCGTTGGGTGGGACACCTGGCTCCTTCACGCTCGTTCAGGACAGCCAAAACTTGACGTTTGGCTTCTTGGGTACAGCTTCTTCGTTCGTCACTCCTCCGTCTGCAACCTACGATCCCAATGAGGTTGGCCAATACTCGTTTGCCCTGCAAGTCTTTGATGGAAGTTCGACCTTCCTGGGTGAATCTGCAATCATCGTAAACGCCGTCCCTGAACCGTCGGCATTCCTCTTTGGCGGTTTGATCTGCAGTGTGATTGGCGGCAACTACCTCCGCAAGCGAATGGCGAATAAAGCCAAGAGCTGAGAGCGCAGCGTCTCGAGCCAAGCGAATAACTCCCAAGCCCGCGTTTCGACGCGGGCTTTTTCATGCGCCGAGGCTGGATGAACAGGCCCTCGTCTCCAGGCCACTCCAATCAATGCAATAGCCACGAAAAACACAAAAAGTCACAAAAAGAAAATCAAGCCGACGCGTCCTCTAATATTTTTGTGCATTCTTGTGTTTCTTGTGGCAATTCTCCTCCACCTCTGTTGACTCAGTCCCCTCCTGTTCAAAATCTCTCAACTACGAACACCAATAAATAGAACACGGATAAACGCGGATTGAGCGGATGAAGCACGGATCACTAGAAGTCCCACCTTGGGATGGACCGGGATCCAGAAAAACCACCGACTTACCCTGACGATCCAAGCTATAGCTGCAGCGCCAAGGCATTCAGAGCGACAAATTACAGGTGATTCTCCCAAGAAAAGAACATTCAGATGCGTATCACCTAAGCCACCTTGTCGCATGATAAGTCGTTTTGGTCAAAGCACTTGCACATTTCGTGCTATGGTGTCCGAGCTTGACCATCTGCTTCCTAGAGACTTCCAAAAGTGCGTCCTATTCGTCCAATAACTGATCTTTTTCTCAAAAACTACTTGATTTCGCCTCTTGCCCCTCTATATTCAGGATCAAAGAAATAGGGTTTTATCTCACTCTTCTGTGCTCAGCTATTCAGGTGAATGCTATTAGAGTGGTCGCTCGCTAATTTGCGAACGGCCTGAATGGTAAAGGACAATTGTATTTTTGATCTGCCATAGACTACTCTCAGGAAAACTTGCTATGAAAACCACGACAAGACTATTTGCTTTTTCGATGTTGCTTTGCTATTCGTCTTCCGCGTTTGCTGTTCTGGTTGGCCCAACCGGGACTGCGCCTGGTGGCAATTCGTGGGTAAACACAGGAGGAGTTAGTGGGACCGAAGCGCTTGCGACTTGGGACTACTCAGGTTTCAACCCTGGATCATTTAGTGCACTCTATTTTGGTCTTAATCAAGTGGACTACGGACCGCTAGCTGCGACGATCAATGGCGGTTCATTGAATCCTTTGTCCTACGTAGGGTCCTCAGGGACGACTGCAACGTGGAGCGTCTCGGCTCCCTACACGAGTGCAGGAGGAACTGGCGATCCACCATCAGGGAACTACCCTATTACATTCACAATGACTGTCAGTGGTCTTGGCCCATCCCCATGGATCGATGCAACATCTTTAGGGCTCTCTGCTGACATTGGAGCGGTTGCCGATAATTCTGCGGGAGCTGATTTCACACTTCATTGGCAAGTCCTTGTCGACATGGGTTCTTACGGTATTGTCCCTTTAAATGGACCTGGTGGTGTACCAGGTAGTAATCATACCGGTTTTTCGTTTGCAGATGGGTTCTATTCCACCGCTGCGGTACCCGAACCTAGTTCGTTTTTGTGTGTAGGTCTGGTTGGATTGGGACTAATTGGTTGGAAGAAGCTGAAGCAAAATCGCGAGAGCAACTGACGCTTAGTCTAAGCCGATTATACACCCGATCAGCCTCCACAGATGCCATAAGGCTTTCCGCCTAATCCTGCCATGGGTGGTAGTTACCTCCGCAAGAGACTCAAAGCTGCCAAGCAGACTGCTGAAGTCTGAGTCGATTGAAAATCTATGTCTTACCACGAAAAGCCCGCGAGCATTCGCGGGCTTTTTCATGCGCCAAGGCTGGAAGCTCAGGGCCGCACCTCCAAACTACTCTCCTCCACCTCCGTTCTCTCAGTCCCCTCCTGTTCAAAATCTGTAAACAACGAATACCAGGAGAGGGGCTGGGATCTGGGGGTTAGGGAAGAAGGCGTGGGTTACGAGATGCGAGCTACGAGTTAATCACAACTCACAACTCGTGACTCGAAACTTTCACTCTCATCTGTGTAAATCCGCCTAATCCGCGTTCATCCGCGTTCCATTTCTTTTTCTGCCCTTTACGGCCAGAACCTGAGAGTACTGACGAGGGAAAATAAAATCCGCTAATTGCCTGCGGCACGCATACCCATCAGGATCGCCCCGCGCCAGCCTTGGTCGCGGCTGACGCTCCAGTCGATTTCGCAGTTGCCCGGTTGGCTGTCGAAACAGCTTTGCTGGTTGATTTGGGCATAGGACTCACGCACCACGGTGAGGAACCAGTCGCGGGCACTCTCAGACATCTCGGTCATGCCGCCGCCGATGATGAACAGATTGGGGTGCAACACAGGAGCCACCGAAGCGAACAAAGCCCCCAGCATGATGGCCCAATCGTCCAGGAGCCAGCGGCAGAACGCGTCTTGCCGGTCGTCGGCAAAGGTGCGAACGTTGTAGGCAGCTTGTTTGACATTTTCTTGAGAGAGTTGATTCAAGGTGGCAAAGACTTCAGCGTCAATTCGCTGGCCACGTTGCGCTAAGTCTTGTTGGATGAACTGCTTACCGTTCTTGGTGAGTGCCCAGCCCAGGCGGCGAATCAGCCCGGAGAGCGAGGCCCGCGATTCGACGCAACCTTTTGCTCCACACCCACACTGAGGATGGGGGTCGGCGGCGAACCGCTCGGCGAATACTGCGGGAATCGCAATCTTCATATGGCCAAGTTCTCCCGCTTGACCTAGTCCGAAAAAGACGCCCCCATTCGAAATCACACAACCGCCGAGTCCCGTTCCGGTGGTAATGAAGACCGTCGTGCGCGGATCGGAACTCCTGCCAAAGCGTTCGAAGTCTTCGTCTTGCCCGGCTGCGTTGGCATCGTTGCACGCGAATACGGGGATTTCAGTGCCAGCAATTTGGCTCACTTCCGCGGAGAGCAGGTCGCCAAAGGGAACTTCCCAGAGGTGTTTTGTCTCGGGAGTACCAAGATTGGGGACATTGAGAATGAGACCATCGTGCGAACATGGGCAGGGGACCGTGACGGCGATGTCGGCCACGTCGCTCCAGTCTGCCATGAGTTGCTCAAGCACCTCTTGGATCCCGTCGATGATCTGACTAATCGTTCGTTGCGGGCCATCTTGGGTAAGGCTGGGCTTCTTGACCAACTCAGCGAGGAGTATTTCTTGGGCAGTGAGATCGGTGGCCCCCAGTTTGACGTCATTGCCACCCAGATCGACGCCAATACGCAGGTGTGCTGTCCCTGGGGGGGATTGCTGTTTGTTAGTAGGAGTCGCTGACAAGGGATTCTCCGATGTTTACGGGTTGTTCTTGTATGTTAACGAACACCGAATGAAGCTCAAGGGCGCGCAAGCGTCGCTTGTCAGCTGTCTTGCCGTTGGGCATAATCCGTGATTCTACCTGATTCGCATGCCAATGCTGGAGGTCTTGTAAGATGTATGTCGTCACCAATTCCCAGGGGATGACTGCCCGCTGGATTACGCGGGGGGCAACCCTGACTGAACTGCATGTCCCCGACCGCAACGGGAAATTGGTGGATGTCGTCTTAGGATTCGATGATCTGGCAGGTTACGAATCAGGTGCCAACCACCATTTTGGGTGCGTTACCGGGCGATTTGCCAACCGCATCAAACGAGGCAGATTTACGCTCGATGGGGTCGAATATCAACTGGCGATCAATATTGGCCCCAATCATTTGCACGGTGGGGTGCTGAGGAGTCTTGATAAGGTCACTTGGGAGGCCGAACAACTGCGTGACTCCCTGGGGGTCCGCTTCCGCTATGAGAGTCCTGATGGAGAAGAAGGATTTCCCGGCACGCTGACCACCCTAGTGACCTATACCTTGACCGATGAGAACGCTTTGCGCATCGATTACGAGGCGACTACCGACAAGCCTACGATCATCAATCTTACGAACCACAGCTATTTCAATCTCGCGGGTCACGGCAATCCTAGTGTGCTGGACCATGAATTGAAAATCGATGCCGACCGGGTCACCGAGGTCGATGAAGAGTCGATCCCAACAGGTAACCTGGTGGAGGTCGCTGGGACTCCCTTGGACTTCCGTTGTCGACACAGGATTGGCGACCAGATCGAAGCAGCCGGTGGCTACGATAACAATTACGTCCTCAATGGCGAGTGGGGAACCCTCCGAGAAATTGCCGAGGTCTATGAACCCGAGAGTGGTCGCATGCTCCGTGTCTCAACCGATCAACCAGGGGTGCAGCTTTATACGGCCAACGGGCTTAGCGGTCAGCCGGGTAAGGGAGGAAAGCCGTACCATAAATATGGATCGTTCTGCTTAGAAACGCAAAATTTTCCCGACGCGCCGAACCAACCGACTTTTCCGACCTCAGTTCTACGGCCCGGCGAGACGTATCACCACACCTGCATCTATGCTTTTGATGTAGCGTAGTCGGCTCGGTGGTTTGTGCCGTGGGGGCGCTTGAGCGCATCAAAACGCTCATCTTGAGGCCATTCTCTGCGGTTTTTGGGGTCTTTCCCGCTAGGCATCCGAATTGCACTCTGTAACAGAATGGAGTTTTGCATTTTGACTAGCTGAGTAGAGAGAGGTATCCCGTGAAACGCATCCACTGGAACGCGCTGGTCGATGGACTTGCGCTTGTCGCGTTTGTGTTGCTTTCGTCCACAGGTCTGCTGTTGAGTTTTCAGCTTCCTCCCGGGAGCGGCGGCAGGGAAATGCTGGGCATGGGACACGGTGCGGGGGAAAAATCGGTGACACTCCTGTGGGGGCTCACGCGCCACGAATGGGGTGATATTCATTACTGGTTGTCATTGTCAATTATGGCTATCTTGGCCGTGCATCTCCTGCTGCACTGGAAGTGGATTCTCTGCCTCTTCAAGCCTTCTGGTGCCCATATCTACTCTGGTACACGCCTTGCTTTGGGCGCTATGGGTATGCTCATGCTGGTAGTGATGGCGGCGGCACCCTATGTCACATCGACAAGTCAAATTCCACGTGCTGATCTGCAGTCCTCAGATACTGAGAGTGAACATGCGGAGGAAGATTTAGGGATTCGCGGACGCATGTCTTTGGCAGAAATTTCAGCCGAGTCCGGCGTGCCGGCAAAATATTTATTGAGAGCATTGCAGCTTCCCCCAGAAACTCCCTTGGATTCGCAGGCCGGTAGACTATTGAAGGATTCAGGCAGAGATATGGCGGATTTACGAGAGGTAATTAAGAAGTATGTGTCTGATAAACAATAACTGTTCTCAAAGTACATAGGAACGATTCAATAGTAACTTCGGCAGTGTGGGTGCCCCTCTGGGATTGATTTGAACAGGAGGAAAGGGAGACAACGGAGGGAATAACAAGTAGGACGGAAGATTAAGCTATACAAATCTCTGTTGTCTCCGTTTCCTCCTGTTCTTTCAAGGCCCATGATGTTCCCCTTAATTCCGAGACCAGCGAACAATTCCTGCTGTCGAAATCGGTGAGTTCACCTTGAGTCATTCCTTAATCAGCCGCAGGGCTACCGTTAATCAGTTTTCGGCAGCGCAGCAACGAAAGGAACAACTCCCGAGCGCGACGCGGCAGATGGACTTCGTGCTCGTGGAGTAGAAGTTGGGTAACTATTTTTGCTGAGGATCGTGCGAGTTCTGCTGAGGTTCGTGCGAGGCGGGAATGCTCCCTGTTGCTGCACTCTCTTGCCGCAAGGCAATATGACAATGGACGCAACTGAGGGTCAGTTGCTGGAACCCTAGGGTAACTCCCTCGATGTTTTCCTGCTTGGCTTGCTTCTCGATCTCGGCTACCGCAAATTGGAACGATCGCAACTGGGTCACATATCCTGGTGTTCCTTTGCGCACAAAGCCTTCGAACTCGCCAAGCGTATGGAGTTGCTTTGCGCAGTCGGTGATTGTCTCATAGTCGGCCTCCGTTAATGCTGCAAAGATCTCCTGAGATTTCTTGAGCTTGACGTCCATCCAGAAATTAAAAGGACGGCTTTCTGTCGTGGGGAAGGGCTCCACGACTGGTTCTCCTGCAATCTGACCCGCTGCTGGATTACCTGCAATGAGCAGTGGGGCTACGAACAGCACGAATCGTCTCATAGCTAATCTCCTTATGTCCTTGCCGGATGCGGCCACTACAATGCGCCAATAGGCAGCAAGTTGCGTACCAGTGAGAGAAACCAGTCAATCCGGGCACTAGAGAAGTTCAGCAGAAAAAGTTTGTGTGCTTGTTAAGCGATGTTCCGACGGCCCCTGTGCGAAAACGCACATCACCAGCGGGGCAGGCTGAACTTGGTGAGACATTTTAAATGGGGGGACTATTTCCATTCGGGCTTGCGCTCTTCCAGAAACGCGGCAATCCCTTCCTGGGCTGCCTCAGTGGTGAAGGAGGTCGCTTGCAAAATGGCCCCAGCCGTTAGCTGTGTATCCAGTTGCTCACCAACAGTTTCGTTGAGAATTCGTTTGGTTAACTGCACGGCTTCGGGGGCACCCTCGGCACATTCTCTTCCCAGTTCCACCGCCCGAGCCCAGACCTTGTCCCCATCCACAAGTTCGTGAAAAATACCCAGGCGAGCCGCCTCTATGGCGTCGATGATCGACGAGGTCAATAGAAGTCGGGCAGCATGGCCCGCACTTAGGCGGTGGCAAAGTAGCGGAGCGACGACCCCGGCTACAATGCCGCGGCGTGGATCAGGCAGCCCAAACGTACTCTCAGCGCATCCGACGACAATGTCGCAGGCCAACACGAGTCCGGCACCATGGGATAACGCCGCTCCGTTTACGGCGGCGATAATTGGTTTGGGTGTTTCCAGCATCCGGGCGATGAGTTCACGAAAGTCAGCGGCGTCTTCGCCCCACCGTTCTTGCGACGAATCCCAATCAGGTTGCAGCGAACAAGCATCGCTGATTTCCTCCAGATCGTTGCCTGCGCAAAACGTATCCCCCGCACCAATGAGGATGATCGCGCGGACCCGCTTTTCCCGATAGAGGTCCTCGATCGCCTCAATGAGTTGCCTAACCATCCGGCGTGAGAGGGCATTGCCGTGGTCTGGGCGATTGAGAATGAGCGTGCCCACGTTGTCGGTGAGTTTAACTTCAACATGCTCGCTGGGCATATACATCGAGGGTTTACCCCTTCACCACTCGCTTGAAGAGTCGAACGATCTAGAAGAATTGTTGCCGACTAAGGCCTTCTAGGCAGCTTAGCGGGCTGAGGTGGCATTTTCAAGCTGATCGCAGTCCTGCCATCACGCAGACTCGCTTTCTAGATCGAAGAACGATCGAGGAGGCAAACAACAGCCTTTTTAGCTCGGTAGTTGCTTGCCCGCTAGTCGTAACTTATACTGGCAACTTGCTTTGCGACAAGGATGGCAGGCAAGTAACATAGCGCATAAAGAGATGTTCTTGCCGAGTTTTTGGTGCCTCTGCGAACCGTACAGCTGGTAGAGGCGTATGCGTGATTGAGTTGTTGTGTTTATCGCCAGCTGTGTTAATTGCCCAATGTGGCATTTATTGTATTTTTACTCAGACCTGATTTTCCACGATCTAATCCATGAGCGAAGACATAGTTATTCAAACGCGGGCACTATCGAAGGTGTACCGTGATTTCTGGGGCCGTCAGAAAGTGCGAGCTCTGAAACCATTGGACTTGGAAATTCAACGTGGCGAAGTGTTTGGCCTCTTGGGTCCCAATGGATCTGGGAAGACCACCACGATCAAGCTCATCCTGGGGCTGCTATTTCCTACCGAGGGTGAGGCAATCGTTTTTGGCAAGCGATCGACCGACGTCAGTAAGAACGAGCGGATCGGATATCTTCCCGAAGAATCGTATCTCTATCGGTTTCTTAATGCGGAAGAGACCCTGGATTTTTACGGACGACTTTTTGATATGCCGGCCGAGACCCGCCGTGAGCGAGTCGATGCATTGATCAAGATGGTTGGGCTGGACAAGGCTCGCAAGCGCCAATTGCAGGAGTATTCCAAGGGCATGACCCGTCGTATTGGGTTGGCCCAGGCACTTATCAACGACCCTGAGTTGATTCTGCTCGACGAACCCACCAGTGGTCTCGATCCCATTGGTACTCGTGAGATGAAGGACATGATCTTGCGGCTCAAGGGGGAGGGAAAGACCGTGGTGATGTGCAGCCACTTGTTGGCTGACGTGCAGGACGTTTGCGATCGCATTGCAATTTTGCACCAAGGGGAACTGAAGGAATTGGGTCGAGTAGATACGCTTTTGACCGTGGCGGATGTAACACAGATTCGTGCCCGCAACCTTTCGCCTGAATGTCAGACCGAGATTCGCGATTGTATTTCTCGCCATCAAGGTGAATTGATCGAAATGGACAACCCGAGTACGACGCTAGAGGAATTGTTCCTGTCGATCGTGCGAGACAGCGAAGCGCGGCCTGGTCGCCGAGCTAATGTTGAACCGGTAACCAGCGACACCTAGCCACCCCGGTCAGCGTCAGATCCCACTCTTTCGACCTCCTAACCCTGGCTTGCCGACATTATTCGACTATGGTTCTTGAACACGAAATCTTGCCCTATTTTCAGTGGCTGTGGAGCGGCGGAGCCGGTTCGATCGGTGCTTTGCCGCGATTCTTGTTGGTCGCCCTTGGGTTAGGGCTGTTGGGACTCATGCTGGGTTACGTCATCGCGGCTGCCCGACATGGTCTGCTTCGTGGCGGCGATATTGTCTATCGTACGATCACCAATGGGGTGCGAGAGCTCTTCGAGACCTCCCCCCGGCGCGTGATGGCCCTGGCGGGGTTGGCCATGAAAGAGGCGTGGCGGCGTCGCGTGGTTGTGGCCTTGGTGGTGTTCTTCATTATTCTGATATTCGCCAGTTGGTTCTTGAAAAAGAATCACCAGGATCCGGCGAAGCTCTATATCAGTTTTGTACTCACGGCGACCACCTATCTCGTGTTAGGGATCGCCCTTCTTTTGAGTGCGTTTAGTCTGCCGAATGATTTCAAAACGAAGACTATCTACACCATTGTGACCAAGCCGGTGCGATTGGGAGAAATCGTCCTCGGTCGCATCCTCGGTTTTACAGCAGTGGGGACGATTTTGTTGGCGATCATGGGCGTTTGCAGCTATGTCTTCGTGAATCGCTCGCTGGATCACACCCACGGCATCGATGAAGTGAGCCTAAAAAATGTCACTGATGCTGATGGCGCGAACATTGGTAAAGATGGCCGGACAACACTCGAAAATTATCATCGCCACGACGTGGAGCTGGATACGAACGGCGACGGTTTCGCCTTGGGAAATTTTGGCCATACTCACAAGATTGTCCAACGTGGTGGAAAGGGAATGGTCCTCGGAGCAGACGGGATCATGCGGGCCAGAGTGCCCCAGTGGGGCAAGCTGACTTTTCTCGATCGCCAGGGGGTTCCCAAAGAGCGTGGCATCAGTGTGGGGAGTGAATGGACCTACCGCAGCTTTGTCGATGGAAGCACTCAGGCAACCGCGATTTGGACCTTTGACAAGATTAGTGAAGCTCTGAATTCCGAGGAGGAGGGGGGACTACCAATCGGTTTGATCGTCCGCGTTTTCCGTACTCACAAGGGAACCATTGGTAAGGCGATCACAGGTTCGATTCAAGTACGGAATCCCGAGACGGGGCTCACTAGTGACCTGATCCCCTTCGCGGCTCTAGACGCCAAGATTGATGAGCGTGCCATCCCCCGAAAGCTCACTGGAACGGATAATTCAGAATTGGATTTATACAAAGATCTGGTGAGCTCGAACGGTCAGCTGGAAATCCGCGTACAGTGCTTAGAGCGAGGACAGTATTTCGGCTTTGCTCAGCCGGATATGTATATCCGGATGCGTGATGCCTCTCCGATGGTGAATTACGTCAAAGTGTGCCTGAGTATTTGGGTGCAAATGGTGATTGTGATTGCCATTGGAGTGGCGGCGAGTACCCTCTTAAGCGGCCCGGTGGCTATGTTGTTTACGGTGTCGTTTATCGTACTAGGTTTCTTTCGACCGTTTTTTGTCGATGTGGCCCAGGGACCTCAGTACGGTGGTGGTCCGATCGAGTCGTTTTATCGGTTGATCACGCAGATGAACATGATTAGTGCTCTCGAAGACAGTGCGGTTACTCGACTCATAAAGGGTGTGGACTGGGTGTATGAGAGTCTCATGTTGTCACTTGCCCAAGTGCTACCTGATTTTTCCAAACTGAGTACGGTGGATTTTGCGGCTTATGGTTTCAATGTGCCCGCGGACCTTGTCTTCCAAAATTTGACGATGTGTTTGGCTTATGTAGTGGGGATGTCGATACTCGGTTACTTCTTGTTCCGCACACGTGAGGTCGCCCGATGACCGAAAATAATTCATTTTATCGCAAGATCATTTACGTGGTGTTGTTGGCAGTGTTGCTATTCCCGATTTCGTATTTGGGTGCACCGGCGACTGTGGACGACGATGGCGGCAAGCTTGCCCTTGTGCGCCAGGAAGCGGGTCTGGGCCAATCGAATCTCGGCGCAATCGATCCTGCCAGCGAGACCATTCGGATGGCGACTCTCGGCTTGCGCGGGATTGCGGTCTCGATCTTATGGAACAAAGCCAACGACTACAAAAAACGCGAAGATTGGACCAATTTTCGGGCGACCCTTGAGCAGCTTGCCAAGCTGCAACCCTATTTCATCTCTTTTTGGAAGTACCAAGCGTGGAACCTGGCCTACAACGTGTCGGTCGAGTTGGATGACGTCCGTGATCGGTACAGCTATGTGACTCGGGGAATCGATTTCTTGAAGGAGGGAACGAAATACAATCAGTTCAATCCCCACCTGATTTCGGAACTGGGATGGTTTATTGGCAATAAGATTGGTCGTGCCGATGAGCGTGTTGAGTATCGCCGGCTGTTTAAGGCAGACGATGATTTTCATAATCGATTCTTCGACGGCAACCCGCCCCCGCCAGAGCAAAGAGACAATTGGCTTGTCTCGCGTCGCGAATATGAAGACTCAGTCTCAGTAGTGGACGATAAAAAGAAGAGCATCGGACAAAAGAATCCGACAACTTTTTTCGCCGCACCTGCGATGTCTCAGATCAACTATGCCGAAGCGATTGAAGAAGATGGTGTCTTCCAGGAGAAGGCGCGTGCCGCTTGGAGAACTGCCAGCAAGCTGTGGAATGATTATGGCAACCGTGAAATGCAATCTTCGAGAGGCAGTTTGATTCGACTTGCTGATCTGAATCGCGAGGAGTTAGTTGCGAGAAAGTTGGAAAGTGAATTCCAAAACCTCGCCCCCGGTGTTCGCGATGAGATCGTCGCCGAAAAGCGTGCCAATTTACCCGCTGAGGTGGTCGCAGCATTGGCGGTGCCGGAGAGCATCCGGACCGAGGAACAGCAACGCTTGGCGGCAGAAGCGGATGCCTCACTTGATGTGTCGATGCAGGAAATTGCAGAACAAATCGCAAAAAAGTACCCCGACAAGGCCGCTCAGGCTAATAAGCTCGCCAATCAAATTGCCGAGATTCAAGATCGAATTTTCCTGATCAAGAATAACCGACAAGTATCCAATTACGACTATTGGAAAACTCGAACTGATTTTGAGCAAACCTCAGACGCTCTCCGCGCACGCGAGTTGGCCCATGCGGCGAATCAAGCCTTTAAGGAAGATGCTGACCTGCTCGAAGCGCGACGATTGTACGAACAAAGTTTCGACCTCTGGGCAAAAGTACTCGATGCGCATCCCAGTTTGGAGTTCGACTCGACCACAGGCTCCGACCTCATGGAATACGTCGACAAGTACAACGAGATTCTGCAACAATTGGACTTGAGACTTAGCGATGAAGAAGTGGACGCCAGTTTTCCTTTGTGGGAAATCGTGGAAGCAAGCGATCAGGAACGCAAGTATTTTGATGATATTGCGGAGCACAAGCGTCGCGTTGAGGGGAGTGGCCAAAGGCCGGAGCCTGAAGCAGATACTCCCATCGAAGGTGATGACCCTGTCGAGTAATGCTCACCGCGCGCCTCTATCCATTAAGTGCTGGCCTGCAACTTGAGCGGGGTTTCTTTGTGGTCTTGGTCTTGGACTGCTATTAATTGAGCTCATATCTTCGCGGCTATTCTGGGGCTCAAGTGAGAAACGCCTTTCGCTGAAGCCTCAGACATCTTAGAATCGCTTTCGCGTCATTGAGGTGACCTGTGTCCCTCCAAGGCAGATAATTCCGACTAGCAGGCCCGTATAGCTTGTTCACTGGCTATAAGTTTCTCCGTATCATCGATTTCAACCAAGCTCTATCTAATGCGAATTGTAGTTTTGGGGGCAGGAACCGTTGGGAGATCAATCGCATCTCTGCTATGCCTGCATCGTCATAGCGTTACGGTTGTTGATACCAACGCAGATCGTATCCGCCACATCAATGAAAATTTTGACGTGCGCGGGATCACCGGGTCCGCTTCGCAATCGAGTATTTTATTCCAGGCGGGCGTAGGTAGTGCTGATCTTTGCCTGGCAGTGACCGGCTTAGACGAGGTGAATATCGTCTCTGCCAGCATGGCCAAAGCGATGGGGGCCAATCGAGCGGTTGCACGGGTCTATGCCCCCGTGTTTCGCGACTTGAGCACGTTCGACTACCGTCGGCATTTCGGTATCGACCGTTTGCTGAGCCTTGAACATCTCACCGCCCTGGAACTAGCCCGGGGAATTCGCCACCCTGGTTCTGTAGTTGTAGAGAGCCTGGCACGAGGCGAGCTCGAAGTCCACGAAGTGATGGTCTCGAAGGAAAAGAAGGGGGTTGGAAAAGCCCTCAAGGAGTTGGAACTATCGAAAAATGTGCGCATAGGTTCGCTAAGCCGAGATGGCAGAACGTGGATTGCTGGTGCGGAGGACAAGATTCAGTTAGGCGATCGGCTCACGATAATTGGCACGCGGCACGAGATAGACGATGTAAAGTCCTTGTTTTGCAGCGATACCAACCAGAAGCAGCGAGTAGTGATCGCGGGTGGCGGTGAGACAGGCTATCATCTGGCTAATGTGCTTGAAGGAGGTCACCACAACGTAGTTTTGATCGAGCTGGACCGGGATCGATGCGAATTCCTGGCGAGCCATCTCAAGCAAACTACGGTCGTGAATCGGGATGCCACTCGTCGGGCAATTCTCGAAGAAGAGCGAGTATCCGCTTCCGACGTGTTTGTTGCCTGCACAGGAGATGATGAAGACAACATCATGGCTTCGGTTGAGGCTCGCGATATTGGGGCCAATACGATCATGGCATTGGTGGGGCGCCCCGATTATGCTCATGTGGTCGGGAAACTCGGAATCGATCACGCCGTGAGCCCTCGTGAAGTTGTTGCAAAGCAGGTTCTAGGCTTTTTGACCAATGGACCGATTGTTTCTAAGACAATGCTTAGCGAAGGAAGCAACTTGAGCGTCCTGGAAATCGATGTTAAAGAGGGTTCCCCTGCAACCGAGCATGTTCTGGCAAATTTAGGGCTTCCTTCACAGACTTTGATCGCGGCTGTCATTCGAGAAGGTTTCGCGGCGGTGCCTGGAGGGGACTATCAGTTTATGCCAGGAGACACGGTCATAGCACTGATTGCAGACGAGATGATTGAGTCTATCGAGAAGGTGTTTTAGTGCTTTGGTAAGGTCGTCACCCACTCGCACTTAATTCAATCCGGTTCTATTGTGAGTAAGTGGGCAGGCATACCGAGCCAGACGGCACCCATATCACCTACTAACTAACTTACTCACCCACTCCACCAATACTGAATATGAATCTCCGAATCGTAGCCCGACAACTTAGTGTGATTGCCTGGCTTATCGGCTTGACGATGCTCTTCAGTATTTCGGCTGCTTGGCCAGAGATCGGTGGTCAAAGCGAGTTCGAGACCCGCGGGTTCTGGTCTTTATTGCTCACCGTGGGCGTTTGCGGCATTGTGGGATTATCTCTCCGAATGGCCGGTGGCAAAGTTTCCGACACTCTCTATCGGAAAGAAGCGATGGCAGTAGTTGGACTTAGTTGGGTACTCGCCACCGTGTTGGGTGGGTTGCCCTACTATTTCAGTGAAACCATCTATACCAGTATCGATGGCCAGGAGATTCCGATGGGCTTGGCGGACAGCATTTTCGAGAGCCAGTCCGGTTTTAGCACTACAGGAGCAACCGTCCTTACCGACATTGAGAACCAACAGTGGGTGCCGCGGTGCATATTGTTTTGGCGTTCGAGTACCCATTTTCTCGGAGGACTGGGTATCATTGTGCTTTTTGTGGCCATACTGGGCCAGGGATCTGCGGGGAAGGCGCTGATGCGGGCTGAGATGCCAGGGCCCAGCAAAGAAGGTTCCCAAGAACGAATGCAACATGCGGCCTGGAATTTTGCCGCGATTTACTGCGCGTTAAACCTGATCTTAACTATTATTCTTCGCCTGGAAGGAATGACTTGGTTTGAAGCGATTTGCCATGCCTTTGGAACAATGGCCACGGGTGGTTTTAGTACCTTAAATGCCAGTCTCGGCGGTTTTAACTCCAAAACAATCGAGTATACGGTGATCGTGTTCATGATTCTGGCGGGCACAAATTTCACCCTGATCTATCTACTTACGCTGGGTAAGTTTAGAAAGTTTATTACGGATCCTGAGTGGCGTACCTACATGGGAATCCTTGCGATTGCTACTGCACTTGTGATCGTGGTCGGAATCTTTGAGTCGCACGACTTCGACCGACAGGATAAACTCTCAGCGGGTGCCGAATTTGAACTGGCCTTTCGCGACGGATTGTTTCAGGTGGTCTCGATCATGACAACCACAGGATTCTGCACGGCAGACTTCGACCTTTGGAATAATTTTAGCAGAGGATTACTGGTGGTCTTAATGTTCGTCGGCGGATGTGCGGGGAGTACCGGTGGTGGCATGAAAGTCATCCGGATCATCTTGTACACAAAAATCTTGGGTAGAGAGGTTGAGCGGTCCTTTCATCCTGCGGTTGTGCGACACATTCGGTTGGCGGGCGAAGCAGTGACTGATCCCGATCTGCCTCGCAATATCCTCGTCTATGTAGGACTCATTGGAGCGATAATCGTGATGAGTTGGTTGGGACTGACGTGGATCGAGTTGGATCGTACATGGATCGAAGCAGGACACCCAGCACATAACAAGCTGATCGATTCCGGGACTGCCGTCTGTGCCACGCTTCACAACATTGGTCCAGGCCTCGGAATCGTGGGTGCTACCAGAAACTACGCTCCTTTCTCGGATTCATCAAAGATTCTGTTCACTCTCTTGATGATGCTGGGGCGACTAGAGTTGTTTGCCGTTCTGGTGCTGGTGATGCCGAGTTTTTGGCGGGACTGAATTAGAATATTATTACTATCGATTACAAACGAATTGGAAAACATCCACTACTGGAGGACACACATGCTCACGTCAATTTGTCAGATGGAACCACTCATATTCGGCTCGACAGTTTTTGGCCAGGCTCAGCCAACACTCGACGGTGCGTTTGCATTGCAGGTCTTTCTCAGAGTAGTACATATATTGGGGGCAGTCATCTTGGCTGGCGGGTTATTCTATCAGCGATCCATCCTGTCCCCTGAAGGAGTGGATGCCTGTTTTGCCGGTCGTCGCCAGGTTTGGGCTAAGTGGGTCGGCATCGCCACTCTGATGCTGCTGGCAAGCGGGCTCTATAATTTCATCACGATCCTGCGAACGGCCAAGTTCGACGGGACGCCACTACCCCCAACGTACCATGCTCTTTTCGGCGTGAAGTTTCTGCTAGGACTTTTGGTTATGTTTCTGGCGGCTATTCTCGCCGGAAAGACTGCTGCCGCTGAGCGGTTCCGCCAGAAGATGGGCAAATGGCTTAATGTGGCTTGGACAGCAAGTCTTACCATTCTGGTGCTCGCAGCCATCTTGCGCAACTACCATTGAATTGTTGGCAATCTCGCTGTCGACGTAAAAAACACTGCATCAAAAGAGGGAAGCACGATGGACAAAAAAGCCAAGAAACGAATCGAAGTCTTACGAAAAAAGATTTCGCAGTCACAGGTATTGTTAGCCGCCGCCAAGCAACAACCCGATGACCCCGATGAACCGGCACGAATCGAAGCCGACATCGCTCGGGCAGAAGAAGAAATTGCTAAACTGAAAGAGAGTTGAGACTCAGCTCGAATGCCACCTACGGTGCCTCTTCCACGAACTCTGCCTGGTACATTGGCATATAGCGGTAGTAGACCTCGAGTGTGAGAATTGCGAGCGTCGTTGTATAGAGTCGACCGCCGCGGTCGCTCCAGGCTTCATCGAAGTACCAACTTCCGTTTTCATGACCTGAGTCGGATTGGGATTGCACCAGATAGTTGCGCATCCGCGGATTCCATCTACGCCAGCCGGATCCTCCCACATGGTGGAGCACCTGGCTGGTATAGTAATTGAAGTACATATTCGACTTGCGGGGATCCTCCTTGGCGAGGGCAGCTGCCCCCTTTAGCAGCGGGGGATGATCCTGCGGCCAGCCGATCATCATACGCCCATACAGACCCACTGAGCTCATCGCAGGTCGCGTGGTGGAGGGCTGCTGGTAGCCGTAGGCGGCCCCTTTCTCCGCCTCGACACTATCTAGGAATTCAGCCGCTCGATACCACACGTGCCTAGGTATATCGAGCCTTCCCAGGACACCGCTTTTGAGGGCCATCAGCTGCCAACCGGTTACGGATAAGTCTCCAGGCTGTCGAGGTTCATACCGCCATCCTCCTAATGCATGTTGGGCGCTGACGATAAAATCGATTGCATCTTGCGCCGGAGCCGCAATATTAGGATCCCGGGTCATGGCATAATCTTCGCTCAATGCCAGAGTTGCAATGGCGTGGGAGTACATGTCGCCCCGTTTGCGAATAGACATGCGGTCGGCGAACGGCAGAGTGAGTTCCGTGACGTCTCGCAGGTCTCCTCCATCGGGAGTGAGCATCATCCTGTTAATCAGAAAGTACAGACCATTTGCGACCACTTCCTGGTAGGGTCCTTCGTGTTGTGTGTAACCGGCACCAAGAAAACACAACAGGGCCAGTCCCGTGGCGCCGGTACTCGAATCAAGAACTCCTGGATTACGACACTTGCCGGCACATTGGGGGCAGTGCTCTTCATCGAGAAGAAAGGACCAGCTCCCATCTTCGAGCTGATGAGCTGCCAGCCATTTAAGACCCGCTTCGACGGCAGCTTCACTCGATTCCGAACCACCGCCTGAAAGGGCAATGCTACGTCGGTTTTCGAGGTTACGGCCTTCAAGACCACCTCCAGCGGACGCCAAGGGATTGCCGATGTCCACCATCTCTGTAGCCAAGGCATCGACCGAGGCAGTTGCCATGGGAGCGATCAATGGCTGGGTAATGTCGACCGAGGTAGTGCCGAATTGCAAATCAGGAATCCCCATGGCTGTTGGTGCCGAGCTTTCATTCTCCAGATCATCACCCACTGAAGGCAATTGGTTCAACTCAATATCCAATTCTTGCGGTAACTCGTTTGTTGCCGTCCCTTCCAGGGTCCAGTCTGGTCCGCTGCCTCGATGTGTAATAACGATCAGGGACAAAGCAATTACGATGGCCAGATGGGTAACGCCGCTGGCCAGCCAAGAGCAGGATTCGCTGTCGGATATCCAGTCGAGGAACCAGCCCTTGACCGATTTGAGGGGGTGAGATCGAGAACTTTCTGAACCATTGGAAGAGGTGCGAGAGGAAGCCTCGGGGGAAGTATGGGTCGGATTTTCCACAAGCGGCACGATAGGAGCCGAACTGGCGACGAGCGATGAATTGTCGGCGTGCGAAGGATTCACGTGGGTCGGCCTTGGTCTCTGTCACGGTGAGCCGGACGCGTAAGCCTCCGGATTTGAGCTTGTCCAGCTGAATGCGTAAGCTTCCGAAACTCACTGCTTCCCGCATCTTCAAGTATAACCCCTTATCGGGTTCCGTTACCCGGCAAAATAATCCTCTGATTAACCACTGGATGCAACGGATAAAAAAGCCTAGAATCTGCTGTTTCGCACTTGTTCGACACCCCCGCACGTAGGAATCCTGGCGGGCGTGTTATAGACTCGATTTGAGAAGATACGATGGCTAAGAAATCTGGTAAACGCAAGAAAAAGGTCGAGACCGTCTTTTTGGTTTGTGAAGAGACGGGCGACTATAACTACACGATCCGCCGTAAGCTCGGAGGCGAGAAATTAAAGCTGAAAAAGTACTCTCCTCGCTTGCGCCGCCACACCGTCCACACTGAGAAGAAAAAATAGCCGTAGTCGGCGCGATTTTTCACCACGGACTTCTGCTTCTGATTCACGGACGACATGCCCAAACGCTGGCGAATTGCCAACTATGATGCTGACTGCGTTGCTGCCTTGCAGCAGTCAGCGGGCATCCCGGCCGTGGTTGCCCAATTGCTACTCTCTCGTGGTATCAGCGATCCGGATGTTGCTCGGCAATTTCTCGATCCCAAGCTCAATGGGCTACGCGATCCTGCGCTGCTACCAGGTGCCACGCAGGCTGCCGAGATCATATACGCAGCCATTCAGTCTGGCGACAAGATCACCATTTACGGCGACTACGATGCCGATGGGATGACAGCTACTGCGATTCTCTTTCGCTGTCTGAAGTTGCTGCATGCGGATGTCGACTATTACGTGCCGCATCGGATCGATGAAGGCTACAGCTTGAATGTCGAAGCCCTGGATAAAATCGCCAGCCAAGGTTCGAAACTGGTCATCACGGTCGATTGCGGCGTCGCCAGCGTTGCTGAGGCCCAACATGCCCGCGACTTGGGTCTCACACTTATTATCACCGATCATCATCAGATGGCCGATCAGCTCCCACCAGCGGCCGCGATTGTCCATCCGGGGCTGCCGGGCGGCGACTATCCTTTCGCTGGATTGTGCGGTGCGGCGGTCGCATTCAAAGTCGCTTGGGCCGTTTGCCAATTTGCCAGCGAGGGGCAAAAGGTCACCGATCGGCTGCGGAGTTTTCTGCTTCAAGCGGTTGGGCTGGCTGCCATTGGAACCGTGGCCGATGTGGTGCCTTTGGTCGACGAAAATCGTATCTTGGTCCGCTACGGCTTAGGCTGTCTGAAATCCGAACCAAACATCGGCATAGCTGCCTTGCTGCGATCGACAAAACTTCACGGGAAATCACATCTCGCGGGGGATGACTTGGGATATTCCATTGGGCCTCGGCTCAACGCCGCTGGACGATTGGGCCAGGCGGAATTGGCCATCGAACTATTGACCACCGAAAGCCCTCAAAGGGCCGATACAATTGCCCAGTACATGGAAGAATTGAACCTCCAGCGACAAACTCTTGAACGCTCGATGGCTCGTGCAGCCGCTAAGCAGGCCCGTACCCATGGCGATCCTGACCAAGCCCCGGCCTTGGTGCTGGCCGACCACGACTGGCACGCGGGCGTGATCGGCATTGTGGCAGGCAGGCTGGCCGAAAAGCATTCTTGTCCCGTGGTGATGATCGCCAATGATCCGCTCGGCGTGAAACCAGGGATCGGCTCTGCACGGAGTGTGCCCGGCTTCAACTTGCATGAGGCGCTCGCCGAGTGTGGGCACTTGCTGGAAAGCCATGGCGGCCACGCAGCAGCAGCCGGCCTGCGGATTGCCCCTGACAACATTGCCGCGTTTCGCAAGGCGTTCTGCCAGATCGCCGCGGAGCAGCTCAACGAAGGGCACAAGCAAGAAGATTTACTTGTCGATGCAGAGGCGTCGTTACAGATGCTCACTCGACATACGGTCGAACAGATAGAGAGTTTGGCCCCATTTGGGCAAGGCAACTCTGCCCCGATGCTCTGCGCGACCGAGGTGCGACTCTCAGGCGCACCCAAGCGGATAGGATCGACGGGGCGGCATCTGTCTATGATGTTTGACCAATATGGCATCAAGATGCGGGCCGTGGCCTTCGGCGGTGGCGATTGGGAATCGGAACTTGCCGGTATCGAGGGCCCTATGTCGATTGCCTTCCGCCCGGTTATCAACAACTTCCGTGGCCGCACTTCGGTGGAGATTCATCTGGCCGACTGGCGGGTGGAGTGAGCCACAACAATGCCCAGGGATTGCAATCCCTGGGCATCGTTGTGTGTTGACTACGACCGTGCCAGCTTGTGGAACCGATCTGTGAGGTCCTTGGTCACTGGCCCCGGCTTGCCGGTGCCGATGGGCCGATCATCGACCTTGACCACAGGGATCACTTCGGCGGCGGTACCTGTGAGAAAACATTCATCGGCCACGTAGACATCGTGCTTGGTCAGCGAGATTTCTTGAACTTCTGTCCCGGCAGCTCGGGCCAATTCGATGACCGCTTCGCGAGTGATCCCGGCGAGAATCCCGGCATCTAGTGGTGGTGTGGTGAGTACCTCATCCCGCACCAGAAAAATATTGTCCCCTGTGCATTCGGCGACTTCGCCCTTATGGTTAAGCATCAGGGCCTCAATGCAGCCTGCCTTGAGGCCTTCGATCTTTGCCAAAATGTTGTTGAGATAGTTGAGCGACTTGATTCTTGGGCTGAGTGCCGAGGGGTGGTTGCGGCTTATGCTGGTGGTTATGATCTCCAAGCCGTTGTCGTAAAGTTCTTGAGGGTAGAGCGCGATCGTGTCGGCAATGATAATCACCTGGGGATTGCTACAGCGATTGGGATCGAGTCCTAGGGTGCCAGCACCGCGGGTCACTAGCGCTCGGACGTAGCCATCGGAGAGGCCATTTTTCTTGACCGATTCGCTGACCGCCTGGCACATCTGATTTTGCGAGAGCGGTATTTCCAAGCAGATAGCTCGGGCTGATTCATAGAGCCGCCGAATGTGCTGCTCCAGGCGGAAGATTTTGCCTCCATAACTCCGAAGTCCCTCGAACACTCCATCGCCATAGAGGAGTCCATGGTCGAATACGCTTATCTTGGCCTCTTCTTGAGGGACAAATGCGCCGTTGATATAGATTTGTCGAGACATAAAGAAATTGCAGACTTCGGATAGGGGAGTACGGAATGATTCAAGCAGAGACAGACTAGGAAGCAGTCGGGTTCGCCGTTAGGCTCCCTGGATGCGGCCTTCGACCAGCTTTACGGTCCGGTCGGCCTGCTCTGCGATCCAGGGGTCGTGGGTCACCATGACTATAGTGAGCTTTTCCTGTTGGTTCAACTCGCCGAGAATTTTCATGATTTGCTTGCCGGTGGATCGGTCAAGGTTTCCTGTAGGTTCATCCGCCAGCAAGACCCGTGGCTTGTTAAGAAGGGCCCGCGCGATTGCAGCCCGCTGCATTTCGCCCCCTGAGAGTTCTCGAGGTTTGTGCTTCATCCTGTGCGAGACGCCTACGAGTTCCAGCAGTTCGGCCGCCCGACGGCGATGTTCGCCCCGCCGGAACCAGTATCCGAGAGTACTCTCGGCAATCAGAGCAGGGGCCAGCACGTTCTCCAGAGCCGTCAGTTCAGGGAGCAAGTGGTAGAACTGAAAGATCATCCCAAAATGCTTGTTTCTCAGAATATCGCGGCTGGCACTGGGGAGATTGTCGATCCGATGGCCATCGAAATGCACCTCACCCGCATCAGGCCTGTCGAGAGTACCGAGCAGGTGCAGCAGCGTGCTCTTTCCGCATCCGCTTGACCCGACGATGGCGAGAAACTCCCCTTCGTAGATTTCCAAATCAATTCCCTGCAGCACAGGGATGCCGAACGAACCCTTTTGGTAGCTCTTAAACAGTTGCCGAGTTGCGATTTGCACTCTTGCAGGAAGAGGCTGTGTTGCCAGGGCAGAGGTCCCCTCGCTGAGTCGCAGGGCTGGTCTTGCCTGTCGTGGATCTGTGATACTACTCATAGCGCAAGGCCCTCACAGGATGAAGATTTGCGGCCCGCAGTGCAGGAAACACACTGGCCAAGACGGCAATCAATACAGCCCCCACACAGATCCAAGTAACAGTGAAGGGGGCGACAATTGTCGGGATCTTATAGAAGTAATACACAGAGGGGTCAAACACAGGCTGACCTGTAATTCGACCTAACAGATCCGCGATCTCATTGATGTTTGCGACGAAGGATAATCCTAGCAGCAGACCGACTCCCGAACCGACGATGCCAAGGCTCAAACCATAACCCAGGAAAATTCCCATCACGCCGCTGCCCGAGGCTCCAAGTGACTTGAGGATCCCAATGTCACGGGTTTTTTCTACGACGATCATCAGGAAGATTGCGAAAATACCAAAACCCGCGACAGCAATAATCATGAATAGCAAAACGTTTAGCACAGCCGTCTCCATATTCACGGCCGCAAGCAGTGGACCTTGCTTATCGCGCCAAGTGCTGACCATGTAAAACTGAGCAGGAAAGGCATTTTGTAATGCGTCACGAACTGACTCGGCGTTTGCACCTGGAGCCAGTTTGATCTGGATCGAAGTAAACTTACCGACGCCGGAAGTTGGATCGATCATGCCACGGCTTTTTTGCAGTGCACGCAGAGGGACAAATACGAAGCTGGAATCGTATTCGCTCATTTTGCTCTCGTAGAAATCCGTGATCGTGTAATGTTCATTGATTGCCTTGGGTGGGAGCGTGGCTGCTGGAAAACTCACACGGACATCATCACCTGGTAGGGCCACGAAATGATCACTGCCGTCGGCAGTACGATAGCCACAGACACCAATTCCCATGACGATACCGACGTGCTGCTCGGTGGCCATGTCAAAGTCACGGCCTTCCCCTTCATCAGTCGCCGGAACCCCGAAAGGATTCTTGTGCTCCGATTCTGTAGAGGGTGAGGCGGTAATTAATTGCCGTTGTTTCTTAAGCATGGCCTTCTGCTTGCGATACCACCAACCGGCCTGCTCCATCTGGGTGCGGGGCTGCTGCTCACTTTGGTCAGGAAGCTGATGGTCAAAGGTGTCGTACCCACCTTCCCGAAGCGAAAAAGTAAGTTGCTCTCGGTTCTTGGGGTGCTGCAAATAATCGCCAAATGCACTTACGCTTGAATAGGTCGCTTCGTCGATGCCCACCATTGTGATCTGACGCGTGAGCAATTGGTCGTTGATGTCGATATACATCAGGCCAGGCACATGTACGGTGGGACTCATGCCGATAATAGAGTCACCTGCAATTCCCTTGATTTTTTGCATGTGAGCGTCAGCATCAAGCACGCCATCCATTGAGCGGCTCTCAAAGATGAGGTCCCCCAACATGCCATTTATGCGGGCTTGCATTTCGTGAGTAAAACCGGCCATGACGCTATTGACGACGATCATCGTCGCCACTCCCAGCATCACACTCACAATGCAGACCAATGCAATATAGCGCGTACGCAGATACCGCCAGCAGAGAAGTAGCTTATACATAGGAAACCATCCGTGGTCCAAGGCGAGCGGGGAGTGTTAGCTCCCTGCATCTAGTTGTTATTTCTCAGATCTCAAAAGCGGGAACAAAATCACATCGCGGATTGTTTGCGTGTTGGTAAGCAGCATCACCAAGCGATCGATGCCAATTCCTAATCCCCCTGCGGGGGGCATCCCGTGTCGGAGCGCACGCACAAAGTCCGTGTCCATTTTGGCCATCGAGTCTTCTTCGCTTAGGCCGTCCAACTGGGTACGGAAGAGCTCCTCCTGCAAGTCAGGATCGTTGAGTTCCGTATAGGCATTGGCAACTTCCATTCCGTGGATAAATAGCTCAAATCGTTCGGCAATGGCCGGATTGTCTCGCTTGCGCTTGGTCAGAGGGCAGATGCTCGCCGGGTAGTCCATGACAAAAATTGGTCCCACGAGGGCGTCCTCGACCTTTGCTTCAAACACATCGCTCTTAATCACGTCTGGGTGTCGACCTACTGTCTCAATGTGAAGCTCCTTCGCAAGTCCGGCGATGGCTGCTTCAGCGGCCGTGGATTCGGTATCGATGCCTGTAGCTTCTTCAAATAGCTCGGCGTATGTGCGTCGGGCGAACGGGGGGGTGAAATCGATCGTATTGTCGCCCCAGGACAACATGAAAGGCTGTCCGATGGCCTGGATCGCGTTGCAGATGCAGGCCTCCGTGAGGTCCATCATTGAGCGATAGTCTCCATATGCCTGATAGACCTCAAGCATAGTGAACTCGGGATTGTGCTTAGGACTTATCCCCTCGTTCCGATAAACACGGCCCAATTCATAGACACGCTCGATCCCGCCGACCATCAGACGCTTGAGGTGCAGTTCTAGCGCAATACGTAGCGTGAGGTCCATATCGAGCGTGTTATGGTGCGTGGAGAATGGCCGCGCAGCGGCACCCCCGGCTATGGAGTGAAGAGTGGGCCCTTCCACCTCGACAAATCCCTGGCCATTAAGCGTCTCCCGGATCGAGCGGACGATTTTCGTCCGGTTCAAGAAGCGCTCGAGTACTCCCTCGGTGTAAGTCAAGTCGAGATAGCGTTGCCGCTGACGAAGCTCAACATCTTGTAAGCCGCCATGCTTATCGGGAGGGGTCTCAATCGACTTCGTGAGAAAATGGATCCGCTCGGCAGCAATAGAAAGCTCTCCCGTATTGGACCGCACCAGATCACCATCGACGCCGATGAGGTCTCCCAAGTCTAGTAGTTCAACGACCTTCCAATCGTCTCCTACTTGTTTCTGGCCGACCATCAGTTGAATCTGGCCCGTCATATCGCGGATGTCGATGAAGTGCAGTTTCCCCTTGTCGCGATGGAGCACAATCCTGCCAGCCGCACGCACACGTGGCCCAACGATTTTTCCTTTTCCCTGGTCGGCCTTCCACTGGCGAAAGTTGAACTCGGAACTTTGTTGTTCGAAGTCTGGAAGCGGCAGCGAAGTGCCATCTTCGAGCTGATAGAAGATGTCACCTGCAGCTGCGCGAATTTCCGCAATGAGTGTGCGGTCGTCGAATCGTCCTCCCCAGGGGTCAATTCCTAGCTCTACGAGCCGAGCCATTTTCTCGCGGCGGTTACTCTCCAAGGGAGAGAATTTGTCTGACTGGTTTTCGGAGTTTTCTGTCATCACTTGGGGCATCAGTATGGGTCTGCGCGCGAGTTGGGCCTCGATTCGTTAAGAGAGGTAAGATTCTAGTGGATAGGCAAACTTGGTCAACGCCAGCCCGGGCACACCTCAGGAGAATTGCAAAGTCGCAAATTAGCCAATTAAAAATAGCCACAGAGATCGCAGAGCACAGATAACAAGGAATTCTCACTGCTCTCGGTGTTCTCTGTGGCTATGATATCTTTGGGTTTTCTGGCTTTGCAGTTATCCTGAGTCACACCTTTACGAAGGCTTTGTATTCTGCCCAATTCCCCCGGCATCACTTCTGAGAATCGGATAAACGCATCTGCCACTGGCCAGCGGTATCAGAGCTATCCAATTCCACGCTGCATCGCAGAAACTTGCCCTCGAGTTCGACGAGAATACGCTCAGATCTCAGTTCTCGGATATCTAGTTTACCCCTATCGCAGCAAGCCACAGTTCCCCGACCGCCTGAGAGGGGACCTTCGTAGGTGAGGTAGGCGAGCCGATGTTCGGGCAGCCGGGTGGCGGTAATCTGGGAGCCGGTTTCCCGATGAACAAGATTCAACGCTTCCGCCCAAGCTGCTGGCAACTCAAGCAGCTCCCAGGTTGCTAGCATACCATCCAGCTCCAGCATCAGGTCCCAATGGCTCGGCTTGTACTCACTGGGGCATTCGTGGCGAAGGAGGACGAAGCGGGGCATGGTGGAGGCGGTTTTGAGGGATGAGGGAAAAGCCATTTCCCGAGCGAATTAGAAGCCAACGATTTCTACTTGCTCGGTCTTTTGGATTCCTTGGGGAAAATTCTTGCTAACCACCTCGGCGGTAATGTTTACGATACCTGCCTTGAGTACTGAGGTCGTGACAGTAAAACTTAGCCGTTCATTGGCGCGGATACTGGCGACAGGATTGAACCCTAGTTCATTTCCATTGAGTTGCCCAGCCACAACTGACTGCAGCGTGGCCATGTCTGGGATTATCTCTGGAGGGAACAACACACGCAGTTGTATCTGCTCGTCCGTGTTGTTTGTGCTATTCTCGACAAAGAATTGATACGTTGCGCGGCTGCCTGCAAGTGGTTTCTTGTTGTAAGGCGAGATCGAAAGTCGTAAGCCCCCAGCAGAACCAGCGGGAGGAACGACATCGGCCGTGCCGCCCGTTTCTGGATTGCGAGCGTCAACGATCTCGAGACAATGGTCGTCCGCACTAGGAACCATGCCAATTCCAGGCCCTCCGTCAGCCTCGACTTGAGCTATGCTACAAGCCCGCTGCTTTCTGGCCTGACCAACACACTCCACCTCGAAACGCTCAGTTGCACCTACTTCCAAGCGAGGGATTTGCCAAAGAAAGGTTGGTTTGTTGCCGGAATTAGGGATCTCCCTGAAGTTGGGTGTGAGCGGCTTCGCCAGGAAGACACTGTCATATTCGTCTAATACTTGTACATTCGAGAGGGGAACAGCACCTGTGTTCTTTACCGATAGCGTGAATAGTGTTGTTTTTCCTACCATGACTTGCCTTACTCCGTCCTTGCGGACTTCCAAACCCGAGTTCGCTTGAGTTGCAGATGGGACCACGTCCACGCATACGCGTTTTGAGGCTTCGGACCCTTCCCGACAACGGACTATTATATCGTGGCACAGGTTCCCTGCGCGGACGATTTCAAAGGTGATGTACTCAGTATGTGACTGCCCCGGGCCAAGTGTGATGGAGAGAGGTTTGTCGATATTGCGAGATCCCAAATTGTCGTTGGGATGGCGAAAACCCTCGTCAAAGCGATCGTTAATTGTAATTCCCGTCGCGGCGGCATTGCCTCGATTGCGAATCACTACTTCAAACCGTGCTTCCCCTCCCACCTGACCAGTTTGCTCTCCTTGGACTTCCAATTCTAAGTTGGGTCGTTGCACCACGGCAGGTTCAGCTGGTGTGATTGGGGTGGTTTCTCCGTTGCCGGGAGTTGGAAAGGAGGGGGAAGGAGTACCGAGGTCGTCTGCCGGTGGAAGATAAGTGCTGCTGCCATCCCAAACTACATTAGTCGCACCGTTTGCCACTACCAAGCGAGGCATATCGCTTCCAGCGAACCGAGCTGGTCGGACAATCTGCATGTTGATGCGGGTCATATTCCCCGCTCCACCAGTCGGTGTGACATCGATACTCGCGTTGCCATCGGCACCGGTAGGAACTTCGACTGCCTGACCGGATTGTCCCCCGGAAAGTGCTCCGCCTCCTTCGGCTACTTCGTAACGCACAAGCCAACCTTCCAGCGGTGTACCGTCTGATTGACGACGGACGTTGGTGGTAAGAATCCGTGAGGAACCTCCAGATACGCTTGAAGCGGGGAAAGTCCACTGCACGTCGACCCAATAGATAGTAGCGCTAGCACGGCGCTGGGGCCAGCCGTCGACCACGGGTGCCACGGCCGTCACGTGGCTGGAGCCTTCCACGGGAGAAGTGATACTCGCCCAAGCGTGGCCTGGCTCGATCTCGACATCGTCACTGGGGTCCTCCGTGCCGCGGTTTATCGTCATCGGGACCTTGGCGGTGTAACCGATGCCAAACTGGTTATCTATTTTTTTCGGTTTATTCCACGGCAAGAGAGGATTGCGGCAGTACCCCTTACCCCCCAGTTCGACGATTTCGCCGGCATTTTGCCGTGCAACAAGCCACTCGATTTTTTGGTCAGTCACCAGATAGTTGCTATCCGTGCAAATGCCCGCTTTCAAAATCACTTCGCTGCCTATAGGCGCAAGCACTCGTTCAGGCGAAATGGTAAGCGTCTCTGGAGCGACAGTATTTCCAGGCTGAACTGGGGCACCGAAAGTACTAGCCGCTGCGGCACTGGCAGTGGGCATCGTGGCCTGGGGAAATACTGGATCGGTGAAGACAGGGGGAGCAACGGGGTTCCCTATCGCCGGAGCGGCTAGGACCGCAGAGGTTGCTTCCTGATTTGGCCAAATAAAAAATCGTTCTCCTGAGGGGTCGATGCGAGGCAGACAAGCGCAGCCGCTAACAACGAGTGCTGCAAGGGCGAGCACTAGCTTTGGCGTGGAACTTATTAAGCGTGGTCTGTCCATGGAGAATCTGAATCTCAGTACGACCCGTTGCTGCACTGGTTCAATGCCCAGCCCGGCACGGATTATCTAACTGATAAAATCTAACGCCTGCAGGGCGAAGCGTTGCCATAAAGCATCATTCGCGATGAGTTTACGCCACATTCCTGGCATGGTTTGGCGGTTGGGGGGGACACGCCGAAAGGGCCGAATATGGCGATTTCAGCGAGAAAAACTCTCGATCCGCTCAACGCCGGGGGGGCATCTGCCAAAGAAACTCGGGGGCTACAATTCCTTGCTTCTCTCGGAATCCCCAATTACGATAAAGGTGGGCCCCAATTGCCTGTTCCGCCGACTTTTAGTAGTCGCTCGGGATGAGACTCTAGTGGGACTCTTGAAATCCTTCGGAACAGACTCTTTCGCTTGATAGCTTTGAGGTACCCATGCGAACATCGTTGAACTCATTTCGCCGAGGCATCTATTCTGCCCTCGTCTTAGCTCTTGGGCTGTTGGCAACTGCCAGCCTGCAAATCTCCAATGGACAGGGTACAGGTGGAGGTACAGGCGGAGGTACAGGTGGAGGCACAGGTGGAGGTACAGGTGGAGGCACAGGTGGAGGCACAGGTGGAGGCACAGGTACTGGCAATGGTACTGGCTTGATTGCTGCTGGCGTGGCAGTGGATGCCAATGGTGTGCTCCAGCGGCTCACAAGTGGTGATCCCAACGGATTTCTTTCCCGTGAGCGTGCCGCACAAGCTTTGGCTTCTTTGGATGCTGATATTGCAAAACCGAGCAAGCTGCGCAAGGTTTCACTCACGCGACTAGCCCGTTTGACTCAGCAAGCAATTAGCGAAGGGCATGGACCTGATGAAGCCATGAAATGCCTCGCGGGTCTCACACGCATCAAGTATGTGTTTTACTATCCAGAATCAAAGGACATCGTTATTGCTGGTCCTGCCGAGGGTTGGATGCAGGACTACGCTGGCCGCCTAGTTGGCATCGAGAGTGGACAGCCTATTCTCGAACTCGAAGAGTTGATCGTGGCGCTGCGTACATTCCCACCAAGCAAGAATTCCAATCCGATTGTTTATTGCTCGATTGACGCAACTGATGAAGGGCTAGTTCGGATGCAACAGTTCCTCAGCTCAATCGGTCGGCAAATTGGCCCTGGCGACGAGCAGTACATAGTCAACGGTCTGCAAGAAAGCCTTGGATTACAACTGGTCACTGTAGGTGGAATTCCCGCGACGACTCGTTTTGCTCGCATCATGGTCGAAGCCGACTATCGCATGAAACTCATCGGTATCGGGCTGGAGGAACCTGCCGCCCGAATTCGGAGTTACATCTCGCTGGCAAATTTCGGTGCCATGGCTCGTAACGCGATGTGTCGTTGGTGGTTTGTGCCGGACTATCAACGGATTCGTACGTCTGAAGATGGCCTCGCTGCCGAATTGGTTGGTAACGGTGTGAAACTGATTGGTGAAGATGAAGTCGTGAGTTCCAGTGGGCAGCGCCAACAAGCCGGCAGACAGAATCGAGCTAGCGAACGCTTTACCAAGGGTTTTACTGATCACTATGGACAATTGGCCGAGCGTGATCCAGTTTATGCACAGCTTCGCAACTGCATCGACATGTTGGTCGTCGCGGCCCTGATACAGAAGAATGATTATTACGGGCAGGCCGATTGGGATCTCTCCGTCTTGGGGGACGAAAAGGCATATCCTGTGGAGACTTACAATGCACCAGAGAAGGTTGCCTCTGCAGTGAATAGTATCTGGAAGGGGTCTCATTTAGCGACCCCGGTTGGTGGTGGTGTGCAGATTGACGCCAGCCAAGCCATGGATGCCGACAATCTCCTGGATGATGAAGCTGGGTCAGTCGCCGCCGCCCGTGCTGAGATAAAGCTCGGTGACCTCCCGGCAGACCAATGGTGGTGGGACTAACAACCGCTTGTACCTTGGCGAGCAACCGTGACTACGCGCAGATCGCAGACATTGGTTTGCGTCGGCCCAGTTTTGAGTAAGCCACCCACTGCTTCGAAGAAGTGATAGGCGTCATTGCGCCTGAGGAACTCTGCTGGCTCTAATCCCAGTTTGTTCGCTCGCTCTGCGATTTCTTCGTCCACGATCGCTCCCGCGGCGTCAGTGGGTCCATCTTCGCCATCTGTGCCTCCCGCCACGAGGCTGAGTCCCCGCCAATCAGCGATTGCATCCAACATCGCCAGTGCGAGTTGCTGGTTGCGTCCTCCTAGTCCTCGCTCACTTGAGGGACACAATTTGACGGTCGGTTCCCCCCCAGAGATTAGGCAATCTGGACCTTCTTGCCCTCGCATAGAGAGCGCCATGGTGGCGACATGCGCCGCAACTTGTTCTGCAGATCCTTCGGATTCGCTGGCAGATATCATCGCATGGCTATAGCCCAATCGCTCTGCTTCGCAACCGGCCCCATCGACCGCCGTGGCGTTGTTGCCGATGACGATATTCGATACCGAACATTGATGCGTGACATCGGATGATGGTGCCAATTTCTCTTTCTTTTCAAGCAATAGAATTGCCTTCTGCGCCGCAGGTTGATCTTGGACTCCCAAGTCGTGCAAGACTTGAATTGCTAGATCGGGAGTCGATTTGCGGAGCACGGTCGGCCCTGATGCGATGGTCTCGAGATCGTCCCCTAAGACATCCGAAAGAATAAGAGTTACCAACTGACCCGCCCGGCAGGCACGTGCCAGCCCTCCTCCTTTCACTCGACTCAACTCGCGTCGCACAGCGTTAAGTTGGTGAATATTTCCTCCGCTGGCCGAGATTTCACGAATCAGTTCACATTTCTCTGCGAGGGATAATCCTTGAATAGGCGCTGGCAAAAGGGCCGAGCCTCCCCCTGTGAGCAAGCAGATACACAAATCATCCGGACCAAGGTCTGCAACTATTTCGAGTATTCTTTCTGTCCCGAACGCTCCCGCTTCCCTGGGCTCGTTCACCCCCGTAGGACGTGCCTGATGCAAATGAATCGACTTGGCCGGCAGCAGAGTCTCGTCTGGGATATTCACCCAGCCGGCTACATTTTTCTCGTGTAGCACTTGGTCGCCTAGGGCTTTCTCTAGGGCGACGGCCAACGAAGCCCCCGCTTTGCCGGCACCTACGACTGCAATGTTATTGATGGAACCGAGGTCAAATTCTTGATTGCCCAATAATAGTGTGCGACCCTCCACTGCAACATAATCTGGAATTAGGGTTGATGGCTGCACAGCCGCCACGCCGGCATGCCAAATCCTCAGAGCATCATCGCGGAGTTTCGCAGCTTGACGTTTCATCAACTCAGTTTGGCAGCAGATCGCAGAGAAAACAATTATCAGATTGAGAATAGCAGCCGGCGAATAGGGAAGTTTTCATGCGTAAAGTTATCGTCGTGGCCTTTCCAGTGACTCCGGCTTGCCTGCCAACTCTCGAGGAAGTTGTAGCTTCCGCACTACCAAATTATCCACCTGCGCTTTACCTATACCCGAAAGGGCCAGAGAAACAGTCAGACTGGTATCGGAGGGCACGCATCGGAGAATACGGAATGGTTGCCAACTTGGGGCAATTTGGATGCGCGTGGCCATCCCCGGCCCTCCCAATGAATCAATGATTTCTAGGCCGTCAACTGTGCCGATCAATTCTTCTGGGACGCGTGCCATCCCTATTATTTCCACGATCTCTCCAGCTTTGACCCTCATCGGTGCCGAGGAAATCCAGACTGGTGCTGTGGGAACGACAGAGATTGGCTGGCTGGGATCAAGTGACTTGGCTTCCAGTTCCAGGCAATACGACCCGGAATAGGGGGCGTCCGGCGAAAGTCGCACAGCAGAGGTGATCCCTAATAATGGTAGTTGTTTGTGTCGCCAGCCTTGGTCGAGCAGCGGTTGAAGGGCTTCAAATTCCCCTCCCGCAAGCAACTCCGATTGAACCGTTGCGCGGGAGAGCGAATCCTGCATTCGTCTTTCAGCTGCAATCGACGTGACGCTGAAGATCAGTGGAGTCGTGACTTGTCCGGGTTGCCCCTGGTTTCGCAAGACGTACTCAATTTGCGAAAGAGTTCGCTCGATGTTTTGCGTCCGCCGATAGGACTGCTCCGCAAATCCACGCTTGAGATCCATACCGCAAGCAAGTAATTCGCCTTCCGCACGAGACAACAACGGTTTCACGATGCTGGTCTCATCGAGATTCTCCTCTTTGCCGACTTCGACAAGTTCCTGCATTCGCTGGGTAACAATGTCGTGGCGGAGTTGCGCAGCGCGACCGGCGATGCTACGCAAGAACTGGGAAACATGCGAGAATGCTTGCGGATCGCTGGTGAGCATGATCAGGCCGTCAGGTGGAAGCGAGTCGACCGAGATTTTTATGCCACCAGTTACCCGTTCGTGGCGTACCCGTTCAGCACCTGCCAGTGATAGCAAATACACGTCGGCTGACTCGGCTACTCCCGGCACAATGAACGAAACAGGCCCAGATACTTGGGATTCTTGTTGAGAGCGGAAATTTCGCGACCATCCCATGGGCATCAGCAGATGGCTCCGCTCGGCTTGCAACATAACCGCCGACACCACGGGGGGCGTGCCGCGAACAACACCAGCCACCTTGCCTGCAGCGAGCCAGGGGGTGAGTAGTCGTAGCCGCAGATTCATTAATTCCAAGTTGCGCGCCCTTTGGCGAGTGTGTGGGTCGGGAGCGGTGAGAGAAGATTGCGATTCAAAAAAGAAGTCTCGGCTGCGGATACTCATGGCCGCCGAAGTGATCGCGGCAAGTTGCTCGTAAGATGCACCTGCGGGTGGAACCTGAATACTGGACCCCTGAAGTGCCTCAATTTGATGAGCCCGCTGCAGGCTAATTTGCGAGGGTACCATCGTCCACAAGGGAGTTCCTGGTCTTGCCAGTCGCTGGCGTTGGCCCAGCCAGGTTACATAGTCCCGCAACGTCAGATCTGTGCCCAAGATGTCACGCCCGAGCAAAAGAGCATCCGTTGCCCGACTCACATCACGCGTCAATTGCTCACAGGTCATCACAGTCGTCCGCGAGGTGACGGGGTCATGCTGGCGAATAAGTTGTTTTAAGCGAATAACCTGGTCCAGATCATCGGCTGCGACAAGACTTCCTAGATCCCACGCCAGGACATAGTCCCACGATTGGTCTCGAAGTTCTCTGGCCAGAAGATCGGAGGGAGGTGGAGGGCACACGATCGCTAGATCGAGGCGATGGGCCTCTTTGCGTTCAACTGCTGTCGCCGGTCGCGCAAGCCAGATTGTATTGAACCCTAAACTCTTGAGATACTCAAAAGGCTCACCTTGCCAACGAATGATTCGTTGTATCTGTGAGGGAGAATGGGCAGTGCTTCGTCGAGTGAGTTTTTCCTGAGGACTCGCATTGGCTTGGTCTGTCGCAGGCTCGATTTCAGGTTCAACAAGAATCGATTCTGCTCCTGCTGGAGTGACGGCGGGATCATCATGGCGATCGATAAAGATTCCATCTAACTCAACCCGGTCCACTACGATTTCGGTTATGCCGGTGCCTCCGGGAATGAGAAATACGAGTTGGCGAACATAGGCTTCGCGTGGGTCAATCCGAGCCTCCGACCGAATTCGAGCTATGCGAGTCTGTCTATCCAATAGCTGAGGCAGATTCGCGAGGACAATTTGTTCGCCAGGGACCCCTGTGCTTAAATTGCTGCCCCGCAAAATTACCTCTCGGCTGCGACCAGTTTGAGGATCGACGCTGCGGGGAAGAACAACCTGGGCGGCTATCTGCACACCTGGCCGGTTGCATGAGATCGTAGTCGCGAGGACTAATTCAGCGATGACCGGGGCGCTCGGGAGTTCGAACAATAGCATGGCGGTTTCACCGGCAGGACCTTGCAGTTTGACAACCTCGGCACCCGTACCTGTGAGATGCTCGTCCCGTTCGACATACTGGCTGACCACACGAAAATCGGTTTTTTCAACCAGTCGCAATACGGGCTGATCGCTATCCATTTCGTCCAGGAATGCCGGCTCAGCACCGCATATCGACCCTAGCATGGAGAAGGAGATGATCAAGCAAGAGATCGATCTCTGCAGCCAAGTGTTTGGCGCGAGTCTCAACGCAAGCTGGAAGTCTTTGTCAGGCCAAGCTATGCAGCCTCGGAGCATTCCAAATTGTGGCCTTCGATGAATCATTTGGGTAAAATTCAGACGAGCATCGGTTCCTTCTGGAGGATGTTCCAGAACTCAGTCACCATTCTGGCCGAGACTAGCGGTTTCTTGCGTGTAACTGTCGGCTCGCAAGGACGCCGTGTTGCTGAAATCCAACACCATGGAATCAGCCACTATTTGCTGTAAGTCCAGCTTGTATCAGGAGTTCCGTTGATTTACCAGTTCAATCCGAAGCGAGAAATAAACGTGCAGTCTGCCTGTCAGGAATCATCGAGGGGGAGCTTTTTGTGCCGTAAGTGTATTGAGGTTAATAGTTTGCGTCGATACCTGCGCCAGGTGCTTCGGCATTGGTATGCGCTCTGCTCAATGACAACTCAACCCCCCCTTTTCTTCGGAGACAGAACATGAGCAGCATCCAGAACCCCTCCCTATCGACGGTCGAAACCGTACCAGCCGATCTGCAAAGGCTCGCCGAGGCGATCAGTAATCTCCCCTCTGAACAGGCGGTTCAATTGGCTCCGCTGATTGACGCCGTGATCGAAAGCACATGCCGGCGGCGGCGGATTCTCACTTTAGTCCAAGATGCCCTGGGCCAACTCCGATTGGACATGAAATACCTGATGTTCGACCTCGAAGCCACCCGACGTGAAAGGGACGACTATCACGCAAAACTCGAGGAGTTCGAGAACTAATCCAGGCAGAATCTCCCAGGAATAGCAAGATATCCTTGGGTTTTGCCTTGCTGGTAGACCTATATCTCAGCTACAGGACCGGCTGCCCCATCTTCGTGACGATATGCTAGTCCCTTCAAATCTGGTAGAATTAGGGTTGGATTTAGATCTTAAGTAAAATTTCACAGTCCCCCCCTACATGGTGGAATAGTCGGTAGTTCTGAGCAGTTTGATTCGTGTGCAAGAAGCTTTTCCAGGTTGACAAGACAGCAAGTGCTTTTGGCGCCGGCTGTCGCAGGTTGTTACTGATTGGCGGGCGGAAACTCGTGAATTGGGCCTGCCACATCAACTTCTCTGGACCTGACGATACGGACTGGATTACCCGGACTGGGGCGATTGCGCGCTATGGTCACTGATCAGACTGCCGAAAAGCTGGCACAACGCGCGCTGGATGTCAACATTGTCACGCAAGAAGAATTGCGTGGCGTTTGGAATGTGCTTGGCACACAGGATCTTGATTACGAGCAATTCAAACAACTTCTTGTGCGACAGGGACTGCTCACCAATTTTCAGCTTGAACGACTTGAACAAGGCTACCGCACCGGGTTTGTCTACGGCGACTACAAGGTTCTCTATCTGGTTGGAGCTGGCACCTTCGCTCGTGTCTACCGTGCAGCCCATCGAGTAACCAACGAACTGTTCGCCCTAAAGGTTCTTCGCAAGAGCAAAAGCGAAATTCCCGCCGAGTCTGACCTCTTCCGTCGTGAAGGGGAATTGGGGATGCAGCTCAAGCATCCCAATATCGTGGCCATTCATGAGGTTTTTTCTAAAGGAAAAATTCACTATATCGTGATGGACTTTGTTGAAGGACATAACTTGCGCGATTTCTTTCGGGTGCGTGGTAAATTCGAACCTCTCGAAGCTGCCCGCATCGTCGAAGGGTTGGTCTCTGGGTTGAGTTATGCTTTCCAGCGCGGTATCACCCACCGCGACCTCAAAATGTCCAACGTCATTGTTTCAAGTGATGGAGTGGCCAAACTAGTCGATTTTGGCTTGGCTGGCTTGGGAGGTGACGAAGGAGGCGAAGCGGTAAACCCGCGGACGATCGATTATGCCGGGCTCGAACGGGCGACCAATGTTCGCAAAGATGATTTGCGGAGCGACATCTTCTTCGCTGGATGCATCTTCTACCAGCTCATGTGCGGCCAGTCTCCCATGTCCGAGAATCGTGACCGCACCAAGCGGCTGGACAAATCACGATTTCTCCATATCCGCCCAATTTCTGAGATTGATCCCAATCTCCCCCTAGCTTTGGTGCGAGTCGTCAACAAAGCAATGGAGCTGATTCCCGAGCGTCGTTATCAAACTCCGGGAGAGATGTTGGCCGATCTGAAGTTGGCTAGCAAGCGGGTCCGCGAAAATCGCGACCTGCCTGTAGCGGAGTTGGACATTGGCCCTCAAGAAGGGCACGATGCCAACGGTCAGCCTCGTAAGGTGATGATCGTGGAATCGGATACCAAGATGCAGAATGTCTTTCGCGAGCTCTTCAAGAAACAAGGATATCGCGTGCTGGTGACCAGTGATCCCGATCGACTTTTTCAGCGGTTCTATGAGGACAGCAATTTTGCAGACGTTGTACTCTTAAGTAGTGGCCATATCGGCAGAAGCGCCGTTGAGGCTTTCAACCGGTTTTCGGAAGAGTCCTCGACGAAGAATACACCTGTGGTGTTACTCTTAGGTGACAAACAGAAGAGCCTTCAGAAACAGGCAAAACCTGACGAGCGTCGCGTGGTAGTACAAATGCCTGTAAAGTCGAAGGAGCTGCGGCAAGCGATCTTGCAGCTATTGCCAACAGTCAGCCTCTAATTTCTGACTCAAAGCTGACGATTGATAGCCTGGAGCACTCCAGATGTGGCGGATTGAATTCTGTGAGCCGTATCGCTTTCAACTCCCACCTCACTTCGAAAATTTCGTACGTGCGGCCTGCGAAATCTTGTCGCCGATCATCGCGATCTTCTGATCTCGCAACCGTTTTTCATTAAGCCAATAAGGACTCGTGATTTCCTTAAAGGCATAGATCGCCGCTTGAATCCCCTCGGCCCAGGCGACCGTGATGAGCTTGATGTCGCCGTGAACGTCGCCGACAGCAAAGATGCCCCGCCGGCTGGTTTCAAAATAAGGATCTACAGCAATGCTACCGTCGTCGTTAAGCCGCAGATCAAGCCGTTGAAACGTCTCCTTTGCCGACAAGAATCCAATCTGCACGATGATGTACTCGGCTTGCAACTGGGTGCCATTTGTCAACTCCAAGGCGATTAACCCTTCGTGAAACCAGGCGCGAGATACTTCTGACGAGCAATGTACAATGCCTCCCGCCTGCTCTAGACGCTCGACACTGTCGGCCTTGGCAATAGGCGTTTCTTCGCGGACCACCAGATTGACCATGCCATGCCGTTCCTGGGCCATCACAGCCGCATCAAGGGCCGAGTCACCTCCTCCAACCACCACGACCGGTTGACCATCGTAGTCGCCGATCTTCGGTACCTTGTAAAACACTTTCTTTGATTCGAGCGAATCCACCACTGGCAGGGCCCGCGGATAGTGCAAGAGTCCACAGGCGATCAGCACCTTTCGGCAGAGGTAATTCCCATTCTTAGTGACCACCCGCTTGAGAACATCCCCCTTTTCTTCTTGGTCAGTATCGTCAATTGTGACCAATTCATCATTGAAGCGAAACTGGACCAGTGCATCGACTGCTTGGCGATAGGTGCGTTCAGAAAGCTCTTCGCCGCTAATGCCATCGGGAAATCCTGGGATGTCGACAATCTTCTTGTCGGCATACAAGAATTGCGGCTGCCCACCCGGCTTATCCTTGGCCTCGATCACCAGAGTCGTTAATCCTCGATGCGCGGTCGTAAGGCTGGCAGCCAGCCCAGCGGGTCCAGCACCAATGATTACCACATCCCAATAAGCGAGGCTGTCGAAATCCAAATCGTCTGCCAGCTCGGTAACTTTGAAATCTGCCATGAATAATTTCTCACTAAGATCAATGGACCGCGTCACACTTCTGGAGGTTCAGGGGCTTCTTCTTTTGGTTCTGACGTATCTAGACCGCGACGGTTCGCGCGACGTTCACGCCCTTCATTGCGACGTATACCTCGCTTGCCTCTCCCTGGTTCCTTCTCAAGCAAGGCGGCAGGCAAATCAAATTCCGCTCCCAATAGATTCTCCAGTTTTTGCAGTTGTTCAGGGGTGAGGATTTCACTCACCTCTTGTCTGGCTTCTGCCAAGGTTTGGGGCGCGCGACCCTGGGCCTCGCGCGCCTTGGCTCTGAGTTGTTTCTTTTGATCTGGAGTCAGATCGAGCGCCATCGCAATGTCGTTGCTGGTGAGAGCTGCGGCAGGACCGTTTTTGCGGAGCCCCAACTGCAAATCGATCTGCTTGAGCCGCTCCGATTGATCCTTGTTCAAAACGGTTTCCAACCGTTCATTGATTCGCTGGGCAATTTCACCCACCTTTTCGCGAAACTGCCCACGCTCTTCTGGATTCGCTTCCCGCAGTGACTGGAGTATCTGGCGAATTTCTTCGGCAAAGTCTTCTCGAATTTGTAAGGTAAATGATTCGAGCTGAGCGGCTTGCTCTCCCTCAACATTAAGCTCTTGCCTTATTGAATCGACCTGCAACAACGGCACCATTCCTAGCGCCTGTTTCCCCATTCGTCCACGGCCCAGGAAACCTTTCGGTGGTACCTGCTCTTTTTGCTGCACTGCAGGAGTGGGAATAGGCTCTTCATTTTGAGCCGCAACGAAGTGGGAGTTGTCCCCCCCGAAAGTAACCAACGCGATTAAGCTGACTAAGCATTTATTGATCATGGCATTGCTCCCTCTTCTCAATTTCACTGCACATCAAATCGCAACTAAGCTTCCATGCTACGCCGTATTGCAGAGATAGAACAGCGGTCCCGAATGCCGCAAAAAAATTCTGTCAGCCGCGACGCGGCTGTCGAGCCCTGCTCGACGGAGCGGAGAGTGCCCCACACGGCTTCAGTCACGTTTGGCACTTATCAATCCTAGATGGTCCTGGGCCTCAGGCCATGAAAGAGCTTCTTTGAGTTTTTCGCTCGGAACCTCAATAGCGGTGACCTCCTCAAGCGAAAACTGGTTTTCGAACTTCCCTTCAAGATAACCGAATGGAATTCGGGCAGCCATTTCTTCGGGTGGCAAACCTTTCTCGCGAGCAGGAATGAACAGCTCCCAGAATGAGTCTGGCGTTTTCACTGTAAGCAGTTTGTGAAATCGCTCTTGGATTTGCTTCCCGGCGAGGGTGTCTTCGGCATTACGCAGCACAAGAATCGCCTGGTAAGCGAGGGCCCGATTCCAGTGGTTTTCAGAAACGACGTAGTGTGAGAAGTGCAGGCGATCATCAAACCCCAAGCTCAGCGGGTTCGTCGGATCGGTCGGCAAGTTTTTTCCCGCTATCAAAAGCTGCTGCATCTTCCGGGCGTCTTGGTGGCGAATTGAGTAGATGAAATGCATACCACTAAACGGTGTCGCCCAACCATGTTCGCGCACAGAATCACGCAGTCGAATTATCACATCCCCATATCGCGGAGAACCATCAGGAGGCCCGACACTGGCAAACACGCAGTCAAAGGCACCGTACAACTCGTTTTCCAACGCGGGGGTCGTGTGAATAAGATGCTTGCCGATCCTCTCCTCTTCGTAGTAAGAAGAAAGCTGTTTGTTCTTCAAAACTGCGCGGAGGTCTTCAAAATGTAACCGCGTCACGATCGGAGCAGGAATGCTCTCAATTTTTGCTAACAGCTCCTGCTCTAGTTCTGTCAGTGGAGCTAGAAACAGCTCAAACTCGGCCATTGTGCACTTGGAACTGATCTTCATCCACTTGCGAATTGATCCTGCATCAAGCTCCCTGTGAAATGGTCTAGCATCGATTGCAGTTCTTCGCGCGGCGGCAATCGGTCCCCCACCCAACTCAGGGTCTGAAATGGACTGTTGCGATTCGGCCTGCCAGGGAAAAAGTAATCCTAGCGAAATTGTATAGAGAAGCCTCAAGGTTAGCGAATATTTTAACATGTCAGATTCTACGAGTGAGTGGCCAAAAATTCTCTCTGGCGCTATTGTAACAACCGACCAACATGAGGGTGAGTTTAAGTTGCCTGCTTCGTATGAGAATTGATGTCAAATTTAGAAACACTTCATGAAATGCTGATCTCCCAACACTCTAATTGAATCCAGGCAAGCAAGTCCCCTTGTGGCCTGCTATTTTTCTCTGCCGGGCAGCAAAACTGACTATGCTAGAAATTAAACTGCGGGTATCGTTGAAAGCAAGGTAAACCCACCTAGAGATCAGAAAGGGTCTATTTTGAAGAGATTGCTTGAAGCCTGTGATCAGGGTTTGCTTCTGCTCGACGTCTCCGCAGGGAGTCTCGATTCGGCAATTCAGCAAATGGTGGGCTTGTTAGTCCACAAAGGCCTTCTTGCTGCAACCGATGCAGGCGAGATGCTTTCCGCCCTGCGAGACCGTGAGCGATTGTCGGCTTCTGCGATCGGGCATGCAGTGGCCGTTCCACATTCTTATCTTTCTTGCCTCGAAAAGCCGTCGATCGTTATTGCCCGGCTTAAGCACGCGATCAACGCTGGTGCCCCTGACGGCCTGCCTACTCGGTTTATCTTTCTGCTAGTAGGACCAACTGGTGCAACAGCCGAACACTTGGATTCGCTGGCAAGTGTAGCCCGATTAATGGCGGATGGCGAATTCCGTTACCTTGCCCAAATAGCCAAGACACCGGCAGAATTTCGTGCAGCAGTAGCTTCCAGGTCTCAGGAAGAAATTGCACCTGTACCACCCAAGTCCGATGAGGGATTGCAATACAGCGGACGACTCCTGGGCGGTCTCATGGCGGACATCCGCCGACGCTTGCCTCACTATGCGAGTGATTTCCTGGATGGGTTGAATCGGAAATGTGTCGCATCAACGTTGTTCTTGTTCTTCGCCTGCATGGCCCCCACGATCATCTTTGGCGGCCTCATGGGCAAGTTAACGGATGGCCACATCGGAGCGGTAGAGCTGATCGTCGCTACTGCATTCTGTGGAGTTGTGTATGCCCTGTTTGCGGGCCAGCCACTTGCTCTGATTGGAGGCACGGGACCGATGCTTGCCTTCACCGCGATACTTTACGCGTACTGCGATTCACATGAGATACCTTTTCTCCCTACCTATACGTGGGTAGGAATTTGGACGGCAATTTTTGTCGTGATCATGGCCATTACCGACGCCAGTTGCTTGATGCGATTTTTCACGCGGTTTACCGACGAGATCTTTGCTGCACTAATCTCTTTGATTTTTATCTCGGAAGCCGTCAAAAACCTGATAGCAATTTATCACAGAGTCCCTGAGGCAGCTTCCCAGGGATATGGCATCGCCAACCTGTCTCTGCTTTTGGCGCTGGGAACCTTTTATGTTGCCATGAGTTTAAGTCGCTTTCGACATAGTCATCTCTTACTTCCGGCGGTACGAGAGTTTTTGGCAGATTTTGGACCTACCATTGCAATCGCTTCGATGGCTGCAATAGCGTATTTCGCCCGAGATGTCACGCCACTAGAACCGTTGCCGGCTCCTACGGCTTTTGGAACTACCTCTGGACGCCCTTGGCTTGTGCCGTTCTTAGACGCTCCCCAGTGGCTAATTTGGGCTACCATTGCCCCAGGGTTGCTGTGCAGTGTGTTAGTTTTTTTGGATCAGAACATCACCGTGCGATTGGTGAACAGTCCAGATAACCGTCTAAAAAAGGGTTCCTCCTATCATCTCGACCTGGGCATCGTTGGTGTTTTGATCGCGATTTGTTCAATATTTGGGTTGCCATGGTTGGTTGCCGCCACGGTGCGGTCCCTGAATCACTTGCGCAGTCTGGCAACCACAGAAGAGGTAATCGACAAGTCGGGCGTAGCACACACCCAGATTCTCCATGTCAGAGAGAACCGCATCACAGGCATTTCCATCCATATCCTCATTGGAATGTCCTTGCTTCTCCTGCCTGCTCTTCACTACATCCCTTTGGCAGTACTGTTCGGACTCTTTTTGTACATGGGGATCGTCTCGATGAGGGGCAACCAGTTCTTCCAACGGATTGGACTCTGGCTCACCGACCCGGCGCTTTATCCTTCGACTCACTATGTTCGCCGTGTATCAAAGAAGACGTTACACCTCTTTACACTTATTCAGTTTGCCTGCTTGGTCGTACTTTTGATTGTAAAGAGCAGCGTGTTCGGGATATTCTTTCCCTTGTTTATCGCATTGCTGGTCCCTTTCCGATACGCACTGGGCTATCTCTTTAGTGAGAAGGATTTGGCCGTTTTAGACGCCGAAGAGAATCCGATCGAAGAAGAAGAAACATGGTCGTAGTTGCTGCCGATAGCAAACGAATTGGGCACAACTATACGACCGATTCCAGTTGCTCGGCCTCATCTTGATTGAGACGAGCCATGCGGTCGACGCGAGAGTGTAGCGAGCCCCAATCCATCACCAGATTTCCTTTGCCTGACTCGTGTTGTTTAGCCCAGTTCATCAGAAGCTCCAGGCAAGCATGGTCGATGTAATCCAAATGAGAGAAATCGACATGCAAGTCAGCATCCTCAGGAACTCGTTCCAGCACGGCTGCTAATTTTGGCAGACGGATAAACGTCGCCGAGCCTTTGAGCTTGAGCACAGCATCCTTTTCTCCATTCTCAGACAGGCTAAGTTTTGCTTCCAGATGAGAAAACGTATAGAGAAGCTTGCCTGCGGAGAGGGCAATACCTACCAGAACTCCAGAGAGTAAGTCGGTGAATATGATCGTGCCCACCGTGGCGGCATAAATCGCAACTTCCCCCCAACCATATTGTCGTAATTTGACCATCGATTTCACGTTGATCAGCTTGTAGCCCGTGTACACCAACATGGCGGCGAGGCTGGACGTAGGAATCAACCTCAATAGAAACGCCAGCACACTCACGAATAATAAGAGCCAGACACCGTGAAAAATAGCTGAAAGTCGAGTCTTGCCCCCTGCTTGTATGTTCGCTGAGCTTCGGACGATAACCCCTGTCATCGGCAAGGCACCTACCAACCCGCAAAGAACATTACCGATACCCTGGGCAAAGAGTTCTCGGTCGTACGCAGTTCGGGGACCTTGCTGCATCTGGTCGACAGCCGTTGCGCAAAGCAGCGTTTCAGCACTCGCGACCACGGCCAACAGCACAGCAGCCTTAGCCAAGTCGGCCCAAGGGGCGTACCTTAGTATGTCTGTATTGGGTACCCGCACTTCCTCCCACAAATTATTGGGAATCTCGACGTACAACACTGGCACAACGAATACAGTAGCCAGGATCGTGGCCAGAACGATAGCGACCAGAGGAGCCGGTATCACCTGCAACTTCTTCGGTGCGAATCCTTGCCAGAGAAGAATCGCCAGGATGGTGACCATTCCCAGTCCGGCAGCCAAATGATGGTTCTTTAGACTCGCCAACAAATCCTCAAGGACCATGATATTCTCCGTTTGCAATTGCAACGCCTTACCGAGATTATCTTTCTCCAGTCCTTCCAGAGCAGCCTCGCTATGACTCAGAGCTGCCGTACTTGCCGCCACGATTCGCTGCGAACGTTTGCTCCCTTCGGTGAGTTTTTGCAATTGGTCAACTTCATCCATCAAACCTGTCATTTGCTCGACAAGGCCTTGCTGCTGCTCGACAAGCTGCGGCATAGTAACTGCTGGTGGTTCCAGTTCTATGTCGGTCGGTGCTATTGCGCCTGGCAAATGGGGCACGTGCTCGGCCAATCGTTCGTGGATATTCACCTGTTGACGGTGCAACTCGCCAACTTCGTGCAGGAGTTTGGAGCGAATTCTACGGACTTCTGTCGGAGCAAACTCCGGCAAGGCAAAACTCTTGGCGATGGCCTGAGGAATTGTGGCCAGATTCTGAGCACCGCTCCCCTTGGGCTTGTCATCGATCATCACATGGAACTGGCTTGCTACAATCAGGAAACCAATCCCGGCGAGCATCCCTTGAATCACAGCCGGGGAAACTGCCCGAAACCACTGTCCCCAACGCAACAAACCCGCCACGATCTGAATCACACCTGCCAACAGCACTGCGAGCCCAAGCATTTCGAGCCCCATCGTCTGAATGATTTCGTAGACGATCACCGTCAGTCCTGCGGCTGGGCCACTCACCTGCAACGGGCATCCGGCTAGACTGCCGACTATGATACCGCCAATGATGCCGGTAATGAGACCTGCTGCCACGGGCGCACCCGAAGCGATCGCGATACCCATGCACAACGGTAAAGCAACGAGGAATACGACAATGGAGGCCAGCAGATCGCTCTTGAAGATGGACATCGATAGATTACTTTCGAACAAGTCTCATCCATGCAGCACGGAGGCCGTTTGGCTAATGACATGCTGGAGTCGACACATGGCAGAACTATGCGGCCGACTTCTCTCGAGCAGATTCCTGAGAATCTGAAACTAAGATAGAAGCATCGGTAAATGACTTGGCATCGCTATTTTCTTTGCGGAAATGTGCGACACGAACCGTACCTAGAAATCCATAAAAAACACTGATGACCAGCAATGCGTCGATCGATGTCGAAAATGCAAACAGAGAATTGAGAGTTAGTCCAACAAGCCCAAGTACGAGACACGAAATGGCAGCCCCAAAGCAAAGTTGCGCTTCCTTGTCGTGGATTGCACAATGGAATAATGACTTAGATACAGAATGATCCGATTTCATGGAGACTCCTTTAGAACCAATTAGAGCGCTGATATTCAAATGGCGGGCAAATGCACGGGAACTTCCTTTGGCTCGACAAGAGTTTCTGCCAGGGGTACGTATTGCCCTTGCTCAGGCTTATAGGCAAACACCTGCCCCGTTTCAAACTTGTAGACCCACCCATGAACCTTGACATCGCCGCGCATCAGTGCGGCAGCGACCGAGGGGTGGGTGCGGAGATTTTCAATCTGCACGAGGACATTTTCCTCGACGGTGGCCGTCAGCAGAGCCTGGGGATCACTGATGTGAGCGTAATTCTCCTCAATGATACGAGCAGTCGCTTCAGCCTGACCCAGCCAAGATTTTACGGCTGGCAACTTGGCAATCTGATCGGGCGCCAGCAGTCCCCCCATCGCTCCACAATGCGAGTGTCCACAAATGATGATGTCTCTGATTTTTAGAACACCAATTGCATATTCAATGGTCGCTGCCTCGCCACCTGCAACCGCACCGTAGGCGGGAACGATGTTGCCCGCATTACGCATGATGAATAACTCACCCGGGTCGGTTTGCGTGATCAGACTCGGATCGATGCGTGAATCCGAACAAGTGATGAAGAGGGCTAGAGGATGTTGCCCTTTCGTCAGTCGTTCAAACAGCCTTTTTTGCGAGGCAAACGTACTCTGCTGAAACTGATGAATACCCTTAACTAGTTTTTGCATATCAACTGCTCAAAACGTGAATGGATAGGCTTGCCCGAAAGATCGCTACTACGTCGGCAACAATTGCGTCTCCAGCAGAGGTTCGAGGGAAGCACGACTGGAAAACCGTTGGCTATATCAATCTGCACTAAGAGCGCAGTAATTTACTTCAGAGGAAGCGATTGGCCTAACAGCGCAGGGGGGCGCAGAGTTCGCTTGAGAGCCTGTGCCCAAACAGAGATCTAGGAGTTAGCCAAGGAGCAGACTGGATACCTTGTTCAAAGGAGAGGATTTGGTACGAAGCCCAAAAATGGCGAGTTCGCACGAGTCGAGACTCGTTTCCCAGTATACATTCCGTTTGGGAAGAACTAGCTTCCGAATTGTCAGACGATTCGCAGTTGGCAAGCGATTCCACGGCTAGACCAGGCCCCGTTGTCAGTAGTAGGGATACCACGAACAAACCGAAGAACACGAATCGCAATCCCGCCAACAAAGGTCGGGATGCCAGGAAGTTTCTAATTGTCGGTCGCACAAACATCGAGGGCGATCAAAAGAGAATCGGAAAGAAATAAGACCTCAACTTGTCTATTCTCCCTGTTTTACGTTGCTAAGTCCAGGCCGGTTGAATCGTTCAATTTCCGTAAAACTCTTGAAATTTGCCCTCGATGGAGTTGGTCACCGGGGCAATTGATTCGTAATAGTGTGGACTCTGAGTTATATTTTGGACATCGCAAGTTTGCCGTCAGGGGGTATACTCCGACCAAAACTCGGACTAAAACCAATCCTGAGCCCCCGTAGCTCAGGGGATAGAGCGACGGTTTCCTAAACCGCAGGTCGCAGGTTCGAATCCTGCCGGGGGTATTTTTCTTTGCTGGTGTTCAATCCTGGATGACTTAAGCAGATTTCTGCTGCATCCACTTGCGAATATAGTTGGCACCTAGCACACTGCAGACCAGTCCGCCAAAGAGGAAGGCAGAGGGTTCGGGAACACTTGCGATATAGCTGAGCGGCGAACCCGAAAACGTAAAGTCATTTTGACCAATGTTAGCGCCAGTAAAACCGCTGCCGTACCCCTCATTGGAGGCAAAGCCTAGACTACCATCGCCACCAAAAGGGTTAAGATAAGTACCAACGAATTTGATTTCGGCTCCACTGTTCGGTGTCAGCCCAATGTCTGAGAGATTAAACGAAAAGTTGAAAGATGCCTCAGAAGCGCTCGAGGGATTACCAACGCCAGCAACAAAACCTAAGCCGTTATTCCCAATTGATCCAGTATCTGGAATCGACCACAGACCCCCAAACCCCGTGTTGATTGAGATGGCATATGATGCCTGGAAACCCGCTGGTAGGGTCAAAATCTTACCAGTGCTCGCTTCCATAAACGATATGGCAGAACGATTGGTATCCTGACGATCATTGACTAGGGTTCCAATCGCATTGCGACCGCTCACACCGGTATCAAAATACAGCACAAAACTGTCGCTGAAATTGCCGCTGGTTCCCTTGGTGAAGTTCACAGTGACCGTAGTCCCATCGTCAGTCCAGTTCATTTTTGAGGCGCCGACAGCCCCAGCAAAACCACTCTCCCCGGAGCCGGTATAAAGGGTGGCATGTGCAGAGCTTATTGCAATACAAGAAAGCATCAAAATGCTTGCAACAAAACTGTTGCGAAATCGTTGCTGTTGCATCGCCTGCCAACCTTAGAAAAAGAGCCCTGAAAAGACCAACTCTGAATGGCACGGGAGATAACCCCCTTTGCCAACATGTCAGACTAACAAGTAGGTAAGACGCGGTCAATTAAATTTCGGTATGAGAAAAAGGGGGATTTTGCCGGATTCTTGGAGCCATACGGAGCCTTCTGAACATCCAATTCGCCTTAACTACCTGTAGAGCCAAGAGTTATCTCTTCCTGCCGAATCTTCAAAGTTTTTCTGCCGCTGAGCAACCCCCATTGCTGCAGTCGGCGGCGAACGTAGCCGGCACCCAACACGGTCGTAATTAAACCCCCAAACAAGAACGCGGAGGGCTCGGGGACGGTTGCAAAGGTTCCATTCACCTGTAAGTCGTTTGGATATGCCGTACTGCCTGTGAAAAAGTTATTGAAATACCATGTTCCACTTGTTGCTCCACTCCAGTTAGCGACTCTGAAGCTGACTTTTGTCCCGGAGGAGACATTCTGCAGATCCAGAATCGATGTTAAATCAATTGCGGATTGCAGATTTCCGTTGGAACTCGTTGTGCTACCCCAATTAATTGCGCTGCCGATGCTTGTCCAACTACCCATCCCTAATTGATACTGCCATTGACCTAAGGAGGGGCCTGTGCTCGATCTGCGGATGTTATAAGGAGCAATGTTTGTCAAAGATAAACTCGTGCCCGAACCAACGGTAAACGAAAAAGAAACAAAGTCGGAAGCGGTTAATGAGTTTGCCAAACTAGTGGTATCGAAGCCATTCCCGCCCCATGCGTTGCTACTCGCCGTACCGGATGTGGTAACGCCACTTCCCCGAGTTATTCCTGTTGTACCAGACAAATCAAGGCTGGATTGGGTGGGGGCAAATGGAGAAGGTCCCCAACTTGTGAGATCGAAGACGTCCCATCCGACAACTAAGTCAGCAGAACACTGTGAAATCTGAAAAAGCAAAATCACAAGGGCGCACAAGCAGGAGCTTCTCATCGAACGATCCTTTCGGCAACTTAAGAGGGGCTATCTTCTTGAAAGGTTGTTTAAGGCCTCAGCGGTCGGTTGACTGTGGTGGTGCGATTTTAAAACGCTCACCCAATGGCGGCAAGAAAATTCCAGGGTGTTTTTTGGATTATCCTGGTCCGCTTGTTTCAATTCCGAATCATTTGCCGTTGTGCAGTTGACATAACTTCAATACCACCAATGATTTATAAACACCACTGCACTGATTATGCGGGCAGGGAAAATTCACCCCTGCACACCGAAAAATCCGTGTCAGACGCCGACTTTCGCCAGTCCTAGGCGTTTACCCCAAGTTCGGTCTAAGCTCGGGCAAGTCCAGATGGAGCCTAAAGAGTTTCCAGGGCAGTATCCTGCCACGACGAACTTTCGGAACAAGTTGTAAACAACTCCTGATTTCGATAGTAAGAATTGTTCGCTCGGTTTCGGAATCAAGAGGAACATCGCGGGCTTTGAAAGTACAGGAGGCAGCAGAGACAAAAAAGATTCGTAGAGAATAATTTTCCAACCTAGTTTTCATTTCCTCCGCTATCTCCCTTTGTTCCTGTCCAAACCAATCCAGCGGATACCCCAAACTGCCGGAGTTGTCATTGAATCAATCCTCATCAGAATATTGAGCACGGAGTTTTCTATATGAGCATGGCCTCAAAAATAGAAATAGGCCAAGGTCCAACTCTGAGCTGATCAACTATGCCTGATAATGGTTTCTTGATTGGTGGGATCAATTCTGGATTTCTTACTTCTGGGAGTGAATGACAACAAGCGAGGTATAGAATATAATCTTCTATGTCCCCATTTCCCTCAGAACAGCAACTTGCCATGAGTCATGAATCGTACGACGACAACGAATATGGTGAAACAACAGATGTTGAGACGCATAGTCTTGTCGTCGGCTATCTACTGTGGATTTTCGGTTTCACCGGTGCGCATCGCTTCTACTATGGGAAGCCGGTCTCCGGGACGATTTGGTTCTTTACTCTTGGCCTGTTGGGCATTGGGTGGCTGGTTGACCTGGTGCTGATTCCCGGCCTGCGAGCAGCAGCTAATCGACGCTACCTGCCCGGGCCGACAAACTACACGATCGCCTGGCTCCTGCTGACTTTCCTCGGCCTGTTCGGTGTCCACCGTTTCTACCTTGGTAAATTATTCACCGGGATTCTCTATTTTTTAACAGGCGGCCTCTTCCTGTTAGGCATCCTCTATGATTTCTGGACGCTCAACGAGCAAGTTGACGAAACAAATGCATTCTACGTCTAGGTGTCAGGAGTCACAGTCTGAATAGACCAGAGAGAAGAGCAGGAGTAATACTCCCACAGTAGGATCCTGTTAAAAAAAGCACTCGTACATCTCCAGACAGATTCCAATGATTCAGGTGCAGGTGATGAAAGCGGCGCGCAAGAGCAGTATCCTGACGAGTCATTGGCTAATTGAACACGGCGTCTAGATGACTTCCACGTTCCTGGATTGAACCCAGCCAGTTTGTCCTGATTCCGAACGAATCTTAAGCCAATCACCTCTTTGCTTCAGAAACTCCACCGCTTGTCCTTCGCTCAGTTTCAGATTAGTCACTGGAAAGCTGAGACCGTCGCCCTTACGCAATTCTGTGGATGGCGAACTGATGATAGCGATCGTGTGGTCAGATTTTGCCCCATAGACACTGTAGAGACTTGCTGAAAAGATAACGAGGGCCCCAGCCGTTGCCGCTAACGTTTTCCATGGGAATTGCAATCCAATCAGCCGCAGTCCCAAGACCAGCCAGAGTGCGAACCAGGCGGAGACTGCTATTCCTCCCATGAAACGCGGACTCAGGTTTCGAGTTAGCCAAGCGATTGTCGCTGACGCTAGGGCAGCGAAGTCATTCCCGACTTCGTCGCTGCCCTCGGAAACGGACGGGGCAACCAATTGCATTGCGTGCTCCAAGTTTATCTGTGCCTTGCGATTTCCTGGATCGATCTCTAGTGCTCGCTTGTAATTCGCTATCGCTTTGCCTTGCTGGCCACTTTGCAGGTAGGTATTGGCCATATTCACGTACAAACGGCTGTTTGCGACGCCGGAGTCAACCAGCAGTTGATACTTCTCCGCGGCATTCGCGAATGCCTGCTTAGCATCCGCAGAGTCCTGGCTGTGTGAGTTCATAGCGCTGTCGTATAACCGGCCGGCCTGTTCCAGAATCGCTTGCTTCTGTTCGGCTTCAAGCACACTGCTAATGTCACGAGGCTCTGATTGTGCATCCTGCGGACTTGTGGCATTCGGTGTGCTCTGAATCAATGGTTCTCGCACCGTACCGGCGGTCGCCAAGCAACTGGTCAAAGCGATCGTCCCGGCAAGAACTACCAGACTTGCTACATGAGAGGTTCCCCTTCCATGGCCAGCTTTGATGCGGTTGAATTGCTCTGCCGAGAATTGCCGAGGCTTGGGTTTGGTGTGTTTTCGCAGGTGGTGTCGTTGCATTTCCGATAGCACTTCGAGGGCTTCATGTTTCACATCTTCGAGCGACGCCGTGCGACTTACTCCACTCGCATAGGGCTGGTTAATTGTGTGGAAGACTCTCTCACATTGGACTGCCAACTTGTGGTTTCCGGCGGCCCGCAATGCCCCGATGATCTCGGAGGTGTCTTTCAAGTCGGAGTTTAATCCCAACCGGCGAGCGAGGTAAGATTGCAGCGTACGACAGACTTCGGCAGCAGTCTTGGCCTCCAGGATTCGAGTTTGCACTTGATGGCTTCCAAAACCAAGCCGGCCCAGAAGTTGTGAGACGCTACTTCGATTGAGTGCGATTCCGATTCCAACGACGATCAAAGGTGGCAAAGTCACTAAGAAGAAAAGCGTACCTGGGCTGAGGTCCTGCGGCGCCTCACTGCTCAAGAGGCCGTCGCCAGAGTAGTTCTGAAACGACGCAGACGGTTCCCCAGACGCCGCGACTCCTTGCTCTACGCGGTTGCTTGCTGCTGAGCGGCTGCCGACGATGGCGTCAAGAGCCAAGGTGTCGGTCGGGTCGACATGGATCGAGATCGGTTTGCTGCGTACGGTGACGAATTGGTCTTGCTGTGGATCGAAGAAAGTAAACGGTATGGCCGGGATTTCGGTAATGCCATCTTTGCGCGGTCGGATCGTCGTGGAGAACACTTTGCGATCCTCCTGTACAAATCCAGCCAGCGGTTCGTTGGGAACCTTGAAATTGGTTGTCAATTCCGATAACTCGGCCAGTGGAGGGGCCTGCACCAATTCCATCGGACCGGTCCCCACGATGCCAATGAGCAACTCGATCGGGTCGCCAGCCTTCACAGAAGTTTGGCGAGCTTCAGTCACGATACCATAGTCCCCTACGGCACCGCGATAGTCGCCGGGGCGGTCTGCAGTTGGTATCGGGCGTACATTGATCGACTCAACTGAAGCATCAGACACAATGGGCCGGACCGACTGGACCGCGAGTCGCCGCCCAAAAGGCGAGGGGAAGTCGTCCATACCAAATCCGCCGGGGAAAGGCATACTATCAAACATTGATGCAAAAGGATCGCGAGCGGTGCCCAACGCGGTAGGATATTCGACGATCACGTGAATGTCGTCTCCAGCGATCGCACCCGCATGTTTCGGGTAAATAGTCGCATCGATTTCGTACAGATAGTAGCTATGTTCGACACCATCGCGGTCTTTTCGAAGCACCTCTTGCGCCTTGGGTCGCTGGCCGGTGTTGGCCATTTGCTCGATCCGATCACCGAACACTCCCCAACTGGAGCTTGGCGAGATCATCTTCCACATGTCACCAGCCGAAAGGGTGATGTTTCGTTCCGAGTCGCGGAAAGGCCGCAGCCAAATCTTGAGGGTCAAATCCAAGGCCTGGCCGACGTATATCTCCTTCTCTTTTCCGGCGACTTCCACGAACATCAAGTCGCCCGTTTCACTCTTGGACGCGACGAACTCAATCGCCTGTGTCTGCTTTTGGGTGCCGTCCATTTCAATCGTGATAGGCGGGATGCGAAAGCTGCCAGCCCGTACTGGAACAACTTCGTAGACATAAGTCAGTGATGTGTTCTTTGTCGTTCTGCCGTTGATGGCCGTAATCTGAGTGCTTTGCGAGGGAGTGCCGCGAGAATGAATATCGAGGCCATCCACTGTGGGGATGACGGGCGGCTCGACGCTCGACGCGTTGCTGACTTGAATCTGCAAAACGACGGGCATACCGACATAAGTGTCCCTTGATGAGACGCCGACTCGCACATCCGCCGCCGACGCCTGGAGCGCGCCGCCACCGATCAAAGTGGCCAGTACTAGGAAACGACAGATATTTGAGATGAAATGTTGCATGATTCTTGGGTTGGAGAGGTTCCTCGTGGTTCGTAGCCAATTACCAATCGCGGTCGACTGGAATGTGTTGATTGCGTTCTGCAGCCTGCTGGCGGAGGCGACGAATCATGTCGCGATCGCGAATCGCTTGCAGCATTTTTGCGGCCTCTTCCTCCGTAATTTCGCCTTCTTCCCCAGCCTGAACGGCAGCCGATTTCTGTTGGCTGACCTTGTCCTTCTGATCGGAAGGTTGTGCGGCCGACAGCTCACCCTTGGGTGGCTGCTTACCTTGCTCTTCGTGGGTTGCGTCAGTCTCTGGAGAGGAACTCTCTTTCTCGCCGTTCTCGGCCGAGTTCTGCTGGCTGCGATTCTCCATAGGCTGCGTCTGGTTCGACGAATTGTCTTGCCGTTCTTGTTGATCTGCCTGCGAGTTCTCGTTGGCTGACTGCTTGTCTTTAGCGTCTTCACCTTTGGACTTCTGTTCCTTGGACTGATCGTTTTCTTGCTGTGAATCTTCAGATCGCTCTGAGTCTTCTTCCTGAGAGTTTTCATCTTGTTTCGCACTCTCAGCAGACTGAGATTGGTTCTGCTCTTGCTGTTGATCGTCCTGCTGTTGGTTTTCGCTTTGCTGACCGGATTGCTGCTGCTCATTCTGTTGCTGTTGGTCCTGTTGACCGTCAGATTGCTGTTGCTGGTCCTCTTCGTTCTGCTGTTGTTGGGATTGGTCTTGTTGTTGCTGTTTTTGTTGTTGATCCTGTTGTTGTTGCTGCTCCTGCTCCTCTTCTTTACGCAACTTGTCGATCAGTTGAGATGCTAACTCGATATTGGCACGAGCTTCGGCATCGGCCGAGTTGACGTCCAGTGCGCTGCGATAGTTTTCGATCGCCGATTCCAAGTTCTCAATAGCTGCCGGGCGATCCTGTTCCGCTTGTTGGAGGGCGTTCACGTAATCGCAGTTACCGAGATTGAACCGTGCCTTGGCAGCGATCGCATCATTGTCCGCCGCCGCTAACGTCTTGAAATGGTCCGCTGAGGCTGAAACGTCACCCTTGCGATACTGCGCCACAGCGTAGTTGTACTCAAGGTTGGCCGATGGCGGAACGAGTTCCTGCAATTCCTGATAGGCGGCGATTGCCCCATCGACGTCGCCATCTCGCAGCAGGCTATTCGCCGTATTGATCTGCGTGGCCACAGCGCGGTCGGCATCGTCGGCGCGCAGCGTTCCGGCGCTGGCGACGCTCACCAGGAGAATAATCGAACACATTGTTTTTTGCATTGTCGTCATGCTGCGGTCGAATGTTCGGCGGTTGATTTGTTGTCCTGCTGTGGGATCCCATGCTCCTTGTACACTGCCGTAGCCGAGTCGACATGGCTAGCACGACGATTGGGCCAGGTGGCGATCACGACTTCACCCAACAAGAGCAAAAGCGCTGGCGCCAGGAACCACTGAAAACGGGCTTCGTATTGGTTTATCTGTGCCGTTTCGAATTCCATTTGCTCGACGTCGGCGATATAGCTGTGATAAACGGCGGACATGTTCACTTGCTTGGTGCCGGCTGGAATGTAAGCACCATCGGTTTCTACCGCTACTTGACGGAGAATGTCTCCGTGTAGTTTAGACCACACCTGCTCGCCGTCGTGCTGCAGGTACTCTTTGCCACCATCGGCTGTCAGAGGAATACGGGCGCCTTTGTCCATGTCGCCAAGTCCAACGGTGAAAATCCGTATGCCCGCATCTTGGTGCGCCTGCTTGGCAACTGCTACTGGATCGCTTTCCTGATCTTCGCCATCGGTGAAAATGACGATGGCTTTGTGGGCGTTTAACTTGGTCAGAAACGACTGCGATGCAACTTCAATCGCTTCTCCTAGCCGCGAGCCTCCGCGCCGCATGTTGTGTGGTCCCACCTCGTCGAGAGATTGCTTGAAATCGTCGTAGTGGGTGGTGAGTGGAATCTGTTGTCGAGCGTCCCCGGCAAAGACGACCAGGCCGACGCGGTCGCCTGCCATTTCGTCGACTAAGTCCTTGATTTGCTGCTTTGCCCGTTCAAGTCGATTCGGTGACGCGTCTTCGGCCAGCATCGATCGCGAAACGTCGAGCACAAACATCACTTCGATGCCCTTTTGAGGAACCTCGCGCGACACCTTGCCCCAGCGTACGTCGATCAGTGCCACCACCATCAAAGCCATGGCTCCCGTCACAAGCGCCGCACACAGAATTGTGCGGAGCTTGGTGGATCCAGGCAATACACGACTGATCAGGTTGGCCGTAGCGTAACGTTTTCTCGCCCGACGACCGGCTGCGGCTGCGAGCAATATTGCTGCAAGCGACAACACTGGAAGCCAAAGCCAGGTTAGCTGAGTCAAGTTGCCAAAGTGGATGTCCATAACGAAATAGTGTTGTTAGATGGTTTCAGGCAAATTCGCGGAACAGGGTATTGCTAAGTAGCACGCGGGCGGAGAGCAGACCTAATGCCACCAATACTAGAGGTGGAAAACTCAACGTGCCCAGGGGTATCGACTGAACCGCCAACTCGCGATAATCGACGAAACGTTGTTCTTCGATCTTGGTCTTCTCGAGTTGGTCAATCTCGCGATAGATCTCCGTGAGCGATTCGGTGTTCGTAGCGCGGAAGTATTTCCCTCCTGTGGTTGCGGCGATCTTCCGCAGGGCGTCTTCATCGATGTTCACTTCGGCCCATCTGATTTCTTCACGACCGGATAAAGGATTAATGACCGGCACAGGAGCCCGACCGCGTGTGCCGACGCCGATCGTGTAGATCTTGATGTCCATCTTCTTCGCCAACTCAGCCGCTTGCTGTGGATCGACTTCGCCGGCATTGTTCTCGCCATCGGTGAGCAGCACGAGTACTTTGCTCTTCACTTTCTTCTCTTTCCGGTCGTCGAGCGAATTGAGTTTCTCCACCGCCAAGCTGATCGCGTCTCCAATGGCCGTGCCGTCTTCGGCACGTTTTACGACGATATCCTGGTGATTCAATTGTGCCATCACAAACGCATGGTCCAGAGTCGGTGGTGTCACTGCGTCGGCAAAGCCAGCGAAAGTGACCAGCCCCACCAGGTCACTCACCCGGCCTGTCAGGCCATCCTCCTCCTGAACCTTGTCGTCGCCCCCGATAAACCGGCCCGCGACATTTTTAATGGCAGTTAGCCGATCGACGTGTTGTCCATCGATTTTGAAATCGAGTGCCCGCATACTTCCTGAGCGATCGACCACCATCTCGATGGCAATGCCGTCGGCATCCACCACGGTTTGCTCACGGCCTTCCCGAGGTCTCGCGAGGGCGATGATAGTAACTGCGATGGCAGCCAGAGTGAGTGCGGCTGGCAGCCAAGCCAGTCGTTGTCGCCAAGTAGGGCGCAAATGTTGAAGGTGCTCAATGGAACTGAACGGTACCGCTGTCTGTCGAGCGCCGGTCCACATTCGCCAGGCAATCACCGGGAGCAGCAGTAACAACGCCAGAATCCAGGGATTATGGAACATCAGGCATCCTCCCTTTCCAACGCTTCACGGTGCACTTCGCATTCGAGCACAAAGGCCTTGACGTCTTCAAATGCTTGTTGGAGCTGTTGGTTGTCCACTCCATGGCAAGCGAACTTGATGTCGTCGGCTACCGCCATGAGCGAGGCAAGCCGCTGGCGAGGGGTATCCCCCAGTTGCACGGTCTTTGCCGCTTCGAGGAGGAATTCATGGCTGGTCCGAGTGAGTGTCGGTACATTGTATTCGTATTCAAAAAATTCGCGGACGACGTTTACCAATTCGTTGTAAGTCAACTCGGGATCAGCAGAACTGTCAGACAGAAGCTGCTGCAAGTCTTCGATTTGTGCGAGCGCCCATGCTGCTGGTGTCGGGCCACGATTTCGCCTAGTCAACAGCACCGCTGCCAGGGCAACAGCTGCGGCAATGCTGACGCCTGCCACGGTCCACACGACCCATGCATTGGAACTCTCCTCAGGCACGGCGACGTCGACCACGTCCTTAATGTCGCGGAACTTGGTCGGATCTGAACGATCCTCCAGCACACTAGTGATTTGAATCTCGATGGGTTGACTCTGAACTGTCTCGAACACTGTCGCGTTTTCGAGGGTAGAAAAATGCACGTCGAGCGACGGAATCTCTACGCTGCCCGTCTTGATCGTCTCGAGGGTAGCTTTCAATATCCAGAGCCGGTCATTTGCATTTTCAGCTCGTGGAATGTCTCGAAGTGTCTCACTATCTCGAACTTCGAAGTCGCCCAGTTTCTCAGGGAGCCTTGGCATTTCGACATGTGTCCCTTGTGGGGCCGTCACTTCCAGGACCAGCTGCACGGGGTCGACAACTTGTGCTACGACCTTGTCGACACTTACGCTGAGAGTTACCGGGCCTTGCCTGACCTGCGACCGATGCAAGCTGGAGTCAGCACGAGCGACAAGTGATGTAACCGACGTCAACGTGACCAGCAGGGCGAAAGGTAAAATGCGTTTTGATAAAATCATCGGTGATTCTCCCTTCGATGGAAGAACCTCTGCAGTGGTTCGACAAAGTCCTCTCCCGTGTACAGATGGATGGGGTCGAGGTTCAACTTGCGGAATAGCGTGTCGCGCTGCTCCATCCTTCGCTTGGCATGCTCTTCGTAAGCTCGACGATTAGCGCGGCTGAAAGTGTCAAAAGTAATCATCTGACCAGTTTCGGCGTCTCGCAACCGAACCAACCCCACGTTCGGCATTTTCATTTCCCGCTGATCGGCAACCACGACTGGTATGATGTCGTGTTTGCGGCGGGCGACTTTGAGTGACTTTTCGTAGCCCGTGTCCTGAAAATCGCTAATCAGGAACACGACCGTCCGCCGTGCCATGGTGCGGTTCAGGTGGTCGAGCACCTTCGTCAGGCTGGTGCCGTGCCCCATCGGGTCACAATAGAGTAGTTCGCGGATGAGTCGCAACACGTGGCGGGTCCCCTTGCGGGGCGGCACGAACTTCTCGATGCCGTCGGTAAACAGTGTCAGCCCAACTCGGTCGTTGCCTTTGATCGCAGAGAACGCCAACGTGGCACTGAGTTCCGTCACTTGCTCGCGCTTGGTCTGCCAGTGGGAGCCCATGCCCTGCGAGGCACTTTGGTCCACCAGCAGCATCACCGACATCTCGCGTTCTTCTTTGAACAGTTTGATGAAAGGCCGACCGGTACGAGCAGTCACGTTCCAGTCGATTGCACGCACATCGTCACCGAACTGATAGGGGCGTACCTCTTCGAACTCGATGCCGCTTCCGCGAAACGCCGAGTCCCACTGGCCAGCCAACAATTCATCGACGATACGTGTCGTATGAATCTGGATGCGGCGTATCTTCTTGATAATCGTACTAGGCAGCATTGGTATCTAAATTGAATGTGGGTCAGGGTCGTAAACCGATGTTAATTCGGAAGGGTTAAGGCACAGGAACCGCGTCCATAATGGTCCGGACGATATCCTCCGAAGTCTTCTCCTCCGCTTCGGCTTCGTAGGTGAGGATAACCCGGTGTCGTAGCACATCAAGGGCGATCTCCTTAACGTCGGCAGGAAGCACGTGGCCGCGGCCATGCAAGAACGCATTTGCCTTTGCCGCCAATGTCAGGTTAATCGTCGCACGTGGCGAGGCACCATATTGAATAAATTCTTCGAGAGCCAGACCGTACGCCTTGGGCTCGCGAGTAGCGATAACCAGATCGACAATATACTCCTGCACTTTGCGGTCGACATAAATTCTGTCGACAAGCTTGCGGGCGCCCAGAATTTCTGCGGGGCTGGTGACCGCCTTGGTTGCGATCTGAGGATTGGTCGTCGACATCCGTTCGAGAATCTCCAACTCCTGGTCGCGATTCGGATAGTTCACCACAACCTTGAGCATGAAGCGATCCATTTGAGCTTCTGGCAACGGATAGGTTCCTTCCTGCTCCACAGGGTTCTGGGTCGCCATGACGAGAAATGGTTCGTCGAGCGGGTAGGTGTGGCTGCCGATGGTCACCTGTCGTTCCTGCATCGCTTCCAACAGCGCACTTTGGACTTTGGCAGGAGCGCGATTGATTTCATCGGCGAGAATGATGTTGGAGAAAATCGGTCCCTTCTGAACGACAAACTCCTGATCTTGAGGACGATAGATCAAGGTTCCGATCAGGTCGGCCGGCAGCAAGTCAGGCGTGAACTGCAGACGCTGGAAATCGGTTTGGATCCCCTTAGCCAGACAAGCCACCGCCGTGGTCTTCGCCAGACCGGGAACACCCTCAATCAACAAGTGGCCGTTGGCAAGCAGTCCAACCAGCATGCGATGAATCAGCACTTCCTGACCAACGATCGTGTTGCCGACTTCGGCAATCAATTCGCGGAATGGATTGCTGTGTGCTTCGATTTCTTTGGAGAGTGATTCAATTTGTTCGTGAGTTACAGAAGTTGTTGAAGTCATGATTTTGCGTTCCTTGGACAGGCTAAACTTTCAACCGGCAGGACCGGCAGGTCAGATTCTGGTGGCGGGGGCCCCTGTTCTGGTGCAATAACGATCTGCAAAAACCGCCGTCAGCGGAGCCAGCAAAATCGCGTCTCATCCATGGGCCGAGGGGCGGCCCGAGGTAACTTTATAGGATTTGTTACCCTGCTTAGGTGCTTACGCAACGGCGGCAAAGAAAGTTCGAAAGCCCCCAAGAGCTCCATCCCGTCCAGATTCTTATCGACTGCCCAAGTAACAATAGTTACAGTCAGCACCATAGCGCGACTTTGGCCGGGTTTGTAGTTCGGAGGCAATAGCCGCAGGCAGGAACTCGCGTTGCTCGGTTCGGCCTGGGGGATTAGATCAGCGTTTGTAACGAGGCGCGAGGCTAGGTTTGCAGGGTGTGTTTTTCGATTTCTGTGATTTTGTCGACGCGGCGGGAGTGGCGTCCTCCTTCGAAATCTGTTTCGATCCAAACTTCGACCATCCGTTCGACCATGCGAGGGCTGAGCATGTCGGCAGGCAGGCAGAGCACATTCAAGTCGTTGTGGCGACGACTGATTTCGGCAGTCACCTCATCGGTGATGGGAGCGGCCCGCACGTGGGGGAATTTGTTGGCGGTGATCGCCATGCCAATCCCTGTGCCGCAGATCAGTATGCCTCGGTCGGCGGATTGTTCGCTTACCTTGCGCCCGACGATTGCCGCGAAGTCGGGATAGTCAACCGATTCGGTGACGTCGGTACCGACATCTTCTACCTCGTGACCCTTGGACCGCAAGATGGCCGCCAGCTTCTCCTTGAGGTGGTATCCCCGGTGGTCACTACCGATGGCAATTTTCATGTCGAACACCTTTCGCATCAATGCGAGTTTGAACTCGAAGAAAGTGAGCAGAATGCCGCTAGCCACCGGCGGCAAGGGCCGAACTACTCAGCTATCCTTGGGAACCGGCGGTTCGCCGATCCGCTCAGTTATTCCACGGAACCGGCGGCTAGCGCCGTTCCGCTCAAACATCATTCCTACCATGATTTTTAGGTAAAATCAACGGACTCGAGCCTTTCCCGGAGTGCCGATTCGACCTGTTCCCCGCATTCTCTATAAAGGGCTTTGGGCCCACCGATTGGGTCGCTGATGTCTCCCCCATCGACCCTCAATGTATGGGTGCGGCTAGACACTTCGGGCCAACGCCTTAATATCGCGTGACGATGGCCATTAGTCATGGCGAAGATGAGGTCCGCATGGCGCACCAAATTGTCCGTCAGTGGCTGTGATTCGTGGCGCGAGATGTCGATCCCTTTCTCCTTCATGATTTCGACGGCTTCCATGCTGGCAGCGCAACCGGGGAGGGCAGCCACCCCTGCTGAGGCAACGACGACTCCGTTCTGTTCCAGCTCATCGACGGCGCACCCTACCTTTTCCGCTGCTAATTTCTTTAGCAAAGCCTCGCCCATCGGGCTGCGGCAGGTGTTGCCAGTACAGACCAGTAATACGATCATACTTGATAAACGATCTAATGTGCTTTTACCCACGACGCCCTCTCGAAGACAATTGTAAGATTTCTCCGTCACACGTACCACTGTCGAGGGCTGACCGTAGTGACAGGGGCCGTCGTTGAGGACCAGATCCACGTAGTCACTCAGGCCATTTAGGGCCTCTTCCGCGGTTCTGGCATCAGCTTCTCCCGACCAATTCGAACTCGTGAGAGCGATAGGCCCCGAAAGCATCCCGAGGACGTCTTGCACGATCTGATGGGCAGGCACGCGAAGTCCCACGGAACCATTCGGTGCCACCGCCTTTTGCACCGAGGCAGGCAACTGGCGGAGCAGGCTTTCTTCATGGTGATTGTCGACGACCAGGGTCACAGGACCGGGCCAACACCTCCGGGCCAAGCGTTGGGCTATTTTCCCGGGATTGGGGACGTAGTCGAAGGCTTCCTCAGCACTCTTGATCGCCAGCGCCAGGGGGAGATCGTGGGCGCGGCCCTTAGCAGCAAAAATCCGCTCGACCGCTTCCGCATGACGACCACTGGCTCCAAGCCCGTAAACGGTCTCGGTAGGGAAGATCACCAACTTCCCTTCGGCAAGCATTTGAACTGCTCGATGAACCACATCCCGCGTATCTTCAGCCTGGCGTAGATCAATTACGATTGGCGGCATAAGCAGATGCCAAGAACTGGCCAGGAGTAGAGGAAAAAAAAAGGGGAACGGTCAGGGGGCAATAGCCAGACCTGACGGGCCGGTCCTAATCACCCCGAAGCGTAACTATAGTCGCATCAGCCTTTGTGGGTCAAGATAAATGGACCTGGATATTCGGATGCATCTCCTTACCAGGCAATAGTTTGCGTTTAGACCGGCTGAGCCAGCAGATATCGCTGCGAATCGCTACACTAGGTAATATGTCAACTCGCCTCACCGCAAGAGAAATGATGTTCTGCCCGCGCCGATTAGGCACTCTTATGGCGCTGCTCTGTTTCTCGCTCGGTTGCGTTCCATTTAGCGGGCAGAGCGAGGCACCCGACTTGGTTTGGGGAATACGTGGTATCTCATCGGGGAGGTTTCAAAAACCTCGTGCCATTGCCATCGATGCCCACGATCGCCTGTATATCGTCGACATGACGGCTCGCATCCAGGTCTTTGATGTGGATGGCCATTTTCTGCGGAGCTGGCATACTCCTGAGAGTGCGAACGGCAGGCCTTCGGGGCTGACAATCGATCGGCAAGGCCGACTCTTGGTGGCTGACACGCATTACTATCAGATGTTAGTCTACGATTCTGAGGGGAATCCGATCCCCGAGGCAAACATCGGTGGCACGCTGGGCCACGGTCCGGGTGAGTTTGGATTTGTCACCGACGCGGTCGAGGACTCCCAGGGTAATTTCTACATCGCCGAATATGGTGACTTCGACCGAATTCAGAAATTCTCTCCGGAGGGTGAATTCCTCTTAGAATGGGGTTCTCCCGGCGAAGAGCCTGGGCAGTTCCGCCGTCCGCAGAATTTGGAGATCGACGCCGAGGACCGAATCTGGGTCGTGGATGCCTGCAACCATCGGGTGCAGGTTTTCGATACCGAGGGGAAACTTCTTAATTGCTGGGGACAGGAAGGCAGCCAGCCGGGTGAGCTTTATTATCCTTACGATCTAGCCCTGGATGGCCAGGGGCACATTTATATTTGTGAGTATGGCAATCATCGAGTGCAAAAGTTTACGCTGGAGGGAAAATCACTCGGCTGCTGGGGATCCCAGGGTCGAGAACCAGGAAAACTCAACAACCCCTGGGCCCTAGCCCGCGACAGCCAGGGAAGACTCCATGTACTCGACTCCAACAATCATCGCGTGCAGCGCATAATTTTTTGATCGGATCAGATAGATCAGTCATGTGGGAACACAGTTTCACCTTTGATAGCCCGGGCTACCTGCTGCTCTTGTTGCTCCTGCCGCTGATGTGGTGGTGGAGTTACGATAGCCTCTCGGGGCTCGGCTATTGGCGCCGACTGGCAGCATTGGTGTTTCGCTCCTTGGTGCTCACGGTGATCGTCCTTTCTCTGGCCGACATTCAGTATCAGCGCCGAAATGACCAGCTCACGGTCATTTATCTCTTAGACCAGTCGCTTAGCATCCCGACCGACGATCGGCAGGATATGGTGGAGTTTGTGAACGACTCGATCATGGAGCACCAGGACGAGAGTCGCAATGATCGTTATGCGGTGATCGTGTTCGGTAAAGACGCGGCCGTCGAGATGCCGCTGGTGAATGTGCAGCTTCCGCTACCCACGCGCACCGAAGCGATTCTTGATCCTGAGTACACCGATTTGGCGACGGCTATTCAGCGCGCCAAGGCGATGTTCCCAGCGGACGCCGCCAAGCGGATTGTCATTCTCTCCGACGGCAACGAAAACCTGGGCAACGCTCGTCGTGAGGCACGTTCAGCGTCAGCCACCGGCGTGAGCATCGACGTGGTGCCGGTGATGCTCTCGGCACGTGGCGAAGTGTCGGTGGAAAAGTTGGATGTGCCTGCCAATGCTCGGCGCGGGCAGCCGTTTCAAATGCGTGTCGTCATGCGCAACGACGCACCGGAAGGCTCCGCTCGGCCCGTCAAAGGCAAACTGAGAGTCATCCGCAAGACAGGTGACCGCGAAGACCCCATCATCGAACAGGACATCGAAGTTCCCCCCGGCAAGCGAGTTTTCACTGTCCCCGAGGAGATCGACCTGCCCGATTTCTACACTTACGAAGCGCGCTTCTCGCCGGACGATCCGGCGGCAGACGGGATGACTCAGAACAACACTGCCTCGGCCTTTACCCACGTGCGGGGCAAGGGGCACGTCCTGCTGATCGAAAACTGGGAGAAGCAAGGTGAGTTCGATTATCTCGTGGATCGACTCCGTGCTGAGGATATCACGGTGACTGTCACGACCACCGATCGACTTTTCAGTTCGCTGGCGGAGTTGCAGCGTTATGATTCGATCATCCTGACCAATGTCTCGCGCAGTTCGGGAACTGACGCGGACAATGTGTCCAGCTTCAGCGACGACCAGATCAGCATGCTGGAGAGGAATACTCGTGAACTCGGGTGCGGGCTGATTATGCTCGGCGGCCCGGATACGTTTGGCGCGGGTGGTTGGACCAACACCGAACTAGAAAAAGTGATGCCGGTCGATTTTGAAATCAAGAATGCCAAGGTGACGCCGGTCGGTGCCCTCGTGCTCATGATGCACGCAGGCGAGATGCCTCAAGCGAACTATTGGCAGAAACGAATTGCGTTTGAATCGATCAAGATGCTCGGCAGCCGTGACTATTGTGGACTCGTGCAGTGGAATGGCAACGACAGTTGGCTCTGGGGAGCGAGCCAGGGGGGACTGATTCGGGTCGGCCCGAATCGCAAGATGATGCTCGGCCGCGTCGATCAAATGACCATCGGAGACATGCCCGCATTCGATGGAGCCATGAAAATGGCGGCGACCGCCTTCGCCGGGGTCAAAGACGCCGCAGTAAAACACATGATTATCATCAGCGACGGGGACCCCCAACCCCCGACTACCGCGACGCTCAATCTGCTCAAGCAACAACAAGTCAAAGTGACGACCGTGGCAGTCGGATCTCACGGAACACTTGGTAGCCAAGAGATGCAGAAGATCGCCACTTTCACCGGTGGCAAGTATTACGAAGTGAAGAGTGCCAACGCACTGCCGAAGATTTATCAGCGCGAAACTCGGCGGATTGCTCGGCCTTTGGTGTATGAGCCCAAGCCACCGGTGCAACCACAGATCGTTTCGCAGCACGAGATTTTGGATGGATTCGAGGGAGGTGTGCCGCCAATCAGCGGCTTTGTGCTTACGAGTGTGAAAGACAATCCGCTCGTGGAGGTAATCCTCCGTTCGCCACAACCCACAACCGAGAAAAATGCGACTGTGTTGGCCGCCTGGACTTATGGGGCAGGCAAGGCAGCCGCGCTGACCACTGACGCCGGCAAACGCTGGGCTTCCGATTGGACGAGTTGGGACAACTACGACAAATTCTTTAGCCAACTCGTTCGCTGGTCGATGCGACCCACCGACGACGCGGGGATCTTCAATATCGCTACCAATGTCCGCGATGGTTCGACGGAGGTGATCGTGACTGCGCTCGATGAGGACGATCAGTTCCTCAACAACCAGTCGCTCAGCGGCACGGTCGTGGCCCCCGACATGACCTCGATCCCGTTCCATATCGAGCAGACTGCACCTGGTCGCTACACGGGCGAATTCCCTTCGGAGCTGGCTGGCAGCTATCTGGTGGTAATCAACCCCGGTTCTGGAAAAGCCCCGATCCGCACTGGCGTGAATGTCGGATATTCAGCCGAGTATCGTGACTACCAAACCAACATGGCTCTGCTACGGACGCTGGCCGAGCTCGCCCCCAAAGACGCTCCGCGCGGCACTTTGGTTGAGTCAGGACTTAACGCCACAGAGGCAGAACTAGTCGAGGACGAAAACCCCTTCCGCCGCGACTTGCCGCCGGCTATTTCGAACCAATCAATCTGGCCGTGGCTGATCGTGATCGGTAGCTGTATTTTTCTCGGTGATGTGTTTGTTCGCCGCGTGCAGATCAACTTCCTCTGGATGAATGTTTTCCTGGCAAAGGTGCGGGACAAATTGCTCCGTCGCCAGCGAGAGGCTCCTGTGCCGGAAACAATCGGCCGCCTCCGCAGCAAGAAACAAGAGATCGGCCAACAAATCGAACGCCAGCGTTCTGCCAGCCGATTCGAAGGGACCGCCCAGAGTGCGACTGGTCCTTCGCCCCTTGCCAAAGAACCCACGACCGCGCCGACACCAACGAAGAAACCCACGCCGACAGCCGACCAGCTGGATGCACCCACCCCAGAGTCTTATACCGAGCGGCTACTCAAAGCGAAGCGGGATGTGTGGAAGGAGCGTGGAGGTGATCCACCATCAGAGAAAGAGAAATAAAACCTCTTCCCTCAGCGTTGTCGAATATCATCACGATTGGTCTGCGGAGGCTGAAACTTTCCTGACCAGAGATTCTCGTATTCAGCCTCGTCGACTTCACGCTGGGTCATATCTAAAAATCCAACCATCCGATTCCCGTCAATTCCGACGGATTCAAAGATTACCGGCTCGGAACTACCCATCGCACTACCTACAACCGAGTACCGAATCTTAAACGGCTCGCCATCACGTTCGTTGACAAACAACTCGTCGATGGCATTGGGGTCTATGCCGATTCGGGTGAGTTTCTGGGGATTATACGAGCGAAGGAAATTTTTGAAGCCTGCTTCGTCGGCAGGTCCCTGCCAGTCATGCTTCATCTGGTAGGTAAAGTAGAGATTTGCGAGACGCTGAATATTGTTTTTATTGACTTTGGCAATGGCCTCGTTCACATCGAGTTTTCGGCCGCATCCGGGGATCAGGCTGAGAATTAACAGGCAACTGACAATTGCAAGGGGTAATCGGCAGATTTTTTTCATGTGACTTTCACAAGAGTACGAATTAGGCAAGCCAGAATGAGAGCGACACGAGGACCTATAATTCGGCTGAGGATACGAGAGACCCATCGGCTCTCTTTCCTAGGTGGTCAAGCATAAGAAGATCAGCTGAATCAGAAATGGTATGCGTCGATCCGTCGCCGTAAACAGTATTGATGATTCCTGGGTGAGCAGATCCGAATCCGAATTCTTGCGACTGACCGCCACTTCTCTCATCGTCACCTCGAATCGGAACTTCCGGGGACGGACTCGCTGAACCTTGTGTTAGTGCGCCGAACATTCTCATCACTGGCCAGTCTGCTCCCGTGTAATATCCGTATACTTCCCAAAAAGGCCAAGGACTAGAGCTGGGGATTGTCCAGAATTTACTCTGAACAGATTTTTCGGCTAGGAGAATGGTGTTCGAAGTTCCATCCTCAATTGAAGCAAAATCGACTTCGCCGAATTTCCAAATCTGCGGAGGACTTTGATTCTTTTTTACCTGACCACCCTTAACTAAGATGCCTGTCCACACGGCAGTCTCCTCATTGGGATTTGGTGCGACAGTATCCTGCCAGGCAAATCCTTGCCACCCTGGATCATTCCAACTCGCCATGACACCTGCATAGTCGCCCAGTGCGTAGATGTCCGTGCCGATAGTGGCGATTCGGCCGGAACGCGTCGGGCAGTTGAATGCCGACACAGGAATCTCGGCGAGCCCTGTCTCGACAAAGCCCGCATTCAGGTTGCCATCCCCACGTCGCATATTGGCTAGATTCTGTTGTTCGATATAGGGAAGTATCTGGTACATCCAACTGGCATTCTCGTAGCCATAAGCAGGCTTCGAGAGATCGGCCCGATTCAGAAACTGCGATACGGCCCCACCAGCCGTGGGAAAGACTCCCTTGGCTGACTCAAAGTTGAGCATCCCCAGACCGAGCTGGCGAAGATTATTGATACATTGTGTGCGGCGGGCAGATTCCCGCGCCGCTTGTACTGCCGGTAGCAACAAGGCAACCAGTACCCCAATGATGGCGATTACCACCAGCAGCTCTACTAAGGTAAAACCAGTCAACGGCGAACGGTTGCCCGAGCGAGAAAGTCTAAGGCGCATCGAAAAGACTCCAGTAGACGAAAAGAAGGGATGAGTTACTTCATATTATACCAGACGAGTTCCATTGGGGAGTCGAAACACAGTGCGTGAAAATTTGTTTCACGAACTTGTGCGAGCCACCCCACATGCCAGATTTCTGTTGGGTGAAGTGCTGTTGTTGTAGAAGTTACTTCCACAAGGGCCAAAGTCGCCCCGCCACATTTTCCAGCTTATAAAGTGAGGTTTGATAGACTTCTTCGATTCTTGTTTTCGTCACCACTTCGTGTGTCCGGCCCGAGGCTACAATTCGACCTTCAGCCAGCATCAGGGTTTGGGATATGCAGGGAACGATCTCTTCGAGATGATGAGTTACGAGTATCGTGGTTGGTCCCGTAGTTTTGCTTACAACCTCATTGAGCCATCCGAGAAACCTTTCGCGCACCCCCGGATCCATCCCCGCACAAGGCTCATCCAATACTAGCAAGAATGGCTCAGCCATCCGGGCTCGAGCGATCAGCACTTGCTGCCGTTCTCCCTGCGATAACACTCCGAATGGTTTTGCAACTAGGTGGGAGCAGCTGAGCTGAGAGAGTAACGCACGTGCGTCGGCAAAATCTTGTTCCGAGGGCTGGTCGCCGAGAAAAAATTTGAGCCCCCATTGGCTTAGCCGACCTGTGACGACTGTCTCCAGAGCGGTTTCCTCCAATGGGATTTTGGTGGCTAATTCAGAAGTAACCCAGCCGATGCTCCTCCGTAGTTGCCTTAGGTCGAGCATTTCTTCACCCAAACGCAAGACTCTTCCCGAAGATGGCCAGAGATAACCGCAGGCAACTTCCAGCAGGGTCGTCTTGCCGGAGCCATTGGGTCCTAGTACAGCCCAATGCTCACCATCGTCAAGCATCCAATTGATGTCCGACAGGATCTGCGTTTGTTGTTGCCGATAACCGACGTTTTCGAATTCTAGGATTGGTGGGTTTGACACGACAAGAGCAGGCCTAAAAAACCGGTTCCTCAGGAAAGATGTTCGACTAACAAAGTTCTAAGGAAGTGATCTAATCGACCTTTGTCGACTGCAAAGAACAACCGTTAAGAAGCCGAGCTACTAGCAGGCAAGACTTCCTGCAGCGATTCGAGATGGCCCTTTGCCATGCCGAGTGCTTCTTCGCAGAGGGCTTTCGCTTCGGGGTAGGATTGCAGTTCGTCGATGAGGGCACGGATCGAATCAATGTCTTGCTGTTGGTAACCGATTGCCGCCGCGAGTTGATAGTCGATACTCAGGTCATGCGTGTCAGTGTATTCCATGGGAAACCCACCTGGGCGCAGAGGGGCTTCGGCGTCCACCAAGAGCACACCAATCCTCTCGGCCAAGACATCCTGATCGTGGACGATGGCTTCGATGGTGTCGACAATCGCTTCGCTACCAGGTGGCATGTAGGGCCGCGAGTAACGAATGTACTGGGGGAAAGATTTCCCCACGATGCCCAGCAATTGGTTCAGCAGATGGTAAAGCGAAGCTTGAAACATGTTTCCTCAATACCGTGGGCCAATTAGCTAAACAGTTGAGAGACGGCCAGATCGGTCCAGTTGGCCAAGGGGCCTGGGAGGATACCGAAGATCAAAACCGGCACAGAAACCACAAATACGAACGCCGCGGGCAAAAACCCTAGAGAGACCGCCCCGCGTGTGTCGGGTTCCGGGTCAATGCACATCGTCTTGGCCACGCGAAGATAATATACCAGCGCAATAGCCGTGTTGAGAGCGGCAGCAACCAGGACAAATGTCATCAACGGTCCACCGGCCATATAGAGTGCTTGCAACACCCGCAGCTTGGGCCAGAAACCAGCCAATGGAGGAAGACCAATCAAACTCACCAGGACGGCCGTCATCATCACCGCCGTCAGGGGGGAGGTGCGGATTAATCCAGCATAGTCAGCGATATCTTCACTGTGCATTTCATTCCGCAAGAACGCGACGATGGCAAAAGCTGACAAATTCATAAACAAGTAGAGAGTGATATACAATAATAGAGCAGAGACTGCCGTGCGGGCATCCACGACATCACGACCCGCCAAGGCAATCGCCGCCGCGACGGCCATCATCATGAACCCCGCGTGAGCAATCGTGGAATAGGCGAGCATCCGTTTGATGTTGGTCTGACCATAGGCCGCTAGATTGCCAAAAGTGCAGGAGACGATTGCGATCAATGATACCAGGATCACAAAGAATCGACGGACTGGCGAGAGTGGGCCGCCACCGACATGCGTAGCATCCTGAGAGTCAGCAACCTGTTTCACAAGCACGGCATTCTGTGTCGGGGCAGTTGTTTCATTTGCAGCGACTGCTATCACCCGAGGAGGGTCCGCAGAGTCGGCCACAGGCAGTTCGGCAGTGGTCAGCCCTAGACCTGCTCCGACACGCAGCAGCAACACAAGGGCTGCGGCTTTTGATGCTACCGACAAAAAGGCATCGACCTCGGCCGAAGCACCTTCAAAAACATCGGGACACCAAAAGTGGAAAGGCACCGCAGACAGCTTGAAGGCTAAGCCTACTCCCAGCATCAATCCGCCCAGCACCAGCACCATGACCGTCAGCCGACCCTCGGCAGTGGTAAGCAGATTGGGAATATCGAGATCCGCAAGACTTGCCGCCATCGTCGGCAAATGGGCTGAGCCCAAGACGCCAGTCAGTAGGCTAATGCCGTAAAGCATTACGCCAGCCGTGCCAGCTCCGTAGATCACGTACTTGAGTGCTGCTTCGCTGCTCCTCTGACGGCCCTTTACGATACCAGCGAGCACATAAGAGGGCACGCTCGCCATTTCTACTCCCATGAAGAGCATCATCATGTGGTTAGCCGAGGACATGATACACATGCCAAGTGTGGCACCTAAGACCAAAGCGTAGTAGTCTTGGCCGTCCTTCGCATCGGCAATGCCAGTCAATCTCGAGAGGATGATGAACAGCACGACAAACGACAACAAGAATATCCGGATAAATGCCGTGAGAGTGTCGTAGACCAACATGCCAGTGAACAACTCTTGCCGCGGCATGGTCGCCCAGGATTCAAAGCCTTCGGCAGGAAACGCCAAAATGAGCGCGGTTATCGAACCCAAAATGGCAATAAAGAAGGAGGGAATATATTCTCCTCCCTTGAAAATGCGCACGAACAGCAAGATGACAATCGTTGCACACAGAGCCAGTTCAGGCCGGAAAAACGGCAGGCTCATGTCAAGCGTATTGTCGACGAGCGAATCAACGACGTTTTGGAGGGTCACAGGTTGCACAGTGGAATGCTACTATTCGATTAAATTTGATTATGGTTATTCTTTAATGGCTGCAACTAACGTTGCCAAGCGTCGGCGACTTGGCCATCTTGTGAGCCCAACGGATTGGAAGCGGTGGCGCGGTTGTCGTGTTCCTCGGTCCAAACTGCTAGCCGGTCGATCTGCATATCCACCGAGGGCTGCATGTAGTTGAGTAGAGCCGTCGGATAAACTCCAAAGACAATGGCCAGCACCAATAACGGCACAGCGATGGAGAGCTCTCGCATCGTAATCGGAGTGATCGCTTCACCATGAGGGCCCTTGTACTCCGCACCTAGGTAAACCCGTTGGATCGCCCACAAGATGTAGCCCGCGGTCAGAATCACTACTGCCGCAGAGATGATGGCCAGGGCATAACTGTATTTCCAGACCGACAACACGACAAACACTTCGCCGATGAAGCCGCACAAACCGGGAAGTCCCAAGCCAGCGAAAAATATACCGACGGCCAGTCCGCTGTAGAGGGGCATTTTGGCAAACAGGCCACCAAACTTATCGAGATCACGATGATGTACGCGGTCGTAAATGACGCCGACCATAAAGAACATACCCGCCGAGCTGATGCCGTGGGCGATCATTTGGAACATGGCGCCGTTGGCACCCATCTTCCAGTAATCGGGATTGTAGCCTGTATCGGCGACGGCACTCCAAACGCCGAGTCCCAACACCACGTAGCCCATATGGCTCACGGAACTGTAGGCGACCATTCGCTTGAAATCTTTTTGAGCCAAGGCAGCAAAGGCACCGTATACCATACTCAGCACCCCGACGAAGCAGACAAAATAGGCCATTTGGTACCCTGCGTTCGGGCAAATTGGGTAGCAAATCCGGATAAGGCCGTAGCCACCCATCTTCAAGAGGATACCGGCCAGGATCATTGAGATCGGCGTGGGGGCTTCGACGTGGGCATCGGGCAACCAGGTATGCAGCGGCACGCTGGGGACCTTGATCACGAATCCAATAAACAGTAGCAAGAAAGCCCACCATTGCGTGCTCTTACCCCAAAGTGCCTCGCCATCAAACAGATCGGTATGCTGGCCCATCTGTTGAAGAGCAAGGATGTTGAACGTGTGTAATTGCTTTCGCTGAGTAAGATCGGCTTCTTTGGTGATCTCTGCATATCTCTGTGCGAGAGGCAAATCGCTCTCTTTCCACTTCTCAAACGATTGGGCAGCATCCCCTCCTTTTTCCACGGAGACAATGCCCGCATCGGCCAGTTGCTGGGCGTCGAGTCGCGTCAGGTCGCTGTTGAAGTACAGCATCAAAATAGCGATCAACATCAACACGCTGCCGACCAATGTATACAGAAAGAACTTAATTGCCGCGTATTCACGCCGCGGACCGCCCCAGACCCCGATGAGGAAGTACATCGGCAGAAGCATCACTTCCCAGAAGACGTAGAACAAGAAGAAATCGAGAGCCATAAAGACGCCTAACATGCCCGTTTCCAAGAGCAGGAACAGGATGCAGTAGCCCTTCACATGTTTGGTAATGGGCCAGGACGCTCCCATAGCCAGGACCGACAAGAATGCCGTCAGCACGACAAGTGGGAAGCTGATGCCGTCCATAGCCATGAAATACTGGATTCCGAAAGAGGGGATCCAATCGACGTTGAACAGGTTTTGCATCTCGGCGACACCCGCCTCAAAGTCGATAGGCGCTCCTGAGCGGAAGAAACCGAGCGTGAGGATGAATACAAAAATGGTCACCGCCAAGCTGATCAGCTTGTAGGATTCGTCTGCGAGGCGTGGCAACACGGCCAGCACCAAGGCTGCCACTGCGGGCAGGAAAACCAAGAGGCTCAGATAAACCTTCGGGTCGCTGAGTGTCATAGTATTGAGCTAGTGGTTAGTGGTCAGGGACTGAGGGAATCAACTTGTGGGGATGAAATAGGCCTGGACGATACTTATGGTCACAAACAGGGCCACCGTTCCGATGACGATGAACATCACGTATTGCCGCAGGCTGCCGGTTTGTATTTTTCGGAGCCAGAGTCCTAATCCCCAAGTACCGCTGGCTAGAGTGTTCACCGTGCCGTCGACGACCGTTTGATCGAACAGGGCATCAACCACCTTCGAGCAAGCCTTGCAGATTGCAGCGGAGGTGTGCAGGATCGAATCGATGATATTGCGATCGAACCAAGCAGCACAATGAGAGACAATTAGTGTCGGTTTGACGAACAAATAATTATAAAGTTCGTCAAAGTACCACTTGTTCCACAAGAATCCGTAGAGAGGTTTGAAGCTCTCCTTGAGTTCGTCGGGATTTAAGAGTCGCCATAGGTAGATAATGCTCGCCAATAATACACCCGCCAACGCCGTGCAGAAAGCAGCGATACCAGCCGGAATTTTGATCAAGGGGACATGGCTGTCGTGCTCGCTAGGAATCGTCAGGTTGGTCAGCAATTCCCCGTGCGTGGCAGAGAGAGTTCCCACTGGACGGCCTTGTTCCAGCAAGTCATTGACATGGAAAATGGGCCAGCCGATTCCTATTGCAAAAGCGGCCAACACAATCAGCGGACCAGTCATCACTCGTGGCGATTCATGGGCATGATCGTAGCGATGCGGATCGCTGGGCTGTCCTGCGAAAGTCATGTACCATAAACGGAACATGTAGAATGCGGTTATGAACGCACCTGCGACCGGAGCCCATTTGAGAATCGCATGTTGTGGGTTGACACTTCCAAAGCTCCAGGCCTGTTCAATGATCGCGTCTTTGGAGTAGTAACCGCTCAAGCCGTATACAGACAAAGGAAAGCCTGCACCGATAATCGCCAGACAACCGACAAGCATTGTGTAAGCTGTGATCGGCATCTTTTTGCGCAGGCCCCCCATAAAAGTCATGTCATTAGTATGCACGGCATGGATCACTGAGCCAGAGCACAGAAACAACAGGCCTTTGAAGAAGGCATGGGTAATCAAGTGGAACATTCCAGCAACCCAGCCACCCAAGCCAAGAGAAAGCATCATGTAGCCAAGTTGGCTCACCGTCGAGTAAGCGAGAACGCGTTTAATGTCGGTGGCTGTGATGGCGATGGTTGCCGCAATAAAGAGCGTGATACACCCGACGTAGGCGATGACCAACAGGGCTTCGGGCGAGAAACACGGGTAGAATCGACCGACCAAATACACGCCTGCCGCGACCATTGTGGCCGAATGCACCAAGGCCGAGACGGGGGTGGGTCCTTCCATCGCGTCAGGGAGCCAGACATGCAGAGGAAACTGGGCACTTTTACCCACGCAGCCGCAGAAGATACCGACCCCGGCGATAAAGAGGAGCCATTGGCCTTGGGTGTTACGCTTGGGGTCGATGGCCGGTGTTGCGGCGTCACCGGCGGAAGCATTGGGGTCGCCAGCAAACATGCGTTTTTGTTCGGCGATCATTCCAGCGGGGGGGGCGAGTTGGTATTCGCTTTCCTCAGGACGGAGCAGACTGAAGAGGCCTTGCTCGACTTCTCCCTTTTCGTTCTTCATGTCGCCGAAAGCGAAGGTGCCCACACTGGACCACAGGGCCATCATGCCGATGAGCATGCCGAAGTCGCCGATACGGTTGACGATGAAAGCCTTATTGGCGGCAGTCGATGCGCTGTGCCGTTCGATGTAGAATCCGATCAGGAAGTATGAGCAGATGCCGACCAGTTCCCAAAAGACAAACACCATCGCCACATTGCCGGCGATCACGATGCCGAACATGCTGAAACAGAACAGCGACAGATACTGAAAGAACCGGTAAAACCGACCCTTGCGATGCAGGTGCTCACCACTGGAGAGGGTCACTTCATGATCGACAAACTGCTCGTGCAGTTCATCGTGCATATAGCCCAAGGCATAGATGTGTACGCAGGACGCGATTACAGAAACCATACAGAACATGGCCACCGTCAGCGAGTCGATGTAATAGCCGATCGTAAGTTTGAGAGTGCCGAATTCGCCGAGGGAATACCAATCGCCGGTGTAATAGTCGGGGTGGGGGTTGTTCGAGTGGGAGTCCTTGGAATGGGACTCATCGGTCGCTGAAACAACCGCGCCGTCATGAGTGGAGGAGCTGTGCTCAGATTCATGAGCGGCGGGGAAATCATGGTTGGGAAGCCAGACGCCAAACATCGCGATCAGGCTGAAAATGGCCGAGGTGACGATCGCCAGCACGGATAAGTAGCCTGCCCCGATGCCGCGGGGGCCCATGTATTTACCGAACAGGACGATCAGCACGAATGACGCCAGTGGCACCAGCCAGGCGGCCATCAGAAGTACTGGTAATGTTGTGTCGGGATCCATTTTCGCTTAGCCGCGGAGTTGATCGGCGCGATCGACGTCGATCGAGTCATGGTTGTTGTAAAAATTGAGTGCGATCGCCAAAGCGACTGCCGCCTCGGCGGCGGCAAGTACGATCACGAACAAAGCCATCAGCTGCCCGTCGAGCCCCAGTGAGTGTCCATCATTGCGTAGGTACTGACTACCAAAAGCGACAAAGTTCAAGTTCGCCCCATTGAGCACTAGCTCGATCCCCATCAACACACCCAGGGCGTTGCGTTTGGTAGCCATACACAAGGCACCGCAGATGAACAGGATCGCGCCGACGGTCACATAATGGGCAACACCCACTGGTTCGGACAGCAAATTGGCGAGTGGAAAGTTAAACATCTTCTGGGTCAAATCTTTTCGATGGAGCTCCGGGACCGCTTAGCACGCGCCAAGTAGGCCGCCCCGATCAGTACGACTAGCAAGTGAACCGACACAATTTCAAACGGTAAAAGGTATCCCGCACGACTGGGGTCGTCAGTGCGAGCCCCCAGCAGTCCCATGGCAATGGGAGTGACGGTAGGCTGGGCAACAATGGCATCCGCCTCGGTTCGTTCGATACCTCGCCATTCAGGGATACTAAAAGCCGCATAGGCGAGAATAAACAGTAGTGCACCACCGGCGAGAAAGGCCTTCACCCAATCACCGGCCCAGGTTTTCATTACAACAAACCGCTCCTGCGAAGTAAGCATCACGCCAAAGATCAAGAGTACCAATGTGCCTCCCACGTAAATCAGCAGTTGCATCGCACCAACGAACTCAGCGCCGGCGAGGAACATCAATCCCGCCGTCGCACCGAGCGAGAGCACGAGATAAAATGCCATCCGAACGATATTGCTTGATAGCAACACGGCAACAGCAAATGCGCAGGCCAATCCGCTAAATAGATAGAAAAAGAACGTAGGCCAATAGATTGAATCCACCGCTAGAGTCCTTTCTGTGCAAGTTCGAGGCTAGCGGGCTTCTTTCGAGCGATCTGATCCTGCTCGTTAACATCTTGTTTTGACTCTGCGGGTTTCACTAATCTGGTGGCAGAACCACCGTCACCGATTGCAAAAACAGATGGAGAAACATTGATTAATCCAAAGAAGGCTTTTCCAGGCATTTGAAGCTGCCATAATGTGGCACCCAGGAACATAGCCGCAGCTATTGGCGTGCAGTATTTCAAGCAGGTTGCCATCACCTGATCGATTCGCAAGCGGGGTAAGGTCCACCGAATCCACATCATGATGCACACCCCAAAAACGCCCTTGCCGATTACATTCACGGCTCCAATGAGTTGACCCATGTATCCCAGGACAGGCCCGTTCTCAGGGCTCAGGTCGAGAAAATTAGTCACTGGGATCGGCCCATGCCACCCTCCCAGGAACAGGATCGAAGCCAGGATACTCACCGAGAACATCGAGCCGTACTCGGCCATGAAGAAAAAGCTCCAGCGAAGCCCGGAATACTCTGTATGGAATCCTGCCACGAGTTCGCTTTCAGCCTCGGCCAAGTCGAAAGGAGCCCGATTCACGCTTGCCGTGGCGCAAGTGCAATAGACCCAAAAGATAATGAAGGTGAACGGATCGTGGAAAATAAACCAATTCAAAAGCGAGCCAGCCTGTGAGTCGCCAATCACCACCAAGTCGAGCGAGCCTGCAATCAACACCGGCACTACGACGCACATCCCCAGGGGAACCTCGTAGCTAACTACCTGTGCCGCTTCACGCATCGCTCCGAAAAGCGACCATTTTGAAGCCGAGGAATACCCCGCGAGAATTACTCCAAAGACTTCCAGCCCCAATACAGCGAGCACAAAGAAGACTCCGACATTCAAATGTTGAGCGATCCAGGGATATTCTCCCCCTGCAAATGGAATTGCGATGAATGCAGCAATGGAGGCACAAAAGCTCACGTAGGGAGCAATTCTGAAAAGAAAGTGGTCTGCCCCGGCCGGCGCAAGGTCCTCTTTGGTGAGCAACTTGATACCATCGGCCAGAGTCTGTAACCAGCCGAATTTACCTCCAACTCGGGTCGGGCCCAGTCGGTCCTGGATACGGCCGGAGATCTTGCGTTCCAACCATATGAAAACGAGCGCACCCACCGCCACAAGGTTAAGTATGAGAACGACATGCACTAGCCCAGCGATTGTATACGCCAGCCAAGTCCATATATACTGGGACAGGAACGGGGCCACTTACGGTTCTTCCTCAAACCCTTCGGTGCCAATGCCGCCGAAAACACCCCCCAACTGGTTGTCGCTGGGGTGTGACAGCACGAACTCAAGTTGTTACCAGACTGACACTTACCAGTCTCTGAAACTAAGATTGTGAAATATGGCACAAGGCCCCCCGACTATACAAGCCCCTAACAAGCATCTCGCGAATAATTGGCCTCAATTTTCGATTTCTCCGTGTCAACTCAGTGAGGGAAGTGGGCGCGCTCGATCTGCCGCTGCTTTAAGCAAACCGTGACCGCCCTAGAAGCTTTTATCGTGGTCGTTCTGGTAGGGCTGGTAGTGGTCCAGTCGTTTCTAGTGTGGCGATTTGTGCGGACCCTCAGAGCGCCACCCGCAGAGCTGATCTCGGATGAGGTCGCCCCTCAGGCAACGATCGTGCTTTGCTTGCGTGGCACGGATCCTTTTCTGGCCGATTGCCTGCGGGGACTTACCAACCAGGATTACCCTCGGTATGTCGTGCGGATTGTGGTCGACTCGCCTGATGATCCTGCCCATGAAGTCGTTAAAGCGTTCCTTCGAGAATCGGACACCTCCAATGTACATGTGGAAAACTTGGTCGAGAAAAGTGTACATTGCAGCCTCAAGTGCAGTTCACTGAGACAGGTTATGTTGTCGCTTGACCCTGAGTATGAAATCGTCGCGCAGCTTGATGCCGACACAATCGCCCATCCCACCTGGCTCCGCGAACTAGCAACAGGCCTCGCGCCAGCCGACGTTGGTGCAGCGACTGGTAATCGCTGGTACATGCCCAACACCTACTCGATCGGGGCATTGGTTCGCTACACTTGGAACGCTGCTGCGATCGTCCAGATGTACTGGTACAGAATCGCATGGGGTGGAACGCTGGCAATAAAGACGAAGGTGTTCCGAGAAAGCGATCTTTTGGATAAATGGGGCAAAGCGTTCTGCGAAGACACTATGTTGCATGCCCAACTCAAGAAGATTGGTTTACGCGTCGCTTTCGTTCCGAGTTTAATGATGATTAACCGCGAAGATACGTCGGTTTCCAGTTTTATTAGCTGGTCAGCACGTCAATTGATCTGTGCGCGACTCTATCATCCCGCCTGGCCTTTGGTTCTAGGTCACGGAGTGCTTTCAACAATGCTTCCGCTTCTGGCAGTGATTGTGTTTATCGCTACGGTCCTCCTGGGCGACTTATCCGTTGCCATCTCCATGGCAGCAGTCCTCGGATTGGTTGGCTTATCCTGGATCACTTCACTCTGGCCGATGGAACGCGCGGTCCGGCAGATTGCCGAAAACCGTGGCGATTCAACCAACTGGCTCACTATCACCGGCGCATTGAAGTGCATGGCAAGCATGCCTGTAACACAACTTGTTTATCCTCAGGCTCTGGCTAGTGCCGTTTTTACCCGGGTGACGAATTGGCGTGGAATCGACTACCGCATCGAGGGACCTTGGCAGATTTATATGGAAGAGTACGAACCCTATAGCTCTGCGGGAGAGCAATCTAATGAATCGTTGTGAATGCGAATCTAACAAGGAGAGCTTATTTTACCATCGCAGTCAGATCTTTCGAATTAAGGAGGAGTTTCGTGACCAAGTTATGCGGAGTCGACCAGTTTCTGCCAATTCCTAGAAGCATTCTCCCGATATTGAGTTGCAAGGGAATCCGACGGGATCTAGCTGTTTCACTCTTTTCGAACACCAGCGGATTCCAGAACAACTTACCATCTACAGGGTATAACCCGTAAGGTTCATACAAGGTGTGAAAATCGCCACTGTAGCGGCGGTTGGATCGTAGGTGGGTCGTAACTGCTGAATGGATGTAGTGGAATGGAGCGTGAACGATTAGTTTTCCTGCATCCCGTATCGCGCTACTGAGCCATCCAACTAGTTCCGATGGATTTGGCACATGTTCCAAAACGTCTAGGCAAAGAACTGCGTCGTAGCTTTCCTGCTGAATTTGCTCAACGTTGTCAATCATCGTGACGTTGAGATTACCATGCTCAAAAATCCGGCGCGCAAACTTGGCACATTGCTGAGAGACATCGAAATAGGTCACCTCATGGCCAAGTTGGGCCAAGTAGTAGGCGTCGATCCCCAGTCCATCGCCAAAGGTCAACACTCGCTGAGGTTCTGATGAAGAATATGAAAGGTAACGACCGATCCAACGACGCATGTCATTCTTAAGATCAGCACGATTCCAAACAAGCGTTTCGTAGAGAAATGCGTCCGTCGTTGCGTAGAATTGCTCTAGATCAGGGCTCCATTCGTGATAAGGTATTCCTTGCTTAACCATAGCCCGACGAACGTTCCCGCCTAAATCGCCATGTTCTTGTATAAATCTGTCTGCGACTTGTTCAATTGGAGCATCACTGATCTCGGCAATCAACGCAATGATGAATTGATTGTCTTGTAGCGGCGGGATAAGTGGATCGACAATCGCTTGAGTATTCATATGGTTTCGGTTGTCTCGTTGATCGGAAGGTACTTTTTCATGCGGATGTTTGCTGGTGGAATGACCTCGTAGGTAATGCCGCTCCACGTTACCTTTCGGGCGAATGCTGCAGCCAACATGGCATAACTGAATAAGACGTAGGCCAGTGGTATAACCATCATCATGCGGCAGCGAGTTGGCCAGTCGATCGCCGGATAGCTGGTTCCCTGCACTCGTAGTGCCCGCCGAGCGATAGCTCTGTGCAGCCATTCAGAAAGAAGTTGGCAGCTGGCGATTTCAAGAACGAGTCCCCCCAATAGGGTAAATGCCAGTATTCCATTGCCAACGGTAAGTCCATAAATTCCAACAATCGAGAACCCAGTCAAGCAGAGATTTACGACCCAATTTCCGACTAAAAGCAGCATCCAAGCTGAATGGTATAGCCGTGTCCACAATAGCTGTCGTTTCATGAAATTAAATGCTGAGGCGAGTGTGGAAGTCTCGCGATTTAGAATCATTACATTGGGTTGTATTTCTAGGCGAAGACCTGCAATGAATGTGGCTTTTTGGAAAATTACTTCTTCACTAAAACTTTCGATTGAACCTTCGTTGAACGTCCTAGTCTGAAACACAGCTCGCTTGATTGCGAGTGATCCCCCCCAGGTAGCTCCCATGAAATACATGGGAGGCACGCAGAGGGAATTGTAGAAAAATTGCACTAGTCCTCCCAAAGAGACACACGTCGGATCATACCATCGATTTCCCGTTACCAAGCCGACCTCATCGCTCATGAGTGGCAGCACCAAATCCCTGAGCCATCTCGAATAGGAAAGCGTATCAGCATCGGCGAGAACAATAGCACCAAAGTCATCCTCCAATGTCCGAATACATTGCAAGACAGCACTCGTCTTTAAGTAGGCCTTCGATGAAGGATTATTTAAGTAGGATATCTCCAAGGGAGCCTCTGGATGTCTAGTGCTCCACTGTTGGATGACTTCGCTGGCCGGATCAGACGGATGATCGACAACAACGAAAACTTGGTATCGTGGGTAGTCTTGATTTACCAGACGCGAGAGACAATCTTCCAATGAAGGTGACGCACCTCTCACCGCTAAGATAACCGCTGCGCGGGGGAAATGTGATTCGTTGACTTGCGGCAATTCGTAGCGAGAGAACCATTTGAGATAACACGTCACACCCCACACGGGAACTAGCACCAAGGCAACGATCAAAAAGAATGCAAACAACATGAGAGCGAAGCTGAAAAGAACCTCACGACGAGTTGAATAAAAACAGGAATCTGAGGTCGACCGGTCAGTCCAATTCAGAATTCTCTCATACAGGTTGAGAGCGATCTTGGTGTAACAAAGGAATGTAGTTGATTTTATCTCCTTCTTGGTCTCCCATAGATCGCTTTAACGCAGCAAAGAACAGTCGCTCTGCATATAAAGTGCTGATTGGCTTCGCCGATTTCAGCTTATCAGTGGGAAATTTCTGAGAGCCAACTTGGACAGGGGCAGCAAGCAGTTCGACTGGCAATGTGATTTCAGAAGTAAGAGTCGCTGCGATGCCAGGCTCTACAGCAATGATGCGTTCACTATTCAGAGTGATGGTCCATTGCCCGCCGCCCGGCCCAGTGAGATCAAGGCCAAGAATTTGTCGCGATTGTTGGTCAGGAGATGTTTGATCGTGGAAAGTTGTTTGTGACAACGCTACTGCACGTTGCAGGAACTTGGCCACATCAAAAGACTTACGAGCCATCGGGAGACGCCGTTTCCCCCAATTGTCTTCTTCTCCGTATTTCATGAAGCGATGAAACATGGCTTCGTCGATGGGAGGGCAGGGAAGGTGCCCGGCAAACCTTTCTAAGTTAGTCGTGTCAAATTCAGGATCGCTGTACTCATAGTCACGGTATAAGGTAGAGTTTTCATAGGCATGGCGTTGCAAATCACCGTCAGAGAGGTCCAATTCCTCGGCATGGCCGATGAATTCCACTCCGGTTGAATTAAAATAGCTGCATCCTGCTTCGATCATCTGGCGTGGAGTCATCCGCACCCGGGGCGCGAGGTGAAACGTATGCCCATGGGCTTCGGGAGTACAAAACAAATGGGTAATGACTGCCGCGGCCCAATCGACGGGGATCACATTCCGCTGTTCGTCACCCGTAAGATGCAATTGGACTTCGGTGCGTCGCACGCCATCAGATCCTGGTTGGGTATTGCGGGCCAGGATACACATGATCTTGAGATAGAGAAACAATCCATGGTAGGTGTTTGTGTAGCCTGATTGCGAATCCCCAGCGATTACAGCTGGCCGATACACGGTCAACTCATCAATATGGTCGTCGTCGCGGATAAGCTGTTCGGCCTGGAGCTTGCTCTTTTCGTAGTCATTGCGAAACGCCTGTCCACGATCAAGCTCCGATTCGTAAACCCGGTCCTCGCGCATTCCGCAAACGTAAGCCGTCGAGACATAGTGCAGCTTCCGGATGTTGGTATCGCGGCACAGCTGCAGGACGTTGCGAGTGCCTCCGACATTGGTTTTCCACGGCTCGCCATCGGGTTCTTCGAGGAACGTCAGCGATGCTGCACTATGAATGATTGTGTCACAAAACTCAGAAACCCACTGGCGAGACTTCTCATCGAGGCCCAGGAAATCCTCGGTGATGTTTCCGGAGAGATAAATCGGCCGACTTAAGAACGAGGGGAGATCTTTTTCCCAGAACTGAAGTATGTCTTCAATCCGCTGCTGTACGGTCTGGCGTTGACTGGTCCTTACGACAACAGCAATCCTTTTGCCTGCCAGCAATAAATCGCGCAGCAGGTAACGCCCCAATAGTCCGGTGGAGCCAGTCAGTAATGTGTACTTTTTCAATGCGCACTTTCCTTGCAGTGCTCGGGTTTGTTCGTTCGTTCCTGCCCGCCTGCAATTCTTTGAAATGCCAAGTGGCTCATTCTAATAGAGCTGAAACAGACAGGCAACTGGCCAGCGGTTCCAGAAGTACTAGGACCAATACGTTTTGTTTAGATAATTGGAATTGGTTATTGAAGGTTTTCATCGATCGATTCCCTGAAAACACCTACCCGTTCGGCCCAATAGAAGAGCCGGGAGTACTACCAGATCCCCTACCAAAGCAACTGACAACATGGCGAACATCAGCCAGGCAAAGCGGGCAATTGGCACAAAAGGACTAAATGCGTACACGAGCAGCCCCAGGCCACAGATTAAAGTCGTTTCGATCATTGCCAACCCACACTGCCGATAGGCGAGAGCCACAGCCTCACGCCGATCGCAACCTTGTCGTAGGCCCTGACGAAACCAGGAGAGAAAATGCAACGTGTCATCCACAGCAATTCCTAAAGCGACACTGGCAGTGAGCAGGGACCCAATATCGACCCGCACTCCGGTTAATCCCATCACGCCAAAAATAATGGCACACGGCAGCAGGTTAGAAATCATCGAGACTCCACCTGCAAGTATGCTTTTGATTCCAGTTTGCCCACGTTGAGTTGGAGTTGTTGCTCTTTTCCAATCAGGATAGAGATGTACAAACGCCAGTAGGGTCATGACCCCCGAGATCATCCAAGCAGCCGAAAAGAATCCCGCCTTCAAGTCGAGGAGCATCTGTCGCTGAGTTTTTTGCACCAGAGGGACTCCCCCGCAAAAGAGGAGTGAAGTATTCTTGAAACCGAAAGTGGCCGCTTTATCTAGTAGTGGATCCAGTTCCCTTCGCAACGTAGTGAGCACATCGCTAAGTTGAAGCACACTGCCCGCATAAGTGCGGGCACTGATTCGCCACAACTCTTCACCAGGGGCGTCCACAAAGAATCCATTTTGAGAAAACTCTTCTCGATAAGAATCCAATTGGTTATTAATGAAGGACTCACGAGCAACTTGAAATGGGCGGCGACTCTTGCGCTCGATCGGAGGTGCAAAGGTGGCCGCGGATATCACAGCACCGACCTCTGGGTGATTATCGACCAGTCGTGCTACCGTGGCCACCAGTCGCAATTTATCCAACATCCCCGGTCCGCTATCTCCATCTTCAGGGGTTGGCATCCGCAACACGATTTCCAAGGGAACCAGGGGGCCAATATTTTCTTCAACCCAATCGTAATCCTGGATAATTCGTGAGTCATGCGAGAACAAATCGTACACCCTCGCGCTTGTCTGAAGCTGGGAGATACCCCAGCCGCTCAACGCAAAAGCCAGGGCGGTCGCCGCTAGAATTGGCCAGCGCAGTCTTTCCACAAACCATTGGAGTGTGTCCCAGTAGCTCCCTTTGGGGGGAGTTTCAGCGGATTCGGCAGGCAATAGTTTCAGTCTCGGACCGAGCCAGGATAATTGACATGGGAGCAAGATGAAAAGAATTCCAGTCGAGAGAAGCAAGCCCACAGTACCAAAGATCGCGAACTTATCGACAGGCACCAGCGAGCTCACCGTGAGCGAGATCAAGCCGATAGCCGTCGTTGTCGTCGATAAAAGACAAGGCACAAGGGCGTGACGCATTGCTTGGGCGGGGGCTTCAGCAAGTGGGACTTCGTTTAGGCTGTCCCGATAATAGTTCAGCACATGCACACACGTAGAGACAGCCAATACATATACCAGCGATGGCACTATCAAGAGAACACTGTCCATTTGTGTCCCAGAAAGAGTAACTACCGCTAGGCTCAATTGTTGACAAAACAATGCATCGAAAAATACCAACATTGCCAGTGCAAAACTGCGAAATAAGAGCACCATCAATATGATACTCAGGCCATAAGAGCCCGCCATCATCGCAGCCATGTTGCGATTGCTTGCTTCATCAATCGCCATCGTATCGAGAGTCAGTCCTGCCATGTGGAGAGATTCAGGAGAAAGCGTGGGTTCACTCTCAGCCCACCTCTCGATGGTTTCAACTATCGAGGATACATAGGGCCAACCGTCGGGATCCATCAATAACAGCAGGCACCCAGTTGTACTTTCTTCGCAGGTAAGCCAGCCGCAAAGTCGCTTCTCGGCGGCTCGCTTTGAGAGTGACAGCGGCTCGGCCTGGAGTCGGGCAATCACCTCCTCGGGCGTCATCACGCTACGAGTCAAGACTAGCTGCTGGCCATCCCCCACATTGATCGGGTCGCGCAAGAGCTCGGCCAGTTGTGCAGCTCGAGGATCGTTGAGAGTAAAGCCATCCCAACTTACGACAAGCAGATCATCGGCCACAAAGTGTTTCTGAAACCAGAGAACATCTTGGGTCTCCGAAAAGGATTCTGGCAACCAATCTTCCGTGTTGGTCGAAGTCCCTTGAAATGCCTCCAGAGCCTTCCATACTACGAAAGGGTAGATAATCAGTACGAGAAGTAGGACCGCATCTCGATGGCGTAGGAAAAAAGAAAACCCCATCTAAGGCAATTATCCAGTAGTGTGAACTTGATGCTCTTTCGAGCATCTCTGGTCAAAAATCCATGACACGTCGACACTATCACTGACACAATATCGCTAGCGATCAATCTCTCCCATCACAATGTCGAGCGAACCGACGATGGCTGGCACATCCGCGATCAAGCAACCCGCACACAACGGACCGGTGACAGATAGATTGCAGAAAGAGCTGCTGCGTGCACGTACTCGCCAGGGTATTGGAGAGCCATCGCTGACGAGGTAGAACCCCATCTGACCCCGAGGTGCTTCCGTTTCGAGATAGGCCTCGCCTACCGGGAGTTTTTGATTGAGTTTAACGGGTTCGCCATAGCTACCGGTGGCAGTGCTGTAGTACTCGATCCCTTGTCGAACCAAGTCGATGGCTTGAATAACCTCAAGCATCCGCACATAGAACCGGTGCCAGCAGTCGCCGAGGACCGCTTCAGAAGGAATTTGGGGATAGATATGGTCCTTAGGATAATGGCCATTCTTCTCAACGATTACTTCGAAAGCATACCCGTCGTACATGGCAGTATAGATTTCTTCTCCATCCCGACGCAGATCGTGGTCCACGCCACTACCACGCAGAACGGGTCCACTGGTGCCATAGTCGATCGCCATTTCAGGCGACATGATACCGATCCCGGCAGCACGCTTTACGAAAATCGCATTGGTTGTCAGTAAAGTATGATATTCGGCAATGAGTGGCTCGAATTGATCGAGGAACGCCGAACACTTGTGTAACCAACCGGGTGGCAGATCAGCAGTCGCTCCACCGACCGTCAGGTAGCTGTAAGTTAGCCTCGCACCGCAGGCCTCTTCAAACAAGTCTAGAATTTTTTCGCGCTCGCGGAAGGCATACAAGAACGGGCTAAAGGTACCAAGGTCGAGACCATAGGCACCCATGCCGACGAGATGACTGGCAATGCGGCCCATTTCGCTGATAATCACCCTCAAGTGGCGACCCTTCTCAGGTGGCTCGTATTTCATCAGTTTCTCGACTGCAAGTGACCAGCCAAGATTCATGTTCATGCCGGCGAGATAGTCCATCCGGTCGGTGTAGGGAATCCACTGCCGCGGCGTAAGATTCTCGCCAATCTTCTCAGCGCACCGATGCAGGTACCCAATGTGAGGGGTAACTTCGGAAACGATCTCGCCATCCGTTCGCAGTACCAGCCGTAGCACACCATGCGTACTCGGGTGCTGTGGGCCCATGTTGACCAACATTTCGTCGGTGCGAACATCAAATTCAATGACCCGAGGGTCGTCAATGGTTGCTGTCATTTGCAAATTGTCCGTGGTCCGTTGTAAGGACTACCGTCCTCTTATGCCGTGGTATTCAAGCGGCATTTCATAGTCTTTGCGAAGCGGATGACCTACCCAATCCTCCGGGCACAAAATGCGACGGAGATTCGGGTGATCGATGAATTCAACTCCCAGTAAATCATAAAGCTCACGTTCATGCCAATCAGCTGTTTGCCAGATATGGGAAACTGTCGCGAGTTGCGGCAACTTACCAACTTCCTCATTTTGCCAACGCGGAAGCATTACCTTGAGCACGAGACTGTGCTTATGTTGCATGCTGAAGAGGTGGTAAACGACCTCAAGATGTGGCTGCCATTCGCTCTTGGCGGCCTTCTTTTCGTCCGTGTGCAGATAGTCAACGGCAGTCACACTGTTGAGGTAGTCAAACGCCAAGCTCGGTTCGTCACGCAGATATTGACACACATCAACAATTCCGTCAGGCGTTACCTCAATCCATGGATCGACGTTCTCAAGATTTGCGCCTGTAATCTTGTCGCCGAATTTCTGCTTGAGTTGGTCGACGAATGCTTGTCCGCTCATGGTTCTTTCACGGGGAGAATGTTAATAATACTTCTACTTTTTCACAGACCAAAACTGGGAGCACTAATCTGTCCGAGACAAAGCTCTTAGGCAGAAAGAACTGATCCAGGTGAACGCTGTGTTGCTTCCAACGTACGGGGGGGCGCCCGTTCAACGACTTCGCCGCGCTGGTTGGTTGTCGAACGTACCCAATCCAGGTCCCCCCTACGCCAGACGTATGCAAACCCCACCAACAAAACTGCGAAGAAGACTGCAATGTCTGCAAAAGAGGTTAGAGCCAATTTGCGTGCCATCGTGCGAACCCCTTCCGCACCCCCTTCTCCTAAGATGGGAGCTGCACCCATCTCTGTAAACCGCATTGCTGCCATTGGCGAAAGTTGATCGGGATTCCCATCAGGACTCACTTCCGAGGCGACCACCGCCATATTTGGCGAGGTAAGCTGAGTTGCTTTTCCAAAGACAGTTGCCCAAGGGAAAAAGAATGCGATTTCAACATCAAAAATGATAAACAGCAAAGCCACGACGTAAAAACGCAAGTCGAATTGCACAAAGCTGGAACCGATTACCGGTTCACCGCATTCATAGACTTCGAGCTTCTCTTCATTGGGGAGATTGGGGCGGACCAACCTACCGATGAGCAAATTGGCAAAAAGAAATATCGCGGCAATGCCAGCGAACAACGCCAAATAGGCCACGATTGCAGTAGGGGTTGCCATAGTTAGATTTCAATCTCTATTAAAGCCACGACTCCATGCGTCGCGGGAACTACTGATTCGGCCCGCCATGCACGGGTTCCGTGATCACTTTTGATTGAGCCACAGCAGTCGGATTGAGCGTGGCTCTGCCCCACGCCACGTCGAGTGGCAGACGGGAAAAATCGACAACACATCCATCACGGCTATAGCAACTTAAGTCGTGGGTGCCTCCCATGAAAATACAATCCACGGGGCAGGGTTCGACGCACAATGCACAAAACATACATTTTGTGTAGTCAATTGCGTAGCCAGTTATCTTAAATCCCTTGCTACCCTCGACGCGTTCTTTGCCGATGTAAATGCAGTCTACAGGACAAGCTTTGGCACACTGGTCACAAGAAATGCAAGTAGTCAGATCAAAGCGATGAAAACCGCGATAGCGCGCCGCCACTGGCACGGGCAATTCGGGATACTCAAAATGTTCGGTAAAAGTCTTACGGTCTGGGCGATACGTCTTGAACCCAGTCCGTAAAGTTACCCACAACCCGTGCGCAACAGTAAACACAGCTTCAAAAACATTTCCCAACCATGGCCAGACCCGTTTGAGTCCTTGGATCATATCTTGTTTACCTGATCCTCTCCGTTCAAAACAAACTACTGTCTTCTCGAAAAGAGCAATTGGCAAACCGAATTGCTCGAAGCATGGATTATAGAGCGACTTCAAAAGGTCGCAACCGCTTACCCACTTGAAATATGCGGAGCAGAGCAGCAAAAACTTTTATAGTTACAGAACCTCCCAGGAGCGATTGGGCCCAACCTCGAAACGGTGTCGCATGACCCAACCCTCAGATAGTTGGACTACCAATAGTCAGAAAGTCTGAGGTGCGATTTGTCAGGTCAATCGGACTCTGCTCAAGTCCTTGGGCAGGAAAGCTTTCCTTTCCACGGCCTGAGTCCATCAGAATTGGGGTGATATCCAGGACGAAAATCCCAAAATAACTTCACGATTTCTTATATTGCCTCCAAACTAGCTAAAAGCAGCTATCAATGGGTTTCGGACAATTGGCTGTTATGGCTGAATTTCAAAATAAACACGCAAACCCTTTGAAAGCAAGGGGTTACGGATTGTCCTTGCCCGCCTCAAAAGCGTCGTCCTCAATTGGTGGGCATTCCTCCAAAGGAGGGGAGCCCATTTTCTGTGCCAAATTTGATCAAACTGGCAGAAAAGCCAGTCGAACTCGCTAGCCGTTTGCTTGACTACTGTCAATCACCACGTAGAGTGGATAAGGAGACTTCTGTTGAAGTTCCGCCGTTTTGCAGATTTATGTCCGGTTCACATTTGTCCGCGGATAACTGCAAACAACAATTTAGGAGCCGCACCGATTGTGCAGGTGAGATGAGGGCTCCTGTTACGAAGGAATCGACCCATGCTGGTTTTATCGCGAAAAAAGAATGAGAGCATCGTAATCAACGACGATATCACCATTGTCGTCGTGGAGATTCGTGGCGACAAAGTCCGCTTGGGTGTCGAAGCCCCTAAGGAAGTACCTGTCCATCGTAACGAAGTCTATGAGGCAATTCGCCGCAACATGCCCGTCGTGGATGAAGGTTCAGTCGAACGCGACACCTTCAATTCAGCCGAGTAATTTTCTTTCCTTGATTCTTGCAGGCGCGAATCTTTCTTGCGATTTTGTCCTGGATTCTCTGGGAACCTGCCTGCTCGAATATGACGCGGAACACTTTGGAACCAGAGATAGGCGCATAAGGATTACTCGCCCACTTGACGTCCGCTGTTGATTCCCTTAACTCTATAGTGCTCTAGCGCTAGCTCTTTGGAGCAAGACAGCCGTTACATTGCCCTTCCTTATTGGGTGATATGTCATTGACACCGGCCCCTTCGTCTAGTGGTTAGGACACCGGCCTTTCACGCCGGCAACGCGGGTTCGAGCCCCGCAGGGGTCATTGCATTACGCCAACTTCTCTTTTGTCGGCACCTTGGTATCAGGTGAATTGCTAGGTCATTAAACCTTTTTGAGAATGACCAACAAGAGTCCGAGAATCCACCAAATTGGTCATTGGACCAATGGTCATTCAGTCAAAGAGTAAAAGTTGGTTTGCAGTTCTCCTGTCTTTGCAGCCGAACCCATGGCGGGCTGCTTCTGTCGTTTGTATACTCTTAAGGCAGTGGCCAAGGTAAGCGAGGCCCTGCCCAAATACCACAAACTACGCCAATTTCATGATCCGAGTGGCTATCCTTGGTGCGACCGGCTATACCGCCCGGGAATTGTTGGAGTTGTTGCTCCGGCATCCCGAAGTAGAGGTCACTGCGCTGGGCACAAGGCAAGAAGACGGGCCGCATCTGGCTGAGGTGCATCCTGCCTTACGCAGCCGATTGGATCTGCGTCTAGAGAATCTTACTCCAGCTGAAGTGGCCCAGCGGGCTGATTGTGTTTTCGGCTGTCTGCCCCATGGTGCCAGCGCGGAAGTTATCAGCGATTTATTGGACAACGAATGCCGGGTGATCGACTTCAGTGCCGACTACCGGCTCAACGATCCTCAGGTCTATCAGGCCTGGTATCAAGTGGAACACCCCGATCCGGAACGCATGGGGAAAACCGTTTACGGTCTTCCGGAATTGTATCGGGAACAAATTCGCGGTGCGCAGTTGGTGGCAAACCCTGGCTGCTATCCGACGGCTGCGATTCTGGGATTGGCTCCGTTACTCAAGGCTAGAGTGATCGATCCGCAAGGGATCGTTATTGACGCCAAGAGCGGCATTACCGGTGCAGGTCGTTCTCCCAAACCAAATCTCCATTTCCCCGAGTGCAATGAGAACCTCACTCCCTACAACATTGGCAAGCATCGCCATACGCCAGAGATCGACCAGATCCTGAGTACTTGGGCGAATGTTGAAACCAACGTGATATTCACTCCGCATTTGATCCCGATGGATCGTGGGGAGCTGATCACAGCATATGCCGACGTGAAGGCCGGCACCACTGGCGAGCAATTACTTGAGACGCTGCAAGGATTCTATCAGGATGAACCTTTCGTACGCGTCGTCGATCACCTTCCGGGTACGAAAGACGTAGCCCATACCAATTTTTGCGATGTGACTGCCCGAGTCGTCGGCTCCAAAGCCGTGATCGTCAGTGTGATCGACAATTTGATCAAAGGGGCCTCCGGGGCGGCAGTACAAAATTTTAATGTGATTTACGACTTTCCGGAAACAATGGGGTTGCTATAGGTCCTAGATGGACAGCAATTCCAAACAGAATAAATGCACAGTAAGAATATTCGGCGGTAAGCACTATGGCAGAGAGACTACCTAAAGGTTATCGGGCGGCTGGCGTCTATACCGGTGTCAAGCGAAACCCTACAAAGAAGGACCTTTCGCTCTTTGTCACGGACTCTCCCGCGATTGCTGTTGGTGTTTATACGCAAAATCTGGTCGTCGCTGCTCCCGTCAAATTGTGTAAGTCTCGAACCCCATCGAAAGCGATTCGGGCGGTCGTGGCGAATTCCGGCGTTGCCAATGCTTGCACTGGAGAACAGGGAGACAGGGACGCCCTCTTCATGGCTGCCAAGACGGCTCAAACCTGCGGCATTGATGCTGAAGAAGTTCTGGTCATGTCGACCGGAGTCATTGGCGAAATGCTTCCCATGGACAAAATTTCAGCGGGCATCGATGAGGCTTTCAAGATACTCGACACCGATGAGCAGTCGCTCGTCGAAGCGGCCCGCGGAATTTTGACGACCGATACCGTGCACAAAGTCAAAACGCGTCAATTCGAGATCGACGGTGTGCCGATTTGCATAACGGGAATTGCCAAAGGGGCCGCCATGATCGGACCAAATCTAGCGACGATGCTCGCCCTGATTCTGACCGACGCAAATATCGGACCTGAAGATGCCGATGCCGGCCTCAAGGACGCAGCCGACGAATCGTTTAATTGCATTAGCGTCGATGGTCATACGAGTACCAACGATACGGTGCTCTTGCTGGCCAACGGTGCTGCAGGTGGACCTCAACTTACTGGCCAAGCTTTGGCCAAATTCCAAGCCACTTTGGTCGAGGTGTGCGAAGACCTAGCCCAATCCATCCCTGCCGATGGCGAAGGGGCATCCCATTTGATAACTGTCGAGATCCACGGCTGCCGTTCGCGTAGCGATGCCGTCAAAATCGCCAAAACCGTTGCCGACAGTCCCCTAGTAAAAACCGCAATTGCTGGGAATGATCCCAACTGGGGACGCATTGTCTCAGCCGCGGGCTACGCTGGTATAGAGTTTGATCCTGCCAAGGTGAGCCTCCTGGTCAACGGCATGTTGCTGTACGACCAAGGACAACCGGTGAAGTTCGACGAAGCGGTGGTATCTGAGTCAATGCGGTCCCAACGCAATACACTCATTGTGCTCTTAATGGATGGAGGGACAGCTTCGGCCCGATTTTGGACCACCGATCTCACTGCGGAGTACGTTCGTCTTAACGCTGACTACCATACCTGATGAATCCAGCCCTCAATCGAGCAAGACGCGGTGCCCTGATTCTTGGCATGGTCTGCATTGGCTCGATTGTCTCGTATCATCTGTGGTTCAATAAGCCATTGCTAGAGTCCATCTATTGGACCGTTATCACTGTGGCCGGAGTTGGCTACTCGCAGACTCCCGAACCGGATCTTGGGGCCGCCAGGCAATTTCATTCCATTATTGTTATCGTCGTCGGCATGGTGTCGATGGCTTACACCCTTGCAATGTTCATTCAGGCGATCGTCGAAGGACAAATCGACCGCGCCTTGGGAGCCAATCGGATGATCAAGCGAATCGAGAAGTTGGAAAATCATGTTATCATCTGCGGCTTTGGTCGAGTCGGGCAAAACCTGAGCCATCGGCTGGCTCGGCACAACGTCCCGTTCGTGATCGTTGATCCCAGTGCGGAATGCCTTGTTGAAGCAAAATCACACAAGTATCTCACAATCGAGGGTTTAGCGACCGAAGAAGATGTGCTTCTCTCCGCAGGAATCGTTCGGGCAAGAACGATCGTGATCTCCGTTAGCAGTGATGCCGAGAGTGTGTTCCTGACCCTCACAGCACGCAACATGAATCCCCTCATTCATATTCTCGCCCGGGGCGAACATCCACAAACTGAGAAGAAACTTCTCCAAGCAGGGGCAAATGAAGTTATCCTACCGGCCGTAATTGGAGCCGAGCGCATGGCCGAAAAGATCGTCAACCCGACTACTGCCGAGTCGTTCCAATTCAGCGACCATCACTCGGGACTAAATGCCGAACTCGATGAGTTCCGATTCACCGCCGAGAGTCCTTTCGTTGGACAAACCATCGGAGTTGCCGAAGCAAAGTTCCAGGCAATGATCGTCGCCCTACGCAGGGCCACGGGAGAGTCACTCTTTAATCCCGAGGATGACGAAGTCTTCTGTGATGGAGATGCGGTTGTCGTAATGGGCCCCGAAGCCGACCTGGAGCAGTTCTACGAATCCTGCGTCGCGCCAAGGCTCGAACCCGCGCTTGCCTAACTCTTCCCACATCGCAACCTCTCCCTGGCCGCGACGCGACGCGCCGGTTGGGTTACCCCTTCACTGCCGCCACCAAGAATGTCGGATTCAGCGCATCGAACCGTATCCGTTCCAATTGCGGCTTTCCACGGGCGATATTGAACATCCACACCTGAACTTGCGAAGTTTTCTGTGTCAGGGCCTTATTCACCTCGTCAAGGCCTTGAACACTAACTACGACTGCTACAAGTCGTCCGCCGGGATTCAATCGGTCGAATGCCAACTCGGCTAGCCGCGCGATTTCTTTCCCACTCCCTTCGATAAACACAGCATCAGGGTTCGGAAGATCGCCCCACACTTCCGGGGCAGTCCCCAGCACGGGGGTCACATTCGATACCCCAAAACGGTCGGCATTTTCTCGGATAAGGGCTTCGTCTTCTTTGTCCTGTTCGATTGCAAAGACCTGTCCCCCTGGCGAAAGCTGGGCCGCTTCGACACTTACTGATCCAGATCCCGCTCCCACATCCCACACCACGCTCTCGGATCGCAGTGCCATTTGCGCTAGCGCCACGGCACGCACTTCGGCCGGGGTCAGCAACCCATGCTTGGGGGTCGATTGAACAAACTCTTCGTCTGCATTCCCAAACTTGCTGCGAATCTTCGACTTGCGTGGTTGATCAGGAATATCCACGTCCCGCACGAGAACCATCACGTTGAGCAGCTGGAACTCTTGTGAGGCAATCTCCTCAACCGTGCCACGAGTGACCCGCTCATTGCGGGCCCCCAAGTTTTCACAGACATAGACCGTAAAATAATCAATCTTCCTCGCGAGCAATTTCTTGGCGACCATCGCCGGGCTGATCTCATCAGTGGTGAAGAGTCCGACTTTCGTCGCTCCCCGAATCTTTTCGATCACCGTTTCCAGTTTATGGTTCGCCAAGTTGGTGAGATAGGCCTCGTCCCAATTCTCCTTGACCCGGGCAAATGCCAGTTGCATGCTGCTGACATGGGGAATGATGTCGCAGCGATCGTTTCCGAGATGCTCGCAGAGAAAACGAGCTAAGCCATAGAAAAGAGGATCTCCGTTCACTAGCACGGCCACCTTGGCATCTCCAGCGGCGTCGATCTCGTTGACGACCGCGTCCAGATCGGATCCAACAATCAGCCGTTTGCCTGGTGCCTCCGGCACAAGCGCCAGTGTCCGTTCCTTGCCGGCGAGAATGTCGGCACCGAGAATCAACTGTCGAACCGCATTGGAAACAGCCTCGAGTCCATCGTCACCAATACCAATAATCGAAATCGATTGCTTGGGCACGTAGTTTTCTCCTGCGAACATCGGTCAATTGAATCTTGGCAAAGCCAATTGTATAGCCTAACGATTTCCCCCCGACTCTGAAAGCCGAGAGGAGCGCGTTCTTCTTGGGCTCCCATCAACGCCGCTCTTGCCCTCTCAACCACCGCCGCACTTCATCACGCAAACCTTTCTGATTGGCAGAAGGCAACGCCGTCGATTCCACACGGAGCTTCGCAATGTTCCACCAGGCAATGACAACGTAGATTTCCAAGATGAGCACCAATACCGGCTCAAGTCCCATCCAACGGCAAAATGCTGCCACCAGCGACCCTGCGGTCAACAGGCCGAAGAGACTCGCCAGCCCAAACTGACGACGACCAGGCGGCAGATCGTAACGATCTCCTTTTGGAAGAATGGACGAACCGAGTGAATTCTTTTGGTGTGTTCGTTCGAGGATCATAGGACAAAATTGTACGCGACCTTCTGAGAAGCGGCTATGTGTGTCCTCATGCTTTGTAAACATGTTGTTCGCAGCCCTTACTTGGAGATACTCGCTGAAATAGCAAGTCCAATCGCTGTTACAACACCAACAAATGTACCGATCAAGAGAACCGCCGGTAAATCTTCCAAAGCATCCGAGGGAACAATCCAGTATCCAGGGTCGAATATGAACACGTCTGCAGCCACCCATGCGAGAGCAACAGAAGTCCCAGATATGAGTGCCGCCATTGGAAGCCAATTGCGTTTCTGTTCTTGCGCATTGCCAAGTGGCTTGGATAAGAACCGCATGATCACCATTCCAATCGCCAAAACGAGGTTCGAGCGCATGTCAATTATTGCAACTATGAAAAATGGCATTGTGATTGGCTCTTCTGGCAGGAGTTCTGTCCATGAAGTGGGCGCCACTGCAGATTATAGCGAACCTCTTCCTAGGAACAAAATGCGAAAAGTTGGTTGTGATCCACCACTTTTAACATACTGCAACCAAGCGGCCGACCTATGGAATCCACAACGTCTCAACGCCCAGGGATTGCAATCCCTGGGCGTTGATCTGAAATAGTTCTCAAAGTCGTGACCACCTAATCAGGCCACGTAACACATCGTCGTGTGATGGCTCAATTGCAGGCTCCGGTTGGCAGGCAATGGGGGTCCATCGGCCTTGGGGTACACGTCTAGAGGAGAAGCGGCTGACGTGTCGAAGAACAACTTCCATCGTAAGCGACTTAGCTCGAGTGGGATTTGGAACTTCTGATCCGAGGGGCCTGGGTGGAGTAGCAGCATTACATTGCGGGCGATTGGTGTCTCTAGGCCTGTCGTGCTGAATACACAGATCATGCTTTGGGATGCATGGGTCCAGTCCATCACGTGTCCAGCAGGGTTGTACCAACTCACATCGGCAAGATCACCGGGTTGATGAGGCTTCCCAGTGAGGAAGGTCGCCCGACGTACAGTCGGTTGCGCTTTGCGGAAAGCAATCACGGCCTCGCAAAAGCGGAGCATCTCAGCATTGCGGTCCACGAGTTTCCAGTCAAACCAGCTAAGAGCGTTGTCTTGGCAATAGGCATTGTTGTTACCCCGTTGGGTCCGCAACACCTCATCCCCCGAGACAATCATAGGGGTTCCGTGACTGAGGAGCAGGGAAGCCATCATGTTCTTGGCCTGTCGTATCCGTAACTCGACAATCGCTTTACGGCGTGTCGGACCTTCCACGCCGTAATTCGAACTGTAATTATTATTGTCGCCGTCGCGGTTGTCTTCTTTGTTAGCCTGATTGTGTTTTTGCTCATAGCTGACCAGGTCGTTGAGCGAATAACCATCATGCGACGTTACGAAATTAATGCTGTGGTAGGGATCGCGGCCACTGCTTTGGTACAGATCACTTGATCCAGACAATCGTGTGGCCATGCTACCGGTCATGGTAGGGTCGCCCCGCCAAAAGCGACGAATGTCGTCTCGATACCTGCCATTCCATTCTGCCCAGCGGCCTTTGGCAAACGAACCGACCTGATAGGCACCTGCCGCATCCCAGGCTTCGGCAATGATCTTGGTATCAGCCAACATGGGGTCTTCGGCAATGGCCTCCACAATCGGCGTATTTGGCATGAGTTCGCCATTGCGGTCGCGGCTGAGAATCGATGCCAGATCAAAGCGGAAACCATCGATGTGATAGTTGTAGACCCAGTAGCGGAGACAATGGAAAATCATTTCCCGGCAGATCGGATGATTCCCGTTGATTGTGTTTCCGCAACCGGAGTAATTTTTGTAAGTACCATCGTCATTGAGCATGTAATAGACGTTGTTTTGCAGCCCCTTGAAATTCAACGTGGGGCCCATGTGGTTTCCTTCGGCGGTGTGGTTGAACACCACGTCGAGGATTACTTCAATACCGGCGGAATGCAGCGCTTGAACCATTTCCTTGAATTGGCGGACCTGATCTCCTGGCTTGTCCCCTGCCATGTAGCCACGGTGAGGCGAGAAAAATGCCATCGAGTCGTATCCCCAGTAGTTTTGGCGTTCTGGCTTGTTGCCAAAGGGATCGAGAATGGGAAATTCATGCACAGGCATCAGCTCCACGGCCGTGATGCCTAGAGATTTTAAATACGGTATTTTTTCGATTACCCCTAGGTAGGTGCCGGCATTCTTCACGTCTCTGGCAGCCCCTTTTGTAAATCCCTTGACATGCATCTCGTAGATTACTGTTTCAGAAAGCGGAATCCGCAAGTGGCGATCACCTTGCCAATCGAACAGGTCATCCACGACCACACACCGGGGGGGCCGGAGTACACCATCCGCTGAGGTCTGGAAGTCCCCCGCGAGCGCACGTGCATAGGGATCGATCAACCGGGCGTGAGGATCGAATCGGAGTCCTTCTTCAGGAGTGAATGGGCCATCCGCCTGGAAGTGGTACAGCTGTCCGGCTTTGATTCCGGGAACAAATACGCTCCAAATGTCGCCCCAACGGTCGGTAGCAGGATTCAGCTCGACCACTCGATACGGCTCGCGATCGGAAATTCGGCGATACAACAGGACGCGCATCGCCGTCGCGCTGCGGCTGTATACGACGAATTGGACCCCTGCTTCCTGGAGGATAGCTCCATAGGGAAGCGGGTAGTGGAACTGCATGTGTTTGTGCATTGATGGCATAGTAAACCGGGTGCCGTTCAAGGTAGGAAGCGTAGGAGGCGCTAGACTCAGCATAATTGAAAACTCTCAGTGGTGGACAATGGCAAGTGATGAGATTCCCGTCTCGACATACAATCGACTCGTCGCAGTCTGGTGTGCGAACGGCGATGCCATAGTCCTTCGACATTTACCTCCTGGGCGCATGAGGATAGAGGAGCTCCAGCGGCAGAGCTTTGTTGCTTGCTATGTTTGATGCCATCGCTGCCGCCCCACAAGTTAACGCGTGCGGAGCAATACTTTCGAACACACCACTTGGATCATCTTCGCCACTCGGGACAGCCCTTACACAGCCACCCATAAAAGGGCAATCTGAGGCTCTCGAAGGGCGGATAATCGGTACGGCACGCATGGTTAGGAAAGTCTCTCGTTAACAGTGTGACGGTCGTTGACACTCGCTATTGGCCAACCGTAGAATTGCCCGTTCTTGCCGCGAGAGAACTTGTAAATTCTATGTCAAAAATAACCTACCGTGATGCGGGAGTCGACCTCGAAACCTACCAAGAGTCGATGTCTCGATTGCCGGCGCTGATGAAGCGGACGCACTGTCCGCGCGTATTGCCCTGGAAAAATGGATTCGCGGGGTTGTTCACGCTGGATTTCGCCGGAGGGCTTTTTTCCCGCAACTATAAGGACCCCGTCCTGGTTTCGTGTACCGACGGAGTTGGCACCAAGCTTAAGGTGGCCCAGCTGGCTCGTCGGCACGATACCGTCGGAATCGATTTGGTTGCCATGTGCGTAAACGATGCCCTCTGTTGCGGTGCAGAGCCATTATTCTTCCTTGATTACGTTGCGATGGCTGAGGATGACCCTCAACTGCTCGAAGACATCGTTGGTGGGATCAGCAGCGGCTGCCTGGCCAGCGATATGGCGTTGGTCGGAGGCGAGACGGCCATCATGCCCGATCTCTACCAAGCTGGAGACTATGATCTGGCGGGATTCTGTGTGGGAATCGTCGAGCGTTCACGATTGCTGGACGGGAGCGCCCTGACCCCAGGCGATGTGGTGATTGGAATCGAATCCTCTGGCGTTCATTCCAATGGTTACAGTCTGGTGCGAAAAATCGTATTTGAACACGCAGGGTTAAAAGTCAACGACGAGGCCGAGGGATGTGGAGGGACAGTGGGTGACATACTCCTTCAGCCAACGCTTCTCTACGTGCGGGCGCTGCGTGATGTGCTTAACCACTACAAAGTGAAATCGGTAGTGCACGGCATTGCCCACATCACCGGAGGCGGCCTGCACGAGAACTTAGCGAGGATTTTCTCACCTCATGTCGATGCCGAAATCGTGCGAGATAGCTGGCCGATCCCGCCAGTCTTCGAGTGGTTACAAAGGCTCGGCGACGTGGACGAAGATGAAATGTTCCGCGTCTTCAACATGGGCATCGGCATGGCTGTCGTCGTGAGCGAGTACTACGCCGAGAGCGTTCAACAGCAACTAGCTGCACACGGCCTGCAGAGTTGGCTAATTGGCCGCATAACCGAAGGCACGGGCGAATGCCGCTGGGCTTAGTGCCTAACTTTAGGAAACGAGACGCGGAGAAACGTGCTCGTTTAAAATCTTCTCTGGTTGGTTCAGATCCTTGCCATCAAAGCAATAATTGGAGTCTTTATCTCATCGCAATCCCGCACCAGACGAGGGTACCGCTCCAAATCCAGGGGCAGCGTTGGCCATGCCCTGCTTCGTCTCTCCACCGAGCGAAGGACCTGCCCGGCGGATTTGCTCGGTTAATCCAGCTATCGTGTAGGTGCCTGGAATCAAAATGGGTTTTGTGGGATTCTGTGCAGAGTAAATGGCCAGCAGGGGAATTTGCTGGGTGCCCAAATCCTGAAGTTTTTGGTTGACCTCGGGAGACGAGTCCTGATGAGTCCAGTCGGCTACTAACGTATAGATATCGTTATCGCGGAAGACCGCTTCCATTTCTTTGGTCTTGAGTACGGTCTTCTCCATGAATTTGCAAGTTGGGCACCAATCGGCCGTGAAATCGATCACGACTGTCTTCCCGTGCTCCAGTAACCATTGCAGTTTTTTCTCACTGTAGGGTTGCCAGGGTTCTTGTCGAACGGAGTATTCGCCCGTTCCCTCGGAGAGAAGTTGTTCAAATTTGGCATCGGCCAGGATATGTGCGTCACGCATCTGGCGCTGCTCTAGAATCGGTGCAAGCCAGTAGAACGATACCAAGCCAATCATGGTACCGAAGGCAATTCCCTCTCCTAATGCGTTCCACCTCCGACTACTTGGGGCCGTTAGAGGGACCCGACCAATCCACCAACAGACTAGCCAGATTCCGAAGAGAAATGCCACGGTTGGCACGACAAAGTGGGGCTTGAGAAGCGTGAGTAGATAAACCACAGTTCCGATCAAGACGAACCCCATCAATTGTTTGAATGTGTTCATCCATTCGCCCGGTTTGGGGAGAAACCGGATCAGTTGGGGAAATGCGCCGATCAAAATGTAGGGACTAGCCATCCCCAATCCAATCGTGAAAAAGATCGTCATGATTTGCCAGGGACTACGGCTGAGCACTCCGACTAAAGCCGTCCCCATGAAGGGGCCCGTGCAGGGAGTTGCCAGGAGTGTGGTAATTGTCCCCTTGGCGAATGCGCCTTCGTAACCTTCTTTCTGTCCAATCTCGGTCACTTTGCTGGTGCCGATAAATCCAGGGATGGGGATCTCCCAGATTCCCATGAAACTGAGTCCCATGGCAAAAATGACCGCCGCCATGGCGATATTGAATTCGGGATACTGGAACAACTGGCCCCAGCCCAGGCGAAAGACGATCGACAAGACTGCCAACAGCATGAAGACGCTGATCACACCGATCGCGTACCAGAGATTCAGAGCAAAGATTTTCCAGCGACTTTGGCCAGCTTGTTCGATAAAGGCAAATACCTTGAGCCCAATCACGGGCAAGACGCACGGCATCACATTGAGGACTAAGCCTCCCAAAAAGGCTAGGACCAACAGGTGGGGAAAAGAGTCTTGTGTGGTAGATTCCACGACCAATGGAGCCGCGGTCCCGAGTTGTTGCGAAAAGAGTTTCTCAGTCGATTGGCCCGTGGACGGAACCGTCGGTGAAGATTGGGGAATAGTAACTTCAGTACCCTCGGCTGCGGTGAACTGAACTCCGGCGGGCAAGGTTACGCCCACTCCAATTTTCGCTTGAAAGTCTTCGTTGAAAGGTACGCACGTTTGAGGATTACAGGCCTGGCCAACAACCTTGCCGACGATCTCGAGAGTGGAAGGATCAACACCCTTGGCTAGTTCGATTGGTGCAAACCATGTCACCGTTTTCGCATGTTCACGGATTTGCAGGCCCTTCCAGATTTCCTCGTCGATATGCGTCTCGGGCGGGACAACCGGTTTCCATTCTCCCAAGAGACGAACATCCTTAGGTGCAGAAATATTGATCGTCGCGGGGAGGGGACCCCCACCGCCATCAGGAAGGGCCCCCTGATCAAGTGCATAGACGTGGAACCCTTCGCCGATCTCGGCAGTCACAAAGAGAATCGCAGGTTGGTCTGCTTTGGAAGCCACGAACTCCGCAGAGACAGATACGGGATCCTTGCTTTCGCTTAAGCTGCTCCCTATGCCGCCAAAACTGTCGGGAAACTCAAACTGGGCGTGGGCGAGATTCGCTACCGCCAAAAGCGAGACGCACAGCATGGCGCCCCAGCGACGAGAAGACATATTTTGAACGTCAGACATCCGAGTAGGTTCCTTTTGACGTATGGAGTTTTCCCTGGCACCCGGGCTGGATGCCGAGGGATTCTATCAGGCGATGAAAAAAACGGTCAATGTCGCTCTAGCTTGAGGTGTATTGTCGAGCTTACTCGACCAGATGGACGCCAAAGGATTGCCTAATCTTGTTTCCGAGAAACCAACGGTCCATATAGCCAGCGCCGAGCTTGCGACCTCTTAACCCACATAATATACCAGTTTCGGAGAAGAATCTGTCTGGCAGGGCACCGCTTGCCCGATTTCCAGCAGTGCCGTGAATGCGATCTCGCCGCGGGAACCAATTATCCCTGGGGTTGAGCCAATTCTGCTAGCACCTGTCCCATTTCACAGCCCTATCCGGGTTTTCCAAGAGGCACCAGCGCGATCGGGACAGTTCTGACCTGAGGTCCGAGACGTGCCCGACTGCTTTCAACTCACTCCGCATTGAGTTTGCAAAAAATTACTTTCGAATAGTTGCGCTCAACGTCTGCGTTTTTCTCAAAATGCAAATTTGGCCATGACAATGCTTATAATTTCATGTGCGAAATACTACCGCACTTTGGGCGGTGTCGATTCCTCGGCCACCGGCCCCGCCAGCGGCGGTGTTTCAAAATACTCGCCGTCGTTGATCAGGCGCGGATCACCCGTCTCACGTAACTCAGCAAGCAATCGCTTGCGGAGTTTGCTCAAAGCTGCTGCGTACTCCGGCTCAGCCGCAACATTGTGCATCTGGTAGGGATCCTTTTCGAGATCGTATAACTCCTCGCGAGGCCGCTTGTCATACGCATGATCGAAGTAGCGTTTCCATTGGGGGTCGTTGCGATGTTCCACGAGCCAGGCCTTGGTCGGTCCTGCATCCTCGTCGGCAAGTGTGACATGCGTGTTCTCCCGCACTGCTTCCCTGGCGGGGGGATTGTCCCCTTCGAGACCTATGGGGTCTCCCAAAGGATAACGCTCCGGATGAAAGTTGATGATAAAAAGATAATCCGCAGTGCGAATGGCTCGTTGCGGATAGGGCAAATAGCCAGCGCGAGCACTGTCAACGTGCCGTTCGCGCCCCACATACACCGCATCGCGTTTCAGGTCGACTTGTCCCTCTCGCTTCGATGTAAGTATCGGCCAGAGACTGCGCGCGGTCATCTCTGCGGGAATTGTAACCCCGGCTGCTTCCAGAAATGTCGGGGCTAAATCCGGAAGACCAACGAAGTCGTCCACAACTCGATCCCCCTGCACGTCCGGACCGGCGATCACCAGAGACACTTGAGTCCCAAAATCGTAGAGATTGCATTTGCCGTGCGGAAATCCGGGGGGACCGTGGTCGCCGCTGGCAGCGATCAATGTATTGTCATACTCGCCGGAGTTTTTTAATTCTTCCAAGAGGACTCCTACGGCCGCGTCAAAGGCTTGCACCTCGCCCAGATAATCTGCCAGATCCTCTCGGACTTCGGCAACGTCGGGAAGAAACGGCGGCAGCTTTCCCTGGAGATCATCAGGGTTAATGCCCCACAATGCCCATCCTGATCCCCAAGCCCACTTGCGATGAACGTTGGTGGGACCAAACCAGTAGCAGAACGGCTGATTCCCGTCGTTATCGGCTAGGAATTCTCTGAAATCTGCACGGACTCCTTCCAATAGTTCCTGTTTCGATTCCTCGATTGATTTGCCAGAAGCTGCGAGCTTCGTAACATGTTGCGAAAATTGATTGATTCTTGAGCCAGATTTTTCGAAGGCATATTTCTGTTCGCCGTAGGGCGCGTCGCGAGGTGCCCCAGGACCCCAGACCTTCCAACTCTTGCCGATGTGATAGCCATTATCTCTCAACAATAGGGGCCAGCTCGGAATATCCGGATCCCATTTGGCACCCAGCAAAATCGCACCACGCCCAGTCCGCCAAAAATACTGACCCGAAAGCAAAGAACTACGACACGGAGTGCAGGAGGGAGCATTCACAAACGCATGGCGAAACAACACCCCTTCCCTAGCAAGGCGATCGATGTGGGGCGTACTCACAGCATCACTGATCCCCCCCTCCTGCTCCAACTTCGCATAGCTACTCGCGTGTCTCCCCCAGTCGTCGGCAAAGAGAAACAAGATGTTCGGCCGCTCAGTAGCTGAGATATTGTTGAGAGTCGAAAACGAAACAAAGAGGCAAACTGTCGGAATGAGTAAACGCAACGAGTAGAAGGGCCGAAACGACATTGCTTATATCCGCCAATTGATCTGGGACGATCACCATAATTCAAAGTGTGAGAAGACGTTAAAGTAGTCTACCGAATGAGCGCCATTTTCCCAATGGTCGCAACAAGGAGGAAAAGGACAGGCACGTTTCGCCAGGTGCAAAAGTTGGAAAGCAGCCTCACCCATAATCTCGCAGTACGGTGCGGTGAATTCCGTACGGAGTCGGTACTGTCAATCCCCCGTTTTCATCTCCTAACTACTACTCTGGGTGCCAGTGCTCTGTTCTTCTACCACACTCTTGTTCGTTGGATCAGAGTCAACGTTCCTAACCCAACAAACACGGAACAACGTATCTGCCTCTGTGCGGAGCGTGACGATTCGCTTGATACTGCGCGACCCTCTTCGCTGGGCAGCCAACCCCCAGGCGATCGCCCAGTATCATGGCTCGACTCAAACCGCCCAACCCAGCAAAATCGGTCCATTCAATCGATGAGCCGAACAGGCGTGGAATGTCCCTTTTTATCCGGATCGCCATCTTCAATCACCTGATGCAGAGAACTGTAGGACAACTTTATCTTCGCATTGGCCGGTGACCTTGATTTGCTACAATTCCGAGAGTGCTTACCCACGTTTTGCGCGTCGAATAAAGAGTTGGAACGCGAAGAAAGTAGATTCGGCAGAATGAAAAGTAAAATTACCGCGATAGGTGAAACAATCTCTCACTGGCACCCATTGCGCCTGTTAGTGCTGGGATACGCGAGTTACCTCCTCGTCACCTGGTTGCTACTTTGCCTACCCTTCTCCTGGGCAGCCGCCCCCGTATCTCCGCTCGACAATCTTTTCATTGCTACGTCTGCTGTAAGCACGACCGGTTTGGCGACCGTCAATCCGCCGGAGGCGTATTCGTTTTTGGGTGAGTTGATAGTCTTGCTGGCAGTTCAGGTTGGTGGCCTCGGGTACATGACTTTGGGGTCTTTCGTGATTTTATCTCGCAAATCAGATCTTCCAAAGGTTAGGGCAAGTGTTGGTTTGGTCGCATTTTCACTGCCGAGTGGATTCGACCTTCGGCTGTTCATCCGCCACGTAGTGACGTTCACGGTTTTGATAGAAGTTGCAGGCGCCGCTTTGCTCTATTATGCGTTTCGATCCGCTGGAATTGAGTCGCCACTTTGGCCATCAATTTTTCATAGCATATCCGCATTCTGCACGGCTGGATTCAGTGTTTTCCCCGACAGCCTTGAGCAATTTCAGGGTAATGTCTGGGTCAACATGATAATCAGTGTACTCAGCCTACTCGGAGCGATTGGCTTTCTAGTGGCGTCGGATTTCTGGCTCACACTGACTCAATATCGAACGCGTTTGACGCTGACAACCAAAATCATCGTTCTCATGACTTTCTGGTCAATTATGTTGGGCTGGCTCCTGTTGTTTCTGGTCGAGCCCACTATGCAATCGCTGCCTCTTCCGGAACGACTCATGACTTCCGGTTTTCAATCCATGTCGGCACTCACAACTGTTGGATTCAATACGCATTCGATTGGCAGTCTTCATATGGCTTCGGTGCTGATCGTAATCGTGTTAATGGTCGTGGGAGCTTCTCCCTCAGGCACAGGTGGCGGTTTGAAATCAACATCTGTATCAGCAGCTTTTGCCGTTGTCTGGAGCGTTTTGCGGGGACGTGACCGAATTACATTTTGGGGAACGGAAGTCCCGGATTTCCGGCTTCATGCGGCATTTGCAGCAACCTTCTTCTACCTTGTAATATTTTTGACTGGAAGTACCCTGCTCATGCTCGTGCAAGCATCCAGCTTTGGCGACATACTTTTCGAGGCAGCATCTGCTATTGGTACCGTAGGGCTTTCAAGAGGTATTACCTCCGATTTAACTCCTGTTGCGAAACTAATCGTGATTGCATTGATGTTTATTGGAAGGGTTGGACCACTAACTTTTGGGTTGGCATTCTTCACGCACGGCCCAATGGAAAAAGGTGAAACCCCAGAGGATTTGGCGGTCTGATGAACCGACGCATGCGGAGCCACGCAGCCACACGATTTCTAAATTCACATTGGTTCGCTTCGAGTGGGTAAACGGTGTCGTTTGAAGTGCTAGGAAGGTCGCATCGTCCGGTGCTGACTCTAGTCCAACCCCCGATTTTTCGCTCCGAATGGTGCTTTGTCGCTATGGGAACAACGTACAGGGTAGGGACATACCAGGAGACATTCTACCTTAATTTCGCCGAACCTCTTGCCGGAATGCTTCCATGCCAAGAACTGTCAGAGTGTCGTGCGGGGGATGCTTCTACCCTATCCTCAATCGGGAGTTAGTTCGGCAAGAGGTCTTTCACAAAGACGGCGATTTCGCCTTCTTCGTCGACCTGATGGTCGCGGCCAACGAGCGGTTGCCCATGCGTCTGGCCGATTGCAGTTTCTCGTAACTTTGCGCATGTATTTGGCCGCGCGATTTGTTAGACTCTGCCTTGCATAAGTTGCCGTAGCCCACGTTGGTGCTGCGCAGATCTTTCACAATCGAACCATTTCTTCCCTAGCTCAGGTAGCCACCTCGCTCGCAGCGACTGGGCTAGGGATACGTCGGTTGTCGTCAACACTTCGAGGACACGAAGCACATGGGGTTTTGTCACGGGGGAGTCGAGTTTTGTTTTACAAAACTCCCAAAAACAACAACAGTCGTCTGCTGCGTAAGTCGTTGCCTGCCAGTGAGTTGAAGCGAGCGTGACTGCTAGAAAAGGAGGGGGTTTTGTTTTGTAAAAAAAGTTTTCTACGAAATAACCGTGACAAAACCCCCGCCGCGGTGCGCAGAAGCGAGCAAAGATTGTTGGTTTTACGCAGCGAGGCGCTAGTCGCCGGCGAGTTCTGCACCTGCCCCACCGGTAAGTGAAGCAATCAGCCCGTTAGTTCGGCCGCTTCGGCGATTAGCTCAGGTAGCCGTGGCAAAGATTGCAAATCATCAGCCACCCTGGGATGAGCGAACACGCGCACGCGCTTCACATAGTCGTCAAATTGCTCCCGCGCCAGAGTTTTTACAACCGGAGAAATATCCCCCAGTCGGCGAAAGCAATGTTCCTTGGGGAAGTGCACATCGATCTGAAATTCCACTTCCAGTTTTACCGGTGGAGCATCGAACAACACTTCATGCGGAGCGACAATTCGCGACAGAGCGGTACTCGCCAGGCCTGCAAAGTTTTCTGCACAATGAATCAACCAGGGATACGGTTTGCGGGCCAGACGCTGATAGAGCTGCGGTTCCTGGAAGAGGCTATACTGCGTCACGCGTTTGTAGAGGCGACGTACTGGCCCGAACAAACCGTCCAGCAATTCGCGGGCAGGACCATCACCGGCAGCGTTTACCAAAGCATCGATCAGGGGACGCTCAGTCATGCGAAACACGGTGTCTGTGTCCAGCAGAGGATGCAACATCACAAAGGCCCTTTGTAGCATGGCTGTTGCCGATCGCACGGCATGGTGCCAATAGACTTCGCTGAACATGACATAGCGAGCGAAGACCATCATCTCTGCAGCAGTCTTCCCTTTGTCGGTAATCGCCAAGCCATCACCCGATTCATTCAGGCAAAGCGATTGGATGAGACGAGGTTGGTCGAAATTACGACCATACGGTACGCCGGCGTGCAAGCTGTCACGCATGAGATAATCGAGCTTGTCCACATCGATGGGACCGGAAAGCAAACTTTGGAGGATGCGACTCGCTCGGTCTTTTGGTTTGCCGGAGAGTAATTCGACGACTTCACGTGGCTGAATATCCCATTCGTCTCGCAGAGTGTCTGAGATTTCTCCTTCCAGCAGGAAACTGTTGGCAAACAATTCGTGGCTGGGGACGCGTGGCAAAGAAATGTCTTCAATGGGGTGGCAGAAAGGCCAATGTCCCAAGTCATGCAGCAAGGCTGCCACGAGAAACCGTTCGGCATCCCGCGGAGTAACGGAGGCGACAAAGCGGGGATCGTCGGCCAGACGATCCAGGAACAAGAGCGCCATGCGATAGACACCCAGAGAATGCTCGAATCGCGTGTGATTGGCTGCCGGGTAAACTAAGCCTACCAGGCCAAGTTGGCTAACTTGGCCCAAGCGACGAAACTCGGGGCTATCGATCAACTGCTTGACTCGGTCAGTGAGCGGCACGTCCAATTCAGGAGGAATCCTCACCAGGCCATGGCCACTGCGCAGAGCCGCAATTTCGGGGAGGTCGCGCAGCGTATCCATCGGTAAGGTTCAGTCTTTCATTCCGGGCAGGAACGGCAGGTCCATGACAAAACGTAGCAGAACGGTGACAAGGAAATAGAGAGCGTAGTGGAAAAAGGCAGAAATAGGTTCTAGGTCAAACGAAACATAAGCAGCGAAGGTTCCAATTCCCATCACCAGACCAGACAAGATGCTTAAGTGGAGCATTTCCAGACCCGACTTGAAGGCATCTTCGCCGAACACGTTCCAGCCGACGTACACATAGACCCCCCAAAGCAAGGCATACACCCATCCACACGCGAGTGAGCGAATAAGGACATCGGTCCCTTGGTAAACGCCAAGTTCGTCGTCGCGGAGAAAGGTATAGCCCGCATACGCCAAAGGTGGACCCAAGAGAATTGCTCCCAGGGCCAAGACCCAGGTATCTTTTATATCGCTTCGACCGAGCAGGAAAGCAATGACGACGCTTAGCAGCACCCCACCCGCGACCATCACAAAGATATTGGTGCTGAACTTGGTTTCTTTGCGCTTGATCGGTTTGAGTACATTGCGGCCTTTGGCATCCTTGGCTCCCGCTTCCATTTCCGGGGCATGAATGACGACTTCATCCCCAAGCTCAGGAATCTTGATTTCCCCTTTGCACTTGGGGCAGGCGCCCGATTTACCTGCGTGCTCGTCCCCGACCTTGAAGCGAGTGTGACAACCGGGACAAATAACTTGGATGGCCATGGGGCGGCGGGTCCTAATGTAACTTTAAAAATTGAGTACGTCGGAGATTTAGTTGCTTCGATTGCAAGAGACGGAAATTTTTCAATGACGAATGCCCAATGACCAATCTTGAAGGGTTGAATCAGTCCGTTTCTTTAAGATCATCTTCATTGATCGTTTTAAATCCCTTGGATGCCAGGGTTTCATTGGCCAGATCGATATTATCGACCATCAAAGCCACCACGGGGCTATTATGCGGTCGAGTTAATAAAGGATACACCTGCGAAATGTTGATCTCTGCTTGGAGCAAGGCGGTGCATACTTGCAGCAAGGGCTGAGGACTGTCGGGCAACTCCACGCCAATGAGGTCGGACTCCACGATCGCCAAGCCTGCACGCTCGAGCACTTCACGCCCTTGTTCGGGATCGCTCAACAGGAACCGGACGACTGCGCACTCTGCCGAATCGGATATCGTGAGTGCCACGATACGGACATGGCTCCCTTCAAAGCGGCGTACGACTTCGAGAAGCTGACCGACACGATTCTCCAGAAAGACCGTGAATTGTCGAATCGAGGGGTAGTCGCGCCCCCGTAGGGTCGAGAATCCGACTCCTGAGCCGTCGCCTGTGCTCATGGAACTCATCGATTAGTCTCCTTCGAAATCGTACACCGGCGCTGCCAAATTCGCCGTAATTCAAGGTCAGAAAATCATCTTCAACGGCCAGTAAATCCCGGCGTAGTATAGAGTTCTCGCCATAGAATTGCAACGTAAGGCAATTAGCGGTAGTGAGTCTGCCCTGAGGTCGTGTAAGATGCCCAGCAGGCCGATTTGCCGCCTGGTTCCACTGCACCTTGACCGCGTCATGCCCTATTAAACCATGCAACATACGATTGATATTGAGGTCCGCTACTACGAGACTGACGGGCAAGGAATCGTCCATCACGCAAACTATTTCCAGTATTTTGAGCTAGCGCGGGTGCAGATGCTCAAGGCACTGGGGCATGACTATGCGGAACTGGAACGCCAGGGGATTTTTTTGGTCGTCCATAGTATCTCTGCCCGATACATCGCTCCCGCAAAGTTCGGTGACACTCTGCAAATCGACACGACTGTCGAAAGGGCTACCGCCGCCCGGATTGATCACAGCTACCGTGTCCTTCGAGGCGGGGTGCTATTGGCAGAAGGGAAAAGCACGATCGCATGCATCGATGAGAAGGGCGAGATTCAACGCATGCCAAGTATCCTCTATCACGCAGATTGACTAACCTTGTCTCTTGCAAATCATGTGAGGCTAAACCATGTCGAGCAAACATATTCTCCTGTTGGTTGGCGATTTTGTTGAAGATTACGAGGCTATGGTACCCCTGCAGATTTTGCAGATGGTCGGGCATCAAGTCGACACTGTGTGTCCTGACAAACCAGTTGGAAGCCACGTAGTCACGGCGATTCACGACTTCGAAGGGCACCAAACCTACAGTGAAAAGTGGGGACACAACTTTGCGATCACAACTAATTTTGAACGCATAGTACCCGATGATTACGACGGGTTAGTCATCCCGGGGGGACGATCTCCTGAGTACTTGCAACTCAATGAACAGGTTCTAGAGATCGTGCGGCACTTTGCTACCAAAGGGAAACCCCTCGCCGTCACATGCCACGGCCCATACCTATTGAGTGCCGCAGGAGTAGTAGGTGGACGACGTTGCCAAGCGTATCCAACCCTGCGCCCGGAGTTAGAACGCGCCGGAGCGATTTGGGATCCGCCAAGTGCCGAGTTCGACAGCGTGTGCGTGGATGGCAACTTGGTCTCGGCCCCCGCCTGGCCAGCCAATCCAGCCTGGATGCGAGAGTTCTTGCGAATCTTGGACAAGTGAAAAGGTCCGAAATTTCTAAGTCAAATAAAACCGGCCTGACATTGGCGTCCGTTGCCAATGTCAGGCCCTGGGTCGTTGGCTCGCATCCTACGAGACGAGAGCCCCAGCCACTTTACGGGATCAGCTTTAGAAAAGCTGGTGGCCCGGGGCAAAACTCAACACTCATCAAGCAACTAAACGAACGGCACCTTGGAATTCAGCAACTCCAAGAATGAACTCTTCAAATATCCGCACATCGAGTGCCGAAGCGGTGCTCGCCTCGGGATGGAACTGGGTTCCCATGGCAAACCAATCGGACATGGTGCTTTCGATCGCCTCAACGATGCCATCTGGGCAGATTGCGGAGACCTTGAAACCAGGGGCAACTTCGTCCACGGCCATGTGATGCATGCTGTTTACGCGTAGCTCGCCATCTCCGTATACCCGTTCCATGATTGTGCCAGGTACTAACTCCAAGGTATGGCGGTGCGCTGGGTCGAGTGGATCTTTGTGAGGCAAGGCATTGGGACGGTCATCAGGGATGTGCAACATCAGATTGCCTCCCTGTGACACGTTGAGCAATTGCATGCCGGCACCGATGCCGAACATAGGCATGCGTCGCTCTGAGACTAATCGCATCATACAGCGATCAAACGATTCGCGGCGTGAGTCTTGCAATTGAATGGTGGGATGAAGCATCCAGCCATCACGGCGTGGATCCAAATCAGCACCTCCGACGAGCATCACCCCATCGAGTCGATCAAGGACTGTCTCAATATCCTCTACACACTCATATGGGGGGAGAATAACAGGAATCCCTCCTACATTGATGATGGCATCGTAATAACCGGCCGCGACACATGAATAAGCAGGCGTCTCTCCCTTGGCCGATCGAAAATCGGCGTTCATGCCAATTACGGGCTTTGTCATCGCTTCGCACTCCCTTTCTGACGCATAATGCGCCACGTTTTTCCTAATTCCGCAACGGAGTTCCAGCGAGAGAATAGAAACTATTGGGGAGTTCTATCGACTATCCTATCAAGGTAGAAATCCACCAACACGGCCGTTAGATCAGGGTCGCTGACAGGTATCCACGGGAGAAGAGATGCTTCAAACCGCGTCTGTACCTTCCTTGGTACCTGCAAGAATCCATAACACCAGAAGCCAACCCGGCTAAAGCACGTTTCCATGCACCGCCGAGCGTTGTCCCTATTGCTTCGCTTTAAAGTACTCCTTTTGGATCTTTGCCGTTGTCACTCGGCTAGTGAGAGATGCAAGTCGTGGTTACGAACCTAGACGAGTTGCCGATAAAGGCAAGTAAATAACATATATTGCGTTAAAGGCTCGCTTGCTAGCACTACATGCTGTGGTTTCCGGGTGCTCATTCAAATGTTCAAAAATGGTCAATTTGTCGGAATTTGGAATGCTATTTGATACCCGATGGCAAAAATCGCCGCATCGACCAATAAATGGCTGGTCCAGGGACCCAAAAGTGAGCCGGTACGGTGATAGAGCCAAGCCCATACCCCGCCGCCTATTGCAACACCGAACGAAAACAACCATGTGATGGGCGATAAAAAGCCGAAATACGTACCGATCACCAGCACATGATGAGCCATGAAACCGAGCGATGAGAAGACGATTGCCTTTATCAGTGAAGTTCGTTCGCTCAACTGACCAAAGACAAACCACCGCCAATAATACTCCTCCAGCAGCGAATGAATCAGGCTATAGAAAACGCCGACCGCTGCAAAAATAGTAGGAGAACCAATGTCGATACCATCGATTTTCTCGCGTATCTCATTGGCGGCAGAGAGAAAGAACGGTGCGGATCGTAGGACAAATCTATAAGCCAATAACATAATCCCGGCAACGAAGAGGCCGAAGATGATGCCGAAGAGCAAACCTTTTGCTGACCAAGGCCATACTTTGGGCCTATGCCGTTGAATCAACATGACCCACATGACGGGGAACAGGAACTGGCCTGTCTTGGCAATCCCGTAGGTGAGTTGTTGGACTTGCGGCGAAGCGCTGGCAGCCAGGATGAAATAGGCGAGCGTTACCAAGGTCGGTAGCACCAAGCCTACGGCGATAGCGATCCAATCACGTCGGGTCGAATTCGATTTGTTGAGCACCAGCTTTTCTTCAATTAAGGGGGTTATTCGCAGCGGTTGTCGCTCGACTCGGCCCACTGTATCGTGAACTATCAGAGTGACAAGTCTACCCGCGAGAATTCAGCGGTAATAATACATGCGTTATCAACGGGTCTGCCTGGAATCCTTGGGTTATACGCTGCCGCGTGAGGTGGTGACAACCGACGAGCTGGAGCAACAGTTGGCCCCTGTTTATGAGCGTCTGCGGCTTCCCGCAGGGCGCTTGGAATTGATGACCGGTATTCGCGAACGGCGTTTCTTTGCTCCAGGCACGTCTCCAGGTAGTGTAAGCCAGCAAAGCGGTGAACAGGCCATACTCGCTAGTGGGATCGATCGACATCTTATCGGAGGTTTGGTGCATGGGTCAGTGTGTCGCGATTTTCTGGAGCCAGCCACGGCCTGTTCAGTCCATCACGCTTTGGGGCTTCCAGCCGGCTGCCTAATATGTGACGTCTCGAATGCCTGTCTGGGTATTCTCACAGGCATCATCCAATTAGCCAACATGATTGAGCTGGGGCAAATCAAGGCCGGGTTAGTGGTAGGAACCGAAAGTGGTCGACAACTGGTGGAGAACACGGTTGAGCGCCTTAATGCCGACCAATCGTTGACTCGCCAGAGCATAAAGCAACTCGTGGCATCGCTTACGATCGGCTCGGGAAGTGTGGCGGTGCTGCTGTGCGATGAATCGATCAGTCGCTCCCAGAACCGACTCACCACTGCCTCGGTGCTGGCCGATACGTCTCACCACCAACTTTGTCGCAGCGAAGGTTTGGAAACCTTTATGCACACCGACAGCGAGCAACTTATGCAACAAGGCGTGGCTGCTGGTACTGCGACGTTCAAAAAATTTCTTACCGAAACTGAGTGGACTCATGCTTCGATTGACAAGACTATCTGTCACCAAGTAGGAGTTGCCCATCGCAAGTTGCTCTTTCAATCACTGGGTTTGGACCCGAATATCGATTTCTCCACGTTCGAGACTCTTGGCAACACGGGGGCTGCTGCCTTGCCGCTCACGTTGGCACTTGCCGCCGAGGCGGGGCATGTCGCCAGTGGCGACAACGTGGCTCTCATGGGAATCGGTTCGGGGATCAACTGCCAAATGCTCGCGGTGGAGTGGAACGAGACGCTGGTGCAGGGGGGTGGGGAGTGAGTCAAACTTGTCATATAAAACTGAAGGTCTTAACTTGTGAAACAAACTAAAAACAATTCTGGTTCATCCGGTGAACGGCCCCGCCGGACCGGCCGCGAGTTGCATACCGCCAGCATCTTTGTTCGAACTAGCGCACCGCGGCAGGAGTTTTGTCCCGTTCGTTTTGTTAAAAACTTTTTTTACAAAACAAAACTCGCCATTTCGTCGCCGGTTCTAAATGCTGTAACTCGTTAGGGGACCAAGGCTTACGCGGATCCCACCTCCTTCGAGTTTTGTGAGTTTTGTATAACAAAACTATTCTTCGCCTGCTCAGCTTCCTGCGATTCGCGGCGACGATCGCTGGCCTCAATTCCTGCGATGGCTGCCTCAACATCTCTGTCGCTGATATCCTTCATGCATCCGCCGAAATATTCATCGATATCGCGCTGCAACTTCTCGTAATAGCGCTGCTCGGCCGACTTCGGTGCTGGGTCCCCCTGCAGCGCTGAGCGGTATTGGCCGAAACGCGCTTTCTGCAACTCGTCGAGCCGCTGGCACATATTCTTGAGCTCGGCTTTGTTTGTGATTTCGTCAGCCATGATACTGGCGATCTCATCAAGCATGGTGCGGACCTCGCTCGGCTGGAGTAACTCCGGCTTGCGGCGGGCAAATCGTTCCGGACAGGTCCGCTCCAAAAGCCAGGCAGCGGCCCGCCAGTTGGTACTGGCGGCCGATCGTAGTGCGCGTAGCGGAGACAACCCAGCAGCCGTTTCCGCGACGGCCAACTGCTCAGCAAAGAGAGGATCGCGGTTGGCTTCACGGCGAATGGTGGCCACCGAGCAACCGACGTGCCGCGCCGCCTCGTCGAACCCTGCGCCGATTCCAATCAACGAACAGATTTCGCGCCGCTTGTGTGGATCAGCGAGCGCCCTAGGGCGCCCTGGTGGACGACTTGGTGTATCCGTGTTGCTAACGACACAAATCTTCTCAGCTTGCATAAATTTATTGAACATGAGGTTACAGAGAAAACGGAGGAAATGGAAAAGATAGAAATCGGAACACTGATCTACGCTAATCAGCGCTAATCTAATTAGTGAGGATTAGCGAAGATAAGTGTTCTTTCTTCATTGATCTCTGTTAGCTTCGTTATCTCCTGTTCCATTAATTGTGGTTGCGGCTAGGTACCGTGCTGTGAGAATGGCTCCTTAGAAAACTTCATGCAATTAGCCAGCCAATGATGCGCCAGCCTTGTAATTCCGGCTGAAGTCTGAAAGCTGACCGCTTTCGTAGAGGGCATATATACAGACGTCCACTATAGCATGTTTGGTGGCCAAAAACGAGCGGAGAAGCCAACTCAGGAAAACTGCAAAGTCAGAAAACCCAAAGATAGCCTAGCCACAGAGAACACCGAGAGCACTGAGAATTCCTTGTTTTCTATGCTCTGAGATCTCTGTGGCCATTTTTTATCGGCAAAATTTTCGACTTTGCAATTCTCCTGGCCAACTCGTGTCGTATGCCGTGAACCTCCGAAGCAGGTTAAACTATAGCAACTCAAAATCGACGCGTTTCGATTTGTCTCCGATCGATGCCTTGATAGAAAGAACAAATGGGGCGGACTGTGGAAATACATCAAGTAGCACGAGATGGGTCAGCATTTCAACAGCCTGTCAATGAACAGGATCTATTGTTGCAGCTAAACCATGTGCTAACCAACGAAACAATTACTCAGGTGACGGAACTGAAAGCCGGCCTGTTCAATAATACTTACCGTGTGAACACATCACAAAATGACTACATCTTAAAGGTGGCGCCAGTAGGGAGTGCCGATGTTTTTTATTGTGAACGTTCTTTGATGCAGCGGGAGCAATCTATCTCCCAGCAATTGCAATCACTCAGTCCGTTGATTCCTGAGTATCTCTCATTTTTCACAGTAGACGGTCGGGATGCCTTTTTGCAGCGTTGGATTCAGGGCAGGCTCTGGCACGAGGTTATCTCCTCGCTTACTGAAGCAGAAAACGCCGAGCTGTGGAAGCAACTCGGTGCGTTTGCCAGAATATTGCACAATTGTTGTGGAGAACAGTTTGGTTATCCTGCCCCTTTAGAAGGTTATAGTCGGTGGTCTCAGTTTATTGCTGCTAATGTTGAAGGCATGGTCGAAGATTGCCGGCGAATCGGTGTTTACTGTGAAGAGGTCGAGGCTTATCGCGGCTACTTGCCGCATTTTTTTCAGACATTGGATCAGGTTGAAACGGCAAAACTGCTACACGGCGATCTCTGGCCAAGAAATGTTATTATTGATGGAGCAGGCGCGGATATTCATATCAAGGCAGTATTCGATGCGGAGCGGGCTTTTTGGGGCGACCCGGCTAGTGATTGGGTCTTGATTCTTTACGGTGTGCCAGAGACTTTTTGGCAAGGTTATGGTGAGAACTTAGTGAAAACCAGCGACCCTGCTCGAATCGCTATCTATAAAGGCATGTATTTTATTCTGAATATTCTTGAAGCAGTTCGTTTTCAAGAATCCGATGAAGCGCCCAGAAAAAGATTATCAGCGGTCAATGAAGAACTGGAAGAATTTTTGCGATCATAATATCACTCAAAGGTTGGGATTCATTGTTTGATAAAGACTCCCGACCCCTTTGAATGTCGCGACCCCTTTGAATGTCGGTAGAGGAACGCCAATCCCGCGAGTGTCGACGCATGTAGCAGACGAGAATTCCACAATCTTATGACCCCAGTTGTGACCGGTGCAGAAGCCGAGCGACGGACCATTACGCTAACTCTCTTACTCGCTAAATTTCCGTTTGAGAAGTTCGCAGTTGATCACTTTTTCCACTAAATCTTGCGGAAGGTAGAAATAGTGATTTGATGCTTCGTAACCGATTCGCGAATCTTGGCTCGCAACGACATACAAGTCGCGAGCCAGCGTAATTTCGCTTTTGATTATCTGCTGAACTCGCCGGCGAAGTTGCAATCGCTGCTCATCACTCACGTTGGGTTGGCTGAGTGCATCGCGTGCCATCACAAAACGCACCTGGTTGGCGATACTGGCAAAATGCAGATAAGCCGCTCTGGCCACGCTGAGGTCTGATGCTGCTGTTTTGCGATGTTCACTCGGTGTTGCATCCACGGCTCTCTGAAAGTGCAGTAGTCCTCCAGCCCAACCTTGGGCGACTTTCTCAAACTGCTCGGCAAACACCGTAGGAGGATACAAGCCACGCCAACCTTCGAGATCGTCGTAAGGAATGCCTACCATCGTAGATGCGTAGCCGGTCGGCTTTTCGTAAAGCAAGTTGGATGGTCCCATCTGCTGCGGGCCGAAGTAGAGAACACTTCCACAGTACGGAAAACGGCGAAAACCATCGCTGAAAGCGGTCCAAGCCTTGCGAGCGTGGGGAGCCGCCTTGGCCCCGTAACGCTCCGCCGCAATCGTATTGAGCACGGTTTCTTGGTTGGCTCCAGGCAGCGTGGCAAATCGATGGGCCACTTGTAGATTCGGCGAGGGGTACCCTCCCAGCGTCCAACTCAGCATTGTGCCATCGACGTCGGCATCGGCAAGATTCTCGCAGTGCTCGGCAATCAAATCGAGCACCGGCAAGAAGGGGATCGCGGACAACTCCCAGGTATTGTTGAACTGCACTTTGGCAACTGTCTTGAGTCCCCTTTGCTTGGCCAACGCCCAATGACGCTTTGCCCGAGGACCAGGCCCGACAGCCGACATACTGTACTCTCCGACGTGACTCCGAATGCCACCCCGTTCAATCGGCAAAGCCCATTCACTGACCGACATGAACTCGACATTCTCGGGCAACTTGGCGATGGTGTCGGTTGCATCGCCATGTCCGTTCCAACCCCAATCCCAAACGATGACACGCGCGTTGGGATTGCCACGGTGTACGCCCTCTTCGACGGCCGCATTGACCTCTGCGACAATATCGGCCTGGCTGCGGCGGCGACAGCGGACACAGTCCGCCTGTCCGCCGGCAGATGCACAATTGGTGAGATTTTCGGAGGCGGTGATCGTGAAGACACCAGCTAGGTCGGGCACTTCACCAAACACATGGGCCAACGAATCGCTGAGCCACTTCCGAACTCGAGGGTTACTAGTACACAGAGTCAAGAAATCGCCTTGACGGATGCCTGCTATTTCAGGGCGGTTATCGAAAAAAGCGGAGGGCATTGCCCGCGGTTCGTTCACATACAGATAAATGCCGATGCCATACTTTTTTGCCTGCTTAACAAGTCTCTTTAGTGTGTGCAGGCGTTGCTGATGCCCATTGCCAAACTCCGGAAAATCCGCTCCTCCCGGTGCAAGTTGCCGCAATATGACGTGCATCCAGAGGCCGTTGACACCCACCTCAGCCAACCTTGCCAACATTCCATCAGGAATTGGATCAATGTTTGGGTCAATCAGCGGATCGCCAAAAGGCCCGAAGTAAGAATAGACCATCCGCAGAGGGTCGTTCCGATCGATGGACGTGTGGTTTCCATACTCGCTAGTTCCCTCCATACTGCTGAGAGTTTCGACGAAATGAAATCGTGGTTCCGTAGCCGTTTCTGACAAATCTCCGAATTGCTTCTGCACGAGCTGCTTGATTTCCGAAGCACGTAGTTGTGCCGCCTCGTTCGGTTCCTGGTATTGCAGTGGCTCGCATTTTGGTTTCAGGCTACCGAGTTTGAGGTACAAAAAATCGTCTTCCCTCAAATTGTGCGCTAACTCTTCGGGTTTTATTTCCAATAGATTCAGCAATTGATCGTATGGCAGCAAATGCCAGTTGCGCCGAATGAGCGTAATGTAGCCGCGCTCCCGCATCGTCGAGGATGTCGATACGGGCACAGGCAAGCCCATCGAATTTGCGATGGCCTCAATGTTCTTGGAAGAAGTGCCTACGGTCTGGGCCATGCGAGTGGGATCGATAAGTTGCCAGTTACGCCATACGAACGCATGCAATCGGTCTGGGAAATGAGACGCTTCAAGAGCCTTCGGATGGGAACCGACAGGGAGAGATTCTTCTGCCCAGGCAGCGAGATGCGTGGAGATTGTCAAGTATACCACGACACCAAGTGTGAAACTCGGCATCAGAGATATACTCATGAAATCCCCCGTTGGAGTGTCGTCATTCGTCATCGGTCATTCGTTCCTTATGCTGCTCAACCATGGTGGTGAACATCATCTTGACATCGAAGAATCCGCCGATCGTGATGACGATTGCCAGGAAGGCGTAGACCAGCAGCACAATGACTAGTAGCCAGCCCCAAAACATTGTCCATGCGTCCATCGTGGCTTCCTCTCGCGTGTATAGTGACGATTGAGTCGTGCTTCATATGCACAAAGGGCTACTCTTGGAACTGGCCTTTACCTCCTTTCTGATATTGCATTTCAATGAAAACAAGGCCAAGCTTGGCACTTCATAAATATCATCATAGTTGACAGCATGAATTGTTTTCCAAGTTTCTTTCATTTTGCGTATTTGCAGAGTCGCCTTTTTCCTATCACCTTGGATATCAATTCATGTATCTACATATACTCAACCCGAAATACTTAAGTTTAACTTCTTTGCTATATCCGGCAGATATCCTGTGATCTCATCGTCTATCAATTCAATCTTCATTTTGATCATGTCCGTTCCATGCTTGTGAGGAGCTTTTCCGACACCATTATGGCCATAATAAAAATCCAAACGCATATCTTTTTTCATCAGAGGTAATGCTTCCACTGCGTTTTGCTTTTCATCAATAAGAATTCCTCTCCATTTTTTGTAATCTTGCTGAATCTGGTCATTGGGTTCCAAATTGGAGGAAATATGATGAAGGATCTTGTCCCGCAAAATACAAGATTCATGAAAGTTTGCCGCGGTTCTGGCCGCATGATAGAACCAACGAACCGACATCGCTTCAGCTTCAAAGTTCAACTGTCGTTCCTCGGGCACAAGATTTTCAGCTCGATCAATTGCATCAACGGCTTTAACTAAAGCTTGCTCCATCTGCCTGAAATACTTCAAGAACAATTCTTGCCCTTTAACATCTGACTCGAACACACCTGATTTCACCGGGGATTTATAGACACCATAATCAAAACCATCAGGCAATTGTGCCTCTGGATCTGCACACATCGGATGAGCAGGTCCTAAATACATCGGGCCGCTCAAATAATCATCTATAACAGGTGAATAGCCAACGGCTTCCGATGTATGTTTCCACGCTTTTCGCAATTCGCGTCCTGCCTCATTTCCTGCAATTCTTACTGCCAGCTTTTCAAGTACCACTTCGGCAGTATCTGAGGACTCCCACCAGAAATGCTGAAATACTTCACGGGAAGTTGTACCAAAATCAGGTCTGAAAAATGACCATACAAATACTCCGTCAGCATGACTTGCCGCAATGCCTTCGCCGCGCTGTGCCCACCGATCCATCGATGCTATATAAGGCAAACGTGATATCTCAAAAGCCAACTCAGGCTCACTGTGGATGTATATTTTCCTGTTCTTTGAATGGCAAGCCTCTATCTGTGTGAACACCCGCTGCCCCGGTCCCGGCTCATCGATGCTGTAATCCCACATCAATTTCCTGATACCGCCTGGCTTTTCCACATAATCATCCTTTACTACATCTGTAAACAATGCAGTACCAGGTTTCAGTGCCTCAATGAATTTTAACTGAGCACGGTCATCTTGATGACCATTCCAGTAATGGACCGCCGAATAAGGCCAGGCGAGAACTTCTGCGTTAGGACTGACCTGTCTTGCAGCATCTCCGAGATAATCACACAATTCAGATAGAACTGCCTCAAGGCCGCGTTTATCACAACGTTGGCAATTCGTTTCATGTCTTGCAGGCACTTGATAGGGGCGCATAAAACAATGGAGAAACTCTTCACCACCGACAATAATGACTATCCCATCTATATATGGAATCTCCTTCAAAATGCTCTGCACACTTTCACTCAAATACTGACGAACCAATGGATGTGAAGTACAAAGATGATATTTATCATAAGGCGGACCATCGGCTATCAAAGCCCCACGGATTTCCGGATGAGCTTGAAAGATCGGATCATCCGCTTGTATCCTCGGCTTAAGATGAAGGTAGATATACACCTTAAGTCCATTCTCGCGGGCGCCTTTAGCGAGACATTTTAACCGTGATAAGACCGCTGGATCCTGATCCTTTTTCAATTCTGCAATGGCATCACTTTGTGACAGCATACGCAAACTTCCAATGTTCCCTGAAACAGCTTCAAAGACATCGTCTCGAATACTTCCTGTAAGAATGACCGCATTAAATCCCCCGAATATGACATCTCGATAGGAACCCATCCAAGGCACATCACTTACGCGAATTGCTATTCGAGGCTTGAAAATCTGCTCTCCAAGGGCAAAAACTGGTGCCCTTTCAAGACCTATAAGGCTTGCAAATCTTACGATACCATCACGCAATCCTTTGTAATCTTGACCTGCAATAATAATTTTGTCGGACTTAGCTGTTATCGTAAAGGATTCAGAAACTTCAGGATCTCCCCCTCCTGACTCCATTAATATTATTGCCTTTTCCGAATTCATCCTTGATCCATCAACTTCGGAAGTCGATACCGAAAGCTGCATGCGTTCATTCAAAAACTGCTTCAAGTAGCTGGCCATCAAGCTTGTAAGAGGATTCGATTTATTGGAATATAGAATTCGCCAATCCCTATCTACCAACACCTCTTTCTCAGAAGGTTCTCTACCGCAATCTCGATTAAATCGGGCAAAATAGTCTTTGGACAAAACAGAAAACGGACACTTGTCGTATGCCTGAAAATATTCTTCTGATATTTGATTAGGAGGATTCTCAGCCTGACAAGTCTGACAGTGTATTAGTGCGCAGGCTACAAAGAATGCGACTGAATGCGCAACAGATTCTCTTTTAGAGTTTATCACTTTTAGGATTCCAGCTTTGACCAATCAAAGGGGTCGGGAGTCATTGTTTGAAAATGACACCCGACCCTTTTGCATTTCCCTAGGTTTCGGGTATGCAAACCCTGGTAAAGTCTCGACCATAGCCCGTCAGCTCAAACGATACTTTTTGTTCGAAAGAGTTTGCGAATTCACGAAACTTGCGGATGAATTCTAATCTTTCCATGGATTTTTCGTGTTCCGGTTTTTTTGGTGTTTCGCTATCCGGCTCTGCAATAGACTGTTTAATCAAATTTAGAAACTCATCGACCTCATTGGAAAATTGATATTCACTTCCCTTGAAATACTTGACAAGACCAAGGCGAATGAGATTTTCAACGGATTTTTGGAACGATTCGGAACCGACTTCTTCAATAAGGGGTTCGAAACATTTATCAATTCCTGAAGAATAGCGATTGAATTTCGGACTATTAACATAAGTGAGACGAAGAACACCCGCATCTAGAGAGGAAAGCTCGGTAATAACTGAGGCGTAGCTTGGGTGAGCCCGGTCACAAATTCGGGCATCTGAACCAGATGCCAAAAGGGATGCAAACAAATCTTGTAGGTCTTCCTCATTTGCAAAAAAAGCTACTTCCTTTAGAACGACACAGCCCAATCGAAAGGGGGGCGGTTGCCGATAATCTTCTGGTATCTCGTTCAGTCGATCCCGGTACTTGTCTCGGAATCTTTTTAAATGGTGTTCTAGGAAATCCGCCGGGAGCCCTACAACTGGCTCCAAGACTTTCAAAACTTCTTCCGCCAATCGTACGGATCGAACCACAAGGGGCTGAATGTCTTTATAGGCTGTGCCGGATATCTTGACTGCTGACGTAGAAACTTCTATTCCGCCTGATTCTTCGTGGGATTTATCCATTTTGATACGACCCTTTTTGCGTAAGCGAGACCACAAATTCAGCATGCCCACAAACCCAGCTTGACATTTCACCCACAATCCGGCAATACCGCCCCCGTCGCCATATAGATGGCCAGGGCTTCGCGAAAGCAGAGGGGTCCAGAGACTTTGGTTTAAAATGAACTCCCGACTCCTCATCTGCTCCTATTTGTTCGCGTAGCCGCGTCAGCAGCTCGTCCTATTTGTATTCCAGAATATCTCCGGCCTGGCATTCGAGGGCTTCTCAGATCGCTTCCAGAGTGGATTGCCGAATCGCCTTGGCCTTGCCGTTTTTCAAGATGGAAATCTTGGCCATCGTGATGACAACTTTGTCCGCAAGTTCAGTGACGCTCGTTTTCCGCTTGGCCAACATGACGTCGATGTTGATGATGAATGCCATGCTGATCTCGTTACACCGTTCCCGCATGCGTCGGCTAGCCTGTGGGCTATTGGCTGCAGTCCCTTCGAGATAGTGCACTTCGAGACCTAACACTCGATAAGAAACTTGGCTTTTGATGAGGCTGGTAGAGTGGCGACGCTTTTGAGAAACGCTTCGCTCCGCCGAGCAGGACTCGGCAGCCGCGGCGCGGCTAACGGGGAAAGTGGCGCGGCTATCGGGGGATGCGGCGCGGCTAACGGGGAGGGCGCGAGGGGTGTAGTACACCCGATAGGAGTCGAACATCTAACCTTTGTAATCGTAGGCGACTCAGAGTTCCTGACACCTGGTATGTCCCTAAGAATGTCCTCTTTGCTCTCTCTGTCGAGAGAGCAGCGCGATGCCTCCTAGCATCATCAGCATGAGGCTGGTCGGCTCCGGTACATTCACTGCCGCGGCGATGATGCCGGGGCGGAAGCCGCCCTGGCGGTTGGCAAATACGGTTCCCTCGGTTCCCAATAAGAGCTTGCCTCCGCTGGGTGCCGTGTTGAGCGAAATCGATAGCAGGGTGGAAGGGCTGCCAGAGTCAAAAAGGGTGTCGGATTTGAAGACGAACAGCGAATCGGAAGACTCAATGTCGCTGCCATCTCCTGCAATCAGGTAGATGTTTTTGCCGATGAGTGGATCGTTCGAGGGAAGTGGGGCCCCGACATTGACAACAAACAGTCCTTCCAGGCCGCTTGCTCCCAGCGGGGAAGACGAGCCAAACTGGGTGAAGGCATTTGCCAGAGTGGCGAGGCTCCCCAGATTGGTTTGGGAGACTTCCGCATCTGACAGGTCAATCGTACCGATCGAGAAAAACCCTGTTCCGGCAGGGATCGCCACTCCCGAGGGATCGGCGATCGGCAAGCGGGGATTCAGATTACTCGAGAGGATCTGAGTTCCTGCAGTCGGCGGCACCACTGGCGGGGCCATGAGCGTTTTGGAAAACATCCAGTCATACATTTCCGGTGTACTATACACGCGGCCCCAGATGCCGTGGCCGCCGGTGGTCCACTCGGTGAAGTTCATTCCCACTATGTCGTTGTTGTAGAGTAAGGTCGTGCCGGGATCGTTGGTGGCCGGGTACACAATGCTTGCGGCCGCTGCGGCATTGAGGACATTACTCACGACGTTTCGACTAGAGGTCGTGGAAACCGTACCATCGTTGCGTGCGTGAAATGCCCAAGTAGGTTTGCCGACGAGATTGCTGGCTGCGAAATCACCGCCGGGTGATACTGCTGCGATTGGCACGCCGGCCGCGAAACGATCGTCAAAGCGGTTGAGCATGTTCCATACTCCGCCGCCTCCCATCGACAATCCGGTCACGTAGAGGCGATCCATGTCCACATTGTATTGGGTAAGTGCCTGATCGATCATCGACATCACATTGGTGGTTCGCGTAGAGTCGGCCCAAGTGAAGGTAGTGGCCTGCGGCGCGTAGAGAAAAGCACCGCGCGCCTTGGCTTCAGCAAGTAGGTTGTCGATGTTGCCATTGACTTGGGAGACATTGTTGGAACCTGTCTCACCCGCACCATGGAGAAAGAGAATCAACGGTCGCGGATCGATGCTGGTGGCTGCTTCTGGAGGAATGTACAACCTGCCCGGCACGAGCGGGTTGCTAAAATTGATGAAGTCACTCACGCTCGCCGCAGTAGAAACAGAAACGGTAAACGCGGCAATGATCAAAAAACACAAAACTAACCGTTGAATACGCATGAGATACTCCGCCTTGGGGACCTGACTCGAGGGTTTTGAACACCATCTCCAGGAATGATTGCCGATCTCAACGACGAATGGCACTTCCCCCTGTAGTTTACAGGAGATGGGGTGTGGGGGCAGAGAGAAAATGAGCGTTCGTCGAAAACACGCTCTGCTGCGCTGACGCTCCGCATCGCGGCTCACCAGGAGTCGCAGCTAACCTGAGAATGCGATAGCTAGGCCGACAATTAGCACGGCCAGGACGCCAACGGCCGCTAATGCGTAGACCCAACCTGGGGGGCCGTAGCGAGGGCCTGAGAAACCGGGGGGACGGAGGGGATCGATTTCTCCCGGGAGCGAACGAGGTCTCGGTTTCGTTTTCTCTTTTTTCTCGGCCAGTTCGAAGGCTTCTTCCACCAGGGAGACGCGTGGTTTGTCGTTGACCGTTTCTGCCATCGCCGAGGTGATATCGTCAGTGGTACTTTCGCCAGCGGAGTTGAATTCTTCGGATTCCTCGGGCTCGGATTCTTCTTCGATTGGGGCAAGCCCGATGTCTTCCTCTGGTTCTCGTTCCACAGTAGGAGCGAGCAGTTGTTTCGCCGATTTTTCAGGGGAGGAGCTTCCTCCGGAATCGCTGCCACGATTGATGGATTGAGCGAATCGTCGGAAGACGTCGCTTCCAACCCCGCCTTTCGAATCAAGGTTTTTGCCACTGTCTCCCACGTCGCGGCCACGATCTGCTAACCATTCCGCAAGTCGATCGACCACGTCATCCGCCGTTTGATAGCGTTCGGCAGGCTTCTTCGCCATCATGGTTTCGCAGATGTGCAAAAGTATAGGGGGTGCGTCGGGCCGATCCTTCAGGATGCTGGGGGCTTTTTCTACTTGATGCTTGAGTAGACGTTCAGAAATTGAGCCATCCGGGAACGGGGGGTGTCCTGTGAGCAAGAAATACAAAGTGCAACCAAGACTATAAACATCCGAGCGGGAGTCCGCTTTATGGCTATCAAGGGCCTGTTCGGGGGCCAGGTAGTCGGCTGTGCCGAGGACATTTTCATTGTTGTCGAGGGTGAGCGAGGCCTCGTCATCGATCAAGCGGGCCAATCCCAAGTCGAGCAGCTTAACGACCCCATTCTTATCCAGGAGGCAATTGGCAGGTTTGATATCACGGTGTACCAGGCCCATCTCATGGGCGTGCGACAAACCCCGGGCTACTTGGGCAATGTAGTCTGCTGCCAAGAGATAATCGAGAGGACCTTTCTCCTTGACCAACTGGTGTAAGTCCTGTCCTTCGACATATTCCATGACAAGGTAGTGTTGGCCATCATGCTCGTCGATGTCGTACGTGTGAATGATGTTCGGGTCATCGAGCTTGGCTGCGGCGCGGGCTTCGATGCGGAAGCGATCCAGATACGTCGAATCGGCGACCTTATTCTTGGGGAGAACCTTAATTGCCCTGCGAGCGCGCATCAGGATATGTTCGGCGAGATAGACGCTACTCATGCCTCCCTTGCCCAACATACTTAGTAATTTATATTTTCCGAGAATGAACCCTCGGTGCTTGCCAGCGAGAAGTTTTTCGGACTGCCATGTGGTGAGCAATTCCGCCTCGACCAATGCTGTAGCCAAGACTTCTTGCTTTTCGGGAAGTTTCCCACCGTTCTCCGTGCGCAGTTTTGCCAGGAAACGTTCCAACTGTTCTTCTTCAACGAGTTGGCTACGTTTGACAAGCTCGACAAATTTCTGAGCGGCTGTTTCACCCATTGAGGAATATGTTAGCCCGCGCGCCTATCAAAAGTTTCATGAGCGAAGCAACAACAGGCATGCTTGCCTGTAGGCGCACCCACCCTATGACCTTCTGACGAAAGGCCTCTAAGAAAAGTTCTCTGTTTTCCAATGGAGTCGTTTCGGGAAAATCCAATCCGTTTTCACCCTTTCACTATCCAACCATTCCCGGGGGGAGACTCCGCCTCAGTCTCTAGAATATCATGCCCTGGGCTTGACGACCAGAATCGATTTCAAAGCGTAGCTTCTATTTAACAGGGATTCATTGCCTTTTCCAGCATAATCTTCACAATTCCCCTAGAGACTTTCTGGTTCAGCATAGCAATCGGAATATTGACACTCAGTTGCCCGGAAGGTCGGTTCCCAGAAATCCGGCTATCAACCGCTGGTCAAAGTAGTTCACTTCCATCCCGGCATCGATCACCAACCGTTGTGCATTGATGCCGCTGGACTTTGGGCTAAGTAGAAAAGCTACGGCGGCAGCTACCTCGGCAGTTTGCACGGCCCGCCCCCGGAGGGTCGCCCTTTCGGCGAACAGGTAGGAGTCAACATACCCGGGAATTCCAGCCGATGCAGAGGTCTTCAGCAGGCCTGGGGCGACAGCGTTGAAACGAACTTCGGAGAATTTGCTAAACGATTTTGCCAAGAATGCCAAGCTCGAATCGAGCGCAGCCTTCACGGGAGCCATGAAGCCGTAGTTTTCGCTGGCCATTCGAGTAGTAGAAATCGAGATCGTCACGACAGACGCTTGGGGGCTAAGGAAGTCTTTTAGGGCGTTCGAGATAGCAACCAGGGAAAAACACGAAATATCGAATGCCCTGAGGAACTGCTCCTTGTTGGTCTCGTGAAACGGTTTAGGGCCCTCTGAATAGTCGCCGAAAGCGATCGAGTGGACAATCCCGTCGAGTTGGTCGTACTGTTGTCTCAACTCGCTGACTAGAGCTTCGATCTGGTCGGGGAACTCGACATCGCAGACGAAGATGGACAAATCCTTAGCTAACTTTGCGACAGAATTCCGCCGCTCAGGAGAGCGGACAACTAGCAGCACTTCGGCACCTGCTTCAACCAACTCTTCCGCAACGTGCCAGGCTACGCTCTTACGGTTGGCCACGCCAAAGACGGCGATGCGTTTACCTACTAGTTGCAAGAACTCAGACGGCATCACGTCACCTCGGGCTTGGTGAGTGTACAGGCAAAGTCGAATCGGACGGCCACCTTGCCTTCGATAGTAACACGGGCCTTCATGAAAAAAGCGTTGGAAAGTTGTTCAACCAGTATTGTTTCGATGAGTACGGAATCGCCGGGCAACACCATTTTCTTGAACTGCACGTTGTTGGCCCTTGTGGCCACGGGGACAGCAGAAGGATCGTTTGCTACTCGATGCGAGAGGAGCACTGCCCCCGCTTGCATGGCGGCCTCGCACAATATGACGCCCGGAGTGATCGGGAATTGAGGATAGTGCCCACGGTACCAGAATTCGTCGCCCGTGAAGGTCTTTCGGCAGACAATGCGGTCCACCGATTGTTCGACGATCTCGTCGATCAATAGGAAGGGCTCCCGATGGGGAATAGCAGCTTTGATGGCTTCGAGGGTCATTGATCGGTGAGGTTAGTCCGCCAGGGCCGCTGCGGGGCGCGAACCTTTAGTCATCAGCAGGTTGTCGACGTCGCTGGCGACCATGCGTCCGTAATTCATCGCCCCCAACCAGCCGGACATGATAATGCCGACGCTCCCGGCGTGATAGAGGCCTTCGATCTGTTTGGGTATGTCGAAACTCACGCGGAGGCCCTCGAACTTGGTGCCAAAGCTGGCTCCGGCCACATGCTGAGTGTAGTGCTTGAAGGTCATCGGAGTCGATGCCTCGGCGTGGTCGATTCGCCCCCGGATATTGGGCACGTACTTGTCGAGGGCGTCGAGCGTAGTTTCGACCAAGTCTTGCTTGCTGGCGGCGTATTCTTCCTCGCCAAGCTTTGCCCAATCTTCGTAGCGGGCGTTGGTGCTGGACACGATCAAACATCGAGGCCGACCCTCGGGGCGAGTGCGAGGATAGTAGAAAGAGTAGGTGCGACTTGTGACGTCGCGACTCAACAGCAGGTCGGTGCGAAACACGGGGGCCGTCGAGCTAAAGAGCAGATCTCCTGTGGATTCTTCGATCGTGTCGTCTGGCTTTAAAGCCATGTAAACTTGTGTGCTTGAGTTGTTGAGCCGAACTGCCTGGGCGTCTTCGACGAACTTTGGATCGAACTTATCCTCTCCTACCAGGCGAAAGATGGTTTGCTTGAGGTTTGCATTAGATACCACTGCCTTGGTTTTGATGACGCGACCATTCACTTCAACGCCACTCACGTGGCCACCTTCGCAGTGAATCCGCTCGACGTCGCAACGGATACGGATGTCGACACCGTTGTGTTTTAGCTCGTCTTCCATAAGGCCGATCAGCCGATCCGTGCCCCCCTGGAACGTAAACACGCCTTTGGACATGAAATTGGAAAACACAATACCATAGCTAATCGCGGGATCTTCAAGAGTGCTGCCGTTGGCGTAGGTGATCGGCTCCATTAGAAGTCGAATCACATCTTCGCGGCCAGGAAAGAAGCGGTCGAACAACTCACGAGTCGTGAGATGCTGGTCATCCTGAAAGTCCATCTTGCGAGCTGCGTCGAAGAACCCGTGTACCGCTTCGGGAGCTACCTGGAACTGCTCGATCAGCAGCTTCGTAAAATCCTCACGATTGAACGAGGTGGTGAGCGAAAACATCGGGTTGTCAAAGCGGATGTTGTTGAGCTGGACGATACTGTCGGCGATCTCTTTAGTCCAATAGCGTCGGCAGCTTTTCACCATGCCGTAGGGGAACCCATGGAGCGAGATATCGAAAATATGCCCCCCGGGCCGCTTGAACCAGGTCGCCATTCCACCGAGTTTGTAGTGTTGCTCCAAGAGAAGCACTCGGTAGCCGGACGCCCCAAGCATATTTGCCGACGTCATCCCGGCTAGACCACTGCCGATGACGATCACGTCGTATTCATCACGGGCATCTTTGAGAAAGTCTTTGGGCATGGGGAGGGATTACGGCTAAAGAGAATAATTAGGGTTCGCTGTATCATAGCGAAAAATGCAGGAGGGAGAAACCTGGGCGGGCCCGAGGACTGGGCCGGCCTAAAAGCTCAATAATCTCTCAAGCAATGCTGATTCGCCATCGAGATGCCACTAAGGATGCTGCCGATGATGCCGACGAAGCCTTGGTCGGTGCCGCAGACGAATAGGTTCGGCAAGTGCGTGCGGCCGTCGAGTTGTTTCTCGGGGGCACCGTAGATTGCGCCACTGTCGTGGCCGGTGAAGCGGACTATTGTCGTGGGAGTAAACATGTCGGTATCGAGTACACGGTTGCGGTAGTCAGGGACGAATCGCACAGCTGACTCGGTGATAAAGTCGTACCAACGGAGTTTTTCGAGTCGGTAGGTATCTTCATCAAGGCCTTGCCAATAGTCGAAATTAGCGAGTGCTGTGATCCGCATGGTGCCGCCAATTTTCTCGGAATCGGCCGCATAATCGAAATTATTAGGGCTGCAAATGACACCACTCCGCACGTCACACGGCTCGGACGGCACGGTCCAATGAAAGGTGTCGCTGTCGTTGAAAAAGGTAATCGTCGAGCGATGTCCCAACTCTTGCGGCTCGATGTCTAGCGACGCAATGGTCTCGCAAAAGGTGAGTCGTCCGGATGAGCGCGGAGTCACGGGTTGGCCATCATCGCAGAGTCTCATCGTTTCGTGCCAGCCAGCGGAGGAGAGAACCCGTCGGCCGGCGAGGTACTCCCCATTTTCGAGAATCACTCCAGTTGTCTGGCCATTCTCGACGACGATCTTTTTCACCCCCGCGCGGAGCTTTAGTTCGCCCCCCAGTCCACGAAATTTGCGGACCAGCTGTTTAAGAATCAGCCGAACACCAGCATGGGGCCGGCCCAAACCCTCAAGAAAAATGCTGCGAAACATTATCGAGAATTGGCCCCAGTCCATGTCGTGCTCGCGGGCAGAGCCGTAGAACATCAAAGGGCAGAACAGCATTTCCAAGAGCAGCGGTTCGTTGATGAACTCAGCGACCCGCTCACGAGCAGAAATTTCCTGATGCGATTGGTCGAGGTCGTCGTACTCGACGATCGCCTCGATGAGTCGGTCGAAGTTTTCCGCTTGCTCAGGGAACTCACTCGCAATCTCGGAACGCAGCAGGTCAATGTCGTTGTCAAATCGTAGTCGAACGCCGGGGAAGACAACTTCGGAACCCAGCTGTGGCGAAATTTGCAGTTCGTCCCAAGGGATCTTGAGTTGCCGAAGCAATCGCGCCAGTGGCCCCTTTTTTGTACCCTTGGGAGTAAAGTTGGTGAGGGCGTGCAGCCCGACATCGTAGTCACGGCCACGGAGGCGGTAAAAAGAATTTAGACCCCCGATGGTCGTATGCCGCTCTAGAATACAGACCCGCTGGTCGTAATATGCGAGGCGAATGCCCGCGGCCAGTCCCGACATCCCCGCGCCGATGATGATGGTGTCGTACATAGGGACGGGAATGACCAATGCCTAAAGTCTAATGACCAAGATAACGCATTCCAATTTCGGCAATCACTTAGCTTTCTCGACATCCTTGAGGATGGGTGTTAGATAAGTGACCGTGGAATCCATGCTTGCCAGATTGAGGTAGTCATCCTCGGGGATTTGGATACGGTGGCGCTTACGGAGTTCCATTACGATGTCCAGAAAATCCATGCTGTCGAGTTCCAACTGCTCGCGGAAGTTGACAGAGTCATCCATGTTGGTCAGATCCTCATCTGGCGCGATATTTTCGAGTATGTCGAGGACTTCTTCTCTGATTTCTTCAGCGGTCATGGGGATATTTGCTCCGTTTGTAGGTTGATTGATATTAGGCGGGGCGAATTTGGTGGGGGTCGAGGACGATCCGGCTCGCTGCTTAAACTTTCTTGATGATCACGACTGAGTTGATACCCAGCATACCAAATGAGTTGTTGAGGATGTAAGTCACTTCTTTTTTTGACCGTGGCTCTCCCAAAACTAGCCCAGGCAATGCACATTCTGGATCGAGATCGTCGACATTAATAGTGTGATGGCAGAGGCCGTCTTCGAAAGCGGGCAAATTACCGGCCAGTTCCAGCGAACCGGCTGCGCCCATTGCGTGGCCAATGAAGCTCTTGGTGTTGTTAATGAGCGTATTGGTCGAATCTCCGAATACATTCCGCAGCGCGACGCACTCTTGAATGTCACCGCTAGTAGTTGCTGTGGCGTGAGTGCTGACAATGTCGATCTGGTCGGCATTGATACTCGCTCGGTCGAGCGCCAGCTTCATGCAGCGGGCTTGTTGTTCGGGATTGGGGAGCACAAAATCACTGGCGTCACTGGTCATCGCATGGCCTACTAGTTCACCGTAGATATTAGCTCCGCGCCGCTTAGCATCACTATACCGCTCGAGTATAAACAAACTCCCCCCTTCGGCGACGACAATGCCGTTGCGATTCAGGTCGAAGGGTCTGCTCGCTCGAGTTGGATCCTCGTGTTCGGCTAGTGCTCCCTGGCTTGCGAAACCTGCAAAGATTCCAAATGTGCGAATGCTCTCGGAGACGCCACCAGTGATCGCCAAGTCGCATTCTCCCAGCTGCAGCATTTGCGCGCCTTGGATAAGGCCCGCGTTTCCCGCCGCGCAGGCAGCGCCGATGGTATAGTGTGGGCCGGTGATTCCCATGTTCAGAGTTACTTCACCCGCTGGATTGTTGGCAACCGTACGGGGATTGTGGTGGTGTGACCAGACTTTCGTGTCGTAATCGAAGGCTTTGATCTCGTTGATTTCGTTTTCGGTTTCGACATTGCCGTGCTCGGTCACGCCGATATAGACACCGACCCGCTCAGGGTCGATCTTGCTCCACTCAATACCTGAGTCGGAAACGGCCTGATTGGCGCAGTAGATCGAAACACTCCCAGCCCGGGTTCCGCGGCGTAGTTCCTTGCGTTTTTGATAGAGCAATTCATCAAAGTGGCACTCGCCAGCCAGCGTGTCTCCGACGTATCGAATATGGTAATTGTTGACGCCACTCTTGCCTTCCAGAAGCGCAGCTCGGAATTCGGCCAAGTTGTCCCCGTTTGGGGCCGTCAGGCCGACGCCGGTAATCACGATTCGCTGATAATCCTCCGCGCTACGGATCATGGAATGCAATCACTATTAGATCGCGGGCAGTGCCGCTAAAAGAATGGCAAAAATGACGAAAGTGGGAACTTGTGAGCCTACCCTTGGAAGAGAGAAATGACAACCCGCGCGAACCTTGATTATCACATGGGGCAAGGCCGAATGCTTGCTGAAAGCCGACTATTCCGGCAGGCCTAAATGCAGGCGAAATGCCTTTAGTTGCTGCACTCGACCTTGGGATTCGGTCAAGGTATCCCATTTTTTTTCAGCAACAGTCAAAGCTTCGGCAGATGGCGCATCGGCGAGGGCCTTGTCGAGTGTTGCTAGGTAATCGTCTATTCCAGGCAGGCGAGGGAGAAGATAGGCGTCCCGCGTGGAAAGTGCACGTGTTAGCCAGTCGGCGTTTTCGGCGGCACTTTTTGCAGGTAGCCATTTAACAGCTTGCGACACTTGAGAAGTGCGGAACCAGAGTGTCGACTTGCTGCGCTGGCTGAGCTGGCTCCCCGTGTTTCCGCTCACTAGCCAAGGAAGCAACTTGAACGCAGAAGCCGCATTTCGGGTGGATCGCGTCACGCTGACTAACCGCCCCGAAAAACCGCAAATGACTGGTGGAGCGGCAATGGTCGATTTTTCCCAGCGATTAAGGCTCAGGTCGAACGTCTCATCGGCAGGAAGCAGTGGAGTCAATTGGTAGTTGAACTGCTTACCTCGAGGGGGAAGTGTCACATTGGCAGCGAATTTTTCCTTGGAAGCATCTTTGGTGATTACGCCGCGCATTTGCTCCAACGCGCGCACTATCTGCGGCTGGTTCAAGCGGGCATCCATCGTTTCGGGATCGAAGAACAATGCCGCACGGTTTCCTCGTGGAGTTGCCGCGACTGCCCGAGCTATTAGTTCCGCTGCGAGTGGAAACTCAATTGCCAGCTTGAACTCAGATCGTCTCGGGAAGGGTAGCTCGGCAAGCTGCTCCCAAGTCGCCGGTAGTTTTGCTTGTGTGTCACCAGTCCAGCCAAGACACAGCGGCATCTCGCCCAAAGGCACACCCCAGACTTCGCCTCCGTAACGCATCGTCTGGTCTCGGATCACTGGCAAAATATCACTGTAAGCCAGATCACTGCTGTCCAAAACTGATTGCCTCACTGGTCGCAGCCAATCCCGCATCACTAGGGTACCCAAGAGTCGTGATGGATAGATCACGACATCCGCGTTCAAGTGTTCGGCGGCAAGAAAGTCTTCCTTCGAGATGGATTCAATGGTCAATTCCCCGCCGCTGCGTTCGCTCCATTCCCCGCTCAATAGCTCGATTCCCTTAGCCAGTTCTGGATCGTCCACCAGCAGTATAGTAAGCTTGACTGCCGCTCGAGGATTGATGGATGGCACCTCAGACTCAGTGGACAGCTTCGCTTGCTCTCGACAACCTTCGGCAGTCAGACAAATCAGCGCTAGTAAAAGTGGTCTCAGCATGGGTAATCTGTTAGCTCAGAATCTAGTAAAACGACTTCAAGACGTGGTATTTTATTGATTTTAGCCCCAGGCATTCGCCTGTGGTATCGCAACGAACCTTTTTCTAAACAAGCAGGAATTCTCAGCTGGCATGAGCAATTGTATTGGAATCGACGTTGGCACATCAGGCACCAAGGCGCTGGTAATCAATCCACAAGGGAAAATACTTGGGGAAGCCTCTTCCGCCTACCCGTGCCATCACCCGCGACCTCTGTGGAGCGAGCAGGACCCCGAAGATTGGTGGCAGGCGACCATCAAGGTCGTTCGGGAGGTCATCAAGAAGGCCAAGCTTAAGCCGGCCGACGTGAAGTCGATTGGTCTTTCCGGCCAGATGCATGGCTCCGTGTTTCTCGACCGTGCTGACAAGGTAATTCGGCCTGCCATTCTGTGGAATGACCAACGTACTGCCGCCGAGTGTGCCGAGATCGAAAAGCGGGCAGGGGGCCGCAAGCAGCTCATCAAGCTGGTTGCCAATCCTGCCTTGACGGGTTTTACCGCGCCAAAAATCTTGTGGCTCCGAAATCATGAACCCAAGAATTTTGCCCGTCTGGCGAAAGTGCTCTTGCCGAAAGACGAGATTCGCCGCCGACTCACTGGCGAGTACGCCACCGAGGTAAGTGATGCCAGTGGCATGCTGCTGTTGGACGTAGTGAAGCGAAAATGGTCAAAGCCGCTACTTTCCAAATTGGAACTCGACGAGGGTCTGCTCGGTACCTGTTACGAATCCGAGGAGATCACTGGCAAGTTGACAGCCGACACGGCAAAACTGCTGGGGCTGACCACTGATTGCGTAGTGGTCGGCGGGGCAGGGGACTGTGCTGCAGGGGCGGTTGGCAATGGCATCGTCAAAAGCGGTTTGCTAAATACTTCACTGGGTACTTCGGGAGTTGTGTTTGTACACAGCGACCAACCACAGTTCGATCCTGAGGGTCGTTTACACACTTTCTGTCACGCAGTGCGCGGCAAGTGGCACCTCATGGGGGTAACACTTTGCGCGGCTGGTTCATTGCAATGGTTTCATGACAATGTTTGTGCAGTGGGATCGAAGGGCAAACCATCCTATGATCAACTAACTAAGGAGGCTGCCGCTTTGCCGGCAGGCGCCGATGGCTTGCAGTTTCTCCCATATTTGGCCGGGGAGCGAACACCACATCTTGACCCGAATGCCCGCGGAGCATTTGTTGGACTCACCCAGAGCCACACCCGGGGACATCTCACTCGTGCAATTATGGAAGGGGTCACCTACTCCTTGCGAGACAGTTACGCCATCATGAGGGATCTTGGCGTGCCTGTGAAACAGATCCGCGCATCGGGGGGCGGAGCCAAGAACCCCATTTGGCGACAATTGCAAGCCGACGTACTTGGCAAGCCTGTCACGGCAATGGTAGCCGACGAAGGAGCAGCCTACGGCGTGGCGCTCTTGGCTGCCGTGGGAGCGGGCCACTACAAAGACATTACCGAAGCATGTGCTGCCACTATCAAGACGGCTGATGAAGCTAAACCGAGCGCCAAGTCCCGCAAAGTGTATGATCAGGCATTCCCGGTTTATCAGGGCCTCTATCGCGCGCTGCAAGGAGAATTTAAGAAACTAGGGAAATAGGGTTTCGAATCCGAGTTAAGCTATCAATTTAATGTTACAATTCTCCTTTATGACGCCGCACTCAGAAAAGGAGTCTCATCGTGTTGCGAATGAACACGTTCGGTTTGGTTTGCTCGGTTTGTCTGGCGGCGTGTCAGGCCGAATCTCCTTGGCCACAGTTTCGCGGACCAAATGGACAGGGCATCTCTACTGAAACGAATCTGCCGCTCAAGTGGGATGAAACGACAGGTATTCTATGGAAGACACCGATTAGCGGAGGGACAGGCTGTTCGTCGCCAGTAGTCGCCGAGGGTAAGGTCTGGTTGACTTCCGCGACCGAAATAGAGGCGAGTCCTCAGCAGCGCAAAGCCAAGCTCGCTGGCACGATGCTGGCCGATCAAAAGTTAGTTGCTAGGGCAATCACGCTTTGGCTTATCGAGATTGATCTCGCCACGGGTAACGTGGATCGCAAGGTGAAACTTATTGAAGTCGAAGACCCGCAGCCGATTCATTCGCTCAATAGCTACGCCTCGCCAACACCCGTCTGGGAAAATGGTCGAATCTATTGTCACTTTGGCGACTATGGAACTGTTTGCTACGACTCGCGGGCCGACAGCATTTTGTGGAAAACGAGATTGCCGCTCGATCATCGCGTCGGTCCGGGGAGTTCACCGATTCTCTATGAAAATCTATTGATACTCACCTGCGATGGCGCCGATCAGCAATATATCTCCGCAATCGACAAGGACACTGGCTATGCCGTCTGGCGCCAGGACAGGCCCTCTATTCGGCAAACCAACGGGGAGTTTCGCAAGTCGTATAGCACGCCCTTGGTGATTGAAGTCGCGGGAAACGACCAGATGATCATCCCGGGTGCGCAGTGGTGCATTGCGTACGAACCCCTCACGGGAAAAGAAATCTGGCGAGTGGATCACGGCGAGGGGTTTTCGCTCGTCCCTCGCCCAGTATTTGATGGTGATTATGTATTCATTTGCACCGGTTATCCAAAGGCTCATTTGCTGGCGATTCGCCCAGATGGAAGTGGTGACGTCACCAAATCCCACCTGGGCTGGGAACATTCTAAACAGATTCCCACCATCCCTTCACCTTTGGTGGTAGAGGGGTGCGTTTTCACCGTAAACGACGCCGGAATAGCAATCTGTGTAGACGCAGCAACGGGAGTGGAACACTGGCGGAAGCGATTTCCAGGCAAGTACGCTTCCTCACCACTCTACTGCGAGGGTCGCATCTACGCTTGCAACCAAAACGGACTAACGACTGTGTTCGCAGCTGGAGACGAATTCGACCTGCTCGCCGAAAACCAAATCAAGGGTTCACTGATGGCTTCCCCAGTGCCGGTCGACAGCACTCTGCTCCTGCGGAGTGTTTCTCACCTGTATCGCATAGGGAAGCAGCGTTAAGCCGCGAGCGGCTTATTTGAAGTACTCGACGTTTTCTTTATCGAAATCTGCGTCGGTGTAGCCGTTGTTGAGTTTGATGTTCACGTAGGTGTAGGCCTCTTCCAGGGGTGGCTCCTGACCCGGTTGTTGTGGCCACATGTAAGATGCGTAGCGAATTGGTAGCTTGAGTTCGTTATCGATGAACAGTTCAGCTTTGTAGAAGCGAAAATTTTGTCGAGGCACAGGATGCACGACTTCGATCAATGTTGCTGCGCGTCCGTTGATTACACTCTGCTTGGTTTGTACTTCGCACTCACCGAACTGGGTATCGTTATTGGCAACGTCGATCAATTCTGTTACCAGATTTCGCACACCCAACTTGTAGATGGGATACTTTTGCCCGTTCATGGCTAAGCGACCATCTGGATCCAGTTCGAAAACTCCTAACCTTTTTTTGAAGCCGCAATCTCGAGCATTCAGAAGTCCCTTGGTGTTGTTGGGACCCGAGTTATAGAGACACTCTCGACCCTTGTGAGGCTGGAGAAAGAACATATAAACCGAAAAAGGTTGGTGGCGAACCTTGATAAATGCGACCTCTTTAGGACTCAATACTCCGTCGATGCGTTCTTCCTTGATTAGCATCGCACTGTAATCAGCGATTGTGGTATCGATTCGCACGAGACCCTCTTGAGCGACTCGCATGGCCGGCATCAAAGGGTGCTCTCCCGGATGGAGTTCGAGGTTCAGGGGCGATTGGGCGGCTGGAGGTGTGATTCGAGACGCCATCTGAGGGGCCTGGGAAACCTCTTCTTCATGGGCAACGCGAAAGATCGGCTCGACAAATTGGCCGACTTGCTGTGCATTCGATAGCGTGGCAGAGCTGCTTAGGCAAACGACAAGAAGGGACGCGAGACCGCGGGAAGCAGCCGCTGGCAAGATTTCGGTGATACCACAACGCATGATCGAATTTCTCCAGAAGAAAGTTGCTGGCCAGACTTCTTAACTATCGCCCTGACCTGCAAATTTTATTACAATTTTCCAACGAATCGGTATGGTTTACTTAACCCGTTCCTCTGGCGTACTAGGACTCACAGACTTTGGCTTTCGAGTAGGGGAGGCGAATCTTAGGGGCTGCACGAAGCTGAGAAAAGAGAGATTTATACACATGGAAACTGCCACACCTCAGATCCAGACCATCGTTTCCATGCCATTCGATGAGAATTCTTATGTGCTTTCGCTCCCCGGGCAATCGGAGTGTCTTGTAATAGACCCCGGCTTTGATCCGCAGCAAATAGAGTCTGTCATTGCAGAAAATCAGCTTTTGCCGGTGGCTATCCTCTGCACCCACGGCCATGCCGACCATATTGCTGGCAACGGTTATTTGAAAGATCGTTGGCCAAGTTGCCCGCTGGTGATTGGCAAGGGAGATGCTAGCAAGTTGTCGGACCCCGAAGGAAATCTTTCGGCGGGATACGGATTCAATCTGGTTAGCCCCTTGGCTGACCAGACCGTGAAAGATGGAGATCTGCTAGAGCTAGCCGGTTTGAAATTGCGAGTGCGGGAAACGCCAGGCCATTCTTGCGGTCACGTCGTCTTTGTGATCGAAGGTTGTCAACCACCAATTGTCCTTGGCGGAGACGTTCTTTTTGCTGGGAGCATTGGCCGTACCGATTTCCCTGATGGGAGTTTCGACGACTTGAAAAAGTCGATTCATGAGAAACTTTTCACGCTGCCTGACGAGACAGTTGTTCTCTCAGGCCATGGGCCTTCTACTACAGTTGGAGAAGAAAAACGATCGAATCCCTTTGTGGGAATTGAATGTGCCTAGCTCAGGCGGATGCCTAATTTTTGGACGATCTCCTATGTAGGTAGTCGATCCATCCCTTCTAATTCCGCCTCAAAATCGGCGATTTGCTCTTTAGAAGGCTGATTGGCCGGTAGTTCGAGTGTAAATGAACTCCCTTTGCCAGGAGTACTCTCTACCATGATTTGCCCGCCGTGCTCTTCCAATATCTTACGACTGACGGGTAGTCCGAGCCCAGTGCCGCGGCCTCCTTTGCGAGACACGAAGACGTGAAAAATAGCGTCGAGGTCATCGGGCGATATTCCAGCGCCATTGTCAGTGACCACGATTCTAGCCACCTTTTCTGCAGAGTCGTATTGCGTGCAAACGGAGACTTGGCCACCTTCAACATCGTCGCACGCGTCGATGCCATTGGTTACCACATTCAATAGCGCTCGGTGCATGGCTTCGGGATCAAATAACAAGAGTGGCATCTGATCGACGAAGTCCGCGATCAGAGAGACTTTCATCTCGCCAGCGTGGACCTGCATTAATTCTACGACATCTTTAACGAGTTCGTTGAGATCGCCGACACGAGGCTCAGGTTCGCGTTCTTTACTAAATGTGAGCATGTCCATGACTAGGGCTGAAATCCGTTCCTGGTTTCGCTCGACGATCCCCCAACCCTTGCGGATCGTATCGACCGCTTTATCGGCTTTGTCTACATTTGCAGAGTCTTCGCGTTGTAGCTTGCCATGTTCGGCGAGTCCCAATTCTATGAGATAACTGCCTCCGCGCACTCCCTGCAAGATATTCTTAATATGATGCGACAACGATGCGATCGTTTGTCCTACGGCGGCGAGCCGTTCCGCTTGCAGCATCGCTTTGTAATAAGAGGTATCTTCGACTGCCAATGCCGCCTGGTGGGCGATCGCGATCATGAGGCGAAGGTGCTCTTCGGTAAATTGATCTATTTTCCCCGCATTGAGCAACATCCGTTGCGGTGTGACCACCGTGTCGATGTAGATGACACCGACGACGTTGTAGCGTCCTTGCATGGGAACACAGATGGCCTCGCGCACTCCCAGGCTTACAATACTTTGGGTGGGATCCCACCGCTTGTCGTCGCGGGCATTGCTGGTGAGCACTCCTTCAGTGTGCTCAACGACGTAGTCCAAAATGGTCTTGCTGATCGAGATTTTTTCATCAGTGCGCACCCCTCTCCGGTGGCGACGAACTTTTGGCACAAGCTTATCTGCGTCCAAGTCATACAGCATGATGCAACCACGATCAGCGTCGACCCAATCGAATATCATATCCATGATACGGGCGAGCAATTGGTCGATGTCCATCGTATGGCTGACTGCCAGTGCCGTACGATACATGATTTGCAAATTACTGCGTGCCCGCGCAATCCATGGGCTTGAGGAGTCACTCGCATCGGGCAAGAGCCAATCGCTTCCACTAGAGTGGCTCAGGGCGGCAACGATGCGGGATCCATCGTCGGAAGCGGCTCTTGGCACGATGTCCACTTTGTCGGCGATGTCTTCGTACTGGTTTTCGACAAAGCCAGTATAGAGCAACAATGATCGACCGAATTGCAATTGGTCGCCGCTAACAAGTTCACGGTCCGTTGCGTGCTGCCCGTTGATGAAGGTGCCATTGGAACTACTGAGATCGTGGAGAACATAAGTATCGCCGCGGCGTATCAATTCCGCATGTTCACGAGAGACTTCGGTATCGTGAAGACGGATGGAATTCGCCTGAGTGCGTCCCACTGAATGGACCGCATCCTCCAACTGGAAGCGTGTTCCTTGGTCACGACCACGAATGACAAAAAGCGATGGCACTTCCCTAAATTCTCCGAGATAAAATGCTGCCCCAAGGATAAGAAGAGCCGACCAATTGCTACACGCAAACTGCTTTCCAGGCCGAATTCCGCTTGTCTGGAAATTGGAGCCCTTGCCGAGTTCTCTCAACAAGTTTGCGATGCACTCTTGCAGTAATTCTCCGGACCAGTTATTCGATTTTACGTATCTGAAGGCTTCAATGGTAGGGTTCACGATCTAAAAGTCTGCTGATAAAGGGACGAAGAATAGAGAGTCGGGTTCCGAGTGCAACGACTGGGGTGCCATTGAGGGGTAAAACCTGAGGTTGTTGAGTGTCGAGAGCCCGAGTTCCACGGACCTCGGATCAGAATGGCGTCGTGGAGAATATTAGTCGAATTCCACACACCAGCTAGCAAGATCAGAAACCTATCTAGAAACAAGTAGTTTTGATGATTTTGTGAAGATTAGGTCCTGTGCAGAAGTGCTCTTTACGTCCGGAGTAGTTCTCGGCACAATACGCCCCGCAATTTACTGACCGCCCACCCCGCTTGCCGGGCGTCGTGCCCTTGGGCGGCAACCCACTATCGTCGGTCATGGATGACCCTTTCCAGCAAGGAGTGCTGACGTGAAAGCCCTGCACCTGTTCTCAATTGTTTCGCTTGGTCTCGCTGCTCTCGCTAGCCCAACTAGTGCCCAACAAACTGGTCCCAGCGCGAATTCTGCGCGTTATGGCTACGGTGTCGTCGACGTGACGTACATTTTCAAGCACTACCAGCGATTCACCACATCAATGGAAAATATGAAAAAGGAAATGGAGTCGGCAGACGGACAAATCAAGACAGAGCGAGACGCGATCGTCGAGAAGGAACGAGCACGTGAGCAGTACAATCCTGGCGCTCCCGAATTTAAGCAGATCGACGAAGAGATTGCACGCCTCAAGGCAGAATTTCAGCTGAAGGCCGGCAAGATTCGCCGCGACTTCCTTGAGCGCGAGGCTCAGGTTTATTATCAAACCTATCAAGAAGTAAGCAACGCGGTTCAGTACTATGCCCAGCAACACAACATCGGCATGGTGTTGCGGTTCAACGGAGATGCGATCGACCCTAATAATCGCGAAGATATTCTGAGAGCAATAAATAAGCCAGTTGTCTTCCAAAACAACGTGGACATCACTCCCGATGTATTGGCCCTGTTGAATCGCGGTGGAACTCCAGGTGGTACTTTGCCAGCAGCCAGCGCTGGTGCAGCTACCAAGTATTGATCAATGGTAGAAAGTTCGACCGCCCGTTCAGTGGCGGTCGAACGCTTTCTTCCGCCACAACTATGCAGGTACCTGTGGTTGCTTAGCCATGAACCCTAGTCGCTTACAACGCACGATTCGCCATCCGATTGTCATCTCTGGCTTTGGCTATTGGAGCGGCGAAGATGTGCGGGTCGAATTTCGACCTGCACCTGTCGGAGCAGGCATTGCGTTTGTACGCGATGATTTAGGGCCTGCGGCACGCGTGCCGGCCAGATGCGAGTATCGAATTGAAATACCTCGCCGCACCTGCCTGAAGAAGGACATGGTCCAAGTGGATATGGTCGAACACATCCTTGCCGCCCTGGCGGGGATGCAGATCGATAACTGCGAAGTGGGTGTCGATCAATGCGAAATGCCAGGGTGCGATGGCTCAGCAAAGGAATTTGTGGCTGCACTGGAAACAGTCGGCTCGGTTCCTCAAGAATCTGAAGTAAAGCAACTCATTGTCACAGATCATTTTAGGCTAACAGAAGGAGATAGTTGGATAGAGGCCCATCCTTCAGCGTGTGGCTTTTACAACGTATCTTTCACCCTCGATTATCCCCAGGATGACGCCATCGGATATCAGCAATTTCAAGCGGATGTCACTCCGGATAATTTTTTTGAAGACATTGCTCCCAGCAGAACTTTTATCCTCCAAAGAGAAGCAGATGAATTACTGAAGCAAGGTCTTTGCAAACGAGTCGATCTAAACGACCTGCTGATTTTTGGGAATCGTGGCCTCATGAACAACAAGTTGCGATTTCCCAACGAATGTGCCCGACATAAGGCATTGGATGTGATCGGGGACTTGGCACTGACCGGACAAGAGATTGTAGGAAATATTTCTGCTTACAGAAGTGGTCATCGCTTGAACGCCAAGTTTGCACAACAGTTGGCGGCACGATTTGCGGAACCCTTGCTGAAAGCAACTGCATGAACAGGCGGAAACCAAAGAGTCGCATTTTCCCAGTAGGCCGAATTACGAGAATTGAGCAATGGCAATAACTATCGCAGCAAACGCCTGGATTGATCCCCGGGCCGAAGTCGACAAAGAAGTCGAAATCGGGCCGTTTTGCATGATCGGTCCAGGGGCCAAGATTGGCAAAGGCACCCGCTTGCTCAACAACGTGACCGTAATGGGGAATGTTACGCTTGGGAGAAATAATCTTGTCTACCCCAACGTTGTGTTGGGTGCAGAGCCGCAAGACATTAGCTACTCGGGTGGAGATACCTGCGTCGAAATCGGCAATGGAAACACTTTTCGCGAAGGTGTGACCGTCAATCGTGGTACCGAAAAGGAAGATGGAATCACTCGGATTGGTAACAACAATTTCCTCATGGGTAATGTTCACGTCGCTCATGATTGCAAACTGGGCGACAACATCATCATTGCAAACGGCACGTTATTAGCGGGCCATGTTCACGTACAGGACTACGCCTCGATTTCAGGTGGATGTGCGATTCACCATTTTGTCACCGTGGGGAGTTACAGCTTTCTGGCGGGCCTAAGTCGTGCCTTGCACGATGTTCCTCCCTACATGCTTGCTGAAGGAATCGCTGCCCATCCTCGTTGCATTAACATCGTGGCACTCAAACGGCGCGAATTTTCAGCTGAGACGATCGACAGTCTGGCTGCAGCCCATCGTCTGCTCTATCGCTCGAAAGTAGGTTTGACCCACGCGCGCGAAATCCTCCGGAACAACAATCAGGAAACTCCTGAGGTGAAAAACTTGCTGAGTTTTATTGATTGCCAGCAAGAAGGCAAGCATGGCCGGGGACGTGAATTGAGGAGAGCCGCATGAGTCGTCTCAAAATTGCCGTGGTTGGTGCCGGGCACCTTGGCCGGTTTCATGCTCGAATTGCCGCGGCACTTCCCGACGCGCGTTTAGTAGCCATTGTCGACACAAACGAAGTTGCCTGTCATGAGTTGGCTGCCGAAACTGGTGCCAAGCCGCTCAACGACTTTAGGGACCTTTTTGGTTTGGTCGACGCTGCTATCGTCGCCACTCCGACCGAGTCGCATTTTGAAATTGCCCGGGAACTGCTCACCGGTGGCATCCATGTGTTGGCTGAGAAGCCCATCACAACGACCGTATCAGAGGCAGAAGAGCTGGTAGAACTTGCCCAGCGGCAACAACTCACCTTGCAAGTTGGCCATATCGAGCGGTTCAATCCTGCCTTATCTGCAATCAGGGATCGACTTCAGGACCCTAAATATATCACTACCCGACGGTTGAGCCCGTATTCGTTTCGCTCAACCGACATCGGTGTCGTTCACGATCTAATGATCCACGACATCGACGCCATACTCAGTCTGGTGAAGTCGCCAGTCACTCGGGTCGAGGCAGTAGGTATGTCCGTTCTTGGGAATTCGGAAGACATGGTCGACGCACGCTTGCATTTCTCATCGGGTTGCATCGCCAATCTGACCGCCTCGCGAGTCAGCTTTACGGCGGAGCGTTCGATGCAGGTGTTCACAGACGAATGTTGTGCAACCATCGATTTTGGTGCAAGAAAAGCCTCGCTCGTTGCCCCCACTAAAGAAATCTTGTCGCGTCAGTTTGAAGTGGACACGCTCACCAATGACCAGAAGTCCAAGCTCCGCGAGCAGATGTTCGCGGAACTGTTGATCAAGAGCGATGTTGTGATCGAAGACGCAAATGCCATGCAACTCGAACAACTCGACTTTGTCCGCGCGATCCGCACGAGCACTGAACCGCAAGTGACCGGTGTCGATGGCCGCGATGCTTTGGCAGTTGCTGAGTCGATATTGCATCAAGTCCATGCCCACAAATGGGATGGGATTGCAGGTAACCGCCAAGGTCCAATGGCTCAGCCCCACTGCGACTCGGTTCTGGATTCTGACGACTTCTGGTCAGAGGACGATACGGTCATTCTACGGCGCAAGGCTGGCTAGAGCTTGGCCCGCGGACTCATTTTCATGGGGTTGGCTCTCGGGAAGCTGTTATTTTGAGGCTGAAGGGTGAATCGCTCCGCTTTACTGAACGGGACGCAGGGCGCATCGCGACTAAAGGTAAGTGATTACCGTTGATAACGCAGGATTCTATTCATTAACCAACGCTTGGGCTCCGCCGATTACCTTGTCCCAATCGAACGCTGGGCCGGGATCGGTTTTGTTTCGTTGCACATGATAGTGGCCCAGGACGCCTTGAAAGTCTTTCCATTCTTGGTCCGTCAACACATGGGGGATTTCTTTTCCTTCAGCATCCCGCGGATACGTAAGTTGGATCTTAGGAAACACGCGAGATAGCGTGGCCGTGAGCTTGATTAGCGAATCGTATTGCTCGGGTGTGAAATCGTACTGATACAATTCTTGTCCCTGAATTGTGCCTTTGATAAGTTCCTGTCTCGCCGGCTCTCCATAGAAGGGTTTGGTACGCACGCCGATGTGCCCGACAGTGCGTGGCGGACGTAGATGCACGACGCCCTCGTCATCGGTGACATACCATTTGTCGAGCACTGAGTTTGGATCGGGGTAGGCCCCGATGCTGGCGATTTCTACACCGATCGAGCGCGAATTGGAAATCGTGGCATGCCAGGCACGCTCTTTCAGATCGAGAGTCTGGTAGATCGTGCCGTCGATATCGAGCATGAAATGCACACTCAAACCACGGCTATCGTGTAACACTTGAAAGCACCGCTCACTTGTGCCACATACATCGTAGTGCATGACGAATTGATCGACCACGTCCTGAAGCAAAGGCAAAGTCCAGCCCCCTCCGCGGACTTGTTCTAGTTGTTCAGGTGTCAAAGGCTCCTGGCGGATACCATAGCGGTTAGGGGTATCTAGTTTTGCTTCTTCCCGTGAAACGTCCCATTCGGCCTTCTCAAGGGGACTGAAGCGGCGCTCAACACGATAGGCGTCATACCCGCCAGGATCCATCCAGAGAACTACTGGAGCCGTGGTATGGAAGAACTGCCCACAGACGACGATTTCGTCTCCCGTGCGAGCATTGGGCTCACCAACTCCAACGCCAGTGGCGCTAGAGACCGCAATTGCGAGCATGCAACACGCAGAAGCAGAGAACAAAGATAAAAATCTGGAACAGGCATTGCTTCGATATCTACCAGAGTATTTCATGCGACCTTGACCACATCGTTACTAATATTATTGATAAGTGAAGTACCGACGCGTATTGTACACGCCACTGAAGGTGACGCGACACCTTTATGCGCAAGGATTTCTCGAATTGGCGAAGCAGATCGACGGCTAGGCTAAGTCGCGGTCTTCAAAGAACAGCAGTGCCAGAAGCATGGCAGCCGCGCAGTAGAGCAAACTGTAGATCAGTGCCAAAAGCAAGTACTCGGTCGGAACCGCTGAGGATCCGGCGATTGCTCCCTCTATTTCGTAGTGATCGAGCACAGGGAGCACGATTGAAATCAATCGCCCTATGAACTTGACGAATACGATCTCCCCTGCAGATGACTTGACGATCAATGGCCCAAGGTGGCCGAGGACGTAGATCGAACCGCAAATAATCAGGTTCGGAAGCATAGAGAGCCGCGTGGAAATGGCCACGCTGATTGCCGCCATTACGACGGCTTCGAAGAATGCCAGAACTAAACCCGGGACGATGCGTACCACTTCGGCAAAACACTCAGTCCAAATAGGTACGGTCTTAGCCGATTCGCGGGCGTCGTAGACGACTTTGTAGGAAACGGTTAGCAGGAAAACTGTGCCGAGGATTAAAAACATGAGCAGGATTGGCCAGACAATGCCGAGAAACTTGCCGAGGATGAATTGGCGTCGGCTCACGGGTTTGGAGAGGACGGTAAGCGCTGTACGGCCTTCGATTTCATCTGCGACCGACACACTGGCTGTCCATAGAGCAAAAATAATTGCTAAGACTTTGATCGTTGCCATGCCCGAAGTCTTGAGCATTTTGACATCTTCGCCAAACGTGTTGTAGGGCACATAAACATACAACAACAAGGCGGCAATACCGATTACAGTCAGTAGCATGAACAGGGGCTGGGAAATGGCTTCCTTGGAGGTAGCAGCGGCGATGATGGCGGCCTTGGGGGCGACCAGATTAATCAAGAGATATCCCAGGTAGAGTCCCACCACGCTCAGGGCAGCCACACGTAGATAGTGGACTTCGGGCATGGCGACATCACTGGTGAAGATCACCGTCAGTTCGCTTGGCAGATCGGTTTCATTGGTGAAGTAAAGGGTCTCGACTTCCTCCTCGAAAGAGCGGGGCAAACTGCTGCCGGGGGACCAAATATAGAGCTGATTCCCCTCGATTTGCACAACCGGTTCGATGTATCCCTTTCCTTTTTCCGTATTCACCGCCAAGTCCTGCTCGCTAACAAACGAGTAGCTCTGCAGTTCTTCCGGACGAAAAGAGATTTCCAGGGGAAAGTCAGGCGTATTGGCTGGAATTGTGGCGGTGACCTCTACCTGGCCCACAGCGGTCATTCGTTTCAATGAGTCCAGTACCTCGCTGACGTTCATTGTGGGAGTCGCCAACAAGGCCAAAACTCCCAAGATGGCCAACGTATAGGTCACCGGCAGAAGAATCCCTTCCCGAATTGAACTGAGTACACCTGCGGCGGCCCGCCGATTCACCAGAAAAAGGATTCCCCATAACGCGATCAGGATCACCAAGCCAGCAGTGGTACCAAGTGAAAGAAGCCAGATGGGTTTGAGCCAGATAGAGAGATTTGACATGGAGATATTTTAATCGAAAGGAAAGTTGAATAACTAGGTGACCTGGAGACACTAAGTGGATTTAACTAATGGCGGATCCTGAAGGCATGAAATTCACCCGTCGCAGGACGACGGTCGACAGCAGTGCTACGAATGCTATTGGCCAGACGTTCGCCCACTTCCTGCAAAAAGGCCTGCAATTCTGCTGAATTGCCCTCTGCGACCAGCTCCACACGACCATCAGGGAGGTTTTGGACAAAACCGGTGACTGCAAATCCCTTCGCAATTCTCTGCGTGGAATAGCGAAATCCCACCCCCTGCACACGGCCAGAGAAGAACACATGGCGTCTTTCGTGATCCATGCCCCCATCCCTTATTACTCCAAGTCCACCTATGGTCCAAAGCTGTAAGAACTCCAATATAGCTGGCATATAGTACGACTTCCAGGCGGCAGGACGACCCAGGGCCATCTTGACCGCAAAAGTCGCTTTTCGTAGCCTCTCCCCACAATGGTTTTGAAATACCAACTCCGAATAGCCATGCGCTCAACTCCCAGTTGGAGCCCCCTAACGGTAGGCCTGGTTTCAATGTTGCTCATGGGTGCAACCATTGTTGCTGAATCGGCGGCTTCACCGCCCCAACAGGGTCTGCTGGTACTCAACAACGGTAGCATCCTTGAAGGTGTCGTCAGTGAGGAAGAAGAGCATTTCCGCGTGATGCTTCCGAACGGCGAGCTTCTGGTTCGGACAACAGAGGTGGATTTTTTTTGTCACAACATCAAGGAGGCCTACTACCACCGTCGCGAACGCCATGGGGGGACCACGGCGGATTCGCACCTTGAAGTGGTTCGGTGGTGCCTGCAGCATGGTTTACTAGATCAAGCTGAAGCCGAGCTTGAAGAGGCCAGCAGTCTAGAACCTCGTCATCGATTGCTAGAGGTTTTTGCTCGACAGATTGAACACTTCCGCGCGGCCGAAACTCAGACCCAATCGCCAACGAAGATTATGCTTGCTGAGCCGGAGCCACTTCAACTTGTATCAAATGAAACAGACATCCCTCTCACGCCAGAAATCCCTCAATGGGCACGAGTCGAATTTGTAAGGCGTATCCAACCGATGTTAGTTCACACATGCGCTACCGGTGGTTGCCATGTTCCCGGCTCCAAGCAAAGAATGCTAATAGATCGCGAGGCGCTTGCGGGCATAGGGAGCCCCGAACTGATTCAGCAAAATCTGGACTCCGTGGTGCGAATGATTAGCACTAGTGACTCAGATGAGAGCCTATTAATTACCAAAGGAACGTCCGTTCACGGTTTATCCCCAAGAGCGCAATCGAAGGCATTCACACCTCGCCAAGTAGCCATTTTGCGTGCTTGGCTCACGCAACTCACGGATGAGCAACTAGGGGAGACATCGACTACTGTCGATACGGCAATCAAGCGCGATGCAGCAAGTGAGAATTCTGTCGCAGTGCAGCAGGTTGTCAACGGTGCCGATCCGAGCCGTTACATGGCAAAAGATCCCTTTGATCCCAAGTTGTTCAATCGAGAATATGCTGAACAGGCAGAAGGACCTCGAACTTATGATCCAATTCCGTCGGCTACTGATTCACAATCGGATCTCCCACCTCAGGAAGCTGCTGAACTCCCCCGTATAGAGGCGGTTGATAGCCACCTGACAGAACCGAGCCAGCCCGCCCGTGGACGTGTGAATAAGGTCCATTGAGGACCGGCGGCACATTGTCAGGATAGCTGCAACACATTTTGCAGCCCGCACAAGCCAGCAGCGCAATAAGCGCAGCGACAGATTTCATACGAGACATGGCGCTAGTTCCCCCCTAAAAGCCATGAGCCAACAATGCGCATAGGCTGCGCATCAAAACAAGATATCATTAAGACCATCGACATTTTGGGCCGTAGGCGCTCAGAATATTGATGAGGTGCTAGCAGTAAGAGGCCTGCGATGCATTGCATCGTGGTTATGGCGTTCTAACTGTGCTGAGCACTTCGTCAAGGCAATCCACCATGAAATTGGCATCGTCCTTAGTGATGCACATCGGGGGTTTGATACGCAGGGTGTTGCCAAACAGGCCCCCCTTGCCGATGATCAGGCCGCGATTCTTGCATTGTTCCATCACGGCGGCGGCTTCCGTGTTAGCTGGCTCCTTGGTCTTACGATCTCGCACTAACTCCACGCCGAGCATCAGTCCCAGGCCCCGGACTTCGCCGATGAGGGGCTGCGTTTCCTGAAGTTCTAAGAGTCGGTTTTTGAGGTGAGTACCTACCTCGAGTGCGTTCTGTTGGATATTCTCTTCGTCGATCACCTCCAACGTAGCAAGTCCTTGGGTCATGCTGATTGGGTTGCCGCCAAAAGTATTGAAGTGAATGCGGTTTTTCATTACCTCGGAGATTGGCTCGGTCGTTGTAAAACCTCCCAGTGGAATGCCGTTGCCGATACCCTTGGCCATAGAGATTCCGTCAGGCACCACATCGTAATTCTGATGCGACCAATAGTGATGCCCCGTGCGGCCGAATCCTCCCTGCACTTCGTCGGCAAAGCATAGGCCGCCATGTTGACGGACGATCTCGTACACAACCTTGAAGAAATCCTTTGGTGGCGTCACCGTGCCGCCGACTCCTTGAATCGGCTCACCGATGAAGCAGGCGATCTCACCGGGAGACTGATACTGAATCACATTCTTGACGTCGTAAGCGCACTTAAGATCGCAGGAAGGATACTCCAAATCATAGGGACAGCGATAACAGTAGCCAGGGTTCGTGTGCAGCACGTTAAGCTGCGGATTGGATTTGAACTTCCAAGTGCCATGGGCTGTAAGGCCCATAGGAATCGAGGTGCCGCCGTGATAGCCGTTGCGCAGGGCGATGACTGGTTCGTTGCCGGTGTACTCGCGGGCCGAGAGGATGGCCACTTCATTTGCTTCGCTGCCGCTGTTGGTGAAGTAGCTCCGCGATAGACCCTCGGGCATCTTGCCCGCCAATTTCTCAGCAAACTGGGCTATGGCCGGGTGCAGATAGATGGTGGTTGTATGCTGAAGTCGCCCGGTTTGTTCGCGGACCTTCTCGACAACTTTTGGATGACAATGTCCAACGCTCACTGTGACGATCCCGGCAAAGCCGTCCAAGTACCGCTTTCCCGACTCGTCCCAGAGGTATTGCATATTCCCCTCGACGATCATGAGGGGGTCCTGGTAATAAGTCAGCACGCCGGGCGAAACATACTGGTGACGAAGGGCGATGACTTCGTCGCGCGAAGGACCGTCGTAGGCAGTGGGAGTATGGTTGCAGATGGGTAGTTCCAGATTGCTGTTGGTGGCACTCATAGCGTTTCCTCAGAGAGCGTGCGGACAAGAGGGATATTTCTGCTCCAATTCTAGCGACTGCCATTGACCCTGCCCAGCACAGTGAATTAACTGGAGAGACTCGCGGGGTCAGCTTTGAGAAAACCCCATAATCGAAACTTTTTTCCTCAATTACTAATTTTCGTGGATACTTACTAACTCTTCGATTCGGGGATAACAATATGGCCAATAAATCTGCTAGCCCGGTAGCCTTCCACGATGGGATTCATGAGCTCACGACGGATCTATCGACTTCTCCCTACTACAGCGAAGACATGGCCCCGGTGCCACGCTCGGGGCGAAGATGGTCAACACGCGACATGGCAGTGTTGTGGATCTCGATGTCGGCATGTGTGCCGACGTACATGCTTGCCTCGGGCATGATCGAGGAAGGGATGAATTGGTGGCAAGCGATCCTCACGATTTTTCTTGGCAATGTCATTGTGCTCGTTCCCATGATACTTAATGCCCATGCCGGCACGAAGTATGGCATCCCATTTCCTGTCTACTGCCGGCCTTCGTTTGGAATTCTGGGGGCCAACGTGCCCGCATTGCTGCGGGCGCTGGTCGCCTGCGGATGGTTTGGCATTCAAGCCTGGATTGGTGGAGCCGCGATTTATCAGATCATGGTCGCGTTTGTGCCCGCATGGGGTTCGTTGGAAAATCTCCCAATCATCGATATCAATCTAGCCGAGGTTGTCTGTTTCTTTTTGTTTTGGGCCATCAATATGTGGGTGATTTACATGGGAGTGGAATCGATTCGAGTTCTATTGAACATAAAAGCACCGCTATTGATTGGGCTGGGCCTTGCGCTGTTGGCCTGGGCATACGTCGAGGCAAATGGTTTTGGAACTATGCTTTCTAAGCCATCTGCATTCGAAATCGGCGGTGCGAAAGCTGGTGAGTTTTGGCCCTTTTTCTTTGCTTCTCTGACGGCGAATGTAGGTTTTTGGGCCACGCTTTCGCTGAACATCCCCGACTTTAGCCGCTATGCCTATTCACAGCGGGATCAAGCACTCGGCCAGGCATTAGGCCTTCCAACCACGATGGCCCTCTTTTCGTTCATCGGGATAGCCGTCACCGGGGCAACAGCGGTCATCTATGGCGAAACCATCTGGGACCCCGTCATCTTGCTCACAAAATTCTCCAACCCCGTTGTGCTCGTCGTAGCGATGTTGTCGCTTTGCATCGCCACGCTCGCCACCAATATCGCTGCCAACGTGGTTAGTCCGGCCAACGATTTTGCCCATCTCGCCCCACGCTGGATTTCTTTTCGCACCGGTGGATTCATCACGGGGCTGATCGGCATTCTGATGCAACCATGGAAACTCATTGCCGACCCTTCGGGTTATATCTTTCGCTGGCTGGTCGCATACTCGGCCCTTTTAGGTGCCGTGGGAGGAGTCCTGCTGGCGGATTATTTGGTGTTGCGAAAGACTCAACTTGATCTCGCAGGTCTTTACCGCCGCGAAGGACCGTACTGGTACCAGGGTGGATTCAATCCACTGGCGATTATTGCGATGCTTCTCGGCATCGCGCCTTGCGTACCAGGATTCCTTGCTGCTGTATCCGACAAGTGGAAGGAGTCAATTCCTCCATTCTGGGCCGATCTGTACCACTACGCTTGGTTCATCAGCTTCGGCCTATCGTTTGTAGCCTATCTGGTGCTGATGAAAGTTAAAGCTACTAGTATGGCATAAGGTTAAGCAAAAAAAGGGGGACAGGTTTTTCGAGTTCAAGAGACGGCTGCGCGCCTGAGGCGGTCCATGATTGCGCGGCCAAGTTCGACTTCGGGGACGGGTTGGGCAACGATGATGTCTAAGCCGAGTGCATCGAGTCGACGCATTGCTGCGAAGAGATTGACCGCTGCCTCACGGAGACAGCCTTGTTCGGAAAGCACTTCGATCGCCGCAAACCCAGCAGTGAAATGCGGACGTTGGAAGCTCATTAGTCCCACCTTCAGTTTGTCGTTCGCCGAGACTATTTTCTCACTATCTGCTGAAAGGATGAGTGGAGTAGCGGGTGAATAGTGGCGTGACAATTGGCCGGGGGAAGTTGGTCGAGAAGATACAAGTGTGGGGACTTCAATTGGCCCGATGATTTCTTCAAGCTTTTCCAGCGTAACCCCGCCGGGGCGAAGCAACATGGGGCGTCCATCCTGTGAATCCACGAAGGAGACCACGGTGGATTCTACTCCGATACGGCAGGGCCCGTCGTCAAGCACTATGGGCAATTGATCTCCAAACTGTTCGATGACGTGTGTGGCAGTTGTCGGACTGATCATGCCGAACCGATTCGCGCTTGGAGCGGCGAGGGGGACACCAGCCGAGCGGATCAGTTTCCGAGCAATTTCGTGATCGGGACAGCGAATGGCGAAACTTGACAACCCTGCGGTCACGATGTCGGGAACCTGAGGTTGTTTTTTCAGCACCAATGACAATGGTCCCGGCCAGAAATGCTCGATCAATTCCAACGCCTGCGCAGGAACTTCCCGAGCCAATTTGGTGAGTTGAGAAGCATCCGCGATGTGTGAGATCAACGGGTCGAACTGAGGTCGACATTTTAATTCGAATACCTGCGCGACTGCCGTTGCGTCGAGTGCATTCGCAGCCAGTCCGTAAACAGTCTCGGTTGGAAAAGCTACCAGTCCTCCGGCGCGAATTGTGTTGGCTGCATCAGCGATGTCTTGAGCTGTCACCATTTTGCATTTTCCGCTCCTGCTATGTGTACACTGCTTGAGGAGAGTTCTGCTGACGATATGACAAGATCGAGGATTCGATCTGTCAGTGGAACCACTAAGCACCTACCATTAAGTGAAAAGGCAGGTGAATCGAATGGCAGCAAAGCAATTCCACACCAACTTCTTATGCCGCCAAAATTATCCAACTCGCGTGACTATTCGGGAGGTTGAGAGCATCACCCCGCCACGATCTCATCATAGCTATCCGGTCGCCGGTCGCGGAAGAATTGCCAGGTGTTGCGGACTTCGCGGATCTGGTCCAGGTCCATGTCTGCGATTACGATGGCATCGCCTGAACGGTCGGCTTGGGCGATGAATTGACCACGCGGATCACAGAAATAACTCTGGCCGTAAAACTCGCCGATCCGCCATGGCTCTTCAAAGCCCGGACGATTGATGGCACCGACAAAATACTGGTTGGCGACCGCATGGGCTGGCTGTTCGATCTTCCACAAGTATTCGCTGAGTCCTGCGACAGTGGCCGAGGGGTTGAACACAATCTCGGCGCCATTGAGCCCCAGGCAGCGGGCTCCTTCGGGGAAGTGGCGATCGTAGCAAATATAGACGCCGACTCTGCCCACCTTGGTTTCGAAGACCGGATATCCCAAGTTGCCGGGACGGAAATAGAATTTTTCCCAAAAGCCTGGGTTGCAATGCGGGATGTGCATCTTGCGGAACTTGCCGAGATACTCGCCCGTCGAGTCGATCACCGAGGCCGTGTTGTAATACACGCCCGTGAGATCCTCTTCGTACATCGGTACGACAATGACCAACTGGTGCTTTTTGGCAAGCTCCTGCATGAGCTTGGTCGTTGGTCCATCGGGCACGCGCTCGGTAAGTTCATACCATTTAGGATCCTGCTCGGCACAGAAATAGGGGCCGTAGAATAGCTCCTGCATACAGACCACCTCAGCACCTTTATCGGCGGCCTGCGCAAGTAGTTCGACATGCTTGTCGATCATCGCCTGCTTTACTTTTTCGACGCCGGAAGTGACTGGCTCACACAAAGTCGCCTGAATTAAGGCACCGCGGACATTTCTGGGCATCGGATGCGTCCTCTATATATAAACTGTCAAAAAATCTGGCCTGAGATAGTCACCACCAACTGCGAGTTAGCAGCGAAAGTCTGTCGTACACCTGTGTGAATCATGCGTACTAAGGTATGATAGCTGTTGAAAAACCCACTGACTACTACCCTTTCAAGGTTATCTATTGCATCTACCCGCAAGCGACTTGGCGGGAAAAATGATCCAACCTTATCAGTCCATTCATGCAGAGGTGCACTTATGTCAAGCGTTGCAGACGCCAACATTCCAATCGTACCGGTTCTTTCTGCCGGCAATTGGCACAAACACTCCAAGAATTCGGGGGGGGATGTCTACAATCCCTCCACCGGTCAGGTGATCGCTCGTGTGCCGTTTTGCACTCCAGACGAAACGGCTGCCGTCGTCTCTGCCGCCGTAGAAGCATTGCCTGCGTGGAGCGAGACGCCTGCCGTGGAGCGAGCTCGGGTGATGTTTCGCTTCCGCGACCTGGTTGCACAGCATTTTGAAGAACTTGCCGCGCTGGTTACTCGCGAACATGGCAAGACGCTCCCCGAGTCCCGGGCCGAGGTGCAACGCGGAATGGAGATGATTGAGTTCGCGTGCAGTGTTCCAACAATGTTGATGGGAGACACGCTGCCCAATATCGCTGCGAGTGTTGATGCTGAAACCATGCGGCATCCAGTTGGCGTATGTGTCGGCATCACTCCGTACAATTTTCCTTTCATGGTTCCGCTGTGGATGTTTCCGGTAGCCATTGCTTGCGGAAACACATTTGTACTCAAGCCATCAGAGAAGGTGCCGCTCTCTTCGGTACGGCTGGGAGAGCTGCTAACCGAAGCAGGACTTCCAAAGGGTGTGTTTAATATCGTGCATGGTGATCGCCATTGCGTCGATGTGCTGTTAACTCACCCCAAGGTCGCCGCGATTTCTTTTGTCGGTTCGACTGCGATCGCAAAGCACATTTACGAAACGGGCACGAAGAATGGAAAACGAGTCCAGGCCGCAGGCGGGGCAAAGAACCATTTAATCATCATGCCCGATGCTGATCTTGATCAATCGGTGAAAGCCCTCTCAGCGTCAGCCTACGGCTGCGCTGGCCAGCGCTGTATGGCTGGTAGCGTGGCGGTGGCTGTTGGCTCCGTTGCCGATCCACTTGTAGAAGGTTTGTGTGATCACGCAGGTGGCTTCCGGGTGGGTCCCACCGATGGCAATGAAAGCGTCGACATGGGCCCACTAATTCGCCGCGAGCACTTGGACCGCGTAGCCGGATATCTTGACATCGCTGCGACCGATGGCGCTCGCGTGGCCCTCGATGGTCGCCGCGAATTCGACGGCGAAGGGTTTCTCCTCGGTCCCAGTGTGTTAGATCAAGTGGAACCCTCCATGCGAGTTGCTCAGGAAGAAATCTTTGGCCCTGTACTCTCAGTAATCCGTGTGAAGGATTTGGAGAGCGCACTCGAGGTAGGACGCGATTGTCCCTATGGCAACGGGGCGTCGATCTTTACGTCAAGTGGTTACGCGGCCCGACAGTTCAAACAGCACTTCAATGCTGGGATGATCGGCATCAATGTCGGCGTGCCTGCCCCGATGGCTTGGTTTCCGTTTACGGGCTGGAATCAATCCTTCTTCGGCGACCTGCACATCCAGGGAACTGAGAGTGTGCATTTCTATACACGGCAGAAGATGACCCTGACCCGCTGGTTTGCGTCGGCAGAGGAGTCGCACCATGATCCGGTGTGGAAAACCAATTAAAGACCCATGCCAAAACCCCGGATTACACAGAGGGGGCTAACGGTTTTGTTTGTTGCTGTTGGATCGGTGGATGACTTCTCATGAGATTGTGGATTGGGGCCGTTTGTCAGACTATTAAATTGCTTGACCTCTGGGTTTCTCGCCTCTATAGTAGGCTGTTATGAGAAGGCAAGCTTTACATCAGCAACTCCCTTTAGTCGCTTTGCTGCTCTTGGCAGTTTATGGCTGCGCGGGTGTGTTGGGCTACGGTTTGCACTCTCTGTGGGGCTGTGGACACTGCCATGACGGAGTTTGCCATCAATCGGCAGATTCTTCCTCATTTGATGGTTTCCTTGCTCACGAGAATCACCATTCGCCATCTTACCTCTGCTCCAATTCGCAAAGCGAGCAAGAGGACCAGACTCAGCTAGTCCTCGCTGAGGAAGATTGCCCTATCTGTGCCTTTTTAGTTCAGGCTCAATCGCAATTTGTCTTTCAAGTAACAAGTGACTGTGTGGATGTCATTCCTACGATTCCACCGGCTCTTTTCGCGTCCTACAATTCCCCGCTCTTGGGGACACATCCCGGCCGGGGACCTCCAGCCTGCTAATTCTTAAGGGCGCAGTTTTGCTTTCTGCCAGAGAGCAGTTTCTATGCCCGTTGTTTCTGTGAACTGCTGCGCACTTTTATGTGCGTTGTGATTCGATTCTTTCCAGAAAATTGCTTTAGCGTTCAAGAGGTGAACTCATGCGCGCGCGTTCGGGATTTACCCTGGTAGAACTCTTGGTGGTGATCGCCATAATCGGAGTATTGATTGGCCTGCTGCTACCGGCCGTGCAGGCCGCGCGAGCGGCTGCCAGGCGAACTCACTGCTCAAATAATATGCGCCAGATTGGATTGGCGATCCACCAATTCGCCAATGCCCATGACGGCGGACTTCCCGTCGTGCAAGGACATGGCTTTGGAGAGAAACAATCCTGGATTTATACGCTGGCCCCACACCTGGAGAGCGTTGATTCGATTCGTATCTGTCCAGAAGATCCGCGAGGAGAGGAGCGGTTGCGAGACCGTGAAACCAGTTATGTGTTCAACGGATTTCTGGCAGTCGACATCGAGGTCGAGGGTTTCGAGCCAGTAAGAAACCTCTGGGATATCGCGGAAACTTCTCGCGCTATTCTGATGTTCGAGGCCAGTGAGATGGTTGTTGTCGATCACACGCACACTTGGAATTGGTTCAACTGGTACAACGTCCACTATCGCACAGCCGACGAACCACTCGTTTGGAATGCGTTCTCGGCCGAAGTCGCTGCCGAGCGACATCCAGGCAACATCGCCAATTATCTCTACGGCGACGGCCATGTCTCAGCGGTCCCAGCACAAGAAGTTCGCCAGTGGTGCGCTGAGGAAACTGAGCAGGTAAATTTCGCCCGCCCAGTGACAAACTAAAGAAAGAACTTCTATGATTCGCCCGATTACTTACTTACTCCTTATGCTCAACGTCTTGCTTGCGGTTTCCACGGCGCGAGCCTTCCATGCTGACATTTTCCTCACTCAAAAGTCTGGAATTCTTATTACCGGGCGAGGAGCGAGCGATCCGGGACAAAGCGGTACGCCTGGGCCTGGAATCCGCTATCATGTGAACGAGATCGCGGGCTTAGCCCCTTTTGTGGACTTGAATCCGGGGCTAAGCGCCGAGGATTCTGGTGACTCATTTTACTTAGGGAATAGCGAGTACCAACCACTTCCAGGCAATCGGTCGGTTGGATTCGACTTGAAGGCCTTCCGCATAGAAGATGGCCCTGCTGCGAACCTATTTTATTGGGACGGCACCGATTCAGTGTCTTTCTCGCCAGTTGCCAATCCCCACGATTTTCTTGAAGTACGCTCGTCGGCAAATGGCTCTGCAATAGCCACGGGCGTGGCCGAGGACGTGGCGGGATACGATTTCACGGCAACTGTCACCACTGGTTTTATTCACAGCCATTTGATCTTCGATTTCGACTTGGACAACTCCCCTGTTACACCGGCCAGCACCGGAGTCTTTCTAGCGGGCTTCGAGTTCAATATCGATCTCACTGGCGATTCTGAGCGAGAAATCGCACGGCCCCATTATTTGGCTCTATACAACGGCCCACCGGGTACTGTGAAGACCGCTTCCATGGCCGCTGTGAATACTTATCTAGATGAAAACTTCTCTCAGTTGAGGCTTTTGGGGGACGTGAGTCCTCTCGATACGGACAACCTTCCGGATGACAAGGTCGATGCCGCAGATATTGATGCGCTGCTCGCGGCAATTGCGACTCAAAGCAGTGATCCGCTCTTCGACCTAGACGGGAATTACTTCGTCAATGCCCATGATGTGGATACGTTGTTTGACCTGCTTGGTACGCAATATGGCGATGCAAACCTAGATGGCAATGTCGACGGAACCGACCTCGGCATCTGGCAAGCAAACTATGGCACGAGTGCAGGTTGGGCAGGTGGGGATTTTGATGGAAGTGTGACCGTGGATGGTCGGGATTTCTTATTATGGCAAAGGCACTACGGAAATGCGGCGGGAATGCTGGCTAGTCCACTGACAATTCCCGAGCCAACGACGATAGTTTCGTCGCTGATTGGTGTTGTAGCAATAACTTGGAGGAGGAGCTTACGAAGCTGAAGAGTAATTACCACAGAGCGCACAGTTGGGGCAGGGTTTTCTTTCAATCTTGACTACCACTCTCTGCGTTCGCTGTGTGCTCTGTGGTAGTTATTCATTTTTTCTTTGGAGGAGCTAACAATGAGAAGTTTTTGTAACCATGTTGCGCGGATTGGATTGACGCTTGCTGGCGTTATCCTGCTGAGTTCCAATCTGGCAATCGCCCAACACAGCGATCTGGAACTTTTCGATGACGGTGGCCAGGTGGTCGCTGAACCACGTATTGCCGAAGGCGAATTCGGTGAGTCACCCAACCCAGCCTATCGGGCTAATGAGCCTGGTATGGAGTCGGACCCCGACGAGTTAGTGTTGGAAGGTGAAACCCCGCTCCCCGGCGGGGCCCTTGTGGGGTTTGACCTGCAACTGTTCACCATGGACAGCGTAAGCAAGAGCCTATTTTATTGGAACGGCATTGGCAGCGTTGATTTCACTTCTGTCCCTTCTCCTTATGAGCTGAAAATCTCTGACGCGACGGAGAGTTTTTCCGTTCAGATTGATGGAACAACTGCTGCAGCGGGCTTCAACTTCGACATCACGTCCGATGGCACTGGAGCCGATCCGGATGGGTTTTTTCATCACGATCTGATCTTCGATCTGGTCGATGGCGGCGGAACCGAAGTAATTAATCCTGCTGCAGGGGTCTATGCTTTCTCCACCGAGTTCAGTGTGGCTGGGCTGACCGAATCGGAACCTGTGTTCTGGTTACTGGCTACCGGCGTCGACGAATCGGTCCACGAGGCGGCCATCGAATTCGTCGCACTCAGCCAGGGGATTATACCTGAGCCGACTTCGCTAGCACTCCTAGGTGGACTGATACTTTCCGGTTTAGGATTTAGGACTCAGGGCGATCGGAGTTAGCTCTATTGGCCAGATTTGTGAGATGATCCTTGGTAGCGAAGCGCCGCTACCTGGCATAGGAGCGGCGCAACACACCCAATAGTCTGACAGATAGTGTCCTACCGGGAGCCTCATCAAGAAAACTAAGTGAGCATTCTGATGAGAGAAATTTTCACCCTTCAGCAAATAATTCCTGGTCACGAAATCCCGTGTAGGGCGCGCGAGTGACACGCTCTGGGACAGAAAAATCGGAACCCCAAATTCGGCCTCTCGCTCGCTCAGGGCCTCTGCGGGTCTTGTGGGACCTGCAGCGTGGCACTGAGGACCACGAATTTCCTCTCAGAAAATTTCGGGAGTTTTGAAGAAACTTTTTCTTCTATTCTTCTCCCAATATGGCGAATCACACTAGACGCGCTAGGGGTGCTTTGCATAAAAATCTTTGATTAGTTTTTACTCACCCGCCCTTTAACACTTTCAGCAGACCACAAAGTTCAGCGACCCTCGAAGCGTTTTCGATCAAAGCTGTGTGCTTTCCCGCTTAAGGCTGTCCATGTCTCGCTCAAGGCTGTACTCCAGGCAATTTTAATTCCTTGCCAGGGCAAACTGCAACTCTCTCTATGCGGCACGTTGTCGCAGGTTGCAAAATTGGTTCCTCCACAATTGAACGGAGATAAAATCTGTGTTGACTGAAGCACCTCCGGAGTATCGACGGATCGTTCACAACGGCGAAAAGCACTATGGCCAGCATATGATGGTCACCGCTCTAGGCTGCAATGAAGCCCTCCTGTCGATCGAAAAGCTCTATGATTTTCTGCAGAACTGTGCAGACGAAATCGACATGGTCCGCTATGGACCCCCGATCGTGGCCCGCTTCGGCAAAGGACACGAGACTGGTTGCTCAGGAGTCCAACTCATAGAGACCAGCCAGATTTCGTTCCACACGAACGACAACCACCGCGATATTTATCTCGATGTATTTAGTTGCAAACCCTATGAGGAGGCAACGGTTTATCGAGTAATAGAGACGTTTTTTTCCCCGTCAAGTATCACAAGTGAGATGGTATACCGTAAATGAAAAGGTTCTATCCCGACCACCTGGAGGTGGTACCCAACGAACCGAGTTGGGAAGACTTCTGTGTCCTGGACGTCGATGGAAAGCGTGGACAAGGGGTGCTTGTGCTGCGGGATTTTTCTCAAGGCAGCGTCCTGTTTCGGATGAATGGCACGCTTAAGACGGAGATGACTCTGCATACTTTGCAGATGGGACCAGGCCTCCACCTGGACGATCCTTACTTTGCTGGAAAGGTGCTGCACAGCTGCGAGCCAAATTCATGGCTCGACACTGATTCGCGCCTTTTCATTGCAACTCGGGACATCACAGCCGGTGAGCTACTCACGATGGACTATGATGAAACGGAGGATGTTTTATTTCGTTCGTTCCCTTGCTGCTGCGGCTCCGCCCGTTGCCGCGGAACGATTGGCGGACGACTCGTGCGACAGCCAGCACACCGAGGACGGCGAAAGACCCAGGTGCTCACAACACCTGCCGAAATCCCCGCCCAGCTTTATGCAACGGCCATGGCCGAGAAGCAGCACTATACTGCCGAGTTCGCCACGGCTTCGGCGAGCTAAACGGAGCTTGAAGGTTGATAATCCAACGGTCTGCGGCACTAGCGCCGTAGGCCGTTTTTCTATAGGGCGAGCGGGGAGCGTAAGCTCCCCGTCTATTTTTCAGGGAGCCTACGCTCCCCGCTCGCCAGCGATTTGCTTCTGCTCGCTACTTGGCACCGCACTGCGTTTCTGGTAGTTTGCGGACCTGCGGATTTCGAATCTCTCCAGGCCGTTAGAACAGGTTTGAGTATGTCGGGTGCGATTGCCGGGGTATTCCCCGCGACTGTAAAAGAGGTGACGATCATGACGGTATGGCCGTCGATAGCTGCCACGGCCTACGGTCGCTGGTGGGGTCGACGGTTTGCCAATTCAGTCGGCCTGACCCTTTTTGGCCTCCCCATCACTTTGGGCCGATTAATGGCCCTGGTGTCGATTCCATTTATTCTTCCTGTGTACTTTCATATGCTCATCCCAAAGCTTCCTTTTGTGCTTTGGGGAATCCCAAATCCAGCTTGCCTTCGCTATCGTCTGACCAATCGTCGGGTGATTGTTGAGCAAGCCTTCGGAGGGGGAGAACAACAAAGCGTGTCCTTTGACCGGTTCGACACCATTGAACTTGAAGTTCTCCCAGGTCAAGAATGGTATCCAGCAGGCGATTTGATCTTTCGCAATGGTCAGATCGAGACCTTCCGGCTCTCCGGTGTCCCCCATCCAGAGCCATTTCGCCAAACGTGTCTTAAAGCCCGCAACGGCTTTGTCGGTGTGCAAATGGCACGCGAGAGTGGCGTGGCTGTTTGAACGCCTTGCAGGCAATCTATTCTGAACACCCTTCTTGTGTAGTCGGCTGCTAGTCATAGTCCGTTTGTAACGAAGAAACTTGTTGCGCGGGACCGCGAAGCTTCAGCCGTCGTGTCGATTCTCCCTCAGAACAAAAACATACCCATGCCCGTGCTAGCGACGGCCGATAGAACTCGTTAGCACTTAAATCTCGAATGGTTCCGCTTTTATTCGGAGGAACAGGGCATGGAGCGAATCGTCGCAGGGGTAATTCGTTGGGCAGTTCTGGCTGCCATTTTCTCCCCCACTGCCAAGTGTCTGGGCGATTCTCCCAGTGCTGCTACCGATCATGCGAAGCCACTCTTTAAGCATCACAGCTATCCAGACGCCTGGACCGCTGCCCAGGAATCTAACAAGCCAATCCTGGTCTATGTGACCATGCCACAGTGTCCCCATTGCACAAAAATGCTCGATGGTACCTATGGTTGCGCGGAAGTAAGCGAGATGGTGACCGGCTCGTTTGAGACTCTTGAGGCGAGCCGCTATACCCATGCTTTATTGGTAGAGAAGCTGCATATCAAGTGGTACCCCTCGACCGTTCTGGTGGGGTCCAATAATAAAGTCCTCGACATGATCGAAGGCTATGTCGACAGCGAGACATTCAAGCGGCGACTGCAACTAGGAATCGCCTCTGCCAATAACTCCACTCAAACTCGATAGCAATCGGTGGAAATCGCGGTAGCTTAATATGAGAGCGAACTTAAACGTCCTTTTCTTCGTATCCCAGGATAGCTTCACGAAGTCTACTTGCCTGTGATGCCGATAGTAGATATTGAGTTCTTATGTTGTCCGCTGCCATGCGGAGGCAATTTCCTGAGAGCTGTCCAAACCGAAGAGTTAACAGAATGAAGTCCTGTTGTTTCATGATTATATTGCTGGCAACGCTAGCAGTTCCCCGAGCGAGCTGCGCATTTGCCCAAGCAAGGCCGCATGCGAGTGTGGCACCCGCCGGCATCTTCGATCATCCCACGGTGGAAGGGGCATGGAAGGAAGCGATCGAGCGGCAGCGACCGCTCTTGGTGATGTTCACTTCAGAAAACTGCACATTCTGCCGGAAGATGGTCCACGAAACTTACGGAAATCCCCAAGTCCAGAAGTTGCTGCGGGGGAGAACGGAATCAGTCATGGCACATTCAGATGACTATGCCGCGCTGATAAAGAAGCTAGGAATCCGTGGCTATCCCTCGTCGCTGTTGATCTCACCCGATGGCGAGGTACTAGATTTCATCGAGGGATACCTCGAACCGAAGGCCTTTGCCCAACGAGTAGGCCCGCTCCTGAATAAGCCATTAGAGCGAGTGGGGAGTTTAAATCTTTCAAACGTCGCAGACAGGAACTTGGAATAGCCCCTTTCGAGAGAGGGCTATCAAACCAAGGCAGGAGTGCGCTGATCTTCGCTTTTCAGCGCTCTCACGCAGTCCTTTGCATCGAAGTCGACCTCAAAGGTGATCGGGTACTTGTAACCTTGCGGGGATGCTGGGGCTAATTTTGGTATCCGCCGCATCACTCGCAAGGCGAATTCTTTGGCGGCTGGTCGCCAGCCAGTTAACTCGGTCGATCGAAACTCGCCGCCAAGCACTTGCCGGAAATGCCTGTTCGCTAGAAATACATTGTTTCGCCGAGCCGCTCGTTTGGTCATGTGCTCTGTGGAAAGCGACACATTCACACCGCCGGTGTTTACGACGCGATGCGGTGTGTGTTGCGGCCAGGTGATCATTTCGCCGGGCTGGAGATCCACCTCGACGGCCAGTTCATCGTACGCCGTTCGGAAATCGAGTTCTTCCGACTTCTCCCCGCAAAGTACTCCTTCAATTGTTTCGTCAGAGACAATGCCCGATTCCAACGGGTAAGCCCACACCCGCTTTGTACCACGGATGTGCCAAAGCATATTTACGGGGCAATCGAGATGGTAATAGACAATCGCCTGTGGGGATGAAATCAGGAGATTAGCAGAGCGATTGTAAGTAGCCAGCCCGGGGCATGTATCTTCGAGTTCATCGTACAACCGATTTACCGTCTCTTCGTACTCAGGATGGTGATCCATTACGCGCCGCAAGTTCAGCCAGACGCGACCGCGACTCACGGCTTCCAAAAGCTCAACGGCTGTGAGATTCCCGGCACGACCTTCTTGCCACTCGGTGTGGAGTTCGGGATCAGTCCCCATGGTATTGATCCCCAGGTCCTTACGGGGGTGAGCGTCTAGGATCTCTATCAGGTTCTCGTCTTGGAACATCTCCAATTCGTGTAGTCGATGCTGTGCGACAAAGATGGCATTCTCCATTCGCGCAGCTTGATCGGGGGTCCAATTTTCCAGAAGACGAGTTGGCTGACTCATTTATTCATGTCTCCGCAAACGGTGGATAAATAGGCGAGCGAGAGGTAAGAACTCGCGGCACCCAGAAATCTACGTCGCGGTGACTAATGAGAAGAGAAATCCTCAATCTGAAGCAGTTGGCAATGATGAGTTGAAAGTAATTACGGGACTCCCAACCGGTATTATCTGCATGATAGGACGGATTTAGTAAAATACTCGATTAACCAAAGCCTTGCCTCGCTTTGCCAATGCCTTGTCGATTATCTCGTGTTGAGCCTCATTCAACTGCCAACCCATGGCCCCCGCCACTTCCGCGAATTGCCAAGGTCGCTTTGCTCCACATAGCGTGGCCGCGATCCCGGGCTGAAATATCGTCCAATTGATGACGACCTGAGCCACAGTCTTGCCGGCGTCCTCTGCAACAGTTCGGATTTCGTCAATGAATTGCAGATTCTTTTCCCATTCTTCGCCTTGGTACATCGGATACTTGAGCCGCTTGTCGGTGGAGTCCAGTGGATGCTCGCGAGTGATATGCCCGGCAAGTAGTCCCTTCATGAGTGCCCAATAGACGACAACCGCGATCCCCCGCTTCTGGCACCAGGGAATCGTTTGCTCTTCGATGCCACGTTGTAACATGTTGTAGGGGAGTTGCACCGCGGTCACAGGACAAACGGCATGAAACGCCTCAAGCTGCGGTAGATGAGCATTCGAAACCCCAGCAGCACTCACCTTTCCAGCGGCCATTAGCTCGGCGATGGCCCCCGCCGATTCGGCCACGGGCACCTCAGGGTCCGGAGAATGCAAATAGTAGAGATCGATGTGATCGATTCCCATTCGCTGCAGGCTTTCGTCGCACTCCTGGAGGATCGTCTCCGGTCGGGCATCCTGCTCTTGCTGGCCTTCTGAGTTGTAGTGAATCCCACACTTGCTGGCGATCACATACGAATCACGTTCCGAGCTAATTGCCTGTCGAATCAGGTTCTCACTCTCGCCATTTGGGCCGTAGCAGTAGGCCGTGTCGATGAAATTGACCCCTACGCCTGCGCAACTGCGAATCGTGGCGATGCTGTCCGCATCGTTGACACCTGGGCTCGTCGTTCCTGCCATGGGCCAGGTGCCAAGCGATACGGGAGACACGAACAGGTTGCTTGAGCCGAGTTGTCGGGTTTCAGTCATTCTTGTTTTGCGAAGGTGAAGGAGGTCGCACCGGTGAGTACAGGCAGCAATCTATCGGACAGACATCGTGACTCGGTCCCATATCGCCGAGGCTGAGGCGATTGGGCGATTCGCTAAGTCGTTCTTCAATCAAGAGCCGAATCATTTCGACAAACTTGGGATGGGTTCCCACGGTTGCAGCACGGTGCATCGTGATCCCCAGTTTATCGCACAACTCCTTTGCCTCGGTATCGATATCGAATAGCACTTCCAAGTGGTCCGAGATAAAACCAATTGGCAGCACTATCACATCCGTGACTGCTTGCCCTGAGTGGAGTTCCTGGATTCGGTCACACACATCTGGCTCCAACCAAGGCTGGTGCGGCGAGCCGCTGCGGCTCTGGTAGACTAGCTCCCATTTGTCATGACTTACTCCTGCTGCGACCAGTCGGCAAGTTTGCTGAAGCTGGGCAACATAGTTGCAGTTGTCGGCCATCCCGTTCGGGATCGAGTGCGCCGTGAAGAGCAGGGGAGTCGCTGGGCGTCTCTCTTCGGGGATCTGTTCTAAACAGCTCTGCACCGACTCGATCATTGGTTCTACAAAGCCAGGATGATTAAAGAAGACTCGGATTTTGTCGATTTGCGGCGCCTTCTTACCAACCGTCTCCTGCGCTCGGGCGATGTCCTCTCGGTACTGACGACAACCCGAGTAGGAGCTGTAGGCACTGGTGAAGAATGCCAGGGCCTGTTTCACCCCATCATCAGCCATCTGGCGGAGAGTATCAGCCAAGAGTGGATGCCAATTGCGGTTGCCCCAGTAGATCGGAAAATCGTGTCCGTGGCTGCGAAGCTCTTGCTCCAGGGCAACTATGAGCTGGCGATTTTGCTCATTGATCGGACTCACCCCGCCAAAATGCTGATAATGCTCCGCCACCTCCAGCATGCGTTCGCGAGGGACCGGCTTCCCGCGCAGAACGTTCTCAAGAAAGGGCATCACATCTTCTGGGCCTTCAGGCCCCCCGAAGGAAACTACAAGCAGGGCGTCATAGTTGGCAGACATAGGCTTATTAATGTGGTATCGAGGATTAATGTGGATCGACAGCTATCCAAATTCTAAGGGTTCTGCTTGCCACTGGTAACCGCCAAGAATGCTATTCATAAACGCGAAAAGCCGGTAGCTTTCGCTACCGGCCTTTTCGTTTTAGAAAAACTAGTGGAGCCCAAAATCAGAATGCCGATGCGGCAGAAAAACCACCGGCATAAACATGGACTGATTTGGTGGTGGTGATCGATTTCACAGGGACACCAAACACCTTAAATGATACGGTTTTTGACGTGGTCTTGCCGGCAGCCGAGCCATTGATTCCACCTGCAAAGTGGTGACCTGCAGCGAAGTAACCGTTGGCCGAACCCGCGGCGGCATTGTTCTTGCCCACATAAGCAAACGATCCACCAGCCGCAATAGCGATGGAATGGGGCTGATATCCATGACCACGCACGGACTCAGCAACCTGATCAGAGACGATTGTGGCGTCATGCAAACCCATAGCAGACAACGTAGCGCGGTCGATGGAGCCATCGAAAGCTTGTGCCGAAGATGCCGTCATGAGAAGCATGACGCTAGCAATTCCAAAAAACATTTTACACATAGAAGTACCTCTTAAGTAGAAAGCCGGGTTGTAAACAGGGAGTGCGCACAACCCGTAGAACAGTTACAACCCATCTATCTCTACTGAAACAAGAGGTATGCTCCCCGTCAATCAAATTCCGGAAAGAAAAGTCAAAAGCGGGAACCGGACCAAATCCCCGAAACTTGGTGGTCCTTGCCAAAAAAGCTGGTTTCCAGGGCGAAAATCCAGATTGGCTTCCTCGTCAATTGCAGAATTGCGTGCAGGCTGGCGACCCTAAGCAAATCGTTTGGGGCACTCCGAAAGCTCACTGAGACAAGCGTAACCGATACCTTCGTTATTCTCGACGGAAAAGCCAGAAATTATCTCTCGTCTCTTGCATCTCTTTGTTGAAGAGACTTCGACCCTGATTAGTGTGAAAGCTGTCAAGGAGCTTTCCACAATTTTTCGCATGGCTGACCTTTTCGACATTCGAGCCGATCGGCTATGCACCCCCTCTTTCTACCTCCATGGAGAAATCATCGATGAGAAAAAGTATTGTTTTGAGCGCATGCCTGGCTATTTGCTGTGTCATTGGTCAAGTTCACGCGGCCGAAGGTGTTATTCCATCCAACACCCTAGATGCCATGGGCCTCAGCGGTGTGAAAGTCGTCTCCGACAGCACTGCTGCAGAAGTACGTGGTATGGGTTATGTGCCCATCTCGATTGCGGCTGGCGGTTCGTTCGCCGGAGTAGGTAGCCACCATGCTGCTGCTGGTTCGGTCAATGGCTATTTTGCCGCTGGTAAGTACGCTGCTTCGGGTGCCAACGGATCAGAAGCAGGGATCACTAAGGTCCATGTCAAGTCCATCGACATCGGTGGTGTTACGAAGACGATTACGACGACCAAGTCTATTAGTGTCTATGCCGGCGGATATTCTTCGGCCATGTCCTTCTAGTCATCAGAAATAGAAGTACAGAGTAGAGCAACCTTCCTTTGGAAGGCAAAAAAGAAAGGCCCCGACACATTTGTGTCGGGGCCTGCTTTCTTTTCTAAGTCGCGAATCGGTCTAGTTTTATATCACCAAGTGAAGCCTGTTCCGATGGTCAAACCGATCAGGCTGAGATCGATTCCTTGAGCTAACGCAGTTGCACGTCCCTCAGAGAAGGGAGGGGCGTTGGGATCGCCGAAACCAGCGAAGGAGCTCGCGACGGCGGAACCGAGACTTGCACCCCAGTATTGATACTCGCCGGCCACACGGAAGAAGGCATTGGCTGGGAAGCACATGACTCGGTAATTAGCTTGAACACCAAGTTGGGCCTCACCAATATAAAGTGCATCATCTACCTGGGAGAACGCACCGTTATAGGAACCGGCAGTGGCTCCCGCAGTGAGTTCAATCGTGTCTGTCTCGGCACTATTAGTGATTGGTCCCCACACCACAGAGCCTCGTAAGTTGTAATACAAGCTGAGGCAAGAATCGCAGTGGAAGGGTCGATATCCCGAAAGGGCAGTCGTGATGCCCATGCCGTGGGCAGAACGATTCGAGCGAGCATTTCCGCTCAGAATTCCGAGTCCGGCTGCTCCATCGTTGAGCTGTGCATCAACACTCAAAGCCGAGTCATGCAAAACCGATGCATAACGGGCACCGAAGGCGAACGTGTTGCGACAGGTATAGTGGCAGAAGCTACGAGTCACCTCGATGTCAGCGGTGTAGGCTTCGAAACGATTGTGGATGAAGTATCCAAAATCGGGGGTTGGGCCCGGAGGAGTGAAAGTGAATGGATCATAAGTGTCTTCAGCAGCTTGCATGTTCCAGTAACGTCCCACGATCCCCCAACATCCACACTGAGCACCCAACCACAATCGGGGTGCCACGTACATGTCGTCGATAGCGATATCATCACTTCCAAAGGTTGCATCAAGCGCAGGTGCTGCGAACCCATCCTGCAAGCGGTAGCTTACTCCACTGGCATTCAAGTCTGGAGCGAGGAATGTGGCCTCTACGCCGGCAAGCCAGAAGCAAGGGGGACGGCAGCATGCGCAGCAGGACTGGCAACAGCAACCATCTGAACAGCAGCCGCTTCCTGTGCAGCAGTCACCACCCGAGCAGCAACCAGGATCAGTATAGGAACAGCTCGGATCACATTCGCTACCACAACAATCTTGGTAGGCACTGACTTTGGCAAATTCACCCGAGGTTAACTGTCCGACGTAGAAGTCAGAGTTTTTCAGTGCGGTTTGAAGAGAACCGTCTGCGACTACCTCTTGGGAAGACGTAAGTTGAAGATCTTCATTCTTAATGGTTTTTCCGAGTTCGACGTCAGACTTAAGAGGTTGCTCTACCGGAGGAAGTTCCTGGAAAGACTCACCGACAGCTAGGGGCGTAGTCGTTTCGGATGCCAGAACGAGCTGTCCATTTAAGCCAACGAGAATGCTTATTGCCGATAGAGCAATCCAGATGGGTTTCGAGTGAGATTGGTCTGTGCTCATAGCGAAGCCTTTTTCTGTACTAAGTGGATCGTGAATTTTCTAGCTCACTCGAGAGCCTAACGATTGAGGCTCTGCTGGAGCTACTATTTGCATGATTGATAGCAACCAATCCTCAGGAGTTACCGTAAGGATTCCTACCGCATGATCGACCCTCATAGAACAAAATAGACACAAATCTAGTTCCAGCAGTTGTAATCCGTAAAACCGTTAGAGTCACCTAAACCATCTTCTTAGGCATGAAAACAGGAAATACTGGCCATAAATCTTACCTAACCGTTCCATCCGGAAGGCCAGAGCGATTCACACCGCTCTCGTAAGGCGTCTCGATGAAGTTCTGAGCGAACCGCGCCGATCATCGCTATGGGATCAACTAAGCCGCATATGCGCCACGACTGCTATCACTAGCATGAACGGCGAATCTGAGTTTTAAGTACGACCCCTTTAACCCGCACGAGATTGGCTCTGGGAATCGAGAAGACAAGACTCGGCCAGAGTCTTTCGATTTCTTGTGTCTGGCAAGGTAAACGGTGATCGAAAGTAGCCACCATGAAACTCATGCAAGAACTATTTATTCGCTTCACCGTTTGGTCGACTGTACGTAGACGACCTAGGGCAACTGCTATTCTTGCACTATTGATTTCAATGTTCTTAGGAAGTCTTTCGAGTGCACAAGAAGGTGTAACAGGATTTCTTGGGCCGCTATTCTGGAAAAATCCAACAGATACCCAGATGGCACGAGAAAAGACTCAGGCAAAAGCAAAGCAAGAAGTGTGGGTCAACACGGCACCGACGGCACCCAATTATCTTCCTGCGGTTGCCAAAGCCAATACACAACACGGTTTCTCGGGACCGTTCTATTGGAAGAACCCCCAGGTTTCAGCAGGCTACAGCGGCCAGCCCATTGCAGAGGTTCACCCAAGAAATGAGTTTGGCCAGTCGATTGACCTCATGGGGCCCCTAGTCTGGAAAAATTCCCCGCATGTTTTGCCCCGGCAGGAAAGATTCTTGACGGAAGAAGTTTTTGGGCTCGCGGATGCGGGTACCCTCGATCTACGCCAGGCATCAAACTACTCTCTCTTGCAGGGTGAAGCGCCGTCACCACCTGGTTTTCTCAGTGGGGAGCCAGAGGTTGTGCAGATTCCCTCGATTGTAGGCGAAGATGGCACCTTGTTGCCACCTCCACTACCAGAGAATCTAAGTGATGTACCTGCTCCCATCGTGGGCGGAGGATTGTCGGAGGCTGACACACTGGGAGAAGAACCGGTGACCAATAACTTGCAGTTTTTACGTGCAAGTGCAGTTCTCCTCGAACCAGGCGACATGCAATTCGACATCGGTTTTTCCTACTTGCTCCTCGACAATGACTTTACAGTCGTTGATAGCGGGAACCAGTTAGTTGAAACACATTTCAAACAGCGTCAACTGGTCGTGCCGCTGGAAATTAGATACGGACTTACCGAGCGTGCCCAATTCTTTATTAACACCCCAGTTGGTTGGGCACAAACCGAATTGGCAACGCTAGGATTCGATGCACGCGAAAATGATGGGGGCATCGGAGATATTACCACGGGCATTTCCTTTTTAGTCCGAGATGGACAGGGACGTTGCGCAGATACCATTTTCACGGTCGCGGGTACTTTTCCAACTGGTACGGATCCCTTTACCACTGCACTGTTGTCGGTTAACGCCCCCTCATTGGGAGGCGGGTTTTATGCAATCTCGACGGACCTCTTATGGATCGAGACCTTCGATCCCGTCGTTATCTTTTACGGCCTTGGGTGGCGACATCAGTTTGAAAGCGAATACTTTGGTGTTGATGTGCAACCCGGCGAGGACTTCCGGGGCCAATTGGGCGTTGGATTTGCCGTGAATCAGAAGGTCACTTTGAGCACACGCTTCAATTTTGCCTATGTAACCAAAACGCGACTTGACCATCAGTTTGTCGATGGCACTTTCCAAGAGCCTATGGCGCTTCGATTTGCCGCTACGGTTGCAAATTGCAACCGGATAATTGAGCCTTTCGCTGAGATTGGTGCTACCGATTCTGCACCTGCTTCGCGCTTTGGAATTACTTGGACCTACTGAGATAGCCCTGGTCAAAGAGTAGACGATGTCCAAACAAATGCACGTGACCTCGAATGCCATCCCTTGTCGGAGAATTGTCTCGATCAGGTCGTGCATTCTGATCGTGACACTATTACTTGCTGCCAGTTACCTTTCCTCAGCCCTGGCTGCGCCGCCGATTCGAGACAGTCAGCATATTGCTTCCAAATATGTCTGTAGCTGGAAATCACTGAAAGAGCGGAACGTCGTCATGCAGAAGCGTGACTATTCCTGCGGAGCCGCCGCTCTAGCCACCGTGATCAAATTCTACATCGGCGATCCTATGAATGAGGGTGTGATCTTAAGAACCCTCGACGGACTGCTCACCTTTGAGGAAGTGAAGGATCGCATCGAGAACGGTTTGGCTATGAGCGATCTGCGCAAGGCTGCCGTGGAATTGAGCTATCAATCAGTTGTCGCGCAGATGTCTTTGGAACAATTGTTCGAGTCAAAAGTACCGCTGGTGGTGGGTATCACGGAGAATGAATATAAGCATTTCGTCGTTTACCGTGGTACCGACTATCAATATGTCTATCTCGCAGACCCCATCCGGGGCAACATTCGTTTACTGATTAACGATTTTGCCTGCCAATGGCAGAAGAACCTAGCGCTCGCTGTGGCCAAACCGGGTGTCCCACCGCGATTGGTTTCTCCACTGAGCCTAACCGCACGGGATATATTCCTGGGCCAAACAAACGACCAGCTGCTGCGAACTATTCCCAGCCGTGGAGCCGGCAAGAACGCTCGCCAGGGACTCTAGGAGACTTCACACGGTCTCGACGACTTCTGCCTCGATGGCACGAATGCGAGCCTGACTCCACATCACTAGCGCATTTGCTATCAGGACCAATACTGTGCCGATCAACGTGCGTCCCGAGAGTCGTTCGCTATCACCCAAGACGAGAAATCCGAACAGCAACGAAGTAGGCAAATACAGGTACGAGAGCACGCTGATGATCGTCGTGGAGAGCACAGACGTTACATGCACCCACATGCCATGACCCACCAATGCGATCCCCAAGCTGAGGTAGAGAATGAGCGGGATGTCGCGAGGCACGATCTCCCAATCGGTCAGCGGCCAGCATAAAAGGAACACAGGCAGGGCGAAGGTGAACTGTCCCCAGGCCCTGAGATTGGTGTCGACCTTCACATGGTGCTGATGCAACAGCGGCAACATGGCCGCAGCCAATCCACTAATAATTCCGATCAAGAGGCCAAGTGTCTGATCGTTTTCAAGGCTGAATTCTGGAATCAGCAGGTAAGTACCCAAACAAGCCAACATCAGACCCATGATGTCGAGCAATTTTACGCTCCCAAAACCGAGAATCCATCCCATTAGTAGCAGATGGAGTCCGTAGGTAGAGAAGCCAATCGCTCCGATGGCGGCGCTAGCTAGCTTGATGCTCAAGAAAAACGTCAGCCAATGCAATCCGAACATAATGCCAACTGAAATCAGCGCCCACCAAGTAGGACGGTCCCAGTTGCTCATCTTTTTCCAAGTGAGTTCTCCCTTCGCGATTACAAGCACAGTCATTCCCAAGCTTGCCAGCCCCAGACGCACAATTCCCAGCGTGTAGGCATTGAGCTCCACCATCCGCACACACGCCGGCGCGCTGGAGAAAATAAGAATCGTCAGTGCGGCTTTCAGCAATGGTGGCAAAGCGAATTCGTGTGGGATTGAGGGGGCAGGGGAGTCGGATGAAGGAGTAAGGTATTGTGAGCACAATGGCTCTGCTTTGCCACCCGACAAGTCACACCATTGTTCTGCCCGCTGGGGACCATGGCAAATCAATTTGAAATCAACTATGCTGGGTCGTAACGTATTGACCTGCCAAGGCTCCATCCTCCCTGACCTGCGACCCCAGGAACTGAACACAATGGCTCATTCCCGTCAAAACAAATGGCTTGCCAACTGCCTATTCCTTTTCATTTGCACATTGGTTCCAATTGAAAGCGTTCATTCTGAAGAGCCGCAAGAAAAAACTGCTCAGCAGGCCGCTGCAACAGCCCTCAAAGTGGGTGATCAGGCGATCGATGGTGTCCTCATCGATGGCGCGGGTAAGGAAGTCCAATTAAGCGATCTTTGGAAAGAGGGGCCGCTAGTCGTCATCTGGTATCGAGGTGGGTGGTGTCCCATCTGTATGCGTCATCTTAGAGGGATCCAGGAAGCCATGCCACAGATCAAAGAGGCAGGTGCGAAGATCGTAGCCATTGCTCCTGAACTGCCGGAGATGTCCAAGCAGACCGCAGAAAAAAATGGCTTCGATTTCTTGCTTCTCAGTGACAAGGGGAATACCCTCGGTGAGAAATACGGGATCGTATTCAAACTCGACCCCGGCACCGCCACTAGATATCAGCAGCTATTCGACCTTGAGAAATTCAACGGCGATGCAAGCATGGAGTTGCCTGTTCCTGTCGCCTATGTAATCAACGAAAAAGGCGTCATCACGTTTGCGTATGTCGAACCCGACTATCGGCAGCGAGTTAAACCGGGTGATATCGTAGATGCCTTAAAGACAACGCCTGCTAATTGAAGATTTAGATCCTGAATTGTAAGAAATAGAACACAGAAGAACACTGATAGGGTGGATTTGCGCAGATCAGAAAGATTTCAAATGAATCCGCGGTAATCCGCTAAATCCGCGTTCATCTGCGGCCTATTTACTCTCTGTATTGGAAGTTTTTAAAGAGACAAAGTACTTCGATCGTTTTAGCAAAGTTAATTGAGAAGTGAGATGGAAGAATCAGTAGTAACTAAACCACCAAGAACTATATGGAGATGGATCGTGGGAGCATTAGCACTAGGTGCTGCCTTTGCGGCGAGTTGGGTACTCACGGCTGAGTACACCACCGAGCAGACCGTCGAGCGAACTTTCGTCATCGACGAGGACTTCACCAAAGTCAGGAAAATCATGGTACGCACCAACGCGACGAAGGAAATCATGACCATGGGGGGGACTAGCGAGTTTGTCGAGCAGAAATGGGAAGAGGGCACGATAAACACCGGGGCTGAGAATATTGGTGAGGCCCTACTGAAAACAGTCTTTTCTGCCGATCCCAACTGGAAGCTCGAACTGCATGGCATCCTCAAGGTACGGACTCTAGATGACTATGTGGGCCGCGAGGTCGTCACTCTTAATCAGAATGTTGAAATCTCCCCTAATGAGATCGACTCTGTTTCGAAACTGGAAGAGGGCTCCGAGCGGCTTAAGGGATATGAACTGACGACAATTCTTGAGAGGGAAGAGGACCACACTCGCATCGACCTGAAACTTACCCAGAAGATCAAAACCCACGCCCCCTGGTTCGCCCATCGCATTGCCGACCGCCGCGTGAGGGAGTCCGCCGCCAAGTCCATTGAGAAACAAGAGCAGGCTATGATCCAACTCATTAATGACAACAAAGACAAGAGCTGGTTGTTACCGCTTAATTGAAAATCCCTGTTAGCCGTGCCTGCGGAAGCTCAGGAGGCGGAGCGAAGCGTTTTTGCCGGTACTCGCATTATTTGCACTGACGACTAGGTGAACTGCTAAAACGTGGGGAGTGGCGGGGGTTCGATGCGGTGCTGTGGCTCGCTGAGCGAGTGTAAGAATGCCTCCAAATCTTGTAAGTCCTGCTCATTGAGATGCAACGGCTTAATTCTGGAGGATTTCGTCGGGAACAAGGGATCCTCCTGCTGATCCCTACGGCGACGTAGTGATGGCATCCCAGCGTTGTAGAGTGTCAACACTTCTTCTAGGGTGAACATGCCGCTGTGCATGTAAGGTGCCGTCCTGCCAACATTTCTCAATGATGGTGTGCGAAAAGCGCCCACGTCTTTAGGATCTTTGGTGACTTTATAGCGACCCAAATCTTCGAAGCGAGTACCATAGTTACTCAGACCAATGTGATGAAACTGATCGTCCGTAAGCAAAGGTCCATGATGGCAGTTCATGCAACGCGCGTCTGTACGGAACAGGTGTAATCCAGCGAGTTCAGAGTCTGTGAGCGCCTCCGAACGTCCCTTAAGAAATTGGTCGAAATGACTCTGTCCCCCTACCAGTGTGCGTTCAAAGGCGGCCAGGGCCTGCTTTACCTTTTCCATGGTGGGGGTGCCGATGCCAAAGACTTTTTCAAACTGCTCAGTGTAATCGGGGAGACTCGAAAGATTCTGGGTAATCTTTTCAGCAGAAGAATGCATTTCGTCTGGGTTGGTCAATACAGCTTCTGCTTGTGCCTCAAGACTTTCCGCACGCCCGTCCCAGAAGAACGAATCGCGTAGCCCTCCATGTAATAGCGAAGGTGCATTGCGAGTTAGTTGGGTGCGGTTGTGGCCAAAGGAAACCGCTCGACCATCACTCCAAAACAAGTCTGGTTCGTGGCATGAAGCGCAAGCGAGCTGTCCGCTGCCAGACAGGCGGGGGTCAAAAAAAAGCTTGCGACCGAGTTCGATTTTCTCCACTGTACGGGGATTTTCACATGGATCAGCTACCTCCGGAATCTGACCAAGTTCACGCCACGAGACATCTTCTTCAACGTGAGGTGCTGGCCAGGAGGAGGGAGGTCCGGAGTAAAGCTGTCGTAGTTCAGTAATGTAGTCGGAGCGCTCGTCAGAAGACATGGATGCTCTGGGCTCGGGTCGCTTGGCTAGAACGACTGTCGACTCTAATGAAATCAACAACAATAGCACCATATAGAGCATGCTCAATCGAAGTTGGTTGTTCGGACACATGATTTCAAGCGAGGAATTAAATTTGCAAAGTCGCGTGCAACTGCCCACGATAAATCCCTAAGCAAACAAGTGCAACCAGGATTATGGATAAGCTCGTCGGTTCCGGGACTCTGACAAGGACGCCGGAAAGTGTACCTCCAGGAGCCGTTTGACCGTACCTAGCTTGCCAGATGGCTAAGTCACTCTCATCGACGAGTCCGTCCCAATTGGCATCACCTTCAGCTCGAGATGTTCCTGTGCCGTAACCCCTTTGCCAGATCAGAAAGTCGCGCCCATCGATGTCATCATCGTCGTCGAAGTCAGCGAAGGCTGGAATCAGTCGGATTTGAGATGTTAGACCACCGACATCTAGCCCAAGGTATACGACTGGAAGGTCTCCTCCTGCAGCCGGCAAATTGGTAATCTCTATTTGTCCTAAAGCCTGATTCGTTATGGGAGTATCACCGACTCCATCAGCATTTGTGTCGACCAATGTTCCGAGTCCTGCAATGACTTGGTCGTTTATGAACAGTGTGTCGTTCCAAACGTATGCAATGTCGCCAATGTCATTAATTGCAACTCCCTGGACTTGGCCGCTGAGGGACACTCCATCTACAACTTCGTTTTCTCGGTGTATGATTGCGCCATTCAGGGCGAGCACTGAATCATTCACTACTCCATCATTAAATGCCGAGAAGATGAAATCTCCCGTGTTATTGATGTCGTAGAGTCCTGACAGGTCCCAAGTCTCGCCGGACAGTCCGCCGTCGATTGCTGACACGGCATTTCCTTTGCGAATCACTGCACCACTCGGCGTGGTTGCTGGCTGGCCATTTATAACTAGCAAGTCTTCTGTGGCAGTGAAACCCGCCTCCAGGTCAACTTCGGTGATGTAATTATTTCCGGAGTCGGACCAACGAATGTTAGCCAAGATTGCTCCAGACTCTGACACGATCGTTCCTTCGGTACCGATCATGTCACCCGACTTGAGCAGTACATCGAAATTCGTCGTACTTCGGAAGAGGGCCGAACCAGTGGAAGCACCCAAGGATGTATCTGAGTAGGAACTGATCCAATTAGAAATGCCCGTCGGGGAACGATAGGCCCCGCTGGCCGAGGCAAAGAAATTTCCCGCCAAGGGACCGGTTGTAATCGCATCTCCATGGCGAAATATGAGCGTGTCGTTTTCCCAGAGGCTGCCAAATCGAGTCGGGGGCGCGCTGGGGTTCTTGATAGTGGCCGTGTAGGTGATGTTTCCCGCATTGTCGATTCCGTTGGAACTGAATGTCTCTTGCTCTTGACCTGCGATTGTCGATTCGCGTCGCAACGCAGTTGGCGTGATGCCCTGATCGGTCGAGCCGAAGTGATAAAACGTGCCCACGAAGCCAGCGTTGCCTTGTGTCGGATCGGTATTCACCGTGACCACAAAATTTCCGTTGGGCGCGGTGACAAGCGACCGATTTCCATTGTCTCTGGCTGTGTCGACAGCATTAAACCCTGGTAGTGCGCTGGCTCCGGGCAATACTTGGTTCTGGACATAAAGCCGTTCAAAGAGTGGCGCGGCTTGATTATCAGAGGCAGCCAAGCATGAAATTACCGCTATTACTAATCCAGACCGCAATATTCCAATGCACATGGGAGACCTTTGTGAACTCGAAACAACCTTAAGTATTCACCAATAGTAGTAAGACCACACCATAGGCCAGATGTGTTGTTCTTCGGAGCGAACCAACAAATAGTTTGCTCAGCTCACGAAGAAGCACCTTGCCCTCATCTTACCACAAAAATCCAAGCTTGCTGAGGAATGCGTGTGATATTGAGTTTCAATTGAAGATGAATCTTTTGAATGCGCCAAGAGAGTAAGAGGAGCGTTGGTTAAGTGATTCGCAGTTACTTCTAGAACCATATTACTTAGGTGCGATTGCTCAATCGCGAATCCACAGACCAGAATTTTTGGCTCTCCGATTTGGTTATTGCAGTTTGCCCGAAACGATTTTCAATAGTTTGCGTTTTAAAAACATTATTTTGCGATTGCGACCACTAAGTTGTGAAAGCAAAAGGATCATCGGATATTGGTGCTTCAGCTTACTTTAAGCCACAATTTGCCTGACTTTATGGTCTCGATATTGAGTAAGTTTGATTCGGGTAAGGGAGTAAGCCAAGATCAGAGTTGAAGAGTCCAGAAAGGATGCCCCGCGCTGGACATGCAGCATCTCAGCTTGTTAGTATAGGTGATTCAAACAGCTTGGGCCATCGTTGGCCTAGCTAATCTCACGAAATGTTCCTTAACCTTGAAACTTGGAGGGGAATAATGAAGACGATCAAAAACTGCACTCTGACAGCAATCGTTGTTGTCGCACTGTCCACGGCCTGTTCTGCCGCAGGATATTTTCAGGTTTACAATTTAACCACAGCCCAAGCAGGTACTACCGCAACATTTATCGACTCAATAGTCGTCGACGGAACTACTACCTATAACATCTTGCGAAATGGCGAAAACGTGGTCACGAAGATCACGGACGCAGGTGGCTCTAACACCTCAAGCGTTTTGACAAGTAATGCCACTTGGGGTGGTTTTAGTTCCTCTGGGGTGGCAGGCCAACTTGGTGCAGACGTGACTGGCGGAATGATTCGATTCGCCAATTTCTTTGATAATGCAATTCAGCAGATCGACACTACGACGGGTACTCCTTCAAACTACGTGTCTAATGCTCAGCTACTAAGTTCATTAGGCTTAGTCGCAGCGGATTTCAATGTCAGTGCCACCAATGCAGTTAATGCATCCGGTGAGGTTGCTTTCTTTAATTCAGATTCTGGTGCCAGACAGATCGCTATCTCCACAGGTCCAGGCTCTGCTGCCACTGTCGCCGATGCCACTGCGTTGACTTCATTAACAACTAACTCATTAATCAATGGCGGTATGACTTTTGTGGGTGGCGATCTCTACTTTGGATCAAACTCGTCGGACTCGTTGTACAAATGGGATACCGTTGGCGCGGGAGGCGGATCGTTGGTTCTTTCTCAGGCCAACATTGTTGCGGTAACAGGCGAAACTACTGCGGGTTTCGACGACATCTTCGCCGCACCAGACGGTCTGGTCTATTTCTATGAGACCACTGCGGATTCGATCCTGGCGTTTAACCCCACAGACCCCTCCGGAACATTGTCTGAAGTTATAGGTGCTGCCGCGCTGGCTGCTGGGCCAATGGCTGGAACCAATGTTGATATGCTTGCTTGGTTCAAAGGCAACATTGCCTGGTCAGGTGCTGCGACATCCGGCGGACAGGTTCCTGGTTTCTATGCAGTTCCGGAACCCAGTAGTCTCGCATTGATCTGCATGGGAGGGCTTATCGCCTTGCGTTTCCGTCGCCGATAAATGTCTGGATCCAACCTTTCCTGCTATATGCCCATGGTCAGATTCCATGGGCATATTTTTTGTTATGAGTATGCTTTCTTTCAGAATGGCAGGCTGCTAGGAGAGACATAAGTTACCTAATTGTATTCATCGCGGATTAAATAATGTCAGACATAGTTTTCATTTAATTACCAACTTGCTATAGTGAAGATTCGCACTACGACGAGGAATGAGTTTCTCGAAAGAATTGCAAAGGATTGCCCGTGGTTCAGAGCGTTTCTGGCAACAGCCGGTGCAAAATGCCGCCCGGTGTGCCAGTGGTTTTATTCCACAAAAATCGCACCGGATTCTTTCAAATGCGAACACCAGCCAGACGGTATCGTTTCTCAAAAATGTTCCCAACCGCTTTCACGTTGGTGGAACTCTTAGTCGTGATAGCGATCATCGGCGTATTGGTTGGGCTCCTATTACCCGCGATACAAGCTGCTCGTGCGTCAGCGCGTTACGTCCAGTGCACGAGCAACCTACGGCAGATTGGCCTGCTCACGATCATGTTTCGGGATACGCATCGTGGCAGCTTTCCCCACCCTGTCGATGATCTCGGTGGTTATGCGCTCGTCAAGAAGAAACCGGCGGATTTGGATCCTGAAGAGGAAGCAATTTATGAAGACGAAGATTATGTCACGGTTACGCGGGGAAGTAGCAATTTTCGAGTAGCTCATGGTCGCAAGTGGCCCGAGTCTTCGCGATCCCTTCCCGAAATATTTGGCATGGAAGCGACTTTTGTCGGTAAGAAATATATCGAACCGCAGGCCGGCATTTTCGATTGCCCCGATTTGACCCAGATGAGTGATTTTTGGGGAAACAGCTACGCTTTTAATGCCAAGGTTGCCAACTACTTGATCAAACCCCCCGTATCCGAACCCGAGAAAATGGCACGGATCGCTTGGGCCTGGTGCAATACAGTGAATCTCCCTGCTCGGAGTGGCTGGAGGGAAGATTCCGTTGGGTTAACTATTCGTGCAATGTCGAAGAACGATCCCTCTTACGGTATCTTTAAAGATTTGTTTCAACGACCCCACCCGCAACAGGGAGATACTGGATGTGGTCAGAATACGCTTTATTTTGACGGCCACGTTAAGTACCTGAGCACTACCTGTTTTGAATTGTGATAGCCGGAACGTCACAATAATAATTGAGCCACACGAGGTCGCCTTGAGTGCTCCCCTGCGCGCCGAGAATTAGATTATGATATTTGCACCACACTGTCTAAGGAATGCCATCTTCGCTCAGGACCGATTTCAGAGGTCACTGCTCAGTTGTATTCTCTGGATTTTCTCTGCGTCTTTTTGCACCGCTCAAGACCAGTTTAACTTCTACTTCTCCGGCTCAACTGCCGGTGTCGGAGATATCGGTTCTTATACCTTTGACGCCGCCGGCGATTTTTGGGTTATCGGGCGAAGTCCAATCGTTTCGCAAACCCCCGCGCCACGAATCAGCAAGCTTAGCAATAACGGGTCGAGCTGGTCAGCCGATCCTCATGTACTCGATGAAGACTTTGCATTCTTTTATAGATCGGTTGATCTTGCATCAGGAATCGCGGATGCAAGCCTGGGTGGGCCTGCTCTTGGCACACCAGCCAGTTTTTTGCTCAATCCCGCTCCGCTTACACTTACGATTCCCACGGGTAGTGGCGGCACAATGCAGCGAATCTACCAGCCGGGAGAACTGGCGTTTGTCAGTGATGCCATGGGAGTGATAGCCGAGCAGAATGGCACGCCGATCTTGAGTGCGACCAAGAAAATCTTTCGCTACGATCTTCGCAAGGTTCACAATCCTGATTTCGGTGTGGATGGCACAACGACACAGCAACCTGATTATGCTAACGCCACCATTACCAACGGTGTGAATACGATTCAATTTGGAGCGAGTGGCGTAACGGATTTTAACGACGCGTTTGCCGTCGTGATGAGTGAGCAGGATATGCAGGATGCCGTCGCGGCATCCCTGACGGCCGATTTCAATAAGAATAAGGTAGTAGAAGGATTAGATTTACAAATTTGGCAAGCCAACTACGGCTCAGCGGCTACTGGCACGACGGGGGATACTGATGCTGATGGGGACGCAGATGGCCGTGATTTTCTGACATGGCAAAGGCAGCTCGGCCTAAAGGATGGCGGTAGCGATAACTTTGGCCGATCCTTCGCCTGGTCCAGCGATGGGCAGTCAATCTATGCCGTCGATGCTGGCTCCAACACGGGTGGCATCTATCGCATCGATGCCACCCAACAGGTTGCAGCCAGAAGAATCTGGATTGATACAAAAAGCGATGATTTCAGCTCTCGGATCAATAGTGAGCCAGCGGTGATTCACACATCCGCCAGAGACTTCGACCCGGCTAATCCGGCTGTGGGTGATCAAATTATCGTTGAGGGTTCTTTAACCGGCGGCAACGAGGGGGGCGTTAATGTTTACCTCGATACCGGAGCGTTGACAGTCACCGATCCCTTACACCTCTTCTCCGAAGCCGATTTTCGCGGATTCGCGGAATACATAGGAGACAGTTCGCCCCAGTATCTTTCGCTCACGACCGATCAGGTCGGCAACTTGTATTTTCATGAGATTCAAACCGATGGGGTTTTTGTTTACGACACTCAGGGGCGCTTCGCCAAAATCGCCAGTGAAGCCGAACATAATGAGTTTCAATTGGCCAATGGAGTAGGAGTCAACGACACGGTCCTCGATCTGCAAGTGCGGACATCGAACATCCCGGGTTTTACGGTCAACGAAGTTATCTATACTGACGACACACTTGATGCACCCGTCGGCATCTTAGCCTACAAGACTGGTGATTTTGATCGTGATAATGACTTGGATGCTTCAGACTTTGCCCTTTTTGCGAGTGCATTGGGTACTCGTGGTGCCCCAGCTGCCCTCGAAAACTACAAATTCGACCTTAATGGCAATGCTGTGTTGGCTTTCGATACGGAGGATCAGAGATTTGAACATGTATCGAATGGCCCTGTCGTCGTCGACTGGAAAGACGTGAAGATCTTGCAGCAGTTTGCAGATATCAAGAATGGAGATGCCAACTTTGACGGGGCCGTTGATTTTCTCGATTTGGATATCATGTCATTAAACTACTATACAATCTCCGGGCAAACTGCTGAGACTTGGATTGATGGGGATTTCGCCAGCATCGATCCTGATTACTTCCTGGACGCTAGCGATGTGAATCTTGTGAATCGGGTCGACTTGGATGTCATCGCCGACACCTGGGTCAATCTCCTAGGGCAATCCCCAGTAACTGTCATGGACGCCAATTCGCACGGCTATGTTGGCCAGTTTCGGATTGATTTGCTTTCCGCGTTTGCCGACATCTCAGCACTCAGCGCCGACTTCAATGACGACATGTTTGTGGATGGAGTCGATTTGCAAATCTGGCAAAGCAATTTTGGTAATCCTGGCAATGGTTTGACTGGTGATGCAGACGGAGATGGCGACGTCGATGGCCGAGACTTCTTGCTCTGGGAGCGTCAGTTTACAGGCAATGCCCCTCTCGTAACCGCTTCACAAAGCACAGTCCCAGAACAGAGTTGCTTTTGCTTGTCATTGCTTGTGTTACTGGGTTGTATTTCACTCCGACGTTTGTAAGTATACGGAATCATACATGTTGAGCCAATTCTTCGTTCGCCCACTTGATCGCTGACCGCCTTGTGCGAGAATCCGCTGCCAGATCCATTGAGAAGCTGGAGCAGGCGATGTTCCAACTCATCGACGATAACAAAACAAGAGTTGGTTGTTCCCGCTGAATTAACAAGATGCAAGCGGATTTATTGGCATAAGAAGTGAGGTGAGTACTTAACCCAAGCTACGGCAGCGCAAGTTTCTCTCGACAGCACGAAATCGACCGTTTCTAGAAGCGAGAGTAACCACTGAAACAAACAATAAGCAAATCGAGGCTGGCTCCGGCACGGAGAAGTAAGTTGTTCCGAATGCTTCTTGCCAAACATCGCGATCAATCTCATCGACTAGACGGTCGTAATTGCCATCCGCAGCTAGATCACCTGTTTGAATGGCTCTTTGCCACACCGCGTAGTCGACATCGTCAACGAAGCCATCGCCGTTGTAATCGCCCGGATTGTGGACCAGTGTAACGGTTATGAGGGCTTCTGGTGCAAAATAATCAGGGTTCATTTTAGAGCCAAGAAAGAAACTACTATTCAAACCGAACTCAAATTTACTCCCGTAAGCCAGTGTTCCTGCGAGCGATACATCACGCTGGTGAATCGTATGAGGAACCCCAATTGCTAAATTATCGATGGAAATGGCATCGATGGTAAATCCAGTTCCAAACAAGTGAACTGCACTTTCATCAAATACTTTAAATTCGCTGCCAAAAGTTCCACCAGAGATATTCATGACACTACTATCGTACGCGGCAATACTTTTTATGTGACCACCTGCGAGATTTACAGTACTTCCTTCATCAGCAGTGAAGGAAGAACCAATCATCCCCCCCATTATGTTGATCACACTGCCTCGCCAGGCTCGAAATGAATTTCCAATCGTACCTTCAGTGATATTCACAATGCTTCTTTCAAATGCTGAAAAATTCGTACCGATCGTCCCGCCATCCAAGTTGATTGTTGCTCCGAGCGCTTCAAGGTTTTTATCAATAGATCCTCCAGTTAGGACGTCGACTCTACTCCCTATCCCCGCATTGAAGCTGTGGGCAACTTGGCCCCCTGCATCGACGACCAATCTCTGCCCTCCGCGAATGCCGTAAGGAACCGGATCGGTCGAGGCTACTATGTGCGTTGGACCGATAGCGGCGACTTGGGAATGGTGAAAAGTCAAAACCGTTTGGGGAGTAATATAATCTGCGTCTTGATGAGCCAGAGCAAACGGAGTGCCGTCTGCCAACACTCCCGAGTAGACAGCCAGAGTATTGAAATCGATTTGTCTGGAATCTCCGAGGCTATCCAGACCGCTAACAATTTGCCCATCAACCCGAAACTCATTTCCGAAGATATCTAAACTTGCGTTGCCCCCCGTGGCAAAGTGATTACCAATTGTTCCACCAGAAAACGTAATTATCGCACCGTCTAGGCTCTGAGAATACTCTCCTATTCTTCCTCCGGAGATGTTAATCCAACTGTCAGGCTCGCCGCGCAAAGATCCTACTTCTCCGCCAGTGACATTTATCGTACTTCCAGTACTCGCCCATACTGTTCCACCTAACATTGCTTGTGAAGAGTCTGAAACACCCACCTTACCGCCAGAAATGTTTAACGTGCTGTCGAAGTGAGCCCGCAATCCGTAAAATACGTTCCCTGCTGAAATGTTTACAACGCTTCCTTCGAAGGCATCGAGATTGGGCCCCACTTCGCCACCCTGAACGTTAACAACCCCTCCGATGGCTTCAAGGTTCTTCCCAACCACTCCCCCTTCTGGGACAGTGATCGTACTTCCAGATCCGACCATGAAATTGTTCGGGACCACTCCTCCCAAATCTACAGTCAGAGTCTGCTCACCTCGAATGCCAGGAGGAATCAAGTCTATCGAGGCTATGATCTGCATTGGAGTAGGAAATGGTACGGGAGCTATTTTTAAAGTCAGTGTTCCGGGCATGAATGAATCCCGATCTTCTGAAGAAAATGCGAAGGGAGTTCCATTTGCGAAAGTTCCAGTTAGCACATACTTGTCGGGTAAGTCGAGTTGGAGCTGAACATCGATTTGTTGCAATCCGATTACCGGTTGTCCATTCAGCATGAAATCGTCACCAAGTATCGTTACGCTGGCATTCGAAGCGACAGTTAGGCCATCTGCAAACATTCCTCCCGCAACCTCAACTTCGCTTTGACTATCAACTTTGGTATAAGTGTCGACATTTCCTCCATGAATGATTACATCGCTACCAGACATTAACTCAAGTCCCTTGTAATAGTCTCCGCCGGTGAGATTCACATAACTGCCGGCGCCGGCTCGAACTCTATTGTTAAACACGCCTCCTGATATTTTGCCAGTGCCGCCTGTATATACTCCGACGATTCCTTCGAATATTCCACCTGAGATGTCTGTCGTTCCATTGACGACAACGCTTCCCTCGAAAATCCCAGCGGATATGTTCGTTAATCCTCCAGAATTTACTTTGAAGTTATCTCCAATTTGACCTCCAGCGATGTTGGCAACACCCCCCTCCTCGATTGATATTTTTTCATCGATGTTTCCTCCAGTTACATTTAATTCTCCCCTAGAGGCAATTCGCGTATAGCTTCCGATTGATCCTGATTTGAGATTAACTATACCACCTCCAAAAATGTCCATCGCCCCTACGATTCTTCCACCAGTTACTACCGCTAGACTACCGTTAGAGACATCGAAGCCGGAGCCGATAGTTCCTCCAGAAATATTTACTATGGCACCGGCCGCCTCAAAATATCGCCCGATTTCCCCACCTTTTTTGATGTTAACCGTACTTCCGTAGCCAGCTCCAAAATTGTCTTCCACTCTCCCGCCAGCATCGACATTAAGCGTTTGACCTCGACGAAGTCCATGGGGCAATGGATCCGTTGATGCCGTGATGAATAGTGGACCGACAGGTGGCAATTGGGTCCTTCGCAAGGTGATGTTTGCCCCCTGCAGATCATGCTTGATTGATGAATTAACGGTGCTCGTCCGGTCACTAGATGAAAAAGAGAATGCAGTTCCATCCGAAAAAAAACCACTTATTACCGAACCATCAGGAACCTCAATTGATACTGATGTGCCAATCGATTCCAAGCCTGCGACAAGTTGTCCGTTAAGGAGAAACTCATCTCCCTCGAAGGTGACGCTCGCTCCAAGACCGGCAACCAAGCTTTCAAGAACTCGACCTCCTGAGATGTTTAAATTCGAATCACCACCGGCTCTCAAGTATGCCATTGTTCCTTCGAACAGATTTACAGTGCTGTTATTAACAATCGGCCCCCCAGTGAGCATCGCGGCTCCAGAAATATTTGCAACTGCACCGTCTTGCAGTTGTAATGGACCGCCGAGATTTCCTCCAGAGATATTAAGTTCGCCACCAGATGCAGAGAATCCTCCCTTTAGCGTGGCGTTGTACATATTCAAGGTGCTTTCACTAGAATAAACTCCAGAGATAGTTGATCCAGAGTAGAAATTCCCGACGCTTCCTCCAAATAGCCCGATGCTGTTGGCGATTGCGCCTCCATGAACATTCACTATACTGTGTTCTAAGGCCTGCCCACTCGCAGTCCCAGCTAACATATTAACAGTAGCGTCAATGGCTTCAAATTCTGCTGAGCCATTCTCAACGACTTCGATCGTACTTCCAGGACCAGCCTGTATGCGTCTAATGGTGGAATCTATGGTAAGTCGCTGCCCATTGCGAATGCCAATAGGTACAAGTTCGGAGGATGTCACAAGATGCAACGGGCCAATTTGAGGTAGTTCGACAACCTGTAGCGAGAGAGTTTGAGAGCTAAATTCATCCCATAGACCTGCGAATATGAAAGGAGTTCCGTCCGCAAGGATTCCGTGAAGAGAGTAATCTCCTGAGAGATTTTGTAGAGCCTTATCACCCACTTGGCTAAGACCTGCGATAGGCTGCCCATCAAGGAAGAACTCCCCCCCAAACAATGTCACTATGCTTTGGTAGTCGATATCGATGCCATGATTGAGAACTCCTCCAGAGATATTAATTGAGGAGCCATAAGTCGCTTTGATTCCTGATTGAAAGTATCCTCCAGAAATGTTAACGGTGCTTCCTCGAAGTGCTTCCAGGGAGTACCCGACTGTGCCTCCCATAACATTCACTTCTACATTTGCATTTAATGTGAAATTGCTACCGACTTGAAAATTGCTCCTAATGTAACCACCTTCGCGAAGGTTTATTTGGGTATTAGAACGGATGGTCGATGGCAGGGTGTCGGGAGGCAAGTTGATTATCGAGGTGAATTGGGCATTCGCGCCCTGGAGAAAGAATCCCAATCCAACCAAGATACACAAAGAAAGAGTACGAAGCAGAATCATCACACTTATCCTTCCGAGAGGTGCTAGGTAGGCCATTGATAATAGCGAAAATCGGCAATGAGGAGATACACCAGTTCCTCAGTGCAGTGACACTATAGGGAAATGGCCGATTGCAATTCATACGCTAGCAACTATATAGTCGAGATAGATACTTTGGTTCAGACATTTCTACGCAAGAAAAGTCCCCGATAGAGTGACTAAAGAAGAACTGCTATATCTCCTCCTTGGGTTTTGTCATCTTAGGACGGAGTAGCCGTAGCGTGCAACGTGACAAAAAGTATCCTTGTGATCTGTTGGACGAGCAATGGCGAAATATCTAGCGACTCTTACCAAACTGGAGCGGGTTAGGACGAGAGCCGCTCTGTCGCCGATGGGTGTTCGACGCGATACTGAACGTCGCCAGGACCGGCTGCCAGTAGCGGCGGATGCCCCACGATTTTCTTCATTGGAAGACAGTTTACATCATCTTCTGGAATTGGCGGAACGAAGAGACTTGGGAGCGTATTCACCGTCAGGCAATAAGCTCACTGATGTCATGGCAATTGTTGACAGCCAATCGGTTTGTTCGGCCGAGGGAGGTGAAGAAAGAGGCTATGATGAAGTCAAGAAAATCACCGGACGCAAGCGGCACATCGCAATCGATACCCTCGGGTTGGTCTTGGTGGTGGTCGTGCATGATGTGGAGTGACAAGATTAATATGTAGCAGAGTGGGAGATGGACAAACCTGGTGAGCAGTTCAATCGACTGAAGGCCATCTTCGGTGATATCGTTTACGGTAGTTCGGGATTGCCAGAATAGGCAAAGGCAACCTTCGGTTTGGTGATGCAATCAGTACTGCGGCCAGTGGGTGTGAAGGGGTTCGTAATGCTATCCAATTGGTAGATCGTCAATAAACTGGATGAGAATTGGTTGTTCCCACTGCACTGAAATCTCTTGGTTCCCGACGCGACTGTCCCAGCATACGAATTGTGCCTGCCCGATAAGAGTTGGGCACGAATAGACGCCAATCTGCGGGATAGCGACCACAATTCGGACATTCTGCAGTCAGTTTCCGTTACTTCCGTGCCTGCTGTTGAGCGAGGAGATTCTCGCTACAATGGAAGCGGGGGTTGTCCCCAGATTATATTTGGCAAATCGATTTCAAGTTGCGGCGAATTGATCGTTGCAGTTTTTCATACTTACGGAGGCCCGCTATGTCGGTATCCGCAACGGTGTTGCGCGAGTTGCATCGGATTCATACTCAGCTTGGCGATTTGAACGAGCGGTTGTCCCGGGGACCGCGGCAGGTGCAGGCTCGCCAGTCGAACGTCACGCTCCAAGAGACGGCTCTCAGCACTGCCCAGGACAAAGTGCTCCAAACCAAAAAAGCGATCGATCAAAAACAACTCGATCTCAAGTCGAGCGAAAACAAGATTTTGGACTGGAAGGTAAAACTCAATACCGCTTCCAGCAACCGTGAGTATCAGACTTTTACGGAGCAAATTGCCGCTGCCGAGATGGCTAACAGTGTGATGGCAGACGAGATTCTGGAAGCTATGGAGAAGGCCGATCAACTTTCTTTGGAAGTCAAAGAAGTGGAGAAGGCGCTTGCTGCCGTGAAGAACGATCTTGCCACATTCCGCGATTCGGTTACTGCAGAGGGCGAATTGATCAAGGGAGACATCTCCCGACTCGAAGCGGAGTTGGCTGAGGTGGAAAAAAAGCTTCCCGCCACACTCAAGGACGAATATCAGCGCGTGATCCGTGGCAAAGGGGCCGATGGAATGTCACCTGTCGAGGACATGGTCTGCCAAGGATGTGGCAAGACAATCACACTTAATATGCAGAACGACTTGCTCCTTTCGAAGCCTATTTTCTGCATAAATTGTGGTTGCTTGCTGTATTTGACCGAGTGAATTCCAAAAAGCCCCGTTCGGTCTTTACATCATGCCAAGGCGGCGCAAAAATAGAGGACAGTGGTGGGTCTTCCGTAAGGGAGGCCCATTTTGTTTGTAAATCCCCCAAAGTTTGCTGGCTAGAACGAAGCCGAAAAGTTTCAACTCAGTTCGCCAGCTAAGAATCCTGTAATTCATGAGAGTGATGGTATGATCGAACGCAACCCCATGACCCGTGGCGGGTACGACAAACTTAAGGCCGAGCTATACGATCTTGAGAATGAACAAATGCCAGTCATCGAACAGCGGATAGCGACTGCACGTGCCGAAGGGGATTTGAGTGAAAACGCGGAGTACCACGGCGCTCGCGAGAGCCAAGGACTCTTACAGGCAAAGATCAATATGCTCCGAGACAAGCTGTCGCGGGCAGATATCGTCGATGTCTCAACTCTTCCCAAGGATCAAGTAGTCTTTGGCGTGACCGTCAAAGTGAAAGACCTCGACTTTGGCGATACCGAGGAATTCACGCTCGTAGGGTCAGGCGACGAAGATTACGACGAAGGCAAGATACTTATTACTAGCCCACTTGCTCAGGGCCTCTTGGGCAAGAAAAAGGGAGACAAGGTCGAGATCGAAGTACCGGCCGGCACGAATCGATTTGAGATTCTTGATTTGCGGTTTGAGGAATAATGTTCTTCGATACGCACACGCATCTCGACCAGGAAGAATTTGACGACATTCGTTCCGAGGTACTGGCGAGGGCGCGCGATGCTGGGGTCACCGAGTTAGTCGCCGTTGGCACAACCGCCACAGCGAGTGAAAAATGTGTTTCACTCTCGCAACAACACGCTGGCGTTTTCGCGGCTGTCGGCATCCAACCCAATTACGTTGCCGATGCGGCTCCCGACGATTGGCAGAAGATCACGCAGCTCGTGAAGGAACCGGGAGTCGTTGCCATTGGTGAGACGGGGCTCGACCGCTACTGGGATTTCGCCCCTTTTGACTTGCAGCAGGATTACTTTGATCGGCATCTGCGGCTGTCTCAGCAACTCGATCTGCCGTTTGTTGTTCATATGCGGGACTGCGATAAAGACATCATGGTGATGCTTCGCGAGGCCCGGCAGCGGGGTCCCTTACGCGGAATCATGCATTCCTTTACTGGCGGAATGGAAATGGCAGCGGAATGTGTCGAGATCGGACTGCACATCAGCTTTGCAGGGATGCTAACGTTTAAGAAGTCTCAAGCCTTGCGTGAGTGTGCTGTCACAGTGCCTGACGAGCGGCTGCTGATTGAAACGGATGCCCCTTACCTATCTCCAGAACCCGTACGCGGCAAGAAGCCCAATGAACCGGCAAATGTCGTCCATACCGCCGAGTGCTTGGCTCGAGTGCGAGGCGTGAGCACGAAGGAACTTGCAGGGATCACAACCAGAAATGCCCGTGAGCTTTTCCGAATCGATTCGAAGTGACACTTAGCGGTAGGTTGTTTCTTGTGTATCCGCGAAGCGAATCTCGTCGGACACGTTGCGACCTCGTTTCAACGGAGGACGCTTGGCTAGCACGGGACCGCTCTGGGCTCCGCTGTAGCTGCCGTACTGATTGCAGGTCGCGCAATTGCTGGAGGGTTCACTTTGCCAGTCACCGTAGTAACTCGGAGTCGGGCATGTGGCACAACTCTGACAACCGCAGAAGAACGTACGCAGACGTCTCAGGAGCGGACAGTCACAAAGTCTTTGATTGGGGTAGCATGACCCACATCCCGACCCACACACGGGCGTGCCGCATCCGCAGGGGACACCGCAAGAAGCTTCGCAGCCACAGCAAGGATCTGGACAACAGCAACTTGGCTCAGGGCAGCAGCAGCCCGGATCGGCCACACCACAGCTTACACAGTCGCAGCAGCCATCCGCACAGCCGCAACTAGGGCAGGCACAGGAAGCCTCTGGTACGCCACAGCACGGATCGCAGCAACTCCCGCAACGCATCCCACTCAGGCACCCACAACAACCAACGTGGCAGGTACAGGCAATTGCAAAAATCAGGCAGAGAAGATTTCTTGGGGACATGGTTACTGCGCTCCAACAAGTGCGTGTTCGAATCATTGATCGCTCAAGTTCCCGCCGAATCCAGCGATCGGTTCCAGGAAACAAGAGGATATTCGTAGTGGTTTATCGTCGAAGAGACTCGCGGTTGGCCAGAAAATCGTTAAAATCGTCAAAGATTACCATTGGTTTGCTAGCAATTCAGGCAGATTTGCTGACCTCGAAAGCACTTCATGACAGCGAAACCCCTCCAACTTGGCCCCATGGATCATGTGGCGTTGCTATCGACCGACCCCGCCAGGGGTGAGCGGTTTTACTGCGACGTACTTGGGTTTCATGCCGTACCACGTCCCTCATTTTCTTTCGATGGCCGCTGGCTCGTGCATGAGGAAGTCGGCGTGATGCTTCATTTGATTCACCGAGCGGATCACAAACCGAGTGGCGAAGGATTTGACACGCTTAATGGGCACTTTGCAATCGGTTGCCCCGATATTGACGGTGCGGTTGCCGTACTCAAGTCGCATGGCGTCGAATTCGTGGAGAAAAAACTACCAGACTATGGCTACCGACAACTGTTTCTCCGAGATCCAGATGGCAATTTATTGGAACTCGGCGAATGGCCTCGTCGGATCTAATCGAAAATTTTAGAACTTTCAGAAAGAAGAAATCGAATGGAAGCCTCTGCTAAACAGTTCTTTCAATTAATCCTGGAAACTCCGAGTCCCTCTGGATACGAGCAACCGGTGCAAAATATTGTCCGGAGTTACGCAGAAGAATTTGCGGATGAGGTCACGACGGATTTACATGGTAACGTCATCGCAGGCTGCAATGTGGGCGCTCCCTTGCGGGTGATGTTTGCCGGGCACGCCGACCAGATCGGACTCCTGGTCACACACATCAACGATCAAGGTTTTATTTATACCAACACGATTGGTGGGTGGGATCCCCAGCAACTCATTGGTCAACGGATGACCATCTATACGAACACTGGCCCAGTGCCAGCGATCATTTCTCGCAAGCCAATTCATCTGCTCGATCAAGAGGAACGTAAGCAGGTAGTAAAACCCAAGGACATGTGGCTAGACATTGGCGCTAAGTCCAAAGAGGAAGCTGCCGAGATTGTCCGCATCGGCGATCCTGTGACTCTTGAGCTTGGCTACCAGGAACTGCGCAATGGTTTGGCTAACTCTCCTGGCATGGACGACAAGACTGGCTTGTGGGTCTGCATGGAAGCGTTGCGGCGAGCAAAAAAACGCGGTCTTGAGGTGGCCCTTTATGCAGTTGCAACCGTGCAAGAAGAGATTGGTCTCCGCGGGGCTCATACGAGTGCCTACGGCGTGAATCCACAGGTGGGCATTGCGGTCGACGTGACGCATGCGACCGACTGTCCCACGATCGACAAGACCCAAGAAGGAGACATCAAGCTCGGCGGAGGCCCCGTCATCTATCGGGGCCCCAACATGAACCCCGTGGTTGTTGACCGTCTGAGAGAAGCATCCGAATACGGCGATATTCCCTGCCAATGGGCTGCTAGTGGTCGTGGCACCGGTACCGATGCAAATGCGATCCAGTTATCACGCGCTGGCGTGGCAGCGGGTTTGGTCAGTGTCCCCAATCGCTACATGCACAGTGCCGTGGAAACAATAGCCCTGGCAGACCTCGATGCTTGCGCCGATCTGCTAGCGACGTTTGCCCACAAGCTCACAGCCGATGCTGACTTTATTCCTCGCTAAGTCTCAAGTGGGTTGTTTGCATTCGCATAGCGGAGGGATGTTGCTCGATTTGTTGAGCAGCGCCGCAACAGTAACTCGCGCAAATGCGGCTTCCACAGTGGCAAACGCATTATCCAACTCGCGGTGTAGCGGACAGAGGCTCGTGTGGGACTCCAAGCCAAGCGGGCAGCTTTCGATCCGCTGGAGGGGGCCAACCGCCTTGATCACATCCAAAATCGTGATTGAAGCTGGATTGCAGTCAAGTTTGTATCCACCACCTGGCCCCGACTGGGATCGCACCAATCCAGCTTTCACCAGGTCTTGCAGTACTTTGTGAAGATATCGTCGAGGAACTTGAATTGACTCGGCAAGTTGGTCGGCGGATTCCGCCTTTTCAGGAGTACGAGCAAGCCAAACGGTAGCTCGTAGGGCATACTCGGCAGTTTTTGGCAACATGTTTTTACCTCCACGCTAATACTACACCTTGACATGGAGAATACAACCCGTAAGCTCATTCTATATGTAGGCATGCAGTATTTATTGGATGCGATAATTCAAAAAATTACATCAATTTACGAGGGTCATTATGAAGCGACTGTGGCTGCTTTTTGGCTTAGTTATGGTGGTCTCCTTTGCAGTGCTCGGGTGGATAGGGGTTCGAATTTATCAAGAAGTCCCGCCGCTGGTAGATAAAGTTGTGACGACGGAGGGCAAGGTTGTCATTGATGAAGGAGAGATTCAAGCAGGACAAAACGTCTGGCAATCGATGGGAGGAATGGAAGTTGGCTCGGTCTGGGGGCATGGAAGTTATGTCGCTCCCGATTGGACGGCTGATTGGCTGCATCGCGAGGCAGTTTTCATCCTTGATCGCTGGGCACAAGACGAATTCAGCACGGATTACGCTGAGCTAGACACAGAGCGACAGGCACAATTGAGCGGGCGGTTGGCGGACCTGATGCGAACCAGCACCTTTGATCCGGCAACCGGAGCGGTTACGGTTGATCCGATTCGAGAGGAGGCCTTCCAGTCAAACCTCCAGCATTATTCCAAGGTATTCTCCGACGGCAATGCGGACTACGCAATCCAAGCGGGTGCCATTACGGATTCTGAAAGACTCAAGCAGTTGTCGGCATTCTTTTTTTGGACCTCCTGGGCAGCTTCGACGAACCGTCCTGACGATCACGTCACTTACACGAACAATTGGCCCTATGAGCCTCTGGTTGGGAATCGACCCACGGGAGATGCCGTGGTCTGGACAGGCGTGAGCATCATCATGCTGTTAGCGGGAATTTCCGCCATGGCGTGGTGGTATGCGTCTCGCCGCAGTGAAGAGGAAGAACCACTGGCACCGGAGACGGACCCACTTGGTCAGTGGGAAGCCACTCCATCCCAACAGGCGACGATCAAATATTTCTGGGTCGTCTCGGCCTTGATTCTGCTGCAGATGTTGCTGGGTGTTATCACCGCACATTATGGAGTAGAAGGCGATGGGTTCTATGGATTCCCTCTCTCTGAATGGCTACCGTACAGTGTGACTCGAACCTGGCATATTCAGATCGGCTTGTTCTGGATCGCCACTGCCTGGCTGGCAGCCGGGCTGTTCATCGGTCCCCTGGTAAGTGAGCAAGAACCCAAGGGGCAGCGATTAGGTGTCAATATTCTATTCCTGGCTTTGCTGCTTGTGGTTGCCGGTTCGCTGACTGGCGAGTGGCTAAGCGTCCAAAACAAGTTGACCGACACCGTGTCCTTCTATTTTGGTCACCAAGGGTACGAGTACGTCGACTTGGGACGCGTGTGGCAACTCGCGCTTTTTGCCGGGTTGCTTTTGTGGCTCTTCTTAATGATTCGAGTTTTGCTTCCCGCGCTGAGAAAAGAAGGCGAGCAAAAACAACTCGTGGCTCTGCTGGCAGTTTCCACCACGGCCATTGCCTTGTTTTATGGAGCAGGCTTGACGTGGGGTCAGCATACTCACCTTTCTATCGTTGAGTACTGGCGCTGGTGGGTTGTTCATCTGTGGGTTGAAGGGTTCTTTGAGGTCTTTGCCACGACCGTCATTGCGTTCATCTTTATGCGACTGCATCTCATTAGACCAGGCATCGCTGCTGCAGCGGCCTTGTTGTCCGCAACCATTTTTCTCTCTGGCGGGATCATCGGCACCTGTCATCACTTGTATTTTTCGGGGACACCGACGGTAGCGCTAGCTTGGGGCTCAGTCTTTAGTGCTTTGGAAGTAGTGCCATTGGTTCTAGTGGGCTTCGATGCTACGGAAGATCTGCGTAGGTCAAAAACGACACCGTGGGTGCGTCACTACAAGTGGCCCATCTACTTTTTCATTTCTGTAGCCTTTTGGAACATGATCGGTGCCGGTCTGTTTGGTTTTATGATCAATCCGCCGATCGCGCTTTACTACATGCAGGGATTGAACACGACACCGCTCCATGGACACGCCGCACTCTTTGGCGTATACGGGATGTTGGGTATCGGTCTGATGCTCATCTGTCTGAGGGTCTTGATCCCAGGGGTTGAGTGGAAAGATGGCTTATTGCGATTCTCGTTTTGGGCGTTGAACGGCGGACTGATGGCGATGTGCGTACTCAGCCTGCTACCGGTCGGGCTAATGCAAACGTCAGCGTCGGTTGAGCATGGCTATTGGTATGCACGCAGCTCAGAGTTTATGCAATCACCATTGATGCAGAATCTACGGTGGATGCGGGTTCCAGGTGATACCTTGTTTTTCCTTGGTGCTGTTGCCCTTGTTGTTTTTGTTGCCGGGCTGAAAACCGGGCATTCCTTTAGGAGGAAATATTGATGGCCATTCCCCATGCAAAATCCGCAGAAGTTGTCGACATCCGTCCTCTGGACACGAAACTTCATACAGCGCAAACGACAACCTTGGTTAAAACCGATTCTCTGGAAGTGATTCGGCTAGTCTTGCCTGCTGGAAAAGAAATAGAACCGCACAGCGTAGTGGGTGAAATCACGGTTCAATGTCTGGAAGGCGACGTCCTCTTTCGCGCGGGAGGATTGGATTGCAAGCTGTCCAGTGGCCATCTGATGTACTTAGCTGGATCGGCCGAGCATTCGGTGCGAGCCATCGAAGATTCGTCGCTTCTAGTGACAATCGTTTTGAAACACGGGCATTAAGAAAGGGCACTTATGTATTATTTGTACGGATCAAAGAAGGGTGCTGAACATCGCCTAGTTGCTACGTTTGGCTCTGAACAACAATTGCTGGCTTATGTTCGCTGGGCGACGTTGAAAGACCTCGGCGAGCATAGCGGCAAGTTCGAACAAGGGAGCGCGCTAGCAAGCTACAGTGCTTGGGAGCATTCCACCGAGCCACAAACCGATGAGGATGCCAGTGGTGTCGTACACAACCCGACGCCGAGCATGTTGTGACACGACTAAAGATTATTGTAAGCATTCGACTTAATTGCGATTCCTCAACACACTAGCCAAAACAGAGCGAATCATGGCAAAAATCAACCTGAGTTCATCTATCGGCAGCTGGGTTGCCCAGCATCCACAAACTTCGCGGGTGTTCGAATCGCTTGAGATAGACTATTGCTGCGGTGGTGGAAAACCGCTAGAACAGGCCTGCTTGGATCGAAAGCTTGATCCTCTACAGGTCCTGGAGAATATCGAGCAGGCCATCAACCAGTTCGATGAGCCCACACGAGACTGGCTCACTACGTCGCTATGTGAACTTTGTGATCACATCGAACAAACGCATCATGCCTACCTCAAGAGCGAACTGCCACGATTGTCTGGATTGATCGCCAAAGTAGTCAACGCCCATGCCGCATCTCATAAGGAGTTGCCAAAACTCCAACAGGTCTTTGCCGAATTGCGCTCCGAACTTGAGCCACATATGTTCAAGGAAGAGCAGGTGCTATTCCCGGCCATTCGATTACTCGAACAGTCGAAAGAGAACCCGGCATTTCCGTTCGGTACAGTTGCTAATCCAATTCGAATGATGGAGCAAGAACATGACAACGCAGGTGACGGCCTGGCTCAAATACGCAAACTGACACTGGAGTATGCCGCTCCCGATGGTGCCTGCAATACCTATCGTGCGATGCTCGATGGACTGCGTGAATTGGAGCTCAACATGCACCAGCATGTCCATAAAGAGAACAACATTCTGTTTCCGAGAGCGATTTGCCTGGAAGAATCACGAGTTGGCGCAGCGAGCTGAACGCAATGTCGTAATAGCTTCCTTGTTGTCTGCTGACGGACAGTGCGCGCGAAGCTCTTTCGCTGCGTTGTCAAAATAAGTTGCACAGGCGAAAAAGGTTCGAGGAGATTTCTCGGTCCTCGCCAATCCGCTAGCGGCTATATCTCGTCCCCTGCGTGAATCTGCAAGTAACTCTCATACCGCCGCACATCGATGGCCCCTTCGGCCACGGCATCCTTTACGGCGCACGGCTCCTCATGGGTGTGCGTGCAGTCGGGGTAACGGCAGTGGCTCACGTAAGGGCGAAGATCGCGGAAGAACCCTGCTAACTCTTCGGGTACCACATCCCACAAGCGAAACTGTCGGATGCCAGGAGTATCGATAACAAATCCTCCCATTGAGAGGGGAATTAACTCGGATGTGGTCGTCGTGTGTTTTCCTTTCTCGGTTTCGGCACTCACTTGCTGAACGCGGAGAGCAAGTCCTGGATCGATGATATTGAGCAGACTCGATTTGCCGACGCCACTCTGGCCTGTCAGAACCGATGATCTTCCTCGCAGTAGTGAGCGAAATTCGGGTATTCCCCAACCTTCGGCGGCTGAAATTTGTAACACTCGGTAGCCGAGCTGGCTGTAGACACCGACGAGTGGTTGCAAATCGCCACGATCGACTAGATCCACTTTGTTGATACAGATTATTGGCTCGATACGGGCTCGCTCGGCAGTTACGAGATAGCGGTCGAGAAGATTCGGTTTCAATCGTGGCTGGGCCGCACTGGTGACAATCAATAATTGATCAACATTCGTTACCAGCACATGCTGACGACCACGACTATTGCGGCTTAAGACGCCAGTGCGCGGCTCAACGCGTTCGATGATTCCCTCGTCAGCGCCTGAAGGTCGCACCCACACGCGATCTCCGGCGGCCACCACATGCCGCTGATCTGTGCTCAGTGTCTTGAGCAGCCGACGGGTCGCACATTGTCGAAGCGTGCCGTCGGCGAATTGCACCATGCTCACTAATCCTTGCACTCGCAGCACGCGCCCATCGAGGCAAACTAATGTGTCCACCGCAGGTGAAATAATGCCTTCCTCATCAATCTCGGCATTAGCAACTGTTCGTTTGCGGGTGAGGTCTCCCTTGCCACTAACGCTTTGTCCCGAGGCAAGATCAACGACCGATTCCTCGTCGCTGGCAAAATCGCGAGTCAGGTCGTTGCTCCGTGTCCGGACATTACGATTCTTACGGAGATCGGCTCGAACCTTACGCTGTTTTTTTTTGCCCATACCAAAGGGAGGTTAGCTACTCGAAAAGAGAAACGCCCAAGGATTGCAGTCCTTGGGCGTTGAAGTGGAAAGTGATTATCGCGCGAAGAGTGCTCATACAGGCCGATCTGGCATCTTGAGTTGCTCTTCGTTTTCGAGAACGTCGTATCTGCGGAATGATCCATCGGCCTTCTTGCCCGCGTACTGCGGGGCCTTCTCCCGAGCATCGGAAGACTTTAGTCCGGCTCGAGAGAGTAACGATTCGGTCATGATTTCGTTGGGCATGTCGTCTGCAGGTGGCGGGCCAATAGCACCCAAGTCCGCAGGGGAATAGAACAACTCATAATCATGCTTTGCCACCGAGAGTGTATCTCCCGGATCAACACGCTTCTCTTGAACCCGAATACCGTTGACCTTCACTCCGTTGCGGCTCTGCATATCGCGGATAAACCAATATCCGCCATTGAGCACCAACCGACAATGGTGGGCCGAGACGTTAGCAAAACGAAGGACAATGTCACAACTTTCGCGGCGGCCAATCAACAACTGTTTTTTCAAGAGAGGGATGGGATCGCCGCCACCGAGCGGAGTTAGTTCACCATACATGAGATTACACTCTTGCGAAAAATTTCTTTTGCCCCAATGATAAACGAATACGCGGGGAGTTTTTTAGTGCACAGAGGGCGAAGCAATTCGCCGAATGCCGACCCTCGTGTCGAAGCCCTGGCCTGTTTGTTAGTCTACCTGGATCACCTTGTGAAGTCAACTAACTTGATACTGGATAGGGATTTACAGCCGACCTGGCGTGCCGCGGGCCTGCGTTATTTTTCCTACAACCATGCATTAACGCAGCGATTTCAGTGTCGTGTCCAGAAAGTCAGTCTCGACGCTGGATTTACCTGTCCCAACGTCGACGGAACCGTGGCCAAGGGGGGCTGTACCTTTTGCGATAACCGAAGCTTCAGCCCGAGCAGACGGCTCCCGAGAGCAGATATCCTCGGACAAATTGACCAGAGTATTCTCCGCATGCGGAATCGGTACAAAAGTTGCAACCACTTTTTGGCCTATTTTCAGCCCGCCACCAACACCTACGCCCCCGTCGAGCGTTTGCGGCCACTATATGAATCTGCACTCAGCCACCCCCAGGTCGTTGGACTTGCCATTGGCACGCGGAGCGACTGTGTTCCAAACGACGTCCTGGACCTGCTTCAAGATTTGGCCAGCCGAACTTACCTCTCGGTCGAGTACGGAATGCAAACAATGCACAATCGTTCGCTCGATTGGATGAATCGAGGCCACGACCACGATTCGTTCCTCGAAGCGGTCGAGAGGAGTCGCGGACGTGGGTTCGAGATTTGTGCCCATGTCATGTTGGGACTCCCTGGCGAGTCGCACGCCGACATGCTGGATACCGCACGGGAGGTTGCCCGCGTGAACATTGATTCTGTGAAGATTCACAACCTGTATTGCGTCAAGAACACCCCCCTGGCCGACCAGGTAGCTGCAGGAGAAGTGCAACTCATCGGCCGCGACGACTACGTGCAAACGGTCGTCGATTTCCTGGAGATACTCCCGCCGACGATTGTCGTTGAGCGGATCAGTGGTGACGCGCCGCCCGATTATTTCATCGGTCCCGATTGGTGCCTCGACAAGTCAGGGGTAAAACGGGCCATCGAAGCAGAATTCGCCCAGCGTGACTCGTGGCAGGGGAAGCAATATGAGAAAAAAATGGTCTGTGATAATGCTTCCAGAGAATCGAGTACCGGTGAGAGGATTTGAACCTCCACGCCCTTGCGGGCACATGGACCTGAACCATGCGCGTCTGCCAATTCCGCCACACCGGCTTAAGCAGTTTACAATCTCAGAAATGCCTTCGCTTGGCAAGGGGAGCCGACGAAAAACGGTCGCTTGCTTGGTTAGGAGTCACCCTTCAACTTCACTATCAAGGGCTTCGACTGCTTGCAAAACCTCTCGGATTAGGTCTGCCTGATTCGCCTCACTTTGGCGCCATTGAGATTCCGCAGGGGGCCGCAAGAAATAGAGCGTGCTTTCCACCGGTTGAACACCCAACGCTTTTTCGCAAGCCATTCCATAAACGAACATCTGTATGGCGTAGGACCGAGCAGCCGCTGGGACATCTGCGGCGGAGACGTTATTGGTCTTGTAGTCCAACAGGTGCCACTCTCCCCCATTATCCTGATAGAGGCAGTCAATGATCCCTTCCAGATAGCGGCCCGTCAGCGAATCGCTCAACAATTGGCCGGGAAGCAGAAACTCCACCTCCCGCAACAGACAGCGAGCCTCGGTCATGCTCTTGTATCGAGGTGACTGCAAGAAACGTGATACCAATTCGATTGCCTCAGACGCCCCCTCTTCGGCGTTGAATTCCAAATGGTTCGGTGCCAGAAAATCGCACAAGTCCTTCACGTCAGAGAATGAGACAGAGTTCCTGTTCTCAGTGATCTGTTCCAACACTTCATGCACTAGCGTGCCGAAGCCGCGAGGGTCTAATAGGGGGGTGGCAAGTTCTAATTCATCGTCCAGCGATTGGGATTGGATCAATCGTTTATGCAGTTTCCCTGATAGTCGCGAGAACGAGAAACTCTTGCGTGCTTTCAAGTCAACTGATATCGGTGCTACTCCGGGAGGTATCATGCCACCCCCAGACTCGGCCAGCTTGAAAGTCTTGTCGACCAACTTGATGAGGTCCGCCCCACGGGCGCGGCTGGCCGGTTTGCGTCCGCTTGTTGGTTCGCTGTTTGTCACACGAATTTCTGGCACCCCAAAGTCAGCGGGCAATTCCGCAAGACAATTTCCTGTTGAGATATCAAATCGCTTCGCAAGGAACTTCAACCAGTCGCTCTTGGGTTTGTCGAGGTCCTTGACGCTGCTCGACAAGAAGAGATAGTCGGCCGCTCGAGTACATGCCACGTAGAGCAAGCGAAGCCTTTCCGCGTTGTCTTCGAATTGCTCAGCCAGTTGATGCAGGTCCCTGCCGACACACGAATCATCGGTAGAGGAAACAAGTGGGCCGAGTCTTAGGTCAAAAACGGGCACCGAACTGCCCCCACGCTGTTGCCGTTCTAGATCGGGAATAACCACCACGGGAAACTCCAGCCCCTTGGCGTTATGGATCGTCATGATCCGAATGACGTCTCCTTCGGCAGTCGTCGAGGCCGCGGGTTCCTTGGGGTCACGGGTGACAAACTGTGTTAATTGCGTAACGAATCCAGCAAGATCACCTGGACTGAGTTTGTCGAGCGTGCGAGCTTGTTCGACCAGTTTGTGCAAATTGGCCAGCTTGCGCTCGCCCAGGAATTCACTTCGTAGCACGGCATCATAGCCAGTCAGCTCGATTGCCAAGCCAAGCAATTCAGCCACGAGTAAATTGTCCTTACGGCTGCGAAGTACTTCGAGAGTGGTCCTGGCGTGTACGACCTTGGCGTGCTCTTGGAGTGAAATCTCGTGGGGAAGTTCCTTAGCAGTCAATCCGGCGTGGAGAGATCCGCACTTCGTTGCGAGCCAATACAGCGTTTCATCTTCCACTGCAAAGATTGGACTCCGCATCGCACCTGCCAAACTCAGTTCATCTGCCTCGCTGCACACGCAACGCAGCAGATGCAGTATGTCGAATATTTCCTGCTGGGCGTAGAAGGCGTGTCCACCTGCCAAATAATAGTCCAGGCCCTGCTCGCGGAGCGCTTCCTCGTAGACCTGCACATCGCTCAAGGCCCGCAAGAGGATAGCGACATCTCCTTGCCGGACGGGGCGGAGCGAGTCTTTATTATTCTCTCTCTGCACGACGAGCGCCTGGCCTGAGTCGATCATCTCTGCCAGTCGCCGAGCAATAAAGCGGGCCTCACGGTAGCGCTCACGCTGGACTCCGCGCAGCTGTGCTGGGATCGAGTCGTCATGCCCAGCATCTGTAGGCGCCCAGAGAAATTCGACAGAGGGTGTAGGAGTAAGTTGAGGGCGACTCGGGCGCAGCGGTTTATACGCTTCTTCAAAGGCATCAAAGAATAGTGCATTCACGAAATCGAGGATGGCACCCTGACTGCGGAAATTTGTTGTAAGAGACAATCTACTTCCCTCAGGAAGTGACTCCCCCAATTGCTGGGAAACTATTGGTTGTGCTCCCCGAAATCGATAGATCGATTGTTTCGCATCGCCGACGACAAACAGTCCCTGCTCAGCCCACTGCTGGCCGCACAAGGCCTTCACAATAGCCACCTGCACAGGGTCAGTGTCCTGAAACTCATCGACCAGAAGCAGCTTGGTACTCTTGGCCAGTTCTCTCTGCTGGAGGGCGTATTCAGGTGCAGTCAACATCCGATGTGCTTTTTGCATCAAGTCGTCGTAGTCCAACACATTGCGGTCTTGCTTGGCCTGTTCGTAGCAGTGAGCAACATCGGCAGAAAGTTTTAACAACTCGAGTCCCGCTTGGGCTGTGTCTTGCAACTGCTCCTCGTTCCATGGCTTGAAAAGGATGGACTTCTTAATTATGTCGTCGCGAACTTTTTTACAGGTATCTCTAAACGAATTGAAATCCTCTTCGGATGCCCAATTCTTCTTCTTTGCGGCATTTCCCTGAACCCTCGCTAGCTGGATCAACTCTTCGAGCAACCTGACAGGATCGTCGCTATCGGGTAATTCCTGTAGGAGCACAAGTATCCGACCGCAATGTGCATGCAATTCATCCGCAGCAAAATCTCCTTTCACACAGATGGTCTGCAATTGCTGCACCGGTTCGGATGCGAGGATTTCCCGAGCTGCCTGTGGGAAGGTTTCCTGGTGATAGTACTCCCTCCACGTGGCAATCAGTTTGGCAGGTGTCGAGTCATGCCAGCCTTCATAGACTTCGCTCAGATTTTCACCAACAAGATTTAGCAGGTATTCACGCAGTTTTTCCAGACCGAACCGGGTGGCCAACTGAATTACCGCTTCATCGCGCTCCAACAGCAACTGTCGCAGGCGGTCATCGAGTGTACGTAATCGCAGGAGATCAGCACTTGCCGCGTCGAGTTGTTCGAAGCGTGGATCAAGATGGGCCTCGACGGCGTGATTTCGCAACAGTGCGCCGCAAAAAGAGTGAATTGTGCTGATGCGGGCCGAGTCAAGAATTCGCAAGAGCCGCCGCCAGGCCTGCTGTTCCTCGGGATCACTTGCCTGGGAAAGTCGTTCGTAGCAACTTCGCCGAACCCTATCGCGCATTTCCCTTGCGGCAGCGTCGGTAAATGTGATCGCGACCAGCTCGTCGAGTTCCGCTGTCGGCTGCAGCTGACGCGGATCGAGATAGGAGAGAAAACGCTCCGTCAGCACAAACGTCTTACCACAACCGGCACCAGCAGCCAGCGCGACCGAACGCTCATGCGCGGCCAATGCCTCGGCTTGCTCGTCGGTGAACTTTGCGTGGGGCACGGTGACGGTCATTGATTTCTATATCCCATATGTCTTTTGGCCGAAGGCCATATACACCGTAGCCTGGGGCATCGGCCCAGGAGAATGTTGTCACAATACACCGTTTGGCCAACGGCCATATTCACTCTCTCTCTTAATCTGTTCCACGAACTTAACGGGTGAATGCATTTTTCCCATATCGAATAAGATGTGAACATGGTCAGCTACGCTTCCTACAACCACATAGGGCGAATCGAGTCTACGAACAGTTGTCGCGAGGTATCCGTGAACTGAGGAACGGATTCCCTCGTCCAAAAAGGTCTCGCGATTTTTCGTACTAAATATCAAATGGGCATAGAGTCTTGTGAAAGACTGTGGCATTTGGAATTCTCCGCAGCAGCGAAAAACTTGGGTAGCAGTGAATATGGCCGTTGGCCAAATCATGATTGTTAGATTAATTCCTGGGGCGATGCCCCAGGCTACGGTAATGAAGGCCTTCGGCCAAATGTGGTTGAATCCATAAAGTGGTCGGTTCTACAAATGTCCTCATCTTCTTCAAGTCATCCTTGCTCTCCTGGATTCCACACTTTTTCCAAACTACGGATCTGCGCTATGCGACAGATTTTGCTGAAATCGCATGTCTCCGTACATCTCTTGTCCTCGTTGTACACAGGGAAATCTCCGGCTCGTACGCCTTGCACTACTTCTTCAATCCGACTGAAAATTGCGGATTGAAGTGCATCCCATCCCTCGGTGGCTTCCAAACCGGATTCTGTCGTTCTGTAGAGTTGCAACGCATCGCGAGCGCCGCCGAATCCCTTTTTTTTGATATTCCAGTAGCCGGTGGCTAGTGGGACCGCCTGCTGGTCGGCCAACAAGAGTTTCTCTGCCGCTATTGCGTAGAGTGGCAACTGCAACTGGCGCCCCGCTTCCATTTCCGCCGGTTTGAGAGTCACTCCCTGGCCCGACTTGTAGTCGATGATCGTGAACACGGTCACACCGCGGACCTGACCAACGTCGATCCTGTCAATCTGTCCGGTGAGGCGAATCTGCTCGTTGCCCAGGTCCAGCGAAAAGGGGACGCTTTGTGAAAGGGGATCTCGAAACTCATCTCCTTTGTCGCGCCTGAGGGGGCCAAAGCTGACTTCGAAATGGGTTGGCCGCAATGGCTCGTCAAACGAGTGCCACTGCTTGCGATACTGCAATTCCTGCTCAGCGTATTGGGGGGCCCACGAGAGAACTACCCTCCGATCAAGTTCCCTCAAGGCATCGTTCAATCCACTGAGCGGGGTTTCAGCGATGAGCCGCTCCAGTGCAGCGGCAAAGCGAGTGACCAATTCCGCTTCGCTTAAGTCATCGTCTAAACCACCCGCCTGCTGGTGCACAGCTGCCAGTACTTGGTGCAATAAGCTGCCACGCCGCAGATGATCACTTCTCAGTGTGATCTCTTCAAGGGGTTCGAGCCCTAAAAGCTTTCCAGCGAAAAATTGAAATGGGCAAGTCGCATACTTTTCGAGTGAGCTGGGGCTCCAGTTATATTCTTCATTGAAACGTTTGCCCAATGCGGCACGGACCGCCTCGCTGGCAAGCATCCCTTCGTAAGGGCCAAACGTATCGCGCTGACTCCGCGAGCCAACGCTGTGGACTCCTTGCAAAATCGCGGCACCTACGTTCTGCGAAACCAACCCCGCGAGCCATTTGGGTTCGCCATCCAGGGCTGCTTCAACTGCCCCGATCCGCCAGTCACTGCGGCTCACTGGGATTTGTCCTTTGTTGGCGAACATGCCCAAGGGCATTTCCATCTTGGGAATCGAATTGTCCGAAAAGCAACGTTCCAACTCTGTCAGAAAAGGGCTGGGTGAAAGGGCTTGGCCCTTCTCGTCAAGTGCCGGGTAGCTGAGAGTGAGGCTCTCGCTAGAGCGCGTCACCATTTCGTAGAACAAGAGCATCGCGTCGCCGGCCTGTTCCTCAGAGGTAGGCGTTCTACTGTTCGTCTCGGCGGAGAAATGTCCCAATTCCTGTTGGTTGTACAGTCGCGTGGCACTTTCAGCGTTTGAATAGGCCTGCTCGCTAAGCCCGGCCAAAAACAAGTGACGTACCGCGAGATTCCGTGCGTTGGCAGCCGAAAAAAATCGCACCCGTCCGGCTGCATCGTGTTTCGCTGGGAGAGGGACTTCGCTAGAAACCAATTCCACAAGGCGCATTACTTGAGCGCTGGTCAACTCTTCGCTAGCGACACCGAGTTGCTCGTCTCTACTGCTTGTTGTGATCAATGCGCGTCGCAGCTTGGGCCAATGAGGCTCCGCAATGCCGAACGACTCAACCAACTGCTCCAGGTGGTCAATCCACTCCCTCAGGGGAGCCCTGAGGGGCAATATTGCTAGTTTCTGTTCCAAGGATTCTAGGATTGGCAATGCGACCTTCACATCTGGAGATAACTTCGACTTCAAGTCGTCGGCGCTGGCCCACAAGCGCACTTGGTCCAAGAGCAATGTACGCCCAGCGGGTAGTTGGGCGCGACGGATACAACGCTCAACAGGGAGTCGCCAATCGTTAGTTGATCCATCCGTGATCCAGCCAGTCGAGCGATTCCCCACCAGATCCAACAACAGATCAAAAGGCCAATCCTGCTCATGCAGGCGGAGCAATTTGACCAAGGATCGCACCTGAGGAGTGTCCTTGAGCTTCCTGTGATTCTCCAAATCGAACGGCAAACCGAAGTCTTCGCACACTTGTGCTATTCGCGGGGCGACTTCGTCCAGATTGCGAAACACAACTGCGATCTCTTCAGGTTTCGCTTCGCTCGTGAAGAGCAGCATCTTGATCCGTCGGGCAATCTCTTGAATCTCGCCCTGAACGCTGTTGGCTGCCAGTATCGAAATGCCAGCCGCTTGGTTAGCGGTCGTTTGGTTATCCCGAAAGAGCTGACGCTCGAGGTGAGCAAGGGCAGGGGAGTCGAATCGACTCGGCCCCACGAACTCACTCTCAACGGCGGGCATCGATTGCAGTAATCGTGTTCGGGTGTCGTTCGTCCGACCGAAGAGGAGTCCCCGCCCCGACGTAGGAGAAGTTTCTCCGTCCTCGCCCAACAAGGAGATGAACAAGCGATCCGAGCGTTCTGCTAACAAACGCAAAATATCATGCTGTGCAGAGGTAAAATCCGTAAACCCATCCACCACGACCAGACCCCACTTCGTGTCGGTCTCGTTTTTCATTTCATCTCTAGCAGCCCAAAAACGTCCTTCTGCGTCATACAAATCTTGTGCAATGAGGAATTGCTGATAGGCAGAATAGATCGCACCGAGATCGCGGTCCCGGTCGGAGCGCGCACGTTGACGAAATTGCTCGGCCCAGATGTCACGCCGCTTGAGCTCGCCGATGAACTGGGCTACCTGTTGGATGAAGCCAGTTGTCTCGGCTGCAGCCGAGTAGTAGCCCAGCTTCTTCTTGGCAGCGAGGTCGGCTACCAACTGCTGCAGGATTCGTAGTTTGTCCCAAGTTCCAATCGGCCCGATACGGCGGCCACTTTGAGCGATCACCTGCTCTGCAAACTTGGCAAAAGTGGCCACCTGAGGATTCAGCAGGGCCGAAACTGTGGTCGAAGCAATTTGGTCGCGAACCTGCTCCAGGGTCGCATGACTGGGGCCGATCCAGATCGCTCCCGGCTGGCGACATTCGCGACGCCATTCGTCGAGAAAGCGCACGTATTGCCGTACCAAAAGGGTGGTTTTTCCCCCTTGTGCGGGCCCAAGGACTAGCTTGACGTTGCTCATGCGACTTCTTGGCCGTCCCGTAGCGGAGGCTTCCAGCCACCGTCCTCATGAATTGGCGGCTGGAAGCCGCACCGCTACGATACCCACATTTCCCCAAAATCACCGGTGAATGAAAACGGAACTAATTGACAGCATAAGTGTAAATAGCGTAAACTATTAGGGTATCGAAGTCCCAGGGCAGATGGGAGGCACCTCGCTTGGTTTTCGATGACATTGTTGTTTCTCTTGATGTCATAAGTTTCAAGCCAGGTTCTTTCTTGTCTTATCGAGGCGGATAGCCCATCGGCTCGGGATCGCCCACTTTATTTTTCGTGGGCCATTGATTCGGGTGTTTTATTTTTTTCTTTTTTCTCATTCCTTTTTTTAGGAGGCATCATGATGGATGCGAAATGTAAGAGACGAGGCTTTACGCTCGTCGAGTTGCTGGTGGTGATTGCCATCATCGGCGTTTTGGTAGCACTGTTGCTGCCTGCGGTTCAGGCAGCCCGCGAAGCGGCACGGCGGAATTCGTGTCTCAACAACATCAAGCAGCTCTCGCTGGCAATCCACAACTATGCGGATAAGAAGAGCGAAGAGTTCCCCTTGGCTTCGACTGCTTTCTTCCGCAGCAATACGATCACTGCCCCCAAGGCTGGTACGACGCAGGACCACTACAGTTGGTTATTTCAGATCTTGCCAGACATGGAACAAAACACCCTCTACACTCGGGTTCGCGAAGCGACACTTCCTACGGGTCCGACATTGGGAATTCCAGTCACTGGTGCGAAAGGTTCGGCCCAACTCAAGGCAGGCCCCTTCGGTACTAACGAGGCTCAAAGTGTGAATGTTTTGGGTAGGGCGCCCACTGCAGGCGAATCGGCTTATGCTTATCAACAGAAGATCGAAGCTATGATGTGCCCGAGCTATCCTGGCAGCGATGAAGCCAAGACTGGTACTTATACTGGTATGAATAAGGTAGCTGTCGGTACATACGTCGCTATTCCTTCGACTCATTACAACACAGATGGAACTGGCCAGGCTATGGACACTGGTGGCGCCACAGGAACGTTGTTTGACAGTATGTCGGGTGCTAACAAGTTTAAGCAGTTGGCCGGCAATGGTGTCCTGGCTTTTGCCCAGAACACAATCACCACGGCTCCCGAGAGTAATGCTGTCAGTATCTATGAAGTGAGAAGGCGTCCCAAGGGGGTGACCTTTGCGGGCATTCGCGATGGTACGGCCAACACGATCTTGTTTGCAGAGTCTCGTGAAGAGAATTATGCATCCTGGATCAGTGGCTTGTCGGCGTATGTAGTTGCTGTAGATCCCGGCACCAATCAGCAGATCCAGAAGATCCAACCGACCGCTGGGTCCAATACGCCAGCTCAGTTGGGATGGCCTGTAGGCACCACTGGTCGCACTGCCTTGAATGTTGGCACTAGCGTCAAGAGTAAGGGTGGTATTGCTGCCACCGGTACTAATGCTCCTCAAGAGGCGGGCGATGTCTACTTCAAGACTAATTATCCCCACAATCGAGGTGTCGCCTACCGGATTTTTGGCCCTAGTAGCGGTCATCCTGGCACGGTGCAGCATGCCTATGCCGATGCCCATGGCAAGAGTATCAACGAAGACGTTGATGCGAATGTCTATGTGCGTTTGGTTACTCGGGCTGGTGGCGAAGTCGTGGAACTGCCGTAGGGCTTACCACTTTCGTTGATTTTTACAACGCCATGGTGCGAACCTTTCGCACCATGGCGTTTTTCTTGATTTCCCGCCAACGCCCAAGGATGGCAATCCCTGTGCGTTCGGTTTGAGAGTACAAGCAGCGACCCATGGCAACACTCCCCCCTGAGATCTCCTGTGCAGAACTTCAGTCGCTCCGAGAGTCGGGCTCTGATCATCTGCTGGTCGATTGCCGCGAGGCCGATGAGCACGCTCTCGTCGCACTCCCCGGGGCGACGCTCTTGCCCATGAGTCAATTGGTCGAACGCGTCAGCGAAATCGAAGGCCACAAGCAATCCCACTTGGTTGTTTACTGTCACCTGGGAGTCCGCAGCCAGCGGGTGTCCCAATTCTTGCGCGAGCAAGGATTTACAAAGGTGCAGTCGCTCGCAGGAGGCATCGACGGGTGGGCCGAAGCGATCGATCCCCAAATGGTTCGATACTAAGATATTGTTTGAACATGAGCTAACAGAGATAACAGAGATTGGATATGTTTTTCTAGTATTGGTTGCTTATGCTCTTCAAAAATCATTTTATAAGTTTGCTGCACCCCAATGTCTCGTCCCTCCAGTCAACGTGATTTTGCCTTGCAAATTGTCGAGCGGCTCCACCAAGCTGGGTACGAGGCGATGTGGGCCGGGGGGTGTGTGCGGGACCAATTGCTGGGGCTTGTGCCAAAAGACTACGACATTGCCACCAACGCGCGGCCCGCAGAGATTCAGGCTCTCTTTGGCAAGCGTAAGACCCTGGCCATTGGGGCGGCGTTTGGAGTGATCGGCATTCTCGCAGGTCGTGGCCGCGAACCGGTGGAGGTGGCTACTTTTCGCTCTGATGGGGCTTATCTTGATGGTCGTCACCCCCAGTCGGTTGTTTTCACGACGGCCGAACAGGATGCCCAGCGCCGCGATTTTACCATCAACGGATTGTTCTACGATCCGCTTGCTGACGAGGTAATTGACTACGTCAACGGGCAGGCTGACCTAGCCGCGGGTATCATCCGCGCAATTGGCAATCCACGTGACCGGTTTGCCGAAGACAAGTTACGGATGCTGCGTGCCGTGCGATTTGCAACGACATTCAACTTTGAGATCGAAGTAGAAACACTCGCCGCAATTCGGCAAATGGCAGCTGAGGTGACCGTGGTGAGTGCCGAACGAATCGGTGCAGAGCTAGAGAGGATTCTCATCCATCCCCGCCGGAGTGTGGGGGTCCAACTTTTAGAGCAGAGCGGCCTTTTGCGACCCTTATTACCTGAGTTAACAAGTTATGGGGAGGATAACCCTCACGCGTGGCATGAGATCCTTGATGTGCTTGACAGGCTCGATACGGAAAACCTCTCAACAGCTCTCGCAGCATTGCTTCACAAGGTGTGTAATCCCCATCAGGTGGCCGCTTGTGCCCGAAGATTTCGCTGGACGAACAAACAGATAGAACTGTCGGTCTGGTTAGTGAGAACACTGGAAATGGTTAGCGAAGCAGTTTCCCTTCCCTGGCCACAATTGCAGCGCGTACTGGTTCATGAGGGGGCAAATGAATTAATCAGGTTGGGAACAGCCGTCTTCGGTGCGAAGGACGCTGGGGTTCAACACTGTATTGCAAAACTAGCATTGCCTGAGAGTCAACTCAATCCACCCCCACTACTGAATGGCGACGATCTTGTAAGCCATGGCCTGGAGCCAGGCCCTCATTTTGCCTCTCTACTGACAGCAGTCCGCGATGCCCAGTTAGAAAGCCGCATTACAAATGTTGATCAGGCGTGGGCACTAATCCAGAAACTCAAGCCCTGACCGCTTTTGTTAGCCGCGACGCGCCGACGAGTCCTGCTCGTCCAAGCGGAGCGCGTCGGCCAAGCCAACGCGTTTATCTCCTTACGCAGGGAAGTGAGACCTGCTAAAATCGCAGAAATTCCGCTTCTCACTTCGTCCACTTTATTGATTGTAATTGGGGTATTATCATGTCGTTCCCACGATACCATTGGCATCAACATGCCGTTCTGGCCGTCACCTTGCTCGTCCTGGCGAATTCACCAGCCTTGGCTGCGGATAACCAACTTACCCCTGCCGAGGAAGCAGCCGGTTGGCAACTCTTGTTCGATGGTGAGAGCCTTGCAAACTGGAAGAACAATAATGGAGCGCCGATCGCGGACGGTGCAGTTCAAGATGGCACAATCAATACCCATAGTATTGGTGGCTACATTTTGGTCTACGATCAAGAGTTCAGCGACTTTGAAGTTTCTTGTGACGTCAAAATGCCTCCGGGTGAGTGCAACTCTGGACTGTTTGTACGAATCGAAGATTTGGCCGACCCTGTTTTCACTGGCCTGGAAGTGCAAGTATTCTCTCCTCCTGGATTGGGTTTGCATGATTTTGGAGCGATTTACGATCTGGTCCCACCCGCGACTATCGCCACTCGCGAACCCGGCGAGTGGAATAATCTGCTGGTTCGTTGTGAAGGTCCCATGATTTCTGTTTCTGTAAACGGCCAACTTGTAAACGAATTAAATTGCGACGAACTCGACCAACCGGGCCTGCGAGCTGATGGGTCCGAGCATAAGTTTCGACGTGCCATTAAGGATTTTGCTCGGAGTGGGTACTTCGGACTACAAGACCACGAGAGCGACGTGTGGTTCAAGAATATCAAATTACGGGAACTCCAAGCCGATGAGCAAGACAAATCCAACGAATGAGCTATCTCTGGCGGAGCTCGCTCAGCGTGCTGCGTCGACGTTCCATGAGCGATTCGGCCGGCCTGCGACCGTTGTGGTGGCTGCCCCCGGTCGGGTGAACATTATTGGGGAGCATACGGACTACAACGACGGCTTTGTCTTGCCGATGGCGATCGACCGCTACACCGTCTTGGCTGGCGACGCGTGCAAAGAGGGCCGAAGTCCGCGCGCCGCCCGTATTTTTAGCTCAACGATGAACGAAGAAGAGGCGATCTGCCTGGCCGGCGAGCATTCTCCGCCTCTCCCCACGTGGGCGAAGTATATTCGCGGCGTGTTCGACGCTGCAGCAGAGCACGGATTGGTGCCCCCAGCGTTTGATGCCGTGATCGATTCCACGGTTCCGCTCGGAAGCGGGTTATCAAGCAGTGCTGCGTTGGAAGTTGCCACTGCTACTTTTCTGGAGGAACTTGCTGACTGCAAGCTCGACCCCAAGACCAAGGGGCTACTATGCCAACAGGCCGAGCATCGGGGGGCTGGCGTTCCTTGCGGCATCATGGACCAGTTCAGCAGCGTACTCTGCGAGGCTGGACATCTCATGTTGCTCGATTGCCGCAATCAAGAAACGAAGATGGTTCCGCTTACCGATCCGAGCGTGACCGTATTGATTACGAACACCAACGTGAAGCATGAGCTCACGGGAGGAGAATATGCCGAACGTCGTCAGCAATGTGAAGCGGCGGCCAAGATACTCCAGGTATCCTCTCTCCGCGAGGCGACCGCCGCCGATTTGGAACGTAGTCGAGACAATTTGGACGATGTTCATTATCGTCGTGCCAGGCATGTGATTAGCGAGATCGAACGGACTACGCGGGCAGCCGAGGCAATTGCGGCTGGTGATTGGAAGAATGTTGGTGCCCTCATGTACGGAAGCCATGATTCGCTTCGCGACGACTACGAAGTTAGTTGTGAGGAACTCGATGTACTTGTGGAAGCGGCCCGAGAGCTCGGTACCGATTCAGGCGTAATCGGTTCTCGAATGACCGGGGGCGGATTCGGGGGATCAACGGTCACCCTAGTGAGAACGGAGCGTGCAAACGACATCGCCGAGGAAATCTGCAAAAAGTATCGGGATCAGACAGGCATCGAAGCAACGGCATTCGTCACTCCCCCTGCGCGGGGAGCGCACGTAATTAAATCACTCGGTCGATGACTATTCGCAGCGGGATGACGGTTTAGAGCAGCCACTGCGGCAGGTACTGGATTGGCTGCCAAAACCTAATCCTCCCTCACACCGCATGCAAGCCCCATTGCAGCATCCTTCGAGACACAGTTTTGGCACATAGCCACACTCATTGGCAAGCATCCCTTTTGCTTTTTTGAGTTCAACCTGAGCAAGTTTTAATCCAATAACTTGCTCAATGAGCTCGGTCTCTGCTTGATCGATTTCGATACGAAGACTGCTGAGCTGGAATACTGCAACATCATTCACCTCACGAGTCTTTGTGAGGTCTTCCAGCTTTTGACGTAGATCGAGAACCGTTTGCTGTGCAATCACAACACGGTGCTGCTGGAGACCGATTTTATAAACTGCATTCTTAATCTCTGCCGTCGCCTTGTCTTCTGTATCATCGTAGAAAATAGCAAGCTGGCGGCAGCGAACGGGAACTTCATGCTCATTGCATTTGCAACATCGCAGAGCGTGGATAATACCACTACGGGGCTCAGCCGAGCCAACCGTGGAATCGGCGTAGTGTAATACGGCACGAGCAACGGGGAGGGTTACCTTTTCCAGGTTACACAGCAACAGCTCCAGACCCTGCAAGTCTTGACGATTTTGCAGTCCCATCGCAAGTTCTAATTCGGCATCGACCGGTGTCATGTCTGGATACCATTCTATCGCTGGCCAATAGAAGGCGTGCTCATTGATGGGGCAACCAATCAACTGATGCAGTTGGCCATTGAGCTGAAGTCTCAGATACTCCATTTGCGTGAGTCGATCTTCCATTTGGTTGATCTGCTTGAGAATCGTCGTGCGATCGATTCCCTCAGGGAGTTCGATGCCCGATTCACGCATGTTTTGCACTCGTGCGAGTGTCTTCTCTGATTCTTTCGAGGCGTGTTGTAGGTAGTGGTGCTGGGCTTCGAGGCCGGCGAGTTGATAATATGCTGTAAGTGCCACGGCCGCCGATTCGTTGCGAAGCTGACAGGCATGAATCGAGAGAAGATCACGGTCAAGACAGAAATTCTCTTGAACGGATTTGGTATCACACTCGATGATTACCGTAGCCCAATGGCTTTCGAGCTCGACCATATTGGCTACGGCATTGTTTGTAGCCGCGTTGCATTGGCAAGTTGCTGCGTCAAGTAATTGATAGGTCTCCGTGGGGGCTGGCAGGGGCAACAACTCTCCAGCACGGGGAATCTCAGCGGCAAGGTCAGGGGGAGCCTGGTTGCAGTCACACAGGTCGTGGATGCAAGGCGCATGAGGAGTTCGAGGAACCCCGCACTTGGCGCAAGGGCACGCACACCCGGCGAGTACCGCAGCAAGCGGAAAAATCACGATGATAGCAAGAATCCGGAGTTGCATGATAACCAGCGCAGGAGGTTCAATCGGACCACTGCGATAGTTATCGAGAGACGCTTGTAGCGCAGGCAACAGTCGCCCTATTTTTTCCGCAAAGACCACTTAGGTAATCCGTAGCGGTTGCAAGCATCATGCGGAACAGGCCAGGAATTCGGCGACAAGGGCCTATTCTTCGGCAATTCCAAAGACTTGAACTGGAACTCCCTTACCTTTTACTGCTTGGGGCGGCAGGGGGAGGCACGGAGTTTCTGCTGGAAGAAGATTCTTGGTATTCCCCGTAATGAGCAGCCGATGCCCCAAGATTTTGGTTAGAGATTCCACTCGGGACGCCACATTCACGGTGTCACCGATAGCAGTGTACTCCTGCCGTTTGGGCGATCCAATGCTTCCGACAATCGCAGGCCCGGTATTTATGCCCACCCCAATCTGGAGGCCTGGCCAGCCAGCCAATTCCAGTTCGCTCGTGACATCTCCCAGACAGCAAAACAATTGCTGGGCTGCGGTCACTGCCTGCAGGGCGTGATTGGTCGGCTGGACACCAATTCCGAAGAGGGCCATAAAGCCATCGCCTAGAAATTTATTCACCATTCCACCGTGGTTTTCGATGGTCTCAACCGCACCACGAAAAAAGATATTTAGGGCAGCTACCACTTCCTGTGGAGAATGTTTCGAAGAATGCTCAGTAAAATTCCGCACGTCGACAAACATGACGGTAATTTCTTGTTCATTGCCAACGAGTCCTTCCCCTTGCTGCAAGATCTGTCGAGCCGCCTCCTGGCCAACGTGGCGACCAAAGGTTTCCTGAAGTCGTTCCCGCTCCTGCAAGCCTTCAACCATCCCATTGAAACCATCGATCAATGGGCCAAAATCGTCGGCCCTCTGCAAGTTCACCCGAACGTCGAGATCTCCCTCTGAGACGCGAAGCGAGGCATCTTTTAGTTGGCGCACAGGGACCGCTACCAGTTTGCCAAGCATCCAAGCTGTCGTGAGACCAAAGGCAATCGCCACCAGGCCGACTGCGATACCAAATCCAGGAGTCTGATGACTAGCATCAGGCACAACCAACAGCAGCACCAACGAGACAATGGGACTCACCACGGCAGACAATGCCCACAGTATTCCCCGTGCAGTGATATTTAACGGAACTGCACCAGGAACATGAGCAGGGCTCGTTTGCTGGAAGAACACAGGATAAAGCGTCCGTTGACTGACCAACTCGACAGCAAAAAAACTATGTGTGATGGCGATCAATGAGGCGGTTACGAAAGAAGTCACCAAATTCCAGACCACAGCCGGGGAAAGCTTGCCAGGCACCGTAGCCAATGCCGCCGGGAATACTGGAATACACACCAACCAGCTGACTCCGGCTACGATCAGAATCCACCACGGTAGATTGATGACGGTACGCTGAGCAGCGGACAGGGCTACCTGATCAACTTGTTCTCCTCTGAGCATGGCACGATGAATGTTCCGTAGCCAAATTAATGGCGCAGCCCAACAAGCAACGGCGACCGGATAGACAAACAGATTAAACAGTTGCCAACAGAGATCAAATCGTTCACGCTGAGCTTCGGTGAGGATTGGCCAAATCTGCTGTTGGTTATAGAGGATGTTGAATGCACTGCCGATCAGATTCGCCACTATTGGCGAAATGCCGACCAACAAAAGACCATGCCGTTCAGCAAAGGACCAATCTTTGCGATTCGTTAGACTGTCGCATGCTATCGAAGTTGGCGTGGGCTGCACAGTTTATCCTTGCGAGTTTTACTGCGATTAACTCAAGCAACGGCCGCATTGATTTGCAGTAAGAAATCATCGACTTCCGTGAGATCATTTAGCAACAAGTCAGGCTTGGTCGCTAAGAGCTGCTCGCGGGACGCGCCTCCAGTAAGCACCGCGATAGCACAAGCGCCAATACTACGGGCACACTCGACGTCCGCTGGAGTGTCGCCGATTACAAAGACAAGTTCTGTATCGCTGCTTCGCTCTTGAGAATTGCCTGTCCGATGTTGAGCGACATGGGATTGGGCAGCCGCGAGAGCGGCCGCTGCGATATCGTTCCGGTTTGTGCAGTGATCGCCATAACCTCCGAAAGCGAATCGCTGCCAGAGTTGGTAGTGCGATAGCTTGGCACGCGCTCCTGCTGCAATGTTTCCGGTCAGAAGTCCTGTTGCCACATGCTCCGATTTTTCCAACTCATCAAGCAGTTCGACGACACCCGGCAAGATGGTCCCCTGACACAAAGGAAGCATCTCGACTAGACGAGGCACCATGGCTTCGATAAATCGATTCCAGTTGTCACTGTTAACGGCAACTCCATGAGCCTCCATGAGATCTTCAACTATGGCGCGATCGCTGCGACCAGCGAAACGTACTTCGCTAGATATCTTCTCGATGCCAAACAGCGAGCTAAACGTCTCTGCAAATGCTCTCTGTCCCGCTCCACCAGTTTGAATCAATGTGCCGTCTATATCGAACAGAACCGTAACCATAGCTTGCCTTGAGCGAGGAATTTGTACGCGGGACGATTTCTTCGCATTGTAAGGCAGGGGCTTCGATCTGACGAGGCGATACGATTGCTTTGGACTGGACTTAGCGAAGATCTAGCAAACCCCGTCCATTCCTGTGTCGATTCACTGAAAGCAGAGCTGCCGGCTCCAATTTGAGAAGTTTCACCAGTTGTGAACTAGAGATGCCAAGCGAAACCGCTGAGGCTGGGAGATCGAATTCTTGGAAAGCCAATGTATCCAATGCTTCGGCAAGAAGTGCGGGAAAATCCTCATGGGCTACATTCACAGCGAGCCTGTTCCCAACAACCCGACTCTTCCACAGCTGGCTAGGCATGGAATCACTGGAATACACCAAAGTAGAAGTGCGCACTTGGAGGGCCAGTTGAACGCGCAGGCGCTGAATGGCCGTCTCTCGATTCAGCGATTGGCTGCGCCGTTCGGATGCCTCGGCTCGAATTCGCGTAGGACAATGTTCGACTACGACCGCAGTCTCAACCTTATTGCGATGTTGGCCGCCGGGTCCTGATCGCCTCGTCCTGCGAAACTCGCATTCTTTCAGCAAAGTTTCGATCGGAAGTTGTGCAGGATGAGGCATGAACCCATGATAATCAACACGGCAGAGGCCGCGTTTGATTTCGCATTGAGCTTACTTGCTTTCATAAGGAGCACCCGACACAGAACGAAGTATGTCGAGGGTGCAATAGAGTACGAATCCGCCACAAGCAAAGAGTAAGACTGGGCTAAGCATTAGAAGTCTCCTTAATAGCTAGAAGAATGGTTATTTCCGTCCACCACCTGAGATGCGTCTCAAGCATCTCATGCGAAATTAGTGCGAATTTGATGCCAAACAGATCTAAGCGGCATTTCCTCCCAAAACTGGATGACTAATTTGCCTAACCGGCAAATCTTTACAGGAATGGGCTGTTTTCAACGCGCAGCACTACAAAGGTTTTGCAGCATCTACAACTAAAGGGGCGGAATTGCAGAAATTTCGACCGATCGAAACACCGCCAAGATAGCGTAAATTTCTCGCCCCAGTTGCGGAAAGCAGCGCGTGCAAATCCTAGTTCCAACCGTCGTTGCTACGGCCGCTTTTGCGCTTTTCTGAACGGGTCAGCTTATCTTCCAAAGGGCTGATCTTGTACTTGATGGCAAGCCGAGTCAGCAAAGTCGCCTTGTCAGTTCCCAACGTCTTCATCGCAGCGGCTTTATGATTGTCTACCGTGCTAACTGCCAAATCCAGGATGTAGGCGATTTCTTCCACAATACACCCTAAACTAACCAATCGCACTACCTCCAATTGACGCGGAGTCAATGCGGCGATCCGATCTTTCATTTTGCTCGACATTTTTTCTGTTCTCTGTTTTCGGACTTAATACAAAGTAAATAAACCACTCTTGATAGCATCGCAGCTTGTTCGCCTAAAGTGAATACCTCAATCCGGGGGGGGCAAACAATTGGCGAATACCTTCCTCTCACTTCATTCTAGTGAGAAAAGGCGAGAGGTCAAAACCTATCAGTCCTTGGACTATTCGGAAGTCGATTGAGCCAGTGATATCCTGCGATGACCGCCAATATGACAAATTGTCCGGGTCCTACGCCGCGCAGAATTTACACGCTATGATAGTTATTCCTGGAGAGGACCGGGTGGCCGCCGGTTCGCCTAGCGCGAACGGGAGGAAAGTCCGGGCACCAGAGGATAGGGTGGTGGGTAACGCCCACCGGTCGCGAGACTAGGGAAAGTGCCACAGAAAAGATACCGCCGATGGGAGCTCTCGGCTTCACAGGTAAGGGTGAAATGGTGCGGTAAGAGCGCACCAGCAGATGGGGTGACCCGTTTGGCTTGGTAAACCCCACCCGGTGCAAGGCCAAACAGGAAGCAGAGTCGGTCCGACTCGTTACGACTTCCGGGTAGGCCGCTGGAGGTCACGGGCAACCGTGGTCGTAGAGGAATGGCCACCAATCCGCCAAGGCGGATCACAGAACCCGGCTTATTGGTCCTCTCTGGATTTTACGAAGAAAACCGCCCCGACCGATAGACTCGGCCGGGGCGGTTTCTGAATGTGCCCATTAGACCTTTGTGCTGCAACGCTGCAAGCGTAAGAGTATTTCGTAAGTTTCTGGTTAGAAACGGGGTTGCACCGGCTTGAAAGGCATCGGAATCGTTTGCGGCTGGTGATTGTTCGCCGTTGGCTGATACCCGGACTGTGGAATCTGCGGCTGCTGCGACGTACCACCAAGGTGAACATTATTGTTGACCACTGGACGGGGCTGACTGGTCTGTGCAGCGGCTTGAGGTGTTTCCTTGGAATTGCCAGACCGCTCATTGGGGATCATTTCCTCGCCAATGACCTGCAATAGCTTGGAAATACACAGCTTATTCATGCTGGTACGCAGGTCATGCGCCTCCGTCCGGAGATACTCGTGCATGCTTTTGGGCAACCGTACGGTAATCACGCGGGTTGGTTCGGTCTCGGGATCTGCAGAATTTCTCTTTTCACGAAGCTTGACCAGCATCTTTTGAATACGATCAAACTCGTCCGTTTGCTCAAACTTGGTGAGCTCTTCAAAGGAAGGGAATCGAGTACGAACAATACCATCGATACCGAGAACTTCGCGAAAGAATGTCACCCAATCTGGTTCTTGACGATAAAGATTGTCGGCGACTTGCAAAACTTCCCGATAGGTTTCTTGAGCTTGGGCTAGCACGATAAGTGTCTCCTTACGCTTTCTTGCAGGGTTTCCGTGTGAATGGCCGCTGCGGCCTCCGTGTTTGCTCCCAGTATCAGCTAGCGATCAAATGAATCACGTAGACCCTTGCACTGCTTGCACTTACGTCGATTCCGGTGGGCTGCCTATTTTAGGGCAGTCCCTGCATCACGGGCGTTTTGCCGGTCTGCTTAATAAATAGGCACCACTGGACTTCCGCTTTTGTCAGGTGTCCACTTCGCGGGAGTACTTTCAGTATTGCGAATAAATCATGGAATCATGCTCAAAACCCATGAAAAAAGGCGGCCTTAGGGCCGCCCGGGAAAAGTATCGTTTTTTTCTAATTTTTCGCTCAAGTTATTTGATCACGGACCCGCTCGAGCAATCGCTTGGTCAACAAGACCCCTTCGACTTCGGATTCTGGCTTTGCCCCTTCCCACTCGATACCGACATAACCGTGGTAGCCGGCATCCGTTACGATCTTCATCATCTGCAGGTAATCGATTTCAGACTCATTTCCGTCTTCATCAAAGATATGCGACTTCGCACTCACCGCCTTGGCATACGGCATCAATTCCTCGACACCTTTATATTTGTCGTACCACACCCCTGGGCTGGTCTGAAAATTGCCAAAATCCGGGAGTGTGCCGCAATTTGGCAGGTTTACCGATCGAATGACTCCCGCAAGCCAAGTCCCGTCCGAGGAGAGTCCGCCATGATTCTCGACGATCACGTTGATATCCTGTGGGGCGGCGTATTCGCTTAGTTTTCGCAGTCCATCGGCTGCTAGCTTGGCCTGTTCTTCCGGCGAGCCCTGGGAGCGAGCGTTTACACGGATCGAATGACACCCCATCTGTTTCGCCGCATCAACCCACTCATGGTGCTTGGCAACTGCTAGCTGTCGTTTGGCGGCATCAGGGTTCCCCAAATCCCCCTCACCATTGGGGATATCGCACATAATCAGCAGGCCCTTTACCCCCGCATCCTCGCTTTTCTGGTGCATTTCGTCCATGTAGGCCAAGTCCTGGGCCTTGTCGGCAAAGGGCCCCATCCAATACTCGACGGCGTCCACGTCGAAATGTTCCTTGCAGAATGGTCCGAAATCTCGCGGATCGAGCTCACCCTTCCCGATCATCTTGTGCAACGAGTATTCAGCAACGGATATCTTAAAGGGCATGGAGGATTCCTCTGCGGCATGCAAAAGTGAAGTTGATAATCCCCCGAAAGCGGCTCCCGCCCCGACCAGGGACACTGTGGACAAGAAATCACGACGATTAGATGAATGGGGCATAGATAAATTCCTTTGAATGATTCGGAATAGAAACGATCAGAATTGGCAATGTAGTGGAGTATATGAGTCTATCAAATCATAAACAACTAGCTTTGAGGCTTAAGGGGTAGCTGAGCCCATTGACGGGTTGGTAGGATTGGGCCGAAAATCGGCGTCTACTTGCCAGGGTTGTCCGACAGTCGGAAAGGGCCCGTATTCGCACGATATCAGAGAAAGTGAAATAATGACCGCAGACAAATCGGGCCAAACGATTAAGAAAGACGGAGATTGCCTCATAGTCCCCGACCAACCGATTATCCCTTTCATCGAAGGAGATGGCATCGGCCCCGATATCTGGCGGGCCAGTCAGCGGGTTTTCGATGCAGCCGTCGAAAAAGCCTTTGATGGAAACCGCCGAATCGAGTGGAAAGAGGTCCTGGCGGGCGAGAAGGCATTCAATTCCGTCGGGAGTTGGCTACCGGACGAGACACTTGATGCATTCCGCACTCTGCTGGTAGGTATAAAAGGCCCACTCACGACCCCTGTGGGTGGCGGAATCAGGTCATTGAACGTTGCCCTTCGCCAAATTCTGGACCTTTATGTCTGTCTCCGGCCTGTCCAGTACTTCACGGGTGTTCCGTCTCCCGTGAAAGCACCGGAGAAGACCGACATGGTCATCTTCCGTGAGAACACCGAGGACATCTATGCTGGGATCGAGTTCCAAGCAGGTAGCGATGATTGCCGGCAGTTCTGCAAGATATTCTCCGAGGCCTTCCCCGAGCGCTGGAAGAAAGTTCGTTTCCCTGATTCGGTTGGCATCGGCATCAAGCCTGTAAGCAAGGAAGGCACGACCCGTCTCGTTCAGGCCGCGATTCAATATGCCATCGCTAACGGGCGCCGCTCCGTTACTCTGGTCCACAAAGGCAACATCATGAAGTTCACTGAAGGTGGCTTCCGTGATTGGGGCTACGAATGCGCGCAAGTTCATTTCGGCGCCAAAGAGGTAGATGGCGGTCCCTGGTGCCAAATCCCTGAAGGCAAGCCGGGTGCTGGAATCGTAATTAAGGATGTGATCGCCGATGCAATGCTGCAGCAGATCCTCACTCGCCCAGAAGACTACGACGTGATCGCCACTCTCAATCTCAACGGAGATTATATCAGCGATGCGCTCGCCGCCTGCGTCGGTGGCATAGGCATCGCACCGGGGGGAAATGTTAACTACCAAACGGGACACGCCATTTTCGAGGCAACTCACGGCACAGCCCCCAAATACGCCGGACAAGATAAGGTGAACCCTGGCTCGGTGATCCTCTCCGGAGAGATGATGTTCCGCTATCTCGGCTGGACCGAAGCGGCAGACCTCATCATCCGTGGCCTCAACGGAGCGATCAGCGCCAAAACAGTCACCTACGATTTCGAGAGACTAATGGACGGGGCCACACTCCTGAAGTGCAGTGAGTTTGGCGATGCGGTAGTAAAGCACATGGCCTAGCCTCTCCGAACCACGCGAACTGAATGTTAATAGTAAATGAAGTCATTCCTTGACAACCCCCCACCAGCGATTTCTACTACTTAATCACACTACAGCGACCTATTTGTTACCCAAGAGATTCTTGCCACCCCCGATTAAGAGGTTTGCATCCCATGCACTATCGCCTTGTTTTGAGTATGTTGGCCCTTTTGTTTACAGCCAGTGTTGTGCAGCCCGCCCAGGCTGTTCTGCAATTTCAAAAAGAATTTGTCAATCTTTACGTCGGTGATGACAAGGAGAGCGATTGGGCTCTCGAGGTAAAAGCAGCCAAGTGTTGGGTCTGTCATCAAGGTAAACTTCGTAAGCATCACAATCCTTATGGCCAGCTCTTGGTGCCTTTGCTCGATAAGAAGAAAGATGCCAAGAATCCAGAGAAGATTGTCGAGGCTCTCAAGAAAGTGGCCGACATGCACTCCGTCGAAGGAGATGACAAGAGCCCAACTTTTGGCGAGTTAATAAAGTCAGGCAAGCTACCGGGCGGTTCTCTCGATGATTGCAAGAAGGAACCCGAAACAACCGAGGAATAATCCTACACCGTCTTCGCCTAGCACTCGGCTTCAAACGAGCCAAACACAGACAATCGATCAGCCCCGTGGATATTCACGGGGCTGATCGTGTTTAGAGCTTTCGGGACTGCAGGCCGTGACCAGCGAAGTGCGCAAGTCATCAACAAGATGACTACCAGCACAAGCCAACCCGCTCCGCGAAGAGTTTTTCGTTCGTAATCTCCCAGCACAATACTGACCAGCCTTTGAAGAAGAAGCAGAGTTCCAGAAAGTGCAGCCACAAAAACTAGCGTAGCCGCTAGGCTATCACCCATCAATGCGCCGCGAGTCGCAACTGAAGTGCTAGCCAAAAGCCAGATCCCAACCGGGATCTGCAGCAGAGTTGAGAGCAATGCTACAAGCCCCGCCTTACGAATTGTTTTGCTCTGCTGAGGCGATAAATCTGCAGTCTCCGCGGTGATCATGGACAGTGTAGCAATCGCTGCCACAGCCAAGGAAGATAGACCAAAGTGAAACGACAATGCCAACACATGTCCCTGCGTCATCAAACTGAGAAGGGTTGGACGATCAAGGACAGCCTCTGCTGTCCATTGAGGGTTTGCTGCAAGTTGCCCAATGATTGCCATCAATGGGGGGAAATGGTACAGCAAGTTGGTCGCCGACAAGAGGGCCAGCAATTTCCCCAACCATGATCTGTGCCGAAGAAAATTCCAATCCAGCGCCAGCGGCAGCAGGCAAACCAGCGAGAACACCAACTCAGCAGCAGCAAAGCAGTACGCCCGCACCGGAAACCTGGCCAGAGCCTGAGACAAACCCTCACCGGGAATGATCATCCAGAGCAAAACTCCAGTTACCATCCCCAGCAGCAAAGCCACCACTGACCACCGCATCATCCGCAGTCGCGATATGGTTTCCGACTCTCCACCACCTTTGAGCCACAGATAGCAGAGCGGCCCAGCACTAGCCAGATTCATGGATAACAGATGAATCGCCAGAATCAACGCTGCAATGAGTTCGATCACTAATTCACTTCTCTTCTGCCAGCCAATCACAGGCCCTAGACAACCCCCCACCGCAAAAGATACCATCGATGGGTTGCCAAATGATAGGTCAAGGGCGATTAGCTCAGTTGGTTAGAGCGCCACGCTTACAACGTGGATGTCGGGGGTTCGAGTCCCTCATCGCCCACTAATGCAAAATAATTAGTATAAAAAAAGGGGGGTAAACAGCGGTAATAGCAGAAGCGGAAGTTTCGCCTTCCCCCTCAATTCCACCCGTTACCGCTGGTTTCTGCTTGCACTGTTCTGTGGCCTTGGCAAAGTCGGCATCGGTCACTCGCCAATTATGCTCTTTGGCGATCCGTTCAGAGTAACCACTCCACTCGGCGGCGACGTGGGCAGGATATTCAGAAGCAAATTCAGTCGCCCAGCTTGCACTCAGATTCTGGAATAGCTTCGGCCAAGGTGTCAGCCCAGCTCGCTTGATGATCTTTATCAGTCTGTCGCGATGATTGGCATTCCGATGACGTGCTATCACGTACTGCTCCCCTCATTAGCTGGATCGAAGTAAGCCAAATCGAGATTCTCTCGCAATTCGGGGTACATTGGAATCACTCGCGTTTCTTTCTCTTCGTGGTGGGCCGTCTTCACTCACCGTACTGTGATGCGTTCGTTGTCCCAGTCCAACACCGACCAAATCAAAGCAAGCGTCTCCAAGCGGCAGCGTAAGCCCGAACTGGACTCCTCGAAGAACCGCTTGAGCTTCTCTCTTGATATATTTTCCGAATAATGAGCACTACCAGGCTCCCCTCCATAGGACCTGCCGAATGCTCTTCAGACTCTTCCAGTTAGCGACAGAACGGGACCATAGTTCAACCTTTTTGAGAAAAAGAGTCCGCTAAACTTGAGCACAATAATCTGTTGAAATGCATTGATTTTGCCAATTCGACACACAATACTTAACTTGCCCCGGCGAATACCCTGTGGCTAGCTCATCGCGGAAACAGAGGAGATTAATATGTCGCAAGCGGAGATTTTACAGACTGGCGAGACTCTGGAGGATCGTGATGTTCAAGCAATTGATCAATTGCGGGAGCTTTACTCTCGGTTGAGGAAAGAGTTGGGCCGAGTGATCGTCGGCCAGCATGGCGTGATCGAACAGATGGCAATCTGCCTCTTTGCCCGAGGACATGCACTCTTGATGGGAGTGCCGGGACTGGCCAAGACGCTGCTGGTGAGCAAGCTGGCCGAAACGATGTCCTTGGATTTTAGCCGCATTCAATTTACACCTGACTTGATGCCAATGGACATCACTGGCACGGACATCCTCCAAGATCAACAGGGCGGCCGCCGCGAATTCGAGTTTGTGCATGGACCCATCTTTGCCAATATTGTCTTAGCGGATGAAATTAATCGCGCCCCGCCAAAGACGCAGGCCGCACTCCTGGAGGCGATGCAAGAGCGGCGGGTAACAGTCATCGGGAAGCAATTCATTTTGCCCCCGCCATTTCTAGTTTTGGCGACGCAGAATCCTGTCGAACAAGAAGGAACATATCCATTGCCGGAAGCGCAGTTGGACCGATTCATGTTCCTGATCGAATTGGACTACCCCTCAGAGTCTGAAGAAATTGAAATCGCACGTACGACCACAGGCGAGGAGCTTCCTGAGTTGAATCATCTACTGCACGCTGAAGAGGTAATCGCTCATCAGCAACTTGTTCGTCGGATTCCTGCGCCTGATCACATTTACTCTTATGCAGCCCAGTTAGTTCGCAAGACGCGCCCATCGGATCCCTCTGCTCCCGAATGGCTCAAGCCGCTAGTAGCATGGGGTGCCGGTCCACGTGCTGTGCAGAACCTAATCCTAGCTGGGCGCGCTCGCGCAGCGCTGCTTGGCAGTTATATGGTAAGGCTGGAAGATGTACAGGAAGTTGCACTTCCGGTTCTTACACATCGATTGATCACGACCTTTGCTGCACAAGCCGAGGGGGTTGGGCCTAAAGACATCATCGCTAGGTTGCTTTCCGAGTCTGTTGAGTAGAGTCGGATGTCGACTGTCACCTCGAGGGCAGTTTTTGATGATTTGGCCCTGGAATTTATATGAGTTCCGAACACAAAATCCGCAGCTTTTTGGAACCCGCCGTGTTGTCTCGACTGGGGAGTGTTCCCTTCCTGGCTAGGCGGCCCATGTTAGGGAAAGTGTCAGGACGCCACGCAAGCCCTCACCGAGGCGCGAGTGTCGAGTTTGCTGAGTATCGCAAATATGTCCCAGGAGACGATCTACGGCGTCTCGACTGGCGAGCCTATGGTCGCAGTGACCGGCACTATGTGAAAGAGTTCGAAGCTGACACCAATCTGCGGTGTTGCTTGGTGGTCGACACAAGCGGCTCGATGGGATTCGGCTCGACTGGTGTCAGTAAACTGGCCTATGCCAAGAAATTAGCTGGAGCGCTGGCATATCTGGCAGTCCAGCAAGGAGACGCTGCAGGTTTGGCTTGTGTGGCAAAAGGCGTGGTGAGATCATTGCCACCTCGCCGCAATCCGGCCCACTTGGCAGAGCTATTTGACCAAATTGAGCAAGTCGAATCAGCGGGGCCCACGCAGTTGGTCGGCACGCTTCACGAACTGGCCGAGACGACCGCTCAAAGAGCCCTTTTCATCGTAATCTCCGACCTGTTCGTCGATCCGAAAGAATTGAAGGAGTGCTTTGAACACTTTCGTTTTCGCAAACACGATCTGACCTTGTTTCATTTGCTCGACCCCCAAGAACTTCAGTTTTCCTTCCAACGGCCGATGCGATTTCTCGATATGGAGGGAGGCACCGCTGTCTTTGCAGAGCCCAATGAGATTGCCGACCGCTACCATACTGCCTTGGGCCGTTACTTGGAACTGGTAAAGCAAGTCTCCATCGAAACGGCGGTTGACTATCACCGAGTAAGTATGGCAGATGACTACGAGCGAACCCTGACGCATTTTCTGGTTGGTCGCACTCGCAGTGGAGGAGTGCGATGAGCTTTCTCGAACCGTGGATGCTGGCCGCGCTCCCCTTGGCGGCCTTGCCGATCCTGATTCACTTGATCAACCAGCGCCGTTTCCAAACGCTTGACTGGGGAGCGATGCGGTTCCTGCTCGAAGCCAATCGCATGTCCCGCGGTTACGCTCGCATTCGTCAATGGCTGATTCTGGCCCTACGAACTCTGGCAATCGTGGGGTTGGTGCTGGCGGTAAGTCGTCCGCTGGCGAGTGGTCGGTTGGGTCTGGCTGCCGGAGGTCGAGCCGACACCACGATTATTCTCGTGGATCGATCTCCCAGCATGCAACAGCGCGGTAAGCAGGTCGCCAGTTCAAAGCTCCAGCGCGGAGTGGATCAAATTGCAAGTGCCTTGGAATCGGTCGGCTCTTCGCGTTGGGTACTGATCGATAGCGTGAGCCTCACTCCTCAGGAATTGGAAGCCCCCAAACGTTTACGAACAGCCCCACAAACAGGCTCGGCGAGCGCCGCCGCAGATTTGCCAGCACTATTGCGCGCCGCCCATGACTACATGCAAGCAAACCATGCTGGCCAGACCGAGATTTGGATCTGCTCAGATCTCCGCGCAAACGATTGGGACGCCGAAGGGGGCGAGTGGAGCATCCTGCGTGACAGTTTTCAGGAATTCCCCCAAGGAGTGCGGTTCCATCTGCTAGCCTACCCTGAGGCCGCCCCCGCAAATTTGGCTCTACGAGTGACCAAAGTCGAGCGACAAAAGACCCGTCAGGGAAGCGAGGTGCTCCTTTCGCTGACCATCACACGTAGCGGGGATGACAACACGATTCGTGTGCCCGTCCAGTTTGAAATCGACGGTGCTCGGAGCGAGCTGAGCGTCGAACTATCCGGATTGGAGAGCACGGTTGAAAACCACCCCTTGCCGCTCACTTCCGAGAGAGTCCAAGGTTGGGGCATTGTCTCACTTCCCGCCGATGCCAACCCGGCAGATAACCAGTTTTACTTTGTATACTCCGATCCCCCCATCCGACGCACAGCAATCGTTGCTGAAAATCCGGCGCTTGTTCGCCCTTTGCAATTGGCAGCTTCCATCGCGGCAGCGCCGGGGGTCGAGAGCGAAGCAGTCGTGCTGGGACCCGACCAAATAGCCACTTTGCCTTGGGAAGAAAATTCCCTGGTGCTGTGGCAAGCCCCTCTCCCTTCCGGCAGGATCGCGGCTGCTTTGCAATCATTCGTTGAACATGGTGGATCAGTGGTTTTCTTCCCGCCTGCCAATCCAACCGATGCGAATTTGTTTGACGTCGAATGGCAGGCATGGACAGAACCAGCCGAACCGTTAGCGGTCGCCAATTGGCGAGGTGATCAGGACTTGCTCTCCCGCACACTCGACGGGGCGGCACTTCCCGTTGGCGAATTGGCAATTTACCGCTATTGCACACCGAAAGGTGAAACAACACCGCTGGCCACGTTTCCCGATGGCGCTCCCTTGTGGGCACGCCGCGATATTGGCAGCGGAGCCGCCTACTTTTGTGCTACCACCGTCTTGCCTGGAGACTCGACCTTAGCATCGGACGGCATAGTGCTATATGCCGCCGTCCAAAGAGCGATCGCAGGAGGTGCTGAGCGACTCGTCGCTACGCAGCAGCGCGTGGCTGGTGTTGGCTCAATGGATACGAGCAAGTGGCAGAAACTAGCTGGTGATTCCGAAGCCCTCTCCACCGAAGCCGCGTTCCAGGCGGGGGTCTATTCATTGGACGAACGCTTGGTCGCCGTCAATCGCAGTACATCTGAAGATGCCGCGGCAGTGCTCGCCGACGAACGAGTGGATGGCCTGTTCGAGGGGCTTGAGTACGACCGCGTCGCCGACCGTGTCGATTCCTTGGCAGGATTAACTCGTGAAATCTGGCGGCTGTTTCTCATCGGGATGATCGTAGCTCTGGTCGGGGAAGCCGCGCTCTGTCTCCCCAAGCGACGACCGGCAACAGCGAATTTAGCCTCGAGTGATCTGGCAAAGGGGCGGGCAGTGGCATGAACAGCACCGGCCATTTCACCCTAATGTGGACTCCTTGGAGTATCGCCTTCACGCTCTTGGCTTTCATGGCGACTGCCGTGATCGGTGTCATCTCCTGGCGCAGAAGTGGCATGAGACCTTCTATCGCAACCTTGGAATTCTTGCGACTGGCAATCGTGCTTTTCGCCGGACTTCTCTTGAATCAACCCGAATGGATCGAGGAGTTTGTGCCCACAGACAAACCAGCGATTGTGGTCTTGTGGGACGACTCGGCTAGTATGGAGACTCGCGACGTACTTGACGAGCAAGATAACGGCACGCCCATTACACGCCGTACTGCAGTTGCCCCGCTCGTGAGCCAGTCGGCCTGGTCGCAGCTCAGCGAGCGGTATGAGGTGGTGATTCTCCCTTTTGCGTCCCCGAAGTCGGGTCTTGGCACAAATTTGTATCAACCCATTGTCGATGCGATCGACCAGTCCGCGCGACTTGCGGGGGTAGTGCTCGCTTCCGACGGAGATTGGAACGAGGGTCCACCCCCGGTGGACGCGGCCACTCGTATGCGAATGAAAGAGATTCCCCTGATGACCCTCACGGTGGGTTCGCGGGAGCGGCTTCCTGATGTGGAACTGGTGAGTCTCGATGCACCTACGTTTGGCGTAGCTGGTAAGAGCGTGCGTATTCCATTCACCATTGACAGTTCGCTCCCCCGTGAGCAACTTGCCACGGTGATACTCAAAACTGGCGATGGGGACGAAATCACCAAAGAAGTTCGCATCGCTGCCAATGGTCGCACCACAGATGCGGTGATCTGGAAGCCAAATGAAATTGGCGACACAACGGTGTCTCTCGAGATTCCTCGCCAGCCGAACGAAGTACTCCCGGACAACAATCAACTCACGGCACCGATCTCGATTCGTGAGGAAAAGCTCCGGGTCTTGATCATCGAGTCGTATCCTCGATGGGAATATCGCTACCTGCGAAACGCCCTTTCGCGCGATTCGGGTGTCGATGTTTCGTGCCTGCTGTTCCATCCGGGGCTGAGCAAACCCGGCGGTGGAAACAAAGACTACATCAAGGAATTCCCCACCGGACTCGACGAACTGGCAAAGTACGATGTGGTCTTCTTGGGGGACGTCGGCTGCGAAGAGGGACAGCTTACTGATGAGCAGTGCCGACTGCTGCGTGGACTGGTCGAGCAACAGGCGAGCGGGTTAGTGTTTATGCCGGGTTGGCAAGGACGGCAGTTTACATTGCTGGATACTCGACTCAAGGACCTCTACCCTGTCGTCTTGGATGATTCGCAGCCCGGCGGTTGGGGATCGCGACTTCCCAATCAGTTTGAACTCACCGAATCAGGACGCCGCAGTTTGTTGACACGATTAGCCGACGTGCAACAGGATAACGCAGAAGTGTGGGACGCGCTGCCGGGGTTTCAGTGGTATGCCCCAGTACTACGGGCCAAGGCGGGGAGCGAGGTGCTCTGTGTCCATCGGGATGCCTCGAACCAATACGGAAGACTCCCTCTGCTAGTGACTCAAACTTTCGGCACGGGCAAAGTCCTCTTCATGGGGACCGATGGTGCCTGGCGTTGGCGTAAGGGAGTGGAAGACAAGTACCACTACCGCTTCTGGGGTCAGGTGGTGCGCTGGATGGCCTATCAGCGCAACATGGCCGAAGGGGAAACAATGCGGCTCTATTATTCCCCGGACCAGCCGCCTCTCCGGCATACGATTACCTTCAACGCCAACGTAATGGACACGTCCGGTGAACCGCTCTCACAGGGAACCGTGTCAGCCCGCATTTCTGCCCCCTCGGGAAAATCGCATACGGTGCGATTCACTTCCCGTAGTGACGAGTGGGGAGCCTTCACGGCTCAATTTACCACCGCAGAGCCGGGAACACACCGTCTCGTGCTCTCCTGCCAGGAAACTGGTGCGGTCTTTGAAACCACGTTTTTTGTCCAAGGAGCCGCCATCGAGCCTGTAGGCCGACCGGCATTGCCAGAGGTAATGGCCGAGCTTGCCCGTGTCACTGGAGGCCAGTCACTCACGAAGGTCGATCCGAGTGAAATCATCGAGTATTTTGCCACTTTGCCGGAACCCCCGCCCGCCGTTCGTCGCCTACAAATCTGGCGACATCCGTTGACTCTGGGGACGATGGTTTGCCTGCTGGGGGCATTTTGGATAGCTCGCAAAGCCGTGGGGCTGGTATAACTATAAGGGCGCTAACGTTCTGATCGGACCACACTTTACAAACAGGGTTCTTTTTAGGATTCACATTTGGGGGACGAACATGAGCCGTATCGAAAGCAATAATCGAGTGGGGATGCCTCGTTCTCTAGAAACCCAACTGCTGGCTTTCCGCCGCCATGTATGGACCAGCAAAATGCTCGAAGCAGGGGGCATTGCACTAAGCGCATTGCTGGGTGCGTATCTTTGCGTGTTTCTCTTAGACCGCATGTTCGATGTGCCTGCGCCTATACGAGCTCTACTGACACTCTTGGCAGCGGTCGGCTGTGGGTTTATCCCGTTCTACCTACATCGTTGGGTCTGGCTACGTCGCAGAAACGATCAATTGGCTCGCCTACTGGCCCGCAAGTTGCCGACCTTGGGGGATCAGTTACTGGGGGTCATCGAACTGGCAGACAACACTGCCGAGCAGCAGCGCTCACCGGCACTCTGCCTTGCCGCCATCCAGCAAGGCGCCCAAACTGCTGGGGAACGCGACCTCTCGGTTGGCGCTCCTCCAGCTAGGCTCAAGTTTTGGGGTGCACTCGCTGCAAGTGGTGCGGCAGGGGCACTCCTGCTCGCTCTTCTGTTTCCGGCTGCGGCTGGAAATGCCTGGCACCGATTTCTCGTGCCTTGGAAAACGGTCCCCCGCTATACGTTCACCAATGTTGAGCCTCAACCAAGCACGCTGATTGTCGCCCACGGCGAGCCGTTCTCTGTCGCATGGCAACTACGTGACGAAACAAAGTGGAGGCCGGCCGAGGCTAGCTTTCAATTCGGCTCACAGCCTCCTGTGACCAGCACGCGCACTGACTCGGCTTACACCTGGACAGGACCTCCATTGATTCAACCAGGAACCTTGCTAGTCAAAATCGGCGATTGGTCGCAAACAGTGCGCATCGAGCCAAAGCTGCGGCCTGAACTGACTGCACTGACTGCCGAAGTGAAACTGCCTGACTATCTCAAGCAAAAAACCCCGCTCGAGCGGGATGTTCGTGGGGGAACGCTCTCCGTTGTCGAGGGGAGCCACGCATCGGTCTCAGCCACTGCGAATCGTCCGTTGGCCGCCGCCGTCATCGAGGGGGGAAAGGGGACTTTCTCTGGCGGAAATGTAAGCATCGAGCCGTTTGAAGTTTCGTCGCTGCAGGAGATACACATCAGTTGGCAAGACGAACATGGACTGAAGGGCAAAGAGCCGTTCTCGCTGAAGATTACTCCGGAAGAAGATCAACCTCCCAACGTCATGGGCGAAAACCTGCCCCGCCGCAAGGTCGTACTCGACAGCGAACAATTGGCGTTTCAAGCGATTGCCCGCGATGACTTTGGCGTTCGCGAAGTAGGCATGGAATGGGAGGGGCTGTTCGATGATTACCCCGGCGGCCCGGCCCATGGCGAGAGGCTAATCGCACCGGGTGACCCGAGTGAGCGAGCGCTGGATGCCGCGGGTACCTTTACGGCCAAGTCGCTGGGGATTCCCCCGCAGCCAATCAGCTTACGTCTCTTTGCGACCGACTATTTTCCAAATCGTGAGCGCGTTTATTCTCCGCCGTACGTCTTGTTCGTACTCAACGCCGAAGATCACGCGATCTGGATCACCGAGCAGCTTTCGCGGTGGCACCGTCAGTCGCTTGAAGTCCGCGACCGCGAAATGCGGTTGTACGAAACCAACAAACAACTCCGCGAGCTACCGATCGCAGAACTCGATCTTCCCGAGAACCGGCGTCAGATCGAAAAGCAGGCCTCAGCGGAACGGGCCAACGGTCGTCGCTTGACAGGGCTGGCCAAGAGCGGCATGGATCTACTGAAGCAGGCGGCCCGTAACCCCGAGATCGGCGTCGGCCATCTCGATCGTTGGGCCGAGATGCTTACGATCCTTGAGGATATTGCGGCCAACCGTATGCCTTCTGTGGCAGATTTGCTCGGCGATGCCGCCAAGTCTCAGATCGCATCGACGGCTGTCTCCGGACCGAGCAGTCCCCAAGCCGGCATCTCCCGCACAGCGGGGGGTGGACCCTCCGGCGAACAGAAACCGTCGGACAAGAAAACAGCCGCCGTTCCGCGCGTGACCGACATGGAGTCTTCCCAGCATCCCGCTAACGACAAAGAACAAACTGCCGGGGGCAAGAAGAAACCTTCCTCCCCATCGTTGCGACTACCAGTCACAACCCTGCTGGGCAAAGGAGATGGCAAGAAACCCTCCGATGCTCCGGCCAACGAGCAAGTCGACGAGGCAGTCCGCCAGCAGCGTGATCTGCTCGCTGAGTTCGAAAAAGTGGCCAATGAACTCAACACGGTCCTCGCCAATCTGGAAGGGAGTACGTTGGTGAAACGTCTCAAGGCCGCCTCGCGCGAGCAATACAAAATCGCAGGGGGCATTAGCGACGAGATTGAAGAGGGTTTTGGTGTACCCCAAACCTCCTTGACAGCTCCGGTGAAAAAAAGCCTCACCAATCTGGCGACAAAGGAAGACGAGAGCGGCTTCAAAGTCTCGCTCATCATGGACGACTTGCAAGCCTACTTTGAACGCCGCCGCATGGTCCGTTTCAAGACAGTGCTGGACGACATGCGCGAGGAGGACGTACTGGGAAATCTCCGTCGGCTGGCCGACGAAATCCCTGCCGAACGGGGCATGTCCATCGCACAGTGTGAATATTGGTCGGATGTGATGGATCGCTGGGCCGAAGATTTGGTCGATCCCGCTTGCTCAGGCGCCTGCCCCGGCTCTCGCTCCAAGGGGAGCTTGCCGCCCTCCATTGTCTTGGAAGTGCTGAAGATTCTTGAAGGGGAAGTAAATCTCCGTGAAGAAACTCGCGTTGCTGAACAAGCAAGACCGGGATTGGAAGCGGAGCCCTACAAAATCGAGGCCGAACGACTTTCCGCCACACAGCAGGATCTCGGTGAGCGGATTTTGCTGGTCAACGAACGGATTCGGGAACTCCCCGACGGCGAAGCGGAATTCGCCAAGGAACTCGCCCTCTTGAGTCGTGTCAACGAAGTCATGGTCGAGGCGACGGGAATTCTCTCGAAACCCGATACGGGGTCGGAAGCGATTGCTGCTGAAACCGAGGCGATCGAGTTACTACTCCAATCGAAGAGAATCAATCCCAACGGCGGAGGTGGCGGGGGAGCCAACCCCGGCGGAGGGGGCGGAGGGGACACCAAAGACAACGCCCTTGCTTTGCTGGGAGCCGGGCTGAACGAGAAAGAAGTCCGCGAGGATCGTGCCCCTGCCCAAGCTGTGGGCGATTCGGGCAAGTCTTTGCCGGAAGAATTCCGCGCGGGACTGGATCGATACTTTAGCGAACTAGAGAACGGAGCGGGAGGATGAGAAGACTCACTTTCGTGACGTTCTTAGCGCTAGTGATAGCGTCTGCGAGTAAGGCACAACAATTTGATGTCTTTATTCAAGGTCAGGCGCCAGCGGACATGGCCGACGAGGACGTCCGCTTTCACATGTGGCGGAGCAAAATGGAACCTGTCGTACGGGCCGAATTCTCGCTCGCCAATCGGGTTTGCGATTTGAAAGCTGATCAGCGAAAAAAGATGGCCGCCGCCTTGGGTTCTCTTCTGGACTCCGAGTCAGAAAAAGCCGCTCAAATAAAGCCTCCCAAAAACGTACCAAATGTACGTGGCGGTCGAGTAGTGATGGCCCAAGCTCAGCAGGGAGGTATAAAACGTGATGCACTGATCGTGCAGGTCCAGCACGTGATTGAGCCCATGCTCGACGATAAACAGCAACTCTCATATCAACAGGAATTGCTCTCACGGAGCAATTTCCGCCGAGAAACAATTGTTGACAATATCGTTTCAACACTTGATAAACGTTTGGTGCTTTCAAGCGAACAGGCTGTAGCAGTTCGCGAGGCACTACTCTCTGATGATTGGGTTGATAAATCCCCCCCTCCATTGCATGCTTTTCTGCAAAGCGCCCAATATATCCCCCAAATTCCCGACAAGTGTGTGATGCCTCATCTGAGTAAGTCCCAACTCACTATCTACAAAGGCATACAAAAAGTTAGCTGGGGACAAAACGACTGGGAAGACAACTTCGGCTTTGGCCAGGCACTCAAGCCGATAGACGATGTTGAGTTGCCTCCCGCTGTCGAGCAAATACCCGCAAAGGAAGAAAAACAACCGGACGAAACCGGCGAGGAAGAACCAGACTCCCCATGACTGCACATCTGCTAATAGTCTGTGTATTTCAGTTGGCACTTGCCTGGATCGTTGCGCCAGCCCCTGCGCTAGCGCAAGAATTCAAAATGACCGAGGAGCAGTTCAATTCCTGGCTGACCAACGGCAGGGAAAACCCTAAAGATCGACTTCAAGCGCAACTGCAAGTGGAGTTATCGCTGGTAGATCTCTCCTGCGAACTGGAACCCAAGCAGAAAGAAAAGCTCACACTCGCCGCAGAGCGAGATATTGCTCGCTTTGAAGACCAGGTCGGTCAGATTCGAGAGGAAGTCGTTGGTAAAACGTTAGACCAGAATAAGATCGGAGAGGTCTATCAGAGGATTCAACCGCTCAATCAGCAGCTTCAAAATGGATTCTTCGGCCCCACTTCTTTATTTGCAAAAGTCCTGCCTCGAGCATTGACTGCTGCCCAACAGGAAACCATCGCACAACTGAAATCCGAGCAATACCACCGCCGCTACGAAGCGATTCTCAGACTATATGTCGTAGGTCTGGAAAAATCTCTCCCCATGACGGAAGCCCAGCGACAGGGGCTGCTAAGAATATTGATTGAATCGACTCGTCCTCCCTCTGCATTTGGACAATACGACTGGTACTACACAGCCAGCCAAGTATCGCAGGTACCACAAGATATATTTGAACCATTGTTTGACAAAGCACAGCTTGAGGTCATTCAGCAAGCCCGTCAACAAGGTGAGGGCTGGATCGACTGGGTCGAGAATCAAGGAATCACTCCCGTAGAGGAATAGCTGCCGATGAATTTACGACTATACTTGGCAATGGTTTCTTGGTGCGCTCCTCTCGTTGCAATCGCAACGGCTCTAGGGCAATTTCCCACGGAACAATTTGGCGAAGTAGTTCCCCGTGATATTCGTGAAATGTACGACCGGGGTTTGGTGTACCTGGCCGGGTCCCAATCCGAGACGGGAACTTGGACCGGAGGGCAGAGTGGTCCCGGTATCGACGGTATGTGCGTGATGACTTTCCTTGCTAGTGGCGAGGACCCCAATTTCGGTCAGTACAGCGGAAACGTCCGCAAGGCACTCCGCTCCATGATTCAAGCCCAGAACGCTCAGACCGGCTACTTTGGCAACAGTATGTACCACCACGGATTTGCCATGCTTGCGATGGCAGAAGCGTACGGGACAGTCGACGATCGACAACTCTGGCCGGCCGAGCAAGGTTCTCAGCGACGCTCGATTGGCGCATCCTTGGAACTCGCCGTCCGGGCCGCGATAACCTCCCAAAAGAAAAACTCCTACGGTGGTTGGCGCTATTCGCCCGATTCCGATGATGCCGATACCTCGGTCTCGGGAGCAGTGTTGGTTGGTCTCCTGGCAGCGCGCAACGCGGGGATCGAAGTTCCCGACGAATCTATCGACCGGGCAATCTCCTACTACAAGTCGATGACCTCCGATTCAGGTCAGGTCGCCTACGCAGGAGGCATGGGAGGTTTCGACGAATCGATCGCGAGGATCTCGATCGGCAACCTGGTTTACGCCATAGCGCGCCGCAAAGAATTGCCACAATACAAAGCTACACTCAGTTACTTGACCGAGCGAATCGAACAGACAGGCCAGGATCACTATCGAGAGTACGCCCGCTACTACCAGGCCCAAGCCCTCTTCCAGGGTGATGTTGAAGCATGGGAAAAATGGAACAAGCTGCTCGTACGCCAACTCAAAGAGACCCAAAAAAGCGACGGGAGTTTTCCCGGACAATTTGGAACGGCTGCTGACACAGCGATGTCCCTATTAGCACTTGCGCTCAACTATCGCTTCCTCCCCATCTACGAGCGATGACTTTTTTGGGAATCTAGGAATGAAGAACTATTCGCACTCGCCTGTTTGCAAATTGCTCATCGCCGCAACATGGCTGATGGGGTTCAACTCCTTATGCACTGCTTCCACTGGCGAGCATTCACCGCAACTCCAATTGGCTAATGGTGATTTTCTTGCCGGAATGCTTCTCGACTCGAGCGCAAGTGACGTACTCGTCTGGCAATCGACGGCGTTCACCGAGGCGTTTCCATTTCCTGCAGTCGTTGTAGCCGCTGCCCATTTTCCGGGGGCAACCACACCGGCCGAAGTGTCAGGTGATTTTGCTGCCGAGTTAGTGGGGGGGAACCTGGTCATTGGCAAAATGTTGGACATCACATCGGAAGAACTCGTGATCGACTCGTCATCGTTAGGCAAGTGCCGTATCGCAAAAAACCGCATTCGGAGATTGGTGCGTTGGGGTGAGGGTTCCGGGATCACGTATCTGGGTCCGCATGGCCTAGAGGGTTGGACTCCGAAGACTGGCCAATGGGAAGAGGTTACAGGCCATCTGGTCACTAACAAACGCGGCACGGTATTGCTGTCCGAGTGCAAAATCCCCGCGCAAGCGTGCTTGGAAGTAGAGATTTCCTGGCAGAGCAAGCCCGATTTTCAGCTGGCGATCGGTGTGGGGGAAAATCTTGCACTAGAGTCCTTCCAAAACTTGGTAGAGGGTTTCAATAATTTTGCGTTTCGTGGTGGTCAACGACGAAAACCCAAGCCCGAACCCACATCGTTTCCATTGTTGGAATTTGAAACCTACAACTCCAAGTTGCGAATGGTTGCCGAGCGAAAAAAAGAAGCTGACATTGCTCCCGTAGCCGACTTCAACGAAGGGGCCGGCCGAGTGCAGCTTCAGGTCTATGTCGATTCCAAAAAGGGGAACTTTGCTGCGTATGATAGGGAAGGCAAATTCCTTGGCGAGGTCCACGTCTTCCCAGAAACGGACTCCAGGGTCCGTGAAGGAATCTCTCTCACAAATCGAACCGGCGACGTACGGCTCGAACGACTCGTCGTACGCAACTGGAATGGCCTGGAGCCTCCACACGTAGAGACGGACCAAGAATACGTCCAAACATTGGATGGCTCATTAGCTGTCGTCGATTCAATGCGCTTCGACGCGGACCTTGCGGAATTTGTCGTCGAAGCAAAAAAAGTTGAACCAGTCAATGGGCGAGCATCTGATGAGGAAGCAACCAACCTCCAACCGAAGGAGCCAAAGCAGAAACCCCTGCGAATTCCCTCAGCGAATGTGGTCGAAATCTCATTCCCGTCAAAAGGCAAACTTTCGGGTCGCCCGCTTTCGTTTTTGCTCACGAGCGGTGAACGTCTCACAGCTTCTTTAGGATCTATTGCGGATGGAAAGGTGACTCTCATCTGTCCTGGCTTTGAATCTCCCGTCATCTTGGAGTTAGCAAATATCAGATCCATCGTGGGACCTGCCCAGACTCCCGCCACAGCTGAGTCGGAACAACCGATCGGCCGATTGGAATCCGACGGTATCTCTTGCCATGGCGTTGTGACCAGCGTCACAACGATTGACCAGACACCAACTCTTTCGTTTCGCCCCAAATTGAGCGAGACAAGTGTTCCCTTATTGCCCAAGCTTTCAGCAAAAATCGTCTACCGTGATCCGCCAGTGAAATCACCAAAGCCAATGGTCAGAAGAGAAAATGTCCAAAAGCGGAAGAATCTAGCAGAACAATTGATGGATGTTTTTACCGGTAAATCGAACTTGCCTGCCGTGCAAGCTAGCAATCGTCGAAACGAAGACCAGCTGCTCTGGCTTCGCGAGGGGGATCGAATCCCATGTCACTTGGATAGGCTTGACGAAGAGGGCATCGTCTTCCATACGTCGTTGGTCGAGGCGACTTCCTTGCCGCACAAGCATCTCAAAGTGTGGGAAAAGCGTGTTGGCCATCCTGCCCCGCGAATCGATGCTGCAAAGCAGGAACGGCTATTAACCTTGCCTCGGATGCAGCGTAGCAATCCTCCGCTGCACCTGATCGAGTCGGTCCAAGGGGATTTGCTCCGCGCGAGACTACTCTCAATGGACGATAAAAATGCGATCGCCGAAGTCCGTCTCAACACTAAGACGCTGGCCAGCAGTAGAATTCGACGTATTATTTGGCTGCATCCAGAGTCAAGCCCAACAGCAGATGAGAGCACCACAAGCAATACTGAGCCTTACTTTGGGGCTGAGGCATTTCCCACTGGAAGCGTTCAGGCGATCTGCAGAGATGGTGTACGTCTTACCTATCTTCCTAAGCAGGTAGCTGACTCTGTGCTTAGCGGAACTAGCAGATTACTTGGAGATTGCCGTGTCAAATTAGGTGAAGTCGATCACCTACTATTGGGTGCAGCAATTGCCGACTCTGCGGAAGAACTTCCCTTCCAAGACTGGAAACTTTCACCCGCCACCGATCCCCTGTTCGTGCAAGAAGATGGCCAACCAGGTGATCCTATGAACCCAGGTGCCCAATCCCCCCTGATTGGACTGGAAGCTCCAGATTTCCATCTCAAAACTCTCAGCGGAGATGTATTTCGCCTCGGCGACCGCCGTGGCCACCTCGTCGTTCTTGATTTCTGGGCCAGTTGGTGTGGTCCCTGTGTGCAAGGGATGCCACTCATCGAAAATGCTGTCAGGCAGTTTGTGCCAGAGCAAGTTGAATTGATCGCAGTGAATCTTCAGGAGGACGCACAGACCATTGAAGCAGCTCTCGAACGCATGCAAATCTCTCCCCAAGTCTTGCTTGACATCGATGGAGCAGCAGCTGGCAAGTATGCCGTGACCGCAATCCCCCAAACTGTAGTGATAAACGCTGAAGGGAAAATAGCCGCTGTATTTATTGGCGGGGGACGTGCGGCTGCAGCGGAGATGCAAAACGTTCTACAGCAATTGCTGGGTGATGAACCCCTAGAGAACGATAAACCTGCCGGGTAAAATCTTATTTGTAGTGGTTTACGATTTTTAACGAAGTTCATTCCGTTCGCAAAGTTGCTTGCGATTCATGCATTCCTCTGCTCGTCGTGATGTGGTGTGCAAAATTGGTTGCTTTCTTGAACCTATGAACTATTAGTGCTCCTGCTTAATGACAAGCCCGGGCTTTAATCCGAGTGCGACCCAGGTATTTAACCTAGAGTTGCCTGATTAGTCTGGTAAGGACTCCTAAGGTGAGTTCGGCTCACTCGGCACAGCGTTCGTTCCCGAGCCTGCTTTGCTCGTGATCGCCGGCATAGCTTTTTTAGGGTTGGGCGCTACTGGTCACAGTATGGGTCGAAGCCTAAGATTGCCGCAAAAAGATGCAGTTTCCGATAATTAACCAGCGATGTCGGATTGATAAAGTGGCAAGGTGGCAGTTATTGCAGGAACGCTTCTACCCCGACCCCGAGTAGGTGCGGATTATCGTCTGATACTATCAAAATGGACCTAACATGAGTGAAGTGGGTCCGCATTCGTTTGCAATCGAGCACCACCGAAGGTAGTCAGTTATTACCAGTCACGATTTTCTGGACATTACCCAATCTATCCGTGAGTATTAGCAAACCCTGGCAAACTATGTTAACCGGTCAGCCGATGCCGCGAAAATCCTCCTGAAGCAGGAGATTGCCATCGTGTTGGTCGAATTGCGCCGTAAGGAGGCACGCTCAAGTGTACCTGTATGAAGTGATCTTCCGACTGGCAGCCTGCAGACTTCAGAAGCGTCCAACTGAGTTGGGGGGATGTCAGGTCCAAAGACCCACGATGGATAATGAATGACTATTGAAACCACATAGTTTCTTCTGAACGAACTTGTTAATTTTCACTATATTTAGAAGGAATTATTCAATTGACTGCTGTTTTCTCTTCTAAGACAATGCATAAAGGAGACAGAATCTACTCATCGATTGCAAGCTTGTCAGCTTGATTGCCATTCTGAGGCGTCGACCTCTAAGAGGTGGTAATTGCCATGCACTATATTGAAGCTACCAACGCTCACCCGTGGAGGGGACTTCTTCGTTGAGGAGTCAATTGTTTAAGGTTCGATTTTTCTTTTGCTCTTTTTGGAGGGATGACTAATGAGACGAAATGGTTTGCTTTTCTCTAGCATTTGTGCAGTGTTTTGCTTCGTCGAAAACGTACAAGCCTCTAACCTTGTCAATCTGGATTTCAGTGTTAAGAACACCCCATATACAGTATCAGACTATACCGATCTTAGTGGGAATGGCCATCACGGCGACGAATCTGGCACATGGTGGAACTTCGATGGTGACACCATTGTGAATGCTGACTTATGGGATGATGTCGGTGGCGCTCGCGGTGGAGTATTTGCTCACCGGAGTACCCATGAACAGTTCTATGAAACGCAGGTCCGAGTTGGCAACGCCGAAAACAATCGGGTCATCCTGGACAGTACGCCTTCCATTGCGGCAGGCGCAGGGATAACGTTAGCCTTGTGGGTCAATCCGGAAATCGATCACGTCGAGTATGGCAATATCGTGGGTGGAGATGCCAAGTTTGCTCATTTAATCGCCTTAGGTGGATATGGTGTGGCACCAATCGTTACGATTGAATTGGACGCCAGTAAACGCGTTCATGGCTATATCGAAGGTACTGGCGGAGCCCAGGTGGAAGTAACGGGAGTCGGCTCGGTTCCGGCCAATACCTGGACCCACGTTGCCATTACCTATGACCGTGTCAATGATGTGGCAACCACCTACATCAATGGTTTTCCTGACAATACCATCGGCATTGGTGGTGTTGACGATGGCGCCATTTCCTACAGCAGTAGCAGTCTTGGCGGTGGCTTTTACAATTCTGGCCATCACGATAGCTTTCTTGGCATGATGGACAATGTGATGGTTTTTGACGAGGCATTGTCCCAGTCACAAATTGCTGTATTGGTCCCTGAACCGTCGACCCTACTGCTGTTTGGACTGGCCAGTTTGACAGTTGTTTTCAGACGAAGCAAAACTAGGATCGACTGAGGCAACTCACTCCGAAGTGGTTCTACGAATTCCCCTTTCCTTGGCACTGAGAGGGGGGGACTCTCTCGTAGATTTAAAGCCGCATAGTGGACTGTATCAATACTGACCCGTGCAATACCTGGTGAACAAAATGAAGTCATCTTTCTCTGACAATGCTCGGCATTGGCAAATCGCGCTGGCTTGTATTGTGGCTCTGTTTCAGGTGCTGGGCACTGTCCAAGCTACCTGTGCGGAGGCATTGCCGATACAGCCGGGATCATGGACGTTGGCTGTGTTGCCAGACACACAGGACTACACAGAGTTCAATCTATCGCATTTCACTACCCAGACGCAGTGGCTGGCTGATCATGCTGTTTCTCATAACATTAAGTTTGTGCTCCATGAAGGCGATGTAACTGAGCACAATAATACAACCCAGTGGGATCGGGGGCTTACATCGTTGAATATTCTCAATGGTGTTGTCCCCTACGCGATTGCTCCCGGGAATCATGACTATGGCCCGAGTGGTTTTTCCGCGAATAGAAGCACTTTATTTAACGATCCCGGCTATTTTGGTACAGGATCACCCTATGCCAACCAAGCTACTGTCGGCGGTTTCTTCGAAGCAGGCAAGACCGACAATTCCTACCACACTTTTAACGCGGGAGGACAGGACTGGCTAGTGCTGGCCATGGAATGGGCTCCACGAGACAGCGTGCTGGCTTGGGCCAACCAAGTTGTTGAGGATCATCCGAACCATCAAGCCATGATGGTGACACATGCCTACATGTATTACGACGAAACTCGATACGACTGGGCTACAAAGGGGGCGAGCCAGCAGTGGAATCCTCACTCCTATCCTTTGGAAAACAATCCAGGCGAGACAGTGAACGATGGTCAAGAAATCTGGGACGACCTCGTATCACAGCATGACAACTTCAAATTTACTTTCAGTGGCCACGTCCTCGGCGATGGCACGGGGTTCCTCAGCAGTACGGGCAGCGAAGGTAACGTCGTGCACCAGATGCTAGCGAATTACCAGTTCAAAACCCAGGGCGGAAACGGCGACATGCGACTTCTAGAGTTCCTGCCGGATGGCGAGACGGTCGTAGTGCGAACTTATTCGCCAGTCCTGGATCGCTACGACTCTAAATACGACCAGCAGTTTACACTCAACTTGAATGAGTTACACGAACCCTTAGCGCCACCTATCTATCAGCATGCAGTTGCGGCCAATCTGCTGGTCGGTGGTGCGACAACGAATGGAGACAATTCCGTGGGTCCGGTCACCGTGCCACAGAGTTCTCTTCCCGGTGTTGGTACATTGCAGCTCAATCGGGGCGACTACGAGATTTCCGTAGGCGGAAACGGCTTGGAGTATCCACGAGGCATCTTGCTCGCAACGGTAACGCAGAATCTTCGAGATGGACTGCGAGCATCAGTGGAAGCGGGACGAAACAGCTACAGCGATGGCTTAATGGCATTGTCTCTGATGCAGGCTGGCGCGGCTGGAGGCACCGAAGTAAATTTCAACTCCTCCGTAGCCTGGTTTGATTTCGGCGCTGGCTGGCAAGGTGCCCATGTAAATGCAAATGGCACATTGGCTGCCAACGCGTTTCATGGCGTTGACCAATCCATGCTCACCAAGAATGGTTCTGGAAGATACACCCTCGATCTTGGTGTAGATTCTCAAACGGATGGTCTCTTATTTGCTATTGGCAACAACAACAGCAATATCGTCGTCCAAACGGCACCATTCTCCGATGGGAGCGGATGGGACCTGCGGGTTCAGAATAATGGCACCAACTTCTCTGGCACAGGACTTGATCGCGATTTCAGTTTTCTCTATCTACCATACGACACCGAGGGACTCATTGGCGGGCTCTACGAGGGAGCGAGTGATTCGCACATTTCATCTGCTGGCACCTTCGCCATGACACGACTTTCAGTGGGCCAGTATGAATTGACGATTCCCAATGAGTCTCCCGAAACGGGCATGCTGATACTTACCGTCAGCGATAGTTACTTCAATGGTACTATCACAGCGCCGAACGACAACCTTCTAACTTATGAGCCAACCCTCTCGGGAAGCTTCTTAATTAACTCATTAGACATGCCGGGAATCACGCTGGAAGACTCCAGTTTCTCCTGGGCCTTCATCAGTTTTGACGATCCGATCACTCCCTCGACTTCGAACACCGCCGACTTCAACGGTGACGGAACTGTTGACGGTGCTGATTTTCTGATCTGGCAACGTGGCGTGAATTCCTCAGGCGGATTAGCCAACGGTGATGCAGATAACAGCGGCTACGTGGATGGCGATGACCTGGGCATTTGGCAAACTCAATACGGAACCAAGGGTTTGACGCCTCCGCTGTCAGTGATTCCAGAACCTACGACGCTACTTCTGGTGGTCATAGGATTGCTGATCCCTCACTTTATTCGGTGACACCTTATTTCACGCGCCGAGACCAGACGCCCATTAAACTTGCAAAACCCGCCAGCATTAAAAGTGTCGAGGATTCGGGTACCATAGTCGTACCTGTGGCAAGTAATGATGCCGCTAAGCCATAGTTTGTATCCCAAGCAAGCAAGTCCTCGGCGCTGAGTTCATTGGGTGAACCGCCGCGCTGCCAGACGAGAAAGTCATTGCCGTCGACGTCACCGTCTTCGTCGAAGTCGCCTGCGATGGGTTGAGAAATAGGAGACAACTCAATAGTAAAGAACTCGTCTGAAGCATAACTCCATTGGTCTAAGTACGGCGAGTAAGACTTAACCGTTACTGTATGCCCGTCCGCTGAAAACTCCAAGAAACGGATCCAACCTTCTCCACCGGTGGTTCTGTTCTGCTGGTCCACCAATAACTGATAAACATCGTTTCCGTTGTCTGCCTGCTCCAGTTGGTAAGGGAAACCATCCAACTCGTCGAACTGGTGGCCCGTGATCACCAGTGGCATGTTTTCACGACCTTTGACCAGCTTGTCCCAGAGTTCCTTGCCATCATTTGCCCCCGTGGCCCAGCCATAGGAATGAGGATTGTAGATGGATTCGGTATGATTAACCTCGCCATCGCGGATTTGGTCATAAGTCGGACTCATAGGATCATTGGGGTCCACATGCGAAGCATCAAACCAACGGCCTCCATCGAACATGTAGGCATGAGTAAGAAGAATCGCCCGATGATCCGGATGCGAATCGAGAACTGCATTGGCCCAATTAATGACTTCATCACGAGGCCCAAATTCCAAGGCCATGATAATCGTTTTCTCACCATTGGCCTCAAAAGTGTGAAATGTGTTTAGCATGCTGTTTGGTTCGGCCGGATAGTTGCCACCGAGTGTGGATTGATTCGCATAGGGCGAACCGCTGCCAAATCGGTTGGCCTGGTTGAATTGTGTGACGTTGCGATTGTTGGCATAGTCATGATTTCCCGGTGCAATGGCATAAGGAACCTGGGCATTGTCGAGGGTGCTCATCGCAGCGGCGGCATTATTCCACTGGGTAGTGTCATCGAAATTAACCACATCCCCCACGTGGAGCACCATTTGAATGTTCCGACTACTGGCATTGTCTGCCAACCACTGGGTTTGCAGGGAATAAATGTCGGGACGGAACTGACTGTAGTTCTGAGTATCACCTAAAATCGCGATCGAGTAGGAACCGGGCGAAACCGTCGCAGGATCGGTTGCAAAAACTTGCCCCGCGACTCCTGTTCCCTGCGCGTTGGCTCCACCAAGCTGCAGAATTTCTCCCGAGCTCATGGCCCGATCCAAATAGCGGTAGCTGCTCACGTAGCCTGGGGCAGTATCATTGCTCTCATCAGCAAAAAGATGAAACGTCGGATCCAGTGCGAAACGGCTGCTGCTGGCATCTTGTTCGCCAACATAACCTCCATTGATATACTTGTGCCAAGTGCCTGTTGAATCTCGGGTGACGGCAATACGATTCCATTCGTCGGGGCGAATCGCACCGTGATACTGCCCACTAATTCCAATTCCCCCCCAAGGGACGTTACGCACAAAAAGGTCGCCATCGTTGCCGTTTGTAACACTTGTCTGCATCAACGAACGCCACTGAATATCGCTCGACTCAGGATACAAGACATCCCAAACCATAGTGTATTCCTGCACGAGAGGAGAACCCCCGTGCGTAACGGTGTAGCCTTGGCTCGGTGTGGCGGCTGGGAATGCCATTACTTGCTCGCTACCCGAGCTGCCGTAGATTGATGGTAGCCCCAAAGCACCTGTAGTTCCGAAGCTTGTAAAGGTCGCTGTGTCACCTCGATAGCTGAGTAAGCTGCTTCCAACAGAAGTACTGAGATCTCCTTCGAAGTTCCAAATCGAATCGATTCCGTCGGCTGATTTGGAATTACAGAGCAGTATCGTCAGAAGGGATATCGACAGGAACAGCCGAACATCAGAAATTCGTAGAATTGCCTCGTTCATGCGACACCTCGTAAGAAAAGGCACATAGCCATGTGCTTGCTTTCAGATTCAGGATAAGAAAATACGGTGGTTCCCTCGCGGAAAACCACCGTACGTTCGCAGGCTTCCATAAGTTAAGTCGACTAGCTTCTGCGGCGAACCGCCAGCAAGCCAGTCAGTCCCATTCCGAATAGAATCATTGAAGACGGTTCTGGAACCGGATCTGCAAAGACCAGCGGAGTTGGAAATGGGTTAGCAACTTGATCTGCAGCGTAGCCTCCCATTGCGGCAACTTCCTGAGTGGTCAGGGCATGATCCCATACCATACCTGTTCCCAAAAGTCCCCATCCGTCTTCGAAATTATTATCAGTCAAAAAATGAAACTGCGAACCAAGAGACCATCGACCGTCGATAGGTTGGCCAGCACCATCAAGAAAGAGGACTCCATCAACGTAGGCCCTGAAGAAATTGCCGTTGTCGACAGACAGGACTATTCTGTGCCATAGAAACGGGTCATAAGATGCTGCAGAATAACCCGGCTCACCATTCCCTGCGTTACCGACACCAATTTGGTTGTTAGGGTTTGTCCACAGGTCGCCATCATTGGCGTTGGGAGAGCCAGCAGTTTGATACAGGCTGTTGTAATTCCCGTTTCCGTTGCTTGTTTGTTTATAATCCCAGAGAATTGTATATTCATTGACGAAGCTGCCACCGCCGTTGGGAGCAATGCCATGAGTTGCCGTAAAGGTGTCAAAACTCCTGCTCTGAGCGACACCGCTGTCCTGGTAAAGGAAGGGAGAAGAATCCGTCCCAATCTGAATTGATGGTGCCGTAAAATAGCTGCCGTTATTGGCGTTGCTGTTTACCAAGTCTGTGCCAATAGTCGCGGCCATTGTCGCCCTGCCCGTATTGGGATCTTGGGTTTGGAATCGCCAAAGTCCGGTCACTCCACTGGGTACATTCACTACAGCAGAAGCCACGTTGGCTAATGCCAACCAACACAACGCTAGCAACATAGATTTCTTATTCATGAGCGTTTCTCCTAAAAAAAGTTGTGCGCCGAACAAAAACTACTCCCAATGAGAAGTGTCGGCTACAAATACCAAGGTGCCTATTCTCGAAACTCGGAAATGCAAAATCGAACGAGTCAAAAGTACAACGAAAAGCTAACCAAATTAAGTGAGAGGTGGTAACACCTTCATTCACTATCACCATTATTATTTAACACTCGTTGTCTACACATGCAAATTTGCAGTCTATTTTCTGTGTTTTTTCACAAATGTAGTCGCGAGTCCCAAGCCTAAGTTAGTGTGTAACGAGCGTTGGAGATCATAACAAATCCGGCCCGAACACTTATCGACGCGTTACCAAGCCACAAGCGGCCGCAGCTAACAGAAGTATCATTGCGGTAGGCTCCGGAACGGCCACAGTAGCAAATAAAGGCGAGGATCCATACTGGTCTTGCCATATAGTGAGATCTGCCCCGTTGACGCTCCCATCATTGTTGGCGTCACCCTGCGATAGAGTCGTCCCAATCCCATAACCTCTTTGCCAGGTTAGGAAATCAGCTCCATCAACATCTCCGTCTCCGTCGAAATCGGCATTCATTATCCCCACATCGGGTAATACATCGAAAGAAAAACCCGCGATACCTGCACCCGTCCCGCTTCCGGTGTTGGGGGCTGCTGTTGCCGCGAAAACGAACGAGTCGCCTTCTTGAGCATTGGTGATATCAAAGAAGTGCATATCGACAAACCGATCTTTTAAGGTACCTGATAGAATACCCGTTTGAACGGGTGATCCTACTGGCACAGGAGTCGCCCCCGAATTGTCAAACTGCTGGAGAAAGACTTCTTTCGGAGCAAATCTATCTGCATCCATGCCACCTGTCATAACGCCGACGCGGAAGGCCGATGGAGTGTCAGGGCCAACGGTAAATCCCCATCTTCCCGTGGGAGTGTTTTCAGGGAGATTGCCCAAAATGTCCGTTCCGTCCAAGTAACCCATTTTGACCCAAGGATTTTGCCCCGTGTTATTCCCTTGTGCAGCCTGAGGATAATTTGTTCCATCGAAAGACCACTGTCGCGTGCCATCATGCATTAGCACGGGATCATCGATAAGCGAGTACGCATAGCCACCCGCCATCCGAGTAGACAGAATCTGCGAATCCGAAATCCAGCTAGGAAGATCGATGAGGTTGGGAAAGAGCGGATCACTTCCATCGGTTGCAATAAATGCATCGCCAGGAACCAGATTTGCGTTGGGATACGTAAAAGTAGTGGCAAATAATGCATATCCAGCTTTGCCGTAGAAATTATCTGGATAGGCACCACTGCCCGTCGCATAGATATTTGCAGCAGTTGATGTTCTCCATGGGACAGTGACATAAGGTAGACCACCCCCAGGAAATAGACCCGCTAAATTGGCTTGCGATCCAACGAATTGTAAACTTACCCCGAAACAAGAACTCACTGCGGGGGCAATGCACAACGTGCACGCTGCCAAAGATAATCTCATTTGTTGCTGATTCATCGTCTATTCCTCAAATAAATGGAATTGCTGAAAAGTTTCACAATCACTGCAACGAAGCAATGACCGGCCAACCTACGATTTTACTCTGAAATAAGCTCAAAATCCTGTTGAAGGTATTCAACTGGATCGATCTGTACCTTAAGACTCGAACCTGTATTGAATTGTGGAGGTATGTATTGTTCCATTATATCTAGGGATGCCCCTTGGCTAGCTTCCGTAAATGCGTCAGGTTTGGCCTTCTTTCCGGTGGCCCGATTACCAGTGATTCGCACCAAGTATTCTCCGGGAACTAATCCAAATTCCGCTGGAATGGAGTACGTACCATCGACAATAATTCCAAACTCCATTTTTCCGCTTTCCCCCTGAACAGGTTCAAATGATACTTGTCCATCCTCAACCGGTTCTCCATCTAAACTAACGACCCCCGAAACCGCCGTTTTTTCTGCTTGCTTACTACATCCAGCTAATGTTGCCACCCACATGAAAAGTACAAGTAGGGATAGGTATGTCCGTAATTCCATAATATGCGTTGTATCCAGCAGCTACGAACTCTTACTCTTCAATTCATATTAAAAGCGCACGTTTTGCAATCTGAGAGGCCGTCAGAATTTGGACCCTAGTTCTGCAAACCTAGTGCCTCACCGTTAGCCATGGTTGAGATCGCTCTCCAGACATCGATGGAAACCTCATCATTCACAAACTCGACATGCCCGTCGCAGAAAGCCACATGGACTCCTCCAGGATGCGTGCTGCGGGCAGGTTGCGTCCATGGTCCTCTGGCGGCACTCCTCGATTCCGAGCATGGTGCCGACGGGTTAAGAATGCCCAGTTTGTCATCTCCGCCTGATTGATCAGCACACCATTCCAAAAGGTCTTGTGACCGAGCATTGGGCGAAAACTCATGGGAGTAAACACAACTTCCCAAAAACAGGACTCCTCGAGAGTCTTCGCCCGGATATTGGCGACATTCCCCAAGCATTACAGTATTGCTTAGACCATCCGTGATCTGGCTGAGTTTCGTACCTTTGTTTTCTTGGCCCCAGACCTTCCCGAAGGGACCCTGTTTGTCAATTCCAAGAGTAGCTTGCACGTCAATATCGCGGCGAAACTCGTACAGAGTCTTGGAAGTTCTTTGCCACCATTGCCACCAGCCTTGATTAGCCAGGTAGTTGCCATGAGCGAAGCATTCGGACGCTCCTGTATGGATGCCACGCGCCTGATCTGAAGGGCACTGGAAGACATCGAGTTGCGTATAGCTCCATGGAGCAGCATTAGGGCAAGTTCGCCCTGCAAGCTCCCAGGGTCGATAGGCAGGGATCGTAAAGTCAATTTGCCCAAACATACTCGCTTGCTCTAGGTAGGGGAGAATATAAGAGGCCCATGTATGGAAACAATCCACAGTGTCAGAGGGGCCACCGTCAACCGAAGTGAACCCTGCGGGCAAGCGACTAAAACTGCTTTCGTGATTCAAGCACGCCAATCCAAGTTGCTTCAAGTTGTTTTGGCACGTATTACGACGAGCAGCCTCACGTGCAGCCTGAACGGCTGGCAACAGCAGCGCCACAAGGACACCGATTATCGCGATCACCACCAATAGCTCGACCAGGGTAAAACCCCTGATGCTGTCTGACGCATCCTTAGGTGGCCGTTTCATGATTGCCTGTCTTCTCAATCTTTTCATTCCCTTAAAGCCTCAGCCTTCCCCGCACTGACGTGCTGGCTCATTGAGCTCTTACAGGGGAATCCCGCCTAAAAAACTCTGTTACCCGTGATGTATGCCTAGAACAATCAAGTACTTGAACTAATTGAAGAGTTACTGGAATGTGCCATTCATCATGAGGAATTTAGTAGGCAATTAGAAGAATAAGAAACTCCACTAGTGCCTACTCCTTCAATTCTTGATGCATACTCCGTTTTCGTCAATTGAATAATGCCAACGTAATACTGTGATAATTTACACGCCACCGCGAGCGCAAAACGAAGCATATGCTGTGAGGAGCCCTTTCTCTGCTAGATAACCAGTGAAAGGATTTGACCCGAAGTTGCCGTGTTATTCGGCAGAAGAAGTTGGGGGGCGATTTGCAGCCGAGAGTATCGCAGCTGGCAGAGAAGGAGCGATTCTGGGGTCCGCAACGGAATAATCGTATCCCAGCAGTGCTGCTACAGTGGTAGCTACCTGTCCTTGCGATAGTCTGCAACCACTTTGAATTCCGGTAGCAGGTGTGTCTGGTCCTAGAACGGCAATCCAGATTTGCTCTGATCCAGGTAGATCCGCACTATGATTCTTCCACCCTTCACGCCCATGGCCTCGCCCGTGGTCGACGGTTATTACAAGCGAGGTTCGTCCGCGATAGATTGGCGAGCTTTGAGCATAGTCCCACAACTCGCGCAAATAGCCATCACAACGGCGTGCAGAATCTAGGTACAGGTCGTAACGCCCCGAATGACACCAATCGTCGGGTTCATCCATTGAAATGTATAGTATTCGGGGATGCTGAGACTGTAAGTATTCCATCGCGCCCAAAAAAGTCAGATTGTCAAACCGTGCATATTCCCACAAGTGAGGCGTTTCACGTACGGATTGATTGATGAATTTGCGACGATCCGGATTCACGATGTGATCAAACTCTTGCCAGCCCGCATTCACATAGATCTTGCTTCGCTCGGCATTGATTATGTACGGAATGGCATCCCAAGATGCGAATGCGGCGATCTTGCCAGTCAACTCGGGCTTCTCATTGAGCCACTCAAGCACGGTCTTGTTTTTGTTGTTAATCTTGTCATTCGAGTTGATCGAGTCGTCAGGAAATCCGCACAGGAGTTCTTGATAGCCCGGGTAGGAGAAATACTTGCCGTTCTCAACCAAAACATGGCAGTCGTCCATTGCCGACCCATATATCTGCCCTTCCTTTGCTAGAACCTCCCAAATAAACGGCATTAATAGTTTTCGTCTTACCAGCGGATTCTCATGCCAAAAGGAGTTTAGAACTCTTTTCGGGTTGTAAACACCCCCAATATCTTTGTCGATGAGTCGATTGTCCGCACCCGTAAATAGCTCTTCAGGGCGCATGCCATCGATCGTGACAAGGAAAACATTCTGGGTGGACAATTCTTCAGCCGGGCAACTGCTTTCTAACATGCCATCGCAATGCGGTAAGCATAATAGCGTGGCTAGAAAGCACCACAATCGGAGTGAACGTACCAATGGTGGTTTTGCAATATGCGAACCGTCATCCATATTCTCAATGATTAAACCACTCATTCCAATTCTCTAATCATAGTTTCGTTCGATCAGTATGGCTTACAAAGGTCACAATTTGCAGCCACAATCAAAGCAACAAATGTCTCGTTCTATTCACAAGAGAATTCGTTTTGAGGCGGACGTGAGCGCGTGCATCAAGCTTCCCCAGGGCCTTGAATGCCACCGGTAAACTTCTCATCGATTGCGGCATGTCCCGTCAAAACCTCAGCACGATAACCACCTCGGGACTTAAAATACAAAACCAAGACGAGGTAACAACCGCACATGATCATTGGAAGAATTGCGATTTTGGCCAGGGCCTTTTGCTTGGTTTGACCTTCCAAGGCAATTATCTTCTTCTGGGTCTCCTCCGGTAGAGTAGAAACCTTTGCGCCATCGATTGCTTGATATTCGAAGAAGAGCCCCTGCTGATCCTTAGCGATCTCAGAATGAACTTCCGGCATGGCCAGCATTACCGCAGAATTGACCGTCTGATCTTGTAGAGTGCCAATGGCCGGACCGCCAAGAGTTCCAATCGAAATCATGCCTATTCCGCTGATCGCATTGATTAAGAGTGCTCCCCCCTTGGGGTACTGTTCAGAAACGACCCCGAGCGTAGTCGGCCAGAAGAATGTTTTTCCCACGCCATACAGTGTTGCAGCAGCGAACAGCATGCCGGCGGCAGTTCCGGCGTTGCCAAGCCAATAAAGACCAATCGCCGCAAGCGCAGAGCAACTTGCCAATAAGCCTAAGGGCGAAATTCGATGCACAATTGGGCCAGCGAAAAACCGAAGCACGAACATGATCGCCGAAGTGTAGATCAGAAACAATGTCCCTTTGATGGGATCATTCAACACGGTTCCCATTATATTTTGAATCCAGCCATCAGTTCCCAGTTCGGTTGTTGCCAGTAGGAACATGATTAGCATAAGAAAGACAAACATGGGTCGGCCGAAACTACGAATAAATGCCGCGAAGATCAGAGTGGGAGGCACAGCCCAGAGCAATGCCATCTTTGGCGACACGGGAGCGTATCCGAAAACGGTGATTAGTTGGCTAACGCCCATAACGATCAAGAATGAAACAATATAGGCACTTCCGGCACCGAACTCTTCGAGCATTGTTCGATAGCTAACACCTGCCTCAACACGCTCCTGCTGAGGAAATTCCATACCTCTTAAGAGAAATCCGTATAACAAGATTGGCAGCAACAGAATCCCAAGTTGCCACTGCCACAATTCACCGGGCAAGGTAGCACCGAGCTTATTCCCGACTGTTAGCACTAGAATCGACAGCACACCTCCCAATACAAGCCCACCTGGCCAGCCGGCATGCAAAATATTGAGCCAGTGAGTCTTGTTCTCCCGATGAATCGTGGCAACCACTGGATTAATCACAGCCTCGACAGCTCCGTTGGCAAGCGCGTAGATAAAAGTAGCAACATACAGCGTGCGAAAATCTTTGGCCATGATTGTAAGTATCACCGAAGCAAGATGTCCGACGAATGCGAAAACTAATATTCTTCCATAGCCAATGCGATCGACTACAAGACTAAGCAGGATGATAGAAATGGCAAATGGAAATAGCCCTACGCCTATTAAGGTGCCAATCTGCTCTTCGGTGAGATCAAAAGACTGCTGCCAGCTATCAATGACCTGCGGTGAGTTGCGGACTGCAAATCCAAAAGCGGTGGCAACAAGTGCCACGAAACAGCCCAAGAAAAGCCTTTTTTGATTATTTTCCGAGGACATCGTGTTGATCTCTCTATCTGGTGTGGAAGTGAGAAGTAATTGAATGTTTGATTGAAGGCAGAACAGAAAGTTAAGTGGCTTCTAATTTCGACGAGACAAGCGGTTTTTCTTGCGATAGTTTCTCGGTGTCGTCTCCATGTAATTCTTAAACGCGACGGAAAAGTAATCCGGATTGGCAAATCCAGATCGACTGGTAATTTCAGCTAATGAAAGATCAGTTTCGCGCAGTAACCGGCAGGCTCGTTCCATTCGGATGCGAATGATCTCCGCATGCGGAGTTCGGCGCACTAGTTTCTGAAAACGATGTTCCAACATCCTACGGGAGAGGGGTACAGCTTTAAGAACGTCGGCAACGCTAATTCCCTTACAGGCGTTTTCTCGAATAAAGCGGAGTGCCGAGACGATGTCAATATCGTCGAGCGCATAAACATCGCTCGACTGGCGCTCAGCGATTCCCGAAGGAGGGACGAGTATACATTCTTCGGACTCACCAGACTCTTGCATCAATTGATCCAATAGTTGAGCAGCCTGGTAGCCAGTACGATGCGTATCAGGAATTACGCTTGAGAGCGGCGGCGTGCAAAGACGACATAGCCTAACGTCGTTATCAACACCGATGACTGCCATTTGCTCTGGCACAGCAATTTCAAGCTCTCGGCATACATCGAGTAGTTGTTGTCCTGTGAAATCGTAACAAGCCATTACTCCGATGGGTTTGGGTAGATTCTGCACCCATTTCTTTAAGCGGCGGCGCTCTGCGTTCCAAGAATATCCGTTGTTGAATCGGCTCTTGCCTTCAAAAACAAAAAACTCGCAACCTTCCTCGGTGGCCATCTCAGTAAAATGTTGTTGACGCCATTGCGACCAGTTGAATTGTGGTTCTCCACAAAAAGCAAGCTTCTCGAATCCTCGTTCGATCAAATGCTGTGCTGCTAGTCTGGCAATCTCGCGATCGTCAGTCTCCACCCAGGGAATGTTCTTAACCAAACGGGCAGCACTTACGTCTACAACCGGCAGATGAGTTCGACGAACTACAGTTGCGATTGCATCGGTCTCGATGCGAGCAATAATGCCATCCCCCTTCCAATTCTTGATCCACAAAGGGGGTTGTGCACCGCGTCCTTGCTCCCCAACGTATATCGACCAGGGATCATGTTCACGCTGATACGCGATGATCCCGTCGAGCAATCCACGTGCATAAGCGTTCGACGTCTCAATCAACAAAGCAACGGATTTTCGGTTTTGAAGAGTCTTGCTATGATTCACATGGCATCCACGAAAAGGAGTTGCGAAATGATTCGGCTGCCACACGGGCATGTAATAAATCACAGGTGTTATGCGCTTTTCTCCATACTACATTAGCCTCCCCGTGATAAAATAAAAGAGTCAAATAGTATTTATCATTGCAGGATTTTTCTGCTCAGTTAAGAATTGCTGATAGCCTCAGCAATGCAGCCCCTCTCTTGCGCGGAGATATACAACGAAATGAAAGAGACACGTCCCTTAAACGCTGCTCTCGTAGGTCTAGGCTTCGGCGCAGAGTTCATTCCCATCTACCAGAAATATCTAGATGTAAATCTAGCAGCAATCTGTCGTCGCAATGAAGCAGAGGTCAATAAGATAGGTGACGCCTTCGGCATAGCCAGGCGTTATACCAGTTTCGAGGAGGTGCTCGCCGATTCAGATATAGACTTTGTTCATATCAATAGCCCTATCGGCCAACATGGCAAAATGAGTATCGCTGCACTTAAGGCAGGCAAGCATGTGATGTGTACCGTGCCAATGGCCACAAAGATAAAGGAGTGCGAGGAGATTTGCCAACTCGTGGCCGATACGGGACTCAAATATATGATGGCAGAAACCGTGGTATATAGTCGCGAGTTTCTTTTCATCAAAGAAATGTATGATCAAGGTGATTTTGGCAAAATTCAGTATCTTCAGGCTTCGCATCCCCAGGACATGGACGGCTGGCCTGCATACTGGGAGCACATGGTACCGATGCATTACGCCACTCATGTGGTCAGTCCTGTCTTGGGATTGATGGATAGTCGTGCTGAGTGTGTTTCTTGCTTCGGTTCGGGGAGTGTGCGTGACGATATCCGCGAGAAAAGTGGTAGTCCATTTGCGGTTGAGTCTTGCCACATCAAATTAGCTGACAGTGATGTTTCTGCCCACGTTTGGCGATTTCTCTACGACACGGCTCGCCAATATCGTGAAAGCTTTGACGTTTATGGCTCGAAGAAATCTTTCGAATGGTCGCTCGTCGAAGGCGAACCACATATTCTTCACACTGCCAAACGCCCTGAAAATGAAATCGCCGAGCGAATCGAAATCCCCGATTTTGCCCATCGCCTGCCCGAAGAAATTCGGCCCTTCACGCGTTCGATAGTCGATGCCGATCATCTATCGTTCTTGCAAGGTTCGGGGCATGGTGGCTCTCATCCTCACTTAGTTCATGAATTTGTCGATTCTTTGTTGTCCGATCGTGATCCATGGCCGGATGCGACCACAAGTGCCAACTGGACTTGCGTTGGCATATTGGCGCATGAATCGGCTATGCTTGGTGGTGAAATTCGGAGTCTCCCGGAGTTCACTCGAGCAGGCTACACGCGTGTCGATGCTATTGAGCGGGATGTTCGCCCTCCAATTCACGCACGCCAGGCTGCATCCACGAGTCAGCCCACATAGTAATAATAAACGATTTTCGACAGCGAATTAGTGAGATATCTATTCAGCCATGGCTGTTTCTAAGAAAACGCTGTTTCTATTCTTGATCTTGTTCTCAATGCCTTCACTGGCGAGCGCTGAGACAGCTGAAAACCTCCCTTCGTATAAAAGACACCAATTGACGGATCAGTTCCTGTCTGAAGGTGCAACCGCTGTTGATCTCAATGGTGACGGTCACCTCGATATTGTATCGGGCCCCTATTGGTACGCAGGTCCTGAATTCATGGATCGCTTTGAGTACTACCCTCTCAAAGCTTTCGACATCGCAGGTTATTCCGATAATTTCTTGGCATTTCACTACGACTTCAATAGCGATGGTTGGAGCGACGTCTTGGTAGTTGGTTTCCCGGGTGCTGAAACATGTTGGTATGAAAACCCTCAAAATAAGCCCGGCCACTGGCGTCGACATGTGGTCCTGCAGATCACCGACAACGAGTCCCCAACTTTCACGGATGTTACCGGTGACGGTATCCCGGAATTAGTCTGCATGTCCGGAGGTCAGATCGGTTACGCGGAAATCCCTAGCAACGATCAGTCCCAGCCATGGCACTTTCGCGCTGTCTCACCGGAACGAGGCTATGAACGATTTACTCACGGCCTGGGTGTCGGTGATGTCAACGGCGATGGTCGAATGGATTTACTTGAAAAGAGCGGTTGGTGGGAACAACCAAACGAGCAAAACGTCGAAAAATGGACTTTCCATGAAGTCCCGTTCTCTGAACAAGGTGGTTCTCAGATGTTCGCCTACGACTTCGATGGTGACGGAGACAACGACGTAGTCACCTCGTTGGCAGCTCATGCTTATGGCCTGTCATGGTTTGAAAACATTGGCAAAGGAGAGTCCGGTGACATTGAATTCCAAGAACACAAGATCATGGGTGAACGTCCCGATGAATACGACTTCGGAGTTGCGTTCTCACAGCTTCACGCGATAGCCCTGGCCGACATTGATGGCGATGGTGACCAAGATATTGTCACTGGCAAGCGATTCTGGGCTCATGGTGGACACGACCCTGGAGGTCGTGATCCTGCTGTGCTGTACTGGTTTGAGACGGTACGCGGCGAAGGTGCGATAAAGTTTGTCCCCCACCGGATCGATCCTAATTCGGGCGTCGGCACACAGGTATTTGTGAGCGATATCTCGGGTGACGAACTCCCCGACATAGTTGTGGGAAATAAGAAAGGCACCTTTGTCTTTACCCAAACATCTGCCAAAAGTGAAGAGAATGTCAGCGGTATCTCAGCCGCATCTGATGCTGAGACTGGCCTCAAAAATCAGCCAGATCATGCACATAAAAGAGAGGCCGAAGGCGAGATTCTCGCCACTGCAGACGATGGTCGCGTTCTAAATCTTGATTTTGAAACGGGTGATCTCCAAGATTGGACTGCCGAGGGCAATGCTTTCCAAAGTCAGCCCGTCAAAGGTGACACTGTTCACATACGGCGTCCCGAACTTGTTAGCGGCCATAGCGGCAATTTTTGGGTGGGCACTTACGAAGTGGGGGGCGACAATGTTCAGGGCTCCTTGTCCTCAGTCCCTTTTACAGTGACCCATCCTTACGCCAGCTTCCTCATCGGTGGGGGCGGAGGAAAGGCGTTAGGAGTGCAAGTCGTACGCGCCTCTGACGACAAAGTGATTCATCACGAAAGTGGCTACAATGCGGAAGAACTGCGTCCAGTTGTAGTCGATCTGAATGAATTTCAAGGCGAGAAGATTTACCTTCGCATTCTCGATCACGGAGTTGTCGGTTGGGGTCACGTAAATTTTGACCACTTCCGGTTCCATGACCAGCAGCCTGAATTCCCTAAAGTAGCTGAGGGGGATCCCAAGCCCGACGTCTACCCCTACGCTGGGCTTCCTGGTGCAGAAGCCGTAGCGGTTATGAAGTTGCCCGAAGGTTTTAAGGCGCAACTTTTTGCCTCAGAGCCCGAAGTAAGACAGCCGATCGCAATGGCCATCGACGATCGTGGCCGCATCTGGATTGCCGAAGCCTATGAATATCCTATTCGGGCTCCAGAGGGAAAAGGCCGTGACCGCATCCTGATCTTTGAAGATACCGATGGTGATGGCAAGTCCGATAAGAGGACAGTATTCGCCGAGGGGTTAAATCTGGTTAGCGGAATCGAGTTGGGATTCGGCGGGGTGTGGGTTGGTGCAGCCCCCTACCTGATGTTCATCCCTGACCGAGATGGCGATGATCGCCCTGATGGCGAGCCGGAAATACTACTGGATGGATGGGCCTATCAGGACACGCACGAAACACTTAATACGTTTATTTGGGGACCAGACGGTTGGCTTTATGGCTGCCATGGCGTGTTCACACATTCACGTGTCGGGAAGCCTGGCACTCCCGATGACCAACGAGTCCCGCTAAACGCCGCCATTTGGCGTTACCATCCCACGAGGCATGAGTTTGAAGTCTTTTCTGAGGGAACGAGTAATCCCTGGGGAGTCGATTTCGACGACCACGGCCAAGCCTTTTGCACAGCATGCGTGATTCCTCATTTATTCCACATGATTCAAGGTGGCCGTTACCAACGACAGGCAGGACAGCATTTTAATCCATACATCTACGGTGACATTCAAACCATCGCCGATCACCGTCACTATTTGGGTGACAATCCGCATGGCGGCAACGGAAACTCAGATGATGCCGGAGGCGGCCACGCACACGCAGGTGCCATGATTTACTTGGGAGACTCCTGGCCTGAAAAATACCGCGGCCGCATCTTCATGAACAACATTCACGGCCAGCGGATCAATACCGACATCCTTAAGCCTGAAGGCTCTGGTTTTGTTGGCTCACATGGGCCGGACTTTCTGCTCACTGGTGACATCGCCTCACAGATACTCAACCTGCGCTACGGACCGGACGGCCAGGCGTTCGTTATCGACTGGTATGACACGAATGCTTGTCATCATAACACAGTCGAAGGCCACGATCGCAGTAACGGCCGGATTTACAAAATCGCCTATGGCGATGATAAGTACGCGCCTATAGATTTAGCCGATCGAACCGACCTGGAATTAGCGGAGTTGGTACTCAAAAAGAACGATTGGTATGTTCGCCATGGACGGCGCCTCATGCAAGAGCGACATGCTGCCAAAGGGGTGTCCAAGCCAGCCCGCGACCGGCTCTCTGAAATTGCCACATCAAACCCTGACGCGACGCGTAGGTTACGGGCTATGTGGGCGTTGCACGTTACCGGGGGGATCACTGGCGATCTGCTTTCGAGTTCGATAATCGATAAGGACGAACATGTCCGAGCGTGGACTATACAGTTGGTGCTGGAGGAGAACTCTCCGGAATTAAAAGCCGAGCTACTGCCAGAGATGGCTCGGATGGCCCAAGATGACCCATCGCCTGTCGTGCGACTCTACATTGCCTCAGCCCTCCAAGACCGCGTGCCCCTTGAGTCTCGCTGGTCAATCCTGGAATCCTTGCTCGCACATTCCTTGGACGCGAACGACCACAATCTCCCACTCATGTATTGGTATGCTGCCGAACCTCTTGCCAAAGTTGATCCAGCACGAGCCTTTGCACTTGGACTTTCTTGCGGTAAGACGATTCCACTTGTGCGGAAATTCATGATCCAGCGCATAGCAAGCGGCGGCTCGCAAGCGGCATTGGTATTACTGCTCGATCGAATTATCGAGTCGGAAGACCAGGAAGAACATGCGGAAATTATCCGCGGCATTCGCGAGGCACTCCAAGGGCGTCGGCAAGTAGCGCCTCCACAGAATTGGCCCGCCGCATTTGCAAAACTGCGCAGCAGTGACAATGAAGACTTGCTTTCGCAAGCACTTGCTCTCGGGGTAACATTCGGTGATCAAGAGGCGATGAACGCATTTCGCGTAATCGTTGGCGACCCCAAGGCGAGTCTTGGAGATCGACGCCAGGCGCTTGATGCGTTGTTGCGAGCAAAAGATTTGAAACTCCCGCAGGTGCTTCTTGCCAGCCTCTCTGAGCCGGCCCTTCGAGAGTCAGCTCTTCTTGGTCTTGCTTTGTACGATGACCCGTCCGTTCCGAAATCTGTACTAGATATTTATGATGAGCTAAGCCCATCAGAAAAGCGCGCTGCACTTGCAACACTCTGTTCCCGTACAGCATACGGCCTTGAGTTGCTCAAAGCCATCCAGGCTAAACAAGTTCCGACTGCAGACGTCCCGGCTGACCTAATTCGTCAACTTCAGAACCTTAAGAATTCCGAACTCGATTCCTTGCTCGCCAATACCTGGGGGCAGGTCCGCAGCACCCCGGAGGACAAAGCAAAACTTATCGCCGAATTGTGCTCTCTCGTTGCCAATCCCCCCTCGGCGCCCGACCCTGAGATGGGCCGAGCTATATTTGCAAAGACTTGCCAGCAGTGTCACACGCTCTACGGCGTTGGTGCACAAATTGGGCCCGACCTCACTGGGTCGAACCGCTCTGACTTAGACTACTTACTGACGAACATTGTTGATCCTAGTTCAGTTATCACAAAAGACTATCAACAAACAATTGTTCTCACGGATGACGGGTTAGTCGTTTCTGGTCTCGTAAAGGCCGAAGATGACAACTCGGTGACTATTCAGACCACAACCAACGTCGTGGTGATCCCTAAAAACGAAATCGAAGATCGCTATTTGAGCGAACAATCGATGATGCCTGACGACCAATTGAAGCAATTTTCGCCTTCGGAGATTGTTTCGCTGCTCACTTATCTGGCTGCCCGGGAACAGGTCCCTGTTCTTGCCACCGAGGAAAATCAAGAGTTATTCTTTAATGGAAAAGACTTATCTGGTTGGTCTGGCGATGAGCGATTATGGTCAGTCGAGAGCAGTGAGATCGTAGGTCGCAGCACAGGACTGGAAAAAAATGCATTCTTGTTTAGCGAAATGTCAGTCGACAATTTTGAGCTGACGTTTGAAGTAAAGTTGATCGACGATGAAGGAAATAGCGGCGTACAATTCCGTAGTCAAGCAATGCAAGACGGCGAAGCAAGAGGTTATCAAGCCGACATTGGTCCTGGCTGGTGGGGCAAACTGTACGAAGAAAACGGCCGTGAAGTGCTATGGGGAGAATCTCGCGACGATTTTGTCAAAAAAGGAGACTGGAATCAGTACCGGATCGTTGCCAATGGTGGCCATATTCAAACATGGATCAATGATAAACCTTGTGTGGATTTAAACGATCCCTCTGGTGCCCGCCGAGGAGTGATCGCTTTGCAACTCCACTCCGGTGGTCCTATGGAAGTCCGATTCCGTAAGATTCGTCTTAAGGTTCTCTGATCGATCATAGCTGGAAGGTGTTTTGACCGCACGATTCAAGCTGTTTGATCACCTATAGATTTTTTCAACCGCTATTCACACGGATTTCGCAAGGTTCATCGAAGAGTCGGCACAAGCAGATACATATTCGCTGCATGCAACCGGCCATGCTTCTTCGGGATGCCTAGGTTAAAAACGTCGCGATCTAACCTGAAAAGCGAAGAGACTCAGCATAAGCAATAGGGTGCCCGGCTCAGGGACTTCGGTAGTAGCTGCGATCATGGGTAAGGTTTTGCCGAACTGCGATTGCCATAACGCGAGTTCATTAGAACTACCAAGACCGGGCGTGTCACCCAGCTGCCATTTGAGAAAGTCGGCCCCGTCGACATCTCCATCTTGATCGAAATCGCCTGTATTTGCCGCGCCGGTCGTTGCCGAGGCTTGTTGTTGAAGTAAGAGCAATTTACTCGCGCCGCCCACTGAGCCAGTGACGGCACCAGAGTATGTATTGCCAATGGTGCTCGATCCAGTGATCGTCTCATAGATGACTGAGGCAGCAAGATAGCTTCCGCGGTCGTTTTGGTGGGTACCATCGGCATCGTGCAACCTCATTGAGGAATTTCCGAAACCGTAGGTGTCGTACCATTCACCCCATGCATCGCCAACCCGAGCAATAGTTGCTATGTCGGAGTTATCCCACTCGCCGGGGTTCTTTTGAATACGATCGTACCCTTGGTTGGTGTAGCTGAGCATTTCGTCGACGTCGTTGTCAAAATAATCAATTAAATCTTGTTGCCCTGGAAACTTTGACCACGAGTTATAGAGTACGACAGCTGCCTGAGGTTGGTGCTGCTTGATGAGATCAATGAGCACAGGTCCACCAAGGTCGAGGTTCGTAAGTTGAGAATCCATGAACTTGATTGCTCGCCCGGGTCGGTTGCTCTGTTCCTGCAAGACAATAGCGTCCCATTGATACGTTGCCGAGTTTGTGATCAAGTCGGTAGTGATGCTACTTTCAGCGTGGGTTTTTAGCGACCAGGAACTTTCCGCTCTCTTGGTGACGGTTCCGGTATGTGCGGGGTCGGCATCGAAAAGCCCTTGTACGTCGAGGCTAACCGCACGGGCCGAAGAATTGCCTTGAACGTAGCTGTTACCAATCATCAAAACATTAAAATCGCTACCCGGAGCAGTCCTCCCAAAACAAAGCGTAGCTGTGATCCCGGCGAGGAAAGTCGCAACAAAAAGTTTAGATTCTCTAACGGATCGCGTTGGCATGACTGAATCGGGAGTGGAGTGGTCGCCGCTGATGGTAAAGATCTATTGTAACTGCTAGCGACGTCGTCCGCGCCTAATTGGCGGAGACTGAAGCTCAAAATTCAAGTTGTCTACGTCGCCGGCTATCTCGGCAGTGAGTTCGGTACGGGAATTGTAATTGACAGGAATGTACTGTTCGAACCGATCAACAATCTCGGTGCTGCCTGGTTCGGGAGGGACTTGCCCAGTCTTTCGCATTGCCCTGACCGCTACGTTGTAGTTCCCGGGCATAAGGGATTCGATCACAAATTCTCCGTCGACAATATTCGCTTGAACCTGACTTTCAAGCGTCGAATCCTGTGCATAGATAAAAGTGATACTTCCCTCGGGTATCGGCTCGCCGTCAAAAGCGATTCGGCCGCTGACTGTGGCACCATCACCTCCGCAGCCAACCAGACATATACTAATGGCCCACAAAACATACCTTGGGATAGCAAGGCGAAGTGTGCGTATGAAATCGCTTAGAGGTAGTTCCCGCCGATTAGAGTTCGCCATTGAGGATCTCTCCCCCATCGAAGGTCGAAGCCGCACGCCATACCAGCAGGTCGACATCGTTTGAAATAAACCTCACACCGCTATCAAGAAAAAGCGTATTGACACCGCCGCTGTGAGCGCTGCGTGCGGTGTTACGGTGCCACCCTTGCCATCCGGAAGAAGACTGAAAGCAGGGTACCTCTGGCTCGTCCACACATAGTCGAGTACGGTCTTTGAGCTGTTGAATAACTCCGCGGTTGTTTGGAGTCAGGCTATGAAGATACATGACCCCGCCTCCCCAATGCAGTGCGCCGCGGGTGTCGTCCCCTTCAACAGTACGAACCTCCGAGATGGCAACCGTATTGCTCGTTCCGTCAGTCGCCTCACGCAGGGCAATTCCTCGATTGACCAAGAATGGGCCGAAACCAGACATAGCCGATTTCACTTCAGGTCGAGCTGCACCGGCCACCGGGTTTGCTACTATTTGCCCCGTAGTGCAGTTCGGATATCCGCGCCCGTCTTTGCCAACCTGCTCCCAGTTCAGGTCATCCATCCAAAGCCCACATTCTTCTTCGGGATCTGTGTAACCTGCATTAGCTGCATAGTTGCCTCGCGCGCCGTACAGGCCGTTATTCCAGGTTACGATTCCTACCGGACCATTCGAGGGACAGATGTGGGACTCAAGTATGAAATGATGCGTTGGGGTTTTTTCCGGACCGATGAATCCTTGCTCGAAATAGGGTTTCGTGAAATCCATCTCGTTAAACAGATTACCGACTTCCATGTAAGGCATCGTCTCGGTTACCCAGGTGCCAAGTGAATCGATGCCGGTGGCTGACGTTTTCTGTCGCCAATCCCCTTTAGGAAGGGTCTTTTTGGCCGATTCAAAATTCATGACGGCTAGCCCGACTTGCTTCAAGTTATTGAGGCATTGAGTTCGACGGGCGGCCTCGCGTGCAGCCTGTATGGCTGGCAACAATAAGGCTACAAGCACACCAATGATCGCGATCACTACCAAGAGCTCAACCAAAGTAAAAGCCGTCCGATGGTTTATTCGCTTAGCCGTATCCATCTCCATGCTCCTTAACGATAAAACAAATCTACGTATTTAAGCCAAAATCAATTACGGCGACGCCTGCTCCCTAAGCCTGCCAAGAATACCATTGCAGCCAACGATAAAGCAGTCGGTTCAGGAACCACATTCAGCGATGGGGCAGCCACGACTTCGATTTGCACTGTTGTCGTGCCAACATAGTTAATCTGTAAAGCCAAATTGTTTGCCGCTAAATCTCCGAATGAGTCATCCACTATCAAGTTGGAAAATGTGCCCGTGATAGTCCCACTAGTTGAGGTGGCGCCGAAGCTTCGCTGCCATGCCAGTAAATCAGCGCCATCACTGTCGCCATCACCATCGGCGTCTCCGGCATCGCTGACGCCATAGGCGCCTTGCCAGATCGCAAGGTCCGCCGAGTCGACGCCATTGAACCCATCAAAATCCGCTGGCAGCGGGGAAGAGACAGTGGAAATGATGTCCCAGGTGTCTCCCAATACGGGAGGGAAATAAGAGGGATCAGGCGGCGGTGACACGCCTGGGACAACAACGTCAGGGTTAAGCTGAATGGTAAGAGTGCCGCCCAAGGTCACATTTCCTTCCACTTCGATTTTGTCGAAGAAGACCCCATCGTACTCCCCTGGGTCAGGTACATAATCTTCCGCTTCGTTGATCTGGATGGTCAAGTTGGAGCCCGAGGCGAGTGTCAGATTCCCAGTGCGACCGCCGCTCTTGACCAAATGGAGTTGTTGTGGCTGAGTACCCACGTTCAACGAACCACCTGAGTTGATCTGGATTTCGCCAACTTCGACGATAGCTTCCGGTGACAAGTCAAATCCCGTTATCAACTGTCCGGTACCATTGATCACAACTTTTGCCGCAGGCATGGATGTCCTCATTTCAATGTCTGCGTAGTTATTGGCTGTCATTGTTCCCGAATAGCTGACGCTCTCAATATTGGTGTCGGTCCCCTGATCAACCCCTATTTGAATCGAGTTATTGCCAACACTCACGCCCGGAGCGGACGGGGTGCCATTGACCGTCACGTCGCCACCGCCGCGTAAGGCACGCGTAATCTGGAATATCCGCCGTCCATTGCCAGTGTTTCCGCCTGTGTTGGAAACTTCCGGGGCAGTCAGGTCTAGCGTCATTGGTGCATTGACCTCTAGGTACGCAAGACCCTGAAGCCGATCGCTTTTAGGACTGGTGTTCGAACGATGGTCAATTGTACCTGGTTGATTAAAAACGACTGTTCCGAAGCCAAATTCCTGCTCGGTATCCTCACCGTCGAAGACGAGCATGTTGCCGCCAGTCGAGTTCATTTCCAAGGTACCGCCGACCCCCTCATCCTCGCTAAGAATAACCTCATCGCCTGAGCCGTTGAATTGGATCAACCCGCGACTAGATTGAGGGAACCGCATGATGAGATCCGATCCGACTCCACCATTAAACGTAAATGTGTTGCGAGTGCGAATCGGCAAGTTGATTGTCAGATTCTCACCCGCCGCAGCCGTATAGGAGAGATCGCGATTAATAACCAGTCCGCCGTGGAAGCGAGCATCGTTACGGCTGAGTGTTCCATCGCCGATCTCTATGTTACCGGGAGTAGAGTGAGTGAGTGTGCCGCCGGCATTGATCTGAATCAAAGGAATATCAACGACCACTCCAGGCACAAAATTGAGTGCACCGTTGTCTACGATCACGCCTTCGCCGGCGAAAGCACCGGCAGTGACCGTGACTGTGTTCCCGCCGGCAACTTGGTACCAGTTATCGGCCACAGGCGACCCGCCTACCCATGTTCCCGCGCTGGAAAGATTACCACTCGCTTGGGAATTGACCACGTCGAATGTGTATAGTCGCGCTGGTGTATTGACGTTTTCCTTGGTATTGAACCGAAGCCGGTTAATTTCTGTTTCCGTGATGCCAAATGTAGCAAACGTATTGCCGTTTACGAACGTGCTGATATCCGATCCGAGAATCGGAATACCGATTGCTGCGTCAGCCTGGGATGGTTCTGGAGCAAAAAACACGCCGACGAGAGGTCCTGCGGCGAGAAAGTTATCAAATCCGGCCGTGGCATTTGGCGCATTGTTTTGAAAATCTGCGTCCGCAAACTCCCACGAGAAGGTAGCCTCATTAAAGGTCTGTGTGGGTCCGTCTGTGATGGAGTACAGGCGAAAGGTGTCGTTGGAGTTTCGCGCATCATCTGTGGTAACTTCGAAAAAATACGGCAAGTTGGGGTCAATTGCAGGAGACGCACCCAGGTCGAACCGAACCAGCGACTTGGATGTCAAGCTCAAGCTATTAAACGGATCGCCTCCGCGGACTTCCATGTACGTGGCCGTGCCTCGGGGTGTTCCACCTATTCCACCGTTTGAGTCAAATTCCACAAACGTGTCCGCATCGACGGAGCCCAACGACTGCTCAGCGGCATAGGCAATCGAAATCGTGGTAATCGCCGCTAACATAGCAACTGAGAACACTATAAGGAAATGTAATTTCATGGCTGAAAGGCCTAGTCAGTAAGTTTAAGAATTGACGGATACGGAAAAATAGGCGTACAAACCCACACCGCAAAAGAATCCAAGAGGATGCCCTGCTAACTACGCAACTGTTACGCGGCGGCGTTCGCTGCAAACCATTACCACCGCCAGTTAGTTTCCGTGATTAAAGCTTATCGCATCCGGCGACTGGAAAAACATGCCAAGCTGCACAGGAGCAGTGCAACCGAACTAGGTTCGGGAACACCAGTAAGTGCTTCATTGAAGCTAGTGGCGACGACAAGATTGTCCACGATCTGCTGACCATCGTAATCGTTGCTTTGACGGAACGCATAGCTGAAATTGTCGGAAGCCGCAAGCGAGTTCGTCGCAGTGATGTTCGTGCTCGAAATATCGGCGGGATCGAGCCAGAGCCTACTTTGCTGGGTAGAAGCGTTGTACTCTGTCACAACTCGGTAAGTCGTATCGAATAACAACTCCGCAGCCCAGATGGCACCATCACCGATAGTACTATCTTCGGAGAGGACCAGTTTGAAGTCCCCGCCTCTATCAGGAGACAGAACGCCGACTCGAGCGCGGAAGGAAGTACCCGTACCACCGCGAAAATGGGCGAAGTACAGTCCGTTTCCGTCGAGATTGACAATGTCTGAATTGGTGTTAGCTGGTAGGCTAAAATCAAAACGGGCATAAGTAGTCGACGTGTCGCTTTGGATGGCGTAGGCTGTGCTGGCGTCCTCGCCCCCCTGCTGATTGATCACAGCAACTCCACCCGCAACTTGAATCGGATTAGTCCCACCAGCGCTATGGCCAGCCCATTCATCTCCCGGCCCTGGAGTAGGTGTCTGACCAACTAAATCACCGTCAGGATGCGAGAAATCTTCGTTGACGAGAATCGTCGCAGTGGCCGTAGAGACAAGTAGTGCTGAAACAGCTACAGCAATAGTCAGCGATTGGAACAATTGATTACATTTCGAAAGACAATTCATTAGTACCCTCCCGTGGGCAGCATTTGCACTGCCCTCTTGAAAAGAAAATCGACAACTTAGGTTTTACGAACAAGACCCAACATTATTCCATGTTAATGCCCGCCTAGTAGGAATCGCGCGCCAAATACCCTTTATCCGAAGAATAAGGGAAATTAATTGTCAATTTCAGCGTAAGTTCGATATCTCAAACGACTTGCAAAGATTATCCACGTCCGATCATTCCTTGGGAGAGGTGAAAAGATCGAACGGGGTAGGATCAGTAATTGCTTACTGATAGCTCCTCACCTGCGAAGGTGGAAACGGCTTTCCACAAGTTACGATCAATCTGGTCATCAACGAACCGGACACTTGAATCCAGGTACAGGACATTCACACCGCCTGGATGGGCGCTACGGGCAGAAAGTTTGTGGTAGCCTCTCCACGTTTCTTCTGTAGATACGCAAGGTGCCTCAATCGTACTAATACACAAACGAGTAAAATCTTGGATCGCAGTATTCGGCACCTCACTATGGAGATACATGACACCTCCTCCAAAGTGAAGTGAACCGCGAATGTCATCGCCTTGCACATTACGGACCTCCGAGACTGCTACCGTATGGCTTGTTCCGTCGGTGGCTTCTTGAAGTACAATTCCTTTGTTCACCATGAATGGTCCAAATCCGGAAATGGCTGAGTGAATCGTCCTCCCATTGTGTGCAATGAATTCAACTCCTGTCGGATTTTCTGGATGCCCTCTGCCATCGGTGCCGATCTGTTCCCACTGGATGTCGTTCATCCATACGCCACTATCTGGACCCGCCCAGCCAGCATTAGCTGCGTAATTGCCGCGTGCCCCGTAGTGTGCGTTATTCCACTGGATTAAATCCATTCGTCCATTGGAGGGACAAATATGGGTGTCAAAGAAAATATGATGAGGCAGCAGAGATTCAGCGAGCTCCTGTTGTTCGAAGAATGGTCGCGAGAAATCTATTCTTTTGTGTAAATTGGATTCTTCGAGATAGGGCAATGTGACGGATACCCATGTACCAAGTGAGTCAATATTCGACGATCTCATGCGCTGCCGCCAGTCCCCCTTGGGCAGTGAGCCATGAGCAGACTCATAGTTCATAATGGCCAAACCGATTTGCCGAAGATGGTTGGTGCATTGCGTACGCCTGGCAGATTCGCGGGCGGCCTGCACCGCAGGCAACAGCAAAGCCACGAGAATGCCGATGATCGAAATGACCACGAGTAACTCGATCAACGTAAAACCCAAGGATATCGGTTTTCGAAGCCTCAAGATAAATCTCAACGGTTACAGAGTAATAGAAATAGACAGCTGAAAAGAGTAACTAACGAGATCAGAGCACCTACTTAGCATAGTCAATATCACTAGAGATTGGGAGTCAGACTTCGATTTTCCAGCCTTGGCTATACTTTGTCTGCAAGCAAACCAACCGGGCTGAAGAAACTGCCCCTTTCTATACCACCGAATACCTCGCTACTTGTATCGCGCATCAATCGCCGGTTTCCCAAAAAATCGTTCTGAGTTGTTGCGTTTTTAAAAATTGAGCGTACCAGCACAGCTTTGGGTACTATATTGTTGATTACATCTTGAAATTCGTTTGAGACGTTTCGGTACTCTTCCTACGAAGTTCGTTTGAGTTTCCCCAATGCCCAACACTATCAGGCCAAGTATTTCGAAGGCGCTTTTGCTTTGCAATCTATTATTGCTGGTATTAGCTCCTTCGCTGACGCGCGCTCAATCCGAGTGGGCTGTGACAGGGCAATATGAATTCTCTGACTGGGCTGGTCCGAAGCTCAAGGTGTTCTACAGTATTCCTCCGCAGATGGATGCTGATTCTCAGATTGTTGTCGTGATTCCTGGCGCCAAGCGTAATGCGGATCAGTATCGTGATGAGTGGGACCATTTAGCAGTTGCCAACCAGTTTATCACACTTGTTGTTGAAGCGGCAATAAAAAGTTTTCCCACCGAATTTGAATACAATCTAGGAGGGGTTATCGATTCGTCGGGTAATCAACGGCCCGAAAATGAATGGCTATTTACGGCCATCGATCCTCTGTTCGACGATTTCAAGAATCGATTCGGTTCGAATCGAAAGACTTATAATCTCTATGGCCATTCAGCAGGTGGTGGTTTCGTGCATCGATTCTTGCTTTTTAAACCAGATGCTAAGGTCAATAAAGCTGTCGCGGCGAATCCTGCATTTGCCACTTTGCCGGATTACGAAAAGGACTTCCCATTTGGACTACGCGGAGTTAATTTGCCAGAAAATGCCGTCGAAAACTGGTTGGAGAAAAGTTTAGTTCTGTTGCTAGGAGACCGCGACCGGGATCCCCGGACCCATCCGCTCAGCAACAGTTTCGCTGCACAGCAGCAGGGGCCGCATGTGCTTGCTAGAGGAATGCAGCTTTATCAGTCGGCGCTCTTAGCGGCTGGATCCCAGCATTCAGGCCTTGTCTGGCAACTTGAAGTTGTGCCGAGGGTCGGCCATAGCAACGCACACATGGCTTCCTATGCAGTTAAGCATTTGCTGCACGAATAGAGCAATAACTATCGCAGTGAATGATTGCCAAAGACACTGCTCATCAATGAGCCAGTGGTTCTAGTTGAGCGAGAGACAAACGGCTGTGGTTGAAAAGTGTTCAAAATCTCTCGATAATTAGCTTCCGACAGAACTTTTCTCGGAAATAATGATTTCCATGCGCGATCCTTCACAGGGAATGCTAGTTTGCCATGCAGGGGTTCGCACGGCAGTTCTAGAATCTCAAACTGAAGAACTTGGGAAGCCTTAGCCTCCAGTTGGGTATAGTATTGCTATGGATGCGTCTTCAGCAGAAGAATTTGTTCGCCTGTTTTCCAAGAGCCAACATCGCATACTTGGTTTTATTCACACGCTGGTCCCAAATCTCCCCGAAGCAGAAGATGTTCTCCAAGAGACGAGTGTTATACTCTGGAAGAAGTGGCCAGAATTTCAACGAGACCGTGATTTTGTCAAATGGGCCTGTGGAATTGCGCGTTTTGAAGTTTTCCGGATTCTTCGCCAGAACAAACGTAACGCGTTGTATCTCAGCGAATCAGTGTTAAATCAGATAGCCGACATAGCTTTGAATGACGCCAAGGACAGCAGAAGATATGAGGAGTGTGGGACTGCCCTCACTATGTGCCTGCAGGAATTGCCTGATTCCGATAAACAGATTCTCGATTTGAGATACCAACACAACAAAACAGTTAAACAGATTGCCATAGAAAGCAATCGACCTAAGAGTACCATACATGATCTGCTGGGGAAGATTCGCTCCAGATTATTGCGCTGTGTCAGACGACGCATCAGTGCCTAACAATACGTGAATACCATGGATCAGGAAGACAACAAACGCCTGCAAGCCCTTGCGTCGCGTCTCTGCGATGGAGACATCGATGCAGAACAGCTTCAAGAGCTTTCAGCACTGCTAGACCAAGACCAAGAAGCGATTCGAGAATACTTAGACTTCACTTCGGTTCACCTCCATCTGGGGCACAAGTTGGGAGCCATCCAATCGATCGAAAGTGCGAGCAATGAGCTTACAGCTGGTCAACCTGAGAAAGTGGGTGTCGCACAAATCACCTCGAATGCATCGAGCAACAATTACATTAGCGCTCGAGCAGTTATGATTATCACACTTGCAGCTTCCGTGATTGTCGCATCAGTTTTCTTGATAAATCGATTCCAATCTCAGACTACATTTATTGCCCGAATTATCCAGAAAATTGATTGTGATTGGGGTGATCAACGATGGGGAGCTCCTCAAACTGCACTCTTGGAAGTTGGGCGTGAGATCAAACTCGATCGAGGGCTAATGGTTCTCGAGTTCGGAAATGGTGCGGAAGTTACTTTGGAAGCACCCATCCAGTTTAGAGTGCTTGCCGAAGATCGTGGGAATCTGAGTTTTGGCAAACTGACTGCAAACGTGCCAGAGCGTGGTCGGGGATTTACGATTCACATTCCTTCGGGAGAAGTAATTGATCTGGGAACCAGCTTTGGTTTGCTGGTCGATGAAGCCGGCATTTCAGAAACTCACGTGTTCCAAGGGAGAGTATTGCTGCGTAGAGATGCGGTGAAACAAGGACAATCGCCTCAGGAATGGGAACTAACTGCCGATCATGCCATAAGAATACCTTCGGCAACTCAAGATGTAGAACACTTGACTGCGAACCGTTCGCATTTCGTCGATTATTCGCATTTCGGGACTTCCGACAATGCAGAGGAGAAGTCTCGACTTGCAGTTCCAGGAGACGCCGATCTCGTTCTCTGGCTTGACGCAGGAAGGAGACAACAACTTGATTCGAAGAATGGTGTGATCAGTTGGGGAGATATCTGCGTTGGCAGGAATTCGTCAGAAGACAATGCCTGGCAAATTGATGAAGTCCGACGTCCTCATTGGATAGAAGATTCGCTGGCTGGCAGACCGGCGGTCCGCTTCGATGGTTCTACTCATCTTGTGACCACCCCATTTCAGACGGGCGACGAAGTCACTATTATCTGCGTGTTCAAGCCTCGCTCAGGAGAACAAATCAGCAGTCTGTATGGAAAACTTTTGACCCTAAATGCCTCACCGAGCCTAATTCTCGAAACTACTCGCAATAATCAGTTGGCTAGCATTCTTTTCTTAGCCAACCCGTCCAGCAAGAAAAAACGTACCGTCTTGCTAGAAGGTCCTCTTCCGGACAATGATTTGCCGACAGTGTGTGCACTCGTCTATAGTCATTCTGCTAACCGAGCGGCCCTCTATGTTAACGGTGACCTTGTTTCTGAATCGCATGCACCGTCGATTCCTAATGTTGAGACTACGCAAATCATCGGCAATTCAATCCAGGGAGTCGGTGGATTTATTGGTGACGTAGGAGATCTGCTTGTTTTCAATTCGGCTCTCCCAGCGAATCAGGCTACTGAGCTTTCTAATTCTCTTATGGAGAAGTACGGAATCACTGCGTCACAACGTGAGCCGAGAGTGCTATCCGGACTAATCCCTGAAGAACAGTAAGCAATTAGACCAATATTAAACCTTGGAGCTAGAGTCTGGAAAGTTAGCTTATTTGTTTAGATGCCTGATTCTGGGGTGGGTGCAGTGCCACAACACAACCAGACCAGATAGTGAGTTATCCAACTTGTCGGCAACTCGGACCCATCGGAAAACGCCTCTACGGTTACAGCAATGCACGCATGGCCTCGCACTCCGTGACCTCATCCGCCAAAAATTAGCACACCAGGTGAAGTAAAGTTAAGTAGGCGTATGGGTGAAGTTGCAAGACAACGATTTAGTATCAATTGGCTGTTAATAGCCTGTCTACTAGTAGTGTTTATCTCAAGTTTCCTTGCTTCTTTGGTTCAATCTTCCGGTGGTCGTGTCCAGGTTCATGAGATCAAGATACCCACACAGAATGGCCAATGGGTAGTAGCCGATTTATTTAAGCCTAGAAGTGCCACTAAGAAGTCACCTGCTCCACTGGTAGTTGTAGTTCCTGGCTTTCAACGCTCAAAAGAGACGCTCTCAAACATCTCCCTTGAATTGGCACGTCGTGGAATTGTCGTTATTGCTATAGACCCCTACGCACAGGGGGGGTCAAGTTCTTCAATGAGCAAACAATCAGCAACGACTGAGGGCTACGGTATGTTCGCTGTAGTTAATTACGTCTACGACACACCCAATTTGAACTATGTCGACAAAAGTCGAATTGCAGCGACGGGACATTCTGCCGGAGGAAATGCCGCAATTCGAGGGGCAAACTATTTTGGGAAGATCGCAAGGAAAAATGATAAGCCTTGTATACTGAGCGCGGTTTTCGTTTCAGGGTATTTACAAACTCTGACTGACAATGTTTTGAAGCAAGTCCGCTGCAATGTGGGGATTAGCTACGCCCTCTACGATGAGGGGGCTTATCGAAACGAGTTGAAGAATGGGGATATGCGGTTCGCTCCTGAAGCCCTGCGACTTGTAAATTCTGGACTGGTTGAATCGGGAACCGAGGTGAAAGAAGTAGAAATAGGTCGTTACTATGGCAACAAAGACAACAGGACCTTGCGCGTTGTGTTTAACGAAGGATTGCTACATCCCTTTCAACCCTATGCCATCGAGCCTACTGCAAATCAGCTTGATTATTTTGAGAGAGTGTTTGAAATCGACAGTGGAATTTCCAGCAAGGATCAGATTTGGTATTGGAAAGAGTTTCTAACTCTAGTCTCTTCGATTGCAGCACTCTTAACGCTGGTGCCTCTTGCTCGATTGCTACTGAAATTGCCTTTATTCATGGATTTGGTTCACCCACTTCCAGAGGCATTACCTAGACCGCAGGGTGTGGGAAAAATAATCTTCTGGAGCCTCTTTGTTTTGTCTGCTTTGGTTGCCTGTTTCTCATATATTCCGTTGGCAGAGCTTTCTCAAAAGCTCTTTGTCGCTGCCTCTAGTCGCGAACAGACGTGGTTCTTTCCACAACGCATGAATAATGCCGTAATGCTTTGGGCAGTCTTCAATGGCACCGTGGGATTCCTGCTGTTTTTTCTCTCCTACCATTACCATGGAAGGCTTCATGGCGTTCGTCCTGAAATGTGGGGAATAAAAACAAATCTTGCAGAAATCGCTTGCACGTTCCTGCTTGCCTGTTTGCTTTTCGCTTTTTTCTTCCAGTTGTTATTTACAGTCCACTATTTTTTTCACGTCGACTATCGTTTTGTCTTTTTTGGAGCGCGCGTGTTTCAGCCAGTCATGTTCCTTCTCTTGAGCATTTATGCCCCTATCTTCTTTGTGTTTTTTCTATCCAATTCTCTGCGTGTAAACGGTGCCATGCGTTTTGATGGTGACAAGGAGTGGAAAAGTATGCTGCTTGCTGGTTCGGCCAACACAGTCGGACTTCTGCTGATTCTCATAGTGCAGTATTCGGTGTTCGCGTTCACAGGAACCGTGTACTGGACCGACGGATGGCTATATGTCAACTTGCTCTTTGCGGTAGTTCCGATCATGTTTATCCTGCCGTATTTCAATCGTTACTTTTTTCAATTGACCGGAAGAATATATCTAGGACCAATGGCCACTTGCCTGATCTTTGTCATGATCCTCCTGTCCAACACCGTGTGCTACATTCCTCTCTAATACTACTGGAATTCCCCCGCTCCTGGCGTCTTGCGACGTTTCACCATCATGAAGATTCTTCATCGCCTTGAAGTTGTGAGGTTGAATCTCGGATTGTTCATGTTGAGACGGTTGTTCCGAAGGTATCGACCCTTTCCTCAGCAAAATAGCTTTTGTTTCCTCTCGATCTAATCGCTCCAAGCCTTCTTTCTGCCAAGCCGAAGTTTGACATCGCATCGGTTCGTACTTAGTGTGGAAAATTGGTAGCAGATACCGTGTCAACAGATGACATAGGGCTACTTTCTCCCCTTCCGCAAGTGACCTCGCGACGGCGCTTGCCTACTCTCGCCCGGCGTTTTCTGATGCAGTTTGGTTTTTGCTACATCCCCGATTACTACGAGCACTTGCATGGCTCGTATTCCGCTTGGTACAGACGACTTCTTCATGAGTGGGGGACGGCCGACGCGCTGGGGTATGATGCTCTTTGGATTGCCGAGCACCGATTTGCTGGCTATGCATTTTGTAGCACTCCGGTTGTCGCGCAGGCGATTGCCGACCGCACGGAGCAGATTCGCATCGGCACGGCTGTGTCGCTGATTTCCCAGAGGCATCCCGTTCTTACGGCAGAGGATTGGGCGGCAGTAGACCTGCTGAGCAATGGCCGGCTCAATTTCGGAATCGGTCGCGGTATTTTTGCTTACGACTTTGGTGCTGTCGGCGTCCCTTCCAGTGAATCCCGCGAACGCTTTCAGGAAGCGTGGGAAGTGATCCGTCGACTCTGGACCGAGGAACATGTAACGCACAGCGGAAAGTTCTGGTCGTTCGAAGACCACACTCTCGGTCCTCGTCCTCTGCAACAGCCGACGCCACCGGTCTACGTGGCCTGTATCGCGACGCCCGAGTCTTACCAATGGGCCGGCGAACAGGGTTGCCATTTAATGATTGCTCCGTTTCTGCTGAAATCGACCTCTCAACAAGTCGAGTACCTTGATCTGTACCGCGAATCCCTCGCGAAAGCAGGTCACGACGTCAGCAATTTTCAAATCCTTGGCAACTATCATTTGGCCCTTGTCGAAGACGAGCGGCAGTCTGAACAAATCGACGGCCACATTTTTAAGTATCTCAATTTCCTCAACTCGATTCAAACCAACCAAAAACAGCACCTCGATACAACCCATTACGCGGCGTACGAGTCGGGTGAGACTCTTTGGAAGGATGCCCAAGAACTTCGTGACAACCGAGCAGTCACCGGTACACCGCAACAGTGCATCGACCGCATTGAAGAACTCTCTGCGGCCTGTGGACTCACGGGCTGGATGTTTCATATCAACTACGGCGGCGTGCCTCACGAACGAGTCATCGATCAGATGCACATGTTCGCGGAGGAAGTGATGCCGAAATTCAAGGCGATGCCATCCTGCAAGAAAACGGAGGACAATTCCCGCCGCCAGTCGTTATCTTTGACGCCGTCCACGCCCGAACGCACCGCCGCTGCCAGTGCACGGAGAATCACTGAGCTTGCCACTAGCTATACTCGATCATGTGTGTTATTCGCCGCCAACAAACTTGACATCTTCACGTTGATCGGGGGTAGTGGAAGGAGTTCAGGAGAAGTCGCCCGACAGCTTGCCGCGAATCCCCGCAGCATCGAAAGGCTGCTCGACTCTTGCACAAGCCTGGGGCTCTTGTCTAAGCAGGCTGAAGGCTATCACCTTACTGCTGATAGCCGTAAGCATCTTGATCGCAGTTCGCCAAACTCAATCGCGGACTGGGTCGCTCATTGGGCCGACATGATGGTGAAGGGTAATTGGCAAGAACTAGCTGAGCTTGTTCGGGCAGGTAAACCACTCGATCTAGATTGGTCCAAATTCGGCTTCGATAACAGGCGTCCTTCGATCCAAAACTGGATTGACGGGATGCACCAGATGGCGTTGGCGGGCCATGCTGATATTGTGAGTAAGGTTGAGCCGTTGAACGGTGCAGCAAAACTACTCGATGTCGGTGGTGGCCCTGGCACTTACAGTATCGTCATGTGTCGCCATTATCCCGAGTTGCAAGCGACAGTGCTCGACTCCACCGAAGTGAGCGACGTCGGCTGCGAAATTGTTCGCCGAGAAGGTCTCGACGGTAGGGTCCGCTTCCGCATCGGCGACTTCTGTACAGAGAATTTGCAGGAGAACTACGATGTGATTCTGCTCTCGAATGTGCTCCACATGGTCGATGAACCTGGAGCGATGGCCATGCTGAAGAACGCACATCGTCATTTGACAGAGCAGGGGATACTCCTAGTTCAGGAGTGGATGGTCTCCGATGACGGTACCGCCTCAACACTCTCTACGCTGTTTAATCTTCACATGCTAATCAACCCTAACGGCGACCTCTATCGCTGGGGGCAGCTAAGGCAAATGATTGAACACGCCGGTTTTGCCGTCACACAGTCACTGGAGACTGGGGGCGTCTACGATGTGATCGTCGCCAAAAAGTCGAAACCATGAGCACATCAGCACAAGTTCTTGTCGTTGGCGCTGGCGCAGCAGGCATGGCTGCTGCGATCGGATCCGCCCGCGCAGGTGCGACAGTAAAACTTGTCGAACGAATGGCCGGACCAGGTGGGACAGTAGCGAGTGCTCTGATCCACACGCTGGGTGGGCTCTACAATGCTGACAAGCAGATGATTAACGACGGCCTCCCTGTGGAGCTTGCTGACCGTCTCTTTCACGCAAGTCCACTTACTCGCATTCGTCGTATCGGAAAGATGCAGTGTCTCAACCTCTGCCCGCAGATTTATCGCCGGGTTGTTGAGGCATGGCTCGACGAAGAATCCTGCATCGAACAACTTTACTGTGCAAGCATCACTCAGGTGACGGCAACCGATGGGCAGGTTGTCAAATGCGAATTGAATTGTGGAGGCTCAATTGAAACTCTTCGTCCAACTGCGGTGATCGACACAACTGGGACAGCCGAAGTCGTGCGGCTCATTGGTTCTCAGTATGTGTACGATGATGAGCAGCGAGCAGCGGGTGGGCTTGTCTTTCGACTACGCGACGTGCAGCCGAACACACTCGTATTTCCTAAGAGTATCGTCCTCATTGAGAAACTGAAAGCTGCTACTCGCAGTGGTCGCTTGCCTGCATCCTGCGAGCACGCGTGGCTCGACCAGGGTGCATACGACGATGAGGTATTCGTAAAACTGTTTGTCCCTCTGCCAAGTGACTGGCGTGATCCCAATCGACTTGTCGAACTTCAACGACAAACATCCAACGTTCAAACGCAATTAATCTCACTGCTGCGCGAGTGGCCGGAATTCGCTGAGGCTCGACTCACCGAAACGGGATCGCTGGGGGTCCGTGACGGTGGCCGTATTCGAGGCGAATACTACGTGACCGAGGCCGATGTTCGCAACTGCCGCCGGTTCGACGACGCAGCGTGCCGTTGCTGCTGGCCCATCGAATACTGGCACCCCACGCAAGGACTCCAGCTTGAGTATCTCCCCCCGGGCGGTTCCTATGAGATTCCCTTGCGTGCCTTGAAAGTTAAGGGTCTAACCAATGTCTGGTCGGCTGGGAAATGCCTCTCCGCAGACCACAAAGCCCAATCCTCTGCCCGCGTAGTCGGCCAATGCTGGGCCATGGGCGAAGCGGTTGCCAAAGCCGCAACCTCCTGATTAGAGCAACGCCCATCGATGCGTCAGTATTCCGATTTTACCGGCACTTTGCCTGAAAAACTCCACCCCAACTCACCTCTACGCAGACTTCCTATTCCATGCATGTTATCATGGTAGCTGTAACCTTCTCGCTTTGATTGACCCACCATGACGAATCTCTATCAGGTCCTGAAAGCTACCGTACAGCGGCAGCCAGCTCATATTGCTGTCTCCGATTGTGAGAATTACAGCTCCGTGACCTACGCTCAGCTATTAGGTCGGATCGACGGTCTGGCCAAACGACTTCAAGCAGCAGGTATCGGCCCTGGTTCATGCGTCGGGTTACATGCCGCAAGTGGCCTCAACTACATGATCCGTACATACGCTCTGTGGAAACTTGGTGCCTGTGTCGTCCCGATACCGTTGGAACTTGCTCCGCGCGAAAAGCGCCAAATTTGTCAGCGCATCGCAATCGACACAATTGTTTCTAGCGACCGAGCAATCGGATTTCTCAGTGGCATCGAAGCGACGGAAGTTGCCCAATCTGGATCGTGCCGAGTTATTCGCATTACTCCCCTCCGCGCGCACCCCGTCGACTTTGGAAGTGTTAATGCCGCGTTCATTCGCTTCAGCTCAGGGACAACCGGTGCCGCTAAAGGGGTCGTGCTTTCTCACGAAACAATTTTCGACCGAGTCCACGCAGCCAATGCTGGCTTGCGACTAACGCCTGACGACCGTGTTGTGTGGCTCCTGTCTATGGCTTACCACTTTGCTGTGTCGATCGTCGCTTATCTTACTTTTGGTTCGACGATAATCTTGCACAAGCGGGCCATCGACTTGGGCCGCGCGCTTGTGGAAGACACCGCCGTCCAACGCGGGACTGTGATCTACGGCAGCCCTTCGCACTACGAATTGATGGCTCGGGAACGTAGCGGTCGACAGCTCGAAGACCTCCGGCTTGCGATATCGACTGCCACTGCACTTTCAGCCGAAACGGCACAAGCTTTCAAGGACCGATTCGATGTGCCTCTGACGCAGGCCTACGGCATCATCGAAATCGGCTTGCCTTGTGTTAATCTCCTCCACTCTGGGAAAAAGCTTGATTCAGTGGGGCGACCCCTACCCAGTTTTGACTTGAGGCTTGTTGATGGTAATCACTTTGGTGGCATGAGCAGTATTGGATTCCGCGGCAAAGGATTCCTCGATGCTTACTACGAACCGTGGCAGCCTCGGTCTGAAATCATGCAGGACGGCTGGTTTTATACGGGCGATCTGGGCGAGATCGATTCCGAAGGTTCGTTATACATCCGCGGCCGAGCGAGTGAGATGATTAATGTTGGTGGAATGAAATTCTTTCCCCGCGAAGTCGAAGAGGTGCTCAACTCACACCCGGCAATCGACGAAGCTGTTGTCTTCGCTGTCCGGAAAGGGAACTCCCGCGAGTTTGCGTGCGCAAAAGTCGTACCACGCCCTGATTCGCGAGTGGTACCTACGTCCGTAGAACTTCGGCAATTCTGTGCCAAGCGCTTGGCACATTTCAAAGTGCCGCAAGAAGTGGAGTTCGTGACATCGCTGGAACGTACAGGTAGCGGCAAGATAGTCCGCACTGCCGTCGTCACGGAAATCCAGGCCACCTAACGCCGTCAATGGATTCGCTAGAGATTTGGAAAGTCGTCACATACTATGAGCCTCAATCTCGGCAATTGGCAACTCGATACTGTCAACGGAGGCATGTTTCGACTCGATGGCGGCGTGATGTTCGGCGTCGTACCGCAACAAATATGGAAACACGTGGCGATTCCTGATTCCAAGAATCGCATCCAATGTGCGAACCACTGCGTTTTGGCCCGTGACGGCAGTCACACGGTACTGGTAGATACCGGCTACGGCGGAAAGTACGCGCTGCTCGACCGTAAATTCTACGACATGGAGCCAGGAGAACCGCTCTTGGAGGGTCTAGCCCAGCTTGGCGTGTTACCGGAAGCAGTGGATTGCGTCGTCTTCAGTCATTTGCACTTTGATCATGTGGGCGGGTCCATGCGCCAGGATGCAGCCAAACGGCTCTCGCTGACCTTTCCCAATGCCCAGCATGTCGTAGGTCGGATTGAGTGGGAGAATGCATCGAGCTGTCTGCCTGAGTTGGTGACCGCGTACTCCAGTCAAGAGGTCATTTCGCTTCGCGAACTCACCCGCCTGCGGCTGGTCGAAGACGGCGAAGAGATTGTCCCAGGGCTTGCAGCACGCCTCACCGGTGGCCATACCGAGGGACATCTTAGCTTCATGTTTCGCTCCAACGGTCAAACAGCCTGCTATCCGGGCGATATTTGTCCCTCGACCTACCATCTTAGGCGAATGTGGCATTTGTCATACGATGTGCTTCCGCTCGAGACCCGTCGCAATAAGCCGCGACTATTGGCTGAGGCGGCCGATGACGGTTGGTGGATGCTTTGGAACCATGACCCAACCGCAGTTGTCAGTCGCGTCAATCGTGATGAAAAGCGAGAGTTCGTCGCAGTTGACTCCAGCAAGACCCTATAATTCCATACGAGAAGCCCATTGAATCCCGCACCCTATTATTCACGCTACGGTAAGCTCATCTGTGCGGTGGCATTTTGTCTCCTTCCGGCGCTTTTGTATGGGGCGATTGGGGCCTTCCGGTCAAATACGAACAACGTTCTCGACTGGCTCCCTTCGGAATTCTCAGAGACTCAGCGTCTCTTCGATTTTGTCGGCCGGTTTGGCAGCGACGAGATCCTCATCATTAGTTGGGAAGGCTGCACACTCGACGACGAACGACTCGACAATGTCGCCGCCGACCTTGTAAAGACAATTACCGCACCCACGGGCGACGAGGTAGACGTCTTTCGTCGTGTATTTACCGGTCGGGAGACTCTCGCCGAGCTAACGACCGAGCCCTTGAAGTTATCCTCAGACGAGGCCATCGAGCGGATGCGAGGCTGGCTGGTGGGGCCCGATGGTGAGACTACCTGTGCCCTGGCGCTCATCACCGAAATCGGTTCGATGCATCGCACAGAGTCCCTGCATTTCGTGCGTGAGGTGCTGGAGTCAAACGGCATCGCTTGGGAAGACGCCCATCTTGGCGGACCAACAGCCAACGCCGTCGCCATCGACGACGCGAGCAGCACTCGCATCGGCGAGATGACCCTTGGCTCATGTTTGTTGGGGCTGATGGTCGCATGGCTCTTCTTGAAGTCGTGGCGTCAAGTAGCAATCGTCATGATGACAGCCGTCTTTGCTTGGAGCAGTGCGTTGTCGCTCGTATATATCAGCGGCACCAACATGGACGCCGTACTTCTGTTGATGCCAGCCCTAGTTTTTGTGCTGGCAGTGTGTGGGGCAATTCATTTCACGAACTACTATGTCGACGCCCTTGAAGAATCCAACGCCCATGAGCAGGCTCTATCCACGGCCATGCGTCGCGGATGGCTGCCCTGTGTTTTGGCTGAAGTCACCACCGCGTTTGGCCTCGGGTCGCTTCTCGTAAGCGAGTTGGTGCCGGTACGAAAATTTGGTTTTTTCTCATCGGTGTCCATGGGACTGATCATCTTCGCGGTCCTGGTGCTATGGCCTGCGTTTTCGAGTGTGTGGCCTCCACGGACTACCGCGGATCGGTCGAAAGCGATCCCTTCGCATTGGTGGCGACCGCTGTATCACATCGCGACGCGCTATCCAAACGCGTGGCTTATTCTATTTGTCCTTCTGCTTCCCATCGGTGGATATGGTATTTCGAAGTTGCGAACGTCCGCACAACTGGGAGATCTAATCTCTCCTAACTCTCCGGCCATTCACAGTTATGAATGGTTGCAACGACATATAGGATCGCTCACTCCAGTCGAAGTTGAACTACGATTCGAGCGTAGCTCCGACGAGGACGCACTGATTATTCTCAAACGGGCTGAGATTGTCGAAAGACTGCGCCAGAAAATTGTTGAATCCTCTGAAGTTGATGGCACGATCTCTGCGACAACCTTCGCGCCTTCGTTGCCGAAAGCTGAGGGAGCGCGTAACTTGATGCTGCGACGTGTGATCGCCGCAAGACTGGAGAAGCATCGTGACCGACTTGAAGAATTGCAGTTTCTCCACACGAGCGACGACACCCAGGACTGGAGAATCAGTACTCGGGTCAACTCTCTCAATCTCAATTACGAACAGTTCCTTGCGGATTTGAATCATCTGATAGATAGTGAGCTCGGCAAGGAAAACGAAGCAGGCATGAAAGTCGTTTCTAACGTATGTGGAGGAGTACCGCTGATTTATATGGCCCAGGAACAGCTGCTTAAAGATTTAATCAAAAGCTTCATGACTGCGTTCTTCCTTGTGGGCCTCACCATGGTCGTACTCAATCGCAGCATCATTGGCGGTTTACTCTCTGTGATTCCTAACGTGTTCCCTGTCTTGGCAGCGTTCGGGGTTATGGGACTCATGGACTGGCCCATCGACATAGGGACCGTGATGACTGCTAGTGTAGCGATGGGCATTTGCGACGATGACACCTGGCATTTCCTCGTCTGGTTTCGCCGAGGTTTTCTACGATTTGGTTCGAGTCCGAAGGCCGTGCGGTTCGCATTCCGTCACTGCGCCACTGCGATGTTACAGACATCGATTATCTGTGGAGTTGGCCTCTTGGTGTTCATCGTGAGCCCGTTCATTCCGATCGCACGCTTTGGATTGGTTATGGCGATCATGTTGGCGCTGGGTCTCATAGGCGATCTCGTCCTGCTCCCCGCCGCTTTGTGCAGCTCGCTCGGTAGCAAAATGGGAGAGAAATTGGCTTCAATTGGTGAAGAAGAAGTAGTAACCCCTACAGCCGGACTTTCTGTTTAAATACCGTACTCAACTCATCTTGCGTAAATTGACTATTTTGGTGGCTTGATCATAATCAAGGTTTCGCCAATAGAACTTTCGAATACGTTCGTTTCACTTACGAGCTGAGCTATGGGTTATTTTCTACTGACAGGTTCCACCGGATTAGTAGGACGCTATCTGGTTCGAGAATTGCTTGAGTCAGGTTACGATTTAGCAGTCGTAGTGCGCTCTTCGAAACTCGAATCCGCCTCCGAGCGTTTCGATGGGGTCATGCGTTATTGGGAATCCGAGCTTGGCTACGCACTTCCCAGGCCTGTCGTATTGGAGGGAAATCTTACCTCTCCCGGCTTAGGACTGGCCGACGAGGACCGACACTGGATCACTAAGCATTGTGACGCGGTTATTCACGTCGGCGCGAGTATGGTTTTCCGAGAGGACCAGTACGGCGAACCCTTCCGCACCAATGTCGGGGGTATGGAGAATATCCTTCAATTCTGCCGCGAGGCGGAATTGCGACGTTTTCATCATGTGTCGACCGCCTATATCTGTGGGCTTCGCAATGGACGCATCCTCGAATCGGATGTCGACTTGGGCCAGGAACTTGGCAACGTTTACGAACAATCGAAGCTACGCGCCGAGAAGTTGGTTCGACAAGCCGACTTCGAAGAGTTGACCATCTATCGTCCGGCAAGTGTCGTTGGGGATTATCGCACGGGCTTTGTTACAACCACACATGGATTCTACCTCCCCCTGCAACTGGCACATATCGTGGCTGACAAGATATACGTCGGCGACATGAACGAGCGTTTCATGGGCCTCTTGGGCCTTGTGGGCAACGAAGGAAAGAACCTCGTTCCCGTCGATTGGCTCTCAAAGGCGATTGGGAAGATCGTCACGCGCCCTGCACTACACGGCCAGACTTATCACCTCGCATCGCCAAAACCCGTAGCAGTTGCGACTATTCAGCGAATCATTCAACAAGCGATCGAGTCGTATCACCCTAAAGCTTTGCGTGCTCCTGGCAACGTCGATCTCTCGACCTATGAGTCGTTATTCCACGAATATATGCGAATCTATCAGTCACATTGGCGTGACGATCCGAAATTTGATCTCACGAACACCTCTGCGGCCTTGCCTGAGTTGCCATGTCCTGAAATGGACGAAGCGGCGCTGATGCGAATCGCTAGGTACCCCATCGAGCGCAATTTCAATCTGTCATCATTCAAGCGGCTTGAGCCATCTTTTGATGTGGCAAGCTACTTGAGTGACAAAATTCTCTCTGCTGATCAGTTCGTTACCACGGCAACCCGTTGCAATCTTCAAGTAAACGGTCGCGGTGGAGGCCAGTGGCAGATTTGGCTCTACAATGACCGGATTAATCGAATCGAACGCGGATTTGACCAAGATGAAGCTAACAAGTGTTACATGACTTCGGCAACCTTTGATTTGTTGCGGAACGGCCAGTTGACGGTCGCCGAATCAATTGGCGCGGGGAGACTAGTAATTGAGGGGGACCCCAATAGGCGTAAATCCCTCGCCTCTGCGTTGGAGAAGTTCGTATCAGTTATCTGATTTATTATCACAGTATCAATCGAGGAACGGATTCTTTAGACCATGAAAGCGTGAGCAAACGGTGTCAAATTCGCCCCTCACTCCACGGCCTGAAAGCATCCCTATCGCAATTGTTGGAATGGCTTGCAAATTGCCAGGCGCCGACAATCTAGAGCAGTATTGGCAGCTACTTAGCGAGGGCCGCAGTGCGGTCGTCGAGTTGCCAACGGATCGACTTGATCAGGAACTCTACTTCGATCCCAAAGTCGGAGAACTCGGCAAGTGCTACTCAAAGCTTGGCGCGATCATTTCGAGTCGCGAATTCAACCATAAGAACTGCCCAATCCCCGAGAAACTCCTTCACGGAGTAGATCCGGTGCATCTGCTGATGTGTGAAGTAGCCGGCGATGCACTTGGTCACGCTGGTTTCGATCCGTTCAATCTACCTGAAAACGTCCGCAATTGCGGCGTCTACATTGGCCATGCTCAGGGGAGTGACCTTGCAGGTGACTTTACCTATCACACGTGCATTGAAGAGGCCGCCGACTTCCTGCGCGAGAGTGATGAGTTCCGGAAACTTTCGTCCGCCGATCAGCAGGCCATCATCGGCGAGTTGATTGCCGATGTTCACGGTCGTAAACCGCGACGAGAACTTGATTCTCCCGACGTGTCGGCCTCGATGGTTGCCGGTACGATCACCAAGGCATTCAATCTCAACGGTCCCTACGGAGCGATTAATTCTGCTTGTGCTTCATCATTGCAATCGATCTTGCTAGCCGTTCGCGCGCTCCAATTGGGCCGCGTAGATATGGCAATCGCTGGCGGGGCGAGCGATTGCAAGGGGGACTCTTTAGTTCTGTTCGCTGCCGCTCGGGCTATGAGTTCCACCGGCACCCGTCCGTTTGATTCTGAGGCTGACGGACTCGTGGTCGGCGAAGGTTATGCTGCAGTCGTCCTCAAGACACTCGATCGTGCATTGGCCGATGGCGACTCGATTCAAGCCGTAATCCGTGGACTAGGTGTGTCGTCGGACGGCAAAGGAAAAAGCCTCTGGGCTCCTCGCAAAGAAGGCCAGATGGAAGCAATGAAGCGAGCCTATCGCGCAGGCGTTGATATCTCAAATCTACAATATATCGAAGCCCACTCGACTGCTACGCAACTCGGCGACGCTACGGAACTCAATACACTCACCGAAATACTTTCGCAGCATTTCCCACCGGGCAAAAAAATCCCTGTCACCAGTGTCAAAGCAAACATCGGTCATGCGTTGGAGACTGCCGGAATCGCCAGCGTCATCAAGGCCGTGCTATGCATACGCGCGGGCGTCGTTCCACCGGCGATCAACGTCCAGCACCTCAATCCGAAAATCGATTGGGAAACTGCGCCGATTTACGTTCCTACCGCTGCAGCACCTTGGATGAGACCTGCTGATGGCTCACCGCGACTTGCGGGCATCAACGCTTTTGGCATCGGTGGGCTGAACATGCACATAGCGCTCGAGGAGTTCACCGAAGCGAGCCGCCAGCAAGCTGTACCCGCCCTTCGACCGACCGATGTAGACGCTGTCGCGGTAATTGGGATGGGCTGCATACTTCCCGGTGCCGCGAATATCGACGAATATTGGCAACTCCTAGCGTCGGGTCGGGATCCCAAATCACCCGCGCCAGTAGATCGCTTGCGTCATGACCTACTTCCCACAAATAACGGCGCACGCATAACGACACCCCCTGTGGGCGGATTCATTTATGGATTCGAATACGATTGGCGCCGCCACAAGGTACCTCCCAAGCAAATTGCCCAGGCCGATCCGCTGCAATTCATGCTCCTTGAGGCGGCAGATCAGGCGCTAATCGATTCAGGCTACGACAAGAAAGCCTTCGATCGTGGCAAAGTCGGTGTGTTGGTCGGTACCGAATTCGGCGGCGACTTCTCATTTCAACTTCAAATGGGCCTCCGCTTGCCAGACATGCGACGGGTTATTGAACGGAGTCTCGCCAAACGAAACTTCTCGCCTGAGCAATCAAAGCTCGTCGCCGATCAGTTCTCAAAGGCCCTGCTCAAACAGTGGCCAGCGTTGATAGACGAAACGGGCAGCTTTAGTACAAGCTCGCTAGCGTCACGTATCGGCAAGACATGGAATCTTATGGGTGGCGCAGCCGCATTGGATGCCGGCGAAGCATCTTCGCTCATGGCTGTTGGCATAAGCCTCGACATGCTTCTCACCGGGGATTGCGACATGATGATCTGCGCTGCGGGTCAGCGGCGTATGGGTCTCCCAGAGTATGAGGGCCTTGCCATGGCCGGCTTGCTTTCCAATGGCAACTCCGTGCGTTCGGCTCTGGATGCCGACGGAAATGGCTTTATTCCCGGTGAAGGAGTTGGCGTAGTATTGCTCAAGCGCTTGGCCGACGCCCGTCGCGATGGGGATAACATTCGTGCCGTCATTCGTGGTGTCGGAGCTGCGCACTTTGCCTCCGGACAACTAGCACTTGAGACGGCACTGCAGCGATCATTTCAGACTAGTGACGTGAGTCCTGACAAAGTAACAGTTATTGAGTTGGACTCGCTATCCCGCGAAATGACCGATGAACAACTTCAAGCGATCTCCTCCGTACAGGGACAATCACCCAGTCGTGAACCGATTGTCGTTGGCTCAGCCGCTAGTCAGGTGGGTTTCTCCCATGGCGCGTCAGGCATGGCCTCGCTTTTGAAAGCAGTTCTTGAACTAGAGCATGGGCAAGTGTCTGCCACATTGGGCGTAGAAAATCCTGTGCCCGTTCCCGCCGAACATGCCAACTTGCTTCGGATTGCGAACGAAAAAATCGACGTTTCACGAGCCTTTCAAAGTGGTGCGTCGATGGCATCGATCATCTCTTGTGGACGCGGCGTCGCGTATAATCTCCTCTGCGATTTGGGAACATCCGCAGCCGATATGCCAGAGATGAATAATGTCACCCAACACTTGGCTCCCGCAGTTGTAGATTCGGTTGCCGAGCCGCTCCCCGGCGCATCTGCTACCGAGTTGGAAGCGTTTCTCATCAACTTCGTTGTTGAGCAAACCGGCTACCCGGCAGAGGTGGTGGAACTTGACGCCGATCTTGAGGCCGACCTCGGCATCGACAGTATCAAGAAAGCCCAACTCTTCGGGGAACTGCAAGAGTACTTCGATGTGACTCCTGACGAAAACCTAACACTCGATGATTTTCCCACGCTACGACATGTAGTGAAGTTCTTAGAGCGTTCAACTAGCACGGGCAGTAGTCCTGCCTCCGCACCAAATCTTGATCAAGAAACGCAGGCTGTTCCGCAGTTTACGGAACCCGCGCCAGTTGCAACCACAGAGTCTGACGAACCGGAGCTTGTCCAATCTGCCGCAACTACCTGGCGCGTTATTCGCTTTGGTGCTGACTCAGCAGAAGGATTGCGCAAGAAACTCGTCGCTGAAACTGGTAACAGCTTCTTCACCACTCCAAGCGTCTTCGCGCGACATCACAGTACGCGCCTGGCAATCGTTGCCGAGAACAGCGAAACTCTGCTCAAAAAAGTTCAGCTTGCCATCTCGCAACTTAGCAATCCCACCGGACTTGCCGCGCTCGAGCGGCAGGGAATCTTCTTCTGTTCGTCGCTCGAAGTCACTCGGCCACGGATTGCATTCATGTTTCCCGGTCAAGGTTCACAGTACGAAGGCATGCTTCGCGGTCTAATAGAATTTCACCCAGCCGCGGCAACCGCACATCGCGAGGTCGAGCAGGCTTTGACCGAGATAGGTTCCCCCAGCTTCTCGCAAATGGCTTGGAGCGGCTCAGATCTGCTGGGCAACGACGCCTGGGCTACACAATCCTCGATGATGGCTGCCAGCCACATTCTCAATTCTGTCCTGCGTGCTGAAGGTATCAAACCTGAAATCGCCGCTGGCCATAGCTACGGCGAGTATTGCGCTTTGGTCGCCACCGGCGCATGGAGTCTCACCACAGCCTTGCGAGTCACTCGCGCACGCTGTGCTGGGATTGAGGCATGTAAAAGCGCTCGCGGTGGGTTGGTTGCGACGACCGCCACTCCGATACAAGTCCGTGAAGTGCTGTCCGGCTCAGGACTCGACGTGCATGTCGCCATCAGTAATGCCCCTTCACAAACTGTTGTTGGCGGGGACGTTGAGCAACTTGAACTCGCTGCCAAACACCTGGAGCGAGCTGGCTATCAAGCTCGTAAGCTGCCAGTTCCTTGCCCCTTCCACACCCCACTGATGGCGGATTCATGCGGCCCCTTACGTGACGCGCTACGCTCCGCCGAGATCGGTCTCCCAAGTATCAGCACTTTCAGTCTGGTGACCAACCGTGAGATTGATAACGCCGATGATATCCGTGCGAATCTTGAAGCACACATGACCCGGCCTCAGCTCTACACCGACGCCGTGCGCTCGCTTGCTGAAGATCGTCCCACTGTATTCATTGAAGTGGGACCACAACAGACTTTGACGCGACTGAACGAACAGATCCTCAGCGGAGCACAGGCACGGTTCATCGCTAGTGACAGCCCTAAGGGTTCAGCGATGGAACAAATCTGCCGCGTGCGTGCGCACTTGGAATGTTGCGGTGCACTCGACGAACTTCCTGTCACCAAGTTTACCGCCAAATCCGCTGTCCGCCAGGAGATCGTCCACTTCGACGCCACGCAGCGCCGGGCTGAGAAAATGCGACGAGCTGCCACCATGGAGAAAAAGCCTGTATCGCCCTCCGTGTCCTCGCAGGATCCAAACGATCTCCTTTCGCACGCTCTATTGTGGAATCCCATTGGCCAAAATGGTCATGACGATTCCAACGGAAATACGAATGGCGAGTCCAATGGCCATTCAAACGGCAGCAGTCCCGTCGAAGCCCCGGAAGTCTCAACACCTCGCACACCCGCTATGTGGCAAGCGCGTGAGGGGTTCGCAGTCGAGACTCAACAAGCACAACAGAAGATCGACACCGCGGTTCAGCTCATGGAAGCACCTGACAGCTACGCGAGCATCGATGTCAGTGATCTGGAAGCGTTCCTCATTAATTTCGTCGTAGAGCAGACAGGCTATCCGCCCGAGGTGGTCGAGCTCGATGCCGATTTGGAAGCCGACCTGGGAATCGACAGCATCAAGAAGGCTCAACTTTTCGGTGAGTTGCAAGAATACTTCGATGTGACCCCCGACGAAAATCTAACACTCGATGATTTCCCAACCCTGCGACATGTGGTGAACTTCCTGGCCCGTTCCACAACCTCATCCTCCCCAGCACCCTCTGCAAGTCCCGCCTACGATGCACCGGTGGCCGCTGCCCCAGTTGAAGTCACACCAGAGCCTGTTGCCGATACAAATACTGCCGAGCTCGAAGCATTCCTCGTAAACTTTGTCGTCGAGCAGACTGGATATCCGCCTGAACTGGTTGAGCTTGATGCCGATCTTGAGGCCGACCTGGGAATCGACAGCATCAAGAAGGCCCAGTTATTTGGAGAGCTACAAGAGTATTTCGATGTCACTCCAGACGAAAATCTAACACTCGACGATTTCCCGACCTTGCGCCACGTCGTAGATTTCCTGGCTCGCTCCAAAACAACTGCGCCGTCTGCAAGTCCCACCTACGATGCGGCACCTGTTCCTGTGCGCATGCCTGAAGCCCCTTCGGCTACCGTCGCTGATCCCGTTGTTCCAGATGCGGCCACACCTGCCGGTTCCAATACCGCCGAGCTCGAAGCATTCCTCGTGAACTTTGTCGTCGAGCAGACCGGCTACCCGCCCGATCTGGTCGAGCTTGATGCCGATCTGGAAGCCGACTTAGGAATCGACAGCATCAAGAAGGCCCAACTTTTTGGTGAGTTGCAAGAATACTTCGATGTGACCCCTTCCGAGAATCTTACCCTCGATGATTTCCCGACGTTGCGGCACGTGGTCTCTTACCTCACCGAGAATCTAGCCCCAACCCCCATCATCGAAGAAGCTCCCTCTACCGCGACACAAACTTTCGTTGCGCCGACCCCCATGGCGCATTTCCTGGAACCACCTCAGGCCTCGGTAGTAACTCCGCCAGAGCCTGTGGAAGTCGCTAAACATGTCGTAGAGGTGGCCGCGAACGCTACACTCACGGCCTTCCATGTTACAGATGAGATTCGAAAGTTGCGACTTGCGGGATCTGCCTACGAAATGGGCGTCATTCATGGCCAGAAATTTCGTACAGAAATTCGACGCCTGATGTACCGAGTAGCAGACTTGGCCGATTCTGAAGAATCTGCAGCCTGGACAAAGTTGGCCAAGCAGCCTGAGCTGACCTTTACCGAAGACCAATTGGCAGAACTCGAGGGCATCGCCGACGCGGTCCACGTCCCTATTGCGAATGTTGTCGCGCTGAACCTCGCGATGTTTGCCGAACTAAGTAGCAGTTCGATTCAATTCGCTATGGAAGTCGAACGCAATGGTAAAGCCGTCCGTCACGGACTCCGCGACGAAAGTTTCCAGGGTTCTAGGTTGGGCGACTGCTTTGTGCCGATCCTCCAGATCCGCCAGCCGAAGTCAGGCATTCCATCGGTCGCTGTCACCTACGCCGGTTGTGTTGGCGCGCTCGCTGGACTGAACGTCAGTGGGCTTGCCGTAACGAGCGGATTGATCGTGAGTGGACCTGCGACCATGTCGCAACGCCATGCTCTGCTGACACAACAAATCCTTACGGAAGCTGGCGATATACCTGCTGCCCTAGATGCCTTGAAACACGCTCCGCAATCAGGCCCTTGGAACATGGTGTTAAGTTCGCAAAACCGATTGCCAGTTAGTGTAGAATGCTCCGGCGATTCTCTGGAGATGGTCGAATCAAACCTCGTCGTGGCCGCCAACCATAGTGCGGTCAATCCCGAGAGTGGCTCGTCCGTAAAGCGATTGAACAACCTGCAACAGTTTCTGACCGGCTCATCGTATAGTCCGTCAGACCTGGAAATGGCTCTCACCAGCTTCGGTGTGGAATCTGATGAGTACTTAAGCGTACTTATCGATCACAATGCAGGCGAACTTGGCGTGTATTATGGGGTCGACCACGAGAAGAATCAGCAGCCATTTACTCGCTTTAATCTCGAACAGTTACTTGCTGATGTTTCTTCAACCGAAAAAAAACAGCTAAAGGGTCCCGAGTTTTCAGTCAAGCCTTACGATCTCGGCGATGAGCCGGGAATGGCTGAACGGTTCGTTATGCGACTCGTAGATGTCGCATGGCCCCCCAATTCACCGGCGATGCCTACGCTCAACGGACCGGTCCTCGTGATCGGCGACAACCCATCCGCCGATGCGCTCTCAGATCGGCTGACAGGTGTAGGAGCCAAAGTACACCGGCTCAACTCGCTCGACTCCCAGCAACATGCAGTTGATTCTATCGAGCAACTTTGTGCCGACGAGCCAGTCATGCACTTGTTTCTCATGTCCTCGCGAGACAAGAACGACAGTGATTTTTTCGACACAGCCGCTTGGCACCATGCTTACGAATCCCAAGTTATTGCACCATTCTTCCTTTGCCAACGCTGGGTACAACTTGCTAGTGAAGGGAAATGGCTCGACAAGTGCACGCTCGTCGCGACTGCCAACTGCAACGGCGATTTCGGCTTCTGCGGCGATGTTCCCACACCCGCTACCGGCGCACTGACTGGGCTTGTTAAATCGCTTTATCTTGAAATTAACCACATGGGTGGCAAACGCTCTTTCCTCGCCAAGGCTATCGACTTTCCGGACGATGAAACTCCCTGCCAGGTGGCCCGCTTCATCTGTGGCGAGCTGGCCGTCGGTACGCCCGACTATGAGGTTTCCTATGTGAATGGCACGCGTTACTTGCAAGTGGCGATTCCTCGTGAGGCACAGGTCCAGGAGAAGCCTGAGCATCCGCCTCGCGGCAACTGGATCGTCACCGGAGGCGCCCGGGGCATCACGGCCGAGTGTGCCTTGGAACTCGGTCGCCGGTTTGGTGTAAAATTGCATCTCTTGGGGACAAGCCTGCTACCCGAGATCGACCCAGCCTGGCGAAATCTCGATGAAGCTGGCCGCGCCGCGCTGCGCAGCGAAACCATCTTGCGAGCACGCGAGACGAACGACAAGCCAAACGAGGCTTGGGACCGCGTACAGAAGCAAATCGAGATCGACCAGAACCTCCGCGCGTTCTCCGATGCGGGCCTCGACATCACTTACCATACTTGTGACGTCGCCGACTGTGCAGCTTTGAACAAGGTGCTCGAATCAATCCGTCGAAGGCATGGCCCTATCAAGGGTATTCTCCATGGCGCTGGCATTGAACGTTCCTGCCGACTGGAAAAGAAGCGTACCGAGGATGTGCAGGCCACTTTCGATTCAAAAGTCCTCGGCGCTTGGAACCTTATGCAGCTTACACGAGAGGATCCCATCGGCCACTTCGTAGGGTTTGGCTCGGTAAGCGGCCGATTTGGGAGTAATGGTCAAGTCGACTACTGCATGGCGAGCGACATGCTCTGCAAACTAGTCTCATGGTATGGCAACCAGAGGCCATCGTGTCATGCGGTGGGTTTTCACTGGCATCCATGGGACGAAATCGGTATGGCTTTCCGCCCGGAGACCCGTTCTGCTCTCGAAAACACCACAGGGCTCAAGCTCATGCCAAAGCGTGAAGGCCTGCGGCAGTTCTTGCGAGAACTCTACTCTGAAAAGTCCGATAGCGAAGTTCTCGTCACCGATCGTGCCTACCATAATCGCTTTTATCCGAAGAATGTCGAAGCGATTGCAGAGAACTTTCGCACCGAAAAAAAGATCGAGTTTCCAACTCGGAAGCCGCGGCAAATTGCCTCTCGTCACGTTCTGCGCACGCGTCCTGCTCCGCTAGCTACTCAATCCGCAGGTCAACCTGGAATCACCGGCCCGGCTTACATTCTCGGCGACAATGACGACGCGTTGGCCCTGCGAGAAAAACTCATGGCAAGCGGCATAGCTGTACACATGCTTCCAGTTTGCGACGACTCTGAAACGGCGATTTCCCACTTGGAAGCCGCCTGGAAGTCACAGCCAGCCCGCAATTTGTTTTTATTCTCAGCCCGTGACTCCGACGCCGGTGAATTTCGAACAGCGGAAGCATTCCGCCGTCGTATGCAACGGGGTGTCTATTTGCCGTTTCAACTGACGCAACGATGGTTCCAGCTAGTTTCTGAACTGCCATTCAATGAGCCTGCGACACTTGTTGCAGTTACGTCTCTGGGTGGCGATTTCGGATTCAATGCCAGCGTTAAGTCACCCGAGAGTGGCGCACTAGCCGGCTTGCTCAAGAGCGTCTATGTCGAAGACTCCCGTTATCAACACACACGCTTTCGTGTGAAAGTGATCGACAGCCCCTCTGACGAAGCCCCCACCGATCTCGCCTCGGGAATTTGCTCTGAACTTGCCTCTGATGCGCCCGAAGTGGAAGTTGCCTGGTCACACGGCGAGCGTCGAACCGTAGCGATCTACCCCGCACCTGTGGAAAAACTTCCTCAACGTGAGATACCCTTAGGCGGTACTTGGGTTGTCACCGGCGGTGGCCGTGGCATCACCTCTTTTGCAGCATGTATGTTTGCTCGTCGGTATGGACTCAAAATTCACATGATTGGCAAGAGTCCTGCGCCCGACAAAACAGCACCTTGGCTTAAGTGCAGCGACGAAGAACTAAAGAAGTACAAGTCGACAATCGTCCGAGAGGCAATCGCCGCTGGACGTTCGCCGGAAGAGGATTGGGGCCGAATTCGAAAGGCGCGTGAGATCGAACTCGTACTTGGCAAATATGCCGAGGCCGGTGTTGAGCCCCATTATCATAGTTGCGACATTACCGACGAAGCAGCATTAGAGAAAGTCCTCGCTGAAATCCGCAGGATTGATGGGCCAATCGATGGGGTCATCCATGGCGCAGGTTATGCCAAGGCTGCACGATTTGAAAGTCGCGCTGGTGATCGGATCCGCCACACATTTGGTCCTAAGGCTGACGGAACCGCGGCACTCATGCGTCTAACCATGAAGGATCCTTTGCGCTACTTCCTTGCGTTCGGCTCTTTGAGCGGACGGTATGGCGGCAACGGACTGAGCGACTACGCCGCAGCCAATGAAATGCTCGCCAAATTATGCGACTGGCATCGAAAAGATCGGCCCGACTGCGCCACCACATGCTTCCACTGGCAAACATGGGACCGCTTCGGCATGGCACTACTTGCCGATGCCGTCGATATCACGAAGAGTTCGTTCAAGATGGAGTTCATGCAGCCTGAGGAAGGAATCGAACACATGCTTCAGGAGGTCCTTGCTGGCGCGCCTGAATCAGAAGTTCTCATCGCCGATGACTACTTCGAGAAGTCGTTTTATCCCTATTCAATCATGAAAAGTGAAGCACCTCCTGCAGGTCCGCCGGCAGCGGCTTCCGCTCCTGAGGCAAAGAGTGGAACGGACCGACCATTGATCGATTCGATCGGTACCAACGCCGATGGTTCCACCACAGCAGAAGTCACTTTCGATCCAATACACGACCCTTTCTTGGTCGAGCACCTTCTGAAACAAAGCCCGTTTCTCCCAGGCGTGCTGGGGTTAGAAGCTGTCTTGGAAGCGGCATCTCTCTGGCGCCCTGGACAAGAGATAGCTGAGGTCCACGACGTTGAGATTATCAACGGTCTCATGTTTCGCAGTGACGATCCGATCGTGACCAAAGTCCGGCTCGCTAACGATGGTAATGTGGTCGAATCGCAGCTCACCAGCGAGCTCCGCAATCGCGCTGGCCAAGTCATCGATCCGAATCGTGTTCACGTTCGCGCCAAGGTGCACTTTGGAGCCCCCGAGCCACTTGCGCCTTCCACCGCAGGTACGCCCCCTTTGGGAATGCATCCATTTACCTATCCTGACGACGCATTGCTCTACCATGGCCAGCCGCTGCGATGCCTCAAAAACTACGGCATTCAATATGATGGCGGTTGGGGGCAGATTATCGCTCCACCACTGTCCGAACTGGCCGGCCCTCGGTCAGACACCGGTTGGATCCTGCCAACCGCGGTACTTGACGCGTGTGTAGTCTGCTGCGGGAGTTTTGTGTTCCTCCAATTCGGAGGAATTCTGGAAGTGCCGCACGGTTTCGAGTTGATACGTTGGGCGCGCCAACCACGCGCGGGCGAAGTCTGCATCGCCCGCTTCTGGTTTCGTGCTCGCGAAGCCCGCCACAGCCTATTCGACTTCACGCTCTACGGTGAAGACGGTTCTCCTGTTCTTGAGGTTACCGGTTATCGCACCATTCGTGTCGGAGAAGAAACCCCATGATCGTCTCCGCACAATGCGACCTCCGCTATGCGCCATTTACGGATTTGGAACTTCAAAGAACTACCACTGGCACGGACTGGCTTTCACAGGACGAGCTTGCCTCGTGGCGAACATTTCGTTCAGACGTACGACGCAACACATTTCTTGCGGGCCGCATTCTAGCCAAGCGACTATTGCGAGCTCAACACTGCACATCGTGGTTTACCGCTCCATCACAAATCTCGATTTACAGCAATGATGTTTCGTCGGGAGTCCGACCCTACATCAAGCTTGGCGAAAACCGGCTCGGATATTCTCTCTCGATTTCGCACACATCCAATGCGGTACTTGTGGGTGGCACGAACCGTAACGGCGTCTCCGTAGGGGTCGATCTTGTGGAGATGCGCTCGCTGAGCGCAGGGTTTGAACGGAGTTGGCTTACCGACGCTGAGATCGCCTTGCTACGGCAAAATGAAGACAACATGACCGTTGCCGACATCTGGGCGATGAAGGAGGCGGTCTACAAGGCCGTCCACACTGGTGAATCATTCGCACCCCGCAATGTCGAGATCTGTCTTCAACCCGAAGGCGTCACAGTATTTTACCAAGGCGAGGACATCAGCGATCATTGCAAAGTGCGAGTTTGGCGATTCCGAGGCCAAATCGCCGCGGTCGCCACATTTCAACGACACCACAAATTGCCTAAATCGTACCTCGACAATCACGATGCACTCATCACCCTTTCTAAGTCTCCTGACCCCCGCTCCCTTTCGAGAAACCAATCATGATCGACCTAACCGGATACGTAGCTCTCGTGACCGGCAGCTCCCGTGGCATCGGCGCAGCTTGCGCAGTGCGCCTGGCAGAAGCCGGCGCTGATATTATCCTCAATTACTGTACTTCCCGTTCTGCTGCCGACCAGGTGGCAGAACAGATTCAGGCCCTCGGCCGGCGCGTTGCCGTAGTGAAGGCTGATGTATCGGAGCGAGACGATATCGAATCGCTTATCGATTTTATTGAAGAACGATTTGGCAGGTTGGACATAATTGTCTCGAACGCAGCCTCTGGTGGCTTCCGCTCGATGATGTCGATCACTCCCCAGAATTTCGTTGGCACGATGAAGACAAACGTACTCGCGCTGATTCAGTTGGTGCAAGTCGCTTCGAAACTCCTGGAAAAGTCACCGGGACGGGCAAAAGTGATCGGCCTCTCCAGCCATGGAGCAGCGATGGCAGTTCCCATGTACGGCAGTGTGGGGGGCTCAAAAGCGGCATTAGAAAGCTTCGCTCGCCACTTGGCGCTTGAGCTCGGTGATCGCGGCATCAATGTAAATATAGTCCGAGCTGGCCTCGTGGCTACCGATTCAACCTCGAAGCTTCCCTACGCAGACATGATGTTTGAGGGCCGCAAGTGGCGGAGTATGACTGGCGATCGTTTCGTCGAAAAAGAAGACGTCGCCAATGCGGTGCTCTTTCTGGCTAGCCCGCTCAGCGACATGGTTCAGGGCGAAACTCTTACTGTTGACTGTGGTGCGCAAGTCCACGTCTAACCTCGCGAGTCCTGCGATGAAAGATTTCATCAGTTTGCTATTCGTTACGATGGTCCTCAGGGGACTACCTGCAAATGCGCGCGAACCCTCGCTCACTACTCTCGTTCCAGCCAACGCGATTGCATACATTGCGGCACCAAATCTGGGACAGCTCGACTCCGGATGGACTGCAACTGGTTTTGCGGACCTCTGGCGAAGCGAGGGCTTTGCTGATTTTAGGAAGACTTTCTACGATGCATCTCGACTAAATCCAAACAGTGATCTTTCACTCCTTGGAATAAATTGGCAACAACTGCTGAGCGTTTCCTCAGGTGAAGCGTGTTGGGCGCTAGTGCCGTTAGACGACGAAGTAGGCTTTCTTTTGCTCGTCGATGTCGCCGAACACGCTGCTCAAGCTGCAAAGCTCATTGCTGAGTTGCGACAGAAAGCACCTTTCCGGATCTACTTCCTAGAAAATGGTGTCCTAGGCATCACCAACCGGCAAGAGTTAACTAAGTCACCAACCGAGATCCTAGCGTCGAACGAACAATTCATGGCCATTGCGGCACACACACACTCCACCACCGCACAGCTCACCTGGTACGTCAAGCCATGGGCAATCCAATCGATCGCCTCTCGATCCGGTTCAAATGAAGAAGGCAAGAGTTGGCAACAACTTGCCGACAACGGTTTTGAGGTAGTCCAGGCAGAGGGAGGTGCGATAACTCTCGCCACGGATAAACATGACGTCGAGCACAATTGCTTCATCTACTCCCCCGGCCAGAAGGAAAAAGCAGCGCGACTACTCAATTTCCTGCCTCTCAAAGACGAAAGCCTTCCGAACTGGATCCCTACTGAAATCGACTCGGTCTCATCGACTCAATGGAATCTTGCCGGTGCACTCGCAGGCTATGGTTCGTATTTCGACGCAACCTATGCCGAGGGAATTGATGGCACATTCGATGCCGTTCTCGATGACATTCACCAGGAGACGACCGGCCCGCAGGTCGACATCCTGGCACTTCTGGAGATTCAGTCCGGACCAGTGCTACGCCTCACTAAGACGTTGCAGAACGGTCTCACGGCAGTAGTTTACGCGGTAAAAGTTACCGACGAAGCGAAAATGAAAGATGCCCTCTTGCGGATGTTCGGCCCCGACGAAGAGGTTGAGAAAAAAAGTAGAGGCCAGTTCAAGTTGTGGGTCTTTAAGGATATCCAAGACGATCCCGATGCTGGTGAATCAATGGGACCCGATCTCGCCGACTATGCTTTGACAGTTGCCTGGAACTACTTCTTGGTCTCCACATCAGAGTCAGCCCTTGAAGCGCTCCTTGATGCTAACACGACCCCTCGGGTGGTCCACGATGAAACCGAAGACCCTCTGGAGAGCCTCCTGAAGGATCATAGTTCCGAAAACACAATCAGCGCCCATAATTCGCCGAGCGCTGCCGGACTCCGCCCCGCCTTCGAGGGAATCCGCACGCGTGGCTCCGTCGACTTGGGCCAACTTCTGGGAGATCCTGAGGACCCACAACACCTTCTTGACTTCTCTACACTCCCCGAGAGTAATACCCTCCCAAGATTCATTGCTTCTGGTTTCGGCTTTGTCAATCAATCAGAAGATGGCTGGCACTTGCAAGATTTCGTAGATAAGAAAGTGAAATAACACCATGATTCGAGTTCATTTATCCGCTGGCTTTGTGCTATTGGTATTACTAGTTTGTGCAGCCGTTGCCAATTTGCCTGATACTATCAATGCTCCTGCAGTCTCGATTCCGACAGATACAGTTCCGGCAGAGCCAGCTGGTCAACTGCAAACTGATGCGGCTCCAGTAGAACCAGTGCCCTCTGATCCGGTGCCAGTAGACGCAGAGCAAGTTGATACGGTGCCCGCTGACCCAGAGCCAGTTTCGACCGAGCCTATTTCTCCCAAATACCGCTTTCCTAATGTCCATCTAGATGTCTCTGAGGAGCTGTTGAACGCCGCGCTCGGCTCCAATACTCGTACATGTGGACCTTTCAGTGAATGTATCAGAGGTTCGCGCTACAGGGGCACGAGCACCAGAGATGCTCAGTTCAGCATTCAGACGTTGCCTGCGGAAGACTCGGTCGCACTCAACCTCGCCTGGGATGCCACTGTCAATTCCAAATCTCATACGACTCAGCGACGAACTACCGTCTCCAGTGTTGGCACCACTTATATCAAAGCCAGTAAGAATGCTACTTTCGAAGATGATGGCTGGCACGTCCAACCCACTCAGGCAACTGCGAAGTCCAGTTCGCGCATCACTGGTATTAGCAGCAACCGTATTCTCGGTCGACGTATTGCCGAGAGCAGAGCCCGTAGTGCTGCATCTCAGCAGAGCGGAGCAGTGAACTACAGCGTCGCACGTCTTGCCGAACGCCGGACTCGCTCAGAGTTCGACAATCAGACGGACGAAATGCTCGCTTCCTGGGAACAAGACCTGGATAGCAACTTCCGCGAACCTCTCACCGAACGCGGCCAACTGACACAACTTGTGTCGAAGCGATCTACCGACGACCGAGTTGAGCTTGCCTTTCTACAAGCGCAAGATGACGAACTTGGAGCCGTCACCGAACTCTCAACTCCACTCCAGCAACAGGCCTGCGATTTATTCTTGAGCCTGCACCAATCTGCTATAAACAATTTTACTGATGGAATGTGTGCCGGCCGTCTGTTCCGGGAAGACGAGGTTGCCGATTTGCTGGAAGAGCGCCTTGGCTGGAAGCTAGCGGGACTCGAACCGGATGACTTGTCTAAGGTATGGTCGATCGACTTTGCCGAGGAGAAACCTCTCCGCTTCAAATTCCACAACGGCATCGCCAAGGTCACTCTTGAGACTCGTGGGTTCACAGTCGGCGATCAGCAAATCCCCGGCGCGCGGCTGCAAGTTGCCTACGAACTTAGTACCGTCAGCGGAGAACTTCTAGGCAAGCGTCAAGGTCGCATCGAAATTACGCCATTGTCTGCGGAGAAAGACGATGAAAAGGTTGGTGTGCGTTTTCAAGTCTTCCGCAGCATGCTCCGCCGTCGCTTTGAGCGAGTCTTTCCTGAAGAATTCGTACTTGAGGAGTTTCCCACTCCTGCGTCATGGCCGACTCATGCCGCTCTTCATTTCGCCACCGCTTCTGCTGAGGACGAGTGGCTCCAACTTGCCTGTGATCTCCCAGGTAAAGAGGCTACACACACTGCAGGCTTGGTTGCTAAAAATTCGGTCACGGAATAATAGAGGCCTACGATTTCAAAATTCGACGGACATATGCGTCCAACAACGCACGGGCTGCGGTTTCGTCGAGTTCGAGTGGGTCCCAGTGAAGATTTATGGTCGTCGTGTAGGCGTAGTTGGCCACGATGATGGAGACCCGCGTCCCAGGCCTCACGGGTGGCACGCCTGTGATTTGCTCCAATACCGCGCCCCCTGAGATCCACTGTCGATGCTGGTGCTCAAGCGGCAATTTCGCCAGTGCTCTACCCGAGTTGCTTAGAACCGCTGTTGCGAACGATTTGTTCCCCCGCAGTACTCGCCGAATGAGTGTGGGAAATCGGCAGGCGTATCCCAGTCCGCCGATAAAATAGAGCGGCAAGCGCCACTTCTTAACGGCTTCCAGTTCCTCACGAATTCCACGCAAGAGGGCTCTATCATCATTACACTGACTCGCCTTGCGGTCTAGGAACCAAAAGCCTAGCACGTTCGCAGCAGGTAGCTTTTGATCAATTCGCGTCCGCAAACTTACCGGCACATTCACTACCAGCCGCCGCTGGTCGCCTCCATGCTTGCGATTCCATTCGCTTAGCGCCACCAGGAACTCTGTCAGCAATAGATCGTTGATACTCGCATCAGCCTCATTCGCTCGCGACTGTAAACGACCACGATCTTCTTTGCTGAGCACATGAGTGATGTATCCGAGGTCTGTCTGGTTCGCTGGCTTTGTGTTCTGGCTATGCGGAGCCGCGACTATTGCCGGCTTACACATAAGTCGGCTTAACCAGAATCGTGCCGTCCGCAGGGCATCTCGCCAATTCGGCTTGTATCCAGCTTCTGTGAGCCCATAGTCAGCACGCATGATCAGCCGCTCCGGTTCTAGCGGCTCAAGCTTTACATTTGGCTCATTGCCTGCGACGGCAGAGTCGTAGGCCACAAGTAGGTCTGCTACGAACTGCAACGCACCCAAGGCATCGCAACATGCATGATGAAATTGCAGCACCAATCGACTTCGCTCTGCCGTAGTCCTGGCCCAAACACGCACGCCAATTTTCTGAGCAAGATCAATGAATCTCCCGGCGGCATAGTCGATTGGCGTCAAATCATCGTGCCAATCAAGTGGCAACAACTTTTCTTGCGATGCGACCCACTGAGGAAACTTGGCTGAAACATCGAGATTTGCATTCAACAGCGGATGGCGATCCAGGCAAGCAAGAATCGCGGCCTCCAGCGGTTCGCGCTTGAGCGGCCCGCGAAACAATAGTTCCAACGGAAACGTTGTCGGATATTCTGGGCGATCGTCACACCAGTAGTAATACTCGAACGGTGTTAAGGGCAAAGGAAACAGCTCTTCGGCCATGGCTTTCTCTGCCCGTGTGGGCCAAGTTCTCGCTCGTTTTGAGGTGTCGTCTAAGCAATAATTGCCTGACACCGATTGTGTTTGTGGTTACAATATTAGTTTACTTGCCATCGCAACCCCGCCGGGGGAAAAAGTCCTTTCTTCAGGAATTACTATGCCGATCGACTACGCTTGTCAGGGCGCCGTAGGCTATATCACGCTTAACCGACCACCCGGAAACAACTACGATCTGGCTGGCATGGAAGAGCTTAACCGTGCGATTCAAGCCGCCGCTAATGATACCTCATCACGGGTGGTCATTCTACGGAGCGGCATTCGGGCGCTTTTTTGCTTGGGGGCAGATGTCGGTTACCTCAGCGAGGCCGCTCTGGAGAATAACATCCACCTTGCCGAGTGTGCCCATGCCACCCTGAGCAGCATTGCCGAAGTTCCCAAGCCATTTATCGCATTGCTCGAAGGTCACACACTCGGTGGGGGCCTGGAAATTGCACTCGCATGCGACTTTCGGTTCGCTGCGAAAGGAAATTATTTTATTGGCCTCCCGGAAGCGGGGTTAGGCATCATGCCTGGAAACGGCGGGACCCAGCGACTGTCTCGCCTTGTGGGTCCTACCAAGGCCCTCGACCTGCTCTTCTCTGCTCGCCGACTCAATCCAAGCGAAGCCAACGAATTGGGAATCGTCGATCATTTGTTTCCGCTGGCGGAAGCGGCTCGCAGCACGCACGAATATGCCGAACGGCTCGCCGCAGGTGCGAGCACAGCCATCGGGGCAATCAAACTTGCCGTCTGGCAAGGCATCGAGCGTCCCCTTAGCGAAGCCTTGACGATTGAGAAGAATCACGCCACTCCATTGCTTACCAGTCCTCAATTCCGTGAAGGTTTGCAGGCTTTCCTCGAAAAGCGACCTCCGAAGTTTCACTCATGACGCTCTAATCAGCTCACTATTTCAAGGGATGAATCGCCCCTGGCCGTAGTTTTCGTTTTTGCGTCCTCCAGAACCGCGTTGCGTTTCTTCGAAGATCACGGAAGCGGATGTTGTTCTGATAGCTTCGTATCCATCACCGCATAGATGAAGACGAACACCGCATAGAAGCTGACAAAGAAGCACCAATAACTGGCACCGCTGTCGGTGAGAAGAAAACTTACTGTTGCCCAGAACCAGCCCCATGACACAATGAGCAAGCTTTGCCAAAAAGGCCGCCACCAGAGCAAAAAGGGAGTGCCGATCACAACCGCCCACAGTCCGAATGCCCAAGAAAGGAATACAGGTGGGTTCTGCGGCGACCACCAGTTCAGATGGCCTTGTGGCGTCACCAGGGTATGGGTTGGGTGATAAATAATGCGGGCAGTGACAACCATGAGTAACCCAGCAACGAGAAGCAGGAAAAATGGCAGGCGACGCTGTCGCAGGGGCACAACAAATGTCGAGCCGAACAGCGGTCCCCAAGCTTGAGCCAATAGAGCTAACGGAATCAGACCGACGGTTATTAATTGGTTTATCGTTCCGTGCGGCAAAGGTCCGTCGAGCCACAACACGGCCTCGACCCACTGCATGGCGGTGACTCCCATCAGTGCTACCGCGGCAAACTTGAGCCGCGGTTGTTCATGTCGCAGCAAATAGGCAGCAACACCATAAGAACAACCGCCAGCAACCAGACTAGATGTTGCATCGAAACAGATACGATTAGCCCTCCATCTTTCTCTCACCCGCTCTTGCGGGTATTTTGCTATTATGAGCACTTGGCATCGCAAGTAAAAGCGTCCTGTTAATGCAGTTAGAATACGAGAAAAATGCGAACGTGAAACCTCTAATGAGATTACTGCTGGGTGTATTAGCTCTTCTGTCTGGATCTTCCGATCGGGCGTTCGCCTGGTTCGAATCGGGTCATCATCTTATTGCCTTAGTAGCTTTCGATCAGCTCACAGTCGAAGAGCAACAGCAATTGCTAGAAATTCTGGCTGCACACCCGCGCTATCGAGAAGACTTCACCCCACTGGCTCCGATTAAGAATGTCGACCGCTGGCGGATCGGGACAGCAGCTTATTGGCCAGACATAGCCCGTGACCAACCGAATTACAACCGACCAACGTGGCACTACCAACTCGGGGCAACGCTCACGATCGGCGATCCAGCACAAATGCAAATTCCCAAAGCGCCTGGCCCCTTGCCTTCGGGTGTGTCTCTTGAAACTCAAGAACTCTACATTGCTCAGGCTTTTGAATTGTGTCGGAATGTCTTGCAGTCTAATGACGCCACACCTGGAGACAAAGCGATAGCCCTTTGCTGGCTTGCACACTTGGCAGGCGATGCTCACCAACCTTGTCATGCAGGAAGTCTTTACGCAGGGGGGCTCTTCCCGGAAGGGGACCGCGGCGCGAATCTGATTCCAACTCTCCAGCGGGACAATATGCATGCCCTATGGGATTCACTGTTAGGTGCGGAATATGACGAAGTTGAGATTGCAAATAGATTGCAAACAATCAGTGATGATCCTCGCTACGCTAGGTTTGGTCAGAAGTGTCTGGAAGACTCTAGTGCTTTTCACCCATTGTGGTGGCTAAGCGAAAGCCGCACCTTGGCAAAAGAATTCACTTACTCCCATGAAGTCTTAGGGCCTCTCCAAGCTGCGATGAGAGAGCAGGTTAGATTGCCGACGCTTTATCTCTCTCAGAGGTACATTGATTTCGCTGGCAAGCTAGCCAATGTGCGAGCGATCCAAGCTGGCTACCGCCTGGCAGAAGTTTGGCGGGAAGGATTGAGGAGCCCTTGAAACGTAAAATTGTAGAGCCTCTTTTGCTCCTCTCTCGGGTCTCTTTGCCAGTTTGCAGTCACAATCGAGTTGCTCGCCGAATCGGTGTAAGTTCTCGCAGGCCGAGTTTTTTCAGCTCTGCCTGAGGGAATGCCACCCTTGAGTACAGGGTTACAACACATAGCTGAATGAAAATCGGGAGAGTGACAAGTGAATGGTATTAGCTTATGCTATGGCTATCTCGTTCTACTGTCCCACGAACCTGAAAGGAGTGTTATTCATGATCGAACAAATCAAGCACGATTCTGAAAAAGTTCTAGGCTTCAAGCTTTCGGGGAAGCTGCACGACGAAGACTACAAGACATTTGTGCCCACGGTCGATGCCGCGATTGCCGAGCAGGGCAAGGTACGAATGTTGGCGTTGTTCGAAGATTTCCACGGTTGGGACATGCACGCCTTATGGGATGATACCAAATTTGCCACAACCCATTGCACTAAGATTGAGCGAATCGCTCTGGTCGGTGACAAAAAATGGGAAGAGTGGATGGCGAAGGTCTGCAAGCCTTTTACGATGGCGAAAGTCAAATACTTCGATGTCCACCAGATTGACGACGCTTGGAAGTGGCTTGACGAGTAGTGGAATCGTTTAGATCATTTGCAGTTGGCCTGCTATTGCTGATCTTGTTCGGTGGCAATCTCTAAGCCAATATCAATATACTGGCCGCCGCCGGTCTGATGGCAGTGGACAGCCAACACGTTTTTGCCATCTCGCAATGCTATCATCGAGTTGTCTTTCGTGGGCAATGTCACGTATTCATTAACGTATTTAGGGTATTCAGTTAGCAATTGGCCGTTGAGATATACTTCAGAATCTTCATCGTGATGTATCCGCAAATAAAGCCGGCCATCTTTCGGCAGTGAATCGATTTGAAACGATCGCCGCAGCCAGATGTCGCTTGTGTCCCAGTTAGTCCTGACGACGGCACCTGGCGTTCCCTCGGTGCCGAAACCTCCCTGTCCACTCTGCCAGCTTGAATCATCGAAATCGGTTTTCTTCCAGTCTAATACTGGTTCGGTCGTCGTGAAGCTCCACTCCTGAGGGATCTTTTCGCTTGTCGGTGCCAACACAGACAGAGTCGGAGGCGGACCATAGAGCCGTTTGGCGGCCGCAGCGATCTGATCGGGATCCATTTTTTCTAGTTTACGATCGTAGGTGAGCATTCCATTCACCTCGATCTCAACGTCGGATGTCTGTGTATAGACAGCGGCTGACAACCCTTCTCCAATCAGGAATCGCATCGCATCGAGCAAGGCCACGTAGGCGTCGGTTAATTCATCCTTCGTTTTGTAAGAGACGTATCCCCAATTCGACTGGTCTTGCCAGGTATGCCCCGGGATGGGCAGACCTAAGCCACCAAATTCGCCGAGGACCACAGCGCGATTCTCTTCGATTGGCCTCATGCCTGGGCCAGGGTAGTTGTGCATATCAGACATTTGGCTGCTACCGCGGTCATGCCACCCGCTTGCTTCATTCACGGGCCGTGTGGGATCGTATTGTTCCAACCAGGCCACGACCTCGGGGGTATCGTGCTGCCCCCAACCTTCATTGAAAGGTACCCACATCACAATCGACGGATAATTGTGCAAGGTATCAATCATTGCCTTTAGTTCGCGGCGGTAGTTGGCTTTACTTTCAGGAGTCTTATCGGCATCACCAGAAGGCATGTCCTGCCACACGAGCAAACCCAGTTTGTCGCACCAGTAGTACCAGCGCGCAGGTTCATACTTGGTGTGCTTGCGAGCCATATTCATGCCAAACTTCTTGGTCATCTCTATATCAAAAACAATCGCTTCATCGGTGGGGGGCGTGTACAACCCGTCAGGCCACCATCCTTGATCGAGCGGACCGTACTGGAAAAGCACTTCGTTATTCAAGAACAGGCGATTAATCCCCTTGTCGTCCTTGCGGACCTCGATCTTGCGGAGCGCACAATAGCTCTCAACCGAGTCAGCAACTTCTCCACTATCCAAGAGTTCGACTTTGAGATCGTACAGGTGGGGGGAGTCGGGAGACCACAACTTAGGCTTCTGGAACTTCACTTTAATCGCTTCACCGACCTTGCCTTCGGCTTCAGAAGTGCCATCCTGGTCACTAGCGATTATTCTCACGCCCTCACCGCCGATAGCATTCACAGTGATGAGTACGGTACTGGTATCCACATCTGGTACGATCTTAAGAGAACTGATGTACTCATTAGGGACAGACTCAAGCCACACAGTTTGCCAAATTCCAGTGACCGCCGTGTACCAGATCCCTTTTGGATTGAGTACCTGCTTGCCGCGCGGCTGAGTCCCAGCGTCCGTCGGGTCCCATACGGCTATCACAATTTCGTTGTTTCCGTCGTGTACCGAATCGGTAATGTCAATGCTGAACGGATCAAAGCCACCTTCGTGTTCGCCCACTTGCTGGCCGTTGAGCCATACGGTGCATTGCCAGTCTACCGCTCCAAAATGAAGCAGCAGGCGATTTCTCCCATTTGAGGGTGCATGCGAAAACTGCCGACGATACCAAAGTGTTTGGTCAGGTGTCACTGCCCTGGCCACACCACTCAGCGCGGATTCGACCGCAAACGGAACCAGAATTTTCCCATCCCATGTTTGAGGCTGAGCATCACTTCGCGGACGGATCGCATAGTCCCATAGTCCATTGAGATTCGTCCACTCGGATCGCACCATCTGCGGGCGAGGGTACTCCTGCCAGACGTTTTCGGGCGAAACGTCCTTCGTCCAGCGAGTTGCGAGGGGTGCCTTAGCAGGTTGCCAATCCGCGGCAACGCACCGAGTCACCATACAAGCAAGCAATCCGATGATAATTGTGAATTTAAAGGACATCAAAGAGGCAGCTCCAATGGTTCATAGATGAGACATCTGATTTCAGCCAGGACTAATTCAAATTCGTAAACTACCAGCTCTGCTGGTGCGTACCCAATAGGCTCCGCCGTTCCCGGAGTATAAACAGGATCCTCTTGAGGAAGGCCCCGAGGGGCTCAGGAGGATCCCCAATGAAAGACTGGCGTAGCCAATCCCATGTGAAGTGGGACTGCAAGTATCATGTAGTGATTGTTCCAAAATACAGGAGGCGCAAGTTTTATGGAAGTCTTCGCGGGGAGATCGGAAAGATTCTCCGCGATCTTTGCCGGCAGAAGGACATGGACTTGGTGAAGGGTAATGCATTGCCTGACCACGTTCATCTGCTGTTGAGTGCTCCCCCGAAATACAGCATTGCCAACACGGTGGGATTTTCGAAGGGGAAGAGTGCCATTCGGATCAACCGAGACCTCGAAAAAGTGAAAGGAAACTTGTACGGACGAGCGTTTTGGTCACGCGGCTATTGCGTGAGTACTGTGGGACTGGATGAAGCGATGATTCGAGAGTATATCCAGAACCAGGAGAAACATGAGCGTGACCAAGAACGCGGATTATTTGACATAGACTAAACCAAGTGGCCCCTTTTAGGGGCCTTCCTCATACTACCGGCTCTGCCGGTAGTTATTGATTTAAGAATGGAGAGAAAACTAAAGCGAATAGCTTCTTGAGGAGACGACATTTGCAAGTCGAATGGTAAAAATTAGCAGTCGCCAAATTGCCGGCCTATAAGCCAAGTAGCTGACAATAGACCACGGCCAGGCCAGAAATTCCTAGAAGGCAAATTGAATTTGCGAACGAAAGAGCCACCCGATGTCGCCGGGCGACATGTCCAAGGAGGCAGAGTCGATGGGAGCTCCATTGATATAAGTTGCATCAGCCGTCAGCTTGGCATTCTGTTCACGAATGTACCAGGCAAAACCACCTGCGATCTCTTCAGAGCTTTGATTTGCGACTCCCAGCGTTCCAGAGTTTCCATCAACGCGCGACCATCTCGAAAGTAATTCGAGTTTACCCGGTACGATGAATTTGCCGAGCTGAAACCAGAATCCATGATCGAATAAGTCGGGGATTGCCCCTCCCTCGAAGTCATTGATATTGCGAAAATAATATTCAAATGTTTGAGACCATCCCCGCCACTTACAAGAATGATTGATCGAGTAGAGATTGACCGTATATTGATCGATATTGGCTGGAAGTATTGAGGCAAGAGTCTGCCCCGAGTCCACGACGCGACTACTATCGAATTCAGTACTGCCACTCTTATTGATCGCCGAGTTGGCCCATCCTGCTCCGACGCGTGTTGCCAGCGTTTCATGCCATTCGAAATCGGCCAATTCACCGTATCCCCATTCTCCAATTGGATAGGCCATGGCTCGCGCAGAATAAGCGAAGTTGTCGTCTAGTTGGCCGCTACTGCCAGTCTCGGCGCCACCAGTCACCAGTCCATTGAATATCGCGGTTTCCCAGTGCCAGGGGATGATTAATCCATCTACAGTTCCGTACAATCCCCAGGCCAAACTGCGGTTGGCATCGAAGTACATGCTGGCCATTGATCGGTCCGTGAATTCGAATTCGCGACCAGAGAGATAGCGAGCTAACGAAAAGGGAATCTTGTATTTGCCGGTTTTAAATCCGAGTGTTCCCTTTTCATATCCCAGTCGATGGTGGCCTACATCGTAGGTCATATAATAATCCAGCAAGCGAAGATTGTCCCCGCTGCTGCTCCTACCATCTAACTGAACGAAATATTCAAAGTCGGGAGTAAAGGCGCTGCCAGAGAAGACAATCCGAGCTCGCTTCAATTGAAACTGATTTTGATTCGGATTCGCGCCTTCCGATTCAAACGTGGTATGCCTCAATTGACCCCAACCATTCAGTCGCATGACAAAGGGAAATTCGTCATCGCCCAAATCGAGATCCCTCTCACTGGCTAGTACGAAGCCATTATCGTATCCGCATCTTACCTGGGTAAACCACTGATAATCCCCCGAATTTGGATAGTAATCTGAGTAGGAAGCCAAGCTTACGTCGGACACATCTGATAATCCTAGTGACTCAATTTGGGTGCTTGTTTGCTGAGCGGTTAATGGATCAGAAACTTCTTGAACCGTTTCTGCAAGCGCAGGCAGCGGGACGAATTCTTGCGCGGAAGAGGTGGAGAACCATCCGCCAAGGGCAGCCAATCCCAAAGCGATTGTCCATCGAATTCGTTGGTATGCGAACGATGACTTCATGGTCAGCAATCACTTCATGCAAATCGAGAATAGAAAGAGCGATAAATGGGCGCGCAGGAGTGCCCAGCCACCATTTACGTAATCGGCATAATCACTAGATTTCCTGCAGTTTGACAGCACGCAGTGCTAGCAAGTGGATGCTGCCATGCGACAATGCCGCTAAACTGCAATCGCGCCAGCCACAAGAACCCCTCCCCCAACCTACGGGGAGGGGTGATGTGTGTACGACAGAAAGTGTGGGAAACCCCGCGAACTCTGAGGCTACTGGTCTTTCTGCTCGTCAAGTCTCACCATCAGCCACTGCTGGGTTGTCCCATCTTCAAAGTGGATCAACGCAGGCGCAGTATCTTGCGTCAGATTGCTGATGCCTGTCTCCATCAAAGGCCGGGTTTGATCCACAATGGTCCAGGCTGCTCGCTGGCTTTCCTTGTCGACCATACCTTCGATAGACTGGACAGAATCCGTGGCTGTATTTTGGAACGAGCCAGAGAGAATGCCTTCCTTGCTGACCGACAACTGGATGAACATCGTGGGGTCTTCGTCAGAATTCTCCCCATCGTTCGTCAACGCAAACACACCCAAGGACATCCACGAATCTTCAGCCGGCTGAACATCGGGGACGCTTGTAGCAATTTGCTCCGCTTGATAGGCGTATTCGTCAGCAGAGCAGAGCGGCTCGTTGTTGTAGTAAACCGTGTCTCCTTGATAGTAGACATTGTCTCCATAATTGTAGTATCGAGGTTCATTCCACCCCCAAGGCATCCAGCTAGCAAGTGCACCGTATGTGGCGACTCCCCAGTAATTGAAGCCTTGACGGAATGGGTAGTGGACATGGGGATATCTTCCCCACCAATTGTTTCCATACCAACCACGGTATCTACCCCAGTTGTTATGGATGTTGGCATTGATGTTTGTGTAGTGATTGCGTCGCCAGGAATTCCATTGATTGTTATCACCGATGTGGCCAGGGCGATGATTTCCTCCGCCATGTTCCCAACCAGGACCTCCGGGTCTGCCGGGTCGATCTCCACCACCTGGCCGTCCAGGTCGTTCACCGTCTCCACCACCGGGTCGTCCTGGTCGATTGCCATCTCCACCACCCGGTCGTCCGGGTCGATCACCGTCTCCACCACCAGGCCGTCCGGGTCGATCACCGTCCCCACCACCCGGTCGGCCAGGTCGATTGCCACCCTCTCCCTCACCCCCGCCAGGCCTACCTGGACGATTGATCCCGCCACCTTCACCACCGCCAGGGCGACCGGGGCGATTGATTCCGCCTCCGTCACCGCCGCCAGGACGGCCAGGACGGTTTATTCCACCACCGTCACCCGCACCAGGGCGACCCGGTCGAGTTCCAGGTCCAGCCGGAAGCGTGGTTGCCCCGCCCCCGGGACGGTTGTTGAAGAAATCATTGGCTGCACCTCCCGATGGTCGGCCAGTGCCAGGTCTTCCGGGTAGAGTTGATGGCCTGCCACCGGTCGAGGGCCTATTTGCAAGCGAAGGTCTTCCCCCTCCACCGCCGCCAGGTAGATCAAGAAAGTTGTTCAGATCTCCCCGCGATGGCCTTCCACCCGTGTTGGGGCGACTAGCCCCGCCACCGAGTTGCGGTCGATTCCCACCCAAATTGGGACGTTGTCCAGGAGCACCCGACCCAGGCGGACGATTTCCCAGATTAGGTTGATTGCCAATGTTCGGTCGGCTGCCGAGATTAGGGCGATTTCCAGCACCCCCACCTACATTTGGTCTACTTCCTGGGTTCGGGCGACTTCCCAGATTCGGTCGGTTGCCTGCTCCTCCACCAATGTTTCCACCAACATTCGGTCGGTTCACTTGTGGCCGCTGAGCGGGTCGCTGAGTTGGGCGAGGTGCCGGTCGACTTACACTGGGCGCGCGGTTCATGGCGGGACGTGCTCCACCTCCTCCGCCACGAGAGATCCCTCCACCACCGCCACCGTCACGCATTCCTCCTCCGCCACCACCACCACCGTGGAAACCACCTCCGCCCCCACCTCCGCGACCACCGCGGGCCATAATATCGCCGACCGAGTAGGTCAAAAAGGTGAGTCCAATTGCCAGTGTCAACAGAATATTTTTATTCATCGAATTACCTTTCTTGATTTGATCGAGCATCCAATAACAGTGTGCAATTACTCAGCAGACCCATTCTGTTCGAGATATTCATCCTCTCCAGGTTGGTCGCGAACTATTAGCACTTCCTCGACATTTGGCAGTAACTGACCCCCGACCTGCCGGCTTACAGATTGCCAAGTGAAGGAATCCTCGTCCACAGGTATTACGATGTTCACCGACGATGATTTTTCACCCGTCGGTAATGTTCCTTTGGAGTGAATTACCCACTGATCTCCCTCGTGGGTCCAGGTTCCCTCGGCAAACCCGCCATGGGAATCGAACACCCAAGAGCGTATTGATTTGGCAGCGGCATCCCAGCCAATGACTTGTACACCCGATAAATCGATCTGATCCCTGACCACCACTGCAAAACTACGAGTCATGAAGTTGTTGTTCTTCGTCCACTTGCACTCGGTCACGATGGAGGAGTCCTCGTCCCCATCGACCCAGGAGCCAATCATCCACTCCAGTTCCTTGAGCTGTTCATAGTTGGAAGGAGGCGGGGGCGGTACCTCAGACTCTGACAACCGGTCAATGAGCCACTTCCCGTCGCGCTTCACATGCACGGCAGAATAAGCCGTTACTTCGGGTTCTTCATCCGGCAGAATCACTGTAGCTCTGCCAGTTTCGATAGCAACGTTGGGTGATACAAAATCGATCGAGTCGATTGTCACTTCGATCTTGATATCAGGTGTGGCCGCAAATTCTTCTTCGAATTGGGCCGTGATTTCTTCCAGGCCGACGATTCCGTCACCCGTGATCGGATCCATGTAGACCGCCTCTGGTGACCACATCTCCGCAACGGCTTTCGCATCCCGTTTGTTGTAGGCCTCGACATAGGCCTCGGCATTGGCGCGAATCGCTGTCTCATCGGGGCTGGCTTGTTCGCTTTCCTCCACTTTCAATTCCTCTTCCTGTCCCCAGCAAAAACCTGGGAGTGGAAGTCCAATTAATACTAACGCCAGAAGCCAAAAGAATGATCTTTTCATATCCTATCTCCACTGATAAGGAATAAACTACAAGGAGGCATAAAGTCAAAGCGACAAGCTCAGTCTATCAAAACAAGTATCCCAACCAACTCTTCATTCGCACAAGTACCATCATGGGGATTCCGGCAATTTGGGCATGATCCGTGTACACGGCTGCGTGGCCCTGAGAACCAGCCGGCATCCGCAAATCTTCACAATCGTCCAGCTTGATGCGGACAGCAAATCGAGTCTTTTCTTGCGATCTTAAAGTACTTGGCACGTTTCCAGAGGCGTCAAGTTGTCCAGCACTAGTCACATCAATCGTGGTGAGGACTTTACCTGTGAAGACCTCACCAGGATAATCCGCCAAAGCAACCTCTGCATAATTCCCGGGTTCAATCAAGAGATAGTTCTTCTGGCCAAAAGTAGCCACGACGACCCCTTGTTCTTCCGAGTCGCGATCAGCCACAAAAGTCAATACAGAATTCGCGCCCACACCCCCCACGAGCATCCCTGACTGCAGTTGCAGATTAGTGATATACCCGTCTCCAGGTGCCACGATCGTGGTTTGTTCCAGGTCGTACTTTGCATCAGCTAGTTGAGTCTGAGTTTGCTCGAGTTGTGCCTTACCAAGCTCTACCGAGATTTCCGCCTGACGAAGTCCGGCGTTCGCCTGCGCCAATGCCGCTACTGCGTCTTCATAACGCGTTAACGATCGCTCATACTCTTCTTGGGAGATTGCTTCGGTGCCAACTAGCTTTTCCGAACGGTCTCGTTCGTTGGTGGCGTACTTGAGATCGGCCGTGGCACGACGGACTGTCGCCGAAAAACTTTCGATGGAGGACTCTGCAACCTTAATTTGCTGTTCCACTTCCTGAGGGGCTGCCCTCAGCCGTTGGACCGAATTCTCATAGGGGACTTTATCGACGTCGAACAGCGGCTCTCCCTTTTTGATCGCCTCGTTGGGCTTTGCATAGATTTCAGAGACACGCCCCATTTGCTTTAGCTGGGGTATGATCGGCACAAACTTCTGGAAGACATGCACGTCCGACGTATAGGGATGGAAATATTGCATGCAGAACAGCACCGCCAGAATCGCCGCTGGCCCGATCGATGCGGTGATGATTGCCAAAGGGAGCGACAACCTCATCAGTTTCCACTTGGCAAACACAAGCCAGAGAACTAGGCAGTAGAGCCCACCAACTAACCACATCATCGAGTCAAGCCCTCCCTGATTGCTTGGCAAGGAGACGAATGCGCTTTTCAAGCGAATCGACTCGTTTTACCAACGCCGTTAGCTGTGCGTTTTCGTCGCCGGAAGTACCAACGGAATCAAGTGTTGGCGAGTTACCTTGATTCAGCTCGTGATAAAGATAGATCACAAAGACACAAGTTAATATTGCAGGAATCATGTCATGTCACAGTGCCTCCGGGGCTTCGTTCGAGGGTATCGACAACTCCCTCAAGTTGGTCAAGATGCGTCACCAACCTTGCAAGGGAAAGGGAACTTGCCTCATTAGACGACACTGCATCGGCAGTGGGCCGCAAAAAGGCCCATACCAAGGCAACAACCCACAAGATTCCCGTGGGTGTCCTAGCCAGCCGCAGATGTTAATAGCAGAGGCCTGGGGATTGCCGCGTCGGGCGGCAATTCTCCCTGGCAAGCCCGCCAAATAAACTGCAAGGGCGACACCTGCCGCCACCAAGGCAAAGAGTATCACCAGAGCCAGGACATGCAGCGCCGGACCAAGCGATTTAAACGCAAAGTCGCTCATAGATGGGCCTAAAGTATTCGGTGTCAGAAATGGACTAACTTTATGAGAAAGAGTGAATGCCTTGATTTCCTCACATTTAACTACAATTTGCAAGGAGTCATTTCGAATCTCTTCACACTCCCATTCCCATTCACGGCAAAAACCACAAGCAGGTAGTTCGGCTTCGAGTACACCTTTGTGAGACGCAGCGGCCTAATTGGCCATTGACCCAAGTAACTCAAGAAGAGGGGCATGACTGACTTGGATTAACCTCCGCCGAGGCCGATCGAAGTCGAACACTACTAACAGCACTAATGCCATCAGAAGATTCAGCACGGCCCACATCCCCCCAATGGCGTCGTCCAGAGAGTCCCGAACTATGACCGATGAGCAGACTTGACATCAACACCGAGGCCACAAGCAATACCAACACAGGCGTCTGCAAATGACTTGAAACTAGCCACTTGCGTGTTGCAGCCAGGTCGATTGTTTCATTCGTGCTCTGAACCAACGTGTTGAGTCGCGTCGGTTGTGCATCTTCCAAAAGGCGGTTGCAATTTGGTTCCACAATTGATCGAGCAATTCACGGAGTCTCGCATTGTTCTTGACCGTGGCCGTCGTATCACGTCCCTCCTCAAGTAATCTGAGACGTGCCTCAACACACTCGCGGAGAATGTCCTGTACTGCCTCACGGGCAGCTTCGTTCAAGAAATCGGCCCGCATATACGTGGTCCCCAGCGCATTAGCTTCATCCAGCACGACATGGCGGCGCTCGAAGTGCCTCGTGGAAGTCAGGGAAAATGAAAACGCGAGCAACGACCCGGCCAGGCCAAACACACTTCCCTCGACTGTGGAAACGGCACTGCGCGAAAGCTCGGAATCATCTCAGGCTCTTTTCACAGCCCAGCGGAAGCCCAGCTCATTCGATATAAAAGTGAAACATAGCAAGCACGCAATAATGGACCACGTGGGAAGCTCGTGCAAAAGTGTCAATATGCCTAATATGGTATGGCTCCCTCCAAGCCAAAATCATTAAACACTGGCAGGGCAGGGAGCCTCAAAGTTCACTTACTCACCTCTTCCCTTAACTAGTGCGAACTCCCACTCCCTTGCAACATTTCCATGGCATCGCCGACAGTAAAACTTGCTGCTTTTTGGCGGGGTGGGAACTCTTTGAAAGTTGCCATGAACTCACCCACCACATCTTGAGCAGGCAGTAACAAAAAGGCGTGGTCGAGATACCAATCCCAGTAGGTATTGGAAGTGACCGTCGCTTTTTCATAAGGATCCGTTCTTAGGTTGTAGAGCCAAGGGATGCGCGTCTTTACAAACGGCTCGCCCCAGACGGCTAGAGTGCCGGGGGAACGCTGCTGGGCGAATACGACCTTCCAATTATCAAACCGCAATCCAGTGAGATCTCCATCGTCGGAAAAATAAAGAAAGCCCTTCCGCGGTCCTTTTTCTTCTTGGCCGGTCAAATAGGGCAAGAAGTTTTGACCATCCAGGTGGACCTTAAAGTCTTTCCCGTTTGCCGAGTAACCTTTGAGCAACTTCTCCTTCACGTCGTCTTCGCCGACAGCGGCCAACAACGTCGGCAACCAGTCCATATTGGACATGATCTCGTTGCATACGGCTCCTTCTTTGATCTTGCCGGGCCAGCGGATGATACAGGGGACCCGATAAGCACCTTCCCAGTTAGTGTTCTTCTCGCTGCGGAAAGGGGTCATGGCTCCATCAGGCCAAGTGTTCATGTGCGGGCCGTTGTCCGTGCCATAGATCACGATCGTATTGTCATCCAAGCCAAGTTCGTCGAGTTTATCGAGGATCGTGCCGACGTTCTTGTCGTGGTCGATCATCGTGTCGTGATACTGGGACTGCCAGCGCCCGGCTTGCCCCACGCTTTCTGGCTTAGTGTGCGTGCGAAAATGCATGTGCGTGAAGTTTACCCACACAAAGAACGGCTTGTCTGCCTTGGCCTCGCGCTCGATGAAGTCCACCGCCCGATCGGCTACATCATCATCGATAGTTTCCATTCGTTTCTTGGTCAGCGGCCCGGTGTCCTTGATCACCTGCTTACCCACGCGACCCCAGCGAGGTTGTTCCGTCGGATCGTCCGTAGCGGAAGCCTTGCAGTCCATCACGCCTCGTGGCCCAAATTTTTCGCGAAACTTTGGATCCTTAGGATAGTCAGGCAGCTCCGGTTCCTCTTCAGCATTGAGATGATAGAGATTGCCATAAAACTCATCGAATCCATGCACCGTGGGCAAAAACTCATTGCGATCTCCCAAATGGTTCTTGCCGAATTGACCCGTCGCGTAACCGTGGTTCTTGAGTAGCTCGGCAATCGTGGGATCTTTGCTGCTAAGCCCAACCGGAGCCGCCGGCATGCCAACCTTGCTTAGACCCGTGCGGAAGACACATTGCCCCGTAATAAACGCCGAGCGACCAGCCGTGCAACTCTGCTCGGCATAGTAGTCCGTAAACAGCATCCCCTCGCGCGCCAGCCGGTCGATATTAGGCGTCTTATAGCCCATTAACCCATGGGTGTAAGCACTGATGTTTGACTGACCAATATCGTCACCCCAAATCACAACAATGTTCGGTTTATCGACAGCTTGAACGACTCCTGTGGCGAGTGCTATGCACGACAGAATTTGACAAGAGATCACACTGAACTTGAATCGCATGGTTGAGTTTTCCAGAGAGTTCAAAAAGAAAGAAAAAACAGATTCTTCGGGCTTAAACAGCCACCGTGTCAAGAACCATAAGCTAACTCGGTAAGCCGATACTTTCAATAGTTTAGATCGCTCGCGGAAAAAAGATGGACTATTGTCGATGTTTTTGGAGGAAGTATTATCCCAGCACATTCAGTGCACAGTCCTGAAACGAATCGAAATCAGGACACGGTGTGCAACCCATCGCCGCAACCAGTTTTTTGATTATGAGTAAACTCAGCAGGAGTCAATTCAGCTCAACGAATACTGGAATAAGAAAGAAAGTTAGACTCAGATGAACACTGTTTGGACGGATTTACACGGATTCCAGAGGAAGTCGGTCTGATTATGATCCGCGCTTCATCCGCTAAATCTGCGTTTGTCCGCGACTAATTTTCCCTCTTTGATTCATGCTGAAATAGTTTTTCGCACCCTGCAAGAAATTGAATCGATAATAGCACAAGTTACTCAGAGGAGAGATAATGCTTTTTAAAGTGGCGAAACCTCAGGACCCCCAGGCCACCAACGGTAATGCCCCCCACGATGATGAGCCATCCAACTATCATCAGGGGAAGAGTCTCCGCCAACAATTTCAGAATGGTTCCACCCGTGGCGAGAAGCATTAATGCCGTGCGAAGATAAGCCAGCAAAGTCCGTTCATTGGCCATCCGCGTCCGCATGAGAGCCAACTGATCGCGGACCGCACTATCGCCTTCCTTTGTAAGCATACAAGCTACCAGCCAAGATTAAAGAACCGCGAGGCAAAGAATTCGTTTCAACTAAGAGTGACAGTTGATCGTAACCAAAGTGAAGGGATGATTCAACAACCGAAGGAACTAGGAATGAGCTCACGCTTTTTTTCGCTTAGAAGCACAATCTCTCCCATCGGCGCAAATCAGCCCAATCAGCGTTTGTCCGCGTTCCATTTCTCCCAAAACCTCTGTTACCTCCGCTTCTTCATGTTCAATCTTATTCCTTGCGTCGAAACCCAGTCGTGAGCCAGATCTCCCGATCCCCCAGGTCTTGCAGCATGGAGAGCAAATGACCCTGGTGGTCGTACAGTTCCCAGATCGTACAATGCGATGCTAAGCGATTGTGATCGTCCAGTTCGATCCGAACTGCCACACGCTCACAGGCCAATTCGCGGACCTCGACAATACGCCGATGCACATTGCTCGACAGCACCCGCCATCGGCCGATCTTGACGTTGATGATGTTATCCTCACCATCGCGATACACGTCCAAGGCAGAGCGTGCCACTTTTTTGGACTCATCAGACAGGCAACTCCGCTCTTGAAGCATGTTCAACAAAATGGAATCAGTCGGGGATTGCGGCTTGAGTGAATTAGTACAGACAGAAACCATGTTCAGCACCTCCAGAATTGAAAAGGACGGGAGACGCTCCGTCCCCTGGAGTACTAAGCGAAGGGGGGATCGGGGTGTTACAAAGAATTTCTAAACCCCTGGTTTGCCGAGAAATACCCTGTTTTTGGCCGCAATTCCACCACTACCCGCATATTGGCAATTGGTGAAGATCGGGAGATTCACGCCCTATTCAAACAGAAAACTTCCCATTCACGAGATGACAGATCACTGAAGAGTTGCTGAAGTTGCTTAGAGGTTTTTCTTAGTCTTGGCTCGCTTGATCGCTTGGCTTTCAGCGGCAGCATTGTATTGAGGATTTAGATCGGTTGGCATCGGCGCTTTCAGATCGTGCTGCCATTCTTTCAGGATGCGATGTAACTCATCGCGCTTTTCCGGCAATTCTCCAGCAAGATTATTCCTCTCACGAATATCCTCACGAAGATTGAATAGCGAGATATGGCCATCCTCAATAAACTCCATCAACTTGAAATCGCCGACCCTAACAGCACTCACGGGTCGCGAGCGGAAGAGAGGGTCTCGCTGCTCAGAGTAGACAGAATAGCTTTCAAGATATGCCGGGAAATGCCAGAAAATCGGACGATCCCCGAAGCTCTCTTGTTTTCCTTGGACCAGTGGCACGATACTTCGACCATCGAGCGGCTGGTGAGGCAATGGTGCTCCGGCCATCTCGCATATTGTCGGAAAGAGATCGACTCCAATGATTGGCTCGAGTGATATTGTTCCTGGCTCTATGACACCCGGCCAATTCACAAAAAACGGGACTCGAATACCACCTTCGAAGTAGGTCCCCTTGTATCCCCATAAAGGATCCATATCCGTTGCTGGTCCATAGCCTCCGTTGTCTGAGAAGAAGAGGACAATTGTGTTTTCGCGAATCTTCAATTGATTCAGGACGGTCATTAATCTACCAATCCCGTCATCAACGGCTTGAATCATGGTCGCCATCACAACGTGATTATGAAGTTTACCCGGCTTCTTTGACTCATATTTTGACAGTAGCTCTTGTTTCGCTTGCAGAGGTGTATGAACTGCAAAATGAGAGAGAAAGACACACCACGGCTCGTCCTTGCTCTGTTTGATAAAATCGATTGCCTGGTCCGTCAATACATCGGCTAGATATTCGCCATTAGGCCCAAAATGGCCTTTGAAACCGGGCAACTTATTATACTCAACGGCCACATCGAAACCTTGTGTCTTGGGATCAGTTCCCAAGTGCCACTTTCCGAAAATGCCAGTACGATACACTGATGCCTGCAGAACTTCTGCCCATGTGACAATTTCCGGGCTCAAAGTATCAGTCCCTGAAATCGGAATCAAGCGGCGATGCTTGGCCTTTCCACGAGGCTTCGTGCCAACGTTAAAAATCTGATGTCGCGGAGTGTACTGGCCTGATAAAAGACAAGCTCGGGCTGGGGCACAATTTGCCGCGCAAGAATAGGCGTCTTGAAAGATCATTCCCTCACGCGCCAGTGTATCAATGTGTGGAGTTTCATAGAAGTCGGATCCCATGTAACCCGCATCTCTCCAACCGAAATCATCCAGATAAACAAACAAGATATTTGGGCGATCCTTCGCATAGCAACAGGCAGAGAGGACTGTTAATAGCAAGAGACAACCGACAGATTCCGTATAACGTCGATGGAGGTTGATTGAGATCGAGTTCATAGGAATCACATCTTGTAACTCGAAGGACAACATTTTGATCGATTCATCTGAATCAACTGTGAGAAGTCAGATCTTGATTTGGCCGGTAAACGACTACGGGAATTAGAGAAGAAGTTCGACAGATAGTACACATGATAACTGTTTCAAGGAGAAACGAAAGAGAAATGTGGGGAAATGAGCGTTCTCTATATTCTAACCGAGATGAAATCCTAAAGAGATTAAAGCCACTAGCCCAGCGCAATTCAAAGTGAGTACCACGAACTTTGACGCCACTCTGGGTTTAATTTCGATAATTTCTTAGTGAGAACACTATGCACTCAAAACGTTGACCGAGATTGCCAATCCGCGCAGGCAGAATGCTGAGGCGGAAAGCTTACTGAGGAAATTCCAGTAGCGGCAGGGGCAGCTCTTCCACTGGTTGCTCGACCGGAGACGGTATCTCTACCGGCGGCTGTTCATCGGCTGCTGGGCCAGATGTCAACGGCTCCTCGCTCGGCAGGCTCAGCAAAGAGACGTATTCCCGAAGCAGCCGATGCGTCGAGCGGAAGGAATGGAGTTGTGCGATCTTTCGCAATTGGTCATTGCTGGCCACCTCATCGAAGTTGTCGAGCGCAGATTTAACGGCGATCGGATCGGGTTGAACCATCGAGCTTTCGCCAGCAGTCTGTCCCTGCCTGAATTCAGCCGGCAGTCGTAAGATCGCTTGCCAATGACTGGCCGAGCGGAATCCGCTCAGATCGCGTTCCAGTCGCGAGGCGGACTTGGCAACGAGGCGGCGTTGGCGTTCCAATAGCGAGAGGTCGGCACCTTGATCGACGTCGTTATAGGTATCGACTTGCTGATCCACAGAGGGTCGTTGGCGATAATGTCGGCCGTATGCAGGTGTACCGCCGTCAACTCTCGTAAACGGCGCCCGCACGGACGTACCATAGGGAGTTCGATAGACTCGCACAAACGGCGCCTTCACATACCCCGGTCCGACTTGAACCAACTGAGCCTCAGAGACCCCCGCCGCAGCCAGAAAACTAGTGAGCATTGCCAGTTGAGAGAATATTGAATGGGAGAGCATTCGCTTCATTGAGTACCTCGAGAATCTTTGCCAGCGTGAAGTGCCCCCCTATAAGTACCTCGGTGCATGCTTCGCCCGAACTTCACCCTCATCGCCACTCAGCCATCGCTTGCTGGATCTCCTACAACGATTATGCGGAATGGCTCAGAACTGCCGGCCCACACCGGGGCCAAGATCGTGGCATCCGATGTTTTGATCCACCAGCGAATCATTCCATTAGATCCATATCCATTCAGCTCCGCACCGCGCACCACATCAACTATTACCAACAGCAACGAAGCTGGTTCATAGTCGCGGCACGTCCAACAGCTTACCGATCGTGGACCGCGGCGCGCGTCTACCAGGATTTTCGTTATCAAACCAGAAAAAGCTGGAGCCGAGATCGACGTGTCATTGGCAAGGCCGAACATCTGGCCAAGGGAGCAAAACCACGCTTTGTGTTCACCGGTTTGTCGACTGAAGATTATGAGGCAGCGACCGTTTATGAAAAATAGTATTGCGGACGCGGTAACAAGAAGAATCGCATCAAAGAGCAGCAATTGCATCTATTTGCGGACCGACGAGTACCTCCACCATGCGGGCTAAACAACTTCTACTCTGGCTTTCGAGTGTTGCTTATGTCTTGGCCAACACGCTCCGTGAGGTGGGCTTACAGGGAACCCAATTCGCCAAGGGAGGGCAGCCTCAATTACCGTTGCGGCCAGTTGCCGAAGGCATTATTTATGTGTTCGGTACGGGAGATAAATGGAGTGGTCGAAAACATTATCAGCCTCTTGCGGCATTTCTCAGCAGTTTTGTTGACTGACGGCAGCCAAAGGTCGTTATCGTAACTCTCAGGGGTTGATTTAGTTTTAGACAGAGTTCATATTCAAAAGGCAAAAATTACATATTTCCGTTGAACAGCGTTAATAAGATCCATCGAGCCAGAGAATTATTAGAAGGGCTCCACGGTTTAACCGTGGAGCCTTTTTTTGTAGCTCAGACGTATTTTTTGAAAGTTAATCATGTTACATCGATCACTGATCTGTTTTCTATCACTAACTATCGTCGCTGGAGTTATTCACGCTGCAGAGCGGCCAAATTTTGTCGTAATATTTGCTGATGACTTGGGTTACGCGGACTTGGGTTGTTTCGGTGCGAAAGATATTGAAACACCTGCTATTGATCGAATGGCTCGCGAAGGGCGTCGGTTCACAGATTTCTATGTTGCTTCTCCAACATGTACTCCTTCCAGAGCCGCGCTGCTGACCGGTTGTTATCCGCTGCGCGCCGGATTTGATGTTTCAATTGCAGTTCGCAAGGATGGGAGTCGGTCCCCAAGCCGTGTTCTTTGGCCCGGATCACCTATGGGTCTCAATCCTGAAGAGGTCACTGTGGCAGAAGCACTTCAGGATGCAGGGTATGCCACTTGCATGGTCGGTAAATGGCACCTTGGAGATCAGCCGGAATTCAATCCTGTGAATCATGGGTTTGATAAATACTTTGGCGTCTTATACAGCAATGATATGTCCCCTTATGAGTATGTTCGCGGGACTGAGCGACTCGATGAACCGCTGGATCGAGATGAGCAGCTTCAGCGGTACACCGAGGAAGCGGTCGACTTTATCCAGCGAGAACGGGATAAGCCGTTTTTTCTGTACTTAGCCCATACAATGCCCCATACGCCTTTAGGGGTGTCAGAGAAGTTTAGAGGTGTGTCCAAACGAGGCCTTTATGGGGATGTGGTTTCCGAAATCGACTGGAGCGTCGGCAAGATATTGGAAGTCCTCCGCGAGCTGGAATTAGACGAACGAACATTGGTGGTTTTCACATCTGATAATGGCCCTTGGCTACACCGCGGGGAAGATGGTGGATTAGCGACTCCGCTACGCGGGGGCAAAGGAAGTACCTATGAAGGTGGGGTGAGAGTACCGTGTATCATGTGGCAGCCAAATACCGTGCCCGCCGATTCTGTTTGCAATGAAATCTCTACTACGATGGATATTTTACCGACCTTTGTTTCGATGTCGGGGGGGGAAGTACCTACGGATCGTACCATCGATGGTTATGACATCTCGCAGCTCGTCTTAGGAGAATCCCAGGCCGCTTCACCCTATGAATATTTGCTATACTATTTTGGCAACGAACTGCATGGTGTCCGTAGCGGTCGTTGGAAGTTGCGTGCGAAGAATAATCTTCGCAATGAAAACATCTATAATTACAGCGCTCCTAAGGATGTTTACCTCCCCGCAGCACTTTACGATCTAGAGCGTGATCCCGGAGAGCAGAAATCAGTCCTCAAAGACCACCCCAAGATAGTCAAACGTCTTCAGGGTTATCTGGATGCAGCGAGGGCCGACTTAGGCGACTCGCTAACAGGTATTAAGCCTTCCAACATGCGGCCTATCGGACGAGTTGTGTCGGCACAGTAAAGAGATTTTGCTTTTCCTAGCCTCCGTGTTCCAATAATTCAGCCCTAAGAAAGACTTCATGACTACTCTCAATTGGCAAACTCGTATCGTAGTCACTTCGGTTTTATTGAATGTGCTTTTTTCAACACTGAGCCATGGCCAATCACAAGCTGCCGAAACCGTAGAATCGACTTGCGAATCTGAAGTTCTATTTTTTGACGATTTCTCCACTTCTGCTTTAGATCGTTCGCAGTGGAATGTAGAGGTCGTGGAAAAACCGCATAATAATGAACAGCAGACTTATGTGGACTCCCCGGAGACACATTATCAATTACAGGGCAGCCAAGTCGTGGGTGCTCTAAATGGTACTCTCGTGCTACACCCCCGATTTAAGGCTGGATATAGAACTCCTGGGGGAAGAACTGTCGATTTTGTTTCCAGCCGGATCAACACCAAGGGAAAGGCAGAATTTGTCTACGGTAGTATTGAATCGAGAATAAAACTTCCCAAGGGGTCGGGAATCTGGCCAGCGTTCTGGGCACTTGGGTCTGGTCCTTGGCCGGCAACTGGAGAGATTGACATCATGGAGTGTGTGGGCGAGCCGGATTGGACTAGCGTGGCACTGCACGGTCCAGGTTACTCAGGCAATACGCCTTTGGTCGAAAAACATTTCTTTAAAAGTGACGAGGACGTAGCACACTGGCATGTCTATTCCGTCGATTGGTTACCGGCGGAACTTTTATTCAAAGTAGATGGACATCCGGTCTACCGTGTGACTCGGAAAATGGTTGAGCAATACGGTGAGTGGGTGTTTGACAGCCCCAAGTATCTTATTCTCAATGTTGCATTAGGAGGGACTTACCCATCCAAGACGAATAATGTGAAATTGCCTTACTCAGGGATTCCGGAGTCCACGGTCGAACTAATTCAGAATGACAAAGCAAAGATGTTCGTCGATTGGGTCCGTGTAACAAAACATGTAAGTAATGCGCCAGCTAGTGATGGATCACATGCTGATTCGCTTGATAAATAGATTTCTATTGATCGAACTTTTACTGGTTTTGCTGGTGGACCTCAACTGATCTGCAAGTAGATGACGGCCGCCAAGACCGCGCCGGCAATGGGGCCCGCTACAGGTATCCAAGCATAGTCCCAATCGGAATCACGTTTCCCGGGGATCGGTAAGAATGCGTGGACGAGGCGAGGCCCCAGATCTCGCGCTGGGTTTATGGCATAGCCCGTGGTTCCCCCCAGAGATAAACCGATCGAGAGTACTAGCAATCCAACCGGTAGAGCACCTAGCGTCCCTAAGCCAATCTTCGCGCTGGGAGAATCGATTCCGGCAATGGTTGGCCCTTCGGCCAGCAAAGATGGCTCAACCGCTAATAAGACGGCCAGAACCAGAACCATGGTCCCAACGGCTTCGCTCAAGAAATTGCTAAAGTTCCGTCTAATTGCTGGGCCGGTTGAGAACGTAGCCAGCTTGGCATTGGCATCATCTGTCACAGCATAGTGATCTAGGTAGACAAGATACACCAGCACAGCACCTGCAATCGCCCCTGCCATTTGCGCCCCGAGGTAACCCGCTACATTCGCCCAGTCAAATTCACCCGCCGCGGCCAGGCCCAAGGTGACTGCCGGATTGAGGTGGGCTCCGCTCATCGGGCCAACACACCAGACACCGACAAACACTGCCATTCCCCAGCCAAAGGTAATGACGATCCAACCGGAATGATGCCCCTTGGTTTCAGATAAGTTGACATTGGCAACAACCCCGTTGCCCAGCAGAACCAATAGCAAAGTGCCCAGAAATTCACCTAAATAAGCAACCATCCGCGAAAGCTCCTATAGAACAAGATCAGATTCAAAGTTTGTCAAAAGAGTAGTCTGAAGACCAAGTCACGATTTGCTATATGTATCTTCTCGCGACAAAATACTTGGGTTTCCATTCAAACTATTATTGAAGTGGGGTGGAGGAACTTTGCCGGATTCAGCAAGCATTTCATAGTGGCTAAGTTCTCGATTCATTGCAACATCGCTCCAGCCAAGGAAGTTCCCCATCCAGTCTGCTACAATCCTGGCAATGCTCATGTGGTCTGAGTGATAATAGCGCCAACTCGTGCGTCGAATCATCACGTCATCAAGATGCACTGCCCATTCCTGGTTGCAATAGTGTTCAACTGCCGCTTCTGACACTTCGGGGGGGAGAATGCCACTCACATGAATTGAATTCGGAGTCTCTAAGAGTGGCGTTGTGGCAGTACGGCAGGGTTCGATAGATGGTCGAAGAAAATGAGCTACGGCATCCACTGTTTCCTCAGCCATTAGCCGATAAGAAGTTAGTTTGCCACCCGTTACATCCCACCATCCCGGATGACTCATCTTGATCTCGTGCCGACGAGAAATGTCCGATGGATTTCCATGCTTGTCGGCTACTAGAGGCCGCAAGCCAGCCCATGTGGAGAGGACGTCTTGGTTCGAAAGGCCGACGGCAGGAAACGCCTCGTTTACTACGTCGAGCACGTATTGTTGATCTTCAGGTTCGCAGCGAGGAGAGTCGATCGGTCCGTCGTAGTCTGTGTCGGTGGTCCCCAGTATTACACGTTCACCCCAGGGGATAGCGAAAAGAATCCTTGACCCTTCCGCAAATACTACTGCGTCCGGCACGGGGAGACGCGAACGATCGATGACCAGATGAACTCCTTTGGTAAGACGCAGAGAAGTTTTGGAGTGTGGCAGATTATGAGACCAGGGCCCCGTCGCGTTGATGACACACTTGGCATGAATTTCATAGGACACATTTGTTGTCGTATTTTGCAATTCGCAACGCCAGATATCATTTTCTTGGTGTGCGTCGATAAAACGAACGTAATTGGTAACTGAGGCACCGTGATTACATGCCGATCGGAGGGTGTCTACTGTCAATCGCGCATCGTTGGTTATGCCGTCAAAGTAGCGCACTGCACCGCTCAAATTCGAGGTCTGCAAACCTGGGAGAAGTTCGAGAATCTGTTTTCGATTAAGAACGGTGCTTTTCCCTAGATTACGTCTACCGCATAGAAGATCGTAAACTTTGACACCGATCCCCAGTTTCCAGAGTGACCATGTCGATCTCTTGTGGGTGGGGAAAATGAAAGCTAAGGGATCAGAAAGATGAGGTGCGATTTTGTGGATGACCATTTTCTCGCGGCTGGCCTCGCGGACGAGTCCAATGTTGCCTTGTGCGAGATAGCGAATACCCCCATGCAGCAGTCGACTTGATCGGCTACTTGTCCCTGATGCGAAATCCTGTTTGTCGATCACCGCAGTGGCTAACCCTCGCATCGCGGCATCCCGGGCCACGCCGGAACCAACGATCCCGCCCCCGACGACAAGCAGATCGAATTCACGATTAGAGAGATCTTTCTCGGTTGCTAAAGCCATGGGCGATATTCCAGTGATTGCGCAATAAAAAAAGGCCCCGCGGTAACACCGCAGGGCCTTCTATTTTTTCTCTAGGCCACTAAGTGCACTAACCGGCAATTGCCGAGATAGCAAATATCGAATTGTTCTTACTAGTTTATACTGTACACTTGATCGAAGTAGTGTCAATTAACTTGTTGCAGTTAATAGCAGTTACTTTATACGCTTGCCATTCGGTATTGACAGGCTTGATTGGTCGAACCGTCGCTGATTCCCGCAACTTTTCACTTCCAGTAAGATGCCAAGTTCTCATCAAATAGATCGTTTTTTCACAAAGCCCGTCATACCGGTCCTCTGGGATATTGGAGCATATTCCGATGTGATTGCCTTAGCAAGTAGCGTAATTCTGCAAGGGGGGCCAATTGTAGAATTATCGAGAGCCATTGATCGCTTTGCCAATCCTCCACTCGATCATTTGCGAATCTTGGTGCATATTGATCTCGTCGCAGGTCTCGAAGCCAACGAAGCTGGACTCGAACTATTGGCTGACATGGGGAATATTGATGGCATAGTAACGGTTCATCATCAGTTAACGAAAGCAGCAAAACGCTTGGGGCTTCTCTCGATCGTCAGAATGTTTCTCTCCGATAGTCGGGCCTTGGAACGCGGGCTAAACGTCGCTGAAAAATCGCGAGCAGATGTTGTCGAAATCTTGCCTGCGGCGGCAGCTGTCAAGGTAGCTTATGAACTCCGTTCCTGTTCCATTCCACACATTACTGGGGGCCTTTGTCGTACAGAAGTCGACATCCGAGAGGCTCTCGAAAGTGGGTGCCTGGCAGTCACGAGCACACGTCCAGAGCTTTGGAGACTGAACGAGAAGATATAGGCGAGTATTGGTATAATAGATCAATTCGGCGTTTCTGAGGTAGTCTTGCCATGTGTGTTATCAGTTCTGCTCGTGCTTTAATCCCTTTCATGCTGCCCAGCATTCAATTGGTGGTATTTCTACTCACTTGCTTTTCTACTCGGCTGGCTGTCGCTGAGGTGATTATTAGTGAGATTATGTATGATCCTCAGGGTTCGGATACTAATAAGGAATGGGTCGAACTATTTAATACCGGGTCTTCAGCGGTTGATCTCGGTGGGTGGACACTTGAGGACATACAAGACGGCAGCGTATCTTCGGTGATTCAATCCGGTGTCGTATTGTTACCGAGTCAGGCTCTCGTCCTCACTGGAGATTCTGCGTTGTTTGATGTGAATTGGGGGCTGGGGATTAATCGCTTGCAACTTAGTTCCTTTCCGACTTTGGCCAATACTCCCTCACCAACAAATGAAATCATCGCAATCCGCGATCATCTAGGAATCGTTCGTGACCAGGTGAACTATGACGATGAATTTGGCTGGCCTGACCTGGTAGGCTCGGACGGGGAGAGTATTTTTCTGCGGCCGAACGCTCTTTCCGCATCACAGAATGACGACGGTACAAACTGGCTTCCCTCAATGACCGGACTCTATGGCGCTTTTTTTACCAGCATGGGTGGCCTCGGAGAAAACCACGGCTCTCCCGGCTATGTGGAACGTCAAATCCAGGAACCGTTTGTTCCATCACCTGATGCCGCTTGGTCGATGGTAATTTTTCCAGATACGCAGAACTATGTGAAGAACGCCTCCCAAGTTCCAATACTGAGCGAGATGACTCAGTGGGTGAGAGACAATCGAGAATCTTGGGGCATCCAACTGGTCTTGCAAGAAGGTGATATCGTCAATAACAACGACACAGTAACTCCAAATAGTGGAGACCAAGACAGTTCGCAACAGTGGCAACATGCCAAAGATGCTTTTTCTCTACTCGATGGGCAAGTGCCTTACATTTTTGCTACTGGCAACCATGATCACGGTTTTCTGAACACGGAAAACCGCGACACGGAGTTTAATACTTATTTTAGCTCCTCAGATAATCCTTTGGTCGACCCCACTCAAGGGGGTATTCTGAAAGGAGTCAAGGATCCAGGCGAATTGCAGAATGCGTATTACGAGTTCACCGCTCCCGACGGACGGGAAATTCTTGTCGTTAGCCTGGAGTGGGCACCGCGCCAACAGACCGTCGCCTGGGCGAATCAAATTGTTTCGCAATCCAAGTATGAGGAGCATACAACAATACTACTCACTCACGGCTATACGGATCAGGATGACACCAGATGGCAAATAGATCCCGCTACTTATCCAGCAGTTACTGATGGGAACGATGGGGAGGATCTTTGGAACGAACTCGTCAAACTTCACGGAAATTTTGAGTTCGTATTTAGCGGTCATGTAGGTGGGGACGGCCTGGGATACCTAACCAGCAATGGCGTTGAAGGAAATCTCGTGCACCAAATCCTTTTCAACACGCAGTTCGAAGCGAATGGCGGCAGCGGTTGGATTCGTGTGTTGGAATTTCTCGATGATGGGCATACTGTGCGCGTGCGAACCTACTCTCCGCACCACGATCTGCAAAAAACTGATCTCGCCAATGCGTTCTTGATGGACATTTCCCCAATCCCAATTTTCACTGCTGATTTCGATGGCGATGGAGATGTCGATGCTGCTGATCTGGTTAAATGGCAAGAAGCCTATGGTTTGACTTCATTGGCGGATGCAGATCAGGATGGAGATAGTGACGGAGCAGATTTCTTGGAATGGCAAAGGCAGTTCGGATCAGGAACTCCTGGCACAGAATCGCTTCGCACAGTACCAGAACCGAATTCAATTCTACTAATCATAATTGTCGGATTTTTTCAATCGTGGTATTTTCGTTGCGTACAACAATTGACCTGCCCAGGGATTGCGATAATTTCGGACCATTTGGTTACAAATCGTCGGTAGAAGGATATTTCTCCGAGAAATTCACTGGATTTACTGGTATCTGCTGGATGCTGGTAAAGGCATTTTCTTGTTCGCCCCTCAGTAAACTGAGCCGGAGGAATCAAACTCCCAAACTGTTGACAAGCATTCTATAGCTGTTAATATCTGGAGATAACTTGAAAACTTAGCCTTTTGTGGGCACTAAGGTCGAGTGAGCCAGAGAATAATGAGAAAGGCTCCGCGAACTGTTCGCGGAGTCTTTTTTTTTGCAAACCCTTTTCAAGATAGGTTTTCTTTTCATTGTAGCGGAGAGATTAACGGTTTTTTCACAAACAGATCGTAAAATCTCCCCCAAATGGGCAGCAATTGTTCTGAACGAACACTAGTTTTAGGGCGATCAACTTATTCATAGTCACGCACATTTCTACCGATTGGCATCAAAAAGGTCCACTTGAATAACAAACGAGGAATACTATGAAGCGATTACTTTTCAGCATTGCATGCAGAGTTTCCACAGCATCTTTGGCAATAGCTTGCTTTACCTCGATTCAGGTACTTCAAGTTTATGCAGTTGAAAATGCAAACATTAATGTAAGTGGCGCCGGAGCCGTTACTATTCCGGCAGGCCAATCAACGAGTGACTTTAATATCTCAGGCAATGGCGGAACTGGTGATATTCCTATTCGAATTGGTGCTAGTTCCACTGATGACGCATCGGGCGGGATCCTCATCGGATCGATCTCTGAGAATGGGAGATCTGCAAACACAACGACTGCGGGTTCGGAAACTCTTTATGCTTCTAGTTCCACCTCGCTTGATGGATCAGGTGGATTGAATCTGATTACAAGAAGAGCGGGTGAGGACACACCCGACACAGTATTCCCGGGCGGGGCACGATTCGACGCTAATCTCGGGGCCGGCTATTTCCCTTTCTCTGAAGGCTGGTTGGGTGGAACCGTTTCGTCCACCGCAGGATCCACCTTCAACTCCTTTAATCTCAACGGGCTCACTTCGGCGAACATTTCGCAAAACCTCTACGGGAACGGTGACAATGTTGTGACCTTCCCGGGGGTCACCGACTCACGTCGCCAGGGCATACTATTGGCCAACCACGCGAGCGATACCAATCAGTATACGCTGGCAACTCCTACTCCAAGTGGTGATGGATTCACTATTACCACAAAGCCGAACAACACTAATGGCAGTGCAGGAACTAGCAACCAATCCATGTCTTTCGTTTTTATCCCACGAAATACACCAGGCGTCACATTGGGTCGGGTCAATGGCGGTAATTCGGCGCTTCCCCCTTCGACTGCCTTCCAAAGTGGCAGCGCGGTGACAATTGTTCGCGAACTCGAGGGCCAGTACCGAATGAGTATTGCTGGTCAAACACCTTCCTCGGGAACTCTGCTTGTGACTACCCATGGTGGACCTACTGGAGAAGGAACTCGCGCGAGCGACAATATGATTACTTATCAAGCATCTGGAAATGACTGGGTAATTCTTTCACAGGATTTGGCTGGCTTAAATGGTTCGGGGCAAGATACGAACGAAAACGAATACTACTTCGATTTCGCATTCTTGCCATTTTCAGGTGGTGCTACGGGACCGGGTGCGATTCCTTCGGTCAGTTCACTCACTAATTTCAGTAAATCCCGAGTTTTTGCTTGGAATGCGAATGTAGCTGAACTTTCTGCGGGCAATAACCCTGGTGAAACTTTGACAACAGTTCCCCAAAAAACCTCAGACGTAGAAGTCACTCCTTTAGGTTTTAACCGAGGGGATAACTTCTATGCCGTTGACGGCGCGTTCCTTGCCGCCACCGACGGCGTCATGCTTGCGTCGGTTCGTGAAGGTCTCCGCGACAACAGCTTAACTGGTGGATTCACTGAATATGGCCTCGCTAGCACAACGCTTTTGCGGGATAGTTGGCAAGTTGGAACAGCCACCTCAAGTGCTTCGCCCGGTGGAAGTACAGAATTTAACATCAATCACGCAGTTGCTTTTTTTGGAGCTGATTCAGGTTTTCAAATGGGAAGCAATCAGTTGGTAAACATGACAACTAGTGAGTTGAGTTTCACACTATCCGGACTTGATCCGGAATCGAATGGTGTATTGATGGTGAATCCCAACACCAACGAAGACAATTTCTTGACTGTGACTCCCCAAGGCGGGTCGGGCACGGGTTGGGACGTTGTTCTGCTAGACAATAGTGGTGAACCCGAGCAAACGCCCGCTTCAACAACTAACGATGGATTCAACTATGTTTACTTGCCCTATGATGCCCAGAATTTAGTGGCCGGAGTTACTCAGGCAAACGGATCATTGATTAGTTCAACCAACACAGCTGGTTTTACGCTCTCTAAAGTCGGCACGGGCGAGTACAAGCTTACGATCCCGGGGAAAAACCCAAATACTGGTATGTTACTGCTTAACTCAACGGCAGAGGGTAATGGCGATAACAGTGTCGTTTATGAGAACGACCCCGATGGATTTAGTTTCCGCATTCTCGGCATCGATCACAAAACTGTCGACGAGATTGAAAATCAGTTCTTGCTGACAGAACCTGAGGACACCGGGTTTTCATTTGCTTACATTGACTTCGAATCGCCACCTGTTTTGCAGATGATAAACGATGCAGATTTTGATCAAGATGGCGACGTCGATGGCAAGGACTTCTTAACTTGGCAACGAGGATTTGGTACAGGATCGACGCTTGCTGAAGGAGATGCCAACGGCAATGGGAGTGTCGGTCCCGAGGACCTTGCCATTTGGAAGACTCAATATGGAAATACGCCACTCGCAGGTGCGGCAACCGCTGTTCCGGAACCCTCCTCAGCAGCAGTCGTTCTGCTGTTGAGCACGATGATTGTAAGTTTTCGCAAACCGAAGGTGAATTAGAGAAACCGGTTGAGGAAGACTTCCCGTTTTGCTAAGGATGCAAAGTTAAGGAATTCTCTATGAACAAACTGAAATCTAATTTGGAAGTTCGAACGTTTGACCAACGGAGTTTTGGTTTTACGTTGGTCGAACTCTTGGTAGTGATTGCGATTATCGGTGTTCTGGTCGCGCTGTTGTTGCCGGCTATTCAGGCGGCTCGCGAGTCTGCCAGGCGCAGTCAATGTACAAGTCAAATGAAACAGATTGGCTTGGCCTGCCTGATGTATGAGGGCCAAAAAAAAGAATTACCTCCTGCATACACCTCTGGAGGAGTTAATGTCACCAATGACCAGGCGGCATTTTACAGTCACAACCTGATTACTTTTTTGCTGCCTTTTATCGAGCAGCAGAATATAGCAGATCTCTATAATTTTAAGCAGAATTGGAACGAACAACGCAAGAAGAATCCCAATGGGATGACTAACTTCGAGGTCTCTCGCAGCTACCCATTGTCGTTGATGCAGTGCCCGTCTGTTGGTAGCCGAGAAGAAGATGTCGTCTCGGATTATTCGGTAAGCGCATACATATCGGCAGCTCAAACAACGGGTTTTGCCCTTCAAGAACTTGAACAACGCTTGAATCGATTAGCTCCGGAAGACCAGTGGGCGAGCATTCTAAACAACTACGATCCCACAAGGACCTATTATAAGCCGGTCAGATTAGCACAAATAAGTGATGGAACCTCCAATTCCTTCATGCTTTTTGAGATCGGTGGACGCCCCACGGTCTACAATCGATCGCATATTGTAAATGGACAAACAAACTCATACGGAAGGTTCTGGGCGAATAGCGAAAACTGGTTTGCACTGCATGGAAACTACACGGATGAATCGGGAAATGACAAGAATAATTGTGACGGCCAGATGATCAATTGCACGAATCTGGAGGAAATTTATTCTTTTCATCCCGGCGGGGCTAATTTTACTTATGGTGATGGATCGGTCCACTTTATTTCCGAGGACTTGGATATTGTTACTTTCGCAGCTCTGCACAGTCGTGCCGGTGGCGAGGTGGTGGAGTTGCCATAGTAAGAGTGCCGTTTTTATTTGTTTGTGTCGGAATGTGCGTTAGAATGGAACTTTGTACTGACTTCTTTGAACTTTACTTGGGAGGTAACGCTGATGAAAAATTTTATGATTGTACTATTATTGGTCTTTAGTTTTATGCTAATGGCCAACCACTCACAGGCAGCTCTTTTGATTAACGAAATTGAAGTAAATACAGAGAATGACGGCCCAAATTCTAGTGATAGTGGAAAAGAGTTCTTTGAGATCCTTAGCGACTTGGGTTCAGAGAGCCTCTCGGGTTTGACTTTTCTCGTGATTGAAGGAGACGGTGGTGGGTCCGGCACCATCGACAAAGCGTTGAGTCTTGACGGTTTCTCAACGGGCACTAATGGACTCTTCCTTTGGAGGGATGATTCAGCAGTCTTGTTGCCTGCTCCAGATGCGGCGACTGTAATCAATGTAGCCGATTTCGATCCCGATCTTGAAAATGGTTCAAATACATTCGCCCTTGTCAGAGGCTTTACCGGCCTAGAAGGCGATGACTTGGACACCGACGATGATGGAACAATCGATGTTGCGTTGCCCTGGTCATCTGTCCTTGACGCAGTATCAGCTAAGGACTCAGGGAGTTCCGACAACGGCTATGCAGCTGCGATGCTTGCTGGAGGGATTGATTTCCCAAATATTTCCTTCGCAGCAGACTCCTTGATCCGTCTTACTACGGGGCAATGGATTGCTGCTGACATCGACGAGGCAAATAGTGATTACCCTGGGCCCTACCCCCTTGATGACACTCAGGCCATCTTTTCCGATGGCACAGCACTTGTCCCCTCGACGGCTCTAACCTTCAATACCCTCAGCCCTGGCAGCGCCAATCCAGCTTTGGTTCCTGAGCCTGCGAGCTTGGTATTAATGTGTTTAAGTGGGTTGTTGGCGGTCGCAGGTTTAAGGCGTCGACAATCATAGTCAAGGCCGTCGAGGCCAGATTAGACTTTTTTAGGATGCACTCTCAAGAGTCGCGTTATGTATCAATCCACCCCTCCCTGGGCATTTCAGGGAGGGGTGTTGTATATTGAGTTTTCTTCTCCCAATCTCAAGCTACTTAGTTACCATTTCACTGGGAATTGATTTAGTATGCCTGTTTCTCCTAGCCGTGCTTTTCGCATGAGAATTTTCGTTGTTGTCGGTCTTTTTTGGGTCTGCCAACTCTTCTGCCTTGGGACTTCGGTTTACGCCCAACTTCTAGTAGCACATCGAGGAGCATCTGCTGATGCTCCAGAAAATACGCTCAGTTCATTTCAACTCGCTTGGGAAGAAGGAGCCGACGCCATCGAAGGAGACTTTTATCTTACGTCCGACAACCAGATCGTCTGCATCCACGATGACACCACAGAACGTGTCAGCGGCGTGGATTTGGATGTTGCTAGCGCCACACTTGAAGAACTGCGTAAACTGGACGTGGGCAGTTGGAAAGAACGCAAGTATATCAATGAGCGAATTCCCACTCTTTAGGAGGTTATGGATACAATTCCGCCGGAGAAGAAGTTTTTTATCGAGATCAAGTGTGGCCCAGAAATTGTTCCCCATTTAAAATGCGTCTTACTCGACTCCAGTGTTCCTCTGGAAAACTTGAAGATTATTTCATTTGATGAAGAGGTAATTCGGGTAGCGAAGCAAGACCTGCCAGAAATCGAAGCCTTTTGGATCGTCCGTTTCAAAGAAGTTAAGAATCAAAACAGACTGACTCCAGAAGTAGACGAAATAATTGCGATCGCGTCACGCATAGGCGCAGATGGGCTGGACTTACAGGCCCGAACCGAAGTCCTCGATGCGGGGTTTGTAATGCGATGTCGATACGCGGGCTTTGGTCTTCATACGTGGGTTGTTGATGATCCTGCCTTGGCAAAGCAACTGGGAGGACTAGGATTCGAGTCGATTACGACCAATCGCCCCGGATTCTTGCGAAAGTCGCTTTCGGCACAGGAGGGAACCGTTCCAGTGACGTCGGAATCGCTTCCTCTCCGAAACAATCCTTCCATTTCGCTTGAGAATGCTTCGACAAGGTAAGTCATCATGTCTTTTACTAACCGGAGCATCCTTGGCTGCTCTCTCGATAGGTGTGAGAGTGTGGAAACTGAGAAAAACTGGTATTCAGCCCTTTTTTTCACCCAATACGCCCAGAATAATTGACACGGAGATCCCCTTTCTATTAAGCTGAGGAGTAGTAGAAAACAGATTTGTAGTTTATTGTGGCTTAACCGCCGGCCTAGAGATATCGAGAAAGGCCCCACCCGGTTTCGGGAGGGGTCTTTTTTTGTGGGTTGCTTTTTGTAGGTCGGAGGGAGATTTGAAGAGTTTTAGGCTGTTTTCGCGGCGCGAATAGAAACGGCCCCTTATCATGGAATTGACTAGGGTGCGAATAGTGAAATGACTAAGGATGCCCCAGATTTCGATTGGTTTCTGGAGAAGCTCCTGGCGACTCAGACTGGCATTCAAGCCAAGGACAAACTCGTCAGAGAAGTCGCAGTTGTGATTTGGAGCAATATACATCGTTCGATTGACGTTAATGCGATCGTGCGAGAGATACCAGCGACTCGTCGAACCCTGGAGCGACGTTTTCGGGATCAGTTAGGACTCACGATTTGCGAGGTTGTTGCTATTGCCTGATTTGAGTTAGCAAAATGGCTCTTAACAGAAACTTCATTGCCAATCCATATAGTAGCAAGACAAGCTGGGTATGCTTCTAGCGATTGGATGGGCAAAGTGATTCGCCAAAATTTGGGGATGACCCCTAGCAACTATCGACTCAAGAGCAGAGAACGACAAAACTAAGATGCATTGAGGTCCATTGAATGGACTGTAACCCTTTAATTGGACTGGAAATTTCGGAAAGGAGAGACTTTAGAGGTCCGATCACTACTTTGTCAGGCATTGCGAAATCGACAAGTTTTTTGGGTTTGTCGCATCAGTCTGATGAAGCATTTGTAGTAGCTGACAAAAATTAACTATATGGGGCCGACTTTTCCTGAGTGTGCGCTCGTGTGCACACGTCTGTATCGGCTCTAAGACCCTGTACCCATTTGGGAGGAGACTAATGATGAGCACTCGAATAACTACAACTCTCGCCGCGCTGGGCCTTGTGGCCCTTCTGGTCGGACCGACTCAGGCAACTGTGCTGGAGTTTGGCGGTCATGGCAGCAACGAAGATATGGCCTTTGACTACGGCAGCAATATATCTGCTGGCATCGCAGGTGAATTTGACATTTCGAATGGGGCTACCCCTAATGTGGCTCTTACGTGGGGACCTCAAATTCCTAACGTGCTTGAGTTTCACAATGCCTCGACTTGGGTAGCTCCTTTAGTAGCGCCCGGTGTATTGCAATTGGATGTGGACACTTCCAGTCAAAACGGGCAATTCCCTGCGGATCCTACGGTCGACTTTTCAGTGCCCGCGGGCGTCCGAGTGAGAATTAATTCTCTGATCATCGGCAACGCCAATGACCAGCACATAGATGACGGTCATGAGCCTGCCAACGATTGGACCATCAATCTGATCCGACTCAGTGACAGCGCAACTGTATTCACGCACACTACCACCGCCTGTGGCGTGGCAACGCAGGGTAGTGGGTGCGGTGAAGTTGTGAACATTGATTACACTGGTGATCCAGGTGTGAGCTATCGGTTGCTCTTCGATGACGGTGGCGACAATACGACTCCTAGCCACACCGGTGGAATTGGTGATCATCCTCGTGGTGCAATTGATAACCTGAGTTTCAACCAGATTCCGGAGCCCACAACAATGGCTCTCTTGGCTTTGCTTGGCTTGGGGGCTGTCGGCACACGGCGCCGAAGCTAAAGGAGTTGATTTACAGATAGCTCGAATCGATCCGGCCTGCCTCATCGAGAATGATGAGGCAGCCGGGTGGATCGGTCTAGCGGCTTATTACAATGTTTTGTTGACAGACAGAGAATTGGACCAAGAGGAATCGAGCTTCGAATCCTCTGGCTGAGAATGATTATCGGCTATCGTAGATTTATTTTGGCGGCGATCGTCTTCATCGCAAGTACTCCACTGGCAGTGGGCAGGGTACTTGTGGAAGCACATCGCGGTTATTCGGCTGTGGCACCCGAAAACACCATTGCCTCTGTTGTTGCGGCGCAGGGAATAGCGGACTTAACTGAATTCGATGTTCGTCCGACTTCGGATGGGGTACTAGTTGTCATGCACGACGGCACAGTCAATCGCACAACCAACGGCACGGGGAGTGTCTCCTCACTGACGCTGGCACAAACAAAAACACTTGATGCGGGATCATGGTTTTCTCCCGCGTATGTAGGCGAACAAGTTCCGACCATGAACGAATTAATGACTTCCGCAATCTCAGTGGGCTTAAAGCCTCTTGTCGAACGTAAGGCAGGCGATGCTCAAGCCTATCACAATGAGTTCGTGACAATGGGACTGGCGACTACAGATTTTAGTGTGATCTCGTTCGATTGGAATTTTCTCAGCGACATGGATGCCTTGGATACAAATTACAACTTGGGAGCCTTGGGCAGCGGTACCCTAACACAAACAACAATCAGCCAGATTCAAGCCCAGGGGGTCGACTTTTTGGACTGGAATCATAGTACGATCGATCAGTCAGTCGTCGACCTGGTGCATGCCAATGGCATGGAACTGCATGCCTGGACCGTCGACAGCCAAGCACGAATGCAACAACTTATTGATTTTGGAATCGACGGAATTACAACGAACCAACCAGCTTCCCTACACCAGTTGGTGATCAATACGCCTGAGTGGGCGGATTTGAATGGAGATGGAATGCTTACTAATGAGGATTGGTTCCAATACAACTCGGGCCGGGGTGTCGATCTGAAGGGAATGTCCCTCGCCGAAGCGCATGCCTGGGGAGATATGGACGACGACTTTGACAATGATATTGCAGATTTCGTGAGGTTCAAGAATCTGTATATCCAAGGCCGGGGATTGAACGCATTAGAGAACCTCTTATCCATACCTGAACCCGCTTCGATTCACTCCGTTCTATGCGGACTCCTGGCGGTTTTTTCTTATTTAACTTGCGCAAAGCGGCACTTTGGCATTTAGAGAGGCTACGATGATAACCCGAATAAATTCCCTATTGTTTGTTTCTGTTGTTGGTGCATTCTTGGTCCAGTCGGCCCATGCGACAAGAATTACGTTTGATAATGCGGCTGGCGGTAACAATGAGGACATTCCGCTCAATTACGGCAGCAACATAGCTGGCAATAGCACTGGTTTCGTAACGACTGACGGATCGGGAGCCACACCAAAGATTGGACTCACTTGGCTGGGAAATGTCCCTGATGAGTGGGAGTATCACACCGCAACCACTTGGACTCACGAATCTCCAGTCCATGTGGCCCAAATTGATCAAAATCGTTTCGAAGGGAAAGATGGCGTTTCAGAGATTCTCTTTAAACCCATCGATGGTCGATCCGTTGTAATTAATTCGTTCCTGTTGAGCGGAGCGAACAATCAAGGTGGGACTGCCGAATGGACTTGGGAAGTTGTCGGCACCGCTTTTAGTAACACAGTGAATGTGCCAAATGACGGTAATACAGGAACCATTAACGTAGGTTTCACAGGTACCCCAGGCTCGGCCTACACACTGCGATTTACCCGAACTCCAAGTGAAATCGATTCGGGGTTTGGAACTGCCTTGGATGATCTTAGCTTCAGTGAGACTTTGCAGGCCGGAGCACCGGTTTTCAAGTTGACCGTAGATCGCTCTACTGGTGGAATTACGCTTACCAACATTGGCTCCTCAGCTGTGAATATCAAAGGCTATTCGATTACCTCCGAAGCCGGTTCGATGAACCAAACCGGCTGGAAATCGATCTCCGGTAACTACGACGTGAACGGTAATAAATCGGTGGATATCAACGACGACTGGACGAAACTTCCTCAAGCGGGAACCAATTCGGATTTGAGTGAATATGAATTCGGAGGGAATGGTGGCACAATTGCTGCCTCTGCCTCGGTGGTTCTCAACCAAGCATCCCCTAATCCCAAAGGGATTGCCTGGCTCAAATCACCCTTTGAAGACTTGAAGCTGGATTTAGTACTCGCTAATGGCAATATCAATCAATACAGTGTCGAGTACGTCAATGGTCCAACGAGCGGCTACGCCATCGGGGACTTGAATTTTGACGGGAGCGTCACAGCCTTGGATTGGCCTATTTTTAATGCTGGACGCGGAGTCGATCTGTTGAACAAATCCTTAGCGGCTGCCTACCAGCAAGGCGATTTAGATGGTGACAAGGACAATGACATCGTCGATTTCGTACTGTTCAAGAGTCTCTTTATTGCATCACAAGGGGCAGCCGCTTGGGCCGCCCTCGAAGCCATTCCAGAACCAACTTCGGGTTTGCTGGTAATTACCGCGCTGGTCTCTTGCCTAGGTGTAAGACCAGGAAGACGAGAGAAATCCCCTAGTAGTCATTTTCAACATCAACGGAGATATTTCGTGAAATCTCAATGTATAGCACTTATCGGTGCGCTGGCTCTGCTATTCACATTAGCCGGACCGTCAAGGGCTACAATTCTCAACTTCAACATGAATGCTGCTGGAGCTATTCCCGCAAGCAATAGCGACATCAATACTACTTACGGCAGCAACATCACCGCAGGAAATATCATCGGTGCCACGGCTGGTGCTGAAGGTTTTACTCCAAATATTGCCCTCACTTGGGCTCCCACAGGAGGTGTAACGCCAGGTGGTCCAGATATTGACATCTTAGAATTCCACAGTGCGGCTTCGTTCTCTGGTGCCGGGTTTAATGTTCCTGTGTTGCAGTTTGATCTGGATTTAAGCCAGCACTCTGAACTGCCGGCCGACCCGACAATTGATTTTACGGTGAGTGGAGGAAAAGCCCTCAAGCTAAATTCCTTCAAGATTGGCAATGCGACAGACCAAGGAGAGCCTGCCTATTCATGGACAATTAATTTGATCCGACTCTCAGATATGAGCACGGTCGCCACCCAAACAACAGGACTCCTGAGCGCAGGAAGTATGGAAACGGTAACTTTCAACTACACAGGCAACAATAACGAGAGTTATCGACTCCACTTCGACGATGGAGGTGCAAATACCGTGCGGAGTGCCATCGATGACCTGAACTTCGCCGAAGTCACCGGTGGTGTAACTCCCCAGCTAAAACTCATCGTTAATACCACGACTGGAAACGTATCTCTAGAAAACACATCGGGACAGAATTTTGACATTGATTCGTATGAAATAACTAGTTCTACGAATTCCCTGAATCCGAGTGGTTGGAGCAGTCTTCAAGATAAAGATTTTGAAGGGAATGGAGCACCAGGAACAGGAAACGGCTGGGAAGAAGCTGGTGGCATTGGAGCGCATCAGTTGATCGAATCCTATGGTTTCGGCAGCAGTGTGTTTGCGAACGGAATGACGCCCATTTCCCTAGGAAACGCCTTTGATACCAGCAAACCTGCTAATGTTTCTTTCGGATATCATGTGACGGGAACGGGAGGCTTCTTGACGGGCGCGGCGGTCGAGTTCATTTCACCTGTCGTCGACGCAGATTTTGATAACGATGGAGATGTTGACGGGAAAGACTTCCTTATCTGGCAACGTGGTTTTGGCTTAACTGGCTCGGCTACGAATTCGCAGGGGGATGCTGATGGCGACATGGATGTCGATGGCCAGGACCTCGCCGCATGGAAGGGCACTTATGGAAACAGTAGTCTAGCTGCCGCTTCGGCAGCCGTTCCAGAACCCAATACTGCCGGATTGTTGGTGTTCGGCTTAATCGCTGCATCGCTTAGCTTCAGGAGAAAACGAACGTCTAGTGAGGAACCCACGATGATGGGTAATTCATTTATGTTATTGCCCTTGGCGTGCTTAGCTATGACGATCTGCTCCACGGAGTTGGCATTAGCAGCCAAGACCACGGATCGCCTGTACAAATTCGGCGATGGAGCTACAAGCAATACGCTGGACTCAGTCTCTCAATCCTCTTCTGACCAACAAAATCTTTCAGTTGGATTTGGAGGTACTTCACCTACCTACGTGAACGTAAGTTCCACCGGATTGAATCGACCTGGAGCTGCCACGGGTGACCTCGGTGCTCAATTCAATGGCATCAACAATGTCCTTTCAGGAACGCCGCTTAACCGACCTGATGAGACCGGTGGCCCCGATTTTGTAGGTATCGGTCCCCTCCTCTTCCCATTTCCTTATAATTACGACAACATTACTGCTCGTGGATTGCAGATGTGGGTTCGCCCAGACGCCTCAGCGCTCGGTACCCATCGTCAAGGCATTGTTTTTGACACCCAGGCTGCGGGTGGCGTATCAATCACCGCTGATGGTAAATGGACTCAGTCCAACGATAGTAGAGTTACAGACGGACTCATCGGCGCTACCGTTCCAGTCGTCGGCAATCAATGGTATCACGTAATGCATCACGTATATCGGTCGGTTGATCCAGGCGCTCCTCAAACATTGCCCGGCGGGTCGGTCCTTGATGCGGGTTTTACAAGCGTGGTCTATGTCAATGGAATGGCAGTTTCTGCCAACAACGGTAATCCTACCCCAGGCGAATTAGACAATGGGATGAGAGTAGGCGTTCTGGCCGTAGGTGCCGAAGAAATCTCCGGTGATGGCTTTACTCCCGTATTCGATAACTATTTCAAAGGAGTCGTCGACAATCTTGAAATGTATGTATATGGAGATAATTCGTCACTCGCAGGACCACCTGCCGGACAAAATTACGGCACATTCAACTTATTAGCCGACAACATATGGATTGCCGACCAAATTGCTTTAATTCCCAATGGCGGCATTCTTCGCGCTGGCGACATCAACCGCGACGGTTTTGTAAACCAGGGAGATGTTACACCCTTTGTGGCTGGCTGGATGAAGGAAAAACGGTTCCAGGGCGCTCTGAACGAAATAAACGTCGGTGACTGGCAGACCTGGGGGTGGGGTGACATCAATCTAGACGGCATCGTGAACCTGAAAGACGCCATCATCCTTGATCAACAACTACAATCTGGGGGGCTGGCCGGACTTGACTTCAATCTATTGGGAACGAGCGTTCCCGAACCAGGAGCTTTTGTATTAGCATTCATGGGGGTGACTGCTCTGATGCTGCGGCGTGCGAGATGAGAGCCCAAGATCACTTGGAAAAAGACTCCTTAAGGAATTTTCCTTTCATTTCGCGATTAATTTAGAGCATCATGGCAGTCTCTTTTATTATTGCTTTAATCCAATAAGGTAACGAAAAGGAACTCAAAATGAGATCAGCCCAACTTGGCAGATCCCGATCAAATTACGGCTTTACGTTAGTCGAGCTCTTGGTGGTAATCGCAATCATAGGTGTATTGGTAGGCTTGCTTTTGCCGGCGGTCCAGGCTGCCAGGGAAGCAGCCCGCCGCATCCAATGCACGAACAAAATAAAGCAGCTTGCATTGGCTGTGCAGAATCACACTGATACCCATCGCTATATGCCTAGTGGAGGCTGGGGCTGGAACTGGGTGGGGGACCCTGACCGGGGTTTTGGCGAGTCTCAACCAGGAGGTTGGACCTACTCGGTTCTTCCTTTTATGGAACAAGCCAATATCTGGAATATGGGAAAAGGTCTACCCGACGGCGCAGATAAAAGAAAGCTCTTGGCAGACATGAATGCGATCCAAATTGCGGATTTTATTTGTCCCAGTCGCCGTCCAGCTGTTCCAACAGGAGTCAAGCCGCACTGGACGCCAAGGAACTGCGAAAAGCTAGAGTTCTCTGGCAAGAGTGATTATGCGATCTCGGTCGGCGACACTGACACGGCGGACGGCCCCGACGGCCCAACGACAATTGCGCAAGCTGAAAACCCTAATTATCCCTGGCTCAAAGATGATAAACATCCTTGGAATGGTGTCTGTGACATGCATAGCGAGCTGCGGCTCGCTGAGATTGAGGACGGGCTTTCGCAAACCTATTTGATTGGCGACAAATACCTCCGTCCAGAGGCCTACGAAGGGGTAGGGGCCATTGGTTCTCCCATGTACACGACTGGAGACAATGAAACGATCTTCACCGGATTCAATCGAGACGTTCAACGTTCCACTAAACTACCTCCTTTCCAGGATCGACCTAGTTTAGTTTTGCCGGAGAGCTTTGGCAGTGCCCATCCAGGAGTCTTCAATATGTCGATGTGCGATGGCTCCGTTCAAAGCATTTCATTCGATATCGACGAAGAGACTCATCGATGGCTCGGGGTCCGCAACGATGGAAGAACCGTATCCAATTCCCAGTTATAGTCACCTTAGAGAGTGACAAAACACAAAGAGAGTGTTGCAATTTAGAGTGCCTCTATCTCCTTCTCCTTGTCATGATATAGTGACGATCTCCTCTCAGATTGAAATACATGAAAATCGCTGTTCTGCTTTGTCTTCTAATATTTAACCAAACTGTCGGAAAAGCTAAATCTGCTTTAGCACAAGTTATCGTAGCACATCGCGGGGCATCGGCGGATGCACCGGAGAATTCGATTAGTTCATTTAATCTTGCTTGGAAACAAGGTGCGGATGCGGTGGAGGGTGATTTTTATCTTACAGCAGATAAGCATATTGTCTGTATACATGATAAAGATACACAACGTGTCAGTGGCGAGGACCTAGAAGTTTCAGAGTCCACTTTAGAGGTCTTGCAGAAGCTGGATGTAGGGAGCTGGAAGGGGCCGCAATTCTGTAACGAACGGATGCCGACTCTGCAGGAAGTACTGGCTGTCATTCCGTCAGGAAAGATTCTCTACATCGAAATCAAATGCGGTCCAGAGATCTTGCCGTATTTGAAGCCCTTGCTAATGGGTTCTAAATTAGAGGCCCAGCAGTTGCGGATCATTTCGTTTAATAAAGACGTTATTCGAACCTCTAAGTTGGTCATGCCAAGCATTGAGGCCTATTGGCTCGTCGATTTTCAGAAGGACAATGACAAGGGCCTTTGGTATCCCTCTGTAGATGTTATAGTGGATGTCGCTCAACGCATTGGAGCGGACGGAGTTGATGTAAGGGCAAAAATGGATTTGCTTGATCCACAGTTCATCTCTCGATGTCAAGAAGCTGGTTTGAGCTTGCATGCATGGACTGTTGACGACTCAAATGATGCCAGAGAATTACAGCGACTGGGATTTGACTCAATTACTACGAATCGACCAGAGTTCCTCCGCCAAGCAATTTCCCAGCTAGAGAACATGCGATCAGGGACTTCTTCGTTCCAAACTCCCGCTGTGTCTCACACCGAAAGACCTTCATCAGCTATTCGCATGGAAGCCAGCACAGAGTGATTTGTTTTACTCTCACAAAATTAGAAAGAATCAACTGGTAGCGTAGGAGAACAATGCTCATGCGAAGTTCACATTATAAGCTTATGGCACTTGTTTTTGGTGCCGTTACAATACTTGGTTGCTATGGTCGACCGGGCGCAGTTGAAGTTCCACATATTGATGCAGATTCGGCAGCGGAGGACGCGCTTAGCAAATACGATACAAATGGCGATAGTAAGCTATCGAAGGATGAGCTAAAGAACTGTCCCTCACTGCTTTCAGCAATTGGCAGTTTTGATAAGAATAATGACAAGAGCATCGACAAGGAAGAATTGACGGATCGATTAGCTATGTGGACCAACAGTGGCCTTGGCGTATCTAACTTGGCCTGCCGTGTCTTTTTTAAGGGCCGACCTTTGTCTGGAGCGAATGTCGAGCTGATTCCCGAAGATTTCCTCCACGATGTGGTGAAACCAGCGAAAGGAGTCACTCAGGACTCGGGGTCTGCGCAGCTAGGTATCGACAGTGCATTTTTGCCCGATGATTTAAAACGATTAAAAGGGGTCCACCAAGGGCTCTATCGCGTAGTGATCACTCACCCGGATATCGAAATTCCATCAAAATACAATGCAGATACAGAACTTGGATTAGAAGTTTCGTACGAAACTGGAAAGAACATGGTTGAGTTTAAACTCTGAATCCAATTTATATATTTGATGTTTTTCCAATGGAGAAAACACGAATGCCCTATCTCTTAGCCCTCGATCAAGGGACCACCTCCTCGCGCGCGATTATTTTTTCTGATGCGGGTGACATTAAAGCGATCGAGCAGAATGAGTTTAAGCAATATTACCCCCAGCCGGGGTGGGTGGAGCATGACCCTGAGGAAATTTGGCAATCTCAACTCGAGGTAGTAACCGCCGTCTTGGACTCGGCGCGGCTAAAGCCTGCTGATATTTCAGCTTTGGGTATCACCAATCAGCGCGAAACGACGGTTGTGTGGGATCGTAAATCGGGGCAGCCGATCCACCCAGCGATTGTCTGGCAGGATCGCCGCACGGCTGATGTCTGCCAAAAATTGCGATCAGCAGGGCATTTGCAAACAGTTCGAGAGAAAACTGGATTGCTACTAGATCCCTATTTCAGTGGGACTAAGATTGCCTGGATTCTGGACCATGTTCCTTCGGCACGCAAGTTGGCAGATTCAGGTCAGCTCGCCTGTGGAACCATAGACACCTGGTTAGTTAATAAGCTTACAGGAGGCTCACTCCACATAACGGATGTTTCCAATGCATCACGTACGTTGTTGATGAATATTCACACGGGTGATTGGGATAATGAACTTTTAGAATTATTCCGTATACCTCGCAGCATCTTGCCAGAGATTCGCCCCTCTAGCGAAATCTACGGAGAAGTAGATTCATCACTTCAGCTTTCAGGAATGAAGATCGGGGGGATTGCTGGCGACCAGCAGTCTGCCTTGTTTGGACAATCATGTTTTGAGAAGGGTGCGACCAAGAACACCTACGGCACCGGTTGTTTCATGCTCATGAATACCTCGACCGAGGCCGCTGCTTCACAGAACAATTTGCTCACCACGGTTGCATGGAAGATTGACGACAAGATCGAATATGCCCTGGAAGGGAGTGTCTTTGTCGGGGGGGCTGTGGTTAGTTGGCTGCGTGATGGGCTGGGGGTAATTAAATCCTCTTCCGAAGTAGAGGCTCTTGCCAGTTCCGTGCCCGATAGCGGAGGCGTGTTCCTTGTGCCCGCGTTTGCTGGCTTGGGTGCGCCGCATTGGGATCCCTATGCCCGAGGAACGATTTTGGGCATTACCGGTGGAACCACTGCAGCACATATTGCCCGAGCAGCAATCGAATCGATTGTGTTTCAAGTTGCCGATTTATTGGAAGCGATGCGTAGCGATACTGGAGTCCATTTGAGTGAGCTGCGCGTGGATGGGGGGGCTAGTGTCAATAATGCAATGCTTCAATTTCAAGCAGATATTTTACAACTGCCCGTTGTTCGCCCCACGGTTACCGAGACGACTGCACTGGGGGCTGCTTATCTAGCTGGTCTGGCGAGTGGAGTATGGGGCAGCCGAGAGGATATTGCTCACCACTGGAAAATTGACCAACGCTTTGAACCTCAAATGCTCCCCGCTAAATCAGAAGTCCTTCGAGCCCGTTGGCAAGAAGCCGTAGATCGCACCAAGAACTGGGAAAAGGCAGAACCGTCTGCTTGAATCTCACTCCGTTGCCGAATCAGGAGGGATAGGAAGTACAATTCTCAACGATAGGTCCTATGGGGCTCGAGATGGTCATGGATCGAATGCTCATAAAGTTGTTCTTTTTGATCGTTCTCTTCCCCGTCCCAAAGCCATTCGTAGGTGGTTTCCGCGGCGGGAACTGTGTACTCAACTACCGGGCTACTGGTTTGAGTGACTGGTGACCGTACCACTTCCTCTTCCACTCGCTCGACAAAGGGATAGTCGTAGAAATCAACCGGCTCGGGAGCGATTACCTCTTGCACTTTCACTCGTCGGAGCTTGCGTGATTTCTTTGGAACTTGTGGTGGTTCCTCTGCGAGTACCTCTTCAACGATCTCGCTTGGCGGTTCCTCAACGATTTCGAGCGTGATACCCGTACGATTTGGAAGCCGCCGACAATCCACTTCAAGGGCTTTAAACATTTGCCACATGTGCTCGTGACAGGTGAATACCAGAAGTTGATGTCCGCCGTCGGCAAAATCTTTCAGGACCTTGGCAGCTCGCTGGGCGCGGATGGCATCGAAATTCACCAGCACGTCGTCAAGAACCATTGGCAAGCGTACACCTCGCTTGGCAAAAGTCGAAACAACCGCCAAGCGGATACTTAGGAATAGTTGCTCTCTTGTGCCGCGGCTGAGTTTGTCGATGGTGATTGATTCCCCGGCGGAATTCTCCACCAACAAGATGTCGTCGGCGATAGGAGTCCACACACGTCGATACTCACCGCCCGTTAGTTGCGACATATAGCGAGTCGCTTCGCCCAGCGTCTCTGGTTGGCGATTGGCCTCGTAGTGATGGCGAACCCGTTCCAAGACGCGGCTAACTGTGGCATGCTCTCGCCAGGCCTGCCGGGCGTTGGAGAGTTGCTTTTCGAGGCAACTCAGCTCTAGCTGTCGCTCAGCGAGGGACCGATCCTCAACAAGCGTTTGTTGCTCATGCCGCAGAGCCCCTCGCTGATCGACCAACGATTTAAGTTCCGTTTGTGAAGCCTCTAATTCGTTGGAATACTGCTCCCATAACGTGTCGAGTCGGTCGATGCACTCTGGGTCGAGCAGCGTCGCAAAGGTTTCTTCGGATGCGTGATTGCCAATAGCTGCGATAATTTCACGGGTAACTCGTTTTCGCTGGCTGCGAAGCTTTTGGGACTGCTCCTGTTCATCAATGAGTCGCCGATAGGAGGATTCATCTTCGCAGTCGGCTGCCTGAAAGAGCGCCTCACGGCGCCGACGAATTCCAGCGATGGTATGACGGTGCTGTCCTTCCTCGGCCTTCAACTCCTTCGCGCGCTCATAAAGTTGCTCACGGCGCTCGACGTCAGCAAGTTGTTTGCGACGCTCAGCTATGAGAGTCTCCAACAAGTCGATAGCAGTGTTTTCACCGTCTACGTCCTGAACACAGCCGACTTCAAGGGCTAGATCGCGAATACGGCGGGTGATAGTAGCATGTTCCCGTTGACGGGCAACGATTTCTTCCTGGCGAAGTTTGACTCGCTCGTCGAGGTCACCAAGCGCGGAGAAACGTTCCGTTACGGCAACAAATCGCTGCGGATCAAGTTTCTCAGAGAATCCAAGCCCCACGAGTTTAGTTTTCCAGGCTGCAAGCGCTTTGTCGTATTGCGCCTTGGCCTGGGTAAGGCGTGATTCAGCCGAGGAGACTTCGTGCCCAGCCCTTTTCCGCTGAGCTTCCACTGGAAGAACGTTCTCCAATTCTGCCAAATGCTTTTCGGCAGCTTGCAGTCGCAGCACTGCGGAGCCATCCGTAAGAGTTAGTTCCGCGTCAAGTAACTGCTTGTCTCGCTCGGCTTCTTCTACTTGGCGGGCAAGCGACTCCATTTGCCGCTGGCAAGCGTCAAGCTTGTCGGCAGCACTATCCTCGATAAAGTACTTCAAGACGAACATGAAGACTGTGGCGGCTAGCCCGGCCAGGGCGATGAGACTGCCATGACTCCCCAGGGGATTGTTAGGTACCCACAACCATAGTCCCACCAACAGCATTCCGATTACCACTGCTGCGAGAGTCCAGCCAAACATCCAAAGAGGCAAAACTTGGTCTTCTAGTAGCTCATGGCTCTGGTGCTCAAGGTCAAGCTCGTGGCTGCGGGCCTGTTCAAGGCGTTGTTCCACTTGCAACCGACGACGCAGCCGAGCGACGAGGTCGCTGGCCTCCTCAAGGTCCATCGGCAAGCCATGGTGCTCTCCTGCGACGATCGCGGACTCAATGCGGGACTTTAGGGACCGTTCGTTCTCGGCCAGACTTGCGAGTTCCTTTGTCTCGAAATCAATCTTTTTTTGTGCAGCCTGAATATCATCCAGCAGAGGGTGCAAACTTTCAAACTCAGATGTCGTGATTTCCTGTAGGTGACCTGTTCTGGTTATCCCCAGCGCCGCGGCAAGACGTTCCTGTTCCGTCGTGAGTCGTTGCTGTAGATCGCGAGATTCGCCACTAAGGTCCCCGATCTGGCGATCAAGCGAAAAGAGCCAGTCGCGTTGTTCGGCGAGAGCATCAATCCGGCAAGCATTCTTTACCAGGAGCTCATTGATTCCCAGTCGTTCGGTCTCTTCTTTTAGTTGGCGGCGCTGTCCTTCAAGAATATCTGCCTCGCGCTGGTGTTCTTCAATCTTGCTGTTGAGAGAGTCGAGCCGAGAAGCGGCGTCCTCAGGGAGCTGGATCGCACCGCTGATTTGCTGAATTTGTGCCGTGAGTTTCAACCGGCGTCGCCAATTCTCTTTGAGTCCCACGGCAATTTCCACCGTGCGGGCTTGATGTTCTGCAGCAGAGACTTCGGCTTCCTGAGCGATGATTTCGGAATCAAGTTCTTCGATTCGCACGGCAAGCTGTGCCCAGCGACGATTTTGCTGCGTTAGCTGGCTAATCTCGCCCCGGAGAACCTCTCGTTGATTTAGCAGCTTCGCGATCTGGGAATCTTGCTCCCGACTGGAAAGCAGCCCTTGGCGAGTTTGCCTGAGACCTTGGATCACGTCGTAGAGGCTTACACGGTCTAGCCCCGAGGTGAGCCGATAGAGCCACTCGGCAGCTTGGGTGTCGGTGAGCGAACCGAGTCTCTGGATTTCGCCCAGTCCCAAGGCGAATATGTTTTCATACGTGACCTCGTCGATGCCCGCGAGCGCATCCCGGAGCAGGCGATCGCCTGTGGAATGCCCCTCTTCGTCGGTGATGGAGACGAGGCCCAAATCAATGTCATCTCGGTCGGCATAGCGTGAAACGGTAAGCGTCTGCTGGCCATCGGACAATTCAATCATTCCGCCGGGGCGACCTCCGTTGATTGGCGGGAGGTAGCGACTTCGCCGGGTCGGTGACACGCCGTACAGGACCGACCGCAAGAACTGCATGAGCGTTGTCTTGCCGGCTTCATTGGCACCGTAAAAGGCCGTCAGATTCGGAGAGATTCCTCCAAGGTGCAGATCGTGCCACACGCCGAACCCGTCGATGTGAATTTTCTTGATTCTCATAAGATTTGGCTCAATAAGTTAAATGAGTTCATTTTCTCTGCGACTCGTTGAGTCGCGGCAAATTACTATCCTCTAGCCTCTACTCAGCACTTCTTCGCCGTCCATGAGGTCGACTCCCAGTTTTGAAGCCGCCCAGAGCAGTTCGGCCCGATCTTCTGGTTCGACGACTGCCACGTCGGCCAGCGAGCCGTCGCGGTATTCAGCGGGGAGAAACTCCTCCAATTTGAGCGAAATGTCAGAGTCTGCTTCCAGTTTGCGGAAATCTCGCAGCAAATCGCCCATGATCGTTTCTTCGTCGACCCATTCCTGGGGCACATCCAGCGGAGCGCGGCATTCAATGCCCACCGTCCAGGCTCCGGGGGATTGAGTGGCGTAGCGTCTTCGTAGCACGTCGACCATTTTGTCACTGATTCCCCCGGATCGAATGTGATTGACGACGCTGCCTCGACCAGTAATCTCCCAGGTGATCAGCAACTCGCTGCCGTGGTGTTTGGTGCGTAATTTGGCAATTCGATCCTCGATCTGCGACATGAGGGCGTCCTCGTCGGTGCCTGCCGTGATTTCCACGATTTCCGAAATCCAGCGAACTGCATCCGTGGCAACAAAGTTTGTCTTTACCTGTCCCGCGTCATCCACGAGCACCACCGTACAACCCCGGGGTCCCGCTTCGCTGGGGTCGCGGCCCTGCGGTGTCCCGCAGTAGTGGGCGATCCCCGGGGACTGATCCACGGTTTGTCGATGATGCTGCCCCCCGAGTGCCATGTAGTCGACGCGATCTCCCTCAGCGCCAGGCGAGGCTGCCGTTCCATACGCTATCCCGACGGTAAACAACCCCAAAGCATCACAATGAAATCCACTGTCGTCGGGGGCTACTCCCGGGGTACGGCTAACCCCCTGAATGCGGGCCACCGGCTTCCCGTCCCTCAGCAGCTCGTAACTCGCCACATGACCAACAGGAAAAATGTGAACGTTCTCGGGCAACTTCGCGCAGGCCGGCCAAGTGTCGGGGGCATCCACCTCACCACAGGCCCAGTAGACAGGGATCCCATGGTCGGCGAGCCTCTGGAAATGATCGCGAAGAAATACTACGGCCCGGGGACCGGCCAGTTCTGAGTCGAGCAAATCGCCGGAAAGTAGTAGCGCGTCAGCTCCTTCAGCTAATACGGTCTCAAATACTTGGCTGGCAGCCAGAAAAGGGGCTTCGAGGAACAGATCTCGTCTTTCTGGAGGAACCTCCGAGACCCCTCCCAGGGGACTTTCCAGGTGAAAATCACTGGCGTGAACGAAGCGAAGCGGTGGATGCGACATCGGAGCCTCCTTGCCGACCGACATGGTGACGGCGCCTACATTGGGCCGTGCAGATCTATGATTACTAAAATCCGACGCAGAGTTTACCCCGAATCTCGAATTTCTCCAACTTCAGATCGTCAGATGCTTGAAGGAGTTATGTGTCCAGATTTGGGTACGAACTTGACAAGACCGGCTGTCTTGAGTCAGAATCCGCGCCTACAATAATTGCTTGGTAGTAAACACTTTAAGTCGATTTCTGCTCAGCAATCTGTGAAGAAGCCAGTGAGCGGCCTACGTAGGGCTGTTTGTATATTGATTTAGTTACGCAGAGATAGGTGAGCGAATGGGGTGCGGAGTGCTAGCTATGCCAGATTTGGCGAGGCCAATTATCGACGAGTCGTGGGATCTGACAGGTAGGACGGCCGATATCGTCGCTGAGATGGATGATCCGTTTGACGATTTCGACGACGACGATTTCGACGACGATTTCGATGACGATTTCGAAGAAGATTGGGAAGACGACCTGACTGAGGACAATGAATTCCCAGACACTTTCGGCGATGATGATGATGATGATAAAGACGACGATGACTCGCCGTTTAGTGACGATCCCGACTTTGACGACGACTGATGTAGATGAATGTCTAATTTCCAATGACCAATGACCAGCAATACGATTGGTCATTGGTTATTTGTTTTTGGCCGTTGATGCACCCGCCGAGATAAGAATCTGCTAACGGAAGCCATGTTTCCTACAATTGATAAGAGCGAAAGTTTTCCCGCGCGTGAATTGGCCATTGGCGAGTTTTGGCGTGAGAATGACATCTATCACAAGTCGCTCGCTTCGCGTGAGGGTGCGCCGCCTTTTGTTTTCTACGAAGGCCCACCTACGGCCAACGGGATGCCTCACCCGGGGCATTGTCTGACTCGCGCGATAAAAGATCTCTTTCCACGCTACAAGACGATGCGTGGCTACCGCTGCGAACGCAAAGCGGGTTGGGACACACACGGACTGCCCGTGGAGGTAGAAGTCTGTAAGGAGATGGGCATCCACTCCAAGGAAGAGATCGAAGCCTTCGGCATTGAACCCTTTATCCAGAAATGCCAACAAAGCGTATGGCGTTACATGCAAGAGTGGCGAAGACTGACCGAGCGGTTAGGCTTTTGGGTCGATCTCGACCAGGCGTATGTCACCTATCATCAGAGCTACGTCGAAAGCGTCTGGTGGAGCCTTAAGACGCTCTTCGATCGGGGCCTGTTATACCGTGGCCACAAAATCGTCTGGTGGTGGGCCCAAGGTGGCACGGCTCTTTCCAGCGGCGAAGTCGGCCAAGGATACCGGCAGGTGGCTGACCCCAGTGTGTATGTTAAGTTTCCGCTACTGGATGATGAGAACAACGAAACGGATACTTCGCTGCTTGTATGGACGACGACACCTTGGACCTTACCGAGTAATCAATACGTAGCGGTAGGCTCTGATGAGATCTATTTTAAAGTTACTGATCCGGATGACAATGGGCGCAAGTTGCTTGTTGCTGAGAACAAGATTAAGGATCTAGAAGTAAAAAGAAAGGTAGAACTCAAGGAACTAGAAGGACCAATTGAGGGATCAACACTTCACGGATTAAGATACAGGCCTCCCTTTGAGCAATACCATTCTAAGTTCAATACTCAATTCAGTGAGTTATCGTATTTAGGCTATGAGGACGCTCCTTCCAGAGCAATCCGCGACTTTTTCACAAGTAATAGTCTTTTAAATAGTGTGGTCGAGGGAGAGCGGACCCATCAAGACAATTTTGAGATTGTAGAAGAGAGGGTCAAGAAAAAAGTTTCTGAGAATCGAATTCGATTCCACGGGTGGTTCATTGTTCCGGCAAACTTCGTAACGACGGATAGTGGGACTGGTCTAGTGCATATAGCACCAGCCTACGGTGAAGATGATTATTCTATTCTAGAGCGCGAATTGAGTTTTGTTGCGCCGCATCAACGAGGCCCCACACTTATCAACGCAGTTGCCCCTAATGGCACTTTTACCGACGAAGGCCCCGAATACTGTCGAGGCCGTTGGGTCAAAGATTGCGACAAAGACATCATCCGCGATCTTAAGACACGCGGGTTGTTATTCCACCAGGAACAATATCTCCACGATTATCCGTTCTGTTGGCGGGCCGAAGAAGATCCGCTTATCCAGTATCCACGTGAGAGTTGGTTCATTCGCACGACCGAGTACAAGGACCAGATGCTCGCTAACAATGCGAAGATCAATTGGCTGCCGGAGCACATCAAAGAGGGCCGGTTTGGCAAGTTTCTGGAGTCGAACGTCGATTGGGCGTTGAGCCGGGAACGCTACTGGGGAACGCCGCTGCCGATTTGGGTTTGCGACAAAACCGGGCAGATGGAAGCAGTTGGCAGCTACGAAGAGCTCTTGGCCAAGCCTGGAGTCAATGGAACTGAAATCTGGGACGAAGCGAAGTCAAAGAACCCCGAATTGCCGGATGATCTTCGGATTCACAAGCCCTATATCGATGGGGTAACGTATGAATCGCCCTTTGCCAAGGGTGCGCGAATGCGTCGGGTCACCGAAGTAATCGACTGCTGGTATGACAGCGGCGCAATGCCCTTCGCCCAGTGGGGCTATCGTGGGCAGGAATCCGGCCTTGAGCGAGAGCGATTCGAATCGCAATTCCCCGCCGATTTCATTAGCGAAGCCCTCGACCAAACCCGCGGCTGGTTCTATAGCCAATTGGCGATTAGCACACTGCTTTTTGGGGGACTGGGAGCTGGGGACTCGAGACTGGGGGATAAAAAGAGCCCTAGCCCCCAACCCCCTTATCCGCATCCCTTCAAAAATTGCATCGTCCTCGGCCTCATGCTTGGCGAAGATGGTCAGAAAATGTCAAAGAGCAAGCGGAACTACCGCGAGCCGAATGAGATTTTCGACAAGTACGGGGCCGACGCGCTCAGATGGTATCTGTTCGCCAACCAGCCCCCCTGGACTTCAATCCGCTACAGCGAAGAGGCGATTAAGGACAGTATCCCGGAGTTTCTGCTCCGATTGTGGAATGTGTACAGCTTCTTCACAATCTACGGGAACATCGATGAGTTCGATCCGGCGGGTGAATTGGAAGCCACCCAAGCGGACTGGTCGCTTCAGCGACCAGTTCAGTTAGACACTCGGACTCTGTCGGGGGCAGATTCCTACCGTCCACTCTGCGAACGGAGCGAGCTAGATCGCTGGATCCTTGGTGAACTCAATGCGACGTGTGCCACAGTCGTCGAACGCATGGATGCCTACGATAATTTCGGAGCCTGCCAGGCAATCACGGCGTTTATCGACGGACTATCCAATTGGTATGTCCGCCGCAGTCGTGACCGCTTCTGGGCGAAAGAGAAGCGATCGACCGACAAGCTTGATGCTTACTGGACGCTGTATGAATGTTTGCTCACGACGACGAAACTGATTGCCCCGTTTGTGCCGTTTTTGGCCGAGCGACTGTGGCAGGACTTGGCCGTAGCAGCTTTTCAAGGGACGAAGGGTGAGAAAGGCATCGTCGAGAGTGTGCATCTTTGTGATTACCCTACCGGCGATGCTTCTGCAACGGATCAGTCACTTTCAGAGCAGATGAATCTGGTCCGCTTGATATCGTCACTAGGCAGACAAGCCCGCAGTGCAGCGGAACTTAAGGTTCGTCAGCCGCTGGCTAAGGTGGAAGTCATCTTGGCGGACACGACCCACCAGTCATGGCTGGAAGACCACGCGGCAGCGATTTCCGAGGAACTCAATGTCAAAGCGGTAGAATTCAGCAACGAGCCTGAAAAGTATGTCGATCACGAGGTCGTGCCGAATTTCAAGCTTCTTGGTCCCAAACTTGGGAAACTCATGCCGAAGGTTAAGGGAGTTCTCGCCAAGCAGAGCGGAAGCGAATTGCTTGCAAATATTCAGGACAATGGGCAAATCAATCTGGAGATCGATGGACAACAAATCTCACTCACTGCGGAAGAGGTCGAGTTTCGTATCCAAGCTAAACCAGGTTGGACCTCTGCCAATGACAGAGGAGTGGTCGTGGTATTGGCGACGGAAGTCACACCTGAGTTGTTGGCGGAAGGGTGGGTCAAAGATTTCATACGCGGTGTGCAGGAACAGCGTAAGGAACTTGGTTGTGAGTTTACTGATAGAATTCAGATTGGCTTGGTAACAAAATCCCCCGAGCTTCTTTCTGCGATCGAGCAGTATCTTGAGCGCATCAAGCAAGAGACGCTCGCGGTCGAGATCGTCTTTGAGCAATTAAAAGGTGCGAAACCTTTTGGTTTTAAGATTGGAGATGCCGAAGTGGAACTCTACCTACGAGTGTCATCGTGAGTCGGCAGACATTGAAACCGATTAGACTCGCCGTTCTCATCTCTGGCGGCGGCCGCACACTCGAGAACATTCTTCATTTGGCAGCCGAAGGAACTCTCCCTGTAGATGTGCGCCTGGTGATATCAAGCAACCGAAGGGCAGGGGGGCTGCAATATGCTCACGAGGCTAGGATCCCATCGGCTGTTTTCGAGCGAAAACAATTTGCATCGGACGAGGCCTTCGGTACGGCGGTCTTCAATTCCTGTCGTGAAGCCGAGGTGGATTATGTCGCCATGGCTGGCTTTTTGAAACTTGCCCCTGTGCCGGAAGATTTTGCGGGACGTGTGTTGAACATCCATCCTTCATTGATCCCGTCTTTTTGCGGCCATGGCATGTATGGCCATCATGTCCATGAGGCGGTGCTTGACTATGGGGCCAAGGTAACCGGATGCACGGTTCATTTTGTCGACAACGAGTACGACCGCGGCCCGATCATTTGGCAACAACCTGTGCCGGTGTTTGACGACGATACCGCCGATACCCTGGCCGCCCGGGTGTTCGAAGCAGAAAAGGAATCCTACCCCCATGTGCTGAAACTGCTTGCGGCAGGAAAGATCCATGTGGACGGTCGTCGGGTTACCATTGTTGGACGGTAGAGAGGTAACCATGACGGACTTGAATCAACTCGATGCCGAACAAATCAAAGAGCAGATTTGCGAGATTGGCCGCCGACTCTGGCAACGTCAACTCGTCGCCGGGATCGATGGGAATATAACAGTCCGTTTGACTGAGAACGAAATCCTTTGTACACCCACGATGCACTCGAAAGGATTCTTGGAACCGACAGATATTTGTCTCGTGAATCTCGCTGGAGAACAGTTGTCAGGTGCCAAACGTCGATCTAGCGAGATTCTCCTACACTTAGAGATTCTCAAGGCACGTTCCGATGTATTGAGTGTCGTACACAGCCATCCACCTCATGCAACGGCGTTTGCGATCAGCGGCCGACCCGTGCCGCTCGGACTGTTGGCCGAGGCGGAGTTTTTCTTGGGAGATGTCCCGGTGGCCCCCTACGAAATGCCGGGAACGGCTACGTTCGCCCGTACGGTCCTACCATTTGTCCATCGCTCAAACGCCTGCATCTTAGCCAACCATGGGGCGGTCACCTATGGTGCGAGTCTCATTGATGCCTACAATCTGATGGAAGTACTGGATTCCTATTGTCGCATCGTATTGCTCGCTGACAGTTTGGGCTCTCCGCAGACGTTGTCAGACGACCAACGGGCCGCACTCGCCCAACTGAGGGTGCAAAGCGGTGTGGCACCATTGCAACCTACTCCAACCATTGAATAGTTCATGGCTACGAATGACTACCCACAACTCGACGTGATCGCCGTGGGTGCCCATCCCGATGATGTGGAAATCGGCTGCGGCGGCACGCTGGCTCAGCTCGTGCGGCAGGGCTATCAGGTGGGAATCATCGATCTCACCGATGGCGAGCCGACTCCTGCGTCTTCAGGACCCGAAGAACGACTAGCTGAGTCACTTGCCGCTGCTGAAGCCCTGGGTATCCAGCATCGTGTGACTCTTGATCTGCCGAATCGCAAGTTATTCGATAGTTACGAGGCACGGGTCAAGTTAGCGACTGAATTTCGCAAGTTCCGTCCGCGGCTCGTGCTGGGATTAGGGGAAAAAACGCCTCTGGCCTCCCCCGACCACTGGCAAGCGATGCAAATCACCGATGCGGCCGTGTTCTACTCACGTCTCACGAAGTGGGACATTGATTTTACCAATCTGCCGCCGCACACGATCGCTGCTCAAATGTACTACACGCTTGAGTCGCACCGAGCCGCTCCACTCGAAGGGGCAGGGCACATGGTCGTCGATATTGGGGAAACACTTGCCGCAAAACTGGCAGCCGTGCGATGTTATAAGTCGCAATTCCCACCAGAAAAGCAATACATTTTTCCACGAATCGAGGCGATCGCAAGTCAGCTAGGACATGCTGCTGGTTACCTTGCAGGTGAATTGCTAGTGAGCCCGCGGACCTTGGGAACTCGCGACCTGATGGGAACGCTGTTTGACAATGTTTAACTTCGGATTGCTTGACTGTTCAATTCTTAGCCAGCGAGTCGCGAATCTCACGCAGCAGGAGGATTTCTTCAGGTGGAGCAGATGGAGCGGCCTCTTCCTTCTTCTTGAGCGTGTTCATGCCTTTGATTACCAAGAACAACACGAAGGCCACTATCAGAAAGTTGAGAAGTGCTTGCAGTACAGCACCATAGCCAATGCTCGGGGCCGCCACACCTTCCGCAAGTTCGGGAACAGGTAGCTTATAAACCTTATCTTTGAAATCGACTCCTCCCTGCATATAGCCGACAATTGGAGTGATGACTTTTCCCACGAGTTCAGTCACTATGGCACCAAAAGCACTACCGATTACGATTCCGACCGCCATGTCTACTACGTTTCCTCGCATGGCGAATTCTTTGAATTCTTTGAGCATTCCCACGAGTCTTTCCCTTATGGTGAGTGAGCAGTTTTCACTAGAGCTAGTTGAGCATCATCAGAAAATCTGATGGCGTGTTCTATCGCGATTCGTTAGATTGCCGCAATAGCAGCAAGAGCGATTCTAGGTCGGGGGGAATTTCGCAACGAAACTCCAGTCTATCCCCGGAAGCCGGGTGGGTTATCCTGAGCACTTGAGCGTGGAGAGCCTGGCGATTAAGCAATACCTCCTCTGGAGAGAGGCCAACTGCCAATTCTTTTGAGCGAGTAATATTTCGTAGCTCCCCAAGCGTGAGCTGCGTCCGCCCGCCATAGAGCTTATCACACAGTACGGGGCACCGGAGCGAGTTGAGATGCAACCGAATTTGGTGAGTGCGACCGGTCTTAGGAAAAGCACGGATAAGCGCTAAGCCGCGAAATCGTTCTTCGACCTCGTAGAAAGTTTGGGCAGCTCGACTTGTGGGATGGTCTGGCAGCAGTGCCTTTTTCTCTCGCTGCGAGGGATGGTTCGCCACAGCTAAGTCGATGAGGTCCCGATCGCGGTCGGGGCTTCCCTGCACAATCGCCAAGTATTCTTTTTCGACCGTGCGGTTCTGAAACTGTTCGGAGAGGTTCTGATGGGCCAAGTCGTTCTTGGCGATGACCATGACCCCACTTGTATCACGGTCGAGGCGATGGACGATCCCGGGCCGCGTTGCGCCCCCTTGTTGGCTCAATTGCCCAAAGTGATAAATCAAGGCACTGGCCAGGGTCCCCGACCAATGACCTCGAGCAGGATGGACCACCATCCTGGGAGGCTTGTTGACTACCGCAATTTCATCGTCCTCATACAGGATGTCGAGCGGTATGGGTTCCGGTTCAGGGCCCGAGGCTGGTTGGGGAGAAAGGAAGAACTTAACATTCTCACCCGAGGAGATACGATACGCTGCCTTCTGTGCAACGCCATCGACCGAGGCCGCACCTTGGTCTATTGAACGACGAATTCGGGCACGGCTCGTGCCAATAAACTGAGCAGTTAGAAAAACATCGAGCCGCTGGTCGGCGGACTCATCTGGCACAAGGAATTGAACTGGCTGGTTCTCAGATACAGAAGTGAATTCGTCCGGTACCAGGTCCTGATCTTCATCGCCATCGCCTGGCTCGGATTGGGGGATCATTGTCCTTCCGAGGTCTCTTCCGTCGATTTTGCATTTTCGCCAGCGGGTTGATCCTCCGCGGGAGCAACATCAGTGGCGTCAGTTGCATCCTCGGCGGGCGAGTCTTTGTAGCGATCCTCATCAGCCCCCGCTCCGTTAGCGCCAGTCAATATGTCCTCCAGCGATCTGGAGTCCTGGATATCCGTCGGCGACGATAGGGATTTGGGGACTTCGGCCTCGAAGCTTGGTCGGCTCCCAGAGTTTGTCGTCCCTGGAGTAGCTGCCTTGCGTTTTGGTAGCTCGGCAGTTGCCAACCAAGTGGAGGATTCTATAACTTCTTTTTCTTTGAGTTGGTCAGTCCGGTTTGTAGCCAGAGTGCTTAAGTCGCCTTTCACGTCTACATACTTCTCTTGAGCTTCCTCGAGTTTGTCTTGCAACTCATAGACTTGTGCCAAGCCGTAACGGGCACGGTCCCTAATCTGAGATACGCTCGCGCCGGTAATCAAACCTTCGTAGATACCTTGAATTTGTTTCAATCGGCTCGTTGAAGCAGCGCGGTCAACCAGAAAGCTTTGCGAAGCGATGAGCAGCTGCCGGTCGCACCACATGAGATAGGCCCACTCGGGAACTGTAGTGCCAGTGTACTCCGAGTTGTCGGCAAGTCGTTTCATTTCAAGCAGTTCTGGATCGCTGCTATAGCTGGCCAAGATAAACTTGTCCCAGGCCTCTTGCTCGGTGACAGACGAACTAGTGCCCCAGACGCCCCACAAGGCAATCAGCACGGCTACAATCGCCGCACCCACCAACAAGTGCGTATGATAGGGCTTTGCTTTGTCGATTGTCGATCGCAGACTAACAGCGAGTTCATTGGTTTCCAAGTCGTGGCGTCGTTCTGATTTCATGGCGTCAAATTGGGTGCAAGAAGGAAAAAAAGCAGGCAAAATCACAATTCCCTGTTCCCGAAGTGTAGGAGCTGTCAGCACTTACAGTCAAGGTGGCTCAAGAGGGTGCTGGATTTCATGCAGTTTGGCTCGCTTTCGTCAAGGACTTTCCCTTGACAAGAAGGTGCCTTACGATCCTGAGTTCCATGTTCCCCACCCGAAATTGAGATTTTCTTCATTCCGAATGTCCGACGGCCTCAATCCACCTCAACGCGAAGCAGTTCGAACCCTAAAAGGCCCACTCCTGGTGCTTGCAGGAGCAGGAACTGGCAAGACCCGAGTGGTCACTCATCGGATTGCAGAGTTAATCCGTCACGGCACCCTGCCAGAGCGAATTCTGGCGGTGACCTTCACACGAAAAGCAGCCGGGGAGATGCTGGACCGAGCTACAAAACTTCTGGGAGGCAAGAGGAAAAAGCAGGTTTCGCGACCGCTCATTTCCACTTTCCACTCATTGTGTGTGAAAATTCTTCGACGCCATGTGGAACACCTCGGCTATCCCCGGAAGTTTACGATCTGCGATCGTTCGGACCAACAGTCCGAGGCCCGGGCCGCCTTGCGTGAGATTCGCTGCCCCGATCAATCGCTCAAGCCGGGTGACCTGCTATCGATTGTAAGCCAGTGGAAGAGTCGGTCCTTCGAGCCAGGGCGTGCAGCTTCCGTGGCCGATTCAGATCGAGAGCATATCGCTGCAGCTGCCTACCGGCGGTATCAAAGCAATCTCAAGGCGAAAGGCATGGTCGACTTTGATGACCTGTTGTTGCTGACGCAACAATTGTTCGCCAAGCATCCCGCTGTGCGTCGCGAGGAAGCAGGTTTATTCGATCATATATTAGTCGATGAATATCAAGATACGAACCAAAGTCAATATCAGATCGTTAAGGGTCTGGCGGCAGGGCATCGCAATCTGTGTGTGGTAGGTGATGATGATCAGTCGATCTATGGCTGGCGCGGAGCGGAAGTGCAACACATTCTCGGTTTCAAAAATGATTGGCCCGAAGCCAAGGTGGTGCGACTGGAAGAAAACTATCGATCGACGGCCGCGATTTTGAGCTACGCCAATACCCTCATCGCTTTCAATCGAGTGCGCCATGAAAAGGTGTTGCGGGCTGCCCGGCCTAATGGACAGACTCCCCGCGTGCTCCAACCGCGAGATGAAAACGACGAGGCAGAAAAGGTCGTAGCCGATATCCAGCTGATATTGTCTAAGCCTGGCGTGCGGGCACAGGATATTGCGATATTGTGCCGTACAAACGAGCAGCCGCGTGCTTTCGAAACAGAATTGCGGCGAGCGAAATTGCCTTATGTGTTACTAGGTGGGATGAGTTTTTTCGACCGCAAGGAAATCAAGGACCTTCTCTCTTATCTGAAAGTTATTGAGAATCCTCAAGACGAGGCATCGCTCCTACGGATCATTAACACACCAGCGCGAAATATCGGGGCTTCGACGGTCAAGCAGCTCCTAGCCACCGCGACCACCGAAGGGGCCACGGTCTGGGATGTTCTGCCTGCTCATGCATCCGAGGCCACTACAAATTTCCAGCAGTTAATATTATCGCTTCAACACATTGCCCAAAAGTCTTCATTGGCCGGCTTGATCTCTGAAGTGATATCGAGGACAGGTTATCATCAAGAGCTGGATCGCCAGTATCCGGATCCTAACGATCGCGAAGCTCGAAATGCTTCGCTGGAAGAAATCATCAACGCCGCCGCAGCGTTTGATGGACGCAATAAAAAAGAATCTCGGCTGCAAGAATTCCTGGATGATATAGCCCTAGGTACCCGGGATAGTAGTGACGACAAAGAGAGTCAACTCCAGAATAATGCTATTGCGCTCATGACACTCCATTCGGCTAAGGGTTTGGAGTTCCCCTTTGTGTATATGGTCGGGATGGAAGAAGGAATCCTGCCGCACAAACGTTCGGTCGAGATTGAAGGAGACGCGATCGATGAGGAACGCCGACTGTGCTATGTGGGTGTCACTCGTGCTCAAGAGCAATTAACTCTTTCTTTTGCTCTCGCGCGACGAAAGTGGGGCAAACTTCGCGATACGGTTCCTAGCCGGTTTCTATATGAAATGACTGGTAAAGCGGAGAACGTGCGCAAAAAGAAAACCGTGTGACGCAAAGCATCGCACGGCTTTCTTGACGCTCAGCTCCAAAACTGCCGATCGAGCATGCGATAATTAATTGCTTCGCTGATGTGTTCCACGCCAATGTCGTTGGCACCGTCAACATCGGCAATCGTTCTGGCAACACGGAGTACCTTGTCGTGGGCGCGGGCCGAGAGGCCGAGCTGGTCGACGCTCTGTTCCAACAGTTTCTGACAGGTCGAATCAAGTGGGCACACCTCACGCAGCTGGCGAGATGTCATCTGTGCATTTGTGCGAGTCGCGGTACCTTCAAATCTCTGAGTCTGGCGCTCGCGGGCAGCAACGACCGATTCCTTCATGGACTTGCTATCAGTTCCATGGGCCGATGCAGCCAGCTCTCCATAGGGAACAGCTGGCACCTCAATGTGAAGATCAATTCTGTCCAGCAGTGGGCCGCTGATCTTGGACATATAGCGCTCTATCTGGGGAATCGTGCAGTGACATTCCCGTCGGCGATCGTTCCGATATCCACACGGACACGGATTCAAAGATGCAACCAACATGAAATCCGCCGGGAACTCGTTCGAGCTGAGGGCTCGACTGATTGAAACTCGCCCATCCTCGAGTGGTTGGCGCAGTACTTCAAGTGTTTGTCGGTGGAATTCGGGAAGTTCGTCGAGAAAGAGGACGCCGTTGTGGGCCAGACTGATTTCGCCTGGCGAAGGGATCGAGCCGCCGCCGACCAGCCCGGCATTGCTAATCGTGTGATGAGGTGCGCGGTATGGACGCCGTGCTAAGAGCGGTTTGCCGTAAGGTAGTTTGCCCAAGGCGCTGTAGATGCGAGTTGTTTCGATAGATTCCTCCGCAGATAAGCCGGGCAAAATGCTGGGAACTCGCTTGGCAAGCATGGTCTTTCCCGAACCTGGCGGGCCTACCATAAGCAGATTGTGATTTCCGGCAGCGGCCAGGGTGATCGCGCGCTTGGCCATTTCCTGGCCTCGGACGTCGGCGAAGTCAACATCGTAGCCTCCTAGCTCTTGGAATAGTTCTTCCAGGCGAGAGGGAGTGGGCTCGATGGGAAGATGCCCGGCGAAGAAAGCGGCGGCCTGCGCAAGGGTATCCACAGCAACGACCTCGATGTTTTCTACAACGGCAGCTTCGGCGGCATTGGCGGAGGGGACTACGATGCCGCGGAGTTTTCGCCGCTGCTCTGGGGCGAAATCTGCTGAAGCGGACATCGCCATGGATAAAGCGCCCTTGATGGGACGAGTTTGGCCGTCGAGTGCAAGCTCTCCCGCCACAGCGTACTGTTCAAATAGATCTGAGTCGAGTTGTCCGCTTGCTGCTAGGAGTCCCAATGCGATTGCTAGATCAAACGACGCGGCTTGTTTGGGAAGCTCTGCCGGGGCAAGATTGATCACTACTCTATTCTGCGGTCTAACGTATCCACTGTTGACCAATGCCCGCTCGATGCGGTGGGTGCTCTCTTTGACGGCCGCCTCGGGAAGCCCGACCAGGATAATCTTGGGAATCGCTGCCGGAGAAACGTCGACTTCCACCTCGACTGACAGGGCATCAATACCGAGCAAGGACAATGTGTGCAACTTAGCTAGCATGGGACACCTCCATGGAATGTATACTAATGTTCACTATTTTGGCGAATACTCAGCTAGCTGGCAAGTCATATCTTTGCGAAAAAAGCAAGTTCTTCGAGAAACAAGCCTTTCCCTCAGCTTGTGGGAGAATTTCAATCCCCGCTAGCAGCTTTGCGTGCTCACCTTGCCGCCATAGAAACCTTCTTCTACTATCCCGGCCGCTCTATTTGCCCATCTGGAGCTATACAACGCTCTTCCCTGCCAGTGGACTATGCGCCCATGCAACTGGAAATCGATATCGCTACATTTAGCCGAGTCTGTGCCGCAACCGAGCGACCACTGCTGCCGGGTGATGTCTATTTCTCGCTCCTGGAGCTCCAAGCGAACGAAGTGGTTCGCCAAGACTTCAGCGCCGATGCCTGGCGGGGAGCTTCCGAAGACTGCGTAGGCTGGTGGCGATCGCGAGTCCCTGCCAAAGGGGATGCTCCACCTGCAATGGCCCCGATTGACGTCATGCTCAATTTGTTCGAGGCTCTGGAAGAGGTACCTGCCGAACTTGAATTCCGGTACTTGCTCGGACTCTTGTTACTACGCCGTAAGTCTTTACGGCGAGACGATTCGACTCGGGATGACCAGGGAAGAGAAGTCTTGATCCTGCATTGTTCGCGACGCGAAAAAGAATTTGAGCTGATTGTCGCGGAGCCGACGGCCGAACAGACAGTAAAAATCCAACAGAAAATGTTTGATTTGCTGTACTCAAACCGTGATTCGACGCCTGGCAAAACTGTTTCCCAGTTCGAGCCGAGTAAACCAGTAGCATGATGCGAATACCTGACTATCTCAGAAAATACCCAGCACGTGGCCTAGTTGGCCTACTGTTAATCTTCTGTTGTTCAGGCGCGACTTGTTCACGCTCGATTCGTAATCCTTTTACATCGGTAGGCCCCCCAGCTCCCGAAGTACTTGTACCGGGAGCAGCTCTTGATCAAGTCATTGCCGCAGTGAATCAAAATTCCATTCGGATTCAAAATTTTCAGACGAACAATGCCTCGATCTCTGTGCCTGGCACCACGGTTTTGCCTTCTCTCAGTGGGAACATCGCTGCAGAGCGTCCTGGTAGGTTGCGTTTGCAGGCGTCCACATCTCTTACAGGACAAGAAGTCGACTTGGGAAGCAATGAAGAGTTATTTTGGTTCTGGGTAAAAAGAAACGAGCCACCGGACTTGTATTTCGCCCGCCATAGCCAATATGTGGGAAGTGCTGCCCAGCAGTTGATGCCGATAGAACCAAGTTGGTTGCTCGATGCCCTGGGATTTGCCCAGTTTGCACCGGAGGACTTCCACGAGGGCCCCATACCGCATGGCAATGGAACGCTCGAGATCCGCTCTGTGATTCAAACCCGGATCGGAACTCTCACCAAGAGTACAGTGGTTGATGCTCAGCGGGCCTGGGTCCTTGAGCAGCACTTATACGATGCAAAAGGGACATTGCTAGCCAGTGCAATCGCACGATCACACCAGTATTATCCTGCAGTCAATGTATCGCTACCACAGGTAATCGATATCTCGATGCCAACTGCCCAGCTTGCCTTGTCGATAGACGTTGGCACCGTGCAGATCAATCAAAGTTCTCTCAACCCAGCTCTATGGCAATTACCGGTTCTGGCTGGCTACCGTCAAATTGACCTGGGGACTGCACCCCCCGGTGCCATTTCAGCGATGGGAGCACCAGGTAGCAATGACTGGAATACGTTTGCCTCTCCAACGAATTTTGGGATTGGAACCCCTCCAGGGGTAGCTCCCACGGCTTATCAAGAGCAACCGATCGCAGCCTATGTCGTTCCACAGGCTCAGGATTCCATGGACACAAAAAGCCCGCTCGTGCCCTACACCCAGACCCAGTTCGTATCACCAGCACCGACTATGGTTCAGCCAGCAGCCCAACCGATCCACCAACAACTCCCGCCCGGAGGGATACCTCTTGGGCAGGCATACTGAGCTCACCATATCTAGCGAATTGTCCCCCAGATACCAAGTTTAGCGCCTCGTGCCCGGTCTTGGGCTCGACGCAGACGGTCTTTCATCGACTGGCTGTAGTCGTATCCCAGCTTCGCTCGCGCCAGACCTGCGGCAACCAATTCCTCGTTAAGAAGACGATCGTTGTTCCACACGAATCGTAGTTTCCTACCGTATCGGTCTTCTAGTTCACCATCGATAGTGAAAGTGAGCTTGCCGCCAGCTTCTGCAACGAATCGTTTGGTGTATTCAGTCGCCTCAGGTCCCCAAGCTTGCACGGCGGTGTCTTCCTTTACTGTCTCTGGGGTATCGATGCCCTGGAGACGGACGCGCACTCGGTCCTTCTTGAGCAATAGAGTGTCGCCATCCACAACTCTTAGGACCTCTTGTTCACCCTCGTTAATCGTTGAAGAGGGCGACGTCGAGTCCTGCGACAAATAAGGTTCTAACCATTTGCTAACGAGTGCCAGAGTGAGAAACAGGACGAAGACGAGAAACTGAATCCGCGGGTCGCGTCGAATGCGGCCAGGCATAGTTAACTTTCGGTTGTAGAAAGGCAAGAGAATTGTTTGACTGAACGAGTCAGTTCTTGCTGAAATCCAATTGCTGTGACATCGCGCGGCCTAGCGGATTCTTTACAAAGCGATTTCGACATTCTCCACATAGATCAAAACGGACGTGACGATATACCTCGTCGTCGACATGTCCATCTAATGAATCATCAAGTGATTCGAGAATGTCCTGGATTTCCTGAAGATGATCACGATCGTTGTCGCCCTCATCCTCCGCAGTTTCTAGAGCCGCGTAGACTTCCATACGAACTACATATCTAGGATCGATCTCGGCATCGATGGGTCGTTGGCAGCAATCGCAAGTGTAGTGAATCATATGCTTGGCTCCTATCAGCAAGAATCTTGCGCACGGCAATAACGGAAATCATCCCTGTAAATTCATACTAACGACAAGTTCTCGACTAGGGCAAGGCAAACTTCCCTTTATTTTTTTGAGACCTTCTGTAAGAGTGACCAGTTGATTAAGCAAGGAATTGTGGCCAGCATGGAGAGCAAATGTCGTGCCCATGAAGTTTTCAATAATCTTCGAGGTCGGAGACATACTTCTCTGGCTTCCCGGTAGGCTGGGAAGTACAATAAGGCTAGGTGGCAAGGAAATTTCCGCGCTCGTCGGGGAACCCCTGCTTCGTTCAGTCAGGCGATCCGGCTGGTGTGGTGGTCAACCACTTTCAGTAATCGTGGGACTCTACAGCAGTTTCCTGCGATGGTTCTTGGCAATTTCCGCAGAACTTGTGCCAAGCGTGGCGTGTCTATTCTTGAACACAACTCCCCCCCTATCGAGGGATATTTCAGGAAGGAACTGTAGCCGTCGTACCCATTACAAAGTAATAAAAGCGAGTTTTCACCGGAAGGAATATGTCAATGTCGGCCGCTTCGCCTACGGGACTCAACGCAAGTGTACTAGTTTTAAACCGCCAATATATGGCGGTGCATGTGGTCGGTGTACGAAGAGCCTTTGGCTTGCTCCTCAATCAACTTGCAGAAGTGATTCACGTCGAAGACGGCCAATATGCCAATTACGACTTTCATTCTTGGCGAGAAATTAGCGAGCTGAAAGCAGATTTCAAAGAGCCCCACGACGATTGGATTCGTAGTGTAAACTTTGAGGTATGTGTCCCCCGCGTCGTTCGGTTGTTGTACTACGATCGACTTCCCAAGCAACGTGTCCGACTGAACCGCCGCAATATCTTTGCTCGCGATGCCAACGTCTGCCAGTACTGTGGCAAGCGATTTCCTACCAATGAGTTGAGCCTCGATCACATTCTTCCTACTTGTCTAGGAGGAGGAACTAGTTGGGAGAATCTCGTCTGTGCATGCGTGAAGTGCAATGTTCGCAAGGGGGGACGCACTCCCAAAAATGCTGGCATGAAACTGATCCGCAAGCCAATCATGCCACGGCGAAGTCCGATGTTGACTATCAAGCTGGGGAATCCAAAATATTCCAGTTGGAAAGCGTTCGTGGACTCGGCTTATTGGTCAGTCGATTTGGAATAACGACTGGGTTCGCTATTTGAGCAGGAATTCTTGCAATGATTCACTGGGAAACAGACAGTAGCTGTATTCCCGCGAATTGAGAATCTGCGAAATATTATCTTGCCGCTGAGATCGAAAGATTTCCTGCTCAAGATGCTTCTTTCGATTCGCAAGCCACACCTGCAATTGTTCGTTCGAACTAGTGATCTCTTGATGCCTCACGGTGGCGTTTCCAGGCGTCTTTTTCGTATGCACCCATTTCTGTTTTGAGCTGATAAGCTGTTCGATTTGAGCCTTGTCTTCTGGGCCAAGTCTCATGTCTTCCAAATGGCTCTCGGGGTGATAAAGTAAGTCTCGCATTTCTTGTCGCAGGAAGTTTTCAGAAGCGAGTTCAGGAGCTATGTGAGGAATGGGTAGATGCAGGGTACCTGAAACAGTGGCATACGGGGGGAGTTCGATGCCCAAAAAATTGCGACAGAGTAAATCAGTCACTTGATCGTATTTTGCCCCGCCAATGCCGTGAATGAAAACGTCTGCCAAAAAGAGCCGGACAAATAGTGTTGTCGTGAGTGCTCGTGTTCTAATTTTAATGCCTCGAGATTCCAAGTCCGCCAATTTACTGGATGCTAAGTCTGATTCGCTGTCGCTATCGATGGGCAGTGACTCAGCGAAGTCATGGCGATCAGACAAGTAACACTCACTTGAATGGGTCTGGACATACAGTGGGCGTCTCACAGGGGCCGCGGTGCTCCACACCCAGAACGGAGTTTCAATCCAATCGGCCTCTGAGTGGAGGTCTGGAACCGGGTGAGCCAGGTTGCGTAGGCGATGTACTATTCGATATTGAGAGAGCGCGGAATTGTAGGATTGTCGAAACCTCTCGGCATGTACAAAGAGATGCAACGCAAATAGCCTGAAAGCCTCCAACTGGCAAAGCATGCTTTGGGGAACCTCCCAAGAGTAGGATCCCCAGGCACGTTCAAGACGATGTCGTGCTTGGGATAAAGCAATTCCCAATTTCGACTTAGAGCTTGAGGAAACTACGGTTGGCCACCAATCTCGGACCATGGGGGCTTTCACGAGAGGTTGAATTGTATCGGCAGAGCGTTCGCCGAAAGTATGCCAAAGCCTTTGATCCGCCACTTGCCGTTCTTCATAGGGAACTGAGGCGGCGATTTTATCGTATGCAACATGTTCCACCGCAGGGTCGTTGGCACTTCCTGTAGGTATTCGAATGGCGGGAGCGCGACATAGATCGCTGTCAATAATGAGATTGATGGCTGTACCGCCACTTGCCTTGGCTAGTCGAGCAGCGGAAAAGTTTTTGTACCAAACTCCCGGGTGGAACAACTCAGGTTGATGGCCAGTGAATATCAGCGGCCCGTCGGGGTCTGCGGAGCTAGAAGCATCCGCATATTGGCTCGTATATGTCTTTACCGCTGAGATTGTGGATTTGCGGGCCTGTGCGGAAAGCTGTGAGATCGGCAAGCCAAAGAGTAGGCCTTGATCCAACTGCGATCTGTTATTTTCACTTCCAGTCCATTCGATCAACTTAGGCCAAGCTGGATCGCAGAATACTTGCCCGTTTTCGATAGGCGCGCAAAATCCTGGATAGCGATTCGCAGAGGTCATGAACAGTTCTGCATGAAACAAGAAGCGGCTTGGGTGTCTGTCTCAACCAGTCCTGGGATAGCAGCAGATCTTCTCGCACGTGCGATCACCTCACGATAGTAGTTCAGGCGAATTTCTGCCGCGTCGAGTGCTCCGCCAAAACTGCGATCTTCATCCAAATAGATTAGCGGTACAGGAACCTCCGTGATGTGGAGATCATGCTCGGCTGCTTGGACCCACAGTTCCAATGGCATGGCATAACCAGTTTCGGTGAGCTCCAGGCAAGCGAGTGTTCTCGTTCGATAGGCTTTGAAACCACAGAAGGCGTCGGTCAGTTTCAAGCCCAACTGTTGATTCAACTCCTTGGTGATGGTCTGGTTGATCTTGAGCCGATCACCAGGTACGTCTTGCATCGAAGGGGAGGCCACCAAATACCGACTTCCTGAGGCGATATCCGCATGCCGGCAAGCGGCCGCCATCTGCCCGATGCGTTGTGGTTCGTGCTGACCATCGCAGTCAATAGTTACAATAAGATCGTAACGGTGGTGAATTGCGAAGTCGAAAGCTGATTTCAAGGCAGCACCGTAACCTCGGTTTTCGCGGTGCGAAAGCAGATGAATATCTGCCCGATCTTTCAAAAGTTCTCGAGTTCCATCTGTTGACCCATCGTCGACAACTAACACATCGGTTGCGAACTTGACAACTTCATCAAGCACAGACGTCACATGTCTCGCTTCGTTATAAACGGGGAGGGCTGTCAGAAAGCGACATGACGAGAGATCGGAATGGCAAGTCTGGGATAATTGGATCATGTCGGACCTTTTCGTCAGGCTTTTTACCCGACTATTTGAGTTGCTTCTCACTCGCGAGAGTAAGAACCAGCGACTGAGGTAAAACGTTTGGCAGGACTAATTACAATGACAGGGAATGAAGTCCATCCATCCTTCACATTTTAGGCGGGGGAGCAGGGGGGTCAACTTGAGAGGTTTTCAGCCCCGATCACACCTGCTGCACTATCAACAAACACTTTTTGCCTCATGCGCTAGGTTCACCGAAGTCGAAGGGGATCCTCCTCGCTCTGACTGGCCCAAACGGTGATTTCTGGGATCAAATCACCTAAATAATCAGCAAGTGAAATCATACCGAACCGCTCGGAGGCAAAATGGCCAGGAAGTATCAAGGCAACTCCGCGAGCCTCAGCTTCGAGACAAGTGTGGAAATTCGTTTCACCAGTAATTAGACAATCGCAATCCAATTCGATAGCCCGGTCAAGAAACGAGCCTCCACTTCCACAGGCAATGGCAATTCGGCTGACCACTTGGTCGTCTTGCCCGACAAGTTGAAGTTTTTCTAAGCTGAGGAATTGTTTGACTCGCTTGGCCATCTCCAACAGCGGCACATCTTCTCCAAGAATTCCACTGCGACCAGCACCAATGTCAGCGTCATCGACATCCCTAGGAAAAAGCGGAACAATTTCCTGCAATCCCAAGCCGATCGCCAGATGTTGGTTGATGCCAGCACGAGCTGAGTCGAAGGCCGTATGAGCACTGTAGACTGCGATCCGGGCAGAGATAAGGTTCAATAGCAATCGGCCAACCGTGGTATCTGCAGTAATGTTCTTCAGAGCATGAAAGGGGAGGGGATGGTGAGTAACAATCAGATTAGCTCGGCCTTCAATGGCTTCGGCGACCACTGCAGGAGTTATAGTAAGACAGGTTAACAGTCGTTCTACTGACCAAACACGATCTCCGACCAGCAGCCCAACGTTATCCCAATCCTCTGCAAGCGACAGCGGAGCAACCTGATCAATGTATTCAACGACTTTTCCAACGGTAGACATGTAACCCCGATTGCAATAGACTCTCTGATGACACTGATAGTTGACAGGCTCTGCTGTACCTTGAAAATGGCACCTTGCTTTTTCAACTGAATATCGTACTGAGTGGCATGGTTCCAGACAAGGCGTTCGATGTCATCTCGAAGGTTCTTGTTCACTCTTCGACTAGAACACGGTGATTCAACACACGGCGTTCTCCACCAATTTCTTCCACCCTCAGGAGAAGTTCTTCGCCGAGGAGGTCTTCGCCATGAGAGTAAGAATAAGTCTTGATATCCCAATTGTTTGTTAGTTGGAAGACTTGCATTCTTTGTCTTCGCCGCTCGGACCCGGGGGCATAGAGGAAACACTTAAAATCCACAGGTTTTTTGCCGTGGTTGATCATTCGCTGCTCGACAACCAATGTTTCGTCTTCGGCGAGTCGAGTTGTCAGTTCTAGCTCGATATTGGTATCCCCAACATTCAGGGTTCGGTAGACGCTGAAATTGTAAGGTTTCTCAGCGTTGACTTCAAAATCAACACGGAGTGGAGTTTTACCACTGGTGGCATCAAAAGGCAGGATAATTTGAAACGGTCTTTTCACTTTATCTCCTGCAGCCAGCTTGAAATCGATCCGATCGGGAATAATTTGCCAACCCTCGGGCCCGATGATTCTGATGGTACCGCCAACGCCTTGTTCAAAAGTATTCCTGAGTTCAATGTTGTTTGAGTGAGCCATCTCGAAAACACTTGGAATATTCAATTCAGTGAACTGTGCACCCAGCCGCATTTTGGCTACTGCGGTATTCATTCCCGTAACAAACTTTGGCAATGAACTGATGTCGAGGACGTGTCGATGGTTTTTGAGGTCTGGCGACTCCGACCGTCCCCAGACATCGACCACCTGGACATTTTCGCCAAGGTAGATAACTTCCTGGCGAGGTTGTTGATTCCAGACAACCATGAGTACAGTGCCTTTCTCATCCTCAAAGAGTCGGTTTTCACTCGCTCCGGGTAGTTGAATGGTCCCCAGAAATCGAGTTCCACTTAGAAGCGAAGCCGCGGTTCTCCAGGGAAGTAGTAAGTCGCTTGGAGTGCCCTGATCACTCATCAAGCCAGCATCGTCATCAAAAGGTTTTGCAGCGAAGATTTTAGTGGCACCATGAATTTTCGCGGAAATCATTTGTTGCACAAGATCGTGGGTGCGCGTTTCAAGGTCATAATCTTTTCTCGGAAGCGGCTCGACAAGTGTCCAACGCGTGACTCCCTTACGTTCAGGGAGAGCCAGATAAGTTGCAAGTTCTTCCCCCGTCAGTGGAGGCGATGCGGAGAGTTGCTGAAAATCCCAAGTTGCTAGTCGATTCGGTGGGGCGGCTTCTAGCCAGGGCCAGCCGAGACCTAAACTCACATCCTGTCCGAACCGAAAAAGCTTTTCTCGCAGTGCTCGGATTTCTTTCTCAGCATTCGGGAAATGGGCATAACTGGTGTCGTTATCGACCCCGAGTTGCCACCAGCGAACACGCAGGGATAGCCGGGTCAGTACTTCGTCGAGTGAGGGAAGCCAAATGGACGAATCGACGTTCGACAACAGATCGGCAATGCTCGCATCGGCGGGTAGATCCTTTCCAAAATAATCCAGATCTGCCGGTGGATGGTCGAGCACCCCTACTACATCGATATCCTTTGCTGCTAACTGCTCTGTGAATAACACGAGTTGATCGCCGCGATCCGCTTCGGATTCCCCATACCAAACAGGAAGTTTTACCCAACTGATTCCGGTCCGGGGCAACAGCTGATTAAGCTGCTCGAAACTAAGAGGAATGTCGTCTCCTGCCAAAGACCAACCAAATTCACCCCGCGAAGCAGTCTGCATGGGTGGAACCACCGCAATCGAAATCATGTGGACTTGTGGAGTTCCGCCTTTGGTCTTCATCGAGACTTTGACACTGTAGTAGCCGTATTCTTTGATCGGCGGGTGCCAACTCGTGCTTCCTGCGTAGCCGGCAGGCCTCTCTACACTCGAATCGATGAAATCCGATGACTTGCTCAGCTTTTCGGTAATCAAGCGCCCTGCCAATTGGATGGTATTATCGTTGAGTTTGATACTCCTGGCGTCTAGTAACTCAAAATGAATATTCGGGTCCTGTTCTCGGATCCCCGAGAGTTCGCACGTTACTACCACGTTATTCTTGTTGTCGTAAACATTAAAGGGACTATTGGTATGGACATGCATCCGAGGTAATCGGGCCAACCAAACGTCGTCCAGAGAAAAGGAGCCCTGGAGGTCGACATGCTCTCCTTCTATGACTAATAGTGAAATTATCGCCCATCGAACCTCAGGGTGAGTGACATTCACCGGACCGATGTGAATCTTCTCCCAGTCATTGGTGTCCTGATACCATTTACTAGTTGCCGTTTCGAGGACTTGACGATTCTCGTCGCAAAAATCAATCTTTACTTGGGCGCGAGAATACTTCCCACCTTGGCCTCGCAGACGTGCTTCTACCACATAGCCAAAGTTGTCAGAAATGGCTACAGCCGGGCTACTGATGAGTGCTCCACCACCATTAAGCTTCATGGTGAGGCAATTTCCCGCTACTGCCGTTGCGTCTTCCTGCATCTCCACTTCGACGAAGTGAGGCTTGTTCGGGCCGTAACTACGCTTCCAACCGTCGGGCCATTTATCATAATTAATATCATTGTTCGAGAAATCACAGTAGAATATCTCGACAGCGTCGACGTGCCGTTGCTCGGAAGACGGAGCAACGAGTGCAGAGCATAGCATTAACCAGGCAATGGCGTTTATCATAGATTTTCAATCAAGTCGGGGGAGATGCTCCCTAACCATGCGATATTGGGTTCGGTCTGGAAAGGAATCTAACAAGTGACGACATTTCGAATCGCGGCACAAACTCGGTGCTTTGCGCAGTCTTTCAAGAAAGCATTGCATACTGCTGCGTCGATTGGATGCGACGGAGTGCAATTCGATGCCCGCAGTGAACTTCTGCCCTCTGATATTTCGGACACGGGGCTGCGTCAATTGCGGAAAATGCTTGATGATCTGAATTTGCGGGTCGGTTCGCTGGCCTTTCCCACACGACGTGGATATTCAGACCTTGCCGACCTGGATCGCCGTGTTTCAGCTACCTTGGATGCCATGCGACTCGCTTCGTCACTCCAGGCGAGAGTTTTGGTCTGTAATCTGGGCCGACTGCCGGTCAATCCAGAGAGCTCTGATTGGGGAACACTGGCCGATGTGATCGGTACGTTGACGACACATGGCATGCGACTAGGAGTTCAGTTGGCTGCTCGGGCCGGTTTTGATAGTTGTGTTCAACTCGCGGATTTTGTCGGCTCATTTCCGGAAGGAACACTCTCGCTAGACTTACATCCCGTAAACCTGATGGCAGAGGGACATTCTCCTACCGAATTTGTGTCTGCGCTTGGGCAACACATTGCCCATGTCCATGCCGTAGACAGCGTGCGCGACTTTTCTGCCGACCGAAATATCGAGGTAGAACTTGGCCGAGGTTCTGCGGACTTTCCAGCCTTGCTGGGAAACCTTGAAGAGTTTGAATACCGAGGGTGGGTAACCATCGAGCGGAATGGCTCCGCACAAACTGTGGAAGACTTTGCCAATGCAGTAAAGTTCCTTCGCTCGCTGGGATGAGATGCCAAGTCCTTAGATCCAAATACATCAACAACAACTGAGCCTTGGCTTCCGCACATGAACGGTAATAGTTCGAAAAGCGAAATGCAGGCTGCTTACTGGATGGCAACCCCTTGGCTTATTGGGTTTACTGTGCTGACAGTATATCCATTTCTCGCATCGCTCTATTGGAGTTTCTGCCGCTACGACATGCTTAGCGCCCCAAAGTGGGTGGGTCTAGCAAACTATCGCCGAATCTCTACAGAACTCTTCTCAGGCGGAACCTTGGCGCAGGCGATTTTCAACACCACCTATTTTGCGATCTTGAGTGTCAGTTTGTCTGTAGTATTAGGTGTTCTATTGGCAGTGATGCTTTCCTGGGAGGTTCGTGGTAGGGCCGTATTTCGTACAATCTGTTATTTGCCATCAGTTGTTCCGATAGTAGCTGCTTGTGTCCTCTGGATAGTCCTGTTAGATCCCCAGCAAGGCATGATCAATGAGATCCTGCTGAAGCTTGGTATCCCCGCTCAAGGCTGGTTTAAGAGCACCAGTTCTGCGTTCTGGCCCCCCGCCTGGCCTGAAGACCATGCCGGGCGAATTGTTGGATCGAAGGACGGACTGGTGCTCATGGGAGTTTGGGGCGTCGGAAATCTATTGGTGATTTATCTGGCAGCTATCGCCGACATACCTCCGCAGCTCTATGAAGCCGCGGAATTGGATGGTGCCGGCCGTTGGCGGCAATTTTGGCATGTGACACTTCCCATGCTCACACCTGTGATTTTCTTCAATGTTGTTGTCGGCTTGATCCACTCAGTCCAAGCGTTTACCCAGATATACATCGTCAGTGATGGCCAAGGGGACCCCGCAGGTGCAACCCTAACTCTCTCACTCCATTTATTCCTTGCGGCGTTCAAAGAACTCGACTTGGGTTATGCCTCGGCGGTTGCGTGGATGCTGTTCGTGATCATCCTCTTGATTACAATCTGGCTCTTTCGCACGTCGCATCGCTGGGTGCATCATCAAGGAGGGGCGTAATTCATGGACCAAACCATGAGACGACTGTTTATCGCTGCAATCATTGTGGTGACAATAGGAACTCTTCAGGGAAGCTTGGCAATTGCTGCTGAACGAACCGAGGTAGTCTTCTGGCATTTCTGGGGTGGACGCGATCGACCCATCGTCGAACAAATTGTCAAAGGATTCAACGAGTCACAAGATCATTATGAGGTCCGTCCCATAGCCATGGCGGGGTCGAATCTTGACGTCAAGTTCCTGTTGAGCGTAGCCGGTGGTGACCCACCGGACCTGCTCAATCATGACGATCCTGTGGTTGGCGATTGGGCACATCATGGAATCCTCACCCCACTCGACAAGTTGGCCCCTCCAGACGAAATCCAGCGATTAAATAAGTGGCTTTTTCCAGCGGCCCGTGAGTTAGGAGCCGTAAATGGTCGGCTATTTGCCCTTTGCAACGGCCTCGACATTCGTGCCCTGTATTGCAACCGCACTTTGCTCGATGAACATGGCTTACAACTGCCAGCGACACTCGAAGATTTGGATGACATTGCCGAGACCATTTCGCCTGCGGCAGATTCCCTAGGACGCAACCAGATGGGTTATCTGCCTGACCCGCGGCGATTGTGGGCGTGGGGGATCGTGTTCGGCGGGCAGTTCTCCGATCCTGCGGGAACGATCACTGCCGACGATCCCAAAATCATCTCTGCCCTCTCCTGGATGGCGGACTTTAGTCGTCGATACGGTTCCAGTGAAGTTGCCGCGTTTCGATCGGGAGAACAAGCCCTCACCGGTGCTGCTTTTCCACTGTTGGCTAATCGCCGCTACGCAGTCGTGATGGATGGCCAGTGGCGGATTCGCGATGTGGCAGAGGCGGCTGATGCCGCAGAACGAAACGGTACTCAGGCTGACGAGATCGCCGTCGTCCCTCTTCCACCTCCCCCGGGTGGTGTTGCAAACGCCGGGTGGGTGAACGGTAACTTTTTTGTCGTGCCGCAAGGTGCCCGCCAAAAGCCAGGGGCCTGGGAATTCATGAAATATTGGATGGGATTTTCGGGCAATGAAGTCGGGGCCGCTGAGGCCTGCGCCGCTGGCGGATGGATTCCTGCTTCTCAAGAAATCGTTGATCAAGCACCGTACCAAAAAGAGCTACAAGAACAGCCCTTGTTGCGTGAGTTTGTTTCACTTGCTGCGAGCCCATATCAACGTCCCGTTCCAAATTTGCCAGTGAGCTCATTCTATTACCAGGAAGTCGTGCGCGCCGCTCAACAAGTCATGTATCGCGGTGCCGATCCGCAAAAGGAATTGCAAGCGGCTGCAGAGCGAGTTCGTCAGCGACTTCGGGAGGTAGTTGATGAATAATCGCACTCCCGGTTGGTTGGGATTTCTGAGTCTTGTGACGTTTTCTGCCCTCATGGCTGCGCCCTTATTATGGTTGGTGCTTACGTCTCTGAAGACACCTGAGCAGATGGCTTCCGAACCCTACTCCTGGTGGCCAAGTCCGATTCGTTGGCAGAACTACAGTGATGCCGTTACAGCGATTCCATTTTTTCGTTACCTGGCCAACACATTAATATTGTGTGTTGGCAATGTCGTGGGCACGCTCATTTCCTGCAGCCTTGCGGCGTATGCCTTCGCTCGCTTGCGCTGGCCAGGTCGCGATGTGCTCTTTGCAGTGCTGATCGCAACGATGCTACTCCCTTGGCAAGTGACGATGGTGCCGCGCTTTCTAGTGATCCGCGAACTTGGCTTGTACGATACGTTGGGTGCGCTGATCGTCCCCAAATTTCTAGGAGAAGCGTTTTACATATTTCTCTTAAGGCAGTTCTTTCTAACAGTTCCGCAGTCCTTGATCGATGCTGCTCGGCTGGATGGTTGCAGCGAAGTAGGGATCCTGATGCGTGTGATGCTGCCCCTTTGCAAACCTGCACTACTGACAGTCGGGTTGTTAGAATTCGTCGCTACTTGGAACGACTACGGGGGGCCGCTGCTCTACCTGAACGACCCTGAGCGATTTCCGCTGGCATATGGGTTGGAGCAGTTCATCAGCTCCCACTCGAGCGAGCTGAACCTGTTGCTGGCGGCGGCTGTGCTGTTCACCTTGCCGATTGCCCTGCTGTTCGCCGTCCTGCAGCGCGCATTCCTCAGCGGCATCGCCACGACGGGCATGAAGGGATAAAACTATTCGCGCGCAGGCTACTCCGCGAATACTGACCGCATCAAGAGAGAGCTGGTGATCTGAACGATCCCGAGCGAGAGGCTATTTCTTGCGATGCCGAATCTTGGCTCGCATGCGACGTTTCTTGCGGCCCAGCTTACGCCGCCCTTTTCCAGACTTCTTTGTTCCCACAAATACTCCAATTTAAGCTTGAATTCATTAGATCACCCAACGATTGGATGAAGCTGCTATTTTAGTCAGAACCTGCGTATGTCGGCAAGTGCCACAGAACGTCATTCTAGCTCACGCGGGAACCAAGAGACCCTGGATTCCCGCCTGCGAGAATAATGGCAAACTCGAAGATTCACGAATCCCTTCCATGCCGACCTGATATCTTGCGAGATGCATCATAGAGCACATCGCGATATTTGTTGCGAATATCCAGATAACTCCAGAACAAATAGAGATTCCCCGCCCCTGACCCACTCAACAGCACCCACGACAATAAGAGTGGGAACATAGGCGCAGGATTGGCACCCGCCTGAACCACCGGCTGTGGCGATTGCGATTGCGGTTCAGCCTGGGTGTTCCAGTCAAAATTGGTTGGCGGCGTTGTCGCTTGGCTGCCCGCAGGGGGTGTTGAGTTGGGATTCTGCTGAGCGATCGGCAGGCCATTGGCACCTCGCAATTCAGCATCGGCTGGCACGTTTAGCATGTTCCGGCGAATCTCTGGAACAGACGACTGCCCCTGCAGAGGCTGCGTGGCAGGCCTGGCTGATCCTGAATCGCTGCTCACAGTGGGAGTGAAGTCCGGAAAGCTCAGTCCTGATTCTTTTGGTTCGTCACTTGCCGGGGTCCTGCTCCGGTTGTCGGCAAGATCAAAGCTATCTCTCTCGGGAGCTGGAATCGAGTCAGGGTATCGTTGGCCTTGAGGAATGACACTTGAGTTTCTCGAATTAAAGGCCGGTGCCGAACCACCCGGCGAGCTGTTGCCTGTCGCCCCCTGGCCTGCACTGAAATTCTGATTGCCCAAGCGCGACGAATCGACGCCAGGTACCGCATTGTTTGTCATGCGACGAGAATCACTTGAGGTAGGATTAGGCGCAGCACTGGTTCGCGATTGCCAATCTCCTCCCGGGCTCACGCCCGATGGCTGGGCAGTGCTTCGATTGTTCTGAAGTTGAGTTCCACCAGGAGGCAAAATGGTTTGGCCGTTGTCTGCTAGGCCGCTGCGAACATTGCTGTCCGCTGTGGGCGTACTGCCGGGTGGCAATATCTGCGAATCCTGGGAGGTTGATCCCTGAGCGATACCGCCGGCTGGTTCTCCACCAAACAGTTGGCGAATGTTCGAGTTGACCGTCTCGCCCACGTTTCTTACCTGACTACTCATTTGCTGCCCCGTGCGATCCACTGCATCGGAGATACTACGGCCCGGATCAGGGGGCAAGATATCTTGGGTCGCTTGAGTAGCTGCCTCGCGCACTGCTTGTCCACCGTTTTGCAACGAACGGGCAAAGGCCTCTTGCGAACTCAAGGGATTCTCGCTGGGCGGCAGCACAGGTTGCGTAACCGCCGGTTGAGAAGCATATCGGTTGTCGCCGGTGTTATTGGGATAAGTGTATTGTGCCTCGACAATTCCCTCACGGGATTCTTTCGAATCATCATCCGGCCACGGCTTGAGGTTGGTCACGAGGTTCTGTTGGGGAACACTCCCAGATCCGACGACAATGCGTACGCGCTTGATGGGTCGCACATGATCGGGAACGTCCACGGAAAGCGGGATCGAATCGCCTCCCTTGAGAGTACTGACCAATTCAGGTTCCAGTTGGATGACGCATTCGTAACTGGCACTGCCATCTGGCATCGGTTGCCAACCACACACGACTGCCATCCCTGAGACGAGCAAGAACACAAGTCCTGTGACCATGTCCGAAATCCTTTCCTTAAAACTGCCCGGCGGCTCAAAAGCAGCGGGGCGATCAACTCCTAAAAACGCGTTTGCTGCGAATCGCTGTCAATTCTATCCCAAAACGGCAAAACCTCAAAGACAAGCCAGCAGAGAAAGCAATGGAAGATTGGCCACCTGGTTTACCGGAGTGCTATCACCGCCCGAGTCTTAACGGAAATTGGCTCAGCAGATCTCAAGTTGGTCATCTTGGCAACTTGGTCATGTTGGCCGCGTGTTTTTTCGAGGGTACGCCGGCACACTTTTTGGGGTTGCGGGGTAGCTGAGAGTCTAGAGTCATGTGTCTAGGGCCATACATTCAAGCTCTTGACTTTCGACCTGCACCTTAACAGATCGGGTGGCACAATTTCTACAAGAATCGCAGGAAGAATTTTACCACAGAGGGCACCGATGGCACGGAGGAGAGGATGGGGGACAGGGGGCGGTGTAGGTTGGTAGGCTGCAAACGAGCCGTGCGCAGTTCCGGCATGCGAAGCGGTTCCTTCGCGCAGGTTGGGCGCTGGATGGGACTTTCCCTTTTGTCATTCTGTTAAAAACTTTTTTTACAAAACAAAACCCCCTCCTTTTTTGAGGGTCTGATTTTCTGTAAAGCGTTATGGTGTTGAGGTTTGCGGCGTAGCGGGGGTCGCCGAGTTTGGTGAGTTTTGTAAAACAAAACCCCGGCTCCCCGAGGCCAAAAAGTGAAAGCTTCGGGCAATCTAAGGCCAGGCGAGCTTCGACGGATCTCTAGCCGTGTCGAAGCTGTTCGCCGACACATATACGGTTCGATTGTCAAAGATCAGCGCAGCACCAAAGGGTTCAATGTAGAGAGCGAAACTTAGCCAACAAAAACATAGCCACAGAGTTCAGAGAGATTTCAGAATACTGAATAATAAAAAATTCTCTGTGCTCTCGGTGTTCTCTGTGGCTCTATTGATTCAAATCTTCGCAGCTTGCACAGATTTATGGAACAGGAGGTCATAGTTGTAACGGAGGGAATGAAAGAGGTTGCAGGAACACTAATCTGCGCTAATCAGATTAGTGAAGATCAGCGAGGATTAGTGTTCCTCTCAACCATTCCTATTTTCACTCTGTTGTCTCAGTTTCTCGCCACGGCGAGTCGCCTCTGGGGACCTCATGTTCCAAGTGTTTTGGTTGTGGCCACAGGCCGCGCTGGGAACAGCGATTCTTGTGCCCACGTTTTGCGTTGGTATGCATCCCTTCGACACTCAGCTCGCAATCAGCGCGCAGCTTGAGCTTGGATGGTGCCACGACTCAGGTATTTCTTCGCGAAACTTTTTTAAATAATAAAAAACTCCCCCTTTCATCAGCGAGCTGGCGAGATTCAAATCCTTATCGGATCAAGACTTGCGTATCTACCAGCAAGGTCCACGGGTCGGAGTTTTTAGAAAAAAACCCCGTTCTGAGTCAGGAAAACTGCAAAGTCAGAAAACCCAAAAATAGCATAGCCACAGAGAACACAGAGAATTCCTTGTTTTCTGTGCTCTGAGATCTCTGCGATCTCTGTGGCCATTTTTTAGTTGGCTAAGTTTTCGACTTTGCAATTCCCCCCCGCTCTGAGTGACAAAGCTGGACAAGCATCGTGGTGGTGATAACTCCGGCAACTCGTCCCAAGTCTCGACTCACGCACCGACGCGCGTCGTGCGCGCAGACCAAGCGCCAACCGATCTGGCCAACCACTAACCACTACATTTCTTAATTATCAATGAGCTTGCCTGGTGGGTGAGCTACGACCATTATCGTGATTGGTGTGTTGGAAATCTACAACGATTTTTGGGCCAGACCGTGGACAGGCGCGAGACGCTAGTTGCTAGGCGCTAGTCAGTAGGGAGATTGAGATTTTGGGGGGGCTAGGATCTGGGGGCTGGGGGAAGATTTTTTGCCACCGAGTTCACAGAGACCACTGAGGGGAGTAAAGCGATGAGTGAGGAATAATGTCCAATCGCCAATCACCAATCACCAATCACCAATCACCAATCACCAATCACCAATCACCAATCACCAATCACCAATCACCAATCACCAATCACCAATCACCAATCACCAATCACCAATCACAAACCACATTTCCCCTAGCCTCTATCCTCTATCCTCTATTTGCCCGGGATATGGGAATCGCGACGGCAGTAACTTATCTAATGAGACGGTTGGGAGCTTACATCGTTTTGCTGCCGGCTCTGCCGTCAACCTATCTCTATCCTATCTTTGCAGAGAAAGTGTGGATTTTCGCTGGAAGGCCTAATACACTGAGTCCTATGAAAGACGTCACGCTTATCCTTCAACAAATCCAAGAGGGTCGCGCCGAAGCAAGTGCCGACCTCTTTCCAGCGGTCTACGCCGAACTGCGCCGGCTTGCTACGGCGAAGATGAGCCACGAGCGCGTCGACCATACGCTCTCCTCGACGGCCCTGGTGCATGAGGCGTACGTGCGGCTAGTGGATACCGACACGGTCCGCCACTGGGATAGCCGCGCGCACTTCTTCTCTGCCGCGGCCGAGGCTATGCGGCGTATACTGATCGATCATGCCCGCCAGAAGTTGGCCACTAAACGGGGTGGAGATTTACAGCGTCATGCTGCCAGCGACGATTTAGCTGTCCTGCCCGCTGACCCAGCGATGCTAATTGATTTGAACGAAGCAATCGAGCGGCTGGAGGCTTCGGATGCCGAGTCCGCCGAAATGTTGAAGCTGGTGCTCTTTGCCGGTTCGTCGGTCGCCGAGGCGGGGCGGCTGCTGGGTATGACTCGCGACGTGGCTTATGGCCACTGGGACTATATTCGCAGCTGGTTTGCAGTCCATTTCGACGGCTCAGTCGCTTAAGTCAAGTAATCACTTGAAGTTGCGACTTTTCTTGCTCGCCCAGTTTCTCGCGAAACTACCGGCTCTATCCGCAATCTTTGCAACTATCAACCTACACCTCTCGGGCAGCTAGAAAAGTTTTTCAGCTTTTCTGGAATTTTGTTGCCGACATGCTCGTATCCGAATCCGCATGTTTACTTAGAGGTCGACTGCGAGCCACTCACCTCGCTCAACTTCTTAACGAGTCCCTGCGAAAAAACTTGCATTTACCAAGCCCCGGAGTAATCCATGCACTATCTCAGAATTCCACCGCGATTAGCCGGAATTGATCGCAATTTGACACCGGCACTCTTTTTCGTCCTATTTGCCTCGTTTGCAATTCCTGCTCCATCCTATGCGGGTCGTGCATTCTCGTTTGGCGATGGTGAAAGAGGTAATACGGGACTCGGTGTCGCAACGTATGCGACGGCATCTGCGACTCCCATAGTTACGCCAAATTTCAATGGAAATGCTATCAAACAAGTCTCTGCCGGTTCTGCCTATAGCCTAATCCTTGGCGACGATGGTGCAGTGTACTCATTTGGTTGGAACTTTAACGGTCGTACAGGGCTCGGGCTGACAGATCTTGAGAGCAATACATTCAGCCCCACTGAGATAGACATGTCGAGCCTCGTTGGCGAAACGGTTGCCAAGGTAGAGACTGGGGGAACTTTTAGCTTATTATTGACCGAAGATGGAGACGTTTTTTCGTTTGGTGACAACAGCGCCGGACAAGCAGGAGTGGGGACCAATGTAAGTGAAGTGCCGACCGCATCGCCAATAAATAAGACCTACATACAGAATAGAGCAATTTCTCAGATCTCGGCAGGATCGCATCACGGCCTGCTTTTAGCCGACGACGGCTCGGTCTTTTCCTTTGGCCGTAGCACCCATGGACAGACCGGCCTGGGTACGGATAACGATGTTCTAATTCCTACCCCCATCAACAGTTCCTATTTCAACGGCAAGACGATCGTCCAGGTATCTGCTGGCAACAGTTACAGCCTGCTATTGGCGGATGATGGGACGGTGTTTTCATTTGGCGATAACGGAGGGGGCCAGACTGGCCTGGGTACGACTAATTTTGATGCTTTGTTTCCAACCCCGATCGATACCTCGAATCTAACGGGCAAAAAGATCGTGCAGATCTCGGCATTTGATGCCACGAGCTTTCTCCTAGCCGACGACGGTACGGTTTTCTCATTTGGCGACAATGCCAATGGCCGAGCTGGGCTCGGATCAGTTATCCAGACGGCGCTCGTTGCTACTCCAATTGACTCTACCAATCTAGCTGGCAAGAAAATCGTCGAAGTATCTGCTGGGGACGATCACAGCCTACTCCTGGCCGACGATGGCACGGCGTTTTCTTTCGGAAGGAACGAACACTGGGGGCAAACCGGACTGGGTACCACCGTGGGGGACACCTTTATCGCTACACCCATCGATGTATCGAACCTCGGTAGCAGAACAATCACGCAAGTTTCCGCTGGTGGCTTGCATAGCTTGTTGTTAACCGTTCCTGAGCCGCCTTCGTTCGCACTTTTGGGTTTAGTCCTGGGAGCATCCTGTTGCTTCGGTGGGCGCAACCATAACTGAGTTACTGATCAATCTAGAAGAAAGGAAACAACGATGACCCTTCGCAAGAACTATCAGACCGTCATTTGTTTAACTCTCTCGCTGGTACTTGGGCTTACAGCCGCCAATGTGTGCTTTGCCGGTAAAGGTGGAAACGGCGGCAAGCCCGGTGGTGGAAATCCGCCACCGTTGCCAAACATCCGCTATACGATTACCCCCGTGATCACGCCCAACGGGGGCTACATCTATATGGACCATAACAACGACGCCGCAGTAGTTGGATGGAATACGATCGACGACTCAGGGCTAGGACGCCGTTCCTTCGCCTACCTACCCGGGATTTCCACGACGCAGGCTTATTATCTCGACGATCCGATTCTGGGTGTCTCTAGCATCCCCAACGGTTGGCACACTCGCTCAGCCATCGGCATTAATAATGTGGGTACGATCGTAGGGAACTTGGAGCCCGACGGCGCGACTGAAAACATTACAGAGCGTCCCTTTGTCATTCGCAACATTTACGACCCCACACCGACTCTCGAGGTCCTGGGGCCGTTCGATCCGCTTGCGGACCGCGAATCAGTAAACGTGGTGAACGATCAGGGCGACTTCGCTGTCCTTTCCGAGCGTGGGCCGAATGGCGGCTATCCCGACAAAGTGTACGTCGGCAACCTGAGCGCCCCGGGAGCAGCTGTGGAGATTGACTTCGCCGTACTGGGTATTGGCCATCTCGATATTAATGATGGCAGCTTCGATAACCTCAAAATCACGAACCAAGATGCAAACGGTGTCGCGACCTTGGTGGGCGTCGCGCAAGATGGTGGTCAGGAATGGATTTTCCGTACGAAACTAGACGGGTCGAGCTACGAGGCACTCCAACTTGGCGTCCCCCTGTTCAGCGACAGCGCCGGTACCCATAGCGTGTCGAGTATAGCGCCGGCTATCGACATAAACGACGACGGCGATGTCCAGCTATCCATTTCTGTCCAGAGTGCCAAGGGTAAAGGGAAGAGCAACACCTATGCGGCGATTTGGCGGCAGGACGATTCGGCCATCGTAAAAGTTCCTGGCGCGAATGTGACCGACTCGTTATATGCCATGACCAACAGCGACGGCGACTTCCTGCTGCCGGACTACTCCACGGACTCCTTGTGGAACGCGGACTGGAGTGCCAGTAACGGACCAATCGCCATCGCCGACCTGATCGATCCGAGCGATCCGAATCGATCGCTCTTCAATGGCGCACGTGAGTTGACCGATCGAGATGCGACAGGTTGGCCTACACTCGTTACCAACTCAGGCAGCACATTTCTCGTCCTCCGGCCGGAAGTGGCTGCCAGTATCAATGTCGTTGCTGTTCCCGAACCAACTTGCCTGGTTCTCTTAGGTTTCAGTGGACTTGTCATCGTTTCGCGCCGTAGTATCAAGGTTTTCTGATTAGCGGGACGTGGAGCCGCCCATCTCGACTTCTAGGAGATTTTGCAAATCCGTTGATTTGTTGCGTGTCCACGAGGACAAGAATAAGATGAGTTCATCGAGCTTCATAAATTGAAGTTCCATATTCTCCAGGACAAAAGCACACAATGAGTCAGGTAATTATCCTAGGAGCTTACATGCTCACAGTGTTTCCCGCGGGATGGAAATGCAAATGAGTGGTTCCTCAAAAGCAGAAAATTCCGCCAAATCAATCTTCCTGGCCGCGTTGCAGATAACGTCAGAAGTAGAACGCTCACGGTTCGTTGAGCACTCTTGCACACACAATCCAACTTTGCACACCGAAGTGGAAAAGCTGCTATCCGCCTGCAATCAGGATCATAGCAATCTCTTTTCACATGCCGTGAAGCAGTTGAATCCGCTGGTGGCCGCTCATAGACTCAAAGATGGGGAGTCATTGGCAGCTACCTGCGACCACTTCGATGTCGCGGAACACCCCGTCATCGATCGCTACAAATTGCTCGAGGAAATTGGTCACGGGGGAATGGGCACAGTCTACATGGCCCAGCAGTTGGAGCCGGTCAAAAGACGTGTGGCCTTGAAGGTGATTAATCCCGGGATGGATAGCCGCGAAGTGATCGCTCGCTTCGAAGCGGAGCGGCAAGCGCTCGCGATGATGGACCATCCCCACATTGCCCGCGTGCTCGATGCAGGCACAACCGACCAGGGACGGCCCTACTTCGTCATGGAATTGGTCCGTGGCGTGCCGATTACCGATTACTGCCAGCAACAGCAGTTGGGGCTCGAAGATCGCTTGCGCCTGTTTACTGAAGTCTGCCAGGCCGTACAACATGCTCATCAAAAAGGCATCATCCACCGCGATCTGAAACCCTCGAACGTGATGGTCAGCGATCATGACGGCGAGCCTGTGGTGAAGGTCATCGATTTTGGCGTGGCCAAGGCGCTGCACCAGGAGCTGACCGCGAAGACGCTGTTCACGAAATTCTCGCAACTGGTGGGGACACCGCTCTACATGAGCCCCGAGCAGGCTCAATTGAGTGGATTGGACGTTGATACTCGGAGCGACGTCTATGCACTGGGCGTTTTGCTTTATGAGCTTTTGACGGGCACCACCCCGTTTGATCGGGAAACCTTGGCTCAGGCGGGGATCGATGCGGCGCGACGAATCATTTGCGAAGAGGTGCCACCGCGGCCCAGCACTCGACTAAGCACGCTCCACGCGGTGGAGTCGACTCTCAAGACCAGCTCGCCCAAGGAAACCAAGCACGTAGAGCTGGAATTGCGTGACGAGCTCGACTGGATCGTTATGAAAGCTTTGGAGAAGGATCGAAAGCGGCGTTACGAATCAGCGAGCGCCATGGCGGCCGATGTCCAACGGTACTTGCAGGATGAACCGGTCGAAGCTTGTCCACCTGCAAAGCTCTATCTGCTAAAGAAGTTTACGGAACGCAACCGATCGCTTGTTGCCCTGTTGGCAGTCTCGCTGGCAGGCTTACTTATTAGCATTGCCGCACTAAGTTGGGGTATGCATCGGGCGTCTGTCGAAAGAGACAGAGCAGAAGCAGCCAATCTGAATGCTCAGCAATCTGCAAAAGAGGCGAAGAAGGCAGCTGATAAGGAGTCTAAAGCTCGCAAGGAGGAAGCAAAGCAGCGTGAATATGCCGAGAAAGCTGTAAAAGATTCCGATGCGGTACAGGATTTTCTTGTTTACGACGTTCTTGGACAAGCATCTAGCACAATTCAGGACAATAACGGATACGCTCCCAAACCCGTCCTAACCGTCCGAGAAGCATTGGACCGTGCTGCTGAAAAAGCTCTATCAAGATTCTCCGGCTCCCGCAGAAGTCATTGGCAGATCTTGTTTTATCTTGGGACGATATTTGGAAACCTCGATGACTATGAAACTGCTGAAAAGCTTTTTAGGAGAGCAGTCGATTTAGGCCGCAAAGAGGGAGATCAAAATTCTGCATGGGTGAGGCCAGCCGAAACTGCGCTGGCTGCCTTGCTTGTCAAGAAGGGGCAATACAATGCAGCTATCCCCATTCTTGAAAGACTTCTAGACTCCAGCCATCATACGTCAAATAATCCGCAACACTGGTTGGCAAAGGCTTATTCGCACACGGGCCAACACGAAGAGGCCATTCGGATTGCACGTGAATGGTACGAGCTTCGGTTGAAGGAAAGCGGAGCCAACAATGTGGAAACATTGACCGCACAGAATGGTCTAGCCAATGCATACAGTCTGGCCGGTAGATTCAAAGAAGCACTTGCGTTGTTTGAGAGTAGCTACGAAACGCTAGTGCGTACCAGGGGGCACGAAGACATTCTTACGCCGATTGCGGCAAACAATCTGGCATTTGCATATTCAGATGTAGGTCGGCATGATGAAGCGAAAAAACTGTGCAGCGAAGCAATTATCTTGAAATCTCAAATCTACGGGGATGAGCATCCTGAAACCATCACAACCCGATATATGTTCACAAAAATCCTAATCAAAGCTGAAGAACCTGAAACTGCTGCGGCCTTTGCTGACCAGGCCCTGAAGCAGGCTGAGAACACATTGGAAGATAGTCATCGCATAAGAATTCGAGCCACTCATGAAAAAGCCCACGTAGATGAGAGTATGGGGCTTATTTTAGCCGCTGCCGAAAGAATTGATCAGGTACTGACTGCTTACAACAACAGCGGTGGATTATCGACAGACCAGGGCCTCGCTGCGCGGGCTGATTTGGGACGCTGTCTCTCCCAAATCGGCCATCACAAGCGGGCAATCGAGCTATTGGAACACGTTGTACCCGAGCTGGAACAATTCTACGGACCGACTCACGAAAAACGATCCAAAACGCGTACCGATTTGGCGAATGCATATCGAAGAAGCGGTGATGGCAAACGAGCTCGAGAGGTGTTGTCAGCTCTTCTAACCACATTGCAGAAGGAGCTCCCCGCGGACGACCCTCGGTTACTCGAAGCCCAAGCGAATCTCGCCATCCAAGAGTACGAACTGATCGGGGCTGATGACTCGCTTGCCAAACTCGAAGACATCTACGAACGCGCCAAAGAGGAGCGTCGGCTGCGCTTTGTGGGTGCCGAACTCGCTCACATATATCTAGATTTCGATCAGCCGGAAAAGGCACTCTTACAGCTCCATGCCAACATTGTGCTCTCTCGTCGCGAACTGCCTACGGAAGGTGTCCTATTGGCCAGCGAATTATTGGAGGTAGCCCGTGGTCTGATTCAGCTAAAAAACTGGGGCGAGGCAGAGACGCTTGCCCGCGAAAGCCTTTCCATTCGTGAAAAGCATCTGCACGATACTTGGATGGTGGCTGAAGCCCAAGCAACGTTGGGCGCTGCGTTATTAGGGCAAGAGCAACTCGACGAGGCCGAGCCATTGCTCTTGGCCGGTGGCCATGGCCTCTTGGAACAAGCTGAGGAAGTTCCGTTCGATGACAAACCCCGCATCAATGAAAGCCTGCAGCGGCTTGTACAATTCTACCAAGCGCGCGGTGACACCGAACAAGCCGACCAGTGGCGAGAGAAGCTTGGGACTGCTCAGCGTGCCAAGGAGTTTGCAAGGGCGCAGGACGACGCAGACTAGTTGCCAGCAAAAAACTCCCACAGCCGAGTGTCACGTGCTGATAGCTCGTGGGGAAAACGTCGAATAATATTTGATTCGCTGACGGCGAGATATTTTCCACATTGACTGTGGGGCATTTCTACAAATCGCAGGCACCGCACAACAAACCAACATTTGGACCTAAATGTCGGAACTGCGTACGGCTTGTTCGAGTCTGCGAGTTAATTGCGTTGGCAACCAGAGGAATTGAGTTCGCGCATACTCGCGCTTCGCTCTGACTCGTGAGACTCGGCAGGCGCGGCGCGGCTAACAGGACCGGCGCCGCCAACACATGACCGGCGCCGCCAACCAAGTACATGACCGGCGCCGCCAACCAAGTCACGCTCAACTGTCCGCCAGCGGCTCTTTCTTTTCGGTGATCACCGGGCACTGGGGTGCCATCTCGGCGTTGAGCTCTGTGAAGGCGGCCCATTCTTCGGGGACGTTATCTTCATGGAAGATAGCTTCGACGGGGCACTCGGGAACGCATGCCTCGCAGTCGATGCATTCGTCGGGGTGAATGTACAGGATCTGCTCACCTTCGTAGAAGCACTCTACGGGGCAAACCACGACACAGTCGGTGTACTTGCAGGCAAAGCAAGGTTCGCAAACTACATGCGTCATCTCAGAAATTCTCCTTTTCGTCGCTCAAACCAACGTGGTCGCGGTACCTGTTGGATACTCAATGGGGGAGCTCCTCGCAAATGAAGCGCTAAAAGCACCCCTTCTTAGAGGAATGATACAAATATCGGCTACAGAATGACAAGTGTTTATCTGGGAACACGGTTTTGCCCTTCTTTTGCCATAATCCAAGATGCTATTTACCCACTTGGTAAATCCGCTGTCAAGCGGATAGTTTGCCAAAAAATCTCTAGAAATACCAAGTTTCACTCAGTTGGAGTGACCTTCGGCTTGCTCCGTCATTTCTGGCTATTTAGAATTGAAGGATACGCGGTCCAGCAGATTTGCAGTCCGGTTGAACGGTTGGCTAGTTTTCACTGTGAAAGACAATAGGTTGGCATTTTGGGGTAGTTTGCCAGGACCTGATGTCGGTGGGGCAACCGATTGGCCTGTTCGCTTTACCGGGCAATTGCTACTTTTCTTCCCCCGAGAGAAAGTGATTGAGGCACCGATACGTGGCTTTATCAGAAATTGATCGAAATCTGCTTGAGCGGTGTTTGACAAAAAAACCTCGCGCCTGGGAGGATTTTGTCGACCGCTTCATGGGTTTGGTGATCCATGTCATCAATCACACAGCCCATTGCCGGAGTGTGCTCCTTGCCTCCACCGATCGCGACGATTTGGTGGGGGACGTCATGCTTCAGTTCGTCGAGAACGATTTTGCCGTTCTGAGACACTTTCGTGGCCAGAGTAGTTTGGCCACCTATCTGACGGTGATTTCTCGCCGAGTTGTGGTGAAGAAACTCATCGAGCGACATCAGGCCACTTCCTTGGGTTCGCTCGCTGGCGAGCCTCACTCGAACGACGCCTCCGTTGAACAGCGGATTGAAGATCGAGAGGAAGTGGATCGGTTGCTTCAGTCCCTCGGCGGCACCGAGGCTCAGGTGGTCCGCTTGTATCACCTGGAAGGCAAGACCTATCAGGAGATTAGCCGTACCACGGGGATGTCGACCAACAGTGTGGGCCCCATGCTCAGTCGCGTCCGTAGCAAGCTGCGCGGCATGCCGCAGGCATAGGAATGGTTGAGAGGTGAGTGTTTTGGGTTGAGGGTCATGTCTCTAGCTCCAGTTATCCTGCTCGCTTAATACCCGGGCCCTCTCAGATCAATCTCTCCAGACGGCCAGTCTCGGTTTGCGGGGTAACGCATATGGACCTCGTCCCAGAAGGGACATTCCCGTGGATTCGAGGCCAGGGAGTTCACGAATCGGTTTTCCGTCACGCATGCCCCCAGGCCCTCGTAAAATTCCTTTACACGGGGTGTGGTTTGAAAGAGTGAGAACTCAAACACTCCGTTGTCTACCAAGTCAAACACTCCTCGAACGACCAACTCGCCGAGTCCCTGACCCCGCATGTTGGGGTCGCTGCAAACCTTGCAGAGACCGGCGATGGCAATATCTCCTTGCATGGTGCCAATGATACGCGGAATGACTGCGGCATGGGCCAGCATGTGTTCTCCCTCACGAATCACAAAAGAGCGGGGAGCTTGACTGTCGGGTCCCTGATAGTCTTGTCCCATGGTGAGCATCTGTTTCTGTCGAAAAACTTCGTCTTTGTCCGGTTTAGGCCAAACTTTGACGATCAACCGACCAATGGCCAGCGCGTCTTCAGCAGAGAGATGGCGGGAATCAAGCGTTTCGACTTGCATGCAAAATCCGTTTGCTATTAGTGCAACAACTTCGCTGCCTCCAGTGCGAAATACGTAAGAATCCCATCGGCCCCGGCACGCTTGAAGGCGAGCAGGCTTTCCAGCATTACCTTTTCGCGATCGAGCCACCCGCGCTCCGCGGCTGCAGAGAGCATCGCGTATTCGCCGCTCACCTGGTAGGCGAACGTAGGCACTCCAAAGCTGTCTTTCACCCGCCGCACGATATCGAGATACGGCATCCCTGGCTTTACCATTACGCTGTCGGCCCCTTCTTCAATATCTAGAGCTACTTCTCGAAGTGCTTCATCGCTATTGGCTACATCCATCTGATAAGTGCGTTTATCGCCGCTGCCGAGGTTGGCCGACGAACCGACTGCATCGCGGAACGGGCCGTAGAAGGCTGAGGCATATTTGGCGGCATAGGCCATGATTTGTACATCGAGGAATCCTGCCTCGTCGAGCGCACCACGAATCGCCGCCACACGGCCATCCATCATGTCTGAGGGGGCAATGATGTCGCACCCCGCTTCAGCCTGAACGATTGCCTGGCGGCAGAGCATGGCGACCGTCTCGTCGTTCACGACATACCCATCGCGTATCAAGCCGTCCTGGCCGTGGCTGGAGTAGGGATCGAGCGCCACGTCGCAGATCACACCAATCCGATCTCCATGCGCGGACTTCACTGCTCGCACGGCTCGGCAGATCAAGTTTTCGCCATTAACTGCTTCCTCGCACTCTGGAGTTTTCTTCTCCGCGGGCGTGGCAGGAAAGAGGGCCACGGCGGGGATGCCAAGAGCTACGGCCTCGCCCACGGCTTCGACTGCAAGGGAGATTGCCAGTCGCTCGACACCCGGCATGGAGGGAATCGGCTCACGATTGGAGGAGCCTTCGCAAATGAACAGTGGCCAGATCAGATCGTTTACCGAGAGGTGGTTTTCCTGAACCAGACGCCGCGACCAGTCATTTCGCCTAAGCCTGCGGAGGCGAGTCTGCGGGTAGGATCCCATAGTACAATGAGAATCAGCCATAAGGATGCGTTTTCGTGAGACTTCTATTGGTTCAGTTTCAGACTTCCATTATCCAAGGATTCGCCCGTAAAATCCATGGGAAAGTTGCAATCGGGTCCCATTCTATACTTTTGCCGGAAACTTTATTTTATGCCTGCCTCTGATCCCAAAATGACCCTCGGGCCGTTTGAGTTTCGACCTGCCAATGTGAAAGTAAGCGGCAAACCCCAGTTGGGCGATTGGAAAGGGCCGCTGCATTTCGCGATCTGGTGCCAGCGAGCGAGCCCCTGGTGGATTGGAGATATGGTCAATCGAGGCGAAGATCTCTTTGGCGAGGATTTTGGCGAAGTATGCGGTGAGACCCTCTCCACGGAAATGGTAAGCCGCTATGCTTCAGTCGCCCGCCGTGTTCCCCCCCAGAATCGACACCCAGAGCTTTCCTGGTCGGCCCACGCGGCGGTGGCCCGGCTTACCCATCTGCAGCAGCGCAAGATGCTAGCCGAAGCGATCCGCCAAGGCTGGAATAGCGACGACCTACTTAAGAAAGTACGTGAGTTTGTTAAATCGACGAAGGAATGACGTGAAATAGGGTCTGATTGTTTCCCGATCGCCAACTTACCCACCTGCGCGCATCATGCTCTATTCACAACACGAAATCATCCTGATCGCGCTGGTGATGACTTTTGGAAGCGTGATCCAGGGGGCAGTGGGTTTTGCATCAGGTCTGTTGGGAGTCCCGCTCTTGGTGATTTGTGGTTTTTCTCTCCCTGAGGCAGCAATCATCAATTTGATCTCGACTAGCCTGCAGAACTTAATTGGGGCTTGGAAGCTGTGGGATTACCTCGACATTCGCGAGCTCATCTATCCCACCCTGGTGCGACTGGTGGCAATTCCTTTGGGTACGGCGACCGTTTCTTGGCTTGCTGAGCGTATCTCTGCGGCTCAAGGAAAGCAGATAGTGGGAGGACTGTTATTGGTGATCGTCACTTTGCTCTGGTGTTTCAAGGTCAAACGACGTGATCGTCTCAATTTGTTCTGGCAGACACTGGCATTTTTCTTATCAGGTTTTTTGCTTGGATTCGCATCAATTGGAGGAGCCCCGCTGGTCATCTACGTGAACTCGCTTACCTGGGGAGTGAACAAGTCGCGGGCCTTCTTGTTTTTTTGCTCTGCAGTTGGTCAACCGCTGGCGATGTGGTTTTTTTGGCGACAATTCGGCGAGGTGTTTTGGACTCCAGTTTGCTCTACTGTTGTCGTGCTTCCCGCAATTCTCGCAGGGCTCTGGATCGGACTGACCCTGGGAAGCCGTCTGTCCCAGCCCCTATTTCGGACCATCACTTTGGGTCTGATTACTCTCACCGCAATGGCAGCTATTATCTCCCCCTTTTTCTACAATGCATGAGTTGTTGAGTTTTGTGTCTCGCTAGAATACAACCTGAATTGTCAAAAAGATTCTTTTTAGAACCCTAGAGATAGAACCATGTATCATGCCAGCAGCGAGCGTTATCAAGAGATGATTTATCAGCGTTGCGGCAAGAGTGGCATCCGGCTTCCCGCGGTTTCCTTGGGTTTGTGGCACAATTTTGGCGGGGTTGATGCATTTGAAATCAGCAGAGCTATTTTGCTGCGTGCATTTGATTTGGGGGTAAACCATTTCGACCTGGCCAATAACTATGGGCCACCACCAGGTTCTGCGGAAGAAAACTTTGGCAAAATGTTGCGAGACGATCTCGCTTCCTATCGCGACGAACTGATCATATCCACCAAGGCGGGCTACCTCATGTGGGACGGACCCTATGGTGAGTGGGGCTCTCGGAAATACTTGCTTGCGAGTCTGGATCAAAGCCTGAAAAGGATGGGGCTGGAATATGTCGATATCTTTTATTCCCATCGTCCAGACCCTGATACGCCGTTGGAGGAAACCATGGGAGCTCTTGCGTCGGCCGTTGTCCAAGGAAAGGCTCTCTATGTCGGAATCTCTAACTACCCCTCAGAATTGGCTGCCGAGGCCTTTAGGTTGCTGCGTGAGTTGGGAACGCCCTGCCTCATCCATCAGCCTCGCTATTCGATGTTCGACCGCTGGGTAGAATCTGACGGCCTGCTGGACGTGCTGAGCCGTGAAGGAGTGGGCTGTATTCCCTTTTCACCTCTCGCTCAGGGAATGCTCACAGATCGCTATCTGAGCGGTATCCCGAGCGATAGCCGAGCAGCTAAAGCCCATGGATTCCTGCAAGCGAAAGCGTTAACCTCAGCGCGATTGCAACAGATTCGGCAACTTGCCGAGATCGCTGGTTCGCGGGCGCAATCTCTCGCTCAGATGGCGCTCGCCTGGGTTCTGCGAGACCCTCGCGTCACCACAGTACTGATCGGGGCCAGTTCGGTCGCTCAGCTGGAGCAAAACCTCGGATGCCTGGGAAATCGCAAGTTTTCCGATGGTGAATTAGACTCGATCGAGAAAATTCTTAGCCAAGAATAAAAGCGGTAAGCTCTCCGAGTGGAACAAAAAAAGCCGTCCCGGTTAGGGACGGCTTCTTGACTTTGATAGATAACCGTAGAGACGACTAGCGACGGCGGGTGGAGGCGAAAGCAACCACACCCAGCATCACGAGAGCCATGGAAGTAGGCTCTGGCACAGTGTTCTCGTTGATACGAGTATCAACGTCGACATTAAACATCTTCTTAACAATGTTTGCTATGCCTGAACCTTGAGTGAGGGCAAGCAACGAATCATTCAGGCGAACTGTGAGCTTGGTAGCACTTGAGGTAGGTGGATAGATGTTGGCTAGTGCAGCGTCGATACTGAACATCTTCATATTACTCCAAGGACCAGCAGCAGGATCGACGCCTAGTTGAGCCATCGTGGATTCCAGACCACTGAGTGAGATCGGGGCAATCGCAACGCCGTCCACTTCATCAATTCGTATCGATTGAATAATCAAGTTAGCGATGACCTTTGCTTGATCGCCAGGAAAACCAGCAAGACTGTAGTCGCCACCTTCTCTAAACCCGATTTTGCCAATGCCTAAGCCGGGCTTGGCTTGAACCATGAAGGAAAGAAACCCATCCGTGACGTCACTCGCTCCACTTACCGAGGAGGCACCAAAACCTAAACTAGGATTCGGCAGAGCCACTGGCTCGAAGAAACGAAGTTGATTGCCGATCACAACGGGAGTGCCAAACAATGGAACGCTATCGGTGTTAGAAGACTCGGTCACACTAGTATAGGCGACCCCGGCTCCCATGAAATCGCCGTGGTTGATTGTACCGGCTTGGGTAACCATTGCTGATGAAGAGATGAGTGCGCACACCAGCAGTGCTGAAAGAACTTTTCGTGTTGTGGTCATCATTAGGACAGTCCCCGTCTTAGTTACTACGTTGTTTTGTGTTCAATCGATTGTCTGTCGCCAACATCCTTGCGACGCGAAATCTTCAAGAGCTCTACATAGGCATGGACCTCTGCTGCCCTTCGCTACTGTGCAGTTTAGACGGGATTGCAATGATTGCAAGCATTATTTTCCTATTTTCCGTCAACTACCCAAGAATTTAATAAATCCCTAAATTCTATCCGATACCCCCCCCGTAAGGGGGGGTGGCTGAGGGTCGATGCGCCTCAGCTCATTGATTGTTCTCTAAAACTCGCGTTTTCTCACATAATCGGAGAAAAAGCAGGTGATTTTGACAACCTAACCCGGCGTCACGAAGCAGTGTAATCTCCAGCGTGACTGGGTAGTCATTGTCCTAGAAGGAGAAAAGGCATCAGAATGTGCAGGAGCAAATGGGACCACAAAGAAACTCAGCCAGTCCGAACAAAGCTGGCCTGAGGAGCATGCGATTAATTATTATCCGATAAACTGCTTCTAGAAGAAAGAACGGGATTTGCGATTCCGACTCCGCTAAATTCGATGCTACGGTCAAGTCACTCATTTAGCCCTCTTAGGTCATTTGCCCTGCAATTGCGGTTTGAATTGCGGTTCATCGCTCACATCCGTATACTGCGAGTCTACCTTCCTCCATCCAGCCCCATCTTCTAACTGCCCCCTATGACAGTTGCCGAAGCTCACGATCCCCTCGCCGATGCTCATTTTCCCTTATTTATTGGCATCGATTTAGCAGCCCGTTGAACAAGTCGATTTCTTATGATTTTAGGCGGCCAGGACGAACGCAGGACGGGCGACCATTTTCTGACCGACGCGATGGTTCGTGGCGTGCAAACGGCTCAGTGT
>NZ_SJPS01000005.1 GCF_007860015.1 Bythopirellula polymerisocia
GCCCAACGTACCATAGAAAAACTAACCGAACTCTGTGGAAGAGTTCTCGATCTATTCACCGAACATGAATGCCGAAACTACCTCCGACATTGCGGATACCGCTACAAATAAACGTTGACGAGACTAATTGCTAACCTCTCATCACCTATCTCTATTTTCTTGCCAGCTTTGCGGCGGTCGTGATCGCCGCGACCATGCCGGTCGCTTCGGCAGTTCCTTGCCAGGCGCGATCGAAGGCAGTGCCGTGGGCCACGCTGGTGCGGACGATGGGTAAGCCCAGGGTAATGTTCACAGCTCGGTGCATTCCGAGGAGTTTCAGCGCGATGTGACCCTGGTCGTGGTACATGGCTACAATCGCATCGAATTCGCCGTCGCGGGCGCGGACCATGAGCGTATCGGTGGGAAATGGCCCTGTTGCGTTGATCCCCGCTGCTTGAGCCTGATCGACGGCTGGAGAGATGATCCGCGATTCCTCGTCGCCAAACAGACCCGATTCGCCGCCGTGGGGATTCAGTGCACACACTCCAATTCTGGGTGCGGCAAGTCCAAAGCCCTCGTGCATCACCTGTTGGGCGAGGTGACACTTCTCGACGATTGCCGTCGACGACAGGTTTGCAAACACGTCACTCAGTGCCATGTGCAGCGTCACATGCACCACTCCCAAGCCGGCAGGACTGTTGGGCAACTCTTGCGGCGGCAGGTAGAGCATCATCGCGAAATCCGTGACGCCACACCGCTCGGCCAGTAGTTCGGTGTGCCCCGGATAGAAATGACCCGCCGCGTGCAAGGCCGCCTTGCTCAAGGGGGCAGTTACGATCCCGTCGAATCGCCCGGCGAGCGTCTCGTCGATTGCACGGATCAGAGCCTCGTAAGCGGCTTGTCCTGTACGGGGATCCACAGTGCCTTGTGCCACGGACAACACGTTGTCGTCGCCGATAGGTAAGCAGGGCATCGTCGCAGGCCCCGACTCACAGTTGTCCTCGACCACTTCTGTTTTTGCACCAAGCAACTCCACGGCCTGCTGCATGATTTGGGGATGTCCGAGTACCACCGGCCGAGAAAACGCGTGAATCCGCGGGTCAGACCACGCGCGGACGATCACCTCTGGACCGATGCCCGCGGCATCTCCCATGGTGATTGCTAGTCGTTTCTTCTCTGTTGCCATAGCGAGATTCTAACAAGCCGCTTGAAGCTTAGCGACCGCCGCCCAGCAACCGCCCTACCCGACCAGCCACGGGATCAACCCAGCGGCGCACCGTGGCCGGCTTGATGAACGACAGGTTGGCAATCAACATCGCCAGGCCGAAGGTGATCATGCCCATGAAGAGGGCGATCCCTCCGTGAACGAACACCGCCATCCATAAGACCAATGGCCGGGTGTACCGATTCCACACTAATGCGCAGTAGAACAATTCCCAGAAAAGCGCGACATGCGTCGCGAGTGCGATCAGCACGGGATAGTTGCCGATCCAGGTCATGTCGATCGACTGATATTCCTGGTTTGCTAAGGCCCACCAGACGGCGGTTCCCGCGTGCCAGTTCTCTCCTGTGAGTTTGGCAAGCCCCGAGAAAAGATAGATGATACAGAGATGGATTTGCAGCAACCGTATCGCTAGGTTGGCCGCCGTACTGGGGGCGACTTCTTGAGTGTCACCTCTTCGGAGTCGCCGCACACTGTCAAGCGAATATCGCGCACCGCAGGGGCCAAGCATAAGATACATCGCCAACATGCAGTTGATCTTATCGAGGCCAAAGAATGCCCCCGGGCTCACCCGATGGGCATAAGACACGGCAAACAGAAACCCCAGAACCGCCATTGTGCGACTAAAGAGCCCCAACATCAGGCAGAAGAAAACGAGCAGGGCCACAATATGAACCGTCCACAGCAACCACACCGGCTTGATCCAGAAATAGACGCTCCACACCGACCACTGTTCGCCCTGGACTCGGCGGATGTATTCCACAGGGAGCCAACCCTCTTGCCCAAGGAAGGCTTGCAGATCAAGCGACCACACCAGATGCGTGTAAAACAGCATCGTCCCGGCCAACAGGCGAATCATCGAGAGCGTTGCGGGATCAACCGGGCGAAACCAAAAGCGGTTCCAGGCCTGCCAAGACTCGGCCACATAGCCGCGAGTATCGGAAAAGACTCCCATCAGCGGCCACTCCCTGGAATGGTGACGGCTGACTCGCCGGGAGGTGGCCCAACCTGGGCCCCGGCGGTCTCGTCGATGTTAGCCAGCACAAGTTTGGTCTGTGGAGCATCGAGCGGAGTGCCGTCCGCAACCTGCTGAGGTGAAAGCAACGCGTGGATGAGCCACTCCAAACGAATCGTCTGCCCACCATTCGCCTTGAGCAAATGCTGGGCATAATGGCGGCCCGATTCGGGTCCCATGTCACCCGTTTGAGCCGCGAGCATGAGGTGGCGATGATAGAACAAGCGGGGCCACTCCTGTTCGAGATCAGGAAACTGCCCCTCGGCTATCGTCTGCCCACCACTATCGCGAATCGTGTAGCGAATAATATTGCTCCCGCCAGGGTCGGGAGCGAAGAACTCGTAGCCATGGTTTAAATACATCAGGTTCAAATAGTGACGGAAAAAGCGGCGCAGGCCGCGCGGCACGATTGGCTCCTGCCAGACTTCACTATCGAGAGGAGGGAGCTGCGGTTGGCGCCCCAGACTGTCAGTCCCCGCCTGATACCCCGGCGGCAGCGCAGCCAGGGTAGAGAGATCCCAAGGCGCCGAAAAGACGGCCAGCACATGTAGCACTACCATAACACTGGCTAGAACGCGCCATGCCGGATGCCAGCCAATGTTGGTGTTTGAGCGAGCAGCATCCTGACGAGGAGCCTGCTGGGGCGGCTTCGCAGTCTGCTGGGACTCTCGCTTTTGGTCAAATTTCGCCATCGTCAACAATCGTTAAAAGTAGAGTCCCACGCAGCCATTGGCCGTGAAATAAATTGAACAAGTTTAAATAGGGTTAGAGTAGAAAGAGTGAAAACTTACATATTCCTTACAGGATGAAGTAGCCTAATGACAAAAAAGAAGCACAAAAAGTAGGGAACTGGCGAATCAGAGATTCACATTGGTTCTCCTCTGTGACCTGGAGATGTCCGCGTTTAGCTTCTTTTCGACTCCCTAGCAAAAGAAAAACCCCCACTCCGGTCAACACCGAAATGGGGGTTGTTTTAAGAAACTGAAGGCCAGTCGCTGACTCTACTTGGTCAACTGGGCCAAATTGTCGGCCAAATCTTCTGTTTGGTTATCGAAATTGAATGCTAGCTCGTAGGTTTGGCCACCCTCGATATCGAGGGTTTCCTCCCGCACGACGGGCTCACCATCAATCTCCATTTCCACCCGAATCGTGTAACCCGACCAGATCTGTCCGCTGACAAGTTTACTGGTTGAATAGCTACGACTGGTGCCGGTCTGCTCGGTTGGGGCGCCGGCCAGGTAGACCTTGGCCTCAGCAGGAACGGTCACTTTCAGCTCAGTCTTGGCTGGAATCGAGGCCACTTCAGCGGTGTTCTCAGTGCCAAACGAGAGGGCCAAATTGTCCCCGGCGGTGAGATTGACTGATTCCTCTTTGACGACAGGCTGGCCATCCACTTCGTACTCAACACGGAAGTTGTATCGATAGGTCTGTCCGGCCTTGAGGCCGTTGGAAACATAACTTCGCGAAGAACCTGTGCTGGTCGTGGCGTTGTCGTTGACAAAGACGCGAGCATCCGCTGGAAGCGAGACTTCAACGATCGCGCTGTCGGTGGAGTTGCTGGCCACCTCGGTCTCGACTCCCATTTCATAGGAGGTTGCGCCATAACTGCCTGAGCTTCCGTAGCTACCCGAGGAACCGTAGCTGCCTGAAGAGCCATAGCTGCCAGAGGAACCGTAGCTACCCGAACTGCCATAGCTTCCATAAGAACCGTAGCTGGCGCGTGCTGCGTGACGAGCAGCATGACGGGCATGGATTCTTCCGATGATCCCCACGCGGCCATAGCTTCCGTAACTACCACTTGAGCCATAGCTGCCGTAGCTCGCGGAGCTACCGTAACTTCCGTAGCTGGCTGACGAACCATAGGAGCCCCAACTCCCGTGGGACCATGCCATGGATTCGGTTGTCATTCCAGCGACCAAAGCCGCTGCCAACAACGCGATTTGCCACTGAAGATTGCTTACGTTTTTCATCACCCGTGTCTCCCAATATTCCAGTTATTTTGTTAAACCGACCCCAGGACGCAGTGCCTGCTAGCAAACTCCCAGGATAGCAGGCCGAGCGTTTAATTCAAGCAAGCTACGTAAAATTAACCTACTCTAGGGATTGGGTAGTTTTCTGGGATTCTGGCTCAATATCTCGTCGTTTTCCACGAATAGCAGGCGGTTTGCCTTGCCTGGAGGGAATTTGCGGAAGAGCGGGTCTCGGCACGGCCTACTTTTTCCCGGCCTCAAGCCTCACGTCGTCGATATCAAGCTTGCCCGTCCCACCCAGCAGTCCGAGTCGCAGAATGGCCTCACGGGTGGCAGACGGGATCTGCAGTCGGGCCTCTACAGTTTTCCAGTCAAAACTCCCCTGCCAGGGGCCGAGAATTTGGTTTTCGATCGCCGCGCGTCGATGGTCGTAGCAGGTCAAGACAATGGCCGGGATTTGATCGTGAGTGGGACCGGCCCGTAGGTCTTTCCCCCGGATCCGAGCTGAGAGTCGAACTGATCGCACTTTGCGACCATCGAGGGCCAGTCCCTGGAGTGCCCGGCTTGGCTCCCCCGATTGCGTGCTTTGGAAGGAGAGAAAGTTGTCGGAAGCGGAATCTAAGGTGGCTAGGTTGGCGGTGTCCTCCGTACGAACCTCGACATTTCTGAGATAGTGCCAACCCTCGGGGGTGCGATCTTTGCCGAGCACCCTTTTAAAGTCGCCGTTGGCAATCCCTGGGTTGGCGGGATCAGGGAGCACCAAGCGCGCGTCTTCGGCTTTGCCGGTCATTGGTACAAACAGGGTTGCCTGCAATGGCTCTTGGGTTAACTTGGCTTCTTGCTTGGAGACGCGGAGAAGATTTTGCTGATAGCGCTCGCCGATGGGTATGATCATCTGCCCTCCCTCGGCAAGTTGCTCGATCAGCGGCATAGGAATCGCCTCAGGCGAGCAGGTGACGATAATCTTATTGAACGGGGCAACCTCGGGCCAACCTTCATAGCCATCCCCCACGCGGACGTGCACATTGTCATATCCGAGACGGCGGAGAATCTGCTCGGCACGTCGACTCAGTCGAGGAACAATCTCGATCGTGTAAACCTCTTTTACCAATGGACTGAGCACTGCCGCTTGGTAGCCGCTCCCCGTGCCGATCTCCAATACACGGTCGGTGGGTTGCGGATTTAGCTGCGCCGTCATGTAGGCGACAACATACGGCGGAGAGATTGTCTGCTGATCCCCAATCGGCAGCGCCGCATCTAGATACGCCTGCGGAAGCCATTTTGCGGGAACGAATTCATGGCGAGGCGTGGTACGCATCGCTTGCAAAACACGAGCGTCCTTTACCCCGGCAGCTTCGATTTCTTCGGTCACCAATTTCTCTCGTAGTGCAGCAAAGTCTTGTGCTATGCTGACGGGTGCAGTTGCCGCGAGGATAAACCAAGTTATGAACAATTGCCGTCGCATGGTGTCTAATCAAACGAATTGAAAAGGAGGAAACGGTATGAACGGAGGAAGAGTCAAGAAGAATTAGAACACTGATTTGGCCGATTTACGCGGATTAAAGGAAATGTTTCTTCTGATCTGCGAAAAATCCGCTTTTGTCCGCGGCCTATTTCCTCCTATCCAAGATTATTCCCGCCGTCTTCGAAAAATAAAATCGTGACCAGCATGTCCCAATCCATTTCCGCCACTCGCCAAACTCTTCGTGCTGCGATGCCTGTTGCGCGGAATTGGGCCTATTTCGATCATGCCGCCGTGGCACCGATCACGCAACCCGCTGCGGAGGCGATGGCCAACTGGCTCGCGCAGGCTGCCGAGGATGGGGACACCGTCTGGCTCGATTGGGCGCGGCAAGTGGCCAAGGTCCGCACGAGTGCGGCCAGTTTGGTCGGGGCCGAGCCGGAGGAAATTGCTCTCCTGCCCAACACAACCGCCGGAATTAACTTGGTGGCCGAGGGGCTCGACTGGCGCAGTGGTGACAATGTAGTGACGCTCGCGGACGAGTTTCCCTCGAATCTTTACCCTTGGATGCAACTCAAACACCGCGGAGTTGAAACCCGACTAGTTCCCACGGATCAGGGGCGTGTTGATCCGGAAACTATTGCCGAGCATTGCGATGAGCGAACCCGCGTGGTGAGCGTCAGTTGGGTTTGTTACTCCAACGGCTGCCGTCGACCTCTGCGACCTATCGCTGACATCGCCCACCGATGCGGGGCCATGTTCTTTGTCGACGCGATACAGGGTTTAGGTGTCTTTCCGATAGATGTGGATGAAGACGGCATCGATGCCTTGGCGGCCGATGGTCACAAATGGCTCCTGGGTCCCGAGGGGGCTGGGATTGCTTACATTAGTCGCCGAACTCTCGACCAATTGCAACCGATTGGCATAGGCTGGAACAGTGTCGTGCATGGAGGAAATTTTAATCAGATCGAATTGAACTTGAAACCAACCGCGGCACGCTACGAAGGTGGCACACTCAACATGGCAGGCTTCATCGGCCTAGGAGCGAGTCTTGAGTTGCTTCTTTCGCTCGGTATTGAGAATGTCGCTGCCACTATCTTGGACATAACAGACCTCGCCTGCGAGAAACTGGCAGCCGCCGGGGCAAGGATCTGTTCACCTCGTAATGGAGAAGCCCGCTCGGGAATCGTTTCTTTCGAATTGCCTCAGTACGACCCCGATCGGTTCCGCAAATTCTGTCTGGATCAGGGAATTGCCCTAAACTGCCGCGCCGGCCGCTTGAGGCTGAGCGCTCACGCCTACAACACCGAAGAGGACTTGGAGCGATTGATTGCGGCAATAGAGCAATTCAAATCTGGCTAGCGTTGTGAACAATATTGCGACAGAATGGGTGGCAATTGGGCGTGTAGTCTGTCATTCCGAAGGGAGGCGCACGACCTGAGGAATCTGGGTAGACACATTGCTCGCAATTCATCCGTGAAGATTTTGGCGCCCAGATCCCTCTGGTCGCAGAACTCCCACCGGGATGACAATGAGTCGTGGCAAACTCTTTGGGACGACAAATTACTCTATCTTTTATTGAGGCTTCTCATGTCATCTCGTTGTGCGGTTTACACTGGTTCGTTTGACCCCATCTCACTCGGCCACCTGAATGTCATTGAGCGGAGCAGCCGACTCGTCGATGAATTGATTGTCGGCGTGGGTATCAACATCGAGAAGCAGTCGCTTTTCACGGCCGACGAGCGCGTCGCATTGCTCTCGCGTGTAACAGAGCATCTGCCGAACGTAATCGTAAAAACTTTCGCGGGGTTGGCCGTGCAGTTTGTCCGTGAATGTGACGCCCGCGTGATCATCCGCGGTATCCGGTCGCTTACTGATATGGAAACGGAATTTACCATGACCCTGGCCAACCGCAAACTTGACCCGGGTGTGGAGACAGTGTTCCTCATGGCCGACGACGAATTCTCGCACGTGTCCAGCAGTCTGATTAAGCAAATAACACCCTTGGCTGGGGATGAAGAGTTGGCTCGTTTTGTACCGCGCGAGATTGTTGGTGATTTGCGGAAGAAGCTGGCGGGGTGACAAGGCTGAAACCAGACTGTCGAGAGTCGAAGACCATGCTTGTGGTATTCGACAAAAGACCAACTCGCTTTCTGGGGGAATCATGCGTAAAATGAGGCGATCTCGCGGGTGGTTCACCTGCGAGCCCCGCCGCGACCCCGCAGAGAAAGCCCGCCGATGAGGAAGACTTCCGCTTCCAGTAAAGAGAGATTCGATGACTACCGCAGGGAGATGTTTGCTGGCGTCAAGTCGGATCAGGGGAAGAAACGACGAGAACGTTCCACTTGGGCGCTTGTTGCGAGCTTCTTTGAACTATTGCGTGGTCAACGGGCGGCTCTAGGGTTTGCCCTCGGCACTTTGACAATCTCTACGATCCTGGCCCTGATTCCCCCGGCAACGACCAAGATCGTCATTGAGAATGTGCTCGGTGACGAGCCTCTTCCGGCTAGCCTCGCAGAGTGGCTCCCCAGCGATCGCTGGTCATTACTCGTGGCCATCGTCGTAGGTGTGTTTGCGATCTCGGTGGTGCGGCTAGCGCTGCATGTCTGGGGACGTTGGCACGCCACGCGGGTGACCAAACTTTTACAATTGTCGATTCGTAAGAAAGTCTTCTCGCATGTGATGCGGCTTCCTCTGCATCGCGTGCAGGAACTCAAGTCAGGCGGCGCGGCCAGCATATTGCGGCAGGATGCCGGCAGCGTCGGCGAACTTGTGTTTGGCATGATTTACAACCCGTGGCGAGCGATTGTGCAACTGGTGGGGAGTCTGTGCGTACTAGCCTGGGTAGACTGGCGATTGCTACTGGGGGCAGTGCTAGTGATACCGCTGGTGATTGCGACCCACCGCATGTGGATCAGCAAGATTCGCCCGCAACATCGCCGCATTCGCGCAGAACGCGAAAAAGTCGATTCACTCGCCACCGAAGCCTTTGGCGGAATGCGGGTCGTGCGGGCCTTTGGCGGCCAGCGGGTCGAGACGAGCCGCATCATGCGCGGCAACCATCTCATGGGTCGCCAGGAGCTGTACTCCTGGTGGTGGATGCGGTGGATAGAAATCCTGTGGGAAATCCTCATGCCCTTGGCGAGTGGAGCGCTAATACTCTACGGTGGCTATCGGGTACTTGGTGGAGCCCTTTCGACTGGCGAATTAGTGATGTTTCTGGCGTATCTCTTGATGCTGTTGGGACCATTGGCGGTATTGGCCCAGAGTGCGGCGGAATTTCAGAACGGACTGGCAGGCCTCGACCGCATTCTGGATTTGCTTGAAGAACCGCGCGAGATATCTTCCACGGCCGCGACAAAGATCGAAAAGACAGAGGTGGAGGGAGGCATCACACTCGAGAACATATCGTTCAGTTACCCAGGGTCCGATGCCTTCGCGCTGGAAGGAATCAACTTGGAGATTGCTCCCCGCGAGATGATCGCGCTCGTGGGACCTAGTGGCGGGGGCAAGACAACGCTGTGCAATCTGGTCGCCAGATTCTATGAGCCGACCAGCGGACGGATTCTGCTTGATGGCCAGGACCTCGCTGATTTGGACATGGACAGCTATCGCCAACTCATCGGCATCGTCGAACAGGACGTGTTTCTGTTCGACGGCACCATTGCGGCCAACATCGCCTACGGCAATCGCCATGCAAGTGAAGAGGAAATCCGTCAGGCAGCCCAGGTGGCCAACGCGGCGGAGTTTATCGAGGTATTGCCCAATGGATATAACGCACTGATTGGCGAGCGAGGAGTCAAGCTCAGTGGCGGTCAGCGACAGCGAATCGCGATTGCCAGAGCAGTGTTGGCCGATCCCAAGATTTTGATTCTCGACGAAGCGACAAGTAATCTCGATACCGAGAGCGAGCGGACCATTCAAGCGGGTATAGCCAACCTGATGGCTAGCCGCACCTGTCTGGTAATCGCCCACCGCCTGAGCACGATCGCACATGCCGACCGGATTGTCGTACTCGAACACGGTCAGATTAGCGAGGTAGGCACACACGACGTGCTCATGGCTACCAACGGAAAATATCGGCGGATGGTGGACTTGCAGACCCAACCGCAGGAGAAAAAAGCCACGAAAGCCAATGCTAACTCGTCAATTTCACTTTGACGATCAAATCGGGAAGGGATAAGTTGAAAGACTCCTCCTCGGTCATCGGCAATTTGGGTAAACTGACAAAGATATCTTTCTCGTTCTACTATTCTCACCTAGCTGACGGTATTTTGCGGGGTCAATAAGTGGTCAATGGTTATGTTCAGGTGAGACTTTTCCTAGTTGTCCTGTTCACGCTGTTGTGCGATTGGTCGATCACACCCCGACTATTTGCTGCCAAGCCACTCAATGTTTTGATCATTTACGCAGATGACATGGGGTTTGGTGATCTGGCTTGCCAGAATTCTGATGCAAAACTCAGCACGCCGCATCTAGATCGGCTCGCTAGCCAGGGGATGAGGTTTACCGACGGCCATAGTTCTTCAGGAATTTGCTCACCAAGTCGGTTTGCTTTACTGACAGGACAGTATCATTGGCGTCGGCAGCACGACATCGTGAAAGAAATGGGTCCATCGATATTCCGGCAAGGTGACGTAACTATCGCTATGCTACTCCAGCAAGCAGGATATCGCACGGGCTGCATTGGAAAATGGCATTTGGGCTGGGATTGGAATGCATTGCTGAAACCGGGTGCCGAGAAAACCGACTTGAAAAACACCCCTGGAATGGCGAAGCCTTATCCCGTTTCAGCCTATGATTGGTCACAGCCCATTCCGTCAGGACCTTGTTCTGTGGGATTTGATTCTTATTTTGGCGATGGAACGATCAACTTTCCTCCGTACTGCTGGATTGAGAATGATCGCGTTGTAAAGGCACCCACGGAGACGATGACCGTGGATTACCTCCGTACCCGAAATCTACAAACTGGAGAGGGGAATTGGGAATTCCGGACCGGTCCCATGGTTGATGGTTGGAACCCCTATGAAGTGCTTCCTGCGATTGCCAAGAAGGGAGTCGAGTGGATTCATGATCAAAATGTCGAACATCCATTTTTCCTTTACTTCGCCCTCCCTTCGCCACACGCACCAATCATTCCCAATGACGAGTTCGTCGGCTCGACCAATGCCGGCGCCTACGGTGATTTCGTCTATCAAACTGATTGGGTGGTGGGCCAGTTGCTCCAAGCCATTGAAGAAAAAAAATTGGCGGACACTACCTTGGTCATCTTCACTTCCGACAATGGACCAGAACATTATGCATTCGACCGCTTACTTAAATACCAACATGCCAGTGCCGGAAATCTACGAGGGTTGAAGCGCGACGTCTGGGAGGGAGGTCACCGAGTACCGTTCATTGTACGCTGGCCAGGATGGATCAAGCCTGGAACGGTGACTGAAGCATTGGTCAGTCAAATCGATCTGTTCGCAACCATCTTATCTGCTGTCGATGTTGAATTACCCAAGCAGGTTGCAGTCGATAGTCACGACTTGATGCCATTACTTTTAGGAAAAGCACCATCCCAGCCGATTCGCGAATCACTGATCCACAATACCTATCCAAACAAGTGGGCAATCCGTTCCGGCGATTGGCTCTATATCAATGCCTCTTCAGGCGAGCACACCAAGTCACCAGAAGCCTACAACGATTCGCGCGGATACATCAAGTGCCGGACACCAGGCCTCTTGTTCAACCTGAAGCAGGATGTCGCACAGAGGCACAATCTTTATGCAGATCAACCTGAAATGGTGAACAGATTAAAGCAACTATTGGCTCAGCAACGTTCTGGGGCACGTACGGTGCTTGAATAGTGAAGCACAACCTTCGACTTGAAGGTTTTCTTTCTCGTTTTCGTTTGTCACGCTCACATTCCTCGGCAGTTTGTGAAAATCCATTCGCACATGCATCATTCAGTTTCCCCAAAGAACATCAAGTGCTGCCAGGGAAGGTCGTCGTATTCTTCGACGAGTCGGTAGCCATTGGGGGCGTACTCTCTGAGTATCTGCTCCTTACTCATCTTGTGCAGTGGCTTGATAGGCACATCGGGATCTTCCTCACGAAATTCAGCCAGGGCGATGCGTCCATTGGGCTTGAGACTCTTGCGGATCGCTGCGAGCATCTCGGCAGGGTGGGAGAATTCGTGATACACGTCAACTAGCAGGACCAAGTCAAATGTCTCGGCTGGTAGGCGGGGATCTACCTCGGTGCCGAGTACAGGCTCGATGTTCTCCAAGCCAACTGCCTCCGCCGCGGCACGGAGCATTCCGAGCATCTCGGGTTGGATGTCGACCGCGACGACACGCCCCTCCTCGCCGACCAACTCGGCGAGCTTCAAAGTATAAAACCCATTTCCACAGCCAAGGTCGCAGACTGTTTGCCCCGGTTTGAGATTCAGGGCTGCGAGCAGCTTTTCGCAGTCCTCTTCGCGCTGCCGAGATTCTCGAACAAGCCAAGGCGCCCCCAGGAAATGCATCGTAGTAGCTATCTCGCGACCGTAGTATTCCTTAGCAGGCTGCGCAAGCGCAGCTTCTTGAGCGTAAGCGTTCGCACAACCCACCAGCAGATTGAGAAGCATCAAGCCCTGCCCAATGGTTTGTTGTCGTCGAGCCATATTTCCAGATCAACTAGCTCGCGGCGGTGCGGGTGTCTACGCTTTCCAGATTGGGAACGGCGAAGGGGGTACGCTGCTTGGGGGAACGGAGGGTGTTGGCGGCATCGTTGCCGATGAACATCTCGTTCGTGGGGTCCAACTCAAGGGCCGCGCCTAAAGTGAGCACATCCTGGGAATCGATATCCACATCGTTGGCCCGCAGATGGCTCGCCATGCGGTCGAAAGAGTTAGCGAGTAATTCTCGCCCGGTGACAATTTCGGCAATTTCAGCAGTGGGTTTCTTCGTGCCCAACTGATGAGAGATACCCCCCATGAAGCAGAGGGAACTGGAGAGATGTCCTTCTTGAATTTCGGCGTTCAGTTCAGAGCGATTGCGGCTGGCGACCGCCTTAAGCCAATTGGCAAAATGTGATTCACTGGGGTCTTTCCACTGTTTGATTTGTTTTCCCTCATTGTCATAGGCTACGACGTCGTTGTAGGAACTACCTGCAACGACAAACCCTCCTTCACATTGCACTGCTGCCGCGATTTGCATCCCTCGATAGCGATCCATCGAATCGCCCCAGTTCTGCTGACCCGCTTTCGAATGGGGAAGCCCCCGAGTTTCGAAGATGAGCGGAGCTTCAGGATAGTCAAAATAAGCAATTTGCGTATTAGGCGTGTCGCCGGCGTCTTCGTAACCCAAACGACCACCAATACTCAGCACACGTGGGGCAAGTGTATCGACTCCCAGCATCCAACGGGCAACATCCATCTGATGAATGCCTTGATTGCCCATATCACCGTTTCCAGTGTTGAAATCCCAGTGCCAATCGTAGTGAAGGCTCGGGCGATAAATCTCTTTCATCTCGACAGGGCCACACCACAGATCGTAGTTTATCGAAGCAGGAATCTTCAGTGGCTGGTCTAGCTTGCCGATGCTGGGACGTGGCTTATAGCAGGTTCCCACGGCGTAGCGAATTTTACCCAGCTCTCCACTGCGTAAGTAATCGACAGCCTGCTTGATGCTGCGACTTGATCGGGCCTGCGTGCCACATTGAATAATGCGATCATACTTGCGAGCGGCCTGTACTACCTGGCGGCTCTCCCAGATATTATGGGCGATCGGCTTCTCGCAATAGACGTCCTTGCCCGCCTGAGCGGCGGCGACGGCTATCAGGGCATGAGTATGATTCGGCGTGGCAATTGATACAGCGTCGATGTCCTTTCTCTCTAGCAGGCGACGATAGTCGGAGAGTATGTCCACTTTACGGCCATGCTTTTCTTGGAACGTTGATTCGCTTTTGTGAAGCACATCTTCATCGACATCGCAAATGGCGACAACATTCTTTCCAAGTTCTCCAAGATGTGTCTTGCCCCGACCGTTTAGGCCGATCACTCCAACACGAATGTCGGCGGTCTCGGCAGCACGAGCAGAACTGATCCCAATTAGTCCCAAAGAAGCTGCCGTGGCGGCGGTCGATGTGATGAATTGACGTCTCGATACGGTCATGGGAAGAGAGCCTCCTGAAGAATGGATATGGAACAGATCCTCCCATTCTAGCAAAGTATGCGGCGGAGGGAAATCAGGCGATTTTTTGCAACTAGTGCTTTATTCGATAATCTCAAACGGAATCGTCGAATGCCCGATTTTGTTGCTGAGCTGATCGGTGATTGTCAGTCGCAGTTCATAGCTGCCCGGATAGATGCGTGTTGGCAGGGCCAGGCCGTATTGCATGTGAAAATCATGTCGTAGATTTTGACAGATGTCTTCGACTTCAGGGAATTGCGCCCCTTCGACATGTCGCCCATGGGGATCAACAACTTCGTAGCTGGTCGCCAGGGATGTGCGGAAACCCTTCTTAGTCGATTCGCTGCGAAAATTCTCGACCTCTGTGTAGAGGGTTACCTGGTCACCCGGTTTGAACCTGGTATCGGCGTGAGGTTCATAGAGTCCGTATCCGTCGACCGAGTCAGCGAACGTGAGGTTGCGAACTTGCAACGAAGCCAGTTCACCAAGTCGGGCTCGTGCCTGATCGAGATGAACCAAAGCCCCAGCAGCTCGCTGTTTCATGTCTGGCTGCCGCTCCGAATCGAGCAATGCTGAGATGGCAAACAATTGCTTAGACCAGTAGTCCTGTTCCGAGGCCGATGCTCCTGGGATTGGCTCTAGCGAATCTTCTTCTCGGCCTGCCGTCAGGAGCAACATTCTCAATCGCATATGTTCTTGAAGTTCGTCGGTGCTCCCTGGCAACGGCTTCACTTCTTGCTGCATTGCGGTAATCGCATCGGTGAGGTGATCTTGCCAGGCAAGTTGTGCTGGCTTAACCGCTGTCGTATGGCCAGCAGGCTCGATGGCAGATGATTGCTGGGTGTTTGGTAGAGCCGTCGTGTGGTTTGCCAAAATCGCGTTTTGAATCGGCAAGGAGGCAGATGGTTCTGCAACCTGGGGCTGAACGGGGCGTTGATGATTGGCGAATTGTGTCTGTCTTTCCTGTGCAAGCTCGGTACGCAACTGTTCAAGCTGCATCGTGGCAGGATTCAATGTGGTCTGATGGGTGATTGGATCGTGAGTGATTGGTGATATGCTGCGAGAGTGGCTGTCAGGCGGAACCGTCAATTGCCTTGCTTCTCGCGCTAGGAGTTCCTGTCGATAATTGAGTGCAGAACGAAACTGGCGCAGCACCATCGGCCACTCATCTTGTCGCGATTGCAGTAGTTCTTTACGCAGTTGTGCCTCTGCAGTGGCATCGAGGGCGATGTTGGAGCGGACCTCAGAAAGGAAGATGTTTAGCGCGGTCTCCTGGGCTGGGTCAGCAGGAGTCTCGTGTTTGGCCAAGGAAGTATAAGGATCAATTCTTAGGGCGGCAGATTCTTGGGACGGCGAGGCGGTCGCGACTTTTGGCGGAGCAACTTCGTCATGGGCAACCGCCGAAGATCGAACGTCCTGACGGGCGTGCCACGGTCCAGCACATCCGCTTGCAAGCAGCATCACCGTACAAGCGATCACTAGCATCTTGCAGGGCGAAGTCCTATTGTCAGTGGCTCGAATCATAATTCAGATATGACTACCGAAATTGACGGTTCGTAGCGAGCGTACATTTCCACTCGGCAGTCGCGTAGCTCTGGTAAGAAAAGTTGGGTAGAAAGGCGGGCGGAAGCATAGAAAACCGCGCCGCAACTGACAAGCTCATTGCCCCCCGCGAGGGGCATCCATCTTGGCTATCATAGTAGCTAGCATCGTCCGCCCGAAAAGCCTAAGCCTTGCTGCGCGCCGGAGCTGCTTGCTTAGAAAGTCGCACGATCAACGTCTCTAGCACCCGGCGGGCACGATCCTTGGTCGAGTTGTGCCCTTTGAGTTCAAGATCGGCTGCTAGCAACCACCGATAGAGCTGCTTCGCTCGAGGGCGGCCAATTTGCTTGAGCTGGACCTCGGCAGCTCCCAGTTTGAAAGGGGGAATCCCTCCTGCTTCCAGGGCAGCGCGGAGCGACATCGGGCGGCGGGCTTGTTCAGCCTGTTCGTAGTTTCGCGCAGCGGCGGCAAACCGGCGCAATGTCGATGCCATCTGTGGCAACAAGGCAAAGGCCTCATCCCCCGCGGCCATCAGGCGATCGAGTTGATTGAGAGCATCGTCAGCGCGGCCGTCGGCAGCGGCATCGATCATGTCCCAGGTCTTGCGCACTCGCCAACCACCGACGTGCTCTTTCACGAGTGCAATATCGATAGGTGCCTTGTCGTCTGTGAGCAGTGCGAGGCGAGCAATCTCTTGGCACAGAATACCTGACTCGCTGGGGAGTTGTTCCAGCAGAACATCGACGGCCCCGCGTTCGAGTTTCACTCCATACACGTGAAGCGCCTGATGGGTCAGCCAATCCTTGAGCAGCTTTGTGTGTGCCGTGAGCTCGGCTCCCTTCTCAGGTGTAGCACACGAAATCGTCAGACCGCTCTTGGCTACAGCCTTCGCCAGACGTGTGTTGCCTGGCCAGCTTGTGACTTCCAGAATCAGCGAACTTCCAACCGGTGTGGTCTCGACAATCTCTTCGAGCTTTTCACGGTACTGTTTCACAAACGGATCGGCATCTTCCACAACGACTACTTGTTGCGAGCTGCCGAAGAGCGACCGCTCGCGGAGGGCATCCTGCACGTCTCGCCACTCCGCTTGACGACCTTCGAAGACTTCGACCCCGAATCCTTCGGAAGCATCCCCTAAAGTCGATTTGACTAGGGCGTTGCGGACTTCATGCTTGAGGAACGGATCATCCCCCGAGATGGCGCATACTCCCGCGGCGGGGAAGTCTCCCGGCTTCATGAGCACTTTTAATGCGGGAACAATATGTGCAGATTGCTTAGCCAGAGGATAGTTCTCCAGGAGTACGACGACAGTAAATCCAATTTACACGAAATCGCAACTAGTGTTCTACTACCCCATGCAGGATTATTGCGGATCCTTGATTTCTCTTGCCAGTCGGGATACAAGTCAAGAAGCAGAAAACCTCCATCTCTTGTGGCAAGATCCAAACTCCCAAGGAGAAACGATGTCGTTCACGAATCGAGAGACTCTGAATTCGATTGGACTCCTGACCCTGCGGGTTTCCTTTGGCCTGTTCATGCTCGTTCACGGCTGGCAGAAGCTGATGGGCTTCAAAGAAATGGCAGACAATTTCGCAGATCCAATTGGCATGGGAAGTCGGCTTAGCCTGATCTCGGCGATCGGTGCGGAGGTTGGTTGTTCGCTGCTGCTCATCATCGGATTCGGAACTCGTTTCGCGGCTTCACCTTTGGCATTTACCATGATCGTGGCCTGTTTTGTTGTCCACGGCGCCGATCCCTGGCAACGGAAGGAGCTGGCCGCCGCCTATCTGGCAGTCTATGCAGCACTGATTTTCACCGGAGGTGGGCGGTTCTCGCTCGATCATTTGATCTGGGGAGGCAGAAAGCAGGCAAACAAGATTGAGGGGAAAGTATGAAGAAAAAGATTCTGCGAATCGTCCGCGATGTACCACTTCACTGGGTAGGGGATGGTTTTCCCGTGCGGAGCTTGTTTTCATACCGGGAGGGGGCAACTTTCGACCCGTTCTTATTGCTCGACTACGGTGGGCCTTATGAATTTGAGCCTGCAGAAGCTAAACGAGGCGTAGGGGAGCATCCACATCGTGGCTTCGAAACGGTAACGATCGTCTATCAAGGCGAGCTAGAACACCGCGATTCGAGCGGTAGTCGTGGCTCGATCGGTCCCGGTGATGTGCAGTGGATGACGGCTGCCTCGGGTGTAGTTCACGAGGAGTTGCATAGCAAAGAGTTCACCAAGAACTGTGGTATGTTTGAGATGATCCAGCTGTGGGTCAATCTCCCGGCCAAGGAAAAGTTATCTACCCCTCGATACCAAGGGATTGTCGCCGCAGAGATTCCTTGGGTTCCACTGGCTGAGAGTGCCGGGAAGGCCCGAGTGATTGCCGGCGAACTTATTGGAACGCACGGCCCAGCTTCAACCTTCACGCCAATTAACGTATGGGATCTACAACTCAACAAGGGAGGGAAATATGATTTGCCGATCCCCTCCGGTCATACCTCTATGCTTGTTGTGCAACAGGGCGAATTGCTAGCGAACGACGAACCGATTAAGGCTGTTGAACTGGCATTATTCGAACGGGAGGGTGATTCATTGAGCATCCAGGCGGAGACTCCGGCCCGTGTTCTGGTTCTCACTGGTGAACCACTGGGCGAACCCGTTGTCGGCGAAGGGCCCTTTGTTATGAATACCCGCGAGCAGATTCGTGAAGCAATTCAGGACTATAAGGCCGGTCGCATGGGGCGGCTTACTTGACCCATAGGGCCAGTAACACCCGTACAACATTCCCATCAGACGAGGTCGGCACCTCTTTTCTCGCCCAAGTGGTAGATTTTTGGCCAAATACTTGCCACTCCCGAAAGGCCTAATTATTCTGAAGTAAGCGGGATTATGGGATTAATCCACTGATCCTGAAGTTGTCATCGGAACCAAATCAATCTAATCGAGAAGAGGCAAGTCTCATGAGGTGATAGTGTGGGCAACCTCCGTTGTTCACCGCTTGATATTCACTCACATGGCCACCCAACTACCAGCTAGTCGGTCGCTAACCTTTGTTGGGCATTGAGTGACTCTTAGAGACTTTTCTCGTTAAATTGCATTTACCGCTGCCTGCTTCGCTGGGTTCGCCGAGCATTGATTGCTTGAGGCCCTTAGGCATAACTTACTTCGCAGCGGAAGTTCTAATGCAACGAACCACATTCTGTTTTCTTCTTGCGGGCGCAGCCTTTCTGTCTGCAATTTCGCAGTCTAGCTCCATCCTGAGGGGCGAGTCATGGGCTCTCCTGGATGGCTTCCAGGAAGGCGGAGATGACCTCCAAGCTTTTCAAACAGTAGGAAACGGTTGGAGCACTACTTCGGGTGGTTTTTCACCCCTAGGTGAACCTGCAATTCTGACATGGAGCATTGTTCCTGATCTCACTGCAATGCCTCAGGGTGTGGGAGAACCCTCTTCGCCCAGCAATCTGATCGCCGTTCTCGATGGGATTCATCATGGTGGAGCAAGTCCAGGAGGGTCCGACTTGATGCAACGCGATTGGTTTCATTTGATTAAGAGCGCCTTCGATCGCTGGGATGACGTTTCTGGCCTAGTATTTTCCTACGAGTCGCATGACGATGGTGTAGTCAATGGCGTTCCAGCAACAGGATTGGGAAGTGCCCAAGGTTTTCTGGGTATCCGAGGTGATCATCGTATTGGAGGCCACTCAATTGACGGGGCTATTAGTCCGACAATTGTCGCCTACAACTACTTTCCCAACAATTCCGACATGGTGCTCGACACGGACGAAGTCGGACGCTTCGGAAATCCCTCGGGCAACTATTTGCGTTTTCGCAATACAATGATGCATGAGATTGGCCACGGACTTGGCCTCAACCACCTAGCTTCTGAAGGCCACAACTTCTTGATGGAGGCTTTTCTAGATACTTCGATTGATGGCCCGCAATTTGACGATATCTTGGGGGTCCATAGCCTTTATGGCGATCGCTTCGAAGAAAATGGTGGCAATGATACGCCGCTCAAAGCAACTAACCTGGGAAGTCTTCAAATAGGGCAATCGATTAAGCTGGGAGAGGATGCGGTAGATGCCGCGATATCACCTATCGACGTTGATTTCGTGAGCATCAACAAAAGTTCCGATACCGATTATTTCAGATTTAATGTAACGGTCCCCAGCATCGTGGATATTCTACTTACGCCACTTGGCCCCACCTATCCAGAGGGACCGCACGGCGGTACGCAGACCCCATATGTCACCTCGGCCAGAAATGATTTGGGGCTGTTCTTGTACAACGGTACGGGAACCAGTCTGCTAGGTTATTCGACTGCCGGAGGCCTGGGGGAAGCTGAGCGAATTAGCAATTTTGCACTTCCCACAGCAGGTGAATATCTTATCCGTATCTCCGGTGCGCAGAATCTTGCACAGTTCTATCAACTCGACCTGGCCATGGTCCCCGAGCCAGCAGGAGTGGTCCTATTGCTGGCCGGATTGATTCCGTGGATCAGTTGTAGAAATGGAAGAATGAAGGAATAAATTGTCAACTTCCTACATCCCTTCATTCCCCTATTCCTACATTTTCCATTTCCTTAGCCATTCCCTTCTTCGCTCGCAGAGAATTCCCGCTCCCGCACGACACCAATTGCAACGAGCAAGAGTATCAAAGTGAATGCGACGAGCACCACGACATGCTCCCAGGCAGGAGGATTTCCCACAAACGCAAGTAAGACATTGGTGTCGCCACGAATCGGGATATCTGCCCACTGAAACAGCAAAGTGCGGAGCCGAAATTGTACCGTGAAGGTATTGATCAGCGCCGGGATCATGCTCACGATTAGTTCGAAGATGAGTGTGTAAGCCACCGCTATCACCATCGACCGCTTGGGAAACAAGGTTCCCAACAAGAGATAGATAGCCGCGTATGCGGGGCAGGAGAGTATTGTCAGTGGTAGAATAGTGCTGAAGATTCCTCCAACGTTGTCGAGAGGTACAATCAAAGCGGCGAGAATCAGGCTTGCGATTGCCGAACTTAGAACCCAGGCGATGGTAGCCAGGTATTTACCCAACAAGACTGCAATGGTTCCGTAAGGGCGTACTGCCAGATAGACCCAACTCTTGCCTTCTAGTTCGGCCGAAACCACAGGCGTTGCCCACAGGAACGTGCCAAGCATGCTAACCAGCATCGGCACGAGGGCGAACAAGAACACAGTCCAAACTTCAGGGCCCGGTTGGTTGGGGTCGTCAGCGATTGCCATGCGAATCATGCCAACAATCAAGGACGGGAAGAGTGTCAACACTCCCCACCACACCAATCGCGAAGCGGTTAACGCCCGCCGCGATTCGAACCAGAACACGGTTGCTACGCTTCTGAAGATCACACCACTTCCCCTCGATGGATTTTCAGCAGCGAATTGAATAAGGCCTGCAAGGATTCGTCTGCCGAGTGCATTTCTGTGATGGCGATTTGCGATTCAGCAAGCCAGCTCGGAAGCTGCTCATAGAGTTGCCCAGGGTGACGCGTCGAGAGGACCACCGAGTGGTCGCTGATTCTTAGGGAATCTGTAATCTCGCGCTCGACGAGCAAACCAGCCAGACGATGCGGCTGAGTAGTTCGCAAGGTAATTTCGTTGGGCGCGTCAACAAGTAGGGCTTGCACTTCTGCCGCTGTCCCTGAGGCCAGGAGCCTTCCACCGTTAATGAGCAGAAAGCGATCGGTGATAGATTCGACTTCGTAAAGCAGATGGCTGGCCAGGAGTAAACTCTTTCCCTCGGCAATCCACGTCTTGAGCAATTCTCCCATTTCATGCCGACCGATGGGATCGAGGCCATTGAACGGTTCATCAAGAATCAAGAGATCAGGATCGTGAGCAATCGCTTGGGCGAGCTTCACTCGCTGCCGCATGCCACGCGAATAGCTGGCAATCGGACGATTCATCGCCGCCGTCATACCCACTGTAGCGAGGGCCGCTTCAGCAGCCCGGCGCGCATCTTTCGAAGTAAATCCCTGCAACTGACACAAGTATCGCACCCACTCAAGAGCTGAAACATTGGCATACAGCCCTTCGCTCCCCGGGCAGTAACCAAGTCGACGAAATAGTTCGGCATTATTTCGAGGCGACTCGCCAAGCACCCGTACACTTCCGATCGTAGGAATCAATTGCCCCGTCAATAGACTCAGCAAGGTAGTCTTGCCTGATCCATTGGGTCCCAGCAGACCATACGCACCTGCAGCCAAATCGAGCGTCATATCATTCACGCCGATCACTGTGCCATACAGTTTGGTAACATTGGTGAGTTGAATCATAAATGGCGAGGCGGAAGCGTAAGCATCTGATATTGGTTGTCAGTCGGGAAAGTTCGGCATTGTGACTATGCACGTAGGGGAGCAGAAATTCTGCGGAACATTACTAAAGTGGACAATACAGTGATTCCGACCAACGTTATCGCAGCAGTTTCAATTTGTTCGAACGTGGCAAAGCCAAAAATCCAGCTTTGGACCTCCCCCAGCGTATGATACAAGGAGACTGGAGACCACTTTTCGAAAAGCTCGCTTCTCGGTTGATTAGAGTGCCGATGCTCCACTGAGATCATCACGGCGTAGGTAAACCAACCCAAGATCCACACGGCAAACCATGTGAAAGCTGCATAGCGACTCTCTTCGGTGAGCGAAGAAAAACATAATGCTAAGGAAGCCGTGGGGATCATTAGCACGGCTGACGCCGCTACTATACGGAGCGGGAGATCCCAGGTATCGACGATGACCTGGATGCTGGGAGACATGAGTACTCCCAACGCATAGAGCAAGAGTGCAGGTGCGGCAGAGATCATCAGAAGATAGAACCAGACAGTGGCAAGTTTGCCAAGCGCATACTGCCATCGTGCGATTGGACGAGAGAAATATTGCAAAAAGGCTCGGGATCGAACGTCCTGTGAGATGAGCGGTGGGGCGATGATCCCCACCATCAACACCATGATTCCGCCTTGCATATAGCGGAAAAAGAAATACAAGAGCCACGACCAGACGCTATGTCGCGCTACTCGCTCGTCTTCGATCTGAAACCCAGCAGAAAACCCTTTTAAATCCAACTTGCTTAATTCATCGTCAAGAAACATCTCCATACCTCCTTGGATGTCTTGATTCAGCAGAGATTGCTCCCACAGAAAGAATCCAACGGCAAACCAAATCGCTGGCAACCACGCAAAGAGCATCATTCGCTTGAGCCAGGTGCTCTGCCAAGCTCGATGAACCCCCGCTTTGGTAATCACCGTCCAGCGTGTCCAAGGCGAGGCAAGAGTTCCCTCCCAAGCACGGTAGCCTACATCATGAATGGCCATCAGGTTGTTCCCTCACCGCATTGAGAAAGATTTCCTCCAAAGAATTCCGCGAGGGCTCGATTGATCGTACCCCGACTCGCGCCTGACGAGCCAGCTGCCATATTCTCTCGGCCAGCTCTTCGTGTTGCCCTTCAACAGTGATTGCACCATTCGCGCTAGGTTGCACAGAAAGTCCAACTCGTCGCAGATGCGATTCAAATGCATCGGCATCTCCTAGAATCTTAACGCGAAGAGAAGGAGCCGTCGGCACACTGAGATGTTCCAATTGATCGGCCACACGCACCCTGGCATTCGCGAGAATTACAACTGCATCGCTCACCGCTTGCACATCGGGCAAGATGTGCGTACATAAGAGCACTGCCTTTCCCTTCTCGCGAGCCAATATCTTGATGCGATTGAGCATCGATTCGCGTTCGCCAGGATCGAGCCCGGATGTTGGTTCATCGAGGATCAGAATCGGCGGATCGTGAACTAGAGCCTGTGCGAAGCGAAGTTTTTGACGCATGCCGGTCGAGTAGGTTTCTACCGCACGATAGCGTTCCTGGCCCATCCCACAGAAGTCGAGTATCTCGTGTCCACGGCGTAGTGCCTCCAGACGCGGAAACCGAGATAACTGGGCGGAGAGCTGTACCGATTCCACCCCTGACAGGCCCGAAAGATAGCAATCATCTTCGGGCATATAGCCTACTCGCTCGCGAATCTGGCGATTGTGGCGTCCAAGCTGAAAGTCCAGCAGGCGTCCCTCACCGCTCGTGGCCCGCAGGAGCCCGAGCAAGATCTTGATGAGCGTGCTCTTACCGGCCCCATTGGGACCCAAGAGACTAGTAATACCCGAATCGATCGAAAGCGAAACCCGGTCTAGCGCCTGATACGAGCCATAGTTCTTCGAGATCTCGTCCAACTCAATCAGGGCGTTCATCAAAGCTTCGGCAAGGGTTCAGGTGACGGATGGCTATGTCTTGTGAGAACCTATCATAACCGATTCGCCAAAGGTGTGCGATTCTTGCCAGTATTACTGAGAAAAGATAATCGCTGAGACGCAGAATTTTGCAAAGCAGACAATATAGAACAGTCTCTGCGCCTCTGAATCCTGTGCGTAGAATTCATTCTCAGTCCTCATCCTCCTTTAGCTTCGCTTTCGAGATGATCTCTTGCTGCACGTTACCGGGCACGACATCGTAATGAGAGAACTCCATCGTGTAGCTCCCCTGCCCTCCGGTCATAGAGGAAAGAGTGCGGGCATAGGTTGAGACCTCCCCTAACGGCACCTTGGCTTCAATGGTGGTCATACCGCCGCCGACTGCGTCCATGCCGACCATTTGTCCCCGGCGACCTGAGAGATCGCTTGATATGTCCCCCACATTGTCGGCGGGAACCGTGATATGCATGTTGACGACCGGCTCCAATAATCCGGGCTTAGCTTGTTTAAACACTTCAGCCAATACTCGGCTGGCAGCGATCTTGAAAGCCGTTTCGTTGCTGTCGACCGGGTGATCTTTGCCATAGTGAACTTCGATGCAGACATTCTGGATCGGATACCCGGCAATGACCCCTTGCTTGATCCGCTCGTGGAAACCCTTTTCAATAGCGGGCATAAAATTCCCAGGGATGGTTCCTCCCACGACCGAATCGACCCAGAGGAATTGGCTCGATTCCTGATAGTGGTGCGACTTAAGATGTGGAAAACGATCCTTGGTGGCAAATTCCTCAAGTACCGTTCCTTCAGGGAAGGGATACATGCGAACATGCACTTCGGCAAACTGCCCTGCCCCGCCGGACTGTTTCTTGTGACGGTAACTCCCTTCAGCGTTGGTTTGAATCGTTTCGCGGTAGGGAATCTTCGGTTCTTTGGCTTCGACTTCGACATGATCGCGCCGCTTGAGACGCTCGCGGATCAACATCAGATGCAGATCGCTCATGCCGGTCAGCACCATCTCTTTGGTCTCGGCATCGTGCTCGATATGAATCGTTGGGTCTTCTTCCGTAATTTTGTGAAGCGCCCCGGAGAGCTTGGCTTCGTCTCCGCGTGTCTTAGGAACCACGGCCAAGCCCACCATCGGTGTCGGGAACTTAAGGGGCGGCAGCTTTACTTCCCCGATCGAAGAACCGGTGTGCAACTCCTCGCACTTCGCTATTGCAACTATTTCGCCAGGGCCGGCTTCGTCGATCGGTTCCGTGTGTTCACCTTGGACACTCAAGAGCGGGCCGATTTTAAACCCTCTGCGCGCACCTGCGACATCGATCATGGCATCCTTATGCAGCGTACCGGAGAAAATACGCAAGAAACTCAGCCGATGCACAAAGGGATCAATACGGGTCTTAAATACCTGGGCAGCTAGCGAAGCTGTGGGATCGGGCTTGAGGGTAACGGTGTCACCGTCTTTGGTACCCTGTCGTGGAATTGCATCGGGTGGTAGCGCTCCATTCGCCAATAAGTCCATCAGCTCTTTCAGTCCCACCTCTTTCTTAGTCGAAACACACACGATGGGGGTAAGCGTTCCGGCGGCAATCGCCTGCACCATTAGCTTCAGCAGTTCAGCAGACTTAGGCATCTCTCCTTCGAAGTAACGTTCCATTACAGCTTCATCAACTTCGATGATCGACTCGACAAGCGCCTCATGGATCGATTGCGGATCGATGGCTGCATCACTCACATCACCGGGAACTTCGAGTGTGCTGGCCACACCATGCAGCGAGTCTCCTAATCCCAGCGGCACGTTTAGTAGTGCACATTCCGAACCAAACACTTCCTTGATTGTGTCGATGAGTCCAGGAAAGTCGATGTTCTCGGTATCTAGCTTGGTAAGTACGATGATCCGTCCGCAGCCGGCCTTGCCAGCTTCATTCCAGGCCCGGCGCGTGTTGACTTTGATTCCCGCGTGCGCATCGATCGCAATCAGAGTGGTTTCAACGGCCCGCAGAGAGCCGATTATTTGCCCCACTAGCTCGGGGTAACCGGGGGTATCGATCAGATTGATCCGCTTGCCGGCATGATCGAAATGTACGACGCTTGCCTCGACGGAATGCTTGTGATGCTTCTCTTCCTCGTCGAAGTCGCAAATGCTCGTACCAGCATCGACGCTCGGCTTGGTAGTGACGGCACCGCTGAGTACCAAGAGTTGATCGACCAGCGAAGTCTTTCCCGCGTTGCCATGTCCGCAAATGGCAAGGTTCCGAATATCTGCAACATTTCTGACCATGGTTGCTCCTGATGAAGAGAATGAGAGCGGCACTTTAACCGCTTTAAGTGTTATCACTGCCTTCTAAAATATGATGTGTAAGTAGGGAATTGACTTTTCCTACTCACTTACACTCGATACATCTACCGCCTCCGCTACTTTAATCGCTTCGGATAAATCGAGCGTGCCCTGATACAGGGCCCGCCCTACAATTGCTCCGGCCAACCCAGCCTCCGCCAATGCGCGAATATCATCCAGAGTTGTCACGCCACCCGATGCGACCACTGGCACACTCACCTGTTTCTGCATCTTCGCCATTTCAGGCACGTTGGGACCATTGAGCATGCCATCGGTAGCGATATCCGTATAGACAATCGCTGCCAGGGGAACATCGTCAAACTGAGTAGCAAAGTCGCTCGCCCGCACGTCGCTGACATCGAGCCAGCCATGCGTGGCGACAAATCCGTCCCGCGCATCAATTCCCAGAACTAACTGCCCCGGGTAGGCGTCTGCCATGTTTCGCAACCATTCGGGATTTTTCAGGGCAGCAGTTCCGAGGACCAGTCTTTCAAGGCCGGTTGTAAATAAGTTTTCGATTGTTTCTTGGCTACGAATCCCTCCTCCCAGTTCACACTGCATGTCCACTGCCGCAACAATCTCACGGACAATGTCGTGATTGGTGGGTTTACCATCACGGGCACCATCCAAATCGACCAAATGGAGATACTTGGCACCGGCGGCTTGGAACTTAAGTGCCATTTCCACCGGGTCGTCGGAGAAGACCGTCTCGCGACCATAATCGCCCTGCTGCAGACGCACGCAATTGCCACCCAGCAGATCGATCGCAGGCCAAATTTGCATTCTGGAGCCACCGCAAGTGGAAGTGATTGGGATTGCCAATAGACCCTGAATATCGCACACAGTGGAGGCGATTTCAAGGCAGTGAAAGCTCAGAAGAAACGGTAAGGCGAGTCGTTCCCGATACAGGCTTTCAGACCGCAATTGGAGCCACCCTGGCTGTTCCACATACTGGATCCCGTACAACTACTGGTTATGCCAACTCGGCGAAATTGCGAAGAACTCGCAAGCCTTCGCTTTGGCTCTTCTCGGGATGGAACTGTGTAGCAAAGAGATTCTCCCGCCAGATCGTCGCGCAAAAAGGATTGGGATACGACGCTTCTCCATCCAAGACACCGGGGTCTTTGGGAACGACAAAATAGGAATGCACAAAATAGAAATACGCTTCGTCATTTATGCCAGCGAAGATCGGTGCTTTCTTTCGAAAATGGACCTGGTTCCAGCCCATATGTGGGACCTTGTACTCGCGAGGAATATCGAATTTACGGACTTCGCCGCTTAGAATTCCTAGACCTTCATGTTCCCCATCTTCAAAACTGCGCTCGAACAAGAGTTGTAAGCCGAGACAAATACCGAGAAAAGGCTTCCCACTCGAGACTGCATCGCCAATTGGCCCGACTAAATCACGTCGCTTGAGTTCTGCAATCGCATCGGCAAACGCTCCGACACCAGGGAGAACAATATGAGATGCCTTGGATAATATCTCCGGATCACTCGTAATCGCCGCCGCATGTCCGACACGCTCAAACCCCTTTTGCACACTGCGGAGGTTGCCCATCTGATAGTCGATAATCGCGATCATAATCTGGTTTCTCCGGCCAGAGACAAATGAAGGATGGGTTCGCTTCAGAGGACACGCACGAGGCGGAAAGTGTTCGGCGACAGTCCACATTCTAGACAAGAAACTAGGCCAGTGCATACCGGCTGTAAATCAGAAGAAAGGATTCAGGCCCTCAAATCATCCCTACCGGCTGGCGATTCGCTCGGGATAGACCACGAATTCTATACGCCGGTTGCGTGCCTTGCCCGCATCGGTGGCATTGGATACCACGGCATGATTACCGCCGTGTCCGATAACAAAGAGTTGCACGGCCGGCAGGCTTCCCCGTTCGATGAGGGCATTGTAGACCGAGAGAGCTTGGGCGGCGGAGAGGTGGTGGTTCGAGGGGTACTGTTGCGAATGGGTGGCCGTGTCATCAGTATGGCCTTCGATGCCGATGATGTGTTCCGGAAAGTTCTGCCGCAGATCGTTTGCAACGCTGGTCAGGAGTTGCTGGGCGCCTTCTTTCAAATACGGGCTCCCTGGCATGAAGAGCTGATCGGCGGGTATCTCCACCCGCAACAAGTCTCCGTCTTGGCGCACCTGCACACCAGGCAAGTCGCCCGACGCCAGATTTTTCATCATGCTGTTGTTCGCTCGAATCTCCCCTTGCTCGCGTTGATTGACCGAGGCCATCAGCGCCGAGGTCTTAGTGCGGAGCTGTGAATTATCCTCACGCATGGCGAGCAATTGATCGGTCGTCGTGCGGAGTTGATCGCGGGTCGTGTTGATCTCGTCGGTTAAGAGTTGTACTTTTTGCCGTGATTGTGCGAGTATGGTCTCCAACTCTTGATTGTCGCGGTCAAGCGATTGGGCTCGGCTTTGGTATTCCTGACTCTGCTGCGCCACCAATTGCATTTGTTGCTCAGCCGCAGCGGCTGCCTGCTGATTGGGTTTGTACGCAAGTCGCCCACATCCGGTTGCCAGAAGCAACACAGTGCAACAGAGCGACATGAGGCAGCGAATAGACATGGATCGCAATTAATGCTGAGGAAAACCCAATAGCGCGAACGCACCCCCCACGGATTCAACCGCGACGAGTGGCCGGAACGGTAGCAAGCACCGTCCTGCGCAACAAGATCAGCTCGCCACACAGATGCTAGCAAGACTGTCGAAAGCGAATTTCACCGGCAGTTCAATCTGGGGATATTCCCCATAAAATCGCTTGATGAAATTGCGGTGCCATCGTTGCGGTTTGTGGGGCTCCCAACCCTGGCGGGCAAGGAACCGATCCGAGAGCCGGCTGTTGGCTGCATCGCACACGATAGCATCGGCTTGCTTCGCTTCGGCGATGGCATCGAGTACCATTGCGGCGGCCAATGCGGTCGATACTCGGGTCCCCCGGCTGGAGACGACATACTTGAGTGCAAGAAAACTGGGGCAACTTCGCGGTTGGTTATAGTACAACCAGCAGCGGTCACTTGTCCCACCAGCATGGTAGTCATTGCCCACTGGCCACAACTCCGGTAATGAAAGTACTTTTGGCCAGCATCGCAAATGGACCGCCACGAGTTTTCCCGCCGCCGTTTCGATTACCCCATACCGCCCTGTGCGAATCATTGGCAGCCCAGCCTGCCACTGGTCGTAAGAATGACAAGTAAGTGTATGAGTAAATCTCATGGTGCGTGTCCTCAGTGATTATCCAAACAGCAACCGTTTAATCTGCTGCCATATGAACAACAGCACGCCCAACAGCACAAAACAAAATAGTAGCACCGCCGGCACCAACCATCCAAGCTGAAACGCAAACGCGACCCGATTCCACACCCCAGCCCAGCAAACCATTACGAATAATGCCCCCAGGCAGAGAAACGGGCCATAGGGAATCACATCGTCACGTTTGGTGATAAGCTGCACCAGGCCTCCTACCAATCCTGCAAACGGCGCCACAAAAAACACAATCACGCAGGCTTGCCAGCCCAGAAACGTGCCGACCATCATCATCAACGTGACATCGCCAAAACCCATTGCCTCTCGGCCCATGGCCGCACTGCCGACGATCCGTACGATCCAGACTAGAGCTCCGCTCATTGCCAGACCGACTAGAGCCGTGAGCAATCCCATCCAGACGGATGTGCCCCACAACCATACGGCAGTGATTGCCACCGCACCCGACCAGGCGATCACCCCAAGTGGCGGACGACAAACCTCACGCACCACTCGACGGCATATCACGGTCGTTGCCTGCCAGGCTCCTCGGCGTCCTCGCCAAATCCTCGGCGCCAGGGCAAAGCACCAGAGCCACCAACAGAATTGACCCACCGCCAGCGACTTCCAGTTCGGTGCCGGTAACAGTTCTGCTGGCCATGCATTAGGTGATGTCAACGTCGTGGGTTCTACATACGCAGTGAGATTCGGCGCGATCTGAGGTAGCGGAGCGGCCACGCCTATGGCTGGGGGAACTTGAGGAAAAGTTCCCAGCGGCAGCAAGCTCATTGGCAGACAGGTTGCTAGAATGAGCCCCAGCAACGTTCCCGGTACAGTGATTTCGTCGGGAATAATTTTTTCGTCGATGTCAATAAAACTAGCCGCGACCATCAAGGTGATCAGCAGTCCGTGACCCCAGAAGGTAGGCCATAGTGCTGTGAAAGGAATCGCTAGTTTAGGGACCGTGATATGTCCGAACTGTAATTCCTGCAGAATATGTTGCAGTTGTCCGAGCACCAATCCGCGCTGTTCAACCTCCCACCACCATAAAAGTACTAGGCCGATGCCCATAGCCAGCTCGATCAGTAGCGGCCTGATCCAAAATCCACCCCCATGTTCAGAGCTCTCGCGACGCAGACTCCACCAACCGATGATCGGAACTCGATCCAGCAATTGCCTGGGTGATGCACCTGAAGGTACCGGTCCCCATGGGGAAATGTCGCGCGGATTCCACGCGAGTCTGTAGATGGCCCAGTTCGCCAACGCACCTAACGCAATACCGGCGAGAAACACGCCGAGTTGCTCAAGGGAAAACGGGATGGCAGCCAGCGAAAACATGCAAGTGGGCCGGGGTGAGGGAATCCAAGAGTAAGTCAGCCCCCTAGTGCCGCAAAGATTTCCTCGGCAATTTCGGCTGGCTGCTTCTCTTCGGTATCGACCTCAAGGGTAGCACACCCCCGGTAAATCACCTCTCGTTCGGCCAGGAGGGCATCAATTTCGGTACGACCGCCGTGATTAGTCAGGTTAGGACGCCGTCCAGGGGTCGTGGCGTCAGCTTCCAGACGTCTGGCGAGGGTCTCGGGCGAAGCCTGCAACCACACAACCGCTTGACAGTTTGCGAGGCAGCGGCGATTCGCTTCTCGTAAAACGGCCCCCCCACCTAGGGCCAGCACGGTCTCCGCCCGCTCGCAAAGCTCGGCCACCACCTCCGTCTCCTGGTCACGAAACTCCGTTTCGCCATCGTCCGCAAAAATCGCCGCAATCGATTTCCCGGCCCGCAGTTCCACTTCGACGTCGGCATCCACCCAATCCCAACCAACTCGCAGGGCAAGGAGTTGCGCGACGGTTGTCTTTCCCGTTCCACGGAGTCCAATAAGAGCAATCGGTCGTGTATCGATAGGTGGCATATTTAAAGCATAATGGGCGGCCGCATTCCGAGCGAGACAATTCTGCATTGTACCGACCCGCAGGGAACGGCGAGTTACAGTCACAGGAGTTACCTGATCGCTGGTTTCTACCGGCCAATGCCGATGGGCCCAATCGCCTTCTTCAACACATCACGCATCAAGCCGGGAGGCGCTTCCTGTTTGGTGAAAAGGTAGAACTGTAACCGCGCTTGCCGCACGAACATCTCTACCCCCGTGATGGCTTCGCAATTACGCGCTCGGGCATCTTTAACCAGCAGCGTCGATTCGGGATTGTAAACGGTGTCGAATACCAGGATTGACGGTTTGAGAAAGGTCTTGCTTACCGGTGATTCGTCGACGTTGGGATGCATGCCGATGGGCGTGCAGTTAATGAGAATGTCACACTGGGCGCGCTGACGAGATTCCCAATCGATGGCCTTGCAGTCGAAGGCATCGGCCAATCGATCGGCTCGTTGCTTCGTCCGTGAAGCGATCGTTACAAAGGCTCCACGACTCTTTAGGCCATAAACAATGGGTCGCGCAACCCCACCTGCTCCCAAGACCAAAGCTCGCTGGTTTCGTAAGGGACTGGGCTTTGTTCCAATACCTCCCATGGAATGTTCGAGGCAATCCATGGCTGAATTGTAATCTGTGTTGTAGCCAATGACTTCGCTGCCGTCGAATACGACTGTATTTACTGCTGCGATACTCTTGACTGCCGGATCGACCTTGGTGAGGTGCTTAGCAATGGCTTCTTTGTGGGGAATCGTAACACTTAATCCCTTAATTCCAAGTCGCGGAGCATCGATCATAAACTGCTCCAAGCCGTCTGAGGGAACACGGAAGGGACAATATACCGCATCGATCCCACGAGCTTCAAACGCTGCATTGTGTACATGGGGGCTCAGAGAATGTCCGATCGGATCAGCAATCACACCGTAGACTTCTGTATCCGGCCCGATCTTTTCGTACCGATAGATATCCGTCATCTGCTGGAAGCTGAGCTGTCCCGGGGCCAAGGTCCGTTCGTGGTGGAATGTAGCATACGTAAAAGGAGCTCCAAATTTCGCTGCAAGAATTCTCGAGGGCGTACCCACGTCTCCCATGCAAATGCCAACAGTGGGAATCTCACTTTCCTGCATCATCTCCAACATTCGCAGATTATCGTGCGGATCGTTGGCCATCGTGGTGATTTTAATAATATCTGGATCGAGCTTTGACATATCCCGATGAAGATCCCGAAGGTTCTCGGGAGTCTTTCGGAAATTGTGGTAACTGATGATTCGCTTGGACTTGCCAAATCGAGGAATCTGGCCGGCGACATCTTCCTCGATATCGACGTAATCCACTCCCTCAGCAATGGCCTCGCGCAGGACAAGTTGTCGAGCTTCTTCGCTGCCGGTCCACTTACCTCCATCTTCCAAGCGGCGGCAAGTAATGATGATCTTGCAATCAAGATCTTTTTGTTCAGCGAGCAAGCGACGTATATTGATCTTACTGGTAACATAGTCCAAGCGCAACTCGACTAGCTTGGCACCTTGCTCGCAAAGATGGCGATGCTCAGCCAAAATATGTTTGTGACGACTTCGCCCAATAGCAACGCAGATCATTGAGGGAGAAACTCCTAAAGACATAAATAGTAAGGAATGTTGACGCTGGTAACTTACTGCTCAAACGAGCCACTGGGAAAACTTGCCATGTCTATTGTGCTAGAACTCCTGAGAATTATCAAATCCGCTTGAATTGCCGGTCCAATTGTTCACGGGTGAAAACCAGGGCCGTCGGGCGCCCGTGTGGACAATGGTGATGGTCTCGGGCCAAATGTCGCTGGGAAAGCAGGGCCTCGACCTCGTCGGGAGACAGACGATCACCGAATTTGATTGCCGCCTTACAGGCAATCGTATGCATCAGATCGTCAAGCAGATCCCTCGATTCGGGGCGTTTGCCTTGGGCTTGTAGCTGTTCGACCAAGCTACCGAGAACCTCCCGCGGACTGAAGTTAGCCAGCATTGCAGGATAGGCAGCCACGAGAACAGTTTCCCCGCCAAAAGGTTCCAACTCCAGTCCCAACTGAGACAGCACTTCTCGCTGTTCCAAGAGCACCGCCGCTTCGCTGGCGGCCAGATCAACAGGTTCGGGAACCAGCAGGCGTTGGCTCTCGAGTTCTCCTTGTGAGACCTTATCGCGGAGTTGCTCGTAGAGTATGCGTTCGTGAAGAGCGTGTTGGTCGATTACCTCCAAGCCGTCTTCATTCTCGACGACCAGATAACGATCGTGAATCTGTAGTGCCCTTGGGGAACCGTGCGGAGGGGACACACTCGTCGTCGGACCATCGATCCGTACACTTTCAGACTCGCCGGGCCTGCTTTCAACTCTCTGGGGATGGTTACCAACGACATCAGGGCCGACCTCGTGTAGTCGTAATGCTTCACTGGCCCCGCCTGGTATTTCGTTTGACGAGAACCCAGTCAACTCCGACTGCAATGTGGGAGATCGGCCAAGTTGATTCTTAGCCCAGGCATACAATTCGCTTGCCGCTGCAGAGTCACCTGCACCTGAATTCTCAGCCTCAGCGCTTGCTCGGTCAGGAAATGCTCCTCGGGCAACCAAATCGGTTGAGAGGAACTTCGAACGCAATGTTCCCAATAGTTGACTATAGATGCGGCTCCCGTCCTGAAACCGCACTTCCAGCTTAGTGGGATGCACGTTTACATCTACCAATGATGGTGGGATTTTCAGGTTCAAGAAACAGATCGGATACCGCCCTGTGAGCAACAGGCCCCGATACGCTTCCCCCAGGGCATGTTGCAGAGAACGATCACGAATCGTGCGGCCATTGAGCATCAAATACTGCAATCGGTTATTGCCGCGGCTATGGCTCGGATTGGCAACAAATCCTGAGAGGTGAATTTGCTCAGGGCTTTGTTCTTCAGAGCTTTCAATCTCGATAAGCCCATCGGCCAATTCCGCCCCGAAAAGGGCAGCGATTCGTTCGCGCAGATTGGTAACAGGAGGCAGATCGTGAACTAGCCGACCACCGTGATTGAGAGTGAAATGCACCCGGGGCGCTGCCAGAGCCAATCGAGTGATAGACTCGGTAATATGTCCCATCTCGGTCTGCGTTGTCCGCAGGAATTTATGCCGCACCGGAGTGTTAAAAAACAACTGGCGGACCTCGATGGTCGTTCCCGCTGGGCAGCCAACTGGGCGTATAGGCTCGGCACGTCCTCCGACGACTTCCAATTCCGCACCCGCCTCACAATCGGCCGGCCTACTACGAAGTACCAGACGACTTACCTCCGCGATCGAGGCCAGTGCTTCGCCACGAAATCCGAGGGTACCGACACGAAATAAGTCATCTGCATCGGCGATCTTGCTCGTAGCGTGACTTGCTATTGCCAGTTGCAATTGATCAGCTGCAATGCCGCATCCATTGTCAGTCACGCGGATCATTGCAACGCCCCCCTGCTCGATCGCTACATCAATTCGAGTTGCACCTGAATCGACAGAGTTTTCTACCAGTTCTTTCACGACACTCGCAGGTCGTTCGATCACTTCACCAGCGGCGATCTTATTGACGACATGCGAAGAGAGCTGGCGAATGGTAGGCATAGTTTGAATTCGGAATTCGGATTGCAGAAAGTGGAATGAATACTAAATCGCTTCCGGTGTTGTAAGCCTCCGGCTTTGTTCGCTCATCACTCAACACTCATCACACAATCTATGCCCCTCCTCACAACTGGTATTCTTTGATTTTGCGATACAAGGTCCGTTCGCCGATGCCCAGCAATTTCGCTGCCTCTTCACGATTGCCGCCTGTGAATTCTAGTGTCTCTGCAATAAAGAGTGCTTCGACATCGGAGAGGGGCTTGCCGACCAACCCAGCCAGTCCCTTGGTGCCAATCTCGGTATTCAGGGGCCCCCCCGCTGCTAGCTCATCAGGAAGATCATCCAGATCAAGCACGTGGTCGTAATCGACAACAACCATACTCTCGAGAATGTTCTTCAATTGCCGCACATTTCCTGGCCAATCGTAACTCATCAGCCTGCGCCGAGCGGCGGTGGTAATGCTCTTGATTTCTTTGTGATGCCGCTGACTGTGCATCTTGAGAAAATGTTCTATTAACAGTGGGATATCCTGAGCCCGTTCGGCCAAGTTCGGTAGAGTGATGGTCACCACTTTGAGCCGATGGTAGAGATCTTCGCGAAAAGTACCTGCCGCTATGGCCTCTTCCAAGTCCCGATTGGTCGCGGATAGAATGCGCACGTTGACCTTAATTGGATCGTTGGACCCCACGCGAGTGATTTCGCTGCTTTCCAAGACCCTTAAGAGCTTGATCTGTGTGGGAAGGGGCATGTCACCCACTTCGTCTAGAAAGAGCGTTCCACCGTTAGCGTATTCGAACTTGCCGATGCGGTCGGCACTCGCGTCGGTAAACGCTCCTTTGACATGACCGAATAATTCACTTTCGAGAATATGCTCGCTAAGTGCAGCACAGTTTAGTCCCACAAAAGGGCGATTCTTGCGAGGGCTGTTTTGATGGATCGCCTGAGCAACGAGCTCTTTTCCTGTACCAGTATCTCCCTGGATGAGCACGGTCGCATCGGTTGGGGCGATGCGACGCAGCCGATCTAACACCTCCTGCATCTGAGGGCTATTGCCAATCAGCCCCTCAAAGCCGAATTTTTCGTCCAGCCTGCGACTCAACTCGGCATTCGCTCGGCGCAGGTGCTGGTTGCGAGCAGCATTGTCTACTACAGCGCGAAGTTGCTTCAGATCTAAGGGCTTCAAAAGATAGTTAAACGCCCCCTGCTGCATCGCTTCGACGGCAGATTGAATCGTGCCGTGGCCGGTGACTAGAATCACCTCTGCATCAGGCAGTTCCTCGCGACTCTTGGTGAGTATCTCTAGTCCACCAATGTCTGGCATCTTCAAGTCGCTCACCACAATCTCATAGGCCCCCTTCTCTAAGAGGTCCGCACCTTCAGTGCCTGTCGTGGCAACAGTACATTCGTATCCAACTCGCGACAAACTGTCGGCCATCGTCTCTGCGTGCGCAGCATCATTATCGATGATCAAAGCACGAATCGGCGGGCCAGTGGTGGCGGTAGTCCTGTTATCAGACATATTCTTCTTAAAGTGACAAACGGTTTATCTTAAACATGCCCAGCAATCGCCTGGCAACTAGGCATACCTCCGAGTCTCCGGAGACTCGTCGGCGAATGATGACTATTTATCGACTTCCTCCATCTGCACTTGCTGGTGAAGTCTTGCCGGGATAGGAAGCTCAATCGTGAATTGAGTCCCTCGACCAACTTCACTTTGTACAGAGATGCGACCTCGGTGTCCGTCAATGATTTTGGCAGTGGTTGGAAGACCCAGACCTGAACCTCCAGGTTTCGTGGAGAAAAAGGCTTCAAACATTTGTGCGGCCGTCCGTTCATCCATCCCACAGCCGGTGTCAATCAAATATAGGGCAACGCTGCCGTTTGTGGCAGCCGTGCGGACAACCAACTGTCCACCAGTAGGCATCGCCTGTTTGGCATTGAGAATTAGATTAAACAATGCGCCACGAAAGGCTTCGCGATCTAGCATTACGGAGGGCAATTCCGGATCAAGATAACGAACGATTTCGACACCCGCTTCGCTGGCTTCTGGCTGAAAAAAATCAAGTGCCTCGTTGATCTCAATATTCAAATCGGTCGGCACCAGATTCATGTGTCGAACTTTGGCATAACTCAGAAAATCATCGAGGAGGTCCTGCAGTCGCTGGCACTCCCTTTGCATGACCCCGATGCGCTTCAGGCCTCGGCGCTGAGCGGGAGTTTGGCCCTCTTCTAGGTCTTCGGCCAGTAGCTCCATATTGAGTCGAATCGTCGAAAGTGGATTCTTGATCTCGTGTGCCAGCCCTCCAGCAAGCCGCGCAATCTCCGTATACTGATCCATCAGCCGCTGAATGGCTTGGGAAGTTTGTTCATTACCAATAGGAGAGGGATCAATCGCCATCACTGCACCAGGGACAACACGAATCGAGTTTACTATGATAGAGTAATGGTACCGGAGTCAGGAACACCTCAAGAAAATAAAACACCCAATCCTAGGTGATTGCTGAGTATTGGGCGTTTTAGCGATTCAGTTGTCAAGCCAGAATTCCACGTACTACGTTGGCTTCTTCAACGCCGGTCAATTTCGCGTCTAGTCCTCTAAATGGATAAGTAAAACGGGCATGATCTATCCCTAGACAGTGCAGAATGGTGGCATGCAGATCGCGCAGATGGACTGGGTTCTCAGCAATGTTGTAGCAGAAATCGTCTGTCTTTCCGTATTCCATGCCGCTTTTGATTCCGGCACCTGCGAGCCACACTGTGAAGCAGCGTCCGTGGTGGTCGCGACCCATTCTAGGATCTCCAAGTGTTCCCTGGCTAAAGACCGTGCGGCCAAATTCGGTGGCAAATACCACTAAGGTATCTTCCAATAGACCGCGTTGCTTAAGATCTCGAACGAGAGCGGCCGTTGGTTGGTCGATGTCCCGGCATTGATTCGGTAGTTGCCGACTAATGGCAATGTGTTGGTCCCAACCGCGGTGATAAAGTTGCACAAATCGAACGTTGCGCTCCAGAAGGCGTCTTGCCAGCAGGCAATTCGCTGCATAACTACCCGCCTTGTGAACCTCGGGCCCGTAGTCTGCTAAGGTAGCAGGCGATTCTTGGCTGATATCAGTGAGTTCCGGCACGGATGATTGCATGCGGAATGCCATTTCATAGGCGTTGATTCTAGTCAGTGTTTCAGTGTCGCCGAGTTCTTTGGCCCTCAAGTGGTTCAGCTTTGCCAAATCGTCGAGTAACTCGCGTCGTTGCGACCGATTTATGCCGGGGGGATCGTTGAGGTACAGGACCGGATTGGAACCCGCTCGCAGTCCCACACCTTGATGTGAAGAAGGAAGAAAACCACTGCCCCAGAGTCGCGAGAATATGGGCTGACCAGGGTTTTTTCCTGACCCTTGCGATACCATAGCTATAAAAGTCGGCAGGTTTTTGTTTTCACTTCCAAGACCGTAGCTTAACCACGCTCCCATACTCGCGTAGCCTGGCTGTTGGTTGCCGGTGTTCATGAAGGTGATGGCTGGGTCATGATTGATCGCCTCGGTGTAGACCGTCTTCACGAGGCAAATTTGATCCGCGATTGACTGTGTGTACGGAAGCTGGTCACTGATCCAAGTGCCTTGTTGGCCACAAAGTCGTCCCTGCCAAAGCGGAGCGACGACCGGATAAGCCGACTGACCCGATGTCATTCCGGTGAGCCGCTGGTCCCCTTTAACCGAAGGCGGGATCTCGTGTCCATTGAATTTGGCGAGCGACGGCTTGTTATCAAACAAGTCGACGTGCGACATTCCTCCAGCCTGGAAGAGACACACAATCCGCTTTGCCTTGGGAGCGAAATGCGGTAATTTTCCGCTGCCAAGATTGTCTGCGGCAGCATGGACTGCATGCGGCATCGAAGCCGACAAGAGCGAGCCGAGGGCAATTTGACCAATTCCGCCGGCTGTCTTTCCAAGGAAGGTACGGCGAGTTTCGTGGCATTCTTTGTCTTGTAGAGGATTCATGTTTAAATCAATTACTCACCCTAATTGCAAGTAACGGTCTCACTCAGGTTCATCAACAGGGCGGCGACTTGCGACCATGCCGCGAGTTCGGCTGGTGGAATCTCTTCGTTCCGTGGAGACTCTCCATTGGACACATAAGATTGTGCAGCGGCTTCGTCAGCATCATAACGTTTCCTTTCACGCTCCAGCGTGTTGGTCACTATGTCGAACTCTTTCGTGGCTGGCATTCGGGAAATACACTCTTTAAATGCCCAGTGAATGCGTTCCTTGTCATGATCGCTGTGTGCGAGGATTCGCTCCGCAAAGTTCCGCGAGGCTTCGACGAATTGCACGTCGTTTAAGAGTACAAGGGCTTGCAATGGTGTCGTCGTGGTAGCGCGTTGGACGCTACAAGTCTCACGAGGTGGTGCATCGAAGGCAACCATATTTGGAGGGGGAACAGTGCGTTTCCAGTATGTGTAAAGCGATCGGCGATAAAGTTTTTCACCATGGTCTTGAAAAAAAGTTTGAGCCGTCGACGGCGTGCTTCCATAGTGACTTACCTCGCGCCACAAATCTCCGGGGGTGTAGGGATTGACACTCGGGCCACCGATGCGGGGGACTAGCAGCCCACTTGTCTTGAGTGTTGCGTCCCGAATGAATTCTGCCGGTAATCGGAACCTGGGGCCACGAGCAAGGAACTGATTGTCCGGGTCGAGTTCTAGTACGGTAGATGTCTGACTTGTTGCCGAAGTTTGGCGATAAGTCGCAGAGGTCACGATTTTGCGAACCAACGCCTTCGTATCCCATCCACTTTCGACAAAGTCAACAGCGAGCCAATCAAGCAAATCGGGATGGGTAGGCCACGTACCTTGCGAGCCGAAGTCAGCAGCGGTGCTGACTATCCCCGAACCAAATAGCATCTGCCAGATGCGATTAACAGCCACTCTCGCTGTCAGCGGATGCGTAGGCATTGTGAGCCACTCAGCCAATCCCAATCGATTGGCATTTGCATTGGCGGGAGGAGGCAGCAAAGCTGCGGGTGTGCCGGGAGTCACTTTCTCGCCAGGAGAGGCATAGTTGCCACGAATCAAGATGCGTGTCTCGCGTGGTTCAACAGATTCGTCCATTACCATAGTTGGGAACTTTTCGGTCAGCACCCGTACCCTCTCTTCGAGGTTTTCTAATTCTATGCGAAGTGGTTCGGTCGCTTCGGCATGATCAGCACAATATCTCTGCAAGAGTTCACTTTGTTGCGGACTGCGTTTTCCGAAGGGTGTCTTTAAAACAGCAAGCACCTCTCCTGGCAAATCGCTGTCTTCGTCAATCCCTGTCATTGCATAAAACTCGAATCGACCTCCCACGAGCTTTCCAGGGTGGCCAAAATTGACATGCGACGTGAGATACGGCGTCTGTCCCACGTCGATCGGCTCAGCAAGTGTCAAAGTAATGTGGACAGGACCCATGGACTCAATCTCTGGCGACCATCCGTTAATTCGCCGCGCGTCGAGCACCTGCTTTGGGAGGTAGTCTTCGCGCCAAGAGTTCGCCGTCACGCGTTGGATTTCAAATAAGCGATGGAGGTCTACCTGATCACCAGGCACGCTACCAACGCTTGCTGCCAGTGCAGTCAACACAAACGTTCCCTTACCAATTGCATCCGAATCTAAACCCGGCTTTTGCTGGGGCAACGTACCATATCCCCAACCTTCTTCGGGCGCAGCGGGGTCGGGGTGAAATACGACTCGGAGACCCGTGATTGGCAGTCCCCCGTCGGGGAGCCGCATCGAGACGTCGTATGCACCAAAATTAGGAGGTTGAGAAATTGTTACGAAGCGATCTTCTTCAATATCGAAACCCGCCCCACTGTTGGGAGTACTGACTTTGAGAAGTTTGATTGAATGAAGTGCGAAGTCCTGTCCTCGCTGTCGGAGCAGCGCTTGCTGATTTTCTTCCCACTTGGCCAGCACATCCGGTTTTAGATGTCTTAGCTCCTCATGAATAGCAGCAATTCTCTCTTGCAAGCTGGGTAACTCGCCGGTAGCAAGCACCGTCTTTGCCTCAATGAAAGGTCGCGGATTCACGCCGCCGCCACCGTCGAGGCCCACATCGCTGAGCGTATTGAAGTAGGCAAACATCCGGTAGTAATCGCGCTGCGTAATCGGATCATATTTGTGGTCGTGACATTGCGCACAACCCAATGTCAGTCCTAGCACTGCTTCCCCTAAAGTTTTCACGCGATCGGCGTTGTAATTTGCAAGGTTTTCTTCGGGAATTGTCCCCCCTTCATGGGTCACCATGTTGTTCCGCTGAAACCCCGTCGCAATGAGCTGCGCGTCGGTTGGGTGGGGTAATAAGTCTCCGGCAATCTGCTCCACTATGAATTGGTCGTATGGCATATTCTCATTGAAAGCATTGATTACCCAATCGCGCCACAGCCAGAGGTGTCGACCCCCGTCAATTGAATAACCGTTTGTGTCTGCGTAACGCGCTGCATCGAGCCACTCGAGTGCCATCCGTTCACCGAAATGAGGGCTTGCGAGCAAGCGTTCGACCAGCCCCTCGTATGCTTTCGGGTCGTCGTCATTCGCAAACTCTTCAACCTCCTCGGCACTGGGCGGCAACCCGGTCAGATCGAGAGTCAACCGCCGGATTAGCATGTGGCGATCCGCTATGGGTGAGGGCTCGAGGCCCTCTTGGTCCAGTTTCGCTGCAACAAAGTGGTCAATTTCGTTGCGTGGCCACTCTCCGTTTGCGACTTGAGGAATTGGAGACTTTTTAGGACGTATGAAGGACCAATGCTTGGCATAGGGAGCGCCGTGTAGAATCCACTGTCGGAGTGTTTCCTTTTGCTCGGCGGATAGTTCCCGATGGGAGTCGGGTGGCGGCATCTTCTCGAATTCATCTTCGCTATTGATGCGCCGCCATAGTTCGCTCGCTTCCAGATCGCCGGGCACAATCGCGGCATAACCGCCGCGATCAGCCAGGGCCGACTCTGCAACATCGAGGCGAAGATCGGCTTCGCGTGCTGCTTCATCGAAGCCGTGGCACACAAAGCAATTCTCAGAGAGAATCGGACGTACGTCGCGATTATATTCTTGCGCATTTTGTGCCGCGAAGCCATGTTGGCAGATGAGCACGATTAGGAAGCATGTGAGTACACGCATATTAGCTCTGCATACGACGGGTTGAGTTTCCCGCATTATAGCAAAAAAGAATCCCCTGGCTCGATATGAGCCAAGGGATTTCAGTTGTTATACGGCTTCCCCAGTACTTTGCTGAGATCGAGAAGGCAAGCTACAAAGCCCACGTTCTAACCGTCAGTACTGAGATGAAGCCCGCTTCGAGTCGAATCCACCGCTCAGGTCGCGGCGTCAGCGGGCTCAGCCTCTTGCTCCCCCAGTTCTTCCATCGCAGCGCGACGGCTGAGTTTCACTCGGTCTTGCTCATCGACCAGGATGACCTTCACTTTCATGCGGTCACCTACTGAGCAAACGTCCCCCACGTTGCCGACGTACTCGTTCGAGAGTTCGCTGATGTGGCATAGGCCATCGCGACCAGGGAGGATTTCGACAAAGGCACCGAAGTCTTTGACGCTGGTGACCCGTCCCTCGTAGATCTTCCCGACTTGAACGCTGGCAGTGAGTGCATCCACTCTTGCCAAGCCTGCTTCGGCACCGGCCTGATCAGCGGCGGCGACAGTCACTGTGCCATCTTCATCGACATCGATGGTGCAACCGACCTCTTCTTGAATGCCCCGAATTGTCTTGCCGCCTGGACCAATCAAGAGGCCAATCTTCTCCGGATTGATCTTGGTTCGCAGGAGTCGGGGAGCCGTCTCGGAGGTCGTGGTTCGAGGACGGGGGATTGCGCTGATAATCTTACGTAGGATCTCGATGCGAGCTTCACGAGACTGCTTCAGCGTCGCGCGGATGATTTCTTCGCTGATGCCCTTGATCTTCAAGTCGAGCTGGATGCCGGTGATGCCGTTTTGAGTGCCAGCGATCTTGAAATCCATGTCGCCAAAGTGATCTTCGTTGCCGATGATATCGGTCAAGAGCGACCACTTCTCGCCTTCTTTCACAAGGCCAATCGAGATGCCCGCTACTGGATTGCTGATCGGCACACCTGCGGCCATCAAACCTAACGTCGCTCCACAGACTGACGCCATCGAGCTCGACCCATTGGATTCGAGAATGTCGGAAATCACGCGGATCGTGTAAGGGAACTTGTCGTGATCCGGTAGAACAGGATTCACGCTACGCTCAGCCAAGGCACCGTGGCCAATCTCTCGACGGCCTGGTCCACGAATCGGTCGGCATTCTCCCACCGAAAACGATGGGAAATTGTAATCGAGCATAAACCGCTTGGTGTATTCATCGAACAACCCATCGACGCGTTGCTCGTCACGACCTGTGCCTAAGGTGACCGTAACAAAGGCCTGGGTCTCACCACGTTGGAACAATGCCGAACCATGCACGCGAGGCAAGAGATCTACTTCACAGTAAATGTCACGAAGTTCATCGCTCTTGCGACCATCCGAGCGTGTTCCGCTCAGGATCTGCTCGCGACTCACGCGGGCTTCGAGATCATGCCAGTTTTTGTAGAACGATTCAAGCTTGTAAGCACCATCGGCCGCCGGATCGGGGATCAGCGCGGCAAGGGCTTCTTCTCGTAAGGCAACGACCGCTTCGTAGCGAGCGTGCTTCCCATCGATAAGGTTTGCATCGCTGAATCTCTTACCAAACTTTTTCTCAAGCTCATCAAACAGGCCATCTGACGCAGGAGCTTCGTAGGCGATCTTTTCCGTACCGACCTTGGCAATCAGCTCTTCTTGCAATTCGCACAATTCACGAATGAAACCGTGGGCAGCCATGATCGCTTCGGCCATCGTGTCCTCAGGCATTTCGCGAGCGAAGCCCTCGATCATTAGCACGGCATCCTTATTTCCCGAGACAATCAAGTCGAGTGAACTCGATTCCAAGTCATCCTGAGTGGGAAACGGAATGAATTCGCCATCAACATATCCGACTCGCACCGAGGCGAGCGGGCCATGAAACGGCAAGGGCGAGATAGCCAAGGCAGCGCAGGCACCATTCATCGCCAGGACATCGCCATCGGATTGCTTGTCGCTGGACATTACGAAGGCCTGAACTTGGACTTCGTCGTTGTATCCTTCAGGGAACATCGGCCGGATTGGCCGATCCATCAACCTGGCTGTGAGCGTTTCCTTGGTCGTGGGGCGACCTTCACGCTTCATGAAGCCACCGGGGAACTTACCAGCTGCGGCGGTCCGCTCTCGATAGTCACACGTCAGGGGAAAAAAGTCAGTTCCAGGCCGCGAGGGCCCACCTGCGGCGGCACACAACACCGTGGTGTCGCCATATTGTACGATGCATGCACCAGCGGCTTGCTTGGCCAATAGGCCCGTTTCGATACTAAAAATTCCACTACCAATTTGTTTTTCTACACGAATTTTATTCAATTTTCTTTCTTCCTACATTGATTTCCTGAAACAGCACTATTGACGTCGCTTGTATCCAAAACGAAGAGCGACCGATCACGAGAGCAGGCATAATTACCGCTCCCAGAAGCCAGGGCACCAAGCGAGTGCGTCAGGCGACATGGTGATTGTTACCTGCTCCCTTGAAGCTCAAACTCTCGACCTGTCAGCGAAAAGTCAGAGCATCACGGCAATTGCAGAGACCTAAGCAGGATCTCAACAATCTGAAGCGGGCAACATTCCCGAATGGCCCTAGACACAAATATCCATTACTTGCGGATATCTAGCCGGCGTAACAGTTCAAGATACTGTTGCGGATTCTTGCGTTTGACAAAATCCAAGAGACGGCGACGCCGACTGACCATACGGATCAAGCCACGCTTGCAAGCGTGGTCGCTGCCGTTGTCTCGCAGATGCCGGGTGAGTTCCGCGATTCGGGAGGTCAAAATTGCTATCTGAATCTCGGGCGAGCCGCTATCCGACTCTCCACGTCCGTATTCAGTGACCAACTGTTGTCTTCGTTCTTTCGTAACCGACATCTTTTCCTGCTTTTTGAACTGTTTGTTGCCAAGCTAGTCACCGATGGTAGCTGGATATCGTTCTGCCGCGAGCCAAATGCTGCGGAAAATCTCATACTACGACTTTCCAGACGAACTACTTCCGGGGACCTGTTTTGTGGCTGTTCCTACTTTTACTAGTGTTACCAAAATTAAAATACGACCCCTCTAATGTACTGATCTGCCGTCCACTGGCAAGCACAATTTTCCGTGGAACAGAGCAAAAACCCCTTAATACTTTGCTATGACGGCGCATCTCATTCGTGTCTGCTCCAGGAACAGAGCAGCTCTTCGAAGCAAGAAGCTTGTTAAATTGGGTTAAATGAGTCGAATATGCCTCGACTTACAAACGATATAATCCTCACACCCGGCACAGACCGAATAATCCTCAATATCTGATTCACCATCTCAGTGGCTGATAGCAGGAATTCAGCCCGACCCAGGATCAGCCAATAGGGGGGATTACCAAAATGCGTTACTCTTTTCTCGTTGCCGCGCTATCAATAGCGACGTTACTCACTTGCCCATCCATTGAAAAAGTAGGAGCCCAGCCAAATTCGGCCATGGGAGCCAACTTTTGGCTGGCCGAGGCAGACTCTTCAGACGAACAAATTACTAGCAACTCCGCCAACTTTGTCAGCGTCCAGGATGACTCATCAAGTATTGCCCAGCGAGGCTTTGCGCAGCCAGCCTCGTGCGATGTTTGCTGTGACTTGGGTGGTTCAGGTTGCTGCGATACATGTTGTGATACATGCTGCGATCCTTGCTGTTGTTGCCCTCCTTGGTGGGCTCATCGCAATTCGGTCTTTGGTGAGTATTTATACCTGCAGCCCGCGGATGCAGACGTCACTCACGCCCAGCAGCAGAACGGCATCGGCGGTGCAGGAACGGTTCCGTTTGGGCAAATCGGCGTGGCCAGCTTGGACTACGAACCTGGATTTCGTGCCGGCGGCTCACTTTGTTTGTCGAATTGCTCTAGCCTCTTCGGGTCATATACTTACTTCGAAAGTTCGGAATACGATACCTTGCTGCCACCTGTGATTCCAGGTGGCGGTGGAGCAGTCGGCTCGTTCGTGCATCATCCCGGGGCGAGCATTACTGCGTCGGTCGGCCCTATGAACAGTGCCTACGATATTGATTTTCAGCTCGCTGAGTTCGGTATTCGCCGCGTTTGGCGTTCGGGTGCTTCGCAAGTTATCAACTGGAGTGTCGGTGGTCGTTACGGACATTTGGAACAGGATTTCTTGCAGTCCGGAGTCTTCTCCGGTGGTTCGGCTGGCCAGATCGACACTCGCACGGAAATCGATTTTGATGGAGGCGGTCTTATCTTTGGCCTGGATGGCGAGCGTCGCTGTGGTTGCAGCGGTTTATCGCTTTATGGCAAAATCAATGTTTCGCCGATGACTGGCCGCTTTCATGCAGACTATTCAATGCAAAACGTCTCAACTGAGGTGCTCTTAGCACTTGCCGACTGGCAGGATGATCGCATCACGACGCTCTTGGACTACGAAGCCGGTTTAGCCTTTACTTGCGGCAATTGTGATTGCTTCCGCATTTCGGCAGGGTACACGGTTTACCAGTGGTTCAATGCCGTAACGACCGATTCGTTTATTAATGGAGTCAAAGCGGACAACTACGAGGATATTTCGGGCCCGCTTTCATTCAGTGGCTTGGTGACTCGAGCAGAATTCCGTTGGTAAGAGATCAATTCCTCTAACTCCTTACTCAGTAACACCTTCAAAGCCCTGGCGGCTAGTTCGCCAGGGCTTTTTTTGCGCCTTGGGCAAAAAGCACTTGAATCTCCTATTTTGCCCAGACTATATTGGGTTTGCAACCACTACAGGTGGACCGGGGACCGGTTCTGCCAGTTGTGCTCGATGACTTTTCGAGATGCGCTATCGCAAGTGACCACGGAGGGTTCAGTCACGAACATCCGGGGGTTACATCATGGTCGGCCGTATTCGCTCTTTCTTTTCTCATTCCCGCTCGCTTGATCGCATTCTGGAATACAAGTCTTATCGTGGTCGACTGCTGAGGATGGAAAACCTCGAAGACCGTCAAATGCTAACGGTCGATCTCATGAATGTGGCCGGCTGGATTAACGAAGGTTCCAGTCCGATGGTGAGTGCTGGGAGCGTTTCGGATCCAGGAAATCCTGCTAGTGGCGGTGTTGAGGATATAGCCATTGATCCAAGCAATACCTCGCGGATGTTTCTTGGCACGGTGAATGGCGGCATCTGGCGGACCACGAATGGTGATGCCCCTTTCAATGGGGTGGATGATGACGGAGCCAATGGAATCGACGATCCTGCTGAGCAGCCCGATTGGGAACCGCTGACCGATCAATTCCCTTCGCTTGCAATCGGAGATATTCGTTTCGATCCTTTGGACGTTACAAGCAACACGCTATTTGCCGGTACTGGTAGTGCCAGCAGCCTGGCCAATGCGGGGGGAACTTCCATTGGCGTTATGCGCACTACCGATGGTGGTGATACGTGGCAGGTGTTTCCCGTGAATCCGGGTGGAACTGAGCCGCAAATCCGGGCCGTTTTGCCGACTACCTTTGATGCGGACCCTGTTGCAGGCGGTGTTCAGCAAGTAGTTCTCGTGGGTGCCAACAATACGACCGGCCTGTGGCGCAGCACCGATGGAGGCCAGACCTACACTGGCATTTCCGGTACCAATGGTTTGCCGACAGGATCCGTTACCCAAATCATCGCCGATCCAAATAATGCATCTCAGTATTTCGCCGGCGTTGTAGGCCAAGGGGTTTATCGAAGCACAGATGGAGGTTTGAACTGGACCGCAGTCAACACCAACCTGACAAATCTTGCTACTTCCTCGACGATAGAGGTGGCCGCGCATGCGAATGGCGGCACAACCCGCTTATACGCGATGATTTCAGGATTCACTGGTTCGAACGCTGCAATGACACTGGCCGCTGTCCGAACGGTCGTTTTTACCTCGACCAATGGTGGGAATTCATGGACCCAACTTGGCGCAGTTCCGGCCGGCTTTGATGGTTCTCGGCCCGATCTTTACACAGGCTTGGCCTCCGACCAATTGATCATCGATCCGAGCAATCCACTCATCGTTTACATTGCCAAAGGTTACGGCGGCAGTCCAATTCTCTATCGCTACAATCCTGGTGGATCCAGCTGGGTGCTAATTGACAGCGGGGGAGCAAATGGCGGTACTCGTCCACACGCCGACAGTCGCGACTTACAGTTTGCCGGGAACAATGTCTTGATCCACGCCAACGATGGGGGCGTCTACTTCATGACGAACCCCCAGGATGCGGCCAACAATCGCTGGACTTCGTTGCATGGCAGTGGACCTACAGGGCTTGGGGCTACCGAGTATCACAACGTCTCTTGGGACAGCACATTCAACGTTGCGTTTGCAGGAGCTCAGGACAATGGGACGAGTGTGCAGAATAGCCCTGGCAATGTCATCTGGACTCAATTTCAAGGCTCCGATGGTGGCGATGTTGTGGTAGATACGGTCAATGCGGGTGCGGGGCAGGTCTTTCGCTACGCAAGCACGCAAAACCTTGGTGTGCTTAATCGTTACACCTTCAATTCCGCCACGGGTATCGTCGGTGCCCAGGTGGACCTCATGCCGGCTGGCGGGTTGGCGAATTTCAACGCACCGTTTGTGCCCCACTACGAACTAAATACAGTGACTCCAGCAAGGTTGGTAACAGGCGCCAGTGGCAACAGTCCGGGCACGAGCCCAGTTTATGAATTGCTCAATGCAGCGACCGCTGCTAATGCCGCGGCGGCCAACTGGCAAGCTGTGCCGATCGGTGCTGGATTCGTGGGCGTCAATCGAGGCACATTGGTTTATGGCGGACGGACAGGTGGCGCCAACAATGCGGAAGTCTTGATCGCGGGGTCAGGCAGTGGCGTCTATGTTCGCTCCGCTGTCGGCGGAACATTGACGGCTACGCCCACGGCCTTCCCAGGGGGTACGGTGCAAGATATCACCGTCGATCCAGAAGATTGGCAACACATGTTTGTTGCCGATGGGTCGTCGGTTTATGAAACCACGAACGCGGGCATGACCTGGAATAATCTCACCCGCAACCTGGGTTTAATCAATACGCGACTTCAATCGATCGATTATGTTCCCACTTCCGGGCTTGGGGCACTCGTCGTCGGCGGGAACTTAGGCGTTTCGAAACTGCTCTTAGACTCTCCTGGCGACCAGTGGACGCGATTTGGTAGTGGTTTGCCGAATGCTGTCGTTGATGAACTAGATTATAACGCGACAGACGACATACTCGTTGCCGGTACTTTCGGCCGCGGAGTCTACTCTGTTGACAACGCTTCGATTGTCGTTGAAGAGTCTGGCGTTCTCAACATTTGTGGCGATGAAGATCATGTCAATCAAGACGATGTGATTACGCTGATACGCAACGCAATGAATCCGCTCATCTTGGACGTCTTCCTCAACTCGGTGGCACCCGTGTTCTCGGTAGCCCTGGCTTTGGTCGAGCAGATCAATGTTTTTGGCATCGGAGGAAACGATACGCTGATCGTCGACAGCAGTAACGGCTTGATCAACGTCCCTGATGGCATTCGCTTCGATGGCGATGGAGCCTGTCCGCATGAGGAATTAGGTTTTGGTTACGACCGTGGGATCGATACTCTGCAATTAGCTCAAACTGACGGCACTACCTGGGAAAGTCATACGATCACCATCGGTGCTGACGTTGGGCAAGGGATCAGCCAAATAGTCGGAGCTGGTGCGGGCAATGTGCAAACGATCTATTTCGAAGAACTCGAGCCGATTATCGACAATGTTCCGGCAATAGACATGGTGGTTAACGGTGCAATGATTGGCAGCTTGCTCAATGGTGCCAACCAAATCACCTACGATCAAAGTGATCTGTTCCCGGCAACGTCGGGCCGCATCACCGTGGATGCCTTTGAGCCGATCCACTTCTCCAATAAAACGAATCTGACCATCGACGCCGAGAATGCTGACGATACGATTGTGTTAAACAATGCTGCGCTTCCGGTTGGATTACAAACTATTACGATCGAAGCCGACAACGGGAATGACCGGATCGATATCCTAAGCCTTCCTGATGCGTCAGCCACCAGTTTTGTATCCGCGACCATCAATGCGGGAGCAGGTAATGACAATGTGGACGCTAGTTTACTCGCCGTGGCAACTCCACTAACGATTAGTGGTGGGGCTGGCAATGATATTCTCATCGGCGGGGCCGGCAATGATACGATCTCGGGCAATGACGGAAACGACACGCTTGTTGGAAACGCTGGCAACAATACTCTGACAGGTGGCGCCGGTACCGACACACAATTGATCTCTGGCACGAATTTGAACGATGAGATCGATGTTCGTCAGCAAAATGCCACGACCGTCATTTCGACGGTCAACGGCAATGTTCGTACGGACACCCTTTCGACTGTGGAAAGAATTCGCGTCGAATTGCTCGATGGTGATGATGCCGTTCGCGTGACCCACGCCGATACCTTGGTTGCCACGCCAGCCTTGAGCCTCCCTGTGACTGTTGTTGGTGACGCGCCAAATGCCAGCGACATCCTCGTCGTGAATGACGACGGATTGGGCGACACCGTCGTTCATCGCTTAGGTCCTGATGGACGAAGTGGTACGGTCTCGGTAGGTCCGTTGGCGAAAATCGCTTATGAAACTATGGAAACGGTTTTCGTCCTGCCACTCGATCCAATCACTGCTGGCACGGGAGCCGATGGTCTGGGGCAACTCGTGGTATTCAAGTACGACCCCTTCGAGCCGAACAACTCGCTGGCAAATGCCACATTCCTCGGAGCGGGACCGACCGTTAATGTCGATCCTACCATCGATCCGGGTGGGGGACCCTTCGGTATTCCAGGTGACAACGACTTCTTCCAGTTCGTTGCCCAGGAGACTGGTGTTCTCGATTTGCAATTGTACTTCAAGCCAATTGGTACTTTAGCGAACGGTCGCGCAGGACTTCCCGGAGACGGCGAACTCCTGGCTCGTGTTTATGACTCCGATGGTCTACCGATAGCCATCGCCACGGCTTCTGATCTTCTTGGCCCAACTGGCATCAAGATTGGCGAACGTGTCGATGTTCCTGTGGTTCGCAATCAAACCTACTACTTGCGAGTTGAAGGCCAGTCCGTTGGTGGCACTTCCGGCATCAACGTCTATAACTTCACCGGTATTGTGACTGCCGCACCGATTCCAGAACTCGTCGACCTGCAAGCTGCCAGCGACTCAGGCCGCAACAACACTGACGATATTACGAAGATTACTACTCCCACGTTTAACATTATTCTCGACGATGACCGTATCGATGAGTTTGCCAATATCGACCTTAGTCCCGACACGGTGAACGACGATCTTCCCACTCTCGGGTTCGACTATGGCGTCGAGGTATTCAACAATGCCGTTTCGATTGGCTTCGCCTACTACACTGGTGTTGGGAATACTTGGGAATTCACGGCTACCGCAGGAGATTTGAGCGAGGGCGATTTCAACCACATTAGCGCAGCCGTTTGGATCCGAGACGCGGCCGATCCCGCCCAACTTGGTCGACATGCTTTGTCTCAGGCATTGCAGGTAGAACTCGACACACTTACTCCTCCGGTATCCTTCGGGTTGCCTGACGGAGTTAATGCAATGGATGGTCTCGCTGCCGACAGCGACACGGGTGTGACCACCGTCCCCGCTACCTACGCAGATCGCATCACTAGCGATACCACCCCGCGACTGTGGGGCCGTGCAGAAGCTGATAGCATCATCCGAGTCTATCTAGATCGCGACGGCAACGGCATCATCGACCTGGCGACCGATACGTTCTTAGGCCAAACAGTTGCCGTGCCACTTGATGGCAATGTTGCTTATCCCGAAGGATACTGGGAATTGGTAACTGCACTCGATTTGAATGAGATTGTTGGCTTACCGAAAGATGGGTTGCGGAGCTTGTTGGTCACTGGTGAGGACGTAGCTGGCAACCCGATGCCAATGAACGGTATCATCAACGATGGAGTGGGCGATCTGGATATCTTCATCGACACCCAAGGCCCCCAAGTCAATGACGTCTACATCACCGACGAGCGCCAATACGACCTCTTTGACCCCAAGCCTTCGGTCGATGGCCCAACTCCACTGGTGAACCAACTCACTATCGAATTCGTTGATAATCCCAACAGGTTAATACCAGGTTTCGACTATCCCGGATTGGTCGAGGGAATCGCCGAGACTCCTGGCAACTATCGGCTGGTGGGCGATCACGTGGGGATCATCCCTATTCAGACTATCACGTTTGTACCCGGCGTGAACGTGGATGGAATGCCCGCGGTTGATTCAGTGATCTTGACGTTCACAGAACCACTTCCTGATGATCGATTCACGCTAACCGTTTTTGACAACTTGGTCGATCCTGTTGGAAACAAGTTGGATGGCGAATCCAACGGCGTCGAGCCACTGGATGATCCTCTCTTCCCCTCCGGAGATGGAGTTCCTGGAACCAATTTCCAGGCACGTTTTACCGTAGACACCCGGCCAGAAATCGGCTCCTTCGTAGCCCAGAGCATATCGATCGACATTAACGGGAACTTCACCTGGGACCCGAATCCACCATTGGGTGGTGACTCGCGCAATGTCGACATTGCCTTTACCTTGCCAGTAGCCGACATCAACGGTGTGCTTGCTCCCGGGTCTTACAATGTGCATGACCTGTTGTTTGCCGGGAAATTTGGCCTCGGCGGCGGCTTGATCGAGGGAGACAATGCCATCTTTGTAATCGATGTATCTGGCAGCACAAGTTCTGCCTTTGGTGGCGACCCAGTCGGCGATCAGAATAACGACGGTGCCTCAAATACGATTCTCGATGCTCAGATTGCAGCCTTTAAATTGCTCAACCAGCAACTGATTGATCGCGGGCTAGGCAATACAGCACAAGTTGGAATCGCGGCATTCGCTTCCAATAGCATGATTATCGACATGGACCCGGTAACCGCTGGCGTGCAATTGACTACCACCCCGCTAGCTGACAGCAATGCCAATGGAATGCGTGATGTGGACGAGCTCCTGATGCTGTTGCAAGACGGCGGCAGCACCAATTTCGAGGCAGGCTTGCAGGATGCAATTTCCATCATTAACGGGGCAGGAATAGCCAATGGCAGTGCCAATGTCGTGTTCCTCTCAGACGGATTACCCAATGAGGGAGGATCATTCGCCGATGAAGTCACCACGATTGGGACCACACTCGGCCACAACCTGCGGGCTTTCGGCGTAGGGCCTGGAGCATCGCTCGCCTCGTTGCAGCAGATCGATCCTGCAGCGATCACTTTCTCCAATACCAATGAATTACTAGCAGCCTTCGGAGGGGGAGGAGGAGTTGCAGGAGGTGCCATCAGCGGATTTGACACCCTGGCAGCCTACGGTTGGTCTGCGGCGGGTATCCCGGGCAATGCCACACCAAACTTCCGCTGGATTGTGGATCAAAACCATGATGGCGTGGTCAGCTTGCAGGATGGTGAGATCATCACCATTCAGCCGCTCTTGGCCAATTTCAATGTGGCTGGTGCCATACCCGTAGCTGGTAATTTCGACAACAACGCAGCCAATGGCGACGAGATTGGCCTCTATAATCAGGGCAAATGGGGCTTTGATTTGAATCGCGATTTCGTGATTCAGGCTGGTGAGATCATTACCACCACACTACTTGGACATCCGATTGTCGGAGACTTCGACGGCGATGGGTTGGATGATCTGGCTGTTTTCAACAACAACCAGTTCTTTTTCAACTTTGCAAACGACGGTTTTGCGGATGCGGCAGATCAAATAATTGTTTGGGGCTTCCCAGGAGTGCTCGATCGACCTGTGGCAGCCGACATGGATCAGGATGGCATCGACGACATTGGTCTCTGGGTGCCGCGAAATAGCTCGCAGCCAGATCGCGTTATTGCTGAATGGTATTTCCTGATTTCCAACGACTACGCCGGTACGGCCCGTATCACAGGGATGGCCAACACGCTCAATCATCCCTTTACGCCGGTTCCGTTCGGCTTCGATATCTATGCTGAATTTGGTGACGAATTGGCCCTGCCGATCGTTGGGAATTTCGATCCGCCAGTAGCTTCGCTGCAAGTGAATGAACCTACGGGTCCACATGACGACACTAAGGCTCCTTCACTCACCCCACAGTCCGGCATGGAAGGGGATTACGACGGCGATGGCGACGTGGACGGGCGAGATTTTCTCGCCTGGCAACGCGGATTTGGTTCCTCCCAATATCTGGCAGCGGATGGAAACCACAATGGATCGGTTGATGGCGGTGATCTAACGATGTGGTCAGGAGCCTATGCGAATTCCAGTTCACCCAGTGGCAGTAGCGGTGATTTCGATGGCGATGGCGACGTAGATGGCCGCGATTTCCTTGCTTTGCAACGCACCAATGGTTCCACTCAGAATCTGGCTGCATGGGCAAATGCTTATGCAAATTCCAGTTCTCTTGCAGCAACAAGTGGTGACAAGGATGGTGACAGCGACGTGGACGGAAGAGACTTCCTCGCATTGCAAAGAATTGGCGGTGCGAACCTCAGCAGTTGGCAAGCAGCTTATGGCAGTCATGTCTCGCTCATTGCTTCCCTCTCGGTAGAGGACAACAACCCGACGACGACCTCGGTATCCTCCGCCAGTGAAGCTGCTATCTCCCCTGCCCTGTTCTGGTTGAGCCTTCCCGGACAAGCGAGTGCTCGCTCCGAAGTGGAATACATCGATAGTTCTGCCGAACCTCAATTTGAACAGGCCCGCATTGAGAGAGCCTCCTTCAGCGTCACTTCCAGAAACGAATGGGATGCCGAAGAGCTTCACTTAGGTGCTGATGAAAGCGAATCGGAGAGTGATTTTGAGCTAGTCCTCGACGAAGTGTTCAGCGAAATGGGAAGCTAGGTCGAAGGGTCAGCCCCAAAAAGTCGTATCGTAAGAGCAATTCGACTTCATGCATCGGGCATCTGTTGCTCCATCGCCGCTGTTCGTACAATACTGCGGTCATGAGCCACGCTACCGCCTCGACCGCCGCCGACCAAAAATTGCTGGATGCCCTGCGCCGTTATTGGGGGTATGATGAGTTTCGGCCCCTGCAACTGCAGGCCATGCAATGTGCCATGGAGCATCGCGACTCGGTAGTTGTTCTACCGACGGGTGGCGGAAAATCCCTCTGCTATCAGGTACCGGCGGTTTGCCTCGAAGGCCTCACGGTGGTCGTCTCGCCACTGATCTCGCTGATGAAGGATCAGGTCGACGCACTTACCGATTGCGGCGTGCGTGCCGCTTGTGTCCACAGTATGATAGGCCCCGACGAGAAACGTCAGATCGCCGAGGAAATTCGCAGCGGTGAAATGAGGATGCTGTATGTGGCCCCGGAACGAGTCGTGCAGCCACGCACCATCGAATTCCTCAAGTCGATTCCTGTTGCCCAAATCGCTGTGGACGAGGCCCACTGTATCAGTTCCTGGGGCCACGATTTCCGTCCTGAGTATCGGCAACTGCGGCTATTGAGAAAGGCCTTGCCTGGCGTCGGTATGCACGCCTATACGGCGACAGCGACTGAACGCGTGCGTCAGGACGTCGCCGAGCAGCTTGATTTAGAGGACGCCCAGATGTTGGTGGGTGACTTCGATCGGCCTAATCTCATCTATCGCGTGAAGCGAAAGAATCGGGCCATCGATCAGATTCGCTCGGTTATCGATCAGCACCCTCGTGCCGCAGGCATCGTTTACTGCATCAGCCGCAAGCAGGTGGAAGAAACCGCCGCAACGCTGGCGGCAACGGGGGTGCGGGTGCGACCATATCATGCCGGTCTGGACGATGAGATACGACAGCGGCATCAAAGTGAATTCGCCCAGGAAGAGGTCGATGTGATCGTTGCTACAGTCGCCTTTGGCATGGGAATCGATAAATCCAATGTGCGATATGTGATCCACTCCGGCATGCCCAAGTCTCTTGAGCAATATCAGCAAGAAAGCGGTCGCGCTGGCCGCGACGGCCTAGAAGCAGAATGTTTGCTGCTCTATTCCGGGGGCGACGCGGCGTTGTGGCGGCGACTGATCGAGCAAGGAGCACAGAATCAGCCTGGAGCCGAAGAGGGGCAGCTAGGTGCTCTTGAAGCGCTTAATGCCATGTCCGACTTTTGCCACTCGGCGACCTGTCGCCATCATTCCCTCGTTGCTTATTTTGGTCAGCAGCTAGAACGAGACAATTGCGGCGCTTGTGATGCGTGCCTATGCGAGATCGAAACGATTGATGACGCTCTGACTATTGGGCAGAAAATTCTTTCTTGTGTCTTGCGATTGGAAGAGCGGTATGGAGCCGACTACACTGCGAAAGTCCTCGTCGGGTCGAACGACCAGCGGATCATCGAAAGGGGGCACGAGAAGTTAAGTACTCATGGCCTTTTGGAGGAACTCCCGCTGCGTACTGTGCGCGACTGGACGGAGCAACTGGTTGGACAAGGATTCTTGGAGAAGTCAGGCGAATACAACTTGCTCACCGTGACGCAATTGGGGCGTGAGATGTTGCGAGGCGAGCTCACTCCGAGGCTCTTGAAACCTGTTAAAGCGAGCAGTTCATCCAGAAGCCGATCGACAGAGGAAGGCGACCAGTGGGAAGGAGTTCACCGCGAGTTGTTCGAAGAACTCCGCAGGCTACGACGGGACTTGGCTCACGAACGGAGCGTGCCGGCATACATTGTGTTCGGCGATCAGAGCCTTCGCGACATGGCCCGTAGCCAGCCGACGACGCTCGCCGAATTCCGACAAGTGTCGGGAGTCGGCGAGAAGAAACTGAGCGAATATGGAGATGAGTTTGTCACCTGCATTCGTCAGTTTCTAAGTGCAGGTTAAAACGCATCGATCTCACTGCTCAAATCCTCAAATGCCAAGTCAAGTGCGACATTAACTTCTTCGTCCTCTTGCAGCGAGTCCGTGACTAGATGCAAGAAAAATGATTCTGCATCTTGGGTCGCAGCGTTACGTGTCAAAGAATGCTCTGACTCGAAGGTTTTCTCGAACACCGAGTCCATTGCAACGCGTCTCGCTGCCGTGAATGCTGGTCGAGATGAAATTTGGCTGATTCGCGAGGTTTGTACAATTCCTGCCAGTTCACTGAATTCTTCCTCTACCGCCGTGGAAACCAGGGCTATCGAGATATCAACGTCCGGAATCGCGAGTGAGGCTACCAATGGTGTCGTACCGTATTGAGTCTGCCAGACCCCTAAGTCCAATTCATCGACACTGCTATCCGTATTCGCGTCTCCATCAGCAAGCACTGGGCTGGCTTTGCCAAAGCCACGTTGCCAGGCAAGGAAATCGCGGCCATCAATATCACCGTCCTCATCGAAATCTGCTGAGTCGGTCGAAGGTGCCGGGATGAGAACCCGTACCGCATCGGCGATCACTACGGAACCGCCCGAGCTGGCTTGGGCATCGAGAACTATTTGGTTGGAGCCAGCCGTGAAAGAGAAATTCCCCAACGAAACCCAGGTCAGATTGTTCACCTTTTGGTCAATGCTGGCATCTTCAACGCCGTTACCAGTATTGACGTGATAAACCGTGTCGTCCGCTCGATTTGACCCGCTGGCATACTGGACGAAGACTTCTCCCTCACCGGCGAAGGGTGCGTAAAAATTCCAAGTCGCAGTGGCAGGACTGCCAACGACACCAAACCGATAAGTACCTCCATTGAATCCCGGGCTGGTGGAAGTCGTCCAAGTGCCAGTCTCAGTGTAAACACCTGGGCCATCGTCGTTGTCCAGGATCAGCTCCAGGTCGGAGAGCTCGACATCGAAGTTGAAAAAGTCAAGAACTCGGCCAAAGAAAGCGTTCCGCAGCGACTCGCTGGTGATCGTTTCAACTGGGAACGCCACATTCACTACCTTTGTGCCTGATCCGCTGTCGTATTGAATTCCCGCTCCTCCACCGGAGCCCCCGACATAACTGAGTGATGTGGTAGCCCCTCCCAGTGGCGAGATCCTGTCGGGGAAGTCCACGTTGTAGAATTGGTTGCCATTATCGAAGGAGAAGGTGAGTCCCTCAAAGATCGAGCCGACTGCCCCCTGAACATTGTAAGTATTGGCATCGTCTGCAACATAATCGGCCCGCAAACTGTTGTTGTAGAACGCTTGGCCATTATTCTGGCTATCGAGATCCCAAGCGATTTCGCTGCCGGAGACAAACAACTGGCCACCACTAGCAAGATAATTGGAAACGAGCGACTGCTCGGTTGGATCAAAGGTGTGATCGTCGGTCGACTCTTCGCCCAGAATCCAAAACACCGCTGAGTAATTGGCAAGTTGAATGTTACCTGAGATCAAAGCTTCGTTAGAAGTCGTGTCGACCACTAAGCCTGGAGCGCTAGCTTCAATTGCTGAGGCAACTTGTACGACGTAGTCATAAGAATTGCTCTGACGAGGACGTACCCGTTCCGCACCAGACTGGACCGGGTTTTGCTGGCGGCTAAGCCGGTCAAAACCATTGACGATCAGAATGTCTTTTGGTCCCACATTTGGGATTGCCGCAACAACTTCTGAATCGGGGGATGCTCCCCCCGCGTTGATGGTCACCACCTTAAAGTAATAGGGCCCTTCATTCGAATCGAGTCCAGTAAAAGTATGAGAAGTCGCCGCACCGCCCGCAACAAACGTTCCGCCATCGAAGCCATAACCATTGGTCGAACCGTAGACCATGTAGCCTGTAGCGGCATCGCCATTGTAGGTGTTCGCTACAGGAGGAACCCACGAAACGGTCACGCTGCCACTGCCGGCCGTCTCGGCTCGGATGCCAGTGACTTTGCCGGGGGCCATGGCGATCGGAGTAGCCCCCCCATCGATGGAATTAAAAAAGCGGACTAAGCCTTGCACAGTTGCCTGAGAGGTGGCCGCTCTTACATCAGCGTCGCGTAATAACTCAGCATCGAGTTGGCTGTCGTGAAACGCCACTTCCAAGATGGTCGCGTCGAACTCGTTGTTGATGTATAAGTTGTTGAGCTCACCGTAATTGAATGAAGCCTGGTACGTAATATTGTTGCCTCGGTCGTTCCAGTTGTGCTCATAAACACCATTCTGATCGACTAAGTCGTCGTTGACTTCCTTGCCAAGCGATTGAGCCAAAAGAAGTTGATTGGGAGTAGCGCCACCTGAGTTGGTGTTATGTAGACCAACAGTTCCCCGTCCGCCTCCGGCATTGGAATGAAACCCGACATAGACGCGATCTGAGATTGAACCTTCTCCAGACTGATTCATAAATTCAGCATAGCGGATGGGTGCACTCACATTGGCACTTCCATCATCTGACGAAGATCGATACTCAGAATCAGGAATTCCCTGGGAGTGATCGACATGCCATTTGATCCAGTAGAGTGAGGCCTCGTCTGATCGGTCGCGGCCGGAAACGCCTGCCCCTTGGTTGATGTCTCCTACGCCGTTGCCAAAGCGAATCATGTCGGCAATCACGACCCTGCTACCGTCACTGGATCGATTGCTGATCTCCACAGAGCCAGCGGTGCCCGCCTCAAAATAGTAGGTTCCCAGATAGATGATTCCGGTACCGACCATACGATGATTGACCGTGACTTCCGTGCTGCCCCCTGAATGATTCACTCGATACAGCTGATCCGATGCTCGATCCGAACCGGCACGCGTCCAGGCATAGACGGGATAGAAACCTGCTTCGGAGACATTAGGCCGATAGGTCGCTACCGCGGTTTCTGAAGCAGAGGTACTCGCAAAGCGATAAGGAACATCGCCTGGATCGCCAAAATAGACACTCGCGCTGCTGTTGCTCCAAGCACCTGAAAAAGTCACTTCTACATCATCGTTGTCAAGAATAATCTCGTTGGGTTGATGGCCAACCGGTCGCATTGGTACGACCGTCGCTCCGGCATTGAAGGCATACTCTGCGAATGAAGACATTTGGTCCTGGTTTCCCAGGTCTTCAATCATGTTTAAGAGCAGAGGACGCTGAAACCCCCAGTTGCCATTGCTGTTGGCGACAATGCCATGTCCACCACTCGTGTAAACGATCTTGCCAGAGAGCGCCCCCTCGGGCTGCGCACCAACGTCGACCAACCCTGCTGCAGCGAGAACCAGCCGTGGTTCGAGCGGCTCGTAGCGAAGCTGCTTTTCAGGATTTTTCTTGCTTGCCTTTTTCCGGCTAAGTGATGTTGAAAAACTCTTGGATATTAGTTTCAGCGATCTAAGATTCATCGGATACCATCAAAGGATTAAAGAATAAGAATGCGAACCAATGAGATTGGTCGCGGTGCCATTTGTTCCGGGAGTGCCAAGTTCCATTATACTCGGCATTTCGCCAAGAAACAGCTTTTGGCAGCCCCTATTTTCGGTGCGCAACGCAGACAACAGACTGCGCAAAACCTCGGTTTGCCGCTCAAGCGTTCCCAACCCATGGGCCTGAACGAGCTACGCGAGTCCCGGCAGTGCCTAATCTCACGTGTCCCATTGCCGGAACTCGCTACACTCGGTCCGGCCTACAAGAAGCTGAATTCTTATGGCATACTGCTAATTGATATGCGTTCTTAATCGTATTACAACTCACACGAAAATGATAAACATTCATTATGGAAACTAGGCTAACACTCTTGGGCTTGCTGTCGCTAACCACGCTCTTATTAAACATGACTAGTCTTGCTGCCGATGCGGTTGATGAGTGCGTGGTAGCCTCAGTAAACCCTCTCGCAACTCAGGCGGGACTGGATGCATTCGAGCAGGGGGGCAATGCTGTCGATGCTGCCATAGCCACTGCACTGACTTTGGGAGTCGTGGACAACCACAATTCCGGTCTAGGTGGTGGCTGCTTCATTCTTATTCGTTTGCCCGATGGATCATTGGCAGCCATTGACGGTCGCGAGAAAGCGCCAGCTGCTGCAACTCGCGATATGTATGTCCGTGAAGGTGTTGCACAGCCTGAGCTTAGTACCACGGGACCGCTGGCCGTCGCAGTGCCAGGCGCGTTGGCGGCGTATTCCCTCGCCTTAGAGAAATACGGCAAGCGGACCTTGCCTGAACTCATCTTGCCTGCAGCCGAGATCGCGGAAAAAGGATTCGCGATTGATCGGGTTTATTCTGGTAAGTTGGCAAGGGAAGCAAAAACGTTGGCAAGGCTCTCGGGCGGAAAAAATCCTTTGTTAAGACAGGATGGCAACCCCTATTCAGAAGGAGAGGTACTACGACAACCGGACTTAGCGAATTCTTATCGCCAAATTGCCGAGCACGGGTTGGATTGGTTCTATCGGGGTGAGTTCGCCCAGCAGGTTGGCCAGTGGATGGCTGAGCACGACGGAATTCTGACGGCTGCAGACTTCGCCACCTACGAGCCTGTTGAACGCGAACCCTTGGTAACGACTTACCGCGATTGGCAAATCATCGGCTTCCCCCCGCCCAGTTCGGGTGGTGTGCATGTGGCACAGATTCTCAACATCCTGGAAAACTTTGATCTGGCCCAAGAGTACGAGCGCGATCCGGTACGTGCGACCCACATCGTGATCGAAGCCATGAAGCTGGCCTTCGTGGATCGGGCCTATTGGCTCGGTGATGCTGACTTCGTCGAGGTGCCACGGGAATTGATCGGCAAAGATTATGCCAAGACACTTGCTGAGCGAATTGACCCGCAGAAGGCTCGGCCTGTCCCTCTGCACGGCGTTCCTCCCCGCGCGAAAGAGAAAGTCTTCGGCAAACACACCACACACATTTCCGCTGCCGATTCAGAAGGCTACTGGGTGGCAATCACCGCGACGGTCAACACCACGTTTGGATCCAAAGTGATTGTCCCCGGCACGGGCATCGTTTTGAACAATGAGATGGACGATTTCTCCAGCCAGCCAGGGGTACCCAATGCGTTCGGCCTGGTCGGAGCAGAGAACAATGCGATCGCTCCCGGCAAGCGCCCTTTGTCGAGTATGAGTCCAACCATTGTCCTCGACAAGCAAGGAAAACCAATCCTCACGGTTGGTGCCGCAGGGGGCCCGAAAATCATCACACAGGTCTTGCAAACACTTCTCCGCCATCTCGACTTGCAGGAAGAACTCCCCGCCGCAGTTGCTGCGCCACGCGTTCATCACCAATGGCACCCCGATAGCGTGCTTGCTGAAGCAGCGGTCCCTGCGAAAATCATCGAAGGTCTTAAGCAGAAAGGGCACAAGATTGAGTCGATTGATTCAAGCGGCGTAACGCAAGCCGTGGGATTAGACTCGAAGGGGAAATTGACCGGTGTGCATGATCCCCGCGTGCCAGGCAAGGCAGGGACGGTTACCCGTGAACAGAAGAAGCAATCAAGGAATTAAGGGAGTTAGGAAATTGTGAGATCCGTAGGATGGGGTGCTTGCACCCATCTTTGAAATGAGACCAAAGATGGGTGAACCTGTCGGCAGAGAGCGGAGTGAGTCAATGACCCGAATTGGCCGACTGAACCACCCATCCTACCGATGTGAATTACCGGACACCCTCACTTGAACTTACTTCTCGTAGCGAGAACCGGATGAATGATATATTAGTTCCTCGGCACACGATTTCGGAAATATTACGATAATGTTTCGACGAGAGAGGTTCTCATGCCACAAATCATCCAAGATACTGGTGAAAAGCCACTCGTCCTTCACTCGGCCGTGCAAGCTCCCTTGCCAAGCCTGAGTTTCTTAGAGCGAGCTTTGGTTTTCGCCGAACTTGCCATGATCTCGTATAATGACGAAAGTGAAGCCCACAGAGCATCGACAGCAATAGGCTTTCCCTCCGCAACATTGCTCGACAACGACGGAGCTCAAGCCTTTCTATTTCGCAATGATTACGATTGCGTCGTTGCATGTCGGGGGACGGAGCCCAACGAATGGAACGATGTCAAGGCTGATGCCAATGCCACACTAGCAGTGGTGGGTGCTCTTGGCAAAGTCCATAGCGGCTTTAACCGTGAGGTGGACGATGTATGGCCGTTGCTTGAAAGTGCGATTCAACAGAATGACAAAGATCTTTGGTTCTGTGGCCATTCTCTTGGTGGTGCGATTGCCACGATCTGTGCCTTCCGTTGCCTGCAGAGTTCGATGTTGGCCAACCCCCAAGAACTTCACACTTTTGGGAGTCCTCGTGTGGGTTGCAGGCGATACGTCAAGCAAGGCAACGTCAAACACTTCCGCTGGGTACACAACAATGACGTTGTAACCCGGGTACCGCCAGCGTGGATGGGTTTCCGCCACAGTGGCGAGGAGGTCTATCTTGATCGCTATGGTCGTATTCGTAAGCTAACAGGCGTCCTTCGCAGCCGGGATCGCTGGCGGGGACTCATGGCAGGGCTCTTCAAGTGGAAGCTGGACTTTCTTAGCGATCATAGTATCCACCAATATACCGACCACATCGCCCGAGCGGTCGAGAAGGAAAGCCAGTCGATAGTCGCGGGCCGAGATGACAAGGGTGACTAAGGTTTCGTCACGTGACCGAACACCGACGACTCAATGGCCTCCACCGAATTCACTGAGAAGCCCAATTGGATCGTCAGGAAATACAGTGGCTCCAACTCCGCAGATAGAAAGCCTTGGAATTGTTTCGACCAATGGCTCAATGCGTCGGTATCACGAAGTGACTAAAGCCCTTAGCCCTGGGTAAGGTAAAGTGAGCTCCGCGAACTTTGTCGCCACCCAGGATTACGTTTATCCTTAAATTGCACGCCGGATGCAATGGCAGCCTGTGCTGCTGCCACATCCTGAGGATCTCGGTGTCGCTTGGTCCGCCTTTCCGATTTTAGGCCGTCCATGGCTTCACTTCGCTCACTATGAGCGTCTTACTCGTTCCGTCGCGGATTAGCGAATCGACCACTCGGAGTGAAAGTCGATAGGTGCGTCGATGGTGCTGGCCCTCGTTGGCGGCAAGCGTAACTTCTCCATCCGCTGGCCGGTTGGTTGTAGTGCCCGATTGTTGTTACCGTAGGTGGCAGGCAGTAATGCCTTCTCTGGAGAGAAGACTTTTTCCCGAGAGAAACTGGGGGCAGATAGAATGGCGTCAGAACGAGATTGTAAATTGGTATTCTTTGTCCAGAGCCCGTTCGTCTCGGACAGTGATTTCAGCGGCCGCGACTCGACCTTAAGCAGAAGTTTTGAAGGTAGCGACTTCTCCCAGGCATTGCCAGCGACCGGATGATCAAACGGCGCTGGCTGATGTATTCGTGACATATCAAGTGAGCCAGGGTGATTTGGAGGTGCCAGTCTTTTGGTCGGCTGGTTAGCGGACGACGGACTCTGGAAGCCCGTTGGCTTCGTGTTAATGCCATTGAGTCCAAAGCCAGGGAGCCCAACTCCGATCTGTGCAGCGTGGTCGCTTCGCGAATCAAGTGGCCGCTGCCAAGGAAAGTTTGTCTGACCCCAGTCAGGCAAAGCCGCGCTATTAGGAATTTGGTTCATGCGTTTAACGGCGGGAATCGATGCGTGACTTTGAGTTTCCGGAAGCGGTTGAATACCGGATACCCATTGGTAGTCACGATTCACGCGATATGCCGACGTATGGTGGCGATATTCGTAAGCCTCGTGCTCCGCTTCCCAGTCGGTAGCCGACTCCAGATCGGCCCAGGCTGCCGAGTATTCCTCGGAATCAGGGGAGTTGCTCGGGCCCTTGTTGGCAGAAATCACTTGTTCTTGAGCAGCCGCGAGCGGGCCGAATTCAGACGGTTCCACGGCCGACGCACTTTGCACCTTGTTTTGACTTGTAACTGTCGGCGTCGTCGCAAGGTCGTCGCTGCGACTCATGAATTCATCTTTGGGAAAAAATACAAAAACGTTGGGTGCCTCGTTCAAGTCGCCATCATTAGCGAAAACGGGTCGCGATGCCTCATGAAGCGGTGCCGCCGCATGGCTATCGCCACTAGGCTGACTGTTTGCAACGGACTCCAGAACGGGTGCGGTTGCAACTAGAATCTTCTCGCGTCCGAACGCCAATAGCATCGCAGCCAGTGCTGCCGCAGCGATGACAGCCGTGAGCCAATGCCAAGAGAATCCAACGCGGGGACTCGTTGGAGAAATGAATGGAAACTGCTCGATCTCCCGTGGTTCCGCCTCAACGCGACGTTTGCACAGCCACTCATACGCGAATTGAATTTTCTTGAAGCGGGCTGCGGCGTAGGGGTCACCCTGGTTGCGATCAGGGTGATGCGAAAATACCAGCCGGTAATACGCATCCCGAACTTCAGTGGCACTTGCATCGCAGTGCAACCCAAGCGTGCGGTAGTGTTCGTGCGCGGGATCGTTTGCTTTCATGCGACCGTCATAGAAAGCCAAGTTAGGGAAAAGGAACCTTGCGATCGGAATTTAAGTTCCTTGAGAACTCACAAATCGCCTCTCGAACGTCAGGTGCAGAAGACTCAGTGCAGAAGCATCATTTTACTGGGCGACGGGCGCGGAGTCAAACCTGTAGCCAATACTCATCGTGGGCGAAAGAACGGCCGAATGTCGCTCATCTGAGAAGGCCGACTATGATCAGTAGCCCCTGACCGGCCACGACGAGAGCGGCAAGCCCGCCGAATGCTAAGATTCTCCCACTCTTCGTGGTGCCGATTCCGCGAACAACTGCACTAGAAGTCCTTCGATTTCATCCTGATGACAAATCAAAAGTTCGCACACAGGACAAAACCAGCAAGTCTTGTTGAGGATGACCATCCCCCAATCACTCACGTGGATAGCCAATGGAAGTTTCCGTTGCTTTGTCTTGCCGGAGAAGCTGGGGCATGAACTGGTAAAGCGAAGGTCTCTGTAGGGATTCAGAAAGAAACTGTACATTGGTATCAGATTACCCAGCCGCCGTTGCTCGTGATCCCTATTCACCTTCGACTTCTTTGTCATCGAAGACTCCCAGGTTATGTCAGAGTTTGTATCCCACCTGCAGCGAAAGACCACAATTTACATCAACGATGACCTTGCAGGCAAACCTAATTTTCCTAGCATTCGTCGCATTTATGGCGCTGCGACGTGGTCGGTGGGTTCGCGCCGTAAAAGTGAAAACGCTCCTCACGGACCTGACAACTCCTAACCCCAGAGCGAAGCGTGTCATGTAATAGCTGGCTGAATTCCACGCAAGCGAAAAACAACAAACTCGATCTCGCTATCAAACTGCACAAGTGGCAAACGCCGAAGCGATTTAGGAATTTAAAATTATGTGAATCATGGCGGGTTCATCACATCGTTATGACTCCAAAATCGATGCGTTCTGGCCGCATTGTGCCATTTTTCTTTGCCAGCCATTTCCCGCAACTTTGCGCAAGTTTTTGGCCACCCGATCTGTTAGAACAAAGTGAAAGCAGTCAGCCAACGGTTTTCAGACATCAAACAAGAGTATCGCATAAATATCTGGCAGACGGTTAAGAGCCAGCACGACGATCTTTGACAATCGAACTGTTTTTCATCTGGCCGCGAACTGCGACGTGGCTGAATCACCGTACGCGATGATCAGGCGTTTTAGGCACTCTCCCACTTGTGGAAGGGTAATTTAGCGGAGTTGCTGCCTCATCTTCGAGAGCTCGAAGCACTTGGAGTTTTGTCACGGAGAGGCGAGGTTTTGTTTTGTGAAAAAAGTTTTCTACGAAATCGACGAGACAAAACTCCCGCCGCGGCTGCGCAAGACCGAGCAAAGATGGGTGGCTTTACGCAACCTGTAATCTTGGGAATTCAGCTGGGGAAAAAGTGGATTACTTCTTCTCCGTGGCCAACTGCTCGGAGACTTTTTCTGTTTCTTCCATCACGCGCAGCAGATTCTCCCCCAACACTTTGTTGATGTCGGCTTCGTTATAGCCGCGATCTAACAGCGCCTGGGTGATGTAAGGATAACTGGCGACGTCGTCCAATTGCGTTGGCAGGACGGAGACGCCATCGAAATCGGAACCAAGGCCGACGTGGTCTATGCCTGCCACCTGAACGATGTGGTCGATGTGGTCGATAAGGTCGTGAATCGTGCCACGCTCCATCTTTGGTTCCTGCTTATCCCATTTTCGTATCTCAATGCGAACTTGGGTATCATCATCCAATTCCGCCTTGAGCTCTCGTTCGTAGTTTAGGCGACGATGATAACGATCCGCTGCAGAGGGGACCACAAATCCTGAAAAGAAATTCACCATCACGACTCCACCGTTCTTGGCAACTAACTTCAAGACATCGTCAGGGACGTTGCGAGGGCTGTCTGCTACTGCCCGGGCTGATGAGTGGGAGAAAATCACTGGGGCCTTTGTGACTCGCAGGACATGTTTCATCGTGTCCGGTGAAACATGAGATATATCAACCAACATGCCGAGCTTGTTCATTTCTGCAACGACGTCTTCGCCGAATGGGGTCAGTCCATTATGCCGAGGTTTGTCTGTCGCTGAATCGGCCCAATCAAGTGTGTCCGAGTGTGTTAGCGTCATGTAACGTGCGCCCAGGCGGTACAATTGGCGAAGTACATTGAGCGAGTTCTCGATCGAGTGGCCACCTTCGACACCAATGAGCGAGGCGATTTTCCCGTCGGCGCAGATGCGGCGAATGTCGGCCACGGTTAACGCCAGTTCAAAAGTCTCCGGATAGCGATCGATCATCGCATTGACCATCTCGATCTGTTCAAGCGTCGCCGTCAAAGCCGTGCCATCGTAAGCAGTGCTGGCGGGAACATAAACGGACCAAAACTGAACGTCGAGTCCCCCCTTACGTAGTCGGGGGATATCGGTCTGCAAAGAGTCTTGATGCTGCGATATGTCCAGGCGAGTGAACGAGAGAGACCCTTGGGCCCGCAGTTCCCAGGGTAGATCATTGTGGCCGTCGATAACGATTGCCCGCGAATGGATTTCCCGTGCCTGATCTGTGAGTACCACAGGAGATCGATCCTGCGGTCCCGCACTATCTTCTCCTCGACAAGTAGTCGAGAGAACTGCCGTTAGAATTACTGTCGAGGTAAAGAGGTAGTGGTTGTTTATTAATTCGTTCATGCAAATTGCCGTCAAATGAAGTTAAATAGTTTCAGCGTCTCGGCCCATGAAGGTCACAATGATTCCGAGTGCGACTACCTGCAAAGGGAGCAGTAGCCAAACAGAAACGCCCCAGCCCAAGGGAAGAGTACCGCAGATTATCGTGACGCCCGCCACTAGCAAGGCATACGGGAGTTGGGTAATAACATGAGCCATGTGATCGCAACCACAAGCCTGTGAAGAAAGTATCGTGGTATCGGAAATAGGCGAACAATGATCGCCGAACACGGCACCGGCCAACACTCCGCCGACCGATGCCAAGAGTATCGGATTTCCCGCTGGTATATCCCCCCCGTGGCTCCCTAGAAGCGAATGCGTGAGAGAAACGACGATCGGCAGCAAGATTCCCATCGTGCCAAAACTGGTGCCTGTAGCAAACGATAGGATCGCGGCCAACACGAACACCGTCGTTGGCATAAGTCTGGTGAAGGTAGTAAGTGAACCACTCGCAAAAGAGGGGCCGGTGTCATCTTCTTCGGTCACCAAGAACTGCGTGAGAAATTCTCCCGTGTAGAGCCGATGGCTCTTGAATTCATAGGGAGTGGCACTCATGGCCCCTTCGACTGAGCGACTGCCTGTCATTCGCGACAAGGCCGACGCGCACCAAAGGATCGCGATAGCCGGCAAAACTACTTTGGCCCCCTGCCCCATCGCACGTATTATTTCCTTTTCATTGGCCAATCGTTGCACCATCGCCAAGACAACGGCCAGTACCAGACCAGCCAGTGCGCCATATTGCAACGCCAGACTGGAGTCGGCCGCCCCGAGGATATCTCGGAGTTTGGGCGTCGGATCGCCAGGTGTAAGCGCGAGTGCTTCGAGGCCCGTGCTGTAGAGCAATGCCATGACTACCAAAAGGGTTGTCGCAATGGGAAGCACGGCATTAAACCAGCGGGCAGGGATCCCCTCACGAATATGCTCACTAAGTTCATCCACCGGGTGAAGCTTCGCTTCATCATCAAGAGTACTCCGCAAGCGGCGCCGCTCTGCTTTGAGCATCGGTCCAAAATCACGTCCTGAGAGTGCAATCATGGGTATCATTACCAGAGACAAGAGCACGTAAAAGCGATAGGGGATACTTCCCAGGAAGAGATCGATGGCCGTCACTTCGGTCGACTTGCCGAGTGACTCGATCCCTTCGCGAACGTAATCAATCTCGACCGCAACCCACGTCGACAAAAGCGAAATACCCGCCACAGGCGCGGCCGTTGAATCAACCAGATAGGCCAACTTCTCCCGGGAAACTTTTAAGCGATCGCAGAGCGGTCTGAGCGTGTTGCCCAGCAGAATAGAGTTGGCATAGTCGTCGAAGAATATCATTAAGCCTAAGAGCCACGTGACCATCTGCCCTCCGCGGCGCGTCTTAGCGAGGGGCGATATAAGGCCGATGAGACCCTTCATGCCGCCGCAATAACAGATCACGCCAATCATGGCTCCCATCATGAGAGTAAATGAAAACACGCGGAGTTTGCCGGGGTCCGTGAACGTGGGCCAGAGATGCAATTCAAATAGGTCATGCAGAGCGGGCCAGGGATTCCCACCTTTGGTGATGAGCACTCCGCAGAATAGACCTACGACAAGCGACAAAGTCGCCCGACGCGTGGTAATAGCCAACACAATCGCCACCAAAGGGGGCAGCAAGCTCAGCCAGCCGTACGGATGCGTTGTCATAAATCAAGATCTGCTATCGATGAAAACTGACAGAAGCCGATGATCGTGGTTCGTGCGCGTTCAATTTCCATTACCTGGCTCAGAAATGGGCTGCTGCCAAGCCCAGCGATAAAGATTGCGAGCATCGACATATCGGCCGTCAGAGGACGTTGCACCGAGAATTACAACAATCAATGACTCCCCATTGCGAGTTCCTTGAGAGACAAGGCATGCCCCAGCGGCATTGGTCGTGCCGGTTTTAATTCCCTCGTAGCCTTCGGTACGCAAGAGTCGATTGGTATTTTTCCAAGCAAGATTCCGTTGATAACCACCTGGACCCGTCACGGTGCAACCATGTTGGTTCGTAGCAACGTACTCGCGGAACGTGGGGAGTTGCATGGCATGATGGGCCAGCTTCAACAGATCGCCGGCAGTAGATTGATGTCCTTCTTGTGGCAGTCCGTTGGGATTCTTAAACCCTGTGCTGGTCATCTTCAGTTGAATAGCCATGTCATTCATAGCTTGAATAAAGCAGTCATAGGCGTCCCGATCTCTGACGTTACTATCTCCCAGAAGACGAGGTCCAAAATGTTCGGCAATCGCTACGGAAGCGTCATTGCCCGAAGGGAGCAGTAAACCATATAGCAATTCTCGTACGGAAATCTTCTCCCCGGCTCGAACGCCTGCGGTGGAGCCACCCGTATTGTCGGCTCTCTTCGAAAACTCTACGATTTCATCCAAGACTTCCGGGTGATCTTGGGCATAATTGAGCACTAAGTAAGCAGTCATGATCTTTGTAGTGCTCGCAATGTCACGCTTTTCGTCTTCGTGCATTCCCCACAAGAGATTACCAGATTTGCTATCGCCAATCGCCCAAGCCTGGCAGGTAGTCGCAGGTGGACCAGTTAGTTTCTCCGCAGGCTGCTTCTTGATTTTTTCTGCATTGAAAACTGCGGGATCGGGAGCCGGTTGTTCCTCGACAAGTGGTCCCAAAGCTGCCCACAACTGGGCATCAACTTCGCCAGTTTCTTTTAAACTCTCCTGACGCTGAAAGGCCTTAACGGCTTGCTCGGTCTGGGGACCAAAGTCACCGTCTGTCCCGATATCGAGCGAGGGTTTTAGACGAACATTGAGCGTGCGTTGCAACGCTTCCACCAAGGCGCCCGTATCACCCGACTTCAAGATCTGCGGTCCAGCAGATTCCTCATCGGTGTCGTTGTGGAAATAATCGTAAGCCGCTTTGGCGATATTTGCACACAACAATTCAGCTGCATTATCGTCGCTCCAACCACGATCTTCGATGTTCGTGGTCAAAACACAGAGTGCAATCGGTCCGTCGCGGCTTTCAATAATCCCCGCGTCGGTTCGCGTGTCGGAAACCGCCCCGGTCTTGTGTGCCACGGTCAAACCAGGAGGCAGCAACCGAGGGAACTTCGACGTATCATCGCAGGCTCTCAAGTGGGCAAGCATTTGTTTGCTGGCATGCTCACTGACAAGTTGACCCGCTTGAAGCTTTTCCAGCAGGGAAACCATATCCTTGGCAGTCGTGCTCCCTAAGCCATATTTGCGACTTCGATCAGGAAAAATCGACGTATCACGCCGATACACCTTGGAATTCAAAACCGTTTCCGCAAATCCCATTGATTTCATTAACTCAGCCGTGCTGGGTAAACCGACTTGATCGATCACCAGGTTGGTTGCCGTGTTGTCTGAATATACAATCATGAGATGGATTACGTCTCTGAGCGACAGTTCTGAGCCGTCAGAGAAATGGGCCGTCAGGATTCCCGAACCTGGTACTTTATCCTCGTCTCGCAAGGTGACTCTTTGGTCAAGGTCCAGCTTTCCATCTTCAATCGCTTGGTACGTCGCAATCATCAGCGGAAACTTGATGAGACTAGCCGTGGGCATTGATTCGGTCGAGCGATACTCAAATTCCTCGCCGGTTTCAAGCTGCTTGATCATCACGCCGACTTCCCCCTCAAAGGAATCAATCAGCGGCTGAATCCGGCTCGCCAGATCAGCACCGACCACCGGGGACGTTCCAAAGATTGCGAGCCCCATAAACAACCACTGGATCGACAGAACGAGAGACCGTTTAACCCGATGGTTTGAGTACGAAGGGAACATAGACATTACTCCAGACGGATATCGAGGAACCTAAGAAACTTGTAAGAGCTGTACTCCGTTGCCGTCGACGTCTGGATAGTTACACTTACCTTTGTCGACCACTACTCCGGTGGCGATGTCCTGAGCCAGCAGCACTGCTCCGTCCATGTCAACATAGTCCAAGAGTGGCAGCAACTGAGCAATTGCAGAAATCCCAACGCTCGACTCGGTCATGCAACCGACCATTACCTTCATGCCCAGGTTGCGAGCCTCATCGATCATCCGTCGAGCCGGGGTCAGGCCACCACACTTAACGAGTTTGATATTAATGCCATGAAAATGATTGTGGCAGCGGGAGACGTCAGCTTCAGTGATACAGCTCTCGTCAGCAACGATGGGGAGGGCCGACTCCTTGAACACTTTGCGGTAACCGCCCCAATCGTCAGCCGGGAGTGGCTGTTCGATAAACTCGACATTCAGCGATTTTAGTTCATGCGAGTTGCGGATTGCCTCGTCGGCATTCCAGCCGCAATTTGCATCCACACGAAATACGGCATCGGTGGCCTTGCGAAGTTCGCGGACGATTTCTAAGTCGTGTGCAGTGCCCAACTTGATTTTGTAAATTGGCCAACCTGGCATCTCTTCCAACTTGGCAAGCATCACATCAATGTTATCAATGCCGATCGTGTAGTTCGAAAGCGGCGCGTTCTTGATGTCGAGTCCCCACAATTGGTGAACCGGTTTCCCCTGCTGTTTACCCCACAAGTCGTAGGCAGCCTGATCCAAGGCACAGAGCGCAAACGGACAATCCTGAAGCTGCGGAGCGACTTCGTGCCAAAGTGCAGGTGGATCGAGAGTCTCGGTCCTTTCAAGAGTTGGGCGAACCCGCTCGAGGCCTTCCTTCATTTTGGCAAGCGACATACCATAGTAGGTATTAGTCGTAGCCTCTCCATATCCCTGATGTTTCCCGTCGGAGAGTTCGACAATCAACGTGGGTTGGATATTGGTAGACTCGCGTGAAATTGTGAACGTATGCTGCAAGGGCAGTTCGAACTCATGCGTTATCAATTCCACGACTTTTTTCCAGGCAGATAGGGTGCTTGAGCACAATATGGGAGGAGCCTGAAGTTTGGCTCTGGAATCTTTGATTTAGCTCGCTACTGTTTGGGGCAGCATCGCTTGAATCGGATCGAGCAAATCTTCAGGGCCATGTCTGATCACATCGCACACGGGCAGCCCCAGCTCTTGACGGACCCGCTCTCTTTCCTTTTCAGCTTCCTCTGCCGAGACTTTGCGGGAATTCATGGCCACCCCAATCACGCGCGAGGGAACCATTAGGTTTGCCATCGTTTCGTAGACTTCGCGTAATTCAACCAGAGACTTGAGTGGCATATAGTCCATTCCGTAAACTGCCTTGCGACCCACCTCATAGCAAAGAATCATCGCTTGCGGCAGGCATCCATGGAGCAGACCCAAAGTAACGGCCGAATAACGGGGATGCGAAATACTCCCCTGCCCTTCAATAAACAGCACATCATGGTGCTGATGTTCGAGGATTTGTTTCTCGATCGCACCACTAAGAAAATCCGAAACTACGCAATCAATCGGACAGCCGTCTCCCTCGACCATGATGCCAGTCTGACCCGTGGCGACGAATTTGGAGCTTATGTCTCGGGCCTTCATGGCATTGGAGAGTTCCAAGGCCACGAGCATCTTGCCCACACTGCAGTCTTGGCCGACGGTATGCACGCGTAGGCACTCTTCGCGGATGTTGAGGCGCGAGGCTACATCGCGCTCGTTGTTCTTGCGAACATCAATAAGGTGAACACCTTTTAGAGCGGCAGCGTTTGCAAACTCAGGATCGTTACAAAGAAAATCGTGCAGCCCAGAAATCACATCCATGCCACGGTTGATGGCTGTCAGAATGATCTTGCGCCAGGCAGGGGGAATCCGCCCGCCGGAAGGAGCTATTCCGAGCATTAATGCATTCGCAAGTGGAGCATCGTCGAGACTTGCAACGATAGGTATATCTCCACCGACACTAAGAAGTTCTTGCGTTGTTCTGCCGGCTTGAGTTGAATCTAGCAGTGCCACCACTTGTTCGGGGCGATAGCGTACCACGCAAGTGGCAGTTTTTCCCGTCACGGGTTCTGTGTGGCCTTCGGTTAAGATAATCAACCGACGATCCGAATCGGAAGTTCTTGCCCCATTGTTCGAGAAGGACGTCATGGCCACCTTTTTATGACTCGATTGTTTTATAGTTTCAGTGAATAACTAACTGGCTAACTGCCACTGTATACTGCGCATCGCGGATGTCTAAATCATTCTCAAGCTAAACAAGTTTTAGCCTGCCAGACTTAAGTGTAATCTTTACATCCGTCGGAGAGAAGAGTTTGAAACCTCAGAACTTCAAAGAGTTTCATCTTCTGATGCCGATGAGCAATTTTTCTGCAACTTATGAAAACTATACGGGGTTGAATCACCCCCGGATCGCTCACGGATTCGCGCATGTTGCTATTGCGTAAGCGCACTAACGGGCTTAATCGAAATCTAGGCTGAAGCAATAAAGTCAGCCAGCGCCTCTTGAGAGAAGGGCACATCGCTATACGCGCAAATTCTGATGTTGGCTTCTGGATAAACATCGAGTGACTCGGGGGTACCCAGGGAGGCCAAAACACATGCGCGTTTTTGGATAAGCTGCTTCACAAACGCGTCTTGTTCGGGAAGCAAACCAAACCTATGCCAAGCAGCCGGCTTGACGATTTGAACGATCAAAACTTGATCAGATTTCTCAGCAATGTTTAGCATCTGAGAATAGTCTTCGGGTTTTGCGTTCGGGCCCAGTTCACGATACTCCAGATCGGGAAAAAGATCTCGAAGCGCAGCGCCAAGAGGTTGTTCAGGTGGATCCAGGTGCGATTGATGAGGCCGGAGTAATACTGCGCATAACGATCGCTCGGATGCGAACGGTAAAAGTTGCTTCTCAGCAGTAACAAGCTGGATGGAACTTTTGGCGACCTGCTTGGCTAGTAACTCCGTTTGTTTGCGAATAGATTGCATTGACTCAGAAACGGTGTCAGCTGCTGCGGCTTGCTGCTTGAGATCGCAAACCCGTTGATAAGCCTCATCAATTCGCTCAATGGAAAGGTGGCCGTTCGCTACCGCCGATTCAAGTGCTGCTAAGGTTGAGAGTGGGTCCTCCACGTCAAGTAGTAGATCGACCCCGGCCAGCAGTGTTTTCAAAGCGAGTTCCCCAGGATTTTGACTTTGCGATTTTACCCCTTCCATCAACAAACTATCACTCGCGACGACTCCCTGAAAACCAAGCGAATCTCGTAGCAGATCAACGAGAATCGGCTTTGAGAGCGTCGCAGGTGTTCCGCTTGGATCCAAACCTGGATAACGAACATGGGCCGTCATGATCAGCGGCACTTCTGCTGTGATCGCAGCCTTGAATGGAACCAGTTCACAGGTCTCCATCTCCTCACGGCTCGCCTTAACAGTTGGGAGTGCGTGGTGAGAGTCCTCATGCGTGTTGCCGTGTCCCGGGAAGTGTTTAGCAGTCGCCAAAAGTCCCCCTGCTTTGCAACCGGCGATGTAAGCCGATACAAGCTTGGAGACTCGTTGGGGATCCGAGCCAAACGATCGAGTAGCGATAATTGGATTGCGCGGATCAACATTCACGTCGGCCACAGGCGAGAAAGAGATGTGAATTCCATTGGTCCGGGCAGCCAGCCCAGTCAGTCGTGCAAACTCATGGACATGTTGTTCCGCATCATCGCCGAGCGCACTGAAGGCCATCGCGTGAGGAAAAAGCGTTTCGCCTCGCAACTGCTGGCCCACCCCGCGTTCTATATCAGCTGCAACCAATAAGGGGTACTTAGAAAGACATTGTAAGTGAGCCAAGGTCTGAGCCGTGGCATCTTGGCGGCCATTGAAAAGCAACAATCCTCCAATTGCACATTCGCCAAGCAGGCTCTCAATACGCTCGGCGTCCTCCTCCACGGTCCTCACCGGCGGCAAATTCGAACCTATGCGAACGAACATCAGCTGAGCTAACTTGTCGCGTAGTGGTATATCTTGTGATATTTCTCGAATTGCATTGCTCATGTAACGGACTCTTCAGTAATTTCTTGTGTGTTTCTGCGCCCAAAGGAAGGATCGATTTTCACTAGGCCGCACACAATAAAACTGGGAACCGTAGCGATCATCATCCAAATAAAGAAGCGTTGGTAGCCAATGAGTTCCTGTAGCCAACCACTGAGCATTCCCGGCAGCATCATCCCAAGTGCCATGAAACCAGTACATATGGCGTAGTGGGCCGTCTCATGTTCGCCTCGTGAAATGTAGAGCATGTAGAGCATGAACGCCGTAAACCCAAATCCGTAGCCAAACTGTTCGATCGCTACACAAAGATTTACGACGATATAATTTTCAGGCTGCACTTGGGATAAGAACACGTACACCGCATTGGGGAGATTAATCGCGGCAACCATCCACCAGAGCCAGAACTTAAGCCCTTGCCTGGCAGCCACAATTCCACCGAGAATACCGCCCAAAGTGAGCATGGCGATACCTACCGTGCCGTAAACTACGCCGACTTGTTCAGTTGTAAATCCCAACCCTCCTTTGGCTATTGGGTCAAGTAAGAATGGTGAAGCCATTTTGGCAAGTTGTGCTTCCGAGAATCGATACAACAGCAGAAACGCGAGGCTGAGACCAATTCCTGGCTTATTGAAGAACGAAATAAAAGTTTCTATGAAGTCGGAGATCACCTCTGAGGCTGTGCGGTCGGTACCGGGAGTATCACTGCTTGGCACAGGAAGCACGAATCCATGGTAGGCAGAACAAATTAGAAAGAAGCCACCGAGTAAGTAAAAAGTAGTTGCCCAAGCTTGAGGAATACCTTGCAACCTCTCGAGTGCCCCAGCCAGCATTACCAATAAGCCTTGACCGGCGATCATAGCTAGGCGGTAGAACGTACTGCGAATCCCAACGAACCATGCTTGTTCATGCGCTGGCATGGCAAGCATGTAAAAACCATCCGCAGCAATGTCGTGTGTCGCCGAACTGAAAGCCAATAACCACAAGAAGGCGAGCGAGTATTGAAGGAAGTTGCTCGTCGGCAACGTAAGCGCGACGCCTGCCAGCCCAGCGCCAATCAACAACTGCATGGAAACGATCCACCAGCGTTTTGTGCGCAGCACGTCGACCAGCGGACTCCAGAAGGGCTTGATGACCCAGGGTAGATAGAGCCAACTCGTATAGAGAGCAATTTCAGTATTCGAGACTCCCAGCCTCTTGTACATGATGACCGCCACAGTCATCACGACCACATAAGGCACCCCTTGGGCAAAATACAAACTCGGAATCCACCGCCATGCCTGGCGGCGTGAGTAAGTGGAATCATCATTCAAAGTAGGGATTTCAGACAAGCGAATTTATTCCGACTGTGGGCTTTCTGTCCCATACCAACTCAGCGGGCTCTCTTCACCGATGCGATTGACTGTCGATACCGCTACGGTTGAGGGAGGTTTTTGTCGTGCTTTGGCCTGCTTTCCGTGATACAGCTGTCGCGTAGTCTCGCCACCCGGGACAATATCTACGTGCCATTTGCCTGCGTGCTTGGAACGAATAACCCACAGCCATGGCAATTCGGAATCGATAGTCTCCAGAGAGACAACCCACTCGCCACTTGACTTTTTCACTGTGAATTTAGGTTTAGCCTGCTCCTTGTTTGTAGTTGATTCGAGCCAGGGGCTTGCAGGGACCAGGGCCGGTTGTTGGTAGGCATTACTTCGCAACGCATCAGCGATGCCGCCGGCGTTACGTTGCAAAGCCTTCATACTGAAATGCACATTGCCGCTGGCCCCTTCTTGTGCGCGCGTAACCCAAATTTGGGCAACAATCTCTTTCGCAGGCCAGGACTTGCCATCCGCTCCTCCAACTCTCGATGTATAGTTCCCTGGCCAGAGGTGACGCTTAGCCTTGTTCTGCGAGTTCCACCAGTACAGCAGTGCTGAATAACTCTGCTCGGGCGGACCAATTTTCCAATACAGCTGCGGGGTGAAGTAGTCCACCCACCCTTCAGTGAACCATTTCTCGGCATCCGCATAGAGCGACTCATATTGATCAAAGCCTTTGATTTGTGGCGGTTTTTCCGGGCGGCCGATTCCGAAAGGACTGATGCCAAATTTTACCCAGGGTTTTACTGCTTTGATGTCGCGATACATTTGGCTCACAAGTTGGTCGACGTTTTCTCTACGCCAGTCATCGCGTTCCAACGTGGTACCGGCTGCGACAGCTTTTTGCCAACTTGGGTCGTCAGGAAAAGAGACGGGCTTCTTGTCGTCGCCGTTAACGGGATAAGGGTAAAAGTAGTCGTCCATATGGATTCCATCAATGTCGTATCGCTCGACGACGTCGCGGATTACGGCCAAGGTATGGTCAGTGGCAGCTGGTTCACCGGGATCGAGCCAATTGTAACCGCCATATTGTTTCACCAATTCAGGCCGTGTTTGGCTAATGTGGTTTTTCGAAACAGGACTCTTGCTTCCACTGTGTCGGGCACGATAGGGATTGAACCAGCCATGCAATTCAATCCCACGGCGATGCGCTTCGGTGATGGCAAACTCCAGCGGATCGTAGAAGGGCTCGGGTGGTTTGCCCATTGTCCCGGTGAGGAACTCTGACCAGGGTTCCAATTCAGAAGCATACATTGCATCGCAACTGGGGCGTACCTGGAGAATGATCGCATTGAGTTTCAAACGAACCGCCGTGTCCAGGATTGCGATCATCTCTGCCTGCTGCTTCTCGGTCGAAAGTCCTGGACGCGATGGCCAGTCGATGTTGGCAACGGTTGCAACCCAAGCAGCACGAAACTCACGCTCAACGGGTGGAACTTCACCAGCAATCTCGCCGGCTGGTTCCTCAGCAGAAAGCAACCCCGAGCAGGACGCGAGAATTACTCCAACAGCAAAACTAAGGAAGCCACAAATTCGAAATGTTTGAGAAACTGTTTTCATAAGTGCAATCATTCGGTTACCACCTCTCCACCGTCCTTCGAGGCCTGAGCAACATATACGACAGAATCGATGTCGTCCGCCACGAAGTGAACGCTCCCGTCGACATGGCTAAAATTGGCGCCGCCGGGATGGAAGCTACCGTAAGGTAAGTTGTTAAACGGAATTTTCTTCTCTCCAACGGACACAGGGTCAGGTCGATCGTCGTCTTCATGGCCTTTGTAGTAGCCAACTGTCTCAAGCTCGGCATTTAAGGGAATGGCTGCGTCGATGTTTTTCATGCTACTCATGCAGTATCCCGGTGCAGGACCTGAGGGAGGCGCGTTGAGCACTGCTACCTGCCAAAACGCACCTGCTGTCCACGCCCGCAATTGGTACCATCGCTCCCCTGCGAGGAAGGTGTTGCTGAGGCCGTCTTGAATCTGGCCAAGCACCGTCCGGCTGCCGGGAAAGAAAACGCCATCACTGTTCAACACACCGCAAAGTCCGCTATTGTCTCCGAAAGCATCTTCTGCTGCCCCCCGACTGGCTGCTGAGCCCGTGACTCCCGCGTAGCTTGAGGCCGCCAGTCCTTCTCCATTGCGATTGTCGACGACTTCATCGTCACTCGGACAATGATATGGGCTAATCTGTACTTCATTGACATTCTTGAGCTTGAAGATGTCCGGAGGCTGTTTCGCAGGATCGATTTTTTGCAGTTCATCCGCTTGGCGTTGTATTTCCGCAAGCAATGCGCCGTTTTCAAGATAAGAAAGTAGCCCAACTTCCCAGCTAAATCCATTGCGTTGGCCGACTCTGTTAATTGTTGAACCTGTCGGCAATGTTCCCCGCGCAGACTCAAAGTTAAGGCTCGCCAGGGTAATATTCTTGAGGTTGTTTTCGCAACTCATCCGCCGTGATGATTCCCGCGCAGCTTGTACGGCACTCAATAAAAGTCCTACTAATACACCTATGATGGCAATCACTACCAAAAGTTCTACGAGTGTGAATGCTCTAGATATGCCTTTTCGATTTGCCTCTTGTCTCATCTTTGCTCCCTTTGAGGTGTGTGCTATAGTGAATCTCCGATTCACTGAAGGTTGATTGTAATTCAACTTCTGATTGGGCAACAACCTCGGAAGGAGTATTTGTGCCTCAACCTTGCGCATTCTGGTATCGCTTTTGCGAATACAGGTCGGCACTCATCAGCTTAGCGTAGAGCAGCTGTGATTCACCTTATAGGGATATGCCAATTCGCGATGGCAACTTATCAACGTTGTTTCGATTAGCTAAAGTAGCAGTGCAATCGTTGCTCAAGAGTTATCCATACAGGATGTAACCCAGTACCACCGCTGTGATAATGCCTGCTGCATCAGCGATTAGGCAGGCAGGAAGTGTATGGCGAATTTTCTTTACTTGAATCGATCCGTAGTACACCGTCATGATGTAAAAGGTGGTCTCGGTACTCCCCATCATCAACGTGGCCGTCTTGCCCAGGAAGCTGTCGGGACCTTGCGTATCAAAAATCTCCAAGAGTACACCACGCGCACCTCCTCCTGTTAGCGGTCGAGTTAGCGCCAGCGGTAGCAGTTCGAGCGATTCACTATAGTCGCCTAGGCCAATCTGGGCGAATACCCAACTTCCCACGACCTTGATGTCATCAAAGGCACCGCTGGCAGTGAATACCTTGATGATGAAAAGTATGGCCACCAGATAGGGGATGATAGTCACGGCCACGGTGAAGCCCTCCTTAGCACCTGTGACAAACGACTCGTACATCGGCACTTTTTTGTAGGCACCCCAGAGAATGATCAACAGGATTGTGCCAGGAATCGTCCATTGGCTGACGGTGTCCATTAAGAGTTGCAAGGAATCCATTATTGCACCTCCCTTGATTCTGAGTCTTGTGTGGCAGAATCCTCAGCAATCGCATAACGCGGCAAGCGGGACAGAGTTCGCACGGCAATAATTGCCACAATGCTTGTCACACTGGTTACGAGAATGATCGGCACCAGTTGGCCCGCTGGGTCGGTGCTCCCGGCGGCCACGCGATATCCAATAATGGTAAACGGCACAAGAGTTACGTTGCTGGTATTGATTGCTAGAAACATGGCCATCGCGTTAGTGGCAGTGTCCTTGTGTTGGTTAAGGGTTTGCAGTTCCTGCATCGCCTTGAGTCCCATCGGAGTGGCAGCGTTGTCCAGACCCAACACGTTTGCGGAGATATTCATCAACATCGCCCCTTGGGCGGGGTGTCCGTCGGGTATCTCGGGAAATAACCATCGCATCAGCGGACTGAGTAGTCTTGCCAGTGCGTCGACTAGCCCAGCGTCCTTGGCGATGTTTAGCAGTCCCAACCACAAAGCCATGATGCCGATCAGACTGATGCAGATCGAAACCGCCAGTTCGGCGGCGTCTAGGGCTGCGGCATTGATATCCCTGCCCATCTCTTGCAAGTCGCGGCGGTCGGGTACCGTCGTCGCGGTTTCTTCGGAAGCTCCCTCAGCCACGGCAATTGCCTTGGGAGCCTCTTGTGATTCAAGCCAACTATTGCGAGCGGCCTTGCCGAAGCCATAGAGAATTCCCAACAGCAAGAGCCAAAACCAGATCTTATTGAGCATCGGTACGCTTTCTCATGGGGTTGGTCCTAAAACACAGTCCCAACCGTACTGTTGATGGTTTCATGTGGCAAGTATCGCAAACGGCAGTAATGAGATCAAAAACAGCTATAAAGGTGGCATGTGAAAAATAGCCCCTCAACTCTCGCAATTGCGCAAAGCGTTGATTATAGTGAAAGATCGTAATTCGTCGGTACATCTTGGGGTTCTCTAGTCATTTGCTTGCGGTTATGGATCAAGAGTATCTAGTTCGTCGGGTTGCTGTACTCGTGGAGACGGAAGATAGCTGGGGTTGCAGCGTCATTCGCGGGATTGCTGACTATTCCCAAGATCACGGTCACTGGAATCTGCTCATCGACCCCCGCGATCAGGAGCAGCGTCTGCTCTTACCAGATCTCTGGGACGGAGATGGCATCATTGCACGTCTCGGTAGTCAGACCCAGCTCGAGCAAATTCGTGGCCGGAGTGAACCTAAAATCAATGTGGATACGATCTTTGAAGGAATTGAAGGGTTCTACGATGTAATTACCGACGACAATCAGCGGGCCGAGTTGGCCTTGGCCCACTTGCGAGATCGGGGATTCGAGCATTTTGCCTACTTTGCTCCCCCCAGCCCTAAATACTCGGACAAACGAGGGCGGGCATTCATAGAGACGGTTGAACGGGCCGGTTATAGCTGCCGAGTCTACAAGCCGCGTTATCGCGCAGGGCGGAAAATTGGCTGGGAGGAACAGCAACGCCGCGTTAGCCGCTGGCTTAAGTCGCTCCCTAGCCCTGTGGCCATTCTCACGGTCGATGCACATCAAGGTCGTCAGCTCGCAGATATATGCTACTTCAGTGGGATTCGAGTTCCCGACGAAGTTGCCATTCTGGCTGGTGACACAGATGAGCTCATGTGTGATGTTTGTACCCCACCCTTGTCGAGCATTTCGCTCGCAGCTCGGCGGATTGGCTTCGAGGCTGCTGCGCTCTTAGATCGTTTGATGAACGGCGAAAAACCCGAGCAGAAATCCTATCGCATTCCACCGCTACGAGTCATTAGTCGTCACTCGACCGATATCATGGCGATTGATGATGAAGCCGTTGTGCGGGCGCTAAGATTCATTCACACCCATGCATTTCAAGATATCGTGGTCAAAGATATTCTGAATGAGGTCCCCATCTCTCGACGGAGCCTGGAAATTCAATTTCAGCACTATTTGGGCCGTTCGCCTGCTGAGGAAATCCGCCGCGTGCGTTTGGACAAGGGTCGCGAGTTGCTGGCTCGCTCGGAAATGTCGATAGGAGAGATCGCGGTCGCTTGTGGATTTGCGAATTCTACGCGATTTGGAGTCTCGTTTCGCAAAAAGTATGGGCAAACTCCCTTGGCGTATCGCAAACAACTGTTGCGGACCAACACCTAGTATCGACTTACTTACCCGCCGGAATATTTTCACCTCGAATGAGATCTTCAAAGGTTTGACGCGCGCGGATCAAGTGGACATCGGAATCCTTGACCAGAATCTCGGCAGCCAGCGGCTTGGAGTTGTAATTGCTCCCCATCACGGCACCGTAGGCACCTGCACAGCCGATGATTAGCAGGTCGCCAACCTTGGCCTCGGGAAGCTGACGGGTGCTCACAAATCCACCTTCCTCCTGCGTGAAAATGTCCCCCGATTCGCACAAAGGGCCCCCCACTACGACGTCGAGCAATACCTCTGACTTGTGATTTTGCTGGCAGATCGCCATGGGATGATAGGACCCATAAAGTATCGGCCTTGCAAGGTTATTAAAACCTGCGTCTACGAGGTAATAGAGGTTCTCTCCCATTTGTTTAACGGCTCGAATCTCTGTCAGCAGATTGCCGCTCTCGGCTACCAAATAACGGCCCGGTTCAATTTCCAAAGTAAGAGGTGTACCAAGGGCGATGGCAAGCTTTTGCCGAGTTGCATCCCATAATTCGAAATAGGCGGCGACATCAACTCGTTGTTCGCCTTCACGATAAGGGACTGAGAGGCCTCCCCCAGCGCTGATCGAGCGCAAGGTGGGGCCGACCTCCATGGCTGTCTTTTCCATTGCCTGACACACCTGGCTCAAGTGCTGCATATCGGTACCCGAGCCAATGTGCATGTGGAGGCCCGTGACGGTAATGCCGTACTTCGCACCGCGCTTGACGCAGTCGGCAATCTGAGTATGCCAGATACCATGCTTCGATCCAGAGCCACCGGTGTTGGTTTTCTGGCTGTGCCCGTGCCCAAACCCTGGATTGATCCGTAGCGTGATCCCGCACCCTGGCATGCGCTCGCCGAGTTGATCAATCATCTCGGGCGATCCACAATTCACAGGCAGGTTGTTTTCGACGACCAAGTCAAGTGACTCGCGATCAAAAAGGTCGGCTGTGTACACAATCTCGGGATGTTCGCCCCGACCGGGTTGGTAACCGACAGCAAGGGCACGCCGAATTTCCCCCGCACTCACTGCATCTACCAACACGCCAGCCTTACGCATCAAATCGAGAATCGCTAGATTCGAGCACGCCTTTTGCGCAAACCGAACCACATCAAACGCCGCAAACTCGCGGATGCGCGCTTCGATAGTCGCCGCATCGTAAACATACAGCGGGGTGCCGAATTTTTCGGCCAACTGCGGGATCGGCTGTCCGGCAAGAGTTTCGATTCTAGTGGGGAAGTTCGTTGTCGTCATTGAAGATAAAATACTTGAAGAAAGCTATGAGACGATTAACTTAACAGATCGCGGCGAGCAAACAGGCCAAATGATCCGCCTGTGTGTAAGAACACGGGCAGTCTCGAACTCCCGCGCTGAGCCAGTTCGCTTAACATACCAGTCATTGATTTCGAGGTGTAGCTGGGGTCGAGCACAATCCCTTCACTCCGACCAAGCAAATGGATGGATTCGACTGCATCCGGATAGGGAATCGCGTAGCCTTCCCCGATGAAACCATCGACCAGCTCAATGGGCATTTGATCGATTGGAACGTTGAGTTTGAATTCAGCGACAGTCTGTCGTTCCAGCTCCCGTAACGAAGTCCGAAAGTAATCCACGCTGTCACTCACGGGCACGCCTCGAACACTCCAGTTGTGGCAATCCAGCAAGGCGCGTCCGAGCATCAGTCCGACCTGCGTACCGCCGGACGAGGTAGCTACGTAAAGATCAACCGGACTGTCTCGACCTAATTGTTCCGCCAACTCGGCAAAGCAGCGAATATAACCCCAGCACCCCAGCGGCACACTCGCTCCCACGGGGAAGAAATACGGGGTTCGCCCGGCGGTTCGTTCCGCATCAAGCGTCGTTTCAACCAAATTGTCGAGTTGCGATTGGTATTCTTTTGGAGGATGAAATGAGCACTCTGCTCCAAATAGCCGGTCCAGGAACAAATTGCCATCTGCCTCGGGCATTGGATCCTCCGAGCGAAGAATAAGCCGCACTTTTAGCCCCAAGCGAGCACCCACGGCAGCGGTTGCCCGGCAGTGGTTTGACTGAAATCCTCCATGAGTGACCAGCGTATCGGCACCCTGGGCGAGGGCATCCTCTACGACGTATTCCAATTTACGGATCTTGTTGCCGCTGAGTTCCAGGCCCGAGAGGTCGTCGCGTTTCATCAGAATGCGTGGCACACCGGCGTGCCGAGACAGTTGTTTTAACTCGACAACGGGCGTCGGCAATTGAGCCAACCGTAATCGATCTGGCTCTTGGGCGTGTAACATCATGTCGATCTCGACCATTACTTTCCCAACCGTACGGGGCACTCAAGGAGGGTCAGTTTTTTTTCTCCCGCATCGAGTTCGACTTCCACTCCCAGCGGCAGCGTCGCATTGTCACTCGAATGGCCAGAGGGGAAATTCTTCAATTGAGGAATATCCAGTTCAGAAAAGTAGTCGTCAAAGATTTCATCCAGCGAAAGGCTAGGCTTTCCTGGCGCAGGATCGCAGTCGGTAAACTGGCCCAAGATCAATCCGGAGAGGACGTCGAGTTTTCCTGCCAAGCGGAGTTGGCTCAAGAAGCGATCGATGCGGTATGGGTGCTCGCCAATGTCTTCCAGAAAGAGGATGTTTCCGCTCGTGTCGATTTCATACGGAGTCCCGAGAACTGAACTGACCAATGCCAAGTTTCCGCCGACGAGTCGACCTTGTGCCAGCCCTGGGTTGAGAGTTATGAGATTCTCCTTCTCCGAGGCGGTGAGGGGAATTTCGTAGCAACTAGACTGCGGCTTGGCGTAGCTCTCGGCAAGTATGGCTCGCCAAAAAGTACGGTCCGAAAGTTCCGATAGGCCATCCGGCATGCCGATGCCATCCTGGGGATTGGGACTGTGAAAAGTGATGAGCCCTGTTTGGCTGTAAATGGCGGCATGAATCGCGGTGATGTCGCTGAAACCAGTGAATATCTTCGGATTGCGGCGGATGACTTCATAGTCCAGTATGTCGAGGATTCGCGTTACGCCAGTGCCGCCTCGGGCGGGGAAGATAGCGGCGACTTCCTGATCAGCGAAGGCCTGCATCAATTCGGAGACACGTGTCGCGTCATCGCCAGCCAGGTAGCCGTGCGAACGATACAAGTCGCCATAGACCTTGACGCGAAAGTCCCTCTCTTCCAACCGCGTGATCGCAAGCTCAATCCGCTCGCGGATTACAGGGCCCGCGGGGGCCACGAGAGCAATCGTATCACCGGGCTTCAACGCGCGTGGGTAGATGGATTTCATGGGAAAACCAAAATAAGGAAACTATCTTGCCAGTCTGGCCAGGCATTGAGTTGGTAGGAGACGAAGTATTTGATTAATTGCGAAAGGCGCTGCCCTTCAATAACTTTCCCGCCCTCTCGTTTAGGCATTTTTCGCCGTCGAACACAACCCTACCCGCGACGATTACCTGCTGCAAGTCATTCCAATCAATTGTCGTCTGATTGCCATGTGTCGCGGGTGTCCTGAGGAGGAGCAGGTCGGCTGGTGTTCCCAGTTGTATTTGCCCCCTACCTGTGAGTCCAAGAAAATCTGCCACGTACTCTAGTTGCTTCGAGTACACATCGATGGGTATCAGAGTATCCAAATCACCTGGAAGTTGATGTTCATAAAACAAACGAAAGTTTAGACTTCCCAACGTATTACGCGTTGGATCAGGAATTGCATCGCTGAGCATGCCAAGAACTCCCTGCAAAATCGCAGAAGAGAGACTATCCATTTGTCTGCCCGGCACAGAACGAGTGGATTGTGCAGCGATGAAACCAAGATTGATTGTTAACTCCTGACTGTCAGATAATTGCTCCAAAGCAATCAACTCATCGTCGCTGGCGTAATCAACTCTGCCGATCAGTGTTGTCACTCCCACCCTCAGGCACTTCTCGACTTCCTTTGGAGTCGGTAACCTGCTGGGCGTGATGTGTGGCAGATAAGCAATTCTGCCCGGCAGACACAGCAGGCCATCCCCCGCGATGTTCGTTTTGCCGGTCGTGACATGCAGATCGCCCATGTCTTCGATAGTGCCGCCGGCGCCTGATGAGCAGGGGCCAACACCAGAGACATTGATCCCCAGATCGGCTACAAAACTATTTGCTAAATCACCATTTACGACTCGCACCTTGTTGATCATCAGATCAAATAAATAGTGCTCACTCGAGCGCGGCAGCTGATCATAATCAGCCGGGTCGGCATCTAGAAAACGATTAGTAGCGATCGCTTCGAGCACGTGGATCAATCCCATGAAATGCAACCTGACCAGCGGCGATGAATCGATACTTGTCCAGCCCCCGGCTTCGACCGTCAGAGTGGCGCTCCCCTGCTGCTGAACCCATTCGCCAAAGCAGCGGGGCATGTAGTCGGCGTCATAACGCGAGATCATCCCCTCGCAATGTGGCTGGACTGCCGAGAGAAATACGCTGGCCAGTCGCTTGGCCTGCTGAGTCCCTTCAGTTTGTGAATCCGCAGCATCGATAGGGGGAACCAGCAGCGATACGGCCGCCGGTTTTAGTCCGTCATAATCGACCGCAGTGCGCGGATTCTGATTATGCAGATTCAGCGCAAATTGGGGATGCAAACTCTCGACTAGATCGTGCAAAATTCGTCCTTCGGGACTGGCCAGGTGCAGGGCATCGCGATTGATATCGAGGTCCTGGGCATTGCGACGTTGGTATCGTTCTGCACCGTCGGGATTGAGCATTAGCACGAGACTGAGCGTACTCCCTTCGAGGATCGCCTGAGCAGTCTTGTGATCGGGGTCTCTCTGCAAGAAGCCGATTAGATCCAACAGGGCTGCTGTGTGAGTTGGCTCGTTGCCATGCATCTGCGACCAAGCCAAAACACGATTCGAGCCGGTACCGATGGTTGCACAAAGAATAGATCGGCCTTCGTAGGATTCACCAAGAGTCGATAACTCCATCGCCTCAGGTCGGATGGCTTGCAGCTCGGAAAGCATTTGCACAATGTGAGCATGGCGCAATTGGTGCGGTGGTGTGGAGTACTTTTGGAGGTTCTGGTATTCGTTCCACTTAAACATTGTACTTCCGTCGGATTTAATCTTTGCTGAAGTGCGTGACCGTGCCAGACAGGCACCGTTCAAGTCCCAGGTCGGTCTCCAATGCCAGGGCGCCGTCTTCATCGATACCGTGGCAGAGTCCTGACAATTGTCGCTTGTCTTGCTCGACTTGAATTGTTTGTCCAGTGAGCAGGCATCTCTTCTGCCAGTCTTTTCGAAGGTCCAGACATCCAGTGGCAAGGTTTTCCAGCCTCCCCGCTAAACTCTGCAGAATGCTGATCAAGATATCGGTTGGCCCGAGAGTCCGTTGAGCCAGATCACTTAAGGAAATCGCGAACCCGCGTAACTCAAGCGGAGCATGCTCGGCGGAGTTGTTCACGTTAATGCCGATTCCAATCACAACACGCGCGTGCCGACTGTCCGGCACTTCAACCAGGATGCCACAGACTTTGCAGCCGCGGAGATAAACGTCATTCGGCCATTTCAGTCTTGGCTTGACGTCGCCGAGTTCACGATCAATCGCATCGCAAACAGCAAGGCCAGTGGTCAGAGAAATAATTGGCCAACGGCTGGGTGGTATTTGCAATGCATCGCAGTTTATGAGCAGCGAAAACGTCAGCCCTCCTTCACCCGACCACCAACGGTTCTCCCCCCTCCCCCGCCCCGCCGTTTGATGCTCGGTCAGCACCAGAGTGGCAACTGGAATCTCAGGTAGGTCACGCACAAGTTTCAGGGCAGTGTTATTTGTCGATTCCAACTCGGTATGATAGTCCACGCGCGCAACAAATGTATCTGCGACGATGCGGGCCAATTCATCGGGCGAAAACGCTGGAATGTTAGATTGCTGTGAGTCGCGTGACGTCATGTGTAGATAAAAATGTGAAGATACTGGCTACACTCAAAACCATTTGTAGCCACAGAATGAACGCTGTTGAACCCAGCGGGTATGCGACGCAACCAAAAGAGTTTTCTCGCAGAGGCACAGAGAGAACCCATTTAATGCCCTGCTGTCTCCGCGTCTCTGCGAGAGTTCATCTTCCTTTCCAAACAATGAATTACGATATTTCTGAGATGTGCGGAGCGTATGGAACTCTGTAGCTAAAAACTCTTCCATTTCCAGTTGTTCTCCCCGAGTACAAGCAGATGATAACATCATCCACTAGAATTGGGAGGGATACCGATATCCACAACATGCAATTCGCCAAGGTATTCGGCCGCTGCTGGATTCCCAAAACCGATCTTCGGTGCGACAAAAGTGCATGTCAGATCAGCCCGGACTGTGCTAGATGCCGGCTGGCCTGAGTCGCAGTCGAGCCCGCTGGGGACGTCGACAGCCAGTCGCTTGGCATCCTGCCGGTTTATCCACTCGATTGTCGTACGATAAGGCTCGCGTGGCTCCCCTTCAGCACCAGTTCCCAAAAGAGCATCAACCAACCAGTCGGAACTTGCAGCCTCTTTGTCTAGAGCGTGATTGAGATCCTCGGCCTGGGACAAATTAACCACTGGGATCTTCGAATGCTCAAGTATCCGGTGATTCGTGAGAGCGTCACCACTGAGCTCGCTTGGCGGGGCGAGCAGCGCCACTTTGGCCGTCACGCCTCGAATTGCCAGATGCCGAGCGATGACGAAACCATCACCACCGTTGTTACCTTTGCCGCAGAGGATGAAGGCCGTGTGAGGCGTTGCCTCACGGCTGAGGAGTACGTCGACTACACCGCGGCCTGCGTTTTCCATCAGCAGGATACTCGGGATGCCGAGTTCGTCCGTTGCGCGTCGATCGATGTCACGTGCTTTTTGTCGGGTGAGTGGATCCATAAACGACATTATATCGCCACGGTTCCAATCATGCGACGGAACAAAGCATTGCTAAGGAATCGCGAAAGACGTGCCTGTAACGAAGGCTCCCTGATAGAATGCTGCTCGCCAGGTGAATGGTGTCGCCTCAATCAAGTACGGAGCACAACTGCCCGGACGGTAATGCCCCAAGGCGTAGATGCACTCATTGGGAGTTTCGATTCCCATCTTATATGGCAAGATAGGAACGCTGGTGAAGAAATGTACGCCTGACATGATCGGTTGCATGTACGGTCCCCAGGAGTGCCCGTATCGCTCTAATTGATTTTGTTCGAAGTACAACGGCTTATGACATAGAGCCGATGCTTTCCAGTTGTAGGTAATCTCTGGCCAAGAACGATGTGTCGCAGTCTCATTGCCGAAGGCACATTCGTAAGGGAAGTCTTCACCAGGGACTCCCTCCACTCGAATGTTCAAGTCGACACTGCTCACTTTATCGGCCTTGGCAGAAGCCAGCTCTTCCTGGCAATTCTTCTTTTCTTCAGCTGAACGATCAGTCCCAAACCGGTTATCGCGGAACTGGCTGGGACGCTTGGTCTTAGACTCTGCGTCTGGCACTTTCAAGTCAAAGGTAAAATCGTTTCTGCCACCTTCGCGGACTTGTGTCGACTCCTCTTGATCACCAGACGTGTCCTCGTCGAAATCATCGACTTCTAGAGTATCGATCATCACTTCAGGTTCATCTTCCGCTTCTTCTTCTCGCCGTTGACGCTCTTTATCAAGTGCCTCTTCGATCTCGTCGAGGTCGGAGTCGAGTTGTGGGATGGGGCCTTCGAGTGGTTCTTCGAATGGATCTTTCACAAGCTGCGCAATTCGGTCGTCGGCCTCAAAGGGATCGACCGTGTGCAATGGATTCTCCCTGGCTGAATTCTCGAGGTCCGGTTGCGATGATTCGAGATTAGAATCGGCAATAGGAATTTCCAATTCGGCAGCCAGTGAATCATCTGACTCCCAAGCAGAGACGACCACTGCAGGCTCACTGGTGGTTGCCCTTAGAGGGTTACCGGAATCAGAAAACCCTGGTTCTCGTTCCTGGCCGGGGCGTCCCCAGCCAAGGTCTCCAGCCTGTGCGGGAGCAAAAAAAGCGAATGAAAAGATGCCAACCGCTAGACTAGCGGCTAGCCAGCGAGCCAGCTCAATGCTCTTCAACTGAGGTAAACTCAGCGGTGTAATTCGGCGCTTCCTGCGTGATGGCAATATCATGGGGATGATTCTCCCGCACACTCGCTGGCGAAATCTGTATGAATCGGGCGTGCGTGCGCAGTTCTTCGATAGTTTTCGTACCACAGTAACCCATTCCTGCCCGCAGGCCCCCCACTAGTTGATAGAGGTAGGGACTCAACGGACCTTTGTATGGCACGCGGCCCTCGACTCCTTCGGGGACCAACTTGCCGTTGCCAGCGCCCTCGCCCGATTGGCGATAGCGCTCGCTTGAACCATGAACCATTGCCCCTAGCGAACCCATGCCTCGATAGGCCTTGAAAGTGCGGCCTTTATAAAGGACACGTTCGCCGGGACTTTCGTCCAACCCTGCCAGCAGGCCACCCAACATGACTACGTGGGCACCAGCCGCAAGAGCTTTTGTAATATCTCCTGAAAAGCGGATCCCGCCGTCCGAAATGACGCGAACCTTGGAACCCTTCGCCGCCTGAGCGACGTTGTAAACCGCTGTAACTTGTGGAACTCCGATACCTGAGATTACGCGAGTCGTGCAGATCGAACCGGGCCCGATTCCCACCTTAACGGCATCGGCACCCGCTGTGATCAGGTCGCGGCAACCCTCGGCCGTTGCCACATTGCCGGCAACGATCTCGATGTCCCACTTTGCTTTGATTTGTTTGACTGTTTCAATAACGTTCGACGAGTGCCCATGCGCGCTATCGACGACCAAAAAGTCGACGTCCTTGTCGATGAGGCTTGCGGCCCGCTCGAAATCGAACACACCGATTGCCGCACCCACACGCAAGCGTCCTTGGGCATCTTTGCAGGCCTGAGGAAATCGCCGCATCATATCGATGTCTTTGATCGTGATCAGGCCTGTCAGTTTGTATTCTTCGTCAACGAGCAACAGTTTCTCGACCTTTTTTGCCATTAAAATCTTCTCAGCTTCCCCAAGCGTTACAGTCCCCGTCGCTGTCACCAAAGGTTCGCTGGTCATCACTTTCGCGATGGGAAGACTGTTATCTTCGAGAAATCGCAGGTCGCGGCGCGTCAAAATACCTACTAGCTTGCCGTCTGCAGTGATCGGGATACCCGACACGTTCGATTCGTCCATTGTCTGCCGGGCGACAGCAACGCTAGCGGTAGGGGGAAGCGTGACGGGGTCCACGATGATGCCGTTGGCACTTCGCTTTACCTTATCAACCTCTTCAGTCTGACGTTCAACGGACATATTCTTGTGAATTACGCCGAGACCACCCTCTTGAGCCAGGGCGATGGCCATCTTGTTTTCGGTGACGGTGTCCATGGGGGAGCTGAGAATGGGAACCCGCATCTCAATCCGCTCAGTAAGATCAGTATGAAGGTCGACATCCGACGGCACGACTTCGCTGTAGCGAGGTTCAATCAACACATCATCGAAAGTCAAAGCGGTGGAAGCGGGCAGTTTATCCTGCATGGGGAGACTCCAATTCAAGGGGGAATCCCGCATTATCGGAAGCACAAGCTGAGTTTGCAACCGGGGACGCCGCGTGACATTCCCGCCTACGCAGGAAAGACAGGAACGGCCCGTATGCACGAAAACCACAGAGGCAATGGGGACTTACGTCCTCCGGCTCTCCCTTTACAATAAGAGGTATGCCTGCTCCACAAGTCCACCGCGACGCTGACGGCCGGCCCGACTTCATGGTCGTGCTGGGGGTGGCTCCTCCTTATGTAGAAGACGACGTCCGCGAGGCCTATTTTCAGAAGGCCAAGTTCCTGCATCCCGATCGGGGGGGAGATCCCCACGAGTTCAGCGCACTGCACGAAGCCTTTGAGCAGGCCAAGCAATATTTGGAATTCAAGCGCGACTCGCGCGGCTGGATCGCGAAGCAAATGGACGGGTATCTTCAGTCGAGAGAATTAGCCGATAAGTTGGTGTCATTTGGCGCTCAGGTCGAGACCAATGCGGTTGATTGGCTGCAACGCTCTTTTGGAGATTTCGCCGACTTGACCGAAGCGATCACCGCCGTGCGGCTCGAGAATTCTAATCAAGCCGAGCGAATGTTAAACGAGATGGTCAAGAATGCAGAAGCCCTGGCCAAGCTCGTGCGGTTGGAACTGCCAGGGTGTCAGGTGTCAGACCAGGGGGTGCTTCGCTGCGAAGTGTTTCAGCAGTTACAGCACATGGACCTGTCGCGCACGCCTGTAACCAAGACGGCACTAGCGATTGTCGATCGCTTACCCAACTTGGAGAGCCTAGAATTATTGGGCTCGAAAGTGTGGTGGTGGTCTCGGCGCAGAGTTGCAGCCGAGTTGCAAAGACGACGTGAAGAAAAGCCAGCAATTTTGAGGTAAGGCGAGCCGGAGATCATCGGCCGGAACGAGTAACACGAGTTTTGGCCTACTTTCATGCGGTCCTTTTTTGGTGTATTTGCCTCATGGAAGCAACCCCATCGGCCCCAACCCAACATCTTGCTCTTCATCGAATACGCCACCATCATCCACGCCATCTTTGTATGCTGAATAGATGATCCACCCTTCGTCAGTCCATTTGAGTTTGAGCGGTTTTCCATCAAACGGGTCAATAGTGGCCGAGTCTGGTAAATCGAGATCGGACAAATTAGTTGCTTCTACGCCATGGGCTTCTTTATAAGCTTGAAGGGCATTAAGGACTCGCAAACAGCGGATAAGAGCTAAGTCGCGATTCGCTGCCTCATGCCCACTTTCTATCGCAGGAAACAATAGTTGAATCAATGAATTGCTGATGGGAGTGCTATATGACTCATGCTCTAGAGCCGAGAATTCCTTGGAGGAGAGATACATAGGCTTCGCTGCGAGAGGAAGATAATTATTATAGAAGTCAATCATATCTGCTTGCAGGATTGTTCCCTGCCAAGTGACGGGAAAATGAGGGAATAAATCGATGGCCGCGCTCAAATTGAGAGCTCGTTCCGATTTCATGGTGCGTACAAACCAGTCGAGCTCATCATACTTGGCTAGCTCTATGCCGAGCGAGATCCGTGATTCGTCTCCAATGGGTCCTGAACGCAATGCACGATTAATAATGGAAATGGCATTATAACGAAGTGCCACCGCTACGAGTCCATTAACCAGTGCCGGTTCCTGTTCTTGCAAGCGGGAGAGCTGCATCACGAGAAGACCCGCTTGCACAGCTCCTTCCACATTTTCTTCGGCCAATAGGACCCGTGATTTCCAATCAAGCATGCGTGCGCAAGCTCGTACGTTCTGAGCTTTGTTTAGCAAGGTTTGCAGGAAGGGCTGGTAATCGAGTGAGTAGTCCAGTTGCGAAGCATAAGAGGTGCAATCTACAGCCTCTTGCAGTGCTGGTTCGATTGTCGGATATCTGTCCAATATCGTACGAATCGCTGCAATTTCCTCTGCAGAAGGTTGCTCTCCTTTGTCATCTTTTTCAACGTAGGATTCACCCAAAGGCGTTTTGAAAAACCGTCCATGGTCTTTGGCAAAAGCCTCGATCTCCGGTCCGATTTTCGCCATATAGGCTGCCCCATTCTCCTCGCCGGGGACAGGTGGGGGAGCCAACTCGACAATGCAGGTGGGTTCGCCCGCTGAGCGAAGTTTCTCAAGCCGGGCTGACAACCGATTAGCCCACAGACTTAATCCGACATAGGCCACAATGAAGACACCAACTAAGAAGAGAAAGCCGAAGCCGACACGCTTCCAGAATCGCTTGCGGAAGAAAAACACTTGCCCGGCTCCTTGAGATTGAGAGGTAGGGTGCTTGATTCAACTGGCGTATCGATCCTGCAAGATTGCGGACCCTACTCCTCCAGCAGAACGAATCAGGCTACCGCTCTATTCGCTGAGTTCCTTGCAGGCTTGCTAACCCCGACCGAATCTATAAAGAAATCTTCGGAAATCAAAAAAACCGAGGGTCGTCCGGAGACGACCCTCGGCGAGGGGGATCTTACACTTCTTATCGAGCAGGGCGAAGGACCACCCGGCGAGATCTAGTAGGTAAGGATGAAATCGCAGGCAGTCACGTTCTCATCGTAACCAGTGGCTGGAACCCAGTCCCAACGAGTTTCAGGTCGCATGATGAGGTTATCAAGCAACTTGACATTGACGCCTGTGGTCAATTCGTTGTTGGAAACCCCATCATTCCTCCACCATTCGATACGAGTACCGAAGGCGATGGCATCGCTCCAGTTGTAGAACAGGTACTGGTTAATACCAAGATCCTCTTCTGCATAGGCGATGGCCTGGTTGTCAATCCGAAGGTAGTCTGTTTGGAAGACGTAGTTCAGCTTGTCAGTCAGGCTGGCGGTCATGACGATGCTGTGAGAGTAGTCATCGTCACTGTTTGGGTTCGCGGGATTGAAGTTAGCACCACGCAAACCGATGTTGCCATAGGTGCAGGTATAGGTAAAGGCAACGTTGTCGCCCAATTCAGCCGTGAAACCACCCAGGTAGGTGCTGCCTGCATTGGAACTGGTGAAGCCAGTATCCCAACCTGCAGTCCAACCATTGTAGAGGGTGAGGCCTTCAAAACCAGTGTAGGTGCTCAACACACCGGTGTGAGTAAACGGCTCGGTGTTGAACATCGTCAGTGCATGGCTATAGAAGAAGTTGCCAGTGGCAGGTACGACTTCATATCCACAGATGGTGAAGAAGTGACCAACTTTGATCGAAAGATCATTCATGGCTACTTCACCGTACAACTGGGGAATAGCCCAGCCGTAAACACCGTTGTCCCAGCCATTGTCCCACTCTGCACCAGGATTGCCGAAAGCTTGAGTCTTCTGGGCATCGGTACCGTAGATGAAGTCACTGCGGAAACCGAGGTCAAACCCATTGGATCCATCAACGGTACGTCCAAAGTAGAACCACTGCTGCTGCAGATTCAGGTCCTTGGGAACGTCGTTGAATGACAAATTGTCACCTCGAACGGTCGAGAGCGGAGTCAATTGGTCATGATAACCGAATTGAGACCAGCCACCGATTTCCCATTGAGAATCATCTGCGAAACCCAAAGCACCGGCAAGGGTGAAGTTCTCTAAGCAACCTCCACCGATGCCACTGAAGAGTCCAGCACCACCAACTCCGCAACCGCAATCGCAAGGGTCGCCGCAATCACAGGGATCGCAGGAGCTATCGCAACTAGCTGGTTGCAACATTCCATCATTTGACCACTGCACGTTGCCCTCGACGGCGAACACTGGCGCCGCAGAAAACACTAGAGCAGCGATACTTGCTGTCCAAGTTCTTAATTTCACCTTAAAGCTCCTTCTGTTCTGCCCGTGTGCTTGTAGGTTCCAACCAACTTGTGCATCGGGGCAAGGTTGTATCTGACGAACTGAGGTCCCCTTGGACGGTCAGCAGGGGGACCGTATTCGCGGGTGATATGTCCGCCTCGCTCTCATGTATCGACTATGCCTAGAACGACAATCGAGCCGGTACTACACGATTCTCAGAGAAGAACAATGATTCCTCCTCGAAAATGGCAAACAGTGAGGGTTGTAAGGATTTTTGCTGCCCGCTAGCCATGAATGGCGGGATAGCGACGTCAAAGATCCCTCGTCAACGAAAGTGAAAAGTCACTTGTATTCAGGAAAAGCTGCGCGACCCGCAAGGTTTAACACGACTCAGCCAACGCCCAGGGGTTGCCACCACTGGGCGAAGTCAGCCCATCACTCCGGCAATCCAAAACGATATCCAACGTCGCGGATTGTATGAATAAACTGCGGCTGGCTCGGCGTGGGTTCGATCTTGCTCCGCAACGTGGCGACACAGCGATCGACACTCCGGCCACTGACAATGATCGACCTTCCCCATACGTGAGAGATGATGTCGCCGCGTGTGAGTGCCCGGTTCGGACGAGAGCAAAAGTACTCTAGTAACGCGTATTCCTTGCTCGTCAGAGGAATCTCTTGTCCATCACGGGTGAGCGTATGAGATGTGCGATCAAATAGCAGATCTCCGATCACCATCCGTTCTGCCATTTCGTTTCCCTGGCGACGTAAGAGCGTTTTCACCCGAGCCAGCAATTCTCGCATGCCGAACGGCTTGGTCATATAATCATCCGCGCCCAGTTCCAAGCCTCGCACGATGTCTTCTTCCTGCCCTTTGGCAGTGAGCATCAAGATCGGCATATCCAACATGGCCTGACGCACTCGCCGGCAGAGATCGTAGCCATTCATTCGAGGCATCATAATATCCAGTACCAACAGATCGGGAGGATCAGCCAGCACGTGAGCGATGCCTGCCTGGCCATCCGTCGCAGTTTGGACGTCGAAACCAGCTACCGCGAAATTGTCACTGAGTCCGCGAAGTAAAGTCGCGTCGTCTTCGACGATTAGAATTCTCTGCTGGTGCCCAACCTGACTCATCGATCCCCCCCCAGGCCAACTGTCACTCCACGTACTGTTGCGGATTCATTCTCAGTGGCTTTGATGTACTTTGGCAGGTAAAGAGTAAACGTACTGCCTGCATTCGACTGACTCTCGACCCGGGCTTTGCCATCATGTGAGCTCATGATTGCGGCCACGATGCTCAGCCCCAAGCCGCAACCTCCCTCGCTACGAGCCACGAGCTGGTCTACCTGATAGAATCGATCAAATATATGACGCGCTGAGCGGGAACTCAGTCCGATGCCGTTGTCCTGCACGGCGATGGTCACCTGGTCGCCCGATGTTGAAGAAGTGAGCGTGATTTCCTTTTTCTCACCAGAATACTTTCTTGCGTTTTCCAGCAAGTTGACCACCGCTGTGACTAGCGAATCCATGTCGCCCAAAACGAGTGCCTGGCCATTCGATTCGATGTGCAAGCAATCAGCATCTTCAAACCACCGCTCCCGAAAAATTGTTGAGGCCTGCTGGACCACGTCGCGAGCATCAATCACCTGGAAATCAAACCGTTGCTTGCCTCGTTCCAAGCGAGAGAAAGTCAGAAAGTTGTCGATCAGTCGTGTGAGTCGCGCATTTTCTTGGGAGATGAGTTCCAAATATTCGCGGACATTGATCCGCGAATTCTCGGGAACCACGCTCTCTTCCGCATCCAAGAGCGTGTCGACTAATAAGCGAATCGATGCAAGTGGCGTTTTGAGTTCATGGGAGACCGTCGCCACCAAGTCGTTCTTGAGCCGCGCTAAGCGTAGTCTTCGGCGCAAGGCTGAAGCCAGCAACCAACCCAACACGCAAGTCAGCGCGACTACCAATAATGCGATCCAGATATGGACTGCTTTGCGCTCTTGCGAAGTCTCGTCGAAGGGATCCCCGATGGTCATGAGCCCCAATCGCCAGCCCGCCAGCGAATTCCCCAGCGACGTGTCCATCAGTGCCTCAGAAGTTTCCTGAGGACCTGTCACGATGAAGTTGATGCTCTGAGGGAGTGCCAATCCCTCTGTCAAAGCGAGAATCCTCTCATGAATGGTCGCCATTCGATACAATCCCACCACGCGACCATCCCGCGACGCGCAGCTACAGATATCGGCCAATGGCGTGGTGTGTAACCTTGGCGCTAAGAAACCAGGCTCGTAAACGCTCATCGCCGCCGCAGCCAGTTGCTCGGCTGTCTGTGTGGGCAAATTTATTCTTTCGGATGTCAGCTCCTGGAGCATGGTCATTAAGAACCTTCTCTGGGGGGCTGATAGCGAATTCTCCCCGTATTCTCCGAGTCGTCGCTGAAGAGAACCGGCCACTTCATCCCACGCCTCCGTCTGCTGGTCCAATAATTCAAGCAGTCTCAACTCCGCCGCAGCGGAGAACGAACTTCCATGCGAGTCATGCAATCCTTCTTGCGCGCGCAGCTTGTATAGAACCTCAACTGCTGTGGACCGATCACTCGCTTTCAATAAACACCTTGCCTGGGCTTGCCAAGCTTGAGCAGTTTCGACTCCAGAAATCCCACTCTTTGCCAGTTCCCCATAAGCTTCAGCCGCCGCCGACCATTGTTGGCTAAACTCCAATTGCTCGGCCCGCTCCCACTCGGAATCCTTCTGGTTTGATTCGAATTTAGTCGTCGGTGCCGCGTCGGGGTAGACAATTCGACCTTTTTCGTCGCAGACGACGACACTATCAGCGACACTATTCAACACACCTTCGGCAAACACTTGAGCGGGGGTTGCATGGTCTAATAGCTCAGACAACTGCTCAAGCTTCTCGTTCCAACGGTCCACGACAACTTGGCTGGCAGACTGGAGTTGCGCCTGGTATGCCTCCGAGAGTCGCTGTCCCGTGGCAAGTCTCTCATTGCGAACCGCCTCGCGCATCATCCACACTGTCCCTACCGAAGGCACTAACACCGTCAGCAAGAGCAGCAAGATGGGCCACGCGAGGCGGTCGCCGTCAGAGCTCGTTTGCCAGAATCTTCGCATGAGTTTCTACTTCAACTTGAGCGTTGACAATATCTCCTCAAACTCTGGCATCCATTGCTCAAGCTGATCGGTCTCTACTGCAAAACGCACGTTCGCCGCCGAGGTCTTGCCAAAGATCGTAATCCGCTGGGCTGTCATTGCTCGATTGCCCTCCTCGAATTCGAAGGTCGCCTTCGCCGCCGGTTGGCCGCCTACCGTGGTAGTTTCAATCCCCGGCGGTTGCATCTTGAATTCATTAATCCGATTGCGATATTCCTCGATCGAAGCTTCCAACCAGGCCTCGGGAGAAGCATGGTCTTTCTGAATCCCGTCAAGGGGACCCGCCTCGATCCGCGTATTCGAGATCGACTCAGGATCAACGATCGAAGTCGTCGGGCTGGGGTCATCCTCTTTGCCGCTAGGGGTGTAGGCAAACCAATCTGGTGGAAGCGTGACTGAAAAATTCGGTTCCTCCACTTCCGTGCTCTTATCAAAAGGGCTTTCACGAATCTCGCTCAAACCCGCAGTCACCCCCCCGCCACGGAACTGGACGATGTACCGATGCTCGTCTGTAGAAATCCAGAAAGTCTGTCCAATACTCAGTTCCAGCCGAAAGCACTCAAAACTTCCCGCAGAAACCTCGATCGTCTCAAGTTTCGAAACGTTTAATTCTAGTGGGATCAGAATCGATCCCAATGTCGACACGATCTGCACAGTCGTCTTATAACCCACTTCAAGTGGCAGGCGACGAAACATCTCCGCGGCTTGCTCGTTGTCGAAGACTTGCCCCGTAAATTTTAGTGTCGTCGGTTCGGTCTGATTGGACGACTGGATCACGACCTGATCCTTCGCATAGGTCGCAGTTGCCTTGCCTAGCATGGTGTGTTTCCAAATGCTGCTAAGTGGAGCAAAGGTCTCCTTGTCGATCAGCACGCGACTTTTGCCCAACTGGCCATTCAGCACCACAGTCTGCCAAGTCTGGCACTCCCAATGAGAATGGCCTTCCTTCTCGATGGCGGAGACCCGATAGATTTGCTGTCCGACTCCCATACCGTTGGGGAGCTGCATTTCAAGTAGCAACTCGTCTCCATCTCCCCACGGTACTGGCAGTAACTCAGGTTCCCTTGGTAGCCTTTTTTGGGCCTCGGCAACGATGCCCGCTGCTTGGGGAAAGTTATCGATCACCGCCTGAAATGCTGCCTTCGCCTCGTTGGCCTTGCCTAGCTTGGCGTAACATAAGCCGATCCGAAACTGAGCTTGGGCGGCGACTTCCTGAGCCGCCTTACCTTCGACAACAACTTTCTTGTAGACCTTGATGGCCTGATCGAGATCACCAACCGTCTCTTCGGTGTAGATCCCCTTCTCCAGCAACTCCGACGCCGTGGCAGCCATAGCTGGACTCGCGAGGACAAAAATTGCCAAGCTGGCAAAAACAATCTGCCGATTCATCCGGCTCAGGTTGAATTGTGAACAAAACATTGCGTGCTCCTTTTCCTAGAGTAATCGAAATGGTGCCAGGACCAAATCCCTGGCGAATTGAACCCGAACATCAGGTGCAACGCTCTCTAAGATAGGAACTCCATGTTACCGCTGTGTTACCTTAATGTTCTCGAATTGTCCTATTTCAGAATTTCTTCCGCGAGATGCACCGATTGCACGATCTCAGTGCGAATACGAATGATTTTGCCGCTTTGACGATGAGGCTGAGAACGCACTCAGTGCGAATGCGTATGATCTGCGGCTTGTTTCCAGGCATCAATTTTCCATGATTTGCCCGAGGGTGGAGTGTTCACCCGAAGACATTGAATCATTACCGAGGAGGAGCCACCCTTATTGTCTATTGAATAGTCGATTGACACAGCGGGTTGAGATCGATTTGTATCAACGCTCATTGAAACGGCCGTAAAATCAAGCGGTCCACTCTCAGCCTGGGCACGAAGGTCCTCGACAAAGTGGTCCTTGCCCAACGCTTCAACAACATCTTCGATGGCAGGCTGAGATGGTTGACGATCTGCCGGATTGCCGCTCGCAGGATCAGGACGCGAGAGTCCTCCGATCGCACTTGGAGAGAGCTGGCCGAGAGCTTCCGAAAGATCCCCCTCGACAATAGTTTCGAACCAACGTTGCGCGGCTTGATCGGCCTGCTTCTTGTAGATACTAGCACTTACCGCGGACTTGACAGGGGCAACCACCAAGCAGAAGGTGCACAGAAAAAGTGCAATCTTGGCGAGCGTCATACCTGTAAGAATACCCGGTTGGGCGAGGATATTTCTGATCGCCAACAGCGCAACCGCCATTCCTGCTAGAGGGATAACAAAGAGCGGCGGAGCGATTAACGACAGGGGGGAAAACAGGCCCAACACAAGCGCTAGGATCGCCAAGCTACTCAGAGATCGATACGAAACAAGTTCGTCAGCATCATAAGCTTCCATGTTATTTGCTCCGGACTGAATCGTGACTTGATGCACTTCGCTAAACTAACGCTCTTATAGTCTTGGAACGCCTCAGCGAAACTAGGGATTACCTGCAGTAAATGTCTTGTCAATGTTCTCACCCTGGGCGAAGGCATTCGCAACCTGCCAAAAAGGCTTTCGCACATTGTTAAACACAGATACCGCAAAACCAGGGCTATCCGCGTATTTCCACTCCCCCGCTTTGATTGGTATGCGGTCGATCGTGTATGCGGCGAAGCTAGCGAACATCACTGCGACTAGAATCCCGACCAGAGGTCCGCCGAATTTGTCTACCAGTGGGATGAATCGCATCTTAGTGCGCGAGGTGCGGTCTGCAATGATGCGGGTTATCAGCACCGAAATCGTGAAGACTCCCCACACACCTGCAAAAACAAAGTACCAAGCGTTTGTCGGGCCTTTCCCCGCCTGCTCCGCGAGGAAATTTCCCGCCGGCACTCCGACAAAGATACCGAACAGGCCTCCTAGCGTGACACTTATCAGCGAGATGGCATTACTCCACAATCCTTCATTCACCGTCATCGCTACACCGGCGAAGAGTACAGCACAAATCAGTATGCCAAGGTAGAGCATTTGTTTTACCTATTTGAGTCAAGAAAATACAAAGTTATCTCATAAATCTGACTATCAATTAGCCTCAAGCCGCAGAGCACTATTGCTCTACTGCTGCAACACCCGGGTCAGTTCTTGCAGCGACGTAGTTCCTTGAGCCACCAGCAGGATGCCTTCTTCTTGCAAAGAGCGTTGCCGTGCCGCACGTGCGGCCTCTTTCAATAGCGAGAGCTTTGGCTGCTTTATCAATATTTCGCGCATTTTGTCATTAACGGTCAATAGTTCGAACAGACCTGTACGACCAACGTAGCCTAAGCCCTGGCAGGTCTTGCAAGGTTTTTCGATCTCTTCTGGTTTTGGGGGGCGATAAAGTTGCTCCACCTTGCCAGCCGGAATACCCAGCTTGCGGAGTACGTCGGCAGAAGGTGTGTAACCCACCTTGCAGTCGGTGCATAGCTTGCGGATGAGTCGCTGGTAAAGCACTCCCTTGGTGACTTTAGCAAACTCCTTGGCCGGCATCTTTAATTGCAAGAAACGCAACAGTGCTTCGGCAGCCTCTTTCGCCCGAATGCTCGTCACTACCAGATGCTCGTCCTGAATTTCCTTAAAAAGCAGCTTGGCAGCTTCCACGTCAGTCATGTCTCGCAGGACGTAGACATTGGGATAAGTTCGGATTAGCGTCGGAATAATCGTTGCTGGAGTTTCTCCTTTAGAGGCATCGTAGGTCGTGACGGAGATGTTCTGAAGGTCATGTTCGCGATTGGAGACTTCCTCGATAGCTGCAAAGTCCCGCATGAGTCGATCTGTCTCCTCCAACGAGACATTCATCATCGTGGTCAGTCCTCCACCGGGGAGCGAAGAAAAGATCAACAAGCCGGATTCGGCACCCATTAGTTCGGCCCACTGTTTTTGCAGGCCTTCCCGCATGCCGAGGTCCTCGTAATGTGCCATGTGCTGCTTCTCGCCAATACGCGAAATCACCACGCGTTCTCCCGTGGCGACCCCTTGCGTAACCACAGGGCAGATATAGGTTTTTCCCTCATACTTCGCACCGAATTGGCCTTGCTGTTTACTCTTGCGATCTTTGACATTCAGATTTGCCAGAGTCTTAATTACGGCCAACATTACGTCGCTCGATTCTCGGTCTCGCGGTTCGCCATTGTGCCAAACGCCGTCTATTTCGTAGCGAACCGTGACTCCTTGCTGAGTGAAATCGAGCATAAGTTTGTCTGCACGGCGGGACACAATACCTGCGATTGCCTCTTTAAGAAGCAAGTAGCCGGGTGATTGACGTGCGGCAATAAGGTTCACACTGTTGGTTGATGCGTCTTCAGCCCCCATTGCCATGAGATCGACTTGCACCCCCTTTTCGTAGTCGGCTTTCCTTTCCGAACTCATCTTGATTCCCACGCTACTGAGCATGCTAGCCATCGCATATCGCCACCAGGAACCAGTGAGCACGGTCTCATGCGGTTCGACATTCTTGTTGTGGACCAACACATAAGGAACCCAGGAGAACGCGAAAGTGAGGAACATCAACAATGCACGGAGCCATGTTGGTGCCGGCAGGAAAAACAAGAGGAACGTGATCAGCAAGAATGGGAGGTAATAGATGAGACTCCACTTGTGCCAGCCCAGGCCGTGAATTTGGTTGTCGCGATTGACCCAGTCCCCAGCCGCCACCCAAATCAAGAAAATCACTACCAACCCGATCAGCTTGAGAAGTACACCTAGGTTGAAACTTAAGGTGAGGGCACGTTGGGGAAAATCGAGTGAAGCGTCAGTAGTCGAGGGGGTCGATGCTGGTTCCTCTGCATCAACCGGTTGATCGTTGTTTGCTCCCACCGAGCTGGATCTTCCACTATCCAAGTCGTTGGAAATCCCCTGAGCGGCGGTTACATCCGCCAATCCCGCTTGGCCCCAAACAACTGCGGGGGCTAGCCAATTCTGCACAGCAACAATCAGCAATCCGGCAGCGGCAATCGCACGTAAAAATCCAGTCAGTTTTTGCATCAAATCATACCGCCTTGCGAAACATCAATTCCCTTGAGTGCCATTTTCAATTCTTCGCGATTGGGGGCAACCTCTAAGGCTACTTCTCGATCAATCAATTGGTCATCGACCAACTTCTTTAAGCTTTGCGTGAAATTCTGCATGCCGTCTTCCTTGCCAACGCGGATCGCACCGTTGAGACGGTGATCTTCCTCTTCGAGTACAAGCTTGCGCACCGTCGGAGAAAACGTCATGATCTCCACCGTGGGCACCCGGCCTACGCCCGGCTTAATCGACTTAAGCAACTTTTGGGCCACGATCCCCCTCATATTCATCGCAATCGCGCTTCGAAGGGCACTGTGCATGTCCTGTGGGAATAGGTCCAGAATACGGCCAATTGTCGAAGAAGCGGTACTTGCGTGTATGGTTCCAAATACCAAGTGACCGGTTTCCGCGGCGTGAATCGCCGTCATGAAGGTTTCCTTGTCACGCATTTCACCAACAAGCATTACGTCGGGATCTTCACGCACGGCATGCTTCATGCCAATTTCGAAATCGACTACGTCGAGGCCAATCTCCCTCTGGTTGATCAAGCATTTGTCTTCGGTGAACACAAATTCAATGGGGTCTTCGAGCGTGAGAATATGTTTGCGATAGCGCGCATTGATCCAGTTAAGCATCGACGCAATAGTGGTACTCTTGCCGGAGCCGGTCACACCAGCCAGTAGAATCATGCCTTGGTCATAGGTGCAGAGTCGTTCCATAGAAGGGGGCAGATTTAGCCCCTCGAAATCGGGGATCCAACTATTTACCCGTCGGGCCACCATGCCGATGTGCCCCAGTTGCTGCATGAGATTCACACGGAACCGCCAATTAGTGCCGTCTACATCGCACATGTGAGCAAAGTCGGCTCCACCATCGTGATCAAAAATCTTACGGCTTCGCTCGTTCATCAGTGGAAAGCAGAGCCGCACCATTTCCTCATCATCTACCGGTTCGCGATTCATTGGCCTCAATGATCCATCCACCCGCACCATGGGTGGGCGCCCCACCTTGAGATGCAAATCGCTTGCTTCGAGTTTGACGCACGCACGGAAAAGCTTGTTGACTTCCAGCTCTTGATGGCGGGCCACAAAACTATCGTAATCCGATTCGTTAATCGAAGATTTGCTAGGAGATTTAGACATGGTTGCCTCCGCCGATACCATCAAGCCGCCAGGCGCACGATCACACCATGCTCTGCCATCACGCGCTTGGTTTCTTGAATCGTAAACTCACCAAAGTGAAATATGCTTGCCGCTAATGCTGCGTCTGCTTTGCCGATCGTCACCGCATCGGCCAGATGCTGAGGGCACCCTGCCCCACCGCTAGCGACTACGGGGACCGACACCGCGCTACTGACCGCTGAAGTTATTTCTAAGTCATAGCCATCCTTAGTACCGTCGGCGTCCATACTCGTGAGCACGATCTCGCCGGCGCCGAGACTTTCCACTTGCTGCGCCCAGTCCACCGCTTCCAAGCCGGTGCCAATGCGTCCTCCATTGATAAAGACTTCCCAGACTTCGCGCCCCTCGCAAATCACTCGTTTCGGATCGATGTTCACTACGATACACTGCTTGCCGAAACGCAAGGCGGCCGCCCGCACAAACTCTGGGTCTCTCACGGCTGCCGAATTGATCGAAACCTTGTCGCACCCTGCCAACAGAAGTTGCCGGATATCGTCGAGATTTCGAATTCCTCCTCCCACCGTCAGAGGCATGAACACCTGCTCGGCGGTGCGTCGCACTACGTCAAGCATGATGTCACGGCCTTCATGGCTGGCACAGATATCAAGAAATACCAACTCGTCGGCCCCCTCCTTTTCGTAGCGGGCCGCGACTTCGACTGGATCCCCCGCATCGCGGAGCTTTACGAAATTGGTCCCCTTCACCACTCGGCCACGGTCCACATCCAGACATGGGATCACACGTTTGGCAAGCATGGCAGAACGAGTTCCGAAGAAAAATGAGGAAGGCGTAGGGAGGAAACCGCCGAAGTCTCCTAAACCCTTTAGTTTAAGTACGAAAAGGGGGGCGGTCAACTAAGGGAGAAACATTGGTAACACCCGCACCTTTTCCATAACTCGATCAAGAGGGATTGATAAGTTGCGCTAGCCCGATATCAATGGAGTCAGAGTTACAAGCGAGGCACGGTCAGGCCGCCATCAACCACCAGGACATTGCCTGTTGCATAAGAGAGTTCACCTCGGGCGAGTAATCCTACTGCCTTACCTACATCCTCCGGGGTCCCCCAGCGTGGTTCAAGAGTCAGCCCCTCGGCAATTCGCTTGTTGTAAACTTCAGCTACACCACTGGTCATGTCTGTACGGATTACTCCCGGACGCACTTCAAATACATCGATTCCGTATTCGGCGAGCCGGATCGCCCACAATTGCGTAGCCATCGAAATGCCTGCCTTCGAGATACAATAGTCTCCTCTGTTGACCGAGGCCAGGGCTGCAGAGACCGATGTGATATTCACGATCATCCCGGCAAAGGTACTTTCCCTCTGACGTTGCTCTACCATCCAGCGTGCGACTTCTTGAGTGAGAAAGTATGGCCCACGGAGATTGATCGCTATCAGTCGGTCGAAGCTTTCCTCAGTGGCGTCGAGCAGATCTGTCCGTACTTCGGGAGCCACGCCAGCATTGTTCACCAACAAATCGAGTCGACCAAAGCGTTCGCGAATCTCATTCAGCATTTGGGATCGGGCAGCGGCATCAGCCACATCCGCTTGACAGTACAACACTGTCGCGCCAAGAGACTCTATTTTTTCAAGTGAGTCTGCGACTTCAGGTTCTTCGCGCCGACCGTTCACAGCCAAATCAAACCCGCTCTCTGCCAATTGAAGGGAGATTCCCAGACCGATCCCGCGGGTTCCACCCGTCACGAGTGCTACTTTTTTGGCTTTCGCTGCCATGTTTTCATCTCACTACTGGATAGGACCAAAAAAAGTGTAATACGGATGACCCTTTGCTTCGCGCCCCAGCATTAGTGCCAATTCTCGCATGTGATAGTCGCCCCACATACTCGACTCGCCACAGGGCACTTTCCGCTGGGGAGGAATATAATCCCAGCCATTGGGACGGTGATAGACCGAATGCATCAATAAGCCCTCATGCTCAGAGTTCGTCGAGAGATAAAGGTCATCCAGCAATGTTTCGGCTACTGTCAATGCCGCTTGCCGATAGCGGGTGCCGGTTGTTTCACCTCGCTGGGAGAGATAATTGCCTAGTCGCAATAAGCCCTGGGCCGCAATCGCAGCAGCTGAACTATCGACCGGCTCGAAATCGTTAAATGGCTCGGCAGGCCTACTAAGATAATCGCCCATGTTAGCCAGTCCCGGTGCTCCTGTATCCCAATAAGGCACTCCACACACTGGGGTCTGTTCGATGTAGAAATCACATGTCGCACGGGCAGCTTTAAGAAAGATTGCCTCTATCGTCGCACGACCACCAACCTCTTCCAATTCTTCATCCCTGCGCGTGGCAAGCCACTCTAGTTGCTCGGGAAATCCAACCATCGCCCATGAAAGTCCTCGGGTCCAAGTACTAAATGCGGAGTAGCCCTGCTGCGTAGAAGGGCAACGATACTCGCCGTTGTTCGTGTTGAACACCGACTCATGGGCAGTGCGCCCGCAAATGTCATACGCATCGCGTTGCGCTCCGTACCAAATGTTGTAATTGGCCGTAGTAGTGGCATGGTGCACAATCCGCTCAAGCAATGAAATCTTTTCGTCTCGTTCTCCCATGAGTGCGTGTCCCAATTGGTGCGACACTGCCAAGGCCCGACAAGAACGAATCGTGTCGACAAATAGCGATTGTGGACCATTGAACGAGTAGATGTATCCACCTCCATCCCGAGTGGCCGACCACCGAGCTGCTTGAACAGCACCTGTGACTTTCAGAGCGAGTTCATAGAAGTGGCGTTCCCAGGATTCTTCTGCAAACCGCCCTTCGTTCATCAGCCGCCAAAGATTTCCGTAGGTGCTCACATTGTTGAACCCATGGTCGTGGACTCCCACATGTGTCAGATGAGGGGCCATCACCTCGGTCGTCCGCTGGCGTCCAAGTTCCAAAAATCGCTCGTCCCCGGTTGCGTCGAACTGCAATAGCGCCGAGCCATATTGAAAACCTTGCGTCCATTCGGTCCATCCCTTGGCGGTATATTTGCCAGCAATCGTAAATACAGGCGACGCGGAACCTGGCGGACAACTCGCCTCAACCGCATTGATTGAGCCGCCCGAGGCCTCCCAGAAAACTTCGAGTCGAGGCAATAGATCGGTCGCTTGGATTTCTTCGTTAATATCAATCATGTTCGACTAAGTCTTTCTAGTTGTCATGCATTAAGAGTCCGCTGCCCCGTATGACGCTTCACTCAAGCACTGGCGGTGAGCCGAAGCTACATTCGCATGTCGAGGTACCGAAATCAGATTATCCCAGACATTTCCCCTTGCGAAACCCTTCAAGAATCGAAAAATAAGACACGTGGTTGAATTCCAAGCCTGCTTGTGTTCTTAGTTTGTCATTTTGTCTCGTAGCTTTTCCCTCAAAATCTGAGAGTTCCTCGATGATTAGAGCAATCCTTTTGTTCGCCGTTTTAATGAACCTCCTGACACAGCTTGCCTCGGCAGAGGTATCCGTGGCGGACTTTGACTCGATTGAAGTATTTACTCTCACGAATTCCAATGGAATGGTGGTCAAGGCTACCAACTATGGTGCGATTATCACCAACATCGAGGTTCCTGACCGTAAGGGGAACGTTGCCGATATTACCCTTGGCTATAACGATGTCTCGGGCTACATGAATGCCGTCGACAAACCCTATTTTGGCTCAGTGGTCGGTCGTTATGGCAATCGCATCGCCAAAGGCAAATTCACACTCGATGGCACGGAGTACACGCTCGCAATCAATAATTACCCCAACTCTCTGCACGGCGGTATTATCGGATTTGACAAAGTTGTCTGGGATGCAGAGATCGTCGGCGACAAAGCAGTAAAGTTCTCTTATCTAGCCAAGGACATGGAGGAAGGCTATCCCGGCAACCTCAACGTGAGTGTCACTTATACTCTCACTGACGAGAACGAAATCGTGATCGATTACCATGCGACAACCGACAAATCCACGCCAGTGAACTTGACGCAGCACGCCTATTTTAATCTCAAGGGTGAAGGTGAAGGCACGATTCTCGATCACGAACTTAGGATCAACGCCGATCTTTATACTCCGGTGGACAATATCCTCATACCCACGGGCGACCTTGCGCCTGTCGACGGTACTCCGTTCGACTTCCGCGAAGCCAAGAAAATTGGCCAGGACATTGATCAAACAGATGACCAACTTAGTTACGGCGGAGGCTATGACCACAACTGGGTTCTGAATCGCGAGAAGCGTGATGGCGAACTCGAACTCGCAGCTAGGCTATACGAGCCAACTTCAGGACGCGTGCTTGAGGTGCTTACCACTGAGCCTGGTATACAGTTTTACTGCGGTAATTTCTTGAAAGGAAATCTAAAAGGCAAGAGCGATAAGCCCTACGTCTATCGTGGCGGTCTGGTCCTTGAAACGCAGCACTTTCCAGATAGCCCCAACCAGCCGAATTTCCCTACCACTATTCTAAAACCGGGCGAGACGCTTGACTCGCAAACCGTATTCAAGTTTTCGGTAGATAATGAGTAACTGCCACCCACGGCTCAGTGACTATTCCAATACCAATTGCACCTTCAAACCGCGAATTGGAGCAAGTTTCCCCGACTCAAGCCTCTGTGGTAATTGACGGTTTAGCCTGACCGTCTGGATTCATCGCAATGAAGCTCTGATGGATCCCTCCGCCGATGTCGTTGAGTTTGGTCTGTAATGAGTCTAGAAACTCATGCAAGCCGATGGCAATAATTTCGTCGACCGTAGAATAAGCCAGTTCACTACGAAGTTGACCGAGTTGCTTCTCGGCAATGTTCCAGAAGGTGCCTTGCGGCGACCCGGAGATTGAATGGAGTGATCGAAAAGCAGTATCGACACAATGCATAATCGCACGTGGAAACTGGCGGTCGAGCACCAGGAACCCAACCACTCGCTTCGGCGTGATGCCGTGATGACGTCTGCGAAACATCTCAAATCCGCTGACACTTCGCAGCACGGCCGACCACTGCAAATCATCAATCGGAGTTCCCACGTCTGCGACGCTTGGCAGCAATGTGAAATACTTTACATCGAGTATCCGCGATGTCTTGTCGGCCCGTTCCAGAACTCGGCCGAGACGTGAAAAATGCCATGCTTCCCCTTGTGAAAACGTCGTTACCGTAATTCCCACGAAGAGATGGCTAGAATTCTTGACGTGAAGGTAGAAATCGTTTGGCGACTCGGGCAAACCGGCTCTCGCAGCATCGCAAACCGTGAGATAAAACTGGTTAAGTTGCTCCCACATTTCAGATGAGATCGATTCCCGTACGCTTCGCGCGTTTTCACGGGCCGCCTGCACACAAGAGAGGATCGATCCAGAGTACTCAGGGTCGAAAGTAAGAAACTGCGTTACATTTTCACGCGTCGGCTTCCCGTAATGCTTTTCAAAGTATTCCTGATCACCAGACGCATAAACCAACGCCCCCCATTGCTGCTCAGAGCCTCGAGGCAGGTCGAGCGACATGTTGTGAGTCACGTCAACAAAGCGAGCCAGATTTTCTGCCCGTTCGACATAACGGCTCATCCAATAAATTGAATCGGCAACACGGCTAAGCATGTGAATAGTAGTTCGTGGTTAGCGGTTAGTGATGACTCGAAGCTCGCAACTCCAAATCAATAGCACTGGATTCTACGATTGTTGTTGGGACTGACTTTGCTGTGGGGAAGATCCAATGACCCATGTATCTTTGCTGCCGCCTCCTTGCGAGGAATTCACCACAAGTGACCCCTTCTTGAGAGCCACTCGCGTCAACCCTCCTGGCAATACAAAAATGTCTTCACCGTAAAGAATGTACGGCCGTAAGTCGACATGCCGACCTTCAAATTTGTCCTCCACAATGGTGGGGATTCTCGACAGAGAGAGCGTTGGCTGAGCAATGTAGTTGCGAGGATTTTCCTGGATCAAATCAGCAAACTTGCGGCGCTCATCTTCGGAGGCGTGCGGGCCGATCAGCATTCCATATCCCCCCGCTTCATTGGCTGCTTTTACGACGAGTTTATCAAGATTAGCCAGCACGTATTCACGTTCCTTGTCGTCGTAACAAACATAGGTCGGCACGTTAGGAATGATGGCGTCCTCGTTCAAGTAATACTTGATCAACTTCTCGACATAGGCGTAAATCACTTTGTCGTCGGCGATACCCGTCCCGGGTGCATTCGCCAGAGCGATGCGGCCATTTCGATACGCCTCCATCAATCCCGGGACGCCGAGCATCGAGTCCTCTCGAAATGCCTTAGGGTCGATAAAGTCGTCATCTATTCGGCGATAGAGGACGTCGACACGTTGAAAGCCTTTGGTTGTCCGCATGCAGACATAGCCATCGTGAATCACCAGATCACGCCCTTCAACCAACTCGACTCCCATCTGCTGAGCCAAAAAAGAGTGCTCGTAGTAGGCCGAATTGAAAACCCCGGGAGTTAAAACCGCAACGGTGGGAGATTCGATCCCCTCCGGAGCTAAGTATTCTAGCAATTGGAAAAGTCGCCCAGGATAATCGAGTACTGGTCGCACATTGGACGCGTCAAACAGCCAGGGAAAACTGCGTTTCATTATGAAACGATTCTGCAAGACATACGACACGCCCGAAGGACAGCGTAGGTTGTCCTCCAATACATAGATGGTGCCATCCTTATCGCGCACCAGGTCGGTGCCCGTGATATGACACCAGATTCCTGCAGGCGGATTTATGCCAATACACTGTTCGCGAAAGCTCTTCGCGCTCTTCAGCATTACCTCTGGCACTACTTTGTCTTTGATGATTTTTTGATCGTGGTAGATGTCATCAATGAACAGATTGAGTGCGCGAATTCGTTGCTTGAGGCCGCGCTCTAAGCGGTTCCATTCCTCGGAGGCAATGATACGCGGCACTAAATCAAACGGAAATATTTTTTCAACGCCCTGGTTGTCTCCATAGACATTAAATGTGATCCCCATTTGAAAGAGGGACCGCTCCGCCATCTGCTGCCGTTGCAGAATCTCCTCGTCGGGAAGCTCTTCGAACTTTCGCAGCAAGAGTTCCGCACCAAGACGAGGCTTGTCGTGTTCGTCGATCAGCTCATCGAAAAAACCCTTGGTATCGTAGCCGCGAAAATTAAGCTGTGTGGCGTTCGTCTGTGATTGATTCATCCGCAAAGGCCTTGATAGTACAGCGTCTCCAATTTCCGTCAGGAGACATAACGACCGCCTGTGAAACATGTTCGCATCTTGAGTGCCATTTGGCAAGTCCGCAATGTCACATGAACGTTCAGATTGCTTGAGCGCATCGTAAACTACTCGATAGCCATCACGTCCACCGAGACATCAAGTTGGTGGTTTCCTCCGCCAATGAACATGCCTGCAACGGGACAAACATCGCTAAAGTCTCGTCCCCAGGCAACAGTGATATGTTCAGTCTGAGGAAACGAATCGTTGGTGGGATCTACGTCGATCCAACCCGCAGAGCCACAGTAGACTGATACCCAAGCATGGGAAGCATCTCCTCCGACCAATCGTGGTGATTCCCCGGCGGGCTGCGTTCGCACATAACCGCTGACGTAGCGCGCCGCGAGCCCTAGAGCTCGCAGACATCCAAGCATCAAATGCGCTTGATCCTGACAGACGCCCCGCCGGTGTTCAAATACTTCAATGATAGGCGTGCTGATGGTCGTGGCCTTCGGATCATATTTCACATCTGCGTGAAGTCGCTCATTTAATGAGCGAATCGCTTCAAGAATCGGGAGACCAGGCTTAAAGCTCTCACGGGCATAGTCTGATAACTCTGGGTGGAAGGGAACGTGTGGTGAGGGAAATGCAAATTGATACGTAGCTAACCCCTCCGCAGAGCGTTCGGTTGCCAGAGAATTGCGAATTGATTCCCAAGCGAGAGTACTTCCTTCTGAGGGCAGCTGACGTGGTTGTATCGTCACTGAACTGCTAGCCGTGATCTGCAACAGCCTATGACTTGTAGCGATGGAGAAGGAGGAAACGGCATTGCCAAAGTAGTCTATCCGCTTTGAATGCGTGGTGGGGGTCGGATTCACGGTCAATCGATGTCGCGAGCAGGATTGAACGTTCGTGGTTCGCGGCGTGAGATAAACCACATTATGACACACCGGTACCGGCGCGTCGTAATCGTACTTCGTCGTGTGGGTTACCTTGTACTTCATGTTGTTTGCAAGCCGCATCGTGCCAGCCGGGTGGATCGCATTAATTAGAAAGTATGAATTTTCATTTTGCTCTCACGAAACGCTACCACCTCTGCCCGACATCTGCCGAGCTACTCCTGCGTGGATCAGGTAGCGATGGCTAATTAGGTCGGAAAGCTTTGGTAATTGTTCGTCCACTTGTTGGAGGAAGCGTTCTAGTTTGGTTCGCTTACCACCGCTTCCTATACTAAGGTCTTCGACTTCGAGCATCCGCAGATTATTTAACAAAGAAATCGCAATACGCTCTTCGGGGAAACCAAGCGGTTTGGATTCATTTCGCGGCAAGTGTGCCACATGGTCGGCAATCGACACTAGTTGATAAGCTAACGAGCGAGGATTCGTCTCGTCCGTCAGCAGCAAATCCAGCGCCGCTGCTCGACTGACCGCGGCCAGGTAGCGGCTGCGGTAGGTCATTATGCTATCGGCAACCTCCAGAATCGCCTCCAAAACACGACCTTCTTCTTTATCGGATGTCGAGGAAAAAGATTGCACGAGTGAAACCACATGCAACGACCTTTCAAGTCGTTTTCCCAATTCCAGAAACCGCCAAGCCGACGTCCTTGTCATACTCTCGCCGATCAAACCATCGAGGGCCGATAGATTTACTACTAACTCACCCAGCAATTCATCTAGCTCAACCAGACCGAAAGGCTGCCTTATGAGGGCACCTACTTCATCAGGAGTTAGAATCCCTTTCTGCGAATCACTCGCCTTACCATTTTTCGATGAAGGCTCAGAAGACTCTTGCAGCTGGGCAGCTCGCATCAAGAGTCGCTCGATATGATGCACGATCCGCCAACTATCGAGCGACAGCCGATCTCGCACGAGCGAGGCATTCCGATGGGCCTCCGCAACCGAGTGCCGAAGACTGCCAAGCATCTCAGCATCCATTACCGATGCCGGCAAGATATTGGCAATCGTCGGCAATCGATCCTTCATCCCCTCGACCGCAAAACCGGGTTCAATATGGCCCTGCTCTGCCAAGCAGTGAATCAAGTAGGCGAGTTCTTCCGAACCTTCGGATTCACCCTCTCCAGTAAGTCTGGCTACCACGGGCCTCAACAAACGACAAGTCCCTTGAGCCCGCTCAATACGTCGGCCGAACCAAAATAAATTATCGGCTACGCGGCTAGGTAGCTCAGCCCCACTGCGGCGCAGTACAACTGGTTGCTTCGCTGTCGCCAGCAGAGTCACTTCCTGTACAGGCCCCGTCGCCTGCACCCAGGCATCCTTGCTCAGGCGGCCGCCAAGCACTGACAGATCGAGAGGTAACGAGTTACGATCAAGTCTGATCAATCCACCCGGCATTACGTGGTATGAATGTTTTTTGGCCACCAAGAAAACTCGCATTGCCAAGTGCCACTGGGTCGGCGAACTATCACACCACACCGGGGTAGTCGATCTTTGCACCGCCTCTTGAGCGATTAGTCTGCTAGGTTCTGTTTGCAATAACTTTGTAATCTCGGGAGTATTTCTTTGACGCATGCGATCTTCCGATATTGCATCTCTCCGCCCCAATCGAAAGGCTGAGCGTAGAGAGAGCTGATTTTCTACGCCAGGTTTGAATTGTGATAAGACATGGGTTCGAGCCGATTCCTGGCCACACCACCAGGTTGCCACTGAAGGCAACGCCAACTCTTCACCAAGCCATTCCCGGGCAATTCCCGGCAGAAATGGCATTAACGAAGGAGATTCCACAAGAGAACTTCCCAGGGTGTTTGCCACAACAACGTGACCTTGACGAGCAGCCTGCAATAAGCCGGGCACCCCGAGCCCTGCCGTGCCTCTCAACTCCAAGGGGTCACAGAACTCGTCGCTCAATCTGCGAAGGATCACGTCGACCGGTAAGAGTCCAGCGAGTGTTTTTAGAAAGACATGGTCCTCCCGAACGGCCAGATCCCCACCTTCGACTAATGTATATCCCAAGTAACGTGCGAGATACGCGTCCTCAAAGTAATTCGGACCGCTTGGTCCTTGGCTCAACAGTACAATTCTAGGATTGTCGCGATGCGCGGGAGCCATTGCTCGGAGCGTTCCTTGCAGGGTCTTGAAGAATGGTGCAAGGCGTTCGATGTTAAAACTGCGAATTGCATTGGAGAGCATTCTCGAAGTCACTATGCGATTTTCAAGTGCATAACCTAAACCCAACGGCGCGTCGGTGCGATCTCCCACAACCCACCAACGACCATCGGGCGCCCGTGCTAAGTCTGCTGCATAGAAGTGGAGAAAAGTTCCCTTCGGCGGTGTTTGGCCATGAAACACTCTGCGGAATCCTGGGTGGGAAAAAAGCCACTCTGCGGGCAATAGGCCTCGTCTTAGTGATTCCTGGGGTCCGTACAAATCCGCCAGAAGTCGATTCAGCAATTTGGCACGCTGAACTAATCCAACTGAAAGGGACGACCACTCCTCCGGGGAAATCAACTGTGGCAGCAGATCGAGTTCCCACGGTCGCACCGCACCATCGGACTGATCGTAGATGTTGTAAGCAATGCCCGTCTCGTGGATATCTTCTTGCGCCTGAAGCCACCTACTCATCAGTTCCGTCCGGCCAATACTCGCGATTGTGGAGAGAAAATCACTCCAACTGGCACGCACTTCACCTCTTCCACGGAATATTTCGTCATAGAATGAGTCGTCGGGAGCATACTCTGCAAAGAGGCTCTCACCTGCAAACGGACTCACCTCGACTCGGCTCATGAATCCGGTTTAACCCGTCGTAGGTCCAACGTCAACGGAAAAAGAGGGTTCAACTCTAGCTCAGGCGTTCGCATCGGGCCGGGTGTATGACCCGCAGCGAAAAAGCGGGATGCCCGGCGGGCCTCAGCCTCATAGGCGTTCACCGGGAAGGTCTCGTAATTGCGTCCTGCTGGATGAGAAACATGGTAGGTACATCCACCGATACTCCTACCGTTGAAAGAGTCAAACAAATCGAACACCAAAGGCGTATGTACTCCGATCAACGGATGCAAGCAACTAGGCGGCTGCCATGCCCTATAGCGTACCGCCGCGACGTATTCTCCTGCTGTCCCCGTTGAACGCAGCGGCACACGCCGGCCGTTGCAGGTAACGAAATGCCTTTCGTCGTTCATGCCGGTAACTTTCACCTGTAATCGCTCCACCGAGGAATCAACATAGCGAGTTGTCCCTCCGCCACCGGGCTCTTCCCCCAGAACATACCACAACTCAACTCCCTGCCGTAGTTCCATTTCGATGCCCAATTGGTTGATCGTGCCGATCCGAGGGAATCGGAATTCAAAATGAGACGCAAACCAATCACGCTCAAGTGGAATACCAAACTCGCGGCAGTCGTCAATCACTTCTCCCAAATCGCTCCAAACAAAGTGTGGCAATAAGAATTGGTCGTGGAGCCTTGTGCCCCAGTGGATAAGTTTCTCCTGGTAGGGCTGCTCCCAAAAGAGAGCCACCAGCGACCGCAATAATAGTTGCTGCGTCAAGCTCATTCTGGCGTGGGGTGGCATTTCAAATCCTCGAAATTCCACTAATCCTAATCGCCCCGTACTCGTGTCCGGGGAGTACAGTTTATCGATACAAAATTCGGCCCGGTGTGTGTTTCCGGTAAGATCAACTAACAGATTGCGGAATATACGATCTACCTCCCAAGCAGCGATTGGCTTACTGCCAGCAAATGGGTCAGGTACTTGATCGCAAGCGATTTCCAATTCGTATAGAGCATCTCGCCGTCCTTCGTCCACTCGCGGAGCCTGGCTCGTCGGACCGATAAAGCTGCTGGAAAAAAGATACGACAATGACGGATGATTGTTCCAAAACGCGACCAGACTACTGAGCAAGTCTGGCCGTCGCAAGAACGGGCTATCCTGCGGTGTGGGTCCGCCCAGCACAACGTGGTTTCCCCCTCCCGTCCCGGTGTGTCGTCCATCGAGGTCAAATTTTTCTGTCGCCAGCCGACTGTAAAAAGCCTCTTCGTACAAAGCTGTTGTAGACTCGACTAGCTCATCCCATGTGGCAGCCGGATGTGTATTCACTTCAATCACCCCCGGGTCCGGTGTCACCTTGATGTTATTTAGGCGGTGATCCTTCGGGGGAACATATCCTTCCAACACAACTGGCGTATCAAGTGTCTCGGCAGCCTGCTCGACGGCAGCTACCAGATCCAAATAATCCTCTAGCCGCTCGGTGGGAGGCATGAATACGTGCAACGTTCCGTTGCGCGGCTCGACACACATCGCCGTTTTAACGACTTTGCTCTTCTGATCGAGTGTCTGTTCAGCTTGCCGAGTTTGAGATAGTTCATCCTCATTTTCGGATGGTGTAACCTCTTGCTGCACGCGTTCTGCAACCTTCCCTCGCTGATAGGGATGGGGAGCCAAGGAGTCTCTCGGTGCCGACGGATCTACCTCATTGATTTCATCGCCTTCCTGTGACCAGGGAAGCGAATCAAGTGGCAAACGCAATCCGAGTGGCGAATCTCCAGGCAACAGTAGAATCGAGTCAGATCGAATCAGCCAGAGACTACTCTCCCATCGTGCCTGGGCCTGCCACCACTGCCGACGAATCGGCAACACATACCCCGCAACCTCACCCAAGCCCTGTTCGGCAATGCGAGCTAACCTCGCCCGTGCTTCAGGGTCCTTAAGCTTGTTGTCGCGGGGATTCACATTCACCGGCAGCCGACGCTCCTGGGCAATGTACTGACAAACGTCTTCGTAAGCTGGGATAACAAACTGCGGACCAACTTCCAAGTTTTCGGCAATTGTCTTGACAAGTCTCTCCGCATCAGCGGCGGTGTGACCATAAGACTTACCTTCCTCGGCAACGAGCTTCGACTCGTTCCAAATTGGTTCGCCATCGCTTCGCCAATAGCAACTAAATGCCCATCGCGGGAGTGATTCTCCCGGATACCATTTCCCTTGGCCAAAGTGCAGCAGGCTGTTGGGTGCAAACCGACGCTGCATTCTTAGGAACAAATCTGCCGCCCGAAGGCGCTTCGTTGGTCCCACAGCAGCGGTAGTCCATTCGGCCCCTTCCATGTCGTCGATAGATACAAAAGTTGGCTCGCCTCCCATCGTAAGTCGCACATCCCCCGCTTGTAGTCGCTGATCCACGGAGTGTCCGACCGCTTCGATTTTTTGCCACTCTTCATCCGTATAGGGCTTGGTCACACGAGGATCTTCGTGAATTCGCGATACCGACATCGCGTAGTCGAATTCCATTTCGCAAGCGTCGACGCCGCCAGTGATCGGAGCCGCACTCATCGGATCAGGCGTACAAGCCAACGGAATATGCCCTTCTCCCGTTAGTAAGCCTGAAGTCGGATCTAGACCGATCCATCCTGCACCAGGGATATAGGCCTCGGTCCAAGCATGCAGATCCGTAAAATCCTTGTCGGTCCCCGAAGGCCCATCGAGCGACTTCACATCCGCCACGAGTTGAATTAAGTACCCCGAGGCGAACCGCGCAGCAATCCCCAGATTCCGCAGGATTTGTACCAGTAGCCACGCGCTATCGCGGCAAGACCCTGATAGATTTGTGAGGGTTTCTTCGCAAGTCTGCACCCCCGGTTCCATGCGAATCAGATAACTGATTTCCTCTTGAAGCCGCCGGTTTAGATCGACAGCAAAGTTCACTGTATTCCGTTTAGTGCGATCCACTTTGGCCAGCCAGGCGGCCAGCTTGGGGCCCGGCGGCTCACACTCCAGAAACGGCCGCAAGTCTTTTGCCAGCCATGGATCATAGACAAATGGCCACTCGTCGGCACTTGGCTCAACAAAAAAATCAAATGGATTGATGACCGTCATATCGGCAATCAAGTCCACTTCGATGCTTAGCTCTCGAACCTTTTCGGGAAACACGGACCGGTTAAGAAAATTCCCATGGGGATCTTGCTGCCAATTCTCGAAATGCTCCGCTGGACGAACTTTCAAGGAATAACTCAGCACAGGCGTCCTGGCATGGGGTGCCGGGCGTAACCGAATGATTTGGGGAGATAGCGTTACCAGCCGATCATACCGATAACTGGTCCGATGATTGAGAGCAATGCGAATGGTCATGCCCCCTATCCTACGCGAGTCCCCGCATCACGAATAGCCATACCACAAAGCGCCGGAGACAGCTTTTCAGTTTGCCGCAACGCTCCGCTGGATTTTACCCAGCTTGGCGGAGCGCCTTGAAACATGCGAACCCCTCCTTTAAGAATGGAATTAATCTCGATCTGTAATAACCGTTTTTTCCATGACTTGCTGCTTCAGAAAATCCTTGAGGAGAATCTTGCATTGAGACGTCTTGAAGAGGTTGCCACCGTGCATTCCTCCTTGGACTATGTGGATTTGTGATGGCACGCCTGCTTTTTCTAATGCTGCGTGCAACAACTCGCTTTGATTGATCGGGACTATTGGATCTGCATCTCCATGAATGATCAAAAAGGGAGGATCAGCCAGCGAAATATAATTGATGGGATTTGCCGCTGCAGCCAACTCTGGTTTTTCGGCAACCGTCCCGCCCAAGAGCTGGGTTACCATTGACATTCTATTCTCGAAGCCTGGTGTGCGGTTTGCTTCCAAGAGGTCTGTCGGCCCAAAGTTGTCGACCACCGCGCAAACAGCGCTGGAGAAACCAAGGTGCTCACCCACATCGAAATGCTGGCTGTCACCCGTCGTGCCCAATAGTGCCGCCAAGTGTCCTCCTGCCGAAGAACCAACGACGCAGATACGCTCAGGATCGATACCATACTCCTCTGCATTGGCCCGGAGCCAGCGGATGGCTGCTTTGCAGTCCTCAATTTGGGCAGGGAAGATCGCCTGCTGACTGAAGCGATAGTTGATCGCCACGCCAATGTAGCCTTGCTTGACATAACCGGCGACACCCCGCTGAGCGCTTTTGTCGCCATGCCGCCAAGCCCCGCCGTGAATGCGGACGATTACCGGGCAAGGTTTATCGTCAGGAACCTGCGGCAAAAACAGATCGAGCTTTTGCCGTTCATGTCCACCGGTCACGTATGGGACGTCGAGCAATTCCCGAACATTCTGTACCGTCTGCTGCGCAGACGCAGAAAAGGGCAGGCTCAACTGTCCGATTAAACAAACCCCAATCAATTGAATGGTACCCTTACAAAGAGGCTGAATCAGCCGAGTTGATAGGTGTCCATTCTCGGCGCCTCTGGGTTTCCGTAAGAGATATTTTATTTGCAATTGAAAAATCACCAAGTCACTCCCACTTCAGCCCGAGAGATTGGTGCCAACGGAGTAAAATCTCCATCGCTAGTCGAGATGCCATCAACAGGAGGGATTCCTAAATTTTTGCCTGCAAAATGGTTGTCCTGCCATGTAATTCCGTCGAGGTCACAGCGAGCTTCGATTGCAGTGTACTTTGGGCAACTGATGCAATTGCCTTCAATAACGCAATCCACCGGGGCGAGACTGGCTTTTTTGTCGTCGCTGAGTCCAATGAGTAGAGAGTGCTCGCAACCGACGAGTACATTGTCCTCCACGATGGCGCGTTTGACCTGAAAGTATCGGTGTGCCTCTGAGTTAGGAATGCCCATCATTAAAGTAAGAGCCGAGCGGGCATCGTCGCCCGTCAGTTTTTCAAAGTAGTTGCCGCGAACCACATGATCCTCGCCGATGATGCGGACGCCACCTGTGCCGCGGGCTTTGTTTCCCAGAAAAACGTTCTTCTCAATAAGGCAGTCATTCCCATGTCTGAGGGTAAGCGTTCCGCTGACTTCCAGAAAAGTATTGTCGCGATAAATGTTGCCACAAGACTTGTTGGAGATGCATTCGGTTTCGCCATTGCATTTTTCGAATAGGTTCTTCTCGACAACGCAAGCGCCAGTGAGCATGGATGATTTGCTATCCCCAAGTCGGATCGTTTCGCCACCATTCTTGCCAAGTTTTTCGCGAGGACCGAAATAATTTTGATCGATTTGATGTCGACCCTCGCTGCCATTCCCTAGCCAGACAACAAACGTGGTCCCTTTGCCAGATTTGCCTTCGAAAGTACAGTGATCGACCCGATTGTCTGATCCGTATAGCCCAATCCAGCGACTTTCCTGCGAGCTATTGCCCTGTTGCGTACTAATCACGGTGCAATCGGTCATGCGGCAATTATGGGCGAGTTCATCCGAGTCCATGCGGAAATTAATCAAATCGCTAACTGTCGGATCGGGGTCCTGAAACAAGAGACCCTCGACTACGAGATGTTCACCATGAATTCGCAGGATGCTTTTTCCAGTAATCACAGTCTTGCCGGGTTTAGCGGCTTTCAATCTGATAGGAGCGGATTCAGTGCCTTGCCCTCGAAAAACCAGCTTGGCATCCCTCCATTCTCCTTCGGCGAGGATCAGGTCGTCACCTGGCTGAGCGGTTTTCTGTGCCGACTCCAGCATTGCCGGATAATCGATCATTATGTCTTTGGCAGCGAGCGGAGAGACCGCCAAAAGCAATACAACAATGACTCCGAGAATGGATTCGAAATCGAACTTGTTGTGAATCTTATTCCAAGGCACTGTAGAATCTTTTTTTTGTGGCAATTGCCGCCCGCCGAGGGGGTAATCCGTCGCGGGGTTACTTGGTATCCGGCTTATGTGTTTTGAGCCACTCTTCGCCTTCCTTGGTGAGAAAGAAATCCATCCACATGTAGTACATTCGCTTCCCGTCTTCTGCTCTCACTCCATGCAAGGAACCCAATGGAATATGCAAAAGCGTAAATTCCGGGAACGCTGCCTCGGTCTCGTCGGCTATGACGGTAGAGTCATTCTTCGATAAACCGAGAAATAATTGATCGAGCATGGCGTGACGATGCGCTCCTACTTCATCCGGTCCCATAGTTTCAACAGTTCCCATGGCAACTCGGGAAATGTGATCCTTGGGAAGCACTGTGCGACTGGTAGTTTTGGGGCTCTTGATCGCTTCCTTGTAAGACTCGCAATCGGTAAATTTCTTGAAGTACATGCCACCGGATCTTCGGGCAGCAAAGTCCTTTATGTCCTCAAGGTCTTGGTCAGAGCAGTGTTTGCGAATACTCAGCGCATGCAGGGTGTCGCCTTCCGCGACGTGAGTTGTTATCTTTTCCTTGCTGATTGGCATCGCGATGGTTTCGGGAACTAACTCGTGCTCCTCGCCTTGGAACTGCAATTTTCCCTTGCCATCCAAAAACAGCATGACGAGTGCGTGATCATCGCTTGCCGATTCTGAATAGGATGCTGGTCCAGTAATGGCGATATGGGTTGCCTCGACACCAGGTATCTCGCCGGATAGCAATGGTTCGATGAATACTTCACCTGCAGCGGGGGAATCCATAGTGAATTGCTGCTGCCTGACTTCTGTGGCAGATGTATAGGCAGAGAGCAAGATCAGAATACAGCAGGCAGAACCAATTGCTGCAGAGATTTTGAATCGTAAAACTTTTAGCGAAGGCATCGCTTAGCTCCCTATTGATGCATTGCTCAGAGACTAGACATTACTTGGACGGTAAGCGAACAGGGCCAGGATAGCCAGGAACGCTAGAAGTTGGCAGGAGTGAGGCTCGGGGATATTTGTCGCGAGAGTCGAAGTGAGTGATGAATTGCCAAACTGCCTTTGCCAAACCAGGAAATCTACACCATCCACGTCTCCGTCACCATCGGCATCCCCATCGGCATGTTTGGCGGATTGCATGCCGTAGTTCGTTTGCCAATCTGTTAGATCCTGGTTATCGACAGTTCCATCTGCGTTGAAGTCCGCGGCGAAGAGCGCGGCGAGAGTGATGTCGGTCGGGTTATAGGCGAGATCCCAAACTAATCCAAAGGCTAATGCGGGAAGGTTTGCTTGCTGGAACTCACCACTCACAGATGTGGCGGAGAGGATCTCAAACTCATTTCCGGCGACAGGCGTGAAGAGACCATCTAGACTCACGTTCAGGATTCCACTGACTGTTGCCGTGCCGAGCACGCTCAGTGAACCAAAACTGTTGCCCGCAAGTTCCACAGCCAAGGTGCCTATTGTGGTTTGAGTGAAGTCGTGAGCGACATTCACTGCTCCCCCGCTGGTCAACGCGAGAGTACCTGGAGATGTGCCACCCAAATAGAGTTCTCCGATTGGTCCCACGGCTGCATCGACTTGGATTGACGCACCGCCATCGATAAACACCGACGTGCTGGCGGCATCGTTAAGGGGAGTGGCTGCCGCGATCGTATAGATCGCCCAGTCCACGCCGGTATCGTCATTGACCTGAACGTTGACGGCCCCACTTTGGAGTTCGTCTAGATACGACCCCAAATCGAGTACTCCCACGAACGTGTTGCTCTGGTTGATCTGCGAGTCCCAGCCCAAGTCAGAGAAATTGAACTTGTGTGCGGGATCGGTATCAAATAAGCGAATGAAGTCAGTATTCACCAATCCCCCACCCCCCTGTTTGAGTCCTAGGGCCACGAAGCCATGTACAACCTTTTCCCCAGCATCGAGCGTGTGCTGAATCGTAAAGGCGACGTTCTGATTGCCAGTCAGGTTATCGAACCCCGTAATCGGCAGTGCCGACGAATTCATGATGTCGGTTTGCCAAGAAGGGTCGATGAAGGCATTATCGACGCTACCGCTGCCGTCAAACACATAGTTGTCAATATCCCCAATCAGGTAATCGCGCAGCGAAACCTTGTAGGCGTCTTCGGGTGCGACGCGTTGGTCCCACGAGGTTGCGTCGGTCCAGTCGCCAGTCCCTTGAGCATGGTATTCGCGGATGTCGCGGGAATCGTCCATCTGAGCCTCGTACAGACTTGTCTTTCCCCCTGCAGTGACAGGTGATGCACTCGGCCCGGATTGGTCGTAATACCCCGGTGGCTGAGGCCCAAACGTAGTGTCATTGATGATCGTGCCCTTCGATCCCACCAACCAGTTTTGCGAAGTTGGTGGGTTTTGCACGATGAAGCTGTCGGCCGTGGAGTTCCAGACCACCATGTTTGCACCTGCCCAGCCATGGCCAGAACCGAAATTGCCTCGATTGCGGGCATTGATTTGATCCCCCTCGATGGTGATGTTGTCAAACAGTGTCCCCGTGGCCCAGCGTTGGTGGGGGCCGGTCTCATCGAGGGCTGTATGTGCCACCGAATTGTGGAAGACATTGGGTCCTCCCGGCTGTGTGCTGTTGTTGACAAAGTCGTGTCGGCCTTCATTTGCAACAGAATTGGTGACCAATCCCAACTCGCCACTCAAGTCAAACGTGTAGCGTCTTTCACCGGTTACAACACTGATCGGAGTCTCACTGATTGCATTGTCCACCGTGACCCATTTAGCACCAGGATTGGCCACGACCGAAGAGTCGCCAAAATGCTTCGATAGCGTGTTTCGCACCCAAACGTTCTGTGCATCATCGATCGAGACAAACTCCCAAGCATGATTCTCGTCTGTGGGAGATGTGAAGTCCGAATCACCGCGCAAGTTTTCAATTCCCACGTTTTCAATGCGATTAGTCCATGTGTAGCGACGTATCGTCCCGCCACCATAGGTTTGATCGAATGACTGAGGAAGCGGGGCATCAACAAAAACGCGATCGCCCTCGATACGCGTGATCACGCGATCGAAATACAATTTGAGCGTGGACGACGTCCACTGGTTAACCGTACCACCATCCGAGCGAGGCGGGATCATATCCATGCCCAGTTCACTGATCCAATTGCTAGGGGTGGGACGCGTGACCCGCACTGTATCACCCACCGTAAAACCAGAGGTCGAGTCCACTCGAAAACTTCGCGAACCTACCGGCACGACCTTATCAATCATGTTCCGCGTCGAGCCAGTAAGCGATTGCGAACCGGAACCTCCTACTTCGATCAGTGAGCGTTGAGTTGTTCCCCGCGCATGGAGCACCGTCTCGTTCGATTCGCGGCCTACGCCGCGTAGCACAACGCCGCTGGTGTTGATTGTTAGTTTTGTGGCGATGTCGTAGTCGCCGGCTTCCAGCAGCACGGCACCGCGAAACCCGTTCGGTCCAAGTGGCATCGCCGAGACTAGATTGATCGCCGCCTGGATGGTGGCCGTATCATCGCCTGCAACCGGAGAAACGGTGATAATCGTCGGTACGTTGTTGGGAATGAGTTCGGTCCCTCGCCCGCGATAACCAACGTTGGAAAACTCCATGATGCGATCCCCTTCCGCATCGGGCACATAGACGAGTCTGCCCGTAGCACCGGTCTGCACCCATTGGCTCTCCGCCGCCAGGCAGGGATACGCTAGCAAAACCCCAATCGCAACGAGGGAGTAGCGATTTAGAAACATCATCCGCGGCCAATCATTGATCAGTGCAAGGGAATCGTGTGACGTCGGGAATCGACGACTATAAAAGAGAATCTCTCTGTCCTACTTCTATTAAACCCACATTAATAATCAATTGCACGTGAATGGTTGGCAATCTGAAAGACAAACAAGACTTCCGTTTTTTTGGCAGTTTGGTGCTGCAGACAGAAACGATCTCCTTTGGGCGGTCATGTTGGCTGCTGTTTCAACGGCACGTAAGCGTGTCACTCCTTTTCTCAATCTCGGAGAATTAGAGATACGTGAAAATCGGAACCGGATGCTGAATTTTAGGATAACCACCAGGGTCCCGATTCTGTATGATTTCGGGAAGACACTTCCGACTTTCAGCAAATCCTTTTCACTTATGGCCTAATCATGACCATCAGGCGGGAATCTTGCTCCACGTTGCGCTACTCATCGAAACTTCCCGTGAATACGCGCGAGGACTGCTGCGCGGGGTTGCCCGATATCACCGGGAATTTGGCCCCTGGTCAATATTTTTTGAGCCCCATGGACTCAATGATCCGCCCCCTTCCTGGTTAAAAACCTGGAAAGGGCACGGCATTTTGGCCCGCATCGACGACCAGCGTATGGCCGACGCGATCCTTGCAACAGGGATCCCGGCCGTGGATGTCCGTGGCGCCTTTCAGGACTTGGGCCTCCCTTTTATCGGGGTCGACAACCAGCCCGTGTCCCAACTGGCCTACGAACATCTCAAAGACTGCGGCCTACGCCACTTTGCCTTCTGCGGAACCCCTCGTGGTGAAAACCCCAATCAAGATCTCCGCTGTGATTTCTTCATCGAACAAGTAAACCAGGCGGGTTCCAAGTGTGAGGTTTTCCTGGTCGAACAAGGAAAAAGAAAGACCCCTGATTGGGAAAAACAACAGCAACAGCTTGCCAATTGGCTCAGGACGCTGCCCAAGCCTGTAGGAATCATGGCCTGTCACGATGATTGTGGCCGATGGGTGTTGGATGCCTGTCGTCGGGCCGAATTGCAGGTTCCCGATGAGGTAGCCGTGATCGGAGTCGATAACGATCCCTACCTTTGCAACCTTTGCACTCCGCCTCTTACCAGTATCGACGTCAATTCGAGTCGCATCGGTTTTGAGGCGGCGAAGCTTCTGCACCGCTATATGGAAGAAAAGAAGGTCCCCACCGAAGCCGTACTCCTGGGCCCCCCATCTGGCGTAGCCGCTCGCCAGTCGACCGACATGCTCTCGGTTGAGGATGAGGAAGTAGCCTCGGCTATTCGTTTCATCCGGGAAAAAGCGGTAGAGGGAATCCTAGTGCAAGACGTTTTAAAACTCGCCTCGCGCTCGCCAAGCACTCTCGAGAGACGTATCAAACGGATACTCGGCCGCACAATCAAGGCAGAAATTACTCGGATCCGCCTGACAAGGGCCAAGCTGCTTTTAAGTGAAACCGAGCTCCCCATCTCGAAAATCGCCCTTCGCACGGGTTTTAGCGAGCCAAAATACTTCTGCGACGTCTTTCGCAAGAACGAAAACATGACCGCAACGGCTTACCGAAATCGGTTCCGAGATCGAGATTGAGCGAGATTCGAATGATGAATAGGGAGATATTGGAACTCAGATGAACACTGATTGGACGTATATTCGCGGATCAGAGCCACTTCAAAGAAATCCACGTTAATTCGCTATATAAGCGTTTGTGCGCGGCCCATTTCTTTCTCATTAGCCTATGCAAACTGCCGAAAAAACGGAGTCGGGATGCGAAATAAAAGATTGCCTGAATTGTAATCCATGCCTTTAATAGAAGCAGTAGCTTTTCGTGAATGTCTGTTTCGAGCATAGTTTTTCACTTTTGCTTGCTTTTTTGTTTCTTGTTCACTTTGAGAGGGGATTGTTCTAATGAACTCCACAAGACGAACGACTTTTCTACTTTCTGTGAGTGCTTTTGTAATAGCATCTCTACTCACTGCTTCCCTGCAGGCAACTGTAATCGTCGATGACGACTGGTCTGACGGCGACCTTGCCAAGACTGGTGCCCTTGACACAAACTGGTGGACTTCAAGTTCCAGCAGTGGGATCGAGGTTTCCGTCGGATCCATGGGTTTGGTCACGGGCACATCAGGTCGCGGAATCCACACCGTGTTTCCAGCACAAACATTGGCCAACGTCGGGGACAAGATCCTTGCGACGTATACGTTTACTACTCCTGCTACGGTTGGACGACCTTCTTCTGCTCCTTTTCGGGTCGGACTTTTTGACTCACTTGGCCGTGCAGGATTAAATGCCGACGTATCCGCTTCATCAGGTTCGCCGAACGAGCTTTATGGTTGGACTGGGGCCGTACCCCCGACTGCTGGTTTGCCGGGCTACATGTTGGACATGGATCTTGGCGATGGCACCACCGAAGATCTGAATTTCCGCGAACATGATACGGCTAATGCCACCGGTCGGTTATTGGCAACAACGACTGGATTCAACAGCGTCCCTAACAGTGGCCCCGATGGTGCCTATCAGTTCCTTCCTGACACCACTTATACAGGTTCCTTTCAAGTGAAAAGAATTAGCGCCACTGAAATGGAGCTCACTGGTACGCTGGATCCGGGTATTGGCGGCATAGCGACTCACACCGTTACCGATGCATTTGATTCGAATACTATCGACATGCTTGGTTTCCATGTGAACTCGAATATTTTCGGATCTTCAAACGTTGCCGGAGAGGCTGATAACGGTATTGATTTTTCAAACATCACAGTCGAGTTTTGTGCAGTTCCAGAACCCGCATCAGTCGCTCTTCTGATTGGGGCCTTGATCGCCTTGCCTGGTTTGGGCAGACGCTTGTAATTCGATAAACTTTCAGTTTCTATGCTAATTGAGACCACGAATGTGGAAGTTCTGCTTCGACATTCGTGGTTCTTTGCCTATTAGTACTAGAACGAATGGTTGTGATCAGCTTATTGAATTAATTCGCTCATGGGACGTTTTCAGAATTAAGCCGACACGACGGCAAAGGCTTACCACAACCATTTTCGTGAGCTCGTCGGGGGAAGCAAAACGCTTGCTTAGCAGTCGACAATTTCACGATCTATTCACCGGTCAAGGAATCCGCCGGTGAGGCCAATCTCATAAATGCCGAAATTTCAGAATCAATTTCTGAGTAATTGGATTGTCGGATTTGAATTATTCGAGCAGGATAGGTACAGGCGAAGAAGACTCTTCCGTTTAAGCCTCTCAGTTCTGCTCCTTCACTGACATTGGACACAAGCCGTAAAGCTTTGGGTTTAGTTACAGCTCTTCGAGGTTTTTTCCAAAAGCTCTTTGTTTCTCAATCATCAAGAAAGGTTCCTCTCATGAAAACAACCCGAACAATTTTGGCAGTAACGGTTGCCATTCTATTGACTCTTGTGCCTGCTTCCTTACAAGCAGCCGTTGTGTTAAGTGACGGCTTCGGCGATGCCGATCGCAACAATGACAATGTGATTGACGGCTCGGATACAGATACAGGCACTGACGGAATTGGCACCTACATTCCTGCCCGTAGTTCGAATACCGCCATGGCCACGAATAATGAAGTAGCTACCGCATTGGATTCAAATGACAAGGGCTTGCGCTGGTTGTCGAATTCAGGTTTCACCGGATCAAACACCGGTGATCGCAGGGCATTTATCGCAATTGTTGACGATGCAAATCTTGCGATGGTGGAGACACAACCCACATCTGTCGCTGGCGGTTTGGGTACCACTGCCATCAATGACGGCTACGCGCTTTCCTACAACTCTAAGGGTCGTGGCAACTCGATGACCGCCATTTTCGGTCAAACAGTTTCCCTCGGGCCGGAGGTGGGGGACCAAGTTAAAGTTAGTTTTGATTTTCGTGTATGGGCAGATGCACCCAACGCCAATGCCGTGCAGCAACCGGATGACGCCCAATTGCGATTCGGCCTCTTTCAAGATACCGACAGCCAACTAGGGCAGATCAACCCGGTAGCTGGTCCCGATGTAGATGGCGCAATGACTTCTGCGAGATGGGGATTTGACGACGGTTACTTTGATGGAACGAGAGGATCTATTGCCGTCACAGGAAGTGATATCGGTAGCACAAATGATCGCGGTTGGTATGGACAAGTCGTCGTTGAGAATCCGAATGGCTCATTTCCTCCGCCGTTTGGCCGACAAAACGGTGGTGACTGGCGAATTCGGGAAGAGACCAACGTGCCAGGGGCCGATCCAAATGATAAACGCATCATGCAAGGAACCGGTGATGACGATACCGTCGCTGTCCCCCAGCCTATGACTCCGGGTGGAAACGACTTTGGTTTGATCAATCTGGTTGTTGGTAATGTCTATAACCTATCGCTTACATTGGAGAGATTCACCGACGTGAATCCTGGCGATACTATCAAGGCAAGCTTGACGACGACTGATCGAGCGAGCGGTCTCTCTTATACGTTGTCTGACTACGAAAATGTGATGGTAGATGACGGGATGGGTGGCATGATTCCCGATGGAATCTCGAGCGACTCCTGGGACTACTTTGCACTCCGCAACACGGGTCTCGATGACATGGACTTGCTGGTCGACAACTTCTTGCTTGAAATCTTTGGAAGCAACGAGCCGAGTGACAACGCGGACTTCGATGGTGACGGTGACGTGGATGGTCGTGACTTCCTTGTGTGGCAACGGGGCGGATCGCCAAACGGAATTAACTCAGGCGATTTGGCCCTTTGGAAGTCCCAGTACGGGACGACGCCCCTCGCAGCGGCAATCGGTGCTGTGCCAGAGCCTTCGTCGCTGCTGTTGCTTAGCCTGAGTGGCGTATTGTCTCTTGCCGTGCGTCGTCGAAGTAGAAGTTAAAGCTATTTTCTCCCAAACCCTTCCTCGGCCACAACTGCGATCGATGGCCGGGGAGGGGAGGATTTGGCCACAGATCGAAGGATTAAGCACGGATAGATCGTAGTTCAGAAAAGCTTTTGAACATAAGGAAGCTGAGAGAGCAGAGAGAAATGCATCGAAACTTTGGTTGCTCTGTTGCCTACTGTTCAAGACTTTGGATTTGAATCCAACATTCAATTCAAGTCAATTCAAGTTAAAAATAATGTGAAATGCGGCAGTTTGGATGCCGTTGGTGGTCTCGTCATTTCAGTAGCGTTAGGTAATTAGGAGCATCGTATCCATGTTCACGACTAGTTGTCAGCAATGCTTAGGCAGAAGAGTTTCAAAGGGCTTTACACTCGTCGAGCTTCTGGTGGTGATTGCTATCATAGGCGTCTTGGTAGCCCTCTTGCTACCGGCTGTGCAGGCTGCTCGTGAGGCAGCCCGGCGGATGTCTTGCACCAACAACTTGAAGCAGGACGCTTTGGCGGATCTCAACTATGAAAGTACTAACGGTAATCTGGTTCCTGCCAGGCTTGGTCCCGACTCAACCGGTTCAAGAGAGATGAGGGAGTTGAGGACAGCGGTAGAACGCTCGGGAGCGAGTGGGTTTGTCCTATTGCTCCCCTATATAGAGAAAAACGCTTTGTACGCTCAACTCGATGTGTACGACAATCAAAGTATTTGGCCCGCACAAGACTTCGTTGTAGGTAACTGGAAAACTCCGGACAGGCTCACGGCGATCGGTACTAGTGTTGCTGAGTTTATTTGCCCCTCCGAGGGGAGCAAGCCGTATCGGGAAGACTGGACCTCTTGGGATCCTCCTCCGGCAGTTGGTTCCTATGCCTTCGTGGGAGGTCACCGAGGCGTGAACGGTGGAGCGCTCTACACTCCCGTAAACGCTTGTATGGTAAAACATCACAACACGGGCCCTCATCTATATCGGACAGTCGTCCAGCTTAAGCAGATTCAGGATGGTACTAGCAATACGATTTCCGTGGGTGAAACGATCGAGAACTCGATTGGAACCATCAACGGAGCAAATGCTTCCAACATCTGGTCCTATGTCCTCCGTTATCTGGATTGTTTTCGAGTCACCGATGTGGCCCTCAATACGCCCCCCTGGGCCGAAACGCTCAACGTGAACGGGGACATTGTCAATGGTGCCTTCGCCAGCAGACATCCGGGTGGTGCGCAATTCGCATACGTTGATGGACATGTCGGGTTTCTGCAAGAGGATATCGATTTGGAAACGTATCGCGACCTTTCCACCATTGCAGGACATCGGTCAGTGATGGATCAAATTGACAAAAATGAGACTTGCAAAGGGGACTGATCTCCCTCGGGTTAATAACAAATATGACACATTATTCAATAACATTTCCGGTAGAGGTTATTCGACTGGTTATCCTCTTACTGCTCGGCGCATCGTTGGGGTGTGATGAACCTCCGGTTCGTTTTCCAGTTGCCGGAAAGGTGCTCATTGATGGCCGGCCATTGCCAACTGGTTCAATCCGTTTTGTGCCGAAGTCGGGGCGTCCGTTTACGAGCAAGATTATGAAAGATGGTTCCTTCCAGTTGTCTGAGAATTCTGTGTCGGCTTCACAGCAACAACTTGGTGTGTTCCCCGGTACCTACCAGGTGGCCGTTTCCGCTACCAAGATCCTCAGCGAAGGATCGAACGAAGTCGAATGGCTGGCTCCCAGTAAATATGCTGATTCCACTACTTCAGGCATTGAACTGAATATAGCGGGACCGAAGGAAAACCTGCAAATCGACCTTACCTGGGAAGGGGATGAACTGTCCGAGGACGTGAGCGCAAGTGATGCTGAGAAAATACATCAGGCTCAAGATGCATCAGAAGAGGCTACATCAGACTCTACTACTGACAAACCTCAGGATGAGGAGGCTCCGGAGAAATCGTGAAATCTGAATTCAATGTATCTATATTTGGCCAGAGTATCGCGCAGAGTAACTGGCGGTTCGCCTTGTTGTTGTCTTTCATGGCAGTGATTCTAGGCTGCGGTGATGGTCGACCTGCACGGGTAAATGTATCCGGGCAGGTGTTGATTGATGGAAAGCCTCTCACGGTTGGAAACGTCAAGTTTGTTCCTGAGGGTGCTCGCCCCTCATCTGGAGCAATCGATTCAAACGGCAACTTTACACTCACCTGTTACGACGGGGGAGATGGAGTCGTTCCAGGAACACATCGCGTGCAGGTCTCCGCAATGGAGGTAATTAGTGCGAGCAAAGTGAGATGGATGGCGCCGCCAAAGTATGCCGATTTCCTCACATCAGAACTCAGTTATGAGATTACAGAGCCGACGGATGATTTGAAGATTGAACTAACGTGGGATGGCGGGAAGCCATTTGTCCAATAGACTCTGGCTTCGCTCAACATGAAAACGCATCCCTTGACTTTAACGGATCCTTGGAATTGCTGCGCCATAATTCTGATTGCTAGCCATTTATGGTGCACTAGTGCCTACGCAACTGAGTTTATGGTTTCTTCTGCCTCACAAATCACGACAGCCATGCAAACTGCCCAGCCTGGCGATACGCTCATCATGACCAACGGCACCTGGACTAATCAGCAGATCAGTTTCGGTGGGTTTGGCAATTCTACGAACCCGATCACACTGCGAGCCGAAACCCCCGGGCAGGTGATCCTCAATGGAAATTCAACGCTGGATATTACTGGTAGTTGGCTGGTGGCCGACGGCCTCAGGTTTGAGGGAGGCGCTCTCGCAAACGGGTCAAGTGCTATCGTTGAATTTCGCGGCTCCAAAGGGGAAGCAACCAATAGCCGACTGACTAACTCTGCCATCATTGGTTACAACCCCGCCAGTGTCGACGACCGATACCATTGGGTAGAAATTTTTGGCCAAAACAATCGTGTGGATCACAATCGGTTCGAAAATCAGAATCACTCTGGCGTTACCGTCGTCGTGCGGCGGGACGATACAGGAGCAGACAATCATTTGATCGACGCCAATCACTTTGTGGATCGCCCGGTGCCAAACAATCCTAGCGATCCCAATGGTTTTGAGACGATTCGCGTGGGCACAAGCGACGAATCGCTCAGCGATTCGTTCACCACCGTGGAAAACAATCTTTTTGAGCGACTTGATGGTGAAATCGAGATCATCTCGAACAAATCGGGCCAGAATACCTATCGCTACAACACATTTCGCGATTCAAAAGGGACTCTCACTCTCCGCCACGGAAACGATACGCTTGTTGAAGGAAATTTCTTTCTTGGGGGAGACACGAACAATAGTGGAGCAATTCGCGTCATCGGCGAGAGGCAGACGATCGTCAACAATTACATTGCCAATGTTGACGATCGCGCCGGTGGCGCGATATCCATTTCTGCGGGAGTTCCCAATTCGGCGCTGAATCAATACTACCAAGTCAAGGACGCCGTCATTGCTCATAATACCCTGGTCAATACCCAGGGAGTGATGCTCACATTCGACGACGGGCTGGGAAGTAGCGGACGGACTTTAAAGGCAGAAAATGTCACCGTCGCCAACAACATTTTTCGCAGTGACGGACCGACAATCTTTGAGGGGAGTGAGGGTACGGGCTGGACTTGGGAAGGAAACATCGCCTTCGGTGGCAGTCTGGGTCCCAAAGCAGGCGCCGCCGGCATCACTGCAGTAGATCCCCAACTCCAAATAGATCCCGATGGGCTTTGGCGGCTTAGTTCTACCAGCCCTGCTATCAACTCAGGAACCGGCAGTTACGGCGGCTTAATCGCCAACGACATGGATGGCCAGGCACGCATTGGAATTTTCGACATAGGTGCTGATGAGTTCTCCATGGCACAGATTGTCCGCAAGCCCCTTGCGGCTGCAGATGTGGGGCCAAGTTGGCTAGGTCCTGACGAACCCCCTGTCGGTGGTGGTGGTGGGGGATGCTTTGCCCGTGGCTGTTCGATCCAGGCGGAAGACTTTGCTGCCATTCTCGACCCCAACAACAATGGCTTGTTTTATACTACGGTCGACGATACTGATGCCCTAGGGGGCAAGGCAATCCGAGCCCCTGGTGGGAATACATACACTCAGTCTGGCCCTCAAGACACGATTGCCGTCTACGACATGGAGTTCCAACAGGCCGGTACCTATCGCGCCTATTATCGGGCCAAGGGATTCAACGGCAGTTCAGACAGCCTCTATGTTCCCAATAATTTTAATATCGATCCTACGGTGCAAGAGAACACTTCCAATGATAGCACCTACGTCTGGGAAGTTGGTAATACGTTCACGATCAGTCCATCGAATGTCGGCGTTCCTCTCGAGTTTCGTATCGGTAAGCGTGAAGGATCGAATCAACTGGATGCCTTAGTACTCGACCTGGACCTCTCGCTCACTCCTGCAGAGCTGGACGCCTTGTTCGCACCGGTCTTTGACCCGGGTGACTTCAATGAAGATGGTTTCGTTGACGGAAACGATCTATTGTCCTGGCAGACAGGATATGGGACTCCCAACTCAGCAAGCCATCTGGACGGAGATGCCGACGAAGATGGCGACGTCGATGGAAACGATTTTCTTATCTGGCAACGCGGATATACGGGGCCAGCGCCACTTGCCTCCCAGACCGTTGCGGTTCCCGAGCGTTCGGGGATGACGCTGTGTCTCATTGGTCTCCTGGTGTCGGCAGTTTGCACCAGGAGCGGCAACTCATTGCAACCTTTTATCAGGAGTATTCTCAGCCATGCCTCATAACCATAAATCAGAAAGCAGCTCTCGCCGCGAATTCATCAAGACATCGGCACTGGCTGCTGCTGCAGCCGCACCCTATTTTGCACCGGCTTCAGTATTCGGAGCCAACGCGCCGAGCAATCGCGTAACTCTGGGCTTTATTGGCGTTGGCAATCAGGGATTTCCCGTGATGCAGCGGTTCCTTGAGAACGATCAATGTCAGGCTCTAGCTGTCTGCGATGTGAATCGTGGGAGCAATGGTTATAAAGATGACAAGCATTTCTACGGACGCGAACCCGCGAGAGATGCTGTCGAAGGATTTTACGCGAAATCGAAAGAGTCGGGCTCCTACAAAGGCTGCGAAGCGTACAACGATTTTCGTGATATCATCGGTCGCAAAGATATCGACGCAGTCGTCATCGCTGTTCCCGATCATTGGCACAGCATCATGACGGTTCAAGCTGCCAAGGCAGGCAAGGACGTTTATTGTGAAAAGCCTTTGGGGCTGACCATTGGCGATCAAAAAGCGATGGTCAAGGCGGTTCGCGAAAATGGTCGAATCCTGCAGACCGGCAGTCACGAGCGCTCCAACCCAAACGTCCGCAGATTGGTTGAAATCGTACAGAGTGGCGCCATCGGTGACGTGAAACGTGTCGTCGCTAATGTGGGACGTCACAACATGATCAGCCCTGGCCCTGGGTGGAAGCCGATGCCGGTACCGGAGGGGTTTGACTACAAAATGTGGCTCGGCCCCGCGCCGGATGCTCCGTATCACAAGGATCGTTGCCTCTATCGTTTCCGCTTTAACTACGATTATGCTGGCAGCCAGGTCACGAACTTTGGTGCTCACTCGCTCGACATGGCCCAATGGGCACTCGGCATGGATAAATCTGGTCCCGTTCTGGTCGAGCATGTTTATGCTGACTACTTGCCGAAGGGGAGTCTGTTCAATGCGGCCACCTACACGCATTTTCGCTGCACTTACGACAACGGCATCGTCTTGGACTGCATGACAGGGGTTCCTGAAGTCCGCTGCATCATTGAAGGGACCGAAGGAAGCGTGCGCGTTGAAAATCAAGGTCGCAATTTCTTCACGATCCCTGAAGGAATCAAGGCCAAAGTGTGTGGTACGGACGTACCTGATGTGTATGTGAGCAACGACGACCACCAGCGCAACTTCATCGACTGTGTTAAGTCCCGCGAAGAACCGGCGGCATCTGTCGAAGTCGGTCATCGAAGTGCTACGGTTTGCCATCTGGGGAATATCGCACTGCGTCTTAAGACCAAAGTGAAATGGGATCCAGTTAATGAGCAGATTATTGGAAACAAAGAAGCGAGCGCCATGATGAACCGTCCAACGAACCAAGCCTGGCAGGCCTGATTTCCTGATTTATGCGAATGCAACCTTAGCTAAACCGTATGACTCCACCTAACTCACCACAAACGCTTGCGAAACTATCGACGACTGGCAAGTCGACCGATATCGCCATCGCTGGTGTGGAGCTGTACTTTTTGCCAGTTACCACACGCGTGCCGCTTAAGTTCGGCTCAGAGACGTTGACATCCGTTACGTGTGCGCGAGTGCGCGTAAGTGTCGAAGACCGCTCTGGGCGCAAAGCAGAAGGTTGGGGCGAAACTCCGCTCAGCGTCCCTTGGGTCTGGCCTAGCACGATCTCTCATCGCACGCGAGACCTGGCTTTGCGAGATTTTTGTGAGCAGCTTGCGTCGGCTTGGTCTGCCTTTTCCATGTATGGGCATCCCCTAGAGATTGGCTACGAGTTTCAAGAAAACATTTTGCCGACTCTTCTGGCAGGATTCAACCGAGACTGCGCGCTCGACGAACGTATGCCTCTCTTGGCCGGATTGGTTTGCTGCTCACCCTTCGATATTGCCCTGCATGATGCTTACGGAAATCTGCACGAACGTCCTATCTATGATTGCTACACCGCAGAGTTCATGAACCATGATTTGGCTTACTTTCTGGAAGGCGTAGATTCAGAAGGAGCAGATTTCGAGGGCAAGTATCCTATTGATTTCATAAGCCCAAAAGTTCCCGAGACTCTTCCCGTCTGGCACCTGGTAGGCGGCGTTGATCTGCTTGACCCGGCAGAAATGAATGGCGACATTCCGCTCGACGGCGAGCCATTTGTGCTCGAAGACTGGATCAATCGAGACGGCTTGCAAAACTTAAAGGTGAAGCTCCGCGGCAACGATGCTGACTGGGACTTCGACCGTCTGGTTCAGGTCGGCTTGATTGCTGGCAGGCATGGCCCCTACACACTCAGCGCGGACTTCAACTGCACGGTATTGGATCCCGCTTATGTCAACGCAGTTCTCGATCGACTTGCGGCCGAACATCGTGATATCTTCGATGCGATTCTCTACGTAGAGCAGCCATTTCCCTATGATCTCGAAGCAAACAAGATCGACGTTTCAAGTGTATCGAGTCGTAAGCCCCTTTTGATGGACGAAAGCGCCCATAATTGGCAGTTGGTGAGGCTAGGTAAGAAACTCGGCTGGACCGGTGTGGCTCTGAAGACCTGTAAGACCCAGACCGGCGCGATCCTTACTCTTTGTTGGGCCAAGGCCCACAAGATGAGTATTATGGTCCAGGACCTGACAAATCCGATGCTCGCTCAGATTCCTCATGTCTTGCTCGCTGCACACGCGGGAACCATGCGGGGGGTCGAGTCAAACGCGATGCAGTTTTATCCCAAGGCCTCACTTCCCGAGGCAAAGGTCCATCCGGGCCTTTATCAACGTCGAGAGGGCAAGCTCGATCTGAGCTCGATCCAAGGCTCTGGATTCGGCTATCGTGTGAATGAAATTGCACGAGAGCTTGGCGATCCCGTCGCGACCTTCGGAAGTTTCGCAAAAGACTAACGCATTCGGAAACAGTAAGTTCATGATTCGAACCGCTTCGTTGTTGCTCACACTTCTACTGTTCATAAGTTCTTCGAGCGAGCTTGTAGCAGACACGGAACCCAAGCTGCTGATTTGGGAAGGCACGCAACTCACCAAACTCAAGCAAGATCTAGATGATCCGACACCGGAATTGCAGGGTGCTGCAAAAATGTTACGTCAGCAGGCGGAAGATGCACTGGGCAATAAATCTTATTCGGTGACCTACAACGCGCATGTGCCTCCCAGTGGCGACAAGCACGATTATGCCAGCTTTGGCGCCTATTGGTGGCCGGACCCTTCAAAACCAGATGGCTTGCCATTCATTCGCCGCGATGGCGTGACGAATTACAAGCAGAAGAAGCTGGGAGATAAGGTTCATTTTGGTGAGTTCACTAAAGACGTCGAGTCACTATCGCTCGCTTATTACTATTTCGAGGATGAACGCTATGCAAGACATGCGATCCATCTCATTGACGATTGGTTTCTAAATCCAGAAACCCGCATGAATCCCCACCTCGAATATGCCCAGGCTGTGCTGGGACGTAACGAAGGCAAGAACTCTGGGGTTATCGATACCAGGGATTTCATGTATGTCCTCGAATCGCTTGAATTGCTCAAGGAATCCCCTACCTATAACCAGGATTTTGAAGACGGATTGAAGAGCTGGTTTACGGAATACCTACAGTGGCTGCAAACCAGTGAGCTTGGCAAGAAAGAAAGTCAAGCAAACAACAATCACGGTACGTGGTACTATGTCCAAGCAATACGCATTGCACTGTTTTTAGGCAAAACGGAATTGGCAAGAGAATTACTTGATCACGTCCGAGACAACTTGATACCCAGTCAAGTCGCGACTGATGGCACTCAGCCTGAAGAGCTCGCAAGAACCAACTCCTTCCACTACAGCATTTTCAACCTCCAAGCGATGGGTATCTTAGCCCGTATGGGGGAATCGCTCAATTACGATCTGTGGCACTATCGGGATGAAAATGGCAAAGGTATGCAGCAGGCCGCCGAGTATCTGCTCCCCTACGTGAATGGCGAAGCAGATTGGCCGCACGAGCAGATCAGTGAATACCACGTGTCGCCGCTTACTAACCAGATGTTCCGTATGATGTCGGTGCGATACGCAGAGCCAAATTGGCTAAATGTCTCTAAGAAGTTGCTAGAAGGCTATCCCCGGTTTGATTCCGCCATGTTAGTAAACGCTGCCTATGATGGGCAAAATGCGGAATGATTCATTGTCCAACCCACTATGGAGTTTGCATAAAACATGAAACCCAAAGAAATCATCTCACGACCTTCCCGGCGAGAATTCGGTGTAAGCGTCGCATTGGCTGCGGCCGCTACTACTCTTCCATCCAGGTTAATTGCGGCCGAAGCGGTCAAACCAAAGCACAAATTCTGCGCATTCGTCAAGTTCTTGCAAGCACTCGATTACGATCAGCTGACCGAGGCAATTGCTGACGCCGGTTTTGACGGTGTCGAAGTGACCGCTCGAGAAAAGGAAGGATATATTCTCCCGGCTGCCGCGGCCGACGAGTTGCCCAAGCTCCAGGAAGCCCTAGCAAAAAGAAACCTGGAAATCACAATACTGACGACGGATATTTTGAGTGCAGACCAAACGAATGCAGGAGCAACGCTTCAAGCTGCTGCTGACCTAAAAATTCCCCGCTATCGTCTTGGCTTTCATCGCTATGATATGAAGCGACCCATCTTGAATCAGATCACAGAGTTACAACCTGCGTTCCGAGATCTTGCAGCGATGAACCGCGAGCTCGGCATTGCAGGAATTTATCAAAATCATTGTGGGGCCGATTTCGTCGGGGCAACCATTTGGGATTTACACGAGTTGATCAAAGACTACCCTGTTACCGAACTTGGCTGCGTCTTTGACTTCCGTCATGCTGCCGTCGAAGCCGGTGAGGCCTGGCCCGTCTACTACAATGTGATGGAACCCCAGGTATCCGCTGTATCCGTTAAAGATTACGTCTGGGACGGGTTGAAGTCTCAGCACACCCCTTTGGGAAAAGGAAGACTTGACCCAAAATGTTTCAAGCTTCTGAATGCGTCAAATTTTTCGGGGCCGATCTCGGTTCACGTTGAATATCTCCCCAAAGCAGGAGTTGCGGAGAACCTGCAAGCGCTCAAGACGGATCTGCAAACCTTGAAGAAGATGCTTTCTGCTTGAGAAAAGACTTACGAAGCTAAGGCAATATTCACATTTAATGAGGGATCCTTCGCTTGTCGCGACTAACATCCAAAAAGGCGATTGTCACAGGAGGTGGCCAGGGATTAGGTCGAGCCATCGTTGAAGAGTTAATGCGTCAAGGATGCGACGTCGCGATTCACTACTACAAGAGTGCTGAAGGGAGCCAGCAAGTCAAACAGGCTGCCCCTCCAGGTATACGTGCGGAATGCTTTTCCGCTGATTTGACTGACGAGTCGGCCGCTTCTGCGATGGTTAGCGAAGCTGTGAAATTCCTCGGCGGCTTGGAGATTCTTGTCAACAATTCGGGAGATATAATTGCGCGACGTAGGCTAGGCGAAGTTGATTTTGATTTTTGGCGAAGAGTCATGGATGTGAACGTCATGAGCATGATGTTTGTGACTCGCCAGGCCGTGCCACATTTACAAGCCAGTAAGAATTCCAGTGTTGTGAATGTTGCGTCTCTTGCCGGGCGCATGGGCGGGCATGCGGGATCTCTGGTCTATTCCACAGCCAAAGGTGCCGTACTCACTTGGACGAGGTCCCTGGCGAAGGAACTTGGCCCTCAGGGGGTCCGAGTCAATGCCATCGCTCCCGGTCTGATTCTTGGCACGGCGTTTCATGCAACGCATACGACACCGGAATCTGCCTCAGAAACCGTAGCTGGAATTCCCTTAGGGCGAGCGGGAAATCCGGCAGACGTGGCAAGGGCCGTGGCTTTTCTTGCAAGTGAATTCGACGGATTCATCACAGGAGCAACTCTGGATATCAATGGTGGAGTCTTCGGTTGCTGAAATTAAGCGTCAGCGCGATGCAATGGGTACAAAATTTGGTGCCGCAAGCACATGCACTACGCAACGACCTCTTTCTTGCGACTTCGCAGCAGCTGCACAACCAACACCAGAGAAATATATGCGGCGGCAAATCCGAGGCCCGGATAGCCCCCCTTTTTCATGATCGCCGATAGTCCTGCGGCGGTAGCTGCCAATGCGGCAAATCCCATGAGCATATTCCAGACTACTCGCTTCACACCTTGTGGCCTTTCGCTGCCCATCAGAGACTCTTGATTCCCCATCGAGGATAATTTGACGATTTTTTTCAAGCAGTAATTCTTCCGACATGAAACCATCTACTTAAATTCATTGGTTGCGAAAAGGTCGGACGCTAGAAAGAAAATTTGTTCTCATATACTTGAACTTCATGGTAACGGGGTAGGCGACTTGAGGTAAGTTCCGAAAAGCGAACGAGGACTACCGATTTTTAGTGTCGCTAGTCCTCGAAAACGGAATTAACCAAGTGGCTCTCGGACGAGGATTAGTCTCCAATCCTCCCAATCTACCTAAGAAGCATAAGGCTGTATCAATTCTTCGCGATCCGAAAAAGGACTTCGCACTCGCACAGTGCATCGCGGTGATTGAATTGGTGCTCTTTGCCCAATCAAGGCCCCGTATATTTACGCTGGGTCATCTGCTATCCTAGATGTTTGGCCGCACAGCGAGTGCCTTTCTACTACACCATCTTTTCGACTCATTTCGAAACCGATTACCTAGGAGCCTTGCGATGGCAGAACAGTCCCAAGGAAGCAATACGGACACCGACCGATTGCAACGCGAAATCACCGAATTGCAGAGGCTGGATCAACTACCGTTTGCCAGTAGTGCGTTCGGCTATATCAAACGCACCGGACCTGGCCTTTTGCAAAGCGCAATGACCCTAGGCGCTGGAAGCGCCGCAGCATCTGTAATCGCCGGTGCCTCGTTCGGCTACAAGTTGCTCTGGGTCCAACCCGTCGCGATGTTCCTGGGAGTGATGATGTTGGGTGCGCTCAGCAACGTCGTACTCACCACGGGCGAACGCCCCTACAAATCTTTTGGTCGCGAGATTGGCAAGTGGCTGGTGATCCTGTGGGCTCTAGGCACCATCATGGCCTCGGTCATCTGGCACTTTCCCCAGTATGGCTTGGCGGCCAGTGCCGCGCGTGATCTTGGCAACCTTCAGGGCGTCATAAGCGTTCCTGTCGAAGTCACCGAGGCGAATACTTTGCTGGCAGCGGCCGAGAAAACGAAAGACAAGCCCCAAATCAATCAAGCCAAAGCTAATTTAAACCAGGTCAAAAAAGACACTACACTCTTGGGACTGGGCTACACTAATTCTGGACTGATGCTGAGTTTTGGCGTAGGTATTCTCATACTTTGCATTAATATTGTCGCCACATTTAATTACGGCGGCGACTCACGCGGAGTCCGAATATACGAGTGGTTCCTGCGCGGCTGTATCGCCTTGGTGATTGTGATGTTTGGCATCGTCGTTGTAGCAAAATTCGATGTTGTAAGAGCCGAATTTGGCGAAATATGCAAAGGCCTTTTCGGGTGGTACGGAATCCCGAATCTTTGGAATCTCGATGGCACTCTGAACAATAGCACCGTGACTCAAGTGTTGGGCATGCTGGGTGCGGCCGTAGGGATCAACATGACCTTTCTCTACCCCTACTCGCTACTGAAGAAGGGTTGGGGCAAACATCACAAGAAACTTGCTCGCTGGGACTTGGGGATGACTATGTTCCTCCCCTTCGTGATGGTTACTTCGCTCGTAATTATCGCGATGAAAGTAGGCGGAGTTTATAGCGGAGCCGACGTCGTCAACACCACCATGCAACCATTGGAAGCCGCTGGAGTACTGAGCGGGGTGCTGGGGGACAATATGGGCCGAATTGTGTTTAATCTGGGCCTGATCGGCATGACCTGCGGTGCGATCAGTACACACATGGTGGTTTGTGGTTTCACTTTCTGTGAAATGCTCGGTCTGGAACAAACCAAATCACGGTTCCGACTGTTCTCCCTCACTCCCGCAATCGGCATCCTGGGTGTGATCGCTTCCCTTCCCATGTGGTTTCCCGTGGCCGCATCGGCCGTATGCTTTACCATGTTGCCGATCGCCTACCTCGCATTCCTCATAATGAACAACAAACGCAGCTATATCGGCGACGCCGTGGGGCATGGCTTCAGCCGTTTGGTGTTCAACGTCATCCTCGTAATCGCCCTGGCCGTAGCTACGATTGGATCGGGCATCAAGATTTACAGCAACGTTGTCAAGAAGATTCTGCCTGCCAAGGAGGTGACCGCCACCGCTCTCGTGTTACCAACCTCATTAGATGTTCAAGAGTAGCTGTGTCGCGCTGCGTCTGAACATTTCGCCGGGGTAGAGTTTCACTTGCATGCCAAAAGAGATGATCATCTGGCGTTGTCATTCCTGAGATATTCCAAGGGATCTTGCCAGACTTCTCGACTAACCTCGAAAGGTTTTGCTTGAGTAGTTGCTGAGGTTTTTTACTTCTATGAAACAATCCAAAGTTCTTTACACGAGTTCCATCGTAGCTGCCTTAGGTGGTTTTCTTTTTGGCTTTGATACGGTCGTTATATCTGGCGCTGAACAAACGATCCAAAAACTTTGGAATCTCAGTGAAACACTCCATGGACTGGCGATCAGTGCGGCGCTTTGGGGGACCGTTTTAGGATCGTTGATAGGAGGTTGGCCGACCGACCACCTTGGCCGGAAAAAGACCCTCATTAGTCTCGGGCTACTGTTTTTCGTTTCTGCCGTGTGGTCAGCGTTCGCACAGGACGTTAATTCCTTCATGGTTGCCCGCTTCATCGGCGGCCTGGGGATTGGCATTTCTACCGTTGCATCTCCTCTATACATCTCTGAAATCGCTCCGGCAAAACTGCGTGGCCGCCTTGCTGGAATGTTCCAATTCAACATCGTGTTTGGCATCTTGATGGCATTCATGTCGAATGCGTTGCTAAAGCAAATTGGGGAGAATGCTTGGCGCTGGATGCTTGGCGTCGAGGCGATTCCGGCGCTCATCTATACACTTTCCTGTTTCGCAATACCTGAAAGCCCACGCTGGTTGATTGGTGCCCAAAAGAATATGGATGAAGGGTTGAAAGTGCTCGCGAAGGTCAATGCCACTGCATCCAAAGCAGAAATAATACAAATTGCTGCGGACATTGAAGCAGCATCCCAGGAAGACACCCACGAGAGTGGATTTTGGACAATGCGCCATCGTGTTCCGATCCTACTGGCGATTCTGATTGCATTCTTCAATCAGCTTTCTGGGATCAATGCAGTGCTGTATTTCGCTCCCCGCATTTTCGAAATGACGGGCTTGGCTGCCAAAGCTGCCTTGCTTCAATCCGTGGGAATAGGAATTACAAATCTTATATTCACGTTTCTTGGACTCTGGTTGATTGATCGCCTGGGCCGTCGCACTTTGTTAGTGATCGGGTCCTTGGGATATATTGCATCGCTTGGACTGTGCTCATGGGCATTCTATTCAGGCAACGTCTCCATTGTGCCTGCGTGCATTTTCGCATTCATCGCCGCGCATGCCGTAGGGCAAGGTGCCGTGATCTGGGTCTTTATTTCTGAGATTTTCCCTAATCAGCATCGTGCATCAGGGCAATCCTTGGGAAGCTTTACCCATTGGATTTTCGCTGCACTCTTGACGCTCTTTTTTCCCAGAATGGTTACCGCTTTTAGCCCGGGTTCAGTGTTTGCTTTTTTCTGCGGCATGATGTGTTTGCAGCTTCTGTGGGTAGTGACCATGGTTCCAGAAACTAAGGGAGTGCCGTTGGAGCAGATAGAAGAACAACTAGGAATTCATTAGCCGTTGTTCTAGGCTAGGCTGCCTAACTCGCTTGTTCCAGGATACACAAGAAAGAAACCCGTTAGAGGCAACGAGTCTATTGGATTGCTGTTTGTTGTTAGAGCGGAGGGCATGGGACTCGAACCCACAACCGGTTACCCGGCACCTGAATTCCAATCAGGCCGCTAGCCATTCGCTTACCCTCCGAACAGATCGCTCGGAACCGCTATGATAGAAACGGTCGACTGCAATTGCAATCGCATCGCACCGAGGTGTGCGTAAAGAGTTAAGATTCATACTCAGTCGATGGCGTTCGCGCCTTGAATAAGGTTGACAAACTCATCATTCGACTTGAACTTACCCAGTTTAGTAGTGAGCTGCTCCATCGCATCGATATGATGCATTGAGGAGAGAGTTCGCCGAAGCATCGTCGTGGCATGCAATGTCTGCGGAGGAAGTAATTTCTCTTCGCGACGTGTACCCGACTGTTCGATATCGATAGCTGGCCAGACGCGTCGGTCTGCCAATTTGCGATCAAGCACCAGTTCCATGTTGCCGGTTCCTTTGAACTCCTGGAAGATCAGATCGTCCATGCGGCTGCCGGTGTCGATGAGGGCCGTACCGACGATGGTAAGTGATCCACCTTCCTCAAAAGCACGAGCCGTGGCAAAGAGCTTTTTGGGAATGTCCATCGCTTTAATGTCCACACCACCGCTCATTGTGCGACCAGTATTGCCGACCCACTTGTTGAACGCGCGGGCCAGGCGGGTGATCGAATCCATGAGCATGAACACATCTTTGCCCATTTCCGATAGTCGCTGGCAGCGAGCCACCACGAGTTGGGATAAGCGCACGTGGCTTTCCACGTCGTTATCGAGGCTGCTGGCAAACACATCGCCGTTAACAATATTGCGGCGCATGTCGGTGACTTCTTCCGGACGCTCGTCGATCAGCAAAACCATCAACGCCACATTGGGATAATTTTTCGACATCGCATTGCTGATGTGCTGCAGGAGCATGGTCTTACCAGTGCGCGGCGGGGCCACAATCAATGCCCGCTGCCCTTTACCAAGTGGCGTAAGCAAGTCCATCACACGTGTGCTAATCGGTTCAGCACCCGTTTCCAACTGAAACCATTCTTCTGGGTTGATTGGAGTCAATTGATCGAAATTCTTCACATCCAAATAGTCTTCTGGCGCGATTCCGTCGACATCCAACAGTTCTCTCAGCCTCGGACCCTGTTGCTTACGGTGGTGTTGCACCATGCCGCTGAGCAAAAGGCCCTCCCGGAGGCCAAACTTTTCGATCATGGTTCCAGGAACGAAGGGATCGGTCCGCTCACGCGTAAAGTTGGTCGACGGGTTTCTCAGAAAACCGTAGCCATTAGGGTGCATTTCCAGCACACCTGAGCCGGGGACCAGGGGCAACGGATCGCCACTCTCGGTGTAATCGGGTTCTTGAGAATCCTGGTAGGAACCTCGTCGACGGTTCCCGCCGCGATTGCCCCCACCAGACCGATTCGACGGCCGACCGTTATTGCTGTTGTTATTGTTTCTGCCGCGGTATCGTCCACCGCCAGCTCCACCCGATCCACCTGATCTTTGACGCTTGTTCGCCATCACAATCTAAATCCCAAAGGTTCCTATCAAATAGTTGCCACCCTGAAAATCAACGGGCAACATTAAAAAAGCCAAAAAAGGCCAACATGAAAAATTTTGCTCGACCACCCTGCCCTACCCAGACCAGAGAGGAAATTTTCCCCACCGGGCGAAGCCCGATTTGCGGTGCCGGGCAGCGCTATAGTAGGTAACCGAGTCACCTGAAACGTAACTGCTACCGGAAAATACCGTTCCCGGAAATGTGTTTCACCAGCGTCGTAATTTGGTGAGCAACCGAGAGACTCCCTGCCTCAAACACCCAACAGACGGTGTGCCCCCAACCGATGGATTCACCGCTTGATTGCGATGATTTCGCTGGTGCAATTGATTCCTGATCTATCCTTACATCTTACTGGCGCGAATCAGGTAAACGCGCGAATCAGGAAAACATGTCCTCATATGCTTCAGAGTGAAATCAGTCTAATCACAGGCAATGCGAATTGCCAGCCCTACTTGAGTAAATTACCACACATAAATTACGAGCTGAATTCAAATGCATAACTTAGTGGAAACCACGAAAGACCAAAGTGAACTCCGCCCAACGTTACGTTTCTGCAGCCCCACTCAATTTCATTAAGGCAATGAGCCAGTAAAAAATCCCCAGCAGCCATCAGGCCATTTAGTGGATTAAAAATCGCAACCGGGAATCTCTCTAGCAGGATTCGGAAACCGGAATTGGACAAAATCAACTCACAAGCGAGAGTGCCTGTTCTTCACGAGGTTCCATTTAACCAGCGAAGAAGCCGAACATTGGCATTTAGAACCTGCCGGAGACGCAGGATTATGAACTCACCATAGTATTAGCCGAAAATACAGAACTGTCAAGATTAGTTCTCTATTTTGGGCCGGTTATCGCATAGTATTTTAATCTTGCGACAGCAATTGCAAATCTGGCAACCATTCTCTTATTCGATCGGTCCATGATATGGAGCATTTCGCTGACACCATGAAAAGGTAGGCAGGCAATCATGAGTAAATGTTCATAAAAGCATTCATAATAGGGACTTACGGAAATCCCATTTCCCGAGCAGAAACCATGAGTGCCAGCAATTCAAACCCTTCTCTCCGCAAAGTTTGGCTAATCGGAAGAATTTAACAAAGTTCAGAGTTCCCCGGTCCGATTTATCCGATCAGAGGCCCCTTTTCTAGCCGCCCTGTTTTCAGGTTCGAGAAGTGCTGCCCATAGCGGATCGGCCAATTTGGCATGATCATGTACCACAACTAGAACTAATGCGAACGGAATCGCCATGACCAACAAGAAGCTCATCACTTGCACTTTTCTTTCGTTGCTGGTCGGGACCACCCTTAGTCCCCTGGCCTTTGGTACAGAAGCTGTGAGATGGCGTGACAATCTCGACGCCGCAAAGATCGAATCTATCGAGTCGGGTAAGTTAGTGCTTCTGCACTTTTATACAACTACCTGCGGCCCCTGTCGCATGCTCGATGAAAGCGTCTTTTCGCAACCACAGATTGCCGAGTCACTCGAAAAGAACTACATCCCAGTGAAGATTAACGCAGAAGAAGCGCGGGCACTGGCCAGCGCCTATCAGATTGAACGAGTTCCTTCGGAAGTCGTCATGACTCCGCAGGGAAATGTGGTCGCCAAATTGTCTTGCCCTCAAAATGGTCCCGACTATATAGGCCAACTGTCGAATCTGGCCGATCATTATCGTGTCTACCAGTCGCGCGAAGGAGCACCTTCCCAGTCTCCAGTACAGTCTGCTTACGCGGGGCTACAAGTAGGTCAGTATCAACAACAGAACAAATATGCTCAGGATACTAATCAGCCCGGGCCACAAGCCGGTTCCCCAGCGACGACTAATAATCCTTATGCAGCTCAACCTAGCAAGACGGTGGCTGCTGCGACACCAGTTGCCAGCAATGCCTATGCTCCTCCAGCAAACAACCAGAATTCCGATGTAGCACTACCTGCGAATGCGATGCCCAACAGTTATCAATCGCAGTCTGCGTCGGCACCTGCACAGGTACCACTAAATCGGCAGCCGAATGTTGCCAATAGTGCTGTCGCCCAGTCGAGTCCAACCGCTGCTACTTCTACGACTCCGACTCATGTAATGAATCCGGCTGCGTCGCAAGTCGCCAAGGCATCGCACATCTCGCTCCGTCCTGAGTTGCCAGCGGGTAGTCCTCCCTTGGCATTTGATGGTTATTGTCCAGTAACTTTGCGGTCCGCTCACAAGTGGGTAGCTGGTGATCCAAAATTCGGGGCCATTCATCGTGGCCGCACTTTCCTGTTTACTTCCGACGAACAGCGTCAGCAGTTCTTCTCCAACCCCGATGCGTACTGCCCTGTCTTCTCGGGTATGGATCCAGTCATGCTGTTAGAGTCGAATCAAATTGTCGAAGGCTCGCGCCGTTTTGGCTTTGAGTATCGTGGAGCGTTTTATCTATTCGCCTCACAAGAGTCGATGGAACGCTTCAAATCTCAGCCTGACCAATTTGCGGCTGGGGTGAAGCAAGCAATGAATCGTATGACGAATTCGACGAGCGACACGGTATTGCGGTAATCAGCACTATCCGAAACGATTGCTTGTCAATTACGCGCAGGCGGGCATCTAGGAGATTTGGGACGGATTGCGAAGAAGGCACCCCCTCCGAGGGGTGCCCTCTCTACCCAGGTGAGTCTTCGTAACGAACTGAATGCCATGCAATCTACAAGCGTGCGCAAAGAAAATCCTTGCCCATGAATTGAGATCTGGTACGATTACGGGTGAGCCTCTGTAAGCGCTACATGCCGACGGCGAGCTGGTCCGAAGAATCAGTCAAACGGAGTGAGACTCGAGACACTGCGTAATACCAAGCTCGGCATGCTTGGAGAGGCTCCTTCTTTTGATTACGTGCCTGCTTTTCTTGAGGCCGACGTGCCCACTCGATAGCTACCGATTCTTGAATTGGCGTTGGATTAGCTAGGAGAGTTGTTAGGGGGGACGAAGCACTGCGATTGCTGACGCGGGCACTTGAGGAGCCCTATGTCTTGAGAGGTCGGAGAGAAAACTTCCTCTCTCACTTGAGCGATTCGAGAACAACTGCAAGAAGATTTGCCGACTAACTGCTAATCGCTAATTGCTTCGCATTATTCCCGCGTAGTATCAACGCCTTCATTGCCTTCTTCTGCTTCGAGAGCTTCCTTTACCAAGGCCGCCAGATCGATAGTCCCAGAGTTGATCGAGTCAAAAACCGACTCGCGCAGAGTCCGAGCATCGTACTCCGCAACCTTGGCCAAAATCTTCTTGATCTCATCGGGAGTATGGCCTTGTTCCTTTAGCCAGGTTACCAGTTGATCGTGTTGTGTATCAGACATAACGTTCGTGCCTAGTGTGATTGATACCTGAGAATGAATGAATTGACACTGATGTTTGATTGTAGCAGGTTTTCAACAAGCGCCGAATCCTTTCCAATTTCATCAGTGGTGCCTAAGGTACTTGGATTTTGCTTAGGGGATTCGAGCATATAAGCCTATAAGAGCGGGGTGAGAGTCAACCGCCTAAAGAGAAAGACGACTTGACGATCAGAAACAATGAGAAGCCAAGTCGATCTAGGTAGCTTGAGCGTCATCCGTTAAAATAGGCGCCCGTGACCTTAAACCATTAGCCCCCTTCATGGAGTACCAGGGAGGAGGATTATATAGCACCTCAGGATGACCCCATGCCGAAAACTAATGACCAGAAACTTGCCATCAAAGTCCGTCGTTGGAAGAAGTCAGATATTCCTGCGGTCGTCGAATGTCAGATGGCTGCCTATCCTCAGATTGCCCGCGAGAGCCTTTGCGATGAGCGGAAGATGGAGATGCAACTTGAGGCATTTCCTGAGGGACAGATTCTTGCAGAGGTGGATGGGCGGGTAATTGGCTACTGCACCTCGCTGATCGTCCTGCTCGACGAGGATTCTCCCTGGTATTCTTACAACGAGATCACTGGAGTCGGCACATTCAGTACGCATGATCCGAGCGGTGACACTCTCTATGGCTCCGACATCGCAGTCCACCCAGATTTTCGCGGACAGGGGGTGGCAGCCAAGTTGTATGTTCGGCGTAAGGCACTCTTGAAGCGGCTGAATCTGCGACGCATGGTCGGTGGCGGCAGAATTCCTGGCTATTCCCAGTACTCCAAGAAGATGACCCCAGAGAGATACATCGAGAAGGTAAAGCGTGGAGAACTCAAGGACATGGCTTTGTCCGCTCACTTGAAGGCCGGTTACGACGTGCTAGGTGTTCACTACGCCTATCTAACCGATGGCGAGAGCATGAACTATGCCACCTTCCTGCAGCTGGAAAACCCCTCGTTCGATCCTGCCAAACGAATGATAGCCGGGGCCCCCATTCATCGACCCAACCGCAAAGTGCGTGTCTGTGCAGCCCAATACCAACTGCGGCCCGTTACCTCTTGGAACGATCTCGAGCGGCAGGTCGAGTTCTTTGCCCAGACAGCAAACGAATATCATTGCCACTTCTTGCTCTTCCCCGAATTGTTCACGGCTCAGCTTTTCAGCATGTTGCCACCCGACATGGAAGCCTTGGAGGCGGTGCGAGTAGTTGCCGGGTACCACGAACAATATCTGGAACTCTTTAAGAAGACGGCTGCCGACTATGGTCTGTATATCATCGCGGGTTCTCATCCGGTCGAGACCGAGGGTGAGTTGCGCAACACTGCGCACTTGGTTACACCTAGCGGCAATGTCTACACTCAGGACAAGCTTCACATTACCTCGGTCGAACGGCACTACTACGACGTCCAACCGGGTGACAAACTCAAGGTCTTTGATACTCCACTGTGCAGAATTGGTATTCTTATCTGTTACGACGTGGAATTTCCTGAATTGGCCAGGCTTTTGACAGTCAAGGGTATCGATGTGCTCTTTGTCCCGTTTGCCACGGACGAGCGTAAGAGCTATCACCGCGTTCGCCACTGTGCCCAAGCCCGAGCAGTGGAAAACATCATATATGTAGTACTCGCCGGCTGTGTTGGCAACTTGCCGCAGGTCCGTAGCTTCTTGGTGAACTATGGCCAAGCGGCAGTCTGTACTCCATGCGATGTGGCATTCCCTATGGATGGCATCATGGCAGAAGCTGAGCCCAATTTCGAAACCGTTGTGATCTGTGAACTGGACCTGAACGACTTGGCCGTGCAGCGCGACCTGGGAAGCGTCAAACCCTTGCAGGATCGGCGGAGCGATCTCTACGAAGTCAACGCCTTAACGCCAGTAGAAGTGGTTTATGTCGAGTAAGGGTAGCAACTGAATGTAGATCTTGCGTAACTTGCCACGTTGTTCGTCAATGGGTTGTTATTGAGACTCGTCTTCAATAAGTGTTTGAGCAGTAAGAAGAATCCTTGGTCTTTACATAGGGTTATTGCTACTTTAATCTGCCGCCTTTCGCATCATTGAAAAAAGTATACGAGGAAACACAGCATGGGACTCCGTAAGGAACTTGAGGTGAGCGGTAACTGGCTTTTCCGGTTTCGTAGCTTTGTTCCACTACTGTTCCTCATTCCGTTCCTGGTCAAGATGAGCAGCTATCATTTCCCTTGGGGAAGCAATGGCCTGCATGAGGTCATGCACATTGTCAGCATGGCAGTCGTTTTTTCGGGACTAGCTATTCGTGCCCTCGTAGCTGGCTACGCCCCGGATGGCACTTCGGGTCGGAACACGAGGCAGCAAGTCGCCCAAAACATTAATACCACCGGACTCTATTCGGTAGTTCGACACCCACTATATGTTGGCAACTTTCTGATGTGGGGTGGAATTGTTGTTTTTTGTCTGGACGCTTGGTTGATCTTGGTCTTCTGTCTCGGCTTTTGGTTGTATTACGAGAGGATCATGTTCGCAGAAGAGTCTTTCCTTCGTCAAAAGTTCGGAGAACAGTTTACTCAATGGGCTGCGCGGACTCCTGCATTTCTACCTCGGTTGTCAAACTGGGTGGCCCCATCACGTCCTTTTTCTTGGAGAAGAGTCTTGCGCCAGGAGTATACGAGCTTTTTCCTCGCAGTTGTTGCCTTATTCGGAGAGGAAATTCTGGAGCACTTAGCGTTGGACCATCGACTGGTATTCGAGCCAGAATGGGTGGCGTTCTTGGGCCTGGGTGCCATCGTTTACTTAGTGCTTCGCCATCTGAAAAAGCACACTAGTCTGCTGACCACAGCAGAAAGTTGAAATAGTGTACGGCAAATCAAGATCGCTTTTTTAGGTCTCGTCCGACTGTATTTCCGCGTCCTATACTTTGGGTAGGATGCTCAAGACTCACGCAACCATCGTTTCCAATAATATGTCGGCGAAATCGCATTCAGCCCACGCCTGGCCCATGCGGTTGTGGCTTGCTGCGCCGGATTGGTTGTTTCGTGTGGTGGGAATGGCGTTCTTCGCAGTCTTTGTCTGGTTCAGCATGCAGAAGTACCTACGGGAAGATTTTTCAGAGATCGTTCCCTGGGCGCGTATGCCAGGCGGGCAAGTCATCCGCATGTGGTGGGTGCCGATGCTGGTGGACCTGACCTATCTGTTGATCGCCGTCAGCTTCCTGGTCCGCTTTCAGCCAAAGTCACGCGCAGCCGACGGCAGGATCATACTCATCACGCTGTTTACTGCCTTTGCGCCTTTTATTTTCGTCGTGTGGATGGCTCCAGTACTTGGCTTGCTCAATCCAACTTGGGAAGTCGCCTACAACGGTTTTCTCTGGCGGAGTCCGATTACCTGGTATTCCGCGCTTGTCGGAGGTATCCTCATCACTCTTGGCAATGTCCTCGATGTCTGGGGCTATCTGGTACTCTGTCGTAGCTTTGGCATCGTACCCGAGGCACGGGAGTTGAAGACCACCGGCCCGTACCGCTTTGTCCGCCACCCGGTCTACTTGGGCCAATTCCTGGCACAAGCCGGCGTGTTCCTTTTTTTCGCTCGTCTGCACGTCATCTGGATAGGACTGTATTGCGCCTTCGTCGCTCTACAGCTCTATCGCTCGAAGCTAGAAGATAGTGTCTTAGAACAGGCGTTTGGCGAAAATTACCTGCAGTGGAAACGCCGCACCTTCTGGTTTGTGTAAAGTGGTTAGCCGCGACGCGCCCGCCGAGTGGAGTTCGGCAGAGCGGAGCGCGTTGATTCTTCTCAGGACATGTCGGCACTGCTAGCACTTCTTGTGAGCGGGCTATTGACCTGAAATTGCTAATTCCACTATAAGCTCCCGGCATTCCTAGTAGTCACTCGCGAAAGTCGACTTGAACTCTGCTCTTAGTAGCGACACATGCTTCATTTGCAACGCAATCTCTGCTCAGCGATCTTCCTGCTTGCCTTGGCATCAAGTGCTTTCGCGCAGAATTTTCAACCTCCGCGCACCCCGTCTTATGGACAAGTCCCCCTTCTGCAGGTCGCCCCTGACGGGATGGTTCATCTCGATGGACCCTATGCGGCCTATTCGAACCCTGGTTATGCTGCGCCTGCTGGTACTATGGTCGGCCAACCCGTGATGTCCCAACCTCTGCCAAGCACTGCACCAAGTGCTTCAACGGAAGCTGGTTCATTTTCTGATTACTTCTTCAGAGCTCCGATTCCTCCTCAGTATGATCATCGCACTGGTTTTTTTGGTGAGTTTCTCTTCCTTAGAGCTCGCAATGCGGAAGTGGCATACGCTCTGCCAATCGACGGACCGGTCTTGCCCGTATTAGGAAACGAGGTGCCGATTGGTTCGACAGCCGTGGTCGACTTTGGTTATGACCCAGGATTTCGAGCAGGAGGCAGCTGGTGCTTGAGCGCTGAAAGCAGCATCGCTGTCCAATACACTTACTTCAGCAGCAACGCCTCCGGCTCCGCGTCGATCAACCCGGCAGATGGCGTGCTGCGTTCGTTGGTCACCCATCCGCTTGGCGCCAACGCGGCCACCGACTCATTGGATTCAAATGCCTCTTCATCGATCGACTACAGTCTGATTGATGCAGACTATCGAGGTTTAATCGTGGGCCGTGAATCTTGCGAAACTATGTGCGCTAGTGCCGTAAACTACATCATCGGTGGTCGCTACGCCACGATGGACCAAGACTTTGGTTCGAATTTCACTGCCGCAGGGACGACGTCGGTGAATACCAACATCAATTTCACCGGCGGCGGTATCCGCCTAGGTTTGACAGGGGAACAGCACACCACGGCAAGAGGCCTCTTCGTCTACGGCAGTGGCATCGCGAATCTTCTGGTTGGCGAGTTCGACGCGAGCTACCAGCAAACGAACACCTTCGCCGGAACTCAGGCCTTTACCAATTGGTCGGCAGGAAGAGTCGTACCCGTGGTGGATTTTGAAGTCGGAGTCGGTTGGGTTGGCCCTCGGCGACGGTTGAAGCTGACCGGTGGTTATATGGTCAGTGCCTGGTTCAACGTCGTGAAGACGGAAGACTGGATCAACGCGGTGCAGACCAGCAATTTCAGTAATCCCACCGGCACACTCACCTTCGATGGCCTCACGTCCCGCATCACTTGGGATTTCTAGTGCTGCTAGCCAGTTTCTCGCCTAGCAGCTTCTCTTTTTCGGGCTTTCTCCAATTTTCTAGGCCGTAATATGTTTGCGTTGCCTGAACCACCCGTCTAGGATAGTCCCTAGCTGCCTGGCTAGTCTGAACGGTATGAATCCAGCAAAACAGGCAAGATTTGACCACATTGATTGACACCTACACAACGAGGGGGCTCGTTCCGTGCTTCGTTGGAAATCTCTACTTACCATTGGTTTGCCAAAAGGGGTCCGCCGCAAGGCGCGCTCCAGGCCTCTTCTCACACGCCGACTCACGGTCGAAACTCTCGAAGATCGGCGGATGTTGGCCGTGATGACGGTTACCGATCTCTCCGACGACACGCTCGCGAATTTGGCAGGTGACAGCGTCTTGTCGCTCCGCGAGGCGGTGGAGGCGATCAACGCGGGCGCCGCCGTCGACGGCATCGGCCCCACTTCGGGAACATTTGGAGTTGACGACCGAATCGTGTTCGATTCCACCCTCTTCATCGGTGGGGCACAAACAATTACGCTTGCCGCTGGAGAGTTGCAGCTTAGTCGCGCGGTCACGATCACCGGGCCAAGCGACGCAATGCTGACTATCGACGCGAATCAGATGTCGCGTATCTTTGACATCACCGCCAACACAGGCGATTTTACATTCGACACCCTGACGCTCATACGCGGAAGAACCACCGGCAATGTTTTGGAAGGAAGAGGCGGCGCGATTCGCTCGGTCACCAGTGGCAATCTAAGCATCATCGGGAGTACTATTTCTGGCAATAGCACCACAGGTATTCTCGCCCATGGCGGCGGCGTCTATACCCTAAGCCCACTCACGCTGAACAACTCGACCGTGAGCGGCAACGACACTACGGGCCTTTTTTCCTACGGTGGCGGTGTGTATGCAGTTAATGATATCACACTGACCAACTCGACCGTGAGTGGAAACAACACCGCGACCAGTTCTAATGGCGGTGGTATCTGGGGCTCCAGTGGACATCTCACGATCACCAACTCGATCTTGGCAGGCAATACGGCCGGCGGGGGCAACTCAGACCTGCGGCCTAGCAGTGGCACTCTCACGGTCAATTTCAGCCTGATTGGCACAGGGATCACCCCCTCCGTCGGAGACAATAATATACTCTCCAACGACCCAGGACTCGCGCCGTTAACGGACAATGGTGGGACGACACTGACACACGCGCTCCTGCCCAATAGCCCAGCAATCAACGCGGGCGATCCGAACTTTACCTCACCACCCGACTTCGATCAGCGCGGCATGGGGTTTGATCGCGTTAGAAATGGTCGCATCGACATCGGGGCGTTTGAGGTCCAAGATGTCATCGCGTCTCCGTTTATTGTGAGCACGCTCGAAGACGAGCAGACCAATAATGGATTCGTGAGTCTCCGCGAGGCGATTGCCAGTGCAAATACGACCGCCGGTGCCCAAGAAATCACATTCGACCCATCGCTAACCAGCGGTGGTGCGGCGACGATCAACATCGCAAGTCAACTCCCCACGATTACCGAGGCCCTCACGATCACCGGCCCCGGCGCCAATCTGCTCTCCATCGACGCGGGACTTGGCGGCGACGGGTTGAAAAACGGTAACGGCTACCGCATCTTCAACATCGACGATGGCACGGATACCGATATTGATGTTGAAATCAGCGGGCTCACGCTCACAGGAGGTGATGTAGGAGGTGTCTCTCCAAATAGTTATGGAGGTGCGATCTTTAATCGAGAAAATCTCACCCTCACCAGCAATACACTCTCCGGCAATTCGGCCAGCGGCAACGGCGGTGCGGTCTCCAACTATGGCACGGCCACGATCACACAGAGCACCCTCTCTGACAATTCGGCCACTGGCTTAGGCGGCGGGTTGCACAACTTTATGGGCACGGTCTCGATCACTCAGAGCACCCTCTCCGGCAACTCCGCCAGCGAAAGCGGCGGCGGGGTCTTCAACTTGGACGGCACGGTCATGATTACCCGAAGCACGCTCTCCGGCAATTCGGCCATCGAAAACGGCGGCGGAGTCTACAACGCACTTGGGACGGCCATGATCACCCAGAGCATCATTTCGGGGAACACGGCCGCCACAGGAGGGGAGATCAGCAATGTCTTTAGCACGCTCACTCTCGACAGCTTCAACCTGATTGGTGACAACAGCAAGTCGAACTTACAGGCGCTCAGTGGCGTCATCGGCGGAACCAGCGACATCCTTGCCACTAGCAACGGCACGAACCCCACGGACTTAGCTTCAATCCTCACTCCGCTGGCCGATAATGGCGGGCCGACACAAACCCATGCGCTCGTAGCTGGCAGCCCGGCCATCAATGCGGGCGATCCGAGCATTTTGTTCGACCCTGCGGAGTTCGATCAGCGTGGCACTCCGTTTGTGCGGGTAAAGAACGACCGCATCGACATCGGGGCAATTGAATCGGATTTTGCTCCTGTGACACTGGCGACCATCGTGTCGCTCGATGGCGGCGTACTTAGAATTCGAGACATGTCGGCAACCGGCAACGATGACGATTTGCAAATTTCGCTTTCCAGCGGCAACATCGTGATCATGTCGAATCAAACAATCGACACCGATATTCCTGGCTCAACCGGCACGGGGACGATGGAGGTTCGCGTGCCGCTGGCGTCGATTACTGCGAATCAAATCGACGTCGACACCGCCGCCGGCAACGATCGGTTGGAACTCGACTACGCAGGGGGATTCTTCCCGTTGGACGTATCGTTTGCAGGTGGCGACCCCACGACCGGTCCGGGCGATAGCCTTGCGATTACTGGTGGCACTTTCAGCTCTGTTACCCATACGCATACCGGGTCGGACGCGGGCAACATTGTACTCAACACGGGCACTACCGGCTCCACGATCACCTACACCGGTCTTGAGCCGGTCGATATGACCGGTAGCACAATCACCGACTTGTTCTTCAACTTGCCCGGCACGGCTGACAACGCCATACTGGAAGACGATGGCACCTCAGGCAACGGTATCTCTCGAATCCGCAGCCAGAACGGCACGTTTGAAACGACGACGTTTACTTCGCCCACCAACAGTTTGACGGTGAATCTGGGTAGCGATGCCGCGACCTTCACGGTCGCCAGTTTGCCCGACTACTCGCAGTCTCTCAACATCGAAGGCGAGGCTGGCTCTGATGCTGTCGTGTTTCAGGGCATGATCAATTTGTCGTCAACCGGCGCGTCGCTGACGGTTATCAATGCCGACGGTGGCATTACCGACGCGGCGGGAACGAGTTTGCTTGTCAATGGTACTGTCACTCTCAACGCCGCAGGGGGCGCTATCACTCTGGGCGATAATGCGGCCGACACGACAGAGCTGGGTATGCTATCGATCACAGGCGGGACAGTTTCAATCACCGAAGAGACTGCTGTATCGATCCAGAGTTTGGTCGCCACCACGGCAACCCTGGTCGCAGGCACAGACATTACCGATCTGACCAACTCGAGTATTAATGTGGCGGGTTTAGCTACGCTCACGGCAGGTGGTTTGATTCAACTAGGTGACAACGTCGGCGACACGGTCAACTTCGGCAGCATTCAAGCTATCGGTACTTCGGTCTCAATCACCGAGGACTCGAATATGAACGTAGCCGGCGTAACGGCCACGGGCAACGTCACGCTCTCTGCCGACGATAATCTTTCCATAGCCGCCGGCGCCACCATCGACACCGATGGTAATGATTTGACTTTCAGTGCGGGCGACGATTTCTTGTTCGCAGCTGGGGCTTCGATCGTGAATGCTGGCAATGTGACCGTGAGCGCAGACCTGCCGGATGAGGATGGGGGAACAGGCTCGGTAGTCTCCTTCCTGGGCACGATCTCGGCCACGCAGTTAACGCTCAATGGCGGGAATGACTCGGATACCTTTATAGTCCTGCCGAGTGTGGATACGCCAATCAACGTGAATGGAGGCTCTCCTACTGCGGCACCTGGTGATCGCCTGTTGGTCCAGGTTGCAAACATTTCCGACGCCATCGTGCCGGCCGTGCCTCCGACCAGTGGAATGGTCGCCTTCTTTGCTTCGAGCCACCAAGCCATCACGTTCACCAGTATCGAAACCTTGCTGGGGGGAACCTTGGTGGTCGACAATATAATCGACGAAGACGATGGCGACTTCTCGGCTGGCGACCTCTCCCTCCGCGAGGCAATCGGCATCGCGAACGTCAGTCCAGGTCCCGACTCGATCTCGTTTGCGGCAGCACTCAACGGTGGCACGATTTTGCTCGAGCTGGGCGAACTTGAGATCACCGAGGCACTCACAATCACGGGACTAGGTGCCAGCCTGCTAACCATCGATGCCCAGCAGATGTCGCGGATATTCAACATCACAGCGACAACCGGCGATTTCACGTTTGAAGGTCTGACGTTAACCGGCGGACGAACTATCGGCGACAATGTACTCATCGGAGATGACTCCACGTTCAACGGCGGTGCAATCCGCTCGCGCACTACTGGAAATCTCTCGATCAATGAGAGTGCAATCACCGGCAACAGCACTGCAGGCAATTACGCCTTTGGCGGCGGGATCGACGCCTACGACGTATCGCTAACCAACTCGACTGTAACCGGCAACAGCACTGCGGGAGCGTACGCTTTTGGCGGTGGGATCTCTGCTGCTAACCTGATCTTGACCAACTCGATCGTTAGCGACAACAGCACTGCGGGAGAGTACGCCTTTGGGGGCGGGGTCTATGCCTACACTGTGACGCTATCCGACTCGACCGTCACCGACAACAGCACAATGGAGAACGTTGGCTTGGGCGGCGGGATCTTTGCCTTCACGAATGTCATGCTTACCAACTCGACCGTCAGTGGCAATAGCACTGCGGGAGAGAGTTCCTCAGGAGGCGGAATCTTTGCGTACAACGATGTCGTGCTGATTGATTCGACCGTCAGTGGCAACAGTACCTCCGGCGCCAATGCTTACGGTGGCGGCTTGGTGGCCAATAATGTGGAGCTCCGCAATTCGACCGTCAGTGGCAACAGCACTTCGGGTGCCAATGCTTATGGTGGCGGTGTGGTTGCATTTGGCAATGTTTCGCTGACCAATTCAACGGTCTACGACAACAGTACCTCCAGCGCTGGTGCTGATGGTGGTGGAATTTGGGCTAACGATGGTGTCGTCACTATCGGCAGCTCGATCGTGGCTGGCAACACGGCAGGTGGGAGCAATCCTGACCTGCGTCCTGGAACCGGCACGCTGACGGTCGACTATAGCCTGATCGGCGACACCACCGGTACGGGCATCACAATTCTCACAGGTATGGAAAATCTGCTGGATATTTCTGCGGAACTCTTCCCACTAGCCGACAACGGCGGGCCTACACTCACGCATCTCCCTATGCCAACTAGTCCCATCATTGATGCGGGTAACCCGGCTGACTTTGCGGGAATTGATGGCGTCCCTCAGTTCGACCAGCGCGGAAATCTTTTCTCCCGCGTGCGAGATGGCAACGGCGATGGAACCTCGCTCATCGACATCGGTGCCACAGAAGTGGAAAACCAGAACAACGGCCCTCAGGTGATCGGTCTCTTTGTGACTGACGATCCTAACTACGACTTGTTCAACCCTGCTGAACCTACCGTCGCGGTGCAGAGCATTACAGTTCGTATGCGGGACTTACCCCCTCGATCAAGTGCATTTACCGCCCCTGCCTTGGATTTCACTTTTGCTAACAACAAGGCGTTTTATTCTCTTATTGGAGACTCGACAGGCATCATACCCATCTTGGATGTGCAGATCGACCAGGATCCAACCGTGCCTGGGCAACCGGCCACCGCCAACATTCGCATCCTCTTTGCCACTCCCTTGGCAGATGATCGCTTTACGCTGACACTATTGGATTCGATTCAGGACACGCTTGGCAACCGACTTGACGGCGAGTCGAATGCGGTACAACCGTTGACTCCTGATTTCCCGAGCGGCGACGGTGTTCCGGGTGGCGACTTTGTCGCAAGATTCACGATCGATTCACGACCCGAACTCGGGGTCTATGGTGCTGGCCAGGTATTCATTGATTCGAATGGAAACTACACTTTCGATCCGAACAACACGGATGCTTCCAACCGCGATACTGTACTGCTTCTCGGCACTTCGAGCGACTCGATCTTTGCCGGAAAGTTCGTGGAAGCGGCAACCGATACAGCCGGTGGATTCGACAAGCTGGCCGTTTATGGACGCGCGGGCAATCAATGGCAATGGCAAATCGACTTCAACGGCGATGGCATTCCGGACCTCATCAAGAACGAACCACTCAACATCAACGGCATCCCTGTTGCAGGCAACTTCGACGGAAACGCCGACAATGGCGACGAAGTGGGAGTTTTTACCGGCACGACTTGGTATTTTGACACGGATCACGACTTTCAGCTCAATTCGAATTCAGCGGTAACGATCGCGAATCTTTCCGGGTACCCCGTCGTGGGTGATTTCGACGGAAACGGCTTCGAAGATCTGGCCACCTACAATCCGTCGTCCGGAAACAACGTTTTCTCGATCGCCACGGGGATAGCGTCCAACTCATGGTCCAACGTATTGGTTACGTCTCGCGTCGGTGCCCAGGGAAGCGCCACTGGCTTTGCCGGAGTACGTGAGCGACCTATTGCAGCGGACATGAACGCTGATGGACTTGATGACCTTGGACTCTGGGTGCCGGACGGTCCCCAGTTAGTGACTGGTCAACTGGCTCAGTGGTATTTCCTTGTTTCAGGCGATAACCCGCTGACACCCTCCACCGAAACGGACATCATTAATCGTTTCGTGGCAGGCGGAGGATTTGTTTCCTTCAGCACGGCGCCATTCGGTAACGATCTTTTCGCGCAATTTGGCAATAGCTTTATGCTGCCTGTCGTAGGTAATTTTGGTTTCCCATCTGCTTCAACAACCAATACTCCACAATCGCAAACTCCAGCGACCTTACCGGAAATCGCCAAGCCAGCTACAACCCAGGTCTATATAGCGACAATTCTGCCGGCCACCAATCCAGAATCGATTGGCACACCGTCCGAGGCAGATTCGTCCACAAGAGAAGTGACCGAAAGAGGATTTACAAGACGCAAATTTGCGGGCAAGACGTCACGGATTGTTGAACCAACGAACACGGTCCCCCTGCCCTCAGATCTAGATCCATCTGAACAAGAGGCCAAGCCCGTTGAGCTAGCTTCCGAGTCAGTTGCACCAGAGCAACAGATAGCCCTGCTGGTCGAATCTCAAGTCACGATATCAGAATCCGCTCCCCCAAAATCTATTCTTGATGAATCCACTGAACAGCAAGCAACGGTCGAACAAGAAGTTCTTGAGAAGTCAATTGCGGTCCTCTCCAAGCAAGAGTCTGTACCTCAACACTCCTTGCCAGCTATTCCAGGCGACGAGTCTCAGATTTCTACTATTGTAGAGCGGGTTGAATCACCAAGCGAAAAGCCAGCAGAAAAGACGTCCCCCGAATCGACCCTTTCACGCCTGCGGACATTGCGGTCTGCTACTTCGCGAATCAAGTCTGCTGATAAGATGGTTGTTGCGCCAATCCTTGGCGCCGCACCGCCACTTGCCGAAGAAGTTTACCCAGCTTCTGAGACGCTCGAAGTGGAGACTGTATCTCTCGGACTTGTTGACGACACCAATGAATTGCTTTTGACTCAAGAGTCAGGATCTGACGAAAAAGAACCGACACGCTTCAATGCAAGGTCATTGTTCAGCCCATTAAAGAGCAGAGCCACTCGTTTTGCCGCGCTGGCTGGAGAATCCATTACCGAAGATACAAAGTCGGGACGAACTCCAGCACTCGAAGAGAAAGATACTACTTCAGCCAAGAAACCCGAGATCATCCCGAGCGTACCAGCTATCGTGTCAGAGGAGGTGACCAAGAAGATTGGTTTTCAATTCCAAGTTGAATCAGTGATTTCAAAAAATTCTTCGCTTATTTCAGCTTCTCTAGAGTTGGGTTCATCACAGGAGACTCGGTTATCGCTGCGTCGTTTCAAAAACACCACAACAGAGGAAGTTTACTCAGCCAAGTCTTGGTCGGCGAAAACAGATCAGACTGAAATTGAGTCATCTCAATTGGCTGCCCTCGATTCAGCATTCGCCGATTTTTCGTCTCCAAGCGAAAAAGTAGCGTCAGATCTTGCGACACAGTGGGCTTAACGTCATCGAAAACAGCATTTCTTGATGCGCGCCCCCTTTGGGCGATTAGACAGCTGATGCGGGGTGAGTGTCTTGGGGCTAGAAACGTGAGAATAGGCTGGCAGTCCACGACGCGCTGTAGCAAGCGAGGCCAACCAAGAGGGCCTCGCCTACAGCGGAACGGGTACCAACCTCAGTTCGCGCACGTTCAGCTGTGGCGCCTTGAGAGTGATGCTCTCCGTTCCCGGCTCAAGAGTGAGGCGGCCAATTTGCTTGATGCGGTAGACTTGCGACGAGCCGGTACTTTCGATGGGGCTCTCAAGTTGCTTGCCGCCGGCCTGAAGGACTATCACATTACCGGCGTAATCGGACGTGGCGGACCATTCCAGGAAGACATCGTAGGTGCCAGGCTTGACTCTCTCGAGTTTCCAAACGGCTTCGCCATTGTCGGAGTAGAATTTTAATGCGTCCCACCCTGAGACATATGCGAATTGACCGCGATCGGTCTGAGCCGCGAGTGCGGACAGCACGATCTCACCTTGTGCGTTCGGTTGAATATGATCAATCTTCCCGTAGGACTTAATTGGATTACTTTTTGAGCCTTGATGGATTTCGATGTCTTTGAACATCACCAGCATTTCGTTGCCGGAGTGCATCTGCATGGCGAGTTGTCCAGCGGGTCGGCTGGGATCGTCTGTGACTTGGGCGCTAATCACACCGTTGACCTTTACGGTCACATCACCGCCGTCGGCAGCGATTTCTAGATCGTTCCACTCGTCAGGCTTGAAATATTCATGCTGCGATTTTTCGGTGGGCTTCGAGACCCAGGCACGGCGATAGCTTTCGTAGATTCCGCCCGAGTTGTGGCGGGGATCGACTTCGATTTGCAGTCCATGAGCCTTGTCGGGCTTTTCGACCACCATGCGAATGTAAAATCCACTGTTGCCTTTGAGCGACTTAAATTTGAGCCGTAGGGTGAAGTCGCTATAGACTTCATCACTGACAAGGAGTCCGTATAGTTTGGCTGCCTTCTGCGTCTTTCCGACGATAGCGCCGTCTTCCACGACCCAGTCGCCGTCGCCCTCCTGGTGCCAGCCGGCGAGAGTTTCGCCATCGAACAGAGAGACCCAGTACGGACCTGCATTGGCCGCACAGGCAATTCCGCTTGTTGCCAGGCCGAAAATCAGAGTCCAGGAGAGTGTTTGGATTGTCTTGCGTTGTTTCATGGTTCTCATTGTTCACGAATTGGCTGGGATTGGAAGGCGCGCTCTGGTGCGCTGGCGCTCCGCATCGCTGCCAGGCATACTTCGCATGATTTCATAGGTAAAGTAGACTCAATTGAATGCGAAGGGGGCCATGGGTTACAATAGTTGTTATGCTCCTGAGCAATAATTGCGGCAAAAACACGCGTTCACTGCTTGTCAGTACCCTGTGGTCGACGCCGAGGGTTGGAGGATGCCCCTGCTAGTCTTGTTCTCGAATTGGTTGAAATCTAGACATATGAATACCCGTTTTAATTCGGTATCGGTCGTTACTTTGCTCGCAGCGATGCTGACGCTGAATCATTTTGCGGCGGCGAATTCGGGGGTAGACTTCCGCACCCAGATTCAGCCGATTATCGAGACGGCGTGTGTTAGTTGCCATAGCGGCGACGAAGCCGATGGCGAGCTGCGACTGGAGACTCTGAAGACTGCCATGACGGGTGGCAGCAGTGGGGCGGCGATCGTCCCAGGCAAACCTGATGAGAGCCTGTTGTACACATACATCACGTTGCCTGCTGACGACGATCTGATCATGCCGCCCGACGGGCCGCTGGAGAAGGCGCAAATTGAGCTTGTCAAGCAATGGATCGCCCAGGGTGCCGAATGGCCGAGCGAGGTCACTCTTAACGCACGCGAAGTTGTTCCGCAGAAGTCTGAATCTCCCGACAACCGGGAACTTGTGCGAAAAATCTGGACAACGATAGACAAACATTCGGGCGAAACTTCAGAATCTGATATGAAGGCTTACCAGGAACAAATCCCCAAGACAGGTGTCGAATTCTGGATGGAGGCAATTCCGGGGGGCAAGTTTATCATGGGTAGTCCCCCTGATGAGCCTCTACGGGAAGCTAACGAGGGTCCCCAGTCAGAAGTAACCATTTCACCATTTTGGATGGGTCGGCATGAAGTTACTTGGGACGAGTACGAACCGTTTATGATCACAAAAGTTGACCGGCACAAGAACGGTGCTCGCACCGACTACGACCCGGTCAAGCACGGCCTGGTCGACGCGATCAGCCAACCGACAGCACCTTATATCGAAATGAGTTTCGGGATGGGGCAGAGCGGGTATCCGGCCATCAGCATGACGCAACATGCCGCCAGCAAGTATTGCGAATGGCTCAGCGCCCAAACAGGCCACTTCTATCGTCTGCCGACCGAGGCGGAGTGGGAGTACGCCTGCCGCGCCGGTTCAACGACGGCCTACTCGTTTGGCGACGACCCGCAAAAACTTGATCAATATGGCTGGTACTATGACAACAGCAATGAGAAGTATCAAAAGGTGGGCCAGAAAAAGCCGAACGCCTGGAGCCTGTACGACATGCATGGCAACGTCAGCGAATGGACGATCGACCAGTATTTACCCGATTATTTCGAGCGTCTGGAGGGGAACGCTGAGAACCCGCTGGTCAGACCGAAAACACTCTACCCGCGAACTGTACGTGGGGGTAGCTGGTACGACGATCCGGAGCACTTGCGCTCGGCTTACCGATTTGGTTCTGATCCGGCATGGAAACAGCAAGATCCCCAATTACCCAAAAGTATCTGGTATCATACAGATGCCCGTTGGCTAGGTTTTCGGATCGTCCGACCACTGAAAACCCCAAGTGCCGAAGAGATGGAGTTTTATTGGAATAGCGCAACTAACAAGCGGTGACCAAACAATTTTAGCTTGTGCTTTGTCAGATACCTAGATTTGGGATATTATAAGTAAAACGTGTAGGATTGCGGTTGATTCTTATCAACCCTCTTTCTTGCCCACTACTCACCTCAACCTACTCTCTCTCCCTAAGAATGACCATGAGAAACCAATTCAACCCACAATCCGACCGTCGTCAGTTTATTAAAATCGCTGGGGCAGCATCGGCACTGAGCACTCTGACGCTTCCAAGTGTCCACGCTGCTGAAGGTGCAGGCAATAAGATTCAACTTGCCCTCATCGGCTGTGGGGGGCGTGGAACCGGTGCTGCTGGAGATGCACTATACGTGAAGAACGACAACGTTGAATTGCAACTTGTCGCCATGGCCGACGTATTCGAGCATCGTCTTGCTTCCAGTCACGAGGAAATTACGAAGTTCACTGAAAGCGACCCCGACAAGGTCAATGTCCCCGAAGATCAACGGTTTGTTGGATTCGACGCGTACCGCAAGGCAATGGACCTTTTGCGTCCTGGCGACATTGCTATCTTCGCTTCGCCACTTGCGTTTCGACCTCTCCACTTTCAGTATGCGATTGAACGAGGCCTCCATGTGTTCATGGAAAAGCCTCTTGTTGCCGATGGTATCACTGCCAAGCAGATGAATGAACTTGCTGCTCAAGCCGATGCCAAGAATCTTAAATGCGGCGTGGGGCTCATGGTTCGTCACTGTCGCGGGCGGCAAGAATTACACCAGCGAATTGCCGACGGAGAGATTGGCGATTTGATTGCCATGCGGGCCTATCGAATGCACGGCCCAGTTGGCTCGTGTTTCTCAACGGCCAAACCTGCTGATCGTGATGAATTGATGTGGCAGATCGAACGGTTTCACAGCTTTTTATGGGCCAGCGGTGGCTTGTTCAGTGACTTTTATATTCATCAGATCGACGAGGTCTGCTGGATGAAGAATGCCTGGCCCGTTAAAGCCCAAGCCCTTGGCGGTCGGGAATATCGCGATAAATACGTCGATCAAAACTTCGATGTATATGCTGTCGAGTATACTTTCGACGACGGTTCCAAATTCTTTTTCGACGGCCGCACCATGACCGGCTGTCGCAACGACATGTCGAGCACCGTCCATGGCAGCAAGGGATCGGCCATCGTCAGCGAGGCAGGCCATACACCAGGCAAGGTTCGCACGTTCAGTGGCCAACGGCAAAATCGCCGGGATATCGTTTGGGCCTATCCTCAGCCAGAACAGAACCCCTACCAACTTGAGTGGCAAGACCTCGTCGATGCGATCGTCAACGATCGTCCCTACAACGAAGTCCCCCGCGGTGTCGAAGCCAGCCTCGTCGGCAATATGGGCCGCATTGCGGCACACACGGGCCAGGAAATTACCTTCCAGCAGGCGCTCGATTGGCCGCACGAACTCGCGCCAAACATCGCCGACTTTACTCCCAACGGCCCCGCCCCAGTGATGCCCGACGCCGACGGTCGTTACCCGATACCTAAGCCGGGTATTGTTCGAGACGCGGAGTATGAGTTATTGACTTAAGGGCTGGTAGCGTCACCTAACGCGTTGGAAGAAAAAGGGGGCAGAACGGTTTTAAAAAAACGATCTGCCCCGATTTCTCTCCGAAATGAGAGTAGAATGTCCCGTTATCTTCGCCGCTATCTTGTGCTGGGGGTTAAAGGCTCAAGCAGCTTGCTGGTGATATGGGGCCGACCAGTGCAATTCTAATTAGTGCTCGTTTGTAGCGGCGGGAATCAATTCTCCTATCAGTCAGTTGGATTGATGATCGACGAGTCTGCACTGCGAAACCGCCTGCGAGGTGGTCGGCGGGAATCCGGTGATGGCTCAGAAAAACGCTGAAATAATGCGCTGAGAAGGCCACCATCAAGAATTCATCCAGATTATACTAGAAGGATTGTGAGTTCTGATCGGTTCCCCACGTCCTGGCAATCTTTCAGTATGGGTCACATCGATGTCATCGAGAAAGCGTTTGGCACACAACCTCTAATCAATGTTGTGGCCCATAACGAACTGCGCACGCGGCTGAGCTATTGGCAAGAATTTCTCGCGCGTCAGGGTGCGGGACCGCTGAATCGTGATCCCTCGTGGTTGTTGATCTTGGCTGAAGGGCGAGGGCATGTGCCCTACTGTTTGGAAGCGATTTATGGTGGGCAAGTCAGGGGGATACTCCCTTTGGCACTGGTGGCCGGTCCACTCTTCGGACGGTTTCTGGTGAGCCTCCCGCATGTGAGTAGCGGGGGTGTTTGTGCGGACAATCCCGCGACGGCGCTCGATTTGGTGGATCAAGCCATTGCGCTCGCCGACGATTTGAACGTCGATTTTCTTGAATTGCGCCACCAGCGTTTGATACCACATGCGCAACTGGAACACGTGGTCACCGACAAAGCCCATATGCTGATGGAGTTGCCTGCGGACGAAGGCCTGCTGTGGGACCAAGTCGGCACCAAAGTTCGTAATCAGGTCCGCAAGGCGGAGAAATTGTCGTTTCGTGGGACTTGGGGGGGCGTGGAAATTCTCGACGAATTTTACACGATCTACACCCGGCGCATGCGCGACTTCGGAACGCCCACCGATAGCATGGTGTTGTTCGAGCGGATTCTGGCTTGCTTTCCGCAGCGGGCCGAATTGATCGTCGTGCGGCAGCTAGATCGACCGGTCGCGGCGGCGATGGTGCTACATGGTCAGGGGTTCTCCGAGATACACCGCAGCGCCTCGCTTACCGAGTTGCGTTCCACCGGCGTCAACACCTGGCTGCATTGGCAGGCGTTACTGCGCGCGCAGCAGCGCGGCAATCGACTCTTTGATTTCGGGCGTCCGACTGTCGGTTCCAGTGTCTACACGTTCAAGAAACGCTTTGGCGCAAAACCTCAGCCTGCGGCCGTGCAGCACTATTTGCGCCGCGGTTCGCCCGAGGCGCTACGACGCGCGGGAGGCAAGTTCAATTTGCCGATCAAGCTGTGGGGTTGCTTGCCGGTCTACGCCACGCGGTGGCTGGGGCCTTGGATCACGCGGGGGATGCCGTGATTTACTGCTCTCGTCGCTGGCGAAACTTCGAGCACAGTCGCCGGCAAAATGGAAAGTTACCACATTTGTCTTTTCTAACTTGACAGACTCTTACAGGAACGGTTCTATCGACCGCCGCTACATAGGGATGTGGCCTTGACGCCCTAAAACACCCTCCTTCGGGGGGGAAGTACCGGACTTGAGTGAATGGTCGGGGGCGTTTCTCTGCCGTTGACGTAGACGCCCTGGCTTGCCTCTTTCTACCCAGCCAGATGAGGTTCATCCGAGTAAAGTATGCGTTGGTTTCATCGCAGTGGGGTGGCTCCGAAACCTGGGGGTATTTAGCGGTTTTTTTTGTTCCTACAGTTTGTCGTAACTTTGCGCAAGTTTTTGGCCGCGCGATTTGTTAGAATCAGCCTTGCAAAAGTTGCCGTGGCCCACGTTCGTGCTGCGCAGATCTTTGACAATTGAACCCTTTCCACTCTAGCTCAGGTAGCCACCTCGCTCGCAGCGACTGGGCTAGAGATCCGTCGGTAGAGTACCTGACCTTCGATTGCGCAAAGCGATTTAGTTTTGTCACGCGGAGCCATAGTTTTGTGTTACAAAACTCACAAAAACCTAAGGAGTCGTATGCCACGTAAGTCGTGTCCTGCCAATGAGTTGAAGCGAGCATGACTAATAGAAAAAGAGGGAGTTTTGTTTTGTAAAAAAAGAATTCTACGAAAAGACCGTGACAAAACCCCTGCCCCGGTGCGCAGAAGCGAGCAAAGATTGCTGGCTTCGCGCATGCCGCGGTCGCCCGGCGGATGCTTCATCCGAAAAGATCCCCAGTTGAGCGAAGTATGCTGCGGAAGTTTCAGCGACTGACCCAGTCAGAAAGTTGAGCCAAGTTTCCCAAATCCATACGCACCAGCGCGTCATGGGGACAGGCACGTTGACACGCTGGCCCACCGACCTGATCAGCACACAGGTCGCATTTGGTCGCCTTGTGGATCGGCTGCTGGGTATTTTGGTCGACAAGAATGGCTCCACTCGTGTCGCGGACCTCGACCATGTTAATATTGCCATAAGGACAGCTATTGGCACACGTGCTGCAACCAATGCAAGTAAGGTCGTTGATCCGCACGATGCCAGTGGCTATATCGCGACCAATTGCTCCCGTGGGACAGCCAATCATACAGACCGGGTCCGCACAGTGCATGCAGGCCTGAGCAATCATGAACGGCCCATGGCGCTGGCCCTGGCGAACAAAGCGGGGATTGTTGTCGTGGGTCGCGGCACATGCCCGCACACAATCGTCGCATCGTGTGCAACGATCGAGATCAATGACCATAGCTTGTTGGCCATTGATAAGCCGTCGCTCGACCAGGAATTCCAAGAGCGGGGTATCGATTCGCGGTTGTTCATCGCCAAGTTGCCCGTCACGAGACTGGCAATGCTCCGTGGTGCAGGAGACTGCGTGCTTCATAGCAACTTCAGCCAACGACTCTCGCGAACAGTACGGGAAAACATGCTCTGAGAGTACTTGCTGAGGGATGCGCAGCACGTCGACGTAGCCGAGTGCCCGCATGGAATGAGTTAACGAGGTTATTTCACTTCCCATGGCGGACTGAATCGCCTCGCTAAGTCCGAACACCTGCCCCTTGCCCAAGTAGGCAACCGTGCGATGTCCGCTTCCAAAATGGTGACTCAACCGGGCAAAGCCCGAACGGACCAGCAGGATGCCATCGCAAGGGGAACCCTCTTCCGCAATCAATGGTTCAGTGACGATTGCTTCAGGCCGCATCTGACGAGAAACATCAAAGGTAGCGTGCCATTCAAAGTTGCCATGTGACTCGAAGACGGTATCCGCGACAACCTTCTCCAAGGCATCGGGGGGCAACTGCGACAAGAGAGGCGTTTCACGGAGATGGACCCGCAAGCTGTTCTGACGGTAGAGCTGTTCGACGTGTTGACGGAGCGAATCAGTGTGTCGCATCATATCGCGCAAACCCTGCCAACGGATTTCTAGAAGCCACGCTTCCCCTTCAGCCAACACCGTTGCCGTACGAGGTGTACGAGTAAGTGCGGCAAGTTCTCCGAATATTTCGCCCGGCTTGAGCGTCACCGTGCGAGAGTCACCCAAGACTCGTGGCACATCTTGCAGAAAGACTCGAGTCTGGGTGAGATCGGCCACCTCTTCGATATTGTCGTCGACAAAATCCTGTCTCGCACGGATTGCCTGACGAACTTCTGGCAGTTTTGGGCTACGCCACATGCGGACGAGTGATTTCAGGAAACCTTGTTTTTGGTTTGGTTGCCTACCAAGCAATTCGGGATCGAGTCCCGATAGCACCACCTGCGCTCGACCTCGCAAGACGAGAAATGCACTGTTACCGTAGTCCCCCTCGCGGACGATGATGCCTCCGCTGGGGTAGTAATTGATTCGAGTGTCGTTCTTGAGGATCTCTCGCAGGGGCAAGGCCGAAGGAAACGCCGACGTGTCCATCTCGTAGAAGGGATCCAGCTCAAGGAGTTGATCGACTTCGGCATCACCCATGGCATTGCCAAAGGGTGCATCCCAGCGTTGTGGTCGCTCGACGGCTACTTCTAACAACGACATAAGTGTCTCGCGGTCTATTTAGTCTTGTATTGGGCTGGCGCGGGTAAGAGCGGATCGATTGCGGCGAGTGAGCTGCCATCTGTTTGAGCGGCAAAGTTATAGGCTGCCTTCCCGACAGAATCAGCGGCGGCCGTGAGCTCGGCGTTGTGGTTGAGCTTCAGCGGTACGCTTAATGCGGCATGCAGGGCATCGTCGATATGGGGATCGCTGACGCGTTGGCTGATGTCGTAGAGCTTACGTTTCAGACCGGCCGCCCGTTGGGCCGCGGCTATGCCGAAGGGGGCTTTGGAAGTGGCCTGTGCGGTGGCGCGGAGACTTGCTTCGAGATCGGCCAGAACGCCGACAACGTACATCACGCGGAGTTGTTCAGGAGCTGATTGGGCATTCGCCGCTCCCCCCGTGCGCAGAAAGTTGTGTCGTACCATCCCTTGGGACCAGGACACCAGTTCGAATTCCTTGCTCCCAGCCGCGTGGTCTCCGACGTTTACCAACGCTTCATTCGGAGTCGTGTGGCAAGCAAGGCACTGCCGCGCGATGAGATACAGATTGGTTGGGTTATTCATTCCCGCCTGAACGCTGGTCTCGATCCGTTCTTGGCGGTGTTCAGGAGTTTCAGATTCCTTGGTGGCGTTTGGTCCACCGTAATCGTTATGTAAGGCGATCCAGTCCCTTGCCGCTCCATGGCACGATTCACAGGAGACTCCTGCGACCACACGAATCCGCTCGTCAACCTGTTGCTGAGTGTAATGACAATTGACGCAGGTATCATTGCGTTTCACACTGCCAAGTCCCAACCGATCGGCAATGGCTTTTGCCTCGGCTTTGCGATGCAGCGAGTCGAAGGTGGTGAAGTGTGGTGTAGCATGCCAGGCTTGCATCTCATTTTCATGGCATTTCGTACAGGAGTCGGGCCCCAGCATTTCGGCGGGGTCACTGATGATTTGATAAATCTGATTTTCGGCTTCGGCGGCGACTAGAGAGGCAGAACAGTACAAATACAAGCACGATGCAAAACAACGAAGCATTGCCTTCTGACAATGCCACTCGTGTTTCGTTCTGATTTTGGCGAGACAATGATCCATTTAAGCGTCCAGTACCACTTCACCCTGAGGCTGTCCGATGCATGTGAGGCACTCATCGTCGCCCAGCGGAACACCCGGTGTCTTGCTGTGGGCGACTTTGCCGCTACGAACCTTCACGAGACATTGTCCGCAGTTGCCCGCACGGCACCCAGAATCAAGTACCAGTCCCGCATCTTCGGCCAAGTCCAAGAGATCCGAGAAATCACCTTTCCACAGTAGTTCGGTGTTCGACTTGGTAAACTCGACACGACAGGGTTGGCAAAGTGTATTGCCTTTTTTGTGCAAGCTTTTTACCGACGCCGGGCCGAATGCCTCGAAGTGTATGTGCTTTTCTGGGACTCCCCAATTCAATAAGCCTGGCACAAGTTGCTCCATCATGCCTGCAGGCCCGCAGAGATAAAAGCGAAAGTTACTAGAGGGGAGCAACTGTCGCAGGCGGACAATGCTGATGTGACCCTGATATTGGTAATCTCGGCCCAACCTGTCATCGGCCAAAGGTCGTGAGTAGGTGATGTCGCTATGAATATTCTCGGCTTGGGCAAGCGATGCGATCTGCTTCTTAAAAGGGTGTTCACTGCTGTTTCGAAATCCAGCGAAGAAGTACACGCTCCTGGAGCTTCGCTCATGGACGATGGAACTGGCCATGCTCAAGAGGGGAGTGATACCGACGCCACCCGCAATGAGCACGATGGGTAAATGGTCGGTAGGATCGAGAAAAAAAGCTCCCTGTGGTGCTTGCACCTTCAGCTCGCTGCCAACCTTCGCACGATGGTGAAAATAGCTGCTCCCTTGGCCAGACGGCAGGTCAGCTCTTTCGAGTGGAGACTCCGACCTCTTGATGGTAACGCGGTAGTAATCTTCGCGGGGGCGATCGGAAAGCGAATAACAGCGGACGATCGGCTTTCGGTGTGGATCAACGGGCAAACTAAAGGTCAGATATTGCCCTGGCTCGAATCGTGGTAATGCTCGGCCATCGGCGGCAACTAGGTAGAAACTCTTGTAGCCGACAGCCTCATCCACGATAGCTGCTACACGAAAGGGCCTTTCACCAGCCCAGGCACGGTAGATTGGCTTGGTAGCTCTAGCATACTTCAGCTCACCTGCTAGTTGCTTCTCAAATCTAGTGCGCTGATCTTGGTAACGACGACGAAGCCTGCTTGTCCTGGATCGGTTCCCCACGATGGTAGCAAGCGCCTCCAGGCCACTCACCCCAATCAGGGCGGCTCCTGAAACGATTCCTAGCGATTGCCAATCCACGTTGCATCCTTGCAAGTCTTGAGTCATTTTGCCTTCCTGCATCGGCGGAAGACTAGGGAAGCGGCATTATTTCGCAACCTGCGAGGTGTGTCGAGAACAAATCGCCATCATAGCTAGCGGAGGGTGGTATTGATTCTGCGGACCGTGAGGGCAGGGTTGGAGCAGGGAATAACCTACCTTCTCATAGGGGCTGTTCAGCGCTGAACCCCTTGTTTTCCTGAGCCTGCATGGCAGCCACGATGCTCGACTCTTCGCCCCCTCCTTTCACGCACGACTTTGCTCCTCTGCTGGGTAAGGCTGCGCTCGCTAATTTCTCTCCACATCTTGGCAATGCTACGCCGATTGAGGGTCCCTCGTCGCTCACCTGGAACAAATGGCTAACTGCCATTTCCCAGTTGCATCGAGCATCGGCGGATTCACCGGCTTTTTTTTTAGATGCCGTACGATTCGCCATCGAAACGATTGGACTCGATGCGGCCTGCGTTTTGAGTTATGCAAGTCAGCCTCACGGCGGATCGTGGCACGAGCTGGCAAACGATGGCTGTGCGGTCAGTGGAAAAGTGCGGCCGGATGAGACGGTTTTGAGAATGCTCGCGGGCAATCCGGTGGCTTGTTATCAATCAAGTCTGCCGAACGTAGCGGGAGTTGTTGACACGCAAGCTGTGGCACTCGCACCAGTTCTTGATTCTTCCGGCGAATTGATCGGATGCATTTATGGCGTTCGCAATAATTACGGATCCAATCGGCGGAGGGGTATTCGGCCTTTCGAAGCACGCATGTTACAAGTGCTGGCCGAGTCAGTAGCCGTGGGTATCGCTCGCATCGAGCTAGAAAAGGTGGCGGCACGGACCCGTGTGTTATTGGAACAAGCCTTTTCGCCAACTGTTGTCGGGCATATTCAGCGCCATCCCGAGTGTCTTGCTGGTCAGCTGCGCGAGGTAACGCTGCTGTTTTCCGATCTTCGAGGCTTCACTTCGTTGGCCGAGACATTGCCTCCCGCCGAGTGTTATCGATTGCTGGGGGATGTGATGGAAGTTTTTACTGCCGCTGTGATCGATCATGCGGGGATTGTCGTCGACTATTATGGCGACGGATTACTCGCAATGTGGAACGCTCCAATTGACCAGGCTGAGCAAGCAGACTTGTCATGCAGAGCAGCACTAGCCATGTTCGACGCTCTAAAACGAGTTTCCGAGCAATGGCTTCCTACAATGCAGGTTCCCTTGGAAATGGGCATTGGCATCCACACAGGGGAGGTGCTAGTTGGCAATGCAGGGACAAAGTTCCGCCTGAAATACGGTCCCCGCGGAAGCAATGTTAATCTAGCCAACCGCGTGCAGGCCGCCACCAAACAACTCGAGACACCGCTCCTTATAACCGGGCCAACACAGCAGAAGTTATCGAACCGTTTTTTCTCTCTTCGAGTTTGTACGGCGCGACTCCCTGGGCTGGAACAACCGGTGGAACTTTTCGCAGTTTATCCTGCAAGCTTTTCTGCGGAGGTTAAGGCTCGGTTAGATCAATACTCCCATGCCCTCCGGAACTACGAGGCAGGAGAATTCACACATGCCGAGGAACTGTTGTCTGATCTCGTGAGGGCTGACTCGGTCAGCCCGGCACGTTTCTTGGCACATCAGGCCGCTACGATGCGGCATGCGGAAATCGGTCGTCGGGCTTCGGACAAGGGCATCGGGAAGATGGATTGTGTGATCGATATTTTTGAGAAATAGTCGTGAAGACTATTTCTTTAGATTCTCACTCTCGGGCATGGGCAAGGCCTCAGCCAACTCTGTTGCCTTACGCATCCCAGGGAGCCAATACTTATCTAGAGGACAAAAGACTTGTACGAAGTAAGGCAAAGGCAGATTGGAATAGGTTGGTTGCAACAATATGGGTTCGCCGTCGCTTAGGATGAGACATCCTGACGTTTCAGACGAAGGGACAGAACAGTTGCCTGTGACTGTCAGTCCAGCAGAACTCATTTGGAATTTACAGGCCAGCTTCTCAAATGATAGTCCGTCGGCGGCATGAGCTATAGAGAGTTTTTTTCCTGCTACGCAGAATAGTGACTTCCTCAGTGCCGTGGTAAGAGAGCTGCTGATCTGGCCAGCCTCCGATTCGAGCGACCCTTTTGCATCACTGATGCGGTGCTTCTGCAAGTGGAGAGTCTCAAACTGCAGGCTCGCTGTAGAACGCAACGTGTGCGGAGAATCGTTGCCGAGCCACTCTTGCAAATCGATTGGTGAGAATGTCCCTTGCAAAGTTCCCTCTGTGGAGTCCTGGGCAGTATGAAGTTGTAATGCGCCTGTAAAATTGGCGGCGTTCCATCTGGACGCCCCTGGGATTAAATCCGCGAAGAACCAAGCAGGTAGTTGACCCTCTCGGCAGTCGAGGGACAAATCCCAGCTACCGTTTTCTGCTCGCTCAACTTGAAATCGCAAGTGCCCACGCTCTGCTTCAGCAGTTACCACGTCGGCCTGGACGATCAACTTGCGATCCAACGCTTTCATATCCTTAATGACTATCACCACATTGGCCAATTCGAAAACCTGGCTCGCACTTCGCGCGAATAATAGTTTGTCTACTTTGATAGTTACTGAGGGAAGTTCAGCATCGGAGAGCCAGCCCTGCAATGTTCTTGTCAGATCGTCCATCTTATTGCAAGATAATTCGATCTGATCTGCAAAGATTGAATGGTCAGACAGCAAGTGCAGCTTATCGACCGTGGCGAGAGTGGAATCTGATTGCAAATCAGCGAGGCGGACTGCGAAGAGTTGCCGTTCTCCGGGAGAGGGTGCAGTCACCTTTGAAATGCTGGAGCGAATGTGCAGGTTATTCTCCAGCACACGTTGCCAGTCCTGCTCCTGCCACGGGCGATGAAAGTAGAGCACGCCAACGACTGAGAATACCGTCGGCACAATGCACGCGAGAACGTATACGGCGCGGCAAACACGGCGCTGAGTTCTTTCATGCATCGAGAACATCCTTGTTCCCTAAGTGGAAAATAGTAATTAGTAGGCGGTTGGAGTTTTTATCGTTCGCGGGCCATTTTCAAAAACATTTCATAGCGTCCCAGCATCTCCGACAAACTGTCGCCGCCGAATTTGTCGACCACCGCGCAGGCGATCTCAAATGCCACGACATTTTCGACGATTACACTGGCCGCTGAGATCGCACAAACGTCGCTTCGTTCGTAGCTGGCTTCTACGGGTTCTTTGGTGTCGAGGTTTACTGATTCGAGGGGCTTTGCCAACGTGCTTATCGGCTTCTTGGCAGCACGAATCACGATCGGCTGGCCATTGGTCATGCCGGCTTCCAGGCCCCCGGCATTGTTTGATGGTCGCGTATAGCCCAGGTTGGGGGTGTCCTTTTTACTTTCGTCATAGTGAATCGGATCGTGTACTTGGGACCCTGGACGCCGAGCGGCCTCGAAACCCATGCCGATCTCGACTCCTTTGATCGCCTGAACAGCCATCACCGCTTGAGCCAGTCGACCATCGAGCTTGCGGTCCCATTGGGCGTGTGTCCCCAATCCAAAGGGGACGCCATCGACACGTACTTCTATGATCCCTCCGAGAGTGTCACCGTCCTTGCCTGTTCGGTCGATGAGTGCCTTGATCGCAGGATCCCGGTCCAGGTTCAATCCATACAACTCACTCTGATCGCGGATCGAGCGTTGCTCGTCGAGAGTTCCTTCAATCGGCTCAATCCGTTCACCACCGACTTCCGTCACATAACCGAAAACGGTGATCTCAAATGCCGCGAGCAATTGTTTGGCCAGGGCTCCTGCTGCAACGCGAACGGCCGTCTCACGGGCCGAGGCTCGCTCCAACACGCCGCGAATGCTGCCGAGAAACTTCATCGCTCCAGTGAGATCACCGTGTCCAGGCCGTGGGCGTGGCAGGTCATCAAGCCTTTCAAGTTTGTAGTCACGATTGACCACCTCCAACGCGATCGGGCTTCCTAGTGTAACCCCGTGCCAGATTCCCGTGCGAACATCAACCTTGTCGGTCTCGATCCGTTGTCGTCCTCCACGGCCATAGCCACCCTGGCGGCGTTTGAGTTCCACGTCGATTGCGTCAGTATCGACTGTCACCCCTGCGGGGAAACCGTCCACCAGGGCAATCAGTGTTTTGCCGTGCGATTCGCCGGCGGTCCAGTAGCGAAGCATAGAGGGTAGTGGTTAGAGGCTAGAGGTTAGGGGAAGAAAGTCCGTGCGGGAGGGTAGAATCCCGCTAGCTTTTTTGCAATGCGAAACAAAGGTTATTCTACAATGGCGAAGTGTGGAAGGATAGGCAACCCAGTAGTCTGCTATCTGCTGCTACCCGCTGCTACTCGAGGCCGAGACGGATCCGCGTGGAGAAATATTGAACACGGAGATGGAATACATCTCAGAATCATGGTATGGCCGTTTTCAGGCTCCGATGAGGATCATTTGATCCCAGCGTTTTCAACAAACTTTCGGCTGTCTGCTATTCCGTGTGAACGCAAAGTGGATTACTGGTGTCATTACTTGGCGACTTGAGTGAATCCAATCGTCCAAAAATAGGTGTCGGCAACGAAAATAGTAGATGTTTTATCAAACTAAGAGACGGCAAGTATCTTGAATGCTTTATGAGATATAATTGCCTGTGGCCAGAGGCGTAGGGAAGTCTAGCCACCTCATCGCAGTTTACGACGAACAGGAATGAGGGATCTGCTTCGGTAAGTGGGAGTGTGCCCAAAGATTCACGCCCACACTTCAACCCATGCAGTCAGGGCGCGTGAATCACTTTCTCATCAGTATATTTCGAAGGGGAAGCCACCAGAGTCGGCGATTCTTGTTTTGGTTCCGGCTCGGCTTTGATCACTTGAACAGCTGAAATAGAACGGCCTTTGCTGCATGCCAAGACGCTTTGGATCTGCTTGGAGTCAGGAGGCCCAGCTGGGTAATTCGTTTCATAAAATGTTGGCGGTTCATAGGTCCAACCCGCTTCGAGCAGTTTCTGTTGCTCTTGGAGCTTGTGGTACAAATAGCGCCCGGCAATGGGGGCAGCAAGACGCGAACGCCATCCGAACTCGCCATATAGATCTTCCAGCAGCTCGTTGATCTGAGCGACATACTGAGGATTATCGCGATACTGGCGCCGAGTTGCCCAGAGGACTCCCGCATAGCGGACCGGAAGATTCGTTGCCTCGTGGGCAAACCTCGCACGGATACGCGGATCAGGGTGATTCTTGTATTTAAGCCAGCCACGCAGAACTGTCCGGACGATGCGGACCACGCTGGGGCCGTTGACTTCAAAGTCACGACGAAATGCACGGAGCAAAAACTCCGTCTCTTGGCCATCTTTGATGTGCGGATGATGGTAGTTAAATATGTGTTGCCCGTGAATGTCGGCGATGGAAACATCCCCTAAACTCTTGAGCGACTCATTCGCCTCATGCTCGCTGAACAAAGGAGTGCCGGGAATCGGAGTGTAGAGCATGAACTGGTGAAACTCTGTGTTGTGACTCACGGCATGTTCGATGGCTTCGTCAATGTTCTCAGGCGTGTGGTCTTCCAGTCCGATGATGCTCGATCCCAGGACACGAATCCCGTGATCTCGGAGCACCTTTACAAACTGGACCGTATCGGTGCCTGAGAGCTTTGTGTACTGGGACCCTTTGCCTTCAAGCCCGAGCCAAACCCACGAGACACCCAGTGCAACCAATTGCTCCATGGTGTATTTCTGCAAGACATTGGCCGAGCTGAAGACATAAAGTGACCAGGGTTTACCATGTTTCTCAATTCGCTCCAGCAGTCCTAAAGCACGATTTTGGTCGAGGAGAAAATTTTCATCCATGACGAAGAAAGATTTCACGCAGAGGGATGATTCTAGTTCGGACATGATCTCATAGAGTTCATCACCGGTTTGGTAATACTCAATGAATTTGCCTTTACCCCCGAACATCGCTGAGGTCGAGCAGAAATTGCAGCCTATCGGGCAGCCGACTGATGGGATCAAAGTCGCGCAGTCGTCACCCGGATGATTGCGCAGAATGACGCCCATGATTCGTGAACCAATATTTGCACGTACCACGGGATGTCGAATGGGCTGATGCTCATCTTCACCGAGGAACTTACGCATCCATCGTACTCCATCCCCCCGAACGATATGATCTACGTCGGCGTACTTCGGCAACACCGAGAGATTTGCAATGTGCCCACCGACCACAATCGTTGCGGTCGGTTGGTGCTTGCGTATTAGCTTGCACATGCGGCGAACCTTGAGCAAGTTGGTCATGATCGAGCTAATGCCAATGATGTCGTACTGGTTGGTTTTGAGTTCCTCAACGAATCGTGCTTCCGTAGGGAAATCGAGTAACGTACAAGGGGCTTGCAGATTGACTTGAATCAGCATCAGACCCCACGAGCGATTGAAAGTGCGTAGTGAAAAGCCTTGCTGCACTCGGGTTACCTGATTGTGGTAAAGCTCCATCGGATTGATGAGCCGACTGCCGTAGGCGTCGTCTTGGGCGTAAGGCCCGAAGACACTAGTGAGCAGTACGCGGGCGTTCGTACCCCTGGGATGCAGCGGATGGTTGGAAGTAGGCTTAGACATGACAAACCACCTCGTGAAAAAGTCGCTTGGCTACCAACCAACAGGGTCCTCAGCGCAGTACTTGAAACGACGACTATGTGGTCGGTGATTGCCGTAATACAACACTTATCCTACATCAGTTCCATCGAATGGTCGAGTTGGCGATGAAGTGGAAAAAGACTTGAGATCTGGGAAGTGATGCCAAGTGGGCATACCAGTATTCTCTGGAGTAGGTCGACGGCTCCGGCAACATCCCAAATCAATATATCGCCCGGAGTTTTTGTTCGAAAAAATCCCCCGTTAAGCCCCGCTGGGAGCTGACAAGCCCACTCGCATCAATCCCTATACCATCCACGAGCGATATAGAGCGGAAATCTGGGCGGTCCGAGAAACCTCTCAATCAGTGCGAAACTAACCATTTTCCCTGGCAATAGTTACGATTTTACACAGTGATTAACGACCGATGGTGAGATCATCCCCAGATCCAATTATCCCGAGCAACATACTGGATATAAGGTTTTGATTTTTCGCGATAGTTTGGCCTGAAACTAGGTTTAATGGATTCTATAGCCGAGTTGTTCTTTCTCTTTTGGCAATAGGCGGACCTCACAAACGAAACCATCTATAGTGTCTTGCAAAGCACTTCGCGCCGGCTTATGCGGGCTGGTCGCAATCCTTCTTCTTGCAGAAATTGATCTCCCTGAAATCGCCTCGACTGACGGCAGGTGCTCACGATATCTTTTCAAGAACATCTGGTAATTTTCAACCGATCCCAATTCGCCTTGCCGATGGCAACGCACAATAATTCGATTGCGCTTGATAAAGTTCATTCCCGATTGCTTCAGCTATTTCGCGCTCGGAGACTGTCTAGCAACGTTTGCTAGTATGATTCGAGTGCAGCCCCAAACAATTGGGAAGAGTATTTCGGAACACTTTGTGTCGTCCAGATTTGTCAAGTAACCTGACGAGGACGCTCGCACAATCTACTCCAATAATTCTCAGAAATTCACTTTCCCTTGGGCAAACACAAAGTCGGCGTAGTTGGGGGCCAGAATCTTGTCGCCTCGGTATAGATGTGATCAGCCCGAAAGGATATCAGTATGGGGAGATTCTAGGCGCCGATAATTCGTGAGCAGTCTAGTGTTTGGTGCCACACGCAATTGCCACGGCGCAGGAGGTACAGCTTGCACAGCCCCCTTGGCCCATGGCCTCTTCGGTACCACAACTGGGGCCGCAGCCTTCGGTGAGCGTCTCGGTGAACTTGCGGAATTCAACTTTAGTTTCGTAAGTGGCGGCTAGACGCTCGATGACCCCAGTGGCGGAGCTAGGGACCTCGCCGAGGAAATAAAAGAAGAGGCCCTGGCCGTCGAAGAGATGCTCCACGTCGACGAGTACGGCGGGGACCGCTTCTGACGCCAACAGGTCGCTGCAGGCGGCAAAGGCCTCGTGGCGGTGCTTTTCCAGGCGGGCAAGCAGAAGGTCGTCCTCTATGGTGACGCGTCGCAGGATTTGACCCTCGGCGGCGGCCTCCTGGATGAAACTGGCCTCAGGCTCAGGGGTAGCCAGGATTTCGCCGATTTCTAGACCCCGCGGACTGCGGACGATCACCCGGGTCTGGCGAGGGTAGCGGGTCGCATCGACCGACGCAAAACGCCCGACGTGTCCTAGCAAGCTGTAGCGAACTAAATGGTATCCCATATCCCTAGTTTGACGGTTTGGGGCGTCGAAGGCTAGTTGGGGTTTGGTGATTCCACCTTGCGAATTAGGCGTTGGTTTGCATACTACATAGGAGTAAAAAGCGTCTCTTTCATTAAATGTGAGCTAACTTATGACGAATGCAGCCCCCGCCAAACCTTCCACGACCTGTCAAAAATCCTCAGTTGAAACCACTTGGCAGGCCCTGGCCACTCGTGTTCTGAAGGGAGATGAGCTATCTAAATCTGAGGCCGCGGATGTGTTGGCATGCCCTGATGAAGAGGTCCTAGACCTCTTGCATGGGGCGTTCCGCGTTCGACAGCACTACTTCGGCAAGACCGTCCAACTCTATTTCTTAATGAACGCCAAGAGCGGACTCTGTCCGGAAGACTGCAGCTACTGTTCCCAGTCCAAGGTCTCTGAGGCGGAAATCCCGCGATACAATCTCCTCAATCGAGAGCAAATCCTTGCTGGGGCACAAGCGGCTGCCGAACGGGGCGCTAAGACTTATTGCATCGTCATTTCAGCTCGCGGACCAAACGAGCGGGAAATGGCAGCAGTTGAAGAACTTATCCCTGCGATAAAGCAGCATTACAAGCTGGATGTCTGTGCTTGTCTGGGGCTTTTGACCTCTGAGCAGGCCGAGCGATTGAAAGCCTGCGGTGTTGACCGGGTGAATCATAATTTGAACACGGGAAGCGAATACTATGGCGAAATTTGCTCGACTCACACATACCAAGATCGAATCGAAACGCTGCAAGCTGTACGGAAGGCCGGCATGGAACTTTGTTCTGGGGGAATCATCGGCATGGGCGAGGCTCCCCGGGATGTGGTGGATATGGCTCTCGAATTGAGGGCACTAGGAGTCGAATCCATTCCCGTCAATTTCCTCAATCCCATCGAGGGTACACCACTGGCGGGACAGACAGAACTTACACCCAACTACTGCTTGAAGGTGCTAGCAATGTTTCGCTTAGTGAATCCTGATCGTGAGATTCGCATCGCCGGGGGCCGAGAGCTGCGCCTGCGTAGCTTGCAGCCACTGGGCCTCTACGCAGCGAATTCGATTTTTGTGGGAGACTATCTCACCACGAAAGGCCAATTGCCTGAGGCCGATTATGCGATGATTCGCGATCTTGGTTTCGAGGTAACGAACGAATCTCGACCTGCTACTACTGCTTCTCGCTAGCAGATCGGCCTTTTCCAGGCCCTCCGGATTTCCTACTCTACTCGACCGGATTTTCTCTGAAGTTCAGCTCATTTTATCCAGGCGTCATTGCCGATAAGGTCAAGGAAGTGCTGGGGGCAGACTCTATCTATCTCCATGCGCAGGGAAGCGAAAAATGTCTCGACGATTGTTATTCGGTATTGCTCTAGTTGGAATTCTAGTCAGCACTAGGACTTTGAGTTCTGCCCAAACACCCACCAATAGGTCTGGTGGATCAACACTGATTGATCGCTTAGGCCAATTAAAGAGTGTCTTTGTCCGCGATCAGAGCTCAAAGAATGATGAGTCGGATCACACCGCTCGGGCTTCTGCCGGAAATCGCACCACAAGTAATCGCAATGCTGCCAATCGCAACTCGCGGCAACCGACTCGATCTCCCTCCACTGGACGCGTGCAACAGGGCGATTTACTTCCTAAGGGAATCTTTGACCGGAATGCGGACCCAGGGCATCGCGGCAATGAGTATGAATTGGGAGATGAAGTATTCAACGCCTCGCCTCGACGGGGAAGTAGTTCTGCCAGTACTCCAGAAGTGGAAAACAGCCGTAAGTCACCCAGCACAACTCGTGAGAATGAATTGCAGGAAGCCCTGGCGGATTTATTAGCAACAGAACTCGATGAATCAGAAGTGGAATTTGAAGAACCAATTCCAGAAGACTCCTTCGACCGAATGCCTGCCGACAGCGAGCGGACAACGGCAAGATCGAATGGAAGCGAAGAATTTGATCTCCGGAGAGCATTGATTAGTAAATCTCAGAGTGGCTCTTCAGGTGTGTCGCGTCCCAGGAATGAAACCTCAATCCGCACTAATTCATCCAAAGCAATCGATGACCGGCGCCAGCAGTTGGAGTTCTTGGAACAACAGGCGGACTCGAATTTGCGATCTCCTTCTCATGGAGAGATTCTCAACCCCATACGAGATCGCCAGGCAGAGCGAGCCTTTAGTGGCATTCATCAACCAGGTCAGCAGCCAGTTTCACGGATCGCTTCTAGCAACCCGCCAGCGAGTGGCAACATACTTTTTAGCAGCAAGCAACCCTTGATTGGTTCGCGAGTCGAGGGTCCACGACAGATTCTCATCGGTCGCGAAGCAACTTATCGGGTGACGCTGGAGAACTCCAGCGACACCACTGCGAGCGAGCTTTCAGCGGAAGTCCAGATCCCGGAATGGGCCGAAGTTGTCGAAGCAACTTCCACGAGTGGTGTTGTCCAGCAAGCAGACCCCCAAGCGGCAGGGATACTCAAATGGCAGTTGCAGAACCTAGCGGGGCGTTCGTCCCAATCACTCTCGCTCAAGCTCATACCCCGCAGTGGAAAACCGCTGAATATCTCAGTCCAGTGGACCCTCGCTCCGATTGCATCTCAGACAATTGTAGAGGTGCAAGAACCTAAGCTAGAAATGACTTTGGGAGGTCCGGAAGAGGTGCTCTACAACAAGGCCCAACGCTATCGCCTGTCGCTTCGAAATCCTGGAACCGGCAATGCAGAGAACGTTGTCGTCAAGCTGGTTCCTCCTGGCGGGGACGAACATTCAGCTAGCTCTCATTCTGTCGGCACCTTGCCGGCAGGTGGCTCTAAGGAAATCGAACTTGAACTCACAGCTCGCGAAGCAGGTGAGTTGTCCATGAAGGCAACTGCCACCGCAGCAGGAGGATTGAAGTCCGAAGCGATCAAGAATGTACTCTGCCATAAAGCCGAACTCGAAATCGATTGGCGTGGCAGTGAGGAAAAATACGCTGGAACCGAAGCGTCCTATTACTTTCGCATTCGCAATCCTGGTACGGCAGATACCGAGCCGGTAACAGTGCAATTAAAGCTTCCCAGCGGCGCCAAACTTGCTTCCGCCAGCGAAGGCTATCGGCATGATGCGATTACGGGAGTCTTGGGTTGGCAACTTCCTGGGATCAAGGCCGGAGACGCACAGTTCCTACAAATCCGGTGCGAGGTTGCCCGGGCTGGTACAAATCGTTTTGAGGTAATCGCTCAAACGGAAGGAGGCGGACTACGCGCTTCTAATTCAATCGAAACCAACGTGATTGCTGTGGCGGACCTGAAGCTCGATGTAAGCGACCCCAAGGGTCCAGTCGCGGTTGGCGAGACCGCAATCTACGAAATTCGCATTCGTAATCGGGGTACCACGGAGGCGCCCAACGTGGGGGTAGTCGGCTTGTTCTCCGAAGGAATCGATCCCACAGCCGTCGAGGGTGCTCAGTTTACGGTTCGAGATGGCCGCGTGAGTATCCATCCAAACACGCTTCCGGCTGGAGAGGAAATGGTGCTGCGAATTCGGGCTGTCGCGGCACGCGAAGGAACTCATGTCTTTCGAGCAGAGGTAACTTGCCAGGAACTCGACATCAAGCTGGCGGCAGAGGAGACCACAAAGTTCTACGAAGACCAGTATCGCTGGGCTGATGGTAAATCGGCCTATTCCAACGATAAATCTGGGGCAATCACACGTTAAGCCGGTTCAACTCGATCAAATACGAGCGGGTCTTCTGCACGAGCATTGTTGATTCGGATCGAACGCTTTCCTTCGAGTAGTTCGTCGATGACATTCCCCACAACTTCAGATCGCCAACCCTGGGCTAAAGCGGGCATATGTTGATCGCCGTTGATAAGTCCAATGCGATAAGCGATTAACTCTCGTACGTCCGAGGCGGTGCCCACCATACTGGTCGCAATCTCAGCACGACGGCAAATAGTTCCCAAAGCCGGCGCGAGAAATTGCCCGAGCAGATTTAATTGAGAAGGTAGCTCCACTTTGCGGTTTCCTCCATTGAGTCTTTCTGTGGGGCCTTCCAAGCCACACTTAACACAGTCAGCCAGTTCCTGTGCCTTCCGCTTGGCAGGGGTGCGTTCAATGCCACGTATCCCCATGATGCGATCTGGAGAGTCCACCTTGCGTTTGGCGATCTCTACCAAGAGATCATCCCGAAGAATCCTTCGTGGCGGTTGATTGCGGCTTTCAGCCTCTTGCTGTCGCCAGTTCCAAAGCTCCCTAACTATCGCGAGACTCCGCGAGCTGAGTTTTCCAATACCCGAAACGCGGCGCCAATCCTTGCGACTACTGGCAGAAATGACCTCTTGTTGCCAGGAAAGCATTTCGGCAGCGAACCACTCGCTACGTTCGAGCGTTGCCAAAAGTTGGGTGAATCGCTCATGAAGTGGCAATAAATAGCGGACATCTTCCAGGGCATAATCAATCTGGGCCTTAGTTAATGGCCGACGCCTCCAGTCAGTACGCTGTTCGCCTTTGGCCGGTTGATGCCCCACAAACTTGTTAACGACGGAACTATATGACGAAGGGTATTCATTGCTGCAAAAGCCGGCGGCAATTTGAACGTCGAAAAGGTGCTTAGGGACGGCATCGACTGCTCGAAGGAAAAAATTGAGCTCTTCGCGGCCGGCATGGAGCACAGTGACATGGTCTCCAGACACCATCGTTTGCCAGAAAGGAGTCAAGTCATCCAAAGCAAGCGGATCGATGGCATCAAGAACGTCCGCAGTAGCAACCTGGATTAAACAAAGCTCAGGATGAAAAGTATCTTCGGAAACGAATTCCGTATCGATCCCGATGATCGGAGCGCTCTGCAATTTGTCGCACAGCTTCTCAAGGTCTTCGGGGCTGGTAATGGTCGGAGGGGGCACTTGGCAGGTATCAAACAGTGGACGAGTCTAGGAAGTACATAGTGGGGAATTGGTTTAATTGGACAGTTACTGGGAGTAGTTTAATCGAACGAAGGTGTCACGAACAGCCCGCCTGCGCACAGCAGTATGATAGAATCTGACAAAAAGCAAAGCCAAGCCTCAATGGTCCTCCACCGGAGCTGCAACTTGCGTATTGCCGGTCTCGTGAGGAACTCCATCGACGTGTGAGAGATTCTGCCATTGGTTTAAAAGCATGATCGGCAACAGAATCAAGCAGCTGTAACCCATATAGCCGAAGAAACTAGGCATTCTCACACCAGATTTTTCCGCAATCGCTTTGACCATAAAGTTGGGACCATTGCCGATGTAAGTCATGGCACCCATAAACACAGCACCGAGACTAATTGCCTTGAGAATTATTTCTGGAACACCAGCCGTGACTGAGTGAATCATCGTCGGATCTTGAGCTGTTTTGAAGAACACGAGGTAGGTAGGAGCATTGTCGAGGAAGGAGGACAAAGCACCTGTAGCCCAGAAGTACCCCCCCGGCCCAAGAGACTTTGCTAACATATCGCCCTGCTCGGTGAGGATTTGCAAGGCAGGTTGCATGCAGACAAAGATACCTATGAAGAGAGCCGCAACTTCCACGATCGCAGCAAAATTGAAGTTATTTGCTTCTCTTATCTTTTTTGAGCCGAAGTGCAAGGATAGCGCCACTAAAGCGAGCTGGACGACTTCACGTAAAAACATCCAGGCATGCCAATCGGTACCTGGCACCGCCTTACGAGGATCGAGCAGTGCGACCGCCATCACTACGCCTAACAGCAAGGGGCCGTTCAGTGCGAGACCGCTAATCTTCAATTTGCGTGTCTGAGAAATGTCACGTTTGATGTCTCGGATGGTTTCCTGGCGGTAGAAATAGAGTTGATCGATGAGGCAATAAACCAGGAGGAGTAGTCCATTCACCAGCAGCCATGAACGCCACAAAGTGAGAGTCCAGAAGAAACTTACCCCTTCCAGATAGCCCAAGAACAGCGGAGGATCGCCAATGGGAAGCAGACAGCCACCGCAATTGCAGACCACGAAAATGAAGAAGACAATTGTGTGACTTACGTGTTTGCGCTCTTTATTGGTTTCGAGCAACGGGCGAATCAGCAACATGGCCGCGCCAGTGGTTCCCACAAAGCTTGCCAGCAAGCCTCCGACGCCCATGAACGCGGCGTTCGTGAGAGGGTCGGCTCGTAGGTCACCTTCTATGCGAATTCCCCCGGCGATTGAGTAAAGGCTAAACAGAAGAACGATGAACGGGATATACTCTGCTAGGAGTGCATTTCCCAGCATCGCACCGACGAATCCGGTTTGGATCGCGCTTTCTGACGGTGCCACGGACGAGTGGACAGGCCAGTGAGACTCAACGGCAGCGTCATGTATAAATGCGTAGTAGCAAAGTGTGATCAGCGCTAGTCCTGCTGCAACCTTAAACCGGCTGGCATTACTCTCCCACCAATGCTCTGTGGCATGCAAGAGAGGGAACACCGCAATCGCCCCCAGGAGCAAGACAAAGGGTAGTACTGTCCAGACTGGGGGCGCCGTAGCCTCGTCATGCCCCTCTTCGTGTGAAGGTTCAGAATGCTCAGAGTGGTTCGAAGCGGCGCCTACGACAAGACTCGTCGCATACTGAGGATGGCCCCAAATCGCCGCACTCAGCAAATAGAGTACCACCACGCTTACGATCGCTATGAGGACTGAGTTGCCTCGACTACGATGTCCACTGGAAGTCATGCTCGTGATATCCGTCGCCACTTGTTTAATGCCTCTGGCGGTTGCACTTGCACCGCGCAGCTAAGGTGAAAGGTTAAAGTCTGCTTCTGCGTTCGTCTACGCCTGTCAGTCATTTCTTGGAGCCAATCATGGCAGTCACCAACGCCCGCGTTGAGGCATTGCACTATTTCAAGTCCTTGGAAATGTTAGGTTACGAGCGGCCTCCTCTTCAGATTCGGGTCTGGAATCTCAGCTTAGGGCGCCACGTACTATCTCAGACATGCCACAAAATCAGCAGAATCGGACTAGTCTGATGCCGCTTTCGGTGGGCCGAAGTGATCGTTAGACTTGACCAAGAGAGTTTCTCGGGTCTCCCATCACGCTGTTGAAAGTCCCATGCCAGAAGTCTGGTTGCGTTCAAATCGAAGAGTCATTGCCCTGGGACTGCTCCCCGTAGCCCTGCTGTCTGTGGCTGGTGTACTTCTTTATGTGAAAGCCGAGAGTTCTCTGCTGGCAATTGTCGCATTTGGATTTCTTGCTCTGAGCGGGCTGCTCTTGTTCGTTATTATGAAACAACTCTTCTCACCTCGCGTTGCATATAGCGAGGGCTATGTGCTTTTCTATTTGAAGGCTGGCCCACCCATTGCTGTTCCTGTACATGTAGTTGAGGCTTTCTTCCTAGGACAGGGTCCTGCACATCTACCACTAGTTCCTGCTGATAGCCGATTAGCTATCAACCTGGTAGCTCGCCTATCTCAAAAGGAAACTCAATGGGCCGAAGTTGAGGTGAAGCCGGCGCTCGGTCGTTGGAGCGAGGGTTATGTCAGCATCAGAGGTAGCTGGTGTGAGCCGCTGACGGGCGATCTGATTCGCCGACTCAATCGACGATTAGGAGAAGTCTCTCGCGAACAAAGCGCAGTAGCGGAGGCTACGCGATGAGTCGCCTTGACGAAATTATTGGTAGAGGGCGGCGTCCGAGACTACTTGTAAGCGTCCGGGACGAATCGGAGTTGGAGGATGCAATCTCGGGTGGAGCCGATTGGATAGATTTTAAGGAGCCCGACGAAGGAGCCTTGGGTCCTGTGTCTGTCGAAATGGCAAGTCGCATGGTGGAAGCCATCAACGAAAGAACGCCGATCTCAGCCGCTCTAGGCGAGCTAGTAGATTGGCAAAATTCTCCTTCGCAAAGAATATTGACAGTGCAGGGAATTGGCGTTGTGAAGTTGGGTTTGGCCGGTCTTGCCTCAGAAAGAAATTGGGAAGCGATGTGGCTAGACTTCAATCAGCATGCATTTGATCAAGGAAAGCAATTGGCAGCAGTAGTCTACGCAGACTGGCAGCGTGCAGTTGCTCCACAGCCCGATGCTGTACTGGCTATGGCGATTCGAGCTGGGGCTAAGTATGTGCTAATAGACACTTGGGATAAGAAGTCCTGTTCGACGATGTCATGTTTCTCACCAGGAGAATTGGAGCAATTCGTAAGCCAGATCAATCGCTCAGGCATGGCAACAGTCCTGGCGGGTAGCCTGCAATTGGCAGATGTTCCCTCAGCGACAGAAATGGGAGCCGATATAATCGCAGTGCGGGGTGCTGCATGTGAAGGATTGCGTACCAATAAGATTAATCCAGATTCAGTACGAGCAATCCGAGAGGCGCTTGATTTAGCAACATCTGCTGACTTTACTGTGACCATAGACCAATAGGAGAATTCAACTAGTAGACGAAAGTATCATAAAACGGTATCAATCCGAACCTCCGATGTCCAAGCATGAAAAAATGCTTGACTAATTGTGGAAATCAGCGATACTCGTGGGCTGTACGACCAGTTTGTTCGGGGGATTAGAAGCAAGCGGTTTTCAGCAATGTTGTTGTGAATCAACTACGCCTTTCTTATCAAGCCTTTCAACGAATCGGTTAGGATAGTTCGTTTCTGTGTTCAAATGAGGATCGGATCGTGCAAAAATCTGTTTTGGAAGCAATCAGAGAGGGCGTCTGGGATTTTGAACCGAAATCAGTCAAAGAAGACTGCTTTGATCCCACGGGTGCCATGCCGGGAACGCGAGAGAAGCTGTCCATATTGGCCGAACGTGTTGAGTCAGGATTGCCCCTCTGGCATGGTAGCGATCGCACGGAATATGATGACGAGCGTTGAGGGCCGGTAACCTTTACGACGCTGATCGCGATAAGATTTTGGACTAACTGCAACGGAGAGGTTTCTGTGCCAAAGTTACACTTGGAGATTCCCCACACACTTCCACAAAATGAGGCACAAGATCGGCTTGAACGATTTGCCGAGTCACTCCATGGCCGCTTTGGTGACCAAGCCAAGGACGTGACTCAGTCCTGGACGGACAATGTGTTGTCTTTCGGTTTCAAGACTTTTGGAATGAGGATCGATGGCAAGATAGGTGTCGAGCCCGACAAACTGGTCGTGAGCGGTGACCTGCCTATTGCTGCGATGATGTTCAAGGGTAAGATCGAATCCGAGATACAGCAGCAGCTTGAGCGGCTTGTTCGGGTGTGAAATTCAACGCTTTGCTAATTCGTTCAAGTTGGCTACTCATCACCTGTAGATAGTAGTAACTTGCCACTTTCTATTCGGTAGCCAACGCCAACTTGTGTGATCAGCTCTTGCAATAGCGTTGATAGATCGGCATCGACTACTTCACAAGAGATAAGCCGCTGTCGCGGGTCTGCAGGAGAATCGAGCAGCCCCTCTTCCCAGACGACTTCTAACTGGACTTGCCGGGCGATCGCAGTGATCACTTTCCCGAAGGGTTCGTTTTCCAATTTCAAACTGAATACCTGACGGGCACGACCAGCTTGACGATTCTGTCCACGTGATGATTTTCCAGCAAGGAGTTCGGAGAAACGAACGTGGTCCTCCCATCGACCTGTCGCGGTCAGTCCTTCACCTTGCCGCTCGATGTGAAACTGAGGTGATTCACGGCTCAATTGGGCGATGGCTGCTCGCGATTTCTGCCCGGCTTCATATGTGAGTGTGATGTTCACCGGCCGTGGGATTTGTACGACCGTGCATTTGTCTCCAGTTGGTGAGATTTGACAGGTCAGATCAAAACCGGCCAAGAGCAGGACGACCCGCTCGACCAGAGGCAAGGGTGGCAGCTTCTTCGCCGCCCACAGATCGTGCTCGATCAATTCAGAAAGATGGAGCGTGATTCCTTGATCGTTGAGCCATTCAGTAAGCAATGATCTCGGTTGGCTTAGCCGCGGCCAGCTAATAGGACTGGTGCGCATCCATAGGACTCTCTTAGCGGTTGATAACCCCTCAACGGACTGCTTCGCCAGTTCAAGAAGCGTGGCAATCTCTCTAGCGGCATCTCGTGGCCCGACATAGCAGATGTTTCCCAAGGGAGACCAACCCAGCGAGTTTAGTTTAGTTAGTCGATCGAGGACCTCAGTAAGAGGAACGTCATTGAACTGCAAGTCCACGGTCCGCTGAATATCTACGCGGCGATCCACCCAGAATGGAATTCCTTGAGAAGCGGCCAAGCGCTCTAGAACGACTCCTAAGGATTGCCCCTTCCAGACGGCAGAAACAGGTGCATTGAGGCGAAAATACCATTGACCAGTAGGAGGAGCCAAATGTTCTGCGCCTTCGATTCGGCTATGGTCCAATGAGATCAGCACCACAAGAAACCCGACTCGCCACCCGCGCAGCAAGAATCTACAAAAATTGCAAGCAAATTTTCGCAAATATTTTTCCCTCTGCTGGGATTGAATTGCGGATATAGCGATTGCCCCCCTTTCCATATTCTACTCGCCCACGTGAATCTGCGGAAACTGCAACACAAATTCGTTGAGAAAAAATGACTAGTAATTAAACTGAAATAGTAGGGCGGTAATTACACTCTTCTGAAGCAATACCGCACTGCACTGGATCGTTCTTCTGGTAGTCGTCGAGCTGGAGTGCTCGATTTGGGGACAAATTTCTGGGAAGGCTAGTTCTGTCTTTTCCGAAAATAAGGGATATCTCTTCTCATGAGTCAAAATTTCACCCAGCGGCCTTTGCTCATCTACCACTACGAGCGGTATCAGATCGATCAAAACATCGGTTCTTATATCCGCAGCGTCTCTTCCAGCTATACCACAGGAGGATTGGAACGTTTGCTAGCTGGCGGAGAGATTGCCGTCCGACGGGGAGCCGTTTTGGCACTCGGGCGACTGGCGGACTATCGCTCCAACTCGTCAGTGGGAAGAGCCCTCGTAGACAAAGATCGCGGTGTGCGAACGCTGGCCGAAACGGCCATCCAACAGCTCTGGATGAGAATCGGCACTTCGACCCAACAGCGGCACTTGGTGGCGATCGGTGAACAGCTTGACGACAAGGAATTTGAACGTGCCGCCCAACTTGCGACGGCATTGGTTGAAGATGCACCCTGGGTTTCCCAGGCCTGGTACTACCGTGGCAAGGCATTTCTGCAATTGGGACAATACGAAGCCGCCAGCCGCGACTGCCATCAAGCTTTGGAAGTCAACGCGTTTCATTTCCTGGCTGCTTCGACCATGGGACAAACTTATTTGCAAATGAACGACTCGATCTCGGCGCTGGATTCATTCCGCCGGGCTTTGCGACTGAATCCAAATATGGAAGAAGTCCGCGCCCAGGTCATCCATCTGCAGCGCACTCTGCGAGACAAAAGCTGAGCAGTTGTAGCCTCACTCATTCGAAGCCCGCCTAGCGACGGCGGGTTGCACAGAGCCAACCATCTTTGCTCACTTCTGCGCACCGTGGCAGGGGTTTTGTCACGGTCTTTTCGTAGAAATCTTTTTTTACAAAACAAAACTCCCTCTTTTTCTATTAGTCATGCTCGCTTCAACTCATTGGCAGGTCAGGACTTGTGTTGCATCCGACTCTCTAGGTTTATGTGAGTTTTGTAACACAAAACTATGGCTCCTCGTGACAAAAAGAAATCGCTTCGCGCAATTGAAGGCCAGGCGCTCTACCGACGGATCTCTAGCCCAGTCGCTGCGAGCGAGGTGGCTACCTGAGCTAGAGTGGAAAGGGTTCAATTGTCAAAGATCTGCGCAGCACGAACGTGGGCCACGGCAACTTGTGCAAGGCCGATTCTAACAAAACGCGCGGCCAAAAACTTGCGCAAAGTTGCGACAAAGTGTAGGAACAGATAGAACCTTCACACACGCCTGTATCGCCCAGGTTTCGGGAGCCACGACAATGCAATCAACCCTGCACGGGCAGTACTCCGATTAACCTTTTAAGAATGAATCTTCTTCTACAGAGCCGGTCGGGAGCCTTGTTCGAAAACGACTCTCTTCCCCTTTGTTTCCCTGCAGGACGTCCCCCTCTTCGTTGCGGAGTGAAACCGTCAGTTGCCGTGCATGTTGGTCGATTCCAAGGCTTAACATCGATAGGTTTCCTGTGGTAGTGGGAGGTGATGGACAGCATCCCTCAGCGAGAGGATAACCGCTATTTTTTCAAGACTTTTTCATATGATGTCACGGAACCGTGCTAGCTGCAGTTATCGTTAGCGGATTCGCACACTTCCGCAGATAGCTTGTTCTTCCCAACGGAGTTGGGTTTTCCAACTTCCGCAACTCGAGAAGCTCTCAATAGTGCAGCAGACCTTTGGGCGTCTGCAGTTTCTGACGCTCGCTCGCACTACACCTCCTCGGGATCGAAGTTTGTGAATCAGGCCGTCTAGAAATTTTTCGCGAAGAAAGCCGAAGCAGTGCTTTGGCGGGGGACAGCGTAGATTTTGGACCTGCCGAGCGTCCTTGATATTCAGTATGGTGTCGGTTGGGTGGGCAGGAAAGTCGTGTCGCAATCAGCCGGGATTTGCTAGACTATTTGGACGGTTAGTCAGTTCATGGTGTGCCGGAGAACACCTTTCAATTCCTACATAGGCTTATTCGCCAACCAGGTTGCTGAATTCATGAAGTACTTTGCATACGGCTCAAACTGCAACCACGCAGTCATGGAGAAGAAGGGAGTCCGCTTCAGTTCTTGTCAACACGCCGTGTTGCCAGGGTACCGACTTCTATTCAACAAGAAGGCAATGCGGGAAAATCTGCCGCCTGACATCGGTTTTGCCAACATCAACGAGGACCCAACCGGTACTGTCGAAGGTATACTATACGACATCGTTGACGATCATCTCGCGCTCTTGGACGAATCGGAACGATATCCAGATCACTACACGCGAATCGCAATCACGGTCCAAACAAAGGATAAATTGGTGCCGTGCACTACTTACCAAGCTCTTCCGGACAAGATCGCTAGCGGCCTCAAACCGTCTCGGAATTATCTGAATCATATCCTGTCGGCAAAAGACTTTCTCTCGCGGCAATACTTTGAGGCACTAAACAAGTCTCAAACCTATCTCGGCGAATGTGCCTGCTGCCTGAGGAAACAAGAGGTCGTATTTATCAAGGAGGAAGATCGGCTGCATATGCTCTGTCAGCCTTGTCGCGAGGCGCGCTTGATGTGGGGAGAGACCCGTGGGCGCAGACTGACCGTAGCAGAAACAGAAGCTATCATGCAACAGCTAGTAAAGGGCAGTTCTGGATTTCCGTCGATCCAAAAACTGATCGAAGAAGCCATCGCGGCGAAAATCATCGATCCGTAGTCAGCGACTAGACAGGTGCGCAAAGTTGCTTTGGCGGCCGCGCTTGCGCCTTGTGATGACAGTGCCTGCGTTAGACGCTGCGAAGAGATTCCAGCGTGCGTCGGTCTAGCTCCGAGATCAGAAGCACCCGAGCGTGTCACGAACGCCGGCTGCCGAAACGAACGAGGTGGTTTAGACTATTGCGAGTTTACCATTTTCCTTTGTGCTCGCGGTTGCATCTCTCTAAGCTTCTAAGGGTTTCTGCAAACTCGCAGAGGTGTCGAAATTCGAAGACGACCTCTGCACATAGCCCAAATTGCAAAGCTGCTGAGAGTGGTCCATCCTCGGGCAGTTTGGAAATCCGTGAACTGCGGTAGGTCGATTGGAGCAAAGTAGGTTTCGCTTGCGACCCTTCACGGCTTGACTGGGTGCAATCGTCGAACGTCACACGCCCGAACCGGAACCCCGAAAAACGGTGGCTTGTTGACCACTGACATGTATCAATGAGTTCTTGCCCCGCCGCCGTTATCCGAACACTTGCTCCAACTGTTCTTCAGTGAGCCACCCTTCGGATACCTCTTCGGCATCTTTGGAATCAATGAATCCAAAGTCGACTTCCTCAGTGCCCCCTCCCCGCGGGAGAAAAGTGTCATCCGCAAACATGGAATCGTAGCTAATTTCCTGTTCCCATGGGGACTCGGTGAGGGGAACTAATTGGGGCTCGCCACTTTCCTCGAACAGATTCAGCGCCATGGCGGCATCGATGGCAGCCTGGTAGCTCGTTAAGGGGTCTTCCGTAGTACTCGCAAGCAGTGATACCGATTCGACCGGTTCGCCAACAGCTAACGTCGCGACCATTGGCGGGACAGTTCCGTATTGCAGCTGCCATACGTCGAGGTCGTCGCCATCGACGTCCAGGTCGTTGTCCGCGTCCCCATCAGTCTTTGCGGCGGGCGATGTGCCCAAACCGCGCTGCCAAGCCAGAAAATCGCGGCCATCGACGTCGCCGTCTCCATCGAAATCGGCAGAGGCCGCAATTGGTTGCACTTCGAACGCTCCGATGTCGATGCGGCCATTTTGCACACGACCATAGTTGTCACCGCGCTGATCGAAGAGGGGTACGTTGCCGACGCCGGGAGAGGCGGCTATGTCCCCCATATCGATGGCCGGGCTGCCAGGCAAGAGCGCGTGGGTTTCGGTCGGGCCGCCATTGTCCTGTAGCGCACCGAGCATCGGGTCGCCGCCAATCAGATTGAACGTATTTGTATTCAGAGAGCCAAAAACGTCCGCATCGCTGCCAGCTATGTTCCCTGCCACAATGGTGTGAGTGACATTCGCATTTCCATTGTTAGAGATTCCGCCGCCTTCGTCGATCGCTGAGTTGCCCGAGATAGTGCTGCTGGTGACAGTCACCGTGCCACTGCTGTGATTCCAGATGCCGCCGCCATACTCCGCCAAGTTGCCCGAGATGGTACTGCTGGTGACATTCGCCATACCACTGTTGAAGATGCCACCACCGCGGCTTGATGGGACGGAGCTTCCTGAGATGGTGCTGTCAGTAACAGTCAGCGTGCCCGTGTTGTAGATGGCGCCGCCGCCGCTGGTCGCGGAGCTTCCTGAGATGGTGCTGCTAGTAACATTAACCGTCCCACCGTCACTATTATGGATGGCGCCACCGCGGTTATCATTGCCACCTGTGAGAGTGAGGCCGCTGATGGCGACCGTGGCGCTGTCGAAGATTCTTATGACGCGCGACATGCCCTGGGCGTCGATCGTGAGCACGTCTGCCCCGAGGCCCGCGAGTGTGACATCGCTGGAGATTACAAGTTCTCCGTGGACGAGAAAGATCGTGCTCCCGGTAAGTGCGGCGTCAAATGTAATCGTGTCGGTACCTAGACCGCCGGCGGCGAGATCGACCGCCTCGCGCAAGCTCAAATCGCTGGCGCTGTAGTCGCCATCGTTCTCATCGATGTTCGTGTCGACGACTAAGCTTAATCCGGGCAACGTCTGACGCTCGTAGGCACCGATGTCGATTCCTGTGCCCACGGCCGCCAGATCGTCAAACACCCGTACAAACGGCGCCCCGCGCTGATCGAACTCCGCGGGATTGGGAACGATGCTGGGATTGCCCGCGTCGATTGCCGGACTGCCTACCATCAGGGCGTGGGTGAGCGTGGATCCGCCGTTATTGGCAAGCAGGCCGAGCTGGGGAGCTTGATTGAGAATGTTTCCTGATCCGGTACCGGCGAAGATGCCCGAGCCGGTAGTATCGCCAATGAGGCTGAAATTGACGTTGAGAAAGCTGCTGGAATCGGGCTTCAAATCAGGTCCCTGGCCGACGGCCGTGTTTCCGGCGACGATCGAGTTGGCAATCGTCAGCGTTGGGTTGTTGGAAGAGTCATATGAGTAGACCCCGCCCCCCCACCCCGCTGCCGAGTTCCCCGTCACCGTACTGCTGGTGAGCGTCACAGCGCCGTAAAGCGTGAAGATGCCGCCGCCATCGGCAAAAGTTCCCGTGGTGCTGTTGCCGCTGACCGTGCTGCCCGTGAGTATCACAGCGCCGGTATTCGTGAAGATGCCGCCGCCATTGGCACCAATTCCCGTGGTAATGTTTCCGCTGACGGTGCTGCCCGTAAGCGTCACGGCGCCCTGAAACGTGCGGATGCCGCCGCCATTGGCAAGAGCACCCGCGGTGCTGTTTCCGCTGACGGTACTGTCGGTGAGCGTCACAGCGCCGCCATACGTGCGGATGCCGCCGCCATTGGCATTAGAACCCGTGGTGCTGTTTCCGCTAACGGTGCTGCTGTTAAGTGTTAGCGTGCTGTTGGAGCCAAAAAGGATTCCGCCGCCATCTTCGAATTCTCCGATGGTCCGGCCGCCGGTGATCGTCAGCCCGGAGAGCGTCAAGTCGCCCGGGTTTGTGGAGAATCTGATCACCCGCGACTGCATATTGGCATCGATCGTCACGTTGGCGGCGAGCGCCGTGGCGTCGATCGTAAGTGTGTCCGTGATAAGCAGCTCCGTTCCACCGAGGGTGATTGTCTGACCGGAAAGGGTCGCAGCGAAGAGAATTGTGTTGGCCCCGATGCTGCCGTTTGCCAGTCCCACGGCTTCGCGCAAGCTGAGGTTGCCCGCGCTGTAGACGCCGTCGTTCTCGTCGACATTGGTATCGACTGTCAGATTCAGACCGGCTACGAACTGCCGCTCATACGCCCCGATGTCGACGCGAAAGCCGGGGATGGTCGGATTGTTAACGACGCGAATGAAAGGTGCGCCTCGCTGATCGAACAGAAACACACTGGGACCAACGTCCGGATCGCCTGCGTCGATTGCCGGACTGCCTACCATCAGGGCGTGGGTGAGCGTGGATCCGCCGTTATCGGCCAGCGGGCCGAGCAGGGCCGATTGATTGAGAATATTGCCTGTTCCGGTGCCAACAGTAATACCCGAGTCGGTCGTATCGCCAATAAGACTGAAATCGACGACGAGCGTGCTGTCGGGATCGGGCATCAAATCGGGTCCCGCACCGATGGCCGTGTTTCCGGCGACGATCGAATTGGCAATCGTCAGCGTTGGGTTGGTGGCGAAGCCTCGAATGAAGACCCCGCCCCCGAACCCGTAGGTTGAATTCCCTGTCACCGTGCTACTGGTGAGAGTCACAGCGCCTTCAGTGGTGCCGATGCCGCCGCCACTGTCGCTGCTGTTGCCGCTGACGGTGCTGTCCGTGAGCATCACATCGCCATGTCTCGTGTAGATGCCGCCGCCACTTCTACCGCTGCTGTTGCCGCTGACGGTGCTGCCGGTGAGCGTCACGGCGCCGCTAAACGTACCGATGCCGCCGCCACTGAAAAAAGATTCTGTGGCACTGTTGTCGCTGACGGTGCTGCGGGTGAGCGTCACGGCGCCGGAATTCGTGTGGATGCCGCCGCCGTACGTATCGTTGCCATACGAGTGATTGTCGCTGACGGTGCTGCGGGTGAGCGTCACGGCGCCGGAATTCGTGTGGATGCCGCCGCCGCCGTTACCGCTGCTGTTGCCGCTGACGGTGCTGCCGGTGAGCGTCACATCGCCGAATCTCGTGTAGATGCCGCCGCTATCGGCAGAATTGCCCGTGGTGCTGTTGCCGCTGACAGTGCTGCCAGTGAGCGTCACGGCGCCGGAATACGTGAGGATGCCGCCGCCATCGGCAAAAAAACCCGCGGTGCTGTTGCCACTGACGGTGCTGTCCATAAGCGTCACGGCGCCGGAAGCCGTGAAGATGCCGCCGCCATGGGCAGCCGAACCTGTGGTGCTATTGCCGCTGACGGTGCTGTTGGTGAGCGTCACAGCGCCGGAAATCGCGTAGATGCCGCTGCCACGGGCATTAGAACCCGCGGTGCTGTTGCCGCTAACGATGCTGTCGGTGAGCGTCACAGCGCCGGAACCCGAGAAGATGCCGCCGCCAGAGGCATCAGCATCTGTGGTGCTATTGCCGCTGACGGTGCAGTTGTTAAGTGTTAGTGTTAGCGTGCTTATGTATTCGAAGCGGATGTGGATGCCGCCGCCACCTCCGGTAAAATCGCCGTCAATCGTCCGGCCACCGGTAAGGTTGAGCCCGGCCAGCGTGAAGTCGCCGGTGGCGGCGTTGATGTGGAGTACCCGCGACTGCATATTGCCGTCGATCGTCACGTTGGCGTCGAGCGCCGTGGCGTCGATCGTGAGTGCTTCGCTGATCTCTAGTTCCGTGCCGCCGAGTGTGATCGTCTGGCCGCTGAGACTGGCGTCGAAGGTAATCGTATCAGCGAGGGGATTCAGGTTGGCCCAGAAAACAGCCTCACGCAGCGCCAGATTACCGATCGTGAAATCCCCATCGAATAGATCGCTCACCGTATCCACAACCAGGCCCTGGGCAGGAAATCCATAATGCAATTCAAACGCCCCCATGTCGATGCGGCTGAAAAACACCCGCACAAACGGCGCTCCTCGCTGGTCAAACTCTGCGAAATTGAGGGCGATGCCCGGATCGCCCGCATCAATCGCTAGGCTGCCAGCCAGCAGCGCGTGGGTCTGGGTAGGTCCGCCATTGTTGGCAATTGGACCGAGCAGCGGATCGATGATGCCGGCGCCTGCTGCGCTACCGATAAGATTGCCGCTGGCGTCCGGCGCTTGTGCCTCGGCGAGGCCTGTCCCGGCTCGATCGCCGATGAGACTGAAATTGACCGCAAAAATGCCGGTGCCGGGCCGTATATCAGGGCTGCCGCCGCCGGCCGTGTTGCCGGCCACGATGGAATTCGTGATGGTGACCGGGTCATCAAGGTTCCAGAGTCCTCCGGCGGTGGCACTTACGCCGTTCGCGTGGTTGTCGGTGATCGTACTGTGCATCAGCGTGACGGCACCCTTGGAGTAAATCCCGCCACCATCGGCAAGCAGCCCCGCCGTACTGTTTCCGCTGACGGTGCTGCTGGCAAGAGTCACGGCGCCCTGGGAGTAAATCGCTCCGCCATCGGATCGATCCCCCGTCGTGCTATTCCCACTGATGGTGCTGCTGGTGAGCGTGACGGTGGAGCCTCGGAAGTGAATCCCGCCGCCATCGGCGCCGAACCCCGCCGTGCTATTTCCGCTGAGCGTGCTGCTGGTGAGTGTCACCACGCCGGAAGAGGTGTAGATGCCGCCGCCATGTGCATAGTTCCCCGCCGTACTGTTTCCGCTGAGGGTGCTGCTTATGAGCGAGACGGAACCCAAGGAGAAAATTCCGCCGCCTCGGGCGAGAGTCCCGGCTGTGCTGTTTCCGCTGAGGATGCTACTAGCAAGAGTTAACGCGCCGTCTGAGAGAAAGCGGATACCGCCGCCAGCATGCGTGAGGTCTGCGGAGTTTAGATTGTCACCGGTCGTCCGACCACCGGTGAGCGAGAGCCCGTCAAGTGTAACGTTGCCGGCGCCGACCGTGATGTTGAAAATCCGCGACAGCCCGTTTGCGTCGATCGTCACGTTCTGGGGTAGCGACCTGGCGTCAATCGTGAGTGCCTCGGTGATATCCAGGTCCCCTCTGCTGAGGGTGATCGTCTGTGGTGTGGCGAAGAGCGATGCATCGAAAATAATCGTATCGGCAAAGAATCCAGCCTCCGAACCATCGACGCTGATGTCGAGATTAGCGGCATAAATCGCTTCGCGGAGCGTCACCCCGTCGCCAACAATAAGATCGTCGGTCAGCGACGTGACCGTAATGAACGATAACATCCGCCGGTCTTCGAGCGATTCGATCCGCAAGCGCCGATCGTGGCGAGGGGAAGTCTTCGTACGAGAACTTCGCTCACGTCGAAACCACTCAAAACGTCGCATCCGGGACATGGGGAATGTCCTTCCATGCAAGTCAAGCAGGCTAAAGAAGACATCGCAGCAATAGGCTGCTAAGAAAACAGGAACCTGGTCGACAGGGGGAAAAAGCGCGGCCAAGGTCAGCAATTCGCGAGAATCACAAGGCTCAATCGGGACGTAAATCGTCTCTCAGCAAAGCCGATTTAAAAAACCTCAACTCTCTGAGTCTAGCCACCTGGGAGGGGAATACAAGCATTTCGTATGAAATCTCTACTTTGAGGGCGAATATCAAGAAATAGGGCGTCGGCACTAATCATTATGCGTGGAAACCGCAACGCCCATCTTGTTAGCCGCGATGCGCAGCGCGTCTACGTTGCCCCGCGATAAACTCCGGTCACATACGTTCCCGGCTCGCCATCTTTCTGACTAGCCTCTCACAAATCCATTGGACTTCTTCCCACATGAGCAACCCTACGGTGAATTAGACCGCCATCTTGTGCCGCGGCGGTAGCATTACGAGGATTGCGATTGGAATGATCAACCACAGCGAGCTTGGCTCGGGAACGGCAGCCGAGCTTGCTGACCGATGACCTACCGACCGGAGTCACCAAGGCAGGTCACCAAACGACGCAGGTATCGAGACCGCTGCTGTTAACGGCATTCGGTTCGAGATGGCGGATGCATCAGCCGCCAGCTCGAAGAGGTTCTTCCAATGCGCGGAGGTGTCTAGATCTGAGACACACCTCAGTGACTTAGCTCCACCCGAAACTCGCAGCGAGTGGTCCATCGAATGGCACTAGCTTAAGGATCACACGCACCGTGCTAGCGTCCCGTTTTTCGATTGAATCGTAGCTGGCACCCGTGGCTGATCTCCTCCGGAGGGCTTAAGCTAGTGACATTCAGTGGTCCATCCGCTGCAGATTAGACTTGCCTCCACTTGAAGGCGGGTGTTCACGCTGCCGCAGCTTTGCGACATGCGATTCGATACTACAAGGTCATCTAGTACCGTCAGCAATCAGGGCCAAGGCGGCTATTGGCGGACACAATTTATTGCACTACGTAAGCCGTCTGCGGCAAACGCCAAGCCTCGGCTCAGGGCCTAGGATTTCATTCCATCTCAACCAAGCAGCTGAGCTGGTTTTTTAACAACCAGGCCTGCTCAAGCCTTCTGACCCAGATTGGCCTACGTTGCTGACGTCTTGTTGGCTCAGCCTCTTAACTTCGGTCGCACTTTGATCGACATGAGCGGCACGAAGCGCGTCGGCGAACGGCAGCGATTGCCATCGTCGCCATCATAATGCCGAACGTACTTGGTTCCGGGACGCTCAAGGCAATTTGACTGACATTCGCGATGCCCTCGCTTGTAAAACTCAAGCCGCTCACAAAAGGTGGGTGAATGTCCGGGTCAACCATTTCACCGACATCGATTCCGCGAAGGAAGAACTGAGATGCTCCCAATGCGTCGATTGACGTAAAGTCAAATACGCTGCCCGCCATCAGATCGTAGGTGACGCCATCAAATTCCAGCTGAAACAGTTTGTCGCCATTCGGCAGCACGTGAGGGATCGTAAAGCTGGCGAATCGACTCCCTTCGACTCTGTATTCATAACCATGCGCGAAGACTGGATCGAAGTATAGCGTGTTGCCAATTCCATAGTCCTGCATAACAGGAATTGTGAACTGAAATGTGCCTGATTGCTGCCCCGTTTGTGGCGGGAACGGGTTCATGACGGACAATCCGGGCAGCCCGTCCCTACCCCACGTAACGGCAAATTGAAGCGAATCTTGTGGGGTCAAGGCGTGAGCGACGACTCCAAACCCTGCACTCAGCAAGAGCCGATGTTCAATGCTGCTCCCTAATGGAATTGTTAAGAATCCAGTGCCTTCGCTGATATTAACTAGACCACCATTAGAATCCACATCGATGGATGCATCCCCTCCTTGCCCTGTGAATGCGTAAGCGATATTCAAGGTTTCGTCGCCAACCTCGGTTTGCCAATTTACACCGCCGGTGCCACCAAAGGCATTTGAACCCAAGGAAACGGGAGTGGGTCCAACTGAGACTTCAGCTCTGCTGAAACTCGAAAATACGCCCGACCGAAAGTCTGGAGGCACGTTGACATAGGTGGCGGAAACAGCACTGGCAGTGCTCCCGCCCTGTATCGCAGTCGACACTGATCTTGCAACTCCAACCGGCGAGGTTGCGAAAACATTCGAGCTATCAATGAATGTGACGTTCTCAGGGATTCCTTGATAGTGAACCTCTGCACGGGTGAACGCCCCGATCTCCCACGTTCCGCCCGCTGCAGTTCCGACATCTGCTATTGCAACCATCAGGACGATAAGCGCGCACAGTAAACCGAGGCTGATAGCGCGGATCGAAACTGCTGAATCACTCGATAGGACACCGGCGAGTAAACCATTCGAGCAGACCTGGCCGATCCGCTCCTCAGCAGATAAAACCTGGTATTGAATACGTGACATGGAAACGTCTCCTTGAGCAGGCGAAAATGACAATCTAATTGATCCAACAATATCACACGCGCGCGTTGGTGCCAACGATCGCGTTACCCAGCCGAAACGGCCCCTTCGTTCGAAGGGGCCTCTCAATGAAGATAGACAATGATTACCCATACTTAGCCCTACTTCTCCAGTCAGCCGAGCTAGCTTTCTCACCAGCCCGGCCCCTTTTCGTACATAATCACTGAGGCAGACTTCGCTTCCTGCGAAATCGCATTGCCGCCGCCAGCCCAAACGCGAACAGTAACGCGCTGCTTGGTTCTGGAACTGTCGTTACACTTAGCTGAACACTGTCAAATGCGGTTTGGGGTTGACTACTATAGAAGTTGACCGACAGTTCTTGGCCGATAAACGACGAACCTGTGCTGTCAAATAGAAGTTGCACTTGCTGGAAGCTACCTTCTAAACCTGTCCCGGAAACTGACGCCAATATATTTCCCCCTGCCCGTAAGTCCGCAGTGAATTCTGTTCCGACCGTTGCCCCAAATCCAATTGGGTGGCCAACAATGAAAAGAAGCTTGTAGCTCGAATTGGCCAACAAGTTGACGTCAAGCGATTGAGTTGCCTCGGCCGGAATCCCAGGCTCTAAACTATTAGTCAAATAGCCAACGTTGTTGCCATCGGGAGCCGGCACATTCCAAAACGCATTGCCGTTGATATTCCAAGTGCCACCGGTGCCAAGAGTAAAGTTCCACCCATTCCAGTCAACAACATCCACTCCGTCGGTCAACGATGGATCCTCGAAACTGTGATTAACGATAGTAATTAAAGCCCCATTCGCAGCTGGAATGTGCATTATACTTCCGACACATATGGACGCCGCGAATCCGAACAAAATGCGTTTCATGGTTCTCTCTCCGTTGTTGTTGCCGAACGTTGGCGATCCAGCGCCGCATTCCGGAGGAGGGGACACTGTGTTACGTCACGCAAGCCGTCTGCGGCAGGCACCAAGCATGGTGATGCAAGCCAGCGTGGCCATTGCGACCGAACTGGGTTCGGGCACGTTCACCTCGATCTTGAAATCGTCGAAGAAATTTTTCCCGCCGGTGCCGGCAAACAGACCATCTTCGAGTTGCCAATAGATATTCGTGAAGTCGTTCATCGCCTGCCCCATGGCGGTGCCGGCGGGTACAACATTCGTCCATGTATTGGCTGAGACGTCGAAATAGTCCATCGAGAAGGTGTCGGCCGTCAGGTCAAGGTCAAATTGAACGCCATCCCAGTTCGTTTGGTCGGCGATGAATGCGGTTGAGTTCCAAGAGCTGGAAGGACCGTCACGCCAAGTGACCGCGTTGTCGCGGGCGTAGCCCCACTCGAGACCTATGTTGCCCCCGCTATCGACTAACGACATCAAGAACTTGTCTTTGGACGTACCGTCCGGGCTCGGAGTATCTCCCGGGTTGGGGCAGAAATAGAAACCAAACTGCAGTGGTCCAGTCGTCACACTGGCAGGGGCGATGCCCCCGAAGTCGAACGTGTCGAGTTCGTAGTTGTAAACCAGCGGACCTGTGACGCCCAACGGGGTGTCGTTGCGGATCGCCAAGCTGCTGCCATCGGTGCGTCCTGGTCCGTGGTTGCCGACGATGTAAGCCCCCAATGCATTTGTGGTCGGGTTTACATAGGGAGGCGCTCCCGAAATGTAATTTGCCCGATCAACGACGGTGCTGAAGTAGCCGCCCACGGAACTTGTTACCGACCAAAGCCCCGAGTCAGCGGTGATCTGTGTGGGTCCGGGGCCCCCGCCTGCATTGACTCCATACTGCCCAGCATTGTAATAGCTAACGTCGCCATAGACGAAACCCGATTGAACGTTGTAGCCATCGCTGGGAGCGAAGCTACCGAGGTAAGCGTTTGCTGGCGTTGACAGCCAGGACGCGGCAAGGAAAGTTGCGATGATAATGGTGTACTTCATTAGATCAGACTCCTGTTAAGGTATGACTCGAAAAATGGACTAACGCTCCAGACATTAGTGCGACATTCGCTGCTGTTTTTGTTCGTTCTCCAATCAATGTGGATAGTTAAAAATAGGTGATCGTTGCGCGGCCCAAAAAATAGTGTCGTTTCGTTTTTCTGCAAGCGCGATCTATCTCTTGCGTTTAAGTTCGCTATTGCCGCCTACGCCGTTGAAGCACTAGAGCGATCGCAGGAGCGAGACCGAGCGATATGGCTGACGGTTCGGGCACGGCGTTGTCTGATGCAAATTGCAGGTCCAGCCCGATGCTCGCGAGGCTGTCGCCATTGGCAAGTTGGATGCTGGTGACGGACATCGTGTCACTGAATAGCGAGGCAGCGTAACCAAGGTGCGACTGGGCCAATGTTACGAGCGACAATTGCAGATAGCCGTAACCACTGTCAATGTTAAGCGGCACGGCAAGGACTTGGTCGATCCTGCGTCCTGGCCGCCCATTCCCGGTAAAGCTTGAGTAGAAGGCCGCCTCCGACAGGTACTGTTGCTCCGGGATGCCATCGGTTTCGGAGTATATACTTACCCCGGCATACTGATCGGAGATGCGGCCGCCCAGGGGAGTCGTCGACTCGATGAAAAGTTCTCCTTCGAGGTGCCAAAACATCAGCAGTTGTCCTGTCCAGGGCTCTCCATCCTGGTAGGTAGCCGTGACTTCGTCTAAGTACTGCATTTGCGCGGCGGCAGATGCAGGCGATCCCGAGCTACCGACGCTGATTGAATGCGTTTGGTCGACTTCTTGGAGGGCGGTGGCCGAGGCGCCGAAGACATGAGGGCTCACTGCCGAGAGACGCCCGGTTGTCGTTTCTTTGATGACCTGCGTGGGAATTCCCATCACATTCGTGGTGTACCCACTCAATACTTGCCGAACGATGGTCGTGGCCGGGAAGCTGTTGATGTCAAACGTCTCCTCATTGGGAGGCACCGGCGGAACGTCGGAGTTGGTGGAACTCAAGCTGAATGCACCGAAGAGTGAAGCGTTGGCGTTTGTCGCGGGTAGCAGGCACGTCAGTGCCAAACAAGCGGCGCAGTAGAAAGTTGAACTATGAAAAGAGGAAAGGGACACGGAGAGTGCTTTCTGCGGGGGGCTACGGCCGACGTGGTGACTCAACAAGAGATACAACTGCGTACCACGTCGACGTGTTCAATAAGTGCTGGTCCATGAGCGATGCTCCTAGCTAGCCTCAAACGTGGAATGTTCCACATATCTAATTGTTGGGGCAGCTCCAACAGGCTGCAATCCCCGAAAACACGGGGGTTCAATACCGACGTTGCAGTAGGACCAACGCCTAGCGATACAGATATTACCCAGCTGAACCAAGAGCGATGGGAAGTCCTCAACGGTTCTTCACTTGCTTTAGAGAGAGGTTCATCCGGGAGCATAAAAAGCGTCGCCGTGAAATGACAACGAAGTCGACGGCTGAGCCCTATTCGGCCTCACTTGCCAATGAAATGAGAGAGCAGTTCCGCTCGGCTACGTACCGAGTGCTTTCGGTAAATCGCTTTCACATAGTCGCCGATAGTGTGGTGGCTAAGCCCCATTTTGCATGCGATTGATTTGATGCTGTCGCCACCGAGCAAGAATACCAACACTTCCCGTTCGCGGGGCGCGAGTTTTATCACTTTCGAATTCGGCGGCTGCACCGATCTGAAACTGTGTAACCAATTCACTTGGCCCACGATCGAGTGAACGATCATGTTATCTCGTTCGTCAAAATCCAGACGCTGCGAACTTCGATAGAATGCGAAGAAATTCACTATGGTTTCTCCGACGGGGTAGCCTGACAGCAGGAGATGGCTTATACCAATCGGTTTCCAAGTCTCCATGAACTGCTTTCGTTCGGCGACCGTCTTCAGAATGCCTTGGTGATGCGTGACATGTCGTTCCGAGCAACTTTCAATGGCCCGAGTCTCGGCGAAACGAAAGCGGGGATCGCTCATAATGCTATCGAAGGCCGCGGGTTTCTCCTCCGACTCCCAGCCGCCATCGACGGTATGGGTTGTCATCGCATCCCCGAGGATCGCACGACTGTTGATCGCAATGGACCAAACCCAAAAATCCGCTCGCACAAGACGGGCAAGGCCGGCTAATAGCGCTCGTCTGCAACTCTCGATGGACGTCTCACACGTGGGATTCCCAGCAGCGGAAACGAGTGCGATCATCTCCTCGACGGTCGCTAAGGGTAGATGGCTCATGCGATTTCTAATTGATGGAAGTCTTTTTCCTAGTTGGGCGATCGGTCTAGAGTCAACAACGGCTGTGGTAGTGATCTGCAACAATTGCCACAGGCCGCTTGTGAAGCGGAATTCAGCGCTGCCGCGACTAGCCTTCTGCCGTAAAACTTTGCATACGACGCTAAAGGTAGTCGTAATATTATCACCGTCTTATTTTTCCACAGTACGACGGCTTGGCAACGGTCGCCGGCCTACCTGCTCACGAGCGACGGCATGCTACTTATAACAACAGCCGAGCCACCAAGTTCCCCAGGATTACCCCGGCGACCGATGGCTGGCGGATCAGATCAGTCCCGCCTCGCCGGGGAGCCCGTATCACGATTTGGCCGACGCCGCTTGCATTATGCGTTTGCCTGCGACTTCAGTCGGATCAGCTTATCACGACCCCAAGTTTCCAGCCTCTACCGCCTCCAAAGCCTTTTTGATCGCAGCCGCCTCGCTCATTCCAAAGAATCCATTTCCGCAATTTGCTCGGTACAGGTAGCAAGCCCACAGGTCGACGTCCTTGCGGCCAGTCTCACTCAGCTCCACATTGAATCCCTGAGATTCCATCATTTCGATTCTTGTGCTGTTTTCCATCGCTTCGTTCTCCTTGTTGCCGGGATTCACACGTCAACCCTATCTGTACAAATGGTCACACACAAGCCCCAGGATGCTTGTCATTCGCTATCTTGTGTGGTGGCAAAGAGTCGTCACACGCGGTTACCTTGCGTGGTGAGGTCATTCTGAGAGACTTCCGTTTGCGTCCGTTTCTACCGAAAGTTTGGCACTCCGACGCGTCCTGCGGAGGTAGGATTCGCGTGCAGTGTCGCACCTCCGAAAATGCAGCGGCACCCGCTTGGCCTGGTACTTCCAAGCGGACTTCGTAACAAGAATGCCCGCCACGCCAGTTTAGGAGCAACGAAAGTACACATTTCGAAACTGCCCTCGGTGAAAGCTAGCAAAGGTACGCTATGGAATGAAGATTTTATAGCAGGATCTCTAGACAAGTGGGGAGGGAGTTCGGCTATGATGCGAGAAGCCTCAAGCTTGGAATCGTTTCAGGTTGATCCCCACAGGGAGATCTCTTCCAGAACACCACACGAAGAAAATGTGAAGCCACCAATCGGTTGGCATTCTGGCGCAGATAAGGTTCGAAATTCGGATGCAAAGTGGCTTCACTGGAGCTTAAGAATGTGTCCTCAGATCGCGTCGCATCGTCTTTGCAGATGTGTGTTGCACCGTCGTTGTTGGATTCTCTCCTTGCTGGCCGTGGGAACGGTGCTGGCCCTTCCACCACAAAAATCCCGGGCACTTACTGGCGAAGCGTTTACGCACGTCGTGGCGGCAGACTTTTTCGCCCCGACTCCCGATGAGTCGGCGGATGGGCCCGTAACCTTTGAATCCGGCATCGTCGAGTTGGCGAGCTTTCAGGCTGCCTCGTCGAATGTCTTCACCAATTGGGCTGGTTGCTGCTACAGTCCCGCGGAAGAAGGGCATTGGAGTGGCAACGCCCAAGCTGATTTGAGCGTGGAAGTTTTCCAGAGAGGCCCAGGTCGCGAAGGCACAGTCGTCATAGGGAGCGTGTTATACGATGCCGTGATTAGCGCGGTACGCACTGACAACTTCGGCAGCGGGACCACGGGTGCCTGGATGAATCACTTCGGTGAAGCCACGGTTAGTGTCAGCACCAAATTGGGCGGCATGTGGGGCTATGATATTGTCCAAGATAACGTTCTCGGAAACGGTGTCCCAGAAGTAACCTACGATGTTTCCCCTCCCGGCTACATCCCTCCCCGGGAGTCTGCGGCGGCATCGGCAAGAACGTCGTATCCCAATGGATATTACCCGGCCCCTTTAATTGTTTACGACGGCTCATTGACGGATACTACCTCGCTGGGTTTTTCATTCGTCGAAGAAGACCCCTGGAAGATCTTTCACAACAAAGCAGGCATTGATGTGGCACAGGACAGCTGGAATTTCTCTGCTTCCTACACGCCCCTCAATAGCCATGGCGATTGGGTCGATCCTGCTGACCTCGCCGCTGAATTGGGATTCGATTCCTTCAATTGGGAGAGTCGCGTACTCTCCGTGCCCGGCAGTTGGGCTCATAATAGCATCTTGAACGATGTGACCTACAACGAGTCAGGCGCGCCGGAAGTTCATTTTGACACTGCCAACGGCCAGTGGCGAAACAATGCCGATGATTCGCCCGTGAACGGTGTCGCGACCGGAACCCCTATGATAAATTTGCCTCCCAAAAGCCCTTTGGCCAGCACCAGCACCTTTGTCTACGAGACAGCCGACGGGCAAGTCGGCTGGTGGGATCCACGTCCCGAAGTGACAGGCATTGCGCACGATGCATCGCCACTCTATTACGGGATCGGCGAAGCTCCCCTACCTTTTGGCGCATCGATCGGTTACTCAGACTACAAGGGGCAACCTGTTGACGCCTTCTTACCGGGTGAGTCGTTGCTGCTGGAGACCGAGTTGGTAGGGGTCCTCCCCAGCGGAGGCATCGTACCATCAGGTTAGCGTTTTGTTTACCGTACCGATGTTGAACTGACTGATACAGGCTGGGCTGGGCAGTTCCTTTCTGTCGGCACATTTTATCTTGCCGATGGCAGTTCCCCGGATCTGAATGGCGACGGCAGTGTCAACGGTGCGGACTTTCTCGCCTGGCAGCGAGGCTTGGGCAGTACTTTTACCGCAGACGATCTGGATGCTTGGGCCTATGGCTATGCTATCGGTTCTGCCGGCGCGTTGAGTGCAGCTTCAACCGTCCCCGAGCCTGCAGCAACTTCAGCCGCCTTGGTCATCGGCTTGCAGATGCTAATTCACCGTCGTCTCCTCCAACGAGTTCGCCCGGCATGAACTGGTGACTATAAATGCGGCTATCTTAAGTGGATGATATAGACTTCATTGGACGAGGTGTCCCATTGATCACTTCTTCGTTTCACGGCAAATTGGAGCCTCGACGAGAGTAAAGACAACAATCTCCTCACCCGTTAGCGTACTGATGTCGTGGTGTAAGCTGATTGGTTTGATGCCAGTGATACCTTGTATCACTGCCTCCAAGGCAGACCGAGCCGTTTCGATGAGTTGAATCCGAACCTGTTTGAGCAGGTCTCTCCCCTTTTCAGGGGGCAGCGTTTTCACCAGATGCTGCTCCGCGGCAGTCAAAACTCCCGTGAGGCGCACGACAAGTAGATCGCCAAGCAAATGGGCTCGGATGTCTTTTGGGCCGCGTCCCATGTACTCCTGCTCGAAATGGGAAACCCCATCACATACGGCAGCTTCGATCTCGCCACGTGTCTCCATTGAATTACCGATTTTCAAAATAAGTGTTAAAGGCAACGACTAGCCCCGCGAGGCACCAAATCGTGGGCATTCAAGAGCAAGAAGCCTTTTAGCCAATATTATTATAGTCCTTAGGCGGGTCGAAGGGGATTGCTCTTCAATAGGAATGTCGTAGGATGCGCCAAAAGGAACTTTAGATTGCTGCCAGCGGGACGATTCTTTTGGGCGGCAAACAAGTTTCCAAGAGTAGTTTTCGGATGACTAAATAAAGGGCAATCCACAAGTTGTGGAGGGCTCGGTAACAAGTAAGCCGACGTGGCGGAATACCTTCGGGTGTTCCGCCACGTCGGTTTTTTTTGTGATTATGTGCAGGTTGATAAGCTCCGTGTGAACACCTAATCGCTAGTTGAGTGAAAGATACTCGAACACCTGCAAGGACAAATCGCATGAATGAATCCGAAACCGTGATGGCACAAAAGATTGCCCAGGTGGCACTCGCGTTCCAGACGGAAAGAACGGGCCATGCGCCTGCTTCGGTCAACGTGGTCTTAAACGAGGATACTCTGGTGATCACACTGCACGACGCGTTGACGCCGGCCGAAAAGGCCCTGACGCTAAGTGCCGAGGGAGCAGCCAAGGTGCAAGAGTTTCATCGGCAACTGTTTCAAACTTCGGCTGAGGCCCTACAAACGGAAATTAAAAGAATTACGGGTCGGGATGTGCGTGAGGCAGTCGCCGAAGTCGAGCCTGCGACTGGGACCGTCGTGCATGCCTTTACTACCGGGAACGTTGTACAAGTATTCTTGCTTACCACGAACAGTGGATCTGCAGTTGGTATTGAGAGTTAATCAAGTATTCATTCGTAACCCAGGAGTTTCGCCATGCTGGTTTTGACTCGAAAGTGCCAGGAATCCTTGGTGGTCGGTGAGACGCATGGTTTTGAGAAAGAGCTCAAAATCACGGTGCTGGACGTTCGCAATGGCAGAGTGAAATTGGGCTTTGAGGCCAGCCATGAGGTGCCAATTCATCGGGCGGAACTATGGGAACGTATCCACGAAGAAGAAAGGTTACTTGATCCCGATCCACGCGTTCCAGAATCAGGAAATCGACTGTCTTATGCCGAGCTACCGAACGAAGGTCTGATCTCCGGGTCAGATTATTAAGTCCACAACGAAGTAATTAAAAAGTTCGTCACTGACTAAGCGAGAGCAACCATCCATGAACATCACGACAATAACACTAGCGGCCCTCCTAGGGCTTGTCGCTGCCGGACTAGCTTACAGCCAAGGTTGGTTCCGACAAGTGACTCCCCCGCCTAAGAAGGTAAGCAACAAAGCGGGGAACAGCGGCAAGATTTAAATGGCTGGTGAATCAAGAGGCAGGAACAACGCTCGTCGGGTGATCCCGTGCAATTGCGATTTAGCAACGTTGATGAAGCAATAAGATTGTCACGGGGTCATCCGCAGCGGACTCTGATTCAACTTGGCAGCAGCCACACTTTTAAGAAATGCACGAGATAGGTGAGTAATGAAGAAAATTGGTGCGGCTCTCATGGCGCTGGTGATGCTTGGAATCTCCCTAAGCTTCTACCGAGGCTGGTTCGTCTTGTCGAAACCAGCCGCCGAGGCGGGAAGCAGCAAGGTAAACATCATCCTCGTAACCGACCCGAGCAAGATGAAACAGGATGTCCAAACGGCAAAAGACAAGACTACCGAACTGACCTGTGGGGTTAGCCCCACGCCCAGGAAGCCGAGAAGCTGACGGAGTCTGCTCTTCAGCACTCGCAGAAATAGACGAGGGTCCATATTGAAAAGAACTAAATGCTGCGTTAGGTACTCTGGCCTTTGCGATTCTTGTTAAGTCGCTACTTCCGGTCGGTTCCACACGATCCGTGCCGGGTGCGATTCTGCCGAAATCCGCTAGCCCCCGAAATCGACCTAACGGCGCGGAGCTGAGTTAGTGAGAGAGTTGAGAAGTAATTGTTAGGGCGTTAATGACCGCGACTGTCATTTTTTCGGCAGTGTCGCCGAGGATAGTCGCCGGTGCGAGAACGCTTGTGATTTGAAGGAAAAAAAGCTATGCGTGGATTAAAAAGCCTAGTTGGCGCAACATTGGTGTTGGTTCTTGCGACTGTGAGCAATGCACAGGTTTATCAGAAACCTGCAGATGCGACGAACAGAGGTGCCCGAGATTGGCGTCATCGCTCGCTCTATTTGCAGCACAGTCACGCACTGGAAAACTGTGGCATGATGCGCGAGCACGCTGAGCAGCACGCCATGAAGAATGCACCGATCCCTCAAGAGACGGCCCAAGAAACCGTCGATGAAATCGGGAAAAAACTCGATGCGGCTGATAAGCAGCTGAAGTCTCTTGAAGGCTCGCTCACAGCGAGCGAGAAACAGAGTGCGAAGGATACCCTGGCGATGATTCACCAGGAGCACGGCGAAGCGATGAAACAGTTGACAGAATTAAAAGCTGAAGTTTCCAAGTCGATGCCGAATGCCGCCAAAGTAGCCGAACACTCCAAAGCGGTGAGTAAATCCATTATGAAGGCGAACGAAGCCCATGAAAGCATGATGAAGCAGCAGGGAGTCGCGCCCCCCAAGACCGGCAAAGATGCCAAGGTAGAGGCGAAGAAGCAGGTCGTCGCGACGGCGCGCAGAATCCAGTGATCGCCCTCGGACGGTTTGCAGCGCACGGCAAGGAGCCGTGACGGAAATGTTTCGTACCAGAGTGAATCAGTTTGTCGACGCACCGCGTCACGGATTCCTTTGGTTAGGTAGTTTTTTGAAAGGATAAAACCAATGATTGATCACAAGAAACCCGGTCATACCAAAGCCGGAGAGCAAAAGGGCAGTAAGCCACCGGTCAAACCCGCCACTAAGCCGACGGACAAGCCAAAGCCAGCTACTAAAAAGTAGCAGCTGCACTGAACGATCCTACGCCTCGCGCAAATGGCACATATGCCGGCGCGTGGGGCGTTGGAGTCGTGTCGCACCGGGAGCGAGTGCCCGAAAAGAGATGCCCTTCCAAGCAGTTCATGTATTCGTTTGGAGAATGGCCGGACGGAACTTGTTGATGAATCGAGTTTCCTCTCCCGATTCGTTCGACGCAGCGCTAAGCGCGCGTTGAAATCTCGGAAAACAACTTCTTGGAAATAGAAAAGGAAACTCACGTCGGCAAAACTGCCAGAAGAAGAGGGCGTCTTGATCCAGCAGCGAATTGAGTCCAAGCCGCACGCAAGCGGGGACCGAAGACCCCATAGATCAAAAAGACTGTTGGAAGACAGGCGTATGTTGCGTTTGTTAGATAGCCTGAGCAACTATTAAGGAAATGAGACTACTATGATTACAACCAGTAAAGAGAAGAAAGTGTCACCCGATGACACAACCATCAGCAAGAAAATATGCCGTCCGAACGTGTTCGCAGGCACCGTCGTCGGTGTGTCCGGCAACAAGCTGGTGATGGCGAACAAAGAAGGTAAGCAGTACTCCCATACGTTGGCCGACGATGCCCAGTTCACTTGCGATGGAACAATCTGCAAGGCTGCGGAACTTACGTCCGGGACAAAGATTCGTGTGACAACGAAGCAGAACGACCGAAGAGTAGCAATCGGCATTGAAGCTCTCGACACTAATGCCGAATTTGGCAAGTGTTGTAGTTGAGGACGGCAATCGTGCGGTGATTGCTTGGTTGATGCGACGAGTGCCGTCCTTACGCCAGTACTCAGTTGGCTGTACCCGCCATGACGGCACTGTCGCATCAAACAATTAGAAGAACTGGAATCTCAAAAAGTCAAATACAAACACTGTGGTGGCTATATTTCATACTCACCAAAAGGCAGAGCGTGCCATCCGTGAATTGCAGAATGGGGGCTTCGACATGCAAAAGTTGTCGATGATCGGCAAAGATTACTATTCGGCAGAACATGTCGTCGGGTACCACACTCGGGCGACCGCATGAGGTACTGGGGGAAACTGGGAGCGATGGTCCAGTCGGGAGCCGGTGATACATCCGCGGTACGAGCGGTGTTCGTCATCAATCCGGAAAGCATGCTGCGAGCGATGCTTTACTATCCCATGCATCAGCCAACGCGGCTAAGAATTCTGGCGAACTGCAAGCAGTGTGGCTTCTGGTCAGACACCTCCGCAACTTGGCGTCGACCGAAACTGGCTAAAACTTGTCCACCCTCAGAAAGTTCGATACAACGCTAAGAGCCAGCGGTGCAGGCGTCCGACGGACGCTGGGCGGCGACGCTCCGCGCCAAAATTGTTCCTTTCATGGAGCATGAAACCTTGATGCGTCTGTTGGCGAGGCCGCCTATATAAAGATCGGCGAATATACCTTGAACTCGCTGTAACAAGTGCTGCTTTCCTTCGCTGTATTAATAAGGAGGGCATTACTATGCCAGACGGCAAAAGAAGAAGAAGACATTCAGTGAATAAGGCAAGACGTCAATGGTACGCGAAGCATCGAGCCCGTCGCTTTGCCGCAAGGTTCGGATAGGCACCCCTGGAAAAGAAAGTGATTCAAATACAGTGGTTTCTTGAAAGTCTCGAAAAACGTTTAAGTTCTTGCCCCACCGCCGTTATCCAAATACCTGCTCCAGCAGTTCTTCGGTGAGCCACGCTACAGGGATTTCTTCAGTATCGTTGGAATCAATGAATACCAAGTCCATTTTCTCAGCGACATTCGCCGTTGACATGAGATCGTCCGCAGCGAACGCGGAGTCGATCAGGGCTTCCTCCGAAGTTGATCGCTCGACCGCCTGAAATCCATCCTCGACCGTCGCCTTCCTAATCCACTCCATTGCCAGCGCCAGATCAACGAGTTCACTATTCAAGAGTGGCAAAGAACTTCCACACTCCACGCTCAACTCTAAACTCTCACTCGCTATTAACGGTGGTGCCAGCCCAAATTGAGCTTGCCACACCCCGAGGTCCGCGCCATCGACAAACATATCATTGTTGGCATCGCCATCGGCCTTCTGGGCATTGGGTATGCCGAAGCCGCGTTGCCAGACAAGGAAATCGCGGCCATCGATAATGCCGTCGCCATCGAATTCAGCGGAGGCGAGGATCGGGCCCGTCTCGAAGCCGGTGTAAGTGAGCGTCATTAAGTTGTCGCTGGTGACGTTTCCTGAAAGGGGGGTTCCGTTAACAACGTAGTTGGCGGCCGTAGATAGATCGAGATTTAGCTTGTCGCCCGGTGCCGTCGTGGGGTTGGCTCCCCTTATCGTGATCGGCGACTGCGCGTTGGGCCTGGCATAGACCGTGTCGGACCCCGCTCCCAAATTGATGGACATCGCACCCGTGATACCAACGAATTCTAGGTAGCCACCCTGACCGAAAAGGTCGTCGCCGGGTGCTTGCCCGAGGGAGTTGTTGGCAATGTGGAAGGTGCGTCCGGTCGTGTCCGCTGTGTCATATATGGTGACATCGTCGCTGCCGCCGCCGCTGCCGTCAAATCGCACACCGCCGCGGATCACACTCGTGATGCTCTGCGCTCCTAGCGGATAGCCAAGGCCAAAAGAGTCGTTCACAGCTCCTGGTCCACCCTCAAAACTGTAGAATGTGTCGGCTAGCGTGCTATAGACTCCGAAGACGTCGCTCTTGGGTCCACCCGTCACATAAGTTTGATCAACGTCGGAATGTTGAAGGAAGAACGCAAACGTTGGTGAGTCAAAGAAGCTCGAGATGTTCAGTGAAGTTCCATTGACGATATAGGAGTTACGAAGGTTGTTATTGTCGTTGTAAATTCTCAACGTGTCGAAACCCAACCCGCCGTTGTAAGCAAATATGTTGTTTCCCGCCGAAAGATTCGCGGAGAGGTTCTTCGAAACGGGCGTGATCTCAAACGTATCGTTCCCATCGCCCGCATTGATGGTCAACGGGATAGAGCCCAGATATTTCTCGATCTCAAAGGTGTCGTCTCCCAGACCAGCATTAATGACAATACTCTCAAAATCGTTGCCCGCGCCGAAGCCACCGGTTCCGAGTCCAGAGATGTTAGTTGTTCCCGATCCGAAAAGATTCTGAAACTTATAGGCGATGGGCAGCGTAGACGCGGCATTTTGGATGGTAAATGTGTCGGTTCCCGAACCGCCGCCGATGCCGAAATTGCCGTTGATCGTAAGATTTCCTCCGGAGTCCCGTGGGTACATCGATACTCCGTCGTTGCCACCGTTGAGCAGCAGGGTCACCTGTTGACCGACGGCAATATCTGACGATACGCCGTAAACGGCAACGTTGTTGGCAAGGTTGTTGAGGGTGATGCCAATCGCGCCCATATTGTCATAATTGAAGTCGGCGCCCAGAGGAAAGGCCGCAGGATCATTGGCATAAAAACGATCAGCATATAACTGGTAGCTGGCGGCGGTGGTGCGCGTCGATTCGTTAATTGATAACGAATTAAACCCGGCGCCTCCGTCGAGCGATATTGGATAGGTAATCGTGCCGAAGAGACCAAAGTACCAGTTGTTCGACGCGTTCTGCCAAGTAAAACTTTCATCCCCCACACCACCGAGGATTGTCACCGGCGCGAAGAATTGAGCTCGCGAATTGGAACCAATCGTAAACGTATCGCTGCCGAAGTTGCCATCTACGTACAGTGATTGGGAAATAGTACCCGAGAAGCCGAACGTATCGCCGTTGATTCCTGCAAGTATTGCAACGGACTCGAAGCCCGTTGTGTCCAGCGGGACCAGCGGGTGGACACTGCCGAAGCCGACCTGATTATTGCCAATCTCCCAGATTTTCGGCGCGAAATCGAAATGGTCGTCAAACGTGATGGTATCGTTCCCGTTTCCGCCGTTGAAAGTCCCGGGAATCGAAGTGAGATTCCCACCTCCGACGATGAAGTTGTCGTTGCCGTCATTGCCATAGGCGGTGACAGTCGCCGGGATAGCATTGCCCACAGTCACCGTATCGCTGCCGCTGCCAGCGTTGATGACAATGCCTTCGACAGCCGCATAACTGACCGTTTGCGGGAGATTGAAACCATCGCGTGTGATCACGGTCGAGGCTATGTCATAGTCGATCTCGTAATTTGGGGCGGTGTCGTTGAAAATGATCCGATCTCCCAATACGCCTACGGACGTTCCGCCATTGAAAGTGACATTGGCAAGAATCGAGTCGGCATTATTGGATCCGAGGAACAAGGTGTCATCACCAGCTTCGCCAAAGATGTTCACAGGCGATTGAATGAATTGGCTGGCGAAGGGACTTGAACCGAGCGTGACAATATCGTTGCCACCGCCCAGCACAATACTCAGCGGCGCATTGAGCCCAAGCGAAATAATGTCGTAGACATCCGTGTTGTTCGTGCCGTTGATGGTAAGCGAACTGATTCCTGTGAGGGCCCCAATGATGAACGTGTTGATCCCTGCACCGGGGTTGAAGATGATCTTGTCAAGCGTCGCGACGAGCCCGGTGAATTCCCGTATGCCGTCGACAAACACCTCAAGAAATGCGGGGTTGACTGGAGATAGCTGGACCAGGAAGGAATCGTCGATCCCCGCGCTCTCACCGATAAACAACCGATTGTCTCCAATGGAACTCACGAACGCTGCATTGGCGGTAAAGGCATCGAGATCGTTGGGAGCATTAAGGCTCGGGTAACGCGAGGCCCAAAGCCCTTGCGCCGTCCCGTCGCGCACACCTAACCCAATGTATTCGAGATAATCACCGCCATAGTTGCCTGCAGCCACAGTACCGAGCGATTCGTTCGACTGTTGCGTGCTCAGAAAGGTTCTGGTCCAGGTGGCCCCGGCATCATTGCTCATTGCCAGGCGAGGTCGCACATCGTCGTTTCCCGTAGCGACGTCGCCATCGGTCGTATAGTAGAGGACATTCACAGTGCCGGATCGCTGATCGACCTGCAACCAGGGATTGAACTCCGTGCCGGTGCTGTCGTCAATGCGAGTGAATGTCCAGGTGCTGCCGAAGTCAATGCTTTTGCCGACCCAAATATCGAGATCAGTATTGCTGCCGTTAAACTTCTCTACAACTGGAATGTAGAGCACATTCGCGCCCCGCCAAACCTCGAGCATAGGGGCCGCATTGACGCCGCGCGTCGGCTGCGAGGGCGGCAGTTCCGTGGATCGGTTTACGTCGACACCGGTGCGGACGGTAATGTCGTTGCTAAACGTCTGAGCGTTGCTCCAGAGGCCGTCCGTATCACGATCGAACATGACTGAATTCTCATCCGTGTCGATCCAGCTAACTGCTAATCGACCGAAGCTATCGACAATAGGTGAGGCATAGCTCGAGCTATCAAAAGAGCCTAGCGCAGAGTCGTCGTTGATGACCAGCCGAGGGGTCCAATTGTTGCCGCCGTCACGCGACCCAATGATGGAAATGTGCGCATCTGTCCCCGCACTCATTCCCGACCCCTCGGTAACAAATGCCACGTAAGCCAAGTACACGGCTTGATTGCCACTGATCGGATCGAGTCCAGTGGTCACGTACCATTTATCCAGCCCCGGTATGTCAGTGTCGGTCGTACTTGGCGTCAGGATGTCGGCCTGCGAGTCCACTTGAACATAGTTTCCAAAATTCAATCCACCATCTGTGCTCTTGGCCACCACCAGAATGGTATTTCGCAGCGGAGCAGTAGCCTGACCCCGATAACCGTAGGCGAGATAAAGAACACCGTTGGCATCGAATTGTAGCGCCGGGTCGAACCGATTACCGATCGATCCCAGGGCGTCGTCGGTATTGTTGATCTCATTAGTGGACCAAGTGAGTCCCCCATCAGAGCTCGAATACACGTCGAGTGTGATGGGACTGCCGAGGCGATGGCTGAATCCCACGACGTTCAGCGGATTAGTCGGATTTATGACCAAGGACATTTCCGATTGTGACTGATTAATGTTGTTACTGACGTTGATCGTGGTTCCCGGCACAATCGTCTGCGGGCCGTTGAGCGCCAGCGATACCGAGAGCATCTGCCTATTTTCTAGCGTCTCGAAGGCCAAATGCCGAGTGAGCGGATTAGGGGACTTCACGTTGTTAATTCGGCGAGAACGGTGTTGATTTCGCATTCTTTGATTCCGTAGATTTGGCCGTACTCTGGGCGCAGATTGCTCCCAAGGTTGAGTCGTAACCAATCGTCTCAGGGGGGGAAACTAGATGAGAAGAGGCCAGCAGTGCAAAAGCACTCTGGCGCCAGTTCCAATTCACACGGGGCTAGCAACGCCCCGCCCAGAAATGTTGCTAAGATAGCCTCCAAAAGGACTGGCGGTATTGTCGAGCGCCCAAGTGGGAAAGTCAATCAGAATTAAGTCTTATTTGAGAGAATTCCCGTTGGGTCCGGAGTTGAGGCTTGAAAGGAGATTGTAATCAGGACGAGAACAATCCAAGTCATAAGTGTTGGTTTGATCAGGGATCCGACGGGGCAAAAACTCCCAAGCGTCTCATTCCGGGAAAACGTATGGCTTTCATACAGGCCGTAATCTGTGTCAGGAAGCTGTCGCATCGACGGGTTAAGAGACGCCAACCGACTCTAGTTTAGAGGGAGCGGACGGAGTGGTTTTGGGGCATCAAGCAAGCCTTCACCTTGCGCGTTTCGGATTTCGGAAGCTAGCTATCTCCATCTAGCCTTGTAACGAACCACAGATTCCTCCGCTTAAAGTGCTAGAGGCCGTCATCCTGGCCTCGCCTAATGCGACAATGTCATGCCGCAACGTGCTTCATGAAAGGAGCTAATGATGTTAAGATCACTGAATTCTCGCCGCTTGGTTGTATTGTCCGCCGCCGTTGCTGTTTTCGCCGTCTGGGCGTTTGCCCAGCGGGAAGCCGACGCCCGCGTCCCCACTGGCCCGCGTTTGGACAGCGCATCAGTCGGTTGTGGACAGGTCCAAGACAAGTATGACAAAGCTGTCAGGGACCTGGAAAATGCCTCCAAGAACGGAACCCAAGCCCAGTACGATGCCGCTTTGGAAAACTTAAAGTCCATTATTCAGCAATGGAACGGTTCGCCTTGTTCACGCACTTTTGGCAGCCTCATCTACCGCAAGAGCCCGGGCGGGAAGTTAAATGGAGCGAGTCCGACATTGGCCGAGCCCAATGCGAACATCGGCACCTCCACCGGCGGTTCACCAAACGGCGGCAACAAAGGCGTCGGCAAAACCAAGAGTATGCTTAAGCGCAATCGATCAGCGAGCTAGTAGAACTCCTGGATCTTCCAACTCGAGCCGGGCGTCACCGAGACGCCCGGCTTCTTCGTTGCGCGGTCAGCGGTTGGAGTACCGGACCGAGTACTATTACGTGGCTTGGGCTTGACGGTTTAGCCACCGAATCAACAAGATTGGTTTGACTGCACTCGTCGACATTAGTCTAAATACGGCAATATCTTCGCACCACGCTGTTTCTAAAGCCATGTCATCAATCATAGTGGCAGACTGCCTTCGAATCGGTGCCGGTTGAGACAACCTTATAGATAGTTCTACCACGCATAAGAGTCAGTTCTCATCCGGATTTGGAGTGACCTTTTAGGTGCGGAGGTGAATCTGACTTCGTTCACTTTGGCAACTGGCCAACTCGCTGAGGATGCATCACCCTGAGCAGATGGCAGTCCGTGCTAACCTGCTGAGGTGAATCTGACCGCCGCACTTAGCTGCAAGGTGCTAAGTCACGTTAGCATACCAATCCGCGGCCAGTTACGCGAATTGGCCAAAAACTGTGAACGCATCCATTGCCCTCCCAATTCGATTTTCAGGAGACGATTGTCACAACCCTGCAAAACAGATCGCCCCAAGCGAACCAGCGCCATACAGGGCCTCTATGCCTATCGCAGGACAATGCCACGAATGCATGCTCAACAGGCCCTAATTTTGACCCTTTGCTGGTTTCACACAGATCGTAGGCACTCTGTTCGCGGGACGAGCTGCGATTCATCCCAGCGCGGCTACAAGCCGCAACCAATATTATTGTGAACATGAGGAAACGGAGGCAGCAGAGATAATCAAAGGCATGAAGAAAGGAACCATAATCCTCGCTTATCTTCGCCGTAATAATTCGCGTCGATTAGCGAAGATTAGTAGTCCAACCATCTTTTTACGCTCCGTTTTTTTGTGACTTGCTGTTCAATCAGTTTGCGCAAGTTGCGAAGATTTGTCGCGGCCTATGCCCGGGACCAAAGAGTGCCTTTCTTTACGCCGAAGGTGTTTAAGTCCGAAGCCCGGGGTCGCGCAGCGCACCTTGGGTTTACTGCGTCCTAAACGAGGCCTCTGGCAGTCATTTGGGCAAGTTGGGTTAACTTTCCGACTGAGTAAGTTGCTGAACCTTTTGCAACTCTCTTCGCACATAGTGCATGAAAGGGTACCCTGTTATATCAATCGATCCGGTCGCCCTCGACCCTAGCCAACTCACAAGAATCTCTCACCCCGTCTGCCATGAAATCGTTCGCTAGTCGGAGACTACGAAACAGCATTCTGACAATTGTCGTTGCGGTGGCAGTCGGGTGGTATGCTTGGTGGAGCAAGGCACGACTGGGGCGGCCCGAGTTTGCGACCGGCTATCTGCTGCTCTCCTGCCTCGTGTTCCTTGCATTATACAACACACGCAAAAAGCTCCCCGTGCTTGCCTGGACCACTTCAGCAGGCTGGTTGCAAACACACATCTACGTCGGCCTGCTCACGGCCGTAGTCTTTGGTATTCATGTTGCTTGCAAGATTCCCAGTGGTTACTTGGAAATAGCCCTTGCTGCCTTGTACCTCCTTACATTTGCCAGTGGACTCGTGGGATTGTACTGGACACGGTCGATTCCTCCCAAGTTAGCTCGAGTCAGCGAAGAATTCCTCTACGAACGCATCCCCGCCTTGCGGAGCCAAGTGCAGGCTCGAGCCGAGCAGACGGTCCTCGAGACGGTGCGTGCCACGGGCAGCGATACGCTCGGCGAATTTTTCGCCCAACGGGTCCAAGGCTATCTAGAAAAACCTCGTGGCCTCGACTACTGGTTTCGACCGACAAGCAAGGTTCGTAAGAGGCTGCTTGCCGAGTTGACCGAAGTTTCTCGCTACCTCTCAGAACCCGAGCGGAATGCGAGTGAGACCCTTTTCGCTCTGATTCGCCGCCGCGATGATTTAGATTTTCACGCCGCCATGCAATGGCGACTGAAGGCCTGGTTGTTTCTGCATATCGGGCTGACCTATCCTCTGCTCTTGGTCGCATGTCTGCATGGATGGCTTGCACACCTCTTCTACGGGGGTGCGCTGTGAGAGAACCATTTTCCTTCGATCAGAGCGACAGCTACGAACGCCCCAATCAAACGTGGATCTGCGGGTTGTCGGAGGAAGGACCGCAGTGTCCCTTGGGGCCTGGCGTGAACGGTCATTGTCCTCAGTCTGCCGCGTGCCATCCGCTGCGCGAAGGGGATCGCTGGAAGTGCAATCGCGCGCCTTTGCGCGGTGGCGAATGCAGCGAGGGCCCGACTCCCGAGGGTAAATGTTGTCACCACTATGTTTGCCACCCTGTACGCTCACTCAGAGCAAAGCGGGGCCGGTTCGTGAAGGGCTGCCTTCTGGCGAGCATCGGTGCGCTCTGCCTGCTGCTCAGCGGCAACTGGCGGAACGAGTTTATTGCCCCTGGCAAGCTCTCGGTCCATCACGCTCAGTTACTTGTCCGCGGCGAGGAGCAGACCAATCGCTGCGCAAGCTGCCACGTCGCTGGCAACCAATCTATGTTGCAATGGTTGGCCCATGCGACCAATCCTACTCTCGCCACTCCGACCCAAAGCACACTTTGCTTGGAGTGCCACAAGAAGGACTTCCCAATTGACGCGGCTCTCTGGGCGCATAATATCGAGCCAGAAATTCTGCTCTCAATCAGTGAGCCAGGTCAGTCCAAACCTGAAACTTTCTCCGACTCCACTCGCCGCCGTGATCCCGCGATCGGAATTGCTTGCAGCAATTGTCACCAGGAGCATCATGGTGCCGAACATGATCTGACTGCAATGAGCGACAGCTCCTGCCAGGCGTGCCATCGAGAGGAGTTTCACAGCTTTGCGACCGATCATCCGGAGTTCGACAAGTGGCCCGAGCGACGCCGCACTCGCATTGCTTTTGATCACGCTTCCCATCAGGCAAAGCACTTCCCAGACGAGAAACAGACTTTTGCGTGCAGCGATTGCCATCGTCAGGGGCCCAGCGGTGCGTTCCAAGAAACCCTCGACTATGAATCCACATGTGCCAAGTGTCACGACAGCAAGATCCAGACAAGTTGGACTGCCGGCATTCCGGCGATCTTACTCCCTATGATCGATGTCGATACTTTAAGTACTGCAGGGCACGACATTGGCATCTGGCCCGATTCTGCAACCGGTGATTTCGACGGTGCCCTGCCCTTCTTTACCAAGCTCTTGTTACTTGCCGACGAAGAAGCTTCAGCAGCGATCGACACGCTGGGAGCAGACTTCGATTTCTACGACATAGACCCTGATGAACCCGCGCAATTGCAAGCTGCGGCGAATGTGATCAAGGCCACGAAGCGGTTGATTGCTGATCTACAGTACAACGGTCAGACTGCGATCAACACGCGACTAGAAAAACTGCTAGGTCGACCACTTTCCGCTGAAGAGCTTACAGCCGCCTCAGCAAATCTTTCGCCTGCGAGTATCAGTATTCTCGCAACGGATTGGCTAGCGGAGCAGGGCGCAAATTCATTCTCCTCACCAGACGATAAAGTAGACTCGAACAAGGTTGCCGCGGGAGGATGGTTCACCGATCCAGTCACTTTCTCGCTCCGTTACCGAGCCACGGGACACGCCGACCCTTTTCTCACTGCTTGGATCGATATCCTGGTCGAAGCCACCGCTGGCCAGCACAAAGTCGCCGCCGAGAAACTATTTTCGCAAATGATGAAACCCACCGCCGCCGGTTTGTGTGGCAGTTGCCACAGCGTCGACCGCACGGAAAATGGCCAATTAACAGTAAACTGGTTTGCCAAGCAATCATTCAACCACGGTCCCCAGTTCACTGTCTTCTCTCATGCGCCACACGTGCTGCAATTCGAATTGGCTGACTGCACCGCCTGCCACAGCTTGAATCAAACGGCCCAGGCCATGAAAACTTACGAGCAAACCGATCCGAGATTATTTACACCCGAATTCCACGAGCTGACTCGCCAAGACTGCGCCGAGTGCCACAAACCAGGTGCTGCCGGGGACAGCTGTACCCAATGCCACCGCTACCACGCAGCAGATGTTCGTTAACCGCGACGCGCCACTGAGAACTGCTCAGTAAAGCGGAGCGCGTATTTCACGCGCGAATCACTTCTCACTCGTCGCCCGAGTCGCCCCCGTCGAGATTCCCCCATCGACTAGCAATGTCTGCCCCGTGACATAGCAACTTGCATCCGAGGCGAGAAACAACAGCGCCCCATCCAAGTCATGTGGTTCACCCGGTCGTTTGAGCGGAATGCGGTCCACCAGATATTCCACCCATTTGGGGTCCTCGTAGAGTATTTCGTTCTGCTTTGTTTTGAACCACCCGGGTGCCAAGCAATTCACGGTGATCCCGTGCGGCCCCCAATCGTCTGCCAGGCTCATCGTGAGTTGTTTGATGCCACCGCGACTAGCGCAGTAGGGTCCCAAGCCCGCGTAGCCAGCCACAGAGGTAACCGACCCGATATTGATGATCCTGCCGGAGTTCTGGGGAATCATGTGTCTGGCAATTGCCTGTGCGACAAAAAAAGGGCCGCGCAAGTTGGTGTCAAGGACCGTGTTCCAGTCATCCCAGGTGATGTCGAGCGCCGGTTTACGAATGTTGCATCCCGCATTATTCACCAGGATGTCGATCTTGCCATAGGCCTCGAAGGCTGCGCTTGCCGTTTGCTCAATGCTGCCAAGGTCGGTCACGTCAAGTTCCAGTGGAACTACGCGACAGCCAATGTCTGCTAGTTCTTTTTGGAAAGCATCCAGCGAGGCCAACTGCCGGCTCGTTATTACGAGTTCAGCACCAGCACTCGCCAAAGCACGGGAGAAGTATTGACCCAACCCACGGCTGGCCCCCGTGACGATGGCAACCTTACCACTGAGATTGAACAATTCTGTAGGTGACGGATTAATCATGGCTTTAACACTACCTTCATCAGACCGGGTTCGCCTTGGAATAATCGGTCGAACCACACTGGGCCCTCTTCAAGAGGTGCCGTAGCTGAAATTAACGGAGCAACTTGAACCGCCCCTGAGGCAATTAGTTCCAAGCATTCTGGGTATTCGCCGCTCGAAGCACAGGTGCCATATAACGAAAGCTCTCGAGTCACCACTGCCTGCAAAGGCAGGAGTACCTCAGGAGCGAGATTTCCCACTAAAGTGACGGTTCCTCTTCGACGGACCGCATGCACAGCCGTTTGCGCTGTCGCAGTGATCCCTACCACCTCAAATGCATGGTCTAGTTCTTGGCCTTTGTTTGCAGTCCATAGACGATCCAGTAGATCATTCTCGTCAGCGGTAAACGTTTCATCTGCGCCCAAATCTCGCGCCAGTTCTAGTCGTCGCTCATTCTGATCGACGGCCAGCACGCGACTACATCCGAAGTGTTTCAGCACCTGTACAACTAGCAAACCGATCATGCCGGTGCCAACGACTACCGCCGTTTCACCACGCGACAACTGAGAACGCCGTACAGCGTGAACAGCGACGGAAACGGCTTCTACTAGAGCAGCATGTTCCATAGCCAGTTCGTCGGGCAAGCGATAGAGAATTCTTGCCGGGACTACCACAAGCTCTGCAAATGCACCGTGGCGTCGGTACTCGCCACACGAAACACCCAGCACTTGCCGAGAATCACAAAGATTCACTTGGCCCCGCTGACAGAAACTGCATTTTCCGCAGGAGATCGTGGAATCAAAAGTGACTCGGTCTCGGATGCGGAAATCTGTTACCGAAGAACCAACTTCACAAATGGTCCCAGCAGCTTCGTGCCCCATCACGAGTGGTGGAATCCGCCGCCCCGTTGAGCCATCGAACCCGTGAATGTCACTACCACATATCCCGCAAGCCGCGACCTTCACGAGCACCTCATCCGCACCAAACGCAGGTTTCTCCAGCTCCGTGATTTCCAATTTGCCTGGTTCAGTCAGCAATAAAGCTTTCATGCATTTGCTCTCGACGCACAGGTTCACACCAAAGGTAGCAATGTTGCCATAAGCACGGTAAACAACATTCCCCCCAGCCCAGCCGACGCGAGCATCGGTGACCACGACTTCATGGCCTCGCGTGGTGTGAGGCCCCCCATGCGAGCGAAAATCCAAAAACCGCTGTCGTTCATCCAGACTCCGACCATCGACCCGCAACCAATCGCCGCAGCTAGATAGACCTTGTCATAGGCCAACGACATATTTTCTGTCATGGCGGCCAACATTCCACTCGCGGTTATCATGGCTACCGTCGTGGAACCCTGCGCGAGTTTTAGCATGCTGGTGATGCCAAACGCGAGCCACAAAAGGGCAATTCCTGTAACTGGAGTATTGTCCCCTGAGGCCAATGTCTGGATTGCTTCGGCGACGTTGGCCACCTTGAGCATCCCTCCAAAAGCCCCGCCCGCAGCGGTGATCAAGATGATCGGTCCCGCATCCATCAACGAAGTCTCCAGTAGTTGAGAGATCGTTGCTGAGTTGGCACGCGTTTGCCGCCGGAACACCCACAATGCCGCGGTGGCTGCCAACATCATGGCTAGCAGGGGATTTCCTAGAATGGCCACTGTTTGGACGAGCACATTCTGCGAATCCAGGTCTGCACGACTGACGATCGTATTTGTTGAGATTAACAGAATCGGTAACGTAATTGGCAGCGAAGCCGCCCACAAACCAGGTTGCGGCGTCTCAGGGGCAGCGTGATCATGCCCCAGGGGGCCCTGCTCAGGCGCATTGCTTAGCAGGAGGCGTCGATCAATCCACTGGGCATAAATCAGACTTACTAGCGTCACGGGAATTCCTACGAGGATTCCCATGAGAATCATCAAGCCAATATCCACGCCAAGACTATCCGCTACAGCCAGAGGTCCCGGCGTCGGTGGAACTAGGGTATGAGTCGCTGTTCCTCCTGCCCCGATCGCCAGCAGGTATTTGAGATAGTTTCGTTGAGTTCGCTGATGCATCGATTTGGCAATCGGGAACAGCAAATAAAACACTGTATCGAAGAACACTGGAATCGACAGCACAAAACCACTTGCAGCCAAGGAGATTCCGCCACGTTCCTGTCCAAACAGCCTTAGGCACGCTTGAGCGAGTCGATCGGCCGCTCCGCTATCGAGCATGCATTTGCCAATGACCACCGCCATCGCGATCGGAATGCCGATCTTTCCCACAGTTGTTCCAAAGGCTTCTGCCACCCGACTTATCTTCTCGACCACTTCGCCAGGAGCCAGCAGGCTCACCACGATGGCAGACGTCACCATGGCAAAAAAAGCGTTCAACCGCAGCACTACAATCATCCCCACAACAATCGCAATACCAAGAATCAGAATCCAAAGGGGAGAGAGAACGGGCATAGGCGAATGAAAACAAGCGGAAGAAGTGATTTATAAGTCCGCCCAGTATAGCGCAGAAACATAGAGCAAGAAACCCAATCTTCCCTGCTTAGCCGTAACCCGGATGGGAGCGCGAAGCTGTCTCGATGGGTCCGCGTTCTCAGATCTTTACCGACTCCGCACTCAGCTTGGTCAACATGTCTGTCAATTGCGTGCGAATACCTACCATGATGGGGTCTTCGGTTTGACTTCGATCCCGCTGGCTGGCAACAGGGATCGCCTGGCCGACTTGTACGACGGCATTCAGCGGGCCATGGACGCGAACATGATCGGTAAAGTCTTCCTCGAAGCGTTCAACGGTTTCGAGGATGTGCTCGGGAATGTTCTTCTCAGAGTTGCGTACATAGTTTCGCGGGTAGTGCGACATTTGCTGCACATAGTAGCAGGCCGCCAACTGCTTCCAACGGCGGCGACGTTCGTCCGGAGAAATATTGTTTTTAACCATGTCGGGCAGAATTGCCGAACGCAGCACTTTAACCCGCGAGACGATGCTCTCCCCGACGTCTTTGATCTGCCATTCCTTTTCCAGCTTAGCGAGTACGTCTTCCATGAGCGAGTCGACACGCTCGTAGAAGTCTCCCGCACGAGCATGGCCGAAGTATTCGATCTCTTTAAGCGACAAAAGAGCCTGGCCGATTTGTTGCAGTCGCCGCGTGAGTGTTTTCCCCTGCTGAGGATACCAAGAGAAATGAGATTCGATTTCTTCCAGCACGGGTTCGACCGTCTTGACAACGTCTCCCTTGAAGAAATAACGAATCGCAACTGGATGTACTACCACTCCACCGCGAGTACCAAGTTTTTCACGACGTTTGGCTGCGGTGCGAGCGATGAACGACGTGCCATCCATCAGCGGCATCAATACGTCGTTATGTCGCGAGATCGCCCCTTCCGCAAACACAACCAGTGGTCGCTTTCCCTCCACCAGGATATTTACCGCCGTGTCGATTGCTTTGCGGTCGATGCCTTCTCGGTAGACGCTAAATGCTCCCATGCGTCGGAGGACGAATCGTTTGAGGGGCTCCTGCTTAAATAGATGCCAGGAGGCCATCGCATGCATCTCACGCTTGATTACTCGCGAGACGTAGCCAAGTGTTAGTGGATCGGATAGACGGCAGTGATTGGGGGCAATTAGTAGGCTGTGGCCCGCATCGAGCGATTCCTGCAGCAGATGCACGTCGCGATTCTCAACGCTTTGGACGGCGAATGCCTTGCGCAGATAACGCTTGAGATAAAACTGCATCAGCCACGGCCAGAACTTGCCGTAGACCGGAGGCACGAATTCGTAGGGTTGATCGATGATGACATTCTGCATGCGTGCGGCCCGTGAAACCCGTCTAATGCGACAAATGTGATTAACTTTCCCCAGTCAGTAAAGTCTACTACTCAGCGGGGAGGGGGCTGTTATTGAGGGTGTGACGCTAGAATAACCTGGAATTCGATGTTTTTTCTAGTGCAACTCAGGGAGTGCCTTGCGCCGGGCTGCCGATACTAGGATTGCAGCTGTTGGCCGTGAGAAATGAAAAACTGTCAGGTCCTTCGTTTTGAAAGCTACCCGAAAAGTACTCCGACCACGCCGTGAAGGGGCCGACCGTCAGGCGGTTCGCTGGCAGGAGGATTTTGCGGACTATATTCGCACTGAGTGCCATCTGGCTGCAAATACGGTAGAGGCCTACCGCCGAGATTTGGCTCGATTCTTTAGCTGGCTGGGATCACGGCGCCTTCAGAGCCTGTCGGTTAACGATCTGGCGGAATACCCTGCCTGGCTGGGGGAGAAGCAGTTATCCCCGAAGAGCATCACGCGGCATGTGGCCTCTCTGAAGGTGTTCTTTCGTTTTGTGCAACTCGAAGGTGCTTTGACTGACAATCAAGCGGAACTATTGGGGACGCAGAAACTCTGGCAGAAGGTTCCCCAAGTACTGTCTGTCTCGCAAGTGGAATCCTTGCTCAGCGCGCCGCGGAAGTCGGATCCCTGGTGGCTCAGGGATCGGGCAATTTTGGAATTATTGTATGCCACGGGCTGCCGAGTATCGGAACTCGCCACATTGAAGCTGGCGGATATGCATCGGGCTGAACGCTATTGTATCTGCCATGGCAAGGGGGACAAACAGCGGATCGTACCTCTGGGCCGTCGTGCCGTTGAAGCGGTGGAGCGCTATCTTGCAGATGAGCGTCCACAACTAGCGGAACGCGGCAAGGCGATGAGCGATGCCCTGATTCTTTCGCCACGCGGCACTGGATTACGCCGCGAGCGTATCTGGGAGCTTATTAAACGCTACGCCCTGCGGGTAGGCGTGCCGAGTGAAATAAGCCCTCACTCCCTCCGCCATAGCTTTGCTACGCACTTGCTTGCGGGAGGGGCTGATCTGCGACAGGTACAGGAAATGCTTGGCCATGCCAGTATCGCGACGACCCAGATTTACACCCATGTGGACCATACCCGGCTCAAGAAAGTACACCAACAATTCCACCCAAGGGCATAACCAGCGAGCTAGAAGCGTGATCGCCTGGAGATGTCTTCAATTGCTAAACGTGGAATCGTGAGAGTATCTCCATGGCATGCCATTTGAGTACGGTCACGTGCCCTGCGCGAGGATCAATCGTGAGATCGCTGCCGGCAATCTGTTGGTTGAAATAGTGTCCCATGGTTGGATGCGCAATTCGGTCGCAGCCTCCCTGCCAGATCGAAACGCTAACTCCTTGGATTGAGCAGAGTTCGAATCCCCAGCAACTTCCCAACAGTTGAACGTCGGTTACCACTCCTTCAGGCCCACACTGAGTTGCTTCTCTTAGCATCGTAACCAAATGATTGTAGTAGCGAGGATTACAGAGGATAAGTTGCTTATCCGAGGCTGTCCAATCCTTGCTAACTTTGTCGACGACCTTGTCCGGCCGACGATCAAGGCGACGCGAGATCAACCTCACCCCAAATCGTCCCAGCCGAGGGTGATTGCCGAGAAAGGCGATCGAATTGTCAGCCGTCCCCGGGCAAACGCCAGGAGCGTTGGGCGGCGTGTGACCCGAGACGATCGCAACATGCGTAAGCCTCTCGGGAATTTTCAGTGCACAGGCAGTTGCGTAGGGCGCGCCTCCAGAGAGGCCAAGAACTCCAAACGAAGAGTTGGAGTATCCCAAGCAGTCAGCCAACTGGACGACCTGTCGAGGCCAATCCAAAATGCAGCGTTGCGGCAGGTATGTCGAACTTCCGATGCCGGGCCGGTCTATCGCGATGAGTCGGATCCCTGTCTGGCAAGCTTCCTCCTCGATTAGCCCTGCTTCAATGCAAGAACCTGGTGTGCCGTGGAAGTAAAAGACCAGCGGACCGGATGGCTCGCCGAATTCGCAATAGCTAAGAACGCATCCGCTGGGAAGCCGCGCGCGACCTCTGCGGTACCGGCTAGTAACGGCAGCTCTGGCCAATTGCCCTGAAACGGCAGTTGTGAGGAAAGCAGCCGAAGCGACTAGGGCTGTGCGTCGAGAAATCATGTTATTTCCGGGATGAAAGTCTGGGTAGATACTTCATATCGACGCCCCGAGTTGAGGAAGCACAATCCCGGACCGCCTGTGAGTGTGGCATGTTTTATACCGAGATTATAGATCAGCAAGCCGGCCGACAAGGCAGCACCAAGACGAAAAAGGCAAGCAAAAATCCGAGGCTGGCTGGTTCTGGAACAGTCAGACTGAAAGCTGACGCACTAAGACCCGTGAACTGACGCTGCCAGGCGAGAAAATCGTTACCATCCGAATCGCCATCCGAATCGGCATCTCCTCCAGAGGTTGAACCGTAAGCGGCTTGCCAAAATCCCAAGTCTGTGGCGTCGACGAAGGTATCCGAGTTAAAATCCGCCGACGAGTTGCCGCTTGGGCCAAAGAGGAAGAGGCCTGCATCTCCGTTCGTAAAGTCGGCTCGAAAGAGTAGCTGGTTCTGATTGTTAAAACCGCGCACGGGTCGATTGACGAAATCGTCGGACAGCAAACTCAATGCTGCGATAGTACGTCCTGCAAGCTGGTCACCTTTGCGAGCGATGAGTTGTGGAGACCCAGCAGAGGGCAAGATCCAAATGCCTGTGTTATTAGCAGAACCAACACCACCAGGCCCTAACTCCAGAGTTGCCACGACGACGGCACTGCCGGTGGCATTGGCAGTGAGTTCGTCGAACGTTGCAAAATTCGCTCCGGCGACTCCTGAAACACCTCCACTGCCGGTACGTAGCAGCAATTGGTCAGAACCGGTGGCAAAAGACCATATCCCTCTGGCGTTTTGCGTGGTGACTCCCCCCGAGCTCGTGTTCATTGTTGCCGAGACAATGAGCGCCCCGTTATCAGCAATATAGGGATCATCAAAGGAGGAAAAGCTCGCTCCTGGGACATCAGGGACACTTACCGTATTGGCAACTGCCACGAGCTCCCCTGTCGTGTCGTACCTCCAAAGTCCTTCGCCGCTAGTTGAATGGTCAGCCCGAAATGCGACCTGGCTAGAATTATTGATGACGGGATTGCCAAACAAGCCAAAACTGCCGGTCGTGCCTGGCGCCATGCCTACTCCTTGTCGCGCGAGTAACTCGCCCGTCGCGCCGGTGTAACGCCAAACCCCATTTCGATTGTCTATAGTTATCGCTCCAGCCATCTTCATGGTTGCCTTTGCGACTCCTTGGATGAGGTTGTTGATGCTCGGATTTCCGAATGCTTCAAAGGTTGCACTTGGAACGCCAGGAACTGCGGAAATCATTTCCCGTACTATCAGGTTCCCAGCGGAGCCTTGATAAAACCAGATCCCTCGCTCGTTCAGATTCGTGACAGTTCCTCCAGAGAGTTGGGCATCAAAGGCCAAATCTCCGTTCTCTGTTGTGCGGATCACATTCGGTATCGAAGAGAATTGTCCACCAACGACCCCGGGAGCGTCCCCCGCGCCTTTGCGGGCCAATAGCGTATCGCCTCCAGTTGAGAATCGCCACAAACCTTGATCGGTGCTGGTAGCAACCCCTCCAGGACCGACTGCGAGTGAACCCCGAAGAAGTACGTCTCCAGTATCGGCAATCGCCACATCCGAGAAATTTGCGAAATTTGCACTTGCTACATTGGGAACCCCACCACTGCCTTCCCGAGCCCGCAGTGCAATCGTGCTTCCAGTGAAAGTGTAGAGCACCTGATCGTTGGCCGACGTAACTCCTCCCACGGAATTTTGCAGGCTAGCCAGGAAAGCTCCTTGTCCGTTGGAATTAAGAGTCAGATGGGTGAAGGAGTCAAACTTTGCACCCAAAATACCACTCGCGTTGTCACCACTGATCGCGACAGTACTAATGGCTGCATGAGAGGATGAGCAAAACGTGAGAAGAACTAATAAGAGGACAGACATCGATCGCATGTTGTGAATCTCCAGGCAAGAATGAATCGGATGACGTCAAATTTGTTGTAACCAATCGTATGAAAACCCCTTGCAGGTTGCAAAAAGAAAATCTGGTGAAAGTAGATAATTCTTGAACTCGTCTCCGCGTCCTGTTGGAAGATAGCTCTATCTATTGGCAGGTTAAGAACTTGTGGAGATAGTTGCCAACTCCTGAAGCAGCACTGGGGACATTCAACCACGTAGGAAGAATAAAGCAACGGAGCCGAGCATTAGGGTCAACCGCAGAATGGACGGTTCAGGAACTGCTATCTCAGCAGCCGTCAGTGGCACACCTAGTCCAAACTCCCGCTGCCAAGTGAGAAAGTCTTGACCATCGACGTCGCCATCTTCATCGGCATCTCCGTCCATGTATGTGGCACTGTTCATGCCGTATCCAGCTTGCCATCGGGTGAGATCGGCAGCATCAACGTCCCCATCGAAATCGAAGTCGGCACTGTATTTGCGTATCGCTTCGAGAGTGACGCTATTGGTCGCATAAAGAATTTTATAGTCAATCGCTGGATTCAGGCCCATGATATTCACTGCGTCGAAAGTTCCAGTAATATTTGTCGCATAGATGATTTCAAACATATCCCCCAATTGGGGTTGAAAGACACCGCCGCCAGTATCTATCTGTTCGATCGAAAGCATGCCATCGACATTGACCGTCTCGCCAAAGATCTTGTCGAATAAATTGGTATGTGTGCCCCCAATTTCAAACTCGACCGTGGAAGAGTCAGTTAATTGATATGTGCCAAACGTCGGCACCGAGTGGATGTTGCCGAGGCCAATCAAGTGGTTGCCATTGATTCGCACGTTCTTGAGATTATTAGTGCCCGAAAGAGTTCCGTTGATATCAATGAGATTGGCCGGACCATCTCCCACAATCTCGCCAAGATTTATAAGATTGCCATTGATCTGGCCGATGCCGGTGATCTTGTGATTGGCCTGCTGTGTAAGCGACTTGCCCGCAGCAATTGTGATCTGGGCGCGATGTTGCGTGTTGTTCAGATCAATCATGCCGTTTCCGGCTAATGACATCGAATTGTCTCCATCAAAGAGAATCGTGTGGGAAACATTGGCGAATTGAGGATTCACTGTCATGAGGCCATTGTTTGCAAGAGAACTGCCGTGAACAGTGAGCTGTACGGTCGGTTGAGCACGGACATTCAATGCACCCTCAATCGTGACATCGGTAAACGTAACTGTACCTCGAACTTCTATGCGACCCGTCCCCGAGGTCTCGACGCGTCCACGATTCAGTCCGCTACCGGAGTTGAATTGGATGAGGCTATCTTCAGCAATCAAGCGACCGGAGGCGGTGTCTTGGTTGAGAGAGATCCCTGTGGCAATGTCCAATACGGTGCCCGGCAATGCGCGGATAATGTGATTGTTGGCTTTTGAAAACCCTGAAAGCGTCAGCGTGGGTGTAGGTACGCCCGAAGCTGGGCTCACTTCGATTATGCCGTTGTTTACCAGCTCTGCGGAGAGGATTCCCTTACCGCGAATCACGTGAGTAGCGCCTTGAGTCAACACAGCAGGTGAGAGTGTCTGAAGAGTTCCATTGTTGAGGATTATTTCTCCAGTCCCATTGAGAGTCATCGAGTCGTCAAAGCGAATTGTTCCTCCACTAATGGTTCCGTTATTGGTGAAATTTGCCCCTTCAATCCCCAGGAATACCCCGGCGTTGACAGTAGCTTCATTAAGAACCTCTCGAAAGCGGGCACCATTGGTGCCGACGACGCTGATCTGTCCACCTGAATTGGATTCCAGCTTCCCACCTATAATCTTTGTGCCATCAAGTGTGATAAAGCCGGTATCCGCCACGATTCGCCCTGCAGTCCCTTGTGTGATGAGAGATGTCTTTACATCCAACTGTCCTGAGGGGGAAGAGGTCAACAAATTCTCATTGAACTGCTGATTTCCAGCCAGGATCAACGGGAGGACTCCTGCTCCATTAGGATTTAGCGCCCGAATCGTCCCCTCATTATTCAAAGCCGCGTTGATTTGCCCCGTCCCTTCGATCGTGTGATTGGAGCCATGATTGATTTGTGAGGAGGACTCGATAGTCGCACCGCGGGTCATTGTGAACGGAGGAGTTCCAGAGAAAAAAGGCTTGTTTAAGACAATCTTGCCTTTGCCACTAATCGTCGTAGTTGTGCTGAGAAGGATGGTTGTCAGGTCGTCGAGCTGGTCGCTGTTGACAACAATCTCGCCAAAGTTCGTTAGCACTCCGCTAGTTATAGTCAGATCATTTCCGCCGAGCATGTTGATCGTACCACCGTCGGTCACGACGAGGGTCTGCACTAGACCATTCACGTTGAGAACTGTAGGAGCGGGTAAGCCGACGATGGCCTCGTCCATAAAGTTAGGAGGGTTGCCCGGTGGGTTCGACCAATTGGCGCTATTATTCCAATAGTCGTTGACCCCCAACCCAGTCCATGTGACCGTCACTCCCATACTATAGGCGATCCCTAGGCATCCCCATGCAAGAATTGCCATTCCCGGAAAGGTCAATTCACGGCAAGCCAGAAATCGTTTAGAGAGGGTCATTTGTACGTTCCCTATCAGTGAATAATCCGATGGTTAAAAAACGCTATACTATATAAGCATTGTATTTGATTGCAGCATGCAAAGCACGTAGTGGGATAGAAAACAAGGAAAAACCGCGATCTCTGTCTGGGAATATTGAACACGCCAGCCGACCCGCTTCTACAGCAAGGGCCCTACCAGACGAGCGAAATTTTCTGCTACTCGCTGTCTGGTCGGTCGATTTTCCCAGGCGGCGAGGTCCATCAGTTCTGATTGATCGAGGTATTCTTGCTGCAGTTTTCGGAGTTGAACAGTAAACTCCCGGTTGTAAATTGCGAGAGAAATCTCGAAGTTTACTCGCAAGCTCCGTGGATCGAGATTTAGTGATCCGAAGAGGCTGAATTCTCCGTCCACTGTGACGCTTTTGGTATGCAGAAGCCCCCCCCCAAAGTTGGCTATGCGCACGCCGGCTTTGAGCAAATCTCCCTTGAAGGCTTGGCTGGCATAGCGGACCAGTCGAGAGTCCACTTTTTTTGGAACGATGAGGATTACCTTAACACCTCGCTCGGCTGCCGAAGCGAGGCCCATCAGCAGTGAATCGTCCGGCACAAAATAGGGCGTTGTAAGAATCAATTCTTTCTGCGCAGCATAGACGGCCGTCACGAGCACTTGTTCGATGGAACCTCCCGTGTGGCCGGGACCGGAGGGAAGAATCTGCACGGCCGCCTCAGCAATTTTGGGCTGAGGCGAGGCGTCTCCGTTGTTCTGCAGGTCTTCGAGTTGTTCGCTGGATTCAACGAACCAGTCGCTTAAGAAAGTAATTGCGAGGGGTTCGACGGTAGGACCTTGCAAACGGACCATGGCGTCGACCCATTGCCCAACGCCCGAGTCCTTTTTGAAGTAGCGAGGATCTACGAGATTCAAGCTTCCCGTATATGCGACCTTTCCATCGATTACAACGATCTTGCGATGCAATCGAATATCCAGACGCACGAAGGCCACGCGCATAAGCCCACCAGCTAGTGCCTCTTGAATGTGGACACCCGCTTCACGCATTTCATTTGCCAGGGGACTTCGGAGAAACGGCCGACTTCCCATCGCGTCCAATAGCACGCGGCAGTCTACTCCTCGCTGGCTGGCGCGAATCAAGGCCTCTGCTACCTTGTTGGCCTCGCCTCCTAAGTGCCAGATGTAGAATTCCAGATGACAAGTGCTTTGGGCAGTGTCGATGTCTGAAATTAAATGCTCGAATACAGCTTGCCAGTTGTCGATCAATTCGATTTGGTTTCCTGGCAAGACCGGTAATCCGAATGCCCGCTGACCGAGTTGCGCTAGTTGCTTGTGCTCCGTTGTGAGCCGCAATTGGTCGTCTTCGAAGCGGTTCTCCAGTCCTGCTAGCCAGTCGCGAAACGGGGTCAGCAGCTTCTCAGATCGTAGTACTCGGTGCTGGCCCAGTTTGAGCTCACCCAGGATGACGTACAAAGCGGGACCGATGACAGGAAAACCGAAAATAATCAGGACCCAGGACAGCGTTTCGCCTACTGGTCGTCGTCGCATCACCATGCGAAGCGCTAGCATGACCTGGACCGCAAGGTGAGCTAGTATAAGAAGCAGGTAGACAGGCCAGTGCACATGTTTGAGGTATTCAAGCATGGAATTCAGTATGCCTCGAGATCGGCTGTGAAATGCGCCGGAGTGCCTTCAGATTTCTGCAATTAGATTCCCAGATTCGCAAGCGCGGATGCTAATTGGTTTAAGGCACTGGTAATTTGGGGGTGGTCTGCCTCGATTTTGAGAACCAGATCATGTACTTCGCCGGATAAGAGCCCCTCTTCCTCTTGAGGAGGCTCCTCAACAGCACGTTCAATTTCATTGATCAGCTTTTGCAATTGCTCGTGAGAACTATCGTCGAGCGCCGGAGACGCCGCCAGATCTGCCCGCAATCGCTCAAGTTTCTCCAGTAGAATTGTCTTCTTCATGCCGGGCTTTCACAGATAAGCTAACAAGGGAAAGTTAAATTTTGTGCCGGACATCGCTGCCCAAACCTTATGATAACCTATGTCCTGCAGATTGACGATTCCCCTCCCCTGCGGTTGACTGCTAGAATTGGCCTCGACCTAATGGAATTTCTCCTGTTATTGATTGAAAAGGATTCCCATGTCTGCTGTAACTATCACATACGATCCCCAAGGGACCTACTTGCCGGAGCACGGATTAGCTCCCGATGAACTGACCAAGTTCTCTTCTCAATTGACAGCGGCTCGCAGCGAAGTGCTTGCGGATGCACAGTTGTGGGCAGACGGGGTGACTCCACCCTCCAACAAGGAGCCCCTCGATGCAGGTTTTCATCATCTCCCCGAGCGACTGCTAGCCGATTACCAGTCGAATGGGTCGGAAAGTGAAGTTGGTCGAATTATCGCCACCGCAAACCGTTTAGCTGCGGTCGTCGATCGCGTAGTCTTGCTGGGAATAGGTGGTTCTTACATGGGAGCGCGAGCCCTGCTGGAGTCGTGTTGCCATCCCTATTACAACGAGCTTCCTCGGCAACTTCGTGACAATCGCCCTCGAGTGAGCTTCGAGGGCAATAATGTCGATAATGATTCTTTGCAGGGGCTCTGCGACTTGCTCCCCTCGGCTATGTCGAACAGCGATGTAGCCGACCGTTGGGGTATTGTAGTTATCAGCAAGAGTGGTGGCACGCTGGAAACGGCGGCTGCCTTTCGAATTCTCTTAAATCGACTCCAGAAATCGCTGGGAGCCAATCATACGCAGCTTGCCGAATTAGTTGTGCCGGTGACAGGTACGAGTGGCAAATTGTTCGATTTGGCAACCGAACTCGGCTGTCGCGAGATTTTTCCGGTGCCCGATGGTGTGGGGGGGCGATTCTCTGTTTTGTCGGCAGTCGGCCTTTTACCCGCTGCGATAATGGGGCTTGATATCGTGCAGCTCTTGGAAGGTGCTGCCGCAATGAATGATCACTTCCGCTCAGAACAGGTCGGCAAGAATGTGGTACTTGATTACACAGGCATCTGCCACTTAATGGAAAAACAACGGGGATGTGACATCCGCCTGCTTTCGACCTGGGGCAAGCGACTCGAAGCTCTGGGATTATGGTACGATCAGTTGCTTTCCGAGAGCCTTGGCAAGCGAGAACGTGGAGCCATGCCGCTTACCGTTGTGAATACTCGTGATCTCCATTCCCGTGGGCAGCAACACCAAGAAGGCAAACGCGACAAATTGATTACAAACATTATCGTCGACGAGGGCACGCCGACGCCAATTCCCATCGGGACAAGCGAATTCAACCAAGACGGTCTGAATGAGTTGGCTGAGAAAACCATCCCCGAGGTGCTCGCCGCCGCTACTCAGGGCACGAATAAGGCCTATCGCGACGACAATCGACCGACGGCTGATCTTCGCTTACCAGCGATTAACGAATTCGTCATGGGCCAGCTATTTCAGATGTTTATGTTGGCCACGGTTGTAGAAGGTCGACTGGTAGGGACAAACCCCTATGGCCAACCAGGTGTCGAAGCCTACAAAAAGAACATGAACGCAATTTTGCGGGGGATGTGAACAGTGAAGATATTGCTATTGTTTTTGGCACTTACGCCGCTTGCGGTCTCGCAGGCGCAGACCGTGCTAGAGTGGAAATTCGCTCCCGGTGAAACCCAGGATTATCGACTGACTCAAACAGCCCGACTCGATTCTGGAGTAGAGAACGCTGCTACACTCATTGCCGATATTGTCCAACAGATTGACTTCACCTGGAAAGTAATTGAAGTCAATGCCGATGGTACTGCGACGATTTCAATCAAAGTGAACACATTTTCATTGACTGCGACCGGACCTGGAGGACAGGAAGTAGCATTCGACTCATCTTCCAGCGAGGATCCTCAAGGGTATGCGGCGATGTTGCTGCCAATTGGTCGCCGATTGAGTGAGGAAGAAGTACGACTCTCGATGACTCCCCGTGGCGAAGTGAAACTCCTTGACCTGCCTGCTGACTTGGCTGAAGCGGTGAAGTCGGTACCGGGCGGCAAACTTTTTGCCAAAGATGGGGGCGAGGGGAGCTTCGAATCCTTAGCACGCTTGGGTGCTCCATTGACGCTGCCTTCGGAAGCGATCAGTGAGGGAAAAGGGTGGACGGATACTTCTGAGATTGATATCCCGCCATTAGGTAATGCAACCGTTGAATTCAGTTATCTTGTTAAGCAAATGCAAGATGACAAGCCTCTCAGCATCGATCAAGCAATGCATTTATCTCTAGAAGCGAGCGAAGGAGAAACATCGCTTGTCTTGAAGGAACAAGTCTCCACAGGAGTCGTGCAGTTTGATGTGAGTGCAGGCCGCCCCGAGAAATCTACTCTGAGTTATCAGGTTGAGATTGTCCCTCAGGCCAGCCAGCCAGAAGCAAGTGGGGGAGAAACAATGAGACTCCAGCAGAGCGTCGAGTTTCGTTCGCTGTCTGATGCTTCCCAGTGATTACCCCTCAATTGGCTTGGCATTCTGATCGACAAGCTGTACCTGGATTTTATCACCGTGGATACGTACGGGATAGGAAGGTATTTTCAGGCGGGGGTTGTCTCGCCAGGTGCCATCGCAGATATCGAATCTCCAGGCGTGCCAGGGGCACGTGACGGCCCCCTCCTCATCGAGGCAGCCAGCCCCCAGAGAGGCCCCCATATGCGGGCAGAGATCGTCGATGGCATGATAGGTGCCACCCCGATTGAACACAGCCACAAGCTTGTCGCCGATGGCAAAGGTCCCCCCCTGCCCTTCAAGGATCGCACCGACTTTAGCCACCGTAATAAAATCAGACATCGATGGCATCTCCAATTTCAAAACCTTTTGCGCCGTTTGAACTTATCAGGATACTGGCATTACTCCTTTACTTCCAGCGGTGAATTTCATGCGACTCAATGACTGAGAATAGCCGTCAGCGGCATTAGGAGCCCTGGCTGAATCGCCCGAAGCCGATTATCCTGGAAAGACGAGTTTCCCAGTTTCTTCTTCGACAACAGACTCTACTATGCCAGCAACCGATCCTTCTATCTCTCTCCACGATTTTCAGCATCTCATTCGAGAGATGTATCTTGAGAAAGACGTCGCACGGGGCATCGATGGTACTTTCATGTGGCTGATGGAAGAGGTGGGGGAGTTGGCAGCCTCGTTGCGAGAAGGAACTCCTGCCGAGCAGGCTGCCGAGTTTGCAGATGTTCTCGCCTGGCTAACCACGATTGCCAATGTGGCGGGCGTCGATCTATCAGCGGCGGTTGCTGAAAAGTATGGCTCGGGATGTCCGGGTTGTGGCTTATTGGTTTGCACATGCGACGACACGGAGAAGCCGTGATTTTTGTTCTCCGGAAAATCTGCAATCTACATCTGGCGCTAGTCTGCGTGCTGCTCGTCGGAGGTGAACTGCATGCCCAGGATGAAAAACCGCGGATTACCGACGTGGAAATCGGATTTGACGGTGCCTACAAGTTAGGGTGCTGGACTCCGGTGCAAGTAATCCTAGAAGGGGGATCGATACCTCTGACGGGAGTGGTACAGGTTACCGTTCCTGATGGCGATGGGGTACCGACCACTGTAATCAGCCCGTTCAATCGGCCCGTTGGAATCGAACCGGGACGTACAACGACCGTCAATTTATTCATTCGAGTGGGGCAGTCAGCCGCCCCGTTGGAAGCGAAGTTTATTACTGCCGATCGCAAGAACAGTGTTTCACGCACCTTTTTTGCTGGACCCGAATCTGGCGACGGTGTGATTGCTGGAGGGTTGCCGGCTACTAATCGGCTGATCGTCGCCCTGGGCCCTGCATTGGGACTCGGCGATCTGTTGGCCAACGAATCGGTCGATGAGTTGTCTCGAACCCATCTCGTCCAACTACAATCCACGGCCGAGCTGCCGACAGAATGGCAAGGTTATGAGGGAGTCGAAACACTCATCCTCACTACATCACAGCCCGAAGTGTATCGCCCTCTGATTCAGAACGCCGCCAGAGTCGAGGCACTCCGAAAATGGGTTGAATTGGGGGGGAAGCTTGTCGTTTTCTGTGGATCCCAGGCCGAGGAATTAATGGGAGCTAACGGTGCCCTGACTGAGTTGGTTCCAGGCAAGTTCACTGAAATCGTCGATATCCAGCAATCGCAACCACTCGAAACTTTCAGTGGATCAGAACAAGCAATCACGTCCGATCGACGGGTCAACTTCCAGGTTCCAGTATTTACTGGGATTCGTGGCAGATCCGAGGCGGTTGCCCGACGAGGAACTCTCGAAGTTCCATTGGTAATTCGCTCCTACCTAGGTTTTGGAGAATTGACGTTCGTCGGACTCGATTTCGACAAGCCACCGCTGCGCGCGTGGCCGGGTCGCGTTGGCTTTCTGCAACGTGCGTTGGAATTGGGAGATAGTCGTACCTCTCAGCAAGGGAGCAATGAGACAATCGTGCAAACGGGTGAAGACATTGTTACCCAAGTTCGTAATGTGCTCGACCAATCGTTTGTGGGTGTGACCGTTGTGCCCTTTGCCTTAGTTGCTTTTCTTGTGGTGGGTTACATCCTCCTGATTGGCCCAGGCGACTTTTATCTCGTGAATAAGATTCTCAAGCGACCGGAATTCACCTGGATAAGTTTCCCATTGATGGTGGCCGGTGTATCGGCAGGTGCCTATTGGTATGCCAACTGGCAAAAGGGAGACCAGTTGCGCGTGAATCAAGTCGTATTCGTGGACTTCGATGCGACCACCAACACAGTGCGTGGTACGGCGTGGACCCACTTCTTCACGCCACAAGTCGCGAAGTTCAATCTCTCATTTCGCCCTCCGCTCCCAGATTCAACAGCGGTTCAAGGCCTACCCTTGGTCGCTTGGCTTGGACAGCCCGGATACGCCTTGGGGGGGATGCAATCGAGCAGCGGACAAACTTCGCTCTTCGATCGAGGCTATGAATTTTCCCCAGCACTAGATGCAATGAATGATGTCCCCGTCCAGTTGTGGTCCACGAAAACTATTATCGCCCGTTGGGTTTCTAAGACCCCTGTGCCCCTGGGGCTGTCCCTGTCTCGGACCGACGATCAATTGCTCGCTGGGTCGATCGCAAATCAATCGGATATGGCCCTTGCCGACTGTGTACTTCTTTATGGGCAATGGGCCTGGGACCTAGGGCAAATGCCAGCAGGAACGACGGTCGACCTGAGCACGGCCAAACAGCCACGCATGGTAAAAACGCTGCTTACCAGCGCGACAGCCGGGGATGTGACCATCACGAATACGGCGGCTGACGGGACAGTGCCGTTTCGGCTAGCGCAAGAAGACGTAACTCGTCTTGCCAAGACGATGATGTTTTTTCACGCGCTCAGTGGAGATCGCTATACTGGCATGTTAGACCGGTATCAATCCTTTCTAGACATGAGCCATTTTCTCGATCAACCCGATTTGGCGGTTCTGGTTACCAAAGGAGGTGACCAAGGAGGCCAGTGGCTCAATGGTGATAAACCACTTGGCGGCGATGAAGATCGCAACTGGGTCTACAATCGGTATCTTTTGCCCGTGGGGCCAGCTTTAGAAAACGAAAAACTGACATCGGAACAATAGTTCCGGAAGCTTACGCATCCGGCTCGCTGACAACCAACCACCAGCCACTAACCACCGCAAACTCCCGTGATAAAAGTCCACGACTTAACCAAGAAATATGGCGATTTATACGCCATCAATAAGATCGAGCTCAAACTCGACCGAGGTGACGTGTTCGGATTCATCGGTCCTAATGGGGCCGGTAAGACGACCACTATGCGGATCCTGGCTACGCTCCTCAACCCCACCTGGGGTGAGGCCTACGTCGGTGGCTATTCGATTTACACCAAGCCCAAAGAAATCCGCCGCATCATCGGCTATATGCCCGATTTCTTCGGCGTTTACGACAACATGCAGGTGATCGAGTATCTGGAGTTCTTTGCTGCAGCATATCGCATCAAGGGACCTGAACGCCGCAAGATCTGTAACGAAGTACTTGATCTGGTCGACCTTGGCTACAAACGCAATGAACTCGTAACCAGTCTCTCGCGCGGCATGACCCAGCGGCTCGGCCTCGCGCGAGTACTGCTCCACGATCCTCAAGTGTTGCTCCTCGACGAACCGGCTAGCGGCCTTGATCCCCGAGCACGAATTGAAATTCGTGGACTGCTCAAGGAACTCCGCAACATGGGAAAAACGATCATGGTTTCCAGCCATATCCTGCCGGAACTGGCCGATATCTGCAACAAGATTGGCATCATCGAACGGGGGGAATTGATCGTCAACGCCGACGTAGCCGATGTAATGAAGCAGGTCCGCCAGCAGACGGTCCTCAAGATCGACGTCTCTGATGACCGCGAGAAGGCCGCCAAGCTGCTCGAACAACACGAAATCGTAGAGACGGTGGAAGTCGACAAGCAAGGCCTTCGTGTCACTCTCACCGCCGGGGATCACGACTATAGCCAGCTAGCCCGCTTGATCTTGGATAATGGCCTCTCTCTAACGCGGCTCGGAGAAGAAGAGATCAACCTGGAAACGGCCTTCATGACGCTTACCAAGGGAATTACGTCGTGATCCTCTTGGGGTAGCCATCCTGGCAGCCAATATCCTCTGGGCCTTGCCGATGGAGCGATAATTTCGGATACTGGTTCGCTTGAATCGTCATTGGGTATTTAGACTTTGGTTATCAGTTGATCCGCCCCGTTCGTCTAGTGGCCCAGGACACCGCCCTCTCACGGCGGAGACAGGGGTTCGACTCCCCTACGGGGTACTTTTTGATTCGCCTAGCGATAGTGCCTTGGGCGAAGATTTGAGCCCGGTTTTCCCGGGCTTTTTTTATGAATTTCATATTCGCCTATGTAATTCCTATGTCTTCTCTAACATTGGGACTCTTTTATGCCCTCTTTAGCTGCTTGCCTATTGTTTTTTGCCGTTTCCCAAAGTGCGCTCGGAGAGAATGTTGCCGTTTGGATAGGCATGGGTTCGCCACAGAACGGCGAAACGGCGGGCATCTATCGTGCGATGCTGGACCAAGAAACGGGCAAGCTTGAGCCACCTCAGTTGGCTGTGGAAGTCGCCGAGCCTGAATTTTTGGCGATCCGTTCTGATGGCAAATGTCTGTACGCGGCGTGCCGACTCCCAGGTGGCGAAGCAGGAATTGCAGCATTTGAGATCACTGCAGATGACAAATCACTCCGCCATTTTAATTCCCAGTCTCTCGGCGGAGGCGCCGCATGTCATGTCGCCCTAGATCCTACGTCTCGCTGCTTGTTTAGTGCGCAATATGGTGACGGCACTATTGCCACTTTTCCCTTGGCTGAGGCTGGGAGCATTGAGCCTCGTGCAGCGCTCATAAAACACACTGGTGCGGGCCCCGACAAAGCACGGCAAGAAAGCCCTCATCCCCATTCAGTAAACCCGGCGGCTAAGAATAACTTTCTCTTGGTTCCCGACTTAGGCACGGATGAGATTGTGATTTATCGAACAGACCCGGAAACTGGGAGCGTTGAAAAGCACGGCCATGGTAATTCTCCTCCGGGGGGTGGCCCCCGCCACATGACTTTCTCGCCTAACGGCAAGTTTGCCTACGTCGCCAACGAGATGGGTCTCTCTGTGACAGTATTCAAATACGATTCTCAAGCCGGCGCACTAGAGTCGATTCAAACGATTCCAACGCTTCCAAAAGAACTTCGAATTCCCGCGAGCAACTGCTCGGAAATCCGTATGCATCCCAGCGGTCGATTTCTGTATGTAGCCAATCGCGTCCACGATTCGATTACTGTATTCAGTGTTGATCCCGAAGGTGGCAAGCTTTCGTTCATCGAAGCCATACCAGCTCACGGCGAGCATCCCAGGAATTTCAATCTCGACCCCACGGGTAAATGGTTGCTAGCTGCAGGTCGAGACTCGAATTCGATTTCCGTCTTCAAAATCGATCAAGATAACGGGCGACTTGAGTATACGGGACAGACAGTCAATTCCCCGTCTCCGATCTGTATTCTATTCCAGCCGCAAACGTATTAGGAACACACCACAAAGGGGCGTAAAACCCAAAAGCAATCTTCTGCAGATTTGCTATTCCCCAAACTGCTCGGCATAGTCGGCCAGCGCGGCTTCGATCACTTGTTCAGCATGATCACGGCTGTAAGCTTCCCCGACTTTTACGGGTGGGTCATCCGGCGTGAGCATTTTGTAGGTGCTGAAGTAGTGCCGCAAACGATTGACCATAATCACTGGCAGATGAGAGACGTCCTGGACCCCTTCCCACATGGCGTCGTTGTCGAGGATGGCGATTATCTTGTCGTCTGCCTCGTGGTTGTCGAGCATAGGGAGTCCCCCAACTACACGAGCCTTGAGAATCACTTCGCCAACGTTGATAGGTCGCTCGCTGATAACACAGATATCCAGCGGGTCACCATCCCCAGTTTTTGCGCCAGGCATCATAGCTTTCACGCGTTCCCCACAATAAGTCTTAGGAATAAAACCGTAAAGCGTTGGTGCAAAGGAGGAAGTGCGATTGGGTCGATCCACTCGCAAGTAGCCGGTCTGCTTATCGAGTTCGTATTTTACCCGATCGTAGGGGGTAAGTTCGATGTAGGCATACACGAGCCGTGGCGGATCGGGGCCCACGTCGAGACCATGCCAGGGGTGGGGGCGCCACTTAAAAAACGGAGCGGGGAAGCTCATAGATTGTTCCAGAATGTTGGGGTTCAACTAGCGATGGACTTCACCATCGTCGACGTAAGTTTCAAGGAAACGGGTCAATTTCTGGAAATCACTATCTCGTTCAATGTAGCGGACGACCGTCACGAGAGTCTCCGGATCGACCAGATCTTCAAATGGGACATATTCCAACTGGAGTTGTCCAGATATGGAGACCATTACTCCATTGAGCCTTTTTTCGACAAGTGCCCGATAGGCACCTACGCCTAATTGGCTACCGAGCATGACGTCGAAGGCATGCGGCCTCGCACAGCGGGCTTCGTAGCCGAGTTGGATGGCATTCACTTTGCGCTTCTTGCCGGTTTGTCGGGCGTATTCCTTAGAGATCAGGTCGGCGAATACGTCGTGTAAGTTGACCGCAGAGATATTAATATGACCGTGATCATCACGACCTATTCCTTCGAGATACTTGCTGGGGAGGAATTCAGCGAGTCCCTCGGCGATCACAATCACTCCGTACTCTTTCCCCTCGCGTTCACGAGCTGTCATGGTCGCAACGATACGGGGGATGACCGCTTCCATATTCATTACAGTGCGGCTACTACTCTCGCCCGTAGACGGATCGACAGTTTCTTCGGTGGCGCGGTACTTTCCTACCACATCTTCAACACTCACCACCAGGCTTGCCTCACCCGCGATTGCCACTCCGTAGGCAAGCCAACCCGCGCTACGTCCCATAGATTCGCAGAGGAAGTAATTGCGGTTAGCTTCGGCATCAGCCAACAAGTTGCGGACCTCTGCGGCGAGGAAATCAACCGCAGTGAAATATCCGAACGTAAAATCGATGCCCCGATAATCGTTATCGATGGTCTTGGGCAAATGGACGATCGGGATGCGGTGGGCATCCAGGGGAAGCCGCTCCTGAAACATCTTAAATTTATTGGCGGTCTTGAGTGTGTCATCGCCACCGATCGAGATCAGAACATCAACTCCAATCGAGCGGAGTGCTTCGTAGACAGTTTTGAGCGGAGCACTTTTCTCTGGATCGGCCAGGTGAGATGGATGAGAGACCAGCCTCCCAGGATTAGTACGGGCTGTACCAATCATGATTCCAGAAGAATTGCGAGTACGTCCTAGCATTTTGTGATTGACCATCACATAGTCACGACCTTCGACAAGCGGATTAGAAGGACTGTACTCCACCAAGCCGGAGTAGCCATGCTTGATGCCGACCACTTCGATATCGTTCCTTAAAAAAGCAGTAGCCGCCGCCGAGATGACTGCGTTGGCGGCAGGTGCGGGTCCACCGGCAAACAAGATCGCAGCCCGGCGGAAGTTGTGCATCATTTTCTCAGGACGCGAAAGAGTATTATCAGCCATAATGTATCGTTCTCAAGTTTCTGGGTGTCAGGTATTGGGATAGTGGGGCCGCCGCCAAATCCGTGGCAATGCATTGTAGCCTACGTGTGGGAGCTAGAAAATGGTCTCTCGCAGTGGGGCAGTCATCCTCGCCGCCAATGCAAAAACCAGGCTGGAATCACCCACCAATTTTTAGCCGAACGAGAATTCCCGCTCGATGAACGTAGTATCGATGCGACCTTCGGCAAAGGCGCTATGACTGAGAATTTCTTGATGCAGTCCGGCAGTCGTATGAATCCCGTCGACCCGCAGTTCTGAAAGCGCCCGTAACATAGTGCGGATCGCCTCGACCCGAGTAGGTTGATGTACGAGGAGCTTTCCAATCATCGAGTCATAGTAAGGGGGCACTACGTATCCACTGTGCGCATGGGAATCGAACCGTACCCCAAAACCGCCGGGAACGATCAGACGCTCGATTCTGCCTGGGGAAGGACGGAAATTATTGCGTGGATCTTCGGCGTTTATCCGGCACTCGATCGAAGCACCGGTTTGCTTGATGTCGTCCTGACTGATAGAGAGTTTTTCCCCTGAAGCGATCAATATTTGTTGCTTGATCAGGTCAATGCCAGTGACCATTTCGGTGACAGGATGTTCGACCTGGATGCGGGCATTCACCTCAATGAAGTAGTAATTTCCCTCTTTATCTACGATGAATTCCACCGTTGCTGCGTTAGTGTATTCAGCTTCCGAAATCAGCCTTCGAGCCGCAATGCACATGGAATTGCGGGTTTCTTGATTGACGCTGGTGCTGGGGCTTTCCTCGATAAGCTTTTGGTGGCGACGTTGTACCGAGCAATCACGCTCCCAGAGATGTACCACGTTGCCATGATGATCGGCCAGCACTTGCACCTCCACGTGGTGCGGTTGCTCAATGTATTTTTCGAGGTAAACATCTCCATTTCCAAAGGCGGCCTCGGCTTCAGTTTTCGCTTGATTGAAAGCCGTCTTGAGCGCCAAGTCATTTGCCGCGACTCTCATGCCCCGACCCCCACCCCCGGCAACTGCCTTGATTAATACCGGGAACCCCACTTTGTGGGCAAAGTGCAAAGCCTTGTCGACGGATTCAACGATTCCATCGCTCCCTGGCACAACCGGCACTTCAGCCTTCATTGCCAAGGCGCGGGCTGCGTTCTTGTCACCAAGCTTGGCCATCGCTTCAGGTTTGGGGCCGATGAAATCGATATTGCAGCTTCGACAAATCTCGTTGAAATGGGCGTTTTCTGACAAAAACCCGTAGCCAGGGTGAATGGCCTGCACGTTACCCACTTCAGCAGCGCTGATCACATTGGCAATTCGCAGATAACTGTCGGCAGCCCGAGGAGGGCCAACGCAGTAGGCCTCGTCGGCCAGATCGAGATAATGGGCCCCGCGATCTCCTTCGCTGTAGATGGCAACCGTTTCGATCCCTAGCTCCCGGCAGGCGCGGATTACCCGCAGAGCAATTTCCCCTCGGTTAGCTATGAGAATTCTTTGATACATTTTTTGGCAATCGCTAAATCAGGAGCGACTGAAGATTAAGGCGAAAGTTGAAGTTGCAGACGACTGGATGTTTTAGCCACGATGAACTTTGAACAGTTTCTGACCATACTCAACCGGATCACCGTTCTCTACCAACCGCGCCAGGATCTTGCCAGAGCATTCCGCGGGAATTTCGTTGAACACCTTCATGGCTTCAATAATACAGACGATGGTGTCAGAACCAACCGAGTCTCCTACACTCACTAGTGGCGGGGATTCAGGGCTCGAGGCAAGATAAAAGGTGCCCACCATCGGGCTCGTTACGAAGGCAACGTTGGCCTCTTCGGCGGCAGCGGCTGGAGCAACTGCTGTGGCAGGCGGAGCAACAGCAGGAGCGGGAGCAGGCGCCATAGGAACCGGGGCACCACCCATCGTGACGACCGGTTCTTGACCGCGACGAAGCCGTATTCGCTGGTCCCCCTGCCGGAGATCAACCTCCGCCAGTTCGTGTTCGTTCATCAATTCGACGAGCCGCCGTACTTTGCGGACATCGAATACGTCACCGGATCCTCCGTTAGTCATATCGCGTCTCCCGCTGTCTTTCTTATGGGTACGTTTCCCTGACCGACCAGCCATCGGTGTGTTTCCTATTGGGTGATCGGCTTCATGCCGGTGGGCTTAACCAACCACGCATTCGTCAATTTGTTTTGGAACGGAAGTAAGCACTTCATGGCCCTCGCGGGTGACGAGGATGTCATCCTCGATTCGGACTCCACCCCAACCTTCCAGATAAATACCTGGTTCGACGGTCACGATCATCCCCGCCGCCAACATCCTTGATTGACCTTGAGCCAACCGAGGAGCCTCATGGATCTCCAGTCCAGTCCCATGTCCTAGTCCGTGGCCAAATTGCTTGCCGTAGCCCGCCTTGACGATGATATCCCTAGCGACCTTATCCACAGCTTCGCAAGTGACGCCCGGTCGGATCGCAGCGATCGCGGCCAATTGTGCCTTCAACACCACTTCGTAGATTTTGCGTAATTTAGGCGAGAGTTTACCGGTCACCAACACACGGGTCAAGTCGCTCATGTAGAGGCCGTCATTCACTCCCCAATCAATCAGCGTGAAGTCAGCCTCACCCAATTGCCGACTTGTCGGACTGGCATGAGGCAGTGCGGATCGGTATCCAACAGCGACAATTGCCGGAAAACTCAGGCACTTTCCTCCAAAACGGCGTGCCTGATACTCTAATTCGGTAGCGACTTCCAACTCGGTCATTTCAGGTCGCAGCCCTGCTCGGACCACTTCGAACGCTCGCCGCGCCTGCTCACAAGCGACACGGGTCCGGTCAATCTCCGTGCGATCTTTTATCAAACGCAGTTCTTCAACCCACCCTGTGCAAGGAATCAATTCGCAACCAGGAAGTTCCTTTTGTAGCCCGGCATGGAGTCCGAGCGTCATAGAATTCGCCTCGACCGAAAGCCGCTTAACTTTGGCTTTGGTCAGCACTTTGGCAACCCAGGGGAGCATTTGGATACCTGGACCGCGTATCTCTAAGTCGAGGTCGGGGCATTCCTCTCCAAGCTGTGTCGAATAGCGCTCATCGCTAATCAGGATCGCCTTTTTCGGCGTGACCAGTAGATAGCTATCGTCCCCGGTGAAACCCGTAAGATAGGTGACGTTAATAAAGTTAGTGACCAACAGGGCGTCGGTCCCTTCTTTACGAAGCTGGCTTGCAATCTTCCTGCGGCGTTGGGTGAAGTTTGACATCGATTGGAGTCTCGGCAGTCTAAACGGGTGTCATTTGATCTGGGGGCTGTCTGTGCCCAATATCGGACACCGGGCAACCTCTGGCAAGAGCGACTCTAACAAGCACGATTGCACTTCGCGGACCATCTGCTAGGCTGATTTCTTCATCGAATCCCACCGTCCGAGGTTTCCTGCGATGTTTCGTGTCACTCGAGAAATCGATTTTTGTTACGGCCACCGTCTGCTTAATTACGACGGAAAGTGCCGCTTTCTGCATGGCCACAATGGGCGCGCCGTGATCAGCATAGAAGGAGCCGAGCTGGACTCGCGAGGGATGGTTTTGGATTTCAGCGACATTAAGAAGACCGTAAGTACCTGGATTGATGAGAACCTGGACCATCGCATGATACTTTGCCGTCAGGATCCCGTAGTGCCAATCCTTGAAGAAATGGGGGAGCCTCTCTACTTGTTAGACGAAAATCCAACCGCAGAGAACATCGCGAAGCTAATCTACGACCAGACTATGGCACAAGACGTGCCCATTATCGAAGTCCGGCTGTGGGAGACTCCTCGGTGTTTTGCAACGTACGCACCTTAATGAGAGCCGGGTCGTCCTCGACCCCGGTCTGATAGTAAAAAACAATCGGAGGCCGGCTTGAAGCGGCTTACGTTCCGCGCACAGGACCAAACCACTCAATTTGCTTGCGAGGGCAAAAAGTCCAGCCACGTTCTTGGCAGATCGGCTCGAGCCACTCGCTACGCACAGCTAGTTCTTCTTGCGTGGTTCCCTGAGGCATCAGCAACACGCGGTCACTCTGAATGTTTAAAAATTTACCAAGGAACTGATCGACTTCGTCGATTTCCGAAGCGCGATCGATCACAAATTTGAGTTGGTATTCGTACCGTGCGAGAAATTGCGCAATCACTTCGGGCTGGAAACGCTGCCGCGCATGACGGCGGTGCCAATGAGGAAAGCGGGCGGGGTCTGGACCGCTGGCGGAAAACTTGGGGCTGATCGACATCAGATCGCACTCAATGGGTAGGAACAAGGTTCCTGCTGTCTCCACAGTGATATATCGACCACTAGCTCGCAAAGCCTCGGTGAGGGGTATCAATTCGGCGAATAACATCGGTTCCCCGCCGGTGAGAACAACATGCCTGCAGTCCCATTCTTCGATCTCAGCGACGATTTCGTCGACGGCGTAGTCGGTTCCCTCGGGCTGCCAAGACGCAAAAGGAGTATCACAAAACCAACAGCGCAGATTGCAGCCGCTCGCGCGGACGAACACACTGGGTGTGCCTGTGAGCAGGCCTTCCCCTTGCACCGATTTGTAGATTTCTGCAATCTTCATAAATACTCGATGGGATCCGTAAGCCCCGCATTAGCAAAGCCTTGTTTGCGCAACTGACAGGCGTCACACGCGCCGCAGGCAATGCCTGCCTCGTTTGGCGAGTAACAGGTGTGGGTTAAGCTGTAGTCGACCCCTAGCTTCGTGCCTTGTTGAATGATTTCCGCTTTGGTCATCAGAATCAGCGGCGCGTGGATGGAGAATTTGCTTGTACCCTCTACACCCGCCTTAGTGGCTAGATTGGCAAGCTGCTCAAACGCTGCGATAAATTCTGGTCGGCAGTCAGGGTAGCCGCTGTAGTCGACTGCATTGACGCCGACGAAGATATCAGCGGCTCCTAACACTTCCGCATAGCCCAGTGCCAACGAGAGCATTACTGTATTGCGCGCCGGTACATAAGTGACGGGGATACCCGCTGACATTTCATCGCCGCTACGACCCTGGGGAACTTCGATGTCTGCCGTCAGGGCACTCCCACCTAAACTGGCCAAATCGATGCTCACAAACTTGCGATTCTTAATTCTCAAAGAATCAGCCACCCGGCGGGCCGACTCAAGTTCGAACCGATGCCGCTGGCCATAGTCGATGCTCAGGGCATGGACGTGAAACCCCTGACTGAGTGCAATCGCGGCGGTCGTGGCCGAGTCGAGCCCGCCGGAAAGTAGCACCACGGCGTTTTTGGGGATGTCTGTCATGCGTCCGAAACCACTGTAACCTGTACCAATTCTTTGAAGGCTCCGTAAAGGGCCACTTTGCGCCCGCTCCTTATCATGCCACAATCACAAATTCGCCGAAAGGAGAGGCCCCATGAGTGACTTCCGTACGAAGCTGGAAACCTTCGAAAATCAGTTTCCCGAGCGGGATTACCGCATCGAGATTGTATGCCCCGAGTTCACATCGCTATGCCCCAAGACGGGGCAGCCCGATTTTGCCACGATTACGTTTACCTATATTCCCCACAAATTGTGCGTCGAACTGAAGAGTTTGAAGCTCTATCTCCAGAGTTACCGCAATGAGGGGATTTTTTACGAAAACATTACTAATGTGATTCTCGACGATTTAACAGCCGTCTTGTCTCCCCGATGGTTGAAGATCGTGGCGGCGTTCAGCGCGCGAGGTGGAATCACCGAGACCGTGACAGCCGAGTTCGCCTCGGCAAAGTAAGCAAAGCTGGGTGATTGTAATCTCCCGGCGTTATCATCAATCGCAACCTATATCTTGTAGGAAAATTTCATGCCCGCTGCTCCACGAGTCATTATCTCATCCTTCGGCGACGAAGCTGCCATCCACAAAACGGCTTGGGAGCAGTATTCCGCGTTGGCTGCCTTGGGGCTCGAATACTACAGCTTGAGATTTATCGACGTAGGCAACGGTATCAAGAACGTGATGAATCTTACGAAGGCTGAGATTACCAAGCTGCGTCATTTGGAAGGCGATTTTGGCCTCAACGTAGCTTCGATCGGGTCACCAATTGGTAAAGTTAAACTTGTCAGTGGTGACGATGGCACTTCGAATCGCTTTGTGCCGTTCAAGAAATACTTAGCAAGCGATGTGGCCAAGGCTTGTGCGATGGCACACGCCTTCGAGACAAAACTCATCCGAGGTTTTTCGTTTTACCATCCCAAAGGAACCGATCCCTGGGACCATCTGCCACAGGCCGTCGATCAACTGGGCGAGATCGCCGAGATGTGCCATCGCAGTGATTTGACGTTTGGTCTGGAGATAGAAGCCAACCTTGTCGGACAAACGGGGCCGTTGATGGCTGAGCTGCATCGCCGCGTGAATCACCCTGCCCTAGTTACCATCTTTGACGGTGGCAATATCGTCAGCCAGGGGTTCTCAACTCAGGAAACCTATGAGCAATACCAGGCCATGAAACCAAGCATCGGCTGGTTCCACATTAAGGATTACCACGATCCCCAGCTCCAATCACGGCAGTCCCACGTCGACGAAGATAAACTGAAGAATTTTGTTCCCGCAGATATTGGCGACAGTGGCCACGACCACATTTTCAAAGACTTTTCTACCGAACTGCCGAAACTGGAACGCCGTCTACGGCGACGAGGAATACCAGGAGTCTTTCTGGATTTAGAACCACATCTCAAGGGAGGTGGCCAGTTCGGTGGGTTCAGCGGTCCCGACGGAGTTGCAGTCGCCCTCAAGGGCCTCACTCGCATCCTCGACTACGTAGGGATTGAATACCATCTCCGCGACTTTCGCGACGTCTGCGCCGATCGCGGGTTTTAGTCTGCCGAGCGTTGATTGGGAAGATCCACCGAGCCATCGATCGGTAGTGAGTCACGTTCATCGGCGATCCCGGCCGAGATTACTTCGGTCTTGTCGCCGCCGTCGCGGATCATCTCCAAAAAAGTTCCTGCGAGTTTTAAACCCCAGATAACACTTATGACCCCGACGGCACACCCTCCTAGAAAGAGCGGATGGAAATAGTTGTCGGCAGATAAGATCATGCTGGCCGCAGTTACTCCGGCAGCCGCAGTCACTAGAAACTTGCCCAATGCTCCTTCAAAGTGTCGTTGCTTGCGGTGCTTTGCAATCGCCGAGCGGGCGGAACTATTTGCCAGTTCGCGCATTGCCGCCAAGTCGATCGGCTGCGCGGTTCCTGTACAGTTTGCTTTCAATTCAGCCATATCCAACAACCCCAGATGTTCGGGGGAGGAAATGGCCGTGGTTTCCTTTACCTCCTTGTCGTATGAATTCTTGCCCACATTCAAATTGCTGGAATCTCGATTTGCGTTGGTTTCACATTCCTTCCGCGCTTGTTGACTAGACGAATCGCTTGTGGAGTCACCTCTCACCCTTTTCATGAGACTCGACATATAAGCCTCTAAGTCGCCGTCGTCTCCTTCGCCATATAAGGCTTCACTTGGAGGTGCAATTTCTGGCGAACGAACTGCTGGAGTACTTAACGTCTCCAGGAGATTCTCTTCCTGCCCTTGGTGATTCTCATCGAGCAAGTGGCTGTACTTGTCGATGAACGAAGTTGGTTGAAAATCTGGTTTGGCAACCTCGTGGCGATCTTCTTCGACATCGTCAGCGAGATCTGCAGCACCGTTCAAAAGTACAACCGTTTCAGTGACTTCTCGTTCCTTATCACTGGAAGTATCCTCCATGAAATCTTCAGCATCACTGAGTGGCTCGACATTTACTTCTTCAACCCCATATGTTGGCGTCGCTTGATTCGATCCACGAGCCTGCTCAAGTTCTTCCAGGGTCGCTTCGTAGGCAGTTTTTACATCTTGAGCCTGTTGAGCGCAGTCGGCCAACAACTCCCGTGATTCGTCGAGATCGGCTGAAAGTTTCTCTACATCTGCATCACGAGAGGCTAAGCGGTCGGTGACGTGATCACGTTCTTGCTCAACAAGAGAAACCTTTTCTCGAATAGAATCGAGCTGTAGAGTGAGCTGCTCAATCTGGTCAACTTGAGTGGCAATGCACTGGGCATATTCTTCGTGTTCTTCTTCCAAAGTGGATTCTTTGGAACGCACAGATTCCAATTCTTCACTCAAATTGGCAATGTGCAATTCTTGAGTTGCAATTCGTGCTGATATTTCGTCTCGCTCTTGTTCGACTTCTGATATTCTCGACCTGAAAATGTCGAGTTCGTTGGTTAACTGAGCTATCTGAGACTCCTTGTCCGAGAGCTCTAAGCTGTACTGTTCCCATTCTGCTTCACGTTGCGAAGCATTGGTGCGTTGGGCTTCGAACTCTTCTTTCAGCTCGGCATACTTTGCCTCTTGAGTCGTGAAGGTCAGTGCGGTTTCATTTCGCTCTTGCTCAACTTGTGTGATATTCGACTTCAACTCATCGATTTGAGATCGAAGCTCTTCGATGGTCTTCTCATGGTCGTTGCATTGCTCTTCGAAAAGATTGCGTTCTTCGGTATGCTTAGCAACATCTTCTTTGACACTTTCCAATTCCCTCGACAAGTGTTCTATTTGGCCAACACGACTGGCGAGTTCTTCGGTCAGCGAGGCTTGTTCAACTTCACTTTGGAAGACAATCGCCTGGAGCTCTTCAAGTCGCGCCTCTGAGGCTTGCAGGACCTCTTCGCGAGCAGTAAGGTCTCCTCGGAGTGACTGTACCTGTTCTGAGAGCTGAGTGCGTTCCGACGAGACAGCCTCAAACGCTTCCTTATCAAATTCAGCATTTTCAGCTTTGAGTTGCTCGACACGAGATTCGGCTGCAAGCCGTGCTTCCTTAAGACGTGCTACGTCAGCATGTGCTTGCTGCCATTCGTTTTTGAGGCTTTTTACGTCGATTACCAAGAGTTCATTGCGATTGCGTTGTTCGGCATTCTCAGTGGTAAGATTCTCCTTTTCAGTTGTCAGCTGATCACGTTCGGATCGCAACGCGTCCAGCTCACTGTGGAGTGAATCTAGTTCTGAGTTCAGCCGCTCAATTTGTTCGTTGCTTGCCAGCAACGATGTCTCGTTTGCCTGTAGTTTCTCTTGCAGAGCAGGGAAATCATGTTGCATTTCAGCATATTCACATTTAAGTCGATCAATCTCAGCAGCGGATTCTGCATGATTATCTCGAACACTATTTAACTCGGAACTTAGTTCTTCCCGGATGTGATACTGTTCTGCTAGCTTGTCTTCGGCGCCCTGCGCTGCATCTTTGGCAACTTGAAGCTCAAGTTCAATGTCTCGAAGTCGAGCATCTCGCTCCGTAAGTGCCTCAGTAGCCTGCGCTTTCTCATTTTCAATTGTCCGGTAATTTTCCATGAGCTGCTCGCGCTCTGCAGCAATTTCGTCGATTCGAAGCTGAAGTTCCGAGCATTGGACTTGAGTCTCTTGCAGTACTGCATCGGTGTGGTTCGACTTATCGTAGGCTTCGGCAAGTTCGCCCAGGATGCGATCGACTTCGGCGGAGTGATGGGCATCGCGATCGGCTAAGTTGGTGTGAAGTTGCTCCAACTCGGTCGAAAGCCTCTCTCGTTCACAATTTGCAGCTTGAAGTTGTTCGGTTAAACCTTGAGTTTGTTGAGCGTTCTCGCCGCGCTCGTGATCGAGTTCGGCTGCAAGCGTTTCGCGTTCGCTTTGCAGAGCTTGGATCTTATTGGCAAAGCTGTTGGCTTCTGTTTGAGCGCGGACTTGTAACTGCTCAAGCTCGGCCGATAGTCTCTCTCGTTCAGAGTTGGCAGCTTGAAGTTGTTCGGTAATACTTTGAGTGTGTTCAGCATTTTCGTTGCGAACATGATCAAGTTCAGCTGTAAGCGTATCGCGTTCACTTTGAGCAGCCTGGATCTGGTCAGCAAGGCTTCTAGCTTCATTTTGAGCATGAGCTTGGGACTGCTGCAATTCGGCAGTATGTCTCTCTAGTTCGCGATTGGCAGTCTGGAGTTGCTCGGTAAGACTGTGAGTCTGTTCGGCGTTGTCAATACGCAGTTGATCAAGTTCGGATGTAAGATGATCGCGATCACTTTGCAGTGCCTGGATTTGATCGACAAAACTGCTAGCCTCAGATTGACTGCGAATTTGGAGCTGCTCAAGTGCAGTTGAGATGGTCTCTCTTTCTCCCTCAGACGCCTGGAGTCGTTCGGTGAGATCTAGGATTTCCCCTGCGGAGCTGTTTCTTAATTTCTCTAGTTCGTCAGCAAGCAAATCTCGTTCATGCACCGCTGCTTGCATTCGGTCTGCATGAACGGCAGCTTTTTGTTGGGAATTTGCTAATTGGACCCGTTCACTTCGTAGCCCTTTTATGATCCGACGGCATCGTGCTCGCGCCTGCTGACTCGCTATGGTAGTTTTGAGGTAGTTACCCTCGGAAGCTTCGTCTTGATTGTCCGACGGTAATTCATTCAACTCTACCGTGTTCGACGATTCGGCTGAGTGGCTAGGGTGTGGGTCAGAAGTTGGTCCTTGATCTTCAAAAGCCTCAATTAGGTCAGAATCGCCCTCGGTATCTTGTTTGCAATAATCAGAACCATGGGAATCAGTGAGTGTCAGCTTTAGCTGTAAGTTGCCGATCGAGAGAACGTCCCCTGCGTAGACTGGTGCGGAGGAAAACTCTTGTTCGTTGAGTAAGACTCCTGGTGCCCAACTAGTGGCGGAAATCCCCTCTTCATTGCTTACGAGAAGACAATGAAGCGGGCGAACTTGACCCTCAGGAAGGCGGATCTGGCAACTGGGGCTCGAACCTATGGTGCATTTGCCGGCTGGCAAATCCAAAGAATGAGTCCACTGGTCTCCTGTGAAGATGTCCAGCTTGAGCTTAATGGGATTTGAAGATGAACAGCTCGGAGCTTCAGGTTTTTCTGTTTGCAAAGTGGTCATAGTGCCTAACCGGAGAATGCCATTTATTGAATCATGGGAAATCTCAATTCGCTCCCAAGGGGATCGACGAGACTATGATGTACCCAAGATTAGGTCATAATTGTCCAATTCATCCCGAGAAATGTTGGAAATCCCCGAGTTCTGGTGCCAGTGGCCCAAGTCTGAAAGACGCGTTTTCAAAGGTTCCTGCGATCAGAGAAACTCTTCGGAAAACATATGGATGAGTGCAAAAAGAAGCCTTCAAATAGAAACTATCGGGTGGCTTATTTGGCTCAGTGAATTGCAAAGTTACATATTTTAACGATTGGGACAAAAATTTGGTGTATAGGACTCCTAGAAAGGCCGATGATCGACAGTGCTAAGAAGTAACTCGACTAACGGACCTTAAATAGGAAACTGGGCGGTTTTCCTAATTGTTGGCATTTTGTCCAAATTCCGCGAGCAAGGAACAACAATTCCGCTGGATTTTCAACCAGGTGACGATAATCCTAATCCTTTTACCAGTAAGGACTTAGGTGTCAATGCTGATTGAACTTGGTGTTTTGCGGCGAGTTTTTGACTTCCTGCGACCTAACCTCAGCCGGATGCGTACTATAGTTACGTTGCGTCTCGCTAAATGTCCCCCAAAGTGGGGGGCAAGCAAATGCAACAGGTTCTCTGGTTTTTTGTCGGTCGGATCGGCTTCTTCCAGAGCGGAACAGAGGAAATTGGCAACCGCGACAACTGTTGAAAAACTCGTCTTGAGGAAAGCAAAGGGAAACTGGTCGTCGTGGCCTGATCGGTAAGGTGAACACTATGGCTCGAAAAGATTCAATATTGAAGTTGCGCGAACTCTTGGTCTATCGACGTGATGCCTTACGTAGGGCGTTGGCCGGTGATCTAAGTATGCTGAAGTCGCTGCCAGAACAAACTGGGGGAGACGTCGTCGACGCAGCACTCGATGCCGCCCAAGATGAAATCAGTTCCCAATTGGCCGAAGTAGAGAGTCGAGAGCTTGCTCAAATCGAAAATTCTTTGGAGCGGATGCGCCAAGGTACCTACGGTCAATGCGAAATTTGTGACGGGAAGATTCCCCTGGCTCGCTTGAATGCCCTTCCCTATGCCATTACCTGCATTGACTGCCAGCGTGCGTCCGAGACCGGAGGATCTGCATCGACAAGTAGCAATTGGGGCAGTTTGGTCGATAGCGACTTTAGCTACACTGATTGAACCTACCATTCGAAGCATCGGATTTGCACGGGTCGAACTGTTTTGCCATAATCGCACATCCCTTCCCCGGAGAATCTGACCATGTTGCTTTGTGCGAAGCACTTTTGCACCGCATTGCTTGCCGGTATCGTGTTGATGTGCTGGGTTGCGGTGACTCCAGCTATTTCACAGCAATTGCAAGAATTGTCTGCCCCTGGTTCACGCGAACAAGCGTTCGCCGAGTTGGACCGGGACGTGGATTCTCTTGATGCCCAGCTAGGCATTTATAAGCGTGTCGTCCGGCTCGTTTCGCCGTCTGTGGTCCATGTGGAAGCGACGCCTCGTCCGCAGTATCGTCTACGTAGAGATGCCGAAGAGGCTGGCTCTGCCGTCCTTGTGCGGTATCGCGGTGCTGACTATGTCCTGACCAATCGCCATGTGATCAAACATTCTGACGCCAGCCTGATTTCCCTGGAATTGTCTGATGGTAGACAACTCCGCCCGAAGAAGATTTGGGAGGATCGTGAGACCGATGTAGCGGTAATGCTGATTGAAGCCGAGAATCTCGTCCCAGCTCGCATTGGAAATAGCGAGCAGATGGAGATTGGTGAAATTGTGCTTGCTTTCGGCAGCCCATTCAATCTACAGAGGAGCGTTACCCGAGGAATAATCAGTGCCAAAGGCCGCTCGAATCTAGACCTTGGTGAGGGGGAAGTGATGTACCAGAATTTCCTTCAAACCGACGCGGCTATCAATCCTGGTAATAGTGGCGGCCCCCTGGTCAACTTGCGTGGCGAGGTCATCGGTATGAACACAGCCATCGCCAGTAATTCAGGCGGTAACGAGGGAATCGGATTTTCTATACCCATCAACATCGCGGTCCGAATCATGCGTCAGTTGATCGACGCGGGCGAAGTTGAGAGAGGGTTCTTGGGCGTAGCCCTAGACCGCAGCTTTGACGATGCCACGGCACGCCGTGTCGGCTTGACCCGGCTAACAGGTGCCAGAGTGACGAGCATTACTAATGCCTCGCCTGCCAGTGAGGCGGATATCCAAACGGACGACATTATCCTGCGTTTTGACGGCATGTTGATTGACAACGACGAACATTTGATCAATCTCGTCAAACGAACCGAAGTCGGGAGAAAAGTTCCTATGGAACTTTTTCGCTCCGGGCAGATGCTGACAGTTTATGTCAATATCGTGAAGTGGAAAACTCCTGAGCCGACTGTTCGTTAGACGCTAGCAGACTATGAAGTTGCCTACTGCAATCCCCGCAAGATGCAGTCCACAGTCGCTTCGACGTTGATGTCGACTACCACGTCCATATTTGGTTGATGAGGCGAGTTGCGGCGGCGATCAATCACGGTCATGCCCCGGGTTAACTCGCCGCTGGTCTCTACGTCGCAATACAAGCGTTCTGTGGTCAGCAATTCGGGGTGCAGGATACCGGCAATCGCAACCGCCTCAGAAACAATTAGCCCCTCGACTCCCAAGCGTTCGTGTGTTGCCAGGAATGCACTGGGCAGGAGGGCGCGAAGCACTCGACCTCGATTCGTCTTAACTTCCGGCAGACGGTCGAGTAGATCATAGCGCAACACGACCTTTGAGCTGATATCCAGTGGAAGCAAAGTCTTTGTTACCGGAAGAAGAAAAACAGAACGGGCGGATTCTGCGTCGCAATAGATGTTGAACTCGGCAGCCGGGGCGACGTTACCAGGCCCTGCAAGCGTTCCGCCGACGATGAACAAGTGGCCAACTTGCATTGCCAAATCAGGTTCGCGCTGAAGAGCCGTTGCAATATTGCTAAGTGGCCCCCCTGCCACGATCGTGATTTCTCCAGGGGATGCTTTAATCTCATCTGAGATGAGTTTCACGGCGGAATGCCTGTGGTGGAGTTCCGCAACGCGAAAGTCGGCACCGCAAAGACCATCTTCACCCCAAAGATCACGACAATCAGTCACCAGCAATTGATCCGGATCGGCTGCCCCCACGCGTGGCCAGCGTTGTGGATCAAGTTGCTCGACAAGTGCCTGAACATTGAGCGTGGCTTGCTTGGGGCCCACATTACCCCCCGTGGCGGTGACTGAGACCACGTCCAGCTGCGGTTCGAACAATGCCATGCAAAGCGCAACTGCGTCACCAATGCCGGGGTCCAAGTCAAGAATTACTTTTCTGGCCATTTGGCGTCTTGCCGATCCTTTTTTTACCTAGGAGAAGTGAGGCACTCCTGCCAGAATAAGGGAGCGTAGTTTGTTGATGGAAAAGCTCGCACTGCGGAGAGCTTCCGACCACGTCCCGGCCCAGTCATATCTTGATTATTGTAAAGCCCATTTCGGCAAGAAACAACCAGCATGGCAGACACTTTCGACACAATGAGGTCCCAATTGGTGGCCGAGGAGGATCTCTCTGCTAGCCAAATGAAAGCTGCCATTAGCCAAATCATGACAGGTGGCTGCACCGACCTAGAGATCGGCACGTTTCTAACGGCCTTGGCCCAGAAGGGGGAAACCGTAGCAGAAGTTGCAGGGGCTGCTGCGGCGATGAGAGCTAATATGACTCCTATTCTTAGCCGGCACAAGAAGTTGCTCGATACCTGCGGCACAGGGGGCGGCGGTAGCTCCACTTTTAACATTAGCACTACAGCCGCACTTGTGATCGCTGCTGCGGGCGTTCCTGTCGCCAAACATGGCAATCGTAGCGTCACCAGCAAAAGTGGCTCAGCGGACGTCTTGGCGGGTTTGGGGGTGAACATACAAGCCACAGTTCCACAGGTAGAACGTTGCCTGAACGAGTTGGGGATCTGCTTCTGCTTTGCACCCCTCATGCACCCAGCCATGAAACATGTTGCCGCAGTCCGCAAGCAGTTGGGCATTCGCACGATTTTCAATCTCCTTGGTCCCTTGGCAAATCCGGCTGGGGCAGCTTTTCAACTGCTCGGCGTGGGCAGGCCAGAAATCAGACCGCTTATTGCCTCGGCACTAAGGATGCTAGGTACCGAGCGATCATTTGTCGTTAGTGGACATGACGGTCTGGGAGAATTGACGCTAGCTGGCACAACCCACGTCACCGAGGTAAATCCGACCGGAGAAACTGAATTCTCTTGGGAGCCGGAAGACTTTGTCATTGCACGTCGGGAACTTGATGCCCTGCAAATCTCAGGGCCCGACGAGAGCGTCCAGATGGTTCGTAGTGTCTTGAATGGAGAGCCAGGCCCGGCACGTGATATCGTGATAATGAACGCCGCAGCGGGCCTAATCGTGATCGGCCACTCTGCAACGCCAAGGGAAGCGGCTACCGTGGCGGCTGAAGCGATCGATCGCGGCGCGGTCGTTGAGTTGCTTGATCAGCTTGTGCGATTGTCTCACGAACCGGCTCAATAGCTTGTGAAACTGTATGAATTAGGACCATTCAATTGACACGTTTGCCAATAAGTCGTGATATCCGAGGCCAATTGGTTTTCCTCGGGACCGGTACGTCGGTAGGAGTACCGGCTATCGGATGTGCGTGCGAAGTTTGTGCAAGCTCAGATCCGCGCAACAAACGGACCCGTTGCAGTTTGGTGTTGGGGCTCGATTCAGGAAATCTGCTGATCGATACTTCGCCCGACCTGCGAATGCAACTTCTGCGGGAGCAAATTGGCATCGTTCATGCGGTACTCTACACTCACGAACATGCAGACCATATCTTTGGGCTCGATGATCTGCGACTAATGCAGTTTTATCTAGGAGGCCCAGTTCCTCTCTACTGCGAGTTGCAGGTGGAAGAACGAATCCGCAAGTCGTTCGACTATGCCTTTAAGGACTCCAGCGGATTGCACGCCGGGGCAGTTCCTCAATTGCGGATGGAGCGAATAGGACTCGAACCGTTTGAAGTGCTAGACACACCGGTAGTTCCCCTCCGTTTGGAACACGGTCCTCATTGTAAAGTGCTGGGCTTCCGCTTTGGCGACGTAGCCTATTGCACCGATACCAATTACATCCCGGCAGAGAGTAAGGAAAGACTTTGTAATTTGGACGTGTTGATCCTTGACTGCCTGCGGCTGAAGCCGCACATAACCCATCTAAGTCTTGATGAAGCATTGGCGATCGCAGAAGAACTAGCTCCGCGCAGGACACTGCTGACGCACATCTCGCACGAGCTGGACCACGCCACGGTCAGCGCAAGACTCCCTGACGGTGTGGAGCTAGCCTACGATGGCTTAGAAGTTCCACTAGTTTAATGCGACTGACTGACTTCAACGGAAATCAATCTGATTCACTGCACTACTTTGCCAACGCAACATTGGCTTCGTTCAGGAGTTCCAGATAATCGAGAGCGATCGCCATGACTTCCTCATTGTACGGCGTCATGGGAAACACTGGCCGATCATTGTTTTCCAAATTCTCAAACATCTCTTCTTGATCTTTATCGGAATTGACTTCCGCACGCTCGGCGAGGAATTTTTCCTTATTGAGAGTTACGGTCGGCTCCTGCTGACGTTTGACGATCTCCTTTATCTTCTGGTCTTCCTTGATAAAGAAATCCGTCTTGGCTTCACGTGCGGCCGAACGTTGACGCAATTGCTCAACCATCGGGGCCGTCACAGCACGATAGTTGTCATGCGGCTGTGGAGCGACCTGATCGAACTTCAGGGCATAATCCAAATCAGCCTCGCCGATCCCTTCCCAATGGCTTGTGCGATAGGGAATTTCGACATCAGAAACGACGCCTCGGTTTTGGGTACTGTCTCCACTAGGTCGGTAGAACTGCTGAATGGTCATCTTCAGGGCACCAAGATTGGGAGCCTCTTGGAGTGGCAAAATCTGCGTTCCTAGTTCAAATAGTTGTTGAACGGTTCCTTTTCCATGGGTCGATTTGTCTCCGATAATAAGACCGCGACCGTAATCTTGAATCGCTCCGGCAAAAATCTCGCTGGCGCTGGCACTAAACCGATTGATTAGAACGATTAGTGGTCCCGACCAGACTTCACCTGCTTCTTCGTCGGGATAGGGTTGCACACGGCCATCTGGACCTTTCACTTGGACCACAGGGCCCTTATCGATGAATAGGCCGGTGGCTTCCACGGACTCAGGAAGAGAACCGCCGCCATTAAAACGTAAATCCATAACGACCAGATCGACATTCTGTTGGTTAAATTCTTCAAGCAATCGGCGTACATCTCGAGTTGTGCTCTTGAAATCGGCTTTGCCAGCACGACGGCCTTCCATGTCCATGTAGAAGCTCGGCAGACTTATCACGCCGATGCGACGTGCAGGACCGTTGGGTCCCTTCTGCTGTTCCAGGATCTTCCCCGTTACCTCTTCGACGGGCTCACTAACTAGGGGAGTCGAGTCTAGTACGTGTGTATGATCACCGGGAACAGTGGGTTCGTCAGCTTTCGGCATGGTTACAGGGCGATCAAGGATTTCGCTTCTTGCCTCACTGTCCTTAAGTTCAATCCGAGCACGAGTTATATCGTAGATCTTGCGCCCTGATTTGTCGGCGGGCATGACCTCGAGACGAACAATGGTGTTCGGTTTTCCACGAATCAATTGAACGACATCGTTGATCTTCATGTCGACGATGTCGACGAATTCACCCTCTTTGCCTTCTGCAACACCAACAATGACATCTTCAATCTTCAGGCGGCCATCCTTATCAGCAGCACCCCCGGGAACAATCCGGCGGACAATCGTTTCACCATATTTAGATTCGAGGGACGCGCCGATGCCATCCAGTTCCAGTCGCATTTGGATTGTAAAATTATCCAAATTGCTCGGTGACATGTAACTGGAATGGGGGTCGAAACTGGTGGTAATCGCCGTTAGGAAGTCCTCCAGCAATTCGTCGTTGCTGTGCTGTTCCCAGTTTCGTTGGATGCCTCGGTAACGTTTGTGTAGTTTCTCTACCGCCTCGTCATGAGGCACCTCGTCAGCTATTTCCAGTAGCAAGTCGTACTTCACACGCTTGCGCCACCGCTCGTTGAGTTCTTCTTCGGTTTTCGCGTAGTCCCATTTCTCTGGGTCTCGGATCATGGTTTCATCAAGAGAAAAGTCATGTTCAGCATCAATGTATTCTTGTGCGACAGCGACTCGCTCGTTCACACGTTCAAGAAACCGATCAAAAATGCGCTTTGCGATCCTCACGTCGCCCGCTTTCACATAATCATCAAGATTGTCCCGTTCAGCCATGAATTCATCGACGTCGCTCTGGAGGAAGAATAACTTCATTCGATCGAGGCTCTTGAGAAACATGTCAAGGGCACGATGAGAAATCTCGTCGTTCATTTGCATTTCGGAGAGATGCCTGCGATCCATCAAGGCAGCAACCATGATTGCTATGTGGCGATCTACCCGTGTGGGGTCGGTTGGTCTGGCAACGACGGTCGGAACCGACAAGCCTACTACTGAGCAGACAATGGCTAACAGGACCAACACCATGTTGCGTGATTGCCGCGACAGACCGAAACGCTCTCCGTCAAATAACATGTCCATCCCTCTCTTATTGTTACGCCAGATAAACTACCACGTCTGGTCATTCTGATATGCCTGGTGAATCAGTAGAGATTGCATTCCTGGCGAACAGACGCAGATAGGCTAATGCCAATTTTGATTGTTGTCATAGTACAAGGCAGTTCCAATGCGGACAAGATCGACGTCCAAGCCCAGAAGCCGCAACATTTAGCTATATAACAACTTCCGGCACTACAATCAGGCCCAATTCGGGCCTGCAATCGCGTCGCAGCGCTCCGCAAGAATCGCCACTTCACTTGCTTTCTACGTGGTCTGCTCCAGTGGTGTTCACCTCGAATTTCAGCAATTTTTGCACACTCCAGCGATTCGGTTCGGACTTGGCATTGAAATCCGTGGACCAACTCTGGACCTCCCCGCCAGGGACACTCGGAGACACCATACGGATGATCTGGATGCCCCCTTTATCGCGCAGGCGAGTAGTCTTTTCACAGACACACGGAATGATTTGGTTATCGACTGGAAGGGGAATGTTTCGTGCGACCACGCTGGAAATATCTGTAGGTAGTGTTTCGACTGGCAGATGCTCCGTCACTTCAAATGTCTCCCGACGAAGAATATGCGGGAATAATTCAGAAGAGTAATAAAGGCGATCTCGCAGATTCCGAGTTTCTTCACCGTAGAGCACGTCCCATACCTGGCATTTGAAGGATTGGTCGTCGAGCAAGATTGTTTCGTCATCTGATCGAGTCGTCGAGAACACGACTCCGGACTGATCTGTCAGGAGCCTTAATATCCTCGTATTCACGGGTCCGACAATCTGCTTTCCTGATACGTTGACAGTCGCTTGAATATCCAGCACATAGCTGTCGTCAGCCAGGGCCTTTAAGACCTCTTTTTGCGTGGTGACACTGCGGCCATACACTTTTCCTGATTCGTCAAATGTTTCGGTGACGATCTCAATTTCTCGCCAAGAACCAATTGGAAACTTTGCCCAAGGATGATGGCTGGCGGGAAATGCGAATTGCTCTTGAGGTGTCTCCGGCAATGCGTTCGAGGAAGGGGTTGTCGTCGCCTGCTCCCCTTCAGGAAGCGCAGGTGTAGGTTGGGGATTGCGCGATAACTCCGATTTCGATGCCGTTGTCTCTGATGCTGTTTCCAATCTTGCATTCAACTGAAGACGAGTTTCAGCGGCCGAAGTGCCGGCCGACACCTGCTCAGCGGGAAGCTTTTCCTTGGCATGCAATGTGGCGATTGGAGTCATCGCCCCGCATAGCACCAAGAGTCCAATCGTTGTGGAATAAAGCTTCAGCAATCTAGGACTTCCAAGTGTCGGTTAGAAAAGGCTATCTTCGAAAAGTCAATAACATGACGGATACCAGCTGCACGTACAGAGGTCCGAAGAACCCATAATAATTGCTAATGCGATCTTTACTAGTCCCTGGGACCGGCGGACTTCATCACAAAAAGACTCAATTTGTCGCAACGGAGGACCAGTGCACTACGAATCGCACGCGGCCACAAGATGCTGATCCCAGCGGGGAAAGACTCCGCGTAAATCGAGCCACAACTCGTTGCTCTGTTGCTTGACTTGCTGCTGGCGAGAAATCACGCGCGGTGTCGCTTCTTCAAATGCCCTGGCGAGGTCTTCGCCTGATTCCTCGGCGGGTTGAATCACTATTGCCCAGGAAGCGTCGGCCAGGCGGACTGCTTCGGATTCGCACCAGACGGAAGTGCATTGAGTTGGTTGGGCTGAAGCAACTCGTTTACTTGCCGCGAGCAGAGTGGCCAAGCGTTGCGCGCGTTGTTCGAGGTTGCCTAACGGAGTCGTCAGGAGTTGCCAAAGCGGTAAATGGTGAATGACACGGTCGCCAGATTGATAGATGTTCATCGTGGCCCAGAGTCCTGCCAGGGTTAGATCGTTGGCGGAACACTCGTCAACAGGAGCATGGCGAATGCACTCGTCAATCTTTACGCGTTTGCCCAACACGATCCCGCAAGGGGGACCACCGAGTAGTCCCGCCCCGTCGACAACAACCATGTCCGCCTCTTCCAGTCGCCGAGGAATGGTCTCGAAATGTGCCAGTCCGAAGTCGCCTGGGTTCAGCAGTCCTGCATAACGTGAGACCACGACCTTGCCACCGACGGATTGGGCAGTCTTCTCGGCCACGGCAAAGCTATGTGAGATCCAGGCACTCTCTGCGCCTGTGGATTCCACAAGAGCTGCAGTGGCTCTTTCAGCTAGAGTGGGATCTTGAGCCAGATATTCGGTGGTGATTCTCACGAGTTCATCCACTGCCGCCTCCGCAAGTGGCAAAGCCGGCCACCGGTCTCCCAGGAGAACTCCTGATGCGTTGACGCATGGGGTAGAAAACTCGGCAGGGCCCAGAAGGCGTCTAGCCAACCGTTCTGCCAATTGGCCCAACGACGGCACACTCCCCCCGTCTGCACGTTGAAGAATGCTTGTCTGCAACTCTTCCAAGAAGCCGGTTGCGCGCTGCGCAATCGTGGTTTGGTTCACCCGCTTGACCACCCGGGCCACGGTCGGATGGTTCAATAGTTCGCCGAGGGACGGGAGTTTGGGAAAAGGGGAATCAGATTTCATAGTTTTTTCAAGACGGAGTGAGCGGGAGAAGTCCGCATTATCTTACATCTTACTCCGAGAATGCCGATTCTACTACTGCCGGCTGGAGATCGCTGTCAATGAGTGGACGCGAGGGAGCCCGATTATTTGATTCCGACCTGCCCAGGGGAAGGAAAGGGATCGTTCTTGGCTTCCTGGAGTGTTCGGCGTTCATTGCTCCAATTGCCTAGCCCTGGCGGTGAAGAGTTTTGCCAGCTGGTGCAACCAGTCACTAGATTCCACGCCAGAAGAGCAACAACCATTGTCCAATTCCGCTTTTGCATATTGCTCCCGGTTTACCCCTGAATCATCTCTACGCCGCAAGAGGCCGTTTAGTGTTCAAGGCGTGGTTGTGCCATCCACTCACCCACTGTTTGTGGGCCACTGGGTTGCTCAGGTTCCGACGAAAAGATACTACTCCAGAATCCTTGCTTCTCTTGGGAAGAATTCTGGGCAGCAGGCGCTTCCTCACCACCGAAGGTAAACATCTCCTTAGTCCCTTCCCATGCTTTTTTGGTGCCTGAACTCACCTTTTGAAATCCTGATTTTACTGGATTTGTTAGAGAGGACATGTTGGGCATGGAGACTTTTGGCATGGTAATCTTGGGCAGAGGAATCGATGGCCAACTGGATTGGCGAACTTCTGAGTCCTGATGCATTTGTGGGGCTCCACCCACGGACTTATGTGTGCCACTAGGTTGCGAGTTCAGTATCTGAGCCTGCGCTAATTGTCCGAGAGTTAGCGCAACGCCTAGGGACGTCATTGTCAAAAATCGAGGATAAGTCATGCCGGTCTACTCCCATCCTGAGGCCGGAGTGTGCGAAATTGTCCAAGGGCCCCCTTCCCTTTGCCTTAATCTGGGAGGGAAGTGTTCCAAATCTCGCAAACAGCGTCCAGAGTGGTTTTCCCCATTGCGAACCGATGAATCTGGTAGATGCTCAAATATCGGTGCAAAGCCGAGAAAATGCGAAACTTCACCATGAATAGCGGGGTTTGGTATGATAGCAGTTCTGCCGCATAGGCTCCCCAAAGCAAGTATTCTTTTACATTCAATCGCATGCCAGCTTACCCCACTAGAACTCGGGCAATTGTCGCAGTACTCCTTGCGCTCGCGTTGTCGACAAGCCCTGTGAATGCAGAATCCGATCTATTTGCAAGGCTCGATACGGATGGCGACGGCCAAATCGCAACTTCCGAGATACCCGACGAGCACGCAACTCTTTTCCGACGTCTCCTGAGAACTGCCGACGCAAACTCTGACGGGCTGCTTTCGGCTAAGGAGTTTCGCGAAGGGATTTCTCCGACACGTCCCGAAAAACCGCTGACTGAGAAGGGCAATGCCGAGTTCCCCGGTGCTGATGCTTTGCTTTTAATTTTGGCTTGGATGGATGAGAATTCCGACCTAACCATCAAAGCCGAGGAAGTTCCTCCCCATCTCAAGCCCTTTTATGATCAAGTTCAACAGCAACTCAAATCCAAGGACTCCAGCCAATTTCGTGTGCGGCAACTCCAACAACAGTCTCCAGGTTTTGCCCAACAAGCGTTGCGATATTCCCAACGACAGAAAATTGATGTCGAGCTGGAATTGTCGCTCCTTTCGGATCAACAACACGCCATGGTTGAGCGTCTGCGCAAGAATGTAGAGCCCGGCCAAGCCCTAGCGAGTGCTGACAACGCAGAAGCCCTTTTTGCCCGACTGGATCAGGACGGAGACGGAGTGATTCTGATTGCTGATTTACCCGAAGGTCCGCGGGAACGCTTCGCGGAGATGCTCGAGCGGGCCGATCACAATAGCGACCAACGTATCACCGAGGAAGAGTTTTTAAGTTTCAGAGGACAAGCGGCGAAAATGACAGCAAATAAACCCGTGCGTCCCCAGTCAGCCAGGCGAGTTGCCCAACTACTCCGACGCGCCGACCGCAATGGCGATGGGCAACTCACGCGTCGAGAGGCGCCCCCATTTATTGCCGAGCGGTTTGACAAAGTCGATTCCAATGGCGATGGGCTCCTGAATCACCAGGAACTGTCTCAGTTACTTATGTTACAAAGCGTTTCTGCGAAAGCTTCTCGTCCAACCAACGAAGATCGTACGAATTCCTCCATACGCCCCAAAAACTAAACGATTTCTTCATATTAGGGCGTTACATTCTCGCCATTCTCCCGCTTGGCATGTAATGAGATCGATTTTTCCGCCTGAACCGTGAACACTTTTTGCGTGTCTCGCGTAATATGGAATTAAGGCACGCGAGCTGGATAGTTCGCCTTAGGCACGAGGGATCGGCGGAACAGGTCAAGGTCCCTGGCACGATCGGCAAGTCCGGTCAAGAGGAGGCAAACAATGGCAAATTCACAATCTCCCACACCGGCTCCCAGTTCGGCTGACTCGCGTCACGAGTTACCTCCGGTAACCGTTGACGGTCACGCCCTGTTTGAATTCAGCTTGAAGTTGAATCGGGCTCTCAAGCGTTTGGAGACGCGGTATGGGGCCACAGACAAGCACAAGATTCCCTACTTCCGGGATACCTGGCAACAGGCATCTCGCAAGCCTCGCTGAGTGGCGTTCTTGCAGGCAAGTTGTCGAGCGAACCACCCTGCGGTTATGATGAGTGGAGTTTTAACTCTGCCCTTCCCCAAACCCCAGGTATCGACTGAATGCGGGTATTATTGGCTAGCCCACGCGGCTTCTGTGCGGGGGTAAATATGGCGATTGAGGCCTTGGAGCTAGCAATTGAGTCGCTACCGGGCCCCATCTATGTGTATCACGAAATCGTCCACAACAAGTACGTTGTGGACCGGTTTCGCTCTCAGGGGGTGGTGTTCGTAGACTCCTTGACTGATGTGCCCGAGGGTTCAACGCTCTTGTTTTCTGCTCACGGCGTCTCTCCAGAAGTCCGCCAATTAGCTCGAGGACGCAATTTGAGGACAATTGATGCCACGTGCCCACTTGTGACTAAGGTTCATCTCGAAGCCATCAAGTATGCCAACCTTGGCTACACGATCTTTCTCATCGGCCATGAAGGGCATGACGAAGTGATTGGAACGATGGGCGAGGCGCCGGAAGCCATCATACTCGTAGAATCTCCCGATGATGTCGCCCAACTCGATGTCGCCGACGAGTCCAAAGTTGCCTATCTCACACAAACCACGCTTAGTGTCGACGACGCAAACCGCATTATCTCGCGCATCCGAGAGCGATTTCCCCAGGTTGTATCCCCTCCCAAGGACGATATCTGCTACGCGACCCAGAATCGCCAGGAGGCAGTATCTGTCTTAGCCTCCTCGGTTGACCTCACCTTGGTCCTAGGTAGTCAGAACAGCTCCAATAGCCAGCGGCTGGCTGAACTCTCCCGCGAACGCGGCGTGACGGCCCACCTGATCGACGGTGCCCAAGACATCGACCCAGCTTGGTTCGAACATGTCGAAACCGTGCTCGTAACCGCTGGAGCAAGCGCTCCTGAAGTGGTCGTCGAAGCGGTGCTGGATTTCCTCCGAGAGCATTTTCATGCCACCGTCGAAGTCCATTCCCTCCGCACAGAGGACGTGTCCTTTCCCCTGCCGCGCGAATTGCGAGTGGTTTCGAGTTAGCGGGTTTCGTCTCGACGCCGTTTCTCGTTGAGGTCGATTGCGGAATTCTCGTCAAGCTGACTGTGTCGCCGAAAGCACTCACTCCCCTGCACTCATCCCCAGATTCTTCCACAGAAATGCCCAACAGTCGGCGGTTTCTTCGATCTTCTTGGTTGTCGGAGTTCCCGCACCATGACCAGCACGCGTTTCGATCCGCATGAGGATTGGCGCCGGGCCCGCTTGGGCTGATTGGAGTGCCGCACCGAATTTGAAACTGTGCATCGGCACGACACGGTCGTCGGTATCTGCGGTTAAAATCATCGTAGCAGGGTATTCGGTTCCTGGTCGAACGTTGTGATAGGGTGAGTAAGCCAGCAATGCGCGGAATTCGTCGGGGTCGTCGACCGTTCCGTATTCGTCACGCCAGAAATGCCCGGCGGTAAAATTTTGATAGCGGAGCATGTCCAATACCCCCACTGCCGGCAGGCAAGCACCAAACAGATCTGGCCGTTGAGTGAGGGCTGCTCCCACAAGTAGCCCACCATTGCTCCCCCCCATGATCGCCAGCTTGGGCATTGAAGTGTACTTCTCTGAAATTAACCAATCGGCTGCCGCAATAAAATCGTCGAATACATTCTGTTTTTTCAATTTCTTTCCCGCCTGATGCCACGCTTCGCCATACTCCCCCCCGCCTCGCAGATTTGGCACGGCCACGACACCTCCCATCTCCATCCAAGTGGCATAAGCTACCGAGAAATATGGCGAGAGAGAAATGTCGAACCCACCGTAGCCATAGAGCAGCGTCGGCAATTGCCCATTGTGTTCCAAGCCCTTTCGATGCGATACGATGATGGGCACACGTGTGCCATCTTTGCTTGTGTAGAAAGCCTGACGCGATTCAAAGAGAGAACGATCGAACTCCACTTCCGGCTGGCGTATCAACGTGCTCTTGCCGGTCTCGAGATCGAGTCGAAATATGCTCGCCGGGGCAACATAGCTCGTGAACGAAAAAAATGTCACGGAATCGCTTTGGCGCCCTGAGAATCCGTCTGCGGAGCCAATCCCTGGTAGTCCAATCGCATGCATCGGCGTCCCATCGAGCTCAAACGCCATTACTTGTGAGACCACATCTTTGAGGTACTTGGCAACGATTTGATCTTCGAAAAGAGTTACACCTTCAAGTGTTGCTTCTGTAGCTGGAACAATTTCGGTCATTTGCTCGCGGATCGACTTGCCCCCTTCCAGGCTGTCCACATCGAGCGCAACGACTCGTTTTGTCGGAGCCTCTAAATCTGTGAGGAAATACAATTGTTCATCAACATTACCCAGGAACCAGAATTGATTCTCGAAATCCTCGACAAGCGGTCGAAAAGGCGCGTCGAGTGAATCATTCACCCTTCGAAAGAAAACCTGATTTTGCGGATCCGTGCTACGCGAGATCATGAGTACCAAGAACTGGTTGTCGTCGGATCGACGTATCTCAAAGCTCCAGGTCGGTTCATCAGGCCGCTTGTAGACGAGCGTGTCTTCTGACTGCGAATCACCTAGCTGATGAAAGTAGATTGCTGGATTGATCGCCAGAGCCTGATGTTGTTCTTCGGCCTTCGGTTCGGGGTACCGGGTATAGAAAAATCCAGTCCCCACAGCATTCCACTGGATGCCACCCCAACGAGTCCATTCGAGTTTGTCGGGTAGTTGCTCTCCCGTGGAGATGTCCATCACATAGATCGTCGACCAATCGGATCCTGCGTCTTTGCGACCGTAGGCCAGATGCTTGGCGTCATCACTCTCTGCCATGAAGCCTAGTGAGATCGTTCCATCTTCTGACCATTGATTCGGATCAATCAGAACGCGACCTGCGCCATCATCGGTGTCAGCCACATAAAGTACGGCCTGATTTTGTAGGCCATCGTTTTTCAGAAAAAAATACTTTCCCGCAGTCTTCGTGGGCACTGAGAAGCGTTCAAAGTTCCAGAGCTTTGTGAGTCGTTCTTCGATGGCACCCCGCTCGGGAATTCCATCCAGATACTTGCGAGTAATTATATTTTCAGCAGCCACCCAGTCAGCCACTTCCTCAGAAGTTCGAACATCCTCCTCCATCCAGCGATAAGGATCCGGCACATCGACACCGTGAAATGTGTCTACCTGATCCCCTCGCCTCGCATCGGGATACACCAACCTCGACTCCTTTGCATTTGAAATATCAACGACCACCCAAGATGAGGCCACCATCGCCACAATCACTGCATTTCTCAAACATTCCATATACAAATTCTCCTTTGAAACTATCCTGCAATCGGCGGCATTGTAGTATAAACATCCAGGTCTTCTCGCTCTCCGAGTATGGCGAATAGCTCGCGTATTTGCGCTAGACCCTCAACGAATCGAAATTCAAAACTGGACTGGCGACTTTTGCTCCCTAAGACGTAGTAATCTGGGGCCGGATTGAGAAAGCTCAGTGGCTCGGTCGACTCGTCAACTTGGTCTTCTCCTTCGACTTTGACAAAATGATCGCTGTCTGTCCCTGAAATGTCGAGCACAACCTCCGAAGTGAAAACCGATTCGTGTCCGCTAGAACTATGGCAGCTAATCCGCCATCCATCCTCATCGTCATGGCTAATTCTCTGGACTTCCATTCCCAGGTGCAGCGAGTCCGCTAACAAATCTGATTCAGCCAGGGGCCTAAGATAACACTGACAATACTCCGAGGCTGAGAGCTTCGCCGAACCTGCCGGACAATGCCACTTGGAATCCTGCGCCTTGAGCGCCGCAACTCCCAAAGTGGAAGCATGCTCACCGAATGAGCCATTCAGCAAGATTTCACCAGCATCATGCATACTCTGCGCTGGTTGCACGCTCCGTTCAATCACTTCGGCGCTGTACCCCAGATAGCGGGCATAGAGTGCCGTCTCCAACCCAATCGGCCCGGCTCCCAGAATCACTACCCGTGGTTGAGAATCGTCGTCCATTGATCAGTTCCCTAGCTGCTCGCGCTACGGTAGCTCCACAGAGCCCGTTTAAAGACCCAGCGGCTCCCCAGCAAACTACCCAATGTAGCAACCACTCCGAAGGCCGCCAGCCACGAATGTTCCCAAGACAATGGTTTGGCAATGAGTCGGGCTGGCACATTAATCACCACCAGAATTGGGATCACAAAAGTGAACAATTGCCTGAGAGGCGTGCCCCAGGTTCCTTGGTAGATCTCCATCGGATACCGTGAGAAGTTCGTGATGTAGAACCAAAAATCGTAGAGCGACTGATTGCGCCCGAGCCAAATACTTGTCGCCGCCAAGGCTATCATAACGCTGTACAAGATCAGGACTCCCATCAAAATGTACACGGGATACAGCAGTACTTGCCAGAATGAGAGTTCGAGCCCTTCGATTCGCGGAACGGAATAAAAGAGTAGCAACATCGCAACGAAAAAGTTTCCTAGCGACGACCAACTGATCCGCCGAAGTGAAACCAGAAACTGCGTATCAATGGGCTTCAGCAGGGCAAAGTCGAGTCCTCCCGTGCGGACTTGTTCGCTAAGTTCTTCGGCGTTCGGCATGAAGAACGCTTGTACCAGACTGTTTACGAACATCGTCGTGGCGATAAATACAAAGAACTCAAACTTGCCCCAGCCGGCAATGTTCGGTGTGAACTGATAAACGAGTACGTAGAATCCCAGGTTCATGATCATCCACGACATCGACGAGAACGTGTCGATCAAAAAATTCGCGCGGAACGTCATATCCCGCACCAAACTGTTGCGGACAAACGTGAGGAATACACCAAGATAGGAAGGATGATGGGACATGAGTGAATTGATGAGTGTAAAGCTAGGAGTGATGGGCAAAAGAAATTGCAAATTCACCACGCCTTATTCGTTACTCATCGCTGCATTTAGCCTCCATACCCGCTGTAGCGATTGAAACCAGCTTGCATTGTCATGCGACACAGCACGATAAACCCCAATACCCACGCAGTCTGAATCATCAGGCCGTGAACCAATTCCGTACCCTGCACCTTGCCCAAAAAAACCGCTGCCGGGAAATAGGCCATGTATTTGAACGGCAGGAAATCCACGATCGTCCTCCATGGTTCTGGCAATATTTCTAAAGGGAACATGTGTCCGGAGAAGAAGAATGTAAACAACATGTAAACGAAGAGCAGTGAAGAAACCTCCAAAAACCAGAAGGAAATCATTCCCATCGTCGCTTCCAGGAAAAAGCCGAGCAAGAAAGCCAGCACCAGCGACAACAGAAAGGCGACCATCACCTCAGTTGGCGGCCACCCTGGAAAGTAACTTCGGCAGATATAGTAGACCAAGGCAAACGGCCCCGCCGCAACCGAGTAGTAAACCACCTTGTGGGCGATACGGGCGAGCAGCAGATAGCCGATCAGGTCGATTGGCTGGACGAGGAACTTCTTGATTTCCCCTTCCCGCACCTGTCGGGCAATTCCTGAAGCTAACCCTGGCATACTTGAGAAGGCGCGTGCGAGCATGGTGAGCAGATAGTAAGCCACGATGTCGTTGCGAGTAAAACCCTTGATGAGACCGCTGCCGGCTGACGCGAACACCGCCGTCCACAGAAAAATCTGCGTTACGATCGGGAGAAACCGCATCAAGGTCCCCAGCGCAAAGTCCCCCCGATAGACCAGGCGTTCTTCGACGCAGATCTTCAGGATCGTCCACCAAGTTTCAGCACGTGCAAGCATATTTAGGTAGTTATCGAATTGTAAAATTTCAAGTTTCGAGGCGCGAGTTACGGGCAAATAGATTATTCACCCGCGACTCAAAACTCGAAGCTCATTTATTGCTCCGCTCGCTTACCCCCGCGGTTCGCATTTCCCCATTCCGTATCTCCTCGGCCGTCTTTCCTCGCTCGCTCTCCTCGGCTGAGTGCGAAAACAACTCGGCGATCACTTCCTCCAGGGGAGGATCTTCCACGCTGATATCTTCAAGCGTGTGGTTCGCCAGCACCGAGGAAAGTACCTGCGAAATCTTCCCGCGATCGACTCGTAATCTGGCTTTTGGTTCGACTATCTCGAGCACATCACCATAGCGGGCTAGGTCGCTCGGCATTCGACCATCCGAAAAAAGCAGCGAGAGGATTTTGTGGCCGCTGAATTTGTCGATAATCCCGGCCAGTGAACCATCGTAAATGATTTCTCCCTGCGCGATGATTACTACCCGCTTGCAGAGAGCAGCCACGTCCTTCATATAGTGGCTTGTCAACAAAATCGTAATTTTCCGCTCCTGCTGATAGAACTTCAAGAACTTCTGAATGTTGTGCTGTGCGATCACGTCCAGACCAATGGTTGGTTCGTCGAGGAATAACACATCTGGAGAATGCAACAGTGCGGCAGTCAGTTCCATCTTCATCCGCTCGCCCAGCGAGAGTTCGCGGACCGGGCGACCGAGAAGGTGCCCCACATTGAGCAGATCACACAACTCATCGCGAGTCCGCACAAATTTGTCGTGTTCGATCCGATAAATTTTTTCGTGGAGTGTGAATGATTCCTGCGCCGGGAGATCCCACCAGAGCTGATTCTTCTGGCCCATTACCAGGGCAAAGCGGCGGCGATAGTCATTTTCTCGGAGCCATGGAACGTGCCCCAGCACCCGGGCCTCACCCCCCGTGGGGCTGATTACGCCGGAGAGCAACTTGAGAGTCGTAGTCTTTCCAGCGCCATTGGGTCCTAGAAAGGCCACAAACTCACCCTGCTCTACGTCAAGATCGATCGCCTTCACAGCGGCCACTTCACGGTACTCGCGGTGGAACAGCCCTCGGACGGAGGCCATCAGCCCTTCGTTTTTCTGATAGACGCGGTAGGACTTCTGGAGCTGGCGAATTTCGATGGCGTTCATAGGTTAGCGATTATAGGCCCTCTTTCCCTCATCGGACAGAGCCTCTCATTGGTAGTTGGTACTTGGTGCTTGTGGTTGGTGGTCAGTGGTTGGGTAATGGCGGTTGGTCAATAGTCGTTCCACGTCTAAACTAGATGCTCGCTTTCCACGAACCACCAGCCACCATCCAGGAACCACCCACCACCTATGCTCAAGCGCCTCGAATCTCTCTTACGCCCCTGGGCCATCCCCAACCTGACTGTGATCCTCATCGCTGGTCAGGCGCTATTGTATTTGGTGCAGATGGCCAGGGCAGGTGGCAATCTCGGAGTTGACGCTCTCGCAAAAATCTATCTTGATCCAGGCATGGTGCTACAGGGCGAAGTCTGGCGACTATTCACTTTCGCATTTGTCCCACCACAAATGGCCATGATATGGGCGTTCTTCTATTGGATGATCTTTTATCTATGCGGCACGACTCTTGAGAACCAATGGGGGGCTTCTCGCTACAATGTATTCCTATTAATTGGTCTCATCGCCAATATTCTCGCTGCGTTCGTGGCCTGGCGATTCGGTGCCTTAGAAGTTGCCAGCAACGAATTTCTGTACAGCACAGTTTTCTTGGCATTCGCGCGATTATTCCCAAAATTCGTTATCAACATTTTCTTTGTCTTGCCAATCCAAATCAAATGGCTTGCCCTCTTGATGTGGATAAGTTTGGGTTATGGCATAGTCGTCGGCGACTGGATGCAGCGATTGTTGATTGTCGCCTCCGTGTTCAACTACCTGGTATTTTTCGGCCGCGATCATTGGCGAGACTTGAAGCAAGCAGAGCGCCGTCGCTCTTACCAAGCCCGAACTGAAAAAGCTGGTCAGGCCCCCGTTCACAAGTGCCGCATCTGTGGCCTCGACAGCAATGCGTCGCCGAAGACTTCGTTCCGCTATTGCTCCAAGTGTGATGGACAATGCTGTTATTGTCCTGAGCACATTCAGGATCATGAGCATGTCGTCGAAGTGACTGCTAGTTCGTAGGTTGCGTTCTGCGGATCAATTGCCGTACAATTCGGCTTGAGATAATTAGCACAGACACGGAGGAAACAATGCTCCTAGCTCATATGGTTACCGAGGCCACACACACAGTTACCCAATCAGGAATTGGCCTGGGTTCTGCAATTGCCGTCGTTTGTTCCTGGCAGCGAAACCGATCGATTCTGTGGGCGATTCTGGCTGGAGTACTCACCTGGTTTTACGTCATTTACTTTGCCATGACTCGAACGCCGGGTGAACTATCCTAGGCACTCTATCCAGCAGCCATTTCGACAAGCTCCGCGGCGAGCTTCTTCCGTTTGGGGCACCCATTGCAGTTCCACCAATCGGACGCCTCACGGCTTGACCACGGTTCATTCAGCGGGACTTGATCTAACTGGTCTCGGAGAGCATCAACGGTCTGAAAACGATCCTCTGGTTGTTTTTCGAGGCAGCGGAGAATGATTTCTTCGAGTTCAACCGGAATTGACGAATTCCATTCCCGCGGTGCGACGGGGGCTTCGCTGGCGTGGGCAATCAGCACTTTGATTGGCTGAGGGTAATCAAACGGTGGATGCCCGGTTACCATCAAATACATGACCGCCCCGAGCGAATAGATATCACTTCGCTCATCGACCTCAGTAGTGCCCGTCGCCTGTTCGGGTGACATGTAGAGCGGCGAACCGGTAATCGAACCTTCTTGGGTCAATTCCACGTCATCGGCTTCCTTGGTCGGTTTGGCGAGTCCGAAATCCAAGAGCTTTGCTACGTCGAACTGTCCCCCTCGGTAGGCGCAGAAGATATTGGCTGGCTTGATATCACGGTGGACCAACCCTTGAGAGTGAGCTTCAGCGAGTGCGTCGCAGACCTGCTTCATCAAGTACACCACCCGACCAGAAGGTATGGCTCCGTAGTTACTCACCATTTCGCCAATGTTGTGGCCCGGCAGAAATTCCATCACATAGTAGAAAGTACCATCATCGGTACGACCATAGTCATAGATGTCGATCGAATTCCAGTGCGAGAGCTTGGCGGTGGCTTGCACCTCGCGCTCGAAACGGGCTAACACCTTGGGATCGCGAGTCTTTTCGGGGCGAATAATCTTTATCGCACATGGTCGTTTCATCATGTGGTGCTCAGCCAGATACACCTCGCCCATGCCGCCGCTCCCCAGCATTTGCCGCAGGCGATACTGTCCAAGTTGCTTGGCGGCGAAGGCCTCCTGCCGCAGATTGCCGATCGTCTTTACCCCGACAGTACCCACTACGACCATGAGAAGTATCGCCAGCGTCTGTTCTACAAATACACCTCGAAAGGGTGCCATATGGCTCAACTCCGCAAATGCAGGTGAACTGAAGTACACAATCAAAAGCATCAACAATGGAGCCAGGCCCATGAGACACAGCACAACCGCAGCACGTTGCCATCTGTTGGGGATGAAAACCGAGTAGGTGAAGATCAGCAGCAGCCAAACTCCAGTGATATTGGGAATATGCGAATGGCCATCTGTTAACTCCGAACATTGGATAAGTTGCTCGTAGTTCAATAACAAAAAGAACAACGCAGGGGCACCAAAGACGAGCAATTCGGTGAGACGCAAATGCTTGACCACGAAATCGCAACGAGTACACATCCGTTGTGCTATCAATGCCAGCAGAGCGGTCACTCCGGCTTGGCACCAGAGGGTTGTCAGCGAATGGCTGGCAAAATACTGCGTCGGCGACAGTATGGCCCTAGCCAGAAAGACCGCAAATCCCCCACACAAAAGCAGGGACACTATCCGCAACCGATCTCGCAACACATCCAGTGTTTCCTGGGTTAATTCAGGTGCGCTACCCTCCACCAGGGCAATATTTCGCCGAACCGGAACCCGCAGATTTGGCTGCGTCGCATCTGACAATTCTAGGAGCGAGAGTGGCGACTCAATCGTCTCGGCATAACTGGGCGAATCGAGACTGGGTGAGTCGGGACTCGGCGAGTTGGCAGACGGAGGGGCGGAATTGATGATTGTTGGATCCATGTTTTTTCACTGCTGGACAATGTCCTGTTGCTGAGTGATATTCCTATCATGGTACTCCAGATGGCCTTTCGGGGGCAGGGGCGAATGCTGGCTATGAGAAAAGTCCGGCTATTTGGCCCCCTCCCGAACGGATTGAACCGGACAGCGTACTAGTAACTTGGTGATGCAAAGGTGCAACAAGATGTTGCCCAAAACCAGCGCGTTCAGCGGCAAAGTGGATGGCCAGCAACATGCTCTGCGGAAGGAACCTCGGAACTGGACCCGGTCGGTGGTCGGACTGCCTTGTTGTGAAAAGTTTCCTCTAGGCCTGGACTTTATGAACTAGGCTTTAAGTGTGATTCCCTTCGGCTCACACATGCTTTTCACCACTTTTCATTTCCAGGTCGTTTCTCCTCGGCGACCACAACATCGGTTCATCCAATCTGGATATCAACTCATTTGCTTGTGTCTGCGATCACGTTTCGCGCGTTGATTGTCAGGCAGCTATCCAAACGAGTTGCTGACGAGGCACCACTGAATGCACAAGCCACTTATGAAGCAGTTCGATTGGAAGGGCCACTTAGAGACATTGGAAGACCGCCGGGTCATGTCCGCTGATCCAATAGGTGGATTGCTTGGCGAAGGGATCGTCCACCACTCTTTTGACGAAACAATCGTTCATCACGAATTGGTGGAAGAGGCACCGCCAATCGAGCATCACCTCGATACGGGTCCGGATTTCTGGATTGATCCCACGGATCCATATACGATTTCTGAGCAGATTGGCGAGATCGAGCAAACGCTCGCCAGTGCCCACACTACAACTGGCCTCAATCAAGTGTTAGCCGACTACGGCTTCACCGGGAAAGGCCAAACCGTCGCAATCATCGATAGTGGTATCGCCTACAACCATTTTGCCCTCGGCGGAGGTCTGGGAGCAAATTATCGAGTTGTGGGTGGCTATGACTTTACCGAGAATGATGCCAATCCCTACGACGATGGCACTGCCGGTGGACACGGAACCCATGTCGCCGGGATCGTAGGAGGGAATGCTGGCAGCGATCATGGCGTAGCATCCGGAGTGGACTTGGTCGGCTTGCGAGTGTTCGACGACTCCGGTGCCGGCTACTTCAGTTGGGTCGAGAGTGCCTTGCAGTGGGTTCACTTCAATCGCAATAGTTTCGAGAATCCTATCACCGCGATCAACCTGTCGTTAGGAGTTGCTTCTTGGAACTCCACTACCGTCCCCGTCTGGTCAACTTTGGAAGACGAGTTTGCCTTGCTCAAGGCGGATGGTATTTTCGTCGCTGTCTCTGCTGGCAATGCCTATGCTACCTACAATGCACCCGGCCTGGGATATCCTGCCGCCAGCCCTTCCGTGGTGCCAGTGATGTCGGTCAATGACAATGGTTCGCTTGCCGGATATAGCCAACGCGATGTTCGCGCGATTGCCGCCCCGGGTTCCTCGATCCGCAGTACGGTCCCTGATTACAAGGGAAATAACAACGGCATTGACGATGACTATGCCTACATGTCCGGCACGAGCATGGCTTCACCCTACATCGCCGGAGCAAGCGTTCTCATCCGCCAGGCCATGGAATTTTCTGGTTACACGGGGATAACTCAGGACACTATCTACAACCACATGATGGCGACCGCAACTTCGTTTGTTGACTCGGCCACCAACCTAACATTCAAACGCCTGAACCTCGAAGCGGCCATCGATGCACTCATGCCGGCGGACGACTACGGCTCAACCTTGGCTACAGCCTTCAACTTGGGAACGCTTACGACCACCGCAAGCCAGAGCGGAATCATCAGCACGCTCAACGATATCGACTACTTTAAATTCACCGCCGGCAGCAATGGCACGGTCACCTTCGACTCCAACGGGATGACCCACGAGCTACAGGCAGCTTGGACGGTTTCGGGTGCCACGGGCACTGTCACTGGCAATCAAGGTGAAGAGGTTTCATTTGACGTAGTTGCCGGACAGACTTACACAGTCGGCTTCTCGTCCAGTGGCGGACTAGGACATTACAATCTCAATGCGTTCTTCGAATCCAGCAACAACTTTACTTACACCGATTGGGGAACCGTTTCCTACGCACAACTCAACGGCCTCTCTGTGGCAGGAGAGAGTTGGTATCGCGTCCAATCCAGTCAAGCAGGATACTTGACAGTTGAAGGTGCATTTGCCGCACAGGGCGGACAAGTAAATCTGAAACTCTACGATTCTAACCTGCAACTGGTAACCACCGGCAATGCCGTCAACGGCACGACGCGAGTCGATGCCTTGGCAACCGCGGGTGAAGAGTTCTTCGTCTGTGTTCAAGGAACCAACAGCAATGTCGACTATCGACTAAGTAATTTGGTCTCGGTGACGGGCACGACGGTCAATGTTAAAGGGACTGCCGGCAATGACACTTTCACATTTTCCGCAGGCAGCACACATCAGGTTGTCGTAAACGGTGTGACGCACAACTTTGCTTCAATTGCAGTGACGAACATAGTCTTCAATGGCGGAAGTGGGACAGATACGATAGCACTAACCGGAACAAACGCCAAAGAGACGGCGATTATCGCCTCCTCATCCACAACTCTTATAGGGATCGGCTATCAAGTTGCTGCATCAGGCGTAGAAAACTCGACCGTTTACGGGGCTGGTGGAGGTGACATCGCGTATATTTACGATTCGATTGGGGCCGATCTGTATGAGACATTCTCGAATCACGTAACCATGTCGGGAACAGGATACCAGAATTCGGCCTACAATTTTTCCCAAACTTATGCATACGCCAGTTCTGGCGGGGTGGACCGAGCCAATATGTACGACTCGGCAGGAAATGACCTCTACCGAACTTATTCTGATCGGGTGATTCTCTCGGGAACAGGCTTTCTAAATTTTGCCGCTGGATTTGAATCCACCTACGGATATGCTTCTCAAGGTAATGACGTAGTTTTTCACTTCGATTCGGCTGGTAATGACCGCTTCGATGCCGGACCAGTAACAAGCAGCATGCAGGCAACAAACGGTGCTTACTTTAATCAAGCTGATAGCTTTGACACAGTGTACGCATATGCAAGCCTTGGCAGCGACGAAGCCTATCTGACCGATGGAGCGACCGATGACAGGTATTACGCGCAGAGCACCTCTGCCTTTATGCGAAGCACAATCGGTTCTTACTTGAATTATGTCAATGGCTTTGACTCGGTCTCGGCGATATCATCAAACGGGGGGTTTGATTACGCCACCCTCTACGACTCGACTGCCAACGACATTTTTACGGGGCGAAGCGACTACAGTCGCATGGAAGATAGTGTGGGTACCTTCTCAAATACAGTCAGCGGATTTGCTCAAAATTATGCTTATAGCATCAACGGTGGAACAGATCAGGCCCATCTCTACGATTCCAACGGGAACGATCTTTTCAGAGCTTATTCAGATCGAGCGATTCTGTCCGGGGATGGGTTTTACAACAACGCGTTGGGATTCAAGCAGGCCTTTGGCTATGCTTCGCAAGGGTTTGATAGTGCCCAAATGTTCGACTCGGCAGGGAACGACCAGTTTACCGCTACTCCCACCACCGCAGTCATGCAAGCTGTCAATAATTCTTACCAGAACAATGCCGATAATTTCGACGAAGTATTTGGCTATGCTAGTCTCGGATTTGACGAAGCGTTTCTATATGATGGTGCGACGAACGACCGCTTCATCTCTGGGCCTACGTACGGACTGATGCGGAGCTTGACGGGAGAGTTCTACAACTATGCCAAATCATTTGACTCAGTAAGAGCTTATTCCACCGCAGGAGGTATTGACTACGCCACCCTATATGACTCGGTGGGGAATGATATCTTCAGTGGATACGCTTCCCATGGAGTCATGCGTGACCAGGCAGGAACCTATTACAATTACGTTGAAGGTTTCGATGGCGTGTACGCATATGCCACTGCTGGAGGGAACGACACCGCTGACTTGTTCGATTCAGCGGGCAATGATCTATTCTATGGTGAAGGGAATCTTGCTCGACTTACGGGAACGAACTTTAGAAACCTTGCAACCGGTTTCGAAAGTGTGCAAGCTCACTTTGAAAACGGGGGAACAGACACGGTTGATCTCAACGCGGTTGACTATCTGTTTACACAGATTGGTAGTTGAGCATTACTGGGGAGTAATTCCATTCAGCTACCCATGCGTTTCTCAATACGATCGCCTTTGCAGCACAACAGAGGATTGAGCTTAGCAACTTTTTGCGGATCCTTGATCCGACAGATAGTATTCTTTGCTTCGATACCGTAAAAGGAATCGTATCCTCGGTCTCGTAAATAGTTGACGATATCGATGGGTTGATATCCAAACTCTGGTGCGGTTTCCTCATTGAGCTCAATTAGTATTATTGGAGCATTGACTCTATCAAGGATTTCACCTGCACCTTGCAGTACCATCAATTCCGATCCTTCTACATCACATTTGAGAAAATCAATGTGATCGACTCGACGGGATTCCAAATAAGATTTGAGATCTGTCATAGGCACACAATGAACGACAAAATGATTTCTTCCCAAGTTGGAAATCGACGACCTTGAGTGAGATAGATCGTTGAAGAGGTGGACGTAGGTCTCACCCTGCTCTATTCCTAGTGCGAGTTGTTCTGCCACTACACAGTCACTATTGCTATTGAGTGTGATGTGTTCATTCAGGCGATCGAAAGTTGAGGGAACTGGCTCGAAAGCGTAGACGGAGCCCTTAGATCCAACAATTTCTGCACAAAGCGTGGTATACCAACCATAGTTCGCGCCGGCGTCGACAACATGATCGCCCTTTCGGAGCAATCTCTTGACTACAGTTGTAGCGGCAGGCTCGAATTCGCCTGATACGAATAGTGGCAGGTAGATATAGTCGGGACCGATATGAAATCGGCGCCCATCTTTCACTGTTACAATCTTATCAGGAATTGAGCGATCACTTACGCCGAGACGATCCCGCAGCCAGAGTCTCAATTCGGTACTCGTGCAGCGTTTCACTGAAGCCTTTAAAGATGGTGGCACCCGTTCAAGCATTTTCCAAGCAAGATCCATGATTCGATCCTTTCGTGAGATTGATGTATTTCCTATCTGATCACGCCCGGAACTCCAGGCGTCGTCGATACATTGAAACGAAATCTAACTCGCCCTTGAGCGCCACGCAATTGAGTGATCCTTGTTGAATGGTGTCATGCGGAGAGTAGATTGTTTAATTTCAAGGCTCCTGTCGATTTTTAAGGCATTAACCAATGCTTGGCGAAATCGCTCTCGTTCTTGATGAATATCACCCCAGCGCTTTGCCCAAGCTCGACCGTGGAGTCCACACTTGAGTCGAATCTTGTCTTCGAGACAGTTTTCCCGGATCGCTTCGGCAATTGAAGTCACTTGATTCGTCGACACCACAACTCCAGCGGTGGTTTGCTGAATTAATTTCATTGATGCCAGATGTTCTGGTCCGAATCCTAGCAAACAACGACCAGCCATCATGTATTGATAAAGTTTGGTTGACAGTGACAATCTAGTCAGGGCAGTAACGTCCTCATCAAAGCTCTCCACATGGACGAGTACGTCTGCGTCTTGGAATACGCGAGGCAGTTCTTCACTGGGGCACCATCCTCGCAGCTTTACAATAGGTGACACTTCCAAATCTTTTCGATAGGCATTGATCTGTTCTGCTGATGAGTAGATATCCAGACTCAATTGGCGACTGCTTTGTGCGGCCAATTCATTCAATGCTGCTGCCAGTGCGCGAAGTTGTCGCCAGCGCTCCAGCCCCAGGTTTCCAGCATAGATAAAGCGAACGATCCCATCGGAAGGCCTTGGTGAGGGGTCATAAGAATCAGGCGAAGTTCCTGTAGTAAACGTGTCCCATGGCTTCAAGTATTTCGCTTCATATTCCTCCGCCATGGACGGACTGATGCCTGCCCGTCCACAGGAATAATCTATGCATTGACTAAACCAACTCTCTGAAGCGGCCGCAATTGTTTTGCCGAACGGCATCGATCGATAAAGTGAGCTGACGTAGTCATCGGTTACATGCATAAATAAGGGGATTCTGAGATGCCTGCAAGCCAAAAGAGTATTCTTGGCAAGCGAGTAATTCCCAATCAAAGCGTACACAATGTCGGGTTTGCAGTCTTTCAACTGTTGACGAAGCGTACGCCCGATCCAGGAATGACCGTACCATATCTCCTGCAGGCACTTTGACCATTGGAACAACTGCTTCTGCTGCTTCAGTGCGACGAGTAGTTTGTGTCTTGTGCGCGACTTGGAGACTTCTTGTTCGTGAAGAGAGCTTTTTTTTTCTTCAATTGTTGCAAGGTTCTCCTGGAGTCGCTCTACCGTGCCAAAGGAGCTGATTCTTCGATAGTCCACACAGACATCAAATTCAGGTGGATAGCTTGCTCCGACAGGGAAATAGATTTGCGTGAGTCGATCCTTGGGCCAGGAAGAAAACAAGGATCGCATGAGTAACCCATTGGAGATGTCCGCCCTCATGGGATTGCACGACACGATTGCCACTTTGGGAAAAAGCTTCTTTTTCACCTAGCTACTCCAAATTGTCGTGGTGCATATCTTCTCGTGCGACTAGTTATCTTCCACAAGAACAGGAGACCCCAGAACGCGATAGCTTCCTCAGAAAACATCAAGCGAACGTTATTGGCAGGAATGTAGTAGAACAGAAGGAGGATTTGGCCCAGAAACCCCGCGGCGAAGGGATTTTGGCCCCACATCGCATCTTTCCAGGCACGGCCCAATAAATAAGCGAGTACCGCGATACCTAGAATCGATCCAGGAAAAGACAAGTCCGAAGCTAACCACGGATAGATCGTATGCCAATAGTGGGCAACACTGTAGCCAGTTTCGGACTCCAAGCGGTAGGGATAAGACTTGTTGAGAAAGTAGTTAGGATTTGAAGAGAGAATACCTGCATAGCGCATCAAAAAGGTTGAATGACCAATTCCAAAGCTCCATTCGAAAGGAAGCTCTAAACATTCCGATAATCCTAAATACCCCTGGGTCCAGTATCGTGACAACATATACACGGGATACTCCACGGACTCTGGCAACGTAACGCCATAGAGATCTTTCGACCAACAAGTCGTCCATAGAGGGTAACTGCCGCCCGACAGTTCATAACGTGATTGCCTCGAATAGCCAAAGTAGAGAATGCCAGCAAGAAGAGCTGATAATGTGATAGATACGAGGAGGACTTTCTGAGCAAACGACCAATTTCGCCGGCGATTTACTCGCGCCTGAGTCCTGGTCGAGTGCTGTGACTCGGTGGAACTTCCAGTATGAAATCGCAACCACAATAACCAGGGGAGAACAAGTGCCAAGTCGAACAACCCTTTTGCGGCACCAACGAGGATCGACTCGACGAGCAAGCTCAATAGCCCTATTCGCCAAAGTGTCTTCCAAGCATCTCGTTTACCTTTCAAGTGAATCACACCTAACGGTACAAATAGTCCGAATATTGGACCTAAGAGAGCTCGAACGATCGACACAAGAGGCGCCGATTCGCGATTATTCAACCTCTCTGCCCGAGCCGCATAGGCTGCTCCAGGGTTCGTGATGGCCTCTGTGATCGATACTTCCGAACGATCACGATTGTAGATCGTGATGGGCGACATGATCAGCATGGCAAGAATTGCCAACTTCAACATTTTCGAAATTGATAGCGGGTTGCAATAGAGAGTCGGAGCCTTGGCAATTCCCGTCAGATATCCTACTGCAATCGCAATCTGTCCGACGATTGCAAAAGTATAAAGCTTGAGAGGGTTGCTGATCTGGAACTCGACGGGGCCAAAAGCGAATACAACTAAGGAACATATTAAATAGGTCTCAAAGAAGATCAGCGGATACAACCGCGCATACTTGGAACAGCTTATTCCTAATGTCGAGACTCGTGTTCGCGAACCAGATCGGGTTAGATTTCCGGTCCAAGCTTTTCTGGTAGCCCTTATAGGCAATGCAACACTATTTGCAACCGTTGCTTCCGTGCGGTGATTTGTCGCTGACTTCATGCGACGACCTCTTCGTATAGCTGCGATTCGTAGGCCAACTGCGATACGTTTGTTGATTTGATTTGCTTAAATTGCCAAAGCACCAGGGCAGCAAAGACTCCGAGAGTGATTAGCGCAGACATGATTAGTGCATAGCCAACACTCAACAAATCACTGGAATCGACTAGTATCACGCAGGCAATGAGAGTGGCGAAAAAAGAAATGACGTGGGCCAATAAAGCCGTGCGAAATAGTCCCATTGACCTCAACGAAACAGAAAGCATGGTCGAGCCGTACTGCAACGTGGCCGCAAGAGACATGACTACAAGTAACTGATAGTTGTCCGCATACTCAGGACCGAAAACGTTACTCAGGAAGGTATGCCCCAGCAAAACCGAAAACAATACCACGCTCAATCCGGTACAAATTCCAATTGCAAACAATTTGCTTGACACCAAGCGAAATGCACTTCTCTCCTGATTTCCATACAAGGAAGCAAGCCGCGGAATAGCTGCCATTCCGATTGCGGAGATGACCGTATTGCCGGACAGAGTGATGTAGGCCATCACTCCCAAAACACCAAGTTCGCGGGTTCCGAATACTCCTTGAACGATGTAGCGAGGCAAGTTCGCTTCTAAAGCACAAAAGCCAGCCATGAGCCCAAGTGGTATGGTTAGGAAAGCTAACCGCTTGAGTTGCCGTACCGTTTGAAGGTCTGTCAGTGGATTTGGAGATTCTGCTAGTACAAATCTCTTCGCCATGATCGCATCGTGAAGGATCAAGACTCCCAACCACAGAAATGCCATCGCCACCACACTCCAGGCAACGTTTCGTGTCAAATAAAAGACAACGGTCATTGCCAACAATGCAGTGACGCCTCGCAGCATCAACGAAATTGCCACGGCAAACATCCGTTCGTGTTTCTGTATGCGGCCGCAGTAAATATCACTATACGACTCGATACATTTGGCAAACCCCATCGCAAACACTAGGCTACGCTCGGACCAGCATTGGCATGCTATCCCCGCTATTGCACAGACAATGAGCATGGCTGATAAGCTTGTGATAGTGCGCAGTCGCCGATAATCATAGAAGGAATACTCATTGGAAACATCCGTACACTGCGCCACGTGGAGTTGCAAACTTGCGAAAATGAAAACCGGATTGCAGATTGCCAATGCCAGGACGAACTGTCCCACTACTTCCGGTGAACCCAGAGTTGCCAAGACAGCCAACATGCCGAACTGACACACAAAGTAAGTCCCTCGCCCAACCAACATCCAGGCAGCATTATTGCGCAGAGATATCTTGGCCAGTACGGACTTCTCAATTGATTTCACCGAACTGTCACTGCCCGACAGCGGCGATATCCGCGAATTCACTAGACTACTTGGCGGGGCTGGCACGTCGAGTTCTCGAAGAATTAGTGCTTTTGTCTGCGCACAATGCAACATCTAAAACGGGGGCGGAGTATAGGAGCTTGTTTGTGCTGTCACAACGTCGCTTGTCTGCTGCCGACCCAAGCCCTCCGACCTCAAGCAGCTTTGCCCCGAAAATAGCCCGGGGCACAGGCATTGGTAGCACAGCCTAGGACGCTCGTGATATCACGCGAACAATTTAGGATTTGCCTTTGTGTGAGGGTCGGGTCCACCAAAAACATCAGACTAGTCTCACCAAGTTCCTTGGCGACCGGATGACGCCGCGATGGTCTCCAACCGGCGGGAAATGCATCCTCCAAATAGATCTCGCTGCAAGATCCGCTAAAACAGGGGACGCCTCTTCCACGAAGCTCCGAGATGATGCGATCGCGATTCCAGCCCGGGGCCAATTGCTCGGGCCGCACAAAACTATAGAACTTGTAATTACCGTGCAAAATGTCCCCTGTCGGAATCGGGGTCCGAAGAGAAGGACATTCCAGGCAACTCTCCGCTAGTTGCAGCGCATTGGCTCGACGAATCTCCCGCCAGGCTGGTAGCCGCTTGAGCATGATCCGGCCGATTGCCGATTGCACTTCGCTGAGCCGATAGTTCGAACCAAATCCGTCGTGCAGCCAACGGAACTGAGCCGAAGAAGGCTTGGGGTGATAGAACGACTCATGCCCTTTGCCGTGGTCCTTGTAACTCCAAGCTGTTTGCCAGAGCACGTTGCTATTGGTAACCAACATGCCCCCTTCGCCAGCGGTTGTGAGAATTTTGTCCTGGCAGAACGAGAACGCCGCCATGTCTCCCCAGCTCCCCACGGGCCGACCGCGATACATCGCACCATGCGCCTGGGCACAGTCTTCTACGACTGCAATATTTCGGCTTCGAGCCAAGTCTAATATCTGCACCATGTCACAGGGCCAGCCTGCCAGGTGAACGGGAATAATGGCTTTCGTCCGAAAACTCAGATGAGGTTCGATCGTTTCCGCTGTGATCGTTTGGCTATCTCGATCGACATCGGCGCATACTGGACGCGCACCACGAGCGACGACACTACTGGCAGTGGCGATAAAGGTCCGACTGGGAACAATCACCTCATCCCCTGGGCCAATCCCCAAGGCATAGAGTGCAAGCTCCAAGGCAACCGTGCCATTGGCAAGCGCGATGGCATGTTTCGTACTAACGAAGTCGGCAAATTCTTTTTCGAATTGCCGGCCCTCGTCACCGGTCCAGTAATTCACCTTGCCCGAACGCAGCACTCGCGCCGCGGCATCGATCATCTCTTCATCAAAGACAGGCCAACTACTGGCGATCGCGTTGATACGAGTTGGCTGTGTTATGGTCATTTCAAGCAGCCCTCCGTCGATTAGCGATTTGCTTGGAAATGTCGTTGATGCTGGCCCGCTCTCCGGTGCCCGAAATGGTCTGCCAGAGAAACTTCAAGTCGAGCTGCCAGCAGTAGTTTTGCACGTAAGCCGTGTTGATCCGCATCTTGTCCGGAAACAAAATCGCCTCATTGACCCATTCAGGGTCGGCACACATCTCCAGGATTTCCTCCTCCTCGCGATATTTGAGTGATGCCGGACCGGTGATACCAGGCCGCACTGTCAACACGAGAGGTGCTTCTTGCTTGAGTCGCCAGGCGACTTCTTGCACATCTGGACGAGGGCCGACCAGACTCATGTCTCCTTTGAGAACGTTGAACAACTGAGGAAGCTCGTCAATTCTTGTGAGCCTCAAAAGCTGCCCCGAGCGGGTAATGCGAGGATCGTGTTTGCGGGTTACGTGCGTCGTGATCCCTGCGAGATCGTGCATGGTGCGTATCTTGTAGACCGAGAACAAACGGCCCCTTTGTCCCACACGCGTTTGTCGGAAGATACCACTGCGGCGAGTCTCCATCCGCGCGATTAACACCGCCAAGGCAATTGGCAGCACGCACACCACTAGCCCGACAGCAGACAATACCACATCGAAGGTGCGTTTGACGATTTGTTGTTGGCGTGTAAGCACGTTTGTAAATTTCTGCTAAGCAGCTCTTGAACAGGACGATAATTCGTGAGGATTCCACAACACATTAAGGTCATGGAGGATTGTCTGCGTCTGCGTTTCAAGAGCCTGCAACTCAGGGTGGTTCCTGCCGGTCCCCACGCTGCTCTCAAACACTTGCGATGCAAGTTCGCGTAGGGTCCCACCCTTGCACGAGATCCCCAAGTCTTTACACATGGCTTTGAGATGGCGTTTCGGATGGGCGACGAAATCTTCATAGCGCAGGAAATGAACATGCGATCTCGGCAAGCTGGAGAGCGAATTATGAGCACTCTCCACACACACATTCCATTGAGTGAAACACGTTTGAAGGTTCGTGTCTCTCTGGACCGACTCATCTAAACCAGCAAACCGCGGACCCCAGGTTGGCAACCGTTTCTCTTGAGTTGCAAGACGGCGAACTCGATGTGCCAGATATCGGGCTGCATAGTAGGGAAATTCCTGCATCGGCACATGCAACGACTTCTTCAGTACATAAGCTAAATCGAGTGGTGCATGCCAGCGCTTGTTTGCCGACACGGCGACATCCAATCCATCACGCACGAGAAAGACGAACTTAGCCTCCGGGACAATCTCTCGAACAAAGTCAACCCGCAAGGAATTGGCACATGTCTTCTCCACGATCCAATGCGCCCCGGTTTTCGAGGCGAGACGAGCAAAGCGATTTCGAATAAAGTGTTTGATATTCGGAGTCACATGCTTGGGACGCAACTCATCCGTGGGATAGCTCGCATTGCCATAGCGCCACACATAGTTGATCTCGTCACAGGGCCAAGTTGCAACTCGCGGAATCTGCGTCAACAGGTCGCGCACCATGTTCGTGCCTGAGCGTGCAGCTCCGATGATGATCACAGGTTGAAACTTGAATTCACTCATCTCGATTCATAGGACTCCTACGAGTGGCGAGTTACGCAGCCTGCCGTTCGATTTGTGTAGGTAATGCGCCCAATGATTGCGCCGCGACGCCGAGTTCTTGAGCACATTGATGAATGAGTCTATTCCATGTCAACAATGCTTGTTCTTTGCCAAACAACATCTCTCCTCGGAGCGTGAGTTCGGCACGCTCCGCCGAAGACCAGCGTTTGCGATCCAGCCAGGCAAATTCGATGCACTTGGCTATATCCCCAGGCGATGTCGAGGTGGGTACATAGCCTAATTCGTTCTGGCGAACTTCGCCTGCCAATTGGCTCTCTGGTTCGACGACTGTCAGTAGGGGGCAGCCTGCCGCCAGGTACGTCATCGTCTTGCTTGGATAGGCAATCCTGTAGACTTCAGCAGCAAGTGATACGATACACAAGTCTGCACGTCGCATGCGGGCAATCGCCGCATCCGGCGTTTGAAACGGCTCGAAGTGGACTCGCGCCCCCCCCTGCTCTGCTGCCAATCTGCGAAGCTCGCGAAGTTGCGAGCCAGTTCCCATAAAGGTCAATTCCAAAGGCACGCTTTGTGGCACATGCTGGATCGCATTCAAGAGTCTTTCCAAACTTTGAAACCGCCCCAAGTTTCCCGCAAACAACATGCGAAAAACTGGAGACTCATCTCTATCAATACTGTCCGCTTGAGAGTGTTCCGACTCCAAGGCAAAATTATTGAGTACGACAATTTTGCTCGCAGAGCTTCCTTTCCGATCGAGCAATGTTCGCCGCATATCCTCAGACAGTGTGACCACTCGCAAAGCAGCGTTGCAGCTTTTCGCATCGATCGCCATGGCAAGTTTTGAGAGACCGCTTGATTTCAAATCCCCCGCCAGCAATGCCCCCTCAGGATGAATGTCCTGGGCATGCAATATAAACTCCGCGCCACTAAGTCGCTTGATGATTCGCAAGGCAAAGCCGATCAGCACCGGCGGATGCGTGTTGGCAATCAGCAAGTCGTATCTTCTGCGAACTGTGGCGTGCCAGACCGCACGTGCCAGAAACAGCACCGAGTTGACCAAGCGCATCAGGCGCCATCCTTTTCTCTCGGGCAGCAGGCTAATGCGGTTGACCGAGACGCCGTTGATCATTTCCTTGCTAGTCTGGCGCGAGATTTGTATGTCGTTGTAGCCGGGTTGGCTACAATACACGTCGACTTGATGACCTTCGCGGACCTGCTCTTCCAGGATGGCTTTCAACAGCCGCGCGTAGGGAGTCGCATCGGGCCAGTAGTGGCGGTAAACGGCGAGGATTCTCAATGTCGCAAAAATGAAATACATACGCTGTCTTTCAGCTCATGCCGCCACGATGCCGTCCCAGAGGTGCCCCAACTTGGCCGTGCCAAGGATCAACTTTAGAACGCGGTAGGACGTATTAGTCACTTCGTATTCCTTGGCAATGCGCTGCTGCCGATCGCTGGCCGCGCTTTCCACCACAAGCTGCACGCTCCGCAGAATCGTTTCTGGATCACGCCCGGTGAGCACAATGTGCCCCGAGTCCATCGCTTCAGGACGTTCCATCGCGGTCCGCATCGTCACTGCTGGAAAACCGAGAATCGAGCTTTCTTCGCTAATCGTGCCACTGTCTGACAGCGTGCAATAGGCATCGCATTGCAGGCGGACATAATCGTGATACCCAAAAGGAGGAAGAAACCGAACCAGATCGCTCGAGACGAATTTCAGTTTTTCCAATCGATGTTTCGTACGCGGATGGGTGCTCACAATAATCGGCAATTGGTATTTCTCGCCGAGCTCGTTAATCGCTTCAAGCAATTGAGTTAGATGCTCTTCGACATCCACATTCTCAGCACGATGCATGCTCACCAGGAAAAACTTCTGTGGCTTAAGCTCCAGGCGATCCAGCACATCACTCACCTCGATACTCTTGCGATTGTCGTCGAGCACCTCCCGCATCGGAGAGCCCGTGAGATAGATCCGCCGAGGGTGAATGCCTTCGGCGAGCAGATTTCGCCGGGCATGCTCCGTATACACCAAGTTAAAGTCGCTAATGTGATCGATGATCCGGCGATTGAGTTCTTCAGGCACATTAAAATCAAAACACCGGTTACCTGCCTCCATGTGATAGACAGGTATCTTCATCCGCCGGGCGATGATCGCACCAAACGAACTGTTCGTGTCCCCCAGGATGACGACCGCATCAGGCTTTTCCTGACGCAGGACCTCTTCGCTCTTGATGAGCACATCACCCAGGATTCGCCCTAAGGAATCGCGGCTGATCGAAAGGAAATGTTTAGGCTGTTTCACCCGCAGATCCTTGAAGAAGACTTCGTTCAACTCGTAGTCCGAATTCTGCCCTGTATGCACCAACACATGCTCCGTGTGTTGATCTAGAAGCTGCATCACGCGCGACAGTCGAATGATTTCGGGACGGGTGCCGAGGATCGTCATCACTTTGAGTTGCTTTGTCATGCCGAATTCCTGTGTGGTGATCGTCAAGCGACATTCTGGAAGTACGTGTCCGTATCTTCGGGCACAAAAATCTCGTTGCACCAAAACATCGTAAGCAGATCTCGCTCGCCGACGTTCTCAAGTTGATGGGTATGCAGCACGGGAATGGAAATGAACTGCGGAGAGTTGCCCGAAACTCGAAACTCATGCACCTCGCTGTCGTCCACCTTGCGGAGACGAATTACTGCCTCTCCTTCTAGCACACAGAACCATTCGATCTTGCGGGTATGAAAATGGTTTCCCCGGATCACCCCCGGTTTGGTCGTCGAGAAAAACACCTGCCCGCCGCCCGCCATCCGGATGACCTCGAACAGCTTGCCCCGTTCGTCGGTATGAACCTGTGGGCGATGGCAGTGTTGCTGCAAGTCGAGGTACGACAAATAGGTCGCATACAAACTAGCGTCCAGAGGAGCCGAAATGTTCGGCACAGTGTCATGCTTAGCATGGCTTTCGCGGAAGTGTTGGAGTTTGGCAAGCAACTCGCTGATTCGCATCTTCGCTGTCCCGGCCAGTCGCACAACGCCTTTCTCACGCAAACCCAGGCTCTCGACAATCCGCTGTACGAGTTCATTGACCCAAATAAATTCGACGAGATTGTCCTGGTCGATGTGCGGTTCTTCACCCTTGGCCAATTGATGGCAGAAGGTGGCCACGACTGAGTTGTAAAAGGGCCGGCAGCCAGCACCATACACATTCGGAATCACTAAGCTGGTCGCTACTCGATTTGTACTCCGCGCGGCCCAGGCAGCGAATTGTGCCTCGCCATACTTCTTCGAACGGCCATAACCCTGATCGCGATCCCGCTGCGTGGACGAGGCGAACACGATGTGCAAAGGCGTGCCAACTAAGTCTGCTGCTGCTACGAGCTTGTCGACCAGCGCAACATTGGTCTTATAGATATCTTCTTCGCTGCCGCGATTCATCCCCGCCAAGTGGACGATGGTGTCACACTGGGCAACAAAATCTCCCAACAGGCGATCGTCCTCCCAAGTATCGCGTGGGAGGGCAAGAATCTGCATGTCGGTCTGGTTCAGCAACGCTCGAATCAGATGGCCGGCAACAAAACCGCCCGGCCCGGTTACGCCAATAATTTGTGTTTTCATGCGGCCCTCCGTAGTCTTGCGCCCTGCGGACGCCATTGCTGCAGGTCGCGGTGAATTTCAGGAAGTTCAAGCAACAACTGCTCCGTCTCGCGGACGGAAAGCTGCGGGGCATTCTCGGAGGTATAACCCTCACGAGCTATCGTTTCGGAGATGATTCCCCGCACAAAATAGTCGTCGTAGTTCTCATCGCGGTGGCAATGTACCCGGTAATACTCGCCGCAGTCCCCGGCGCGGGTGAGTTCTTCCGCACTCACCAGGATTTCGTGCAACTTTTCTCCGGCCCGCACTCCCACGACCTCGATCGGATTGTTCGCGCCGAATAGATTCAACATTGCCTCAGCCAACGTCTGCACGGTGGTTGCTACGGCCTTGCGAACAAAAATATCGCCTTGTTCCCCGTTTTCCATCGCAAACGTCACCAAACGCACCGCCTCGGCCAGCGGCAACAGAAGCCGAGTCATGTCCGGGTCGGTAATAGTGAGCGGCATGCCACTAGTGATTTGTTTCACAAACAACGGAATCACCGACCCACGCGAGTACATCACGTTGCCATAGCGCACTCCACAAAAGATAGTTTCGGTCTCTGCTTGTTTCGCTCGGGCGAGGGTCAGCTTCTCCATAAGAGCCTTGGTCTGTCCCATGGCATTGATCGGATAGACGGCCTTGTCAGTGCTTAAGACGACCAGTTTCTTGACACCGTTGATTTCTGCCGCATCGAGCACGTTGTTGGTCCCCAGCACATTGGTGAGGACCGCCTCCATCGGAAAGAATTCGCAGGAAGGAACCTGTTTCAGCGCCGCGGCATGGAAGACGTAGTCCACTCCCCGCATGGCCATGACGAGTTGATTGCGATCCCGGACATCCCCGATCACGAACCCCAGTCGCGAGTCGTCGAACTCCAGTCGCATGTCGTGTTGTTTCTTTTCGTCGCGACTATAGACAATGACACGCTTGGGTTGGTGTTGGCCGAGAACCAGGCGCGAGAAGTCGTGGCCAAAAGAACCGGTGCCACCTGTGACAAGCAATGTTTGTCCATCAAACATCGGAGCAGCTTCCATTCTGCGAGAAATCCAGGTCGTGCCTCACGACATCCATGCCGAGCGGTTCACAACTTCATGGGTAATATTATTTCCCCAAGGGGCGCGGTGGGTTTCGCCGCGCAGTCAATGTCGAGCAGCCGAACTCAATTGCGGGTGGAGTCGGCCCTCTTCACTTGCGCGGTCAGTGTACGACCGCTCGTTTCCCCGAGACAACCCCAGAATCCCTGCGAGCATCGCTAGCAGTCTGGTTGATTGCGCTCGAGTTAGTCGCGGAGCACCAGTTCATTTGAGCGAGTATTCCTTACCCCATCGGATCCGGCTCAGTACGACACGTCAGTTCCTGCAGCAGGTCTATTCTAGATTGTGACTGGGATTCGCTGGCCAGAACCGAGCGAATCGGGGAAATCGCAATTTTACCTCGATGATTTACCCGGTTTCATCCTAGTTGAACATCGTCACAAGCCTATGTAAATGAACGACTTATGAAAATAGGTGCGGCCTGCTTCTCCAGGAAATCCATAAAAATGTTGCTTTTTGTTAGCGATGGGAGCATAATCAGCAGCGTGAGCGGGTGAGATATCCGCCTCCTTTCCCTTTAGACTCCGTGCATAGCATCGCAGAGGTTAGCATAATGATACGAACGAGTTTCTTTCTCTCGACTACTCTGGTTTTAATTCTTCCCATGGTGGTGTCGGCAGCTCCATTGCTGCACTATAACTTCGACGAAGCCAGCGGCGACGCGCTGGACACCGGCGATGCACCCCAAACTCCAGGTCAACTGATGGGGGGAGCAACACGTTCATCGGACACCCCTAGTGGCTCTGGTTCCTCGCTCGATCTTCGTAACGATTCACCTTCATTTGCTCATGTTCTGGAGGGGGATGCGGCCGACTTGGACGGACTTGGTGCATTGACACTTACCACTTGGCTCAAGGTTGCAAACTATACTAGTGGCAACAATCGCCTCATAGCAAAACAAGCAAGTGGCAACTTCGGTGGGTTCAGCTGGAACATGAATGCGACTCCTAACTCTGGCACTGTCGGCGCTGACAATTTTCGCCTTGCGATTTTTCTGGGAAATAACATTAGTTCTGGAGCGGCAGATTTCGGTGCCGGTTTTTCTGACGCCGACGTGGATGCGGACAATAAATGGGTTTTTCTTGCCCTCACCTACGATGGCACTCAAGCAGCCAACAATACAAAATTCTATATTGGGGATGCGAGTTCTGCTGTCAGCCAACTCGGTTCCGATCAGACCCTACCTCAGCTAACTCTTGACGGGGGAACATCTCTTTTCGGCGTTGGATACACCGATGCCGCTCCCACTGCCGATACATCGGTCAATGGATGGCAAGATGACGTCCGAGTTTATGGCAGTGCTTTGTCATTGGCTGAACTTGAACGAGTACGCATTGCCGGCAGCGTGCCCGAACCTGGCTCGGTCGTCCTGCTGCTATCGGCGGCATTGGCATTAGGGCTTCGCTCACGCAGATAGTACTTCTGCGTAGTCGATCAATGTCGCTAGCTCCCCAGCTTAAGTCGCTAGGTTTTCAACTAGCTTTTTTCGCCTGTACTTCACAGCGCGGAGTGCCTATTCGACTTTTGCCGCTAGCCCAGCAACCACCAGAGTGCCTTGCTCAAGGTTCAAGATGTCTTGATAGCGATCGACAATATCCTTGGGAGCACAGCGAGACAGCTTTTTTGGCGTAGACGATGTTTTCGATAGTGCGCAGGTGGCGCTGGATTAGGGCTTCGCGGCGGCGGGCGTCAAGGACTTTTGCGGTGAGCTCTTGCTCAAATCGCACTCGCAGTTTTCGACGCAGCGTCACTAGTCGTTGGGGCAGACGGCGATGAGGATTTGATTGGCACAAAGAAGTTTGTCTACTGCTGTTCATCAACCGAACTGACCATATAGGCCATGGTAAATTCATCGATCTCGTTTACGAGAAACACAACGTGCCCGTCGAGAAACGTGGCGTTTACTCCTCCGGGATGAAGACTGCGGGGAGCGGCTGAATAATGACCCTCGACGCCAATTTTTCCGAAAGCTCCGATATGGAGGGAACAAGGCATTTGTTCTTGAGCTGCTTTTGAGGGGAGATCATCGTAGGTCTCCGCGCACTGCTTTAAAGTATCCAAGTTTGGTCCTTGATTGTTGGGGCGTTGTGTCTCACCAAGACTTTCAGAACTCCCTTTGTATGGAGCAAGATTCTCGCGAATGTAAGGGTCCCCTTCACCGCTACCGTTAGGATCTCCGTTAATCGACTCAGGGTGCATATCAAAGGCCAACAAGCTGGCACCGTTCCAGGCTAAGGCCCAAGCGCCTCGTTCATCATAGGGATGGTCCAATGTACGAACTTCGCTCAGCGCTAAGGTCCGCGAAAACCCGTCGACTATCTTTCCGGATGTCTGGGGGATGCCCAGCAATGCTCCCGGGTAAAGGTATTGGAGGTCAACGTGAAAAGGGCTGACATATGCGGCGTAGTTCCCTTTGGCGACTTTGACGTAGTTGAGGCCGATTCCTGCACGGAGTAGTTCATAGTATTTACCCAGAGCCTCATCACTAGGGCAAAGCAGCATCGAGACAATCTGCTGCTGAGGGTTATTGATTTGCCGATCAATACTCACGTTTATATCAAACTTGGCATAGAGATCCTGCTGTTCAACGAAGGGAAGCACCAGCACAATCCAGCTCAATTGCTTACCGCTGTAAGGATTGTATATGTCGACCAGATTCAGATCGTCTCTACGTGGATTCACAATCCCACAGCGAGGGAGTTCGCCGTGGGCACTTTCGTAGTTTAGTATGCCCAGTCCTAGTTGCTTGAGGTTGTTGGCACATTGCAATCTCCGCGACGATTCGCGACTCGCCTGAACGGCTGGCAGCAGGAGTGCAACCAAGAGGCCGATGATGGCTATTACGGTCAGCAGTTCGATAAGCGTGAATGCCGGGGAACTGTGATTCGTTCTCCAACGTATTTGCGGAGCAACAATAAGTTCAGATTCAGGTTGTTCACTAGATAGGTCGTTTCCAGGCATGCAGCCTTCTTTTCTGATGCTAAGGAAATAGTTCTTTGCGTTGGTCTTGCATCCACAAAGAAAAGACATGATCAACCAGATCAAGAGAACTCACCTCCGCCATGTTGTAAGAGTTGTGGGCATGTTTTCCAGGTGACCTTGTAGAAAAGTTTCGCTGAGATGCGTACTCGCTGAAAATTCGATCTAATGAATTTGGGTGGGGTATGTAAGTCAAAAGGGCAGGCTGAGAAGTGTGCCACTGTTCAAGCGGTTTTTGTAGCGTCTTAGCCGATCGTAAAGGGAAAAGGGTCTGAAGTTGATCGGTCGAGAGAAGCGGGGTTACTGGAATCTGACCGCTTTGAACCGTAAGTGTGGCAAGTTGATTTTTCGAAACCAACGCAACTGACGGAGTGTTTTCAACTGTGAGAGCGCTGGACAACTCTGCTCCGGAAGTTCCACCATAGTTGGTTTGCCAGAGAGACAGGTCCTCGGCATCGACAGTACCATCGGCATTGGAGTCTCCGTCAGCTGCTTGGGCACCATTGGCGATCCCATATCCGCGTTGCCATGCGAGAAAATCTCTGCCATCGACGTCTCCGTCCCCATCCGCATCGCCATTGCTAGGAGTTGGAGTTAATGAATCGGGGTATTGAGCTTTCCATACCGCGAGATCCGAGAACCCAACGCCCCCATCAAAATCGGCATCACCATCCGTCAACTGGGCATCAGGAGCTTTACCAAACCCACGTTGCCAAGTCAAGAAATCGCGCCCGCTGACGGCACCGTCCGCATCAAAGTCGGCTGAGATTCCCACGACAATTCTGGCTGTGCCCGGAGCCGACTCATCAATGAAATCGAAAGTTTTGTAGGTAAAGGTATCCATACCCACATAGCCAGGATTGGGGGTATAGGTAAAGCCTCCATCGACATCAAGTTGCAGTGTACCGTGGGAAACATCCGACACAAGCAAGGCAATGAACTGTCCTCCCTCAGGATCAATATCATTGCCCAGGATTCCTTGCACCGATCCAACAGTCAAGGCGCTGAGTTGATTTGACTGAAAAGTTCCGCTAGCTGACAGAGTACCTTCGGTGGGTGTGTGATAGGTGTCGTCCTGAGCAAACGCGGGGCCATTGCTGCCAAATTCATTCCAGACCCAAGTCCACCAATCCCCAAAGAGCAGTGTGGTGAGTGGTCCCGAACCTAGTGGAGGAGGATCTCCACTTAGTGTTGAGATAAAATCGTCCCAAAGAAATGGATCAGGACTGATGACATCGCCTGGGTAGCAGAAGAAGCCTGGCATCTCGGGGCAAGCGAATGGATTGGCAGTCGGATCGTTCGGGTCACCGACAAAAGGATCGGAAATTGCCAGGCCTTTCACCTTGTAGTTGATTTCTGGCGGAGTGCTCCCGTCGAGAGTATAAACGCTAACCGCCACGGTATAGGAACCAGGTTCCAAAAGCACAGCCTCGCGCGAATGAGTCTCCCCAGGTCGGGTGGCGAACTGATAAACTGGAGTCCCTTGGTCATCTACGATGGTTGCCAACAACGCTGTGGGCGAGGTGGTCGCTGCTAAATCTGCCTGAAGCAAGAAGTGAAATAATTGGGGTTTGCCAACATATAAAGTGTGGGTTCTCTGGGCCACTCCATTGCCAATCGCAGCGGAAGCCAATGTGTTGAGCACGGTCGTCTGGCTTCCAAAGAATACCGTCAGTTCATAGTTTCCTTTGTCGAAAAGTGCGCCAGGTGTGGCTGCTTTGACCTCAATCCGATAGTCGTTTCTCGGCGTGACGTCCGCCACCTGGACGATTAGATCACCCCCACCGTTAGACAGGACCTCAAACGGAACCGCAAGATCGTCTTCATCAAGTAACGAAATCGCTGGAATGAGTCCCCCCGCATCTATAGAGCGGATGAGAATGGTCATGACGTTGAGAAGCGGATCAGCGACCACAGGAGCCTTAATCGTATAGAAGTCGCTATCGAAGGGGTCGGCAATGCTTCCAACCACATCGTATCGTGTATGTTGGACATAACCTGGAGATGTTTCAAGTTCCGTTGCCTCCGAAGAGCTATCGTTCGTGTGCATATCGTCATTAAACAATTCCTGATCGTCGGCATCGAAAAACTTGCTGAGATCCTCTGAATTCAAAAACCGAAAGGCACCACCAGCTATTGCATCGATCGTGGCTTGATCGATTTCGTTGCGGCTGTCGAAGGTCACAACCAGCGAATAGCCCCCCACACCGTAAACATCCGTGTTATCGCTACTTACTTTAATAAAAATTTTGTCCGTACTTCCTAAAGTGGGGAGGTGCACTGAGACCAAGTCACCTGTTCGCTGGGTCGCCATCGCTTCCCCGAGGAGCTGATGATTATTGTCATAGATAGTCAAATGAGGGGCGAGTAAACTGATGCCCTGAGACCGTAACTGGAAAGTGGTGGGCCCTGTATAGTTTCCAGGCGTATCGATTACGAAAAAATCGAGATCCGTTTGGGATGTGATGTCGCCATAGACGATTGATGGTGCACTTCCGTTAATCAAGCTAGCAGTTTCATTGGTATCAAGTTGCGTCGCATTTGCGAAGGAGTCGTTGTCCGTCTGATTGCCACCGCCGCCACTATCGGGTACTTCATTGAGGTCCGGTGCGCGTATACCATGCAGTGCTTGGAGATTGGCGATGTCATTGGCCGTCGGGAAATGGACCTCAGGAGGGATGCTAGTGTGCAGGGGAGAGTTTGGGTCGTTGTTGTCGTCAAGGCCGAATACGTTCCCGGCTTCGTGCAGTGCAATAGCATAGATGTCGTCCAAGGATTGATAATCAAATGCCGTGTTAAATATGACGTCTGCAAACCAGGTCCCTGAAACACGTCCATCGGTAGGGACGGAAACTCCTCCTGTATTGGGTGCCATCGCGATAGCGCCAATACGAATATCTCCGAAACGCGAGTCTCCTTGACTGGCGCCCCCCGAGCCGAAAGACTGTCCCCCATCGGTGACCACTCCGATGTCGGCGTTAGTGTTGACAGCCCAGTCTTGGAAGGCCCGCAGAATAACCTCCTTCCACTCGGCTTCAGGTGCAATTGAATCGAATTTGGCTGCCAAGGCGTTGCTTTGCCCGGCGATCTGCGTGCCGTCGGCCGCGAAGCTTAGGGTTAGATGGACATCCACTCCGGTGAGAAAACCGGCAGCATCCAACATGGCACGAGGTTCTAACGTTTCGAACGAAAGTTGGACCGCGTGTCGACGCTTGGAGTCGAGATGTTGAATTCGCCTTCGCATATATTTTGTCAGAGTTTCAGTAGTCCGCGATAACAGCTCGTGAACTGAGATGCCTCGAGTGTTTCAACTTCTTAAATGGGAAATAAATGTAAGCTACCACCCCTATTGAGTAGCCGAATCGGCGTGTACCTTCCGCCAATTGGAGAAATATTCCGCAATAAATATCAAACATCCCTCCGCTCATTGTACATAATCCACTCCCAAAACTTAAAATAATTCCCCCTTATTCAATGTAGCGACCGCCTCTTTAGCTTGCCAAAGTTATTGAAACTCAGAATCAGTTAGGCGAAATTTTCGAGCTTGGATGGCTTGCAGACTGGATCATCTGTTCAAAAGCATCCAACTTGCGGAGATTTTCCAAGTCTGGATCGGACTGCGCACGGGAAAGCAGGGCTGGGTCCTGCATCACGGCCTTGGTAAGCATCAGCAATCCTGTCGTGCGGTCGGCCTCATTTCCCTGGGAAGTATGAGCCAGTGCACAGGCAGCTTGGAACAAATAGGTCGGTTCCTGAGTGAGTTGCAGCAGGCGCTGGACATCGGCAATAGCAGCCGGGCGATCTCCTTGTCGTGCAAAGAGCACAGCTCGTCCTGCGAGAGCGAAATGATCATTTGGATCAAGTTCCAACATGCAGTTGAGAGCAGCCAAGGCCTCTTCGGGTTGATTGAGACGATCAGCGGTTACATGTACGATGTTTCTCCAGGCCTGGAGGCTTCGTGGATCAAGAGTGACTGCCTGGCGAAAATCCTCAAGAGCTGCTTGAGGGTCTTCCACCAATCGAGCAATGCCGCGTGCCCCCCAACTCTCTGCGTCGGTGGGTGTAAGCCGCAAGCCTTCTGCAAGGTCGCGCTCAGCTTCTTTCTGATCGCCTAGTGCAAAGAGCGACCGGGCTCGCAGGAAATAAATTCGCGTCTGGGAAGCTCCCTTATCGAGAGCCTCGGTAAAATCAGCGACTGCTTGATCGTGATTTCCCAGTGCAGCATGCACGCGAGCACGGTTCAGCAAGCAAGTTGGCAAACCAGGTTGGAGTTCGAGCACCTTATCAAAGTCGTCTAGTGCCGCATCAAATTCATGTAAATCAAAGCGACATAAACCACGATTGAAAAATGGATAGTAAGACTCAGGTAATAAAGCGGCAGCCGTCGAGTAAGCTCCTTCGGCTTCGTGCAATCGCGATGCCCCAGTATTTGCATTTCCAAGTAGTAGCCAATAAACGGGATCGGTGGGACTGGAATCTCGCAGTTCATTAAGCAGTGGGAGAGCCTCTGCATAATCCTGCTCAAGTAAGAGCCGTTGAGCTTTCAAAGAGCTATCCAAGGGACCCTCTGGCTCACGACTCATGGCCAAGGTGCGAAGTTGGTTTGCCTGGTCAACGTCTCCCATTTTTTCCAACAATGTGGCTTGCTGGAGCGTGAAAGCTTGCGGCTGCTGATTCGGCAGAATGTACTTTCTGGCAAGCGAATTGAGTCGCAACGCCTCTGCAAATTCTGCGGCATCAGCGTCATTTTTTCTAATCGTCGCTTCAGAAAGCTGATACAAGAGTTCACCAAATTCTTGCTCCAGTTGTATGCGATGTCGTGGACGTAATGCAATGAGTTGCAGTCGTTGACTCAGAGTTGGATCCGAAAGTACCCCGTATTCGCTGAGTGCATTATCGACGATTTTCATACCCGAAGCGATCAAGTCTGAATCATTTTCGGGAATGCTCAAAGCGGTGCGAGCGAGCGGATACGTCGATTGAAATACTTGAAACTTGCTCTCGGCCCACCAGTGAATTCCTATTGCTAAACAGGCCAATAGTGCAGCCCCTGACAGGGTCGCCACACTGCTGGCGGAAGAAATACGTGGATGTCGCCGGACCCACTTGGCTGTTCGTTCGGGCAAGGATCTGTCTGGCACATGTCGCAATGGCAAGTTGTCCAAGTGTCGACGCAAATCTTCGCAGAGATCGGTAGCCGACTGGTAGCGGGAAGCCGGATCGGCCGCAAGGCAACGGGAGACGACTGCATCCACTGATCGAGGAATGGCTGGATTCAGATTTCGCGCCGACGGGGATGGTTGGCGGCGTTCAAGGATCATCCTTTGGACAACTTCTTCAAACGTGCCCTCGAAGACGGAAAAGGGGCGCTTGCCCGTCAGCAGTTCGAAAAAGATAACCCCCAAAGAAAATATATCTGATCCGACACCAATCTTGCCTCCTCTGGCTATTGCAGAAAGATGTTCCGGCGCCATGTAAGGCAAGGTCCCGCCAACCAGCAGCGAGGCACGACCATTTACCACGATATCGGCGGATAAATTAAAATCCAGAATTAGCGGCAGGCCGTCCTCTGTCAGCAGGATATTTGCAGGTTTGAGATCGCGATGGACGATGCCGCGTTGGTGAGCGTGGGAAAGCCCCTCCGCAATTTGCAACACCAATCGGATGATACAGTCAACGTAATTCTGAGGAGTGGCGAGTCTCTTCGATACAAACTCGTTCGTATCAAGATCAATGGATTGCGAATCCCGTGATTTGTCATTATCGGTGTTTGGGATCTTGAGCGTGTCTTCGAGGGGCGATCGAATCGTACTTAAGAATGCCTGACCTGACTGGGGAAACCGGTCGCTCTGTTCTAGAGTGCGGTTAACATCCGACAATGTACGTTGTCCAATGAACGGCATACAGACTGCCGTCAAGCCATTCACTCTATGCACCGAGTAGATAGGGACTATGTTCGTATGCTGTAAGCGTGCTAAATGCTGGGGCTCGAGAGTACTTCCTGAAACGAATTTTAATACAACCAGCCGATCCGCTAAATCGCCCTGCCGAGCCAAGAAAACTCTGGCAAACGCACCGCGACCGATTTCCCGTTCCAAGTGGAAGTTCAAGACGGAATCTCCCGACTGAGGGAGCTCAACTGCCTCGTCAGCTAAGAGACCTACCTCCTCAAAAAACCCTGGAATTGTGGCTGATGCTCTACCATCGTGGGATGCATCACTTTTTTGCGAGTTATCAGTTGAAAACACACGCCATAAACTGGTGTCAATCGCATAGCGCTGAGCGTACAGTTCTGGAGTCACTCGCTGCCCAGACTGAACTGTCAATCGATATTCTTCATAGGCAAGTGCTTCTAGTACCTGCGAATCGCTTAAAAGCTCGTGGAGAATTGGGCGATAAGTTTCGACCGTCCGGCACTCGCCACTCTCCCATGAATACTCCATATCAACTCGCATCAATTCTGTTGCAACTTCTGCATAGAGTGGATGGTTAGGTGGAGGCAAGAAGTGCGTAAAGTCAGCATTTCCCTGGCGTTGGCGAGACTCTTCGTAGGCTTCGACGCAGCTCATCAAGAGATCTTCAGTAGTTGATGGGACGGTAGACACTGTATTATTGGTCCTCATCAATAAGTTTATTGAGATGTTGGCGAAAGTTTTGAAGAGTCCGCTCCACGGTGCGCTTTGAGCGCGACGTAAGACTGGCGATCTCAGCGATTTCGTGCCCTTCAATTCGCAGTTGCAGCATGCGGTCTTGTGGTGCCGGCATGGTTGCGATCAAATCTTGGACTAACATTCGCATTGTTTCATAGGGAATCGCATCTTCCGTTACCCCTACCGCCTCTCCCGACTCAACGTTTCCAACGGTCCGACCGGCATCTCGTTTTTGAGCTCGATGATGAACCGCCAAGGTTCGAATCTTGTTTAATGCCAACACCAGCAACAATTGCCATAGCTCCTCACCGACCGGGACTTCGTAGCATCCTTCGGAAGCACGTCGAAAAAAAGTCCTGAAGACAGATTGCACGACGTCTTCAGGATCAAAACGTGGTGACAGTGCTTGCGCAGTCTGCTTCTTGGCCAAGGCTTGCAGTCGCTTGGCGTAACGGAGGTAGAGCGCCGTCGCCGCATCTTGTTGCCCCTCTTGAAAACGACGCAACAACGAGTGATCAGTGCCTACCTTCACATTTTCTGATCCTCGATTTGATTTTGTTTCGTGTGGTGAAGCGGCCATTTAATGTCCCGACGAAGAGTATAGTCGAATACTTCCATGGTAACCGTCACGGTTCCCGACTGAAAGTTCCTGAATTTCCCAATTTTTTGAAACGCCGTGCAAAGCAATCCACGCCATTGATTTAGTTTAACTTCCTTGGCGGATCGGTGGCATAAAACGGACTCTACTGTTCAGAGGGGAGATCATGTGCATCTTTCCATTCCAATCAATATCCCTGCTTTTGGTTATCAAAATGGGCAGTTACTTGGCATTTCCGAACCCACTGCTGTGGATGCTCATCGTGTTGCAGACAGGTGCACCCCTTCCTTGGTTCCATCGCCACTGTGATTTGAGAGAGGGTGAGATGCAGTCTCATTTGAATGCTTGTCATAAGAGTTCTCAAGAAAAGGCTAGTCCGGAATGGCATCTGCATGTTCTAAGTCAGAAATTCTCCTTCGCCGAAGACGGTTTCAATACTCAACTCCCCCTCAGAAAAGTTCATCAGTTCCCCAGCAATCAGATTAGTTTTGCAGAGGAAATTCGCAGAATGATTTTGGATCGCGTCCAACACTTGGGGCAGCTCGCGATCCATTTCTCTGGTCACGTCGTTGACGTAGAGTGTGATCTCAGTCCGATCGACGCGGGTTCTACAATCTGCAAAGTCGTACGTGCATCCTTAGTTCGCTGCGTAATCTTTTGCGTACGACAGATTTGAAGTACACCGGTCTGGGCTTCTGAATCCCGGACGCCTGTTGTTTTGCAGCATAACGCCTAAATCCGTTTGAAGATACTGGCCAACCCAGTCACTTTTTCCAGGGTGAGAACCTCACTCTCATTTACCAACTACTATAGTCAGGAACAACGATCATGAAAAAAATATTGACCTCTATGGCGACAGTCATGCTACTTCTGGCAGGTCCTACAGTGCATGCATCCATCTACGGGACACTGTCGAATTTTGACACTTATAACGAAACAGAAATCGATTCTTACGGGGCCGAAATTGAGTTAGAGGGAGTTCACGTCGAGGATCTCTATCGAACATTTCCATCTCATTACGACAACGAAGTAAGGACTTACTATCAAGAGGGTGCGCAATCTGGGACACGCATCACGTACTCCGGCTACAACTTTACAACTAGCGGCTACCTGCCTGCGAATACCATTGGACAATCTACCAATGGCCACGCCTGTGTGGGAACTGAGGGTTGTGAGCATTTTGGATTTTCATTAACTGGAGTGCAGCCAACTGCAACGCGTTTTTACTGGCTTGACCAAAACGGACAACGCATTGGCACGATGCCCGAATCGATTGCCACGCCTACTTGGAATTACGTTGCCAATCCTGGTGGGGTACCACGACTCGGTGCAATTGTTGAAGCGCCTGAACCTGCCGAAGTCATTCCGCAACGTCCCGATTCCATTTGGATGAAAGTTTTCAAGACTGAGATTGATCGGCCGGTGGACCTCATGGAATTGATGTCAGACAACAGGATCATTCCTGACAACATTGGCGAGCAAGAGACTGAATGGGAGTTACTGGAAGGAGGACTTGGTAAACAAAATGAGGCGGAAGATGATATTGGTGAGGGAAACTTTGCCGTGATCCGCCGCTATGAGTACTTCGAATACACAGGTCCTTATGACGAAGAGCATGAACCGATCTCGATTTTCCTTGACGAAGACCTCCCAGAACCACCAGTGGGTGAATTGGGACAATTCATCTCGGCGAACATGGTGGCTGCGAACCTTGCAGCGCCCGAAGAAGCCGACTTCAATCAGGACGGCAACGTCGATGGTCGAGATTTTCTCGCCTGGCAACGCGGTTTTGGTCAGGGCCATAAGCTAGAAGATGGCGATGCGAACTGGGATGACTCGGTAGACGATAATGACTTGGCAATTTGGAAGAATAAGTACGAAGGAGATGACAACCCAGGTCTAGTGTCTGTACCTGAGCCAGCAACTTGGCTCATTGTGGCTTTGAGCGTTCTCGGCGCACTATGCTTCAGAGGCCAGCGCAATAGTTACAATGAAGCCTCAGCCTGAGTTTATGGTAGGCGGTCGCGTTCGAGTTAGCATTTAGGAATTCACTTTGCCAGCCCCATTCGTGGGGCTGGTTTTTTTAATATGCTATTGTGTTGGATTTGCCGCTTCCGACTTTTACGCCTAAAATTTCTCGCCTATTAGGTTTTTGCACCTATGTTGTGCTGGGCACTGAGAACAGAAGCTGAAAGCTAACTACTTCCAGCTACTATCTATTCCCACCCCTTGATTCCAGTCAGGCGTGGGCACTCTCCAAGAGATTTCCCCAAAACTTGCGTCTTCGCCCACCCTCCAGACCTGTTTTTTACTCTCAACCCTCATCACTCAACACTTAATCCTTCCACCCGCGCCTATTGAATTATTGACTTTTCACCATACCCTACATCTAGTGGCTCCACCCGCGAAAGCCAAACAACACCTCAAGACCACCCATGTTTCAAGTCGATCCACCCACGGCCATCTTGTTTGTCTACCTGATTGCTGGGGGACTGCTGGTCGTCCTGGGGTTGCCCCTCTACTTTGGCAAGGTCCCGCCGAATCGACTTTATGGCTTCCGCACCCGGTCCACCCTAGTGAACCCCCAGAAATGGATGGCCGTGAATCGCGTGGCCGGGGGATGGATGGTCTTGGTCGGTACCGCCGTCGCCGGGGTCGCCACTTGGGTCGCGCGCCTGGGCTATAGCGTCAGCCAGGCCGCCCTCATTGATCTCGCTGTATTCGCCGTCGGGATGATGCTGATATTGGTCCATAGCACACTGGTCCTGTGGCGAAACTAGAGGAAGCTGCTATACTCGCTGCGACCCAGATCGCCATCTTGCTGCCCCAAATTTCTCGATTCGCCGAACCATTGCCGAAAGTTGATCCTTGCTCCACTCTCTGAGATTCGGCTGGCGAGTTTTTCTGTTTTTGATCAACACGATGCTGTGTTGGATCGGTTTCGAGCTAGAATTGCTGTTCTCTAGCAAACAAAATCGCCTGCGAGTGATCAACCGCTGGGTGCCTCGCTGGGCACGAATCAATTTGTGGATTTTCGGTGTGCGTGTCGAACCTCGCGGTTTGCTAGTTGAGCCCGGTAGGTTGGTTTCAGGCCGCGATGATGCGGGCCGAGGCCGTATCTTTATTGCCAACCATCGTTCAGGAATGGATATCCCTGTGGTGTTAACCACGGTCGAGGCCCACTGCATTAGCCGCCACGATGTGGCGAACTGGCCCGTTATCGGCCGCGGTGCCCAGCGGATCGGGACTTTGTTTGTAGACCGCTCATCACGTCGCAGCGGCGCGGCCGTGCTGAAGGAAGTTGCCCATGTGGTGGAACGAGGCGAAGCGGTTGCCATGTTTCCCGAGGGGACCGCGTATCCCGGCGACGAGGTCAGGGCATTTCACAATGGGGCTTTCAATGCCGCCCGCCGCTCCAATGCCCAAATCGTGCCGATGGGATTCGCCTACGACAACGATGCTGCCTATTTCGAGGCCGAATCATTCATGGTTCACATCAAGCGCGTCGCAGGGCTGAAGCGACTGCGGGTAGCAGTCGAAATCGGCACTCCGCTAGAGTACGAAGAACTGGATACCGCTGACATCAAGAAACTTGCCCACCAGCAAGTGCAGGAGTTAGTCAATCAAGCTCGGGCTCGGTTGGAAGATTGCTAACCCGATAGCGACCCGCTAGAAGAGTGCCGATCAAGAGTTGCTCTATATGGTAGGCGAGCATCGGCAAGATGGCTAACCCGCCGAATTCGAGTGCGATCGCCAGTCCGACCATCAGGGTCTTTTGGCTTCCAGCGTAGGCCACCGCCAAAGAATCTTCCGGCGCGTACCCCAGCAAGTTCCCCATTCGATATCCTAAGAACCACGCCGACAGGTGCAGCACCGCCGCCAAGACCATCATCCACACCAGATGCCAGGCGACAACGGACAGTTGTCCCTTAAGTTCGGCAAGCTGTAAGCCCGAATGCACGGCCCCGAGCAGCACAATCGACAGCAGGCCCGCCTGGGCAAGAATACTCAAGAGGGGCTTCCTCGCCGTGGCGAATTCAGCGACTACCGGGACTAACCGCAAAAGCTGGGCAACGACAATCGGCAGCACCACGATCGTTAAGAGCTGCGTTGCCATGGCGGAAAATGGTTCCGTCTTGCTCACGCGACCAATGATGAGCCAAATCCATGCTGGTGTAACGAGAAAGCAGGCCAGATTCGTAACTACGGTCACCATGATGCTGATTGCTTCGTTCCCGCCTGCCAGTCGAGTCCATACCGTGGCCGACGCGATCGTGCACGGCACTGCAGCAGCGATCACCAGTCCGATTGCCAACTCGCCCTTCAGAAGGTAGCTCAGCGGCCAAGCCAAGAGGGGTACCACCACCGCATTGATTACCACGGCCAGGAGTGCAGGCCCTGGGCGCCGGACGGTGTTCCACATGGCATCGATCCGCAAGGGCAAGGCCATCAGCATGAGTACCACCGCGATCACCCAGTTCTTGGGAATCGCGAACGCAAATCCGGAGCAGGCTTCGGGAAAAGCCATTCCTGTAAACAGAACGACTCCCAACGAAAGCAGGAACCAGTGGCGTTTCCAAATGGTGATAATCACGCTGCGGTTCGCTCTCACTCCGCAGGGGATGAATCAGAATTCTCGGTGTCGGCTATTCTGCGTGCCCGCAACAGATTGCCGTGTCGTTGAGGAGATTGGTCAGCTTCTAAAATCGTGATCGCCTCGTCGGTTCGACCGAGTTGCTCTAGCGTGCGGGCCAGATTGTACTGGGCACCGGGAGTCCAAAAGCCATCGGGGTTTGGCTCCAAAGTCCTGCGGAGGAACCAATCTTCCGCCACTTCGAATTTGCCCAGATCATAACTCAAAAGTCCCAGCCAGTAGCTGGCTGAGTATTTAATCGAGCGATAGATTATCTGCTTGCCGGCATCAAACAAATCAAGTACCGCGTCAGGGGTGCGAATCTCAGTGTGCTGGTAATTCTGGATCGCCTCGCGGTGGCCAAGATTGGGTTGAGCAAGTGGATCGTTCTGCTGTGAAACGGGGATCGGTTTCGTACCTTGAAAATGCAGCACACGAGCCTTCCAGAGTCGCGGCCGTTGACAAAAAGTTAAGACTTGCTGTGCTGCCAATTCCCGCTGCGGCCGTTTCATCGCCTCTTCGGCCAACCGCTGTTCGTAGGGAAACGGCCACAACGCAACCTCAGTGAATTCTGTTTGTGCTTTCAGATAATCAACAAGCCCTTTGCTGGGAGCCGCTAATACAACGTAGTCTTCGCCCTCCAAGGCGTTCTGTAAGGCGGCTGCCCGCCGTGAGAGTTGCAGTGGCGTCGCTACTACGCTAGCCGAGACATGACTCATGTCATCCGCGGTGATCGGGTACGGATGCTTGTCATCGAGATCCAGATTGCGCAAAAGGCTCGGATCGGCAATCACTTCGCTCAGGGTTGCAATATGCTCCGCCTCAGCGTCCAAGATCGGCAGCCCGAGGAGGGGATCAAACAAGTAAAATTCGCCATCGATCCAGACCGCAGGGAGCCACCACTTGGATTCTTCCTTCTCGTTTGTGACTGAGAGCATCACCACATCGAGTTGCTGTTGCAGGCAAAGTCCCGCGAAAACCCACGCTCGCATTTCAGCCGAGCCGTGGCCATACATGAGCGCTTGCCAAGGCTGGTGGACGATTCCTGGTTGATCAGATTCGTCGAGTTGGATATTGCGGATCGTCCAGTCGAACAACGCCAAGGCGATATCGACTTTCTTGTATGCATCCTGCTTCGCCCAAGCCGCAATATCGCGGAGCCAAATGGCCTCTTGGAGCGAGCGGATGTCCGCTAAATCGAAAAGCCCATCGCGGAGTGCCTCGGGGGTCAGCAGTGGTGCGATCGATCCGGCATCGCGAACGGTTGCCGGGAGCGTATCGATCAATTTGCTCAGTTCCCAAGTTACTTGACTCGGTCTTAGGTTGCGAAACCATTGGTTGGCACGATCAGCCAACTGCACCAATGCAGTTTCATCTGGGGTAGGCTCCCAGGCGATGGCTGGTCGGCGCTGGCGGACGTAGCGAGTGAGTCGCAGGCGAATCTCATTCATGCGCTGATCAGAAAATCGCCAGATCTCGATGCGGTGAGGCTCAACAACCGGACCACCGAGTGAAACGTCCAGAATCAGTGCGTTCTGTGCATTGTTGGTATCGAGTCGTCGGACCGGCAATTCAATGTAATCAACTTCAACCCCCCCACCATGTTCGTAGCTCTCTTCATCGTAGTCGATAAAGTACCGTACGATGTCTCCCGCCTTGACTCGCAAGCCCCTGAAGTTGCCATTGCCGGCGGGAACAGACAGAAAGTTATTGCCACCCTCTGGATCTTGGGGGTTCACGCCAAGAATTGCCAATACTTCGTTGCCATCAGCACTAGTGGAGTCATCCAGGATGGGCACTGGCGGGACAAGATCGAGAACAGTTTCGTTCGGAAGCGCGTTGAGAGTCTTGGCAACCGTATCGAGTAAGACGGATAAATTGTCCTGGCGAGCCTGCGCCTGGCGGCCGACTGATCTGCGACCCGTCGAGTGGGAGTCGCTGTCTTTGCAACCAACGGAGGCAAATAAACCAATTGAGGTGACGATGGCTCCCAAAACTACGATGTAAGACTTCTTCACAATGGCTCTCATGCAATTTGGGAAATCGCCTGCCGGATTGCTAAAAGCCTGCGCATAACAGTCTCAATCTGGCCAAGGGGAATCATATTGGGTCCGTCGCTAGGTGATTGCTCGGGGTTGGGATGGGTCTCGGTAAATAACCCTTCCGCACCGAGCGCCAAAGCTGCACGGGCTAATGGTTCAACCATCGCACGATTTCCCCCCGTCGCTCCGCCAAGACCTCCTGGCTCTTGTACACTATGAGTCGCGTCAAAAATCACGGGTACACCGAAGGCCTGCATTTGGGGAATCGCACGCATATCGTTCACCAATCTACCATAACCAAAGAAAGTTCCCCGTTCACACAGCAGGATGTTTTCACAACCGGCATCTGCCAGTTTGGTCACGACGTACTGCATGTCGCCAGGGGCCATGAATTGTGCCTTTTTCACGTTTACCGCTTTGCCTGTGCGAGCTGCTGCAATCAGGAGATCGGTTTGGCGCGCAAGGAACGCGGGGATTTGCAATAAGTCGCAGACTTCACCGACCGCTGCGGCCTGCTGTGCTTCATGGATGTCCGTCGTTACCGGCAGTCCCGTAGTCTGGCCAATTTCACGCAGGATTTTTAGCCCCTCGGAGAGCCCTGGACCTCGATAGGCACTGCTGCTGGTGCGGTTGGCCTTGTCGAACGACGCCTTGAATACGAGTTGTACCGACAGCAGTCGAGCCACGCGTTGCAGCTCTAGGGCGATCTCCAAGGCTGAGTCGCGACCTTCCAAGACGCATGGGCCGGCAATCCATAACAAGGGCTGATCATTTCCACAGAGGAGAGGACCAATTTGAGCGGGGTAGTTGGACACTGCTTATTTCCGCAAGGAGGCGAGGTGGCTTAAGTTCGGAGCAATATAACCCCTATTCCACATACGAACTACTCGCTGTAAGTGTTTGTCACGGACCTAATTTAGGGTCGAAGAAAATTCGACCTCCTTCTCACAGCAATTCACGGATTTCTGCCAAAAAGGGTTGTCTCGATTTGAGTCTCGCCGTCTTTTCTCCTTTAGTCTTACACGACAAAAGAATTCAAAGATCAGCACCATTGGGATCGATCGGGGTCGTTGTAAGTTGTTATTCACAAATAGCTTATAACATTAGGCTAGTCGACGTTTTCTCGATTTGAGACAGATTGGCGGGTTTTTTCGGCATTACGCAATGAGCCAGTGGAGTCATAGCATAATCGCGCATTTCCAGAAGAATTGACTTGTTTTGCAATACTCAACCTGCCGGCTAATTAGCAAAAAAATCTAAATTGAGGGATCAAATCGGTGTCGTTGTCTCACGCTAAGTGCTTTGATAGAAAAAGGTTATGGCATGTCTTCACGTACGTCCTATGCCAACCAAGAGATATTTGGCACGTAGTATGCCCCTATATTAGGAGCGGTTCGAGTGGTCCTCGGGTCTCTCGAATCTCAACCTAACTGGCCCGCGGGGTCTCGGACGAACTGTGGTGCGTCGGTGCAATTGCCCCTGACCGATTTATCAAGTCAATGTGTATTTGGCTCGTCCGAGGCCCGCTTTTTTTTGCGCCTCACTTTCTTCCCCATTTGCCGCCGACGTTAAGTCCCCAGACTTCACCGGGCTCTTTGTCGTGGTAGGGTCGCCTCTTTTCCAGGGCTGCATCTTTGGCGGCAGTCGAGACTTTCACGGCCCGAAATATGCCCCGATTGGCCTCTGCCACTTGGCGCAACTTGTCTGCTGCTCTCCCCTTTTCGCCGGTTCCCATCCCGAAGGTGTGAATCGGAAATCTGCGCCCTTGAGAATTAAGCAAATAGGCCATGCGACGCTGATCGCGGGTACTGTCCAGATCGCCATCGGTTAGCAGGTAGACCGCGTCGGGACGAATCATCTGGGCGGCTTCGATAGCTTTGTCGACTTCATTGCCAAGACAAAACTCTACTGTTTCGAGCCACTGACGAAGACTCTTCTTAAAGCGATCATCGGCGGGGACAAATCGTTGGACGGGTTGTGGATAGAACAGCGGATAGAGCATATCGCTGTAGAAAATGACGTAGAACTGTTGTTCCGTTGTGAGGGATTCGACACTTTTTATAAGTTCATCGACGAGCGTCTCTAATTCGCCACCGCGCATTCCTCCAGAATTATCAACCACAAAAACGATGCGGCGTCCTTCGATCTTAGTTTCGAAGAAGGTGGCCTTGAGCTTCTCTGCCTTCGGGAGCATGTCGCTGAGACCGTTGCCGTGGGATCCGAATGATAATCCTGATAGTTCTCCCAAGCCAATCTCCTGAGATCCAGAGAAGCTCACCAAATCTGCAATCGCGACTTCTGCACTCAGTTCACTAGCCATTACTCTCGATGCTTCTTGAATTTCGCTCGCTAGTTGATTGACATCAGATTCAATCTCCTCCATGGGGTCGATCTCGATATCCTGGAGTTCGATTTCATTTTCAATCGTGGCATCCGACTCTAGGGTGAGTGTGAAATCTACCTGCTGCTTGTTAATTGAAAACGTGAACAAGGCAAAAGCTAGCATGGCCAGCAAATGAATAAAAAAGCTCGTGCCCCAGACAGGAAGCTTCTCGCTTCTTTTTTGGTAGTAGCTCGTCTCCGCCACCTCAAGCTGGGGAAACCTGGCGTTTTCAGTTAGTGAAGGTTCACTGACGAGAGGGGAGTTGTGAGGTTCAGAGTGATGGGGGAGATCCGCGCGCAGACGCAATCCCTTCGAACGTGGAACGTCGTCATCGAGTCGAAGCTTCTCGCCCGCAGAGACCTCAAAGCGAAAGGACTCTAGATCTTCTTTCTCCACCCCATTTTCTGAGGCATATGAATCGGTCGGAAGACGAAAACCCTTGTCGTTCGATTTGATTTTTTTCTTGGCAGAATCGGGAATCATGAATACCGACTCAAAAGAGGAAAAATACAGTTACTGAGGCCTCTTCACTGCTTATTCTCCTCGTAGATTTTGATTGTAGCAGCAGTGCTAGCAGGAAGGAATTCTTCCCTCGTCGATTTTGCTCATATTTTGATACAAGTTGCCATCTTGTCTGCCCGAATCTCATCTTGGAACAGAATTCCTACACCTTGGAACCATGAAAACCCGAATATTATTATGCTCAGGTGGTTTGATGGTCTACAGTGGATTTGCTGGAAAAGACCCTAGTCTTGCCAATTGGTTCCAAGCTGGTTCGCTACTCTTCTACGAGTTTCTGGTCGACATTGCTATGAATATGCATCCCAAAGTTCGTCCCCTATGGCAGCGGGCGTTGATAATACCCGTGCTGGGAATGTTGCTCGTCTACAAGGCGCTCAAATTGCCGCGAAGAATTCTTCCCCGCGATTTGCGTGCCATCGTTAGAAACTGGCACTACTCGATGTTCTGGACGCTCATCAAGAGTGGCCTTACTCAGGCCTTCATCGATGAGCCATGCACATTTAATACTTCTGGCAAACATTTCCCCAAGGCGGAGGTCGCGCCGGAATTTCGTATGACGGAAGACGATTTCACGCAATTCCATCGTGACGGGTTTATTGGCCCGTTCGATGCCTTTTCCAAAGAAGAGATGGCTCAGCTTCGACAAGAAATGCTCGCCGTTGAGAACGCGAATTCCGAGACTTACGGTTTCGTCACTCCACGAGATCGCCATCTAGAGTCGCCCCGGCTTTGGGAACACATGAATCATCCCGCAATCGTTGAACGGGTCGCCCAGATTCTGGGCCCCGATCTACTCTGCTGGCGGACTCAACTTTTCTACAAAGGACCTGGTGCGCCAGCGATTCAATTTCATCAGGCAAGTACGTTCATGGTTGAAGATTACCTCGACCCCGCGATCTATCCGCCACGCATGGACGAAATGTTTCAGCTAACTGTATGGGTCGCTGTCGACGATGCCGTTCCCGAGAATGGCTGTATGCAGTTCATACGTGGTTCGCACGACCGAATTCACAAAATAAAATTCGGGGGAGAAGAAGGTTTCTACAAGGCAAATTTCTCGCTCGATTTTGACCGTGATCCCGCTCGGGTAGTTACCATGCCCGTCAAATCCGGGCAGTTCATCATATTCACAGAGCGCTGTATCCATGGTTCGCCTGCGAACACGACCGATCGCTATCGATTGGCATTCAATCTACGAATCGTACCTACGAATGTTCCCGTGCTAACTGGCAAAGAGAAATACCGCTCTGTCTACAATGGTGGCAAATACAACTTGAAGAACTGGGGGGTGGCCCTCTTGCGAGGTGAAGATCGCCATCATCTCAGCAAGACCGTGGTACCAGCAAGGCTTGAGAAGACTTCGACTGAAGACCGCTATCGCTCAGCAGCGTGATCGGCAACTTATCAACTTATTTGAAACAGGAGACCGTACATGCAAGTCTTGCAAAACAAGATTGCACTCGTAACGGGGGCAGCCTCCGGCATCGGCAGGGCAATCGCACTGCGCCTGGCTGAGGAAGGTGTGAATCTCTATCTCCTTGACATCAACCCCGGCCAACTGGCCGAGACGGTTACCGCCGCCCGCCAACGTGGAGTCATCGCGGTGGGGCGGCAATGTGATGTCAGTCAGTTCCCTGAAATTGTTTCATGTGTAGAACATGGCATCAGTCGCTGGGGTGGGTTCGATCTATTGGTCAACAACGCTGGAGTCACTTATTATGGTCATACCGAGGAGATGAGTGCCGAGCAATGCGAACGGTTATTGGCAATCAATCTGCATGCCCCATTGCATTTCACTCGACTCTTGTTGCCTAGCCTGCTGTCGCGGCCTGAAGCCCACATTCTCAATATCGCCAGCTTCTTTGGCCTCATAGGTACTCGCAAGTTGGCAGCCTACACAGCCAGCAAGTTTGGCCTGGTCGGCCTCAGCGAGTCTCTTCGCGCCGAATACGCACGCACGAACTTGGGAGTTACTACTCTCTGTCCAGGATTTGTCGATACTGGCTTGTTCTCGAATGCATTGCGAGGCAATAATCTGGCCGCGCACAAGCAACCACCGGCTTGGATGCTGACAACACCCGAGAAGATCGCCGACCGGGCGATAGAAGCAATCCAACGTGATGATGCCCTGGTAGTTGTCCAGCCCTACGCCAAGCTGGCATATTACGCCAAACGTTTTTTCCCGGGCATTATTGATTTTGCTAATCATCTGAGTCGAAAGCGATTTGGCAAGCAAACGATTCCTCCTCCGACCGAGGAAGAGCGTCGCAATGCGGCGTAGGAAATTTCTGCGCTGTCCTGGCTCTGAGGTGCCGCAAATGGTTATCATCGTGGCATGCATTTTCGCGTTGTCACATATAACATCCACAAAGGAATCGGCGGACGGGATCGTCGGTATCGGCCTGAGCGGATAATCGAGACTCTCGCTCACTTGGAGCCATGCATCCTCTTTCTGCAAGAGGTCGATGAAGACGTTCCCCGCTCCCGGCACCACCATCAGACTGAGATGTTGGCCGCAGAACTTGGCTTCTCTCACTTGGCCTTTCAGCGGAATGTGCACCTAAAGCAAGGCTGGTATGGGAACGCAATTCTGAGCCGTTTCCCCTTGAGCGATGTCGAAAGCTGTGACTTGACGATTCCACTGAAGAAACGTCGGCAGGCCCTTCTGGCTCGTTGCAAACTCTCGGTCGGCGATCACTCACGCTCCCTACTATTGGCCAATATGCACTTGGGACTGGCTGGCCCAGAGCGGACGATTCAACTTCGCAGGCTTTTGAAGCACCCCATGCTAGCCCATGCACATAAAGATACACCGATTCTCGTCGGCGGCGACTTCAACGATGTCTGGGGAAGGCTGGGACGAAAGGTTCTAGAGCCCGTCAGCTACCAAAATGCTGGTGGGATGCATCGAACGTTTCCCGCACTCTTTCCGATGCGACCGCTTGACCGCATTTATTACCGCGGGCCGCTGCAGGTGCATCATGCTTTTGCTAGTCGTACGGCTCTAGCACGCGAGGCGTCGGACCACTTGCCGCTGATTGTGGAGTTTACATGTCGGGAATAAATGCGAATTCATTTTATCCCCATTTTTGCTGGGGAACCCATTGAGAAGCCAGAGATCGGGAGTCTGGGCTGAACAAAGCTAAACACAATTCCTCGGTGCGGAAGCCTAGTTGCCGACGGTTGCTTAGCGTAGGATAGGGGAATACCGTGCATGGAAGAGGACTAGCCACTTTTTCCCTTTTTTGGATTAGGAAGCTTTAACATGAACAAATTCCTGATGCTGATCGTTGGTAGTATCTTGGCGGTAGCTGTCGTTGACAAATCTCATGCCCAGGTTGCTCATGTGACTTACTTTGCACCTGCGCCTGTGTGGGTTGCACCTGCTCCGGTTCAAGTGACCAGCTTTTTTGCTCCTGCCCCCGTGGTGACCTATCAACGTGTGCCCGTTGCCCGTACCCGTTATCGTCCTATCTTAGGTGGCACAGTCACACGATATCGCACAGCTTTGGCACCCGTGGTTGTCACCCCTACCCCAGTATGGGTCGGCTTTTGAGATATTCGCAATCGCCTGCCAGACGCTTGGCACTATTGCGGCGATGTTTACCGCGAACTAGCGCCTCGCTACACACGCCACGCGCCTCATACTATGGCTGAGCTTAAGACCTTTCTTTTCACCGACATTTGTCGAAGCGTCGATCTCAAGAACGAGATGATCGGCCGAAGCGTGACCGAACGCGATATGGCGTTCATCCAGCAGATTCTGATGCCGCATCGAGAGCGGATCGAAGCCCATTTGGAGGAGATGACTGGCCGAGTCGTTTCAACCGCGGGTGACGGCCACTTCCTTGTGTTTAGCAATACAATCCAGGCTGCTATTTGGACAGCTGAGGTTCAAAAAAGCCACTTAGAGAACCCGATTGAAACGCCTGGGGGCGGTCAGGTCGAGGTTCGCATTAGTATGCACGTGGGGGTGCCGCAGGTAGATCCGACGGCCCCTGACAACTTTGTCGGCAAGAGTGTCGACTACGCCTCTCGCCTGAATGACTACGCGACCGGAGGCCAAATCTTGGTCTCTCGGAGTGTAATGGCAATTCTTGATGACATCGGGCTGGAAGGGATTTCATTTCATCTCCATGGCCGACGTCATCTGAAAGGCATTGGCCATGTCGAAGTCCACGAATTGCTTTACGACGACCACGGACCGCGCCCGTTACGTCAACAGCCAGCAAGCCACTCCGATCGACAATGGACTGTGGTCCCTACGATGGGCGCAGGACAAGAGCACGGTGGCCGGGACTCCGCAGTCGCTTCAACCTTGCAGCTCAAGCAAGTGGGAAACTACGAGTTGGAATCCTTGCTGGGTAGCGGAGGCATGGGGGATGTCTACAAAGGTCGTCATACACAGTTTGGCCGGTTGAGGGCGATTAAGGTCATCAAACCTCAATACGTTGCTGCTGGTAATGAAGAGATCATTCGCCGCTTTTATCAGGAAATCAAAGCAGTCGGTGCTCTTGAGCACAGGAATATTGTCGTCGCGATCGATTCCTCCTCCCCCACGGACCGACTGCATTATTTGGTGATGGAATACATTGAGGGGGTATCGGTACACGACCTGGTCGAACAATTGGGGCACTTGTCTGTGCCGGACGCATGTGAGATTGTCCGCCAGGCTGCACGCGGCTTGCAATTCATCCATCGCAACGAGATGGTCCATCGAGACATCAAACCTTCAAATCTGATGCTTACGCTTGTCAACGGAGATGGAGTGGCAAGCCAACCGGCTATTGCTGAACATGATGAACCCGTGGAAGGGGTCGTTAAAATACTCGATCTCGGTCTGGCGCTGTTGGCAGGAGATGCCCAAGACCGTTTGACACGATTTGACAACAAAGCGATGGGGACCGGCATGTATATGTCCCCCGAACAGTGGAAGACTACCAGTGTAGACATACGTGCGGACATCTACAGTCTGGGATGTACGCTCTATCATCTGCTTGCCGGGAAGCCTCCCTTTATGGATTCTGATTTGCGTCCTGAAAAAGCGCACGAGAAATCCAAACTTCCACCCATTCGCACGAACAACGTACCGCGCAAACTGTGGGACATCATAGAAAAGATGGTCGCCAAAAAGCCGGAAGATCGCTATGCCACACCGGCAGAGGTTGCGGCGGAGTTAACTTCCTTCTGCGTAGGGAGCGATCTGGTGGAATTGGTGCGTGGATACCTGGAACCGGGCAGCGAGCACAGTTCACATCGCTATACGCGGATCGATTCTGGGGCGGGAATGGATACTTGGCTTTCCAGGGCAAGTCATCTCTATCCGACTCGTCGCTGGATCTTGCGACGAGGGCTTCCGTTCATTTTAGTTCTTGGTGCTTTTGCGGCACTCTCCTGGACGGCATACCAAGCAAGACAGCGAACCATTGCCAACGCTATGCAGCAAGCCAGAGATACTTTGCCTCTTGCAGCCGAAACGGCCGCCAATGCGATAGGCAACTTTCTCACATTGAGGTTTGAGATCTTGCAACAAGCCGCCACTGATGTCCAACTCATTGAGATGATCCAAAAATTTTCCCCGACAGAAGCCCGAACTCAACTTGAGAGTTACCCTCTGGCCGAGTGGATCAAAGAGCATCGGCAAGACAACATGGATTCCGCTCCCTCGGACAGCTGGTTTATCAACGACATCGAAGGAATACAGATCGCCCGTCATCCACTAGTCGAGAGGGCAACCAAGAAGCCCGAAGACAGCTTTCTCGAAAACTATGGCTACCGCGATTATTTTCATGGGTTGGGCAAAGACCTTCCCAATGACAGTGAAAAGCCGATCGAGCCGATTCAGTCCCCCAATCTTTCCGCTGTCTATATGAGCAGCACCACTGGCAAGCTTAAGGTTGCATTTTCGGTCCCAGTGTGGTCTAAACCGTCCGATGAAGCACGAAAGGTGATTGCTGTGCTCTCGATGTCGGTAGAACTAGGAGCTTTTGAGGTCTTGAACAAAAATGTTCAACAGGGCAAAGACATTGTGCTAGTCGACTTGCGAGAAGACATGCTGGATAAATCAGCAAAAACTCCGCAGCGCGGACTAATTCTCAATCACCCACTACTCCCCATCTGGAAAGAAAAGGAACACCCCCCCCGGGTATCTCCAGAAGTACTTGCTGCCATGGAAAAAGGTGAAGATCATTTCATAGCTGGCTACCATGATCCGCTCTCTATCAATCCTGGCGTCACGTACTGGGGAGTCTTCGAGCCGGTAGCTTATACCATCAATGAGGTGTTGACCGACACATCAAAAGCCGTCTTAGCCGGGTGGAATGTGCTTGTGCAATCTCCGGCTATTCAATGATCATGGGTAATTCTCGCACAGAAAGATATGCTCACATAATTGCTTTGGTACGCGTTATATACCAGTCCACGCAGCCAGCCAGGATGTGCTGCAAGAGCGTGGCGAGGACGATTAGCAATATCACGCGCGGTTCCTGTTGAAGCACCTCGCCAGCGAGCACTAATGCCAAACCCGTGTGCTTCATACTAAATGCAAAAACGAGTGCTGTCGTTGATTCTTTGTCTTGTTTAGTCAAACGGGCCAGTATCCATGCGGTGGCAACCCCCAGCAATTGTAAGGCAACGGCGAGCGCACCTGCGAGAAAAATTGCTCCCCAGGTGGGACGCTTCAATAAGTCTGGCAATGCCAATGAGGCATTCGTGTAATTGAGTGTCAATAAGGCGAGTGCGCTGACGAAGCGAATCCTGCTCCTTATTTGTTCGATAAACACCGAACCTGCAAGTCGATTGAAAGTCATTCCCGCCAAAGACGGAAGAATTACCCAGGCAATGAAGAAAGTTCCAGTGAATCGCTTCACCAATTCTTCACTATGAACCGTGTCTTGTGGCGAAAGTGCCAAGCCCATTAACTTCAGTACTTGAGGAGTTACCAGGGGGCTCAAAAGGATCGTCAGTACGATCAATCCCAAGCCCAATGCGACATTGCCACGCGAGTTTTGTGTCCAGGCGACCGAAGAATTGGCTACCGGCATCGCAGCTACAAGGGCCAAGCCAACAAGCAGGCCACTAGTCGTGGCCTCTCCGAGTGCTAAGGGGAGGATCCATCCCAAGACTCCGACAAAAATGCTTGGCACCAACCAGATGCAAATCAGCCCCAAGAGCAAAATGCCGGGGCGAAGCAAAAGCTGCCACACCTGTTCCCAGCGGACCACAGCCGCTGCACAGAACAAGAGCATCGCTAGCAGCAGCATGGGAGTCGTGACTTCGCCTGCATAGGGATACCCCCAAGAGAGCTGGCGAATCATCAGCCCGGGGCCTGGCAGGAATGCCGCTAAGACGTAGCATCCTACTAGTAACCACAGGAAATGAAGATGAATCCACTCAAGAATGTTGGAAAATCCATTCTTGCTAGATTGTTTGCCGTTGCCTGTGGGTTCAGCCAATGTCATAAGATTCGGAACGTTAATACTTGGGTAGGACTCACGGAAACAACCGAACCGCGCCGCAGAATTCTCTAGAATAACAGAACTTGTGGCTGGATTCATCACCAGTCGGAATACCACTGAACCCTCCAAGAATCGCTAGTGTCTAAGCTCGCCGAGGACTCTACAATGAGTCTTACCCCGCAATCCCTCCCACCGTTCCCGAGGGCATGACCCTGTCCTCCCCACCTTGTACCAATCGCAATGTCCACGCCGAGCGCAGAAACTGCGGAATTACTGAGCGCTGCCACACAATCGGCAGTTTCTATTCGAGAACCTCTCGCCGGTCAGCAAGAAACTAGTTTTCCCATTTTTTACGGCTGGGTCATTCTGCCTTTGGCAATTGCCATGATGCTGGCCACTAGCCCGGGACAGACTTTTGGGGTTAGTTACTTTAACGATCAGTTCATCGCTGAATTTGGGTTGAGCAATACTGCCTTGGCTAGTACCTATCTGGTCGCAACCTTGTTGGCTGCCCTGTCGCTCACTTCGATCGGTTCGTTGATCGATCGCTTTGGCATTCGTCGTATGTCGATCGTAGGATTTCTCACAATGGCTGGAGCGTGTGTGTTTGCCTCGCAAGCCAGCGGGCTCGTAACGCTGTTCATTTCGTTTCTGCTGCTGCGGATGTTTGGTCCCGGAACAATGACATTGCTTGCCAACAATACTCTGGCTGCTTGGTTCGATCGCCGCTTGGGACTGGTCAGTAGCATTGCCCAAGTTTCGATGGCCGGGGCTTGGGGGCTAGTTCCTGTCGCGATTGTCGGCTTGATTGATGCCGTCGGTTGGCGAGGCACTTATCTAGTTTTTGCTGCGATTATGGTAGGAGGTTTCCTGCCACTAGTGGCTCTGTTTCTTCGTCAGTCGCCCCGCGAAATCGGACAAGTACCCGACGGGCTCAGGTTTCACGCAGCCAAGAAACATAAATCGTTCAGCTATGGCAACGAATTAACGCTTCGCGAAACAACTCAGCATCGTGCCTACTGGATACTTTTGATTTCCACAGCGGTCTGGTCGCTGGTGGGGACAGGCCTAGTCTTCCATCTGGTCGCGGTTTTTCGTGCCCGTGGTTTCACCGCACAGGACTCTACGGTAGCAGTCAGTTCGGTGGCCTTGGCCATGGCAGCCACACAGATCGTGGGAGGAGTCTTGGCAGATCGTTTGGCGATGCGGTGGCTATTGGTAACCGCGATGGCACTGATCGGATTGGGATGTGTAGTGCTTGCGACTGCTGCTGACATACAATCGCTTATCTTGGGATACGGGACCTATGGATGTGGCCAAGGGATAAAATCCGTGATCGCAGGTACAGCTTGGGCTCGCTATTTTGGTCGAACCCACTTGGGGAAGATTCGTGGCACCTCACTCACTGCCGCCGTCGGAGCCAGCGCCGTCGGCCCAGTGGTGATGGGTGTCAGCGTCGATTATCTGGGCGGGTTTACCCCCTCAATGTGGTTGTTTGCCGCGATGGCAGGTGCGTGTGCCGTCGCCGGTTTCTGGGCGACTCCGCCGATGGCAGCTCAATCGCAAGCTTAACTACCTCCTCGGTCTTCTGTGATCTGTTCCAGCGTGGCATCGCGTGCCCAGTGTGTTATAATTTTAGCATGAGCAGTTCCACTCTTGTCACCGCTGAGGAACTTTTTCTGCGCTCCGGCGATGGCTGTCGCTATGAACTCATTGCCGGAGAATTGAACATGATGTCCCCCTCTGGTTGGCGGCATGGTGAAGTCCTAGGAAATTTGCACACATTGCTTGGAAGCTACGTACGCCAACATGATATGGGTCTGATCTTTGGTGCGGAAACTGGATTCAAGCTCGCGTGTAATCCCGATACGGTACGCGCGCCGGACATCGCTTTTATTGCTAACGAGCATCTACCTGCTGCGAAACCGACCGAAGCCTATTGGCCGGGCGCGCCTGACTTGGCAGTAGAGGTACTCTCTCCCAACGACAGCCCTGATGAGGTAGCACAGAAGACCAAGGCCTGGTTGGCCGCTGGTGCGATCGTCTGGATCGTCGATCCAGAAAACGAGTCCGTGAGTTGTCACATATCGGCTTCTGACATCCGAGTCTACTCGGCGGGAAAAAGACTCATGGGTGGTCCGGTTGTGCCAGGATTTGAATGTGAGATCGATGAGATATTTGATTGAAGAAGCGAAGCGTGTCGTCTCACACGCCCAGTTGCCGTTTTAAATCGTCCAATTCGTTCCGCAAATTTTGTATTTCCTCTGAGAGTTCTTCTCGCAACTCAGCCATTTCTCGCTTGAGATCACTTGAGTCTTCTCGGTGGTTGACCTGCGCGGGTGCAGCAGGGGCTGCAGTTCGCACTGGTGGTGGAGCAGGAGAATCCTCTTCATCGGTTAGAGGCTCATCTCCCACCGTGACATTCCCATGCTCGGCCCGGACTTTGGCCAGTTCCTGATCTTGATAGAGGGCATGAGTCAGGACGCAGCCCCGACCAGGAGGGGTCAATAGGATGATGAGTTTCTTCTGTCGCAGACTCTCAACCAATGGCCTTAATTCGGTGATTCCAGAGATCGGCTCCATTCGCGCCGCCCGGGCACGCAGCTCCCCGATAGTCTGTGCCCCGCGCAGCAACAACTCAGCCATCACAGCGAGTTCGCGCTTATCGACACCCAGCCAGTCGTAGGCCAAATGCCGATATTTCTCGACTCGCCCATCCCCTTGAATTGCCGCCACGGCACCGACTTTTCGCAGGCTCTCAAGGGCACTGTCAACTTGCTCTTCGTCGAGCTGCATCTGGGGGAAACGATTACTTTTCTGATTGCAACCATTGACCAAGGCATTCAGGGATAGAGGATAGTTATCGGGCGTCGTCTTTGCCTTTTCCACAAGTACCCCCAGGACGCGGCGTTCGATGCGTTCCAGGGGATGCCAGCGGGGGCCTTCAGGTGCAGGGGCTGCTTCAGGATTCATGTTATTTAGGCTCCAGGCTATGGAATTCTTAGCCGAGAGTATACGAATCAGTGTGCTGCGGTGCGAGAGGCCTAAAGGGCTACTCCACCTCCTGTCCGAATAGTTGCCCTGCCGCAGCTGCCGAGACTGCGGTATATTTTGGGTTTTCTCTCCCATTCTGACCCCATACCAACTCCGCATGAAAACCGACGAGCTTCGCGAAAAATATCTGGCGTTCTTTGAAACTAAAGGCCACACACGTGTGGCCAGCGACGTATTGGTTCCCACTTGGGACCCTTCGGTGCTGTTCACGCCTGCGGGGATGAATCAGTTCAAAGATCACTTTCTCGGTAAAGTGAAGCTGGACTACACGCGTGCTACTAGTTGCCAGAAATGTCTTCGGACCGGCGACATCGACAATGTCGGTCGCACTGCCTACCACCATACGTTTTTTGAGATGCTGGGTAATTTTAGCTTCGGCGATTACTTCAAACGGGATGCCATTAACTGGGCGTGGGAGTTTCTTACCGACAAAAAATGGCTTGGCATAAACCCAGATCGATTGACTGTCACTGTCTATCTCGATGATGAGGAAGCCGGAGAAATATGGGCCAAGGATATCGGTCTGGCCAAAGCGAAGATTGAGCGTCTCGACGAAGGGGAGAATTTCTGGCCCGCCAGCGCCCCGAGCCAAGGTCCCGACGGCGTCTGTGGTCCTTGTAGTGAGATCTACTTTCACCCCGATGAAGGCAAGTCGGTCGAAATTTGGAACTTGGTCTTTACACAGTTCAATCGAGTCGGAGACCCACCGGAAAATCTGCGACCCCTCCCTTCTAAGAATATCGACACGGGCATGGGGCTTGAAAGGACTGTGGCGACGTTGCAAGGAGTACCGACTAATTACCACATCGACAACTTGATGCCTATTGTGCAGGCCGCGGCGGAAGTGTGCGGTGTGAAGTACACGCTCGACAGCGACGCGGGCCGACGTTGCCGGCGGATCACCGACCATGTACGGGCCTGCACGTTTGCCGTCCATGAGAATGTCTATCCCGGCGCGAACAAGGAAAAGTATGTGGTCAAACGCCTGCTTCGGCGGGCTGTGCTTGATGGGCACCAGTTGGGACTCCGCGATCCGTTTCTGTTCAAACTAGTACCATTTGTGGTCGAGGCCATGCGGAGTGCCTATCCAGAACTCACCGAAACTACCGAACGCGTTGCGAGCGTGATTCAACAAGAAGAAGCTAATTTCTTTGGCACCATTGACGCGGGACTGAACAGGATTGACCGTGTCTTTGAAGACATGCGGAAGGAAAACCGCGTGAAGGTCGAGGGGGGTGTTGCCGCAGAACTTTACCAGACTTTTGGGGTCCCTCCTGAGCTATTCGAAGCACTCGCCGCCGAGCACAATCTCACATTCGACTGGGAGGGCTACACCCGCGCGATGGAACTTCATGGCGAAGCTTCCGGCAAAGTGCAGCACACAGTGATGGGGGCCAAAGGGCCACTCGATTCGCTAAAGCATGCACTCCACAGCACCCCTTTTCTGGGCTATGAAACCACTGAAGCCGCCGCCGTCGTGAAAGGAATCGTGGTCGGCGAGTCGCCTGATGATCACCTATGCGATCAACTCGACGACCTGAGTCACAAAGCCGTGCGGGTTGTGCTGGATCAGTCTCCCTTTTACGGAGAAAGTGGCGGCCAGGTTGGGGACTCCGGCAAGATTATCGGCAAAGATTTCGAATTCCAGGTCTCTGATAGCCATAAAGACGGGCAATTGATTGTCCATTTAGGGCAGCTCACCAAGGGAGTCATTCGCGAGGGGGATGCCGTCCAAGCGATCGTGGATACCGACAGACGCCAGGGAATTCGCCGAGCTCACTCTGCCACGCACATCCTCCATCATGCCTTGCAAAAACACTTAGGCACCCACGCTCAACAGCAGGGAAGCAAGGTGGACTGCGATTGGCTCCGGTTCGACTTTACCAACCTCAGCCCAGTGACTGCCGAGCAAATAAGTGCCATTACGCAAGATGTGAATAAACATGTAGATGAAGCTAAGCCGGTAAAGTGGGAAACTTTGCCGCTGGCTGAGGCTCGCAAGCAGGGAGCAATGATGCTCTTCGGAGAGAAGTATCCCGACCCCGTGCGGATGGTATCCATGGGTAGCTTCAGCAAAGAGCTTTGCGGTGGCACCCACTTGGACAATACCGCAGAGGTTGAGGCGTTTGAAGTACTTAGCGAAGAAGGGGTCTCTGCGGGGACTCGGCGAATCGTGGCACTCACAGGTCCGCAGGCGACTCAATATTCCGATCAAGTCTGCACAGCCGTTCGTAGCGCATCAGAAACTATTGGATGTGCTCAACTGGCCCTGGCCTCAAATGTCTCCGATTTACTTGAGAAGCAGCGTGATCTCAAGAAATTACTCACCTCAGGAGGAGTCCTTCCCAACTCCGATGCGGGAGAAATGGCGACCAACCTCAGCTCGGAAGAGCCGAAGCCCTCTCAAGCAAAAGAGATTCTCACACAAGTCGCCAAAATGCTGTCCGTCTCACCCCTGGCCGTTCCTGAGCGAGTTGTCGCCCTCAATGAAGAGGTCCTTGCCTTGCGCGACCGGTTGGCCCAACGTGCAGCGGCTGGACCCTTGTCGGCCGATGCGCTTCTGGCGGAAGCGACAAAAGTGGGAGATGTCCAAGTTGTGGTGGCCGAGGCACCTACGGCCGATGCGAATTTGATGCGGCAATTGATCGATCAAATCCGCCAAAAGGTTTCCTTAAGCGCCGTTCTGCTAGCCGCAACCGAGGGAGACGACAAAGTTACACTTGTGGCTGGTATCTCGAAAGACCTACAGGCACTTGGTGGCCATGCTGGTAATTGGATCAAACCTGTAGCCCAAGCACTGGGAGGGGGCGGAGGAGGACGTCCCGATTTAGCTCAAGCCGGCGGTAAGGAACCCGAGCGACTTTCTGAGGCACTAGAAGTCGCCCGACATACGATCGCAAATATGATCGAAGGAAAAAGCTGAAAGGCGAAATGCTAGCTGGACATTGTGAGCTGGCGAGTTGAAAGTAGATCGCTATTTGCTTTTGAGCGAGATTTCCCCTAACTCATTCACCTACATCACTCTTCAGAAAATAAAGATTCGGTAGATTTCTATTGTCCCAGGAATGCATGCAGGTATAGAATGAATACAGGGGGAGCAGTTGAGAAGGATTTCTCTTTATAATCTACGCCCAAAACAGGCTGCCGTAGGCGGCTCTTCCTGGCGGCATGTTTGGACGGAACCAAGACTGGAGCAATGCCATGAGAATCGATCGTGGACCCGATTGGTTAATCGTGCAGTTAACACCCACGGATGAACCATTCGACAATCTTGCTGACCGCTTGTGGTCTCTGTTGGACCAACACTTTGTCTATCGACTCGTGCTGGAAATGGACTACGTCGATTTCCTTCCCAGTCAGATGATGGGACAATTGGTCATGTTGCACAAGCGCGTGCTCAAACGAGGGGGCTCACTTCGTTTGTCGGGGCTTTCCCCGGAATGTCTCGAAGCAATTCACGTCTGCCGCCTGGATCAGGCACTGCCGCATTTTACGACCCGCACCGAAGCAATCTATGGCGAAGAATTGGAGCGAGTCTAGATTGGTCTCTCGCTCGAATACCGAACAAACGTCATAGCAGCGACTTGCGCAAGTCACACATCATTTCAAGTGTTGGCTTAGCCTTCTGTTTGGCATCGAACAGGCCGGCATGAGGGAATTCATGCGGTTCGGCATCGGAAAGTTGGTTCCAGATAATCACCTGAACAGCGGAACGCGCCAGTAGCAAAGGTAGTACCGATCCTGCCCAATGCCGCTGGGAGTCCTGTCCGGTCACCTGAAATCCGATTGGCAGTTCCACTTCGATATTCTTCCTTGCTTTGGGATCGCGATTGCTATCACTTGCCGTCGAGATGCTAACCATTAGCGGCAGACCCCACATACTCCATTGATCGAGCAGTTTTCCCCATTCAATCGTGGGACGATGGAAACTTCCCCCGGGGTCGAAGCCCGCATTAATCTCTAAGGCGAATCCCGAAATACCCAGATCAGCTCTTACTAGCGCATCGGCATAGTGAGAAGGGGCAAGATCGTCCGACTGGCTCGCTAGGTACTCACCCCACGGCTGATCAAACGATACCACGGTGGGAGTGCGTGGATCAAGCCTGCGTACCAAGTCTAACGCATTAGCTACCAGATGCAGGCGTTGTTCTTCTTCCAACGAGAGCATCTTTCCCGTATTGATTCGAGACGCTACTAACCACAGATGGACTCGACCCGCATACCTTGTGACAACCGCGCGAACATGATCGAGCAGCAATTTCATCAAGTTGTCGAAATCGCCATCCCACAACACCATCCAGTCAGGGATGCCACGATCATCAAGTTGTAGCAAAGGGCCTGCCGAGACCTTGAGTCCCGCCTTTTGGCACCAGGCGAGCTGGTCGTCAGTCTGTTTCCAATTCCGCTTGCCCTCACTTTGTTCGATGGCACGCCACGAAATCGGCAGCTGAACTATGTTGCAAGCCTCAACTAGCCGGCGGCGGACTTCGACACTGGGTAGATGCGGTCCTAGACTGACTCCCATGAGAGTCGAAACAGGGGTTTGATGCAATCGCGAAGCGGTTGCCTGGCGAGCGTACTCGGCTACCAATTCCTCCGAGGTACGCAGTGCCAGGGTGATGGCTTCGTTGGCTTTTTCAGCAGCAATCGTTGGATCTCCCTGGTTCGTCGCTGCCCGAGAGAATAGCAGAGTGGCATCGGAAAGATGCTCCTGCAGCAGTGCCGGTACTTCCATTCCTAGCCACTGCCAAATGAAAAGTCGATTGCGAATCCGTTGAATCAATCCTCGAGCCAATTCAACTTCCAGCTGGTAAGGCAATGTGCGTTCCATGAGAGTAGCGGTCGCCAGAAAACATCGGCCTTGGCCATCGAGAAGCCAAGGGACGAAGAGGCAACCTGACTCACTATTGGAACGGTCGACAACTAGCTCGTTGCCTTCCCAGTGTGTGCGGGTCGCCCAAGGAATTTCCTCGGCTCCAGCTACATAGATGCGTTCCAGGCCACCTTCCGGAATGCGACTGGGATCCTGAAGTCGAAATCGCAATTGTCCCATAAGGTGAGTTTCCCGGTACGCCCACACTTGGCTCGTTGCGTGTGGATCGGCTTGCCTGCCCTAATTCTTTATTCTAACAACTCTTCTTGCCGTTGGGGATGCCAACGAGGCGGGGTGCACGCCGATATCGCATTCCGCTATATTTAAAGTCTATCATCCGACGGTCTTCAATTCAGCAGAATTATAACATGTGCCTCCCCATGGATTCCCTATGTCGCTACCACTCTTGCAAACCGATTTATCAGGTTTCTCAGTCACTCGCGGAAAGGTCCGCGATGTCTACGACCTGGGTGATAATTTGCTCTTGGTGAGCACTGACCGGATCAGTGCTTTTGATTGGGTTTTGCCCACAGGCATCCCCGACAAGGGACGGGTGCTCACTCAACTCAGCAATTTCTGGTTTAATCATCTGAAAATTCCCAATCACTTGCTGGAAACTGACGTTGAGGCAATGGATTTGCCAGTGGGGACCGATCTAGAATCTCTCGCGGGTCGCACGATACTCGTCCGCAAGACCGAAGTCGTTCCCATCGAGTGTGTAGTTCGCGGGTTTCTTTCAGGCTCGGCTTGGCAAGAGTACTGCGATACAGGCAAAGTGTGTGGTATCGAATTACCAACTGGCCTGCAAGAATCTTCCCGATTCCCCTCCATGATATTCTCCCCCGCTACCAAGGCGGAGCAAGGCGATCACGACGAGAACATCACCTTCTCTCAGATGTGCGAACGCGTGGGACATGAACTTGCCGATAAATTGCGGCACATGAGTATAGAAACGTATCAACAAGGTGCCGCCCATGCCCATGAGCAAGGAATCATCGTTGCCGACACCAAATTTGAATTTGGAGTCGTTGATGGAGAGGTGATTCTCATCGACGAGGTTCTAACGCCGGACAGTTCCCGCTTTTGGCCAGCCGATCTGTATGAACCGGGACATGCTCAGCCCTCCTTCGACAAACAATACGTCCGGGATTGGCTCACCAACTGTGGTTGGGACAAGAACAGTACCCCCCCAGAACTACCTGAAGAAGTAGTTGCTCGTACTCGGGAGAAATACATCGAAGCCTACAACCTTATCACCGGCGAAACATTCGCGTGGAAGTAGTTGCGGAAAATCTCACTTGATTTCGGTAGTAAATCATACGCTGAGGAACTAAGTGCGGGTAGATAGCACCCGCAAACCAGCGAGTCTCGGGCCAGTACCCTGTAATCATTAGGGATTTCGACATTTAGAGGGAATAATACTCATTCGAGCCACGAACGCTCGCACGCTACATGGCCGGCTTGCGAACGTCTTTCAGACGGATTACATCCCAAGCGAGGCCCAGCTTTTCCATCAGTAGGATGCACCAGTATGTGGTGTCGATTTCCCACCAGCGATGACCTTGGCTGGCGACGCGTTGATAGGCGTGATGGTTGTTGTGCCAACCTTCACCCCAGGCTAACAGGCCAACCCACCAGAGGTTGCGGCTGTCGTCACTGGTTTCGTAGTTGCGATAGCCCCACAGATGCGTGGCCGAATTCACGAACCAGGTAACGTGCAACACGTACACCATCCGCACGCCCAAGCCCCAGAAAACCATCGACCAACCGCCCCAGGCAGTGCCTAGGCCCCAGTTCGTAGGACCGAAATAGCCCATCAGAAACAGGGCGACAGCCAGTATCAAATGCGAGGGCAAAAACATGTGATGAATCAAGACCATGACTTTGTCTTTGACCATATCAGGCGCGTAACGGTGCAACAATTCGCGATGCCATTTGCGACCAAAGTCTGGCATGAACCACAGCAAGTGGCTCCACCACTGGCCATCGCGCGGAGAATGGGGATCTCCATCTTCATCACTGAACGCATGATGCTTACGATGCTGAGCCACCCATGTGAGTGCCGAACCTTCGCCAGACAAACCACCCAAGAATGCCAATAGCCAGCGAATCGGTCGGTAAGTCTGAAAACTCTGATGAGTCAACAAGCGATGATATCCCATGCAGACACCAAGGCTGCCCGTAACAAATGCCAAGAGGATGCAAGTGATCAACGCTGGCCAACTAAAAAAGAACGGCGCGGCAACAGCTAACATATGCACTAGCGCGATCCAGATGACGATGGGCCAGTTCATGCCCAATTCTTCAAAGGCCTGCTTGCCACGCAAGTAGGCGGCATTGGCTGCAGCGACTGCAGCCGTGCCAGATTGCTTGATAGAGTTTTGCATTTCAGTGACTTTGCGGGAGCTTTGAGAGGGCTCACTTGGTTTATCAGTTGACACTGCAGTGGCTCCTTTGTGCATTACAGGTGAGATGTTCGGTGAGGACTATGCAAATCCTTCGACGCAAGTTTGAGCTCGAGAAGTTGAAAATCGTACTTATCGAGGGTTAAATGTAATTGAGACTGATTCTTAATTATATGCCGACAGCATAGGAAATATGCAGTTAATGTGCTAGGCCGCAAGGTCAGATATTGGGTAAAAAAATAGAAACTCCCGCGGGCTAGCATTTGAGCCAGGCTGGTAATTTGCGTGCTTTACCGAAGTTTTGATGACCATAGTGACAACTTCTCTAATCTCCCAGGAAAAGTTGCCGGCTTACGCCGTTGGGACCTATCTTAAATTCCACTGCCCCGCACTGGGCTGTATGTAAGATTTCTGCCCCCGCAGCTTGATAAGAACTCGAAGCAAAGCTTGTGTAGTCGACCGAGGGCCCGCCACTCATGACTACCCAGTCCGGAGTGCACCAGGCCGCAAACCCGGGAGGATCGCTGAACCGGCTTCCATGGTGGGGGGCAAGCAAAATATCTGTGTCCAGAGCGGGTTCTGCCAGGACACCTTCGATCCCCGGCGACTCCAGGTCCCCTGGGAGCAGAATCCGGGTGTCGGCAAATTCCACCGCCAGTAGGATACTGTTGGCATTGTCTCGGCCGGGCACGCCAAGTCGAGGCGGGTGAAGAATTTCGATTGAAATGTCGGAATCAGCAACTCGTAGTCGGTCGTTCATCCACACTTCTCGCAGGTGAACATCTGCGTCGATAATGGTCTGTTTGAGAAAGTTGGGAGCAGTGAGGTCTCCGTCATTCGCCCAAGGATCGAACATCAACGGAGACACATACACGGCCCCAACATCAAAACGCTCCAATATCCCCGGAACTGCGTTGTAATGATCCACGTCTGCATGAGAAACGACAATCGCATCAATGTGCGAAATGCCCCGCGACCAAAGAAAACCCGAGACGATGTTGGCAGCACTCTCAGGCGAACCAAGGCTCCCCGAATCGTAGAGCATAGTTTGTCCCCCTGGGAATTCCAACACAACGCAAGTGCCGTGTCCGACCGCTAAGAAAGTGCAGCGCAATTCGTCTTCGTGTTTGGGATGCCAGGCAGCAGCTCCGAAGCCAACGGCCACCCAAAGCGCGGCTATCGCAATGAACCTCTTAGTCTGGAATTGAAATTGTGGTACGACCGCCATCATAGCCAGTCCACCATAGAATACGATCAACCACCACAGTGGTGGACCAGGGGCGTAGGCATGTCCCCACTTCCACTGACTGGCCCACCCGACAGTGCTTTCGGTGACAAGCAAAGAATAGCCACAGATTAGGCCCAGCAGCCAAGCGACCGGTGGAAAGACAAAGCCGACCGTGCAAACTCCCAATCCTGCAACCAGTGCCACCGCCACGAAGGGCCACAGCACAGGCGTAATCAGAAAACCACTGGGAGTGATGATATTGAAATGATACAGCACCAGAGGCGCTACCAGAACCCAAACGAGAAACGATGCGATTGCCAGCGCCTTGAAACGACTGAGAAACCAACGAATCGTTAATTCTTGCCAAGTCATGTAGCTGGCAATCATTCTCTGGAGTGGATCAGGGGTGCTTTGCAACATTCCAGATCTTGCACATCCAACCACGACCGCCACACCAACAAAACTCAGTTGGGTGCCCCCTCGAAAGACCTCGCCTGGATTGATCGCGAGCACGACCAATGCGGATGCCGCGAGGAGGTTGATTACCGATGCCGAACGTGATGCCGCGATTCCCAATAGGGTCATCAACACCAAGACACTCGCCCGTACGACAGGGGGTCCCCCGCCGACGATCGCCGCATAAGGAATTATCAGTAAGGCCGTCGCCAGCAAGCTCCACTTCTGCGAAACCTGAAAGGCTTTCAGGATCAACCACACAGCTGCTGCCAAGAGGCCAACATGCAAGCCCGAGACCACCAACAAATGGATAGTCCCCGTCTTCATAAAAGATTCTAACGTCTCGTCTGAAAGTTCCGAGCGAGTTCCCAGCAGAAGAGCCTGGGCAATGGGGCCACTCGACGAACCTACGTAGCGTTCTAGCTGTGATTGACATCTGTTACCAATCGCGGCCAGCCAGCGATCTGGCGAAAACGTACTCGCATGCTCAACAACCGTTACGCACTCTGGCGAACCAGTGTATAGCTCACAAAGTCTGTCGGCGGATCGTTCAGCCGCGGCATAGTCGTATTGCCCTGGGTTAATCGCGGGTCGCGATTTCCCCAATTTTCCAAAGATCAGCAAGCGTTCGCCTGGTACGATTTTTCTGAGAGTGCCATTGATTCGTACTCGAGCTCTGCCATTCGTGGTTTGCCAAGTGGTTCCGTCACGAATTCGCGTGACTAGAACGAAAAGCTGGCTTTGAGGCTCGGAGGGAATCGCGCGCAGTGGATTGGTCTCTGCGGCTGGAGAATGATGTATTGGACCTGTGGCAATCGCCTCCACGCAAACAGGCGATGCCAAGGCCGGCGCATATCGAGATATCTCGTTGCCCGAAACTGTATTCCAACGGTAGTGGTGCCAGGTTCCTCCAAGTGCCCCAACCGCTAGCAGAAGAGCAACCACCGAAATCTGAGTATGGCCAAAATTTAGCAGGGTCATCGTCGCTGAGGTGGCCCCAACCGCGATGAGCCACCAGGTGACTGGGTCCATGCCAAGATTCTGGCCCCACAGATGGTCTGTCAGAATTCCCGCGACCATAAACACCACCACTAGGAGCAATGGCCAGGAACTCGGCAAGATACGAAGCGAACGATTGTGGTTTGAATCCGTAGACATATAGGAACACAATGACTGTGCGGGCGTCACTGCAAATGCGAAAAACGGGGCAGAAGCCGGTCAATAGTGTACTCTGGGGACTTCCAAAATTGAATTACTTCCCCATAAAGCCCTCCGCTTTCCGCTTGAAGTTTTTTCGAAAGCGGGAACAATAGCCAAAACACCTTAGCGATCCACGTAGCTGGAGTATCTGCCATGAAGCGATTTTTAACTATAATTCCCACTCTAAATCCCCGAGTTGCTCTGCTAGGCGCGTTGATTCCGGCGATTCTAGTGTCCTACGCGACTTTGTCGCCAGCTGCATCAGCCGAGGAGTCCGCCACCGAAAGCTCAAAACCAACCACTTCCACTTCAACCGAGGAGCCTATCTTGATTCCCCGCAGTGTTTTGTTCGGCAACCCCCAACGTGCCGGCGCCCGCGTCAGTCCCAATGGAAAATGGCTCAGCTACCTAGCTCCAGTTGATGGAATATTGAATGTGTGGGTAGCACCCATAGATGATCTTGAAAAAGCCAAGCCGGTAACCAAGGACAAAGTTCGCGACATCCGCGGACATTACTGGGCCTACACGGGCGATCACATTATCTACTCGCAGGACAAAGCGGGAGACGAAAACTGGCACATCTATGTCACCGACGTGGCCAGCGGCGAAACCAAGGACCTCACGCCGCTCGACAATATCCACGCCCAGGTCCAAGACGTCAGCCAGAAGTTTCCGACGGAAATACTAGTGGGCCTCAACGACCGAATTCCCCAACTACACGATATCTACCGCGTAAACATACTCACGGGAGACCGGGAACTCGTGCAGCAGAACGAAGGTGTCGCAGCCTATGTAACTGACGACGACTTCGATGTCCGCTTTGCCTTTAACTATACCCCCGAGGGGGGCACGGTTCTGATGAAGCCCAAGGTGGCAGGCAACACCGGCGAAGGCGCCGAATGGGAAGAATTCATTGCCACCGGACCCGAGGACGCCATGAACACTGGGCCGGCTGGCTTCGATAAATCGGGCAATGTGCTTTATCTGCAAGATAGCCGTGATCGTGATACAGGTGCCCTGTTCGCAATCAATCTGGAGTCAGGCGATAAAAAACTGGTAGCCGAGGATCCCCGTGCTGATGTAGGTAGCATGATCGTCCATCCCACTGAAAAAACAATTCAAGCCGTGAGCTTCAATTACACCCGCGACGAGTGGAAGATTCTCGACGAGGCGATTCGCGCTGATCTCAATTATCTGGAAACCGTTGAAGATGGCGAGGTGATTATGACCAGCCGTACGCTCGACGACAAGTATTGGACCGTCGCGTTCATGCTCGATGACGGGCCAATCAAGTTTTATCTTTACGACCGCGCGAACAAAAAAGCCCGCTTCCTATTCAATAGTCGCGACGATCTCGATAGGTACCAGTTCTCCAAGATGCACACCCCCGTGATCAAAAGTCGCGACGGAATGAATCTGGTATCGTATCTCACGCTACCACCAGGCAGCGATCCCGACGGCGATGGCGTGCCCGACAAGCCACTTCCACTAGTGCTCGATGTTCATGGTGGCCCCTGGGCCCGCGATGAATGGGGCTTCAACAGCAGCCATCAATGGCTGGCCAATCGTGGCTACGCAGTCCTGAGCGTCAACTACCGTGGCTCAACCGGTTTTGGCAAGAACTTCACCAACGCCGCCAACGGCGAATGGTCCCGTAAAATGCACGACGATCTGATCGACGCCGTCAACTGGGCCGTCGACGAGGGAATCGCCAATCGTGATAAGGTCGCCATCATGGGTGGCAGCTACGGGGGCTACGCGACCCTGGTCGGGCTGACGTACACACCCGATGTGTTCGCCTGCGGAGTCGACATCGTCGGTCCATCAAGCTTGGTTACCTTGCTGGAGAACATCCCACCCTATTGGGTGCCCTTCATGCCAGTGATGAAGGTTCGCGTGGGGGATGTCGACACCGAAGAGGGAAAAGCTGAGCTATTGGAACGTTCGCCCCTCACGCTGGTCGACAAGATCGAACGCCCACTGCTAATTGGCCAGGGTGCCAATGACCCCCGCGTAACGCAAATCGAGGCCGACCAAATCGTCGAAGCGATGCAGGCAAAGAACATCCCAGTCACCTACGTCCTCTACCCCGACGAAGGCCACGGCTTCGCCGGTGAGCAAAACCGCATGTCGTTCAACGCGGTCACCGAAGCCTTCCTAGCTGAACATCTGGGAGGAGAGTTTGAACCCGTAGGCAAAGACTTCGAGGATTCCAGTATCCATGTCCCCGTCGGTGCTAAAGACGTATCTGGCGTGGCGGAAGCGCTCGCCGCTGAACGGCTCAAAATGCCACCAAAAGAAGAAAAAGCGGCCGCCGCTGCAGAGTGATTTGCCGCGTCATTCGTTTGAACACACAAACCAAACACGAGGGGCCCTATTCCTTGGAACAGGGTCCCTCAAGCTTTTGATCTATCTCAACCCAACTGCCTTGCTGCGCACAGCATGTTTTTCTCGCTCCTTATCGTGCATCCCATCGTAAATTTCTGTTTTATGTAACGCCTGCCCCTATCGTTCGCTTCACACCTTAGTATTCGGCCCCAAAGTTTTTCGACGCTGTGTCGTCCAGGGCTGATTCCTGTGGTTTATCCCTTGAGGGAGAGCGATCATGTGGCAACTACTGGTGGTGGTTGTGATGACGATGGTGTTCTTCGGGGCACAAGATTTGGTTTCCCGCAGCAGGCTGCCCGTTTTGTGGACACTCTTTCTGTTCGTGCCGCTGGCGCTTACCCCCTACTGGCTGAAGACCAATAGCTTTGACTTGTTCGTGTGGATCAAGATCTACAGCGTGATGTTTTGCGTAAGCTGGGCCAGTTGGCTGCGTTTCACCCCGATGGGAGACAAGCCCTGGCTACGCCTCACGATTGCCTGGCTACTGGTGGCAAACATCCTGGAGGCGCTCGTGTTGGACATCCAGGGGGGCGGAATCGCGCACGGTTTCAACGCGCTGGCAGGTATTCTCTTAATTGCTACGTTGCCGTTTTCTGTGCGACACACACTAGTTGATCGCACCAGTCAACATCAAACGCTTCGATATAATGTCCCATTTGTTTGGATTTGCGGCTACACGTTTTGGAATTGGACCTTTGTTTATCTCAACTACCCCGCATTCACGGGGCATCATACCGCAATCCTATCCGCCGCATTAATCGTCGCCTGGTTCGACCCGCAACGCTGGTTACAGGCGAGGGCAGCAACTTTGGGCCTGAATCTGCTCTTAATGGCAACAAGCAATGCGGGGACACTCGCCGTGAGCAACACGACCAATTGGTTTAATGAATCGATCGCAACCGTCGCTGCGTCGTTCGCTCTGGCTTGGATGACTATTCACGCTGCTTCAACGCTCAAGTCGAATTTTGTTATCGAACGACCATTGAGAATTTCACAAGCGCTAAAGGAGCATCTAGAGAGTGCCAAAACGGAGTGGCAGCATACCGATTCAGCTATTTTTTCTTGGTCGGTCAACTGAACTCTCTACCTGTACCGGTGCCAAGTGGGCGAACAGGGCACATTTCGGCTCTCAAATCGCCACGGAATGGTTCAATAGTGGACCTGATTCAGCCAATGGCTCGGCAGGAGGTAGCAGTTGGGGGCTCCTTTCATCAGCTGCTTGTGAATCATCGAGATCCGACTGTCGAAGTTCTGGGATTGGATCGGGCGTCGGCTCGGGGATCGTCGGAATCGCTTCGGGTTGTGGCGATGACGACACTACATACGCCGGGCAAGCGCCAGCGAATAGGTTTATTGCGTTAGGCATCATACCGCCTCCAAGGGCTTGATAGGCATTGACGATGGCGGAGAGTTGTTGCTGTTTGGTTTCGATCAAAATCATCCTGGCCTCCATCATGTCTCGCTGTGACAGTAATACATCCAGGTATTCGCCACGGGCAGTCTGAAAGAGCTTCGTGGCGCTCTCGACCGAGGACTCAAGCGAAGCCAACTGCTGCTTCTTGGCCTCGATGCTCTTGGCGTAGTTCTCTACCTTGGAGATCCGGTTGACGACTTCTGTGTAAGCATTCAAGACGGTTCGCTGATAGTTGTAAATAGCCTGCAATTGCATGGCATTCGCTGTCATGTAATCAGCTCGGATCGCACTCTTATTAATCAACGGACCAACCAAGTTACCTGCAACGCCGTAGATCAAGGAATCCGGGCTCGAGAACAGATACCTGGTGTTGAAAGCCTCATATCCGGCGCCTGCGCTGAGAATTAGAGAAGGAAAGAAGCGGGCGCGGGCGACCCGAACGTCGAGTCCTGCTGCTGCCACCTCGCGTTCGGCTTCGCGGATGTCGGCGCGGTAGCGAAGTAGTTGCGAGGGCACCCCAACTCTCAGCGCATGCAGATTCAGATTGATGTAATCTGTGGAGATTCGTTCGACAGGCTGCGGGTAGCGACCGAGTGTGAAGTTAATCTTGTTTTCGACTTCAACGATTCGCTGCTGGATGATCAGCTTTTCGCTCTGGTTCTTGCTGACCTCGGCCTGGAAACGCTGTACTGCCAACTCGGTGCCACGAGCCGCTGCCTTCATGGCTTTAGCGAGCTCCAGGCTCTTTTGTTGGATCTCGATGGTCCTGTCTAGCGTCAGCATTTGGTTGTCGAGGGCAAGCAGCTCGTAATAATTCTCGGCAACTTCAGCGACCAGACGGGTGACGATATAGTTCCGACCGTTCGCTGAGCCCAGATAGCGAAGCGTTGCCGCGTCTCGCGCGTTTCGCAACCTTCTCCAGATGTCGACTTCCCAAGTAATGTCGGTGGCGACCAGAAAATTGGGCAGCGGATCAGGAAAGCCTTTGCCAGGAAGAACCTCGAGTTGAGCTTCGACGGCACCTTGAGGGGTGAAGAGACTTGGCTTCTCTAGCCCTGCTCGGGTTCCCCAACCGAAAAAGGGAAAGAGTTCCCCCCTGCGTCCCCGAACCTCGTTAGAGGCGATGCGAATATCTTCGGTTAGGATCTTCAATTCCTGGTTGCCAGCCAGGGCTTGATGGATCAAGCTTGTGAGGACCGGGTCGTCGAAAAATTGGCAAAAGGAGAGCTGCGCTGAGTTTTCGCAACTATCCGGAAGTTCGAGCAAGCTCGTCGTATCGCTGTCAAAGCTCGGAGGAAGTTCCTCGGGACTAGGTTGTTGAGCATCCTCGCTGGCAGTTTCGCTTTTCGGGTACGAGGGCAAAGTTTCGGCACTCGTAGCTCCACTATCTCGGGAAGTGGCAGTATCAGCCGAAGGAATCGGCTTGAGTTCGCTTTCGGTTTCCGACACGAAGCTGGCAGATTGAACTCCCGAATTGTCGGCATCCGCCTCTGAACCGGTTGCGACATTCTGCATGGTCCAGAACCGGGAAAAAGTATGCGGCAAAGGGGCTCCACAATCCGCCCTACGGAGCGGTGGAATACCACAGCCCGGCAAAACCAGCAGAGCGCTAACTATTATCGCTGTCGAAAGAAGGCGGTTCTTACGCTTCGCGTTCGAATATTTCGCTAAGTGGTTCATCGTGTTCATCCTTGATTAAACTACGTCCATCGGCAGCCTTGCCGACAATGTAATAAAGACCTGGGATCACTAAGACCCCGACTATAGTGCCCAGCAGCATCCCGCCGACTCCCGTCGTGCCAATGGTTCGGTTTCCGATCGCCCCAGCGCCAGTGGCAACGACCAACGGAATAAGGCCGGCGATGAAGGCGAAGGAGGTCATCTGAATCGGCCGAAAACGCTGTTTTGCGCCTTCGACGGCCGCCTCCGCGAGGCTTAGCCCCTGTTGGCGCCGTTGCACTGCGAATTCGACGATCAAAATCGCGTTCTTGCCCAAGAGGCCGACCAGCATGATCAGACCAATCTGGGCCCAGACATCGTTTGCCAAACCCGTGGCCTGCAGGAACAAAAAGGAACCGAAGATCCCGATCGGCAGCGACAGGACCACCGCAAGCGGAAGGACAAAGCTCTCATATTGACCGACGAGTACCAGATAGACGAAGGCTACGACGATCAGGAAGATGTAAACCGACTCGTTCCCCTTTTTTGACTCGTCCCAGGAGATTCCTTCCCACCCGAGGTCATAACCCCGAGGCAGCGTCTCGGCGGCGACCTCTCGGATCGCCTGGATGGCTTGACCACTGCTGAAGCCCTCAGCCGGCGAACCTTGAATCGCGGCAGAGGGGTACAAGTTATACCGGGTGATCTCGTTGAGCCCCTGCTCCTTCTTAATCGTCATGAATGAAGAATAGGGGACCATTTCCCCACTCTCGTTTTTGACAAACATATTTTCCATATCTTCGGGGTATCGCCGGAACTCCGGCCATGCCTGGACGTAGACTTTGTAAAACTGATTGAAGAGAATGAAGCCCTGCTCGTAAGTGCTGCCGATAAGGATGTTGAGGTTTTCCAGTGCTTGTTCGATCGATACACCCTTCTGCATAGCCACGTCGTTGTCGATGACTAGCTCGTACTGCGGGTAGTCGGCGGCATAGAAGGTGAACAGGCTTGTCACTTCCTTGCGCTTTTCCAAGGCAGCCATGAATTTGTCAGTCACTTCTCCGAGTCGCTTGTAGTCGGCCTTGCTCGATTGGGTCTTATCGAGGATTCGCAGGGAGACCCCCCCGGCTGCACCGAAGCCGGGTATCGCAGGGGGTTCGAAGAATTCGAGCTTGACATTACTCAACTCATGACATTTTTCCTCGAGCTCCACTATGATCTGGCGCGCGGTCTGCTTGCGATCAGACCAGTTTTTCAGGTTGATGATAGCGGTTCCCGCATTCGAGCCCCGGCCCTCGGTAAGGACCTCGTAACCAGCTACCGAGGTGACGGAAGTGACTCCTTCGACCTCCTTGGCAATTTTTTCCAGCTCGAGTGATTTGGCGTTAGTGTATTCAAGCGTCGAGCCGGGTGGAGTCTGAAGAACGGCGTAGATGATGCCCTGGTCCTCGCCCGGGATAAAACCGGCCGAGAGTTGCGTGTTGACAACAAAAATGCCGAAAGCAAAGCATCCGACGACGGCTAGGGTCAGCAAGCGTCGCGTGACAACTGGCCGCAGGAACGCGGCATAAACATTCGTGACCGCATCGACAAGGCGGCTAAAGGGACGCTGCACGAAGGGCACGAAAATCAGCAGTAACCCAATCGGCCCCCACAGGATGTAGGCCAGATAAGTGATCCCCATCAGGATCGGCAACCCGAGCAAAACATACAGTAGAATGGTCCGAAATCCGCGCCGTTTTTTCTCTTGCTGCTGGTCGGCGTCGGAGTGGGGCTTGAGAATCATCGCACACAGGACCGGCGTGAGCGTCAGGGCGACCACGCCGGAGAGAATGATCGCCGAGGCCATCGTGATACCGAACTGACGGTAGAAAACGCCGATCGGCCCAGAAACGAAGGTTACCGGAACGAAGACTGCCGTCATCACCAGAGTGATAGCGATGATCGCGCCGCTTATCTCGTGAAGCACCTCCATGCTCGCCATGTAGGGAGAAAGGTGCTTTTCGTGCATCTTGGCATGGACGGCTTCGACCACTACGATCGCGTCGTCCACGACGACGCCGATCGCTAGAACCATTGCGAACAAGGTGATTAGGTTGATCGAGATGCCCATCAAACTCAAAACAAAAAAGGTTCCGATCAACGATACCGGAACCGCCAGGGTAGGTATTAATGTGGAACGCAAGTCTCCGAGGAACATGTAGACTACCAGAGACACCAAAATAAAAGCCTCCAGCAGGGTATGCAGCACTTTTTCGATCGAGGCGTCTACGAATTTGGAGACGTCGTAGGCGATCTCATAGTCCATCCCAGGAGGGAAGGACTTCTTCATTTCCTCGAGCTCCGCTTTAATTTCTTCAATGACCGCGGCTGCGTTGGAGCCAGGAGATTGCTTGAGAACGATGGATGCCGCGGGGTGACCATCGACATCGGAGTAAATGTCGAAGAACTCGGAGCCGAGCTCAATGCCGGAGCGTTCCTCTTCACCTTTGGTCTTGTTCCCATGCCCGCCTTCAGCAGCTGCATGTATTTCTCCGCCGTCGACACTGTCTGCGTGCTCGCTCCCTGAGCCTTTAACGTTGACCTGCTGGTCTTGGGGGGGGACGCAGATGTCTTTGAGCCGCAGAATTTCACCATTCGGCTTGGCCCGCAGAATGATGTTTTCATATTGCTCCGGTTTGTTATACCGCCCGATATAGGTCAGGACGTACTCTTTCGACTGTGAGGTCATGCCCGTGGCTTGACCGAGGCGGCCGGGCGAACCAATTATGCTCTGCTCCCCCACGGCCTCCATCACATCTTCAACAGAGATGTTGTAAGCTCGCATACGCTCGGTGTTCAACCAAATTCGCATCGCAAAACTTCGGTTGCCGAGATTGGTGGGGATACCCATGCCCTGGATCCGCTTGAGCACGGGCATGACGTAGATGTTGGCATAGTTGAAAAGATCTTTCTGGTCGGTGTTCGGATCCTTACTGTAAAGGTTCAGATACATCAACATGCTCGGCACAACTTGGCTGACGAGGATACCCTCGCGCACCACCAGGGGTGGGAGCCGGCTCAGCATGATGTTGACCCGATTTTGCACGTTCACAACATTGATGTTTGGGTCAGTACCTGGCTCGAAGAAGATGCGGATCGTTGCCTCGCCGGCACTCGTAGCATCCGAGACCATGTAACGCATGTTCTGGACGCCGTTGATGGATTGCTCCAAGGGAATCAGGACCGAGTCGACCAAGACGTTGGCACTGGCACCGGGATAAGCAATGGAGACATAAACCGTCGGTGGCGCGACGTTGGGGAACTGTGCGATCGGGAGGGTCGCAATCCCCAGCCCTCCCAGGAACAGAAGGATCAGCGAGATGACGATCGCCAGCGCGGGTCTATGTAGAAATTTAGTGAACATCAGAAGCGGTTCCTATTCTGCATCATTCTTTAAGTTACTAAGAACTTCTTCCGATGCACGGAACTCAAATTCCACCTTCTCACCGTCGCGAACCTGCCGGACTCCTTCGAAAACGAACTTGTCGCCCGCTTTGACGCCCTCCTGGATCACAAAGATATCTTCCATTTCATTTCGGATTTTGATCGCGTGCTGATGAACGACACCATCTTCACCGACGAGGAAAACATAACGCTTGTCGAGGATCTCGAAAGTCGCCCGCTGGGGGATGACGACCGCGTTTTTCTCGAGGCGGTTAATCAATACTGTGCCGGTCTGACCATGACGCAATAAGCCATCCGGGTTCGGGAAATCTGCGCGGAAGGCGATGTTGCCAGTCTCGTTATTGAAATCGGCTTCGATCGCGCCGATTGTCCCTGACTGGGGAAACGTTTTACCGTTGGCCAGTATCAGTTCGATATTCATATCCTCATTTTGATCCATGCTAGACTTATAATCGAGGTAGCGGGCCTCAGGTACGTTGAAGTAGACCCACATCACACTGTTGTCAGAGAACGTCGTCAGGACATCCCCCTCCTCGATTAGACTCCCCTGCTGATTGAGCTGTTGGCCAACGATCCCGTCGAAAGGGGCTATGATATTAGTGAAGTTCAGTTCGGCCCGCGCCAAATCCACATTGGCTTGGGCCTTGGCCAGTTTAGCCTGGGCCAGCGCTACGTCCTGATCCGAGACTTGCCGGGCCGCAAACAGCTTCTGAGAATTATTGAGCTCAATTTGCGCTAATTGGGCCTCGGCCACATCGGCGTCCAGTTTGGCCTGATGAAGAACGGGGAGGATCTTAAACATCAATTCACCCTGCTTTACGGCTTGACCCTCTTTTACAGCGATCTTTTCGAGGTATCCTCCCTCAAGTGCGCAAACCTCGATATGGCGTCGCGAGTGAATCTGGCAAACATAACGCTGAGTGCTGATGACGTCTTTGATGACAGGACTTGTCACCAAGATTATATGCCCCTCCTCTTGCTCCTCTTGCTCGGCTTCCTCGTGCTGCTGCTCGCTGGACGGCTGGCCATTGGTCTTGGTACAGGCGGGGAGTGTAAGGGTAAACAATGCCAGGAGAATTGTGGGGATCGGTGAAACTTTCATTACTTTGTTGCTAGTTAGTTGATTTCCGGTACGGGTCCCGGAGTATTTAGCGGGGAGGGTGGGATATCGGAGGGAGGGTGGGTTGCGAGAGGAAATGTTTGCAGCAGGTAATGGCCGCCTATCTTAAGGACAGTCGCGGCTTAATTGCGATTTTGGTCCCTTGTCGACAGCGATTGACTTCACGGCAGCATCGGTGATTGGCGAAATCTGCCAAAGATGCTCTGCGAATTAAAAAAAATTGGCACATTGCCTCCTAACTTTTTAGCCCTACGCAAAATCCCTTTTTCCCAATTCCGCCAAGGGGGGATGTGCGAATCGCTAATTTATTCCGCCCGTTCTTCGTTGACTGCCTTGGATGGGCCCAAGGCCTCCAATCTGACTAATCCAACTTGGGTAAAACTTCGTTTCGTTACATCGTTCTTCCGAACCGATACAACTAAATAAAGCCGTGTTATTGGATTTATCGACATTTTTGCTCGCAGGTGAACGGTAAAACTGTTCTTTCTATACGTTGGACTAAAGTTTCGATTTTCGTTCTGACATTGCGGCGATCAGCTTTCAGGTGACAATCTAAGGCCGAGCACAGTGACCGCATGCAATGCGGAAGGAAAAAACCGTACTTTCTAGAATCCCAGTCGCAGGCCCGCGAAATTGCGAGTGATTCAATTTGCGCAAACTGGACTCAGGAACAAGCTTGCCAAAATAAAGGCAAGCCGATGCTAGCTAAGAGGAGGGCCGCGTTGAAACGACGGCGGCCCGCGAAAGTAGCCTTCTGGAAGGCTCGTTGATTCGAGCCGTCTTAGAAATGAGCCTATTTCAACAGTAAAAAGAGGCTCACCGATTGCTATAGGATCCGTCGAGCAATCACTTGTCTCGATTTCCTCAGCAACTTCGGCTGAGTAACCATTAGACACCTCGTGCCGTACGTGGTCGCGCAGTTGCCCGGATTCGACCGCAAGCAAGCAGGCAACCGACAGAAGCAGCGCGATTTGTATGGATCGGCAAGGCATGGATTAAATATACGATGCAGTTCGTGGGGCGTCAAATCCCTCAGAATCCCCAATGTCGTCATTATCGTCCCCCAACCCAGATTGACTTTATCCTGTTTTCTTAAGGGCGACGTGGATGACGCGGACACGCTACCACTTCAATCCAATACTCTTCAGGAAGCAACGCACCTGAGTCGGGCAACGCTCAATGCCGGTTAGTTATATGATCCGCTGGCAATCGTCAGAACTGGTCGTTGCTCCAGCGAGTGAGAGATGATTGCCCCATGCTGAGCCAATTCACTCGTCGGATGGTTTTTCTGCGCCGACTTCAGCACGGCGTCCAGGCCTCCGTCGCAAAAGTGAGCGACATCACGTTGAGCGCTCAAAACGGCTACTCCGGCGATTTTCACAGCCTGTTCCCGTTTTAGTCCGCCGTGCAGGGACCACAACACGAGCAAGCGACGCAGTACGCAATGGGGCGGATGCGAGTCACGTTCGCTCAGCACGATACGATGAGGGCTCTGCATGTGGTAATGACTATCCTGTACATTCCCTCCGTTGTCTCAGCGCTCTCCTATTCAATTGATGTGGGTAAATTCCCAAGATAGATCGCGTTTCATGCAAGTATGGATGAGTGGTGAAACTGCAACTCCAAAAGTGAGCCAACTTGCTTATGAAAAACACTCGGCCAAGTTGACCAACATGACCAAGTTGGATCGATTAGGCCGAAGAACTCCCCGAAGCAAGCTCCCAAGTATCAAGCTGCTTCGTGGCAATCCACCCGCCCGCGGTGTCGCCGAACCACTTGAAATGGTCGGAAGCCGTATGGACATCAAATGCCGCGAGGTCGTCGTATTGCTCGTAGATAAAGACTCGCTGTTCGTCATCGGGATCAAATGATACATCAAAACGCCGGCAGCCTGATTCCTTGGTTAACGAATTGTTGGCATGCTTCAGCACGGTTTCGCGAAACGAGGCGACGTGCTCGGGATCAATCGTCAGGTAAACGGTAACGACAAACATAATAATTTCTCTCTTTTCGCGATCCGCTCTGCCGAGCACTACTCGACGGACGCGTCGCGGCTAACATAAGCCATACTTCTACAGCGAAGCCATATCTACGTTATTGAAATTGCGTTGATAGTGACCCATGTATTGCACCTTGCGTTCCAGGGCCTCGATCACAGGGATCGTGAAATTGACGTTCTCAAAACTTTGGGCACTGCCGAGCCCGCCGGGGCTGAATACGTTGATCTCCATCAGTTTGTCACCGACGATATCGAGCCCGACAAAAAACATGCCGTCGGCTACCAATTTGGGACGCACGATCTCAGCAATCCGTAGTGCCGTGTCATCGACAACAGCCTGGGCCTTTTTGCCGCCGGCGTGGATGTTGCTGCGGATGTCGTCACCGGAGCGCACGCGTCGGAACGCAGCGTATTTACCTTTGTAGCGAAGAGGCTGGCCATTCATCATGAACAGGCGCATGTCCCCTTCGGCGGCGAGCGGCAAATATTGTTGAGCCACCACATAGCCGTCGCGAGAAATCGACTCGATCATTTGATTGAGGTTGCCCAGTTGATCGCCCACGATACGAAACACCCCCTGCCCTCCCGAGCCTTGCAGAGGTTTGATGACAACATCATTTTCGTGCTTGCGGGCGAACTCGCGAATCTCATCACGGTCGCGAGTGATGAGCGTATCAGGGCGCACTTCCTCAGGGAACAACTGGAAGTACATCTTGTTGATCGCGTTGTTGAGTCCCTCGGGATCGTTTAGCACGATGACACCCCGGCGCATCGCTGCACGACCAAAAACGATACCCGCCTGCTGGGCCCAACTCCTGCGTCCCAGGTCTTGCGACGGATCGTTTCGCAACATGAGGATGTCCAAGTCGTCGACCGTGATTCGCTGGACTTTGCCGCGCGGGCCGCGCAGCTCATGCAAAAACGACTTCGTTGATTTGTACTTCGCGCCAGGTGCCGACCGAGCGCGGGCGCGAACATAGTCATCGGGGTCGAAAGCGAAATCGCCCGTACCGATGAGCCAAGCTTCATGCCCCCGATTGAGGGCAGTCATGGCCAAACGAGTGGTTGTGTAGCCTTCTTCTTCGGTAGCAATGTCGTTGACAACGAAACCAATACGCATGAAATCACATCCTTATCTCATAATTAGATCCAGCACAGACTTTCCCTCGCTTAGTTTTAATAACCGTTCCTGCACCCCAGGCACTTGTAAATAGCGTGGGAGCAAGGCGGGAGGGTCGATCATCTTTCGGTGAAGTAGTTCACGGATAAATCGTATATGTTCGCTGGCAATCTTGCCCACGAATAGGGGGTCCAATTTACCGCCATCGCCTAAGTAGTCCAGTATCTCTACCAACCCTCGCAAATAAACGGCATCTTTGGTAAATCCTCCCCCCCGGTAAATCCGCATGGTGATAGTGTAGGCCGTACGTTGACCGAAGCCGAATTCTTCCGTGAGTGAACGAAATGTATCCACAAAACTAGCTCCGGAAAGCAGCATTTGCACCGCAACCACCCGAGCAGCAAGGAGTCGCAACCGCGGCTTGCTAAGGCCCCCGACCAGGTATTCCGCCAGAACTGCAATCCCCTCTTGCAGCGAATCATATCCAGCAAGGCCAGTGTGCAGCAGTTGAAACGGCCCGACGAGACCATTGTAGTAGGTCAACAGATGCGTACCAATTTCGTGCTGAATTAACGCATCCACACGGTTACTCGGAATACGAGTTTCCCGACCGATTAGAAGGTGCCCGTCAGAACACATGAGCCCCGAATACATGTCATCGCGAATGATTGCCTGAGCTTTGAATTCCGGAAGTTGGGCGCGGTAGTACTCGATCTCTTGTTTGGCGCGCTCAGCAAAGCTGACGGCATCGAGATCTTGTTGGCCCTTGTCTTCTTGACTGCTTGGACTGATGCATTCAAGTAAACAGCGAGCCAGATTGAGCAGGTCTTCGCTGATCTCTCCATAGACTTGCTGACTGCCAAGCACGAATCGTTTCGTGCCAATATCACAGAGCATAGTGATCTTCCGGTCAATCTCATCTTGGCGTTGATGGAAGAGTTCTCCAAGCGTTGGGTCTTCGATACTTCCCGTAGGAATCGAAAAGAGCCGTCTTTTCAATTCCGTAGCATCGATTTCCAGAGGTCGATAATAATAGCGTGGTTCTCTCTCAAACTGTCCGCGTTGAAAATCTTCCCACGCTGCTTCGGCGTTCACTGGGGTTACTTGCAGCAAGAAGCTGAAGCTCTTACTGATGTCGTTGAGCCGACGATCAATCATCTTGACCGACTTGAAAATAGTCCGTCGACCCAAGGAATAGAAATGTTCCGGGGTCGTATTCGTATGCGTCTTGGAGAAGGTAAAAAAAGCCTGCTTAAGTGCCCGGCCAACAGTTCGATTCAAAGAGCGAAGCACGACAGGGTACAATTCACCTGTCTGTGGATTGCGATAGATAGGACGAACACTGAGCCCGACAACTTCGCTACCCCACTGTCGCAGGCTATTGGAGGTGAGCAATGAAGTGAGGCTGCCTTCAGATGCGTCAGGACTCGTATTCACTGTGACAGTTGAATTCTGCTTAAGGTAAGTCACCCGTTCCAATTGCCTTCGAAGTGTCTCAATCGTTCGCATGGGCGTATTGAGACCTCGAGCGACGATCGAGAAGGACGGCCTTAGCTCAGTAGGCTCCATGTCACTCTCGGCAATAGCCGCTTGAACCTCGCTATCGGCAGACGACCATATTTCCACGATCAAGAATCCATTAAACCGCTGACGAAGCGACGTTACGACCGCTTCCACAAGGGGGCTAATCTCCTCCTTTGAAGTAGCATGAGGGACGACCAAATACGAGGCTTCGCCCTGAACCAATGCGCGGGTCCCGAGATCAGTGTGCAACGGCTGACGGTACACACAGATGAATGGAAGCGGGCGGTCGATGTAGATCATGCCGTCTCCCGGGAGTTCGCTTCGCACCGACTGCCCGGCCATGAGGCGCGCACGGATGTCCTCAATAGCCCCATTGCTTAACGACAAGAGCGGCAAAAGTGTCACAGTTTGGCCAATTCCTCCCGGACGCCGGGCAAGGTCGACGCCGACTTTGGGTGAATCGCCGCTTCAATAAGTGGCCCTTTTCCTTCGATGATTTCCCTGCCGTCCTGAATGTTGATAGATCTTGCGCCCTAATTAGATACCTGTAATAACGGCCATTGTATTTCCGGATGTCCGGTGCGCGAAGGGAGAGTCTTGAAGGTCGAACTGCCTTTGACCGTGTTTGGCTTTGCAAGATTATGCTAATTCATCTGATTCGGAGAAAGTGCTAGACTACGCTAGCCCAATATTTACTCTGCACTGTCAGGACTACTACCCATGATGCACCTCTCCAAAATGCGAAGGTTGTTTGAACTCGCCACTATTTATTGCTGTTTACAATTTCTCCCAATCGCGTGCGCCACTGCAGACAAGCCCACTCATCAATTCTCGGTCACGCAGGAAGACGATGGTGTCACTGTCAATATCGATGGAGAATTGTTCACTCGCTATCTCACAAACTCTGCTACGAGGCCCGTCCTGTGGCCAGTCATCGGTCCAACGGGCGAGCCAATGACTCGAGCTTGGCCTGTGGGTCCGACCAATCTAAATGAGAAGCATGACCACATTCATCATCGTTCGGTTTGGATCTCCTATGAAGGGGTGAATGATATCGATTTCTGGCAACAAGAGGAAAAGGGAGTTGAACGCACATTTCCTGCCGGGATTCAGAAGCATAGAGAATTCAAGAAAATCGAGGCCAATGACGACACTGCCGTGATAGTCACGGTTAATGATTGGCTTGGCCCCGATGGCACTAAAATCTGCGAAGACGAACGCACTTGGACCTTTGGAACGGATGTTGATCAGCGCTGGCTCGACTGCCGATTCGTGCTAACTGCAAGCGAGGGAGAGTTGCGCCTCGCCGACAGCAAAGAAGGTTTCTTTGCCGTACGTGTGGCCGACAGCATGAACGTAGATCACAAACAGGGGGGGCGGATCGTTTCAAGTCGCGGCTTGACGGATGCTGCAGCATGGGCACAGCCTGCTGAGTGGGTCGACTACCAAGGCCCCGTAGCGGGCGAGACTGTTGGCTTGGCCATTTTCACCCATCCCGAGAGTCTGAATTACCCCGCTCCCTGGCATGTACGGACTTATGGACTGTTCGCTGGTAACCCACTGGGAGAGCTCGCCTTCACCGATGGAGACAGTAAGGTTCAAGAGCGTCCGCTCCGGATGACCCTCGCCAAAGGCGAGTCACTTGTGCTGCACTATCGTATCGTGTTGCATCGGGGCGACGAAAAGCAGGCTCAGCTCGCTGAGAAGTATGCCGAATACATCGCGGAATAATTTTTACCGGCGACGTGATACGAGAAAAAGGCAACCCAGGGCAGCAAGAGCTACAGAAGTGGGCTCCGGAACGACAGCGAAAGCGCTGATTGGTACGGTCGTCTGTCCAAAGGTACGTTGCCAGATCAGAAAGTCGGCTCCATCAACGATGCCATTCCCATTGCCATCCGCTTCAGCTTTCGTCATCGATCCAAAGTCTGCTTTCCAAATATTCAGGTCTTGGCTGTTGACCGTACCATCGAAGTTGTAGTCACCTGCGGGAATATTCAAGACGGAAACATCGTTTGAGAACACCAATCTATCAGCCAAGCCGCCGGCAACATTTCTTAAGGGGACCGTGTCAAATGTTTGCTGTGGAAAGGGGTCAAGGTCAAAAATAGGCAAAGCTGCAATAGCGTCAACCACGGTCATCCCATTCCCCAGCACACGACCGAATGCAGAAAAGCCACCGTCTGGTCGAGCGGGATTGTCTAACGAGGAATTATTTCCCAGATTGACGAACCACTGGCTCGTCACCGTGTTAGGCCCCGACTTGGCCATGGCGATTGTGCCGCGAATATTAGACGGACCGGCTACTCCCCCTCCCGGTTCATCGTTGATCGGAGGACTGAGTGTGATGCCTGGGGCCGTATTGTTGGAGCTATTGTAAGTGAAGCCGCCCCCCTGAATCACAAATCCAGATACGCTGCGATGCACAAAGGTGCCGTTGTAGCGATTCGTATTGGTGTAATTGAGAAAATTGGCAACCGTTTCTGGCATCAAAGAATCAAACATTCGGATGTTGTAGCTACCCAACACCGTATCAAATCGCACTACGGTAGCTGAGGCAGAGCGAGTTATCGCTAAAATGACTAGAACGACAAACAGACGTTTAAACATGCCTAGCTTCCAAAATCTCTGTCCGAATGCCCCGCCAGGCTCAGCCATTGCGAAAAAGAGATTCGCTGCCTCAGACCAACCCTGTTCGTCCATTTTATATAGCGATGCAGCGCAGGTCCACAAAATAGCGTTGGCGCGGATGCCTAGGTCAGGAGTTTGCCTTTACCCCGGCGTTATAATTCCCCGTGCCTGCGTGTCATCGCAGGTATTTTCCAAACAATCGACCCTGGCACTAGGACACTTTGAACCGTTATATTTATTCGTTTTGGTACCCATCGCGTGATTGTACAGCGATAGGGTTGGCTTTGTTTTCCATGCACTAACGAGAAGTCCACTTATCCATGACTGCTTTTCCTGAAATCGAACGGATCCCCTTCGAGGGACCCCAGAGCAAGAATCCCCTGGCCTTTCGCTATTACGACCCTGCTGAAAAGGTCGAAGGCAAGTCGATGCGCGACCATCTGCGGTTTAGCGTGGTCTACTGGCACACCTTTCGCGGTCAGGGGGCTGATCCCTTTGGTCCCGGCACGGCAGCGAGGCCGTGGGACGATGGCTCGAATTCCTTGGAGAATGCACAGAAACGTGTTCGTGTGGCATTTGAATTTATCGATAAGCTGGGCGCACCTTTTTATGCTTTCCATGATCGGGATGTCGCCCCCGAAGGCGAGTCACTTGCCGAGTCGAATAAGAATCTCGATGACGTGGTAAAGGTACTCAAAGAAGAGCAGCAGCGAACCGGCATCCAACTTCTGTGGGGCACGGCCAACCTGTTCAGTAACCCACGCTACATGCACGGGGCCGCGACAAGCCCCAACAGTGAGGCGTTCGCCTACGCCGCAGCCCAAGTGAAGAAGGCTCTTGAAGTAACCCTCGAACTAGGGGGAGCGGGCTACACCTTCTGGGGTGGCCGCGAAGGCTACCAGAATCTATGGAACACCGACATGCGTCGCGAGCTAGACAATCTGGCTCGCTTCCTGCACATAGCAGTCGACTATGCCAAGGAAATCGGCTTCACCGGGCAGTTCTACATCGAACCCAAACCCAAGGAACCGACCAAGCACCAGTACGACAGCGATGCGGCAGCCTGCTTAAATTTTCTGCGGCAGTACGACTTGCTTGACCACTTGAAGCTAAACCTCGAGACGAATCACGCGACGCTGGCTGGCCATACAATGCAACATGAAATGGATCTCGCTGGCGCTGCCGGTGCTTTAGGTTCAATCGACGCTAACACGGGGGATATGCTACTCGGCTGGGACACGGATCAATTCCCCACCGACATTTATCTCACCACTCAATGCATGCACACGTTGCTGAAGTATGGTGGCCTCAAAACAGGTGGAGTCAACTTCGATGCCAAAGTACGGCGCGAGAGTTTTGAGCCAATTGACCTGTTCTATGCCCACATTGGCGGCATGGATGCCTTTGCACGAGGATTAAAAATCGCCGCCGCGATCCGCGCGGATGGACGATTGGAAGGGCTTCTCAAGGACCGCTATGCCAGCTGGGACAGCAGCCTGGGCGCCGAGATCGAAGCCGGCAAACACAGTTTCGCTTCACTGGAAAAGATCATGCTGGAGCGGGGAGAAGTAACCCCGAATCGCAGCGGACGACAGGAGATGATCGAGAACTTGATCAATACTTACATGTGAGGGTGGCAGACTACTCGACTGCTTCGCCCCAGCGAGTTGCTGGCCAAATGATCGTCTGGCCGTCGCGGCCGCTGGAGAGCACTGATAGGCCATCGGGTGAGAATGAGACGGAGGTAATTTCTTCGTGGTGCCCCTCCAGCGTCAGAATCTCTTTGCCTGTCTGTGCATCCCAGAGTTTCACCGTGTTGTCTTGACTCCCTGTGAGAGCTCGGGTGCCATCGGGTGACAAGGCAACGGCGGTCACGCTGTCGGTGTGGCCCGGAAGTGTGAGGAGTTGCTCGCCTGTTTCGGAGTCCCAGAGAATTGCTACATTATCTTCCCCACCTGTGATGATCCGCGTGCCATCATGGGAAAACTCGCCGCAGAGCACGGCCCACTCATGGCCACGCAACACAAGTTGCTCCTCTGCAGAATCGGCATCCCAGACTCGAGCTGTCTTATCATTAGAAGTCGACACGATCTTCGAACCATCGGTACTAAAACGTGCCTGGCGGACACGGTCTTCGTGTCTGACCAAGGCTGGTTCTAGCGGCTGGCCAGTGCTCGCGTCCCATAATTGCGCCGTGCGGTCGTCACTTGCAGTGAGTATGCGTTTGCCATCGGGTGAGAATTGTACACTGTTGACATAACCTTGATGCACGCCATCGAGCTTGCGAACCGCTTTGCCGGTGTGCGTGTCCCAAATCTTGGCGGATTGGTCCCAGCTGCCCGTCACGACCCAGCGACCGTCCGGCGAGACGTCGGCATCGGCCACCGCTCCATGGGGGCTGAATCGCACAAGCTGCTTCCGTGTGTCAACGTTCCAGAGCCGAGCGTCATTTCCACCGATGCTGACCACGCTCTCACCCGTTGGCGCAAACCGGGCTGCCCATGCGCCTCTTCCCAAGTCGAGCCATTCACTCTCAATGCCAGGCGCCTCCTGCGAGGTGAGGTCCCATAGATATACTTTGCCTGTTGCCGCACACGTCACCAGGGCTGAATCTCCATCAGGCGAGAAACCAACTGAAGTATAAACAACCTCTTCTCCCGCGGGGGCAAACGTGGCGAGTAGCTCTGCGTCATCCAGAGACCACAGCCGTACTCGGCCGTCGTCACAACTAGTGAGAACTTGCGCGCCATCGCGAGAGAGATCCATGGCATTGATCCACTCTGGATGCTTCAATACGCGGTCACGAAGTTCCATGCCAGACTCTACATCCCACACCCCGCAGGTGTTATCGCCGCTGGCGGAAACGAGCAGTCTGTCCCCTTGAGCAAAGGCAAGATCTACAATGGAGCGGCTGTGCCCAAGTAGTTGGTGGGAGATCGTCCAGGTAGTCGTTTGGGGGTCCTGGTGCCATTGCACAATGCGTCCGCGATCGTCACCGCTGGCCAACACTTGACCATCTGACGAAAAAGCGAGAGACGTGACCGGTGCTTCGTGTCCGGCGAGAGTGCTGGTAAGTTTTCCCGTGCTGGTGTCCCAAATCAGTAGATCGTTGCCAGGACCACCGGACGCAATCCATCGGCCATCCGGTGAGACCGCCAATGCTGCCGTGTAACCCGTGCCTTCGAGCACCTGCAACTCGGTTCCTGTGGCAACATCCCAGACCCGGACTGTGCTGTCCCCAGCAGCGGTAGCCAGGCGCGACCCGTCGTCAAAGAATTTTGCTGTCGAGGCAAGGAACTCATGCCCTTCGGCAAAGTGTTGAATAGGCGAACTTTTGGCTAGATTCCACAGTGTCGAAGTGCGATCCCGTTCTGCGGTTACGAGTTGTGTTCCATCGCGCGAGAAATGCGCGGCCAGAACGGCGTCGGAGTCGCCATTTGGTTCGTTGTCGAGCACCACCATTTCTGCATAGTGTTCAGGTTGCCAGCGCTTGACATGCTTATCGCGACCTGCTGAGAGCAGTGAGTCGCCATCTGGTGAAAACACACAATCCCGTACATGGCTGGCATGTCCGCGGAGTACCGCGATTTGTTTACCGCCATGAAGGTCCCAAATTCGAATTACATTGTCTTGCCCACCGGTGGCCAACGTATTGCCATTGGGTGCGAAGGACAACCCGCGCACTGGCCCTTCGTGGGTGCCCAATTCAATAAAGGGCGATGGCAAGTCCGGCTTGTTATCAAGTCGTCGGGCAATGTCTGGCGGGTGAACCTCATCCGGATTCCACAACAGCACGCGGCGGTCGTAACCCACAGTAGCTATCTGCGAGCCATCGGGCGAAAAGCGAGCCGCATAAACGGGCCCACGATGTTGAGTGAACTGCGTAAGCTCTTCGTACGGACCATCCTGGGTGTCTTGCTCCCAAACAATTGCCTTACCATCCTGACTAGAAGTAACAATTCTACTTCCTCCGGGCGAGAACTCTGCTGACCAGACCCACCAATTGTGACCTTGCAATGTCTGCAATAGCCCTCCACTCTCCAGATCCCAGAGGCGGGCCGTGTTGTCGTAACCTGCCGATAAAAGCTGCGTACCATCCTCGGAAAACCGCACGCTGAGCACTGCATCGGTATGACCATCGAGTGTTGAAAGCAACTCGCCGTCTGCGACCCGATAGATGCGAATCTTGTTATCACTACTCCCGACTGCAAGCCTTTCGCCAGCCGGATCGAAGGTGACGCTATGCACATACTGGCCCGCGTCGAGAGTATGCAGTGGCTCACCTGATTGAGCATCCCAGATCGTGGCCTTGCCGCTTAGATCTCCGCTGGCAAAGTGCTTGCCTGTGGGAGAATAAGCCACTGCTTCGACGGGGCCTCCGAGTTGCCAGGAGTCATCGCTCAGATTGCACAGATAAGAGAGCCGACCCCACTCCCAATTGATTAATTCGGGACTGCAGTTCTCTAGCAGAGTGGCTGCACGGTCAAAAGCGTTCTCGTCGATTTTCGCGTTGGCTAGTCCAATACGAGCAATGTAAGCCTCGTATTCCTCGGCTTGTTTAGCCTCGATGGCCTTAGCTTCTTCTTCCTCGGCACGCGTGCGCTCTGTTACGGCAATTTGACGCTGCGTCTCGGCAACCTTGCGGGCTGACTCCGCTTCTCGGAAGTTTTTCTGGGCAACCCCTTCTGCATCTTCGGCGCGAACTCGTTGCACAATAGCTTCATCTCGTTCGGCTCGCACAAAGACGAAAGCTACCGAGACGATTGCCACAACGGCCAATAACAGAGCGGCAACCATCTTTTTCAACACGGCTAATCGCCGACCACGCGAGGCACGCTCTCGGAGACCAGCCTGGAGCTTTTCGATAAGACTCCGATGTTCCTCGTTCTTGGCATCCAGGAGCGTTAAGCCAAGCTCATAGTCTCCCCTTCCCAGGGCTGCTGAGGCATAGTCCATACGAGCGCTGGAGAGTAAACTTTCGGCTCGCTTGTTCTCCTTCCACAGCGAGAGGGCTTCCTCGAATCCATAAAGTGCGCGGGAAAAGAAATCGTAGTCGCCGGTCGTTTTCGCCTCGTTGAGTTTCCTTTCCGCACTATCGGTGAGCAAAATGCTCTCGGAGTGAGATTGATACAAACGGACGGCCGCCTGAAACTCTTGAACTGATTGATACCGGTCAACCGGCTTGGTCGCCAAGGCTTTCATGGCGACTTCGGTCAATTCATTGGGATGCTCAACAACAGGGATCTGATTCTTTGCCGCTGCCATCAAGCAAGCCATCACGGTCTTGCCTGTGTGAGGGGTCTTGCCAGTTACGATCTCGTAGAGCATGGCTCCGAGTAAATAGACATCACTCGCAGGGGAGACTAATTCGATCGGTCCGGTGGCCATTTCAGGTGACATGTAGGCTGGCGTCCCACCCATGACATCCGATTGGCTCACAGATGATGCGTTGGGGAAATCGGGGCTGATGCGAGCTAGCCCCCAGTCCATCACCAACACTTCGCCATAATCACCCAGCATAATGTTTTCGGGCTTCAAGTCGCGGTGAATGACACCGTTGTCATGAGCGAACGCCACAGCATCCGCCGCTCTAAGCAGAATGCTTAGATTTTCGTCAAGCGTTTTCTTTTCGAGAACATCATCCCACGGGGTCCCCTTCACACGCTTCATTGAATAGAAGAGTGCTCCACTGTCGTTGGAGCCCAAATCATAAATTGGCACGATGTTGGGATGATCTAATTCACCAGTGACCACGGCCTCTGAGATGAACTTTTCGCGTTGCGCAGCGTCTTCGGCATCTTTCTTCTTCAGCATCTTCACCGCGACGGTGCGCGCAATGGCGGACTGTCGTGCGGAGTAAACGACTCCCATGCCCCCTTCACCGATCTTATCGAGCAACTCGTAGTCCGGTGCATCCGATCCTGAAAAGACGGATTTTCTCTCATCAGTCGGCTCAAGAAACTGGCGAGACTTCACTACCACCGAAGACCGCTTGATATCTGAGTCCTTGGTAGTGTCTTTCTGCTTGATTGTGAATCGTGAATTATCGACTTCACCTTCCAGTTTGTCTTGCCACTGGGCAGTGGCCATGCTTTCTGCCGCCTTCGGATCATCGACCCCCGAGACAAACTCGATAGTTTGCTCGGGACCCAAGGGAACCGTTTTGGGCTTCTTCCCCATGGGTGGAACCACTTCGGAAGTAAATTCAATGGTTTGCTCAGGCGAAAGAGGAACGGTTTTGGGTTTCTCTTTTGTAGGCTTCTCCGCAGGAGAACCCGTGAGCGAAGCCTGGCTAGGGAGCGAACTCAAATCGATCGTTCGAATCGTGTCAGGATTTATGTTCGTATCACCGACCATTTGAATATCAAGCGACCCAATATCTCCGACTGTTTCCAAGTCCAGCGGAGGTTGGTTGGTTATGGTTCCCTGATGAGCGATATCTTGAATTGTGCGTTTCGGCACGAGATGCAGCGCAGCACCACACTTGCTGCAGCGCCCAGCAGCAATGGCCTTCTCATCGGCAGCAGTTTGGCACGCAGGGCAAGTTCGCATCAGATACGGTTCATAGAGCAGGACATGGATTATTCACGTCGGCGAAGGACAAGGCAGACTTAATAAGTAAAAGCCACCATCTCTGATTGTATTTGAGATACGAAGGTGCTGCTGAAAATTACTACTTTTTCCATTTCTTCGGGTTATGCGTCTGCAATTTTCGCCATTGCGTTGCCGTGGCTTGGGCCAGGGCTTGGTCGACTCGCCGGGCCCAATTCTGGCTCGCCGAGCTGGCTGCCAGCCCTAAAGCGACCGCTTCCCAGCGGCCAGCTGCTGGGTTCCAAGGACGGTTCGGCTTGAAATAGCTCTGCCCTACAGCCTCCGACGAGATTGGCGAGGAGTCAGTAGCGGGAAATGACGGCTTTGCCTCGGGCGGCAATGTCGCGTCCGAAGACGCTGCTTCAACAACCGGCTGGTCAACAGTCTCGACAGCGGAGTTCTGTGTCTGCTTGTCGGTGGGGGGACGATCGCGGGTCCCTTCGGAGTCGTCCCCAGGGTCTATCAGTTTGCCGTTGCGTACGAAGACCTCGATCACCAGCCGACGAGAATTCGTCTCCAGATTCACCACGTACAAGGCATAATGATTATCCGGCAAGGTGCGGAACAAGGCTGGCAAATCTTGCAGAACTTCAGGTCGTAGACGGAAACCGGCACCAAGACTCCCGTCCGCTTGAATCACACGGAGTTCAAGAAATCGCTCGGACGTCGCCTTAGCGTCTCCAGAGCCAGACCGCACGTCGAGTCCTTGTTGGAAAAGTATATTCGACCGTGAGCCGTCCACGAGATCGACCACCTGCGTCCGCTCGGGAAATGAGAGCTGAGGTACTACAGGAGTCGTGTCGATGCGAATTCCATCTATGCCAAGACCGGGATTCGAGATGGTAACCAGTTCGACGTTGCTTTCACCATCGGTAACCACCCCGAATGTTCCGAAATCGTCATCATGGATTTTCACACGAATGTCAATATCTGCAGCGGGACTCGAAGGATCTGGTGGACCGAGGTATTGATGGACTAGCACGTAGGTCGTTGGTGTCGAGCCAACATGTGCCGTTTCCACCACAAATCTCTGATCGGGTGGAAGATCTAACTTGTCTCCCCAGTCAATCAGAATCTCGAAAGAGTCGGCCCCCGGATCGGCAAACGTGAGGGTGAGGGTTGTTTTGCCTTGTGAATTGACGTCGGTCGCTATCAACGGATCAAGCGTCGGGTTCACATTCAACACCCGCACCTGAATCGATTCTTGATGAGAACCACCGTCATCGTCGAACAACGTGACGGTAATGGTGTACATATTGTCGGCGTCGTTGTCCGCATAAAAGTGGCTATTGGCCAGGGTGCCAGATGTCGCTACTCCCTGCTGGCCATCGTTGACCGATGTTGGTAATTGGGCCACCTGAATCGGGGTTCCATCGCCCCAATCAATGGAATACTCGAAACTTTCTACTGTAGCACCATTTAGATTGAACGGGTTATTGAATCCGGGATCGGTAAACGCGCCAAGATCCAAGAGAGTAAGAGTCTCTCCTTCGTTGATTTCGAGAAAGCGGTTGGTGAGCGTGAGAGTCGGAGACACGTTTGTCACGACAATCGAAAAAGTTCGGGTCACCAATCCCCCGTCGTCGTCGCTCACCACGACGGAGACTGTGTAGCTGCCGTTATCCGCATAGGCGTGCTCCATGTGTGAGAATGTGGCTTTCGTGGTTACGTTCTCACCACCATTGGTGCGGGTATCGATCAGGAGTGCGTCAGGTGTCGAGCCATCTCCCCAATCGACCGACACTGCCGTGAAGGTCTCGACACTGCCTCCTACCTGGAGCGGATTGACGGGATTGTCGAAGCCAGGATCTTCCAGACCAACCCCCAGACCACCTAGCGTGAAAATCTGACCTTCTGCCACCGTGGGAGGAGTACTAATCCCGGTCAATGTGGGATTGACGTTGAGTACTGTTACTTGGAATGTCTGAGTAACACTCTCCCCGTCGTCGTCTGTTACTGTGACGGCCACTGTATAGACGCCGTTGTCCGCGTAAATGTGACTGGCACCCAATACACCATTGCCACCGGCTTCAATTACGGTGACAGCCGCCAATGGACTTCCGTCTCCCCAATCGACGGTGGCCGTGTGTGTATCGAGCGAACCGGCGTCAGTGAACGAACCCAGTTTATCTCCTGACAGATCGAGTACTGCCCCTTCATTGACTTCCTGATTTCCGGCCAAGGTCAATTGCAAAGGGGTATTATTGACCGTAATCGTAGTTTCGGCTACTCCTACGCCCGTGTCGTCGTCGGTGACCTTAACGGCGATCGTATAGACATCAAAGGTAGTACCAGATGGATTCTCGTCGAGATATTGATGCTCGATGAAAAATGTACGCGTGACAGGGTCCCACATGATCCCGTCTGCTGCGATGGCAAGTGGCGTCATTCCCAGACTGAAAGTCTGGGTATTGTTCGGACTGAACGGGTCGCCCCAGTCTACTTCCAGCTCGAAAGTATCCAGCGAACCCACGTCGCTAATTGAGCCAGTTAGCGTCGCGATTTCATTTTCATTTATCGTCGACGGTGGATCAAGTGATACGGTCGGGGCGACATTATTCACCGTGAGCGGGACACTGCTTATTGCCTGACCCGTGTCATCGTCTCGCAGTCGCACATTGACATTGAAGGTGTCGCTGGGTGTGGCGGTTGGGTTGTCATCCGGATATTGGTGCGAGACAGAAAACGCCCCGCCAGTGACGGCGACTGTCTGATCAAAAGTTCCGTCACCGTCCCAGTCGATGTCTAGTTCGTGGGTGTCGAGCGAACCGACGTCGGAGTAAGTACCTGTCAGATTGGCAATTCCAAATTCATTGATCGGGCTGGTGATTGAAAGCGAATCAATCTTAGGGGCGAGGTTGTTCACGGTTAGCGGGACACTCGCCACGACTTGGCCGGTGTCATCATCCCGCAGGCGAAGATTGACATTAAAAGTGTCACTAGGCGTACCGGTAGGGTCATCATCGAGGTATTGGTGCGAAACGGCGAACACTCCGCCAGTAACGGTTACGGTATGGTCGTAAGTTCCGTCGCCGTCCCAGTCGATATCGAGTTGGTGGGTATCAAAGCTGCCTACATCGGAATAAGTGCCTGTCACAATCGCCGTGCCGTTTTCATTGATCGGACTGGCGAGCGATAGCGTTTGGAATTGGGGAGCAACGTTGTTCACGGTTAAGGGGACACTGCCAGTGACTTGCCCCGTATCGTCGTCTCGCAGTCGCACATTGACATTGAAGGTGTCGCTGGGTGTGGCGGTTGGGTTGTCATCCAGATATTGGTGCGAGACAGAAAACGCCCCGCCAGTGACGGCGACTGTCTGATCAAAAGTTCCGTCACCGTCCCAGTCGATGTCTAGTTCGTGGGTGTCGAGCGAACCGACGTCGGAGTAAGTACCTGTCAGATTGGCAATTCCATATTCATTGATCGGGCTGGTGATCGAAAGCGAATCAATCTTAGGGGCAAGGTTATTCACGGTTAGCGGGACACTCGCCGTGTCTTGGCCGGTATCATCATCCCGCAAGCGAAGATTGACATTGAATGTATCGCTGGGCGTACCAGTCGGGGCATCATCGAGGTATTGGTGTGAGACGGCGAACACTCCGCCAGTAACGGTCACTGTCTGGTCGTACGTTCCATCGCCGTTCCAGTCGATATCGAGTTGGTGGGTATCTAAGCTGCCGAGATCGGAATAAGTGCCCGTTAAAACCGCCGTACCGTTTTCATTGATCGGGCTGGCCAGCGAAAGCGTTTGGAATTGAGGAGCAACATTGTTCACGGTTGATGGAACACTGCCGGTGACTTGCCCCGTATCGTCGTCTCGCAGTCGGACGTTGACATTGAAGGTGTCGCTGGGTGTGGCGGTTGGGTTGTCGTCCAAATATTGGTGCGAGACAGAAAACGCACCGCCGATGACAGTCACAGTCTGATCAAAAGTTCCGTCCCCATCCCAATCGATATCAAGTTGGTGCGTGTCGAGCGAACCGACGTCGGAGTAAGTACCTGTCAGAGTGGCAATTCCATATTCATTGATCGGGCTGGTGATTGAAAGCGAATCAATCTTAGGGGCGAGGTTGTTCACGGTTAGCGGGACACTCGCCACGACATGGCCGGTGTCATCATCCCGCAGGCGAAGATTGACATTAAAAGTGTCACTAGGCGTACCGGTAGGGTCATCATCGAGGTATTGGTGCGAAACGGCGAACACTCCGCCAGTAACGGTCACGGTCTGGTCGTACGTGCCGTCGCCGTTCCAATCAATGTCCAGTTGGTGGGTATCAAAGCTGCCGACATCGGAATAAGTGCCTGTCACGGTCGCCGTGCCGTTTTCATTGATCGGACTGGCCAGTGATAGCGTTTGGAATTGCGGGGCGACATTATTCACAGTTAAGGGGACACTACCGGTGACTTGCCCCGTATCGTCGTCTCGCAGTCGGACGTTGACATTGAAGGTGTCGCTGGGTGTGGCGGTTGGGTTGTCATCCAGATATTGGTGCGAGACAGAAAACACGCCTCCGGTGACGTTTACCGTCTGGTCAAAGGTGCCATCTCCGTTCCAGTCGATATCTAGTTGGTGGGTGTCGAGCGAACCGACGTCGGAATAGGTGCCTGTGAGAGTGGCGATTCCATACTCATTGATCGGACTAGTGATCGAAAGTGAATCTAGATTGGGCGCGACGTTGTTGACCACGATGTCAGTTAACTCGCTACCTGTCTCGCCAAACGAGTTGGTCACCTTTGCCGTGATAGTATTAACGTCTGTTGAAGTGCCTGTGGGATTATCGTCAAGATACTGATGCAGCAAGAATACTCGGGTGACGTTGGGCTGGAGCGTGAAATCGCGTAGCGGCGAGCCGTCCCCTAAGTCGACCTGGACTGTGTGAATCTGTGGCTGGCTGTCGCTGATCTGAATATCGAACAGCACAAACTCATTCTCGAAAATTTCGTTGCTGCTTGCTTGGATTGAAATTGAGGGAAATTGTGCGACGAGCGAGGCGTCGGGCAGCGGAGGTGAGAGCCCAGCAGAAGGTTCACCTACCGCAGTCGACTCGCTTGTCTCTTCCATGAGCACTAGGTTTTCGTCTACCTGCACATAGGGGTGATCTTCAATGAGCGCATCGAGCATCACCCCTGCCCCGGCAGCATCAAGTACCCGGCGGCGTTCCAGCTTGCGTGGCGCGCGAGGATTAGCAGTGAAGCTGACCCGTTGTTCACGTCGGCGCGATTTGGGCAGCCAGCGAGTTATCAGTGCAAACAGTCCCATCGTGTATAGCTATCCTGAATAGTTGGACCGGTTCCATCCAAACGCTGCTCCTCCCAAAGGAGAATGGCTCTTGCGGTGGTAGGGCGCGAAATATGAGTCGGACTGCATCCGTACAGGCTCACGGTCCATTATCCGGAGAAAGCATGCGGATTGTCAAATATTTGGCATCCACTATCCCAAAACCAGGGCAATATCGAGGAGAAGACAGCCGACAAGCGGCTTGCAATCGTTACGATGCAACCTTCGCTCGGATTGGAATAGAGAACCTGAGGCAAGCAATACGTCCTCTGCTAGAACGCTGTGAGTATGGGGCCACTGCTTTTGAATACTAACTTGTCACACCAAACCAAACCAAGACAGATACTACCTACGTCCCGTGAATCGTAACAGCTCCCGAGCGTCCCGGGACGTGAATTTCGTCAATCCGCGCTATGCCGTGAGCGCGAGTGCAGTTTTGGAGGGCTTCGTCGCTGACAATTAAGTCGGCTTCTACCTGTTTGGTCATGCTTTCGAGGCGGCTGGCCAGGTTGACTGTATCCCCAATGACCGTGTAAGCGGCGCGCGCTGGGGTGCCGACGTTTCCTGCTACGACGGGGCCATAGTGGACGCCGATACCATGCTTGAGTTTTGATAGGCCCTTCGACTTACGTTCTTGATTGTGCTTGTCGATCGCCCGCATCATGTCCTGAGCACACTCGACAGCGCGATCGGCGTCGTCTGGCTTTGGAATTGGAGCGCCAAAGACAGCCATGATGCCGTCTCCTATGAACTTATCGACGATGCCGCCGTGCTGGGTGATCGTGTCTACCATGACGCTCATGTAGTCGTTGAGTTGCTCGACAATTTCTTCGGGTTCCAATGATTCGGAATAAGTAGTGAAGCCACGGAGGTCAGAAAAAAGCACGGCGACGTTTTGCCGTTCACCACCGAGACGTAGTTCCGACTCTTTCAAAACCTTGTCAGCCACCTCGGGAGAGATATAAGCGCCCAGCTTTGAGCGGGCGGTTTCGCTTCGCTGAGTTTCCTCGGCCGCCTGGGCAACCAAGCGGCCAGTCCGAGTGGCGATTCGTACGGCGAGCACCGTCGAGCCAATGAGGCCGATGCCGACGGTGAGCCACTCGGCCCCGCCGATAATCCGCAGGTTGTCAACCCGGATAGTGCTGGTTGCGACGAGGGCGATGAGCATCACACTGTTGATGGCCGCCCCGAAGTAGGCTGCAGCACGTGAGAATCGGACCCCTGCGCTGACGATGGCAATGTAGACAAATGCAGTAGAGTGTACCTCGACTATGCTCTGGTGCGATGCCCCGGGGGCTATCACATACATCATTACAAGCGAATTAATAAGCACTGCGTCGATGGCAATCGAGGTGTAGGTGAGGGCTCGTGAAGGATTGGCATTCCGCAGTCGATAGAAAACATAAAGTGTCCAAATCAACGCCAGCACACCGAGTGCAAACGCAGCCACGACGCGGGGCACCAGGGCCAGGAGATTGTTCCAATGCACGATTGGCCAGATCAACGTGACAGCTATTCCGAGAATGAGTCGTCCCCAAGCGATCCCCAGTTCTCCCTGCCGTGCCGCGGAGGCGAGCAGGTCCGTGACGATCGCCTGAGTAGGATTTAGTTTGTCCGATGAGGATGGAAGAGGTATCACAGGCACCTTCTCAACGAGGGGGCTTCTGGGGGATCATAGCGTAACCTCATATTAGGTTACTATAGATGAGGCTCAGAAGAACCACCAAGAAAGTGTAGGACTAATCAGATTCGACTTTTCGTCGGGTTCTACTGGACTTGGGGGAAGTTCCGAAGCTGATCCAGCCTTTTCGCCAAAAATAAGTGAGCATCCCCACGGCAGTGCCAAGCATGGTGATCCAAACGGCGGGGTAGGCCCATTCGACGTGTAGTTCGGGCATGTGTTCGAAGTTCATGCCGTAGATGCCGGCAAGAAACGTCAATGGGATAAAGATGCTGGCCATGATGGTGAGCACCTTCATCACTTCGTTGGTGCGATTGGCGATCGAAGAAAGATACGTGTTCATTAATCCGGTCACCATTTCACGATACATCTCGGTGACTTCCGAGGTCTGCACACAATGATCGTAAGTGTCTCGGAGATAGATGCGAACTTCGGGGCAAATCGCAGGATGATCGCCGCGGACCATTGCGTTGACGGCTTCTCTTTGTGGCCAGATTCCCCGGCGGAGATTAATTAGGCGATTCTTGATTTGGTTCAGCTCAATCAATAGTTCCGGCGTGGGATCGGTAACGACGATATCTTCGAGCCCAATGAGATGTTCGCCAATCTGTTCCAAAACAGGATAGTATCCGTCAATAATCGTGTCGGCGATTGTGTAGGCAAGAAAATCAGCACGGTGTTGACGGATGACCCCCTTTCCCGAACGAATCCGGCGCCGCACAGGGTCGAGAACGTCACCATAACGTTCTTGAAAAGTGAGCACATAATTTTTGCAAAGCACGATGCTTACCTGTTCCATGTCAATTTCGCCGGGTCGTTCGACTCGCACCATTCGAACAATTGTCAATAACTGGTCGCCGTATGCTTCGGTTTTAGGCCGTTGCGGAATATTCACCACGTCTTCTAAGAGCAACGGGTGCAACTCAAATAGGTCGCCGATGCTCTGCATGAGTGATTTGTCGCCATAGCCTTGGATATCAATCCAGGTCACCGCCTGATTATCGAACGCCACTTTGAGTTCTTCGACGTGATTGACTTCAGTTGCAGTCATGTCCTCGGCGGAATAACGGATCATGTGAATTCGAGGAGCAGGAGCTTCCTTCGGGATCACGAGAGTTCCCGGCCGGGCACCACTCTGCGGATGACGTTTGTCAAAGATTGCGGAAAACATTGTAAACGCTCCCATCATGTTCAGGGACTTGCTTATTCGATTAGCGATTGATTACGCCACGCGAATACCAAATATAAAACTTCTTATAGCTCAACCCCCTCACCAAGATAACCAGCAAGGAGATCACTCCAGTCAGGGCTCCCCGTGATTCGCAGAATGACCTGGTTTACTCGTTCTCTCAGTGGACTTCCGCTGGGCAGCGCAAACGCATAGTCCTGACGCTGAAAGGTTACAGGCAGTACGATTATATCTCTCGAGAATTGACGATACACTTCGTATCGTAGAATTGGCTCATCGTAAACTACAGCTTCGCATGCTTCGTTTTGCAAGGCTCGCAATGCCGCACCTACGTCAGGATACTTGTAAGACGTGATATGCCGTGCACGTAAATACTGAGCAGATGTTGAGCCTTCGACTGTGGCGACGTTTACTCTTGACAAGTCGGCTGGCCCGGCGATACGTGATTCCAGTTTGGTTAGTGTCAATGCGGAGGTAACGGCAGCAGTAAAACTGGCGATAATGAAAAGTCCGGCAAACATCCAGATGAGTCCGATGAACTTGCCTGGCACGGTTTTAGGCACTTTGTCTCCGTACCCAACAGTTGTCAATGTAACCGCCGCCCACCATAACCCCGCTCCGATTCCTCGGATGGCACCTCCACCGAATTGCTCCTTGTTCTGCCTGCGTTCGAAGTAATAGACGGCTATAGCACTGATGAACAGAGCGGTGAATAAACCCATTACGATGCGGAGAAAGGTCTTCGAGAGAACGGCTGTGAGGATTGCGGCCCTGCTGTCAATTTGCTGATGGGTTCCTACAGCGATTCCAAGTCCTGAACTAAAAAAAGTGTGCGTGAAGTCCATGCGTTTTTCGCGTTCGTAGTTCACTGTAATTGCGGCGGCAGCCAATTCGACTTCGCCTGCTTCAACTGCTGCCAGCATCTCGTTTAAACTCATTTCACGGATATCTAGCGTGACATCATGCTCTGCTTCGTTTTGAAATTCCACGTTAATCTCGCGAAGCAAGTCAATACTTATGCCACTCCAGTCATCGTCTTTATTCTTCATCGCAAATGGAGGGACTTCCTTCGTAGCTACAATAACACGAGAGGGAAATACCACAGTGTCTTGAGCCTGCACTCTGAGTGGTGACATGTTGAGTAACTCCCAGCCACAACTAAGCAACAGCAAATGTTTAGCAATCTGCATCATCCCGACTCCGACGACCAGTTGATTGATGTGTCGTGGCTACCAGCTATCTTCTCAGCTCAAATCCAGCTTCTGATATCCTTCGGCTTGGTACTGGCAACTCTATTGAGTGAGCCCGCAGATAGGAGCTGTTGGACTCTAAATGGATTCTAGACAACTGAACTTAACTATTCCCTTGCTTATTCATAGATCAATCCGTTCTTAAGTTCGTATTAAAATGAAAGGTAAGAGAGACTGCAGGTACATGTAAGAAAAGACTGGCTTGCGGAATTAAAGCGTTGAACCCCCTCCATTTTCCCGATAAGTGCTCCATCTAGTGATGAGACTATAGCTTTGTAGAGTTACTGGGCTCGCAGGCAGAGAAAAGAAAATCAGCAACAATTCGAGGATTTTTTCGACTATCAGCGACCGTACGAATGTTCTTAACCGATTTGCGGCGAGGTTTTAAAGTGATGCGATCAAACCCGCCCGTGGTGTGCGATCGGGGAAGTCCACGCCGGAAAACCCTGCTGCACGACGCCAGATGCTTAATTGGCCGATGTGAATGTTTTCGTGCAGGAGCAACAGATCGGGTAACATGAATTCGACCGTGGGATACATTTTCGCCCAGCGGGGCAAACTTGGTGGCCGATTCAGTTGAACGTCCGTTGCAGCCAAGAGCGCCTGGGCGACTTTCTCGTGTCCTTCGCGGAGTCGTTGGAGTTGTGATTCCTTGCTCCCGTAAATTGTATGGTCAGGCAGTGGCCCGTGTCCGCGAAAACCAAAAAGGTCATCGTCGGCTGGGTCAGCGAATGTCTCACCGCGAAGGAGTGCCGGGACAATTGGATAATAGAGCGCCATGTGGCCCAGGATCCAGGCGGGGTGGTTCATGTTTCCACCGGGTCGCAATACCATTTGCTCATCGGTCAAGTCGTCCAGAAGCGCCAATGCGTAGCGGAGTCCATTATCCCAGGCGTACACAATAGATTGAGAAGAAAACATGGCTATTCCTTTCAGGCGAGAAGTTTATTCGATTGCCTGCGGGACTCCTTGCGAAATTGCTGTAGCTCGGGAAATAGCGTTTTTCCCGGAGATATAGCGATAGTTATTGCGGGTAACTGCGGGTAACTATCCTAGATGTCGCTAGTCGCTGTATCACTTTTTGTATCACTTTTGGCCTCTACGGCCTTGGCATAATGGGCCTCGGTAACCTGCAAATAATGCTTTTCCTTAACCCGCTGGCTATTTCCTAGCCATGCGCAGACAACGTGGCCCGGGTGGATTTCCTCTAGCTCGGTTTCCAGGGTAGAGCGCAAATTCTGAAACGTCTTAGGCCAGGGGACTAGCCCGGCCTTTTTTATAATCTCTACCATGCCAGTCCTGTAGTTTTCGGTGCGCCGTCCGGAAATAACGAACTCGGTTCCGTCCTCGGCCGCCTCAAATGCCGCGTCCAGGTGGGGCCGTAGCGCGGGGAACAATGGCACTACCCGTAACTCGTGGCCGGGGTGGTGTTCTGTTTTGGGGCTATGAACCGTGAACCGCTCCCGCTCCCAGTTAATATCCCGCCAACGTAGCGCCAAAACCTCGGACGGGCAGCGTAGGCCGCCAAAACGAACTAGGGCAAAGATAGTCCGCCAATGAATAGAGGGGCAGGCATCCAGCACTAGGGCCGCATCCTCGGGGGATATGAACGCATGACGGCCCCGCGTCCCAATACTGGCCGAGGCTAGGCCCCTAAAGGGATTGGCTAAAATTAGTCGATACTTTACCGCACACTCGAAAGTAGTTTTCGCTACCTTGGTATAGTTTCTAATCGTCCCTTCCGTCCGGGCCTTCCCCTTCCGGCCCTTTTTGATATGGTTCCGCCATGCTTCCGCGTCCCCCTCGGTAATTTCGCTAATGGCCTTACCCGCTCCAAAGAATTTGACTAGCGCGTCGTGGGGATATTTGCGGTTGGCTAGTGTCGTCGGTTTAACGTCCGAGGTAGCGCGCAATAATTCTATTAGCCCGGCTAGGGTTTCCACCCTCGGCTTGTCCTCTGCCGCCAGTAGCCCGAATCGCTCAAATTTCTCTCTTAGCTTCCCCGTTAGCTGGGATAGCCACTGGGCCGTATGGGGAGGGACGGCCCGGCCGATAGTTTGCGCCTCTACTATCTTGCTAACGTGGCTAAGAATCGTTTTGCAATCATCTAGAGGCATGCGGCCGAGGCGCATCATTGTCCGCTTACCCTTGGCATCTACAAACTGAATAAACTTCCGGCCTTTGGCGTCCGTGTTTAACCTTGCCATGGTTCCCCCTCGTCGCTCGGTAGCTTTTTATACTCCCGCATAAACTCCGCGCCTTGTCTCCGCATTAGCTTGCGGCAATCCCTACACTGGCTACGTCGGCCATCGGGGCTAGGGTGCATTTTGGCAAACTCAGAACGGGGTTTTTCTTGGCCGCACCAATCGCAGATTTTAGTTTTCATAGTCTCTACCTCGAAACTTGCGATTTAACGGCCCGTTGGCCGACTCGACTAATGTATCAGGTTGGGCCTCCCGGGGCGCTAAGGGGGCATCCTCGGGGCCTTTTTTTCGCTATGTTCACTCAAAAACAGCTGCGATTGATGCAAGCTGGAGGTCCGTTTCTAGCGGCGGTCGATAAAGCCGCTGTACTTAGGGTGGGGTATGCTAAACTGCGTCGGACGATGAATCTGACGCAGGTTAGCAGAACGACAAGCAGTGTCGCCCTCCCTAACGTCTTTACGCTTGCGAGACCCAACGAATCTAAGGGCTCACGCTTTGCATTGCTTCATCCAAATCAAGGTAATTCTCGTAGAGCCAGCAGAATTGCCCAACGGATTCAAAAAGCGTCTTTTCAGCTTCTTGTCGAGTGGCTATACCCACTGTCTTGTCGATGTAGGTTGTGCAATTGAGCGACGGAGCATTCGGGCGGTTTAGAATAACGTCTTCCTTGAGTTCCAAAGAGGCACCCCATTGATTGTTTTCGCGATTTCGAAATACATGAGCTACCAAGCGAGGGCCTTTAGTGCTGGGTTCTCTCTTGAGCGTAACACCGACTTGCTTAAGATTTCGCTCGATTTTAGACTTCCACACGTCGTCGTCCCACTCTTCTTTGCCAGCAAATTCAGTGGTGTCCATTGCGACTACTTGCACGGGTGGTAAGTTCTGAAGAAGACTTTTTAAGTCTTTCCGGAATGCATCTAAAACTTCACGATTAGACTCATTTTCAGGTTCCTTCAGGACTGCGACTTCAAGAGCAAAATGACTGTTGGGCGTAACCTGAGCCACTACCGCGTTGCTATTCTGAAATAGAAGCAACGAGACCAAAATCAATCGTTCCATCATGAACTCCACAGAGTTGTTAGTGTCGAATTCCGCCGCAATATGCCAATGGCCTCCCGAGAGGTAAATTGATTCTAGTTGATACATGTTCCGGGTCGCAAACCTGGGTAAGTCCAGTTCTACGAAGCGTCGGAGTGAAACTCCTGAGCGTCGAGCGGAGCTTCCCGGAAACGCGGCGGCGTGCCAAACCCCGGAACTTGGTCGCAACGCCACCCCAGCAACCACCCCCACCCCCCCCAAATGGGGGTTTGGTAGCGGCGGACGATAAAGCCGCCGTATTTGTGCGGGTGGAGCGAAACTGCACAAGACGAAGAAGTTGACGCGAGTTAGGGTATGGGTGGACCGCCTTGTTCGCTATTGGTTCGCTGCTTGAACTCGCCGTTCTCAAGCTCGTGTTTAAGTACGTGGTAAACCCCGTGAATAAATTCGTGCTCATTGTCTTCGATTCGCTTCATCACGCTTGAGAAGGGGAAGGTCATCAGCTCTGAGGATTTGTGCCTCACGGCATAGTCCTGACCGTACTGGTCAGTGACCATTACCCATTCCATATCGAAATCACGAACCATTCGCTGACCGAGATAAGCCCCGAGTAAGTTGATGACATCCTGAGCTGAATGCTGCTTGACAGGTGAAACCTGCCACGCCTTGAACGCCTCATCGTACTGTATTAATTCGTTTTTTGACTGAGGCTCCGCATAAGCTGTAAGGAACTCTGATGCGTTCTGCTCCCATGATTGAAATTGCACAGATTCCGCGGAATTCACAGGAATGACCTTCTGGGGGAAGTCTTCCACTTCGGTTGTGTGACTAAATACGGTTCCTTCGGCTGTCTCGACGACCAATTCCTCAGGCTCTTGTTCAGGAGTGTTCATCGTGGGCTCAGTGGTTTTATCGCATCCGCAAATGCTTATAGTCACCAAGACAGAGATGCGGAAGAGATAGCGGTTCATTTCTTTAGCTAACTATGTGGGCAAAGATTCTTTCAGCATGCAGATTGTACCTTCTATTCACTAAACTGACAAATAGCAGCTTTTCTGCAAAATCCTACGATGCGTCGGAGTGAAACGCCGAGACAGGTTGCGGAGCTAGCCATATCTAGCGGCGGAGTGCCAAACCGCCGATAAAAACGCCCCCGGCAGCGGATAACTTAAAACTGCCGGGGGCTAAGCGGGAACCACTCCGCTGTATAAAACGCAAGCCGTCCCGTAGGAGGTAAGGAAAACCCCCTACGGGCAGCCGGGCCACAAGCCACACGGGTTTCAACTTTACCCGCCGCGTACAAAGGCCTGGGGACGGTTAGGCTTCCCCAGGCCGGTAGCGTCTGCCGGCATACTAGCTCTCGCTACCCTTTAGTGCAGATTTCTCAAAACGGATTTTGTCCTTAAAGCCACTTGGCCCGTCGCCATTTTTTAACGACTTAGCCTCGGGGGACTCGGGCGCCTCGGGCGTCTCCGTTATGGGGTAGGCGATGGGATGCGCGATAGGCTGGACAATCCGGATTCGGTTATTTCCGGCCATAGCGGTAGGCTCGGCCGCTTTAGGCTTAACCTTCCGCTGCTTCCCGGTAACGAATGTAATGCCCAACGATGCCAGCTGCCCGTTGTCCCGGGCTAGTTGGGCCGGGGTTTTGCCGTCCACTAGCTCTACGCCATGCTGCATTGTGCCAATACAGCAGAACACACCTTGCTCAATTAAGTCAGTTCTCATATCTATCTCTTTTCTAAAAATGGGGGTTAAAATGGCCTGGGCACCATGGTGCCCGAGGTCAAACTCTATTCAATTCAACTCAACTTGCTGCCTAGCTGGGGACTCTAGCAGGCCGACGAAACTAGCAATGCGGGTTTCCGTGGCGTCCTCGACATTGGGCCACGTGAAACGCGGCGCCGTTATGAAATCTCGTTCGCCTAGTTGGGATAGCGATTTGTTAGTATTTGCCTCGTCCCTAGCTTCCATCATGGCTTGCGTCGCCTTTAGCACCGGTAGCTCTCGCTTTGCTTGAAACTCCATAGCGGCATCGTTTGGCATACCCGGCACGGGAGAAAACGCCCGGCCGTCTATGCCTTGCTCGGCCCAATTGGCAATAACGCCAGCTATAGCAGCCTGTACCGCGTCCACGTGTTCGGATTCAATACGCGTGAAGTCGGCCATCGCTGATTTCGCTAGCTCGAATTTAGACGCGTAACATTTCGCCGCAGAAATCGTCCAGGCTTGCAAACGCTCCTTTATCGCCGCCGCCGCTTGCTCGGCTTGCTCAAACGTGGTTGTATAGGCACTAGCCAGATAGTCGGCCCGCTCGTCCTTAATCGCTTGTTCCTCGTCTACCAATGAAATAGCCGCTGCCATGTATTCCCGGTATCGCTGGACTACCTCGGGGGAGTGTTCACCAGTGGAGGACGGATTCCATCGCAACGCATGCGATACGGGGATTTCCTCGGGGGCGGTTAGCCGCTCGGGTGCGCCCTCTGGCTCGGGGGCTACCGCGTCCTCTACGGGTGCCATGGCGTCTACGTCCTCGGCCCCTAATGCTCTATCCAATTCTGCGACAACTGCCGCCGGTTGTGGGGCCGGTGCGTCCAGGGGGCTATCCAAAAAATCCACCAAATCAATACTGTGAAAATTCGCCATTTCTCTAATCCTCTAAAACTGGGTTCAATTGTGACACGGCATTTAGCCCCCGTGTCGTAAGCTGTAAATTTGTGATGCGCCGCCCGTCCGCTTTGTTGACGGTTAGCAGGCCTAGCGCCTCTAGCTTCCGTATATCCCGCAGTAGCTTGTATTGCTGGGATGCGTTTTTTGGCCCGAACCAATCCAGCCCGCTGTACTGGGGGCCGTGTTCTATTTCCGCGTCGTAGGCTATCCGCTGGCAATGCCAGTCGGCCGGGGGCCGTGGTATCTCGGCTAGCTCTTGCGTCCGTCGCTGAGTCTCGAGCAATACCACTTTTTGTAGGGGGGTTATCTGTATTTTCATTTTTCCATTTTCGCGTTTTCGCATTTTCTCGTTTTTGCGTATTCTCATAAGTAAAGAAAAATGAATACGTTGCTATTGTCGCCTTCCCAAAAAAATTTCGTTTTCAAGAGTAGTACCTTTAGTGTAAAAACCCCATTTGCTTTTTTTCTCATATCGCAATCGAGAACAAAAATTTTCCCGCATCGCGGCCTCGGATTGTAAACGACCTACCCGGACCTCGACGGGGGTCGTAGAGGGTGACTCCCGGAGGTTCAACGGGTAGGCCTGAGTTATTTGCTGTGATGCCATAGTCTCGTTGTCCTAGGCCCCCTGGGCCTACAAAACAAAAATCATCGGGGTGCCCTCTACGGCCTTGTGGCCGCAACTCTGGCAGACTAACGGCAATCGGCCGAAAAGCCGCTCTTGCCGCTCCCGGGTTTCCAGGCAGTACAAAACCCGCTCGCCGCATTTCTCACAATCCGCCAGTGCAGGGGTTTCGTAAGTATCAGGCGGGTTAAAAAATTCCACGCTAGGTAGGCCCATATAAAACCTTTGGCCGCTAGGGTGAAAAATTGTTGTCTCATGCGCCATTGTTTCGATTTCCATATCGGGGTTAAAAATCAGCCAAAGTATTTATCATTTTCTGCGGAGGATTTTTGCTCGTCCGTCCCGCTCCTCCCTTATATATAAGGGAGGGCGAAATCGGGACGACGAACATAAGTCTATCCGGCCCAAACCCGTCCCACCTCGTCCCAAACCCGTCCCGCTCTATATATGTAGTGGGACGAGGGACGAGTTAATTTTTTATTTTTTTGACTTATGTCCGTCCCGCATGTCGTCCCGTCCCACCCCCGGGACGGGTTCGGGACGGGTAAAAATCGTCTGTTTTCAATCCTCATTTTTGGCCCCTCCAATCCACCTATGGCGATTTGCTCTGCCGCTCGTATCAATCGAAATTAGTCTCTCTTTTTCCATGGCATGTAGTTCCGCCCTAACGTCCATATGCCGCCCCGCTCGTCCGTCCAAAATAAATTGGGTACTGCAATCGGGATTCATCGTAATAAGGGAAATTATCTTGGCTCTCATATCTTCGCCCCGGTCCTCCCCCAAATCCTCAAACCCGTCTAGCGCCGCATCCACTACGGATACGTCCCAAATCCGTCCTTGAATCCCCGGGGGGCCTTGGTTCACCGATAACTGATACTCCCCCTCATGCCCTGCGGAACCGCCAGCGACGAGCCAAAACTTATTAGTGCCGCCGACAATCCGCGCCGCCGCCGGGGCAATCAAAATCCATTGGCGCATCCACTCGGCATATCCCGCGCCCGTTAGGTTGGCCCTAGTCGGCTTGGGGAACAATTCCCTTCCCCGTTTCGTGAAATGGTGAAGTAGAGCCATAGTGCATCTAAGACGGTCCCCTATGGCCCCATATTCGCGGAGTATCGCGCCCATAACGTGTACTTGGCTAGATATGTCGGCCTCCCCTGCGCCAAGTAGAGCTATGTAAACGGGGTCTATAACGCAAAATCCGATGTTGTGTTTTTCGATTTTCCGCTCCAGCTCCTCTAGATGCTGGGCCTTAGAAATCGTGGGCATGATAGAGGAAAAGAACATTGCCCCACGGGTCCGCTGGGTAATGCCTTTAGATGCCTCGATAGCTTGGCAAGTTTTGCGGATAGCGGGCCGTCCGGATTCGCCCGAAATCACTAGGACGTTTTTTTGCTCTAGTACCGGGAAGTGGCCGAGAAAATCCACCTTATAGGCAATCGAAACCGCCAAGTCTAATAGCGTCGATGTCTTATAGGATTTTTCCGGGCCGCCGATTATTAGATGCTGCCCCTCGACTACCATATTCTCGACAAGAAACCGCGTATCGTCGATTTCTTCCATAAAATCGCAATAGTCCATTTCCTCTAGGTCGAAACCGGTCCGGGACGATTTAGTGCCAAAGGATTTTTCCTGCATCACTAGGCCGTGCGCGTCCCTCCACTTGTGCAGAATTTCCTTTTCGGTCCATACCGGGTCGGCCTTTTCCGCGTTAAACTTCCGGACAATATCTATCCCCTCGTCCCCGTCGATGCCATAGCGTAGGATTTCGCAGCATGCCCTTAATAGCTTGCCATGCCCATCGTCCCCGGAAATAGAATCCGGTAGGTTCATAATCTCAACTAGGCATAGGTCCGCCGCGTTTGATTTATTCTGCGGGGCCTCTAGGGCTACGTCTGGGGACGTTGTGCCAAAGTATCTAGAATAGATAGCGTCTAGGGCGTCCTGCCCGTCTGCTATGTCGTAGGGCTTGCCAAACGGGTTACCGGTAACCGTGAAATATCTCGCATGGTCGTATACCTCTACCGCCCCGTCACCTACTTTGGTTTTCTTGCCCGTGGCCGCTGGGAATTTACCGCGTACCCAAAACTTGACGCCGTTACCACTCGGGGAAATTTCCCTATAGGTTGGCCCGATTAGGTCTGCGATTTCTTTGGCCCACGGTTTGAACTCCCCGGTACACTCTAGGCAATCGTCCAGGTCGATACCGGCATAGGAATCCTCGGCTGTGAACACGAAACCGAGGCCGCTAAAACCCGATTTAGACGCCAATGCCTTACTGGCCTTATCGAACGTGGTCCAGTGTTTAGGGTTGGTTATAGAGGCCTGATAGCCGTTAACCTGATAGGGGACTTTATCCCCGTTCTCGTTTTTCCATAGAATCCATTGCTTTAGATTCTCTAATTCTATGGGGTATGCCTTAGCCGTTTCTGTTTTCATTTTTCTTCCCGTAGGGTTCCATAGTCTCTAGTCTGTTTCCGCGCCCTTTTTCCCGTTTTCGTTGTCTGATAAAACCCCCTGCCAGCTACGGGAAGGAAACCGGCAGGGGGCGTTTCGCCCATAATGGCCGAGGGCGCGGCCGGGCAAATATTGTTAGACTTTGGCCCCCTTGCGCTTACGGCCTCGTGTTTCAGTTCGGGGGCCTGTAGCGCGCATCCATGCGTCTATCTCGTCTGGGCAGAATCGCCATAACTTAGGCCCGACACGATGGGCGGGCATCATGCCAGTTTTGGCGTAGAGTAGAATTGTGCGTTCCGATACGTCTACTAGCTCGGCCGCTTGTTTAGCTTTGATAAATGGCATTGGGCTTTCCCCTTTAGGCTTTGTTGCCAGGGGATAGGATTGCCAATAGAGGGAGAGGCAGAAAACTACCCCCGGCAAAAATCGTTTGTGGACAATTTCCGCTGGGGCAATTCTTGCCAATCGGGGCAATCGCTTGCTGAACGTTGCCGCTGCCTAGGCGGCCCGATATTTTACGTCCCTACACACTAAGAGGGACGGGGACACGACTTGCGCCGCTTCCATACCTTTATTATAACCCGACTCCCGCAAAAGGAAAATAGGCCCCCTTTATAGGCCCATAAAACCCACGGCCTCTGTATCATTTCTGTATCACTCGATTCCTAGGACCAATAATCACGGTTAAATAGCCACTTATTCTAGTTCCTGCGGGACACGAAGGTGGATTGTTTGGTTCGCTATTCTCTCTGTCAAACCTGGTAAACTTTGCGGGTTTTGCCACTTCTGCTGGTCGTAGGGGGAATCGCGAATCCTCTTGAGAAACGGGTTGTGCGGTGTCGAAACCATCTTAGCGTGGACGACGCTGTGTCGACTACGCGATCCCCACCAGGCTCTGCGCGACGGGACCCATTTGATGTTCTCCGAAACCCACCGCTGCACCGTTCGCCCGGCTCGAGTAAACCAGAAGGCCAATTCACCCGCTGCAATGCCTTTGACATTGTTGCTGGCCCTCATGGTGCTGATGCTCGCCCCAGCCGGTAGCAGAGCCGCTGCCGATGAGTCCCCCATCCGTTTCGTTGGATCCCCCAGCCGGCTGCAGCCACGGCTCACCAACGAAACGGGGACTCCAGCGGTTTCTCTGAATAACACCGAGCCGTTGCCGATGAGTCAATCGCAACAGGCAGGATTCATTTTCACCACCGTAGATCCGGCCCCCGACTTGCCGGAGCCACTCTCTGCGTCAGCCAATCGGTCGACTGGAGAGCCCCTGCTGGTCGCCCAGAGCGAACCAACGAGGGAGCTCGAGGAGATACCCACTCCGTTTGAGCCCCCACTTGATAATCCCATAAGTCCAGGTGGAATGATCGAGGTCCCGTGCTTTGTCGCCCCACCGATGTCCGCAGTCAAAGCCAACATTGCCCTGCCCGTAGGAGACCTTCCTTCCGACAGAGCTCGATTTTGTTCGGCAGATACGCCCTATGTGATGGACTCCCGTCTGGAATTCGGTTGGGCTCAATTCGATTTCCATTGGTCTGCGACCTGTCTATGCCACAAGCCACTGTACTTCGAAGAGATCAATGCCGAACGCTATGGCTACACCGTGAGTCGTGTCTTACAGCCGATTATCTCGGGAGGGAAATTCTTCCTGACGATCCCGGCCCTCCCCTACCTGATGACGGTGGATCGTCCGTGTGACTGCATCTACACTCTAGGGCAGTACCGACCAGGAGACTGTGTACCCCGCCGCTGGAATCGTGTGCCCTTGCAGGCCAGCGCTGCCATCGTTGAGGTCGGTACTATCGCAGGGTTGATTCTTCTGATCCCGTAATCAGTTCTTGACTCTACTTTTTCTTTTCTATTTCTTCACAGGCATACCGATGATCGACAGTTGCTTGTCGTATTCGATTTGCATCGTGTAGCGGAGTATTTTCTCCTTTGTGCCGACGGCTTGTGCCGGAACCTCTATGTCCCAGAGTAGGATGCCGTCATTGCGATCGGTCTTCAAATAGGATTCGTCGGTGCTGATCGGTTCATCCGTTTTCACGAGGGTTACCTTGATGTCATTTTCACCCACGGTGGGCAACCGATCCAAGAGTCGAACTTGAGCTGGAGCATCGCCAAAGTTTTCCAGGGTCAGCTCATACGTGAAATCGACCACGCGGTTCCCACCCTGAATTCGCTCATCCTTGCTGACCAATTCTCGCTGGGCACGGAGCGAAGGATCGATACCGAGACCCACAGTAAGACTCTCGCCAACTGCGACAGTTGGCATTTCACTACGGCCGACGAACTGTCCGCCAAGAAAAGTGGCTACCGGACCTGCCAGAAACACTCGGTCGCTAGTGTTGGTGAGCCGAGCTTCCTCATACACAAAACTGGTAAGCACCGGCGTGGCCAGACGGTAAAAAGTTCCCTGGAGCGGCATTGAAGCGATCTGGATCAGTTGCCGATCCGATCGGCTGGGGAGGCTCGTGCGATTGGCAAGTTGATAGCTGACACTCACCCCTTCGGCTGGCTTCAGGCTCATATCCCCTTCCCGTTTGAGTTCGCTCAGCGAGTTATTGAAGTCCAAGAGTTGTAACTTTTCGGCAGCTTGATTCAGTACGGCATCGACGCTAGCCGTGTTGCTCACCTCTAGTCCCCAACCCCCTACGCCGCCTCCATACCCTCCTCCTCGACCCCTGAGTTCTCCTCTGCGACCCAATTCTTCAGATTCTTGTCCCGATGCAACGTCTCCGAAGGGATTCGGCGCTTCCGCATTGATCTGACCACGCATTTTTCCCAGTTGGGCAAGGTTCTGTTGCGCCTGCTTGTAGTTTGCTGCAGCCGACATGGGTTGTTGATGTGCGGGTTCAGGCATGCCAAGTTTGATCGAGAGCGATTCTAGGCGAGGCGCTTTGGCTACGAGCGAAGGGGTCGCCGTTGAGAGGATCATCTCCACGTCGTTCCAATCCTCACCGCTCATCTGCTCGATCGAGGCATTATACTCGACGGTAATTTGGTCACGTTTTTCGGTAGCACGCAGATTGTAGGAGGGAGACCAATTGGCATTACCTACCAGATAACTAATTTGCATCTGAGAAGCAGCCTGCATTGGCACGTTGATGAATACGACTGCTTCGCGCACAGTGCGAGCGGAACCTGCGGCGAGAGTGTCGCGTTTGCGGACGAGCAAGTCCTTTGCCTTGGAGTTAGTCCGTTCTTCTTGTGCTAATTCCAATTCTCGCTTCGCAATATCCTCTCGCTCGGAAAACTGAAACTGGGTCAAATCCTTGAGCGTCTCTGCATTGAGAACTCCGCTCTTGAGTTCCTGCTGGGATGTGACTGCGGCAAACTGACCAAGCTGGTTGAGATACTGCTTTCGCTCGGCAAGCAAACCACGCTCCTGAGCAATGGCGGCCAGCTTGTCATCGACCTCTTGGATTTGCTCGTCAAGCTCACGAACTTCCTGCCGTACGTCGGCTTCGATGGGGCGCACTCGATAGCGGACCGATCGGATCTGGATCCCATCCCCTGGCTCGGCAAACAAGCTGCCAGGTAGCACGGACTCGGGGAGATTGGTCACGACCAGTTCGAGCAGGCCTTCTGTTTCTGCGATATCCACCTCACGAGTAACCAGGGCCTGCCCCTGATAAACCGTGACGGCGGAGACATGCCCTTCAGTAACCACAGGCTCAGCGGCATAAGAAGCAATTGCCCCGAGCAACAAGTAGGCAAACAGAACGGAAGCAAATGTGTGGCGAATCATGGTAGTTCTCCCAGAAGTCAAATTTGAAAAGTCATCTCCCATGGATATTACCAAATGGGAGTCACTGCGGTATTGGACGTGGGTTGGGGCGAAAAGATTCCCGAAAATGGCATTTTGTTTCCTAAATCTTCCGGAATGCAACAACCAAGCTGAACAAGAGATGGCTGCCAACCCGGATTCCTTCTCAGACTGCGGGAAAAGCAAGTGCCACCATAGCAACTGCCAGTCCTAAAAAAGTGCAACCCAGCCCAAGATCTTTCGGGCACGGAATTCGGCTCTTCCGATGTTGCAAACGCCTGGGATAGATCTTTCGACTTCTGTCCTAGCTAGGGATTGCTTGAATGGCCAGGTGAGTCCAGGTACTTCAGTTTCTTGCCAGATTTGGGAGGCACTTCTACATCTAATTTGTGCCTCGATCCCCTATCCCTTCATCAATTTCCGCAGTACGGTTTGCAGGATTCCTCCGTTGCGGTAGTAGTCGAGTTCGACAGGGGTGTCGATGCGTACTGTGGCGCTGAATTCGATTGGCTTGCCCTCAGTTCGTTTGGCGATGACCTTGAGTGACTGACGGGGTTTGAGGTTGTCGTTGAGTTCGGGAAAGTCAAAAATTTCTTTGCCAGTGAGGCCCAAGCTCTCCCAGGTCTCTCCGCCTGGGAACTCCAGCGGCAACACACCCATCATCACCAGGTTGCTACGGTGGATTCGTTCATAGCTGACGGCCAGCACAGCTCGCACACCTAGTAGAAACGCCCCTTTGGCGGCCCAGTCGCGGCTGGAGCCGGTGCCGTATTCGCTGCCGGCCAGGACTACCAGTGGGATTTTTTCGTCGCGGTATTTCATGGCGGCATCATAGATGCTCATCTCCTGGCCATCGGGGAGATGTTGCGTCACGCCCCCCTCGGTGCCGGGGGCGAGTTGGTTGCGGATGCGAATGTTAGCGAACGTGCCACGGGTCATCACTCGGTCATTGCCCCGGCGGGCACCGTAGCTGTTGAAGTCACGCGGCTCCACACCGGCAGCCTGCAGGAATTTTCCCGCGGGACTGTCTTTCGCAATTGCTCCAGCGGGCGAGATGTGATCGGTCGTTACCGAGTCGCCTAGCAGTGCCAGGCAACGGGCTCCCATAATTGGCTTGATTGACTCGACCTCGGGCTTGAGATCGACCAGGAAGGGTGGCTCCTGGATGTAGGTGCTCGCGTCGTTCCACTCGTACAACTCACCGCCAGTAACTTCGATAGCATTCCACTTAGGATTTTTTGCCCAAACGTTGTCGTACTGGGCCTGAAACATTTCCGGCAACACGCTGCTGTCGACCGCTGATTGCACATCAGTATGTGTCGGCCAGATGTCGGCGAGCATTACTGGCTTGCCGTTCTTGCCCGTTCCGACGGGTTCATTGGTGAGATCGATATCGGTTGTCCCTGCAAGTGCATAAGCCACCACCAGCGGCGGACTCGCCAAATAGTTGGCCTTTACATGCGGATTGATGCGACCCTCGAAATTGCGATTGCCGGACAACACCCCCGACACGACAAGATCGTATTCGCTCACGGCATTGGCGATCGGCTCGGGAAGTGGTCCGCTGTTGCCGATGCAAGTCGTGCAGCCATAGCCAACCGTGTTGAAGCCGATTTGGTCGAGATACTTGTCGAGTCCTGACTTTTCAAAATAGTCTGTTACCACGCGCGAGCCAGGGGCAAGACTCGTCTTCACATGCGGGGGAACCGTCAGGCCTTTTTCAACAGCTTTCTTAGCAACCAATCCAGCGGCAATCATGACCGAGGGATTGGATGTGTTCGTGCAACTGGTGATCGCGGCGATCACGACGCTGCCGTGCTGAATCGGAAAGGTCTCGCCATTGTTCGCGATGTCGACTCCATCAAAACCGGGATCGGCAACCGCGACTGCGGCTTCCGCTACTGCTGATGCAGCGGGTTCGGCGGGTTGTCCCCCCTCTCCTTCCCAGCGACCTTGGGGTGTACCGTTGCCGGGGCGCTTTCCATAAACTTCATCCAGATCGCGTTTCCAGGTGGACTTCATATCAGTCAAGGCAATTCGATCCTGAGGACGCTTGGGGCCAGCCAAACTCGGTACTACCGTCGAGAGGTCGAGTTTAACCGTCTTGGTAAAGGTTGGAATGGGTGTGTCGTCAGTGCGGAATAGGCCCTGCTCTTTGGTGTAGCGCTCGACGAGTTCCACCTCGGCCTCGGTGCGGCCCGTGCGGCGAAGATAGCGGAGTGTCTCCTCATCGATGGGAAAGAAACCCATCGTCGCACCATATTCGGGGGACATGTTGGCAATCGTCGCGCGATCTGCCAGGGACATGGTCGAGACTCCATCACCGTAGAACTCGACGAACTTACCGACGACCTTTTCTTTGCGCAAGAGTTCGGTAACGGTAAGCACCAGATCGGTCGCAGTCGCCCCGGCGGGGAGCTTGCCGATTAGTTGCATCCCGACGACCTCGGGCATGAGCATATAGATCGGCTGGCCGAGCATAACCCCTTCGGCCTCAATGCCACCGACGCCCCACCCAACAACTCCCAGGCCGTCGATCATCGTGGTATGGCTGTCGGTCCCCACGAGCGAATCAGGCAGAGCCACTTTGCCCGCATGATCGTCCAAGAGGAAAACACATTTGGCAAGGTATTCAAGATTCACTTGATGTACGATTCCAGTTCCCGGTGGGACGACACGGAAATTGTCGAACGCCTCCTGACCCCAGCGCAGAAATTCATAGCGTTCTCGATTGCGCGTGAATTCCAGTTCGATGTTCAAGTCGAGTGCTGTGTCCGAAGCAAAGTAGTCCACCTGCACCGAGTGGTCAATCACCAGATCGACGGGCACCAACGGATTAATTTTCTCTGGATCACCCCCCAGTCGTTGCATGGCAGAACGCATCGCCGCAAGGTCAACCACGCAGGGTACGCCGGTGAAATCTTGCAGCACTACCCGCGCCGGTTTAAAGGGGACCTCAACCCCGCTGTCGCCGGGGGCGAGGACGCCCCTGCTCGCGGTCCAGTTCGCGAGTTTCTTCACGTCGTCCTCGGTCACGGTGTAGCCATCGCAATTCCGCAGGCACGATTCCAGCAGCACTCGGATCGAATAAGGGAGCGCAGCTACCTTGGTATGACCTAGTTCTTCGAGTTTAGAGAGTCGATAAATACCCGCCTTGCCGTTTCCGGTTTCAAACGTATCGCGGGCTGAAAATGGATCGATCAGTAAGGTGGGGGCGGTGGCCATCGTTGCGGTCCTTCGAATAACGAGAATGTAACGGTTTCATGGGCAGGAGGTGGGAGTGCCCTGCTTGCGATTTTAGCGGATTTCATTACGCTTGTCTGCGGGCTATATCTAGATCGGAACGAGCGGAACGAATCCTGGCAACGAAGCGTTCAACGAAGCGATTGCCGCTAGCTATAATTGACAAATTACTCCGTGATTGTTCCGGCATGCGCGCAATTGTGGATCATCTGTTATTCGACGAATCGAACACGAGGGTCTAACCTACGCAAGGAATGATGCAATGAGTTACTTCACCAAAATTCTTATTGCCCTTCTTTTCAGCAACTTGGTGGTATGCACAACTTTTGCTGTCGAGCATGATCGCCCCAATGTCGTCTTGATTCTCTCGGACGACCAAGGCTGGCAAGACTATGGGTTCATGGGAAGCAATGTCGTGCAAACGCCTCATCTTGACCGATTGGCAAGGAACAGTCTGCTCTTCGAACGTGGTTATGTCGTCTCGCCGTTGTGTCGACCTTCGCTAGCCTCGATTGTGACTGGGCTCTTTCCACATCAACACGGTGTTTGTGCCAACGACGTAAGTCCAGCAAGTGGGCTGGAAAGACAGAAAGCGAACCAACCGGTTTACGAAAGTTTTCATCGGCATCCAAGTTGGATTCGCACCCTCGTTGAAAATGGTTACCTGGCATTCCAATCGGGCAAGTGGTGGGAAGGTTCTTGGCATGACGGTGGATTTACCCACGGGATGACCCATGGAGATTCTACTCGAGGTGGTCGGCATGGAGACGAAGGCTTGAAGATTGGCCGACAAGGATTGGCACCTATCACTCAATTCATCGATCAAGCAGTTGCCGCCGAAAAACCATTCGTGGTTTGGTATGCTCCCTTCATACCACACACTCCTCACAATCCACCTCCCGAGATTCTCAAGAAATATCAAATTGCAGGCCGTCCAGTAAACCTGGCAAGATACTATGCCATGTGCGAATGGTTTGATTCGACCTGCGGCGAACTCCTCGGTCATCTGGAGAAACACCAGATCACGGACAACACGCTCGTGGTGTTTCTGGCTGATAACGGATGGGCAGCACGAGATGACACTTCAAAACTTCCAGAAGGATGGTGGAACGATTACGCTCCTCGCTCTAAGGGGTCTCCATTTGAAGAAGGTATTCGCACGCCGATCATGATTTCTTGGCCAGAAGCAATCCCCCCCGGCCGAAGTACTGATCTCGCGAGCAGCGTGGATGTGATGCCAACTGTTTTGAACGCTTGTGGACTGAACACGCCGGCCGATCTGCCGGGAATCGATTTGCGAGACGAAACAGCCCGACGAAATCGCGACACGGTGTTTGGAGCCGCCTACTCGATCCACAACATGAACCCTGGCGACCCTGAATCTACGTTGCAATACCGTTGGTGCATTCAGGACACCTGGAAACTTATACTGCGGAGCCATGGCAGCGACATTACCCGCTACAAGACAGTGCATGAGTGGGACGATGTCCCCGCGAGACTCTACAACCTGAAACTGGATCCGGGAGAGAACAAGAATCTCTCCTCTGAGGAACAGGAGACCGTGCGGGAGTTGAGCAAACGAATTGCAGAAGTAATTCCGGCAACGTTTGAAGATAGATCTACTCCTACGAATTGAAAAGTGAAGCCGGGAGATTCGTCTACGATTATTCATATGAGAACTGCAAAGGTTGGTCATTAGTTTAACAACGAACTAACGTGCCGCTTCTCTTGCTGAAGAACTCTTTGAGCTTTACACTCTCATCTGCTTTTTGCTGCTCTTCAGATTCAATTTGGTGAAGGTTCATCTTGCTTCCGCGCGATCCCTACGTCCTCGATCCGGCTTCCATTCAAGAGCCACCCACTCGCTTTCTTGACCAATTGAAATACTGTGGGCCTGGGTTTGTGCTCTCGGCTTCCATCGTGGGTTCGGGGGAATTGATTGCCACTACTACTCTGGGTGCGAAAGCAGGATTCGCTACCTTGTGGGTTATCCTAGTGAGTTGCCTCGTGAAGGTCGTGCTGCAATTGGAGTTCGGCCGACACACGATCCACCATGGCGAGACTGCTCTGGTGGCGATCAACAAGCTCCCTGGTTGGCGTTTTCGCGGGAGACATTGGACGATCTGGTTCTGGTTGGCACTGTTGCCAATCAAGATTCTGCAAATGGGGGGAATCGTCGGGGGACTCTCTATCCTCATGAATCTAATCGTGCCTGCAGTTTCACTCACGGCGTGGTGTGGGATCGTGGCAATTACTGTTGCCGTTCTCGTGTTCAGCGAACGCTACAAGATGATTGAACTGATGTCGCTGAGCATGACTTTCGTCTTCACGATTTTAACTTTGGTATCGGTTGCCGCGCTCCAGTGGACCGCGTATGCCATTAATGGGCGAGATATCCTGAATGGCTTACAGGGTCAAATTCCACCTGGCGCGTTGCTGTTCGTGTTTGCCGCGTTCGGACTGACGGGCGTTGGTGGCGACGAGATTATGCAATACACCTATTGGCTTCTGGAGAAAGGCTACGCCTCGCGGGTAGGTCCTTACAAACAAGGCGATGCTGATTGGCTGCGGCGTGCCCGTGGTTGGACCCGGGTGATGGTGTTCGATGCCCTCTTGTCGATGGTCGCGTACACCACCGTCACGGCGGCATTTTATGTCTTGGGCGCCGCAGTGCTTCACGCTCGCGGTGACATTCCTGCCGGCAATGCAATGGTTGCTACCCTGGCAAACATGTACACCGAGTCACTCGGCCCGTGGGCGCGTGGGGTCTTCTTGGCTGGCGCATTTTTCGTGCTTTTTTCAACGGCCTTCTCTGCACTGGCCGCTTGGACTCGGATCTATAGCGACACATTCAGCCAATTCGGGTGGATCGAATTCACAGATCAAGTGGTGCGAGTGCGAACGATCAAGATACTAGCTTGGGTCTTCCCCGCACTGTGGGCGACTGTTTTCCTGTGGATCGAACAACCTGTGACGATGGTCATGCTAGGCGGCTTGGCCACGGCAGCGATACTATTGATCGTCGTTGTCGCTGCCATTGACTTCCGCTATCGCCGGTCGCTACCAGAACTCGCCCCTGGTATTTTCTACGACGTGGTGTTCTGGATCAGCACCGTCTCAATTGTCACTCTGGCCTGTTACGGCATCTGGACGGCGCTGAAGTAAAATAAATCTCGTAGCCGCGTCACTCCAGGACTCGGATTTCCTGCGCCGAATCTTCCGGCCAAAGCATCCGCCGGGCAACCGCGACTTGCGCGAAGCCATCAGTCATTGCTCGCTTCTGCGCACCGCGGCGGGGGTTTTGTCGCGGTCATTTTGTAGAAATCTTTTTTTACAAAACAAAACCCCCTCTTTTCCTAAACGTCCAAATCGGTCCAACTCATTGGCAGACAACGTCTTACGTAGCAGAAGACTGTTGATGTTTTAGGGAGTTTTGTAAGACAAAACTCAACTCCTCCGCGACAAAACCCCACGTGCTTCGCGCAATCGAGCGCTGAGCGAGTCCCGACGGATCCCTAGCCGTGTCGATACGCGCGAGGTGGCTACCTGAGCTAGAAAGAAACGGATTCAATTGTCAAACAACAGCGCAGCACCAACGTGGGCCACGGCAACTTGTGCAAAGGCCGATTCTAACAAATCGCGCGGCCAAAAGCTTGCGCAAAGTTGCGAAAAAGTGCCAGAGAAGAAGGAACCGCCACGTGACTAGGCTCATGGTTCGCGAGCAAACAAAGGGTAGTGGCCTGGTGAAACAGAAGATTCTTTCCGCACTCTCAAGAGCTAGATGCCAGCAAGCCAATGAAATGAAAAGACGATCTGCGTAGGCAGCACCTTATTCGTGGTGCTGCATCTTCGAGACGCGATCGTGGTAGGCACCAATCACATCGTGGCGGCTGAGCATGCCGATGACATGGCGGGGGGCTTCCTCTTCTACGATTGGCAGGTAGTCGATGTTTTTTTGCGTGAATCGTCGCAGGGCTGTGTGGAGGTCATCTTCTGCTTTAACTGTTAGAACAGGTTGCGAAGCAATGTCGGCGGCCACAATGAGTGCTCCGGACCCGTTGCCGGTGAGGACTGCTCGCAAGTCGCGGAGCGAAAAGATGCCCGCCAATTGCTTTTCATGATCCACAACTGGGTAATAGCTGTTGTTAGAGTAAGAAGCCAGGCGGAGAATTTCGGTGAGCGGCATGTCTTCGGGGATCAGATCAACTTTGCGGTCGAGGTGCATCACGTCGCGAACGAACATCTGTTCCAAGACATCCACCACAAAATCGCCTTGGTGGGCTGGGCTGTCGACCAGACCCGGCACCTGCTCTTCGTAAAGGCTCCAGCGAGATGAGAGTACGGCGACATTGATAATACATACCAACATCAGAGGGACGAGCAGATTGTAGGTGCCGCTCATTTCGCAGACCATCAACATGGCCGTTAGCGGCACGCGAGCGACCCCGGAGAAGAAGCCTCCCATTCCCACCAGCACAAACGCTTCGGGATGAGTGATTAGGTTGGGGAACAATTGTTGGCAGGCCATGCCAAAGGCCCCTCCGAGCATTGCCCCGATGAAGAGTGAAGGAGCAAACACGCCGCCGCTGCCGCCAGAGGATATCGTGAATGAGGTGGCAAATATCTTGCCGAAGCAGAGCACGATCATTATCCCCAAGGTCAATTCTCCGTCGATGGCTTTTTGAATCCAGCCGTAGCCACCGGACATCAAATGGGGCAGCCAGATAGCAAGTGTTCCCAGCATCAGCCCGCCGATGGCAGGTTTAATGAAGTTCGGGATCGGCATCGGCCGGAATATGCGATTACGCATGCCGTAGAAGACCAGCACATAGATATAGCCTACGATGGCGCAGAGCACAGCAAAAACCAGGTAGAGGGGTATCTCAGCCGCTCCACCAAATTGCAGTCCAGGGGTAGTTTTGAATGCCAGGCCTGGACCATAAATCTGTGCGAACACGGTGTAGGCGGTTATCGAGGCGATGAAACAAGGAATGACCGCTGCCGTTTCGAGTGCCGTCGAACTATACAAAACCTCGCTGACGAATAATGCTCCGCCCAGCGGTGCGCGAAAGATGGCCCCGATTCCGCCAGCCGCACCAGCAAGCATGAGTAGGCGACGGTCGCGTTCACTCAAACTCAATTTGATCGCCAGGAACGAGCCGAACCCTGCTCCAATTTGAGCGATCGGTCCCTCACGGCCTGCGGATCCCCCTGTGCCAATGGTGATGATCGATGCCACGGTCTTTACGAAAGGGACGCGTCCCCGGATACGGCCGCTGAGTCGGTGGAATGCACGCACAAGGGCATCGGTGCCGTGGCCTTCGGCCTCGGGTGCGAGTCCAAAGACGATTATTCCGCAGGCCAGACCACCGATTGTCGGCACCAGCAAGACCATCCACCAATTCGATGGATTCTGAGGCGCATGTTCAATCGTCTCACTACCAGCGGCGGGGGGGAAATAGCCGACGACCCCTCCCAGCATAGCCCCTTGGAACCACATCAGAAGAAAAAAGAAGAGGGCAGCACCCAGGCCAGCAACAATCCCCACTATAGGGCTGAAAAAGACAAGGCGTCCAGAGGACTCGGTATCGAAAATGGAAGTAAAATACTGCCGAATTTGCTGGAACACGCCCACCCTCAATTGCAAACGGAGACTCACGGGTAGTCGTTCAGTCTACTTCGGTTGCGGGGATGTCACAAGTTGCAGCGTTCATGGTGCGACGTCTCTAAAATGTGCATCCAGTGAACTATTGTCCGCCGATTCGGTCATTTTGATACGAACTTCACCCATCGCCAACCGTGGCTCGAATCACTAAAATGGCCCCTTTTGAGGATCAGATTAGAAGGTGAATCGGCCGTTGTGCTTTCTTGCCGCCACTTCCAGATACAAAGGATGAATCTAACAACATGACCCAACGGGCTTACAACTTTGCCGCAGGACCGGCAGCGCTTCCAGAATCGGTGTTGGAACAGGCGCAGCGTGAAATGATGGCTTTGCCAGGACCGAAAGCTTCGATCTTGGAGATCAGCCACCGGTCGCCGACATTCAAGGAAATCATTGAATCCGCCGAGAAGAACATACGCACGTTGTTGGGTATCTCGGACGATTATGCTGTGTTGTTTCTCCAAGGCGGTGGTCGACTCTTGTTCTCGATGATACCGATGAACCTGCTTACTAAGGAGCAGCCCAGTGCGGATTACATCCTCACGGGCACCTGGGGCAAGGCCGCCATCAAGGAAGCCAAGAAGCTAGGTTCCATGAAAGTGGCTTGGGATGGTGCCGACGACAAGTACACCTACACACCCGCCGACTCGGATTTAGAACTCAACCCCAATGCGGCGTTCGCGCATTACACCTGTAACGAGACGATTGAAGGGGTGCAGTTTCCGACTGAACCGCAGACGGGGCAGGTTCCTTTGGTCTGTGACGCTTCGAGCGACTTCATGCACAAGCCTCTCTCGGTCGATCGCTATGGCATGATCTATGCTTGTGCCCAGAAAAATATGGGACCCGCTGGTGTGTCGATCGTCGTTGTGCGCAAGGATTTGCTAGAGCGGTCCAGCGATGAACTTGGTAGTTATCTCAATCTCAAGCTGCATGCTGATGAAGGGTCGCTGATGAACACGGCCCCCACATTTGCCATCTATGTAGTGCGTTTGGTGACCGACTGGCTTCTAAACGATATTGGCGGCCTGGAGAAGATGTATGCCATCAATCAGCGTAAAGCCAAGATGCTCTACGAGGTGCTTGACCAAAGCGGTGGATTCTACGAAGGGCATGCCCGACAGGATTCTCGGTCGCTGATGAACGTCTCTTTTCGATTGCCGAGTGAAGAGCTCACGACTGCGTTTCTCAAGCAGTCGGAAGCGGCAGATCTTACATCACTTGCAGGCCATCGTTCGGTCGGTGGCGTTCGGGCGTCGATTTATAATGCGGTTCCCGTGGCCGGCGTTGAGGCCCTGCGAGATTTCATGATTGATTTTCGGGATAAGCACGCGAATTAGAATCTGCCGTGTGATGCGTTGCATCAGGGCTAGCAACTGACCACTGACCACTGACCACTGACCACTAACTATGCACAAAGTCATTGTACTCGACGATTTATCTCAAGAAGGCCTCGATCTGTTGAAGGCCGCGCCGGGCTTTGAATACGAGGTCCGCACGGGACTCAAGGGCGCGGATCTCCGCGAGGCCCTCGGGCAATTCGACGGTGCGATTTGTCGAAGTGGTGTAAAGCTTACTCCTGACGTGCTGGAAGGATTGAAGCGGTTGAAGGCCGTCGTACGGGCTGGTGTGGGGACTGACAACATTGATAAGGCGGCTGCCACGCGGGCGGGTGTCGTGGTGATGAACACCCCTGCGGGCAACACGCTCAGTACGGCCGAGCATACGATAACATTGCTCTTGGCAATGTCGCGCAACGTGGCCCCGGCGTATCAAAGCTTGTGTGAAGGGCGCTGGGATCGCAAGCACTACATGGGATCGCAAGTGGCGGGCAAAACGCTTGGCATCGTCGGTCTGGGTCGCATCGGCCTAGCCGTCGCCGAACGAGCGCTTGCCTTGGAGATGAAAGTGATCGGGTACGATCCATTTCTCTCGAAAGAGCGAGCCCAGGAGTTAGGCATCGAACTGGTGGATACCGTGGCGGCGATGCTGCCAGATGTTGACTATCTTACTGTCCATACGCCACTCACCGACGAGACCCGCAACCTGATAGATGTTCCACAACTGGAGATCATGAAGACAGGTGTGCGGTTGGTGAACTGTGCTCGGGGTGGCATTTATAACGAGGCGGCGCTCGTGCAGGGTTTAGAGTCGGGCAAGATCGCCGGGGTCGCTCTCGACGTGTACGTTGAAGAGCCTTGCACGGACAGTCCCTTGTTTGGCATGCCGGGAGTTCTATGCACACCGCACTTGGGGGCCAGCACTGAAGAGGCTCAGACACAGGTTGCCGTCGAGGCGGTGGGCTTGCTCACCGACTATCTCGCCAACGGGACGATTCGCCATGCCGTGAATGTCGCCCCACTAGATGCCAAGACCATCGAATCGCTTCGAGGGTATCTGGATGTCGCCTACCGCCTGGGCATGTTGCTCGCCGGCCTTAAAGAAGGGGCGGCACGCCAATGTCGACTCGTCTACCGAGGTGAAATAGCCGATCGTGATATCAAGGTGCTCAATGCCACGTTTGCTGCTGGCTTGCTCAAACATGCGCTTGATCAAGAGGTCAACCTGGTCAATGCCGAATTGATGCTCCGCGAACGGGGGATCGAACTCTCGACAGAGTCGCATAGCGAGATGGGTTCTTTCCGTTCATCGATGTCGGCCGAGTTACAGACTGACGCCGGAAAGCACAAAGTCGCGGGTACTGTTTTCGGCCAATCGATGCCGAGGCTGGTTGCGCTGGATGGCTATCGGCTTGAAGCCTACCTTGATGGCTGCTTGCTAGTTTTTACTCACAAGGACGTTCCCGGCATCATCGGTGGCGTGGGAACTGTCTTCGGTCAGCATGGCGTGAACATCGGCCAGATGGCGGTCGGTCGCGCAGGCGAACAAGCTGGAGGCGATGCGATTGGCATCCTCAACCTCGACGCTCCCCCCTCTCCCGAGGCACTAGAGGGTGTTCGACAATTGGCCGCCATCGGAAGTGCCAAGGTAATCCACCTCCCCCCTGCAGGCGAATTGCCCTCCTGGTTGCAAGGGTGAGAAGAATTGCGATTTGGGTACTAATGGCTCGAAGACGTTCGGGAAATGGTATCCATACTGCAAGATATTGACCTCTCGGAGTCTGCATCTAAACGGTAGACTCCGCACGACCCGACGCATTTCCTCCCAATCGTTGTGCAGAATCCCATAGTTGCTCTCCCCAAACCAAATTTATGACCCATATTCTTACGGGCCATGATCTTGCCGGAGTTCGCAGCCCTCCCGCCGTATCCCTCTCCAATCAGGTTTTTGCAAGCAGGCAAGCCATGGCAACCTTATGTCCTCTCTTTGAGCAAGTTCAGGGCGCCCTCTCGGGCAATCCCTATTTCGCAGCCAAGCAATTCCGCGTCGAAACCAACGACGGCACGGTCCGTCTGGAAGGCACGGTCGGTTCCTTCTACCAGAAACAGATGGCCCAAGAAGTGGTCCGTCGCCTGGATGGTGTGCAAGGGATAGAGAATCAACTGCAAGTTAGTTGGTCGTAGCAGAACTGTTAGGGATTGCTATTAGCTGTTAGCCAGACGGATGAGTCGGCTTTCTTGCCGAAAGAGTATTCCTCATCAAGCTCCAGCAATACCTCATTGTTTAACTCCGCCAGATGCCCCTCAGAATGTAGAGAGATATAGCGCCCGGTGAGCATCTATTCTGCTCTGGTGTCGAGAAGGCGCTTCGCATGTGGGTCGGTTTGGTCTAGCTCGGGTTCCGTGTCCTCCAGAACATCATTGCCATGTCCTTGTGGCAGATCACTTTTCCGCCGCGGTACTCCACCTCTGCGGCCACCCGATTTCGTGGGTAACACATCCCAAAGCACTCCGGTAAGTTTCTCCTCGACCTTGCCCTAAGGTGGTGTTTTCAAGAGCTTATTCTAAATCGGCGAGAGATTACTCTACCCTTGGCGTGCCAAATGCTGTTTAGTAGATGGTACCTGTCAGGAATTATCAGGAGCAATATATGACCGAGCAAATCTGGCGATTAGATAGAGGCATTGGCCCCCTTGTGGCGACGGCTGTTCATGACGGACATACAGTGCGGAACGAATTGGCCGGGTATCTGGCGCTGACCGATGCTGAGCGGCTCCGAGAGGAAGATCCGTTCACTGGCAACTGGACCCAAGTGGCCGCAACACGCGTCGTTGGTATACGGTCCAGATTCGAAGTCGATTTGAATCGGCCGCGCGATAAGGCGGTTTATCAAACTCCTGAAGATGCCTGGGGATTACTTGTTTGGAAAGGCCGCGTGCCCGGTGAGTTGTTCCAAGTCTCTTTGGCAGAATACGATGCTTTTTATGATGCCATGCACGAATTGTTCAGCGACCTTGTTCGGCAGCACGGCCACTTTGTTGTGTTTGATTTGCACACCTATAATCATCGCCGCCAAGGTCCTAATGGCCCTGAGGCTGACTCCAAAGGCAATCCCCAGGTCAACATTGGCACAGGAAGTTTAAACCGCGAAAAATGGGGGCCAGTGATTGATGCTTTTATCGACGCGCTTCGGGCGTTCGACTTTCCAGGGGGCAAACTCGATGTGCGCGAGAACGTAAAATTTCAAGGAGGCAATTGGCCTCGGTGGATACACGAGAAGTATCCTGAGAGTGGCGTCGCCATTGCCATTGAATTCAAGAAGTTTTTCATGGACGAGTGGACAGGCGAGCCGGAGCAAGAATTCCTGGAAGCGATTGAAGATGCATTGCGTTCTACGGTGCCGGCTGTACTAGACGCTTTAAAAAGGATTTAGCGAAGGTGACGAAGGCAACGGAAAAAACCAGTAAACGAAAAACTGGCGAGCGGCTGAAGCATGAAATCTCGTCGTCGCTCGTTGATGGGATTTGTGAGCGGCTAGCTCGCAACCTGCGCGTGCGGCGTACACTACCAAGCAAGGGGCGGTTGCATATTGACCGACAATTACCGTTCTTGTGCATTTACCGCCGTCCGGCTGACTCCACAGATGCAGGAACTGAAAAACTGGTTAAAGGGGAGGCGGCCTACTTGGTAGCCCCGGGCGTGAAGTCGTTTCATGACAGCCTCGCAAATCTGGTAGGAGGCGTTGTCAAAACTCTTTCCGCCGAGTTTGGCGCCTTTCTGATCGTCGAAATTTGGGCTGCTCCCGATGGCGGCAGAGCAAATGACCCTGCGATCCACACTGTGTTGCCGACATTCTCGATTCATGCACCTCCAACAGGACTAACGCGTACCGTTGAAGCACTACAGAAACGACTAGCTAGGGTCAAAGTGCTCAAACAGGGTGTCAATGTCAAAGTGGTACGTGATGGACAGACTCACCCGCCGGATCTGAACCCACTGATTACCGAAACTGTAGCCAAGGAACTGAATAGCTCATTTCTAGGTATCTCCATTCCGCCAGTGTATCGCAGGCCGAACTCGACAGAGGAGTTTCCTTTACTAGCGCGTTCCCTGCGGAACAATTTAAGTCTAGCCCTGAGGCAAGCCTATTTCGAGTTTGTGCGCGCACGAACCACGCATCGGCCACCCCATTTCCACTCACTGGGACGTAAGGCAGTCGTTAAAGCTGTTTGGGATGTTGACGAGAAATTGGCAGCGGTGAGCAATCAATTCGACTATCTCTTGCAACTGACTCCAGTGAACACAAACGGGGCCTGGAAACAGTTTCAAGCTGGGGGATTCGATCGCGTGCCAGAGTTTCATTACAGGCCAGTGCCGATTGATCCCACAGTGCTCAAACGTGAGCTATACAAGGTTCCAATCGAGCGCACTGAAGATCCGGCATTGCAGCGACTCTTTCAAGAGAAACAGGAAGAGTTGGAACTGAAAATCTCGATGCTGCGTGACCGCGACACGCCCCGATTCTTGTACGAGAGCTTGCAACTGTTCGGCGGCGTAAAGGATGATCTTCTGCAGTTAGCTAAAGATCTACTTAATCAACTAACTGCCAAAAGCAGCGAGGACCAGGGGATCTCTCTCTCGGCAGAGGCCTTCGCAGGGCTTGCCGAAAAAGAATTCGACTTGTATCGACATGTGTGCCCTGATTTCAAAGCAAAGACCCATGTGGCTAGTGACGTCAATGGGCTGATCGTATCGCGAGGCAAGCTACTCATCAATTCTGAACTTAGTTTGCCACCTTCGCGGGTCAAGGCACTCTTGGCCCACGAAGTCGGCACCCATTTGTTGACCTATTACAACGGTCGCCAACAACCATTTCGACTTCTATACTCTGGTCTGGCAGGCTATGAAGAGTTGCAAGAAGGGCTTGCGGTCTTGTCCGAATACCTGGTTGATGGATTGAGCCACAATCGGATGAGGCAGCTTGCTGCCCGCGTCGTGGCTGTACGGCAGCTGACCGACGGGGCATCCTTTGTGGAAACCTTTCGCTCGCTCGAGCGTGACTACGGATTTAGCCAGCGCCCCGCATACAATATCACCATGCGAGTTTATCGGGGCGGCGGTTTGACCAAAGACGCGGTTTACCTGCGTGGACTGAGGGCGATTCTGAAGTACGTTCAAAAAGGGGGTGACTTACATGTGCTGATGGTCGGTAAAATTGCGGTTGAGCATATCCCTATCATCAAGGAACTCCAGTACCGCAAGGTGCTCAGACCGGCACCGATCCTCCCTCGTTATTTGGAGGACGTCGCAGCAATAGAGCGACTGGAACGTCTGCGTGGCTCAGTAGGCTCAGTCCTGGACCTGGTGAGCCAACTCACCACCGAGAATGGAAACTCTTGATGAAAATAGGACTCGTGGTCAATGTCATGGACAGTGATGGATCGGGTGCCACCACGTACCGGCTCGCGGCAGAAGCAATCAACGCGGGCCACGAAGTGTGGGTCATGAGTACCGGGAGCTTGTCCTACAACCCCGACGACACAATTCGCGCATTCGCACGCACCGTTCCGCCGGGGAATTATACGTCGGAAAAGTTTCTTGAAGTTTTCAAAAGCAATCAGTCCGTGAACAAGTGGATAACGGTTGACGAACTTGACGTGCTCCTGCTGCGCAATAACCCCTCGGTACAAAAAGCTTGGGCTCAGTTGGCCGGTATCCATTTTGGCCGCCTGGCCATGCGGCATGGTCTGATCGTTTTAAATGATCTCAACGGCTTAGGTAGTGTGCAAAAGTTTGAGAAAGTCAACTTCTCACACGCCGTTCTGGAATCGCTCGAGCGAAAATCGGAATACATGCAGTATAATCGTAGAAATTTTAGTAACGTGGAACTAGCTACACTGTAATTGCTGTTCAATGAAAAGATCTGATGCGCAGGAATCAATTGCCTGGCGTTTTCAAGTCGAGTACTCAACCGAAAGAGATATCGATGAAGATAGGATTTATTGTTAACGACGTAATGACCGAGGAACCTGGATTTACGACCACGCGACTCGCACACGAAGCCCACAAGCAAGGTCATGAGGCATATATTTTTGGCGTGGGAGATATTGCGTACGATCCCGACGAGTACATTCGAGCCCGCGCGAGGACAGTACCAGCGAAGAAATACGCTTCCCATGAAAACTTTCTCAAAGATATTCAAAGTGCGAAAGGAGTCAAGCAGCGTATTACGGTTGACGATCTCGACGTATTGATGCTCAGGAATGTTCCCTCAGACGATTATCTGAAGCGTCCCTGGGCCTCGGTGACGGCGTCGGAGTTTGGCAGAGTGGCCATGCGGCGAGGGGTGATCGTGGTAAATGATCCTAATGGTCTGTCTAAAGCGTCGAGTAAGATGTACTTCCAGTTATTTCCCGAGGAAGTGCGACCGCGCACTTTAATTACACGAGACCGCGACGAAATAAAGGCGTTTGCTAAGGAGGAAGGACGCTGTGTGATGAAACCGCTCCAAGGGTCCGGCGGTGCGAGCGTTTTTCTTGTCAGGGAAAGTGACATACCCAATCTTAATCAGATGATTGACGCAGTGAGCCGTGACGGGTTCGTCATCTGCCAAGAGTATTTGCCCGCTGCGGAACATGGCGACATGCGCCTATTCATGATGAACGGACGGCCCTTGCAAGTGAAGGGTAAATACGCGGCCTTTCGGCGTCTGCGAGGTGGCGACGACATGCGAAGCAATATTCACGCCGGCGGCAAGTTGGCTGTCGCCGAAGTTACGGAAAAAGATTTGAAGATTGCTGAGATAGTCAGGCCGAAACTTGTCCAAGATGGAATGTTCTTAGTCGGACTAGACATCGTGGGCGACAAGCTGATGGAGATCAACGTGTTCAGTCCTGGTGGGCTGGGCAGCGTGCAGAAACTCACCAAGATCAACTTCAACAAATACGTGATCGGCGCACTGGATCGCAAGGTGAAATACATGAATTTCTATGGTCGCACCTTTGATAACGTGGATATGTGCACGCTTTGACTCGAAAAAAGAACTGTTCTTGTGTAAACGTTATCAAAGCTACCTCTGCAACATGTTGGTTCCCTTGACGGAGAGAAGTGCGTTATTCAAGCTTCTGCCCATCGATGTACGACTCAAAAATGCTTGGAAGGGAGGTCAGAAGACTGGAAGCAAAGTCCGACAGAATCCATACTACTACATCTCGTAACGGCTACCGCTGCTGCTCAAGATTCAGAAGTTCCACATTTCGAAACTCCACCGGGTGTCCCTCGGATTGCAAGGAGATCGTTCCCCCGGTGAGAAGCTTTTCTGCTCCAGCGGCGAGGAGCTTTTTTGCGACGGTGTCAGTGTCGTCGAGTTGGGGTTGGCTGTATTCCAGCACAACCTCACCGTTGATCTTGTGGCGGATGAGTTTACTGCCATCGACTTCTACTTCGGCAGTGACCCATTGATCGCCGTGGTAGGTGGGGCTAGTGCTGTTGACGCAATGCTGGGTGAGAAGTTTGCCGTTCTTCACCACGTGAGTGCCAGGGGTGCAAAGGTTCCCTGTGTGGCGGGTGTGCGTGCCGTCGCCGCCCAAAAGTTGTACTTCGATGGAGACGGGGAAGTCTTGATCGAGCGTCATTGACTCTGGCTTCTGGCCATGGATCATGATGCCGCTGTTGCGGAGCGCCCAGGCGGGGGCGTTAGGCGTTTGCTCGCCGACGATCCGGTACTCCAGTTTCAAAACGTAATTGGAAAACGGCTGATTGTAAAAAAGGTGGCCAAATCGATCTTTGAAGTCGCCGACGTAGTTGTCGTAGGAAACTTTAAGTACGCCGTCTTCGACGCGAAAAGTGTCGGCAAAGTTTTCACCTGCGGGGTAGCCTTTTATTTTGGGTGTCCAACCGGTAAGGTCTTCACCATTGAAGAGTTTGATCCAGCCGTCACCAGATCGTGGTTGCTCAATTGCTTGGGCGAAAGTATTCAGCGCGGGCAGAATAAGCATTAGGGCAGCAAACAAATTTCGTGCCCTCGCCACAATCAAAGATCTTGAACAGGAGGTAGCGGAGCATGAGTTGTGAGCCACGAATAGGTACTCCCGGTGGTTATTATGATTCGCTGATGAGTTTATTGGATATTATTCGAACCGCAACTGAGTTCGTGGTTTTTCTTGGCGCCACGCTCCGCTCCGCCTCGCGGAACTCGGCAGGCGCGTCGCGGCTAACGTGCTGCTTATGGCCATTTTGATGCGAAATCATGGGCGGTGCTGCTACTGGATTCGTGGATGAGATCCCCGAAATGCTTCCATTGGTGCCACTCTTGTTTGGACTTCGGAAGTTAGCCCAAGTTCCACAGTTGAAGACTGATCGTGTTTTTCTCCAAGTTTTTTGACCTACCGGACGGGCGATTTTTGGTAGGCCTGGTTGGTTAGGTCGTTGTGGTCGCAAGCTGCAGAAACATTTCACCAAGCCGAATAGTTTGATCGCGTTGTAGTGAAGACTTTTCGTGTTGAGCATGGCAGTGCGAGTTGTAAAATTCGGGCATGTTCATTCGTCCGTGCTACCGTCGAAAGGACGGCCGACGCCACGCTTACTGGGCGCTCGTCGAATCGTATCGGAGCGAGCGTGGACCGCGACAACGCACCGTTGCGTACCTCGGCCAACTCGATGAAGCAGGGCGGCTTGGCGTCAAGCGTGCAGCTAAGGGAAACAAGAAGCCGGGCGAGCAGCAACTGCAACTTTGGGAAGGCGACTCGCCCGCGCCCGAATGGGTCGAAGTGGACACGACCTCCGTGCGCGTCGAGAACCAGCTGGCATTCGGTGGGCCGTGGCTGGCTCTGGAGATGATCCGCAAACTGCGCCTGGACAACTTTCTCAAGCGGACGATTCCCAAAGGGAAAGAAGACATTCCGTGGTCATTGATGGCCCAAGTGTTGGTAGTCTGCCGGCTCTGCAACCCATCAAGCGAGCTGCACATCGCCGAGCATTACTATCGCAGTACCGCGATGAATGAGCTGTTGGGCGTTCCGCCAGAGAAGGTTTACGACGAGCGTTTGTACCGAGCGCTCGACGCTTTGTTGCCGCACAAGGAGGAGTTGGAAAAACACTTGAAGCACAGGCTCGGCGAGTTGTTTGGTCTGAAGTATGATCTCCTGTTGTACGATGTGACCAGCACCTATTTCGAAGGCGAGGCGAGGGGCAATCCGCTGGCTCAGCGAGGCTATTCTCGCGACAAACGGTCCGACTGCAAACAGGTATGCATTGGCCTGGTGGTTTCGCAGTGCGGCATGCCACTGGGCTACGAAGTCTTCGAGGGAAATCGAACGGACGTGACCACGGTCGAAGAAATCGTCGAGACGATGGAACGCCGTTATGGCAAGGCGGATCGCATCTGGGTCGGCGATCGCGGGATGATGTCAAAGAAGAACATTGAGTTTCTCAAGTCCGGAAATCGTCGTTACATCATCGGCGCCTCCAAAGCTTCACTCAAGCAGTTTGAACAACAACTTCTGGCGGACGATTGGCGGCAGATTCGTAAGGGGCTTGAAGTGAAACTGTGTCAGTCTCCCGAAGGCGACGAGGAAGTTTACATCCTATGTCGTAGCAGCGATCGGCGCGAAAAGGAAGAGGCCATGCACCGGAGGTTCGAGCAGCGGATCGAGCAAGAGCTTCAGAAGATCGAAGCAAGCTGTCAGCGTCGCAAATGGAAGAAGGAAGTCATCGACCGCCGGATTGGGAGCGTAATGGCAAAGAACAGCCGCGCGGCGGGTCTGTTTGAAGTGGACGTCCAAGAGGCAACTGACGGCCGCGCAACGATCAGCTGGGAGAAGAAAGACGCCTGGCGGGATTGGGCCAAGCTGAGCGAAGGCTGTTACCTGCTGCGTAGCAACGTCAAAGACTGGTCGTCCGAGGAGCTATGGAAGGCATACATCCAGTTGACCGAAGCGGAGGCGGCGTTTCGGATCCATAAAAGCGACCTCAAGATTCGTCCCATTTGGCATCAGCGCGAGGATCGCGTGCTGGCGCACATCCTGGTCTGCTTTCTCGCCTACGTGCTCTGGAAAACGTTGCACCAAATAGTTCAAGCCGCCGGCCTGGGCGACGAGCCGCGCCGCGTGCTCGACGAGCTGAGCAAGATCAACATGGTCGACGTCGTCCTGCCCACGCGATGCGGCGTCGAAATCCGCCGCCGCTGCATAACGCAACCGACCGACCACCAAGCAATCCTACTCCAACGGATGGGGCTTCATCTCCCAAGACGGAAAAAAGATTGACCCGAATGTAGTGAAGATTTTTGCACGCCCACCCTCAAAAACAAGCATTTCGCCGCCACAACTGTGGAACTTGGGCTAGCTCAGCGCACTGAGGTTTTCTTTAAGCTCAGTTGTCGTCTGCGGCGCAGTCAGGACGATGTCAACTGACGCCTGCGTCAGGCAGCAGCGGTAGCGAAACCCAGGGTACTTGCAGTGTTGCCTGATTGTGGGGAAATCGTCATTGAATGTTCACAGGATGGGGCCTGCTGCCAATGCTAGCTGGCACGGTCTGTGGAATCGTTAAACTCTGCCACGATTCTCGCCGAACTTGGAAAGGAGGTTTTCTTTTCTAGTTCTGCGCTTATCGATATCGAGTTTGCCATGCGCTTAATTTGCTTCGTTCTGATAGCTCTGCATAATCTCTGCTTGGGTAGCTATGGTTTTGCAGACGACACACAGTTTACGCTCGATGAATTCTACGAGCCAGAGATTGCCCAAGCGGCGATCGTGGATTCGGCTGTCGAGCCGGCTAGTTACAATTGTCAATCATGTTGGAATTGCAATGCGAATTGCGAGTGCGACTCATGCACGCAGACAGTCAGTTGGCTCTCAGGGCCTTATTTCAAATTGGGTTTGACTAGCGTGCTCGGCGATGGGCTCTTGGACGAGAATCGGGAAACTGGATACACAATATCGATGGGAGGTCGGCAACCGGTAGGGCCGGGGCTGGGAGGTCGAAGATTGTTCTTCGATGTCGGCGGATCGTACCTTCAAGCAGAAGGGACGACAACCCGAAATGTGCAGGGAAATCAAGTCAACACAACCACCAATACATCCACTATTGTCGACAACGCTTTTCAAGTGACACTTGAGGAAGTCCGCCGGGCAGGCGCGCATGCAGGAGTCGGGTGTTATTTCGGTTCGCTCCTCGACGATAGAAGCGAGGATCCCCAGGCACGACTAGGACTTGTCGTGGGAGGACGGCTTTCGCACATCCACGGTGTCTTTGACACGCAACAATTGGTAGTTCCACCAGCGGGCAACACGCTTACCCAAATTAATGCCAAGTCAGACATGGCAGGAGGCATTTACGTCGATTTCGAAGCCCTTGTCTTGAAGCGAAGTTCGCCGCTCGGGGATCTACAATGGACCATTGACGGTGAATTCGCACACGACTGGATCGACATCTCGAATTTTGAAAAACGAGGTCTAGCTACGGCGTCGTTGCTATTCGGGTTTATGGTAGTGCGCTAAGCCGCGAACGACAACCGAGTTGCTGCATGATGTCGTTGGTCTTTTCGTACGCTTCCGTCACCCATTCAACAATCTTTTCGGGCTGGGGAGAGTATTCTAGTTCGATACTGACTGTTCGATCAAAACCTGTATCACGGATTGCAGCCAGATAATCTATGATCGGCGTAACTCCTCGGCCCGGGGGGAGGTCGCCATGCACCTTGCCATCGCAGTCCGACAAGTGGACATGAGCAATTCGCCCAGCAAGCCGACACACTTCACTCGGCGGGATCTTCATTAAGTGTAGGTGGGAGATATCGCAGTTGGCTTTAACGACTTCGGGCAAGTCGACGTCATCGAGAAATTGAATCATCGTATCGATGCTATTAATCAAAGAGAGTTTGAACGGCTCTAGCTCTATCGCGATTTCGAGTCCAAGCTCTTCCGCATAACGGCCGAGAGTTCTCACGTTCGCAACTCCGGTCTGCCATTGCTCGGCAGGTGGAATCACCTCCCGCTGCCAGATATATTCTCCAAGCACTAGAAGCAAATTATCGCAATGGAAGTCATTGCATAGATTCAAATAAGCCTGGCATCGTTCGACATGAAATCTACTGACCGACCGATTGAAATCGACCAGTCCAACTGCCACGCAGCAGATGCTCTTAATCGGTAGATTCAGATTAGCAGACGTCTTGGCGATCAGTTGCTTTTCTGAGGGATCGAGTTCCAACGGGTCGCAGAAGATATCGATCGTGTCAAAGCCAATCGCCTTTGTTAGTTCAATACCGAACTTCGTATCACGCCCCGCTTGAGCCAAAGCCGAATTAATCAGGCCCAACTGCATGACGGATCTGCCGATTCAAAAAAGGTAAGCTATTCTGCTTCAGGTGCCAAATCGCGAGAGCGCGCGCTTGAGTCTCTCGACGGGTCGAGCCACGCAACATTCGAAGTATCATCAGCAAATCGCTTGATGCCAATCTGAATAATTGCCTCATCAGAGATGCGATTGAGTGGCGTATAGAAAGGGTGATGCGAATCCTTGTAAGCCTCGTTGTGTCTCGCATTATAGCAACATATCATCGACCATCGCGGATTCTCCGACTTATTCTGATCGCTGCGGTGAAGCAGGTTCGAGTGGAACAATAAGGTATCGCCAGGTTTCATTTCGATGTATTCATGCTCGAATCGACCCAGGATGGCAGTCACGCGTTCCGCGTCGGCGCCAGCTTGATCCCCTGTTAATTGGTGATGAATTCGACCGCATTTGTGCGATTTCTTGATGACTTGCAGGCAACCATTTTCTCGCGTAGCTGAATCAACGGCGATGAAGGCGCTAACCAGATTAGGAGTAAGTACACCATTTTGATACCAATAACCATAATCCTGATGCCAAGTCCAGGCACCGCCAACACGGGCATCTTTCATTATCATTTTCGAGTGATAGTGATAAGGCTCATCTTGCAGGATTTGCTCGGCGGCGCCGACTAGTCGTTCGCAGCACGCAAATGCTCCATAAATCCCCTCACCGGGATGGTTCCACAGCGAAAGGCGGACGGCACCCCCTTCGCCATCGTCTCTGCTGAATGCATGATCGTCGAGTTGCTTGTCTTCCTTGGCGGCCCGGCGCAAAAGCTCAATCTCTTCGTTGCTGAACAATTCATCAATCAGGAGGTATCCATCCTCATGATATGTCTCGAGTTGTTGTTCGGAGAGCGGCATGATTTGATTTTTCTTTTTGTGATTGATATCGAGAAGATTCTGGAAGAGTTGAGGTGGATGTGAAATCAATCACGTCCCAAACAAACCAAGCACATGTCGTCGCTCTGGGGATAGTCTCCCGCGAATTGCCGTACATCATCAAGCAAGCGATTGCCCAGGTCGGCGTTGGTGGTGTTTTTGTCGCTGATTAACTCGATCATACGTTCTACGCCGTAGAGTTCGCGCTGTGAATTCATGGCCTCACTGAAGCCGTCCGTATAGATCGTGACAAAGTCTCCGGACTCAAGCACACGTTCGTAGGCCTCAAACTCGAAGTCGTCAATCACACCTACAGGCAGACCCGCCTCTTCGCCGCCGAGTTCGAGGATCTCGCCAGCGGAGTTGCGGAGGATAGGCGGCATGTGCCCGGCGTTTACTAGAGTTAAGCGATTGGTTGCAGGATCGACCACCGCAACAACCATGGTTACGAACCGGTCGTCCCAGCCATAGCCTGAAAAGATGGAGTTGATTTTTCCCAGTGCTTTGGCTGGATCGGGTTCGAGGGCTAGCCATAAACGGACATCGCTAGAAAGCTTGGCCATCAAGATGGCTGCAGGGACACCCTTGCCGGCAACATCGCCTAACACGACAGCAAACCGATTGTCGGGCAGCGAAATGTAATCGTAGTAGTCACCCCCGACTTGGAAAGCCGATTCGTAATACGCGAAGAAGTGGTAGCCGGTGACTTCGGGAGAATGATGGGGTAACAGGGCTCGCTGCATCTGCTTGGCAGCTTCCATGTCGCGTTGCAGGGCCATCTGGCTCATGGCTTCCTGGTGCAAACGCGCATTGTCGAGTGCGATGGATGCTTGGTTAGCGATACCCGCCAACAGCTGCAAGTCTTGATCGGTGAAGCGGCTACGCTGGTTATTGGTATCGATTTGCACGACTCCCAGCGATTCTCCATTACTGGCGATCATCGGGGCGCAGATTAGCGAGCGGATCTGAAAGTCGGCAATACTCTCGGCCATGCCAAACCGTTCGTCGGAGGAAGCGTCGGCAGAAAGGATGGCTCGTTTCCCTTCCATTGCCTGTTTGACGATTGTGCGACTGAACCGCATGTTTTCTTCGTCACTTACCTTGCGGGCCTTCGAGGCCACAGCCACCAGCGGGGCATTGGGCTGCGGACGCATGACGACGAACCCACGATCAGCCTGCACAAAGATGTTGAACAGACTGTCGAGAATCTTGGGGAGGATCTCTTTGACTGTGAGTGTGCTGCCGAGGTTGTTGGAGATCTCCACCAGGGCTTGCAATTGGGTCTCCGGTCGAGCCGAAACATTCCAGACCGAGGCCGAGCCTTTGCTCACGTCTAAAGTCGCCATGATCTCTGAGGTGGCGTCGGCGTCTTCCTCGGATTCTTGAACGAGAGTTTGCAGCAAGGAAGAGCTCCTGGGCATCTCGCCTGAGAGTGCCACAGGCGACTTACCGTCGTCGAAGACGAACAAAATGTCGCAGATCAACATCTGGTCGCCGTTCTTGAGTTCGCCACGATCCTCGACACGGACGTTGTTGATGTACGTGCCGTTGCGGCTTCCCAAGTCTTGGACAAAGATGCGGTCCTTCTCTTTTGTGAGGATAATGTGCCGCCGACTGACCGCAGCCACATCGAGCACCAGATCACACTCGGGACTCCGCCCCATGACCCAATGTTCACCGTCACCCAAGTCGTAGACGCGACCGATTTCACCCCCTTGTACGATCTTTAGTCCAGCCATGATTGCCTCGCAGTCTTGCGGTTGTCTGGTTTTTCGGTACGGTGCGACGCCGGTCGACGGCCAAGGTACCTTCCTCGGCGATCGGAACAGCAAGAGGTGTGAAGTGATGATTTTAAGGGGGGGCGCCGTGAGGCGTCAAGCAACGCGTTTCTTGAAAGCTGTGAGTTCGATACGAAAGTGTCGCGTCGAAGTGAGTCAACAGCCTGCTTTACTCTTGCAGTCTGGCAATCCAGCTCTCCACATCTAGTACCTCGCTGAGCAGCATCTGCTGTGCACAAAGGATCGAGCGGTGTAGCTCCTCAGCCGTTACTTTGCCGGCGGAATTGTCTAGGGCGAGCGTACCCGTGGCATCTTTCAGAAACTCGACGGTCAGGCCGCGGTGGACTGCCTGCCTGGCGGTTGTGTCGCAACACATGTGGGTCATGTACCCAGCGATGGTGATGGTGGTCACGCTGTGCTCGCGAAGCCAGTTTTCCAAAGGAGTGTTGGTGAAACTTCCTGGTAGGGACTTTTCGATCAATAGATCACGAGGTCGAGCGGCGACTTCAGGGTGTAGCTCCCAGCCGGGCGTCCCTTTTTGGAAGAATGGCATCTTGGGATCAGGGAAGTGATGCTGCACGACAAGCGTAGGCACGCGCCCTGCCGCGGCGTCCATCGATTTCAGGATCTGTCCCAGGTGCCCCACCGGGTGCGTGATAGGTAGCGCCCCGGTGAAGTATTCATTTTGTACATCGATAACCAATAGAGCCCGACTCATTTTAATATCCTCGTTGATAATTCCTGAATAGTGCGGCTCACGTCTCTTATCGGTAAACCTTTGGTAGCATTAATATTAGTTTATCCAGGGATCGGTACGGAGGAAATACAGATAAAAATCCAATGGGTTCCTCCGGAACCGGGCAAGCCGTAAAATCGTGGTGCATACATGTCCCTATGGAGAACGTTGTGACACGCAAAAAGAAAATCCTCTGTGGCTCATTCATCGCATTCTTGCTGGTGGTGCTTTTTGCCTATGTTGCTGCCTCCGTTGCGCTGGACCGTTTCTCTCGGCGACTCATGTCTGAGCTAGTCACGAAAGCAGAAACTAGAGGGATTGGCTTGTCACAGCCATCCTTTGAATCTGCGAGGCTGTCTCCATTTCTGTCGCCAATCTGGTCAGGTATCGCTGCTAAATTATCAAGGAGTCCTGATGAAAGTAGCTCTGAATGGGATTTGCAAGCTGACAGGGCAACGCTTCACTGGAAGTTCGACAACCGCGCTTTTTTGATTGCCCGTGGGGTCACGCTCTTCGATATTTCAGCAGGACCTCGTGGCCGCGAAATGACGGATCGCCAAATCATTGTGGATCATATTAGCTACCAGATTCCTTTCGACCTTTGGCATCCAAAATCGGTGATTCCAGCATTATTGCAAGAGTTTGAGCAATTGAGTTCCGAAGGTACGACGAGTTGGCCACTAGGAATCGATGGTGTGATTGTGTGCAAAGTCAAGAGCAAGCCCGTCGAATTGGACTTGGAAGTAGTGCAGCGTGGTAATGTGAACTCTCTTGCACTTATGGAAGAGGGCGTAGCATCGCTGTCAGATCTCTTTGAAGATAAACTGACCGAAACAGAAGTTGAACTCATCGCATCCTATCCCTTGCGCGCCGCTCGGCTGTTGCAAATCAAGGACACGGCCGAATCGACGTCCACGAAAGCGAATCAGAAAGATTCATCGGTCCCCCAAGACGCTTACCGCCATGTTCTTTGGAGCTATCTCTTAACACAAGCGTACGATGCGAAATTTGCTGAGGAAGTGGGGAATGCGCACGAAACTGGCGACACGGGAAACACCGAAGCTGAGCGCGAAATGGACCTCCATAATAACTCCATTGGCAGAAAGTATGCCAAACAAGGGATCAAGCAGGCTGGCGTCTTGAAGCAGTTGATGAGCGATCCTGAGGTTCAACATGCGCCCTAATCCTGCCAATGCTGTATTCTGACAACTTTGAGAATCGCATTTTTTTTGAACAGGAGGTCACAGAGTTAACGGAGAGCATAAAGATATTCTCGAATGCTAACTTCATCAATCAATGTCAACATGGTTAGTGAAGAATTAGTATTCCTCACCTATATTTAGTTCTCTTCTCAGTTGTCTTTGTTTCCTCCTGTTTCATGTCTCTGGTTGGGATCAGAGGCTGCTCGCGACTGTGTGTTTTTGCCAGTTTCTTGCGTTTAGTATCTCAGCGTACGCCTGGAGCCCAAAATATGTGTCGCGCTTGATATGTGTACTTATGTATACTATCTTGCGAGATATGATTGGTCACGTCGACGCAGATTGTTTTTATGTTTCCGCCGAACGGGTGCGCTATCCGCACTTGCGCGGGATGCCTGTCGGTGTGTTGGGGAATCACGGGGCTTGCATCATCGCCAAGAGTTACGAAATGAAGGCCGCTGGGGTGCCCACGGGGATGCCGATTTGGGAAGCGACGCCGATTTGCCCACAGGGGGTGTTTGTGAAGCGGGACTTCCGATGGTACGAAGCCTTGTCGCGCAAGATGCTGGCCATCGTCCAGCAGGCCAGCCCCCGCGTGGAGTTTTATTCCATCGACGAACAGTTCTTTAGCACGACCGAAAACACACGAGAGTTTGCTGGGCGACTCCAGACAGAGATTCTCCGGCAAGTGGGTGTGCCGGTGTCGATTGGCATTGCCCCCACCAAGACGCTGGCTAAATTGATCTCCGACTCCTCGAAACCGTTTGGCTACGAGGTGCTAAAAAGTGACAGTGAGCGACTTGCTTTGCTTCGTGATCGGCCCGTAACCGACGTCACCGGCATCGCCCGGCGAAGTGCCAAGCGCCTGGCCGAGCATGGCATCCACACCTGCGAAGAATTCGCCAATGCCGACCGGGCATTTGTTCGCTGGTTGCTCACCAAGCGAGGCGAAGATTTGTGGTGGGAATTGAATGGGACGCCGGTGCTCCCGATCCTGGTGGCCCGCCCCCGGCACAAGTTCGTTTCCCGGGGAGGAAGCATCGGCAAGGCGAGTTGCGATCCGCAGCGGGTCCATGCCTTTGTGGTGCGAAATATCGAACGGCTGGTCGAAGCCCTCGCCCACTACCGCATTTGCTGCGACTCGCTGATTCTCACGCTGCTCTTTACCAACGAACCGGAGCGGTCGCTCCGCAGCAGCCTGTTGGGAAGTCGCGCCGATTTTGAGGCCCTGCTCGAAGCCGCCATGCACCTGCTCCCCCGCGTCTGGCAGCCCCGCTCGGCCTATGTCCACTACATGCATGTCATCGCCGACGGCCTGCGCCCGCTCACCAACCGGCAGCGGAGCCTTTTTGAGCAATCACAACTGGTAGATATCAAGCGGAAGATCAATAATGAGATGGGCCGATTCGCCTTGCGCAGCGGGGCCACCCTGCCCTTGGTCGACGTCTATGGCGATGCAGCCAACGAATACGACATCTGCGACATTTACGGAAAGAGTTGTTTCTAGTAGCAGTTAGTCGTTAGCTATTAGCCAGAAAGATTCGGGCAAGAATAAGGTTGAACGCAGAGATGATCAGAGAAAACACAACAACTTATTTCTCTGCGCCTCAGCGACCTCTGCGTTTTCAAAATAATCCGCGCAAATCCGCTGAATCTGCGTCTAATTTCCGCATCTTGGAACTACCCAATGTGTAAAGGCATCTCAATACTCAAGGCTCGGTTGAAACAAGAGTTGTTTGACCAATACGAACTGGAACACCGGATCACTTCACGAGGGGGAGATGCCCAGCCGGAGTTGCATTTCATGTACACCGACCCCGTGGTGCAGCTTCCGGTGATCCACGATGGCCAACTTGTGATCTATGAGTGGGGCAACCGGGGGAACAAGGAATCGAAGCTCCCCCGCACGGGTTGGTGTCGATTAGAAAGCCTTGAGGCAGGCAAGTGGCGCTGGCTCTCGCCAGAGAAGATCGTAATCCCCGCCAACTTTGGCCTGGAAAAATCAGTCTGGTTCCAGATCCACGAGGGAATGCAGGGCGTGGTGGTCCACGATGAGCAAGAACGCCCCCACGCCTACATGCTCACCCAGCCCGCCAGCCACTACTACCAAACCATGACCCGCCACGAACGAATGCCGATACTGATTGACCAGGAAATCTAAGGTGACAGGATATTCACCAGAGTGTCACCTTGACGATTCCCTCGCTCAATCGTACGGTAACCTAAATAAAGTTGGGCGTTTGCAGGCCTAGCCAGCGAGCCTGCTGACAGGCTCTTGATTCTGTCTTTTGGGGAATAGTGTAACGGTAGCACTCCGGACTCTGACTAGAATATAGGGTTTTTATATCATGCCCTAAAAACTCTTGAATCCACTTGTTTTCTGGTCTGAATTGCCAATTCAGGCGATTCGCTAAAAGAGTTTACAAAGGTATAAAAAACAACGCTTGCGGGTGTCATTACACCACCCGATTTTGAATTCCCTTTTCTTGCTAGGTGATTCCGACTGACGGATTCTCAATCCGAAACGACCTCACAGGATCGCGTCTAACGAGCGTCTACACCTCGATGGGTATTCTGGCCCATCCAGGAAAGCAATGCCTTAGAATGGCGATTTCGGGGGGCGTGGCGAGGGTGTTTCTTTGTTCGGTGGCTCTGCATCTTCGCGATGCCCAAATCAACGTCGCACACCTGCTAGATTAGCTCCAGCAACGACATGACAGTCCCGCGTTTCGCCTACGGGACATCCCAGAGTGGTCCCAGTTTCTGGCGGCCGAATGATAGAGGCGACTAATCATCTTGATCACATCGTCGCACACCGTGGTGAAGAGGCGTTGTTCGGGAAAGAGAAGACATACTGGCCAAAACTGATGTATCACCTGAGTGGACCATCAGTTCTTTCGTGCCTTCGCTGACTCGTCGACCGCTCTGGTGGGTTCGGCGCTGTAAAACTTTGCGGCAGTAGTGATCCGCCTATCACTATTGCATATCTGCTCGATTCTCTTAGAGATAGTTAAACGGTTTATCGGGTAGGATTCATCGAAAGGTAATGTCCGCTGCCTTAGATTTCTGGTGCTCATACGGTGTTCCACTCCACGAATCTAATATGGTGCCCGCACCTTGCACACTCTCGACGGATTGAATTACCACCGTGGATCGGAACGTCACGGCAGTCGGTACTCCGACACATTTTGCACTGGTCCGGATCAGAGAAAGTCATTTTTTCCTTGTCATCCTTGTCACTCTCGTCATAAGAGCCGTTTTCTTCGGGAAAAACAGGGCATTCTTCCGTGACAACTGGTTTTGCAGCCTTACCATCCTTGTCACCGCTTGTCACAAGGTCGTCATCAAGTAACCCCTTGTTTTCTAGTGTTTGTGACATTGTGACAGGTGTGACAACTTCCTCCCCCCTTTTTTCGGATATAGTGATCTCACGACGTTTACCTGATCGCGGATGGTGAAACACACAAACTCCAACTTGATCCAGTGCAGGACCCAACCGCTTGATTCTGCCACCCAGCGCGTTGCAGTTTTGTGGCCATCCCCGAGGAGGTTTCTCAGGGGTAATCACCTTCAATAATTCATTTGCGGTGCCAGTCCATGTTCCTTCTGTTTCTGCTAGTGCCTGGATAGCGATTGCTACGTCGTCCGATTCGATCACGGTCTCGGCGATTCGATCACGTTGGCCTAGATAGATGTCTAGGGAAAGGTTGTCATTCTTGTCACGGTCGTCATTCACCTGATCGACGGCGGCCAACAGCTTCGCGAAGTCAGCCATGCGGGGCAGCTTTTCTAAATGGATATTTGGCAACACCTGCAACACTTTGGCCAAGAGGTCCAGAATGGCACCAAAAATACGAGGCTTGGCTGCCTTGAATAGCAAATCAATTTCGGTTTTTGTTCGCCGTTCAACTTCCCCAATGGATTCCAGGTCCACCAATAGAACCCGATCACCTAGATCCCCTCGTAAGGCCCCCGCATCGATCGAAGTTAACAAGACCGCTCGCTTAAATGATGAGACAGATACTTCCCCGTCGGTGTATAGCTTGCGACGCAACCATCCATCACCAGTCACGGCCTTGCAAAGAGCATCGCTCCACCATGGTGATAAGGTCGAGACATTATCGACTCCTACGACATGCGACGCTGCGGCACAAATAGCCCACTGTTCAGAATCACGAGGTTGATTCTGTAAAGGCGCAGGCGAGGGATCGACAATCTCTTTAAACTTTTCGGCAGCGGTCGTTTTTCCGGTGCCCTGTTGCCCACCCAAAAGCAGTATTGGGTGGGGAATACCGGGAACATAGGCTGCCACAATCCAGCCGATTACTAGCGGCCAAGTTTCAGCCGTTACATTTAGAAGATCTCGAAATTCGGCAAGCGTACCCCCATTTTCTGGGATTGGCAAACTAGAAGTTGTGGCAGTCCGACGGAATAATACGGGAGATCGCTCACTCACTTCCCATGCTCCACCTTTCACGACGATCGCATTGCCGGTGGAGTTACCCAAGTCGATCACAATGCTGCCATCGAACTCGGCAACACGGAGGAAAACTGCTTCCGGTTCGGCTGCAAACGCTTCACCTTGCAACGCAGTTAGTGCATCGGTAAGTGCAGAGCTGTTGGGGGTTCGCCCTTGAATTTTTCGGAATTCTCTTGACAGCTTTGATCTAAGTGAATCCCCAGAACCACGCAGCATGATTGCTACGTTGGGTCCACCTAGTTCCACCGCGAACGCATCGTCGCTGTCAGTGCGGCCAAACCGATAACGAGACATTGCCAGCTCGACCAACAGATCAGCCAGGGATTGCTTTTCGCCGGGAGTTTCACCGATGAAGTGTGCCTCCAATTCGGACATGCGTTCGTGAATTATTTCTTCCCAGTGCTTTTTGCCTTGAGGAATAAAAATCCGAAGTTTGTCATTCGTGTTCTTGAACTCTACGCCGTCCGATTCAGCTTTGTTAATGAGTGACATTAAATCCATGTTCCCGCCACCTCACTTCCCCCGACTGGTGCGGTTGCAGGGGTATCTGAAAGTGCCCCCTCATTCAGAATCCGAATCAACTCATTCGTGGCCAACTCTCTGGCCAACACGGTGGGTAGTAACGGCCGAGTTGTCCCAACAGCTCGCAGTTTGTCGGCGCGATACACTGCGAGAAATGGACGGTCTAAGAGCATCTCCACCACGTTCTGTGCGATCCGTTCGGCTTCGATATTGTTGGCCACTGGTAGCCGCGCGATGTGCACTACAATGTGCCTATCGCCGAATACCTCTAAATGCCCATTTGGGTGAGAAACAACGAGGACTGCGGCTCTAGGCTGCATTGAGTTAGTTAGTGTATTATGCATTTTGTATATCCTTTCTTTTGTGACCCCCCGTTGCTGCGGTGTGGGTCACTTTTTTTGTGCCCACCGGGGTCGGGTGGATTCAGATGTCCGAGAAATAATCCTTGGTCACGGTCACTGTTTTCGAACGGCTGTTCGGCTTCACTTTTGGCAGAACTTCCCTGCTACGCTTGAACGACTCTAGAGCCGTATCTTCGATGAAGTAGCGAGGCCGCTGGTCGGCACGAGTGGCCAGATTGAGGGCAGTTAATTCACCCGCCTCAATCCAGTCAATTACTTTCTTTGGAGCCACGCCAAACAGCTTGGCAACCTTGGGAACCGTGCGAGTTGTAGCCATAGAAAAACCTCCAAGTAGTTGTTGAGAACTACTCGAAGGTACAAAGAGTTATGGCTACGAATTGGCTGCAAACGAGCTGCAAACGAGCTACTTTGAAAAAAAGTTCTAGATATTGTGTAGAATCGCTTTATTGGCCTTGAGCGAGACTTGCAGGGGGATACTGTTCTCTGAAAAATACTTATTCGCAGCAGTGCGATAGTTGCGGCAATTCGTACGGTCCAGTTCTTTGTTGGAATCGCAGAGCACTTGGTCTGCCATATCCGAGAAGGTCGCTGTTTGATCGTCAGCTTTGAAAAGATAGTTCACTAATCGCCATGCTGAGGGTGGGAATATATCGTTCAGAATCACGCCGTTATGTCGCCATCGGTATCCATCGACGGGGCCATCTGGTTTCGGTGGATCAGGCTTTTCCTCAACGCCATTTTCTTCTTGCGATGAGGAATCAGACTCCTCTGTTTCCTTGTTTGGATCGATACCGGATATTTCCGTGGGCATTACATTCCCTTTCCTTCCAGCATCCAAATTATCTAGCTGACTGTAATGAGACCGAGCTGACAAAACGGAGCAGACAATTTCTGCCACCCTTTCGGACTCTGAAAAGATTCTCTTGGCAGCAGCAAAGTAACAGCCGATTTCACCGTCAAGTTCCTCCATAGTCTGAGTCTTCGATATTGCCTCGAGGGCTTGGTTCATTGCCCTGTACGCTACATGTAAGTGGCTCAATAGGTTTTCATTAAGTCCCTCGGTTTGATTCTTGAACTGCTGAAACTTGGGAATGACTATATTAGAGAGGTCTATGCTAGTCAGCCATGCTGTCGTGGCAGATTCGACTAAAAGATCCTTTTCACTCCTATAGTATTCCAACTGGCGATTGAGCTCCCTTAGGTATCGACCGATTTCATTCGACCAGTCAAGATATGAATGCAACTGTTCATTCGTGCCGGGCAAATCTCTACCAATTTCAGCCATTGTAGCCTTTCTGTCTGAAGCGTCTAACTTACGTTCAGCAGCCATGGAATTTCCTTTCAGATTCGAGTCGGCCTGAACCGTGCCGGGCGAAAGGGAAGTAAACCCGCCACGATCCGGGTCGTTTGGCATGCCGCTTCGAACCCAGCCAGTGCCCTCCCGACTTTATTCAACCATATTACTCCGGAAGGTGATTTTTTTGTACGGGTCGTACCATAGAAAAGTATCGATTTTGGCTCTGTAGAAAACCTTAACAAGCACAGTAATCAAGATGTTGTGGGTGAGTGCGATTAATCTTAGGTCCGGCAAGCTCTGCAACTAGCGTCGGGGGCCCTTGTGCGGGTTACGGCATCCGGGTTGCGTGCAGAGAACACGCCCAGATTGGGAACAAATGGCGTGATTGAAGAGGGCTTCGCTAGCCAGGGCCTAGTTGTTGTCGACTTGGTGGCGCAACTACAGCGGTCGCCACCACCTCCATCAGTTTGAGGAGAGGCTAAGCCGCTGAAGTTGGTCCAACTTCGTTCAGTTTGGAAATCTGCGAACTGCCGTCGGTCGAGACACCTCCAGCAGTTACGGAATAGTCAGTTTTCCTACGCAGGAGCGGGAATCAGCAAAGTTTACTCGTGCGTGTGTGACACCTAAGATCCTCACCATCCGGAACGACAGTCAAGAGCGGCGAACTTGCCATCGAAGATGCAGACTGAGTGATCTACACCTTAAGATCCTCGCGCTGAGGCCGCCAGCCACCTCTCAGCTTCTCTGCGTACCTTCTCCCCTGATATTCTTTATCAGTTCATCGATCGCATGATTGACCAACTCTTTGTCATCAGAAGATTCCACGTCAAATGCATAAAACAGCATTTCTGGGGCGAGATTGGAAATAGTATTTTCAGCGTCTTCGAAAGCGTTAAAGATGGTAAGAACTGCTTCTTGACCTCCTAGACGGCTGATACCTTCATAGGCTTTTCTTCGCCTTTCGTTGCGTTGATAAGCGTCGTAGGAGCTCTTGCTAGCTTCAGCACCCGGATGTACTGCAACCCTCTTGAGATATTCGAGTAAACCGTGCGTGTTTGGAGCGATATTGCTGGGGAAGGGTCGACAGCCTTTCTCTAAAAGTCTTGCATTGGAACGCAGTCGAAAGTTCAAGCCTGTCTTCAAAGCCCAAAGTACTTTCTTTGTTCCTGCGACTTCTTGCGTGTTGGGTTGGTTGCCAAGCGGGTAGGAAGTGTGCGGAATCGCACGGCATTGTGTCAGTTAAAACGTATCTGGACAGAATCCGTTCCATTTAAAATTTCGAGTAATTGCAGGAAGTCTGACCGAAGCGCAACTGTACGGTTTATGCGGCTAAATACCCGGATAATTGAATGAGTCGAGCCAGTGTATTGAGCATCAGTGATTGCGGTCATGAATCATGGAGACATGTTATGAGCGACCAGCAGGAATTGATTAACGTTACGTTCGATGAACTCAAGGTCGGGCAGACAGCAAGTCTGACCCGCACGCTTTCTAAGCAGGATATTCAGTTATTCGCTGTGTTGTCAGGCGATGTGAATCCTGCCCATTTGGACGACTCGTATGCTGAGGACAGTATCTTTCGCGGTGTGGTGGGTCATGGGATGTGGACAGGCGCGCTGATTTCCGCCTTGCTTGGCACAGCACTGCCCGGGCCGGGAACGATTTATCTCAATCAAGATTTGGCTTTCAAGAAGCCTGTCCGTCCAGGCGAAACGATCCATATTGAGGTCTCCGTAAAAGAGAAACGCCATGAGAAACATATCGTCGTATTCGACTGTCATTGTGCGAATATGCTGGGAGAAACGGTGGCGATTGGGACCTCCACGGTCATTGCCCCGGTTCAAAAAATTCGGCGCACAAAACCCGAACTGCCCGATGTGCAGCTCCACTTTCACGACCACTTTCGTGACTTGATTGACAGTTGTGAACAACTATCTCCAGTAAGAACAGCGGTGGTTCACCCTGTGACTACGACTGCGATCCAAGCCGTCGTGGAGGCCGTTGACGAGAAACTGATCGATCCCGTTTTAGTGGGGCCTGAAAGGCGGATCCGAAAAGCTGCTAAGGAAGCAGGCATTGATATTGGTTTCTATGATGTCGTTCCTACGGAGCACAGTCATGGAGCAGCAACAAAAGCCGTGGAAATGGCGGTCGCTGGCGATGTCGGAGCACTGATGAAAGGGAGCTTGCCGACCGACGAACTCATGTCTGCCATCGTGTCAACGGCTGCCGGCCTGCGCTCAGAGCGGCGGATCAGCCACGCCTATGTTGTCGATGTCGCCAGCTACCACAAGCTGCTTATGATCACTGATGCCGCGATAAATGTTGCCCCCACGGTGGATGAGAAGGCGGATATCTGCCGCAACGCCATCGATCTGTGGCGTGTGATGACCCATGGCGCCACTGAACCCAAGGTAGCCATTCTGGCAGCCACCGAGAAAGTGAACTCAAAGATGCAAGCCACGGTGGATGCGGCCTGTTTGTGTAAAATGGCGGATCGCCATCAGATTGACAACGCACACTTGGACGGCCCTTTGGCGCTTGACCTTGCGATCAGTCAACAGGCTGTGCAGGACAAGGGATTGACATCGAAAGTTGCGGGAGACGCCGATATCTTGGTGGCGCCTGACCTAAATTCCGGCAACATGGTGGCGAAGCAACTGACTTTTCTGGGACACGCCGCTGCTGCGGGGCTCGTTTTGGGCGCGCGCGTTCCAATCATGTTGACGAGCCGGGCAGATTCTCAACGGACCCGCCTGATGTCGTGTGCGCTGGCAGTGCTGATGGCGGATGCACAACGGCAGGGAGATATCAAGTGACCATGAACGCGATCTTAGTTTTGAATGCAGGGTCGTCGAGTCTGAAAGCAAGCGTGTTTGAGGCGGTAGCCGACTTGCCGTTACTAGCTTCTGGGAGAATCACAAGGATTGGTGCCCAAGCGGTGTTTTCGTGGAATGGCAACCCTGTTGCTGAATTCCCCACCACGGTCGATCACGGCGGGGCGTTACGGGAACTCTTAACCTGGACTGAGCGCAGCGCCAATGATTGGCACCTGCAAGCGGTCGGACACCGCATCGTCCATGGAGGAGAAGTATTTTCCTCACCCACAATGCTGACACCCCAGGTATTGCACCAATTGGAAACGTTGATTCCGCTGGCGCCGCTGCACCAACCCACTTGTCTCGCCGCAGTCTACGCGATCGCTCAGTCGCATCCAGATCTCATGCAGATTGGCTGTTTTGACACGGCCTTTCACAAGTATCACGCTCCCGTGTTCCAGCATTATGCGCTTCCCAAGTATCTACGGGATCAGGGCATCCGCCGCTATGGGTTTCACGGGCTTTCTTATGAATGGGTTGCTCACGAACTCGTTAGGAAGCATCCGCAAATCGCACCTGGCCGAATAGTGGCAGCGCATCTAGGCAACGGTGCCAGCCTGTGTGCCATGCTTGCTGGCAAGAGCGTCGATACGACCATGGGAATGACAGCACTGGACGGATTGCCCATGGGCACACGGTGCGGCTGCATTGATCCGGGGGTCGTTCTGTATATGCTGCGCGTGCTTAACCTGAAAGCAGAGCGTGTCGAGCAGATTTTGTCTTGCGAGTCAGGCCTTGTCGGTTTGTCTGGCGTCAGCCACGACGTGCAGAACCTGTTGGAGAGTGGGAGTACGGAGGCCAACTTTGCGATTCAGTTCTTTTGCACGATGGCGGCCCAACATATTGCGCGCATGGCTGTCTCGATAGGTGGACTCGACGCGTTGGTGTTTACCGGTGGAATCGGCGAACATGCCGCATCAATACGAACGCAAATCAAGGAGATGTTGAGTTTTTTGGTGCCTTTCGAAGTGCTGGTGATTTCCGCGAACGAAGAGCGCATGATTGCCGAGCACTGCTGGACACTTTCAACACAGCAGGTACGACCATGAATCAATTATTAGGAGGTAAAACCGGTTTGGTGGTGGGGATCGCCAACGATGCGTCGATCGCATGGGGGTGCACCAAAGCGTTTCGCAATTATGGGGCGGAGTTGGCGATTACCTATCTCAATGAGAAGGCCAAGCAGTACGTCCAGCCTTTGGCGGAGGATGTCTCGGCACCGATCTTTCTGCCGCTCGACGTGACCCAAAGCAGTCAGCAGCTTGCATTATTTGAGGCAATCGCCAACACCTGGGGTCGGTTGGATTTCCTGCTCCATTCCATTGCTTTTGCACCAAAGACCGATTTGCAGGGGCGGCTGACGGACACTTCGCGAGAGGGTTTCATGACGGCTATGGATATCTCGTGCCACTCACTGATCCGACTCATAAATTCAGCAGAGCCCTTTATGAAGCAAGTGGGATCGATTCTTACGTTGAGTTATTATGGAGCCACCAAAGTTGTTACGAATTACAACTTAATGGGACCTGTGAAGGCGGCGCTGGAGTCAAGCGTGCGCTACCTGGCAGCCGAGTTGGGCAGCGAGGCAATTCGCGTCAATGCACTATCGCCTGGCCCTGTGAAGACTCGTGCCGCTTCGGGTTTGACTGAATTCGACTCCCTGATGCAAGAAGCTGCTGAGAAAGCTCCGCTAAATCAAATCGTCACCTTGGACCAGATTGGAGAAATGGCCGCCTTTCTCGTTTCGGATAAGGCCCGACAAGTGACGGGCCAGGTTGTCTATGTGGATGCAGGATACAATATCATTGATTGAGCAAGAGTAGCCAAGTCTCATTGGTTTGTTTGATCTGGTAATCATCGGTGGACACAAAGTTACTCAAAGTTATTGAAGGTGAACTCACATGGAACGCTTCAAGAGTATCTTGGTCGGCATCTTTTTGTCCTGGGCAAGACTCAAATCTGAATCTTGCACGTGAGAATTGCCGTTTGAGACTCACACGTAGATCCATCTCATGAGCTGGAAACACCTTTGCGATATTCGAATAGTTTTTGACGAGCGGACTCACAGATGGCGAGGACGGCCGGGTGCTTTAACCGGCGTTCCACGGAAATCGCGTAGTATCGCTCGCGCACGGCCTCGGTACGGCCAACCACCTGTACGTTGTACTGACGGCACACCTCTTTTTCGATCACGGTTGGTGCAGGAAATAACCCGACGCCGTCCTGGCCGAAAACTTTCATCAGTGCCGAATCATCAAATTCGCCGACAATGCTGGGTCGGATCTCCTCCGAATAAAACCACTGCTCAAGAGCACGGCGAACCGCTGTCTTGACTGTGGGTAATAACAGAGGCGCTCCCTCTAACGATGTTGGAAACTTACGTCGATATTTCGAAGTGAGTGCCGAAGTGCCGAAAAACGACGATCCGCACTCACCAAGGAGGTGACTGAATGCACGCACGTTATCCGTCGGACCAATAGGAGCGTCTGACAAGACCATATCAAGCCGATGCAACGCGAGCTCTGCGAGCAATTCTTCATGCTTGCCCTCGTGGCAGACAACATGAATGTCCTCATCCACGCGGAATGCCGGCATAAGCAGCAGGTAAGCGATCAGCTTGGGTATCACGTCAGGTATACCGACTTCGAATTTTAGTGGTCGACCAATAGGCCTGCCATGTACGGCATCTTGCAGCTCGCGTCCGATGGTGAAAATCTCTTCTGCATAGCGAAATACCGTTTGGCCAAATTCTGTGAGTACTAAATTTCGACCCACTTGGTCAAATAGCTTTTCTTCAAAGGATGCTTCGAGCTGACGCAGTTGTTTGCTGATCGTGGGATGAGCCAATTTTAACTGTTCAGCGGCCTTGGCAATACTACCATCGCGGGCAACCAGCCAGAAGTAATACAGGTGGTGGTAATTGAGCCATTCCATGCTTCTCAGGATACGTAGATATTATCTAACCTTCAATGGAGGATAATCTTTCTGTCTAAACAGATTCTTCGACCGTATAACTTAATTAGACAGAAGTGTGAACCTACCACCAAAGGAGTTATGACCATGAAAGTCACCGTCCTGAGCCAATCGATGTCGCTCGACAACGCAACGCGTAAAGATGTCCAAGACAGCATCTGTCGTTCCTTGAACCGATTCAATTCTGAAATCGACGAAGTTACGGTGCGTATAGGGACTGCCGGAGGCGATTCCAGTGTTTTACGACAACTCTGTCGGCTATCGGTACGCATGAAGAAGATTGGGAGCTTCTTAGTGGAGTCCGTAGGGGACTCAACATCTGAAACCGTATCGTTGGCTGTAGAGCGCGCTGCAAACAAGTTGAACGAATTCTCAACCGGTGGCACGATGGACTTTGCTTCCGTGAAAGGGAAAAACCATGGCCCGCGTATCGTGCGTGATTGATCTGAAGGGGGCCAAGCGTTTGCAGCTGCAACGACAGCGAGCAAGGCTAGTAGGTTCGTCGGAGTGGAAACGCAACAGCACATTTCTAGACGAAGGGTGGCGCCGAGCTGATTGGTTCTAGCCTAGAGTCCAACGTCTTGAAACAAGAAACATAAGAGAGAAAGCGATCATGCGTTTGAGCACCCGATTTAAGGGCATTGATAGATCCGAGAACCTGCAAAGCCTGATAGAGCGCCGTATCTACTTTGCGCTAAGTCGGTTTAGTCCGCGAGTCACGAGCGTGTCGGTCGTCGTTGAAGATATCAACGGTGATCGTGGTGGCATCGACAAACGATGTCAGATTAGCATTAAACTTGACCGTAAGGACGAATTGCGCGTTGATGCGACGCATGCCGATGTCGAGGGGGCAGTTTCGTTAGCTGCGAATCGAGCCGGTCGCATAGTGCAGCGCAAGCTGGAACTGTGGCGATCCGCGCAACGACAGTGCAAGCATTCTCAAAAACCGACCGAACAATACGACGATGTCATCCCCACAGATTGAAAAGTGAAAGGAGTGGTCATGCTTGTTTTGAGCCGGAAGGTAGGCGAAGCGATTTGTGTCCGCGACGATATTGTTCTGAAAGTACTTGCTATTCAAGGGGATAGAGTTCGACTAGGAATTCGAGCTCCGAAACATATCGCTGTGCATCGTGAAGAAATAGCTCAACACATACGATTGATAGCTAATGAACCAGCTGAGCCTCCGCCTGCTATCAAAATGGGGGCCGAGCAGAATTGCGAACAGAGAAAATATAACGAATGAGTAGGTTTAATTATTAACAACCCACTCTTCGACATGTTGCATAGACTAGCCATTACAGGGGGATCCCTCGAATAATATTAGTAAAGGAGGAAGCCATGAAACGGTTCAAGAACATCTTAGTGGGTATCGACCTGTCCCAGGGAGATCGACTCGTGTCAGATGTGCTTCCTCCCCCTACTGTGGAGGCAGTGGAACGTGCGCTCTGGCTGGCGAAAGTGAATTCCGCCAAGGTAACCTTCTTTTTTGCACTAGACATCTCTTATCCAGCTCAGAATTTGATCGAAGAACAAAGTGATGAAGACGATTCTGTCCTCAAAGAAGCCCGTGATGCACTAAATGTGCTGGCCGCAAGGGCTGCGTCGGAAGGCATCCAAGCCGACACGGATGTCAGATTCGGCAAGAGTTGGCTGGAAATAATTAGGCAAGTACTCCGCGAGGAACATGATCTTGTTGTGGTTGGCACACGACATCTCAGTGCGATCCGGAGTGTGCTGATGGGGAGTACGGGAATCAAGTTGCTCAGGAAGTGTCCATGCCCTGTGTGGATCACACAGCCTCGGGGCAGTAATAAGATCAAGTCGATTCTGGTAGCCCATGATCTGAGTCCAGTTGGTGATCTCGCGATGGAACTGGGATGCTCGATGGCACAGCTCCATAGTGCTCAGTTACACGTTCTTCATTCACTCGAAAGTCCTCAACTGGAAAGTGCATTTCAGCAGCGTGTATCAGCAGATAATATGCTGTTGTACCGATCTCGGGCTCAAGGTCATATCGAGGAACAATTGAAGAATTATGAACTAACTCAAGTTCCACAGGTTCATTTAGTGATTGGTTCGCCTGATCTTGCCATCTTGGCACACATCGAAAAGTTCGGCATCGAATTGCTGGCCATGGGAACAATAGCCCGTGTAGGAATTGCCGGTTTCATCACAGGTAATACCGCCGAGAATCTATTGCCAAGCATTCCTTGTTCGGTTCTTGCTGTAAAGCCATCAGATTTTGTTTCCCCTGTCACGCTTTGACGCCAAGTCGACTTGCGAAGTGTTTGCTGCTGAGGGAAGAAGGGATGTCACCGTGAAAAGATTTAGGAAGATTTTAGTCGTGGCAGACAGGAGACATGCAGGCCATCCTCTTGTTGTGAAGGCTGCGGAAATCGCCAGACACAATGATGCTTCACTTAAGATCGTAGATGTTGCGGAAGAGTTTCCCTGGACAGTTCGCTTGACGCTTAAGGGACATGAGCAGATCCGAGAGGGAATTATCGAAGAGAAACGGCAAGAATTGGCAGAATTGGCTGCATCAATGCGAAAACTGGGGCTCAACGTTGAATCCGAAGTATTGCTCGGCAAAGCATCGGTCCAAGTGATTCGCGAGGTGATACGCTCGAAATACGACCTCGTTATTGCTGTAGCCAAGGGTAGCGAGAGCGTACGCGAGGGGTTTTTTGGTAGTATGGCAATGCGTCTTTTGCGGAAATGTCCGAGTGCTGTATTGCTTGCAGATCCTGACTCGTCACTGAATTTCAAGCACGTCGTAGGGTGCGTTAATACTTCACTGAGAGACCAGCAAGACATCGAACTAAATAACGCTATCTTTGAGTTAGCATCTTCGATTAGTAAGTATTGCGATGGACGTTTTTCGATCGTTCACGCATGGTCGATCTACGGAGAGCGAATCCTCATGAAGCGAATGCTGCTCGAGAACTTCAATGAACTGACACAAAACAGCAGCGACCAGGCCAAGAGGTTGCTCGACAAGTTTCTGCAGCGGCACGGTAGCACAGCCCGAGCCAGCAACGTCCATATACTCAAGGGCGAAACTTCTACTGTAATCTCAGAGTTTGTCCACAACCAAGAAGTCGATCTCGTTGTGATGGGCACGGTTGCGAGTTCTGGTATTGCGGGCGTAATAATGGGTAATACTGCTGAGCAGATTATAAACCGCATCCGTTGTTCAGTATTGGCATTGAAGCCTTCTGCTTTTGTTAGCCCTATTCGTGTCGATGATTAACGAGATGGCACAAACCCTAATAAGTCAGGAGGGCGATTATTATTCTCTTTGATTCGAAGCAGTTATGAGACGCACTTGATCGTTACCCGTAGCGAAGTAATGCGTATGAAGGAGGTCTAACCATGAAACGATTCAAAAATATACTGGTGGGAGTCGATTTAGCAGATAAGGAGCAGATCGTTGCCAACGAGATGTCCAGTGCAACTAGTACGGCAATAGAAAACGGGTTGTGGCTCGCCAAGCACAATAATGCACAGTTGGTGTTCTTTACTGCGCTAGAAGTTCCTAATTATATTCGATTCGTTGCCGAAAAACGTGGGGATGTCGAGTCGTTGCTGATCGGAGAGTATGAAGAGCGTTTGAACACACTTGTGCAGCGGGCGAAACGGGAAGGTATCAAAGCGAGTTACGTACTAACAGTAGGAAAGAGCTGGGTCGAGATGATTCGACAAGTCTTAAAGAAGCAGCACGACATCGTAATCGTCGGCACGCGGCAACGGGGAATTGCGACGAGCGCATTATTCGGGAGTACCGGCATGAAGTTGCTTCGCAAATGTCCCTGCGCTGTCTGGGTTGGTAAGCCGCAAGCAGATCAGAATGCAACGTCGATCCTGGTCGCTGATGACTTGACGCCTGTCTCCGGTCTTGCTTTGGAGTTGGGTGTTTCGATGGCGCAATTACAAGGTGCGCAGTTACACGTACTGCACGTACTTGAACTTGGTATGGGAAGACCTTCGTGGGACTCGTTCGAAATTCGTACACGAGCCCGTGCCGAGGCAGCGAAGCAACTGGAAGCACAGCTTGTACGGGTTAATGCCACAGTGCTGCAGTGTCCAGCAAGAATCGAAATTGTCGTTGATGCTGCGGATTCAGCCATTTTAAGGGAGATTGCTGAGAATAACGTGGGACTACTGGTGATGGCGACTGTGGCACGGAGTGGAATCGCTGGAATCATCACAGGGAATACGGCTGAGCGATTGCTCCCTCAGATCCCCTGCTCAGTGTTGGCTATTAAACCGCCAGGGTTTGAGTCGCCAGTTGCAATTGACTAAACGTGAGGCTTTCTTTGGGAAAGAGAGTGGCACTGGAGGAATGTGCCTGAAATAAGGGAACTGACAAATGGATCCACAGTCGCAACAGTTTCCTGCGTGGCACGCGCTCGACTTGCAGTCGGTGCAGAACTCATTGGATTCGGAGCCGTGCGGTCTGACTGGATCGGAAGCAGCTGAGCGTCTTGAAAAGCTCGGACCGAATGTATTGCCGCACGCCCCGCACCCGACCTGGTGGCAGATCGCCTTGCGTCAATTCCACAGTCCGCTGATTTACATTCTTGGAATCGCTGCAGTGGTGTCAGTTGCGATTGGCGAGACAACCGATGCTACGTTTATTGCCGCGGTCCTCCTCTTGAATGCCCTGATCGGCGGTTACCAGGAGTGGCGCGCTGAAAAGAGCACACAAGCCTTGCAACGACTGCTACAAATCCGCGCTGCCGTATTGAGAGACGGTGAAGTCTGTGAGATGGATGCGGAGAAGGTTGTTCCTGGTGATACTGTCTGGCTGGAGTCCGGCAACCGCGTGCCGGCAGACTTGCGGATCATTTCAGCCCATGGACTCGAAGTTGATGAGTCACTATTGACAGGCGAATCGCTGGCGGTATCGAAGGACCCTACGTGGACGGGAGCTGTGCCGACGCCCGTTGGCGATCGAAAGAACATGACCTTTGCGGGGTCCATTGTTGTCCGCGGACGTGCCCAAGGCATGGTTGTGGCAACCGGTCCGGCCACACACGTAGGGCAGTTAGCCTTAGACGTCATGAGTGCCACTGGAGGAAAGCCACCCCTAATCGAACGGCTGGAGCGATTCACACTAGTAGTAGCGGTGGCAGTTCTGATCGCGGCCTGCGCAGTCGCTGTTCTCGGTGTGTTGCTTCACAACCACAGCCTGCACGACATGTTTCTCTTCTCGATCGCCTTGGCCGTGTCGGCCATACCGGAAGGTCTGCCGGTCGCATTAACTGTAGCTCTAGCCATCGGGACAGCGAGGATGGCTCGCCGCGGCGTGATCGTTCGTCGGCTTGCCGCTGTGGAAGGGCTAGGAAGCTGTACGCTAATCGCGAGCGACAAGACGGGCACGTTGACTTGCAATGAGTTGACGGTTCGCGAAATTCGACTGCCCAACGGCGAACGATACGAAGTTAGTGGCGAAGGATTCATCCCAGAGGGTCAGGTCACGCATGACGGGCATGTGATCAAGAAAAACAGCCATCCAGTGCTCGACAGTCTGGCGCGAGTCGCCGTCTTATGCAATGAGGCAGACCTGCATCGCCGTAATGGAGAATGGCATTGGCGCGGTGATGCCGTTGATCTTGCCCTACTCACCATGGCTCACAAGCTCGGCTGGACACATGAGACTAGTCTAGCGAATAAACCGCAGATTAATGAAATTCCTTTCGAACCGGAACGACAATTTGCTGCATCTTATCATCGGGCGGATGGAGCCACCCAGGCGTATGTGAAGGGTGCTCCAGAAAAGGTCTTCGCTATGTGCGACTGGGGGCCTGGACAGCATGAGAACGAGGCGTCTAGCAAGGCTGAAGAGATGCTTCGATTTGCTGAGTTAATGGGAGAACAGGGCTACCGAGTGTTGGCATTGGCCGAAGGCACGACTCCTGCCCCATTGGATCCGGCACTAGCCGCTCCTGAACCATCCAATCTGAGCTTTTTAGGGTTTGTGGGGATGATTGACCCGTTAAGGCCAGGAGTGCATAACGCTGTCCGTGCATGCCACGGAGCGGGAGTTGGTACTTGCATGATCACCGGAGATCATCCGGTAACAGCGCTTGCTATTGCGCGCGAACTTGGTTTGGCGAGTGAATCGAGTCAGGTTGTCACCGGTAGCCAATTGGCAAAGATGTCGCCGACGGAAATGGAAGAAGCTGTCAAGACAGCGCGTGTCTTCGCTCGTGTTGCCCCACGTCAAAAGCTGGAACTTGTTAATGCGGCACGTCGAGTCGGACACTATGTCGCCGTAACCGGTGATGGTGTCAACGACGCTCCAGCCCTTCGTGCTGCTAACATCGGTGTAGCGATGGGCAAATCAGGAACGGATGTAGCGCGCGAAGCCGCTGAATTAGTACTCAGCGACGACAACTTTGCCACTATCGTGGCTGGCATCGAGGAGGGCAGGGTTGCATACGACAATGTTCGCAAAGTAATCTACCTGCTGATCTCAACCGGTGCCGCAGAAATAGTTTTAGTTGGCCTTGCACTCTTGGTAGGACTGCCACTTCCGCTTCTGGCAGTACAACTACTTTGGTTGAACCTCGTCACTAACGGCATTCAAGACGTAGCTCTGGCATTTGAACCGAGTGAAGGAGATGTGCTCAGCCGAGCACCCAGGCCGCCGTCAGAGAGTATTTTCAATCGCCTGATGATCGAGCGAACCATTGTCGCTGCATTAGTCATGGGTTTTGTGGGTTTCGGTGCTTTTTGGTGGATGCTGCGTGCAGGTTGGACTGAAGCAGCGGCGCGCAACGCCCTGTTGTTGCTTATGGTCTTGTTTGAGAACGTTCACATCGGCAATTGCCGTTCCGAGACAAAATCAGCGTTACGATTGTCGCCACTGCGAAGTCCAATTCTGCTCGGTGGAGCAATCATCGCGTTGTTGATTCATTTCGGTGCGATGTTTGTGCCTTTGGGACAAAAGGTCCTGCACATTGAACCGATCAGCCTGGCGACTTTCGCCTATTTGTGGGCGTTGGCGTTGAGCGTATTTTTTGCGATGGAAATTCATAAATGGAATTGGGCGATGCGTACGCGGCGTGAGGCGGTTTCGAGAAAAGTCAATAACATAAGGAATGAAGATGAAGACAATCGTTTATAGCACGAAACCTTACGACCGAGAATTCCTTGACGCCGCTGTTCGTCAGTACCCCCATGAGTTAACTTATCTTGACGCACGATTGACACTTGACACTGTGGGGTTGGCTAAGGGGTTTGACGCGGTATGCGTCTTTGTCAATGATCATCTCGACTCGGAAGTTATAGGGATCTTGGCGACGGTTGGAATACGTGCAATAGCATTGAGGTGCGCTGGCTTTAACAATGTTGATCTAAAAACAGCGAAAGCTTGTAATATCAAGGTAGTTCGTGTTCCAGCGTACTCGCCACACGCTGTCGCTGAGCATGCGGTAGGTTTGATCCTGACTCTGAATCGGAATATCCACCGAGCGTACAACCGCGTACGTGATGGCAATTTCTATCTGAGTGGTCTGCTCGGCTTCGATCTAAACGGTCGTTCTGTGGGAGTGATTGGCACTGGTCAGATTGGCACCGTGTTTGCCAAGATTATGTCGGGATTCGGCTGTCGGATACTCGCCTATGATGTATGTCCAAACAACGTGTGTCAGAAACTAGGAGTACAGTATGTTGATTTAGATCGGTTGTTCGCTGAGTCTGACATCATCTCACTGCATTGCCCTTTAACGCCCGACACCCATCATTTAATCAATTCAGCTGCCATTCGGCAAATGAAACACGGAGTGATGCTCGTCAACACTAGCCGAGGAGCTGTGATCGATACACAAGCAGTTATCGTTGGCTTGAAGAGCGGAAAGATTGGCTACTTGGGTTTAGACGTTTACGAAGAGGAAGCGGATGTGTTTTTTGAAGACCTGTCGAATGTCGTTATTCCGGACGACGTTTTGTCTCGGCTTCTGACATTCCCGAATGTAATCATAACCGGTCATCAGGCATTCTTTACCCGTGACGCTCTCAGTTGTATTGCTGAGACCACCCTGAAGAACATTTCTGACATTGAGATTCAGGACAAGAGTCTCAACGAAGTGTCGCTATCCCTTGTGATACGTTAACTATTTGCTCTGATCCAGAGTCGACAAGTTCAGGGAATTGTTTGTCGTTCATCGGTTAGTTTTGGACCTGCTTTGACTTGCTTTAGCGATGGGACAACAGGGCTACCGAGTGTCCAATAGCAATCAAGATGTAGCACTGGGATTTGAGCCGAGTGAGGGAGTAGTGCTCAATCTCGAATCGCCTTTGATACGCCTGACGCACGTCCGGGAGAATGATACGAGCCCGATTCAGGCCATGTATCTACGGCACCAGCCAGTATCAAAGAGTACCGAAATCTCGTTGATACGCGGCACAACCAAGAACCTACCGTAAAAAAATTTAGGATCGGCTCAGAATGCATAGCCCGATCGGATGATGCCGAAGCGACTCTTAACCCATCTATCCGAGATTTTAGTGATCCTTTGAAAATAAATTAAATAGGGTAGTTTCTCATTAAACTGGTTGTAACTGGGCTGATAAGAGATTCCAATTAGAGTAGTCCAAGCCTTGCGAACGGCTTCCAGGATGCGAGACCTGTCCGGTGCGTATCTTTTAAGGAATCCAAATGATTCGGTCCCTGAGTCAACTGCTGTTACCATAGGTGCAGCGTTGCGAGTGTTCATGCTGCCGACAGCTACTAGAATCGGCACCGAAGGGAGAACTCCCTGATGCGGAATTGCCTTGGTACAATCACAATCATCGCGTGGAGTCTTTCACCTTCACTCACAATTGCCTGTAGCAAGCACGGCACGAATGCCGGCGGCGAACTTTGGTTGCCAACCAATAGCAGTGGCGGCGTGGTACAGGGCTTCCTGACACTAGAGACTTCACTCGTACCACCTACCGTTCCGACAACCTGTACAGCGGGCGTGGGGTTGGGCTCGCTGGGCAATCTGGCGCCGAACGGTGTGACCGTAACCGGTATGAGCATCGTCGTTTTCAACAACTCTACCGGCGCGAGTGTCCCGCTGCCAGCATTTTCATTTCTACCTAACAGCATCACGACCACCAGCCTGATGGCTGGATCGGGCTCCAGTGTTCAGTCCAACACGAATCCGTTGTTTGAAGGTTCCAGTTGGTTTGGTTTTTCTTCAGCCGTAGCTTCATTCTTACTCCCAGTACTCAGCCCGGATGAGATGCTGGCGTTTCAATTTGCGGTGGAACTTCCCACACTGCAATTACCACTGAGATTGGAGGCTCATTATGCAGGGGGGGAGGGGCAATCCGAAGGGACGCCGATCTTTGACGGTACCCATCCAGTTCAATACTTTACGGTTGCGGACCCGTCGGTTTTGGTCACAGCGCCAGTACCAGAGCCAAACACGCTGACTTTAGCTATTACCATCGGAGTGATCCTGGTGCTCCGGCGCTCGAGTGCCCTTTATAAAGCTTAGTCTGAAAATGATGCGAGGCTGTGGGTTGCTGCGGATCTGGACCGACTGTGGCGCGCTGCCGCCCAACCATTTTCAGCACGATGCCAATTGCCTGACGTAGTTGCTGCCTGGTACTTCGATTCGAGGAGCCTCGCAGGCGGCCAGAAAACGGGCTTCGTAGCTGGATAGGGCAGTTTACCGAGGCGAAAATCGGACGGTTAGGTTGGAAATATGTGAAATTTCTATATGCATCGAGACGTCTCGCCCAAACTCACTATGCGCACAGGGATCCCGATCGATGGCGAAAGAAGCGAATGAATTGACGGCCAGCTACTCTCGATGTCGTCACGATGAGCGTTTTCTTGATACGTTCTACGACGAGTTTTTATCCAAGTCGCCAGTGATCGCCCAGATGTTTGCCAAGACGGATTTCAAAGTTCAAAAAGTCATGCTCCGCCAATCGCTGTTGGAAATGCTCTGTTTTGATCGTGGGATGTCCGGCACACGTGAAGAAATCGAAAGGCTGGGTCTTCACCACAAGGAACTAGGTGTAACGCTGGAGATGTACGAGATGTGGCTGGACTCACTGTGCGAGGCCATCCAGAAGCATGACCCAAGCTACACACCGACCCTGGAACGGCTTTGGCGTGAGGCCATGCTCAAGTCAATTAAGAAAATGATCGCTGTCGGTGCATCCCAAGGGATCGACCACGATTAAACTGGGTCACGGTACGTAGCGCAAATGGAATTGTTGACCAAGGAGTCGCAAGAAACGACCATTTTTTCTACCAAGTCACGTCTGGCATTGCAGGTCGTGTTGACGCGATTCAGTTGGCCCTGACGAGGTCGCGAAGGGCAACATGCCAAGTTCAGTCGGAGTGCAAGACCTCCTTCAGTTTGGCGACCGACTAATTGAGCGAGGGCCAGGTGGCCCTGGGTGTTGCCACCCAGGGCCACCTGGTTCTCAGCGAGTTCGCCGGGATGCCAAGGCGCACACTTCTCCATTTTCCTGAATAAAATGGCGGCAACTGTGCAGCTAGCGTAAGCTGCCCGATTTTACTCTAGAGGGACAGGAGGTTCAGCGGGAAGCCGATTGAGGCTATGTGACCACCTTGTTGCCCAATATCGTTAGCGTATCGATTTAAGACACAACAGCCTTGAATTCGCGGCGGACGGTTTCGACTTGGTGATGAACCGGGTCTATCGTGGGTATCTCAACCGCAGGATAAGCCGAGTTAAACTTCTCTTCCTCAGCCGCTTGTTGGTCGTAGAGATCAGGCCGGGCTTCGGATTCAGACTCACTGCTTTCGTTGCGTTTCTGCAGTCGTGAGATGGTGTTTACTCTTGGAGTCTTACACCTGACAAACAGAATGGGGGCCATGCGCGAACGGGCAATCGCGAATAAGTCTTGCCGAAGCGAGTTGGTTAGGAAAGTTCCATCAGCGATCACTGACCTACCTGAGTCAAGCGCATCAGCCGCATCTTTGAGCAACCTATCGTAGACTTGTTGACGGAGAAGCTGGCGATAATTGCCGCCGCCATACGAAGCAGGTGTTTCGCATGTGCCGATTAACAGCTTTCGTATCACATCGGTTTGTAGCAGGTCTGCCCCAGCGGCTTCTGCGATTGACCGGGCCAGTGTCGACTTCCCGGTACCCATCAAGCCGCAAACCACAATAATCCACGGGCGTCCGAGTTGCTGCGCGTAAAAGTCCGCATAAACCAAATGGTTTCGCAAGTCCCGGAGTAGAGCCTTGTCGACCACATTCTGGATCTGCGATAGACGCAAGGCCTCAACCTTTGCTCGCACGGTCGCACGGTAAGCCTTGTAGAAAGCGACTAGTCCTTTAGGCGGACGGTCATCGAAGTGGTGTTGGTACGCCTCGTCGATTGCAGCTGACAACCGATGTCCGCCGATCCTCTCGCATTCAACTTCGAGAAAGCATAACTCGTCGAGGATGTCTAGGGTACGTAGAGCGCGGGAAAACTCGATCCCATCGATGATCTGAGGGGGAGATTCCATGTAGATATGCTCAGGCCGCAGGTCGCCGTGCCCTTCGACAACTCTTCCATTTGCCACGCGCGTTTCGAATACTTCACGTTGCGTCCACAAGAAGTTTGCTAGGGCGCTGTGGACACGCAGGATGCGATGATGCTCATTGTTGCCGGCATGTCGGAGCAGAGATTGGGTATTTGCTTGTTGCTGGGTTCGTACTTTCGCCACGTAATCTGTAGGGCTTATCTCTCCCTGGGGAAGTTGCATAGTCTTCGCTACAAGGTGATCTGCTAAAGTTTGTTCTTGATTCGCTGTCAACCTGCGCTCACAGATGAGAAGGTCCAATGAATCCTCCTTCCGCAGACGCCTCATACTTACAGCCCACTCCACAGGTAGTCCCGCGCCGTCAAACGCAAGCTGGCCGTTCATCTCTTTCGTTACAGGGAAGACCCCATAATAGACGTCGTCCGCCCAGCGGCGATTTAACCTGACCTCTTCTTCACATGCATCTTTTCGCAATCCAATTGTCGTAAAGTCAACAAACTCGAAGTGAACCGGCTTCTTGATCTTCAATGCATGTAATCGGCTCAGAAACACATAAGAGAGGTGCGTTTCGATAACTTCCACTTCGGCTGAATCGTCGTCGTAGACGGATGGCGAACTCAGCAATCGCACAACTCCTTCAATCGCTACACTTGAGCAATGAGTTGTCAACACCTTGATCCTCCTAGGGATACTAGTATCAGGCACTAGCAGACGCCACTCATATACTCATTGCCAACCGTCCGGTCCTGTCAGGGAGTATTGTGGGTGGGTAGGCGTGCTTGACGCGCCGTGAGCCCAGTAAGGATGAGGTCCTTGCAGTCATTCTCGCTAAAGCGAGCAGTATTCATCGTCAGGTCGTACTCATGAACGTCTGTTGGATCTTTGTGAAAGTATCTTTTTACGAAGTCAACCCGCATTCGATCGATTTGGACTACTTGTTTCTCTGCCTCTGCACTAATTCCTAAGTGATTCGTCGCCCGCTGAACTCGATAGAGGATTGGAGCAACCAACCGAATTCTTAATGTCCTCTTTTCCGGCAACACTTGGGAGGCACCGCGACCAAGAATTACACAGTTCCCGTGGCGATAGAGCGCAAACAGTACCTTCTGAAGTCGCATGGCAAACCCCACTCCACTAAGGTGTCTCTCTTCATGGAAACTATGAAGGCATTCGTCAAGCCAGTTGGGACACTTCTCATCTAGCTTATCCAAAAGCTGCAATCGAACCGCAGAGTCCTCAGCGATCTTGTCAACCAACGCCTGGTCGTAGACTGGCCAACCCAATTGGTCAGCAACGAGTTGAGCGATCGCCCTGCCACCTGCTCCTCGCTCGCGGCTGATTGCAATTGTCACTCCCGGCTCGATGTTCTTGGATTCGTGCAAATTGAACTGCGATCCCCGTTCACGCCAGTGCTTGTAAGCACGCTCCAATCCCACCCCTCGCGAACTAGCATGGGTAGTCATCTTAATAACCCTTTTTCTACTCACAGATAGCCGAACTAATAGACATCTCGGACGTAAACAGTGCAATCTGCGTGCCACAATGCGTCAGCCAGCGATTGCGCGACCACGCAACGCGAAGTCGGTAGTATCCCGCTCAATTCTCTAAACAAAGTAGCATCACCAGACGAAGGTGAGCGAATTCGCCCACCAACGGGCAGCCACTTTGCAATAAACACGCTGAATAATGAAATCGAGACCGTTGGAACCTCATTTACGATGGTTAAAGAAGGAATAACCTTCGAGCGAATAGTCCATGTGACAAGTGGTTTGAATGTCTTCACTGGTCAAGCACATTCTGGTTCCGCTCGACTTTACTCCTAAAAAAAGCGGCTGCCCTGCGATACGCTGTTCGATTAGCCAAACAATATGGTGCTCATGTCAATCTCCTGCATGAAATCGAGACGATTGACTACGCCGACGAAGGTGAGATCGCTGCCTTCTATGATTAATTGAAAATACGTGCACGAGATAACTTGGCAGCGGCAAATCGACCCTTATCGATCGATCGGGCATAGAGGATGAATTGAAGTCTGATGAAGCGACCCAAAGGCAGCAGCCTATTTCCTTAATCGTGAGATAATTCCTGAGGAAGCCGAATCAATCCCTTTGAGTGCCGAGAGCAGGGCCTCACGATTGGGGGCAGCGTCTAGCGCCACTACGCGCGAGATTTTTTCTGATAGCACCAACTCACACAATGAATGGGTGTATTCCCGCATCCCTTCCGCCCGGCATTGATGTAAGAGTGCTGGCAGGTCTTCGTCCTCTTCGTGCAATATCTTGTCTTTGACGATCGAGTTTATCAGCAACACCTCCGTCGCTGGATAACGCCGCCCCTCTTCCAAAGCTGGCAACAACCGCTGGCACATGATTGCCTTCAGGCTGTTTGAGAGCGAGGAGCGGATAAAGCTGTGTTCGCTCCGTTCGAAGAATTCGAGAATCCGGGAAAAACTCAACTGAGCATCTGCACAGTGCAACGATCCCATCACCAAGTGCCCCGTCTCGGCAGCTTGAATCGCCGCCAACATTGTTTCCCGATCTCGCATTTCGCCTATTAGTATCACGTCGGGGTCCTGCCGTACGACAACTCGCATTGCATCCTGAAAATTCGGTACGTCAAGTCCCACTTCACGCTGCGAGATGATGGACTTTTTCCCATGAAAAGCAAATTCGATGGGGTCTTCGATCGTAATAATATGCATGCTGCGGTTTAGGTTGATGTGTTCGAGCATAGCGGCCAAGGTGGAGCTCTTGCCGCTGCCTGTCACGCCACACACCAAGACTAATCCTTCAGAAGTCTCCGTGATCATTTTGCGGTAAACGTCAGGAAGGTTCAAATCATTAAAATTCAAAATCTTAGCTTGCACGCGCCGAATCGCCGCGTGAATCTCACCTCGTGAACGAAATAGGTTGATCCGAAAGCGGTCGCCTGTGTGGTGAGCGGCTGAGAAATCGACCGAGCCCTTATTCTCAAAGTCTCGCCAACGGTCGTGCGGGACCATCGACTTAAACATGCCATCCAAATAGCTCGCATCCGGAAGTTCCGGCAACTGCAACTTGCGGAGGTGCCCTCCAATCCGCACATAGGGAGGATATCCGACTTTCAAATGTAAGTCCGAGGCTTCATGCTCGCTGACGAAGGTCAGGAGTTTCTGAATTTCTTCTTCAGGAGGTAATAGTTCCATGAGGCAGGTCCCCTAACTGATGGAGAGTCCTCGTCCAGGCAAAACCAAATCCACTATTGTGGCCGCTCCTTAGCATACTCTGTGGCAAAGGAAACCCCTAAGTTATTGTTTCCATTATAACTAGATTCGCGACGAAGTGCGCCTACGCGTTTGACTCCTCGTAAAAAGGCAATGAATAAGCCGGCCCCTACTCTGGCCGTGGTAAGGCTTCCCAAGATATTACTTTCGAACCCAAGGAGTCCGAACACCAACCCGCCTACGATCGCCCCGATCACACCCACGATGAGATTTCCCGGCAACCTGAAACCACTCCCCTTCATCAGAGTTCCGGCCAACCATCCCGCCAGGAGGCCAATCAGAATAAACCAATACAAACCACCTATCGGTATTCTCTTACAATTGACGGACTAATACGGGTCGCTCACAGCGGTTTGCAAAGGTGATTCTAGCCACGGATGAATACTAATCCAACATTTACCTTTTGGATTGAACCTGAAACCGCTCCAGCCCTAAGTCGCTGCCCATCTTAACATCGCTCCTACGTGTCTGGCGCGTGCGAACTTTTTGACGTTTTTTCCGTCTTCCATTCCAAACAATCCGCGATTCGAGGCTGTGACGGATGCAACCAGAGCGTTAATCAGCGGCCAAGACTGGATCACCTTAGACCTGCTCTCTAAGAAGCCCCGTTTTCCACTCTTTGATCCGTTCCCGAGTCATGTCACATAACCAGCAGATGTATCGCCAGCTGGATAATGCGGTAGGGTATTGCGACAAACAACGTTCGCTTCACGGCCACCTCGGCGAACTGGAACGTCGCGTACTTCTCGTGCCGAACGACCTTTGCCCCAGTCTTAACCAACCTATCCTGGAGTGTCACTAGCGACCAAGAATCGATCTCCTGAGGTAGCGCAATGAGGCCCAGGAAGTTCGCCAGATTGACTTTAGGCCAGCGCGAACAGCCGCCCTCGGTGAACCCCACCGAATGCAGTTTGCGAAAATGCAAAACCCGCTGAGGGTGCATCAATTGCGCCAAGCAAAGCTTGGGAAAGGGGAATGAGATGTAAATTACAACTTTGAAACCTTTCAGCGGAACCTTGCGGGTGAGAACCCCGTCCAGTAGAGCCTGACCAGCAACTGGAAGCGAGTTTTGC
>NZ_SJPS01000006.1 GCF_007860015.1 Bythopirellula polymerisocia
TGCCACCACCTCCATCACAAGCCGCCAAGACCTCACGGCGAAATTCCTTCGAGTAAGCTAACATCGGTTCACCTCCTGTTTCTGGTGAACCTAGATTAACTAACTTACCTAGAGGGCGCTAGAGCTAATCGATGGACGCACTAGGAGGAAGCAAGTGCACATGTTTAACCTCTACCCTCTAACCACTACCCACTATACAAACTAATCCCCCATCTCGATATCGACCACAAAATCCCCTTCGAGGAAGTTTCTTCCCAGGAGCAGGGGATAGCTCATGTGGCCCCGATTGTTGAGTGTAACAACCACTTCCTTCTCGAAGTCATTCCAACGCAAGGTCATGGGGACTTTGTAGCGAGTCTCCCGCTTCTCGGACGTCTTCACGACCACGCATTCTTCGATCCGACTAGCAACCCAGTGAGATTCCTCGTCGTCATTGCTGATGAGAACTCGAATCTCTTTGCCTACGTTCTCTTCCATGGATTCGGCTTCGTCATCGACTTCCCACTCCTCGCAATGCATCGAGCAGGATGCGGCCCCCGTATCGACCCGAGCCTCAAACAGAAGTTCGCTCTGAGATTCCTGGACACGGGCGGTCGCCCCAATGGTGAGTTTGTCAACTTTTTCAATCCGAGCATTGCTCTTGGGCAAGTCGTCAAGCTCTACCTGATCCAAGACCGAACCTGTTGGATCCACCTTATCGAGGGAGGCTAGTTCCTCACGAGGCTTGTCTTTGCGAGACTTGCGAGCGCTGGTAGCCGAGACCAAGAGGTTAGTTTTCGACTTGGTTTTGTCGAGCTTCGACTTGGAATCCTTGCTGCTAGATTCAGCCTGGGATGGCTTTGCCAACTTGGGTGTTTCCTTGGCTATACCACTGGAAGATATCGTGGCCACAGCCCCAAAGAGCAAAATCACGAGAATCCTCGGGCAGTCGATCAATCGGAGCTTGCCGAAGATTCGTGGAATGTTGTTCATGATTTAATCCCTGGGTCGGCCGGAAAAAGCGGTGGCACACCGGCTTTCTCCCCAGGATAGCAGGTAATGAGGACGAACTACAATCAGAATTTCATTTCCCAAGGGGTTTTGTCGGTATCCACCAAATCAAATCGTCGTATTTGGGCACTTTTACCCCTTCAAGAAGGTCTTTTCAACTCTCCAAAAGTGGAACCCGGCATACCTGGGAACGTGGGATTAACCAGCAAGTATCATCCTCAGGCACTCTGTGGTCGCAAAGAAAGCCCTACAAATGTAGCGAAAATCATTGACTTTTCCTTCGCGGGATGCGATGCTGCTGATTGGTAAAAAATCCGAGTTACTCGTTGTGAGTATTTGACCTGAGGGCGGTTAGCAATATTTGTAGCTAATTGCCCGTATTTTATTAATGGGAGAACACGTCTAATGAAGAGAAATTCAATTCGAACCTTTCTGGCTTACGCTAGCATGTTGTTGTGCGCGGGTGCGCCGGCTTCCGCAGAAATGTTGTTTATCTTTTCCCCGGCACCGGGGGGAGGCGTGAAGGTTGTGGGTTCCGGCAGTGGATTTGCGGATAGGGTCGATAATGCAGGTGGTGGAATCCCCGTGACCGCCAACGACTGGGATGTGCAAGACATCATGCCGGGCTTCTTGAAGACCTCATTTACAACGAGCCAACAGTCCGCCACTTCCGCATCGGGATTGTTTACCAATGTCACTACGGGTGATTCAGCGACCATCAGCAATTTCAGTGTAGATCGCGATCCCGATTCGGCGGATGACATCGATTGGTTTACGGATCCTGTTTCGCCAGGTGGGGCTGCCCAATTGACATTCAATAATGGCGACGAATTTCTGTTTTCGCTCATGGCCTCGTTCGACGCGGCGACCTTGCCTTTTTCCGAATTGGTGATCGGGGAGTCGATCGACGTCGGTCACACTCAGGGCGCGGGAATCGCAGATGAGTCGTTCGGGATTACAACCGTACGAGTTGTCCCTGAACCGGCCTCGATTGCGCTCTTGTTTGGCTGTGTGGCTTCGCTGGTCGGTTGTCGGCGAATGCGTTAAAGAGTCGTTGAATGATAAATACACACCGGCGATGCCGTTGGCGGTTTCGCCGGTGTTTTTAATTGAGGAACGAGACAATGAAGCATTCCGTAAAAGCGTTTGTCGTTGGGCTAGTCGGCCTAGTCGCGGGGACGACTCAGGGAGCGACTTTCTTTTATACCGGACCCAATGGAGGGGAATTCTTCAACGAATCTAACTGGAATTCCATTTCAACCGGCGGGGGGACTTCGCCTCTGGCAGGGGAAATCGATCCAGATATTGGTATTCTGCACGATCTGATCATCGAAGGAAAATCTGTGATGGCCACGGGCCCCGCAGGTGCAAATGGCTTTAGGCTTGATATCGGAGCGGGCGGGATCCTATCACTATTGGCTGGCTCTGATCTGCAAGTCACGAATACCTCCTTCAATGCTCAATTTGAAATAAGCACTGGAGGAACCTTTGTTTTTGCAGATGCAAATTTAGGGGTCGATGACGACATCTTGTTACGAGGTACGTCCATGTTTTCGGGTGGCACGGTCGAATCCTTTGCCGATGACATCGAATTCATCAGCAGTGCAATTACAATCAATGGAACTGAGTTCACTTCTGATGACTCGACAATCTTCAGAGCAGAAATCACTCCGAGTGCCGGTTCATCAGTCACGGGGGCCACGTTCAATGCTGCTAGTCGCATCGGTGTCCGTGAGTTCAATGTGACCGTCACCGATTCTCATTTTAATGTTACTGGAGATGTCGAAGACGTCTTTGCTACAGATTTACCTACCGCAACTGCCGCTTTGACTCTGCTCGGCAATTCAACTCTTATTGCTGACCAAGTTCAGGAGGGAGTGCGTCTCATATTGGGCGATTCTTCAACGGCCACTTTGACCAATGAAGCCGATCCTGATGAGTTAACCTGGTTCACTGAGACATCAACAGCGACCCTAAACTCTCCTAATGCTCAATTGATTTTACTGAATCCACAAACGGACAGCTCTGCGGCCAAAATATTTAATGGTGTAACAGGGATGTCCTACGCTTCCGATTCGAGCACATGGATTCCCACGACCTGGAACGGCACCGACGCAGTAACGCTCAGCATTACCAGCCTGCCTTCAAATGCCGATTTCGACGGCGATGGCGACGTTGATGGCAGGGACTTTCTCATTTGGCAACGGGGTTTCGGGCTCACCGGTCAGACGAGCAACTCCAACGGTGATGCCAATGGTAATGGCACCGTCGATGGAGTCGACTTGGCTGATTGGCAAGCCAAATATGGCGGTGCCCCCCTGGTAGCGGCAGTCGCTGCCGTCCCGGAGCCCGCGAGCCTGCTGTTGATCATAATGGCAGTCGCAGGTTACAGTTGCAAGAGTTTCCGAAGGGCTTAAGTGTTTTTACCAAACAGGGTAGAAGCCCCGACCGATATACTGGTAACACAACGGGGCTATAAATGAGGATGAAATATGTCACGCCTTTTTGCAGCCGATTCTAATGCGCGTTCGATACGAAATCGGACAAGGCGAGGCTTTACTTTAGTCGAGCTTTTAGTCGTAATCGCCATCATCGGAGTACTGGTAGCGCTCTTGCTACCCGCTGTACAAGCTGCACGTGAGGCGGCCCGCCGTATGCAGTGTGTCAACAACTGTAAGCAAAGTGCCTTGGCAGTCATCAATTATGAATCGTCCCGCAAGGCCTTGCCTCCCGCCAGTTCACCTCCCTTAACCTTGGTCAATGCTACCGTTCCGTATCAGTACATTCTTCGTTCAGGCACCAACCATAGCTGGGTTGTCCACGTTCTGCCGTTCATGGAACAGCAAGCTTTGTACGATCAGTTTGACTTGAAAACCGCTATTGCTTCGACCAAAGGCAATCCTCAACCACAAGAATCGCAACCCTCCGCGCTCCTGTGCCCGAGTGATCAGTCCCAAGGTGCATTTTACGAGCACGATCGCACGAATGCTCCCGACACTGGAAAACGCTCCCGTTTCGGCAAAGGCAACTATGCAGCCTTTACTAGCCTGACCCATGTGGACTACACAAACTTTCCTGGTGCAATGGCTCTTTTAGGGCAGGATTTGGCACAGGTCCAGGATGGTACCTCGAATACACTTTTGGTTTCGGAAGTGAGGACGCGTAATCTCGAAGACGATGAACGGGGAGTGTGGGCATTGGCTTGGACAGGGGCTTCACTCATCTCCTACGATCTTCATCCCCTCAATGGACTTCGCACACAGGAAGAAGACGGATTTACACCTGATCCAACCTACCTAGGTACCGGACTGGCCAATGTTCCCAACGGCTTTCATCCAGACATTATCAACAAATGCACGGACAATGTCGGAGCTCTGGCTATCGGGATGCCCTGTGGAGACAATACTTTTTTCTCAGCTTCGCCTCGTTCCAATCATCAGGGAGGGGTAAATGCCTCCTTCCTGGACGGTCATGTTGGTTTCTTGAAAAACGACATCGATGAATTGGTAATGGCCTATCTGATCTACATCCGTGATGGACAGTCGGTTGATACTTCCAGTCTGTGAGCCAAGAAATATTCTTTAGCAGCGACAGAGTAATCCCAATGGCAAATTCATCCTTCGGTTCCGCATGGCCTGGAGTGACCGCAACCTTTGGAGTTCTTCTAATAATTGCAGGGCTCTTGATGCCGGCGATGTCGGATCCCGCGCAGGCCATTACTCAGGAACAGGCTGATGAATTCTACGAATCGGCGACTGCAATCGAACACGCTACTGCAAATCGGGCGAAGCAGATTCGTGAAAAGAAGGCTCCTGACAACGCTGAGCAGGCCCGTGAACTTCAGGCAGCCCGCGAACGCTTCACTGCCGCCAAGGAAGAGGTCGAGTCAGCCAAGGATGAACGTAAGAGCCTCGCTTTCTGGCTGAAAATGGGAGGGGTGGTATTCGTCGTCATTGGGGCAGGGGGCCTCTTTGCTCAAAAATCAGGTGGCTAATTCCTGTAGCGTCGGACAACGATTAGCCACCACTGAGGTCAATCACGTAATGCCTAGACCTTTTTGTCCTCATTCGTTGTCATTCCGAGTTTTGGTTCCTGCCTTGATGTTGGCAGTTAGCTTGGTTTCTTCCCTCCAAGCCATCCAGATCACGCTCGATTACACCCTCGACGCGTACAACGAGAACTGGTTCAACTCTGGAACGCCCGCCGGACAGGCTCGCCGCGCTGCCGTCGACACCGCTGCCGCGTTCCTCTCCGCCATCATTACCAACGACGACTGGAACAGCCTCTCATCTTTCAGCGGTTCGATCGGTTTATCAGACATCGATGCGAGCACGATCGTCGATCTCGCTGGTAACACCGTGTCCGGTACGGCGGAAAATGATGGAAGGGGCTTTTCCTACACGATCCCCACTTCCAACCGGTCCACCGTCGCCGCGAATGAATATATTATCTACGTCGGAGCCTTTGAGTTTGATTTCGGCACGACGGCCCATGCCAAAGCGATCTGGGATGGTTCCGATCGTCGCAACGCGGCTGGGTTTGCGCTAACGGAGTTCAACACCTGGGGAGGGCAAATTAATTTTGATACCGGTAACAACTGGTTCACGGGCCTGAATCCTGGGATCGATCCCACGGACGACTATGGAGTTCAGGACCCCAACAAAATGCCAACCGTGGATATCACTACGGACAACTGGGATTGGAACACCAGCTCCGACTCTTGGAAGGGCTTCCAGTTGAGTACCTTGGACCTGTCAGCCAACAACCGTACCGATCTCTACGCCACAGCGCTGCATGAGATGCTCCATGCCTTGGGAGGCAGCACGAGCAACATGCCCATCTACGTGGGTGTTAACGGCGGTGGCAATTTCACTGGCGAAAACCTGATGACGGTTTATGGCGGCCCCGTACCGGGTAGCGGGGGACACTTTGCCCAAAATGTACAGTCCAGAGTTTGGGACTCAGACAACATCATCTCTGAAGCCCTTCTGGATCCTAACTCAACCAGTGGTGTGCGGAAATACCTCACGGAAGTGGACGCGGCACTGCTCAAAGACCTTGGCTATCAAGTGCTCGACAAGTTCTCACCAGCCGACTTCAATCTAGACGGTCTCGTCAATGCCGACGATCTCTCGAAATGGCAAACTGCCTATGGAGTCGATAACTCGGCAGACGCCGACGGCGATGGAGATACCGACGGAGCCGACTTTCTCGTATGGCAACGCGAGATGGGGGCATTTTCAACGCTAGCTTCTAATTCCACAGCAGTTCCTGAACCGTCTGGCATGATCTTATTAGTATGTGCAGTAACTCTCTGCGTTCAGCACTCTTTTTCTCGCAAGCCAAAAGCAACGTGAGCCTAAAGAAATTTCCAAGGGGTCGATACTCTCCGATTGACTCGCCAGAGGCAAATCGCGGAATCAACGCTGACCTCCTACTTCTCCAATTCAAGTCCTGCTCGGCAAGCATGGACCTACTGAAAATTGGCCCAAAAATCGTTGTGGTATTTCTCTTGCCCATTTCGATAATGGAGCTTGCCACAGGTCAGGCGAACTCGCCAGCGCGATATGGGGGCCAAGGTTTGCTGAGCTGCTTGCCGTCACGTGAAATGGGAGGCTCAGTTGGCGAGGGGTTTAGTTTTAAAAACTCCGCCTTGTTCGTGATGCCATGAGCCGCGTAAGTCTTGACTCGCTAACGAGTTGAAGCGATTCGGACCCGGCGACAGGGGAGGGGTTTTTATTTTTTAAAAAAAGTTTTGACAAAAATATCACTCGCAATCCATCATCGATTCGCGCAGGCGCCACCGGTTCGCCGCTCCCATTTCGTTAGCCGCGACGCGTCCGACGAGTCTTACGAGTCAGAGCGAAGCGCGTAGATGGCTCAAAAATCGTGGTAGATATTGCCAACCCACATCGCGATAATGTTCGTCGCAGCGGAATCTCATTGGGGCAAATTGCTGAACTGTGGTCTGCGAGTTGAGAGCCGAGGGTGTGCGTACTCCTTGTCCGTTCACTGACTATTCCAGTGGCAGTCAGATGAGAGGAAACTCATATTCTCCGGCAAACGAGGGCTGAATTGCACGGCACAGTATGTGCATCTCGGATTTCCTTTTTTGTGTAGACTTAATGCAGTTTAATGCCCTCGAATTTTTCTCAGTGGTCTAATATGGAATCGCAACCCAGATACTACCGGCAGACGAAAATCGTGATCACCTTGGGGCCGGCCACAGAATCGGCTGAGCGCCTGTCACAGTTGATCGCTGCGGGTGTGGATATCATCCGCCTGAATATGGCACATGGCACGCGGGAATGGGTCGTGGAGGTCGTCGGACGAATTCGAGATGTCTCCCAAGAGTCGGGCCGTCAAGTTGCCGTCATGATGGATGTCAAAGGACCGGAAATTCGCACCGGTGACGTTGAGCAACCAATTGAGTTAGCTAAGGGCGATCTGCTCGATTTCCATACCGATTCGACTCAGGTGAAAGATCCGAATATCCCATGCGTTTCCGTAAACTACGCGGATCTCCCTCGGGATGTGGGATTAGGGCAGATAATCTTGGTCGATAGCGGCTTGCTGCGTTTTAAGGTAATTGCCAAGGATGAGCAAAGTATCCGCTGCGAAGTTCTCACGCCGGGCACACTAGGTTCGCGAAGACATATCAATCTGCCTGGAGTTCAGGTCGATTTGCCGTCACTTGCTAAGAAAGACGAGGCAGACTTGCAAGCCGGTGTGGCTGCGGGAATCGATTTTGTAGCTTTGTCATTTGTCCGCCAGGCCGAGGATGTTCGCACGTTGCGCCGTTTCTTGGATCAACTTGGATCGTCAGCAAAGATTGTTTCCAAGATTGAAGAGCAAGCGGGAGTCCGCAATATGGAAGAAATCATTGACGCGTCAGACGCGATCATGGTTGCCAGGGGTGATCTTGGTATTGAAATCGATTACCACCAATTGCCTCTTGTTCAGACCGAGCTTGTCAGCGCTTGCCAAGGCAAAGGGAAACCCGTGATCATCGCTACACACCTGCTCGAGTCCATGATCAATTCGCCGATTCCAACGCGTGCAGAGATTTCAGACATTTCGAACGCAGTTCGCGAACAGGCAGATGCAGTGATGTTATCGGGCGAAACAACGACGGGCTCTTATCCGTTGGAATGTGTCGAGGTATTCAAGAATATCATTCGCAGCATCGAACCTACGGTGCATGGGCAATTGAATTCGCGGATTGAACTCAAGGAGCCGAAGTCAAAAATGCTACGGTCGGCGGCTGTGTTGGCCCAAGAGCTGGGGCAATCGGCAATCGTGGTATTTACGCGAAGTGGCTTTCTCGCCTACGTGCTCGGAGCATTACGACCTTACGGAGTTCCGATTTTCGCCTTTACCGATGTCGAAAAGATATTTCGCCAACTCTTGCTCCCTTGGGGAGTAGAACCTTTCCTGATGGACTTTTCAGAGGATCCCGAGCAAACAATCCTCGATTCGCTAAGCGTACTGAAGCAGAAACAATGGTGTGCGCCGGGTACATGGGTCGTTGTGATCACCAATGCCTTGGCGAACGAGAAAGTCATCGACACGATGCAGTTGCGCAAAGTGGAGTAAGCAGGCGATAACGAGCCGAGCTATCACCCGGGTCCGAGGGAGGCAAGGTTCAATGTGTACCACAGTGGCCTGCTGCTAACGCACGGCGGCTGATGGGTTCGCGGTTGATGGAGGAGGCGTCTTGTCCGCAACCCGCGCCGCGGCGACCGCTTGTTGGGCGCTTAGTTTCTCGAAAACCAACGTCGTTTCGTCGCTCCAGTCGACAGCACCTGGTTTGAATTCGAATACGGTCGCGTCGATCGCGTCGGCGAAATGGACCTCGAAGATTTCGTATCGCACCAGCGGATCGGGGGCCGGTTTGAGGCCAGCGAGGGTCTCGGTGAGATAGGCATCGTCAGAGCGGCGGAATTCCGTCACGTAAGGGAACAGATTGCTCTGTCCCACCAGCACCAATACATGGTGGGGTAGCTGCTCCGGCCATGGGGCAGAATCCGGATTAGCGGCGTCGGACTCTGGGGACATGACTGCGAGTTGCTCTGGGCGCCATCTTCCAACGAGCGCGTTGACGGCCAGTCCATTGAGTTGCGTGGGGCGGGGGGAATCAAATTGGTATCTGGTCAGCAGTTCGGTGAGTAATTGGGATATCCCGCCCCGAAACTCTGCAGCGTCAAGGAGACTGGCTCGTTCAGTCAGATCGGAGGATAGTCGATTTGTATTGCGGAGACGATTTTGGAGATTGGTCACGTCGAGCCGATGGACCTGCCGACCGCTCGGCAGGTGGCGGTCTGTCCACAGATAGCGACCATCATACACCTGAACATAGCTAGCAGTTTCGCCGGCCACCTGCGTTTGCATTTCCCAGCGTGTCGTACGCTGGGGTCCAGCACCTTGCTGCCAAAAATGACCATGACCTAGCTGGGTTTCGCCCGCTAGCCGGGACTGATGCCGAAGCTTGGCGGAGACATTTGCCCGGCGTTCCATGGTCGCCAGAACCTCGGTCAGGAAGTCGTCTCCAGCACCCAGATTTACGCCAGCAGTTGACTGAGCATGTGCCGCCGTTGCTCCGCATGCCAGCATCAAGACGCTTATGAACAGGAAACCGCGGAGTGGTAAGCCACGCAAAATAGACTTCCTTTGCTGGTTTTGACGGATTTGCCAAAGATTCGGGTCGCAACGCGCCGACCAATAACCAACGGGAGAGTACCCGAACAACTCGCTAGGGAATTCTCGCATGGTTACGAAATTAGTTGGCTACAAGGACAAGCAACCGAGGTGAGCGGATTCTAATTGGACTCCGCCAGATCGGTCCACAGCAAACTCACAGCGGCCGTTGAAGTTCAGCGGTGCTAGCAGTGGGTGTGCTGAGGAATGCGAAGAGCCGCAGTACCAAACATATCGGAGCACGCAATGCCGCGGGCATTGGCAACTCCACAACCTCGAACGCTTTTACGCATGTTCGTGCGACCTGAGGGGGAATCGCGATGAAAAAACATTTGTTCCGATCAACGATTTGCCGTTCATTGACTTGCTTGTTGACAGCGCTGGGCACAGCGAACTGTTTGGCACAGCATCATTTGGCCTACAACTTGCCACCTGCTCAGCGTTTGATGGAGCCAGGCCCCGGTGTGGGCGGACCTGGCCCTGGAGTGCTGATGCCATCCGCTGGTATGGGAGGAGGCGGATTTGCTGCCGGGGCCTCACCAGCAGGCTATATGGGGGGTGGCGCATGTCCTCCCATGGGTATGAGTGCTGGTGCGACCTCTCAGATTGCATTCCTCGGTGTCGAAGGGGGTGAAGTAGCTTGGGACATCAGCGGACAGCAACTGTTCGACTCCGTGCCCCTGGTGATGCCAGGACGGCAGAATTTCCCCCAGGGCGCCATCTATCGATTAAAGCTCACCAGCTTGGCTGGTCGGGAAGGAGTAGAACTGTATCCCACGCTGGAAGTCGCTCCGGTGACCCCACGCACGGATGCCTATTTGGCCCACTCGCCGATCCCTGTGCAATTCACAGACGAGGATCTCGATCAGGTTCTCAGCGGCAACTTTGTGACCAAAGTCATTTATCTACCTGATCCTGAGTTTCAAGAATTAGCGCTCTCTGGTGTGGAAACCTTGGTCAGCACACGGCTTGATCCGGGTGTCGATCCGATTGCCGAGGCCGACCGCCGTGGTGCGATCCTGGCGATCTTGCGAATTGGTAATCTTGACCTGCAACTCGGCGGCAATCAGGGAATGGCCATGAATGATGGCGTCGAGCATGCCCAGTACACCGAAGGGGGTTCCTATTGCCCCGATGGTGGTCAGGGCTGCTACGGCGGAGGGCAGGGTGGCTATGGCGGAATGCCTGGTCCCCAGGGAATGTCCACTGCGGGCTTTGCTCCTCAGCCGGTACCTCCTCACATGGTGTCGGGCATGAGTACACCCCAATGGGGCATGCCAAGCGTTGGCACACCAATTGGGCTGCCTGGTCCACCTCACATCCCACTGGGACACGAAGCAGGCCTCACTAGCCATGTTGTCAAGAACCACACTCGCGTTCGGATGCCACCGCCAGTCCATGATGTGAATATCAATGTCAAGCAACGACCTGGAATGAATTACCCACGTCCTGTGAATCATGTGAATATTTCCGAAGTCAATCGCGCCGGATTCCGGGCCTGCGGTGGAACCGTGGCACCGGCTGTGCCATCAGCATTCAAACGGTTCTGCGCAGCGGTCACTGGTTGCAACGATGACTGCGAATGTGTTGATGATTCTTGCCAGTAGGATGTGTGGGTGGCAAAGGGTGAAGATTTGGCAAGTTTGAGAACGTCACAAACTACTAAACACCAACCTCTTACGACTAATATTTTTATGACAGCGGACCGCACAGCTCGGCAATGCGACTTCGGTCGCATGTTGGTCGCAGGCAAAATGCTGCTTGCAGCAATGGTTTGGCTATCGTCTGGCACCTGGGTGTCGGCGGCAGAAAAATCAGCGCATTGGCACCATGCAGGTGCCATGCCTCCGGGAGCGATTGGTCGCCAGCGACTGCTGAGAGGCGGTGCGTTGTCAGGTGCCTGTCAGCCGGTGGAGATTCGTGCCCCTCATGGAGCTCGAATCGCACCGGCGGCAGGGACCAGTTTTCTTGAAGGAGCTCCAGATCGGCTGCTTGTCGGTCTGGCGATCGGACCGGTCTATCGGTTTCGTGTCACCGAGATTCCTGAGCATCCAGGGCTAGAGGTCTTTCCCTCGGTGGAAATGATTGACCGCTTGTATCCGCCACCAGGACAGGCTCTCCGGTTTCCTGTGCCGATTGAATTGACACTCGACGAATTGCTGCAGGCTGCCGAGGGTCGCTTTATCACACGAGTGATCTACCTGGAAGACCCGTTGCTCGCACCGGCAATTGCTCGCGATGGGGAACAACTTCCGTGGGTGGAAGCGCGTCCCGGCGACGACCCGTTGGTGATGGCTGATCACCTTGGACGTCCACTGGCAATATTGCGCATGGGAGGGCGTGTCCCAGAAAATTCGATGTCCGACGCAGGATTCACATATGGTTCGCCGCAAGCGATCGTGCTGGATCAACCACCCGTTGAATTCGATCACGGTGCCGAGGAAACGTTGATCGTTCCCGAGGCCGATGTCCAACCCCTTCCCTGAAAAACAAACGCCGTGCAACCATCTGCCCACTACTATTCGACAACTCCCGATTCAGGGCGACCACCCGTGTGGTTCCGCTACATCGTCGTCGCGTTTGTGGTCTTGATTCTATGTTCCTGTCGGGCGATAGGACCACAGGGGCAAGTGGGATCGTATAGACAACCTGGTCCAGAGGCGAATCCCTTCGCGGCTGCACAGCCGCAGCGACAAGTCATGCCGGTGGTCTATCACCAGGATCAACATCTTCCTCCGCCCATTGAGCGACAAGCCGAGTATGCTGCCGGGATTCGCCCCGCCCAGTGCCAAATGCCGGGGTGTTCATGCTGCAATGGCTGCGGTGATTGTGGGATCGTGGGCCCCCGCGACGAATACCTGTGTGATGGCGGGGATTCCCGCCTGCCAGCAGGCGTGAAAGCAGACTGGGAAATCGTGGGCCTCGAACAGGAAGACACCGTGGCACACTACGACACGGTCGATGGCCGCACAATTATCACGCCCAGCAATCGGGTCTGCATTTATGCCCCCAGGTTTGGCGTGGTACGCCGCGTGATCGATCTGCACGAGTATGCCCGCTACGATGCGGCAATCGGTTACGGTCAGGCTACGGCACTGGCTAAGATCGATGAACGCGAGCGACCTGCTCACTCGATCAACAAGCTAGAACCAACCATCAATCGGGTACAAGATCCTGCCAGCTTGCTGCGAGAACGCCAGCAGCTTGGCGAGCTAGGTCGCGAAGAGCGACTGGCCGCAGAGATTGGTACCCTTTCACCGTATTGCGACCTGCAGGTCGTCAAGGCTGGTATCTTTGTTGGGGACGAAAAGGTAAAAATCGCTCGCTCAAGCCTGGCCGCGATCACTTGGACTGGCGACCAGTCTCCACAAATCACTGTTGATAGTCGCAACGCCGTGGCAGCAGTTAGCGATCGTCAGCCCGGCGTGATCTACCACCTTGAAGAACCCAACAAGCCTTGCCTACGTCTGATTAAGTTGGCCTCCTGTGGCTCGGCCAAGCAAGGCGAAATCGTCGAATTCACTTTGCGGCTCGACAACGTCGGCAACCGCGAGATGGGTAATGTCACGGTCGTTGACAATCTCACGACTCGGTTGGAGTATGTTCCCGACAGTGCCAAGGCGAGTGTTGCTGCCGACTTCTCAACCGAGCCCAATTCTGGTGGCTCAGAAGTCCTGCGTTGGGAGATCAAAGAACCTCTCGAAGCCGGCGCCGGTTGCATCTTGCAGTTCAAGTGCAAAGTGCTGTGAGAGTCGTCAATCGAACGGACTCGATCTCTAAGTGGGAGAGTCACGTCTATATTTTTTCCCCAGCGACGAAGCACGTCGGACAAAGGGTGTCGATGCGTGAACATGAACAACATTATGAGAAATGCGAACGCCAAAGAAACGATTCTTTGAGTCAACCCATCGGCTTCTGCGGGGGTAGTGTCAGTGATTCGGTACCAGGCAGCCACAATCTCGTGGTCAAAAACACACCAACGAAAAAGAGCATAAGAAAAGGGGTCAGCACTGGGAGCCAATTCCTCCTCTTATACCAAGGCAACTGCGGCACATAGGGCCATGATTCCCACAAGCAGGTTAGCAGTGAGAGAATCCCTGCGCATGTCGTCAAACCAACGACATTGGTCCAACTGATCTCTCGCTGGAGAGTAACTTTCATTATGGCCAGCAGAAGAAATACGCCAGCGAAAAAGTAGCTGGCAAAACTTTTCCAAGTCAGCCAGGATTGCTCGAGTCCCTGCTCGACTGCAACACTTTCTCTAGCAATGGCTGAAGAAGAAGCGATGCCCCTCAGATCGGTTTTGACATCGCTGGCATGCTGGTAGCGTTTGTCCGGCTCGCGCTCCAAACTCCGCAAGACGACTTCGTCAAGTCGGACGTCAATTTGAACTCTCCTGGATGGAGGTTCAAACCTTCCCATGGGGACTTCACCTGTTAGCATTTCATAGAACACAACACCCAGGGAATAGATATCTGCCCGATGATCGACCGCGTGTGTCCCCTTAATTTGCTCCGGGGCCATGTAGTTGACCGTGCCCATCACTTGGTGCGTGCCGGTAAGCCTGGTTTCTGGCTGTTCATCACTCAGCAGTTTCGAGAGGCCGAAATCGGCAATCTTTACGTTGCCATTCTTGTCAAGCAAGATGTTTTCTGGCTTGATATCTCGATGAACTACGCCTAGCCCATGGGCATACTGCAGTGCGTCGCACACTTGGGGGACGATCGCTAATGCCTCGTCGGGCTGGAGTTCACCAGTCTGGATAGTTTGTCGTAGATTTGCTCCCTCGACATACTCCATGATCAGATAAAACAGATCGTTGGTGACGCCGAAGTCGTGGATGGCAACGATATTGGGGTGGCTAAGTCGGGCCATAGCCCGCGCCTCTCGAGCAAACCGTTCAGCAAACGCAGGGTCGGCACCAAACTCAGGAGAAAGTATTTTCACGGCCACAATCCGATCAAGCCCAGGCTGTCGCGCTTTGTAAACGGCCCCCATGCCCCCTCGACCTAGAAGTTCCAGGATTTCCAACTGCGGAAAGTGCTCATTCAACTGCGAAGGCTCGGGTGGCACAAAGCCCTTGGCTGAAGTTCCGTCCCCTGCTGGCGAATAGGTCTCGGTTCGTTGCTGCCCTCCTTCGGAGCCCACGAGTCCGGCTGCCATGAGGCAACTTGGACATAGCCCCCCTGGAGAGAGGCTTGGGACGTGTTTTCCGCATCGGGGACAAACCGGTGAATTGGACATCGTTAAGGTCTTCCTAAGTGAATTGGTTCTATAGACCTCTAACGAATAACACGATCCAAGGTTACAGGTTTTCCCTCAATTACTGTGAAAGCACGGAAAACAGGTACTGAATTTCTTCGTCTACTTCCTCCGAGCCAGCCAGTGTTTGGGCAATTCCGGTTCGGAGTGCCTCCCGATATCGCTGACGAAGGCGATGGACGGCAACCTTGGCAGCCCCTGGCGTGACCCCCAGTTTATTGGCAGATTCAACAAGAGTGCCTTCAGATTCTCGCCCAACAAGGAAATCCTTAAAGACTTCGAATTGCTGCTCCTGGCCACGTTTTTTGTAATCGACACGCAACGAGTCAAGTACCGAATCTAGTAATTGCAGTGCCCACTTCCTTTCAAAGAGTGACTCGGGTGTCTCATTGTTTGTCGGCTCGACGGACAGGCGCGCCTCTTCAGAGTCAAAATCGAGTGAAAAATGCAACCGATCTCCACCTCGCTTGAGTGCTCGATCGTGCTGACGTTCGTTTGCTATAAAGTGCTTAAAGGATGTAAGCAGGAACGATCGAAATCGACCCCGTTCATGGTCTGCCGCTGCAATTGTGTGTTTCTCCAAGACGCTTACAAAAAAAGCTTGTGTGTACTCTTGGGCCTGATTAGCATCCGACATTCTGCGGCGGGCATATGCATACAGAGGCGGCCAGTAGCGCTGGCACAAACTTGAGAGTGCATCTCGCGCCGCGGAAGAGTCTTGACTTCCCGCGGCGGCAACAATGCTCCACTGAGTTGTTGCGAATTCAATGGAATGATTTCCATCGTGAGGAGTTGGAAATGTCATCGGAGTGCACTGAATCCTGACTGACGATTGCTCTCAGACGTCCAGATTACAATCAACAACCTCTTTCAACCTTCCAGTGTCCCCTTGGTGCTGGGCACGCCTGGCATGCATGGGTCGGACTCCACGGCCATTCTCATAGCTCGGGCTGTCGCCTTGAAAATCGCCTCAGCAATATGGTGGCTGTTGCGACCATAGTGCAGCAACACATGCAGGTTGCAAAGTGCATTCGCAGAGACCGACTGCCAGAAGTCTTCGAGTAACTCGCTATCAAAGTCGCCAATCTTGGCCGCCGGCACCGATGCGCGATAGGCCAACACGCTTCGACCACTAAAGTCGACCGCCACGGTTACTAAAGTCTCTTCCATCGGCAACGTGAAATGACCATAACGGCGAATTCCTGCCTTGTTGCCTAACGCCTCGCGCAAGGCGAGGCCAAGGCAAATGCCGGTGTCTTCGACGGTGTGATGCTGGTCGACGTGCAGGTCTCCCTCAGATTTGAGCTTCAGGTCGAACGCTCCATGCTTGGTGAAAAGGTCGAGCATGTGATCGAGAAAGCCGACACCGGTCTGGACGTCAGCAACGCCTGAGCCATCGAGACATAGATCGATCTTGATCTTCGTTTCGTTCGTTTTTCGTTCCAGACTTCCGCTGCGTGCCATAGTGACTCACACATTGCTTCTAGTTCTCGATAGCCGCGACCCAACTTAGTCGCAGGTGCCTGACTTCCATCTTATCACGGACCACCCTGCAAGGGGACGGGTTCGAAGGCCGCGAATCCCCGAGAGAAACGCCGATTTGGCGGTTTGTCCCCCTGACTGTTATAATCGATTTCGCCGGCGCTGGCCGACACTCATTGCTAATCCTTGGAGGGTATTTCGATGGCACCTATGAAACGCCCGGTGCAACCTGAGCACCACCACCCCTTTGAGAATAGTCACTCGCTTACGCACCTGGCTCACCGCTGGCATGTACCCCGCCGCAAGATTCGCGACCTGCTCAAATCGGGAACTTTGCCGTTTGTCGATTTAGAAGGGCAGTTGCGGGTTCCTGATCCTGCGGTGCAGGCATTTGAGAGCCATCAGCGACAGCACTTGGAATGAACTGGTGTTCTTTATAAGGTCCAACCAGGTGCTCGCGCTCTAACCAGCTCAGTTAACTTGAGTAGCGTTGGCACGTCGAGTTGCTCGGTACGAGCTTCTTCGGAGAGTTGCATTTCGGCGAGAATCTCATCCACTTCGGTCTTGGAGAGGTGATGTTTAAGCGCCGCCACGACATTGGCGCGGAGGAATTTTCGGCGGTGGATGAAGATTGCCTTGACAAATTGGTGGAAAAATCGCAAGTCGGGGACACTGTTGCGCTTGACAGGATCAACTACGATTCGCACGATGGCCGAGTCGACCTTGGGCATTGGCCAGAATACGGTTGGTGGCATGAGTCGCACGATTTCTGCATCGGCCTGGCACTGCATCCACACACTTAGCGCACCGTAGTCCCTGCTCCACGGTTGGGCCACGATGCGGTCGCCCAGTTCTTTCTGGATGGTGGCCACCATCGTGTGGGGCACATGTTCGCACAACAAGAGATTGCTCAGCACTGGGGTCGCAATGTTGTAGGGCAGATTGGCCACCAGCTTGAAGCGGCTGTCAGGGGCTTCGGCCAGTCTTTCGCCCACTGCTTCCATCACGCGACTGTCAAAATGATTCTTATTCTTAAGGGCATCGATATGGAGCATCGTCACATGCGGGTAGTCGATGAGATGTTCGCTAGCGAGTTCAAACAGATGGCCATCGATCTCGACCGTGATCACAGCCGCAGCCTTCTCCGCCATCAGCGTCGTCAAGGCTCCGGTGCCCGTGCCAACCTCCAACACCACGTCCTGATTTGTAAGGTCGGCCGCGTCGATGATCACACGGTGGAGATTCAGATCGATGAGAAAATTCTGTCCGTGCCGCGTCGCGGGGGATATCCCCATCTCGCGGAAGCGATTCATCAAAAAGGTCTTAGTCTGGCGGCTCATTGAATTTGTGATTTGTGATTTGTGATTTGTGAGGGGTGAGGGGTGAGAGGTGAGAGGTGAGGGGTTGGTGGTGAGCCGGGTCGTCCTCGACCTCGGTTGATCAAAGGGCTATTTTTCGCTCTGCCAGGCGAGTTGTCGTGCTACGTACTTGGCCAATACGTCGGTTTCTAGATTGACGGAGTCACCTTCCTGCTTGAGGCCCAATGTGGTCACTTTGAGAGTGTGAGGAATCAGGGCGACGCTGAAACGGTTTCGCTCCACGTCGACTAGAGTGAGACTCACCCCGTCGACAGCCACCGAACCTTTGCTTGCCATCTGCCGAGTGAGATCACCCGGGACATGGAACCAAAACTTGGACCATTCGGCATCATCGATTCGCTCTTCGACCGTTCCCACGCCATCGATGTGACCTGTTACGAGATGACCCCCGAGCTCGTCGCCCAGGCAGAGAGAGGTTTCCAGATTTACCCGGTCGCCAACGCCAACCTTTCCCAGTGTTGTGCGCTGCAGGGTCTCCTCGCCGGCTTCGAATGCCAATGACTCATCATCGAGCGACACCACGGTCAGGCAGCAACCGTTGATTGCAATACTATCACCGACCGCCGATCTGGCTGCGGTGAGAGCATCGATGATTTCGAGTCTCACACCCGGTCCCTGAGACACCAAGGCTCGCACCGTCGCCAAACTTTCGACCAGACCAGTAAACATGGCTACACGGCCTCGCCAGATACTGATTTCTTTAAATTCGTCTTTTCGCGAGACAGCTTCCAGAGATACTGCGCTGCAGGGATTGCTACGTAGATCCCGCACACAAACGGAACGATATACCATCGAAATGTCACCAGGAGCATGATGATAAAAACCAACCCGACCACATGAGCAAAGCTGCGTCGTCCTCGCACGAATTGAGTGATGATGTGTGGGTAGGGGATCCGTGAAACCATCAGTACGGCGATCACCACTGCGCACAGTGGCAGCAAACGTTGTAACCACCAATCGTAGCCAGCGAAATTCTCGAAATTGATCTCGTTCCGAAGTGTGTAGGAAAACATGGCCCAACTCGCGATCACCGATGCCGCCGCAGGAGTGGGAAGTCCGGCGAAAGTGCCGTGATCGTCGTCTTCATCGGTCTCCACATTGAAACGCGCCAATCGCAGGGCCGCACAACAAGCGAATAGAGCCGAAATCGTCCAGACGGCTTCGCGGTGGACGCTCGTGAAATCAGGGCACATTTTCACGAGTAAAATGGCTGGTGCGACGCCGAATGAAACGATATCGCAGAGGCTATCAAGCTGGCCCCCGAAATCGCTCGTAGTACGTGTAATGCGGGCGACCTGGCCATCGAACATGTCAAAAAGCATGGCAAGAAAAATCAACCCGCCACAAAGCATGAGATTGTGCGTAGGGTCGATGCTATCGAGCAGATGCCGATAGGTTTCTAGCTTGGGCGAGGGCAAGATGTCGACCGTTCCTGCCTTCGCAATGCGGCTCGCCACGACAATCGCAAAAAAACCGCACACCAGGTTTCCCAGTGTGAAGAGGGTTGGCAAGACATTGATTGCACGAATGGGTCTCATGCGATTTGGGTGAGTAAGTGAGTAAGTGAGTATGCAGAATGTTTCTTGAGTCTCGAAATAATAGCTCAACGGTAACGGGCCAAGATTGTACTGCCGGCAAGCACCCTGTCACCTACTGCCGTGGTTACTTCGACTGCATCCCGGGGCAAAATTAGCTCTGTCCGGGAACCAAGTTTGATCATACCAAATTTCTCACCCCGCTGGACCTCCTTACCAGGCCGAAGTGTGCAGACAATTCTCCGGGCGATCAGCCCAGAGATGGCCCGCACAGCCAATTTCTGCTCGGGATGGTCGATCTCTTCCATCCCGATCCACATGTATTCATTGCGGAGTGCACTTTCAGGGTTCAATGCATTGAGAAATTCTCCTGGCTTGTAATGCATGTCAACGACTCGCGCCGCACGTGGAGCGCGATTTACATGCACGTTGAAGATCGAAAGAAAGATGCCGATTCGCATCGCGGGGCCATCGAAGAAATCGTAATGATCGAGTTCCGTGACCTCCGCAATCGTGCCGTCTGCTGGAGAGACTATGGCAGCAGGGTCCGCGGGAATCTCTCTCACTGGGTCACGAAAGAAATAGATAATGAGCACGAGTATGACCGCCGGAACCACGGCTAGCCATTGCCACCAACAACCGAGCCAGAGCAAGAATCCAATCATAGCGAGCAAGGGCCATCCCATGATCTGTAGCTCGGCGAGCCCCCAGCGGGCGAACGGCAGGCGGTCGCGCCACTTAAAGGGATCATCTACTGAGAGCCAATGCGCTGAGCATAGGTTTTCGCAATACTTGAGATCGCGAGGATCGAGAATCTCATGCGGCGCCCCCGCAAGATCGCCCTTACGCAGGGAGGCCAATCGCTCGACGTACCCTCCGCGAAAAGTCCGCAAATAGAACCGCCGCCAGCGGCCCCATGCGAGCTCGATCTGGTAGCAAATACCCCCACCCGGTTGCACACTGCTAATGTTCTCCGGCAGGGGAGGGTAGGTGCCTTGGGTTTCAGATTCCGCCATTAGATTACCGAACTATTTCGCAGGGTGGGTAAACTTCCCAGAGTACACACTCGAATCCAATTCACAAGCGGCAAGCTCAACAATGGAACTTCTCTGGGAATCGATTTGGCTTATAATCTGAGTTGAACAAGGAGATTCGCCCATGCAAACCGCCGAAGTTATAGCCATTAACGATTCCCTGGGGATTATCCTATCGCAGGAGATACTGGACAAGTTGCAAGTCGGCGCGGGAGATTCCGTGCATATCTTGGAAATACCCGATGGCATGAGGCTCGTTCCATACGACGCAGAGTTTGAAAGACAGTTTAAGCTTGCCGAGAGGGTAATGGAAAAAAGGAGTGATGTTTTACGCAAGTTGGCTGAGTAAGGAATGGCTCAATGATAACTTCGGGATTTTGGGGTATCCCCTGAGTCGGTTTGAACAGGAGGAAAGAGAGGCAACGGAGGAATGGAAAAGTAGGTTTGAAGTTGAAATTTTACTTATCGACTCTCTGTTAGCTCCGTTACCTCCTGTTCCATGATTTTTGGTTACGGCAAAGAGCTGCGTGGTACCTCAAACGCTGCGCCAATCACGTCATGATTGAATTCAGAAGCTAGTAAAAATAAGGGATGCAGTGGAGAGGCCTTTCTAACAGAGAATACAAAGTAAACGGAGCGGTCCTATTGCTTCCAAAGCCAGGCGAATAACTTCTGTTATCGAAATAGAGACGATATTTATGAGTCGCTTCTTCCCAACGCATCACCCCAACAGCGGGCACGTATCAAACCACTGGCGTCCCTGAGCGGTCATCCAATCGAGGCATTCTTCGGGTCCCCAGAAACCGGGGTCGTACATAAACAGTGTCGGCTTGTCTTTAGCCTCCCACGCTTCCAGGATCGGATCGCAGATCTTCCAGGCGGCCTCTACTTCGTCGGCCCGAGCGAACAGGCTGGCGTCTCCTTCGAGGGCATCGAGTAGCAGTCGCTCGTAGGCCTCTGGCATTACACCGCGAAATTCTTTCTGGTAATTGAAGTTCAAGTCAGTTTGACGCATACGCATTCCAGCGTCAGGGACTTTGGTTTGGAAGTGCAGTTGAATCCCCTCAGCCGGCTGAACTTGTATCACCAAGCGATTCGCCTCTCCTAGTCCAGTAGGCGTGTCAACAAACAGCTTCTGCGGTGGGGCATAGAACTGGATCACGATCTGCGTAGTTCGGCAAGACATTGCCTTGCCGCTTCGCAGATAAAATGGTACCCCTTGCCAACGCCAGTTATCGATTCCCAGTTTGAGCGCGGCAAATGTCGGTGTGCGGCTTGTAGGCTTGACCCCTTCCGAGGCTGTGTAGCCCCGATACTGACCGCGAAATGTGTCGGTACGTACTTGCTCGGCATCTAGCGGACGAATGGCATGGAGCACTTTCACTTTTTCATTGCGAATGGCATCCGCTTCATACCGCACGGGGGCCTCCATAGCCGTCACCATCAACAGTTGCAGTAGATGGTTTTGAACCATGTCGCGGACCACGCCGGCCGAATCATAGTATCCGGCACGGCTCCCAACTTCAACTTCCTCGGCCACGGTTATCTGCACATGGTCGATATAGTTTCGATTCCAGATCGGCTCAAATATTGTATTCCCAAAGCGCAGGACTAATAAGTTCTGCACCGTTTCTTTGCCGAGATAATGGTCGATCCGATAGACCTGATGCTCAGCAAAAACTTCATGGACTGCTTTATTCAGCTCCTTAGCACTCTTCAAATCCCTGCCAAAGGGTTTCTCGATCACCACGCGCCGCGGACCATTGGTTTCGCAGGCCATGCCCGCTTGTCCAAGATGTTCGACAGCAGGCAGGTAAAATCTTGGTGCCGTGGAAAGATAGTAGATTCGAGTGCCGGATTCGCCCCCTTCAATCTCATCGACAAATTTGGCCAGAGCGGCAAAATCCTCCGCCTGTCCGATATCCCCTGGTTGGTAATAAATCCGCTCAGCAAACTGGGCCCATTTCTCCTGGTCGAATGAATCCCCTGCAAACTTCTCCGTCGACGTGGCAAGTTCCGTCCGCCACTCGTCATGAGAAAACTTGGTCCGAGACACACCAACAATATTCAGCGGTGAGGAAAGCCGACCTTTGCGAAATAGCTGATATAAGGCAGGAATCAATTTGCGACCTGTTAAATCACCAGAGGCACCGAAGATGACTATAGTCGCGGCCATGAATAAGGGCTCCGAATCGTCGCGCAAGGGGATAGAGTCATACCGCCAGCAAGATAGTACCCATACTCAACAGTGTAAAGCCCACACCATCGCGTCGCGATCAGATCGTCATCGCGGTAAACCCACCATCGACATAGATGGCTGTGCCTGTGATAAAGCTGCCTGCTGTAGGTGAGAGCAATAAGAGAGCCGCGCCAACCAGTTCCTCTGGCAAGCCGAAACGATTCATCGGCGTGTGCCTCATGATGCTCTCGGTGCGATCTGGGCTGAGAATCTTACGGTTCTGTTCCGCAGGAAAAAAGCCGGGGCAGAGGCAGTTGATCCGGACGTTTTGAGGTGCAAATTCCCGAGCCATGTTTTGGGTCAGGTTGAGAATGGCTGCCTTCGTGGCAGCATACATATAGACTCGCGACAGGGGGAGAAAGCAAGTAACGCTACCGATGTTGAGAATAGACCCACCACCTTTTTCGACCATGTGAGGAATAAACGTCTGGCAGGCCAAGTGGGTCCCCATAAAGTTCGCGTCAAAAATGCCTTGAAGCTCTTCGTCGGTGATTTCCAAATAAGGAGTTGCGGAATTAACGCCCGTGCCGTTGATCAGCGAATCAACACCGCCATGTTCGGTTACCACAGTATCGAGCAGCTGTTGCAGGGATTCACGCGATGTAGCGTCAACGGCCGTAAAGGACGCTTGTCCACCAAGCTTTTCAATCGCCTTGACACGCTCCTCGCCGCGTTCTGTGCTGCGCCCTGCCACAACAACGTGAGCTCCCGCCTGAGCAATACCTTCGCAAAGAGCACCGCCTAGCACTCCCGTTCCACCAATTACGACGCAGACTTGCCCGTCGAAGCCAAATTGTTTCTGCAAGAATTCTGCGTTCATAAAAGTCTCAAGTCGCTGGAAATTGGTCGTTAGTCATTTGTCATTAGACATTCGTTATGCTTTCGGCTTCTTCCTCAGTTGAATCCACTCGGCGTGGAAAGTGCCAGGTTTATCAAGCCGCTCGAAGGTATGGGCGCCAAAATAGTCTCGCTGGGCTTGGAGAAGGTTGGCTGGCAAGCGTTCGCGGCGGTAGCCGTCGTAGTAGGCCAATGCAGCCGAGAAAGCAGGGGTTGGAATTCCTAACTGAGCGGCCGAAGCGACCACATGTCGCCAGCCATCTTGGGAACGCTGGATTGCCTCTTGAAAGTAGGGAGCGATGAGCAGATTCTCGAGCTTTGGGTCGGCGTCAAATGCTTCCTTAATGCGATCCAAGAACACGGCACGGATGATGCAACCACCTCGCCACAACATCGCACATTCGCCGAAATTTAACGGCCAATCATGCTCCACCGCGGCGGCTTGCAATTGAACAAAGCCTTGGGCGTAGCTGCAAATCTTCGAAGCATAGAGTGCATCGCGGATCTGCTCGATGAACTTGGCCTTGTCGCCCGTGTAATTCGGCTTAGGGCCAGAGAGAACCTTACTTGCTCGTACTCTCGCTTCCTTCATCGCCGACAGGCAACGGGCATAGACGGCTTCCGTCACTAGTGTGCTGGGCACCCCGAGATCCAGGGCCAATTGGCTCATCCATTTGCCGGTCCCCTTGGCCCCGGCACGGTCCATGATTTTGTCGACCAGGAAGCCGCCGTCTTCGTCCTTCACACTGAAAATGTCGCGCGTGATCTCAATCAGATAGCTATTGAGTTCACCTTGATACCAATTCTCGAACACATCGTACAATTCGTCGTTCGAGAGTCCCAATGCTTCGGTCAGTAGGAAGTAGGCTTCGCAGATCATCTGCATGTCGCCGTATTCGATGCCGTTGTGGACCATCTTGACGTAGTGACCAGCACCACGTGGACCGACCCATTCACAGCAGGGGATATCGTTGTTCGGGCCGACTTTAGCTGCGATTGACTGGAAGATGGGTTTCAAATGTGGCCAAGCAGCCTCGCTGCCCCCTGGCATCATGCTGGGACCCAACAAGGCACCTTCTTCGCCCCCTGAGACACCAGTGCCGCAATAAAGCAGGCCTTTGCTTTCGACATACTTAGTACGACGCTCCGTGTCGGCATAAAAAGTGTTGCCTCCGTCGATCAGTATGTCTCCTGGCGACAAGAGTGGGATCAAGGTCTCGATGAGATCGTCGACCGCAGGCCCCGCCTTGACCATCATCATCACTTTGCGAGGGGTCTTGAGCGAGCCGACCAATTCTTCCAAACTGTGACAGCCGACAAATTGCTTGCCCTTGGCCCGGCCGGCCATGAGTTCGTCTACTTTCGAAGTAGTACGGTTAAACACGGCGACCCGATAGCCACGACTTTCGACATTTAATGCCAGATTCTCGCCCATCACAGCGAGACCAATCAGTCCGAAATCACAAAGTTCTGCCATGTTATTTTCATTCCAAGCTGGGAGGTTTTCGTTGTATCTGTTTACAAGATCAGATTATGAGACAGTTATTTCGCATCCACCTGCCAAGGGGGAGTTGCGGGAAGAAACTCGTTGAATTCGTCCACAAGTTGCTGCTGGTAGTCACCAGCAAACGTACCGGCGAAAAAGCGATCAATCCCCTCATCCAAGAGACGTTTCCAACTGGCCTCTTCCTGCCCGGGATTAATCGGGAAGAACAAGCAGTTATTAGCCACTGCGGCCTTGTGGTCACCTGGTGCATCTCCAATCATCAGTGCCTTGTTCGGCTCGTACTGACCTGCAACAACTAGTGTTTCCTTCTTAGTGCCGCTTTCCTGACCACAGATTTCGCGCACATAATCGGCCACTCCATGCTCTTGCCACTCGGCTTCCAATGCCGCATTTGGAGTGGCGGAGACGACCAGCATATCTGACCTTTCTCCCAATCTTTCGAGGCACTTCTTCACATTGGGAAAAGGAGGCACACCACGCACCATGTCGGCGATAGCCTCATTAACGGCGCGCGACCACTCTAACGCCTTCGTCAAATCGGGATCGCCCGTTGCTTCAGCTGCCTTCTCCAAGGCAGGGTTGCCTAGTTTCGTTTCCTGTTCGATCCAGTTAGTCACTCCCGATGGACTAGGCACCTTCACGCCTCGTGCCTTAACTTCAGGACGCCGACGTAGCCAATCGAGTTGCTCTACAAGTGCAGGAAAGCGATTGACTCCTCGACTCTTGGAATAGAGATTCACAAACTCGGCAGCCTCGCGGGCATATTTACTGACTCCCTGCAGATCGTAGAAGTTGATGAATGCCGGGATAAAACACTCTTTGTGTTTCACTTCCATCGTGTCAAAAACACAACCATCAGAATCGATGCCAACCAAGAATTCATGCTTCGGAGTAAAATCTTTCATGCTTGCCTTTGATTCAAAAAACTTGAAGTTTTGCTTCGAATTTATACAGGAGCCTTGCTGCGGTCTGCTTGCGGGACATACTTGCCAAGCTTCTGCTCAGCAAAAATTGGCTTGAGTCTGGCAAGCCGTTGCCGACCGTGTTCCATGGGCAAACTAACCATAGAATCTCCCACCAGCGGCTTGCAATAGGCTACGAACTCGTCTGAGACGTCCAGGCCATCGGCCGATATCCACTTGTCTGGAAAAGTCCGCTCACTGTTGGCCACGTCCGGCAGAGGCACCTTGTCATAGGTCACGCCATAGGTGGAACTAGGTTTGCGCAATATCGTAGACATGAACCCGCTCTCTCCTGCGGCGGCGAGCTGCAGCGCCTTCACACCGACTTCATATGCCTCGTCCAAATCTACAACCGAAGCGTAACCGATGGAATTTCGCTGGTCGGTTCCTGAGACGTTACAACGCGCAGCACCCTTCGTAGCCAATCCCTTCGAGTTGAGATAATTGACGATGAGTTGTGCCACCGTGAGTTGGCTTGCGCCAAATGACGTATGGCCAAAGGAGTCCTTGACTTCGCCGAGGTCCCCCACATCGAGCCCTTCACTTACCACCAACATCACCCGACCATCGCGTTTGAGTTGGTCGTTCACGTTATCGGCAACTTGCTCCAGAGTGACTTTTCGCTCTGCGAGATAAATCTGCAACGGCATCTCACGATCCGGATCAGCCAGCCGAGCCGCGGCGGGAATGAACCCGATCTTGCGACCCATCGCTTGCATTACTAGCACAGGATCGGCCGGTGAGGAGCCTGCGTTTTCTTCGTTGCAGTTCTGCACCATGTGCATCCAGTATTTGGCACAGGAGCCATAGCCGGGCGTATGATCGATAAGTTTGAATTCACTATCACCGACGTCGTTGTCGATGGTCTTAGGAACTCCAACTCCAATTAGATCGAGCCCGCGCTCCTGACCAAGTTTGGCGACCTTGTTGGCAGTATCCATCGAATCATTGCCTCCAATGTAGAGGAAGTATCCGATGTCGTGAGCCTTGAAGACGTCCATCACTCGGTCGAAATCTTCGTTCTGCCAGCTCTTGAGCTTATACCGACAAGTGCCGATGGAACCTGCGGCGGGAGTAAACCGAAGGAGGGCGATTTCTTCTGGGGACTGTGCTGAAAGATCGATGAGCTCTTCCTTGAGAACTCCTTCGATGCCGTGATGACCGCCGTAGATCGTTCTCACTTCCGACGACTCACGGGCCGCTTCTACGATGCCTCGTAGAGTGCTATTGATAACGCAACTCGGTCCGCCACTCTGGGCAACAACCATGTTTATCGGACGACCCATACTAGCTCCACAAAGCAGCTTCTCACCGCATTTTCGCTTGAAAGACAAAGCCTGTTGCCCGGGGCAACCACGCTAGAATACCGCATTGTAGCGGGAGAAATGCGAGCCAACAATTGGCACACTTTTGCAAAATGTGGCGAGTGTGATACGGAAAATCCAACAACGGCTACTGATAAACCGGCAGGGTTAAGATACGCTGTTCGATTTTTTCCAATTCTGCGTTTATAAGGGCACCGTCATCTTTCGCGTATCGGGTGCGGAGTGTGTCTCCCTGCATTCCCTCCGCTAAATCGTCAATTTCCGGAAGATAACGATTTACGGTGAATTCCTCGGCTATCTGCTCCAGTCCAAATTTACCAGCCAGCATTTTTTCTGCAAAGAGAATCCCCGCTCGATTCGCTGCCATGTCTACAAAACTAAAGCCTGTGCCACCGTTTGCGTCGAGCATCTCTTTGGCCAATCCGACTCCACGAGCAGTTGTACCACCAAGAGCGACTGCTAGATGCGCCGATACAAAAAAATGCTTGGCCAGATCGGTGCGTCCGCGCATAGTCGGATTGCCGAGGAATGCCTGTCGCTCTTTACTCGCTTCTTCGGTTTCTACCTGCGACACCAATCCACTAGTAAGTGGAAAATTGCGCAAGACTCCTTCCGAATCCATAAAGATCCCGAGGGCGAGCAGCATGGACTGGTTCGCATCGGGAGATTGAAACTCATTTGCTATTGCTGCCGCTTCACGAACAAAGCGAGCCGTGAGATCATCTCCGGTCAAATTGTTTGCCCCCTGGATTCCTCCCTCGGCAGCTCTCTTCTCTGCCCGAGCATTTTCCATCTTCGCCATTTGGGTGAGCAACCGCAACACTTCTCTGACCTCTTGTACCAACCGAGGAGAAGTGGCCATGGATACTAACCGCTTGTACTGTGCTGCGGCAGGATCGTTGGGTAGTGCGTCGGCGAGTACTTCATAGATCTCAATCATGCGCTGCTTTGTGGGGAGTGAAACATCCGCAAACCTCGTTACGCTACGCTGGCGTAACTCATCGCTAAGCAGCGACATTAGCAAAGAATTAACTGGGTCGAATTGGATATGTCCGCCAAAATTTGCCGGTTGCATCACGTCAAACACGGGTCGCATGACGCTACTCGGCTCGGGGCTATGTGTCGCACCCAAGAAATGCCCGAGTTCATGCACTAGGAGTTGAAGTCGATGAGATTCGCGGACGTTGCGGGCTCGCTCTTTAAGAAGGATGTAGGGATGCAGTGTGCCGCGGCTTCCCCCCATATGGGTTCGCCCCGCTGTAAGTTCGTATTGGCTGCTGAATCCAATGACCAATCGCGCTGGTTTCGTGGGGACTTTTTGTTCAAATTCCTGCATGGATTGAAAAAAGTCTCGCGTGTCGTCGTTCGAATCCCAGGTTGCGACGTCTACTACTTCCAGTTGTACTCCACAGTTTTGCTCGAGAATGCGTGATGCGGCCGCGACTCGCTCGCGCAGGCGGGGTTCCCAGATCGAACGATGCGTCGGTTCATCATCATCCACCGCGATCTTCACGGGGATTTTAAATGGCTCATATTTGTGTGGAGCGCTTAATTTGCCAGGGATTGGTGTCTTGGGTTGAAGATCGCTCTTTCCCAATCCGATTCTCTCCAGATCAAGGGAGCTACCGTCCGGGCCTCGCTTGAAGAAATAGGCGCTTCCAGCAGACAAATCGAACGTCTGAAATACTATGCCCTGGCCAAATCGTACATTCAGGCTTCCCGTGAAAAACACGGGCTTTGAGTCACCCGGAGATATGCTAAGCGAGCGCCTCGTTTCTCCAAAGGGATGCAACTCGACAGTTACCCCAGACAGCGTTCGATTGGAAAGCACCACCACTTCTGCCCAAACTGGTACGGTCGCTGACCACTCACAGAGTAAACCAATGCCGAGGATCAACAGTCGTCTGATTGTCAAAATAGAGAGAGAGGGCACAAGGACCACCAGAAGGAGAGGGAACGCATAAATCAAGAAACCTAAGCAGTGACTCTCGCTATTCTAACTCGACATTGCAGTAAGGGCGAATCACTTTTCCAATAGCTCAAGTAGTTCCTGCATCGCCAGCATGTTGCGTTCTTGACCTGTGGCAGTGAAGACCGAAAGCAGATTCATCAGCATACGGGCCAGCCATTGCCGGTGAGTTGCCCGTGGCAACCAATCAAGCGAGATGACTATTGGCTGACCTGCAGTTTGCACGATCCGATCTTTGGCTTCCTGGACAGTTAACACAGTTCCGCTAAAAAAGGGATCGACGAACATCGATTTGCTTGATTCAATACCGGTAGATTCTACCTCTGCCATGAAGTGTCCAGGTGAATTGATGCCGTGAACGACCAGACCCACGAGTTCGGCAACCCTCTTATAGACAAGCACTAAAGTAATCGGCAGCCCTCGGCGTGCGAGCAATACATCCGGCAAGTAACTATTCGCCGGGTTGTAATAGTCGTCCGAATTACCATGCAGACCGAACACGTCGAAAAGCACATCGTGTAGGTGCGCAAGCAACGCTTCGTCTGACTTCGAGTGAACCCGATTCTTGACGGTAGCTGCCAGTTGTTCAATGATCGCCTCTGCCTCAGCAAGACTTGCTTCAGGTCGTTCATGGAGTGCAATCGCAAAAGCGGCACGAAACAACCCTGTGCTTGTGTCAATACTCGCCAACTCTGATTCGAAGAGCTGATAGGCGGCAAGTCGGCAATAGATGGGAGTTCGCATATTTCTAGTTTAGCGAACTCGTCAACAGATGGCATTCAGATTGTTCTGGGGCTTTCAGATATCTTAGGCGTGCGAAGTTTATTCTAGCGCTGCTCGGAAGAGTACTTCTTCACTTGGCCGCTCGGCACTAGCAAAGTCATCGATCGTTAACCAGATCTCAGCATAATCAGCGGCCCCTTGAGGCAAGTCGATTAGGGAACTTGAAGTGCCACTATCACCAACAAGGAGTGTCGCCAGGCTCAGAAAATCCCCCGTTTTCAATTCAGCCCAAAGTTGCAAAGTTGAATCAGGCTTCGTGGTGGGAAGACCTGCCACCAGTACATGCCATTGATTCACCGACTCGTTTCGTACAATCGAGACCATCATGTCCTTGCTACCGGCCAATTGCTTGAGTCCCACCGTTCGAAAACCAGATGATGGTTGATCGTGCGCAAGATCTCCCCACATTTCTTGCTTGGTAGAACCACGCGAGTTCTCGGCTATATCGAGTACACCCGACAATGCTTTCCAACTGACCACTGCCGCCATGGCACCCAGCAGCGTAGCCGCGATCACATAGGGAATTACACGTGAGTTTGCCGATGGAGAAGGAGTGCTCGTGTCGAGTACAACGTGATCCTTTGAGAGTGGACCGGCAGAGAGATCTTGCGCATCAAGATTCTTGTCACTGCGAATTGTGGCCATGAGCCGTTCTGTAATCGCGGGAGGAACCTTAACTGGATCAAGACTAATAGCCAGACTCGCCCAAGCATCAGAAACTTCGGCTAGCTCTCGTCCGCATGCTTCACAACCTTCCTCCAAATGATTGCGGAGCTCGGTCTGAACCAAGGGATCTAGTTGTCCCAAAGCATAGTCCATGAGCAGATCTTTTCGATCTTCGCAATTCATTCTTGATTCCGCTCCTGGAAAGTTGGAGTTAGTTTTGTGCGGAGACGGTTCAATCCTTGTCGGATTCGGCTCTTGACGGTCCCCAAGGGGGACTGCAAGCGATCAGCTATCTGCTGATGACTCAGTCCCTCGAAAAATGACAATTCTAACACTTCTCTCTGCACAGCATCGAGCTTCATGAGGGCAGCCCGAACCAGTTGGGCCTCTTCTTTTCCACTGGCATTCTCCCCGGGTGACCCAATCGGATCAACTGAATGATTTACCAACTCGGGAGTCAAAACGTTGGCCACGCGACTTCCTTGCCGACCCAAACTCCGCAGCCGATCAATAGCTCGACTCCTCGCTATCAACAGCATATACGTCTGAGGAGAGCTTCTCGATGAGTCATATCGGTCTGGATGTTGCCAGATTTCCCAAAAAACTTCCGCTAGTACGTCCTCTGCAGTGTGCCTATCGCAAAGCACCCTCAGGCAGACTGCATAAACCCTTTCTCCAAAAAGACTTAGAAGATTCTGAAACGCGGATTCGTCCCTCTCCCGCAAGGCAGACATCCAGCCTACCGCTGCATCTTGGCCTTCTGATGCACCGCATGGCTGGGTAGCCGAGAGTTGGCCAGCTTCTGGAGGAGTTTCTCTCATATTTCCGCTAATTCGATTGGCAATCGATTATTGCTAGATTTCCATGGACTGGCTTTTGGGTACGACGGAGTGCATTACTGTGGGAGGCCTCGCAGGTTCTCTTGAATCTATCGAGCGCAACGGAAAAACGGCCTCTGTCATCCAGCACCCGGAGCAATCACCTTCAATCTGTTTCGAGAGCACGAACTGAAAGACCTGCACACCGCCAAGCGAATCGAGCAAGGATACCGTCACTGTGGCATGATCGTCGTGGATATCCGGACTTCCAATGAGCAGTTCCTGCGGTGAGAGTAGTACATCATAAGGAGGCCGCTGGACCATCTTGGCAAAGCGTGAAATTGGTCCGGTCATACTTTTATTTGCTGGTGAAGCAAATACGAAGCATTGATTAATCCCTTGAAGTCGGTCGGCAGAGCCCAATCCTTCCAATTGGTAGGCCACTACTTCCCGAGGGCTGAAGCGTGGGTCAGGTTTTATAGGTGCTTCGGCAACAAATTCCTCTGAAGAGCTCAAATCTGTTACTTGCTCTACCTGGAAAGCTTGTCCGAAGTACAACAGGGCCTGGATCAAAAGAGACAGCAGAAATCCAAATGCAAAGAAACATACAATAACGACTGCAAGCCCACCTCGGCTGGATTCTTCGCGTTGAATGCTATTCATAGCAATCGCTTTCTTGCGGACAACAAATACAGTCGACCGCCAAACTCGATGATCAGTTCAAGTCCATTCCACAAGCAACACAATACTTCGCCGGAACGTGCCAATCGATCACCCTATCATGGAAGCGCCATAGCTCATAGAGATGTGTGGGATGTATTTCGTTCGGAGTAAGGCGAACTATTGCAACTTATCATCAATTCCAACGACTCCCGCAGTATATCCAGAAAACAGCCAAAACGGTGCTTAAATTATGATCTGAACCACTTGATCTACAAAAATCTCAACCAGGAAGTGCGACTAATCAACTAGAGCCCTGATGAATTCGCCGCAGTTCGTCGGCGATGATCTTGATGCCCTCGGCAACAGTGGCTTCTGACTGAGAAAAGGTGAGTCGAATGCACTGGCGTTGATGTGGCCACTCATCGCCCGTATCAAGACCGAAGAAGAAATACTCGCCCGGCACAATTAGCACGCCACGCTTTTTCAGTCGCTCATAAAGTTCACGCGTGCTAATGGGCAACTCTGGAAACCACAACCAGAGAAAAAAGGCACCCTCGCTGCGGTGAACGAGATAAGGAAAATCATCTCCGAAATGCTCGGCGATAAGCGCCTGGGCAGCTTGTGACTTGGTTTGGTAGAAGGGCCGAATGATATCTCGGGCAAGCTTGAGGATTTCTCCGCTGGCCAAGAGCGGTTCGACGATCGTTTGCCCCATGTTCGTATTTGCCAGACCAATGATGCAAGTCATCGAACTTATACGACTGACGATTTCTTTGCTCGCCAGCACGATTCCTGTGCGCGTGCCTGGTAACCCCAGCTTAGATAGGCTGAAAGTCATCACCATGTCGGAGTTCCACATGGGCTTTATCGGTTCGAAGACGGCAGCGGGAAAAGGCTCGCCGTAGGCGTTATCTATTAGCAGGGGAATCTGTCGCTCGGCTGCAAGTCGAGCGAGATGGTTGATCTCCTCGTCGGTGAGTACATTGCCAGTCGGGTTGGTAGGTCGACTCACGCAGATCGCGCCAATGTCATCTCCCACTTCCAGCGAGTCGAAGTCAATGCGGTATTTGAAAGTATGCTCGTCGAGTCGGTCAATCAACGGGCGTTTGCTCGCAAAAATCTCAGGGATGAGCCCCTGATCAGAGTAACCAATATACTCCGGCACAATAGGGAGTAATATTCGCCGCCGATTGCCAGCCGGCATCTCGCCGGCAAGTAGCATGAATAAGAAGAAAAACGCCGTCTGTCCACCGACGGTGACAGCGATATTGTCACGACTAACATCCCAACCATAGGCGTTCCGAAGACACGTGGTAACCGACTCACGAAACTCTGGATTGCCCGCTGGTCCATCGTAATTGGAGAGCATCCGGTCGCAAAGTGGCTCGTTTGCAACGATTTCCGTAAGTCGCTGTCGCCAGAGGGCCTGTACCTCCGGGATATGGGCCGGATTGCCCCCGCCAAGCATGTACATCGAACTCCCACCGGCCAAGGCTGCACCGAGGTCGTCCATTAATTCGACAATCCCACTGTGCCCTGAAAGGGCCTGACCGATTTTGCTTAGTTGGAGATTCATAGTTCCAGATCGTTCAGTTGTAGCTTTCTCGATACTTATACTCGCTTGCGCTTTTGCTCGCCGAATTATGTGGTGCAATCGACCAACACCTTGCCAATTGCTCCACGTTCGACAGCTTCGTGGGCAGCTATGGTCTCATTCAAATGGAAACGCTCGCCAATATTGTGAGAGAGTTCTCCATCAGCAAGCCAGCGGGAAATGTCGACTAACGCGCGCTCAAGCAACTCTTGCGGAGACCCGAACACTAGCACATGGCGAACTACGACACCACGGTACATCAGATCATAGAAAGGCAACTTAGGTTCAGGTTCGGCTTGCGATGCGTAGGTGGCGATGATGCCCCCCATGCGAATCGCGCGGAGACTCGTCGGAAGATTGCCACCAAATTCGACTTCGACGATGCGATCGGCACCTTTTCCGTCGGTGATCTCCAGCACAAGGTCGCCGATGTCTGTTTCGCGGTAGTTAAGCACATGATCGGCACCAGCCTTCATGGCCAATCCCGCTTTCTCGTCGGTGCTGACAGTGGCAATAACCCGTGCTCCCGCGAGCCGAGCAAATTGCACGGCATAGCAACCCACGGCTCCTGCACCACCCGTCACAAGCACGGTTTTCCCGGCAACTTCACCATCGGCAAACACACTGGCGTAGGCCGTGAGTGCCGGAATACCGAGGCACGCTCCCTCGGAAAAGTCACAATCATCAGGCAGCGGCACGGCTTGCGAGGCTGGCAGAGATACTAATTCTGCAGCAGTACCGAAATCGCGTTGCCACTGGGCTGCATAAAGCCAAACTCGTTCTCCCACGCGACTAGAATCGACATTCTCACCGACCGCATCGATCACGCCGGCACCATCAAAGTGGGGAACTATCCGTGGGGAGGTCATCGTTCCTCGGCCTCCTTGGCGCCGTTTGACGTCGATAGGGTTGACTCCAGAGACATGCACCGCCACGCGTACCTCGCCCGGTTCCGGTTGAGAATCGGGCAGATCACCAAACTTGAGCACCTCGGCGGCGGATCCCAGTCGTTCGTACCAAACCGCTTTCATGACAAACAACTCCTAGCTTTCAAGATTTTCGGCGGACGATTGAGAAGCACTCTCACGCCACTTCCAGAAATACCATATAGCCGTTCCTGTCAACAGCCCGACGAGAAAACCTTGCTTCACACCAAAGGCAATAGCACCAACGAGGACAACTATCGTGAACTGGGTCTTATCGCCAGCCATATCACGCACCAGTACGAGTAGCATTACGGCCTCAAAGAGCAAGATCACTCCCAATACAGGTCGCGGATACGCGGCGACCAGCACGTCAACGGTATCTCCTAGTAGCAAGCCAAGTGCGAGGTACATCGTACCATAGATAATGACCGATCCCCCGGTACGAGCCCCAAACCCATAGTGCCCAGCCAATCCGCCACATCCGTGACAGACAGGAATTCCACCCAGCAACGAAGCGAAGAAATTGGCTACAGCATAGGTGACGCCGATTTTCTTTATTCCAATTGCCCGCTGGGGAAACAAGTCGTGCAGCGTCTGCTCCGTGGCGATTACCGAATTGGAAAGCGAAAGCGGAATCTGAGGCAATGCAAGCAAAATCAAACCAGTCCAAATCGCATCCCAAGTGGGGACCTCGATCGCCGGTAAGCTTAGCGACGATGCTATCCGCAAGGTTGACCAATCCACAGTCGCCATCGCCGCATATACCAGGCCCAGTAGAATTACCAACAGTGCAGCAGGAACACGCCGGTTTCCCCATAGGACCACGACGATGACGAAACAAACAGCTGCCAACACATAGCCACTTGTACCCAGTGAGGGTACATAATCCTTGAGCGCCAGCGATGCTAAACTCAGTCCCAGTCCAAACTGCACGCCACGCACTGCGCAGCGGGGGATGGCACGCGCAAGCCAGGACAAAGCACCACTGATACTCAAAACAAGCATGATGACGGCAATCGCCATTCCCGCGCCGAAAAGTACATTGCCAGCGATTTTCTGAGTGATGACAAGCACCGCCATCGCCTTGAGTGGCTGCATCGGCATCGGCACGCCGTAAAGGATCCCGGTGAGAATCTGTAGCAAGCCGAAGACAATGAAGACGGTCGCACCATTTAGGCCAGCAGCCGGAATCATCGCGACGATCAGCGGGAGATCGGTCCCGATATCCCCAAAGCTCCCCGCTAGTTCGTTCCGGTCGAAGCGGATCCAAGCGGATTCTGACGGAGTTTGAGGTATATCTGCTTCGCTCATGTTCGCCATTATCTTGCATCCACAATCGTTCTACAAGATTGTCACTGAGCATTCACGGCGATTCCTGTTCTTGCCGCAACATAGTAGAATGCCGCACAGAATGGAAAACAACTTCACCAAGATCTGCGGCGGTACGCTTTACGACCCAACCAATGGGATCGATGGTGAGGTGCGCGATCTCTGGCTCGCTGACGGCAAAATCGTTGCCCCACCGAGCGATCCGCATGTTCGACCCGCGCGAACCATCGACGCCAGTGGGCTGGTCGTGATGCCAGGCGGGATCGATATGCATTGCCATATTGCCGGGCCGAAGGTAAATGCCGCCCGCAAGCTTCGACCCGATGATCGCCGGGATGCCGAACCGGTCCATCGCACCGCTACCACACGCAGCGGCACCATGGGAAGCGTTCCCAGCACATTCGCCACAGGATACAAATACGCTGCCTTAGGTTACACGACGGCGTTCGACGCCGCAGTGCCACCTTTGTTAGCAGCGCACGCCCATGCAGAGTTTGCCGACACACCCTGCCTCGACAAGGGGTGCTATCTTTTGATGGGTAACAATCACTATGTGATGCAAAGCATCCGCGACAAAGAACCTGCCAAGTTGCGTTCTTTCATTGGGTGGCTCCTCTCACGGGGCAAAGGTTACGCCCCGAAGCTTGTGAACCCCGGTGGTGTGGAGGCGTGGAAACACCGCGATGGTTCTCGCAGCACAGGACTCGACGATACGGTACCTCACTTCGACGTCACGCCGCGACAAATTATTAGTGAAGTCGCTCAGGCGGCAGCGGATTTGAAACTTCCCCACCCGGTACATATCCACTGCAATCAGCTCGGCATGCCAGGGAATTGGCGAACGACACTCGAAACAATGCAGGCACTCGAAAATCGCTGCGGTCATCTGACACACATCCAATTCCACAGCTATGGTGGAGGGGATGCCGACGAGGGAACTTCCTCCAGCAAAGTTCCGCAACTAGCGGACTACATCAACTCTCATCCCCAACTAACCGTAGATGTGGGTCAAGTGCTCTTCGGCGAAACCACCAGTATGACCGGTGATGGTCCACTGGGGCATTTCCTGGCCAATCTTTATGGCAGCAAATGGATTAGTTCCGACGTGGAAATGGAAGCAGGCTGTGGCATCTCACCCATTGAGTATAAAAACAAATCGCTCATTCATGCTTTGCAGTGGGCTATCGGTTTGGAGTGGTATCTGCTGGTCGAAGATCCCTGGCAAGTGGTGATGAGTACTGACCACCCCAATGGCGGATCGTTCCTGGCCTATCCGCAGATCATTCGCCTGTTAATGGATCGGACTTACCGAAGCGACATGCTCAAGAGTTGCCACCCGGATGTCACGAAGCGATCTTCTCTCGCCGATCTGGACCGTGAATACTCACTTAACGACATCGCCATCATCACCCGCGCAGGTCCGGCAAAGATACTGGGACTCGCCGACAAGGGCCATTTAGGACCGGGAGCCGCAGCCGATATCACTATCTACACGCCAGACGACGATAAAGAAACAATGTTTGAGTTGCCTCGGATGGTCATTAAGGCTGGCGAAATGGTGGTCGAACAGGGAGAAATCCGCAGCACACCTCAGGGCAACATCCTGCATGTGGACGCCGACTACGATCGAGAAGTCGAGCCCGACATTAAGGCGTGGTTCGAAGACACCTACTCAGTCCGTTGGGAGAACTATGGAGTTGAGGGTTGAGAGTCAGAATGTTCTCACTCAACTCTCAAGCCTCAACTACTCCGCCAATTCTCGCAGCACTTCCAGTCCGCGCTGCAAAGTCTCCATAGTCGCTGCGTACGAAATACGAAAATGCGTATCGCGCTCGCTAAAAATGTTGCCGGGGATAATGAGCAATTCCCGCTCGATGGCCCGAAGGACGAACTCGGCGCCGGTAGCTCCTCCATCAGGTACCTTGGGAAAGACATAGAATGCCCCGCCGGTCGGTGCAACTTCGTAACCAGCTTCTCGCAGTCCTGACACCACATAATCGCGGCGCACTTGGTACTCAGCCACCTGCGCGCTCATGTCGGTCTCGAGCGCTGCCAGACCCGCCCACTGTAATGGATGAGGCGCACACACAAATGTGTACTGCTGGAGCATGGTAAGCTTATCAATGATCGCCGCCGGGCCGTGGATCCAACCGAGTCGCCAACCAGTTACCCCATAGGTCTTACTAAAACCATCGACCACGAGGGTTTGATCGTTCCACTGGGCAGGGGAGGGGGGCACGCTGTCGTAACTGAACGTGCGATAAATCTCATCACTCAAGAGGGCGATGTTGTGCTTGGCAGCTAGTTCCGCAATGGCACGCACGCTTTCCTTGCTGGCAATCACTCCGGTGGGGTTCGCTGGGCTGTTGAGCATGATCAGCTTAGTTCGTGGTGTGATAGCTGCTGCAACTTTGTCAGGATCAATCGCGAAGTCGGGATAAGTGTCGATCATCACGCACTTGCCACCGACCATCCGCACCAGGGCGGGATACATGACGAAGTAGGGATCCATGAAGATCACCTCATCACCCGGATCGACCATCGCGAGCATCGCCATCACCAATGCACCACTAGTGCCCGAGGTGACCATCACCTGTCGATCCGCATGCCCATACTCTGCATCGACTCGCGACTGAAGTGCTTCACGCAAGGGTGGGATCCCCTGGGTGAGACTGTAGCCATTCTTGTCGCTATGAATGGCGTCGATCGCCGCGTCCTTCACCGCATCGGGCACCGGGAAGTCAGGTTGACCAATTGAAAGATTGATCGGGTTGGCCATCTTCGCCGCCAGATCAAACACCTTGCGGATGCCAGAACTATCGAATTCGCTCGTACGCTGCGCCAGCCAAGGATGGGACATAGGAATAGAGGCTAGAGGTTAGTGGTTAGAAATTAGTGGTTAGCCGCGATTTAACAACTCGCAGGGATAACGCGTAACCTATCAGATTTATGCCAGGGGTTCACCCTGGGGCGGGGGAGATTTCGCCGCCCCCCACTGCACCATGGCAACCATACAGAGTGTACCTGCCATCGCCGCGAGTTGCAGCGTCGTAAGACGCTCGCTGTCGTACTGCCCCCAAACGAGTGCCACCAGCGGAATCACATACGTGACCATCCCTGCGAATAATGGGCCTTGGCGTTTTACTAGCTGAATGAACAACAGGATTGCCAATCCTGTACTCAACATGGCAAGCAGCGAAATCGACACGATTGCCATCGGCCAACCATGCGGCTGCGCCGGCCCTCCCAAACCCGTCTCTTTCAAAAATACCGGAGCAAACTGCAGAGGCACCAACAGTAATCCACCAAAAGCGAGAAACAATACCGTGAGCGGCAAGGCAGGCAAATGATCGAGTTTCCATTTGATGTAGGCGTTCCCGGTGGCATAGGCGAGTGGCACGGTCAGGGCCAAAGCCAGCACCCACGGCGCAATTCCCCGCTGAGCGCCATCCTGTACAACTCCCGCGAGACAAACGAGCCCACCTGTCACACCGATCATCTGCCTTGCGGTCGGCCAGATCCCCAGCATGGGGATCGAGACTAGAATGGTCACCAGCGGCACCAAAGTAACCATCAAGCCAAAATACCCGTGCTCATTGGCCTGGGTCATCACAAAGGGCAACACAGTAAAAGGCCAGGCATTGGCTAGCAAGCCGACCAAGAGAATATGAATCCAGTCACTGGGAGCAATGTGCACACAGGGACGTTTCCACCACCAAAACAGACCCAGTACCAAGGCCCCACCCAAGAGCCGAAACATCCCAATGGACAATGGCCCCAAAGCCATTGCCGCTCGATCCATGAGAATAAAGCTGGTGCCCCAAGTCAGACAGATAAACAGGAAACTGAGATAGGGCATGGAGTGGGCTGTGATGATATGTGAACTGGGTGCTGAGATTTTGCACAATGCCGGGTTGCTTGCTCTGACGCGATCCGTTCTTCCGAGTTCCTCTCGGCAGACGCGACACGGCTAATGGGAGATTTTTCGCCGCTGCTGGTGAAACTTTTCCATCACGTCGAGTTCGGTGTAGTACATTGCGCTGGGGTTGATTTGCTGGGCTTCTAGCCAGTCGAGGTGGGATTTCATGCCAGGTTGCTCGGCGATCCAGGGCAAGAGCAACAGCCAAGCGAATCCGATCAGACCACTCGCAGCCATCAAACGTTTCATGCCAGTTTGTTTAGGCATAGTTTATGGCACCATCTGGTTGATACTGCCGACGAAGATTACCCGGAACATCAGCCAGGCCATGAAGAGGGTCAGAGAGAGATTCAATGTTTGACCACAGACATAGAGCAAGAGCGGCTTGCCACCGCGGAGATAGGGCCTTAACTCGCGGAAATTCGTTTCCAATCCAATGCTGACAAAAGCGAGGCAAAAGAGCCAGCCGCGGAGGGTCTTGGTGGAACCTTTGATTGTGGCATCCACGAGTTCTGGTCCATGATTGAGACCCACGTAGAGCAGTGAAAAAATAGCAGAAGCCAGCACGAAGCCGATTACAAACTTGGGGAACCGATACCAGATTTCCATTTTGCTCAAGCGATTTCCCGCAGGATCCTGTTCTACATACGTGACCCAGTAGACGGCGACGGCAAACGCGACCACACCGATCAGAATGTTCTGAATCATCTTCACCGTTGCCGCCACTTCAAGAGCCCGGTCTCCCAATGCAGCGCCGGCAGCCGCGACGGCCCCCGTGGAATCGATCGTGCCTCCCAGCCAGGCGCCGCCGAGGATTTCGTCCATGCCAACTGCTTTGATGATTGCGGGCATGACCACCATCATGATGACCGTAAAGGTCAGCGACATGCCAATGGCCAACGACAATTCTTCCTTCTTTGCTCTGCAAGCCGCGGCGGTTGCAATCGCTGCCGAAACACCGCAAACCGACATATCCGCAGAGATGACCATATTCAGGGAACGCGATTCCATCTTCAGCACTTTTTGCCCAAAGATATAAGTGCTAACCAGCACGATCGGGGTGACCACCCAGGCGACGAATATGCCCGGTAGGCCGAGTGCGAGTAGGCGACTCATCAGTACTTCGGCTCCGAGAAGTACGAGGCCAGTCTTGATGTAGAACTCAGTGAGAACGGCGGGCTTAAGAAACTTGGGGGTTCCAACTGTGTTCGAAATTAGTAAACCGACTACGAGTGCCCAAAGGGCATATTCCAAGTTGTAGGCAGCCACAACACTGTGCTCGGCCATAACGTAGGCCAGCGTAGCCAGTAAAAACACGAAGGGAAAAGCTATCCAGAAATCACGTGCTGAATTACCGCGCAACTGGGTTGCAAGGGCGAATAGCACCCCGATCACGACAAAGGCTCCGAATATGCCTGGGATCGTGCTGATAGGAAGAGTTCTCGAACTGCTTATCTTGGTGAAGGCTTCGAGCGGACTACTGCGCCATGACCCGGGTTTGGCGAGCCACGCTTCCAACGGACTGGACAGTTCGACCGCATCGCCGGTTGATGGCAGCTCCGATAGTAGTTGCGCATTACTCCACCAGACGGCGGCAAACGACACAGCAAGCAGCAACCCGCCGCACCAGACCGCTAACCAATCCTCGGAGATCCGCATTTCTGTTGGCAGGCGAGGCCGGTCGCCGAATTGAGAATCAGATTGTGTGGGGTCGTCGTCCAAATCAATCCTGCGATCTTAAAGGTCGAATTCTCGCTTCGCTCTGCTGAGCGGACTCAGTGGACGCGGCGCGGCTAACGGTCCAGTTCACGCTTGCGCGCGCGGCGGATCGAGAGATAGGCAGCGCCGCCGAAGGTGCCAATCAATACAAAGGGCATCGCCATCATGAACATGATGCTATAGAAGTACCCTGCGGCGCGGGCTTGTGAGAGTGGATCGCTGTCGGCCATGCCGTCTTTGCAAGTGGGGCAGGCCAGCGCATCAGTCGCCACGAGTGTGACTGCGAGGCACAGGAGGACAAGCACCGCAGTGCGGAGCCATCGTTTTTGTTCCATCATCTGGAATATGATTTTCATCTTGCTTTTCCTCTCTCTCCATTCTAGATCATCACGCGACGGGAGGCCAGAGATGATAGAGCATGACGTAGACCACGACTCCAGTGACCGAGACATAGAGCCATATCGGCAGGGTCCAGTGAGCCAATCGACGGTGTTTGGCCAAATAGCGTGAACGCTGGTCTTGAGTAAGCTCACTGGCACTCTTAAAACCGGTCCCCAACAAGGCAAAGGCGATCGTCGCCGAGGCGAGAAAGGGGACCGTCATGGCCAGCACAACGTGGGTTAGGAGAATCACAAGGTAGATCACTTTGACGATGCCGGGATGCGTGAATCGCACGCTGCCGGCGGTCCAGTGATAGGTGAGGTAACTCACTAAAAACAAGCAGGAGACCAAAAATGCCGAAATCATCACCCAGCCGTGTGCTTGCCGATGGCCCCTCTTAATGAGCACAAATCCCAGCACCAGAAGCACCGTGGCAATCGAGTTGAGAACGGCATTGAGATGCACCAGGGGGTTAATGGTGGCGGCAAACAGCAAAGAGTCCATGCGAAGTTTTTGACCTCAGTTGATTGCCGATGCGATCTCATTCGTGGATTTCTCGGCAGGGGGATCCTCCGCCAGACATTCCAGGAGCAGCTCCCGGAGTTTTTTAGATTGGCTGATACTCGTCGCGTCGTACATTCCACGTACATTTCCCGCCCGGTCGATTACCACCGCGTAGTCTTTGTGACCACGCCAAGTAACGGGCATCTTCATGATCTCTTCGCCAACGCGCTTGATGTAATCAAATTCGCCCGTGCAAAACAACCACCGCTCAGGATCCGCTTGGTAGCGGTCGGCATATTCTTGCAGCACCGGGAGTGTGTCATTGTCGGGATCGACTGTGATACTTACCCACGTAACATCTGCCAACTCAGGTTGATCATGCAGATACTTGATGTTGGCGTTGAGCCTCGGACATTGACCGGGGCAACTGGCAAAGAAAAACGTAGCGACCCATACCTTTCCTTCCATGTCAGCCGAGCGAAATGGCTCGCCGCTGCGCTCGGTGAGTTCAAACTCTTCCAGAGGAGGACCCTCGAACTCAATCCCACCCACCTCGCGGCTCGATTCAATCAGGCTCACCTGATACCACTTCCACGCTCCGTAGCTGCCGGCCAACAGCACCATGAAGGACAACCAATAGGGGAGGGCACTGCTTTTCATAATAAATCTCCTGTCGTACGGGTCGCGGCAATCCGCCAGGAGAGCACCACCATCAGCAAAGCAAAGGACAGAGAGACTCCCCAGCAAACCGGCAAACTGGGCAACGCATTAACCATCGTTTCATCGCCAAAATGTAGATAATGCCGCAGTCCGGCAACGCCATAGGTGAGCGGATTAAAGCGAGAAATAAATGTTATCCAACTCTGGGGGTCGTCGGGAAACAGCGCTCCCGAGAGCAACCACATAGGGAACAAGAATACGCTCATGATTGCGTGAAAACCTTGAGTGGATTCCATCCGCCAAGCGAGCAGAAAGCCGAGTCCCGTGAGAGCAATAGCCAGCACGGCCATGAGTACAATCGACAACACGATCTCAAGCGGCGAACCGGGCAAGCCTAACGTGACACAGCCAAGCGCCAGGAACAAGAGGGCCTGTAAGAGTGCGATCGCTGATCCGCCAAGTATTTTTCCCATCACCATAGCCCAGCGCGGCGCGGGTGCCACGAGCACCGACTGCAAGAAGCCCTCGCGACGATCTTCGATGATCGAGATCGTCGCAAAGATAGCCGTGAACAAAAGAATCATCGCAATCGTGCCGGGGAAGAAAAACGCAAAACCCAGGTCGTTGCCACGCAGTCCCAGACTGAACAATCCCCAAAACATGATCGGCTGCACCAATGCACCGATCACCCGATTCCGCTGACGGAAAAAACGCACGAGTTCGCGCTGGGCTAAGGTCAACACTACGGGGAGTGAGGGTACGCTAGTTATCGCACTACTTGCCATCGGACTTCTTTTCCTCGTTCCAGAAACGATGTCCTGTACGATCAATGAATACGTCTTCGAGCGTAGGTTTGCCGAGAGTGATGGTTTCGATCTCAGCAGGAAACGCTTCGACCAGGCGAGGGATCCACTGATGACCCTCTGGCTGCTCAAGTCGCACACATCCGTCGAGGACGGTTACGTCACAATTGAATTTTACTCGAATAGCGTCGGCAAGTTCAGTGGGTCGCGGGGTGCGAATGGTGATTGCATCGCCACCGACCGAGGCTTGCAAGGCGGCAGGGGTGTCCAAGGCCGCCAATTTGCCTTCGTGCATGATCGCAATCCGATCGGCGCGGTCTGCTTCTTCCAAGAGGTGCGTCGTAAGAACGATGGTCACCCCATCCGAGTCGCGGATTTGATGCAAATACTTCCACAGATCGCTGCGGGCACCAGGGTCAAGACCTGTGGAGGGCTCATCCAATAACAGCAGTTGAGGTCGATGCAGAAGTCCCTTCGCAAGCTCAACACGTCGACGCATCCCTCCCGAAAGCGTTTCGGTGAGATCGGCGGCCCGATCGGCGATCCCAACGGCAGAGAGCATTTGGTCAATTCGGTCTCGGAGTTCGCTCCCACCGAGTCCGTAGAGTTTCCCTTGGTGATGAAGATTCTCGGCAACCGTAAGCTTCTTATCGAGGCTAGGTGCCTGGAAAACGACCCCCAGTTTACAGCGAATTGCATTGGCAGCGCGACGCAGATCGTCACCGAGAATACTGATTTCTCCTCCCTGCAAAGGGATCAGAGTCGAGAGTACGCGGAAAAGGGTCGTCTTGCCACTACCGTTAGGTCCCAAGAAAACAAAGACTTCGCCGCGCTCGATGGAAAGCGACAATTGATCGACCGCCACCCGCGCACCATAGCGATGCGTGCAGGATGAAATCTCAATCGCATAGTCGGCACTCATTACAAAAACCAGTGCAGACAGCGGTCCGCTCGGTTAGTCGAAGGGGATTGGACCGAACCTACGCCGCCGATTTCTTGACTGCGGGTTCGTTGGCAGGGGGGGTTGCCGGTTTATGGTCTTGGTTGTGCTCGCCTGCTTCTTTGGGAGGTAGCTCGGCAGCGTGAATCATTCGCTGATGAGAGGCATGTCTCATCCGCAGCCCTACGTCAGGTATCAAGGCAAGGATCAGCAAGGCAGACATAATGCTCGCCGGCACGGTCAGCACCCATTTCCAGTTGGCTTCCCACTTCAGATGCATGAAGAACATGATCACCAGCATCGCCTTGGTACAGGAGACGGCCATCATGAAGGCGCGACTCACTTCCACAGGAACATGTGTGCGCCAGAATGGGAAGTAGGTTAAAAACGACATAGTCGTCAGCACGCATAATGCGATAAATATGCCAATGAATAGGCGAATATCGTGCTGATGCTCCCCTTCGTGGGAGTCTGCATTAAATGCATGTTCGGCATGAGCTTGATCATGAGTGGACATAATTGGGTAACTCGCAATGCCCGGCGATTCGTTGAATCGCGGATATTCAATTAAAAAAGGTACAACAGCGGAAATAGGAAAATCCACACCAGATCGACGAAGTGCCAATAGAGGCCGACGTTCTCGATGGTACCAAACGCAGCACGGTTAAGCGTCATGGTGAGCAGCAGGCCAAAAGCGATCAGCCCCACTATGACGTGTAAGGCGTGAAAACCAGTGAGCAAGAAATAGGTGCTCGCCCACATGTTGCCCCCTGGGATCATGATCGGTAGCTTCAGCCAGTTATACTTGTCGTTAAGCCCTTCCAGGTGGCCACCGCCGACAGTGGTTTCATGTTCGGCCGCCACTAAATGGAAAGGCGAATCACCAGTAGCCGCATGGGACGCACTGGAAGTGTGATCGTGGATACTCGCCCGAGGATAAATCTTGTCAGCAAGCTCGAAAATCTTTATGCGACCTGCTGGGGAATCGGGTTCGTTGCGAAGTGCAACTTCCGCAGCATCTACCTCGCGGAGTAGATCGTCGACTAAACCCAGGCTCGCGGTATCTTCTTCAGTCTTGTCAGTCTTGTTTTCCAGTTCTGCCTTGAGCGTATTGAGTCGAGTGCGAACCGCTTGGGCGTAGTACACATCTGGCTTCTCATAGATTTGGCTATGAGGCAGTTGCGGATAGATGCCGTGGGAAAACTTGGCGTTGTACTCGTACATCTTGATACCGAGGAACACCAGTCCTAGTAGAAACGTCAACACCATCCAGCCTTTAGCAGCGGAGGCATTATTTTTCTTGGCGGCTTCCAAGGCCAGCACGACGGTTACGCTGGAACAGATCAGCACAAACGTGTTAGTGGCACCCCAGATCTCAGCAAGATGGACATCATGGGTCGAAGGCCAAGAAATCGCTCCGAAACGCAACACTATATAAGTGCCGATGAGCCCCGCAAAGAACATGATTTCCGTCGACAGAAACAACCACATGAAGGCCTTACCGTTGGGTATCGGCAACGCGGGCTGATAGTCGAATTGCGGCGCATGTGCGTGATGGTCGTCGGACATTATAAGTGGTTAGTGGTTGGTGGTTAGTGGATGGCGAGCCGGATGCATTAGCTTCCGGTAGGGTTTTCAGTTGTCAGTTGTTCATAGGGTTACTACCAAAAGCATGGCAAGCCATGCAGGGAGATAGATTAACGACGCTCTAAGTAAAAACCTCGCGGAAATCTCGTCACGGAAAATCGCGAAGCGAATCGACAGGCCCAGGAGAATCGTTCCCAGGGTGAAAGACCAGGTCAAATAGAGCAAAGGACTGCCGCTCGTGGGGACCACGGCAGGAATCAAGCTTACTGGGATCAGCACGGCCGCACCCAAGACAGCTTGAGCACCGGCACGCATGCCGCTTGGGTCTACAACCGTCAACATCCGATGACCGGCAGCAGCATAGTCGTGGCGATAGATCCAGGCGATGGCCATGAAATGTGGAAATTGCCAGAGGAATAGGACTCCCGCCAGCGACCAGGCGTTCAGCCCCAGCGGTGTTCCAGTAGCTGTCCAACCCATGATGATCGGAATCGCTCCCGCGACAGCACCAACTGTCGTGTTAAAAGAGCTGCGGGTCTTGAGTGGTGTGTAGATCACCACATAAAGCATCCAGCTTGCCAATCCCAACAAGGCTGTAAGCATATTGACTCGCCAAACCAAAATCGCCATGCCCGCGAGAAGCGTTACGAGCGACAATAAGATTGCTTCGGCGGAACTGACTCGACCAGCAGGAAGTGGCCGATCTTCCGTTCGCGGCATGTGGGCATCACTCGAGCGTTCCCACCATTGATTGGCGATACTTGCACTGGCCGCTACCAATCCCGTGCCTGCAAGGGCAAATAGCAGGACTTGCATGTCAAGGGTGTGCGGTGCTGCCAAACACGCTGCCGCGCTAGCTACTATTAACTCCAGCAACACAATCCGTGGTTTAGTAAGTTCCAAGTAGTCGCTCAATTTCGCTACGAGCGCCCGACTCGGACTTTCAGAAGTAATAATCGTGGAGGTACTCATAGAACGACCCCCATTCGAGAAGTGGATGACCCGACTGTCTCGGGAACTCCAATCCGCAACTGCCGAGCGACTCGCAGAGCAAGCGCCAGAGATGTTACCAGGATGAGAGAACCCACCGCCACGTGGCTGGTTACGACGACGGCCTGAAAGGCGTTATCAGCAGTATTAGCGAACGTCAGCTCACCAAACATCCGCGAGGCCCAGCGGGGCAGGCCATACTTTACAATCCAAGTCGATCCGCCAAGTACGATTTGTACTCCAATTAATGCCCCCAGCAACCAACAGCGCCCAATAGGTTGCTTACAACGGTTGGCCTGCCAGATCAGCAACACCCCATGGACAACAATCGCCACAGCCAGCAGAACGTGGAGATAGACGGCTGCCTGGAAAACAGCGGATGCGGATTGCCCAACCAAGTGGGGGCTATGCCGCACGACGGCACCAGCAATGAGCTGCATATAAGCGAGAATCGTGGTAAGTGCTGCCAGACGGAGATATTTCCATTCCCGGGGCGAACTTTCTAACGGCTCGACGTCGCACCACCAGCGAGAAGTGATGACTACCATCGCCACGCACATGGCAAAGAACAAGGGACCAGTACAACCATGTATCAGGGCCAAAGTTCGCTCGTCGAATACAACACGCATGCCACCCAAGGCACCTTGAATGATGACGCCAACGAGTATGGCCAAGCTAAAGATGCGAACCCAATAACGGGATTCCTTAGCCCAGGTGATTCCTACTAGCCCGATCGCAAGTAGCCCGACAATCATCCCCAAGAGGCGATGGCCATGCTCGATGAATTTGTCTCCCGTTGAACTGAGCCATGGATAAAACGGCATCAGGTATCCGTCAGAGGTGAGCCAATCACGAAAGGCCATACCTGCACCCGTAGTAGTGACGAGTCCTCCCCACCAAATCAGCGGAAACGTCGCGCAGGCCAGTAGCCACGCCCAGAGGTGGACAAGCGGGCTTCGGGTTTTGCGGTTGGTAATCATCGTTTAGTGGGCAGGGGTAGCTGCAGACTGAATGCCTTCCTTCGGTGGCTGAGTCTGGGGATAGTAATCCTCTTCCGTTTCTGGCGAGCCGTACTCGTATGGTCCCCGATAGATGATTGGTTGGAAGTCAAAATTGCCGTGACCAGGAGGACTCGGTGCCTGCCATTCAAGGCCGTTTGCTTTCCAGGGATTACGACCAGCGCGAGGGCCGAAGAACATGCTACCGAAGAAATTGATCACGAAGATAATTTGCGAAGCCATCAACATGAAAGCGCACCAACTAATAAACTGGTTCAACGGGAGCAAATTCTTGAAGGTCTCATAGTGGTAGGGATCGGCTAACCGACGCGGAAAACCCTGCATTCCCAGAATGTGCATCGGATAGAAGACGCAATTCATCAGGACGAACGTAAGCGTGAAATGCACTTTTCCCCACGAGTCGTTCATCATGCGGCCAAACATTTTGGGATACCAATAATAAATGCCCCCAAAGACGGCCATCGCCGTGCCGCAGAACAGCACATAGTGGAAGTGGGCCACGATGTAGTAGGTATCATGAATGAAAATATCAACAGGCGTCGCTGCCATGAAAATGCCGCTCAGGCCACCGATGATAAACATCGAGACAAAGGCAATAGCAAACAACATCGGCGTGGTGAACTGAATCTTGCCACCCCAGAGAGTGCCGAGCCAATTGAAAGTCTTTATCGCACTGGGTAGCGCGATCATCATCGTCGACACCATAAATGTCATGCCGAGCATGGGATTCATGCCCGAGACGAACATATGATGGCCCCACACGATGAACCCAAGGCCTGCAATGCCAGAAATGGAATAAACCATCGGCTTGTAGCCAAAAAGCGGCTTGCGGGCAAAAGTGCTGAGGATATCGGAGACCATGCCCATCGCGGGGAGGATCATGATGTACACGGCAGGGTGGCTATAGAACCAGAACAAATGCTGCCACAGCAACGGTTGGCCACCACCTGTTTCCATCGGGGAGTTATTGGCCATCGCACCTTCCGGCAGGAAAAATCCAGTGCCGAGCATGCGATCCCCCAACTGCATGAACCCTGCAGCCGTGAGAACGGGTAGGGCGAACGCCTGGAGGATGGCAGTGATAAACATGCCCCAGATGGTCATTGGCAACCGGAACATCGTCATGCCGGGAGCCCGCATCTGTATGATCGTCGTCATGTAGTTGATCGATCCCATCATCGACGCAATGCCAACAAACGTGACGCCCAGGAGCCATAACGTTTGACCCTCAAGGCTACCGGGTGCTGCTTGCTGGATAACCGACAGGGGAGGGTATGAGGTCCAACCCCCTTGGGCGGCACCTCCTTCCACGAAGAAACTACCTCCGATGAAGAAGAACGCCGGCCACATGAACCAGTAGCTCAGCATGTTGAGCACCGGCACAGCCATGTCGTCCGCACCGATCATCAGCGGAATCAAAAAGTTTCCAAACGCACCAGCCAGGATCGGGATGATCACAAAAAAGATCATCACTGTCGCGTGCATGGTGACGAGCATCGTGTAATTCTCTGGGGCGATCTGGCCCCCTTCACTAGCTGCCAGCAAGTTGCCCAACAGCGGCATTGGGCGCCAAGGATAAGCCAGCTGCCAGCGGATGCCCATTGCCAACAAGCCGCCGACCGAGAACCAGATCAAAGTGCTGAACAGAAATTGCAGCCCAATGATCTTGTGATCGAGCGAGAAGACATAGGTCTTCAAAAAGCTGCTCGTATGGGCATGCTCGCCGTGGGCAGCGTGGGTATCAACAGTTACGGTACTCATGGGAAATCTCGATTAAAATGATAAATGACGAATAGTGCTTGATGAATGAAAGCAGATTTCATTCAAGCCACATCATTCCTCAATCAACTCACTCTTCTTCAGGAACCTCTACGGTCATAGTTTCTTGCTCCGCAGTAAACTCTGCCAGTTTGGCGTCGTACTCGTCGCGGGGCAGGAAAAATACCCGGCCCTTCATTTTATAATGGCCCCAGCCACACAGTTCGGCGCAGACGATGTCGTATCCACCGGTCTTCTTTCCCTTGAACCACATCTTTTGCGCCATGCCGGGCACGACATCCTGCTTAACGCGTAGATTGGGTAGGAAGAAACTGTGCAGAACGTCTGCACTGGTGATCTTTAAGAGAATCTCTTCATTGACAGGAAGATACAACTTTCCATCGGTCCGGACGATATCGTCCTGGGTATAGAGTTCGTTGTCAGGCCCAGGATAGCGGAAGTCCCAATTGAATTGCCGGCCCGTCACTTCGCACGTGTAATCAATCGCGGGAGCATCCAGCTTGTCGGCAGCCCACGCCTGCATTTGGTAAATAGCGATGAAAAGCAGTGTCACCGCCGGGATTATCGTCCAAACGAGTTCCAAGGCATGGCTGCCATGAGAGAACTTGACAGGCTGATCGTTTGATTTGCCGTTGTACTTCCAAAGGTAATAAAACAGCACGCTCTCGGTGACAATGAACACTGCGCCCGTGAGGTACAAGATAAACATGAACAGGCCATCAATGACTCTGCCTTGTTCGGAAATGTCGCGGGGAAGCCAGATGTTGAAGTGAGGCGCAAACACAAAGGTTGCCACCCCAAACAATGGCACCAAGAAAAACAAAAAACTCCAAAAATGCTTCACGATCGCTCTCCACACCGTTGAGATAGTCTACTCAACAACGTCAGTTCACCAGTTCAGTATTAATCGGCAGGGCTCGCTGTGGCTGACTTGCATTCTCATAAGGCAACGACAACACATAATCCACAATGTTCCACATCTCTTCCTCGGTCAAAGTCCCTTGGGCACCGGGACTTGCCGGACCACTGCCGGGCATCGGGGATCCTGCGATACCAGCATAGATACGCCAAAAGAGGTCGATCCGCCGATTTCCACCCCGGTAGATTCCCTTTCTGAGGTTACGAGGTATTGCATTACGAACCGGGAACAACGACTCGGCTACTTCTGTCCGATCCTGAGCTATCTCACCTTCACCTGGGTCCTCAGCAACTGATTCCAAGAACTGCAAATGTGCCTTGTTCCAGATATCGTAGTCATCCTGCTGACCATCACCCAAGCCGGTCGGTCCGTGACACTTCATACAGTTAGCGCGCGTACCGTAAAACAACTCTCGTCCTTTGGCCGCCGATTCGGCAAACTTTTTCATGTCACTTACATCGGTGGGGATAGCATCCTCGGCGGGGACGATGATCTGCTCGTTGGCCTCGTTCCAGCCGTCGACAATCTCGGCAAGTAACTCCTTGATGACTTCTTGCTGCTCTGGATCGTTTTCGGGATCAAGAGGAATCAACTTGGTGACAGGCTCTCCCTCGTCGTCGAGAACAGGATCGCCATTTTCGTCAGTCACCTCCTCCTCACCTAAATCGTTGTAGACATAGTTGGTGAGTGCCGTTTCCATTTGGCCGCGAAAGCTCAGATATTTGACGTACTCAACCAAAGCCTCGACTTCAGCCGAGGGAAGCAATGAGAACGACGGCATCGCTGATCCTGGAATTCCATTAACCAAAACGCGATGCAAGTCCTCGTCGGTCGGCTTCGCTGGATTGTAAGTTGATTTGAACTTATAAACCCCTTGGCGGTAATCGCGAGGATAGGGATTCAGAAACAAAGCCGTGGGACCCATTCCATCCCCATCGATCCCATGGCAATGGGAACAGTGCTGGCGATAGAGACCAAAGGCAGCACCCTTTTGATCTGTCCATGCTGGCCCAGCAGCCATCTTTAATCTACGAATGTCCAGTCCCGTTTCGGGCAATGCAAACGGCTCGTCGGGGTCGCCGAACATACCCCCCAGCACATTGGCAATTTGCTCTTGGTATTCGACGGGAGTAGGAGTGGCATCCGAAACCATCTGCACCATGTTGAGGTGAAACTCAGGCGCACGAAAATCGCACCCTGTCGCACCCATTACAACCAAGGAACCCAAGAAACAAATTGAACGTAAACCGTAGTTCATCAAATGACTACCAAACTCATTGTTATTCTTTAATGACAGCAATGCTGACTACAACCCGAACGCAGAACTGGGAACGTTGAGATTCAATTCCTTCACTTCATCTTCATCGAGCTTAATCTTAAACCGACCTTTCTTCGACCATTTTAACTCTTTCGCTTCCGGTGAATCCAAGATCAGTGATTTTCCCGGCCCCGCGGCACTTTCGTGCCAAACCTGGAATTCTAGATCTTCTCCCGCTGGCAAGTTAGCGATCTCGAAACTGCCGTCCTCACTTGTAATAGCAACATAGCCATTCTCCCGAGGTAAGAAATACGCCAACATCCACGGATGGATGCTGCACCGCACACTAACTGGTACGGCCTCTTCCTTTTGTGGCTTGAAAGCAATTGTTTCGCCGACAGGAATGGTTTGATTGAAGCTGTTCTTGCCTTCGATGTTCGTATTATGACCAACTGGATCGCTATTCTTGATATCCATGGTATTTCCCAACACGAAAGGAAACACGTGAGAAAGAAACACACATTGCTTTTGATCGAATAGGACTTGCCCACCCTCAGGTTCTGCGGACTCATGCACACGTGACACCTTGCGAACAAAAACCGCAACGTTGGCAATTCCCTTCGTCGCAGAATCCACTAATAGAGTTTGTTGCAGGGGAGCCTTTCCATTGATTGTGCATGCTGCCTGATCTTTATTCACGTTATACGGCTCCATTTCGGGAGGCGTACCATCGAAGATAAAGGTTCCTTTGAGACTCGCCCAACCGGTGCCGGTTGCAACCGCAGCTCCCTCTTCGCCACTGCCAGCCTCTCCCAATAATGCTTCTCGGACCTTTACCGCTGCAGCAGGATTGGCTACGGGACCAAAGTCGGTTACTCGCCGACAGCCGATAAGCATCAATCCCACAAGCATTAGAGCGCAAGCGTACCGATCAATCTTGTTAGTTCGCACGTATGTTACTCTCTCAGCCATCGTTCAATGATTACTTGCCTAAGGCTTTCGCGGGGATCTTAATTTCACCCAAGTCGAGTGTCTCGCCAGATGCGATTTTCAACTTCGCTCGGCCTTTGCGATCGGTTTTCCCACCGGTCATCTTCAGATCCTTCATGTTGCCCTTAGCTTCGTGCCAGAAAATAAACTCGTGTTGACCAGCAGGAACATTCAAAATTTCGAATTCCCCATTTTCATCGCTAACCGCCATGTAGGGGTCTTCACGAACCACAGCATACGCTTTCATCCAGGGATGAACGTTACATGCAACCGGGGCTGGGACTGGTTCAGCTTTTTGTAAGGTCTTGGTGATCGGTGCACCATTCGTAACCATCTCATTGAAACCTGGATTAGCCACAAACGAGGCATTGGTATTGTGACCGATCCCTGGGTCATCGTTACGAACTTCCAGCGGTTGTCCCGTACGGACTGCAATCACATGCGGCTCGAAGCGACAACCCTTATTGTCTAGCACGACTGGTTCACTGGCCGATGCTTCGAAGTCGGGATGCACGTCCAAAGACTGGCCGCGCTTGGTGTAAATATAAACAACCACGTTGGCCAACCCACCATCATCACCTACGACGACTGTTTCATCGACAAGGTCGTGCTTGCCACAATACTCGGTGTCTTTGTTGACATTGATGGCAGCCGGATCACCGACTGAACCATCGACCACAAATTTACCCTTGATAGATCCCCAATCTGCTGCGTTTAGTTGACTTGTTAACATAAGCAACAACATCGTGGTGCTGTAAATTGTAAATAGTTTTCGCATCTTGATATCCTCCTCTGCTGGATGACTTTACTTAAGAGATTCTTCGTCGCCGCGGGCATCGGATGTCTGCGGTGCGTTGGCTTCGGCCGCAGCTTTTACCATGGGGGCAACTTCGGTTTGCCGTTTGGCAAAGGTATCGAAATTCAACAACAGGTCTACTAGCCCCGTCAACTGCTCAATACTGGTGCCTGAAAAAAGGTTTTGAGCGACTCCCCCGAGATGCGGCGCATCGGCATTAAAGGGAATGTTAACAGGCATGCCTGTGTAAGGCAGGATTCGTTTCGGATTGGCTACCCAATTGCGAATGTACTCAGGCCGCAAGCGGGGATGCACATTGGCAAGGTTCGGGCCGAAGGTCGTAGGATCACCCTGCGGGTAAAAGTCCTCCACTGCATGGCACTTCACGCAGTAGTTACCATTGACCACGATATTCATCGCTTCCTGGAATCGCTCTGGATGCTCGGCTTCCTGATCTGCAAGGTAACTCCCGCGCTGACTGCGGTTGTACTCATACGGATATTCGGCACCCGATGAAGCAGCGAAGTAATTGACCAAGGTAGAGGCTTCATCGCTCGACAAGTGGAAATTGGGCATCCGCATTACGACCGCAGGACGAATCTCTGTGGGGTCCATCAAGAAGGCATGCAACCAACCGGGCTGTACCTTAACGCCTTCTTCCATCAGTGGCGGGGGCAACCAACCCCAGGCTTCGGAGCCTTTGACTTGCGGGTTCGTCTGCTTAGCGTGATCGATCACCTTCGAAAACAAGTAACGAGTCAGGTCGCCACCCCAGGCCGGGAATGCGTTACCCTCGGCGGGGCCATAACCAGTGCGACTCCCGGGCACCATGGGGTCTTGAATCCCGACGTTCCAGGCTTCGCCAGCAATAAGTGTGTCTCGCCAAAGTGTAAAGCGATAGTAGGGATCCGACTCATCGTCGTCCTCTTCGATCTGCAAACCATCAATGTCAAACCGTTCCGGTTCGCCAGTTTCTTCGTTCATCACCGGCAAGCCATTGAGCGTCGTATGCATCCGCCCGCGCGTATCAACGACGAGTGATTCAGCAATCTGCTGTTCAGAGAAATGCTTCCCTAGGAATGGATAGTCCTGGACCTCGATCGGAGACTCGAATTCCCCCTCCTGGAAAGCTACCTGCCACTGCTCCATCTTCAGCGTATGGCAACCGGCACAATTGAAGCGATCAAGCACCTGGCGACCTGCAATTACTGCAGCTGTGCGGGCATCTGGTTGGAAAACAAACTTCTCGGCGGGAGGTTCGCTCACCAATCCGAGTACAAAAGTAATCACCTTCTCACGCTCTGCCTCTGTGAACGGGAATTTTGGCATGCGCAGACGCTCGTTGTAACCCTTGTTCTTGGTCGTCTTGTAGTCGTAGCTCCGTGGAAACCGAAGCTTTTGCCAAATGAAACCATCGCGAGCATGACTGACCAAGGCCTGGAGATAGTAGCTGATGCCATCTTCCACATAGTCGCCCGGATTAAGGTGGCCATGGCCCCCGGCATGCTCCGCATCGTCCCCATGCGAATTGCCAGCCTGCTCGTCATGAGACTGATCAATCTTATGCGGATCGCCGGGCCCGGCGAGGAAGGCATGGATATTCTCAAACGCAAGCTTTGAGCTGTCCTTGCGGCCCCAGTCAGCCAGACCAGTACCAATCGGCTTTGCTTCTTCGTATCCAGGAATATCGTGGCAGCCAAAACAACCGTACTTACTGATTGTGCGGCGGGCAACAAAGTCTTGTAACTGCTGCGTGCGATTAGCAAAGTTTTTCTTCAACAGCAGCTTCTCATCTGCTTTTAGTTTCGGCTCCAACGAGTCGGGGATGCCATTCTGGACAAATTCCTTTGCCCGATCAGCAGGAATGGCATCACTTGAGAGCCACTCTTGAGCCAAATCGGCCAGTGCCGACAACTCTTCATCAGACCAATTGCGAGCGGGAACGTCTGTAGGTTTCCAATCCGAAGGAGTACCCAGGAGGAAAGCGGCAATGTCCGCCGCGGGATCGGTGATCTTGCCTGTCGGTTGGTTTTGCGCATCCTTTTCGACAATTGGATCGAGGTACAGATTAGGCATTTTAGTGCGGGTATTATAACGATGCGGTTGCTTCACCCAACTGTACAACCACAAGGCTCCCTTCTTGTTGTTCAACTTGGCACCAACCCGTGATAGATCAGGACCTTGATTGGAAGCGATGCCTGTAAAAGCTTCATGCGAATGGCAAGCCAAGCAGCCACGTGATTCAAAGAGCCATTTGCCACGCTCGGCAGACGCCGCCTCAGTAACCTCTTTCGGAGGAGTGAGGTATGTGAAATCGGAACTATTCGACAAGAGGTACTCGCTCATAGCGTGAATTTCCACAGCCTCGAACCGTTTCGTCTTGGCCAATTCCTCAGGATCCTCCTGAAGATGCTCCCACAACCCGAAGAATTGCGGCATACGGGTTGTTGGTCGGAAGTTCGAAGGCAACTTGATCCAGCTGTAAACCCAGTCGAAATCAACTTTCGATTTCAAGTAACGCAGGCTGGGGCCAACCTTGCGATAGGTCCCGGGGACTTCGACATCTTTCAGGCCGTCGGCAAGCTTGTGCGTCTCGGCAGTCAAACGGGCTTCATTACGAGTTTCGGAACTTGATGCCAGTTTGGCATCAGACTTAAGCGCATCGAACAATGAATGCCGCGCGCTGTTGTCATCGGGGTGATTTCGTAGTGTCTTGGCCCATGCTTGTTCCTGCTCGTTCAAGTCGCCATCGCGAAGAAGCTGCGCAGCAACTTCGCTATAGGGAGGTTCGAGCCGCAAGTCGGGACCAACTCGCTTATCGGGTCCGTCGTAGCCATTGATCTCATGACAGCCGTAGCAGCCGTATTGCTCGACAAGGGTCCAGCCCTCAACCAACTTTGGTGCAGGGGGTTCGGGGAAGCGTTCGCTCGGTTCCAAGCCTCCCTTGTCGTAATGGCACTTGAGACAGTTACTCTCCACAAAGCGTTGGGGCTTCATGGGGAAAATCCAGTGATGGTTGTCAAACCAACCATATTTGCGGAGCCACTCGTCTTGCTGATCGAAATCATTGGGAGTGTGAGAAGTCCACTTGAATTCCGTACCGCTGCCCTGTCCATCATGGCAAACCGTACAACCCATTACCTTCTCGGGATGAGGACTTGAGTCGGTAAGAAACAAATCCAAACGCGGATGCGAGGTAAAAGGGTGATCCAAACCACGACGAATACTTATCTCGGCCGGTTCGCCCCAACTGACGAGCGTAAGCAGATAGTTGGCAACGGACTCCATATTGTTGACAGGAATTCCGCCGGCGGCCTCGATAATGTCGCCCGATTCCAGACCTGCTTGAGCGGCCAAAGTCCCTGGGAGTACATAATGAACGAGGGCATGCTCTCCTTGGCCCACAATAACATCGTTGGTGAGCTCCAGACCGTAGACCTCCCGAATTCCTTCCCCTTCGGCAGGGGCTTCATCAGGAGTTGCAATTTTTAAAGTTAGGTTGCGCTGCGATTCAGGCAGAGTGGGAAATGCCGGGTCCGTAGCTGTGCCGGCGGCGGTCGTCGAAATGTCCTGGTGGCAGGTCTTGCAGCGATCAAACCGTGCAGCCTGGGAAAAATTGTAGTTGATCGTCAGATCTGGTAGCCAAATCTGATCGATTTGCACATTGCCGCTATAAAGCGCATTGAGGATCGGCCAGCGAGTGACCCATTCGCCAAGGCGACTTAACCCAGAGGGCTGGGTCTTCTGAGCTTGCTCCGAAAGCCGATCGAGCTCCGTCTTCATCGTGCCGCGCTCTTTCAATAGCTCAGTTTTTCGATCATTGATCGAGGCGCGGACTTCATCGAGACTCATGCGATAGTTGTTGGCAGCGGCGAGATCTGAGGTCAATTCCGCAATCCGCTTGGAGTACTCGTCGATTTTCTCCTGTGCTTCTGTTTTTTTCTTTTCACTGGCACCCTCGTTGACCATCAGCCCCAACGCACTCACCGAGGCTGTACGGTTAGCCGAGACAAACTTGCGCGTTCCGGCGATGGCCTTCTCGCGGCGGCGTGCTTCATTGATGTAGTCGGCCATCTCATCAAGTAACTTATCGCGAGCCACAGCGGTAGCCGCTTCAGCTGAAAGCAATTCGTTTGCCTGCTGCTTATCAGGTTCCTCTTTCAAACTCTCTAGGTCGTCGCGAACCTCGGCTGCTTTTGTGGCGGCTTCATTGACTTTCTGCAACTGGTTGTCCAACGCTGAAAAATCGGTCTCGGGCAAAGAAAGCCGCTTGTTCTCAGCAGTTACCAAAGATTTGAATTCTTGCACGTCAGCAGGATCAACGGGTTCGCTCTCGGCTTGCCTCAATTCCTTGTCGAAGTTCTCCAGCTTGGAAGAGTACTGATCAGCGAGCGAATCATGCCGGGCTTGGATGATCCAGGCAGATTTCTTGCGATTCTCAAGTTGCACGCTTTTCCACTGGCGATTGTGATCCTTGGCCAATAGCCACAACGTAGCAATCGTCATCACCAGCGCCGTAGCACCGAAGATGATATGCATGAGCTTTTGATCGTACCAGGTTTGTTCGCTTGCAGGCATTTTGTAGTTAGTAGTTATTAGGCGCTAGGCGCTGGTCAGAGTCACTCTGTTAGTATTTCTGACTAGCGTCTAGATACTAGTGGCTAGCGCCATTAATTAAAAATTAAAAAAGAACTCCGGAATCGCAATCAAGTATTTCAATTGAAACACCCACCGCAGGACCATCTTGATGGGGAGCGATGCCATAAACAACAACAGGTTCGCCATGATCATGAACCGAATGAAGCCCATTCTCTGGTAAAAACCGCGGAAGACTGTTAGAGCCATAACCGGAGGGAGGGCAATAAAATAACCGAGTACCAGCAGTGTGCCCGGTAACTCGCGGCCAAATAGCAGCGAGAAAAACTGCAAAAACGGATTCAGAAAAGCCGTCAACCACGCAGGCAGAGGAATCCAGGGCATATCCGAGAAGGACAGCGCACCTGGCAAACTCATATTTAATCCTCGTTGCCAAACATACTCCGAGAGATTCACGTTGTTGAGCGCTTCTACTTTGTGCGCATCCCAATGCTCGTAAGGCCCAAAAAAGTTCCAGTTTGGTCCGCGCAGGAGAGTTCCCAACACGATCAAAGTGATCCACATTTCCAAGAAGCCAAATTGGAATACGATGTAGCTGAACTGACGTTCCTTGATCGTGTAGTAGCCGTTCCCCTTCTTGTTGAAGTCCAGATAGGGAATCGCCATCAATCCGGCCACGATCATGCTCGGAAGCACAACCCCAGCCATCCAGGGATCGTAATAGACGAGCATTTCCTGCAAACCAAGGAAGTACCAAGGGGCCTTCGAAGGGTTAGGGGTCTTAACGCTGCTCGCCGCTTCTTCGAGGGGTGCTGGTAAAGCAATCGCCCAAAAGATCAAGAAGGCGGTGAGCGCGATCATGCAAATCAATTCGGTGTAGACAAGGTCTGGCCACACGAGAATTTTCTCGTCGTCGAGTTTCTCCAGCGGTGGTTCACCATTGGCAATCCGCTCGTCATTGATTACGGCCCGATAGGTCGCCAGCCAGGTAAAGAAGGCCAGCAAGAATACAAGCATCACGATGGGAACATTATCTGGCTTCGCCACAATGTCGTAGAAGTCGGGGTCTGTCATCGACAACCCGAGGAACAACCACATCAGATTCCAGATCGCCCAGGCAATAGCTGGTCGGACGAAAAACCCTCTAAATAGATAAAGAATGATAAGGACAGCCGACGACCCCACGCTATAGACCACGGGACCAGTACTATTATTAATTGCCTCGCGCAGCCATTCGGGCAGAGAAGCGATTGATGTATTGCCGCTACCGGCAATCGCAGCCAAGACGGCAAAAACCATGGCAACCAGCAGCCAGACAACTACGTTGGTGATTGCGACCCGCTTACCACCAATAGAGCCTGGAAGATTGAACCAAGCCTTCGTCTGCCCAGACCGCCAGAGATACAGAGCAGCCAGCCCGTTCATTAAAGCCAGCGCAATGTAATAGGGCCCCAAGAACGAGGAGACCAAATCCTGAAACTGAAGTTCCGACAGTCCGTGCATGCTTTAGTGGCTAGTGGTTGTTGGTTTGTGGCTAGAGGAGAGTGTCGCGCGGCCATAAACTAGCTGCCCGCCACTCACCACAAGCTCCTCATTACAGCGGCCCGCTGATGCCGCCGTCTTTTCTTACGCGCCAGAAGTGGATTGCCAAAAGCAATGCCACTCCGAGCGGGATCGCAATACAGTGCAAAATATAAAATCGGTTGAGCGTTTCCTCACCGACCTCGCGCGCACCTAGTAGCGCAAAGCGCGCATCAGATGCGTTAGTAATCATGTCTACCCCGCCGAGAGTCAATAGCTGTTGCCCAGGGCCTTCATGCCCTAGGAAGGGAGTTGCCCTGGCCATATTGGAACCGACTGTAATAGCCCAGACTGCCAGCTGATCCCAAGGAAGCAAATAACCGGTGAAGGACAACAGCAGTGTCAGCAGCAGCAGGAACACACCGACAACCCAGTTGAACTCACGTGGAGGCTTATAGCTGCCGGTGAGAAACACGCGGTACATATGTAGCCAGACGGTGATCACCATCGCATGAGCACCCCAGCGATGGATTTCGCGCAGGATCCCTAACGAATGCACATCGCGGAGCATTTGGATGTCTGTGTACGCCCATTCGACCGTGGGGCGGTAATAGAACATCAGCAGGACGCCGGTGACTGTTTCCACCAGAAACAAAAAGAAGGTCACACCACCCATACACCAGGTATACGAGAGGGCAATCCCCTGCTTCTTGATCGAGACTGGATGCAAATGCAAAAAGAAATTCGTCAACATCACCACGATTCGATTCCGGCGATCAACCGGCATCGGGTGACGAAAAATGCTCTTCCAAATCTGCGATTCGCGAATCGTTTCGCCTAAATCGGGCATATGTGGCTAGTGGTTAGTGGCGAGCCGGAAACGTAAGCTTCCGGTTGGGTTGTCAATTGTCCGTTAATTTGTATTCCGCAAGTCTCTTAAACTGGAATGAAGGAAGACGGTTCTTCCCACTGTCCCATTTCTTCCTGGAAGGTTTGGCTCTTGTCGATTTCTATCTGCCCGTCGTCGGCCACGCGGATAGCATAACGCTCCAAGGGACGCGGGGCCGGACCTTCAAAGTTGATGCCGTCTTTGTAGAAACCACTCCCATGGCAGGGACATTTAAATTTCTGCTCGGCCTCTAACCAGTTCGGGGTGCATCCCAGGTGGGTACAGACCGATTTAAGAGCGAAAATCTCTGGGTGACCGTTAACTTCTGTGTTCACCACCCATACACCGAACTGGGCCTTAAACTTGGTTTGCACCTGCCCGGAGGGGAATGCATCGGGAAAACCAACTTTGAATTTGCTCGGCGGCTCACGACGCACGTTGGGAAACATAAACTTCAAGGTCGCCAGTGACCAGAGGGCTCCAACGGCTGTCAGAAGCCAAAAACCCATGTTCAAGAAGCCGCGACGTGTTTCATCAGCGGGCTCTTTAGGTTTTGCTGCTGCCTTGCCTTTTGCGTAGGCTGGCTTCGCAGGCATGGGAGGGACCACGATCTGCGGCTTGGCCTTCGGAACGGGATCCGCCTTCTCTTTGGCGGCCGCCTCGGCCTTGGAGGTTGGCCCTGCTTTCGATGATTTTTTCGCGGCAGCCAGAATACTCGCGGTATCGCGGGGTTCGCTCGGTGACGCTTCAGCTTGCTTCTTCGCGGCGACCGGCTTAGCCTTCTCCGCAGCGGGTTTCGGTGCAGGCTTTTTCTCCGCTGGCTTGGCGGCAGCAGCTCCACCCCCACCACCACGGGCGGCGGCTAGCATCTCGGCAACGCTCATGCGTCCCCCGTCGGCGGCCTTAGCCGGTGCGGGGTTGCCTGACTTCGGCTCGGGGGATTTTGCTTGGGTTGGCTCCGCAGCAGCTTCGGCTGGTGGAGCCTCCGCGGGCTCGGCAGAAGACGCACCGTCCCCACCGTCAGCCTTGCGGGCTGCGGCTAGCATCTCAGCCACAGACATCTTTTTCTTTTCGGCCATCGCTCAATCCATCCGCACATCAACACCTGTGATCCGTCCCACAGCTCGTCCCTGCGAAAAATCGCCCGCATCAAGGAATTGATGGAGCCAGGAGCTTTGAGAGAGTTTTACACCTGAGACCACCAGCTGCAAGCCCTTTGTTGATAGGAACTTAGGACTTTCTGTTGGCACTCAACATAGTTTGTGACAATTTTCACAATCTATTTTTGTTAGGCTACGATGCCACCTCTTAATTGTCAACCGCCCTTTTTATCAGAACGTTCACTAACTGCGTAGGGACCAATCCGCAAGAGCGTCCCTGTTGATTGTTGATGCCGCCGCGCTTTGGATATGGAAGCGAGTTACGTGGCCAGTCAGATTTGGGTAAAATCTCGACTACGATTGTTGCAGGTTAAGCACCAGGGTTGGTCGAGAACAGGGCATTTGAAATGAAAGTATTGGTGGTCGGCGGTGGAGGACGCGAACATGCCTTGGCTTGGAAGATTGGTCAGAGCAAACGGGTCGAACAAGTATTTGTCGCTCCCGGAAACGCCGGAACTGCGCAAGATGACTCGGCACCCATCGAAAATGTTGAGATTGGTGACACCGATATTGCCCATCTGCTCGCCTTTGCCAAGAAGAATTCCATCGGTCTGACCGTAGTCGGTCCCGAGGCTTCACTGGCAGCGGGAATCGTCGACGCATTTTCTGCCGAGGGCCTGCGCATCTTTGGACCCAACAAGCAGGCCACCGAACTTGAAGCCAGCAAGGTTTTCTGCAAAAACCTGCTCCGCCATGCCGATGTGCCGACAGCCGATTTTCACACATTCCGCGATGCAGAAAGTGCCCTGTTGTTTCTCGACGAGCGCGAGGACTCGTCGCTGGTGATTAAGGCAGATGGGCTGGCCGCGGGCAAAGGGGTCATCGTCTGCGCAAACAAGGCCGAGGCACTAGAGGCCGTCAAGCGAATCACGGGCAGCGACGAATTTGGCGCAGCTGGCAAGCAATTGGTCATCGAGGATCGACTTGTCGGCCAAGAGGCGAGTGTGCTGGCGATCACCGACGGCCACACGATTCTCATCATGCCAGCCGCGCAAGATCATAAACCGGCCCATGATGGAGACAAGGGACCTAACACGGGCGGGATGGGCGCCTACAGCCCGACTCCGCTCGTGACCGACGAGCTAATGCGCAGTATCGAAGAAAAGGTGCTTGTCCCCACGGTGCATCAACTCAAGCGCATGCGCCGGCCTTTCAAGGGGGTCCTCTACGCCGGCTTGATGATTACCAAGCAGGGCCTCAAAGTTCTGGAATACAACGTCCGCTTTGGCGACCCCGAGTGTCAGCCGCTGGTGATGCGACTTCAGAGTGACTTGGTCGACGTGCTCGAAGCCGCCGCCGATGGGCGACTTGATGAAGCAGCTGAGATGGTATGGGACCCGCGTCCTGCGGTTTGCGTCGTGATGGCTAGCGAAGGCTATCCGGGCGAGTACACCAAGGGGCACCCTATCCGTGGTCTTACAGAGGCCGCGGCGGTGCCAAACGCCAAGGTCTTTCACGCTGGCACAAAACTCGTGGACGGGCAGGTCGTCACCAATGGCGGCCGTGTTCTAGGAGTAACTGCGTTGGGCAACAGCATCTCTGCCGCAAAATTGCAGGCTTACACGGCAGTGAAATGCATTCGCTGGAACGGGGCTTGGTGTCGCAAAGACATATCTGATAAGGCTTTAGAGTAAGCGGCATCCTCGCACTATCGAGGATTCCATTTGCTTGCACAAACAAATCGCTCTTGAACTCTTTGCCAGGAAGATGCGTACAATATTCAGCGCAGATTGTCCTGCCTCTCCCCAGCAACGAAGCCTCAGGCAAACAGAAAACTCTATGCTCGGCGGCACATCCAAGTTTCGTACGGCACTCGCATTGCTTGCAGCATTGGGCATGGTTGTCCCTGCCTGGGCAGCCTCACCCTGCTACTGTGGCCAACGAGAGGGAGGCTGCTCACAGCAACCTGCCCAGACTCGCTCTTGTTGTACCGCTCACAAGACTTGTTGTTCTGAACAGAAAGCTCCCGACTTTGAGCTGGATTGCCCGAGCGGCAAAACCTGTGCTCACTGCCCATGCTGTAGCGAGGGACCGCTACCGGCTCTCTCCACGCCACCATCAACTGCCGTCTCTACGGACCAAGACCAGGCAATCGTCAATGGTCTCACTGCACTGTTACCTTCTCCCGACGCACAACTTTGCTTTTATCTTGCCCAAGAACGGGGCAGCCCGCCGGGCCACCCTGCATTGCGTCTCCATGCACTCAAGTGCGTGTGGTTGAATTAATGGATCGACGAGAACTTTCTTAAGTTTTTGTTTCTATTAATTCCATTACAGCGAGAACAATTCTCGCAGGAGATTTCAAATGTCTTTTACTAGTAAACTGCTAGCCGGTGCTTTGGTTGCCGGTGCTTCGACCTTCGGTTTCAACGCTTTCGCTGCCAACAGCAGCACCGCAGCTTGCTGCAGTGGTGATTCGTGCAGTTGTGAAGATTGTGGCTGCGCCGATGGCAGTTGCAAGAATTGCACTTGCGACAACTGCCAATGCGGCGATTCTTGCAACCGCGAGTGAGCCTAAATCAGTTGAACTGAAATCAACCGACACCCCTCGGCTGCCACTACGGTAGCCGAGGGTTTTTTATTAGAAGTCTCCGTGGGGTAGCCATGCTGGCTGCCATTCGAGAGATTCTTCCTAGAAAAAATGGAGAATCTCTATCGGAACCAATGATAGCGTGGTGCTATTATGCGAATACTCTAGCTGCGACTATCACCCACGCATCTTAATCACAAGCAAGCCAATGCCAGTTCTCCGAATCTTCTTGCCATCGTTTTGCTTGATTCTTACAGTCTTGTTCGAGTCGATCACATGGGGCGATATCTACGAGTGGGAGTACATCGATCCTGCTAATCCTGCGTTAGGAAAGCGAGAAAGCTCGACACTGGTTCCTGATGGGGCAGGGGTGGATTCGTTGCCAGGGGCGAATCTGCGAAATCTTGATTTGACGATGGCCTATATGATCGAGGTTGATCTTAGTAATTCGAACTTCTCCAGAGCCATACTTACCGACGTAAGTTTCAATCAAGCCAATCTAACGGATGCCTATTTCTATCGATCCACAGTTACGAATGTCGATTTTTCTGGAGCCGTCGTTCAAGGCGCGAATTTCAGCGGAGTGGTTAACTTTAATCTCCCTCAACTTTACTCGACGGCTAGCTATCAGACAGGTGATCTGAGTGGGATCTGGCTGAGTGGGTACTTCGACAACAGCAATTTTGCAGGTATGAATCTTTCTGAGGCAAGCTTCGCTAATGCACAACTAAACAACGCGAACTTTAATGGAGCAACTCTCACGAACACAGCTTTTAACGGTGCAAGGCTGGGCAATGCAGATCTGAGAGGAACTGACATACGAGGAGCAAATTTCGAATATGCGATTTCTCGCGGATTGATTGATGTACAAATTTACTCTACTGACAGCTATCAGTTGGGTGATCTTAGTGGTATTCGTCTGGGACGGAATGACCTAATGGGCTGGAACTTTGCGGAAAAATCAATGCCTCATGCTCGCCTTGATTATGCCGACTTAACCGACACAACTTTCAATCAATCGAACCTTGAGAATGCAAACGTGTCTGACTCTAACTTGACCAATGCCGATTTCCAGCTAGCGAATCTTGCAAACGCCAACTTGAGTTTGTCTACGCTGACCAACGCCGAGATGTTGGGAAGTGTTGTGCGTGGCGCCAACTTTCGGGATACCACCTCCAATGGTTTTACCTCCTCTCAACTCTACTCGACAGGTAGTTACCAGACTGGCGATTTGAGCGGAATATCGTTATCGGAGAACGACTTGAGTGGCTGGAACCTAGCAGGGAAAAACCTGTCAAAAGCGAATTTCTACTCTGCTGATCTGACTAACGCCAGTCTTAGCAACGCCAACCTAGAAGGTGCCATCCTCAACTCCACCAGTTTAGAAAATGCTGACTTGACCGGAGCAACCTTATTGATGGCAGATTTTAGTAGCACCACGTCCAAGGGGCTCACTGCCGAACAGTTTTACACCACAAGCACCTACCAAGCTGGCGATTTGGCCGGTATTTCGCTCGCGGGAAACGATCTAACAGGCTGGAATTTTGCCGGAATGAATCTAGCTCATGTGAGTTTTGCTTCCGCCAACTTGGTTGATACCGATCTGTCGGGTGCAATCGTTCGTGGTGCCAATTTTCAATACGCAAAAAAAGAAACACTCCCTGTCGGAGTATTCTACTCGACTGCAAGTTATCAGGTTGGCGATTTAACAGGAATCGGGTTCAGAAACAGCCAACTTTCTGGCTGGGATCTCTCCGGGAAGAATCTCTCAGGTGCTGATTTCTTTAAGGGAAATCTGACTGATTTCGATTTCAGTTATGCGAATCTCGTCGATGCAGATTTTTCCTACGGAGCGCTCAAGCATGCCAACTTCAGTGATGCGAAATTGACCAATGTACGTTTTTACGATACCTCGCTTGTCGAACCAAATTTTAGTCATGCACAACTTGAGAATGCGTACTTCTACTCCCGAGATTTGAGTAATGCGGACTTTAGTTATGCTGACTTGTCAAATGCATTATTTTTTGGCTTTCGCCTGACGAATGCAGACTTTACAGGGTCTGAAATCCGAGGTGCAAGGTTTGGGGAGGACGTCGCCTCACGAACGTTTACAGTAGAACAGCTTTACTCAACTGCGAGCTACCAAGACGGTGATCTGAGCGGGCTTAAACTTGAGGGAATGGATCTTACTAGTTGGGACTTCTCAGCAGTAACACTCGCAAATGGGGGATTTAGCTCTTCTATTTTATTCGCCGCAGACTTCCAACATGTTAATCTTACGAATGTTGAGTTCAGTTATGCAAAATTGAATTTCGCCGATCTTTCTGGTGCTGACACCCGTGGGGCTCGATCACTCAGGTTGTATGAAGTGATCACGACGAATCTGATAATGCCCGATGGGACAATTCTGGGCCTGGATATTATGGACAGCCAGAACTTGATTGTTCGAGACTATGATGGCAATTTAGATCGCTCTGAGCCGCCTATTCCAATAATCGTCAAAAACGGGTTTGCGATGTCTGAAACTGCTCGCCTACGTATGATCTTCGAGGCAGATCAGTGGGATTCGATAATTTCATTCCAATTCCGCATACCGATTAATGTCGACGGACTGCTAGAGTTGCTATTTGCACCAGAAGTTGATGTCTCAACTCAAATTGGCCGCACACTCAAGTTGTTCGACTGGACAGGCGTCTCGCCCACCGGCACATTTGTCATCGAGAGTTCCTACAAGTGGGACATTTTTAAGCTCTACACCACTGGCGAGGTAACCCTGCTCGCTGTGCCTGAACCGAGCAGTATTTTATTGTTTTTTTTGGCGATTTTTTCGGGAGTCACCACTCGGCGGATTGCACTTCATAGGCCGGAACAAGCCGTGTGCCGTTCCGGCAAGTGACCTGGTTAAGTCGGCGGTGCCGGAACTCGTGAAACTCGTTCGACCTACGAATTCAAATCACTGGTAACGAACGCGACGGCAATTAGCTATGAACGCTTCACCGACAATGAGCATCACCCAGCTTCCCGGTTCTGGGACTGGTGAGAGTGGCGGCCCAGAGATACCTGCCTGCTGCTGCCAGATTAGAAAGTCTCGGCCATCAACGTCTCCATCGCCATCGGCGTCTCCGGTTGTTCGAGTCGCCCCGCTGAGAACGTGATAGCCGGCTTGCCAAGTGGCGAGGTCCGCTCCATCCGCGCTGCGACTGAAGTTGAAATCGCTCGGGGCAAACTCAAAGATGCGAAAATCAACCACTACGGGCAGATGGTCGAAATAGGTCGTCGAATTTCCGATGGTCACGTCCCGCTGTTGCAGGCCGGTGGCGGTTCGATCTGCCGAGGTCATGCTTACTGTGTTGAGGACAAACTTGTTTCCCACATCGAGCGCGCTGTCGGAGTAGATCACATAGTCGAGCAGACTTCTCGAATTGCCACTGCGCCACGTGTAGTCGGTCGTCCCCGTGGCGTTGTGAACCGGTTGGGAGTCGGTAAGAAAGCTCCCATCCCAATCAGGGGGCGAGTCGCGGCCATAGGTTGTCTCATTAAAAATGTTGCCCGTGATGAGTGTGTTGAGTGGACCAGGGCCCCCCACAGTGTTCAAGTCACCCAAGACGGCGAACGGAGTGCCGGGTGCAAGCTCAACAAATCCTCCCGGCGTTCGGGCATCTTGCAACCAGTTCACGATGGCATCCGATTGCTTCTGTCGGCGTACGTCTTCCTCGCTCCCATTGCCGCCACAACACTTGTAGTGATTATTAATTAGATAGAAATCAGTTGGAAACTGATCGTCTGGCAAATCGACAAGTGCGATTGCTTGCGACTTGTCTCCCACGGGGTAAGTATTCGTCCGCTTGAGCGACAGCGGATATTTGCTGACGATCACATTGTCGCCACCCATGAAGACATTCCACGATGAACCGGGAAGCGGGGCGATTGAATTCATGAGATTCAGCACGTCACTGGCATTCTTCGGCGTGCAACCGCAGAACGGGTCGCCAATCTCCTGGAGGTTCAACAGGTCCGGATCGAGTGCATTTACTACCCTGGCAAATTTAGCCGCCTGCGTGGCATCGCGGTCGGGGAAGATGGTGTCCCACAACACGTTGTAAGTTACTACCCGCAGGTCCGTCGCTTGCTGGCGATCAATGAATGTGCCTGTATTGCCCCAGGTTGGTACCTGCGTCTGTAACCAGAGAACACATGCCAAGGCTCCCCACCGAGTGAAATTTAATGCCATACTCATGCCACAAGCAAAACCAGGTCGAACCCGATTAGAGCTCAAAGTCTCCTATCATTTAGAAGTAGTTCAGCGAAACACGCATACTCTTGCCGGAAGAGTGCATTGTACTCGTAAGTGGCATTTGCGATACTAATCCGCTTGAAATTTCCCCGCCGCACCCAGCCATGATCCAGTAAAACCATGCCTTTCCACGATTGCACCCCACAGCTCGAAGCCCTCCTCGACGAACGTATCCTCGTTCTCGATGGGGCCATGGGGACCCAGATCCAAGCCCTTGAACTCGACGAGGCGGCCATCCGGGGCGAGCGATTTGCCGATCATGACCGCGACCTGAAAAACTTTGCCGACATCCTGTGCATCACCCGCCCGGCCGACCTTACCGCTATTCATCGACGGTATCTTGAGGCAGGAGCGGATATCGTCGAAACCAACACCTTTGGTGCCAGCCCCGTCGGCATGGACGAATTCAACCTCCCGTTGGATCTGGTGCGCGAGATCAATGCCGCGGCGGTGTCTTGTGCCCGGCAGGCCTGCGACGAGTTCACCGAGCGGACCCCCGACCGCCCCCGCTTTGTGGCAGGCTCGATCGGCCCAACGACCAAGCAAACGGCGATCAGCACGAAGGTCGATGACCCCAGCTTTCGTGCCGTGACTTTTGCTGAAATGGCCGATTCCTATTACGCCCAGATCGCAGCACTGGTAGAGGCCGGCGTCGATATCCTCCTGCCCGAAACCGTCATCGACACGCTCAACCTCAAGGCATGCCTCTTCGCGATGGAACGCTACTTCGGCGAGATCGGTTGCCGTGTGCCTGTGATGATCTCTGCTACCTTTGACAAAGGTGGCGCGACGTTTGTCTCCGGCCAAGAAGTCGAGGCCTTTTGGACGGCCGTCTCTCACTTCCCGATGCTCTCGGTCGGCATGAACTGCGCACTCGGCCCGGAGTTGATGCGGCCCCACTTGGAAACACTCCAGCACGTTTCTTCAGCGAGAATCAGTTGCCATCCAAATGCGGGTCTCCCCAACGAGATGGGACACTACGACCTCGATCCCGCTCAGATGGCCTCCCTGGTCGGCGAATTTGCCGACGCCGGCTGGCTAAACATCGTGGGAGGTTGCTGTGGTACAAACCCCGATCACATTGCGGCAATCGCTGCGCGGATACAAGGTGTGCATCCTCACAAGCCCACCAGCATAGAACCACTCTTGCGGCTGAGCGGCACGCGCCCTATGACTCTGCGCCCAGAAAGCAATTTCTTGATGATCGGCGAGCGGACGAATGTTGCCGGCTCCAAGAAATTCGCGCGGCTCATTAAGGAGGAAAACTACGACGAAGCCATCGAAATCGCCCGAGGACAGATCGAAGGTGGCGCAAACATCATCGATATCAACATGGATGAGGGCCTGCTCGATGGTGAGGCCGTGATGACAAAATATCTGCGGCTGATCGCGGGGGAAACCGACATTGCCGCCGTTCCCGTGATGATCGATAGCAGCAAGTGGACGGTCCTCGAAGCAGGTTTGCAGGTCGTGCAGGGCAAATCGATCGTCAACTCGATCAGCCTCAAGGATGGTGAGGAAGAATTCCTCCGCAGAGCGCAACTCTGCCACCGCTACGGCGCGGCGGTCGTCGTGATGGCTTTCGACGAAGAAGGGCAGGCAGCCGACGAAGAAAACAAAGTCCGCATTTGCCAGCGAGCCTTCAAGCTACTTACCGAAAAAGCGGGGTTTGCAGCAGAAGACATCGTCTTCGACCCCAACATCCTCACCGTCGCTACGGGCATGGAGGAACACAATAACTACGCGGTCGACTTCATTAATGCGACCCGGCGGATTAAGCAATCGTGTCCTGGTGTCCACGTTTCAGGTGGTGTGTCAAACGTCTCCTTCTCGTTCCGCGGCAACGACGTAGTCCGCGAGGCAATTCACTCCGCGTTCTTGTATCACGCCGTCCAGGCCGGGCTCGACATGGGAATTGTCAATGCTGGCCAATTGGCCGTCTACGAAGACATTGAGCCGCGGCTCAAAGAAATGGTCGAGGATGTGCTGCTCAATCGTCGCCCCGACGCCACCGAACGGCTCGTCGATTTCGCTGAAACCGTGAAAGGGAAATCGGGGGAAGCAAAAGTAGAAGATGCCGAGTGGCGCAGTGGCCCAGTCGAAGAACGTCTCAAACACGCCTTGCTCAAGGGCATTGTGAAATTCATCGACGAGGACACCGAGGAGGCTCGACAGAAATATGATACCTGCCTGAAAATCATCGAAGGACCTTTGATGGACGGCATGAGCGTGGTGGGAGACCTGTTCGGCGCGGGAAAAATGTTCTTGCCCCAGGTCGTGAAAAGTGCCCGCGTGATGAAAAAGTCTGTCGCGTACCTCACTCCCTTCATGGAAGCGGAGAAGGAAGCTGCCGGCACGGCGGGCCAGGCACGCGCGAAAGTGCTGCTGGCCACCGTCAAAGGAGATGTCCACGACATCGGCAAAAACATCGTCGGGGTTGTGCTCGGTTGCAACAATTTTGAAGTCGTCGATCTTGGTGTGATGGTCCCTTGCGAAAAAATCCTCGAAGCGGCGATTGCCGAGAATGTGGACGTGATTGGCCTCTCGGGACTCATCACGCCTAGCCTCGATGAGATGGTCCACGTCGCCCGCGAAATGCGCCGCACAAAAAGCGAGAGACCGCTCTTAATCGGCGGTGCAACTACCAGCGCGAAACACACTGCTGTAAAAATTGCCCCTGGTTATGACCACTGCGTCGCCCATGTGCTCGACGCCTCGCGTTCGGTGGGTGTGGTCGAAAAACTCATCAGCCAAGACAACAAGCCGCTCTTTGAAGAGGCAAACCGCAAGCTGCAAGAGCAGTTGGTCGCTTCCTACAATCAAAGGCAAGCAGTTCCTTTAGCTTCTTACGCGGAAGCCTGTTCTAAACGGTTTAACTGCGACTGGGCGACGATTGACATTCCGAAACCAGCCTTTATCGGCACACGGGTGATCGATGATTTCCCTCTCGCGGAACTGCGAGACTACATCGACTGGTCCCCCTTCTTTCTCACATGGGAACTCAAGGGGAAATACCCAAAAATCTTTGAGGATGCCGTCTTGGGAACAGAGGCACGCCGCTTGTTTGACGAAGCGCAGGCATTGCTCGATAAGATCTGCAACGAAAAACTGCTCCAAGCCCGTGGCGTCTACGGTTTCTGGCCCGCGGCCAACTTAGGGGAAGACATCGTGGTCTACACCGATGACTCACGCACTCAAGAACGTTGCCGATTCTACGGCCTCCGCCAGCAATGGCAACGCAAAGGGCAGGACACTTTTTATTCTCTCTCTGATTTCATTGCTCCACCTGAAGCTGGAAAACTCGATTACCTCGGAGCCTTCGCAGTCACCACCGGCATCGGCTGCGACGAACTCGCCGACGAATACGCCGCCGATCACGACGACTTCAATTCTATTATGGTCAAGGCGCTTGCCGACAGATTGGCCGAAGGATTTGCCGAATGTCTGCACTCTCGCGTCCGGAATGACTGGGGCTACGGCAAGTGCGAACGATTCTCGAACGAAGATCTCATCTCTGAGAAATACCGCGGCATCCGTCCTGCTCCAGGCTACCCCTCCCAACCAGATCACACCGAGAAATGTACACTTTTTGATCTGCTCGACGCCGAGAAACAAACCGGCATCAATCTGACTGAAAACTACGCCATGCACCCGGCATCCAGTGTGAGTGGGCTTTATTTTGCGCATCCCGAGGCCAAGTATTTTGCCGTCGACCGCATCTCGCAAGAGCAAGTGGCGGACTACGCAAAGCGCAAGGGGATGAGTATCGCTGAAGTCGAACGCTGGCTGGCCCCCAACCTCGGCTACGAACCAAGCTAAACGCCCAGACTAGCATAGACAAATAGAGCCACTCCCGGGGCGATCTAAATCTCTGAGTGTTACATGCGTTGCTAGGGCGTCTCTACCGGTTCCTTTGTCTCAGCTGGCTTCTCCGCCGGATCGAAATTCAGTGCTGCGGAATTCATGCAATATCGCAACCCTGTAGGCTGCGGGCCGTCATCGAACACGTGCCCCAGGTGGGCATCGCAGCGGGCACAACGAATCTCAGTGCGAACCGAGAAAAACGAGCGGTCCGAATGCTCCGAGACATTCTTTTGATCAATCGGCTTGTAGAAGCTCGGCCAGCCGGTGCCCGATTCGTATTTGGTCTCTGAACTGTAGAGGGGCAATCCACAGCGGACGCACTTATACTCACCGGCCTTTTTGTTGTCCCAATATTCATTCTTGAACGGTCGCTCGGTCCCTGCTTCGGTAGTAACGTGGTACTGTTCAGGAGTTAGCTTTGATTTCCAATCCACTTTTTTCCAATCAATCTCAGCTTGCGGATCACTCAGGGGGGACGAATTTTTCATTTCGGCAATCTCTTCCTTTGATTTCAGTTTGCCGTGAAATACCTTGCGGAACTTGTTCAGCTTCGGCCGGATTACATGTTTGCAGTAAGGCTGCGAGCGGTTCAGAGCAAAGTAGTCTTGATGGTAATCTTCGGCGGGATAGAAGGCGTCGAATTTGGTGATCTCGGTGACAATCGGATCGGAGAAGGCCCCAGACTCGTCGAGCTTCTGCTTGTATTCTTCTGCCAGGCGCCGCTGTTCATCATTGTGGTAAAACACCACCGACCGATATTGCGTACCGACATCCGCGCCTTGTTGGTTCAAAGTCGTAGGATCATGCGTCATCCAGAAGACTTCGAGCAATTCTTCGAAACTGATCACCTGCGGGTCGTATTTCACTTGGATCGCTTCAGCATGCCCAGTGAATCCCATCGAGACCTCCTTATAAGTGGGGTTCTTCGATCTTCCACCGCTGTAGCCAGATACGGCACTTTGGACACCCTGCAATTCACGAAAGACCGCTTCAGTACACCAAAAGCACCCGTTGCCAAAAGTGGCCGTTTCCAGTTTGCTCGTCGAATTTGAATTGCCCAAGTTAGCCTTATTATGCATATCAGGAGTCTCCGCTAGTATGATCCGCGAGGGTTGCAATAGGAGGATAGCCCCACTTAAGACACCGGTAGTCACCAGAGTAATTAACAAGATGCGATGGTTACGCTTTGTCATTTTAGACCTCCGCATAGTAGTGTGTGAATTGAGAGTGGTCGATCACCTACACTTGTGACGCAACAGACCACCACTCCTTACGGATTTTACCCCCGGAAATGGGAAAAGTCACCAAAGAATCAGTTTCTGGAGCTCTATTACGAAGGATCTTTGAGGAGACTCGTTTTCTGCGAAAGAAGCCAAGGACTATGTCTCCCCAGAGTCTTATCTCCATGACCTTAACTATTCAGAGCGAACCAAGATCGAACGTTCCCCTTTGTTGACACGTGCCTGGACCGGCGACGGTTGAGGGGCGGGCAACTGCTCGGGGGCCGATTTATTTGTGCTTGTTGCCTCGGTCGAGACAGCTGAATCGGTAGCACTGCCTAACTGGGGGCCAACCGTGCGATTGGCCAATTCAGCCAAGATCCCCCGAGTCTGCGCAAAACTCGCCAGGCTCGATATCTGAGAGAATGCCGGATTGTTGGCCACACGATTAAATCGATCCAGAGATACTTCCAATGCTTCAGGATTCACGGCTTCTTCGTCGACGACTTCTGCTGGCAAATCCAGGAATCCTTGCCAACTCTCTGCCGAGCTAAATCGGTTGAGTTCATTTTGTAAAGCTCCATCGACATTGGCCAGCGCTGATTGCAGACCATTGACATCCATTTTGTCCAAATCAGAGAGCGTAAATTTTGGGATAGCGGGAGATTGCATGGCAGTTACCTGCCTCAAACCGGAAGCAGCGCGTCGAGCGGCTAGCTTACTTGCAGGAGTCTCGGGTTTCTTTTGATCTGGTGATGCAGGTGTGGGTTGAACTTCTTCTTGGGCCACGAGGTCCTGCTGAGCCTGCAACCGCCTGGCTAGTAGTCCGCGCAATCGTGGCAAGGGGGCAATTGGCGCGGCAGCAGGGTCTCCTGGCGCCGCTACGGGGGCTTGGGCTGCGGCTCGGCGTTCCCGCAGTCGTCGAATAATTTGCCCCTCCACCTGAGAGGTGAGAAGCGAATCAATAGTCATAAGTAGCGATAGATATACAATGAGGCGGGACATGAGGAATCCTTTCGCAACGAGTAGGAAGGACGAATGACTTGAGAAGTCGGCAGGTTTGTTGTTGGGTGGATGCTTATTCTAGCGGATTGGACTCCACTTGGGCAGAGGCCTCTTTCCCCTGGAAAAATGCCGTTTTCAATGGAGCCGAGTCTCTCCGAGACTCGGATTGGCAGCGAATAGGTCGCCGCGAATATGAATGTCAGTTTCTGAGAGACCGAACAAAATACTAGAACCCGTGACCGCTCGTGAACCCACGGTGGTTGAACCGCGGACGGCCCTTTTCCTTCCGTTGCTGCTGCCGAATTGGACTACGGCGCTCCATGCCGCGGTAAGCCGCATTCTTGAGTGCTTGTCCAGCGATATCCAGCAGCACACGCATCAGGACGTGAGAAAAATCTCCTTCGTAGCTGCGGTCCCTTTGCATGGGTGGCTCTTGGTACCAAGGAGGAGCGAACTCCTGGGCGGATTGAATCGCCGACCAAAGTTGGTCGCGGTCTATCCGTCCCCGCACGAATTCTTCTAAATAAGAGTCGATTGAAAAATCGCCTGGGAAAAAAGAGCGGCTCGAATCAAAGTCCGTCCGATGGAATTCCTGCCAGACGCGTTGCAGATCGCTGGATCTTTCTCTCCAGACCTGTTGCTCTCGCGTTAGTTGCGAAGCTTCTTGCTTGTTCTTTTTCAGTTCTTCACCCCGTCGCACAATCTCAGCCACGATCTTGTCATCCTCAATCTGGGGAGTGGAGCGTGAGGCATTCTCTAACCGCCAGTCCTCCAGATTCGAGAGAAATACCTTCATCCGATTGACAGCTTCCAGGTAGTACTCGTTCTGAATTCCTTCTAAATCGCCAAGCTCTTGCCGGTGTTTGTCAGTAAGTGATTGTTGATTGGCGATCGCAGCGACCACGCGGTCACGCCGGTTGCCCACCTCCTGACCTTCACGCATTACTGCCGTCAGTCCCAGCTCGTCGGCATAGCGATCCTCGATCGCCTCGACCTGTTCCATCAGGCCATTAAACTGGTCTCTACGACGGGTTACTTCTTGAGCAACCAACTCGGGAGTCACGCGCAGGAAATCGTAACTTCGCCTGGCCCGAGGGTAGTCGATCATTTTGGCGACCCAGCGATCAAGTTTCTTCGTGAGACCTTCTTTCTTGTATTCGGCTGTCCCGTAGGCCCGTTCGTGCAGATATTTGAACAAGCGATTTTTCTCGTACGAGGGGAGTTTCTCGGCGGCTTCGGCCTTGATCTCGGTCACGCGCTGCTCATTGCGATTGAGTTCTTGCTCGGCGGTGAGAGCTTCCTTGGACAAACGCTGAAACTCGCCGTCTGCTTCCAATCTCTGGGCGACTACCTTTTCCAGCTCTTCCCGACGAGCTACTTTTTCGTTCAGCCGTTCGGTGACTTCTTCGAGCTCTTTTTCTAATCGAGATTCTTCGCTGGCGTCGGTCTGCAGTGCCCTCTCTAGTTCTCGCTCCTGGCTTTGTTTCTTGCTTAAGATATCTACAAGCTGATTGCGAACTTCGGCAAATGTTCCCGCGATGGTCTGCTGGTCGATATTGGGAAGATAGTGCTCCGCCAATTGCAATAATGCTTGCCCGCGACGCTCGACTAGCTCGCTCATCGAGCGATCAAACTGACTCATTGCAGCATTGCACTCTTCGAGGTGATTGTTCACCCCAGAGACGGCTTGCTGAATTGCGTGCCCCACTGATCTCCCCGAGCGGACATTTCCGTTCATGATGCACTCGGTTCCTGATAAGTCTCAGCAGATTTATTGTCTGAGTCATGGGCCTCTGAATCACTGAGTGGAATGGCGGTAGCCATCGGCAGTTCGTGACAACCGGCGGCTAGCACCGTACCGCTCAATTCTCTAGACGGCAGCACGACCACGATCAATAGACTCCACAGCAAGGCCACGACGGCACCAATTCCTATCGCCCACTTGATGATGGTTACCCGTCGCACATAGATATGTGCCATCAGCACTGAGAAGCTCCACTTAGGTTCTTCAAAAGTGTGCAGCTTGTCGTAGTAGTTCTCGATAGCCGTGTCGATTTGCTCAGCCGTCAATCGCTCGCCCATCACTTGGGCTGCCTCGAGCAGCCGCTCCCTCAAGCGAACTTTAATTTGGTCCAAGTTCAGTTGCTCTTCAACAACGTCATGCTCTTTCCTCAGAGCTGTAGCCACATCCATGATTCGCAGCATTTCCTCCAGGCTGAGTTGCCTCGGCTCGGCGGTGCCTACGACTTCAGGCTCCGACTCGATTTCTGCTGGCGGTTGTGCGATTTGAATCTGGGGCATCGAAGAATTGTCTCTAAGTGGGACGCTGTTTCTTGCTGAAGGAATTTGCTATGCTGGGCGAATGCCGACTTGGCATAGGTCCACCCAATCTATCATCTGCGAAAGCAGTCTCACAACTCCCCAAATTCCTTTGCTGCGAGAAAACAAGATGGCCGCTCAAGCTGTAAAGACTCAACCGGATACCACCAAGAGTAAAACCAAATCCGATAAAGGCATGCAGAAGTACTTGGACAAGGCCGTCGACGTGTTAGAAAAATTCGGCCTGACCAAGGACGAAGAAGTTCCCGCCGAGTTGATCAAGCTCCTCGAAGAGGTCCGCCACGTCGATGAAGCCCGTGCGCTGGCTATCGGCCGCACCGTGCAACACATGAGTGCCTTCAATCGGCTCGTGCGTGAGAACGTCGAGAACATCAACGTGGGGAATCGCTATCTGGAAATCAGCCAGATGTTCGACTCGATTCGTGAAGACTCCAAGAAGATGATCGACCAACTCGACGACGGCAAGATCGGCGTCACCGAGAAGATAGCCAACCTCTGGATGAGAATGAATCGTGGCACCCCCCACGCTCGATTTGAAAAGATCGTCGATGTCTATCGCGATGTCTGTACGGACACTAAGAACCAGCTCAACCGCGAACAAACCATCATGGATGGCTACATCGATTTCCGCTTCGCCCTGAAGGAAGCCGAAATCCTGGCTCGCGAACTCTTGGAAGAACAATTGCCCCACCTGGAAAAAGCCAAAGCAGCACTCGCGGTTTCGCAAGAGGCCATCGACAGCCACCAGGGAGATGAGAGCACCCTCGGCCGCTTGGAACTTGCCCGCGATGAAGCCCGCAACGAGTTCCAGAAGCAAGATCGCATTTACCAATTGGTAAAAGACATCTCCGAAAACCTATCGATCGGCTACGACGTTGGCGAGACCCTGATCACCAAACTCAAACAGACGCACGATGTGAAGGACCAAGTCTATCGACGGGCCGTCACCTTCTTCACCACCAACGAACATGTCTTCACGATCCTTGGCACGGTTTACACTTCTCAGCAAGGTCTCCATGAAGCCGTCGAATCAACCGAGGCACTCAAGCGAGGCGTCAACAAGAGCCTCGAAGACGTGGCCGACCTGGGCCGCGAATTAGAGCGCGCTGCCCTCAAGGCGGGCTATGGTTCAACGGTCAGTGCTGAATCACTCGAAAAGCTAGTGACTGCGATCTCCGACTACCAAGTCGATTCACTGCAGATGATCGCCGAACTCCGCAAAGAGAGCGAAGAAAACGCTCGCGAAATCCGCCGCGTCGTCGAAGCTGGTAAGAAACGGTACCAGGATACGCTGGCGAAGTTTGCGCGAGGCGATGAGATATAGTTGAATTATGACTGACGAGTTGCCTTTAGTGAATCTATCAGCGACAATAGAGGTTAGACTCCCCTAAAATACCGGTTCTTGCTATGGCCTCCCTATTATCATCGAGTTCGTTCGCTCCAATAAATGTCGCTGAGCTTGTTGCTCATGTTGGTGGGGTCACCGGTACCCGGATTCGCCTTAAGCCCGCCCCCGGCACCGCCACTGATCAGGATTTGCTCCTCATCTGTGAGCATGAGGGTCCATTATGCGAATTACTGGATGGCGTCTTAGTGGAGAAAGCTGTGGGTGGATTTGAATCTTATCTGACCATTTATCTTGCGGAGATCCTAAGCCGATTTGCTCGGGAAAACAAATTAGGAATAGTTCTTGGTCCGGATGGCATGCTCCGCTTCTCTGCCAAGAAGATTTACTTACCAGATATCTCTTTTATTTCCTGGTCGCAGAATCCAATGTCAGAGCTGCAGAAGCAACCCATTGCGGACCTCCATCCCGATTTGGCAGTGGAAGTATTAAGTCGAAGTAACACGGTGAGCGAAATGTCTAACAAGCGAAAGGACTATTTCGCTTGGGGTGTGCAAGTGGTTTGGGAACTCGATCCGCCAACAAAGTCGATGCGAGTCTACACTTCGCCGGATAAGTTTGACACGATTGTCATCGACGGGACACTCGACGGTGGAGCAGTGCTTCCCGGCTTCAAGCTCCAACTGGCAGAGTTATTTAGTGAGGCCGATCGAGGAAGTTGAGGGTCGGTCAACTAATTCGAATGCTCAATTCTTAACACCGGAGCTTTCTTAGGCAAAAATCTCCGTCCCCTTGAGCGAGGGCTCAGGAAACGGTTCCGCACAGCGGGCACAGGCATCGCGATCCCGCGGGACTTGTTTCCCACAGCTTGCACACTCGGCCACGGGTGAACCCCGGAAGTGTAGCCAATACGCCACAAGCCCTGGCACACCCAGCAGGAAAACAAACCCAGCCCACAAAATTCCTCCAGAGAGGTAATGCTGCTTGTGCCAGCGAAGCGCCTGCCATGCCGCTATCGCTGAGAGAAACAACACCGCCACACACGCTGGCCAAGTTTCTCGCCAGGCGTGTTTGAGGGCTGCAGAGTAGGTGGGATCCTGATAATTATTGATAAAGCCAAAAGGTCGACCAATAAACTCGTAAAAACCCCATAAAGCTGGAACAGGTGCCACCCCGGCCAACTGCCAGGCTTGTGTTCGTGGATTGGGTGGCACATAGCCCACTAGCTCAAGATTCTCGTTCCTGACTTCACTACCTGCTTCGTTCAGCCAAACTAACTCCAGCCGCGAACCACGTTCCCAATACCCATGAACCAATTGAATGAGCATTTGCCCATTTCCTAGGGACAAGGCGCGCATATCTGCCTGACGGAGTCTCTCCGGAAGTGAGAAGACTTTCTTAGCCTCTGCCGTTGGATTCCACACCTCAATCCGATCTGCATGCCGAACAGCGAGGCGCCGAACTGTTTTACGTCTGGATTCCTCCAACGCTTGCTCCAATTTGCCATTCTGTTTTTCATCTCCTGCTAACAACGGCAAGGGTTCGCTAATCATCGTGATTGAAATTGCGTCGGAAGTTGTTTCGAAGACGCTTAGAGTGCGTTCCCGCAGATCAATTCTCCAGATGCGATCAACATCCATTAGAAAAATGACCCAGTAGGGGGGAACTATTTCGGTTGAACCTCGCATGTATCGAAACTGTGGGTTGGTACTGGGCGGCTCCGTGTATCCATTGCTGGCGTAATAGAACTGTGAATAGCCGGCAAGACCCCCTTGAAGATTGAAAGAATCTTCGCTTTGCGGAAAGGTCTCATGAAATCCTTTTCGGTCCAGATATCCGATCAACTGCTCGGATTGACTCTCATACCCTGCCAAATAGGCATGTCCTTCACGAGAATTATCACGAATCAAATACCAATAAACCGCAGGATTCCCAGTGTCTGTTGTGCCGCCAATTCGCGCCCGCCACTCTATCGGGTTAGAAAGCAGAGCAGGCTCCTTGGGACGATTTTGCAATGCTTGGAAGTAGAGTGAACTCTCTTCCTCTTGAAGCTCCACTTTCTTTCCTTCCAGGGTTCGATAGGTCCGCTTTGCATCATAGTTTCCACCACTAGTTGTGACGATGAAAACGGTACCATCCAAGGCAACGTGCAAAGATTCATTTGCTTGACGTTCCGAGCCGATCAGCCCACGAACCAGCTGACCTCCGATGCCACATACAAATGCCCACGCGATTGCTATTCCCACTCCTACTACAATCGCAGAAATGAGTACGGGCGTTTTGGACGTTCGTAACATGGTTCTCTCCTTAAATTAGTAATCCCGCTCACTGGAGTAGTAGAAAATACTGACCGTGAAAAAGACAACTGATGCTACCCAGATAATCGAAGACAACCACCACCAAGGCATTACATAGACTGCATAGCCTGCGGCAATTCCTGTCAGAGCAGGGGCTAGCCGAGAACCAAACCACTGTCCCGGTCTCATGCCGCTGAGAAATGCGCCCAGGTAAACCGGAATGATTGCTAGGCCCAACTTCCAGGCGGGAAGTGTCATCGACCAGAAAAACGGGGTAGGCTGTGTCCCTGGCGTTGCGGCCCACCAACCATAGATGCCAACGAACAATGCATTGAGTAACAACACCAAAATCGTGCCTACCATTAACTTAACGATAATCACAATTCTCCGTGGCAAAGGTCGATGCAACATAAAGTAAAATGTGCCGTTATGGAGCTCCCAAGCCGTCTGACGGAAACCCAACAAAAGTGCAAATGCTCCCAAGCACAATGCCTGGCTGAATACTTGGGCACCCGCTGAGAACGGGAAATAGGTTTGTCCCGCATAAGTCCAGGGCATCATGGCGACCCCGATCAGATCGAGGAACACATATCCCAAACCCAGCGCCGCCAGGGCCACAATCCCTAACGACTCACGCAGCTCCTTGATCGCTAGCGCTTTCAGCATGACGCGGCTCCTGTGCAAAAAGTGGGAGCGACCGACGGCGGCCGCGGGTGTATTCGATAAAAGCTTCTTCCAGATTCAGGTCGACCACTTCGATGTTCCTAGGGCCAAGCGCCTCGATGGCTGTACGCTGCAAATCGTCGTAGCCCACCAGCACGAGTTCCAATTGCGTCCCCAAGTTCCAACTCTGTACGAGTCCGGGGCAAGTAAACCCGTCCGGTGCCGGGCCGGTGAAATCGAGTACCAGTTTTTTCACCGACTCGCGGAAGTGGTCAGTGGGGCAATCGACCCGCAGCACCCCGTCGACCAGAATGCCGATACGGTCGGCCACGCGTTCCACGTCCCCCAGAATGTGAGAACTGAACAGGATGGTGCGCCCCTCGCGGTTGATGATCTGGATCAGCGATTCAAGAAAGTCACGTCGTACCACTGTGTCGAGCCCCAGTGTGGGGTCGTCGAGGATCAACAACTCCGGCTCAGGTGCAACCGCCAGTGCCAAGGAGACCTGTGCCCGCTGGCCGCAGGAGAGACGACGTAGCTTTTTCTTCTCCGGCAATTCAAAGTGATCCAGAATCTGCTCAACAAGCAACCCGTTCCAGCGAGGATAAAACGCACGCGTAAATCTCACTGCCTCGCCGATGGTCATCCAATTGTAAAGTGGATGTCCCTCGGCAATGTAAGCAATCCGCGCACGGGTCTCAGGCGTGATTTCTGCGATTTGTTCACCTAATAGTTCCGCCGTTCCACTGTCGGGATGGACCATCCCCATAAGCATCTTGATCGTCGTGCTTTTACCTGCTCCGTTACGGCCGAGGAACCCGTAGACCTGCCCTCGTTCGATCCGCAGATTGAGCGAATCGACCACCCGCTGAGAGCCGTAATGTTTCGACAGACGATGGGTACGAATAGCATCAGTCATGATGTTGGGTTCTCCTGAGGAGTAAACGCAAACTGCTCCCTGCGCTTGTGGATAAGGGCAAGAAGCTCGTCAGCAGAAAAACCAAGATGAACAGCCTCGACAAAGAGTTGGTCGAGCTGCTCTTCAAGCTGCTTTTGCCGAGCCCGCTTCGTGAGATCGTTACGCGGCTCAGCAACAAACACACCACGTCCTTGCTGGGTGACCAATGTTCCTTCGCGCTCGAGTTCCGTGTAGGCCCTCGCGACTGTATTGGGATTCACCACCAGTTCCCGCGACAATTGTCTCACCGAGGGGAGCCGCTCCCCCGGCTGGACACGCCCCCGAGCCACCGCCGCGCGGACCTGATCGGCCAACTGGCGGTAAATAGGGGTTCGACTGGCGGTATCGCATTGAAACTGCATGATTGCCTCACTGTATTATTTGTATTAGTACAGTCGAGACACGTCAAGAGGCGTTTAAAAAAAGTTAGCCGGCATCGTTCCGATGTCGGGTTTCCCCTAAAACTTCACTCCTATCGCCTTACATAGAAACGCCATATAAGGCTCGGTAGTGCGAAAGGCCGCGATCGTGTCCTGTACCACACTCGGCTGTAGCAGGTCGTCATGTCCCAAATGGCATGCGGCGATGTGATCCTTCCGCTTGAGGTCCTCTAACAGCGGATGATCGGCATCATAGCCTCGAGGCGGACGCTTGAGACTTTCGCCAGCCAATTCAAACTGAGTGCGAAACGCCTTGCTCCCTTTGGCCCGCTTCCAGGCGGCAGGGTCCTCGTCGATCGCCTCGCGGATGCTGCTTAGCGTCTCGGAGTCCGGATGCCACACCCCAGCACCAAGAAACACTTCATGCGGATCGACATGAAAGTAAAACCCCGGAGCATGGACATCCTTCCCCGCGGCATGTCGAAACTGAATCCCCAGGTTGGTCTTGTACGGCTTCTTGTCTTTCGAGAATCGTACATCGCGATAAATCCGCATCAGCGACCCGCCAACTTTCTTGGGGATCGCACTAAAATGCGGCGAAAGTTTGGCGAGCGGCCCAGCCATCGCCGATATGAAATCCAGCGCCGGTCCTCTGACTGATTCTTCATAGCGTTCTCTATTCGCCTCGAACCAGGTGCGATTGTTGTGCCTGGCCAATTCGCTAAGAAACTTTACCAAATCAGCAGGGAAGCCCTGAAAGGAATTCTTTGCCATCTTGCGTGACCTCGAGGATTCGTTTGTAGCAATGATTTAAGGTAATCACGTTCCACACTGGAGAGTTTAACTCGTGGCAGTCGATACCAATAGTACGACCCGAAAGAGTGAATGGAATCAATTGCCGCTAGAGTTTACCCCACCCGCACCCTCTGGTGCCACAACCCACACAGCCTTCAAAGTTTAACAGGTCCAAGGATGGACATTCGCCCACAAAACTTATTTCTTGCGATCGCGTTGCTCACACTCTCTGTGGGCTGCGGCCTCAATACAGCTGTGCTCCAAAAGGGGGGCAACGGCCGGTGCGGAGTTCTCTTGAATTACTCTTGTGGAGCCCGGCCTTGCGATCCCATCGACCCGGCGAAGCCAACGATAGTCATCACGCATGGCTGGAACCCGCTGCCGAATAAGATTCACACCACCTTCGGTTCTTCGGGCGCCCAAGCACTCCGTTGCCGCTGTGGCGACAGCTACAACATTCTCAGTTGGGACTGGAACGCGGTAAAAATATCACTCAAGAACGATGGACCTAAGCGCACTGCTCACTGCCAGGGCCGTATGTTGGCCCAGTCCCTGCGTGCTCGAGGAGTGAACCCATGCTCGACACAGATCATTGCGCATAGCCTCGGTAGTGTCGTCGTAGCGAAGGCCGCACTCTGCATGAGCGATCGGGGCCCCTTTGCACAAATCACGCTGCTCGACCCGCCGACAGGTATGCACGACGAGATCTTTTGCAATCTAGCCGTCACCCGCCACGCGCGAGTCGTCGAGAATTACTGGTCCCCCGGCATTAGTGGCTACGGCGACGAAGTGTGCTGCCGAGGAGTCCGAAATTACGAGGTCAAGGGTGACCATCCTATCTTGGGCATCGTCGATCTGAGCATCTCGAACCACGTCGGCGTGATGCGTTGGTACTACGACACGATGTGCTGCCCCTCAATGCCCTGCGGCTTCCAGAACAGCGTCTTCGTCAACTGCTGCGGCTGCGAACATTGCCTCTGTCCCGGCTGCGTAAATGGCGAGCGGACTGAAGTCCCTTCCGAGCCACCTGTTCCGCCCGGCGACTATCGAGCTGACATGTCAGAGCCAGAACTTCTCGAAGGCAGCGATCTGCTGAACTAAGATAGTTCGGCGAGCCTGATGAGTTAGCGCCGGGAGTTAGACAAGATATAAACCGTGTTACTCCAGGCGCAAACGCGTCTGACTCGCCTTGCGCATAAAAAAAGGTCAGGGCAAGCCGATCCGTCGTCTTGCCATGACCTCTATCCTGAAGCAAAACACGGCTGTGTTTCGCCCTCCCGTTTGTATTAAGAGTATCGTCCAAGACACCCCAGGGACTGTAATCTAATTCTGCCGGTAGTACGGTGCTGGCAAGCTGTGATAGGGGTGAGTAGTTAGAGAGATGGGGCCAAGCACGATCGCAAAAAAATCGGGCAGGCTCTCTTACGAGAGCCTGCCCACAGTCAACCGGCTTCGCGGCCGTGAGCCATACTCCCCAGTAAGCTCACGGTGCTCTAACCGGCACGGACGGACGATGGTGTCAGGCACATGGGAGCCTGGCAAAGTATTTGGTTTTGGGCGAGGCTGCCTGTGGTGACAGCAAGCTATCTCCAGCTGGTAGCCCCAATAGGGGCATCAATTGTTCGAGCGTATTTTCCGAGCCTCGTTGGATCGGCACTGCTGGCAAGGCTGCAGATTGCGCCAGCTGCATGCTGGTCAGCAGACGGATCCCCTTCGAGCGATAGGCTCCCAAGGATTTGGTATTCGGCGGTTTGCACCACCGAGCCATAGGTTTGGAAGAACTGTCGCCCCTTGGCGGGTACGGCGAAGGCGAAGGCCAGCAGCAGACTCAGCAGCAAGGGGGAGCGCATTGTGTTGGCCTGATGTTTTTGATTGAATGGTGCTGGCTTCACTCTGAAGCACAGCGTTTCACTGCCGAATCATTGGTTACTGCCGCGTGTTGAGCAAATGCAACAAGCCAAGTTTTTCTAACCCAAATCCCTTCCCGGGGCGTTACAATCGGCCCACTCCGTGCTATGCCTATGGGGAAGCCATATCGTCCCGGTTAGAGAAACAGTCATGACGATTGCAGGGATTGCAGATCAGCCGCCTCTTGTTGAAGTTACCTTAGCCACGGCCCTGTTTGGGGTGTTGTTAGCCGATAGGGCGGCAGTCAAAGGAACTACACTCACAGCCCCCCTGAATTGGGCCACGCTTTCGGCAGCGCTGCTCTTGTTAGTCACATTTCTCGTAGGCGACAACTCACTCGTAGAAAGCAACCTTCACAGAGCGGCAATCTGGTACGCCGTAAGTTGCAGCACGCTTTGTCCCCTCATAGGTGTGTTGGGAGCCAAACGGCCGCAGAATCTTGGTTGGCAGTGGGTAGTATTCACTCTCTGGCTAATTTTGATCTGGCCCGCGTTTCAGGCGCTCGCCTTGCCAGCGGGCCCCCGCCTCGAATTGTTCGCCGCCTGGAAGATCTTTCTCGTGGTTCTCATCGGGCTTGGATTGCTCAACTACCTGCCGACTCGCCACTGGCTGGCAGCAATCCTTGTGGCGACGGGCCAGGGGTTCTTGCTGAGCGAGAATCTGGGTTTCGAATCATCATCCCCCTGGCGATTGTCAATCGCTATGGGATGTTTTCTGCTGGCTGCGCTCGTGGTACTGTTTAGACAAATCGCAGTCCCCGAGGAGAAGTCGCTCGACCAATTCTCGCAGCGCTGGCTCCGATTTCGTAATGCATTCGGCGCATTCTGGGGAATACGAATTCTGCAACGCGTGAACGAAACTGCGAAGTTAAGACACTGGCCGGTGGAATTGACTTGGCCCGGATTTGAGCCGAAAGCAGAGCACGATCCACGTCAACCGACGAAGGGCGAACTAGATGAAATCGAGCAAACTCTCGACACGCTCTTACGCCGCTTCTTCTAAGATGCCAGAGTCTGGGAAGCGAAGATTAAAGAGCCCAAAGATCTCTTGGCGTGAGAGCCCCTGCTTGCGCACCGTCGCACCGTCGAATACCGCATTGAACAACTGACGCTTCTCTTCGAGTATGCTGTTGATGCGTTCCTCGATCGTTCCGGCTGCGAGAAAACGTGTGACTGTGACCGGGCCCGTGGCCCCGATTCGATGTGCTCGATTGATGGCCTGGTCCTCCACAGCCGGGTTCCACCAGCGGTCAAAAAGGAACACATAGCCAGCGAACTGCAAATTGAGCCCCACGCTCCCCGCCCCATAGCTCATGAGTATCACATGCTTCGAAGGATCGTTGCGAAACGTTTCGATAACTCCATCGCGTTGTCGAGACGGAATCTTGCCGTGGTACTCCAGCGGCCCAAATTCTTGAAGACGCTCACGTAGTTCATAAAGCGTTTTCGTCCATTGGCTAAAAATAATTGCCTTGCGGCCACTAGCTCTGCATTCTTCGAGATCCACTCTTAGGCGATCGAATTTCGCACTGGAACCCGTCCTGGGGTCGAAATTACAGATTTGCTTGAGGCGAATCACCAATTCAAAAACATGCTGGATTGTCAGGGCGGCCTCAAGCTCCTTGAGATGAATGACCCCTTCTTTCTCTGCCATCTCGTAGGAGTTTTGCTGCTCGGGAGTAAGCTCCACATCTGCGTCGCGAAACATCTTGGGTGGCAAGTCCGTGAGAACCTGATCCTTCGTACGGCGGATGATGTAGTCCTCCACGGAGCGGCGGATGTTAGGTATCTTCATCTGAGGCCGCAGGCAACCGGGCGAGACAAACTGGAAAATCCCCACAAGATCGTCAACACTATTTTCGATCGGCGTGCCCGTCAGGGCCCAGCTTCGCTTGCGCGGAATACTGCACACGACCTCATTGGTCGTACCTGACGAGTTCTTGATTCGTTGTGATTCGTCGATGACAGCCAGGTCAAATGGTTCTTCAATGGCCGCAAGACACGCCCGATCTCGAACGAGGGATTCGTAGTTGGCGATCAGCACTCCCTCGCGAGCATTTTCCCAAAGCCATTCTCGCCGTGATTGCTTCCCCTCGATTGTCGTGAGGGGCAACTCTGGTGCCCACAGCGTGAATTCACGTTGCCAGTTGGTGACCAGTGGTTTGGGGCAAACCAATACCGCCCGCCGCACGTGCCCCTGCTGAAATAATAGCCGCATCGTGACAATTGTCTGCATGGTCTTGCCCAACCCCATCTCATCGGCCAGCACGGCCTCGTTGCGGGGATACAAGAATGCGACGCCATCAAATTGATACTTAAACGGGCGAAAGGGAAACTCTAGCGTTTCATTAGCGAAGATCTGTTCCAGCGGAGGCTGCAACAGATAATAAAGTCGGTCTTCGAGTTTCACCACATCCCGCGGAGGACGAATTCGCGTACAGGTAATCGGAATGAGTGGGATATTTTCTTCCCCGTCGTCAGCGACTTGGTGCGTCAACAGGGTCGTTGGAGCGTCTACCGTCGTTGGTTTCGCTACTCTCTCCGGTTGCGGCTCCTTCCTAAGCAATTGACTGCCGGCAGGAAACATCACTCCGACTGTCTTCACTCGCGCAAACGCCAAGGGCACCGTCACTCCCGCAGGGCCTGCTAACCCCGCATCAACTGCCACGCAATCAACGCCGTACTCTAACGTAGTCGCAGCCGACAGATTACGCACCTCGCAGACTTCGGGATGCAACGCATCGCCGACCACCGAGTGGACAGCCGGACGTTGATTGGTAGATCGCGATTGGTAATCAAGCGGCATCGGCAAGACCGTGCTGAGAGTCAGTGGCAGGGTCCGTGATCCGCTGGGCCTCGCGGATCGCAGCGCGGATACGCTCAAAGGGTTCCATCACATCCACATGCGATGCCAAAGATTGCAGTACGTCCTGAATCGCTTCCGGATGCCAAAGACAACTAGGGGTGCCAAAGACTCGATAGTTGGTTAGCATCAACGACGGACCATCTGTTGGCTCGGCTTCTGAGTCGACAGTTGGCATCGATTCGATACAGGCCACGATGTCATCGGATAGCAAAGTCAGTCCCAACATCTCGCGCTGATCCGTGAGGACCGCTTGCACTGGTAGCTGAGACTTGGCCAGCAAGGTTTGCCCAATCAGATCAGCCAGGACATAGGCTCGCAGGGTGGGACCGTACAAAATCCGCTGTGCCTGGTTGGGTTGCACGGGGGTGGTGCAATGAAATTCCAGGGGTCTCCCCAGTAGGGACAGGACCAGATAGCCACCAAAATAGCCATGGTTCTCGTCCTCAAGGGCCGTCACAAAACCTATAGCTGGCAAGGGTTTAGACACTTTAAGCTCTTCCAGGGTGGGAAATCGTAGAGGGCGGGCAAGACCTGCTAATCGGCCGGAGAAGCGCACAGGTCATCTTACTAATTAAGGTCCCTGTCCTCATCGGGACTGCAAGGGGGACAACTTTAGTTCACCGAGGACATTTACGGGACGGCCAAATGGTAGAAATCTATTCAAGTTTCGTTAGAATGGAGGATAGCACGGGGGGGAGCGATCTCTGACTTGACCATCTTGGCCCGGTCTTGCTGGTTCCCATCGCCGTCGTACTTTCGACGAGGATTATTGACCACAGCGATTGCTTATTTCAATTTGGCACTCGGCGTGATTGCTGAACTTCTCGTTGAAAATATCACACATTGTTTTTATGGGCAGCCTCTTGTGAATTTTGTCCTCTTCAGGATACTTTATTGAAGAAGAACATCAGACTAATCAGATTGCATGGGCACACTCGTCTGCAATAGGTAGCGATTAATCGCGACCTGAAGAAAGGAAAAACTCTTCGATGTCTCAAAGTCACTCGCTTCCAGCCGTTTTTTCTCAGTTAGATGTCAGCGCGGGAAGCAGTTCCCATCGAGCAACAAGTGCAGGAGGGGACCAAACAGAGTTATTGCGCGACGTCTTGGCAGCACAGGACCGCACGAATGAACTCTTGGAAGAATTGGTTGCCGTAATGGCTACCACCCATAAGCAGCGTTCCCAGGAATTGCATCAGTGGCGCAGTGCCAATCCACGCTTGTCTGAATCATGTCGGCAAGCCGCCGAAGTTCTCAGCCGTGTGCAGGTCGATTATCTAGATCGCATGACCGACGAGATCAACGAGTCGGCCGAAGAGTTGGTCGATGCCGAATTCGTACTCAACGAGTTCGTAGACCGTTTCGGCCCGCGTCTGGCCCATCTCAATGGCGTCATTCAAGTCCTCTCACAACTAAGCAGCACTCCCAATGCCGCTTCTCAAGCCGATCCCGCGTAGCTGCTTGATTTATCCATAGTCCGGAACGAGTAACTCGGTTTTCCGGCAAGTCTAAGCTTGGAGTGAAACCTAGCTGGAGCTGCGCACAGCTTGTTCTGGCCTAGATCATGCCTTGCCAGCTATTGTGCAGTGGTCTATTTTGAAGAACATACCTGTTCCCCCCCTCGACAGCTCCCCGCCTCATGCTTTCCCATGAATCCTTCCGCTCCTGCTTCAGCTGCTGAAATTGACCAAGCGCGCGAAAAGCTTGATGCCCACACTGTAGAAACTGTGGCGTGGCACTTTCACGATTCAACAGGCTGCCCGTTTTGGCTTGAGAAAAAATCGAAGCTCAAATTCGATCCACTTACAGAGATTCACTCTTTCGATGACCTGAAAAAGTTTGACCCGTTTGAAGATGAGTGGTTGCGAGGTGGACCCGTTGATCGCTGGGTGCCCAAAGGACTCGCGGGTAAACCTGTCTATGTGTTCGAAACTGGCGGCACGACCGGCATCCCCAAGAGTCGGATTGCGATGGAAGATTTTCGCACCGACTACTCGCTCTTCAGCGATACCTTGCCCGACAAGTATTTCCCCCGCGGCAGCAATTGGTTGATGCTCGGCCCCTCGGGTCCGCGCAGGCTTCGGCTGGCTGTGGAGCATCTCGCTCAACATCGCGGTGGTATTTGCTTTTGCATCGATCTCGACCCCCGCTGGGTGATCAAGCTCATCAAGAAAGGCTGGATGGAGCATCTCGAAGCGTACAAAAAGCACTGCATCGAGCAGGCAATTTCCATCCTCGGTGCCGGCCACGATGTAAAGTGCATGTTCGGCACGCCTAAGTTGATCGAAGCCTTGTGCCTGGAACTGGAAGAGCAGGGGACAACCCTCGGTGAAATGGGCATCACGGGCATTTTCTCAGGCGGCACCGAGTTCACCCCACAGTGGACCAAGTTCTGTGTCGAAGAGCTGTTTGGTGGACCTCCCGAACAGAGTGGCATCTACATGACCCCCACCTATGGCAACACGCTTATGGGCCTTGCCTGCAGCGAACCGGTCACCAAGGATAATGGGTACAAGATATCATACCACGCCCCCCAACCCCGCGCGGTAATCGAAGTGGTCGACTTTGACGATACCGATCACCTCGTGGAATTCGGAGGAACAGGCCGAGTGAAACTGACAACTCTCACCCAGGAATTCTTCGTTCCCGGATTCCTAGAGCGTGACGAAGGAGAACGCGAGCCTCCCTGCGAACAATATCCGTGGGACGGCGTCAGCGGCGTCCGGCCATTTAGTCGCTTAGCAGATAGCACGACGGTTGGCGTTTACTAGCAAGAGATCTACATTCAACCCTCGACATTTATCAATGATCATTCTTCCTGCTATTCGTTGGGGCAAGGATTACGAATCTCTCGAAGTCGAAGAAATTTCACATTTTCTGACCGGCGAGCCCGTTGCCAAGGTGCATACTGTGGGCGCGGGAATCATCCGTCGCGATGCGCGGCAGGCCAGAAGAGCCCGCGAAGTGCTACGGGAACTCTCGCCGGCGGAGCTTATCGAAAAATGCAAGCACGCTGGCGAGCTTTTTGAGAACGGCACGCTTACTGTGGGCGATAGCCAGCAGTCGCCGACCGACTTTGTTGCCCAGCAATCCGCCACTACGGGCATGCCACTCTCCATGTGCCAGGCGAACGTCACAAAAAACGCCTTCGTACTCAAGAACATCGACAAGATTCTTGATGCACTCACGCGCGGACTTGATCTCAATATTCTCGCGCGCGGGTATGGTGATGAAGGTCGCGGTGTGACTGTGAGCTATCAGGCTCAAACCGATGTATTGGGCGCCGTGCTTCCCTCGAACTCGCCCGGCGTTCATACGCTGTGGCTCCCAGTGATTCCTTTGCAAATTGGACTGGCTCTCAAACCCGGCTCGCAAGAACCTTGGACACCCTATCGAGTCGCCGCCGCGATGATTGCGGCTGGGATCCCCGCAGAGGCATTTTCGCTCTACCCCGGTCCGGGCGCCGAACTGGGAGGCGCAATCCTAGCCTCGCACCGTCGCAGCATGATTTTCGGTGGCCCGCAAACTATCGAGCAATATGCTGGCAATCCCCAGGTGCAGGTCCACGGCCCCGGCTACAGCAAGATTCTCCTAGGCGATGACGTGGTCGATGATTGGCCACGCTATGTCGACATGATGGTCGACAGCGTGGTGCGCAACGGTGGAAGGAGTTGCATTAACTGTTCGAGCATCTACGCTGCGCGACATACCGTGGAGATCGCCGATGCCTTGGCCGAGAAGATGGGGTCTATAAACATACTCCCCCCGGATGACCCACAAGCATGCCTAGCAGCATTCACGACTCCCAACGTGGCCCCAGCCGTTTGGAAGTCAATCGAAAAGTTCATCGAATCGAGCGCCGCCCGCCATGCCACGGCCAACTTCGGTTCTCGCCTGGTTGAGCGCGAAACCTGTGATTACCTGCTTCCCACGGTGCTGGAATGCGAAAGCCCAGACTCGCCCGCTGCCAACGTCGAGTATATGTTTCCCTTGGTAAGCGTTGTTCGCTGCCCTCAAGCAGAAATGATTGCCCACATCGGGCCCACCTTGGTTGGCACAGCGATTACCAATGACGAAACGTTTAGGCGTGACCTCATTGCCTGCACTCATATCGACCGACTCAACCTCGGTCCGATTCCCACTCCTCAAGTCGATTGGCTCCAACCTCACGAAGGCAACCTCATCGAGTTTCTGTACCGAAGCCGTGCTATGCAACTCACGTAATAACAAGGGGACATGCTACTTTTTGTGACTTGCTGTGAAGCTCGAAATTATATCTTAAGAAGCAGCATGTCCCCTTTGTCAGAGGCTCATGAATGGAATTATGACACTCGTAAACTTTCAATCTGCAACAAGAATCGAATCCGGTGTGGGGAAGGTCACCGAACTTGGGCGGCTTGCCCTCGAGTTGAAGGTGAAGCGAGTTTTGGTTGTGAGTGATCCTGGTGTCATTGGAGCAGGGCACACGAAACATGGAATTAAGAGCTTGAACGACGCGAATCTCGACACCTGTCTGTTCGATGGAGTCCAGGAGAACCCCACCACAGACAACGTCGAAGCAGGTTTGGTTGTCGCGAAAGAATTTCAACCTGAATTAATCGTCGGACTCGGTGGCGGTAGCTCTATGGACTGCGCCAAGGGAATTAATTTCCTCTACTCCTGTGGCGGACGCATGCAAGACTACTGGGGCATCGGCAAGGCGACTGGCCCGCTCTTGCCGATGATCGCGGTCCCTACCACGGCAGGTACAGGGAGCGAGACTCAATCCTTTGCACTCATCTCTGATGCCGCGACGCACGTTAAAATGGCGTGTGGAGATCGTCAGGCCGCTTTTCGCATCGCGATTCTCGATCCTGAGTTAACGTTGACCCAACCTCCCCGCGTGTCGGCTCTCGCCGGCTTCGATGCTCTGTCACATGCCGTCGAGACTTACGTTACGACCAAGAGGAGCGAAATCTCATGCGACTTTAGCCGCCGTGCCTGGCAGGAATTAGCCCCACACTATTTGCAAGTACTTGAGGAGCCTGACAATCTGTCCGCTCGGGCTCATATGCAATTGGGTGCTTGTTTGGCAGGCTCGGCAATCGAGAATTCCATGCTGGGTGCCGCCCACGCACTTGCCAATCCGCTGACAGCGACTTACCAAATTGCCCACGGAGTAGCCGTCGCATTGATGCTGCCGCATGTGGTGCGATTCAATGGCAGCGAGTGTGATTCCTGGTATCGAGAACTACTGGCCGAGACCGCTGACCAATCCAACTGTCCCCACGGCGGCTCCGCTGAACTAGCAGACTTCCTAAGAAATGCCGCCATCCAGGCTGGGCTCCCTGCTACACTACAAGAATGTGGAATCGAGCGTGATCGCTTGCCACACCTGGCCGAAGCGGCATCCTGCCAATGGACCGCCGCGTTCAATCCCGTCCCCGTAAACCGAGACACTTTGCTGAAGCTCTATGAGCAAGCCTATTGAATTCGTTGTTTGCACTTTACTGGCCGTCGCCTTGGTTACCGCTCCGTCGATTGCCGAGGACTGGCCAGTCTATCGCGGAAATCAGATGGCCACCGGGGCAGTGAATATAGCTCTACCCGAAAATTTGACAGTTCTTTGGAAAAACACGCTTCTCGAAAGTGGCTATGAAGGGACTGCCGTCGTTTCGGAGGGGGTTGTCTATGTCGGCGATAACGACGGCACGCTCTATGCCTACCTTCTCTCGGACGGCTCCGAAGTCTGGCGCCAAACCTTCGAGAATAGTGGTTTTATCGCAGGCCCCACCTTCCACGAAGGCCGAATCTATATTGGTGATTTTAACGGCATCATTCGCGCACTTGATGCCAGCAGTGGAAAGCTCGTCTGGCAATACGAAGCCCAGGGGGAATCCTACGCCGCACCGAACGTCGTAGGAGAGCACGTCCTGGCAACCACCGAAGCCGGCGAACTTGTTTCACTCTCCGTCGACACCGGCGAGTTGCAATGGGAATTCCAGATGGAGGCCCCCCTCCGATGTTGGCCTACGGTCGTCGAAGGTCACGTCCTGCTCGCCGGATGTGACGAGCGCGTCCATGCAATCGACATAGCCACCGGCAAAGAAGTCGCCGGGGTCGACATCGATGGACCAACGGGTGCGACTCCTGCGGTCTTCGACGGCAATGCACTTTTTGGAACCGAGCAAGGCAGCTTTTATGCGATCCGTGTGCCCGCAATGGAAATTATCTGGCGGCATCAAGACCCTCAGAACATCAATCCCATTCACACCGCGGCGGCTGTTGATTCTCGCGCCGCGGTCTTCGGCACTCAAGGAAAAATCTTTTACGCAATCGAACCCGGCACCGGAAAACTACTATGGACATTCCCAGTGCGTAGCGCGGTGGAAAGCTCACCAGTGATCGTCGGCGACAGCGTATTTCTCGCCACCAAGCGCGGCGTGATTCACCGCGTTGATATTTCGACCGGCAAAGAATTGTGGAGTTATGAAGCAGGCGGAAACTTTCAAGCCGCTTTTGCCGTGGCAGGCAATCGCTTGGTAATCGGCAACACCGATGGAACGCTCTACTGCTTTGGCACCAAAGAGAAATGATCGGCAAGAGGACATGACAACGGAAACCACCAAGACAGAAGTTGGCAGCTATTTTGTCAGCAATTACCCGCCATTCTCTCAGTGGTCCGCCGATCAACTCGACGAAGTCCGTTCGGCCATGCAGAGTCCCCCGGCGGACGCCCCTTTGGGTCTCTACTTGCACATCCCTTTTTGCCGCAAGCGCTGCAAATTCTGTTACTTCAAGGTCTTCATCGACAAGAACTCCAGCGAAGTAGAACGCTATGTCAGCGCCCTCTCGCAGGAAATAGAGCTGGTGAGCAAGCTCCCGGTGATGGGGAATCGACCTTTTCGCTTCGTCTACTTCGGCGGCGGGACCCCATCGTTCCTCAGTGGAAAACAACTCACGCGATTGGTCGACCGCTTACGAGCCAACATCAACTGGGACCACGCCGAGGAAGTTACCTTCGAGTGCGAACCCGGTACACTCAGCGAACCCAAGGTGCATACCCTGCGTGAATTGGGAGTCACGCGACTGAGCTTGGGTGTCGAACACTTCGACGACGAAATCTTACGCGACAATGGCCGGGCGCATGAATCGATGGAGATAGATCGCGCCTGGCCCTGGATTCAAGCCGCCGGTTTCTCCAACACGAACATCGACCTGATTGCCGGCATGGTTGGCGATACCGACGAAAAATGGCAAACGACCGTAAAACGCGCAATCGATCTCGATCCGGACAGCGTCACTATCTACCAGATGGAGTTGCCCTTCAACACGGTCTACTCCCAAGACATCCTCGGCAACCAAATTGATACCCCCGTTGCCGATTGGCCGACTAAGCGTCGCTGGGTCGATTATGCCTTTGACCAATTTCATGCCGCCGGCTTCAGCCCGTCGAGTGCCTACACGATGGTGAAGAATCCCACTGCGGTTAACTTCAGTTATCGCGACAACCTCTGGCGCGGCAGTGACCTCTTGGCCACTGGCATCGCCAGCTTCGGACATGTCTCCGGGGTTCACTATCAGAATTTGCCTGAGTGGGAAGATTACTGCGGCACCCTAGAAGGAGGCCAACTTCCTCTCGGCCGAGCCCTGCAAATTACGCCCCATCAGGCCCTGGTTCGCGAGATGATACTGCAACTCAAACGGGGATACCTGGATGCAGATTATTTTCAGAAAAAATTCGGTTGCGACATTCTCACCCAGTGGGGAGACGTCTGGCAGGAACACCAGGATGCCGGGTATCTCATGCTCTCAGATCGCCGCGTGGAACTTACCAGAACGGGACTCTTGCGGGTCGATGCGCTTTTGCCAGCCTTTTTTGAGCCGCAATTCCAGGATGTTCGCTACACCTAACCCCTTACGAAGCCATATTTTGACGAGTCCTTGAGCGATCTGCCTATCAGTCCCTAGGCGATCCCCATCTGGCCAGTTAAGATTGCATGAAGAAATAGTGAAAGTTCGGCAAAAACCGGGCACTTATTTGGCAATCACTCACGTTAGGAATTTTTCACACTGGCCGGGCGGGCTTCCGCGAATCTACCAACTTTCCAGGCGGATTCATCTGCACTATCGACAGGCCTGATTGAGGAGAAACAGCGCTCATGGTGCGCATTGCGATACTTGCCCTCGGTCTATGCTTGACTATCTTCCCTGCAGGCTGTTTGATTGCTTCAGAGCCTGAAGATACCCAGGACGTGGAGCAAGCTCCTGAAAAGCAGGCAATAAATCGCACCAGCGAAAGGCTTCTCCCCGACTGCAAGGTCCTCCACGGTGCCCCCAATACGGTCATCAATCTAAGAGAGGTATTCAAAGGTACTTCAGTCGACACTGGTGAGCCGCTTGAGTTATCTGTCGTTCACAACACGAAATCCAAGATAGCCGACACAAGCTTCGACGGGGAGCAGTTGATTCTGGAATGGAAGAAGGAGGGAAGTACCGAAATCACGGTGCGCGCCCTGAATCCTGTTACCCAAGTGATGGTCGATGCGCGATTCACTGGCACCGTCTGGCAGCCTGATTATCTGTCGCTCGGTCTGACCGTAGTGGGAGGACTCGGCATTTTTCTCTTGGGTATGAAGAACATGTCCGAAGGGCTACAAGCCATCGCAGGTAGTGGCCTGCGACGTATGATCAGCAAAGTGACCGACAACCGCCTAATGGCTGTCGGCGTAGGAACGCTGGTCACGATGCTCGTCCAATCAAGTTCTATTACTACCGTCATGGTCGTAGGTTTCGTCAACAGCGGCTTCATGAACCTGGCCCAGGCTATCGGCGTAATCATGGGAGCCAACATCGGCACCACGATCACCGGATGGATCCTCGCCCTCAAGATTGGCGTTTATGGGCTACCCATGCTGGGACTTGGAGCCTTTGGTTACCTGTTTCCTCGGCGAGAAAGTGTCCGCTTTGCTGCCCTGGCGATCATGGGACTGGGGATGGTGTTCTTTGGTCTGGAGCTGATGAAAGATGGCTTCGCAATGGTTAAGGACCTGCCCGACTTTGAGGCTTGGTTTGCTCGCTTTGACGCTCATTCTTACCTGGGAGTCCTGAAGTGTGCCGCCGTCGGCTGCATCCTTACCTTCATTGTGCAATCGTCGTCGGCCACGTTGGGAATCACGATTAGCCTGGCCACGATCGGCGTAATTCCCTTCGAGACGGCCGCAGCATTGGTGCTTGGCGAAAACATTGGAACAACGATCACCGCTTGGCTCGCCTCCTTTGGAGCCACAACCAACGCGCGCCGAGCAGCCTATTTTCATGTGCTCTTTAATCTAATAGGAGTTGCCTGGATCACGGCAATTTTTCCTTGGTACATTGAAATGATTGATGGTATGTTTAATCTGCCTTTCATACGATCACTTGCAGGAGTAGAGGGCAAAGTCGGCGAGGCCATCGACATGACGGTACGCATTGCCGCAGTTCACACCTGCTTTAATCTCGTAAATACCATTGTGTTCTTCCCCTTTGCCGGCTTGTTAGGCAAACTCTTAGAGCGGATCGTACCTCAGAAGGCTCACAAGGAGAAACCGCACCTTACGCGACTCGATATTCGCATGCTAGATACTCCCGTCATGGGTATCGAGCAATCACGTGTCGAGGTGCTACGAATGGCAGATGGCTGTAAGAAGATGATGCTCTGGCTCGCCGAACTATCTCAACAGAATGGTGAGCCCGACCGCAGACTGACGCAGAAGCTCTTTCATCGCGAAGAAGTCCTCGACACGATCCAAGATGAAATCGTTGGGTTTCTTTCCGACTTATTGGCAGCCAATTTACCGCACGATGTGATCGACGAAGGCCGCCGTCAACTCCGCATGGCGGATGAGTTCGAATCCATCAGCGATTACATCGCCAGCATTCTGAAATTCCAGATAAAGCTCAACGACCAGGGGCACGTCATGAACGACAAAATGCGCCAACAACTGAAACACCTCCACGATACGGTCGCTGGATACATGCAGATGGTGATTGATGCCTGCATCCAACGCAACTCGGCAGTAATCACCAAGGCCAACACCATGCGCGGTGAGATCAAGCATCTTGTCCGCACACTCCGCAAAGAACATCTGCAACAGATGACCGATGAAAAAATCGAGCCCTACGTCAACGTGGCGTTTACTTCAGCACTCAATTCCTACGTCCGCGTCAGCGATCACACCCTCAACGTTGCCGAATCACTCGCAGGGATTAAATAATCACTGAAGTCCGCAAAGACTGAAGATCCTCCGGTTGAATGACCAATTTCGAAAGCCCATTACCATTGGCGTTAAAACTTCCTGCCTCGCAATTGGTCATCGGAAAGTGGAAATTGGTCATTTCCTAAACTGTCGTGTGACTTCACAATTCTCTCAAATTAAGCCTTGCTCAAAGAATCGCTAGCGACCAACATAGCATGCATGTGGTCCTCCCGCTTATTTTGGAAACTCTTTATCGCCTCAGCGGCACTTGTCATCCTTGCAGTCGGCGCGTGCGTGTTGATTGTTTCGGGCTGGCAGGAAGAGCAACTGGTCGAGCAAGCCCGACATCGCCTCCGTGATACCGCTGCTTTGGTGAGGGAAGATATCGGCACTGATTTTGCCGACGGTGATCGCCAGCAATTGCAAGAGAAATTGCGGAGGATCGGCGCTTCTACGAACATCCGCTTCACTATCGTCGACGTCAAAGGAAACGTGCTTGCCGACTCCGAGCAGGATTCACTCGATTCCGTAAATGCGATGGAAAATCATCTGGCTCGCAAGGAATTCGTCCAAGCGTCACGCAACGGCGAAGGCCAATCCCGCCGTCAAAGTCCGACACTGGGGATTCCATTTCTTTACTACAATCTATCAATCCGCAATGGTGAAGATACTGTCGGTTTCGTTCGGGCTGCACTTCCTGTCGTACCTCTCAATGAACAGGTGGCATCGATCCATAAACTGATCGCTTTGGTTGGACTTGGGGTAGCTCTCACATCCCTGATCGTCGCCTATTGGCTCACGAAACGGTTGGTAAGCCCGATCAATGTGCTCACCGAAGCTGCCGAGGCAGTAGCAGAAGGGCGATATTCACAACGAATTCGTGTAAAATCCAACGACGATTTGGGAAGACTTGCTCGTTCCTTTGAGCGAATGAGTAGCGAGCTAGGAACCCGGGAAACCCAGCTTCGCGAGAGCATCGAACGACAAACAACCGTACTCGAAGGGATGGTCGAGGGAGTCATCGCCGTCGATCGCCAGGAACACGTGCTATTTGCCAACTCGGCTGCCGGGAAGAAACTAAGATTCTCACCCGACAATGTTGCCGGACTCCCGCTACTCGAAGTGGTCCGCAGCCACGAGCTTCGCGCGATTGTCCAGCAAGCTCTCAAAAGCGATCAGCCAGTTCGGGGCGAAATCGCCTGGCAGACCAAGAAAAGCCCCCTGACTTTGGAAGTCCAAGCCACACAACTCGCCGGTATTCCGCCAGCGGGAGTCGTGCTCGTTTTGCACGACATCTCAGAACTGAAACGGCTGGAGGGCTTGCGGCAACAATTCGTCGCCAACGTGTCCCACGAACTCAAGACGCCACTTAGCTCGATCAAGGCCTATACCGAAACTTTGCTCAACGGCGCATTGAACGACCATGAGCATGTCCGCCACTTTCTCACACGAATCGACGATCAGTCGACTCGACTGCATGAACTGATACTCGATCTGCTGAGTATCGCACGGATCGAATCCGGGCAAACTACGCTTGAATTCAGCAATCTCCCAATCCATAAAGTTGTGCATGCTTGTATCCACGACTACGAAGAACGTGCCAGGGCAGGGGGGGTCACTCTCATAAACCAAGTCACGGATACTTCTCTCCATGTAAGGGCCGAGGAAGAGGGCCTTTTGCAAATACTGAACAATCTGGTCGACAATGCGATCAAGTACACCCCAGAGGGAGGTACAGTTACGATTGGCTGCCACACCGAAGGTGACAAAGCCGTGATTGAAGTCTCTGACACGGGCAGCGGCATCGACCCAGAACATCACGACCGACTCTTCGAGAGATTCTATCGAGTGGACAAAGCCCGCTCTCGCGAACTGGGTGGGACAGGCCTGGGTCTGGCGATCGTCAAGCATCTCTGCAATGCCATGCAGGGGAGTATTTCTGTCGAAAGCAGCCCCGGCCAGGGAAGCACCTTTGCAGTTCGGCTGCGACTGGCTGATTCCCACATTCCTCAAACAAGTTCGTGATTCGAGCAGAGCTGCATAGCACCACGCCCGTTCCGGGAAAAGCGATAAATACAAGTCATTTCATTGGAACTTGGCAGATTTTCTGCTTATTAGCTCCTCTGCTGAGATTCCCAGTCTGTGAAGAATTCTTCACAGTTTCTTCACAATCTACGGCTACAGTATTCCATAAGAATAGGGTGCTAGGAAACTCGCAGATTGAAAAGGAATTAACGTGAAAATTCTCAATGGTTATGCCATCGTGTTACTGGCAAATCTGATCCTAGTCACTGGTTGCAGCAAATCAGCTCCTAGTGACTCCGATACCTTTTCTTCCGATCCAAACGCTACACCCACTGGCAGCATTCGTATCGATGGCTCAAGTACCGTCTTTCCGATCTCCATGGCCGTCGCCGAGGAATTTGGAGAAGCTTTTCCCAAGATCAAAGTTCCTGTGAAGCAGTCGGGAACCGGTGGCGGGATGAAGCAGTTTACTGTTGGCGAAGTCGACATCTGCGATGCGTCACGTAAGATCAAAGATTCCGAACTCGAAGCCTGCAAAGAGAACGGCGTCGAATTCGTGGAACTAACAGTCGCCTTTGATGGCATGGCCGTGGTGGCACATCCAGATAACGATTGGTGTGACTGTATTACCGTCGAGCAACTGAAAAACATCTGGCGCCCTGAGAGCGATGGTCAGATCACCAAGTGGAGCGACGTGAACCCTGACTGGCCCGAAGAAGAGTTAAAGCTTTACGGACCAGGCACTGACTCGGGAACCTTTGAATACTTCACCGAGGCCATCGTGGGCGAAGCCCGCGCCAGTCGCCCCGACTACACTGCCAGCGAAAACGACAATGCCCTTGTTCGCGGCGTGGCTGCCGACAAAGGAGCTCTAGGATATTTTGGCTATGCATACTTTGCTGAGAACAAGGACCAATTGAAGTTACTATCAGTTAACAACGGCACCGACTGTGTGGCTCCCAGCGAGAAGACCGTCCGAGACGGCACTTATGCCCCGCTTTCTCGTCCCCTGTATATCTATGTGAGCAAGGACTCACTCACCAGGCCGGAAGTCGCGCAATTCGTCAACTTCTACCTGGACAATGTAGACCAACTCTCCGGCGAAGTTGGATACGTTCCCGTTACAAAAGAGGTGGCTGAGGAAAACGCTAAGTTGCTTCAAGCAGCTCTTAATAGATCTTAATTCATTGTCATACTTCATGTGTCTGAGTAGCGTCACTTGCACTCCCCATTAACTCACGATGCCGTCCCTCGCTACAACTGAAACATTGATCGCTTCCAGCGGACGCAAGAGTTTTCGTGTAGTCTTCGAAGGGTTTCTGCATTTAATGCTGCTGGCCTGCGCTGTCGTCTCGATCATCACCACCGTGGGAATCGTCCTGGTGCTACTGATCGAATCGCTGCAGTTTTTCCGCGATGTATCTGTCTGGGAGTTTCTCACCGGCACCAAATGGTCACCTCTCTTAAAACCCCAGCACTTTGGCATTCTCCCGTTGTTCTGCGGTACTTTTCTGGTAGCCGCCGGTTCTGCTTTGGTCGCCATACCCATTGGTTTAGGTACGGCAATTTTTCTTAGCGAGTATGCCTCGCCAATTGTTAGAGACATCGTGAAACCTTTACTCGAGGTGTTAGCAGGTATTCCTTCGGTGGTGTTCGGATATCTGGCTGTTGTTTTCGTATCACCTATCATCAAGAGCCTGTTTGCCAGTGCTGATTTGTTCAATGCCGCTAATGCCTGTATTGTTGTTGGATTCATGATCTTGCCGACGATTGTGTCGCTCAGTGAGGACGTCCTCCGCAGCGTCCCCCGCTCCCTGCGTGAGGCGGCCTATGCCCTCGGAGCAACTAAACTCGATGTGACTATCGGGGTAGTCGTACCGGCCGCCATGTCTGGAATCATGGCTTCATTTCTGCTGGCAATAGCCCGGGCAGTAGGCGAAACAATGGCTGTGACTCTGGCAGCCGGGGCTACCCCCAGATTGACACTTAATCCGCTTGAAAGTATCCAGACTATGACGGCCTATATCGTGCAAGTCAGCCAGGGAGACACCCCAGCTGGCACACTGGAGTATCGCACTATTTTTGCCGTCGGCCTCACGCTGTTCATTTTCACATTGCTCTTAAACGTGATCGCACAATGGATTTTGTCTCGCGTGCGGGAGAAATACGAATGAACCTCGCCCAACACTCCAATGGTCGACCCTATGCTAAGTTTGCCTCTAAGTGCTTTGCCCTGCTCTGTGGGTTCTGCACCTTGCTAAGCGTTTCGGTGCTGCTTCTCCTACTGTGGAATGTCTTCAGCTACGGCTGGGGCTCCCTCTCGTGGAATTTCCTCACTAGTTGGCCATCCCGGTTTGCTGAGAAAAGTGGTATCTGGTCGGCATTGATTGGTAGCCTTTACTTGATTGGTGTCACGGCCGTGCTTTCCGTTCCAGTAGGGGTGGGTGCTGCCATCTATCTTGAGGAATATGCCCCCCCAAGTCGCTGGCGAACCCTCGTGCAGATTAATATCGCCAACCTCGCGGGAGTCCCTTCCATTGTTTATGGAATCTTGGGACTGGGACTTTTCGTCCGCATGATGCATCTGAATCGCAGCGTCATCGCGGGGGGCCTTACTTTGACGCTGGTCGTTCTGCCGATTGTGATTCTCTCAGCTCAAGAATCGCTCCGGGCAGTACCGAGCACAATTCGCCAAGCTTCCTACGCTCTGGGCGCAACCCGCTGGCAAACGATCTGGCATCAACTACTACCGGTCGCCCTCCCCGGAATTATGACAGGTGTGATTCTGTCGTTGTCCCGAGCACTGGGCGAGGCGGCCCCCCTGGTGGCCATCGGGGCGGCGACTTACGTGCGCTTCACTCCCCAGAACTTGCTGACCGATGAGTTCAGTGCGCTACCAATCCAGATTTTCAACTGGACCGACCAACCCCAAAAAGGATTCCACGAAGTTGCAGCCGCAGGCATTATTGTGCTCTTGGTTGTACTCATATCGATGAATGCCCTGGCAGTCCTACTCCGGCAAAGATTCAGTAAAAAGGTTAAATGGTGAGCAATGCAATTTGTCATCCCTAGGTACTCCGAGGGATCTGGCCAGATTTCTTGGCGCACCTCGAAACGACGGTTGATTGAATCGCCTATCCACTCAATCACTAACAATTCACTTCAAACTGAGTACTGAAAAAATGGCTGCTAACATCTTGCAAGCCGAAGAGGTATCTCCCATGAGCGAAGCGGCTTCGACTCCCATCCGTGTTTCGACCCCAGTTGTGCGACGTTCGGCATCGGATCGCAATGAGCCGGATCTTGCTCATCGTGTTAAGAAAGTTTCCGCCAGCAACGTGGATTTCTTTTACGGCACGCATCAAGCCCTCCATGGCATTACGCTCGACATGCCAGAAAACTGCGTCACCGCCTTGATTGGCCCTTCGGGGTGCGGTAAGAGCACCTTCCTCCGCTGCCTGAATCGCATGAACGATATGATCGATGAAACTGTTCTGAGAGGTAAAATACTGCTCGATGGCATCGACATCTACCAGCGTGGAACCGATGTGGTCGAACTCCGTAAGCGAGTCGGAATGGTGTTTCAAAAGTCGAACCCCTTCCCTAAATCGATTTACGAAAATGTGGCCTACGGACCTCGAGTGGCTGGCGTAAAGAAGCGGGCTGTGCTCGACGAGATCGTTGAAAGATGCCTTCATCAGTCTGCCCTCTGGGATGAGGTGGAAAATCGTCTCAACGACTCGGCATTGCAACTCTCGGGGGGGCAACAACAACGACTTTGCATTGCCCGGGCCCTGGCAACCAATCCAGCCGTGCTGCTCATGGACGAACCGGCATCAGCCCTGGACCCCAAATCAACCGCTGCGATCGAAGACTTGATTTTTGAACTCAAGGCTAACTACACAATCGTCATCGTTACGCATAATATGCAGCAGGCGGCTCGGGTTTCGGACCAGACGGCCTTCTTCTACGAAGGACACCTCGTCGAAGTAGGACCCACCACCGAAATGTTCACCAAGCCCGGCGAGAAGAAAACAGAAGACTACATCACTGGCCGTTTCGGATAAAAAGGACTACCCTAACCACTAACCACTTCCCCCCATGTCAAAACATCTCAATCGTGATTTGGAAGCCCTCGAACAGGACCTTCTCGCCCAATCCTCAATCGTGGAAGGGATGATCCTGCGAGCCAGTCGAGCGATTGCAGAAACGCATTCGGGATTCCTGGAAAAGCTGCTCGCGGACGAAGATCAGGTGAATCGAGGAGAGGTGCGGATTGAAGAAGAATGCCTCAAAATTCTGGCGCTTCATCAACCCGTGGCAGTCGACTTGCGTCGCGTCGCAACTGTTCTCAAGATCAACGCCGACCTGGAGCGAATCGCCGACCTGGCCGTGAATCTTGGCGAGCGGGCTCAGGGTCTAGTTCAGTTCGCCTCGTTTCACTTTCCCGGACGTCTGGAAGAAATGGTCGATATCTCCACCTCGATGGTTCGTGATTCCTTGGACGCCTTTGTACGACTGGATGTCGATCTTGCTCGTGAGGTTCGCCTTCGCGACGATCAAGTGGACGATCTCAATCGGGAAGTGATCGATGACCTGCAAGAAATGGTGCGTAGCAATACCGGCGATATAGAACCTGCGCTCTTTTACTTCTCGGCTTCGCGTCATGTCGAGCGAATTGCCGACCACGCCACAAATATCGCCGAGGATGTGATCTACTTGGTGGACGGTGAAATCGCTCGCCACCGCAATGAGGATTTGACCTTTTTCTAAAGAAATAGAATTGGCACGATGGCAAAGGCAAACATATTAGTCGTTGAAGACGATAGCTCCCTCGGAGAAGTACTCGAGTACAATCTGCGACAAGAGGGCTACGAGGTTCACCTCAGTCGAGATGGTCAGCAGGGGCTACGCTCTGCCCGCGAGCAAAACCCCGATCTGGTCGTGCTAGATCTCATGTTGCCAATGATTGACGGATTGGAGGTCTGCCGCCAGTTGCGTGCCGACCCTAATACCCGAGAACTCGCGATTCTGATGCTCACTGCCCGTTCCGAAGAAAGCGACGAATTGGTGGGATTTACTGTCGGAGCCGACGACTACGTGACCAAGCCATTCAGTGTGAAGGTCTTGCTACAACGCATCAACGCACTGTTGCGACGCAAGGACAAGGGCAGTGCAGACCGCGAAATCCTCGTCAGTCAGGGTATCATGATCGACCGCGTGCGACACCGCGCTACTGCGGGAGGCGTCGCACTCGACTTGACCCCCAGCGAATTCGGTCTCCTCTCTGCTTTCGTCCGTCATCCGGGCCGAGCATTCTCTCGCGCCGAGTTGATCGACGATGCCTTAGGGGACGATGCCATCGTGCTAGAGCGCACCATCGACGTACACATCCGCTCCTTAAGAAAGAAGCTTAACTCCCACGCCGATCTGATTCAAACCGTTCGCGGTATCGGCTACCGCCTCCGCGACCCAACGGATTTGGTGATGGCGTGAATCTACTTGCGGATGAAGGTGGAGCCTAGTCAGCACTTGTTACGCTGGCAGTACGCACTCGCATTGCCGCCCGCAAAACGTCGTAAACATTCAGATTGTCGTTTTTGCGCTGCGAAACCGCAGCTGAGATTGCCAGTAGTTTTCCCGGCGAAACGTTGTGTCGCGGCTATCCAATACAATCCTGCTAGACTAACCCAATACAATGAGATTGTTCCGATGCACCACTTCGTAGTACGGGCGATGGCCCAGGAGTTCGGCGATGCGTTCGCTCGGCTGACGGGCAATCAAGCGCATTTCGTCGGCAGGATAGTTGCTCAAACCCCGGGCAAACTCCTCGCCCGCTTCGTCGCAAAGTGATACCACGTCCCCTTTGACGAAATTGCCCTCCACCTTGGCAACCCCCACGGCGAGCAAGCTCCGACCACCCGAAGCAAGTGCCCGACAAGCACCCGCGTCGAGCAATAATTTTCCGTTGGGGCTGGCACTCCAACCTATCCACCGCTTGCGGGAATCGACCGCGGGGCCCTCGGCCAGAAACAGCGTGCCGACATCCCTGCCAGCCATGATATCCAAGAGCACATTGTCGTGGCGACCGTTGGCTATCACCACGTTTTCGCCAGCCGAAGTCGCAATCCGTGCCGCGGTCATTTTGCTCGTCATGCCTCCTGTGCTTAGTCGCATCCCTGGACGATGCGGATCATCGCGTACTAATTGTGCTTGGGCCGCTGTCACGTCTGTGATCACAGATAGCACCTGCGAAGCCGAATCCTTAGGATCACCCGAGTATACCCCGTCGATATCCGAAAGCAGAACCAACAGCGGGGCCCGAATGAGATTGGTCACCAATGCAGCCAAGCGATCATTATCCCCAAAGCTCAACTTCAGTTCCTCGACGCTGACCGTATCATTCTCATTGATGATCGGGACGGCATTTGATTCGAACAGGGCAAAGAGCGTATTGCGGACATTCAAATAGCGCGTGCGATCCTTGAGGTCCTCGGCCGTGAGTAACATCTGAGCCGCATGCAATTCGTGTTGTTCGAGAGACCGGTTGTACGATTCGATGAGCACGCTTTGCCCAATGGCCGCGGCTGCTTGGAGTTGCGCAAGATCGGTGGGCCGTTGCTTCAGTCCCAGGCGACCCAGTCCCGCCCCGACCGCCCCGCTGCTCACCACAACACATTTCTTCCCAGCCTGCCACAGCTGCGCAATTTGTCCAGCAATACTATCGATGCGACTCTTATCGAGCATACCGTCGGAGTCGGTCAGCACACGCGTGCCAACCTTCACAACGACCAGATCGGCCATCGACATGATTTCTTGCCGTACAAGTTCTGACATAGGGGATAATTGGGGAATGAAGGAACGGCTAGAACCAAATGTGTGATGGGTTACGAGTGTCGCGGAGAACCCACTGATCCGCGTTGTGGACTAGTGTGATGATTTGGGCAAGGACTTCGTCATATTTCGTATACAGAATCGCGCTCGAAGTACTCGCACTCGACAACGAATTGCAAACCATTACCAGCCAAAGAGAACCCCGGTTGGTAGACCGGTAACTCAGTATGTTTACGATAACGCACACCCATTGTTCACCCCCTTTCACCAAATGGTTGAGCAGTACAATTCCCCCATTCCTGCATTCCTCATATTTCCCCTCATGGTACCCCAGCAGGTACAAGAGGCACCAGCGGACTTTCTTCCGACTTCGTTTTGCTTTCCTCCAACCTATCAGCTGGCGGCGCAGCGGCTTCAGCCTCTAGCTCGGGTTCCAAATTCCCCGACATCAACTCATAGAGCAGCTTAGAGATGGAAGCGGCCGTGATGGCATAAGTTTCCGTGCGACCCGAACGGGCGATGTTGAAGCCCACCACCTCGCCGTCAAGATTCACAACCGGCCCGCCGCAGGCAGAAGCATTGATGACAGTGTCATGCTGAAACGCACTGGGGAACCCAAAACGACGCTCGCTCAGGCCGCTGCCAAGCCGGTTTTGGAATTCATTCCGCGAAGGCATCAGCCCAGGGAACCTGCCCATCAATATTGTATCCAGAGTGAGCTGCTCCTCACCGCGCTTGACTTTTACATTGACATGATCTCCTGGATTGAACTCTTGCACACGTCGGACCAATGACTCGCGGGTGGGAGTCGCCACGGCATCAATCTCCAGGATAACATCGTTGACCAACAATCCTGCTTTGGAGGCAGCCGAGCCAGGAAACACGCGTACGATCAGCGCTTGCCCCGACACCGCGTCAAGTTGAATTCCCAGAATACCCGCCTGATGAGGAATCTCTCGCGGCTCAACGCTCACAATACCCACGGCGATCGGATAGCTATCCATCCCGACCGACGCCAACCACGAACCGACCACCGGCACCACGGTATCCGAGATGACAAGAGTAGGAAGTTGTTTGGCAGCCACTTTGAGCATCGCCACGTCGAATTCGCGACTCGCCCCCACGATGCGCGCATCCAACTCACGCCCGTCGAAAAAACGACAGGTAATAGGCCCCACCAAAGCACTTGCCTTGGTGAGAATCCAACCATCTGGCCCCACCACTCCACCCAACGCAACTTGGCGACCTTCGCTCCTAATTTCTACGATGGCCTCTCGCACTTCCGAGACGACCTCACGAAAAGCAGCACGCACATGAGGACCATGAGCAAATCGCCGACTGGGAACCGTAATACGCTCCGTCGGATAGTTATGAACTGCCACTCCGGATTCATCAATGACTTGTGCGGGGAGTAAACTACCAACCGCTGTGCAAATCACGAAAACTCCCATTGCTGTGAATAATTGCATACGAGTTCTCATCATGGTTGCTCCTGCTCTTCTTCACCAGAAGCAGGATCAAGACTTCCGGGCAAGGGATCTCGAATCGCGCTTAACACGACATCAATTTCCAAGGGCCGCAAGTTCCTAAAGATTTCGAGACGAATCGTGTCGCCAGGTGATTTGGAAAAAACGAGCTTTGTGAGTTCGATTATCGAATCAATTGCTTGCCCATCGACCGCCACGATTTGATCTCCCGGTAGTATCCCTGCCCCCTGGGCAGGGTACCCGGTAAAGACTTGCGTCACTTCACAACGATCCCCCACCGTACGCCCCGCCAGACCCAACACGGCACGCCCGCTATCAGTTTTCTGCTTCGCGACATCGCCACCCCATACTTTACCACTCAACATTTTCTCCCACACAGGCCGAATCTCGGTCACGGGAACATGGAAGTTATGCACGACCTCTGGACCAATGCTCATGTGGATTGCCATAACTTCACCATGCATGTTGAAGAGCGGTCCCCCTGAATCGCCTCCCACTAAAGTGCAATCGGTGCAAATCCATTGTCCACCCGTCGCCAACACTCGCCCCAGTCGCACCGGCGGAGAGCGATCGTCTAGAATTCCCCCGGGCTGACCGGTAGCCACAACCCATTGCCCGACCTCCATGGACTCATCCTGCGCGAGCGGAGCAAAAGGCAGGTCCTCGGGAGGATCAGTTATTTGCACCATCCCCGCATCCATCAAATGATGGGCTCCCAGCGTCCGCCCCTTCAACCGCCGACCGTCTGCCAACACCAACGTCGCGGGGCGTCCAGCCCGCCCAATTACATGCGCCGCCGTCAGTACCAGTCCTTCTTTGGAAACAATCACACCACTGCCGATGTTGCGTCCCACCTCCACTTCAACTGTCGCTGGCACAGCCTGCGCAGCCACAAGCTGCACCTGCTTCTCAATTTCCCGCAGATCACCCACCCCACGAGGATAGGACTCGTTCAATACCCCAGCCACCTCCGGTGAGAAAGCAAGCGGTTCCGCGGCGCGCAATTGCCCAGCAGGCAACAAGCTTGCTAGGCAAAACAATCCCACGTGGATAATTCGAGTCTCAAACATAGTATTTCGTTCGACAAAAACCTGAAAAACATCTCATCTCAATTACGCGTTTCCGGCAGCGGTAAACCAAGAACGGAATGTATCCCTTCGTAAAATCTTTCATCGTTGGCCAGCAACTCCGTCGGATAGCGAAGCGGCCTCAGAATCAGGCGAAGGATCGCATCGGGTTCTTGAATGTAAGATGCCATTCCTGCCATGTATTCTAACTTGAGAGTGGCTTCGCGATTGATCTGGGCGTCTTGTAGCATCGTTGCCAGATCTTTGCCACAACCAACGTAGTGCTCAAACAATTTAACAACCGAGTCTATATCAACCTCCGCGAGATCTGATTTAAGTTCTGGGTTATTATCGATTCTCGCTTGGACGGCTTCCAAATCAATGGGAGATTCTTCAGCTTGCGCGACGGCAATGATGTCGTATCCAAACCTCCGATCCGATCCACTCGACCAGAGAGTTGCCGAGGGAAACACGCTTAGAAATGTTGCCAATTCGCAGGAGACTGTCTGAAAGTCGGTTTGGTAGAGTGGAATCCACTGTACCATGATTCCGCCAGGTTTGAGACGCGATTTACAGAGTTCGTAGTATTCCTGGGAATAGAGGATCGCCGACCCGCGGACCCAAGGATGGATGGAGTCCGAAGAGATGATGTCGAATTTTTCCTTGGTCGTAGCCATGTAATGGCGGGCGTCGTCGATGATTATTTCTGTCCTAGGATCATTGACTACATCGTCATTGTCAGCCGCAAAAAAGCCAGCGGCCTCGATCACTGCTGGTTCTATTTCGCAAATCCTGATCTTCTCCACTTCAGGGTAGAGCACAAAACTACCCGCCGTAGTTCCCGCTCCGAGTCCAACGGTGAGCGTACTCTTGGGATTGGGATGAAATAATGCGCAAATGTGTCCTAGCATCCTTTGGCAGCGCAAGTCGTCCACGTTGTTCGAGGCCTCGACTTTACCCGAAACACAGAGCGAGCGAGCACCCGTTGCTTTCTCCTCCAAAACGACGACTGCCGTGTTAAGGCTCTCACGTTCGTAAACGTGTCGGAATTGTCCCCACTTTCGCGGCATGATCGAGTTACCCAAGAGACCATGGGGATAGGGTAACAACATCGCAATCGCTGCAAATGCAACAAACCCGATTCCCCACAGACTTCGCGGGACTGCCAACCAGTCAAGTTCGCCAGATTCCCGATTTTTAATATTGCGTTCGTTTACGGGTGTCTGCGCGGATATTCTTGCTTTTCGACGTTCTGCATAAAGTGCCAGTACGGCTGTTATCGCAGCCAAACAGATCATCAACTGTTGAGTCAGATGCGAACCCATTGAAGGAACCAATAGCATGGTAGTCAGCACTGAACCGAGAATTGCGCCGAGCGTGTTGGCAGCATACGCTTGCCCAACCAGTCGACCTGCATCGCGTTGTCCGTGGCTGGCGGCAACCAAGCCGACCGAAAAAGTAGCACCCCAAATGATCGCCGAGGGAAAGACGGCTAATGCCGCTCGCAAGCTGTCATGCAGAAACACTCCGTAGACGTGGAAATAGCCGTCAGCTTTAGGTGGCCAAAAGGGGACGACGCGAGTGATTGCTAAGTTTGCGAAAACGAGCAACAACATCAAAAGCAATTGGCACACCGCCAGCCAGCGCAGAGGATGATTCGTTTTGACGACCAGCTTAGATGCCACGGCACTGCCGATGCCGATGCCGGCCAGAAACACCATCAAAATGATGGCAAAGGTATAGGTGGTCGCCCCGAACAAAAGCGATAACAGTCGCGTCCAAACGACTTCCGCTGCCAGGGCAGTGAAACCCGAGAGGGCCATGACCAAGGCAATCAGCATCGGCACGTTTTCAGTGGCGGGCTTTGACTTGGATTCATTCTTAAGTAGTTCAGCGGGTTCGTAGGCCATCCGCCGGGCAAGTGAAAGTGCTTGAAGCCCCACTAGTACATTTATCGCTGCCGCCACATAACTCGCATAGGTAACATCCGATTGCGGGAGCAACAAGAATCCGGCGATAAAGCAGCCCAAAACAGCGCCCAAAGTATTCGCGCCATAGAAGAATCCCATGTCGGCCAATCCCGCTGGCGTGGAGGCGACGGAACGTGCGACCGCTGGGAGTGTGGCACCCATCAATATGGTTCCTGGCAACAGACACCCCCCCGCAACCAACGCTCGAATTAAGAGATCCTGTCCTGTGGCATCGGACTGGGCGATGTACCAGTCATGAAGGGCCGGCATCCACCAGGGGAGAGTTGCCCCGATGAGGCCAATGGCAATCTCTAGACCAGCATACACCTTGAGTGGATGCCAGCGAGGCGAAATCAAGTGGGGAGCCAGCAAACTCCCTAAACACATTCCTCCCATGAATGTGGACAGGACGATTCCCATCGAAACCGCCGAGCCACCCACCACTAATCGCAGCAGATGAAACCAGATAACCTCATAGATGAGGGCAGCGCATCCGCTGCCCACAAATAAGAGCGTCACGCTGGAATAACGCAGGGAGAGTCGCTGTGATCCTACAAAATGAGATTCTTTATTCATAGTTGGTATTCTATTCGAGATTTGTAGAATTGTCCGCATACTTGCCCACAACTTTTTATGCCAACCTGGCTTGTTGACGAACTGCGACCAAATAGTGTACAGATGCACTTGTAGTGTGTACGAACGTATATTAGAATGATCGTGGCCCGGCGAGGGCACGATTTAAGACTAACCGCCTCGACAGGATTCCGCAGAAAGGACAATCCATGTCACTCGATCAACTCACCCAGCGGCAACGCAAGGTATTTGACTTCATCCGCGACAAGATTGACGGACGGGGTTACGGACCGACCGTTCGGGAAATTGGCGTGCAGTTTAAGATTAATTCCCCCAATGGTGTGATGTGCCACCTAAAGGCCCTGGAGAAGAAAGGGCTTATCACCCGCGAGCCGAACATGTCGCGGGCGATTCAACTTACTGACATGGCCCGTGAAGATCGGGGTATGCCCCTCGTCGGACAGATCGCGGCTGGAAGTTTAGCTGAGGCGATCGAACAGTCGGAGCGGTTTGAGTTTACCGACTGGTTTAACCAAAAGAACCTGTTTGCCCTCCGTGTGAAGGGAGACTCCATGATCGAGGCCGCTATTGCAGATGGCGATCTGGTAATCTGCCGGAAGGCTCGCACAGCAGACAAGGGGGACATCGTCGTGGCTCTCACCGATGAAGGAGAGGCCACCCTCAAATACTGGTACCCCGAGGCAAACCGCATCCGCCTCCAGCCGGCCAACTCCTCGATGAAACCGATCTACAGCCGCAACGTGAAGGTGCTCGGCGTAGTGACGGGAGTTGTACGCAAAGTGGGCTGAGTGGACCTGCAATCACTCAAGCCGATTGCTCCAGATTGCTCACCTGGTTGAGCTTGTTGTAGAGCGTTTTGAGGCTGATGCCGAGTTCTTCGGCAGCCTTCGGTTTGTTCCCGTCGTTGCGCTCCAGGGCTTCTTGGATTGCTTCCATCTCCAAATCGCGAAGACTAATGGCTCCGCGGCGAAGCCTGGCGGCTCCTTGTAGTTGTCGCGAAGTAAGCTGCTGAGGAAGGTGCTCAGCACGAATAGGACCCGCATCGCAGAGAATCGTGGCATGCTCGATCACGTTGGCAAGCTCTCGTACGTTGCCTGGCCACACGTGAGAGAGTAACACGTCGATGGCGTCGGGGGCGATCAAAGCTTCTTCGGCTTGCGGCTTTCCCCGATGACGCGCGAGTAGGTGCTTGGCGAGATTGGGTACGTCCTGAATGCGTTCACGAAGTGCAGGGAGGTGAATCTCAAACGGGTTGATGCGATACATCAGGTCTTCACGGAATTCTTCCTCAGCGACCATCGCCTGCAAATCGCGGTGCGTTGCGCAGATCACTCGCACGTCGACCTCGGTGGTCTTGTTCTCGCCCACGCGACGGATTTCACCACTCTCCAGTACCCTCAGCAATTTCGCTTGCATTGACTTAGGTAATTCGCCGATTTCATCTAAAAATATTGAACCGCCGTGAGCAACCTCAAAAAGCCCCACTCGGTGGTCATCTGCACCAGTGAAGGCACCTTTGCGATGACCAAATAGCTCGCTTTCGATGAGTGTTTCCGGCAACGCTCCACAATTTATTGCCACAAACGGATTGTTTGCGCGGGTGCTTTGTTCGTGCAGTGCCCTCGCTACCAGCTCCTTGCCAGTACCAGTTTCCCCAAGTATGAGTACGGTCGAATTTGAGGGGGCCACTTTTTCGATCAACAGTCGCACCTTCTGCATCGAGGGCGTGTTGCCGATAAGTCGCGGGGTCCCTTCCAAGCTTTGTACACGATGCTGCAGCGCACGACACTTTTGCGTGAGCTGCCGCTTGTCGGAAACTCGCTTTAGAAGCGCTTGAAGTTCGACCAGCTTGCACGGCTTGGTGAGATAGTCGAAGGCCCCGTGCCGCAGAGCCGCAATAGCAGTCTCCATTGACGATTTTCCCGTGAGCACTACAGCTTCGGTCTCGGGAGAAACATCCTTACAATGCGCAATCACGGCAATGCCGTCGCGACCTGGCATGTCGAGATCGACGAGAATGCAGTCGTACGTATTCTTATCTAGGGCGGCAATTGCGGTGAGACCATCGGGACATACCGTTACCCGATGACCCAAGCGCGGCAGTTCAAGCTTCATCAGCTCCTGCAACGAGGGCTCGTCGTCGGCAAACAACAGGGTCAATCCTTGACCATTAGGCTGCTTGGTAGTGATGGCTCTTCTCCTTCATCGTTTGCTGAGACGGCAACGAAACCACGAACCGCGAACCGCATCCTGCGCCCTCGCTCATTGCTTCGATGTTGCCGTCATGTTCTTCCACTATCCGATACGTAATCGATAATCCGAGTCCCGTCCCTTGTCCTCCCCGGCGGCGGGTAAAGAAGGGCTCGAACAGGTGCTTGCGAACTTCCTCGCTCATGCCGCACCCATTGTCCTCCACCACGATCCGGGCCCAATCGTCCGTTTGCTCAACAGACACGTTCACCTTGCCTGTTGAGTCGAGGCTTTCCAGACCGTTGGTGATTAGGTTCAACACCACTTGCTTGATTTCCTGGGCATTGATCTCGACAATCACGGGAGGACCGGCGGCAAGTTCGAGATGCTTATCCTTGTGCTTGCCCAGGTGCTGCACCATGTCGATCACGCCCGCTACCAACTCTCGCAAATCGGTATTAACACGCTGGGAATCTCCCATACGCGCAAAGTCGAGCAGCTTTTCGGTGATTTGCTTGCAGCGAAACGCCTCGCGTTGAATCATCTGTAAATAATTATGGATGACTGGAGCGTGCTCCTTGCATGGAGAATCCGCCTGGTCCATCATTTCTTCGATCCGCGAATCTAGCGACTCACTACACAACGCGATTGAGGCGAGCGGATTATTGATTTCGTGTGCTACGCCAGCTGCCAGGAACCCAACGCTGGCAAGTTGTTCGCTCCGTACCACTTGGCTGGTCCGCTCGCGAACCTGGCGGTCCAGGTCATCACGAATCTCCTGAAAGCGTGCTGTCATGTTGTTCATCGCCACAGCCAATTCACCCATCTCGTCAGAGGAATCTAAGTGTATCCGGTGATCGAATTTTCCTAACGCCACCTGTCGGGAACCTTCCACCAAGGTTTGCAAGGGCTCGGCAAACCAGCGAATGAATCCCCGAATGGAGATGAAAAGCAGCACGATGGCGATGCCCACATTGCTCCAAGCGATGGTCAGCGCAGTTCGGTACTGGGCTCGTACGTTGTCCGACAGCGCCAGTAATCGTGTATGTAAGTAACTAGGCAACTCCGCAACCAACGACCGCATCTTATCGAGTTCATTGCGAATGTACTCAATTTGTCCTGGGCTGAGCACCCAGTTTTCTCCTAAATGAGAACTGGAATCGCCACCTCCGAGCTTTACCAAGAGTTCGTCAATCTTAGACAGTGTTTCTCTCTCTAAACTGTCGTCTCCCAGTTGTAAGTCACGATCGAGGCTGGTTTCGTTCAATTGCCGCCGGTACCTATTGATGGCTTCCACCAGGCTGGCTAAGTGCATTCGGTATTCCTGCTGCAACATCTGGGCATCCCAAGGGAGTGAACTGGATTCTTCATCACCTGTGGTTGCATCTGGAAAGGTTTGAATGCTTAGCGGAGGTTCGACTCGCTCGTTTGCCTGGCTCAGGATAACTCGCAGATCATTGACACGCTGCTGGATGTCACTGGCTAGTGGCAGTTCAGCAGACCGGCAGCTGAGACTTCGCACCAATCCACGGTAAGCGTAAAGCCCGTAGACGGCACTTCCAAACAGCGCGAGGATGGCGATGAGGAATACTCCCAATCCCAGCTTGAGCTTCGTGCGTAGGGGCCAATGAGAAGGCACCAACGACCTCCATGTCGACGGTGATTGCAGCAATCAAAACGAGCTTTCCAAGCCCGACGGGAGCGGGAGTTTAGCACCCACGTTGTAAATCTGACAAGAACAGATATTCCGCGATAGCAGTGCTCCATGAAGAAACGAATCATTGCAGCTATCTGTCTAAAACCTCACCACACGACGCATCAGCCAAATTCCCCAGCCTGCTAGCACAAGATTCCCGAGCCAGACAGCTGGGGCAGGGAACACGCCAGATTTCGCCTGATCAAGGCATCCCACCAGCATCGGATAGTAGATCAGCAGAATCGGCAGGAAGCAGGCGAAAAAGCTCCCCCAGAATTCTCCGTGGCGACGGCGAATGGCCATTGGGGCGCCGATCATCACAAAACAGAGGCAGCTGAATCCGTTGGCCCATCGGCGGTGCGGTTCTGTGTAGAAGCGGTGCTTCGTGATGCGGGCGTACTGAACTTGTTGGCGGCGATTCTGCCAGCCACTCTCAGCAAGTTCGAACATACGACCAGTCATAATGGCATAGGACGCATCCGCTGCCATCTCTTGTTCCATCAACTCGATTAGCCTGGCTTGTTCGACTTTCTTGGGTCCAATCTCTCGGAGAGCGTAATTGGCTGGGCTGCGAGATTGTCCGCTTTCTCCTGTGAACTCACCAAATGAAATCGGCAACTCCCAAGGGCCGGGATGCGAGATCGACCCACCCCCTCCGAAGTCAATCTCGGCATTAACGAGCGTGAGCAAGATTCGCTCGGCAGCGGCATCAGAGCGAATCTCTGCCTCGTCGGCTGTAACCGTCCAGGCGGGTTTGTTGGGCGCAGAATAGAATAAGAACGTAGGCTCGATGAGTCGCTTACCGTAGACTCGCTGGACTGTAAGCTTCAATTGGTCGTTGCTATAGGAGCGCGTCGTGCGTAAACGACCGTAGATAATTTCCTCCAGCGATTCAAGCACGACTCGTTGTACACCGCCGTGGCCCCATGAAACGGCCATATCGTTGATCCACACCGTCGCAAAACTCGCCAGCGTGGCTAGAATCAACGTTGGCCAAACCATAACCAGCGGCGATATGCCGAGTGACTTCACAGCCACTATTTCGTTGGACGAAGAGATCCGGCCATAGATCGTGGTCGACGCCAATAGCATCGTCCCGGGCACGGCAAACAACATGGCCTGCGGAAGCATGTAGGGCAGCAACCGCAGGAGAGGCACCAGCCCTAGTCCCTTTTCAACCGCTTCCTTGCCAACAAGGATTAAGAACACGATAGCCGTCATCGCGGTCAGCGTCAGCAGAAAAACTGACAGCAGTTCATAGACGATGTACCGAGTTAGAATGCGCATCGAGGCTCGTGACAGTCTCGTGGGGAAGGGGCCGGACTCAGATTGCCACACTGTAGCAGCCACGGCCAGCCCGCGAAACGACATTTCCCCACCCCCTGCAGAGTCGTGAACGCTGTGCTAGCACCCGTAATTCAACACAGATCAACAGAAGAGTCGCTCGCTGCTGTACGCTTAGAATTGCGTAATGCCTGCATTAATCGCCGCACCGCGCTGCAATAGGCGATGACCGCGTCCTGATAGTTCCCCTTGGTGATTGCTTCGTGGGCAGTTTGCCGATCGCGATGGATCGCGGGCCAATCAACTTCCCAAGTATTTTGGCCTTCGAGATCTTCCAACTGGCGCACAATATCTCCAAGGGTCGCGATCGTGGCGGGGCCCGGCTGGCAGTCATGGCGACGATAAGGTGCCTTGCCATGAATTCCCACGGAAGAACCGCTATGGCATGCCCCCGAGGTAGTGTCTCTTTGGGTCCAAGCGACAAGGGCAGCCACTAGAAAAGCGGCAGCGCTCAGGAAAGCTCCCCCAAAACTTTGGTTCGTGGCCAGCGCTATACCTAGGATTGCACTAACAACCATTGCCACCCAGCACAGTGGATGAATCCCACGCGAGCGTTTGAACCGGCGGGGCGGTTCATGCGTTTCCTCAGGAGGGGCGGCCATCCCCAACTTCTCCGACTCGGCGATTTCCACAACGATCGTCGTAATGTTGTCGGGTCCACCGAGTAGGTTTGCCAGATCGATTAGCGTTTGTGCGGCTTCGTTAAGTGGCAAACAACCGACGACAGCACCAATCAACTCTGGTTTTAAGGGGCCGGTTAGTCCATCGCTGCACAGCAAGAAACGATCGCCTGTTTGCACAGAAAAAGGACCTTCGACATCGACTGACACGGTCGGATGTGGACCCAAGGAACGGGTGATCACATTCTTGGGAACGTAAGCAGGAATCTCGTCTTCGCTAGCGTGCCCAGCAGCTGCCATCTCCCAGACCAAACTATGATCAAACGTCAACTGTTCAAAACAATTTCCTCGCAAGCGATAGACTCGGCTGTCACCCACATGCGCAGCGAGCGCCCCCTGAGGCAGGACCAACAAACAACTGCAAGTGGTTCCCATTCCATGGAAATCTACACTGTTGGATCCTTTAGTGTAGATCACTTGATTGGCTTCGCGAACCGCTTCCACAATCGCCTCGCTAGGAGTAACCTCCGAGCGTTTGTGATAACTGTGCGGCACAGTGTCAGTGGCCATTTTGCTGGCAAGTTCCCCAGCAGCGTGCGCACCCATTCCATCGGCGACCACAAACAGGTGGCCATGCGATTTCCATTGGCTACTTCCTTCGGCAAGCGACACGGCCAAGGAATCTTGATTGCTCGATCGGCGCATCCCCACATCACTAACCGCAGCGCATCGCAACCCTCCGATGGAGCTTTCCAACTTACTGGAGGGACTACTCATGCGCGACGTGGATTATCACAAAGTCTTATCAGATCGGGGGATTAAATTTGCTAGCATGATGCCAGCACAGCAAGCTAGCCATTCTAACTTCGAAAGTGCCGCATTGAAAGCGGGGCAGGGGAGGCTCTGTATTGTCATCCCCGCGCAAGCGGGAACCTCGGAAATGCGTGGCAGCTTGCACCCTGGGCTCCCGTCAGCAGGGAAATGACGGTCGAGGCATCGCAAAAATTACCGATTTCGCCTAGCAGCACTCAACTTGTGTCCCTATACTCCCACCCCACTTTTCTAGGCAGAGCACATTCCCCGGACCTCGGCATGCTCGACTCGTCATTCAATCCGCATTTTCATCGCCTGGCAGTGTTTGTTGCCGTGGCGTGTCTGGTGCTATTGCCCGGCTGCGTCAGGCGTCGGCTGATGGTCCGCAGCAATCCTCCGGGAGCAATGGTCTACGTCGACAACCAGCTCATCGGCACAACCCCCTGTGCCACAGATTTCATTTACTACGGTACGCGCGAAGTCCGACTCGTGAAACCTGGCTTTGAAACTCTGACGGTAAGCCAGCCCATACCGGCACCATGGTATCAGATTCCGCCCATCGATTTTGTGAGCGAAAATCTCTATCCCCACAAGATTCAAGACTACCGCACGGTCTCCTACAATCTCGTCCCGCAAGTAATCGTCCCCACCGAACAGCTTTTGGGCCGCGCCGAAGAACTTCGCCAAAGCACCCAGCAAGGTGCGGTGCTCCCTCCTCCCGCAGTCGTCCCACCTGGGCCAGCCATCCCTGTGCTTCCCCCCGGCACACAACCACTGCTGACCAACCCAACCGAATCAGAAACGCTGGTCCCTTCAGGAGTTATCGCTGCGCCACCTGGATCTCTCCCCTCCGGCGGCCAACCGTTGGTGCCGTTGCCGTAGCAACCGGTGCCATTCAGTTGCTGGACGCCATTCCACGACTGATTTTTTAGCCTGCAGGAACTGAAAGAAGCGATGTAGGCAGTTTCTCCAAAGACTGACCAAAACTCTTGGATATTCTCTAGACAGATGCAACTCTGTCTCTATGCAAAACTTGATTCGAGGGTTGGCCCAAGTTACAACGAAGTAGAGGCTTGCCGAATCCAAAGCAAACGGGAGTGAGAATCCGATGTCTATCAGACGATGCTGCGTTTTTCCTATTGCAGCAATCTCGTTTCTGATCGAATCAACGTTAGCGCTGGCGATCCCGTTGCAAGTCGTTAATTATGGATTCGAAGACATCTCTGGTGAGAGTCCCTTCAACGAATTCACCTTCGGAGAACTCAACGGGTGGGAGCTCTACGATCCCAATACCGTTACCGACAATGGTGATGGCCCAACCTATTTTATTGGGACGCTCACGCCCTTTGAGCCAGACCCAATTGGCAACCCTGGAGTGTTTGCCAATTTTCCTGCTGGGGGCAGCCGAAGGACAACGCGTAGGTATTGCTTTCAACTTCAACGGTAGCGACGGCCAAGGTGAATATGGATTCTTCCAAGAACTGGGGGCAACTCTTCAGCCGCACACGACTTACACACTCGAAGTTGAGATCGGCAACATCACGTCTGCCACCGCAATGAACGGAGCGTTTTTCCCACTGGAGGGTTTCCCAGGTTATCGAGTTGAACTGCTCGCCGGAGGCATGATGCTGGAACAAGACAATAATTTGCTATCGGGCACGATCTCCGACGGCGAGTTTGCCACCAGCGTCATCACCTACACAACGGGTGCATCGCATGATCTATTCGATGAGAATCTAGGAATCCTGCTGGTTAACTTGAATCAAGCCGATCCCAGCTTCCCCGCTTCAGATATTGAAGTCGATTTTGACAATGTGCGACTCGACGCCTCTCCCGCACTAGCCGGAGACTTCGATGGTGATCTTGACGTGGATGGCGCTGACTTCCTGGATTGGCAGCGGAACACAAGCGTGGGCAATTTATCTGACTGGCAGACCACCTATGGCTCAGTTCTCGAGCCGCTTGGCGGGCTACAGTCCATTCCCGAGCCTTCGTCCGTTTGGATCCTGCTCGGAGGAACGGCGATTCTCTATCGCAAGAGAAGCCGTCTTTGAGGGAAAAGCCGCAGGGTTTTCTAGGGATAATTGGACGCCACGAGCTAGACACGTGTGAGGGCTTGGTGGTTACAATTGATGCCTATCCGTGTCGGGAGTCGTTCCCGGCATATCCAGTTGAGAGATCCCGTTGAGGGAGTAGAAAACGTGCGTCATTTCCGGCAAAGCAAAGCGACTGGCTCAACTCCTAGGTCAATACTACGAATGAAGAATTCATGCTTCCCTTGGATATCTCTCTTCCAGAATGCCTCAATTGTGGCGTCTGTTTTCCTGGCAATTAACCTTAGGCAAGTGCGCGCTATCGAAGCCGGGATGCCGAATCCACCAAGTTCGCCAACAGTCGTGAAGGTGGGGATCTTCCTGGCCGACATCGTGGACCTGAATGAGGTAGACGAAACCTTTCAGGCTGAATTCGTCATTGTGGCAGAGTGGGAGGACCCGAGGCTGGAGTTCGATCGGGAAGTGGAAGGAACAGACATGAAGCTCTTCCAGGGGCAGTTCCAGTTTAACGAAGTCTTTGCCGGTTGGTGGCCGCAACTGCTACTCGTCAACGAAATCGGCTCGGGTGACATCAACGCCATCACTATCCAGGTTCACCACGACGGGCGTGTCCGGTACCTGGAGCAGCGGAACGTCACCTTAGAGACACCGATGAAGCTGCAGCCGTTTCCGTTCGACACACAAACGCTGGAGGCGAAGATGCTTGCATTTGGCAACTACAGCGATCAGGTGGTACTAGAGGTAGACGAACGGATGTTGGGTGCCACGGATGAACACGTCAAGAGCAACGACCGAGTCAACATCGCACAGTGGCGCCTGGTCAACCTCGACATGGTGGCTGGGCTCTCGGACTATCGTTATTACGGAGCGCCAAAGCAGCTTTCTGAGATACGACTAAACATTACTCTGGAACGCCAGTCGGCAAATATCGTTTGGAAAGTGATCGTCCCGCTGATCGTCCTTGTTCTCTTGATGTGGGCGGTCTTTTGGATGGAGGTGGACAATCTGTCGGATCGGCTAAATGTCGCGTTCATTGGAATTCTGACGATTGTGGCCTACCAGTTCCTGATCGATGGCACGATGCCTCGAATTTCGTACTTCACATTTACGGATACGGTGCTGCTGTATTCGTTCCTGGTGATGTGCCTGGCAATCGTTGAGAGTCTGATCCTTTATTCGCTATGCAAGGCAGGGCGCAAGGAAGCGGCTGAGAGATTAGACCGTGCTGCGCAATGGGCTTTTCCTATCATCTATTTCATGGGACTCATCATCAGCTATCTCTACTATATAAACTCCTACTAGCGGCCAGTTCGAAAAATGGGACGAATTGCTGCGTTCTTTTTTGCTTGTAAATCACTTCAACGGCGTTTCGCGATTGTTGGGAAGAATACCCCGAGCCACCCGTGCCGGATCCCGCGCCAGCTTGTCCGTCAGCACCCAGACATTGTCCAGAATCTGCCGAATGCGGCGTTGGATCTGAGGATCATTGATCAAACACCGTACATCGGTAATCGCGGCGGTAGCTTGATTGATGGTGCTACCCAGACGATCATAGAGTTCACGGTCCCGTAGTAGGAGTCCCACAGTTCCCTCACTCGTGTTCACGCTCTTGACCAAGAGTGCCGCCTGCTCGAACATTACGCCCAAGTTGTCGATGCTCCCTTCGAGGCGATTCACCAAGTCGGGACCGCGTTCACCCAGCGGACCAGTGAGACCCTGGAGATTCCGCAAGTTCTTGTCGGCCGAAGCCAAGGTCCGTTCCAGAACTTGCAGAATCTGACGAGCATCGGCCACCACTGAGGGCAACTGCGAAAGGCCTCGCTTGAGTTCGTCCTTGAATTGTTCATCGCCCAGGACGTCTTCGACGTCGATCATCACCTGATTGAAATTCGCCAACGCGGAATCTGCAGTTTGCATCATGCGGTTGACTCGTTCCGTGTCGGTGTCCCCTAATACGGCATTGAGTTTATCCGCCAACATGGCGACTTCCTCGCCTGCCGATCCGAGTGACTTAATCGTTTCTTTGAGATCTCCCTGCAGGTTGGCAATCAAATCAAGCGGACTCGGATTGTAGAAGCCCCGCAATGGTGGCCCCCCTGGCTGTACCACTTGGGCCGAGGCTTGACCGCTGGCAGGTGCGAATTCGATAACAGCATCGCCAATCAGCGACGTCTGAATGCGAGCGACTTCGTTTGTCTTTAAATGTTTGTCGTCATCGATATTGAGTGTGATCAAGGCACCCGTATCAGTATCTTCGACCTTATCCACGCGACCAATGAGAATCCCACGGCGACGCACGGGAGTGTCCGGCGCGACCCCAGGTGCCTGATCCACGAGCAGTTGTAACTGGTAATGCCCGCTGAAGGGCGACCAAGACAAGTCACTACTCATCAAGATTAATACCACTGTGGAGATGCCAGTAAAGAACACCATCGCCCCGACGCGGAATTTTTTCGTTCGATCATCCATCAGATCACCATTCCTTCTTCAGCATTTTCATTCATCTCCATAAGTCGGTCACCCGCCTCACCGCGAATGAATTGGGCCACGCGCCGATCCTTGGTGCGTTCGATCTCATCGGGAGTTCCATCAAAGAGAATTTGTGATTCGCCTGCGGCCAACCTTGCGAGTGGATAAAGCATCACAATGCGATCGGCCACCTTCTGTGCCGTCTTCATGTCGTGGGTGACAATGATACTCGTCACCGGATTCTTCTTGCGAGTGCGCATCATTAGCTCATTGATCACGTCGCTCACAATAGGGTCTAGCCCCGTGGTCGGCTCATCATAGAGCAATACTTCTGGCTTCATGATCAGGGCTCGCGCCAGTCCGACTCGCTTCCGCATACCGCCAGACAACTCCGCGGGACGCTTGCGCAAAACGGCCGTGGGGAGTCCCACTTCAGCCAATCGAGCCAACATTGACTCTTCATGCGCGGCACGCTGATCGGGATGATGCTGCCGCAAGGGAAACGAAATATTTTCGGCAACCGTCATGCTGTCGAATAAAGCAGCGTTCTGGAATACGAACCCAAATCGAGTCCGCTCTTGGGTGAGTTCCTGATCAGTAAGTTGATCGATACGTTGCCCGTCAAACTTCACAAATCCACTTGAAGGCCGCACGAGCCCGATGATTGTTTTCAGCAAGACCGTCTTCCCACAACCACTTTCGCCAATGATTGCCAATGTTTGTCCAGCAGGAACTGAAAGGGAAATATTGCGCAGCACATCTTGCCGACCGAAGCTCACATTAAGAGAGTCGATTTCGATGATTGGCTCGCGATTTGATTGAGAAACTGCCATTACCCGTTGAGTAACATGGGACTGGTCGGCCACAGATACGAATAGACGTTATCGAGCATGATGCTCAGGAACAGATCGAGCACGATGATCACGACGAATGACTGCACAAAAGCACTCGTTGCCGCTTGACCCACCCCTTCGGCACCAGCTTTACAGTGAAAGCCGCGGTAGCAGCTCACCAGTCCGATCGTCGCACCGAAGAACACACTCTTGATCACACCATAAAGCAGATCCCAATTCTCGACGTAGAGCTTGGAATTCGCTGAGTAATGGTGCACATCAATATTAAGGAGAAACACGCAATACGCTGCCCCGCCCACGACACCCATGAACACGGCCATGATGGTAAGCGATGGAATTAACAGTAGACAACTCAAGAAGCGGGGGACCACAAGAAAATGAATCGGATTGGCACCCATGCTCGACAAGGCATCGATCTGCTCGGTAACGCGCATCGTACCAAGTTCCGCAGCCATCGCGCTGCCAACTCGACCGGCTAGCATCGTGGCGGCCAGAACGGGGCCCAATTCACGAAACATCGTGCGGTTGATCACGCCACCTAATTGAGTCTCCAGCCCGAACGCGCGGAACTGCGAATAGGACTGCACGGCAAGCACCATTCCGATGAAGGTCCCTGTCAGAGCCACTACGGGTAAACTCAGCACGCCGATCTGATACATGTTCGTATAGAGTGCATCTCTACTCGGTAGGCGAGCGAGTAGCCAGCGCAGCGTCTGCCACGCAAAGAGCGTCATGTCTCCCAACGTCTCAATCGACCGCAACACCACGGCACCCAAGTCGGCGATCGGATCGGTTAGCACCGACAACACATTTCGCCGCGGTCGCGGTGCGTATTCAATTCCGGTTGACATAGAAGAAGACCCTCATTCATCAGCCACAGTGGCGCTATCGTTCGGTTTAGTTGATAATGAAAGCGATAACTGCTTCCTGCGCGCACCTCGACTCTTTATTGAGTTTCGACCTCTGGAGATTGCCGCTTGAGCAAAGATTACCGATGGCGACGAGATGGCAGCTTAGGCAAGATTTGCCGCGCCAAATGGAGCTGATTCTAACAGAAAGGAACCGGTTGGCCCTGCGAGGGATGCCAACCGGTTCCTCATCTTCCAGTCCTCCTCGGCTATTGCCCGTGGCGGGATAAGGAGCGTCATACGTCGACGCACTAAGACGAGAGGCAACGCCTGGGTCAGTGCTACGCCTTCAATTTGCGGGAGAGAAGACTTTGCCGCTGCGTGCCTGGCGGACTGCTTGGAAGGTAATGCACACTGCATGCCAAACCAAGAATCAAACGCCAGCAACGAAAGATCTAGCTACCGAAATTTACGGATGAAACATGAATAACATGAAATGCTGACTTAAATCCGTGTTCAATCTGTTTCAATCCATGGCCAAAAAACTTCTCTGTCCTGGAAGCCTGCTCGCGTGACTCATCATGCATTGATAGCATTCCAAGTTGCAAGTCTTACAAAATTAGTCGCTAGTTATCTTACGAATTGAGATTCCTAAGCACACTAGCCAGCATGGCTTCAAACACGCGATGTACTTCCTCAAACTCCCGATCCTCAGCCTGCGCGATCAATAGAAAGTTTGCCTCTGGAGTCTCGATGCCCTTAATCCAACAGGTGTTTGTCAGATCTAATAAGAAGAAATTGACCGTGTACCCCACAATCAAATGCCCTTCGAGGATTTCTTCGGTCGGCTCGACATCCATCTCCTGATACTCAGCCCGCAGTGCAGCCAGGGCCTCATCGAACAACGGTTCTAGCTCTGTTTCGGCGGGTTGCTTGCTGAGTTGCCAGAAAGCCGTATGCGAACTCGAAAGCACCACCTGTTCATTGCCAGGCGTATCCTCCTGTATCTCGACAGACCAATTCTCCGGATACTCAAAACAGATTCCAAGCTTATCAAACGTCGCAGGCATGTGGGGAAGTGGTTGGAGGCGGGTGGCGAGCGGGAAGCGTAAGCTTCCTGAAAAATAACTTCAGTACCTTCACTGCTAGCAGATTCTATCAGCACCTTCCATCAATTGCCACTGCCGTTGCCTCCTTCTCAACGTGCTTGCTACGATTCGCCCGCTCTTGTCCCTACCATTTAGTCGATTGGGCCGAAGGTGCTTTTCTATTCTCGGCAGTCACGATTGATGTTTGTTTGCTGCGCGATTGCGCTTGCCGTTAGCGGCTGCGCTCTCGGCAAGAAAAAGCTGGTCCCCGAGTCGCTTACCACCTGTCGAGAACTCTCCCGTGAAGGGGTGACCGCCATGGAGACTGGTCAGTGGAATCGTGCACAGACACTGCTGACCGGCGCAGTCGAGGCCAGCCCAAGCGATGCCGAAGCACGGCGTAATCTGGCCGAGGCACTGTGGCAACAAGGCTCCCATCGCGACGCCGTTGTCCATATGGAAACCGCCGTCCGGCTCGACCCTCGTCACGCACCGACACTAGTCCGTTCCGGCGAGATGTTGCTCATGGTTGGCGCAGGTGAGCGTGCCATGCAGCGCGCCGAGGAAGCCATCAAGGTCGATCCTACTTTGGCCGGCTCCTGGGCTCTGAGAGGCCGCGTCTATCGACAACAAGGTGAACTCAACAGAGGCTTGGCCGACATGCAACAATCCTTGCGATTCGCGCCGCACGATTCGGGTGCATTGCTTGAGGTAGCGCAAATCCAACATGAACTTGGTCAACCGCAACGTAGCTTGTCGACCTTGCACTATCTCCTCGACGTATATCCACCTGGCGAAGAACCACAACAGGTGCTTTGGCTCGAAGGCCTGGCCTACGACTCTCTGGGTCGACATCAGGAGGCCGTCGAGAGTCTCCAAGCCGCTAGCGTGCGGGGAGAGCCTCGCGCCGAATTATTGTTTCAACTCGCACAAGCAGAACAAGCCGCCGGCCAACGTGACGCGGCAACTGTAACCCTGCAACGCGCGATCGCCATCGACGCCGGCCACGAACCCAGCCGCGTGATGCTCGCACAACTTCAAGAAGTCGAGATTTCCGCCGGGCAAACGATCCTCCGCTAAAAAAATGGGGGAATGCAGGAATGGGAGGAATGAAGAAATCGAATTCCTTCAGTCCTCCCATTCCTAAATTTCCCACTTTCCTTCCTTCCTCAATTCATATCCTCACTTTTGGCAACTGTAAGGTATGCTTCAGTGGCCCCGCCTCCCATCCTTCCAACACACCTGCCAGGAACGCGCCCATGTCCGCAATTGCCGAAATATCTGCATCATCCAATTTCGTTGACCGCCGCGAAGCCCAGGCCGATGGGGCTGCCCCCGGTCGTGAACGCCGCCAATTTGCCAACAGCCACTCCGAGCTTTCACCGGATGCCGCCGAATTAGCCCGCTCGATTGATCAATACAAATTGCTCCATCGCCGCCGCTTTATCGACTTTGAAGAGATGCTAGGCATCATCAAGAACTTGGGCTACAGCAAATAGACCTACCGCAACGCTAGACGAGCTACGTTCGAACCTGCAGCGACCGTTCTATGTCGCTCGCAAGAACGCCATCCGCAGTTCTCGCCCAGTGACAAAGCCCACGGTCTTGCCATCCTTACTCCTTACGTGCCCTAGGGCATCGTCCGTTTGGCCCAGCTTGCGCAATGCCGCTAGGCACGACAGGTTTTCCTTCAGTTCCACCATTGGCAGGGGCTCGGGCAACGTCGGCGAATCGCTTAGGAACAAATCCATCATCCTCAGGTACCCCACCAACTCCCGCTTGTTCCGAGGGTCCTCCACCGGCAACAGCGCCCGATGATTCCGTTGCGCGATCCGTAGCACATCGCTCTTGCTCATCGTAGTTGTCACACGCACTACCCGGTCATGCCGCTGAACGATCGTTTTGAGAGGCAACCCGGCAACCGCCAACATCGCCTGGGCTAAAGTTTGCTGGGCAGGCCTAAGAATTCCCGCCTCGTGTCCCTCGGTAATCAACTCAGCCAACTCGCGGCGGGCAAGCCTGAGTCGTAATTCCTGCGGTGAGCTGCTCGTAATAATCTGCACCGCGCGGCTGAAGGCCCACAGCAATGCTGTGACCGGAAAAAACAACACTGTGCATCCCAGCAGCGGACCCGTACAACGTTTTAAGAGCCGATTGGGTGCATCGTAGAATAAATTCTTGGGCAAAAGTTCTCCCAACAGAAAAACTACCGGCGCGAGGATGATTGGCCCCAGGATTTCGACTAATAGACCACCGTCGGGAAAGAGCCGCTGCGAGCCAATCACCACACTCAGCGATACCAGGTAGTTAGCCAAGTTGTTACCGACGAGTGTCGTTCCGACAAACACCGTCGGCTGATTGCCGAGCCACAACAAGGCCTTTGAGGTCCAATTCCCGGCAAGCGCTTCGATTCCCAGCCGTACACGAGTGATGCGATAGAATCCCGTTTCGCTGCCACTGAAAAAGGCACTAAGCGTTAAGCCTAACAGGAATAGTAAGCTAGCGACTATCACGAACTCTCCTCCATAGCTTGGAAGAGTTCCAATTCCACCAAGATATTGGGCTCTGTACCCAGCACGCGAAACCGAAACGGGGGCCACTCGACTTCGTCTCCCACTTCAGGCAATCTCTGCAGTACTTCCTGTAAAACCCCTGCCACCGTAGTACTTTTACATTTGGGGAGCGTCACTGCAAAAAACCTGCTCAAGCGGCGCAAGCTGGTCATCCCCGTAACATGCCATAAGTTGTCCCCCACGGGATGAATCGATGCTGTGGCTAACATCCGCGCGCTGCGGCTCGAATCGTCCTCAAAGACTGTGTGCAATAAATCCTCTAGCGTGACGATCCCAATCGTCTCGCCAAATTCGTTAATAACTGCTGCCACTTCCCGATCTTCCGCATTCAGAGTATCGAAGACAGAAGCCACTGTAGCAGACCAAGGTACGTACACCACCGGTTGAGCAAAATGCTCCAGGTTGTGATGCGGGATCGTGCAAAGCAACTTCAAGGCGATGGCACCCGCAATTTCTTCGCTCTCCGGTTCCGTCACCAGCAAGTAGCCGCTCAGCGGAAATTCACCTCCCAGGTCGGCTAGCTGGACGGGCGGCGAATACTTTTGGTACAGCGTCCGAGGCCTCATCAACTCCTCGGCCGTCAGGTCCGATAGTAACACGATGTTCTGCAGTGCGGTCCGTTCTTGTGCGGCTAATTCCTCATCCGGTGTAGAGATCGTGATCGCCTGCTCCAGATCCGCCAATTCCAAGTACTGCTCTTTCTCAAAGTTGGGAAAAAGGAGTCGTCGCAAGGCATGGTTGATCGCTGAGAACACCGGTGCCAACGGACTGAAAACCCTCACCGCTAAGGTCAATGGAAAACTTATGATGCTCGATACCTGCCGCGGGGCAAGTACGCCAATCGTCTTGGGCACCATCTCGCCGAATATTATCAGCGTAATCAGGGCCACAAAGGCTACCATCCCCGCTTCAGCAGAATGGCGTTCGCTTTGCAGTCGAATGCTCACTACCGAAGCGATGGCAAAGTAACCAATATTTAAGATCAGGTTCCAAAACAGGATCGCCATCAGCAATTTTTCTGGATGCGCCAAGAGTCGAACGGCCACCCGCTGGGGAGGCGTCCCACGCTTGAGCCGCCGCCGATCCTCGGGTTGCAGCGAAAACAGCGCTGCCTCACTGCAAGAAAAGAATGCCGATCCAACAACGATCAACGCCATCGCGGCAAACGCAGCGCCAAAATTTTGCAGCAGGATCACGTTGGATTCTCACACATAGCAAAGGAATCTAGAGATGCAACTGAGTACCGAGAGCAAACCTTCTGACCCTCAATACTCGACTCGACCTCTAATCCTGTCCAGTCGTCCGACCGGTAGCAACATCGAATTCATAAATGGCCGGCACAAGCATCGCTGCCGTGGCAAAGGCATAAGTAATGATCGTAATCAAGAACGCGGCGCCGAAACTCTGTTGGAAATAATTAGTAATCACAATGTAAGTGGCAAATGGTGTGATCCCCGAGGCCAGTGCGATTGCCCGCGAGGGATTTCGGATCCCCAAGGCATAGAACATCCCCGCCCCCCCGCAGACCATGAATGCGATGAATGCCTGAAGCTGATAGGTAAACGAATTCTGAAACGCCATCATCATTCGCATGCAGACCCCGATTCCCAACAGCAAAAAAAGCACCGTGCTCAAGCTCACACCCACCGCCGTCTGCGACACGGCGTAGGTCATGCCGCAGTGGAGTCCCAGCACCGCCACAAAAAGGTTCATCACGATCAGCGACAACACAAGAAACACAAAGTTTTCCGTTCCCATTGCACCGGTGGCCCATAGCACGCCACTCAGTGCGAGCGGCAAAACAATCATCTCCTTCGAATTGTAAAACGTCCCCAGGAGTTTTCCGTAAATGATTTCCTGTGGACTCAAGTCCGTTACCAACAAAAGATCCAGTGCGCGCAAATCACGTTCGTTGGTGAGAGAGGTCACCGCCAATGCATTCACCAATACAAGTCCTAATACCATCAACGGCAACAGTGGCTTCGCCAGGGCAGGGAGGCTAGCCGCATACCGACTCCCGATATTGGCTTCCGTGTCGAGCATCGCCACCAGGGCCACCGCACAAATGGCAAAGATCACAAGATAGGCGATCCGCACAACAATTATTTTCTTACCATAGGCCCAGGTACAAACTTCCCGCCACAAAATCGGGTTGTCCCACACTTGCTTTGACGTTTTCTCTTTTGGATTCGCGGCGGCCTGGGCTGCCAGCTTCTCAGCCTGTTCGTCGGTAAGCCGTGGTTGCGTTTCTTGCGACGGATTCCATACCCGCACTCGCAGTATGGCCCACAGGTTCAACAGAACTGCTGCCACAATCGCCACAATCATGAATAGATTGACCGCACCACCACACCACTCGAAAAGTGGATTGGCATCTCGCAGAGGTTGAATTGCCGCCAACACCGCCCGCAGCGGTGACAGTGCGATCGCCCAGGTCTCGGCAGGCACCCCCAGCCACTCGCTTCCAAACCGCCCACTGGCGAGCACCTCGCCACCAATCACCCACAAAACCAACCCCAACGTCGTCATCGCCAACGACTGAAAAGTTTTCTCTCGCCACAACGCAAGCGTTGAGCCCAAACTTCCCGCCACCGCAGCTGCCGCCACAGTGATACCCACTACCCGAAAAACTTGCCCGTAGGAGACTCCCCCCAGCAAGGTCAACAACATCAACAACGGCACCGCCGCAAAGATCAGCACAAACACGCTAAGCGAACTGGCCAGCAACTTGCCTAGCACCAACTCAGCGTTGGTCATGCGGGTCATCAACAAGAGGTCCAACGTGCGGCGATCCTTTTCCTGCGCCACCGCCGCGGTGGTCAGTAGCGCAGCAAACGCCACCGCCATCGCCATTTGCAGCGGAGCCAATAACCCGAACACAGCTGAGCCAAAGCGAGCCAAATCGCTCAGACTTCGCACATTTTGTGACCCCAGCAATATCAGCCAGGCCGTCAGTACCAACCCAAAGAGCGCAGCCACATACACGGCCCGTTGCAGGTAAAGTCGCCAACTGCGAACACTCGTGGTGACTTCGCGAGAAAAAACCGGGCCAATGAGCAAACTAGATATTCCTTACTCGAAACGAAACCACCAACTCCCATAACAGCGACTCAACGAGTCGCAGGTCCCCTTGGGCAACTGGGAAAGCTACGCCAACTCGGACGACAAATGCCATTTCTGCCAGTTTCTCACTATAAGGCCCCCGGCAGGAAGAGTCGAGTGTGCAACCTGCAACGATAATAAGAGACACCTCCCCAAGACCCGCTGAATACTGCCCCAACGGAGTCATTTTTCCATAAGGGCGACTGGCTAGGCAGTCTAAAATGTCTAGAATGAACTTCGTCTGGGAAGCAAGATTCTTGTGTCCCGTGTTACCATACTGTTGCAATGCTCACATCGTGCATCTGCGACCCACTTTAAGGCAAACCATTTCCATGAATTTCTGCAAGACTCTTGGCCGTACAATCAACGCCCTTCTCAGCTACTGCTTGGCAATCGCCCTTACTACGTCACTCGGCTACGCTCAAGTACAAGACCCTACGGCCCCCGCCGTCACCCCACCTTCAGCGTTAGGTGACGCCCCTGATGCCAACATGCAACCCACCGTCGAGGCCTTGATCGGCAACGCGGTCTCGCTTTCCAATCGCAATTATCCCGAGATCGAAAAAGCGATCCAACGCTTCAAGAATGGCGATGTCGAGGGAGCGCTCGAGTTCCTGAAAAAAGCCAAGGAAAAATACCCCAAGCTCCCACCAAATTACATCACCCTCGCCAAACTCCATGTGATGGCGCAAAACACCCAGGGTGCCTACAACCTGCTCGAACTCCAGGTCGCTGAAGACCCGACCGACCCGGAAGCCTATCTGCTGTTGGCCGACCAATCGTTCGCCGGCAATCGCACTGCCGAAGCTGAAGCCCTATTCGAGAAAGCCGAACCACTCGTGGAGAAGTTCGACGGGAATGCGAAACGCAAACGCGATATGGAAATTCGCGTCCTCGCCGGCAAAGCTGCTGTGAAAGAACGCCGTGGTCAGTGGGAGGATGCCCTTGCCTTACTCAACCAGTGGGTAGAAACCGATCCCGACAACGCTATGGCCCACGCTCGATTGGGAGTTACCTTGTTCCGCTTGGATAAGTCCAAAGATGCCTTCGATGAATTCAGCAAAGCCCGCAAGCTAAACACCGATCTCCCGCACCCCTATGCTTCTCTTGGACAGCTCTTCACGCAATCCAACGACATGCCAAACGCCCGCAAGGCCTTCGAGCGCGCCTACAAAGAAGACAGCAAGGACCCCACTACCGTGCGCACATACGCCGAGTGGTTGTTGCAGCAAGGTGACCTCAAACAAGCCCAGGAAGTCTCTACCGCACTCTTGAAATTGACCCCATCAGCCCCCGTCGCCGTCCTACTCGATGGAGTTGTGGCACTCATGCTCGGACAGAACGATCGAGCCGAACAGGCCTTCAACAAGGTGCTGAGCCTCGACCCAGGCAATGCCCGCGCCAACGACCTCATGGCACTCTTGCTCGTCGAAAGCGATAGCAAAGACGATCAAGATCGGGCGCTGCGATTTGCGGAGCAAAACACGAAATTGTTCCCGCAAAACTCCCAAGCTAATATCACCAAGGCCTACGTACTCTATAAACTAGGCCGCATGAACGAAGCCCAAGAACCTTTGCAAATCGGTGCCCGCGGCCAACTGCAAACCGACTCGGCTTACCTGATCGCCCGCATCATGGCCGACCAGGGACAGAAGGACAAAGCCATTCAGGCCCTTGAGCAAGTCCTCGCCCAAAAACAGGGCCTCTTCGTCTTCCGACAACAAGCCGAAGATCTGCTGAAGGAGCTTAAGAGCGAATAGCGAATAGCGAATAGCGAACCGGGTCGTCCCCGACCCCGACTTCTTGTTAGCCTCGACCCGGAGTTGAGTCCTGCTCAACCATGGGGAGCGCGCATCGATAATACGCCACCAGAAATAACACCCCCAGCAACAAATCGATCCCAGCAAACACCCCCACCGAAAGCGGAACACGGGATCCTGTGAGCAACACAAACGTCGATGCCGCAAAGAAAAACTTCTCGGCCACCCCTGCGAGCATCATCGGCCGCAGCCGCCGCGGGTCCTTGGCAATGATCAGAAACCCGATCTGCTAGGCCAACGCCACTCCAATAAATCCATAAAAGTGTTCCGGATGAGTAATCGCCGGTGGATAGTCGCGCCCAATCTGGGCTTCAAGAAAAAACTGCGGCACAAGCAGAATCACCCCATAGACCCCCGCCCAAAAGAATACCCGCTTGGCAAATTTTTCGCCCGCTGCCATATAGACTGCTCCGCGTAATATCTGAGTTGTCCGAAAATGAATTGCAACTACTCCAGTTGTAGCTACCGTCGCCAAGCGGTGGAAGTATCCCTACTACCTTCCGGCAAGGATAGTTACCTACAGTTTCTTCTGACAAGCGCCCGCCTTTCATGATTCACTCCCCAGCCTCCCCTAGTCGCCGGGCAACGCCCGGCAGGTCATTCATTTGTCTACCCCAACCCTGTCTGGCTGTTCCCAGCCTCCAGACGGCAATCCCTGCCCAACCGGGGTCCAAGAAGGCAATTTGAAATGTAGAGTGTGCTTGCATCATGTTGAGGCGTAACGCCTTAACTTCCGGACGCAAAGCCATTCTTATCTTCAAGGAGGCATTCGCACCAATCGTTAGTGGAGGAACTTTTCTTTGTTAGCGCTCATCGTCTACAATGCTCGCGACTACAAGTATCAATTAATACCAACTAACAGCAGATCGCAATTAGTCTTTTGCAGTCGACTGTTTGCAAAACAATCTAGAGGTAGCTGCGATTTGTTCCATCAAAGCTCAACTAGAGGTCCTGCTCTTAATCGGGTTGAGTTAGGTGTTGAACATCTTCTAACAATCTCTTCAAAGCCGCATCAAAACAGTTGGTGACAGACGAATCTCCAACACATATTTCGGTACAATACCTTCCATCAGCAAGTCTGATTGCGAAACACCAGACGGGTCCACCATAGATCCCGCCATCGGCAGCAAACGGAAACGGGTTATCCAGTTTCGCAAAGTGCAATTCCATGACGTGTCCGGCCATCCTGATTCGGTGGAAATCTTCCCCTTCGTTCTTGAAGACAGCAATATCTCGACTTGCGAAATATTCACAACATTGTTTTGCAACTTCGGGTAGTTCACTAATATTGTTGTCCACCATAGTTCAATTCTCCTCATCGGCGTATAGCCCAAATAGAAATGAAAATGGCGATGCGGTTCTAAGATTGCCTGAGTGCTTCCGTGCAAATCTTCCTACGGCGATTTGTCCTACTGGTAGTGGCAAGTATGCTTCCCACAGCTACTAGACCCACAAGTATCCATGCCGATGGCTCTGGCACGGGCACCGCTGCCCTAGTTTCCGAGAGAGAAACGGATGAGCCATAGTGCAACTGCCAGTCGCTAAGGTTGCCGACGCTGGGATTTCGCTGACACACAAGAAAATCTTCTCCATCCACGTCGCCATCGTTGTCGTAGTCACCGGACAGATTTTCTAGTGAGAAAGACACTACCGCCCACTCCGGATATTTGACAATTGACTGAACCAACAGCGACGAATCCCCGAGTTCGTATCTTAACGGCGACTCTTCAGCAAGAGTAATGAACACAGCAGCGGGAAAGGGTCCCGCCGCCACATAGGGCACGAATGCGTTCCGAGTGAACCTCGTCCCGCCTGCGGTCGACAGGTTCTGCTCAGCGATCACACTATTTATCGCATCAGCGGCGAAGATAGCATCCTGGTGGCCGGTAATTGTCGGCCCGTCAGGGTTATTCATCAGCCATTCTTGACCTGAGATGTCGTGCTTGAACGTCGCGGTGTACGCCACTTCGTCAAGCCAGACGTTGAAAACTTTGTCGATCCGGAAATCACCCGTAACCTTGTCCACAAACTGGATCGTGGCTGCAACTGTCAGACTGCACCAAAAAAGTGCAATGAGCGAGGTACACATGGATATTGAACGCTGAATCACTTGATCACCACCTCGAGGCACAGCGACTCGGCAACCCGCAAACCGTGTTACTTCGACGCGCCCAATGTGCCAATTCGCACGCGCAGCTCACATGCTCATCGTATTGAGCGCAAAACGGAATGTTCACAAACGCTGCAGGGGTGAGAGGGTGCAAATCACGTACCTAAGGAATGGATGGGTATTTTAACTGGCTAGCGGTTTGGAAACGAAAAAGTAACGCTAAGGGTGCGTATGCTGAACTAGCCCCCCCCACCATGACGAACTTTCCCACCGAAACCCGTCCGAATTCTTGGAGTAGTTTGCTTAGAAGTCACATAGGCAGCAGAAGCTACATCTAACCCGGCATATCTAAAATGCTTCTTTCAACAGATCACATCCACGTGACGAATCACACCGCACCTTGCTCACAACCATCAAACGGCATACACTCGCGTAATTCAAATGGCAGTTTACCGCGAGGCGCCTATCTATGAAAATTACAATCAACATCGACTGCACACCCGCGGAAGCCCGGCAGTACATGGGCCTGCCGGACGTGGCGCCAATGCAAGAGGAGATGCTAAAGGACCTGCAGGAACGGATGATGTCAAATATCACCGCATTGCAGCCCGCAGAGATGATCAAGGCAGGGTTTCCCGTGGGATTGGACAGTTGGCTGACAATCCAAAAAGCGTTTTGGTCAAAAATGACCTCCCTTGGCACGCACAGCGACGACAACTCTTGAGCTTCAATCATTTGAAATGGTCGATAGCCCCCGATCTTTTCCTTGTACACCTTTCGCAGCACGTGCTTTCGTCTCTAAAGAACAGGCGGGTAGTTGACCACCAGTAGTGTCACGCACCGTTGAGTACTTGAACCTCGCTATGCGATTCGCCGCCGTCTAGCAAGCCTCATCCCCATTGCAGATATCATCAGCGACATCCAAGTCGGTGGTTCCTGCACGGCCTCAGTTGCAACCACCAGCGGTGACGCTGCATAGTTGTTGCGCCAAAGAGCAAGATCGTTCTCACTCAGCGGCTCTAGAGAGTCACCTCGCTGCCAGACCAAGAAATCCAGACCGTCGATGTCGAAGTCTCCGCTGAGGAGAGCAGTGGGAACTACTCTTCCATTTTGAAACGACTGGTCCTGGAAACCATTACCTCAGAACTAGAAAAAGCTTTGGTTTGGATCCGTATCAATCGGCACAGATTGAGTGCGTGAGAGGGGCTGTAAGAAAACAAGTTTGATGTCTAAGCCCATATCATGGTAGTCGCCGTTTCCAGTAATCTCGATAGCATTGGATTGAATATCCGTATTCAGATTACCAGCATTTAAACCGTATGTGGTGTAGGGGATGTCCTGCGCAGTAAATACCCCACTCCCCCCCTCGAAGTCGCCCGCGCTCGAGGTCCAATCAAACGTGCCGGTGATCTGTCTTCCGTCAGCCAGCAAGAGGTTGTCCAGCGTAAAGCCTTGCGTCTCTCCATGTGCATACGTCACAGCCAGGATGACGAAACAGTGAATCATCCAAGAGCAACTGTGTGACACAGGTTTCTCAACGAACCTTCTTGTCATTTGAGCCGCCCCCAACAGCCGCTTAGTAATCAAATCCGCTAGCTCTTGTAATAGGAAATCATATGCCCCGTTCTCGTCCAAATGAACTATATGGAATCCTATTGCCCATCTTCAGCATCAAACATTCACAAGACATTGCCTCTGTAATGGGGAGTCGATTTCTAAGCCCGAATCCGCCAAGAAGAGTTCATGTTGTTTCTTTCTGCCTGCACATCAGCAGCAAGAGTCGGGCAAACCTGTCGAACGCCAGCGATTCACAGTCGCTCAATGAGTTATTGAGAATATGTGAGGGATACCATTTTAGTAAGTGATCCTTCTTTGCGAATTTAGCGTAATTGTACTCAGTTCTTGCCGTTGTCTAGGTGAACTGCTCTTCAGCTAGAGTGGATGGCTCGACTATGTTGATCAAAGAATACTCTTGCTGGTCTTGTCGCTGGCTGATATCGTTTTTGGCGCGTTCCTGGAACGTCATTTAGAAATGTACGAGAATTTTTCCTCACTGAATCCAATCTTCCAAGCGCTTCTCGCCGGCTTGTTCACTTGGTTTGTAACGGCTGTCGGAGCAGCGTCGGTGTTCTTGTCACGAAGGGTCAGTCGGCGTTTACTCGATGGCATGCTCGGCTTCTCCGGCGGCGTTATGCTCGCAGCGAGCTACTGGTCTCTGCTCGGTCCGGCGATTGAAATCTCCTCGCACGGAGCTTTGCCAGCATGGTTTCCCCCGGCGGTGGGTTTTCTCGCGGGAGGAGCGGTCCTCTGGCTGCTGGACAAGTCCTTGCCCCATCTGCATCTCGGGTTTCCCGTGGAGGAGGCGGAAGGTCCCAAGACAACTTGGCGGCGATCCATTCTGCTAGTGTCCGCGATCACGCTGCACAACATTCCCGAAGGGCTGGCCGTGGGTGTGGCGTTCGGCGGAGTGATAGAGGGGGTGCCGTCGGCAAGCACCGCGGCGGCCATCGCGCTGGCGATCGGTATCGGCATTCAGAATTTTCCCGAAGGAATCGCAGTGGCCATGCCCCTACGGGCCGAAGGGATGGGACAGTTAAAAAGTTTTTGGTTTGGGCAACTTTCGGCACTGGTGGAGCCGATCGCAGCGATGGCCGGGGCCGCCCTTGTGGTCGTCGCCGCTCCGCTCCTGCCCTACGCGTTGAGCTTCGCAGCCGGAGCGATGATCTACGTCGTTGTCGAGGAATTAATCCCCGAAGCCGAGCGTGCGGGTAACGTCGATCTAGCAACGGTCACCCTGATGATTGGTTTCACCACAATGATGATCCTCGACGTCGCGCTGGGATGAACAGGAACTTGCAAGCAAATCGATGCTACGACGCATATACCGTCACGATCAAAAGTGGTGAGTGTGATGCCCGGCTTCTGCGGTCAGCATAGCTGTAGTGAGACAGACCTGCCCAGGAGACGATTTCTCGGCAAACGATGCATTGCCATCAAGCGGAGCAAGCACTGAGAAATCATAACCCGTCTCATGTTCGGTCGGTGGTTGACTGTGCCACGGATCAATGCGTTCTCGGGACTCGCGAGGAGATTCGTTGCCGTCTTGCGAAATTGACTCCCATCGCTGAGAGAAAAAGTAACATTCATGTTAATGGTTCCGGTACTGAGACCTCCAATCTTGATGATTAAGTTCCCGTCCGAGGACTGCTCGCAACATCCCTCAAAAGTAAAATTGCCTGGGGAGAACGTCGGCAAAACCGTAGCAAAACTCACGAGCAGTGAGCCGTTGATCCTTCCATTGCCTTCAAGAAAACCACTAGGGCTGGCTGATCCGAACCACACTCCCTGCAGTGAGCATCGACTGTTGATCGATGAAGAGGGCGTCAAAGCTTTCGCTTTCGTTGGTATCCCCTTTTGGGTTACTCAATGCCCGATGGTTTTGCTTCGTTTGCCATGCTCCGCCGCTCTTCGTCATTAGGCCAAGGATCCCAACGTTCATCAAACGCGATCCACAGGGCCCGTGCGTAACGGAAAAACCATAGAGGAAACAGGAGACCTAGGCCACTCAAAACCCACAGCAATTGACTACCCGTCAGAGACTTGCTCAGGAAGAGCCCGAAGTACAGCACAACGATCAAAAAGGCTGTCACACCATAGTTGATATAGATCGACCCCAGTAGGTACCCCGGCGCCCGATCAAATTTACGCCCACAGGCCGGGCAAGGATCAACCATGGTGATCCAGTTGCGAAACATCTTGTGTTGTCCGCATGCCGGGCATTTGAGCCGCAAGGCACGCCCCACACAAGTGCCTAAAGTGGGTGGCGATGGTTCACCAGAATCGGCTTCATTCATAGGTCAATGGTAACTTTTGCGTTGAGGTCTTGGAGGACTCACTCCATGGGACCAAGGATACTTCTTGCGAAGGGATCAGCAACTCGCTACTTTCTGTAAATGCAAAAAATCGCACGAATGTTCCAATTCGCAGCCCTGGTTATTCCCCCACTGGCGATGGCTGCCCAACTGGCTGAGCAAATCTCAACCGGCAAGATGTTGCAATTTCTCTTGCTTTCGGTAGGCCTGTTTGTGCTGGGCTATACCCTGCAGCAGTACCGTGGTTAGGAATGCTTCCAGCCTACCACCCCTTCTGGGCGTCTTCATCGAGGCGTTGTTCCTTCCTAATAGGATGGGGGAGGGGGGCACTGACCTTGAGGTGAGACTTAGAAAGGTCCACCAGCAAGTCGTGGGCTTCATCCAATCGTATTTTGCGATTTTCGTCCAATCGCTGTACGACGGGCTCGGTGTAGTTCCCCTGCCCCCGCCTAATAACACGTGCTTCAGTCCCGTCGCTCAATGTGACATGGCTGCCGATGGGAAAGAGTGAGACCACTTCAAGCAGCGATTTAACAATCTCGGAACTGACTCTCTTGAGTCGTACCTGACTCAAGAGGTAGGTCATCACATCATAGGGGATATAAGCAGGGCGCCCCCAAGTCTCTTCTGTCAGGGAGACGTACGTGTCTGCCACGTGGACAATCTTGGCATAGGGGTGGATTTGCTCGCTGGTTAGTCCCCGAGGATAACCGGAGCCATCGAGCCTTTCGTGAACCTGAGCTGCAGAGATTCGCACGCTGTCCGAGATGTTTTGCATCTTGCTCAGTAGATCGAACGTGTGCAAGGGATGATGGATGAGCAACTCTTGTTCCTCAAAAGTCAGTTCGGACCTCTTTTCGCGTAGTGCTTCGGGAAGCCGATGCAAACCCCAGTCATGGACGAGTCCGCATTCACCCACTTCGCGTACATGGTCTTCGTCCCAACCCATTTCAATCGCAGTGGCCATTGCCAACACAGAAGTGCGAATTGTCCGTTCGTTAAGGCCCGGATCTTGGGAAACTTCTGCAGAGGCAGCATACGCCTGATCAGAATCTCGCACGAGTTCGGAGCATGCACGCTTGGCTACCGTATTGATCGCCCGAGTATCCTGCGTAAGTCCGGCGACTGCATGGCGGATCATCGTGTCCATGAGCTTCTTGGTAGTAGCGAACTGTTGCGTTAAGAGCTCGTGTTGGTGGTGATTGTATGGCTCACACCCAATGCGAATTGATCGTTCACGAAGTGGGGGGCCTACGTTTTCAACTACTAAGGGGATCCGTGCAGCGAATTCTTCCAACTGAGGGGCGATCTGTTCACTGACATGCGTGATAGATTCCACCAGAGCTGCAAAGGTCGCTTCGCGTGCCTTTGAACCTTGCGCGGGCGACTCCGCAACCCCGGACTGAGGGGGCAAAGAGAACATTGCCGACCCGTCTTCTGGATGCAAGAACACATCAAGAATCTGCCGGTCGAGCAAGGCTTGCTTTATCGAATCAATGATTTCGGTGGATGCCGGTAAGATCATAACATCATTTTCGTCAAACACTGGGTGCCTGAGAAAGCAACCAACGCGCAGATGCTCTGTTCGTACTCGGATCGAGTCGGAAGATTTCATGAAGTCCCCACCTCAAACTGGCGAAGCAAGTGGGTCGAAACTATAGAAAAAAAGATCTTGCGGTGTAATTTCTTTCGAGCCGGTCAATCCAGAGTAACACTCTAGGTAGGTCTGGGGTAGAGCATGATCATGTTGAGTGTGAGATGAGTAGCATTAGAAATGGGGGCAGCCGCCTGATGTTCGGGTTCATCGAGTGGGAGAACATAAGATTGCATCCATCTCGGAGAGGTTGGTTTGGATTCCACTCAAGAAATCTTCGAATTGCGATCCTCTTGAGGTTGATCGGGACGGCTCCAGAAAGAGGCTATGTCCGCTGAGAAAAACTGAGTCATCACCTTGAAACTTGACTCGCCGTTTCATATATGCACCCAAAACAGGATAAAACACCTGCATCATTACGCCATAACTCGTTTCGCAGAAGCAAGTTGAGGCACTTTGACGGCTACCATCCTGTCTTGACCGCCCCCTAGAATCGCAATAAACTTTTCGTTACGAAAATTTTGCGCAAACTCCGCTAACTTCCTTGAGGCTGGGTCCGCTGAAGGTGTGCCAATTCTGAGTCTTTAATAGCGATTGTTTGGCTAGATGGATCCAAATAGGGACGGCAACAACTCGGACTCCTTGCTTCGAGTTTTTGGTCCTATTGGCACAGCACGGATGTTTGCGCATCGGGTCAACATGCGTCGCTGCGATTGGAAACTGAGCAGGTAAACTTGCGGTTTGACTTCTGCATGCGACTTTTTAGGTGAACGATGGAACTACTGGAAAGAATTTGGGAAATACTCAGCGGGGTTGGGAACGGCATCTTGGGCCGCTTCGAACGCGCTATCACTGCCTTATTTGGGTCGGCCAATGCCCGTTACCTAAAGCATACGAACTCCCGTGTGGCAGCGATCTCTGCACTTGAACCAATCTATCAGGCACTCTCTGATGATGAGTTGCGCGGTAAGACCGAGGAGTTTCGTAAGCGTATCACGGCTGGTGAGACGCTCGATGACTTGCTCGTCGAGGCCTTTGCTGCTTGTCGCGAGGCAGGTCGTCGCTTCTTGACAATGCGGCACTACGACGTGCAGCTAATTGGAGGGATCATTCTGCACGAAGGAAACATTGCCGAAATGGTCACCGGCGAAGGAAAGACACTCGTCGCAACTCTTCCTGCCTATCTCAATGCGATTGAAGGCAAGGGAGTCCACATTGTTACGGTCAACGATTATCTGGCTCGTCGTGACATGGAGTGGATGGCACCCATTTACAAAGGCCTGGGACTGACGGTCGATGCGATCTGGTCTGGAATGGATCCGAATGAGCGTCAGGAGGCTTATGCCTGCGACATCACCTACGGCACCAATAACGAATTTGGGTTCGACTATCTGCGCGACAACATGAAACACGCTGCACGTGGCGATGATCGCTACTCAAAGCATCAGCAGCAGGCCCAGGGAACGCTTAACTATGCCATTGTCGATGAAGTAGATAACATCCTCATTGACGAGGCCCGTACTCCGCTAATTATCTCTGGTCCAGCACAAGATGATATTACTAAGTACATGAAGGCCGACAAGATTGCTCGGCAACTAAAGCCCAACTTGCATTTTGAAGTCAAGGAAAAAGAACATTCAGCGCACCTTACGGATGAAGGGGTGCGCGAAGCAGAGCGACTCGCTGGGGTAGAAAGCTTCTACACGGCGGGAAATATGCAGTGGCCCCATCTGATCGACAATGCTCTCAAGGCCCACAACTTATACAAGCTCGATGTCAGTTATGTCGTTCAGCAGGGCCGAGTGATCATCGTCGATGAGTTCACAGGACGCCTCATGGAAGGCCGACAATGGAGTGATGGCTTGCATCAGGCCGTGGAAGCCAAGGAAGGGGTACAGATCAAGGAAGAGAATCAGACTCTGGCAACGATCACACTGCAAAACTTCTTTAAACTGTACAAGAAGATCTCTGGCATGACCGGTACGGCACTCACCGAAGCTGGCGAATTCTGGAAGATCTACAAGCTCGACGTAATTGGAGTTCCGACCAATCGGGAAATGAAGCGGATCGAACATCCCGACATGATCCTGCGTACGGAACGCGAAAAATACGGCGTCATTGCTGAGGAGATTGAAAGGCTCAATCGCTTCACGACCGTGGAACTCAAGAATGGCTCTGAGTATATCGGCAAACTGGTCGGCGAGGACGAAAACTCAGTTACTCTCGACATGCCCGAGGAGCGCCGCAAGGAAACCTTCTCGCGCGACAAGATCTCCCACATCCAGCGACCTGGTCGGCCAATTCTGGTCGGAACCGTTTCGATAGAAAAAAGCGAACGGCTCTCCAGTCTCCTCAACAAGCGTGGCATCGCCCATGAAGTGCTCAACGCCAAGCAGCACAAGCGCGAAGCGGAGATCGTTGCCCAGGCAGGCCGATTGGGGGCAGTGACAATTGCCACCAACATGGCTGGTCGTGGTACGGACATCGTCCTGGGGGGCAATCCCGAGACAATGGCGTGGGCAGAGTTGCAAGATAAGTATGCATCTCGCTTGGATGTACCCAAAGAAGAATGGCAGCAATTGGTCACCAAGATCGAACGCCGCGAAAAGATGAAAGAGCAGGGGAAAGAAGTCAAAGAAATTGGCGGCCTGCACATTGTAGGCACTGAAAGGCACGAATCGCGTCGCATCGACTTGCAGCTACGCGGTCGCTGCGGTCGGCAAGGAGATCCTGGCAGTAGCCGCTTCTTCCTGTCACTGGAAGACGATCTGATGCGGATTTTTGCGGGAGAATGGGTGAAAAACATTCTCACCCGATTGGGAATGCAAGAAGGCGAAGCGATCGAAAGCCGGATGGTTACTCGCCGCATCGAGGGAGCCCAGAAAAAAGTCGAGGAGCGGAACTTCGAAATTCGCAAGAATCTTCTTGAATACGACGAGGTGATGGATGAGCAAAGGAAGCGAGTTTACGGCTATCGCCAGCGAATTCTTGACGGTGATAATTGTCGCGAATTGATCATGGAAATGATCCGCGAGCAAATCGATGAACATTTTCAAGCGTTTCTCGATTCTGACTACGGTACTGATTCCTTCGCAGCTGCCGCGGGCAATTTACTCAACGTTCAGCTTGAAAGCCGCGATTTCCGTAATGTGAGTCCGGAAGATGCCGACCGACTAGCCCGGGACGAAGCATATCGCTTGGCCGAAACGCAAATTTTAGATGCCATTGAAGAGAATCTTCCAGAGGAGGAAGAGCCTTCAGAGTGGAACTGGGATGCCTTGGCTAAGTGGTCGAATATTCGCTGGGCAACCAATTATCGTGATCGCGATTTAAAGAAAATTGGTCGCGATCAATTGGCGGAGATCCTGATTAAGGATGCTAACGAAGCAATCGGCGAGATCGATCTTTCTGATTGTGAAAGACTCTTAGAATCAAATTATGGAGTAAAGACGGCCTGCGCCTGGTTACAAGATAAATTTGGAGTGGAACTCTCGCCAGACGAAGTGGGCAATCTCAGTTCGCAGGAGTTCATAGACTTGGCTCAAGAGCGAGCGCAGCAGTCCTATGATGAGCGCGAGTCGGAATACCCCGTGCTTGCCGGAATGTACCGCTTCGCTTCTCGCAATCAGGCCGGCCAGCGCGGCTTGCAAAGGGAGGAATTGGTTGAATGGGCAAAGCGTCGCTTCTCTGCCGATTTGTCTCTGGACGATCTTAAATCAAAGCAACGCGAAGAGATTCGCAGCATGCTGGTTGAATATAGCCGCCAAATGAATGTGGCTGCAAACAAGGTCGCATCCGAAGCTCAGCAGCGGGTCGAAGCCTTGTTCACTGAGTCAGGACGAGCCGTTACCTTGGGACAGGTTACTGGGAACAATGGTAAGCTCAACGACTTGAGTGAGTGGCTTGCTAATTCATGCAATTCGACGCTCACAAGCGAAGAACTTGCCAAGCTCGATTACGACGCAGCCCGGCGACGTGTGGCTCAATTGGTGGAAGATCGCTATCGCCCCGAAATGCGACGAATGGAAAGAGCAGTCCTCCTGCAGATTCTTGATCAAAGTTGGAAAGAGCATTTATTGAGCATGGATCACCTGCGCTCGAGCGTCGGCCTACGTGGCTATGCTCAGATCGACCCCAAGGTCGAGTACAAACGCGAAGGAATGCGGATGTTCGAGGTGATGTGGAGCAGTGTGGCTAACTATGTCACAAACCTGATCTTCAAGATGGAGCAACTGGACGAAGGTTTTGTTGGCAGTACGTGGGTCGAGTCGGCGGCAATTCACGAATCTGCCCCGACTACATCGGATATCGCTGAACAACAACAGGCTGCGATCGAGGGAACCGATACCAAGCAGAAGCTTGAGCCGATTCGCAATCGGCAAGAAAAGATTGGCCGCAATCAGCCCTGCCCCTGCGGAAGTGGGAAAAAGCACAAAAATTGCTGCGGTCGAAGTTAGGACCCATTCGAAGCAGAGGGAAAGGATTCCCGTGTCGCGTATTCAAAAATGGCTGCTCAATGCCGCTTATCTAGGCGCGATCACGTTCGCTCTGCCGTGGATACTCTGGTCGGCTTGGCGGCACGGCAAATATCGTGAAGGCTTTTCCGAAAAATTCTGGGGGAATGTTCCGCAGCGAACCAGTAATCGACCTTGTATCTGGCTGCATGCGGTTAGTGTTGGCGAAGTGAATCTGCTCTCAACTATGATTTGTGAGATCGCCAACAAACGCCCAGAGGTAGAGATCGTAATTTCTACGACAACAAAGACTGGCTACGATCTGGCTCGAAAGAAATATGCCGCTCATGCTGTGTTCTATTGCCCGCTTGATTTCAGTTGGGCCGTGAAACGAGCGATATTAAGAATTCGCCCTGATCTGCTCGTGCTTGCTGAGTTGGAATTGTGGCCACAGCTCATATCGATGGCAAAAGAGCAGGGGGTGCGAGTAGCAATCATTAATGGTCGCTTAAGCGACAAGAGTCTGCGTGGATACCTAAGGGTGCGTCATTTGATTTCACGTATTTTCGCAAGAGTAGATCTCATTGCCGCACAAAATAAAGAAACGGCAGAGCGGTTTCGGCGATTAGGAGCATGTTGCTCGGCAGTGCAAGTATCTGGTTCGCTCAAGTTTGATGGGGCTCTTATTGATCGTGCTAACGCACGTTCCATTGAACTTCACAAGTTAGCAGGCTTTACTGAAAACGATTTGGTGCTCTTAGCCGGCAGTACGCAAGACCCTGAGGAAGCAATCGTGATTCGTGTCTATCGCCATCTGAAAAACGAATTCCCTAGATTGCGATTGGTACTTGTGCCTCGCCATCCGCAGCGGTTCGACGAGGTGGCCGCGTTGCTCAAACATTCTGGCTTGCCGTGGATTTGCCGCTCGAAACTTGATGACGCCGGATTGCAGAGGTCGCATTCCGAAATCATCCTCGTTGACACGATTGGCGAATTAGGAGCATGGTGGGGATTGGCTGATTTCGGTTTTGTTGGTGGCAGTTTCGGCAACCGCGGCGGGCAGAACATGATTGAGCCAGCGGCCTTTGGGGTAGCGACTTGTTTTGGTCCGAATACTTGGAACTTTCGAGATATTGTTTCGCAGCTAATTGGCGCTGAGGGCGCCGTAGTTGTCGAGAATGAACAGCAATTGGAAAAGTTTGTGCGACGTGCTTTGGAACAACCGGCATGGGCAACGGGAATTGGCGAGCGAGCTCAGAGCTTGGTTCTTGCTCAGCAAGGCGCCACTGAGAGAACCATCCAGTTGCTTATGCCACTAGTTGAGGAATTTGGTGCTAAGCGGAATGCGGCGTAAAGTAGCTTCTCTAGCGATAGATCAAGAACTTCCTTCGACGCTTCTTGAACTCATTTAGCGTAGGAGCGACGAGTTCTTGGAGTTGCGAACTGGTGGTGCCGTTTTCGATGGCCTCGAAAACCTGCTCGTTGGCCAAGAGCCGAATGTACTTTGTCATGTCCCAGTCTTGGGGAAAAAGCTCTCTGAGTGCCAATGCAACTGCTAATCCAGTTTGTACTGGCCGAAAGTCCCGGCGATCGACAACGATAATATTGATTCCTTGGCATGGTTCATTTGCAAACTTGCTTTCACTTGGCGTAAAGCGAATCGGCACAAAGGTGACTCCCGGTAATGCTTGCTGATTGAGGTGCCGAGCTAATTGCGAGCCATTGATCCAAGGTGCACCAATCACCTCAAAAGGTGTATCAGTGCCTCGCCCTACGGAGACATTGGTGGTCTCCAGCAATCCAATGCCGGGATAGATCACTGCCTGGGTAAGACTTCGCATGTTCGGCGACGGATTCGTCCAAACCAGGCCAGTTTGATCCCAGTACTGGCCGCGATACCAATGCTCCAATTCAACGATTTGTAGATCGACTTGGAGTTCATTTTCGGCGACGAACATTCGCGCGAGTTCACCAATGGTCATGCCATGCCGCACAGGTATGGCGTGATGACCTACAAATGATTTCTTGTCTGAATCGAGCACTGGCCCTTCTACCAACTCGCCACCCAGCGGATTGGGACGGTCGAGTACAATGAACCTGAGGTCGTGTTCGGCAGCGGATTCGAGGGCTAAACCCATAGTCGACACATAAGTGTAAAATCGCGTACCAATGTCTTGAATATCGAACACCAGCGTATCAATACCCTCTAGTTGACTAGGCTCTGGCTTGCGAGTTTCTCCGTATAGGCTGTGAACAGGGAGTCCTGTCGCTTCGTCGCGAGTGTCGGAGACATTGGGAACATCGAGTTTTCCCTGCAAGCCATGCTCGGGACTAAAGATGGATATAAGTTCTACCCCTGGTGTGGCGTGTAATATATCGATGGTTCGTTGACCCTTGCTGTTGAGTCCTGTGTGGTTGGTGATCAGGCCCACACGTCTCCCTCTCAGTGAAGCGAATTGGTCCCTTTCCAGAACATCAACTCCCAGCAGAGTATCTTGGGTATCTTTTTCGATGAGCTTTATTCCACCCTCTTCACGTAAGCACTCATTCGACGTAATTGCCGCAGCGGCGATGGTACCAATGCGACCCGCAAGTGGATTGACATTGCCAACACCATCAGGATGCAGTCTGCTTGAGAGAAAAATTACGAACAGATCGAGCTGGGGATCTATCCACATGGCTGTGCCTGTGAAGCCTCCATGCCCTACGGCTTTGCGGCTGAATAACTCCCCGCGATTTGTGGAATACTTGCTCAGGCTATCCCAACCTAAACCTCGCTCGTTGCCATCGATAATCCGAGGTCGGCTCATCTCGCCAATAGTCAGAGAACCAAGTAATTGAGAATCGTCTTTTGTGCCACATGCTAGAAACATGTGAGCGTATTTGGCTAAATCATCGGCCGTCGAAAACAAACCCGCATGACCAGCAACGCCGCCTAGTAGCGCTGCACGTGGATCATGTACTTCGCCGCGCAGCCACTTGCCATCGCGTTGCTCCGTGGTTGCAGCACGAGCTTGTAATTCCGCAGGAGGCAAATAGCCGGTGTCTTGCATGTCAAGCGGCTGAAAAACATTCTCAGCCGCAAATGTGGCGACATCTTGTCCTGTGACGCGTTCGATGACTTGACCAAGAACCAAGAATCCAACATCCGTATAGGCAAACTTAGTTCCGACAGGATTCGTAGGCGTGAGTTTCCAAATATTGTTCCACGCTTCCTCGGGACCATGTTCGTAGTCTGCCAAGGGGTTGTCGGGAATGAGCCCTCCCTGATGGGTGAGCAGGTGTTCGATTGTAATGGGATCCTTACCCTTTTGAGCGAATTCAGGTATGTAAGTCGCCACAGGTTCCCGTAGTCGCACCTGGCCGCGCTCTACCAATTGCATGATGCTCGTTGCCGTGGCAAGCGGCTTAGTCAGAGAGGCCATGTCAAATACCGTATCGATCGTCATCTCTTCTCTCGAGGGTTCAAGCTGACGATGTCCATAGGCTCGTGCGAACGCGATTCCGTCACGACGTCCGATCATCACGACGCAGCCAGGCAGGTTGCCTTTTCCGATCTCGGCGGCGACGAGCCCATCAATTAGTTCGAGCTGACTTGCGTTCATTCCAAGTTCTGCTGGTTGCATTCTTGGAAGACCAGATGTACTGCTTTCCGCCAGGCTCCACGGGCCTGAAACCGTGAAGAGAATCATCAGGCAGTATGCCAGGAATTTTGGACTCGGATTGGTCATCATGAATACTCCTGTTTGGAATCACCGTTGAGAGGGTCGTTTATGCAGTAACTTGTAAGGAATCCTGATAGAAGAGTAATCAATGCTCCGGTGCCTGCGTACCACGCCCAATATAAATCAGTCGTCAAGGCAATAGCTGTTATTGAACCAACACCTATGCAAAAACCGGTCAACGCGGCACGTTGTCGCACTCGTTTGGTCAATACTGCTAACAAATACAACCCCAAGAGCGGACCTAGGGCAAAACTTGCAATGCTAAGTACACTGTTGACTGTACTTTCTGTGGCTCCAAAGTGATAGGAAGCAATGGCAATGCCAATCTGCAGGAGTCCGAATCCCACGGTGGCAATTCGACTTACAAATAGTTGACGGGAAGGAGAAAGTTCCTGCCTCGTGAGCGGTAGATAGATGTCCTGAACAAGCACGGTTGCCGAAGAGTTGAGAGAGCTTGAAAGTGTCGACATAGCTGCCGCAAAGACGGCTGACAGAGTAAGTCCTACTAAGCCGTGGCCCAGGTAGTTGACGATAAAGTGTGCGAACACTTTATCTCCATCGCTCGCGCCGAACGGTACATCAGGGGGATACTCTCGGTAAAAACAAGCGAGGGCAACACCGATGAAGAGAAACAACGCGAATTGGCAGCAAACGATCAGGCCGCTAAGCCCTAACGCCCAACTTGCCGAGCGCTGACTTCGGGAGGTCAGGTAACGCTGTACCATTAATTGGTCGGTGCCGTGAGTCGCTGCTGTCAGAAAAACACCGCCTATCAATCCCGACCAAAATGTCATTGTGGGTTTGGTGAGGCTCAGGTCAAAATCGAAAATGTGAAACTTCTGAAATTCTTCGCCGAACTGGGTGAATTGCTCCCAGCCACCGGGAAGTCGAGTGATCATTAGCCACAAGGCAGCAACGGCACCCAAAATATAGATGAAGAACTGGAGACAATCATTCCAAACAACAGATTTGACCCCACCTAGAAAGGTGTAGATGATTGTCACGAGGCCCAGCAACACGATGCAACTGGATAAATCCAGCCCTAATACCTGTTGAAGAGCGAGGGCTGTCAAATACAACCGCAAGGCATCACTCAAATTGCGTGTGACCAGGAACAAAGCCGATGTCACTCGCCGAGAAGAGACACCAAATCTTTGCTGAAGGACCTCGTAGGCCGTGAAGATTTGGCCTTCGAAGTATCGTGGTAGCAGTATCCAGATTACGAGGAATCTGCCAACGATATAACCAAAAGTGATCTGCAAGAATCGCATGTCTCCACCCTTGGCAAAGGTGAATCCAGGGATGCTGAGAAAGGTAACGGTGCTGGTTTCCGTAGCTACGATTGACAAGAGCACTGCCCAAGTCGGAAGGGAGCGGTTTCCCAGGAAGTAATCGACGGTGCTTTTCTGGCCACGTCCTACCCACAGTCCCAAAAGGATAGCTGCGGCAAGATAACCGATGACGATTGCCGCATCAATTGGATGAATGGAAAGGTTCAAGAGATATTTACCAGCTAACAGATTGTCACAGGAATACGGTAGAGGGCATGAATCCAGGGAAGAGAAGATTTAGACCCTGCCTCAGATTGCTTAATTATGAACCAAAGAGAGGCCTACGGAAAGGCAATCGAACTCAGGAAGGAACCAAGGAGAATTGTACTACACTGCTCACTTGTAAAAGGGAAAGTGGTGATTCGTCAGGAATGGATGGAGCATAGCAAAGCGCATTGTTTTCGCCTTTTCGCGCACTCAAGCTATAATAGTTCGCACTTGTTGATTAGAATTGGGGGAATGTTAGAGCATCTCACTACAGAGGCCAGTAATCCGGCATCGGAATTTCTCGATAGCTTGAATCCTCGAGAAATTGTCGAGTTGATCAATTCCGAAGATGCCAAGATCGCCCACGCCGTCGGCGAGCAGGCGGACGCAATTGCCCAGGCGATCGAGGTTATTGCAGATCGTCTGCGTAGCGGAGGGCGTTTGATATATATCGGTGCCGGAACTTCTGGACGTTTGGGGATTCTGGATGCGGCGGAATGTCCTCCGACTTTCAATTCAAACCCTTCCCAAGTCCTGGGAATCATTGCCGGTGGGCCTGGCGCAATGCTCAAGGCTGTCGAGGGTGCTGAGGATTCGCCAGATTTAGCGGCGCTGGACTTGAAAGACATTGATCTCTGTGACCAAGACGTGGTCGTGGGCATTGCTTCCAGCGGTCGCACACCTTACGTCGCTGGAGCCTTGGATTATGCGCGCGGCGTCGGTGCCTACGCGATTGGTCTTAGTTGCAATCGCGACTCGGTAATCAGCACCTGTGCCGACCATAGCATCGTCCTGGTGGTGGGGCCCGAAATCCTCAGCGGGTCCACCCGGATGAAGGCGGGTACTGCTACCAAAATGGTGCTCAACATGCTTTCGACCGGGGCCATGGTGAGACTCGGAAAAACCTATGGCAATCTCATGGTCGATCTTCAAGCCACTAACACCAAGCTAGTTGAGCGCAGTAAGCGGATCTTGTCTCGATTGACCGGCATTACTTCAGACGAAGCCGCGAGGCTGCTTGAGCAATGCAGTGGAGAACTCAAAGTCGCCATAGTTTCCCAGCGATTGGCTTTGAATCCCGAACAGGCGCGCCAGCGATTAGAATCGAACCAAGGGCATCTACGGCAAGCCTTAGAAAATGGTAGCGCCTGACACTTCCAGGATAGAACGTGCTCATGTCTGCGGCAAAGCAATTGATTCTCGGAATTGACGGGGGAGGAACGAAGACGGTTGCTTGTTTGGCTCAAATTAGTCTTGATGGCGAGCAGACAATCCTGGGACGGGGAAACTCGGGATCCTCGAATTTGAAAGCCGTTGGCCCTGAGAAAGCTCTTCAGAATTTACTCCAAGCCCTTCAGCAGGCTTGGTCTGCCACTGACTTAGCACCAGAACCTGTTTCACTAGCGGTGCTGGGAATGTCGGGTGCCGGTCGACCGGAAGCACAAGTCCTCATGCAGCAGTGGAATATGGAATACTCAATCTCGCAGCGATTTATGCTCGTCCATGACGCATTGCCGGTACTCGCGGCTGGCACTCCTCAGGGACATGGCGTGGCCCTTATTGCGGGGACCGGCTCAGTGGCCTTTGCCGCAGATCAAGACAGCAACACAGCTGTAGCAGGTGGATGGGGTTATTGGTTTGGCGATGAAGGGGGTGCCTACTGGTTGGGCCAAGCTGCTTTGCGAGCAGTTTCCCAAGCAGACGACGGGCGCATTTTGCCGACTAGACTTACTAAAGCGATCCTTGATCGTATGGCACTTTCAGAACCGCGAGAGATGCTGACTGCCCTTTCTCAGAGAGGCGATGTGCGGTCCGAGATTGCGGGGCTGGCCGATCTGGTAACAGAAGCGGCTGATCAACAGGACCTCATCGCCTTGCAGATCTTGGACCAAGCTGCTGAGCAATTGGCGGGATTGGTCGTCGCGGCAACCCAAAAACTCGCACTCGGCAACACCTTTTCGTTGGCTATGGCAGGCGGCGTGCTCTGCGGAAGTCAATTACTTCGTGACACGTTGCTTAAGAAGTTGGCTCTCAAAGACGTGCTACCCGACAAGATAGAAATGGTCACCGACCCTGTGCAGGGGTGCCTTAAGCTCGCTCGGCGCGAATTGGCTACCAACAGCAGAGAGCAGTGCCAGAGTTAGTCGTTTCACTGGAAACGAACGGTCACTCCACCGCTGACCGACTTCTCGCAACCGGTTGTCGCAGGGATCGTAAGCGGCAAATTCTCCAAATGCCGGACTGCGAGCCAGGCAAAGCACTCCGCTTCGAGGAAGTCTGGATTGAGACCTCGTTCACTTATATTGCGAACATCTTTGAATCGCTCTCTTAACATACTCATGATTACAGGGTGATGCACTCCTCCCCCTGTAACCCAAACTTGCTTGGGCATGGCAGGCAGGTTTTGAACAGCCCGATAAACAGATTCGGCCGTAACCGCACACAACGTTGCCGCACCATCTTCGACGCTTAGCCGAGAAACATCGACGAAGTCGAAGTCATAGCGGTCTGCTGATTTAGGAAGCGGGCGTGAGAAGTAGTTCCTTGAAAGAGCGGATACCAGGATATCGCTATCCACTTGGCCAGCAGAGGCGAGTATTCCATCTCGGTCGTAAGGTAGGTTCGCCATTTCCTGTGCCCATTTGTCAAGCAAGCCGCATCCAGGCCCCGTATCACCGGCGATGATATGCTCATGCTGCCCCAACCAAGTGACGTTGGCCACTCCTCCTAGATTAAGCACTAAGACAGGTTGTGTTTCCTTGGCAAACAGAGTTTGATGAAAGAGTGGCACCAACGGAGCACCCTGTCCACCTGCGGCTACGTCACAGCGGCGAAAATCGGTGACTACGGGTATTCCAAACGCCTTGGCTAGGATCCATGGATTGCCGATCTGCATGGTTAGCTGTTCATCTGGAATATGACGAACGGTATGACCATGAAACCCCAAGACAGCAACTTCTGAACGTAGCTCAGGCTGCTTCTCTAAAAGCAGTCGGAGCGCTGCAACATGGTGATTGGAAAGTTCTTTTTCTAAGCGAAGCAAACTACTCAAAGGAACTTCTTGCTGAGAAGCTTCCATTAAACGCGAGCTAAGGTCCTCTTCATAGGGAAGTGTCAAGCCACTCAACGCGGTGACGTTTAATTTCCCGTCGGTATCAAGAACAGCGACATCGACTCCATCACAAGAAGTACCGCTCATAAATCCGACTGCAAAGGTATGCATATCTATTTATCACTTGAATAGAATTTGTCGCTCATTTCGGATAGCTCAAGTAGTGAAACGAGTCGATTCGGGTTGCACAAACTTGGCTACGACTTCGAGGCAGGATCGACTCCGTTTACCCAAGGGCCTTCTAATCTCTGATAGTCTTTAGGGATGAGTTTGCTTCCAGTCTCGCCCGCTGACCAACCCGGCACATGGTGGGCGGACGCCCGCTGGGCGGACATCGATTCCCAGTTCGATGCCCACTCGGAGTTTCCATCAGAAATTTTCATGGTCTTTGGATCGAAGTGGAAAATTTTCCCCTGGCGATAGCTCTCTGATCCCAGCTTAACAATTACCATGGCCGACGCCCCCATCTCGGGATCGCACTTTACAGCTACTGGGTCTCCCTCCCTTGCCGCCTCGCAGAAGTTCTTGAAGTGGGCAAAGGTTGTATCTTCGGGCACGGAGACTTCGATCCGCTCACTCTTAATACTACTATCATGAGTTACCTGGGGACGCTCAGCTACAAAGTCATAACCTGCAAAGACTTCGCCCGATCCGAATACAAAGGAACCATGGTGTCCCCGAATAGTCTGATTCAAAGGGGTTTCCTGGCAGGCCATCGTGGCAGTGACAAAACCCTGTACTCCTTCGTGAAAATCAGCAACGACCGTTGCTACATCAGGAACGTTGCGTTCGTCATATTCCAGGAATATTCCCCCGGCTCCCGTAACGCGGCCAGGAAAACGGAGTCCTGTGGCAGCCAGCATGGAAGTGGTACGATGCACAAACAGATCGGTAAACAATCCAGAGCCGAAGGGCCAGTAGCAACGCCACTGCCCGAATTTGGCCCGGTCGAAAGGCATGTCGGGGGCCAATCCAAAGTCGGTACCCAAGAACATCTTCCAATCGACGTTCTTCGGAGTCATGTCCTCGGTGAGTTCGTAATAGCGCCACTGCCCCATATCAGAGTTGCGGAAAATCTCGGTTTGGTATTGCACAACCTTGCCAAGCTGACCCTCACAGATGCGGCGACGAGCATCTTCCCACACTGGCAATTGAGTGGACTGGACCCCCACCTGCATCACGAGGCCCGATTTCTTCCAGGTTTTGTAAACTTCGAGTGCTTCCTCCACCGTATGGGTCATGGGTTTTTCGCAATAAACATGCTTGCCGGCTGCGAGTGCATCCAGTGTTTGTTTTGCATGCCAATGGTCTGGCGTGGCAATGCAAACGGCATCGATCGTCTTGTCGTTGATAATGTCTCGATAGTCAGCCGTGACGGTCGGCTTCTTTTTGGTGGCGTCAGTGACTTTCTGCACGGCCCGATCACGGTAACGGTTGAACACATCGCATACGGCGGCAATCTCCACAGTGCCGTCTTCGTTTTGTAATCGTGCCGCTGAATCGAGATGTTGCTGACATCGTCCTCCCACACCGATGAAGCCGATTCGTAGCCGATCATTGGCTGATGGCGAGTTGGATGTAGCCGAGACACGCGTAACTTGCGCAGCAGCCAGTGCCGCAGAAGCGGTGGACACCGTAATAAACTTGCGACGGGATACATCAGAAAATAGGTTATTCATATGGGAATTCGCTTTCTGAAGAATTCTGATTTGAAATGTCGTATCTGTATTAGCCAGCCAAGAATAATCACACTTAGAATAGCATTGGCAGACGGTTCTGGAATGCTGTGCTGGCTAACGGCTCCATTAGCTTGGAACCAACCGTAATTCAGTTGCCAGCGGGCAAGGTCTAAGGCATCGACTTTGCCATCGGCGTTGGCGTCTCCATCCATAGCTGTAGCACCTGAAGTTAAACCTTTACCTCGTTGCCAGAGAATGAAATCGCTGGCGTCTACATCAAAGTCCCCATCGAAATCACCGAGGAATGAAGTTGCCGTACGGCGATCGACAAGCAACTCAACTTGTGTGGCACCCGGCACCTGAATTAGCTGTGATCCGGCATTTAATTCTGCGACGTTGAACTCTGTCCAGAAGCTGCCGATTTTGGCGACGATTCGATAGCGATCTGCGTTGGTTACTTTTACGTCCCACAGGCCGCTCCCAAGACTGCTGGCCACCAACGGTGCGGGGCGATGGTCGGCGGAGAAATTGGGGTTTTGAGCCTGTCCTTGACCGGCGACGTCGTAGAAAGAGGTCAATTGGCTTTCGTAGATATCAAGAACACCGCTAGAAAACCAAAGGCTGTGTCCTGCTGCACCCTCGGTACGGCTGCGCTGAATCATAGATTGCACATCATTATAAGGCGTAAGAGGAGAGGGATTGATTCGCAAGCCAAAAACAAGTTTATCAAGGTCGTTGGGTTCAAAAGGTGTGACCTGTTGATTCACAATGGAATTGAAGCTGGAAAGTGAAGATCGATACATCTGAATTGCGAATTCGTCAAAAATGCCTTGGGATTCCCACAAAGGCCAGTCTGCGTTGTAGTTTGTGGTCGAGAAGGAGGTGATTGACGGGCTGATGGAAAACTTGATTTCAGGGCGGGCCGATTTGACGGCCGAGTAAAATTCACTAGCAAACTTGGTTACCTTTTGCTGTCGCCAGGCGCTGAACTGCGAGTTAGTTGGCGATGTGGGAGCCGGATTTCCAGTTTGCGAGGTGTAGAGGTTTATTGTGGTACTATCGAAACCAAAGTTTACTGGCCAAGCCATGTGATCATCGAATTGAATTCCATCCAAATCATAGCGATTGACTGCTTCGAGAGTCATGCCGATTATGAACTGCCGCACTTCGGGGACGGCTATATTCATATAGGCGAACCCGCCGTTGGTGCTGTCGGCGTATTGTCCGGACTGATTCTTGAGAAGCCATCCGCGGTTTTTCATGTAGTTTGAGAGTGGATTATTGGGGTTACCTCCAGCACCAATGTATTGACTCATGGCACCGTACTCAAACCAGCCGTAGTACTCCATCTGATTGCGATGGGCATGAATGAGCGTTTCTTGAACCAGATCTCGCGTTGTTCCTATGGTCGGGTTGCGATCTGTCGTACCAATTAGTGCCTTGAGTGTCTGGGAAGGAAAGTTGGTGTAGCCGTTCTTCCAAGTCTCGACATAGACAGTATTTAGACCAACCGCGCGCAGGTCATGCATTGTGCCTTCGGTATTGAAACCTGTTCGGATATGATCGACACCCGTAGTTGTTAGCCAAGTACCTCGTACTTCGGGAGTTGCCGCAGGCAAAGAGTTCGTCAAGAGGCAGCATAGAAGACAAACGGCTACCTGCAGATCACGCATATTCATTGGGATATTCCTCAGTATTCATCAGATGATTTTTATTCGTCTGAATCTTTCGCTTCTAATCCGGAATCGTCCAGTCAATGGGCGTGAAGACTTTGACTCTTGCTTGCAATTTTTCAATATTCTCTAGAGTCTGTCGAGAATTCTGCCTAGTTTCTGCCATGTAGGCGGCGGCGACGCCTGCCGCGGTGCCTGTCGACCATTCGATAGGGTGCAAGCGGGTAGCTGAGTTGGCTAGGAAGCTCTGTGCCATCGTCTTCCCGGTGACCAACAAGTTTCCAAAGCGATAGTGTGTCAGTGCTCGAAAGGGTAGGTAGAAGGGGAGGGTGTCATGTGCAGCTTGAGTGTGTGCCGGGTAGCTGCAAGTCACCAACGGATGGATATCAGCGGCGTATGCCCCCAGTGCAATCCGATCCGGAAACTGTGTGCCGGTTACTTGGCTCGCTGGCCCCGAGAGATCGTCAAACTTCAGTACGAATCCATCGAGACCTATAGATCGTCGCGTATCCCGGATGTAGGGAAGTTTGGCCAGGCCATGTCCGGTCCCTAATTCAGCGCCATTGAGAGTAATCTGGTCCGGTTCAAGCGGTGGCGGAGCATTCTGTCGAAACCACTCATGCCAGCCAAACGCTCGTTGTTCGGCACCAGATAGAACCTCCAAATCGATGCCTCCTTGCCAATCGGCGAGTTCCACCTCGGTGTCAGCATTTGTCTTGAAAAGGAAGCCAAATGGATAATCATTTCCTCCCTGCTTGAGACGTCCCGAATAACCCCAGTTTTGCAGACAAAGATCCCCCGGGGCAGGCTTGTCTTGGCCATGGATTCGACGATAGGTCCAAATCAATTCCCAGGGATTTTCTTTGTTGTTGTTGTAGTCAGCATATCCGAAGGTTGAGAGATCTTGATCCGTAGCCATCTGTTGCTGCGGTCTAGTGTGTAGTTCTTGAACAAAACAAAAGACAGTGGCCTGGCCACAATGGTCATGGCCGTTAGGCTCTCCTTCGGAATCTTCAGCACCCAGCAAGTAATCCGCACCCGAGAGGGCAAGCAGCTCGCCCCATTCAGTTGCATCAACAAAAACCGGTGGGCGACCATTGTGCGATCCGAAACGAAGCACTTCCTTGCTAAAGCGTTCAGAAGGTTCAGGCGAATACCAGTCGGGAAGGTCTTCGGACGGTAGCCGATCGTAGCCCTTAGCTGCAAGTTTCTCTGCAGGGGCTCTGCGAATTGCAGTCAGGGAAAGTATCTGCCCAGATTCTGCATCTACCTCAACTTGCTTCACAACGGTTTCAAGGAACACGGTAAGATTCTCGCCAGCTTCATGCTGGAGCGGTAGGAGTTGTTGTTCGAGATACAATTTCGGTCGAAAGCAAAAGCGGCTTACCCAGCAGTCACCACAATCTGCAATGTCTTCAAGCGACTTGCGAAAACTGGGAGTTATATTCCGAGGGTCGCGGGCAATTTTGGCTACATTTAACAGAGGCTCTTTCGTTTCAACATCGAGGATTGTATGCCATGCTTCATCCACCGCGGGGACTCCGCTGGAGGTGAGTTGCCCGCCAATCCAATCGGTTGGTTCGAGCAGCGCCGTCTTCGCGCCACTGTTGGCCGAGGCGAGAGCGGCAGCGAAGGCCGCCGTTGAACCTCCGGCGATGACTACGTCGAAATCGTTGAGCTCGACAGGTTCAGCGCATTTCGCATTATGTGGTGAGGTGATCACACTGATAACCAAGACCAGTAGCGGAAGGGGGCGGAGCGAGGCTCGCGAAATAACTCTGGCGGTGAGTGAAAGAAAGTTCATAGATTGATTTTCCGTTAATCCATAGCCTTAGCTGGGGCGGCGAATTGGGAATCCTCCATGCGTTTGATATGCCAACGAAAAAGTGGCAGGAACACGGCGGCCCCAACCAAGGAAAACATGACTAATACGATCGCGTTGACGTATCGACCGACCGCTAATTGCGAGAGGCCCAAAACAGCCGATGCGATCCAGACGGCACCGACCACGCCGATCAAAGTCCCGGCTAGTAAAAGCCGAGGTACGGGGGAGAGATTTCCTTCTTCTGCCAAGACAGATTTGCGAATCGGTCCCCAGAGACCCAAAGGTCGAGCGCGGCGATAAAAATTGCGAAGGGTTGCTTCACTCTCGGGAGCGGTCACAAGCGCGACAGTGAACCAGACAACTGTTGTCAAACCAATTGAAATCACTGCTTGCAGCATTGCCATCGTGTCTGCATTCGCGGGGCTGACTGCTATTTGGGCTGCCCACCATTCGTTGTGCGGTAAGAGCCATCCCAAACCGAAATACACAAAAGGGCCACAGACCATGGCCGCCACCCAGGAGAGGAAATTCACCCGCCACCACCACCACTGTGCCCAGAAGAACGCTGCGCTAGATGCAAACATGCCAGCAATGATCGTGGCAATCCTGAATAGTGAATCTGCGGCTAACATGACTCCAACGCCACAAGCCAGGATTCCGAGCATTGCCAATCGACCAATCCAGACGCAGGAGCTTGACTCTGGATCCAGCCATTTCGACTTGGGAAGTATCTGACGAAGTACGTCATTGACAAACGTTTGAGCTCCATAGTTCATGTGGCTGTCAATGGTCGACATGACACTTGCCAAGAGTGCCGCCAATGCGATCCCTAAAACTCCTACGGGCAGATGCTCGTCTAAGAGCATACCGTAGGTTTCTTCACGCACACTGGGAGAGGCATGATAGAGTTCCGGCCGACTAGCCAAGAGTCCTAGCACTGGCAGTGTGAGCAGGAGCAACATTAGGTACAAGGCTCCCGCAGCCCAGATGGGTACCTTGGCTGCTTCACGGGGTGTCCGTGCCGAAAAAAGTCGCTGTCCATCAAGGTCTACGCTTCCCCCGCGACCAATTGTCGGAACGATGAACCACGCCAGCACTACCAGCGGCCCTAAGACCGCATGGCCCGGCACTGGAAAGATGGACATGATTTGTTCGTGTTCAGCAGGATGAGCAGCAACGAGTTCTTCTGCCAAGCCCACGGGTCCCCCGTGGTTGAATAGCACCGTACCTAGCAGGATTACGCTGGCCAGCACGATGACTGCAGATTGCAATACGTCTGTGAAGACAACCCCGGCAAAACCAGAGATCCACACATAAGCGACCAACAGTGGGAGAACTAGCGCAAGCGTGGTGAACTTGCTCTCGATGCCGAAGACGGGGCCCAGAATCTTATGAGTTCCCAACAGACCAGCCCCCAACCAGGGGACCATATTAATGGCAATCGCGAAAAGGGCCGAATAGACTCGAACAAACTTTGCACCGTGTCCTCCAAAGCGAATGGAGTAGAACTCAGGACCTGTGTGGATGCCCATTGACCTCCAGCGGACTGCGAAGAGCAAGGCAACCAGCATCCAAGCGAACGTAAAACGCGACAAATAATACCAAGCGATCGGCAGGCCGATCACTGCCGTCAATCCGCAATAGAGTGGGGCAACATCGGCATTCATCGCCGTGACGGCATAGGAGATGCCATTGACCCACCCGGGTATCTTCCGTCCCGCGAGGTAGTAGCCCTCTTCCCCTTCGCCAGTGTTCAGTAGGCGACTGGCAAATGCTCCCAGGCCAAAGCTCACTAGTAGATAGATGCCGATAACCACCGCATCGATCGTATGTGCTGTCGCAAATGGCATGATGGTAAAAGGGAGTTCGTTCATAGTCGCCGGCGGAAGATTTAGGATGGCAACCTAAGAATAGAGGGACTAAGAAAGCATGGATGATCGCTAGTTTACAATGAGAGAGCCGCTTGCTGTCGACTGGAGGAATAGATTGCGTCGACTATCGCCTGAACCGAGCAAGCCTGCTTGTGGTCGGCGCCCCGGACGATACGGGTTTCAACACTCCGTTGGAAGTCTCGGAATTGATCCAGGAAAAAGTCTCCGTCTTCGACGGCGAGGGACTCGTCAGCAACCTTGCCTTCGTGCTCCGAGGTAAACTGGACTTCACTGCCGAACAGTTCGAACGCAATCCCCCCTTGATCTCCGAAGAAACCCATCACGGAATCTGGAAAAAAACTGCGTGGATAGTTGCCCGCCCAAGCGACGTGCAATTCCAGCGTCGAACCGTTAGTGAAGCGGATCAGCGCCTGAGCGGCATCTTCCACGTCGCAAATACCCGCTAAATTCGGCGGCCCTGCCCACATATTCTCGTATTGGTAGGCCTCCATCCGACGGCCGAAGTTCTCGAATGTCTGAGCCGCTACCGATTCGACTTCAGGAAAGTCCATGATATGGCAAGACAAATCGATAAGATGCACTCCAACGTCGATGAGTGCTCCACCTCCAGAGAGCTCCTTGGTCGTGAACCATTTTCCCAAGCCTGGCACATTTCGACGGAGATACAAGTTTGCCTTTGCGGAGTAGATCTCGCCTAACTTGCCGGAAGACGCAATCTGTTTGGCTAACTTGCCTACCCCTGTGTAGCGATGGACAAATCCTATTTGCAACACCCGCCCCGTTGCGTCAGCGACTTGGGCTATTTGTTGACATTCTTCCAGCGACAAGGCCATCGGCTTTTCAAGTAAGACGTCTTTCCGTGCTTCGAGGGCCTCGATTGCTAAGCTTTGATGCAAAAAATTGGGAACACCAATGACAACTGCGGCTACAGATTCATCGCTCCATAACTCATCCGTAGTTGCGCTATACTTAGCCTGATACTCTTGAGCCAGTGCTTGGCCGGCACTTTCATTGGCATCCACAACCCAGATTATCTCTGCGCCAGCCAGTTTGGCAGCGGCGGCATGCTTTTGGCCAATCGTACCCGCTCCAATAATACCGATCTTCATCTCTTCTCCGCCTTATGTGTTTTAGAAAGCTTCCAATGAGGGGCAGGGACTATTTGTCCACCATCAGGATCATCAACGAGGCTAACAAATCGGGAAGCTGCTTCGTCAGTCATTGCCACATCGAGAATCCGGCGAATCATTAAGGTTTCCTTACGATCAACCTGAGCTGACTCGGCTGTAAAGAAATCCAAGATTGCAGCAGCTGCGTCGACGAACAGCGTTGCGGTGTCCACGACCTCGTACTTAATCCCTTCACGCGACGATAGTATCGCACTGAAAGGAACGTCTGCCTTTTCGTTAAAATCAATGATCGCCGTACGATTATCGCTGAACTGCAATATGAATTGCGGATTTTCGGGGCTACCGATTCGCATAAGTGATATCACGTTGGCTCCGAGGCAACTGACTGCCAGTTCCATCGGATGGATGCCGTATTCAGGAAAGGAACTCCCACCCGCGGTTATGAACATGCTCCGCAGGGGACTGACAAGCTCACGAACTCGTTGTTGAATGTTCGTGTTCCTCAAGGCGGAAGTAGTCTGCACGGCGACGCCATGCTCGTCGGCAAGCCGAAAAATATTCTCTGCTGTTTCGTAGTCTGGAGCAAAAGTCTTGTCGACGAACGTCGGCTTCTTATGCGGAAAAACCCCCTGGCAGAGATGGAAATGCTGCTCAGGATTCGAAGGTGCCAAGATGGCGAAGTAGTCGACCACGTCGGCAAGTTCCTCGATGGAATCGTAATAACGCAAGTCGTGGGCCGATGCCCAAGTCTCACTTGGTTCCGCAAGGACGGCAGTCGCACCCGTTACACGAAACCCGCGATCTGCCAGGGTACCTCGCAATGCGTCCAAATAGACCCGGGTATGGAAATTATCCAGGTGGTAGTCGACGAAACCAATTCGTTTAAATGACATTGTGGCTGTTTCTTATGGTTATTATTGCTGGGGCAAGGTCATGAACCCGGCGCAATCCGCACTACGGCAGCCCGTGGTTTCTGGAGTTGTAATGGGCAAGCCTTTGGTGTGGCGGACCGCTAGCCAGGCGTAAGACTCTGCAGCCATCGTCTGCGGATCGAGACCGCGCGCGCTCACGTTTTCTACCTTGCCAAAGTGCTTGGAAAGCAGATTGACAATCACTGGATGTTGACTTCCGGGACCAGTTACCCACAAGAGGTCGGGCAATTCCGGGAGTTTCTTGGCTGCCCGCACGAATGCTTCTACTGTCACTGCACATAATGTGGCAGCACCATCCGGCACGCTCAGTCCAGCAACATCAACGTGATCGAATTCGTATCGATCAGCCGACTTTGGCAGGCTGCGTGAGAAGAACGGAGATTTCAATGCTTCCCGCACTACCGTGTTGTCGACTTTACCTTCAATCGCCACACGACCATCTAAGTCGTGTGGCAGCTCCGCCATCTCCTGGACCCACTCGTTGAGGAGCCCTACACCGGGACCGGTGTCGCCGGCGATGATTTCGTTCTCTTTGCTCAGCCAAGTCACACTGGCTACCGAACCGAGGTTAAGCATCAATGCGGGACGAGGCTCCTGCGCCATAAGTGCCCAGTGAAACATGGCAACCAGTGGGCCACCCTGGCCACCAATCGCCATATCGTGGCGACGAAAGTCACTCACCACCGGCAACCGGGTGCCTTCGGCCAGTTGCCAGGCATTGCCTAATTGCAGGGTCAGTCCTTCGCTAGGCATGTGACGGAGGGTGTGTCCCTGAAAACCTATCAGTTCCGCTTTTGCCACTTTCTCTGGGTAAGATTCTTTCAAGAGTCCAAAAGCATTTATATGGTGCTGGGTAAGTTTTTTTTCGAGTCGGAGGATTTCCGTCGTTGGTAGGTCGTTCTGGGTCGCCTCGAGGATTCGCCACCGAAGCTGGCTATCATAGGGAAGAGAAACGCCTCCCAGCGGGGATATCTCATCTCGACCATCGGTATCAATGACCGCAGCCTCTACCCCGTCGCCCGAAGTAGAGCTCGTTAATCCGACGGACCGAATAAGCGGGGAATGAGGCACCCAGCACCTCTCGTGAGGAGATTCCACAGAAAGCCTAAAATCTCAGTCTACCAGCTGTCTCAAAATATCGCCCGATAAACAGCGCAGAAATTTCGACAATTTGCGCATCGCATGTTATGATGTGCTTAGATTTGATTCGCCACGAGATTCTTTAGCTCGACAGTAAAACCCCGCTCAAGTCTCCTCGACTACATCAATTGTCTATGCCCAATTCTTCCAAGATACGAGTACTCGAAGTCGCCGTTCTCGTAGAAACGGATCACAGTTGGGGACGTTCTGTCGTACAAGGCATCGCAGACTACTGCAACAAGTTCGGCCCGTGGAATCTACTGACGGATCCTCGCGACTATAGTCGAAGATGGTCGCTGCCGGATCGCTGGCGGGGAGATGGCATCATCGCGCGGATTAGTTCTCCTCTGCAACTCGAGGAGATTGTTCAGACGGGACTTCCGACAGTCAATGTCGACGATGTGTTTCCCAATCTCCCCCATATGGGACATGTGCGAACCAATGAGGCGGAACGAGCGCAGATGGCGGTTAGCCATTTTCAGGGGCGTGGCCTGAAACACTTTGCGTATTATGCCCCGCCGAGTAATGAATATTCCAAAGAGTGCGAAAAAGCCTTCGTTGCTGAGTTGAGCGAACAGAACCTCTCATGCCACGTCTACAAGCCGGGGTATCGAGTAACGCGGCGGATTGGGCGAGATGAGCAACATAATCGCGTTCATCGATGGCTCAGCAACCTGCCTCGGCCGGTGGCAATCTTTGCCGTCGATGCACGTCGAGGCCGAGAACTTACTGAAATCTGCAGCATGGAGGGAATCTCAGTTCCAGATGAAGTGGCCATATTAGCCGCTGACACGGATGACTTGATCTGCGGTCTCAGCTCCCCTCCATTGTCGAGCATCTCAGTGGCCAGCCAGAGAATAGGATATGAAGCGGCCGTTATGCTGGATGCAATCATGCGGGGCGAATCATGCCCCAGCGAGCCCCGCTTGATCTCACCCAATTGCGTCATTGCTAAGCAGTCTACCGACGCTTTGGCGATCGATGACGCGATGATTACAAAGGCGATGCGATTTATCCAAACGCATGCTTTCCAGGGGATTGTCGTTGAGGACATCTTACGCGAGGTGCCGGTCTCTCGTAGATTTTTGGAACTGCAATTCAAACGCTATTTCGGCCGTTTGCCTGCTGAAGAGATCCGTCGCTTGCGGCTCGAACGGGGAAAGGAACTTCTTTCGCAATCTGAACTGTCAGTCGAGGCAATCGCGGATGCCTGTGGCTACGCGGGGACCACCCAGTTTGGCGTCGCCTTCCGCAAACGCTTCGGCCAAACCCCGCTCGCATTCCGTAAGAATCTCCACGGAAGCTAGATTGTTTCAGACACGTAGAAAGATTCCCCTACGATAAAGCCACCAGCAAACAAGCCACCACATTACCAACCAACCTAATACGAAACTCCACCCTGCGATGGCAGGCGATCCTGTGGAATGCTCGACCCAGGCAAGGTATCCCGAAGCAAGCGAGTCGGATCCGCCACTCGGCAGCCTGATCAACCATTTGCTGAAGACCATTTTGAAGGAGAGTTCCGCAGCTACGTAGAGGGCCAAGGCATTCATCCCCCATACGCGCAGCCACCATGCAGTTGTCCAGCGTTTCAGGTCAATCACGATAAAAAAGGCGACAAACAAAAGCATCCCGGTGCCAGCGGCTAGCAAGCAATAGGCTGGGCTGAAAAACCATTTGCTAAACGGAATGGTGATTTCACCCAGCAAACCCCCTCCGGTCGGTTGGTAGTTTCCTTGCAAAATGAACCCAACTAAGACCAGTGCAGCCCCAGCTAGAACAACTCGAATGGCACCGTGGTAGGTGCGCTGAGCGGCGAGAGCTGAAGATGTGAAGCCACCTAGCACAGCGATCGCAGCTCCAGGTAGATATTCTTGACTCGCTCCGAACCAGCCGAAGAAAGTTCGCCAAACTGAAGGTTGGAGATGCTCCAGGGAATAGATTCGCCGCAGGGCGTCAAAATGTGCCCAGGTTCCAGGTCCGAGCGGAGCATCTGTGGGGGCACGTGTCACGATCAACTCGTTGGCTGTCTCCCAGGAGGGGACCTCCATCGTCACCCAGCGACCAATCAACACGAGAAACACAAATCCTATCCGCCATTGTGTAGGTAATAACCAGACACAAATCGCCACGAAGTAGGCGGCTCCGATGAGTTGCAGGATGTTCCACTGGAGCAAATTTTGCCAACTCAACGGATGGGTTGTTGCAGTTCCGGCTACGGTCAGTAAGACTCCCAACAAATAAAGGATCATTGCCCGTCGGGCTGCGGAGGATACAATTCTGGCGGTAGATAGCCCGACACGGATTCGACTTTCCATCGAGAATGGAATCGAAGCACCGACAATAAATAGGAACCAGGGAAACACCAAGTCAGCAAAGGTGGCCCCTTGTTGAGGGTCGTTCCAGGGGACATGGAAGAACTGTCTCGGAAAGACCGACTCGTTCCAGGTCATGTTTACCAGCAGCATCGCCCCGATCACAAACCCGCGAAAGGCGTCGAGCGAAAGGAGTCTCTCGTTGATTGTTGCAGTTGCAACTGAAGGAGCTGGAATTTGGCACGACATCGTGGCAAACCGACTGTTGATTGATTGCTAGGAGGGTCGAAAATCTCTTGATTAACTTGTCAGAAGAGTAGGGAAATGTCGTGAAGAAACAGTGAGAAGTCAAGGCAGCCATGCGCATTTAGTGGAATAATTTACGCGATAAGTGTTTGCGGTTTTTGCGGATCGTACTTAGTATGTCTGAAGTGGACGTTAAATTGACTCTTCTTTTGGTTCACCAAGAATAGGATTTTACGAATCCAAGTCCAGTCGGCTTTGTTAATGGCTCTCTGGCAATCACCCTTAGTCCCACATCATGGGGAGGTAGTCTAATGCTTTTGAGAAAACTTTATCCGATGTCCTTTTGTGTACTGATAGTTTTCAGTGCCCTTGGTCAGGCTGAGGCCAAGACACTTGTTCCGCTCAGTAGCTTTGGTGGCGGTGACGGATGGCTGGATCCCAGTGAATCAACCGCTCTGACAACCAATAATAATCAGAGGGGCATGACATATAATTCTTTGAATAACCATGTTTATGTTGCTGATCGCGAAGGCGGCTCAAATATCCGTGTACTTAATGGCGACACCGGCGCGTTAATTAGCTCGCTGGATATGACCGGAGTTGGCGGCGGCACTTTTACTATTGACATGATAGACGTCGCCGAAGACGGCGCCATTTACGTTGGAAATCTCTCTACTTCGGCAGCAAGCAATTTCAAGGTCTATCGCTGGGCCAACGAAGCAGCCTTGCCAACGGTTGCCTTCGACGGACTAAGCAACTTGCCTAGAACTGGAGACAGCTTGGCCGTCCGCGGATCAGGTGTCGGCACCCAGATTATCGCTAGCGGTGGCGGATCAACAGGTTTCGCGCTTCTCAATACGGTGGACGGAGTGAATTTCAACAACGCCGGAAACTTTGGAGCGACCGCTCCAGCTGGAAGATTTCGGTTGGGAATCGACTTTATCGACAGCACCCGCGCTGTCGGCTTACAGACTGGTGGAACGATAAGTGACGCCGATTTTTCTGGAGGAGCTGCCAATGGCAACCCCGTGAATTCATTGGGTGAAGCGCCTCTCGCGTACGACCAGACGAACAACCTGCTGGCCACAATAGATATTAATTCCAGCGACGTGAGGTTATACGACGGTAGCGATTTGAGTCTGCTCACCACAACCGGCTTTATGGATTTGGCCAATAACTTGACAGCGGCTTCGGTAGCGAATGGCAACGGCGTCGGCGATCTTAAGTTCGGCACGGGACCTTCCGGTGACCTACGGCTGTACGCCATGAACACCAACAACGGCATCCAAGCGTTTCAGGTGGTTCCAGAGCCAGCGTCGTTTGCTTTGTTGAGTCTTGGCTTTGCGGGGCTACTGATCAGCCGACGTCGAAGCTAAGAAAGAGACTGAGCTAGAGATTGGGTCGCGGCCCGAAAAACGGGCCGCGACCAACAATTACCGTCTGGCAACTGAGGTCAATGAGACTTTCAGTGGCGGTAGTTTATTGCAATTAAGATTTACGAATAGTTAAAATTTAACGGATATTCATTGGAGATGAGGATGATGTGCACCCAGCGAACAATAATATTGAGTCTAAGTATTTCGACCATCGTTGGTTTACTGGCAGCTTCGACTTCGGCGGCGACGCTGAACCCGCTGTCTACTTTCGGAGGGGCGCAGCCCGGTTGGCGTGCACCGGCTGAACTACTCGCTGGCGACGTGGCCAGCGCTGACACAAACATGGACACTTTTTACGACTTCCTCTGGGACGTCAACGATGGCATTGGAACGCCCGATTTGGAACGTGGTATCGCTTATAACTCTACGACAAACAACTTGCTATTGCTGAGCCGCTTTGGAAGTCCTGATACCGTCAAGGGACTCCGGATTCTCGATGGTACGACGGGCGTCGACAAGGGCTTTGTAGATTTCAACAACACGAACGTGACTGGCGGTACGTTCACTCGAAACATGATAGCCGTTGCTGACGACGGTGCGATTTATATGGCCAATCTCACCACCGATGCCACCGCGTCGCCATTCAAGATTTATCGCTGGGATAATGAAGCCGCTGCCTCCCCAACTTTAGCCTATAGCGGAACCCCTCTCGCTGGCGCACGCCTAGGCGACTCGTTTGACGTAATTGGTAGCGGAAGCAACACCCGTTTAATTGCAGGCTATGGTCGCAACCCCAATATACCCGGTAACAACAGCTTTGCAATTTTCGATACGACCGATGGCACTAACTTTTCAGCCGCGAACGTCAGTGTGGCGAGCACTCCTCCAAATGCGGGAAATTTTAGTCTGGGCATCACCTTTCAGGACGAAGATACGGTCATCGGTATGGGAATTGATACGCCAGCGATTGTTGATGTCTCGGGGAGTACTGGCACGCTGGTCGACACCTTTACTACCGATGGCAATGTACTTAGACCCATGGATTTTGCAATTGTCGATGGTCGGCCCATCTTAGCGATCATGGAAGCCAGCGCCGCGCAGGATTCTATAGCCCGTGCAAGGATGTTTGTTTACGACATGTCGGATCTCTCACTCCCATTAGCTGAGAGAAAGATTGCCGAGGCCAGTTTGTTGCCTACGGGGATGATTCAGAATCCTAACATCAACGGTACGGGGCAGGTCCGATTCGGTCCCATCGAAGGCCGCACGGCAATCATCTACGGACTGAGCACCAACAACGGGATTCAGGCATTTGAATTGACTATCGACCCTGCTACGGTCGACGACGCTGACTTCGATGGCGACGGCGATGTGGACGGCAAAGATTTCCTCACTTGGCAACGCAACTCTGGCTTGTTGGGAGGTGCAACTCTGATGGATGGCGATGCCAATAACGATCAGAACGTCGATGGGCTTGATCTGGAGATTTGGCAGACGCAGTACGGCACGCCTTTAGTTGTAGCTATCGCAGCAGTGCCTGAGCCAGCTACTGCTTGGTTGGCCATCTGCGGATTGGTCTGCTGCTGGACGAGTCGGCGCAACCGTCGATAATATATTCTGTTACTATCGGCGCTGCCGGTTGGGGTAGCACGGCAGCGCCACAACAGTTTTTTATCCTCTTTGAGAACCATTCCTAGTCGAGAGCATTGCGTTATGATCTGGATCACTGATTGTCCAAAAGCCCCTCAACTTATGCTGGAGTAAGTGAATCATGCAAAGAGTGCAACGCAACAAGCCAATTCATGGTTTTACCTTAGTAGAACTATTGGTGGTAATTGCTATTATTGGTGTTTTGGTAGCCTTATTGCTCCCAGCCGTTCAGGCAGCCCGAGAAGCTGCACGGCGAGCCCAGTGCAGTAATAATCTTCACCAAATGGGACTGGGCGCACAAAACTACGCTTCAACTCACAATTCGCTTCCAACTGGGTATGGGAGAACTCTTGAGCATATTGAGGAAAATGTAAACTTTGTTAAGCATGGCTTATTTGTGGATATTTTGCCCTATATGGAACAAGGCAACGTCTACGATCAAATGATCTTCGACTATTACAAGACAGGAAAACCTTACTTCGAAGACCCTGCGCGAGATTCCGTTGTCGAGAGCTATATTTGTCCCTCCTGGCCAGATGCGAAGATTACTCTCTCAGCTGACCCGAACTATGAATATCAGTTGGGTGCCCTGAACTCTTATACAGGAGTTGGGGGAGCCGTCCGAAACCGTGGAGAGGCGCTCATTGCTTCATCCTTCGGAAGCATACCTGACAATGGGGCGTTTCTTATGGAGGAAATAAGGTATGGTGGTGGAGCGCGTCCAAAAATAGCAAGAATTGGCAGAGAGAGAAAACTTGCCGAAATTCAGGATGGGCAAAGCAATACATTCATGATCGGGGAGTTTGTCCACCGTGCCTGTTGTCTCGGTCAATTGGTGGAAGCTCCTCCCGGAAATGTGCGACCGTGGTACGTATCAGGGTTCAGTGATGGCCCTTATGCATTTAAGGTCCTAGAAACATCTCCAAATGCTTGTGTCGTTCGAAATTCGGGTGACTGCGTGACTGGGAATGCGATAAACTTCAACTATCTCCCGCTGGGTAGCTTTCACCCGGGAACTACTCAGTTTGTGAACATTGATGGTAGCGTTCATTCAATCTCCGATGATATCGACATTGAGATTTATAAAGACTTGGCCACTGCAAACGGTGAGGAACCTGTTAATGTGGCGCTGTGAAGTTCGAGCATTCCCTCTGTGGTGGATAGGATTGCTTGCCGTGGTCGTTGGAATATCTGCGGGCTGCGATCAAGGGCCCCTGGTTGTTCCAGTAGAGGGAACGGTTTACTACAACGATAAGCCTCTTCCCTTCGGCAGCGTGATGTTTCAACCACAAATGGGACAGCCCGCTGGTGCGAGAATTGCTGAAGATGGAACTTTCAAGCTCAGTACTTTTTCTGAATACGATGGAGCAATCGTCGGCCAGCACAAAGTGAAAGTTTCCTGTTACGCATCTCAGAGCCCCGAGCTTGCCAAGAAGAAAACTGTCGGGGAACAAACACTTGGTCCCAGCCTAATTCCTGAGAATTACACCTATTCTGATCAAAGTGGACTTACTGCCGATATCAATTCGGAGGGAAATGAACCGATTGAGCTTCGCTTGACAGGTCCACCGATAAAGGTGCCTCGGTAGTATAGCGTACTTGGCATTTCTCTTTCCTTCTAGTAGAGACTAAATACTTTGCCATGAAGCGAACAATGTACCACGGATGGTTAATTGCCTTGTTGTTTTCAGCCGGGCTATTTGAGGCTGACTGCTACTCTCAAAGCTCCACCGATTCCGCAGTGCGCATTGTGCGCCCCGTTCGCGGCGTGTGGGTTGCCAATGTGGGTACGCCCACATTGACCTCAATAAAAGGCATTCACGAGTTCGTTGATCTAGCCGACCGCTGCGGTATCAACACGCTGTATGTGGTGGTTTGGAATCGCGGCATGACGACGTACCCGAGCGAAATCATGCTGCGAGAATCGGGTCAAGCAGTCGATCCTCGCTACCAAGAATTCGACATGCTGAAGGAAATCGTCGATGCGGCGCATGCTAAGAAGATCCGTGTAATCGCCTGGTTTGAATTCGGGTTCTCTTGTTCCTATGAAGAGCCCGACGGAGGCTGGTTAATTCGAAAACATCCCGATTGGGCAGCTTTGGATGTCGACGGCAAACTCGTCAGCAAAGACGGATTCCAGTGGATGAATGGTAGCCGCCCTGAAGTTCAGGACTTTGTGCTCTCACTGCTCAAGGAGATTCTTACCAATTACGACGTGGATGGCGTACAGGGTGACGATCGCCTACCTGGGTGCCCGAGCACGGGTGGTTACGATCCCTGGACCGTAAAACTCTACAAAGAACAACACGCTGGTCGTGAACCACCCGCTGACCACCTTGATCCAGACTGGATCGAATGGCGAGCTAACCTACTGAATGAATTCATGGGCCGGATGTATCGAGAGATGAAGGCGACTCGACCAGATGCAGTCGTTTCGGCGGCTCCGAGTATCTATCCCTGGTGCAAGCAGCAGTATTTACAGGATTGGCCTATTTGGATCGAAAACGGTTGGGTCGACGAAATCTGCCCACAGATATATCGCAGCGAGGTGGCGGTTTACGAGGCGGAACTGAAGAAGATTGTGGACCAGTTCGTCGCACCTGAGAATTATCACTTATTGAGTCCCGGAATCTTGGTACTCACGGCGGATGGTGATTACAACGATACCGAACGTGTTCAAGGAATGGTCGAAGCGAACCGCGCGGTTGGCATAGAAGGCGAAGTCTTCTTTTACGATGCCGCGTTAAACGAAAACCGGGAGTTTTTCGAATCGTTGTACAAATGAGTCCGACTGCGGTGTGGTACTTTGGATACCTTAAGTCGATAAGGACCCTATTCGTACACTGGCAGAGTTTGCTTGAGAAATGCTTCCAGGATGGCATCCTCGGTACGAGTCCAAAGATTGCACACTGCGAAATCGTCTTGGAGTGTTACTTTCCGAGAAAAAAACCCAACTTATGCCGGAGAGTCCCGGAAATTGAACAGGGCTACAAATCGATTTTGCGTAACGCAATCGGTTGCTGGCATCATGTTGACAATACCAGAGTGACATTTTCAAAGCATATTGCCACTGAGAGTGCGCAAAGCAGATGGCCGCATCCTTACCGCAAAAATAAATCATCGTACAGACCCTCATAGGTTTGCCGATTTTCTTTTGGAGACATTCGATTTCATGAACTGCAAAGCATCTCGAGCAAGTTGGTCTTCGCTTTCGTACATGGAACGCCAAATTTTTGTCGCGGCTGCGATGCCAGGTAAAAAGAGGCCAAAGGCTTCGACGGTGAGCCAACCGTCGTAGCCTGTCTCAGCTAGTACGTTAAATGTTGCGTCCCAGCGGACGTTCCCTGTTCCGGGCGTGCTGCGATCGTTTTCTGAGATATGCACATGGGCCAAGTGCGGAGCGCAAGTGCGAATTGCATTTTCGATCTGTTTTTCTTCAATGTTGGAATGAAAAGTATCGTACATCAGTTTGCAACTGGGGTGATTCACTTCCGCCACAAAGCGAGTCAAGTCGGTCATGCAATTGACGAAATAACATTCGAATCGATTGAGTGCCTCGACGGCCAACAACACATTCACTTTGCCTGCGTGGTCGGCGACCTCGCGCATGCTCTCGACACCCCAAGCCCACTCCTGAGGAGTGGGACCGGCACCGCTGAACTCACCCAGGGCAGAGTGGTATGGCCCGCAGAGCACTTGGGCCCCCAAGGCCTGACAGCAATCCAGAGTTCGCTTGTTGGCCGCAACTCCCGCGGACCGTACGGCCGGATCGTCACTGATGCAATTTTCGTCGGCGCCGCGAACGGTGACGGCAGTACACTCAAGGCCTAGGTCGGCCAGTCGCTTGCCCCAGGCTTGGTAGTGGGCCTCATCGAGTTGAAATACCGGCACTTCCACGCCATCGTAGCCCATCTTCTTGAGGCTTTCCAGAACTGGCAAGCTCGAATCATCGAGATGGTCAGTCCACAACAGCAGGTTCAGGCCGTATTTCATCGATTTGCGATCTCCTCAGTGGGGAACTTGTGTCCATAAGGTCAGGAAGATTTCATTGTCTCTATCATATCAGGCTTCAGGCAATTCGTAGCCCTGTCTCCGGGGGCGAATCAGCAATTCGTTGGCCTCGGTGTCGTCGACGAACTTCTCATTCTCGGGATCCCACTGGAGCTTTCTGCCAAGTTCGCGGGTAATGTTGAGCAGATGACATACCGAGACGGAACGGTGGCCGATTTCTACGTCCGCGTTAGGTAGCACGCGTGACTGCATACAATCGAGCCAGTTCTTGATGTGCGGCCGAGCGATCCAACCTTCTCCCTCCCACTTTTCAGCGACTGCCGGCCTGGGGGCATCTTTGACGAAGTCGGCGGGGTTGGTAGCGAAGCGGTTCCGGTTGATTTCCATCTTGCATTCCGTGCCAACAAAAATCCCGCCGCCTTCAGGTCCCTTGCCCGGTTCGAGTTCAAAGCGGACTTCGGTACCATCGTCATATTTCATGGCGACTTTGCCATTTGTACCGGGTGATAGGGGCCAAAGTTCGGTCGGTCCGGTATGGCTCTTGCCGAGGGCAGACTGGATCTGATCAACACCGTGAGCGCCCCAGTTAGTCATTTCGCCACCAGAATAGGCGCGAAAACGCATCCAATTACGCTGCAATGCAGCGTTGTAGGGGCGCAGCTCGGTCGGCCCACACCAGAGATCCCAGTTGTCCCCCTCGGGAATCTCTTCTTCCGGCAAACCCTCGTACCTATTTGGACCTGGATATTGAACGCCGAGAACCTTTTTGATCTTTCCCAGCTTTCCGTCACGCAACAAATCGCAGCAGAAACGGTTGACTTCCATGGTGCGTTGCTGCGTGCCGACTTGAAATATGCGATTGTGCTTGCGAACTGCGTCGACCAGGACCCTACCTTCTTGAATGTATGCCGTCAGCGGCTTCTCGGCATAGACATCAAGTCCCGCCTGCACGGCGAACATGCAGGGAAGGGTACGGGCATGATCTGGCGTACCGACGATAACTGCGTCGAGTTGCTCCTTGTCGAGCATGACATGGTAGTCGTCGTAGATTGGCCAGTTCCCTTTGCAAATTCGCAGCGTATCGAGCATCTGTTCTCGATAGCAATCAGCAATCGCGACAACTCGCCCCGGCGCGGGGACTTGACTGATAAGTTGTCGTGACCGGCCGCCCGTGCCAATGACACCGATGCGAATCTCCGAATTCGGCCCCGGATTTCCCTCACGACCTAATAGGCGGGATGGTAAATAGTGAAACAGGCCGAGGGCTGCCCCGGCTGCACTTGTATTATGCAAAAAGCCGCGTCGTGAAATTTGGCGAGACATAGTATTCCTCTTTTGGATCTTCCGTGATTTTAGTGGCTGAATATTGCTAGGGAAGGTGTTCTTTGTGGAGAATGTTCGGGATGAGCAAACTTACAGAACATTACTGTCAGTTGTTAGGTTTGCAAGCTTCCTGAGAAGTGTGGGAGGTTTCTCTTTCACTATAGCAGAAGCGGGTGGAGATCAGATTGGTTCATTGCGGCGATCCGGTGACGTGCCCCGAGTGTGGCGCCCAGTGTGTGATCACCGACCATTCGCCAGAGCGAACGTGGAGGCATTTGGACACGATGCCGTTTGAAACACTGCTGCGAGCACGCACCCCCAGGGCCAAATGCAAGGCGTGCGGAGTGAAGACCACAAACGTTGCCTGCCAGGGATCTGTTGCACACAAATGAACTCAGCACTAATTTGGGTACTGGAGAAACTGGGAGGTCAGTGTTCACGAGGTTCTGAAATAGGATAAACCTGGTTGGCCTTTGGTCAGAAAGTGTTTTGTAACGAGCTCTAATTATGTGGATATTTACCAAGCATGGATTCTTCAGTGCCGTCTGCTCGCGACAGGGCAATGGGGAACACGGTCAACCCATTGACCTCAATCGCATCATGGTTCGGGCACGGGTGCGAGACGATCTCGAAACCCTTCAAAAACGGTTCCCAGAGCTGCTCGCTGACTGCCAGATTCAAGAGTCTGCGGATACCGACTATGCCTTCCGTCTGTTCCTGCCAAAGGTCACCTGGGTTGAAGTGGTTGCGGGACTCGCCGATGAGACAGACTACGATAATTTCAAATCAGAAGTCGCCCAGCATCAGGACAAAGCGGCGGTGGCCTACTAGCGTTCGCTGCACGATGTCTGGTCCACCATGTACCGCTTACAGCAACAAATGGTATGGCAGGGATGAATGACTTAATCGGCTACATTCACGGCCATGCTGACCAGTTTGAACAACTGCTGATAAATCATTGACTTTCAGTCAGAAAGTAAATGATAATCAGTCATTCTCTTTGGGAGGGAACTAAATGAACCACATTCAAAGGCCCACCTCTATCAACGTTCTCGCTAATCTCCCCAGCAATTTGCCGAACGAACTTTTCACGACACTTCTTGAAGCAGATCAGTTCCGGATCGAGCGAATCGTTTCCCATGGGCACGCATCCCCGGAAGACTTTTGGTACGACCAAGATCAAAACGAATGGGTTCTCGTCCTCAAGGGTGCCGCGAAGCTGCAATTCGAAGACAACATCATGACATTGAATGCGGGCGAATTTGTGAATATACCGGCTCATACGAAACATCGTGTTGCTTGGATCACGGTTGACGAACCGACCATTTGGTTGGCGATTTATTACGGGGATGCAAAGTGAGACTCCCTATTGAAACACTTCCCAACCTTGGTCCTAAGAGCGGTCATTGGCTGCGGGAGGCTGGCATCACCACGATTGCCGAACTCGAAAGACTTGGAGCAGTCGTAGCCTTCAGAATTGTTAAGCGACGCCAACCCACGGCTAGCCTCAACCTTCTATGGGCATTAGCAGCTGGTCTTGAAGGAAAGGATTGGCGTGAACTAGAAGAGATCACGAAATAGCAACTAAGCAAGGAAGCTGAAGAAGAATGAGCAATCAGACTTACACACCCGGCCCAACTCCAAACACTGTGCGAAGTGTTGATGGCAAAGTCCTCGATGTCCCGGATACCTGGATTCTACTTCCTCCAGGGGATGCGGCTCTAACCAGGCGAGTGAAAGCCGATGGCGATCATTGGGTCGTTGCTGAGAAGAAGGGTCGCAAGGTTTTCTCGCGAGGAGTATGGGCACCGGCATCAACCATCGAGCGAATTCGTACCGAGCTCGAAGCTGAAAGATCCACCGAAAGTTATGCCAAGAAAAAGAAAACCAATGCTAACCGACGGGAAAAAGCTCAGAGCGAATACGTTGAAGATTTTACTGCTGCAGTAGTAAAATTTCTTGCGTTTCATCCCGCTCATGGCGATCTTGCCCACAAGCTTGCTCGACAGGTAGCCGATCATGCTACGCCAGTTGGAAGTGGAACAGTGGCTCGAACGAAACGAATCCCTGTGGAGCAACGTGCCGAAGCAGCGGTCATTGCCTGGATGCGTCACACAACGACCGGTTACGACTCCATGAAAATCCCTCGTGTGAAGGGTAAGCGACGGGAAGTTCGTAGAATGCTGGCTCAGCGATCTAAAGAACTGCTGGCAGGTTATCGCCTAGGCGAAGCAGGTAAAGATGATTGCCCATTGGCGAAGGCGTTGTTAGCCATTCCATAGTTATCTCGCATTACGGGTTGCTTGCAATCAATCGATTTCAATCTCTACGCAGCAGTGGTCACTCGGCCCCCATTGATCTGGTTCGTTGAGTGCTCTCACCCGAATTCGTTCCGACAGACACTTCGAGGCAAATACATAGTCGAGCTGACGCGTTGCTGTAGCAGGCGACTGGCGACTTGGCCATAAAATCAATTTAGTCAGAACTTCCCTTTATTACTAACTGCTAACGACTAACCGCTAACAGCTTTCTACTTCCCCTCGGGGGTGATCGCAAACAGATGCGTGCGATTGCTGATGTACAACACATTGTCCGCCACTATGGGAGTGCTATAAACGCTGTTGCCCATGTCTTGAGTTCCAAAAGCAGGTTCGCCGTCTTCCATCGCTACTTCTGGATCTGCCGAGTGACGGAAGATAGCCACTTCGCCGTCTTCGTCGCCGATGTATACCTTGTCTTCGACAATGAGGGGAGAACCCCAGGCCGCTGAGAGCAGGTCATAGGTCCAATTCACCTTGCCAGTTTCCGCGTCCAGGCAGTGGAACAGGCCGCTGAAATCGGAGATATAAAGAATCCCATCCCGAATGGCCACGGTCCCACAACTGCGGTGCATGGTTTCCTCGAAATCGATCTTCCCATTCCCATTTTGGTCGAATTCGTTGTAGTGCCAAATGGCCGCAGAATTCGGATTGGGCCGGGTGAGATCCCCCTCTTCGGGAATGACTGCCTGCACGCGTTTGTGCGGGATTTCTTTTTTGGGATCTTCCGAGTTAAATGCCAGCTCAGGGCTTACATTGCCACGCTTGGTGGGATCGATGCACCACAGGTGGCCAATCCCCTCGCCGTGTTCGGGGTCTTGTCCGACTGCTACGTATAGTTTCCCCTTATGAAAAACAGGGGTGGCAATGATGTTGTTCCGAGTTCCCCGGCCTCCGAGTTCCCACTTGGAAGTTTTGGGGTTGGCATCGAATTTCCACAGGAGCTTGGCATTGCCTTTGCCGTCACCCGCTGGATCAAAGCTATAGACCCAGCCATCACCGCCGGCAAAGATCACCTGGGCCTGACCTTCCTGTTCGAAGTAAGTTGGCGAAGACCACTGTCCATGGAGGATATTCAGTCCTGGCGAATTGTCCGTCCAAAGTACCTTCCCACTGTTCTTGTCCATCACGAAAAAGCTTGGGGCGTCGGGGGCGGGGATATAGTTGTGCTCCACGTCGACGCCATTCGAAGTGTTGACAAACAACAGGTCCCCCGCCGCGGTCACGGAGCAGCTACACATGTTGTGCTGCGAGATGCCCAGTTCTTTCATCATGTCGAACACCCAAACTACATCCGCCTCTTGCTGCATGTCGTAGGGCTGCTTCGACTCCTTGATCAGGTCCTCTTCCTCAGTGTAGGGCCCGTCATTTTCACCGTCGCGGAATCCTTTGGTATCGAGGCAGCGGACCTCGCCACGACTCGTGACAAACCATAGTCGATCCCCTTCGACCAACGGAGCGCAACAAATCCCTTGCAACGGCCAGTCGTGAACGCGACCCGTCGGGAGTTTTTCGCTGCTATGTTGCCACAGGAATTTGCCGTCTTTGATGTCGAATGCAATCAAACAGCCGAGATCCACTTCGCTCGGATAACGCTCAATCCAACCGCCACTATTGTTTGTGCCGACATAGATTTGGCCATCGGCAACCACTGCGTTGCCATACGTTTGCGAGCCGAGCCGAGAGACCCATTTGATGTTCTTGGCCGTAGTGGGATCCCATTCACCCGTAGTGTAGTTGAACTTACCTACTTTCCATTCGGTTGGGATGTTGTGCCCGATGGGAGTGTTGTTGCGCTCGGCAGAGCCGCCCCATTGCGGCCAATCCTTGGTGTGTTGATTGGAAGCACGTTCCTGGGCTGCATGAGTTGCCAAGTAGTCCAAACTAGCGCTGGCCCACCAGCCCAAGACTGCCGCGACTACGAAACAAGTAGCTTTCCTAAACTTCTTCATAAAGATTCCCTACTGGTTGGGATAAACTTTGATATTGTCGACAAATATTTCGGCAACCTCTGCCTTGCCGAATAGCCCGGGACTGCCGAACAGATTGGGAGCAAAATCCTCCATCTCGACGGTCCAATCCTCAGGTTCGGCTTCCCCGCGTGGCCAGAGTTTGCCGCGCACGATCGCCTTGCTCCCTACAGGGTCTACTCGCATTTTCATTGTATACCACTTGTGCGCTTGTGGCTTGAATTCTACCGAGGCGTTCGTGCGGTAGTCGTGCGGGCTCCAACTATAAATACGTAGTTCTTCGTTCATGGGTCGCACGGTCATCGAATAACGGCTATTGGTCAGTCCGAAATCGGGCAACTTGCCATCCTGTTCGTCGAGGGCGAAGTCTGCCTCGATGGTGTAGTTGGCCATATCGACAGGCCCCATTGTGAGCTGGCTGCGGGTGCCTAGCTTATTGTGGGGATCCTTTGGTGTGGGAAGTACATCGCGTTTGACGGCAAATCGCTCTCCATCCTCATCCCGCAACACATACCGCACCCGGCCACCAATCCAGGTAAGTGGCACGTCCTCGTCGTCGTTGAAATCAAAACTCCAGGGGAGGGGGGGGACGACTCGGATGCGTGCCGTGCCCATGAGCTCGCCCACCTTGCAAGTCACCAAGGCTACCTGATGTTCATTTCCTGCAGGAGCAGTGTATGTGCCGTCCGCACTAACTGAGCCGGGGCCATCGACTCCAAAGCTCACTTCGCTGGCGGCCGCCTTGCGCAAGAATTGGCCACGTGAGTTGTAGAGCCGTACGTGATACGACTGCTTGCCGCCAGGTGCCAAGAGGACATCATACGGTTCCACCTGCACTAGCGCGGTCTGAGAATCATCGTCGACCGGTGTTTCCTGCGGTTGGGGAGGTAGCGGATCAGCCGAAGGTGTCACCCTCGTGTCACCGATGCAATAGAGTGTATCGGAAGTGGGAAGATAAATCCGGCCATGTGAGACAATCGGCGACCCGTCATTGTCCCCTCCTAGTCGGAGCTTGTGGACGATCTCAACTCCATCGCCCGTGGGCTTGAGAATGTACCATCTGCCGGCGTTAGTGCAGGTATAAACCTTGCCATCCGCCACCAAGGGGGTGCTTCGCATGGCAGTACCCAAGGCCTGCTTATCAAGTTGCTCACCGGTTTCCGGGTCGAACACATACAACTTTGCGCGATCGTCCACAGTCCAGAGTTTGCCATCGACCATCACTGGCGAACTTTTTCCGGACATGATTTGGGGTACGAACCATTTTTCCTTACCGCTCAAGTCGCCGGTCATCGCGCCGTCAATCGCGACCAGTGCCCCCATTGTACTGCCGATGACATTCTCTTCGCTTTGCGAATAGTAGACCGTATTTCCCTCAACCAGCGGAGATGTATTCAAGCCGCGGCGAGAGAGTGGGTAGTGCCAAATTGGCTGTCCTGTGCGGGGTTGGAGGGCCCAGACTTCACCATCACCCGATCCAAAAACCAAAGCCGCCTGGCCGCCGAGTACGGTCACGACTGGCGTGCTGTAAGTAGTGTCATAAGGTGAGATGCCTGTCCCATTCATCCAGCGGATAACGCCGGTGGCCTTGTCGAGACTCATAAAGCGGTGGGCAGGCCGTGCCAGGAAACCGAATTTCGGTGCATCCCCCCATCCTACGACCACAGCACTAATAAGTACCTGATCTTCAAAAATCACAGGGACATTGGTGCGTCCACCATAGGTGTTGATCAAACCAAATTCTTCAAGCAGACTACGATCCCAGACAAGTTTGCCGGTCTTACCCTCGAGACAGCAAAAATATCCACTCACACTTTGTACATATATTCGATCCGTTTCAGGGTCGCCGGTACAGCAGGACCAGCCGACGCGTGTGTCAGGAACCTCACAAAGGTAGAGGTTCATGCGATACTCCCAATGCTTCTCACCAGTGGCCGCGTCGACACAAACGACTTTTTCCGCCTCGAATTCTGTGCCCGGCTGATCGCGTACAATTGTGTAGAGCAAGCCGTTCATCACGATCGGAGTCGAACGACCACCGAGTTCGTCGTTCTTCCATAAAAGATTGCTGCCGGGGCCTCCTTCGGGATCCCAGGACTCGACAAGCCCCTTCTCCATGGAAACATTGTTCTTCTGCGGTCCGCGCCAATTTGGCCAATCGAGCGGATCATCGCCAGCCTCGATCCCACTCGAAGCTAAAACCCCGAACAAGACTGCCAAACAGGTCGCTAACCTGAGCCAAAGTACTTTAACAGTCCGCCATTGATTATTCATGCGTAGGCTCACGATTTACTTGATTGCTGGGCAGGACCAATTGCTTGAATTGGTTCTCCCGCTGAATCGAGTTTTGGAAGGATATTCGGGGAGGGGGGGGGTCAAGGGGAGGGCATCTCAGGGAATCTTGTCGTCGGGAGGAATCGAACGCTACCACACGAGTATGACGTTTTGGGTAACAGTGCCGATTACGTAGACCCTTACAATTCAGCCCTGATCCCGTAGTCGAAGGGGGAGCTGACGAAGCCTATTTTTCTCCCAACCCCCTATAGGATAGCAGATTCCTGCCAACTTCCAAGGTGGTCGAACTCCGCTTATGACAAGGCAAAATCGTTACTAGTAAGAAGGTCTACTTGGACGGCAAAGTTTACCTAATAAGTGTTCTAACTCAGTTCGTGAAAATTACTTCGGTCGACTCAAGGGTTACCTGATAGCTCGCCGATACGTCTTCATGTCGGAGGCGAAACCCAGAGTATCGCTTGCTCGACACACCATAGTTGGAAGCGTCTGCACCGGTCTGTTTTTTCGAGTCATGGATTGGCTCGACTAGTGTAGATGCCTGACCGTGGGGACCCACCGTAAAGACCCACCCCGACCCCCCCCGACCCAGCAGGGTCACCTCACACTCCCGCCTTCATACCGCACACGGGCACACGCCCACGCCAAAGTCGCAACGACTTACCCAGGGAGGGTGTGGCGAACTCAGCAGGATCGATCACGTCAGGCGCGTTTGTACGTACGTCCCCTACGCATAGGAGATGTCATTCAATGAGATGGAACATGTTGGGAGCACTCGTTTTCAGTGTATGTCTTGCTAGCCAAGGCTTCGGCTATGGCCTGCTCGACGTCATGCTGGGATGTGGCTGTGGATGCGACAATTGTGCATCGCAGTCGTGTTGTGAGAAATCATGTGGCTGCTGCGACCCAGGTTGCGGATGCTGCGATCCAGGTTGCGGTTGTGCCGACCCTTGCTGTGGCGATAACTGCTGCGACAACGGTTGCTGTGACAACGGCTGCTGCAATAGCGGCTGCTGTGGCAAGAAGAAGGGTTGCTTGAGCGGATTGTTCAAGCGTAAGCACAGCAAATGCTGCGATCCAGGTTGTGGCTGCGAAGATCCTTGCTGCGACCCAGGTTGTGGCTGCTGCGATCCAGGTTGCGGTTGTGCCGACCCTTGCTGTGGCGATAACTGCTGCGACAACGGTTGCTGTGACAATGGCTGCTGCGACAGCGGTTGCTGCAAGTGCAAGTGCAAGAAGGAATGCCTGCTTGATCGTTTGTTCAAGCGTAAGCACAGCAAATGCTGCGATCCAGGTTGTGGCTGCGAAGATCCTTGCTGCGACCCAGGTTGTGGCTGCTGCGATCCAGGTTGTGGTTGTGCCGACCCTTGCTGCGGCAATGGTTCTGGTAACGGCTGCTGCGATAGCGGTTGCTGTGGCAAAGGTGGCTGCTGCGACAGCGGATGCTGTGGCGGTGGTTCCAAGGCTGCAATGCCAGCCTCTGAGCCTGCAGTTGCTGAATCGCAAGAAGAAGCTGCTCCTATCCCACCTGCACCAGCTGCCGATCCAAGTGCCCGGATTGCCCAGCCTCGCAAGGTCGTAAGTGCCAGCTTCGTTCGCTAGTCCCTAGCGAGCACGATGAGTCCCCCTCTGAGGACCTGTCTCGGGCTTTCGGGCTCGGGGCAGGTTCTTTTTTTGCATTGACCTGAACACCGAGGGGGGCGCTGTACGTAAAGATTCGTGTGATACAAAGCCTCGTTTAATGCACAAGGCCCAATGACCAATGTCCGATGAGTTTGCTTTATTTCCAAAACTTGTTCATTGCTCATTGGTCATTTTCACATACTTGGCCTCTTCGGCTCTCGCCATCCTAGCAATAACTGGCCCAGTTCAAGCTCAGCAGCCCGAAGCCCCAGCAGTTGTAGTCTCCATCGCCGCCCCTTCCACCACCAGCGCAGCACTCGCCAATGCCTTTGCCAACCTGGTCAGTGCTTCGATCCCTATCGAGTACGAAAAGCGTAAAGACTGGGGCCGGACCAAGGAGATCATCTCGGGACTGAAGTTTGAGGACTTCGATATCAAGCGGCGCCACAAGGCCGTCAAGCACGGAGTCTGGAAGCACTACAAGGTCAAGCTCACCGATCCAGACAACAAACTCCAAGTCCGCATCGAGCAACTGCGAGCCCTGGATGGGAGCCGCGTGGCATTCACGCTCACCGTCCACGCCGACCTCTCGCTTTGGGGTCGAGCCAAAGTCTATGAACGAGGCGTGCATCTGATCGCACTAGAAATCGTTGGCCGCACGACGATGGACCTCTCGCTCGACTGTGAAATCGGCGTGCAGATCGAAACTCAAGACTTGCTTCCCGCGCTAGACATCGACCCACGCGTCACCGATGCCCAGTTGGGTCTCTCCAACTTTCGCCTCGAGCGCGTGAGCAATGCCCATGGCCCCGTAGTCAAAGAACTAAGTAACACGATTGAGAATTGGATCGAAGACGAACTCCGCGGGCCCAAGCTCGTCGAGAAGCTCAACAAGTCCATCGACAAGCGCCGCGATTCACTTCGGCTCAGTCCCAGCCAGTTGCTTGATTCTTCCTGGTGGCCCTTGGCGGAGTTGCCGGATGTGGCAACAGCGATCAGATAGCAACGAGGGGGCGTTTTTCTGCGACAAAGAACACAAATCTGTGATGGCTTTTGCACCTAGGCCTAGACACAATCGGACTCAGGCACAAGGACTAAAATCATTCTCGAGGGCTGTCGGGGGGACGTCCGGCGACGCCTGACGGCACCATTTTTCACAATTTGGTGGCGTAATCGACGCGAATCTGGGGACCTGAAATTTAATCAATGGCACAGATGCCGTCGACCAACGACAAGGTGGATATCGTTCTTGAATGTGGCTACACAAGTGAGACCCCAAGCCGGTTCTTGGCGACCTAGTCACTTTGTCCAACCGAGTATGGTTGAGACGAGCCGTTCATGTTAGCATGAGCCCGAAGGTTTGAAAGCTCACGGGTTAAATCATGACGTTTTGTGTTGGTATTAAGGTTCGTCAAGGAGTCGTATCGCTTGCGGATACTCAGATAGTTCGTGGCAGCGAGCAGGTGAGCAAGCAAAAGCTTTCGATCTTGAATCACGCCGACGATTCGCTGTTCGTGATGACAAGCGGGCTGCGGTCGGTCCGGGACAAATCATTGACCTATCTGAGCGAACAACTCGATCAGCAACCGGAGCCGATTGATCGACTCTTCAAAGTCGTAAACCTGTTCGGAGAGCAGCTTCGCAGGGTTCATGAAGAGGATGCCGCGTCGCTCGCGGCCGGTGGATTCTCATGGAACCCGCACGCAATCATAGGCGGCCGCCTTCATCAAGATCTTTCACCGCAAATGTTTTACGTTTATCCAGAAGGCAATTGGATTGAATCGGCCTCCGATTCACCCTATTTCATCATTGGGCGAACCCATTACGGCAAGCCAATTCTCGATCGATTGCTCACCTATGAAACTCCCTTGCGATCCGCTGTGGCCCTCGCGCTGTTGGCCTTCGATTCCACGCGGACGAGCGTCAACGATGTGGATTGTCCGGTTGATGTTGCGGTCATTGCCGAGGGGAATCGCCACGCCAGATTTCAGCGATACTCCGGAGACGAAATTAGCGGCGCGACCCATTGGTGGTCGCAAACGTTATCCCAGTCACTAGCTTCGATGCCTATGGACTGGGCCGCAAACCTTTTTCAAAGCGATGGCTGACGCGATTCCAACGCCGCGAATTACTTTTATCGCGAAACTACAAAGAAGCTTGACACATGTCCAAGATTGATGTCCGTGCTGATCTGAAGTACGAGGTCCGTTTCGATACAGTGTTCTTGTTTCAGATTGCGGCTGCGCACACAGAGCATCAACAGGTGATCTGGGAACAACTGGAGATCGACCCGCAGCTGAACATGGAAACTTACCAGGTGGGGCTCGAGGGAAACCAATTGCACCGGCTGGTGGTACAGCCATGTGAGCTGCAGATATCTTATAAAGCCAATGTCGAATTGGCTCCGGAAGTTAACCGGCCGACCTCTGTGGGCGAATCGAACACGTCGGAAATGCCCCCCGAGGTGCTCACCTATCTTAACCCGAGCCGCTACTGCCAGAGTGACCTGTTGGCGAGGTTCGCGTTTGAAGAATTCGGCCAGATGTCGCGCGGCTATAGTCGTGTGCAGGCAATTTGTGATTGGGTTTTTGTGCAACTCGACTACACGCCCGGCAGCACTAACTCGTGGACGACTGCTGCCGATGTTCTGCTGCAGCGGACCGGGGTCTGTCGTGACTACGCCCATCTGGCGATCACGCTCTGTCGCGGCGTGGGCATCCCTGCACGCTATGTGGCGGGGTACGCGGTCGGTCTGCAACCTCCAGACTTCCACGGCTTCATGGAAGCCTTCCTGGAAGGTCAATGGTATCTTTTCGACCCCACAAGATTGGCGCCCGTGAGCGGATTGGTGCGAATCGGAGTTGGGCGAGATGCTGCCGACGTCTCGTTCGCAACACTCACGGGTGATGCGCTGCTGATCGAGAAAACTGTGTGGGCAAACCATTCCGACTACGCGAACCCGCCCGACTCGTTCAGTGGCGATCCGCCCGCCGTCTCCACGGCGTGAGTTTCTTATTGCGTCAACTGAAATCCATAGCCAGAGGGCAACTAGCAGGATCCTGGTGTTTGAGAAACTCGGGTCGATCGAAAGTGGCAGTCCTCGGCCCAATTGCTGAGTCTATCAGCAATTCCGTTTGAGCATGCGAGTTGAGACACAATAAATCAGCTTGAACCGCTTGTTGCGACGCCCCAGGCATGCGATCAGCTCAAATCGGTCCGGAGTGCGCCATAACAACCACCTACGGCTGCGAAACAGCTTACTCACCCAAACGGAATTGAATCTTAGGACACTTTTGGTCGCTCTCTTTTGCGGCTAAGCTATAAAAGTGTGTCAAGAGTTACCAATGAGCATCAGGAACTAGCAAAATGAGACAACTTTCGCCGCAAGGCCAGCAAATCGTCAATGACCTTTCTCAGCGGCACGGTTTTAGCCAGGATGCCGTCACGCACATGATGCTTGCTGTGCTCAACGGCAATGGCAGCATGGCACAGTTCAGTCATCCCGAGTTCGGAGGTTCGGGACAATGGATGCGAGGCGGCATGATGATGCTGGGCGACATGTTTAATCTTGGGCTCAAGAGTCGCGTCGATGCGCTCTGTCAGGACATCTCAGGAATCCTCGCCAATCAACCGGGACTACTGCAATCGGGCAGCTTCCAATCACAAAGCCAGAGCGGAGGCGGACAACAAAACCAAGCCGCCGGCGCACCGATGGGGCATTCAAGCCTATTTGTCCCCGATCCCGAAGATAACTGGTGGCCAACCGACTTGGGCGTACCTAGTGCAACGGGCAACCAGAACAATGTGCGATACGCCTACTTCGCGAACAGCCGCCGTCTGGCCGTAAAAACAGGGGGCCAGGTGTGGGTTTACGACACGCTCAACCATCAAATCGGCGGTTTTTCACAGCAGCAAGGATCGGGAAGTTCAATTACGTTCTCAAGTCAATTTGGCACGGTCGACCTGTGCAGCCTACCAGTATTGTCGCGTCACGGGCAGCCGGTTCAAGCATCTTCACCCCCTGCCTCGCCACATGTCAGTTCCCCCATAACTTCCTCCGGAAATGCTCTGATCGGAGGTGACGTATTCGCATCTCTCGAACGACTGGGCGAGCTGCGCGACAAGGGCATCGTAAGCGAGGAAGAGTTCAACAATAAGAAGGCCGACTTGTTGAGCCGCTTGTAGGCTGCATAATCACAACAATGCGTTGACGCCAAACATGAAATCGTAGGACTCCCAGGGGCTTGCCAGAGAGGACTAGCACTCTGCGAACAAAATCCATCACTAGAGTCTCGTCTCTTGCTTGCATTAATCATCCTTTAGTGATTAATAAAATCGGCATCAGCTAGATCTAGAGCGGACATGTGCAAAAAGTAGCTTAATCGTTTCGCTGGCCTCACCTGTTCCCGACTCCCGTGCCTGATTGATCCGCACCGAACTGCCAATGAGGGCGTGTCATTTAGCTCGTAAATGTCTGGGTACAATCACGGTTAGTCCTGTGTCACGAAAGCAGCCGCTTTCAGGCCACCAAACGCTGCCAGGTGCGATCGCTTTGACTGCGATTTTCACTCACCCGAACTCGCTGAGGCGTCTGCCGACGCGAGACAGCTCCAGCAGTTCGCAAAAGTCCTAAACCGCCTCGGTTGATACAACGAATGTCGCTAGTTTAAGAGTTTTTCGCTCTCGATTGCCACCAATCGCTGGGCAGGGTAGCAGCCAACGGTCTATTTGATCGCCTCTTCAGTAGTGAGGCGAGCATTCTGCACCACCAAAAAGCGATCATAAAGCGAGAAGATGTTATGTTGTTGGCTACGATCACATCGCGGGCTTCGTATAGATAAACAAGGCCGCCAGATGACGCTGACGACTTTCTAGTTTGCGGCCTAGAACCATTTTGAACGGTTGTGTGGCAGTTTGGCAATTTGTCGAGGTTGCTTGAGCGGCGTGGACCACTTCGGTCGTCGTTTGCGCGCCCGCGGTTCCCATCGACCAGGACGATCACCCACACGGTGATAAGCAATGGTCGTGAGCATCGCATCGATCAACAGCGCGCGATTCTCTGGCCGGGCAGCTTCTATCTTTGGACTGAAGGCAGTCAAAGCTTGCTTGGCTCCTTTGAAACTTATCTTGCGAGGGTCGATGTCGTTCTCGTTGGCGGCAACAGCCATCACCGTGCGGAGTAAGTTGTAAGCCAACAGATGTGTCCATATCTCTTTGTGAACCATGTCCGGTGTCTTGCAACGAAGGATGTCCATCTGCATGGTTGACTTGATCGACCGGATATCGACTTCTCCGTTCCACCGTCGCTCGTACAAATCGCCAATCTGCTTGCCATCGATCGACACATCGAGAATCGTGGTAACGACTTTGAACTGCTTCGCGCGGTTGTTCTTGTCGCGCGCATCAACGACTACCTGCCGCATCGTCAATTGTTTTGGGTAGCGTCGATACTGCGCTGCGGTCATTCCGCGCGGCTTGCAGGAACGCTGCCAAACGAGGATGTCGCCGTCGGGCCTGATTTCCTTTGCCCAACTATCCGCGCGCTCGTGCTGAACGCGAGTGACGATATCGATACCGCGATCGCGCAGTTCGCAAGCGATGAAGTAATTGTCGAATAAGGCATCGGCAACGACCACATCACCAGCTTTGAGGGTATCGTACATGCGTCGAAAGAGACTTGTTTCTCCGGTGCCTTTGCCACTGTATGAGGCGATGGCCAAATTGTGACAAGCGCCAGTGGCGAGCGATAGTAGCACAGCGATCCGGGCTAGGGGAACGCCCAACCCTGGCTTTTGCTTTGGCGGCTGTGGATACATCGATTGATTCATTGGCGTATCCGGCATCGATACCGTGGAGCCATCAAAGATGAACACAGAGCGACCATTCCACTTCCACCCGTCGGCAATGCTCGTCTGTAGTTCTTCCGCAGTTCGCTTGGCCAATGTGGAAAGAACGCCCGTGTTGATACGACTCCGCGCATTGCAGTAGCTGGAAGTGCATGGCGAGCAAGCCGTATCACCCCGGGCCACGCGGTGCGCGATGACTCGCAACACAGCATCTCGGCAGCTGTGGTCTTCACTAAGTACTTGGCTCAGAAAACCCCAGATGGTCGTAACTGGGCTGAACACTCGGTCCCGATACTTGAGGCCATGGGCCCCAAGAACGTCACGGATGCTAGCCTCCGTCAAGATATTCGCGAATGGAAGGCCCTCGTTCCGCGCAAAGCGAGCGCGCACCGCGTCCAAGTTCGACATGGAATCGCTTTCAAATTGACAGCGATTCCTGCCGTCTGATCAGAGTACGATGCAGACGAAGTTCTTTCTTAGGCGGAAACGCCTAGGAATGAGTTGATGCCCTCAGCGGAAGCAACTGCCTCCATAGGGTTTGGCTACTCGTCGTCATGACCAGCAGACATCATCTACTTCTACGCGTGCTAGCGATGGATTCGTTCGCTAATTCGGCCCAGATAATTTGGCGGCATCGCTAGCACTGCATAACCAATGCGATCGCGCCACAGGAGAACCAGCAACTCGCTTAAACAAGCGACATTCGTTGATACAACCGAAAGCAGTTGGGAAACCGCGAAACTCGCAAAACTCTAGGTCACGTCCGCCATTTGGCGGGCTGCAATGGTTTTCCAACGAGTCCTGGAAATCTCAATAGCCCTCTTTGCTTCTGGTTAGTAACAATTCTCCAAAGAGTTCGCTATACTCGACATTATGGCCATCGTCATGCGACCCTTTTCTCGCCTCGTGCAGAAAGATCCAGTCATTACTACCTAGCTCCTGCCCCTAGTCGACTCCAGCAGACCAGAAGTCGCACCATTAAACCGAGAATAGTGAGCGGAGTTCTCTGCTATGCGAAACCTATTTTTCTTCTTTCTAGCCTTGCTCGCAACCAATGCTGCGACAGGAGCTGAGCGGAATATTTTGCTCATTATCGCGGATGATCACGGTTGCGACGCAGGATGCTATGGTAATTCAGTCGTCAATACTCCCAGTATCGATGCGTTAGCCTTAGATGGAACGCTGTTTACGCACTCCTTCTGTACCACTGCCAGTTGTTCGGCAAGTCGCTCCGTGATTCTTACTGGCATGCACAACCACGCGAATGGGCAGTATGGCCACGCACACGATTACCACAAGTTTAGCACTTGGGTGAATGCGGCTAGCCTTCCCGTTTATCTTAAGTACGCGGGCTACCGTACAGCGCGTTGTGGTAAGTTTCATGTTGACCCGGAGAGTGTCTATGGCTTTGAGAAAATCATCCCTGGTGGAGGTCGGAACGACGAAGAGATGGCCGACAATTGTGCTGGCTTCATCTCGCAACCCGACGAGCGACCTTTCTTCTTATACTTCTGCTTTAGCGATCCCCACCGAGGCGGAGGTGTTGACCACTCCAAACCCCACAGTCCGAACCAATTTGGAAACGAAACAGCCTCGGTCGCCGACGTCCGCAATGAGTATTCTCCAGAAAAGATCGTCGTACCCGGGTTCCTTCCTGATACCCCCGCCTGTCGAGAGGAACTTGCTGAGTACTACCAGGCAGTCACTCGATTTGACGCCGCCATCGGGAGACTCCTTCAGCATCTTAAGGACGCAGGCGTCTACGATCGCACTTTGGTCATCTATATGTCGGATCATGGGATTGCTATGCCAGGCGCCAAAACAACACTTTATGAAGGGGGAATGCATTCACCTCTCGTTGTACGCAATCCCTATGCGAAAACGCGTGGCATCGAGAACAACGCCATGATTAGTTGGGTTGACATTACCCCCACGATGTTGGACTTCGCTGGAATCCTTGATGCCAACACTACAAAAGTCGAGCAGGGTGTTGTCGCTAAGCTTGAGCAAAAGGCGCAGCAATCCGATGGACTAAAAAAGGACTATGCTTCCCCGGGCACACTTCACGGTCGCTCGTTCCTATCCATTCTCGAGAAGACCGACCCTGCTGGGTGGGACGAGGTATTTGCCTCTCATACTTTTCACGAAATCCAGATGTACTACCCAATGCGAGCGGTCCGCGAACGGAAATACAAACTCATTTGGAATATCGCTTGTGGGCTCCCGTTCCCATTCGCCTCCGATCTGTGGGCTGCTTCGACATGGCAGGAACAATTCAAACAAGGTCCCGAGGCACCCTACGGTCCTTGGACTGTCGACAGTTACATTCATCGCCCCGCGTTTGAGTTGTTTGACATCCAGGCCGATCCCCATGAATCGAAGAACTTGGCCGACGACCACAGGTACGCAGACACCCTTGAGCGGATGAAGGTGAAACTAAAGGAGTATCAGCGCCGCACGAATGATCCATGGATCTTGAAGTGGCAATACGAGTAACATCTTCGCGGTTAATGCAGATACCTCTGAGCCTCGTTCGGCTTCGCTTGAGCACACTGACGCGACCCCGCCAACTCGCTTGCTCGCAGAAGGTGGACAAACTTCAGCGACTTTCGGCCCGCAGATACTGATGGCGGTGACGGAGACCTCCGCAGTAGCGTCATCACATCGATAACTGGCGAACGTTAGGTCACGGATCGTTTGCGCGGACGAGAATTGGAGCGGAATGAGGGCGTGTCCTGGGCGCATACGAACCGACTAATGTCGATGGACTGCTGCAGTTCGAGTTGGGAGTCAATTTGCTGAAATAGGACGAACCCACGCCGCTGGGATGGCCGAGCTTACGGGACTTGCCCCCTCAAGTTGGCAAACATGCCTGGTATAGCAAAAAAACCACGCGGCTGAAGCTGCCGCGTGGTTTTGTGTGAATGTTTAGTCTCTCAGCAAGTGACTAAGGGCTCGCTGGAGGATCGTCGTCATCATCTTGCAGGGCCAGAGGCACGGCTATCGCCGTCGCAACGCCAGCGGCTGTCATGATCGGATGTTCGGCAATCCACTGGCCGATCGAGGTGAAAGGACCACCGCCGACTTGACCGCGATAGACGTTTTGGCCTGACACGAGGTTCAAACCAGTTTGCGATCCTGGAGGTGCTGTGCGTGGAGCCCAGAAGCGATAAACCCCTTCGTTGCCATTCGTGGCGACGTGATACACGCCACCTTGCAGGCTCGCGACACGGAAGTTGCCTTCCGCATCGGTATGAACACGGGCGATTTCCTTGTTGGAGCTGTTCAGGGTCACCGGCATGTTGGCCTGGGGTTTTCCCGCAGTATCAACGACTTGGCCTGTGACGGTTCCGCCATCAGCCAGGGCTACATCGTGAGGGGCCTCAATCACCTGACGTGTGTTGGCAGTAGGCGTAATGGCTGCCGGTTGAGCGGCAGTGAGAAGTTGTGGTTGTGCAACCAACGCTACACTGGCAACCCAGGTAACCTTCCTCTGGAAAGACTTAGAACAAAAACTTGACATCAAATCTATCTCCCTTTCTACCCCTCTAAGCCAGCTAAAAGCCCTTTAGTCTGCGGAGGACAATCCTCGAATATTATTCTTGCCTCTCGCGTTAGCGAAAGAGTCGGCGAATCGTAGCGACTTCGTTGACCCACGAGAAGGCCAACCCCGTCACGTCCTATTCTGGTCCACAACTATGGGGATGCCGGGGGATCATCATCGTCATCCAGTGCTAGCGGGATAGCGATAGCCGCCCCGATTATACCAGCCGTCAACAGCGGATGATCGAGCATCATGCCGAACAATCCACCACCGTGACGACTTCCACACACTCCGCTACCGCAACCCACACACGAACCACAGTCTTGTCCACAGGCGACCTGGTCCTGCGATACCACCAACACTCCCTTCTGAGAGGCTGGAGGTGCCGTGCCAGGTGACCACAAGCGGCAATTCCCCTGCGTGTCTGCGGCAGCGATGGTAACCACGCCACCCGAGAGACCCGCAATCTGGAACTTGCCAGCTTCATCCGTTGTGCTGCGACCGATTTCCTTGCCACTTTCAATGACCGAAACGGGAACACCTTTTCGCCCATTGCCAGCGGCATCTGCCACCTGTCCCGACAGAACACCTCCGTTTTGCAGCGAGATATCGAGCGTTCGAACCGCAGTCGCCTCTGCTGCAGAAGCACAAGGCGAGAGCACTACACTCAACGCCCATAGTGCAACTGACAGCACTCTAATTGATTTGGTTTTCATTTTATCCTCATTTACAAGAAAAGCGCGACCTGAATGATGCCACTCCAAGACACGAAGATTGCCGTCTCCGAAAGGCACATCACGAACACGGATCACCCGACCGAATGCGATTGATGAATCGGCGGCCTGGGCGAGACTTACTTTTAGGGCTATCGGCTCAGTTTGATGGCTCTCTCAAAAGCAAATTCACAAAAACGGCACAGATGGTAGAAGTGCTACCTCTGCTGGCAGAATTATCACCATGGCCGTCAAAGTTTGCCCGACCATCAAAATCGCCTGAGAGGAATAGGAAGCAATGGAGGAATGAAGGAATGGGGGAATGAATATGCCTCGCCCCTTTCCCAAATTCCTTCATTCCCAAATTCACTTTGACCACGCCCTGAAATGTCCGACGAATTGGTTTTCCAAGTCAGGGATTTTTTCGTTCAACCGTTGTGATAGCTGTCCGGGTGGATTGCCGCGACGAATGTCCGCAAGAAAATGGACCAATTCACGATGTGCCGCCAGGGGTCCGTGAAGCATGAAATGAACCCAGGCCCACGCGAAGCGATATTCCACGGCCCCCATCGACTCGAGATCTCCGCAGGCTTCCAGAGATTCAATGTTGCGAATCATCCCGAGCCGGAAATTCCAGCGTAGCTTTGCCATATGGGGATTACCGTAGGCCCGTTCTCCCGCCGGCACCTCGAAATACTCAGCCAAACCCTCATCGAGCCACAACGGCACCATCGGCAAACTCGCATGGAGCAAGGCATGGGTGCATTCATGTCGCAAATCAATCGGCAAATCAGGATTGCTGTAGGCGTAGACGCTCGACTGCCCACCTCGCTGCACGTACAGGGCGCGACGGTACGGGACCCGAGGGTAAAGCTGAGTCAGAATCTCTTTGTGTGCTGTCTGGTCATTCAGCAAGAAGACATCAATCCCGTGTTGAGCAGGCAAAACCGCCAGGGTGCGTTGCAATTCGAGTTCCAGGGCAGAGAGATCCTGAAACAGGGGCGTGAGCTCACCCAGGGGAAAGGTCGCTTGTAATTGAAAAGGCCCGTGGCTGCGAGAGTCTTGCCAAGCCGGCGCGGCAGAGCAGGGGATTCCCCGCGTAGCCCACTGCGCCATAAGCGCAGAGCCACAACCGGCCAGGAATATCCGCCGAGATAACTCAGGCATCAACCAACCTTTTTAGCGGAAAAGAATCCTGACCAACTTCGCCGGGGCTTCGAACGCACTCCACCCTCCACGGGTTTCCCGCAGGCAACCAACTCAGGATTGATCGTGCATAGATCTCCTGCCACGGTTTCGCCGACCAGTTCGGCAATCCGGTCGTAGGCGCGGGTCATCAGCGGTCGTCGCGCCTTCACACCATGGGCATCAGTCGCCACAAAATGGACCAAACCATGCTCAAGCATCCACTCGGCTAGTTCCTGGCTTCGCGATCCAAAGGTCCCCATCAAACTACCCGCCGTGATCTGCATCAGGCAACCTCTCTCGACGAGCGGCTCCAGCAAACCTGGATTCCGCATGATCCCCTGATTGCGTTCTGGATGTGAGAGAATTCCAGTCATTCCTTCGCGCTCAAGCGATTTTAGAATCGCATCCAGAGGAAAAAACAATTCGTGAGGAAGCTCCAAGAGTACATGCCGCCGATGATCTCCCAACGAAAGCACTTCGCCGCTGATGATTTTTTCGACCATCCCGTCTTCAATGCGAACATCTCCGCCGGGCAATATTTCTAGCGGTATGCGTCGCTCAGCGAGCACTCGTTGGAGAAGTATTGTCTCTCGACGAATGTCTTCCCCTGAGTTTCGAGAGAAATTCCCCAACTGATGGGGAGTGACTACCATTGTGTGAATGCCATCCTCGACCGCCATTTGGGCCATTGCCAGGGTAGTCGCCAAGTCACTTGCCCCATCATCGATTCCGGGAAGAAGGTGACAATGAATATCCGCATAAGAACCGTGCATGGGTGCTCCGCAATAAGCAGAAAATACCGAAGAATGAATGGTGAAAGATGGCGAGGAGAATAGAAATCCCCCCACCTCCGGTCAAGGCGACTCGGGAGATATAGGGGATGAAGAAATGGGGGAATGAGATAGCGCTCGATCCATTCCCCAATTGCTTCTATTCTTGGTATTCCTTCCATTCCCGCATTTCATCAAAGTCCCAGCGGATAATCCGTCAGTTTCTCACACCCGGTTGCTGTCACTACATAGTTCTCCTCTAGCCGAACCCCAGCACGCAGCTCCTCGTGGTACAGCCCCGGTTCAGCGGTGAAGAATTCACCCTCGGCGAAGGTGTCGTCCCAACTGGGATTCAGATGCGGCCCTTCGTGCGGGGCAAGCCCCACGCCGTGCCCCAGATGATGATTGAAAACCCAGGGTTTGCTCTTATCCAAGAGTGACTGCACTTCCTCAAAGAGTTGCTTGCAACTCGCCCCCGGTCGCACAGTTGACTCCACCAAAGGAAACACTTCGCTCACCCGTTCCCATGCTAGCACCTGCTTAGCACTCGGCTCCCCCCCCACGGCAAGCGTCCGCGCATTGTCAGAGTAGTAGCCACGAAACCCGACGCCCAAGTCGAGGATGTAGAGTTCGCCTGCCTCGATCTTGCGGTCCCGAGGTAAGCCGCCACGCGCATTGCTGCGAAAATCCTGCCCAAAGTACGTCAAAGCCTCTCCCAGCTTCTGTACGGCTACGGCATGCAGTTCGTTGTAGACATCCAGCTCATTCACGCCAGGCTCGACGATTTCGCGCGCCAGCTTGTACATCGCCCGGTTCGCATCATTGGCCCGCCTGAGCATCCGCAATTCGTCGTTGTCTTTTTGACGGCGCAGGCGAAAGATCGTCGGCTCGATGTTGATAACATTCCCTTCGCAGTCCGCTAGCAAGTCTGGCCCTAACTGAGACCATTCTCCTCCGACATGCCGCAACTTGATTGGCAAAGCACTCATCATCACCGTATTACTGGCCGCTCGCTGTTCGTCCCTTAGCGTCGAACACCACTTCTCTTCGTAAGGCAAAACCTCGTCTGCTGCTACTGTCAAAGAGGTCTTCCGCGAGGGAAGCACCAGGGTTACCCGCCCCTCGGTGTTCATCGCAGCAGCAGGCGCGAACAACGGGCCGACGTATGCCCCCGTCAACCATTGGACCGATTCCCGCCGTGTAAGCACCACCCACTCCAGCCCGTGCTCCACCATTTCGGCGAGTAACCGCTGTTGCCGCGATTTGCAGGCAACCACATCAACTCCGTAGGGATCGTCACTCATTCCATTACTCTCATATCTGCGATAGGCGAGGGGGACACATCGGCTATCAGCTTAGCCAATTGAAACGAGTAGGCAAATTAGCCCACCCAATCCCGGCACGTCTCGATTCCGGACAAACGTCTCAAATCGGGATCAAAATACCCTGTTTGGGATGCATTTCTGCCACCTCGTGCCAATTTCCCCAGCAGCTGGCATCCACGCAACTCCTTATTACAAAGTGCTTTACGTAGTGAAGATGACTTCAAGCCACAATACGTTACATCCACGGCACGCTCCTTGCTCGTATTAGAGGGCATCGCAACCCGCGATGGCAGCTCTGCAATAGAGTTACGCCGATATCACATCAGGTCTTATACCGGAGGGAAGTAAGGATGCTCGTATTAAGTAGAAAAATTGGTGAACGAATTCACATCGGCGAAGATGTCTTTGTCGAGGTCCGCAGAGTGGCCGGTAATCGGGTCACCTTGGCCGTTTGTGCCCCCCAAAATGTCCGCATTTTGCGAGGAGAGCTGTTCGACGCTGTGGACTCGTTCAGTGTGCTCGACGAGCCTGAAACCTCGCAATCAGAAGCGGAAACCGTCATCATGAAGTGTGAACCGACTTCAGAGCCGGAAAAGCTACCAGCCGCAGAGGCTGAGAAGCAGCCAATTCTCAAAGAGTTCACCGCAGCCTCGATCTAACGTGCGTTAACCGGCAGCATCAAGCTGCCGGTTGGCAGCCGCTTGCCGCGTTGCGTTTTCACGAGAGCGAGATTGCACCGCCGCCGCAGTAATCGGGGTTACCAAAGGTCTCTATGTGGTGCCCAAAGCCATGGGCGAGCGACATCAATAGCCGATTGTGGTTCACTTTGTCGAACCTCACTGATCGCCCCATGGCGAAGTCGAGCCCACCACCGACTAACACAAACGGGATGTTGTCGAGTGTGTGGGAATTCCCTTTGCCCAACTCGTTCGTCCAAACGATCAAGGTATTATCCAGCAACGATCCCGGGCCTCCTGGCTCTGGTGTTTCGTCAAGCTTCTTCACCAGCAATGCAAGTTGCTCGCAGAACCACTTATTGATCTGCGTTAATTGCTCCCCAGCCTCGGTGTTGTCATCCGGCTCGTGGGAAATTGTGTGGTGTCCTTCTTCGATTCCCAGCCAACTCATCTTCGCCTGGCCCACTGAGTTGGTGTACTGCAAAGTCGCAACGCGTGAAAAATCATTCTGAAACGCGTTGACCATCAGCTCGATCTGCATTCTGCTCAACGTCGGCATGTTTTCCTGCTTGTGCTCCACACCCGAATCAAGTTCCGGCTCGGCGTGAGCTAGTTGGTTATCGCCTGTCGCTTGCAGCGACTTTTCAAATTCACGCACAAACGTGGCGTGTTGGTCAAGCAGCCGTTTGTCCTCCGCATTCATTTGACCGCGAATTTGCTGAAGGTCGGCTTGGAGGTCGTCCAGGATGCTCGTGACATTCTCGCGATCCTTCATCTCACCATACAGCTTGGAGAACATCTGATAAGGATCGTCAATCGGCGCAATCGGTCGATTAGGACCAGCATAAACCATGCGAGTCCACGTGTCGGCTCGCTCGGGGATAAGCACCCCAAACTCTAGTGAACCGAAGCGAGTGCGAGTCGCCTCGTTCGCTTGTAAGAAGTTTTTGATTTCCTGATCGATCGAAAGCCCGCTGGACCAACCTGCGGGCGTATTGCCACCACCTTGAATATTGCCAGGAAACAGTTCGCTACCCGTCAATAAGCAACCCATACCGCGCATGTGGCTGTCACCATCGCCGCGCAGACGATCATGAACACCATGCAGCACAAGTGTGCGATCCTTGTAGGGTTCCAACGGTGAAAGGCTTTCTTTGAACTTGAAGTCGGTCCCTTCCTCATCCGGCCAAAAAGTATCCGGCACAACCCCATTCGGCGTAAACACGATCACCAATCGCTGCATTCGCCCAACCTTATTGGCAAACCCCAGGCTGGTCGCATTGGATACAAATGGAATCGCTGCTGCGCTCAACCCCAGCTTCCGCAGGAATTCTCGTCGATTCTTAAAGCGAGCCATCAAATCTTCCTTTCAAACGATCTATCGTATCCGTGCTACTTACGATTCAAGTTTCCGGAGGGTGCGTAAATTCATTTCAGCAGGAATCGAAGAGAGGTAATTTGACGCGGACAAACACAGATTAAGCGGATGAAGCGCGGATCATAAACAGACAGTTTGTTCGAAAATCCGTGAAAGTCCGTCCAATCGGCGTTCATCTGTGTCCAATTTCTTCCTTTTTCCAGCATTCGTTGAGCTGATTAAATCCAACTCAGTTAGCTCAGTTTACTCATGTTCTAAAATTAAGTTGCTGCTACGGGCCACACATACCCTATTCAACGACACCGCCGTCGCGACTTCTCATGCTCGACGCTACCGCAATCTCGATCACCAGTTTCCGTATATTATAGTTCTCTTTCACAAAACCAAGTAACAATTTCTGCTGCATTTCCGGTCCATAGGCCTGGATCGATTGCTGCACCAGGTAGTGGAACAGCTGTTGCACAAAGGCATTGTGCACCTCTTCGCTTGAAGCGAGATATTCCGCTAGAGCGCGTGCCCCGGCGAGCGTTACTGCCACTCCTTCACGAGCCTGATAAACTCCCACGTCATCGATCGCTTTGTCGTCCTCGTTATCCCGATAACGCCCCACCGCATCGAATCGTTCCAGCGTGAAACCCAGAGGATTGATCAAATGATGGCAGGTCATGCAACTCGCAGGCTTGGTCTGCAAGGTGACCCGTTCGCGGGTGGTAAGTTCCGGATGCAATCTCGCGGCCAGTGGTGGCACGGCCTCTGGAGGCGGTTTCAAGGCTTGACCCAACACGCGGCGCACTAAGAACACACCGCGCAGAATCGGAGACGTATCCTCCGGGTGAGCAAACCGCGCAAGTACATAAGGATGCGTCAACACCCCAGCCCGTCGCCCCTCATCGAGTTTCGCCTTGGAAAACTCCTCGTCGATCGCCTCGGAGTCGACCAGTTCCGCTTCCCCGTAAAACTGCGCCAGCCGCTTGTTCAAGAACACCTCATCCGCTAAGAACAGTCGTCGATAGTCGGACTCTTCAGACCAGACGACCTCATCGAGAAACACCTCCAGAGAAGTTCGCAAATCGGCAATCGTCTCCGCATCAAACTCAGGAAACCGATCTGGATTCTTCGTTAGGTCGACGTGCGAATCAACGTCAAGCCACGTCAGCAAGAACTCATGTAATTTTGACCGGGCACGCATGTCTCCCAGCATTCGCTCGGCCTGCTCGCGAACCTGGTCTTTGGTTTCAAGCTCACCGTTTTCTGCCGCAAGGAGCAGTACCTCATCAGGCTGGCTATCCCACAGAGTAAACGCCAATCGAGAGGCGACGTCATACTGAGTTGGCTCGGCAGCAACTTCGCGATATAAAAACCGCGGACTCATCAAGATCATCAATACCGCCCGCCGCAAAGCAAGATCCGGCTCCTCGATTGCCTCAAAATGTTGCGTCACATACGTCTGCTGCATTTTCGGAGTCAGCGGCTGGCGAAACGCACGTTTTGCCAATTCAGTTGCGAATCCTGCAAGCTTCTTCGAGGAGCCCTTGGCACCCGTCAATTCGGTCAGGTGCGCATCGACATAATTGGCTGCCTCAATCGCGGCGGCGGTGGTCGCCTCTTCCCATGCCTGGGAGATGGTCGTGCCTCGCTCCCAGCCATAGCTGCGGTCGTCGGGTGGGAAAGGGGTCGTGCAAACAAATGACTCCGCCGCAAATTGTGGAGAAAGTACCCGCTGGGGGATTGTCTGCAGGGTCCCATGCGGCGGTTCCCACAGGAGCCGAATCGTCGCTACCTGGGAGAGGAATTCTTCCTTGTCGAACTTCTTATCCTGCACCCCTTGATTGCTGTTGGAAAACTCCAGCCGTACTGGATAGCACCGTCCCCCGATCAGGAAACACTTCGCTTCATACTCGGTCCCCTCGCCCGACTTCACCCAGGCATCGATCGCTGCCACGCTGCTGTCATTCACCCACAACCGAGCCCCGTTATCGGTCCGCACCACAAATCGGTACCACCCCGTCTCGGCGGCATAGAGCGAGCCCGACCAGCGAATCAAGTAGTGTCCCTTATCTTCCTCCCCTTCGACGGGAGGAGTCCCCGTGAAATTGAAATCAACGGTTTCATCCACTCGTGATAGGGACAGCTGATTCTCCCGAAAGCCATTGCGTCCATGGAAATACTCGCCAGCGAGACCTCCGCCACCATTCCATTCCACCTCGGGACCAAAGCTGCCGATCAAGTCCGCCAGCGCACGCCGATGTTGCTTGACAGTAAGCCGAGCCAACTCAATCCGAGGAGGCTTATTCCGGGCCACGGCCACCGGCGAATAGAACGACTGGTGAATGTATTCAGCAATTGCCTGCGCCTCCTCCACCGAAAGCGTCTCAGGATCATCCTCCGGCATGGTCAGCCTAATCACCTCAGCCAACTGCAGGGCCGAAAGATCTCCCCGCAAGGCGTCAGGATAGTCCTCGGTCCCGTTCCCCTCATCTCCATGGCAGCGCGCACACTGCGAAGCAAACATCACTTTACCAGGAAGTTCTTCCCCCCAGGCAGACACACCGCCCCACCAAATGGCAAGTATCAAACTAAAACGCAGCATGCGCAATTCTCTGCAATGCATGGTTGAAATACGACGCTCCGAGTCGTGTATTCCTAGACTCTAATTCTAAATCACAGCCAACAATCCAACAACTTCAGCACTTTTTGCTCATCGCGACGCGAATCTAGTTCTCCACACCACCAAGCACCATTCACTAACCACTAGCCTCCAACCTCTAGCCTCACCTTTCTCCACGTCCCGTGAGCGGGTCGGCGCTATCCGCCGGTATTGCAACACTACTGGCGGAGAGCGCCGAACCGCTCAATTCTGATTCAAGATTTGACGCAGTACTACTGCCGTCTTACGTCCTGGTTGCTGTTTCCCAATGCTTGTCGGCAAAGTCCATAAAGCAGTTCCAATCATAGCGTGTCAAATCGTGCGATCCCCTCCGCAAGTGATACCCAATCTGCCCTTCGTGAAGAGGTGAATTTGCGGCAGGCATTGTCGAAGTCCCCAATCCCTTTACTCCATACAAATCGAATACGGGTTCTGCATACACACAGGAAAGAAACTCGCCGAGAGGGTCTGCCCACTTGTCTTCCGTTGCACTCGAAACGTAAACCAGCCGAGGTGCCATCAGGGCTAGGAGCATATGTTGGTCGATCGGCAGCTCGTCCTCTTTGCCGTCATATTTCTTGTAGTTCTCACAGAACCAGTGAGGAAAGCGATTGTTGATTGCCTGGATGTCCTCGCCAGATTTTCGCCGAGCTAGTGCAGCTCCCGTACAGCCCGACTCGTTGCTGATCACTAAAGCAAAACGTTCGTCGGTGGCCCCGCACCAGAGAGCAGTCTTGCCGCCCCGCGAATGGCCAACAACCGCCATTTTTGTGTGATCGATGTCATTGTCTGCTTCAAAGTAGTCCATACACCGACTTGCGCCCCAAGCCCACGCGGCAATGGACCCCCAGGCGTCGGGCCCGCGAGGAGAATCGAGAGGATCGAAAATGCCGTGGACTCCATTCTTAAATTGGTCGTGCTCATCTGGATCAACGTCTTCAATGTGAAATGTTGCCGCAACATACCCACGATCGACAATTTCCTCGGTGGGCCAGAAGGGACTCTTGGTTACTCGTGTGGGATCAATATTCTCTTCGCGAGGCCTGTTGCAAATCAGCAGAAAACCGGGCGCGGGACTTGGGCGATCATTGGGCAGGAAGACGGCCAGGTGAATGCAGCCATTCCCCCCGGGACCTCCGTAGGAAATATCGACCAACTTGAGCGTCGCCTTCCCCGACATTGCTTCTGGGTTGATTTCCTTGACTTCGAATTTCAAGTTGTGCGGTTTATCAATCGGATTGCAACCGTAGACATTTTCACGAAAAAGTTCGATCACCTCAGGTCTTCGTTGCGACTGCCACTCCTGCACAGTGTCAATAACTTCCCCGCTTTCGGCGACCAGAAGTTCCGGCAAGTCAAATGCTTGATCAGACTGAGCGCATGACGCCCACCAAAGCAGCAGAATATTCAACGTTGACACCATTGAAAAACCCTTTGTTTACTCTAACTGAAACAACTGGAGATATTCGACACCCTCAAGTAAAGAGAGATAACCAAAAGTTGTGTGCTAGGAGAGGAGAAAATGTTTGCGTAACCTGCTGGTGATTTTTTTGTGTTCCATCAGTGGCCCGACAAAGGCACGAAGGAGTACACCTTGCAAAAGGTTACGACAGATTTACCAGCGAGTCCAGTAGAGCGCGACTTAGAGGCTCTCGCCTTCGGGAAACCGCATTGAATTCACCTAACCGATTCGGCGTAAAGACAAACAATCCCTACCCCAAAGGGGTATAACACCATAGCCCGGGGTTGCCGCAAAGAGAGTTTCACGAACTTTGCTGCTACCCTGGGTAAGGATCGCAAATAGAAATTTGTCCGAGGAGTTGCCGTCGTGTACCGCAAGAACATTACCGAGGACGAAACAAACAAGGCCCATATTACTAAAAGGCACTACCAGTTCTCCCCCAAAACTCATCAATGATCATTCATCACTTTTCTCCTCCAACCACTGACTATAATTTACCACTACACTATCCCGTCACTGACCACTTCCCCCCCCTCATGATATCTCAATCGTTACAATGGATGGAATCTCATCAGACAGCCCTGTGGTGTCTGACGGGGTTATCGTTGCTGACATTCTTGGCGAGCTTGATCCTGATTCCAGTGGTCGTAGCCCGCATCCCGAGCGATTACTTTCTACACGAGCAACGTCCCTCCCTACGATGGTCCGGCCAACATCCTGTACTGCGAGCGACAATCCTCGTGGCAAAAAATGCCGGAGGAATTCTCCTAGTTCTGCTCGGACTCGTAATGCTCGTCATTCCAGGCCAAGGTCTTCTGACCATTCTAGTAGGAATCACCCTCCTAGATTTCCCCGGCAAGTTCCGGCTAGAGCGCTGGCTAATCAGCCATCCCCCACTACTGCGCTCAATCAATTGGCTTCGCAGCCGAGTCAACAAGGACCCCCTGATCATTCAGAAGAGTTAAATATCTGTCCCTGCCCCTCTACCCCAACGGGGTTCTCACCATAGCCCAGGGTTGCCGCAAAGTGAGTTCCACGATCTTTGCTGCTACCCTGGGTGGGAATCGCAAATAGAAATTCGTCCGAGAAATTACCGTTGTGTACCGCAAGAACATCGCCGAGGACGAAACAAACAAGGCCTATATTACTAAAAGGCACTACCAGTTCCCAGAGAGTAGAATAGAGTTGAAGGGACTCATATTCGTGCGGGCTCGGCAGCTTGTAACTCGTGGCTTCGGAGCTGCAGATGCCGTCCATCTGGCAGCGGCTGAAAGCTTGCAGGTTGATGTGTTGTTAACTTGTGATGATCGCTGGTTGCGGAAGTCGCGTCAGCTTGCAGATGAAATTAAAATACGCGTGGCCAATCCTGTAGAATGGCTCAAGGAGCAATACGATGCAAAGAACATTGGATGAAGTCCGGCAAGAAGGTTTGCAGGCGTTACGTGAGCGATTGGGGCGCGCCGATATGGTGCGATTCCTACAGCAATTTGAGAATGGAAGCGGAGATTATGCCCAGGAGCGCCATGACTGGGTCGATGGCCACAATCTCGAAGACATTGAGCGTGTAACTGGTCAGCATGGCGAAGCAAATGGCAGTTGAGAAAACGACTGATTATAGCAAACTATTCTGAGCCAGTTCATGAGTACGCTAACCATCGAATTACCCGAATCACTCAAGATCCGCATCGAAGCCTTGGCGGCAAAGGAAGGGTACTCCGTCAGTCAATTTCTGGCGAGCGCAGCCGGCGAGAAATTGTCGGTACTCATGACCGCTGATTATTTGAAACAAGAAGCTCAGGCAGGGCGCCGCGAAGATTTCGATCGCTATCTATCCGCTGTGATTGACGTTGCACCAGCGAAGAATGATCGAATTGATTGAATTAGCATACTATCGCCCATTCAGGGCTAAGCTGTCGAGTGACATGTTCCAGGGGTTCCCACCCCTGGCTAGTGACTGCCGACCCTGCGGGGATGAGATGGAAAGGGGAGAGTGACTAGAGGTTGGAGGTTAGAGGCTAGGGGGGAACTAGGGATTTAGATTGCAGATCGAGGATCTTAACATCATCATTCATCACTCATAAATCTTCCCCCAGCAAAATAGAGGCAAGATGCTAGAGGGCAGAGGCTAGGGGGAATACAGTTTGCAGCATGATTTCTGTCATTTCCCCCTCGGCGTAGAGAAGTATCTTTCTGACCAGCGCCTAGCAACTAGCGCCTCGCGCCTACTTCCCAGGTGGCCAAAAATTGTCTCTTAGATTCCCACGCCAAATCCTTATAATGACTATCGCAAGGCACGGGTTTTCCTACTATCCATCGAGCTGAGAAGTTCACACCGGTTCAAACGTTTAGGGAAGAAATAGAACGCGGATAAACGCTGATTGGGCGGATGTTGCGCGGATTAGAATTGATTGTCTTGGTTCGGATCGGCGAAAATCCGTTGAATCCGCGTTCATCCGCGTCTAATTTCCCCCTCTTGGATTCTTGTTGAAATAGATTTAGCCACCGAGCACTCAGAAAATACTGAGAGAAGGTTACGGACTTCACCCTTCTTCTGTGAACTCTGTGTCCTCGGTGGCCATGTTGTTCCCCCCCTGGCAATAGTCAGGCTGGGGCTATCTGCATGGATGGGTGAGGTGAGTGGACAACCAGGAGAATTGCAAGGTCGTAAACTTAGCCAATTAAAAATGGCCACAGAGATCTCAGAGCTCAGAAAACAAAGAATTCTCTGTGCACTCGGTGTTCTCTGTGGCTACTCTCTCCATAGATCCCCACCTCCTTGATCTACCAATGCGCAGGGGCTCTCTCCATATTACCATTCGTGCTCCGTCTTCCCATTTCTCAACATTCAACTCATCCCTTCTTACTGTCCCCCGGCTACCGTTCGTCTGACTAGCGTCTCGCGTCTAGTAACTGGCCCCTCACAAAAAAAATCCACTTTTCATCAGACCCAACATCTTGTGGTTCTTGAGTCCCGTACGAGGATTTCACCACAAGCGGACCATGGTTCCCCGGTGCTAGCCCCCACTGCGGAGGGTCCAACTCGTGTGCCTTGACGCCCTCCGGCGATCCCCCTAGTCTTCGCCCCGGATTCTAGGTCTGCGCAGCCATTCTGCGCACCGACTTCGCCAACCTTCACCGCGGTAGATTCCCTTGCAGCAAGAACCTTTCAACCCGCACATGACGACTCGAAGAGCTAAAGAGCGGTTTCGCTCGATGGTCGCATTGTTGTTGCTGTCATGTCTGGTTGTCGGGTGTGCCACATCTACCAACAAGTGGGTTGCACTACGTTCCACTCCTCGGAATCCACTCACCGAGTCGCTCGGCTTGCTAACCAAGCAGGGCCCCAAGCCGACCGAGCGGACGATCCAACTGCTCCGCCGCTATAATCTTCACGAATCCCTGGAGGGGGACCGCCGGGAACTACTTGCCAAGTTGGACGAGATCGAATCCCGCAACCCGAATCGGGAAAATGTCTACGCCCAAGCCGAGCTAGCCTACGTCTCGGGGAAACGGTCGGAAAGAGGCAAACATCCGAAACAGGCCTTGGAATACTATGGCGCGGCCGTCTTGCATTCCTATCGGTACTTGTTCGACGAACAGTATGCCACCGCCTCTAACCCCTACGATCCAGAATTTCGCAGGGCTTGTGACTTGTACAATGCCGCCCTAGAAGGGGCACTTCGAATCGTCCAGGCCAAAGACTCCCTGAGGCCCGGCACGACGCAACACATTAGGACAGCGAATCATGACTGCCAAATCGAAGTACGTCTCGAAAGCAATGATTGGCATGCCGAGGACATCGACCATTTCGAATTCGTCACTGACTATGAAGTGCATGGCCTGAGAAATCACTATCACAATTTCGGTCTAGGCGTGCCATTGATTGCGGTTCGCCGCAAGCACGAGGGGGAGGATCCCCGAGAAGAATACTATCCCGCCGATCTCTCTTTCCCTGTCACGGCATTTCTCCGCGTAGATCTGGCTGCCGCTAGCAGGAACGCCGATCAAACAGCCGTGTTGGAACTCTTTGACCCCCTCAACCAACCGACGGTCCTAGTGGCCAACCAAAACGTTCCGCTGGAAACCGACCTAAGCACCCCACTAGCGCATACTCTAAGCCAGCCGGCATTGGACGACAATCGCCTCTCAACCTTAGGACTCTTGAAACCTGACAAGGTTAAACAAGTCCAAGGGCTGTATATGCTGGAACCGTTCCAGGACGACAAGATTCCCGTGCTAATGGTCCACGGCCTATGGTCTAGTCCTGTCACTTGGATGGAAATGTTCAACGACCTGCGGAGTGATCCTCAGATTAGAAAGCATTACCAGTTCTGGTTCTATCTGTATCCCACAGGACAGCCATTTTGGTACAGCGCCGCCCAAATGCGGGAAGACCTCGCCAGCATGCGGCAGAAAGTCGATCCTGAAGGTCGTTACCCGGCACTGGATCAAACGATCCTAGTCGGCCACAGCATGGGCGGGCTTGTTTCCAAGTTACAGACGGTGGACAGCGGCAACGACTTCTGGGCCACACTAAGCGAACACCCTTTCTCGGAATTAGAAGCAGACGAGGAATTGCGGGAAGGGCTGGCGCAAACGTTCTTCTTTGACCCCAATCCCTCGATTCGTCGCGTAATCACAATTGGTACGCCTCATCGCGGGAGTGAATTTGCCAATGACACTACCAAGTGGCTGGGAAGAAAGTTGATACGCATTCCCACCAAACTCATGCAAGGAAAACATCAACTTATCGCGCGCAATCCAGGCTTCTTTCGCAAGGATGCCCCTCTGGACATCAACACCAGCATCGACTCCCTTGAACCCAATTCGCCTCTTTTACCGGTGCTGTTGACTGCCCACTGCAGTTCATGGGTGAAGTACAACAACATCATGGGCGAGATACCCGCCAAAGGGATCGCAAGCTGGTTTACCAGCGGCAAAGGGGACGGCGTCGTAACCCTCGATAGCGCTCGATTGGAAAACGCAGAATCGCAGATTGTCGTGCCCGCCGATCACTCCTTGGTACATCGCCATCCCCAGAGCATTCTCGAAGTCCGACGCATTCTATTGCAACAAGTGGCCGAGCTACGCAGTTACACCTATGGAGATCGCATTGAGCAAGTCTCCAATCCTTCTGGTGTTCCTAGGGAAGCGGTCCGTGAACCACTGCAAACTATGCCCGCATTGCTACCCGATGAGCAAATGGAAGTAGCCCGAGGTGCAACGGCTGTACTCTCCCGTTAAATACACCAGCCAACCTGGCAACCTGCGGCTGAATTCTCCAAAGAACTCATCTTGCTATCCGGACGAGAGTCGTTCGACCAGCGTCCCGCATTCCGCATCTCCTGAGACAACTTACGGGTTCGAGTTGCTTCTTGATCGGAGCCTTGGGCCCCTTCTTCATTCTCAATGTCGAATACCAATTCGCCCCGCAAGACATTCATATCCTCGGGTGCCTGGATCCCTAGTCGGACACCCTTGCCCTTCATCCGCAAGACGGTAATGGTAATATTCTCGCCAATCTTGATCTTCTCGTTTTGCTTCCGTGTGAGAACTAGCATGATGCACTCCATTCACTTGATTAGAAAAGCTTCTGTTCCATTGAAAAGTTGGTGTCCGTTAGACACACCAGCAGTTATACGCATAGTCCATGCCACTTGTGCGTCGCAAAGCACTGAATGGCCTCAAATGGCCGCCTGATAAAGATTTCCGCCTGCTAGCATTTCTTACATTGCCCTTGCAGGTGACAAACTCTGCAAGGAATTTGTAATTCTGGCGGTTAGAAAGTCGTTTGTCCCTAGAAAGCCACCCGCAAGCCATACAGGAATAAAAAGGGTTAGTTTTTCGGGCTTCCATCCATCCGATCACGGAGTTTTGCCGCCAGTTCATACTGTTCCGAAGCAATTGCCTGTGCCAACTGCTCAGCCAAGGAAGGTCCAACGTCATAGTGCTTGGCGATAGAGGCTTTCATATCTTGCAGTTTCTCCAGCAACGTATCCTCGTCACTCACATCTTCTGCAGCATGGGCCTCAAAAAGTTTTTGCATGGACGCTATTCCCTGATCAATGGCCTCGACAGCACCACGGTGGTTAGATTTCTCTAGTTGGATCAAAGTCAATGCCTGAATCTTATGAAACATGACGAACGGACGGTATTGTTCGTGCATGAGGGACCACTGGGGGTCCGGAGAATTTGCAGTACTAAAATCCATCAAGGCTAAAGTGTGCTCAGCATCACGAACTGCCTCGGCATATCGGTTGAGAGTCAACCAACAAACTCGACGATGGTAGTACTGATAAAATTCACGATCGATTTCTCGGCATCGCTCACGATCTAACTGAAAAGCGGGGCCATCGGCAAACGACTGGGACAACAAATTATCGTAGTAAGTATCGAAACCCTCGGGCTTCTCTCCATCAGGACGGCCCACAACCTCCATTTGAACGATTCCCATATCGACGCGCAATTGCAGGAGCGGCCGCTTGTCGGAACCCTTCACCTCTCGTACCATCACTTGCCCTGGAACAAATGGCCAATCGGAGAGGTATCGATCAAGATGTTGGATGCGTTTAGGCATCGTTTGAGAAAACCGGTAATTTCTGGAGAGGAATGCATCGCCACCTCTTGAATTATACCTAAAAATCTCTCGCCTAGCCAATCAGCGTTGAAAAATCCAACCTATCTGACTTGTGTGTTTCTAGAACTGGACAGCTAACATGGAGTGGTGTGAGAAAGTCCGCAGTGCGTCAGCCCTCTCCACCTTCGTCAAACAATAGTGATTCCTGCAGCAGATCAGTTTCTTCCTTGTCGTGGCGGTCAATTTCCTCCAACAGCAGGTAAATATCTTCACACAATCGATCCATCGAATCAGGATCATATTCGCTGATTTCGTCACATCGCGGGAATAGTTCGTCGATAGCCAGGCGGAACTGGTCGTGCTCACTTTCCAGCCGATCAACGCGAGACTGCATGTTGGGTTTGATCTCGCCAACCATCACCATGTAGCCATCCTGCTCTTCAAGATTCATCAATCTTTCCAAATGCCTTTGGAAAGACTTTAGTGTGAACTGGACGCTAGAAAGCTTGCGGGGTACTCCTTCGGAAGGCACTTTCCAACCTAGGGTGACGCGCAATGCCTGTTTGACATGGTCCAAAATCTGGTGTTCCATCCAAGCTGCATTGGCCTGGGCTTTTGAATCGATCAAGTGCATTGCTGAATTCTCCATTCACTACAGGCGAGTTGTTCTATTTCTAAACAGAAGTGCGCAAGGGTTCGTATCTAAAATTCTCCCTTTAGACCTGAATGAAACTACGAGGCAGAGCAGAAAAGTTCGCCTAGGATATCTCGGCAGTGAACTGCCGGCGAGATACTAGGACGGAAATCGCAGTCTAAGCGCAAATCATGCTACTCCCGTGCGAGCAACTTCTCGATTCTAACGACAACTGGCTAGATCGGGCAAGTATACGAAACACCTAGCATAGAGAAATTCAGTTCTATGAAACCTAAATCCTTTGAGAAAAAAGGTTTACGACAGAACTAGGCGGGCTATTCTTCGCCAGGATGCAGCCGACGATTTTGTTTTCGCATTGATTTTTCCCTTTTGCCCGCCAACCGCCTTTCAATAGATGCTTTGGTTGGCTTTGTTTTTTTTCGCTTGCGCTGGGGAGCGAGGGTGGTTTGCACAAGCTGGCGAAGCTTTTCATAGCAATCAGACAGATTCCGAGGCTGGTCACGATATCTTTCGCTCGAAATTAGTATCTCGCCAGCCTGGTTGATTCGAGAAGAAAATCTTTCGAGGAAACGGGTTCTCACCTCAAGGGAAACGGCGTTCGACTCTGATACATTCCAACGCAGAGTCACCTTACTGTTGACCTTGTTGACGTTCTGCCCTCCGGGTCCGGAGCTTCTGGCAAAGGAAACCGAAAGCTCAGCCGCAGGAATCGATGTAGAGGAATTGACAATTAGTGATCGTGGCATGAACCTGCGTATTAAGAAATCAAGAACTCTTCAACAAGCAACCCTATGCGGCGCCTGACCATCTGATTCTGAGTGCCAGGCAAATCCAAACGCCCATTAATCTATTGTACAGCCGAAATCCTTGTTTACGAATTGGCTTCACTTAGAGAAGGCAAAAGTCTTTCGAATCGCAGTCGGCTATCTTCCAGCAAGTGCTGGTAGTTATCAGGTCCAAATCCTAGGCCTGCTAGTTCAATATCGAAGTCGCCCATGTATCCGGCGTGAAGCAACTCAGAGAGGACAGTACGCAATGGCACAGAGCCTGTACCCAATGAACAGCGTTGTCGATCAGGGCAGTGGGGCACTCTGCGATCGCCAAGTTGCACCAGTGCGATGTGTGGAACGATCTCGCGCAGATTGGATAACAAAGCCAAATCGTGACCAAAATGATACGTATCAAAGACTAATTTAAGATTAGGAGAATTGATTCGTTCGATGAGTGCAATGGTCGATTCGATATCCGTCAAGAAAGTCCACTCGCGAGCACAAGCTGGATGCATAGGTTCGATAGCCAGCGTCACGTCAGCTGCCTCTGCCAGTGAGAGCAAACTGTCGAGTGCCGAAAGGAATAACCTCTCTGCATGGCGGAAGGTGTGATGATTGCGGCCTCCCGGATAAACAATTAAACATCCAGCACGCGTGGCACCAGCCAGGCGCACCGCATGACAGCCATCTCTAACAGCTTCCTGAAAGGATCGGCCATCACTACCAGTGAATCCACCGGCCCACAAAAGATTAGAAACCGCCAAGCCGCTTGCTGCTAGAAGATCGATTCCTTCCTCTTCACCATAGTCATTGAGCTTCTGTCGCCACACTCCTATCGACTCAAAGCCTGCCGCCAGATAGTGTTCGATATCCTCTTCGAGTGACCACCGATAAGTAGTCACTTCGCTCATTGATAATTGGGAAACCTTGTGGGAGCTGCTGAGATTCATGTTGCTACTGTCTCCAAGGTCTCAATTATGTCAACTCTGTTTGCCAAGATAACCCTTCGCCACCCAGACTCAAATACTCGATCGATTCAGCAATTGAAGTCGTTAGGCGGCTGAGTATGCAAGATCGGCCGATTGATGTAAAGCTTGAACTGCACTGAAATAGGCCGCTGGCCAGCAATGCCATCAGTATCCGGAGCTAACTGAAAATTTCCTTGCAACCCGTACCTCTGGCAGGCAGATTGCCAAGCGTAGTCAGTGCCGGAAAGTATAAATCTCAATCGTTCATCTGCTTAGAAGCGTTTTATTGCACTACTAGTCACAGGGTATTGTCACTCCTCAATTCGTGCTAAACTAATATCCAGACAGGGGACGCTCCTTCCCCATTGGAAAACGTACTTTGCTAGCTTTTGATTGGTTATCAGCATCCGTAGAAAATCAATCGATTTGAGCTAGACTAAAAATGCTTAATAGCTTTTACAACTAGTTGGAACTTTCTGACTGAATGCAAATCAACGAATGCTTGTTCATTATTGGTAATCGGTAGTACAAGTTTTTTTGTGTTGGGTTCCTATAGAAAATTACTCTAAACGACAGTTGCGACTGGCAGGGAGGAGGGTCGTATTTCATGCAAGGAGGTTCACTGCACCGGTGGCCTTTTAGCAACTTGTTGTGAATACCTTTTGAATTGTTGTGAATCTCCGCCCAAGTAGTCGGAGTGAATGAAATGTCGATACGCTTGCTGATTGCCGACGATCACGCGGTTGTAAGGGCAGGTATCACTGCATTGTTGTGTGAGACCGATATTGCAGTTGTCGCCGCTGCCTGTAATGGTGCCGAAGCTTTGCAAATGGCCCGTAAGCAACGTCCCGATGTCGTTCTGCTAGACGTTCGCATGCCCGAGTTCGACGGCATGGCCTGCCTCTCGAAGTTGCGCGTCGAGTTTCCTGATACCCCCATTATCATGTTCAGTGCCTACAAGAATCCCACTTACATTGCCCGGGCAGTTGCTCTTGGTGCAACTGGCTACGTTACGAAGTCCGTAACGGGTCAAGAATTAATTGAAGCCATCAGATCAGGAGCCGCCGGGGAATCGCTATGGAGTAGTGATGAGCTGCGGGCAGTCTCGGGATCACTGACTAGTGCACGACTGGAAAGTGTGTTTGATGTTCCGCTCACTAAACGCGAAGGCGAAGTACTCAAACAACTGGCCTTAGGACTAAGCAATAAAGAGATCGCTCAAGCCTTATCGATCAGCTACGAAACCGTTAAGGAACACGTCCAACACGTACTGCGAAAGCTTGGTGTCTCGGACCGAACTCAGGCTGCCGTCTGGGCAGTGCGCAATGGACTCGTTTGACCACCCGCAGCCCCTGCCGGAAAACAATCCGTTTTCTTCCTGGCACCTTGCCTAGCTTTCTGAGAGCCGGATAATATCGGGATGCCAAACTTCGATTTCCCTGATCTCCCCTCACAGTTTCGCCAAATTCTGGGCCAATGCCGCGAACTCTATATCTCAAGTGGGGAACTCTGTGTCCGCGAGTTTCCCGATCTGGTACCTAAGACTGGGACTGGATTCGTCCAATTGATGGACGACCTCCACCGCGCCCTAGTAGTGAAAGTATTTGTAACCGTCTGTGAAGCAGATCGGCGATGGAGTGCGAACGAGAAATTCTTGGGCGAGGTTCTTTTATTCCACCTGTGGAGCGAGTGGCTTAAGGATGACCAACTCAAGACCGCCCTCCAGGAAATGGCGGACAAAGCATCTTCACTCAAGTGGTACGCACTCGTGAGACCTTTTGACCAGATCGTACCGCTGCGTGAACGAGTCGGAGAACTCGAAACGATTGTCACGCGCCTGGCAAATATCGTCGCCAGAGCCGATGGTCCCTTGAAGCCGAAGGAAGCGGCCCGAGTGAAACTGATTCAGGACGAACTTCAGCGTCACCTCAGACAGATTCCCATCGACGAACCTACTCAACATGAGGGGGAGCGAGAAGCACGTATCGAAGCGGTTGAAAAGATCCTTCGAGACACTAAGAAACTGCCTGAGATAACATACGGCACAACGAAGGCCCAAACGTCCCAACAGGAAACTCTTCCTGGCAGGAACAAGGTTGCAATATCTGAAGAAATCGCCCAACCGAAGGAATCTCAGAAGTCTCCCGAGGAACAACTTCAAGACGCCTTGGCCGATTTAGACCAGCTTATCGGTCTGGAGAACATCAAAGAGGAAGTCCGCACGCTGACGAACTTTCTTAAAATCCAGAAACAACGCGAGCAGGCAGGGCTTCCAGCGTCCAACCTAAGTCTGCACATGGTTTTCGGCGGTAACCCAGGAACCGGAAAAACAACAGTCGCCCGAATCGTTGGTAAAATATTCGGCGCGATGGGAATCCTCAAAAAGGGTCATCTCGTTGAGACTGATCGCTCCGGACTGGTGGCCGAGTATGCTGGACAGACTGGCCCAAAAACCAATCAACGCATCGACGAAGCCCTCGACGGCGTATTGTTTATTGACGAGGCTTACACGCTGATTGCCGCTTCCGGAGAAGACCCTTTTGGTCATGAAGCAGTGCAGACTCTCCTCAAACGTATGGAAGATGATCGCGAGCGACTGGTAGTTATCCTGGCAGGATATCCGGTCGAAATGTCGATCCTGCTGCACTCGAACCCAGGGCTCTCTTCTCGCTTCAGCCGGAATCTGGAGTTCGTGGATTATACCGCCCTAGAACTCTCCCAGATATTCGGGCTGATGTGCAACAAAAATCGCTATTCTCTTGAACCACTTACCCGTGCCAAAGTTATAGTGGGTTTCGAATACTTGTACGCACATCGCACTCGCTTCTTTGGCAACGGTCGAACCGCGAGAAACCTCTTTGAACAATCCATCCGATTGATGGCCAATCGCATCGTGGGCATTGCTGAACTGACAGTAGAGCAGTTATCCACATTGGAACCAGGAGATATCGAGTTCGAAGGGGTTCCGGTCGAAATCTTTGCAGAGCTTACGGAGGATGGTCCGCTGAGGTTTCACATTAGCTGTCCTGAATGTTCGCACGGCAAAGACGTACCAACTAAATTTCTCGGTAGGAGCGTGCGGTGCCCCAAGTGTGAGCACAATTTCTCAGCCGAATGGGGAAGCCTTGTTTCTCCTACCAAAGAAGATTCAGGCGTAGAACCTGCCGCGAGCTAATATTGCCTTAACGGCGCAGTGCGCCACGGCTCAGTGCTTCGTAGATGCTGGGTTCAGTAGCTGGCGACTGATTGACGGAAGCTACTTCGCCTTGCTGAACAGGCCAATCCTGCGGTGTACTTTCAGATTTCGCTTCAGGTGTCCCAGGTGAGGCTTGTGCGGTTGACGCCCAAGGATTCGTATGAAGACTGCTTGAAGGCTCTGCAGTCCCATTGCGCGAAGCGGCTGGATCTTGTCCGCGGACAATTGCTGTATTCATTGTAGGCTGGACAATGCTAGCCAACTCCAGAGGTGGGCGGCCTTGTTTTACCCAGTCTAGCCAAGTGCTTTGCAGAACAACCAAATTGCGATACTCATAGTGTTTGTGTAGAGCCCTGGGCCAATTACCGTCTTGGAGACCGTCTGCAATAAATGCCAGAAATTCTCGTTTGCCCCGTTGATAGATGAGAAACTTGGCGAGCGAATGTCCTTGTGCATATAGGGGAAGCACGTCTTGAGGGTATTCGGTCATGGCAAACATGCGGTCAAAAGCAATACCCCGATTATGTTGCAGAAAATCGATCAGCATGCGTTCCTGCTTGGCGATTTCACTGTGATGTTCGACTGTTGTACAGGCCCCTTCGTCGGCCCAGCGGGGTAATGGCTGCCTAAAATGGCTTGCGAAAATCGTATGCGTGATCTCGTGAGGCAATACGGAATCAAGGACGCGTTCCCGGGAACCCTGGATATTCATTCTCCAACCAAACACGTTGCCCCCGTCGAAAACGAAACTGGTTGCGCCTCCAGCTCCCAGGTCAGGGGAGACTTGGGCCTTGATCGGACAAGGCTGAGGCCAATTCGGCAATTCCTGGCCGAGCCATTCAACGGCAAGTTGCCGACGAAATTGCTCAGCCGCATCGCCAATCTCACGGGCTAGCTGCGGCGTGGGTGCATCGACGGTGAAATTGGCAGTTCGATACCCGGCAGCACCAAAGAGCGAAGTTTGGATAAAGCAGGCAACAACTAAAGCTGCGGACCAGATGGCCCCATGGGAACGAGCTTCCATGCTCACACCTTGGGTTAGGAGGACTTCAATAGGTCCTGATCAATGAACCAAGTGACTAGCTTCGACAAGGCGTGGCACCGGCATCATGCCAGGTGCGCGCTGCCTTAATCTATTCACTGCGCGTGTAGCTAAGAACCTGGATCAAGAGGACTAGTAGGGAATACGGGGGTACCATCGGAGTACTGAACTACCACGACGGTCGGAGAACTTTACTAAGTGCCCCCTGATTCATCCAGGGCGAATAAACGTAAGGAGCACCGAGGAGCTAGCAAACGGCATTTTACGATTGCGATGCACGAAACTTATCGATGAGACGACCTGGAGATCCCATGGAGTTGTACCCCCCATCAAGGTGGAGGATCTCGCCGGTGATTCCCGAGGACATCTCCGATAGTAGAAAGCAGCCGCTGTTGCCCGCTTCTTCATGGGTAATATTGCGTCCCAGGGGTGCCATCGCTTCGTAAAGCCCAAGCATCGCATCGACGCCGGCACCTCGACCAGAGATGGTTTGCAAGGGCCCTGCACTCAAGGCATTGACCCGGACTCCGCGCGGACCCAGATCATAAGCTAAGTATTTGACGATCGAATCGAGGGCCGCCTTGCAGATCCCCATCACGTTGTACCCTGGGACAGTTTTCTCGCCGCCGAAGTAGGTAAGCGTGAGAATGCTAGCTCCATCATTGAGAACCCCCTGCGCTGCATTGGCCAAGGCGATCAAACTGAAGGCGCTGATATCCATTGCCAATTTGAAACCCGCTCTACTGGTGGCGACGGTTTCCCCCTTTAGATCATCCGGCAGGGCAAAGGCGATGGCGTGGAGCAGGAAGTCGATTTTTCCCAGCTCGCTGCCGCATCGCTCCATCACAGCCTGAATGTGCTCGTCGTTGGTTACATCCATGGGCTGCAGAAATCGAACCTGGGAATTCCCGTCAGTGAGCTTCTGAACGCGATTAAGGTTTTTTTGCCGTGTATCGTCAGGCTTGTCGGGCATATAGGAGAATCCACACTCCCCCCCCTCGCTCATAATGCGGTCGGCAATCGCCCAGGCTATCGACTGTTTGTTGAAAACCCCGGTAATTAGTCCTTTTTTTCCCGCAAATACTCCCATTCCGAACTCCTCTAAAATCGATTTTCTGCTTGGCAAATGAGATTTGGGCTGCTTTTTAACTGCCCGACACTCTTCGGAAGCAAGATAACACCCCAAGCCTGTTCACCAATAGGGGCGGAAGTGTCTTGACACCCAGTATTTCTAGTATTTTGCCGTGTTTACCTCCTAAACGTATCATTTTGCGGTCACTTTAACCAAGAGATCCGATTATTTGACTCTCGAACATGTGGTATATATGATTACGATAATCGCACCCTATTTGAATCATAAAGATATCACTCATGGACTCGCGGTCGATTGTACTCTAATTCATATTTGAAAATGACCTAACGATGATGACATCTTCTGCTTCCAACAAAGATTTAGCACTACTAATCCTCGAGCAGGTCGAAAACTCATCCTCCTCGGCGAAGTTCTGGGAGAAGTCGCTACCGATAGTGCAGCAATTTTTCAAACTCGAATCTTTGGTCGTTTTGCAATCCGTGCCTCCTGAGTGGAAACGTGTGGGACATGCCGGCGAACTCCCCAAAGACCCACCGATCCAACTCGCTGCCGAGGCCCTCGACAAATTCGCGCCCTCGCGATCCGGAACCTGGATTGCTCTGCCGCTCGATCAAAAGCAAGTAATTCTCATGAACGGTTCCTTGAGCGACGACCGACTCCAAGGGCTGCAAGTTATGCTTGCTTCAATCCATCAGATCGTCGAAGGGCAACAGCAACGTGCTCGCCGGATTCGACGACTGGAAAAAATACTGGAAATCACTCATGCCTGGGGGCAATCCGAATGTATGCAGTCGCTGCTTGAGGCAATGGCCGAGGCTGCAACCGAGCTGTTGGCCGCCGACCGAGCCAGTATTTTTCTCTGGGACAAGGCGAACAAAATGTTGGTGGGCCGACCGGCGTTGGGAATTAAAGCCGACGGGGAGCTCCGCATCGCAGACAACACGGGCATCGTCGGCCAAGTGGTCCAAACACGCGAACCACGGCGAGTTGGTGGCGGGATGGACGATAACCAGATCGCTCGCAAAATTGATCAGGAAACTGGCTACCATACTCGCACACTGCTATGCGTTCCGTTGATTGGCCCCCAGGGCCAGTGCATGGGAGCATTTGAAGTTCTCAATAAGAAAGAAGGACTCTTTACCGACGAAGATGAACAAGGCCTGATTGAATTGGCAGCTCACGCGGCAGTCGCCTTGGAAAACACGCAACAGTGGCAGGAACTACTTTCCAAACATCAACTTCTAGTTGAAGAAGCTGCGGAAGGTTTACAACTCATCGGCGAAAGTGCGGTGATTGGGGCCGTGCGCTCGACGATTCGGCGTATCGCCGACACGGATCTCGCGATTCTGGTACTGGGAGAGAACGGCACGGGCAAGGAAATTGTTGCCCGTTCAATTCACTATCTCAGCCGTCGCCGGGACCAACCCTTCATCGCCGTCAATTGCGCGGCACTCACGGAGACATTGCTCGAAAGCGAGTTGTTCGGCCATGAAAAAGGTGCTTTCACTGATGCCCATGAAACCCGCGCCGGCAAGTTTGAACTCGCCACGGGAGGGACATTGTTTCTGGACGAAATCGGTGACATGAGCCTCAGCGGGCAGGCCAAAATGCTCCGGGTGCTAGAGGACAAGACCATCGTGCGAGTCGGTGGGTCGCAATCGATCCATACCGAAGTTCGGATACTGGCCGCCACGAATCAAGACCTGGGCAAAATGGTGCGTGAGAAGCGATTTCGCGAAGACCTGTTTTTCCGCCTCAACGTGGTCAGCCTGGAGTTACCACCCTTGCGTGAACGCGGGGAGGATGTGTTCTTGCTCTCCGAACATTTTCTAGAAAACTTTTGCCGCAACATGGGACGCAACAAGCCGCAGTTCTCAACCGCGGCCAAGAAGAAACTACTCGAACATCCCTGGCCCGGCAACATCCGCGAACTCCGCAATCTCATGGAACGCTTGGCCTACCTTACATCAGGAGATCGGATCGAGGCCGACGACCTGGCATTTATCAACGCCGGGGCAGGGGGTGACGCGCTGCATTTCGATTTCAACGCTTCGCTCGCCGACGCGACTCGCGACTTCCAGCAGAAATACATCAAACAAACGATCGAAAATGCAGGTGGCAACATGAGCAAGGCGGCCAAACGCCTTAACCTCCATCGCTCGAATCTGTATCGCAAGATCAAACAACTTGAGATGGGAATTGGAGACGAAGACGACGACGAAGATTCTTAAAGTCACTCTCTCCACCAACATCATTCAATACTGGCTAGGAGAACTGCAATGTTGTCCATCTGCCCTGGCTTAATGTTCAATTTCCAATGCCCAATGACCAAACCTGTCGGACTGTAGACTAAGGCACCGAAAGCTGCAAAAAGCCGACCATCTTTGCTCGCTTCTGCGCACCGCGGCGGGGGTTTTGTCACGCCTTTTTTATCGAAAGCCGTTTTTTTTATTAAATAACCCTCGTCATACCCCTTGTTTTATAGAGTTTGTCCTATAGTTTTGTAACACAAAACTATGGCTTCTCGTGACAAAAAGAAATCGCTTCGCGCAATCGAAGGCCAGTCGATCATAGACGGATCTCCAGCAGCGTCGCTGAAGTGGGCCTATGACTTGGCCCATTGGGAAATGGATTCAAATGTCAAAGATCGGTCAGACTGTGCTGCGACCACCATTATCTCGATTTGAAGGGTGGGGTTCTACAACGATTTTTGGGCCAACGTAGTTTCGAGTTCCGAGTCGCAAGCTGCTAGCTAGGACAATTGTGCTATTAACGATTCAAATCTTCTCAGCGTCCGCAAATTAGTTGAACTGTTATCCAAGACAATAACGGAGGCAATAAAAAAGAGTTGAACACTAATCTTCTCTAATCTGCGCTGATCTGATTAGAGAAGATCAGTGAAGATTAGTGTTCCTCTCAATAAGTTCCCCTATTCTCTGTTGCCTTCGTTTGCTCCTGTTCCATGTTTTTGTTGTGGCCTTTGACCTCGCTGGGTTCGTCCGCTGGCATGCGACTTTTGTGCTGCATTAATTTGGCGGGAGGAGTACGACGAGGTGGTATGGTGTAGTCTGCTCAAGCAATTGGAGTTGGCGGACCAGATGGAGTCCGAAATTCGGTTCTTCGTCAGTGGCGTATTGCAGTTGATGGCCCACTTTGTGGGCATCGTCTCTGGCTGCGATGAGGAGACGTTTGCCTGAGACGAGGTGGAGTATCATTGAGCAACGAGCGTGGTTTGTGTGCTGGCTCTCGTGACGAGGATCTGCTAACTCTTGAGCGACAAAAGTAGGAGGAGAACTGGTGTACCCGCCGGCGCAGTCGTCGTCGGTCCCAACAGCGGGTCGAGGACCAAAGGCGACCGCGCGGCGGAAGCGGGAGTTTGGTTGGAACTGTGCAGCGAAGGAAGTTAACCGGCGGTCGAGCGATCCCCATGACGGTTCGTCATTGGACACGAATTTAGCGGCTAAGCGTCATCGGTGTGACTGCGCTTTACGCAGCCTGGAACTACGGTCGGTGGGAACCACCGCTGCGCCGAACTCCGAATCGCATCTGCGATCGGATGATGCAACCGACAGCAATAAGAAATAGGCGCAACTCGCGTCCGTCTGAATACCTCAGTCGTTTGAAGGACCAGGAAGATTGCTTTCTTACGGCCTTTCGGCATGGCGACGCCATGATTTTAGCGTCAGGCAACATTGAGACCATAGCCAAATATCTGCTATAGTCGCATGGCCACGGCACGCAAACCATGTCACAGATCGAGCAGGGGTAATCCCTCTGATTCCAAGCAGCACATGCCATCGGTCTTTAAGGAACTGAGTAGACTCGCGACGGCAAGGCTTGAGTACAAGAAACCAGGCCAGACCCTTCTGCCGAGTGCGGAGAAGTCTTATTTCCCAGGAGAATGCTCAAGAATGAACTCACAAAAATATCTCGCAATAGTAAATCCGCACAGCGGAAAAAAGCGTGGTTCCTCAGTACTGGAGCAGGTGCAGTCTCAACTCCATCCTCGGAGAATAGAATTGGATGTTCGCATGACCGAGCGAGAAAGCCATGCCCGACAGATCGCTCAAGAATCTTGTCTGGAAGGCTACGCGGGGATTTGTGCAATCGGGGGCGACGGCACGTTCCACGAGGTCGTAAGTGGAATCATGGAGCGAAAGCAGAAACTCTCAATTCCAGTGGGAATTATTCCCGGAGGAACTGGAAACGATGTCGCGCGACACCTTGGGATCAAGGATGTTGAGGATGCGATCGGTCACATTCTTTCAGGAGAAGTGCAACCCTTCGATGTCGCTAAGGTGATTTCAGGCGATCAGGTTGACTACTGCACAACACTGGTTGGCTGGAATGTCGTCGCCGAGGTGAATCGTGTCGCGGAAAAACTACGGTCCCTTGGACCACCTCGTTACGCATTAGCAGGACTTTCTCAAGTCCTGCTCTCTAAACGACGGAGAGCGAAAGTCATTTTTGACGATCACTCGACTGAGGACGATTTTCTACTTGTGACTGCTTGCAACACTTCCTTCGTAGGTTCCGGGATGCGTTTTGCTCCCAGGGCAAAAACAGATGATGGAATGCTCGATGTCGTTGTTGTCCGCGAAGCCAGCAGATGGCAGTTGCTCAGTTTGTTCAGAAAAATCTTTGATGGCTCGCATATCAAGGTAGAATGCGTCGAGTATTTTCAAACCCGTTCGCTTCAAATTCTCGCGGACGACGGTCAGCCATTGGATATTGATGGAGAGGTGAAAGGATCGACTCCTTTCTCGGTCGAGGTGATTCCTGCAGCGATCTCTATCCATGTAGATAATCTTAAAACCCACGAGTGCGTGAATCTGTTTATGTCCGAGCCCAATAAAGAGGCGATAATACGGAAGTTATTGTGCTGGACAGCGCCTAGCATAGCCTTCTCCTCTGCCGCGGCTCTGGGGTTCTATCTCTCAACTGGCTCTTTTCTTAACGCTGGGTTAGCAAGCTTAATTCTTCTCTGCTCACTGGCGTTGACAATCAAAAATCTTCCTTCACCTGCCGCTGAGCGACAGCTCTGGGTCGAGTGTCTATTTTGGTTGCATGTGACGCTTTCATTGGGGTTGTCATTTTGTTCTGGATACTGGTTTACCGAGACTGCCTTCTGGAATAACAATCACTTCTACTTTTGGTATGCCCTAGTAGCGGGAATTCTGGCACTGGGCGTGAGATACCGAAAACAGTGGGTGCCAATCGCATTCTTGCTTTTCTACATCTCACTCATAGCGATTCCGCTTGGGTTGATTGTGTACTTGTTACTTTTTACCGGAAGCATGTACAAACTATTCCATGCAGCTATAGTTTTCGTCTTGCTCGCTCTACCAACATTTCTGATAGGAAGATGGATTCTCTGGATTCTGTTCAGAAAAAGCCGATCTCGTCATTTTGCTCCAAATGGAATGACTCACTTTGGCCTGGAGTCGCTTCTAATGTGGAGCACAATTCTCATCTTGCTGTTGCCCGGCAACTTGAATTACATTAGGTGGGTGCTTGAATTGAAATCCTAGATACCTAAGTGTGTCGTCGGCGATTGCGTGGCTCTTCGTTCGACGATGCCAATGGTAGGTGGACCGCAGCGATCAATGTGTTGTCGATTGGCTTGGGCATTAGCTGTTCATATACTGCTGCCTTGCTTGCGTCGCCGGCCCATCGCGCCCCGACACTCCTTCCACGCTTTCGTAGGATGTATCGTCTTTCTTCTAATCACAACAATGCGAGTTGCACATGAGGGCTCCGAAAACAGATGCTCCTGGACGAATAGAAATACTTGACCGAGCCCTTCTGAGTAGCTTGCGCTATATCGTACTTACGATTCTCGCCGGTTTTATTGTTGAGTTCCTCTTACCAAACAATGCGGCTCGTTTCATCCAGCAGTTGTTAGCAACAACGCTCGCAATTGGAAGTGTACTCATTACAATCGGCTCAGGCGTTGCGTTACTCTGCTCGGTTGGGAAAGGACTATTTCGCTATCGAATAAAGGACATGCTGATCATTACCACCGCAGTTGCGGCTGTGGCGGCAGTCTATGCTGTCTTGGGATTGCGTTGGACCGCAACCATTGCTGCGTTTCTGCTGACGTTCGCTGCTCCTTTCGTGGTCGTATTGATGGTTGGCCCATTCCCGACAACTGCAGCGGCAGCCAAAAGAGGCGCAGCCATGTCGATTGTCAGCTGCATCGTAAGTTGGATCTTGTACCTTTTGCTGATCGGTAGCAAATCTTCCTATATTGTTGCCGCGATCGGGCCTGGGTTAAGAAATTTTAATGAGATCGGGCTTGGGCTATTTCTCTCTATCATCTTCGTGTGGCCGCTGTGTGTTTTGATGCTTGGTGGCGCTGTAGCAGGAGTTGTAGGACAATTGCTACGAAAGCATTTGGAATACAAGGCTTTGACCTGCCCCCTTCAATCGAGGCTGCCGTTGAATGGATAATTTCGGCGGTTGGGCACAGATACAAGTAGTGCAGCAATGCCTAAAGTAACGAAGTTCAAAGCGGAGCAGATTATCCCGAAGAGGACGCGCCACCGCTGTCAATGAGCCACTTCTCGAACTGACTGAGGCTGAACCAGCTTCAGCGAGTTAGCCTTTCGAGAAACTGCGTGCGGTGAGTCAGACCGCCACAGCTGCGTTATCGAATGGATGACATAACAGTCCCTGGGCCGCCCTCTGATTGTATCTTGGCGAACCCAGGACAGTGTGACCTGTGTCAGTTGGTGCCTACCGTAAGTGCGGTCGGGGAATCTGCCCGCCACAGTTAACGACTGGTTTATAGCCGCACGAGACGACGCCCAGCGAACGCTGATTGGGGGAGCTGAAAAAGTTTTATTTCTCGCGAGAGTGGCGGGACTTCAAGCTGGCGCTTTTGGGGTCGGTTCCCGCTCTATGTCTTGCACACGTCCTGCGATGGCGTGGACCTTTTGCACGTCCCGCTCTAACAGTCGCCAGTTTTAGGGTGAGATCTTCTCGCTAGTAGCTGCTACCGAGAGCACGCACAACAAATAGGCCACGCCCTTGAAGACCCTCTCCCGCAAGCGGGAGAGGTGAATTGAAGACTGATATTAACTTCGCTCGGAGTGACCGAGGTCTTTCTCGGGGGCAACCTGGTCGCGCACTCGTTGCTTGAGTTCTTTGATGTCGGGGAAGCGGCCTTCGTCGGCACGCGACCAGATAAGGGTACTGTTGACTCGCACCTCGAAGATGCCGCCGGTGCCCGGCTTGAGGGTGAGGGTGGTGATTTCTTCGTCGAAGGTTGTCAGTAGTTCCTGTGCCATCCAGGCTGCCCTTAGCAGCCAGCGGCATTGTTTGCAGTAGTGGATTTCGATTTGGTGGGTGGGCATAGGGGACGTATTCTGGGCTTTTCGGTGTGAAGGGAACTGATTGCTGCAGCGACCAGTCCGGGGCTTATTCGTAGGTGCAGAGGTAGGCGGTTTGTTCGGCGACTTTTAGCTGAAACTTTTCGTTGGCGGCAACGACGAATGTCTGGCCGGGGGAGAAGTCCTTCCAGGTAGATTCTCCGGGGAGTTTTACGGTCAATGTGCCGCTCACTACGGTGACGGTTTCTTTTTGGGACGTGCCGAATTCGTATTCACCGACCGCCATGACGCCAACGGTGGCGGGGAGGGTCTTGGTTTGAAAGGCGATGGACTTTACTTTGCCGTCGAAGTATTCGTTTACTTTTAGCATGAGGGGGGACCTCCAGTTCTTTGGGTTCGTGATTAGAGCTAAAGTCTAGCTGAAAGGGAATGGGTGGGACAACTGAGCGCTGGGGTTACTGGTCGCTGAAGCGACCAGTCCGGGGTACATTGGTGAGGGACCCTGGTACTATCGGAAAACTACTATGCAAAGCATTTCTTACGCTCGCTTGGCCCTTTCTTTTTTTCCTGTGTTTGTCGTGCTGGGCATCATGGCCTACTGGGCAATTCCTGCGGGGAGGACCATGGTAGCCGTCCTGCGGATGTTGGTGCAACTCCTGCTAGTTGGCTACGTGCTCGCCTACATATTCGAGACAGAACACGCAACCATCGTGATGGTCACCTTGGCGCTAATGATTTCTGCTGCAAGTTGGATTGCACTCGGGCCTGTGGAACAAGACCGTGGACGACTATTCGGCAAAGCATTTGCGGCGATTGTTCTGGGGAGTGTCGCGACGCTCGCTTTGATTACCCAAGGAGTGCTCGACAGTGATCCCTGGTTCGAGCCACGCCAATTGATTCCACTCGGAGGAATGATCTTCGCCAACTCGATGAATACAGTCAGCATTGCCGCCGAGCGGTTTTTGGCCGAGTGTAAGCTGGAAATCGATTACGAGACTGCCCGACACCGAGCGATGAAGGCAGCTCTGATTCCCTTGACCAATTCGCTCTTGGCGGTCGGCATTGTCTCGTTTCCGGGCATGATGACAGGGCAGATCCTCGCCGGGGAATCGCCGCTGATTGCCGCCCGTTATCAGATCATGGTGATGTGCATGGTGTTCGGGGCAGGGGGGATTTCCGCGGCTTGTTTCTTGGCGATGCTTCGTGGAGGAAATGAGCGGAATGAAGGGATTTAAGGAATGGGGGAAACGCATGAATCCAAGTTTTCCTCAGATTCCCTCGTTCCTCCCGTTCCTAAAATCTTATTTCGGTTTGTGCATGACCCAGCGGATGAGCATTCCGTTTCCGTCGTTGAAGTAGCGATAGGACGAGGGAAAGAATGTCACGTAGCGATTGTACGTTTGCACATCGACCAACTGCAGTGCCCGTTCGCGGTTTGCCACGAGATTGTCGAACCATGCCCGCAGGGTAGGGCGGTAGTCGTGAATCGAGCGGTGCGAAATGCGGAAGCCGGCACCCTCAAAGGCATGGAGCCATTCGTTGTAGGTGCTGCCGATTGAACCGGGAAAATAAATCTGGGAGCAAATTGCAGTCGCGAAGAGATTTGGTGGTACGCGACAGAAAAAATGGTGGACTGCTCGACCACCCGGTTTAAGTGCGTCGTAGATTTTTTTGCTGAGGGGAGCGATCTCCTTGGGCCGTACATGTTCAAAGGATCCTATGGAATAGATCACGTCGAATTCATTGGGCTGGTAGTCGCGGGTAATGAAATTGTCGAACGATACATTAAACCCATTATGCTGTTGGTTGTAGACGACCTGTTCTTGCGAGAGGGTAAGCCCGTAGAGATTTTCTTTCTCCCCTGTGTGCTCGTACAGTCGCTTGAGCATGGCTCCCCAGCCACAGCCGAGTTCCAGGATTTTCTCTCCGGGCTGCGGGTCGATCAGGCGCAAGATATAATCGGCTTTGTTTTGCTGAGCGTCTTCAATGGTTTCGCCTTCTCGATTGAAATCGGCACATGTGTAGAACATGTACTTTTTGTCGAGGAATAATTCGTAGAATTCGTTCGATACGTCATAGTGTTCAGAGATTCCGAGAAGATGGTCCTGCTTCATTTTGGTGGCGAGAAGTGCCCAACGCAGCGGCCGCAGGGGCCAATGATCGCGGACGAATTGCACCGCCGGCGGGAGAGGGCCAGTGATTTCCTGCCAAATAGCTTCCTCGTTGAGCGGCTCAGGAGAGCGAATCTTGTCATTCAGCCAGGCATAGGAGACTCCATAAGGAATTGCTTCGAAGACATTCAGAAACTTGCGTGCCAAAAAATTCACAATGCGGGTCCTTTTTGAGACTCGATGGTAGCCAATTAGGCCCTCATCATAGTCAGTTTGTCTTGAAATGAAATCGCCCCTGAATGGAATAAACACTGGCTTTGGCTGCTCTGGGTGAGTAAATTAGCAGGATCGCCAACTTTGTATTCACAATTCTTCCGACTTACCAGGAAATCAACCATGTCTCAGCCCAAAAATGTTCTCGGCACCGAATTGCAACCCTGTTCGCTTGATCCGCTCACCGGTTTCTATCGCGATGGCTGCTGCCGTACCGGACGGGACGACATGGGGCTCCACACAGTTTGTGTACAAGTCACGGAAGAATTCCTCGAATTCTCGAAGGCAGTGGGCAACGATCTCAGTACGCCCAATCCGTTTTATGATTTTGCTGGTCTCTCACCAGGCGATCGCTGGTGCCTCTGTGCTCTGCGGTGGAAAGAAGCCTTGGATGCTGGGATGGCTCCGCAGGTGGTGCTTGAGTCGACGCACATATCGACGCTTGAATTTGCCGATCTTGAGGACCTTCAAGAACACTCAGTTGAAGCTCCCGCACAAGGCGAGTGAGTTATTGGAACTTTCATGACCATACACCAAGCCGCAAAGTGTTTTTTCCTCTCCAGTTGTTGCTGCTGGGCGTTTGCCCTCTTCACCGATCTATCATTCGGAGTTCAGCATGCTGAACAGGAAAATGTCCAGCGTACGACCATTGGCCACTCCGTATTGGGTAAACCGATTTCTTGTGAGGTATACGGAGAAGGCTCGGACGTCTTGATGGTGATTGCCACGATCCACGGCAACGAGGCTGCTGGTACTCCTCTGTTGGCTGCGTTTGCCGATTGGCTAAAGTCTCACGAGGCAGAACTTGAGGGACACACGGTGGTGCTCATCCCCGTGGCAAATCCAGATGGCATGACGGCCAAAGAGCGATTCAACTCTCGAGGAGTGGATCTTAATCGCAACTTTCCTGCCGGCAACTGGGACGAAGCTAAAGTGAAGCTCCACGGCCAGGCGCCGCTATCCGAGCCAGAGTCCCGCGCTTTGTTGCAGGCAATTGCTCATTACTTCCCAGACAGGATAGTTAGCATTCACCAGCCTCTGGCATGTGTCGACTACGATGGACCGGCTCACGAATTGGCCGTCGCGATGGCAGGCGATGGCCCATTACCGGTAAAGAAGCTGGGAGGACTTCCCGGTTCACTTGGCTCCTTTATTGGTGAATCGATGAAAAAGCCGATTATCACTTGGGAATTGCCCAGAGATGCCAGCAATGATCCTCAAGAGTTGTGGAACGTCTATGGCAAATCTCTCATTGCTGCTTTGCAGTTTCAGAGCTCTGAGGAAGCCGAATGACTTCTTCGGTTAATTTCTTTCACCATAAGCGACTTCCGCTTTACGTGATACTCAGTTGCCTATCGGTCTTAGCCTCCACTTCTGGAAAGGAATCAATCATGCAATCGCCAATTGCACAGCGTCTGCAAGAACTGGCAGGCAGTGTCCCAGGGAAAATTGGATATCAGATCGCCCGAGTGGACGGAGAGGTGCTTTATTCGCAGTTGAGTGATGAAGTGTTCCCTCAAGCCAGTGCGATCAAGGTCCCTTTGTTGATGGAAGTGCTAGCCCAACGCGAGGAAGCTAAGATCGATTGGAATGCAGCCCATCCAATTTTGAAGAAGCATCAGGCGGGAGGGAGTGGCGTTCTCTTCGAATTCTCTGATGGCTGCTCTCAAATCTGTACACAAGATCTTTGTACTTTAATGATCGTGTTGAGCGACAACACGGCCACTAACATGCTGATTGAACTGGTAGGAATGGCGAGTGTGAATCAACGGATGGAGTCGCTGGGGTTAACGCAAACTCGATTGCAGCGGGTCATGATGGATATGGATGCCAGAGCGCGAGGCGAAGAGAATGTTTCTACTCCCCGAGAGGCTTGTCAAATCATGTGTTTGCTTGCCCAAGGGAAGTTTATCAATCAAGAGATTAGCGATGAGCTTCTTGGGATTCTCCGCAAACCCAAATCTACAGCTATCCGCAATGGCATTCCTGCCGAGATAGCAGTGGCTACCAAACCGGGTGCCATTCCTGGGGTCGCCACCGAATGGGCGCTGATCGAGTACCCAAAGCAGCCCTATGTCGCGGTATTCATGGGCAAGGAAGGCTCTGAGAAAGAGTTCAATGAAGTGTTTACAGAGATGACCCGGTGCATTCACGAAAGTATCGACAAGAAAGAATGAAGTTCCCTCGCTTGCTAAATCTGTCGTGTCTTATTTTTGCCTTATTACCAGAAATGCAATCCATTGGAGCAGAGCCACGATCGCTCATAGATGGATGTACCTTGGAACTTGTCGCTTCTGAGCCTGCATTAGTCACACCAATTGGAATTGCCTTCGACAACCAAGGCCGATTGCTAATCGTCGAATCGCACACGCACCAGAGAAGTGAAGATTATGAAGGCCCTGCGACTGATCGGTTGCGGATGCTGAGTGATTCGGACGGCGATGGCCACCTGGATCAATGGCAAACCTTTGCAGACGGATTTCGCCATGCGATGAACGTGGCAGCGAGGGCAGACAATGCGGTCTACCTCGTCACTCGCAGTGATGTGCATCTACTGAGGGATACTGACGGGGACGGAATCGCCGATGTGAATGATCGGATCGTCAAGCTCGAAACCGATATCGATTATCCGCACAATGCACTCAGCGGCATCTACATCGCAGGAGATTCGCTTTATCTCGGGGTTGGTGAAAACTTTGGCGGTGACTATGAACTTGTCGGCAGCGATGGTCGGCGCATCAAGAACACGGGTGGCGTTGGGACCATCTACAAATGCAAACTAGATGGTTCAAGGTTAACACGGTGGGCCGAGGGATTTTGGAATCCTTTTTCATTGTGCGTGGCAGATGGCGATCTCTTTTGCGTTGATAACGATCCTGATGCCAGCCCACCATGTCGATTGATTAATGTGCTGCCAACGGGCGATTATGGATTTCGCTTTGAGTACGGAAGGGCAGGGGTGCATCCTTTGCAAGCCTGGAACGGCGAACTTCCCGGCACGCTGCCGATGGTTTGTGGTACCGGGGAAGCGCCGACTGCGATCCTTTTTCACCGAGGATACCTTTGGGTCACCAGTTGGGGAGATCATCGAATTGAACGGTACGAACTCAAGCCTGAGAAGGATGGCGGTTATGCCGTTGAGCAAAAAATTGTCGTGCAAGGGGACGCGGATTTCCGGCCCACGGGTATGGCCATCTCGCCAGATGGTTCGCTTTACTTTGCAGATTGGGTTGACCGCAGTTATCCGGTGCATGGAAAGGGGCGACTTTGGAGACTGGAACTCCCTCCGGAGATGCAAACAGAATTCAAGTCGCTGGAGAATCCGCGGGGAGCCGTTGCACCCAATCTTTCAAGTCTGCACTCCAAGCGGTGGAACCGGTCAGTTCCTAAAGATGCGCTGCCTCGGTTTCTCCTCGATGCCCTGGCGACCGGCGATCCGCAGCAACGATTATTTGCAGTTCGGTGGATAGCTGAAGAACATCTTACGGAGTTGCTGCCCGAACTGGAAAGGCTCCAGAACGAAACGCCTCCCAGCCAGAGATATTATCTCGCTTTGCTGGCCGCGATCGACTGGCTCAATCGAGAGCCAAAACAAAGAGGGCGGGATATTGCCGATGAGTTATTATTTCAGGAAGTGGCAAATCCCAGTAGGAGTGCTGAGAGTCGTGCGTTGGCTCTGAGCCTTCTATCTCCTGACGATCAGAAACTTACTCTGAAAGAACTGCGAGAATTCCTTGGTTCAGATTCAGTGCCCTTGAGACTGGCAGCGATTCGCTCACTTGCCGATCGCTCGAATTCCGATAGGTTTCCCGTCTTGGAGGAAGTCGTACGCGACTCAAGTCAGCCAGTGGTAATACGCGCAGAGGCCTTGGTCGGATTGGCAGCGAACTTTGATAAATACCATAATCTTTTTGAGACCTTTACCGACGGTGAGGAACCTCTTCTCCAAGGTGAAGCTAAGCGAATCTTGAGACTCAATGGACTAGGCCCATTACACTCAGAGGAAAAACCGGCGGCTGGAGACTTGCAAGCCTGGTCGGATTTGCTGGCAGAGCCGGGGAATGCTGAATCCGGGCGGCGACTGTTTCATAGTCCCGTCGGCCCGCAGTGTAGCGCGTGCCATCGACACAGTGGACGGGGTGGAAACGTCGGCCCCGATCTTTCACAGATCGGCAGTCAAATCTCACGCGAGCGAGTGATCACGTCCATCCTCGATCCGAGCCGTGAAATAGCTCCCCACTTTCTGCCGTGGATCCTCGTCACTGATGATGGGCAAACCTTCGTCGGACTGCGGCTTCCTAAGGGAGGGGACGACGGGCTTGAACCGTACGCCGATACTGCTGGCAAGACCTTTGTGCTGCCCAGCGAATCAATCGCTCACCGAGAGCCGGCAACTTCGTCCATTATGCCAGCTGGACTAGATAAGAATTTATCGATTCAGGATCTGCGAGATTTGGTTACTTTCTTGATGGAGGATAAGAAAGGAAATTGATTCCGATCAAGCAAACCATACTGGCATAGTGATAGTTGCAAGGAGATTCGCCAATGTTTTGAGGCATGGTGAACATCTCTGAGTAAAAGTGCGCCGCTTTTTTTCGGCTTAATCCTCTTTCTTTGCTGTTGAATAAGTTTTCTCTGCAGTTGAGGCCCGGCCCAGTATGGCATAGAATTCCTGATTGCCAGCGGTTGCACCCCTTCACCCATTTCTCTCAGACCCATCCTCCATGAGCGAATTATTTCACGAGTGTGGCGTCGCGGCCATCTACCACTTGCCCGGCCAGCCAGCGAGCCCTCTTTGTACTTCGCAAGGTCCTGAGGAAGTATCGCGGCTCATGCCGCGGATGCTGCTTGATATCCAGAATCGAGGACAACTCTCCGCGGGTTTCACGACATACAACCCGCATCGCAACCAGCTCATCGACACCTACCGCAAATTGGGACCAGTTACTCAAGTGTTTCGGCTCAATCATCGCGGCAAAGCAGAAAGCCTCATGCGCGAGTACGTCGGTCGGGCTGCGATCGGCCATGTCCGCTATGCCACTTGTGGAGGAGACGATTGCAGCTTTGCACAACCCTTCGAACGGCATCACTTGCAGAAACTCAAGTGGTTTAGCTTTGCCTTCAATGGGCAGCTCGCCAATTATGCCCAGTTGCGTGATAAGTTGCTGGCCGAGGATGATCATCACTTGGCCCGTGCAACCGATACTGAGATCCTCATGCACGAAATCAGCCGAGAGCTCTCGGGCGACCGCAATCTTCCGTTGATTGATTTGATGCGGAATCTGTCCACGAGACTCGACGGCGCTTACAGCCTGGCCATGCTTAATGCACAAGGTGATATGCTGGTGGCACGCGATCCATTGGGCATCAAGCCGATGTGTTATGCAATCGAGGGCCCCCTTTTTGCGGCGGCCAGTGAAAGTGTCGCGCTTGTGAACTTAGGTTTTAAGGCTGATTCAATTCGTCCACTAGAGGCGGGACAGGCCATTTCCATTACCGATGCCGGCATCCAGATCGAGCGATTCAGCGACATTCCTGAAAGGGCCCATTGTTTCTTCGAGTGGATATATTTTTCAAATGTCGCCAGTACGCTCGATGATCGAAGCGTCTATCTTGCCCGCAAGGCACTCGGCGAGGAGCTGGCCCGTATGGAAGACTTGCCTTTGGATGAAGACACCATCGTTGTGCCAGTTCCCGATACCAGCAAGGCTGCGGCCGACTCGATGGCCTTTCAATTGGGGATTCCCAGCATCGAGGGTCTCATCCGCAATCGCTATTCAGGTCGCACATTCATCGAAGGGGGGAGCGACCGGGTCGCCAAAGCTGCGATTAAGTACACGCCCCTTCCCGAGGTACTTGCCGACAAGAAGGTCATCCTGGTTGAGGACTCCATCGTGCGTTCTACCACCATGCGAGTACTCATCTCCAAGATCAGGGAAGTGGGGCACGCTCGTGAGATCCATGTGCGCGTGGCGTGCCCACCCATTATTGCTCCCTGCTTCTATGGCATAGACATGTCGACGATCAGCGAGTTATTCGCCCCGCCGTTTCAAAAACCGGGGCAAAGCTCGGTCGAGATGTTCTCGGCGATGGCTGCTGAGATTGGCGCGGATTCGCTTCGCTACTTGCCCGTCGAATCCATAGCTCGTGCAGTCGCTAAGCCTGCCGATCACTTATGTCGGGCCTGTATAACGGGTGAATATCCGACCCCGTGCGGTCAGCAACTCTACGGAATCGCTCTGGAGAACAGTCGAGGCGATAGCGACGATTCAATCCGCACCTATGAAACGGCCAGTTCTCACTGATCACGCGACATTCCACTATTTTTTGATAAATTCAGCGCGGTAAACAGGTTGTTCGTTGAGTCGCGTTCGACGTTCAAAGTGGGTGCGGAAGTCGAGGTCGTGCTCCGGAGGTTTTTCCTCCACGTCGAGAGGCCCAACGAATCTGGTATGTGCGGCAATCAGTTGCAACGTCGCTTCGAAATAGTCCTGAACGTCGGTCCAAAAATGGAACCGTCCTTGAGTCCTAAGCGTCCGGTAGACATCGACTAGAAAGGGCTCGTTAAGTACTCGGCGCTTGTGGTGCCGCTTCTTCCACCACGGATCGGGGAAGTAAACATGCACTGCCGTGAGTGTGTTGTCGGGAATCATTTCCCGCATGAGCCGCAAACCGTCTCCTTGAACGGCCAAGGCATTTCGAAGTCCTCGCTTGGCCAGTCGAGCCGCGGTAAAGCGGGCATACTTATGGGCCATTTCGATGCCCAAAAAATTGTGTTGAGGACAACTCGAGGCAGCGTTCTGGAGGAACAGACCCTTGCCGCTGCCAATTTCAACCTCAAGAGGAGCGTCCTTGGTGAACAATGCGTTCGGATTCCAAGGCTGGGGCAATTCTTCCAGCGTGCGAAAATGCGCCGACAGGTCAAGTTGCGGTTCAATTTTGGGAAGAGCACGTCGGCCCATAACTGCAAAGTAGCCTGCTTAGTTGCTGCGAGTCGCCAGCTTGCGGAGTTCGTCGGTCGGCAGGGGGATCCCACTAATCTCGCCATCACAAACCAGATTCGCACCGACAATCGCCTGGAAACGGCTGACCACGATCCGGCCCCGACGCATCTTGGTTAGTTTACAAACTACCGTGAGTCGGTCTCCTGGAATTACCGCACCGCGAAACCTGACATTATTAAGCGCTCCGAAACCCATTATCTCACAACCCAGCAGATTGTGCTTAAGGGCATGGTAGGAACACATCTGCGCAGCGGCCTCGCAGATAATCACTCCAGGCATGAGAGGTAGGCCAGGCATATGGCCAGGGACCCAAAACTCCGTGTCGGCCACATCAAGGTAGCCAGCGCAGATATTGATGTTGGCATCGTCGAAGATGATCGCGGTAAGATGCTCCATCGCACCACGTTGGGAATTCACCTTACGAATTTCTTCAACATCCGCCACGATATTGGAATAATCGAGCGATTCGGGATCGAGTATCCAATCTTTGCCTGCCACGACGCAAATTCCTTAGCCGAATTATCTCCCGGGCACCACTCTGCAGCAGCTGAAACGCCGCGGAATGATGAAACAGAGCTAGATTACGTACGGACCTTTTGACGACGGCTCTTACGGGGGCGGCTGCAAGCGGGGCGCTTGCCGTGATTAGCTTTCTTAACTTTGCGACCAGGCTTGGCCATAGGAGGTCCCTTTCAAACTAGCGAAATAATTAGGTAGGCTAGGATTCTAACATGCAGAAGCCCTGTCGGGAAGTGCGGAGAGCCCCCGTTCAGCACTCCCAGTTACGGTTTCTCACGCAGATTCCACGCCTCGAGCCATACGATTCCCACGGGTTCGTAGCCAAAATCCTTCACAAGTCGCTCGTGCATGTCTGTCAGATGCCCGGCGCCGTAAAAGATGCCAATCTTCTGCTTACCAGATCGAAGCTGTTTTCTTAGCACTTCGAGAGCCCGTTTATTGCGCTCCGTGATGAGCGTCGATCCCTCAGGGCCCGACATACCTGTCAGAACAGACTCCATCGATTGGAACTGTTTGGCGATGGCGGTCTTCAACATGCGGGGACGGTCTTCGGAGAACATGGCCGTAAAAAGCTCGAAATCGGTCGATTCGCCCTGAGCCGCCTGCTCTGTTTGCAGTGCGATTGCCTGCCCCATCATGCGGGTGTACATCTGCATGAAGCTCTCGTTGCGGTTAGACATGGACGAGGCGAACTCCTCAGGAGACATATCAGCATGGACGAAGTTGGGACGTGTGTAATCGACCTGTTCCAACTGGTGCTCGACTTCCAGGAGTGACTTCATGCTGTTTTGCAGTGCACCCACAGGATGGAGGTTCGACGTGCCACGGCCCCGTTCAACCCGTGTTCCGGGGGGAGCCACTAACTCATAGAGTAAAGCCTGATATTGTCGAAAGCGGCGATTCAATTGGGTGTAGTAGCTGGAATCGCCGACATGGACAGCTCCGATCAAATCCACGTACTGACGTGCCGGGGGCAAGTCCGCGGTCGGCTTCGCCTGCCGATATTGCTTGGCAAGCTTTGCTGGCAGATAGCGCACGATTGCCACCTCTAGAGCTGTCGGATCGCCGTTCTCATCCTTGCTAACTCGCACCCACTCTTCGCCCAAGGCTGGCTCGGCTTCAACCACGGCTGGTTTAGCCTGCACGGAGCCCGGGACGGTCAGCCATGCCACCCATGCTGCCGGGAGGCAAACCAGCAGGGCTGTTGCCAGACGAAGGGGGAAGCGGAGCGAAATATTCAATGGATTTCTCCTTGGTCAGGTTAGATGCATTTACGGGCAGGCAGCTCTCAGGATCATAGTCGCCTTTCGCTCCGCGGAAGAAACGCAACTTTCGCGGAGCGAATGGCGACTATGTCGGCTACAGCTAGCGACTAGCAAGAAGTATATCCCCGGCGGTCACGGGGAACAAACCCGCCAGATCACGGCATTGGGCTCCAGAATCGGGCTCTTTCCTTGGAATCACGCTAGCAATGCATGGCCGGAGAATCGCTATTTTCGTCAGAGTTTACCGAACTTACTCAACCCGTGCGACCATCCTTTCCGATACTACCAGCACAGATCGTCCGATTTTAGTGCCCTCGTGGGGGCTGGACCAACGAAACTGCACCTCTCCTTGAGGTGCCTGCGACAGGGATAGTGGGAAGCTATGACCGCTCCAAAAATCATAAATTGGGTTGCCGCCAGTCTGCTTATTACGATGAGTACCGCCGTAAGTCAGGCGCAAATTCACCACGAGCTACCGCTCGAAGGCCCTAACCCGACACCGCTCTTGTTGGACAACCCCAATCACGACCTGCAGTTTTTTGCACCGGTTGATTTCGACTTTGAGTGTCGGCCGATTCGGCAACAATGCGGCTATTTCTTTGGCTACGAAAAGGTCTTTTGGGCCGTGACCGGACAGAGGATTACCGTCGGTGATCCAAACCTATTTGTTGAATCAGAACTGATCTACGGTGATAGTCCCTTCTCATTTGGCGAAGTCCCTCAACAGTATCAGATCAACAATAGCATTCAGGATGCTCCGCCCAGCGCTAAGTTCGGGTCAGGCACTCGCTATGAGTTCGGCTACTACCAAGGACAGAATGGCTGGTCAATCGGTATCCTCGATGGTCCGGAAATCAATCATTACGAGCGCTACGGTTTTCAAGAACTCGACATACCCAACACGCTCCCGATTATTCCTCAGGTGGGCAATAATCTCACTGACATCTTTGATCCCAACTTCCTCAACTATGGATTCGACTTTGTTAACTTTGCTCCTTATTTTTTGGGGGTACCTGGAACGGGTTCAAATGACTTTGCAACTTCACGTTATGGCTGGGGTTCCGTTCATGTTAACTTTCGTACTCCCCAAGACTTCCTCAAAGGATTTGTTGACTACAATGTGAATATTCCCAATGACCAACCTGGCTCGAGCCAATCTGAAAATCGATTCGGCCCAGGACGTAATGTAGTCGTAGCCAATATCGTCATCTCTGCAGACGGAACTCCTAGTATAGATCTCGTCGTTGTTGACAGCGGTGGTGATGGTCAGGCGGACGACCTGAATGGGAACAATGTCACTTTCTTCGTCGTGTCTGTCCTCGATGAAGATGGCGAGGAGATTATAATTGGCAATGGTATCGACTACGACGATTTGCATACGTTCAATGTATCTTTCGAGCGGTTTGAAGTACGCAATTTTACGGAGTCAGATGGCATCGAACTTATGAAGACTGTTCAGCTTGACAATCGTCATCTGCCGGTCAGCCGCCAGGGTGAATTTGTCGAACTCAGTTGCGGTCTCCGTTACTTTCGATTGAATGACGAATTCACCTTTGATGGTGACGGGGGCATCCTCGGTCGCACCTATGCCACGACTGGTGCAGAGAATCAAATCGTAGGACCACAAGTCCGTGGTAGATGGTCAAAGCAACGAGGTCGCTGGAACCTGGGACTCGATGGTCGGTTTATGTTTGGTTACAACATCCAAGACCAAACCCAAAACGGTGCAATAGGCGAGGACTTACAACCTGGGGCAGTTAATTCGCCGATCTTCGCTCAACCCCACGCTGTGAACTATGGAAGGCAGCAACAGAACTTCTCGCCGATGGCAGAGATTCGTGTCGATGGTAGTTATCAAATCACCAAATCGATAGCTGCCAAACTCGGCTACACAGGAATGTTCATAGACAACATTACTCGTGCCTCTGAAACAGTGAACTGGTTCATTCCCGACCTTGGCATCTTGCGGGGCGGTGAGCAAGATGTCCTCATCAACGGTGTGGACTTCGGTTTTGAAGCGGTCTTTTAGACGAGCCTGAATCACTAAAGAAACATTTAACGCCCCGGGATTGCAATCCCGGGGCGTTTTTCTTTAGGCCTTCACTTGATTTGAAAGCATCTTGCGCAATTCTCCGAGTTCCAACTCCAATCGATGTCGCAGCGGACTCTCAGGACGCAATTCCGTCAACAAGTTGTCGGCATTATCAAAAGCCTCTTCGGAGAGGCCATCTTTGAATAAACGACTCCAGGTACGTGAAACTTCGTTCTCGGTAAGCAACTTGATGTTCCTTATGGGTACGAAAAACTTTGCTTGGTGATCTCTATTTGACTTTTCTTATTATCGCTGCAAATAGAATTTGCAGCAAGTGGATGGGGCCAGTTTGCTGTCATTTTGGATAGTTAGATGAACTCTCGAAGCTTAAGGCGCTCAATTGCTGGAGAATCATGCAGCGTGGTAAGACGTAATGGCGCTGTCGAACACCACGATAGGGATGACTTTTCTGCTTAGCCATTTACGAGGCATTGTCCGTAACCTAGCGGACGGCCTTGATTTACGTTCGAATTATTCCGTGGGGATAGATTCTTAGCGATTTATCCTCTGGTCACGAATGCCATCATGTCGATTGAGGAGAGGTTCTGACCTGATTACCTAGTGAAATCCGCTGAAATTGATCGGGTTTTCGATTTTCCTCCCGTAGGGGGTGCATACTGTATGACTGGCATTTACAATACATGGCGAGTTTTCGTTGGTCTCAGCCGCCTCTCACAGCAGGGGGTGTCTCGCATCGTTGGACCGATGACGTGGCGCTGGCAGTTAAGCTTTGTTCCCGCTTGTGCGACCGTTCGCAGATAGATTCTTGCCGTGACGAGGATTGTCGAGACCGGCGCCTTCCAGTCCCAGTGAATAATTGATGCTGCGGTTCGAAGCCAAACTAAGTTGTTATATCCCGTCCTGCTGCTCGCCATACGTGCGACGCGCCGGTAACCCGTTACCTCGCGCCTTATGGCTCGCATTGATGTGTTTATGAGTATCGATATTCCTGTTTGAGAATTGGTATTAGTCGTGCATCTGGATCATTTGCCTGGTTCGTTCTTTGGTCCTTCCAATCTCGTAGAGTTGTTGCAGCATCGCGCTCTGCACCAAGGAGACGATGTTGGCTTTCGGTATATCGTCGATGGTGAGCACGAAACCATCGAATGGACCTATGCCGATCTCGATCGCAAAGCACGCTCAATCGCCGTGTCGCTCCAATCCCTTGATCTGGAAGGGGAGCGGGCATTGCTTCTGTACCCTTCTGGACTGGATTTTGTTGCAGCGTTTTTTGGTTGCTTGTATGCCGGTGTGACCGCTGTGCCGGCATATCCGCCGCGCCGCAATCGCAACATGGCTCGCATCGATGCGATTGCAAACGATGCCGAAGCCAAAGTCGCCCTCACGACCGTCGACGTGCTGGAGCGAGTGCAGACAATGATCGGCGATACGCCGTCGTTGCAGCGAATTCGTTGGCGCGCCACTGATCAGTGGGACGACGAATGGGCCAACAGTTGGCAGCGTCCCGATGTCCATGGCGATACGCTTGCATTCTTGCAGTACACTTCGGGTTCGACTGGATCGCCGAAAGGGGTGATGCTCTCCCACGCGAATCTAATGCATAACTCGGCGATGATCGCCTACGCATTTGAACACACCCGCTCTGGTAGCGGTGTCTTCTGGCTGCCCTTGTATCATGACATGGGACTCATCGGCGGGATCCTGCAGCCGCTACACATGGGGCGTTCGAACACACTGCTCTCGCCTACCCACTTCTTACAGAAACCAGTTCGCTGGCTCCAGGTCGTTTCGCAAACGCGCGCTACGATCTCTGGCGGGCCAAATTTTGCTTACGATCTCTGCACTCAAAAAGTCACAAGCGAACAGAAAGCGACCCTCGATCTAAGCAATTGGGCCTTGGCCTTCAACGGTGCCGAGCCAGTTAGAGCTGAAACAATCAAGCGATTTTCCGAGGCATTTGCAGAGTGCGGTTTCCGTCAGGAAGCATTCTACCCCTGCTATGGCCTGGCTGAAGCTACCCTGATCGTGACGGGGGGATTCAAGCAATCTCCCCCCGATATCCGAGCTTTTGATATCGCCGGTCTGGAGCAGAACAACGTTATCGAAACGACACCTGGAGCGGAGGGCTCTCGCCTGCTCGTCGGGAGTGGAGGCAATTTGCTCGATCAGCAAATCGTCATTACCGACCCGGAGACGTTTGCCAATTTGGGCGATAGCAAGGTCGGTGAGATTTGGGTCACGGGTCCCAGTGTGGCAGGTGGCTATTGGAAGCGAGACGACCTCTCTCGCGATTTTTTTCAGGCCCGCCTGCAAGATGGACGCGGTCCCTTCCTGCGAACTGGGGATTTGGGTTTTCTCCTCGAAGGCGAATTGTTCGTCACGGGGCGACTAAAAGATTTGATCATCATCCGTGGGGTTAATCACTATCCTCAGGACATTGAGCAAACTGTCCAAGCAGCCCACCCCGATGTCGTATCAGGAGCCGGTGCGGCCGTCGTGGTCGGGGAAGACGGGTCGGAGCAGTTGGTCATAGTACAAGAAGTAGTTCGCCGACGGGATCTTAACTTCTCCGAAATTACGGAAGCAATTCGAAAACGGGTTGCCCTTGTACACGACTTGTCCGTTGCAGCAGTGGTATTGATCAAGGCAAGCAGCATTCCTAAGACCTCCAGTGGCAAGATTCAACGGCATGCATGCCGAGACGGATACCTGGCAGGCACTTTGGCGGCAGTAGCCACTTGGTCGCACGAAGCAGGTGATGAAGTGGTTGCTCCTTCGTTGCGCCGCCGCGAACGTTTGGACGAAGCAACCTGGGTTGAAGAAGGGGATACTTCGGACACGATCTCAGAATCACCCTCGATTGCTGAGGGAACGGTCGATGCGAACGGTGTTGTCGTTCGGCCTAGTCCTCTTACTCCCGGGAAACTTCCCACCAAAGTCCCCGTCGGGCAAACGGCCGAGATTGCCGACGTGGTCTATGCCAAGGTTCGAGAGATTGGCCGCGAACGCGTGGGAGAACTCAATTGGGACACCAGCATTTTGGAACTGGGTCTCGATTCTCTTGAGCGGATGGAGATTGTCGCTTCGCTAGAAGAAGCCTTTGGAGGGCGATTTCCAGAACAAGTCTTGCCCAGCATGGAAACTTGCGGCGAGGTGGTTGAGGCCATTCAGCGTTACATGGGTGGAGCGGCGAAGCGACGCTCGGCTCGGCCAGACCACTACGAAGTACATCCAGAAGATTTCGATTTTGCCCAAAGTGCCGATTACCTCCGCTTGCGACAGAACCTGAAAATCGCGCAACGGTCGGGACTGCCGATTCCCTTTTTCAATGTCCATCAAGGTATTACTAACGATCGGGCTTTGATTGGTGGGAAAGAATACATCAACTTCAGTAGCTACAACTATCTCGGCATGTCTGGCGACCCGGCTGTAATCCATGCTGTACAAGATGCTGTAGCTAAATTCGGCACTAGCGTTTCGGCTAGTCGAGTGGTATCGGGCCAAAAAACAATCCACGTTGAACTCGAACGAGCAATCGCCGATTTTATAGGGACCGAAGATTCAATCGTATTCGTGGGGGGGCACTCGACCAATGAAACGACGATCGGTCACCTGTTCGGTTCAGGCGACATGATCCTGCACGATTCGCTGTCTCATAACAGTATCTTGCAAGGAGCCATGCTATCTGGAGCTCGGCGTCGCCCGTTCCCCCATAATGACTGGAAGGCATGTGACGAGATTCTCACGGAACTACGCCACGAATACCACAAGGTGTTGATTGTGGTCGAAGGTGTCTACAGTATGGACGGTGACTATCCCGACCTGCCCAAATTTGTCGATGTCAAGAAACGCCACAAGGCTTACTTGATGGTCGACGAGGCTCACTCGATGGGAACCATGGGGCTGCATGGTCGTGGGATGTCGGAACACTTTCAGATCGAGCCACGTGACGTTGATCTATGGATGGGAACCCTCAGCAAGTCCTTCGGCAGTTGCGGAGGTTACATTGCTGGAAGCAAAGAACTCGTAGAGTACCTCAAGTATACGGCTCCAGGGTTTGTGTATAGCGTCGGCCTGAGCCCACCCAATGCCGCTGCGGCGTTGGCTTCCCTGCGTCTCTTGCAAGAAGAACCAGAGCGTGTTGCCCAACTTGCGAGGAATTCTCGGCTCTTTTTGCAACTCGCGCAGGAAGCAAAATTGAACACGGGCACGAGCAATAACACGCCCGTTGTACCGGTCATCACCGGGAATTCGGAGAATGCTTTGCGGCTTGCCTACGTCTTATTCGAGCAGGGAATCAATGTGCAGCCCATTCTTTACCCGGCTGTGGAAGAGAGTGCCGCACGATTACGTTTCTTTATCACAAGCACGCATACTGAAGCGCAGATTCGGCAGACCGTAGCAGCCGTAGCCGAAGCTCTTGCCGAGATCGATCCAGAGTATGGCCGTTCGCTTCGGGCGGCTCCTACGGCAGCTGGCGATTCCGTAGTGTTTCGGTAAATAGACTGGAACGCTCCAAGGCCACCGGTACATTTATACTTGAGCATCACTGCGTCTGATTGTTCCGATTAGTTTGAGTATACTGGCCGATTGTCTTGTGGTAACTCTGCTTTGGGCGTTTGCTTTACTGGCCTACGGTACCTGAGTACACTAAAAGTGGGGAGATTACTTTTTTTCCGTGCTCTGCGGGGCTACTTCGCATAAGAATTTATTCGCGTTCGGTTGAGGTTCGATTGAACGAATTATTGCATCATCCGCTATGGATGCTGCGCATTCAAATCCTCTAGTCTGCGAGACTCCTCATGTCGCAAGCAATTGTCGATCCTGCTGAATTACGCCGGTTTGCTCATCAACTCAATCAATTCAATGTTGAACTTGAAGACCGCCTCAATACACTCGCCAGTCAACTGCATACTCTCAACAGTAGTTGGCGAGATCAAGAACATCGAAAATTTGCCGAGGAGTTTGAACATCATCTCAAACTTATCGCCCGTTCGATCGAAGCGTCTCGCGAATACGCCCCCTTCTTGATGAGAAAGGCCGAGCGGATCGAAGAGTATTTGCAGCAGAAATAGAGGGAAGGGGAAGGTGGTAAGTCGTTAGTCGTTAGTAGGCCATTACACTCTACTATGACTACCAACTTTCCACCAAATACCAACGACTTACGACTTACGACTAACAACAATCATGTCCGAATCAGCGAATGTGCATTCTGTGGAAGCTATTGAACGTTTCCGAGCTGCGTTAGCTCAATTTGAGAAACGTATGCAAGGAGCGCTCGATACTTTGACGGCGGAACTGCAGCGGGCAAATAACTGGCTGGAACAAGATTGTCCTCATTTTTGGAAGGAACAAGAGAAGTTAGCCGCCGATGCAGTTCATCAGGCCAAGCTCGATGTCGAACGATGCTTAATTCTTGCGGTCACTGACGAGCGACCCGCGTGCCGTGAGGAGCGTGCCGCACTCGCTGTGGCCAAGAATCGACTCACTTACTGCCATGACAAGAAGGGCTTGGTGAAGCATTGGCGCGGTGTCATGAACCATGAAATGTTTGAATACAGTGGCCGCATCGGACATTTGCAGAGAATTCTGGAGACCGAACTACCGGCAGCCAGAGCCAAACTACAACTTATCGTAAGACGTGTCGAAGGATATCAGATTGAGCGCCCCCCCGATTATCAAGAAGCAGTTCCAGGTGCAACACGAATAGCCAGAGACAGCGAATCGAGCGGAGCCGCACCCTCTCCAGAAAGTTGACCATGAGACCTTGGGACCTCGATACGAGTTCGGCACAGATGCGGCATGCGATGGAAGACTTGCAGCGTGCCTGGCAAGAAGTTAGCGAGTCGTGGCAGGATCAGGTAAGTCAGCAATTCAGCCAGCAATACCTGGAACCACTCATACCTGTTACCAAAAGAACGTTGGATGCAATATCGCGAATGCAGGATCTGACGAAGAAGATGCAACGCGATTGCGAAAGTTAACGGGACGCTCACGCGTCAGACATGTGGCCAAAGTGCAGCTTTCAACTCGACGCCAATTGGAACTGATGCAAAAGTTGCAGCAGTTGGCCGACACGCGCGCCGCGGACGAAGCCTACATTTCCAAGACATTGGCCGACAAGCTCGCCGCAGCCGAAAAGGAGCGTGAACTTACCTTAAATCGGCTCACCAAGCAGTTCACACAACAGCGCCGTGATTTGGAAAACGAGTTTTCCCAGGCGAAACTTTCTGCCGGGCAGCAGCATCGAGAAGCCAAGGCAGCGATTTCAACTAAGTCGGAGGCGGAGCAAAACCGGATTGAGGTCGACTATAAGCAGTTGCTCCTTGGAATCGAACGCACTCATAAGGAAAAGCAATGGGAAGCAATGGCCGTGTTCGATGCCTCAAAGGACACTCCCCAACTATTGCTCGACCAGGCAGGCAAGCGCATCAACACGCGTAAGTCCCAAGTTGATGCTCTACTACGGGATGCCAACACGCTACTTCAAATGCGGAGGCTGGCGAAGAACATTCCTGAAGAGGAAGTGCATTCTCCACCTCAGTCTCCGGAAGCGACCGCGGAGGGGACCGGCGAAGATCAGCAGCAAGCAGCACTTACCGAATTGCATCAGGCAGTCCTCGCGCTCCAAGCACAGAAGCTTCCATCGCTCTTGTTCGAAGATCACCGCATTGTTATTTGGTTTATCCTTGCGACCATTATCCTGCTAATTCCCGCGTTGATTGTCTCTAGTTTTCTCTCGAGTTCACTATGGATCGGCGCTCTCTTGGCTCCTGTGATAGGGGGCCTCGTCACGGGAGCGAGTTACCTCATCTTAGGGCCCCGGGCCAAGCGGGCTACGCTCGATGCGTACAATAAAATCGTTTTGTTGGTGAAGGATTCCCGAAGATGCGAATTGCAGGCACGACAAGAGGCTCAGGCTCGGAGCCGTCAGGAAGCCGATGCGATTCTTGAGAGAAAACAGGAAGGATTGAACGCTGCCCAGGAGGCCCGCCAGCAGGCACTCGAAGTAGCTGAAGCAAAGAAACAAGAATTACTTGCGGAATCTCGAGGCAAGCTCGAAGAGCAGTTGGTGAAATTGGAATCCCAACTACAGGACGCACTGGATACATCTGCCGAGCAATATCCTCCACTCTTGGACCAGCTGGCAATTGATCGGCAGGCTTCCTGCCAAGAAAATGAAGACCTGTATGAGTCTTGCACCACGTCGGCCCAATCAGAACATGACACTGCGTGGAATGCCATGGCCGAGAACTGGCTGACTGGCTTTCGGAAAATCTCCGATGAACTTGGTCAAATGCAGGCGCAATGCGCTCAGTTTTTCCCCGATTGGTCAAAGACAGCTTGGGAGGATTGGCAACGGTTAGACGTTTTGCCGCCAGTTATTTCCTTTGGCAAGTGCGCACTCCCGCTGCAAGCTGTCAAAAACGGACTTTCGACAGATCCGCGACTCGTTCCAGAGCAAACGGAACTCATGCTCCCGGCGTGGATGTCTCTCACGGAAAGTCCTCGCTTGATGATAACAGCCGACGGGGCAGGGCGACGCGTCGCGGTCGAATTGCTGCAACTCATCATGCTCCGGTTCCTGACGGCTGCTCCTGCTGGGAAACTGCGATTCTCGATCATCGATCCTGCAGCCCTCGGGGAAAATTTTGCCACCTTTATGCATTTGGCCGACTACGACGAACAACTCGTCGGCAAACGAATCTGGACTGACTCTCGCCAAATCGATGAGCGGCTTTCGCTTCTGTCGGATCACATGGAAAAGGTATTGCAGAAATACTTGCGGAACGAATTTGCTTCTATACACGAATACAACGCCCATGCAGGCGAAGTCGCCGAGCCTTTTCATGTGTTGGTCGTGGCCAACTTCCCCTCAGGATTAAGTGACGCGTCGATACGTAAGATAAAGACGATCGCCGCGACTGGCCCTCGCTGCGGTGTTTATACTGTGCTGAGTGTCGACAGTTCTGTCAAACTTCCAGCGGAATTCTCTCTAGATGACATGCTCAACGGCGCGGTACACCTCGATTGGGCCAATGACCGTCTGAGGTGGCGATATCCACTATTTGAAAAACTTACTCTTAAGTTGGACCAACTTCCCCCCAAAAACAAACTCAACGAAATTCTAAGATACGCAGGCGAGGAATCACGGGCTGCCAGTCGGGTAGAGGTCCCGTTCGAGGTGGTCGCACCCGGCCCAGAACAGATTTGGACGGGCAGTGCTGCGGAGGAATTGGTGGTGCCCATTGGTCGAGCAGGTGCCAACGAATTGCAATCGTTACGACTTGGCAAGGGAACGGCTCAACATGCCCTGATTTCTGGTAAGACCGGCTCCGGCAAGAGTACCTTGCTGCATGCCTTGGTTACCAATCTGGCGTTGTACTACAGTCCGAAGGAAGTCGAGTTCTACCTGGTCGACTTCAAGAAAGGCGTGGAATTCAAGACTTACGCCACTCACAAATTACCCCATGCGCGGGTCATCGCCATCGAGAGCGAGAGAGAATTTGGGGTGAGCGTATTGGAACGACTGGATGACGAACTCAAAAGCCGAGGAGAACGATTCCGCAGTCTTGGCGTACAGGACCTGGCTGGCTACCGGCGTGAATCGGGAGAGCACTTGCCCCGCCAGCTGCTAGTTATCGACGAATTCCAGGAACTATTTGTCTCCGACGACAAGCTCGCTCAAGACGCCGCTTTGCTATTAGACCGCTTGGTGCGTCAAGGACGTGCCTTTGGGATTCACGTGCTACTGGGATCGCAAACCCTGGCCGGGGCCTACTCGTTGGCCCGCAGCACAATCGGCCAGATGGCGGTCCGCATTGCCTTGGAATGCAGTGAGGCAGATGCCCATCTGATACTTAGCGATGACAATTCGGCAGCCAGACTTCTCAATCGACCTGGCGAGGCAATCTACAACGACCAAAACGGCATGGTCGAAGGAAATCATCTTTTCCAGGTAGTGTGGCTTGCTGACCGACAGCGGCAGCAGTATCTGACAGAAATCAGAGAACGTCAACTTGCCGAAGAAATCACGTCTGAACCAGCAATTGTGTTCGAGGGGAATCTCCCTGCCAACCCACTGCAGAACGAGGCTCTCGTCGAGCTGATCGCTTGTGGATCCGACTTGCCGATCGTCGAACCCACGACTTGGCTAGGTTCAGCCGTGCGAATCGAGCCACCGACACAGATGACTTTTCGCCGCCAGGGAGGGAATCACTTGCTGATCGTTGGACAAGATGAGCCCTTGGCACTCGGCATTCTTTCCACGGCCGTCGCGACCTTGGCTTCTCAATTTATTAAAGGCAATCCACATATCACAATTCTGAACGGCATGCGAAGTGAATCACCTGATCAAGGTGCCTGGCAAAAGGTGGCCGACGCAATACCTGGACGAGTGAGCGTCTGCTCTCTCCGCGAGACTCCGCAAGTGATCTCACGATTGGCTGACGAGCTATCCCGACGCAATGCAGATCTCGATCAGGAATACCAACCTCAGTTTGTAGTCATTTACGATCTGGCCCAATTCCGAGACCTGCGTGTGACCGAAAAAGAATTCAGCTTCTCCGTCGGCTCAACGAATGATGACAAGCCGCGGGCGACTGACGATCAGTTTCGTGAAATTCTGCGAGAGGGACCAGCAGTAGGCATTCACTTTCTTGTCTGGTGCGATTCACAAAACAGCTTGACCCGTGCTCTGGATCGCATTGCCATGCGGGAGGTGGACTATCGTGTCGCCTTGCAGATGAGCCCTGTCGATTCTACGAGCCTGATCGATTCCCCAGCCGCGGGGCGACTGGGTGAGCATCGGGCCATTTTCTATCGCGACGACTTGGGCACGAGCACCAAATTCCGTCCCTACGGCAGACCGAGTGCTGAGTGGCTTGCCTGGCTTGCAGAGCAAAATGCTGTACGCAAAGTCGGCAGAGCTTAAGCGAAGCCCTCTCGAGGTGCATGGACCTTAGGACCTGGTCCTCTATAATGTGATCTCCTACGAATGCGTTAAGATCGCATCACTTTGTCCTTCTCCAAGGAATCTTGTCATGAATAGCTCCAAGCAGTCCGAGTCCTCTCGTCGCCGTTTTCTGCAAACGAGCCTCGTTGGTGCCGCAGCAACTTTTGCCACACCTGCCATCGTCACCGCGCGGAAAACCAATTCCAATCCGATTGTCGGGAGCGGTGAGTATCAATATGAAGTGCAGCATTCTTTTCCTCAGCTACCCGATAAGTACCATTGGCAAACGACCCACAACGTCGCGTTCGATAGCGAGGGAAACTTGTATGTGATTCACGAAGGTAAGTTTGAGAATCCCGAACATCCTACAATTTTTGTGTTTGACGAGACCGGAAAATTCATGCGCGCTTTCGGCGAGCAATTCGTTGGTGGAGGGCATGGCCTTGAGATCCGCAACGAAGACGGTGAAGATTTCTTGTATGTCTGTGCCTACCAACAGCAGCGATCGTTCGCCAAGCTCACCACCGCAGGTGAGCAGGTCTGGCGCAAAGGGGCACCAATGAAAAGTGGTGTTTATGCCAAAGGGGAAGACTCTTTCCCCAGAAAGCGGGACGACAACCCTTGGGGCCGTGATCGCTTTATTCCGACTAACATCGCGTTTCTTTCGGAGGGTGGATTTCTGCTGATCGATGGCTATGGCGCCTATCGAATCCATCGCTACGACCGAGACGCTAATTGGGTGAGTTCGTTTGGTGAGCCTGGTGATCCAACCAACAAAAAGGATGGCACCTTCAAATTGCCGCATGGTATCTGGATCGACAATCGAGGTGGCGAGCCGTTGGTTGTGGTGGCCGACCGCGAATTTGACCGTCTTCAATGGTTCACTTTGGGGGGTGAGCATCAGCAAACTCTAGATGGCTTTTTATGGCCGGCGAATGTCGATACATACGGCGATGTCATGTTAGTGTCAGAATTGGTGGCCCGTGTTACTCTGTTGGATAAGAACAACGAGGTAATTGCTCATTTGGGAACCGATACCAAACGGATTCAGCAAGACCAGCGGGACACCGGCGGATTCAGTATTCGAACCGATGAATCCAAGTGGCTTTCCGGAAAATTTATCCATCCTCACGATGCTTGTTTCGACAAAGACGGGAATATTTTTGTCGCTGAATGGGTAGCCACCGGTCGAGTGAGTAAGTTGCGGCGTCTCGGGTAGACCCTTTCTCCACCGCCACGCCGGAGATTTGCAATCCCCCGGCTGTTTAGTTGCGCCTCGACAGCCGGTACTCTCGCTATAAAATGGGGATTCTAATAGACATACAACTCAAATACCCATATTCAGGAGAGATCCCGTATGAGCACTATCGTCGATATCCATGGCCGGCAGATTCTAGACAGCCGCGGCAATCCTACCGTTGAGGTGGACGTTACCCTCGTTGATGGCACCGTTGGCACGGCAGCCGTGCCTAGCGGCGCGAGTACCGGGGCCCACGAAGCATGGGAACTCCGTGATGGTGATAAGAGCGTCTATCTCGGCAAGGGCGTTTCCAAGGCCATAGAGAACATCAACACGAAGATAGCTGACGAACTGATCGGGATGGATGCTCTCGATCAGATGGCGATTGACGGAATGATGCTTGAACTAGATGGAACGCCAAACAAAAAGAACCTCGGTGCGAATGCAATTCTTGGTGTCTCTCTGGCGACAGCACATGCAGGCGCCAGTTATTGCGAAATGCCGCTCTACCGGTATCTCGGCGGTTCGAACGCACGTCTCTTGCCCGCACCGATGATGAACATACTCAATGGAGGAGAGCACGCCGACAACTCGGTCGACATCCAAGAATTCATGGTCATGCCTCTGGGCTTTGAAACGTTCAGCGAATCGCTGCGCTGCGGCTGCGAGATCTTCCATAATCTTAAAAAAGTACTTCAGGACAAGAAACTCAATACGGCCGTGGGGGACGAGGGTGGCTTTGCCCCCGACCTTGGTGCTAACGCGGAGGCATTCGACGTAATACTCACTGCCATTGAGAAGGCAGGGTATAAACCGGGTGAGCAAGTTTGGTTTGCCATGGACTGCGCGGCAACCGAATTTTACGACAGCGACAAGAAGGTCTATACCATCGACGGCAAGCAAATTGATTCCGGTGGCATGGTTGACTTGTTGGCAAGTTGGTTGGACAAGTATCCCATTTGCTCGATTGAAGACGGTTGCAGCGAAGACGATTGGGAAGGCTGGAAATTGCTCACCGACCGCATCGGTGACAAGTGTCAGCTCGTCGGCGACGACCTGTTTGTGACCAACGTCGAACGGCTTCAACGCGGCATCGACGAGGGGATCGGCAACAGCATCCTCATCAAGGTGAACCAGATAGGAACGCTCACCGAGACAATAGACGCAATTACCTTGGCCCATCGCAATGGCTTCACTAGCATCGCCAGCCACCGAAGCGGTGAGACCGAAGACGCCACCATTGCTGATCTGGCCGTGGCTCTGGCTACCGGTCAAATTAAAACTGGCTCCGCCTCTCGCAGTGACCGCTTGGCCAAGTACAACCAGCTCCTGAGAATCGAGGAGCAACTAGGCGACGCGGCTCAATACGGCGGACCACTATTTCCCCGGCGGTAGTCAGGCACATTTAAAACCGACGCTGCTATGCAATCCCAACCCCCCATCACTGATTCCCCCTGGCTCTGGTTTGCCATCTTCCCAGCGGTAGGGCTTGTGGCGATCTTAGCCACAGGGGGGAAGTTTGGGGATCGACAAGCGAATATCGAGCGCCAGGGCCAGGCTCGCACAGCCGTGGCGGAGGGGTCACTCGATATCAATGAGGATTCGACTGGCCGCAAGTCGTCTTCGGGGGTGCCGCACTATTCTCAACCTGGTGAAACGCAGGTCAAACTTTGGCCGTTGGTTGTCACATTATCGGTGATAACGTTAGCATCGCTGGGGATGCTGGTGCGAGAACGCCTGTTCTCGCGCTCCGCTATCGCTGAGCAGGACTCAGCAGAGCGTCGCGGCTAACGAAGATCGAACATATGACATTGCTGCTTGAGAATCCGTTGCCGATCTGGTCCGCTGGGGCGGTGTTTACTACGCTCTGTTTGGTCTTGGTCTTTGCCCGTCGGTCGCTTGCGTCGATAATTGCCCTCGTGGTAGTGATTGCAATCACGCTGCTCTTGGTTCTTGCCGAGAAAGTAGTTGTTACGGAGCGTGAGAAGGTCGAAGAGTCGATTTTGCAGCTAACCAATGCTCTTGAGGTCAATGATCTTGCAGCGGTGCTGGCACTAGTCGATCCCTCTGCAAACAAGGTGCGTGCCGACGCCGAGTCCTTAATGCCCCAGGTGAAAATAAAAGACGCCGGTGCCACTGCAATTCGAATCGAACTCGATGAAACAGCAGTGCCACTTCAAGCGACGGCCTTCTTCCGCGGTCGAGTCGATGGTGTCCACACCCGCTCAGGTGGTCGAGTCTTCTACTTTGATCAATTAGAAATCGATTGGCAAAAGACCGCCGACCAGTGGTTGATCCTCAATTATCGAGTTTTCCAAAAGGGCCAGGCGATCGATGCTGTGAAAAGCGTTCGTGGAAATCGACCTGTCCGGTAACCTACGGCTTGGGCTTGTGAGGAGGGTAGGGCCCGTGATACTCCTTCTCAAACCCTGCCTGAGGAATCGGACGGAAGAACTCACGATTCGGCTCGCGACGCCAGGCACCATCGTGGTAGCCATCGGCTGCGTCCGGATCAAGCCGGCGAGGATCTGGCCCCGCGGAACCGTAACCGTAGCTTGGCGAGGTAAAACCAGGACCTGGAACACCTCCCGGTCCACGAAAACCTTGGTCGTAACCTGGATAGCCACCGCCGCCATAGCCTTGTCCATAACCTCCGCCGTAGCCCCCACCATAGGGACCATAGCCGGGAAACCCGCCGGAGATGCCAAAGTAGTTGCCGCCCGCAACAGTCGAACCGCGCCAGGCGTCATGGAATCGTTCCCACTCGGCATCCATTCCGCCTCTGCCGTTGCCATAGTTGGTGACAACATAGTTCGCGCTCGATGAACCATCCGCTCCGCGCAAGACGGTCCGAGTGCGGCTATAACCGCTGGTCACGATCCGCTGGTCGGGCAAGGGTTCCACGGGTGCAATCGGGTCATACTGGGCCACACGAGAACCGGTAGCCGGATCATGCGTGTAGCGACTCGGGGCAAATACCCAGCTATCGGCCTGCGGCACAAAGGGGGCAGCAGTCGCCAAAGTGTAGCAACTTGCACACTCAGCCCCACGCGAACGTGACGAGAGAAACACGGCCAACAAGGCAACTGCGAACAGGAGCCGCCATACAAACTGTGGAATGCGATTAGTCATGATGTGTATCGGTGGGAGAAGAGGTGAGAATTGGAGAAGAGATTTTTATCAGCAATGAAAATTTCGCAGTGGGATAGGTGGCAGTACTATTCGATCGGAGCTTGCCGAGTTCGATTTAATGCCTCTGCCCGCCCGCGAATGCTAACATTTTCGGACTCGGTGGATTCAGAAGGATCGACAGGTGTTGCCGTGGCGTCGGCCACGGATTCAGCCGCTGCATCGGCAGGCACCCCAGCGGAATCGGAGTCAGCTTTTTCACCGAGATACTTCGCCCGCAACTCGGGGGTCGCCTCGGCAGGTCGCCAGATTTTCAGCAAGTTGTCTTCGGGATCGTAAAGGTATTCGTCGCCGGGTTCGAGCTCGGGCAATGGCAACACCTGAGGACACATCTCCGGAATAAACTTTTCCATAAATTCTTGGTGGTTCTTCGGGTATTGCGAGTGGATGATTTCATACTGCATCAGGGCCGGTTTGATCACCAGGTTAAAAGTGGTTTCGTTCTTCACCCAAGGGATAGCCTGCATGTTCGTGCCCAGTGCACCACCTGATCTGCGCGAGAGTTTTCCCTGCTTAGGGTCTTTGGGTTTCACTTCGCGGGGCACCCCCGTGGTCATCGGTGGTTCTCCCTCGACGCCAGACATGTCGATACGACCATCAGGCAAATACCAATCTTCCTTGCCGAACAGTTCGCCATCGCCTTGTCCGGCAGGTTCGCCTGCCGTAGTCGACTTCGGCGCTGGTGTACTGGCCACCGGTCCGGTTTCGATATCAGGCACGTCGCAAGCCGCCATCGGGATAATAAGTAGCGACACGGCGAGGAGTGATTTGGTTTTCATCGGGTTTTCCATTTAATAACGATTTGAACTTTGAAATGTCGAACAGCAAATGTCTGATCATTCGGATCAATGATTTCACATCTGACATTCCACATTCGTTAGGTTCCATTCTCTCATCTCCGCCAGCTTGCTGCGATGAGTCATGTCGAAGTTCAGCGGCGTGAGCGTAATTTTTCCCGCTCGGAGAGCGGACAGGTCAGTCTCTTCATGGCTAGGTGGGTCAGGTTGAAGGCCGTTGGCCCAGTAATAGGGGCGGCCACGCGGGTCTATCTTTTTGCGAAAATCTTCGCCCCAAGGGGAGGTCGCCATCGGTACGACTTTCACTTCAGCCGGATTGTCTAGCGCCATCATGGGGATGTTCATGTTGTATAGGTGATGTTTTGCTTTTTCCTGGCTGAGCATCTGTTCGATCACGCCGACGGCCAATTCCGCTGCAACGTCATAACGGGCTGCCTCGTGAAACTCGAGCGAAACCGCGACGCTGGTTGTTCCAAAAAAAGCTCCTTCAATTGCCGCTGCCACCGTGCCGGAGTACAGGACGTTGATACCGGCGTTCATGCCACTGTTGATGCCGCTGACCACCAAATCGGGTCTGTCAGGTAGGAGGGCACAAATTGCTAACTTCACGCAATCTGCTGGGCTTCCTTCCACGGCCCAACCACGTCGGCGGCCCGCGTCGTCGAACACCTCCCGTGCCATCAGTGGCTTCAGATAGGTGATCGAGTGGCCCACGCCACTTTGCTCGGTGAGCGGAGCGGCAACGGTCACTTCTCCTAAATGTTGCAACTGGCGTTCCATGGCTGCTAAACCAGGGGCATAGATGCCGTCGTCGTTTGTAAGAAGGATTTTCATGCCGTAACTGTCCGTCTAGTAGGGATTTGCGTCTTCGTTGCTGCTTTCTACATCATAACGCTTTGCGGTGTGAAAATTCAACTTAGTGTGGCGAAATGACAACGCCTAGGGGCTCCCAGCGGCGCGTTGCATAGCAGCTAGTGGCCTCTATAATGGCTCGTTTTCCCAATAGCCGCGATGCAACGCGTCACACGGATTCAGACCATGACGACCCAAACCACCCAAAGCAGTACAACCGCCGAGAGAGTGTTGGTGCTGGACTTTGGTTCGCAATTCGCCCAATTAATCGCCCGTCGGGTCCGGGAGCAGCATGTGTACTGCGAGATTGTGCGGCACAACATCGCAGCCGAGCGGGTCCGCGAGTTAGCACCTTTGGGGTTGATCTTTTCCGGCGGCCCCGCGAGTGTCTACGCCGAGGGGGCCCCTCAGTGCGATCCCGAGCTGTTCGACCTGGGTATTCCCATCCTGGGTATCTGCTACGGAATGCAGCTTGCTTGTCATGTTTTAGGGGGTAAGGTCGAGAGTTTTCCTTCGCGCGAATATGGCCGAGCGGAGTGGCGGATCGACCAAGCCGACCCCTTGTTTGAGGATGTCGCTCCCGTTAGCCAGGTCTGGATGAGCCACGGTGACCAGGTAGCCAACATTGCCGAAGACTTTGAGCAACTCGCCAGCACACACGATTGTCGCTTCGCCGCCGTGAAGCATCGCTCTCGGCCCATCTATGGCCTGCAATTTCACCCAGAAGTGACCCACACGCTCGAAGGGATCAAACTGCTTGGCAATTTTTTGCGAAACATATGCGGCACAACCGGCACTTGGCAACTAGGCGACTTTGCCACTGAGACGATCGCTCAGATCCGTCAGTCGGTAGGCACTGACCGCGTGATTTGTGGGCTCTCTGGTGGAGTCGATTCTTCGGTCGTCGCTGCCATGTTAGCTGCCGCGATTGGTCCGCAATTGTCATGTATCCTGGTTGACAATGGCCTCTTGCGACTCGACGAAGAAAAAGCAGTTATCGAGGAATTCACTAAGCACTTTCAAACGGACCTCCACGTGGTAAAGGCTGAAGAGCAATTTCTGACGGCTCTCGCCGGAGTGACGGACCCACAAGAGAAGCGTCGGCGCATCGGACACACATTCATCGACTGTTTTGCCCAAGAGGCGAAGCGTATCGAGGGCGCGAAATACCTGGCCCAAGGAACGCTCTATCCCGACGTGATCGAAAGTGGGGCCTCCCGCGATGGGCCTGCCGACACGATTAAGCTGCACCATAACGTCGGTGGCTTGCCGGACGAACTTGGATTCGAGCTTATTGAACCACTGCGGGATCTTTTCAAGGACGAAGTCCGGCGACTCGGTCTACAACTAGGACTTCCCGAGGAAATTGTCTGGCGGCATCCCTTTCCTGGACCCGGGCTTGCCGTGCGCTGCCTGGGGGAAGTTACTCGCGAGCGACTCGACACCCTACGGGCCGCGGATGCCATTGTGGTCGGTGAAATCAAAGCGGCTGGATTGTATCGGGCTACCTCGCAGGCGTTCGCGGTGCTACTTCCCGTACAGAGTGTCGGTGTAATGGGCGATAGCCGCACCTACGACGATGCCCTTGCAGTGCGGTGTGTGAACACTGATGATTTCATGACCGCCGACTGGAGCCATTTGCCCTACGATTTACTCGCTCGAATTTCGACTCGTATCATTAATGAGGTCAAAGGGGTCAACCGCGTGGTGTACGACATCAGCTCCAAACCCCCAGCGACGATTGAATGGGAGTGACGGGACGACTGGTCACTAAAGTGACCAGTCCAAAGCTGATCGGGCTGGTCGCTTGAGCGACCAGTGAAACACGAGAAAACAAAACCCATGAGTCACTTTAAAAAACTCCGCAAAAGCTCCGCGACCAAAACGGAGGTATTCCGAGGAGAGCACCGCTACGAACACTGGTACCTGGACAACCAAGTCTATTTCATTACTGCCCGCTGCCGTGAGCGGTATCCGGCATTTGCCGGGGATGATGCGAAACACATTTTCTGGGAGCGGGTTAATCACTACACCACCAAGTACGAATTCTTTCCTTGGGTTACGTCTCTTTTGGACAACCACTACCATACACTGGGATACCTCAGGACCGGTGAAAATCTAGGTCCGCTGATACAGCATTTGCACGGTTCAGTGGCACAGTTGGTCAACGACCTGCTCCCTGAGCGGCGGTTGCCATTTTGGCGATCCGCTGGGAATCGAGATTACTTTGATGATTGCCTGCGCGATGAGAAGCAATGTCGCCTGGCGTTTCGCTATACTCTTACTCAAGGTGAGCGGCAAGGAGTCGTCAGAGACTATCGCGACTACCCCCACACCCGTGTGCAAATCGAATTGGAACGCGGCTTGAAGCGTGCGATGGAGCTTAAGGCGTTCATTGAAGGTGTACCCTATAGACGCTATCAAACTGGTCGCTGAAGCGACCAGTCCAACCCCTACGGACTGGTTGCTTCAGCAACCAGTTCCCCCCGCCTAGAACCCAAAAACCTCTATGTCCCAAAAATTCATCTACCAAATCAGCAACCTCACCAAGAAAATCGGCCCGCGCGAGGTCCTCAAAGAGATCTGGCTCGCCTTCTATCCTGGCGCAAAGATCGGCGTCCTTGGGCGCAACGGCTCTGGCAAAAGCACCTTACTGCGAATCATGGCTGGCAAGGACAAGGATTTCGACGGCGAGGCCCGCCTCGCGGAAGGGTTTACTGTTGGCCTCCTGGAACAGGAACCGCATCTCAATCCTGACAAGGACGTGCAAGGGAACGTTGAAGAAGCAGTCGCTGCAACCCGTGCTTTGCTCCAGGAGTTCGAGGCCATTGGTGAAAAGTACGCCGATGTGGCCGACGACCCTGACGCGATGGAAAAACTGATGAATCGTCAGTCTGCCCTGCAAGACAAGATCGACGCTGCCAATGCCTGGGAACTTGATCGACACATCGAAATCGCTATGGACGCGATGAACCTCCCTCCAGGCGATGCCGATGTAACCAAACTCTCGGGGGGAGAGAAACGTCGGGTTGCACTATGCAAGATACTGCTTGAAAGGCCCGACTTACTCTTGCTCGACGAACCCACCAACCACCTCGATGCCGAGAGCGTCGCCTGGCTTGAACGCCACTTGGCCGAGTACACCGGCACGATCGTTGCCGTGACGCATGATCGCTATTTTCTCGACAACGTCGCGGGTTGGATCTTGGAACTTGATCGCGGTCAGGGCTATCCCTTCGAAGGGAACTACACTTCATGGCTCGAACAGAAACATAAGCGACTCGAAACCGAGGAGAAAAAGGCAAGTGCTCGACAACGGGCGTTGGCGCGTGAATTGGAATGGGTCAAGTTGGCACCGCGTGCTCGGCAAGCCAAGAACAAGGCCCGCGTGAACGCTTACGAACAAATGGTTGCCGAGGAATTCAACGACAGGCCGGATGAATTAGAGATTCAAATCCCCCCCGGACCGCGACTGGGGGATATGGTCGTCGAGGCGGTCAATCTTGGTAAGTCGTTTGGCGACCGCGTGATTTTTGAGAACGTCAATTTCCGCCTTCCTCCTGGCGGCATTGTTGGAATCATCGGGCCCAATGGATCCGGCAAGACCACACTGTTGAAAATGCTTATGGGATTGGAAACGCCCGACGAGGGGGAACTCAAAATCGGCCCCACAGTTGAACTGGGTTACGTCGACCAGTCCCGCGATGATTTGGTCGCCGACAACACTGTCTATCAGGAGATTTCAGGCGGACTGGACAACTTGGAAATGGGGGGCCGACGCCTGAACAGCCGATCGTACGTATCGCGGTTTAACTTTACAGGCACCGACCAACAGAAAAAGGTCGGGGTCCTTTCCGGCGGGGAGCGTAATCGCGTGCATCTGGCCAAATTGTTGCGGCGCGGGTCCAATGTGCTTCTATTGGACGAACCGACCAATGACATCGACGTCGATACCCTGCGGGCTCTCGAAGAAGCAGTCGCCAATTTTGCCGGTTGTGCGGTGGTGGTGAGCCACGACCGCTGGTTTCTGGACCGTCTGGCAACGCATATTCTGGCTTTCGAGGGAGAAGGCTACGTCCACTGGTGCGATGGTAATTTTGAGGCCTACGAACGAGAACGCCGTCAGCGATTTGGTGAAGAGGCTGACGCCCCGCATCGGTTTCGGTATAAAAAACTCCAGCAGAGCTAATTCTGTTTTTACTATTTACGGATTAAAGGCACTAAAAAAATGAGCGTACTGCGTTTAGGTTCAAACCAGAAATTTGCGGACAATTGGGGCGCGGCATTTGGCGGCGGAAAGAAAAAGTCGGCCGTTAAAAAATCAGCCAAGAAGAAGTCCACTAAGAAGCCGCCGACCAAGAAAAGCCCTAAGAAAAAGTCGGCCAAGAAGTCCGGTACCAAGAAATCCACTTCGAAAAAGTTTGCAGCTAAGAAGTCGCCCAAGAAAAAGCCTGTCTCAAAGAAAAAAACTTCCGCTCGCGGAAAGAAGAAATCGAAATCAGGGCTTAAGCAGAAAGAGTTGTTCTAGAATGGAGGCCTGAACGATTAACACGAGTTCCGGGCTAGTTTTACGGTTTCCATTTCTTGATGAAGGCGAGCAATTTGTCTTCGCTGTAGGAGTTACCTTTTTGGATTTTTGAAGTGTCTTGCGAGTGCAGCAACGTGCCGTCGCTCTCCAGCACGTACCAGTGTGGATAGCCTGCCACGGTAGGGAACTGACCGAGAAACTCCGTGTTCTCATTTTGTCCCTGCGTGTAGCTCACCTTCATGATCAGAAACCCCTCGCGCATTCCCTCGGCAACACTCGGCGTCTCTCGGATAAAGGCGTCGAGTCGATGGCAGAACTGGCACCATTCACCTCCTACTTGCAAAATGATTCGCTTATTCTCTGCTTGCGCCCGTTTGACAGTCATTGCGAGATCAACAGCCGGATCCGCTTCCGGGTTGTAATTGGGAACCGTGTAGACAGCCTGCTTGGCTGAGGGTTGGCAGCCAGCTATTGCTATTAACAGCAACAGTCCAAGCGCGAGTCGCATGCGCTACGCCCTTCCCAGGAAATCACCTGTGCGAGTATCGACTTTGATGACTTCTCCCTCCTTCATATACTCGGGCACCTGAACGATGGCCCCCGTTTCCATGGTAGCTGGCTTGGTGCGAGAGGTGGCCGAATTCCCTTTCACACCGGGATCACACTGCGTGATTTTCAATTCCACAGCAGCAGGAAGTTGCAGTCCCACGCACTCGTCGTTGTAAATCTGAACGAGGATTCCCGTCAGATTCTCGGTGATGTATTGCATCTGCTCGGCGATGTCCGCGGCAGGAAGCTGATACTGGTTATAGTCCTGGGAATCAAGGAAATGCACCTCGCTGCCGTCGGAGTACATCAACGTCACCTCTCGGCGCTGGAAGTCGGCTTCAGGGAGCAAGTCAGTTCCCTTGCAGGCGAAGTCCGTCTTTTGCTGGGTAACCAGATTGCGAGCACGGAACTTGTAGAGTGTATTCCCGCCACGGGCCGACGGGGACTGGACATGCACGGTTTCAATAATGTGTGGGGCTTCGAGTTGAAGCACAATTGCACCTGGTTTGGCATCTTTGGCAAGCATAGGGACCTTCGTGTAAAGATGTAGCCGCGATGCGACGCATCGCAGGAAAATCAAGCCAGGATTTCACCAGACGAGGGGTCAAACGTCAAGCCGCCGGTCAAGCTGGCCAGAGTCTCCACCACAGTCAAAAGGCACGTCGGGTCCAACATGTCGTAGTCGTCCTCAGGATCGGCGAATTCGTCGTGAACAGCGTCTTCGCTAACAACGCCGTTACTGGCCGCCATGCGCTCGAAATGAGCAACATCCAGCCGTGCATCGGCAATGATAAGTTCCTGCAACTGATTTGGTGCAAGGTCTTCACGTAGCTCTTTAGCCCAGGCGAGATTTTGCTCAATAATGGCGTCACCCACTTCGTAGCTGATTTCGACGGCAGCATGATCCTCAGGAGATTCTACGAGTAGCGACTCGATCAAGCCCGCTGGGTCTGAGGAAGGATTCTCAATCTGGAACCGACAATTCGCGTTCGCAAGTGCAGTCGAAACTTGCTTGAGTGTGGGTCGCCGCTTCTGCGGAAACAATATGAAATACGTTTCTCGCCAGTAGAGCTCGTCATTTTCGGCCATCGTCGAATGCCTTCCATTTGCTAAGCCAGTAGCCAGCTTCACCGTTACCAAAGGTTCTCGCCGGGTTCTTCATCAGGTGGACCAAGGCCACCCTGCCATAGTTCGAGTCGATTGGACATCTCGTCGCGTTCCGCCAGATTGGCCCAGACCGATTCTCCTTGCTCAAGCCGAATTTCGTAATATCCTTCGCGCGTGCAATCCTCTTCGCCACAAAAATGGGGCGTCGCTGCGACCCACATCACTCGGTACAGTGGGATAAATTTGTCATCGACACGAATCAAAATCGACACGTCTGCTCACCGTTTAAGTTCAAGGTAGAGTTAACTCTCTCCTAATTCCTGTGACCTCTTCGTAGCCGCCACCACCGCCTCGCGGAATGCCTCGGCTCCCTCGAGCTTGGCCAACGCCTCCAACCCAGCCACAGTCGTTCCTCCTGGACTGGTGACCTGTTCACGCAACGCAGCCGGAGACAAACCAGTAGTTAGGACCATCTGAGCAGCACCTTTGGCTGTCTGCGATGCCAATTCGAGTGCCAACTCCTCAGGCAGGCCCATTTGGGTGCCCCCCTGGGCTAACGCTTCAATCATCTTATACACGAAAGCGGGACCTGAACCCGAAAGCCCCGTCACAGCGTCAAGTTGATTCTCGGCGACCTCGAATACTCGCCCAACACTCTCCAAGACAAGGCGAATGTCTTCTGCATCTTCGTCCGTTGCCGATGAGCCACGGCTGAAACAGGACGCTCCTTCGCCCACCAGACAGGGGGTATTGGGCATGACTCGAATCAACCGAGAGTCCGTGGGCAACGCCTTGGCAAGTTTCTTTAGCGTTACTCCTGCGGCTATCGACACCACCAGCTGCTGCTCTGTAACTTGGTTGCCGATGTCAGCCAGCACATCTGGCATGACCTGTGGCTTGATCGCCAGCACGATAATGTCAGCACGTGCCAGGATCGGTTCGTTCGTATCGAACACAGCGACCCCTGCAACTTGATCGGCAAAAGCATGCCGAGCGTCAAGCGAAGGGTCCGCAGAGATCAACTGTCCGACGGTCATCAAGCCACTTTCGACGCAACCCCGCGCAAGCGCGGTTGCCATACGACCGGCACCAATGAAACCAACGGACTTGGTGAATTCAGGCAAGAAACGTTTCCTTTGCTGGCATTGCTAGTTATGGGCGAAGTAACAAGTATCCTACGGAATTGAACCGACACCGACAATCTCGCAAATGCCCATATTTTCGGGGAATTACTGATTTCTTGGCCCAAGAATGCGATTGACGAGGCCTATTGATTTCCTTACGCTCGCGAAGCTCAAGAGTGCTTCCTCGGACATGAAATTTGGCTCGGTTGTCAGGCGAACGTTGGCGAGTCCTATTGCGTAGTTACTTCTAGCGTTACCAGACCTATGAAGAGTCTGGCCCGTACAATCGGTTTTTCTAGTCGTCGCCGGGCATCGATGAGGACAATCTCGATTTAGATGATGTGATTTAGCCACGGCCAACGTGAGTTTCCACCTGTCCCGCCAAATCATGATTCGCATACCTGTTACAAAAGTAGTTAGTTGATTGATCGGCCCCCCGGAGAAATTATCAACGCATGCTAGCACCTTGGTCGATGAACCTATTGCACTCGCAGTTGCGCTCGCACGGTCACTCTACTCCCCGCCGACCAGGGATGCGACGCCCCTTCGATCAAGAAATTGGCGATTGAGAATAGTTTTTTAGATTCAATGTGGCTCAACTTTTCCCAGGCGTTACACTAGCTATTTAGTTGGACAAACGTGTTGCAGCTCGCACTGCTCACGTGATGCAATCCACCGGAGAAAATCATGCAAATTCACGGCTCCTCTCATGTTCATGGACCTCACAGCCTCAAAGGCCCTTATTCGAACCACACTAACGGTGCCCGACCTACCGCACGAGCGAATGCCACGGGTGATCAATTTGAGATCTCTGCCGCCGCTGAGGCGGCGGCCCAAGCAGTCGAAACTGGCGATATCCGCGCCGACTTGGTGAATCGCGTCCGCAACGAAATTGCTGCCGGGACCTACGATACTCCGGGCAAGTTTGAGGCCGCCATGGAGCGATTGCTGGATGATGTCGTCTGAGGCTGGTTCATGGCGTTGCAGGTTCTTAACGACGTCCAATAGGCGAGCCTCTTGAGACTCTTCCAATCTCAGTGTAGAATCAATAATCGAACAGCCAAGTGTAGCTTAGTAGCGTTTCTTGGCGATTATTAGCGGGTATTTGAATTGGCTCGCTTGTCTCAATAGGAACATTTCCAGTTCTTATTGAGATTCGCAGTATTGATTCTGGAGTCGGAAGAAAGGTCGGGCTCGCCATGTCCAGCGGGTATTCACTAGGCACCGTCGAAGTATCTAGCTCCCCACAGGAGCGGTTTGCTGATTTCTTGCAAAGCAAGGGAAAGCGGATCACTCAGCAGCGGAGGATCCTCATTGACTTCGTCTTCAAGCGGCACGATCATTTCGACGCCGAGGAACTGATCCTCAACCTAGCCCAGGTACCTGAAGGCCGCAAAGTCAGCCGCCCTACGGTCTATCGAACTTTGAACGAATTGGTCGACTCGGGACTCTTACGGCGAATGAACCTTCGCGGACGCGCCATCTACGAGCACGATTATGGCTATCCTCAGCACGATCATCTGCACTGCACGATGTGCGACAAGCTAATCGAGTTCCAAAGCAGCGAGCTCTCCGATCTCCTCCGTGCAGTCGCCGCCGAATATGATTTCCGCGACACAGGCCATCGGCTGATTATTTCGGGCATTTGCTCTGCCTGCAGTGCGACACGTCATCGTCGCCAGACACCGCTGGACTTGGTGTAGAGCTTACACGCGTAATTCTTCTGTGGTCGCTTGAAGTGTATAGCGCTGGCGGATAGGTTCAACGACCTCGGAGAGAAACTCGTCCACCTGCTGAACGCTACGGCCTGTGAGACTTGAGGCATCGATTGCTGAATCAACGTCTACCCCGGTAAAGGCCGAATCTTTTTGCAACCGATCGACGAGATCATTGGTCCGACCATGCTCCTTTACTTCAGCCGCCGCGGCCTGACTGTGCTGGCGAATCCTTTCGTGCAAATCCTGGCGATCTCCTCCCGCTGAGACTGCCGCCATGAGGATGTTTTCTGTCGCCATGAAGGGAAGTTCTTCTCGCAGATTGCGGGCGATCACTTCGGGATATACTACCAGCCCACTGGCGACGTTCTGGTAAAGAATGAGAACCGCATCGATTGCCAAGAACGCCTGCGGGATCACCAGACGTCGATTGGCACTATCATCCAAGGTGCGCTCCATCCATTGTGTGGCGAGGGTCGCTGAGGTACTGGATTGCAAGCTCATTGCAAAGCGAGCCAGTCCGCAGATGCGTTCACTCCGCATGGGGTTTCGTTTGTAAGCCATGGCTGAAGAGCCGATTTGGTCTTTCTCGAAGGGCTCCTCTAACTCCTTGCGGTGCGCGAGAATTCTCAGATCAGTAGCTGCCTTATGAGCCGAGGCCGCAATTCCTGAGAGCGAATCGACGATTTGGGCATCAACCTTACGCGGATAGGTTTGGCCGGTGACTGTGTATGTAGCCGAGAAGCCCATCTTCTGGGCGACCAATTGTTCCAACCTGCCAACCTTGTTGTGGTCGCCATCAAAGAGTTGCAAGAAACTGGCCTGAGTGCCTGTTGTTCCCTTCGTGCTGCGGGCACACAGAGTGGAGAGTCGATGCTCAATTTCCGCTAGGTCTAGAGCCAGATCGTAGGCCCAGAGACACGCCCGACGGCCGACAGTCGTGGGCTGGGCCGGTTGCAAGTGCGTAAAACCCAAGGTAGGTAAATCGCGGTAGTCTGTTGCGAATTTTCCTAAGGCATCGATAACCGCCGCCAATCTCTGAGCAACTAGTTCGAGTGCCTCACGTAAGATCATCAGATCGGCATTGTCGGTGACGAAGCAACTGGTGGCCCCCAGGTGAATGATTGGTTTGGCGGTCGGACACTGATCGCCATAGGCGTGGACATGAGCCATTACATCATGCCGAAGTTGTCGCTCGTACTTCGCCGCGGCTGCGAAGTCGATCTTGTCGACATGCTTACGCAATTCCTCGATCTGTGCAGCCGTGACGGGCAGCCCCAACTCTGCCTCGGCTTCAGCCAGCGCAACCCATAAACGCCGCCAAGTGCTGTGCTTGTGTTGTGCACCAAAAAGCCGACTCATGGCGGTCGAAGCATAGCGAGAAATCAGCGGGTTTTCGTATGTTTCGTGGCTCATAAACTTTATTGTAGTCCGAGAGCGATTCACTCGGTATGGGCAAACCACTGCTGCTTGGGTCGAATAGAGATCGTTTTTCACATATTCGTTAGATCATCATCACCAGCGCTCCCCAACAGGGCGTCGAGAGCACTTGATACCGCGATGTTATGACTAGCTGGCGCACCCTTCGGGAGATACACACGGCAGACTAATTGGCTCATCGGCAAGTGTTTGTACAATTCGTCGTCGGTGAGGGGGCGGATTTGTTTTGTGGCGGAACGGTAGAGGAAATTCTGGCCCGCGGCAGCCGTCTTGGGGTCGGGGCGGTCAATGTAGTTCGGAAGGTCCACTTTCAGAGGGATGTCGCGCAGTTCAATTGGTAACACCTCACGAATTGCCTGCTCAGCCAAAGCCTCGCGGCCTTTGCGAAACAGGTCCGTGGAAGTCGGGTCCAGTCGGGTGCGTTCATCGGCCAAATCCCAGTCGACTTGTCGGCTCAGAAGCTGTTGCCACCGTTCCCCCAGGGCGCGTTGGACTGGGTCGTCGCTTTGAGGCCAGCGAGCGACATCGACCAGCAACGACCACTCCGTGAATCGCTGGTATTCGTCCAGATACTCTAGAGGGTTACCGGGAAACAAGTATTGCTTGCCGGCACGAAATAGGTCTTCCAGGGTCTTGTCGATCGCCCGCACCGTGCGATGGAAATAGATGGAACGAAAGAGCTCGCTACGTGCCTGCCGAAATCGCACAAGGGCATTCATGCCACGGGAATGGATCGTGAGTCCCTGCTCGCTAAAAAACGTGTATCGAATCAGACGTTCCAGATCAAAGGACCGGGTGCTGTAGCCAGACATGTAGGCATCGCGAAGCACAAAATCCATGTTATCGACGGTGTACAGCCCGCAGAACAAACTGCGCAGCATTACCAGCCAGCGCGGTTTGTCTGCCGCGTCATTTTCCACCGGGCGGGTAATCAGCCAAGCAATCTGGTCGGGATCGATTCGCTCACCGTCAGCCAGTCGGCTGTTGGGACAGGTGCGAATCGAACAGAGCAGGGGCCCCAAATCATGGCGAATAATGTGGGCTCCCAGTTTTTCATGGGTTAGCCGATAGTCCGAAAGGAAATGAGCGTCGAAGAAATGTCCGAACGGCCCATGCCCCACGTCATGCAGTAAAGCGGCGAGGCGACAAAGACATTCCACATATCCCCGGCTGGGAACATCTGGGCAAACCTGCTTCAGGCTCTCGTAGAGTGAGCCGACCATACGACTCGCCATGTGCATGGCGCCTACGACATGCTGGAACCGAGTATGCTCGGCAGACGGATAGACCCACCAGGCGGTTTGTAGTTGGTGGATTTGCCGTAGGCGTTGCAGCCAGGGATGGTCGAGTAGAGTGCGTTCGGAAGCTTCCCCTTCGTCGACAATGGATACGAATGGAATGTACCCGTGGATGGGGTCGTGAAGCAGGCTTTCGCGAGTAAGATCAGGCATGCGAGGTATTGTTGCGGGGCGAGGCCAACACGGCAATGGGAGCGAATGTGAGCTTACTCTCCCACTGAATTACTCTTCACGAGTATGTTCCAACGATTGCATCGCTAAGACGACAATTGCCCCGACCAGGCACACGAGCCAGATCACTCGAGCTGCTGTGCTGATGTGGCCTAGGACGCTGGCGGTCGCCTCGTCACCCATGGCAGTGAGCAGTCCGGCTACCCACCCTAATACGGCTAACAGAATCGGCAGCCCCAGCACGCACACCAGGAGAGTTTTTAGAGAGTTTCGAAGATTCATCGGTCCGCTCGGGGAGTTTTACCAAGGTGTCGCAAACTGCGGAATCGTTACAGCTTGTCAGGGATGTGCATTTTCTTGTCCGACAGTGTGACCTGTCAATGCTGGGAAAGAGCAGAAAATCTCGACTCGCGAGGCACTGTCACCCCCGAGGTGCGAAATTGACTGTTTCCTTCGCCAGGTCACAATGAAGCTAGATAGACATCTTGTAGGCTCGAACGAGTAAGTCGAGTTCCGGCAAACGGCGTCGTTTGTGTTTCCATGCCTGAACCGCGCACGGCTTGTTCCGGCCGAAGGATATTCCTTGGAATTGAGCGTAGGCAATGACTTTCTCTGATCATCGCGCGAAATGGACCATCATTGCAGTTTGCTGCGCCGTTGTGTTGCTGTCCTCTGGCGTTGCTCCGGTCTGCGCCCAGAAAATACAATTGAAAGATGGTCGCATCTATCAAGGGCGGGTGCTTCCGGTGACCGGAGTCTCGGATCCTCCATTGGCAGACGCCGGGCCGGAGGGAGAGGCTGTCTCGACACCAATACTCTTGATCGATGATGAACTTCGTCGCGTCTATGTGCCAAAGGCACAGGTCGCTGCGATTCTGGATCAGGCACCTGAGAATCTGATCAAGATCCCCTTGTGGCAGAAAGTGGCAAAAGCGGGAAACACGCTGGGGAGTGTAGGTCCCAGCCTGGGAGTTTCACCCTTCGACGAGTTCGGTCGCCGACTCTATGAAATGCAGACCCGTGACGGACCGCTTTCGATTGTACAGGGAATCACTGAGATCACACCTCGCTATGCAAAGGTCGAAGGACTACTCGGTGCACCAAGATCCATTGTATGGGACATGAGGCTAGCCACCAGTTCGATTCCCCGAGAAACCATTGCTGCCATATTGAATAAGGCCGTCTCACATGAGGACCCCCAGGATTGGCTCCAAATCGTGCGGTTCTATTTGCAGGCCGAACGCTATCGCGAGGCCCTCGCGGAACTTGAGGCAATCATCGCTGCGTTCCCCGACAAAGCAGACCTGCAGACAGAGGTGCAACAACTGCGAAAGATCGGTGCCCGTCGTATTCTGCGTGAGATTCAACTTCGCCATGCTGCTGGACAACATGAACTCGTGGGTAGACTGCTAACCAATTTTCCCACTGAGGACGTTTCTGGCGAGACCTTGCAGCAAGTCCGAGAGGCTTCCACCGACTACGAAAACGACAAGACCCGTGTGGCAAATATCTCAACTCATTTGCGCGATCTTGTTGGCAAACTTCCCAGCAACGATTCACGCGCCCTTGTCAAACCTGTGACCGATGAAATCCTCGACAATCTCAATCTAAACAATGTCGATCGACTCGCACCCTTTTTGCAATTAGCCGATGATGCGAGTCTAACGACGGAAAACAAGCTGGCGTTGGCTATATCGGGCTGGGTGCTGGGGCCCAAGGATGCCATCGACGAACTTACTGTGGCTCTGAATATGGTTGCCGTCCGTGGCGTGGTTGGCAATTATCTCGTGGAAACCCTTGCCCATAAGCGTACAGCGCTCATCGATTCGATTCGTACACTCGAGGGAGTGACTGTGTCGCGCACTGCCAGCGTGCTAGCCCAACTTACTCCTCCTCTGGCCATTCCTAAGGAAGCAAAACTGGGTTATGGCGCATACGAATTGTCTGCTCGGGGCCACACAGAAGAGGGCAACTTTCGCTATCTTGTGCAGGTCCCGCCGGAATACGATCCCTCGCGGAGATATCCAGTGTTGATTGTTCTAAACGGGGCATTCAATGACCCCGACCAGGAGTTGGATTTCTGGACTGGCAAGCCACCACTCGATGAAGAGAACAAGCCCACTGGCCAGCGACAAGGGCAGGCAATGCGGCATGGCTATATCACGGTGTCCATCAAGTGGCTCAAGCCTCGCCAGTACACCTATGAATACTCATTTCGAGAGCATGAGGGCGTGCTCACTGTGCTTCGCGATGTCTGCCGAAGGTTCAGTGTCGACACCGACCGCGTCTTTATCTCTGGCCATGGCATCGGCGGTGATGCCGCATGGGATATGGCCCTGGCCCATCCCGATTTGTGGGCAGGAGCGATTCCGTTTGTGGCTCAGTTCAGTAAGCAGGAGAAGTATGTCCCACACTATTGGGAAAACGCTGAGTATGTGCCGTTCTATTTTGTCGCCGGGGAACTCGATGGCACTAAGATGTCGGAAAACGCCCAACTCTTCGACCAGTTTCTCATAAAACGATTTGATACCACCGTGGTCGAATTCCATGGCCGAGGGTACGAACCGTTTCACGACGAGATCCTCGAAATCTTCGATTGGCTGGGGCGAAAGCAGCGAGTCTGGCCACCGCAAGAATTTGAATGCAATACGATGCGCGACTGGGATAACTTTTTCTGGTGGATCGAAGGCCGCGGATTTCCCAGCAGCGTGACTCCTGGCAACTGGCCGGCCCGCAATGCACGTCCGACCCCTGTCGAGGGACGCATCGGTAATGGCAATCGACTTTCGGCTCGCACGGCATGCGCTGAGACGACCATCTGGCTGAGGCCCGACGTCGTAGATTTTGATAAGCCGATCCGCGTGACCCTTAACGGCAACCGTGTGAAGGGGGACGATCAGCCAAGTCTAGAAGTACTGCTAGAAGATGCCCGCACACGCGCTGATCGCCAACGCCCCTTTTGGGCGAAGCTACAGGTGCCGTGAAGCTCCTGGCTAAATCAACGCACTGAATTCACATCACTCGAAAGCTGCGTGCTGGATGCCCGAGCTTGGGGGGCGATCTTGGTAAGCGTAGCTCCCACGATGAACCACCCGTCCGCGTCGGTACGCACCAGTGTCCCGGCTGGGCCGAAGTAGCGACGCACCATGTCAAACTCTGGCAGCTGATGGCCATCGATCTTCTGTTCGCGCAAGATCCCTTCGTCTTCGCTTTCCTCCGGTGTCATCAGGCGATTGAGCAACCGACCGAACAACGTCTCGGCCTCTGGCATTTTGCCCTGCCGTAGCAAATCATAGGTTGGTCGATAGGCTTCGTCCGTGCGGACAAAAAACTTCGCCGCGACGGGCCCTGGCATCAAGTGATTCATCACACTCTCAACCTCGCGAAAGTCGCCAGCGTCATTCAAGTCATTTTTTTCCTCTTGTTTCGAAAGAACCTTGCGTAGGAATTCGGCATGGGAGGAAATAAAGAGGTGCCCATCGGTCACGCACACCGCCGAAGAGGTGAGTGCGGAGGCACCAAAGGCATCGTCCTGAGAAGCCCCCTCGGTGGGTTCCAAAAGATCGAGATCGTTCAGATCCAGGTCCATTCCCGAGAGATCCGCTTCCGGTTCATGGATTTCCCAGATGATCTTGTTTTCAAACTCCGTACTGCTGGCATTCGGGTCACTCTTCATAAACTTCTCTACCGTCTTGGCGATCGCTTGTTCATTGCTCAATTCCACTACAATCATAAACCGCTCGCATTTTGGCGTGATCGGCAGCTCATAATCCGTGACTAGTACCACGCGGTCGCCCAAGTGAGCAATAAAATCTTTCTGAACGTCAACCTGAGGGCCATAGGGATCACGCTCCAAACCTTCCAGAACCCCGGCAAAAGCTTCTTCGTAGCCGGCAATCGCATCGAACAGAGTGCCAAAGAATTGAAAGGCATTGTCCATATCAATGCTAAAGGTGCGATAGCTGGCCAACTTGCGAGGAATCCAGTCATGAGTCTCTAACGATTCTTGATTTGGGAATTTCATCATCCGCATGGCTAGCCGATATTTGTCAGGCTCGCCAGGAATAGCGGGAGCGTATACTGCCGTACGATGCAAGAGTTCAAAAGAACTTCCTACTGACAGGTTCACGAATCCTCCCAGTGATTGCACGGCATCAAACCCCTGTTCCTGCAAGATCTTCACATAGTCTTTGCCCCCACGCTTGGCGTCGGCAGACTCCAAAGAACGAACCGCCCTGGCATATCCAAAGGGGTCGGCAAACCATTGCGCGTCGGGCACTATATCGCCGGCTTCCTTTTGACAACGCTGCAGCGTCTGCTGATAAGTCACGACCTCGGCAAGCCCCGCTGACTTGTCCTTGAAGCGATTGAGCATCTCGTTGGCCTCGATAGCACTATCGCTGGCACAGAAAATATTATCTTTGACAAAGTGCACCGTTTGACGCGCAATGCCGTTTTCTTTTTTGGCCGGGATATCATAGGTGGTAAGCGTCGTCCCCTCGTAGTTGTCAGTGGTCTTGGTAGCACCTCGCTTGGTTAGGTCGCGGTCAAGCTTTGCCAAAAAGCCCTCAAGTTCGCGGTGACGGTCGGTGGTGTCGACAGTAAGTGCCACGGCCGCGCGGCCGTTCTCGACTTCGACCATTGCGATGCCAATCTCACCACCAGCCACATCCCTCAGATCCTCAACTGAAATCCCCAGCTTGTCTCGAACTCCAGAGATTTTGCGTTCGATCTGCTTTCTAACATCCTCGACAAATGGCCGCATGGACTCGTCTTGTACTAGTTGCCCGAGTTGTGTTTCATGCCAATGGGCAATCAGGCTCTCTATGTTAGGGACCGAGATGAAACCGCGCGATTGGGGAGACATTAATTGATCACTCGGCACGGCTGCCAAGAGTCGCATTGGAGAAAGCAGCATCGTACTCAGCAGCGCTACTAAAAGTGCCAAGTTAGGAAAAATGCGCAGAGGGCGACGTCCGAGGATTTCAATTTGCACGATGAACCTGCCTGGTAGGGGTCGTGGAGGTGAGCGGTATGAGCGTGATCGCGAAGACGCGGGGGGGTGTAGTGATTTATCGACCAGCCAGCAAAGATTGTCTTGCCCAGCTAGCGTCACCCTGTAGAGCTTACCTAATGGGAGCAAGACATCCCAGCGGGATAAATAGAAAACTGGTAAAATAGGGGGAATGTACGGGCTGGCTCTGCGGTTTGTTTTCTACTTTTTGAAGTCGGATATATTAGCGTCTACTTCACGCCAGAATCTCTCGCCGCCGCTTGAGATAATCCCACACCACATACCGATCCAGATCACGGCCCGCCGTGAAAAATACGCGACCTTTTGTGCTCTCGGCGAGACGATATGCAAAACGCACATCTTCTTGTGTTTGCGACCAACTTGGAATCAGAAACAGGTTGATCGTGATTCCCTCACGCATGCACAATTGACCCTCGCGCATCGTGGCTTGCTCCGTCTGCGGATCGGGGGGGTACAAGAGATAAAGCATCTCGGCTTCAAAATGGGCCGTGGGAAGACCGTCGGTGATCAGCACGATCTGGCGGTTAGGGGTGTCCTGCGTCGAAAGCAATCGCCGCGCAGTCGAGAGGGCATGCTGGATGTTCGTGAAGTGCGGCGGGACTTGATACTCGCTAATGTCGTCTCGACTCATATCGGCCCTTAGACGCACCACGGGGTCGAACACCGTCACCGGCTTGGGCATTAGTTCCACGATCCGACCGCGTTCCACTTGTTTGGCAAAGCTGTACATTTCCACGAATTGCAAATAGTCGCCCGGATACTCACTTCGGATCAGCCCTTCGAGAGTGAGTGCCATTCGCTTGACGTTGATGTATTGGCCGTCGTATCGCATCGAGCCGCTCATGTCCATCAACACGCAGGTCGCGCACTTAGGATTGTTACGGGTCTTGTGAACCTGCATGTCGTCGGAGTTAAACCGAATCGGCAGCCCCGGTCCTTGCCGCAACATGGCGTTGATGAACGTGCCGGGGATATCAAGTTGCGTGATCGAGTCACCGAATTCGTAGGGCTTGGTGGCCTGGAGTTCGACGGCCCCTTCGCCCAGAATCGGCCCTAGATGCCTCCCTGAGCGTGATTCCGAGAGTTCGCTGAATAGCCTATCGATCAGCTTTGCCTGAAAGATGCGATACGCCTTGGGAGTAACGCGGTAGTTCCCCTTCTCTTGCTCGAGTCCTTGCCGCTCGGCGATCTCGCGCAGGTAATCCTGAATCTGCTGCTGTAGTGCCGAGAGTTGGTCTATATCTCCCGGCTCGGCAAACTCGGCCAGCGCTTCCATGTCGATCACACCGATCTGAGCAGTCTCGCGAGCTTCTTCAAGTTGCTTGATAAGTTCGTCGATACGCTCCAGTTCTTCCTTCACCTCAAGCGCCTGCGGCACCGTCATCGCTTCATGACCAGTAAACTCGTATCGCGCAGCCAACTCCTCGATCTCATATTTATTGCCGAGGGTCTCGATCAATCCGACCAGCGCTCGGGCGAAAGGAGATTGGTCGTCCCCAGTCGCATACCAAAGCCGTTCCAAGTCGCGGAGTTGCTCCTCGCGAATGGCCGCGTGAAATCTTTCGCGATGTTTGCGAGGCGGAGCGACACTCTGGGCCTGTTCGACATACGCGCCATGCGCTCGCTGCCGAACCTTGCGAGTTTCAAACCTCTCAAGAATCTTACGTTTCCGTTCTCGCAGAATTGCCAGCAGCGCGTCGATGCTGGGACCTAAACCGGCGATCTGACTGGGGTCCAGCCGCACGGCGCGGGCCAGTTCTTCATCCGTGAGTTCACGGTGCTGGCCGTACATGAGCATATGCTCGAACGCCGATGAGACGAGATCGGGGGGGTCCTGGGTGGGACTTGGAAACCGTTGGGGGTCATATTTCTGATAAGTATGAATGATCCCGCCGAGCGTGTTGCGATTGGCCATGGGCCCCCCCTGAGAGTGGTAGTGCGAGCAAGGACATCATACGCACCAACCGGGCAGGGGGGAACTAGCGAGGCAGAATGAACAGTGTTCAAGGTCCAATGACCAAAAACTGCAGGAGACAATTCATCGCTGCCTACAACACTAGCGTATCGGTCACACCCAGATCGTTCTTGAGTTGTGGGATAACGCTCTGGCGAAGATGGCTATCCAAGCGGGCATACTTGCCTAGATCGTCGGCGATCTCCGTGTCTGTCATTTGAGCCGATCGACCGTACAGCCCCACATCGAAAGCGGCAACACGAATCCCCACCAGCACTTGCCGCAAATCTGCCAGAAGTTGTTGTTTGTCGCTGCGGTCCAGTTTCTGCTCACCACCTGAGAGACGCATTTTCCATTGTCGCAGCCGATCGGCCAACTCGCCAAATTGATCACACTGCCGACGGAACCCAGCCACCCCATCTTGATCTGGCCTCGCCTGGCAACCCACCATGGCCGCGAAGTCGCTGTTGCGTGCATCCGCAGCTTCCATGGCTGCTTCAATGCACCCTTCCATCGTCAGTTCCAAGAGGTCGGTTTGAATCATCGTGAGATGCCTCGCAAGTTGCTGGTATAGAAGAGATGGTGGAGTGGAGACCAAGACGAACTCTCGGTCCCCTCCCTCAAGCATAGTTGCGAGCTGCCTAGCGATCAAGAAAATTGTCCCCGTCGCTTCGACTGTATCGAATTTGGCGATTTTTGAGCGAGAATAGGGATTGCGGGCAACCCATCAAGTTCCCTACGTTAGCCGTGACGCGTCGCTGAGCGGAGTTCAGCCATGCGGAGTACGACGCTCCCGGACGCTTCTGCCCTCGCTGCGATTGTGGCGCATCCATTTCGATCCTCCTTAAGCGGAATTGTCCGCTCCACAGCCGGTGTCCGAAAGTGGGGGGACTATCGCAGAACAGCAGCAAGTTCTGCTCAGAATTTCCGCCGAAGTTCCACGCGCGCCCCGGCGATGTCCGGGCTGTCTTTCAGGATTCCGTACATCGCATCGGTGCGGAAGATGAGTGTATGGCTGAGCGGTTTTTGGAAACGTAAACCCACAGCATACTGGTCTCCTTGAGCAACGCGATCGGCTGGTGAATTCATCACCTGCACAGTGGCAGCTTCGAGGATCAATTGCTGCTCGAAACAATTGCCCAAGAGATCGATTCCTACGGCACCACCAAAGGTGTTGTTCCCCGTGGAGTCGAGCGTGGGATAGCCGGTCAAGAGGTCGCTTTCAAAGTTGATGCCGGTGTTCTTGAGCGGTCCCTGCAAGCGGGCGACCGATTGGGGATGCCCAAATCCAGCGAAGAAATTTGCGTAGGGAATCACATTGTATGGATTGCGGGTGAGGAAACTATTTTCCATGAGCAGCAACAAGCCGTCGGCTGTTCGCTGTTCGCTGGGGCCATCCTGCCCCGTGTTGACAATCATACGTAGTGAGTTGGAGACGAGATTGGCATAGCGGCGCGTGTAGCTGGCTCCGATATTGTGATAACTACGGCCCTGGTTCTCGGTGTCATCGAGGAAAGCATAGCCGGCTTCGATGTAGCCGCCGCGACGTTCGATGAAGGTCGTGAAACCGACAACATTGGCTGCTCGGTTGTCTCCCTCGAAGGCGATGTTGCTGGTCACTTCATCCAAGCCGATAAACAAGGTCGTATCGAAATTCGACCAATCCAGCACGGGATTGTTCCGCGCGGGGATCGTGGCAGCAACGCCGAGAAACGCGTCTTCCATCCAGATGCCGTTCTGAAACAGCAGTGGCATCAGCCCAAGGGCAAACGGCAAATTGAACGACGCGTATTGATCGGTAAAACCGCCAATGATGTAGCCGAGATCCCCTTCGAAGAACAGTGTATCAGTGCGTTGATCCCAAAAGTCCCAGGCATCGTTCGTGAATATTTCGCCATCATCGTAGATGATGCTGTTGAATTCATTGCGTTCATCAAGGGGCCCCATGAACATGTGAATCCGCTCGGTGGCGGTAATCGCCCAATCAAATTCGAGGTTGAGGCGGTTGGCCCAGATGGTCTGCTCGTTGCCAATATTCTGGTTGTAGGCAAGTGCCGAGCGATAGTCACCGTAGACATAGAACTTTTGCTGAACCAGATTCGTGCAGCCGAACGCCGTTCCGGAGCGGGGCAGGGGACCCGTTTCGTAAAACGGCAAGCCCCATTCAATGGCCGGTCGTTGAATTGGGTTCATGTGCTTGCCACCATAGATGGCCAACTCACCGCAGGAATCCCAACCGAACTGCCCATAGAAAGGACCTGGCGAGAAGTCGCCACTGTTGAACTGTGCTTCACAACTGCGGGGATCATGGCATTGCTCACCGACTTTCAGGATTCCGCCGTTGAGTTCCGCAGGGGTCGGAAGTTGCTCCCACGGTGGAGCATGGGCCGAGACCACTGCAGGGGCCACAGGCGACGTGATTCCATAGCGGGTTGGTCCCCGCATATAGCCCGGCGCACTCGGTGGCGGACAGTACCCGGGTGCCGGTTGACATTGTGTGCCGCGGTTCAACAGCGGCGGCCCAAAGATTGGCCGTGTCACTGCAGGGAATTCGAGAAAGAGCGGAGATTGCAACGGCGAGTACGTCCATCGCGGCAAGATCGAGGAGCGATGGCCCGCGATGTCACCTATGGGCGGCAATGGGCGGTACTCGTTGTGAATGGTTTCTACAGCTGGCAATTCGGCAGGCGTTTCCACAGGTTCCGGTGCTGCAAAGAGATCTTCGCCATGAGACTCTTGCAAGAATCCAAGAGTGACCACCAGCAACACCGCGCAGCAGGCACGGCTCATTGGTGAGCTGATCGTCTTGAAAAACTTGTGAATCATAAGGTGGCTAGTTAGCGAATCTCAAATTCATAGGAGTTGAGATGGAAATCGGTGATCCCTTCGTTCATCGCCCGCTGCATCTCCAGCGTCGCGTCGCAGAATCGCATAAAGTAGATGGGCTGAGTCCGCATCCGCAGACGGAACGACAGCCGATAGCACCCTGGTTCCTGAAGCAACTCCGCTGGTACTTTGTAAGGAGCGCGACGCGAACCGAGCGGCGCAAGCGATCGACCCTCCATGCGAATGAAGGGTGGGTGATTGATCACGGAGATCGGCTGGGCACCGGGTCTCAGGTAGGGCAACTGGTCGATATCTATATTCACCGGCAAGAAGAACTCTCGATCGGTACCGGTAGCTCCTGTGATGAGGAACATGGTCTGCAAGTTGAACAGTTGCCAATCATAGGGAATCCGCTTATTGCGAACATCTTCGGAATGGATGTCTGCAACGTCTCCCCAACGATCGGTGTAGCCCGACTCCCACAAGCGTTGCCCACGTGGACCGATCAGCACAACATTCGCCCATAATTGAGGCTGGGCACCAAGCGAGCCACTTGGCATGTTGTGGCCATCGTTGCGGTTAGTCACGATGTAATGGAATCTCAGATCCCGTCCGCGCGCAAGTGGCTTGTCGAAGAATGGCCCATCCACATGGGACCCGTTCTCCATGATCTGGTGGCGGCTGATATCCTTCTGGCCTAGTTTCTTGAGATTCGCCTCCACAACCTCGCGGGCATCGTAGCGGTCATCCACATTGGACCACACAGGTGGGAAGGTGGCGTACAGAAGGCCATCTTCGACCGCCTTCTCGAATTCCTCGGTGCCCCACCCAGCGCGGTAATCGAACTGCAACCATTCGAGCATCGACCAGCGCAGTGCATCCTTGTTGAAAGGAAACACTCCGGGATGAGCGATTGAGTACCCCGGGCCATAGAAGACATGGTTGGCGTGCTTTCGGTGGTCGTTGACGGTCTTGCCGTTGACGATCGCCGCCGGGCCCGTTTTATAGCCACTCGGTACGCCGGGAAGACGGCCCATGTGGCAGTCCTGGCAGGAAATTCCCTTCTTGCAGGCTGGCGAAGCTCGATACTGCTCCCACACCACTTCCAGCTTAATTCCCGGTTGCACGGCCACCTGATGACAAGACACACAGAACTCGGGTTTCGAGAGTTGATCGAAATAGCATCCCGCGATGTGGATGTCCTGCCCGGGCCCTTGTTCCTGGGACGAGGTTTTCACTTTGAATTCATTCTTGTGTGCGATAACTTCCGCCACACCGCTGCCGCCAATTGAACCGTAGACCGGTGCAAAGATATTACCGGGTTCGATGCGACGTTCGCCGTTGACTTTGCCGTAGCGCTGGTTGACCCGATGGCAAGCAATGCAGGTAACTCCTTCGCGCGCAACTTGGGGTAGATCCCAGAGAGGTGCCGCTCGAGAGATACCTAGGCTTGTTCCTACCGGAGAGTGGCAGCGATAACAGAAGTAACCGATCGTGGCTTGAGAGATATCGTTGATCTTCTGCTCGAACTTGTGAAACATAGGCGAGACTGCCGCATAGGCATGACTTGAGACGCTCCATTCCTCGAAGAGTTTTTCGTGGCACGTCGCACACGCAAAGGCAGACGGGTAGAGGGAATCAGCAACGAACTCGCAGTACGATTTGCCAGTGGATTGAGTATCCCCGGTAGCATGGGAGGGCATTGAGTGAGGGGCAGCATTGGCTGGCGATGGCGGAGGAGCGAAAGGGCTCTGAGCAGGGGGAGCAATTTCCTCAGCCGTTGCGGGCAAAGGGACCGGCAATGCTTGTGGCTCATTTTTCCCTGGTGGCTCTGGCACGTCGACGGGAAAGCTCGGCTCGCGCAAAGGGAGAGTGTCGTCTGGTTTATTAACAGCAGGCGTTTTATCAACAGAGTCCTCTTGTGGAGGTTTCTCTTCGGGAGCTTCCACTGGAGCTGCTTCTTTTTCCGGCGCCGCATCGTCGTTCCACAATAAGTCGGCTGTGCCATCCAGCAGATCGTCCGGGTCGTTTGATTCGCCAGGCGTAGCGACCACCGCGGTTGAAGATGCCCCCGTTGCAACACGACTAGCGACGCGCAAGGGCTGAGGATAACTCACTCGGGGTATATCAGCTGATATAGTGCGAATCTCAGGAGGAACTACTTCAGCACCAAGTGCGCTGGGGCCTTCGCCGGCCAGGACCATCCACCCCGGGCAACCTGCTTGAGCCAATGCCTGCTCAATTTGCTCGACTCGGTCGCTTTCATGATCCACCAGCACAATGTCTGAATAGCGGCTGGACTCGGGAGCGGATTGCGGCTGCGCATGCCAATAGCCCACCAGCGCACTGATGGCGACCACCACGGCTCCGCCGAGCCATGGCCTCACTCCTATTCCAAGCGATTTCCGCTCCATGCTGCGAACGTCCTTGTTCTGCAGAGATGCTAATTGTAAATAACAGTGGAATCGCTTTGCGGTCCCAGAAAGTGCTCCTGCGGCTGTGTAGGAGGTCATATAACTGATCGAACCGATTCCTTTGGCAATTTGAGAGCAATGCAATTAACCGGCATATCTTAACGCAACACTTGCTAGCTCCCTCTTGGGCGGTTGTGTAGAATGGGCTGATTGATTGCACTCTAGCTCGAATGATGAACAAAATTACACCAATCGGGCCAATTTGCTCTTGAACCGATAACATTGGAGATATCGAAGTGGTCAACAGCAGCTTGCTAGCACGGCTCTGCCTCTTCGGAGCCATGGTCGCCTACCACATCGACTGCGCTGATTGCTTCGGCGATCAGGCTCCCGTTGATTTTAACCGTGATATACGTCCGTTATTGTCCGAAAACTGCTTTGCCTGCCACGGTCCAGACTCGGCGACCCGTGAGGCAGATCTCCGCCTGGATCAGGAAGATAGCGCAAAAGAAGACCGCGGTGGATATGCCGCGATTGTCGCGGAGGATGTTTCACTGAGCGAGTTGGTACGTCGCATCGAGAGCAGCGACGAAGACGAGCAAATGCCCCCTCCCGAGATGGGCAAGCATCTTACCGGGGAGAAAATCGCTTTATTCAAACGTTGGATCAGCGAGGGAGCCGTCTGGTCGCCTGCTTGGTCGTACGTTCCACCTAAGTGGTGGAGACCACCTGTCACCAACCAAACTGACTGGAATCGCAACTGGATCGATCAATTTGTGCTTGCCAAATTGGAAGCGGAAGACCTCCCCCCCAGCCAGCAAGTCGACCCCGTAACACTGGTGCGACGACTATCATTTGACCTCACGGGTCTGCCGCCAGAACCGGAAGTAGTCGATAAGTTCGTGGCCGACCCAAGCGACAAGGCCTACGAGCGACTGGTTGATGAATTCTTAGCTTCGCCCCACTATGGCGAACGCATGGCTATGATGTGGCTCGATTTGGTCCGCTATGCAGACTCAGTTGGCTATCATGGGGATCAAGAGCACAATATTTGGCCGTATCGCGATTATGTCATCCACGCATTCAATGGGAACATGCGATTTGACGAATTCACTCGCGAGCAACTCGCGGGGGATTTGTTGCCTGATAGCACCGAGGATCAAGTGATCGCAACGGGGTACAACCGCCTGCTGCAGACTTCTCATGAAGGGGGAATTCAGCTCAAAGAATATCGGGCTATTTACCTTGCCGACCGGGTACGGAATGTGTCACAAGTATGGATGGGTGCCACGATGGGTTGCTGCCAATGCCACGATCATAAGTACGATCCCTATTCTGCGAGAGATTTCTATGCAATGGGAGCATTCTTCGCGGATATCGATGACGAATGGCATCTCAGAAATCCGAGCGGTGCAGTTGGAAACACCTCTCCCACAGTGCGAAAGCCTGAAAAAGATGTGCTCAGTGTGTATCAGCGCGAAGAACTCGCCAGTGTGGACCGGCAGATTGCGTCACTAGATTCTGAGAAGGACGCCGAGCAGATCGCTAATTTACTCGCGCAGCGTGAAGCTTTGGCCGCAGCAAAATCACCCACGATGATTACAGAATCGACCGATCCACGGGAGGTTCGCCTCCTTGGTCGAGGTGATTGGCAGGACGAGAGTGGTGAGATTGTCACTCCGGCCATACCCGACTTTCTCGGCGACATAAGCCAGGAGAACCGGCGCGCGAATCGACTCGATCTCGCCAATTGGCTCACGGATCCTGAGAGCGGGGCAGGGGGGCTGACAGCCCGTGTCATGGTCAATCGCTACTGGGCGTTGATGTTCGGAGAAGGATTGGCACGTGTACTCGACGATTTCGGGGGGCAGGGTGAGCCCCCTTCTCACCCCGAGTTGCTTGATAACTTAGCAGTAGAATACTTGGAGAACGGTTGGGATACCAAACATATGATTAAACTAATCGCGATGAGCAATGCCTATCGGCAGACTGCTGTGGCCGATGACTCCTTGCGGACTCGCGATCCATTGAACCGACTGGTTGCTCGGCAAAATCGTTTTCGCTTACCCGCAGAAATGATTCGTGATACTACACTTGCAGTAAGTGGGTTGCTGGTAGATAAGATCGGCGGACGAAGTGTGAGACCAATGCAGCCTGCCCATTACTACCAGAACCTTAATTTCCCAGAGCGAGAATACGAACCGGACACTGGCAATGAACAATGGCGGCGAGGTGTCTACATGCACTGGCAACGCACTTTTTTGCATCCGATGCTCAAAGCACTCGACGCGCCTACTCGAGAAGAATGTACGGCCCACCGACCAAAATCTAATACAGCGCTGGCTGCGTTGGTGCTCTTGAACGATCCAAATAGCGTGGAGGCTGCCCGGGCATTTGCGTCGCGGATTCTTTCGAACGAAATGGCTCCTGATGATAATGAGCGGATTGAATGCGCCTTCCGCGAGGCTGTCTCTCGGCTACCCGATGACCGCCAGTATCAGGTATTGGCGGACTTATTGAGTGAAAGCCGGTCTTATTGCGCCGCCAATCCCCTAGCATGTGAGGAACTCTTAGGAGTCGGTATGTCAACTGTTGGAAAAGAACATCCCCCTGAAGAGCTTGCATCCTGGACCACCGTTTGCCGTGCTATTCTCAACATGAGTGAAACAACGACTCGCAACTAAAAGCCGCAATTATGAAAGAATCCCTGCCATCTTCCATTGGCCGCCAACTTTGTCGGCGCACTTTCCTCGCCCAGTCAGGACTGGGGCTGGGAAGTGCTGCCTTAGCAACCATGTTAGGGAGCGAAACACACGCAGCCTCAAGCATCGGTCTTCCGACACTCCCCAATCTGCCGCAGAAGGTGAAGCGAGTCATCTTTCTCTGCATGGCAGGGGGACCTTCGCATCTTGAGACCTTTGATTACAAACCAACTCTCGAAAAAATTAATGGCCAGCCGATGCCTGTGTCGTACACCCAAGGACAACAGATTGCTCAACTTCAAGGACAAGAGTTGATCGCGCAAGGTCCCATGACTAGGTTCGGTCGTTATGGCCAGAGCGGCCAATATATAAGCGACTTTTTCCCTTACCATCGGCAAATCGCTGATGAAATTTGTGTTATTCGATCAATGGTCACCGAACAGATCAACCATGATCCAGCACACACTTTTATGAACACGGGTACCGTTATCAGTGGCCGACCCTCAATGGGCGCGTGGATCAATTATGGCCTGGGTTGTGAAAACCAATCACTTCCTGGTTTCGTGGTGCTCGTCAGTGTTGGAGGTCGAAGCCCGCAACCGATAGCATCACGGCAATGGTCGGCCGGTTTCTTGCCAAGTCAATTTCAGGGTGTCCCCTTCAATTCCTCTGGTGACCCTGTGCACTACATTAAGAATCCTCCGGGAGTATCTGGCGACATGCAGCGGCGAGTCGTTGACAGCGTCTTGGCACTCGACGGCCATCGACAAGAGCATCTGCATGATCCCGACCTTGCAGCGCGACTTGCGGCCTACGAAACGGCCTTCCGCATGCAGACTTCAGTCCCTGAACTGGTGGATATGTCTGACGAGCCACAACATGTGCTTGATTTGTATGGGGCTGTGCCCGGTGATGGTTCGTATGCGTCTAATTGCCTGCTTGCTCGCCGACTTGCGGAGCGAGGTGTGCGATTTATTCATCTTTATCATCGCGGCTGGGATCACCACGGTGATCTTGTCCAGCACATGAACACATGCAGTGGCTTGACCGACAAGGCGACAGCAGCCCTTGTGTTGGATCTAAAGCAACGTGGGATGCTCGCGGATACGTTGATCGTCTGGGGAGGTGAATTCGGACGCACTCCGATGTTCCAGGGTAAAGGAGGCCCCGGACGCGACCATCATATTAAAGGATTTTCAATGTGGGTGGCGGGGGGCAACATCCGTCCCGGTATTTCTTACGGAGCAACGGACGAGCTAGGTTATAACGCTGTAGAGAATCCCGTGCATGTCCGCGATCTCCACGCAACCATGTTGCACCTCTTGGGAATTGACCACAAACACTTTACCGTCAAGTTTCAGGGACTCGACATGCGACTCACTGGCGTCGAAGAAGCCCGAGTGATTCACGATTTACTCTCATAAACCCTTAAAGACGGCACACTATTCTGTAGGAGCAAACGTGAATATTTCACGTTCACCGGTGAAGTAGACTTCTCCTTCGTCATCTTCGCCGCAAGAAATCACGGGGGCTCCTTTGTCTCGAATGGAGCGATTGGCGATGACCTCTTTCTTCTCGGGGTCGTACCACAGCGCCCATAATTGCCCACTCACATAGTCGGCATAGAGATAGCCTCCAGCGAGCGCTGGTATCTTTTTCCCTCGATAGACAGTGCCTCCGGTAATCGACTTACCGACGTCATGGTGGTATTCCCAAATGGGCTCGATGAGATTTTCGTTAGGCTCAACCCCGCCGGGGCCAAAGGAGTGCATCCCTTCTCGTAAATTCCAGCCATAGTTGCCCCCACGCTCGATGATGTCGATCTCTTCCCACTCATTCTGGCCCACATCACCAGCCCAGCCAGTTTCCGTCTCTCGATCGAATGACAGTCGCCAGGGATTGCGGAGTCCATAGGCCCAGATTTCACCCCTCGCGAATTTGGGCTCCCCAATGAACGGATTGTCCTTTGGAATCGCATAAGACAGATCTTTATCCTTTTGGTCGACATCGATTCTAAGGATTTTCCCAAGCAGGGTGTGCAGGTTCTGACCATTCATGTGGGGATCGTTAAATGCACCTCCATCACCGACTACAATGTAAAGATATCCATCTGGACCAAACACCACCGTTCCGCCGTTGTGATTCCAATAGGGCTCGTCGATTTCCAGCAAGACTTCTTCGCTGTCTGGATCGCCCTCATCGGGGTTGTTTGCTTTGGTGCGAAATCGAGAGACGCGAGAAAGGTGTGGCTTCTCCTCAGTAGGTGCGGCGGTGTAATAGACGAAGAATTCACCGTTCTCTTGAAAGCGGGGATGAAACGTGAGTCCCAAAAACCCTTCTTCGTTGGTATTTGGGTTGAAAGGCATGACACGCTCTTGAATATCAAGAAACAGACTCATATTCGTAACATGAGGATTGTTCTCAAACGAATGTATGGTGCCGTACTGGGTGGCCACGAACAAACGGTCCGATCCATCCCCTGCACCAGTGATTTCGATTGGGCGAGGATCACGAGGTTTCCCCGTGTCGACTCCTGTGAGCCACTCGGGCCACTCTAGATCAGGAAACGCCGGTACAACTTTGACGGGGAGAGTTGATTCATCAACTTCACCCATGACGCCAGTGGCAAACAGGCTCAAGCAGCCGAGACCAAGAATACAGCTTCGGAAACATAAGAGCATTTGAAATTCCTAAGTGCGGGAATTAAGATTGAACGAGATTGGCAAGGTGGTGAGGCAGCCACCACTCCGCAAGCGAGTCGCTGTAGCAACTTGGCTGTCATCTTCATTCACTGGCTGGAAGCCTACACCACGTCTATTGGTCAGGATCGCTTTGTGGATGAACATGGATGTGGATATGCGGGACAAAGCCATACCCGCCGTACAATCCGCCGTAGCCGCCATATATCCCGCCGTAACCACCGTAGAAACTATCAACGTTCTCGGCATCGACGGCAGTTTGGTCTTGTTTGGCTTGCTCTCGCTGAGAGGCCTCAGCAGCTTGCGTACGAATCGATTGCTCTGCGGTCGAAGCTGCCTCGTTCTCATCGCGATTGATATTGGCATAGTCTTGTTGCGTGGCCTTATCAATCGAGATCGCCTGTTGGAGATGTGCCTTGCGAGCCATCTCAAAATCCGCCTGCTGCTGACGTGCCATGTCTTCGTCATGCTGGAACTTGAGTAACCACAATTTCATCTGCGTAGGAGACAGGTTTTCTAATTCCTTCATGTACTGTTGGGCTTCCGCGGGAGTGATCTTGGCCGACCGCTGGCAGTACTCCTGTACCCAGGCGCGCGCGTGAAGCATCGTGGGGCTATTCCAAATCTTCTCGCGCTCGGCAGCGGTGTCGGTTGAAGATGACGAGCTAGACACGGCTGTTCGAGTTCGGGACTGTGAGTTTTGACTAATCGCGGCCGTTGTCAGTCCCAATAGCACAATCGCTGAGCAGATGGAAATAGATAGGATGCGGTTCATGGTTTTCTCCTGAGTGATTTCTTGTTTCGAGTGGAGATTGATGGTGTTGGAATGCTCCTTTAACTCAATAATAGCATCTGGAAGTTAACTGCTCCAGGACAGCTTCGAAAAGGGCAAAGAGTGGCTTGGAAAACGCGCGGCCTCAGGCGATCTGCTGTGGATACCAAGCCCAATAGCCAGCATTGCCTGTGCTACGCGGCTCAATTCAACGAAGTTTTATCGTCCCAGGTTGACAATTCTAATTGCCACATTACGAGGCAATTTACTTGGCCGAGAACCGACTGCACAATAAAAAGCGAGTCAACCGGAATACACTTAGCGGATGCCAGGATAAGCACCGACGTTAAGTCGCAGCTACTCGACTCTCACTAGTTTCATGATTCGCCCCGCGATGTTCCAGTCTTGGACATAGAGGTTGCCGTCTTTATCCCAATAGGAACCATGGGTTCCGCTGAAAGCCCCCTCGACCCAGTCCTTTTGAGGAATGTCGTAACTCGACCCTTTGGCGGGATCTGGATTGTTACCGAGGACTGCAATAATCGTGTTGTTCTTGTCAAGGATGACCAGTCGCCCGTGCAAATCGGGTACGGAGACGAAGTCTCCTTGGATGGCAACAGAAGTAGGCATTCCCAGGCCGGTAATGACCTCGTCGATGAATTCTCCGTTCAAGTCATAGTGAAGCAATCGACCTTTGGGCTCATGATTACGGTCACAAATCAGCAAGCGGGGTGGATCGTAGCGCGTGTCGAGAGTCATCCCGTGGGCCGTATTAAACTCTTTGAGGCCGTTCCCCTTCGTGCCGAAGTGCTTCAGATATTTTCCTGCCTTGTCGTATTTAAATATGTGATTGCTGGCGTAACCGTTCGAGAGGAAAACATCGCCGTTGGGAGCAACTGTGATTGCCGTGGGTTTGAATGCATCGATCTTGAGGCCAGACTCTTCTGGAAAAGGCAGGCGAAGTGCGACTTCTCCTCCATGGATGTTGAACTTGATTCCTTCAGCATTATTGTTGCGGGCCCCATAAATGAATTCTTCTCCACCTTCCTCGCGTATCTCCATATCATGGATGTCCGTGAAATCCTCCCCGAGGTAGGAATGAATCACAGTTCCCTCGGACGAGAAAACAACGACTCCTTTCTTGGCACTCGTGTAAATATTGCCATCCTTATCGATGACAACAGAACCATGGGTCGGTCCCAGAGCAGATTCTCCATTCGGGCGGAGTCCCCATCCGGGTACCGTGTCGAAGGTCATCGCCCCGCAACCCATCCTTACAGGCTGGGGTTTTTCTTGTGCAGTAACTGGCTGCGTTAGAACCAGGGAGACCGTGAGAGCGAGAAAAGTTGAATCAAGTTTCATGACGAGGACTCCTGCCGAGGTATTGGCGGTACTATGTTTGTCGAATTGACGTATTGGGGGAACCAGTTTCGGCTAGACCGCAAATTATCGCATTCCAAATCGATTAGTTTGTGCAGCCACGTTTTGCTAAGCGAATCCTCTGGTACAGCCATTCTGGTTGTCAGTTCAATACACAGGCTGGAAGCCTGCACCACTTTTCTATTCCACTTCAATCAGCCGCACCCCATGATCCTTTTGACCGTACATGTCCGTGGCTTCGACTTCCAGGACATAGAAACCGGGCTCGAGAGCAACTCCTAATGGCGCGGACCAAAGGTGGCGTGTGAATTTGGCTTCGGGGAGGACTCGATTCTCTTCGCGCTCCGTATCTCGATTGTGCGCCTGGTAGGTCTGATATGCCTGATCATATCCGGGAGTTTGCGGAAGCACTTGCCATCCTCCGTGGCCTCGGACTCGCATCCGAATTTTCGACTTTTCGTTTCCGTTGAAGACATTGACCACGATCTTTGTGGGGACGGTATCCTTGGCTGCGATTACCTCCGGTGCTTGGATCGCCATTTGATATTCGGCGGGCATTCTTGCCCCTTTGAACCGAAGTTGATAGTCATGCCCTTTGAAAGTTGCCAGGATGTACCCATTGGGCGCGCCGTCAGCCATCGTTGTGTCAGGGAGGCCCTGCACGTCCTGCGGGCCTTTGTACCAACTCCCTGATCCTGTCGCAACATTGTGATGGTGGTGCTCGCCACCTGCGTCGGAAGTATAACCATCTTCCTTGCCAGAGAAGTGCTGATGAGTGAAATGCGTGTGGGCAGAGAACGACATCGTGCGTGGGTGATCGGAGAGAATTTCCAGCAGCTTTCGATATTCCGGGGAACTGTGCGGCTTGGAGTCGGCGTCAATGACAATCTCTGGCAGCGGAATGTGCGTGCAGATCACGATGAGATCATCCCGAGGCACGCCATCGACATATGTTTTCACAAAGTCGAGTTGCTCATCCGACAATCCGCCAAGATAGCTATTGTCTTTGCTTCCGAGCCACACGACGTTGTCGAGCACCACAAAATGTACTTCGCCATACTGAAACGCATAGTTGGGCGGGCCGTAGACCCGCTCGAAGGTTTCATCGGAATATTTGTCGTCGGGGGAATCGAAATTTATGTCGTGATTGCCCAGCACATTATACCACGGTTTTCCAACGAGCCCCTGCACGGCGTTGACGGGCTCGAATAGTGACAAATCATTGTGAACAATGTCACCCATCGACATTCCAAACAGGGCAGGGGAGTCGATCAGCTCGGCGATCACATCGTTGGCGTAGAACCTTACTTGCTGGCGAGTAGCCGGTTGGGGATCTCCCATGACGATCATGGTGAACTCGTCGGGATCGGGAGATGCAACCAAGGGGAAATCAACGCTCTTAGGCAAATCGCCTGTCGGTTCGACCCCTGCATACTTGTATCCCTGGTCTGGTGAACCGTCCGGTTTGTGAATGTAGTAGAACTGAAGGAGGTTCTGCTCATCGACAGGCGTCTGCCAATCGCGGGGTTTGATGACGAACAGAATAGTGTCATCATCGACATCGATCTGATAGTTCCCCTCGGAATCAGTGGTAACGATTTCCAGCCCATTGGAGACTTTTATATTTCTCAGTCCCGGCTCACCACTGTCTCGTTCACCGTTGGCGTTCTGATCGTTGAATACGATGCCGCGAGCGGTTTCCGCGCGGAGGATGCCGTGAGAGCAAATGCTTAAGAAAATGGTTATCGCAAGCAGAAAATTCTTGGAAGAAAAGCTTCTCCTGAAAAACTTCATAGGATTTCTTACTCCGGAATAGATTAGACAACTTACCTGACGGGCGGTCTCTAAAGTGATAACGTCAGACTCACGTAATCACAAGGGATTGATGTGGGGAAGAATATGCCAGAGGCAACACAACCAATAAATGCGGTGCCTGTTTGCAGGACCTCTAGTGAGGCTTGCGGCACATGAGCCAGACATTGGGCCCATTTTCCAACTGCAATTCGTGCTCCACCTGAAAATCGAATCTCTTGTAATACGAGAGATTCTCGGGCAAGGAGGTCTCCAGAGCCATCAATTTACCGGCCGCGTCGCAGTCTTCGAACTTGGATTCCAACAGGCGAGTAGCATGTCCTTGGCTACGCTGCTCTTCGGCCGTCGCGAGTGCCAACAAATACCAATAGGGCTGCTGAGGATGTCGCGCCGCGAGCGCAGTCAATCCTGCACGTATCTCGTGGATGCGTTTGCCGTGTGCCATTCGCATCGCAAGCGATTCGGCTAGTCGCTCCCAGCGCGATAGGGCAGGGGGGTGGGGTGGAGTCCAAACAGCCACGCATGCTAATTGGCCGCCCACATTTCGGCTCACTGAGACCGAACCCTGCGGTACACGTGGAGTTACCAGCCGACGAAAAAGTCGCTCACTTGCCTTGAGCCGCGTTCGATCGCTGGGGAACAACCAGCGTTGCAGAGGGTCATTGGCCAACTCTGCCGCTAATAGTCGCGCCAGAGCCGGAATCTCCTGACGGGTCATCCTGGTTTCATGCTCCAGGCAACGAACAGTTTCAAGTAATTTGGCAGACGCCACTAGTTCGGTACCTAAAGTTGCAAGGCAGGGGACCAAGTATCGATACCTTAAATTCTAGCTCACGGCCGAGCCCTGAATTTGGGCTTTTTGTCCTCTCACAGAAGTTGTCGGAGGCCTGCAGGACTGCTTATAATACTGGGTTAAGGCCCGGAGTCTGAACCGGGCAGTGCGGTTTTGGGTCCGCCATTAAATTTGACCCTCGGTCTATCCCTTTACATTTTGGAGCTAGAACGTGTTTGATTCGATCGCCATCGTTGGTGCCACTGGTGCCGTAGGCACTTTGATACGACAAATGTTGGAAGAGCGGAATTTTCCCTATGAGAAAATCACTTTCCTGGCATCCGAGCGATCTGCGGGCACAACAATCCATTTCAAAGGTGAAGAGCATACAGTCAAACTTCTGCGTCCAGAGGCTTTTGATGACATCGATCTAGCCATTGGTAGTACCCCCGATCCAGTGGCTGCCGAGTTCTGCCCCTGGGCTATTGAGAGGAACTGTATAGTCGTCGATGAGAGTGGCTATTGGCGGATGGATCCTAAGGTGCCGTTGGTGGTCCCTGAGATCAATCCCGATGCGGCGTTTAATCACGAAGGAATTATCGCCAGCCCAAATTGTTCGACCACGCAAATGGTGCTGGCCATGAAACCACTGCACGATGCGGGGACAATTCGTCGTGTGATCGTGAGTACCTACCAAGCCACCAGCGGAGCTGGCGTGCAAGGTCAAGCAGATCTCGTTGAAGGAAGTCGAGCCTTCCTGGATAATAAGGAACACAAATACCAGATATTTGCCCATCCAATTGCTTTCAATCTCATTCCTCAGATTGGCTCGGCCAAGCATGCCGGCTACACCAGCGAAGAGATGAAGATGGTGTACGAGACGCAGAAGATCTTCGGAGATGACTCGATCCAAGTCTGCCCAACCTGTGTGCGTGTACCAGTCGAGAACTGCCATAGTGAGAGCATCCTCGTCGAAACCGAGAAGAAGATCACCGCGGAAGAAGCCCGCGAATTGTTCGCAGCCACCCCAGGCATTAAAGTGATCGATAATCTGGCAGCCGGCGAGTATCCCATGCCCGCCGATTGCAGCGGCGATGACGCAGTGTTTATTGGTCGCATTCGCGAAGATTTGTCTAGTGAGAATGGCCTTGCTTTCTGGTGTGTTAGCGACAACCTGCGAAAAGGGGCTGCGACTAATGCGGTGCAGATCGCTGAATTGCTCGTGCGTTCGCACGCCGCTGTCTGATCTGACAATAGCATGATGCCGACGTTCAAACTCACCATCGGATTCGACGGTACAAAGTTTTCCGGCTGGCAGGTGCAACCCGATCGTCGCACGGTTCAAGGTGCCATACAGGATACGTGGCAGAAGATCACCGGCGAAGCGGTGCATGTAACTGCCAGCAGTCGTACCGATGCCGGGGTTCATGCGCTCGGACAGGTGGTGGGAGTCTCATCTGCGACTCACCTTGACGCCGAGCAACTCCATAGAGCATTGAACGCTTTATTGCCTGTGGACGTGATCGTCAAAGGGGTCGAAATGGTAACAAATGACTTCCATGCCACCTACAATGCCATCGGAAAGCGCTATCGCTATCGGATTTACAACTCACGATGTCGTCCACTCTTCGAGCGCGACATGGTTTGGCATGTGCCGCAAATGCTCGACACCGAAGCCATGCATCAAGCCGCACATGTGCTAGTTGGTACGCATGATTTCGCCAGCTTCCAATCGGCGGGTTCCGAGCGAGAGAGCACCGTTCGCACGATCTCGGCAATCGAGGTGCAGCGTGGCTCGGGAGAACAGGGAGCACTGGTAGAAGTCGACGTCGAGGGAAACGGTTTTCTTTACAATATGGTTCGTATTATTGTCGGATCTCTGGTCGAGATAGGAATGAGCCGACGCGACAAAGCTTGGCTCGCTGCAGCACTCAAGGCTTGCGATCGTCGGCAAGCCGGAAGAACGGCACCTCCCCAGGGGCTTTGCCTAATGCGAGTGGATTATTGAACGCGGGAAACACTCTTTCGCCGACACTCTGATATGACTAGACTGGCACTTTCAAGCAAGTATTTCGTCCACAACCTTCAACACCCCATATTGATCGCATGGCGTCTGCTGGTAAAGAATTTGTTGGTCCCTATAGGCTTTTCTATCTGATTCGAGCCGGAGCGATGTTCGAGATCTGGGCGGTGAAGCCGATAGGCAAAGACGAGCCTTTTGCTATGAAGTGGTTGCCACCAGGGCCGAAACATACACGCCAATCATCTGGCGAGTTGAAGCACGAGTATATGGTTGGCAAAACTCTAGATCATCCCTCCGTGATCAAGACACTCGATTTTGGCACGGGAAAAGACGGCACGTTTCTCATCATGGAATTGTTTAAGACTCCCAACCTCAAGCAGCAAATTCACGATGGAGTCGAGCAGCTCCATTGGAGATTGGAAGAGATACTTGCGGCGGCAGCACTCTCTGTTGAATACATGCACAAGCAGGGCTGGACCCATCGCGATATCAAGCCCGACAACTTTCTGGTAAACGATGAGAACGAGGTGCGACTAATCGACTTCACACTCGCTCGTAAGATTAAAAAAGGAATTTCCAAGCTGTTCGGCAACAAAGCACCGGTGCAGGGGACCTATAGCTACATGGCCCCCGAGCAGATTCGGGGTAAGGAAGTCGATGAGCGGGCCGACATTTATAGTTTTGGCTGCATGGTGTACGAACTGATGTGTGGCAAGCTTCCTTATACTGCCAGCAGTTCTTCAGAACTATTGAATAAGCATCTTAAGGCACGCCCCCAACCGATCTCAATGTTGCAAAAAAACGTTCAGCCCGAGTTTGCCAATTTGGTACATCGCATGCTCGAAAAAGACCCCAATGATCGTCCCGATACCCTGATGGAATTTTATCGCGAACTGAAGGCGGGACGTTGTTTCCACATAAAGCCAAAAAAGCCTGAAGAAAAGCCACCGGAAGATCACGACGACAACGTCTGATCGCGGTATAATCCAGCCATGCCAGGTTACGACTTCCGACTACCGTTTGAGCAACCCATTTTCGAGCTGCAAGAGCAGATCGAAACGCTCGAAGCAAACGAAACCACCTCGCCTGAACTGCGTGAGCGGATTCGTGAGCTGCGCAAACAACTCACCGAAACTACCAAGGCGATCTACAACCATCTCGACCCTTGGGAAACCGTGCAGGTTGCCCGTCACAAGGAACGTCCCAAGTTCACGGATTACCTTGATCTTGTCTTTGACGAGTTTGTCGAACTCCACGGCGACCGGTTTTTTGGTGACGATCGCGCACTCCGCGCGGGGTTTGCCAAATTGGACGAATACAAGGTCTTGGTCGTCGGCCACGAAAAGGGAAAAACGCTCAAAGAGCGAAACGAGTGCTATTTTGGCTGTGCCCATCCTGAGGGATATCGCAAGGCGATGCAGAAGATGGCCTTGGCCGCGAAATATGGCTTGCCAATTATTGCCATGATCGACACACCGGGGGCCTATCCAGGAATCGGTGCAGAGGAACGCGGCCAGGCGATGGTGATCGCCCAAAGCATGATGGAGATGTCGCGGTTCAAAACGCCCATCATTTGCGTTGTCATCGGAGAAGGGGGTTCCGGCGGGGCTCTCGGGATCGGCGTGGGAGACCGGGTTTCCATTTTGCAACACGCCTATTATTCGGTCATCAGCCCCGAGGGATGCGCTGGAATCTTGTGGAAAAGCCACAACTACGCCGAACAGGCGGCCCAGGCTCTGCGAATCACCTCCAAACACCTGAGCGAGATGGGTGTTGTCGACGACGTGATTGAGGAACCGTTGGGCGGAGCCCATCGCGACCACCACCAGATGGCGGGCCGGATGAAAGTTTATCTCCTCAAGACGCTCCGAGAACTCCTCCGGAAACCGACTGACGAATTGCTCGCCCAACGGTACGAAAAGTTCCGCCGCATCGGCCCGTATCTGGAAACTCAGCCCACGGGCTAGCCGTGCTTTTTAGATGCGTAAGCTTGCCTTATTTGAGTCGAGGCAGTGGGGGAGAAAGTCAATATTCTTGTCTGAAGTCACCTACGGCCAACGTCCGATAATCACTGTTATGTTCGTTTCTGGAGTTGTTTTCCCCGGGGAAAACGTAGGTTTGCAATTCTTATTTGCCCTTCTCACCTAGGGGCAACTGGGTTGACCACTCATCCAACATTATCTTTTTAGGCTTGGCGAAGGCAGATTCCATCTTGCGCGGCAACTCGAAGACAGATCCATCCCGATTGGCAAAATACAGGGTCGAGACAGAAGGTTTCCTTCCATGTCCATCCGTCCAAATAGCATAAAAATCAGGGTGAGCATCCACGGGACGACGAACGTAGTTGTGATTGAAGACACTGTTCTTCGTGAAGGTTCTTAGTTTTTCCCAAGTCTGGCCATGATCGTTAGATTCCCACTTGATGATCTCCCCACCTGGATTGAAAGGCTGTGGACCCGTACTCGTTGGTGCAATGATCTGCCAGATGTCATCTTTGCTCACCCAAATAGAGCCCATGTCGTAATTGTTGTCTGAATTCATGGCGGATCGAATTTCCCATTCAGTGCCGGTCCAGCGAGCAGTTTTCCAGGTCCGAGGATCGTTCTCGGGCCCCGACTGGTACCCTCCACTGGTTAGATACAGAATTACCGGCCTGTCCTGCGCGTCGTACTGAATGTCCTTCAAATAAACGTTCAGGCCCTCGGACTCATAGTCATGGACAAGTGCAGCGTTGCCCGACTCGCTCAACGGCAACTGCACATGATCTGCGGAGACCGATTGCCAAGTTTTCCCGAAATCAGGCGTCTCAAGATAATAAAGGTTGGTACGCCAATTGAGCCCTTTACCACGAGGATGATAATTGAACGCAGAACCAGCTTTCGCTTTACCAACGGCACTGATTTGATAGTGCCCTTCCTCGACCGCTGCAAGGCGTTGCACCGGATTCCACGAAGAGCCGTCCTTGCTGCTCATGAAACAAATTGTTCGAGCGCCAGGTGCCTGGTATTCAGTAAAGAAACAAGCGAAACCTTGATTTGGAGTGTGCCAAGCTTGCATGTACGAGAAGTTGGTGATTTCAAGCTCTTCATTAGCGTCCGCACGAGTAGCCCGCACACGTTCAAATTCATCAACTTCGAAGGGGCGCTTACTGCAGTGAATATAGGAAGGTCGGCTAGTCCCGTGCGACGTTGAGAAAATCCAAATATAACCGTCTTCATCGATCGATATTACAGGGTTATCATGCGCGTCACTCGTCCGCTTGTCTAACAGGATCGTTGGTCGGGGCACAGCCATCGTCTTGTGATCAAAATACGAAACCATATGTAACAGCTGTCGACTGTCATCTTCCTTTGATCCTCCGTAGCAGAAAAAAGTTTTCTCAGCTTCTGCACAGTAAACTGCAAATGGTTGGTGCTTTGCGCAGTAGGTTCCCATGCCACCGCTGTATTTGTAGATATATTGATCACCAGAAGGTTGGTTCATGTACCATATACCTCGATATCCATCAGCCTTTACGTTGAGTGTGATATTGGAATCGGAGTAAGTCGAAGATTGCGCAGAGATTTCTTGAGTTTGCAACCAAGAAATACAAGCAACAACAAGCACTAAATGGATTACCTCGCCGGGAAGCATCCACGATAGCAGGCGAAAAGAACAAATTCTGATCAAGAAGACATTGAACTGCATCAAGACATACTACGAACAAGTATCCTTCAAGAGAAGATAGGTGCTCAGGTTTCGCTAGGATCGATGGACTTCCTAGCAAGAATTCTGACGTACATCAGTATTGCTTGCCATTGCTGCCCGCGGCCTGTGAGTCTGGCGGCCACTTGGGCAAGGGCGTAGAAACGGGTTGCCCGATCGGACTGGATTCACTTTTGGGTGCCGAACCGGGCCACTCGGGGAATGCCGCCGAGGGCCAATTCGCCTGCACACCATGTTCTTGGTGGTTTTGCCGGCTGGGGTCGAGTTGCTCGTTAATCCGATGCAAATAAGGGCCGATTACGTCGTGGATCTCGGGGGGGACCACCGCGTCCGTTTTATCCAGCATCACAACGATATAGCGGCCAGTTTGTGACGCGAGAATTTGCTCTTTTTGCGGTTGAGGCAACAGTGAAACTGCGAAAAAGGTAATTGCTGTACATAGCAGCACACCCTTTGCAAATCCAAAGATCGCACCCATCTGGCGGTCAAAGGATTCTAGCTTCACCCTGTCGATCACTCCAGAAATGAAGCGGAACAGGCTCCAGATGACAAAGGAAGTGGCCATGTAGATCACGAGCATTGCCACGAATTTATTGAGTGGCGGCGGAGCGATTCCCTCAAATGTGGGGGCAAGCTGATCGGCAAACCGCAGCGCGATGAAATAACTCAGCACCAAAGATGCTAGCGAGGCAATCTGCCATGCCATGCCTTTCCACATTCCAAAGATCGTGGCGGCAATCAACACGACCAGCATCAATACGTCATATATCTGCATGAGTTTGGCTCTGCATAGGGGGGTAACGAGTCTTTTGGCTGCGGAAGTATATCGAGGGTTGGCGGTCTAACGAAGGGCAGTTAACAGAGAGTCCATGCTCGCTAAGCCACAGGTGACTGATAGCAATGCTAGCACTCGCGGTTTCTCTGGCAACGACCTGAGACTTCTCCTATTCTCTCGCCCTCGAAAGTTTCCTCCTCGAACCCCATATCATTCTATGGCTGGATTCAAGACACATATTACTACCAGCACAATGCTGGGCGTCGGCTACGGCGCGGTGGGTGCCTACTATGGACTGCCCTGGGAGTCCGCCATCATTGCTGGCGGGTTATGTGGAGTTGGTGGGATGCTCCCCGATATCGATAGCGACACCGGAGTCCCTTTCCGCGAGTCCATGTGTTTCGCCGCGGCCATCATCCCTGTGCTGCTATCAACGCGACTAGCTGAGCTAGGTTTAAACCACGAACAATACGTCCTTGCGGTGATGAGTTCCTATGTCTTCATTCGCTTTGGCGTCGGAAAACTGATCAAGAAATACACCGTCCATCGGGGAATGTTTCATAGTCTCCCGGCTGCTTTAACCTTTGCCGGGTTGGCATTTTTGTTTTGTGGTTCTGATAATCTCCAACTACGCTACTTCAAGGCCGCCGGCGTATTGCTAGGTGTCATGTCCCACCTGGTGCTCGATGAGATTTATTCCGTTGAGTGGACCGGTGGAAGATGGCGATTCAAGAAATCCTTCGGTACAGCAATGAAACTATGGGGACACAGCACATGGGGAAATATCTCGACCTACGCCAAGTTAATTCTCGTGTACACAATGATTCTCGGGGAACCGATGGTCATGGATCACTATGGCACGAACTACTCGATCGCGGTAGACCTCGACAGATGGCGACTAAGATCGGAAAGCGAGTTGGCCGGGACAAACAATCCAGTCCCTCTGCCGACTACAGGGATTATGCCGCAAGGATACGCGGTGCTTCCCCCCAATGGTGATCAGCCACAAACACCCGAGGTAGACCAGACCATCTACGACACGGCACGTCGGCTGTGGCGAAATATCGGCGGGGCAAAATAAGCACGTCATCAACTGTTGCCTGTCTCTCCGAGAAGGGTTCTTCAATCGGATTGGATTTCCATGACCAGAGGGATCTGGCTCAATAAACCAACAGATTCAACCCTCAGGTCTGGTCCGTGTCGATCCAAATTGTCACAGGTCCATCATTCACAAGTTCCACCTGCATGTGAGTTCGGAAGCGACCCATCGCGGTTGTGATCCCCTGCTCAACTAACCGAGCGATAAATTTCTCATACATCGCCTCGGCCATTTCCGGAGGTGCCGCCGAAATAAAACTTGGCCGCCTTCCCTTGCGACAATCGCCGTAGAGGGTGAATTGACTCACCACCAGAATTTGCCCTTCAATATCTGAGAGAGAGCAGTTCATCTTGCCGGCAGAGTCCTCGAAAATCCGCAAGCCCACAATCTTGTCGGCTAACCAGTTGAGTTCTGCATCGGTATCCGTGCCTGCGATCCCCAACAACACGAGCCCCCCCCTGCCGATTTCGCCCACTGTTTCAGATTCGACAACCACACGGGCACGGGAAACTCGTTGAATACAGGCTCTCATCTTTGACTTTCTGACTCGCCGGTCGCTTGTCGCGCAGAGTTACCGGTGCCATACTTCACCGCATGAATTCGAATGTGTTGCTCACCTATTATTGCCTGATAATTCTGTTGGTGTCTATTGCCGGTGGCATGATTCCTATCTGGGTGCGGCTAACGCATCGCTGGATGGAATGTGCTGTGAGCTTTGTAGCGGGAGTGATGCTGGGGATTGGGCTGTTGCATATGCTGCCCCACGCGCTCGATCAGGCGGCCAACTCAACCGTCCCCCTTTCGACTTCCAACATGCAAGTGATGCTGTGGCTTTTGGCCGGGTTGCTGGTGATGTTTTTCATTGAACGCTTTTTCTGTTTTCACCACCACGAAGTCGAAGACGGCGAAGTGAGTTGTCATCACGGTCCCGATGGCGACCATGATCACGGACACAATCTCTCCTGGAGTGGCGCGGCACTGGGGCTCACGCTCCACAGCGTGATCGAAGGAATCGCCTTGGCCGCTGGCGTGGCCCACGGGCATGAGACGGTAAGACTTGCCGGGCTCGGCACATTCCTGGTCATCGTTTTGCACAAGCCGTTCGATTCGATGACGATTGCAACCCTGATGGCCCATGGCGGCTGGTCACTCACCTGGCGACATGTTGTTAACGGACTGTTCTCGCTGGCGATTCCCCTGGGAATTCTCATCTTCCGCTTTGGGCTAATGGGCGAAGGAGACGGTGGTGAAACTCTGTCCCACGCGTTGGCCTTCGCTGCCGGAACCTTCCTCTGCATCGCGCTCAGCGACCTCTTGCCGGAACTACAATTCCACGACCACGATCGCGGTAAACTCTCGGCAGCACTTTTGCTGGGATTGGCACTTGCCTGGGGGATCAGTCAATTGGAAAGTACAACTCATTCGCACCCCCCTGCCCTGCCGAAAGAAACTCAGCAAGTTGTTTTGCAAATCTGAGAGCTGTTAGAAGGGCGAAGCTGAACAGCTGCACATTCCAGCTAAGGATGCTTTATAAATGAATGTTCGTGATCACAATAATCCTGGATTACAGGTATCAAACATTTACTTATAGGATCGACATGACCGACGTAAGCTAACGGATTGCTTTGGAGGCAAATGGACCATAATAGTTCGCTATAGGCATTACTCCTCTGGCAAATATCCTTTTAGTTGTTCAAAGTGGTGCTTACGACAAAAGATGCTATGCCGAGTTCTGAGGGCATCGCAGCCAGCCTTTCTGCATGCCTCGGGGCCAGTTTCCTCCTCCAAGGTTTGATACCAAATGAGATTCAATTGCTCGTGTGTGGCTTGAGGAGGAATAGAAAGCCAGTTTTCTCGGTTCTTTGCCCAAATGAGAAACGTCTTGATCATCTCATTCAGTTTTCGAGGACCGCCATATCCAACGAATTTCTTCCCCTCAACCTTGCATTCAAACCAGTCCTGTGACTCCTCATCTATACAAGAAACTGCTGAAAAAGACTCGTCTTCAAGTATTGTTCATTCCAGGTTTACTTTCAGGCACCAGCCAGGATTATCTATAGTGGTGATTTCGACACCGAGAGAATGCTCCCGAGACCCGTCACATTGAGCGTGATACCAACCTTGAAGTTCTTCGATAGGAACTTGATTAGACATGATTAGGTTGTGTTTTTGTGACGGGATTGATTCCTTCGTTTTAGCTCCCAGTCTGGATTAGCCAAACACGAGCGAAAAGTAAGTCGTTACCACAATCACCCCAACAAGATTCAAGACAAAACCCTCGCTCGCCATCTGGCGGACCGTAACACGCCCCGAGCTAAAAACCACTGCATTCGGAGCGGTTGCCACCGGTAGCATAAACGCAAAGCTGGCGGTCAGCGCCGCCGGGACCATGAGCAGCTTGGGGTCAATGCCCGTAGAGGATGCCGTCGCAGCCAAAATCGGCATCATCAGGCTCGCGATGGCGGTATTACTGGTCACCTCGGTCATAAAAGTAATCACCAGGCAGAGTAGCCCAATAAGCAAGGGAATTGGCAGAGTAGACAATGAAGCAAGTTGATCGCCAATCTCTTGGCTCAATCCCGACTTGGTAAATGCCTTTGCGATCACGATGCCGCTGCTAAAAAGCAACAAAACTCCCCAGGGGATCTTCACGGCAGTCGGCCAATCCAGAAGCTGCTCCCCTTTGCCGTTGGGAATCAGGAATAATGCTACGACTGCGAGCAAGGCGACACTGGCATCGTTGGCCCCGGGAAGATTTAAGAGTTCTTGCCAGCCGCCGAAGGGATCAGATCGTGTGATCCAAAAAAGGGCCGTAGCGGCAAAAACAGTGAGAGTACGTTTCTCCTCACTACGCCAATCTCCGACTGGAGGCAGTTCAATCCTGGTCGTCGATTCGATGCGACGTGTTAGCCACAACCAGATAATGGGAATCATCACCAGCACTACGGGCAGCGTCCAACTCATCCACTCGAGGAAGCTTATTTCTTCGCCAACCAGTGACTCATAGTTTTGCATGAAGATCAAGTTAGGGGGCGTGCCGATCGGAGTACCTATGCCACCGACACTCGCTGCATAGGCATATCCCAGTAGCAATGCCAAAGACAGCTTCTCATCTTGCACCTTTTCTATCACCGCCACTACGATCGGCAACAGCATCAGTGAGGTCGCCGCGTTGGAAATCCACATACTTAGCACTGCAGACGCCACCATGAATCCGAGTACCAGGCGACGCCCATTGTTCCCACCGAAGAGGGCGACCATTCCTAAAGCGATGCGGCGATGGGTTCCGCTCCGCTCCATTGCCGACGACAACATAAACCCACCAGTTAAGAGGAGGATCATCTCATTGCCATAGGCAGAACCAACCTCATTGGGCGTAAGAACCCCAACCAGTGGGAACATCGCCAGAGGAATCAGCGAAGTCGCGGGAATGGGGATCGGCTCAAAAATCCACCAGAGGGCCGTCAGCGCAGTAATGCTGGCCGTCCAAACGGCCGCAGGGGGCGAGCCTTGAAGATTGAGCACGCCTCCAAGCAAGATTGCCACGACTGGTCCGAGCCAGAGTCCCCAGAGTTTCATCATTTTCCTCACAAGGTGGATTTCTGCAATAGTCTAGCGTTGGCCGACCGATTGCAGAACCACAGTGAAGTGAAAAGTCTGGATAGCAAAGTTAGGAAAAGCCCAAGGTCCAATGTCTAATGACCAAAACATGAGCCAGCAAAACCCGAAAGATTTCTCATCGGTCATTGGTCATTAAGATTTCTTCCGCAGGGGCATCGTCTCCAGTGGCGATATCGATCTCACCCAGAATCGCCACTAGCTTGGTGTCAAACAATCCCCCCTTTTTTCCTTTCCTTGCATAACTCACGCGACAGGCAATTTTGGGTTCCACCCAAATAACATTGTCCATCTGGAGACGGACGAAGGGGTCAAAGGTCTTGTAAGTCGACAGTTGATCGCCCAGTGCCTTCAGTTCTCGAATTGGCAATTGAGGGACTACCTGGCCGACATGTTGCAGATGACCAAAATTCTCCCCAGCGAGGACCAGTAAATAGACGATTCCCGCTTCGTTCGCCCGGTAGCCGATGATCACACAGTCGTCTTCCTTCCGCTCGGTGGGTTTCTTTGCTGCCTTTTTATTTTTTCCTTCGTCGTCGCTCAAATTCTGGCTGCCACCCAGCTCCTCAACTGCTTCTTCGAGCGATTGATCTTTTCCGTTCCCTTTTTGAGCTTGCTCGGCAATCGCTCCCATCAGGTCTTGGTTCACTGGCTTGCCGAATCCCCAGTCCCAAAGTCTCTCGTAGGGAATTCCTCCGATCACTAGGACTGACATCAGCACTGCTACAATGCCGCTTATTGCCGTATGACAAATCCACTGTCGATCTGGCAGTTCATGGACTCGCAATGCCCAGGGTCGGAGTGGTCTAAGCAGGACGTCGAGTAACGCAACTTCACTGTCATCGCGAATAAGCAGAATAAACGCGACAAAGTGACAGATTGCGGCCGCAATTCCCCCAATCAAAAGTTGCACTAATGACCAACGAGTTCTCGCAATACTTCCTGCCTCAGTCAAATAGCGAGCAGCAATGCTCTCGGCGATCACCACCGTGACACAACCAATCATCACCCAAGCCCACTCGGGCATCCGGAAAGACTCGCTCTCTTCGCTTGCGAGTATTTGATCTGCGTCTGGGTCACTACTTGCCTCCCAGGATTGATCGATTTCCACAAACGAACCGATACTGGCATACCAACCACACTTGCGGCAGACCAGCGAGTCATTCGAATTGATTAAAGAATCACATTTTTCGCAGGTAGGCAGCGAAGGGTTGTCACTTGTTACTTCTTCAGAAATGACATCGATGAGAGAATCTTCTTCGCTGGGCAATTCGTCATGGCTCATGCAACTGACCTCTACTGAGTTCAAGCAAATGTTTTGATAAGTCAGCGATACTGCGCTGCTGGCATCTACACTAGAATAGGTCGTCAGAAGTTCTTAAAGAGACGGTTTATCAACTTAGAGTTGAAGCACCAAACGGTTTGTACCGCTTTTGGCGGTCATTCCAATTGACCTTGCCAAGGATTCGCGCATTGATTTGCTTATCGCGAACAAACACGCTGTTTGCATTTTTCGAGCGACAGGGGAAGGTGCTCCAGCCACTCCAGAATCCTCCAGTCGATCCAACGGATATCGGCATCGAGTCCCGGTTGCCCTAAAAAACCCAAGTGCCCACCGTGAGAGGTGACAATCGTTTCGACGGACGAACTGTGGGGGAAGTCGAATAGTGGGGCGAAAGGGACGACGGGGTCATCTTGGCTAAAGAGGATCGTCACAGGTTGACGGATCGCTTCGAGTTTAGGCCCGGGTTGCGTCTTGGCGTAGTACTCCTCAGCAGATGCGAACCCTCCGCTAGGCGCTACGACTAAATGGTCTATATCCCGCAATCGTTTAGGACGCTGGGGAATCGTTTTGGGTGCCGTTTCTGGGAATGCCTGCCAACGCCGTAATACTTGAGCCCAGATGTTCTTCACAAAGAACTTGTCGTAGGGGCGACCGAGGAAACTGCGAAAATGGCGTTCGATCGAAAAAAGGTCAATCGGCGGGCAGATCATCAAGGCCCGCTCAAAATTGCCGATGCGCATTTCACCTGCTTCGGCGAGCATGTTCAGGGCAAGCGTGCCACCCATTGAGAAGGCGATTAGAGTAGTCGGCGAATCCGTGTGCAACTCGGCGATGAAGTTCAGCACTGACGCGACATCTTCAGAACGACCACAGTGGTTTGGTTTGCGAGCGATCCCCTCCCCTGCCCCGCATCCACGCATGTCGAGGCGAAACACTCGGTAACCACGCGGTGTAAGTCTTTCGACCAAGCGGCACATGTAAGAACTGTCGTGCCCCCCCGAAAGTCCATGCAACAACAAGATGCTGGGGGCATTCTCAGAGTTTTCGAATGGCACATCTTCATGCAAAGCAAGTTGATCGCCATCCTCCAGCGGCACATGGTGCACCCGAGCAGCATAGGGGGCAGCTCGCTGAGGCCAGCGCAACCCGAAAACTGTTTGCATGTGCGCATTGGCCAGCAACGGATGCGGGCGGAATTTCCAAGTTTCGATGACTCGACTCATGAGAAATAAAGTAAATCGAAGGCAACTCTCTGGGAACCGCAATGTATCAAAAAATGTCACGATTGGTCAGTAAAATTTCTCTAACCGTACTATCTTCTCACCATCCTCCAGTTTTATCCCTATTGCCCGACTTTCTTGCCAGACTTCAGCAATCCTTGGAAACTAGCTTTTCATCGAGTCCGATAGCGACTTCACCCGAATTCTAATGGTTAGAGGCTGTCGTTCGTCCCTTGCACTTCGGAAACTCACCAGATGAAGCTAGCTCACACCGCCCCTCGCGTTGCCTTTGTCATCCAGTTGCAAACTCAAGGAACTGCTACCGACGTTGCCCGAATCCAGCATGTCGTGCACCTGTTCCGCGGACATCGGATCCCCTGCACATGGAGCGTCGCAGGCTGTTGCAGCCTGGAGTCGATTCAACATAAAGGAATTCTGCAATCGACGGACAATCTAGCACTTACGTTCGGCCACGAAAACAGTACAGCTCAGTCTTCCTCCGGCCTGTTCAGAGACACTCTGCGAAAACGGCTCGCTGCGATGCGAGCCTGTAGTGGCGCAGAGATACACTTGGTAGCTGGTGACCCAACTACTCTCCGATCCCATGCGGCTATCCTTGCAGAGCAAGGAATCCGTGCCGTGCTTTCAAGCTCTGAGCAGCAGTCTCTTTCGAGCAGCCACTCTCCCCTGCCCTGCGGGCTCTGGCAAATGAATTTCGGTGCCATGATCCCCAGACGCTCCTGGTTAGCCAGGTTCGTAGCTGGCAATCAGAGCGTGTTGCGACAGGTGACAAAACTCTCAGCTTTGGACCAACCTCTCTTAGTATCAATTGATGCCTCTGCGGTGGCACACACAAGTGCGCGGAGCCTGCAACAGCTCGACAAGCTCTTACAGTCGATCTCGCTCTGCGCAAGTCGACAGCAGGTGAATGTGGTCACTGTAGGTGAGATCGTAGTCGAGTTGAGTGCCGGCCGTGTGTCACGTCCTCAGCAGTCGATTCTTCGCGCGGCGTAGGATTGCTTAGTGGCACGCTGCGGAGAAGCCGAACCAACTTTATTGGCCGCCTTCGTGAACAGTTGTCGAGTTCGTGGCACGATAAATGCCAATTGCACGTATCTCCTCCTCACCATTTCGTGCTATAATCGCCACCTCGTCAGCGATTTCTTATCTTGCGAGGTGGCTCCGTGGATACTCTTCACGATGCGCGGCTGGTCGGACGCTTTCACTTCCTAGCGAAGGTGGCAAGTATTGCGGTCATTGCCCTTGGCTGTACTGTGCTCGTGGGCTGGGCTCTGGACATTGAGATCCTTAAAACGGTTTTCCCCGGGTTGGTGGCGATGAATCCGGGAGGGACGGCAATCGCGTTTCTACTTGGTGGGGCATCACTATGGCTGCTCAATGAAAGCAGCACTCGACAACGCCGCGTGGGCCAGGTACTCGCCGTCGGAGTTGTATTTCTCGCCGTTATGCGGTTTGGGGGGTACTGGCTTGATTGGGACGATGGGCCCGACCGTTGGCTCTTTTCTCAAGGCCTCGAAGCCTATGACACACCCAACCGAATGGCCCCCAACACAGCGGCCTGTTTTCTGTTATGCGGTCTGGCTCTGGTATTGCTCGACGTAAAGATTCACCAAAATGTTCGACCGTCTGAATACCTTGCTCTCGCAGCAGCCCTGATTGCGCTATTGGCCATAGTCGGCTACTCCTACAGTGCAGTTAGCCTGATTGGCGTCGAGTCGTTTATACCCATGGCACTTAATACGGCTGTGGGCTTCGCGATCTTGAGTACGGGAATCCACTGCGCGCGACCTTCCGAAGGGCTCATGGCAATTGTCAGCAGTCCAGGAGCCGGCGGCGTAATGGCGCGGCGGCTCCTGCCGGCAGCGGTTCTCATCCCTGCAACCATCGGTTGGGTTAGATGGTACGCCCAGCAACGAGGGTACTTCGATCAAGTGATGGGTCTATCGTTATTCGTCCTCACGAATATTATCATTTTTAGCTTTCTGATCTGGTGGAATTCTGCTTCCCTCAATCACACCGAAGCAAAGCGGATCCAGGCTGAACAACAAATCACGCAAAACGTCGAGCGGACCCGGCGGATCGTTGACACCGCCCATGATGCCTTTGTGGCTATGGACGCTGCTGGCCAGATCGTCGATTGGAACCCCCAAGCCGAGAAAGAGTTTGGCTGGTCACGCGAGGAAGTAATGGGCCAGCTGGTCGCAGACATTCTCGTCCCAGAAGAGTTCCGAACCAAGCATACTCAGGGTTTGGAACACTTTTTGGCCACGCAAGAAGGTCCCGTGCTGAATCAACGGATCGAACTCCCGGCCCTGCGGCGCAGTGGAGAACAGTTCCCGGTGGAGGTGACGATTACTGCGATCCCAGAGGGCGATAGATTCCTTTTCATGGGATTCTTACATGACATCACTGATCGCAAGCTAAGAGAGGCCGAATTGCTAGCGTCTCAAAAAGATGCCGAGGCGGCCAATCGATCAAAAAGCGAATTCCTGGCAAACATGAGCCACGAAATCCGTACGCCCATGAATGGCATCATCGGGATGACAGAACTCCTGCTCAATACGAAACTCACTCCTGAGCAGCGGGAATACCAAGAAATGGTCCAAAGCTCGGCTGACGCACTACTGATGCTGCTGAATGACATTCTCGACTTCTCGAAGATCGAGGCGGGAAAGCTGCAACTGGAATCGCTTCCCTTCGGTTTGCGCGACACATTGGGAGCGACGGTCCACTCTCTCGCGGCCCGAGCGGCAACCAAGGGGATCGAACTGGCTGCACGAATCGTTCCTGAAGTTCCAGACAATCTTGCTGGTGATCCAGGACGGCTACGGCAAGTGATTGTCAATCTAATTGGTAACGCTCTCAAGTTCACGGAAAAGGGCGAGGTTGTCGTGACGGTAACCTGCAAGGAAGTGACTGATGAACAGGCAACGTTGACTTTCGCCGTGCGGGACACCGGCATCGGCATCCCTCCAGAGCAGCGCGTCAAGATTTTTGATGCATTCACCCAGGCCGATGCCACAACTACCCGTCAATATGGTGGCACGGGATTAGGGTTGGCCATCTCAGCGCAGTTAGTGCAATTGATGGGGGGTCGCATCTGGGTCGAGAGTGAAGTGGGCAAGGGAAGCACCTTCCAGTTCACCGCTGAATTCGCCCGTAGGGAGAAATCGGTCGAAGAGAATCCTGCTGGGCTAGAAACGCTTTACAACCTGCCCGTCTTGGTGGTCGATGACAATCGCACCAATCGCATTATTTGTCAAGAAATGCTTGCCAATTGGGGGATGAAACCGACTACCGTCGAAAGTGGCGAGCTAGCCCTCGAAGAACTCAATCGTGCTCGCCTTGAGGGTCAGCCCTATAGACTTGCTTTGCTCGACGTGATGATGCCCCAAATGGATGGCTTCGAGTTGGTACGTCGCATTCGCCAACAAGCGGAACAGAATCGACTGACCATCTTAATGCTCTCGTCGGCCCAACGTCCCGAAGATTCCTCCAAGGCCAAGACACTCAATGTCGCTCGCTGCCTCAATAAACCCATTACCCAGTCCAACCTGCTCAACGGCATCGCCTCCGCGCTCGGTACTGCCCGCGCCGATAGCGAGCCGCATGACACGCTTTCTGCAAATCGTCCCAAGAGTTTTATTCCTCGCCGCATCTTATTGGCCGACGACGGTTTAGTGAATCGAAAGGTGGCAGTTGGATTGCTCGAAAAACGTGGACACCACGTAACCGCAGTCGTGAATGGCAAAGAAGCGGTAGAGGCCTGGGGTGCTGCTGAATTCGATATCATTTTGATGGACGTACAGATGCCAGAAATGGATGGCTTTGAAGCAACCGCGGCAATTCGCAAGCAGGAAGAACAGAATGGTGGCCACATTCCGATCATTGCAATCACTGCCCACGCGATGAAGGGTGACCGCGAAAGTTGTCTTGAAGCGGGGATGGACAATTACGTTTCCAAACCTTTTCGACCAATGGAACTCTTCGCGGCAATAGAAAAATTGTGCCCTGAAAATAAAGACGCCATCGATGGGGTAGTAGCCAAGTTAAACGAGAAAGATGAGCCACTTGTCGTTAGTTTAGAGACTCTCTCCCCTCCCTACGATCGTGATGCGGCCCTGGCGAATGTGGGGGGGAGTGATGCTTTTCTGAGAGAGATGGTAGAACTTTTCCTAGCGGAATGCCCCAAACAGTTGACCGAGATCGAGCAGGCTCGCGCCTCAGGCGAACAGGTTGCACTCACCCGTGCAGCACACACTTTCAAAGGCTCGGTGAGCATATTTGCCGCGGATAATGCCTCCGAGGCAGCCAAACGTATCGAAGAAATGAGTCGCGCTGGTGACTTGACGGACTATGATCAGGCTTGGAATGAATTACAACAACGAGCGGGAGAACTAGTCGCCGGACTCAAACAGGAGCTCCACTGATGAAAGTACTCATTGCCGAAGACAACCCACTCTGGCGTGGCATGCTCAAGCAAAATGTCGAGTCTTGGGGTCATGAGCCGGTGATGGCCGAAGACGGCACCCAGGCGTGGGACATTCTCCAGCAGGAAGACGCCCCGCGACTGGTGATACTCGATTGGCAGATGCCTGGCATGGACGGGATCGATGTCTGCCGCCAAGTGAAGCGTAATCCAAATCATCCGTTTACCTACGTCGTAATGCTCACCAGCCGTGATGCCCAAGAGGACATGGTCGCAGGACTCGACGCCGGGGCGGACGACTATCTCACGAAGCCGATCGATCCCAGTGTCTTGCGAAGTCGCATGGCAGCCGCCGAACGAATCGTGAAGCTTGTCCCCCCCAAGGAATGGACCGTACCCCGCATTGAGGGATACGACGTCAAACAATTGCTAGGAAAAGGAGTCTTTGCCACTGTCTGGGAGGCGGTGCGCATAGACACTGGGGAAACGGTGGCGTTGAAGGTCATCCGGGTCGACTTGGCTACCGATGATGTATTCGGGCGTTTTGCCAGAGAGATCGAATTGATGGAAAAACTCGACCACCCGAACATTGCCAAGATCTACGACAGCCAAATTAACAAGAAGCTCGGCTATTACGCGATGGAACTTATGAAAGGAGGCACGCTGGAGAAATATGTTCAAGATAAGAAACCGAAAGGGGCCGTCTTGATCTTCATGATCGCAAAGGTATGAGATGCCCTCGATCACGCCCATAAACAAGGGGTAATCCATCGCGACTTGAAACCCTCGAATATTATGATGACCGAGTATGATGAGCCAAAGCTCGTCGATTTTGGACTCGCGAGATCAATGTTCATGGCCAATGTTGAGGACTCCGCAATACAATCGATGGATGGCAGCGTGATCGGCACACCAATGTTCATGTCTCCCGAGCAAGCCCGTGGCGAAAACGACAAGCTCGATGGCCGGGCCGATATCTATGCCGTCGGCATCATCTTGTATGTCATGCTTGTCCGTAGACATCCGCATAAGGTCAACCACCAGGATCGTTGGGATACCATCCGCCAGATCGCCACGGGACAAGCACGCCCGCCGAGTGAAGTGAAGCCCAATTTTGACAAGCAACTCGAAGAAATCATCATGAAAGCGCTGGCTGACCAACCTGTGTTACGCTATCAAACCGCGGGGGCTCTTGCCAAAGACTTACGGAAGTTCCTCAAGCAACGCGTAATGGAAAAGCGCGAACACGCTGAATGAATTGTAATTCTTTGACTGAAGCAGCTCCGCAACCGCCTGTTACTTCTGCTCTCGAAACGTCGAGAAACTGATATATCCCAGAATGGCCGACGCCAGTAGTGCGCCGATGTGCATAGTCTTACCTTCCGCACCGAAGGGTATCCCAGCCACGAAATCGATCGTGAACAGGAGAAAGACTAGGGCCGCGACGACCATGCCGGCGATCGTCATACCTTTGGCCATATGCTTTCAAGCCTTCTTAGGGGGAATAAAAATGGTTGGAGTGGATCGGTCCAATCGGAACCTTCTAGTATAATTCCCGGTCACGGCTTGTCATGGCGTCCTTGCCCAAAACGCAAAAAAACCGCCACTTTCGTCAGATTCTGAGGACTAATTGAAACGGCTATGCGGCTTTCATGAGGGCGGAACTGATCAAGAAAATGCAGTCGTTTCCTCCCGACCTGGGGCACTTTCACCTGCAACAACGGGTGCCACAGGCTCGTCGAGGCCCCGTTCACGGCGAATCTGGCCCACTCGTGTGACGATCTCTTGTATGACTCCCTGATTGGCAGAGATGTTGAGCCAGACACGATAGTAGACCCAGCAGACAATCGCCATCCCCGCCAAAGCCCCGCCAAGATGCACATCGGCCATGTCAGCCGTATTTTGTCGACCCGTCCCGGGATCAGAGGCAGCTCCCAATGCCCCCACCACCACAACAGATAGCATTCCCAGTACGCACCAGGGGAAAGTTTGCCGCTTGAGCTGCGCGCTCCGCCGAAGAGGCCCTGGCTCGAGCTTATAGGTTTCGGTTACCTCCTTACACCAACGGCTTGTGCCGACAAAGTAAGTCACAGCGATACTCAACACAAACACCACGGCGAGCGCTGTAGCGGTCCCGGTAAGCATATGAACTCCCCGCCAGCCAAGTGTGGCCTGATCGGGCTGGTTGTAGAGATCGCCGATTGTCAGGCCAACGATGATCGAAGCCAGATATAAACCTAGCGACAACGAAGCAAGCGTGGGGAAAATGCGTGTCATTGGAAATTGCTAGGCGAGCCGGGTCGTCTTGACCCCGTACATGTGAGAAAAACGACCTTTGGCACTCAACTATGAACACTCAATTGTTGACTACGTGCAAACTCCTAGTCTAGAACACTGCCCACCGATCTGGCAGGGGCAGCGGGCAGATTTCCCCCTGTTTTCGAAGATCTCGAGGATGTGCCGCAGTTATTTCGTAGCAATCGTGTAAGAAAGCCCAAGCCCACGGCACAGAAGGTGGGCCGTCTTGATCGGCAGCCGGTCAATCAACGGTTCGCAGATTTGCTTGATTCGCCGCAATCCGCTGCCGGCCAGATAAACTCGCTGGCGACTGACCACCAACGGCGTCGCTATTTTCTTGAAACCGGCCCCCTGAAGCAATCGAGTGACCTCTGCCAGCCGGTACTCCTTGAGATGCAGTCCTCGAGCTTCGGTCCGCAGAGGGCAAAAGATCCGCGTGACATCCGAAGGACGCAGCAACCAGTTGGGAGTAATGGTCACCAGAGATCCTCCCGGAAGCAGCAGATCATGGATGTGCTTCAAGTAGGCGGAGATTTCATCGGGACAAACGTGTTCAAACACGTCGTTCCAATATACGAGGCTCGGCTTATCCTCAAACGATGCAGGGTCGACCGAACGCAGGTCGCCAAGCAGCACCTCGTCGGCATGAATTGATCCCAGCATAGCCAGCGCCTGCTCCCGCATCGCGGCAGAGATTTCCACTCCCCCCACGGGAAAGCCATATTCGCTGACGGTCTTGAGTAGTGCCCCGCTACCGTATCCGATTTCAAACAAACGAGGACGCCCGATGCCCCGATCTACTTGCCGATACAAGAGATCGAGCACCAGGCGTCCGTAACGCTGATCAAATCCCATCACAAACGGCTCGTCACCCGACTGTTGTGCCGCAAGGATCGTACAGACTGTATCGTAGGCCTGGCCGATGACGAGGGAGCGGTCTCGACTACCCGGCGGAAGAGACTGCATCGCGCGAGCAAATTGCTGTTCTTGCACCCATTGCAAATCCTGCAATTGAGACGTGCTCAACCCAGCGAGCGACACCCAACTTCCGTCAGCCAACATGACTTTCGATGGAGATTGTTCGGGCGATTGGGGGAGAATTTGTTCGGCAGTGAACATGGTGGTAGACCTGCAAGGCTGTGGTAGGCAATACAAGTGTAGCTCACTGCAACGTTTTGAATCGCTTGGCACCAGGTTGCGGTTATGATGTTTGCAGCGAATGTTTGCTGCTAGACAAGCCCAGTAAAGGGGGCTGCACAAAGGCAGCCCCCAAGAAACGGGGAAAGTGATGTGGCCCAGACATTGCAAGCAGAAACTCAAGGCGGATCGCCAACAAAGCGAAGAGGGACCACCACCCTGGGGGATGATCCCTCTTGCTTCTCGGGAAATCCTTTGAGAGCTGAATCGACTAGCGTGTTCTCCGCCGGAGCAGCAATCCAAGAACACCACTCGTGGCCAACGCCAAGCTAGCAGGTTCAGGTATCGTTTCGAACGAGATTCGAAAAATCGGTGTGCTTGCGGTTAGTTGGCTATCGAATACGTAACCAGCGCCAGTAGTGAGACCGTTGAAAACCGTTCCCAACGTAGCAAAATCAAACTCGACGGTACCATCTTGCGATACACGCTGGGAGTTCGTTCCAATCTCAAGGAAAGCTGCGTTTTCGGCAATCTCTTGTTCCGAACCTGCATCCCAGATCTGACTCGCAGTTTGGTTGATCGTGTTGATCAATAGGTTGCCGTCATTGTCAAATAAACGAAATTCGCTGGGAGAATCGTTTCCGATGAAAAAGTCGTTGCTTGGCACAACCATCGCACCGAATGTGAAAAACGGGTTCAAGTCGGTGTCAATTGTAAATATCTCCGAAGCGATCGCACCGGGGACAAACGGGCCACCAGGAGCCACGGTGCCCAGCGTCGCGGTCGGGTCAGCAGCGGTGAATGCCGGGAACCAATTCGAACCTGATCCACCCTCAGCAATCGTGACTATCGGTGCGTCGGCGATGGCAGAAAAGCCCAATAGAAATGGAGCGGCACCTTCGTCAAAAGCGTCAAAAGTACCGTTGTTGAATCCGACGCGCAGCGGTGCAACACTCACGCTATTTGTCGGTGACAAATTCTCGGCAGTTACTCTTAGTTGCACAATTTCAGCTGACGCAAAATTAACGATAGCGAACAGCATGGCGAAAAGAACCCCAACATGCGAAAACGCCCACGAATAGATTCTCATAGTTCTAAAGATCATCAGTATCTCCTCCAATTTAAAAACAAAGTAAGGTTGTGCCAGCAAGAAAGCTGGCAAGAATTGATTTGGCTATTTGCCAAAGCACGATCCCTTTTGACGTGGAATCGCATTGAGGTCGCCAAAAACACACTAGCGCTGTGTGAAAACCCTCCTCTCTGTTCCTAAGTTCCTAGCCAGCGAGCTTATGGTATTTGGAGGATTAGTCGCAGTTGCGATGGAGATATTACAACGGCGCCAAAGAAAGTGTGAAGAATTACTCTTCTTCAGTAGCTTGACGAAGCAGATCCTTGATTTGAGTAACGCGCTGAGTCGAGAGGCGAGTGCATTGGGCAAAACCGATTTCCATGAACTCTTTGGGGGCGGCAGCCATGAGTTGACTTAGAAATCGAATTTGTGCGCGAAATTGTCGGCATGTACCGCAGATGAGTAAGTGAATCCACAAGCCCCAGCGCTCTGGGCGAGTCAACTTTAGCTCCCCAGCATTAGCCAGCAAAATGCTCGCTTCGCGGCAATTCATATTCAGAGTAGCGAGTGTCTTGCCAATACCACTCTGCCGTTTACTTTTTTGATCCATGCCAAGTATCATTCCTGAAACCACTTTTCTTCGAGACATTGTCTTAGCGAAAGTCGTGCGCGATGGAGTCGAACCGAAACATTGGCTACACTAATCTCAACTTGCTCGCTGATCTCTTGGACCGCAGCCGACTTCAATTCACGGAGGCGATAAACATGGCTCAGGTGAGCTGGCATCTGCGCCAGGCAGGAAGCAAATACCGACCAAAACTCGCGGTTGAGAGCTATCTGATCGGGCGCAGCGTTCCAAGGTGTCAACAGCCGCGACCACTTCCCGGACTTGGTAAACAAGTCTTTCGGAATCATTTCCGATTCTTCACTGATTTGCGCCTCGCGACCCGATGCACGGAAGTGATCAGCGATTTTATTTCGAAGAATAGCGATTAACCAAGTCGAAAACTTGCTCCGTTCTTCGAATTCATTGCGTCGCTTCCAAGCAGCTAAGAAGGTTTCTTGCACCATGTCTTCGGCCAGGTCTTGTCTCCGGAGTCGGGCCATGGCATAGCTCATCAGCATGTCGCCATAGAGGTCAACCCATTCGGTTGGGTCCACTTCGGTAAAACAGGGTTTTGCATGTTCAACTGCCACCATCTGCCTCGTTTCTTGCGTCTCTACACAACTTGCTCCGGGAATTGGTCGTGGGATATGCAGAAATCTTACACATGATCACGAAAATAAGTGCAAATTCCTTGAAGTTTACGTCCGAACCCCGATGGCTTGAAGGTGTGCGCCAGGCAAGTTTTCAATCCGTCTAGCCCCTGATTTCTGGCTCATTTCAGGCTACAATGAGCCGCTTGCTATCTAGATTTCTGCCATTGCGAAGTAAAGGGAAAGTACCTTGTCTACACCTCTCAATAAGTATAGCCGCCACATCACCCAGCCCAAATCGCAAGGTGCCTCACAGGCCATGCTCTACGGCACCGGCATGACCGATGACGACATGCAAAAGCCACAGGTCGGCATTGCCAGCATGTGGTACGAGGGAAACACCTGCAACATGCACCTAGCGGATCTGGCTGCAAAGGTTAAGGAGGGAGTTCAAGCGGCGGGACTCGTCGGAATGCGATTCAACACCATAGGTGTCTCAGACGGGATCTCGATGGGAACTTCCGGTATGAGCTTCTCGCTCCAGTCGCGGGACCTCATTGCCGACTCGATCGAGACGGTGATGTGTGCCCAATGGTACGACGCCTGCATTGCCCTGCCCGGCTGCGACAAAAACATGCCCGGCTGCATCATGGCCATGGGTCGCCTTAATCGGCCAAGCATCATGGTCTACGGCGGCACCATCAAGCCAGGCTTCACCCACTTTGACGGCGACGACCAAAAACGTGATATTGTCAGCGCATTTCAATGTTATGGCGAATTCCTCGCCGGCACGATAACCGAAGACGAGCGCAAACAGATCGTGCGAACCAGTTGCCCTGGCGCTGGTGCCTGTGGCGGCATGTATACGGCAAACACGATGGCATCGGCTATCGAAGCATTGGGTATGTCCCTCCCCTATAGCTCCTCGATTCCCGCCGAGGACCCCGACAAGCTCGATGAGTGTATGCGTGCCGGCGAGGCGATTCGCATTTGTCTGGAACGAGACATTAAGCCCAGCGACATCATGACTCGTGCGGCCTTCGAGAACGCCATGGTGATCACGATGGTAGTTGGCGGCTCGACAAATGCCGTGCTACATCTGTTGGCGATGGCCCGCAGCGTGGGAGTAGATCTCACCATTAATGATTTCCAGTCGGTGAGCGATCGTATTCCCCTCTTGGCTGATCTGAAACCGAGTGGCCGCTTCGTCCAGGAAGAACTGCACGCCGTCGGTGGGACTCCTGCGGTAATGAAATTGATGCTGGCCGAAGGCCTGATCGACGGCACGTGTATGACAGTCACTGGCAAAACAATTGCCGAGAATCTCGCCGACCTGCCTGGCTTGAAAAAGGGGCAAGAGGTCGTGCGGCCCCTCTCTGACCCCATCAAAGCAACTGGCCATATCCGTATCATGCGGGGCAATTTCTGCCCCGACGGTGCTGTGGCCAAAATCACCGGCAAGGAGGGTCTGCAATTCACCGGCCCCGCCAAGGTGTTCGACTCCGAGGAAGATATGCTTGCCGCTTTAGAGCAAAAGCAGATCGAAAAAGGAGATGTGGTCATCATTCGCTACGAAGGTCCCCAAGGAGGCCCCGGAATGCCCGAGATGCTCACCCCCACCAGCGCAATCATGGGTGCCGGCCTGGGAAGCGACGTCGCCCTAATGACTGACGGCCGTTTCAGCGGCGGCTCGCACGGCTTCATCGTCGGCCACGTCACCCCCGAGGCCCAAGTCGGTGGTCCCATCGCTCTCGTGCAAAGCGGCGACAAGATCATCATCGACGCCGAGCGCAACACCATCGACGTAGACCTTACGGAGGAAGAATGGACGCGCCGCCGTGCCGCCTGGCAGGCTCCAGCCTACAAGGCCGAGCGCGGCACACTCTACAAGTACATCAAAAACGTAAAAAGCGCGAGCGTAGGATGCGTGACTGATGAATAAATCCATGATCGTAGCCCAACTTCCCCACCAAGGGGCTAAGAAGCGGGCCTTACTCGCGTTCTGCGCACTTGGTTCTCACTAAATTCGATTTCAGGTTATTCGCACTGGCAAGCGGAGCTTGAGTGATTCGAGCAGGATTTGCTGGTAGTCGGAGGGGCAAACAGGCGTAAAAAGCCTCGTCAAGAATCTATTCCAGGAGAGCCAGAAGCATTAGCGTCTGGAGTCTGTGGCGGTATCTCCAGGCGCTGACGCTTCTGGCTCGCGTGACAGATTGCCTTACCCCGCCGCCGACTGGAACTCCAACTGAATCACTTCTAACTGCGGATCAAACATCGACTTACCCAGATGAACCACCGCCTGGACTTCTTCGGTCAGGCCGATGGTGTCTCCTTCGTTGATCTGTTTCTGTTTGCAGAGTTGGTAGTGGGCCAAGTTGTACGCATATTCCAACAACACCTGCGGCTCGCCCGCGAAATGGGCCACCTCTAACTCGGTCTTGCCGAGTGCTTCTAGCCCTGTTGTGTAGAGCCGGCTATTACCATCGTTCTCTCGCTCAATACGAAAGTCGATCCAGAGGAATAGTGGCAGATCCTGTGGCGTGAGCTGCGTGGCCTGTTCGAGAAATGCCTGGGGAGGATGTACCAATCGGCCTGGTCCCCAGAATACCCCTTCGGATGCCGCCGATCCAACGAGTCCGCTAACTAATTGAGTGAGAGCAATGCTCTTGTCAATCGACTTGCTTCCTTCGTCAACCAAGGCTACCAGTAGATGAGCTTGGTGATCGCGAAGGGCCTCGGATGCCGTGGGCCAGTACCAGGCCGTCGCACAAGGGCCTTCCAGCTGTGACGGTGGCACGGGTCGAGGGACCAGTGTTACTGCGGCGGTGTATTCGCCGATGGTGCAAGTAAATAGATTCTCGGTTGAACCAGCTACCTCCATCGTCGGGGCATTTGCAAAGTTCTCGCCGATGAAGCGGGCGACTTGGTCGAACTCGGGTAATTCCGGCTCGCGGAGCATCACCAGTGCCAGCCAGCGAAGGGGATCTTTCAGGGCCTGTTCCACGGCGGTCACCTACTTTCTTTTCGCCTGCACGACCCGCGGCAGGCCGGCAATGTCTTTCAAGGTTTCTTGAAGCTCCAGTTCAGAGTCTTGCGAGATTAACGCCTCCACGCGCTCAGCATTGGTAGCCCCTACTTCTAAGAGGAGCCATGCGCCCGACAACAGGTATCCCGGCGACTGAGCAATCAATCGCTCGATCACTTCTGTGCCATGCTCTCCACCGTCGAGTGCCAGATGAGGCTCGTAGTCGCGGACATCCGGAGCCAAATCAGCCATTTCTTCCGAAGAGACATAGGGAGGATTGCTCAACACGAGGGAGTACTTTTCGGTCGATGATAATGTGGAGAATAAGTCACCTGCGACGAATTTGATACGCTCGGCAACGCCGTGCTTCTCAGCGTTGCGACGAGCCACATCTAGTGCCGCGGGACTGATATCGATTGCGGTCACACTACAATTCTCAAAATGCTTTGCGATGCACACAGCAATGGCGCCGCTCCCCGTACCTACGTCCGCAATCTTTAGTGGCTCGGCCGATTTCATTTCTTTTGCCAAGTCGAGTGCGCGAACTACCAGTTGCTCGGTCTCGGGTCGGGGAATCAATACGTCGGGAGTCACCTCAAAACTGAGCGAAAAAAATTCCCTTTGCCCGACCAGATACGCCACTGGCGTTCCCATGGCACGGCGGCTCACTAACTCCCGAAATGCCGTGCGAACGGCCTCAGCAGGTTCCTCCGCAAAAGCCGTGTAGAGCTCGATCCGCTGGCAGCCCCGGGCATGGGCCAAGAGCACCTCCGCATCTAGCCGAGGGCTGTCGGCACCCTTGCCGCGCAGGAAATCGGTCGTCCAGGTCAAGAGTCGCCCGATGGTCCACGGCTCTGCAGTGGTTTGCTCGTCGGCCAATTGCTTGGAATCTCCTCAGAAATGAGTTTGCAAACTTCTCGTGGGACTATTCATCCGCACCAAACGCATCGCGGAGTTGCTGGCGATCGTAATCGATCAGTGCATCAGTCACCGGTTGCATGTTTCCAGCAAGAACTTGATCCAGTTTATAGAGTGTGAGCCCGATGCGGTGGTCGGTGATGCGATTGTCAGGATAGTTATAGGTGCGGATCCGCTGGCTGCGGTCCCCTGAGCCAACCAAGGTCTTCCTTTCATCGGCCCGTTTTTTATCTTCTTCTTCCCGCTTGGCTTCGTAGACCCGCGTCTTGAGCACTCGCAGCGCCTTGGCCAAATTCTTGTGTTGGCTTTTCTCATCCTGACACTGGACTACGATCCCCGTCTCATGGTGGGTGAGACGGACGGCCGACTCGGTCTTGTTCACATGCTGGCCACCAGGGCCACTCGCGCAGAACTTATCGAGCCGATAGTCTTCAGGCGTGATGGTGATTTCTACGTCTTCAGGCTCAGGCATCACAGCCACAGTCGCCGCGGAGGTATGAATGCGCCCCTGCGTTTCCGTCTGGGGGACGCGTTGCACACGATGTCCACCGCTTTCGTACTGTAACTCGCGATAGATCCCCTCCCCTTCGAGCGCCAAGGTAATGTCCTTGAATCCACCTAGTTCAGTGGGGCTATGATCGAGTACCTCAACCTTCCACCGCTTCGCCTCGGAGTGGTGCTTGTACATTTCGTAGAGATCGCGGGCAAAGAGGGCTGCCTCGTCGCCTCCCGTTCCGGCACGGATTTCCATCACGCATCGAGTACGGTTTGCGTCGGCTCCTCCTAGTGTCAATTCCAGGAGTTCGTTCCAGAGTTTTTCGCGATCTTCGATGAGTGTGGGAAGTTCTTGCTCGGCCAATTCCCGCATGTCGGGGTCTTGTCCGTCGATCATCTCCCGGGTCTCTGCGATCTCGGTGTTCAGTTCCTTAAAGCGGCGATACTTGGTCGCCAAGCGTGCCAGCGAACCATGTTCACGAGCCACAGCCGCCATCAAATGGGAGCTTGCCATGACCTCGGGTTCGGACATCTGCTGCTCAAGATGAACGAAGCGAGCGAGCTTTTCTTCTAAGAGGTCGCGCATGGAAAGGGGCTGGAGGTAAGAGGCTAGAGGTTAGGAAAGACTCGAATGCATCCTAAACCCCAGCTACTTCTTGTCGGCCTTGGCCTTCTTCCCCTTGGTGAGGCTGGCATAGCCAGCCGCGGCGAATTTGTTCTTGAACTTCTCAATGCGGCCAGCCGTGTCGACAAACTTCAATTTGCCCGTGTAAAAGGGATGGCAAGCACTGCAGATGTCGACCTTCAGCTCCTGGCGAACACTGCCCGTGACAAACGAGTTGCCACAACCACAGGTGACCTTGGTTTCGTAATATTTAGGATGAATGTCTGCTTGCATAGCGATTGCTCCCGGCTGACATAAGCCAGCGTCGGCTTGGTACTGTGTGCTTTGAGTTGCCCGAACGAATTCCATAAGATACCACCGTCGGTCTGGCCCATCAAGGGCCCACCCGGAGGCCTATTTTGTGAAGAAAATGCCGTCCCTGCCCTCTGTTTTATGCAGACGTAGAGGATTACTGAGAGCACAGACGGGATGAAGCTGGTACACATCGATGTGAAAGTGGAATTGACTGCAAACGTACCAGCATCAGGCAGATAAGCCTAGCTAGCAGCCTCTCTATTTAGGCTCGTTGAGTAACCTGCAAAGGCCAAGCGATCTTGCGAAGGGGCGGCATAATCTGTATTCCACCCATTGGTAGGGGTGTGAAAAGACTCCCCAGGTAGTGGCTACCCGCGCGCTCCGCTTGGTTAGAGACATGGCCAAAATGTCCGACTCGGAGAGACGAAACTATATTCCTACCGCCACTATTCGTGCTTCGTTCGAGAAACTGATCCGCATGACCCCCGAGAGCAACTCGATGCTCCCTGCTCAACTTCCGCCTAGAGGACCGTTGCTAATTGACGAAAGTGCTGCGCGTCGCTGGGCATGGGGTGCAATCGTACTGCTCATTGGGAGCTGGCTGGCGGGTTGCCAGACGGCGCAGTATCGGGCTTCCAAGCTGCCGAATCAATACCGGGCGAAGCACAGCCCTGGCGATGTGACGGTTAACATGGCTCGGCTGACGGGTGCAGGATCCGACAACTCGCTCATCGGCACCGACGACATGTTGGAAGTCACGGTCATGAGTGGTCGCAATGGCGAGGCGTCCGTGCCAGCAGTAGCCCGCGTTTCCAAGGAAGGCCTCGTCGATGTGTCTCCGATTGGTCCGGTGGCAGTGGCCAATCTAGATCCTGCAGTTGCCAGCGAACGGATTGCAAAGGCTGCCATTGAGCGGGGAATCTTTCTCCAGCCGAATATCACTGTTGAAATCAAGAAGAAGGCCGTCAACCATATTACAGTTCTCGGTGCTGTTGAGAAGCCGGGACTGCATGAGGTCCCCCGCAATTCTAGCGACGTCGTGAGCGCATTGGCTATGGCAGGCGGCTTGACGGATGCAGCAGGCACGGAGGTGGAGATCATTCGGCAGCACGTCGCCCGGACAAACAGCTATACCCGATTCGCAGATGGTTCTACTGCTCAGCCTCCTACAAGTGAAGAAGAGGCTGAAGTCAAACTTGCAGCTTATTCAGATCTTTTCCCTAGTGGGCCACCATCGGCCCAAGCGAAATCTCCTGTGGTTCCTGTTTCGGAACAAGTGGCCCAGCGGATCGACCTGGCTAGCTTGCCCACAAATTCCGCTCGCGATGATTTCCACCTGGATGACCGAGACGTAGTGATGGTCAAGCCACGCAAGAAACGGAGCATCCACGTCGGTGGCCTCGTGAAGCAGCCGGGGCAATTTGAGTTGCCTCCGACAGAAGACCTACGCCTGCTCGACGCGATTGCCCTGGCAGGTGGATCGAGTTCCACGGTAGCCGACAAAGTGTACGTAATCCGCCCCGTTGCCGGTGAGCCAGAGCCTGTAGTGATTTTGGCCAGTATGCAGAAGGCAAAGCAGAATGGAAAAGAAAACCTGCTGTTGGCTGAAGGGGATATGGTGAGCATTGAGCAAACTCCTGCGACGGCAGTGTATGACGCATTTAGCAGCTTCCTTCGCTTTACGATTGGCTTCTCCAGCAGTTCCTTCTTCTGAGAAATGCACTTCCTCCCTACCTAACTTGCCCCGCAACGATCTATGACCAGTACAGATTTCAATCAGAATCAGAACGATGCCGAGTTCATGCCGTCGGTCGACGCGGTTTCGGCAATTGCACGTTTCGTTGGAATCGTTCGCCGTCGGAAACAAGTGGTCATCACAGCCATCATCATTCATGTTCTGTTGGGTACGACCTACTACATGCTGGCGACCAGGAAGTATGCCTCGACGGCAGAACTCTTGATCATCCAACAGAAGCAAGATCACTTAGCCACGGTTGGCGATCACGAGAGTTCCGAAGATACGATGGCCACGAATCAGAAACTGATTGCTTCTCCCATCGTATTGCAAAACGCCATCAAACAACTCTCCCCGCAATATCTTATCGATCTAGTGGGAGAACCGACGCATAAATGGGTCGAGACGCTTTCAAAGAATCTCAGCGCTCGGGTCACGCGCAAGACAAATTTTATCGACGTAACATATCGCTCAAAACACCCCGAGGCAGCGGCAGCAGTCGTGCGGGCAATTATCAATTCCTACTTGCAATTCGTACAAGACAAACATCAAGGAACTGCTGGCGACGCGCTCCACAGCCTTCTTCAAAAAGGAGCTGAGTTGGAGGCCAAGCTCACTGAAAAACAAAACGAGCTTCAAGACTTCAGCCAACAAGTGGGGCATCTGGCCGTCGGCCAGGACGACAGCGCGGTCGAGCCGATCATACAGCGTGCCCTCAGGCTCAACGACGCTCTGATGGACGTGCAGCAGCGGCGACTTGAATTGCAGGCAACGCTGGTATCTGTTGAAGGAGCATTGGAACGAGGCGAAGATATCAATCAGTATCTCGTCGCGATGGAAGAGTCCGTTGGTCGACAAATGATGCTCTCTTCACTGGGGTTGAGCTCGGAAGATTTGAGTGTGATCGAAGAGCAACAAAAGCAGGTGCTCGCGGCGCAAGCCGAATTGAGTTCGCTCTCGAATTTTTATGGACCGAATCATCCGCGCATTCTTGATCTGCAAAAAAGTATTGCCAACTCGGAACGTTACGTGCGAGAGTATCGCGCCAATTTGGGCAAACAACAGAACGGTATGGTTCAGCAGCATATCGGACCCGTGGTTAAGCGGATGCTGGAACAATCGGTCCAACAAACCTGGCAAAAAGAACAGCAAATGTCCGATTCATTTGAAGAAGCCCGCCAGGAAGCCGCCAAACATAGCGGAGACTTGGTGCAGCTTCGCATGTTGGAACGCGAAGTGACCAGGCTCGAAGCTCAATACGATCTCTTGTTTGAAAAAATCTCGACTGTCGACATGCGGCAAATGCAGGCCCCAATTCAGGCGACTGTCGTCCGCGAGCCGGTTCCCGACCGCGTGCCCGTCTCACCTCAGATTCGGTTCCTGGTGTTTATCTGCCTGGCCAGCGGGACTGCAGTCGGCACAGTAATAGTCTACGTGCAAGACGTCTTGGACGACCGCTTTTCTTCTCCGGAGGAATTGACCGCTCAATTGGGTGTGCCCGTGTTGGCAATGGTCCGCAATCTTTCTCCTCTACCTGGAGAAGGGATGGAAACAGTACACACGCACAAGCTGCCGCATTCCGTGGAAACTGAGGCCTTCCGCACTTTACGGACCGCGATTTCGCTCTCGGGTTCCTCCTGCGACCGGTTGCTAATTTCTAGCTCGGAACCAGGTGACGGAAAGACAACAATTTCAGTAAATCTCTCCGTGGCTATGGCACAGGCGGGTAAGCGAACTCTGGTGATCGACGCCGATCTGCGTAAACCTGGATTTACTACGCTGTTGAAACTCAAGGGTCGACCGGGTGTGTCGGACGTGCTGACCAGCGAACGTTCTCCAGCGGAATCAGCACCCGACTTGGTAGTACATACCGAGGTACCGGGACTCGATGTCCTGCCAGTTGGCCTAAGACGTCCAAATCCGGCAGAACTCTTGAGCAGCAACGAGTTTGTGGAACTGCTGGCCTGGGCCGATTCGCAATACGATCGGGTGATTGTTGATTGCCCGCCTGTGTTGGCGGTCAGCGATGCCCAGGTCGTAGGCCAATTGGTGGATGGGGCCATTTTGGTGGTACGCCCAGAAAAGAATCATCGCCGCTCTGTCATCCGGGCCGTTGAGAGTTTCCAATCTGTGGGCTGCAACGTGCTGGGCGTAGTCGCCAATGCCTTGTCTGATGAATCGCAAACCTATGGCTACGGAGGCTACGGGTATGGCTATGGATATGGCTACGGCTATGGTCACGACGAGCAAGACTTCGAGGACGTGGATGCCGACTCTGAGGAACTGATCGTTCCCCATCCAGCGACTCAGGTCGGCGTGTCACTTCGTCGCAAGGAAACCTCCACCGATCCGATTCGTCCTCGTAGGGCAGCATGAACAACGTCGCACTGAGACCATGAAGCCATGTCGACAGGGAAGTCTTCTCGAACTCGCAAACGGTCTGCCACCCAGAAAGCCGGAGACCAGAAAACGCTGCTCTCCGCTGCGCTGTTGAAAACGGTCGACCTCGGCATTGGTGCCATCATCTTTGTCGCCCCGCATTTGTTTGGCGGGAGACATCCCTTGGGGCGATTCGTGATTGTTGCCCTCTGCGTGGCGACGGCCATCGCGTGGTTCGCGCGGCAATTCGTACTACCACAGGCGAAAGCGACCCGAGTTGTTGCTTGGATTGTACCCGTGTTGGCCTCGCTGGTGGTGGTGTTTCAATTGGTACCCATCCCTGCCGAGTGGATGCCGATACTTTCTCCCCGTTTGGCTGAATTGTTGCCGCTGTGGTCAGACGCAAGTTCTACGGCCCCCCACATTGGTACCTGGCAAACCCTGTCCCTTGCTCCCGAGGAGACTCGTCTCGCACTGGCTACCTTGATCGCTTATGCCCTCTTGTTCGTGACCCTCTCAGAGCGACTTGAAACCACCGATGACATCGCTCGGCTCATGAAGATGATTGGGCTGTCTGCCGTCGTTGTTGCAGGTTTTGGGATCATTCAATACTTCACTTCGAATGGCAAGTTCTTCTGGTTCTATGATTATCCCTTCACGAACACCGATAGTGTATTGAAGGCCGGTTTTACCAACCGCAACCACTTTGCTCATTTCCTGGTTCTCGGTCTAGCGATGCTATTGGGCTGGGTGATGCTGGAGCGCCATTCTGCGAACCCAAAATCGAGACGGTCGCAAGCGAGTAATTCCAGTCAGCGCTGGAGTACCAATCACTCCACCAGTCCGGTGAATTCTTGGTCAATTGCTGCCCTCTTGTTGTTAGTCGCTTGCACGATTCTTGCCTCACTCTCGCGGGGAGGAATCCTGGCGATGGCTGCCGCCATTCTTGTCGCGACCGTGATCTATACCCGTGCGAAACTTTTCACCAGCAATCACTTGATGGCAGGTGGACTGATGGTGGTCTTGGCTATGGCGGCCTTGTCAATAAGCGGAAAGTACGGAGATGTCACCAACCGGCTGGATGGCCTCGTCTCGCAAGAGATCCATGAGATCGATTCGATTGCCACTCGACAAACGATCTGGAACGCGAATCTGGAGTCGATTCGCGCCGGTTGGCTCACCGGTTCCGGTGCGGGGACGCATCGCTTTATCTACCCTGCCTATCTCTCTGAGCCAGCTGATATGGAATACACGCACGCCGAGAATGGGTACCTGCAAATCGCCACCGAGAACGGCCTACCTGGGGTCATACTGCTCGCCGTCACGATTTTCACGTGTTGCTATTGGTGCATTGCGACTCTGCGCAATGCCGACAGGAATGCTCAGCTGCAGATCCTGACCGGAAGCATAGCAGCTGCTTTGGCTGCCAGCGTGGTCCACTCGATCGTGGACTTTGTGTGGTTCATACCGGCTTGTACCTGCACGACACTCTTGCTAGTCGCAGCGCTTCTGAGAATGTATGAGCTTTCGCGTTCAGTTCCTTGTCGTAGCACTACCAACTCGCATTTGGCCCCCATCACTCGCTTCAACATATCGCTGGGAGTGACACTCTCTGGTGTTTGGGCGGTGGCTACCTTGCTGGCTCCTGGCCAAACTGCACTGGAGTGGGATACCTATCTGCGAGCCAGCCTGGCTAGCAAAAGCTCCGCTGCGCAACAAACCTTTGCCTCGGCTCGACAACAAGAAACGCTCAATGAATCAGAAAACTTGAATAGCTCTTCAATGCTCAAGCATCTGACCTCAATCGTGCGAGACTATCCGCAGTCGGCGCGGGCTCAAGCGAGGCTGGCTGCGCTACTCTTGGGGACATTCGAAAAACTGCAACTCGCTTCCGATAACGCTATGCCGGTCAGTCAAATCCGCGAGGCCGCCCAAGCGAGTCAATTCCAATCGGCAGATCAACTTCGCGGCTGGTTGCGTAAGGCATTTGGTGAACACTGCCGATTACTCTATCAGGCTCACTACCACGCTCGTCGTGCTTTAGAGCTTTGTCCCCTCCAAGGCGAATCCTACTTGTGTCTTGCTGAACTGTGCTTCCTCGAGGGGAGTTCCGAGGCTGCCTATGACACCTATGCGCAGCAAGGATTAATAGTGTGTCCCTGCGACAGCGAGCTTTTATTTGCCGTTGGTAAGAAAGAACTAATTGCCGGTAATGAGACAGAGGCGCTGCGACATTGGACAAAGTCGTTCCGTGGCGCGGGTACGCATCGCAATCACATCATCCACCTTTCTGCCTCCGGGATGCCTGCCTCCAGATTCCTGGAAGTCTACGCACCTGAGTGGGATACTTTAGACTCCGTCTGGAACACCTATCGACTTACAGGTAACCCAGCCGAATTAGAAGTTATTCTTTCTTATGCGAGCAACTTGGCTGTGGAAGCAACTTCTGACATGCCTCCGCACGCTGCCAGCGGAGTGTGGCTCTCGCTAGCCAAGATGCAGCTCGAACTCACCGGTCCGCAAGTCGCCGTCAAGAGTCTCCAGCAAGGCTATCTATTGTCACCGGACCGATTCGCCATTCGCTATGAGTTGGGAAAGTGCCTCATGGCACTCGAAGAATTTACTGCTGCCGAATCACACTTGCAGTGGTGTTATCAGCAATTCCCCAACAATCCCAAAATTCGGCGTGATTTGGAGAGGGCGACTCGTGGCACCCTGCAGCAGTTGGCCCGTTCAACTCAAACTCGTCTTCATTAAGTTCGGAATGCAATTGGATCGCATTAAGAATCGACTTCTCGCTACAACACTGCTAGCAGTGCCTTGCTTGGCAGCCTATTATCTGGCATTCCTGGTTCGCTTTGACGGGGCACTTAATGAATTTGCACGGTTTACGTTCGGCTATAGTCTGTTGTGGGTTATGACTGTGAAAGTTGTGACTCTGCTACATGCTCGCATTCATCAACACTGTGCTCGCTATGTGACGTTCCACGATATGCTTTCGTTGGTGCGTGCGGTCACGATTAGCTCGGTCGCCATCATGCTAGTCGACGCCATGTTGATTACCAACGTCGTCATCCCACGTAGCGTAGTGCTGCTTGACTGGGGCTGCACAGTCTTGTTGCTTGCTGCTGTGAGGATAGCCCCTCGGCTAGTTCGGGATGGCTACTGGCACCGAGTTTCTAGTCAAGAAGGCTGTCCCGTGCTGATCGTGGGCGCAAACGATGCCGGCGAAGCCTTGCTTCGTTCTCTGCGCAGTAACCCCACCATGCCGTATCGCGTCGTTGGCTTTCTCGACGATCGTCCTGAATACTGGGGCCGTCGTATCGCCGGAATCCCCGTGTTGGGAACCCAAACAGATCTTCCTACGCTCGTCATTCAACACAAGATCGAGGAAGTCCTCATCACCAGCGGCACTCTCCCTGGTAAGGAAGTCCGCCGCCTGGTCGAGCTTGCCAGCCGCGAGAATTTCCGCGTTAAGGTACTCCCCAGCTATGAACAATTGGTCGGCGAGAAGGTCGACGTCAATCCGCGCTCTGTGGCGATTGCCGATCTTCTGCAGCGTCCCTCAGTACAGCTCGACGACGCGAAGATTCGCAACTGGCTAACTGGTAAAGTCGTGCTCGTATCGGGCAGCGCAGGAAGCATTGGCTCCGAGATTTGTAGACAACTTGTCGAACTTACTCCGGCCAAGATTGTCATTGTCGACCGCTCGGAAACGGGGCAGTTTTTTCTCGAACGTGAACTCCGTCAACTGGCTCCACACATTTCCATCGAAGTTGCCCTCGCCGACTTGACCGATGCGACCCGCTTGCAAGCCGTCTTTGAAACCTACCGTCCCCAGATAATTTTTCATGCCGCCGCCTATAAGCACGTCCCCCTGATGGAAGCACATGCAGGAGAAGCGATCAAAAACATCGTACTCGCTACCAAGAATATGGTGGACTTGGCCGAAGAATTCGAGGCCGAAAGCTTTGTGATGATCTCCACCGACAAGGCAGTTAACCCGACAAGTGTGATGGGTTCCTGCAAGCGATTGGCCGAACAATACGTCGAGGCGAAAGCGGGAACCTCTCCCTGTCGGTTGGTCACGGTCCGCTTTGGCAACGTGCTCGACTCCGCCGGCAGTGTGGTGCCCATCTTCCGCGAGCAGATCGCGAATGGTGGCCCCGTCACGATCACGCACCCCGACATGATCCGCTACTTCATGCTGATCCCCGAGGCGGCCCAGCTGGTCATTCAAGCGGGTGCCATGGGTCGTGGCGGCGAAATCTTTGTGCTCGACATGGGCGAACCCGTTCGCATCTTGGACCTAGCCCGCGATATGATCCGCCTCTCGGGATTGCGAGTCGACGAAGATATAGAAATTACCGTCACGGGCTTGCGCCCCGGCGAGAAACTCTATGAAGAACTATACGGCATCGAAGAACAGCATCTCCCCACCGGCCACGAAAAGATTATGACCGCCATCGGCCGCCCCCGAAATCTGATGGAAGTACTGCACGATATCCGCAGCTTGAGCGAGATCCTCGACGAGCCCAATAACACAGTCCGCTCAGCGCTGGCCGAGATAATCCCCGTGTTGCGGCCTACCATTGCTATACCAATCGATGCCCCTCTTTCCGCCACCAGGCGAGCGGCTTAGTGCTGGCTGTATAGAGGGGACTTAGCAGCTCTGTTCTAAAAAGAGCTGCATTTCATTTTCAATTGCGACACCTGCCTTCTTAATGTACTGAGAACTCTGCTTCGCAAGAAAGCGCTATTTTGAGCTGCCAAGCGGTAGGCTTGAACTCTAGGATTAATCTCTCACTAGCTGCGACTGCAACACTACCGTGAACAAAAGCGTTCCTGCACTCTAAACACGCAGGAAGATCCGATTTCGATACAGCACGTAGAGCAGAATCCATTCTACCGCAAGATAGGCGACGGTACCCCACAGCGGTTCCCACTGACCTGTAAGGCTGATTAGTCCTCCGAACAGGGAATTCGCCGTATGGCTAAAATCGACCATATGCTGGGAGAGGTAAATCAAAATGGAATTGCTGCCAATCACCACGAAGAAGAACGACCAGCCGCCAATGTGCCACACGTCGATTACCAGATAAAACAAGGCCAACAGCAGCAGGCTCCAGCCCGCACAATGGAGTACAAACGAACTCGTCCAGAGATTCTTGTTGATGGGGAATTCAAAATTCCATAGCCAGGCAGCCACCAGGCAGGCCACACCTGCCGCCGCCATTAGGAGCGACTTCACGGCACCCGAGTATTGGGCCTTTTTGAGAAACTGGCCCGCGACGGCCCCCGCCAAGGCAGTTGCAATAGCTGGAATTGTGCCTAACAGCCCTTCAGGATCGCGTTTCCCAGGATACAACATTTTGCCAGGGATCAGCAGGCGGTCCACGTAGTCAGTGAATGTGTGGCCGGGGGTAAGATCGCCGGCTCCGAAGCCGGGGACGGGAATGAACTTCAGCGCCGCCCAGTAACCAACGAGCAGTCCAGCGATCCACAGCAGACAGCCTCGTGTGTCTGCGTTAAGCACTATCAATGCTGCGAAGAGGTAGGCCAATCCAATGCGTCCCAACACACTCGGATAACGCAAGTTTTCCCAATCGAAATTGAGCAGGCCATTGTAGACCCAGCCCAATACCACCAGTGCCAACCCGCGGAGCAAGACGTGTCGATAAAGCAGTTTCTTGCTGTCTCCCCGGTACAGGCGCTTCTCAAAGGAATACGGCATGGACACACCCGCCAGGAATAAGAACAGCGGGAAAATCAGGTCATAAAACGTAAATCCGTGCCACTCCGGATGATGAAGCTGACCACTCATCCACTCCAACCACGACCACTTCGTCAACTGGGCTGCCTCGTGAACGATGGCACCCCCACCAATGATCCAGAACATATCGAATCCCCGCAGGGCATCCAGACTTTTAAGACGTGCTAAAGGTTGAGAATTGTCAGCCATGGCTTTTTCTCGCTTGGATTCTGAAGTGATCTTACCGACCCAGGTTGCCCGAAACTCCAACTGGAAATGAATTGAGAATAATCCACGGATATTCGCCAAAATCTGTGGGTAAGTGGCGCCATTTTTACGCGATGTGTTGCCTGGATTTTCTGAGGCACGACTCAGATGTTCAATGAGTTGGATAAAAAGAAACCAACCTAGCAGTAGATGCCCTCAGTGCAACTCCCCCGTTTTTGACTCGCCTTCGACTCGGCTATGCCTCGTCGAGTTGCTTCCCAGCTGAGTTCGATTCTGTTTCACCAATCAGGCGAGATTCTATCGAATTCGAGGCCATTCCTGAATTGAATAACAACGCGCCTACAAAGTTTTCAGTCGTGGAGGTTGTTGATAAGCACCAAGGAGCGAAAGGGGGGGGGCAACTATTTGGTCCGCGAATGCTTCACGAGGGCGGTTTGCTCGGCGAGTTCTGGTGTAACCAACAGAAGAAATGCGGTTTCTTTCTCGTCGGCGGCATCCGCTTGTTTTACTAATGAAATAGATGACAAGAGAAAAGAACTCCCCACTTCGGTTTCCAGAGAAGTATCGATTTCATATTTTCGCTTACAACCGAGTGGTTTATCGTTACCGCAAAGTTCCGACCAACTGAGTTTTAGATCGATTGATACTCGATCATTCGTCAGAAAGGTGGGCAGGACTGTCAAATCTGTGCCTACATGAATGAATGTTGGTTGATCTTTTTTTATGTTTCTCTCTTGGTCGGCGATGTTAACTGTGCCACCAACCGACAACGATGCTGTTCTGCCATCTACAGTCGCAATGCATGGGTCCGCCAAGATGCGTGCAATCCCGTTTTGGACCATTGCATCAAGCAATCCACTAAATTGGCCGGATGAGTACATGTGGCGATTGCCTAACCTAAATGCGTCGGAGGCCGACAGTTTGACAACTTCGTTCTCTTGAAACTCCGAGAAGTCGAGTTCTAGTTTGCGAAGATTACTAACTGACACTTCTGCCAGTTGGACGCGGACCATTATCTGCCGACTCGAAGTGGAAACAACTTTATCGTTGTCGGAGGGTATACTCTTAATTTCATCCTGTTGCGATTCGGCGAGAACGGCACTATTTAAAAAAAGAATGGCACAAGTGAAAGTAATTAGATAACAGATTTTTTGCATGGAATTTATCTCCGCAAATTGAATGGCCCACACTGAACAAAGTCTACTTCCCCCGGCAATTTTGAACCTAGCCCAATGCTGACCATCAACCAGGCAGTGCTGGCTGAACTTCAACGGTATTCTGGGTGTCTTTCGCTCAAAGCCCCTAAGGCGTAAAATGAGGGATTCCCCAACCACTTGGCGAGCCAGAAGGAATTGAGATTCACCTCTAGGCTCCGCTGTTGACAGAGTTTCAACCAACAAACCCCATGAAGCCACGCACACTATTTCAGAAGATTTGGGATAACCATGTCGTCCACCAAGAAGCTGGGCGGCAGGCGATTCTGTACGTTGATCTGCACTTGGTCCATGAAGTGACTAGCCCCCAGGCATTTGAGGGATTGCGCCTTGCGAATCGCCTGGTACGCAGGCCAGAGCGGACTGTCGCCACGGCGGATCACAATGTGCCGACCAGCGACCGCAGCCTACCGATTGCTGATCCGATCTCCAAGCAACAGATCGACACGCTTCGCGCAAACTGCAAAGAGTTCGGCATTACCTACTACGATCTCAATGATGCCCAGCAAGGGATTGTACATGTGATCGGTCCGGAGCTTGGATACACTCAGCCTGGGATGATCATCGTGTGTGGTGATAGCCACACTTCAACTCATGGAGCTTTTGGGGCATTGGCGTTCGGCATCGGCACAAGCGAAGTCGAACATGTGCTCGCGACGCAGACATTGTTGCAGGACAAGCCGAAGACCTTAGAACTCCGTGTCGATGGTGAACTGAAACCAGGGGTGACGGCCAAAGATTTGATTCTCTACCTGATCGGCCAGATCACAACCGATGGCGGCACCGGTTATTGTGTTGAGTACACGGGAGAGGCAATACGTTCGCTCACGATGGAAAACCGCATGACCGTGTGCAACATGTCGATCGAAGGAGGAGCGCGCGCAGGCATGATCGCCCCTGATGACACGACCTACGAGTATTTGCGTGGTCGGAAGTTTGTGCCGAAAGATTTTGACGCGGCAGTGGCCAAGTGGCGTGAGTTGCCGACCGATCCGGGAGCCGAGTACGACAAGTCGCTCGTATTCCAGGCTGCCGATATTGCCCCACAAGTTACTTGGGGTACCAATCCGGGACTGGTCGTCTCAGTGAATTCACACGTCCCCAAGCCCGCCGACTTCTCCGATACCACGGAGCAAAAAACGGCCGCGGCGGCGCTTGAGTATATGGGGCTCAAGGGAGGCGAGGCGATCACTGATTTGAAACTTGACCGTGTGTTCATCGGCTCGTGTACCAATGCCCGCATCGAAGATTTGCGGGCCGCCGCCGCCGTAGCAAGAGGACACCAGGTTTCAGAGAACGTCAACGCAATGGTTGTTCCTGGCAGTGGCCAAGTCAAAATACAAGCTGAGCAGGAAGGACTCGACAAGGTGTTCCGCGAGGCGGGCTTCGACTGGCGCGAAGCGGGCTGCAGCATGTGCCTGGCGATGAATCCCGATAAGCTCGCGCCTGGCGAGCGTTGTGCTTCGACCTCAAACCGTAATTTCGAAGGCCGCCAAGGCAAAGGAGGCCGCACCCATCTTGTGTCTCCGGCTATGGCTGCAGCTGCCGCGATCGCCGGGCATTTTGTAGACATCCGCGATTGGAAATAGAATGCGGATCCAAATTATTTTTCTCGAATACAAACTGCATATGCAGTAATAACAACCATCCAGTTTAATAGACCTATGAAATCTTTTACTACCCACACCGGCAAAGTCGTCGCCATGGATCGGGCCAATGTTGATACCGATCAGATTATCCCTAAGCAGTTTCTCAAGCGGATCGAGCGGACCGGTTTTGGCGAGTTTTTATTCTGGGATTGGTCTCAGCTCGATGATGGGTCACCCAATCCTGAATTCGAACTCAACCAACCCCAGGCAGAAGGGGCTAGTATTCTTTTAGCGCGACGGAACTTTGGCTGTGGCTCAAGCCGCGAACATGCCCCTTGGGCACTGGAGGACTACGGGTTTCGCGTAATCATTGCCCCCAGCTTCGCGGATATTTTCTACAACAACTGTTTCAAGAATGGCATGTTGCCGATTCGACTGTCCGAAGCAGAAGTTGAAGAGCTCTTTCAGCGTGCCACTCAGCACACACCCTATGCCCTAACTGCGGATTTGGACTCGCAGGAATTGAGCGACGCACATGGCTTTTCTGCAAGAATCGATGTTGAACCATTTCGCCGTCACTGCCTGCTCCAGGGCCTGGATGATATCGGCCAAACGCTACAGCATGAGGCCAAAATCACCGAATACGAGACGGCCCACGGTTTGGCTTCGTGAAGCTGCTATAACTCTGCCCTTCAGCTCTCAAATTGGTCCAGGGAAAAAACCATGAAGGCGGTTGTCACACTCGCTGCAGCGATTTGCTTATTTTTTGGTGAACACACAACCGCAAGTGCACAAGTATCACTTACTCCAGCGGGTGGCGATGAGTCGGCAAGACATCAGACAGAAGTGATTCTTGAAGGATTGGACAATCCATGTGGGTTGGCACTGCGACCGGCTGCCGAGAAAGATTCGACCGATGAATTCTATTTCGCGGAAAGTGCTGCGGGACGCGTATTGCGTTTTTCTCTCGATTCCCCATCAGACACCCGTGAAGTCCTCAGTGGACTTGCTACGCATTCATTTGGAAATCAGAATTCGATTGAGATCGGTCCTTGGTCACTCGGTTTTCTAACCCCTTCAAAACTGATTGTCGTCGGTGGAGTCCTGGAAGAGAGTAAGGAGCATGCTGGTGTCTATGTGCTACCTGCGAATGGGGAAACCTTGGTAGCCGAACAGACGGATCACACTGTGGGACCACTGGCTGATTCCAGTGATGGCAACACTGTTGGTTTCCATAACTTGGCAATGGGTGAGACAGTTGCGTATTTCTCCAGCGGAACTGGAACTGTTCCGGGACAGATATACTACTGTGCACTCGAAGCCAATCGCCTAGATTCGTTCAGGCCACTTCTCAAAAATCAAGAAATGCGAAGTCCTGTGGGGATATGCTTGAGCCCTGTGAACTCTGCAGGATCGCAGTTTCTCGTAGCTACTGACGTGGGCGATCTCCAGGAGACGCGAGACTCACGACTGGTCTTTCTGTCCCCAATTTCTGGAACCAAGCTAATGCAACTGGAGACTGGCTTGTTTGACTTGGTCGGTTTGGCTTACAGCCCGTCAGGGCAAATTTACGCCATTGATTTCGCTTGGCAGAAGACTAAAGAAGGTGGAGTGTACCGACTGGACGATGCCCGCTGGGAATGTCAGCCTGCCTGCCGAGCCGTGAAAATCGCTAGCATCTTCCGACCAACAAGTATGGTCTTCGCTTCGGATGGATCCATGCTCGTGACTTCGTTTGGTTCTGGGGCCAAGCCCAACCAAGGCACCATTATCAAGATCACAGGAGAATTCTGAGCACACCATGAGCACACGCCGCGAAAAAATTGAGGCCATGTTGGTAGATGATCCGCAGGACATTTTTCTGCGGTACAGTTTGGCGATGGAGTTGGATAAAGAGGGAAACAATTCTGCGAGTCTAGGGCGCCTTGCCGATCTTTATGGCGAGACACCTCCGTACGTTCCGGCATTTTTCATGGCTGGACAGCAACTCGTACGCCTGGATCGGGTCGCAGAAGCCCGCACGGTGCTACGCGATGGCATTGAGGCTGCACGAACTCAAGGAGACTCCCACGCAGCAGGCGAAATGAGCGAATTTCTTGCATCGCTGGGACAATTGGGAGAATGAATTATGTGTAGCGGCCTCTTCAGTCTTTCGCTGACACACAGTACAGCTTCTTGCTAGATCGGAAAAACAATTCTCCGTCGCTGATCGCTGGAGATGCCGAAAAATCCCCCTCGTCGTTGCCGAATCTGTTTGCTGCAATTTGCTTGAACTCTGGACCGAGTGCAAGAACATAGCACACCCCTGCTCGGGTCATGAAGTACAACTTACCATCAGCGGCGACCAAGGAAGAGTAACTCTGATTCATGAAACCGCCGCCGCGACGACCACCGGAATCTTCTGCGGGTTGCTCGGTTGCAGTCGGTGCTTCGAGTCGCTTTTGGTAGACTTGCTCTCCCTTTTCGACATTGATGCAGGTAGCAATGTCGCGGCTGACCCAATAGATCAAGCCATCATGCACTAACGGAGAACCGATTCCGCCACGTTCGCCGCTGGACCATAGAATATTTGATTCGGAAACATCCCCTTTGCCACCCGCTTTAACAGCGACGGTATCGCCGTCGCGTCCCCCGAGGGCATAGACTACAGCATCAGCTGCAACCACACTCGACGTGTTGGAATTAGCCCCAGGTCCCTTCGAGTACCACTTGAGTTTCCCGTTGTCAGGATGGAAGGCCCATATCTCGCCAGGAACTCCCAGGACGATTTCCTGATCACCGCCAGGCAAGTTCACTAAAATCGGAGAACCCCAAGTTCCTTCAAAGCCTTCGGCTTCCTGCTTCCACACTTCGCTACCGGTATGCTTATCGAGCGCAACAAGAGCGTGGTTCTCGGCTGTGGCAGGAACAATCACTAGTTCCTTGTAGAGCAATGGGCTTGATGCCGTGCCCCAGTTTTGAATCCCCGATTCTGTGCCAACGCTGGTTTGCCAAAGTTTCTTGCCATCCATATCAAAAGCTACCACACCCGTCTTGCCAAAAAATGCGAAGACGTATTCACCATCAGAGACCGGTGTGTGCGACGCATAGCCGTGCTCGGCAAACATTCCGCCGTATTCATCTTCGGGCAGGTAAGGATCAACCGCTTGATCCCACAACACTTCACCATTCTGACGATTGACACACACCAGATGACGCTTGAGGGCGGCCTGATCGCCCGGCTCATTCCGGTCGAGTCCGTAACCGCTCCAGCAAGTGACAAACACTTTGTCTCCAACAACAATCGGACAAGAGGAACCGGGGCCCGGCAAATCGATGTCCCACTTGACGTTTTCGGAGTCGGTCCAAGTAGTGGGTGTTGGCTCGGAATCAGGATTCACGCCTGAACCATTGGGCCCCCGAAAGCGAGGCCAGTCCGAAGCAAACGCACATGGAGATAGTACTGCAAAGATGGCAAGGAAAATAACAAGGCAAAAGGATCGACTTACAGTTAGTTGTTGCATTTCCAATTTCCTTCAGGAGTAGAGCAAAGCACCGAAAGTTCTTGACGAATCTCTCTCATAATAGGAGAAATACTAATCGGCTGGATAGATACAGGCCTACCGAATCACCTGAAATCTGCGTGAAAACAGCCAATTGGGCCTGCTCGACAGGTCCGCGTGCCTTGCCTAAAATAGAGTACATACCGGTGGGCAGCACCGGCAATCCCGCCAACCCCCGGAGCCGATCGGCTCGTATGACCATGCATGTCGAACGTGAGCAACTTGCAGATGCTCACTCCACCGCACGTCAGCAACTTCTGGCTCTGCGCAATTACGATCACTGGACAGGTCAACTTGCCAGTTCGCCTTTGTGTACGGCTGCGGCTGTCAGTGCGCTCGTTCTGGCAGAACGCCATGTCGATGACACGCCTGAGGATGGGTCCCTTTTGAAAAATAGCTGGCACTCTGGAATGCTAGTTCGCAGCGAGTTGTCGGAGTTGCTTTCTAATAGTCTGCGCTGGCTTGCTCAAAAGCAAAACGAAGACGGTGGCTGGGGTGATGCCGACTTCGGCCAATCGACTTTGGCTGCGACCATCATGGTTAAGGCGGCCTTTCATCTAACAGGGGTCCCCGCTAAGTATGCAGACCTACTGCACAGCGCAGACGGCTACATTGAAGCACAGGGGGGGATCGCAGGCCTAAAGAAACAATTTGCGGACGACAAACCATTCGTGGCTGCGATCCTGTCGGTCTGTGCGATGGCGGGCAATATCTCTTGGCGGAAAGTTCCATCACTCCCGTTTGAATGGGCTTGCCTACCTAACTCCTGCTATCGATTACGAGCGATCAGGGGATTTCGTTATTCTCTGCCTTTAATCATCTCGGTGGGGCAGGCGAAGCACCACAATTCTCCCTCCAGGAATCCTGTAGCCAAATGGATTCGCCACCAAGCTGAGAGCTCAAGCCACAATGCACTGGCTCGGGTGCAATCGTGTGACGGGAGTTTCTCGGCCTCTATGCTCTATACGAGTTTTGTGATTGCGTGCCTTGCAAGCCAGGAACAAGCGGATACTCCTATCGTACGTCGAGGAATCAATTTCCTGTTGGGCTCAATGCGATCCCATGGAAGTTGGGCCGTGTGTCCTGATAGGGATGTCTCGAACACTGTGCTGGCTATTCAGGCTCTGGATTGGGATTTTAACGAAAGCCTCGGTAGCCGTGACGGTAATCCCACTCCCGCTTCCGAGGCGACTCTTAGCTGGTTGCTTTCGGCGCAATTGTCCGACAACCATTCCTCACTCAGCGGTGAAGGGGGTTGGCCATCTTCTAATAGTCCGGGAGCGATGCCTAATTCTTTCGACACAGCAGGGGCACTCTTGAACTTGGCAGACTGGCGCGGACATTGGCCACGTAGCCGAACAGCTCAGGTTACGGGTGCGGCACTGGATGGCATTCGCTGGTTGCTCAAAAGACAGAACCGTGATGGCGGATGGGCTCTCGCTTTCCGAGGGTCTGGTAAGTCTGCATGGGAAAGCAGCTCGACCGATGTTACATCTCAATCGATGTTGGCCCTCAACGCCTGGAAAAAGATTCTTCGCCAGACAGCCGCCAGCCATCCGCTAATCCGCGCCATCGAGCGAGGATTGCTCAAAGGACTTGCCTATCTAAATTCTAATCAGCGTCCCGATGGATGTTGGTGGCCCCGCTGGAGTGGTAACGAACTTCACCCGCAAAGAGCCAATCCTGTTGTTGGTACCACTCAAGTTCTGCGAGTATTCAACGAGATGCAAGTCTGGCAGACGACTACGGCCCAACTGGCTGTCCGGTGGCTGTCTGACGTGCAGTATCCCGCTGGTGGCTGGGGTGCCGTATGTGTACCAGAGAGGAAGCGACCACCCCAGAGTAAAGCCGAAGACAGCGAAGAACATCTCACTGGCAGTGTCGAAGAAACTTCCCTGGCAATCGAAGCGCTCCTCCCATTTTCCTCGAGGAGTCTTAGTGCCCAAAAAAGCGTTGAGGACGGCCTCTATTGGCTAGTCGGCGCAATCTCTGCGGTGCCTGCTTTGGACCCCGCCCTTGTCGCTTTCTATCCCCCTAAAGTATGGTATTATGATCCCCTCCTAAATAGATGCTTGGCTGTCAGGGCTTTGGCTGTTGCATGCCAAGCTAGTAGGGTTAAGTCAACCGAGGTTGATGCGGTTAGTGCTTAGTAGGGAAGCTCGATCGGCTAAAGTCGCATCATCTTTTTGGGCGTACTTCGGTGAATCTTGAATTAGGGCTTTCTGGAATCGGATCGAATAGAATTTCAAGGGAAAAAGGAACAACTGTGGCAGGAAACTCTACCGATTTCCAGATGGAGGAGCTGATCGCCAAGCCTTCCGCTCGGATGGCTTCTCCGGCAATCCATCGAATGCAGGTTCCCGAAAGCCTTGAATTGCGAAATGTTCTCCGCCACGCATGCCGCCTTCATGCCGAGATTTTCGATCTCTCCCAACCTCTCTCCCGGAGAGAGCTGGAAACCGCTGCCCGTCAAGTCTTGGTCGAATTCCAGCTACCCGAATGCTATGTCGGCTGGACAATGGTTGTGCTGTCCAACGAATTCTGGCGAGAGCGAGTAATCTCTATACCTCTTACACGTCGACTCTTATTGTTGCCAGAAGTGTCGACTAACGGCCAGGGGCGTCAAAGTGGGTTCGCAGATGTTCAAATTCAAGCAGAGTCCTTAGGAATGAAGGTGCTTGCTGCCGAGTCCTCTCCAGAATTGATGCAACTCTTGTTCGACAATTCAATCGAAGCGATCGTTGGAGTGGCAAGTCTCGATGTGTTGGAGAAAGCCCTCGAGATGATCTTGCTAGCGGGAATACCCGCTTTGGCTGTACCACTTTTGAGCAAAAACGATGCGACCCAATTCGACTCTGAGTGGGTGGAGGAACTCTTGAATGTGATTCCATCGAATCGCCACCAGCACGAACCAGAGTATGCGGCACTCTTGCGGTCTGCACGCGCCATGTTTGAACCTGCTGAATTGATTCGGCTTGTCCCGCGGCTGCGGAAAGGCCCAAGCCTCGCAGAAGTAAATGGAGCTGGCGCATCTGCCTTAGAACCGATTGCTGCGACGGAGGCCATCGCCCATGACTTTTTGGCATTGGGTGGTAAGTATGCCCGACCATTCATCACACTTGCTGCCTTTCAGGCTATGAACGGAGATACGATACCAGGGACGTCGTCCTTCAGGGGTCAACCACAAATTCCTGATGCGGTTCGCCGAGTTGCTTTATCGATCGAAATCTTTCACAAAGCCTCGCTCGTGCATGACGACATTGAGGATGCCGATGAGTTTCGCTACGGCCGTCCTACGCTTCACAGGGCACATGGATTGCCAACCGCGATCAATGTGGGCGACTACCTAATAGGCTTAGGCTACAGTCTGGTCAGTCGCGAGTCGTCTACGCTCGGCGCGGACGTCGTTGGAGACATAGTCGATATCTTGGCGGATGCGCATCTACGGTTGAGTGAAGGCCAAGGGGCAGAGCTCTTGTGGCGTGACGCTCGCAACAAGCTCCTCTCGACTCAAGACGCCCTGGAAATCTACGCACTCAAAACTTCACCTGCCTTTGAGGCCGCCTTGCTAAGCGGTCTTCGATGTGCTGGACCTTTGGGAGAATCTCAATCCCGGCTTAAAGAGTTCTGCAGGCATTTGGGCATTGCCTTTCAAATCCTGAATGATTTGAAGGATTGGCAAGGGGATCAAAACAACAAGTTGCATGCCGGGCTGGATACCCTCGGTGGACGTCCCACCGTACTGTGGGCGTTGGCTATCGCAGGACTCCCAGAAACTAGGCGTCAGGAACTACTGCAACTCGTCGATTCGTCACTACCCAGCGCCGAGAGAGTTACAAGAGTTCGCGAGCTGTACACGCAAGCTCATGTCTTCACGCAGGCGGATAAATTGATTGCCGATCATCAGTCGCATGCACTATCCATTGCCGACGAGATCGAACCGGAGTGTCTTAATCGACTGTTACATTATTTGGTAGACACAGTACTTTTTGGGGCTTCTACCTTCGGAGATTCAGTTTCAAAGAATTCTTACGAGAGGTAAAATAGACGATTGAGCCAAGCGAATTCCACTGGTTTGAAGAATGCAGCCCATGCATGAGTCGGGTGATGACTAAGGTTGCACTTTCATTCGCTCTTTCGCCAATCACTCATCCTTCGAAGTTTACAATTTGATGAGAAACGAAGCACTCCCTATGATCGCGGAACTTTGCGAATTATTTTACTCAACGACTGCTGATGTCGGTCAGTTCGAGGAAGTAACCGCTGGTGATCTCCCTGAGCAGTTCAAGGCATTGCTGGCCCATGATGACCACATGACGGTAACAGTCGAAGCCTGGCACAATAGTCTCGTGACCCTGAGTGTACTCGGAGAGCGTCACGACATGGATTACTACTCACGTCACATCGTGCTTTCTCTCCAACGCGACGGCGCACCAGTCCAATTCGGGATCATGCGAATCGATCTGAACGGACTCCCGAAAATCGTCCGCATGGAGATCGAGTCCCAGGCACTTCCTTTGGGACGAATCATGATTCGCCATCATCTAATGCGCGATGTGGAACTTGATCAATTGTGGCGAGTCACTGCAGGGCCGGCGCTTCGCAAGTATCTGAAGCTGGAACGTGAGACCAACTGTTTTGGTCGCACGGCACGAATACTCGTTGACAAGAAGCCAGCCGTGGAACTGCTCGAAATCGTTATACTCTGAAGGCCGTTGCAAGAATATGCGTGAAATTGAATCCTCGTACGATTGTGTGGTATTGGGTGCTGGTCCTGCGGGCTCTACCGTAGCCACCTTAGTAGCGGCAGCAGGACATCGAACCTTGCTTGTCGAGCGGGCCGCGATGCCTCGCCCGCATGTCGGCGAGTCGTTGATGCCGGAAACGTATTGGATATTCGAGCGGCTGGGTATCTTGCCACAGCTTCAGCGCGACGTCTACGCACGAAAGGTCGGGGTCCAATTCGTCAACAGTACTGGAAGAGAATCAGCCCCATTCTATTTTCGTTCACATGATGACCGAGACTGCAGTGAGACGTGGCACGTGAATCGGGCCGACTTCGACCAACTCATGTTTGAGAACGCCGCCCAGCACGGGGCGGAGTGTCGAGATCAGACTCGTGCTCTGGATGTGATCATGGAGGGTGATCGGGCTGTTGGCGTTCGGCTTCAGAATCCCGAGGGTGAAATTCGACAGGTTGAGGCAAGAGTCGTGGTGGACGCGACTGGACAACAGAGCTTGTTGGCCGCCAAGCTAGGCCTGAAGCAAATGAATCCCAATTTGCGAAAGACGTCCATATGGGGTCATTTTCGCGGAGGCAAAGTCGATACCGAAGGGGGTGGCGTTAAAACCGTCATCCTGCAAACAACAGAGAATCGGAGTTGGTTCTGGTACATCCCGCAAGCCGACAATCTGGTCAGCGTTGGGCTAGTGGGTGATAACGACTACCTACTCCGTGGACGTGGCACACCTAGAGAGGTCTTCGACGAAGAACTTGCCAACTGTGCAACGCTTGGCGAATGGCTCGCATCAGCAGAACCAGCCGATGAACTCCGCGTCGTGAAGGAGTTTTCCTACTCCACGGATCGCTCGGCGGGAGACGGCTGGGTACTTGTAGGAGACGCCTGGGGTTTCATCGATCCCATTTATTCCTCAGGAGTCTATTTTGCGCTTAAATCCGGAGAGCTGGCTGCCGATGCGATCCTTGACGGACTACGCACGAACGACCTCTCGGCGACTATGCTAGGCCGTTGGGTCGCAGACTTTTCCCGTCAAACGAATCTTATCCGCAAACTGGTACATGCCTTTTATTCAGGCGAATTTCGCGTTGGCCAATTCGTGCAAGAGTATCCAGAACACCAGGCAGAGTTGGTGGATTTGTTGATCGGTCGCGTCTTCGACGGTCGACCAGGTAAGATATTTGATGATCTTGACCCGTGGCTTGAAAGGAAGTTGACACAGGCGGCAACTAGGGCCTGAATCTTTGCACCGGAAACTCACTCTTTGAAAATCGCCTACCTAGCTGCCGGTGCTGCGGGAATGTATTGCGGGAGTTGTCTGCACGACAACACCCTGGCGGCGGAGTTGTTGCGGATGGGGGAAGATTTGGTGCTCGTGCCGATCTATACGCCGCTACGCACCGACGAGGTGAATGTGAGTCAATCCAGAGTTTTCTTTGGCGGGATCAATGTTTACTTGCAGCAGAAGTGGTCGTGGTTTCGCAGTTCGCCGCGCTGGTTTGACAAGCTATTGGACCACCCTGCCCTGCTGGGAGCGATCAGTCAACTCTCCGGCAGCGTTGACCCCTCGCAACTAGGTGACTTGACCGTCTCAATGCTCCATGGGGAGCAGGGCAACCAACGCAAGGAGCTGGAAAAACTCGTGGATTGGCTGCTCGACGAAGTGCAGCCTGAAGTGGTGCATCTGTCCAACTCGATGATGCTGGGGCTGGCACGCATGATAGCCGAGCGGTGTGGTCCGCCGGTCGTGTGCTCGCTTTCGGGCGAAGATATTTTCCTGGAGAAACTTGTCGAACCGTATTATTCACAGGCTCGCCAGTTGCTACGCGAACGCTCTGCCGACGTCGATGCCTTCGTGGCACTCAATAATTATTACGCCGATGAGATGAGCGATTACCTGGACGTTCCGCGTGAGCGCGTCCACGTTATCCCGCATGGCCTCGATCTGACGGGGCATGGCGAGCGGGTTGGTCAGCAAGATGGCAAGCCTCAGCTTGTTGGTTACTTAGCACGAATTTGTGAAGACAAGGGATTGCATCTGTTGATCGAAGCCTGCGAGCAACTCGCAGGACGACCGGATTGTCCCGAGTTTGATTTGCATGCCGCCGGATATCTCGGAAAAGGAGACCGAGATTACCTAAGCGGAATTGAGCGTAGGGTAGCTGCCGGCCCACTGGCCAAACGCTTCCACTATCACGGAGAATTAAACCGCGAGCAGAAGATCCAGCTTCTCCAATCGTTGGATGTTTTCAGCACTCCTACGGTCTATCGAGAAAGCAAAGGCCTTCCCGCACTAGAAGCCCAAGCGAACGGAGTTCCTGTTGTGCTCCCTCGGCACGGATCTTTTCCTGAGATGATAGAAGCGACCGGTGGCGGGCTACTCTTTGAACCCCTCGATACCGCAGACTTGGCTGAGAAGTTATTTGAGATTCTCTCGAATCCCAGCCTAGCAGCGGATCTTGGCCAGCAAGGCAAGAGCGGGATTACTGGTCGGCATCACGTGTCTTTCATGGCTGAACAGACTCTGGCCCTGTATCACAAATTGGCAGCAGAGAGGGTCTAGCAGGGGCACACACACCCATGGTCGCCCATTGCCTACGGGGGTCATATGCTGTATTTTGGCGAGTTTCGGCAACTTGCCAGCGTAGCTTCAATTGGCAGAGCACCGCATTCGTAATGCGGGGGTTGTGGGTTCGACTCCCACCGCTGGCTCTTTAGAATGGGCCGCTCTGTGGGAAGCGGCTATAAGGTTAGACAGGTTAGTGAATACGGGGAGTAAGTGAATAATTGAGTGTTGGTAAAAACTTGGATGCCCTCCATAGCCTCGTTACCTACTTACTTACTCACCTAGCTCACCAAATACATTTTCAGAAGTCATTTTTTGCAGGAGCGGGACCCTAAACATGTCACAGACCCTCGATATCGATCTCAAAGAAATCGTTCTTTCAAATAGTACCTTCGGACCCAACGAAATAAGGGAGATCGTAAAAGCGATCTCCTCCGATTACAACAACTTCCGACTCCTGCGCGATGCCGTGGGCGAAATGCAACAGCAGGAAACGCGCACACCAGCTGCATCGGTGCGACTGGGGGTATGTCAGCACTTGCTTGGTCGCTACACGAATGCTGTGCAGACGCTACGGAGCGCCGATGGAGGTGCTCTGACTCACTTCTACTTGGGCAAGGCTTTAATGGCCCTCGATAACTATGAGGAAGCCTACACTGCGTTTGAGTCGTCAGAACGAGCTGGCTACAATCGCGACGAGGTAGCACTCGCCAAGGCCGAGGCACTCCGCTATTGCGGCAAGGCCCAAGATGCCCTCTTGATATTGGACAATCTGTCGGGAGCCGTTGAGCAAACGGCTGAGTATCTTTACCAGCGCTCTGCGACTGTCTCTGCGTTAGGTGGCAATCCTAGCGAGGTTGTGGCTCTGCTGGAACGTGCCGTTGAATCAGACAATACCCACTCGGGTGCCCTGTTTGGCCTGGCGATGGAGAATGATCGTCACGGGAACGATGATTACGCTCGCCAACTTTATGAAAGAGCAGCGGCCCAGTTTCCCACACATATTGGAACTTTGCTCAATCTGGGATTGCTTTACGAAGACATCGAACACTTCGAACGTTCGAAGCAATGTTATCAACGGATTTTGGATGTCTATCCTGACCACCCAAGGGCCCGGCTCTATTTTAAAGATGCCGACGCTTCCCGGGATATGTACTACGACGAGGAAGCACGTCGCCGACAGGATCGCATGGCCCAAATGCTTAGCGTGCCGGTAAGCGACTTCGAACTCTCGGTGCGCAGCCGCAATTGCCTGCAAAAAATGGGGATCATGACACTGGGCGACCTGTGTGAAACCTCCGAGCAGGATTTGTTGGCTAGCAAGAATTTTGGCGAGACTTCGCTTGTAGAAATCCGCGAGATGCTTTCTTCCAAGGGCCTCGAACTCGGTCAATTCGCTACCACCTGGCGGGAAGAAGAGCCAACTTACGATCCTGAAGTCCTCAGTGACGACGAGCGTGCACTTCTGGATCGGCCGATTGCCGACTTGAATCTGTCAGTACGGGCGCGCAAATGTATGGTCCGATTGGGGCTCTCTACGATTGGCGAGTTGGTCCGCCGTACAGGGGACGATCTGCTCGAATGCAAAAACTTCGGTGTTACGAGCCTGAATGAAGTCCGCGAGAAACTCACTCAGGCCAATCTGAAGTTGCGTGGAGACTGAGCAGGGAGCATTGATGGCTTCCTCCGGGTTCCGCTTCGAATTGATGCATACCGACACCGGCAGCAATGCGCGGCGGGGACGATTGCATACTCCGAGGGGTTCGGTAGAGCTACCGACTTTCATGCCGGTGGGTACCCTGGGGACGGTCAAGGGAGTCGATGTAGATAGGTTGCGCAGTACCGGATCTCAAATTGTACTGGGCAACACCTATCATTTGGCCCTGAGACCAGGGGCAGATGTCGTCGCCTCCCTCGGCGGACTACATGAATTCATGGGGTGGTCGGGGCCTATTCTAACCGATAGCGGGGGATTCCAGGTTTTCAGCCTAGCTGACCGTGTCAAGGTGACTGAATCTGGCGTCTCGTTTCGCTCTCACATCGACGGTTCGCCGCTCGAGATCACTCCCGAGCGTTCGATTGCCATTCAGGAACTGCTGGGCAGCGATTTTGCGATGGCTTTTGACCATGTCGTCGCGCTCCCTAACAAGCGCGAGGTAATAGCCGACGCCACTTGGAGGAGTGTTCGTTGGGCCGAGCGCTGTCGTCAGGCTGCCCAGCGTAATGATCAAATGCTGCTAGGAATCGTCCAAGGGGGACTCGATCCACGATTACGGCAGGATTGCGCTAAGGCCTTGGTTGCATTGGACTTCCAGGGCTACGCTATCGGAGGGCTTAGCGTGGGCGAGCCACCTCCGGAGATGTATGCCACGCTTGAGGCGACAATACCAGCCCTGCCGGCCGATCGCCCTCGCTATTTGATGGGAGTAGGCCGACCAGAGGATTTGGTGGAATCGATGGCTCGTGGTGTCGACATGTTCGACTGTGTGATGCCTACCCGCAATGGGCGCAATGCCTTGGCGTTCACCGATCGAGGCACAATCAGGCTAAGAAACGCTCAGCATGAAAGGGACTCTAGCCCGTTGGAGGCTGACTGCCCTTGCCCTGCTTGCCAACATAGCCGTGGTTATCTCAGGCACTTATTCCAAGCCAAAGAGATGTTGGGACCCATTCTCACCTCAATTCACAACATTACTTACTACCAAAGGCTCATGGCGGAAGCACGTCTTGCAATTGAGTCGGATGCATTTGATGAGTTTCGCCGGGCCAAACTCGCCGGGTGGGAGGCGTAAGGTTCCATTTGAGTCTCCCCCCATGGGCAGCCATCCTGGCTATCATGACAGGCTGGAAGCCTAGCCCACGAGCAATCTTGGGACGCCCTTGTTCCTTATAGCACTACGATTTATGATAATTCGTTCTCCGGCTCTAAGCCCCTGCCAGATATGGGCATAGGGGTTGTCCCCGTTTGCATTGGGCGGCATGGCCAATCGGCATTTCGATTGGTAGCTGACCCTTAGCTCACGAAGGAATGTGCCGTTTTTTTTAGTCAGATGACAAATCGTTGGATTTCATGGTCTTCTTCGAAATTGAGAATGCTGGTTTGTTGGCAGTAAGTGGTCTGATATGGGCTCAAGATGCCCAGCCTGAGGCCCCTGGTCTCGGGAGCATGTTGCCTGGACTGATCGCCATCATGGTGTTCTTTTACTTTTTGATTTTGCGTCCGCAAAAGAATAAAGAAAAGGCTATGCAGGAGTTGGTCAGCAATCTCAAAGAAAAGGATCGTGTGGTCACGATTGGCGGTATCCACGGGGTCGTTACCAATGTTCAACGTGATCGAGAAGAAGTGACCATCCGCGTTGACGAATCTACTGGTGCCAAGCTGAAAGTCGGTCTTTCAGCGATCGCTCGGGTCGTAACCGATGAAAATAAGTCTGAGGGCTCGTAGAGTACGCTTGGCAAACGAATTGCCACTTCCCGCCCTCCTGATCTGAAATAGCAAATACGGATAAAACAAAGATGACAATCGCTGAAACTAACAGCAAAGTGAAAAAATACCACCGGCCCTGCCTTGCATTTCTGACGGCGACCTTATTGGTCGGATTGTCGGCTACCCATTTATCAGCTCAAGACGGTTCTTCCGCTGAGCAGTCTGCTACAGCAGAGACGACGACTGGAACTTTGGCGGTGCCACCTGCTGCCCCCGTAGAGCCTGATTCCCAATCACCTCTTACAGGATTTGTGCTGTTGGCAATTGTGATCGCTTTGTTTGTCGTTCCGATGTTTCTTGGTGGTTATCTGGCTAAGCGATTGCGAATGCCAGATTACGGGTGGAAGTTTTCGCTGGCCATCGGTTCCTTGCTTGCGGCAGCTGTGGTGATTTATGAAGGAGAGATCAAATACGGCCCCGATCTGAGTGGTGGTATTACGCTGATCTATGAGCTGCAAGATACGGCTGGAGTAACTGAAGACGGGGAGGATTCTCAAGACGGACAATCTTCTTCTTCTCGTAGCCAACTTGTTCGACAGCTTATCGCTGCCTTGGGAGAGAGAGTTGACCCGAGTGGCACGAAGGAAGTTTCGATCCGCGAATATGGCCCCGACCAGATCGAGATCATCATCCCTAAAGCTAGCCCTGCGGAGCTCGACTACATCGAACGCAAAGTCTATACGGCCGGTGCCTTGGAGTTTCGCATCACGGCTTCGCCGGTATTCGCTGAAAACAAGAAGATCATCGAACTGGCTGAGGCTCTTCCCCCTGGGGAGAATGAGGTCCGCATGGGTGGCCGCAAGGTCGCTGAATGGATGCTCTATGATGAGGACAAATTGGGACCGTTCGATCAAGCTGACGAACGCTTTGTGAAACGGATGGCGGGTAAACTCCCCCAAGCCTTGGTTCTAATGAACGATGGCTTTGACGTGACCGGCGAATACCTAGAGAAGGCAGCCGCCGGTTTCGACGAGACTGGCCAGCCAGAAGTTCGCTTCAATTTCGACGAACAAGGTGCGTTTCGGTTCGGTCGTCTCTCGGGCCAGCACATTCCCAACCCCTCGGGTCAGAAATACTATCTCGGTATTATTCTAGATGGGAATTTGCTATCAGCACCTGCGATCCAATCGAAGATCACCTCCTCTGGCCGTATCACCGGTATCAAGAATAAAGATGAAGTTGATTTTGTCGTCGACATTTTGAATTCGGGTAGTTTGCCGGCTTCGCTCAACAAGGATCCCATCAGCCGAGAAATCATTAGCCCGACTATTGGAGTCGAGACAGTTCGCATGGGTCGCACGGCAATCCTGGCTTCTTTGATCATCGTGATGCTCTTCATGCTGCTCTATTATCGCTTTGCAGGCTTTGTCGCTTGTTTGGCTCTGGGCGCCAACCTGCTTCTTATCCTAGGTGTTATGGTCTTATTGCATGCTGCTTTCACATTGCCGGGCCTCGCTGGCTTGGTGCTAACGGTCGGTATGTCCGTGGATGCAAACGTGCTGATTTACGAACGGATTCGCGAAGAACGTTCGCGCGGTGCTGCCCTCCGCATGGCAATCCGCAATGGATATGCCAAAGCCATGTCAACTATCGTTGATGCTAATCTGACAAATCTCATCACCGCAGTTGCCATCTACAAAATCGCTCCGGACAACGTGAAAGGGTTTGGTGTCACGTTGATTATCGGAATCATAATGAGCATGTATTCTGCTGTCTTTCTCTCACGATTAATATTTGACATCGCCGAACGCACGAATCGCTTGAAAGAGCTGAGCATGGCCCAGTTTATCGGCAAGACGGATTTCGATTTTATGGGAAAGCGAGGAATTGCAATTGTCCTCTCGTTAGTTCTGATTGCGTTTGGATTGTACTCAGTGGTTAATCGAGGGAATGATTTATTGAATATCGATTTCACTGGCGGCAGTTCAGTCACGGTGGTTCTAAGGGATGACGCTAAAATGCCGTTTGCTGATGTCAAAAAGTTACTCGAAAAAACAGACCTTAGTGACAAGAATCTATCGCTTGTTGAAATTGGTACGACCAACACGCGTTATTCCATCAGTTCTGTCGAGCAGGATGTCGAAGCAGTACTGGGCATTCTAAAGGAAACTTTTGGAGAGCGATTGCAAACACATCAAGTAACTACTTCCAACATCAAATCACTAGGCGATAATGCAAAGTCTTCGCTCGATCCATCTCGATCGAAAGTGATGCAGGTGAATTTTCAAAACGACGATTCGGATGATAATCAGGCTGCCAGGTCAACGGCAAGCGATGAATCGAAGGAAGAAGAAAGTGCCACCAACGATCTCGGTACGTCCGTTAGTCGTGGGCTATTTGATAATGGCACTAGTGCAGAGATCACCTTTGGTAGAGAGGGAGACGAAGACGCTGGTGTGAATCAAGAGACTGCAAGCCAGTTGATTCAAGATGCCCTCGCTGCGACAGGCCATAGCTCGGTTGCGTTCGCGGTGGAGAATCCTGACTACCAGCCAGGGAGTGCCCGCCGTTTTACAAATTGGATTGTCAAACTGGCCCTACCCGTCGCAGAAGCGAAGTCGGTCTTCTCAGAATTAGAGAAGGTAACCAACAGTCAGCCCGTCTTCCCCTTGGCGAACAAAATTGGCGGCCGAGTGGCCGGCGATCTGAGGACTAAAGCTTTCGCTGCCATTTTCGTCAGCTTAGTTGGTATTATCGCTTATATTTGGTTTCGATTCCAGAAGATTTATTATGGCGTTGCAGCCGTAATAGCCGTAGTTCATGATGTGCTAGTCGCCATTGGCATGATCGCACTGAGCGCAACTATTGTCTCGCTGGTTCCGGGGCTTGCCGAGATTCTCATGATCGAGAAGTTTCAGATTAGTCTGACGATTGTTGCTGCTTTACTTACAATCATTGGCTATTCGCTCAACGACACCATTGTTATTTTTGATCGGATACGTGAAGTGAAGGGTAAAAGCCCTTATCTTACCCGAGACATGATCAATCTAAGTATTAACCAGACGCTTTCTCGTACCATTTTGACATCGCTCACAACTTTGCTTTCGGTGATCTTGCTTTATATTCTGGGTGGAGATGGAATCCATGGCTTTGCGTTCTCATTATTGGTGGGAATCGTCGCAGGAACGTATAGCACGGTTTTCATTGCAGCCCCCATACTTCTCTGGATGAGCCCCAACGAAGCGGAAAGTAGTGCTAAAGCAGGAACTCGTGTACCCAAAGAGACTTTGGCGGCAGCCTCCTCCAGTTGAACTCTGCGACCAATTTCGCGCCCGCAATCCTTGCCAAATCGGAAAGGTCGGATCAGGGGAGTCCCTACATCGTGCGCGATAGGATTGCGTCTCAACTGGCATCAGTCTGAATTCCGAAGCTGAACAAGGGGGTCTCTCCCATTCAACTCCGTTGAAATCCAGGCAAATGCACACCCGTGAAGCGATCTCGCAAATTACTGACTGCTGGTGCAATCCTCTCTGCCGGGCTTGTCCTATCCTGGCCGTTTCGCCAGACAATGGATTCTCAAGATCCATCTGCGGAAATTCCTGACGACACCCTCCGTGCAACTAATGGCGACCCGATTGCGATCGATTCGGCAGTGCCAACCCCACGTCCAGAGGACGTCCCCATTGCACCGGGACACGTAGCTGCCCGCATGGCAAGCACGATCGAATCGTCCGAACATTCGAATGCCAATCAAGGATTGGAGAGCTTTGATTTGGCAAATCATCCCGCGCTACAATTTGCCCCGACCTCTATTCCTGTGAACGAAACAGCCCAATCTGATGCATTGTCACCCAGCGATGCCCGGCCAGCCTACAGCGTCGTCGACCGAGAGAAATCTCCCAGCTCTACAGGAGATTGGCCTCAAGAGGTTCTGCATGTTGTTCGTAATGGTGACACGCTAGAAGGACTGGCCGAACGCTACTTGGACGATCCGGGGAGAGGTCTGGAGATTTTCGACCTCAATCGCGATCAACTAAGTAACCCTTATCTACTACCGATTGGAGTAGAGCTGCGTATTCCACAACAAAGTTCACGACCGATAGACTGAGTCCCTGATTCGAGTCCTGAGGTGTATTTACTCATTCACGCCGCGAGAAATCCACTTATAGCTCTTATCCGAGAGGCGTGCCTTTAGAAAACTGTCGATGGCTGCAAGCATCTTGAACCTAGGATCGATTAAGAGTTTGCTTCCTTGAAGCGTTGTGGGTAAAGGGTACTCGAACAAGTCTTTGAGCTCGCGAACCTGATCAATGGGAGGATCAGGATGGTAACGTTCGAAGTTGTTAAACACATTCTCAGCGTCTTGTTTTGCCCGCGAGTTTTCACTGCCGTAGATAATCATTACTGAAACTTCCTTCACTAAATCGGGTTGTTTCAGGGCATTTACCAGTGGTAGACCCTTTTGGCGCCAAATCGGGGAAACGAGTACCAGGGCTTTAACATCCTGCCCCTGCTTGCGTTGGGCCAGAGGTGGCGCAGCCCAGTCCACCGCGGCCCAAATAGTTGCTACGTTGGCACCCATTCCAGTGCCGATCAAACAGAGCTTGTTGATATTTAGTTCTTGAGAGTCGTTTTTCTCAACCAAAAACTTCCTCACGGCTTCCATATCGAATCGCACCATATCCTCGAAATCGACAGGTTTGAATCGGGCGGGGTCGATCGTGATTGTCTGGCCTGTTTGATCGATCGCAGAGGTACTCGTACCATGTCCACGCAAATCAACCGAGAGGACCGCGTGGGAGTCGAGTCGAGAATCGCTTGGTGCTTGAAGTGCACGAGCAAGGGCATTGAAAACCGTACGACCTTCCTTGTAGTCGTGGATCAATACGATGGGTACAGCTTCTTTTCCCATGGTACTGCGATAGTACGTGGCTCCTAAGCGCACATTGTCCTTGGTCGTGAGAACAATATCTTCAGGTTCAGGTACTCGCGCATTTCTGCCCCTTGTTTGAGCGTTGCTGATAGCGACGCTCAATCCGAAAGTAGCCACCAAATATAAGCCGATGCCTACCAGTTTTCCGCGAGAAATCATGCCGTCCCTCGTTGCAAGAATAGAAGAAGCGATTTCCCCTATTCTAACTCGAAGCGGAACAAAATGACACTATAAAAAGTGGGAGAACTAGCCGAACTGGCACGAGGCTCAGCGGTTGGCAATCGCATCCATGGCGAAGTCTACGTTAGGGTCATGCTTGTAGAACAGGCTGGCCGTTTGCGTGGAGACCACTTCCACAAACTGCCGCTCAAATTCCTGAACCGGTTTGTCAGCCGATGGAATGCCGCTGTTGCGGGGAAAGAGCACTTGGCCGATGTTGCGGCTCCAAACTTCTTTGCCCCGGTTTTCCATGTCGTACACCGTGACATGCACTTCAGCGTTGCCTTGATAGAGTGTCGTTCCTTTATAGAGATCAAAATTGTCGAGTTCGACATAGACAATTCGAGTAGCCTTCACCGCATTACCCAAGTCCTTGAAGTTTTCCCAGTCTTGCTCATCGACCCAATTATCGACTTCCCGAGGACTGACCATGTCGATGCCCTTCACATGTTCACCAAGCAAACTGCTTATTCGCTTCCCGATGTTGCGTGCGGCACCTGCGTGGCGGTACTCATTCGACGCGGGAGGACGACATACGACAATCACCCGCTGTTCATCTAGTGCGTCGCACTGGGCAGGGACAACATTGCCACCCTGCCAGAGGTAGATCCCCGTAGCTAGAATCGAATGAATGCAGCCAGTGGTCGAGACGAGCATCATGGCCATAAGTGGGGCTCCCCAGTAGCGAACCCAACTGGACGAACCTTTAGGCAATAAACTCTTTTGAGGGAAAGGGCGATCCATCTTACTTTCCTTATACCGATGAGAGCCAACCTCTCGAAAGAGGCAGGCTTATGTGTTCTTAGCCGGACCGCCACGCGATCCTGCCAGTAAGTCTTATTGGCCCGGAGGCAAGTCTGCCTCAGGCTAAGAGCTATTTCTATATGAAACAAGATCAATGGAAGCTATGTCAAACACCGTCGTAGCCAATCCAGTAGTGCAATAAACAAAAGGCCGCTGCCAAGTATGAGCACGTCTCGAACCCCTGGACTCCATCCCAGCCATCGACCGAGACAAGCAGACAGGAGCATCCAAGGCACTAATACCACCATCGCCAGACAGGAGAGTGTTCCTGCCAGGTTGGCCGTTATCGCTTCGGCCAAATTACCTCGCATGACATAGGCCCAAGCCGTGGTAGCTCCGCAGCTGGGGCAAACTCGTCCAGTCCATTGATAAAAGTTGCAAGGTGTAAGTCCCAATTGTTCGTGTGTGCCAAACCCTCGGGGGTCGGGCTCTAATTTTCGCGCCGTGGCACAAAGGATAAGTCCGCTCAACCCTGTAATTCCCAACACGATGCGAGCTACTGCCGACATCGACTTTGACGACCCGATAGCGAAATTCATCAGCGGTGAACCAATATGCGCGGTGGAACGATAGCTGAGCCGCCCAGTTTCTTCAAGGCAGAATCAGAGACCGGCAAAGCAATGCTATCGCATAGAATACCTAAGAATTCGTTGCTAGCGACTCCAATTCGGCTAACTCTTTTTCGAGAACACATAGTCGCTCTATTGCTGTAGCCAATCCAGTTTCTGGATTGACATCGACGATTGCTCCGTTGAGCCGAACATCGCCTGTTGCCACGTCGAATTGAGTAGGATTTGCTGTCAGCATCGTTTCCATCACGCGATCGGCCCGGCGACCCAGGATCCCGTCGTGCGGGCCTGTCATACCGACATCACATTGGAATGCCGTCCCTTCGGGCAGGATACATTCGTCAGCAGTGGGCACATGCGTGTGGGTTCCCAGCACGGCCGAAACGCGGCCGTCCAGATAACGCCCCATCACCTGGGCTTCACTAGTGGCTTCGGCATGAAAATCGACAAACCGCACTTTGACTTCCGTGGGGAGTTCGGCAAGCACACGATCAGCTGCCACCCAAGGATTATCAATGGGTTTCATAAAGAGTTGTCCCAATAGGCAGCAAATCCCGACTTGGGTACCGTCGCGTGCCTCCACGATGGCCCAGCGTCGACCACGGGCTTCGCCCGGCAAATTGGCGGGCCGCACGATGTTTTCAGAACTGTCGAGAACCGAATAAATCTCCTTGCGTCGGTAGACATGGTCTCCCAAAGTGATTGCGTCAACGCCTGCCTTGACAAGCTTGCGATAGATTTGGGGTGTGAGTCCCGACCCCCCCGCAGAGTTCTCTGCATTGGCAATCACCAAATCGAGTTGATGTCGCAGGACAAGACCTGCTACACCGCGTGTGACTATCTCGCGCCCAGGACTGCCGACGATATCGCCAATGAATAGAAGTCGCACGTGATTATCAACCGATTCGATAGAAAGAGACAAACAGCTTCAGTTCGAGGCATTTTAATGGGCGATTTCGGTGACTCGGGTTTCGCGGATGAGAGTCACCTTGATTTCGCCGGGATACGTGAGTTGCTCTTCAAAGGCCTTAGCAATGTCGCGACAGATTTTGGCGGAAGATTCGTCTGTTGTGTCCGACGAGCTAGCGATCACACGGACCTCCCGCCCTGCCTGGATTGCGAACGCCTGTCGCACACCGGAGAAGCTTGTCGCGATGGCCTCCAACTCCTGCATCCGCTTGATGTACCTGTCCAAGGTTTCCCGCCGGGCACCCGGTCGGGATGCACTGCACGCATCAGCCGCGGCACACAGGACTGTGTAGGGCATGTCGGGACGAATATCGTCGTGATGGCCCAATGCGGCGTGTACTACTTCGGGGACTTCGCCGTAGCGTTTCAAGAGATCAGCACCGATTTTGGGGTGTCCCCCTTCGAGATCGTGGTCGGCGGCTTTACCAATATCGTGGAGCAAACCAGCGCGTCGGGCCAATTCGCCATCCATACCCATTTCTTCCGCCAGCATGCCAGTGATGAAAGCCACTTCTATCGAATGCCGGAGGACGTTTTGGCTGTAGCTAGTTCGATATTTGAGGCGGCCTAATAATTCGATAACTCGGTTATGGAGACCAAAGACTTGGGCCTCCTGCATTGCCTCTTCCCCATGGCGACGAATTTCGCCTTCGATTTCCTTTTCGGTTTCGGCGACTAATTCCTCGATGCGGGTCGGGTGGATGCGTCCGTCTGCAATGAGTTTGTTAAGAGAGATGCGGGCGATTTCTCTCCGCACCGGATCGAAGGCACTAACGATCACAACGCCAGGGGTATCGTCGATAATTACGTCTACGCCGGTGGCTTTTTCCAGCGAACGGATGTTGCGTCCCTCACGACCAATAATGCGCCCCTTCATTTCGTCGTTGGGTATATCAACTGTGCTGGTAGTAGCTTCAGCCGTATGGGCGGCAGCAAAGCGTTGCACGGACGTTATCAAGAGTTCTTTGGCCTTCTTGTCACAAGTTTCCGCCAGTTGTTTTTCGTGACGAAGAATCAGGGCCCCTTGTTCTCGTACTAACTCTTGTTCGAGTCGTTTGAGAAGACGTTCCTCAGCTTCTTGAGGGCTGAGGCCACTGAGCTGGTGCATTGTCTGCCGTTCGAGATTCAGCAGATCGTCTAACTCCTTTTGTCGCCGATTCGCGTCCTCAAGCTTTTCAGCGAGGCGACGTTGATTGTTCTCAACCATCTTTTCTTGCTTCAAGAGTTGTTCGCTCCGTTGAGTATGAGCGTCTTCCTGCTTGTCGAGATGCCTTTCTCGTTCATGGAGTGCATTGCGAATGTCGTTATTTTCCCGCTCCAGTCGATCCTTCTCTTGGAGTGCCAATTCCTTTGCTTCGATGGCTGCTTCTTTGCGAAGAGATTTCGCCTCAAGTTCGGCGCGCTCCACAATTTGAGCCGCCTCTTTGTCAGCATCTCTTTTACGGAGATAATCAAAGACCTTAACGAGGCCCATGCCCATCAAGGCGGCCACTAGAATAGCCAGCAACTGCATGCCATCCGTGAGGGCTGCGAGTACTGTACCGACTAAAGACAGATCACTTATCAGGTTTGAGGTCATCGAACGCCTTTTCCAATACCACCCTAGAGATGTTCAAAAAACGGTGGATCGGAGCACCTGAATCATCAGGGCCTGTAAAGGTTCACGGCAAGAGAGCTAAAAACCACCCAGCCCAAAGGCCGACGCAGTTTGTTTGCATGCCGGGAAGATTTTTGAAGGATTTAGAGAGACGAATAGTCGCTCAACTCGTAAGTACTCGACCACGACTCGATTTTGAAACCCTCAGAGGGAAGCTTATAGGCACTTCCTCCGCAATGACCACACAGTCGGGATAGGTGTCCACAGGCATGGGGCAAACAACCAGCACTCCCAAGGGAGGAGGGCGGTTAACATGGCGCCACGAGAATAGCGAATGAATCAATCCACAGCTATCCAGCCAGGAACCTGCAGCAGACGAGCAGTCCTCGAGAGACATAGCACGAATAACTCGACGCATTGCCTGCGACAGTCGATTCCAAAGAATGACACCTACCGCTGCAAGCATGAGTGAGATCAGACAGATCTGATAAATCTCGAGCATGTCAACCTAGAATTGGATTACCACGAGTCAATCGAGTGCATCAGAGATACGAATCTCTGAGCACACTTCAAAAACTTCACAAAACACACAACGCTCTGGTGCCGAGTGCCGTTACAGACATGCCCGGTCCAACACGCGTATCATTCATTAGCCTATAATCTCACCTGCCAATACCGCAGTTGTTGCTCAACTGGGAACTGGAGGAAGATTGCGCCACATCCTACCAAAACGGATAGCAAGTGCAAGCCTGGAAGCAGGTTAGGTCAACTCCAATTGGCAGACACTTGCAGAATTACGCAACCTGAGAGCGAGTTTGAGGATTAGGAAAAGGTGGTTTTATTCCGGGCAGTAAGGGTAGACTAATTGTTTCGGTAAAATCCCGGCCTTTCTTAGGGTCTCCACGTGAATCCCACAGCTCTCGTCCAAAAGATTGGCTCTTCCTGGCCCCCAGCGACCTGGAAGGATGTGAATATAGGTATTGCCCTCTCGGGTGGAGCCGACAGCGTAGCACTGCTGCGTTCGTTGGAAGAGATCAAGCAATCGAATGGCGGTAGTGGCGAACTGTTCGCGTTGCACGTCAACCATCACTTACGAGGTGAAGCCTCCGACGGCGAGCAGCATTGGTGCGAAGAACTTTGTAGGAAACTCGAAATTCCATTTGAGGCTCTCCAGGGAGATGTCGCTCGCCGTGCTCGAAAAGAAGGTGATGGAATCGAGGCGGCCGCTCGCCACGAACGATACGCCTTGCTCACGCAGGCTGCCGAACGATGTGGAATCCGCTACCTCGCATTTGCCCACACTCAAAACGATCAGGTCGAAACGATCTTGTTTCGCCTGTTACGAGGAACCGGAATACGTGGAATAGCAGGCATGAGTCGCGTCAGAGGGTTGACTCCGACACTCTCACTGATTCGCCCGATGCTCTCATGCACCCGCAATGAAATCTTGGCTTACCTTTCCGAAAGGGAGCAGTCGTTCTGCAACGATCAGAGCAACACAGATAGCCAGTTTGTGCGCAACCGACTGCGAAACGAACTACTACCTCTCTTACGTAGCAATTACGATGAGAAAGTAGACCGTGCGATTTTGCGATTGTCAGAACAAGCCCTCGAGATTCAATCTTTCCTTGAGGCTGAGGCCCGCAAACTCTTGTCCCATAGCTTGAGAGGGAGCCCTGCCGATGCCCAGAACGGAACAACCCGCCTGAAGCTGAATATCGCAGCACTGGCAAATCGGCCTGAAATCCTGATACGTGAGGCTTTGCGCATCGCCTGGCGCGAATCCGGCCTGGCCGAGCAGGAGATGAATTTTGACTGGTGGTGCAAACTTGCGGATCTTGTCCTCAGCCCTGCTAGCAACAGGGTCCTGAACCTGCCGGGAAATGTGCGAGCACAGGTTATCGAGAATCGCTTGCACCTCGAGTGGCAGCATAGCTAGCTGCACACGCTGATCAGATCGTCATGAACCCGGCAGCAGCCTTGACCGGTGCTTTGCCCGGTATCTAGTATTCCGCTCCCAAAATGCGCAAACGTGGGAAGCTGCGAAGTTAAATGGTCACTATCTCCTGTGCCCATTTGCTGCGCTGCGCCCAAAACAATTCATTCAAGGAATTGAATCATCCTGACGTGGTTGATCAACACTAGCTGGTATTTCTTTAAGCTCGGCGTGATCCTGGTCGTGATCGCGGTGGTGGGGATAGGGGTGTATCTCTATTCCCGCATGGACAATGAAATCCGTTTCCAAGTCCAAGAAACTCTTTCGAAGCAGTTTCCCCATCTGAATATCAGCGTGGGTGGGGCGCGACTGGTGGAAAACCAAGGCATCGCCATACACAATCTGGTGATCTCCGAGACTACCAGCAACCAACTTCAAAACAACCTTCTCGTCATCGACGAAATATTGTTGGAATGTGACGTCGAACTGAGTCAACTTGTCAGAGGCCCTCCGCAAATAAGACGAATATTAGTTCGTCATCCGGAACTATGGGTATCTCGTGCGCCAAGCGGCAAGTGGAATCTGCAGTCGCTTTGGCCTCCACCAAGCTGCGGTAAGCGACCTCCTCAGATTTCGATCGAAGATGCACGTATCACACTAGTCGACCAAATGCATCCGATGGCCGCACCACTCTCGCTGCGCGATGTTGACCTCACGATTCAAGCAGAGCCTTCGTCGCCAACGGGAGATACAGCCCTCGCAGTTAATCAGCCCGAGAGTGCCACACCCTGTCTTGGTATATTTCAAGTTAAGGGTATCTTGGGAGGCCCCCATTTTCGTAAAGCAGAATTCCAGGCTTTGTGCGACTTTCGGCAGCAAAGGCTTGAACTCACCGGAAAACTGGCTGAGCTGAAACTTTCTAAAGAGATTCTTTCTTGGGGCACTGCTCTCTTGGGTCCTCAGGTGGATGCGGTCCAACTCCAAGGCGCCGTCAGCGGGAATTTCTCGGTTGCGCATGATTTCGCTGGAGAAAATACTCCGCAAGTGTCGGCCAGCCTCGCACTGAGTGAGGGGAGACTGGAGCACCATCGACTTGCCCGACCTCTCACGGATCTCTCCTGTGAAATTCGAATCGAAGGTGACACCACCTTTGTCGATGGATTGCGCTGTAACTGTGGGTCGGCTGGCGTGGCATTGCAATTGGAGCGGAAGGGCTGGAAAATCGCAGCACCAATGAGCATGGCACTGCGCGCGGAGAATGTATCGCTCGACAAACAGCTTTTTAGCTCGCTTCCGTCGATGATGCAGGAAGAATGGATTAAGTACAAGCCATCGGGAACCGTCGATGCAGACGTCCAACTCACCTTTGATGGAATGAAATGGAGGCCTGGCGTAACGCTTACAGGTCGAAATCTGGCGTTTGAGTCGGACAAGTTTGCTTATCGGGTCAGTGATGGCTCTGGCACGCTGAGTTACGCGCCCGCCGGTGCCACCCAGCCTGCCATATTAAACATCAATCTGATTGGGTACGGCGGCGGCCAGCCCTTGAAATTTACTGGGCAGGTTTTTGATCCTCAGCCGGGCGCCTTAGGGTGGATGGAAATCGTGGGTGAAAATGTTGAAATCGAAGATCGCATGGTCAATGCTTTGCCGGGCAAGACCAAAGAGGTGATTCAATCGATGCATCCCGAGGGGAGAATCAACGTCCGCTGGCGAATCGATCGCACCTTGCCGGGGCAACTTAAACCCTTTTCTTCTCTGAATCTGGAACTCGTGAATTGCAGGGTAAATTACGAAAAGTTTCCTTATCCACTGAGTGGGATCAGGGGATCGATTCAGGCCGAGGACAATCACTGGACCTTCAGCAATTTAGTTTCTGGTGGTTCACGCAACGTCCAATGTCAAGGGAAACTTGTGCCTACTGATCAAGGCAACGAACTTGCTCTACAGTTCATTGGCAAAGAAATCCCCTTCGATGACGATCTGTTGCGAGCTCTGCCTCCTCAAGTGCAGAAAGCCTGGAAGGAATTGCGTCCACGTGGACGAGTAGATCTTGTGGCCGAGATCTATCACATGACCGGTCTGGAGAAGCCATCTATCCGTGTGGCTGTCCAGCCGCGACCAGAATCAGCAAGCATTCAGCCAAGTTTCTTTCCCTATCTTATGGATGGTATCGCAGGAACCATTACCTACCGAGACGGAAAAGTTCTCATGGAAGATGTGAGGGCCCAACACGGACGAACAACTTTGCGTACCAAAGGGAATGGGGAGTTCCGTGCCGATGGCAGTTGGTATATGCAGTTGGAGGGCCTCACTGCAGATCGTCTCACGCCCCGCCGCGACCTGGTCGTTGCCCTACCTGCGAGGCTCCAGAAACTCATGGAACAACTGAGGCCATCAGGCAGCAACTTTGGACTCAGCAATGCAGTGATACGCTTTTCCAAGCCTGCTGATCCAACAGCAGTGGTTGCTTCGCAATGGGACCTGCAGGTTGATTGTACGGAAGCCAGCCTGCAAGCCGGGATCGACTTAGAAAATATTCACGGCTCGATGAGATTGCGAGGTTATTGCGACGGGAAGAAGTGTGAAGAGTCCGGAGAACTCAATCTCGATTCAGTCACCTATCAGGACGTGCAATTCGTAGATGTGCGAGGTCCATTGTGGATTGACGATGGCAACTGTTTGATTGGACGCTGGGCCTGCGAAAAGCAAAATCTACCTGTCCGGCATCTGACGGCTCGAGTCTACGACGGAACAGTTGCGGCTGATGGCTGGGTCACTTTTGAAGAATTGCCCAAGTATGGTGTTGAGGCAACACTGACGGACGCAAGTTTAATGAGAATGATGATCGAACGATTCCGAGGGCAACAGGCTTTCAATGGCAAGGTCGCAGCCAGCTTCAATCTGCGTGGCTCAGGCAGATCACGGTTGTCGCTGGTGGGGGATGGCGAGGTCCAGATCACCGAGGCAAATATCTACGAGCTTCCCATCTTGGTAGGAATGCTTAAGGTCCTGCGCAATGGCTCGCCCGACACAACCGCCTTCAATCAGAGCAAGATGAAATTCCGTATCGATGGGCCGCATATCTATTTGGATCAGTTCGATTTCCTGGGTGATGCAGTAAGCCTTTATGGCCAGGGAACTACGAATTTTGATCAGGAACTCAATTTGGTCTTTCATGGCGTCGTCGGTCGAAATGACTTGCGAATTCCCCTAGTGAAAAACATCTTTGACCGTTTCGGCGAATCCATGATGAAGATGTACGTCGACGGCACGATGAGCAATCCGCAGATTCATACCCAGGCCCTGCCTGGAATTAATAAACTGATTCAACAAATTCAAGACGATCTCGATACAACGACGGATACCTCACGAATCAGGCAAGCAGGGCGCTTGCAACCGCAAGGAGCCATGCCAGGAAAATAGCAGGTTGAGTTAAGTGTTTAGGGTCTGGAGCCAAATTTCTTGTTCGAGACTCTATGCTATGACTCTTGACTAAAAGGAGCTGGATCATGACTGTGGGACCTATGGGGGGGTTAATCGGCAGCGCAGCCGGTGCTCCGCTATCTCAGACCTCCGGCAGCGAAACCGAACGCAGCCAGCGCGATGCCAGTGCCCAGGCTCGCCAGACTGCAACAGACGACAGCGCCGAACAGGCCGCCGGAATTGGCACAACGGATGAGGACCAGGGCACCTCCGAACGCGATGCCGACGGTCGCAGCTTCTGGAAGTCGAACGAAGATCATGACAAATCCGAAGAAGAATATTCGTCTGAGCCTTCTAAAGAGCGGCAGTCGAAGGATCCCACCGGAATCAGTGGCAGTTCGTTGGATCTGACAGGCTGAATGGCTGATATCCCGGGGCGGTAGCGGTATCTACGTCTTGCGTTAGAATGGGGCGAAACATTATTACGCCCACGTACTGCTTCTGCATTCCATGCCCACGAACCCTCTCTCCGCTGATAATTCGACCGACGCGGGTGTCTTGTCTGTATCGCAGCTTACCGCACAACTTAAGGGGGTTGTTGAAACGCGGTTTTCCTCGGTGTGGGTTGCTGGGGAACTCTCGAATTTCTCTCGTCCCCAGTCAGGGCATTGCTATTTCACCTTGAAAGATGATGCAGCTCAATTGCGAGGCGTTGTCTGGAAGAACACAGCGGCGAGACTCAAGTTTGAGCTAGCCGATGGGTTGGAGATTGTCTGCCGGGGGCACCTCGATGTCTATCCCCCGCGAGGGAGTTACCAACTCGTGGTCGAAGAGGTGCAGCCGCGCGGTGTAGGGGCATTGGAACTTGCACTACGTAAACTCCGTGAGAAACTTGCTGCTGAAGGGTTGTTCGATGCCGACCGCAAACGACCCTTGCCGGCGTTTCCTCGGCGGATTGGATTTGTGACCAGCCCCACGGGTGCAGCGATCCGCGATTTTGTGGAAGTGCTCGACCGCCGCTGGCGCGGAGTTGAAGTGCTGATCTTCCCATCGCGGGTGCAAGGGGATGGGGCTGCGGCAGAGATCGCGGCGGGCATCCGCCTGGCAAACCGCGTTACTCCAGTGCTCGACGTATTAGTGGTTGGTCGTGGTGGAGGTAGCTTGGAAGACCTGTGGTGCTTCAACGAGGAAGTAGTTGTCCGGGCAATTGCGGCATCACGCATTCCTACCATCTCGGCCGTCGGGCATGAAATTGATGTGACGCTCGCCGACCATGTCGCCGACGTGCGGGCACTCACTCCCAGCGAGGCGGCGGAGCGGGTGGTTCCGTCGGCGCAGGATGTGAGCCAAATCTTACGGAACATGAGTACGCGGATTGAGCGGGCATTTTCGAATCAAGTTTCTACCTGGCGGCAACGGCTCGAAAGCCTTGCTAGCCGCCCTGCCCTATCCCGCCCCGAAGATGCGGTGCGGAATCTGAGTCGGCAGGTGGATGAGTTTGCCACTCGATTGCAAATTGCAATGAAGTCAGTGCTGCGTGACCAGGAAAGTCGTCTTGCTAATGCTGGCGGCAAACTCGATTCGCTCAATCCATTGGCAGTCTTGGAACGGGGGTACAGTCTTACCCAAGATCGAGCCACAAAGCGACTCATCACCTCGGCCAAGCAGATCAAAAAGGGACAATCGATAGTTACCAGATTGGCCGAGGGTGCGGTTATTAGTACAGTCGAGGAGGTTTCGACGCTCCCTTCGGCAAAAACCAAATGAGAGGGCCTTTCCATTGGCGAAGAAAAAAACAACACAAGAGCAACCGGTTTTTGAGCAGTCGCTCAAAGAGCTTGAGGGAATCGTCGGCAAGCTCGAAAGTGGCAAGCTGGGCCTGGAGGAATCACTCGAACACTATGAGTCCGGCATGCGGCATCTGAAACAGTGTAATGAGCTGTTGCGTAGTGCCGAGCGACGCATCGCGCTCGTTACAGGTCTCGACGCAGACGGGAATGCCGTAACAGAGTCTTTTGCAGCAGAGGATGAGGAATCATTGACCGCAAAGGGGGATGCCCGTAGTCGAAGACGCAGTTCTGCAGGGAAACGCCGTTCAGCGAGTGAAGTGGACGACGACTCCTCGCTCTTTTAGAATGTATAAGATGAGTCTTTCGACAACACCGTCAGGTCTTGGAAGTTATCGCCGTGAGATTGAGGCTGCCCTCAGCGCGGCGGTTCAATTTGATTCTGATTGTCCCGATCGACTACGCGAAGCTATCGAGTACAGCCTGCTGGCTCCTGGCAAGCGACTGCGACCTCAGTTGGTTTTGATGGCATGCGATGTTTGTGGCGGCGATATTCGTGCCGCCATGCCAGCGGCAGTTGCTGTCGAGATGATTCATGCCTACTCACTGGTGCATGACGACCTCCCCGCGATGGACGACGATGATCTCCGTCGGGGAAGACCTACCTGCCACAAGCAGTTTGACGAAGCGACCGCCACGCTGGTTGGAGATGCCCTTCAGGCCCGTGCGTTTGAACTCTTAGCCAAAGATGTTCACCCCCCCGAATGTGCAGCCCGTTGTTGTGCGGAACTGGGTCGCGCAGTCGGAGCTACCATGCTGGTGGGAGGACAGGCGGCAGACCTGGGCAGCGAATTCCAGCAATGTTCGCTCGCTGAGTTAGAAGCTATTCATCGTCGCAAGACGGGAGCCTTGTTTCGAGTGTCGCTCCGACTGGGAGCGATGATCGCCGACGCCTCGGACGGACAACTGGCGGCACTTGACGATTACGGTGATAACCTGGGGCTTGCATTCCAGGTGATCGATGATTTGCTGGACGTCTCCGGCTCAGAAAACAACATGGGCAAACGACTTGGCAAAGACGCCCACAAAGGAAAGAATACCTATCCGGCCATCCTGGGAATCGAAGCGAGCCAGGCACTCGCTGAAAAACTCATCGAGAATGCATGTGTCTCACTTGAGATTTTCGGTGAACAAGCAACACCTTTGCGCGAACTTGCACTCTTTGTGAGGCAACGAAATACGTGACCCCAGAAATCCTCCCTACGATCACGCAACCCAGCGACATGGAGAAACTCTCTCTGCCGCAGTTGGAACGGCTGGCCGTTGAAATTCGCGATGTGTTGTGCAATCTCATCGCTTGCCGCAGCGCACACTTTGCTTCAAATCTTGGCGTCGTTGAATTGTGCATTGCCCTGCACACCACATTCGATTTTCGACGCGATCGCCTGATCTGGGACACGGGTCACCAGATTTATCCCCACAAACTGCTCACTGGACGCTACGGGCAATTTCACACGATGCGTACTAAGGGGGGACTCATGGGCTACCCCAACCCCGCCGAGAGTGAATTTGACCTGTTCATGACAGGGCATGCAGGGGCGAGTGTTTCAACGGCCCTTGGGTTGGCTAGTGGGGACGACCTGCTGCGACCTGACGAAAATCGCTTCTCAGTGGCGGTTATCGGTGATGGTGCATTCCCCTCGGGGGTAGTGTTCGAGGCTCTTAACAATGCCCGGCGACAAAGCGATAAAATGCTGGTGATTCTGAACGACAATCGAATGTCGATCTGTCCGCGTGTGGGAGGCATGGCAGACTACCTCGATCGCCTGCGAATGAATCCCATGTACACTGGCTTCAAGGACGAAATCGCCAAGATCCTCGGTCGTGTACCGCTCTTCGGAGATCCAACCGAACGCTTCCTGGTGCAACTCAAAGAGGCTGCCAAGGCGGGGCTCAGCGGCGGGATGATGTTCGAGGACATGGGATTCCGCTATGTCGGCCCCATCGACGGACACAATATTGGTTTGCTCCGTAAGTATTTGAGGATGGCCCAACGAGGCGAGGGTCCAGTGCTTCTGCATGTGGTTACTGAAAAGGGTCACGGCTTTAAGCCCGCGGAAGATGATCCCGTGCTGTTCCATGCTCCACCGCAGTTTGAGAAGCGGGACGAACGGAAGGTTGTTCTCAAGAAAAGCACATCGCGCGCGTTTACTCACGTGGCAGCCGAGGCCATCGAGTCGCAAATGCGCACCAATCCCAATGTAACTGTGCTAACCGCGGCCATGTGTCAAGGTAACAAGCTCGAAAAGGTCCGGGACGCGTTCCCGGAACGCTTTTTTGACACCGGCATCTGCGAGGCGCATACGGTCGCCTTTGCCGCCGGCCAAGCAAAGGTTGGCCTGCGCCCAGTCGTGGACATCTACAGTACTTTCCTCCAGCGCGCCTACGACCACATCTTCCAAGAAGTGGCGCTGCAGAATCTGCCGGTCACGTTTATGTTGGATCGTGGCGGGCTTGCTGGCCCCGATGGTCCCACGCACCACGGTGTGTTTGATCTGGGCTATCTGCGCGTGTTCCCAAACATGGTCATCATGAGCCCAGGAGATGCTCTAGAATTGCCGGCCATGCTTGATTTCGCCCTACAGCACGACGGTCCGTGTGCGATCCGCTATCCCAAGGCGACTGCCGTAGAGATTCCCCGCAAGTTTCCCGCTATTGAGTTAGGCAGGAGCGAAGTCCTTCGTGCTGGAACCGACGGATGTCTAATCAGCTATGGCCCGCTCGCCAATCGTTGCTTAGAGGTGGCTAACCGATTGCAGAATGAGGGCCTCGATGTGGCTGTCATCAATGCCCGTTTCCTCAAGCCTTTCGACACTGAAACGATCTTGCAAACGATTCGTGATTGCAACTTCGTCGTGACTGTGGAAGAGGCCGCATTGGCAGGTGGCTTCGGCAGTGCATTACTCGAAGCCGCAGCCGATGCGGGAATCGACACTAGCCGCATTCGTCGACTTGGCATCCCCGATTTCTACGTCGAGCACGGCGAACGCGACGAACTATTGGCAGATCTGAGTATGGATGTCGAAGGAATTTTGCGGACTTGTCGGGAGATAGCGGGCAATCAAGTTATTCATACCTAGAATTACTTGTCATCCCCCCTGCTCTCGTCGGCACCCCTCCTCGTTGGTATGCTGGTAGTATGTCAACCGCAGCCAAGAAGTCGGTAGGAACCCGTCCACGGGTGTTGATGCTCGTGGATGAGAGCCGCCCTCATCTCTTGGAGCAAGCCGTCGAGTTGCGGCCGTTGGTGGAGAAGCACGTCGAAGTCGTTGCACTCGAAGATTTCAACGGCGAGTTGCCTGCAGACAATATCGATTTTGCGATTGTGCTGGGCGGCGATGGCTCGATGCTCCGCGCCGCCCATCGACTAGGGTATCAGCAGTTGCCAATTCTGGGGGTGAATCTGGGACATCTTGGGTTCCTGGCTGATCTGCAGCCAGAACTCCTCCCAAAGCTATTGCCCCAAATTGCGGCGGGCGAGTACCGGGTGATTTCGCATCTGATGTTCGAGTGTGAAGTGATTTCGAAGGGGAAAACCGTTCACAGATCGCTCGGGCTCAACGAAGCTTCAGTGCTAGCAGGCCCTCCCTTCAAGATTATCGAGGTACAGCTTTACGTTGACTCTGAATTAGTAACAACTTATAGTTGCGACGGCTTGATCGTCAGCACACCCGTAGGCTCGACGGCTCATAGCCTGTCGGCGGGGGGGCCTATCCTGCGCAAAGATTTGCAGGCCTTCGTCATCTCGCCGATCAGCCCGCATACGCTTACGAACCGTCCTGTTGTCGATTCAGCCGAGCGGGTGTTTGAGTTGGTCGTTCCGCAACCCCATGAAGGAACGTCCCTGGTAGTAGATGGCAAAGTGCTATGCCAGCCGACTACCGCCGACCGCATACGTATCACTCGGAGCAAGGCGCAGTTTCAATTAATCGAAATTGCAGGTTATGGCTACTACCGCACGCTTCGCGAAAAGCTGGGCTGGGGTGGTCGCCTACCGCGCGATGACTAATCAGTAACACTCGTTTCTAAATCTCAGAGGTGCAAGGATGCCCAACTTAAAAACCTCCCCCATCATTCTATTGCTGCTTTTTTCCGTCTCTTTTATCGCGACAGACATCGCGAGGGCAACAGAAGAAGCCTCCGATTCGGCCGAGGAATTCTCACTTACCTATAAGTTTCAACTCGGGGAAGTACTCCGCTATCGTGTGGATCATACGGCCGACATTCGCAGCACGATGGAAGGGACCACCGAGCAAGCCGAAACCAAGAGTGATTCGATCAAATCTTGGAAGGTGACCGACGTCCTTCCTAATGGGGAAATGGAATTCGTGCATCTGGTTGAGGTAGTGCGGATGAGTAATCGTGTCCCCAATCGGGCGCTGGTCGAGTTCGACAGTGAAAGTGACACATCTCCCCCAGCAGGTTTTGAACAAGTCGCCCGGGCGGTGGGTGTACCCCTCTCGGTAATTCGAATCACTCCCAGCGGAGAGATTGTTTCCCGCGAAGAAAAGCATCCCCAACCCCCCGTTACCGACGACATGCCGATCACCCTGCGACTGCCTGACGCGCCAGTCGCGGTAGGCGAGCAATGGGACGAGTCGTATGATGTTCCTGCTGAGTCAAAGAGTGGTGCTGTAACTAAAGTCCGTACTCGACGGGTTTGCACGCTTGAATCTGTCAAAAATGGCATCGCAACAATCAGCGTCGAGTATCAGATCCTCACCCCCGTCAGTGCGTTTGTAGAATCAAACCTCGTAGAACGGCTAACTAAGGGAACCGTGCGCTTCGATATCGAGAAAGGTCGCATTGCTTCGCAACAGCATGAAGTCGACCGCCGCATTTTGGGTTTTGCGGGAGATTCGAGCGTCTTGCACCATGTCTCACGAGTGAAAGAACGACTCCTCAAGGCCGACGAACGCTTGGCACGAAAGCCAAAGTGAATTACCCAGCCGGACCTACTCGATCCGATAGAGATGCGTAAACGAGCGCAGGATGATTGCATCGTCAATAACCGCAGGCGAGGCGTTGAATCCATCTGAAAACTGATTCTCTGCGACCAGCCGATATTCGTCCGCGGCAGCAATCACAGAGACTTTTCCGTCTTTGCTGAAAAAGTAGAGGTTCTCTCCGGCCAGGAGTGGTGACGCCCAATACTCGCCGGTCAAGCGTTTGACCCAGATCGACTCGCCAGTTAATGCATCGAGGCACGAAAGTACACCACTGTCGCTGGTCATATATAGTCGATCGTTGGCGACGATTAATGAAGATCGCTCGGGCACGGCTTTTCCTGTGTTCCATGAGATATGGGATTCCGTTACATCCCCCGTGCCTTCTGGATTCAGTGCGACAAGACTTGTTTCTCCATCGCCTGCCGAGATATAGACCATGCCATTTTCATAGAGGGGTCGGGCAGCGGCATTCATACCTTCGTGTCGAATCCGCCAAATGACCTCGCCAGTCGCAGGGTCATAGGCGATGGTTTCAACCGCCGCAGGGCAAATGATCTGCTTCTGGCCGTCAACTTCGATTAGCGTCGGGGTGCAGTACCCCTTCTTGTAGTCGCCTTCTTCGGTGCCATAGTCGATATCTCGAATCGTTTTCCAGATTGTCTCGCCCGTGTGTTTATCGAGAGCAACGACGAATTGATTGTCGATTCCATCGAAAAGCAGAAATAACCGATCACCATCGACAATGGGAGAAGAAGCTGGTCCACGAAAATCTTCGCAGACGAAATCGCGTCGCTCCCAGAGCTTTTCGCCTGTGTTGGTATCGAGACAAGCCGTACCATACTCACCAAAATGAACGTAGACTCGACCTTCCTCGACGAACGGCGTGCACGATGCATAGCTATTTGTAGGATGACAAAACTTTGGCTCGGCAACCTCAAAAACGAGAATATCGTACTCGATGGCTCCCGTGTCGGCATTTACACAAACAGCGTAGAGTTTCTTCCCATCTTCCGTAGCCGTAGTTAGCCAGATTTGATCGCCCCACACTACAGGCGACGACCAGCCTTTGTCATGGATTGGCGTTTTCCAGGTGACACGATCTGACTCGCCGAATTCAGAAGGCAATTCGATCGATGTTTCTCCGTCGCCATGCGGACCGCGAAATTGATTCCAGTACGGCTCAGTGCCGGTTCCCTCAGAGACAGTAAGACACAAGCAAGGTAATAGAACGAGTTGCGCGCAGAAGCCCAATCGAAGTGATCTCGATAGTAACGACATCTTGACAATCCTTAGACAATTTGAAGCGACTTACTTGCGGATAAAGATTCAGAATGTCTAAAGCAAGATGCGGCGTCAAGGCGCGGCCGAATTCAATCGATTACAACTACTCGGTGAGTCCTTCCACTTCGTGTACGACCACAATATCATGAACGCCGCTGGACATCTTTTTGTTGCCCTGGCCAGCCGTGAGATGAGAACCACCGACAATTACGATGCGGTCTCCTTTTACCGTCAGTCCTACTCGACAGGCCCATTCGTCTGTGGATTTGATGAGTTGCTCGATGTTCTCAGCTGGGGCATTGCGCAGTGGCGTGACACCCCAGTAGAGACACATGAGTCGCAAAGTCGATTCTTTGGTGCTTACACCAATAGTGGGACTGAAACTTCGCTGTTGTGACAAAGCTAAGGCAGTGCGGCCGGAGTGACTAGCAACCACAACGAGCTTGGCATTAAGGCTATGAGCCATCGTGCCTGCCCCCCGTACGATTGCACTGGTGACTTCATGCAGCCCTCCTGCATTTTTCTTGGCACATTGTCTGATGGGCTGCCCCTCTAAGCTCTGCTCGGTCACTTGGGCTATGCGATTCATCATTTCCACGGCTAAACGCGGGTGTTTGCCGATAGCTGTTTCTCCGGAAAGCATACAGGCATCAGCTCCGTCAAGCACGGCATTGGCCACGTCAGTCGCTTCCGCACGAGTGGGCCGCTGGGACTCGTGCATGCTATCGAGCATCTGCGTGGCGATGATGACTGGTTTGTGATACTCGTGGCAGACGCGGATAATTCGTTTCTGAGCCAGAGGCATCTCAGCTACATCGATCTCCACACCCAAATCGCCACGCGCGACCATGATCCCATCTGCTTCAGCGACGATTTCTTCGAGTCGATCCAGGGCTTCGCGTTTTTCGATCTTTGCGATGACACGGGCAGTTGAACTATTTGATCTGAGGATATCCTTTAGGGTCCGAACTTCATCCGGGGAGCGAACAAAACTGAGACTTACAAAGTCGATCCCCGCCTTGGCAGCCCAAATCGCGTGTTGATGATCTTCAACACTGATCGCCGGTGCACTCAGTTTCACGCCAGGGAGATTAATGCCCTGGCGACTTCGAATGATGCCGTGTTGTTCCACTCGGAGTCGTGCTCGATCGGGGAGCAATTCTTCTACCCGCATACTTACCGTACCATCCGCCAGCATCACCAAGTCGCCGACTGAAAGTTCATCTACCAAAGCCTGGTAGCTGGTAACCAATTCATTTGGGGAAGAAGGATCCTGCTTCACCAAGAAGAATGTTTCGTCGCGTCCACAAAATATCCCCTCGTCAGGCAATACGCCTAGTCGAAACTTGGGGCCAGCCAAATCTACCAGGATCGCCAATGGTTCATTGAGTTGTTCACTGACCTGACGGATGTGATCGACGTGAGGTTGTTGTTGCTCAGGACCCGCGTGGGCCATATTGAGGCGAAAGACACTTACTCCACTCCGAGCCAGAATCGCCAGTTGTGAGGGTTCAAAGCAAGAGGGCCCAACCGTGGCGACGATCTTGGTGCGTGCCTTTTTGACGCGGCTTAGGGGAAGGTTATACTCGTCCATAAGTTGTCCTATTTCTTCGAGTCGTTTACTAGGGTCAGCAGGCGGGAGAGAGAGGTGGTTGGATGGCAGAATATCTGTGCTTAGAACGGTCATACAATAATGTGCCTTAGTGTCCGCTGAATGGGATATGGTGTAAAGTTGAATCTGGGTGCAATACCCATAGTATGGCAAGGCGAAGGCCAACTTGCCTGGAATCTACAGTTAAACCATACTTCTGCAACCTAGAAAACATCTCCTGCCAGAGTAATGGCGAGTATCACTTGCAGGTCAGCAGATAGCATAGGCATTACAATTAGTACTAGGCCCACCCCAACGTGGGGGAGTCTGCAATCCCAAAGCCATGTCGTACAGTTGGCAAAACAAGATCTGCTTGGTGACTGGTGCCTCGTCCGGCTTAGGGTTAGCCATTGCGCGGAGTCTCGCCAGTCATGGCGCAAATGTACTTCTCAATGCGCGAACCAGGGCAACACTCGAACAAGCAGCCGATTTACTTTCGGCAACGGGAGGCAGTGTTGTTGCTCTGCCTGGAGACGTGACCAGTCAAGCGGATGTCGAATCACTTGCCCGCGAAGTGGAGCAGCGATTCGGTGGACTAGACTTGCTCTGCAACTGTGCAGGCCGATCAACGCGTGGTGAAGTGCTCGACACTACGACCGCAAATTTTCAAGAGCTGTGGGAAGTGAACTTTCTATCCGTTGTCCGTATGACTCGTGCCTTTGCACCTATGCTGATTGAGCGGAGCGGACACTTGGTCAACATTGGCTCACTGGCAGGCAAAGTGGCGCCACGCTATCTGGGTGCGTACCCGGCCAGCAAGTTTGCTTTGAGTGCCTACTCTCAACAACTTCGACTGGAATTAGGCCCCGCCGGGCTACATGTCTTGTTGGTTTGCCCCGGACCGATCAAACGCGACGACGCCGGGGAGCGCTATGCGGAGAAATCTGTTGGTATCCCCGATGACGCCCAACAACCGGGGGCCGGCGCGAAGCTCCGAGGGATCGACCCAGATTGGCTGGCCGAGCGGATCCTTACGGCCTGCGAGGGCCGACATTCGGAGCTCGTAGTGCCTTGGAAGGTCCGCTGGCTACTGGCCCTTGCACAGCTTTCCCCGAGCTGGGGCGATTGGCTCTTAAAGAAGGCAACCTCTGGCTGAGCAGATCATTTTCCAACTTTCGCACTTTTTAACTGTTGCCAAGAACGGAGTTCGCGACCAGAATATAGTTATGCAGTCGACCTACGGTTACTTTTGGTTTAGTTCCACTCGCTACTTCTTTTTTACAAGAGGTGGCGGGGCGGGAGGTAATGCGTAGCTGCTCAACAGAGATACGTAGACAACACTCACAAGCCCCGAGCACCTCTTGGTCCTCGGGGCTTGTTTTTTTCACACACAACTCACTACTAATCCCCGGAGCCCCCCATGATTATCGTAATGAAACGCAGTGCCTCTCAGGAGGACATCGACACCATGATTGCCAATGTCGAATCGCTTGGCCTTAAGGCCAATGTAATCCAAGGAACCGAGCGAACCGTGATAGCCGCGGTCGGCGAAGAACGGGTCGCGGGGATTAGTTCTCTGGAGAGCGGTCCTGGGGTGGACGAAGTCCTGCCAATCCTCGCTCCCTACAAGCTGGCCAGCCGCGAACTCAAACCTGAAAGCAGCACCGTCACTGCCGGCAGTCTCTCGGTGGGTAATGGTACTATCGGTGTGATCGCCGGGCCATGTTCCGTGGAAACAGCAGAGCAAATCCTCGCCTGTGCCCACGCCGTAAAATCGGCCGGGGCGACGGCCCTACGTGGTGGAGCGTTCAAACCTCGCACCAGTCCCTACAGCTTCCAAGGTCTCAAGGAAGATGGACTCAAAATGCTGGCCGATGCCCGCGACGAAACCGGCCTGGCCATCGTCACCGAAGTCGTGTCACCCGACGACGTAGACTTGGTGAGCGAATATGCCGACGTATTGCAGATCGGTGCACGCAATATGCAGAATTACCGCTTGCTCGAGGCCGTGGGCAAATCCCCCCGGGCGGTGTTACTAAAGCGAGGTCCGAGTGCCACGATCGACGAGTTCTTACTCGCTGCTGAATATATCCTCGATGGCGGAAATCCAAACGTCATGCTCTGCGAGCGCGGAGTTCGCACCTTCGAGAGCCACACGCGCTTCACGCTCCCGTTGGCCACGGTCCCCTACGTACAGCAAAGAACTCATTTGCCAATTGTTGTCGACCCGAGCCATGGCACGGGCCACACGAGCCTCGTCACCGCCATGGCCAAGGCATCCATCGCAGCAGGTGCTGACGGCCTGATTGTCGAGATGCATCCCAACCCCGACAAGGCTATGAGCGACGGCTATCAATCACTGAACTTCGCCCAGTTCGAGCAGATGATGAGTGAATGTAGGCGAATTGCCGAAGCGGTGGATCGCGAACTCGGCGCGATGGTGCCCGCGTAGCACTAAGCCGCCGCTAGCGAATTAGCGATCAAGTAACTTGCGGTGAACTTCAGCGCTGGCACGGACATACACGAGTTCGTTTGCCGGATCCTGTATCACGATAGCTTCGCCGTTTGCTGTGGCCTGCCACTGATTGGCAGGGTAGATGTCGAGCACGGGTTCAATGTCCACGATGGCCTGCGAAGTGATTTGAATTGTCCCGCCAGGACTAGCTCGCCAGCCAAGGCCTAGCGGCGTGAGCACAGCATCCAGAGCCGCGTGCCATGGCTCGTTGGTGATGCTGCAAGTAATGCGCGAGTCGGGCCATAGATTCGCGTTCGCCAGTGCCGGCCAATCGACGAGCACGGCCAAACCCATTTCGCTCTGCCAATAGCGAAATACTTCGGCCAATGGTGTTTCGTGTGTAAAGGTAAATGTCGTAGGGGCGGACACTCGATCCGCGATAGCTAGTCCAAGAGTTTTTGCAACGAGTAGTCGCGCAGGAAAGCGACTCCGGAGAGGCATTTGCTTCGACAGACGAATCCGTTCTAGGAAAAAGAGTATCTGATAATGAACACCTTGTGCTTGCTCGATACTCAGCCCGGTGGGGGTCGCAGTTATCTTGCCGATTCCCCCCGCATTCGCCCAAGTTTCGGGAGCGACGAGCTTTTCGATCCACTCTCCAAAATCCTCCGCAGTCGTTTGTGCACCAAGTAGGTCGTCGATGGGATAGTCGATCTTGCGAATTCTCGATGCAGCCTCTCGCACAATCACCACCTGAGGTCCGTCAGTCGTAGCATCCAAGTGCAACGGCCCAAGCACCTTGGCCAAAGCTTCGTCGAGGCGTATCTCTTGGGCGTCCAGTGAAACTCGCTTGCTGGGGGATATTCCAGCCATTTGCAATTCGATTGGGGAGACACTTATTGGTACACCCGCCAGACTTCCGATCAGATCTAGAAAATCGGTAATCGGCATGTCCTTCAACGTCAATGAAGGAACAGCGTACTCGAGTTGTGGCTCGGCTGATCGCGTTGCTATCTGTGTGGAGTTATCATCGCTCAGACGGACAACCGCCAGTTTCTCAGCAGGATCCTGTTTATCCCACGCTTCTACTTCTTCTGCAGGCGGTTGATTTGGCAAGGACGTTGTGGACTGTTCCGCTTCATCCGTTGTGCCAAGGTTCGTCAGATCCATTTGCTCAAGATCATATCTCAGCGGATCGAACTTACGCGCGATGCGTGGCTCATCGGGCGACTCCACAACTAGCTTTGGTGAAGGAATATCTTGCGTTAAGGATTCGGTCGGATTTGCCGACTCTTTGGTTACAAGTTCTTCGGATGGTTCTGTACTCGGTGGGGTCGGAGAAGACTGCGGAGGGTCTTCAAGTTCCGAAGAAGGCTTCTTGAGTGAAGTCATCCCCGGACTGCGAGAACCAGGACCGCCCTTGCTTGCATTCTCCTCAGTTGGCTTGAGTGGGGGGGTAGACTCTTCTGCTATTTGGCTCGGCTGTTTCTCAGCAGGGTTGACATCTTCGGATCCAGCTACCACAGTTGGCTCGGGTTCCACTTGCTGACGCAAGACGAGAAATGCTGTTGTAGCGCTTGCTCCAATAGCAAAATAGGCAATCCACCAAAGAATCACCTTGCTGCTCGCAGCAGCCATGGGCACCTTCACATTGGCAGTCTCTGCAGAAGCTGGAGCCTCTGCTGCAGGAGCATCCACTTGGGAACTTTCCAGAGCGGGAGATGCCGGCTGATCAACTAACTTTTCCACGTGGTTTATAAGTGGAATTGTGGACGACACGGCGGCCGGTGCTTCCACAAGCACCATGCTCTCGCAACGGGGGCAAGCCACTATCTCACCAATTAGCGCAGCATCGCGTACCGATAGCTTCGCTTGACAAGTGACACAAGTAACTTTGAATAGTTCCACAGCGCTCATTTTTCTCTGTTCACTGAAAAGGGCGAGTCGCAGGCGGGCTGGGCAAGATCACATCCGAGACACATGATGCCTCAAATTCTGCTCATTTCGACATTTTCCATTATAGTCGATCCGATTGTGGGAAGGGAAATCCTTGCCGGGATACCGCTTTTAGGGGAGCTAGGTGATTGTCCAAAGCATTCTGTCCTCTCGTTAAGTGTAGTTTACATCACTGTATTTCCCTGAGGGAACTACCGCCATGGAGTGGGTATTGGAGGCATTCCGCGAGGCATTTCCGGAATTTTTGCCAATTGCAAGTACCTGCCAAATTGCTAGAATGAGGGATCATTATCAAACCCACCCCCGATTCCCGTGAGGATAGTCTTCCTGTGAAACCTGCCCGAGCTCCACGATTTCAGAAGCGAAAAGTCATCAAGAAAGTTGCCAAGAGGGATCCCATCTTCATTGATGGTGTGCGTCCCCGGCCCATGTTTGTCGATTACAAAGATCTGGATATGCTCAGCAAGCTGACCAATCGCCACGGCCGCATCGTCAGCCGACGCAAGACAGGTTGCCAGGCGACTAGCCAACATGCCGTTTCCAAAGCAGTCAAGCGTGCCCGCTTCATGGCCTTGATGCCTTACGTCGGCAACTGATCCTCGACTGATGTTTAAGTGCTTTGACAACTCGTATACGAGAAAGCACTAGGATCATTCACACATGGCCGAGCCATTCCGTACCCAGCGACTCGTGGAATTCCACGACACGGATATGGCCGGGATTATGCACTTCGCTTCTTTTTTCCAGTACATGGAATCTGCGGAGCATGAATTCATTCGGTCGCTCGGTCTTAGCGTCCACTCCCAGATCGCTGGGAAAACAATCAGCTTTCCGCGAGTCGCCGCATCTTGCGACTTTAAATCGCCCGTTCGTTGCGAAGAAGTCTTGGATATCGCGATCCTCGTAACACGACTTGGATCAAAAAGTATCAGCTACTCTTTCGAGATGACTTCTGCCGGCAAGGAAATTGCCGCCGGGAATATCACCTGTGTCTGCTGCCAAGTCGAACCAGGCGAAGATATAACCTCCGTCCCCATTCCAGCCGAGATTCGCGAAAAGTTGCAGACGTACCTCGCGTAGTCAGTCCGAGACGCTTGGCCACTCACAGCCCACTTGTCACAATAGAGGCATGGGTGCTCTTAACGCCGAATCGATCTCGAAGAACTTCTCCACCGCCGAAGCTAGGCTCGAGGTGCTAGTCGATATTTCGCTGAGGCTCGCACCAGGTGAATCCCTAGCGATCTTAGGTCCTAGTGGTTCCGGAAAGAGTACCTTGCTTGCAATTCTCGGCACATTGGATCGCCCTACATCGGGAACAATGAAAATAGGGGACGTAGATCCCTTCAAATTAGCCGAGCCACTGTTAGCAGCGTTTCGCAATAAGCAAATCGGATTCGTATTTCAGGATCATCACCTGCTGCCTCAATGCACGGTTTTGGAAAACGTGTTGGTGCCATTCCTCGGTAGTGGGTCGGCTGGAAAGCTAGAGATTGACGAGGCAACGCAACTCATCGAGCGGGTGGGATTGTCTCAGCGGCTATTGCATCGGCCTGCTCAACTCTCGGGAGGCGAAAAGCAACGCGTGGCCATTGCCCGGGCTCTAGTTCGTAAACCAGTTCTGGTGCTGGCCGACGAACCTACGGGAAACCTCGATGGCACAACCGCTGCGGAAGTCGCCCGACTCCTATTGGATTTGCAGCTTGAGCAGAAGTCGATGCTCGTCGTGGTAACTCACAGCCGACCTTTGGCCGAACAGATGCAACGCCGCTCCAGTCTTGAAAACGGCAGACTCGTGGAGTGCGTTTGAATATTAATCGGTTTGGTTGAGTGAAAGGACGTGCGCCGTCATGGTTCCGCTAGCTTCATTGCAGACCACAAGCAGCGGCTTGCGGTGAGGATTTTGATCGGAAGCAATAAATAGTAGTCCTTCCGGCGCTCGGTCTCGTAGTTCTTGATCCGCGTCTGGTCGCAGTAAACTCAGGAACTTGGCTTCCATCGGGTTGGAAATGTCGTAGAACATCACTCCTCCTGTCCGTTCCAGGCCGATGGCAGCGATGCGCCGTCGATCAAGCGTGAACAAGACAACATTTTCAGGTTCAGGCCCACGAGTGGTGCTGCGGTCGTCAGTCTTGCTGGATGGCTTGCTATCAACATTAAACAAATGAGGAGCCTCACGGGCGATGATTTGCTCGAATTCGTTGCCGCTGTCGAAGGCCTGTATGAGTTCGCCTGCGTGTCGCTTCCAAATAGAAAAAGACCGCGTTCCAAAACATGCGAGCTGATCGAGGTCTCCATCGCCGTCTCGATCTCCAGCCGCCCGGGATACTTCGAGTTGAGATAGATCGGGATTGTTGACCAGAGATCTTGCGGGGTTATGGTGATCCAAAGGGATTCCTTGCTCCGCAAGTGCGCCGATTTGAACTGCTTCGGTGTAAGTGGCATAGTCCCGCGGGTCCCCTTCATTGGCAGTGACGAGAAAGTCCTCTCCCCCTTGCTGAAACGTCGCGATCCCATCGGGCTGAAACATTCCTACGATCGGCCAATGACGTATACGGATCCCTCCGTCCTGGTCGCTCACATCAAGTCCAGTCCCGGTTGTCGCAGAGATGAGCCGTCCTGGCCGACTGTTTCCCCGCGCCCGAAAGTCTTTTAATCCGAGCGGATAGACTCTGACAATCTCCGCTCGTTCTATATCAAGTTCTGCGATAGCATTATTCTCTTGAAGCGTAATCCAGGCGAATTTCGCATCAGCATCAATCGCGATGTATTCCGGCTCAAGATCTTGAGCGACTGATGCCAAGCCATCCGGACTCTCTTGATTCGGACCGAATATCCTAACACCATCGTCGATCATTTGTTTTTTTAGGTCATTGAACTTGGTAAACTGGGTTTCCTGCACAGTCGCATCAACCCAGGTTTCCCCGACAGTGATGATAGAGATCGTGCCCTCAGGATCGAAGGAATAATCGTCATTCGGCTCACCTTCATTGGCCACAAGAAGTCGGCTCCCCTCGGAAGTGAAAGCGATCATGTCGGGCAAATATCCAACTGGATGGCTTGCCGATTCGACGAGCTGAAGGGCATCGTAAAACGAAATGATCCCTCGCTTTCTCTTGTCGTCGGCTGCCCATGCGACAGCCACGATTTCCTTGGAGCAGGCAACACTGGTGGCGTGATAGCCCATCGGTTGCTCCACATTTTCAATTTGCTGCCCAGAGACAAGGTCGACCACATCGACTCCACCCCCTGTGGTCAAGAAAAGTCGCTCGGTTTCTGCAGAGTAAGCTGCAATCTCACAGGCCCCGCTTGGTGAAGAATATCGCCAATGAAGCTCGGCTACGACCTCGATTGCCTGACTTTTCGATTTGTGTAATAGGAAAACAAAGGCTAGCAGTAAGCATGCTTTGCTCGAAAACTTCATGCGACGGGCCCAAGAGTAAAACCAAGTAATCTATGACCATGCCTAGCAGCCCGTTGAACAAGTCGATTTCTTATGATTTTAGGCGGCCAGGACGAACGCAGGACGGGCGACCATTTTCTGACCGACGCGATGGTTCGTGGCGTGCAAACGGCTCAGTGTGTGTTGCATGTTTGAGGTCCAAAGATTCCTGGGGGGATGTGGACATGATCGACTCCTAGAAATGTGGAAAATAGGAAGACTTACCCGCACAACAGAATTAGAGCAAATTTCACACCTACTTTCGAGACGCTCACACAGTGGGCCTGCTGACGGCAAATTGCCACTTGCCGACCAACCTCTCTCGATGGTAGGATAATGATTCAAATGACGCGGGGTGGAGCAGCCAGGTAGCTCGCGAGGCTCATAACCTCGAGGTCGTCGGTTCGAATCCGGCCCCCGCCACTTTTTGTAAGTCTTTGCCGAACAACTAGTTATGTTACCTGACGGCGTTCGTCAGTGCGGCCTTAAAAGTAGTGGTTTTTAGGTAGTCTACCTAAAACCTAACTTTGGAGGATGCATTTATGTCGAACGCTTTTTCTTTGCGCGTTCCCGCCTATGGGAGACACAAGCCCACCGGACAAGCTAGAGTCCAGATCGACGGGCGGACCATCTACCTAGGCAAATACGGATCTCAGGAAAGCCGGGAAGCCTATCATCGAATTACTAAGGAATGGGTGCGCAATGGCGGCACCCTACCTCACTCGACCGATATTACCACAGTGGGTGAGGCGATGGTCGCTTATCTGCGATTTGCCAAGGGGTACTATCGCAAGAATGGGAAGGTTACGAGGGAATACGAGGCTATTCGGGGCTGTTGCCGGATCATCAATCCTTTGTACGGGCGATCCCCGGCGGCTGAGTTCGGACCCTTGCGTCTCAAAACCGTGCGGCAAGAGATGATACGTGCCGGTCATTCTCGAAAGTACGTCAACAAGAACGTCGGGAGAATTGTCCGTATGTTCAAGTGGGCTGCTGCCGAGGAGTTGCTACCTGCAAGTGTCCCTCAAGCGTTGTCAATGGTTGCAGGCCTGCGTCAAGGTCGTACAGAGGCCCCTGAGTGTCCACCTGTTCCCCCGGTTGATGATGCTATCGTAGAGGCCACTCTCGAGCATTTACCCGCACTCGTAGCCGATATGGTACGACTGCAACGGCTCACCGGTATGAGACCTTCCGAACTATGCATTCTAAGGCCCTGCGATCTTGATCGTTCTGGTACCATTTGGATTTATCGCCCTGAAAGCCACAAGACAGAACATCATGGACGAGATCGACTTGTATTGATAGGTCCTCGTAGTCAGGCGGTACTGCTGCGATACTTGGCTCGAGACAGCCAATGTTATTGCTTTCGTCCGGTGGACAGCGAAGCCAAGCGCAGAGCTCAAGCCCAGATTGATCGGCAAACGCCGCTGACTTGTGGCAACCTGCCTGGCACGAATCGAGTTAGCAACCCCAAGAAAAAAGCGGGAGAGCGGTATACAACCGGTAGCTTTCGTCGAGCCATTCACCGGGCATGTGATAAAGCATTCCCCCACCCTCAACTGGGTTCCAAAGTCTGGGCCGAAATGTCTGATTCACAGATCGACGAAGTCAAAAAATGGCAATCTTTCCAGCGATGGTCGCCAAACCAACTCAGGCATTCGGCTGCAACAGAAGTACGGAGAGAGTTTGGATTGGAAGCAGCACAAATCATTCTTGGCCACTCGCAAGCCAACGTAACCGAAGTTTATGCCGAGCGCGATCTAGCTGTGGGTTTGAGAGTTGCTGCAAAGATTGGGTAGAATTCGGTATGTTGAATTTACGGTCTACGGGGTCATTATTCCGATCAGTAAGTTTTTTCTCAATATCTACCATCAAGTAGGTAGATAGATCCATGTGAAAGCCAATCAAATGAGCAAGGCACTTAATCGTTTCACTGAGGCCTTTGAGGAGTTGCAGAATCAGTTTTTTAAGGAAGTAGAAGAAACGGAAGTCTACGACCAGAAAATCAGGGTTCGCGGTCAATTTAGATATTTCAGATATTTGGCTGATGGAAAACGTCCGGTTGAAGAAGATAGATTATTCAAGAAATGTGGCTGGGATATTTTGACTATCTGGGGTCTTTCAATTCAGGCGGACTGTTATCAAGTACAAGGACACACAGAAGAAACAATCGAATGCCTGCTTTCTTGTGTTTCTCTTTCATTCAATATGCCCAAGTTTATGGATGATCTCGATAAATTACGAAATAAGCGAATGCGCACCAGTCTCGCAAACAATCTGAAAAAGGTGAGAAAGGATAATAAAAAATCCCGCAGACGAATAAGGCAAAGACATCTAATGGCTCAGAAGATAGCGTCTACTAAGACTGAAGCGGCAAGAATAATTGCGAATGAAGAAAGCACCGATGATAAAATCGTCGAACATAGAAACGTCATGCCTGATTTGTTGGATTACCCCAAAACAACTCGAAAGAAAATGTCGCAATGAGGTCGGTGCCTGTTCATTGGAAAGTGATTGAGGATGGACTGACTCCCAAAAAGTAGATCAGCTTCTGTTTACGGTGCACTTCCTCTGGAGGGACTGCTAATCCTGGATACGAATTGTCTTCGAAATTCATTGTGACTCCTGCATCTCCAGTTTAATGACATGCTCAGGGCAATCCAATCAATTCGCTATGATGGGCGTATCTCGACAATACATGCTCGTGTTTGATCTATCCTCGGAACTCATCTGCCTAGCTCGGCAATTGTAGTTTTTGACTTCTCGACGTCCATCTTCGGGAGGTCGAACAGGACGTTCAAACCATCTTCTCAGGTGCAATTTCATCCTGCCGGCTAGGTCGGTTGGCTAGCAGTACAATGGTTCTTTCCAAGAGCTTCTATCTGTCAGATGCCTAACTGCGAAGGATCGCAAACGTCTTCTTCCCCCGGCCGTTGCCTGGCCCCGCAGGTGGCAACTAAGGCCGCCTAGGCATCGAGTGCAACCCTCAATATTTATGGCTTGGTCAATGCTCATGCTGGCCAATCATCTATTTTTCACTCGGATTCTACTTCCTGACAAGTTATCCAAGCGTTCGGGACACTCTAGGATTCCCGTATTTCCCGATGGTAAATGGCTAAAAATGTAATTTTTCCTGCAACGACGTAAATAATTACGTCCTGAGATTTCTCCCTGGTTTTATCCCGGTATCTTTGGAGCAAATCCATTGTTTTCAGGCTGATTTACCTGCTTTTGGACCGTTTTAATGAAAATTCTAGAAGAAACTCCGCTCACAATACCCCAAGTAGCTCGCAAGGCAAAAGTGAATCCTTCAACAGCATGGCGTTGGACAGCCAAAGGCGTTCGTGGGGTAACGCTGGAAACGTTTTCGGTTGGTGCCAAGCGATATTCGACTGAGGAAGCATATGTGCGCTTTATTGAAGCCACCACTCAAGTGGCGAATAGCGGCAGAGCTGAAAGTCTTCCGGCACAGACAGTTGCACAGCGCGAACGCGATCTTCAGCGAACCGACCGAGAACTTAAGGAGCTTGGCATTTAACGGCCAGAACCACCAGCGCAGGTGCCACGCACTCGGCTGTTCGCACTATCAATATAAGGGATTATAAGCATGAAAACCGTCCACGTTTTGCAGATCACTAACTGGAATCTTTACTTCGAGAACAGCGTTACGAGACAGCGACGACACTGCCGGGCCGTCCCCGTGCCCAATCGGCTCGACAGCGATGAATATTTGGCCCTGGTGAATCACCCCAATGGAGTGGCTCACTTCGGGGTCTTCATGGCCCTCGTGCTGCTCGCATCGAAATGCTCTCCCAGAGGGATGTTCATCAATAAAAAATACCGCACGCCCTTTACCTCCCGTGACATCGCAATCCGGACGATGATCGACCAGCAGCTGATCGAGGAAGCCATCGAAAGGCTGATCGATATTGATTGGATCGAATGTGTCGAATTGTCCTTCGATCAACTACCAGCGGCCAACAGTCACTTGAAGCAAAATGCTAATGCAAAGCTTGATCAAGATTTAAAGCACGTCGAGAGGGTGACGAGCGAGTGCCACGAGAGTGACGCGCAGGTGACAGATGGATGGCGCGCGGGTGACGCGGAAGTAACTAGCGTGTGCCACAAGGGTGATCTCGACGTGTCGGGTGAACGTCAGGCGGGTGATTTAACGTCCAATCGAGAGCAGATGCGGATCGATTACCTCGAGTCGCGGGTGGGCTACGCACTCGACACGATGACGGTGGTGCAAATGCAACAGCTCGTGCTCGGTAAGCTGCCGAATAAGGCAGCGGATTATTTGCCCGAGTTGGCGGCCCATGGCAAAGCCACAGGGGCGGTGCGAGTGGATCTGCTGGAGGTGCTGAATCGGGCCAAAGAGCTGGCCATCGAAGAAACAGAGGTGAACCATGGCTAGGAGTCGCAATATCAAACCAGGGTTCTTCAGCAACGAAATGCTGGTGAGTTTGCCATTCCCCGCGCGGCTGCTGTTCATCGGGCTGTGGACGATAGCAGACAGAGAGGGCCGCCTGGAGGATCGCCCGCTCAAGATCAAGATGCAGATCTTCCCCGGTGACGACGTGGACGTGGATGCTGCTCTAAATCAACTGGCATCCGGAGAAGATCCGCTCATCGTCCGTTATGTGCGCGAAGGGATTAGTATTATCCAGGTCGTGAAGTGGCAAAACCACCAGAGACCGCACCATCAAGAGGCAGCTTCGGTCTTGCCATCGATGGAAGATACTTCGCATCAAGGTACGAACTCTACTCGCACCAAGGAGCGAAGCGACACGCACGAACCTGCGAAACGCAGTATAGAGGGTATCAGTAATCAGGAATCAGTAACAAGCAATCAGGAATCAGACAGGAGGGAATCAGGGGAATCTAGCACGAACCCTCGCAAGCCCAAAGTCTTCGAGCCGATTGACATGCAGCTTGCCGAATGGATGTGGGACAAGATCAAGTTGCTCCAGCCAGATCGATCTCCCCCGAAGCTCGAATCTTGGGCGGAGGATTTTCGCTTGATGCGGGAGATCGACAAGCGAGACGAGCCTGGCATTCGCAAACTCTTCGAATGGGTGAATCAGGACCCATTCTGGCAAATCAATGTTCTCTCTCCAAAAAAACTCAGGGAAAAATGGGATGACCTCGAACTCAAACGACGAGCCGCAAGCCTACCAAATAATACACGCCCAGCCACAGGAGAGTCAGCTGAACCAACTGGGAGCCTCTTCAAATAACCAAACAGCGAGCGATCTATTCAAAAAGTATACCGCTCGTCTGGAGGCGGGCGAACACAGCCCATACAAGAAGCGGCTCACGGAATGCGAAAAGACAGCCATGCAAAGATCGCTGATCAAATTGTGAATAGCGTTCGAAAAGTGCGGCGCTTGGCGGGGTGATTTGGCAACTGAAATTTGCAGCGCACAGATGTGCAGTTCTTTGAATTTGGGAAGATACGGGCTTTAGCCCTTATCTTCTCCAGATTC
>NZ_SJPS01000007.1 GCF_007860015.1 Bythopirellula polymerisocia
TTCTGAGGGCCACTGAAGTGACGACGTTCTCGCTTGTTGGAACTGCTCTCGCTCATCGAATTCTCCAAAGCTTCGCGTTATACTAACGCTCACCTAGGATAATTCCAATTCCGACTGAGGCAAGACATTAGCATCCCGGCAATTTTAGAGGTTTGCCGCTTTCGATGCTAGCAGTGCTCCCGAGCAGGCTGATGATTCTCGCCTTCTCTGGCCGATGAATATCGAAGGAATCTGTCTCTCGGCAGCGTTCTCGATTGAATTGGTGGTTGACCCCCCACCTTTGTGCAATATACCCGAATACTTGCAATCGCCGAGGTATGAAATGCCTGTCGCTCGACGATGGACCGTCGCTCTCGCATCCATATTCATTGGAATCGGCTCGCTGTCTGCCACCGCTCAAGATGTGGCATCTCCACAGGTTGAGTACAAAGATATCGACGGTGTCCGCTATCAGGTCACTCGGCAAGTCGTTAAGGAGACGGTCCCCATCACGGTGATGCAGGATCGCCAGCAGACCTTCTACGCACCGCAAACTACTACCGAGAATATCAGTCATCAGCAGATGTATTCGGTGCCTGTAACTCAGAATCAGGTAGTCCCTGTTCTGGTTGGAAGGTGGAACCCGTTTGTGACACCCTATTGGGCCTACGAGGTCGAGCAGGTCACCACTTGGCAGAATCAGGTAGCCAACGTCCAGATCCCTGTGAATCGGGTTACCTGGGCCCCGCAAACCAAGACCGTGCAAGTGCCCGTGACTGAATATCGCACGGCGGAGCGCGAGATCATCACCCGCGTGGCGGTGAGCAACAATTCCACGAACAATAGCAATCAAGCACTGGCAACTGCCCAGCCTTTGAGTAGCGCCCAACCCCAGTCCGCCAACCCAGTTCAGTCTCCGTATCGCAGCGCAACAATTGCAGCGAGACCAAGTGACTCAGGCGGGACAACCATCGGGGGAACCGTCATGCCGAGCGATCCACCTCGCCAGGCAACCGGCAACTGGCAGACTCCGCCCGTCAATTCGCGGTATCGCTAAGAAGGTTTAGAGTTTAGGGTTGAGGGTTTAGTGTCAAACTAATCTGACTCTCAACACTCAACGCTCATCCCTCAACGTGTCGTTGTTCGGCGGCGGGAGCGGCGGCCGGCGGGGGTGCTGCCCCATTCTTTGGTGAGAGCCTCGAAGACCTCGGGGGTTTCATAGCGGACGATTCCCTTCGTCTCGGGCATGGGGCCTATGAGACCCCGAAAAACCGGCATACCCCGCAAACTCAAATCGGTGCTGCAATCATCGATGCCGATCTGGGTGTGCATCTTCAGGATGGCTTCTTCGTGCTGGTAGTCGCGGGTCCGCAACTCGCCGTTCGTGCCACGGGTGACGATTCGGATCGTTTTCTCAGCCGCCATAGGGGTTCTCACTGCAACTACGGGAGGAAGGTCAGGATACAGCAAGTATCGGCGCGACCTGCTAGCAGCTGCGGTATTTCGTCCTCAGCATGCATACACGGCATAGGGTGAAGAACCCGCAGAATAGGAAGGAAAGAAAGAATTGGGAGGAATGTGGGAATCCCCATTGCACGGTTCTTCAAATCCATTCCTTAAATTCCCCGATTCCTCCCATTTCTTCGATGCATTGCCCACGAGGCCCATGCGGATTAAATTAGGAGGGTCCTGCCGCCTCGGTGAAAGGACATCCGGAGGGTAAGCGAATTGGCCAGCGGTCTGACTCGAAATCAGATGCCCAGCAATGGGTTGTGGGTTCGAATCCCATGCCCTCCGCTTGATAATTGGTTCGCAGAAAGTGTTCTGTCGATACCCCCTCCCACCGCAGTCCTTAGAGGGCCAATTCCACTGCTGTTCGTTCACTGATTGCTACACTAGGAAATGTGAAATGTCTCAACATTTGAATCTACCTTGCCGAGCTCGAAAATCTCCTGCGATCGCTTCTGGCTGCTTTGTAATGATGGCGGTGCTGGGGGGATGTAGTGGGGGAGTTGCCTCGCGGGTTACCGCTCCCGGGTATAGTCCGCAACAGGCGGCCAGCAAGGCGATTGAAGTTTACGATACTGACAAGGACGGCTTTGTGGCAGGAAGCGAACTGGATAATGCACCGGGTTTGAAGGCTGCCCTCAAGAACTTGGAAACTGACGGCGATGGCAAGGTCTCTGAATCAGAAGTGGCAGAGCGCGTACAAGCCTGGGAAAATCAGGGGGTAGGAATAATGCAGTTCAGTTGCGATGTTGTCCTGGATGGCCGCGGGCTGGAAGGGGCGACGGTCACGTTCGAACCAGATGTCTTTCTGGAAGGAGTGGTCGAAGCGGGATCGGCGACTACCGATGGTTTCGGTTCAGCCAGCCCGCGAATCCCCAAAGAAAATCGGCGTTCTCCTACCGATCCCCCCGGCATGCAATTGGGCATTTATAAGGTACGGATTTCAAAAATAGTTGGTGGCAAAGAAATCATTCCCCCCCAATACAATTCCGAGACTACCCTGGGCCAAGAGGTGGCGAAGGACGACCGCTCGATCATGAACAAGAAGATGGTCTTTTACCTTAAAAGCAGGTGATGTAAGACTTCTTAGATATGTGGGGATAGAGGGTGTATATCCCGTTTGTCTTGCCGACATTCTCACGAGTTCCAGGCGGCTTTATAAAAATCACATTGGCACCGCGACACCATGAAAGCAACTACACAGCGAATTCAAGCCCGTTGCTATTCCGACGCTTCGTCGAACCTCTCTGGTGCATCTTTACGCAACTAGATGGCGCTGATTAGTTCGCACCGATGACCTGGCCATCGAGTCGATTGGCACTGTAGGAATGTACGAACGGATTAACATCGTAGCTTATCGCGCGGACAGAGCCATCGCAGTAATTCATGTTAAACGCCCCAGGATGGGAACTGCCGAAAATGGCTTGCCCTGAAAATCCGGGGGTATCCGGACGAGGTTGGAAATCCTCTTGCGCGTCAGGAGAATCTAGTACAGCATTCCAGGCTTTTCGCTGATTATCCCATTCGTATCCACAGTAAGCTGCTTGATTGGTAGCTAACGATGAACTCGAGGCATACTCATCTGGATCCATAAATTTTTCACCAACAAAATAAGTATTGGAAACCCCGTCCGAAATTTGTTGAACTTTAATCTCGCTAGCAGGACCTACAACACCGCTCTGGCAATACTGACGAGAGCCACCTCTCGTAGCGGGTCCATCGCAGTCATCTATAGGCCGAGAATAAAATACGGTTGATACTGCGGCATCTGCCGCCGAATAATCGTTACCCGAAGGAGCAGGCGTAGAAGCAAACCAAGAGTCTCCATCCCAAAACTTAGAGTCCCCAGAACTGGCAGCGTAATCAAGACGAAAAGCTCCTTGAGTTTCCACGAGGGGGCGAACCCAGCTCCCAAGATTTTTCACAGGGGCGTTCCAGATGGTCAGCGGAAGACGAGGGGCACTTCGCGAAGGGCAAATAAAAGTATCGACTGGAGACTGAATCAACTGGGTCATGGCTGCCTGGTGCGCAGGGGTGCCAATAACCGTTCCACTCCCAAGATTGCTCAAATTCTGCTGTTCAATAAATGCCAACAAGCTGTACGCCCAGCCGCCCGGCTGTTTCTCACCGTAGCCCCGATTGGGATCGGGTCCCCAGTCATACGTCCAACCTCCGGACGGATAAAACCCATGCGTGCTCTCATGATTCAGTGCTCCCAAGCCAATCTGCTTGAGATTGTTCTGACACTGCGAACGTCGGGCTGCCTCTCGAGCCGCCTGAACCGCAGGCAGTAAGAGGGCCACCAAGACGCCGATGATGGCGATCACCACCAGGAGCTCAACCAAAGTAAAGCCTGCTAGGGACGCAAAGCGAGCGGAACTATTTTTTCTAGTCTGTTTCATCTGAAAAACCTGCTTGCCCAATGTAACTGCGCAGGGAATCTCCCTGCGTCCGGTTCAGCCTACAAGTCCATTTTACCTCGGCACGCCATTCCGGCAACAACACGAAGCGCATCTATTGCTCGCAATTGCGCAAATTTGTGGGCCGCACCGATCGATCTCACGTCGGGCGGATCGAGCAGAACGAGTTCCGGCACGGGTACTCAGTCGAGAGCAAAGAGTCTAGAGACATTCTTCAGGCTCTTGACTCTTGACTATCAGCTGTCTGCTAATCTGCCGGAACTCGTGAAACTCATCTCGGCCGACAAGATACCCAAAAAAAAGGCCCAGGCAGGAGTCGAGACTCTTGCCTGGGCCGTTGTTGTTGGTTCGCAAGAACAGAACTAACTGCGCTTACGTCCTGAGGCGACCAAGCCGATCAGACTCAGGCCCAAGAGAGCAAACGAAGCGGGTTCGGGGACACCTACAGTTACGTTATCAATCACCGTGCCGTTGTTGCCGTTCGAGGAATTGAACGGATCAGCTGCTCCCAACAGGATGTTGCCTGCCGTGTAAAAGCCGCCGCTGTTGTCGTACGAATCGATTAGAGCGCCGTTCAAGAACGAATTGATCGTTGTACCATCCGAGGCGACACGAATCTTCACCCACGAACCGCGAGGATTGGAGCCAGCAGGGCCGAGGGCGCCACCTACCCCAGTCTGAAAACCGGGGATCGTGCCTGCAGGGAAAGCGGCATAGTCTCCCAACCCGATATAACCTGTGGAAGAGCCGCTACCTTCTTCGAAGACGGCCAAATCTCTAGTTGCGCCCCCTTCACCGGAATAGGTCAAAGCATATGGCCCACCGACAGAGCCAAATTCGTACGGGGATACGGGGCTTGAGTTATCGAGGAAAAGGCCAGCCATGCCGAATTCGGTGGATCCGCCACCACCGTCGTTGTATACGAACATGTCGGCTTCAACAAAAAACTTGCCGGAGAAACTCTTGCCATTGGGAAAGATCGAGTAGGATTCGCCTTCGGCACCAGGCTGATCAGTCTTGTTGACCTGAATAAAGGCGCCGATCGTGTCGCTTCCGCCGCTAGGATTGGCAATTCCAATCGAGCTGTAGTCGAATGCGAAATCAACGCTGCCATCAGGCGGGGCAGATCCACCGCTCTCCTGCTGGCTGACTACTGACCAACGCGTGGAGGCGTTGCCATCGTTGAAGTTTTCGGAGAATAGGGCAGCGTGGACTGGCAGTGACCAGGCAACAAATGCCGCGAGTGTGGTAGCTTCGAGTAGTCTCTTCATTAGACAGATCCTTTTTCAAAATAACTAAGAGGTTAATCAAGGAGTGAATACAAACAAAATCAAGTAACGATGCACATTTTGCTCATCTTGTTCAGCGACGCTTCCGCCCGGCAGCCACCAAACCAACTACACTTAATCCCAACAAAGCCAACGAGGCGGGTTCGGGGATCTCCATTACAACGACATTATCGAAGATACCGAATTGCAGGTCAGGGCGAGACGCGACCGAAGAAAAGAAGTCCGCATAAAAGAGCGAAATATTGCCATCGGTGTTTACTCCCGCAGAACCATCGCTCGTGTCGGTCTTATCGTAGCTGACGATCTCCAACCGACTGCTATCAGGCTTTTCGATGAAGATGCTGACAATGTTGCCGTTGACATTGAACTCCCAAGTGATCCACTGGAAGCCTGGAGACCCTGCGACACTCGTGCCAGCCGCTTGACCCTGAGCTGCTGGCGGAGGAACGGCTGGCAAGAAATCGGCGTAATAGGAATCTGATCCATTGCGAGAGCCGCCCGTCATATCAGCAGCTGGGATAAAGAACTGTGGAGGGGACTTGAAGGCACGCCAATCGTTGCTCGAGCCTCCTTCGCCGGTTGCGATAGCTTGGGCACCACTTGCTACGTCTGCTGTGACATCGTCGTAGCCAATTCCGCCACCCATAAATTCTGTGCTGGAACCGCTACCGATCTCAAAGTTTTGCCAGGCATCGAACCGCAGCTGATAACTTCCCGTGAAGTTTTTCCCAATGGGGTAAGTCGTCAAGAATTCAGAGGCACCTGGAGCACCGATATTTGCTTGTGCCTTAAAGCCGCGGGTCGCTGCGTCGCCGACTTCGCTATTAGGTGCCTCGGGGATGCCGTCTGCGCTGTAGTCGTAGTCGGCCGTAACAGCCGTGTCGACCGAAGAAACGTTGAGATTCCAGGTCGCGCCATTATTCATTTGATCACGATAGAGCACAGTTGCTGCAGATAGCTGCGTACAACTGAGGATGAAGGCACTTCCGGCAAGAAGTGAAAGAATTCGCTGTGGTCGGTTCATTAGTACAACTCCCCTATTAAAAATCTCAGAGTCAAAAAACTACGGTAGGGCCAAAATAGCGCAGCCGTGAAGCCCGCACACTCCCTCTATCCTAACAAGCGATTCTAAAAATAGCGAAACAATTCTTGCGCAAAATACTCTTCAAATTGCGCAAATTGCCTCTCTTTTGTGTATTTGATATGACGGAAATAACTCAAAAAAATCAATTTTACCCCTCCCCGAGGACTTTCACGGCCACGGCGCCGACTACGACCAGGGCAATGCCTGTCCAGCGGAGATAGCTGGCAGAGGTTTGGGGGCTGTCCTTGATGGATTCGAGCTCTTGTTGCATCTCGGCCAACTTGGCTTTCTTCTCTCGATACTCAGCTTGCACTTCGGCGGGATCACCACCCTTGTAAGAACGTGGGTTCTCTTCGGCCGCGACGGCCTGGAACATCAGCTTATGAACCTCGTCAGAGAGCGATGAAAGAGCCGCTGCCTTTTCCGGACCCCACTGATTCGTGGCAGGGAATATCAACCCCCAAATAAGACTCAGCGCAACGCAAATGACTCCCAAGCCAAATGTTCCAAGTGAAATGGCTGCTTTCATCCTTAAGTCTTATTCCTGTTCAGTGGAAATTCCGTCGTTGATGCAGACCAACAAACCAAGGATCAGCGGATCAATCTCATCCCGCAGGAATCGCACGCTCCCATCCACATTAGCCGCATTCACACCTCCCAGATGTAAACTACGGGCGGCAGCAGTATGAGAGTTTGTTGGATTGCAAGGCATGCCTTGCAGCTGTGAATCCTGTTGTGTGAAACTTCCTGAGGTACAATCACGAAGATCGTCTTGATAGTTGGTTGCATTGGGTGGCAACGCACCATCAACCAAGCTGGGATTGGGAATGTAAGGAGTATTGCTTTGGCCGACTTGATCTCCAACGTTGCCCGTGCCGACGCCTGTGCCGTGCATATCCAGCCCCAAAACACTCGCTCCAGGCCAAGCCAAGGCCCACGCCCCACGCTGGTCAAGCGGGTCTTCACGTGTTCGGACCTCAGCTAACATCACGGTATTAGTAGTGCCGTCTGTAATTCGGGAAAGTGGCTGGGGTTCATGAATTAAAGCCCCTTGCCAAACTCCGCTGCTTGTGATGTGCTCCGGACAAGTATATGCAGCGTAGTTACCCTTGCCCAAAGTTTTTCCTGTTGTGTAGGTAGGGGATTGATAAAATCGACCTGAAGCACCGTCGGTGGGACACAGCAGAACAGATGGCTGCTGCGCTTCAGGAGCTAGATTAACATTTTGGTTTAGCACCGATTTCGACAAGTCAAATTGGTCGTAAAGAGATTGCAATTCCAGGTAAGGTAAGACTTTCACGACGTAACTCAATTGATCGCCCGAATACATTAGTCGAGCGGCAGATATGTTTCCCCCGCGTCCCCCAGGAGGATTTTGCATTTGACTTGAAGGGGGTAAGTTCTTGTAAGACGACTCGTAATTAAGTACGGCCAGACCCAAGTTATGCAATTGGCTTTGACATTGAATCCGCCGAGCCGCCTCGCGGGCTGCCTGAATGGCGGGCAACAAGAGAGCAACCAAGACGCCGATGATCGCGATTACGACCAACAACTCTACTAGGGTAAAGCCATTGGAATGATTGCCAGCAGGCAAGCCCTTCCTAGATAGGCGGCGATTCATACACGAGTTCCTTTTCAATATCACGGGGGACCAAGCTTCTCGCTTCCGCCTCTTTCAACACTGCATTGTAGTAGCTGAGGTTCTCCTTAAAAAGTGCTCTCTCGCGCACGACAATCGCGCTTCTGCGTAGAACAGCCAAATCTTCGTTGGCCGGACCGAGCAACGCGAGTTCCGGCACAAGAGTCAAAAGTTCGACTAGATTCAAGAGACAGAGTGATGGCTCTTGTCTTGAATCTCTCGACTTTCGATTCTGCCGGAAATCGGTCCGGCCTACGGGAACCACGCCCCACCACCATCTTCAACGTCGCCGACACAAACCACACCCAGCCATACCCAATAGCAACAGCAAGCTACCAGGCTCAGGTACAGCAGTCGCTGCGGCGGTCAGTGGAGCATAGGCTCCTTGCCACTCGGCCAAATCCGCTGCAGACACCGAAACTCCGGGAACACCATTTGGCGAGTTACCACGCTGCCAGGACAGAAAGTCGTTACCGTCGACGTCATTGTCGCCGTCAAAGTCACCTGCCAGGCCTGTGGAAATCAAAAACCCATTGGCAACTAAGTAAGCCATCTGGTCGGGCACGTCGTTCGCGTCAGCAACTTCGAATTCCAGGTTGTCATAGATGACAAAGTTACCCCCATCGGGATCCAACGCGATCGAAGAAAAAAGATCCCAAAAGCCCAGGACTGCGGTTCCTGCAGAACTATACTGGCTGAAGATATTATCATCGCCGTTCAGGCCGTCCATATCCGGGGTAATTTGTAACACGGGGACGTCATTGATGGAGTAAGTGAACTGCCCATCTACCCAATAGAGTTCGTGCGTTGCCCACTGGTTGTAAGGAACACCTCCGGGAAGTACCGAGTTAGGAAGCAAGAAGGCAGGGGGACTTACGCCTGTTCCCGAGAGGTGAAGCGGATCATTATGCGTGGGGAAGGCTTCTTGATAAACGCGACGATCTACGCCCGATCCATCCGATAGAAACCCAGCCGGGTTCGTGGGATCGGGAGCATAAAAGTTGGGGGAACCCGGGTAACGATGAAGATTGTCGTTCAGTTCAGGCGTCACGGGGTCAAACTCAAACCCTTGGGTTTCCCAATAATCATTGAGCTTGCGACCGATCAACCCGGAATTTGCACCTGCAGGCTGTGAGTACGACTGACCATCCACCTGACCGACGTCCCGGTCCCGGTAAACAGCCCCTCCGTAAAGCGCTCTGTAGTCGTCACCATTGAGACCAGTACCACCGTTTCCAGCGTCGGCAGTGATCGCCAAGGCAAGGCCTTGCCCCGGAAGGCTCCCAGTAGCTCCCGGTGCATTCAAATTGACAATCTGAACGGTCGTATTGCTCTGGTTGATGCCTACTACAGACCAATTCGTGCTGCCTCTCTGGCTAATATTGCCGAAGCCATCATCTACTCCAGTCCCGGTGCTATGGAATACATCCACACGCATCACGTAGTTGGGGTTTGCCGTCCCTGTGCCGACGCTCACGCCCGTAGGCGAAATAGAGGCAAAGGCAGCTGATCCAGCGATAGTTGAGTCGTTGTTCGCCGACAGGAATGCCCCCGTAGTGGTGCCTCCTCCGCGAGGTGACGGGGGAATCGTAGCGACCGTGTAATTTGGCTGACCAAAAGGGGCAAATAAATCGAGTGTACTGTAATCGACATTAAACCGAATGTCGGCGGTATTGGCCGAACTGGTCGTGTAAGAGCCAGCTAAGAAGTCGCTGTCGGAAAAGATGATTTGGCCACTGGCCAGGCCAGGGAAGCTGAGCACAACCAACATCAAGCATCGAAGAAGTCTGGGGCTAAGTAACATGATCTTTTTCCTCAGTAGTCGTGGAGCATCAGCAAAAATAGGTCGATTTAAGTTTCGACTTGTTTGGGAATTGTAGCGGCGCTGACCGAACTCCTCATTAGTAAAAAGTAATGTCTGCACGGAATAGACCGGGGTTCTCCGACCTATCAAGCATTTAAAAACCCCTTCCCCGGTAGGCCGAGGAAGGGGTATTCAATTCGACTCTAAATCGATCGCTAACTTCTACGGCGTCCGCACAAGCTGCAACCGGCCATGCCCAACAGCAACAACATGCTTGCGGGTTCAGGAACAGCAGTCGCTGCGGCGGTCAGAGGAGCATACGCACCTTGCCAAGCAGCTAGATCCCCTGCGTCCAAAGGACCTGTAGGGGAGTTGCCACGTTGCCAGACGAGGAAATCATTGCCATCGACATCGCCGTCGCCGTCGAAGTCACCAGCGACGCCACTGGAAAGCAACAAACCATTGGCAGCCAGATAAGCATTCATATCAGGCACATCCCCCGCAGAGGCGACTTCAAACTCCAGGTTGTCATAGATGACGAAGTTACCTCCATCCGGATCCAAAGCGATTGACCCACCAAAGCGGTCCCAGAAAGCCAGCACACCCGTACCAGCGGAACTAAAGGCATCGAAAACATTGGTGCCCTGCTGTGGAGTAATTTGCAGAACCGGCGTCGAATTGCCCTGGTAGTTAATGACATACGTGAAAGTGCCGTCTACCCAGTAAAGTTCGTGCGTAGCCCACTTATTGTAAGGCACACCCGGGGTCTGCGTGTCATTACCACGCAGGAACGCCGGTGGCTGTGCCCCTGTGTAAGTCGAACCAGGCGTAAGATGAAATGGATCACTATGGGTGGTCATTTTCTCAGCTAATATTTCCCGATCAGCACCCGATCCATCGTCCAAGAAACCCGCAGTGTTAGTGGGATCAGGACTGAAGAAGAGCGAATCGCCTGTGAAGACGTTCAAATTGTTCGCTGGATTCGCATCCGAATCGACCAATTCAAAACCTAATCCCTGGGCGAGCCAGTAGTTGTTCAGATGGTTTCCAATCAAACCTGTGTTCATCCCAGCCTGATCGCCCGTGTAAAACTGACTCGGAGTGACTGTCCCCGGTCGGTCGCGATAGTTAGCACCACCGTAATTTGGCATATAATCTTCGGCTGCTCCGGTGTCGGCTGTGATAGCCAATCCGAGTCCCTGACCGGAAAGATTGCCACTACCTGGTGCGTTCAAAGAACCAACCTGCACGGTGGTGTTCGCCTGATTAATACCCAGCAAAGAATAATTCGTCGTACCTCGGACGGTCACATTGCCAGAGCCATCATCAATACCTTCGCCCGTGCTATGGAAGACGTCGACCCGCATCACATAGTTGGGATTGGCCGTGCCTGTGCCGACGTTCACGCCAATAGGCGAGATGGAAGCGAATGACAGTTCGCTGGAAACAAGCGAATTGTTATTGGCTGACAAAAATGCACCAGTCGTGGTCCCCCCGCCGCGAGGCGAAGGTGGAATCGCAGCAAACAAGAAATCGGAACCACCCACTGGGGCAAAGATATCGATATTGCTGTAGTCCACTCCGAACCGGATATCAGCGATACCCGCGGAACTGGTCGTGTAAGAGCTCGACATAAAGTCGCTGTCTGAAAAAATAATCTGTCCCTCTACAGCACAAGGCAGCATAAAGGCTGCGCTAGCAAAAATACTTAAAATCTTCGGTCGTAAAAACATATTACTGACTCCCCTTTCAATGTTGTGAAAATCTCGATCCCAGAATTTCATTGCGATAAACGATAAAATCGCTGACTGTGGAGCAAGAACTCTGCTGTCTAAATCAAAAAACGCTACCCCCGCAATCATAATTGCTTCTTTGTTGTTCGACCCTCATCGGAAATGCTTACAGGCCTGATTACCTCCTGTCCTGTTCTAGCGTCATCACTGAAGTTACCCGACCAGCGGTGCACTAGAGAAAAGCCCCGAATTCACGAGCGCACCGTAGCCACAAAAAAACTCAACTAATCCGCCCGTAACTCCTCATACTAATCCCAAAAAGTAGAATAATCAAGAAATTCGTTGACTACAAAACCCATTACAACCTAGTTTTTTCCGAGAAATAATCACGTTTGCGCATCAACAACACAAGTTTGCGCAATTCACGGTGTTCAATCCCTACACAGTTCTGTGCCATGAAAGGTCAAAATTGACTCATGTCGACGATCTGACCGTCTTCCCGATCACCCAGATAATCAAACACGAATGGATCGACGTCATAAGTAATGACATGGACTGAGCCATCGGCGAACACGGCATTGATCCCTCCAGGGTGTGCGGAACCAAAGTCAACGACATCAGCTTCTGGGCCGTAAAGGGTATCGTCCGTCGTACCACTCAAGCTGTCTTGTCTTGGAGGCCAGCAGGTAGAGCGCATCGTGTCGGGGTCCCAACCGTCACTCCAGCCGCGATCATCCGAGGAGCTATCCCCCTCGTACAGATCCGGACGAACGAATTTTTCGCTGACCATCAGAGTGTTGCTTGTGCCATCAGAGATTTGGGCTGAACTGATAGTTTGGGTGACATTCCTGGCGGGTACATACTGGATTCCCCCCCTAGACCCCGCCGATCCTTGCAATCGGTAGGGAGTGCGAACAATAACTCCTTGATAGATCTCGTCATCAGGAACTTGAAGAATATAAGTACTGCCTGGGCCTCCAAAGAATCTTTCCCGCCGCAAATTGCGGCTATCAACGGGTCCTCCGCGAGTACCACTTGTTATCGGGGAATTCTTGGTCGTTTGAGTGTAATCTGAATAACCACAAGGAATGGCTCCTCCATAGTCAGAAAGCGTGACAGCCAGCAAGGGGGATACAACAGTATTTCTTGTGACCGGGGAGCGACGCGAAGGACAGAAGTATTGGGGAACCACTGCTGAGTTGAGTTGAGCAGAAGTTGTGATATTCGCAAGATTTGCTTGTTCCAGGAAAGGGAGGATTTGATAGCCCCAACCAAGGCCTTGTTTCTTTGGGCCCAACGGGGTCCCCCCTACCACGTAGTCCTCAATTTTCGGAACGATAACAGTTCCCCCAGTTGGAAAGACTTTCTTAGTATCCGAAAAATTGAGAATTGCTAAGCCAATCTGTTTGAGTTGATTGGTACATTGAGTTCGTCGGGCAGCTTCGCGGGCGGCCTGGACCGCTGGCAATAAGAGCGCCACTAGCACGCCAATGATTGCAATCACGACCAAAAGCTCAACCAGGGTAAAACCGGTTGCTATTTTTGGTGAACGTCTTTTCATAGAAGTCCTCATGAACATAATTGGTATCTCTAGCTAGCGATGGGAAAGAGTTGATCCAACTCTTGCTTATCCACCAAACGAACAAACCCGCGTGCGTTGACAACGCGGTACTTGTTCTCCTCGGGAAGTTTCTCGAATGCGACCCATGGTAGTCCACCATCTTCGGGAGTCTTCACTTCGCTCCCAAAAAGTACGGTCAATTCAGTTCCATCGCCAGATTTGCTCAGGAAATCTTCAGCCGATGGAGCCAAGTTGTCCCAATTAGCGGAATCACTCTTTAAGTACTCAAGGAATACTTTTTGATTTGCGGGCGCTTTCCCAGCTGACTGCGACATGAACTGACCGTATAGCAAGCCTAGTACCTTCAGATGAACGTCTTCCGTCTGCGAGGAAGACGAAGAACCACTGCCACATCCGATTGTCGAAAAAATGATGGAAACAAAAGCCAGACGAACTGCAATCATTCCGGCAGGAAAAGTTGGCATTGAACGCAGCATCAGGCATTGGTCCTATTCATTCGAGAAACCTCAGTGCCGCCCACGTTGCACAACCCTCACTATGACACACGGGCGGATTTCCGAAAAGAGATTTCGCAGAAAAGCGACCTAAATTTCGCGTTTTTGCGCTCCAGATGCAGGTTGAGTGCGCTAAAGCGAGAGCTCGTGCCGTGCTACCACAACGGCCCCCTGCAGCTATAGACCAGCGATCTTCAACTGGCTGAAGCGATCGCGATAGCGGATCCTATCCCAGAAGTTCGCCGGGCGTAGTTTGGGATCGTCGGCGTCGATGAGATGGCTTTTGCCACTCCGCGTTTTTAAGAGCAACTTGCCGTCTTCGCGTACGTCGGCCACGACCCAACACTTTTCGACGAAGTAATAATAGTCGTCACCATGTTCGGAAGCCTGGACATGTTGAGCACGGCGGCTGGGCTGTGTGTTGCACTTCATGCGTCGGAAGACGACGCAGTCCCCTTTATGGAAAATCGCCTTGTTAGACTTTTGGAGAATCATAGTTCTCCTCTCTTTCGCCAGACCTGGATGATTGATAGTTCCGGCAAATGCTAGGGCGACCGTCCGAAAACGCCTATGAGCCTCTCAGCAATCTCTGGCGCTCGATGGCATATCGCTTGCCAGATTGCAAATCCATTAATCCGCAAACTTCGCTGTCGCCAGCATCCACCCTTACCATCTTACGCCAACTCAATAATAGTCGGCAATACTCATCGGGCTGAACATAGGTATAATCTCGCCGTTCAGAGGACTGGAGACGTTTTTCGAAGAGAGGTTCCCGCAGTGTCATCATAACTTCCTCGCAAGAGTAACCATTCGTGAAGAACGAATACCAAGTGAACCCGCGATTGTAACGCTCTCAGCGATGCAAACCTAGTAGGTCGATTCCTGCAGAAATAGCGAGGTACTGGACATTCCGTAAATCGAGCCAGCTTCAGCCAGGTGGAGAACTCTTGCCGGTTTCACTAGAAGTACCGGTTGGCGAAGAACCTCAGCTCGCCGTCGAAGACCCGGTCACTGCTCGTAAGTGGGACTCCATAGCCGCCAGTGAAGATCGTCTTGCCAACCTGCATGTGGGCACCAATCATTTGATTCACCAGCGACAAATCCTGGTTAGGATCACCGATTTGGAAATTGCCCACCGAAACCGTGTCGGCGTCGTTGAGCGTCGCGGTGTAATGCGTTTCGAGCGACCAGCCGATCCGTTTGATCATGTTGCCACGGGTGTAATTTTCATAGCACCAGGAGCCGAAAGCCAGGCTGAACGTCACCAGGTTCTGATCCTGCAACACGCCGATCTGTTCCAGGCCTGTGCCGTTTACGTTGGCCAGGACGTCGTTGCCTATGGTATCGAAATCGAAAGTCAAATAGGTCAGAACGAAACAGTTGCTTCTCTCAGGTGTATAGAGGGCCGCGATGTACGGCAACAGGTGAGTTGAGTCGTTTTCGATGGCAATCAATTGAGTGCCGTTGGACAAGCCCAGTTCCATGTCATCGGCCGTGGGTGCTGCCAGGCCTAAGCCCGCGGCTACAGCACAGGTCTCCGTGGAGGTGAGCAGGAACTTCGATATGAGCGACAGGTTGCCGAACTCGCTGTGAGAGGAATCCGTCGCTCCGTCAGCTGAGATCGAACTATTAAGCGTGAGGGCCATCGGCACCCGCACGTCGATCGAGGCCATCTTGTTGAGAAATGTCTTCTCGAACCCTGGGGCGAACCGATTCACGTCGACCCCCGCGGCATTCAGTGGCACATTAGTGAAGAGATTGTAATCGAAGAAGACACGATCCTTGGGCAACGGGCTGTTGTTGTCTTGAACCCTTACCCGGCCAACAAAGTCCGCGGCAGACGGGTTGGGGAGCACAAATTCGACCTCTTGATAGATGTCGTAGACCAGGGCATTGTAAATGTCAGGATCAATTGCACTCGGATCATCGTACACATCCACGTAATCATCTAAGGTACTTTGGGCATAAAACAGGCCTGGAACATCGCTCATGAGCCCTAGTACCAAATCCGGGGCTGGAGGTGTGGGGCCTGGGCTATAGATTGATCCCGGGATATTGCCTGAGGGGCCGCCGACATAAACCGTTTTCATGCCATCGTCCTCGATTAGATGAAAATCGTTGGTGCTGGTCGTCTGCTGTACCGAGGGGCCAATGAACAAATCCATCTGGCCCGATTCCGATAGTTGCCCAAGAAAGTCTCCCATCATGTTCGGAGCGCGGGCCAGCCGAACGGCAAACGATTGCGGCGTTCGCTGGTTGTTGCCACTTAGCGATGCCTGTCTGGTAGAGGTGCGGCTGGAACTTCCACCCTGGGCGCCCGACTGGAATTGGACAGGCAGCGCCTGGTTCAAGTCCGTATCGGTAGAGAAAAATGAGGCATCCTGGGCGTCAGAATAGTTGCGACTCTGTGGCTGCTCGAAGCGGCGCGTGGGCATTTGGGCCTGCGACAGAGCGACTTCAAAGCCACCGAGGACAAGTGCCAAGAGAGAAAGTTGGACAGCGAACGATCTGACTAGCATTACGATTCCCCCCCGAGAACATAAAAAGTACGTCTTAGGTGGGTATCGGTTAGGGAAACTTTAAGGGTACAGGAAAACTTGCCGACTTTCGGGATTAGTGGGGGTGCTAGCAGGGGAGAAGAAATGGAAGGAATTTGGGAATAGGGGAATAGGAGTAATTTGGCTTTCCCGTTCTATTCGCATTGGCGGGCAACAAGTTCCCCATCTGCATGGGGATGACGATAAGCGCATTCATTCCCCAGTTCCTCCTATTCCCAAATTCCTTCTATTTCTTCTTAAGTCGTTAGATCGGTTTCCTGAAGTTCCTTGATTCGGTGATCGAATCTCTCAATCGCGCTCTCAATGACTCTCCGATCATCCCCGATTACTTGCAGATCGGACAGCAAGTCCCTGGCTCGTTGCAGTTGAAAGACAGCTTCAGCCATCAATTTGGCTTGCACGAGAGAATCGGTCAAACTGCTCGTATATTCGAAGAGCAGATCGGCAGCTTTCTGATTGCTAGAGTTGATCGCCAGCCCATCCACGAGGGTATATTGCAATTCTACGATATAGTCGTAACCTTGGTTGTCTTTGTTGGCAAACAGGAGTTGGCTGAGCATAAACTGGGCCCGCGCCACTCCCTCGCGATAGATGAAGACACTTGGATTGGTCATTAACAGTCGCTGCATCACCCCCATGTTGCTCTCGTAAGCGGCGATCGCCTCATCAATTTCGCCCAACTGCACGTGGCTTTCCCCGCAAAGGTGGTAACAAGTGGCTAGATACATTTGGATCTCGGCCGTGACCGCTTCGGGAGGAAGCTTCACCAGGGTCTCCGCAGCTTGCGAGCGGAGTTCGAGCGACTGGCGAATCAGCTTCTGGTTGGCATCTGGATCGGAAATGACTAGCGGTTCCGCCTCGGCATCGCGCAAACGGGCCAAGGCCGCTAGGCTGCGGGCCAAGTCTTTTCGCATAAGGGGGTCGTTCTCGGTTTGCTCGTCCAACTCGCGAAAAGTAGTGAGCGATTCTTGCAGGAGCTGTTCCGCATCGGCAAAGTTCTTTCCCGTAGGGTTCACGCGACCAAGCTGGACATGGCATAAGCCAAGACTCATCTTGGCATTAGCCTGCAACCTCTGCAGGTCGAACCTATTTGGCAACATTGCGAGTGCCTCGGTGCGGTACTGGAGACATTTTTGCGAATTCTCGCGCCAGGACCGTAGGCCTGCCTGGGCGATTTCGTTGGCAGCGTCGAGGCGGACGCTCCAAGCCTTTTCACCTAGCTTGGCCAACTCATTGTACGTGGCAGCCAAAGCCATACGCGCATCGACTGTGCTTTTTGGCTTTTGAACTATGCTGGCCTGTATTTCGATAGCTTTGCGGAAAGATTGCTCAGCCTCCTTTGCCAAGTTCAGGGAAGCCTGCACCCGGCCCAGCAAGTAACTTGCATTAGCCACATTCTCCGACGAGATCTGATCGGTGGCATTCAACTCGTCGTAGTAACGTTCCGCAACGGTTAGCAGCTTTCTGCGTACCTGTTGCGTGCCAGGTTCATCGGAAAGATCGTTTTCGCTGACGGAGACAAATGCCTCCTCTAGGGCTCGTTCCAGTAAGACAAGATTGTGTTCTGCTGTGACTCGCGACGCATTGGCTTGAATACCAAAACTGATCGAGACAATCGAGGCGACCAGCATCGTCCCGACGACGGCACCGATGAGTGCGGCTACTAGAGTGTTCCGCTGGCACCACCGATAGGTCCGCATCCAGGGACCGACGGCCCGCGCAGTGATTGGAAAACCCGAGAGATACCGCTGCAAGTCATCGGCCATTGCCCCCGCCGATTCATAGCGATCCTCGGGCCGTTTGGCGAGACTCTTTTCGCAAATAGTCCACAGGTCGAGTGAGACCGGTGAGCCGTGGAAGCTGAGTGGCTCGGGCGTGGCGCTCTCGACCTTGCGCAGCGTCTCCATCAGATTCTTGCCAACAAAGGGAGGCGCACCCGAGAGCAAAGCATAGAGCGTCGCTCCCAAAGAGTACACATCCGTGCGATTCGAGATGCGGTCGACCTGCCCCTTCGCCTGCTCGGGGGCCATGTAGTTAGGCGTCCCCATCACCTGACCGGTCATGGTCAGGCCCTCTTCCTCTTGCAGCACCTTGGCGAGTCCAAAATCCGTGAGTCGCGGCTGCCCTTCTTTGTCGAGCATGATGTTCGCCGGCTTTAGATCGCGATGGATCACGGCGCGGTCGTGGGCGTATTGCACTGCTCGGCAGACTTTTTCGATGAGTTGTGTGGCCCGCCGGGGATCGAGCCGCGGATTGTGGGCCCCAATGTTTTTTGCGAGGCTTTGCCCTTCGATGCATTCCATCGAGTAGTAGTGGGTCCCTTCGTGTTGACCCACGTCATACACGGGAACGATTCCCGGATGATTGAGCCTGGCCGCCGCTTCTGCCTCGATGTGGAACCGAGCGATGTCCTCCGGAGAACAAAGGCTTCCCGACCCAATCACCTTCAAGGCCACCGTCCGACGGAGTTTCTCTTGATAGGCCTTGTAGACGACTCCCATCCCGCCTCGGCCAAGCTGTTCGAGGAGCTTGTACTCGCCGATTTCTCCAATGTAATTGTCTTCCTCGATCGGAGCAGCATTCGAAATCGTGCTCATCGAGGGCGCTTCGTCTTCTGCTTCTTTCTTCTCCAGTGTCTGCATGTCAGCCAGACTGATTGTCTCTTCTAGATCAAGCGCGGTCGATCTCTCAGACTTTAATCCAGTAAGAAAGCTCTCCTTGTCGGCTTGCTCGTGGGAAGACAGCAAGGCAACCACTTCTTGATGGAGCTTCGAGGACTTCTGAGAAAGCTCGTCGAGAAATCGCTGTCGGTCTTGTTCGGAAAGCGAGATCACTTCGTTGAAGGCTTGTTTGATGTCATCCCAGGCAGCGTCAGGCATCATTACCTCGAGTCAATTCGCGATAGAGCCAAGCCTTAGCCGCGGCAAAATCCTGTTTGACGGTACTCACAGACACATTCAACAGGTCGGCGGTTTCTTCGACCGTGTACCCTCCAAAATAACGCATTTCGACGATCTCTGCCTGCCGAGGATCGAATGTCGCCAATTGCTTGAGTGCCTCGTGCAACGCCAGGACATCGGTATTCGGACCAGGATCGGCGACATGGTCTAGCTCTACACCAGACCGCTTCCAATTTGCGCCACCCCTCTTGAGGGCACGTCGGGCGCGGGCCCGATCGATCAACATGCGCCGCATTACCTTGGCGGCCACGACGTAGAAGTGCTTGCGGTCATTCAAGTCGGCAGCTTCCCCTGCGTCGACCAGTTGGAGGTAAGCATCGTGAACCAAGACAGTGGCCTGCACGGAAATCCCATCCTGTTCCTGGGCCAATTTCTTTTCGGCCATCTGATGCAATTTCTGGTAAACGATCTCCAGCAATCGCGGACCGGCATCCTGGTCGCCATGCTGGGCGCGACGAATTAAGAGGGTCACTTCCGAAGGAGGATCGGACATTCGCCAGGTTTCCTATATTCCGCAGGCTTTTACGACCATATCACCATGGACATGATAAATCGATACTGGAGTCAAAAGAAGAGAATATCGCAGTTTTACAGGGTTTTTGGGCTTGTTCACCCTCCCGGCAAAGATTTTTTAGGAAAAGATTGTCTCTCCGGTGCGCCTTCTTCGCTTAATAGGGTGAGTCAGGAAGTTCTGGCCTTTCAAATTCGAAAACAGGAGACCCAGTCATGCGAAACACACTTTCCCTGCTAGTTGCCACGATTTCATCCATTCTAATCGCCAACCTCGTCGCAGCCCAAGAGAGCCAACAGTATCTCTCACCGAGCACCAACGCTTCGTTTCCCTATGCTCCGCCAGAGGCACCGCACGGACATTCCTCAACGTATGCCGAGGGAGTGCTGCGGGGGAGTGCCGTCCTAGTGCAGGCATTGGGCAATTATGAACTGGAGTCTGCTCAAGCCGCTTCCATAGGTGAAGATGCTTATTCCAAGTATCTCGACAACAAAGTGAAGCATGTAAGAACGGCTTTCGCCGTCGAAGATATTCGCCGAGATCACTACCACTCAGAGCGGATCGCTCGCAAGTTGCACACGCTCGAACTCCGCCAGGTGAACCGGATGCTGGAATTGCAGGAAGCGCTCGAGTATCAGTTGACTGACTACGACCTGGATTGGGAGACGGGCACCGTCTACTGGCCAGCCATGGCCTCCAGCCCCCAATTCGCGAGGCATCGCCAGGAAGTGGAGCGTATGATGGCCCGCATCACAGCCTACGGCAGCTATGTCCCAGAACAGGAACGCACGAAACTTGCCAAAGCTTGTGATCGGTTCCGCGATACGCTTTATCAGGAAATGCTCGCCCGCGGTGGCAACAAGGTGCCAACGGTCCGCGCCGAATATGATGCCGTGGCACGACTCTTGAAGGGCTTGGAATATTCCCCCGTGCTGTTGTCCCAGGCTTCGGGTGAAACGCTGAGCATGAATTAGGACGCCTTCCAGCAAATCCCCGCGACCGTTGGTCGCGGTATGGATGGCACACGATGGCATTGTGGAGTTTGTCAGAAGCAGGTGCCAGAACCATTTTCAAAAAAGTGGTTCTGGCATCGTGTGTCGTTAACGATTGGAATCGCGCTGCGATGTGAGTTTCTCAACTTCAATCACTGCCGCCTCTGCGGCCCCAATATCTCGGATTCTTCTTTGCTTCAATTTTGCGATCGGACGGCCAGATGCTTCAAGCCGAACCTGCGCTTCACGCAAGTAAGCAGAAAGGTCGCCGTTGTACTCGGCGAGAATCTTTCTGCGAGTTTCGTGGAGTTCGTCGAGTATGGGGTTACGTGACATCCTTTGGCCCTCCCAGGAATTCCACAGGCGTGCAAATAAGTAAGCCGGATAAACCGAGTTCGTCGAGCAGTCGATAGACGCGAGGAAGCACATGAGCGTTTGCAATATGCGTACAATTCTGCGTCAATAAATATTGTACACCGGCCAAAGCGGCAGAGGCAACGTGTAAGGCATCGAGTCGAGCAGTTGGTGGCATCAGAGAACGGGCCAAGAGGTGGTCAGCAACTGATTCAGCATCGGGGTTTGCTGATAAAACGGGTAAGTCTTTGAGTAATGCGAGCCGACGTGAAACAGCGACCAGATCGCCACGGCTCGCTTCGTCAATAACAAACTGGGACGTGACAACTTCGTATCTCGGGCTTTGTTCATCCCACCAGCGTTTGGCTTGTTCCTGCAAAACAGCCGTGGCTGGATGGCTACTTGGCTTTGCAGTTGCATGGCTCATGATAGACGTTTCGATGTAGACTGTATCCATCGCTTCATTCTACCGCGCCCCAGCCCCGACTTCCAACTCCTCTTCAGCAGTCGTAACTGGCGAGCTGATAGCTTCTTCATCACCCATGTCATCTTCTATCTCTTTGCCGCCGGTGATGAGCTCTTTGGTGGACAGGGTGAGAGTAAATAATGTCGGCACAAGGATCAGTGTAAAGAGTGTCGACGAGAGCAAGCCTCCCAGCACCACGCTACCCAGGCCGCGATAGAGTTCACTTCCGGCTCCGGGGAAGATTACCAAAGGCAACAGGCCGAGGACCGTGGTGGTCGTTGTCATGAAGATGGGACGGATGCGAGTACGGACGCTTTCCAGGACGGCCTCTTGAGCACTCATGCCATCGAGGCGGATATGGTTAAGTGCTTGATGCACTATGAGTATCGGGTTGTTCACAACGGTGCCAATGAGCACCACGAAGCCGAGCATTGTCAGCACGTCAAGCGGCTGAAACACAAATAGGTTGAGCACACGCAACGCGAGGATTCCGCCGACCGCCCCCAGGGGGACGCTCAAGATAATCACCAGGGGATAGAGCCATGATTCAAACAGTGCCGCCATCAAGAGGTAGGTGATCAACAGGGCAATCAGGACATTTTCACGCAGTGCCAGCCATGTCTCGCGGAGTTTGTCGGCGGTCCCTTCCAGGGCGATTCGGTAGCCACCGTCGAGTTGATCTCCCTCGCGCAGTGGCTGGATGATCTGCTCCTGGATGATTGTCATGGCTTCTTCAAGAGCCATCTCGGGAGGCGGCGAAACAGAGATCGTAATCGCGCGGACCCGTTCGCGATGGTTGAGTTGCTCGGGTCCACTGGCCAGTGTCACATCAGCCAGCGCGTTGAGCGGAATAAGTTGTCCCAATGGTGTCGCAATGGGGATCGCACCCACTAACTGTGTGCGATCGGAGAACTTATCTTCTCCCTTGAGGGTAAGATCGATTTTCTTCCCCTCGAGGAAATAGTCACTCACATAGGCACCATCCACCAGTGCATCGACTGTGAATCCCAGTTCGGAGGAGTTCACCTGCATCTCGGCAGCTTGTAACAAACGTGGTGTGACATGAACTTCGGGACTGGAAAGATCAAGACTCGGTTTCGGTTGGGCCTGGACGTTAGGGATCATCCCCATCACTTGGCCGAATATTTGACCTCCCAATTGCACCAGTCGTTCTACCTCGGGTCCTGTGATCTCGATGTCGATCGTGCGGCCTGCGGCAAGCCCTTGCTCAAATAGACTCGATTGCTTGGCGACGGCAATCGCGCCAGGGAGCTTCTTGCCAACATTGAAAATGAGAGGCACATACTCCGCTGCGCGCAAGGGATCCTTCGCACGCAGTCCTAGGAACACGGAACGTCCCCGTACGACGAAGAAAAAATCCGCGATCGCGGGGACTTCTGACTGGCTGTCGTCGGCATCCTCCTCGACATCCCAATACGGCTGCAACTCACTTTCGACGATCTCGCCCAGCGACATCAGTTGATCGATGTTGTACCCCGGCGGGGGGAGAATAATACCAAAGACCAGGTTGCGATTGCCGCTGGGCAGGTATTCCACGCGCGGCCAAAGCTGCCAACTCAGTCCGAGAGCAAAAGAGATTAACAAAACAATTGTCACGAGTTGCCGCAGGAAGCTCCCCTGGATCCAACGATTGATACCAACCATCGTTTGGTTAAATCTGCCGCCGAGGGAGTTAATCACGCGCACTAATGGGGACTCGTGAGTAGGCGCGGTCGATGAATGGTTGACCTCGCCGAAATTCAATTGATCGGGCTGCTGCTCACTACGCTTGCTGCGAAACAGTCGCGAGGCTGCAGTCGGGATCACTGTCACCGATACCACCAACGAGAGGGCCACTGCGGCACTGATCGCCAACGCGATGTCGCGGAACAATTGCCCCGCTTCTTCCTGGATAAAAACCACAGGGAGAAAAACTGCAATCGTCGTGAGTGTGGAGGAAATCACGGCTCCCCACACTTCTTGAGTCCCATTCGCGGCGGCGTCCACAGGTGACTCACCCAACGAATAGCGCCGGTAAATGTTTTCAAGCACCACAATGGCATTATCCACCAGCATGCCGACCGCAAACGCCATCCCTGCCAGGCTAATCACATTCAGCGAACGTCCCAACATACCGAGCACGAGAAACGTGCCGATGATGCTGATCGGAATTGCCAATCCCACGACGAGTGCTCCCCGGGCGAACCAAAAACCGCTGCCAATAATTAGTGCCAAACACAACACGAACCACCACGAGGAAAGGTAGACAGCTGCCAGCGAAGTAGCCAGGATTGCAGGAATTACCAGCAGTGTGCGATAGCCTAGGTGCAAGAACGACATCAGCACGATCATCGTCAATGCACCACCCAGGAAGATATTTTCTTGCACCAAGTTGACCGAGGAGTTGATGTACTCCGTTTCGTCGTACACTTGGCTGAGCATCAACCCCTTGGGATTGAGAATGTCGCGGTTGAGCTCGCCCATCACCTCACGGAGGTCTGCCATCACATCGAGTACATTGGCACCCGTTTCGCGAATGCAGTTCACAGCGATACTTGATCCGCCATAACGTCGCACGACGCCATCGGGTTTCTTGTAGCCAAGTTTCACCGTTGCCACGTCGCGGACGAACACCGGCGCCCCATCGCGGACTGCGAGCAGTTGGTTCTCTACCTGTTCAGGAGTACGGAACTCTCCCAATGACCGCACCACCCAGCGGCGTTTCCCTTCGTAAAAATCACCCGCCGATGTGTCTTTGTTTTGGTCACGCAAGACATTCCGCATCTGAGAGAGAGTGATCTGTCTAGCCGCGAGTTTTTCTGGATCCACGATGATTTGCATCTCGTCTTCCAGGCCGCCGATTACGTTTGACTGCGAGACCCCTGGCACACGCTCAAATCTTGCTTCGATCTCATCCTCTGCAAATCGTCGCAGCTTCGTGACGTCCAGTTCGGGAGGAGGCAGCAACTCATTCACCTCAGGATGTTCGGCTGCGAGAGAGCGTAGCCGATGCAAGAGCAGTCCCGGATTGCTGGTCCGCGCACATCGCTCAAGTTCCTTCTCGATGGCAGGATGTTTGACCGCAAATGCCATGATCTCTTCTGCCGAAGGGGGTTTGAGACCAAAGATGAACCACGCGATCGGAGAGTTCGACGAATTAGCGGTCGTAATAACAGGTTGGTCAGCATCCTCGGGATACTCGCGCACCTGATTCAGCCGGCTATTCACTTTCAACAAGGCCTGATCCATGTCAGTCCCAACGTTGAATTCAATCGTGATCACCCCCTGCGAGTCGGAACTCTCTGAGGAGAGCTTGTTTGCTCCTTCGACACCTTTGAGCTGTTCTTCCTGCTCGACGATGATTTCCTGCTCGACTTCTTTGGGGCTGGCCCCCGGCCAGCGAGTCGTGATCGTGATTGTCGGCGTATCGACTTCGGGAGTCAGTTGCAAAGGGAGCCGAGTGAGCGCAATCGTCCCGAAGAGTGCCGTCATCAGCACCCCCACGGAGATCTTCACCGGATTGCGAACAAAAGACTCAACCAGTCTCATTGTTTTTCTCCGACATAATTTTTTGAACTACTCCACTCCGCCATTCGTTTCACCCGCGATTCGCCCGATCAATACTTTTTGGCCAGGGCGAATTCGTTCGTTTCCTTGCACTACGACCATCTGCCCTGGTTGGACGTTGCCGATTACTTGAATCAGATCTCCCTGGGAAGTACCCAGTTTTACAGGCACCGTTACTGGCGATCCCGTTTCACCCAGAGCCGAAGCTCCCTCGATGACTACGATGATGGGTTGAGGGCCCCCCAATACGACGGCATCCTTGGGGACCATAATGACCCGGTTTCTTTTGGCAATGGGCAACAAAGCGCGGGCATACATCCCTGCCAAAATAAGCGGACCCTCCGTGCCGATCTCATTGGCCACGCGTATCTTCACCGGGAAGGTTCGCGCTCGCACGTCACCCTGGGGAATCGTGGCAATGGTCTTGCCGACAAATTGGCGGTTGGGGATCGCGGGGATTTCCACCGCTACCTCTATGCCAGGGCGTACGAATGAAATGTAATCCTCCACCACCTGAACGACGACATCGACCTCGTCGATGCTGGCCACCTCGGCCACCGCATCGCCTGGGTTTACCCATTGGCCGGCTTCACTGATCTTGCTAACCACGTAACCAGGAAACCGCGAGATGATGGTATGCTTCTGCAACTGATCGTGGAGTTTCTCAACTAGTGCCTCTTGAATCGCCACTTGGGCACGAGCTTGGGCAATCATTTCCTCACGCGGTCCCGCGATGGCTAGGTCGTAGGCTGCCTGCATCTCGGCAAAGACCTGTTGGCCTTCAAGCGATTGAGATTTGGCGTCTTCAACTTCCTCCTCAGTCACCGCTCCGCGTGTATCACGCAAACTTTGCATGCGGCCATAGCGGGCATCGAGAAAATCTCGCCGAGCCTCCGCTGCCAACATTCGCGCCTTGGATTGGGCGATCTCCTCCGGCCGACTCCCATTTTCCAGTTCAGCAAGTTGCTCCTTACGCAGGTCGAGTTCCGCTTCGGCTCCAGTGATTTCGAGTTTGATCGTATCGGTGAGAAGTTGAGCTAAAGGTTGATTGGCCTCGACTCGGTCTCCCTCCTCAAAGGGACATTCGATCACGCGACCGCTTACCGCGCTACCAATCGTAGCCACACGCAGCGGCATGACTGTTCCGACAAAGGTCTGTTCGGCTTCAATGGATTTCTCGACTACCGGTGCAGCGACGATGCCAGCGGGAGGCGGTTCCTGCCCAGGTTTTCCCCCAGGAGGCTGAGCAATAGCCGGCAAGGCTGAAACTATCAGCATGAGCATCGTTCTGGCTACGCAGAATGTCCATTGTTTTAGGCACTGATTCATCTTGCACATTTCTCGTGAGCCCCTGAGGAAACATTCGCCTGCACCTTGCCCAATAGTTTTTTGAGTGTGGCAATCTCGCGGTCCGACAAGCCAGCCGAAGCCACTGCTCGAATACGTCGACCGCAAACAACGATTTTTTCCCAGAGGGCGTCTGCTTCAGGCAGCGTCTGGACCAGTTTCTTGCGACCATCGCTTGGACAGGAGCAACGCTTGATTAACTTGCTGGCTTCCATCCGATCAAGAGTTCCTACCAGGCTTGGAGGTTCGATCAACATCCGGCTAGCCAAGTCGGCTTGTGGCATCGGGCCCTCCAAGGCAAGCCAAGCCAGAACTTGTGCCTGACGATAGGTAATACCCTCGGGCGCAAGCTCCTCGTTGAACGCCCGCATATAGGCGTGGTGGGTCATCGTGAGCCAGTAGCCCAAGCTCTCTTCAAAGTCGTATTTCAGCACGTGAGGACCGCCAAATGGGCCTAAAGAAAAATCGTTAGCGCATTAACGATTATTGCCACTCAAGCCGCCAAAAGCTAGTGGGAGCCGCTGAAATTGCAGGAAAACCCCTCACTTTAGCCGCGACGCGACTGCCTAGTCTTACGAGGCAGAGCGGAGCGCGTAATGCCCACCCCTACAACCACCAACTTAACCAACGCGGCTCATCCCGCCGCTGTCGATTCAACACATTCCCCCACTCAGAGATTCAATCCTGTTGCAGTTTCCACAGGGCAAGTTGCGAATCGCGGGGCCTTACACTCTCGCTAGAGCTATTCGAAGGTCGCACTGACCTACTCAATCTCCAGCGCTCGGCGGGTCGTATTCAAAATCTTTCCACTTCATCGCGCGGCGGAAGGGTTCGATGCGGAGCATCACCTCGCCGTTTTGAAACAGTCGCACGGTGCCGTTCGATTCGCTCACGGCGATGGCGACAGCACCCGTGGCGCGGCTAATGGCAGCGGCGGCCCAATGGCGGGAGCCCAGTCCTTTGCTCAGCGTGATTTCGGCAGCAGGGGCTGAGATGTACTGGCAGGCCGAAATGATTGTTCCTTCGGAAGAGACCACAAACGCTCCGTCGAGCTGAGCGATCTCTTTGATCGATTCGCGAACCTTCGTATCTTCCAAGCGGCGGTCGTCGATGTTGTAGCCGCGCACGGGATCGAAGCCCAACGGGTGGCAATGCTTGAGCACCTTGCGGTGATCCCCCACGACGAACAGCGTGCCGACCGGTTTCCCCTCGCGCCCCTCGCGCCCGATATCCACAGCCAGATCGACGGTGGTCTTCAGCGTGTCGAGTGGTACACGGGTCTCGAGCTGGCGCAGATCGTGGACTGTCAGCCGACCGAGGTGTTCGTCCAGGCTGACCACACTCATCGAATCGATTACTCCCACTTCAAAACCACTATAGAGGGCAATGACAGTGGCTCCCGGGGTCAGCAGATCGTCGGCAACACTTTCCAGCAAGGCTTGGGTCAGCCGTTCGTACACGGGGCTGTCAGGGATATTGAGTTCCACAGTGTCGAAATCAAAATCCTCGGCCTTAGCGAGATGCTGTTTTCGGTCGCTGGCTAGGATGACATGGTGCTTGCCCGTAGCATCTCGCAGTTTCGGCCAATCAATCGAACCCTCGATCAGAAACAAGAGTGCGTCGGCCTCCTCGTGTTTGGCCATGCGGGATGCGATTTCGCAAAACACTTGGAGTTGCTCGGTGAATTTGATCGACGGTGCCATCCACTGATTCACGGCCTTTCGTGGAGAGACCGCGCCCTAAACTGGTCAAAACATGCAGTAGCAGAGGAATATTCCACTACAAGAGACTGCAATTTAGTGCAGTATGCCCTGCCGTTCAATGGAAGTTCTGCGAAACTTAGCGACTCGATGAGTTTGTCAACGATTCGCGGATAGCTACGGGCACATTGCTCGGCTCATCGTACTTCGAGAACATCATCCGATCGTACACCATGAGTGCATGGAGGGCATGGCCTAAGGGACCCGCTTCCCAGTCATGATATCGGTTTGTGTACATAAGATTCGTGAGAAAGTAGACGGCCTTGGTAGTGCGTGGACTCTTCAATTCGCGATCCGTGGCCGAGTAGAGCAGCCATTCCAAGATATGCCCCGTGGTTTTCAGCTTCCGGTCAGGGTCGTCCTGGTTCTCACGACCTTGGAACCAATTGGTACTGAAACTCCCGTCGGGATTCTGCATGCGATAGGCATAGAGCTGATGCTGGGCGACAAATCGTTGGGCCTGGAGGTACTCGCCGTCTACCGGCTCACCCCTTTGCTGGCGAGCCTTGTAGGCGAGTGTCAGTCCAGAGAGACGATGCGTTCCTCCGCAGGCAGCACCCCGGATGGGCTGCCGCAATTCCTCGGAGACCAGTTTTCGCATATCCCATTGCATTCCCTGGTCGTTAACCCATTTGGTGTTGGAGTCGAGGTAATGCATCAGACCGATCAGCTTGAAGGTGAGTTCCGTGCGGGGATAGCAAGTCGACATTTCCTCTTTGATCAGGTCTTTGACCTTCATCTCATGGCCATCGACCAGCATCGGATACTCGCTGCTCACCTTGCACTGGGCCAGGATAGCCAACAACTGGCCCCGATGGCCTTGCAGGGCGGGCCCCACGCGGACATGCAGATCCCCTTCATCGTTAATATACATCAGCTTCATCTTGCGGCACGATTGATTGAAGCAGAGCCAACCCACCGCCGAAACTGGCTTGCCTTCGGGACCGCCTTGAAGAACACGACTATAGATTTCATACGAAAGTGCCGCGTGGATTAGCTCCCAAGGGCTGCGATCTCGGGTGTTCATCGGGTGATCGTAGTAATACTTCAGTGCCCGACGAACGTGGGAGCGTAGGGCTATTTGGCTTCTGGTAAGAGGAGGCAGCTGTACCTCGACTTCTTCTTGCGCCTGCGGCTCGCGGGTCGGTATGGGGTATTCACTCAATGGAGTCGCGTTTTGCTCGGCCTCCTCTAGCTCTTCTTCAATCGGAGGTTGTGGCTCGACCGACGTGGGCTGCTCTGGGTTGAGAATCTCGCCAATTCGTCGTCCACTACCTCGGGAAGATAGTGATCCACGAACTGTCCTCCGGGCAATCTCAGGTTCACTCTCGCGAGGTTGCACAAATACCGGACCTTCCTCTGTGCGATCGGGCTCTGCCACACTCGCACTGTCGTCGGTCTCGTCGGATGTGGTCTTCGGGTTGGACTGTGCTAAGGGTCGCAAGGCTGCCTGCGATTGATCAGCCGATTTTCTAGCCGCGGAAGTGGTGCGGGGCGAAATCCACTTATGAAACGGCGACGGCGATGAGGGAGTTGTCGCGGATTTTTCCGGCTGCGGCGTGGTCCTACCAGCGCTGGTGTTTTCCGAAGTACGCAGACTCTTGGAGAGTGGATTCCTGGCTGCAGGTGCTTTAGTTACGGGAACCTTCGTTTCTGGGGTCTTAGCGCGAAGTGCTGGGTCGGTCAAATACCCCTTCACCGTGGATTGCCAAAGTAAGTCCTGTTGATGAATGCTGGAACCCATGGTTGGCGAATCTTCAAAGGGATCCACCAACGAGGAACCACTATCAGCATGAGCCGCCCAGGGATGAGCGACTACTAGCAGACAAAATAGGACCACTTTCTGGCACCAAGAAATCCGTACGTACTCTGGCAACGGGCGTTGCATCGAGTCTTTCCCCCCTAATTCTACAATTCGTGCTGCCTAGTCCTGTTCCGCTTCCAGAAGTACGAGACGTGAGTCTGAAGCTGGCATTTTTCGATTCGGTATTCCGCGAGCAGTCCCAATCAAACCGACTGCGAAATCTCAGATCATCGAGAGCACACGATCCCGTAAGAACAGGTATCGGGTCTGGAGGGCCAGGAATTCACCCCGAAAAAAAGACTGAAGCCGGGAGAATCCTGGTGAGAGAAAGTGGGCACTTTGAGAGAGAATTACGGAGTCTTGTTTCTATCTGCCGAAGCGCGCTAGCACCAGGTTTCTCTGCCCAGTTTGAATAACCCATCACTAATACGATGCGGCAGCTTGGAGTCTGTTGCGCTGAGGGCGAAGACGACTGCTAGCAGTCAATGCCAAGATGAGTTTTTTTGACACCTAGAATGGCGACATCTGTATGACGCGATCTGCGACCGAGAGTTCCCTTTTTTCAGTGAGCTGTCCTGCTTCGGCGTATTGCTGCCAGGCGGCAACATCATTGCCGAAATCCTGGCCGCTTAGCTGCTTCAATGCTTCCACTCCGGCGTATTGCAGAGCGGGATCACGATCTTTCAAGGCGATGGCCAAACACTTAACGCTTTCAGTCGAGCGGATTTGTCCGAGTGCATCCGTGGCGGCCAGTTTCACATCCAAGACTTCGCCACCTTCTAAGATCCCGCGAAGGATGGGGACGTTTTCTGGTTCTCCCCGATTACCCAATTTCTGACAGCAGACGAGTCTTACATTCAGATCGTCGTCGTTTAGCCCAGCGATCAGGACATCACGTGCCAGTGGAACCTCCATATCGCCCAGTGATTCCTGAATGGCGGCACGCACTAGCGGATCTCCTTCGGTGCGAATCTGCATAGCCAGTTCTTCCACCAGGCGAGTTTGCTCCATGGAATCAACAGTCGTCGCTCGTGAAGCGGATTCTCGAATAGCCGAGACTCGCATCGCGGGAGTGATAATCGAGGTGTATTCCTTCTTCTGCCAGGGGAGCGTGGTGCTACAGCCTGAAAAGAGATTCACCATGAGCCCTATGGCGACGAACCTAATTAAAGCAGAGCGGCGATTTTGAGGAGTCGAATTCATGCGCGAGACATTAGCAAACACCCCAGGGGACTACCATGCCAACCTGCCAAGCTGGTAGATTGGCATGCCGCGTTCGCCAAGGCATTGCTAGCAGCGCAGATCGCGATAGTGATTTACTATTCTCGGAGAGACCATGCCGGTTGGCAATCAAACCTCGCTGCGACCGTTGCGACTTCTCCTGCTAGCGTTTGTGGGTGGGTGCGTTTGTCTGGCTTTTGCCAGTGGGCGATTGCGAGGGTTGCTGCTCAATTCGCTGTGGCTGTCGGTAGGTGCGGTGGCGATTGCCGTCCCGGCGGGAACGTTTCTGGCCGTAGTGATCTCCAAGACATCGCTTCCGGGACGACGTTTCCTGCATGGGCTACTCTTGGCTTGGTTACTTGTTCCTCTATTTGTGCAAGCAGCCGCATGGCAAGCGGCGTTAGGGCAGGGGGGGTGGCTCATTCCCCCAGGCCCACTGAATGATCGAGGTGTTTTGATATCGGGTTGGTCAGCAGCAGTGTGGGTACATGGTGTAGCGGGAATAGCCTGGGTAGCGCTGTTGGTAGCTGCCTCCCTCCGAACCGTTCCCCGCGAAGCAGAGGAAGATGCCCTACTCGACGCGGCGCCGTGGAAAGTCCTGTTGGCAGTGAGCCTCCCGCGCGCGAAGACTGGAATTCTGACGGGTGCGTTGTGGGTAGCAGTTGTCTGCCTGGGTGAAATCACGGTGACTGATCTCTTTCAAGTCCGCACGTTTGCCGAAGAGGTATACACCTCGGCAAGTGTCGGATCGCTCAGCGGACCGATCGTACCGCTTGCCGATGACGAGGGGCAGGTGGACTTCGAAACGAGTGACCTAGTCTTGGGGACTGCGATAGCAGTATGCCTGGTGCTGGTCCTGCTGGCAGTGATTGCCCACTGGTTGCCGAGTGCCCATTTCTTTTCGCTTGACGAAAGTTGGCGATGGAAACTCGATCGCGCCCTGTTTCCTCTGGCTGTATTCACATGGCTATTGATTACAAACCTGGTCGTCATCCCGTTGGTGAGTCTTGTTGGCAAAGCGGGAGTTCAAGCCACGCGCACAGAGACTTGGATCGTCCGCGAGTGGTCGGCGACCAAGGCCGTGGAGTTGGTAGCCCGCAGTCCTTGGGAGCATCGTCGCGAAGTCGGTTGGTCTTTTGCGATAGGCGCCTCAGCAGCAGCACTCGCGACATTTTTTGGAATCCTCATCGCCTGGGCATTGCGAACTAACTGGTTGAATCTCACACTCACCGCCGTCGTTCTGGCGATCCTGTTTGCCCTCCCTGGACCACTAGTTGGCGTATGGATAATCCGACTCTTGAATCACTCAAAAGATTCCCCGTGGGCTTGGCTCAACAGTTGGTATGACAACACGATTCTCGCTCCCGTGTTAGCCCAATGGATACGAACGCTGCCGCTGGCGACCCTTTTGATCTGGTCGCAATTCGCCAGTATTTCTCAGCAAATACTCGACAGCGCGACCAGCGAAGGGGCAAACTGGTGGCGGCAACTAGTCAAGATCGTGATTCCCCTCCGTCAAAAGGCCATCCCGGCTGCGTTTTGTCTGGCATTCATCGTGGCCGTAGGCGAACTGGCGGCAACGATCCTTGTCGTCCCTCCCGGGGTATCAACCCTCTCGGTGCGCATATTCGGACTCATGCACTACGGAGCCGACGACCAGGTATCCGCCATCTGCCTCGCCTTGGCCCTGGCCACAGGAATCGGCACACTCGTGGTCTGCTGGTTACTCGGCTGGCGAAGCAGTACACGTTAGAAAATTACGGGTGAATCTTGCTGCCTAGCTGCAACGTCGTCTGGCGAACTGTAAGCCCAGACTGGCCAGCACTCCCAGTAATGCCGTACCGGGTTCGGGAATTCGTGCGATCCAACCTTCAAAGTTGCCATCAGGATTGATGCCATTGCCGATGATCACCCTGCCGTCGTCGGAGATGGCCGTGGCCTCGATTAGGTCCCAACCCGTAAGAGCAATTCCCAAACCGAAGTCGTTGGTCAGCACATCTACCAGATTTCGAATGCCGTTTGAATCATCCCAGATGAATGGGTCAGAATCCGCGCCCATTGAAGCAATTCCAACAACGATGCTACCGTCAGCAGTGGTGTCTGTTGCGGAACTGAAGGACCCACCTGTCAAAAATCCTAAGCCGACCATGTTGGTGGCCTCAGTCCAACGGAATGCTTGAAGGCCTAGGGTGCTGTCGCTGTCGCCAACGACGACTTGGCCATCAGCAGAAACTCCCAAGGCAGAACTATTCGTCAAACCTCCAGGGAGCTCTCCCAAACCCACTACGCCACCACCGGCAGTCCATCGGAAAGCTTCTGTGCTTGAGCCGACGTCCCCAAGAACACCAACCACAACTTCCCCGTTTGCCGACAAACCGGTGGAGCCTCCGCCGTCGATAGTAGTTAATACGTTGTTCTTCCAGTGGTAAGCCATGGTTCCCACAAGTTCAACAATATACGAACCCACTATCACGGCTCCGTTAGCCGAGGTGTCGTTGGCAGAGCTTCCGAGAGCTCCGACAGGAAACGGATCAAAATCTGCGGCTGAGTTACTGGTCCATTGCATAGCTCGTGGATTAGCAAATGGAACATCTGGCATATGCGATCCTGCGACCGTACCGCCATCGTCGCTTACCGCAGTTCCCTCGCTAGAAGCACTTCCAGATGGCATGCCCAATCCGACCATTCCGGTACCTTGAGTCCACAGAAAAGCTTCCCCGCCAACAGTTGACGTACTCACCCCGGTTACAAAACTGCCGTCAGAGGACAAGTTGCCTGCAAAACTCTCGAAGCTGCCGCCAGCGAGGTCTCCCAAGCCAGCAAAGCTTTGCGCAGAACTCGTCGCGCAGATACTCAAACAAGCTAGGTACACTGCGGCCGTAAACGATGTCGTTCTCATCAGATTCACCTCATTGTCGGCCCGCGGTACAATGAAAAGCCATCGCTCGTCGCGCGCGGACCGTGTGCGCGGGCATCCGGCACCGGCCGGTGAGGTGTGGTTGGCGCTACAGGCTCACCGGCCGGAGTTTTTGTGAACTCAATTGGTCGTGTTCATTCGTCCTTCACTGAGCCGGGTAATTCAGCATTCTCGATGCCGAGTAATCTTGAGACCTCTGTACGGATATGTTGTGTTTGCCCTGCTCTGGCTCCGTTTTTGTCGACCACTCCATCTGCCTCGTCGTACCATTTGCGGGCCTCTTTTGGCTGGCCAGTCATCGCATACAGTTTTGCCAAGGCGTTCTGATATTCCTTTGTTAGGTTGTGGTCTGAGCCGTAAATGGATTGAACTTCATCGTACTTATTGCGCATCTCCTCCATGATCGGGACAGCTTCATCGTATCGCTCTTGATTTGACAGAAAGCCAACCACATTGAGATAGTACAAAAGGTACATGACTTCCAAAGGTTCGCTCGCCTTCGACGCGCCCCTCAGGATTTCATTTGCTTCAACCCGATTGCCTTGGAGTGTTAAACACGCAGCGAGCTTGCGTCTTACGACTTGATTCATCGGATGATCTTTGTCGTAGATTCTCTCCCTCATTACGAGTGTTTGGCGGAGAAGAGGTTCCGCATCAGCCTCCTTGCCTTGAACAAGCAGGATCTGCCCAAGCACCCACTGTGCACCCAATGTCTTGTGATGGTCGGGGCCAAGATGCTCGTGAAACATTTCGTGTGCTTGTCGGGCAAGCGATTCGCCATGATCGTCGCCAATTTCACATGCCGCCAGGCGTTGGATACAGGCTGCCTCGTCGAGGGGGCGGTTCCCCATTTCGCGGTAAAGCTCCAGACTTTCGGTCAAAAAAGGGACCGCCTCGTCCGAACCCATGCCCCAGTGTGTGGATGAACCGGCCCGATTGCAGAGACATAATGCAAGTGTTTCCTGGTCGCTGACCAGACGCGCCATGTCCAATCCTGCTTGAGCGTTTGCTTTACCCTCGGCCGCCTGTTCAATAAAACATTGGCTGTAGCCGAGACTTCCCAGCGCGACGGCGAGCTTAGTATTGGGTTCACCTGGAGCGTCCCGGAAGCAATTCACGGCCCGTTGGAACGTCTCTACCGCTTTCTTGTGGTAGCCGATGTCTTGGTAAGTACTTCCCAGCGTAAACCACATATCTCCCTGGATTTCCGGTTGATCTGCCAAATCGCGTTCGACTCGCTCGGCGGTGCCTTCTAGTACTTCGCGGAGTAGCGTCGCATCGCGACCGCGAGCCACGCTTGGCCCCGCTGCGGCGAGCATGTCCTTGAGGAATTGGGCCACTTGCTCGCTGCGGGCGGCTTCAGTTCCAGCTACCTTTTCAGCGGCGATTGCACGATCGCGCTCAACAGTGGCGCGTATGGCCTGCCAGGTTGCTACGCCCGCTCCCACAACTAACGCTGTAGCAACTACTGCCATCGTTGCAATCACCACTTTGTTCCGGCGAATGTATTTGCGGAACCGATACGCGGCCGACGGCGGACAGGCTTCCACCGGCTCGTCTTGCAAGTAGCGTTCGACATCTCGGGCTAGACTGCTGGCCGATTCGTAGCGTCGATTGCGGTCCTTTTCCATCGCCTTCATCACTAGCCAGTCCAGATCTCCCCGGACTGTCTGCTGCAATTGGCGCACGTCCGTACGATGGCGGTCCGCAACGGTTGAGGCCAGGTCGGCGGACAGCGTACTAATCCGCGTGCTGGGTCGGGGCGGTTCTTCCTCGCGAATGATTTGTCGCAGCTCATCAAAGGAGGCCGATTGCAGCCGGTCCTTCTCGAAAGGCGTCGTGCCGGTCAACAGCTCATAGAGCAATACACCCAAGGAATAGATGTCGCTGCGAGTATCAACACCCAGGGGACTCAACTCGGCCTGTTCCGGGCTCATGTAGAGCGGAGTGCCAATGATTTGGGCAAAGCGAGTCTTGAGCGTGTGCTCGGTGAGTCGCTGGTTGATGGCTTTAGCGACACCAAAGTCGATGATCTTGGGCGCCGGCCGACCATCCTGCATCGCGATCAATACGTTCGACGGCTTGATGTCGCGGTGGATGACGCCCTTTTGATGGGCGTGTTGCACTGCCTGACAGACCAGCACAAACAGTTCCAACCTCTCGCGGGTGGTGAGCTTACACTGATCGCAGTACTCGTTGATGGGAATACCGTGCACGAGCTCCATCACAAAGTAAGGCCGACCCGACTCGGTGGTTCCAGCATCCAACACCTTGGCGATGTTCGGATGGTCCATCATCGCCAGCGCCTGTCGCTCGGCCTCGAAGCGGGCAATGACCTCTTTGGTATCCATGCCGGCTTTGACGATCTTCAGTGCGACTTCGCGACGGACCGGACGAGTTTGTTCGGCGAGGAACACCACGCCAAAGCCCCCCTCGCCGATCTGCTCCAGCAGTTTGTAGGGACCGATGTCGACACCCGGTCTCTCAGCGAGTGGACTATGCTCAATGGTGGCTTCAATCTCGATGGCTGGCTCGTCCAACAGACTTGCATCGCTGCGATGGGCCTCGAGCAAGACTTCTACGCGCCGTCTCAATGCAGCATCTTCCCCGCACGCCTCCTCGAGATAGCCGGGCCATTGGTCTGGCGTATATTTCTCGATAGCGTCTAGAAAAATCTGTTTGGCATGGCTTGGTGCGGAATTCATCGCGCGATCTCTCAGGAAAAGCTCGTCTGAATAGCTATGCGACGAAACGGGGCGAAATGTCGCACGCCAGAAAAAAATTATAGAGAAATAGACGTACTATTTGATGTCTGTATCCGTTGAGAGCAGTTCGGCGCGAATCCACGCCCGTGCATAAGTCCAGTGACGGTGGGCAGTTGCGCGGTGGATGCCCAACGAGTCGGCTGCCTCAGCGATGTTCATCCCGGCAAAATAACGCAGCTTGACCACCTCGGCCGCTGTGGGGTCCTCCTCGGCAAGCTTGATGAGGCAGTCGTCGACAGCCATCAATTGTTCCGGCGAAACCGAGGTGACCCAATGATCGTCGTCGAGCTCCACACGCTGCGCACCGCCCCCATGTTTCAGTCGTGCTTTTTGCCGAGCGTTTTCCACAAGGATCCGCCTCATGGCTTCAGCTGCCGCAGAAAAGAAATACCGACGACTATGCCAATGTTGCGCTTCGTCTGTAGCAACAAGCCGAATATAGGCGTCATGCACCAAGGCGGTCGCTTGCAGTGTCTGGCCGGGTTTCTCGTGAGCCAGTTTCGCAGCGGCCAGTTTGCGCAACTCTTCGTAGACCAGCGGCAAGAGCTGGTCGGCGGCAGAAGGATCGCCCGCCTCGATTTGTGACAAGATCTGGGTAACGTCGGCCATAAGGCCGATTATAGCAGCTCGCGCTGAAACCGTGACTGGGGACAAAGAACTGATCGCGTGGGTCTGCGGGTAGAAAAATCCACCCGCAGCATCCAGCGGCGGGTGATTAGGGTTTCGCAGTTGTTTGGCTTGTGGATCAACTGAACCATTTTCTCTGGAGCAAAAGTCCCCAGCACATTAGCACTCCCAGTAATGCCGTACAGGGTTCGGGGATTTGTGCAATCCAACCCTCAAATTTGCCATTGGGATTGATGCCATATCCGATGATCACCGTGCCGTCGTCGGAGATGGCCGTGGCATCGGTAAGATTCCAATCCGCCAGCTCAGAGCCGAGACCATAGTCATTGGTAAGCACGTCCACGAGATTCCGCATACCGTGCGATTCGTCCCAAATGAACGGGTCGAAGTCTGGCCCCACGCCCAGCGGGGATGTGATGAGTCCGACGATGCTGTTTCCTACGACGATTCCGCCGTCGGCCGTCGTATCACTCGCGACGCTCTGAAACATGCCGCCAGGCAGGTCGCCCAAGCCAACCATGCCGCCCCCTTCGGTCCAGCGGAAGGCTTCTGCAAATCCGGACGAGTTGTTGCCGGCGCCGACAACCACGCGGCCGTCGGCCGAAATGCCCGTTGCGGAGCTATCCCCCGAGCCGCCCGGTAGGAACCCGAGCCTGGTCAAACCATCGACTGCTGTCCAGATGAAAGCCTCGTTGGTCGCTGGAGGCGTGCCGAGGATCAAGTCCGTTCCAACCACGACACTGCCATCGGCCGAAACTGCTGAGGCCTCGGCGGTGTCGTCGATTTGTGTGAGCGTGCCGCCGCTCCAGTGAAACGCGATGGCGTTTTGAAACTCGCCGGGTTGGAACCCGCCGACGATTGTGCTGCCATCCGCCGAGAGACCGTTTGCCAAGCGGGAGGCCGCTCCCACGGGAAACGGGTCGAAATCGACGGGTCCACCGCCGGCCGTCCACCGCATCGCCCGAATCGAGGAAAGTTCTCCGTGGAGGCCGACGACCGTGCTGCCGTCGTTGCTTACCGCGGTCCCAAAACTGTCTTGGCTGCCGAGCGGCGCCCCCAGCCCGACCATGCCAGTCTCTTCGGTCCATAGAAAAGCTTCCGTGCCGTTTGTCGTGCTACTGCTGCCTGTAACGAACTTGCCGTCAGCAGACAAATTCCGTGTAATGCTTTCAAAATCACCGCCTGGCAGGTCACCCAAACCCATAAAGCTTTGGGCGCTGGCCGGTACGCACAGACTCAAGCAAGTTACGAAGACTTTGGCCACGGATGTTGTCGTTCTCATTAGATTCACCTTTCAAGTGGTCCGCGATACAATAAAAAAGCCATCGCCCCCCGCGCGCGGACTGTGCGCGAGGGCATCCGGCACCGGCCGGTGAGACGTGGTTCGCACTACAGGCTCACCGGCCGGAATTTTTCTGGATCAGCTGTCTCCTCTTCGTTGAATAAGTAGTTGGGTAAGTGCCAGCACGCACAGGATTGCCGTACTTGGCTCCGGTACGGCGGCGGATGTGGCCGAGAGTGGCGCGACTACGCCAAAATTCGTTTTCCAGTCAGTCAAGTCCCCAACGAAAGGCTCTCGTTGCCACTTCAAAAAGTCAGCACCGTCTACATCGCTGTCGAGGTCAAAATCGCCAGCGAGGCCGGGCGCCACTACCTCGAGCGCCACGCTTTTAGACCCGTAAATCAAATCAAAGCTCAAATCATTCGAGAGGGTCGGAAACTCAACACTGTCAAATGCGCCTACCACTCCCATGTCGCAAGAAATGATGGTGAACAACGCACCGACAGACGGAAGATAGTTGCTCTCCAACTCGACGATCAGAGAGCCCCGCAGGACGGCAAAGGACGAGACGTCCAAAAATCCATATTCTCCCGCTGCTGGGCCTGCCAATGTTACAGCAAGGGTTCCATTGACCGCTTGCGTATAAGCCCCCTGCGGCAAAATCGCTGGTGATCCGCTCCCCACCCACATCGATCCAGTCGATTCGATTGAAATCCGCCCCGTGACATCGACCCAGTTGGTTCGCAATTCAGCTTCATCTGCATCGCCGTCACTATAGACCCGCAACACTCCGCCCTGGTCAACCTTGACCCTGCCTCCTCCGTCGATGGAAAGAGTATCGACAATGCGTACTTCCGCCGTATTGACGACCGGTAGCGAGGGCATGGACGCGGGCAGCAGTGCATGGTGGAGATTGGCACTGTAGAGAACAGATCCACCCAGATTGGTCGTCGACAAGTCCGCCCCGGCCAAATTGGTACCGGTAAGCTTGGCCTGCGTCAGGTCAACGTCCTGCAAATTTGTGCCACTCAGATCGTTTCCACTCAAGTTTACTAAACGCACATCTCTCGCAGAACGGAGCTGGCTATCGTTAATCGATTGCGACCGCGCAGTGTTCCGTAAATCGGCACCTAATAGATTTGTGTCCGTCAGAATAGCGCTCGACAGGTTAGCATTTAGGAGTCGAGCACTCGTAAGATTGAGGCCGTTTAAGTCGAATCCGCTCAAGTCATTGTCGCCGAGATTCACACCTATGATACTCGCTGCCGACCGAAGCTGGCTCTCGCTGATCGCCTCTGACCGGTTCAAGTTTCGAAGGTCGGCGTTGGGAAGCCGAGCGTTGGCGAATTGAGTCGACGCTAGATTCGCGTTGGCAAGTTTGGTTGCAATTAGACTGGCGTGTTGCAGGTCGAGACCACTGAGGTCAGAGCCACTGAGGTCGTTACCTGACAGCGTGATCCCTTGGATGTTTGCTGCGGATCGTAGTTGGTCGGCGGTGATCGCCTGCGCTAAGTTCGAGTTCCTGAAATCCGTGTTGTTAAGATTGGCGCCGGTAAAATCTGTGTTGGTTACGTTCGTACTTATAAACTTGGCTAGCTCCAGATTTAATCCTCGCAAGTTATCCGAGCCGGCTTCATTGGCGCTTAAATTCACTGCTCGAACATCCGCTGCGGACTGAAGCTGCTGATCGGTGATGGCGCCAGAAAAGTTGGGATTACGCAGGTCGGCATTGTAGAGACTTGCCCCGGAGAAGTTTGTATTCCTTATGTTGGCGTTGTGCATGCTGACATTCTTTAGATTTGCCCCGCTCAGGTTTGCATTCGTCAAGTAGCCCTCCGATAGATCTGCGTTTTGGAAGTTGATGCCACTGAGGTTGTAGCCACTGAGATCGTTGGCACTGAGATTAACGCCCGTGACATCAGACGCAGCTTGCAGTTGGTAGGCGACGATCGCTTCACCCCGATCCGCATTGCGCAGATCAGCACCCTTCAGGATGGTGTCGGTCATGTCAGCGGGGTAATAGCCAGAAAGTATCGCGTCGGACAGATTTGCCTGTGTGAAATCTGCTTGGGTAAGATTCGCATTGATGAAATCGGCGCCGCGGAAATTTGCGCTCACCGCCGTCGCTAAGAACATGGAGGTACTGCCAAATATGGCGTCCTCCGCGTTTACATTGTCAAGCTTAGCCCTGCTCAGGCCGGCGGCGGTTAACCTCGCATTGGTCAGACGAGCAGAACCAAGGTTCGCGTAGGTCAGGTCCGCCTGTGACATGTCCGCGCCGGTCAGATCCGTATTACTTAGGTTCGTAACCGACAGATTGGATTGAATCATTTCGGCGCCGCTCAGATTCTCACCTTGCAGATTCCACGCCTGCATGTTATTTCCGCTGAGATTTACTTCACGTATATCACTGGCAGTTATAAGTTCCACGTTATTAATACCCGAGTCGCGAAGATCCGCATTGTAGAAAATTACGCCAGAAAAATCGGCGTCGTTGTAGATGAGCACGTCTCGCATGTCTGTATTGGTCAAATCGGCATCGCGGAAAATGGTGCCATTGATTCGCGAGCCTTGCAGGTTCGCACCTAGTAGATCCGCGCCTCTGAAATTGGCCCTGGAAAGAGCTGCGTGCGCGAGATTCGCGTACCGCATGTTGGAGAACAAAAAGTACGTCTCGACCAGCCTTGCAGATTCGAGGTCTACAGCGTAAAGGTATTGAGAATTGTGCAGGTGATCTGAGTGGTCTTCCCCGCTATGATCGCCGTACGCTTCCAGGTCGTCCTCCGCGGCCGCCATCGATACGAAAGTGCCGGCTAAAGCCACGCAGAGAATGGGCGCTAGCCTCCGTATTAATGCACAGATCAGACGCAGGCGTGACAAAATTCCGATCATCGCATCAGTGGAACAGGTCGTAGTTTTCATCAGATTCACCCCGAGGTATGTCCGCGGTAGAATAAAAATGCCTTCGCCCCCCGCGCGCGGACCGTGCGAGGGTGCATCCGGCACCGGCCGGTGAGGTGTGGTTGGCGCTATAGGCTCACCGGCCGGAGTTTTTCTGGTTCGTTACTTGGTAGTTAGCAGTAGTTCAATCGGAAAGTTCTTTCTCTTCGATTCCGATCAGTGTTGCCGTCTCATTTCGTAAGCGGAGCAGCGTTGAATCATCCGGTTTATTTTCTTCCATCCACCCGATAGCTTGGTTGTACCAGTTGCGGGCTTCTCCTTTCTGATCCAATCGCCAATAAGCCATGGCTAGGAAGAACCCGTCGCATGCATCGGCACCCTTACGAAGCTCGACTGCTCTGTCCAAGGACTTGACTGCTGTGTCCATCTCGCCCGCGCGAAATTGTGCGACGCCCAACGTCTTCCAATAATCCGGTACTTCCGGTTCCCCATCTGTAGCCAACTGGGCGAATTGAATTCCTTCGCCTGATTCACGATATGGAGAATACCGGTCGGTGGCACACCACCACGCCAAATGGTTCGCGTGACGACCGCCAGGCGCGAGTTCAATTGCTCTCCTCAGCATCCGCAGTGAACGCTGAGGATGTCTCAGCATTGTGAGCTCGGCATATGCTGCCATATGGAAAGCCTCAGCTAACATTCTGGGCGCGAGGACATCACGTAAATCTTCGACTGCAGTGGCATCTCCCTTGGCTTCTGCTATTTCGATAAGTTCAACAACTGCTCTTCCTGAATATCGAGGAGGATAGGCTGCATGAGAGTCGCGAAAGTGAGCAAGCGACTTTTGGAAGCAAGTTTCTGCTTCATCAAGATTGTCGTCGTCTCGAAATGCCAAGCCGAGGTAAAACCAACTCCATCCAGTCGTGACTGGCTCGTCGTCGTGAAGCTTCTTGCATCTATCGATGGCGTCGCGAGCCAGTTCCAGGGCCGCGTCCTTTTTCCTCAAGCCATTCTTTACAAGCGACAGATTGTAAATGAAACTGGACGCTTGTGTTGAGTTTTCGAGATTGAATTGATGAGCGATCTGTAGCGACTCTTCGGCTAATCGCTCCGCATCTTCAAGTCTCGATTGACTGAGATAGTTCAAGAGCAGCCAGAAACGAGCACCAAGTGCTCGGTCGTGTTCGCCGCACTCGTCATAGATTGCGAGAGCTCGCAGGTACATCTCTTCGATGTGATATTTATCATTCCAAGGTGACCTCCACAAGTTCTTCGCCAGTTCACGGACAGCGTCCGCGTACATAACATGTTTTTCACCGAAGACTTCGCGATTCAGTTGGAGCGAGCGGGTCAGATGGGGCTCCGCTTTGTCCGCCAGGTCCAGTTCGCGATATGTCGTGCCGAGAATCTGTCGTATTACCATTTCGACTTCAGGCTGTTTCACCAATTTGGCGGATTGACTGTCGAGACTGGCGGCGAATTCGTCAAGAAGATCTTCCACAGTGTAGTGGCGACCTTTGTTCCTGTCGGGGGCGGTCACGGACAGCATTTCTTTGAGCAAAGCGACTACAGCGGTTGCCCTGTCTGCTTCGGCAATTGCTTTTTTCGTTTCCTCGGCTGCTTTTTGTGCTTCGCTGTCTGCACGTAGGGTTTGTTTCTCTGCGGCTGCTTCGGCAATCACAGCGCGGTCGCGCTCCTGGGTTGCACGAATGGCTTGCCATGTTGCCACCCCCGTGCCCGCCAAGAGAGCGGTAGCAATAACTGCCATCGTTGCGATGGCCGCTTTATTCCGTCTGACAAACTTTTGGAAATTGTACGCCGCCGACGGCGGACAGGCTTCGACCGCGTCCCCATTGAGGTAATGCTGCACGTCCTCGGCGAATTTGCTGGCCGTTTCGTACCGCCGAGTGCGGTCCTTCTCCAGCGCCTTCATCACGATCCAGTCGAGCTCGCCATGGACCAAGGCGCTGAGCTGCTTCGGCTCGATATGGCGGTTGGCCGCGATTGACGGGAGCGATTCGCTGGTGCTCAATCGCGTGCTAGGCCTGGGAGGTTCCTCCTCTCGGATAATACGGAGAAGCTCATCAAAGGCAGCGCTTCGGAGTCGCTGGCGGTCGAACGGGGTTTCACCGGAGAGCAATTCGTACAACACCACACCCAAGGAATAAATGTCGCTACGGGTGTCGACATCCCATTGATTGAGCCGCGCCTGCTCGGGGCTCATGTATTCGATTGTCCCAAGAACCTGGCCGAACTCGGTAAACATCGTCTTTTCCGTAAGTCGATGCTCGACCGCCTTAGCAACTCCAAAGTCGATGACTTTGGGCACAGGCTGGTCGTCGTAGTGGGCCACGAGCACATTAGACGGCTTGATGTCGCGGTGAATAATCCCTTTTTGATGGGCGTGCTGCACGGCCTGACACACCGGCAGAAACAATTCCAGCCGCTCACGCGGGGTAAGGTGATGCTGATCGCAATACTCGGTGATCGGAATACCCTTCACCAGTTCCATTACAAAATATGGTCGGCCGGTGTCGGTCGTTCCGGCATCGAGCACCTTGGCAATGTTGGGATGATCCATCATCGCCAGCGCCTGCCGCTCCGCTTCAAACCTGGCGATCACTTGTCGTGTGTCCATACCAGGCTTGATGATTTTGAGTGCTACTCGGCGCTCGATCGGCTCGGACTGCTCGGCCATGTAGACCACGCCCATGCCCCCTTCGCCGATCTGCTGCAGGAGCTTGTAGTGGCCAATCGTGTCCCCTGATTGTTCGGTGATTGGTTGGGCGATTGTAGCGGAGAGGTTTAACCCCGGGGCAGGAGCTTCGAGGAAACTGCCTAATTCCTGCTGGGCACTCAAAAGACGTTCGACGCGAGAACGTAGTTGGGCGTCGTCACCACAGACTTCTTCCAGATAGTCCGCTCTCTCGTCGCCGGTCTTTTCGAGGGCAACTAAGTAAATATCGTCGATTCTTGGTCTTTCCAGAGGCATCTTTGTTTCCTGAACGAGTGTCCTTAGATCAGTGGCGAGTATTTTCGCTATAACGCCTCACACTCTCAGAATTTTTTCAGTCTTTTTTACGGTCCTCTAACTCGCAGAAAAGGAAAACCTTCGCGTAAGCCCAGTAACGGTCAGCAGTTGAGCGGGAAATGCCCATAGCCTCCGCTGCCTCAGATAATGTCATTCCGGCGAAGTACCGTAGCTTCACCAGCTCGGACTTCTCCGATGATTCGGCTTCCAATTTTGAGATCGCCTCATCCACAATCAGGATGTCTTCAGAGCACTTGTCTTCGATTGAACATGCTTCATCTAGCTCGATTCGCTTGAATTCACCACCGTGTACGAGACGGCGTTTCCTTCGCGCGTTATCAATTAGGATGCGCCGCATCGCCTCGGCCGCTGCTCCGAAGAAGTGGCCCCGACTGTTCCATTGCTGCGCCTTCTCTACATCGACGAGTCGGAGATACGCATCATGCACCAAGGCGGTCGCTTGCAGTGTCTGGCCGGGTTTCTCGTGAGCCAGTTTCGCAGCGGCCAGTTTGCGCAACTCTTCGTAGACCAGCGGCAAGAGCTGGTCGGCAGCAGAAGGATCGCCCGCCTCAATTTGTGACAAGATCTGGGTAACGTCGGCCATAAGGCCGATTATAGCAGCCCCAAATTCTGATCACAGTCGCTGTATAAGTTACGTCGTGTTCGCCTAAAACGACAAGGTTGCAACGAAATCTTCTTGCTATTGAAAGAAGTAGCCGATTTGGATCTCGGCTGGCTCTGCGTATTGGCAGGATTCGAGTACCTAGCTGAAACGTGCAGAGCAGCAGTATGCCTCGCCAAACGATCGGTTAGAATAGGAAGTCCATTGAACAATAGTCACCTTTCGCTCCGCGAATGTAGCGCTGCTTTCGCGGAGCGAAAGGTGACTAACTATGAAACTTTCAACCGCGAAGATATGTAGTGCGAATGGTTGGTCTGCCCAAATTTCTGAATAACCTCGCAGTTCAGTGCGGCCTAGTTGCATTCGCACTTGCGGTATTTCCCTTCATCTCTCTCGCGGCCGAAGAAGATCCAATTCTCGAGGACTTCGCTACGGAGAGCGAACAGAGTTCCGAACCAGAGACCAAAAAACCGGCAATTGAAAAAGAGAAAAAGCCACCCCTGGAGATCGGTCCTCTGGCGCCACGGCTTGGTCAAGAAGTTGGCGAGTTGGCCGAGGATGGCCCCGTGCTCTTAGTCAAGCCGGGTCATTGGGGTTCGACGGCCCAGTCGATGAAAGCCAACTACGCCGACTTCGTTGGCAGTCTCACGATAGAAACGGTAGACGCATCCCGGCGCCCCGTTGCCCTGGAACATACCCATTTCGGATTGCAAACAACTCGGTCGATTGCACTGGCCAAGGGGCGAGCCAAGCAGGTGGAAGCCGATCTTTTCATCCCCCAACAGACAACCGGCGACTACTTGTCAGCAAAGCTGACAGATGTGGATTCTGGTGCCGAGGCCTATCGCACGCAGCTCAAGCTCGTTCGCTTGCCTGCCTACCAATACACAATCGTGGTCCTAGCCAAGGAGCCCGATCAATATGCTTTCTTGAAGGTCTCAAATACCGTTCGCGCACCCTGGGAAGAGGACTACGAGCAGTCCTCCGCCCCGCATTATCAAGTCGCCCTGGTGAATGCGACTAAAACCATTCCCCTCGCGGAGAATCCGCTCACCTGGACCAACATCGCCTACGTGCTCTGGGACGAGGTGGATCCGTCGCGGCTCACCGCCGAGCAGCAATTGGCACTCGTCGATTGGATCCATTGGGGTGGCAGATTGATCATCAATGGCCCTGATTCGCTGGCCAGCTTGAGAGGCAGTTTTCTCGCTCCCCATCTGCCTGCTGAAGACACAGGTCCACGCAAAGTCACGAATAAGCAACTTGATTCTTGGTCCACCTACTGGGGAAAACGATCACAAGGCGCGGACATCCCTCCTCTCGCCCCCCTCAAGCCGCTCTCAGCCATTGAGCTCAAGCCCCACGAGAAATCAGCAGAACTTGCTGGCGGTGCCAATCTGTTTATCGAGCGAACTGTCGGCAACGGCAGCATCGTGGTCTCGGCCGTGCAACTTGCCGACCGCGATCTTATCAACTGGCCCGGCTTCGATGGATTCTTAAATAGCGGATTACTCCGCCGCCCGGGCCGTGTATTTTCGGAAGGTCCTTACGGTGGCCTCAATGCCAATTGGAATGAATTTCCTCAGAAGCGACTCGATGCCCACTTCACCACTCCACTGAGGCTATTCGCCCGTGATGCGTTGGCCAGCGCAAACACCGAGATATCAAACTCCACCACATCGGATCAATTTGGGCAGATGCAAGAGTACTCACAGCTTAAGGTGGATCGCCCCGGGGGCCTCGGTGCTTGGGACGACTTCTCTCCCGTAGCTGAGACAGCTCGCGAATGGCTCCTGCTTGCAGCCGGGGTAAAGGTCCCCGGTGCAGGATTTGTTCTGGCATGCCTGGGGGTTTACCTGTTAGTGCTCGTGCCGCTCAATTGGCTGGTCTTTCATGTCATCGAGCGGGTGGAATGGGCTTGGTTCGCAGTTCCGTTAATCGCATTGCTAGGCACCTGGGCCGTGGTGAAGCAAGCACAGTTAGACATTGGCTTCGTCCGCTCTCAAACCGAAGTCGCCTTGCTTGAACTGCATGGCAACTACCCTCAGGGTATCCTCACCCGCTTCACGGCGTTCTACTCGTCTCTTTCTACCACCTACGACGTCACGTTTCCCGAAGATTCCACGGCGCTGGCCCTGCCATTTCCGGCTAACAACTCGGATCAAACCGAATGGCAATACTCCGTCAGTTTTGAACGTAAGTCAGAAACGCAGCTCAATGGTTTGGCCGTCTCCTCGGCGTCAACCAATCTGATACATAGCGAGCAAGTGTTCAAGCTCGATGGACCTCTTCGATTCGGCGAATCCTCTCGTGGCCAACGCCAACTCGAAAATCGCTCGCAACTCAGCCTGCGGGATGCGGTGCTAGTGCGTCGCTTTTTCGACAGCAAGAACCGAGTTCGCTACGATGGTGCCTGGCTCGGTGATATGCGCGCCGGTGAATCGGCGTTGCTCGCGTTTGTCCCCTTGGATATTTCGCAGGATCGACTCCCTTTTGAGTCCGAGCGGATTACAGCTGCCAAACTGCGTGGGGAAGCTTCGCAGAGTGTCGACACGTTGGTGCAGCTTGCATTCCAATTCCCGTCGGGGGATGATCCAATGGCTAGCCGTCGTGAGGAATACCGCCTGGTGGGAATTATCGACGGGGCACTCCCAGGAATGGAGGTCGAACCGGCCGCCTCGCAACTCCAGGGGGCTACCGTTGTCGTCGCCCACTTGGCATTTGGTGAACTTCCCACTCCCCAACCCGATGCCAACAGCAGCGGCGACGTCATCACTGCGCAACCCATCGACGAAGAGTTATGATTGAAATTCGCAATTTCCGCAAAGAATATGGCGACTTCGTCGCGGTGGCCGATCTCAGTTTGAGTATCCCAGCCGGCGAGATGTTCGGCTTCATCGGCCCGAACGGGGCCGGCAAAAGTACCACCATTCGGTTCCTGGCCACCTTGCTCAAAGCCACTCACGGCGAGGCAACCGTCAACGGCCATAGTGTCACCCGCGATCCAATCGCAGTGCGCCGCAGCATTGGCTACATGCCCGATAACTTTGGCGTCTACGATGGTATGAAGGTTTGGGAGTTTTTGGATTTCTTCGCTGTGGCGTATCAGGTTCCTATGGCCCGTCGCAAACAAGTTCTTTCCGACGTGCTGGAATTATTGGACCTTACTCACAAACGCGACGACTATGTCAACAGTCTCTCGCGCGGGATGAAGCAACGACTCTGTCTGGCTAAGACGCTGGTGCACGATCCACCCGTATTGATTCTCGACGAACCTGCCAGCGGCCTTGATCCCCGAGCCAGGTTGGAAGTGAAGGCCCTCTTGAAAGAACTTCGCAAGATGGGCAAGACCATTCTGATCTCCAGCCACATCCTCACGGAGCTCGCCGATTGCTGCACTTCGATCGGCATCATCGAGCGCGGCCAACTCTTGCTGCACGGCCCCATCGACAAGGTCTATCGCAAGATCACCAGCAACCGTCACATCGTTGTCCGCTTCACCGGCAACCCTGATGAGGGAGTGAGTCTCATTCGTAGTGATCCCCACGTACAAAACATCGAAGTCAACACCCGTAGTTGCGCCGTAGAAATGAAAGGCACCGACGCCGACGTCCAACGCCTAATCCGCCAACTCGCCGCCGCCAACTGCGGCTTGATCTCCTTCGCCGAAAAAGAACCCACCCTCGAAGACGTGTTCATGCTCGTCACGAAGGGGTTGGTAACCTAAGTTGAGCCGCAACCCACAGGGGAGCGCTTTCCCGTTGGACGCGATGCGCCCGCCGAGTGAAGCTCGGTAGAGCGGAGCGATCACGACGAACCACCTACTCAGACTCCCCAGCAAGAGTCTTCTTGATTGTAGAAGATTTCCACCCAATCCGATGAGCGACCACTTCTATTGCCTTAGCGTCTGTTTCAAATGGCGCCGTGTAGATCGTCCATGGTCCCGAGCCTGACTCGCGATATCCAACGCTGGCCCCTTCGGTCGGACAATCAATAGTCACTTGGAAGGGACCTTGCACGGATTGAAAAATGCTGATCTCCGGTTGCGCCGTTGTCGACTGCTTGCCATTTGGCGGCCAGACGCGATTTTTCAAAACTTCCATCTCGGGGGTAGCTAATGGATCATCGATGTTTTTCTCCCATTGCTCCAAGGCTTCACGCATCTTCGCAAGTTGGGAGAAGTATCGAGGGTCACTCGCAAGATTGTGGATTTCATCTGGGTCAACGTCGGTATCATAGAGTTCTTCTAACGGCTTGGTCTTGGCAGTCCATTGCCATTGGTCTTCATTAAGTTCGTTATTATCAATGAGACGATAAATCTCACTCATGGTTGCCGCGCGATCTCGGTAAGGCAGCGGCTGCAAGTAGGGTAGATCAGCACGATAATTGCGTACGTACTGGAACTGCTTGTCACGTGCTGCCCTGATGGTTTCATGGCTCGTGTCATCCATCCGATCGCGGTGCATGAACACGTACTCCGGAGAAGGTGAGGCGTTTGGTCCTGTAAATACTCCACCAGACATGTAAGCGGGTTGATCCAAACCGGCCAAATCCATAACGGTTGGCGCCAGGTCGATAAAGCTCATCAGCCGATCGTCGGTGGTTCCTGCCTTGAACCCATCGGGAAAGCGCACAATCATCGGCACATGGGTCCCCGAGTCGTAAACCCAGCGTTTGTGTCGAGGTAACCCATCGCCATGGTCAGAAAAGAAGAAGACAATTGTCGAATCCGCCAGTCCTGCTTTTTTAAGTTCAGCGAGCTTCTTACCAACCCAAGCGTCGAGTTCGATGATGTTGTCGTAATATCGAGCGATGTCAGATCTCACGACCGGGGTGTCAGGCAGAAACTTGGGTACCGCTACTTTTGTCGGATCCGTTTTAGCGAGACTTCGTCGAGCGCCGTGGATGCCCGATTCATGGGTTACAGTATTGTTGAAAACTGCAAAGAAAGGCTGGCCGCTTGCGCGGTTGCGGTAATGTGCCTTAGGCGAAGATTCGTCCCAGGCAGTAACTGGTGCGACAAATTGATAATCTTCCTTGCTATTGTTCGTGCAGTAGTAACCTGCCATGCGAAGGTATTCGGTGAAGCATCGGACACCTGCGGGGGGAGTTGCTTCATACAAGCGGCGATTCTTCGCTTCTGTACGAAGAGAAGGGTCCTTGACCTCACCGAGAGCTGAGCTGCGAGACGTAGTGCGCATGTATTGCGCACCACTTTGCATGGGATAGAGGCCTGTGATCATCGTATGCCGACAAGGAGCACAAACCCCGGTAGCCGTAAAGGCGTGGGTGTAGCGGATTCCCTCGTGCGCCAAACGATCGATGTTGGGCGTTGGCACGGTATCGTCGCCGTAGCAACCCAACCGTGGAGACAAGTCTTCGCAGGAAAGCCATAAAATATTGGGACGACTTTGCTCTGCAGACCAAAGATCACCAGCTAGAAGTAACAGAATGAGAATGCTTGAGCTAATTCGCACGATATGTTTCTTACGTATGTGTCAGCTTACTTGATGACCGGGCAGAAGTAGTGAACGCAAACATTCCAATCACGGCAACAATCAGCAAGCCACTCGAACCCGGTTCGGGAACAGCTTTGGCAGAGGATAGAGAACCTTGCCCTCCATTGAATTGTCGTTGCCAGACGAGAAAGTCAGCAGCGTCGGTGTCTCCATCCCCGTCGGCATCTCCCAGCAGGTGGGTGGCTCCAGAGGAAGTTCCAAAACCGGCGTTCCAAGCATCCAGATCACCGGCATCCACATCGCCGTCCTCGTCGAAGTCGCCTGCCAAAGGATTCGCAACTTGCACCCAAGCCTCATACATAGCCAGCCCGACGTTGCGCCCCAAGTCGTGGTAATAAGAGATTGGCCGTGAAATTGCAAATTGATTCTCAAGCGTGACAGACATATCGGCGTTTAAACCGTAGACATTGTTCAGAGCATAGCCTGTCGACGTTCGGCTGCTTGGGCCAGTTCCAGAGGTTTCCTGCAGTAAATTCGGTTGCAGCGTGCGGAGGGCTTGCCACCAATCATTGCCTTCAGCCCCGCTGGTGATGTAGGCCCAGTCGTCGCGGTATTGGCCCGCTAGTCCAGGAAGGGGGCTTTCGGAACCTAGGCCATTGGGGCCGACGATCTCATAGTCCGGCACGGACGAATGGAAGTCGACGAACAAATCGAGCGAATTCCCGGGGGTCGCTGCAGCATCGTTACGCATCGCTTCGCCATTGAGTTTTTGCTCAGTGCGAAGCGGGCTGTCCCAGTCGTTACCGCTAATCGGACCCGGGCGCCAGTAGCTGTTCGAGTCGGTATCGGGGTGCTGCAACATGGAGCGTGTGAGACCCGCGGCGCGACCCGATGCATTCAAGGTCGGATAAAGAAAAAACTCAGCTTGGTCGCGGAGTGCGGACGCACGCGGGTCGTCCGAAATTAGCCAATCGACGAGTCCTTCAAAAGTATAGATCCCGAGCGTCTCGGAAGCGTGCTGCCCTGTAACGAACATGGCCTTTCGCTTTGGCGTTGCGGAGTCCGTGGCGGGATTCGTAATTCGGTAGGCAAATAGATCTCGAGCCAGTTGATCTTTGCCGATATCGTTGACTCCTGCCGGCGCCTGTCCGATGACCCCGTTGACGTTACCCGAAGCCGTCGGTTCAGCCCAAGGCGATGCGAGCACCTGCTGGGTATGCGTCACACTGTGATTGTAAGTGTAAGGCAACGCATAGGCGACATAGACCTCGTCCTGAGTGAATGGAGCGTTCAATCCGAACGTGTAGAGGTCGTTTGCCGGATTAGCGTTGGCCGTGCTGAGCGTATTATTTGCGTGGGGAAAGAATTGCCAATTCTCTCCATCATACGAGTAAACCATCTCGTGGTCGTAGAGCTCGTGGTCAGTTTCGATGCTGGTATCGTCACAGCATGGGCCGTCTCCGCCAAATTCTCCTTTCACCGAAAAAGTCAGATTCTGATTCTGAACGCCGCTGGCTTTGAAGTAAAGCCAACGCCAATGCCCATCCCCCAGTCTGAATGAACCTCCGGCATAAGAATCACGACCCACGATATTGACGGTATTGCCGGCAACCGTATAGCTATTGAGCGAGCCGGAATCGATATTGCCATCCAGTGTGATCATTGCCTTAGAGGAAGTAGTTGGTAGCACTATGCTGATTAAGATAAAAAAACAACGCAGTTTATTGCAGGTCATGGCAGGTAGAAAATCAAATCCAGGGTTGTCGATGCATGATTCGCTCAGGAAGGATTCATTGTAATCGACTCTGGCAAGGTTGGCGACTTATAAGCAGCGTTGCGATGAGATTTCTTCGCCTTGGTTCCTGCGATCTGTCTCATCTGTCTTGCAAGTTGCAATGGGTTCCGCATCAAAGGCATACCAACAACCGATCGGAACCTTGCTAGGCTCTTCGATAATGTCCCTCGGTTGCATTTTTCCCAGGGAATCAAGCAATTCTCCTTCAAAACCAAGCTGGTTTCACCTTGACTTCCTTGGCCGACATCTCTATTCTCCGCACCCCGCACGAAGTGCATTTTCTCTGCTAGCGATCCGGATGCGATGGCTCCAAATATAAGGAAGACCCTATGTTGCCGATCACTCGATTGTTTCTGTTTGCCACTATGATGCTCTCTTTGGTCCCCGCCGAAGCGAAAGCCCAAGCGTTTAGCGAAGACGAAACTTTGCGCCAAGCAAGTAATGTATTTCAACAGGTGATGGCTGCTCCCGGAAATGGCATTCCGAAGCAACTTCTTTCCGATGCGCAAGGCGTGGCAATAATTCCCCAGGTCAAGGGTGGTGCCTTTGTCATTGGAATTCGTATGGGCCGTGGTGTCTTTATCGGTCGCGGGGCAAATGGGCAATGGGAGATGCCCCGCTTCATTGATCTCACCGGTGGAAGCGTTGGTTGGCAGGCGGGCATCCAATCGACCGATGTGATCTTGGTTTTCCGCAGTCGAGAAAGTGTGGCGAATCTCTTGCAGGGAAAACTTACCGTCGGGGCTGATGCGTCCGTGGCCGCCGGTCCGGTGGGCCGCCAGGTTTCCGCAGGGACCGATTTGCCGATGAACGCAGAGATCTATAGCTATTCCCGCAGTCGAGGGGCGTTCCTGGGAGTGTCATTAGACGGGTCAGTAATCAAGCAAGATGCGCAAGCCGATGCAGCCTACTATCAACAGGCTGCCGCTGCGGGACAGCAGCCGGTGCTTGCGAGCCAACTCGTTACTCAAATCGCGCAATACGCAGGTGGTGCTCCCACACAGATGCAGCCGCAACCGAACCCAAATCAGTTTGCCGCTCCTACGAACCCGCTCTCTGAGTCATGGCAGCGGCTCGATGGTATCCTAACTCCTGAGTGGAAACAGTATCTCGCCATTCCTACGGCCAACGAATTCAACAACGCCGAGGCCTATCGGGAAGCACTCATCTATACTCAGGCACGGTACGAAACCATCGCCTCCAATCCGCAATACGCCCAGTTGTCGGCACGGCCAGAATTTCAGGCCGCCTATGGCCTGTTGCGTCATGCGGTGAGTTCCCAAATAGCTGCGCCGGAAGGTCAATTGGTCTTGCCACCTCCACCGATGCAAGGCGGCACTCCCAACCCCAACGAGATTCGCTGATCTAGATTCGCACGACTTTCAGAGACGTTTGTTCTTTGCGACATTTAGCCGAGCGATCGGCGGACAGACAGTCATTCCCGCGCAGGCGGAAATCCAGAACTTTAGCACTGCTAATTGGATCCCTGCCTGCGCAGGGATGACGGTAAGTTTGGAATTTCACAACGTACCAAACTTCATTCACTGAGTCGATCAATCGGCGTCAGCGAGACCTTGCGAAATTCAACCTCGGACCCTTCGGCCTGAAGAGCGATCTGTCCCTTGTCGGCCGTGCAGTCGGTACCGTAGTTGACCAGGTCACCATTGACCCACACCTTGATCGAGTTGCCCACGGTTTCAATGACGAGCGTATTCCACTCGCCAGGTGGGTTTTCCGAGCCGTCGGTGAGATTCTTGATGCGGCGGGCCTTGTCACCGTCAACGCCCCATTTTGCTCTGGGTCCACGTCGGGCAATCATATCGGGCACATTGATGTCTTCCTTAATGCACCAAAAATCCCCCGCCTCCCCTGATTGCATCTGAACCTCAATTGATTGGGGAAACATTGCATAGAGGGCGCGAGGGACCGAAGCATGGACAAGCACCCCGCAGTTGCCAGGCTTGGCGGCGAACCGATATTGTACTTCAAGTCGGTAGTTCTCAAACTTGGCATCCGTGATGAGGTGGCCTCCCGGAGTTCCGAGGCTCACCAGCATTCCATCCCGCACAATGAACGGAGATCGGACATCTGAATTCTTATCGAGTTCAGGAACATCGGCATGCCAACCACTGAGGTCAGTGCCACTGAATAACTCTTGTCCTGCACCAGTATCCGCACCAATCAAAGGTGACTGGGTGCAAAGTATCGAGAGACAGCAGAGAGCAATAATGACCAGCCAAGTTGGCTGCGAACCGAGTCTGTGACTTCCAGATCGTTGATGGTGCGTTTTTTTGGGGTCGTCATTAGCCATAGTGATAAACTTTCTATTCTTATGGGTCCACATATGTATTGGATTTAGACAATCAGTATTAAGCATCTCATACATGCTCACCAGTACCAACGTTCCTAGAGAAAAGTGTTGGATTATTCTGATCTAGCTGAGTCCAATTGTGCATTTCCTCGAAAGAGTTGCAAAGCCTGATCGAAGATTCTCAAGGAAGTGAATCTCACTTTGATCAAAGGTTAAAGGCTTCTTGCGGTGCGCATCTGGCCCAAGGTAAGATGTCAGGAAGTCTCAGGCAATCGTTTACTCCCAATCGGTGAGTTCCCATGTCTGTCGAAAATCCAATGAGTTGTGAGCCGAGCGAGGGAATCCGACAGCGTTCTACTCATGTAAAATCACTGCTGCGGGTGTTCGTCATTACAGTTCCGTTGTACACTGCTGGAATCGCTTCGCTCGAGTATCTCCTCGCTCCACGTGGTATTACGCTTGGCGTGGGTGTGATCTTCATTTGGGTATCTGCTACCATCCTGTGGATAATCGCTGAATTGATTTCCAAAGGGTCGCTTCGCTTTGGAATGCGATCAATACTCGTAGCCACCACTGTTGTAGCTATCCTATGCTTTTTGGCTGTGCAATATGTGCGACCATACACGACCCAGCGTCAGGCGATGGAGATACTTAAGAAGACCGGCGTCAGGTATGAATCGCAAGTACGAGCACCGATATGGCTGCAGAGGCTGGTAGGTCCGCAGAATTGTCAGGTCGTAACTGCCGTCCAAGGCCACCAGCAAAGTCGTCTCGAAGATAATCTCATGGAGAATATCTCCGGATCGCCGCACCTGTACGAGCTATTCATCGGCAACTCACTAATCACCGACAAAGGTCTGCGACATATAAAAGGAATGAACAACCTATTGGCACTCGACCTTCCCAGCGGTCCCGAGGTAAGCAACGCCTGCATGGCCCACTTGGCTGCGATGAAACAGCTCAATTGGATCGATGCGAGCGATGTGCCTGTCAAGGATGAAGGCTTAGCGTACTTGTCGAAGCTTACGCAGATTGAGCAGATTGAACTCAACCGGTCCCAAATCAAGGATGCAGGGCTGATTCACTTGAAGCCACTCACTAACCTCCGCCGACTTGTTCTAGATAACAATGACATTTCGGATGCGGGCTTGAAACATATTCAACCGCTGACCAATCTAATTATGTTGTCTCTTGAAGATACGCAGATTACCGACGACGGGCTCAAGTATTTGCAAGCTCTCGACAAGTTGCAATATCTGCGGCTCAGCGGCACTAGGATTACCGATGCTGGCCTGGAGATTTTGATGAAAATGAAGAGCCTTAGAGTATTGGAACTGGAAGATACGTCAGTCACGCTCTACGGCTTGCAGAAATTGCGAGCGGTGCTGAATAAATGCATTACGACCCACGATGAGTTGCCCCGGAACGCGAGGATCCGCCAGTATCAGTTTTTTGGCTACCAGATGTATCGCGACCGAACAGCGAAGATGAAAGATAATCCGTTCGAGTTCTAGAGCTACGACGTTGAGTTCCAAGCGATCGTTCTTGAAGGAACAAAGAGAAATATCAGCCCTCACATCTATCTTGCGCGCATCACGCCCTTTAATCCAACACTCATCTCAGGTGGACGAACTCCCTCGTAGCCAAACCAAATGAAACAATGGTATCATCAAACGCTTCAACCAGATCGATCACAAACGGCATCTTACTTGGAGACTACCAAGCCATGTTTCGTTATTCACAACATAGAGAACTTATGCCTTCCGCCAACCAATTCAATAGGTCACTCATTGTGTTCGGCGGGTTATTGTTGCTCAGTTGTTTAAGCACACGCTCGGGAGCGGAACCAATTGACGCCGACTATCTCTTGGTCGATGGGACGATTATGGACGGCTCGGGCGAAGCCAGCCATGTCGGCAGTGTAGCCATTCGTGGTGACCGAATCGTTGCCGTGGGCGAGTTTGAAGTGGGCACAGTGGGAAAGACAATTTCCTGCGAGGGCATGATCATCGCCCCCGGTTTTATCGATCTACACAATCACAGCGATTCTTCGATCGAGATCAAGGACGAGCGAACGGGAGAGGAAAAGAACTCACGCCCGATCTTTGCCGATGCCACCCAGCATGCCGAGTGTTATCTCACCCAGGGATGCACGACGCTTGTAACGGGTAATTGTGGCGGGGGTGCTTTGCCAGTCGGTGAATTCTACGATTCACTCTCCGAGGTCGCGCCCGGAATCAATGTGGCCCATCTCTTGCCGCAAGGTGCCCTGCGTGAGCAGGTGATTGGCCTGACACGTCGCGCTCCGACAGACGAAGAACTGCAAGAAATGAAGAAACTGGCGAGCCAGGCCATGCAGGAGGGTGCCTGGGGGATGACGACCGGCCTGCAATACGTACCCAGCTCGTTTGCCGATAGCGACGAGCTAGCGGCCATCGCGAGTGTCGTCGGACAGCATGGAGGTTTTTACGCAAGTCACATCCGAGATGAGGGCGATCTCTTGCTCGAATCCATCGAAGAAGCACTAGAAATTGGCCGCAGCGGAAATCTTCCCGTGCACATCTCCCACCTTAAGTCCAGCAAACGACCCAATTGGGGAAAAGTTCACGCTGCAGCGGCTTTGGTTGAACGAGCCAGGTCAGCAGGCATGCACGTGACAGCAGACCAATATCCCTACGAAGCCAGTAGCACGTCGATCACGGCAATGCTCTTGCCCGACGTTGAACGCGAAGGGGGAACTGAGGCACTACTGCAGCGGCTCAACGATACCGAACAACTTCCACGCCTGCAGAAGCTCATCGAAGAATCGATCGCAGCGCGGGGTGCGATCATGATCGCCCGTTGCCCGAAACATCCCACCTGGGTCGGCAAGATGATTCGTGAAGTCGCAAAGGAGGAAAACCGCGAGCCGGTGGACGTCGCACTAGACATTCTGCGTTCAGGGGAAGAGCAGGGGGTAAGCTTCAGCATGTCCCCTGAAGATGTCCGCTATGTGATGACCCTTCCCTGGGTCGCGACGGCTTCGGACGGAGGGGTCAAAGTGGACGATGGCACGCGGCCCCACCCAAGATCGTTTGGCACATTCCCCCGTAAGATCGGACTTTTCGCAATCGAAGAGAAAGTAATCTCACCCGAAACGGCAATCCGTAGCGCAAGTGGTCTTCCCGCCGACATCCTCAACCTCCCTGAGCGAGGTTACTTGAAGCCCAACTATTTTGCCGACGTGGTAGTGTTTGACCCTCAAACCTTCCGAGACCACGCCACCTACCAGGCACCTTTTGAGATGTCCAGCGGAGTCCGCTGGCTATTTGTCAATGGAAAGACGGCCATCAATGAGGGGAGCTTAGGTGACACCAACGCAGGAAGACCTCTCCGGAAGAAGGCACCTGCTGAGGCCCAATGATGGACTCCCGATTGTCCTGACCGATATCTGGCCAGCTCAGTTTAGAATCGTCCTGGCGACCAAAAGCTCAAATGGGAAAAAGACGTAGCTCAGCATTATTACTGAGCTACGTCTCTCTTTCCACTGAGAACGTGTCGTCTCATTAAGCTGCTTCGTAAGCACCAACAACTTGTACGGGTTCGCTCGGCACGGGAACAACTTCCCTTTCGAAGGAGCGAGCCTCTGACCCAACTGCCACAATATGGAGCAGGGCTGGACTAGCTAACGCGGCCACGAAGGCATCCAAAGATGCATTGTGAATCGTACGGTACCAGGCGAACATGCCCCCTACGGCGCAAATCGCGAGCAGACTGCCTGCCACGGCTAATCTCTTATTTGAATTTGCAGCGAGCAAATAGCTAAGAAAGACGCCCAGCAGCAAGCCTAAATAGATACGCACTCCATAATAGTCTATATTACCCGATAGGATTTCTTCATAGTGGCTGAAGAGGGGCCTGTCGGTTGCAAAAGCTATCCCGCATAGGAGTGCGGCGATAGCCGACCCGTAGAGGGCACTGAGGCGGACAGCGTTTCCGAATTTACTAGTGTGTAGAGCTTTCATGCTAATCTACTTTCATATTCCTTGGTTTAACTGAACGGTAGCCGCAACGAATCCAATACGGCTTGGAATCGATTGACAAACTGCGGACATGGATTTAGCTGACAGATCCGGTGCCACGATACGGATGGACCGATCCTGGTTTTGCCAGCATTTCAAAGTCGGCGTGCAAATAACGGAGAAGCGCACCAGAGTCAGCATTCGCACTGCGAAGATCTCTCTAGCCACGTTCCCTCAAAGCAAGATAACCAGCTAACTAATGAGCAGTTTCGTCTGACTCGTCGGTTTACTGATCGATTTCTTTTGGCGAAGCCGAACAAGTCGGCAATTTTTGGAAGCGTACATTTCTCGGTTCACTTTACTTTTTTGCTTAATACACGACTGCATGCAACCGTGTGGAGGTGGGTAAGTTTTAGGTGGGTAGTGGTGCATGGCTTGCGGAATCAATTCCAAGAACAAGCAACGCAGGTGGGAAGATGCTTTCAAATACTCTGCCGACTAACGGCAGAAAATTTTCCATCTTGTGTAATCTGTAGAAAGCAAATGGCGTGCCGTAGTAAGCAAAGCCTTCTTCTCAGGGAGTTCGTCACGAAAAGATGCTACTACGACGAACAACAAAGAGCGAACCATTGGCAAAGAGTGCTTAAAATTGTGGCAAGCTAGCTTGGAATGCTCGAACAGACCTCAAGTTCCCGAATCAAAGCGGAGCGCCGGTTCTTATCTAAGGAGCAGCCCACAATGAATTTCCCTATTTCGATAGCAGGAATTGTTCGCCTGGTCTCGGAATCTATGGGAGCTTCACGGGCATTGAAGGAACAGAAGGAAACAAAGACATCAGAGATAGATCACTCTGTTCCCTTTGTCTCCTCTCTTCGTAAGACCTCCCAAATAAATCCATTATCTTCATAAGCATCTGAAAAAACTCATGACGTGATCGGCGCTGCGTTTGAGGTTCCCAGCAAGGCATCTAGCCGCAAATAATAATCATGGAACAGGAATTGGCGGAACCAACAGAGATTTGTAAAGACTGATCTTCCAACCTACTTTTTATTATCTCCGTTGACTCTCTTTCCTCCTGTTCAAACCACCCCAGGAGAACCACAAAAGGCCGAAGTTATTTTTGAGCTGTTCCTAACAACCTACCACCTACCACCCACCACCAGCCAATCACCACCAGCCACCCAATCATCCCACTCGGCTCTGGCACCGGGTTCGAAGACGCGCCGAGCGGAGCGACTCCACCATAGTGGTCTTGCCAATCGGTCAGATTCCCAGCGCTCGGGTTGCGCTGCCAAGCTAAAAAGTCACGGCCATCGACGTCGCCATCGAAATCAAAATCACCAGGGCCAGCTAGTTTGGCCAGCGGAAGCTCTGCAAAGAATTCGCCGATGTAGCGCAGATGCTCAAGATGGGCGTCACCATCGGCACCCAGTGCTCCCCAAAGTCGAAAGTTGCCGCTTTGCGCTGAGCGATAGAAGTCGAGTGTGCCTAATCCACTTTCGTTGATCGCTGAAGCCGACACCCCCAGATGCTGCAGCAATTCATCACCAGTTTCCATCGTACTTTCATAGGTATAGGTCGGCACCTGTGAATGGCTGAAGAGAAAAGTCTTGCTACCAGCCTGCGCCAGACTCGCAAGGGTCTTGTAGTTGACCATTTGAGAATCAAGCGGAGTACCATCGCCTGCGGTCGAGGCATACAGCGAGTCGGCGGCCAGCAAGGCATCGATTTCATTACGATAGGTGGCACTCTTGAGAATCTCGCGGACTGCACCGTAACCGGCGCTGAACGACGAAACACCTAACTGATCCCAAGCCAGCGTACTGGAAAAATCTCGTTGCGACCGCACCTTCGCCAGCGCTTCATTCAAGATCGACCCAAACAGTGCACTGTTAGAAAAAGGCCCTGAGTAAGCACTCGACAACCCACTATAATTCACCGTCAGCACGATTGAGTTCAAGTTGGCGTAGAGGGCGTTGTTCCAAACCGTTTGGGGATCCCCATGAAAATGAACCAGTAAGTCGGCTACGTCACCAGGACGCTGTTGGTAAGTGCTGGGAATGAACAGCTTCCAAGCAGAATTACTCAAAGTGTATTGTCGCCCAGCAGCTACCGGAAGCTGCGCAGCCGCATCCCCACCGCACAGCGGCAACACAATCACTGCAAATAGGAGCGTCCAAAGATTTCGCATAGTGGGTCGCTTGTTAATCGAATCCGAGCCCAGTCAATGGGAAAGTCAAACTTCTGCAGCACCAATTATAACTCAAACTGAAAAGAGATGAATAATTTACCACAGAGCACACGGAGAACACCGAGGAATTCAGGCATGTAGTCGAAGCAAGTAGAAAGCATTCATGATTCTCTCAAGTGTCACTTTCATTCCTCACCTCTCTGTCCTCCGCGACCTCTGTGGTTCAATTCTTTTCACATTCAGTTGTAACATCTGCTTGGGACATTGCAGAGGACGAAACCAACACGGCCCGCATTGTCCCATTGTAGCACCATTCTCCAAGTGGCAATTCTCCTTTTCCCTTACGCCTAGACAAGCCATCTATCCTTCCCCAGCTGCCGTGCTACGCACGGAAAGTCTCCCCCTTCCTCAAACCTCATCACTTCTTCCCTCCCTGTCCCCCGTCCTCTTACCCCCACTCAAAAAAAAACAGGCCGGCAACTCTTGCGAGTTACCGGCCTGGCGGGTTGCAATGCCGCAGCCAAGTGTATTTGGCGAGTGGGGCTGGCAGCCGATCCTAATAGTCTGGACCGTCGATTCCCAGTCGTGTTTTGAGTACTTCGAATTGTTCGATGAACTCTTCGTTGGTCGAATGGACGTGTTCTGCTTCGGTAATGAATTGCATCTCTTCGCGGCAATTGAGTCCCGCGTCGATCAATGCCCCTTCGTAGGGAGTCAGTTGTTTGCCGTAGACGATCAACAGCTTGTGCTCGTCGAATTGCACTTCCTGTGGCGTCGAGGGATTAAGCACCGCGATCCCCGTGCAACCGTCGTTCGTGAGCAGGTCTTCAAATTCCCAGAGGATGCTCTGCAAGATAGGCATATCGATGTGCTCTCGATACATGTCCTGCATGCCAGTCTTGGGATACTGATGGCTGCTTTCCAGTACCACGTCTACGGCTGGCCCCAATGGATCCAACAGTTCCATGAAGGTCTCGAACACCCGCTCTCGCGAGACGGCTGCCATGACGACCGGCACATCCTGCTTTGAAGTCTCGTCGCGGTAGGTATCGTGACGGAAACCTGCCGAGGGGACCACGTCCAAACCATAGGAGGGTCGCACCGCATCGGTAAGCTGGAAGCTGCCGTAGCGACTGACTCCCAAATGAGCCTCAAGTTCGGACTCGTTGAGCAACTCGAAGCTGCTGGTGCTTTGGGTGCCAAGTTCCTCATGGAACACATTACGGAAGAATTTTTTTAGGAAGCCCATCGGCGAACTCATTACTGGGTTGAGCAAACTAGTGTGATAAATCTTGGGGAGTTGCCGGCAGTATTTGCAGGGTGGACAAGCTGGTCAAAATGCTCGTTCGTCTGCTGCTAAAATCTACGTTATGTCTTGGAGGCAGGTTTCGTCATAATCGACAGAACCTACAGCCTATCCGTCGTCCGATCCGTGCCCGGCGGCACTCGTCGTGCGAATAGCAAAAGGTAGCTCAACACCATTTCACACCCTGGGAAAAAACCATCACTGCAGAAGACTTTTTCAGCAAAATGCAGAGCCTGCGTTGTGTCCTACGAAATCTTCGCGCTAACCCTACCAGCACGTTGAAAAACAGAAACGCAGCTAGAATTAAGCGGTGCGTTGAGGCCACACTACCGCCTGCGGTTTAGCGGTCTTCACCCGGCAAACACCGCACCAGTGACGAGATCGCCATTGAGGTGCCGTATTGCTGGTGGTAATCGTAGAGGATGTAGTCCCACCAGCTGCCGTCGCTTTCCTGCAAAGGAAGCAAAACATGCGCAAGCTGACCCTGGTAGAAAGGTTGTGCCTCGGCAGGAAGCTGCTCGATGCACATCGAGGCATAGTAGTGGCCGTAATAATAGAAATAACCTGCCACACCAAAATCCGCATAATGTGGCGATTGGCCCGGGTAATTGCGCTTGCGACTCATGTTGAGCCAGCCATTACGAGCAAACAGCCGGTTAAGCCACGTCTCCAGCACCTCGTCCGTGACCAGCTTGTCGCCATACAACCGCAAGGCAAGGTTGCAGACCTGCGAGCGACCTAGACTGCCACCCGGACGATTGATGTCCATCCGGGGCACATACTTAAGATACTCACCATAGGCGTAGGCAAAGTCGGGATAGCGCTGCCGTATGATCGAGGCAATCGCAGGCGTGGTCACCTTCTCTGGCACTTCGATACCGAATTCCTGGGCCTGCTTCAGGGCAATCAACACAGTGGCTGTTGTGAAGCTGATGGAACTCCCCGTGGGAGTCGCGAGTTTGGCACGACGTGGCTGGACAGGATTACCGTACTTGTCCGAGAAGGGATCGTCGTAATAGCCCCAACCCCCATTGATAAATTCATCTTTCTCGAGCCGCTTGACCTGGAATGCAACTAACTCCTTCAGCTTAGACTGCAAGTCACTATTCCCAGCAGACCTTTCGTGCAAAGCGATTCCAGCTTGAATGGCATAGGCATGGCCCCACACATTGTAGAGGGCATAACCCATGTAATCGTCGTATTGATCGGGTGCGCTGCGGCGAAGATTGCTCCCATGTTCCAACAACCATGCTTGGCTAAGGTCTAGGGATTGCTCAATGCGCTCTCGCAGTTCGCCATCGAAGAGGTCGCGTGCATCTAACAGGGCCATGATTGCCAATGAGGTCGTGGCCGTGCGATAGGCGTTGTGCGCCCCTGGCACTGGTGACCAAATGCGATAGTACTTGCCGTTTTCCGAGCGTCCCCAGGCCCCTTGCTTTAATTGCGTCTTGAGCAGGAATTCAACTCCCCGTTCGATCGACTGCTTGATTTCGTCAGGGCTGGGGGGTGTGACGGGCGCCGGCTTGGGGCCTTCGACGGAGAGTGGATACGTCGCCTTTCCCTTAGCACTGGTCTTGGCAGGAACTGCCGATTCGGCCAGCAAGGCTCCCGAAGTCGACAGAGAACTCCCCAGGACGAGGAACAACTTGCAGGCAAGTGTCAGTTTATTACTATGAGATCTCATGCCTGGGATTGCCACTCTATCAACTACTGACCATTCATACTGGAGAGAAATTCCTATTCATCTTCTTCCTCAGCGTCTTTCTTCGCCGTGTCCTTGCTAATTCTATCCCCTTCGTTCAATCCCTCAAGAATCTCGACCATGTCGCCTTTACTGTGACCAAGCTTCACATCTCGGCGTTGGAGTTCGTCGTCTTCGCCAAGCACCATGACGTACTTAGTTTTCTCGTCTTCTTTGTCAGTTTGCACCAAAGCTTTCGGAATCTGCAAGGCATCTTTTTTCACGTAAGTCGTAACTTTCGCAGTACAAGACATTCCAGCAACCAACCACTCGGGCAATTCATTCTTTTCTAGATCGAAGTGCATTCCAAACTTTCTGCTAGCATTCGGAATACCCGCCACGCTCTCGACCTTCCCGGCAAGCTCCACTTCGTCATCAGCACTTGGAATAATCACCGCGTCGAGCCCCTCTTTAAACTTAGAAAAATCCTTCTCGCTCAAATCGGCTGACACGTAAAGAGGCCGTTGATTGACGATCGTCATGATCACCGTGTTAGGAGGGATCGTTCCATATGGAACCAGTTTAGACGAGAGCGTGCTAATCTCTCCCCACTTCCCATCCACACAGCGACCATAATAAACTGTCCCGTCGACCGGTGATTTCAAATCCATCAATGCCCGATCACCGAGTATTTTGGCATTCGTGCGAACGCTCTTCGCTCGCTTTTCACGCTTCTGCTCGAGTTCATACTTTCCCCGGGAGATTCCTAGCTCGCGGGCAGTTTTGGCACGTTCCAAAACTAGTTTGGCTTTCGCCAAAGTGGTTGTATAAGTCAAGTCATTCCGTGGCAGCGAAACATTCATCGTGTAGTCGCGGCTGGCTTCTTGCAATTCCAACATCAACTCGGCGGTATTAACCTCAAACTCTTGGCGGCGCAATACGATGGCCTCGGTCTCTTCGGTCAATTCATCCGCTTCGTACATCTTCTTGAGCTGAGCGAGTTCCTCGCGTTGAGATTCCAAGTCTTCCTTGGCGGAGCTGAAACGATATTCAGCGATTCTCTCAGCAAAAGGGCGGTCCGTTTTCAGATAGTACTCGTGGTCTTCGACTAATTGGTCGTAGTCCCGCATGGCTTCCCGGTAGGCCAACTCAAGCAACTTTTCCTCCCGAGGGGTTTCCTCCTCCGCGAGCATTAGAGACAACTCGTCGAGTCGCAGGTCAATCGACTCCTCAGCCAACCGGTCATCGAACTGCTCGTCGTCAAAGCGAACCAATAGATCTCCTTTCTTGACCTCCTGGCCGTGCTCGGCAGCTTCCAGCACTACGAAACGCGACCAGACATCGGGGCGAACCGCTATCTCTTGCATCTCTCTAGCAACGAAAACCCCGCTCAACTCCTCCTCGATTTTCAAGGGCTTGCGTTTTACCGTATAGGTTTTGGGCTTTTTCTCAGATTCTGTTTTCTTCGCGGTTTCGTCGGCAGACTTTTTCTCGTCAGCTTCTGATTTCTTGTCAGACTCTTTGTTATCCTCGACGTCTGCGGCGGACTCCTTCGATTCTGCTGCAATAGCGTCTTTGCCGTCTTTCTCCTCAGCTACCTTTTCGGATGCTTTTTCCTCTTTTTTTGCAGTTGCTGCATCGTTCGATGCCTCGTCAGTAGCAGCAGTCTGCTCCACGATGGCAATGGGCTTGTCGTCCGCAACTGCCGAGCCTGCCGCGAACACGATTGAAATAGTGCCCAAAAGCACAAATAACATTCTTGGGCATTCTGATAACCAAGGCATCGAGGGCTCCTCGCAAAGGATCTAGGTGAGATGACGCAGCGCTTTAAAATGGCCTATAAACAGCAAGCCGGCAAGATGGGAAAACTTTGCGGCCCCTAGATTCTAGCTCTTAGACCCGCAAGTCACTACACTTCTCTACGGAACGAGAGGGCATTTTGGGTTCTGGATTTAGTGATTGCAGCGAGGCTCGATTTGCCATTCTACTCCTATCCAGTCCTCGAAGCTGATATCGTTTCAGGCCCGTACGACGGTTGCCTGCACAGAGACAGCAAGTATCGTATCCTCCCAATCCAATTAATTGATACAACACGCAATCCTACAACCAGAGTAATTTCTGCCATGAAGATTTATACAAAGACCGGTGATGACGGTTCGACAAGCCTCTACGGCGGAATACGCGTTTCTAAAACTGATGCGAGAATCGAGGCTTGTGGAGCAGTAGATGAACTCAATGCCCTGCTGGGAGTCGTCCGAGTGAATGGCCCTTCTCCCTCGATCGACCCTATTCTTGCCCATCTACAGAATCAACTCTTCGACCTCGGTGCCGAACTAGCAACACCCGATGCTTCGGCCAAAGGTACCGACTACCTGCAAGACTCAGACGTCGCTCAACTGGAAGCTTGGATCGACCAACTGGATCCTGCGCTCCCGATGTTAAAGACTTTCATTCTCCCTGGGGGAAGTTCTGCAGGAGCGTGGCTTCACTTAGCACGTTCTGTTTGTCGGCGGGCGGAAAGAAAACTGGTGGCTCTCGACCAGAAGTCCCCTTTGCGAAGAATGGTTTTACTCTATGTGAACCGACTGGGGGACCTTCTATTCGTGCTCGCCCGGACAGCCAATGCCGAATCAGGTACCGCCGACGTTCCTTGGCAGAAATCACGCTAAGGAAAAGCCTCTTTACAGCCAAAAACCCTCTGTCAGCTACTTTACTCAAGTCATTCTTGCTCTTATTCTACTTATCTGTTGGGCCTGGCTGCTGCTGCAATAACCGCATCTATCTTGCCGGGCAACTCATCATCGATCTCAGGCGGAGGTTGTCATGTTCAATCGGTTTCATTTTGCCATTGGGGCGCTGTTCCTCACCGGCATCGTGTTGGTAGGCATTCCTGTCCAAGCCCAGGATTTGGCCGATGTCGCCGCTAAAGCCGATGAAGCGGCACTCGCGGGTCACAACGCCTGGATGTTGACTTCTTGTGCCTTGGTGCTCTTCATGACTGCACCCGGACTAGCCATGTTCTACGGTGGTCTTGTCCGGAGCAAGAACGTGCTAAGCATCATGATGCAATGTATCTTCTTGATGGGTTTGATGACCGTACTTTGGGCTTTGTATGGATACACTCTCTCCTTCGGTGGAGACAACGCCGAAGAGCTTGGCAGCTCTTTCAGTCCTTACATTGGTAATACTGACTATCTATTTATGAGAAACGTCGAAAGATCCTGGAATGAATCGACCCAGGCACCGAATGAACCGATGATAGGTGCTATCCCTCGTTATACGCATATGTTGTTTCAGGGGATGTTTTTCATCATTACTCCCGCGCTCATCTGTGGTGCTTTTGCTGAGCGTATGAAATTCAGTGCGATGGTCGTGTTCAGTATCCTCTGGGGTACCTTGGTGTACTGTCCCCTCTGTCATTGGGTCTGGGGTGGAGGAATCCTGGCTTTCGGTTCCGACTACGCAATCATGGGAGGTGCCCTCGATTTTGCTGGGGGTACTGTGGTGCATATCAGTTCTGGCGTTTCCGCTCTGATGTGCGCATTCTTATTGGGCAAGCGCAAAGGGTTCGGCACGGCTGATCTCCGACCTCACAATCTCAGCTACACCACGCTCGGAGCCGCGATGCTCTGGGTCGGTTGGTTTGGTTTCAATGCGGGAAGCGAATTGGCTTCCGACGGCCTTACTTCAAGTGCCTTTGCCGTTACCCATTTTTCTGCCGCTGCTGGCTTGTTGGGCTGGGCCTGCTATGAATGGCTCACCAATGGCAAGCCAAGCGTATTGGGTGCCGCCTCGGGTGCGGTGGCTGGTTTGGTCTGCATTACCCCGGCAGCCGGGTTCGTGAATCCGATGCCAGCCCTTCTGATGGGAGCGGCAGCAGGGGTCATTTGCGCCTTGGCCTGCGGCAAACTCAAGAACAGGTTTGGCTACGATGATTCTCTCGATGCGTTTGGTGTCCACGGCGTTGGTGGGACACTTGGAGCAGTACTTACGGGTGTATTTGCCACCCGTGCCTGCTGGAATATCGCCGAGGGAGAGCCCCTTGGGATGGTCGAAGGTGGCAGCATAATGCCAGGTCAACTTATCGCTATCGCCATAACATGGGTATTCAGCATCGTGGCAACTTTGATTATTCTAAAAGTCGTCGATGTTGCCATCGGGTTGCGAGTGGATGAGAATAGTGAAGTTCGCGGCCTCGACCTCACAGAGCATGGAGAAGAAGGTTACATCTTCGTCTAATGCAAAGTGAATAGTCGCCTTTCGCTAAGCGAAAGTAGTGCTCGACAAACAATACCAACTACAAATCAAACATAGAATCAAGGGAGTTCCCACGATGCAGAAAATCGAAGCGGTCATTCGGCATTTCAAACTCGAAGATGTCAAAAATGCCTTGAGCGATATCGGCGTCGCGGGCATGACCATAACCGAGGTCCGTGGGTTTGGCCGCCAGAAGGGACATACCGAGACCTACCGCGGAACCGAATATGCGGTCGATTTTGTTCCCAAGGTCAAGGTTGAAATTGCTGTCTCCCAGGACCAAGCCCAAACGGTCATTGACACAATCATTAAGACGGCACAGACCGGTCAAATCGGTGATGGTAAAATATTCGTCACCGACCTTTCCGAAACGATTCGCATCCGCACCGGCGAAACCGGCGACGGGGCGCTGTAAGCAATGAAGGGATGGGGGAATAGCAGGAATTTTGGAAACATGAGGGAAACCGACTTTCTCCAATCCCCCGTTCCTTCCATTCCTTAATTCCTCCTATCTCCTCTCCTACGGGAACTCGATTCATGTCAGAAAGTTCCCCTTCCGGCGATTTGCTAGCCGAACTGCGCCAAGAACTCGATCAGCGGCGGGCCGAGATCCGCGAGGTACATCAGCGCGGTCTCAGTGGGGCACAAGTCTCGGCCAAGCTCGCCACACTGCTCGACACTATTCTGATCCGACTGCTGGATGCTACTCTCTCTGAGGCGTCCGGGCCACGCGCCGCAACCCTTTCATCTCATCTGTCGGTGGTTTGCTTGGGAAGCCACGGTCGCAGGCAATGCTCCCCCTTTTCTGATGTTGACCTGATGTTTCTGTACAAGGGAATGTCGCGAAATGAAGTGGCTGAGCTATTGCGCCCGATGACCCAGGGTGTCTTTGATATCGGCCTTGATCTGGGGTCGAGCATTCGCAAGCCCGCCGAGGCCGTTCAATTGGCCCGCGAGGATACGGTGATCTGCACGTCGCTTATCGATGCACGATTCTTGAAGGGTGATCGGACTTTGTTCGAAGAGTTTCGCCTGGGCTTTGAAAAGATGGCCAAGCGCTACAGCAAATCGCTTTGCAAATCATTTCTCGAAGCACGGGCCGAGGAACGCAATCAATATGGCGAAAGCGTCTATCTGCTCGAACCCCACGTAAAGCGCTCGCGCGGGGGAATCCGCGATATAAACTTGCTCCGCTGGCTCGGATTTGCCGAGTTTGGCGAGTCCGACCCAGATCGGCTGCACCTGCTGGGGGCAATGTCTAAGTTCGATCATCATCGCCTACTCTCGTCGAGCGAGTACCTCTTGCGCCTGCGCAATGAAATGCACTTTCACGCAGGCGCGGCCTCCGACATGCTCGATCGGGCTGAGCAATTGCGGATCGCCGATTGGCTCGGCTTTCAGCAGCGAAGTGGTCTCCTGCCAGTCGAGCAGTTCATGCGGGACTACTTTCGCCATACGAACCACATTTGGCAGATGGTCCGTCGTCGAGAAGCAAGTTTGCTTTCTGTATCGACCGCTTCGCGAGTCCTTGATCCGCTGTTCGGCAAGACGGTCGACGGTGACTTTCGTGTTGGTATGAAACACATCAGCGCGACCCCGGCAGGGTTGGCCCGCGTGAGAACCGATCTGCGCGAGGTGTTGCAACTGGTGGAACTCTCCGCGCGCGAAGAAAAGCCCCTCGATCAGCCTACGTACTCAGCACTTCTTCTAGCGGCCCCCGATTTTCCTGAGCAGGTATCGGTCGAAGTTCGTCAGGCATTTTATGAAATGCTAGCCGACTGCGACTCCGTTGGCCGTCTGCTAGCGCTACTGCATGAGTTGGGCTACCTGGAAAAACTGGTGCCTGCCATGCAACACGCCCGCTATTTGCTGCAATTCAATCAATATCACAAGTACACCGTCGACGAGCACTCCTTGCGTGCGGTACGCGAGGCCGCCAGTTTTGCTAATTCGGAGGACACACTCGGCCAGGCCTACCGCGAAGTTCAAGATAAGCGCGTCTTGCACATGGCATTGCTCTTGCATGACCTGGGCAAAGGTTTTGAAGAGGATCACAGCGAGGTTGGCCGGCGGATCGCTGAGGAGACTGCCGAGTTGTTCCAACTCGATGAGCAGTCAGCCCAAGACATTGTGTTTCTGGTCCACAAACATCTGGTGATGTCACATCTGACCTTTCGTCGGGATACTTCTGACATCCGCGTACTGGAAGGCTTTGCCAGGCAGATAGGCAACGAAGAGCGACTGAGAATGCTCTACGTGATGACGTGCGCCGACTTGGCCGCCGTAGGCCCCGACGTACTGACCGACTGGAAACGCGACGTGTTAGCCGACGTCTATCTCAAGGCTTCAAAATTCCTTCGGGTCGAAGACTCCACTGACTTTCGCGCAATTCTTACCGCCCAAACGGCTGCCGTACTACAAGCACTAACACATGAGCAGCGGGGTGATGAGTGGTATGTCCGGCAGCTAGAGGCGTTGCCGGCGAGCCAGTTGGTAAGCCAGGATCCCCAGACAATTGTGCAAACGCTCGCGCGGCTCAGACCGCTTGCCGAGGGGGCAGCCGATGCCTGGTGCCAATACAACCCGGAAACCAAGGTCCTGGAGTGCTTCGCCGGTGTGAGCCGTGGTCTGGGACGCGGCGTGTTTTCCAGCATGGCAGGTGCCCTGAGCAGTGAAGGCCTCGAGATCCTCGCAGCCGATGTCGATGTGTTGGGCGACGATCTTTTAATCCTTCGCTTTACGGCGACGGAATCGCAGGCAACTAGTCCAACCACCCCCGATCGCTTAGCGAAACTCTCCAAGAATATGCTCGGCTCCCTGGAGAGCGACCAGCCACCTCAATTCCGGCGCGTCTGGGGCCAAGAACAAGAAGAGGCCTCTAAAAAACTTACTGACATGACCAACGAAGTTCGAATCGATACTTCTCTCTCAGCAGCTTTCACCATCATCGAAGTCTTCACCTTCGATCGCACGGGCCTGTTGTATTCCTTGGCCCGCAAACTACACGACTTGGGCATGTCCATCCGCCACGCCAAGATCGGCACCTTCATCGATCAGGTAGTTGATGTGTTCTATGTGACCAACAGAGAAGGTCGCAAAGTGACCGACGAGGGGACCTTGGGACATTTGAAACACGAGCTGATGCAGGTGATCGAGGAGGAGTAGTACCGAAGGCTATAGCCGCGATCAAACCTGATCGCAGGGTACCACTCCAGAGACTTATCGAGTTCTTCAGGGAAGAAGTAAGCGGAGGGGAGTCGATTTTAGCAACGAACCCCCTCAGCCAGGAAGTGGCGGCAGGAAAGAAATGAACTCCTGCGGGGCAATGTATTCATACGCCGAAGGTGTTACATTCCAAAGGCCATGGTCGCCCGTACTCGGGCGCACCCTGGGTAACTTTGCAAGAATCAAGCTTCTCCTTTGATCAAAGTGGGTGGCGTGGAAGACCACGTACACATCCTCTGCCGAGCCTGCAGGACATCCCCTTCTTCGTTGCGGAGTGAAATCGTCAGTTGCCGTGCATGTTGGTCGATTCCAAGGTATAACATCTTCGTGGTTCTCCAGTAGTAGCGGGAAGTGATAAACAGCATCCCAATTCGATAGGGGAACCACTTCTTCTTTTCAGGACTCTTTCATAGATATCACTGAAGGTTAACAACAGGCGGTATGATCTAAGCAAAGGCCCATTGCCACCAAGCATCCAAGCCGAATTAGTTCGGTAGGATGCTCAGCCGTTTATCGAGCTGACTTCAAGAAACTACGATTTCGGCTCTGCTTTCACGTAGATTTCCCTTGGAGGCTTTTCGTAGTATTTGAACATTGCGGGGCAAATCCAGCCTTCCATCGGCGGGTCGTCTAACGCGTAATAATTTCCATCCATGTCGCCACGCAACCAAGTGAGTTTCTTCTGATAGCCAGGAAAGGAATTCGCCGAAAACAACAGTCGGAACCCGTCTTTTGCGTCCAGGATGTCGGTTACTAGCACGTCCATCATCTCGGGAATGCCAACGACAAATGGCTCTCGAACTAGACCGTAGCGAGGATCGTCGAACACCCACGTACCGTTATAGTCGTATGGAGCAATCACGACGATCGCATTTGCAGGCGGGCGTCCATGGGAAAGACCCAAGAGATCGAAATACCACCCAATGCAAGCCCCAATAGCAACGAGTAAGGAAAGGGTAACCACTACTCTTAGGAGGCTGAATGATTTCGATTCTGTGGTCATTCTGAATCCTTCTCATTGCACAAGGTGTTGTGAGGCAAGAATAAAGCACATGAACAAATTGTATCTTGGAAGCTTAGACTTTGCAAAATGCCATATTTACCTCCGTACTTTTCTCGCGGCGGTGACTGCCATGGGGATTTCAAGTCCTGAATTAAAAATAATGTCAGTGCGAACGTTTTACGCACCACGCTGAGCGTGGTTTTTTTAAACGTTCTGGAGGAATCGATCCGTCGACCTGTCCGGTGAGGATCCTCGCGCATGTTCAGCAAGTAGGATGGGTGGTTCTGCTGGCAGGGGGGATGCTGAACACTCCAACATACTCTCCGCCAGCAGGTTCACCCATCTGCCTTGGCAGGAAGCCAAATGATGGGTGCGAGCACCCATCCTACCAAGCGAATTCGTGATCACCACAACAAAGTTTCCCTAAGTTGCTGTGCATATTTGCGCTGTAGACGGAGACGGGAGACCCGCACACAGCACTGAATCTCCAATTTTTCACTCGCTTTTGGGCCACTGAGTTTGATAGGGTGGATGACTGTATTGATCCAGCATGAAAGCGGTCAGCCGAGGAGAATTGCAAAGTCGAATTTGTAGCCAACTGAAGATGGCCACAGAGATCTCAGAGAAAAATACAACGAATTCTCAGTGCTCTCGGTGTTCTCTGTGGCTATGCAATCTTTGGGTTTTCTGCTTTTGCATTTTTCCTAGCGGTCAGCCATCAGCTTTCAGCCAGAAATTCCAGAGTGCGCAATACTGCCTGGCTCCTACTGACGACTGATCGCCAGAACTACCAAGTTGTTCGTGCTGCTAACGATTCAAGTTTTCGTAGTTTACGCAAGATAATTGAACGAGAGATAACTGAGGGAACGGAGGAAATGGAAAAGTGAGGTCCAACACGATTCTTCGTTAATCAGACTGGCGTAGATTTGCGTTCTTCTCTCTCAATTTCTCTTTTTCTCTGTTAGCTCCGATACCTCCTGTTCCATGATTTCTGGTTGCGGCCACGGTCGCGCTGGGGCCGTCATTTCCTGTCAGAACTCATTTTCACACTGAGAACATGTCTACTTCCTCAATCGCAGAAACCGCTGCCTCCAGCAGCTCGACAAGATGCAGAAATCGCTTTTGGCCAATACCTTTCAGCCCTGCAAGGCGACCCAGCTCCAAAGCCTTCCGAGGAGCGTTGTTACGACAAGTTGCAGCGCGACATCCAGGAGCTCACCGGCGGTTTCGACACGGATGTCGCATCAGCCATCAAAGCAATCGAGGCCAGCGATCACCGCCGCGAAACAGAGCGGACGAATAATATTGGTTTACATAACCCACCTGGGTAGACGCCCACTAGAATGACGTAAGCCTTGGATCGCTAGAGAGTTGAAGCGATTCTGGCCGGCGAAATGAGAGGGGGTTTTTTAATAAAAAAAAGAAAACGAAAAATACCAGGTGCCATCAAACTTCAATGCGCACATGATTCGTTAGCCGCGGCGCGTCCGCCCCCATCCCAGAATACCCTGGAGATCGGCAGTGCGGAGCGCGTTTATGGCCCAAGAATCGTTGTGGAAATTGGTCACCAAACCATGATAATGGACTCCTGTTCTGTGAGCGGATCGGCGCTAGCCGCCGGTAATCACGTGTTTGCGATAGCCCACCACTTTCGGACACGCGGCCAACTTGACCAAACATGACCAAGATGGAGCCTGGCTTACGCATTCAACTTCACACTCGCATCATTCGCCACGTTGACCCACACATGCACGTGGGGCGAGCCGCGGAAGTGCCAGACGAACGACGGGCCTTCGAGCCGCCAGTTGTCCCACACGCCGTCCTTGCCGATGTCCCCTTGCTGGTAGAACGCCAAGTGACAGGCATCGAGACCACCTTGCTGGTTCAAACAGGCAATCACCTCGTCGCGGTCGTTTTGGCGATAAGGTTCGACAAGTTTGCGAAGCACTTCCTGCACTCGTTCTTTTTGGTCACTGGAGAACTCGGTGAGAGGAATGCCCTGATACTTTCCCTTGGCACCTTGGAAACCGACTCGCTGCTCGCGCGGGAGGCCTTGCTTTACCAAAGCCAGTTGTTGCTGCTTGCCATCGAGGGCTTGATACAGGTTGTTTGCCTCAACAGCCTGTGGCCAAAACACATTGCCGGGGTGCGTTGGCCCTTCGTCAAATCCATCGGCGGCGTGACCGTAAAAGATTGGCCCGCCAAAGGCGACATGCTCGGTCGTATTGCCGTCACAGCGGACCGTCATGTGGCGGCCCGTGAGGACGAATTCAAAGTGTTCGCCCCCCGGTTCACCGAAGATGGCGATGCTGTTCTGCTCGCCAAAGCCGCCGGAGTCGTCGTCAAGTTGTTGATCGATCTTCGCATGCCATTCGCGCCTGTAGAGACTCTCAAACACCGCACGGATTATGGCACGCTGGTCATCTGTGTAAAAGTCATCGTTGACGTAGTAATCAGTAATGTCCCAGTTGTTGGCGACGCGGCTACGCAGAAGTCCTCGCTCCTTGTCCTGATGATCCCAGGCGAAGCAAACCTTTTCGCGCTGACCGGGTGTGAGTGCTTCGTAAAGCAGCTTCACCAACGACTCGGAGGATTTGCCATTAGCCCCGGATGCAATCTGCTCTGCGGCGCGTGCAGCCATTGCAGGCAAGACAAGCGGGGCCGAAAGTGCAGCGCCGCCGACCAACGCAACTTTGCTCGCCTGTTCGAGAAACACTCTGCGATCAACCGCAGGGGAATCAGCATCGTCGCAACAAGAATTCCAGGGATTCATAGATAATAACTCCTCATCAGAAAGTTGACCAGAAAGTTCACGTTACCAAGAAATCATTAGACCTCATGCTGGAACCATCGGCAAACGGGTAATCGCATTCCTGCGCAATGAACCGTGCTCAAGTGGGTGCGTTGGCATAATCCCTACAACAGTTCTTAAGTGATTGATGTTTAAAAAATGAAAAGGTGGTCAGGCCGCAGGAAACTATTCTACGCTTTTGTACGGCAGGATAAGAAGAGAGTTTGTCTAGCTAAAACTGCGGATATTCTGAAAATGGCTATCGGTCTCGAAGAGAAGACGTCTCGAACTGCTAATCCTGCGCAGCGGAAGTTCATTTGCATCCCGATTTCTGTGTTTCAAGTGAATCAGAATTCGCAGGTCGATCTCTATCTCAAGATTGAAGGCAATCAGTCACCTGTCCTTTATCGTAGTGCTGCAATTCCTATCTCCTCCAGAGACATCGAGGAACTTCGCCGCAATGGCCATCGGGCACTGTGCGTCGCGAGTTCTGATTTTTCCAGACTCGATCGCGCCCTGAACGAATCACTGCACGAAGTCCTCGCCAATCAGGAAATTCCTCCTGCAGAACGGTTCGCCATTCTTCAGACAGCTGCAGCGATGGAAATGGACATTGCCTTTCATATGATCAAGTGCGATCGCATCGTGACAATGTCCCAGCGGATTGCCAAACACATCACCAGCTTACTAAACGGAGAGCATCTGGTTCCACAGCAGCTCTTCGCCGTCGTACAGCACGACTACTACACCTATACCCATGTCATCAACGTAGCCGGCTTTGCTACTTTGCTCGCGGATCTTTTGGGTTTTAGCGATCCCAAGTTGAAAGAGCAAATCACGATTGGCGCATTGCTACACGACATTGGCAAGCGATTTATTCCTTCGAGTGTACTCTGCAAAGAGAACAAACTTACCGAAGAAGAATGGCAGTTGATAAAGTCCCACCCGCAGCGTGGTTTCGAAGATCTTTGCGAGCGAATCGATTTGACTCAAGAGCAATTGTTGATGGTCTATGAACACCACGAACGATTTGATGGCAAGGGATATCCCGTCGGTCTGGTGGGAGAAGAGATTCACACCTGGGCCAGGCTCTTGGCAGTCGTTGATGTGTTTGATGCCGTCACAAGCGCTCGACCCTACCGTAAGCCCATGAGTCTGTCGCAGAGTCTCAATTACCTCGAATCGAATTCAGGCTCACACTTTGATCCGGAGATGGTCCAATGTTGGGTATCAGCAATGAAACTGACCTGAACGAGCAAGTTTGGCAATCACTTACTTCTCGTACGGTACTGCTATGCTCTTTTGAGGAGTATCTCCAATCGGAGAGGGACCAACCATTCATAATCGAATCTAAACGGCTCTATGCTAGAAGGTCGTTGCACAAGATTGCGATCGCTATGCTTGGGGGAAATCGCCATGCTTGCTTTGCCAAAGACATTTCACGCATGGGCGTGGGGTTCTATGCCCCGATCAACATCTTGCCCAAGAAAAAAGTGACCTTGTGGTTCGCAGGAGGAAAAGTTCTCCAATTGTCTATCACTCGCTGCCGGCGTCTTGGAGATAAGTGCTTCGAGTGTGGAGGCACATTTCAGTTGCCTGCTAAGATTTCAAGACCTCACTTGTGCAGGTCTGCCTAGGAGCAAATGCAATGACTACCGTTAAAGAAATCATGAGTACATCGCTGCGAACCCTGGCACCCAACAGTTCACTCGGCGAGGCCATCGAACTATTGGCTAAGCACAAATGCAGCGGGGCACCCGTGGTTTCCAACGGTAGCGTAGTTGGTATGATTACGGAACTTGAGTTGTTCGACGTGCTCTTCGATCCTGCGCTACGTGATTCGCCGGTCTCTGAATTTATGACAAGTCAGGTGTGGACCGTTGCGGATGAGGACTCGTTGGGCCATGCCGCCCACATGTTTGCGCTCTATGGCATTCGGCGTCTTCCTGTCCTGCGGGACGGCAAGTTGGTGGGGCTGGTTTCGCGCCGCGACGTCCTCCTGAGCGTACTTTGTAACAATCCTTCGGCCTGCGAAACGATGGCTGGGTTTATCCCATTCTTGGATGAGCCGACGGCCGATGGCACTAATCAAGAAGAATTCCTGCTTGATTGTCCTACTTAGAAAGACTGTTGAATCTAAGGGTTACCCTCTTGCACACGAAAGATTCGGGTGTTCTGTCGCACTCGCTTTTTCTTCACTCCGGCGCTACACTTACAAGAGATCAGTCGTCTGAATGAATTCCCAAGCTTGAGTATTTGTGGTCATGAGTGAAGAACAATCCGAATCGGCCGCTAGCGGCAACTATCCACAACTCGACGCCAAGGATACCGACCGCAAGCTGTCGCAGTACTACTCCAATAGTTTTACAAGGTATTCCGACTTCGATCCGTTGGCAAAGGGAGGTTCTGCGCTCTTGCGGACATGCCGGGACAACAATCTCGGGCGGATGGTCGTGATGAAGACACTTCATCCGCACTTGGCTCAGAATGAATACATGCGAGCCCGGTTCCTGCGCGAGGCACGCGTCACCGCCCAACTGCAACATCCGGCCACCGTGCCCGTCTATGAGATTGGCCACGATATCGAAGGGCGCCTGTACTTCACGATGAAGAGAGTCGAAGGGGAAACCCTGCGAGAGATTCTAGAACAGCAGTGCCTCGGAGATGAACAGGCAATTGCCACCTACAATCTCGACCGTATGTTGGGCCTGATCATTCAGGTTTGCAATGCACTGTCGTATGCTCATGTCCACGGTGTGGTGCATCGTGATGTGAAACCGGAAAACATCCTGATCGGATCCTTTGGTGAAGTCATGTTGCTCGACTGGGGAGTTGCCAAAGTCTGGGCAAGCGAGGATCCTGATCTGCCCGAGATTGAACACGAGGTGCTCACGGACGTGGGTCAGCGCCCTGGCACGCCGCTCTACATGTCACCTGAGCAAATCCGTGGAGGCGGCGACGAAATCGATGAACGCACCGACATCTACGGAATCGGAGTGGTGTTGTACGAAGTACTCACTTTGAAAGAACCCCATCGAGGCGAGAACATTAATGAAACTTTTGAGATGATTCTCAAAGAAGAGACCATCCCCCCCGAAACGCGAGCGCCGAAACGCCAAGTCCCTAAGCGACTCTCAGCCATCGCGATGAAGGCATTGGAAAAAGACCCGGCCAATCGGTTTCAATCAATGGCTGAACTGATCGATGCACTTCGAGACTTCCGCAGCCGTGTGTTCCAATCGCTGACGGGATACTGATGCTGCGACTACCTCTGACACTTCGCACAGAAAAAAGTTGCACGTTGAGCCTGCACGATCCGCTCGATAATACTTCGACGACATCGTAAACATGGTTGGCCAGCACGGGCGTAGACACGATGCTGATTCTGATAGCCACCTTGTTTGTTGAGTGCGTTGCGATAGGTGCCGTCGCTCAGCGTGGAACCTTCGTAGAGGATTGCCTCTGAGAGTACGGCTTGCGTCGCTTCGGCGAGTGTTTGCCAATGTTTCTTGGTGAGTTCGCTCGAACGTCGTTTAGGGTGAATTCGCGCAACGTGGAGGATTTCTGCCGCATACAGATTGCCAATCCCTGCGACTGCTTTTTGGTCCAAGAGCGCAACTTTGATTTCCCGCCGCGATCGACCGAGTCGCGCTCGATACTCCTCCGCAGAAATTCTTAGCGCATCGGGTCCTAAATTCTCGGGGCCAAAACGTTCGGCAAAAGATTTTGCCGAAAAGAGGTGAACATTTCCCAGCCCGCGGCGGTCCCAGTAATAGATATCAGAGATCGGCCCCCCTGAGAGTTCCAGTCGCAACCGCAAGTGCTGCCTTGTGGGAGCATCCTCGACCAGAACCAGGCCTGTCATGCGTGGCTCGATGACGACTGCATCAGTGCTGTCGAGCCAGATCACAACTCGTTTGCCTGCTCGATCGATTTCGGCAATGCTCGTTCCCTCGACTCGCCGGCGAAATATTTGAAATGAAGGTTGAAAGGCAATCGGCTGCTTCAGGCAACGAGGCCGAGAGATCGCGGTAATCTGGCTTCCCTGGGCAGGTAGAATCCCGCGACACATCGTTTCGACTTCAGGCAGTTCGGGCATGCTAAGATTGTTTGAGGTGAAATGGCAGACGTCAGCTAAACCTCACTCTAACATTTCAAATCAAAGATTTCTCCCGGTTCTTGACCTCAAGCGGATGGCAATCGACAATCGAAGGTCCCTCACTAGTGCCCAACTCCCAAGAGAAACTTATGCCAACGCTATCCCAGCCAAATAACGCTCAGGTACCCGACGCCGCCGGGCGTTTCGGTGTGTTCGGGGGGCGGTACGTGCCGGAGACATTGGTATATGCACTCGATAAGCTCGTTGAAGATTATGCGGCCGCCAGAGCTGACAAACAGTTCCAGGCGGAGTTGGATGACCTGCTTCACAACTATGTGGGCCGCCCCTCGCCGTTGTACTTGGCGCGCCGACTCACCGAGAAGTGTGGCGGGGCGGAAATCTGGCTCAAGCGGGAAGACTTGAATCACACCGGTGCCCACAAGATCAACAATACCCTTGGCCAGGCGCTGCTCACTCTTCGAATGGGGAAGCAGCGAGTGATCGCCGAGACTGGGGCAGGCCAGCATGGGGTGGCTACAGCGACTGCCTGTGCCCATTTTGGCCTGGACTGCGTGGTCTACATGGGCGAGGAAGATATTCGCCGTCAGGCACCCAACGTGTTTAGCATGAAACTCTTGGGGGCGGAAGTGCGACCCGTAAGCAGCGGATCACGAACCTTGCGCGATGCAATCAACGAAGCGATGCGCGACTGGATGGCGAGCGTGGATACGACGCACTATATTCTCGGCTCGGTCGTGGGACCGCATCCTTTTCCGCAAATCGTTCGCGACTTTCAAGCTGTGATTGGCCAAGAGACCATCGAGCAGTCTCGAGCTCGATTCGCGAGCTTACCCGATCTGGTCGTCGCCTGTGTCGGCGGCGGGAGCAACGCGGCAGGAATGTTTTATCCGTTCATCGAACACACTGCAGTTAAACTGGTTGGAGTCGAAGCCGGTGGTCGTGGAAGAAAACCCGGTGATCATGCTTCTCCTTTGACTTATGGAAACCCCGGCGTCCTGCACGGCAGTTTCAGCTATGTCATGCAGGACGAAGATGGCCAGACCTGCGATGTGCATTCGATGTCGGCGGGATTGGATTACCCCGGTGTCGGCCCCGAGCATAGCTACTGGAAAGATTCGGGACGCGTGCAGTACACGAGTTGCACCGACGGCGCAGCAATGGAGGCGTTTGATGCCTTGGCTTCAAACGAAGGAATTTTGCCTGCCCTGGAGTCTGCTCATGCGATAGCCGAAGCGATGCGATTGGCGAGCACGATGAAAAAGAGTGAGCGAATCGTAGTCTGCCTGTCGGGTCGAGGTGACAAAGACGCGTCAGAACTGGCGCGTCTGAAGGGCGTCAAGTTCGGCTAACCATTCTTGCCTTAGAGTGATTCAAAATTCATGTCAGCAATTGACAAACTTTTTACAAGTCTCCGTAGCGAGAACCGCAAGGCGTTGATGCCGTTTGTCACGGCCGGTGATCCCGACCTAGAGTTCACTGGCGAGGTAATTCGAGAACTCGTCTCCCGCGGAGCTGCGATATGCGAAGTGGGAATCCCTTATAGCGACCCGATCGCCGATGGCCCGGTGATCCAGGCGTCTTACACTCGCGCTCTCGAGAAAAAAGTGAAGCTCACCGGGATTCTCAATATGCTTGGCGAGGTGGCTCCGCAGGTGCCGGCCCCGCTGGTGACGATGGTGAGCTACGCGATCATCTATCGCCATGGTGTGGAAGCATATGCCGACGAACTCAGCAATCGCGGCGTTGCTGGGATGATTGTTCCCGATCTTCCGGTGGAAGAATCTCCGCAGTTGGCGAAAATCTGCGCGGCGCGCGACTTGAGTCTCGTGCAGTTGATCACTCCCACGACTCCCCAGGAGCGGGCCTTGAGGATCGCCGCCACCTCCAGCGGGTTCATCTACTATGTGTCCGTAGCGGGAATCACGGGAGAACGAACGCAACTTCCCCCGGAGTTGGTAGACCGTGTCAGTTGGCTCCGCGAGCAGACTCCATTGCCGGTATGCATCGGTTTTGGCATCAACCAACCGGAGCATGTGCGGCTGCTTTCCCCGGTGGCCGACGGCCTTATTGTGGGCTCGGCGGTTGTGCGTCGCATCGCCGAGGCTGCCTCGAATGGTCGTCAGGCGACTCTTGCATCAGTCGGTGATTACCTCGAATCTATGCTGGCAGCGCTGAATTAGATCGCGGATAGGTATTTTTTTCTATGGTCGGTATCTCCTTTCTACCGAGATATGATAATGCGGCAATCCAGGAACCAAAAATTTGACCTTGCCTCGATGGGCAAGGTACAATTAAAAGAGGTCTCGTATGCATGTGGGTAGTGTGTCCGTTTGCGTGCGAGTGAAACGACTCCATGTCACTTGATGGAGGTCGCCCATGACCGCTGGTTCTCCGCATTCCAATCGTAGCGAAGTATTGCACCGGTTTTTTGCCGGCATCACCGAGTACACCTTCACTTCACAACTCGGCGTGGCCGATCCCCCGCTGATCGACTATCTCTCAGGACTACTGACTCACTTTGTACGGACCGACGCGATCTTTGGTCTCCGTACGCCTACCGGCGAGCGATTGTTGCAGGTTACTGACATGCTCGCCGAGGCCCAGGCACGGCAAGGCCCGGCACGTCGCCGCGTGCATCGCCACATCGGCGACTTCACTCTGTTCTGGCTAGGTGTCTACCCCGAAACCGCAGAAAACCGTCGCAAGCAAACCAAAGACAGCCTCATTAATTACAAGGACCAAGGCAAACGTAACTACTTTCTGGCCAGTCGCCTGCCTGCCGACGACAGCTCCACCCCTGACGACGTCCTGAAACGCCTGAGCGATCGCTTCGAGCTTTGCGTTTATGGCCTCGGCGAAGTTCGCAAACAATGGGCCGAGCGCGAAGGAGATGACGACGCACCAATATTGCTTGGATGATTGCAAGCAGATCTTTATACCTTGACGCTCCGAGTCACGGATAACGCGCGTTGTCCGGGTGGCGGTATCTTCCTCGCCATGTTAAATTTTGGCTGTATGCCACAGCTGAAGAGCATCATTGAACGAACCGATACCAAGGCGGGTTTTGCGTTTGCTGTCTTCATTCAATTGCTCATATTGATTTCGGTCACTACCTTCTCGATTGAAACCTTGCCCCACTTGAATCCTGTTACCCTAAAGTGGCTGAATCGTGTTGATTTTGTCATTCTGGTGCTCTTTACGATCGAGTATCTGGCCCGGTTTGTCGTGGCAGATCATCCTTGGCAATACATTCGGAGTTTCTATGGAATCATAGACTTAGTGGCCATTTTTCCATTTTGGATTGGGAATGTCATCGATCTGCGGGCAGTGCGAGTGTTTCGGTTCCTGCGGTTGTTTCGAGTGCTGAAGATCGTGCGCTACAATAAGGCGATTCGCCGTCTGTTTCGCGCGCTACACATAGCCCGAGAAGAGATCGTGTTATTCACTTGTGTAACGGGGATCTTGATGTATCTGGCGGCGGTGGGGATCTACTATTGCGAACATGAGGCTCAGCCAGAAAAGTTCGCCTCTGTTTTTCACAGCCTGTGGTGGGCGGTCGCCACGCTGACCACGGTAGGCTATGGCGATGTCTATCCAATTACGGTGGGAGGCCGGTGCTTTACTTTTTTCATTCTGATCATCGGGTTGGCGGTGGTCTCAGTGCCTGCTGGTTTGGTGGCGGCATCCTTGCAAAAGGCGCGCGAGATGGAAGAAGCGGAGAAAGGGTATAAGTAAAAGGAAGAATTGCACAGAGATTACAATCCCTGGGCATTGCGTCCTGAAATTTAATGAAGCAGCTGTAACATGATGAAGCGAAAATTGGAGACTCCGTATAGGGCGTGGTCTTTTGTGTTGCAGCGGGGTTGATGTTGCGAGTCGGTTGGGTGTTCTTACCTGGACATATCGGCGCCTATTATGTCTCCGAGGATTTTTCCAAGGTTCGCGAGCAGTTTTACCTGTGGATCTGGATGTGTCGAGTGCGTATTTGTGGCATGGTTATTACGGCGATCACATTGTTGGCAGTGGCAGCTATACTCGCGGAGGAATCTTTGCCGGATTGCGATTTGGCCAGGGGTTGGCGAAGCGACGGGGGTGGCGATTGGGAGAGTTGAGAGTTGAGTGTTGAGGGATATCACTTGCCCGCGGATTGCAAAATCTGGGCGATGGGAGAAATTGCTTCTCGGTTTTTTATTGCTGAAAGTAGACGCTGTTGTGTAGGATGGATACTTGCGAAGCTCTGATATGCAGGGAGCGTTCCATCCTGACACTTATGGCGGAGGATTCAATGATCACGAGATGGTTTGGTTGTGTCGCAGTTTGTTTTGCGACTTTAGCGATCTTGGTTAGCACACAGACTGTTCATGCTGCACCACAGGCAGTTTCATTCGTCGGCCAGACAATTGATCAAACTAATTTTCAATCGCTGGGATTTGGTCAGGCGGGATATTACTTCGCGCAGTTCTCCGCGAGTACACCGGTGACGGAAAAGGCACCGCAGGATAACATGCGATTCGCCCTGCCCAGTTGGGCAAGTATGCAGTTCGACATTTCGCAATCGGATCGCACTTTTTCTGGCGATGCCGGCTACTTTTCTGGCGATACCATGGATCCGTTGGATACGATGGCCCCGTTTGGTAATCCACTCGTTTTTGGCGTCTACTCTAAAGGGGGTCAGCCTTCCTGGGACACGTTTACGCTGCCCAGCGGGGAGCAGGGATTATCCGGTTCGCTGGTGGATCTGAATACGAGAAACAATTCCAATAATTCAGTGAACAGGATTTCGCTGGGTCCAGGGGTTCCGACATCATTCCTGCTAAGAATCGTAGTAGACAACACGAACGGAGAACATGACTCAGTCGCTCGGCTCAATCCTCGTGGTGCCAGCAACGTGGATCCGAGTGTCGATGTCGGTGTGAATCTAACAGGCTTGACCTTCAACGGAACCACGGACGTCTATACGTTTCGATACGACAATTTCACAGCCGACGATTTCATTAAGATCCGCTTCAACTCCGGAGTCGTCGGTGAGGCAGCCGGATTCGCTGGGATCATGTTTGATGTAATACCTGAACCGTCGACGATGGCGATAGTTGTGGCGATGTTGGGAAGCTTTCTATGTTTTCGCGGGCATCGGAAGCTGGAAACTGAGAGTTGAGAGAGAGTGGCGTCGGGAGAAAAGAAATCGCCCAGGGAGTGCAATCCCTGGGCGTTGCGAAGAGCGGTTCTCAGCCGTTATTTAGCGGCTCAGTGTGCTGAAGTTGCCTCCTTTGATGATCGGGGTGACTGCCTTGCGGTAGACCTGGGTGACTCCGTTGATGGATTCCCAATTTCGAAGAGCCAGATCGCGGACGTAGGCATTGTTCCATCGACTGACGGAATCGTTGCCACCTTCTCCATCCAAGATCATCTCATCGGCTCCGACATATTCCATTTTGAGCGAGTCATCTCCTTCACCCAAGTAGGCGAAGAAATCGTCTGCAGCACGGACATCAGTAAGATTGAAGGTGTCATTTCCGGCGTCTCCAAAGAGCACGATGTCGGTTCCTGCGAAGACACCGAGCATCCGAAGTTGATCGTTTCCACCACCCAAGGAAGTGTTGATGTGGTGACTGACGTAAGTGCTTCGCATGTCGACAGTGTCGGCATCGTTCTCGGCAATGTTGTCGTAGGCGTAGACATTCAGGTGACCACGCACATAGGTCGATCCTAACGCATTGGTGTTGAAATTGATCGAGTCAGCCCCAGTTCCCGCGTAGACGTTGAGATAGTCGATGCCTATGCCATCACCGATGGTCGAGGACGAAACATCGATGTAGTCATTGCCACCTTTGGTGTAGATATTGAGATAGTCCTTTGTGGTGACGCCAAAGAATCGCACGCTGTCGTTACCTTCACCAGTGTCGACACTGAAATAGCCTCCATAATTGGCATTGAAGATAGTTTTGTCCAAAACCACATTATCTGAGCCTCCACCGGTGTAGATATTGGATCCAGCGCGCGTGGAGACATTGTATAACTTGACCAGGTCTGCATCGCCCGGGTCATTCGGATTTGACGAGGCGGTGTTAATAGAGATGGTATTGAATTTGTTGACGACATTGCCTGTTCCCACGATGATGCTGTCGTTGCCGCCTCCCAAGTAGACGACCAGATGGCCAACTTGTTGGGAATAGGTGGGGATATTGAAGTCTTGGTAGGGGAGGCCATTGACGAGCGTCTGGCCGCCTCCTTGATTTGCAGTTCCTTGGACCCGCACCAATCCGTTCGAGAGTTGCGAGACCTGCACTGCATTGGCGGTGCCCGCCTGCCCGGAAGCCTCGTTGACGTAAAGGTTGCCGTTGTTCATATAGGCCGCTACGTCGCCAGCCATCATTTGGCGTTCTTCAAGACGTTCCATTGAGAAACTTGGTCGGTATGACGAACTGTGCTTGCGAGATTTCATGGAAAGGTTCCTTGTGAGAGAGGGTCGTTTGGTTCGTTAGCAGGTGCCGTAATCGGCTCAAATTGAATGAGCGTAGGGACGCGAGAAGTGTTACAGGGGAAAGCAGCGTGCTAGCAGGGGTGGTTCGGCCTTGCAGGGCTGGCGGGGTTTGGGGAAGATTCGCCGGTTTTGGTCCGTGGCCCGTGGTTCGTTGTCAGTAGATGGAATCTCGAAACAAAAAGAAGAGTGTGCAACGCCTAGCGCTTAAACGCCCAGGGATTGCAATCCCTGGGCTTTGCTGCGCTTTGGTGGTCGCACTTATGTCGGGATGTCATCATTTTCAAGAGGCACCTGTGCCGCTGACGGCGCCAGTGGTAGGAACCGCCCAGCCAACGTTTGTAGCACCTGGCGGAGCGAACTCCCTTTTTCAGGCACCACAAATGGGACAAACCCAGTCAGAGCCTACAGTCACCCAAGGAGTGTTAGTCCCCGTTGTGAACGAAGACTTTGCCTGGGAACAGATCGTCGACGTCGTAGACGACTACTTCCGAGTCGATCAAGAGAATCGCGTGCAACTGGTGGGCAATGTGCTGACCGAGGGTCGCATCGACACATTTCCGCAGGTCGGCTCAACACTGCTCGAGCCCCAGATGCGTGACTCCGTGGGGCGCTACAATCTATTCGAAAGCACTTTTCAAAGCATTCGCCGCCGAGCGGAGATCAGGGTAATTCCCCAGCAAGGGGGCTGGTTTGTAGAAGCGATTGTACAAAAGGAGATTGAAGACCTGCCACGCCCCGAGAACTCTACGGCGGGGGCGGCCGTATTTCGTAGCGACAACTCACTTCGCAGTAACATGAATGAGCAGGTCAGTCGCACCCGGCCGAGTGCCTACTGGATCCCGCTGGGACGGGACTGCGAAGTTGAACTACAGATGCTCGAAGATATTCAAGAGCGACTGACGAACCCGAGGGAGTAAATGACCAATTTGCATCGACCAATGACCAACGACTGATAACCAACCACTAACCACCGACCACTTCTCCCCGAGTCTCACCGGTGGGGACGCCCAGTTTGGGCAGTGGGACCGTCTGCGCCTTCTGCTGGAATACTGGTAGGCGGATGACAAACGCGGTGCCGCGGCCGACTGTGCTTTGCACACGTATGCGGCCCTGGTGGGCATCGATGATGTCTTTGCAGGTGGCCAATCCCACTCCAGTGCCCCCTTTGCCAGTTTCGTCGGGGCCGGACTTCGTGGAGAAGTAGCGGTCGAATATCTTTGGCAATTGCTCGCGGGGAATGCCACTGCCGGTGTCGCGGATCGTGAGATCAACAGAGTTGCTGGCTCCGTCATGAGCGAGTTGCAACAACAGTTCGCCTCCCATGGGCATGGCCTGGCGGGCGTTGGTCATCAGATTCAACAGGACCTGCTGGATCTGATTCCCGATGGCGCGGACGCAAGGAACCTCAGCGAATTCGCGGCGGACATTGACTCGATACTTGGTCATCTCGCGTTCGAGCAAGATGAGCGATTCGTTGATGAGTTGGGACAATTGCGTAGGGGCAAATTCCTCCTGGCGATTGCGGGCTAGGCCCAGGACGCTGTTAGTGATCTTCTCGGCACGCTGAGCGGCGGCGAGGATTTTGGTGAGAGCCTTGTCGCGGGTTGGTTCATCTTTGTGGCGTAGGCCAAGCTTGGCGTAGTTGAGAATGGTCATCAACACATTGTTGAATTCGTGCGTAGTTGTGCCAGCCAATTCGCCGAGGGCAGCCATCCGCTGGGTCTGGGCAAGTTGCCGTTTCAAGAGTTCGATTTCCTGTTCGGGAGTTAGATTTCTGCCTGACATTCGTGCTCCGTCCGGTTTCGACTTTGATTTTGGACCAATAGTTAAACACGCCTCAGTTTGCCAAGTCGTGCTACTCTCGCTCGCTTGACTGAAAGGAATGATTTAACTTGTTTCGTGATTAAGACTTAGCTCATCTCTTCACTCATTACTTTCTATCGACGGATTCGCCTGGGCGACTCAAACCGAAGACGCTACAATCCCGGCCCGCATTTTGGAAAATACGAAAGGGAACAGTCTTATGCATACGGCGAAACTGCTATCACTGGCGCTGGAGACGGCACGAAGTGCGGGTTACGAGGTTCGCGAAGAGGTGCTCGACGGTGCGGGTGGCGGACACTGCGTAATTCGTGGAAAGAAGTGTTTGCTGTTGGACATGACGCAATCACATCGTGAGCAGCTAAGCGATGTGGTAGATGCATTACGCGCAGAGCCAGATTTGATCCTGGGTAATTTGCACCAACTAGTGCTAGCGACTCTGCAGGAACCCACAGCCGAGGCGGCGTAGACGCGGCGAGCCAGAAGCGTCAGCGCCTGGAGCTAATGGCGAGCCAAACGCGTAATCTTCTGGCATTGCGGGACGTGCCAGAGGCTTACGCACCCGCCTCGCCTAGATAAAGTCCATGCTCACGGATGTACTCTGCAACCGTTTCAGGCACCTGTGATTGCCATTCTTTGCCTTGGGCGATTGCTTCGCGAATCGATGTGCTGCTGATCGCTAGGGGAGGCATCTTCACTTCAAGAGACTCAATCTCAGCCAACCGAGAGGGCGAGACTATTTCACTCAGATGCCCGAAATTTGGTGCGGGCTCCCCGGCACGATTAACTACCAGGGGCGTGGCAAGTCGGCAAATGTCGGCCGGGCGGCGCCAAAAAGGAAAATCGGCGAGCGAATCGGCACCCAGCAATAAAAACCATTCCGACTCTGGATGAGTATCTTTAAGGTGCGTTAAGGTATCGATGGTGTAGCTCATGCCGCCGCGCTCGATTTCGTGAGTGCAAATCTCGCAGTTCATACATTCGGCGAGAGCAATCTCTAGCATCGCCAATCGATCGGCATTCGATGCAAAGGGTCCCCCAGGCTTGAAGGGCTGATGTGCCGTCGGGACAAACCAGACTCGATCGAGCTGGGCCTGCTCGCGGCAACTATTGGCCAGCGCAAGGTGTGCCCGATGAACGGGATCAAAACTGCCGCCGAAGAGTCCGATTTTCATGGGAGCTTGGGAGTCTGGGGAAATTGTCGCGCTGTGAAACAAACCTGTGACAATGTACCATAGCGTGTTCTTTCCTCAGACCCCAGTCCCCTCTGGTCCAAGCTTCCTACTATGTCCAAGCAACAACAGAGTTTGTTTGACGACGAACCCGCGGAATGGGAAGTGGATGCCCAATCGCAGCGGTTAGTGGCGACGATAGTGCTGGGGGAAGGAGCCACGGGTGAGTATGACTATCTTGTGCCAGATACTTTGAGTGACCGGGGCGACTATTTCTTAGAGGTAGGGCGACGGGTGCGAGTGCCCTTTGGGCGGTCGAATCGAAAAGTGGTTGGTTACTGTGTGACATTAGAGACGAAGCTGGTCGATGCGGCGCGACTCAAATTGGTCGCCGAAGTGATTGATGCGTCTGCGCTTTTATCGCCGGCCATGCTGCGGCTCACGAGGTGGATGGCAGACTATTACCTTTGTAAGTGGGGCGAAGTGCTTGAGGCGGTTGTCCCTGCGGGGGTGAGACTGCTGGCAGGGACACGCAAAGTGACGCTGTTGTCGGTGCCCGAGGATGTTCGGGATACGCTGGGGCAATTGAAACTTGGCTCGCCGCAACAACGCAAGGCATTGGCTCATTTGGCAGCGAGTGAAAGAAGTCTCACAACGGCTCAATTAGCCGATGCTGTAGGCTGCACGGCGGGACCGATAAAACAACTCCTAAAAAGGGGATTGATAGAAGCTCACGAGAAACGAGTCCGGTCAAGTGAGCTCGACGAAACGATCGTCGAACGAGAGTCGCCGCTCGTACTAAATGAGGATCAGCAGCACGCACTCGATGCCATCGATGCGGCCCTAGAGTCTGGCAAACCGCGTGGGATGGTACTTTTTGGCGTAACAGGGAGCGGCAAGACTGAGGTCTATTTGCAGGCGATTGAGCGGGTCGTTGGCTACGGGCGGCAGGCTATTGTCCTTGTGCCGGAGATTAGTTTGACGCCGCAAACAGTACGGCGGTTTCGCGCTCGTTTCGACGGGGTGGCGGTATTGCATAGTCACCAGTCGCATGTCGAGCGTCATCGTGAGTGGCAGCGGATTGCCCGGGGCGACGTGCAAGTCGTCGTTGGCGCACGGAGTGCCGTCTTTGCTCCGACACCGAATCTGGGTTTGATCGTCATGGACGAGGAACATGAATCTTCATTCAAGCAGGACAGCGCACCACGGTACCATGCCCGCGATGTGGCTTGGCAGAGGGCACAGGCCGAAGGGATTCCGCTGGTCTTGGGTAGCGCGACACCATCACTGGAATCGTGGTACAAGACCGAGCAAGGCGAATTTGCGAGGCTCGATCTGCCGCGTAGGGTCTCGAATCGGCCTTTGCCAGATGTGCTGACGGTCGATTTGCGCGATCCGGCACACACGCGTTTCAGCCGAGGGGCTATCAGTCGACCATTGCACCAGGCTATGGTGGCTGCGCTGCGGGATGAGGGCCAGGTGATTCTACTCTTAAACCGCCGCGGGTTTGCGACCCATGTCCAGTGCCCGGCGTGTGGGTATGTGGCCGAGTGCCCGGCGTGCGATTTGTCGCTTACCTTTCATCGGCAAGAGTCGATACTTCGCTGCCACTATTGCGACCACCATGAGCCACCCCCTGTGAATTGCCCTGACTGCAAGTCCCCGGCGATTCGCTACGGCGGGATGGGGACTCAGAAACTCGAGGCCGAAGTGCGGGCTCGATTCCCCGAGCACACCTGCGAGCGAATGGATACCGACAGTATGCGCAAGGCCGGCAGTCACCAGCGCGTGCTCGATAAATTCTGTCAGGGCGAAATCGACATCCTGCTGGGGACCCAAATGATTGCCAAGGGGTTGGACTTTCCCAACGTCACGTTGGTGGGAGTAATCAACGCCGACACCGCGCTCCACTTGCCAGACTTCCGTGCGGGAGAACGCACCTTTCAGCTAGTAGCCCAGGTGGCGGGTCGCACGGGGCGGGGTGAAAAAGGGGGGCGGGTTTTAGTCCAGACATTGAGCCCCGAACACATGGCGATTCGCGCGGCGGTGCGGCATGATTTTGAAATGTTTGCCGAGGAAGATCTCGCCACGCGACGCCAGCTCTGTTATCCACCCTTCGGTTCGATGATTCGAATTCTGGTGCGCGGACCGCAGGAAGAAACCGCACAGGCAGTGGCTGAGGGACTCACCCAACGCTTGAGGCAGGAAACCACAGGCGAAGAAGGAGTCCGCATCATGGGTCCCGCAGCGGCGGCGATTCCCAAGCTTCGCGACCATTATCGCTTTCAGATTCAACTGCAAGCACCAACGCTCGACCCTCTGCGAAGTGCCGTAACCGGAGCGACAGCTAAGTGGAAGGTGCCCACCGGGACGTTTCTAGCAGTGGACGTGGATCCGTGGGACATGATGTGAGAGTAGAGGTTAGAGACTGGAGGATAGAGGCTAGAGAGAGGCAGAAAGCGTTGCACTTGGACGTGATTGCTGTGGTGGCCTAGAATAGTAGTTCGTTGCTCCGGTCACATTCGCTCTCGGCTGACTGCTGAATCCCTAACCTCTAACATCTAGACACTACTCTCCCCCTCCATGAGTTACCGCGGGTTCAAAAAGGCGATTGGCGAAAGCAGCTTGGAACGCAAGTGTCGGCTGCTTTTTGGCACGTGCCTGTTGCCTTTAATCGCAGGGAGTTTCTGGTGGTCGGCTAATCTGATGAATCAGATTGTCGAAGATCGGACCAGTTTTACCGGGGAGGCACTTGCCAAGTCCGTCTTGGTTGAGGCTCACTTCAAGAAGCAAGAAGCCGATGAAGCTATGCAGCGGGCCGACGAACGCACTGCCGAGATGCTGCGAAGTGCGAATGTTAAATGGCAAATCTTGCGACCTAAGAACGAACAAGGTCTAGGTAGTCCCGAAGAGCAGTTTGAATGGGACCTCTTAGATCGGTGGGAAGATATAGGTAAAAACTTGAAAAGCGATGCCGAGATCGAGGACCTTGGCCCACAATGGTACCAACGACTCGTGAAAGCCAAAGAGTATGATTCGGTAGTGGTCGAGCAAGAAGGGACTCAACCAGATATCGGAAATAAGAATCGTTGGATCTATCAATATTACGAACCGGTGTTCGCCAAGGAGGGTTGCATCCTTTGTCACAGTTCGCCGGGGATGGAAGTCTACTGGCCCGACTTGCGGGTGGGCGATTTGTTGGCCGTGGTGAGGATCGAAACAGACGCGGCGGAAATCAAGAAGGCACAGCAGAACATAATCGCCTGGTTGATCGTGGCGGCGATAGTCACCGTGTTCCTGGCGATGATGGCCCTGTATGCCATTGTGCGTTACATCATCGTCAAGCCGCTCCGGCATTTGCGCGACGTGAGCGATGCGGTCCGTAGCGGCGATATCGACCAGCGGGCTGTGATCCATACTGGAGACGAATTCGAGGAACTAGGTGCCGCGTTCAACCGCATGTTGCGGCAATTGTTGCGTCAGCAAGACGAGCTCCGCGAAGTCAACACGGAGCTAGACGAAAAGATCGATGAGATGGCCGAGGCCAATATGCGGCTGTTTGAGATGAACCAGGTGAAGAGCGATTTTCTCGCCACGGTGAGCCACGAACTGCGAACGCCGCTCAATAGCATTATTGGATTCAGTGATCTGCTCGTGTCGTTGGAAAAGCTCGAGGACAAGGAAAAACGCTATGCCGGAAACATCCAGCGTTCTGGTCGGCAGCTGCTGGAGATGATCAACGATATTCTTGATCTGGCGAAGATCGAAAGCGGCAAGATGGAGATTCGCCCGAGCGAGTTTAGTATCGGCTCGATCGTGGCGAACCAGTGCGACATGGCGCGTCCACTAAGCGAAAAGAAACACATCGAGTTGGATTGCCAAGTCGAACCGGGTTTGCCCCATATGCGACAGGATTGCAGCAAGGTAGAGCAGATTATCAATAATTTGCTTTCCAATGCAATTAAATTCACACCCGATGGAGGGCGGATCACTGTGAGCGTGAGGCGTGACCGACGGGACGAACTCCGGATGAGTGTCGCCGACACGGGCGTAGGAATCAGCGACTCGGAGCAGACAATAATCTTTGAAAAATTCCGCCAAGGTTCGAATGTACTCGCCGGCGGCACGGCGATGACCCGTGAATACTCTGGAACTGGATTAGGATTGTCGATCGTTCGTGAGTTATGCCGCTTATTGGGCGGAGAAATCACAGTGGAGAGCGAACTGGGCAAAGGAAGCGAGTTCACGGTCGTTTTGCCCTGGACTATCGATGACGGTTCGCGGAGCTTTTCGACGATTGGCGATGAATTACGAGAATTGGCAAGACCACGAGTAGAAGCAACTGCGAACAAGTAACTATGGCAAAACTTCCTGAAGTTCATTTATACACGGATGGTGGCTGTAGCGGGAATCCAGGTCCCGGTGGCTGGGCGTTCATCTTGCGCCATCCGGCGACGGGCAAAGAGATGGAGCGTTCCGGTGGGGAGCGCGAGACCACCAACAACCGCATGGAGCTAATCGGAGTGATTGAGGGTTTGTCCGCACTTAAGAAGCCCACGCACGTGGAATTATTTACTGACAGCGTATATGTCGGCAAAGGGATGAGCGAGTGGATGCCCAAGTGGAAGGCAAACGGATGGCGGCGCAGAGAAGGAAAGCGATTCGTGCCCGTCAAGAACGAGGATCTATGGAAACTGCTCGACGAACAATTAGCTCGGCATGAGGTCCGATACACTCGCGTAGCGGGACACAGCGGCCACGCCGAAAACGACCGCGTGGACGAATTGGCGGTCGCGGCGTACCAGAAGTATCTGTGAGTGGCAAGTTAGCCGTGACGCGGCTGCCGAGTTCCACGAGGCATTAAGCGGAGCGCTCCGCTTTGCCTCGTGAGGTTCGGCAATCGCGTCGCGGCTAACCCTCGACGCTCGCCTCTTACGTCTTCTACAATGCGAGAATGGAAGATACCATCAAGCAAACTCTGCTCGCCACTGTCGAAGGGCTTCGCCATGTGGGGCGAGAGCGGGCGCGGCTCCTGGAGCGGATGGGGATCCGCACCGCAAGTGATTTGCTGTTCGACTTCCCTCGCGACTATCAGGATCTTTCGGACGAGCGACTCATCGCCGAGCTTGACGAAGACGAGTTGCAGAGCGTGCGCGCCGAGGTAACCGAAACCGCCATCGCCAACTCGGGCTTTGGTAAGACCCGCGTTTCTATACTCGTACAAGACTCGACTGGCCATCTGCGGGCGACCTGGTTCAATCAGCCATTCATGCGCGGGAAATTTCACGAAGGGCAGCAGTTGTTGCTCACCGCCAAACCAAAGATGCGCGGCATGATGTGGGAGATGTCGCACCCGCAGATCACTTTTCTCGCAGACGAGGAAGACCCATTGGCTGGGCGAAAGCTGTTGCCCGTCTATGCACTTACCGAGGGACTGTCGCAGTTTTACATGCGGCGGATGGTGTGGTCGGCAGTAGAAGAACTGGCCGAGGTGCCGGAGGAAGTTTTTCCGGAGCAGTTGCTGCGTCGCTACAAAATCGAACCACTTTCCGAAGCAATTCGCGGGATTCATCAACCTGCCGATCTGGAAGTGCTCGAACGGGCGAGACGCAGATTCATTTTTCAAGAACTGTTTGTCTTGCAGTTGGCCGTCTCGACGCGACGTTCCATGCAGCGTTCGTTGCCCGCGCCTCCTCTGCCGGCGACGACCAAGATTGATGCCCGCATTCGCAGGCTGTTGCCGTTTGAGCTTACTGAGAGTCAAAGCCGCGCGATTGGCGAGGTGAGCGCCGACATGGCACTCGACCGACCAATGAATCGCTTGCTGCAAGGAGATGTGGGGAGCGGCAAGACGCTAGTGGCATTGTACGCAATGCTGGTGGCGGTGGCGCATGGTAAGCAGGCTGTGTTGATGGCTCCCACGGAGATTCTGGCCCGGCAACATGCCGACACACTGGCCGGGATGCTCGAGGCAAGCCGGGTGCGATTTGCTGTTCTTGCCGGTGGGACGGCCAAGAGTGAACGGGAGCAGATTCTCGCGGATATCGCAGCCGGAGAAATCAACGTGGTTCTTGGCACCCACGCCGTGATCCAGGACGCGGTTAAATTCAAGGACCTGGGCTTGGTAGTTATCGATGAGCAACACAAATTCGGCGTGCGGCAACGGGCGGCATTGAGACAAGGAGATATGTCGCCCCATTATCTGGTGATGACAGCCACGCCGATCCCGCGCACTGTGACGATGACCCTCTTCGGCGACTTGGATATTTCCACGCTGACCGAACTTCCCGGGGGACGGCAGCCGATCAACACCTACCTCGTCGAGCCGGATCAACAGACTCGCTGGTGGCAATTTGTCCGAGATCGCCTACGGGAAGGGCGGCAGGCGTATGTCGTCGCGCCGTTGGTGGATGAATCCGAGACCGTGTCTGCACCCAGTGTGGCGGAGGCATTCGAGCAACTCACGAACGGTGAACTCGAAGCATTTCGCATCGCCCTCTTGCATGGAAGGTTGAGTCCCGCCGATAAACAGGAGACGATGGACCTGTTTCGCGATGGTGAGACGCAGGTGTTGGTCAGCACGTCAGTAATTGAAGTGGGAGTTGATGTGCCCAACGCCTCGGTGATGACGATCGCCGGGGCGGAGCGATTTGGCCTGGCTCAACTGCACCAACTCCGAGGCCGGGTGGGTCGTGGCAATCACGCGGGATTTTGTGGCGTACTGGTTGGCGAGGAATTGAGCGATCAAGGCCGCGAACGGTTAACGGCGTTTTCCAAATCCACGGATGGTTTCGCCTTGGCAGAGCTAGACTTTTCAATGCGCGGCCCCGGTGATCTTTTCGGCACACAGCAACATGGTTTGCCGCCATTGCGAATTGCCGACCTGCAACGTGATCGAGACATCTTAGAAGAGGCCCGCCGCGAAGCACAGCTTCTCGTCAGTGAAGACCCCGGCCTCAAACACGCGGATCATGAGCGTCTAAGAGTGCAGATGCTCAAGCGTTACGGCGAGGCGCTGGACATTAGCGATGTGGGTTGACAGCAATAGCCGCGACGCAACGGGTCGCAGGTAGAGTCGTGTCACGCGTTGCCTTACCGCTATTGCTGCAACTGCTTTGCGATTCGCACTAGGTCCATGAACTCAGCACGGTAACCATGGTGGTCGCGACTGCTGGCGCTACCGGCAGTTTCCAGGACCGTATCGTAGGTCGCGTCGCCGCAGTACTCGGAGTTGCGGAGCAACATACCGAAACTGGCGACGGCCGAGGCGAATTGGAAGTCAGCCGTTGCATCGGTGAAGGAATCGCCCTTGTCAGTGACCGGGAATTCCAGCTTGGTACTCGTATCGCCATCGGGAGGTTTGTACCGGAGCTTTAATGTAAGCAACTTATCACTCCCCGCTTGCGGTTTCGCCTCTTCCTGATATTTCAATGGATCGACCGCGCCACTCTCTACGGATTTCCCCACAGGAACAATTTCATACAGAGCCGTAACCGTATGCCCTGCGCCGATCTCCCCCGCGTCCATCTTGTCGTCATTAAAATCCTCGGTCCGCAACATGCGGTTCTCGTAGCCAATCAGCCGGTAACCGGCCACCTGCGCGGGGTTAAACTCTACCTGGATCTTCACATCCTTGGCAATCGTCACGAGTGTGCCGACCATCTGTTCGACCAGCAGCTTGCGGGCTTCAGTGAGATTGTCGACGTAGTGGTAGTTGCCGTTGCCTTTGCCGCTGATGGCTTCCATCATCGCGTCGTTGAGGTTGCCGCGACCGAAGCCGAGAACGGTGAGAAACACGCCGGACTCTTTCGCCTTCTCCTCTGCCATGCGTTCCAGTTCGGGGGTACCGGTGACGCCGACATTGAAATCGCCATCGGTGCAGAGGATCACGCGGTTGACGCCTCCTTTGATAAAATTGTCCTGGGCCGTCTGGTAGGCGAGTTGGATCCCCGCCCCGCCGGCGGTGGAACCCCCGGCTTGCAGACGCATCAGCGCGGCTAGGATCGTCTGCTGCTGATCGCCGCGAGTGCTTTCGAGCGCCAAACCTTCGCTAGAGGCGTAAACCACGATGGCAACCTTGTCGTTCTCGCCTAGTTCACGGGTCAGCAGTTTCATTCCCTCGACGAGGAGTGGCAACTTGTTTGGTTCGTTCATCGAGCCCGACACATCGATCAGAAACACGAGGTTCGATTGCGGTCTGACTTTGCGGTCGATCTCGCGGCCCTTGATGCCGATCCGCGCCAGCCGATGCTCAGCGTTCCACGGGCAGGCGGCGATTTCCATGTGGGCGGCGAAAGGCGTCTCGTCGATTGGCCCCGCGTAGTCGTAATCAAAATAGTTGACCAACTCCTCGATCCGCACCGCATCCGGCGGCGGCAACTGGCGCGACTGCTCGAGGAACTGCCGCACGTTGGCATAGCTGGCCGTATCGACATCAATTGAAAACGTACTGACGGCGTTCCCTCCTTCGGCCTTGATGAAGGAATTATCGTTGATGCGGGTGTATTGGTCGCCGGAGGAGTCAGGGCCGGTGCCTTGTTCGCCGAGTTGTGGACGGCGGCGTTCAATTAATTCTCGTAAATCTTCACGCGAGCTCCGTAAACTCTCAAATTCAACGATAGTTTTACCGGCTACATCCTGTCGAGCGATTTGGCGATTCAGGTGTGCACCTTCGAAATACTGATCAACTTCAGTTCTAGGGCCGGCACCAAGTCTGAATCGTTGGCGTACGACTTGTGGTGCTTCACTGAGACGCTCAACAGAACTACCTGCGTAGTACTGCACATCATCAGATGAGTAGTACGGGCTGGGAAGGCTTCTCTCTTTGGCATGCAATGTCTCATCTCGCATCCTGCCTGATTCTCTCGCTTGAGGTCTGGCTGGCATAAACTCGAAACCGAGCTTCGGGTTTTTTCCTGAAGAGGGTGCGGTCTGTAACGGAGAAAAGGCTTGCCCCTCATAATCCTCCGCAATCACATGCGGTTCGACCATCATTTGCAGTTTGTCACCTGATAATCCACTTTTGGGTGTTCCTGCATAGGAATCGTCGAAGTATTCACCGGTATCAATGTGTTCTCGCTCATCGATGACGAAATTCCCCACGACACCTGGTATCGAGTAAACCCCTTTGCTAGTTGCATTCGGCTGGGTCGCGGCCTGAGGCTCAGTTCGCAACGCAGTTTCTCTGTCAGACCTGACTTCTCGCAACGCAGTTTCTCTGGCAGACCTAACTTCCGCCAGCATCAACCCGACAGCCACGCCACAGAGCGAAATGGCAACTGCGATCGTGATCCAAGTTTTGGCATTTGAGTGGGCAATGGGCGTAATCATGACGTCGGTTCCTTCAGCCAGGGTTACTTTTTCCGCTTGGCCAGAATGGGCCGCGGCGAGGATGCGGTCGGTCAGGTCGGGGGGCATTTCACCACCAACCAGTTCGGCCAGGCCGCGGTCGATGAGGGTGTCGTGCCAGTCGTGTTGTTCGTTGTCTTTCATGGTAGTGCCCTGCGACGCGTGGCGTCGCGGCTAGGGGGGGAATGGCAATGTTTCACATTCGCTTTTCAATACAATTCCGCAATACTTCTCGTGTGCGCCTGAGCAGCGTCTTCACGCCGTCGGGTTTCATGTTCATATCGTAGGCAAGTTCTTCGCGGCTGCGGCGGTCGCGATAAAATCCGTCGATAGCTGCGCGGGCGCGGCCTTCGAGCTTTTCCAGGCAGTCGACTAGCGCTGCGAGCAGAACACTGCTGCCGGTCTCGGAGACCAGCGTGCTCCATACTTGTTCCGCAGCGGCGAGAGCGACCGTGCTGATCTGGTGATTCTCACGTCGGCGGGCCATCAGTAATTGGTTGCGGGCCACCGTACGCAGGTACGCCGCCGTCTGCTGGGGGCTTTGTTCGCTAAACTGGGCTCGGGCGACGGCCAAAAAGGTTTCCTGCGTGAGGTCGTCGGCATCGGCAGTCGTGGCACCCAGGTATCGCAAATAGCGCCACACGTCGGCCTGATGTTCGCGTACCAATTCGGCCAACTGCGCGGGGGCAAGTTTCATCATCGGCGACTGCATAATCGATGGTTGGCTCATGACAATGGACATGCCCCCATAGTGCCAACCGAGGGAGAAAAGGGTTCAATAAACTCAGAAAAGAAATTAGCCGCAGAAGAACGCGGATTATACGAATTTTCGCGGACCATACACTCTTATCCGCGATTATCCGCTAAATCTGCGTTCATCTGCGGCCCATTTCTTCACTAAGCAAGCATTTCGTGCAGACGGCTCAGCGCCCGGGATATCATCACACGAGTAGCTCCGTCGGTCTTGCCGATTTTTTTGGCGATCTCTTTCGATGAGAGTCCAACTAGGTAGCGCAGCCGCAATGCCTCGCGCTGGTCCTCGGGCAAGGTATCCAGGGCAGCGAGCATTGCCAGTTGCCGCTGGTCGCGGGAGAAGGCGGCGCTGGGAGTGGTCATGCTGGCTGCCAGCAAGTTGGCCAGTCCCGCCGCCTCGCTGCCGTCGGGGATCGCGGCCTCGCGGCTGGCGTCGCGTTTCTGGCTGGCGAAAAACTTGCGGTGGGAGTCGATGATTTTCCGCTCGCAAATCTGGAATAGCCAGTGCAGTGGGTCCCAGGTCGAGAGATCAGTCGTCGGCAGGATGCGAATCGCCTCCATACTGGCTTCCTGGAGCACGTCCTCCGGCTCGATTTTTTTCTGCAACTGCGACCCAATGCGGCTGCGAATAAACGTCAGCAGGGCCGCTTCGTTGATTTTCAAGAACTCCAAAAGCGCATTTTCATCGCCGGTTCGCAGAGAGGCCAGGATTTGGGTATCATGGTCGTTCATATAGGGGAATGACTAATGTTCAATTTCCAATGACCCATTGCTAGAACTGTTTGGTCATTGGTCATTGAGCCTTGGACATTTATAGTATTCGTCTTTTTCCTTTATTAGCCGCGCCTCGTATGTCCACCTCTTCCCATTCTAGCCTTTCGAAGCCGTCCGCCCAGAGCGATGAGCAGCGTTGGGAACGGGTAGCGCGCGCGATTGATGGGTTGTCGGAGGCGTGGGAGGCCCATTTTTCTGGCGGGGAGGCTGAACCGAGCCTTGCCGATTTCCTGCCCAGTGCGGAGGGGGAATTCGTAAAACTAGCTTTGCCGGAGCTGGTAAAGCTCGATTTGGAGTACCGCTGGCAATATAGCCGCGCTCCGCGCCGGGTGGAGGAGTATGCAGTCGAGTTCCCTGCCTTAGGACCTGTGGATCAGTTGCCGTTGGACCTGATTCACGAGGAATTGCAGGTACGAATGCAGGCCGGGGATCGGGTGACCGAGGAGGAAATCCGCGAACGGTTTCCCAAACAGGCGACCGCGCTCTGTGCGTTGGTGGGGGGGATGGCAGTCTCAGGGTCGCCGACCTGTACTTACTACGGCTCGACCGTGCGGAGCGATGCTCTGAAAGGAGAAGGCAAAGAGCCGACGAAGCTCGAAGAGATTCCGCTCAGCTTTGAGGCAGGGCAAACGGTCGACGATTTTCAACTTCTCACCGAACTTGGAAGTGGAGCATTCGCCCAGGTTTTTCTCGCTAGGCAGATGTCGATGGAGCGGCTGGTCGCGCTCAAAATATCCAAGCATACCGGCAACGAACCGCAAACCCTTGCACAGCTTGATCACCAGTACGTCGTGCGAGTGTTCGATCAACGGGTATCTGTTGTGCCTCCCGCGAGACTCTTGTACATGGAGGTGATTCCAGGTGGGACGGTCTTTGATGTTGTGAGACGCGTACGAGGCACGCCGCAAAAGCAGCGCACGGGGCAACTGCTGCTGGATGTGGTGGATGCAAATTTGGGATCGAGCGGGGTGGCACGTCCTGACAGTTCTTCGCATCGCCATTGGCTGGCCGAGACCAGCTGGCCGTTGGTCGTGTGTCGCCTCGGAGCCCAATTGGCAGAAGGCTTGGCTTACGCACATTCTCGGGGAGTGCTGCATCGAGATATCAAGCCGGCCAACGTGCTGTTGTCGCCCGAGGGACTCCCTAAGCTGGCGGACTTCAATGTGAGTTACAACGGCGGGCGGGCCGATGAAGACCCCGCCGAGGCGTTTGGCGGTTCGCTGGCGTACATGTCGCCGGAACAATTGCAGGCATGCCATCCGGTTCTGGGTGGTTCGCCGCAACTTGTGCGTGGGCAGAGCGATGTTTATTCGCTAGGCATCTTACTCTGGGAGCTGTTGGTCGGCCTCCGTCCATTTGACGATGGGCCATCCGACGGCGGGTCGCTCGCGCATATTCAGCGGATGATTGACCGTCGGCACTATGCGGATTTTGGCGAGATGAGCAAGGCGCTGCCGAGCGATTGCCCCGAGTCGCTGCGCCAGGTGCTTTTGAAATGCCTCGCCTCGCGCAAGGAAGAACGCTATCAAACGGCTGATGAAGTCGCGCGTGATTTGCGGCTCTGTTTGAATCCGCGTTGCTGGAAACTGCTGCAAGAGCCGCAGAGTGTGATAACGAAACTAATGCTCGCTTTGCCGATTCCGACAGTGGTGATTGCGGGGTTGTTGCCAAATGCCTTGGCTGGCCGGTTTAATTTGGAGTACAATCGCAGTCGGATTCCCCCTGATCTTTCGGAGTGGTTTGAAACCGTTCAGTTGTGGATTAATGGTATCGTTTTTCCTTTAGGGGTGTTGGTAGGGGTGTGGATGGTTCGTAAGATTGCGCGCCTGCTGGACCGCACCAAACCTCAGGTGTCGGCTCAAGGGGGGAAACAAGTGCTGTTCTTCGGTTGGTTTGTTTCGCTTCTGACGCTAGGGATGTGGAGTTCTTCAGGTTTGATCTTTCCTTTCGTCATGAATCTGGGAGGAGCAATCGAGGGAAAAGTCAGTTTCTATTCACACTTCTTCATGTCATTGGCATTGTGTGGCATCGCGGCGGCTGTGTTTCCGTATTTCATCCTGACAGCCCTGGCGGTGAGGGTGTACTTTCCTGCGGTCGTTCGCAATGGACTCGTGCCGGGGCCCCGCTGGCATGATTTACAGAAGCTCAGAAAGCTGAATCTCGTGCATCTGGCGTTGTCGGCCTTGGTTCCGATGCTCGGTATCCTCCTGGTAACACTCTCGAGTACTACGCAGCAGTGGGCCTTGGTGGTGGTGTGTATAGTCGGGATTGTCGGCTTCGCGGCAATGTTTCTCTTAGAGCGGTACATCAACTCAAATCTCGATGCGTTAGAAAAGATCGCAATCGAGACTCCACGTGGCATCTAAGCGAGCCGGCCCGTCCCCGAGCCCGACTAATTTTCTGTACTTTGCAGTAATCGCGGCTCTTTAATCCCTCTCAAGAAAGTGACTTCAAACACTTCGTTGCCTCCTTCGACAAATTCCAGAAAGCCTTCTTGCTCTCCGGTCAATAGATTCACCAGCGCGACACCGGCCATCAACTCGCCATGACGAGTACGGACTGGGGGGGCATCAAGGATATGTTCGGGGCGAATCTTTGAGAGGCCGACTAGGGCATGCTTACCGGTAAAGCAAAGACCGCGTGTGAAACCTGGGAGCGAGCAGGTTTCACGGCACTCGCCGCTGGCAGGGTCAAACTGCGAGAGCGATCCGTGCCCAGAGTTACAAAGCCACCATTGGCCCCTATAACGACGGGGTGAGTGCGGCATACAGAGATTACGGGCGACGATTTCGTTGCAAATTACATCGATGAGTACTCCAGAAGTAAAGCGATCTTCCTTGCGCCAATCGTTTCGCTCGTCGGTTTCGCAGAAAGCGGTCATCATGGTCGGTTGGCCTGACTGCATTCCCAGGCCGTTGAGGTGGCAGCGGTCTTGCGCAACCATGGTCGAAATAAACGGAGGCAACCAGCATTGGACGAACTGCTTGCGATCGGAAACCCTCGCAAGACAGTTGAAACGAGTATTGGCAAAATAGATGCCGCGCCGACCGAAAGCTACGTCATGTGCGTTGACCTTGCCGGTGTTATAGGTTCGGTCAAGAGTAAATCCCTCCGAATCATCGATGCGGAAGGTGAGAATCTGCTCGCGGATTGCGATGGCGAGGCGATTGCCGTTGCGGGCCATGCCCATCGGCCGGGCGAACTTTTGGGTGTGGATCGTGAGTTTCTTTCCAACGCTGCCTACCAACACAAGCTTTCCCGAGGTGTAGGTGGTGATCGCCAGGCTTCCCCCGGAGCGAGCTAGCCAGGGGGCCAGGTTGCCGTGAAAGCGACACTGGAGAGGGCGCTGCCGCAACTTTTCCTCAGCGCGCTCTTCAGAAGCGGAGTCGTCACTATGCTCGGGCATGGCTTGGATTTTTTGTGAAATTTCGTGGAGTGACTGTTATACGCCCACAGTAGCCTCGACTGGAAGGTCATGAGCTTGGTTGCGAAAAGGTGCAAGACAAATTACCTTGGAGACTCGCTTGATTGGTCACGCTAAGCCGCACGTCGGCAGGGGAAAAGATGAAAGTATTGTTGTGTGGTGGGGCAGGGTATGTCGGCTCACATGCTGCGAAATTGCTCATGCACGAGGGGCATGAGGTGTGGGTCTACGACAACCTCTCTGAGGGTCATCGGGCGGCGGTACCAGAGGGGCGGCTGATCGAAGGGGATTTGCACGATCGCCCGGCATTGGAAAGCGCCTTGCGAGAAAAAAAGATCGAGGCCGTGATGCACTTTGCTGCTTCCTGCTATGTAGGAGTCTCGGTCACCAACCCCGCAGAGTATTACCAGAACAATGTGGTGGGAACGCTATCGCTCTTGGAATCGATGCGAGCCGTCGGGGTAAAGCGGCTCGTGTTTTCCAGCACGTGTGCCACATACGGTGTCCCAGAAATCGTGCCGATCACCGAGGCAGAGAAGCAAGAGCCGATCAATCCCTATGGGTTTACAAAGCTGATTATCGAGTACGCGTTGGCTGATTATAGTCGCGCCTACGGCTGGGGCTACGCGGCCCTACGTTATTTCAATGCCTCAGGCGCTGCGGCTGACGGTACGATTGGCGAAGATCACGACCCCGAGACGCATCTGATTCCTCTGGTGCTGGAGGTGGCGCTTGGTAAACGCGAGAACGTAAAGATCTTCGGCGATGACTATCCAACTCCCGACGGGACCTGCATTCGTGATTATATTCATGTCGATGATCTGGCCACAGCCCATCTGGCGGCGCTCGAGCAACTCAAAGATGGCACGCAGCTTAAACTGAATCTAGGCACAGGGAGCGGAGCGAGTGTACTAGAGGTAATCGAAGCCTGTCGCCACGTGACAGGTCATGCGATCCCGGCGGTGGTAGCACCCCGCCGCGAAGGAGACCCGCCGGCACTGGTGGCGGATGCACGCGAGGCAAATCGTGTGCTCCAATGGCAGCCCAAGCACAAAGAGATTGGCTCGATTGTGGAGAGTGCCTGGGGTTGGCACCAGAAACACCCTGAAGGGTATGGGGATTGAGTTTCTGCTTCGGCGATATGCGATCCTTCTCGAATGTTACTACTTGTTGTAGATCACGGGCATTTGACCTTTCCATTTGTTCCATGTGTCATGGTTTGTAATTAATTCAGCCATGAAATGGCCAACATTGATGCGACTGGTTTTCCCCGAGTTAAAAATGGCACTTCTTGTCGGTGAAGTGTGTACCTCATATTCAGAGACTTCTTCTTCGTTGGTTAGGCTGTCGGGACGGACTACTGCCCACTCAATCTCCAGGCTGTGCTGGCCAACCTTGGTTCTCAAATAGTCAGCTGCTTGCTCATTGTCGACGTGAGGTGGTAGTAGAATTCGAATCAAACCAACGACGCACTTTTGGGCAATTGGAATTGGCTCCTGGAGATCACGGTTGCTGTTGCCAGCGGTGTTCATAAGCACAAACTTGGTTGGCTTTTCTGACTTGTTCGACTCGATGGCTTGGCACAGGCGGCGCGTGGAGTCGGCCACGAGCCTGCGCGGGGGGCCGAAGACACCTTTCAAGGTCAGGTTGTGTCCCAGGCACGAGGCGACTGCGTCGCACCCCTCGACATGCTGTGCCAACTCGGTGTCGATGAGGTCGAGAAGGTTGGCAGAAATCAAATGCAACTTCTCGTGATTCAAAAGCACTTTGGGCATCTTATCTGGCGATCGCACAATTGCCTTGACATATTGCCCGCGATTGAGGAGTTGCTCGACGAGTAGTCGCCCGGTTGCCCCGTTCGCTCCAAGCACAAGGGTTGTCATCATCTTTCTCCTGAGTTCTCGCAAAAAGTTAGGTTTCTCAGTAAAGTCTTAGCAAAACCATTGCTAAAACTTGAAATGCCCAGAGATCACCCATTTTCATTGGCAGTAATATGAGGAAGTCGTTTTATCACCACCACTGCGATCGCACTAGCAGCGACTTTACAGCTATGCCATGAATTCACTATGATGCCTCAAGCTTGGTTTTTTGAGATTCTCTTATTTCCCTGGAGTTTCCTGCCATGGCATTCGATCGATTTTTCATATTTCGTCGAATCTTGATCATTCTAGTTGGACTGACTATGGCGATTCTGGCCAGTGCCATCTTGTTGTGGTGGTTGCCTGAAGCCTCAACGGTAACGTCCTATTTGCAAATTGAAGCCAATCCAACGAATCTAGGCTTTCTTGATCCGGAACAAGGGTTTTCGCCCAAAGAATTCGAACTGTTTCAGCAAACACAACTCACTCTACTGAAAAGTCAATTTGTATTGATGGCAGCCCTCAGTCGTCGAGACGTCGCAGAACTCAACGCAGTGGTCTCAAGACGTCCGAACGAACTCCAGTGGCTGAACGACGAACTAGAAGTCTCGTTTCCAGGTGAGAGCAAAATTCTGATGATTAATTATGAGGGGGGCGCAGATCCAGAGGAAATGAAGAAGATTATCGATGCGGTCGTTGAGGCGTACATGAATGAAGTAGTAGTTGCGAAAAGAATTAGTGACATTGAAGACACACATAGACTAGAGAAGTTGCTGAAACAATTGGCAGTTGAACTCCGGAGCAAGCGAGAAGATTTTTATACTCTACAGAAAGAGTTGACGAGCATGGCATCCGAAACCGATGAAAAGGGACACGACTTGATAGTCGCTCAATTGCGTGAGTATCAACTCGCTTCGAATGGAACGAAGAACGATATAGCAGTGAAAATCGTTGACAGTTTGGCGGACACACTTGAAGGTAGCGCCTTGCACTCGAAACTGCAGACAGCTCCCAATGCCGAATTAGACATGCGCCAAGAGGAAATCGATGAACTCGAAGAACTTAGCCACGAACTCTCATTTCAATTGCGAAAGATGAGATTCAGGGACGATATGAGCGGGGAGAGAATTCAAGTCATGCAAAAGGCATTTGCCACAGAGAATATGAATTCCGACGTGAGATATAGTCTTGTAGCTTTGGGCGGCGTGGCCAGTTTCGGAGTGACTTGCCTGGCCCTGGCCCTGATAGGCAAATGTTTCGGTAGGCGGGATGCTACTGGCTAACGCATTACACAGGTGCCCCCTCTTCGAGCACATGGGCCGCTTCGGGGCACGCTTCTGGTACTGCAATTTCGCAGCTTTCCGGTTGTGGATGATGAATCTGTTCGATGACGCGCATCGTGCGCCATTTGCCGCCGATGAAACGGAATAAGTAAGTCACTGCCAAGATAGTGAGCCAGAAGACGATGATCACCCAACAGGCGTAGACGTCCAGATGCAATACTTCGACGGCCAGATAAGTGAGCGCTGCCAGAGTCGTGGCCATGATGAGGCTCACCCCCATGATGAAGCGGGTGTCGCCGGAGCCTTTGAGCGCTGAGACGAAAATAATCTGCGTGGTGTCGAATGCATTGTATGCCGCCACGAAGTAGAGCAGCATCAGGGCCATCTGATAGAGTTCGGGTTGCGTTGTCCCTTTGATAAACGAAGTGAGAAACAAGTCGGGCAAAGTGACATACATCACCGTCAATAAAGCCATGTAGGCCATGCCGATCTGGTAGGTGGTCCACGTCGCACGGGCAGCCAGGTCGTCGCGGTTTTCACCCAGGTGCTGACCGACGAGGATACCAGCGCTCATGCCAAGGCCCCAGACAGGCATGAACGAAACAGTATTGATGCTGAAGGCCATGCTCGAGGCCATGGCTGGCATATCGCCGAGTCGGCCGACGAGGATTATGAAGATGGTGAAGCCGGTGATGTCTAGCAGCATTTGCATTCCACCCGGACCACCGTAGTAGATGAGGCGTCGTAAGAGAGGAAGGTCAAGTCGCCAGTTGTCGGTGTGGAAAGTAATGCGGTTAGTTTGCTGCCACATCAGGGCAAAGAAAATGAAAGGCTTTATCCAGATTCCAACGACTGTTGCCCACGCCGCACCGGCAATACCCATCTCGGGAAATCCGGCATAACCGAAGATCAGGAAGTAATCGAGCAAAAGATTGACTGCCGTGCCAATTAGATCAACGACCATAGTGACCCAGGTCATGCCTCGCCCGCTGTAGAAACAAGAGAAAGACGTGGCCAGCACCATGCCTGGTCCCCCGAGGCACAGGATTTTGAAGTAGCGAATTTCCTGTTCCGTGACTTCGGGGCGATGTTTGGCAAGGGAGAAGATCCAGGGGGCGAGTGGGATCGCTGCCAGCGCCAATGGCACTGACACGAGTGCTAGCCAGTTCCCCTGCCAGACAACTGGGCCGATTCGTTCGGGTTGTTCGTCGCCATGGTACTGTGAGACGAAGGTGCACACATAACTACAGATGCCCAGGAAGATGCAGAACAGTGCGAACCAAAGAACCCCAGCTGAGAAGGCGGCCGTCATGGCGATCGGGGAATAATGCGCGAGCATCGCCCGATCCACGTAAGTCATCACGGTCCACGACATTGTGGAAACGACCATGGGGAGTGCGATCTGAAGCACTTCGCGGCCACCACATTCCCTCAGCCACCAACGTTTGTGCCACGAAAGCGATTCGGGCTGGGTGTTTGTCGAGAAAGTCATTCAGTGTGCGCCTAGTTCTGACCGCTGATATCGAGAGCCATGATTCTAGTCAAATCTCTCGGCAATAATATGGAGGCGGCTCTAAAGACTTCTAGATTGGGAAAATGGTTCGCAGGATTTCGCAGGGCCAGTTGAGAACCGTGATTTTGCAGTCTATGATAGTGACGTACTGACCTCTGAAACACCACTTTCAACGATTTCGTGCCTAAATGTCTGTTGCCACTGCTGAGTCAAAAACTACTGCAAAGCCTCTCCCCGAAAGAGTACGAGATTATTTGGCGGAACTAGGCAAGCGCACCGGGGGCGATATTCGCTCGGATAGCTTTAGCCGAGTTCTTTATAGCACCGACGCTAGCATCTATCAGGTCATGCCACTGGCGGTGGTTTTTCCCCGTGATGTCGAGGAGTTGCAGGCCGGCGTGGAATTGGCGGCAAAACATGGCGTACCGATCCTTCCACGGACTGGTGGAAGCAGCCTGGCAGGACAGGCCGTGAACGAAGCAGTCGTTTTCGATCTCACCCGGCACTTGAATCGCCTTTTGGAAGTGAACACCGACGAGAAATGGGCTCGCGTCGAACCAGGGATGGTGCTCGATCCGCTAAACTTGCAACTCAAGCAGTACGGTTTGCAATTTGGGCCTGACCCCGCGAGCAGCAATCGCGCAGCGATTGGTGGCATCATTGGAAACAACTGCACGGGGAGCCATTCAATCGTTTATGGCATGGCAGCGGATCACGTTCTGGAAACGGGCGTGTTCTTGAGTGACGGTAGTCGCGCTCATTTCGGCCCCCTGGAGAACGGCTCGCTCACGGCAAAAACGCAACTCAATGGATTGGAGGGAAAAATCTATCGAGAGTTGGCATCGCTAGTTGAATCGCCCAAGAATCGCGCCGTGATTCGAGACAACACCCCCAAGCATTGGCGCCGCTGTGGGGGATATAATCTTGACCGACTTGTGCCGGGTTCGGCTAGTTATATGCGGCCGCAGGATCCGCGGTTTAATCTGGCTAAGCTTCTCTGCGGCAGCGAGGGGACGTTGGGCGTAATGCACGAGATCAAAGTGAATCTCGTAAACGTACCGGAACGGTCCACGATCGCAGTTATTCATTTCGATCAACTATACGCAGCTCTCTCAGCTGTGCCGACGATTTTAGAGACGCAGCCGACCGCGATTGAATTGCTGGATCAGATGGCAATGAAACTCTGCCGCGGCGTGCGCGAATTCGCTCGGCCCTTAAGCAACTTCGTCGAGGGGTCGCCGAATTGCGTGTTGATGACAGAATTCACCGGCACAAGCGACGAGGAACTGGCAGACAAGGTTGAGCGACTCCGAGCGCACTTGAAATCACAGGGTGTTCCCGCCACGGCCGTGACTGAAGCCAAATCACTCTCGCAACAAGCAGACGTGTGGACGGTTCGAAAGGCGGGGTTGGGTCTGTTGATGAGTATGAAGGGTGACTACAAGCCGCTCCCGTTTATTGAAGATGCAGCTGTTCCAGTAGAGCATCTAGCCGACTACGTAACACAAATCGAGGAGTTTTGCCAAGGACTTGGCAGCCAAGTGGCCTACTACGCCCACGCCAGCGCGGGTTGTTTGCATATTCGTCCTCTCTTGAATGTGAAGCAGGCCGTCGAAGTGGCGAAACTGCCCGCGATCAGCGATTTCTCGGTGAAACTTTTGAAAGGCTATGGCGGGGCGCTTTCGAGCGAACATGGCGACGGGCGGTCGCGGAGTTGGCAAAACGAAAAGTTCTATGGACCTGAGTTGTATGGTCTCTATCGCCGCGTGAAGCAGATATTTGATCCACACAATCTGCTCAACCCAGGAGACATTGTTGATGCTCCGCCAATGACTGACCATCTGCGCTATGGCGCGGAGTATCACGTTCATGTGGAGCCGGATCATGTCGACTTCTCTGAGGATCAGGGTTTCCATCGGGCTGTGGAAATGTGCAACGGTGCGGGGATCTGTCGCAAGACGACCGGCGGGACGATGTGTCCTAGCTTCATGGTCACGCAAGAGGAAGAACATAGCACGCGGGGCCGAGCTAATCTGCTGCGGGCGGGGTTGTCGGGACTCTTGCCGACGGAGTCGCTCACAAGTGATCGGATGTACGAAGCGCTCGACCTGTGCATCGAGTGTAAAGCGTGCAAGAGCGAATGCCCTTCGTCGGTCGATATGGCAAAGATCAAGTTCGAGTTTCTTGCTCGTTATTACGAAAAGAATGGTGTGCCACTGAGGGCACGGATGATGGCAGGGATCGCGCGGGCGAGTCGGATTTGTTCAGGACCTCTCGCGCCAGTAGTGAATGGCATCGCAGGCAATGGGCTCGTGCGAACCATGCTAGAAAAAATGCTGGGAATCTCCCGCCAGCGGCAGTTGCCCCGATTCGCCAGTGAGCCCTTTACGACTTGGTTCAAGCATCGCGGACCACAACGGGCCACCGGCAATCAGGTCGTATTATTTAATGATACCTGGAATACTTACAATTATCCTGAAGTAAGCATCGCAGCGACCGAAGTGCTAGAGGCTGCCGGGTTTGATGTCTTGCTTCCCGGACACTTTTGCTGCGGACGGCCGATGATCTCCAAGGGAATGGTCAATCAAGCGCGGAGAGCGGCGCGGGATTGCGTGGAGAAACTTGCGCCCTTTGCCGAGCAGGGGATACCGATCGTTGGTCTGGAGCCGAGTTGTCTACTTACGCTTCGCGATGAATTGTTTGAGTTGTTACCCGACGAACCTCGAACGGCGAAGATCGCCGAGCACTCGCTGCTATTTGAAGAGTTCATCGCCAAGTTGGCGAGCGAAGGGACTTTGGATCTGAAGGTCCAACAGGCCGTCGGCAAGGTACTGCTGCATGGGCATTGTCATCAAAAAGCACTTGTAGGAACGGGGCCTTCGAAGCAGGCGTTGGCAGCTGTTGGTGCCGAGGTTGAAGAAGTCGATTCAGGTTGCTGCGGCATGGCAGGATCGTTTGGCTACGAGGCGGAGCACTTTGATGTGTCACTGGCTATGGGAGAGCGGCGACTCTTACCGGCAGTCCGCGCGGCGGGAGTTGACACAACCATCGTGGCCGCGGGGGTAAGTTGCCGCCAGCAGATCAAGCACGGCACGGGCCGGAGTGCGTTGCACCCAGCCGAGGCGTTGCATGGGGCGCTGTTCCCTAAACGATGAATAAAGCCCCCAAGTCGAAAAATTTGCCAGGAAAATCATGGAAAATGCTTGCAATTGTTATTCGGCTAGTAAATAATACAACTTGTTTTGAAACCGCTTGCAGGCTCCCTCGAGCGAATGCGGCAATCTCTTCAATAGGCTGAATTCCAGCATGTGCCTTTGCGTACTAGGCTATGCAACTACTGTTGAGTTTTTACTACTTAAGAAAGGTTGGTTAGTGTAATGAGAAGACTTATGATCTTTGCCATCGCTTTGGGCATTGCATTCTCGTCGGCCGCATCTGCGGCAACGCTGTTCTATGACTTTGGCGCTAGTGCCAGAGAGACCCTGTCGCCTCTTCCAGCGGACCAGTACAACAACATTACCATGGACACCCCAGTGGTGCTTAGCATTGTGGATTCCGTTGACTCTACTGGAGCATCGACGGGCATATCGATTGATGCAGCGGGTTTCTGGCCAGGACAGAATTCATCCGGACCAGGCGTTGCCGGTGGGGATGCAGCAGCAATTTTTGCGCCAGATGCCTACGTAGACAATGCTTTTGGCAGTGTTGCTTCTTTCGGTGGCTTCATTACGCCTGAGGCAACCGTATCACTTGGTGGTTTAGATGGCACTGGCGCAACCAGCTACGACTTCACCTTTTTCGGCTCGAGAACTGGAGCCACTGACAATCGCGAGACCAAATACGATGTGACGGGTAGTAACAACGGAATCGGTCTCCTAAATGTAACTGCCAATCTTAGCGAGGTCGTTCACGTTAATGGAATTGTCCCTACGGCAGCGGGTGATATCACAATTTTGGTTTCACCTGGACCAGCTAATAACAATGGTTCTGGTTTCTACTATCTAGGCGCTATGAGGATGGTGAGCAATCAAATCCCAGAGCCGGCAACGATTGGTCTACTGGCCTTCGCCGGTCTGGCCTTCACTATGCAGCGCCGCAGCAGATCTTAGTGTAAGCGGATCATGTTTCTACCTAATGTTCGACACGCCCTACTCAAGCGGGTAGGGCGTGTCAGTCTTATGCTATGCCTCAATAAAACTCGCCTTGGTTCGAGGAGATTGAATTCATGATACGAAAAAAATACAGCCTGATTCTTGCGTGTGTGACTCTGGCAGTCATCCAGTTGAGCCTGCCTGCTGCTGCAGAAGACCCCAAAGATATTCTCTGGTACGGCAATAGTTTCACCCTCGCCACGTGCTGCGGGAGCAGCGTTTCTGTTCCAAATACTTTCCGCGCAATCGCAGCATCAGCAGGACATCCCCTTCCGCGTATGTACAACGCATCGGTGAACGGGCAGTCCTTGCAGTGGCATCTCACGACGCCCTCCCAATTAGACTACATCACAACACAAATCTCCGCCGGCGAGAATTGGGAACATGTCGTATTGCAGGATTTTTCGACAGGGCCCACTCATATTGGCAACCTACCTGAGCATCTCTCCAGTACACTGGCTTTGTATCAGGCTGTCGCAGCGCACAGTCCTCAGGTGGTGCCGGTGCTGTATGAAACATGGGCTCGCGGATATGGAAATGCTTTTTACACGGGTGTCAGCCCCTCGTTTCCCGGCGGGCCTACTCAGATGCAGCAAGAATTGCGGGACGGTTACGACCTTTCGACAGCCAACATCAACACCACGGTAGGGAGTGACATTGCTAAACTGGCACCAGCAGGAGATGCCTGGGAATTAGCAAACTTCCCAGCAGACTTCTACGGGGATGGTAGTTATCATGCTTCCAATCAGGGAACCCTGCTCAACGCGTTAGTGTTGTACGGCACGATCTACGATGATCCAACGACGAGCGACATCAACTTGACCACCGTGTTGAACGGTTTGAAGCTTACGGCACAAGATGGGCAATACCTCACGTCCTTAGCCGATGCAGTGCTTGCGGTCCCCGAACCGTCGGCAATGGTTCTACTTGGTGTGGGGATGCTTGTCCTTGCTGGACGACGGAATCGGATTTAATGGTGCTCTAAGATGCAGCATCGCAAACTAGGAAAGACGGATCTCCGTGTTTCGGAGATCGGTCTGGGTTGCTGGCAATTGGGCGGCGATTTCGGTGCGATGGAAGATGAGCGGGCACTCGCTATTCTTCATGAAGCCACTCGACAGGGGATCACCTTCTGGGACACCGCTGATGTGTACGGGGCGGGGCTCAGCGAATCGTGCATAGGTCGTTGGTGCCAGGAGCATTGCGACCAAGCGGGAATAACACGGCCAACGATCGCAACCAAGGTCGGTCGCAGCAGCGAACTATTTCCCGACAAGTACACCAAAGAGCGCGTTCGGGCGAGTCTCACAGGGTCCCTCGGACGGTTAGGGAGCGACTCGCTCGATCTGGTACAGTTGCACTGCGTACCCGTCGACATTATCAAACAGGGGGACATCCTCGGCTGGCTGGAAGATTTTCAGCGGGAAGGGCTGATTCGCCACTACGGAGCGAGTGTTGAAACGATCGAAGAAGCCATGATCTGCCTCACCCAGCCAGGGATCGCTACACTGCAAATAATCTTCAACTTATTTCGACAGGATGCCATTAAGGAGTTATTTGCCGCAGCACAAGTAGCCAAAGTCGGCATCATTGTGCGACTACCCTTGGCCAGCGGTCTTTTGGGGGGCAAGATGTCGGCTAGCCAACAATTTGCGGAGGAAGATCACCGCAACTTCAATCGCGACGGCCAATGTTTCAATGTGGGAGAAACTTTTGCGGGGCTACCCTTTGATAAGGGGATAAAGCTGGTCGAAGAACTGAGACAGCTAGCACCGAACGACATGCCGTTGGGGCGTTTTGCCTTACGCTGGATTCTGGATCATCCGGCCGTGAGCACGATCATTGTAGGGGCCAGCCACCCATCGCAAGTTGCTGAAAACGCGGAGGCCAGTGATGCGACACCCCTCGCGAGCGAATTGCACGAGCAACTCTCCGCGTTCTATCTAGACCAGATCCGCCCGCTTGTTCGCGGGTCGATTTAAGCAGGCGGGCTCTTTACACCACGCATCGCAAAAAGTCATCTTGCACTGCTTAGCCGAGGGTCGCTACAATCCGCGCGAAGTCGTGACAATAGAGTGTCGGGTATTGTTAACCTGGCAGTCACGCTCGCCCCGTTTCTTCAAAGGAGAAACTTTAGATGGCTACGAAGCAACCACAGAAGGGCAGCGCCAAAGCCGCCGCCAAACCAGCCCCATCCCACAAGCCAGCCGCAAAGACTGCCAAAAAGGGAAAGTAATTGGCTGGTCGCAGTGAGCTTCACTGCGATAGCTTGAATGACAACGGCCTCGCCTGCGGTAAAAACCGGGCGAGGCCGCTAGCATTTCTGGGGGCCGTTGAGTTCGCTACGTCTCAAGCGGTCAAGTCAACGGCGGGACTTCAAAGATCGTCAGCGTCGCGTTGACGATGCCCATCAAGCCTTCGCCGGCGATAAATCCGGCGGCGACGGCGAAGCTAAGTTTTTCCACGGCCGTCGGATTGATCGCGCGCCAGATGTACCACGCAATTAGACCGTAGAACATCACTAACGAATTATACGCGGGGATGATGAAGGCGATTCCCATGGCCAGGCCGCTGGGGAGATACGGTTTCAGGGTTTCGTTGCGGCGAATCACGGGAAGTGCGGCACCAACTATTGCCGCAATAGCCAAGGCCTTTGTGGCGTGAAGGGGTAACATGCCAAATCCGCCGGCCAACAGTTCTGCCATGGCTTTCCAGGCCATTGCCGCCGGGGCTGGAAGTTTTTCTCCTCCCAACTCCCACGCATTCGTGAATAGATTATAAACTGGCACCACCAGGATTACGCCGGCACAGATTCCTACTAGCTGGGCAATGAATTGCTTACGTGGTGAGGCGCCGAGTAAATGCCCCGTCTTGAGGTCTTGCATCATGTCCGAGGCCTGACTGGCACCTGCACCCGTAATGGCGGCGGCCATCAAGTTGGTCGTGGTTTGCCCTGGGGCGAGCCCGCCGAAGACCAACTGCGTCACTTTGCCGACACCGCCGACGGGGTTGATATCTGTTTCCCCTGTCGAACGCGTGGCGACAGCAGCCAGCACAGCCGAGAGGGGAATAGCTACCAGAGTCAGATACCAGGCGATGCCGAAGACATGATCTGCCATGAAAATGGTCAAGCACGAGCCAGCGATCAGCCCACCCATCCACCAACTATTGGGGATAGCTTCAGGGTTCTCTTCTCTGGAATCTCCCAGAGCATTGGCTGAGGTGAAAGCCCGGAGCACAGTTCGCCAGGAGAGTCCCAATGACATCAGGGCTTCACTGACCATCAATGCCACGCCAGGCCACAAAAGCCAACCTCGTGGTCCGTCGGAGTAACTCATCACATCACCGGGAGCCCAACCCAGGCGTTGGGCCATTGGTCCTAAAATTCCCCAAGAGAGAACTGCTCCGGCGACCAATGACCAAACAACGCGCGGTCCGATTAACAAGCCGGCACCTAGGAGCGATGGACTGATCGAAATATGAAACCCCCAGGTGGCAGCCAGCGCCAAGAAGCTCCAACTAAACCACTCGTCCAGCGGAGGATTCTCTAGTTGAGGAATAAAATAGTATGCCAAGGTAAAAATCGCCGCAGCTAGCGCGGAAAACAACAGCACTCGCGCTTTCATGACGGCATCGCCGGCCTCGCTGTACATAGCAAGGATGGTTTCCGCCGCGGCAGTGCCCGTTGGGAATCGTAACCGCTCTACTTCAACGTATTGACGGCGCAGGGGAACGGCGAAGAACACACCTAAGAAAGCCACGCCCAGGGCCCACAGGATGAGCATCCCTTGGGGAACTTCGACACCTAATAACATTAAAGCCGGGATAGCGGAAACCAGTCCCGCTGCGCTGGACATATAACCTGCGGCCGAGCCAGCCGTTTGCGCAATGTTGGTTTCCATTACGGAGAGGTGGCGATTGAACATCGCAAAGGCGGAATAGCTCAAGACGGCCGCGATAATTGACGCCCCAAAAGTCCAGCCGATTTTCAGCCCAATGTAAATGTTCGTGCAGGAGACGACACTTCCCACGAGGCAGCCAGCAATGAGAGCTCGAACCGTGAGCTGGCGTTCGCCCGGTTGGGGAGTGTATTTGACGTCGCTTTCTGGTGGGGAGGTGTTTTCGATTTCTGACATGATGTCTGGCATTGAGGTTTGAGAATAACCGGACGCTAACGCGAATCGGCTGAGGGATTACTGCTAGGAATATGCTAGCAGGGCGTATTCTGTGCCAGCACAATTTACCCTGCCTGGACAATGCAAGCGAGACGAATCTAGGAACCTGCTGCACTTGACCCTGCTGAGGGAAGCAGATATTTAACATGCTTTGCCAGCAGTCATAAAACCACTGCGACTTCGTGAGTCCATATGACGACTCTTGCGATTCGTCTTTTCCTTCAAAATCAATTAACCAGGCAGGACAGGCATGGATGCCACTGCGACGGATCGCAATCCGATTTCACGCACAGCTACTGCGTATCGCCCGAGCATTTCGCTCGTACTGCCGGCGTATAATGAAGCCGACACGATCCAGCAGGCGATGAGCGAAGCAGTCGCCGCTCTCTCGGAGCTGACCGACAATTTTGAAGTGCTGGTCGTCGACGACGGGAGCACCGATGTCACGGCAGAACTCGTAAAACAAGCGGCTGAAAAGTCGCCACAGATTCGTTTGCTCAAGCAGCCGAGAAATCTGGGATATGGCGCGGCTTTGCGCCGTGGTTTCAGTGAGGCTTCCAAAAATCTGGTCGGATTCACTGACGCAGATTGCCAGTTCGACTTAACAGAGCTCAATCGCCTGGTGATGCTCTCTCGGGATTACCAGATCGTGACTGGCTATCGTATCGACCGGCAGGACCCTTGGCTGAGGCGAATGTATTCAGCTGGCTACAACGTACTGGTCCGAAATCTGCTGGGAACGCGCGTCCGTGATTGCGACTGCGCCCTCAAATTATTTCATCGCGAGATACTCGCCAAACTCCCGATCACCACCGACGGTTTTTTGATTAACGGTGAGATGCTCTCTCGGGCGCGGCAACTTAGTCTGTCGATTGTAGAAGTCGGAGTATCGCATCGACCTCGTGCAGGAGGAGAAAGCAAGGTCTCGGTTTTCGAGATACCAGTCGTGCTTGCCTCACTCACACGGCATTGGTGGAACAAAGTGATGTTCCCCGTGATTGCTGGTGATCGATCAAGCGAATTAATGACCTGGTCGCCGCGCAAGATTGCAGCGATGACACTCCTCCTGACAGCAATCGCCGCGATCCTCTTGCTCACGAACCTGCGCTACGCGCTCATCGAACCCGACGAGACTCGTTATGCCCAGATTGCTTTGGAGATGGTGCATACTGGGGATTGGCTCGTACCTCGACTTCAGGGCGAGCCGTACCTGGATAAGCCGCCACTCTTGTATTGGCTCACCGCCGCGAGTTATACGCTTTTCGGTGAGAATCAAATGAGTGCGCGCTTGCCGTGCACTTTATCTGCCCTACTGACAGTGTTTGCGAGCTTCTTACTCGGCCGACGGCTCGTTGGAGATCGTGCAGCCTGGATTGGTGCTCTTTTGCTCAGCCTGACCGGGGGTTTTATACTTGCCGGGCGGTTTCTGCTCATGGATAGCGTCCTTTCGTTGTTCACGACTGTGGGGTTGCTATGTGCGCTACTGGCTATCAGCAATCCCCGCCGCGCATTTGCGTGGTGGCTGGCGACCGGCGTCGCCTGCGGGTTAGGCGTAATGACCAAGGGCCCCGTTGCCCCGGTGCTGTGTTTTCCGCCAATTGTCATGCTGGCCTGGCTTACTAAGAACTATGCAGCATTTCGCTTACGAAATGTACTTGCCGTGTTGGTGCCTACGGTGCTGATCGCCGCTCCTTGGTTTTGGCAGGTGGCGGAGAGCCAGTCGGAATTTGTCGGCTATTTTTTTTGGAAACACAACTTTCAGCGTTTCGTCCATGGCTTGAATCACGTGCAGCCCTGGTGGTTTTATCTTCCCGTGATGGCGCTGGGGATGCTCCCAGGGACGTTTCTTGCCCCGGCGATGGCAGTCTATCTGGGACGCAAGAGTGATGATGCCTGTCAGAAGCGGACGCAAGAACTGGGCGCGCTGCTGCTCTCGAGTGCCTGGATAGTGGGATTCTTCTCGCTCTCCAGCTGCAAGCTTCCGACCTACATCCTGCCGGCGATTCCCTTGTTGGCGTTGGCCTTGGGGAAAATGCTAGGGGATTGCAGGTGGTCCACGATTCCAGGGCAAGTGAATGCGTTGGTCGAGTTTTATTCGACGCGAGCTGCCTGGCAAGTCGTTGCAGGCTCAACGATCATGGCATTCGCATTGCTGATCGCCCATCTAGTGATTACGCCGTCGGCAATTTGGCTGGCAATCTTGTTTGGATTCGTCCCAATCGCTGGAAGTGCGCTGTTGTTGAGCAGGCAACTCCAATCACACCACCGTTTGCTGTCTGCTTCTGTGGGGATGTGCTTGATTGTTACGCTGTTTGGGTTCGGTCGGGTTGTCCCTGAGTTTGCCAACTGGCGGTCGGTATCGCGATCCGCCGCCAGACTACAAGCAGAGCTTGGTGGATCGACCCCGATCGTGTTCTTCGGCCGACCTCCGGAAGCGACTTCGTTTGCAATCAACTCTGAAGTCATAAAGTTCTCGCCAGACCAGTCGAAAGAATTCAAAAAGTTCGTCTCCGAACATCGAGAGGCAGTAGTAGTGGCCAATCGCTCGGCATTGGGAGTCCTCAAGGATGTCTGTTCCGGTGAGATCGACCTCGCAGGACCCCAGGCACGAGGTCGGGTGTTCGTGGCGAAACGGGGTAACGAGGCCCTGGCAGCGCGGCCGAAACGTGACGCAGCACGTCGGGAGTAATGGTAGCCTTACTAGGTCACTTGCAGACGTATGTCCTGTTATTGATTTCTTGTAATCGAAATGGATCATTTGCCCAGTAAAAGATTAATTGTGTGGTTCGGACATATCCACAATTTAATGGACAATCTCGACTCGCCACTTTCTACGCCCAGTCTCTTAGGTTGACGAGCCAGTCTAACTGTTGCCCATTTTCATGGCCGAGAGCCGGATTTCAAGCGAGAAAGGGCTGGCCAGCCTCGTCGCGCAGAACTAAGTTGAATAATAGGCGAATACTCTACACCACTCGCTTATAAGTCTTGGCTCAACTATGCGCGATTATGTTCTGATTTATATCAATGGTGTCCGTCACCAGATCCGTGGCCAGCAGGCGCGGCTTTCACTCTCCAACTTCATACGTCGCGAGCTGGGGCAGATTGGCACGAAGATCGTTTGCAGCGAAGGAGACTGCGGGGCATGCTCAGTCCTGGTAGGCCGGGCTTGTGAGGACGGTATCCGTTATCAGGCGATTGATTCTTGTATCGCATTTCTGTTTCAGCTCGACTCGACACACATTGTTACGGTTGAAGGAATTTCCAAAGCCGGGCAAACCAACGGTGTGCAGCAAGCGCTCATCGATTGCCATGGTTCACAGTGTGGCTTCTGTACGCCGGGTTTTGCCATGGCAATGACTGCCATGCAGGAAAATGGCTGTGGCAAAGTTGTTGATGAACTAAGGGCCGGACTCACTGGCAACCTGTGTCGCTGCACAGGGTATGTGTCGATTCTCGAAGCGGGGCTTACGACGGAGATTGCCGAAGGGGAGCGGATGGACTCGATGTATCCGCCGGATACGATGTTGCAGGATTTTGCAACGCACGCGGACGATAATATGGCGTTGGTGGAGGACAACGAGGAATCAGCTTCTCGCACCTATTGCCCCGCAACATTGAGGAGTGCATTGGAAGTGCTGCAAGATTGGCCCCAGGCGATGATTGTGGCCGGGGCCACAGATATTGGCGTCCGCGTGAATAAAGGGCAGACTCTGCCAGAGACGATTCTGGATTTGAATCGTGTCAAGGAATTGGAACAAGCAGAATTAGTTGCCGGAAAGCTTGTGATGGGGGCGCGAGTTTCTTGGACTTCCGTAGAGTCGCTTAGTCGCGCATCGATTCCAGAATTCTATCGCGTGCTGAAGGTTTTCGGTGCGCCGCAGATTCGCAACATGGGCACCGTGGGAGGCAACGTGATCAACGCTTCACCGATTGCCGACTCGTTGCCGTTTTATTTTGTTATGGATGCTGAGTTGGAATTGCAATCATCCAGCGGCAGCCGCAAGGTGAGCATCAATGATTTTTACCAGGGATACAAGAAGTTTGATCTTCGACAAGGCGAGCTGCTTACGAGAGTGACGGTGCCGCTGCCGAAAGAGAGGGAACTGCTGCGACTATTCAAAGTCTCACGACGGTTGGATCTGGATATTTCGTCATTCACCGCGGCAATTCGAATGCGACTCGATGGTGACACGATCACCGAGGCGGCTCTGGCTTTCGGGGCGGTTGGTCCGACCGTCCTGCGGGCTCGCAATACCGAAGCCTATCTTGTGGGCCGTGAATTAACAGAGGCTACGATGCTCGCGGCGGGCGAATTGGCCGTAGCGGAAGTAACACCGATCAGTGACGTGCGAGGTAGCGAGGACTATCGATTGCAGCTTACGCGTAATGTGTTTGTTAAGTTTTACCTGGAGCATCAACCGGATGCGGTGTTGGTGTAGAGTCTAGAGCCAGAAACCAGATTTTGACTCTTGGCTCTGGATTCTCAGCTAAATAGGACTATCAGTCATGACTTCCGTCGGAAAACCATTGCCCCATGATTCGGCTCGAGGGCACGTCACCGGTAGCGCCTTGTTTATCGATGATATGCCTGCCCAGGTCGGGGAATTGCACGTCGGATTCGTCGGTAGTCCGGTTGCCTGTGGTGAGATCATGCGAATCGATGTGGAAGCCGCGTTGAAAACGCCTGGCGTGGTGGCTTGTTACACAGCTGAAGACGTGGCGGGGCACAATGTTTTTGGCCTGATCGTGGCCGATGATCCGTTCTTGGCCCAAGAGGAAGTGATGTACGTCGGGCAACCGGTAGTGGTGGTGGCTGCCGAGAACCCAAAGGCATTGGAGCTTGGTCGTCGGGCGGTGGTGATTGAATGCCGTGAGCAAACGCCTGTGCTAACCATCGAACAGGCGATTCAAGCGAATCGCTATCTGGGTCCCGTGCGAAAAATCGCACGCGGCCGAGTCGATGAGAATCTCGCCTCCGCGCCTCATCGAATTGCGGGGACATTCAAAAGCGGCGGGCAGGAGCAGTTTTACCTTGAATCCCAAGCCGCCCTCGCTTATCCGGGGGAGCAGGGGCAGATCGTCGTGCATTCTTCCACACAGAATACGACAGAGATTCAAGCGGTTGTCGCCGAAGTTTTAGGCCTGGGGCAGCACGAGGTGATTTGCATCTGCAAACGGATGGGGGGTGCATTTGGTGGCAAGGAAACCCAGGCAGCGATTCCCGCGATCATGGCGGCGTTAGTCGCGTCGAAAACAGGCCGCGCGGCTCGCGTGATCTACAACAAAGACGACGACATGTGTGTCACCGGCAAGCGGCACGAATACTTTACGCGTTGGGATTGTGGATTCGACAATGCAGGGCATTTGTTGGCACTGCGATGTGAGTATTTTTCCAATGGTGGGGCTACGACCGATCTTTCTCCCTCGGTGATGGAACGCACTCTGCTACACGGCGACAACGCCTACTTCCTGCCGCATGTGGAGTTCACGGGTAAGGTCTGTTTTACGAACCTGCCGCCCAATACCGCATTTCGCGGTTTTGGCGGTCCGCAGGGGATGCTTGTCATCGAGAATGTGTTGGAGACGATTGCCGAGAAGCTGGGGCTCGATGCTTTGCAAGTTCGCAGGGCCAATGTCTACGGCGTCGGCACCCGCAATGTGACTCCCTACGGTCAGGTGGTCGACAAAAACCATTTGCCCGAAATTTTTGAAACGCTGGCCGCTGATTCGGATTACGAGCGGCGGCGAGAAGAGATTGCTCAGTTCAATGCCAAGTCACGTTTGCAGGTGCGTGGACTCGCACTGACTGGGATGAAGTTTGGCATCTCGTTCACAACCAAGTTCCTAAATCAGGGAAACGCGCTTGTGAATGTATACACAGACGGCACGATCCAGGTCTCGACTGGGGCGACCGAGATGGGGCAGGGGGTCAACGTAAAGATTCGACAACTGGTGGCCGACGAGTTCGCGATCGATCCCCGTCGCGTCTTGATGATGGCCACCAGCACTGAGAAGAACAACAATACTTCGCCCACTGCCGCCTCGGCCGGCACCGACCTCAACGGGGCCGCCGCCGTGGTGGCCTGTCAGGAAATCAAGACGCGATTGCGGTCATTTGCCGCCGAGCATCTGGCCGACAGCGAGTCGGGGTTGGTCGCTTCGCCGGAGCACATCTGCTTTGCCGAAGGGACTGTGCATGACGACCGGCGCCCGCAGGTTCGGATTCCGTTCGAGCAACTGTGCGAAGATGCCCGGCGGGATCGGGTCGATCTCGGTTCTCGCGGGTTCTTTGCCACACCGGGAATCGACTTCAACCGCGAGACGGGGCGCGGCACACCGTTTTTCTATTTCACCCAAGGGGCCGCCGTAGCCGAGGTGGTCATCGATCGCTTCACCGGCGAGATGCGCGTGCTACGCGTTGACCTGCTGATCGACATCGGCAAGTCCATCAACCCGGGTGTGGATCGAGGTCAGATCATCGGCGGCTTCGTGCAGGGAATGGGCTGGGTCACCAACGAATGTCTCACTTATAATGACAAAGGTGAATTGCTTTCGCACTCGCCGACGACTTACAAGATCCCTGCTGTGACCGACATCCCCCCTGAGTTCAACGTGCGGATGTTCCCCAACCATGACAACACCCAAAACATTGGCAGCAGCAAGGCCGTCGGCGAACCACCACTGATGTTGGCATTGAGTGTGTGGGCAGCGGCCCGCAATGCGATTTCCTACGTGAAACCGGGGGCCGAGATTGATTTGAAGTCGCCCGCCACAGGAGAAGAAATCCTCCGCGTGATAACAGCACTCCAACAAGATACAGAACCAACTCAGCTTCCAGGGATTGTAATCCCTGGGCGTTAGCCCCAATAACATTCCGAGTTCCGCACTCTGCATTCAAAATATGTCTTCCCCTCAAGGATTTGTCGAACGACTTGCGGAACTTGCTCGCGCCGAAGCTCCTTTTGTCAGCGTAACCATGGTCGAAGCCATTGGCAGCACCCCACAGGACACTGGCAGCAAGTTGCTGGTTACCACCGAAGGGCTGTCGTCGGGGACCGTCGGCGGTGGCAAGGTCGAGCATAAGGCGATCCAGCATGCTCAGGCGATGCTTGCCGACTCGTCCGGCCAGGCACCTGTGCATGAACTCGTGGAGTGGAACCTGCAGCGCGACGTGGGGATGACCTGCGGCGGGGTGGTAAAGCTTTTTTTCGAAACCTACAACCACAGCGATTGGCAGGTGGTAATCTTCGGCGCCGGCCACGTCGCTGGTGCCGTCGCGAATTGCCTGGGGCAAATCAATTGCCACACCCGCTGCATCGATTCCCGCAGTGAATGGCTAGACAAGATCGCCGACCGCCAGCGGCTCACCAAGGTTCACGCCGACGACCTTCCGGCCCAGGTCGCTTCCCTGCCGAACGACGCCTTCGTCCTCTCGATCACGATGGGCCACGGCACCGACCGCCCAGTACTGGCCGAGATTTTCCGCCAGGGCCGCAAGTTCCCCTACCTGGGCGTCATCGGCAGCCGCGCCAAGCGCGGCGTGCTGGTGCGCGAACTAATCGCCGATGGCATCCCACGCGAACGAGCCGAGGCATTCCACTGCCCAATTGGGTTGCCATTGGGATCGAACGAGCCTGGCGAAATTGCGATCAGCGTGGTGGCGGAGTTGATTCAGGAGCGAGATAAGTGGCGGGGTGGGGTTTAGATGGGGTGAAAGCCGGGGGATTGCAATCCCTCGGATTTGATGGAGGTAGTCTCACACTTGCTCGGCTACCAGCGGTGTATTCACCGCGTGGATTCTTGCGTCGGAGGTAATGCCCTTGAGAAGGGTTACCAACGCGTGGAAGCGGCCCATGTCGATGGTGTGGGATTCGCTTGGGTGGAGACTATTCTCAGCGAGGGTGAAATTGGCACGCGAAGACGCAAGGGTGATCGTGCCATCGTGGAAGCAGTATTCGCCTTTGGCGGATAGTGAGAGATGACACAAATCCCCGGCAATGCGTGCATTAAGACATATCTCCCCGTTTTCGTTTTCTAGTTGAAAACCATCATGCGGAGAACCCGCTTCAAATGCTTCGCGGCTGCCGAAGAAGCTGGGTTTCATCAAATAGGGGCCGTCGTACTCGGGGCAGAAGGTGTCGCAGTTGCCGCAGTGGTTGCAATAATCGGCAAAGTTGGCAATTTGCTCTGCCTTCTCAACACGGAAGGGTTTCTCATCGCCGACTTCGACGAGTGTGCCGTCCGGCTGTACCTCCAGATCGCGGTAACTAATGTCGACAGCCTCGACAGCATAAGTAAAGTTAGCATCGTTGGGGCAGACAGGGATGCACTTGTCGCAGGTAATGCAGTCGAACGTGGTCAGGTGCGAATCGATCTTCTTGGGTATCGATCGATTATGCTCAGCATAATACCGATTATCTGCTTGCGTCTTCGCGACAATCGTTTCCATATTCAAAAAACCAGCATGGAGTGGATCACCTCCCGCGGCAGCCCGATTGCCGCAACAATCCAAGAGATAGTCATCAATGGTCGTAGCACCACACGCATCCATCGCCTTGCGGAGATCCTGGAAATACGCCGGCAATCGTCCGTAGCCACCGACCCTCAATAAATCGGTGCAGGTGGTGACGGGGACAAACCCGCAGGCGATTGCGTTGGCCGCGTTCTTGCGGTCGATGCCTGCTGAGAAGGAGATCGGCATCACGTGGCCCACCTGCTTACGAAATTCGTGAGCCAGCGTGAGCGTGATCACATGCAACGGCAGGCCCGAGAGATACATCACCTTCTCCTTCTCGGGGAAGAATTCGCGGTGGTTGTTGACCTCGAGAGTGTTGGAAAACTTGGCACCGAAACCCATGTTGCGCTCCGTCGCAAGTTTCGCCAGTCGACCACACATAGCGATCGATTCGTCAAACATCAAACCGCTGGAGTAGGCGTGCGGGTTGACGGTGATTTCTGTGTAACCCATCACGTCATAGAGTAACGCTTCGAGCCGTCCTTTCCCCAGCATCGGCGGGTTCATTTTTACGATCACATCGGTGCCGATCTCAGTGAGAAGAAACTCGCAGATGCGTTCGATCTCGTCAGCGGGGCAGCCATGGAAAGTAGAAAGTGTGATGCTGCGGCTCAAGGCGGTGGGATAGTCGAGGTCTCGCAGAGCGCGCAGCCGATGCGGCAATTGATCCCGGAGGCGGTTGACACTCTCGGTGGCATCCATCATGCCGCGGATGAATCCGACTACCTTGTCGGTCTGAATGCCTGCCAGGTCGTAGCCGACCGACATGTCGAAGACGGTCTCGCCCAAAGTACCGGCCATGTCGGTCTCACCGCAGGGATTGCCGAATTCCTGAGGCGCATTTCGCAGCATATGGATCAGCATGGCCCCTTGAACATATTGATCGAGTGACTCATGGACCTTGAGTTCCTGCGACCATTCGATGTTGTAGCCAACGTTGGTGGCATCGATGCAGGGTCGGGCAATTTCTAGCGCGTCGTTGATCTGCACGGTCTTTAGTTCCATGATCCGCGACCCGGCGAGCCACGAGAGCACCAGGTTCTGCGCCATCTGGGTTTGCGGACCCGAGGCGGGACCTAGCGGGTTGCCTGCCAATTGGCCATGGAAGCGGACCGTGAGATCGGTGCTGTCATTCGCATCGGGCACGTACCATTTGCGGCGAGGCAGATCAAACATCGACTCCCGGTTCGCATACTCAAGCCGGATGCGGTCGACGAGTTCGACGAACGGTGTGCAGTAGAGATCGACCATGTAATTTGCGTGTGAAAAATAGGTAGAACCCGCAGAAGTACTTATTTCGATTCTAACTCAGAAACCATCACGGTACTAGCTTCTCGATTGTTGGTGAGTTAGAGTGCAAAGTTGCTGTGTTGTCAGAGAGTAAGGGCGGGAAGGACTGCGATGATTGAAAAGTTGGTTTGCGTAAATTGCGGCGCCGAATACTCGCCGCATTCTGCGGATGCGCCGGTGGTCTGGATGACCTGCACTACTTGCGGACCAGCGGAAGGGATTCTTGATTTTCACTACGATCTTGATGCAGTGAGTGAAAGCTGGTTGGATAGCCCCCTCGCTAAGCGTGAGCGAAGCCATTGGCGTTATGCCGAACTATTGCCACTCAAAGAATCTTCGCTACGGAACGATTGGCAGGTGGGCTGGACGCCGATCATTGACGCCGAACGACTGGCCATGGAACTTGGCCTGGAGCGAGTGCTACTGAAAGACGAAGGACGCAATCCGTCGGCGTCGTTCAAGGATCGAGCGAGTTCGGTCGGTGTAGCTCATGCGCTGGAAGTTGGGGCGAACACGATCGCCTGCGCGTCGACTGGCAACGCGGCCACGAGTCTGGCTTGTCATTCCGCACTGGCCGGGATCGAGGCAAACATTTTTGTTCCACACACTGCCCCTGAGCCAAAGCTTGCACAGCTCTTGGTTTTCGGGGCACGAGTATTTGCCGTCGAGGGATCTTACGATCAAGCATATCAACTTTGCTCGGAGGCTTGCAATCATTTTGGTTGGTACAATCGCAATTGTGCGATCAATCCGGTGTTGGTGGAAGGGAAAAAAACCGCCGGGTTGGAAGTCGCCGAACAAGTGGCTGCGTATGGTGGTGTGCCCGATTGGGTGGCGGTGAGCATCGGCGATGGTTGTACGATAGCGGGCATCTGGAAAGGGCTCGCCGAGATGCACGCGTTAGGGGTAATCGATCGACTGCCAAGATTGCTGGGAGTTCAGGCAGAAGGAGTCGCACCGATTCCCTATGCGCTCTCGCATGGTAAACTACCTGAGCCTGGCAGCGGCTCAACTATGGCAGATAGCATCGACGTGCAGGTGCCGCGCAATTGGCGCAAGGCAGTGAATGCACTCAGTGCCGCCAATGGGCGAGTAGTTTGTGTGAGTGACGAACAGATATTGGCGGCCATTCGGCTCTCCGGTCGGCATGGCGTATTCGCCGAACCGGCCGCTGCCGCGGCGTTGGCGGGAGTGGTAGTGGCCGTCGATTCGAGAATCATTGAGCCGCATGAGTCGGTGTTGGTGATGATTACCGGCAGCGGACTGAAAGACATTCGCAGCTCGATCCGCGCGGGAGGTAAACCGCTGAGTATCAAGCCCGACCTGGCGTCGGTCGAGATGGCGGTTGAGAATTCGTCGTAGATAGCGTGGCATAAATGCCGATTTGTCATTCCGAAGTAAGTTTCACGACTAAAGTAATCTGGGTAGAACATGTCTTATTCTCAAGGCATACAGGCCGTGCCACCCAGATCCCTCAGGTCGTGTTACTCCTTTAGGGATGACACGGTTCAATTTTGGAGCAAAAATGCAAGTCAACAAAGAAGTTCTAGAACGAACGATCAAGCGATTTAGGGAGCGGAAGATACTGCTTCCCACGTTTGCCCAAATGCGAGATCCGACGACGATTCCTGAGAAGATCACTAGTCGGCTCCGCGATGTGGGATTGTGGGACGTGGACCCTGCGAACCTGTTTCGAATCACGTGGAAGAACGAACCGGTCGATAAGGGAGGCCTGTTCAACGACGGGAACTGGATCGAGTTTCCATCTGTATTGACTGGGGTCGATACACGAATCATCGGTCTCGTAGGTAAGTATTTTCCCACGGGGGCGCACAAAGTGGGAGCGGCCTACGGTTGTTTAATACCTCGCGTGGTGAGTGGCGAGTTTGATCCCACACGGCAAAAGGCAGTTTGGCCCAGCACGGGGAACTATTGCCGCGGTGGTGCATTTGATTCCGCGCTCTTGGGCTGCACGGCTGTGGCGATTCTTCCTGAAGAAATGAGCCGCGAAAGGTTCGAGTGGCTCAAAGAGATCGGCGCCGAGGTGATCGCGACACCGGGTTGCGAGTCGAACGTCAAGGAAATCTATGACATGTGTTGGGAGATTCGCCGCACGCGACCCGACTGTGTGATCTTCAATCAGTTCGAGGAGTTCGGCAACGCCTGTTGGCATTACCATGTGACGGCCGCGGCGATTCAGGAAGTGTTTGAGCGGGTTGCCAACGGGGGAAGGCTGGCGGGATACGTCTCTGCCACGGGAAGCGCGGGGACCATAGCCGCCGGGGATCGGCTCCGCACGTTGCACCCGGACCTACGGGTGGTGGCGACCGAAGCCCAGCAATGCCCGACACTCTACCAGTTTGGTTTTGGTGGGCATCGCATCGAAGGGATCGGCGACAAGCACGTGCCCTGGATACACAATGTCCGCAACACCGACATGATCGCCGCGATTGACGACGAGCAGTGCATGTCGCTGTTGCGGCTGTTCAACGAAAATGCGGGAAAGGAAGTCTTGCAGAAAGATTTGCCTGCGGATTTTATCGCACAACTGCCGCAAGTCGGCATCTCGGGAATATGCAATCTAGTGGCCGCGATCAAGACTGCCAAGCATTTTGACATGACCGGTAAGGACGTAGTCTTCACCTGTCTGACGGACTCGGCCGGACTGTATTCGAGTCGCTTGGAAGAACTAAATGCCGAGAACGGTGCGTATACGCAAGAACGTGCGGCGTTGGATCGGGAACGCTACTTGGAGGGGATTGCCACGGACTATGTCCGCGAATTGACATACCAGGATCGCAAGGCGCTGCACAACTTCAAGTATTTCACCTGGGTCGAACAGCAGGGCCGCAGTGCGGAAGAACTACGGCAACTGTGGGATCCAGACTTTTGGCTGGAAACCTTCGCCCAGGCCACAGAGTGGGATCACCAGATTGAAGATTTCAATCAGCAAACTGGTGTTTTGGAACTGCTCTGATGTCGACTCTATTTCGCGATGCAACGTTGGTCGAACTAGACCCTCCCTCGGTGAGACAAGGTGATCTCCGCCAGGCCGATGGTCGGATCACGTCGGTGGGGCGGAATCTCACCTTAGAATCCGACGATGAAGTTGTCGACTGCGGCGGCGCCGTGCTGATGCCGGGTTTGGTGAATGGCCACACGCATCTCTACTCGGCGCTGGCCGCTGGGATGCCCGCCCCGCCCCGACAGCCGAAAAATTTTCAGGAGATTCTGGAACTTATCTGGTGGCGGCTTGATCGCGCACACAATCTGGCAAGCGTCACCGCCAGCGGAGCGATTGGGGCGCTGGCCGCGCTACGTTGCGGTACAACGACACTCATCGATCATCATGCCTCGCCCAACAGCATCTCCGGCAGTTTGACGGCACTTGAAACGGGGATTGCAAAGGTAGGTTGCCGAGGAGTGTTGTGTTACGAAGTCACCGACCGAAATTGTGTGGGTGAAGCTAGTGCGGGATTGTTTGAGACAGCTCTCTATGCAACAGAACTAAGTGGAAAAAAAGATCACCGCTTTGCGGCGATGGTCGGTGCACATGCGAGTTTTACGCTAGCGGAGAAGTCGCTAGTCGGCTGTGTTGAACTGGCTCGGGACTTGGATCTGGGCGTCCATATCCATGTGGCCGAGGATCCGTGCGATGAACGAATCACTCGCGAAAATTTTGGCTGCGGGCTTATGGAGCGGTTCGAACGGGTGGGACTCCTTCAGGTGTCGGGGAGCATCTTTGGACACGGGACCCATTTATCAGCGGACGATTTTGCACGGCTAGGAGATTATGCGGGGCAACTGCATTTAGCGCACAATCCTAGTTCGAATATGAACAATGGGGTCGGATATACACCTGTTGCTAAAGCGACCACTCCGGTTGTGCTGGGGACGGATGGGATCGGGGCGGATATGTGGCGCGAGGCACGCGTGGCTGAGTTCAAGAGCCACGATGCGCAGACTGCGTTGCCATTTGGCAAATCGCTCAGCTTTCTGGCCGAGTCGGCAAGGTTGGCCTCGCGGGCGTTGGGGATCACCGTCGGAAGTTTGGAGGTGGGTGCCGCCGCCGATCTGGTAATTACCAATTATCGGCCAGCCACGCCGCTTACGAGCGACAATCTGGCAGGGCATTTCTTGTTTGCGATGGGTCCCGAGTTTGTCCGCGACGTGATGATCGACGGCCGTTGGTGCCTGCGCGGGGGCGAGGTGGTTTCGTGCGACGAGGTTGCTCTCCGGTCCGAGGCAGTCACCCAAGCACGCGAACTCTGGTCGCGGATGGTTTAAGCCGTGATCCGTGTGCCGCTTCTGCCCGCTAGTAGATCGGTGAGGCAGTCGAGATGGCCTATAACTGCAACGGGGTTTGCCTGAGTGGCATGCGTAACGAAATCAATGGCGGCCTCGACCTTAGGTCGCATCGATCCTGAACCAAAGTGCCCCGCGTTGAGATATTCATTTGCGTCGGAAATAGTGATTTCGCGAAGTGGCTTCTCATTGGGCTTGCCGAAGTTGAGGCTAACGTGTTCCACACCAGTGAGAATCACCAAAGCACCCACACCGAGCTCGCGGGCCAAGAGAGATGAGGTAAGGTCTTTGTCGATCACCGCGGCAGCTCCACTTAACTGACCTCTGGCATCGCGGCAGATGGGAATGCCTCCGCCACCGCAGCAAATCACCAACTCATCAGCTTCGACCAACTGGCGAATGGTGGGGAGTTCGAGAATCTCAAGCGGGCGAGGCGAGGAAACAATGCGGCGAAAGCTACCGTCTTCCAGTTCCCGCACTTTCCAACCGTCAATTTCGCGATGTGCTTCGGCCACCGCACGGACCAGTTTCGGGCCGATTGGTTTGGTGGGATTCTCGAAGGCGGGGTCCTGGCCATCGACCAACACGGACGTAACCAAAGTGGTCACCTGACGAGGCTGACCGCGTTCCGCCAGTTCGTTCATCAGGCATTGGGCGATCATATAACCCATGCCGGCCTGAGTATCGGCGACGCAGAGTTCCAGCGGGATTGTGTAAAGCTCGTGTCGGGCTAGTTCTACTCGCCGCAGAATGTTGCCCACTTGAGGCCCATTGCCATGGGTGAGTATCGGCTGATACCCAGCGAGAAAGGCATCGACTAAGATGCGAGCCGTTTGGCGAGTATGGGCGAATTGCTCATCGATGTTGCCTTGTTCACCTGGAACGCTAATAGCGTTTCCACCGAGTGCGATGACCAGCTTTTGAGGCGTGACGGACGGCATCGAGGATTGATAGTTCTAGTTAGCGAGCCGGATGGTCATGAAAAAGGGCGCTCGCGCATCGTGCAGGCCATAATCGCCTTGGCGGTATGCAGGCGATTCTCGGCTTCCGGGAACACAACCGACTGAGGACCGTCGATAACAGAGTCCGTTACTTCCGAACCACGATCCGCGGGGAGGCAGTGCATGTAGACGGCCGACTTCTTGGCGAGTTTCATACGGCGGTCGTCGCAAATCCAATCTTTGTATTTCGCGTTCATGGAGAGACACGCTTGTTGGTTCTCACCGATTTCTTCTTTAGTTGTGGCATTCTGTCGGGCGAGCATCAGGTCGTACACGCCCCAACTCTTGGGATACACGACGTCAGCATTCTCAAATGCGGCGTCCATATCATCGACGATCTCGAATTTCCCCCCCGAGGCCGAGGCATTCATTTTAGCCGCTTCGAGGGTACGACCCACCAGGTTGTAGCCTGGTGGATGAGCTAACGTTACATGCATGCCGAACCGGGTCATTAACGTGATAAGTCCCTGTGGCACGCTCAAAGGCTTGGCATACGAGGGAGCAAAAGCCCAACTCACGGCGATTTTCTTCCCGGCCAAGTCGGTGCCAAAAAGTTCGCGCATGGTTTGCAGGTCCGCTAGTGTTTGCGTGGGATGATCCACGTCGCACTGCATGTTGATGATCGGCACATCGGAGGCCTGGGCCATTTCGCGCATGTAGCGGTTGCCCTGGTCAAGGATCAGGTCGTGGCGGATGCAGATTCCGTGGCCCATCGAGGCCAGAATTTTACCCGTGTCGGCAGGGGTCTCGCCGTGGCTAATTTGGGTCACGTCGGCATCGAGGAAATGAGCGTGTCCCCCGAGTTGGGTCATGCCTGCTTCAAAAGCGTTGCGGGTCCGGGTTGACTTGTCGAAGAACAACAGAAACGCTGTTTGATGCGGCAAAAGCTGCGTCGGTTCACCCCGATGGAATTTTTCTTTGAGTTCCGTCGTAGTGTCCAACAGCAGATCGAGTTCATCTTGGGTGAGGTCATTGGTTTCGATATAGTCGCGGCCTTTGAGGTCTGCCATGGGTTCACTTTCTTTATTGATTATGACTTTTTTCTTTTGAACGTCATATTTGTTTCGTTGGGTCGTCCGGCGGCAAGGTCGCAATAACTCTGTCCGAAGGCGGCGTAGAAAGCGGCGCAATCGACCAGATGCTCGATCGGCACGGAGTCATTCACAGTATGCGCCACATTCTCAGGGGCAGGACCAAACCCGACGCAGGGAATGTCGTACATGCCGGCAATTGAGACAGCGTTCGTACTGAAGGTCCAGCGATGCACAACCGGCGGCTTGCCCAACACGTCGCGATGGGTTTTGATTGCCGCTTGCACCTGAGGGGAGTCTTCATCGAAGCACCAGGTGGGAAAGTATTTCTCCGTTTCATATTCCAGGCCCGTATAGCTGGGTCGAGCGTAGCTTAGCACTTCGACCTTCGCTTTCACTCCAGCGCGTTTGACCGCGTCTTTCACCTCGGCGACCGCCGACTGTTTGGTATCGCCGACTGTGAGTCGCCGGTCGAGATGGATGTAGGCTTGGCCAGGAACTGCACATAGGCTAGGGGTCTTGCAGTCGATATAGCTCACAGTGATCGTTGCCTTGCCAAGAAACTCGTCACGGGGAAGGCGTTCGTTGAGTGCCTCGATCTCACGGACCACCTTGGCAATTTTGTAGACCGCATTGTCTCCCTTCTCGGGCATCGAACCATGGCACGATTTGCCGTCGCAGGTGACGCCGATTTCCATGCGACCGCGCTGGCCGCGGAGGATGGTGCAATTGGTGGAGTCTGTGACCACCACCACATCGGGGCGAATCTTGTCTTCCTGGACGATGTACTGCCAACAGAGTCCGTCGCAGTCTTCTTCCATCACCGTGCAGGTCAGCAGCAAGTAGTACTCAGTAAGATCGACCTTGAGATCGCGCATGATCTTGGCGGCGTAGACCATCGCCGGGATGGCCCCCTCCTGGTCTCCGGCGCCGCGTCCCCAGACTTTTCCGTCGGCGACCTTGCCCTTGTAGGGATCGTGCTGCCATTCACCACGATTGCCCACACCGACGGTATCGACGTGGGCATCAATAGCGATGAGCTTTTTGCCAGGCCCTGGTTTTCCGACTTGGGCCAGCAGGTTGCCGAGCTTGTCGGTCCAAATCTTGTCGAAAGCCCCGGTGGCTTCCATCTCCTCGCGGATGCGGTCAATCACAGGTCCTTCTTCGGCCGACTCGCTGGGGATAGCAATCAGATCTCGCAAGAAGCGGACCATCTTTTTTTCGTACTTTTTCGCGGCAGCGTGGAATGGGTTGCTATTTTTCATAATCGGAGCAATCTACCAGAATGCAGCGGCATGTCCATGCGGAGCAAGCATATTCTGCTTGTATGGAGACCAGTTCTATGGCAAACTAGAGTCGGTGGAAGGATAGTCCGGCCGACGCCGGGCAAGAGTTGGCCACTGCGATCCCAGACTTGGTTGGCTGAAGGCGGAAGACTGCAAAGCGGGTTTCCAGATTTTCGAGCTGCCGTACACACTTTTAGGGAGGCCAACACTCGTGGCTACTGTCACCGAAAATTCTCAGACGCTCGTTTGCCAAATTAATGGTGCCGATGTCGAGGTCCAATTCCCTGCGGATGATGAGTTGACCCTGCTCGATGTGCTGCGAGACTACCTCGGGATCACGTCTCCCAAGAATGGGTGCCAGCCCCAGGCTCAGTGCGGTTGCTGTACGATTCTCATGGACGACAAGCCGGTGCTCTCATGTGCCATCAAGCCCGCCAAGGCCGCCGGTAAAACGATCACCACACTCGAAGGGCTCGACGAAGAGCATCGCCAGCAGATTGCCGATTCATTTGTGCGCTGTGGCGGTGTGCAGTGTGGCTTCTGCATTCCTGGCATGGCAATGCGGGGCGTCGGACTATGTGACAAGAACCCCGAGCCCTCGCGCGAAGAAATCGCCACCGCGCTCAAGCCGCACCTTTGCCGCTGCACTGGTTATGCGCAGATCGTTGATAGCATTGAGCAATATGCCAAGCTTCGCCGCGGGGAATCGCTCCCCGACCCTACGGCCGAAGAGTTGTCCGGCAAGGTGGGGACCAATCTCCCCCGATACACTGGGCACGACGCCGTGTTGGGAGATCGCAAATTTATTGACGACATGACCGTGCCGGACATGCTCTACGGTGCCGTTCGGCTGACCGATCACCCGCGAGCCAAGGTACTCTCGATCGATGCCAGCTGCGCGCTCGCGCTTCCAGGAGTACATCGCGTGGTGACGGCCGCCGATGTGCCGGGCGATCCCCTGGTAGGACTCATCGCGAAGGATTGGCCCGTGTTCGTGGGAATCGACGACGTGACCCGTTGCACGGGGGATGTGATCGCCGGCGTGGTGGCCGACAATCAACGCCTCGCACGCCGAGCAGCGGAGTTAATCGATATTCAGTATGAAGTTCTCGAGCCAGTAACCAGTCCTCGCGCCGCCTTAGAGCCGGACGCCCCGCGGGTGCATCCGCATTTGGAGTCGAATCTGCTCAGCAAATCTTCGCTCAAGCGTGGAGATGTCGAAGAACGATTCCGCGAATCGGCGTTTGTGATTGAAGACTCCTATATCACGCAGCGGATCGAGCATCTGTTTCTCGAACCCGAAGCCTGTCTCGTGATACCACTCGATGAGAACACCCCCCCGGACTGGTCGAATCAGAGGCCAGTCGAAAAAGGATTGTTCGTCTACACACAAGGCCAGGGAGTCTACGACGATCAACGCCAGATCGCATCTGTGTTGGGGATCGACCCCGAGCGAGTCCAGGTCGAACTGGTGAGCAACGGCGGGGCGTTTGGGGGCAAAGAAGATATGTCGATCCAGGCCCAGACCGCGCTGATGGCGTGGTTGGTAGGTCGCCCCGTGAAAATGACGCTCACACGGCCCGAGAGTTTTCGGATTCATCCCAAGCGGCATCCGATCGAGTTGGACTATAAGATCGGCTGCGACTCTGAGGGACACATCTTAGCCGTGAAGGCACGGATCATTGGCGACAAGGGAGCATACGCCTCAGTCGGTGCCAAGGTGCTCGAACGTGCCGGCGGACATTGCACGGGACCCTACCGAGTACCGGCAATCGACATGGAATCGCTGGCGGTCTACACGAACAATCCTCCCTGCGGCGCAATGCGGGGGTTTGGTGCTAATCAAGCGGCATTCGCCATCGAAGGCTTGCTTGATCGGCTGGCCGAGAAGGTTGGCATCGACGCCTACGACATGCGGGATCGTAACATCCTCGAGCCGGGCGAGGCTTTTGCCACAGGGCAAATTCTCGACAAGCCATTTGGACTGCGAAAAACACTCGAAGCGGTTCGCGAGATTTACAAGAGCGCCCCGTATGCGGGGATCGCTTGTGGGATCAAGAACGTAGGCATTGGGAACGGCATGCCAGACATTGGTCGTGCTGCACTTACTGTTGAAGATGAGGGAACGATCCATATTCGCACCGGCTTCACCGAAATGGGGCAGGGGCTCTTTACCCTTTGCATTCAATTTGCAGTCGAGGCAACGGGTTTGCCGCCAGAATATTTCACCGTATCGACCGACACGACTCTGAAACTCAACTGCGGCCAGACGACCGCAAGTCGCGCCACGGTACTTGCCGGCAATTCGATAGCCGCCGCAGGTGCGTCGCTGAAAAACGTCCTGGATAGTGGCAAGACACTCTCGCAGCTTGTCGGTCAGGTGTTTCAGGGTGAGTGGATTTGCGACTACACAAGCAAGCTTGGCTACGACGTCGACAAGCCAGGCGGCCCAAAGACGCATCTCACTTACGGATTCGCCACACAGGTGGCGATACTCGACGACGAGGGCCGGCTGACGAAGATGGTCGCTGCTCATGACGTAGGTCGGGTGCTAAATCCGGTGCAGCTCGATGGGCAAATGTACGGTTCGCTGCATATGGGAATCGGTTACGCACTTACCGAAGATTTTCAGAGCGAGGGGGGCGTCATTCAGGCCAAGAAGATGAACGATTGCGGCGTCTTGCGTAGCCACCAGATGCCTGAGATGGAGTTGATGTACGTTGAAGAGCCTGATCCCGAGTGCCCGTTCGGTGCCCGTGGGGTGGGAGAGATCGGCTTAGTCCCCACAGCCCCAGCGATCGCTGGGGCGTTGTACAAGTACGATGGCATCGTGCGGCGAAGTCTGCCAATGAGCGATTCCCCTGCAGCACTGGCCATTACTAAACCACAAGTTGCCCGCAATGGCCTACCGAAGTGAAGTGGCGCGCGATCAACCAGTAGGTGTGCTGCTCGCGGCGGGACGTGGTCGGCGCATGGGGGGCCGCAAGCAATTTCACCTTGTTCCGACCGCAGAGGGAGAAAAGCCCCTCGTGGCAGCGGCATTCGATTCCATTGCAAGCGAGTGTCAATCGATGATCGTCGTCGTGGGGCATCGTGCCAAGGAAGTGATCGCGGCCCTAGGGGATCGGGAGTTTTCCAGCGTGACCGCTGATGCGGACGCGGCAATGTTTGACTCCGTGAAAGTCGGTCTCCGCGCGGCTCAAGCCATCGACGCGGGGGTCGATGTGCTACTACAACTTGGGGATCATCCTCAAGTTTTGCCAGAAACATTGCAGCACATCCTGACCGCGGCCAGTGCGAATTCCACAAGAGCCGTCATGCCTGAGTATCAAGGGCAGGGGGGGCATCCCGTATTCTTACCCGTGTCACTTATTCAGAACCTGCTCGATGCTGATTGCCCCGACGGCTTGCGAGAGTTTTGGAACAATCACCCTGAAAGTTGTTTTCGCGTGGCCGTTGAGGATGCTGCAGTGGTGCGAGATATAGACGTGATTGAGTAGCTCTCGACGACAGCATGCCTCGTAGCGGCAGGGCAGTGCATTCGACGAATTCTCGCGTTTCTGTATCATGGGACAGTAATCCGATTCCAACAACTTTGACACCCTCGTATGTCTTCGGTATTATAAATGGTAGGTGTGGCGTACTCGGATTTATTGATTTGCTGACTTGTGGTTGCAAAAAAACAACGAGTTTCGCTCGATCTCACACATTAAATGTTGGTAATCGTTCTTATGCCGTAATGCGCGTCTGACAGTTTTATAGACGCACAGATTCTTTCTAGCTTTCTTTGGCTACCGGCATTTAAGCAAGCTCCTTTCGACGAGAATGAAGATACGCCTGCGTCGGTGCTCCATGAATCCGAAACTAAGAAATCCACCAAGGGAAACATCTGTATCACGAAATTGAAGAGGAACCTGAGTGCATAAGAAGTTGTTTACCATAGTAGTTGGGCTAATTGTTGGCCACACAGGGATCTTCTTCTGTGCAGCCCAGAATCAGACGCCAGACTTCTCGCCGGTGCAGGTGAATTCTCCGCTTCCTTATCAAGTGGCGTTGCGGGAGACCTCCTTTGGTTCAGCATCGTTGCCGACATTGCACTCCTATTCTGCCGCCGTCCATGACGGCAAGTGGGTTTTGATTGCCGGTCGTACGAATGGCCTGCATGATTTTACGAATTCTGGGTCGCTTAATTTTCCGGCACAGTTTCAGAACCACGACGTGTGGGTGATCGACCCGGCGACGCACCAATCGTGGAGTCGTTCGTTGGAGGATGGGTCGTCGGGACTAAGTGCGAACCAGATCGCTTCGCTCACTCCGACAAATCAGCAGTTCACACACATTGGAGATCGACTCTACATCACAGGCGGCTATGGCATTCCGGGTTCCGGGGCAGGGTTCACCACTTTCGATACGCTTTCGGCGATCAATCTAGATGGCATCGTTGATTGGGTGGTCAACGGCACGGGGCAGGCTGTGGACCATATCCGACAGATCAACGATCCGTTGTTTAAGATTACCGGTGGAGCGATGTATGAAATTGACGGGCGAACTCACCTGATTTTCGGTCAGGATTTCGTAGGGGGGTACACGCCCGGCAAGAACGGGGGCTACTCGAATCAGATTCGCTCGTTCGACATCATGGATGATGGCACAACACTTTCGATTGCCAATCCGTCCATGACCCCGCAAATCGATGCGTATCGTCGCCGCGACCTGAACGTGTTTCCCGTTTTGAAGCCTGGCAATAGCGGGACCTTAGAGGAAGGGATCACCGTGTTGGCAGGCGTCTTTACCCCTGACAATGGGGTGTGGACTGTGCCAGTAGAGATTGACTATACCGGTCAACCCACGATGGCAGATCCCACAGCGCCTGGGACCTTTAAGCAGGCAATGAATCAATACCACTCCGCCAAGGTGGGGCTCTACTCGGCCGCTGAAGGGACTATGCATGAATTACTGTTGGGAGGAATTTCGCTCATGACCTACGATTTCGGAACGGGAATGTTTGTGCAGGACAACAACATGCCCTTCACGAGCCAATCGACGGCGGTGGTGGTCGATAGCAACGGCAATTATTCGCAGCATCTTCTCGAAGCCTTTCCGGACTTATTCGACGGCGAGAACAACGCACTGAACTTTGGTGCGAACGCAGAGTTCTTTCTAGCACGGGGAATTGCCACCTTCGACAATGGCGTTATCGACCTCGACCAATTGCACGGCACAACCGTGATTGGCCACGTCTTCGGCGGTATCGTATCGAATGCTCCTCATGTACGAGGAGTCGCAGGCGCTATGTCAGCGGCATCGAATCGCGTGTTCGAAGTGGTGATTACCGTGGTGCCAGAACCAGCGACATGGGTGCTACTATGGAGTTGTGGCTTAGTGACGCTGTTTCGCCGCCAGAGGTAGCTGAGCGAGCCTATGAGCGAATGGCTGACCATGTATAAAGTTCGCCGCCTGCAGCTAGTTCAAAAGGATGCCACGCTTTTCGTTTTCGTGTTCGAGCCGCTGTATGATGAGAACTCCCGAAGTTACGGTTAAATACATGGACGGGAGTATGATGATCCCAAGTTCGCCGGAGTGTGCCTAAGAGGACCCGGCCTTGCAGCGGATTGCCTTCACAAATCGGCTTCCTCGAAGTGAACAAGCATAGTAAGATCATCCTATGGCTACTCAGATCGAATCCGTTGAAAGCATTCGTCTGATCATATTCATAGCCGTGTTTGCGGTGATGGCACTTTGGGAATTCCTTGCCCCGCGCCGCCCGTTGAGTTCCTCAAAGGCCCCTCGTTGGGGCAGCAATCTAGGGCTCGTAGTTCTCAATAATGTGATGTTGCGATTGATCGTCCCGCTTGGCATGGTCGGTGTTGCCTATGTGGCCCAAGCGAGCGGTTGGGGACTCTTTAATGCGGTTGAAGCACCCTACTGGCTGGAGGTTCTTTTTTCGGTCATCTTACTGGACTTGGTTATCTATTTACAGCATGTGACGTTTCACTTGGTGCCGCTCTTGTGGCGGTTTCATCTGGTTCATCATGCTGACCTAGATATCGATGTCACGACTGGCTTGCGGTTCCACACAATTGAGATCCTGATTTCATTAGGGATCAAAGCGGCTGCGATTGTGTTGCTGGGGGTTCCCCCCGTAGCAGTCGTTACGTTTGAGGTTCTCCTAAATTCGACCGCAATGTTCAATCACAGCAATATTCAACTGCCACTGGGCATCGACGCTGTCTTGCGCTGGCTAGTCGTTACTCCCGATATGCACCGCGTCCATCATTCCTGGCACAAGCGCGAGACGAACAGCAACTATGGGTTTAACCTCCCCTGGTGGGATCGGCTATTTCGCACCTATCGCGATCAACCGCAAGACGGTCATTTGGGGATGACGATAGGACTCAAGCAGATCCGCGATGAACAACGGGCCGAAAGACTCCACTGGATGCTGGCGCTGCCGTTTGTATCTAAGTCGACCAATGCTACGGAGCGTAAAGAGGATTAGAGGTTTGGGAGTGTAGTCGGTATTACAGGCCCGGCAGCTTCAGGATAGAAGAATTGTCTGATCGCGATGTTCACCGCCTGTTGGCCAGAACGATACATTCCGTGGGAGTAATCTAATGAGCACGCTGGGAAGAATCATTACCTTGGCATTCCTGATTGCGGCTGAAACAACTTCAACTTTTGCTGCCTCCCCGGTGACGCTTGGCAAAAATTTAACCGCCTCCGAGCGAATACCCATCGCAAGGATCGACCATGTACAATGGGATACCCTCGTAAAAAAATATGTCAATTCTAAAGGGATGGTTGACTACGAGCGGTGGCAAAAGAATTCGTCTGATATGCAAAAGCTGGATCGGTACCTCGATCATCTTTCCGAAGTAATTATCGCAGCGGATGCCAAGAAGGCTGATCAACTGGCATTTTGGATCAATGCCTATAATGCGGTCACAGTGAAAGGCATATTGCGCGAGTATCCCACGACGAGCATCCGCAATCACACTGCGAAGTTTTTCGGCTACAATATCTGGGACGACTTGCAACTTATTGTGGATGGTAAGTCCTATTCACTCAATCAGATGGAGCACGAGGTGTTGCGCAAGATGCAAGAGCCTCGAATTCATTTTGCAATTGTCTGTGCTTCGATTGGCTGCCCTCGGCTGTTGAATGAAGCCTATGTGCCGTCCAAGATCGACCAGCAATTGACCTCTAATGCCAAGGCATTCTTTGCCGATCCGACCAAATTCAATTACGATAAAACAATGAAAACGATCGCGGTGTCTCCGATTCTTGATTGGTTTAGCGAGGACTTTGGCCCCACGACGGCGGAGCAGATGCAGCGGATCGCTCCGTTCGTTCCCAAGGAGGCGCATGACCTAGCCGGCGGCGGCCAGGCACGGGTGAGTTATCTTGACTATGATTGGGACCTGAATGATCAAGCCAAAAAGTAGCATCTGCTATCTGTAGGAAAAAAATGCCCGTCAAGAGTCAGCAAAGCAGCGTTATAAAGCTCGTTCTCTTGATCGTGCTGGCTAGTGTGATGGGTATTGGGTACTTTCTGCTGCGAGATGTGTTGACCCTGGAGGCGTTGGCGGAACAAGAGGCACGTCTGCGGGAGTTTCAAAAGCGCAATCCCTCCCTCGCCTATTTAGTGGTTTTTGTCGCCTACGCCGCAATTACGGGAATTTCGCTCCCTGGGGCGACAGTATTGACGCTGGTGGTTGGGTGGTTTTTTGGCTTGATTCGCGGGGTGCTACTCGTGAGTTTCGCTTCGACCACGGGGGCCACAATTGCTTTTTTGCTGAGCCGCTATCTGTTTCGTGAAGTCGTACAGAATCACTTTGGCGAGCGATTGGCCAAGTTCAACGAGATGCTCGAGCGAGATGGACCTTATTATCTGTTTACGCTGCGCCTAATTCCGGCAGTTCCGTTCTTCGTTATCAACGTAGTCATGGGATTGACGCCGGTTAAGACGCTGACTTTCTGGTGGGTGAGTCAATTGGGGATGTTCGCAGGCACATGTGTCTATGTGTATGCTGGGTCCAGTGTGCCTTCGCTGCAAATCCTGGCCGAGGAAGGTATCGGAGCGGTTTTCTCAGGCACACAACTAGCGCGTCTGGGCACGGCGTTTGTACTATTAGGAATTTTTCCGCTAGCGGTTCGGTGGATCATGCGGTACTTCGGTAAGGAAACGCCTGCTGAGCCTGTCGAAACAAAATAGAAACGGGATCGCTTTTTCATGTCTTATTTATCCATCCTGCAACCTCATGGCCCATTCAACGAAGAATTGGAGGCCAATGTCCATCCTCGGCAGTGGCAGAATCCAACTCCGAAGAGCCGTTACAATCTGGTTGTTATAGGTGCGGGAACAGCGGGGCTGGTGACTGCCGCGGGGGCAGCAGGACTCGGTGCCAAGGTCGCGTTGGTGGAACGCGGCCTGATGGGGGGAGACTGTCTGAATGTCGGCTGTGTCCCCTCCAAGGCAATCATTGCCGCTGCCCGAGCCGCGGCATCGGTGCGAACTGCCGCTGAGTTCGGTGTCCAGGCTAGCACGGATGCCATCGATTTCACCGCAGTGATGGAGCGGATGCGACGACTCCGGGCGAAGATCAGTCCCAACGATTCGGCTCGGCGGTTTCAGGAACTGGGGGTCGACGTTTTTTTTGGGCAGGGACAGTTTGTGGATTCCAAAACACTGGATGTCGACGGCCAAAAACTCTCATTCAAGCGGGCTGTCATTGCCACCGGTGCCCGCGCAGCGGCACCACCCATACCAGGGCTAGATAGCGTCGACTATCTCACAAATGAGTCACTGTTCTCACTCACAGAACTTCCGCAACGCTTGGGAATCATCGGGGCCGGGCCAATTGGTTGTGAGATGGCTCAGGCCTTCGCTCGATTGGGTTCGCAGGTATTTCTAGTTGAGACCGAGCATGGCATTCTCCCCCGCGAAGACCGCGAAGCGGCAGAGATCGTCCAGCGGGCGCTTGCAAATGATAGCGTGATACTGCTGTGTTGTGGCAAGCAGCTCCAGATCAAATCAGAGAAAGGCAAGCCGCGACTCACTGTCGAGTCTCATGGTCAGGCGTATCACGAAGCGCTCGACCAATTGCTTGTAGCGGTGGGACGCGAGCCGAATGTGGAAGACCTCAATCTGGAGATCGTGGGTGTGGAGCATGATCAGAAGGGAGTGCAGGTCAACGATTTTCTCCAGACGACCAACCCGCGGATCTACGCAGCGGGCGACATTTGCTCGCCGTATCAATTCACACACACTGCTGACTTCATGGCCCGTATTGTCATTCAGAATGCGCTGTTTATGGGTCGGGCGAAGCAGTCGAAGCTGACAATCCCCTGGTGTACCTACACCTCTCCCGAGGTGGCCCATGTGGGCATGTACGAAAAAGATGCCAAGGAAAAGGGAATGGAGGTTGATACGTTCGTGCAACCCTTGCAGGATGTAGACCGCGCAATTCTTGAGGGAGAAGAGGCTGGGTTTGCCAAAGTGCATCTCAAACGAGGTACAGATCAAATCCTAGGTGCCACAATCGTCGCACAACACGCCGGGGAGCTGATTTCGGAAATCACCCTGGCTATAACCGCCGGAGTCGGACTTAAAAAAATTGGCAGCACGATCCACCCCTATCCCACGCAGGCCGAGGCGATCCGCAAATTGGGAGATCAATACAACAAGACCCGCTTGACTCCGCTGGTGAAGAAATTGATGGAAAAGTGGCTAACCTGGACGCGGTGAGCAGGGAAAGCTGGTTTTAATACCACACATTCTGGCTCTAGACTCTCCACTCGATCCTTAGTTACTTCGCCTTCAGCACTGCCAACTGATTCACTAGTCGCTCAGATGTGAGGACTTCCATAGCCACGTGCTGGGCGAGTTGCTTCGTGTAGTAGGAACTGCAAGAACCCGTGAGCACGATAGAGTTTTCTGCCACACTCACCTTGAGTTGGCCGATGCGACCGGGGAGGTGAACATTGAGTTGCTCCCTGACAAGTTGCGCCACTTCTTCTCCAACGAGACCCGTACGGAGCTGGCGATGGGGATTCTCCAAGGTTGCGACGCCCGACACAAAACTGGCTTCATATTCGCGCGCGGTGTGACCGTCTACAGCATCATTTGTAGGAACTTGAGAGAATAGTGTACCCATGATCAAACCTCCGTGTGGTTGGAGAGGAGCAGATACTCCACACAACATTTAATCTAGTCCCATCAACTCTCGGCGGTCAATGTCGAAAGCAATATCGACCAAATACCGCTATCATTTAGCTTGACTATAGGAGTTTCCCCGCTTTTTCTAGGTGTTGGATCACCTGTTCGGCGAGTTTTGCGGGGGTAAGGTGATTTGAGTCGAGTATCAGTTCGGCTTTTTTGGGGGCCTCGTAGGGGGAGCTAATTCCAGTAAAATCGCTGATCTCGCCAGCCCGGGCCTTTTTGTATAACCCTTTCGGGTCACGCGATTCGCAAGTCTCTAGCGAAGCATCGACAAAGACTTCGACAAAATCACCCTCTGGCAGACCAACTCGCACTGCATCGCGATCGGCACGAAACGGGCTCACGAAGGCCGTGAGGGTCACTAACCCAGCATCACTCATCAGCCCTGCTACCGCCCCCACCCGGCGAATGTTTTCTTCACGGTCTTGCTGCGAAAATCCGAGGCCAAAACGTTTCGCGAATTCCTCGCCAAAGCGGGCATTCAAGATTTCCGGCGTGGCGTTCAGGCCGTGTCGCACGTTGTCGCCATCGAGCAAGTAACTGCGGACCCCGCGCCGGTGGAGCATTTGATCCACCATATTGGCAATTGTGCTCTTGCCGCAACCGCTTAGGCCAGTGAACCAGACCACACACCCACGGTGGCCGTTTAACTTTTCGCGGTCAGCCCGTGCCACGGCATGTTCGTGCCACACGACGATTGGTTTTTCTTTATCGGTCATATCTTGCGGCCTACAAGTAAATCCTTAGTCAGCAATACCGGCGAGCTCACACAAGTTGGCATCCACAACGGGTTGGGGACAACTCCACACCAAAAAGAACAACGCTTCGCGGCACCAGCGGCCGACAGGGTGGCCTTGTACGTAGCCAGCACCCTTGGCGGTGACCAACGCAGCTTGGGTCGCCCGCAGCACGAGGCTGTTGGCTCGTTGACGCAGTATCTCGGTCGAGCAAGATGGTTCACCTCTGACCACGGAAAAAAGTATGTCATGAACATCTTCGTAGTCATGGCGCAAAGCATCGAGCGGTACACTAAGTTCAGCGCGCTTAACAGCTTCCGCTTCAATGAAATCGATCGCAGCCTTAGCTAGTCCCACGGCCAGGGTTGAAGTCTGATGCCCTCCCGTGCCTGCACCAGAACCCAAGGACATCACGTTCTCTACCGGCCCGGCCAGCAACCACCGCTCATCGACGAACGCTCGTTCGCAAACCACTTGTCCTGTGTGGCTTGCCGACAGACCGACCAACTGGGCAGGGTCCACCGCCGAGACGCCAGGCAAATCCATCGGCAGCGCGACGAGCAACTGCTCCTCGGTAGGGTTGCCATTTTCCATGAGCGTTGCCCCAGTGACGACATGCTGTGCATTATCCGCACCAGTCACCCAGGGACTGAATCCATCAAGCACAAACCCGCCATTGACGCGCTCGGCTCTCAACACCGGTGTGGCGAGATGGCGGCGGCTGGTAGTGAGATGCGAGATTCCTACCGTGGCAAAACTCTTCCCCGTGGAGAGCTCTGGCAGCAACAGTGTTTTGAGTTCTTCATTCTCACAGGTCGCAATCCTTCGGCAGGCCCCTGACCGCTGGGTAATGATAAATGTGGTGGTGAGACACGCCTGGCTGAGGGACAGATACCCCCTTACGATTGACTCTAAATCCCAAGCCTGCCCTCCCCACTCTGGCTCAATGAACCACTCGAAAACACCGTACTCGCCACACAACCGCAACTGCTCGGCCGGCCACTGGCCAGTGAGATCGGTTTCATCTGCGAGCTGATGAAGCTGTTCGCACAGCGACTTTAAAGCGGAGTCGTCGGGAGAGGTAATGATATTTGGCATGGGAGAATTGGATGGTGAATGTTCTTGAGCCCAACGGACCGCCGTAACTACCTGTCCAATTGTACTCCCGATCTACTCGTGTCGCCAACGCCCCTTGAACTGTTGTGTGTCTTTATTTAATGGCAGGATGCGGCATGTCCTTCCCATGATGAAGGAAATCTAGGAGGGTCTTCTCACATTGAACAGCATCTCCAGCTGCCACCAGTACTCCTAGTTTGATATATTCATTGAGTCGCCCGGATACAGTTCATTCAAATTTCGCAGTTCGCTGGTCTCTCTTTGTCGTTCTAACGGAAAGACGCCATCATGGCCCATTCCAACTTCTTACTCATCATTGGAGTGGTCGCCTTTTCTGTGCTCTCTTCGCAGGTTTGTTATGCCGAGACGGAGACAGGCAAGGCACATGCGATTGTTGGGATCGTAATGGAACTCCGATCAGGCACGCCGAATGTCCCCGTCTGTTTGTGCGACGCAGCAACGGGTATGCCACTCGCGAAGAAAAGCTATCAACCAATTGATTGGGCTCAAAACCAGTTGGAAGAGACTGCAAATGAACTGGCGATTGTCATTACTGACGACAAAGGCAGGTTTCAATTCGAAAACGTCCCTGAAGGAAAGTATCGCCTGATAGCCCAGAAATGGATTGGACCCTACAAGGGAGTCTTTGAGGTACACGGCACTGTTATTCAGTTGTTGGGCGTCGCGGGAGATATCGTCGTTCCCCGTCCTACTGATTATTACGAAGCGCTAGTAGCGTTGAGGCCGCCCGGCAAGGGCATCATTCAATTTGATCAAGATGTCGGTAACAACGAAACTTTCATGTTCCTCAGTACGGCACCACCGGAGTTCGATCCTATCCTGGGGCTCCAGGCAATGGGACCGTCATTTCTTAACCAGCTAATTGGCGTCAACAGGATGCCGCTTGGGAAGACGACCGTGGTTGGAGTGCCCGATCAACCGGTATATGCTTTCTTCTTTGCTCCCGACAATTCACCAGGGTTCGCATCCGTCAAGGTTCCTGCATCGAGAACAGGACTATCACGCGTGCCCCCAGAACCATTTGTTGCCGGGTGGTCGGATGGCCGCAAGACTCCGCCTCCTGAGTTGGCAGAACTCTCAGAATTCTTGGAGGCACATGCTCTTACTCCGCGCCAACTGCTCAGCATCCCCAAACTCAGTAACGCGACTTCTGAGGAGTATAGCACTCGACTGGAGGAACTATCGCAACAGCTATCGAGTAAGATTGAACTAGCTGAAGGCAAATCCGCTCGTGTGGGAGATATCCTCGCAGTCGAGTGGTATCGGCAGATGAAAGACTAATCATAGAAGGAGGTATTCTGATGAGCGAGAACGAGTCCGACGAATGCTGTCCTCGTTTCAATCCTGATCCGTGGGATGACAAAACGTTTACCTGGGAGAACAAGCGTTTCGTGAAAGACAGAGTCACTAGTTTTCTTCATGTCCCACTCAATTTCGGCTCGGTCATGAAACGCAACGTTAGCCAGATCGAGGCTGCGAACGCGCGCCCCGAGAACTTGGTAGTCTTGGCGGACGAGAATTCATTGTGGGGTGCAGATGTCTATATCGAGGTAACGAAAGATGTCCCAGGTGCAAAGATGGCTGCCATTTCGGGAACATTTCTATCCAAGGTGTTTGAAGGACCCTACCGGAACGTGCGAAACTGGATTGGAGAGATGAAAACCCTTGTCGAAGGCCAAGGGAAGAATTTGCAAAACTGTATTGCTACTACACAACCTGCCCAAAGTGCGCAAAAATGTATGGTAAGAATTACGTTGTCCTTCTGGCGCAAGTGCAAACTTGAGCCACGCAAGCACCACCCGGATTGCGTGGCAGTCCGGCTGAGGGATCGCTTTTTCGTCGCAAGCGGTTAAGGCATGTGCATATCGGAACTCAAGCCGCCCGCGGCGACCAGGTAGGCTTCCTTCACGTAGTCCATCACCATGCGGTGGGCACTGAAGCGGGCTGCCAGGGAAGCGATCGAGTTGGTCATTCTCCCGATCCATTGCTTTGGCAGTCCGTCTACGTCGCGGTCGTAAAACAATGGGATTACTTCATCCCGCAAGACTCGCATTAGATCGTCGGCATCGCGCTGATCGCCGACGGCAGTGTCGACGTGTTGCTTACCGATGCCGATCGCAAAACCGTTCTTGCCGTTGTAGGCTTCTGCCCACCAGCCGTCGAGTACCGAGCAATTGAGCCCGCCGTTGAGGACGACCTTTTGGCCGCTTGTGCCGGAGGCCTCTAGCGGTCGGCGAGGGTTGTTCAGCCAAACATCGACGCCTTGAGTGAGATGGCGTCCTACGTTGATGTCGTAATCCTCGACGAACACGATCTTACCTGCGAGCCGTGGGTCCTTGCGCAAGTTGGCAATGCTCTGGATAAGTTTCTTGCCCGGTTCGTCGGCGGGATGGGCCTTGCCGGCAAACACGAACTGGACTGGATGGTTCACGTCATCGATCATTTCGGCAAATTGATCGAGATTCTTCAGAAACAGATCGGCCCGCTTATAGGTAGCAAATCGCCTGGCGAAGCCTATCGTCAAAGCACTCGGATCGAGCACAGTGCGGGCGGCTTCCACGGCGGCCTCATCTTCATTACGACGACGACACTGCCGACTGACCCTCCGCCGCACAAACTCAAGTAAACGGCTTTTGAGTGCATTGTGAGTCTCCCACAATTCGCCCGGATCGATTTCGTAGACTTTTTGCCAGGTTTCCGAATCACCCACATTTCCCAGCCAATCGGGGCCGAGATAGCGGTCGTAGAGCAACTGCATCGGGTGCGCTAGCCAACTAGGCACATGGACACCATTGGTGATGTGGCCGATGGGAACCTCTTCTTCCACGCGCCACGGCCAGAGATTCGACCACATGCGTCGCGATACATAACCATGCAGCGAGCTTACTGCATTGGCTCGGCGCGAAAGCTTGAGGCCGATAACTGTCATGCAGAACGTCTCTTGTTCGTTTTGAGGTTCGACTCGCCCGAGCCCCATCAACTGGTCGTAGGAAATTCCAAGCTTCTGTCGCAGTGGTCCCAAATGCTCTTCGATGAGCTTGCCCTCAAACCGGTCGTGTCCAGCAGGGACAGGAGTGTGCGTGGTGAAGACAGTGTGCTGGGCTACGTCGCGCAAAGCGTCGTCGAAAGACATCCCATCTTCGCTCATGCGTTCACGAATCACTTCCAACGGGGCAAAGCCACTGTGTCCCTCATTGAGATGATAAACGCCGGGGTGGATGTCCAAGGCCCGCAAAGCTTTCACACCGCCAACACCGAGTACCAATTCCTGGCGAATCCGTGTGCGGACATCACCACCATAGAGCCGACTGGTCAGCTCGCGATCTTCGGGGCGATTTCCTTCGACATCGCAGTCTAGAAGATAGAGGGGCACCCGCCCAACTCGCATTAGCCACACCTTGGCCTTCAACTCGCCGTCCAGTGTTTCGATGGAGATGGTAATTGGCTTGCCGTTTTTGTCGTGGGCAGGCTCCATCGCCAGATTCTCGACTTTCGTATCGAGATATTCTTCGTTCTGAAAGCCATCTCGGTCGAGATGTTGCTTGAAATAGCCCTGATCGTAGAAAAGCCCGATGGCCACAAGGGGAACACCCAGGCCACTAGCACTTTTGATGTGATCCCCTGAAAGCACACCCAGGCCACCCGAATATATCGGCACAGATTCGTGAATGCCGAATTCGGCAGAAAAATAGGCAACGGGCATCGAGCCTAGCACCCCCCCTTCGCGGGCACCCCAAGTGCTGTGGGTGTTCATCATATAGTCGCGCAGTCGACGGTGGGCCTGATTGATTCGTGTAAAAAGCACCATCTCGGACGCCCGCTGAGCGACCTGGTCAGGGGTCATTTCCGCCAACAGTGCCACCGGATTGTGGTCCAATTGTCGCCAACGCACGGGATCTAGATCGCGAAACAAACTCACCACCTCAGGATGCCAGCTCCACCACAGATTTCTGGAAACCGCCACGAGCTTGTCGTACATGGCTTGGGGAGTGACTTCGGTCCAAATGTCACGGGCAGGTTTGGAGGTACTTCGAGGAATTTCTGTCTGGCTCATACTAACTCACCTGGCTGGTTGGTAACGGGGCGTCTTCGCCTACAACTCGCAGATTATAGCGAATTGCTGTCCCATGGGGATAAGAAAACTGCTCACTACATGAAGTTGAATTAGAACTGTCGGAAATTCACTCTCTGAGTCGGTCATGGCTAGACTTGCAGACCGAAGATAGAATGGAACAGAATGCAAACTTCATCGTATTTAGCCTAGTTTATCGAAAATTGATAGTTCGACCCGCCGAACTCAGAACAATCCTTTGGAGAAATTCCTGTTGACGACCCTTGCCCAAGCCTATGGCCCCGAACGTTTTGGCCTGTCATTCGAGCTTTTTCCACCTAAGACCGATGCTGGCATTGAGAATCTTTGGTTCCATGTCGACCGGTTGGTCCAGTTCCAGCCCAGCTATATCACCTGTACTTATGGAGCAGGGGGAGCCACCCAAGATCGCACCCTCGAAGTAGTTGCCCACGTTCGCAGCAAATTCGAATTGCCTGTGGCAACACACCTCACCTGTGTCGGAAACACGGCCGACCAATTGCGCGCATATCTCCACCGGGCGCTCGAATTAGAGGTCGACAACGTGGTGGCCCTACGCGGCGATCCGCCGCGTGGCGAAACGGCCTTCCAAAGTGTCGAGGGGGGATTTTCTTACGCCAGTGAGTTGGTCCAATTCATCCGAGACGAATTCAAGAACATGGGTATTGCCGTGGCGGGCTATCCGGAGACTCATCAAGAAGCTGTCAGTCCCGAGGCGGATCTTGCCAATCTCAAACGCAAGGTTGACGCCGGCGCAGACATCATTATCACCCAATTATTCTACGACAATGTGGACTTCTTTGCCTTTCGCGACAAGTGCCAGGCGGCCGGTATCAATGTCCCGCTCATACCAGGCTTGTTGCCTGTGACTAATGCGGCCCAGATTCAACGCATCTCTTCGCTCTGTGGTGCCAAGCTTCCGCCGGATTTTCTCGCGGCTCTTAGCAAGCATGAAGACGGATCAGCAGGGCAGTTCGAAGTGGGGGTCGAGTTCGCTACCCGTCAGACCGCCGAGTTGATCGCCGAAGGAGTGCCAGGGATCCACTTCTACGTGCTCAATAAATCCGAGGCTACCGAAAGAGTGCTCAGCGACGTCCAGCTCCCCAGGTAATTCGATGAGCGATCCGTCGCCACTCAATTCCAATTCCGACCTCGCCGGTCGCCCTCTTGGTGGGTATGCCGTGCTTCGCAAAATTGGTTCTGGGGGAATGGCCGACGTCTATCTTGCAGAGCAGCAATCTCTCGGCAGGCAAATCGCGCTCAAAGTGCTCCACTCGCGACTTGCTGAGAATCCAAGCTATGTGCAACGGTTTAACAACGAAGCACGCGCCGCGGCCGCGCTGGTGCATCCCAACATTGTGCAAATCTACGAAGTAGGCGAGTCGGCGGGCCAGCACTTCATCGCCCAGGAATTTGTCGCCGGAAAGAATCTCGATCAAATCCTCCAGCGGCAAGGTACCCTCGAGCCAGGGACCGTGCTGGATATTCTCCGGCAGGTGGTTTCGGCGCTGTGCCAAGCGGCCGAAGTGGGGATCGTACACCGCGACATCAAGCCCGCTAACATCCTGCTCAGTCCCACGGGTGTTGTCAAAGTTGCCGACTTTGGGCTGGCGCGGATGTTGAGCGTCGACAGCAAAACGCTCACGGAAGTCGGCGTCGCATTGGGCACACCGCTCTACATGAGTCCCGAGCAAATCGAAGGCCGGCCGGTCGATGCCCGCAGTGATATCTATTCCTTGGGTGTCACCTGCTACCACCTGCTTTCTGGTGTGCCACCCCACGCAGGAGAGACGGCCCTGGCGATCGCCATGCAACACCTTAACCGAGAGCCAACCCCGCTCGGTAATGTGCAAGCCGGTTTGCCCGAGGAGTTCGTCGCGGTAGTCCATCGCATGATCGCCAAGCAACCTGCAGATCGCTACGATGGTCCCAGTGATCTCATGCGAGATCTGAAGGTCTTGGCCACCTCGGCAGCCCAGGATGGTTGGGCTGCGGGCTCGGAGGAGTGGTCACTCTTGGAATGGATCTCCGCCGACGGTTCTCGCACAGCAGCTAACGCCCAGTTGGGCCAGCTAATGCGCGAGCAAACCAAGTTGGAATCGGTTGGCTGGAATTGGCAACGAGTCGCGGGTCTTGTTGCGATTGCCCTGTTGGCCGGTGGGGCAATCGCTTTCGCAGTCCGGCCCCGTTTCGTCCTCGAAGGAACCAGCGCGACGACGATCCCCAAACGCGATTCCCCCGCCGCTCAGTTGTTCCATGCCAAAATGACCGAGAGCGAAGCCGCATGGCGGGCAGTGTGGGAAAACTTTCCCGATGCCGACGCCTACTACAAACAACTCGCCGAGCAGGGACTCGTGCGCCATTTCTTGTTCGACTCTCCGCAATATGACCAGGCACTCTCCTTAGCTACCAAACTCGCAGAGGAAGGACAGACGGATGATCCGCTTCGCGCCTTCGCCCTAGCTGCCCGGTTCGTAAGCCTGGAACAACTCGGCCGCCAGCGCGAAGCACGCGAGATCTACTCGCAGATCACCCCTTCGATGAAGGACCAACTCAATCGGTTCGAGAATCAACTTTATGTGTCAATGCAAGGCTCGCTGAGTAGGTTGGGCGAATAAAGTCCGTTCACTAGAGTAGTAGCCCTCGGTGAACCACTTCAACATTGGCCCTGTCTATCTTTCAATTAATGGCGATAATGGCCAGCTAGGAACTGGACGTAGAGACAATTTCTGGGGATGGCGCAACATTCCTAGGATGGCAAAAGGGGCAGACTGACATGGCGAAGCATCAACACATGGAGGTGGAAGATGACCTGCGGACGCGTGAGCGGATTATTTTGCTTATCTTGGCTGCAGTGCAGTTTACCACCATTGTCGACTTTATGATCGTCATGCCTCTGGCGCCGCAGTTGATGAGGACCCTGGCAATCAGTCCCGCCCAGTTTGGGATGATCGTTTCATCGTACACGTTTGCCGCTGGAGCGGCAGGATTGGTTGCCTCAAGTATCGTCGACCGATTTGCTCGGCGAGCGACATTCATGACACTCAATGCAGGGTTTCTGCTTGGCACCTTGGCCTGCGCGATCGCACCCAATTATCACGCTTTGATTGCTGCGCGGGTATTTACCGGTGCCTTCGGCGGAATCTTGGGCGGGATGACGCTGGCGATCATTGGTGACGTTTTTCCCGAAGAGCGCCGCGGCCGAGCCACGGGATCGCTGATGACGGGCTTTGCGCTCGCATCGGTGCTTGGCGTGCCGTTCGGTCTCTATTTGGGAACCAATTACGGTTGGCACGTGCCGTTTGTTGTGCTCGCAGTCTTTGGCATACCGGCACTAATGCTCACTCCGTTCGCTCTACCGCCGCTGGACACACACGTCGGTAAGGACCACGGCCATCCACTGAGGTCCTTGAGCGAGACGTTTACTCACACAAATCACTTGAAAGCGTTCGCGCTGATCGTGACGCTGATGATCGGCAGCTTCACAGTGTTTCCTTTTTTGAGTGCTTATCTGGTCTCGAATGTGGGGATGACCGAACAGCAACTGCCACTCGTCTACATCGCCGGGGGTGTGCTCACGCTTATCGCGTCGCCGATCATTGGCCGATTGGCTGACCGATACGGGAAGTTGAATGTGTATCGCCTCGTGGCTCCAGGTTCGGCCGTGATGATGTTGTTGATCACGCATCTGCCCCCCGTGCCTACAGCGCTGGCGATTGCGGTATTCGGCGGATTGATGTTGTGCAACGTTGGCCGCATGATCCCCGCCATGGCGATGGTCACCAGCAGCGTGGAGCCGCGCCGCCGTGGAGCATTCTTGAGCGCGAACTCTTCGGTGCAACACATGGCCAGCGGCTTGGGTGCGTATCTGGGGGGAGCCATTGTTGCTGCGGGCCCGGATGGAAAAATACTACATTTTGGCACGGTTGGCTGGATCGCGGCGATTTCGACCCTCTTAAGCTTGTGGCTTGCTGGACGGATTCGCATCGTAGACGCCGGCGTCCCATCGTCTCTAGCAACCCAGGCTGTCTCGGCGGAAGAGATCAGCCTAGTCGCCGCGGCGGAGGCGACTGTCGACGTCGGCCAGCCAATGTTGGGATGTGAAGTGGAAGGGTGACCCAAAAGGTCAGCGGGAGAAAACTCCCGACCCTTCCCTCACAGGCCCAAGTAAGTACTGTCAAACTTCTTCAACACGATTCATCTCAGCAGCTGCGGTCGACAAGCTTCCCGCCGCTTATGTACCAGCCTTCACCGATTGATTCACAACGCTCGATGAGTACGTGCAGCGGCTTGGGCTGTTCGGCAAGCGTTATCGAGACCTCTTTTAACGGTAACTCCATGCTGTGCAACAGACCTATTCCTGAAATGCTGACTTCCCGTGTGAATGCCGAAAAGCTGTGATTGTCAATCTGAACGGAGATTGGACGAAAGAATGGAAACCGCTTCTCTGATCGGCGATTGTTGTCAGAGTCCTTCAACGCGATTTGTAGTAATTCACTTAGGATCTGATCGGACTTCGAACTCTTGGTCGTATTCGATGCCATCGGTTTTCTCCTTGTGTTTCTGCGTCACCAAAGGGGCAGCGCTTACCTCAAGCGTAGCTCCCAATGAGGGTAAAATACCCCCTCTCCTGGGGTAGCCGAAAAACATTGAGCCTGAAAAATAAAGCCCAATAATCCTAATAACTCCTCCAAGGAAACAAGACCATGCTAATAGGTCTGGGTGGGCTTTGAGGTGCAGACCTTCTGGTGCGAGGCTGGTACACCAATCACGTCCATCTGCCAAGTCGCCCGTCAAACTGAGCATGAATGGCCTGCAAACTTGAATCAGAAAGAAGAAAAGAAGGTTGGCAGGAACCCTTTCTTGTGAACTTGGCAACATCCAGCGTGTTTGGAGGTGGAGCGCTCCTCCGTTGGATAGCGAATTGATGAATCTACTGTGCCTCACGCTTGCTGAACAAAGGTCACTTGCGTTAATCAGAAGCCAGTTATGAATCATGAGCAGCTTGGCAGTTCCAACAGATATCAAAGTTAGATTCGTTACTTTCTCCGCACTCATCGCACTCCCATACCAACGCAGTTGCCTCTTTAGATTCCCGAAGTTCACCTTTAAATTTCGCAATAATATCGCGAGCTACTTCTGAGTACTCAGTGCGAACCCAAACCTCGGGTGCGATGGCAACAGCAGGCAGGTCTCCGACCGCGTTTTGGAGGTGATCCCCCAAGATAAGTGAGTCGATCCCTGCATTTTCCAAAACAGTTTTGATCGAGAGGGCTTCTTGAATAGTGGCGGCTGAATAAACTTCGCAGAGTCTGGAATCTGCTATCGAGCCCTTTGGTATATGGCCACGGTACTTAGCCCTGGAGACAAGATTCGACAGCTCACCTCTAAAGATGTTCCTGGAGTATTTGACGCCTAAATCGTCGCAATAGCTTTTTGCGAGTCGGTCTCAGGGAAATACTTCCACCACGGAGCCATTCCTTTAGCAAAGCTCCACTCCAAACCCAAATCAAAGAAAAACAGAGCGAAAACACGTGAAGCTATTCCCCGACCCGTGAGGGCCAATGAATAACAACCCTAAGCCAAGAGCGGCGAGAGGTAATGCAAATATTAACGAGATAATGCCGAGTGCAAACTAAATGAGATGCATAGTGATTCCAGACAGAAAATGATCGACTAATCAACTCTACATATTTTGCCTCTATCTTGCGATCCCGTGTATCTTTCCTAGCGTCGGCGTGCCAAAAACCTCGGAACTTAGCCGGAGTTGCGGTTTCTAGCGGCGGTCGATAAAGCCGCCGCTGTACTTAGCGGAAGCCTGTTTTAGTCAGCAGATGTGCTCGCCGCCACTGGTTACGATTGGTTAGCAAGTGGTCATTATTATGCCAGTAGTTGTGACCACAGAGTGACCGCTGGCAGGTATCGCTAGCTCAACAAAAAGAGAGTTTCGCTAAACTTGGCCGCTAGCTTTATGAGCAGGTTATGGATGAAGTCTGTATCGCTGACGCTTTGCAAACAATAACACGCACGTACCAAAGCCAAGCAACAGTGAATTCGGCTCCGGCACACCGATACTACTCGCAAGAAACGCGTAATTCTGGGTTACATCGAAACTGCCGAGGAGAGAGCGGCCATCAACTAGAGTCTCGGGACCAATCTCAAAAATCAGAGGGGTCCAACCAGGACCAATTCGTTCGTATTCAATGGTGGCGAAGAGTACCCCTGGGACACTTATGAGCATTCCTGGGGCTAAATACGAGACAGCAAACAGTCGAACCGAGTTGTCGTCGAAGGCTTCACTTGTACTAGTCCACCGGCCAGCTGTGTTAAGTAACTCGGCAGATGTGAATCTCACCACTCCAGGCGTGCCGAGATGAATCCCCAGATCGACCCCACCATTCTGAAAACTATCATAAGTACCATTAAGTTCCATACGAATCTCAATGGTGCCGCTCTCTCCTAATGCAGCGGGACCAACATCCCCACTAAAGAAGACCGAGCCTGCCTCACTACCGGACGGTTCCGGAGCTGGAGTAAGCGGAGAAGGCTTTCTGTTGGACAAAGCAGCAATGAACTGAGCTCTGTCCGAAGATGAGACTGTTCCCGACTGATTGAAATCGGCGGCTGGATGATAGCGGGGTTCATTACCCGCCTGCGTCAATAAATGGGGACTAATATCAAGAAGTGTGATCGTATCGGAATCGTTAAAATCTCCTAGGGTTACAACATCTGAAAACGTGTTGTCAGGAGAGATTGCCGCAAAGGGGGCAGATGCACTCGACAAAAAACTACCTGACGAGGAGAAGCTATCCGGATCGAGACCAAAAGCAGGCCGGGGACCACTGGGCCAGGTTCCCGAAGCGATGAGCTGATCTTGAAATGGGCGGAATGAGGGAAAAACACCGACCCCTGTCACTACCGGCCCACCAAGGTCTTGTTGATAGTTGATCTCCACCGTGCCGTTGGACAGTGTTTGAATGTAAGGACCGCCGGTGGTAGGTTGGCCAATGCCGGATCTAAAAGTAATCGTATTGATATCGACGTTATTAAGCAAAGCACGGGTGGCCGCAACACCAAAATCCCCTTCAGCCCCGCTGCTGGTTTCTAGTTTACGGGCAAAGAGTTGCCACGTACCCCCGCTGGTCGCATCGTTGGAGATGTTGTTGAGCAAGTCCAAGGTCAATTGAAGGTCGTCTGCAAATGACGGAGAGATGCAAATAAAAGCCAAGAGTATCGCGGAAGCACGCAACCACATAAGGCACACTTTCGATATGTTCGCACAGCAAGAGTTAATGGTGACACTTGCCACCTGAACTGATTGTACCAGTACTGATTCACGAAGGCAAAAGCACTGTTTTTCGACCGGGGCCACTTGCGGCGGAGTGCCAAACCTCGGAACTTGGCGGGAGCTGCCGTTGGTAGCGGGGGCCGATGAACCCTGGGAACTTGGCTCGATGCAGTTATCTAGCCATGACAGCGATTTCCTTCTTCATCTTCGAGATCGTCGGCGACGATCAGCACGATGTACGGCGAGGTCTCGGTGCCAGGTGCGGAGAGCGCCGCGGACGCCAGCAGAACCAAGCAGGCATGGGCAGAAACGAAAGTCATCCATGGCAGGCGGCAGAATCGGGATGGAATACACATGCTGGAGTAGAGCGACCCCATTCGCGATGGCCAACTTGCGCGTGAACGTCGGCGTTACTGCTAATCTGTGTCACTGCTAAATGTTTCGTTGCGAAACTTTGCTAATCCTTGCTAATTCGCAGGTGCTCGTGATCTGGCTACCTTTTTCGCAGCGGGTAATGGGCCGGTGTCCCAATGCAGAGAAGCCTCCGCGAGGTTCGCGGAGGCTTCTGGCGATTGGATTCATTTCTTTCCAGTTGTCTAATTAAACGTCGCCACGCGACGGTTGTTGTTTTCATTTTGCTCCGGCAGGCGGTTGGAGATGTCGAGCACACCCTCGAACTGCATGCCGGTGTTCATTTGCTCGACCTTCCAGGTGTAGGTCATCGACTGACCGGTATTGAGTCGGCTGACCCGCATGGCGTAGCGCTCGGCGAGGTTTCCCGGGCCGAAGTAAGACTTCACGGTGAGTGTGACATCTTCGTTCTGAGCCACCGGTCCCACATTGCGGACAGTGAACACGACTTCCTTCTGCTGACGCCTGAACTGGATACCCGTGATCATCAAGTCCGGGGCATACTGGGTTTGGTTTGCGATGGTGGTACTGAGAATGTTGTTTTTCTCGTTCAATTCCGGCACACGGTTGTGCGGGTCGACCTCGGCCGTCGCGGTAACGTCGTCGAGCACGAGGTTGCGGAAAAACACCTGGCGGCTTTCGCCGCGTTTCAGGGCACCGACTCGTTCTTGTCCTGTCCCCTTGAGCTGACCATTGGGTGAGCGGAGTTCCACATTAACGGGTGCAGCAAGACTCTCAGTTGCACCCTGGTTGAAAACTAACACCGAGAGCATGTTGCCCTGAACTCGGATTCGCGAGATCGTGAGGTCGGCACGTTGGTTGGGATCTTGGGGTACCGATGGCGCGTCGAACGTGGCGGTCTGGAGGTTGTTCTGCTCGTTGGCTTCGGAAACCTGGCTGTAGGGATCGATCACGGCGTGCACGACTGAATTCCCCAGCGGCAACGAAGCCATACGCACACGGACCACTTTGTTGGGTTCCATCGGGGCAACGCGGACCGTTCGGCTCGTGCGGACCTGGCCGGTAACGCGGTCCTTGATTGTCACCTGTACCTGGTTGGCAGGCGTAGCAATAAAGCCCTGATTCTGAACCGTGACCATCAGGGCGTCGTCGCTGCCGCGGATGCCGGTGATGGCAAAATCGTATTTCGGCAAGTCGCGGTTGGTAGCTTGTTTGGTCGCGACGTTTTTAGCGGTGTTCGTGTTGGACACAGTGCTGCCTTTGGTGCCGCGTGATTGCCGGTCGCGGAGCCGCTTTTGGATTGGATTCTCGCGAGTCGTGTTCTTGGTCTGTTCGCTTGTTTGCTGCGCGTCGCCGAAACGATCGCGCAGCTTCTGCAGCCGCGACTGGGCCTGGGCGGTGCTGTCGAACAACAAGGCGACGGCAGCCAATAAAATGGTGGTTTCAATAATCTTCATCTCAATTCCTTCTACCCGCTGAAGCGAGTTCCTGGCCAACCGCCTAGCAGGCAAGACGGCATCTGGCGAATCAACAATTTGGATAGAAGGTTAAGCGAAAATCGAGGGGAGTATGTTACCGACAATTTCTGAAATAAAACGTTCGTTTTGTGTGCAGGGTCAGTTATTGAGGGGATTGCTGCAATAGTGTTGCACGCAAATCTCTGAGTCCTTATTTATTGAGTATAAAAAATTACGGTCGAGATTCCCGATGAACTTTAAGACCAGCTCAAGGCGTATGCCGTCCGCGGAGGTCAGAAGGTAATTGCGGTGATACTAGATGCCCTGAAGGATAAGCTCCGGTCTGTCTTTAAGCCACCAACAAGTAATGAGGAGACCAGATGACAGGCGTTATTTGGCAATGCCTTGAGAACGAAGGTAGAGGATCTGCAACAGAGTAACGACGAAACGCGCAACGCCGCCCAGGTGGGACTGATTCTTTATTCCGCCAGCATTCACGTCACGGCTCAAAAGTGCGGGGTACTTCCCAAGGGGCAAACTTCTCACCCCCAGCGCGCTTCGGCCAGCTCTCCTCCATCCACTGGAGCAAGTGCCCTCAGATCGCGTTTGACGCTGCGGAGGTCCCCGCGGAGTTCCCCACGCCGCTTCAAGTATGGTCAGTCGTCAAGTCGTCTCGGTTGGACCAGGCGCTGCGACTTGCCGTGCTCGCTAACGCGCGAAGATGAAACTGACCGTCGATTTTAGCTGCAAAGTGCGAAGTCGCATTGGCGAGCCAATCCGCTGAGCTTGAAGTGGTGGCCCTCGCGATGGATTCTGTCCAAGCCAACATAAACTGAGAAAGGTGAATTGCGACACATTTGAATACTCACCCTAAGTTCTTGCATTTCCACAATTTGCAGTGATTGCGTTCGCATACTACATTTCCCCCGCGAAATAGCCCACAAAAACCCCGCAGAAAAATACTGTACAAGCGTATAGTATTTGGCCACCGGTTCTGCTAGTTTCTTGCTTGTCTGGCAGCACTTCCTGCAATGCCAGTTCTTGAGCATCTACTGCATTTTGGAGGGCCAACTCTGTGGAAGAGCAATTCTTGTCACGCACTGATCCGCCTCCTTCTGAGAGAGAGATCCACCCCTGGGACGACGAGCCCTGGGATGTGTTCATCCCCGACGAAGACCAGTGCGATCCACTTCCCGAATACGGAGACTTCTGGACCAGGGACGAAGATGGCGAAGCGGATCTGGGACTCTGTCAACGGCGGCGAAAGGAGCCCCAGATATGTTGGCATTAGAAACCGTGATGGAAGTCCGTCGCCTACTCGTTGAGGGCCACCTCTCCCATCGCAAGATCGCCCTCCAGCTGGGGGTTAGTCGAGGCATCGTCAATTCGATCGCCAGCGGCCGTCGCGGACTCCATGGTCGTGAAACGACGACAAACTATTCCTACGATAGTCCAGAATTGGTTGCGCAGCGCTGCCGAGGCTGCGGTGCAATGGTTTACATGCCGTGCTTATTGTGTCGTGCTCGCCAATACCGTGTGAGGCAACAACGCGATGAGCCACAACACTCCTGCCACCGTGCGATTCATAAACCTCGAGTTGCCTAGTTGAGCCCACTGATTCGAAAAGGCAGAAAAACTGCAAGGTCAGAAAACCCAAAGATAGCATAGCCACAGAGAGCACAGAGTTCCTTCTTTTTCTGTGTTCTGTGTTACTAACGTTCGGAATATTTGATTCCTGACAAACTTTTTACACACAATATATCACAATATCCCAACTCGTTGTCTGGAAAGAAGATAGTCTCTCGCAGAGACGCATAGACAGCAGTGAATAAAATCGTTTCCCTCTGTGTCTCCGCGTCTCTGCGAGAAAAATCTTTTGGTTGCGGCAACAGGTAGCGCTGGGATATCTGTGGCCATTCTTTAGTGGCTAAATTTTCGACTTTGCAATTCGACGGATTCGAAAATGGACTGTATCTCCACATATTCGATACAGTCGGAACAGGGTCAATCGTTTAGCGACTCCGACCGAGAAAATTTTCTGGGCTTTTCCACCCGAGGCTGATGTTTGACATAGGTTTACAGTGGAGCCTTCTCCTCATTGCAATTATCCCCACCTTATTCTTTCCACAACTCGTTTGCCTGCAACTTATCGTTTGGCAAGCAACACACGCTTTACTTAAGATAGATCAATCTCTGTTGAAAGTACCGGCATGTTTATTCATCGTCGCCGAGCAAGACAGGCAGGATTTCCTCAATCGCACCGTGGAGTAGCTGCCACGGAGTTGGCGCTAGTCCTGCCACTGTTCGTAATGCTCGTGATGGCCTCGATCGAGGCCTGCAACATGGTTTTTCTAAACCACAGTCTCTCGATCGCCAGCTACGAAGCCGTGCGAGTTGCGATCAACTTCGATTCTACAAATACCGCTGTAGAGCAGCGGTTCGATACGCTGATTGCAGCTCGGAACGTTTCTGGTGCGGCCCTTTCGATATCGCCAGCGAACGTCGCCACGACGCCCCGTGGGACACAGATTTCGTTGACCGCAACCGCACCCTGCGATTCAAACGCACTGATACCCCCTTGGTTTTTCGGAGGAAGAACGTTGTCGGTCACGACAACGATGGTCAAGGAATGAAATTCACTTAATATCTTTTTCTCTAGAGGCCCTCAGCCATGTTATTCTCCCATCCTTCAACTCGCCGTGAAAACAAATCCGAAAACTGCCGTAGTGGTGCTATCTCCATCCTGGCCTGTTTTTTGATGATCGTCTTTTTGGCGAGCGTTGTTCTGTCTGTTGACGTGGCTTATATGCAGCTATGTCGCACGCGGCTTCGCTCGGCTACTGACGCAGCCGCGCGGGCCGCTGGAGAATCGCTCTCCCGGCAGCAAGACATTGATGCCTCACGTCTGGCTGCCAAGAACCTAGCCCAAGCCAACCTGGTTGCGGGCACACCGTTGGTCTTAGATGACAGCGACATTGTCTTCGGAAATTCCGAACAACAGCAAGGTGGCGCTTGGGACTTCGTGGCGGGTGAGGAGCCAATCAACGCGGTCCGGGTCAACGGCCGACGTACACGGACAGCCCCCTCGGGGAGCATACCTACGTTGTTCGGCAGGGTCTTTAGTGTGTTCGATTTCGAGCCAACCCAGCTTGCCACCGTTGTGCGTTTAGACCGAGATATTTGCCTGGTAGTGGACCGTTCTAGTTCGATGAAACTCTACCTCACCGATACAGCACCTGTGATGTCAACGGGCGATTCACGATTCTGTCAGCCACCGAATATGTCGTTGAGCCGGTGGGGCGCGTTGTCCGTGGCAGTGACCCGTTTCAAGAATGCCTTACTCACAACCCCACAGACGGAGCATTTGGCATTAGTATCCTATGGAAGCAACTACTCAAGTTGTAGCCACACCAACTATGCCGCAACAATCAACCAGGCTCTAAGCGAAAACTACACAGATGCAACAAACGCAATGCAAGCTCTATCGAACACAAAGTTCAACGGCATGACCGATATTTCGGCAGGCATTCTTAAGGGAATTGAGGTGTTGACGTCCGCTCAAGCGCGACCCTATGCCGCGAAAACGATGGTGCTGATGAGTGACGGAGCTTACACACAAGGTGTGCAGCCCAGCACAGTAGCTCCCCAGGCAGCCGCCGAGGACATCGTCATCCACACGATAACTTTCGGCGAAGCCAATCCGACTGAAATGCAAGCGATAGCCGATGCCACGGGTGGCAACCACTACATCGCCCCCGACGCGGCTGCCTTGCAAGACATCTTTGAAGAGATCGCATTGACCCTGCCAGTCATGTTTACTGATTAAGCAACGCTCCGAACCGAGAAGACAGGGAGAGTAACCATGCGAAAACGCAGACGATACAACGAACAAGCGAAGAGCCGTCTCGGAGCTACAGTAGTAGAGTTTGCGATCTGCTGTCCCGTACTCTTCTTGTTTACCTTCGCCGCGCTGGAATTCTCGCGGGTTAACATGATTCGGCAAACCGTGGAAAATTCAGTCTACGAAGGTTGTCGGCGAGGCATCGTCCCCGGTGCCACTGCCGCAAATGTGGAAGCTGCCGCACGTTTCGTATTGGACGCTACATTGATTTCAGGTGCCCAGGTTACCGTAACTCCGAGCGTGATCACTGAGGACACCACGAACGTGAGTGTCTCGGTCGTGGTACCTACCAATGCAAATTCCTGGGTGGCTCCTTTCTTTTTCACCGACACGCAAATCAGCAGCGATTTGACAATGCGCCGGGAACGCGGACTCAGTAGCAACATTGACTGAGGCTACTAATCGGACTCTTTGGGGGCTGACCGCCTCTCGCAGCAGAGAATATCGTCCTTTGCTTTCTGCTTGTTGTCATTGGGCTATCGTATAAGATGCCCATTATGATTCGCTACCCAATACTACTCATTTGCCTCGGCTGGTTGCCTGTGTTGCCTTTCTCGTATGCTGAGCAAACAAATCAGTCGGCATTCAACGAGCTAGTCGAAGACTTCTGGCAATTCCGGCTGCGAGAGTCGCCACTCTTTGCTACTTCGGTGGGTGACCACCGTTTCAACGATCAGTTGGACAAGGTTTCGCTGGCAGATTCCACGCGTCGCAACAAAGCCAAGCAAGATTTCCTCAAGCAACTGGAGGCCATCGAAGTAACGCAACTCTCGGCAACCGATCAAGTCAACCATGCCATTCTCAGTCGAGTGTTGAGGGATGACTTGGCAGAGTTTGAGTTTGGCAGCCATCTCATGCCAATTACGCAGCGGAATGGTTTCCACATCGAGTTTCCTCAACTCTACCGCGATGTGCCTCTGGAGACGCTTGCCGACTACGAGAACTACCTTGCAAGGCTTCGGGCATTTCCGGCATATACGGACGGTCACCTTGAATTGCTGCGGGCCGGAGTCGCGTCGGGGCATGTGCTGCCTGCTGTCGTTCTGGAAGGATGGGAAACAGCCATCGATGCCCAGATCCTGTCAGACCCCGAGCACAGCACGCTCTACGAACCTTTCAAAGAATTTCCCGCCGCGATTCCAGAGGAAGATTACGATCGCCTACGCCAAGCTTGTCGCGACGCCATCTCTAAGGCTGTCGTCCCCAGTTACGAGAAGCTGCGCACGTTCATGGCCGAGGAGTATGTCCCTCGTGCGAGGGATACAATTGCCGTATCAGCGCTGCCCAACGGTCGCGAGTTCTATCGCCATCGCGTACAGAGTTTTACGACCACTGACATGACTCCCGACGAAGTTCACCAATTGGGACTCGCCGAGGTGAAGCGGATTCGCAGCGAGATGGAGGCGATTATTCAGGAGGTTGAGTTCGAGGGGGACTTTGCGGCATTCCTTGATTTTCTAAGAACCGATCCTCAGTTCTACGCGACCTCCGAAAAACAGTTGATGCAAGAGGTCGCGCTGGTACTCAAGACGATGGACGGCCAGCTCCCTTCGCTCTTTGGCAAGTTGCCTCGGATGTCGTATGGAATTCGCCCGGTCCCCGACTATGTTGCCCCCCGCACGACCGCGGCATATTACCAACAACCGACCGGCGATGGCACGAAGGCTGGTTTCTATTATGTGAACACCTATGACCTCAAGAGCCGGCCCCTGTTCAATATCGAGGCACTTTCGTTGCACGAAGCCGTCCCGGGGCATCACCTACAGTTGGCGCTGCAGCAGGAAATGGATGGGTTGCCCGTATTTCGCCGATACACCGACTTCACCGCCTTCGTCGAAGGCTGGGCCCTCTATTCCGAACGGTTGGGACTTGAAGCAGGTTTCTATCAGGATCCGTATAGCAACTTCGGTCGGCTCACGATGGAGATGTGGCGCGCCTGTCGTCTGGTCGTTGATTCGGGAATGCACTACTTCGGCTGGTCCCGTGAACAGGCAATCCAATTTCTTGCTGAGAACACTGCCTTGGCGATGCACGACATTCAAGCCGAAGTGGACCGTTACATCAGCTGGCCGGGACAGGCACTGGCATACAAAGTAGGCGAGCTAAAAATCCGCGAGTTGCGCAAAATGGCTGAGGAGCAACTTGGGGAAAATTTCGATTTGCGAGATTTCCACGACGTAGTGCTTTGCGCGGGTGGCGTGCCGCTGGATGTTCTTGAAACGAACGTGAAAGCGTGGTTGGTTGAATCGCTACGCGCCACCGGGAGTCGCGAAGAAAATCGCCCACACGCTCATCACTAAATAGAGCACCAATAGAATCCACCACCCGAAGACCACGATTCCTGGCAGCTCGACCCCCATGATTTGAAACACAAGACCGATCACCGCGATGAGTCCCAACAAGAGGGCGGCCCCTTCCGGCTCCATGATTCTAGCCAGCGTCAGCATCACCGCGGCCACGGCCATGGCGCCCATGATTTGCTTGATTGAGAACGAAAAACTCAGCGCAGGTTTTTCCGGGAGAACTTCCTCTGGTTTGGGAATGGTCGTTGCAGGCCGTTTTGGTGCGACAATCGGTTCGCCGTCGTCGTTGGTATGCGCGGCCAGGCGGGCAGCGACTTCTTCGAGACGCTGCCGCTTTTCCGCCGCTGCAATGCGTTCTTTGCGTAAGACCCACCACCAACCTCCTGCGAGTGCCGCCAGTCCAGTAAAAAAGACCCCATTGCATTTGCCGATTTTGATTACGCTCATCACTATCGATAGCACTGCCGTAGCAATTAGCAGATGCTTCGTCGTAAAGCGAATTCCCTTGAAATCGTCGAGCGTAAACGGCTCGCTCGCTTCGGGCTGTTCGTAAAGTTCCTGCTGGGCGGCACGCGTCTCCGTTTCGCGGATTTGCCTGGCAGCGCGCCGGCGGCCATGTTCCAGAATCTCCGGGTCGACGGCTTCGAGTTCGAATTCGTCATCACTATCTTCAGGTGTGATTGGGTCTGGCATCGGAAGTCTTTTTCAGGAGGGACTAAGAATGAGCAAAGCCAGCTTTCCATTGTTGTTCGCCGGGGCTGGCATCGCAACACCGCTCCCCTTGCCACTGGAGCAACTCATTGCGACGATGCGGTTTCACCCATAATCGTCAGAGTAGGCAAAGGCCTAGGAAATCCGGCAAATGAAATTCTTGATCACGGCCCTGGGGAGTTACGGAGACGTTTTTCCGATGGTGGGCCTCGGTGCCGCGCTTTGCGGCCGCGGCCATCAGGTGGTTCTTGTTACGAATCCTCATTTTCAAGCGATCGTCGAAGCAGCTGGTATCGAATTCCTGCCCCTAGGCACGGCCGAAGAGTATGACGAGTTGGCCCATCATCCGGACCTGTGGCATCCGATGCGGGGACCTATCATGGTTCTACGAAAGAGCTTCAAGAACGGCCTGCGAGAACTCTATGACATCGTCTCAGCTAACGTAACCCAAGGCGAAACAATTCTAGTTGCCCACTGTCTGGACCTGGCTAGTCGCATTCACCACGACAAGTTCGGTACTCCCTTGGCTAGCGTCCACTTTGCCCCCGTGGCGCTGCGCAGCTTTCATCAATCTCCGCAAATGTTTGGCATGCTCATGCAAAGTTGGGTGCCTTCCACATTGCGAAAATTTCAGTTTTGGCTGGCTGACAAGATGGTCGACCACCTGGTGGCTGGAGAAGTGAATGCATTGCGTGGCAAATTGGGACTTCCTCCCGTCCGGCGAGTGATGCACGAGTGGTATTTCTCCCCGCAATTAGTCCTGGGAATGTTTCCCGCTTGGTTCGCACCGCCACAACCGGATTGGCCTCCGCAAACGCGACTCACAGGATTTCCTCTGTGGGACCAATCGGTTCAGGAAAATCTTCAGCCAGATGTCGAAGAATTCTTGCAAAGTGGTAGTCCCCCAATCGTGTTCGCCCCCGGTTCGGCGATGACGAGGGGGGAGAAAATATTTGCAGCCGCCGTGGATGCCTGTCAGCGTTTGGATCGCCGAGGAATTCTTTTGACCAGGTATCCCGAGCAACTCCCCGCTACGCTTCCAGAGTCGATCAAGCATTGCCATTTTGTGCCGATGAGCAGACTTCTCCCCCGGTGCGCAGCGCTCGTGCAACATGGCGGGATCGGCACGAGTGCCCAAGGTCTTGCTGCCGGATTGCCCCAGATCGTGATGCCCATGGCTTATGATCAGCTCGACAATGCCACCAGGCTCAAGAATCTTGACGTGGCAGAGATTCTCCGCCCCAAACGATTCACGGGGGCTAATCTAGCGGCAGGTTTGGACCGCTTACTGGGCAATTCCTACGTAACTAAGCAGTGCCAACATTGGGCCCAGCAATTTGATCTCCCCGCTGCGATGAATGCCTCGTGCACTGAGCTGGAGAGCCTCGGTGGAGCTTAGAAGTGGGAATGCCCGATTTTTTCAGATTTTTCTCCCCTTTAGGCGAACCCCCTGGAACCTTGGATCGTAGCGCTCTGTTGGGGAGGTGCGGACTAGACAAATCCCCGTTGATAGGGTTAATCTCTAGCGGACCTCAGGTGGCAGATTCGACTGCTACAGGGGTTCTCGTTGGTGGCCACCTGTCGCCAAGCGTGTGGTCGAATCCCACCTCCGCTACCTTAGTCGCCTGAGAATTTGTCCGGCGGATGAGGTCCCCGTCATGCTGTAGATCGAATTATACGTGTTTTCTGACCCACTCTCCGAGAGTGAAAACTTGATGAGTCAAACTGTGCAAAACCAATCCATAGCGAATACCGGCGCTTCCGAACCGATGATTGAAGCCATTGGGCTGTCAAAATTCTACGGCAGCTTTGCGGCGGCCCGAGATGTTTCCTTTGCGATCAACAAAGGAGAAGTTGCGGCCTTTCTGGGTCCCAACGGGGCTGGCAAGAGTACCACCATGAAACTCTTAACCGGTTATCTGGCTCCCTCGGAAGGCTACGCCCGAGTCGCCGGATACAATATGGCCACAGAACGATTGAAGGGGGCCGACAGTCTGGGGTATCTGCCTGAGAATGGCCCCCTCTACCCCGACATGACCCCACGAAGCCTGCTGACTTTCTTTGGCAACCTTCGTGGTATGACGCAAGCCAAGCTCGATGAGAGAATCGCGGCAGTCATCAAGACTTGTAATCTTGAGGCCGTAATTGGCAAGCCAATCGGGAAGCTTTCCAAGGGTTATCGTCAGCGTGTCGGCATGGCCCAAGCCTTGCTGCATAACCCAGATGTGTTGATTCTCGACGAACCGACTGCAGGACTCGACCCGAACCAGATTCGTGAAGTTCGTAAGATGATTCGCGAACTAGGCGAAACAAAAACCATTCTGCTCTCGACGCACATCCTCCAGGAAGTTGAGGCAATGTGTAATCGAGTTGTGTTCATCAACGAAGGCCGCCTTGTGTTTGACGGCACACCTCAAGAACTTGCCCTTGAAGACCATAACCTCGACAACCGCTTCCAAGCATTAACCGTCGCTGGATAGTACGACAGTATTCCCCTCCAATTTCCCGCCGAGACCGACCGTACAGGATCTGATCGCTATGAACTTCAATGTAATGAAATCGATTTTCAAACGCGATTTCGTGAGCTACTTTTCCAATCCCACGGGTTACGCATTTATTTGTGTGTTTGTGGTGTTGAGTTCCTTAGCTACCTTTTGGCCTCCAGAGTTTTTCTCCAGCAATCTGGCGAATCTCGATCAGCTTAGCCGCTGGTTGCCCTTCATCATGCTGGTCTTTATTCCTGCGATCACGATGAGCATCTGGGCGGAAGAACGGCGGCAGGGAACTGATGAATTGCTGCTGACCTCGCCAGCGAGCGATTTCGATGTCGTGCTAGGCAAGTACCTTGCCGGAGTGGCGATTTTCACTGTTTCGCTGCTTTTTTCCGCGTTTTCGATTTTCCTAGTCTTCAAATGGGGACTGGGGGACCCCGACGGGGGACTCTTTATCAGCACCTACGTTGGCTACTGGTTCATTGGCCTGGCGATGATCGCCATCGGAATGGTCGCCTCTTTTTTGACCCAAAACCTTACCGTGGGATTCATTCTCGGCACGCTGTTCAATATGCCGCTGGCACTGTTTGGTGTCGCAGACTGGTTTATCAAGGACCCAGCCGTAGCTCAAACGGTTCGCCAATGGGGCGCGTTGGAGCGTTTCAAAGATTTCGAGCGCGGCGTGATTAGCTTCGGTGGAGCTACCTACTTTGTCATGCTGGCTGTCGTGATGATCTACATCAGCATGGTATTGATCGGCCGCCGCCATTGGAGTTCCCAGGAGGACGGAAACTCACTCATTGGCCATTATGCGATACGGGCAATCGCACTCTTGGCAATTGCGATTGGAGTGACCCAATTGGCCAATAATCGGAATTTTCTCCGGGCCGACATCAGTAGCGCACAGCTCAGTTCGCTCTCACCCGACACGATCGAACTTTTGAAGCGGATCAAGAACGATTCCTCCGCAAACACTATTCACATCGATGCCTATGTAAGTCCCCAAGTTCCTGCGGAATACACTTCCACCAAGCTGAACTTCTTAACCACATTGGCAGAACTTGAAGCTCTGAGCGGCGACAAGGTGCAGGTTAACATCCACGAAATCGAAAACTATGGTCCTGAGGCCGTCCTGGCCGAGCAGACTTATGGCATCACTCCCCACGATGTGGTCATCACCAGTGGCCGAGAGCGGTCGCAAGAATCCTTCTTTCTTGGAGCGGCAGTCACCTCCGGTCTTGGCAAGGTAGTGATCCCCTTCATCGACAAGGGCATTCCTGTGGAGTATGAGTTGGTGCGGTCGATTGCCACCGTGACACAAGAAAAGACACTCAAAGTAGGTATCGTCGATACGGGAATACCGTTCCTGAATCCGGGTGCAGATCGCCAACGGGAATGGCCGCTGATTACCGAACTCCGCAAGCAATACGACGTTGATGATCGTGCTATCGATCTCGCGCAGCCCCTCAAAGGCAACTACGACGTGCTGTTGGTGATCCAGCCCTCGATGCTGGGTCCCGAAGAAATGGACCACTTAGTCGATGCCGTCCGCAGCGGAATCCCCACTGCGATTCTCGAAGATCCGCACCCCCATTTCTTTCCCCAGGATATCGCGGGGACGGCTGAGCCGCGCCAACAGCCCGGCATGGCGATGTTCGGCGGCGGCGGAGGCCCCATTCCCAAGGGAGACATCGAGCAACTGTGGCGTATTCTCGGCGTGAATGTCGAACCGATGGAAGTTGTGTGGCAAGACTACGCCCCCGACCAAACTGTGAGGGCCTACGCCGATCCTCAATGGATCTTCATTGATATGGGAAATGGAGCCCAGGAACCCTTCAATCCTGAAAACATTATTTCCTCAGGTCTCAATCAGTTGCTGCTGATCTACCCGGGGCATATCACGAAGGCAGAAGGCTCGAAACTTAATTTTGAACAACTCGCCGTGACCGGCAGTGGCAACGCTGGTACGGTGGACGCGTTAGCCGTCCGACGGCAAGGACAGAATTCGCAAGTCTTCAGTCGCCAACTCACCAAGAACTCCTACATCATGGCGGCACACATCTCCGGCAAACTCACCGACGACGACCTGGAATTAGCCGGCATCGCCGCCCCGAAAGAAGACCCCAAAGCCGACGAGTCCCCCGACGGCGAGGCCGCTTCAGCAGCCGTCGAAGATAACCCTAAAGACGACATCGACACCACCGAAGTCAAAGAGCGCACAATCAACTCAGTCGTCGTTACGGACATTGACTGGATGATTCCCGACTTCTTCTTCATTCGCCAAAGCGGCGGGGCCGAGATCTTGCCAGCTACGCAAAACGTGACTTTCATCCTGAACATCATCGACGCCTTGGCTGGTGATGACCGGTTCATAGGTATTCGCAAGAAAACGCGCGAGCATCGTACCTTGGCCAAGGTGGACGAAGCGACCCAGAAATATCGCGACGAATCGCTCAAAGAGCAGGAAGATTTTGTCAAAGAGATCCAAACCGAAATCGAAGAGGCCCAGAAGAGATTTGAAGAAAACGTTGCCGCCGTCGAGAAGATGGAGGGGCTCAGTGACATCGCGCGGCAACAACGACTCGAAGCAGTCCGCTTGCGCGAGCAAGAGCGACTAGAGAAGCAGATGCAATCGATTGAATCTCGCCGCAGTCGGAAGATAAAGCAGATCAGCTACGCCACGGAGCAAGAAGTTCGTGGGGTACAAGATCGCTACAAACTATACGCGATCCTGATCCCACCGATTCCACCGCTCTTGGTGGCACTCTACGTATTTTTCCGCCGTCGGGGTGCTGAGCAAGAAGGCATCGCCAAGACAAGATTGCGATAAGCAAATACCTTAATTCAATCTGAGAAGAAACAAGGTATTTACCACAGAGGACAAAGAGAAATCTGAGGAATTACGAAAAATCGAAGGAAAAATCGCCCATCCAGGTGAGGCCGCTTTAAGGCACATTTCTCCGTGCCCTCTGTGGTTCAATTGATTTTACTTTGAGTACCATAATATCCGCAGGCCTTCCGCCTGCTGTCAAAAATAGGTGAGACTGAGTTAACTATGAGTGAAATGACAAAAACACTGGCCTTTGTAGTCGCAGCAGGACTGGCGCTATTGGCTGCCTTTGTGGTGGCACCCCGTGAAAATTCCTTCGATGTGGAGTCTCTCGTCGGCCAGAGACTCAATGAATTCGATATCGATGCGTCCAAGCGCCTCAAGATCATCAAGTTCGACCCCGAAACTGCCTCGACGAACGAGTTTGAAGTCGCCGAAGACAATGGCCTATGGTCAATTCCCTCTAAGCAGGACTACCCAGCAGACGCGACCCGTCAGATGGCCGAAGCCGCCACCTGCCTGATCGATCGCGAAGTGCTCCGCGTTGCCGCTTCGAGTGCCAGTCAGCATGCCGAATTGGGAGTTATCGACCCGACTTCATCGAATCTCGATTCTCAAGCCGAAGGGGTGGGGATCCGCGTCGTTTTGTCCGACAACAACAATGATGTACTCACGGACATGATCGTTGGTAAGCCTGTTAAGGACGCTGAAGGGCAATACTATGTCCGCCGCACCAATCAGGACGTTGTGTATGTAGTGAAACTCGACCCCGAAAAACTCACCACCAAGTTCGATGACTGGATCGAAGATGACTTGTTGAAGATCAATTCCTTTGATATTCGAAAGTTGGCAATCAAGGATTACTCTGCGGAAATGATGCTTTCCCTGTCTGGCATCCAGATGGATTGGGACCGTCGAGCCGAAATGACACTCACCTATGATAGCGATAACTCAAAGTGGCAGGCCGAGTCGATTCGGAAGTTCGATAAAGGAGGCAAGAAATTTGCTACCTATGAAATAGCCGAGGACGAAGAGCTGAATCAAGACGCCCTGAAGGCGCTTGCCGATGGGTTGGACGATCTCTTGCTTGTCGATGTCGAGCGCAAGCCGGCCGGGTTGAGCGACGACCTCAAGGCAGGAGAAGATTTCCTGAAAGATGAGGCAGGCATCCGCAGCTTGATGATGCGCGGGTTTGCGCCCGTTGCCATCGGTCCGAACAAACAGTCTGAAATCCTTTCCACAGAAGGCGAAATTGTCACTTCCTTGCAGGATGGCGTCGAGTACGTGCTCCGTTTCGGCAACCTGCAAATGGATGCCGAAACTGGGGAAGCCAAGCCCGCTGAAGGTGAAGACGCAGCCACGGGTGACAGTATCAACCGCTATCTATTTGTCATGGCTAGGTTCAATGAGGACATGATCGAGATGCCAGAACTGGAGGAGTTGCCCGCCCTCCCCAAAGACGCCAATGAATCCAAGGAGTCGACTGAAGCGGACTCTGACGAAGTTTCTTCGGAGGCCGACGAAACAATAGAGGACCCTTCCAACGATGAAGCCGAGGACACTGGCGAGGCTGCTTCAGCAGCCGACGAACCCGCCCCCGAATCAGAAAAGGACGATTCCCCTGGCGAGGCTGCTTCAGCAGCCGACGATTCAAAAGCCGAATCAGAATCCGACGAAGCCACCGACGAAAAAGCCAAAGCGGACGAACTCGCCGACATCATCGCCGCCCGCAAGGAAATCGAGGCGGAGAACCAGCGTCGTCTCGACGAGTACCAGGAGAAGGTCAAGAAAGGCCAGGAGCGCGTGGCAGAACTAAATAAGCGATTCGGCGATTGGTACTACGTGATCTCCAACGACGTCTACGAGCAAATCCACGTCGGCCTCGACAAACTCATCAAGAAAAAAGATGCCGACGGCGAGGCTGCTTCAGCAGCCGGAGAAGCAGGAGCCGAAGAAGATGGAGTTTCAGGCCTTCCCAACCTCCCCCTGGGCCTCGGCAAAGAATAAATGAAGGAACTTCCCATTCCCCCATTCCTTTATTCCCCTATTCCTTCATCCCCCACCACTTCACCTAACTCGCGCAACAAATCCAGCGTAAACAGCCCCGTGTTATGTCCATCGCTAAAGTCGATGGCATAGGCGTAGCGTCCCTGCGGATCCATCTTGGTTATCCTCAGCGGCTGAGTCTCTTCAGCCTTGAGAATCGGCAGCAATGCAATAGGCTCCGGCTTGCTCCGCTTCTCGATGCAATTCGCGCAGGGACAGTTCTCCCGCAATTCCCGAATCGTAATGCGACCAACCAGCCCATCGTTCCAGGCAATCTGCAACGTATCGGGGTTCAGGAGTTTTAATTCGGTCGGTTGGGGAATCATTATTTACTTTCTCTCTCGTCAACAAACCGTTTTCCTTTGCCCTCGTAGCGAGGCAAAGACCGGGGGTCTGCCTGATGGACTTCGACCTTCATGCCCAGCCGCAGCTTCAATTCCTCCGCAATTCGCGCAGGTTGCTGGAGTTGGTCTTCCACTTCCAGGAGCAATTTGTCCAAGGCACCCTGCTTACGAATCGTAAACCGATACTCGGCTACCTCGGGAAAGCTGTGCAAGATTTCTTCAATCGAACTCGGAAAGATATTCACGCCGCGAACGACGATCATATCATCCGCCCGACCCAATACACCTCCCGACAGCAACACGAATCGATTCGCGCCCTCGGTTGGCCAGGTGGGACGCACCAAGTCCCCAGTTTGATAGCGGATCACCGGCATGCCAAACCGTCCTAATGGAGTTAGCACCAGATGAGCCAACTCACCCGACTCAGCCGGCTTGCCGGTTGCGACCGAGATGAACTCGGCAACGAATTCGCTTTCAAGCACATGCAGCCCCGTGCCGGACTCGTCCCCATATCCCCAGGGACCGACTTCGCTGGCACCGCTGTGATCAGTGACTCGTGCGCCACCCCAGGCGGTTTCGATTCGAGAACGAGTCGCAGGGATCGAGCCACCCGGCTCGCCGGCGACGACGATCTTGCGAAGCTGGGAAGTCTTGGTCAGATCAACCTTGTTTTGGGCTGCCACTTCGGCCAGATGCAGGGCATACGTCGGCGTACAGAAGAGCGTCGTCGCGCCGGTTCTCTCGATCAAGTCGAGCCGACCCAGCGTGCTCATCCCTCCGCCGGGAATCGCCAGTACCCCGCGATCGATCAGCGCATCATGCGCACTCCAAAAACCAATGAAGGGTCCAAACGAAAAGGCCAACACGGCGCGATCACTCTCAGTCACCTGAGCCGCATCCAAGACATACTGCCAACTATCGATCCACCAGCGCCAGTCGTCCAGAGTATCGAGCACCGTCAGAGGCCGGCCCCGCGTGCCCGACGTTTGATGATAGCGCACATAGTGCTCCACCGGCCAAGTCAAATTCGCAGGATGATCGGACTCCCCCGCGAGTTCATCCTTTGTCGTCATGGGCAGCAGAGCAAGTTGCTCTAACGAATCAAGCTGCGTTCGAGAGTCGGCTAGCTTGGCGGCATAAAACTCGTTCTGTGGGAGGATTGTTGATAGTAAGCGGTTCACCCGCTCCAGTTGATAAGCAGAGAGTCCCGCACGATCCATGCTCTCGAATCGGCGACGTTGCTCAGCAGACGTGTGTCTATTTCCTTCCATTCCCCCATTCCTGCATTCCTACATTTCCCCCTTGCTAGCGGGAAATGTTGTAGAGTTCGATCTTTCGATACAACGTCGCCCGGCCGATATTGAGCAACTTAGCCGCTTCCGGAACGTTTCCGTCGGAGCGTTTCAGGGCTTCGATAATCAACTTACGCTCCCAACGATCAATCTCCAAGGTATCAAGTTCCTGGTCACCCACGTCGTGTAGGCCAAGGTCACGAGGTCGGATCCCATCGTCCTCAGCCAGGACTACTGCGCTATCGATCACGTTACGAAGCTGTCTCACATTGCCAGGCCAACGATAATCCAGCAACCGGGACCGAGCATCTTCACTCAATTCCAAATGCGGGCGGCCCCGTTGTTTGCGATAATGTTCCAGGAAGAAATCAATCAAGAGCCCGATATCGCCATTACGGTCGCGAAGCGGGGGTAGATGAAGCTCAAAGACACTTAACCTGTAATAGAGGTCTTCACGAAACTTTTTCTCGCGAACGTATGACTTCAGGTCCTGATTCGTGGCGGCGATCACGCGTACATCAACCTGCACTTCCTGAGTGGAGCCCACCGGCAGGAAAGGGTGCCCCTCTAGGATGCGGAGTAATTTGGCTTGCCCCTCCAGCGGCATCTCACCAATTTCGTCGAGAAACAGGGTCCCCAAATCACACTGTTGGAAGAAACCAATATGATCCCGGTCGGCACCTGTAAAAGCGCCGGCTTGATGGCCGAAGAGCTGACTTTCCATGAGTTCTTCGGGAATTGCAGCGCAGTTAACCGACATCATCGGCCGATCGGCTCGGTGGCTTGCCTGGTGAATCGCCCGGGCGACCAGTTCTTTGCCTGAACCACTCTCACCCCGGATCAGCACACATCCAGGAGCAGCTCCCACGCGTTGGATCTTCGTCTGCAATTCCTGCATAACCCGGCTTTCACCGACAAGTTCATCGTAACCAGGAGAAGCACTCACCAGATGTCGAAAATCACTTCGCATGCTGGCCTGAGACCTTGCTCTCACCAATGAGATTGCGACAAGATTCGCCACCGCGATGACAAAATCGAAATCCGATTGTCGGAATCTTCCGTTACGAAGGTAGACGTGAATCGCACCGAGGGTGAGTCGGTCTCCGTTCGCTTGTTTCCGCACAAGTGGGGCACACACGGCATCGGCGAACGTGACACTACTTTTAGGTGAGTCACCGGCAGATTGATTCGCCACCCATACTGCATGACCTTGACGCATTACCAACTCGGTGAGCGACTGGCTCAGCCGAACGCACTCGGCCCCTTCTTTGGGAATGACAATCTTGGGTTTGAGTTGATCTTCATCGTCCACCCACAAGAAGCCGACTACCGCCGCTTTGGTTCGCTCTCGCAATAACTCCAATGCAACGCGGATTACCTCATCCGGCTCTTCGCAGCCAAGCAGATGGATGCTCAGTTGGTAGAGGAGCACCAACTCTTGCACTTGCTCCGGGGTTGGCAGAGCAGCCAGAACTTCCTGATTCGTCTGCTGGACTGCGATCGGTTTGTCTTGGACGATGGTTTGGGTCTGACTCAGATCATTAGTGTCGGCCGTGGCAGGTTGATCGGAGAGATGAAATTCAAATGCATAAGACCCGATCTGCAATTGATGCCCGTCACCCAGGGTGGCTTCCTCCACCTTTTGTCCATTGACGAGCGTACCATTGCGACTGCCATCATCTCGCACGATCCAGGAGTCGTCTTCAAAGCTAATTATTGCATGGACGCGCGAGCACATCGGATCGGGCACCGAAATATGGCAATCGCTTCCTCGACCCAAAAGCATTTTGGTACTGGGGTCCAAGGTATAATTGGTACCCGCCTGCTTGCCAGTTTGAATAGTGAGGTATGCGTACAACTAATCGAACCGAGGAGATGTGAGTATAGTCGGAATAATTAAACTCAATCCTAACGAACGATCCACAATCTGGAAGAGCATCAAGGGCTTTCCGAGGCACAAAAACCTCTCAGTTGTCGAGCAGTTCTTGTGATCATTAGGTGGCTCTGTTAAACTTGCAAGCTTTCCGACGGCCCGCAAAGGCCGCCCATCGGGCTGTAGCTCAGCTTGGTAGAGCGCTGCGTTCGGGACGCAGAGGTCGCAAGTTCAAATCTTGTCAGCCCGACTATACGTAAACCTCGCCGAAACAAGAGTTTCTGTTACCTCGCGACGTTCGCGAGTGCGGCTTTTCCCGTGCTTCACAAACGGTAATTACCGTTTGTGGAAAAAGCAAAGGAGACCCGTACCATGCCGTGGCCGAACAATCCTCTTCCCAAGTACCGTACCCCACTTGTCCCCACACAACACCTCGGCTTGCTCTGATACGGTTCTGGTGCAGCTTCCTGAAGGTCGGGTGGGCAATCATACTTCTTGAGAAGCATAAGAACGAGCACCCCCAGCTTCGCCCTCACGGCTTGATTTCTGATAGAAAATAATGTCACGGTGTTTGTTTCGGAAGGCAATGGTGATCCTAGCGACTGATCACTACCTGATATGAGTGAAAAGGCTAGAATAATCTCATTCATATACTTTACCTTGCATTCGCAGTTGCAGCAGTCTTAAGGAATCTCAGCAATGAATCACTCTCTAATTGGCTCATTCAAATACCATTCTTTCGACAAATTCCAGTCAAACAGGTTTCGTAAAGTAATTAGTCTCTTATTCTTTGCTTCATGGTTCTGCTGCCATATACCTCAGCCGTCTCAAGCAGTTCGTCTTGACTGGGAAGACCAGGCCGTCTTTGGTATCAACAAGCTCCCGCCTCGCTCCGCGTCGCAACCCTATTCTAATCGTACAGAGGCCCTGGAAGGAGATACCACCAAGAGCGATTTCTATGAATCGCTTAATGGAGACTGGCAGTTCCACTGGTCCCCCGACCCAGCGAGCCGACCCGTCGATTTCTTTCAGCCAAAGTTTGACGTTAGCGATTGGAAGAAGATTCCCGTCCCGAGCAACTGGCAACTGCATGGCTACGGAGTGCCACTCTACTCGAACATCACCTATCCCTTCAAAAAAGATCCTCCTCGTGTGATGGGCGATCCCCCCAAGGAATATACGAATTACTCCCAGCGCAATCCGGTCGGTTCTTATCGTCGCGAATTCCAAGTCCCCGCTGATTGGAAGAACCGTCATGTCTATTTGCAATTCAACGGCGTCGATTCCGCATTCTATGTATGGGTCAACGGCCAAAAAGTTGGCTACAGTGAGGATAGTCGCACAACCGCAACCTTCGACATTACCCAGTATCTTCAGGACGGCGATAACACACTAGCTGTTGAGGTTTATCGCTATAGTGATGCCAGCTATCTCGAGGATCAGGATTTCTGGCGGCTGAGCGGTATCTTTCGTGACGTATTTCTCTGGTCCACCTCCGATACGACCATTCGCGACTATTTCGTCCACACCGACCTGGACGATCGTTACAAGAACGCCACGCTTAGCATCGACTTGGAACTCGACAACCATTCTCAAGAGGTAAGAACTTGCCAGGTCCGTGCCGAATTATTGGACAATGAGGGAAGAGTTGTTTTCGAGAAACTCTCCGCTCCGGTGGAAGTACCGGCCGATGGTTCTGTTACGGCCAAAATTGAAAAGGAAATCTTCGACCCCTCAAAGTGGTCAGCCGAGCAGCCCAATCTTTATCGGCTAGTGTTGACCTTGCTTGACGACGGCCAGTCCCAGGAGGTGCAAACCTGCCGAGTCGGATTCCGCGAGGTCGAACTCCGTGACGGTTTGCTACATGTGAACGGTCAGCCCATTTACTTGAAGGGTGTGAACCGGCACGAGCATGATCCTCGCACGGGTCACACAATCTCAGAAGAGTCCATGATCCGCGACCTCAAGTTGATGAAACAGTTCAACGTCAACGCTGTGCGGACCTGCCACTATCCCGACGACCCGGAATGGTACGAACTTTGTGATGAATATGGCATGTACTTAGTAGACGAAACCAACATTGAATCTCACGGCATGGGATACGGGCCGGAGTCGTTAGCCAAAGACCCCAGTTGGGGGCCTCCTCACCTGGCCCGCGCGCAAGCCGTCCTCGAACGCGACAAGAATCACCCATCCGTGATTATTTGGTCGCTGGGCAATGAGGCAGGCAACGGCGTGAATTTCAAGCAGAACTACGACTGGATGAAAAGCCGCGACCCATCCCGACCGGTGCAATATGAGCAGGCCGGATGGAAAGGCCGTAATACCGACATCCGCTGTCCCATGTATGCCACTATCAGTGAGATTGTGAATTATGCCACGGGCAATCCGGATCGCCCCCTCATCCTCTGCGAGTATGCCCACGCGATGGGCAACAGTATCGGTAACCTGCAAGACTACTGGACCGCCATCGAGAAATATCCGCATCTCCAGGGGGGATTTATTTGGGACTGGGTGGACCAAGGACTTTACAAGAAAGCTGAGGATGGCAGTGAATTCTTCGCTTACGGCGGCGACTTCGGCGATCAGCCTAATGATCGGGACTTTTGTCTCAACGGCGTAGTTGGTCCCGATCGAAAACCCAACCCCCACGCCTGGGAAGTGAGGAAGGTCTATCAGAATATCATCGTGAAACCGACAGACCTGACTGCCGGTCGCTTCCTTGTGAGCAACAAGTATTATTTTACTAACCTCAACGAATTTGAGGCCGTGTGGATCCTGCGTCGTAACGGTATTCAAGTCGATCAGGGAAGGCTGGACAAGCTCGATGTTCCGCCGCAAGGAGCGAAACAGATCGGGATACCACTACCTCCCCTCGAAGATCCCGCAGAATACCTGCTTACGATTAAATTCGAGTTGGCCGATTCAACGCTCTGGGCCGAGGCAGGTCACGTCGTTGCCTGGGACCAGTTTGAACTCTCCAGTGTCCCACCAGATGCCAGTATCGCTGCCGCTGAAGACAGCCCCACACTCACAGAAACAAATAATCACTTTGACATCACATGGCAGAACGTCTGCGCACGGATCGACAAGACAACTGGTGTACTGATCTCTTATCAGATCAATGGGACAGAACTTTTCACTGAACCCTTGGTGCCAAACTTCTGGAAGCAGCCGAACAACAACCAGTGGGGCAATGGCTATGTTGAACGCCTCGGCGTGTGGAAAAACACGGCCGCCGAACGCCGCCTGACTGACATATCCGCGACAACGGTCGACGGCAATAGCATCATAAGAGCAAACTTTGAGCTACCGTCCGTCGAGGCAACTTATCATGTATATTATGCCCCAATGCATCAGGGAATACTCCAGATCAGGGCCCACTACATCCCAGGAGCCAAGGAGGTCCCCCTCATGCCACGTTTTGGGATGGAACTAGCCATGCCCCAGGAGTTTAATAAAGTCACTTGGTATGGCCGTGGCCCGCAAGAAACCTACTGGGACCGCAAAACGGGTGGCGAGATCGCTATCTATCACGACACCGTGGAAGACTGGAACCACCCCTACATTCGGCCGCAAGACGTTGGGAACCGCACTGACGCGCGTTGGCTTTCGCTCCTCGATTCTTCCGGACTTGGTTTAAAGATTGTCGGTACAAAGCCGCTCAGTATGAGCGTCTGGCCTTTCTCACTGGCAGATCTGGAAGCTGCAAAGCATCCCCATGATCTCCCTCGCCGTGATTTCAATGTCGTTCACATCGACTGGAAACTTCACGGCGTCGGAGGCGATAATAGTTGGGGTGCTCGAACCCACTCTGAATACACTCTCTCTGGTAGAGAAGAGCATGAGTATGAGTTTGTATTGATTCCGATATTTCCAAGGTAGGTCTAGCTCTCACTAAGATTTCTATAGATTTAGAAATAAACAACCGGTGGGCTTACCAAGAAAGAATTGTTTTCATAATCTTGCCCGGAACGGGAACAGCTTTATGGAGTTTCAACTCAAGAGGCAGGGGATTAATCTAGATCTAGTCAGTGATTCACTTGAAGCTCAATTCGACAAAATGTTCCTCCCGATGGACCAAATGGATCCGCGTCGAAGGATCGGCACCTATAGGAAAAATTGATGGAACGATCCAGATTTCTCAAGTCGCCGCGTTCTCCCAGCGGGACAATATTACTTCTTTCGGATTGACAATCTGAAGCCTTAGCATCAACCAAAACACTTGAAGAACCGTAAGAGATGAAACGCTTCAGAATAACATACAGGATTCTATTCTCTTCCCAATTTTGGGTAACTTTGCTCAGCTTGGTTGTTCAACAAAACTTCGGTCATGCAGCATCTCATCCCAACTTTGTGGTCTTCTTGGTCGATGATTTAGGCTGGAGTGATTTGGGCTGCTACGGTAGTTCCTTCTACGAAACTCACCATATTGATGCATTGGCCACAGAAGCGGTCAAATTTACGAATGGCTATGCAGCTTGTCCGGTCTGCTCTCCGACTAGAGCAAGTATCCAAACCGGCAGAAACCCGGCCCGCCTCCATACGACAGAGTGGTTTGGGGGACCGCAGCCCGAGCAGGCCCTGGGTAGTTCTTTATTGATCAAATTCAAGAATCGTCCCTTGTTGCCTGCGAGTTATTTGGAGTATTTGCCGCTTGAAGAACTGACTGTAGCCGAAGCGTTGAAACAGCAGGGATACTCAACTTTCTTTGCGGGCAAATGGCACTTGGGAGATGTTGGGTTTTACCCAGAGAATCAAGGTTACGATTTCAACTTAGGGGGGCATGAAAAGGGTTCTCCGCCGGGAGGATATTTTTCACCTTACAACAACCCTAAACTCACGGATGGGCCCAAGGGGGAACACTTGCCTGATCGTCTGGCTACCGAATCGGTGAGCTTTCTAGAGAATTGTGGAGACACTCCATTTCTCTTGATGTTGTCTTTTTACTCGGTGCACAATCCCCAACAAGGCCGGAAGGACCTTAAAGAAAAGTATCGAGCAAGAGCGGCGAAGCTTGACCTGGCCGACACAGAATTTTCGCCAGAGGGTGAGAATCAGAATCGCATTGTCCAGAATCAACCCGTCTACGCCGCTATGGTAGAGGGTATGGATCAAGCCGTGGGAAAGGTGCTGACCGCCCTCAACGATCTAGGCCTTGAAGATAACACGGTCGTACTTTTTACGTCCGACAACGGAGGCCTAAGTACCGCCGAGGGTTCGCCGACCAGCAATCGTCCCTTGCGCGCGGGAAAGGGTTGGCTTTATGAAGGAGGCATCCGTGTGCCATGGCTCGTAAAGTGGCCCGGGGTGACTGAACCGGGCACAGTGTGCGACATACCAATCCTAAGTGACGACTTGTTTCCCACATTCAGAGAAATCGCTGGAGTCGCTGGCGAAGAAAATCATCCACTGGACGGTATTAGCTTAGTCCCATTGCTAGAAGGAGATCGCTTTCAAGAGGATCGTGCTCTCTACTGGCATTATCCCCATTACAGCAATCAGGGGGGCAAACCTGGTGGGGCTATCCGTAAAGGCAAGTGGAAGCTGATCGAGTGGTATCAAAACCAACGCCTTGAGCTCTACGATCTTGATAGTGATATTGGTGAAAGACACAACCTGATAGGTAGCAAACCTGAAGTTGCGAAAGCACTCCATGCGGAACTCGTTCGCTGGCGAGAAACCGTTAAGGCAACCATGCCAGGAGACAATCCTCTTTACACTGCAAATAAAGAAGCTCCTGCAGAGGAATGATTCCCCCCAACTCTGGTCCAGAATTGTTTTAGTTGGGCGCAGGAGTCGTTGAGTGTACGGGTTGTGAGTGGCGAATTTCCGCCAGTGACTTTTGAAGTTCTTTGACTTTGGCAGGAAATTCGCTCGCTAGGTTTTTCGTTTCACCAGGATCCTCGTCGAGCTTGTAGAGTTGCGGCATTCGGCTGTTTCCCAGTTCTGTATTCGTTTTACGATTGAGAGCGGGGCCCTGGGATGGTTTGATATACTTCCAAGCTCCCTTTCGTAGGGAAAGTGAACCTGCGTGTTCAACCAGGGTTTCGCGACCGGTGGAAGATTTACCCAAGAGTGCCGCTGAAAGATCGAGGCTATCGGGGATTGAACCTTCTGGAAGGTCAATGGTCGCCCCTCCAACAGCAGCGAATGTGGCTGGGAAGTCAACCTGCGAGATTATTGCATCTGAAACCCCCGCATCTACTTTTTCAGGCCAATAGACAATAAGCGGAACACGGGTGCCACCTTCAAAGTTGCTATATTTTCCGCCACGGTATGGCCCGGCCGGTTTGTGCTCGCCTAGCTTCGTAACCGCATCGTCTTGATAGCCGTCGTCAAGTACTGGACCGTTGTCGCTGGTTATAATCACTAGCGTGTTTTCGGCTACTCCTGCGACTTGAAGGGCCTGCATGATCGCTCCTACACAAGCGTCGAATTCGACAACGGCATCTCCACGAGCGCCGTAAGGAGTCGAACCAACAAAACGTGCGTTGGGCGCTCGAGGGACGTGAATATCCTGGGAGGAGAAGAAGAGAAAAAATGGGTGATCGGAGTTGCGTTGTATGTATTCGGTAGCCTTAGTTGTGAATACATCGGCCATCTCTTCATCGATCCAGCGGGCATCATGTCCTCCAACCATGAACCCGATGCGGCTAATACCGTTGACGATTGAATTGTTGTGGTCGTGCGACCAATTCATCTTGAGCTTATCGCGATCCGTAATCCCCGTAGATTGGCCATCAGGGTTCTCGTCGAACACGTCCACAGGGTCGCCCGGGTCGAGGCCGACAATGTGGTGATCTTCCACGTAAACACATGGCACGCGGTCGTTAGTCGTGGGCATCAGGAAGCAGTAGTCAAAGCCGATTTCTAAGGGACCTGGTTTGATCGTCCCCGACCAGTTGGGCTTAGGTGGATTGCCAAGACCCAGATGCCATTTTCCGACGATGCCGGTCCTGTAGCCTGCCTGCTTCAAAAGAGAGGGGAGCGTGACTCTACCTGGCTCGATAAGGGCAGAGCCATTCGGGGGAGCGATTCCTGTTCCCGGTTTCCGCCATGCGTATTCACCCGTAAGGAGACTGTAGCGACTAGGAGTGCAAGTCGCCGAAGTGCAATACCCGGACGTGAAGCGAAGTCCCTCCTTTGCGAGTTGATCAATATTTGGTGTCGGAATGTTTTCCGCACCGTAGCATCCAAGGTCTCCGTATCCGATGTCATCCCCATAGATAAGGACAATATTGGGAGAAGAATTTGTCTCCGCAATTCCTTCTAAGGTCATAGAGGCTAAGTGCAGAACAAGCACCAATGGCAAATAGACGAATCGCATAGTCATTATAAAGCTCAAAAAAAGTTCGTATAAAACAACCAGACCACTTGTATGGGACACAGTATTATTTCATAAAATCATGGATAAGAAGCCCATTTCAAAAAAAACAAAACCACAGGCAATTCATCTTGGCTCTTCACGAGGCATCCAAGTGTCATAGATCTTGGCACTGTCTCCACACCAGCGAGGCGATGAATCCCAAATTGGAACGGTGGGTAGCATCGCCTCCCATTCGGCGAGCTCAGTAAAGAGGCCATTCAGGTCGTCTGAAGCGTCAGGCGCTAAATCATTTTGCTCCCCAATATCATCTGCCATCTGAAAAAGCTGTGCCGGTCGATGCGACAAGCGAATCAATTTCAGGTCGCCACTGCGGATGGCTGCCTGACCTTGTAAACGCCAGAATAGCTTGCGAGATTGAATTTCTTGCTGGCCACGTAGCATCGGCAGAAGATTGATACCATCATACTCTCCATATTTTTTGATCTCTCGAGCTTCATTATGTCTGTCGTGATAAGTAGGGGCGTCGGCAAGAGCAAGCGGGGCTCCCCCGGCAGCAGCCAAAAATGTAGGGAGCAGGTCCAAACTTGATACGACTTCTGCGCCGAGTTGTTTGGGAGCAAATTGCCCAGGCCAACTCAAAATCATGGGTACCCTTACTCCGCCTTCGCGGAGTGAACCTTTGGCACCCGAGAGTGGGCCGTTCCAGCTAGCGTTGTTGGTGGCCCCGCCATTATCGGAAAGGAAAACGATGAGAGTGTTTTCTCGCTGGCCGGTGTCCTGCAGAGATTGGATCACTCGTCCTATGCCGCGATCCAGAGCACGCATCATTGCCGCGTAAGTTCGACGTTCAGGATTCTTTACGTGCCTACAAGCTGCTAAATCTTCCTCAGTGGCTTGCATGGGGGTATGGGGCGCGTTGTATGAGAGATAGAGAAACCAAGCTTTGTCGGATGTTCTTTTCGTAGTTTCAGAAATCCAACGCACGGCTTCGTCAGTGAAAAAATCAGTGAGATAAGGACTGGAAAAGGAATGAATCGGCTGACCATTGCGCTCCAAATGGTTTTTATCAGCCTGAGGAAAATAGTCGTGCCCTCCATTCAGCATTCCGCAGAAGTAGTCGAATCCACGACGGTTGGGATGAAATCGCTCTCCGTCACCAAGATGCCATTTGCCCACAAGAGCGGTTGCGTAACCGAGCGGTTTCAGATGGTCAGCCAGAGTGTGCTCTTGGACAGGTAGTCCCAGGAGTTCTGGACGAGAGGCATAAGTTTCTGCCTCAGAGTTCAAGTTTCCTTCGTAGCCAAATCGTCGAGGATCACGGCCGGTTATTAGTCCTGCACGTGAAGGCGAGCAGACGGAGCTAGCAACGTAAGCCTGCGTGCATAAGACACCCTCCTCCACTAGTGCATCCAGATGGGGCGTACTGACCGTCTCGCTCCCCAAGCAACTCATGTCGCCGTAGCCCATGTCGTCTGCCAAAATCAGCAATGTGTTGGGTCGCTGGACTGCCGATGCTGAAATTACCCAAACGGCAGCATACGTCAGCACAAAGCAATGCAGTAGTCTTTGAGCTGATCTCATGCGTCTCGGTAACGTTTGCAGAAATGGCCCAAGAGGATCGCCATTGTTATCAATAGCGAAGTGGGCTCGGGTACAGTCGATGTAGCGCTAAGAAGCGTTCCAGGGCTGGTGCCATACTGAGCTTGCCAGATTTTCAGATCGTTTCCGTCGACGACGCCGTTTCCATCTGCATCGCCACTCGTATTGTCGAGTTGGCCGCTAAGTCCGAAGCCACGCTGCCAAACCAGAAAATCTCGGCCATCGACGGTTCCGCTGTCATCAAAGTCCGCGCCAAAGATAATGCTCAATTTCACCTCGGTCGCGGAGTAATCCACGCCCCATTGCAATCCGCTCAGCGAGGGGAGATTGACTGTGTCGAACTCGCCGTTAATCCCATTGTCCGCAGTGAGAATCGTAAATGTTTCCCCCGCCGAAGGAGCAAAACCAGCTATCTCGTTAACATTGAGGATGCCAGAGAGCGTCGCAGATCCAGTCAACGAAAGATAACTGTGCATAGATGTGCTGAGTAAATCAAGTTCGAGAGTGCCGTCTGATTCCTGCGTGAAATTGCCATCAATGTGCATGGTGGTCGGCAGTACAACCCCCGAACTCACAATTGCGTTATAATTCTGGGAGACATCATTCTCGTCAAACACTTTGTTCTGGTAGTAACGAACGATAGCCAGGTTATCGTGATAGGCGATAGGCGTTCCGCCGGCACCCAATGAACCTGCTACTGAGCCAATCCCGGAGATGTTGCCCCCTGACCAGTCGTCGATGGTAAGACCATTCATAGTGCCAGCGAACGCATTGTCCACATACAGAGTAATAGAGTCACTTGCGCTTTCTAGGTCGATAATGCCAACCGCCTGGTGCCAGCCTGTTCCCACATTTTTGCTCAAGGAGAAAGTCGTACTACCAGCCCCAACTCCATTGACATTGAAGCTGAGATCGGCGTTGTTCAGTTGGAATGAAACCCCGAGGTCAGTTCCACCTGCTTCGAACAATACCTGGTCACTTCCGCCGGCAATATTCTCGACATTGAACCAGACTTCAAAGGTGGCATCCTGGACGCTCCGAGGTCCATTATTCTCAAAATAGCCGCTATTGAGACCGAGTCCCGATGCCCCTCCGGTAGTGGGGATGTGATAGGCCGCCGTGATACCGGGGACCAGCGGATTGTTGACCGGTGTAGTGGAGGCATTGCCCCCCGCAAAGCTGAGGCTCTGAGCGTTCACCGAGTCGATCCACACTGCGTCCCCGGAGAGATCTTGAGCGGCTTCGAAGTTGAGATTCAGTCCCGTGGAAACAATCGATGGCAAAGACTCTATCTCGTTTAGGCTGTTCCCTCCGAGAATAACCAAGGATCCCGAGTTGGTAAAATTCCCCTGCAAGAGGAAAGTACCACCACTACCTATTTGTAGTGTGCCTTCTTGAATAACAGTGTCCCCCTGAAAGGTACTATTGTTTTGAAGAATTAGCGTGCCGCTACCACTTTTGATGAGGCCACCCCCTCCCCCTCCTCCAGGTGAAGTGATCGGGCCAGTGATATATAATGTGCCGTCACCAGTGAATGTCGTGGTATTTTCGAGAGTAGTGTTTCCAGTTATGAAATGCGCCCCGTCCGTGATCGTATTCACTTCAATCGTGCCACCCTGTAACTTGAGACTTTGATTGATGGAAACGCCGGAACGATCTGGAGTGGTCCCCATAGAGAGCTTTCCTCCCGCACTTAGTTGCAAATTGCCAGCTCCCGAGATGGCGGCTGCCTCGACTTGAAGGGTACCCTCAGTGACGTTGAATGTTCCTTCGTTGGTAACATTCGTGCCCGAGAAGTGAACGGTGTTATTTCCAATTTTTTGTAAACTTGCCCCAGCAGCCACGACGACACGTCCACCTTTTGCGCCCCAATCAGCGGAACCGCTCATCGTGCTGGTCCCCTGCAAGGCATTGATAGATCCCACGGCAGGACTAATGGCAGCGCCACTATTGGTAACGGTGCCACCCTTCAGATAGACCGTATCTTTTCCGTAGGCAATCCCGCCAATATCAAACGTTTCTCCGCTTGCATAGCTGGGAATGTACTGATCACCAATGACCGTTGGAGTCCAAACACCGCCGGTTTGATTAATCAGTTTTGTATCATCTTGCTCACCGTTATCTTGCTGACCGTATTGCCACCAGGAATAACGCTCGACGTAGCTGCGACTCTCGAGCGCAGGAACCACAATATCTAGGAATGCCGCATTAAAGTTGATCAATTCTTCGCTCGTGTAGGAATCGGTACCAAAGTCCATGCCAGCAAATTCGGTAATCCACACGGGTAGTCCATAAGTGTTGTGATAGGAATCGACTCGGTTGAGAAAGTTATTCGCCGACGCAGTGGGGTTGGCGATGTTTACAGTGCCATACCAGTGAAATGCCAAGGCATCAATCGTCAAGTTCATCGAAGCCGCTTGTGACATGAAATCGGCGAGCCACTCCCTACCTTCTAAATTGTCCGAGACCGCAGGACTCACGAGCTTGAGTCCTGCCCCCGCAAGTTGGTCATCCATGATATCCCAGACGTTGATAGCGTTGCTAACGGACATATTGGCTTGATCGGGGCGTTCTGGTTCGTTGAACCCCAGAACGTATTCGACATTGAGCGAATCCGCGTAGCTCAGGATATTGTTAACCCTGGACTGGATGTTAGTCGTGTTGGCACTCCAAATCATCGGGGTATATTGGCCGTTAAAGCTGCCGTTGGTCACTTCTGCGGGTGGGTTGTTGCTCCAATGGTAGTACCACCGAGAATTGAGCGCATTGGCATTGGCAATGGTTCCTCCTGCAATACCGCGCTTGGTGTCTTGGGAATGCACCAGCGAGGCAAACAAAAACCATGAAGCAGCCAATAGAAACGTACCGCGAAAAAGTCGGTGACTACAAATATAGGTTAGAGAATTGATCAACTGAACTTACCTCTCGTCTCTATTGAATACCAAGCAACTTTACGAATTTGTAAATACTTATAAACAGCTGCGGGCGCGCGAATCAGCACACCCACAGCCAATCTTCAAAGGCCTGTGACTGATCACTCAAGTTTTGCGACGACGTTGCGCGAGCCCCAAACCACTCACCAGCAACAACACCAACGAAGTGGGCTCAGGCACAGCGTTCGAAGCGGCCACTAGCGGTGTACCGTAGTTGGCCTGCCAGTCAGTCAGGTTGCCGATGCCAGGATTTCGCTGCCAGACCAAGAAGTCTCGCCCATCAACATCACCGTCGTTGTCGAAATCGCCAGGAAGGCCACCTGAGACAACACTCAGCATTCCCGTGGTCAATAAATCAGAAGTGTTCCAGGACAACCCGCCACCGAGGCTCGGGAGATTGATTGTGCTGAAGCTTCCGCTGGCAGAGGCGAAGTCGAGAATATCGAACGAGTCGCCCAGACCTACTGTACCAGCCAGACTGATATCGAGTGTGCCGGCAGCAGCCAGGCTGCCAGTGACTGACAGCAAATCGTTGCCGAAGGCTGCATCGAAAATGTCGAGCTCCAAAGTCGACGAACCGTCGAGCGTCAGATTGCCGTCCACAGTAAAGGTGTCGACACCAACAATCGGCACTCCCTGCAACGACAGGTAGTTGGTGTTGACATCGCTGGAGTCAAACGCCGCCTGATAATAGCGAGCGATGGCGATCTGGCCTTGGAAATCGATTGGACTTGAAAGGTTTTGATTCGTGCCATCGGTGGGGTCTTTCACTCCAGTACCAGCGCCACCGATCCCCCACTGGTTGCCCCCTGCGTAGTCGTCGATGGCAACCGTGCTGGAAGTGCCTACAACGGCGTTGTCGAGGTAGAAAGTAAACTCATCGTCGCTGCCTCCGTTTGGATCCGTATCGCCGACAACAACCACTGCGTGGTGCCAACCGGTCGAAAGCGGAGCGGTGGAGTACCCGATGGTAGTTGGCGACGCAGTGCCTTTAACTCCGGCGGAGAGAATGTTGCCGTTGAGCACCACCGAAAGACCTGTGGCTGCACCGATGTCCAACAAGACTTGCTCGTTTCCTGCCGAAGTGTTGGTTACATTGAACACCAACTCAAAGGTGCCATTGCTCTGACCACGAGTGTCGAAATAACCATTACTCGCCCCAGGAGACAAGGCGCCACCACTGGTGCTGATGTCGAAGGCGGCGGTCAAGGCCGTAAAGGTGGGGTCGCTAACGGCCACGGTAGCGTTATTACCAGTGGAGAAATTGAGGTCCACAGTCCCTGCGTTCGGCTCAATATCAGACCACGTGCGGTTTCTATCGATGTCTTGGGCCGCATCGTAATCGAGTTCAAGACCGGCGATGACATAGGGGGTCCCCACAGCAACACCACCCACACGAATTGTGGAATTACTGGCAGTGCTAACATTGCCAGACACAGTTCCCGCAGCGCTCAGAAATTGACCAGAGAGCCCCAGTGTACCGCTATTCGTGCCAGTCACATCAAGTGTTGAGTACTGCGTCAGATCGATCACTGGTGAGCTAATCGAAGTGCTGGACTGCAGAGCCACCTTCCCGCCACCGGCGATTGCGGTGTTGCCAGAGTGCGAGATGGGACTATTCACCACCAGCAACCGGCTGGATTCAGCACTTAGAGTGAGATCACCCGTACCGCTGATGCCACCGAGTACTGTCATACCAGGAACAATTCCGTCGCCTGCGTTGGTGTCCACCCTTCCACCGGTGCCACCCAACGTGATCGGACTCATCCAGTCTAACTGGCCGCTGTTCGCTGCCGATACATTGCTGTCGGTGGGATTTGTCACACTTAGAACCGAACCGTCATTAAGCGTCACCAACTTGCTGAATTGCTGTTTGTTGAAGTACCCCGTCTCTACCGCGGCACCATTGTTAACAGTAATATTCCCAGTGCCTGCGGCCGAGGGATTCCGCAGCCGCATAGTGCCGCCATTAATGGTCGATCCGCCGCTGTAGCTGTTAGTAGCTGAAAAATCAATGTAGCCGCTGTCGACCCTCACCATACCCGACCCAGAAACTGCTTGAGTAACAAATGCATATCCAGTGCGGTTAAACGCCAGTGTACCTTCATTCGCAACACTAGAGCCTCCGGGAAGACTACCACTGTTGGTCGCCCCATCCCCTAGGGTGAGTGTGGCACCCGCGGCAATGTTTGTTCCGCCGGTGTAGGTAAATGTATTCGTGGCATTGGTCAGCACAACATTGGCCCCGGATGCAAGATTCATCGCCCCGCTTCCTGAGATGCCACTGCCGGTCAAAGTGTAAGTGTTGCTCGTATTGGTGAATGTCATCGAAGCAGGGTAAACTGTGCTCGTAACGTCAACCGTATAGTTCGTGGCTGTATTTGGGAAAGTGACATGGTCGAGGTTAAAGAAAAGATTCCCCGTACCCGACCAGTTCGGACTGCTATTCAAATTCCAAGCAGAGCTGGTGGACCCGGTCCAAGTTTGGTTGGCAGCCGAACCGTTTACGACTAACTGTAACTCATCAGCAACTTGGTCGACATCTGCATCAAGACTTGTAAATCGAGTGTTAGTGATGGGATTTCCCAGGGAGTCGACAAGATTAACAACAAAGTCGGATCCTGTCGCAGCTCCAGAAAGAGTCGTCGCATCGATCAGAGTGTAAGTACCTGTAGCCAAGCCACCCACGGGTATAATGTTTAAGCCAAACTTATTACTCGCGGTGATTTTATCAATAGTTACGCTCCCGTTGACCACAATGAGGTCGTTGATGGAGCCGCCAGGAGTGAGCGAGTTGCTAAGTTCAAACTCAAGAGCGCCAGTAGAGGCGTCATTAAATGTGTCCATGTCAAGCGTGCCATTAATGGTCATCGTGCCCACGCTGTCTCCTGGTCTCAAAAACGAGTCGTCGAAGTAGCTAATTGTACTGCCATTGATCGTGCCTGCACCACCAATAGTCTGGCCGACTTGGAGACTGTAATCACCGAAATTAGTGACATCAAAAGTGGAACCGCTTCTTACACTGATGACCGGGCTTTGAAGTTCACCCGTATTGCCAGGTCCAGCTTCGACTCTCAAAGTGCCTGATTGAACCGTCGTCGTGCCGCCCCAATAACTTCCGGTAATTGAAATGTCACTCGAGTTCGCAGCAGTTGCAATGGTTACCGTGTCCGTCGGGTCGGTCAGATTGACCACCACATTGACGTTGTCACCTGTGATCTTGCCGCTTCCTGGTGTGGCCGCGTTGCCAATTTTGAAGTTGCCTGTCCCTTGAAAGACATACGTGCCAGTTTCGTTGCCGTTGTCCGTTAGAACGGCAGGAGTGCCAGCCGTATTGTTGATGTTCAGGGTCGTTCCGTTGGCAGTATTCTCAAGCGTGCCGTTGCCGTTGCCATTCAAGTCCAACAGACCAGTGAGGGTATTACTACCAGCAATGCTGCGAATATGGGCTGTACTTCCGGTGCGCGTATTGAGGCCGTCATCAAAGTTCTCTGCGATGGTCAGATTGCCGCCCGAACCATCCAGTACGATGGTTCCTCCGGCCGTGCCAAGCTGAGTGCTGCCAGTAGTCGTGCCAAGTCCACTATTGCTCTTGACCACAAGCGTACCGTCATTGACTGTGATGCCACCGTCAAAGCTAGCTGCGTTGGAAAGCTGTGCACTACCCTCACCAGCTTTGACGAGGTTGCCGGTGCCCGTGACTGCACCGGTCACATTCACTAAATTTGCGGCATTATCCACATTGAGTGTGCCGCTTCCCGTCATGGTAACGGAACGCGAAAGCGTGTTGAATGTTGTCCCATCCACTTGCATAGTACCGCCATTGAACTCAAGACCATTGGCCGCGTTGCCCAGATTAGCGTTGGCATTGACTACAGTCGTCCCCGCCGTGAGGCTGGTGGTACCCGTATAGGTGTTCGTCCCCGATAGAGTCAAAATACCGTTACCGGTCCTATTAAGACCTGCGGAGCCCGCAATCGTGGCAGAGATTTCGTGTGACCCACTCGAGGCGATAACATTCGCCGCGCCTGACAGGGTAAGTGTGCCCGCACCAGCGGCCACGGTGTAGGAGTTTGCATTGTTAAAAGTTAGCGAACCGACATCTGCGTTCACATTGAGTGTGATCGTTCTTGGAGCGGTAATCGAACTGCCCAAGACGGCGCTACCGCCGACCAAGCCCGCCACACCTGGTACCTCCGGATTGCTGGTCCAGTTGGTTCCCAGATTCCAGTTGCCAGAAGCGTCGATGGCCCACTCCGCAGGAATTGGCCCCGAAGGAACGAACGAGCCCGAGACGCTCAACTTCGGTCCATTAAAGGTCTCGAATTGCAGAGCTGCTGACTTAAAAAGAATATTTCCCAAGGAGTCGTTGACGCTGACGATCACATTAAACGTTTGCCCCAGCCCGTCGATCATAGACGAAATCGGGGTATCGAAATTCACAAAATACTGGCCGGCACCAGAGTAGGTGTATCCGACAGTGCGAGTGCCTAGTGTCACATCGTCGAAGCCGACGACCTGGTCCTGGCCGAGGTACACAAACTCCAAATCAATTGAGGTTGCAGTGTTATTGGCTGCCGACGCGTTACTCGCGAAGCCAAATCCATTGATCGTGAGCATTCCAGCGGTACCGACATCATCGATTACGCCGTTGCTATTCAGATCCCAAAACCGAGGTCCAATCGTACGCGAATTCGGATTAGTGGTAGTTACGTCTGTACCGCCAGTTGCCGCATCATCGACAAAGAAACTGCCCAGCAAACTCGTTGTGACATCGCCAGTCACAATGGTCTCCGCCTGTGCGGGAGAAACGGAGTGAAGCAATGCACCCGCGCCAAAAATAACAAGTGCGCTGAAAACTCTAAAGCGTGTTAACATAATTGTTCCCCTCATGAAAAGTAAAGTAAACCTTGTTCTAGAAGCCATTCCATAAAAACGTATTCAAATTCCTATCGTGTCGAACTCGCCCCGCGGGCCTGGAACCAAGTCATCAAGAGGCTGCCCCAAATTGCAGCAAACCCCGATGAAGGTTCAGGTACCGATGAAAGCGAGCTTGTAAGTATCCCTGGGCTCGTTCCATACTGAGCTTGCCAGATCTTGAGATCGTTGCCATCTACAACGCCGTTTCCGTCGGCATCGCCATTAGAATTGTCAGATTGACCATTGAGCCCAAAACCACGCTGCCACCGAAGAAAGTCCTGGCCATCTACAACTCCACTGCCGTCAAAGTCGGCACCTAAGATGATGCTTAGCGTCACTTCGTTCGCCAGGTAATCGACAAACCACTGCATGCCGCTCAATGCTGGCAGATTGATCGTGTCAAACTGGCCACTGACGCCGTTGGTCGCCGAGAGTATCGTAAACGAATCACCCGCCGCAGGAGCGAAGCCGCTGATCTCGCCAACATTCAAGATGCCGTCGATCGTGGCCGACCCCGTCACGCTGACCGCATCGTGCATCGAAGTGGCGAGCAATTCGAGGTCGAGGCTTGCGCCATCGTGTTGCGTATAGTCGCCGTCGATGGCCAACAAGGTCGGCCCAGTCGTGCCCATACCGGGATCAAACTTGGCCCACTGATAATTTTGATTGACTTCATTGGCTCCAAAAGTGACATTCTCGTAGTAGCGGACCACGGCGATCTTGTCGTGATAGGGGATGGGAGTTCCGCCGGCACCCAACGAACTTGCTGCTGCGCCAATCCCAGTGTTGTTGCCGCCAGCCCAGTCGTCGATAGAGAGACCATTCAACGACCCTACTAAAGAGTTGTCTACATAGAGAGTAATAGAATCAACCGCGCCTTTGAGGTCGATAACGCCAACCGCTTGGTGCCAGCCAGTTCCGACCGATTGATTGAGCGAAAAGGTCGTACTGCCAGTCCCGACACCGTTGACATTGAAGCTGAGATCGTTGTCGTCGAGCAAGAATGAGACACCCAGGTCAGAACCACCTGCTTCAAACAACACTTGGTCACCACCCCCCGAAGGCGTCGTTACATTGAACCACACTTCGAAGGTGGCGTCCTTCCGACTGAGAGGACTGCTACCCTCAAAATAGTTATTGAGTCCACCAGCCCCACCGGTGGCTGGGATGTGGTAGGCCGCCGTAATCCCAGGGAAATTCACATCGCTGACAGGCGAGGTCGAGGCCGTGCCGCCGAAGCTGAGTGATTGTCCACTCTCGGCGTCTACCCAAGTCGAGGTCCCCGAAATACTTTGCATAGCATCGAAGTTCAAGTTCAATCCGGTCGTGACGATTGGCGCACTCGATGGCGGACCAGTACTGATTTCATTGAACCCGACGCCGCCAATAATCAACGACGAACCGGGCTGCGACATGAGATTTCCGCGAAACTGACCGTTGGTGAAGGCGACTTTTCCGCCTTGCACGTCGAGACTCCCCGAAATATCAACGCCTCCCCCCAAAGTGAGATCACTTGTGCCGATTTTTGATACGTTGCGACCAGGGCGAAACTCACGAATCTTGCCGTTGATGGCGAAGTTTTGATTGCCATCTCCTTGGAGTTTCAGGTCGTCGTAAATTTCAACATCGTGGTCGATGTTGAATGTAAATGTCTTGGCCTGCGCGTCGGTGGCATCCAGATTGATTTCAGGCCCAGCGCCGTTGAGATTGTTCGTGAGCATCAACGGTTGGCCGTTGATCGTGGCCGTGCGATTCGTGGTCAGCGCGGCCGACCCGGTGGTCAGGTTGATCTTGTTGGCCATGTAACCCAGGCCACCCACCGAGTTGAGATCATTCGTCACACTGTAGTCGCCTGTTGCCTTCGTGCGGAAAGTTAACTCATTGTTGGCATAGCCATCCCGCCAACTGGCGGTAAAAGTTCCGGAGCCGGTATCGCCGTTGGTCCAAGCGTTGGCAGTTGAAAACGTCGCTGTGGCAAAATTGCCTTCCCGGAAGCGAAAATGGTCGAATTGATTTGTCTCGTCAGCCTGGTTGTCGTGACGAGGCTTGTCCATCTGAACATGGTAACTGGCCAGCAACTGGTGCATCTCGTCGACCACGGCTGCATTTGCAGGTGAGTTGACTACGTTATTCGATTCCTTGATATCCGTCGCCAAGTTGTACAACTGATAACCGGTACCGTTCTGGTACATATACTTCCACTGGCCCATACGAACGGCCGACTGCTGATTGTTGAAGCGTGGGATAAACAGATTCTCATGCGCCAGACCGCTCTCAGTGCCGTTGATGTAAGGGAGCAGATTCTTTCCATCGATAATCTCTCCAGGGGAAAAACTGCCACCACCCGCACCCACCAGTGCTGTAGGCACTATATCGATCGAGTGAACTAAATTGGTAGAAACAGTGCCATGCTGGGCAAGATTAACCCCCGCACCGGCAATGATCATCGGCACACGCATGCCCCCCTCAAATTGGCTCCCTTTTCCATTGCGTAAGTCGCCGTTGTCGCTCGAGTTGGGGCCCACGTCACAGCAGTCGCCGCCGTTGTCGTTGATGAAAATGATGAGCGTGTCGTCGAGGATACTGTCACTATCGTTGCCGGGACCCGTTCCGTCGCCAGCGGGGTCTTTCAGAGCGTCGAGAATCTTGCCCACATTGCGATCCATGGCATATTGCATGGCAGCGAAAGTACGACGATTACCCGTGAAGCCTGGTTCGCCCAGTGAATCGATATATGCCAGGTCCGAGGCGGTCGCCTGCATAGGCGTATGTGGTGCGGTGAACGAAGAGTACAGGAAGAACGGAGCAGCCCCCCCCGCTTTGTTCTTGATATAGTCTGCCGACTGGTCGCCAAAAACGTCAGTCACGTACTGCCCAGAATAATTCCCCTCGATTACGGTGTTGGAACTTACGCCGCCAACTCCGTCGGAGATCGTCTCTCGCAGTTGCCCATTACCGGTTTGACTTCCTAGGAAGTAATCGCGTGAACCACCCCACAGTCCCTGGAAAAATTCGACCCCCTGGTCCTCGGGTCGATTGCCCAGAGATCCTCCGCCGCTGCTGTGCGCTCCGATATGCCACTTGCCCACAGCAGCGGTTTCATAGCCGACGCCTTGCATTCGTTCCCAGATGGTAACCGCTTCGGTCGGCAAGCCTTGAGGAGTATTTGTAGTATTTATCGCGCCATTGCCGTCGAGAATGTTCGAGCCGTAGCCAAACCGCATTCCGTACTGTCCCGTCGTGATCATCGCCCGAGAGGGGCTACATACCGAACCCGTATAGGCATTGGTAAAAGCGACACCCATGGTGGCCAAAATATCCAGGTTGGGCGTGGGCACTGCGCCCCGATTGCCTGGATCGGCCGCAGGATCCGCATTGCGCATGAACCCATAATCTGCCCAGCCATCGTCATCAGAGATAATCACGACCACATTCGACTGCGCCACGACAGGTTGTACCGCTACAGCTACATAGGCAGCAGCAGCTAGGCTCATCGAAAGTGATTTACTTAAAAGGTTCACGTTTTCTCTAGTTGCCTTTTTACTCGAAGTTGAATCGCACACTCTGAGCGTTTTTTTTGTTGGCAAGCGTTCCGTATTTACCTGCCCAGGTTGCATCGCCTCCGACCGACCAGCCAAGCTGCCCATCAGCTGGATCGGTCGTTGGACGATACTCTTAGGAATAAGTTGGAAATTAGGAATCTGTTAGCGTCGTCTGCCTGCTGCCATGCCTAACAGGCAACATAGTGCCAAAGCCATTGAAGCTGGCTCGGGAACGACTGATCCAGCAACGGAGACACTCACTGTGTCGTCGCCACCGACAAAATTGCCGTTCGCATAATTTACCTGAGGAAGGGCCCCGCCCGTCGGTTCGGTTCGCTTCTTGAAGCGCATCGTTGCAGTCGATGTCCAATTGATGACGATGCTCGTCGAGTTACTGTCAGCCACAAAGGTGACCGGGGTATCGAAGTTCACATAGTACGCGGAAGTGCCACCACCCGACGTATATGTCGCCTCTGCGGTTCCCAGCGAAGCCAGTCCAGCCGTGCCAGAGGCGCCACTCCCACCAGCGCCCTGGCGGATATCGAAGGTGAAGGTTCCGTCGTCGGTGGCGGCGTCAACCAGAGGCAGGGCGAAACCGGTGATGCTTACCGCCTCGCCGACATTCCAGAATGAACTTCCGTCCAGCAGAACGGAGAAAAATGAGGCTCCCGTGCCGTTAACGTCGGAGCCGCCCAAAGTGGCAGCATCGGCAAAGAGGGTGGTTCCGGAGCCTCCATTGGCGGTCAGCAACTGGCTGCCGGAGCCCATGACATAGCCGGCCGAGAGCGTGGCGCCCTTCGCCGGGGCCGCAACCACCGTGGCCACGGCTAGACACGCAACCGAATAAAACAATTGTGATTTCATTAGATGTTTCTCCTTCAAAGTGGATGGAAAAGATTGTGGAGATTCCTTCCAAAGTAATTAGTGCCGACTTTCTTAGTCGACGAATTAAGTCACGCTACTTTTTTGGACAGACTTTACTTTCGTCGTCTTCCCAAACGATTGTTCAACTGAGGTGCTTCGCCAGTCAGCTCAAAGTTTGCCCCTTCCGTGCCTTCAGTGGGTACTTCGAAGGTGAGCTGTGTGTTTAAGTTGTATTGCCAGGGGACGCGTTCTTTGGAAACTATTTCGAGGTCATCGGAGTTTTTGAAATCCTTAAACTCTGATTTAAAAGTGGAAATTCTGACCGTGTGGAATCCCACGACTGCTCCCGATTCGTTTTTATAGGTCTCAAGTTCGTAAGCTCCCTGCTCATCCGTAGTCCCCATCGAACCAGGACCGACCAGCTCTTTGCCTGCCCCATTAGGCTCGAAGCTAACCGTCGCGTCGCTTAGCGGCTCGCCGTTGAGTGTGACCACGCCCGACACCGATACCAACTCATAGGGCGTATTGCTACAACCCAGCTGAACACCTAGTGCCAGGAGGGTGAGTAATCTGGTGATTGGTCTTAGATTTTCAAACATATTATTTGGCCACCTAAATCGTGCCGCTCTTTAAAGGGTTTACCGTGGTGGGGCAGGGGCGGTCGAGGGTCCATTGTCTAATCCACCACCGATAGTTCCGTAGGCGAGATAAACTTCATCATCTACGTCTTCGCTGATTGTCGTAACTGACCCATCGCAAAGTGCAAAATTCATCACTCCCCCCGAGTGCATGCTGGCGAAGGTCCGGAAACAAAAGAACTGACCCTCCGAACCATAAACCTGTGAAGCCAAACTTATGCACTGTTCTAAGTCGGGAATGCGGAACAAGGAGCCCCGGATGAAATGGCCTTTGCTGAAATAGCGCCATCCTGATCCCCAAACACTCTTGCGGGCATCTGCCAGGGTGGTTGTGTGGTATTCCCCCGCGAGCGCTGTCTGGGACGTGCCGTCAGTGATTTGCTTTAGTTTCGTAGGCTGCAAAATATAATTGGGGCCCGTAGCTGTGAGAGGACCACGAAGCAAAGAATGATCATTGAGAGCCGCAGGACTATCCTGAGCATACCGGCGATCCCAGTAGGCCGGTGTTCCTGAAGAGCGAGTCAGGTCGATAACTCCTGACACCGCCTTGTATGAGCTGGGGGCAAAACGATCTGCTTCACCTTGGGGTTCAATCAGTTCGTCGGTAAAGGTGTCCGTCGGACAGAGATAAGAACTTACGAAGGTATCCGCGGCTCGAGTGTTAACAGCAGCTTTGTAGCTTTTGGTCCAATCAAATTGATCGGCGAGCGTCTGTAACTCCATGTAGGGAAGGATCACTGCCCCCCAGCCTTCCCTGACGTTCCAACGGTTTTCATCGTCAGCAACTGCTCGGCAGCCCGGAGGCAATTCGCCGTTGGTGTTCTCGTAGTTCAGCATCGCCAAACCGATTTGCTTGAGGTTGTTTTGACACTGCATCCTGCGTGCCGCTTCCCGTGCCGCCTGCACAGCCGGCAGAAGCAATGCCACAAGAACGCCAATAATGGCAATCACCACAAGCAACTCGACCAAGGTGAAACCTCGAGAAGTGCATCGGCTCCGGTTGTTTGGAAAAGACATAACGAGAATTCCTTTTTTCAGAAGAGAAATGCGATAAGTCAATCGCGTAACGGATTAAAGTGTGACCCCTTCAATTTCACGAACGATGGCAAAGTCCCATTCAAAACGGTCGTTATAAGAGACTGATTGTGGGCCGACCGCAACGTAAATCCAGTCCCCCTCCAGAAGCTCACCTAAGTCGCCTTGAAATCTCAACAAACCTTTGTTACTACAAGTTTCTTCAACAACACTGGGGTTCTTATTCACCCAAACACGCAAATCGACGGATTGATTAACCAAGTCTTCACGCGATTCGGCACGCAGCAGCCACCCAGACTTGATAAGATAGCGACCAGCCTTGGGAACTTGATAAGCGGCAATAACGTAGTGATCAAAGTCTGCGTCCGTTTGTTGAATCCCTTGCCCGGGATGCCCCCCGCGGTAAGAGAAATTGGAAGCCCTGAGATGGGGGCCTGCCTCCCAACCTCGGTCGCCGTTCGGATCGTACACGGTGCGGCGGGAATCCCAAAGCAGTTCCTTGTAGTCGTCTACCTCTTTGACAGGCGACCACAAATTAGCAAAGTATCGCCAATTGCCATCACTCCGAGGTTCATTCGCTATTCCAGGCTTAAAGTCTCTTCGGTATTTGGCGATGACTTCGACTTCCGTGTGATCGGGGCGATAGGGGAGTTGTTGAGAAAGTGAATTCCATTGTTCATTAAAGAGGGTGTCCTCGATCTTGCTACCCAACGACTGAATGGAGCTGCCAGCCAAAATGCGATGCATTGCTTTTTCCGCAGTCGTCTCGCGAGAGCTGCCTTGCTGCCGGACCTCCACTTCTCCCTTAGTGACACCGACGCTCACTTTCTGATCGCGCGTGACCTCAAGCACAAATTGAGTTCCTCGATCAACCACCTCCACCGAAGAGGTATCAATGCGAAATCCATCTGCCCAGGGAGGAACCACAGAAGCTAGTTTCCCGTAGTCGAGAAAACCAACGGAGGTGGATTTCGCGACAAAACGGGCAGGTCCTTCCAGTATGACGACCGCCCCTTGGCCAAATTCAATCTCAGCAACCCCCGATTCGATCTCAATCCAATTGCTACTTTTTAATAAATCACCTACGGCATACTTTTTTACCTTCTCAGCCCAGGATACGTTCTCAATTCGATTGACGATTGCCATGCCGTCGAGTTCCAGTTCAGAGCTGGATTCGCTTTCGGCTAGCGGGGGAGTGGCTTCATTGCGATACCAGTTGATCGAGAGCAGGGCAATCGCAAAAACTGCCGCTAAAGCCCCGAACCATTTTGAACTGAGAATGGAACGTACCGTGTGAGAACTACGATTCATTTCCTCTTCCAGAACTACACGAGAACTTTGAGCGCCAACCAAGTTTTGCAAGTCGACATGCAAAGCCGACCAATCAAGGAACACTTGCCTGGCAGATTCGTCCTCGAGCATCCAGGCTTCCAGATCGGCGACCTGTGCTTCGTCCGCTTGTCCCGAAGAAACAAGATCGCACAATTTCAGTAGTGTTTCTCTTTCGCTGCTCACCCTGGTTGCTCCTCGCGCGCCAAAGTGGCTTCGATGCATTGATAAAGGGCCCGACGTATACGACTTAAAGAGTTATAGATTCCGGCAACGGGCCGCTTGATTTGTTCAGCTATCGACTTAATCGAAGTGTTGCTCCCGTAACACTGGGAAACCAATTCCCTGTCCTTAGCCCCCAGTTTGTCAAGGCAATGACGCAGCGCTTGTCGACGAGCAAGCCGCATCTCGACGTCCGTCGTGCTTTCGGTTTCGGCTAACAGTTCAATCATGGTGGTGCTAAACATTTTCCTGCGTTTACGCGATTGAAAGTAATTCAACGCGCAGTTTTTCGAGATTTCACAACCCCAGGCCGAAAAATTGGTGCCTGCCTTAAACTGATCGAAATTGCGCCACATGGTCACGGTGGCTTCCTGCATCAGATCCTGGGCATCGTCTCGATGACAGACTAGCGCATAGAGGAAGCTGAAAATCTGCGATTCATGCTGAGCCAGCAACGCCACGAACTCATCTGTTCTGGATTTATCTTCCATAGCAAATTCAAGCCAACACTTTCATGCCCACCTAGGCTGAACTCAACGCCTGCGAACTGCGAAGAATCACTTGTCTGCATGCGTCTGGTAATTTAGTTGCTGGAAGTCGGAAACCTAACGGTAAAAAGATTTGAAAACCGCTGAAATGCAATTTTCTCAAGAAATCATCGACAAACTTGCCCATTCGTGAGCCAACCGAGTCGCATCTAGAGCAGTTGTTTTGCAAGGCCTGCATTAAACCGTGAAAACCCTAGACTCCATAAGTTGAATTAGAACAACAGTTTACGCAAATCCGCTGGTTTTTTCAAAAGTTTTAGCGTTAGGATTTCGCGGTTTGACAACTTTATGGGTAAGCGGACCATACCGGAGGTGGCTTTGCCCGACGGTCGTGAAAGCTGATGGCTTCAGGGTCCGCTGCTCGTCAGTCTTGAGATTCTTGTGAGGGAGTAAGTGATGGTTGGTAAAGGGTTCTTTTTTTTAGCGACGATGGTGGCGGTGACGATCAGTGATACTTCTGCTTCGGCTGATTTAGTTGCAAACTACTCCATTGGGAGTGGATTGCTATCGCCAAATGGAGAAACCCTTTTTGTGGACAATGCCGCCTTAGGCGGAGGCGACTTTACGCCTGGGAGCGGCTTCGTTAACTGGGTTGCAGAAGTTGATAATATTTGGAGCTTGGGTGATTCAGTTCAATTGACTGGCATCGCGATTCCTATCCAATCGTCCGGCACTGGCAACCAAACGACTCAAAACGGAACGTTCACGTTTTCGTTCTACGACATCGGTCCCGATAACGCCTTCGGTCTGGCCGATACGCTTGTCGGTACGCGAACTGCCGATTTCAAGGGGAATGGAACAACGAACACCGACGAATACTACGCAATTTTTGACACTCCACTGTCTTTTACGGCCGCAGGTAATGGAGTCGCGGTTGGTTTTGGCAACTCTGCACCGATTCGCCTGAAGATTAACAATACGGGCTCTTCAGCAGGTGTGGTTCGCAAGCTACTTTCCAACGGATCAGTCGTCTCTGATATTACGAATCCTGGTTTTCGCATGAGTCTTGCCGGGACAGCGGTTGCCGTCCCCGAGCCCACAAGTTTCGCTTTCTTGGCAATCATCAGTACTTGTGTTGGAGTCGAATTATTGCGAAGGCGACTTCTCAGCCAAGGCTGAGACATTCGCCCAGCTGCGTATTCTCTCTTATGGTGCTAAATTCGGACAACAGCTTTAGAAGTCAAGCAATTAGTAGCATGCCTGCCGAATCTAAAAGTTCACCTCTGCACATGGAACAGGGCATTTAAGCTGAGACCTCGAAAAGGAATGCAGCCCTACTATCAGCTCAACAATTTCCATGAATTGGGGACTAAGGTATTCGGTTGCCTCCAATTCCAGCCCTGATTAAGAAGCGATCAATTTCAGTTTGTGCATGACTAGCCAATTCATAGGATCATTCTTTCGCTGTGGCTTTAATCAACTCAATTTGTCTGTACATACTGACCACTGCCTCAGGAATAAATTCATGTTCTCTACTGTTCGCCTACTGTTAGCATTGTGTAGCCTTCATTTCGGATTGGCGACTTCCCCTGGGGAGGCGAAAGACACCACTGCGCAACCGAGCGCGAAGAGAGGGTTTTGTACCGTCGTGCGGAAAGATGGCGAGGGGGCAGAGAGGATCGAAGCACTCAACGCAAAATGGTTTTACACCTGGGGTGCCAAAAAACCAGCCGTTATGCCGCAGAATGCCGAATTCGTCCCCATGATCTGGGGACGCTTCAATCCGGAGAGGCATTCACATCTTGAGCAATTGACGCTCGCCGCTCAGCAAGGCGAGTTTAAGTATCTTATGGGATTCAATGAACCGGATCAGCCTAAACAAAGCGATATCACGGTTTCTGAAGCAATCCAGTTGTGGCCCGTATTGGAAGCCATAGGACTTCCATTATGCAGCCCAGGCTGTGTGCATCCTGACAAAGAATGGATGCAGCAGTTTATGAAAGAAGTCGATGAACTTGGGCTACGCGTTGACTATGTCTCTGTACACTCTTACGGAGGACCAAGTGCAAAAGCGCTGGTTGAGCGGCTAAAGAAAATTCATGCGATGTACAATCGTCCGATCTGGATTACAGAGTTCGCCGTCGGCGATTGGAATGCCCAGTCGGTTGCCGAAAATAAGCATTCCCCTGAGAAGATAAAGCAATTCATGCTTGAGGTTCTACCGATGCTCGAAGAACTTGACTTCGTGCATCGCTATGCCTGGTTTTCCGCATCGCCAGATAGCGCTCCACTCGGCACTTCCGCACTTTTCAACGAAGATGGCTCGCTAACCGAATTGGGCGAGATTTATAGTTCCTTCTAACTGGACGTTGATCGATAGCTGATTATGAAGTCGCTTACTATTGTCGTTGCACTGATGCCATCGATCCTTGCCCCGGATATTGCTTGGGCATATGAGACACTCTTCATCGAGGCAGAGTCATTTGACGACACTGGCGGCTGGGTCGTCGATCAACAGTTCATGGATCAGATGGGTTCTCCGTATGTGTTGGCCCATGGACTGGGGGTTCCCGTCAAAGACTCCTCAACCGGAGTGACAATACCGGAGAAGGGCGAGTATCGCGTCTGGGTTCGAACGCGTGATTGGGTGGCTCCTTGGCAAGCTCCTGGCGCACCGGGGAGATTCCAGGTAATGATTGACGGGAATCCACTCAAAACAACTTTTGGAACTGAAGGTGCCGAGTGGCATTGGCAAGACGGCGGACTGGTTGCCTTAGGTGGAGAGATTGAGGTGGCCCTTCATGATCTCACCGGCTTTGAGGGGCGCTGCGACGCGATTATTTTCACCTCGGACAAAGAATTCATACCACCGGATAGTGGACCCGCGCTAGTCAAACTGCGAAGCAAATATCTTGGCTGGCATACATCGCCCCAAGACGGAGGTCATTACGACCTGGTTGTGGTCGGCGGCGGCATCGCCGGCACGAGCGCTGCCGTTACAGCCGCGCGACTCGGCCTGCAGGTGGTGCTCATCCAGGATCGACTAGTTCTCGGGGGTAATGGTAGCAGTGAAGTTCGCGTCTGGCCCGAGGGTCATACCAATCAAGAGCCCTATCCTCGCATCGGTGACGTGGTCTCGGAACTCGTGCGTGAAAAAGGACCTGGAGACGGCAACGCGAAGGGAGATCAAATCTATGAAGACGCGCGTAAGCTGAAGCTGGCTCGTGCTGAACCTAATCTGACCATGCTTCTGGAACACCGAGTCAACAATGCTTCTGTCTCGAATGATTTGATTGGTTCGGTCGTTGCACAACATACCCAGACCGGCAAACGCACAAGAGTAAGAGGTAAGTGGTTTCTTGATTCAACCGGCGACGGCGTGCTCGGTGCGCTGGTGGGCGCTGATTTCGAAATCACCGAAGAGGGCCACATGGGGATGAGCAATTTATGGAATCTCGGAGAAACCGAGCAAAACGAATTCCAATTAAAGTGTGAATGCGATGATGAAGACGCCCTTTCCTCGTTTTTTTCGGCGGCCACCACACCACAGCCTTTTCCTCGCTGCCCCTGGGCAATCGATCTGAGTGATAAAGCATTCCCTGGCCGCAAGAACCACTTAGGCCACTGGGGTGGCAAGAATCCGCTGGAGAATCTGGGGGGCTGGTTCTGGGAGGCTGGGTATGACAAACATCCGATCGATGACGCTGAGTGGACACGGGATCTCAATCTGCGCGCCATGTATGGGGCGTGGGACACGCTTAAAAACGTGGACGGCATGTATCCCAATCATAGATTGAAATGGGCCGCATTTATCGCTGGGAAGCGCGAATCTCGTCGACTGTTGGGTGACATTATCTTAACAGCCAACGACTTTCGGCAGGGTACCAAGTTTGAGGACGCTGCGTTCCCCTGCACTTGGGGTATCGACCTGCATCTTCCCGACCCCAGTTTCTTTGAGAGAGAAGATGCCAATGCATTCATCTCTCGTGCGACAGAAGGGACTCAGTATAAATATGAAGGACCCTATTGGGCACCCTATAGGTGTCTCTACAGTCGCAATATCTCGAACCTTTTCATGGCAGGTCGAGACATAAGTGTCTCCCATGATGGACTTGGCCCCGTGCGCGTCATGCGAACCTGCGGCATGATGGGGGAGATTGTTGGTATGGCGGCATCAATCTGTGAGGAACATAACTGCCAACCGAGAGACGTTTATACTCATTACTTACATGAGCTAAAAGAACTCATGTCACAGGGTGCAGGCAAGAATAATATTTCTGCAGACCTTCACAGCACTCTTAAGTAAATGCATTCGGAGATCAACCGTTTTGAATTATTCTCTACAACTTGGCTCACAACACTTAATTTGCAGTTTGGTTGTAAACGCTCTCTTTTGCGGCATTTCTTGGGGAGCTTCGCCTCCGAATTTGATAATCATTCTAACCGACGACCAGGGCTATGCGGATGTTGGATTCAACGGATGCACTGATATACCTACGCCCAATATCGATCGCATTGCAGCTGAGGGGGTTCGATGTACGAATGGCTATGTAACTTTCGCAGTCTGCGGGCCAAGTCGCGCTGGGTTGATCACCGGCCGCTATCAGGATCGTTTCGGTGCATGTCGCAATCCGACAATCGATCCGGCAGTGCCGAATAATGGGGTACCAACTAGCGAGAAAAACATCGCTGAGTTACTCAAGCCAATTGGCTACACCAGCATGGCCGTGGGCAAGTGGCACCTTGGCACTTTTCCGAGTTTGCGGCCTCTAGAGCGAGGCTTTGACGAGTTCTTCGGCTTCTTGTCGGGGGGGCACCAATATTTCCCCGAAATGCTGACTCTCAATGATCTATCTGAAGTCACGTACGAATTCGAATGGTACAACACAAAACTTCTGCGGAACGAAGCACGCGTCGACATTCACGATTACCTTACCGACGAATTAAGTGACGCTGGAGTAGACTTCATTGAGCGGAATTCCGACTCGCCTTTCTTTCTCTACATGGCTTACAATGCACCACACACGCCGTTGCAAGCAACCAAGAAATACCTTGATCGTTTCCCTCACATCCAAAACAAAAAACGCAAGACCTACGCCGCAATGGTTTCTGCCGTCGATGATGGCGTGGGCCGAATTCTCGACAAATTATCCAAGCTTGACTTGGACGAGAACACGATCGTGTTCTTTCTTTCCGACAATGGAGGACCACCCGAGAATGGCTCACGCAACAAGCCCCTGCGCGGCCACAAAGGAAGTCCTTTCGAAGGCGGGGTCCGCGTTCCGTTCGCTGTCCGCTGGACCGGCACCATCCCCGCAGGAATCGACTACGATCAGCCCGTGAGTTCGCTTGATATTGCTGCCACGATCGTTGCCCACGCCGACGCCAGTGTCCCTGTGGACAAGCCATTGGATGGGGTCGACCTGATTCCGTATCTCACTGAAAAGCGAATTGAATCGCCGCACCAGACGCTGTATTGGCGTTGGTTCGACAAGAATATCTACTCCGTTCGCAATGGCTTTAGTAAGCTAATTCTCGTCGAAGGAGAGATAATCAATGACAAGTACGAGCCACAAATGCTATTCGATTTGAAAGCAGACCTCAGCGAGAAAAACAACATTTTTCAGAATCGTCCTCAAACTGTGGCAGATGCCTCTGGCAAACTTGACGTGTGGAAAAAAGAATTGGTACCGCCAAACGCCCCAGGCCTAGGTAGCTGGATGCCGAAAAAGCAAAGTGATAAATAAGCTTCAAGTCGGAAGTTCTTTCTTTGTGACAAGAAACCTTAGATCGTACATTAGGTCATTGCCGAGCCAGGAATGCGCGTTGTGAATTTTCAAACCGTTTCTATCCTTTCACTGACAGCATTCATTGCCATGGAAAGTGCCTGGCACGCCCCCACGGCATTTTGCCAAGAATCGCTTGGCTCGCACGAGAATAAGTCGGCTAACACGAGCAAAAAATACGAGTTGGTATGGTCCGATGAATTTGACCAAGAAGGACCGCCAGATCCTAAGAATTGGACTTTTGAGTATGGTTTTGAGCGCAACGAGGAACTGCAGTGGTATCAGCCAGAGAACGCTTCTTGCGAAAACGGCAAGCTGGTGATTACTGCTAAGCGCGAGCGGGTTATGAATCCATTTTTTGTGGCGGGGACGAAGAATTGGAAAAAGAACCGTCAGCATGCGGAATATACGTCGGCATGCATTACTACCCGAGGACTCCATAGCTGGACTTTTGGCCGGATCGAAGTTCGTGCTCGAATTGATGCCCGAAAGGGGCTTTGGCCAGCAATCTGGACGGTCGGCGAATCGGGAAATTGGCCAGACGCTGGTGAGATTGACATCATGGAGTATTACCAGGGCAAGCTCTTGGCAAATGCATGCTGGTCTAGCGGGAAAAGATGGAAAGCAACGTGGGATTCTGCAAGGATACCTTTGAGTGATTTCGGAGGTGCAACTTGGGCAACCGAATTCCACACTTGGAGAATGGACTGGGATGAAGAACGCATTGAGCTATTTGTAAACGACTCTCTGCTCAATACGATCGAGCTGAGCCAAACAGTCGGAAAACACGATAATTTAAGCAGCCCGTTCCATCAGCCACACTATTTGCTGCTCAACCTGGCGATTGGTGGAACTAACGGAGGAGATCCTTCCAAAACAGAATTTCCCGCGACATTCGAGGTCGATTATGTCCGGGTCTACCAATCTACTTTTGATAAGTAAGATGATGCATGGGCACTTTTCTTAGAATTCTGACAATCTTATTGCTAAGCTCCCTGCGAGTTTCTTATTTGCCAGCTGTAGAGACTAAGCACGGAGTGTGTTTTGTTCTCTACACGGTCCAAGACAATGTCCTGAAACTGACAGCCCAGCTATATCCCATTGAAACGGCCGATAGTCGTGACGTTTCATTGGAGGTGAAAAGTGGCACAGAATGGACTCGATTGGAAACGGTTTCTGTTCGCGAGAATGCTTATAGCTTTCCCAAAGGTGCCAAAAGCTGGACTGCGCATTTTCGGGCCGAAGACTGGGACCATTCCAAAGATCATTCATTTCGAGTTGTCGCGTTGGACGGCAAGAGTGTTTACGAAGGGCTGATTCGTCGCGATCCCATCGACAAGACCGAGATCGTTGTCGCCGCCTTCACGGGTAATTCAAATGCCGACAAACGTTTGAAATCAGATATCATTCACAACGTTAAAACTGCCGATACCGATCTTCTGTTTTTCTCGGGGGACCAGGTTTATACGCATCGTGAACATCTCGGTGATTGGCTGCGGTTTGGCGAGCAGTTTGGTGAAATCACAAGAGATCGTCCCACGGTCACTTTGCCTGACGATCATGATGTTGGTCAGGGAAATCTGTGGGGTGACAATGGTCGAGCAACGAAACGAGATACTATGGGTGGTTATCTCATGCCTGCCTCTCATGTGAAAGAGGTGGAATGGGCCCAAACCAGCCACTTACCTGACCCGTATGACCCAACACCGGTGAAACAGGGAATCGGTGTCTATTACACGAGACTAAACGTCGGTCGGGTTGATTTTGCCATCATCGAGGATCGCAAGTTTAAGTCGGGTCCAGGCCGCGTCCTACCAAAGGATCTCATGAAGAATCCTGACTCGGGTAATCCTGAGCAGTGGGATGTCGCCGGTGCAAAATTACTGGGTGAACGCCAACTGCATTTTCTCAACGAATGGGGCAAAGATTGGCGTGGCACGGATATGAAATGTGTACTCTCGCAAACCGTGTTTGCCTGCGCTCACACAAAGAAACAAGGCAATCAACCGACGCCACCGTCACGCGACACCGACTCGAACGGCTGGCCCCAAACTGGTCGCAACCGGGCTTTGGAAGCTATGCGCAGATCGGCTGCTTTTCACATCTGTGGAGATCAGCATTTGGCGACTGTCATCCAGCACGGGATCAACGATTGGGACGACGCGGGATATTCCTTCTGTGTCCAATCGATCGTCAACTACTTTCCTCGCTATTGGCTGCCCAGCATCCCAGCGGAGAAACAAATCGCGAATCCGCTCCCTTACGCCGGCTCCTATTTCGATGGCTTCGGTAACCGCATTACAATGCACGCATACGCGAATCCAGAATTTGGCCTCAAGGATTACAAATATGTAGTCGAGGAGAACGCTCCCCTGCGTGGTGCCGATGGTTTTGGACTTATCCGTTTCAATACGGTTGCTCGTACTATCACGATGGAGTGTTGGCCTCGACTTGTGGATATTTCGAGACCAGACGCCAAGCAATACGATGGCTGGCCAATCACGATCGACCAAATGGACAACGATGGTCGCAAAGCGACTGCCTGGCTTCCCGAGGTCCGTGTCAGCGGCTTGGAGAATCCAGTGGTTCAGGTAGTCGACGAAAGTAATTCCGAAGTGTTGTATACTTTAAGAATTCGAGGTCGTTCATTCCAGCCGAAAGTCTTTGCGGACGGAAGCTACACAGTTCGAGTTGGCGAACAGCCAGATCAGATGCAAACACTTTCTGGCTTAAATGCCGATTCAATCAAGGACAAACCTCCTTTAGAGTTTGCATTTTGAGTTAAAATCTGACGACCTCGAGTGTGTAAGTCGCCTATTTCCAAAGGCTCTGCACGCCTTTCTTATTGTACAAAGAAATGGTCATTGACTAAGCGATCTATTTCAAAGCTGGTCTGAAGCGGATTACTCTGCGTGGGTCTGCCACGTTGGAGTCACCTTGTTACTCTGGGACGAGGTCGCGATCTTCAGAGAAATTTGTTTGCTTGGGGGCCCTATGACTTCCAGGATTTCTACCATCCCCCGGCGGCGGAGTGTATTTGGTTAGCCACAGTCTTTAATCATCAGCAGTGTTCGATTAAGAATCGATGCCAGATTCAGAGTTGATGCGTCCGATAGTTTCGACGGATTACAATTTCAATTATTCAGACCCCATAGCCTGTGCGTTGTTATTTCAATTGCCGTCAGTCCTCGCTGCAGAAAGATCGGCGACAACCTTCACTGGACAACCTTGCGGCAATCCAGTTCCTCCCGCAGTCGCCACCAACTCTCCGTTCGACAAACCTTTGACGACCTCAACGGATTCTGGTGTCTTGGTGCCTATTTCTATTACCGTCTCATATGCCTTGCCATCTCGAATGACCGTCACGACGGTGGTTCCGGAGTGGTCGGCAACCGCTGCTATCGGTACGACCAACGAATTGGTAATCGCAGGCAGTGAAACCTGGGCGTGACAACTGAGCCCCGGTCGTAGTAGGCGGTCGGTGTTCTTCACAAGTGCGAAGACCACAACATTTCCAGTGAGTGGGTCGGCTTCACCGCTGATGCGTTCAATCGTTCCGTGAAACTTCTGAGCGAGAAGTGAGTCCAGACTAACCTCGACTTGGGAGCCGAGAGTTACTTTGGCGAAGTCGCGGCTGGGAATTCGAAGTTGCACAAAAACTTCAGACAGATCGATAATCCTTGCCAAAGGGACCGCTTTGTCAAAGAATTGCCCTTGGCGGGCGAGCAGCTGGACGACGACGCCATCAATCGGACTTGTTATCGAGCACCACTGGAGCGCGAGTTCCGCTTGCTCGACGTCGGCTTGAGCCGCATCCAACAAGGCTTGGGCCTCAGCGATCATTTCCGGCCGAGTTCCTGCCTCAAGCAATTTCGCACGCTCTTGGGCAGCAGCCATAGCGGCTTCGGCGGACTCAAGTGCTTTGCTCTTGGTATCGTAGATGACGCTTGAGATTTCATTGCGGTCTAAGAGATCCTTGAGTGCGGTCAACTCATTGCGTAACCCATCGACTGTAGCCTGAGCGTTAGCCGCGTCTTGGCGGGCGGCGGCGATCTCCTCCGGCAGATAGCCACGTTTCAAACGGTCTACGGCCGCCTTCTTTTCCGCCACCACCGCTTTAGCCCGCTCGACAGCGATTTCGGCAGAGCGGGTGTCCAGTTCTACCAGAGCGTCGCCTTTATCCACGGATTGCCCCTCAACGACATTCAACTTATTCACCCAACCCCCTAGTTGCGGTGAAATGAGGGCCGTCTTTTCGGGGATGGCCACGATGGCACCAACTAAGTCGAGAGTGGGATGCAACGTTGTGAGAACAACCTCCTCCGCTTGGACTGCAACCGGCGTTGGCTTGACTGATTCCGCTGGCACTGCGGTCTCGGAAACTTTGGAAGTACAGCCTGAGACTGTCAAAAGGATAAGACTGATGCAGATCGTAGATCCTTTATTGGCCAAGGACTCTGTGCGACAACTTAGGGACATTCACACTCCATCGATTTCGAAAACGAACAAGATCTATATTTCACACATTTTGAAGTTTTGTCGGGAGAGCCCCAATCGCTCCAGCAGTAAAACAAATAGATAGTAGAACACGGGCGTGGCGATCAGCGACAAAACCAGCGACATGCACAACGAACCAATGACGGCAATCGCCATGGGCCGGAGCATGTCGGCTCCTGCTCCTACTCCATAGGCTAACGGCAATAGCCCCAGGAAGGTAGTGAGCGAAGTCATCAAAACGGGCCGTAGACGGCGTCGGCCCGATTGAATCAAGGCCTCATCCAGGGCGAGGCCGCGTTCTAATAATTGGTCCACGTAGTCCAGCATGAGTATGCCATTCTTGGCCGTGATCCCAATGCCAATAATGGCACCCAGAAAAGAAATAATATTGAGCGTCGTGCCCGTAAGCCACAAGGCCGCAGCTACTCCCGATAATGCCAAAACCGACCCCGCCAGAATTGCCAGTGGCTTCGAGAAGTCTTTAAACTCGAGCACTAGCACCGCAAAAACCAGTGCCAAAGCCATCAATAACACTAACGCCAGATTACGGAAAGATTCTTGCTGTTGCTGATAGAGCCCGCCGAATTCGAGACTTGCCTCGGGCGGTATCACGACCTTCGCCGTCAGTTCTCGTTTGATTTCGTCGATGCCGTGTCCCATATCAATATTCTCGAAGCGAGCCGACACGGCAACCAGTTGCCGCAAGTCTTCGCGGTGCATTTCAAGCATGCCTGGCTCATGCTGAATCTCAGCCACATCGCGGACCGTCAGGTTCGCTCCTGAAACCGTGCGAAGCGGCATCTGTGCAAGTTCTTGCTGGCTTCCATGAGAGTCAGGAGCTGACATGACACGAACATTATAGATGCGATCTCCAAGCAGCACGTACGAGGAAACGGTGCCGATCATCGTGGCCTGAATCTCTCCGCCTAGCGAGCGGGGCGTCAATCCGACGCGAGCCGCCTCGGCAATGTTCGTTTTAAGCCGCATGGAGGGTCCGGCTACTACGAGCCCATCGTTGACATCGACTACGCCGGGGATGCTTTCAATCGTGCTGGCAATTTCCGCTGCTTTGGTCTTCAGGAGTTCCGTATCGGTGGAGAAGATTTTTATTTCGACGGGGTTGGGAGACCAAGTCAAGTCGCCGATTAAATCACTCAGCACTCCGGGGAACTCGAAATTCAAAGCAGGTTCCGCCGCGTTCGCTTTTTCTCGGACTTCCTCAATAACTTGAGCAGTCGAACGCGTGCGCTGTTGTTTCAGCTTGACGAGGAAATCACCCGTGTTCGGCTCTGCGATGGCGAGCGCTAGTCGAGCACCAGTTCGTCGCGAAAAGCTTTCGACCTCGGGCGTCGCCCGCAAGATTTCTTCAACGTGCATGAGCATGCGATTCGTCTCGGTCAAACTGGTTCCCGGGCGCGAGTAATAATCGATAACAAATGCTCCTTCGTCCTGCTCTGGGAGAAAATCGGACTCCAATTGTCCGTAGATCCAAATCCCACCTGCGCAAATGGCCGCTACACCCAAGAGTGCCACCACGGGTTTCCTTAAGAGTTTTCTCATCAGAAACGCATAGATCGAGATCAAGCCCTGGAGGATGGGACCGCCGGGTTCAGCTTCGATTCCGGCCTGTGTAATGCCATCAATAATTTTCGGAAGGTCTGTGGGCATCCGTCCGAGATTAGGCTGCTGTTTGCGGCTCAGCTTGAGCCAGATTTGATGCCAGAAACCAAGTTCCCTCCCGCCTTGCAAGTTTTTCTTTTTCGGCCGAATTAACAGTCCTCCCATGACCGGCGTCCAAGTAATGGCCAGCAGCAATGATATTAGTAGCGCGACGACCATCGTTGTTGCCAAGGCTCGAAAGAACACGCCTGTCACCCCATCCAAAAACGCTAGGGGGATGAACACGACAACCGGGGTCATGGTGCTGCCAACTAGGGCGGGACCTACTTCGCGGATTGCCTCCTGGACGGCTGTTGCAGGAACTAGCCCCGCCTCGACTTTGGCATAGATGGCTTCGACGACCACAATTGCATCGTCGATCACGATCCCCACGACCGCCGCGATACCGCCCAACGTCATGAGATTGAAACTCATTCCCATCAGTTTCAAACCGACTAGTGTGAGTAGTACCGTCACGGGGATGACCAAAGCGGCCACCGCCGTCGCTCGCCAACTCTTCAAGAAGACAAACAATACGACCACCGAGAGCGCCAGGCCTAGGAAGATTGCGTCCCAAACGCTGCGTACGCCCTCACGGACGAATTGCGATTGGTCGTAAAAGAAAGCCATCCGCATGTCGGGGGGTAGTTCCTGTTTGAGTTGCTCCAAGTCCTGCTTTAGATCTTCGCTGATTTGAACCGTGTTGCAGTCGGGCTGACCGTAGATGTTCAGTAAGACCGCTTCCTTCCCGTCGGCCGAAACGCGATTGAATTGAGGCTCCGAACCTCTCTGCACTACGGCCACGTCGCCAATTCTCACCGGCGCTTGGTTAACCCAGGCTAGGATAACATTTTCGATCTCTGCGCTACTGTGCAAACGATTGTCGACAGTCGTCAGGTAGAGTTGGTAATTCTCTTCGTGCATACCCGCCGAGGTGAACAAATTCGTGTCAGCCAACGCCTGAGTGACCTGGGCAAAGTTGAGTTGGTTCGCTTCCAACTTGGCAGGATCAACCACGACATGGTATTCAGGCACACGACCGCCAACGAGCTTAATCCTCGCCACGCCTTTGATCCGTAGGAAACGAGGATAAATGTCATACCTTGCTATCTCCCACAATTCTGTCGGCTGCCGTGTTTTGCTAGTCAGGCTGATGCCGAGAATTGGAAACGCTGAAAAGGTGAGGCGATGGACTTCAGCCATGGCCGTCGGAGGCAACGTTGCTCGAATTTGAGACAGTCGCGCAAGCACGTACAACTCTGCTTCGGTCATGTCGGTCGACCAGTCAAAGAAAACGTTGATTGCGGCGGAACCACGCCCGGTCGTCGACCGAATGCTGATCGACCCCGGAATGTCTTTCATGGCCTCTTCGACAGGCCGAGTTACGGTCGCCATCATCTCGTCGCCGGGCATCACTCCATTGTCGATGAGAATCACCACACGGGGAAAATCCGTCTCGGGAAAAACCGAGGAAGGCATAGTCAGTCCTGCATAGCCACCCGCTAGGCAGAATGCCGCGATGAGGAAAAGAATTGGTTTGCCAAACCGCAGAAGAATGTGGGCTTTCGAGGTCTCGTCACTTTGTTGAATCGGCTCGCTCGTCATGGTAGGGGCAACTCTTCTGCCTGTCCTAAGTTCGGCTTGTCTTCTTCCATCAGTAGCTGGGGCGGCAGGCCTGTTGATTGCGTGACGTCGGCGACAGCCAGTGCTAGTTCATTCAACAAGTCCAGATAGCTTTGCCTTGACTGAACGATTGCTGTGCGGGCTGCGAACACCTGCAGCAGGTTGATTTGTCCAGCCTTGAATTGATCCTCAAAGGGTTGAAGAGATTCCGAGAGGGTGCGGACCGACTCCTCACGCGACTGTTCGACGAGCACTCGCGACCGCTCATATCGAGTGATGGCCGCTCTGGCTTCGAGGACGGCTCGATTCTCAAGTTGTTGCGCCGTAACCTGTTGTTGACGCCATTCAGCATACCGTTGCGAAACAAGCGTACTGCCGGTATTTACGACGGGAATATCCATCTGTGCCTGAACGCCCCAATACTGGGTCGCCGTTTCGTCTCGTTGCCACATCGGTCCGATTTGTAGATTTGGACGCTTCATCGCCTTCGCTAGTCTTAAGTTCTCTCTAGCCATGGCCACGCCTGCACGGGCTGCCGATACATCGGGACGGTCGCCAATAATCTGTCGCAAAATCGTTTCGTTCTCAGGCTGGGTGAGCATGCAACCAACGTCGGATTTCATTTCACTTGCTTGGTTAAGAGGTGTCGCCGTTGTGATCGCGGGACTCGCCAGAATGATTTCGTCGATGGGCCGCCACCTACATTGTAACCACTCGTTGCTAAGAGCGAATTCGATGCTTACGGATAAGTTCAACTGGCTCAATAGATTAACATATGCGGTTTGGTAGCTTGCTTCGGTCAAACGCTGTTGTCGGCGAGTCGTTTGGGATTGAAGACGGGCCAATTCGACATCGGCATTGTTGGCTTGACCTGCTTTCTGACGGCGTTGCATGACTCCGACCAACTGCTCATTCATCTCAGCCAAGGCCTGATTCATATCACGCAGCTCGTGTTGAAACAGAGCTCCAAAAAAGAGAGTAATGGTTTGCGCAGCGGTTGTCAGCTCTGCTTGCCTGACGGTCCCACTAACTTGTCTCCAATTGGCGGCGGCCGCTCGCTCGCGGTAATGCTGTTGGCCCCCCAGTTCAAACGTTTGTACGATGACATGCTGCTGGCTGACCGCCCCATCGTTGCCATTGCGGTCTCGGCTATAAGGCAGCACTTGTGTCTGAAACTGCGGGTTCCAAGGATACGTTTCTGCAACATGAAACGCTGCGTGGGCTACGGGTTCACTGGCTCGTACGGTAGTAAGATTCGGGTTTCGCTCCAAAGCCAATTGGATCGCGCCCTCTAGTGACAGCTCTTGAGCCTCAGAGGGTACAAATGGATCACCAGTCGGGATGCTGAGCGACAGTGGAAGATCAACACTTGCAAGTTGCACGCTTTCATCAGCTCGCGGACTCTCCAAAAGGGAGGTGCTCGCTTCCGCCTCAGGTGCCTTTGAGTGTTCCATGCCCAACCGCGCGTAGAGTGCGCTTGCTGGCAGATCGTGGTTGAGATCGTTCGCGGTATGGCGAACTTGCTCCCCGCGAATCACCGGTGAAGAGTGGAGACAACTGGGTATCCGACACCCTACTAGCAAGGCAGCCGACGCTATCATCACTGTTAGCGTCGCCCTGTTCATTGGTTGTTGCTCCCATCGCTAAGCGCCATGTGGCTCTGGTTGATATCCTGACGCAACAGAGCAGCTCACACTCTGGCAATGCTAGCACCAAGCTTACTAAAGCAGCCCTACAGTTCAATCGACCGGAATATGACGCAATTTGAACACATTCGCTACCGCCGCTTCAACCACTACAACCGCTAAATTCGACCAGCTTCCGACAGTTGGAGCCATCCGAATCAGGGTTCTGTCACACGAATTGGTTTTCCGCAAAGAGAATACTCTGCCGATTACGTAAGTGACTGACTCATAACGTCTAACGCTTTTGAATCGATCAGCGATTTGGTGCGAAAAAGTGCTATAGCCGTTTTGTCGCCCCGAATTTACGTAAACTTTGCCGAAACAAGAGTTTCTGTTGGCTCGCTTAGGAATTAAGCGTCGGAAGCCAGATCGCACTGCGGAAGCCTAAGCCGCGCTCGCGCGCATTCTTACTAAGAGGGACTTTTGAGGGATAATCGTTTTAGCGCAAGGTAAGCCAAACTGGCAGTCATTGCAGAGTTATCTGAGATAGGGACTCCAAACAATCATGAACTTGCTTCATGCCCAACGCATCGACAGAAGCAATCGTTTTCTCTTTAAACTGCGTTTGTGCGGGGAATAATTTGGTTTGGGCGGTTGTGCCGTAAATCCTGTGAGCACGGTAGGCCGACTCGCGATGGGAGGTAAGGTGTCCCAGAGTTTGCCCTCCTCAATTTCATCCTTACCCACCAATCGCTCAGCCAGGAATCGCGACAACAATACGTCGGCCGCACAATAGCGGATCAAATGCTCACGAGCGGCATGGTCCTGTTTAGCTATCCATGCCTGCCATAGCAAAATAGCTTGTTCACCGGTTACGTCAGCAATATCAGCAGGGCGAACTATTCCCAAGCTATTGGCAATCTGTTTCATTCCACCTGCCAGTCCTCGATGATAAGCCATCCAGCGGAGATCTAAGTGAGGGCAGGGGAGAGAGGGAATATGAAACGCATCCAATACTCGCGGCACATCGAAAGTGCTCCCATTAAACGAAACCAAGAGCTTGACTTGATCAAGTAAATTCAAAAAATCATCAAGGTTCTCATGCTCGACAAAGGTGCTGAACTTGCCTTGATACCAGGTGACGATGACTGTGATTGGATCGGCACTGCTAAGGCCAAGAGTCTCGATATCGAAGAAAGTAGCATCGTCAAGATAATTTGCCAGGATGCGCCATTTGTCAGCAGATGCTAAATGATCGATGAAATACTGGATGTCCTCATGCTCCAGTGCAGTGAAGCAACGTCGGATTTCTTCTATCATGCCGAAGCGACAACCCGCGGGAATTCGCTGCGGATACTGCATAACATCTTGCCAAGTTGAAATGCCTTCCGAGTGCAGTTTTGCCAGGCGGACTGGGCCTATGCCAGGACAGTGTTTAAGTGCTTCGTTGATCAATGGATCCGTGTCCTCTTTGCCTTCAGGATGGCATTGGCTTTTCCCAGTCGATTCCGTAGTCGCTCCATGTCGGCATCGAGCTCTGGTACGGAAACAGCACTCAGCACGGGAACACTGTGAAACTTTACTTCGGGTAAAATAATCTCTCCTGTGAGTAGCATTGCCAAGAGGCTACGAGTACAGGCGACAGATGCATTCGACTCGGTGAGAAGTTGTTCCATCTCTATCGATTCGACCCCCGGAGGAAGTGAGGTAACGCAAGATGGACAGCCCGCTTCACAACTGCAATCGTCGATAATCGTACAGCAGAGTTCCAAGGCTTGATCGAAGACTTCCAGGATTTTTTCAGCATAGCCCACCCCTCCTTCAATCGTGTCGAACAGATAGAGAGCGCTTTCCCACTCGCCAGGTTTTATTTCTGTCAGAGAAACATCAGTCTCGATGTTTTGGATGTCCCCCAAGCAGAGACTTGGAGCCGTACGTTTCAAAATATAACTCAGTCCATAAAGGGCGGCACCTATGTGCCTCTTGTCGATGGCGGCTACCTCTCGTGACCAGGCTTCAGAAGGATGGAGGCTAAAACCGGTCGTATCGTAGGTGAATGAATCCAACGTGATAGGGCCGTAACCAATGTTTTCTAAGCTGCGTTCACGTATTTTCTTGTAGAGCTTGGGCTGACGGTTAACATTGATGGCTCCAAACTCCAGAGCTGCCCCGTGTTGTTGCCTCCGGTCGTAGGACTCGGTCAGTTCGACACGACTATCCCAAACAGCTTCGGTGTAGTAGTCCACATCAACTGGCTCGACCCGGCACAGCTTTTGATCGAGATCCAACTCCAATGACATATAACGCTTGCCGAGATGCTGGTAAATTGCATCCTTATACAACGTGCCTCGGGCGCCGATTGGATCAAGCTCCCCGATGACTTCTGTGCCACAATAGATTTCCACGTTGTAATCAGTCATGCCGCGCAGATTGACTCCTCTGGTTGGATAATCACGTAGGGCATACCGGTAGTTGCCGTGATATTCCACGAGAGTTTCATCTTCCCTGAGGATCTCCAGAGCAGTCGGATAAGCGGGCTCGGAAAAGTGCGTTTCTTCTTCTCTGAGTGGATGCTCATGAGCAGCGCACGGTAGATGTTGCAATAGAATGTAGGGGTTGTCAGCACTGAGCCAGGCACGTTCGATGGGAGCCTGAGTGACGAATTCCGGGTGGTTAACCAGATACTGATCGATGGGAGTATCTCGGGCGAGATAGGCAATCATCGCACGGTTTCCGCGTCGGCCAACACGACCAGCCTGTTGCCAGAAACTGGCCATCGAACCTGGATGACCGCTGAGGATGCATAGCTCGAGATCTCCTATATCGATGCCCAGCTCCAATGCATTGGTGCTGATAATCGTATTGACCTTGCCGCTGGCTAAGTCTCTCTCCAGTTGACGACGCTCGTTTGGCAAAAGTCCTCCGCGATAGGGTTTAACCTTCTTCATAAGTTCAGGGTGCCCATCGGTCACTGCGCGGCAGAGTCGCTCTACTTGTTGTCGCGCTCGACAGAAGCAAATTGTACGGACTCCCTGTCGTGCCGCTTCTCGGATCAGCGGGATACTGATCGAACTCGTTCCCTTGCGATAGAGACTATGGCCGTGACTTTGGACGACTGAAGGATTGATCATGTAGAGCTCACGACGAGGCCGAGGCGCCCCATCATTGCTTACAATGTGGAACGGACGCTGGAGCAATGCCTCGACGTGTTCGCCAGGATTGCCGATTGTCGCTGACGAGCAAACAAAAGTGGGCTGACTGCCGTGCATGGCGCAAACACGGAGCAATCGTCTCATAACGTTCGCAATGTGAGAACCGAACGCACCACGATAGTTATGGACTTCGTCGATGACGACATAACGAAGCCGCGACAAAAAAGTGCGCCAGCGTCGATTGTGATTCGGCAGTATTCCTGAGTGAAGCATGTCAGGATTGGTGATCATGAAATCTGCTTGAGACTGGATGCGATTTCGTTCTTCGCGAGGTGTGTCGCCATCATAAGTTCCAAGACGAGACTTTGCTCCGCTTGCGGCAAGTAGTTTTCCCAGGGTTCCTTCCTGGTCGCGAGAGAGTGCCTTGGTGGGATAAAGCAACATTACCCCAAAAGGAGCCTCACATTGGAGATAGTCGTCGAGGATCGGCAAGAGAAAGGATAAAGTCTTCCCACTGGCTGTTCGTGAAACGAGCACAGTGTCTTTGCCAGAGCGGATTGACTCAAAAGCTTCGACTTGATGAGAGTAAAGTTGTTCCACCCCCGCTTGCCGAAGGGCTGAGGCAAGTCTTGAATCCAACTGGGAAGGAAACTTACCATATTGACCGGTCGACTGATCAAGAGAGATGTGAGCAGCAATGTTCTGGGAGAACTGTCGATGCACATACTCCATTAGATTGTCTGCAGGCATGCTTGACTCCATTCGATTCGATGCTGAACATGTGTCTACAACCAAGAGGATAACCGATTCTGGCAAATCGGAAAATATCCCCTTTGAAATCCGAGTATTCCTCGTCTCGGGGACGGTTTCCAGCTTAAGTCGACGATTGTTGCTGAGGAGGCGGGCAGGTTAATCAACTCTGCGGATTTCCGGGGTATGGAGTGTGATGAGAAATTTCCCCCGAACCGCTCCAAAAATGCAAAGACAGGGTGCGAGAGTGCTAAACTCACCCTCATTTGAGAGTGCGTGGTCCAAAACTTCACAATAACTGCTGGACAGTAGCTACATAGTGTTGGAGATTTCAAAATGATCGATCGGATCAGCCCAACCCTCCGGCCAGATCGAATGCCGGCCGGTTACCAGCAATGGCGTTCGCTCCTTTTTATGCATTGGTCAATGCCAGTCGAAGATTTGCGACCTCTTGTTCCAAAGTCCCTGGAAATAGATTTATACGAAGGAATCGCGTATGTTGGTGTCGTGCCATTCGCCATGACGCGTGTTCGCCCGCGCTGGTGTCCAGAGGCATTGGGACTTAACTTTTTGGAAACAAACGTACGCACCTATGTAACTTATCAAGATCGGCCCGGTGTCTACTTTTTCTCCCTCGATGCTGCTTCGCGGATTGGAGTGGGGATCGCCAGAGCGTTCTGGGGTTTGCCGTACTACTATGCAAAGATGGATCTCAAGAAGGTGGACCAAACAATCGACTATAGTTCCACCCGACCTAATTCTGGGGTTTGCCATGAATCACAATGCAAAGTGGGTGAGCGACTCGGACAGTTGGAACCAGACTCGATCGAGTTTTTCTTTATGGAAAGGTATCTCTTATTTCTTGAGCAGAGTGGCAGTGTTTTCATCGGGCAAGTCCACCACACCCCTTATCCTGTTAGCCACACAGAAGTCTCGCACCTTCGAGACGATCTGCTCGAAGCCGCGGGATGTGGATATTGCAAAGGACTTCCAGAATTCGCCCACTTTTCTACTGGCGTTGATGTAGAGATATTTAATCTTGAACAATGATGAACTTGCCGTACCCTGGCAAAAATATTCTGTCGCATATGAACTTAAACGCTTCAAGAAATAATACTTCTTGTTGTGATTGGAGGATTTCACATGGAATTCATCGAAATGACGGGTGAGCAGCTAACATCGCTGCTGTTGCCTGACGAACTGAGTGATAATCAACTCAAGACCAGCGGAATAGTTGCACAGAGTATTCTCCGCGTGAATCGCCAAGGCGATCTGGAATTGCGCCGCCGCGATGGATGGGATCTACTCGGTGGATTATTGGGAGATTTCGAACAACGTGTCGTTCGTCAAACGGGTCTTGATTGGTCGATGCCCACGGCCAAGAGCGGACAATAAAGAGTCATGGCTGAAATTCCTGCCAATATTCAACGAGCGCGAGAACAATGGCGCTACCGAGGCCAAGAGCGACCTCCATTCGCGGAACCAGTTGATGACACTCAGGAATCAGTGTGGGACTATCCAAGGCCACCACGGATTGAGATCGACTCCCGCCAAGTGATAGTCAGATATTGTGATACTTTGGTTGCAGAGACAATTCAGGCCTTTCGAGTCTTAGAGACTGCGAGTCCTCCCTGCTTCTACGTGCCTAGACAGGCTATTAGTGATGGGGTCCTTGTCAGATCCCCAGGAAGTTCTTTCTGCGAATGGAAAGGCTCAGCACAATGGTGGTCGATTGTGTTGCCCGATCGAACGAAGCTTCTCAACGCTGCCTGGTCTTACGAAGAACCATTCGAAGGCTTCGAGCGAATTGCTGGTTTTGTTTCGTTTTACCCAGCTCTTGTCGAGTGTTACGTTCAAGGAATCCGGGTTCAGCCGCAACCGGGAAGGTTTTATGGAGGATGGGTCACGCCGGAAGTGGTAGGGCCATTCAAGGGTCTCCCGGGAACTGAGAGCTGGTGAGTAAACTTTACACCCCCACTTGTTCGGCATCCTGATGGCGTGCTAAGAGGCACGTTTTGATCAACCGGTTCGCACCGTTGCTAAAACTCAAATCACATGAATACTCTATACCGGCTTTCGAGCGGACTTTCTCACGATTCCCTAACAAAAGTTAATCTATAGCCTCGTTTTTCGGGTACCATATGGGGGGGATAGATTCCTTCAAGGGTGGGGGATAGATTCCTTCAAGCATCCTCGTATATTGAGCAAATTGTTTTCCAAGACTTTATGACACAGGCAAAAACTATGAACCGAAGTAGTGCGATAATTTTTGTGGCTTGGTTCTTTTTGGCAACGGGTGCCGGCTTTGAGCCTACCGTCCAAGGCGTTCAACAGGAGGGCCCAGTGCTGAAATTCAAAATGAAATCCTTGGATGGAAAAGAGGTCGACCTCTCCAAATATGCCGGGAAGGTAGTGATGGTCGTCAACGTAGCCAGCAAGTGTGGTTTTACAAGTCAGTATGAGCAGCTCCAGCAACTGCAGGAAAAATACGCCGACAGTGGACTGGCAATTCTCGGATTTCCTTGCAACCAGTTTTCGGGTCAGGAGCCGGGCACCGCTGAAGAGATTCAAGAGTTCTGCCGCGTAAATTATGGCGTGAAGTTCGATCTTTTTGAAAAGGTTGATGTCAAGGGGGACAACGCTTGCGAACTCTATAAAGAACTCACCTCGCTGGATACGAAGCCCAAGGGCGCTGGAGACATCAGCTGGAATTTTGAAAAATTTCTGATCGATCGAGACGGGAACGTGGTAGCGCGGTTCGGTTCGCGAACGAAACCCGATGATCCCGAGGTTGTAGAGATAATCAAACGAGAATTGGCCAAAGCACAGGACACAAGTTCCGCCGGCTGATTCGAGGACTTGATTATCCTGCGGTTCATTTAGTGGTAGTCCAAAAGTGACCTCCCAAATCTAAGGAAAGCTTCCATGCTCTTGGAGATATTTGCATTGTTTCTCACGACGGCATTGTTTGGCGAAAAGGACGCGGGATTCGATCCCCCTCAGGGGCCAGCACTCCAAGCCGCTCAACTCCTCGAAAGCATCAATCTGAACTCAGATGCTGTTGAGGTGCAAAATACGCTTCAACGAACTGTGGAACTCTTGTCTCCTCAAAGTCCAGCAGGTGAAAAGCTAGCAGAGTTCCTCGCCAACCCGGACGATGCTTCTGATTTAATCCAAGTAAGAGACGAAGTGCTCCAGATGCTCACTTTCACGCCACGGCATGAGGCGGAACTCCCCGAGGGTTTCCCTACCTTTACTCCGCCCGGAGTCATCGAGTTGAAAGTCTACCCAAAGAATCGACGTGCCATCGCGAAGCAATTCTTTACGCTCTTTGGGCACATCACGAGCAACAAGATTGCTATGACGACACCGGTGCGGATGGAGTTTGAGAATGACAAGAATGGTAAGCTGAAACAAGAATCGATGGCCTTTTACTATGGCGATCCGACGATCGGATCCGTGGGCGAGCAAGGCAAAGTTCAGGTCGTCGAGCAAGAGGGAGAATTGGTGGTTGCGTTAGGACATCGCGGCTTTCGGAGTCAAAAGGTAATTGCTGATGGTGAGCGACGTCTACTCGCCTGGATTGAGGCACACCCCGAGTATCAAGCCAACGGCAAACTAATTGTCATGGGTTACAACAGCCCCATGGTGCCTGCCAAATCCCAGTTCCTTGAAATACAGCTTCCTCTCAAGAAAACCAACTCTGAGTGATTCGGCTGCCAAAAGTTCTTCATCCAAAGCAATTCCATCGATCTCAGTTTGTTGCGAGATGAAATACTCAGCAATCTCTATGTACTGCTGTCGATTGATGGCATCTCGTGCTAGCTTTGGGAACGAATAGCTTGCCATAGCGATTTTCTCCCCTTAGAAGTTGATGAGCTGCGATCAAGATGCGAAAAAGTTGCCAAGCTTGGCGTCGTCACCGCGGCTCGACGAGCAGGCCTCTACAATCACTGAATGCCTATCGGTAACCCATGACCTTCTCTACTCGCTCCCGCTCTTAGGCGCGAAAATACTGCCTAAGTTTGGCAAGTAGTAGTGTCGCTGACTATACTAGAAACTTTTGTCTCATCGGTATTAGTCGGGGATTTGACCACATTCGGTTCGGTACGCTTAGGGTGAAGGTTCAACGAGAGGTAACGCATGTCTGAAAACTCAATTTCGGTGATCAAGCCGTACAAGTGGGAGGGGCTCTGGGTCTTTGATGACGAGCGGGTCGGCTTGGACAAAGAACCATTTGTCGCCGGTGCGGATACGCTCATCGACGTGGCTATCGAGCGAAAAGGGATTGCGAACGCCCAAAAGGGGTTTCTGTTATTGTTCTCGGCGACTTCATTTCCAAGTGCTGACCTGCACCTGGAGTGGGTCCGCGAAGAAGCGAGCGGCAACGTCTACAAGTGGGCTGATGAAGGTATGGAAGGTTGGTTGTGTCCGGCCTTGCTAAAGTATTTCGATAGTCCCCCAGCGGAAATCTATGTGCAGCTCAAAAATGCAAGTTAATATTGCTTAATGCCAAGTCCCTCCTCCCGTTCACCTCATGGGTTGCTATCTACAGAAAGCTATCCACAGAATTGCTAGCTGAATAAGACAAAATAGGTTTCGTTGTTTAAATCCTACCATTATGGGGACACCAGCTGTAACATTGTTATTTTCGCTTAATTGGGTTATACTTTTTCCGCTTAGTTTGACGATCATGGAAGAAGTAATGGACTAATCCGGAGATGATACGCCTGTGTTACGACAGTACGACAATTTGAAGCGCGGCTTCGCCCTGTTAGGGGTGATTCTGGCATTGTCGTCTGGCTTTCAGCACGCACACTGGATTTGTATTCTTGGAGGCTGTTCGGTCGCTAAGGCTGAAGACCTTAACTCGGCAGATACACATTCATGCTGCCACTCCCATCGATGTGATGCCGACAAGGCAACGAAGCTTGCTGGCTGCGATCAGAGCCAGGATAGTTCTTGCCCCTGCCCACCTGAGTGCTGGTGCCATCAGGCGCCGCAACCTTTGGAACTACCACGCAGCGCACTCGAGCCTTCGGAGTTGTTGCTCCAGGGATTTGTATGTGGCATTGCGTCAACTTTCTCAGTTGCAAACTACGATTCCATTGATTCACCTATCTCTGCATGGGCTACCGAGTCCATGGCCGAGACTTCTGTTGAGTTCTGCGCTCATTTTTGCCGCTTTCTGATCTGATTCCGTGGCTTGCTTATTTCGTGCCTACTGCGCGATAGCTCTTATAGCCAATTTGATCGCACTGATTCTTGTGCGTCAGTTAGCCCCCTGCGAAAGATGTAGTCCGGAACAAGTGGAGCAAGTTCTGGCATTGATTCTGAGCTTGATTGTTTGCCGGAGCTGCGCACGGCTTGTTCCGTCCTACAAATTCATTTGACCATTAAGGTTATTCCACGGAGGAATCCAAATTATGAAACAATTCCCTTTTGTGCCATTACTTATTCTGCTGAGTCTGCCCCTCGCCATTGGCTGTGGATCCGCTGGCGAGTCCACGGCCACGGCACCGATTGCGACTCCGGTCAGTATCGACGGCAGCAAGTTCCTACTTGCCGAGGAACCGGAGGATGCTGTGGGCGTTATCGAAGCCCGAGAGTCTTCCGAGGACGGAAAATCACTGGCGTTGGTTGGTCGCATCGGTGGATCGACTAATCCTTGGATCGAAGGCCGCGCGGCTTTCATGTTGCTTGACGCCTCGATGTCTGTGGTCGCTGAAGGCGAAGACTGTGAAGATGGCGAAATCTGCACCGGAGATTGCTGCGCGACCGAACGACTTGAATGCACTGCACTGGTCAAATTGGTGGATGCCGAGGGAAAGCTTGTGTCGGTTGACTCTCGCGAACTCTTGGGGCTGAAAGAGTCCGACTTGATCGTGGTCAAAGGCCAGGCAAAAAAAGATGAAAGCGGCAATTTCGTCATGCTCGCCAAAAGTATTTACATCCGTCGCTAAAAGGACTCGAAATGCTCGGACAACGACTCTTACCCTGGGACTACGGAGTGCGGAACCTGTTCCGTCGGCCAACTCGTAGCGCGCTCACATTCGGCGGACTCACGATCGTCGTCCTCCTGGTGCTGGTAGTCGTAGGCTTCATTCGCGGGCTCGAGAAATCGCTCTCGGCCACGGGCAATTCCAGAGTGGTATTGGTCTATTCCTTGTCGTCGGCGGCTGATATCGAAAACTCGTCGATCCCTGGTCGAACGTCTGCGTTGCTCGGAGCGAGTGTCGATGGGATAAGTCGTCAGAATGGTGTCGAGTATATGTCGCCGGAGTTGTATTTGGGGACTCGCATTTCTACTGCCAACATGACCGAACCAGGAATGGGTCTGGTACGTGGGGTGACGACTTCGGCACCGCTAGTGCGTGAGCAAGTCCAAATTGTCGAGGGAACATGGCCCCAAGCGGGCGAAGTCATCGTCGGTCGTCTGGCACACTCGAAACTAGGTGCCAACAAGGCAGACCTCGCGATCGGTCAGCAAGTTTTGTTCGACGGACGGACGTGGGCCATCAGCGGGACTTTCACGGCAGCCGGTTCGGCCTTCGAATCAGAAATCTGGGCACCGCTTACCGAACTGCAAACGACACTCAAGCGCCAGGATCTCAGTCTGGTTGCGGTCCGGATGGATTCGCCCGACAGTGTAGCGGATGTGGATTTGTTCTGCCGCGAGCGAATCGACCTGGAACTCAAGGCGGTTTCGGAAAGTGCTTACTATGCCAGCCTGCAAAAACATTATAAGCCTGTGCGGATGTTGGGTTGGGTGGTTGTGGCCCTGGTTGCCGGCTCGGGGATTTTCGCCGGACTCAACACGATGTATGGCGCAGTAGTTGGCCGCATTCGCGAACTGGCCACGCTCCAGGCGTTGGGATTTCGTCGTCGCGCGATCCTACTGACACTCGTCCAAGAAGCGACGCTGTTGGCCTGTGCGGGCGCGCTTGTTGCTTGCCTGATAGGTCTCATTTTGGTTGACGGTGCCGCGGTTCGCTTCACGATGGGGGCATTCATGCTCAAGGTCGATAGCGTAGGCATTGCCATCGCCTGTGGTGTGGCGGCCCTACTGGGTGTTGTGGGAGCACTTCCTCCAGCGGTGAAGGCCATGCGTCTCCCGGTGGTCGAAGCCATTAAATCAATTTAAACAAACATGTCGAACAAAACTTCCCAACTTGATCTCAGCCAATTGGCAGTCAACCGTGACCAGCCTGTGCGGAGTTCGCTACGGATCAAACGATCCTGGTTGACGCGATATGTTCTGCCCGGAGGGATTCTGGTTGGCTTTGTGGCTCTCTTTGCCTGGGCGACACGGGATAGTTTTTTGCCCGCACAATCGATTACGGTTACGCCCGTCGTAGTGACCCGTGCGGTGATCAAGCAAGAAGGTACGCCCCTCTTTCAAGCCGCTGGTTGGATCGAGCCTCGGCCATCGCCTGTCGTCGCTTCTTCACTGGCGGCGGGAGTAATTCAAGAGATGCTGGTCATCGAAGGCCAACATATTACAAAAGGCGAACCGGTTGCCACGCTGATTGACACGGACTCTAAACTGGCCCTCGCCCAGGCTGAGGCGCAGCACACGTTGCAACAGGCCGAAGTCCGCCGGGCAGAAGCAGCCCTGGCCGCCGCAAAAACCAATATCGCCAAACCATTCAGCCTGCAGGTCGCACTCGCCGATGCAGAGACGCTACTTTCCAAGACGGAGCTTGAGCTGAGTAATCTTCCGTATGCCCTCGAAGCGGCTCAAACACAGCAGGTACTCGCAGCCGAAAATGTCCGTCGCAAGGAAAACGCAGGCGATGCGATCACCGGTCGCATCCTCCGCGAAGCGCGAGCCGAGTTGGCAACCGCAAGCAACACGGTCAACGAACTCGTTGCGCGGGAACCACTGCTGCGTTCACAATTCAAGTCTCTCGCCCAAAAGCGGGATGCCCTGGCCGAGAACCTCAAACTCCTCACGGATGAAACGCGTGCCCTGGCAGAAGCCGAGGCCAATTTTTCGGTCGCCACCGCCAGGGCAGAACAGGCACGACTGCGAGTCGAGACGGCCAAGTTGCAATTGGATCGAATGGTTGTCCGCTCACCAATCACAGGTTGTGTGCTGAGTCTCGAGGCACGGCCTGGCCAGTGGCTCTCTGGAGTGGGCTCTTCGACGAACAAGGGTTCGAGCGCTGTGGTTGGGCTCTACGATCCCAAGAACTTGCAAGTCCGCGTCGATGTGCGGCTGGAAGACGTACCCCAGGTGCAAATCGGTCAACCTGTGCAGATCGAAACTGCCGCGCTGCCTGCGCCGATCGCTGGCAAAGTCATCTCGGTCACGACCCTGGCAGACATTCAGAAAAATACTTTGCAAGTCAAAGTCGCGGTGAACGATCCCCCCGCAGTCATTAAACCGGAGATGCTTGGCAAGGTGACTTTCCTTGCGCCGCCGTCGCCGGTGGTTGAGGAGTCTCTTGGAGAATCACCACTAAGACTTTTCGTCCCTCAAACTCTTGTGATGGAGAGCGAAGGGGGAAAGAGCATCTGGGTGGCGGATCTCACAGGGAAAATCGCCAAGCGAAAATCGGTAGAAGTTGGCCGTGGAGCTACAGAGGGAGGACTGGTCGAGGTCATCAATGGCCTCGTACCGACCGACAAACTGATCGTCACCGGCCGAGAATCGGTCACCGAAGGCACTCGCATTCGAATCGCCAGCGAACCAAGATACGAAAAATAGTCACCGTTTAGCCGCGACCCGAAGTCGAGTTCTGCTCGACGAAGGGGAGCGCGGAATACACAACTTGAAGGACCCCAAGATGTCCCTAGTCTATGTAACCAACGTTACCAAAGAATACGCCAACGGCGAGGAGATGATCCGTCCGCTCGATGGAGTAAGTCTCTCGATCGACGAGGGGGATTTCGTCTCATTGATGGGTGCCAGCGGTTCAGGCAAAAGCACCCTCTTGAACTTGATCGCGGGGATCGATCAGGTCACCTCGGGTGAGATCGTCGTGGCGGGTACCGACATCACCAAGCTTTCCCGTGGCAAGTTGGCCGACTGGCGGGCCGCGCACATCGGCTACATTTTTCAGACACACAACTTGATCCCCGTGCTCACGGCTTACGAAAACGTCGAGCTGCCGTTGTTACTACTTCCCATGTCGGGGGCCGAGCGGCGCAAGCGAGTCGAGATTGCCCTTGAGGCGGTCGATCTCACCTCTCGCGTAACACATTATCCCCGCCAAATGTCCGGCGGCCAGGAACAACGTGTCGGCATCGCGCGGGCCATCGTTGCCAACCCTACGGTTGTCGTAGCCGACGAACCCACAGGGAGCCTTGACGACGAAACTACTGAACAGATATTGCAACTCCTGGAGCGTGTCAACAACGAACTCAGTATGACGCTACTCATGGTCACGCATGACGCCGACGCGGGATCGCGCGCCAAACGGAAGATCCGCCTCGAACGGGGTAAGCTGATGGAAAATGGCAAGGATACCAAGACCGCCCAGTTGAGGACCGCCTGATCGTGTTTAAATTCATTCCCTACATCCTGAAAAGTCTGTGGCGACATCGTGCCCGGACTCTCCTGACCGTGAGCGGCACGGCGGTCGCTTTGTTGGTTTTTTGCTTTATCGGCGCAGTGCAGCAAGGTTTGCTCGCGTTAACGGCGACTGAAGATGCCGGTCGGACGCTTATCGTGTTCCAGGAGAACCGCTTCTGCCCACAGAGCAGTCGATTGCCGCAAGATTATGAGCGAACAATCAGCAAGATAACAGGTGTCAAAGATGTGGTGCCGATCAAGGTTTTTACGAACAATTGCCGTGCGAGCCTCGATTCGATTGTTTTCCAGGGTATTCAGCCGGAGAAACTCAAGGCTTGGCGGGACTTTGATCTGCAGTCGGGCGATTTTACTTCGTTCGCTGCACAGGATGATGCGGCACTGGTCGGCGTGGACATAGCGACACGGCGAGGCCTGAAGGTGGGTGACAAGTTTACCATCGGCGACGTGTCGGTCGTAGTGCGGGGCGTGTTTCAATCGGCAACCGCAGCAGAGAACAATCTCGTGTTCACGCAACTCGAATTCCTCCAGCGTGCACGGGGAGCGAACGAAGTCGGCACAGTCACGCAGTTGGAAGTGCATCTCAATGATTCGGCCGACCCACAGAAAATTGCCAAACAAATTGACCAGGTATTCAAGACGGGCCCCGTGGCAACTACCACTCGCACCAAGGGAATGTTCCAGGCCGACACGCTGGCCGACCTTGCAGAACTCATCGGCTTCGTACATTGGCTCGGTTACGCTTGCGTTGGCCTCGTTCTGTCGCTCGTGGCAACCACTACCGTGATGGCAGTCCAAGATCGCATTAAAGAACACGCAGTGTTGCAGACATTAGGATTGCGACCTTCGCGCGTTTTTGCCTTGGTAATCACAGAGAGTTTGCTCTTGAGCACTTTGGGCGGTATCCTCGGCGTCGTAGGAAGCACCTTGTTGCTGTCTTCATCAGGCATGTCCGTTGCAGCCGAAGGAGTAACGATAGCCTTCGAACCATCGTTTGTCTTAGCAATCCAAGGCGTATTGATAGCAATCGTCGTCGGTATCCTGGCAGGAATCGCCCCCGGCTGGCAAGCCGCCCGAACAGAAATCGTGCCCGCGCTAAGACATGCATAAGTGTGCTCTCTGTGCCACGGTGTCTCTGCGAGAAGAAACCTAATTCGGAACCATTGGCAAGCCAAATCAATATGGAAGATCCATCCAACAACTCGATCACCAAAGCTCCTTCCGCGGATATCCGACTGCGTATTACGGGGATGGATTGCGCTGAGGAGGTGACAATTCTGAAGCGAGAGCTTGGGCCGCTGGTGGGGAATACAGATCGGCTTCAGTTCGACATCTTTAATCGCAAGCTGACGATACGAGAGGGGATGCCCCATGTCTCGCCGACGGAGATGATCGCAGCAGTGTCCGAGACGGGCATGAACGCCGAAACATGGAAGGACGATCCTGCGGAGGATAGCGACGAACACGATCACGCCAGTAGATCGAGGACGATTCTCACCATAATTTCAGGAGCGTTCGGCTTGAGTGGCCTCCTGGCACACGCCTGGCTCGAAGGTGGGTTCTCGAATGCCCTCGGTTCCGAAGGGATGGGCCTTAACACGAGAGTGCCGCTTCCCGCGATTGCACTCTATGTTGCTGGAATCATCGCCGGCGTGTGGTACGTAGCTCCGCGGGCGTGGCATTCAGCCAAGCGAATGATGCCGGACATGAACTTGTTGATGTTCATCGCCGTCTGCGGAGCGGCCCTTATCGGCGAATGGTTCGAGGCAGTCACGGTATCGTTTCTGTTTTCGCTCTCCTTGCTTCTGGAATCATGGAGCGTTGGCCGTGCACGTCGCGCGATTGCCGCCCTGATGGATCTTGCCCCGGTGACGGCTCGTGTCCGCGATGAACAGGGAAACGACTACGAAGTCGCACCAGCAGAGGTTGCCATCGGACAACTGTTTTATGTACGACCCGGTGAAAAGATACCGCTGGACGGTAACGTGCAGGCCGGTTCCTCCGCTGTGAATCAGGCTCCGATTACCGGCGAGAGTGCGCCGGTTACCAAGGTGCCAGGCGACGAAGTCTTTGCCGGCACCATCAACGGCGATGGAGCATTGGAAGTTGCCTGCTCCAAGCCAGCCAACGACACCACGTTGGCCCACATCATCCAGCTCGTGGAGGAGGCTCAATCGAATCGTGCCCCTTCGGAACAATGGGTGGAAAAATTCGCCCGCTACTACACACCGACCGTCATGTTACTGGCGGCGCTCGTCATGACCGTGCCTCCGCTGTTGTTCGGCGGGGAGTGGAGCGACTGGTTTTATCGCTCGCTGGTGCTGCTGGTAATTGCCTGTCCCTGTGCCTTGGTGATCTCCACGCCAGTGAGTATCGTTTCCGCATTGACCGCTGCTGCACGCAACGGTGTGCTGATCAAGGGGGGCGTTTTTATGGAGGCTCCCGCCCACCTGAAGGCAATTGCCCTGGACAAAACCGGTACGCTGACCGAAGGGAAACCCAAAGTCGTCGATATCGTGCCGTTCGGCGAACATGATGAGGAGGAACTCCTCGTGCGGGCGGCATCCTTAGAATCGCAAAGCGATCATCCCCTGGCGAAGGCAATAGTAGAAGCCGCCAGCGAGCGTAAAGTCCAGCTCCTACTCGTCACCGACTTTCAAATAATTCAAGGCAAGGGTGCCCAAGGTGTTTTGAATGACAACTTGTTCTGGATCGGTTCCCATCGTTATTTGGAAGAACGCGGGCAAGAAACCCCCGAGGTCCATCAGCACCTCGAAGCGATGCAGCAGGCGGGGCGGTCGGTTGTCGTTGTCGGCAACGAAAATCATGTGTGCGGGTTCATCACGTTATCCGACACGCTGCGACCAACGGCCAAACAAACTTTGCAAGACTTACACGCCACAGGCATCCAACACATCGTAATGCTCACCGGCGACAACCAGGGCACGGCCGAGGCAATCGCCACCGAGGCCGGGATCGATGAAGTACATGCCGAATTGTTGCCCGAGGACAAGGTCCGGCTCGTTAGCGAATTGGTCGAGAAGTACGACCATGTCGCCATGGTCGGCGATGGTGTTAACGATGCCCCGGCCTTGGCACGCGCATCCCTCGGAATCGCCATGGGAGCCGCCGGTAGTGACGCCGCCATTGAGACGGCCGACATCGCCCTGTTGGCCGACAATCTGACAAAGCTCCCATGGTTGATCAGACATTCCAAGAACACTCTGAGAATTATCCACCAGAACATCGGCTGTTCGCTCACTATCAAGGCAATCTTCATGGTTTTGACTTTTGTCGGTTTCGCTTCGCTCTGGGCAGCTATCGCCGCCGACATGGGGGCGTCGCTGGTGGTGATTGCTAATGGATTACGTTTATTGCGAGATCACGATTAGAGCGTAGAAAACTACCTGATAAGTCCGAAGTAATAGGAACAGGGGGGAGTCAAGGATGACTCAATTCAATAGTTATACAATTTGGTTGCTGGCACTGCTGGCAGGCTGCGCGTCTGCGCCTAGCGAGCCTGCGGTATTTCCCTCCGTTTCTACGCTTCCTCCGGTTGCCACTCTGCCTGCCGAAGAATCGACCATCAAGCTCGTGGATCACAACGAGGAGACACCTCTCGAGGTCCAACAGCCTTCGGCGTTGCTTGCTGAGGCTACACCCGAATTGCTAGCGACTCCGCTTGTTGAAGAGTCCAGCAGTGATGGCTTGACCGTTGAAGCAATCGAGCAGCTAGCACTGGCGAACAATCCCGCGGTGGGTCAGGCCTCTGCCAAAGTTCGCGCCTTGCGTGGCAAATATGTGCAAGTGGGGCTCCCGCCGAATCCCACGGTTGGATACGCCGCTAGTGAGATTGGCCAGGACGGCTTGGCAGGGCAGGAAGGTGCCTATGCGGGACAAGAGTTCATTACCGCCGGCAAGCTCGACAAGAATCGCGCGATTGTGGCCGCCGAAATCGACAAGGCCGAGCAAATCTATCGCGCCACGCAGCGCCGCGTCCTCACCGATGTCCGCCGCAGTTACTATCGGGCGCTCGTAGCCCAGCAGCGCATCGACACCGCGCATACGCTACTCCATGCAACGGGTGAAGCAGTCAAGGCATCACAGGATCTTCTGGATGCCGAGGAGATTCCGCTCGCCGGACTATTGCAAACAGAGGTCGAGCAACAGAATGCGGAGATCGTGCTCCGAATCGCCGAGAATGAATTGACTGCCGCCTGGCAACAACTCTCTGCCGTGGTTGGTGACTTGGATCTGCCTCCCCAAAAACTAGTTGGCGATCCGAAAGTCTTGCCGGGCGCGCTCGATTGGGACGAAACCCTTGCGCGCATCACCATGCTTAGCCCCGAGATGGCGGCCGCCATGGCCGAACTCTCGCGCTCTCGCCGGGCACTCACTCGAGCCAACGTCGAACCAGTCCCCGATGTCGATACTCAATTCATGCTTCAATACGACAACAGCACGAACTACACCATCGGCGGCATCCAGGCCACCATCCCATTGCCGCTGTGGAACAAGAATCAGGGCGGAATTCGCCAGGCCCAAGCGGAAATCACAGTTGCCTCGCAAAACATCGACCGCGTCGCACTCGACATCAAGAATCGCCTGGCAACCACCTTCCGTGAATACTCGAACGCACGCATGCAAGCGGAAACCTACGCCAAAGAAATCCTCCCTAGAGCCAGAAAAACATTTGACCTTGTCCAACGTGGGTACTCACTAGGCGAAGTCGGCTACCTCGATTCGCTCGCCGCCCAAAAGACCTACATCCAAACGAATCTATCTTATCTCGACGCCCTCGGGTCGCTGTGGCAAAGCTACATGAAGATCGACGGCCTGCTCCTCGAAGGAAGCCTCGACCAACCCGCCGAGTAAACTCGTTTTCCCGCAACCCGTAGGGGGAGCGCGAGGCGACAAAAAAACGACCCAACCTCGAACTCAAGTTCTTAGTTGGATCGCCCAGTTGTTATTTGACTGATTTGTCTAATTCGAATTGACCAGCCTCGAGAACCTAAGCCCACCGACGACGGCCTAGCAGCGAAACACTCAAGCCAAAAACCGTGAGCAACGCCGAAGTAGGCTCGGGCACTAACACCCCGAATCCGCGGATTTCACCACCACCAAATGAGGATGAGTGAACATTGAAGTAGGCCTTGCCTGCGTCCAGACCAGCTAAGATCGCATTGAGTGCGCCTGACGCTGTACCCCCATTGGCTGTGACGAACGACGTATTGTAACTAGCCGTCTGGGTCATGTCGAAAGTGTGGTCATAAGTTCCTGCAGACACGCCAGCGGGAAAGCCGGTAAAAGTCGGAGTAACCGTGGCAACGCCAGCCGTTGATACGCCCGGATCCACGGTACAACAATGGATATGCGCTGCAGTAGTAGTACCAATCAAACCCGTGAAATCGGCTTGGACCCGCATCGTCACCAGATCAAGATCAAAGGTTACTAATGCTGATCCGGTACCAGGGGAGGCATTAGGGGGGGCCTCGGCCGCCCCACTGAGGTCAAAGGCGTACTTCTGCTCGTGAGCAGATACTACGCTGACTAGGCTTGTCATAACCAAAACCAATGACAGAGATACTAGCTTCATTAGATCGTCTCCTCGTCGAAAAGGTAGAAATGTAAACTCATAGGCTCAATCTAGCCTCCTTACAGTGTCACCACGAATAGCATTCCTTGCACTTTCATTGAAAAAGGCCTCAAAATCTTCGTCGCCCAGGGCGCCGCAGGAAAGGCACTGACATTGCAATCAGAGATTTGGCAGCCGGTTCTGGCACCGCAATGCTCGGGGCGTCCCCCAATGGCAACCCATAGTTGGTTTGCCACGCCATTAAGTCCTCGGCACTAAGCGAAGCAGGCGACCCCCCCCGCTGCCAAACCAGAAAGTCTGCCCCATCGATCGCACCGTCGTTGTTGAAGTCGCCAGCTAGTGAAGTGGATTTCAGTGTGATGTTGTCGAGTCCCAGATCTCCCGCAACGGGTTCTCCACCTGAACTAGGTGTGCCTGAATCGTGCCTAAACATTACGCGCAACACGTTTCCCATCAGACTCTGGTAATTGTCCACTCCCACCACTCGCGTAAGATCACTCTCTCTCAATGAGAAGGCATAGTTCCTCCAAACGCCATCTGCGGGCACTTCGACGGCCAGGGTAGATGTCCAGCGGGAGGATGTGGCAGGACTAATGCCGGGACCAAACACCACCAGTCGCATCGATAGCGGCGCCGAACTGACTGCAGCCATCAGGTCAGCAGTCACCTCGGCCGCTTGGATGGAGGTGAAATCGCCGACCCAAGCTGATGAAGAATTGTAAGCGGCAAAGTTCCCAAATACGGACTCAAGACGCAGAAATCCATCATCCACACCCTTAGGTCCGCCCGTGGTCACCAGCGAAACTGAAGCACCTCCAGTAGTCCACCCCGATAGATCCGTTTGAAAGTCATCGGAGTGGAGAGTGGCACCACTGGCAAGTGACGAAACGCTGACTAATAAGTTGAAGCCCCAGATGGAATACGATCGTTGCACGGCAAAATATCCTGAGTACTTGTTGACCAAAGAATGATAAAAGCTATGCCTAACGAGAAGGTCTGCGAAATGTAATGATTCCGATCGCGGCCAACATAACGAAAGTTGCAGGCTCAGGAATTGCAACTAATTTGTACACGATGCCCCCTGTCCCATTCGCCGGCGTGTTGGTCACCATCGCATACAATTCCCCATTGGCATCCTCACCAAACCCGTGGACGGTCAGTCCGTCTGGAAGAATGCCATTAGTAAACTGTGGAAGCATGAATTCCTTGATCACTCCCATCTGCAAATCGGCGTAGAACAAACGGCCGTCCACTCGCGGTGGCGCGTTTCGCAGCGCCAAGTCCCCAAAGACGTACTTGCCAACCAACTCAGGGATCGCTGAGCCGCGATAAACAAATCCGCCCGTGATCGAGATGCCGTCTCCGTGATCATATTGCAAGGTTCCTATAGGGCCGGAGATCGGGTCGATCAGTCCAGTGGGACTTCCCGGACTATTTGCTCCGACGACGGTTCCGTTGCTCCGGTCGAAGAGAAAGGTCCCTTCCTTTATTGCCCAACCGTAGTTGCCACCGAGCACAATACGGTTGATCTCCTCGATGTTGTTCTGTCCCACATCCGCGAGAATCAGATCACCAGTCCCTCCCAAGTCAGTGCGGTCGAAGGCAAAACGATACGGATTGCGAAGCCCATAGGCATAGATTTCGGGTACCTCCCCTGGGCCCTGGAATGGATTAGTTGTCGGGATGCGGTATTGACCATTGCCGCTGACGGAATCGGCGCTGCCTGTCGTCAAAGCTGGTGCCAGCGGATCGATCCTCAGCACTTTCCCCAGAGGCGTGGTCAGGCTTTGAGCGTTGCCACCTGGCTCGAGGTGGCTCGCTCCAACATCATCACGATTTCCTCCATCGCCAGGCGCGAGATACAAATAGCCGTCTGGCCCAAACGCGAGTGTCCCCCCGTTGTGATTGCCAGCGTTCTTGCCAAATGAAATAATCTCTCGCTTCGAAGCAGGATCAATCACATTCGCATTTCCGGCTGATACCATCCACTCCGAGACGACCAGCTTGTAATTCTGTACCGCAGGATTAAGCGGATCGGCATTAGGTGTCACATAGGTCGGAGAAGTTCCGGCCGGAATAGGCTCACTGTGGTATGTATAGAGTTTGCCAAAACCTGGGCTCGCCGAGTCATTGTATTCAGGATGGAACGCCAGACCGAGCAGACCCCGTTCGTCATTCGCATTGCCTGGGTTGAAGGGAGGCGACACGGTGCTTTGCAGGTCGAGGGCAACCCCAGGCAACAAACTGTCATTTTCAAGGATTCGGACCAGCCCATTCTGTTCCAAAACGAACAAACGGCTGGTGTCGCCGGGGGGACTGGTGCCATAGAGCGGCGCAGCCATTCCCGTAGCAACTGGCTGCAAGCGAACTGCGAGATCCCCCATCGTGATTGGAGGCAAGATGTGGTCTGCAACCGCAGTTGAACTTAGAGTGAGCGCGACGAGGATGAGAGCGAACTTCTTGAGGCAATCTGGCAGCATGCGCGTAGACACGATGGTCCCCTTTTTTCCGAGAGTGCTGTTCCTGTTGAATCGCCACATTTCGAGAATGTGGTGGAACTATTTACAAAGTGTCCCGAGCACCAAGAGTCTATTGCAGCCTTCAAGAAAAAAAGCATACGTCAGAGGCAGAAAGAGCAAAGCTATTCCGCGTCAGCAGGCGCTGGGCCGACTTCTAGAAACTTCATCGCGCGTGGTTCGTCTAGCTCAGATACTTCGTATATCACCAGCCCGTCGCGTTCGGCACGAAACACATTTACCTTAGGAACAGCATCCTTCTTGGCGATCTTGTTGTCCACTTCCGCGTGATCTACGAACACCATCACCGGTGCATCGTCAACCATGCACAGCATCGCCGTCGTATCGCGGCTCAGCCCGCCAGGATACGAGAGCCCTAGCATTCGTGTTCCCTCTGGCATCGGCGACAAGTGCATTGGCATTCCCTGCCGTGTGGCAAAGATGTCGGCGAACCGCTTATCGTCGTGGCACTCATAATAGGGGTGGAATCCATTCTGCAAAGTATCGCGATAGATCTGTGCTAGAGGCACAGGCTCAAAGAACGGCACGGGCTTTCCCGAATCGAGTCCCCACCAACTCAACAGCAGACCTATCAAAGCGGCAGCGACTGCTCCACCCACCCACCAACGACGGTGATTAAATCGACGTTGATCTTCGATTAAGGCCTCATCGCTCTCAGTTAGCAGGAAAAGACCCTCCGGTGCAGCCACCACTGGGAAGGACTTCCGCAACGCCTCATCGATTTTCCCTTGCAATTCAACTTCCAGACGGCGATCTTCGTCGGATTGCAGTTGATCGAGGATCACAGCGCGCTCCGCTTCTGACAGCGTGCCATCAAGGTACGCCTCAAACTGGTCATCTCGAATTGGCCCGTGTTCGCTATTCATTCAAAAAACTAATACCTACGTAGTTTCTTTCTTACTGGATAATTGCTTTCGTAATAATTGTCGACTGCGATGGACGTGACTCATGGCAGTTCCCTGAGGGATCAGCAGAATCTCTGCGATCTCCGCATAACTTAACTCATGCACGGTGCGCAAGAGCAGACAACAGCGGGCTTCCTCAGAGAGATCCTGAAGTGCTGCCAGCAGGTAATCCTCAAAAGCCGTCTGATCTGTCGCCAGTTCTCCTGAACTAGGATCGACCGATTTCGTGTCAGCTGTATTCGGTTCGTTATCAATCAATTGGAGATTGGATGGATCCGTAGCAAAGGTTCGCCGGCGGGTACGCTTCCGCCGTTCGTTGAGCGCACAATTGCGCACGGCACTGTACATCCAGGCCAGAAAGCTAGCCTCGGATTCGAACTGAGTTTTCTTGGAAAGAGCGATACTTGCGGCAAGCTGGACGACGTCTTCCGCCCCTTCTTGGCGTCCTAAAACTCCAGCCGCGACCGCTGTTAGTTGGGGAAACGTACTCTGATAAAGCGCAGCAAGCATCGGCCCTTTCTGACCTGCAGAAAGATTCGCGGGAAATTTCACTTTTGAATCTTGCGGACTCCTCATTGCCGCCCATTATAATAGTATTGTCACGACACCGCGCATCCCTTGCAGATCCGCTCCCCGGTTTTGACCTTCGGAGCGGCAATGCCTCGAATCCTGAAGGATTGGCAATGTCATCCAACCATGCAAGCACCCCACGTGGTTTCAGCCTAGTAGAATTGCTGGTCGTGATCTCGATCATCGCTGTTCTGGTTGGTCTCCTGCTTCCCGCAATTCAGGCGGCCAGGGAAGCCGCTCGTCGTGAGGGCTGTTTAAACAATCTCAAACAGATTGGCCTGGCGATCCACTCCTACGAGTCTAGCCACCGCAAATTTCCACCTGGCCGGGTCGGCTGTGATGATACGGGCGACCAGATGCCTATTGCTGCATGTCCCCCTGGTTTGCCAACGGAGCGCAGGACCGCAGCCAGCGGTTTCGTCGTTTTGCTGCCGCAACTAGAAATGCAAGCTCTCTATGATCGACTTTCGATCGAAGTGGGAGGACTCTGGAACCGCAACGTCGACGATCTCAGTTGGTATGCCGACAAATCGAAATGCCTCGCCATCAAAGAGCAGCCCCCGTTTCATCATTGCCCTAGCGATACTTCTGCCGAACTGAGTGATGTCTATGCCCCTGTGCTTGCCGCCACGGGCAGCTACGCCTTCGTCCAGGGAACATTGGGACCAGGAAAACCTCCCGAGCAAGTTAAATACGAAAACGATGGCCCGTTCCTCTATGTCACCTGCCGTAAGCCGAGCCAGGTGACGGACGGACTTTCCCAAACGATGTTCGTGGGAGAAGTAACCCTGGCCGACACCTGGGAATCCTCCAACACTTGGACCTATGCACTCTCCCACGCCGATTGCCTCCGCACGACTTCCAATCGACTCAACACAATCCCCGGAGCCGGCTACGCCTACGATCGCCAAAACGGTGCCTTCGGCAGCCAACATCCCGAGGGAGCTGTATTCACCTTCGGCGACGCCCACGTTGAGTTTCTCTCCGACGCCATCGACCGCGACTTGTATCGATCCCTCTCAACCATCGCCAGCAGCGAACTCATCGAACGCTAACACGTTTAGCCGCAACGCCGAAGGCGTGCGCGAGTCCCCCGATTAATTTCCCGCAATATCCTCCGTCGACTGCTACTCTGTTTCCACCTTGTGCCGCTGCTGCAGCCAGCGGGCGACCAACCAGCACAACAGTGCCCAGACCAGTCCCGCAATCCAACCGGCCAACACATCGGTGGGGTAATGCACGCCCAGGTAGACCCGACTGATCCCTACGATTAAGGAAAGCAACACAGCGATCGCAAGTACATAGAACTTGAGACTTCTGCGTTGGATGCTCGCTGCCAACAGCGAGCCCAGCGTCAAGTAGACTACAGCCGAGAGCATGGAGTGTCCGCTCGGAAACTGCTCGTTACGACGTGAGAGAGATGCGGCACGACCTCGGGACGCGGACGACCAACGGCATGCTTGAGTGCCAGGGCCATCACGACACCACTCCCGGTAGCCGCCAACAGGAACACCAGCATGCGGAATTTGCGATCTAGCCAGAGATAGCCTACGACCACCAGGATGAACAGTGTCAATGCCCCAGCACCACCTAAAGCAGTGGCATCGCGTCCCATCTCCTGCAACCAAGCGGGCCCGATCGGCGTGGCAGGATCGTCCGACTTGCGCAAGGCGCGCACAATCCAAACATCGAATGCTTGAGTATCCCCTTCCAAGACTTCGTCAGCAATCTTAATGAAACCCCAGGTTCCACAAGCTAGAATAAGTAGCAGCAATAGCACCACCGGCTCACGACCGCTTACCCAGTGAACCATTCGATGTATCGCAGCTCGAAGTTTGGAGATCATACTTCGACAGTAAGCCTATGGGGTAAAGTGAGAAAGTCCATGCGCGGAAAGCAATCCTTTCACAAGTATAACAAATTGAGTGCAGGCTCCGGGATTCCGCGTCACCTCCCCCGTTTAGCCGCTACCCTCTCCGCACCGAGCAGCTTTCTCCGACAATCGCCGAAGTCATTTCCTTGCGATCAGAGGACACGAGATCGTGAGTGAAACATAAAGACAACGACAATTGCCGCGAGGTAAATTGAGTGTGGCTCTGGGACCAGCGTAATGAGGATCTTGATTTTTGTAAGAGGTAGCGAGCCCAGGTTGGGGTCGGTAACAATCGTTGGATCCCTTGGCAAATCGCTTGTTTGGTTCATCGTCGTCAAGTCAAATAGAAAGGGCAAACCGTCGCTCAAGACTCCGGTCAACTTGCCCAAAAGGTTTGTGACATCGAAAGGAATCGTCGTGCCGAGCGAGAGTCCGGGAATGTCGACACCGTTGAACTGAGCTTCTTGAACAAATAAGTGCATGCTACTTCCGGGCAAAGCAGTGAAAAAACTCATCGAAGGACCGAAGCCAACCGTGCCGCCAGAGAGGTTGAATTCGACCCCATTGGAAATCGCAATGTCACCCATCACTCCACCGGACATATTGATAGTGCCGCCTTCAATAGGGATGAAACTTACATTAATAATTCCTCCGGACATTTTCAGAGTTGAGCCTGACATGTTGCCCAGAAGAGTGATTTCTCCATCCAACAGATTGATGTTGCTGTCAAGAGAAGCTAGTTCGGTACCAACCCTGCCACCTATTATCTGAAGAGTAGTTCTTTGAATCACGAGATCACTCAGCAGGCCACCACTACCTAAGGTAATGACAGTGTCTCGCGCGAAAACTGGTGTTGAGACGCTTCCACCGAGCACGTTTAAGGTTCCTTCGACATTCGATTCAAATCCGGAGATAGTTCCACTGAACAGATTGACTATAGTGCCCGCCGGAGCGCTAAGAGTGGGAAAGAGATCGACACCTGGGTCGTAGTTGAGAATATCTCCACTGACAAATGTGACGGGCAGCGGATCAGGTGGGACATTGTAGATAACGGCGAAGGCAATCGAATGAGATATTGCAAAACAAACAATGCAAGATGCAACAGAGAGATATTTTGATTTCATGAGGCATTTTCGATTTCTACTCGAAACATTGTTTGTCTAGAGTTGAATGGAAATCATAATGATGCCAACGATTTAGTCATCAAATTGTGAACAATGGACTGCATGTCGAGATGACTGCTATGCACTAGACTATGATAGCCTAAGACTAACGTGGGCGAGATCAAATATGTGCACTTTATAGAAAAATTGGGGAAAGCCATCTCCAATTCCCTGGCACATGATGTAGGAAATATTAATATGCGAAAATTGACTGCATACTTGCAAAACATTGATAAGCAATCGCTCACGGCGAGGAAGTGCCTACCGACGCGGATCCCAACATACCGTCTTGGAGATAGAATGCCGTGTGGATGACCCTTGTGCGAGGAATAATCGCTGGTGTCGTGGTGATCGGCGTCACGGAGTTATCGCGGCGGTATCCCCGTGCGGGAGCGCTGTTGTTGACGCTTCCCTTGGTGAGCATCCTCGCCTTTATTATGGCGTGGACCAAGCATCAAGACCTGCCCGCCGTGTCACGCCTTGCTAAAGAGACGTTGGTCCTCGTGCCGTTGGGTTTACCGTTTTTTGTTCCGCTCGCATTTGCCGAAAGGCTCAACCTTGGCTTCTGGCCCGCATTCAGCCTGGGCACACTGTTGGCATCCATCACGATCGGGTTATGGCTGTGGCTAGGACCCAGGTAGGAATTAGGGAATGGGGGAATTTAGGAATAGGGGATCGAAGCTAGAAGCATAATTCCTCCCATTCCCCCATTCCTCAATTCCCCCCATTGCTTCTACTGCTCATCGACGATCACCTCACATCCGACAGCTCGATGTAATTGAGCCATTGTCCCGGCGAGCGTTGCCTGGGCGCGCACTACTTGCAACTCGAACATCAAGACTTCAGTAAAACCACTGGCGACTTCCCCAAAGTCCACTTGGCGACCGCGATATTCGGCCGAGGCAAGTTGCAAGGCCCGTTTGGCGCGAGGGAGGATGCGATGGTGATAAAGCCGCAATTGCTCATCGGCTGCGTAGGCTTGTTCACTCAGGCGGCGGATTTGGCGAAACGCATCGTCGCGGGCGTCCGTAAAATCTCGATTCGATGCAGCAACCTCAGCCGACGCCTCGCGGATGGCGGCGTTGATCCGGTCTCGCCAAATCGGCAGCGTGATTCCCACCATGAAGTTGACGTTGTCGTGGCCATTGGCAACCGGTGAGATGGCGGCAGACTCCGTGATCGTCTGCCAACCGGCACCCAATATTATGTCAGGATATTTTCCCAAGCAGGCCAACTCTTGTTTTTGCCTATCGCGCGAAACCGCCCAGCGGCGTTCACGCAAGCGAGGACTGCACTCCTGGGCGGCGGCGAAGAGGGCGTCGAGACGCTCGGGGACTTGGCCCGTATCAATTTCGGCAGTTGGTTCGATGCCCATCATTCCCGGTTGTTGGACAAGCGCCGCGAGATCGGCTTGGGCGACGGCTTTCTGGCGGCGGAGTTCGATCCGACGATTATCTAATGCGTCGAGTTGCAGCTGGGCGCGGAGGATATCCTGCTGGCTGCCACCGGCGGCATTACGGGCCTCGGCCAGATTCACCAGTTCGGCAGCGATCTGGCGATTGTCATCGGTAATCTTGAGGGCTCGGTCGGCAAACCATAGTTCGTAGTAAGCGAGTCGCACCATTTCTTCGACTTCCAGTTCGGCCTCGGCCAACTTGGCGGCAGCGATTTGCGTCTCACGATCCGCGATTGCACCTTTCGTCCAACGCTTCTCCGGCCAAGGATATTTTTGCGCGAGCGAAAGTGTGTTCCCGGCGCGGCCACCAGCGGTTTGCAAAGCCTGATCGGAGATGGGATAGAAGTTATTCGAGAGCAGCGGGTCTTCGAGCGATTCGGCTTGAGGTACTCGGTTAGCGGCAGCGGCGACTCTTGCCCGGGCAGCTCGGATACGCGGATGACCAGAGACCGCGATTCCTACGAAGTATTCAACGGACTGTCCGCCGACAAAGTCAGGTTCTTCGGGAGTAGGAGTGGCGATATCTTCAGCGAGCGGAAGCGGATTCACCACGCCATTGTCTTCAGGCGTTGATTCATGCTGAACAAGTGCTATTGATTCGCCGACTGGCGAGGGACTATCGGCAACCGTGGCCGGCCTGTTTGGCAACTGCCGACAGCTGAGGGTGCTGACCAAGGACAGCGCACTTAGCAGCAAAATAGCCGCACTTATTGCCGTAATTCGTGGGTTCTCAGGACGCACAATCCCCTCACTGTCGCACACGAAGGCCGTAAATGGACTAATCTTGAAATAGTCGGGCTTGCCGACGATAATACCTCTAGGTGGTATTCCCTTTTATCAATCGACTTATCCCTGTGCTTAAATCCCGATCAATCCGATTAGCCGTTAATCTCTGTGTGACCGGAGCGCTCTTGTTGCCAGGCAATAGCTACGGTGGGACGCTAGCATTCACGTGCGATTCTAATGCTAGCATGTCGGTGAAGTGCGAAGGTTGCGGACATTGCACTGTGAGTGCGCCGGGTGAGCAATGCAGATGTTGCTGCAAGAAGCCAACTTCCTCGGTTCATGAGGGCAGCTGTCACACTTCTCACACTGCCGTGAACTCTAAGAGATCGGTCCGCGTCGAGGGCCAAGGAGTTTGCCTCTGCACGGCTGATCAGCAGCCGATCGTTCCTGCAACTCCGAACCGCACAACCATCGAACAACTCGTTCAGGTTCGGCTGATTGCACCAGCGAACCAGTTTGCCTCAGTGATTGACTCGCTAATTGCCCAGACTGCGGAGCATGAGATTGCTCCATCTTCTCTGCTGCCGCGCGACTCTCAGCGGCTATTTTGTGTTTGGCGCATTTGATGCCTAACGCTCCCGGTACGCGCACTTTTAACAACTGCTAGTTATGTGGGTTTGCGCGTCGTATCCGCTTTCGCGTCTATTGTCTCGCCGTCTGCATTCACCGTTTCTGCGAAGTAATAGTATGGAACCTGCTCATAAATCTAAGCCCGTATTGAATCGACAGTGGTTAAGGCGAATTGGATTCCAATGTCTGGCTGTGTTGGCGACACTAATCGTCGGCATCGTGCTGATAGGCTTTGCCCAGCGAGTTGGCTGGCTAAGAGGTGCAGATAGCGAATCGGTTGCTTCGCCTGATAGTACCACAACTGAGTACACCTGTCCGATGCATCCGGAGATTCGCCAGGATGCGCCGGGTAAGTGCCCGATCTGTGGAATGCCGCTCGTACCGGTGGCTACATCGCCCGCTGAGCACGATCATCCAGAGCGCACATCAGAAACTGCTGCGGACGAGGCACAGTACATCTGTCCAATGATGTGTACGCCGCCCCACAGTGAACCGGGCAAGTGCCCTGTCTGTGCGATGCCACTGGTGAAGGCTGACATTGGGGGCGGTGGAGGTGAGCGGTCGGTTGCGATCGATTCATACGCACGCCGCATACTTGGAATTCGCACCGCGAAAGCCGGATCAGGAGAAGTATTTCGTACCATTCGCACCGTAGGTGAGATCGCCTACGATGAAGAAAGAGTCGCTACTATCGCGGCTTACGTCGACGGTCGAATCGAAGAGATGTTTGCCGAGTATATCGGAGTTAAGGTTGCTAAAGGGGACGACCTTGCTGTGCTCTACAGCCCACAGCTTTACTCGGCCCAAGTGGAATACCTCTCCACTCGTCAGACCCCTGCACTCAATGCGCTCACCGGCGACAGTGATCGCCTGAACGATGTGGCAGAGGACAATCTGTCGGAATTCGGCATGAGTAAATCGCAGATCGACGCACTCCGCTCTACTAGTAAAGCGCAGAAACGTTTGCCGATTGCCTCGCCCATCGGCGGGACGGTCATCGAGAAGCACAAGGTCGAAGGAGACTATGTCAAGACTGGTGAGGCCATCTATCGTGTGGCCGACCTTTCGACCGTGTGGTTGATGCTAGAGCTTTATCCCAGTGACGCCTCAGCGGTTCGCTTCGGGCAGCAAGTGGAAGCCGAGATTCAATCGCTCCCTGGCGAAATTTACACGGGCCGCATCGCGTTCATCGACCCGATGGTTGATCCGATGACACGCACGGTCGATGTGCGCGTGGAAATGACCAACTTTGACGGACGTCTCAAGCCGGGCGACTACGCCACAGCAACGATTCGTGTGCCCGCCGTTCCTCGCGAGAAAGTGTACGACCCTGCACTGGCCGGGAAGTGGATCAGCCCGATGCATCCGCAGATCATCCGCAGCGAACCTGGTCAGTGCCCAATCTGTGGCATGAATCTCGTTCCAACGAGCGAGTTGGGCTTCGTCGACGAGCCACTTCCTGAGCAGGAAGTAGTCAGCGTGCCCAGAAGTGCTGTCCTCATGGCTGGTGATAACTCGGTTGTATACGTGGAAACCGAACCGGGCGTGTTCGAGATTCGCAAAGTGACACTTGGACAGATGACTGACGAACAAGCCGTCATCCTGGACGGAATCTCAGCCGGCGAAACCGTAGCGACCGACGGCAATTTTCTCATCGATTCGCAAATGCAACTCGGCGGAAAGCCGTCTCTGCTAGACCCTAGTCGAGGCGAAGGGAATGGAAGGAATTAAGGGATGGGAGAATGCAGGAATGGGGGAATGTTTCAGCTTTAATTTTTGATGGAGGAGGAATGAAAAATGGGCACTGGTTATCGAAAACATACCGAATTGCCGGTTTACCAATTGGGTTTCTCTTTGGCTAGCACAGTATTCGAGATGTCACGCAGTTTTCCCAAAGAAGAAACCTACTCCCTCACAGATCAAGTGCGACGATCTTCTCGCAGCGTATGCGCCAATGTTGCAGAAGCATGGCGGAAACGCCGCTATCGAGCCGCTTTTATAAGCAAGCTGAGTGACGCGGAAGCAGAAGCCGCTGAAACTCAAGTCTGGTTGCAATTTGCTGTCGAATGCGACTACACAGATCGCGATTCCGCAGCATACCTCTATGCGAAATATGACGAGGTACTATCCCAAATCATTTTCTTGATCCACAACGCCGATCAGTGGGTTCTTCAGGATATTCGTTAACTACCAAAAAAATAGATTTTCCCCCATTCCCTAATTCCTGCATTCCCCCATTTCTTCATCATGCTCACTAAACTCGTTCAATTCTGCGTCAAGGAAGCCGCACTTGTTGTATTGCTGACAGTTGGGCTGGTTCTCTACGGCTGGTATTGCTACCGGACCGTGCCGATTGATGCGATTCCGAACATTGGTGAAAACCAGGTAATCGTGCTCACCCCTTGGCCGGGGCGGTCACCAAAAGACATTGAGGATCAGGTTACGTATCCACTGAGTGTGTCATTGCTCGCCGTACCTGGGGCGGAGAGTGTTCGTGGCAAGAGCATGTTTGGTTACTCATTCGTGCAGGTCACGTTCAAAGATAGTGTCGATTTCTACTGGGCCCGCAGCCGAGTCTCCGAACAACTCGGCTCAGTGGCCGCGCAGTTGCCCGATGGAGTAACACCGCAACTAGGACCTGACGCCACGGGACTGGGCCAGGTGTTTTATTACGTGCTCATCCCGCCGAAAGAGGGAATGAATCTGGCAGAACTTCGCTCGCTCCAAGACTTCGTCGTCAAGTACGAACTTCAGGCGGTCGAAGGGGTCAGCGAAGTCGCCTCCATCGGAGGCTATGTCCGGCAATACCAGATCGAGGTGGATCCAGACAAGTTGCGTTTCCACAAAGTGCCGCTCGACCGCTTGATGATGGCGGTCAAAAGTTCGAATGTCGATGTGGGGGCCAAGACGATCGAGTCGACGGGGATGGAATTCATCGTGCGCGGCAAGGGCTTCCTGGGGACGGGGGGCGACCATGCCCAGGCAATCCGTGACATAGAAGAAACTGTCATCAGCGAGATTGGGGGGGTGCCGCTGCGAATCAAAGATGTGGCTCGTGTGCAGCTTGGCCCTGATTTTCGGCGAGGAGCGATCGACTACAACGGTGGGGAGGCGGTCGGAGGTGTCGTGGTGATGCGCTATGGTGAGAATCCCCGCGCAGTGATCGATCGAGTTAAAGAACGTATTCACGAGATCACACCCTCGCTGGGTGGCGTGACGATCAAAGCAGTTTACGACCGTACCGGTCTAATCGACGAGACCGTCGGTACGCTCACGGCAGCCCTGCAAGAAGAAATCGTCATTACTGCTGTAGTGATCTTGCTGTTTCTCTTGCATATCCGGAGCAGTTTTATTGTGGCCGTTACCCTCCCAGTGGCTGTGCTCCTTTCGTTTGTCGCCATGAAGACATTTGGTGTCGATGCAAATATTATGTCGCTTGCCGGCATCGCTATCGCCATCGGCACGATGGTTGATATGGGGATTATTGTTTCCGAGAACATTTATCAACACCTTGCGGATTGGGAAAAAGAAGGATCGCCAGGAGGCACTGAACGAAGAAGCTCACTAATTGCCGATGCTGCCACGGAAGTCGCGCCGGCCGTTGTCACGGCGGTGACCACCACTATTGTCAGCTTCTTACCGGTGTTTTTTCTTACGGGCCGTGATTACAAGCTCTTTAGCCCCCTGGCTTGGACGAAGACATTTGCTATCGCATCTGCACTCGTGGTGGCGATCACGCTCGTGCCGGCCCTCTGTCGAATTATGCTCCGCAGTGCTAATTGGCCACGCAAGGCTAGTGCAGTAGCTGCACTCTTGGGCGGGTCACTGGCTGGATTGCTCGTCTACTTCCTGTGGGCGGATGCGATCCAGGAAGCCTACAATTTGCCCCGCTCGATTTCGACCTTCGTAGCAGCATTACTGGGTGCAGGTGCTGGTTGGCTGCTCACTCGCGAACGGGTAAGGCCCATTGAAGAAAGTCTGGTGAGTCGCTCGATTGTCCGCGCCTACGTTCCCATGCTGAGTCTTTTCTTGCGTCACAAGATCGCTTTCCTCCTATTGCCGATTAGCATTTGTATTGTTGGCCTCGGTGGCTGGTTTGGACTCCCGACCGTGCTGAAGCCTGCCGAGCGGTTCGTCGAGTGGCTTGGCGTGAGACCAAATGAGCTTCCTGGCTACGTCAATCTGAAACATACATTCACCGGACTGGAAACCGACGACTGGATTGCACTCGACGAAGGGAGTTGGTTCTACATGCCGACTCTCTACCCGGCCGCAAGCTTCAGTCAGGCGATGCAGGTACTGCAAGCTCAGGACGTATTAATCCATCAGATCCCGGAAGTACAAGTCGTACTGGGAAAAATTGGCCGTGTCGAATCTGCCCTCGATCCGGCCCCCGCGGCGATGGTCGAAACCTATGTCATGCTCAAACCAAAAGCAGAATGGCGTGAGGGGATCACACCTAGCGATGTGTGGGATGAGATCAACGCCGTTGCTACGTTGCCCGGCGTGACTCCTGCCAGCCCGCTCCAGCCGATCGAAGGTCGAGTTGTGATGCTGCAAAGCGGCATCAAAGCCCCTATGGCGATCCGCATTTACGGCGACAAACTGAGCGAACTAGCCGAAGCAGCGATCTCGGTCGCAGCTCACCTAAAAGAGTCACCCTATGTCAACGCCGGCACGGTGAACCCCGACATTGTCTTGGGTAAGCCATATGTCGAATTCACTGTCAACCGCGAGGCAGCTGCTCGCTACGGGATGACCGTGCAAATGGTCAACGAAGTGGTTGAGACAGCACTGGGCGGGATGAATCTTATTAAAACGGTCGAAGGACGCGAGCGCTATCCGGTTAGGCTCCGTTATCGGCGTGACCTGCGAGAACGCATTGATCAACTTGCCCGACTACCCATTGTCACCCATAGCGGCGCTGTCGTGCCGCTCGAAGAATTGGCCACGTTGGAAACAACTTGGGGACCCGGAGCGATCAATAGCGAAAACGCTCGGCTCGTGGCTCATGTAGCTTTTGCCTCAAGTGGCATCAACGGCGATTTGGAATCAGTCTCTGCCATCGAAAAATCGCTCCGCGCGGCGCAAGCATTGCCAGCAGAAGATCCTAATCGGCTCGATTTACCTGCTGGATACTCCCTCGAAGCTGTTGGCAGTTTTACCAATCAAATCGAAGCGAATCAGAGACTTATGTGGCTCGTACCCTTGGTGGTGCTGATCAATCTCTTGATCATATACATGCAGTTTCGACACTGGCCGATTACGCTTGCGGTCTTCGCGGGAATCCCTGTAGCATTCGCCGGCGGGATGATTCTGCTCGCCATCTACGGAACGGAGATGAACACTGCCGTCTGGGTCGGCTTCATCGCACTATTCGGCATCGCGGTCGACGACGGCGTGGTAATCGCGACCTATCTCGATCAAATCTTCACTCGACTCAAACTTAACAGTGTAGAAGACATTCGCTTCGCTACCATCGAAGCCGGCAAGCGTCGGATTCGACCTTGCTTGATGACCACCGCAACTACTGTACTGGCACTGCTGCCGGTGCTGATGTCGACAGGTCGCGGAGCGGACGTGGCCCGCGCGATGGCACTACCCGTATTTGGCGGAATGATTACAGAGCTGATTACACTATTTGTCGTGCCTGTCGTTTTCTGCGGCTATAAAGAGTTCAAGATGAGGATGGGACTCGCCGACCGCCATTGGGCGGGTGTGGAAACCGCGGGCTCCACCACAGACCTATTACCTACCGTTTGATTCGAGGAGTTTCTTAGTGTTTCACAAAAGGATGTTTGAGATGTTGATTCGAAACCTAACCCTAGTATTTGCCACCATGGCGGTGGTTACTTTCCATGCCAACGCCCAAGAGGTTCATAAGTACCCGGCAAACATAGCGCCAAAAACAACTTTGCACGGCGGCATGTTGCATAAAGTGGGGACGCTTCAAGTGGAGTCCGTGGTCAATGCCGGCGGTTTGCACTTGTTTGCCTACGACCAGCAAGGAAAACCGCTTGATCTTCGCTCCGCGCGAGGACTGGCAACGCTCAAATCGCCAGGAAGTGCAAAACGGTATCGCTACGACCTCTTCCCTGAGACCCGCAAAGACAAGTCAGCGGATAGTCTCGTCGTAGCGACCGACCTCTCGCAGTTTACCGGCCAGCAGGTAGAACTAGCGGTTCAACTGATTGGTGTCATTGAAGGTGAGCGTCGACCAGCCGAATTCACCGCAAGTATCATGGTTCCATTGAGTAAATCACAACAAGTTGCAGCGGCCATCGAAGCCCAAGGGGTGTGTCCTGTGAGTGGTGGAAAACTTGGATCGATGGGAGAATCAATTCCCGTCACTGTCGGCGATCAAACCGTGTATGTCTGCTGTGCAGGCTGCGTCGACGCAGTGAAAGAACATCCAGAAAAATACCTGGCCGTAAAACCAACGCTTACCGTCACGCCGACAACCGAAGCAGACGCTGCGGCCATCGCACTGCAAAAGGTCTGTCCAGTCATGGACGAACCACTCGGCGGAATGGGAACGCCTTATAAGACCGTAGTTGAGGGCCGGGTCATTTATCTATGCTGTCCTGGCTGCGCTAAGTTGCTCCATGCCAATCCGACTGAATATCTTGCCAAGCTGGCGGACCAAGGAGTTGTTCCGCCCCTTGTGAGGCAGTGATAATGGCTTCTCAACGAATCGCGATGGCGATTGATGAAACTGTGATGTGAATCGTGATCAAGCATTGAAGTCCGATTCCAGTTCTCCAACACTCACGGGGCTGGATGGAGCATTGAGCCGCCTTAAAATGCCAGCGGGTGGTGAGTTGCTTGGTGCAGTATTAAACTTTTTTGGGTGAATTAATCGCACAAGACGAAAATTCGCCTGCGCCTCCTGCGGAATTGGTCGACAACTTCCGGCAACGGCTCGGCGATTGCGTGACAGAAGACGAATCTGGCCAACATTGACTCTCGATCACGCTTCCTAATCGACAAGCTTTCGACAATCTCGCAGGTACGCTTGCACGGCTACTGGCAACGCAAAGCTCAGACGGCGAGCCGAGAACGTAAGTGCCCCGAGCCTGTTTTCGAACACCATGATTTCTACCAACCAAAAGACTGATTTGAGCGGTCCATTGTGGATATCACCGGCATTGCGGGAGAAGTCAACTGATTGCTTGAAACCTGGGTCTCACTATCGCGTTTTTGTGGGATCGTACTCTCTTAAAATACCAATCTGGCGACTCCTTTGCTACAATGGGATGAATGGCGCAGGCCACTAATGCCTTGGTCGTCAGGAAAGGGCGATCGCATTCCCTTTAGACCAAGGCATTCTGGGGCCGAAATGCTCCAAGGAGGTCTTGCGGCTTGCTGGGCTTGCTTGCAGCAATTCGGCACATACCAACTTGAGCCATCCGCTACACCTTTTCTGATGAAAAAATAGGGCGAGACATAAGTTCTGCCATCTACTACTAATTGGCCTGTAGTGCATCAACTCGATACCTTTGACTTAGCACATGTTCCCTTGACGAAACAACTAGAGAAGTAAGATGTTACTCAGCAATAACTCACAAAAGACTGTTCGCCGTGGACGATCACTTGCTTTTGAGCCACTGGAAGCACGGATTGCGCTCGATGCCTCGATGTTGCGGATTACCGAATTCATGGCCTCGAATGATGGCACTCTCGACGACTACGATGGTGATTCCTCTGACTGGCTGGAAATCTACAATGCAGGAATTGACGAAGTTGACTTGTCGGGAATGTATCTTACTGACAAGGCAACTAACCTCACGAAGTGGGCTTTTCCTTCAGGGGAGACAATCGCAGGAGGGGGTTACAGGGTCGTATTCGCCTCGAACAAGGATACGATAAAACCAAATGGCGAATTGCATACTAATTTTGCGATGAGCGCCGGAGGCGAGTATCTGGGGCTGATTGACGTGGATGGAACCACCGTAATCGATGAGTTTTCGCCGGAGTTTCCAGCTCAGTTCACCGACGTCTCCTACGGCGTAGCCGAAATTGCTTCGACGACGACCACGCTCGTAGATAGTTCGACGGAGGTCCAAACGTTTGTGCCCAGCAATGGTCTTTTAGGCACCTCTTGGACAGCGGTCGACTTTTTGCCGGACGCCGGCTGGACAAGTGGCTCGACCATGGGAGTGGGCTATGACACCAATCCTGACTATCTCCCTCTGATCGATACAAATATTGGTGCCCAGATGTTCTCCGAGAATAGTTCTGCCTATATAAGGGCCCAATTTACTCACTCAATGGGGAATTCTGGAAAACTGATGTTGCGGATCAAGTACGACGATGGCTTTGTGGCTTATCTGAATGGCCAACCAATCATAAGCCGCAATGCGCCTGAAAATCCTGCCTGGAACTCTCCAGCTCTTTCGGACCGCTTGGATTCGGTTGCCGTTGATGATGAAGTGATTGACCTCTCGGCATTCACGAGTCTCTTAGTGGAAGGTTCCAATGTATTGGCGATTCACGGCATGAACATCGTCAACACGAGCAGTGATTTTCTCATTGATGCCACTCTCGAACTAACACAAATCACATTTGGCCCTGACCGCTATTTCGTTGAACCGAGTCCAGGAGTATCGAATTATGCAGCTTCGCTCAATACCGCTCCGTTTCTTTCCGAGCTGACCCACGGCGGCGGGATTCCGACCGACAACCAGGACATCGTGGTCACGACCAAGGCACTCCCTCAAGGAGCCGCGATTGCTGAGGTGATGCTGCACTATCGCATCATGTTCGGCTCTGAAGAATCCACTGCCATGTTCGACGACGGGCTGCATGGGGATGGTAGCGCTGACGATGGAGTTTACGGGGCGAGCATTCCGCATACGCTTTCGGATCCCGGTGAAATGGTGCGTTATTACGTGACTGCCATGGATACCCTCGGGGAAAGTTCGAGATTCCCCTTTTTCCTTAGCTCTGATTCCACTGAATATGCAGGCACAGTGATCGCGGATCCAGCAGTCACGTCTCAATTGGCAGTTTACCAGTGGTTTGTGGAAAACCCCAACTGGTTCCGGAATGGCGACGGCACGAACAACTACAATGAGTCGGCCGCGGCTCTGTTTCTTAATGGCGACTTGTACGACAACGTGATAGTTAACACAAAAGGGCGCACCAGCGGACAACATGTTACGCCCAAGTTTGAGTTCACTGCAGCCTCGGACAAGGAATTCGTTTACTCCACGGAGGAAGAATCGGTTAAGAAGTTCGACCTGGCATCCATCTATCAAGATCCTTCCGCCTCGCGTCTGACGCTGGGCTTCGAAGTCTTTCGGGAAGCAGGGTCCAACGCGCCGCTTGCGTTCCCTGTTCATACACGCCTCAACGGCCAGTTTCATCGGCTCTCAATATTCGTGGAGCGCATAAACAAGCCCTTTTTGGAACGCACGGGACTGGATCGAGAGGGTGCTGTGTATAAGGCGGATGGAGTCTATGCTGCTAACAATACCTCTCTGTTACCGGGGGCTGATATCGGGACCTCCGCGGGCATGGAGAAAACCAATCGCGATGACATAGACCCTTCATTTGGTGATTTGCAAGACTTGATTGCAGGGGTATCAACGTCGAATCCTAATCGGCAACAATACTTGTTGGACAACGTCGATCTGCCTGAGCTATTCAACACGTTGGCGATTTACACGATCACCAAGCACTACGATAGCGCCACCCACAATTATTATGTCTATCGGGATAGCGATGGAGACGGCTTATGGAGATTGATTCCTTGGGATATCGACTTGATTTGGGATCGATTGTATGAACCCGTGTTTGGCCGATACTTCAGTGGGCACCCGTTCATTGGGAGTTCCAGTGAGCCAAGCTGGGGCAGTCAATATTGGAACAAGTTGATCGATGCCGTGGTTGATTCTCCGCTCACGCAGGAACTCTACTTACGCCGCTTGCGAACCTTGATGGATCAAATTCTCCAAGCCCCGGGAACGCCACTAGCCAATCGAGTTTTGGAGAATCGGGTAGACACATTAGTCTCAACGCTAACCACTGAAGCCAATGCCACGATCGCGAATTGGGGGACGATTACCGACGCATTTTCCTGGGGGAACCTTACCTCTCTCAATCAAGGTGTCAATCACTTGAAGGATAAATTTAATGATCGGCGGAATTATCTCTATTCGCTGCCAATCATACCTTCGGCGCAACCAGAGGTTTCTAACCTCACGATCGGCGACTTCGACGCAGACCCTGTTTCGGGGAATCAAGGCGAGGAATACATCGAAATTGTGAATCCCAATAACTTCGCGGTCGATATCTCGGGCTGGTCGCTCACCAATGCGGTCGAGCATACATTCGTTCCTGGCAGCGTGATACCTTCGCAAGGTAGTTTGTATGTGGTTCGTGATTTGATTGACTTCCGCGCGCGTACCACGGGTCCCAGCTCTGGGCAGGGGCTGGTTATCCAAGGCAATTACAAAGGGGGGCTTTCTACGACCGGCGAAGTATTGGAACTCCGCAATGATTCAGGTGTTCTCATTGATACCAAAAATATCCCGGCTTATTCGGGAGACTACGACGGAGATGGAGACGTCGATGGACGCGATTTTCTCGTCTGGCAACGATCTTTTGGGACCTCCGCCGTACCGCCTGGCATCGAGGCCGATGGAAATCACGATGGCAATGTCGACGGTTTGGACTTTGAATTGTGGAGCGAAACCTATGGGACGGTTGCTCCTCTTACAGCCAGCGAGCCATTGATCTCGCTAGCATCAGGCAGTGAACAACAGAATTCTCAAGGGTTGTTCCTTTCAAAAAACGTTTGGCTTGACCTTCAACTTCAGACCATCAGCTTGGGGTCAAGCATCGGAAAAAATGAGCCTCTAGAAGATGTGTTCGAAGCATGGGAGGCGGCCCCACAGATTGCAGCAACCAACTCGCTACCTATGGTTGTCCGCAGCAGCCAACGAGAGACTTTGCTCCGCGAAAGCGAAGAGCCAAGTGACGATTATTCACTCGACTTTGACGCTGCGTTTTCTGAGTTTGGGGTCTAGGTGGCGCTCTGCATCTCGGTTAACCGGAGGAGTCGTTCTTCAAATTCTTGTTGCCCGACCAGGAAATCAATCTCGACCCCCACGGCCCACAGCGGAATGCTGCCGAGCGTTGGCACACGTAGCTTAACCAAATCTTTTCGAGTGGTGAGTGCTACTTCCGCTTCTTGCCCCCAGTCGCTGAGCGAAGCAATGTCTGCGCTGGAGTAGTTGTGGTGGTCGGGAAACTCGCGCATGCAAATTAGTTCGCAGTCGAGTGCGTTGAGGGTATGTTGAAATCCTGCCGGGTTACCGATTCCGCAAAAAGCGGCGACCCGTTTACCGGCGGGCATGTTAGAGTCGACCTGCTGGCCATCGCTATTGATGAGTGCAGAAATGCGGTGCCGCACTTCGCACCAGACTGCACGTGGAGCCAAGTCTGCCACACGCGCGCGGATTGTATTGCGTTGGGTTTGGTTCAAGAGGTCTGCTCGACTTAGAATCACGACATCAGCCCGCGCCAGCCCTGAAAGCGGCTCGCGAAGCGTACCGCGCGGGAAGACATGGTCGAAACCGAACGGCTCGGTCGCATCCAAGAGTACGATGTCGAGATCCCGCCTGAGGCGACGATGTTGGAACCCGTCGTCAAGAAGAATTACTTGCGCGGCATGTTCAACGACGGCGACCTTAGCTGCTGCCACGCGATCAGGGTTCTGGATATGGGGCACGCTAGGGAGCGCTAGCTCAAGTTCCAAGGCTTCGTCATTTTGTTTACCTTGCTCGCTGCCATAACCGCGGCTCACGATCACGACCCGCCGTTGCATCTCTCCCACCTTCCGGGCCAACCACTCTACCAGCGGTGTCTTGCCTGTACCGCCAAGGGAAATATTGCCGACGCTCACGACGGGAACCCCTACGGCATAGGACTCGGAGCGACCCGAATCATAGCGGTGATTGCGGTAGTGCATTGCCCAGGAATAAGGAGTCTCAGCCAGACGCAGCGCTCCGCGCAACAGACTGGCGCGAGGACCAGTCTGCCGACCACTTACCAGATTGCGTAATTGCGAGGGTGTTAGCATGAGGGAGCTGAGCAAGACATATAAAATCCCAAAAATTTTGAAAGCGAGAAATAAAAGTCACAGGCTTATGAAAAGAGCTCTATTCATAGCAATGATTTACACTTGATTTAACCGCAAAAAAAGCGGGTCCTTTCTTGCTACCCGGTTATTACGTAAAATACGGATCAAGCGGCGCATGACTAAGTCATTATTTGTCCGACCCTACTGCCGCAGGGGGGGAAGTAAAGGAGTAAATAGATGTTCAAGAAAATCCTACTGTTGGTTGCCGTGGTTGTCGGAATGGCGATTGTAGATACGCCATCTGCTAATGCCTGGGTTTATCGCCGTGTCGTACCGGCTCGTCGCGTGTGGTATGGTCCTCGCCGTTTCTATCGCCCTGTTGTTTATCACCGTCCAGTTTTCGTTCAACCCGCTCCAGTATTTCATGCCCCGGTAGTGTGGGGTTGGTGAGGTGGGAATCCCGAGCAGTTTTCTGAGTCGCTACGGATTCAGTTTACTTGCTCGAATCGATCGGTAAGAGTCGACAAGATTTAAAAAACGCCTGCCAGCGATATACCATGTTGGCAGGCGTTGTTCTTTGTGTTGTCAGGTAAGGTTTATTAACTTCGACTTGGAAGTTCCACTTCGAGCAGTGCTCAGATTGATCGTTCCTTTCGTGTCTTGGATGGCAGCAGTTTCGCAAAAACAAAGTTCAGTAACCTAGCTATTCGCACCTCAACATCAGCCCTAGCCGGAGGACCATGTCCTCCGGGATAGTCTAAGAGAGGTCGCGATTTCTGTCCGGACCACGTGGCGGTCCGGCTAGGGGAACCTGAGAGTTGGCAAAGGCTTGTGGGCCAATTTTGCGGCAAGTTTCAGCGAATCGCTACCCCAGTTTGCATAATATCTTTCGCCTTTCATCCCAAAATTCCTTTCCCCTGTTCTTTTATTGCCTCATGTTTTTCTTGACAAGCCACAGTGAAATGGCAATAGTGGCAACTAGGAACCGAAGAAGTGAATCTACATAGCTGGCTCTCTAGCCCTAGCTAACTCCATTCTCTCGCAGAAGGATATACGCTAATGTCCCACTGTATCTGGAACCTCACTCGCTTTGTTGCTGTTGCTACTCTGCTGGCCGGATTGGCGATTGCCCACCCAATCCAGGCGGCCACTCGGGTCGTCGTGCTTAGTGGCGACGCGGCCCCCGATGGCAACGGATTTTTTGCCGGCCGTAGGTTTGTATTTTCTTCTTCAGTCCTCAATGATGCGGGGCAGGTAGCGTTCTACGCGAGCCTCGGCGGTACCAGCGGTGGGTCAACCGATGACACCGGCATCTTCCGCGGAGATGGTTTGACGCTCTCGCAAATTGTCCGCGCGGGGCAAGCTGCTCCCGGCGGCAATGACGACTTCTCATCTTTCTCCAACTCTTCGAGTTTTCCCTCCATCGTCCTCAATGACGCGGGACAAGTGGCATTCTTCAGTCGGCTCACAGCGACCAGCAGTGGGGTAGACCCCGATCGTGGCATTTTCCTGGGCGACGGTGCCACACTGTCTCAGATAGTTCGTAACGGCCAAGCGACTCCCGAAGGTACTGGCAGTTTCACAACCTTCAGCAATCCCGTCCTGAATAACGTGGGAGAGGTGGCGTTTCAAGGATCAGTCTTCGTCAATACGAGTATCCTCCGCAGTGACGAGACGACATTGACGCAGATCGCTCGCAAGGGACAGACCGTTCCTGACGGCAACGGCACTTTCTCGTTTCTCGGTGATCCAGCCCTGAACAATATGGGGCAGGTAGCCTCCATTGCCTTACTCACCGGTACCAGCGGCGCGCCGACCGACGATACAGGCATCTTCCGGGGCGATGGCACGACGCTTACGCAGATCGTCCGCAAGGGCCAGACCGCCCCCGACGGCAACGGCAGTTTCGCGCTTTTCAACTCCCTGCTCGGCTCCCCAGCTCTCAACGACGCTGGTCAAGTGGCATTCCTCAGCAGCCTTAACGACACCACCGGCGGGACAGCCGACAACACAGGCATCTTTCGCGGTGACGGTACGACATTAGTGCAACTCGCCCGCACAGGTCAGCCGGCTCCCGGCGGCAATGGAAATTTCTCTATCCTCCAGTTTCCCGCCCTTAACAACCTGGGGCAGGCAGCTTTTCTAGCCAATCTCACCAATACTAGCGGGGGACTCTTCGATAATAGCGGTATCTTCCTCGGCGATGGTACTTCGCTCACCCAAATCGCCAGAGCAGGTCAGGCAACCCCTGGAGGAAATGGCAACTTCTTTAGTTTTGGCGATCCTGCCATGAACGATGCGGGGCAGGTGGTTTTTTCGGCGTCATCTATCGGTTCGACAATCAATGGTGGGATTTATCTTCATGACGACTCGCTTGGACTAATACCGCTTGCCCAGGTGGGCGACCCGTTTCTTGGCAGTACGATCAGCCAAGTTGGTTTTTCCAGCGGAGGTCACTTTGGAGATGAGCAAAGCGGCCTCAATGAGCGGGGCCAGGTCGCCTACACATTCAGCCTTCTCGATGGCCGCAGCGGCATCGCCCTGTGGAGCCCCATCCCCGAACCGTCGTCGGAGGTGCTGCTGTACTTGAGTGCGATGGCACTTTCGATTCGGCGTCTGAAGCGTTAGTGGCGCTGCTTTCATGGACTGAAAGCGACTAACTTGTCCTAGCCGGAGTACAATGTTCTCAGGGTTAGTCTAATAGAGCTCGTGAACTCTTTCCGGACCGCGTGGTGGTCCGGCTAGGGGGACTATCTGACAATTCGCTTGTTGGGATGCGACCGAGGCCCGATTCTCCGGAAAAAATGGCCTGACCACTACCCCAAGTTTCGCAAAATATCTTGCCCACGACCTGACCGGCGGGGCAAGACCCTTATAATGGAACAAGTACCCACGCGATCTTCCCGGAACTTAGGAATCCCCCACCTGCCATGGCCAGCGTCATTGAATCCTCGCCGCCTCCTGTCTCCCGCGCGGAAGAACGGCTGGTGGACGAGCAAATTCGCCGTACACTCAGATCGCTCAAGTTGCTCGACTTGATGGCGGGCATCATCACGCTGGTCATCGGGGTGCTTGCGTTTCTCTTGACTGCGGCAGTGCTGGATCAGTGGGTGATCCCCGGCGGGTGGAATGGCACTATGCGATTGGTGTTGCTCGTTCTGCTGTTAGGTGGTGTCGGCTGGTACTGTTGGCGGGCCTTTTGGCCATTGATGTCACGGTCAATTAACCCGGCATACGCGGCACAACTCATCGAGCGAAACACCCCTTCGCTGAAAAATAGCTTGCTCAATTTTCTGCTGCTCCGAACCGAGCGGCGGCAACTTTCCCAGAAGGTATACCAGGCAATCGAACAACAGGCCGCTCAGCGGTTGTCCGAGGTGTCGATGGATACAGTGGTTGATCGCTCGGCCTTGTTGCGACTTGGTTACGTGTTGGTAGCAGTCGTGGCATTGTGTGCGATGTATCGTGTGCTTTCGCCAAAGAATTTGACGACCTCAATCTCACGCGTACTTATGCCCTGGTCGGAAATTGCCGTGCCTAGCCGGGTAGAAATATTGGATGTAACGCCAGGAGATACGTCGCTAGCTCGTGGCGAACCATTGCCCATATCGGCCGAGGTCCATGGGCTCAATGAGGACGAACCCGTCGAAGTGCATTACTCGACACTTGATGGCCAGGCCGAGGATCGAGTCGTTCCCTTGACGGGAACAGTGGGTGGCTTGCGGTTCGAGGGGAAGATCCCAGACAAGTTTTCCAGTGAGGGCGGAGTACAGCAAGACTTGGAATATTGGATCACGGCCGGTGATGCGCGGTCGCCCAAGTATCGGGCGACAGTGTATGCGCGCCCGACGTTGGTGGTGGATCGAATTCGCTACGAGTTCCCGGCCTATACGGGGCTGGCCTCGCGCGAAGTCGAGGGAACTGGCGACATTCACGCTCTGGAAGGGACGAAGGTCATCCTTTACGCCCAGGCCAATCAACAGATCGCTAGCGCACATGTCGATTTTGCTGCCGACGGGCGTCATGATTTGACTATGAAGTCCAACGGCGAAAAAGCAAATGCCGAGTTTACTTTGGCACTCAAGGAAGATCGACGCACACCGCAACATGGTAGCTATGTTCTGCGGTACAAAACTGAGAGTGGCCGCACGAACAATAAGCCGCCAAAATACGAGATAGACGTTACTCCGGACTACGCCCCCGAGATTGAGATCATCGCCCCGCGAGACGAAGAGGACCAACCCGTCGAGCAACTCGACGTGCCGGTCAACCAGGAGTTCACGATCGAAGTAGAAGCCCGTGATCCCGATTTCTTGCTCAGTCAAGTGTCGCTCCTGGGACAGCTTGGCGGTAAGCAAGTGCTCGATCACGCATTGCTCAGCGAGGAACATGAAGGACGATTTGTGGGACGCTTCAGCGCCACTCCAGAGGAACTGGATCTCAAGCCGGGTGACATCTTGGAATACTGGGGCACCGCGAGCGACAATCGTCGCCCGCAAGCGAATGTGGCTGAGACTTCGAAACAGCGAATTCGGGTCATCGGTCCCCCGCAATTCGATCAGCAGAATCCAACCGGTGAGGGGCAGCAAGATCAGAACGGCGGTGGTGATGGGTCGGAAGATGGAGAGGGGGGAGAGAGTGGTGACCAGCAGGGTGAAGCAAGTGGCGCTGGTGGCGAAGGTGAGCAAGGTGAATCACAAGAAGGCGGCGGTGAGGGAGAACAGGGTGAAGGGGGAGAAGGAGAGCAGCAACTAGGGGGCGATGGAGCTGGCGGAGAAAGCTCCGAGTCTGACGGTGACTCAGGAGAGCAGCAAGAAAATCAACAAGGATCAGGCGGAGAGCAATCCGAATCCGGCGACCAACAGCAGCCTGGCAAGGTTTCTGCAGAGGGGGATGACGACGGCGAAGCATTCGAAAGAATTTCTGATCACATGGCTGAGAAGGATACGAACTCTCAGAACCAAGAAGGCCAAGCTAACCAGGGTCAAAATGGCGAGACGGAAAGTCAGCCCGGTGAATCCGGGGGAGAAGGTCAGCCCGATTCCGACCAATCGGGCGAATCTTCTGACGCAGAAAATGCCCAGGAGGGTGAAGCAGACACCGACGGTACCGAACAAGAACGAGAGTCCCAAGGTGCCGGGGCAGAGGGTGATCCAGCGGGAGAAGAACAGGGCGCGCAATCCGACAAGACCCAGCAATCTGGCGATGGTGAAGAACCAGAGTCACCCGAGGGTGAAATGTCCGGCGAACAAGGTGAAGCTGGTGCGGGTGAAAACCCCGGCGAAGAGCAAGGTTCCCCCGACGCGCTGGACAAGCAGTCCGGCGACAAGTCCGACGAAGAATCGAAGGATCCTCAGGAGAATGACCAGGAAGCACCCGGCCAGGGCCGCGGTGACAAGGAATCGGATTCTCAAGGAGGGCAGGGGGGAGATCGTTCCGGCGGTGGACAAGAAGGTGGCGGCCAACAAGCGGATGCAGAAGGGACCGGAGCGGCTGGTGAGAACACGGCCGCCGACGATGGGGCAGGGCAAGCAGCCGAGCCAGGTGCTGGGGAAGACTCTGCGAAACCAGGTGACGACGGCACTGCCGAACAACCTACCGGCCAACCCGGCGAGGAAGAGCCCGGCCAGGGAAGTGGTGAGTCTGCCGAAGGAAGTGGCAACAAGCCGAGTGGCGAAGAAGGTCAAACCGCTGCTGGCGAAGAGGCTCAGCAGCCCGGCAGTGAAGGTGGTGAAAGCAGTGGCCAACCCGAAGCATCAGACTCCGCTGATCCCGCCAACATGGCAGGCCAGCAACCTCCTGGCGGTGGCACGGGAGGCTCAAGTTCACCTCCACCTCCCGGCGAACTCGAACCGGGCGACGAAGCGAATCTGGATTATGCCCGCAAGCAAAGCGATCTCGTTCTCGACCGATTGGAAGATCAACTCGACAAAGACAGCGTCGATCAAGAAATGTTAGAGAAACTCGGTTGGAGCAAGGAAGACCTCCGCAAGTTCGTAGATCGTTGGAAGGGACTCATGAACGCCGCCGAACAGGAAGGCCCCGCAGGGGATGAGGCCCAGCAGGAACTTGACAATGCCCTGCGCAGCCTGGGCCTCCGCCCCGGACGCCGCGGCTACCAATCGCAAGCGATCCAAGAAAAACTCCGCGAGCTGAAAGATTCCTATCGAGGGCAAACCCCCTTAGAATATGCCGACCAAGTGCGGGCGTACATCAAGGGTACGGCAACAGCGGGAGACGAGAAGGATTGAGAGAGTGTCATTCTCTTGAAATCATTTCCTCCAAGAAATGTCCTAGCGTCTCCGAATCGAATCAAGAACAATGGGGTTATGAAATCTCCCATCCCCCGCTACCTTGTTTCTTTTGATCCGAAGCGAATTCCGCATCACTTTGTCGACGTGCTGGTCATCGGTGGAGGGATCGCCGGGTTACGGGCCACGATGGCTATCGACCCCCGGTTGTCGACCTTGGTAGTGACGAAGGATCGTTGGAGTGAGTCGAATTCTGCTTATGCCCAGGGGGGCATCGCGGGAGTGCTGGCACCAGAAGACCGCTTTGAGGATCACATCACCGACACGATGATTGCCGGTGCTGACCTCTGCGACCGTGAAGTCGTCGAGATGGTCATTCGTGAAGCCCCCGATCATATTCGACAGTTGATCCAGTGGGGAACAGTCTTCGATCAGGAGTCTGATGGTGAGCTGTTGCTCGGCCGCGAAGGGGGGCACAGCCATCACCGCATCGTGCATGCCTTAGGAGATGCCACCGGTAAAGAGATTATGCGGGCGATGATCCAGCGAGCCCGCGATGAACTCGGTGCCCAGATGTGGCAAGACACGTTTACCATCGACCTTTTAACTCATGAAGGGCAGTGCCGTGGGGCGCTGGTGTGGCATCAGAATCATGGCCGCACGTTTGTATGGGCCAAACAGACGATTCTCTGCACGGGGGGAGTCGGACAAATTTTTCGCGAAACGACCAATCCAGTCGTGGCGACAGGGGACGGCCATGCAATCGCCTATCGAGCTGGGGCAGAATTGCGTGACATGGAGTTCATGCAGTTTCATCCTACTGTGTTATACATCGCGGGAAGTAGCCGAACGCTCATCACTGAAGCGGTACGCGGCGAGGGAGCGATCCTGGTCGACGCCAATGGCGAACGATTCATGCCCAGTTACGATGAACGGGCCGAACTTGCGCCCCGTGATGTTGTGAGTCAGGCGATTGTCGACCGCATGAACAAGACGCATCATCCATGTGCCTATCTTGATCTTACGGGGCTCGATCCAGCGCATGTCCGTAGTCGTTTTCCAGGAATCACCAAGAGCTGCGCTGAATTTGGTATCGATGTTACCCAGGACCGCATTCCCGTGAGGCCTGGTGCCCACTATATGATCGGTGGGCTTACGGTCGATCATCAAGGAGGAACGACTTTGCCCGGTCTATGGGCAGCAGGAGAAGTCACAAGCACCGGTCTACATGGCGCCAATCGCTTGGCGTCAAACAGTCTTCTGGAGGGTTTGGTCTACGGCGCCCACGCCGGTGCGGCTGCTTCAGCAGCCGCGTTAGACGTCCCCGACAACTTTCAGGCCATACCACTCAGTAACCCTGAGAGTGAACCGAGCGGTGAGCCACTCGATCTAGTCGACATTCGCAATTCGCTCAAAAGTTTGATGTGGCGAGCTGCCGGGGTCCTTCGCGACGGAGACCAACTACGCACCGCCGGCAAAACTATCGACGGTTGGTGCCAATATGCGCTGAGCCGTCAATTCACCGACCCGGCAGGGTGGGAATTGCAGAATATGTTGCTCGTGTCTCGCGTGATGATTCAGTTCGCACTTGAGCGTAAAGAATCCCGAGGCGTGCATCTAAGGGGAGATTTCCCAGAGAACGGGGGCGAAGACTGGCAGCGGCATTTGAGTGTAATTCGTGGGGCAACCCCGTAATACAATCTGCCGTTAGTACCGCACGTTCGATTTTGATTGCTGCACAGTGCGAGTTCCGTCGGGAGGAGTCACCATCGGCGCGCCCACGGCTTGATTGGCTTGCATCGAAGCGACGCGGGATTCGATGGCTGGTTGGAAGCGATTGATCGCCAACGATCGCTGATAGTTAGCCATGGCTTGGGCCGTGTCACCCGAAGACTCCCTTAAGCGGCCGAGCGCAGTGAGTGCCCGGCTATTGTGCGGATCGATAGTGATTGCCTCTTCCAGCATTGCAGACGCTTGAGGCATGTTGTTGGTCTCTTCGTACAGGCGAGCTAATTCGATTTTTGGGTCAGCCAGCTGCGGACTGCGCGCGGACCAGCCTTCCAACAAACGGTATGAGGCATCTTGTCGATCCGTTTCTGTGAGTAGCACGGCCAGTCCTCGATAACACTCGGTGTAGTTCGGATCGTAATCCAGGCACTGGTTATAAAGCTGCTCAGCTTGCTGTAAGTCTTGGGGACGATTCTGAAGTTTCCCGCTTTTGTGCAAAGTCGACGCGAGGTTATAGTACGCGCTGGCCGACTGCGGGTTGCTGGCGATTGCCCGTTGAAATTGTGTGGCGGCTTGTTGGTAATTTCCATTCTGATAGAGACGCACCCCCTCAGAATTGAGCGCCTGCGAATTCATGCTATTGCAACCTGCGAACATCGCGAGCGGAACAAGAAGCAAGGAACTTGTGTAGTGTGTAAGGTGCATGATAGGTGCCGCACGGAGTGCGTTCCTCTCGAGCAGTTGAATGGTTAGTCTGGTCAGGCTAGAGAAGCCTCTGGGGGGCGAAAGATAGCAATCGCGTCAGGTCCACGCAACCCAAAAGGCTGGTTTTGACTGTGGTGATGGCTAAAGACACTCCCTGGTGCTGTCACGGCCCGAAAGTCTAGCTAAGCCGGATTATCCGCACTAACCGGCATATTTACGGAAATCGGTTATTTTTCGTGTTCGGTCTATATTGCCCAGTCGGCATTCCGATGACTGCTAGCGTCCCCCTTACCATTAGCGACCTGCCCTATCCCAGGGCTACCTAAACAAGGAGCAGCCTCCCCATGCCGACCAAAACAAGTTCAGCCGCGAAAAACACATCGAATTCCAAACCAGCCAAGACTTCTTCCAAAAGCCGCGCGACAAAGAGCAAAGCTCCCAAAGTTGCTGAAGATTCTGCCGATCAAGAAGTGACGATTGACCGCCGAAGGGAAGAGCGGCGCGAAGATGAAAGCACAGCACCTGCCAAGCTCGAACGACGAACCAAGGTGCAACGCCGCCGCCAGATCGACCCCACTACCTGCGAGCGAGACTACTCCGATGAAGAGGTCTCCTTCATGAGCGCTTTAGACGAGTACAAGCGGAAGAATGGCCGCATGTTTCCTACTTGCAGCGAAGTGCTTGAAGTGATTCGCTCACTGGGTTACGTGAAACTCTCCCCAGCCGAATTGGCAGTGGTGCGTCCTGAGAGCGAAGAAGCGACAGAAAATACCGCTTCAGAAGAAACCGAAGAACTCGAAACAGAAGAAGCTTTCGAGCTAGAAACAGTCTGACTCATAAAGTGGAGTGCTCGTCACTGGGAAACGCCAGTGGCGAGCGCCACTTATTTCTTACTTGTGAATCTCCGTGACAATCTCTCGCAGTTCGGGCAAGGTGATCTCTGCCATGTCTTTTCCTTGGCGGGCCAGATGCTCGTTGATCTTAATGGCTGTTTCTTGCATCATGCCATGCGTGTCTTGCGAACCCCCGGCCAGGAAGAAGTTTGGGCCTCGGGTAATCCGCTTTTGGTCATCATCGGCATCAAAAGCCAGACCCACGAGGGCTGCTTTCGGCTTTGCTGCTGGGAGGCGGGAATTCATAGCTGGTAAGTTTTGGGGTATGACTTGGCGAGGGGATCTGGAAGCATAATCGGTAGCCCCCAGAAATTTCAATGCGGGCTGAGCTTAGCGGCGGCGACTCCAGGAACGAAGTGCATCGGCTGCTGCCTCAACGCTATTCTTGGAACTCGGCTTCTTATCGATGGGGGGAAGTTTACCTGGTTTTTTCTTTTTTCCAGAGTCTTTGACATCTTCTTCTGAATGAGCCGACTTGTGATCCTCTGTCTCTGGCGAACTCTCTATTCTGTCACCAGCCTCGGCACGCATTTCTTTGACTGCATCACGCAATTCACTAGCCTTCGTATCGTCGAGACGGATCGTCTGAGTTTCTGCCACCTCTTCGCTGAGCACGCCTTCACCGGATTGGGAGGAATCCAAAAGCCACCTTGAAATATCGTCATCCCCAATATCGCTCCCAGTTCCTTGAGAGGCAGTGCGTTGGGCAGCTTCGGCGACCGATTTTACCTGAGGCTTTTTCTCATTATTCAAGCCACTAGTCAGTGTCACCAAGAATTCAAGATTGCCGATATTGAGTGTGTCGCCGGAAGTGAGTTCTACTACATCTGTAATCTTGGCACCGTTGACGAGCGTCCCATTGCGGCTTCCCAGGTCGGCAATAGTGACTTTGGTACCGCTGCGTCGGATTGCACAATGCTTGCGGCTAATCGAGGTACTCCCTGAGCAGAGGTGGCACTCAGGACTCCGACCGATCAAGAATTCGTCCTTCTTGACGGCAATTTTGGCCCCAATTTTTGAGCCCTTCATTACTTTGAGAATTACATCCATCGCTCAACCTGTCCGTGCCTAAACGAAGTAGCTTAGCCCCTAGAAAAAGTAAACCGCCAACAATAGAAAAGACAAAGCTGTCCCTATCGAGGGCAGGCCGCCGAGGGCTGGAAAGAAGACACCTTGATCGTCGCGATCCGCGCACTTGCAAAGCACGAAAAACGAGAATAAGGTAACTCCCCCCCAGGACCCCTTATCAGTTGCAGGATATCACGAGCAAGCCATGACACCAATATGAAGCAAAATATAACTACAGCACAAATCTCTTAACAAACGAAATAATAATCCTCGACTTAGTTACAGTACTCCCCCCAAAAGAGGGGGGCGCTAGATTTACGCTTTATTCGAGTAAACCCCCACCAACGCTATTTAGTAAGGGACTCATCACAGTCATCGGCTAACAGGGCAGCATGCGCTTAGCGCCTTGCCGTCCATTGGGGATTTCTGTACTTCTCATTATACCAACTCTCTACCCTGGAGCGAACTTCCTGGCAAATTTTGCCTGGTGAGCACTTCAGGCCCAAAGCTCGCGGGATTTCCGTTCTCAATTCGCTCGCTAGACTTGCCGGCGAGAATGTCGTACCGCATACATCGTTCAATCCTGCAAGTTCCGGGCTTAATGGCGACTTCTCCAGCAACAGGCTTCCATGTTGTAAGACGGCTCCTCGGCAGCGGCGTTGTGCGCTTCCAACTATTTTGTGATTCACTTTACCATTCTTAGGCTCGGCAGACACTCGGTAGACAATATCTCCCTTAGCGCGGCGCTCAAAACAAAGGAAGTGATTATCCTCGCTCGTTGGTGACTCCTCAGCTATTAGTCCAATCTGATTCGAGAATGATACATGCCGCCGCATGACCGTCGCGATGGTTTCGTGTACGGTGTTGTATAAGGACTGAGCATTCCTGGCCAGCGGATGGTTCTCGGGTAGTGAGATGCTGTAAGTCAGTTCCCGATCATGCAGAATTGCCCCGCCTCCACTTTGCCTGCGGACCACGGCCGCCGAGAGGCTTGCAGGATGGCGCTCTCGATCGCTGAGCTTCTGAAAGTACCCCAACGATAATGTTGGTTCTCGCCACTGGTAGAATCGCACAGTGGCTATTCGCTGTTCCGCAGCGAGTCGCAGCAGTGCCTCATCCAGTGCCATGTTCCAGGTGCCTTCGGCAGGGGGATCAACAAGCAGCTGGCATGAAAAAGCTTCACTCACGGCAGGCTCAATTGGCCTCTGAAAGTGCTGCCCAAGTTAGCACCGGTTGGCGGGCTGCGCGGACTTCGTCGGGTCGACTGACCGCGGTTGAATGGGGGGCGTCGTGTAATAGCTCGGCGTCTTCTTCAGTGATTCGAAATAGCACTTCGGCAAAAGCATCGAGTGTTTCCTTGCTCTCCGACTCAGTTGGCTCGCACATCATGGCTTCGGGGACAGTCAGTGGAAAATAAACCGTCGGGGCATGAAATCCATAGTCTAAAAGCCGCTTGGCGATATCCATTGCCGTGATCCCCTTATCCTTTTTCAGAGTATTCGCAGAAGCGACAAATTCGTGCATGCAGCGATTCCCTTGAGGGACCGGTAGAATATGCTTTACCCGACTCAGTAGGTAGTTGGCATTGAGCACTGCATTCTCAGAAACCTCGCGGAGCCCGTCAGGACCGTGAGTCCGAATGTAGGCATAGGCTCGCACTAATACGCCAACATTGCCAAAGAACGACCGCACGCGACCGATGGTTTTGGGCAAGTTGAAGTCGAGAGCGTATAGGGAATCCTCTTTCCGCACGATCGGTGTGGGTAGGTACGGAGCAAGCTTTTCGATGACACAGATCGGACCTGCTCCGGGACCCCCGCCACCGTGGGGGCCGCTGAAGGTTTTGTGGGGGTTGTAGTGCTGCATGTCGGCACCCCAATCCCCAGGGCGAGTAATACCAAGAATAGCATTCATGTTAGCACCATCAAGGTAAATCAAACCCCCTCTCGCATGCACTTGATCAGCGATTTCGCGCATGTGGGGTTCGAACAGACCCAGCGTACTGGGGTTGGTGATCATCATCACAGCCACTTCGTCGTCAAGCTTGGAAGCTAAGTCAGCCATGTCGACAAAGCCGTCCGAGGTGGTTTTCACGGTGATCGACCGATAGCCCGCCATTGCGGCGCTCGCCGGATTCGTGCCGTGGGCATTGTCGGGGACAAGCACCTTGGAGCGATTTTCGCCAAGGTCTTTGAAATATGCCGCCGCCACTAAGAGTGCTGTCAACTCGCCATGAGCTCCCGCAGCGGGTTGCAGACTGCACGCCGGTAGCCCCGATATCTCTTGAAAATACTCCTGCATCTCATAGAGCAAAGCCAGCATCCCTTGAATCGTCTCCTCGGGCTGACAAGGGTGCAGGTCGGCAAACCCTGGCATGGCCGCTGCCCGTTCGTTCCGTTTGGGATTGTACTTCATCGTGCAACTTCCCAGCGGATAGAAATGTGTATCGACAGACATATTCATCGTCGAGAGATTCACAAAGTGCCGGACGATCTGCGGTTCGGTAACCTCCGGCAAAGCAGGGGGGCTTGATGCGGTCGCTTCCGTGGGCAGCAGATCAGCGATGTCCCGCTCAGGCACATCACACGCAGGAAGCCGCGCCGCCCGTCGACCGGGCCGGGAGAGTTCGCACAACAGTTGGGTGTCTCGGGAATTTCGCATGGTATTTTTCTAAACGGTGGCTGGGACTGAGACACGTTCGGAAGCTTTGGTCAAGGTTGACACCAACCCATCGATCTCCGCCTTCGTCCGCTTCTCCGTTACGGCCACAAGGAAACAGTCTGCAAGCTCTGGATACCAACGACCTAATGGCAAACCAGCCAGGTAGCCGCGGTCGAGTGCAGATTTCAATAAATCGTCCACTCGATTCTCTCTGTCGCGGATGACAAACTCCTTAAAAGTGGGTTCCTCGAAGGCCAGCGAGAATCGCTCATGCTGACACAGCTGTTCCGCGGCATAGCGAGATTTCTGCAAACAGAGGCTTGCCGTTTCGCGAAGTCCCTGTGGACCAAGTTGGGCCAGATATACAGTTGCTCGCAGGGCAAAGAGTCCTTGGTTCGTACAGACATTGCTCGTTGCCTTCTCGCGGCGGATGTGTTGTTCGCGGGTTTGCATCGTGAGCACAAAACATGTGTTGCCGCGGCGATCCACCGTTTGTCCCGCAATGCGACCGGGCATGCGACGGACTAGACTCTTCTCACAGGCCATGATCCCCAGATACGGGCCGCCATACGCCATCGGCGATCCGAGCGTATGACCCTCGGCCACTGCGATGTTGGCACCATAGTCTCCAGGGCGCTTAAGTACGCCGAGACTCATCGGATCGAACACGGCGATTAAGAGCGCTCCGGCTTTCTTCGTGATTCTATTCACTTCCGCAGCATCTTCGACGCAGCCAAAAAAGTTTGGCTGTTGCAGCACGACAGCTGCCGTTTCTTCATCGACCGCCTCGGAGAGAATCTCAGGATCCACGACGCCACCAGAGGTGGGAATCGTGACTACTTCGGTGGCAAGGTTTTCCAAATAGGTTGCAATCGTGGCTCGATACTCGGGGTGCAGCGACTCAGGGACGATCACCTTGCCGTGCCGACCAGTCGCGCTGATTGCCATCAGCACGGCTTCAGCAGCTGCACTCGCCCCGTCGTAAAGGCTGGCATTGGATACATCCAGCCCAGTTAACTCGGTAATGAGTGATTGGTACTCGAACATAACCTGCAAGTTGCCCTGACTTGCCTCGGCCTGATAGGGAGTGTAGGAAGTATAGAACTCGCTTCGCGAGCCAATCGTATCGACCACTGCCGGAATAAAGTGGTCGTAGCTGCCCGCACCAAGGAAGCAGACCGCCTCGCCAGCAGGTGTATTGCGGGAAGCGAGTTCGCGCAAATGCTGATCAAGTTCCAGCTCCGACAGTGCAGGCGGCAAATCAAGACGGCGGCCGAGCTTCAGCTCGGCTGGAATCGAATCAAACAACACGTCAACCGACTCGGCACCTATCGCCGAGAGCATCGCCTGCTTGTCTTCAGGGGTATTGTAGTGGTAAGGCATAGGGGGAGTTTCGAGTTTCGGTTTTTGTGTTGCGAGTGAGGAAGAAGTATTCAAATGGCTTGGCTCGCGCCTCGTAACTCATCACTCTTCGCATTGTTTCTGGTAGGCAGCGTGGTCAAGTAGTTTGGCTAGGTTCGCGTCGTTGGTTACCTTAATCTTGGCGATCCAGCCCGCGCCATAAGGGTCACTGCTCAGGGTTTCAAGCGTATCGGGAAGCGCCGAGTTGACGGCTACTACTTCCCCATCGACTGGCGCGTAGATATCACTAACCGCCTTTACTGACTCAACTTCACAGAAGGGCTGTTCGGCTTCGACCTGCTTACCCACGGCTGGCAATTCAATGAATACCAGATCGGTAAGCGCTTCCACGGCGAATGCGGAGATTCCAACGGTGGCAATCTGTGTGCCCCCTTCCTTAGCGACGGCGACCCATTCATGGGTTTTTGCATAGAGCAAATCTTCTTGCTTCACAATAATGTCTCCCCAAGCGTAAACGATTTAGTTGACGATGTGATTCCACAGCAGATGTAATGAAGTGCGTGCCGCCGCAGGAAAAACGGGTCTCTCAACCCTAATTCCTTTACTTTATTTTCCTCGTTCGTAAAACGGCAACGGCACGACCTGGGCGGGGTGCTCTTGGCCACGGACATCGACCGCCAACGGCGTACCAGGGGCGGCTGCCGAAGTACAAACGTAAGCCATTGCGATGGGGTGGTTAAACGTCGGAGAAAATGTCCCACTCGTGACAGCACCGGCCTGTTGATCCCCAAACAAGATTGTGGCCCCTTCGCGGGCCACGCGCTTGCCCTCCATCTGGATTCCGACTCGAACTGTTTGTTTGTGGTCCTTCTGAAAACCGACAATCGCCTCGCGTCCGATGAAATCTCGATCGCGCAGGTTGACGGCGAAATCGAGCCCTGCCTGAACCGGATTGATGGTTTCGCCTAGTTCATGGCCGTAAAGTGGCATGCCTGCTTCGAGGCGCAGAGTGTCGCGCGCTCCCAAGCCCACCGCACGGCCCCCGACATCAGAAGAGGCGTCAAGTAATTGTTGCCAGACATCTGGAAGCTGATCCGCGGGGCAGACGATTTCGCAGCCGTCTTCTCCCGTGTAGCCAGTACGACTTACAAAACATTCGACGCCGCAAACTTGTGCCACTTGTCCCGTGTAGTAGCGCAGCGAGGTCAGCTCACAGGAGATGTGCGGATCCAGGATTTCAATCGCCCGTGGTCCTTGAGCCGCAAACATGCCGTAAGTGGCGGTGATGTCTTCGAGCTTGACGTCGAAGTCAGTTTGATGGGTTTCCATCCAAGAGAGGATTTTCTGGCGGTTGCCAGCGTTCACCACCAGTCCGTAGCCCGAGGGTTCGCCGTTCGCGAGCGTCACCCGATAGCAGAGTACGTCGTCAAGGATTCCCCCCGCTTCGTTGCAAATCAACGAGTAGCGAATTTGGTGGGGTTTCATATCCACCACTGAGCGAGTTAGCAAACGGTCAAGATATCCAGCGGCATCAGGTCCGTCGACTAGCACGCGCCCCATGTGTGAGATGTCGAACATCCCAACGGCGGTGCGTGTCGCCTGGTGTTCCTCGACGATACCGGTGTACTGTACGGGCATCGACCAACCGGCAAACTCGACCATGCGGCCACCATTCGCGCTGTGCCAATCGAAGAGCGGGGTGTGAGCCAGTTGATTGTTGCTTGACATGACAAATCCATTCATAGTTCCGGTGGGAAATCGTATTCTACCGGTTTGTGGTCTTGCTGCCAGGGGCCAGGAAATGACATGGGACATCTATTTCCGCTTGCGTTTCGTCTTGCCCTTTCCTTTGCGGGGCTGCTGCTGACGAGCTTTTTTGTCGGGTTTTCGCTTTGTGCCACGGCCATCCGCGCTGCCGCCGATTTTTTCCAGGAGCCGCATGTCGAGTTCTCTTCGCTCGACGTCAACTGTTGCTACAGCAACTCGCACGGAGTCACCAAGGCGATAGGTGTTGCCGGATCGGAAGCCTCGGATCACATGACCGGCGCGGTCGAATTTGTAGTAGTCGTCGGCCAGGGACGTAATATGCACAAAACCTTCGGCGGGGAGTTGCGATCCAGTGACGAACAGTCCAAAGTTCTCGACGCCCGTCACGATGCCATCCATCTGCATCCCAACTTTGTCTTGCAGGTACAGCAGGAGTTTTACTTTCTTGAGCTCCCGCTCGGCCTCGGTGGCCCGCTGTTCACGGTCGCTGCAGTGGTCTCCAAGAGCAAACAATTCTCCCAGGTGTTGTTCGGGTGACTTGCCGCGACTGACAGCCTCGACCAGTCGGTGGATCGTAAGATCGGGGTAACGGCGAATCGGCGACGTAAAGTGGCAATAGAATTTGCTTGCCAGTGCGAAGTGGCCTTCTTCATCAGGGCTGTAAACGGCCCGCTGCATCGACCGCAGAACAGCATAGTTGACGGCATGTTCGCGCGAATCTCCTTTAACTGCGGCAAGCAAGTCCTGTAGTGCAAACCGACTCTCCAAGCTTTCGGTTTTGAGTCCCAGTTCGCTGACGAAGTCGGTAAGCGCTTTTAGTTTTCGCGGTTCGGGGGCACCATGCACGCGTCGCAAGAACTGTAAACCCTTGTCGGCGAGCATCTCCGCCACAGCCTCGTTGGCAGCAAGCATGAACTCCTCAATAATCTGATGACTCTCGGTATTCTCCGCCGCATGGGCACCCGACACGCTGCCATCCTTATCTAGATCGATCACTAACTCAGGCATGTTCAATTCGAGTGAACCGCGTTGCATCCGCCGGCCACGGAGCATCATCGCCAGTTCGTGCATCCGGCTGAGCAGGCTATGAACTTCAGGGGTCAGTTTCTTTTTCCAGCCAGTTCGATCTGCCAGATAGCTGTCGACTTCTTCGTAGGTAAATCGCCGGCAACTCTTCATCGCACTCTTGAACACGTCGGTGCCGATGCGTTGTCCCTCGGGGCTGAATTCGATCCGTGCCGTGAGAGCATAGCGAACTTTGTCGGGCTGCAAACTGGCGAGGTTGTTTGAGATGATCTCCGGGATCATAGGGATCACCTGATCTGGCAGATACACACTGGTCGCGCGATCACGAGCCTCTTGGTCGAGGGGAGATTTAGGCCGCACAAAGTGCGACACGTCGGCAATGTGAACCCCCAGCAGCCAATGGTCGTTCTCAAGCCGAGTGAGCGAAATTGCATCGTCAAAATCGCGTGCAGTTGCCGGATCGATGGTGATTACTGTCTCGCTGGTGATGTCCTGGCGGTGTTTATGATTCGCTTCGTCGAACAACTCCGCCTGCTCACGCGCATCATTCAATACAGCTTCGGAGAATTCCCCGGGAAGATTGTACTCGCGGATAATCGAGAGGGTGTCGACCCCCGGTTGGCCACGTTTGCCAAGGATTTCGACAATGACCCCCTCGCCATCGCGGACATGCGAGGGGAAACGGACCATTTCGACCACAACTTTGTCGTCGGGCTGGGCACCTTTGGCACCGGGATCGCCCACGAAGACCGGTTTGGAAAAGACCTTGCCGTCGATTTGCACGAGCCCCATACCCCCAGCGACGAGATAGGTCCCGACAAACGTATTGGTCGCTCGCTCGACAACGTCGATCACGCGCCCTTCGCTTTTTCCCTGGCGGCCCACCTTGCCACTAAGTCGCAAGCGGACGGTATCGCCGTTGGCTGCGTCACCAGCTCCATTGGCAGGAACGAAGATATCAGCATCGCGCCCTGCTCCGGCGGGGGTACCCTCGGGCCGCACGAACCCAAACCCCCCCTCTGCACGACGAAACGTGCCGATTAGATTTTTCTCAGCCTTCTGCTTCTTTTCGGTCAGCGGCGTGTCACCGTTACCGATCGCAAATACCAGATGGCTCGGGCCGAAGATAAGTTTGCCCTGCTTGACCAATTGCTTGACGATCTTTTTAGTCCGTGCAATGTCATCCCCCTCAAGTCCCAGTCGCTTGGCAATGGTCGACGGTTTTACCGGGCGATACTTGGGATCGGTCACATAGCGGAGTATGGCGTCTTGGATGTCAGGCATGGGTTTAAGTAAATCAGGTCGTCTCGACCCCTCATTTGTGTTAGGCAAACCATTTCAATTTAAGGACCAGACAATCTGGCTCGCAGTAGTTCAATCTTCGCTTTCTGGCTTAAACAATTTTCGCCCAATCTGCGAAAAATATTGCGTCCAATTGCTCTCGCTGTTGGGACAGTCGGCCATCAGTTGACTGAAGTTTGCCACCTTAGCGTCGAGATTATCCAGCAGGTGCAGTACGATCGCCTCGAGCGTCATTGGGAGTTTCGGACTTCCGTATTCATACTCGCCGTGATGGCTGATAATTAGATGTTTAAGTTCAATGAGAAGCCGTTCAGGGAAAGGCTGGCCATCCTGCTGGACGATCTGACGCACTTTTTCGTCAAGCAGTGTGACGCCGATTACCATGTGACCCAAGAGTTGACCTGCATCGGTGTAGGCGATGTCGCGTTCGTAGGAAAGCTCGTCGGTCTTGGCGGCATCGTGGAGAAAAGCACCCATTAGCAACTTGTCCTGCGAAAGTTGCGGATATCGGGGCGCGACCACCAGCACCAGCTCCATCAAACTCAGGACGTGTTCCAAGAGCCCCCCTTGGTACGCATGATGATTCTTCATGCCGGCTGGCGCGCGGAAAAACTTGTCCATGAAAGTGTCGTCTTTGAGAAACCCTTTTGCGAGCCGCGCAAGGGGAGCAGTCTGAATCTGACCGAGAATTTCGGTGAGCCGTTTGCTCATTTTGTCGATATCAGCCGATTGGAGCGTCTTAAAATCGGACTCGTCGAGTTCGTCAGGCCGAGCCTTGCGAATGTGCGTGGCAATTAATTGCATGTTTCCCTGGAACAACTGCGTAGCCCCTTCGACGTGCACATAGTCGCCATTGTCAAAAGACTTGTAATCGGAGTCCGTGGCATTCCACATGCGGGTATTCACAGAGCCACTGCGGTCAGAGAGATCCACTTGCAAGTAAAGGTTGCCATTGCGGTTAGGGCGGAGTTGCTTATCCGAAGCCAGAAATACCTGGCTGACAGGTTCGTTATGGGTAAGCTGGCTGACAAAGCGGCGCGAATCTGAGGACATATGCGAGTAGTGAGTTGCTGGTGGTGTGTGGCGAGCCGGGGCGACCCGATTCCGATCATTCTAGCAGGGGTCCTCACGACCCCTATCAGGTAAGCCGCGACGCAACGCGTCGCGCGCATAAACGCAACATCTTATCAGATTTTCGTAAAGCTCGCTGGGGCCACAAATGTGCGGATTTTTGGGGATGCGATTCTCCCCTGTCGCGGAATCGACTAGAATGCGACCACTTTGGAAAAACCCTAAAAAAATGCCCTGCAATGCATTGCGTCGAGGCTACTTCTGGAACAATAGAAACCCGTTACTCATGTCAAAACCTAAAACAGCCATCTCGCCCACTCGAGCCGAAAACTATCCTGAATGGTATCAACAAGTCGTTAAGGCGGCCGACCTAGCTGAGAATTCCGATGTCCGTGGCTGCATGGTGATCAAACCGTGGGGCTATGCCATTTGGGAAAACATCCAGCGTCATTTAGATGCGATGTTCAAGGCCACGGGGCACGAGAACGCTTACTTTCCGCTCTTTATCCCCATGAGCTTTCTAGAGAAAGAAGCCGAGCACGTCGAAGGCTTTGCCAAGGAATGCGCGGTCGTGACGCATCATCGCCTGGAGCCTGACGGGCAGGGGGGGTTACAACCGGCACCGAGTGCAAAGCTCGAAGAGCCGCTCATTGTTCGCCCTACGAGCGAGACCATCATCGGCGCCACCTTCGCGCGCTGGGTGCAGTCGTATCGTGACTTGCCAATTCTTATCAACCAATGGGCCAACGTTGTCCGCTGGGAACTTCGCACGCGGATGTTTCTCCGCACCACGGAGTTCCTTTGGCAGGAGGGTCACACCGTTCACGCCACCGAAGAAGAAGCCCGCGCAGAAACAAAGCAGATGCTAGATGTGTATGCCGACTTTGCCGAAAGCGTGATGGCCATGCCCGTGATCAAGGGTGAGAAAACCGCCGGCGAGCGGTTCCCAGGCGCTGTTGCTACCTACAGCATCGAGGCTCTGATGCAGGATCGCAAAGCATTGCAAGCCGGAACGTCGCATTTTCTTGGACAGAATTTCGCCAAGGCACAAGAAATTAAATTTCAGAACGTGGAAGGGGAATTGCAGTACGCTTGGACGACCTCATGGGGAGTTTCGACACGACTAGTGGGAGGGTTGATCATGACCCATTCCGACGATGACGGCCTGCGACTGCCCCCTCGCTTGGCACCAGCTCAAATTGTTATCTTGCCAGTGCACCGCAACGACGAAGAACGCGCTATTGTGATGCAGCATTGTGAAACCCTCAAGCTGGAATTGGCTGCCCAACAATATGCCCATGAACCAATCCGTGTACGGATTGATGACCGGGACCTCCGCGGCGGCGACAAGCGCTGGCAGTGGATAAAACGGGGTGTGCCTCTGATTCTGGAACTCGGCCCTCGCGACATTGCTGATGAAAAAGTCTTCGTCAAACGTCGAGATATCGAAGGAAAGGGAGATGCTGTCCCGCGTTCTGAAATCGTAAGCACCGTTGCCAATCGACTAGCGGAGATCCAACAGGCACTATTTGACCGTGCGAAGGCCTTGCGAACCGAGGCGACCATTGAGATTGATACTCTTGATAAGTTTGAAGAGTTCTTCACCGAAGATTCTCCAGGCGGACTTGCATATTGCCACTTTGTTGATAGCCCTACAATGGAGGCAAAGCTGAAGGAACTCAAGTGCACAGTGCGGTGTGTTCCCTTCGATGGCCCGATTGAGTCAGGTAAATGTATTTTCACCGGTGAGCCTAGCGACCGTCGCGGAATATTTGCTCGGGCGTATTAATCCCCGGATGGCAGTGGCCCTCCGGCTAGGTTGATTTCTCACCCCAACCGAACCCCCACACGGTCCGGGAGAGTTTCGTAATGGGTACTATCTCACCTCCTAAATCTGTTCTCCTACTCGTAGCCATCAGCAGTCGCTACGCCGAAGCCCTAGATTGGGCTTGTGAGAGAATCACCTCAGAGTTTGGCCTCGCCGGCGCGGTAAGCCCTGCATTCGAATTCACCGAGACTGACTATTACACCGAGACGATGGGTACTGATCTCAAGAAGCAGCTCTTAGTTCTCGCTACACCAATCGATCCCGGGGGACTCCCAGGGGTAAAGCGACTTACCAACGTATGGGAAGCCGAATACGCTGCGGCGACCAGCCACCCCGAGTCGAGGCCCCTGAACCTCGACCCCGGTTACCTCACGCTTGCCAAGTTGGTACTCGCCTCGACCAAGGATCATGCCCATCGCATATACCTGTCCGACGGAATCTATGCGGAGGTGACGCTCAGCTATCGAGCCAAGGCGTGGCATGCCTTTGATTGGACTTATCCAGACTTCCGGCGGACCGACTTCCAGGCGTTTTTTACCGAATGCCGAAAGTTATTGCGGCCAACTGCTGCAAATTGACGCTACTTGATCCTGCTCTACAATAAATGGGAGTCCAGAATTCTCTCAAACTGTCTTGCCTCAGTCGGAATTGGAATTATCCTAGGTGAGCGTTAGTATAACGCGAAGCTTTGGAGAATTCGATGAGCGAGAGCAGTTCCAACAAGCGAGAACGTCGTCACTTCAGTGGCCCTCAGAAAACAGCGATCGTCAAAGCGCACCTAGTCGATGGCAAGTCCGTGGCGGATCTGTGTGACCAGCACGGGATCCAGCCCACGCAGTTCTACCAGTGGCAGAAGCAGCTGTTTGAGAACGGCGATGCCGCCTTTGAGCGGAAATCCAAATCAGGTGCCAAGTCGCCGCAAGATCGCAAGATTGCGCAACTTGAGGCCAAGCTGATCAACAAAAATGAAGTGATCGCCGAATTGATGGAGGAGAACGTCAAAGCAAAAAAAGTCACTGGGGAACTTTGAAAGGAGCGTGGGTTCCCCATGATACCCGCGACGAAATTGTCGATTACGTCGCCAAGTGGAAGGAGCGGACGGAGCTACCTGCCAAACAATTGGTCCGGTGGATTGGCATCGGCGCGAGTAAGTTCCATGACTGGAAACAGCGGTACGGTAAGGTCAACGAGCACAACGCCTTGGTGCCCCGTGATCACTGGCTCGAACCGTGGGAGAAACTGGCTATGGTTGCCTTCCACAGCGAACATCCGACCGAAGGATACCGCCGGTTGACGTACTTGATGATGGACCAGAACGTGGTGGCTGCGAGTCCGGCGACCGTCTATCGCGTACTCAAGCAGCACGGCTGTTTCGAGCGGTGGAATGGGCAAAAAACCGGGAAAGGCACCGGTTTTCAGCAGCCGCTGAAGCCGCATGAGCACTGGCACTGTGACATCAGCTACGTCAACGTGTGCGGCACGTTTTATTACCTAATCAGTGTACTGGACGGTTGCAGCCGGTACCTGGTGCATTGGGAATTGAGGGAAAGCATGACCGAGGCCGATGTCGAGATTACTTTGCAACGCGCCAAGGAAGCGTTTCCCACGGCAACACCACGGATCATCACCGACAATGGTCCGCAGTTCATCGCCAAGGATTTCAAGGAGTTCATACGCATCTCGGGCATGACCCACGTGAAGACTTCGCCCTACTATCCGCAGAGTAACGGCAAGATCGAACGGTGGCATCAGACGATTAAGCAAGATTGCATCCGTCCGCATGTGCCTTTGTCACTGGAAGAGGCGCGGCAACTGGTCGGGAGGTTCATCGAAGATTACAATCATCGGAGGTTGCACAGTGCGATCGGTTACGTCACACCAGCGGACAAGTTGGCGGGGCGTGAGCAAGCGATCTTCGATGAGCGAGATCGTAAGCTGGCCGAGGCCAGAGTGCGGCGTGCTCAAAAGCGTCGGCAAGAGCGAGAAGATGCGACCGCAGCGTGAGCAAAAGGAACACAGAGAAAGGCTAGCGGGGTCCAGGGGGCGGCAATGAGCCCCCGGTCTGCGTGAACGCAATGAGAATGCGGCGGTAGCCGTCTAAAACTAACTTTTATCCCGCTAACGGATCACGCTGGATATTCCAGTTCACGATGAACCAAGACAATTGCAACCAAGGTCGTGCGAACGCGAATCGTGCCTGTCTGCTTAATCGCTCTTCGGAGGATCGGAGATTCGACTAAGCTCGATTTCCAATAGTTGTTGAGGAGGAAGCGTAATTGAAATTCGTTCGCCAGGGGATGAGATGTTTACAACATCTTCTCCGATGGATGAACCAAGACACTTGTGTCGTACAACATATAATCCAGGCTTCACACGCCAAACACGCATAACAATTTCTCGCTGCTCGTCCGCATGAGAGAACAGTTCAACTTTGATACCTTCCTCACGCGCATCAACTACCAAAGCGGTGAAATTCCCATCGGTATGCTCCCATGATACATAAAAATAGGGCGAAGTGTTGCTGGGGATTCCGTCTCCTGTCAGCATTCCCTTGAGAGCCTCACTCTCAGCCACGTAAACTCGATCGGTGAAGAGTGCTTCGTTTGTTTTTAGAGGCGTATTGAATCGCACATCATCTAAAAGAGTATTTAGTCCCTCAACTAGGTGTCGCTCGTCTCCGCTTACACGATATCGACCGTAGGGACTGCCATAGAGCATGATCAAATCATCAAAGGTTTGATTTCTAGTAGTAAATCTCCACTGCTCGATAACTTCCCAGAAGAGCGAACAGTTTCTCAATATCTGAGCAGCCCAGGCTGGCGAGCCTTCTGGATGATTACTTTCGAGAGCTTGAGATTCCTGCGAACGAATCAAATCCAGTGTCAGCAACAGGGGCTCCAAGAGTCGTTCGTCTCTTGTCAACAGGTAGGTGTAAAATACTTGATCAAGAAGTAAGCTCCCTGCTGAGTGGTACCAATCATAATAATCCCAGTACATATCTGCTTGATACCAATTCTTTCCATCACCGTTGATTGACTCATCTTCAAAGCGAATCGAGGCCGGAAAAATACCTCGAGGCTTTCCTTTTTCAGTGCTCAATGATGCTTCTACCCAAGCCATAGACCACTCGTGGAGAGTCGCTACGAGTTGAGGATCAGGCCGACGCCCAACCAAATAGCGGACTGCTTTTGCAGCACGACAGTTGAATTCCACGTCACGTCCTTTTGGCTCTGTAGTCTCAAGATCAGTTGCACTGAACCATGCGGAGCGAAAAAAACGATTACCTTGAGGAGTCAAACCCGTCCAGAAATCTTGAAAAAGTTGCGCGGAGGGCTGCAAACGCGTCAAATACTCTGGTTCATCGGAATAGAAAACCATCAATGGGGCGGTATCGGAGATAAATTCCGAAGAGTGTTCCACGTCAGCTAACTTGCGCGCGTAACCCTGATTCACATGTTTACTGTGCCAGACGCCATCTGCCAAAAGTTTCCAACCTTGCAGCGCGGTTTGATCACCAGCCAGGCAGAGTGGCGCCCACCACCTAAGCAGTTCCACATCATCACCAAATTTGCCCCCAAATTCTCCATTAGCGATTTGGCGTTCTGTGGTCCACCAGCGAATTATTGCTCGCAATCGGCACAAGGCTTCGTGTTGCAAAACAGACCAGGCGGGAGCTTCGGGAGACGATTCAAGACAATCACAATCGTCCTGAGAATCAATTTGTTTGCTTGCGTACATTGCTAACAAGTCATCTTCAGGATAGTTCTGGTAAAGTAACTTCAGATCGTGATTGGCATTGGCAATAACTTCGCTTCCTCCTCGTTCCTTGCCAAGCCAATAGAGCAGTCGACCTCGCAGATAGCGGGCTGGATCTGCCAAAGGCTCACCTACTGCTTTCTGTCCTGCCAGTATTCCGTCCAAGAGCATGATTGCCTGATGATGCCGATCAAACATGCTGAGTCTGGTTTCTCCTTCAGCCCATTCCCAGCCGCGCATTTCGTAATACTTCTCTGCCGCTGCTAAGAATTCCATCCGTTGTAGCCAGAGGGCGAGAACGCTATCCGTAGGATTGGCAAGTACAGCAGTTTTCACCTCCTGGATTAAAGAAGGCAGAGATGAGTAGTTGTTGAGGCTGAGGTTACTTTTAATTTTCGCCAGGAAGTTTAGTTGGACAGGTGTGTATTCATACTGCTGACGCATTAAGGAAATACCTAATAATCGAACGTCAGAGTCTTTACCCTGGAATTTCAAAATCAATCCATCGCTACCCACTTGGGCTGTCGTATGAAAGACTCGGTATAGTTTTGGCAGATTCTGGCTCGGCTCTGCGGCCGCTGGAAACTCCTGCCAATCGACAACACACGGTTGGCCTTGGATAGAGATCTGCGTCGCATTGTGATCAAATTCTCCCATTTCCAACCAGATAGTCACAATCCAATCGCCGGCTGCTATGTCGGCGCGAAAGTCAAACTCTTCGCCCACAACGCCGTCGATCGTCAATGCCGATCGAGACCGCGATAGATCAGCCCGAACAAATGAATCGCGTGGCGATGTGATCCATCCGAAACCCAAAGTTGTTTGATAGCGAGACGAAAGATTTAGTGCTATCGACTGGTCCGCGATCACAGATTGAGGAGGTCCTGAATCGAATCGCAATACCTGGGATTCTGGAATCGAGAAGGCTGCAAAACATGTCGTGCAACTAAGGATCAGAATGCATTGTATCGTCTTGGCAAATGATATTGGACTAATGAAAAATGTCATGCAACTACTGTAGGACTTTTTCACAAAGCCCTCGCTCTGAATACGATTAGACTTCAAACAAGCCTAGGACCATCAGTTGAATCCATTCACTCCACATTATTAAATTACTATAGCAAAGACGTTTCGTACGCACGATGGAGTCTACTGTGAAAAATACGGTGAAGGCTAAATATCGGCCAAAGTGTTTACCAGGGGGAAGTTTCCGAAATACTTGCAAGTCTAAGCCCCATAAGCAAGAATAAAGCTTCATTCACAACTCATCCTCCGACGGAGTGACTTCCATTGTTATCAAACTCTTCTCGTCGAAGCTTTTTGCAGTCTTGTGCAGCCGCCGCTATTACTGTTGGAGGCTTGCAGCGACTAACCCAGCATGCTCCAGCCATTTCTCCTATAGAGCGCAATGGCATCCCAAAGTTTAAGTTTAGCCTGGCTGCGTATAGTTATCGCAATCTTTTGACCGGTAACTCACCAGAATTGACACTGTCTGATTTCATCGTAGATTGTGCCAACATGGGGCTCGAAGGCACTGAACTCACTTCGTACTATTTCCCGGTTCCCACCTCGAATAGCTACCTACGCGAACTCAAGCACCAATGCTTCCAGTTCGGCTTGGGCGTTTCTGGGACTGCAGTCGGCAATGATTTCGGTTTTTTGCCAGGCAAGGAGCGCGACGAGCAGATATCAATGACCAAAGCGTGGATTGATCGTGCTGAGGTTCTCGGAGCACCAGTCATTCGAATTTTTGCGGGCAAACAGAAACCCGGTGTAAATCCCAAACACTCGCATGCTCTCATGGTTGAGGGCATAGAAGAGTGCTGTGAATATGCGGGCCTACATGGAGTTCATCTTGCTCTGGAGAATCATGGTGGTCCCACAGCGACCGTCGATGGGATGCTTGAGTTCGTCCAGGACGTAAAGAGTCCCTGGTTCGGTGTTAATCTCGACACCGGGAACTTTTATACCGAGGATCCCTATCTTGATCTCGCACGGATTGCACCCTACAGCCTCAATGTACAGGTGAAAGTCGTCACTTCTGATGAAGCAAGAGAGAACAAGCGGCCAACCGACTTTCGTCGGCTTGGACAGATCCTTCGCGATGCGAATTATCGTGGTTATGTTGCCTTAGAATACGAAGAGGAAGGCGATCCACGTCAAGAGTGCCCGAAATACCTCGACATTATTCGAGAGTCCTTCGCGTAGTCTGACGGATTATTTGAGATTCGATCGCATCCAATCGAGGTAATGGGCGGCGTACGCGTCAAGGTTTTCTATTGCCCCACCTCCTCGGACTGGAGAACACATTTCGTAGTTCGCGATGCCTGTAAAACCACCTTCCTGTAACCCACGGAAGAACGCGGAATAATCGATAAATCCTGTGCCAAACTTCACTGCGCGCACAAGATCAGGATAGGCACGCTCATAATTGATAAATTCAGGGCGGTAGTTGTATCTCGGCAAACGCACATAGTCAGCGCTGGTCGTAATGGCGGTATGGGGAGCCATTTTTTTTGCACATTCATAGAGGTCTTCGCCTCTTAATGCAGGTGACCAAGCATCAAATCCCAGCTTGCAATTCGGACGCGCTATATCGTTTAACACTTCCAGAAGTGCGTCACTATGAACTCCCACATCGTGATGATTCTGTACCACCACGGTGACTTGATATTCTGCTGCTCGATCGCACATTTCGCGGATTGCATGCACTACTGATTGCCAAACTTGGAGTGGACTTTGAAGCGTAGATTCATAGGCTGTGAAAACTCGGATGTGTCGTGTACCTAACAGATGCGCCAGCTTTGCTAATGCTGCAACATAGCTTATTTGCATTTCCAGGTAGGGCACTTCAGAGGCTGCCAAGGGAGAGAAATCCGTGTAGCCGGCGATCACTTCGCAAGAGATAGTGTTCTCCGACAATGCCGAACGAATCGCGGCGACATACTCCTCGTTCGCATCCAAGGGAGAAAGATGAGGCCGTTTTCCAGCGAGCATTACCGCTTCATACCCAAGCTTGGCAGCTTTAGCGATAAATTCAGTCACATTGAGTTGGTCTTGCCCCCAGTATCCCGCGTAGCTTACAGAGAATAGGCTTAGTTTCATATCTGATATATCCACAAGAATGATTTGCTTAAGCGAAGTGAGAAATGTGCTGACTCATTGGCTATTATGGCATGACAGACCAGCTTTCGAACACACTTCAATTCCAAAATCTATACCGGAAAGTCCAAGCCGAATCACCTACTGACGTAGGGCCTGTGCATCTGCGGCTGTGTTGCAATAAGCATTTTTGGCGAGTAAAATGCGTAAAGAATTTGCCCTTTAATCAGGATTGCCACCTATGGTTTCCATAAGAGGAGATTGGATCGCTTGCTGCTTCGTGCTTGGGTGGGTCTGTCACGCAAGTTCAGTAAAGTCGGCGGAAGAGTCTATTTCACCTTCACCTTCGCCGAAGATAACGGCAAGTGTAAACGAGACTGACATTCCCGTCGATTATCTTCAGGACATCCGCCCGATTCTCTCTGACGCATGCTACGCATGCCACGGTCCTGACGAAGCCAGCCGAGAATCAGAGTTTCGGCTTGATCTCCTGGATCAGGCAATCTCATCAGATGGCTCCGACGAAAAAGTGATCGTTGCAGGAAATCCCGAGCAAAGCGAATTGCTGCGTAGGGTTTCCTGTAAAGATCCTGACGAAGTTATGCCACCACCAGAAACGGGAAAGTCGCTCACAAATGACCAAGTTTCTCTTATTCGTCGTTGGATTGCGCAAGGTGCTAAATGGGAGCAACACTGGGCTTTTGTAACTCCACAACGTCCAGAGTTACCCAACGTCAGTAACTCCAATTGGCCGCGCGATGCGATCGACTTTTTTGTGCTGGCAGGTCTCGACCAAAAAGGCTTGAAACCTTCCCCTGCTGCTCCAAGAGAAGTGATTATTCGACGTGTCACTCTCGATTTAACGGGATTGCCCCCCACGCTTGCTGAAGTCGAAGCATTCTTAGCAGACGAATCTCCCCAGGCTTATGAGCGAGTTGTCAATCGGCTGCTCCAGTCGCCGCAATTCGGAGTTCACATGGCGCGCTTTTGGCTCGATGCAGCCCGTTATGGCGATACGCACGGATTGCATTTGGATAATTATCGCGAGATGTGGCCATTTCGCGATTGGGTGGTTAATGCATTCAATGCAAACCTTCCGTTCGACCGGTTTGTTATCGAGCAATTGGCGGGTGATTTGCTGCCAGATCCAAAACTCGATCAACTCGTTGCCACGGGATTCTGTCGTGCCCATGTTACTACCAACGAAGGTGGTTCGATTGAAGAAGAGGTGCATGTCAGAAATGTTGTCGATCGAACTAGTAACACGGCCACAGTTTTTCTTGGATTGACTATGGGCTGTGCAGTTTGTCATGACCATAAATTCGATCCAATCACGCAGCGGGAATTCTACGAGTTGTCTGCTTTCTTCAATAGTCTTGATGGACCTGCTTTAGATGGAAACATCAAAGACCCTGCACCTGTAATTAGTGTACCTAGCGAAGGCCAGGCTGCCACTCTCGCTTCTCTACGCGACCAGATTTCACAATTGAATGAGAAAAGGGACGCACGAGGAACGTCGAGCGATCATGCGTTTCTCCGGTGGATTGAGCGGCTAGTAGAGCGTGAATCCTTAAGTGCCAAATCAGAGCTTCACGTTGACGACCAGCTAGTCGTCCATTGTACTTTTGAAGACGAATCCGGGGATCAGATCAATAACCAAGCCAATCCAGCCCGACGAGGCAAGTTGATCGGTGCCAATCGAGTCGCGGGACGCACGGGCAGCGGAATACAATTCCCTGAAGGTGCAGTCGCAGATTTAGGAAATGTGGCCAGCTTTGACGATGATGACTCGTTTAGCTACGGAGCGTGGGTTAAAACGGCTAACGGGCGAAACAGCGTCGTCTTGGCTAAAACTGATCCCGCCCAACTTCATAAAGGATACGAACTCTCGATACAAGAGGGCCAGGTCAAGGCGATTATCAGTCGCCGCCGTCCGGGCTATATTGTGAAGGTTGTTGTAAAGGAACCTTTGATTACACCTAATGAGTGGCATCATGTGTTTGTGACATACGACGGCTCGAAGTTGGCAAGCGGTGTAGTGATTTATGTTGATGGGAAACGCCAGCCAGTCGATGTCTGGTCCGATGCGTTGAAGTTTAAAGGAGGAATCCGTAACTCAGAACCCTTGTTGCTAGGTCGCCGCGATGTAGATTCTCACTTTCTCGATGGGACGATTGACGATGTGCGCGTGTACGGCAAGCGACTTTCAGAAGCAGAAGTTCGTGCAATTTTTTTGGAGAGCGAACTCTCTTTTCTTGCCGATCCTCCCGAGAACTTGAGCGAAGCTCATCGTCAGATCCTTCAACATTTCTATTTAATGCACCACGATGACGAGTTCATTTCCTGCTCGAAAGAACTCGAACAGTTGCATGATCAATTACGCAAAGTAACACAATCGGTGCCTACCACTCTCATTTATCGAGAGAGCAAGAATCCCCGTGAAGCTTTTCTATTGATCCGTGGCCAATACGATAAGCCTGGAGAACAAGTCCAGCGTTCAACACCGTCGGCTCTCCCGCCCATGCCGGCTGAATTCCCGCGAAATCGTTTGGGGCTTGCTCGCTGGTTAGTGTCTCCTGAAAACCCACTCACGAGCCGAGTTGCCGTGAATCGATTCTGGCAGCAACTGTTTGGCATTGGACTGGTAGAGACGAGCGAAGATTTTGGAAATCAGGGAACCGTTCCCTCTCACCCAGAGTTGCTGGATTGGCTAGCAGTAGAATTCCGTGAAAGTGGCTGGGACATCAAAGAACTAATGAAGCAGCTTGTGCTCTCAGCAACTTATCGCCAGAGTTCCTACGTTTCACCTACACTTGTGCTAAAGGATCCCAAGAATCGGTTTCTGGCCCGCGGGCCTCGCTTTCGACTTGATGCAGAGACATTGAGAGATCAAGCCTTGTACTTAGGCGGTGACTTGGTGTTGGCTCTGGGTGGTCCTAGCGTAAAACCTCCTCAGCCAGCCGGACTGTGGAAAGCCGTGGGGTTCTCAAGCTCGAATACCGTGGAATTTGTGCCTGACCAGGAACCGGACAAAATCAATCGCCGGTCTCTGTATGTGTTCTTAAAACGGACTTCTCCCCCTCCCGAGATGAGCACATTCGATGCCCCCTCACGTGAGTCAACTTGCATCCGGCGCGAGCGCACCAACACTCCGTTGCAGGCGTTGTTGCTGATGAATGATCCTCAGTATGTTTCTGCAGCACAAGCCTTAGCAGCACGTGCCCTTTCCGCACCTTTGGTTAATAATGCTGAGCGAGCTGCCCATATGTACCGACTTTGTACAGCACGTTTTCCTTCTGATGCAACTTTGGACGAACTCGTACGTTTATTTGAAGACCAGTTGGATGAATACGAGCAAAATGACGAGGCTGCTCAAGAGCTCCTAGCAGTGCACTATGGGAATATAGATCGTGAAGAGTTTGAATCGCCCCAGCTTGCCGCCTGGACGGTGGTTGCCAATCTAATCCTGAATCTTGACGAAGTCGTCAATAAGAATTAGTTGTTTCCGAGGGAGAGAAGAATATGGAACCAGTTCGCGAATACTTGCTGGGCACGACTCGTCGACATTTCTTTAGGCAGGGTGCATTGGGTCTAGGCTCGGCTGCTCTCAGCTCGCTCCTTTCCTCAGCCACCTCAGCTAATTCTGCTACCGCTCTGCCGTCAATTGGATTGCCAGGGGTGCCGCATTTTGCCCCAAAAGCAAAACGGGCTATCTATCTGTTTATGGCAGGTGCCCCATCGCAAATGGATATGCTCGACTACAAACCTACGATGCACCTTTGGTATGACAAAGACTTACCAGAATCGGTCCGAAAAGGGCAACGACTGACCACTATGACCAGTGAGCAGACCCGGTTTCCTATTGCTCCATCGAAGTACAATTTTCAGCAATATGGGCAACACGGCGCATGGGTAAGTGAACTGCTACCTTTCCATGGCCGAATGGCCGATGACATAGCAATCGTCAAATCTATCTACACAGAGGCGATCAATCACGATCCTGCTATCACATACATTTGCACAGGTAATCAACTCCCCGGTCGGGCCAGCCTTGGAGCCTGGCTAAGCTATGGCCTGGGTTCTATGAACGAGAATCTGCCGTCTTTTGTCGTGATGACATCTTCGTGGACGGGACCCGTTGAGGCTCAGGCCCTGTACAACCGTCTTTGGGGATCTGGCTTCCTGGCTAGCAAGCATCAAGGTGTCGCTCTGCGTAGTCAAGGCGATCCAGTCCTGTTTCTCTCCAATCCACCTGGCATTGATGCATCAACGCGACGGCGTATGCTCGACTCATTGGGGAGACTAAACCATGAGACGCTAGACCAATATGGTGACCCCGAGACTGCTGCGAGAATCACTCAGTATGAAATGGCATTCCGGATGCAGAGTTCTGTTCCCGATCTGGTTGACCTTAGTAACGAACCGCAGCACATCCTGGATATGTATGGCCCTGACGTCCAAAAGCCCGGAACATTTGCAGCCAGCTGTCTCCTTGCCCGGAGAATGGCGGAACGTGATGTGCGTTTCGTGCAACTCTTTCATCGAGGTTGGGACCAGCATAAAAATATTGCAGTCGATTTACCCAATCAATGCCGAGATATTGATCAACCCTGCTGGGCACTGATCCAAGACCTTAAACAGCGCGGCATGCTGGACGATACACTCGTAATCTGGGGCGGGGAATTTGGCCGCACTATTTATTGCCAGGGAGAGTTAACGCATGAAAACTATGGGCGAGATCATCACCCGCGGTGCTTCACCGTCTGGCTTGCAGGTGGCGGAATCAAACCCGGAATTGTATACGGTGAAACTGACGAGTTTAGTTACAATGTCGCTGACTGCCCAGTGCACATTCACGATCTGAATGCTACTATTCTCCATTGTCTGGGAATCGATCATCGTCGATTGACCTACCGCTCCCAGGGCCTCGATATGCGTCTTACTGGCGTGGAAGAACAGCACCCAGTGCATGCCATTCTGGTCTGAAGCAACATAACAAATCGTAAAAGTCTAAGAAGTCTGAAATTGGGCTGACATCAAAGTAGGTTGATTGTCTGATGAGGAAAAGAGTCCTCTGATTCGAGAATTGATGTGACACAGATCTACCGGTAGATCAATCATTTTATGTACCGCGCATCTTCAACAATCTTAGAGGGTGTTGCGTAAATTCCAATAGGATCGGAGCGCTACTGAGCAACCAGAGTGCTGTGTCATATTGAATCGGTTGCAATATGCTTTGACTAAACGCCATCTGATTCTTCCGCCCGACCGTCATGCATTTATTTGAGCGACTTGGGTCTCAGGTTGCATTTTTGTTTTATGGATTCTTCCTATACATGGAATAATACTTAATGAACCAATCTCCTCCTATTCGAAATGTAGCACTGGCTTTTCTAGCCCACCCCGACGACGCAGAATTTCTATGCGCTGGTACGCTTCTCCGCTTAGTAGAGCACGACTGGGAAATTCACATTGCAACGGCAACCGCTGGTGATTGCGGTTCGATCACGTTGCCGGCAGACCAGATTGCAAAGGTTCGCCGAGGTGAGGCGGCTACTGGCGCTCGCATGCTTGGGGCTACCTATCACTGTCTGGAAGAAAGCGATGTTAATGTGGTGTTCGACAAAACGGCGAATCGTAAAGTGATCGACTTGTTTCGCCGTATTGCACCCTCATTAGTGTTCACACATCCCCGACTTGACTACATGTCCGATCACGAGCAAGTTCATCAGTTAGCTCGAAGTGCAGCGTTTGCCTACTCGATTCCCAATGCCTCGCCGTTGCCGTTGCTTCCTGGGTCCACGATCCCATGGCTTTATTACTGTGACCCCATCGAGGGATGTGATCCCTATTCAGGAAAAGTTGTGCGTCCCACGGTACACGTTAATATTACCCAAGTGATGGATCGCAAAAGCGAGATACTTGCATGCCATGCCTCGCAACGCGAATGGCTCCGCGCGCACCATGGAATGGATGAGTACATAGAATCAATGAAGCGTCATGGTGCAATGCGCGGCCATCAAGTCGGTATAGAATACGCCGAGTCCTTCTTGCAGCACCAGGGGCATCCGTTTCCAAGATCTGATATTCTCTCTGAACTGTTTGGAATCAACTACATCCAATAGCAATACGAAATAGTAGGATTGCTGCCGAAGGCGAGATGACACAACTTTGGACGAGCGACTATCCGTTTGGTTTTGAAGCGAATATGTGTAAGTATTATCAGACCAGTGATTGTCGATAAGGAAATCGCATACTTCGACATCAACCCACTAGAATACATTTTGCAAAAAGAAAGTTCCTTAAGGAAAACGAAATGACTACACCGAAGAACCCAGGGAGGAGTGAGGTGGGGGAATCTGTTTGGCAAGCTAGTTGTGCAGGATGGTTCATGGCAAACGAGTAGTTGTAGTGTAATAATCTCAAAAGACCTCTTCCCCCAAATAGAATTTCTGGAGATTTCGATCAGTGCTGAATAAGATCGATGTGGCACCTGGTCTCTTAGAGGTTCGTCGAAAACTAGTCAGTCAGACTTGAGGTTGGAGCGATGGTATTGGTCGTCGAACACATTGAACATGCTTCTGAGTCTTTTCGTATGCTCTCCTGGTCGAAGAGCATCTCGAAAGTTGAGGTCATTGGACCACAAAATCGGCGCAGGGTTGTAAAAGGTCAAGGCGAACATTGGCACGTTCATGCCGAGGCAGAGTTAACCCTGTTTGAGAGTGGCAAGGGGACTCGATTTGTTGGCGACAGCATCCTGCCTGTGGAATCGCCTGAATTGTTGCTGTTCGGACCCTATGTCCCTCATTACTGGAATTGCATCGGTTCGTCTAGCGGGGTGGCACTGCAGTTTTCCATTGACAAGACACAACCTTTGCGTGCAACGCCGGAATGGGATGCGCTATCCCAGACTTTACTGGGCAGCAACCAGGGATTGTTGTTTCCAACCGGGGCCGTCGAAAATGCTCACAGACTTATCAATGTAATGATCGAGCAAGACCGGCTAGCAAGGCTGGGGAGCTTTTTTCAACTGCTAGAGATGCTCAGTTGCTACCCGGGTAACCCGATCTCAAGCAAGGCATATAGTGCGGCTGACACGACAAAGCATTTTCCAGCGATTCAAAAAGTCATTCTGGAAGTTCTTAACCGCTACTCTGAGGTTCTAGAATTAAAAGAAATGGTGGAACTTTCCCAGATGTCAAGAGCTACGTTCTGTCGTGAGTTCAAAAATTACACTGGTAGATCATTCGTCGAATTCTTGAATGAAGTGCGCATAGACGCCACTTGCCAGAAACTATCAACCAGCAGTGAACCTGTTAGCGATATTGCATTCCAATCAGGCTTCGTTAACTTGTCCCACTTCAATCGCATTTTTCGACGTTTAAGAGGACAAAGTCCTCGTGAGTTTCGTACGCAGGCTACCAGCATTGGGTGACAATTTGGGTTGTGCTGATAGGTACATTTCCGAATGCTGTGTAGTGCTTGCTATCGTGGAGAAAGCCTGCTTCCAGTGCATATGCTAACTCCTCCGGGATAAATGGCAGGGATTTGTGATACAATAGTATCATTGTCAAGACGAAACGCGTAGAGGCAGGTTGCCATTAGTTTTACTATGTCTGAGAGAGAAGTGACTCAATTTGGGTAGGTTTTAACGCTGAGATTTGATTCTCCGCCATCTTATCGTGAAGTTAAAGGGACTGCTTGGTGGATGATTCAGACGAATACGATTGCATAGTTTGCGGTTCCTGCGTGGTCGACGTCCTCGTTCGTCCATTACCACTCCACGATTCCATCGTCGCCGGTCAGCTTTACCATGTAGAACCACTGCAATTGGAGACAGGCGGCGTCGTGAGCAATTCAGGCGCCACATTTGCCCGCTTGGGAATGAAAGTCGCCGGCTTCAGCTTTATCGGGAATGATGAGTTCGGCAGTTATATACGAACAAGATATGAAAGCCTCGGCATCGACACTGTAGGATTGACTGTCCATCCAGTTGAGGCTACCAGTACTACAGCCGTATTGATCGATTCCCAGGGAGAGCGCACATTTGCTCATTGCGTAGGTGCGCCTCGCGAGTTGGACATCAAATGGTTTGAAAAAAACCTGGATCTCTTCCTGCGAGGTCGTTCAGCAGTAATTGGTTACTTTTCTCTAATGCCAAAGTTAGAGGCCAACCTACCTCAGGTGTTGGAAATGTTGCAGGAAGTAAATTGTTTGACTGTGTTGGAAACCGCTGGCACCGGCGGGACGCTTGAAGAACTCAGCCCATCTCTGCCTGTAGTCGATGTGTACATTCCTAGTTTCCAAGAAGCATCAAACCAAACCAAGCAGACCAATGCTCGAGAGATTATTAAGGTTTATCGGGATCAAGGTGCGAAGGGCGTGGTGGGTGTCAAATTGGGCGCGGAAGGTGCTATGGTCAGCCCCTCACCCGAGGAATTTGTTGAGATTGAGGCCGTTAAGCCACCGGGGGCTGTACTCGACACCACTGGAGCCGGAGATGCTTTCTTGGCAGGATATGTGGCCGGGATGCTAAAGGGTTTAACACCTGCAGATTCAGGACGCTTAGCCGCAGCTGCAGGCGCATGTTGTGTGACGGGCCTAGGCGCGTCACAGGGCCTTCGAAACTATGCTGAGACGGCCAGCCTGGCTGGGCTCACTAGCGTTTCCGCCACTAGCGCGGATCAACTTTCAGACTCAGCCGCCCCGAATACTGTAGAGTTCACACTTATGTCCTCAGGAGTTCGTACGAATGAGTGAGTCGTACCGGTTTTCATTTGGTCCGTGGAATATTCATGGCGGGGCTGATCCTTTCGGCCCTGCTACACGCAATGAAATTGCGTTTGCCGAAAAACTCAAGTCTTATCAAGAGCTTGGCTTCGAAGGCGTTCAGTTGCATGACGATGATGCAGTACCGAACTTAGCCAATAAGTCTGCCACCGAGATCTCTGCCGAAGCAAGGCAACTCAAATCTTTTCTAGCCGACAACGGCTTGGTTCCCGAGTTTGTCGCCCCTCGATTGTGGGAAGATCCTCACGGAATCGACGGCGGTTTTACTGCCAACGATCCAAATTGTCGGAAGTGGGCATTGGACCGCAGCAAACGTGCCATCGACATCGCGAACGACCTGGGGGTCAATCTTCTGGTGCTATGGTGTGCCCGGGAAGGCACTTATATACGTGAAGCAAAATGTGCTCGCACTGCCTACGCGAGGCTATTGGAAGCTGTAAATTCGCTACTCGAATACGACTCTAAGATTCGGATTGCTATCGAGCCGAAACCGAATGAACCTGTGGACCAAGCATATCTGCCGACAATCGGTCACGCATTGGCCTTAGCAGGGCAAACCGACGATCCTCTACGAGTAGGTGGACTTATTGAAACTGCCCACGCGCAACTCACGGGACTTGATCCCTCAGATGAGATGGCATTTGCATTGCAGATGGACAAGCTATGGAGTGTTCATTTGAACGATCAGAACGGGCTTAAATTCGACCAGGACAAGACGTTTGGCAGTGTGAATCTTCGGGCAGCGTTCAATCAGGTGCGTGTCTTGGAGGAAGCTGGGTACGCTCGTACAGGTCGTTTTGTTGGACTGGACGTTAAGGCGATGCGCACCCAATCACAGGATAAGGCACACCTTCATTTGGCCAATAGCAAACAGGTTTTCCTGAGACTTGTTGAAAAATCACGTAGTCTACCTCTCAACGTGGTCGAAGACTGTGTTAAACGTCGAGACTACGAATCGCTTGAGATGGTAGTCCTCAACCATTTGATGAGTGGCTGAGCAATCAGTTAAGAGATTTCGACTACAACATATGCGTCTGAAAATGGAGGACTCGCAAGTCCTTGGTTTAAGTCGGATGCTAGACAGCCTGCTCCAACGGGAGAGCGCCTAAAAGTCGCTTCAAACAAGAGGATTTCATAACTTACGATATCTCGTATGACTCCTCTTGTTATGATTCAACGAATCGGAGATTGATTGTGGCGGCTTTTGACCGGCGGTTGTTTCTTGGTAGTTCTTTAGGAGCTGCCCTGGGTTCGACCGGACCCTCAAGCAAAGCCGAAACTCTCACCAACAGCCCTAGCGAACAGATCCACATTGCCCTCATTGGATTGATCAAGATTTCTCTTTGTGGGGATTCCCAACGGCCAACCATTTGATCAACTGGTGAGTTCATCGGGAATACAGGCATGGCTTGATTGCAGAAAACGGAACTCATTAATTGGATGCGTCAAGCTGGTTGCTGGGTAATCGCAGTCCAGAAAGAGTGTGTGGTCTTGGGGTAACTTAGTATCGCGACGATCGTGAAACATACGACGTATGCACTACGGAGTACTTGTTCGATGGCGATGTCATCGTTCGTTTCAGCCAAGAGTTCCATCAAGACTTCAACTTCCAATGGAGCTGCGGAGAACTTCTACTCGGCAGAGTGAGGTGCCTTGCGTATCACGGCTGAACAAGAATTAGTTCACTATGATAAATCGAGACTCGCTTGGAAAAATTCCATCGAAGAAATCCTCGAAGAATTCTAAATCGCTGGCGCTACGAGCCAAAAAGACGAAATGACCAAGGCGGAGGGAGATCGTCCAAGCGGTGGGTTGCGTACGTTCAGTTACTTTAACGAAATGCGAATTGTCCTTGACTTTATTCGCAATAGTCGCCAGCCATTGTGTACTGCCGAAATTGGCTACAATTCGATTTGCTTATACCTTATTGGGCGAAGAAGTTCAGTATGCTAATGAATATCGCGAGTTTGACGAGTAAACTTTCGTATAGTAAATAGTGTGTTCCATCAGATATCATTTTCTTAGTGGAAAGTGAGCACGAAGCTAACCTGCTGGCAGTTGGTGGAGGAAGGAGTGCGATGAGTAATCACAATAGACGCACATTCGTAGTCACGAGTCTGTCGGGACTGTCGCTTAGCTTGCTTACGGGCTTTAAGCGATTAACCCGAACTGCTGCTGAATTCGCTCGTCCTCAGGCTAGCCTTAACGGCTCTGATTTCTCCTTCATTCATTTCTCCGACACGCATATTAATCCTCGCACCCCTGGGCAACTGCAAAACGAGGATAGTCGAAGTGTTGAAACATTGGAGTGGCTTGCACGGTGTAGCAGTGAACCAGTTGTCCAGAAACCTTATTCGATTACAACGGGCATGCCGGCTTTCGCTATCCACACGGGCGATGTGATGGAATATGGACCAGTCGGGTATGCTTGGCAAGATTTCGAAAAAGCCATAGCAAGTATGGCTTGTCCGGTTAGCCTTGTGCCCGGGAATCACGACAACACTTGGGGAGAAATCAACCATCTTTTGAGGAAAACATACGGAGACGATTCCTATTCGTTTGACTTTGGAGGTTGTCACTTTATTTGCATTAACTCCTCAGGGCTATTAGATCCCCTCCCAAGTTTGGATCGCCGTACTCTCGATTGGGTGGCCGCTGATTTGGCGGCGGTACCAGACAGTACTCCCCTGCTTATTGCTATGCATCATCCACTCTCGGGCGACGCTGGTTATGCCAGCGAATACGACAAAATTCGGTTATGGAAATTGCTCGTCGGTCGGCGTGTGGCACTAATTATGGATGGTCACTGGCACACAGTTCATTGCCAGCAGTGGCAAGGAATCGACCGAGTGAACGGAGGTGCGACCTTTGGCATACACACAGGCTACAACACCGTAACTTTGAAAGATGGTATTCTGCGAGTAATGTTTCGCTACGAGAAAGAGTCCGACGAGAGACCCCAGCTTGTGCCGCTTCTAGAAAAACCACTTAAGGACTTGGCTTCCTTGGCAGACTTCCCTCTACGTGTGCCGACGGAAACCGATACAGGTGGTCAACTGCGTGTTCACGTTCCTAAGTCGCCTCATTCAGTTAGCATGCGAGTCTGGATCGATAGTGACATAGAGAACGCTCAGTATCTCCGTGAAGCATCGGACTTCCACATATTCGCACTCGATACTGAGAAAATCTGTCGGGGTTGGCATTTCGTATCGGCACGTGTCCGAGAGTCGGGCAAACGTGCCGTGACGACTGCAGAGAGATTTAAACTGCTTCCGGGACAGGATGCTTCGTATCAAGTTTACGAAACCAATGTGGGCGCTGGTGTAAAGACGCGGCCGCTAGTGAATGAGGATCTTATATCGCTCGCTAACACATCAGGTCGCGTCTTCGGTTTGTCGCGCAGCCTTGAAAAGAAATGGACGTATGATACGGAAAGCCAAGTCGTGCATAGCCTTTCGGAGATCGGCGAACGTATCCTAGTAGGAGATATCGCCGGAAAAGTGCATTGCTTGAATTCAGCTGATGGAAAAAAGACCTGGAAAGCTTCGCTTCCTAATCCCCTTTATGCCGCCGCGGCAATACATGGGGCCCTCGCAATTTTTGCGGACGGCGCTGGCTGGCTCCATGCGATTAATCACAAAGATGGCCAAATTCAGTGGTCTAGTCAGCTAACTAACTATGGTTTTGAATCTAAGCCACTTCTTGTTGAAGGACAATTAATTGCGGGCTGCTGGGATGGCTTTATCTACTCAGTAGATTGCGATTCTGGGAGAACGCTTTGGAAAACGTGGTCTCCCAAAGGGCACCAGGATGTCAAGAGTCGCTACTACGGGGCAGCGGATAGTCCTATCGTTGCTTGCGGAGGATCTCTTTTCGCTTGCGACCGAGGCTGGGTGCTCGGAAGGTTTACGTTGAATGGTGAATTTCAAGAAGTTATTCAGGAGAATATTACGTCGATCACCGCAAGTAATGTCGATCAATCCTTGTACGCTAAGAGTCTCAATAATTATTTAACGCGATTAGATAGTGCGTGCACACCTATCTGGGAGGTTGAAGTACCTACTGGACGCGTGCCAAATCAACCGGTTGAATTTGACGGGCGAGTGGCGATTCTCTCCGACACAGGAATCCTGACTATTCTCGACTCCGATTCCGGCCAGCAATTGTTCCAGTATTCGATTAGTCCCAGGCTTTATTGTCTCTCAGGAATTGGCACTGACAGTAAATCAGCTATTGTCTCAGCAGACATGGATGGCACTGTGACGTCTCTAGAACGAAAGGACGTCTTGGAACCTGTGCACTCTTAGCTTCATTATAATCTTTGCTTATTCGACCTGTGAGATCCTAGTGTTAGACAGATCAGTAGGAGGTATATTAGTGAATTAGATTCGGGCACCCTCGACAGGTGACTCACACTTGATGTTGTTAAACCGTATTGGCTCTGCCAAATTGCCAAGTCAGTTTCATCGACCCGGCCATCGCTATTTGCATCTCCTTCTGAGAGTGTCGTACCAGAGAGGAAGTTCCGCTGCCAGATGAGAAAATCGATGCCATCGACATCATCGTCCCCGTCGAAGTCTGCATTGTCGATAATTGACAAGGCTCCAAAAACATCGATCTCCCGAACAAGTGGCGACACGTAGGCGGTTTCGAAGCCGTCATCTGTACCCGTGAACGAATTGACACCGTTGAATGGATCGAACATCACTCCATCAACATTGGATACTGCATAAAGATCGAACCGCAGGTGAGTAATATCGGTCGCCAAAGGGATCGCATCGTCACGAAAAATGCGAACCAAAGTCGAGCCATCGGGGCCACCGGGTGTCGTGCTATTGTTCGTTACCCCAGAGGAATCGGACTGGAAGTATCCGAGAAATTCAAAGCTTGAGCCATCGTTCGATGTCCATACTCCGGTCGTAGAAAAAATTCGTCCGTCAGCACCATTGTTCCCTGTGAAGATACGGATTTCATCAATGTCATATGCTCCGCCTAGTTCATACTCAAGCAATTTCGCAGGTGAGCCTGAGCCGGGGAAATCGTTGAGCAATCCTGTCAGACCAGTACCGATATCTCCGATGCCGTCCGTGAAAGCTGGAAGGCCGTCTGGATCACTGGATCCATTCGTGGCAGCAGGGTTCGCAGAATGCCATCCCTTGTCGCCGGGTCTCTCCGTAGCTATTAATCCTTGCAAAATGTCAGATGAGCTAAAGGAATGGCTTAAGGCTCCGTCATTTGCCGCATGCTCGGTACTAAAAAGAATTCCACCGGGCTGGCTGGAGTTGTTTCTTGCAGCGAATTCGTCGTAGGAAAGTTTGTGTACCCCGTTTCCATGGACAATGCCCCAAGCACCAGTCCCATCGTCTACCCACTGGTACCAATAAGAGCCACTGATGTAGGGTTGGTTCTCCAGAAAGTTGTAGGCAGTTGCCATGTTGTCGCGCTGTAACTGTTCCGTATTGCTCCCGACTGTTTGCCATCCAAATTCAGTAACAGCGACATTCGAGAAATCGTTATTGGCTGCCTGAGTGGAACGAACCGCATTAAAATAGCTGGAAAGTTGCGACGTCGAGACGAGACTGCCTTGGCTGATGTAAAAATGATAACCAAAGTCGTTCCAAGGATATTGCAATCCCGTATCAGCTTGAAAGCTATTCCAGACAGAAGATTGATCGTAGACTTGCTGAAAATAGGGCATTGCAGTGCTAAAGCTGCCACCGATATCGTGAGCTAAGAGCCCGCCTGTAGTCAACGAAATATTGAAATCGCTGAGCAGCGTTTGTCCACCAGTATTTAGATGCCGATAAGTCTCCGAAAGCATCTTGGCGTACACACGAGGCAAAATATATGTGCCTCCCGCATTCTGAGGGTCGCTTGGATAGTTTGAGTTCGACCAAGCATTGGGTTCATTCCATATTTCGAACTGTTTGATATCGTTCTTGTAGCGATCAACTAGAAACTGTGCTGTATCGGCAAAATCGTTGACGTAAGAATTCATCCCGTCGCCATCGGGATCGAAATTCCATGAGGTTTGTCCGCCGGCAACAGTTTCGTTGGAAAAGAGCCCGAGTATTCTGAGTCCCGCGTTTTTTGCATTTTGAATCACCTCGTCGTAGAGTTCCAATTGAGTGGTGTTCCAGGAAGTTGCACCTGAATCGAGTCGGAAATTAACTCGGATTGAGTCCGTACCAGTTGCGGCAAATTGTGCTGCCTTCTGAGGAGTCAACTGAATGGCTCCATTCCAGATCGGCGCCCCTGCATTGAGGCCATGAATATCGTCACACGATGCCCGTTGAGATGTTGCTACTAACCAAGCGCAGCTGAAGCCAAAGCAGATTAAAAGTCGGTAGGAAGCCGACGAGTACCCGTAGATCAATGACATTTTTGAAAAAACCAAGAGATTTAAAGCAGTTTCGATGTTTATTCTATTATTCGATTTTAGTCGTTGACCGCAGAAAATGCACTTGAAAAGCAACAACGTGATGCAATTTCTAAGGCTGCATTTCAGTTCGAATCTGTCCAGGGGTCTTTCCTGTCTCGCGTCGCATGACAGCCGTAAAGTACTGGACCGATGAAATCCCAACCCGCTTTACAACTTCCTTGATAGGAATCTTGGTGGTAGTGAGCAAACGCATGGCGAACTCGACTTGCACGCGATTTATTTCGGCATGAATAGATCGGTTCAGGACCCCACGAAAACGTGCTTCTAGCGTCGACCGGGATAATTGGGCGACGTCGAGTACATCTTGAACAGTAATCGGATCAGTCGCATGTCGACGAATGAAACGTAACGACTCGGAGACTTCAAGGTCTCCGGTAGCTAGTACATCGGTAGATTGTCTAACGACAAGGCCCTCGGGAGGGATCGTAGTATGCTTGTCATCAGGAATCTTGCCAGCCATCATGACGTCAAGAAGTGCTGCGGCTTCAAACCCGATCCGCTTGGTGCCTTGTTCGATACTTGTCAACGGAGGGTTGACTAATTCACAGATTACATCGTCATTGTCGACGCCTATGATCGCGACGTCCTCGGGCACGCGTAATCCCACCGTCTTGCAAGCCTGCATTACGTGGCGGGCTCTGCCATCACGACAAGCCATCATGCCGACGGGCGGCGTCAAACTGGAAACCCATTGCTCCAATTCCGCCTGAGACTCCCGCCAGCGTCGTGAGGCGGTAAACCGCCCCGTATAAACTTCGCAGTAAAATCCAGCTTCAGCTAGATATCCTTGGAAAGCTTCCGCACGCTCTCGAGCCCAACCATTGGCACGGTTCGGTGGCTCGCTGCAAAAAGCAAAACTTCGGATCCCCAAATCGATTAGGTGCTGTGCTGCCAACTCGGCAATGGCTCGATTGTCGGTACGAACGTACGGGATCGTGGGGTTTTCCTCGTAGTAACCGTAACCGCCACCGATCCCAACGACTGGGATATTGATATCAGACACCGCCTTGGCAATCCGCCGGTCGTCGAAGTTGGCTAGAATGCCATCTCCTGCCCACGCCTGTAAGTCTGGCAGTCGAATAATGGGGTCTTGTTCGACGTAGAGAGACCAATTGCATTGGCGCTGGGTCACATAGGATCCCACAGCTCTAATAATCCGCCTATCGTATGGCTTCGCCGGGTCGACGATGAGGGCGACTTCTAATCGAGACGAAATTCGTGACATTCTTGAAAACTCTAACTAGAATAGACTTTTTACGCTCGGGCATGAATCGGAGATCGGAGGCCGCTGGATGTGATTTGCCAATTCTCACGAATGGCTGTGCTATTCCAAGATTTGCCGAGTGATATAGGAAATCACTTACCTGCACATGTATTTCGCCGCACTCGATCAGCTGCACCAGAATCAGCGAATCAGCTCGGCCACTGCCGGGCATAGAGCCGAACCAACCTACTATATATCTTAAAAGGATTACACAATATTGCAATGGTTTTCGAGTATTATGGTAATATAGGGTGATTCAAGTTGGCCCTTTAGAATGCCTTGCTTAGAAGGTTCATGACCTTGTTAATGACCCTTAAGGCTGAACTGGACTATATAAGCGCACGTTATACATCATTAGTTTGGCACTGTTGCCTGACTTAGGAACTGAGTTCTAATGATCCACTACTACGACTCATATTCAATTGCCTTCGTCGGGGCTCACTGCGAATCTTTTCAGTAAAACTAGTCTTTCGATCAAAGAGAGGAGAATTAGCTCTCATGAACAGGCACAATGGAGTTGCGTTGGCGGTCCTACTTGGATTCGCAATTACTGCGTCGCAGATACACGCGGCGATTACGGTTACTACCGATCATGGCCCGAACCCGAATTTCGATCACACACTTTTTGATGGGATGCTTTCCAATAGCGATCTCATTCAGGGGCTTATTGCAACCGAATTGGCTGCGGACAAAGGCTGGCATCCTGCAAATACAAATCCCGCTGATCAACTTGCCGCTTTCACAAATGGTTTGGGAGCGACGGGAACTTTAACTGGTCTTCTCAATGACTTTCCTGGAGAAGGTGTTCCAACAAAATCGATTCAATACGACCTCAGTCAAGCAGCAAATATTGGGAAAATAAATATACTGACCGGGAATAGCAATGACGTGGATGGGCGAGCATTTTGTACTGTCCTGATTCGATACTCCACCGACAATGGGGCTAACTTTTCTCCACTGGGAGGATTTGTACCTGGAGTAGGTGCAAACAACGGGGGCTATTACCAGTCCGATGTCCCTCTAACCATCAATGAACCCGGGGGAGCTGCTAATAGCAATCTTGAGACTCTGGTGAGTTTTATGAGTATTGCAGATGATGCTTCCCCGATTATTGCGACTGGAGTAACAAACCTTCAATTTGATTTCTATGCCACAAATAACACCGTCAATTGGTATTGGGATCCATTCGATGGCGTAAACCCATTTTCAGGTTTTGATGATGGGCAGTCGCAGGCGATCAGCTCACCGCTTGTTTGGGAAATCGACGTAATTGAAGGGCCTAGCGTATCGGCAGACTTTGATATGGATGGCGACGTTGATGGTAAAGATTTCCTCACTTGGCAACGCGGTTTTGGAATCAACGATGGCTCAGCGCAACCAGGGGACGGCGATGCTACAGGTGACGGCAATGTGAACGCAGCGGACCTAAGCGTTTGGCAAAACACTTACAGCCCAGAAGCACTCATTGTGTCAAGTGTCTCCGTGCCTGAGCCAGCTACAATGGCCATCGCCTGCGCAGCCATGTTTTCATTGCTTAGTTTCGGAAGGTGTAGGAGTCGCCTGATCGGCAGATAATGAATATGCTAATTTGAGTTTCTGTTTTTGTTTCTTTTCTGGTTTCTAGTGACTTTTTTTGAATGGGAGAATGACTAATGAGAGTATTTTCAGCATGTCTTGGACTGGTAACAGCAATTGCCACGATGCAAATTGCAGGTGCCGCAATCACGTCGACGACGACTCATGGAGCGGGGGGAAACGATCTCAATGGCTCGATAGCCGTGGGCGACGCTATTTCCGGATTGATTTCTTCAATAGACGATGGCAATTGGCATGGAGCGACTCCTTCGGAACCAGAACGACTGCAAGCTCTTACTGACGACGCAGGTCCTATCAGCAACTTGACCGGATTGCTGAATGACTTTCCTGGGGCGGGCCTTCCAACCAAGCGACTCCAATACGATCTGGCAGGTCCCACGGACATCCAGAAGATTCAAATCCTCACAGGTAATTTCGGTGGAGATGGGCGAGTTTTTTCTACGGCGGTAATTAACGTCTCTACCAATAATGGTGGAAGCTTTTCTCCCCTCGGCGGATTCGTCCCAGGCCTGGGTGCCAATAGTGCGGGCTACTACCAGTCGGATGCTTCCGGAGTAGTTAATAGTGGGCAATGGCAGTCCACGTTGCTGGCTATTTCTGACGATGGAGGAACACCATTGGCTTTAGGTATCACTAATCTCACCATCGATTTGTTTGCAGTTGACAATACAGGAGGAGAAAACCGAGATCCGTTTGATGGAATCAACTCCTACACAGGTGTTGACGACGGCCTGACAGCCGCAATTGCTTCGCCATTGGTATGGGAAATTGATGTTATTCCCGTTCCAGAACCGGCTTCGTGCTTGCTACTGCTGGCTGGATTGGGAAGCACACTGTTGACTCGAAGGAATCGCTAGAGATTGAACGATTATCACGCAGAATGCGGGGTCTGCTTCCGGCCGCTGAAACGCTGCCGGAAGCGCCTCTCACTTTTGTGAATAACTTCAGATATCAGAACGATGGAATTAGAGATTCCATTTTGAAAGAACTGCGTCGCACGGAACCGCACTGTCAGGGAGAGGTAGTGGAAGTGAACTCTAACAAGCGAGTTTTTCATAGGGATCCATCGGGTTTTACTCTTGTTGAGTTGCTGGTAGTAATTGCCATCATCGGCGTTTTAGTGGCTCTGCTGTTACCTGCCGTTCAAGCGGCACGAGAAACCGCTCGCAATGCCCAGTGCAAGAACCACCTCAAGCAACTCTCGCTTGCAATGCTGCAACATGAATCGACTTTTGGCTACTTGCCTGCGGGTGGGTGGCTAGGAGATTGGGTTGGCGATCCCGATTTCGGCTCAGATGAAAAACAACCTGGTGGGTGGGTTTACAATCTTTTGCCCTACATCGAACAGCAAGCAGTCCACGACATAGCCGCTGGAATGCCTACTGGATTCCAGAAAAAGCGTGTTCTTGCTGAGCGAGATGCAATCCCGATCGCAATCATGAATTGTCCCAGCCGTCGACCTGCAATTGCTTATCCGAATACCGCAAGACACACACCCAAAAATGGCTATCTTTCAGAGTTTCACGGTCGCTCCGACTATGCTCAGAACGCTGGAGATATTCATGAACTTGAAGCATGGTGCTTTAAGTGTACACCGAACAGCTATAGCGAGGGTACAAATTCCGGTTGGCGACCTCCGCTGGAAGAACACTCAGGCATTGGATTCTGCGGTACCACGCTAGAGTTACGTCAAATCACTGACGGACTTAGTAATACGTATGCAATTGGCGAACGTTTTATCGAACCGCAACACTACCAGACTGGTTTGGCCCATGCAGACGATTGGCCAATGTACACCGGCTACCAAGATGATCTGTATCGCTCAGTGTGGTATGACGAAAAGGATCCTCTCAATGGTGAAGCCTATCTTCCTTTGCAAGATCGCGATGGAATTGTCGGGGCTTCCGAGCGGTTTGGCAGCGCCCACTCCGGAGGTTGCAATCTAGCGATGGTTGATGGCTCCGTTCAATCAATCTCATACGATGTGGATTCGGAAGTGCATCGAAAAAATGGTCATCGTTCCGACGGAGGAGCCGTGAGAACCTACGAAGTGAAAGTCGGTAATTGTTCACTTTGAGATGATTCTTCTTGATATGTAAGAATCGCCATTCTCCAATCAACGGGATGCTTTCGGACTATTCAAAGAGAAAGGCACAGGTGACATGGTGAAGGGTTGCTTGTGGTTTTTGTTGCTCTTTCTGTTGCTAAGCGGTGCGCCAGTATGGGCCAACGGAGAAAGCCTTTACGGAGTACATTGGTGGGACTTCAATGGCTCGCAAGCTGGCGAAGGTGCCGAAGGAGGATGGAGCACAGAAACCGTACTCACCCACTCAGCACCATGGTGGGGCGCTAGCTATTTCCAACCGCTCTACCAATCGATCACTGCCAACCATGGTGCGTCCGTAATCACTCGGATCGATTATGATTGGGGACAGACCATTCCTGCCCCAACGAACCCGGATCGTGCCACCTGGGCAATTTCGGTATTAGGGGTGGTGAATACCTTAGGTGGTAGCTCCAATGTATGGATTATTGGCAATGAGCCAAACATTATTGGAGAGGGCAACGGTTGGACGAACAATCGAATAACTCCCCAAGGATACGCGGATGTTTATCACGAAATCCGCTCAGCTATTAAGCTCGCTCGGCCTGATGATGAAGTGCTGGTTGCCCCACCTAGCCCTGGAGGCGTGATCGGCGGCGTACGTTGGATGGATGGCAATACTTGGCTTTCGCAAACGATTGCGGCAATTCAGGCCATCCCGGGTGGCGAGATCGACGGGTTTGGTCTCCACGCTTATGGCAATCCATTTGCATCGGCAAATGCTGCTGTCACGGAATTTCACAACTCCTACGTGTCCCAACTATCTGTCATCGATGCCCATGGTGAACAGGATGCCCCGGTCTACCTCACCGAATGGGCTCGCTCAACGAGCACCAGTGGCAACTTGGCCAACAACGAAGCAGTCACAGCGGACTTCATTCGAGGTTCCTTTGAGGATGTTCACGCGTGGAATCAGACGCCTGGCAACCACAACATTGTTTCGCTGAGCTGGTTTGTCCATAACCAAGATTACGGTGGCTGGAATGAGTATTCGTTGGAGTATTGGAAAAACATGGGCAATCCAGTGGGTAATCCAGGTGACCTCTGGACGGCTTTCCAAGAGGGAGCCAACTATCCGGCTGGTCTCAAAGGTACCCGACCACTCCCAACGGGACCTTCAATAGGTGATTTTGACAACGATGGCGACGTCGATGGAGCGGACTTTCTTCGCTGGCAACGCGGCCTAAATCTGACCGGAGGTGCACTTCCCGATCAGGGGGATGCCAATGGTGACGGTTTTGTAAACGCTGCTGACCGAACAGTATGGCAGAATCACTATGGCATGCAGTCCGGCTCTAACTTGAAGCAGGTACCAGAACCCAAGAATCTCTTATTACAAATTGGATTGCTGACTTTGCTGATGGCAACTACTGCATTGAGGTGGTAACTAGTCCTTCTGCAATTTCAAAACCAGCCAATCACCAATCGTGTCACGTGCCACCTCTTCACCCAATGTCGTGGCAGTATTGAACTTCGATGGGATATTCATGCTGGGATGAGTGATCTCAATTTTATAGGTACCACCATAGATACCCCGCATCCGCGCTTTTCTAAGATCTTCGGGTAATTCATCTACCGCTACTGATATTTTGGCGAACCCCTTGGAGTCGGTCATGCCTGAGGCGGGTTTCGGACCATCGCCTAAGAAAGTTTCAGGCACGAATCGCACACTGGCGCCACTCAACGGACGGTTATCCATGGACACTTCTACGTCCAGAGTACGAATCCCCATAGCTTGATCATTCCAGAGTTCAATTCGCTCGGTTATCTCTTGGGAAGAAACCATCCCGTCTTCGTCAAGATCGTACTTCTCGAGGTGATTTAAAATACCAGGAACTGCTTGTAGCTCGGAAGAGCTAAGTGCACCGTCACCATCCTTGTCGTGCATCTCTATAGCAAGTTCTCCTGCTTGATCGGCGTCGATTTCCACAGGCTCAATCGCCGTGGGACGGGAATTACATCCAACCAATGTTGGGCTGCTAAAGATAATAACTAGAGAAATGACTTGGCAAAATCGCTCAATCATCTGGAACCTTTCGAAGAGCTAAAGCAGAGTCAGATGATTGAGTGCCGCAATAAGAAACTCAGCCATCTTCCGTATCCCAACGAATGCATATTAGGACGACTGCAAAAATGCGTCAATTATGTAACCCGAAAGCGAATTAGGCTTAAACGTAATTCTTTTCAGCTATCTTCTTGCTGAATAAAAAACAAGTTCAGGGTCGAACCAAACGTGTTTAATAGGAGATGGTCTTTCTGCGTCATTGGCTCCACCCAAAAATACTCCCCAACTCCTCCTCATTCGTCGCCACGTGCAGATAGATGCTGGTGATACCCACATTCGAGTGCCCCGCTCCATCCGTGACCTCAGCCACCTCACTATACCGGTCCCGGTATTACAGAGAGAATTTCAGGTATAAGGGGCGGACTACCTACTTCTCGCTCATTTTCAACAATTTAAATTGTGTCGACAAGTGGAAACTAGTCTTCCAGCCAATTTTTTCATCCCTCCGTTGTGTCTCTTTCCTAGCGTTGAATTATTTTTCGCAAGCTGCGAAGATTTGAACCATTAGTAGCACATGAATCCAACCAAGGTTCTACTTCGAACCTCGGAGTGAGTGTCTATCTGTGTTTCATTGGTCCCCGGCCGCAAAGCATTGCTGTCATTCCTATCGCGAGTGCTATGAAGGTCCCGGGTTCGGGCACAGTCGCAGCCGTGGCAATTGAGTTGAGCACAACGCCGTAGTTCGACTGCCAATTGGATAAGTCTGATTGGCTCAGTGGGTTGGGGGATTGGCCACGTTGCCATTTGAGAAAGTCATCTCCGTCCACATCTCCGTCGAGATCAAAATCGCCCGGCTGTGGAGTCTCGAAAAAGTGACTTGCTGGGCCAATCTGTATGTTGCTTACTGTGTAATTGGCTTCATAAAGGCTGACCAGTTGTAGATGGGAGATGAGCGGATCGAAGCCAATGCTGCTTTGTGCTGAGAGCATCCACGGAAAAGTACTATCGGTAAAATTACCAACCGAAGATCCCTCGGAAAGAAATGAGAGTTCCAACGTATTGGCATTGGACTCGCTACCAGTTATTTTCCCAATAACGAGGTAGGTGGTATCAGGTAAGAAACCTCCGAGTGAATCATTATCGCCACCTACATCCGCCCGGCTGTTGATTCCCACCTGTCCACTCATGCCACTGATGGAGACGTCAAACTGATTTGTACCGGCTGCATCATGGAACTGGAGGAAGAGGTCTCGTTGATCAGAAGCTAATTGTGAGGGGAGTAACGTGCCGGTGTTTTGCCTGACTAGAAAAGTAAAGTATTGCTGCACGTTTTGGCCCAAGTCGATGGGCGCAGTCAGGCTGGCCTCTATTTCGCGTTGTTCGGTGTTCAGTGTGTCAAACGCTTCGGCAGAGTTCTGGTTGCGAATTGTGATCGAAGCGTTGCTGTATTTGTCAGAACCCGCGCCGCTGCCGCTAAAGTTTAAGAATCCGGAGCCATGTTGAGTATAATTCCCGGTTTCTGGCAGGTTTCCGCTTCCATCCCGAACTGCCTCCCAACGCCCTGCAAGTCCAAGTCCGTCCGCAAAGTTTTCGAAAGTGCCTGTGTAAGCCAAGCGGTCAGGCAGGTTCACCCCGAGAGCGGTGAAGCGTCCAGCTAGCCAATTGGCATCCGCCTGATTGACAAAGCCGTTCCCATTGTGATCGCCCAGCTCCCAATTACCCTCGCGATAAAAGTCGTCGAATCGGGCCGCAGTGTTGGTGCCAGTCCAGCCGGGGACGCTTCCCATATTGTCTGACAGCGCCAAGGCATCGTCGGCATTCACCTTGCCGTCCAAGTTGAGATCGGGGATGTCGCGCTTAACCATGATATAGTGATGTTCGACGCGATGCAGACCAAGATCTGTAGGAGAATCATATTGCAGAGCCCAGTTCATCACGCCGGCCATATTGCGATCGAGCGCAAGTTGAATTTTTTCTCGTACCTGTTGCCTGCTCTCGATCTCCCATGTGTTGGTGCCGTCCGACCAGGTCGAAGCGTTGTATGCGAGATTGGGGTCGGCCGCGATGATTGACTTCAAGCTTTTGGTTGACGGGCCCTTGCCCCAAGTACCGATGCCGAGCACCAATTGTTCGTCGGTGAAGGCCTTTGCCGCACCTTGCCCCGTGAGGGCAAGTTTTCCGTTGGCGAAGGAGTTGTTACTGGCCGCTCCGTAATGGTATCCCATGATGAACAATTGGTCATAAGTTCTGGCATCAAAAACCGAGGTATCATCCCAGTCAGGGTCGGCATAACCATAGTCGTCAACGGAAACTTCCATCCCTAGAGGCCCGATGGCCGCTTTAAGGTCTTTGGCCAGTTGCGTGTAATTGGCCCATTCAGTGTCAGTACCTGGCCTTTCCCAATCGAGATTAAAGCCGGTCATCCCATTGGCTTGCAGGAGGTCCACAATATTCGCAACGAACTTTGCCCGGGTTCTCGAATTGGAAACGATCGAGTTCCACACGTCGTCGACAGTTCCTCCAGCGGTATCGAACATACTCATGTGATAACGAAAACCGTGGGCGGCCTGCTGTGCAGCAAGAGTAGCAAGGTGCTGAGCCGCCCAAGGATGATAATTCAAATCTCCTGAGGCAGTTGGCCGCACACCAGAAAAATAGATCACGTCGGACACGTGATCGTAGAATCCGTCGCCGGAGAAGGATGCCAACTGCGACTGCGTTGTCCAATAGGGAATGAATGTCCAATTTCGAAAGTCGGCGGACTCCCAGGCAGACACTGACTCCTGTTGAGCCCACAGATGAGGGGAAATAGCAACTGTTATCATGAGGGCGACAAAAACTACTGCCAAAAATCGCCTCATTAATGTGGATGACTCCCTGAGGTGCTTGGGCCTGTCTGCAATAGGGGGAGTAGATTGCGAATTGTTCATGTCTGTCAATTGCTGGGGGTGCTTGCTTCTCTGATCCTGATGGCAAGAAAGGTTCCTAACAAACTCTCCTGCTAAGTTCTCATTATACCAATAGACGGAGCTCCAGGTGATCCGAAAATCCGAGCCGCCAGCAAGTTTTCCAGCGAATCCAGACCCTTAATAAAGTAATCGAAACTACCTCTCGTTTGCCCTGCCCACTATTCTCAGTAAGATGTGTCTCTGATGGTAATTTGCAAACCCTCTCGATGTGGAGTCACACATGCGGGACATTTCTTCGTTCGAGGCTTACTGATATATACCAATGGCACTTATTCAACTTAGCGACGTGACAGTAGGCTTTCGTGGGCCCGCACTTTTAGAAAACGTTACCTGTCAGATCGAGCCGCGTCAGCGGATCGGGCTGATGGGTCGCAATGGGGCGGGCAAGACTACTTTTATGCGGATATTGTTGGGGGAACTCACCCCGGATCATGGCCGCTGCGAATTGTCGCCCGGTGTCACCGTGGCCTTGCTCCCGCAGGAAGTTCCCCAGGACTTGGCAGGGACGGTGGGCGAAGTGGTTCGCCAAGGCTATCAGGGGCATGAGGAACATCACGACCACGATTGGAAGTTCGAGATGCGGGTCGAACGGTTGTTGAATGAGATGGAACTCGACGGCGACTTACAGGTTTCCACCCTGTCGGCAGGGATGAAGCGGCGGGTGCTGCTCGCGCAGCAGCTGGCTTGCAATCCTAGCGTCCTCTTGCTGGATGAACCCACGAATCACCTCGACATCGCCGCGATCAACTGGCTGGAGGCATTTCTGGAACGCTGGCCCGGGACGTTGCTGTTCGTGACCCACGATCGAGCGTTTCTGAAACGACTCGCAAACCGTATTCTGGAGATTGATCGCGGTCACCTGTTCGATTGGTCTTGCGATTATGAGACCTTTCTTGTTCGCAAGGAGGCAGCACTGGCCACCGAGGAAAAACAGAATGCATTGTTTGACAAGAAGTTGGCCCAGGAGGAGGCGTGGATTCGCCAAGGCATCAAGGCCCGGCGTACACGCAATGAAGGACGTGTTCGCGCATTGAAATCGCTCCGCGAGAAGCGAGCTGATCGACGCGAGGTCGTCGGCAAGGCAAAACTAGATATTCAAACCGAACAGCGGAGCGGTGCACTGGTGGCACGCGTAGAGGATATATCCTTTAGCTACGGCGATCGGATGATCGTTGACAACTTTGCGACCGAAATCATGCGAGGCGATAAGATCGGCGTGATCGGTCCGAATGGGGTCGGCAAATCAACGCTTTTGCGCCTCTTGCTCGGCAAATTGCAACCCCAATCAGGTTCGGTCCGCTTGGGGACGAATCTTCAAGTGGCTTATTTCGATCAACTACGCGGTCAACTGGATGAAGAAAAATCGGTGCAAGACAATGTCGGCGAAGGAAGTGACCAGATATCCATCGGTGGTAAGCAGCGCCATGTGCTTGGCTACTTGCAGGATTTTCTGTTTACTCCCGACCGCGCGCGGACCCTGGTGCGATTTCTCTCCGGCGGAGAGCGTAATCGTGTGTTGCTCGCCAAACTGTTCTCCAAGCCTGCCAATATCATCGTCCTCGACGAACCCACCAACGACCTCGACGCTGAGACACTCGAGTTGCTCGAAGAACAACTCATTGAATTTCCTGGTACTCTCCTGATAGTAAGCCACGATCGCGTGTTTCTGAACAACGTGGTCACCAGCACGATTGTCTTTGAGGAAGCCGGGCCGCGAGAATATGTGGGGGGCTACGACGATTGGCTCCGACAGCGCAACGAGCCGCAGCCAACGGAAACTTCTGCTAAAGAGCGCACCCAAGGCGCCGCACCGAAACCATCGGCGATAGCCACTCGGCGACTTTCGTATCAAGAGCAGAGGGAACTGGCCAGCCTGCCGGCGAAGATCGAAAAACTCGAAACTGAAATCGCCGACCTGCACACTACCATGGCGAAACCGGAGTTCTACAAACAGCCCGCCGAGGCGATAGCAGCAAGCAACACAGGACTGAAATCCCGCGAGGAAGATCTTGCAGCCGCGTATGTTCGCTGGGAAGAACTGGAGACAGGCCCCGACGTGGGGTAGCAACTATTCGCCTTGGAGCAATTCGGCTGGAATCGGTTCGATTAACATGCCTTCAGAAGTTTGTACTACGATTCCAATCAAATAGCCGTCTTCTACTGACAGCACACAGGCACCATGCCAATCCTCGTCCAGAGGAATCTCTGGATCAATCGTCCACAGGTCGTTTTCAAAAGTGATTCGATCCGTCGCCAGAGGGATCGTGAGATTGTCGGTGCCACAGGTGACGACTAATTCATTGGGCAAGTCTGCTGCGTCGGCGATTGAGCGGATACGAGTGCGGGGCCAAATGGCGTCGATACTGGCGAGGCTTTCAGAAAGCTTGCGCGTCGCCAGCCGACCCGAAGTGGTTACCCCTTCTGCGTCGAGCACGAGTGTTTTGCCGCTGATCTCGAGAGTTCGATTATCTTCCTCCTGAGCCGTAAGCAAGTCCGCTGGGCCGAGCAGTGTGGCATCCTCTAATGCCAGGATCCAGCCTCGACGCTGGCCACCGCCAAACAGGCCCAATTGTTTTTCGCCGCGAGACACCCCTAGCATGGGTTGTGGAATCGGCACGTTTTCTGGGAGCAACGCGCTGCCGATTGCCATGTGCGGCTGCCATCGAAGCCACTCCTCGCGGGGTGATTTGACTAAATCGAAGCGGTGCCCGGTTGCAACTCGTTTACCAGGGACATCTGGCGTTGCCATCGCAACACCTCCGGCAGCAATCGTGGCCAACGTTTCCGCATCGAGTTCCAGGCCATGAATTCCCAGCCGCAAGTCGATGCCACTGTTGCTCCAGAAGCGGGAATTCTCTCGCACCAGCGAGCGATATTCTCCCTGGATGAAAGTGCGAGCCACGACGCGGGATGAATTGTTGGTAAGACCAACGCTAACGACGTGACCAATCTCGACACCCCGATAACTTACCGGCGAACCTCGCTGCAAGCCGTACCGTTGGCTCGATTCCAACACAATCTCCAAACCATCGAAGACGTTCTCGACGGCAGTGGGGGGATCGCTGAGGCCCTCGAAACGATTGGCCCAAGGCGCATCTTTGGGGCCGGGGATAACACCTACATAACGACCTCCCATGAGTGTGTCTAAGCCACGGACTTGCCCCAGGCGGATATCGGGGCGCTCAATCCAGAACCGGGTTCCTTCGCGCGCCAACGGAGCCGATTCCGCATTCAGCACTACGGTGACTACCGCGCGATCCAGGGACGTATTGAGTAAAACTGATTTGACTTCTCCCACGTCGATCCCTCGATAGCGAACCCGATCACCGGGTACCAGGCCGCTACCGTCGGCAAATGCGATCTGGATTTGCGTACCGTTCGAACGAAGTTCAGCCCACACGAGTCCTATCGCCACCACGAGACAGAGTAAGGTGACACCCCAGAGCCGGGAACGGAGCTTTCTGACCAGCTCCACGGGACCGGCGACCGGAGCAATTTCTGCCGTGGGATAAGATTGTTCGTGGGAAGGATCAGTCATGTTCATCTACCCAGATCGAATGCGGATCGAACGACAGCGATGCCCACATGCTCATCGCCACACACAACACAAAGGCCCAAACCGCGGGGCCAAAATGGAATTCTACGAGCGATCCCAGTTTCACCAACATGACCATGAATGCAATCAGCATCACATCCAGCATACTCCATTTGCCGGCTTGTTCCATAATACGATAGGTCGCCGCTTTGTGCTTCTGGTGAAGAATTCCCAACAAGCTGAGTTCCAAGAGCAAGACGATCTTCACCAGCGGAAACACTATGGAAAATAGCAGAACCACCATTCCCACAAACCAGCTTCCTTCCCGCAACAGATCGATCGTGCCCATGAGCAGACTTGTTTGGTGATGCCGACCCAGTTGTTCGATCTCAAGAATCGGCAATAAGATCGCCGGCCAATAGAGAATAAAGGCAGCCGTCGCCAGCGCTGCCGTGCGACTGGCGGAGTGATTGCCAAACCGGCAAACCGTCGAACCACATCGCGCACATTTGGCTAACTGGCGAGGAGCCAGCGGCGGAGCTAATTGAATTTGTCCGCAACAGTGACAGGCTTTGAGGTCGGGGAGCATGGGGGGGAGGTGGTTAGTGGTTAGTGGTTAGTGGTTAGTGGTTAGTGGTTAGTGGTTAGTGGTTAGTGGTTAGTGGTTAGTGGTTAGTGATTGGTGATTGGATTCTAACCTCTCCTTTTGGGGGAGGGTGTTCATGCATTAATAAAGTTTATCCTTTAGCGTGGTGCCTTCGTGCTTCTTGTGGCAATTTAGGGGGGGCAGGGGATGGGGAGTGATGTACAGAAAATGACTCACCACCTTCCACGAACGATCCCTGGTTGACGGACCCGTTTTTGATAAAAACTTTTTTTACAAAACAAAACCCTCGCTTTCGCCGCCGGTCTGGCATACTGTAACTTGTTAGTGGACCAAGGCTTACGCAGCTCCCGCCTCCTTCGAGTTTTGTGAGTTTTGTAACACAAAACCCTTCACTCGGCCAGCTTTCCGCGTCCGCCAGGAAAACTGCAAAGTCAGGAATTCCAAAGATAGTATTGCCACAGAGAACACCGAGAGCACAGAGAATTCCTTGTATTCTGTGCTCTGAGATCTCTGTGTTCTCTGTGGCCATTTTTAGTTGGCTGAATTTTCGACTTCGCAATTTTCTCGCACCTGCGTCTAGAATCCCCACAGGAATCAGGGTAATACAGGTCTCAACAGATTCGAACACGTTGTCTATCCCCAGGAATCGAGTTGGTTGCACTGATTTCGAGATGTTCAAAGAGTGTGCCTAACGAGTGGCAAGGCCTATTATCCGAAATCGGGTGGCACAATCTCTACCAAAAAATGGAGGCCAGCCGAGAAATAGTTGCGAGCCGCTGGGAGCTAGGTGCTAGTCAGAGATTAGCGAGTACTAAATCACCGATTGCGAATTCGAGACGCTCCACCGAATAACACCCTTCCGCTTGCGGGAGGGTCGGACGCGGTAGCGGCCGGGGAGGGTAATACGAGAGATTGTTTTCGCTCTGAACTATTCTTGAGTAATCCCTCCCCGCTCGATAGCTCGCGACCCTCCCAATGGAGGGTGATTGAATGTCTATTTATCACGCACGACGATTTAGCCGAAGAATAAACCTCTGACAATCGCAGAGGATGCAAAAAGCATGCTCGTAATGACAAAACCCAGCGAGGCACCTAGCCGAAACCAAGATTCATGGAACAGGAGGAAGCGAAGCAAACAGAGAGAATGAATGCAATGAAGAAAGAAACACTGAACTTCTCTTCGCGAATCTTCACTAATGGTTTTAGCGCTGATTATCGTAGATTAGTGTTCCTATCGCTATCTTTTTCATTCACTCCGTTTTCTCTTTAACCTCATGTTCAATAAGTTTATGCAGGCTGAAAAGATCTGTATTGTTAGTAACCTGGAAGATCCTCTCTTGAATTAGACGGGAGGGGGAAATTTCCATTACTTGGCGGGCTGATGGTGCGGGCTTTCGGCGTAGTGCCGACGCAGATAGTCGGCACCGAAATTGTTGTCTGGGGAATGCCACACCAGGTGAGCATGATTGGCGTTGTTCTGGGTATTGTCATATTCAATGACCAAGGTCGGACCGTGAATGCGAAAATAATGGCCCTTTCCCACCTCCACGCTCCCTGCCCAGCCGAAGTGCAACTTGTCGAAGTCAGCGTGCTCCAGTTCATCCAGCGTACGTTCTTTTAATTCTTCGTTGAAGTTGCCGACAATCTCTTCGAGCAGTTTGTGTAGCAGCGCTTGCTGTGCGTCGCTCATCTCCTCGGCGCTGAGCCCTTCGGGTTCGCCAAAGTTAATTTCGAGTCCGGGCAGTGCAATCACATCTCCCGGAGCTGTCTCGGCGATCATCGCCGTTGTGAGTTGTGCAGAGGTACAACTGGTGATAAGTTCACGGCCCAAATCTTCTTCGGTGCCCAACACGCGCAGCCCCGCGCGGGGTCCGTCGCGCAGCTCTGCCGGGTTCGTGCCGAAGAAGGCGGGAGTTACCGAGACAACTTGCCCCGTGACCGACGAAAAGTTGAGCGACAAATGGTGCCCTTCCACCCGCCAGCCCCACGGCTCGTCGGTACTCGGATCACCAAACAAGGCGAACCAATATCGCTCGGGATCACGAACATTTTGGGCATTAGGGCGATTCGCTTCCAACCGACGCAGTTCTTGCTCCAAAGACATGATGGTGAGCGCCTTGAAATAACCATGGCTACTAAGCGCGATTCGCAACAAGTTGTGTGCCGCCCGGCACTGCTCCAGGTTCATGTCGTGCCAATTCACTCCTACGCGGTCCTTGGGAACAAAATGCCAACCCGTCCGCTCTGGTCCTGCAAACTCAAAGCTCGCTTGCTTCGCTAACTCTGGCCCCAAGGTAGCACGCCACGCCAATACCGCCTGACGCATGGCATCGCTATCGACGACAACAAAAGGCTCATGGGCCTCAGAGACCATGGCATCAAAGACAATGGCACCAAAGCAGTACGATAGAAAGAAACAGCAGCTAATGACGAGGGATTTCAAGACAGGACTCCCGGCAGGACAAGTTGAGAAAGCTGGGTGGGGAACAGTAGTGTTGATTATCAGCAACGAAGAGCTTGAGCACAATTGGTCGGAGAGAGGCTTCAAGGCAACTCGGTGTGAACCATTTTCTGGTAAGGCCCTATATTGACTGACTATCGGGCTCACATGAGGCCAAATATATGGCCTTTTGCTTGTGCCCTTATTGTGGCTGGACTTTGTCTCGTACATCTCAAATCCAGTAAGGATAAGAGCTTTTAGCACAGCTTATGATGAGCCATTATGTAAGGTGCAATAAGTCGTGAAAGAGGAAGAGCCACGAATACGAGGCAGACAAGAGGTCAGAACGATTTAGAAAAATTATTCTGACCTCTTGTCTTCAAAGACTTTGGGCATTTAGAGATAGTTGCTAGTCGCTTGTTGCTGACCGCTAGTCAGCGAAGAAGGGAGAAATCGGTGAGTGGCTAGAGGGCGTTGGGCTGTCAATATATTACTGACCGCGAACCACCAGCCACTACTTACTTAAGTTTTCATATTTACGTCGAATGTGTTGCACTGCCCAGCCCGGGGCCGCGGAGTGAGCCCTGGGTACCGGAATTCTTCCTTCCAGGTTTCTTCTCTGAAAGAGTTGCAGAGTGCAATTGCGATTTTTCACTATGGATCGTTCGTCTTGTTCGATGAAGACTTCCGATTCCTCAGAATTCCCGTTGGCTTCCGTGCCTTCGAGTAAGTAATTCGCCTAGTTCCCCTCTTCCGGCACGTCGAGCGCCGGGTTCTCGGTGAAGAAGGACATTGGCACCAACTTGAATCCCACCCCCGCCGTTGGCATGATCGGCCACTCCTCCGGGCGTGGCACATGGGTGAGGCCCATCGTGTACCACACGACGAGGTCGCGGTTCTCGAGCGACTCGTCGTCCGAGGCCCATTTCGGCATCCCTTCGCTGGCAGGATTTTGATTGGGGTGCGAGCCGGAGGCGTAAATCTCCTCGGGGCGGTACGCGGTGGCCCAGAAGTGATGCTCCATAAAGGCAGCTCGTTTCCTAGCACTCCCCTCCGGGTGGACGTAGGGAACTGAATTTTCGCCGGGCACGAGCAGGTAAGAGGGGTAATGCCCAAGGGCGGTCATCACACCAGGGTTGTAGACCCGCCAGTGGCGGTGGCTATCGAGGTTGATGTCGCGTCGCGCCCGAAGCTCGGACGTCAGTGGGGTTTTCTCCACCTGGAAACCGTTGAGTTGGGGGTTGCCCGGTCCGACAGGAAGACTGGAGACGTTTACTTCCGCGACACTGTTTTGGGGACCATCGATGTCGAAGTCGAGTCGGATGCTGAAGAAGTGCTGATGAATAGGGGCAATCACCTGGTGATCGACGAGGGTCCCGAAGCGTTCATCCCCTTCCACAGGCTTCCCCTTGGCGGCCGCAATACACGTCTGGCACGATTCCTGTGGCGCGCCCTTGGCCAGCAGGATGCCAGAAGCCTCAGCGCGAGCCTCAAGGGTGCCGTCCTGGTGGAAGATCCATTTGATGAAATAGTCATAGTTGCCCACTGTCACGGTGTAGAGGAGAACAAGGTCCCGGCGCCGACGGACGTAGTTTTGCTCGGCAACCTCGTCATAATGCTTCCACAGAATGCCGCCGTCACGCTCAAACATGGCGACCGCGTTGTGACGAAGTTCGGGAACACCGGTCTCGCCCGCCAATACGATGTCGACGAAGCGGGCGTTGTCGGGTGCATCGAGACCTTCTTGTAGCTCGTTGGACAGTCGACCGAGTCCGTACTCGCCTTCGTCAAAAGCAGCCCTCCAGTACCAATTCGGGTCCGGGTCGCCGTAAGGCACGATCATCTCGGAAATCGATGCTCGGTGCAGAATCGAGCGGAGCTTGCCGCCGTCTTCGTATCCCACGGTGTGAAGGACCAAGCCTTCCCGCGGATGCATGGCGAAGCGGAACCGCCAGTTCTGCCAGCGGACATGGTGGCCGTCGATCTCGAAACTTGGGCCCTCGGGCTGCTCGATAGTCAAAGGCTTGAGATCTGTGCGGGGCGGGCCAAGCGATGCCGCGTCGAACTCGGACGCCTTCTTCGAGATGGGGCGGACTCCAGTGTCAACAACCTGGACGACTTTGCCGAGCCCGACATCCACCACCGCCACGACCCCCTCGATGGGGCGGGCGTAGGCATTCTGGCCCTCCCCGCGATAGAAAGCGAGTGCTCTGCAGAGGCGGGCGCCGGGTTCAGCGCCTTCGGTCGGCAACACACCGGCAGCCCAAGTATCCACGTGTACCTTCGAAACGTCGGTAATGCCCCGCTTGGCCATGGCAGCGCACCAGGTGGGGTCCGCCTTCACTATCTCTGGAACGCCATTGAACTCGTCGACCATCACGTTCGGATGGCCACCGGGGATTTCGGTCCACGAAGTGACTGTGCTAGTGTTCAGGTCGATGACAGCCTCCGACTTCCGATTGTTCTTTCGGTCGAGGACAACGGCGAAGGCCTCGCGCTCCATCGGAGCTCCGGGTGTCCAAGCTCGCAAGGAATCCTTGGACGGCTCGCGTAGAACGAGCGTCGGAAGGAACATGCCATCAGCATACCGGTCCGCGGATCGCAGTGCATCGACGGCCGCTTGAATCTCAGCGTAAGTTAAAGGGTCGAGGGGATGCATCGGCGTTTGTTCTTTCCAAGTGTCGTCCGGTACCACGGCATTAGCCGACTGAGTCGGGGCGCATCCGGCCGGCAGCAGAAGGAGCAATGCTGCCAGGGCATTAGGTATCGCAAATTTCATCGTCTCGTTTCCCTTCTGGGTTCGTAGTAAGAGCGAAAAGTTAAGACAACCGGAAAATGTACAGGTAGGAGAATTCGTCTGACAGGATCCAAGCTTGCGATAAATCTCGCCAAAATTTCTGCGTTACGTCCTCGAAGTTTTTTGGGCCCTAACGGCTTGGCTGGCACTGCGCCTAGCTTTGGAAGACGGAATGACAATCGCTTGACCGCAATACGAACGCTTGCCATTTTCGTCGGCCATTGAATCGAGTGCAGTCAGTCGCTCGCCACGGGGACAATGTAGCACTAGAGGAAAAGTAGACACCACTTTATCATCTGATGCCTTGCCGAGTAAACGCATAAGTTGTTGTAATTTAGTCCGACATGCTCGAATCCGTTCCCTGAGACGCCAACCAGGGTGCTGTTGTCGCTCGCGGTGTAATTGGCGTTTCTCTCAAGAAGGCTGCGAATCTCCGCTCGAGTCTCAAGAACTCACTGGTGTATGAACCTGCCAGCTATCAGCGGTCTTGCAGTACGTTCCTTCGCGATGGAGGGGCGAAGTAACTCAGACCGGCCGGGAGAAGGAAGTTATGAATGATGAATGATGATGGAGGGAGCGCGAAGTGGTCTGGTGAGCCGTTGGGGTTCCGGCTGGAGAAAATGCTGGATCGCCTGGGTTCGCGCTTCGCTCTGGCGTGCTCAACGCGTCGGGCGTGTCGCGGCTAACGGGGAGAGGCGGGGTCTATTCTTCGTCGAAGAGATTGTCGGTGGGGTAGGGGAGGGGTTTGCCGGCTAGTTCGTTGATGGCGTTGTGGGCGGCTCGTTGTTCGGATTCTTTTTTGCTGCGGCCCCAGGCGGGGGCGAATAGTTGAGACGCTACCTGGGCGGCGATCTTGAAGCACTTACTGTGATCGGGGCCTTTTTCATCGAGGAGGTTGTAGCTGGGCGTCTGGCCATGTTCGCGCTGGGCGAAGTGTTGGAGTTGCGACTTGTAGTTTCCTCGGAATTCACCTGAGACAGTTTCTTCGATCTCGGGTGCCATGTGTTTCACCACAAACTGGTGAGCGGGTTCGATGCCTCCATCCAGATAGATCGCAGCAATTAACGACTCCAGTGCTGCCGCGACGACCGAGCGCGGGATCTCAGGATCGGCAGCCATTCCTTTGCCCAGCATGAGGAACTCTGGCAGGCCAAGCTTTTCGGCAACAATGGCGCAGGTATCCCGACTCACGACGACTGACTTGATCTTGGTCATGTCTCCTTCGAGATAGTCGGGGTACTGCTGATAGAGTTGTTCGCAGACGGCAAAGCCGAGAATAGCGTCTCCGAGGAACTCCATGCGCTCGTTGGAGGCTAACCGATGCGAAACCCCTGAGGCATGCTGCAGTGCGGCACTGAGAAATGAGGGATCGTGAAATTGATATCCAATACGCCGCTGGCAATCTTCCAGATCGGGTTGGAGGGTAGAGTTTTCTTCAGACAACGGATTCTCAATTAGAATAGCTGGACGCAAGAAACTTGCTTGAATTGTCCGGCTTGCGAATGGTCCTCGACAGACGGAGACAATCGGCAAGACGGGGGCAAAATGCCCGAGGGAACACAACTTGTGCGACGAAGAAATATACTTAATCGCACCTTTAGGCTAGCCAGGATAATCGAAAATGTCAATTCAAACGTTTTGGGTTAATTGTGAAGCCTGGTTAGGCTAGTAATAGTGCTCCTGCCCAGTCGGGGGAGTTGGCGTTACACTAGTTGCTCAACGTCATTCCCGCGCAGGCGGAAATCTAGGCACGAAGTCATGAATCTGGGTTCCCGCCTGCGCGGGAATGACGGTACTACCACAGCTTATTCCAAGTCAGCTTCGAGCCTCAATCATGAACACGCTGTATCTGCCTGAACTCCGCGAAATGCTGGCTGCCAACGACTTGGCCGAGTTGCAGGAATTCTGTACCGCTTTGCACCCGGCCCGCACGGCTGAGTTCATGGAAGGTCTCACCCCGACGGAGGCCTGGGGGGTTTTGCGGGCTGCGGATGGTCATACCCGTGTGGAGATCTTCACTTATCTGCCCGAGGAAATGCAGATCGAGATCCTCGAGGCGGTAGAGCCTGCTGAGCTGAGCCACTTGATTGCCGACATGGCTCCTGACGACCGGGTCGACTTGATCAAGAAGGTCGATCCGACGGTAGTGGAGAAAGTGTTGAAGCTTGTGCCGACCAAAGAGCGGCGCGACATCCTGCGCTTGCGGGCCTATCCCGAGGGAACGGCGGGCGCGTTAATGACCACCGAGGTCGCCTGCCTGACAGAGAATTTAACAGTCCGCCAGGCACTCGAAGAGATCAGCCGAGAAGGGCACGAGTTTGAGACGGTCTACTACATCTACATCGTCGACGAGGAAATGCATTTGCGGGGTTTGGTATCGGCCCGGCAATTGGTGACCCATCTGAATAAGCCGCAGATGCTGTTGTCGGACTTGATGTCTCGGGATCTGGTCACCGTGATCGCGAGCGATGAACAGGAGACCGTGGCGGAAAAGGTTGCGGACTATAATTTTCTCGCTATCCCGGTGGTTGATGGTGAGCAGCGCTTGGTAGGAATTATTACCCACGACGACGTGATCGACGTGTTTCAGGAGGAAGCCACCAAAGACGCCTATCAGGCAGGTGCGGTGGAACCTCTCAAAGAGAGCTATCTGGCGACACCGTGGCTGCAACTCACGCGATACCGAGTAGGTTGGCTTTCATTGCTGTTCGGCGGTGCCTTGCTGACTGCTTTGGCGATGCGTTCATACAATGAGAATGTCCAGAAATTTGCCTGGATAGCCTGGTTCCTCCCCTTGGTAATTTCTACGGGAGGGAATTCTGGCAGCCAGTCGGCAACGCTGATGATTCGAGCTCTGACCACCAAAGAAATCACTCCGGGAGATTGGCGGAGGGTGATCTTTCGGGAACTCGTGATCGGCTTCTTACTGGGGAGTTGTCTGTCGCTGATCGGTTACCTGGTTGGCTGTTTTATGGCTCCAAGCATTACCGATGCGCTCGTGCTCCCACTGACGATCGTATTAGTAGTCACTTGCAGCACGATCGTGGGGTCTCTGTTGCCGTTGATGTTTGAGCGGCTGGGATTCGATCCTGCCTTGATGAGCACGCCGTTTATCGCTGGCATAAGCGATATCGTGGGCATCGTGCTCTATATGAACGTGGCAGGCTGGCTGCTGGACAAAGGTATTTGACAAGCAAGGTTTTGCTATACGTCGAGGGCGGGTTGGCCCACGTACATTTGCAGGACCTGGCTTTGCACTTTGATTGCACGGATCAGAACCCAGATTTGGTCGCGACTGAATTGCTCGGGATCGGAACTTGCTAATTCTTCCAATTCCTCAGTCATGGCAGCGTGCTGGTCGGTAGCTGCTTGCAGCTTCAGTCCTACTTCGCTCCAAGCAGCACGCAGATTTCTCTCGTCTTGAAGCTCATCGAGCTTTTCAGATACGTTGGAAAGCAGCAGGCAGAGGCGCGCGATATCCTGCGTTGAGGATTCCGGTTGGAGCTGCTGGATTTTACTCGCGAGTAGTTGGCAGTTCATAGTGGTCGAGTCTCAGGTTGGTAAACAAGTTGATACATCGGCGACAGATCTTTGGGAAAAGATTATTCAGAGATCAGGAAGATGCCGGCTTGGCTGTTGCTCCTGGGTCGATTGCCAGTGGCATCACTAAAGTCTAGGTTACAAATTGAGTGGTGCCCGATATGATAGAACCGTCTAGCGATGCCTAGACTGAATCAGGTGTTTCCCAAATGCAACGAACCAGGAACGCCAGGAGGTGTCCAGTTTTTAGCCAGAATTAGGGTGTCGCCCGAACAGTCAGGATCGTTACGAAACGCAAGATTGATGCCAGCTGACAGTTTTAGAGCCAAGTCTTGAAGGAACCACGATGCCCACTTTAGGTGTAAATATCGATCACGTTGCGACCGTACGTCAGGCTCGGATGACCAACGAGCCTGATCCAGTGTGGGCTGCGACTCTGGCCGAGCTGGGGGGGGCGGATGGGATCACGCTCCATTTGCGAGAGGATCGCCGCCATATTCAGGAACGGGATCTGCATTTGCTAGGTCAAACCGTCGCGGTGAAATTGAACCTGGAACTGGCATGTAGTGAAGACGTGCTTTCGATTGCCTGCCAGGCACATCCTTATCAAGCCACTCTGGTTCCTGAGCGTCGTGAGGAAGTCACGACCGAGGGGGGGTTGAATGTGGCTGGCAATCCCGAGAAGGTGCGTGATGCTGTGAAGAGGTTACAAGACGCCGGGATTGTCGTGAGTTTGTTCCTCGATCCCGATCCTGTTCAAATCGAAGCGGGCATCGCGACCGGTGCCACGGCAGTGGAACTCCACACGGGTGCCTATGCGGAAGCCAAGTTTGCCACGGGCAAGCAGCTTGAAATTCTGCTCAATGCGGGGCGCTTGGTGCACGAGGCAGGCCTTACCCTCCATGCCGGCCATGGACTTACTTACCGCAATGTGCGGCCCATCGCCGAGATCCCACACATGTGCGAATTAAATATCGGGCACAGCATCATCTCGCGGGCCATTATGGTAGGTCTGGAACAAGCAGTACGGGATATGAAACGGCTTATTAAGCTGTGAATTGCCTTTTGATATGGCGAGGGTGATTGCGAATCCGGCCCCACAGTCGTTATCATGCTTGGCTTACTTGCCCGAACATTCAACCCACAATTTGTTGCTCCAAGGAGGAGGATTCTCGCATGGCCACCAAGGGAGAAGCTTTTGCCGGCTTGTCGGTCGCGATCGTTACGCCATTCAAAAATGGCGAGGTTGATTACACCTGTTTCAAGCAACAGATCGAGTTTCAGGTCGCTGCAGGGACGAACTGCTTGTGCCCCGTGGGGACCACCGGTGAGTCTCCAACGCTCTCACATGAAGAACATGAACGTGTAATCGCATTTGTGTGCGAGACCGTGGCAGGGAGGATCAAGGTGATGCCCGGGACGGGTTCCAACAGCACGGCAGAAGCATTGCGACTCACTAAATCTGCAGAGAAAGCTGGAGCCGATGCAGCCTTGCAGGTCGCCCCCTATTACAACAAGCCCACACAACAAGGTTTCTACGAGCACTTCAAGTGCCTGGCCGAAGAAACCGGCATCCCTCAGTGTATCTATAACATACCGGGTCGGACGGGGAAGAACATCGAACCTGAAACCATTATCCGCCTAGCTGAGCTAGAGAAGATTGCCATGGTAAAAGAGGCAACCGGCTCGATGGATCAGGCTTCGGCGGTGTTGGGTAGTACGAATCTTACGCTACTGAGCGGTGATGACAGCCTGACGCTGCCTTTATTGTCCGTGGGGGGAAGTGGTGTGATATCGGTTGTGGCCAACATTGTTCCACAGGACGTGATTTCGCTTCTCACCGCATTCAAAGAGGGCAAACTAGCGGAGGCCCGTCAGTGGCATCACAAACTGTTCCCACTCTGTATGGATATGTTGGGGCTCTCGACGAATCCGATTCCGATCAAAGCTGCGATGAAGATGCTCTCGCGCGATACGGGTGAATTAAGGTTGCCGATGACGCCGCTTTCAAGTGAGGAAGAGACATCCTTGCGTAAGACGCTTACGAATTATGGGTTGCTGTAGTGAGTTAATCACTCACCTCAATTCGCACTCCAGTATTGGCGGCGGGGCCGGCCTGAATTTCGTATTCGCGATATGTTTCGTGGGCGGCGACGGCGAGTTTGAGTCGTTCGGCTTCATGCCCATTGGGCGTGATGACAAATACAGTGGGTCCCCAGGAGGATTGCCCTACGCCGAGAAACTCATTCTCACGGAGCCAGGAGACTAGATTGGCCGTGGCTGGGGATGAAAAAGTGCCTCCCTGTGCGGCTGAGAAGCAGTTTCCCGCAAGGCAGCCAAAATGATAGATCGACTGAGCAAAGTCCTCGAAATTGTTGGCTTGAAGGGCCGGGACGATTTCGCTCATCACGATCTTCTCTAATTCTTCGGTCAGCCGCTCAGATACCGGTGGCAGGTTGGCAATTGCGGACTCTTCCTCCTTGCCGGAACGACCCGTCAGCTTCGGGGGAGATAGTAAGATGAATTGCCATTCTTCTGGAATGGATTTTTGAAAAGCGAGACGTCCCAGCAATTCCTGAGGTAGGTGCCCACCATCGACGATGAGTCCTCCCATGAGAAATCCGTAAGTGCCTACTGCCGATCGCCGACCTCTTCCCGTGAGTTGGCAGAGCCTCATCGGATCGCGCCAGGGAAGTCCCAAAGACTCGGCCAACCCGGCCGCAACTGCTAGAGCAAGCTGGGAACCAACTCCTAGACCGGTGTGTTCGCGGGGGGCCGAAATAACTTTCAAGAGAAGTTCGGGTGGGCAACTGAATTGAAACTGGCGGAACACTGACTGGGTAAAGAGGGCAACTCTTTCCCGAAGTGGGCCTTCGATCTGAAAGCAACGGGCGGGAACTATTTCTAGTTGCACCCCTGGCACGTCGACCATCACCCCGACACCGCCAAACTGGGGCCGATTGCGGCAATGCCCCATGCTGGTCAAGCCAAAGTGCAGACGGCAGGGAGTACGAACTACCACTTGGCGACTCATGCTGGCTGGTCCTCAGCTTTGCAAGGTGATGCCACTTCTTGATTTATAAACTCCCGAAGCAGTGCAAAGGCCTTGAGTTCAACGGCACCACCTGTCTTGCGAACTGGAGACTCAAGACGAGCCAATTCGGCCAATAGGTTTTCGGGAGGCAAGAGCTGCACTCGAGTTGCCAGAATAGCGGCTTCGATGACTGCATGCATGGCTCGATTAAAACCGAAAAACTCACGCATGTGAGCCCCGGCGGTTGTGCGGGCTATAAGGACTGAGCGCTCTGCAGAATCATCCACCGATAGGACATAAAACTTTAGCCAGCGGCAAGCGGATGCCAAGACGAGAGGCTCGGAGGATAGGAATTCTGGTAGTGGCTCAACCTTGCCAATTGCTGCCATCGCGAATAGGAGTACATCGTCGGTAATATGAAGCACGCCCGAATGGGTGCGAATCAGATTGTGGTAGGTTGTTGAAGTGCGGAAAGGCCGAAGTACTAGCGTCTCCGAAGAGGCATCCACTATCGGCCCCATCGGGGCAATGTTGATGGAGCCATCCTCGTTAGAAGTCGTGACAATTGCTTCGAGAATTCGTCCCTCGACTCCGAGTTGTGGCAGAGCGGTTTCATGCATAACAGACTCGCTCCTCAAAACGTGACTGGCACAACTGGAAGGGACACCGACTCTCGGTCGGCAAAGCGAAATTCTGATTTCGATAGTTGCTCAATTTCTGATTCGATATCTATCCCAATCCCAGCGATCTTCAGAAAATTGGCAAGCAGGCGAAATCCGAAACCGGTCAATGTCGCCTCAGGATGAAATTGTACGCCGACAAGTGGGTATTGCGCATGTTTGATAGCCATTGCCGTTCCATCCTCACTTTGGGCAGTCACTGCCAACTCGTCGGGAAGTGTGATTGGATCGACGATAAGCGAGTGGTAGCGACAGACAGTAAGAGGAGAAGGAATTTGTCTGAAGAGCGGAGTGCCTAGGTGCGAGACGAGGGAAGTGCGTCCGTGCATAGGCTCTTTAGCCCGGACAATAGTGGCTCCGAACGCGGATGCGATGGCCTGGTGACCCAAGCAGACACCGAGAATTGGGATTTCACCGCGAAATCGACGTACCAGATCGACACTGATTCCTGCGTCATGAGGTGTTCCAGGACCGGGGGAAATGACGATTGCCTGCGGGGCCAGTCGTGTGATCTCCTGCACAGTCAACACATCGTTCCGAATGACCAGCGTTTCCTGACCCAGGCGACGAAAGTATCTTGCTAGATTGTGAACAAAGCTATCGTAGTTATCGATGAGTAGAATCATGGTCCGTTCCGAAAAAAATCAACCTAGCCCCACAGCGCGGAGCAAACCGCGAGCTTTGTGCCAGGTTTCGCGGTACTCTTCTACGGGGTCGGATTGAGCGACAATTCCACCTCCCACGGGCAACTGCCACCATCCCCCTCCCGCAGTGATCGTCCTTATCAGGATACTGCTGTCCATCTGTCCGTCAAAGCCTATGTAGCCCAGTGAGCCGCAATAGGCACCCCTAGCGGTGGGTTCGAGTTCAGCAATGATTTCCATAGCCCGGATCTTGGGGGCCCCGGTTATAGATCCGCCGGGAAAAGAGACTCCCAGCAGATCAATGGGCGTGTACCCTGGACCAAGCACGCCCTTCACCGATGAAACCAGATGTTTGACATGCTCGTAGGTCTCCACCTGACAAAGCTCGGCCACATGGACACTCTCCGCGTTACATACTCGAGAGAAGTCATTCCGCATTAAATCAACAATCATGACGTTCTCTGCACGATCTTTTTCGCTTAATTGCAACTCGTCGCCAGTAAATAAGTCAGCCTCTGGTGATGAGGACCGTCCCCGAGTTCCTTTGATGGGGCGAGATTCCACGTTGCGACCTCGAACTCGCAGGAAGCATTCGGGCGAACTGCTGCAGATCTGCCAATCCCCCAGATTTAAAAAACCGGCGTAGGGAGCGGGATTCTTGTTGCGGAGTTTGAGATACAAGTCCAGGGAGGAACACGTAGCAGGGCTCAACAATCGTTGTGATAGGTTTACCTGAAAGACGTCACCAGCATGAATGTAATCGACTGCGCGCTCGATCATACTTTGATACGCTGCGGCAGTGAGGTTACTGGTAACATGCCCGAGTCCGACGTCAAACTGCGATGCAGGCAAAGTCGAAGCCGTGTTTTTGATCGCAGGGGTTTCTCGCGGAGGATGCTCCAGCCGTTCGAAGAAATGCCTTAGACGTTCTTCGGCCCGCTGTTTACGAGCAGTGGGTTCCAACTCTGGAAAACCTTGGGAAATCAGCCACGCTTGATCTTTTTCGTGATCGAAAGCAAGTACCACATCATAGAGGCCGACGGCAACAGCTGGGATCTCGAAGTCCGTTTGCCTCGGCACAGGGAGTCGTTCCAAAGATTGTCCCAACTCATACCCAAATAGCCCTGCGAGACCTCCCTGGAAAGGTGGCATGTCGTCACGTGTTGTAGTTTGGAATAATTGGCATTGGGACTTAAGTTTCTCTAGCGGATTTCCCTCGGAAGCATCTCTCTCGAACCACGTAAAGGGATCGGCTGCGACGAACGAATAGCGTCCTAGTTTTCCGAAACCTTTATTGCTGTCGAGAAATAGCACATGCGGCAGATGAGCTAGTCTTAAGAAAGCTTCAACGGCCGTCAATGAACTCGGCAAGGATGCGACAACAGGAAGGAAATCATTTCGAGCGACGTCGATCATTGCGGCTTGCCCTGCTGCTTAGATCGCGGCTCAGCTTTGAGATAATGCCGTTGCTCCGGTTCAGTCGCCAAACCCCAGTCGAGCGATTCGTCTTGCACGTAGTTTTTACCTAGAGTTAGTGCGATGCGGGCTTTTGCCATCTCGTATCCAAGGTAGAAGGCGTGGCTGGGATCTAGATTCTTGGGCAATCCACCATCCGCTCCTGCGGTTCGCAACGACTCCATCAATTTAAATGGATCGGCGTCGCTAAGATTCACTCCTCGTGCAACAAGATGAATTTCACCTTTAGAAACAAAGACACGGTAATTGTTGTCACGGACCTCTGCGGCCAATTCGGCAATTTGCTCTCCCGTGGGGGCGAGTACCTCTTCATCGCGAAGCATCACGAGGCCCTGCTCGATATGTTTGGGCAAGACTTGGTTACTGATTGCATGGTACATGAGTCGCCGCGCAAGGTCGCATTCCCGAACACTGGTGCGCGCCCAGTTGATTACCTCGGTGGTCAGGATACTGCGAATCCCCAACTCCTGGCAAAAACCTATGAGCAAGACATTGATTCCAGCCGAATCAACGTCGGTCAATTCTGTAAGATTGCCGATGCCCATCATCATCTCAGCATCCGGATAACGGCGCCTCGTTTCCAGATAGCGGCCCAGACTTGCGGCAAAGCCAAATGATATCGGTTCCAGAATCGGATCAATCCGCAAGGGAATTGATGCACTGGCAAGAAGCTCGATTGTCTCGTCCAGTCCCTCCAAGCTATGGGGATCGTCGGGAATGGCAACCACTTCTACGCCCCAATCGACTGCCGCCGTGCGGTTGGTGGAATTGACGCTCAAAACGAGTTCTGCCCCCGCCTGGACAGCCGGAGCAATTTCCTGCGGGTTTAGACTGTCGATAGACACGCGAATCCCACGATCCTTAATCGCCTTGACCGCAGTTGCCACATCGGTCCACGTGCTACCAGGATCGCAACCCAGGTCGATCACATCGGCGCCACTTTGCGAATAATGCTCGGCAGCGATCAGGATTTCGTCGAGTGAAAGGCGTGGGCAATTGTTAATTTCCGCAAGAATCTCGATGTCATGCGTTCCATACTCGGGAGGATTCGCAGGATGTGAAAAAAAACGCGGCAGGTGGCGCAAATCTCGTGGGCCTCTCTCCACTGGCAACGACGTAAAAGCCTGCAAAGGCGCAAGATCCCCCTCGCAGTACCCAGGCACCAGCACTTTGGTCGCTTCGGGAGGCATTTGGATGTGTTTGGCGATCCAGCTAGGAGTCATCAACGCTGCCACGGTGATCGGCATCACGTCGATTGAGTAGTCGAATCCCACTTCGGAAGCCAACTCAGGAAGGAGTTGCTCAAGCGAGTGATGGGCCAGGCGTCCCGTAACGAAGTGGATATGGTCGTGGGCCATGGATGGAGCGCTTTGCTGAATCAATGGTTACTGGCGGAACCGGCCCAACCGCCATTGACGTTGAGAATCTGACCATTGACGAAAGAGGCTGAAGGTGAAGCCAAGAATCGTACCGCACCTGCGACATCAGACGGAGTTCCCCAACGGCCGACAAGCGATTCCGCACGGGCTCGTTCTTGCCAATAATCGGAAGAAGTGCTTCCCCATTTGGTTTGAATCCACCCTGGGGCAACACAGTTCACACGCACTTGGGGTGCCAATGATTTTGCCAGGCTCCGTGTGAATGACATCACGGCACCCTTGATGGTGGCGAACATCTCGCCGCTGTCTCCTGCCATGCCATGTTCAGCCTGGTCCCAGCCGATATTAATAATGTCTCCGCTACCTCGCTCGCGCATTCTTGCGCCCAGGGTTCGAGAGAGTTCTATGGTTGCCCGCACGTCGACTTTCCAAAGCAGTTCGAGCTTTTTGGCAAACGACCATTCTTCAGCCTCGCCAGTAAGCACATCGACACCGGCGTTGTTGACTAGGATGTCGAGCGAGGCGATCTGCCAAACGGCATCGGCGAAGTCATTGCATTTCTGCGATTCGGCGAGATTGCACTCTACAATTTCTGCACGCGGCCCAATCGCATCGATTTCTTCGGCAAGTTTGCTTGCTGCGGTCCGATTTCGATAGGTATGCAAGATGAGGTTGGCACCTGCGCGGGCGAGTTCTCGAGCAATCTGGCTGCCAATACCACCTGAGGCACCAGTCACCAAAGCCCATTTCCCGCACAATGATTCAGAGTCGAAAGATTTCATAGACTCGGCTCGGAGGATTCAGTGTGAAATGAGTCGTTGATAACTTAGTAGCCTAAGTTTCGGCTCTAATCATGGTTTTGGCAATAAGCAATCAGAGAGGCTTTCGTTCGATCTGAGTTGCCAGCCATGCTTCAGAGACCTACTATAGCGAAGGATTCCCTGCGTGTGCCAATCAAACACCAACCTTTGGATCGAAACGTGTCTTCTGATTCACAATCTATCAAGGCGATGCCGGCCGCCAAGTCTGCCTGGTTGCCTTGGTTCCCTCTGTTTTGGGTAGTGTTGATTGTCGGGGGGTACCTCTACATGCAGCTAGGTAGCCTCGATCAAGACGTGAAAAATTCTTCCACCGTCTTCTGTCTCGGCTTGCTCTTGTTCGGCCTGACTGGATGGGTGTTTCTCTGCAGTCATTATTCTACCGCAAAACGATTGCTTTGGGGTGGGGGCCCCTGGATTCTCGTCTTGGCGGGGGTAGCCTCAGTAGAATTGGTCAACAACGGAGACGTGGGTGTGATCGACTGGCGATGGCGGTGGTCAGCCAAGCACGATGAAAAGCTGTCAGTACCCCTCGGAAAAGAGCAAATCGCGATTGAGTGGGAGACCACCACTCACGACTATCCCCGTTTCCTCGGTAACGGATTCTGGGCCGAAGTGCTGGATGTACAACTCGCTACCGATTGGGACGAACAACCACCTGTTGAGCGGTGGCGTTGTCCAGTTGGTGCTGGGTGGTCGGGGTTTGCGATCGTCGGAGATTTCGCCGTAACCCAAGAGCAGCGTGGTTCCCAGGAGCTGGTGGTATGCTATCGCGTATCGTCCGAGAATCCTGAGGGAGAAATTGTCTGGACGCATGCCGACCCCGTGCGATTTGATCCGAGCGGCGCAGGTGCCCTCGGCTATGTGGGACCTCGGGCGACTCCTGCGATTCACGACGGACGTGTTTTGACCGTCGGTGCAACCGGAATCCTCAATTGTATTGATGCCCGCTCTGGCAGCCTGCTGTGGACCCACGACACGCTTACAGAAAACAACATGCAGAACACTATGTGGGGCAAAGCCTGTTCCCCCGCTATTCTCGAAACAGAGGGCAAGCCAACGCTAGTCCTCATGAGCGTGGGTGCTCCATCGGCTTCGTTAGTTGCCTATGATCTTGAGACTGGCAAGGAAGTGTGGGCGGCGGGGAGTCGGCGCTCCTCGTATGCCTCGCCGGTCATCTGTGAACTTCTGGGAGAACGGCAGATTCTTTGTGTAAATGAAGACTTTGTGACAGCCCATTCCGCTACTGACGGCAAGATACTTTGGGAGTATCCCTGGCAGGGCAATAGTGATAGCGACGCCACTGCTTCCCAACCAGTTCCATTATCCGAGGATCGCGTATTCCTCTCGAAAGGATACGGAGTCGGGGCTTCCTTGGTGCAACTTTCACGTGACGAGTCAGGGGACATTCTAGCAGGACCGCTCTGGGAGCCTCCCATAAGAAAAGTCATGAAAACTAAAATGGGCAACGTTATTGTCCGTGACGGTTTTATCTACGGTCTGGACGGTGGCATCTTGCAGTGCATCGACGTCGAGCGCGGCAAAAGTCAATGGAAAAAACGCCGCCTGCCAGCCATCGGTCACGGCCAGATCATGGCGATCGGCGACAATCTGGTCATCCTCTCCGAAACGGGAGAATTAATCCTAGTGGCTATTGACCCTGAAGAGTATCAGGAGTTGGCCAGTATGTCTGTCTTTCCCTCAGAGGAAATCACCTGGAACAATCCCGCGTTTTCTTCGCCCTATTTGCTACTGCGCAATGCTGAGCAAGCCGTGTGTTTGAAGTTGCCGTTGGCTGATTCGGCCGATGTCTCGTTGGCTCATACAGCGGATTGATCATTGAGGCGAGTTTTCTATCAGCCAGTCTTCCAGAATAATGTGCTCCACATAAGGGGCGCGGAGCAGATTGGCGCGGCCTGGCAGCATGCCGCTTAGCCAGGGGCGGCGGGCAAGTTGGGTTACAGCCTTGAGGCTGTAACAACTCAATGAGTTGCAGTTGGTTTGTTCCAGAATATTCTCGCTCAGTCGATGGAATGTGGCAGGAATGACATTTGGCTCTGGGCCAACATGGATGACACGTTCGATCCCTATCGCCAGGCAATAATCGATCGCATCCCAGAGTCGTTGGGGCTGATCAATCCATTGCCTGAGAATCTCGCGAGCCGAGTGGTCGTTGTAACTCAACTTGCCAGTAACCAAGGAGAGCACAGGCGGATTGGGAGGGAGAAAGCCACCGGCGAGCGTCTCCATCATCACAGCCGCGCGATCAGGGATTTGCCGCTGTCGTACGATTGGGGTGTGCAACGGAGGCCACCGTAGATCGTTCGTGCGAAGTTGTGCTCGGTAGGGAAGCAACTCACGCATCACCTCCTTAAATCGAGTTGTTGTATCCCTTTGACCCAGTAGGAGGTAGGTGTTCGGAGATAGCATTGCAGAGATGGCAATTGTGCCGGCCCCCTCTGACGTGATCTGGTGACAAAGTCGCTCGACGTCAATTTGATTGATCTTCGGCCCACGAGAGAACAGCACTCCCATAGTTACATCGGCAGACAACGCCACTGAGTCGGCAGCCATAGCCAGGGGAACACGAATCATGTCCGCAGGATCAAAGACACCAGCGCAACTCACTGAAACTAATTCTCCGAGGCTGTAGCCGAAGGAGAGTCCTACACGGGCAATGTCAATGTTGTGAACCTCTCGCAACAAGCGAAGGTGGGCTACTTCTACTGCTGCAATGAGAGCAATCGATTCCGAATAGTGATCGACCCCAAATTCATTGGCAGAGTTGATTCGCTCTAATAAATCGACTGGCTCACCCAACATTTCGGCACAGATATCTGCATAGCGTTTGAGTTCCTCGGTCAAGATTCCTCGGTAAGCATCGACTGCCAACAGTTCGGCAGTGCGACCCAGGTTGGTTGCACTGTATCCTCGAAAGGCTAGGGCGGTGTTCGAGAGATCAACTCTTTGCGAAAGTGCCATTATTTTTGGTTTAATATTGCTCACGGCGATTCTCTTACGCTCTGATCGGACACATTCACCAAGGGACGATACTTGCCGGTGCAGTCAAGAAGTCATTTCAATCTGGTGGATCGTAGCAATTATACGGCGCATCTGTCACAAGGAAGCGGTGAAATTTATCATCGTTCGCCAGAACTTTCGATTTCTAGAAAAATCTTAGGACGAGCTCAGCCGGAACCCAGCGTTTGCGGGCTAAACTTCTGGTGAAACTTGGGAGATCTTCGCGTAATCCTACTGTCAATTATTTCGACTTGTTTCCATTCTCGGGGGGGCCAGACACGATATGCTACTCGCACAAGACATAATGACCAAAAGTGTGATGACCATCGGCCCCAATGCCTTAGTCCGGGAAGCTATTGACATCCTACTCGATAATCACATCTCGGGACTGCCCGTGGTTGACGCACAGGGAAAGCTCGTAGGTGTGGTGACCGAATTCGCCTTGTTAGCGATCGCTTACAATGAAGGCATCCACCAGGAAAAAGTATTGAAACACATGTCAACGGAGCTGATCACAGTGGGGCCGCAAGAGTTGATTTGCAAGGTGGCTGACCTTTGCATTATCCATCGTGTCCGCCGGATTCCGGTAGTGCAAGATGGAAGACTGCTGGGTGTAATTGCTCGGCGCGATGTGTTGGAGGGGATGTACCGAAGCCAAGAAGCAGCGTGCGAAGTTTGACGATCTCTTTGAATACATACACTTGTTTCACAGCGCTATTGGCTACCAATTTTTGCTCGGGTCCTTGTTCTCGGATCGATCCAATCTTAGCGGGAAATAGCGAAATCCAAGCCGAGTTCTGACTATAAAGCTCGGGAGTCTGGTCCGCCGACAATCTGAGCGATATCGGGGCCGAACCCGACTATATTCCGGATCTAACACCAAATTGTATGGTGGATTCTTCGGCGCATGTATTTAACGCCGTTACAAGCCGGGTAATTGGATACGATCATTAAAATTTGCAGAAAAAATCAGCACGACTTTAGGAATAACCTACGTTTCCTTAGCAATCAAATATGTTGCAAAGTTTTTCAGAAATCTCAAATCTTTGAACCTGATTTACCGGATTCGTATAGGAGCCATCTAGCCATGAAATCACGAAAGAATCGGAGCGGTTTTTCGCTCCTCGAATTTCTTGCGGTTGTGACGATCCTCGGCATTATTGCCGCTATTATCATTCCGCGGGTTATTGTATCCAATGATACCGCCAAGCAACGCGTTCGAGACCATCACAAAGCGACAATCAACGCCACGGTCGAGCGCTGGTATATCGATAAAGGGACTTGGCCTAAGAACAATCTGAGTGACATAGGCGTCGATAAGAGCTACTTTCCTGACGGAGTTCCCCTGAATCCAGTGGACAACAAAGAGTATTCTTTGAATGCTACCACGCATCGGGTGAACTAAGTAGATGGGATGATTAGTGGTTTCCAATGACCATACCTCGCAAATCCAAGCTAACCTGGCTCGACGCATTTCGGTGCGCCGGGCCATGAGCTTTTTAGAACTCGCCGTATTGGTTTCGATTGTTAGAGTTCTAGCTACTCCTGGAAGTACTCGATTTGGTCACGCTCCTTTGAATACTGGCAGTGCTGAAGGATACGTGTGCAATATTTCTTTGGCAGTCAACCATGCCCGTAGCCCTCTATTTCAGGCAGACCGATGATATCTTGTTACGAAGTCTTGTACCGTTTGTTGTGCATTCTCTTATGCGTTGCGATCTGCGGGTGCGGGGCAGCTGAGGAATCCTCGATTCCTGAGGTGACACCTACGGTAGAAGAGCAGATTGCCAGCCCCGTCCCTTGTCAAACGAGTGAATCCGAGAACGGTAGCCAGGAGGCAGATTCGGATAAGTCATTAGAAACTGATCAGCAAGCTGCCCAGTAAGACACCGAAACCGTCGCCTAGACGCAACCGTATCCCGAGCGTGAGAATCTGTTCCAGAAATCACAGCGCAGGGAGAAGGCGGACGGGAGCGGAGTTGGCAATTCCGATGGCGATATTCAGCTCCCAGGGTTTGCTGACGTTAATGGTTAGAAAGCAATTATCTCCATCAACGGCATGGTCGTGCCAATCGCTGAAGGCGGATTTAATTCCGGAATTGAAGTGATTTCGATCCATCCCTCTACTGTCGTACTGCAGCGCAATCATCAGCGTTGACAAGAGTCGCTGGATTACTAGTCGGTAATCGATTTCCAGTTAGCAATTAAAGTTTAGACGAGCTTTCTTCCCAGGGGCTTGTCGGCTTCGACGCTGGCGGAGGGTGTAGTTCGATTTCGTCTTGAACTACTCGCTCTGGAATTGCGCGTGGCAAATACTGAACTTCGGTCACTAAAGGGCGAATGTTCAATATGACCACAACAATCGCAAAGGGCCCGAGGATTGAAAGCAAAGTAAAAGCTTCAATCGCCATGGGTCCATTGTCTATTAGCGTAACTAGGGTCCAAATTGGATTGCATGCCTGCAAGTAAGTGAACTCGCTTCCCATTCTTAGCGAAGGAGTCATCATGTAAATCACCTGAGGTATACCACAAGCAAGAAGCAGCAATATCAAGTGAATCAGGAATCCTGCTGACAACTGCACAAAAGTTATAGTTCTCATCCAGCTGATAATCATTTTCCCTACTCCGAGAAAAATCACACAATAGCACCAACTCAGCAACAGAAAATAACAGACGGTTTCGCGAGTTGGCCATCTTGTGGAATTTGGTAGGAATGCAACTGTAAGTAATCCAGCGAGCGTAACTGCCGCCAGAGAACTCACAGCGAAGATAAAACCGGTGTGAGGGCCGGGATTGAACCAGGTGAGAAACATTCTCCCAAGGGTGCTCGATGGCAGGCTTCTCATGACTCTTCGCGAGAGATGAGGCCACTCGCTTGTCATGAAAGTTCCCATGGCGTACCAAAACATCACCGAGCCGGCGGCAGCTATGAGGATAACTCGCAATAAATAATCAATCGTAGTGGGAGTGAGCAGGACGATTATGCTTATCCAACCAATGAAGCATGCGTGCAGAGCAATCATGCGTTTCCGCAAGGGTGTCGAACGATTATCGCTGGAAAATCCGATCTGTGCCGCTGCCGCGGCATGGACAAGTGCAAATAACGTGAGATAAAAACTCAATGCTGCCAGACTTCCCAGCCAAAACCATGAATTCTGTAGATTGACGAAGCCATATTCGACAAAGTCCGGAAGTGAGGTAATCGTACTTCCCAAAACAATTGTCAAGCAGAGGACTACCAGGAGCGAGATCAAGACGTGTGTATGACGCGCTTTCGCATTCGTTCCGGCCAGCAGTCCCAACATCGAGAGTCCCATGCACAAGAACATGAAGTAAGCCAAGATGAAGGCGATCGTTAAGGTGTCGACTCCCCGCAAGAGATAAGTAAAGGCGATACAAGGGCTTACTCCACACATATAGATCATCATTTGCACGGCAGCGCTACCTAGCTTGCCGGAAATAATCTGCTTCGCCGAGAGTGAGGTAATTGAAAGAAGTTCATAGGTATTGTCTTCCTGTTCGGCAGCTAGCGAACGAAATGCGGAAAACGGAACAATGAGGATGAGAGGAAATGCCAGGATCGAGGCATAGACCAACAGCATTGTCTGGCCGGAAGCGACGTAATAGACGTCAGGTCCGATTATCGCCACAACGGCAAAGCTGGCTGCCCAGCAGGCAATCAACACCACGAGAAACGTTGCGACGAACTGGCGACTCTTGAGGGCTTGCCGAGTTTCCTTGACAAGAATGGGATTCAGTCGGTCGATGAATTGCTCTGCCCAGTGCGCGATAGAGGTGATAATCTCTGCTGAATTGCGACGTTCGATCGTCTCCGTGACGGGCGAAGGGTTAGGGACTGCTCCTGCGCTCATTGGACTCTCCCTTCGGTCACGAATAGAAACAAGTCTTCAAGACTTTTTGTTTTGCAGGAAAACTCCAGAACGAGAAATCCTGCTTCTACGACTTCGCGCAGCAGCACAGCTTGATTCTCTTGTCCCCCTTCATGTGTACACGCCACTTTTCCTGCTTCAAGTGAGATCGCAGATATGTCAGAACGGTTCTCAAGCCAATTCAAGAGGGGTTGGGGATCATCAATCACACGCATCCAAATGCGACTTAACGTATCTGACCGGCTGTTGATATCCTCGACGCTACCAGTTGCCAGTAGTCGTCCTTGTTCGATAATGGCTACGCGGTCACACAATTCTGCAAGTTCTGTAAGGATATGAGAACTTATCAATACTGCTTTTCCCAACTCAGCAAGTTGCTCAATCATTTCTCGCAATTCGATACGAGCACGTGGATCGAGCCCCGCAGCGGGTTCATCGAGAACGAGAACTGCCGGGTTATGAATCATCGTGCGCCCGAGGCAGAGTCGCTGTTTCATTCCCTTTGAAAGACCGTTGATTGGCTTTTCCGCCAAGGTATCGAGCAGAGTAAAACCCATGACGGAATTCACTGCGGTCTTCCGCTCAGTACCTCTTAGACCGTATGCGCGGGCGAAGAAATCAAGATACTCGCGGACATTCACGTTTTCGTAAGACCCAAAGTAGTCTGGCATGAATCCGAGGCGACGCCGCACGCGATCTGGGTCATCGACCACTGAGAACCCATCGACAATGGCGTCTCCTGAGGTCGGTTCGTCCAGCGTGGCTAGAATTCTCATGCTGGTCGTTTTGCCAGCCCCATTTGGTCCGATGTAACCCAACACTTCCCCGGCATAGACTTCAAAACTGATGTCATCAACGGCTTTGGTCTTGCCAAAATAGCGATGCAAGTTTCTCAATTCGATCAGAGGCTGTCTGGCATAAATCATGCTTACCAGTCTCCTCGTATGACATGAAAACTGCCGACCTCAGAGATGTCTTCCAGTCCTAAGGATAAATCCATACCACGATCCGTGATGGCGACATAAGACCGGGGGCTCCATCCAGGAGACACTGCTGAGGAAATCGCCGCTAATTGGGTTTCCATGAGATTCTGTGGCAATGGATAGGAGAGGATATCTTCACTAGCAGTAAGAGATTCTACTGTGCCAGCCGGAAACTGAGGTAGCTGGTCTGAGAACAGTTTTCGTAGTTTTGTAATCGCTTGGACTTGAGTCGATGGCGGGAGGAGAAGTGACTCGTTATTGGGCAAGTCCTCCGCCAGGTAGAACCTGCCCTCGGCATCCACCACGACAAGTGTGTGAATATTGACGCCTAGTTGATTCTTCGCTTGCAATCCATCTTCCACTGCCTGGAATTCGATTTGTTTTTGCGATTCACGACTGGAAATTGTCAAATATTGAGTAGGCGTCCGGGAAGCGAGCCATCCTTCACTCAGTTTTTGAGATCCGTTCCAGTGCAACACTCGTCGCTGCTGAGCATAGCTCCTAATCAATCTGCGATTCCCCGCTCGGGAAGAAGGTAAAATTGGATACACTACGGTAGTAGCGGGTACTTCTAATCCTTCTGCGGGCGCTATTCCCGCATAATAAGAAAGTCTCGCCCAACTCGCCGCAGTTCTTGAATTCTGATCAAGCAGGGTAAAGCTCCGAGCTCGCACGATTACTCCGAATCCATCGGACACGAAGCTGTAGACCAGCAGCAATAGTATTGTTCCAACGGCCGCAGCTGGTACCGTGAACAACAAGTAAGGTAATTGTTCGCGTCGTTTCAAAAAGATATAGTTTGCTGGTCCAATTCCAAGCACGAACAAAGTCAGCAGCACTTGGAAGGCAGTTACTGGTGCCGTTCCCACTTCAGGTATTAACCAGTCGTTGAAGTTTTGATTTCCTTCATCCGGATTGTTTCCATGACGTCTTGTCCAAGAGAGTCTGTCGGAAAGTAGTGATTGTGTAATTGCCCAGGAGGTGCCCTCAACATCTACTCTGTCAATGAACGGCCCAGTGAAGGCCGTAACAGTTCCCATTCCGTATTGTCGAGATGTAAACCAATGTCGCGAATCGACGGGAGTACTTGAATCCTCATTTTCGATTGTCTCATCATTAGGCGAGGATTCCTGCGTCTGAAGCTGGCTTAGTTTCTCAATGGCATCCGTTCCAGGATTATCCACTCTCGGAAATCGCCAGCCTCGTTCGAAAAGTGCCTCTGAGGTCATCTTGGAAGAGACAGGATCAGAAGTCACCTCTATCACCGTCTCAATTTCTGGAACGAGTTGATACGATTCACCTGAATTCATAAACCAAAGATTTCCACCTGAGCGAATCCAGAGGAGTAATTCTGCAAATCTCTCAGGCTGAAGTTCTTTGATGGAATTCAACGCGGCAACCGTTGTGATGACTACGTCAAACGAAGAATAGTCGAGCCACTTTGCGGGAAGTGGACGATTATTCCAAAAGTGTATTTCTGCTGGCGCGCCTCGGACATCCTGCAGGAGTTGCGGAACAAGCATACTTGAATCAATCCCTACCAAAATTGCCGAAAAGTTGTGTCCACCACGAGAAACAGAGGATGGGGCATGTTGCACAAGGTCAATGCTCAGCTCGTTGTCCTTCACGCCATCAACCCACATCTCACAGCCAACGTAACGCCACTCAACGTATTCTGGAACCAACATTGTCAGGCTTGTAGAAGTATCACCAGCGAGAAGCTGACAATCCTGCTCAACATCGATTACGGTATCACCGCCCTTGCTGGCGAAAAAACGTATTGTGAGCTGAACGTCAGCCGGAGCGGGGGTTTGAGACTTCAAGGTAAATACAACCGGTCGGTAGCCGTGCTCGCCGATCCAGGTCGTTTTAACTCTAACTCGGAGTCCTGATTGCTTAGAATATCGCGCCTTGTTGTTTTGTGAGAAGGGTAATTCGAACATTCCGCCGCTGTCGGCAAGCAGTGATGAAGAAACTGTAATCCAAGCTATTACCATCGCAGAAACGATTGCGAGAGTCTTCGACCGACTTAGCAAGGCATGGTGGTTACAGGTCATGGAGATGTCGAAGATCAAGGACTGCGTTCTGTCGTGGGTTTTCCGGGAAGATAGCGCTCATCGGGATTCGTTTGAATGCCCCCTTGGGGTGTCCTTGCTGGCAATTGCTGTTTTCCGAATACTTTTGAAAATGCGGCAATAATCACAAATGTAAATGCCTGAACTAGGAGAATGACTACAACGCTCAACACTGCGACGCTCAGAGCAGTGGCCCAATAACTTCCGGCAGCAGCATGTGCCAATACGACGCAAAACAGCGCGCAGACCGTGACCCATTTCAACGTTGTGAGCAAAGTAAATCGCGGGATAAACATGCCCGCTATTCTCGCAGAATTGCCTGCTTTTGAGCAAGTCTTTCGTCGCGACCTAGCAAGACTGATCGGCTGGGAAGATAGCCGCCCCTGGCCTGCCGAAGCGTGTGCGGGTAGCATGAAACATCCACCTGATGAGCAATATTCTTGATTTACGAGGGAGCAGATGTCTCGAACAACAGGGATTCTTCTTGATTCAATTCGATTCACTTTTGCTGTGGTTTTTAGTTGCGCACTGCTAACCCAAGCTCAAGCGGCTCCTGAAGTCGAGGCCTACGTCGGCCAGCCATTGGGCGTGGCCCGCGTGACGGTTGACGTGTTTCGAGGTGAACCTTCGTTGCCTCTCAATGACGAACGTTTTACAGTCGTTGAAAAAGATGGTCGCGCGATTTATCCGATAGTGAAGGTAGAGCCCGCCCGCCAGTTTTTGCGAGGACTGCTGGGCATCGAAACTCCCCGAACGGTGACCCTGTATTTCCTATTCCGTGGTGAAGCGCCTTTCGATGTTTCTGTCTACTCGCCAGTCGAGCAAGGAGTTCGCATCAAGCCTCAGCGAAATCCTCAGGGACACCTGCGATTGCTCAGTGAGTGGTGGAAACAATTGACAGAGCGTTGGTCAAGGTTGCAAAAGGACCCCGAGTTTCCTCCTATTGCAGAGAACTTTCTCGTGGGGACATTCTCCCGTAGGTTGAATCGCCCTGTGCCGGAGATAGGTGGTGGATTATTCGGCTTGCAGGAAAAAGACTCCGCGCTGCAGGAGTTGTTTGGGGGCGAAGCCGCTCTTCTTTCCGTCGACCGCGACATGGTGATCGGCACAGATGACGAATCCCAAAGGTTGCAAGACCTCCCACCGGCTCCGAATTGGCCAAGTCCTCGCATCGATGAGACTCAATTCGATGAAGTGGAAATCGAAGGCCTTGCTTCGCATGTGCCGGAAGAATGTTTTTACTTGCGGTTCGGCAATTTCACGAACTATTTTTGGTTCCGCGATTTGAATGAAAAATGGGACGGTGATCTCAAGAACATGTTACTACGTCGGGGAATTAGTCGCCTCCAATCGAGTCGCATCGAACAACAACTTTCTTTGAAGGAAAACGTTCTTTCGAGAATCCTTGCTCCGCAATTCATTAGCGATGCGGCACTGATCGGCCTTGACCCCTATATGCGGCAGGGGGCTGCAATCGGGATTCTAGTACAGGCGCGAAATAATCAATTGCTTTCGCAAGACTACATGCGACAGCGACGAGAGTCTCTACAGAAGTTCTCTGATGCTACTGAATCAACAGTGACTATTGCGGGGCAGGATGTTTCCTTGATCGCCACTCCGGATGGTCGAGTCCGTTCGTATTATGCCCAGTCAGGTGATTTCCATCTGGTAGCGACCTCGCGGAAGATCGCAGAGCGATTTCTTGAGGCAGGGCAGGGGGCTGGTGCTCTAGCTTCCTTGCCAAGTTTTCGGAAAGCACGCCAAGAATTAGATCTCAAGCGAGAGGATACGATTTTTGCATTCTTCTCAGAGAAATTCTTTCAGAATCTCTGTACTCCTGAATATTGGATTGAAGTGCGACGACGTCAACAGGCAGCCCAGCAACCGCTCCTGGTTGAGATGGCACGCTACGCCGCTGAGTGTGAAGGATTGCCAGCGATGACGACTGATGAGCTCATTGCCACGGGTATTCTGCCAAAGGATTTTGGGATTCGTGCAGACGGCAGCCACTTGGAGGAAACTAAGTCGGGACCTGTGGATTCACTCCGAGGTGCGCCGGGATATTTTACTCCTGTTGGCGACATGGAACTCAAGCAGGCTTCTGGTGCTGAACTGGCAGCCTATCGAAAGTTTCTCGCTAATTTTGCTGAGGAAGTGGGTGAAATGCCACCGATTGCTGCCGGGGTACAACGGCTACCTCGTACGCCTGAGGAGGACCACACACTAATGATTGACGTGTTAGCGGCCCCTTTAGGGACTGTGAAGTTGGGAAAACTCCTTGACTCGCTCGGCGATCCAATTGAAGAAAGGATGAAACCAATCGCTGGCGACGTCGTTTCTTTCGAAGCAGTGCTCGATGTGCCAGTGCCACTGATCGGGGGAGAGAACCAGCCGCACATTTTGTTTGCAGGTTTACGGGACTTTCGCTCTCCACTCGTCGTAAGGCGGGGCGCAGTGGCTCCTAACGCTGCCCGCAGTGAATTGGTTCGTGCTTACGTTGGTGCCTGGCCTCGACCTGGACTTCTAGGAATCCTGCAGGGGCCGGATACTGCCAAAGGTCCTGAGCCACAGGCTCTCGGTGACCAAATGTGGCAGGCCCAAGCGGAGAATTTTCTGCTAATCTCGTTTAAGCCAGATGTGATTCAAGAAGTCGAACCACAATTGGGTTTCGAACCCGCCGAGCGTCCTGCTCAGGTACGGTTTCGAGTGGATGATCTAACCGGTAAGCAGGTTTCTGAGGCAGTAAATGCCTTGGCTTACGCTCGAGCACGTGAGACTTCCGTGGCACCTAGCCGCTTGATGAATTCGCTTGCCAATTCGCTACACTTACCTCGAGACCAATCTCAGGAATTTGCAGAAAGGCTCGTGGATGGCAGATTTGTGTGCCCTTTAGATGGCGAGTATGAACTTAACGAATCTGAAGGGTCACTTCCAGTGTGGTCGTCCTCTGCTCTTCCCGTAGCTAACCGTTTTATGCTGACCGAGGTGCCAGAAGGGTTCAAGTTTTCTTTCTTGGAGTGGTTCCGCGGCATGCAGGGAGACCTCCGCGTCTCAGACGGCGAGCTGGCGGCTCATGTGGAACTGAAGATGACCCCTGCGGCCCTGCCATGATGTCAGACTCCCCAGTTCCTCGCTATTGCCAGCTACCGTTTCCTCCTTATAGCTATGTACCCGGCAGTGGCACCCCGCACCCCGTGAGCGACTCACGCGGACACATGTATGGCAATCCGGAGCCGCCGACGCTGCCACTTGATCCAGAGCATTGGCCAGGGAACGAGATCTATCTGTACGCTGTTGATTTGTTCAATAACGGTTACTACTGGGAATCCCACGAACAGTGGGAAGCCTTATGGCATGCCGCAGGTCGCACCGGAATCGAGGGAGATTTTCTAAAGGGCCTCATCAAGCTTGCCGCTGCAGGCGTGAAACAGCGCGAAAAGAATGCGACTGGCGTTGGCAGACACGCCCGGCGAGCGATCGAACTCTTTGGTTCACTCTCGCTGTCCAATTATTGTGGGGTCAATCTCGAATCGGTTTTGCAAGATGCCCAAAGATTGATTGAGAATCCAACGACTAAGATTTCCCCAATTGCGCTCTCTCAGCCTCTACCATAAGCATTCCCGCCCGATAACTGCTGCGAACCAACGGGCCAGACGCCACGGCAAGAAATCCCATCCTTAGTGCCTCATTCTTCCATTGGTCGAATTGGTCGGGATGGACAAACCTGTCGACAGGCAAATATCGAGTTCCTGGCCTGCCTGGTGAGAGGTATTGGCCCAACGTCAGGAGTTCAACTCCAGCTTCGCGCAACGACTTGAGAGCATTGATGACTTCGTCGTCGGTCTCGCCCAGGCCGACCATAATGCTGCTCTTGGTCCACAAGTCAGGTCTGAGTTGCTTGGCTTGATGCAAAACATCTAGACTCTGAGCGAACGATGCCCGGGGATCGCGTACCAAGTGGTCTAGTCGGGGGACACATTCCACGTTGTGTGCGAAGACGGCAAGCGGCACCCCATCTAGCAGATGGGTCAGGGACGCTTGATTGCCATCGAGATCACTGCTCAAGAGTTCGACGGTTGTTTCTGGTAGTCTTCGTTTGACCGCAGTGACGCATTGCTTGTAATGGTCGGCACCGCCGTCAGGCAAATCGTCTCGATTGACGACTGTGATTACGACATGCGCCAATCCCATGCGTTCGACCGCATCAGCCAGGCGTTCAGGTTCATCCACTTCCAAAGGAGGTGGCTGACGTAGGGTTTCGACGGAGCAGAATCGGCAGCCCCGCGTGCACTCCTTGCCAGCAATCATGAACGTGGCCGTGCCGCGGGCCCAGCAATCATGAATGTTCGGACAGCGGGCCTCCTCGCAGACGGTATGTAATTGGTTCCCCGACACCGCCATCTGCGTACCGTTGAACGAAGCCTGGCCATTGCCCGCAGGCAGGTTCACGCGCAGCCATTCAGGAAGGCGCTGCCGGCCCTGCGAGGTTCTGTTCGATTCGACAATCGGAAGCGAAATCATGCGGTGTGGATCCAACTCAGCCGGTCAGCCCTTCAAACAGTGGCGTCGACAGGTAGCGTTCACCAAGGCTGCACATAATCGTTACGATGCGTTTGCCAGCATACTCTGGTCGGGCTGCCAATTTTGCGGCAGCACACATGTTTGCTCCACTGGAAATGCCTGCCATGATACCTTCCTCACGGGCCAGGCGACGGGCCCATTGGAATGCTTCTTCGTTGCTAACAGTGATCGTTTCATCGACCAGGGTAGTGTCCAAGTTCTTGGGAATGAACCCCGCTCCAATGCCTTGAATCTTGTGAGGCCCCGGCTTGCCTCCACCGATCACAGGTGAATCTGCTGGCTCAACAGCAATTGCCTTAAACGAGGAATTGCGAGGCTTGATGTACCGTGCCACTCCAGTGATCGTGCCACCCGTCCCTACACCCGCGACAATTGCATCGATGTTCTCACCGGAATCTTCCCAGATCTCTGGTCCAGTGGTCTTCTCGTGAATAGCTGGGTTGGCAGGATTCTCAAACTGCTGGGGCATCCAGGCATTGTCGTTACTACTGACAATCTCACTGGCCTTCTCGATCGCGCCCTTCATGCCAGCCGCTGCCGGGGTAAGCACCAACTCAGCTCCCATGGCCCGTAGCAGAGCACGTCGCTCAACTGACATAGATTCGGGCATCGTGAGCATCAACCGATAACCCTTGGCGGCACACACGAATGCAAGTGCGATCCCCGTGTTGCCGCTGGTCGGTTCGACTATGAGCGTCTTGTCATTAACAAAGCCGGCTTTCTCACCTGCCTCGATCATTGCCACACCAATTCGGTCCTTGACACTATTAAGCGGCTGAAAGAATTCACACTTGGCAAATACGGTGGCATGCCCCTCGGGCACCAGCCGATTGATGCGAATCATAGGGGTATCGCCAATCGCGGTGGCGACATTGTCGTAGGTTTTGTTGCGTGGCATGGTCTTCCCTTACAAAAACAGATTGTGAAAAACGACAAGCGCTCGATAACGGCTTGATTGGAATTAAACCGTGGATTATCAGCAGTTCTGCGAGTCTGGGCAACCCCTTTGAAATGTGGGAAAGGGGACTTGGAGTGAGGCTAACCTATTCACGGTAGTGGATCAAGAAAGATGGTGGCTCTCACAAGCTAATCTCCGCCGCATCCCCCACAACCTCCCCCACAACCTCCGCCACCGCCGCAGCCACTCCCACACCCGGTCGTGCCGCAACCACTACCTGAACTGGGTGGACCCAGACGAAACTTCCACGCGTCAGGTAGCAAGAGTAGGCTTCCTACTGCCACGGTCGAGAGACCGAATAGCCCCGTTGCCAAAGCCATGTCACTTGGTGCAAGTGATTCATCGAGTAATCGCTGCTTCTTTCGTAGATCTTCGTGCTGATGCCGGAGACGCTTGAGCACATTATCACCGGCGCGCGTGCGGTGTGGTCGGCGGAAGAACATGACCACAGCAAATACCGCCAAAGCAATCATCGTCCCCAGAAAGCCGATCGGTTTTCCCCTCTGTATTCCAACTATCAGCTTGGCCAATCCTATCCCTAAGGCAGCTAGAATGATTAACGGCGGTACCCAGCGACTGGCATGTAGACCGTTACTCGGGACGACTAGCCCCCAGGTTTCCAGTCGGTGTTGAATCTTCTCTGCTGCAGGATAGGCATAATCAACCACATGAGAGAATCGACTCCCTCCGCTCTCTCCACAAGCTGCGACCACACGTTGTTCCAATTCATTGGCATCCGCGGGTGTTCCTCCACTGACCTGCAAGCGAATGTCCTTCACACCAACCCCAGCATCGGCGGCGCGTCCCACTTCCAAAGCCTGACTGTGAATTAGTGAAGCGACTGCTGCCTGAATTGTCCCCTCGATACCCCTTGCAAGACATGCCACCTGATACGCGTCGAGCGGCTCGGGCGCATTATTCTCGCCAGGTCTCAAGACATAACGCAACACAATCGCACCCAGTACTGCGATCCCTAGTAGTATGGCGTAAAAAACAAGGAATTCGGGACCGGGTAGATCAAGCGGATTGCCAGCCAGGGCGAACGAGAGTGGGACGAGGCTCAACCCTAATCCACTGCGCCTTGCAAGTCTCACGGGATGCAACAAACCCCAAGGCTTGGGGATCACCCACGCGCGCTGCTTGTCGACTCGCGCATAACGCTGCGGATCGCCAAACCGCACATCAACCGACGGCCAGATGTCGGCTGGAGGTCCCACGCCAAAAGCCTGACGATAGCCGGCCAGAGTCTGATCGTATTGATCTCGATGGCGCTGGACATCTGAACGGGTTCCACGCGTCGGGCCATGGTGCAAAGGTTTACCTAGTGTCTTCTTGCAGAAGTCGTTCCAATAGCTGCGGCTATAGGTGAGATGGAGATGCCAAGCCTCGTCGACTTCATGGGAAGGCGTCACTTCATGTCCAGCAGTCAGTGCAAGGTACACAAACCGACGGTATTCTTCTATTACGCGATCGGCAAAGCCCACCGACCAGCCGCTTTCTCGGGCAAGGCGCTGTGTAAAAGTTAGCGGCGATCGAGGATCGTCAAACTCAAAGGCGAGTAAACGCTGCCATAACAGATCTTGATCGCTGGGCATTGCTAGGATTCCCTACGAACAGTATTAAGAACAAAGCGACGAGATACTTCTGCCCACTCATTGTAGCGGACAAACGGCTGGTACCAAGTGTGGCTATCAAGGCCGTTATTGCCGCACTAGAAACAGATGTTCGCTCCCACGAACCAGGAGTTGATCACGGATCGGAATCGGCGTGGCAACGCATTGCTCGTCGAAGTTGTATTCGCCGAGGTGCTCGTATCCGTCAGCAATTCGGCCGAAGTACAGCATGCCGTCTTCTCGGAGAGTGAAGAGCAGACCGTTGGCCAAAACGGGAGATGAAAAATATTTGGCACGACCGCGGGGCAATTCGGCGGTCCAGAGTTCGTCTCCAGATGAAACATCAAGGCAGGTGAGATCGCCACGGTCACTGAGCACGATCACCTTGCCGTCAGTTACCAAGGGAGTCGGCACATCGCCTGCCTTGGCAGGTCTGTCCCAAAATTTGCCTTTCTCGGTGATATCTCCTTGGCCACCAAGTTGTATTGCGGTGAGCATTTCACCACGTCGATAAGGGACGACGACTATATCTCCGGCGAGAGTTTGCGAGGCAATCGTACGCTGGGCTGCTTCTCCTGACGGATTGAGTCCGCCACACTCCCAAAGTAGTTTTCCCGTGCGAACGTCGTGGCCGGTCACATGGTCGGCCCCCAGGGTGACAATCACCTTTCCATCGGTAGTGAGAGCTGGGGTGGTGTAGGAATTGTCGCACTCTTTGGGAACTTCATAAATGCGATCCTGCTTCCAGACTTCTTTTCCCGTCTTCAGGTCCAGTGCCACTAGGAACCCATCGCCGTCATTCATTACAGCCACAATCACCAAGCCATCAGCCAACACAGGGGAAGTGCCCAAATCCCACCATAAGGTATCTTCCCCATAAGCTTCTTGCAGATTGGTTTCCCACAAGACCTTGCCGGTCAGATCGAGAGATGCCAGCGTTCCGCTCTTGTAGTAGACGACGAGATGCTCACCATCGGTTGTGGGAGAGGAGTTACTTCCACTGCCGTTCATGTGCTTGCCAGGACGTTCGGGGCCGAACTGATGTCGCCATTGTTCTTGGCCAATGAAGTCGTAGCAGACGACGCCATCACGATCGTCGATGCCACAAGTCACAAAGATCTGGTCACCCCACACGGCAGGCGTTGAGCAGCCACGACCAGGGATTTCCACTTTCCAGGCGATGTTTTCTGCGGAGATGGATTCAGGGTAGATGCCTGCAGTAACAACAGCAGACGCATCTGGACCTCGCCATTGCGGCCAGTTTTCTGAGGCAAGCAAATAAGAAGGTTTAAGGAAGGAAAAAAACACTATGACAGTAATGGAAAATTTCACGGCAATACTTCTGAAAATTTGGAGGGGAAATAGGCCCAATTCTATTGATAATTTAGTCGGAAGTCGAAGTCTAAATCAGAATCAACCTTAAAGAATGCTACAGTTTTCATGGTCAGAATTTTGCAGAGACCAACCCTCGAAGCACAGACATCTCGGCTTGATTTCTGCAAATTGGAGCTAACTAGTTGGATTTCTTCCATCCACCACCTCCCGGTGTTTTGATGATTAGCACATCTCCGGGTTCGACATTAATTTCACAAATCCCAGGAAGATCGACCTCAGTGCCATGGGCATACTGGAGTATATTTTCCCCTAATTGGCCCGACTTGCCGCCATTGATTCCATAGGGTGCGTGTGGCCCGCGACGCTCTGTGATGAGCGACAACTCTAGCGGGGCCAGAAACTCCAACCGTCGCACGACACCATCACCGCCACGGTGCTTTCCCTCACCCCCCGATCCGTAACGGGTGCTGAATTCCAGCAATCTCACCGGTAGGCGGCGCTCAAGAATTTCTGGATCCGTTGCGCGGGTGTTGGTCATGTGGACTTGCACGGCACTTGCGCCGGGGCCGTCGGGTGTGGCACCACTTCCGCCGCAGATGGTTTCGTAGTAACCGAACTCAGAGTTGCCGAAAAGAAGATTGTTCATCGTACCCTGGCTGGCAGCAGCCACGCCTAATGCCCCCAAGAGCACATCGACAACGCGCTGTGAAGATTCGACATTGCCGGCGGCGACCGCCGGACTTGCTGCGGGAAAATCGCCTGGCGGTGGATTCAAGAGGCCCGGATGCAAGATGATCTCGACTGCGCGCAGGGCACCTTCGTTGAGGGGCAGGTGTTCGTCAACCAGGAGTCGCAGCACGTAGAGCACAGCGGCGGAGACAATGGCCGGGTTGGCGTTGAGATTGCCTACGACTACCGGACCGCTGCCTGTGAAGTCAATGATTGCAGCAGCACCGTCGGTGTCCGGTTGGAACGTGAAGGTCACACAGATTGGAACACTTTCACCCTCTGCAGTTTCTAAGTAGTCGGTAAAAGTGCGGGTTTGCTTGCCAAATCTCGCGAGGGCCTGCTGGACTTTGGTGGTGGCGGAGTCTTGGATTCCACGCATTTTTTCTTGCACAACGGCGAGTGTATATCGCTCGACAAGTTCCAACAGTTCGCGGGCTCCTTGCTGATTGGCGGCGACCTGGGCGCGGACGTCGGCCAGGTTTTCCTCTACACGGCGAGAAGGGTAGGGGGGATGCGACAGAAGTTGTTTTAGTTCAGCATCGCGCGAGCTTCCGTTCCGCACCAACGCAAAATTGGAGATCAATACCCCTTCTTCACCGAGGCTTCGGGAATTGGGTGGCATCGATCCCGGCCGTACGCCGCCAATCTCGGCATGATGCGCACGGCAGGCGGTGAAGAAAAGCAGGTCCCCGGATTGTGAATCGTGAACCGGTGTGACAACGGTCACATCAGGAAGATGCGAGCCCCCGCGATAGGGATCGTTGGAGACATACACATCGCCGGGAGCCAGTTCTGGATTCTCCGCAAGGACAGCTCGGACCGTCGCACCCATCGCACCAAGATGAACTGGTACGTGCGGGGCATTCGCGACAAGCTCGCCTGTGGCAGTAAATACGGCGCAACTGTAATCGAGTCGTTCCTTCACGTTCACACTCAGCGCGGTTCGCCTTAAGACGTGGCCCATTTGTTCGGCGATGCCCGCGAAGAGGTTGTTGAAAACGGCGAGCATGACTGCTTCAGATTGCTGAGCGACTTCCTCAACAACACTTTGCTCAGGGAGAATGTCGGTGAGTAGTAATTCTCCGCCGGAGAGTGTTTCACATTGCCAGCCGGTTTCCACTAGTATGGTTGAATGGATATCGGCAATAACTGCTGGGCCGGTGAGAAGTGCTCCTGGGGCGAGGGCCTCGCGGTCATAACGGGAGATCTGGAGTTCATGGCCGCTAAGTCGGCAAGCGGTTTGGGAGGTGGGGGGAATGTGCCTGGCAGGGCATTGCGTGGAGGGAGTCAATAACCTTCCTGTCTTTCCAAGGGCTTCTACTCGCAGGGCGACAAGCTCGATTGGCTTGTCGGCGGGGACATAGCCGAACTGCTGGCGGTGGAGTGATTCGAATGTGGCGACAACGTCAGCAATCGTTCCAAAGGAAACGTTAAGTGGGACATCGGTTCCGCTGTACCGCATATCGAGCGTCTGGTGGATTTCAATTTGCTCCGTTGCAAATCCCTCGGCGACAAGTTCCGCAAGCGGAGAACATTCCAATTCGTCGAACATCGAGGCGAGCATAGTATGATCTATGGCGTCCACGAGTTGCGATAAACCCCTTGCTGCATGGCGTACCACATCGGCCTGGCCAATGCCGTAGGCGCTCAGAATTCCTGAGTCGGGATGATTGAGAATCTTCTTGATGCCAAGTTCACGGGCGACGGCACACACATGTTGAGCGGCAGCACCTCCGAAAGGGACCAACAGATAGTCGGCGGGATCAGCTCCCTTGGCAATTGAAACGCCGCGAATCGCGCGTACCATGTTTGCATTGGCGATGGTTAAAAGCCCCTCGGCAAGTTCACCGCAAGTCAGAGTCTCGCCGGTGGCCGTGAGAACTTCGGTTGTGAGCGAGTCGAGTTGCCGCTCGACGGCTTTACGGTCGAGTCGAAACGGAAATCGATCGACAGCAATTCGGCCCAGAAAAAAATTGAGATCGGTCACCGTAAGCGGTCCGCCGCGGCCATAGCATGCGGGTCCGGGGTCGGCACCCGCGCTCTCAGGCCCCACAGTGAGTTGCGTGCCATCAAAACGGCAGATCGAGCCGCCACCCGCGGCCACTGTGTTAATTGCCAGCATGGGGGTAACCAAGCGCACGCCTGCCTTGCGGGTTTCGTACTCGTATTCATACGTACCATCGAAACGGGAGACATCGGTGCTTGTGCCTCCCATGTCGAAGCCGATTGCGCGCTCAAAACCAGTCGCCGCAGCGATCTGAGCGTATCCCACAACTCCGCCGGCTGGACCTGATAGCACGCTCATATGCCCCCGAAATGCCTCGCTACCTACCAGCCCGCCCGCAGAAGTCATGAGCCTAATCTGACTGCCCGGGAGTGAGTTGTGTAAATGATCGAGATAATCTCGCAGAACGGGGCAGAGATACGCGTCGACGACCGTGGTTTCCGCGCGGGGAACAATCTTCACCAGCGGGGCAACATCACTCGACCGGCTAATCTCGCGGAAGCCTACCTCGCGGGCAATCTGTTCGACTATTAGCTCATGTTCGGGATACAAGTCGGCGTGCATCAGGCAAATAGCGAGTGACTCGATGCCATCAGACTTAAGCTCACTCAGTTGGCTACGAATGTCAACATGATCGGGTGATCGGAGTATCGAGCCATCCGCTGCGACTCGTTCGTCGATCTCTACGCTTCGCTCGGCCAATGGCGGTGGCTTAACTACGCGCAGGGCGAACAAATCGGGTCTTTCCTGGCTGCCGATTTCTAAGAGATCGCCAAATCCACGCGTGATAGCCAGAGCCGTGTGGGCACCGGTTCGCGTCAAGAGAGCATTCGTCCCACGTGTGGTACCCAATCGCAATCGCACCGGGGGCAACGACTCATTGAGTGGCAAACCCAGCAGATAGCGAATTGCCAGGATTGGAGCTTCCAGTTTACACCGCAATTCGTAAGTACTACCCGCAAGCGGCGGTACTTCCAATGCTGGTGCCAGTCGTAGCTCGCCCGTTTGCGGTTCGAAGGCTACGACTGTCGATTCACTTAACGCAGTACCTTCCTCACTAAGCAAAGTACAACTAAATCCGGACCAAAAGTTCGCTGGATCGCTGATGCGCGAGGGGTCAACAATTCGATCGCTCGAAGAACCGGAGGCGACAGTGCCTTTGGTGACAGCGGAACTTAAGAGTTTGTGTCGCCGGATTGAGCCATCCGGATTCTTGGCGAGACAATCAGTAAATGTGCCGCCGACGTCGATCCAGAATTCCCAAGGTGGTTCGAGCATGGAGGGGCGGAACGAGAACTGTGTATGAATGTGATTAAAGAATCAACATAGCATATCGAGTTCAATTTATCGCCGCCCAAAGGCTACTTGTTGAAACTGTTGCCCGGCTTGCCGAATGAGGGCCTTGGCCGACCGCCACCGCCGGAACGGTTTGCAACCCGTGAGAATCCCGACCTACGAACAAGATTCGCAAGAGTTTGGCCCTCGGGCGGAATCACGAAAAACTGGGGATCATCAATTACCCATGGGGTCGACCAGTTCCGGCCGTCTTCCCAATTGGCTACGTTGACAAACATGTTGTCGAAATAGAGACATTCCCAACCGTAGGCAAACGTGCTGAACAGATGATCTTCTTCGGCGAGATCTTCGATCCCCGCATGGGCGTAGTAATGAATGCGACCGTCGGGAGTGAAAGTCATGCCAAAAGTCCACCATCCTGGTTCCATAATTTTTGGTCCAGCCAGATCCAAGCCTGATTGCTGGGCGCGAAAGCTTAGCTGTGCATAATCTTGCTCGATTCCCTTGCTGGTCTCACTGCGAAAGAGGATGAAAAAACCTGGCCAATAAGCCTCAATTTGGCCATCGAGATTGCGGCCGCGGCAATCGCCACGCACTCCGAACGAAGCGCCGGTCCGATTCTCCCATTTCTCAAAGGGCGGCAAGTAAACGCGAACCGTAAAACTGGGCGTCCAGCCCACCGGCACCGCTTGACCCAACCGCCCCATCACACTCATCAGCAAGTCATCTTGCATTTGTGTGTTAGAGATCTGCCCTGGAATTCCAGACAGAGAAGTGCGGAGCATGAGCGCGCCTCTACTTCCCGCTAATCCATTCGGTGGGGTGGGGACACGCTTGATAAAGTCGGGTTGGCCGCGCATGGCACTTTCGTACCAGCGGCCATTTCGCGAGCGGCCTCCCGGCGGTCGTTGTTCCTCATCTTGTTCATGGCTCGCTTTTTGGCCGTTCATGACGTACGACCAGCTGACGTCCTCAAAGTTGTCGCCGACTATCTCAACTTTTTCGCCGCTGCCGGGCACGATGGGTTCGGCATGCAAGCTTGATGCAAAGAAAAACCAAGGAGCAATAAGTAGTGCAATAATGCGAAGCATCGGACACGATTCCTGAGATGAGAAAGGTTTTGACGAGAGGTGGAGCTGCGCGCTTACTTGCGCTCGATCCATAAACCGCCTGCGAGTGGTATCGGCAATCCAGTTTGTGCCGCTAAACTTTACCCAGTCGGAAAAGTCAATCAACTCAGGTTTTTCAGGGCAACAAATTGCAGCCAGTGCTATCGCTGCACAGTTCGCATTGCGTGCTGTCACCCGCAACTCGCGAAAGACAAGCGGCAATTCGCTGGTCGATCACTTGGAGCATTAGGGGGTGGAGTCCTAGCGGAGCAGTGACCAAATGCCGAATCTTAGGCCAGGCGGCAGCAGCTTCAGCTGCCAGGCGCGGGATATCCTCGTGCCAGTGCCGCCCAGGAGAGAGAAAATATGGAAATACGATTACCAGTGTTGCCCCTTGCTCAGCGCAGCGGCCGAAGGCTGTGGCGATCGAGGGTTCAGCCAGTTCCATGTGGGCCGGTTCGACAATGGACCACGAAGAGTTTGCTCGAAACGCTACTACTACGTCCAGAAGTAGGTCATTGCTCTCCGCTCGGCGCGAACCGTGGTCGACTAGAATTACGGCTACTTTTTCGGAGGGAACTTCAAGTTTTGGAGGTACTTTGGACGGAGTTGTCACTCTGCAGTATCCTCCATGCCTGGAATTGGCTTTGCTGACCGCAGTTTGGCACGGATCGCTTTCAACCGCTGGCCCAATTCCTGCTCGAAGCCGCGATCTACGGGGCGATAATATTCTCGCTCGACCCCTAGATAATCCTGGGCGGCGACTCCCCCTTCTGCAATATGGGCGTATTCATATCCCTCGCCGTGGCCCAAACGCTTGGCACCGGCATAGTGGCCGTCGCGTAGATGGGTGGGGACTGGCACTGTGCGTCCTTGGCGAACATCGGCTCGAGCCTCGCCAATTGCCAACGTGGCAGCATTTGATTTTGGTGCGCAAGCCAGATAGGCAACCGCTTGGGCAAGATTGAGCTGGCACTCGGGAAGTCCTACAAACTCACAGGCTTGCATGGCAGCGATAGCTAATGGCAAAGCGTGGGGATCAGCATTGCCAACATCCTCGCTCGCCAAGATGACCAGCCGTCGAGAGAGAAATCGAATGTCCTCGCCCCCCTCTAACATGCGTGCAAGCCAATAAATCCCCGCATCGGGATCGCTGCCGCGAATGCTTTTGATTAGGGCGCTGATGGCATCGTAGTGAGCGTCGCCGTCCCGGTCGTATTGCACGGCCTTTCGCTGCACGCTTTCGGCAGCGAGTTCGAGCGTGAATTCGACTGGACGATCATCGCAGGAGAGTACGCCGATTTCTAAGGCAGAGAGTGCTTGGCGGGCGTCGCCGTCGCACGTCTCAGCTAAAAACCTAGCAGCGTCTTCATGCAAGTTCACCGGTATTGCTCCCAGTCCACGTTCGCTGTCTGCCAAGGTGCGTTTGAGCAGAAGTGTAATGTCCTCGGTACTGAGAGGCTGGAATTCGAACACGCGGCTGCGACTGACCAAGGCACTATTGACCGCGAAGAACGGGTTGGAAGTAGTTGCCCCCACCAACACAACTGTGCCTTCTTCCACGTCAGGCAGGAGAGCATCCTGCTGTGATTTATTGAAGCGATGGATCTCGTCGACAAAGAGCAGAGTTCGAAGCCCTTCGGCGGCCAGAATATCACGAGCCTCGTCGATTAATCCACGCAGGTCTTTCACACCGCTGGTGACGGCATTGAGTTGTCGAAATCGACAACGGGTTTCCGTCGCCAGGAGGTGAGCCAACGTTGTCTTCCCCGTCCCTGGCGGGCCATAGAATAGCAGTGCCGACAACCGATCTGCCTTGATAAGCCGATGAAGCAATTTCCCTTCGCCAAGAAAATGCTGCTGACCAGCGAACTCAGCCAAGGTTCGAGGGCGCATTCGCAGGGCGAGCGGCTGGGCTTGGCGGCGGTTTTCTGCCTCGGCGGCGGCGAACAAGGACATGACATTTGGATCTTGAAATTGGTTGTTTCCCTACAACCGTTGTATGCGGAAGGGCTTCGCCCGCCTAGTCTACCGGTAATTCCGGCAAGGTTTCACTTTCTCATCTGATTCGGTATGATGCGTCGATGCGGATAAGGAACTTCGTTCCTGTTTCGTTACCCCCCGCCTTGCCAGCTCACCCCCCAGGGAACCTCCCTCCCATGAGACACTACGATTGTATTGCAATCGGCACTGGTCCCGCCGGCCAGAAGGGTGCCATCCAAGCCGCCAAGCTCGGCAAGCGTGTGGCGATCATCGAAAAGAAGCAAGTATTGGGAGGTGCCCAGATCAACACAGGCACAATCCCTTCAAAAGCCCTTCGAGAAGCCGCATTGCATTTGACCGGTGCCAGCCATCGAGGTCATTTCGGAAGCTCGAAAAAGGGACGTAAGGATATCACAGTCGCCGAGTTGGTAAGTTTTTCCCAGCGGGTAATTCGACACGAGTGGGATGTAATTCGTGACCAGTTTGATCGCAATGGGATTGACCTCCTGTGGGGCAAGGCGAGATTCACCGGTCCGAACGAATTAGCTATCGACGGCCCAAACGGAGAAGAACGCGTCTCAGCCGAACGGTTTCTGGTAGCAGTGGGTACTAAACCAGCTCGACCAGATTCGGTTCCATTCAACGGGAGCAGTATCTTTACCAGCGACGAGGTGTTGCGTCTCAATCATCTACCTCGGACGATGATCGTAGTAGGCGGCGGTGTGATCGGAACCGAGTACGCTTGTATTTTGGCAACGCTTGGGGTCCAAGTGACGCTCGTCGAGGGTCGGAAAAGTGTACTGGGATTCTTGGACCAAGAGATCGCTGACGCTTTCCAGTATTTCATGCGTCAACTAGGAATCACTTTGCGCCTCGGTGAGAAAGTTGAACGCATCGAGGAAGTGGAGTCCGTCAATGGAACAACACACCGTCTTGTTCAGGCTCAGCTCGAATCTGGCAAGACGCTGCGGGCTCAAACCCTGTTATATGCCGTCGGTCGCCAAGGAGTGTGTAGCGAATTGGGCCTGGCAAATGTAGGTATCGAATTCGACGATCGAGAACGACTCCAAGTCAACGAATTTTATCAAACGAACATCGAACATGTTTATGCTGCTGGCGATGTGATCGGCTTTCCTGCATTGGCTTCGACGAGCATGGAACAGGGTCGCCGAGCGATCTGCCATGCATTCGGTTGCAGCGACGTGACCAATTACAACACATCGCTATTCCCCTACGGCATTTATGCCGTGCCGGAGATCTCGATGGTCGGCAAAACCGAAGAACAGCTTACTGCTGAGGGGATTCCTTACGAAGCGGGAATCGCCAACTACCGAGAAATCGCCCGGGGACAAATCCTGGGTGATGAGCTGGGGATGCTTAAGATGCTCATCCACCAGGATACGCATAAAATTCTTGGCGTCCATGTTATCGGCACCGGTGCCACGGAGCTGGTGCATATCGGCCAAGCGGTCATGGCCCTGGGAGGAGATGCCGAATTCTTCGTGAATAACGTATTCAACTTCCCGACCCTTGCTGAATGCTACAAAGTGGCGGCCTATAACGGGTTGAATAAGTTAAATCATGTCTACTCTGGAACTTGTGAAGCCGTTTCGTTAAGTTTGTAGGCATGAATCAGCAGATTCATTGCCCAAACCCGAGCGATTTAATGCGATTGTTTACATACGGCACGTTGATGTTTCCTGAGGTGTGGCAGCGCATCTCCATCGGTGAGTTCCCTGCTCGGCCGGCGACACTGCGCGGCTACGCCATCTTTCGAGTGAAGAATGCTGTCTATCCGGGGATCATTCGGGCAGAGGAAGATTTGGTCGTGAATGGACTTCTCTACGACGATCTCGACGACGACACGCTGTTCGAATTGGATACCTACGAATCTAGTTTCTACAAGCGGATTCCGGTTGTAGCCATTACCGCAGATGGTGCTGAGCAGGAATGTCATGCCTACGTTGTACCCGATAATCGGCGGGATTTGCTAACCGACGAGTCTTGGGACGCGGTTCAGTTTCGTAAAAGCGAGCTTGAGAAGTATCTACATGGACAACATTAGGTCGGCCAGGATTCTAACGGGCCGATCGTGACTGTTGTGTGCCGAGTTAGCGGGAAATCAGTGAGCACTTGCTCGATCTCATTGATTGTCACGGCTTCGAGAGCTTTTAGATCATCGGCCACACTTCGATACTCGCGGCGTTGGAGCCAGTTGCCACCGACATTGAATAGTCGATTGCGAGGCCGCTCACTGCCAAGCACGACTCGGGCCTTGACCTTGCTTTTGGCCTGATGAAGTTCTTGCTCTGTGAAACCTTGTTGCTGCGCAACACCTTGAAGCTCGCTCATCCGAGAATAGTTTTCGGCGGCGTCTTTGGGGGCGCAACTCAGCCAACTGAAATACATCCCTGCCCCTTGATATTCGTAGTGGCCCGTGCTGGCACTCTCCACAATTCCAGGATCGACAAGCTCCCAATAGAGTCGACTCCCAGAATCATCACCAAACATGGTTGCCAAGAGCTTGGCGGCAAATCGTCGGTCGTCTTCCGCAGCGGGGGCGTCAGCCAACTGCAAGACATACTGCTGAGTTGACGCCGGACGGGCCACACATTGAAAACTTGAATGAGAATGATAAGGGGGCAAGTCCCTGACCGTCAAAGCTGGTTTCCATTGGCCGCAGCGGCTTTCCACCTGCTTGACCAAGGCATCGAAGTCAACCTTTCCAGCCGCAGCGACGAATAGGTTGTCCGATGCATATCGCGACTCAAAGTAATCCCTCATTTGTTCGACGGCGAGTTCGCCAACGGTGAACTCGGTCCCTAACACGCTACGAGCTAAGGGGTGCAGGCCGTAGTGGAGTTCTTTGATTTTGTCGTCCATGCCAAACGGCGGCTGATCGGCATACATCTGGATCTCTTCGATGATGACCTTCTTCTCCATGTCGAAGTCTTCCTCGCGAAGGCTGGGACGCATAATGTCGGCTAGTATGTCGATCACTCCCTCCTGATATTCGGGCAGCACCGAGGCGTAGTAGACCGTGTTTTCCTCGCTCGTGAAGGCATTGTAATGGGCCCCCAATTCATCGAACTCACGGTTTACATCATCCGCCGACCGGCGCGGAGTTCCCTTAAATACCATGTGCTCCAAGAAATGGCTCACACCGGCGACTTCGTCGGTTTCGTCTCTTGCGCCGGTGCGGACGAAAAAACCCAGGCCCACTGAGTGAGCAGTGTCATTGCATTCGGCGACAATTTCCAGGCCATTGTCGAGCGTGTGACTACGAAACTTCACGGGGCAACTCCAAGGGACGTGGTCCTAACGTAGCAAAAGTAAAGTCCCGTGGAGGATGCGACTCGAGATACTCGTTGATCATAGGACCGGTCAATTCGTCTACCAATTGGCCAAGCTCAACAAGAGTGCGGACACGGCCGAGGTGATACCATTCCCGGGCAATCGACCCACTCCGCGAGCTTGTGGACTCCTGCTGCATGATCAGCCCGCTCTTAATACGAGCTTTCAGCCGGGAAAGCTCTTCCGGCAACACGCCATCTCGCAGTCTCAAAAGCTCAGCATGGGTCACGTCCAATGTTTCCTGGGCACGTTCTTCTGATGTCCCCGCATAGCAAAGCACACGAGCCCGATCAAGTTGCGTTTGGAGAGATGCACTCACGGTATAGCAGAGTCCACGGCGTTCGCGGACCTCAGTAAAGAGTCGCGAGCTCATCCCGCCACTGAGAACACCCACTGCAGCCCAGGCCCTCAGATAGTCCGGATCTCGGTAGGGGACACTCGGATAGGCAATGCCAATATGGCATTGATTCGAGTCATACTCAAGATGGGGGGCACCCATGTCAGCTTGCTTTTCGACGATCATAGGAACATCGTTCACTTGCCAATCGCCGAATAACTCTTCGACATGATCTACAAGCTGTTCCCACTCGAAATTTCCAGCCACCCCCAGGATAGCGGAATTCGGACGATAATAGTGTGACCAGTGCTCGGTAAGCTGTGGAGAGGAGATGGCAGCTATTCCCGCTTCACTACCGTGGCTCGAACGTCCCCATGGTTCGGGATAAGTCCGCCGCCGCAATTCGATCATGAGTCTTTGTGACGGTTCATCATCGATAGAATAGATCTCCTGTAAACAAACCGATTTGCCTGCGTCCAGTTGATCACCTGGCAAATGGGGCCGACGTACGATGTCGGAGTAGATAGCCAACATCTCGTAGAGACTGTCTGCGAGTGTGGCCGCGCTGAAACTAGTCTGCGTCGCACCGACGGACTCGCCTCGCTCGACACCTAGAACTTCTAAATCATTGATCAAAGCCCGGCTGTCGCGACTGCCTGCTCCGCGAAGCACCATGTCACACAACACCGATGCAAGGCCCAGGCGATCAACAGGATCGGCACTGTAGCCACACGGCACAAGCAGTGTTATTGCGGCAGACTGGACCGAGTTGTTCGGTTCGCCAACCAGCGACATACCATTGGCCAGCCGATGTGAGAAGATCGTATGGGGGAGTTTTTTATCGGTGGTAGCAGTCATCGAGGGATGCAAATCCTGAAATCGCCAAGTATCCAGTGAAGCTCGGTTCAGACGAAGGATTCGGCCCCACGAGCAATGCAGCAAGCCTAACTTCCTGCGGGGATACAGGCAAGTTCAACTGATTTGTAGAGGGTGCGGACCGAGCGAAAACCAAGCCGCTGGTAGAGCTGCACGGCACTGCGGTTTTCGGCCGTTACTTCAAGGCCAACGCGAGTGATTCCCACCTGCTGCATACCCAATAAACTGGCCACCAGCAATCCCTTACCCAGCCCCAGGCCTCGATGGTCGGCAACTACACCGACGTTTTGAATGTTTGCGCCATTCTTTTGAGTCCGGACCGCCTGGATCGTGCCACAGTATTCAGCGTTGCGAAAACCCGCTCCGACGTACTCGACTAGCCAAGTCGCTTCGGGCACGAAGCCATCCTTTGCCTTAATTTCTGACATCAGCCTCTGGCAGCCTTCCAATTCAGCTAGACACGGGAAAACTTGGGCATCGATCCCTCCCTGGAAGCTATGATACTTCACTTCAGCATGACGTTGAGTAAGAGAATGGTGCCAGGGAACTAAGAGATACCCATGCGGCAACCGCAGCATAGGAGCCTGCCAACGCAGGAGGTTCATCTCCATGCGGTAACGCTTCACATAATGAAAATTCATGAACCGCATGGCAGGCTGCGACGCACCAAGGGAATCGTTAACACTCAACACTGTTGCTTATAGGATACCACACCCGCCAAAGGAAGAAAGCAAATCCTGCGAAGTTCGGCTAAAATGGCACGCTCAGGTCGCAAATTACCGGATTTAATCCCCTTTCCATCTGAAAAATCCTACGGCCTTGTTCAGACTCATCCACTCTTGAAGAGGGTTGAGAGATCCCAGATGTTAAGACTACTGCTCGTCTAAGAAAGCTTTCATCGCAGCGAGAGTCTCTGGGCTGACATGATGTTCGATCCCCTCGCTGTCGGCAGCAGCAGCAGACTCGCCAACTCCAATCGCCAATAAGAATTGGAACACCACTTCGTGACGCTGCTGTGAGGTCTCAGCCAGCCGACGTCCAGCTTTCGTGAGTTCAATAGGGGCATAAGGGGCAGTGGTGACGTAGCCGTCTCGTTCCAGGCGACTAATAGTACGATTGACCGTAACGTGGCTTACTTGAAATTGCTGAGCTAAATCTACGGCTCGACAAGTGCCACTGGCATCGACAATATCGGCGATAGCCTCGACATAGTCCTCAGCCAGCTCCGTGCGATGATCGGAACGGACGCGAGAATGGCGATTAATCTTTTGTTTTTTGGTTGCCAAAAGCGAATCTCTCTAAATCCGAGAATATTTTCTTTCTCCCCTTGCAACAAGTTTAGCCAATGATACACTTAAAGGCAAATGTAGCACAGGCTACACATCGATGTCCCTGTGGAAAATAGGTTATGAATCGGTTGAGAATTCGCGGTTTCAGCTTGGTTGAATTGCTTGTAGTCATTGCCATCATAGGCACCTTGATTGCTTTATTGTTGCCCGCCGTTCAGGCGGCGCGCGAGGCTGCCCGGAGGATGCAGTGCGTCAATAACCTCAAGCAATTGGGCCTAGCGATGCATGGTTTTGAGAGCAGTCAACGGAGGTTGCCTCCTGGCTATGCCTCAAATTCGACCAGTTCACCTCCACCAGCAACGCGAGACCCTTCCACCTGGGACGCCCCACCCGGATGGGCTTGGGGGGCCTATTTGCTTCCTCAGCTAGAGCAATCCGCCATCAGTAACCAAACCGACCCAAAAATTCCTTTATGGGACCCCCGACACGAGCAGGCTATTGGAACTACCTTAGAAACTTTTTTGTGTCCGACAAGTTCTGGTCCCAGAGAGCCGTTCTTGGTAACCGATCCTTCCGGGAATCCGCTGATGATAGAAGGACGGCAAGTCGAAGTTGGCCGCTCGCACTTTGTTGCCAGCCACGGTCAGGAATCTTGTTGGGGCGAATGTGGTGCGGACCCTACGGCTCTGATATTTACTAACATCTATACAAGTGAGACTGCTGTAGTTCAAGTTGAGGGGGATGTCTCAAAGGTCGCAGATGGGCCTTTTTATCGAAATTCAGTTACCGAGTTTCGCGAAATCGCTGATGGATTATCTAATACTATTTTTTTGGGCGAACATTCATCGGCGTTGAGCGACAAGACCTGGGTAGGGGTTGTCCCTGGTGCTTTGACTTTGCCGAAGTTCTTGTCTCCAGAAAATGGCGACGATGCTGCCGCAACGCTCGTGTTGGTTCATGGTGGACCATCGGGAGGAGAACTGGACATCACTGGTTTTCCAATTATCCATCCGGTAAATTTCCCCACCCTCCATGTAGGACAGATGTACGCCGAGCACCCCGGAGGAGGCAATGTGTGCTTCGGCGACGCGGCAGTGCAGTTCGTGTCGGAAGATGTTGATCTGCTGCTTTGGGCTGAAATGTCCAGCATCGCTGAAGGCGAATTATTTAGCCAGGATTTCTAAACAATGAGTGTACAAGACCACAAAAAAAAGATTGTGATTGCAGGTGTCCTGGGCACACTCGTTGCGGCCTTTTTGGTGCTTCCTAGTAAGTATGAAAAGGTTAGTAAGCAAACTTATGATCTAAGTTCCGCACTTTATTCGTCCTGCAACAGACACGATGGTTCGCGACTAGCACAAGTACAGAAAGAAATTGAGGCAGGTTTGGAGAAAAACGAAATCTCGACCCAAGAAGCCCAATGGCTGGGAGAGATTCTTCATCTCGCCCAGAAGGGAAACTGGACAAAGGCTAGAGCTAAAGCCAGGCAACTAATGGAAGATCAAGTTCAATACCCTTAAAAGACGAGATGTCATGCAAAGAACTCCAAGACCAGTTGTTCACTACATATTTGATTGCCTCAGAAATTTACTTGTAGGTTTCGCGCTTATCGCTTTGTCGGGTTGCCAAGATTCAGTAACGCAACTATCCGAAGGCATTCAAGGCCAGACATTTCGAGGATCTTATCCTATCAAGATCGTCTGCACTACCGGCCAAGTGGCCGAAATGCTCACACGGATTGGCGGAGAGTATGTGAAAGTAGACGCTTTAATGGGTCCGGGAGTGGATCCCCATCTCTATCGGCCGATTGCGTCGGATGTCGGAAAACTTAATGATGCCGACGCGATTTTTTATAATGGCTTGCACCTGGAAGGGCGCATGACGGAGATGTTTGTGCAGATGGCCCGGCAAAAAGGGACCTTTGCAGTGACAGAAGGTATTGTCGAGCGCAATGACTCTCGACTGCGTGAACCACCCGAATTTGCTGGACACTACGACCCCCATTTGTGGCATGATGTGGCACTGTGGGCTGATTGCACGAATGATGTGGCGGAGATGCTGGCTGAGTTTGACCCAACCCATGCCGAAGACTACCGGGCGAATGCTGCAGAGTATGCGGCGGAGTTGCGTGAGTTGGACTCGTATTGCAGAACGGAGATCGCTCAGATTCCAGCAGATCGTAGAGTGTTGGTAACAGCTCACGATGCGTTTGGCTATTTTGGCAAGGCGTATGGCCTCGAGGTCTTTGGCCTCAAGGGGATCAGTACCGAGGATGAAATTGATCTGGCCCATCAGGAGGAAATCCAGAAAATGTTGGTCGAGCGTAAGGTTCCGGCTGTTTTTGTTGAGTCGGCTGTTGCCCCACGGACGGTGCGTGCCTTGGTGGAACCGTGTAAAGCTGCAGGACACGATCTCAAGGTCCCCGAGGAGGAGCTCTATGCCGATGCCCTGGGTCCTGCCGGGACTGAGGACAGTACATACGCGGGTATGATCCGTCACAACGTGCTAACGATCGTCAACGCCCTTTCGCCTTAAGAGACAGAACTGGTCGCAGAAGAGACCAGTCCATTGAGATTCCTATTCATGAGTCAGACCGCATTTGAAGTTCATGATATGACGGTTGCCTATCACCGGCGGCCAGTGCTTTGGGATATTGATCTGGAAATTCCCGAGGGAAAGCTTGTCGGCATCGTGGGTCCCAATGGAGCGGGCAAGACGACACTTATAAAAGCTGCCCTGGGATTGGTGCAGTTGGCCAGCGGCAAAGTAGAGATCTACGGCAAGAGCTACGAAGAACAAAGGCATCTGATCGGCTATGTCCCACAGCGAGAGTCGGTTGACTGGGATTTTCCCGTGACGGTTCGGGACGTAGTCCTGATGGGAACCTACGGTCGACTGGGCTGGTTTCGACGTCCAGGAAAGGCCGAACTTGAAATTGCCGACCGTTCCTTGCAGCATGTCGGCATGGGGGCATTTGCCAAGCGACAGATTCGCCAGCTATCGGGCGGACAGCAGCAACGTGTGTTCTTGGCACGGGCCCTTGCCCAAGAAGCCCAGATCTATTTTCTCGACGAACCCTTTGCAGGCGTTGATGCGGCAACAGAGTCTGCCATTGTGGAACTACTCGAAGAACTCCGAACATCGGGTAAGACGGTGCTAGTGGTGCATCACGATCTGCAGACCGTCAGTGACTATTTCGATTACGTCATCCTCTTGAACATGCGGCTGATCGCCTGTGGGCCGGTCGAAGAGACCTTTACAAACGAAAATCTGCAGAAAACCTACGGCGGTCGTCTGACGATTCTCGACGAGGCTGCCGAAGCGATCCGGCGAAGCAAACCCCTCCAATGATCAGTCTTTCGCTCAGCGACAAAGTGATGATCGGCACGGCCCTCTTAGGTGGCATGTCCGGGGTTGTGGGCAGCTTTGCCGTTCTGCGAGGCAGGGCGCTCGTGGGAGACATGCTCGCCCATGCGGCACTGCCCGGAGTGTGTCTGGCCTTTCTCATTACGGGAAATCGACACTTGCTCGGATTATCACTCGGTGCCTTGGCTAGTGGGTTAGCCGCGATCGCAGCGGTGACTGTAATCCTGCGTTGGACCCGTACGAAGGAGGATGCCGCGATCGGGATTGTGCTGAGCACGTTTTTTGGTGCCGGTGTGGTCCTCTTGTCAGTTGTGCAAAAGCCTTCGACCGGCGGTAATAAAGCCGGACTACACGCCTATTTATTTGGTGAACCAGGCGGGATGCTCAATAGCGACGTATTGCTCCTAGCCGGGGTGGCTGTCGTCGTGTTGGCAATGGTTGCACTATTCTACAAAGAATTCTTGGTCGTATGCTTCGACACAGACTTCGCCCAATCGCAGGGGTGGCCTACGCTCTGGCTCGATCTCGCGATGATGGCAGCGCTGGCTGTTGTGACCATCGTCGGCCTCCCGATTGTCGGGGTGATTTTGATGGCGGCGATGATCATCCTGCCCGCGGCAACGGCACGGTTTTGGACCAACCGGCTCTCGGTGATGTTACTAGTGAGTTGCGGATTCGGTGCCGCAGCAGGTGTCTTGGGTACACGTTTAGGACGCGGCTATCCCGCGGGGGCAGCTATCGTGCTCACGGCTTCTTTCTTATTCTTGGTATCGCTGTTGTTTGCGCCGCAGAAGGGTTTGGTTGCTCGACTATTGGTGGAGTATCGTCTGCGTCGTCGTATAGCTGACGAGCATTTGCTACGGACCCTGTACGAGTTGAGCGAGCCACAATTGCCGGAATCACCCGTGATCCCGCTGGAAAGCGTGCGAGAATATCGCCACTGGAATTCACTGGAGCGTGTACTGGAGCGTGCTCGTGACGAGGAACTAATTGAATGGGGGGAGGAGCAAGTGCAGTTGACCCCGCTGGGTGTGCATCGTGCGGCGCAGCTCACAAAAGCTCACCGCCTGTGGGAATTGTATTTGATGGATTATGCCAACATCGCCCCCGACCATGTCGACCGCGATGCCGATGATGTAGAGCACATGCTCCCTGAAGCATTGCTTGTCAAATTAGAAGAAGAGTTAGCTGCCGAGGGTCGGCTTCCAGCAGTATTGGCAGAGGTGCCTGAGTCGCCCCATGAGTTAAGCCCTGAAACCTAGAGTACCTGCGACTCGTTGAGTCTCGGCTATTTGTAATATGTTTGTTGAGTCAACTATTGCTGTAATTGCATCGTTCAGTGAACCCTCGACGAGTACATGGATCATGCTCACGGGGATCACCGTGAATGCTGCATGCGCGCTGGTTGGTTGCTTCCTGATACTGCGAAAGATGAGCATGATGGGGGATGCACTTTCCCATGCAGTGCTGCCTGGGCTGGTCGTGGCGTTTGTGTTGACGGGATCTCGCAGCATGGTTCCTATGTTTGTGGGAGCGGTGATTGCCGGACTGCTTACCACGTTCATGACCCAAACACTCCACCAGTATCTGCGAGTTCCCAGCGACGCCAGCATGGGCATCGTTTTCACCGCAATGTTTGCCGTTGGAGTCGTCCTGGTAAAACAATTTACCGAAGGGTTGCATTTCGATATCGGCTGCGTTTATGAGGGTGCCCTGGAGTATGTACCGTTCGGAGAACGTGTGGCTGGATTGCCTCGGCAACTCTTTACGTCGCTAGTGGTGCTGCTACTGAATTTCGCTGTCTTGATCATGCTTTGGAAAGAACTAAAGCTCAGTGCATTTGATCCGGCCTTGGCGACCACAATGGGTTTCTCCGCCACCAAAATGCACTACCTATTGATGGTACTCGTGTCAGTGACAACTGTGGCCTCGTTTGAAGCCGTGGGATCGATTCTGGTTGTGGCGATGTTAATCGTCCCTGCTTCGACGGCACATTTGCTTAGTGATCGGTTGGGATGGATGGTCGTGCTCTCGGTTTTGATCGGTGCAGTTGCTGCTGTGCTGGGCTTTTGGTGGGCTACCTACTGGGACACCAGCATTAGCGGCATGATGACTGTTGCGGCGGGTTGTCTGTATGCGATCGCTGTACTGGTATCGCCTAGGTATGGTCTCATCAGCAGTGTTCTTCGCAATATACGGATGTCGTTGTTGGTATTGCGCGACGATGTGTTGGCCATGCTCTATCGAATCGAGGAGCTCAAAAGCAGTAAGAAATTCTCGATTGCCGAAACGGCAGCCGCCGTTGGTGGAGGTTGGTTGGCAAGTGTTTCTATCTTCCAATTGCAACGGAGTGGAAATATTGAACAGGCTAGCGGAAGTTTGCAGCTTACAGACCAAGGGCGTGAAGCGGCCCGCAGGCTGGTCCGCTCGCATCGCTTGTGGGAAACCTACCTCGTGGAACAGTTGGGAATGCCGTTGGATCATGTGCATGAACCGGCCCACCGTGTCGAGCATTACATCGATGAGCAGATTCAAGAGCAACTAGCGGCGGAGTTGGAAACTTCCGATCAGGACCCCCATGGCCGTCAGATTCCTCACTAATTGTGCAATTTGTGATCCCCTGTGTGCGACTTCGCACACTCAAAATCGAATGTTTTACAGAGGGGACGCCATTTATTCTGCTCTCGAAATTCGGTATAATGAGTGGCAATAAGAACCTGAAAGCCGCGACCCTTTCGAGCAAGACCCATGGCCACCGATACACTTCCCGAACACCAGGAACACGTCGCTGACGAGGAATACGTCACCCCGCAAGGGCACGAGCATGCCGGGCCGCACCATCTCGAGTGGCCTGCTACGGCAGTCAATCCGATCCGAGTACGCTGGCGCTATGCAGTTGGAATCCCTGCAGTGCATGTGCTGGCATGTTTAGCTTTTTTTCCCTACTTCTTCAGTTGGACGGGGGTTGTACTCGCCATCCTAGGGCTTTACGTCTTTGGGACGCTGGGCATCAACCTATGCTACCATCGCCTACTAACTCATCAGGGGTTCGTGACCCCCAAATGGCTTGAGCACACGTTTGCCATACTCGGGGTCTGCACCATGCAGGATACACCTGCTTGCTGGATCGCCATGCATCGCATCCATCACAAGCACTCCGACGATCGACCTGATCCCCACAGTCCGTTGGTGAACTTCCTCTGGGGACATTTTGGCTGGTTGATGTTTCAGAATCGGGAGTTTACCAATGTCTACGACTATCAACGATTTACCCGTGATATCCTAAAAGACCCGTTCTATATGAAACTTGAAAAGAGCGAGAACTGGCTGAAGGTTTATGCCGCTTCGATGGTGGTGTTCTTCCTGGCCGGCTTTTTGATTGGTTGGCCACTCGGAGGTTCGGTCGCTGCCGGAGTGCAGTTCGGCGCAAGCCTCTTGGTTTGGGGTGTCTTTGTTCGAACGGTACTTACCTGGCACATCACTTGGAGCGTGAACTCGGTCACCCACGTTTGGGGTTATCGAAATTACGAGACCGACGACAATAGCCGTAACAACTGGCTGGTTGGCCTCTGGGCCAATGGCGAAGGTTGGCACAACAACCACCACGCAGATCAGCGCGCCGCGGCCCACGGGCACAAATGGTGGGAATTCGACGTCACTTGGATTACTATCGTTCTGCTCGAAAAACTCGGCCTGGCAACCGATGTGGTACGACCTCGCTGTTGGAAGCAGCAAAAAGCGTAGCGAACCAAGAATTTTGGTTTTTCATATTAACGCCCATGGGTTGCAACCCATGGGCGTTAATTGCTTACTGGACAGCTGCCCGCTGCTATTATTCATCCGCTGCGCGCATCCAGGGGGTGATGGTCGGCGTATCGTCGACTAATTCGCTTGTCTTGAAGTACAACGCTATTTCTCGCTCGGCGGCCTCGGGGCTGTCGCTGCCATGAACCAGGTTCATCTGTCGGCTGCTGCTGAAGTCGCCGCGGACCGTGCCCGGAGCGGCATTTAAGCCGTTGGTGGCACCAAGCATGTCGCGCACCACGCGAATGGCCTCTAACCCTTCGACCACAGCCGCCATCACCGGGCCCCCCGTGATAAAGCCTTCGAGGGTGGGATACCATCCCTTCTCGACGTGCTCGGCATAGTGCTGCTTGGCCAGATCGGGCGTGATCCGCAGCATCTTCATGGCGACAAAGTTGAGCCCCTTTTGCTCGAAGCGGGAAATGATCTGCCCCATCAGGCGGCGTTGGACACAGTCAGGTTTCAGTAGAATAAATGTGCGTTGCATTGGTGTGGTGAGTGGTTGGTGGCTAGTGGTTGATAGAACTAAGCCGCGACGCTATGCGTCGCAGGGATTCGAGCCACGCATTTTAGGGCATCGGCGGAGGCTGCTCAAGTCAAATACTATGCTTTTCCACTCTCCGTGTGAGCGTCTCGAAAGTAGGTGTGAAATTTGCTCTAATTCTGTTGTGCGGGTAAGTCTTCCTATTTTCCACATTTCTAGGAGTCGATCATGTCCACATCTCCCCAGGAATCTTTGGACATCAACGAAGAAGAACAGCTCCTATACGAGCGTTTAGAGGGCTGCTTTGAGCAGGAGCGTAAGCGCGTGGCTAAGCTGCTGGCCGATAAGGACGACTCGAACCTGTTCGGCCAGACGGAGTACGATCTCCGCGACCGGGTGCACGCCCTGGGAGCGAAG
>NZ_SJPS01000008.1 GCF_007860015.1 Bythopirellula polymerisocia
TGCCACCACCTCCATCACAAGCCGCCAAGACCTCACGGCGAAATTCCTTCGAGTAAGCTAACATCGGTTCACCTCCTGTTTCTGGTGAACCTAGATTAACTAACTTACCTAGAGGGCGCTAGAGCTATTCGATGGACGCACTAATTGCGACATCTTGAGATTTAAGCCGGGGAGTCGTCATCAATCTTACCCAACGTCACCAACAGTGCCTCGTACTCTTCACGGCACTCGTCGCAGACCGCGAGATGCTGCTCGACCGCCTGTAAGCCAGAACCAATTGACTTGCCAGCCAGATGCTGCTCGGCAAACTCAGCTACCAGAGCTAGGCACTCCTCGCAATTCAGCTCGGCGTCCTTGGTGCGACTCACCAACCGCAGCAAGTTTTCGATTTCTCGTTTGGAAAATGCCATGATGAATGTCTCAGTAGGTGAGCTCCAATTCGTCTTCCCGATAGCCCGCATTTTGCAGGGCGGACTTGAGTTTCTTGCGGGCGTCGTGAGTAAGTTTGTAAAGAGCGTTGCGGTTGCTCCCCAGGTGCCGGGCGATCTCGTCTTGGGGCATGCCACGCAGTTCCGCGAGCAAGGCGGCGCGCTGCTTTTCGGTCAAGGCTGTCTCGATCAACTCGTGCAGTTTGTGAAACAATGCTTCCTGCTGGACCAGCAACTCTGGGCTCGGCGAAGAGTCGACGGCACGAGTCGGTGCGTAATCTGTATCGTCCAGCACCGAGTCGAGCGACACGTCTTTCCAGCGACTCCGGCGCAGTTCGCCGAGTGCCACACGGATTGCAATCGATGTCGCCCAAGTAACAAACCGACTGCGGCCTTGGAATTGATCGAGTCGATCAAGTATCCGCAGCAGCGCATCCTGCACAGCATCTTCGAGAAAAGAGTTGTCAACGTGGGGACGACCCGCAAGTGCCTTACGCAAATTCCGAAACAACACCACTCGCAGCTCGGTGAGTGCCACCTCACGCTCCGCTCCCGCGCTGCTCAGTTGGGCAACCCAAGTGTCGTTGTCTCGATTCATGAAGGATTCTCAATCGCCTGGCACAATGACAACATCTAGGCCGGAACGAGCCGTGAGCAGTTCCGACAATACACTGCTCTTGAGCACTGCATTGCCGGAACTCTTGTTGCTCGTTCCGGCTACACGGATTTCAACAGCTTGACATCGCCGGCGCCGCAGGGAAATCCACTTCCGTGCCCGCAACGTGATTGAAATAGTTCGTGAAAATGTTGAGTGCCACATTCGCCACGATCTCGGATATCTCTTCATCAGTATACCCAGCCACTCGGACCTGGCGAATGTCGTCGTCGGAAACATTGCCTCGATCCTTCACGATTTTCTGGGCAAACTCCAGAGCAACTCGCTCCGCGTCGTCCTTGGGTTCTGCCTTCCGCGCGTCACAAGTCTCAGACTCCGAGAGCCCTGCCCCTTTGCCGAGGGCCGTGTGAGCCGCCAGGCAATAGTCGCAGCTATTTTCTTCACCCACCGCCAAGGCAATCTGTTCCCGTAGGCGGGGAGTTAGCGACCCCGTCGCTAGCTGCTGGCTGAAACCCAGATAGGCGTTAGCAACGGCGGGCGAATTAGCCATCGTCGCGACGAGGTTGGGGACCATCCCCATTTTCTTTTTCACGGTATCCAGAAGTTGAGCCGTTGCGGAATCGGCAGTCTCTTTGCTGATAGGTTGAATGCGTGCCATCTTTTTGATCCTTGGATTAGAGTATTTGAAGTGTGAGCAAGAATGTTCGTGCTCTTATTTCTTGGATGGCATTGCCAAACGCTTTCTTACCTCTGTCCAACTGCTTCTGTAAGTCAGCTTGGTCTCACAAAAAGTCTATTTCTTAGAACCGCGTCGCAAAAAAGGTTCTCTTGCATTGTATCTTTCTGATACACCTTGCAACTTTTTTGCGCCAGCGTTTCTCTCTAGAGCGCAATCCTAAGACTCTGTGGAGTTATGGTTATCGAAAATCTTGACAAACAATGATGTTGGTTAGCATGATACAGCCATGCTTTGATAGCTTTGTTGAACTGGTCCACTAACAGAAAGAACACGCTCATGAAAACAATTCGCTTGTTTCTTTGCCTTTTAGGCATGCTTACTATTGCTTCACGAGTTGATGCGGGGACCCTATTCGCTTCCAGTGCCGCAGGGGGTCCTGGCGAACTTTACATACTCAATTCTGCCAACGGCACCGTGGTTCAGGATGTCGGCCCTCTTAATGACGTTGCGGGTGGTAACTATCCCATTACGGGGCTCGCATTCCATCCGACCACAGGTGTCCTCTACGGTTCGACCGGCAACAGTGTTGCTGGGAAAGAAGCTCAGCTCGTGACTATCGATCCGGCAACCGCACAAGTAACACTGATTGGCTCCTACAATGCAGGGCCGACAAATTCGTCAGGCAAGCCCGCGACGATGGCCGATATCTCCTTCGACTCGGCCGGTAACTTGTATGGAGTAGGATCAATCGGAGGTCCGAATCTCTATTCCATTAACACTGCCACAGGGCAGGCCACGGTTATTGGCAGCAATGGAGTGAGCACGTCGTCGACTGGTGGCGGATTGGCGATTAGCCCTTCAGGGGTTTTCAACGGCACGCCAACTTCAACCCGTTTTGGAACTTATGACTCAGTCTCGGGCGCGTTCACCAATATCGCTGCTCCAGCTAGACCAGCTGGGGGAGGCTATGGCGGTCTCGCTTATGATGGCAGCGTGCTCTATGGCATGAATGTTGGGTCAGGATCTCCGCCACCAGCACATCTCGTAATTATTGATCCGGTGGATGGAACGGTCACAGATCTTGGGTTGTCCGATGTCACGTCTTTGGATGCGATTGCATTTCGTCCTATTCCAGAACCTGCGACGTTTGTATTGCTCAGCGTCAGCATGTGCGTGTTTATGACAAGAAAACGTGGCTAATGCATAGCCAGTCACTTGCTTGAAGTGAATTCCTCCAAAAACAACTACGAAAAACGGGCCCGGGTTTTCACCCGGGCCCGTTAATGGTTGGTACGCAACTTAACCCCCGCGGCGGACCGAAGTCCAACCACGGGCTTGAACGTTACGCACTCTTTGTCTGAGGTTCACCGAACAACTTTTCGCGGCCATCGACCACGTCGTCAGTTAACAGGTAGCGATTGCCCCGCGGTTGGTCAGGTAGATCGTACATGATGTCGAGCATCACATTCTCGATAATCGACCGTAGGCCGCGGGCACCTGTCTTACGTTCCGCAGCACGACGGGCAATGGCTTGGAGTGCCTTTTCAGTAAACTGCAGGTCGGCCTCTTCCATCGCAAACAAGTGTTGATACTGCTTAGTTAACGCATTCTTCGGTTCGGTTAGCACGCGGACCAGTGATGTTTCGTCCAAAGGTCGGAGCGAAGTTACCACAGGCAGGCGTCCTACAAGTTCCGGGATCAAGCCGTATTCAATCAGGTCGTCGGGTGTGATGTTGGAGAGTGTTTCTCCGAGGTCCATTTCTGAGGCCACATCCCCCTGCTGACCAAAGCCCATCGTGCGGCGACCCATGCGTTTGCGAATTACTTCATCCACGCCGTCAAAGGTGCCACCGACGATGAACAGGATGTTCGTGGTGTCAATCTGGATGTATTGCTGCTCGGGATGCTTGCGTCCTCCCTGGGGCGGCACATTGGCCGTGGTCCCCTCAAGCATCTTCAGCAGCGCCTGCTGAACTCCCTCGCCAGACACGTCGCGTGTAATCGAGACGTTCTGGCTCGTCTTGCCAATCTTGTCGATCTCGTCGATATAAAGAACTCCACGCTGGGCGGCTTCGATGTCGAAGTCGGCTGCGTGCAGAAGTTTCAAAAGCAAGTTTTCCACGTCCTCGCCGACGTAGCCGGCTTCGGTGAGCGTGGTGGCATCGCCAATCGCAAAAGGCACATTCAACTTGCGGGCCAGAGTGCGGGCCAACAGAGTCTTGCCACAGCCAGTCGGACCAACCAGCAAGATATTCGACTTGTCGATTTCAATGTCCGACTCTTCTTCGGCAACCATGAGCCGCTTGTAGTGGCTGTGAACTGCCACGGCAAGTACCCGCTTAGCAGCTTCCTGACCGATGACGTATTCGTCCAACTCGGCAGCAATCTCGCGGGGGCTGGGGACTTTGGCAAAAGGTTGCTTGCTCGATCCGCGCCGCTTGCGCTCTTGATCGAGAATCGATTGGCAGAGTTCGATACACTCGCCACAAATGTAGACGTCACCCGGTCCTTCGACCAGGGGACCTACGTCGCGGTAGCTCTTTCGGCAGAACGAACAGAAAGCATTCTTTTTCGAAGTGCTTCCGCGTCGTCCACCAATGTCTTTACCCGTAGGCATGAAATTCTCCTTCCGAGGGATGCAAGACCACTCAGGCCATCACCGTTCTGAGAGGTCGCTTAGTTCGTCAAGGGTGTCGCTCGTGGGAGTCAACTCACTAATCAAATTCCGACTAACCGAATTCCGATCTGTGAGCCAAACTTATCATGCCTCGCGGGGCTTCCATGTCCGCTCAGTCCGAGCACCAATTATGTGGTACCATACGTAGCTCCAACGTGAGTCGTTCATCGGTCTTCCGCTACCGGGGGGTTTACTAGCACCCACCGCTACCGAACAACCGCGACAGCCGGAGTGTTTCTCAGTAAATGTGGCGACCGGTGCTATCGGTGCCAACCCGCAATGCCGACAAACTCTGCGTTCTCGACAAACAAGCCTTGAAAGGCCGTAGCCTCATCAGACGATTGTCTATCAAGTTTCTCAACTCTCCGTCGATGGGCTCCCCGCACTTTGCGGGCCACTCGACTGAGAGGTCTCGTTAAGCTCTGCTTTTAATTTGGTTGCTAGCTTAGTTTTAATATTTCGGAATTCTTCGTCGCTCAGCCCACCTTCGTCGTGCAAGTCTCGGAACTTTGACATCAATTGACTACTCTCCTGCACGTCGTCAGCCTTACCATCCCGAAATCTTCGCACAATGATTATGCCGAACGCAACGACCGCGAAGATTGCCGCGAGTAATAGGGCGGCTTCTGTCAGCGACTGCCATCTCTCGTCCATCGCGCCCCTACCCAAAAACTCGAATCAAACCGATCGATTCGCTTTGCCAATCCCCTGTACCGATTCTGACCCGGTCCCTCCTTAATTAATTATTATGTCCCGACTGCTAGCTTCCGTCCAGAATGATACGGCGTCCCCAGGTCCCCGTAGCCAGAAAACTTGACCAAACCGACAGAGTTTTCCCAGTTTTGGCAGGGTGAACAGCTTTTGCAAGCGTTTCAAGCGGAGCTGGCAGCATCTCCGATAGTTCTCTTGAGGGACACATTTTGTACCAAGTGGGACATAGCGCGCTCATGTGCCCTCGACTCGATCAATTCTGCGCAGGCTGGAACGCTAACGGCAGCGAGAACAACTAGATTCCTGCCTACGCGGGAATGACGATTGGAACCCTCCCGATACCTGATTGCGACTATGAATTGTTTTCTGAAAATCTGGAGAAACCAATTGGCCGCAATGGGTCCTTGGATACGCACATGCTGCTTGTTGGCATGGGCGATTGATGGTCATTCGCCCTCGATGGCCCAGGCACCACCCGCTCGCCCAGCAGTTCAGCCCATCTACTGGCAACAGCCGCTATTGTTCATTCCTTATCAAGTCAATAAACAGGCTCCTGGGGCAGAGAAAATCGCCCAGGTTCAATTGCTTGTTTCTCGTACAGGAAACAACGATTGGCAGACGCTACAATCTGCCCAGCCCAACGTCCTCGGGTTTAGCTACCATGCCCCTGAAGACGGTGCCTACTGGTTTGCCCTGCGCCACTTGGACGCGCAAGGAAATTCGCTTGACCAGCAAACTTGTGTAGCTCAGCTCCAAATTGTCATCGACACCACGCAACCCAAGGTGGAGCTTTCCGCCTCGCGCGGCGCCAATGGCGACGTGGTGATTCGCTATGATGCTGCCGACAACAACCTCGCTCCAGAATCGCTCATTGTCGAAGCTCGGACCGCGGATGGATTATGGACCAATGTGCCGATCACCGCCCCTGATCTTAATCAACCAGATCGGCTGGTGGGTCGCACTCGCTGGATGGCTCCCAACAATAGCGACGTAGAAATTCGCGGGGCGATTGCCGATCGCGCGGGCCATCGAGGGCAAGCGGCCACAATGCTTTCGCTTGCGGGTCCATCCTTTTCGCCTCCTGACCGCACTCCGGATCAATCGCTTCCGTTGGCCCAATCTCAACTGAACACGGCGCAATCCAGTCCACTGCAAACTTCCCAAGATTGGCCAACCACCAATCAACTGCCCGCTAGATCTGAAAAACCGTTTGCCAACAACTCGGAACAAAACCCTGGCACAAACCTGTTCTCACCTCCACCACTCAATGCCTATTCCAACACCTCTCAACAGCATACGCAACGTCGCACGCCGGCTAAGTTCGCAGTGGATGGTGCCGCCGATGAAGAACAAGAATCTGACCCCACACTCAGCAGTGGGCTAGGCGCTGCACTCGATGGCGAGGGACAACTTCCTACAGGAGGAATGCCTCTTGAGTCTGAGCAATCGAATCAAGAATGGTCTTCCACAGGTCGCCAACCTGGAGAGCCACTCCTCGTAAACTCGCGCACGTTTGACGTGGAATACGACCTGCAATCTGTCGGGCCGTGGGGTGTCGCCAAAGTAGAACTGTGGGGCACCCAAGATGGCGGAGCCACTTGGCAAAGCTACGGCGTCGACCCGGACAACCGCAGTCCTGTACGGGCCAGGGTCCCCAGTGCCGGCGTCTACGGCTTTCGCATCCTGGTTGATGGTGCGAATGGGGCAGGATCTCCGCCACCTCGTTCCGGCGAAGCCCCAGAACTGGTAATCACCGTTGACCTGGAACCACCCGCCGCCGAACTACTTTCCGCCGAATTGGGCGAAGGGAATCTCAACGATCACTTGCACATCCGCTGGAAGGCCGAGGACGACAACCTTGAGCCTCGACCCATCGGTTTGTACTTTAGCTCGCAGCCAAACGGGCCGTGGTCGGCCATCGCTGCAGGTCTGGAGAACACGGGCAGCTACACTTGGCGGATTGAGCGCCACGTCCCTGAGCGATTCTATGTGCGACTGGAAGTGCGCGACACAGCCGGCAACGTTGCTACCTTTCAAACTCCCGAGCCGCTCGCGCTCAATCGCCCCCAACCCACCGGCCACCTCCGCGACGTGAGGCCCATCACCGGGGTGCCAAGAGTAACTCCTTCTACGGGTTGGTAACTCCGATTTGAACAGCTGGTTTCAGAACTGCTTCCCGGTTATGATGCAGTCCAGATTCCTATTTCGCTCTTCCCTTTCGAACCAAGCGGTAGACTTCCATGGCAGAAAAACCATACTCCGATACTGAGCTTGTTGAATCCCTGGCCGAATTCGAGAAACAATTAGAAACTCCTGTCGTGCCGGGGGAATTGTACGATTGGGCAGAGCGCGGACAGACCGAGTTGGAAGGCTTGCAAAAGAAATACGCTGCCCACATAGCTTCCTCGCATGAGGCGCAGTACAAGGAAATCGTGAAACAAGACCCTGGGCAGATACCTCGCATGGAACGCGTGCGTGATGAAGATGCTGCCATCCTGAAGGAAATCGAGCGACTCAGTGGGGTGTTTGCGAGGACTAAGAGAATAATCAACGCCGCCGAAGAGGCCCCACAGCGCGACTCCGAAGAAATTGACGCCATATTACCGCCATTGACCGGTGAAACGCTGGCGCTCATCATTCGAATCCGCATGCAGGAAAACGCCATCGACACTTGGTATGTCGAGGCGTTTCAGCGCGATCGAGGCGTGGCGGATTGACACCGGGGACAAGCCCCCTTCGGTTGCGCAATAGGGTGATACTAAGCTGCGCCGACCGACAAACTCCGCCGAAGGCATTGTTGCACAATCATTTCTCTCCATGCGGCGAAGTCACTTCGTGTCGCACCTCGACTGCACAATTGCAGTTGGGGCATTCACAGCCGCGCCCCTCGGCACATCCCTCACTACAATAGTGGACACCATCTACGGTTAACCCTTCGTCATCGAGCAATGCACATTGGCAAGGTTCGTGAGCGCATTTGAGTTTTAGCATAATATTCTCCAGCAGTGTTTCTGCTCAGGAAGTTAGATTCGGCGTCGAATAGCTTCGACTAAAGTCTCACGCTCGGTAATCTGGGCTCGATTGGGCACGCCAAAATGACGAGCGATCTCGCGCAGTTCATCAATGCTAAACTCCGGAGTTTTCTTTAGCATATAAGCTTTAGATTGTTCCTTCGCCTCGCATGATTCTGCCTCTTGAATCGTTTCAAGATCCAACTGCGTGATATCCACGGGAGAAGGAGCCCAAAGCGGATCCGAAGAAGCATCTGCAGGCGATTTTTCTACTAATACGTTAGTCGTCATTGTAGTTGTCCGAATTCCATCGTTAGTGGGACACTGTCAGATTCAATGTGACTTACCTCTTGCAAGAGGGCGTGGCTTGAAACTGTTGCAAGTTCCTCATCAACGCGATTGGGGGTGCAACCTCCCAGTGCAAATAACTCGATACTTACCAGCAAGCATGAACAGTGCCTTCATAGTATCGCTCACTGGCTACCGCTACAACGCGTCCAATAGCTCAAGCAATGTTCCACTGCTTGATCTTGCGCTGCAAAGTGCGGACCGAAATGCCGAGGATCGCGGCGGAGCGTTTCCGATTTCCCTTGTACATGCTCAAAGTCTGCTGGATAGTTTCTCGTTCCAGTTCTGCCAGCTTGTGCCCTCCCAAGGGAAGATGGGCCAAGCCATCAGCGGATCGGTGGATATCTATGGCCTTGGTGGCGGGCACCCCTGAATTGCCCGATTCCATTCCATTGGAACCGTGGCCATTTGCTTGGGAATGGTTCTTGGTTGTCTCAGGATGCAGTAGAAGTTCAGGTACTTGGTTTCTGGCAACATTAAGTTGAAAAAAAAGATTCTCGCGGCTCTCCGCTTGGATACGGCCGTCTCGATGAAAGCCAGTAGAATCAAGGATAGTTGGTTGAGCAGTTACCATGTTTAATTCCCTATCTGTCTCCTTAGCAGGTGCCGCTACGGATAGGGTGCATATTGCGTGCCGGAGGCATTTCATCGGTCTCTAATTCGGAATCCCGAATAAAATGATACGTGTCGGGAACGCAAAAGTTGATTTATTATTAACTGAATCCTGTGGTTTGAGATTGCGTATACTTGGCATCTGCTTCCTAGTGTGTACGCCTAGAAGCCAACTTGGTTAGAAATCGATCAACCTCTTGTAAGTTTTCAGTACCATTCAATTAACGACCTTCGTTCGCAGCTTGATTATCTGAAATATAGGACCTTGCTCAGGCTCGACACAGGGGGCCGCCCCTCGCGCCTCTGCCCTCACATCGGCCCTCAACGGCGGCGTGAAATGTTAATGGGCGAAAGAGGACTCTAGGACGCAGTAGAATGTGTTATAGACGCCATACTCTGCAGGCCTTTCGTTGGAAGGAAACAGAGTTCATCGACGAATTAGCTTGATTGCAAACCAAAATGCTCGTCGCCATTGGACCGGCCACCGCAAGACTGGCCGCATTGGATCTATGTAACTCGCTTGTCTAAGACCCACCACGAGGAACACTTCTCATCAGATCTCATTCGAATTATATTCGGTGTCAGATGTCATAGGTGGCATTGGGGTTTCTCGGCGCGGAGGCCATCATTCAATCACAAGGTCGGGTCCGAGAAACTACCTCGGCAACAAGGATCTGGGCGGTTGAAGGCATCGGATTCGCATATGGAATGGGTAATTGCACATTCACCGCGACATTGATTAAGGTAACCAGCCACCGCGGTTTGGGCCGGGAACAGCCCGCAACAATATAGCGAATCAGCAAATCGGCTTCGATATTCTCGCCGTCAAACAACCCCATATGAGATCATCGCGTCGGCAACTTTTTTGAAGCCAGCGATGTTGGCACCGTCGGTATAGTTTACCTTGCCATCTTTGGTTCCGTAATCGACGCATCGCTTGTGGATTGCTTGCATGATTTTTTGCAAGCGCTCGTCAACTTCTTCCCGCGACCAACTGATCCGCATCGAATTCTGACTTTGTTCAAGACCGCTCACTGCCACTCCTCCGGCATTAGAAGCTTTTCCGGGTGCATGAATGATGTGGTGGTTTCGTAGTGCGTCAGCCGCCTCAGGAGTGGTCGGCATGTTGGCTCCTTCGCAAACGGCCATAACTCCATTGTCGATTAGCGTTTGAGCATCCTGGCCATCCAGTTCGTTCTGGGTAGCACAGGGCAGCGCTATGTCGCATTTGAGCCCCCAGGGTGAGACGCCTTTGTGAAACTTGACACCTTTGTATTCGTTCGCAAATTCTGAAATTCGTCCGCGCCGCTTTTCTTTGAGTTCTTTGACAAACTCCAATTGCTGTCGATCAAGGCCTGAGTCGATTTCCACTGTACCGTTGGAATCGCTCAGTGAAATGACCTTGGCCCCCTTCTCAATCGCTTTCTCGGCTGCGTAGAGGGCGACGTTACCGGAACCAGAAACAGCGACACGCTTGCCAACGAGTTCTTCGTCAACGTTTTGGAGCATCCGCTCCAGAAAATAGACACAGCCCCAGCCAGTCGCCTCGGTACGCAGAGCGCTGCCGCCGTAGTCTTGGCCCTTGCCAGTCATGGCTCCCGACCAGATGTTCTCCAACCGCATGTATTGTCCGAACAGATAGCTGATCTCTCGTGAGCCGACGCCAATGTCGCCGGCAGGGACATCCGTGTTCTCGCCAATGTGGCGATGCAGTTCGATCATCATGCTCTGGCAGAAGCGCATCACCTCGCGATCGGACTTGCCTTTGGGATTAAAGTTCGATCCTCCTTTGGCACCTCCCATCGGAAGACCCGTGAGGCTGTTCTTAAATATCTGCTCGAAGCCGAGGAACTTGAGTACGCTTTGGGTCACCGACGAATGGAATCGTAAGCCTCCTTTGTAGGGACCCAGAACGTGGTTGAACTGAACACGCCAGGCACGGTTGGCCCGCACAGAGCCATCGTCGGTTTCCCAGGTGACGCGGAAGATAACAATGCGATCAGGCTCAGTCACACGTTCCAATATTGCTGCTTCTCGATAGGCCGCGTGATCGAGATACCAGGGCATGACCGAAGTTGCAACTTCTTCGACCGCTTGATGGAATTCCTTTTCGTGGGGATTCCGCTTTTTTAGACCAGCCATGAATCGTTTGAGTTCTTTTTCAACGGCCTGAGGCATTACAACACTCTTGGAAAAGGATGGGGACGGGAGGAAATTACTACTAGGCTCACGCTACTACGCTAAACAAGGAAACTAGGAGAAAGTAAACTACTTGATTCTCAGTTTACCAATCGGCATCAGCAAGTCGATTTGCCTAATGCCTCTGCTCAATATAGAAACAGTCTGACCAATGGCACAGCTAAATCGCAATTCAAAGTACTCTAGACCAATCGAGTTCAACAGCTGTCTTCCTAGGCAACTGATAGCAATTTCGCCCGCCTGACCGCCTAACAGCCAATTCGGCTCAAATGAGTCCAACACTGTCCCAGGAGATAAATAAAAGAACCCGCAAAATATGCATGATTTCTCAACGAACCAATGGCATAAGTTTAGCGTAGATAGGTCTGAGGACTAACTGACAAGCCTTAGGAGGAACAGAAATCGTGCGATCTTTAACAAAAAAAGCCTCGGAAAAGATTGAGAGCAGCATCCAGGCCCGCTGCCAACAAGTTCGCGAAAATTGGAGCGACTCAGAGAAAACCTTGCGACGCATGTGGGCACAAATGGCTCAGCGCCAACTCATGGCGGCATCAGTGACGCATGAAACAGTCCACTAAGCCACGAGTCGTCGGCTGTAGCGATCACATCTCATTTTGTCCACGGAATCAACTCGGATAGGCGCGGATGGCAATCATACCTCCCACCTATCCGTTTTTTATCCGAGTCGATCCGTGGCTATATCTTTTCTTCTCCGTGTGATTCACCGGCTTCCTCCAACTTCTTGGGAGGCAGCAAGTTCTCCCCCGACTCAGGTTGCCGCGAGTTCTTCGCCTGCTGTTCGATTTCCTCGGCGTCACTGGTGAGTGAGCCTTCCGACTGGGTACTGATTTCTTCGGGTTCATTATTTCTGTCGGCAGGCAAGGCAGATCTTCGTTCTTTCATAGGTTGATGAGATGCATCCAACATCCGCACCGGGACTCCCTTCGGGAAAATCACTTCCCGCGCTTCGTCAGGCAATGTAAAGCCCTTCTCGACCAAGGCATTCTTTACCAGGCGGATTAGCGAGGAACGCACTTTCAACCCGTCGTGCTTCGCGATACTAATCCAGAAGTAAACCCGCAGGTTCACCGTGGAAGCCGCCAATGCGTCGACCAAAACAAGCGACTCAGGTTTGGCGAGCACTGCTGTATGTTGCTTTAAAACGTCCAGAATGACAGCCTGGGCTTCCTCAAGCGAATCTTCGTAGTCGACCCCCACCACAAAGGTTTGCCGTTGATTGGGATTAGCCGTGATATTCTCGATAACGCTCTTGTAAATCGTAGAGTTGGGTATCTGCACATGATCCCCGTCTAGTGTCATTATCGTTGTGCCACGGGTGGTCACACTTTGGACAAAACCCTTGCGCCCCTCTACGACGATCAAATCGCCAGTTCGAAAGGGGCGTTGAACACTCAGCAGAATGCTGGCCAAAAAGTTCTCGGCGATATCTCGAAACGCGATGCCGAGCACAATTCCCAAGAGCCCCGTCCCACCTAGTACGGTTGCCGCCAGCCGAGTGAGTCCCGAGATGCGTAAGGCCAAATAGATCCCCAGTAAGAAGACAGGAATCGAAGCCGCTTTGGCCACTACCTCCTGTAACAAGAAATTCGTCGTTCGGTGCGAAGCGATCCTACGACTAAGCTTTGCTACCAGCTTCGCTGCTACCCAAAAGACCAGTAGCAATCCGACGGCGATGAGCAACACCGGCAGGGTCTGGATCGTATTGCGGCGAAGCTTATCGATTTCCAGCCAGGCAGGCGAGAAATCCCAAGGCGAAGGCTTAGTGACCGTCATGCGATTGGCCACCGCAACCACATCCTGGGTATTGCCCGCTAACTTACTAGCCCATTCCCTGTCCTCGGGGGTCTTCGCCTCTCCCGTTAAAAAGACGACTCCTTCTTCGACTCGCACTTGGGGATCGATAAACCATTTGGTCGCCACAAGAATTTTCTTGAGACGTGATCCAATATCCGCGTCCTCCGCCACGGGCTCGACATCCACTCGAGCAGGTGCCTGCTGCTCATCTGGAGACGTCTCCGCCTCAGTCTGGACAGCGTTTTCCTGTTGCCCATGGACTGGTACTTTCGACAGCAACACCAACGAGCAAGTCAAACAAATGCAGACGAAACAACTCTGCCCCCACGATTTGTAGCAAACTTCCACGGATACCTGCCTCGTTTAAGTCAAATGCCGATCAATCGATTCGAAAGTATTTTGGAGCGAATAGTATACCATTCCATCAGAATAGCGGTCTTCCCATACCAAAGGTCATAGCTGGGTCAGGTCAAAGAACGAGCCAAGGTCAATCACCAATTTGTGTTATTTCACGTGATTTTTGGCCCCCGTTGACGAATCAAGAAATCATCGTAAGTTGTTACGATAGAAACCATGCCGGAGTGGCGGAATTGGCAGACGCGCTGGATTCAAAATCCAGTGACCGCAAGGTCGTGGGGGTTCAAGTCCCCCCTCCGGTACTATAGAAAACAGGCTCGCTTCTTTTTTCTCACCTCAATAGTTCCGACCAATTTCCCTCTGCGCAGCTGCTTTCTTCATGGCGGTTGGCTTACGCGTCCTGGGGGCATTCTGCTTGAGATTAGACGCGGGAGGATCTTCCTCCGGCACTTTCAACTCTGCTCGCAATCGCTTTAGTTCGCCCTCTAACCGCTTCCGCACACTGGCATAGGCCCGGTTGTCATAGACGTTCTGCAATTCATTCTTGTCGAGTTGCAAATCATAGAGTTCCCATTCATCGACGTCCGGCTCGTAAAAGTAGATCAGCTTGAACCGACCGTCTGTCACGCCATAGTGACGGCGCACCTGGTGCCAACCTGGATACTCATAGTAGTGGTAGTAGAATGTCTTGCGCCAGTCTGAGGGGGTCTCGCCATGAAAAAGGGGCAAGAGCGATCGTCCCTGCATGTCGGCGGGAATCTCTGCACCAGCCACTTCCAAAAACGTTTCCGCAAAATCTAGCGGTGACACAATCGCGTTGCAGAGCGAGCCCGGCTCGATGGTGCCAGGCCAACGGGCCAAGAGTGGTGTCCGCAAAGATTCTTCATACATCCAGCGCTTGTCAAACCAGCCGTGCTCACCCAGGTAGAAACCTTGGTCGGAGCAGTAGACCACTAACGTGTTGTCGGCGAGGCCCGTCTCGTCGAGCCAGTCTAAGACTCGACCCAGTTGCTCGTCGACCGAGGCGACGCAGCGTAGATAGTCCTTGATATAACGCTGATACTTCCAGCGCACCAGCGCTGCGCCCGACAGGTTTGCTGCGCGGAAGGCTTTGTTTCGTGGTTCATAGGCGGCGTCCCAGGTCGCCTTTTGCTTCGCGGTGAGATTCTCCGGAGGCACGAGCTTGAGGTCTCGCTTATCCATCGTCTCCGCAATTGTCATGTCCTGTTGATTCACTGCGGTGCCGCGCAGTGAATAGTCCTCAAACAAAGTAGGGGGTTCGGGGATCGTTTCGTCTTCATAGAGATCGAGTTGCCGCGGCCCGGGATCCCAAGGACGATGCGGGGCTTTTTGCTGATACATCAACATGAATGGCTTGCTGGGATCGCGGCCATCCTTGAGCCAATCGAGGGCCTTATCGGTGATAATCTCCGTCGAGTAGCCTTCGTTCTTCGTCGGCTCTCCATTGCGGATCATGTTCGGATTGTAGTAGGTCCCCTGCCCTACCAGGATATCCCAATGATCAAACCCCGTTGGATCGCTCTCCAAGTGCCACTTGCCGATCATCGCTGTCGCATACCCGGCGGCCTGCATCAGCTTGGGAAAAGTTTGTTGTGACCCATCAAAGCGATTGCCATTCACCAGAAATCCATTGAGATGGCTGTACTTGCCCGTGAGTATCGTGGCTCGGCAAGGCCCGCAGATCGAGTTAGTTACGAAGCAATTATCAAACCGCATTCCCTCGTGGGCCAGGCGGTCGATGTTCGGAGTCTCATTAATCCGCGACCCGTATGCGCTAATAGCTTGATAGGCGTGATCGTCCGCAAATACGAACAGGATATTTGGCCGCGCCGCGGCATTAGCGGTGGCTACGACCAGTAGCCAAAGGCAGAGCATAATCAGGCAAATGGTGAACCGCATCGTTAAATCCTTGCGAAGAGAGAAACGAATAGAATTTGCCTGCATTTTAACGGAATTTCCCAGCTTGCGAACCCTGGAGACCGCCGCCTGTGACTTAGCCCCTTCGCTTGCGGTTTAGCTCTCAATCTCCCATTTTTGTACTCAGAAATCCCTGCCTGCAACGCTTTCTTTTCCTCAGCCCCACGAAAACGTATAATTGGAAGCGAAAAACATTTGCCCCTCAATTCACACTTTCGAGTACAGCATGGCTCCTGACCGACTGCCCGACTCGCCCGTGCGAATTTCGTACAAGCATTGTTTTCACCAACACTTCCTTGTGATTCTTTGGCTGGCATCATGGCTGTGCGCTTTCTATCACCTGTCAGGATCCACCTTGGCTGCCGCGCAGCCCGCTCCGCCACCTGAACAGGGGGCCATTCCAGCGGGCCTAGTACGGGTCTATCTTCCCCTGACCGGCAGCGCCGACCAGGCATTGCAAAGCACCATCCGCAGACTCCGCGATCGGTTGCTCGCTCAAGCTAAAGATCAAAAGGACGCCCGGCGCCCCCTGCTCGTCTTGCAACTCGACTCCCAGCAAGTGGGTGATGACGTTGGCGGGAGCCGATTCGAACGTGCCTTTTCGTTGGCTCGTTTCCTGTGCAGTCGGGAAATGGCCGGAGTTAAGACGGTCGCGTATGTTCCCCATACCTTGAGAGGGCATGGCGTGTTATTGGCCCTTGCGAGTGAAGAAATCGTGATGGCTGGGGACGCTTCCATTGGTGCCGCCGGAGCCGACGAGGCTGCTGAGGGAACGATCCAACAGACATTAGTAGCCGCCTACCGGGAAATCGCGGAGACTCAGCGAACGATTCCCGTTGCCCTGGCTGTGGGAATGATCGATCCGCAGGTCGAAGTTCTGCAGGTCGAAGCAGAGGACGGCACTCATTTCTTGCTACAAAAAGATCTCGAAGAGTTCGCCACGAACCATGAAATCATCAACGAAAAAATCTTGGTCCCCGTCGGCACCTTGGCAGAATTCGACGGACGAGAGGGTCGGCAGTTTGGATTTGTGAAATATCTCGCTTCCACTCGGCAAGGTTTGGCAACCGCGCTCGACGTGTCGCTTGATTCACTTGCGGAAGACGACAGCCTGGTCGAAACGTGGCGTCCGGTAGTGATTGACGTGACTGGCGAGTTGACGGCCAAGACCGCCAGTCGCGTGGAAACGCTTCTGGGAGTTGCCATCGAGCAACAGAATGCCAACTGGATCTGTGTGCGGATCGATAGTTCCGGCGGAGACGTCGAGGCCGGGTTGCGAATTGCTTCGGCACTGGCCCGACTCGATGCCAACTCCGTGCGGACGGTGGCCTACGTCCCAGCCGAAGCAAAAGGTGCCGCTGCCCTGGTTGCCCTTTCCTGCGACCAATTGGCGATGGCCCCGACGGCTCGACTTTCCTCGGTAGCCGTTAATGCGAAACGGCTTGGCGATGTGGGCCCTCGGGAACAGGCGGCAGCCCTGCAGGCAATTCGGCAGTCGCTCTCACTTCGCACCGATCATTCGTGGTCGCTGCTGGCTGCCATGATCGATCCATCGATAGAGATAGCCGAGTATCAAAACAAGGAAACAGGCGAAACCCGAATTTTTTCTCCCGCCGAAATTGAAGAGTTGCCCGATGCCGCAGCTTGGCAGCATCGCGCTGCGATCGATCCGGTAAATGGCCAATTGAGCTTCGACGGGCAACAGGCTGTGGAGCGTGGCATCGCCTGGCGAACAGTAGATACGTTTGATGACTTGAAGCAGCCCTTCGGTCTGCAGGGTGAGATCCCCAATCCCCAGCCGAACAAGGCCCTGGAGTTTATCGAAGCATTGGCAACGCCCGAGCTGGCGATCATCTTACTGATGGTGGGATTCGCCGGGATCTACATCGAGCTGCGCACTCCTGGTGTCGGGGCTGGTGCATTCATTGGTGCTGTGGCACTACTGTTATTCTTCTGGAGTAAGTACCTCGACGGCACTGCCGGTTGGCTTGAAATCTTATTGTTTGCGGGTGGCTTCAGTTTCGTCCTGCTAGAGTTCTTTGTGATCCCTGGTTTTGGTATCTTCGGACTCGGCGGAGGAGCGATGATGCTCGCCTCGCTGGTGTTGGCTAGCCTCACCTTCGTGCGTCCTCATAGCGAAGCGGAAGTCGAAGAGCTTTCGCGGTCAGTTGGAACGGTCGCCCTCGCGGGACTGGGAATGATGGCTATTGTACTCGCCTCTAGGCGCTATCTACCTCAGGCTCCCTTGTTCCGTCAGATTGTGCTGGAACCTCCCCGCAACGAGGAATTGGAAGATCTAGGCCATCGCGAATCCCTTGCCGATTATTCTGCCTTGATCGGACTTCAAGGGACCGCTGCGACCGATCTACGACCGGCAGGCAAGGCACGCATCAACCACGAGTTGATCGACGTCATTGCCGAGGCCGAGCCCTTGGACAATGGTACTCCTATCGTCGTCATCGAAGCGCGCGGGTCGCGGGTTGTGGTGCGGGCCGCCGGTCAGAGTTGATTAGGTACGCTTTCCCTATGAAAATCTCAGGCTTTGCCCCTCTGCCACATTTTCGGATAGAATGTCTCGAGTGATTAGCTCTGACACTCTGGAGACCCGCTCGTATGACAGGATTGGATCCACTTACCTGGGCAGTCGTTCTCATGTTGTTAGGGTGCGCGCTGGTCGTGCTGGAAGTGTTTATCCCCTCGGGGGGCATCTTGGGCATCCTCTCAGGCTTTGCAGTCATAGGGAGCATTGTGTTCGCCTTTCAAAGCGATACCACCTCCGGCCTTCTGTTCATTATTTGCGCACTACTCGCAGTCCCTGCGATCTTGGCGTTGGCATTCAAAGTCTGGCCTCACACTCCGATGGGAAAGGCCTTCTTGGGAGAGCTTCCCAGTGAAGAGGAGGTCAAGTCGATTGACCAACGGCGCGAACTAGTGGGTCGTTTTGGGGTTGCCAAGTCACTGATGCTTCCCTCCGGCGTCGTCCTTGTAGATGGACAAAGGCTTGATGCAATCTCTCAGGGAGATGCCATCGAAGCCGGAGAACCGGTTGTCGTAGTCGAAGTACGCGGCAATCGAGTGCTTGTTCGTCGAGCCGACCCAGACGAAGCCTCGCAGACCCCTGTCGACCAACAGGATGTGATGTCGCGTCCACTAGATGAATTGGGGCTCGAAGAGTTCGACGACCGCCTGGAGTAACACGACGAGAATATTGCCGGGATGAATGTCCAAGGACCAATACACAATTCCCAAATCCAAAAGCTACCTTTTGGTCATTGGCCATTGAACATTGGTCATTTCTTCCCCCGCTCTGACTTGCGTTCACACTCCTCAAGGGGTACAAAGCGGGCAGAGCGGCGACGCCCGTAATCGTATTAATACAGGGATTTTTCCATGAATTGGCACTTATCTACTTTTCTACCGAGCCCATTGGCTCAGGTAGTATCGGCCTTATCTCCAACGGTATGGCTAATCATCGGCTTTATTGGCTTGGTGGTGTTCCTGGTTATGTTTGCCATCTTCGCCCGCTATGCGCGACTGTGGATCCAGTCGGTCAGTACTGGGGCGCGGGTTGGCATTTTTGATCTCTTGCGGATGACTTTTCGCAAAGTGAATCCCACCGTCATTCTGCGCAGCAAGATCATGGCAACCCAGGCCGGTATCACTGAAGAGGAAGGACTCACGACCAAAGCCCTTGAATCTCATTATATGTCTGGTGGAAACGTCCCCTTGGTAATTCGTGCGATGATTGCGGCTCGCAAGGCAAAAATCATCGACCTCGATTTCAAGCGGGCCACTGCCATCGACCTGGCGGGGCGGAACATTCTCGAAGCGGTGCAAACAAGTGTCTATCCCCGCGTGATTGACTGCCCGGGAAGGCAATCGAAACGGCCTACCCTCGACGCAGTTGCCAAGAATGGCATTCAGCTCAAGGTGAAAGCCCGCGTCACCGTGCGGGCGAATCTCAAACAATTAATCGGTGGAGCAGGCGAAGAAACCATCATTGCCCGTGTCGGCGAAGGAATCGTGAGCGCGATCGGGTCGGCAGTGTCTCATGCCGACGTGCTCGAAAATCCGGATCGAATTTCCAAGGCGGTGCTGGCTCGTAAACTCGATTCGCAAACTGCTTTTGAGATCGTGTCGATCGACATCGCCGATATCGACGTGGGAGACAACATCGGTGCCCGCTTGCAAGCCGATCAGGCGGAGGCTGACACGCGAGTCGCTCGCGCCGCTGCAGAAGGCCGCCGGGCGATGGCCGTTTCGCAAGAACAAGAAAACATCGCCATGATCGAAGAGAATCGGGCACACTTGGTCGAAGCCGAAGCTGAGGTCCCCAAAGCAATGGCCGAAGCTTTCCGCAATGGCCGATTGGGAATTCTCGACTACTACAAACTAAAGAACGTGCAAGCGGATACCGACATGCGGGAATCAATCGCCGGCGTTGGCTCAGTTCGTCGAGATTAATCGGAGCAAGGTGTAGGTAAGCACACTGCGCGACTGTGGCCGCAACGTATGTCGATATCTATGTACACAAGACTAACATCGCTAGAAACATGAATCATCTCCCACCATTATTCGCTGCCGGCTGGGGAGAGCTGGTCATTGTGATCATCTTCTTCATGATTTCTGCGCTGGGACAACTTCTCTCTGCAAAGAACAAGGAGGGGAAGCCCCGGCCTCCCCGTCCACAGGGTGATGGGGCACCTCCTAAAGGCCAGGAGATTGCCGAAAACCTCCGTGGCGAAGTAGAAGATTTTCTACGAGAAATGCAGGGCAAACCTCCCAGACCAAAGCAAAAGCAAAAAAAACCCAAGCCCGCTGTCATCAAAGTCCAGCAACCAACCCCGGTTGCGGCTCCCACCAGCCTACGGTCTGAGAGTGTGCGGGAGCATGTCAGGAGGCACATCAGCACTGTCGAAATTGCCCAGCAGACATCGAAACTTGGGGAAGATGTAGGCCTCGCTGATGAACGGTTAGAATCCCATTTACAGCAAACATTCGAGCACAAGCTGGGGGCGTTGGAGCATCAAGTGCGACCAGCCGAGCCGAAACATCAAAATAAGCGAGCCGACGACATCGCCCAATTGCTCCGCAGCCCCGCAGGCATGCGCCAAGCAATCATCGCCAGCGAGATCCTACGCCGGCCCGAGATTTGATGGGTCATGTTTCCATGACACCATCACTTCGATTTGCCATAATGGGTATATGTCTCCACTCCGTTACATCCTTGCTAGTCTCTGGCAATATCGGCGAACCCATCTGGCCGTTGCCCTGGGGGTAGCGGTTGCCACGGCGGTCATCACGGGGGCGCTATTAGTCGGAGACTCGGTGCGCGGAAGTCTTCGCGATCTTACGCTCGCGCGGCTCTCCAATATCGATACTGTGCTCTTGGCAGAGCAGCCATTTCGTGAGGGACTGGCCACTGAGTTGGCTCAACGGAATTCCGCAACCGGTAAAGGGGGATTTCAGGGGTTCGCCCCTCTGCTCTTTGTGCCGGGGAGTCTGTCGGCCACCAAGGACGGTCAAACTAAACAAGCAACGCAACTTTCTATCCTCGGTATAACGGATGCGTTTTGGAAATTGGGTGATGGCGGACCGATTAAGCAGCTCACAGGAGATGACATTGCCATCTCGCAATCGATTGCCGCAGAACTCGGGGCAGCCGTTGGTGACGAAGTGCTACTGCGAGTTTCTTTGCCGAGCAACATCCCAGCGGACAGCACACTTGGCGAAAAAGAAGATTCGACCACTTCGCGTCGATTACGAATTGTCGAGATTCTCAATGAGGGGATCTCGCGATTCGGATTGCAGCCGAGCCAGCTTCAGCCCCGTAATGTGTTTGTCTCGCTTGAGACGATGCAGCGATTACTGGAGCTTCCTGGTCGGGCGAATCTCATCGCCATCGGCGGAGTGGAGCCTACTGAGCCGAGTACTGTCGTCCACCAAGATAATCTGAAAAAGGCTCTGCGGCCGGAGTTGGCAGACTTTGGTTTGCGCGTAACCGAAACCAAGATTGGTGCTCCAACGGCAAGTCACTTCCTGCAGTTGTCGGCGGAGCGGCTTGTGCTTGCTCCGCAGTTGGTTGAGACAGTCCGCAAGCTGTGGCCAGCGGAAGACATACAGCCGGTTGTCACTTACTTGGCCAACACTATCTCGCTCGGTAAGAATCAAATTCCGTACTCGACGGTAACGGGGGTCGATTCTACGGAAGAGTTAGGACCATTACGTGATGCGGACGGAAAGCCAATTGTTCTAGCCGATGATGAAATCGCGCTCAACGATTGGGCCGCTCAAAGGCTTAGTGGTCAGCTTGGCGACAAGATTACGATAACCTACTACGAACCGGAAACCACTCACGGGCGACTGGTCGAAAAGAGTACGCCCCCACTAGCACTCAAGTTCATTGCACCCCTCAAAAACGTCGACGGGGAGTTGACTGCTGCTGCGGATCCCCACTTCACTCCTGAGCTACCCGGCGTGACGGATGAACGCTCGATCAGTGATTGGGATCTGCCGTTCAAGCTCGTTGAAACGATTGAAACCGAGGACGAAACCTACTGGGACGAGTATCGCACCACTCCTAAAGCGTTTGTCTCGTATTCACTTGCCGAAAAACTATGGTCAACACGCTGGGGAACTGTGAGCGCTCTGCGAATTCCGATGGAAAACGACAAACCGACTGTCGTCGAGTTCACGAGCCGGCTTACGGAGGCCATCAATCCAAGTGACTTGGGAATGAAATTACTGCCAGTCAAACAGCAAGGATTGGCTGCCGCACGAGGGACGACTTCTTTTGAGGGACTGTTTCTGGGTTTTAGTTTCTTTCTGATGGCTTCGGCCGTAATGTTGATCGCCCTGCTGTTTCGCTTGGGTGCTGAGAACCGTGCCCGTGAAGTGGGGATTTTGGCTACGACAGGATGGGGGGCGCGCAAGATACGCCACATCTGGCTTAGTGAGGCAGCGATCGTGGCACTGGTGGGGGCTGCGATCGGCGTGCTAGGAGGAATCGTCTACGCCGCAGTGATGGTTCACGGCCTGACGACTTGGTGGGTGGCGGCCACGGTGACGCCGTTCTTGAAGTTGCATGTCTCACCGCAAAGTTTGGCCATAGGATTTGCAATCGGTATCGTCGTTTCACTGATGACAATTGTCTGGTCACTTAGAAAACTCCTGCGGATACCTCCGCGCCAACTCTTGACCGGCGACACCAGCGACCCAAACGACCTCCCTTCACTATTCGCCAAACCACGTCAACCATGGATTCCTCTTATGCTGGTTGCAATCGCAGTAGGTATCGCAGCGGGAGCAATGGCGGGCGGACTCCGCGACGAGGCCCAGGCAGGTGCTTTCTTTGGCAGTGGTGCGCTAGTATTAGCGGGACTGCTAACCTGGCTACGAAGTCGTCTGCGTCAATCGAGTTTTGCAGTCCCCACTTCTCTTTCACTAGCAGGTCTCGCTACCCGCAATGCCCGTCGCAACCCGAGCAGGACAAACCTCGCAATAGGGCTCACGGCAGTGGCAAGTTTTCTGATTGTCGCATTGAGTGCATTTCGGCTCGCGCCGACTGAAAGTGGGACGGGCGGGTTCGACCTAATGGCGACGGCGGATCTGCCGATCTATTTTGATCTCGATACGGCAGCAGGTCGCAAAGAAATTGGCTTCACAGAAGCAGATGAATTGCTATTTAAGAAAACGAAGATCTACTCATTTCGTGTTCACCGTGGTGAGGATGCGAGCTGCCTCAATCTTTATCAAACCACGCAGCCTCGCGTGATTGGTCTTCCAAGGAGTTTTTATGGCGACAATCAGTTTGCCATTACCACACAGGGGAACGCTGACTGGTTATTTCTAGACAAATCGCTTGGCAACGACGATCAAGGCCACCAAATCATTCCTATCCTGCTCGATCAGAACACGGCTACCTACAGTTTACACCTCAGTGGAATTCGTGCGAGACTACAACTCCGCAATGCCGCAAACCAACCAGTCATAGCCGAAGTCGTAGGACTACTTGCCGGAAGCATCCTGCAGGGAAACGTGCTCATGAGCGAGGCGAATTTCCTGCGGCTCTACCCAGACGAAGCAGGGCGAACTCAGTTCTTGATTCGAGCAAGTTCACCCGAGAGCGTTGAAGAACTTGCTGCGCTGCTAGAGACCCGACTCGTGGATTTCGGCTTCGACGCAATCAGTACCCGCGATCGGCTGGCCGAATTCTTGGCGGTGCAAAACACATATCTGTCCACATTCCAGTCGCTTGGGGCGCTCGGCCTCTTGTTGGGAACGGTCGGCCTGGCGATTGCGCAACTGCGAAGTGCACTGGAACGACGTGGCGAACTGGCAATCATGCGTTGTGCTGGCTTTAGAAGAAAACGCCTCTCAGAAATGCTCCTGGGGGAAAACATTACGCTCTTAATCGCAGGCTTGGGATGCGGCTGTCTGGCCGCCCTCGTGGCCACCCTCCCCCACTGGGTTTTGCGGCAGGCTAGTGTGCCGTGGGAGACGCTCGCGATTTTGTTGGGTGCGGTGGCAGTTTCTGGAATTGCTGCGGGTTGGATGGCGGTGAGAGCGGCGGTTCGAGTGCCGCTCTTACCAGCGCTACGGGGGGATTAGAGGAGAAGCCAAGATTCGAGTGCCAAGGAAGTGCTATTTCTGGCTCTGGACTCTCCGCACTTGACTCTCGACACTTTCCCCGCGACTAGCATATCGCAGGTGCTTAGTTTACAGTTAATTTAGTTTCACTCACCCCCATCGATTCTTCCCCCGCCTGTTGCTATGAATCTCTTGTTTGTGATCGCCTCGTTTGCCGTCACCATTCTGGCCTGGGGGATTTATGGTCCCGTACTCCATTGGGGGCAGCATGGCATGTCGACAGTCGGCGGAATGGCCTCGTTGCGTCCGTTTATCTGCGTTGGTCTGGCATATTTCGGCATTGGCGTGGCCGTGCCGGCGGTGTTGCTTAAGCTGCGCGGAGAGGCGGGAGAATGGACGATCACTGGAGTACTATTCAGCCTTGCAGGGGGTGCTCTTGGCGCCATCGGCGCCCTGGGAATTATCCTCGCATTCTACCTCGGCGGAAAACCGGTTTATGTGATGCCTCTGGTGTTTGGCGGGGCGCCGGTTGTGAACGCCTTTCTTACGATCTATCTCGCCGGCAAGATGAAAGAGATCGGCCCGATCTTCATTGCCGGCATGATCATGGTGCTCTTGGGCGCTACTACCGTGCTGGTGGCGAAACCGAATCCGCCGATAGTTGAGAAACCCGCGCCACCCGCTGAGAGTGTAGAACCAGCGCAAGCTGAAGAAGTGGCACCAGACGAGAGTCACACCTTTCGCGACTGGGTACTGCGAGTCGCAGCGGTTGCTTTGGTGATCTGTTGCTGGGGAGCCTATGGCCCGGTGCTGCACATTGGCCAGGCGGCAATGCACCATAGTCGCCTGCGCCCGTTGATCTGTGTGGGGCTGGCGTACTTTGCCATCGCGGTGATCGTGGGAAATCTGTGGCTAGCTGCCACGGGTGAGGCCAGCCGATACAATTTCCTCGGCACGATGTGGAGCCTCGCTGGCGGTGCCGCGGGGGCGATTGGCGCTTTAGGCATTATTATGGCGTTCAACTTCGGCGGAAAACCAGTCTATGTGATGCCACTGGTTTTTGGTGGTGCCCCGGTTGTAAACACGCTCTTTACCATCGCCGCGGGAGGATTGTGGGACAAGATCAATGCCCTGTTCGTCGCGGGGCTAATGCTGGTGATCGCCGGCGCGGCGATTGTTCTGGTGTTCGCTCCCCGGGGTGGTCCACCTCCTAAAGAAAGAGTCGTTCCGATAGAACCCGTTCTGGATTCACCCCCCGAGTGAACGCCGGGGGATTGCAATCACCCGGCGTTGACCTTTAGTTTCACTTCCCTAATTGCTCCGCAAGTTCCTTAGCATTGTAGATGCTTTTCAGTGCTTCGCGGATGCCACTGGAGTGAACAGAAACGGCGCGCGATACCTCATCGTCATACAAATAGTCGGCTGTGAGGCTCTGGATGTTGCCGTCGAAAATGATACCGACGAACTCACCTGCTCGATTAACCACAGGGCTGCCTGAGTTGCCACCAATGATGTCGGCAGTCGACACAAAGTTCAGCGGTGTCTCCAGATCGATGCGACTCTCTGACTCGTTCCAGGAAGGAGGCAACTTCCAAGGTTCTTTTGCCTCGTGGGCTGCCTGATGGGCGAAAGCTCCGGCAAATGTAGTCCACGGGGGTACTTCACGGCCATCTTCCTCGTAGCCTTTCACGACACCAAACGACAAACGCAACGTGAACGTCGCATCCGGGTAACCAGAGGTCCCTTCGACAGCCACGCGGGCATCCTCGATTTGGGAATACGCCTGACGTTCGATTTCTTCAAGGGCTTCTTTCCGTTTGCGAATCTTACGATACTCCGCTTCAAGACTGCGGAAGAACTGGATCATCGGATCGGTGGAAGCCTCGATCGCCGCCACACCACCCTCAACCAACTCCCGCCGCACATCAACCTTGTTGAGTTGGGAGCCACCAATCAATTTGGCAGCACGCTCGAACGGATTCTTCCCGTTGAGTGCCTTGATCACCAGCGGATCATCCCCGCCGCGTTGCTCAACGAACATCGACAGCATCGTCGACAGCTTGGCGACTTCCAGATCGTCGTAGATCGTCGCGGGCGAAAATAATTCATGCTCCAATGATTCGCGGCCCGAATCGCTGAATTCTCGCAACCGATCCTCACTCGGCTTCTGATCCTCCGCGGCCTTCAACACGAGTTCCTTGGCGATTTCGTAGTAGCGCTCCCGGAAATCCACTCCACCATTGAGTAGTTCAATCTTCTCTGGTTGTACCTCGGACACCTTTTTCCAAGCCTCGGCAAAGTGTTTGAGGTCGAGATTGGCATTCACTTTGACCAGGAGGGCATCTTCCTGAGTCGCTTTTTCGGCGATGAATTGCGGATCTTGCAGCCCGACGAGCATCCCCGTAATTGCCTTGCGGCTGTTTTGGATGCCAAACAGTTCATCCTGACCGCGCCGCTGGTGCTCGGGGCTTTGATAGGCGAACTGCTGGATGGCAACCTCCATGCGACACAGGTAATCCAGATAAAAAGGAAGCGAGTGATCGCGTAATGTCTTGAGCGCCTCCGTAGTCAGCCCGCGATCGGTGCGCGCCGGGTTTCCAGAGACGAACACTACCTCACCGTCCCCGGCACCATGCTCCGACCACTTCAGGAAGTGCTCGATCTTGGCCGGCTTGCCATCTTCGTAGACACGAAAAATCGTGACATCCATGTTGTAGCGCGGAAATTCAAAGTTATCCATGTCCCCGCCAAAAAATGCGGCCGTACTTTCGGGTGCCCATACCAACCGCACGTCCGTGTATTTCTTGTAGCGATAGAGATGATACTTCGCCCCACCAAACAAGGTGATCACATCGCTCCGCAGCCCCGTCTTGTCAAGCGACTCTTGTTCAATGACAGCCATCGCTGCTCGACGGGCTTGGTGCGATGCTTCAGGATCGAGATCGCTGGCGACAGCCGCGTTGATCCGCTCGGTCACGTCTTCGATCGAGACGAGTTGATTGAGCTCCAAGTCTGGAGCCTTGATCTCGTGCTCCATCCCATTAGCGAGAAAACCATTCTCGTAGTAATTAAACTCGGGGGTAGAGAGCTTGTGCAGCGTATCAGCCGCGACGTGGTGATTGGTCAGCACCAACCCATTACTAGAGACGAACGACGCCGACCCCCCCGAGCTGAATCGAACACTGGAGAGCATGATGTGGTCGGCCCACTCCTGCGTGGGCTCAAAATTGTATTCTTGCTTGAGAATCTCACGCGGCAGATCGTTGAACAACCACATCCCCTCATCTGCTAGCATCAGTGAGGTGAAAAAGAGCCAAATCAGGCAGGAGAAATAGCAGTGCGAACCAAGGGGTCTGGACATCGGAATTCCTCGTTGGTGAATAAGATCAATGTTGGCCGAATCTCCGACTCGGAGAGTCAGTCAAAGGTGGACAGAATGGTAACACATTCTGTCCGGTTTGCCCAAATGGAGCCAATCCAACTTAGTAGAGAGCGGCATCAGAATGAAGCCGGCAAGAAAAAACGCAGGCGCGGACGATTGTCTCGCCCGCGCCTGCTAGCCCCCCTGGGTGTCTCAATTAATGCGGTAGCCTTTTGGGCCAAAGCACTGCTGTCATGTTGCGATTACTGGGGCTGATTAAAATGAAACACCGTGATTTGACAAAGGACTTATCGACCTAGCGGGATTCCGGCTTTGGCAAAGTTTGCCGGATATACAGAATTTGCCGGGAAGCTTATTTCCCGATGGCAGGCATCGCTAGCAGTCGACCCCGACAGCACCCTAGATGACTTTTTACAGAATTCGACTCACAAACTTTGACGATTGCGCCGATTTTGAGGAGTAGCGGGGTCGGCGTGCGCCGGCATGGTTCCCGTAGGTTGTAGTTACGCATTGTGCGAAAGGGAGTTGGCCGTGTCACGAGTCTCATCAATCTCTGAATGGCTGTTACGCCAATCGTTTATCTGGGGCGGCCTCGCCTGTCTCACCTTTTACGCGCTGGTGGTGGGTGGAAGTGAGCCCGGCTCTACCATCCAGCGTTACTTCGCTGGTCACTGGATTAACTATACAACCACCACGATCTTCTTCGTGGGTCTGGCAGCGTTGACAATTAAGATGCTAGGCCTGATGGTGCAGTTCGCCACCTTGGACAATATCAAACTACCTCCCGCAGGTGTGCAAGGGCAAACCGTCGGTGATGCCCCCGAGCTACTGGCCGGACTTGCAAAACTCTCGTCGGCCTTGCAAAACTGCTATCTCGCGGAAAGACTCCGCAATGCCTTGGAATACGTCCAGCAAAAAGGCTCGGCGGACACGCTTGAATCGCACCTCCATCACCTGGAAGATGCTGACGCAACACGTTCTCATCAAAGTTACTCGATGGTGCGTATAATCTTTTCGACCATTCCGATCCTCGGCTTTTTAGGAACCGTGATCGGAATCACGATGGCCATCGCTAAGCTCGATCTCTCAGCCGACGCGATGGATGAATCGCTCCCGGCCGTGGTGGCCGGCTTAAGCGTGGCGTTCGATACGACCGCCTTGTCGCTGGTACTATCCACGGTGCTCCTGTTCGTAAAATTCTGTGTTGAAAAGGTTGAGAACCGCTTGCTCAGCTCAGTGGATACGAGCGCAGCCAAACAACTTGTCGGCCGCTTCCAGCAACTTGGAACAGAAAACGATCCTCATCTGGCCTCGATCCGGCGAATGTCTGAACAACTACTCTCCGTGGTGCAAACCAGTGCCGAGAAACAAAGCGAGTTGCTCCAGGCCTCGCTCGATCAGACCGGCAGCCGTTGGTCAGAGATGTTCGACGGCACCGCTTCGACACTCAATCGCGTCATGGCTGGTGCAGCAGCGAGCTTGGAAGAATCGTTCGCCGCCGCCGCGACCACCCTGGACGAAGCCCTCTCCGGGGCCGTCGTTGAGGGACTCTCCCGCCATGCCAAGGCGCTCAACCAGGGAGTCGAGCAACACGCCAAGAATATGGAAGAGACTCTCGTGCGGCACGCAGTGCTACTCAACGAAGGACTCGACCACCATGCCACGGCACTAGCCCAAGCCGAGTCGGTCGTAGCCGTGGAAAATCGTCGCCATCTGGCCGAGGTAGAAGCGGCCGTCGGCGAAGCGATGCTTGTGGCTTCCAGCCGCCAGGAAAAACTGATATCCAAGAGCGAGCAGATCCTGCACGAGATGCAAACTGCCCTGGTCGACTCGGCCAGCGCTACGGTTGCTCAACAGGAGCAACTCTATCGCCAGGGAGAGGTCTTGCTGCGACTTGTCGAAGGGACCAACCAGATCAAGCAACTCGAAGATTCGCTCAACGGAAACCTTCGTGCTCTTGCAGAAACGCACAATTTTGAGCAAACGATCTCGGGCCTGTCGGCAATCCTACAATTGCTCGGGGCACACCTGGGCAAGACCCTTGTCAATGGCGACCACCTCGAGATGACACCTCTTCGCACGCAGAATAAGGCAGCATGAGCAATCGCAGCGTCAGCGAGAACTCCGATTCGATTAGCTTGTTCCCTTTTTTAGCCGTGCTGCTTTGCACGATGGGGGCATTGCTTGTGTTGTTGGTTGTTTTGGTCCAACGCGCTACCCGTGAAGGGTTGGTCGCCCAAATGAGTCAACTTACGCTCATTTCGGAAACCCAGCCGACTGCGGAGAATCACGACCAAACAAAGCAACTCCAAGAGGAGCTTGCAGAGGTCGCTGCCTATCAACAGCAGCTTGCCAATCTCCGTGACGAAGCGAACAAACGTCTCGAGACCGAACAACTTCGCCTCAGTCATTCTGAGGAGCATGCTCGGCGGCTGGAAGAAGAGCTCGCCAGACTGGCAATCGCTGCTGCCCAGCTCAAGCAGACCGAGGAAAACCAATCTGTCGATCAAGAACAAGCTGAGCGTGAGGTGGCGCGTCTCGAGAAACTGGTAGCCGATACCCAGCAGCAAGTCGAAGAACTGCGAGCCCAGAGCGGAGGCAAGCATTCCTTTGCGATCGTCCCCTATAAGGGTCCTAACGGCACTTATCGCAGGCCGATCTATATCGAATGCAGCAGCGAAGGGATCACACTGCATCCCGAAGGAGTCCGTCTCACTGCCGATGACTTTATTGCCCCCAACTGGCCAGGCAACCCTCTGGCGGCGGCCCTGCGTGCCTCGCGCGAATATCTCAACAACAAAGCTGCCAAAGGGGGAGACTATGCTCCGCCAGACCCGTATCCTCTGATGATTATTCGCCCCGACGGGATCAAGCAATATGCCCTAGCCCGGGCGGCAATAACCTCGTGGGATTCTGACTACGGTTACGAATTCATCGACGAGGATATGAAACTCACATTCCCCGAGGCCGCTGATCCGCAACTGGCTCGTGCCCAACAACACGCCGTGATCATCGCGCGAGATCGGCTCTTGCAATTGGCACAGGCCGCACCGAGTCGCTTTCGCGGCATGGGATTGGGAGGGGGCATGACATCAGCCTCTGGCGATGGGGACGTCCCCGGCGGTCGTGGCTACGGCAGCACCGGTTCCACGAGTAACGACTCTGATCGCTATCTAGCTGGAAATCAAGACGGTGAAGGCGGTTCCGAAAATTCCGGGAACACCCGCGGACAAACTGATTCCAATCAGCAGCGGAGACCAGGGGAATTGCAGGGTCAAGAGGGTGACCTGGCAGGCACACCCGGAACCCCTAATCCCGACGGGGCATCTGCTTCAGCAGATGGCGAAGCAAGCGGAAGCGAAGGAAACAGCGAAGGTGGAAGCTCACAACAAGTAAGTACCGACAAAAACCTGGTCGGCTCCCGCTACTCCCAACAGTCCACCGGCGAGCCTGGTTCAGCAGGCGGCAGCTCCAAGCAAGCAAACTCCAATGCACCCAATCAACAAGCAAGTGGAGCGTCTTCAGGTGGTGCAAGCCAACAGTCATCCAGCGACGGCACGCCAACCATGAGCTTCTCCAACAAACCAAGCGAGTCGATCGCAGCCTCAAAGGGTGCTAATTGGGCCGTCGAACGCGCAAACCAACATTCCGTGCCGATACGACGCTCGATCCGTGTGGTCGTTCGTGAAAACCAGATGGCAATTCTACCCACAAAGAACGCCTCGCGAGGAAAGGAGTTCACCGGTCAAATTATTTCGCTCGATCAGCCGGTGGATAAAATCTCCCAGGAATTTGTCGCAGCACTCCGGGATCGAATCGAAGAATGGGGACTCGCGGGCAGCGGGATGTATTGGCGGCCCGTGTTGGAACTCAACGTCGGCCCCGATGCCCAACTTACGGCCACGCGGGTAGCAAACCTTCTACAAGATAGCGGTGTAGACCTTCAACTCCCTGAGACTGCGGAAAACCCAGTCACTCCGACTCCGCGAGAGGGGGTGTTACGATGAGCAGACGCCAGATCGAACAAGAAGATTCGTCCCAGGATTCATTCCTCGACATTGTTGCCAATCTCGTGGGGGTGATCATTATCCTAGTTATGCTCGTCGGCGCGAAAGCAACTCACGATGCCCTTCACGGTATAAAGCCAGAAACACTCCCCGAAATCGTCGCCGTCGAGACGGGACCAAATGAAGAAGAACTTTTGGCCCAACTGAAGCAGGCTCGCGCAAGTACCTTTCAAGCTCGACAGGAAGTTGAGAGGTTGGCAACACGATTGATTCAAATCAAACAAGAGGCAGCCGACTTTGACGCCGAGCGGGTCAATCTGGCCATGCACCGTAGTGTCATCGAAGAGGATTTGGCCCGACGGAGAGAGCTTCTCGATGCCGATCACCAACAGCAATTCGACGTGCAAAAGAGAATTGCCGAATACCAACTCACGCTCGATGCGCTGACCAAGGAACAATTAGGTCTGCTCACGGGTCCCGAGACGGTGGAGGAACTCGAAAGCGTTCCCACGCCATTGGCTAGAGAGGTAGACGGTAATGCGATCCATCTCCGGCTTAAAAAGGGCCTCGTTTCGATTGTTCCTTTCGATGAACTTTTAGGCGAAGTCCAAAACCATGTGGACGATATTCGCCGTCGTCTTCAGGCGAGCGATCATGTAGTCGACACCTTTGGCCCTATCGATGGCTATCGCATCCGCATGACGGTCAGCCGCGCGCAAGACCCCTCATCCCTTGGAGGACCCCGCGCTGGACATATCCAACGGATCATTTTCGATCAATATGCCGAAGTGCTGCCAACCTCCGAAGGCATCGGCCAGGATGTGGAGCAGGCCCTCATGCCCGGCGGCTCCCTTTATACTTACTTGCAGCAACATCGACGAACTTCTCCTTCAGTGGTCGTTTGGCTCTACACGGACAGCTTCGATGATTTTCGTCTACTGAAACGCACTCTCTGGGAAATGGGTTATTCACTGGCCACCCGCCCGATGCTCCCCGGCTCAAACATCGGCGCATCCCCCCACGGCACAAAAGCCGCAGCGCAATAGAAACCCGTTTAACCGCAACCCGCAGGAATGCTCCCCTTGTTAGCCGCGACGCGCCCGGCGAGTCAAACGAGCCAGAGCGAAGCGCGTCCTCTCTCAAACCCCACGCAGGTCTTCCCAAGAGATATCGTTTCGTGTATGCAGTCGACCACCTGCTTCATCGATATCGGGATAAGTCTCTGCCAACCGGGCGCCGAGGTACAAAGCCTGCAACTCACTCCCCTCTCGAATCAAATAAGTGTCGGCGACCGCCGTCTGGAAGTTGGCTAAGGTCGGGCACGACTCTTTGAATGCTTCCAACAAAGCTGAATCGTGTTGATCGCTTGGAGTAATCAACATCGTTCGGCGTCGATAACCACACTTAAGCGGGCTCCCCTCAAGGAGTGTCAAAGCACTTTCAGCTAAGAAGGGAGGATTGGCTATTGAAATACTCTCTGTCATCTCACATACATGCTGAGCAAGCAGCTTAGCTAATTCCTGCGACAGCTCATGCTCTGGAACACTCTTGCTCTGGAAAAGTAAGCAGAACTTATCGATAATTTGACTGCTCGCCGACGCGACGTCAGCGCTATCGATCATGGCTTGATCGGCATGATGCGGCAATCCGTTGCATTCGAAAAACTGCAAGAAAGCTTTAGCAATGCTTTGAATGTTGTCAGTACGAATCTTGTTCTGGGTAGAAGACTCAGAGTCCTCAATGGCGTCATTACTTCTTGCCACTATCCGGGGAAAATGCGCCAGGACCGCATGTGCAAATTGAGAATTCGCATATTGTTCGAAACACTTCGCATCGCCATCCGATTCATCGGCTATTTGCTCTTGCCAGCTTGCCGTAATGGCTGCTGTTAGCTGTTGTTGATGAATGGAACGAAATGAGTTCGCCAGATGGTCCACATTGACGCAACTAAAGGTCCGCAATGACGTTTGATCTGCTGAGTCCTCTCTCACCGAGCGAAGTGCATCAACTACTGGAGCAATACTCCCATCCGCTTCCAAAAGTAAATACTCCGCCATCGACTGCAGAGTTAAGTCGTAAACTTCCCTGTCGCCACGCATTGGAATTGCAACCGTGTAGATCTCATCAAAGGGTCGCTGCGGCAACTCAAATCGGGAAGCAAGACCCGGCGGAGGGCACTCTCCACAGTTGCCACGAAGCTGAGAATGATTAATCTCTGTGAGCAACGAATACATATTGGCAGCGGCAAGTGACTCAGCACTGCCGTTATGAAAGGTGGTTCCTAACACGCCGTGTATCACTACTTCTTGCGAAAACTCCTGGCAAACCGATCTAACCCCCTGCGCAAGATCAATCACCGTACCACCACCAGTCCCACCACTCATCCCCACGAGCAATACGACGCGAATTGGCCGAGGCTTGTTTTCAGAGCCATGATCATTCATTGCCAGCCAATGCAGTCGGTTTTGCAAAGCGGAAAATACCGCTTCGGCATGATCGACAATTGCTATTCGTCCCAGCGGTCGAAAACCACGCGTTTGCAATGATCGTGGGATGTTATAGAGCCAACGACGACTCACCCATTTCAACAAGTCCTGCGATTCTTCTCGATACTCATTGGGTCGACGCAATGGAATATGAAGTTTTTCATCGCTCGACAGCGAATCGTGACATTCACCATCGGAGGTAGATTTCAAGGCGTCTCGTTCTGTATCGATCGCTAGCCAAGCTCTTGAAGACTCCGTCTCTGGATCATGGGAATTGGCACGTGAGCGAATTGCCCTAAGCATCGTGATGCCCATGCCTCCAACACCGATGTATAACGTCGGACAGGATTCGGTTGACGTTGTTCGATCACAATCGGGAGTTTCGATATCCTCAATCGTGGATTCGACACGGGGAAACCTTTTAGGAAGAGCTTTTAACTGAGGTCGTTCAACTGTCTTCTCCGAGAGATCACAAGTCTTTGTAATATCTGAAAGCACTTGCGTCGCAGCTGTGACAACTGAAACCTCGGCGTGCTTCGTCTCAGATAAGTCGAGTGATTTGGTATCTTCACTTGCCACCGAGGAACTGTGCTGCGAACTCTCATGGTTGCTTGAGTTCGTACTGCCGACATTATTGGACTTCCCAGCAGAGCGCAGTGCAGATACGAAATCGCGGCAACTGGAGTATCTCGCCGTTGGTTGTTTTTCCAGAGCTCTTCCGACTATCCGCTGATCCGCTTCGCTGAGTTGACACAGATTCGGCTCAGACAGTGTGTGTTGCTTTGCCAATTGCGCTGGTGTTCGACCAGGAAACGGGAGTGAGCCCGTTAGCATATGCTGATAAACGATAGCCAGGCTGTATTGATCACTGAACGCGGAAGGATTGTCGTCGTAAATCTCAGGAGCAGAATAGAGGGGCGTCATCCCACCCATCATCGAATTGATCGTTTTCGAGGCTAATTCCTTCACGAGGCCAAAATCGGCCACCTTGACGTGATCCCCCACTACCAAAAGGTTTTCTGGCTTGATATCGAGGTGCTGAAGGGAGTGTTGATCGACAAGGCAATCCAGTGCATCAGCAGCATCCCACAGATAGGCGATCAGTTGTTCGCGTGGGATCCCCTGGTGGCCTTCAGAGAGATAACTCTGAAAGCTGTCATTGAGGCTCATGTCAGCCAGTTCGGTGACTATTACCAGTCGATGGTTAACGATTTCAAATCGTTCGACCGAAAGCACAAACGGGTGGCGAACACTCTTGATGCGTTCAAGAGACTTAAGTTCTCTCTCTGCCATACCTTCATCGCAGTGTCCAAAAACAACCTTGATTGCTTTCTCGACACCACCGGGCGCAATTGCTTTCCACACTTCTCCATAACCGCCGGCTCCAAGGCGATCGATGATGGAGTAGCCAGATGGGAGTTCAATGCTTTCTGCGATTGTGGATGACATGATTGTGAGTACGTCTTGATTAGAACGGGGTCTAACTAGACCAGTGCGACAACAGCATTCGCGCTAGCAACCTCAATAGAGTTCGAGGCATTGCTTACAAGCAAGTTTAAACCGAGATCATGACTCGCTTGACAATCTTCTTCTGGCAGTCCATAGGGCAGCACCAACTCGATCTCAGCTGCTTCGCAAATCGAAATCAAATTTTTCAGTTGCGTCAGCCGTCGTGGATGCGATGAAATACCACGGGCCAATGACGCTTCAAGCACCAAGAACTCAGGAGAAGCAAGCTCCATGTCGCCGATGCACGCGGCTCCTCCGGAAAATCGGTCAAATGCCAAATCTGCTCCCAGTGCTTTCAGCTCTGCGCAAAGTGACAAAGTTGCAGGAGATTGAACTGCCAATTCCCAGGGGAGTATGATTCCTAGCGATTGGCTTCCAGTTAAACACTCGCTCGCCTGAATTAACGCGTCGCATAATCTGCTGTCGACGCATGACTGCAGTTCCACTGCCATCAGAATTGAATCTGAAGAGGCGATTTCTCCCGCATTTTCCGCAGTCAGCTGCCATGCCATCTGCTGTATGCGAGAGGCCGTGGAATAAATATCCTGAGCATCAGTAGCGCGTAGTCTCACAGCCAAGGGCCGATCGATTGAAACTATCGTGGACTGTTCGGATCCCGATTGGCAATCGATGATACTGGTTCGTTTCAGAGGTATGGCCTGCCACAGCAGGGCCTCTGCTAGTTCGCGAGAAGCTTTGATTTCACTTGAGCACTCATGCTGGGGATCGATTATCTCGCGTTGAGGATCACTTTTCTGCCTGTCCCCTAGTGGCTGGGTGACCATTCGCTCCAGATTTCCATTTGTGGGACATAGGAATGTGAGCTTCGTCTCCGCAATACTTACTATATCTCCATCCTCAAGGGATGCTGCGGAGATGGGTTGGCCGTTGATCGCAGTTCCGTTTGTGCTATTTAGGTCGCGCAGCACATATCCAGTAGAAGTTTTGGTCAGTTCTGCATGCTCGCGTGAGATGCTCTCTAATCTGATCTGCAACTGGGCGGTATCGCCACGTCCGATGATGAACGGATATTCTTCGATAACAACCGTTCTGAGAGTAGGGCTGTTCACCGGGTAATACTCGAGCCGCGGCTGAGTGTCATTCTCATTGCGCAAGGTTGGTGTCACTGAAATTACGCCTCAAGTCGAGTGAAAATAGTTCCAGGAGAAGAACCGTTGTGCTGAGCCAAAAGCTTTTTAAGTCTCTCGGCAGTTCAAAACGGACCGACTCATGGTTTGACAGAAAAGTTATTCGTTCATCAGAAGCCTAGCTTATCGTCTGTCTAGAGATGGGCATCTTTGCTCCACATTTTGTGAGAAAAAATGCTAAGGTTCTTTTGAGAGAAGTTGTAATCCGTCATGCCCTTTTTTCAGCGAGGCTTATGTGACTTCCAGTACAACCCCATTTCCCATTAAGATCGTTTCGACTGATAGGACCGCCCTACGAGAGCTCTCTTGGGCCTTGTCTTCCTTTGGCTATCAAGTCGACTCGTCCTCCGACTGGAATGAGAATGCTGCCTGGCAGCAGGTCGATACTCCTTCGCTGCTGATACTAGACGCACGCGATGAGGACCAGACAAGAGTAGCATTGGCTTCGCAACGTGCAACTCCGTTCGTCTACAGGATCGCATTGTATGATGCGAACTCCTCGGCCAAGTCAAATCGACTGCTGGAATCAGGTGCCGATGACTTGGTGCGCTTTCCCGTCAACATTGGCGAGCTGCTTTCTCGCATCAAGAGTGGTGCCCGCCGTTTGGAATTCGAACGACGACTTGGCACTACCATCGGCTTTGACAAACACTCCAGAATTACTAACCAGAGGCGATTTATTCGACAACTGGAGCGGCAATTACGTGACACCCTCGACACTAAGGACGGCGTGCTCATCGTTCTGGGAATTGACAGCTTAGATAGTCTGCGGTCGCAAAATGGCAACTTTGCCGTAGCGGAAGCTACCACAATCTTGGCTCAATGTCTGGGTGAAGAACTCACCGATGAAGATTGTTGTGGTGTAGTTGACGAGGGAGTTTTCGCAGTTCTGCTGCAAGGATCCTCCGTTAGCGAAGGACTGGAGTGGGCGGAGGACATCTCCAGCAAATTTACTGGACAAGCTCCCGCTACCGAGGGAGGTCGCGCCCGACATACCATCTCTGGAGTCGTTCTCAACTGGCCGACTGGAAACACAGCCAGCCATGAGGTTCAGCGCGGAGTTACAATCCTCGGGCAGGTGAGGAGTTTCGGAGGAGATCTCATCCTGGATGGAAACGAAGTGGAACAGATCCATTCAGACTGGAAACAAAAGTTCCCCCCCTATCATGAAGTATTTGCTCACCATGTGATGGAGGCACTCCCTCTGGTGCTGCCAATCAATGGCGAAAATTCTATCGACCGAGAAAGCCTAGGAATTTACGCCTTTGCCTCAGGCCAAAACCTACCACCTTGCATTCCTGTGGTGGATGAGAAAGGACTCTTTCTGGGTGTGATCGAATCAAACTCATTTCGACAATGTGGAAACGATGTGTTCGACTCAATCGAGGAACATCTCATTCCGGTGTCGGAAACGATAAAAGGCGACGTACGCCTGGACGCAATCATCAGCACCATGGCATCGAATCAGAAGGATTACCTGGTGGTTGTAGAGGACAGCAAACCGATTGGATTTATAACCTACGAGAACATAGTCGCAATGGCTGTCGATCCAATTGGCGGAGAAGAAGACTCTCAGCCCGTGCTAGTCGACGCTGGAATGAACTCCTTGGTAATTCCACTTAGCTAAGCGATGTACTGATTCTCAACAAGGCCTTCGGCTACTACCGCAGTCATTTTAAGCCACGGAATAGCACTAATCGACCCAGCACAACACGTGCGACATCTAAATGAATTTTCTCACAGAGGCGTCGAGATCGCAGAGAAATGAGTTACCATTCTCTCTGTGTCTCTGCGAGAAGTTATCTTACTTCCAGATAACGAATGAGCCCGTCAACCTCGCATTTGGTGCGAGGCTATTCCTTCCCGCTCATCGCTGTGAAGTAATTGTTCACGGCGTGGTCGAGAATCTCAGTGGTGGCCACCATAGGTAGCTCATTGTATTCACAGTAATGAGCCACTTGATCCAATAGGTCACGTGCATGACAGCGTCGCAGCGGACGATCGCACGAATCATAGTGATGAGAGACCAAGTACTCCAGCTTATCCATCGTACATTCAATCTTCGACTTGCTGGCAAACGCTTCAAACAGCTTAGAGAATTCCTGCCGTGAAGGAGCGCCGACTTCGATTTTGAAGGGAATGCGTCGCAAGAAAGCATCATCCGCCAGGTCGCTCGGTTCCAAGTTGGTCGAGAAGATAATGAGCTGCTCGAACGGCACCTCAATTTTCTTCCCATTGGCCAGGCTTAGGTAGTCGATGCGATTTTCAAGCGGAACAATCCACCGATTCAAAAGAGAAGTCGGATCGATTTGTTGCCGTCCAAAGTCATCAATCAATAGACTTCCGCAATTGCTTTTGAGTTGCAAAGATGCACCGCTGACATGACTAATTGGATCGTGATTCAACTCCAGGCTATCCATGGTCAATTCGCCACCTACGACGACCGTGGGGCGCCGAATTCGGATCCAGCGTCGATCTTGATTCGAGGTATTGATGAGCTTGCTCGCACTCGACTCCACTGGCACATGGCAGGATGCATCAAAAAACTTAATGATTTGACCATCTTCGATAATGGCGTGTGGAACTAAGATATTCTGGCCAAAGCAACGAGTTATTCGTTGGGCGACGGTTGTTTTTCCATTCCCAGGAGGTCCATAAATAAACATTCCCTTTCCCGCGCTGATTGCGGGGCCGAGCTTCGCCAGCATCTCTGGTTCCACATTGATGTCCGAAAATGCTTTTTCCAATCGATCTCGCTTCGGCTTCTCAGTGCGAATCGTCTGCGCCTGTACAGAGGCTGCATAATCATCCAAGGGCACCGGAGCGGGACCGGAATAAGCACACTCCTGTGTAGCTTCGCGAGCCCGTTCGCGCCCTTGATCGGTCAGCTGATAGATATGATCACCCAACATCGCTGAGCCAGTGAGTGCAACATACTGTCTCTTTCTAAGATTAGTGAAAAGATCTTCAATGATTGCTACTCTTAGACAAATTCGATCGGAGATCTGTTTTCCTGTTAACGAGCCCGCTGTCTGAATGATTTTGAGAATCAAGTCTTCGACAAAAGTAGCGTTGAGACCTGTCTCTTCAAGTGTGCTCGGCTCTTCGGGCAGGAAACTATCATCGAGGCCTAAAGCTGAAATCAACGCTTCCGGAGACTCCGTTTTCGAGGAGGTCCAGGTAGCTGCATTTGCGGAGACCGACGGTATAGATTCGGTGGGAATTGTTGGCGACAAAACTTCTTCGTGAGACACGTTTTGATCCTCTTCATTGGACTTGGTAGTCAACTTGCGGCTCAACTGCCAACCAAAGTTGGTAAGTTCATATTGCTTGGGCCCGTCTCCAGTTCGAAGCAGTTGCATCTCAATCAATTGGGAAACTGCCTCGCAGCAATTCTTCGCGTAATCAGGATTTTGCGGGTTGTAGAGCTTTTCATTCCCCGCCCTGACGGCATGCCCTCGAGTATCCGACCTGTTTTCAATGGCCAGCTTCCCACTATTCCTAGCGGCAACCCGGACAACGTCCTGTTCTTCCGTATTTAACGATTCTGGTGCAGCGATGGTATGCATAAATGGTTATTTCCCAAGCAGTTTCGGGGTCCACCTGAAGCGTAGCTTATTCCAACCCATTTGCCCGCCACACCGCCCCCCGTTTAGCCGCGTCCCGAAGGGAAGTGCGCTCCCCCCGCCACCAACCACTCCCCCCTCTAGGCGGGCAACGCCCGACAGGTCTTAACTCACCGCTAGTGCCTCACAGACATCGCCTAGCTACTCCCTCATGAGCGGATCGGCGCTAGCCGCCGTTTCTTCCAAACTCATCAAACATCATTTAAAGGTTCCTCATCCCTAGTGGAACGGGTTGGATCAATCAGTGAATGTAAAAAACCCCTGGTCCAATCGCTCGAACCAGGGGGGTACAATATTACAACAGATTGACCACACGATCGGCCAAGCCCTTTTCGCCAAGGACCACGTTGAGCTTTCCACTCGACGCGACTTTCTCCAGGACCTCCAATTCTCGGAGCCGCATGAGGGTCGGGTTGTCGGCCAGTAGCTTGGCGGTGTTCGCCTGGCTCCGCATGGCCGCCGTCTCCTCACGTCGGAAAATCAGGTTGGCCTCGGCCGCCTTCTTGGCCTCGGTGACCTTATTCATCAGATCCTTCATATCGCCCGGTAGAATGACATCGCGGACACCTACTGAAACGATTTCCAGACCCAGATCACCAGCACGCTGACGAACCTGCTCTTCAAACTCGTTAGTAACGGCAACCTTGTCCGTCAGGAACGAATCCAAATCACGAGTACCTACCACGGCACGCAGAGCCAACTGTGCCTCACGGTACAGTGACTGAGTTGCACCGTCAGTAACGGTAACAGCCTTACGCGCATCGGTGATGCGGTAAGTGACCAGCGCGTTCATACGCAAGGTGACCTTGTCGGCGGTCATGATTTCCTGACCCGCCACATCCAAGGCCTGCTCGCGCATGTCGACCTCAACGACCTTCGAATCAGCCACGTTCTTCCAGAAAGCGTACTGGCCCGGGGCCAATGTCTCCACGTAATCACCGTCTTGGAACGATACACCTACGTGGTTTCGTTCAACCACGCAGATGTCGAGCACCTGCGCAGCGTAAGGCGAACGAACGATGGTCTTCAAGTCGCCGTGCTGCAAACGAACATCACGAGCGTTGACTACTTCGATTCGCACGTCCTTGAAGCCAGTCCAGTAAGCGCACAAACCTGGCGGCAAAACGTGGCTGAAGCGGCCTTCGATCCAGACCAATCCTCGCTCATAGTCCTTCAGATCAACGACCTGAGCGACCCCGGTGAGCGCACCGCTCTTGGCGATGACGTCCAGCTTGTCGTGGGTAATCAACGGATCTCGCTGTGAGACCACATCGACGCGGACCTTCCACAGCGGATCGAACAACCAGTATCGACCCTTGGTCAGCAATCGCTGGAATTCACCGTCGCGGAAGTACAAACCGACTTCGTAGCTGCGAATCTTTACTTGCTTGAACAACATGAGGTTGTACCTCCTTTCTAGCCGAGGAACTTTTGTGGTCGGCTCGCCACATACTTCTTAGTAAAACTCCTTACCTTAACTGTGGCACAGGAAGTTGAAGACTATTGATATGTTTCAATGGTTCGCATTTTGTTGAAATAAAAATCCCTCGGGCAGCGGAACGAATCGCTTGGTCACACATCCACACGCGGAGTGCTATTTGAGCGGTCAAGTTCGCTGTATCTTCGGGACACTTCCACCGGCGAGGTCTTTGCGAGCAATACTCACGAGACGACGTTCGGCTTCGATGGCCTTCGGACACAGCGTGCGTGAAAGCGGTATCCACGCACTGCATAGCGCCGGTATGTGCTGCCGCTACGCTATCTTCTCACCGAAGTGAGGAAGACAACGCCCGACCGATCAAACAACCGTTCGCTACCCTCGGGCTTCATGGTGACGCTTTCGCGTCGTTTCCTTTCGCAAAGGAGCAGGTTTTCGGCCTGCGGTGCGGTACGGGATTCGAACCCGTGACAGCCAGGTTATCAGCCTGGTGCTCTACCAACTGAGCTAACCTTGTGGCGGTCTCGCGCGCCTTCGTAACAATCCATACACGGAACACACAACACCAACCGGTTCAGTGGGGTGAAGTGCGCCGCTGGCCCAGCGCTATCAAAACCTCGCATACAAAGAGACGCCGGTGGGAGTCGAACCCACTTCGAGCTGCTTTGCAGGCAGCCACCTGGCCGTTTAGCATCAGCGTCAGTTTCAAGTAGCCCATCCAGGAGTCGAACCTGGCCTACGACCTCCGCAGAGTCGCGTGCAATCCGCCACACTCACAGGCTATGTGTTTCAGTACCTCACCAGGGAATCGAACCCCGTCTTGCAGATTCGAAGTCTGCCGTGCTAATCCGTCACACTCGCAAGGCTTATTTCTCATGTAGCATCTCGACCTGGAATCGAACCAGGACTTGGACTTTAGGAGAGTCCAGTGCGATCCGCCCCGTCTTCACTAAACACTGGCCATCGAGATATGGGGCCGACGACTGGATTCGCACCAGCATCAACCGGTTTACAAAACCGGTTCCTAACTATTCGGCCACGTCGGCAAAGCACGAGTGCAAGGATTCGAACCCTGTCCGTCAGTTTTGGAGGCTGACTGCTCTCCCAGGAGCACACTCGTATAAAGGGTGACCGAGCGGAATTGAACCGCCGCCAAACAGATTCACAGTCTGCCTCCGGAAACCAGCACCGGACCCGGCCACAGCGGAAGGAGAGGGAGTCGAACCCTCAAGGCGTTATAGCTCAACCGGCTTCCAACCGGGTCCCGTCACCAATCGGGTAGCCCTTCCGTTTTCATTAGTAGCTCGACCAGGATTCGAACCTGGAACCTCTCGTTAGAAGCGAGACATGATGTCCGTTTCACCATCGAGCCTCATGCTTCAAACAACATCCAGCGGAAGGCATGGGATTTGAACCCACATGACCCTTGTGGAGTCGCACGGTTTAGCAAACCGGCCCGGCGAGCCGTATCCGGCTACCTTCCAAAAGTGCTAGTGGACCCACTGGGAATCGAACCCAGATTTCCAGCCTGCCGAGCTGGTATCTTCCCGTTTGACCATGAGCCCTAATGTGGAGCGTCGGGGAATCGAACCCCGATTACCTGGGTGCAAGCCAAGCGTCTTCCCGTTGGACCAACGCCCCGTTAGTTTTCTTCAAAAGGTCCGTCCGGGAATTGAACCCGGTCCTCGTCCTTACCACAGACGTGTGCGGCCACAACACTTACAGACCATCACCTAATATCGAAGTGATCCCGGATGGAGTCGAACCATCTCTCTCCTGGGTGTCATCCAGGCGTCGTAGCCGTTTGACCACGGGATCGTAGTGACTAGGGTGGGAGTCGAACCCACAAAATCATCAGGCTCTCGACCTGATCGCTTTGCCAGTTTGCGTACCCAGCCATTTATGCAAGTAGCGGGTTCGGGGGTCGCACCCGACGATCCAGGCTTATGAGGCCCGGTTGAGCACTGGCTCACCCGCGCTAGTTTACTAAGCAGCCTTTACGGGAATCGAACTCGCACCACGAGATTGAGGGTCTCGCATCCTGGCGCCAGTCTAACGGGGCATTTTGTTTCGAGTGGGTCGTGAAGGAATTGAACCTCTCGTCGCCCACCCCGCTTGTTTTCGGACAGCTGATTTACAGTCAGCCGCGAGGAGCACAACCCAATTAAGTAGCACGGGTGGGAGTCGAACCCACAAACAGTCACGAAGGTTTGAGCTTCGTCGCTTTGCCAGTTTGCGTACCGCGCCGTAGTGAGCGTCCTCGATGGGATTTGAACCCACGACCTCCACCTTGACAGGGTGGCGAGCACTCCAAGCTGCTCCACGAGGACAAAGTCGTTCTTGCAGTAGCCCAGGTGGGACTCGAACCCACAGCATCCATGGTTCTAAGCCAAGGTGGTCTGCCAATTGCCTACCGGGCCATTCTTATTTATGGAGTAGTCCTGGGTGAACTCGAACCACCGATTGTCTTCTTGTAAGGAAGCTGCCTTAGCCGCTAGACCACAGGACCAGGTAGCGGAAGTCGAGGGACTCGAACCCCCAAGTCGCGCGAACGACCAACTGTTTTCAAGACAGTCTCCTCATCCGGCCGGATGACTTCCGTAAGCTGCGGGAGTTGGACTCGAACTAACATCAGAGCGTTCAGAGCGCCCCGTCCTACCGTTGAACGACCCCGCATAAGTTTTCGCACTAGTTCCGGGGGTAGGAATCGAACCTACGGACTCCTGCTTCAAAGGCAGGCATCACTACCAGCAGCGACGACCCCGGAATGCTTACTCGCATTACAAAAGTACCCTGTGGGGGTCGAACCCACCTCGCCAGCTTGAAAGGCTGGAACCTTTACCTCTCGGCCAAGGGCACGCATAGCTGCGGAGGCAGGAATCGAACCTGCGTCTAAGTGATTAACAGTCGCCCTCCCGTACCAACACAGGACCCACCGCATCAACTAGTCAGGACGGCTGGATTCGAACCAGCGATCTCCTGCTTCCAAAGCAGGCCCAGTATTTTTGAAAAGCTGGACCAAGCTATCCCACGTCCTGAAAAATGCGCCCAGCCGGAATCGAACCGACACATCCTGCATGGCAAGCAGGAAGGCTGCCACTACATCATGGACGCAAGCTATTGCTAACCAAATTGTCAAAGATCAAAGATCAACAGAGCACCGGGTCGGACTCGAACCGACGTCGCCGCTGTACGAGAGCGGAATCTTCGCCACTAGACGACCAGTGCTTTGTTTTAACCAGTGGGACCAGAGGGACTCGAACCCTCACCCCGCCGGTTAAGAGCCGGGGATGCTGCCGCTAACACCTCAGTCCCAAGTTTTCTTCTTGTAATTGGCGTGGAAGGAATTGAACCTTCGGCCTGCGACTTATAAGGTCGCCGCTCTCACCACTGAGCTACACGCCAGTAGTCGGGCCGGAGGGATTCGAACCCACACCCACCTGATTAAAAGTCAGGGATGGTTCCGTTACACCACAACCCGAGAGTTGGTTGGGCGTATTTGTTTACATCGCAGGACAGTTGACATCTTGTTTCTCCTTTCGATTCGTAGAACGTTGAAAGTGGTAGCCCTGGGAATTGAACTCAGCGCAACTCGGTTATCAGCCGCCAGTATCAATAAACTCTGGGGGCAACCAGCCCTCGACTACCATCTAAGTCGGGCGATTCGGAGTTGAACCGAAACCCTCCTGCTCCCAAAGCAGGCGTGCTTCCATCTGCACCTCCGCCCGATATTTATCAGTACCCCGTGAGGGAATCGAACCCTCATCAGCAGATTGAAAGCCTGCTATCCTTGCCAATAGACCAACGGGGCATGTTGTAATTCTTTTATAGCGCACCGGTAGCGCAAAGTGGGCTGGGAGGCGCTCGAATCCTCGTATGCGGTGCTTCAAACCGCCGCTATACCATCTCAGCTACCAGCCCAAAGTTGTTTTGGGGACCGCCTCTTTGATCGAGAGGAGCCAACAAAAAAAGCCCGGTGTCGCTATGACACCGGGCCTTGTGGCTCATCAAAGAGTAGGCCAAGTGTCATAATCTCCCATTACCGCTGGCAAGCGCATATATGAGCTGTTCATTCACCGGTTGGGCAAATGATTTATCAGCCGGCAAATATGCAGCCAGAGATCGGGCTATGAAACTTGGTCTTAAATGATTCATTTTGGTTACCTCTATCTAAAATATACCCCATTATTGGAGTAATGTTTCGTTAGTCTCTCTATTAGAGTGTCAAATCGGCATTTGGTTCGTGCAAAATTCTGAAATACGTAATAATGTTTGTGACTTTCCTCACAATGTGGGCGGCTGAGGATCCTGGGAAAGTCGAGGAAATTCAAGTGAACAATAGTATTTGCCCGCATAGAGAGCTAATCGGTCCAGTGTGCACTGTTGCAACTTATCACTCATCACTCAACTCCCGTCCAGACTCGTCCTTTAATCTGTGAACTAACCACTGCGGCCCAATGACATAACGGGGAGCATTTCTAGAGCCGTTGTGTCTTCGTAGTCCGCATCTTCATCCTTTCAAAACTCATCCCCTCACTATTCATCACTTTGCTCCCCTCTACATCCCTGCGACTCGGCGGTGAAGATCTTCTCCCCTTCCACCAGACCCCTGATCCCCATTCAGACTAGCACCTCGTAACTCGTAATTCGAAACTACTTTTGGCCCAAAGAATCTTGTAGTAATCGGCCAGCCGATTACAGATAATGCAAGAGCCAACCACTAGGCCCATTCATTGAAAATATTTCTGCGCAACACAAGAATTGTTTGCCTGGCTTGGGAATCAGCAACGTAGGAACAGGAGGCAACTGAGTGAACAGAGAGAATGAAAGAAATGAAGATAGAATCGCTAATCTTCGCTAATTGGATTAGTGCTGATTGGCGTAGATTAGTGTTCCTCTACTATCTTATTCATTCCCTCCGTTTTCTCTGCAACCTCATGTTCAATAGGAGTTTGGTTTTTGGCCGCACTGGGGCCTTTGCTTCCCCCTGTTTCAACCAACCTACGCGAGGTACCCAAGATGCCGAAATTTATCTTGAGCCGTTTTTCACTTGGACTGCCGTTTGTCTCAAAGTGACGTCCGTCGGGGGGCTCAGAGGGTAGGCGAGGCTGAGCGGGCGAATAATATTGTGTTACAAAACTCCCCTGATTTGACAACGATGTATTTTACGCAAGCCTCGACCCGCTAACGAGTTGAAGCGATTCTGACCGACGAAAAGGGAGGGAGTTTTTTAATAAAAAAACGTTTCGTCAAAAAAGAACCCCTCAAACAGGGGGCAGTGGTGGCTCCATCCGTCCATTCACTCACGTTCGCAGAAAGCCAATCGTCGCTACGGTCTTTTGTAGGATGGCGTGCATGCACCCATCTTTCGATGCGTAAGCCGATGCAGATGGGTGAACCTGCTGGCCGACTTATTTGCGAAGCGTTGAGTATCCCTCAGACAGCAGAACCACCCATCCTACCCTCTGCGCCTCCGCGATGGCAAAAATCTTCCCCCAGCAAAATAGAGGCTAGATATTTGAGGACAGAGGCTAGCCAGAATGCAGTTTGCGGAATGATTTATGTCTTTTTCCCCTCGGCGCTGAGAGGTGTCTTCCTGACTAGCGCCTCGCGCCTACTTCCCTGGTGGCCCAAAAATAGTCTCTAAACACTGCGCCCTGATTCCTTATAATGAAGCTCATCGCAAGGCACAAGTTTTCCCATTGTCTTACGAACTGAGAAGTTCGCACCGGTTCAGATGTTTAAGGAAGAAATAGAACGCGGATAAACGCTGATTGGGCGGATGTTGCGCGGATTAGAATTGATTGTCTTGTTTCGGATCAGCGAAACTCTGCTGATTCTGCGTTTGTCCGCGTCTAATTTCCCCTCTTTAATCCTGCTGAAATAGATTTGCGTAAGCGGCGAGTAATTGAATCAATAGTATCACGAAAAGTCTCGAAAAAGAGCTGAACCACCCAAGCACCGGATATTCTACTTTTTTTGAATTCTTGTGTTTTTCGTGGCCATTAAATCCCCTCTCAGTTCCCTACGTACCTTCCTAATCAATCTTCCATACCTTCCGAACAAAAGTCAGGCCGAGAGGATCTATATGCGTTGCAATTCTCCGGTCACTTACATTCCCGGCGCGCCGAACTACTTTCCGCAACCTGATCTTCATGCCCCAATCCCAAGCCCCCGAATCCCAGTCTCCCCGACTTTTTTTGTCTATCCCCCCTAGGCCTTAGGTTCATCCGGGGCAAGGTAAAACGATCTCAGCACTAGACCGATTGCACCACAGACAAGCAGAGCGTCGGCAATGTTGAAATTGGGCCAGACCCATTGGTCGCTCACCTGAAAGAGGATCCAATCTCGGACGGCGTAGACGGTTTCGCCATGCCTCCGGGGATCGAACATGTCCCAAGTGAGTCCCGAGAATCCTGCCCGGTCGTAGAAGTTGCCGAGCACTCCTCCCATGATCGCGCCCAAGGCGGTCGTGAGCCAGAAATCCTCTGCAGCGCGATAGTGGAACAGCCAGACGGGAATCGCGATGGCCGCCAGGACCGAGAAGAAACCAAAAATCCAGACCTTGCCCTGCCCTATGCCAAACAAGGCCCCTTCGTTGAGGCTTTTTTGAATGCCGACGTGACCTTCAATCAGCCACCACTCGCTGCCGTGGAAAAGTTCATCGCTGGAAAAAACGAGATGCTTGCTCCAGAGATCAGCAAAGCAGCCAACCGTTGCGAGCAAGAGAAACCACAGCACCCGATGGGGCCAGAGACTTGAGGAATGTTCCATACTCCCGTTATGCCTCGATCAGGGGTGTATCAGCTCCCAGCCAACCCCAGCGTTATTAACCAGCCAAGCCCTTCGAGTCACGGGACGATGCACACTTGACGCAGTATGGGGTGTGAGGAATCGCATTGAGGCGTGTCTTGGGGATCACTCCGCTACACTCCTCGCACGTGCCATACGACTTGTTCTCGATCCGAACCAATGCTTTATCAATCAAACCCAGGGTGTCTTCTTCGGTCGCCAGCAAACTTAGCGTAAATTCTTGCTCGAAGTTGTCGCTACCAAGTTCAGCCATGTGAATCGGCATGCTCGAAGGCTCATGGTTTTCGTTACCCAATGCCTCGTCAGCCATCGATGTCACGTCATTTCGCAACCTGGAACGGAGCATAAGTAACCGCTCCTTGTAAACCTTCATATCAGCCAAGTTCATCAATGTTCTCCGAAAAAGTGATCACCCCCAGCGAACGTCATGCGATGGAGGCCAGACCCGTTATTTTACCGAGCCATATTGCCTGCGTCAAACGTTTTCTCTTACAAAGAAAGCCGCGTAACTTCTTTGGTCACAACACCTTGGGAGCATCCTAACGCTCTGAAGAAACCGCTGGCTACTAGTCCGCCGAGAACTATCGGATTCTCTGGATTTCCCTGCTATTCCATTGACCCAAGACCGGCTACAAGCTCACAAGAATCCCCCTTGCCATACCGTGATCTTCTGTTCGTCGCCTGGAATTTACGGGTGCCCCAAAGGGACTACCTTTTAGGCCCTCGGCAGACGCCCTGCCCTGAGTTGCAGGAGTTTCCTGTCCGCACTAGACTGGGATAAGTCGTTTAGTTGTTTGTGCTTAGCGGCCTGATTTATAACTTTCATCTCCGCCAGTGTGTTTTAACGGAGCGCGCACGGCTTGTTCCGGCCTAACCGTACTGCTGTGCGCAGAGTAATTGCGGAGTTTGTGTGGCTATCTCGACCGATCAGGCGTTTCAACGATGTTTGTCTCCCAGTTGTGGAGCGACCTACGACATTGGCGAAGCGCGCACCGCGTGTGGTGAATGCGATGGTCTGTTGGATGTCGCTTACGATTGGGATCGCTTGCCCGTTCCCAGTTCCCTCAAAGAGTTTGAGAAGAAATGGTCCCGCCGCAACGAGCCCCTTTGCAAGAGCGGTGTCTGGCGTTTTCACGACCTGCTTCCATTTGCTCCCCCAGAGAAGATTGTCACCATCGGCGAGGGACAAACGCTGCTGGCACCCTCGGATGGTGTTGCCCAGTACATTGGCCTCAACGCCGGGCAGTTATTCCTACAGTACGAAGGGATGAATCCTTCGGGTAGTTTCAAAGACAATGGCATGACCGCGGCGTTTACCCACGCACATACCATCGGCGCTAAGCGGGCCGCATGCGCTTCAACTGGCAATACCAGCGCTTCGCTTGCGCTCTATTGCGGTGTAAGCAAGCTGATGCAAGCGGTGATCTTCATCGGCTCAGGTAAAATCTCCTACGGCAAGCTCTCCCAAGCACTTGACTACGGGGCACTAACGCTGCAAATCTCTGGTGATTTCGACGACGCCATGCACCGGGTTCGCCAAGTGAGCGAGCAGCTTGGCATCTACCTGGTAAACAGCGTGAATCCCTTCCGGCTCGAAGGGCAGAAAACCATCATGTACCGGGTGCTCGAAAGCCTCGACTGGGAAGTGCCTGACTGGATAGTCGTGCCGGGGGGCAACCTGGGCAATAGCTCCGCGTTTGGGAAGGCCTTCATGGAACTCAAAGAGTTGGGCCTCATCGACCGCGTTCCTCGGCTAGCGATCATCAATGCGGCGGGTGCCGATACGCTCTACCAGTTGTTCGAAGTAAATGGCCAGCGCTGGAACGGCGGGGATATCGACCGAGCGGCCACGACTGACTACTACGAGGAGTTGGATAAGAATCACTCTCGGGCGTCGACAATTGCCAGTGCCATTGAAATCAATCGCCCGGTGAACTATCAAAAATGCCTGCGGGCACTCGACGTTTGTGACGGCGTGGTTTGGGAGGTGACCGACCAGCAGATACTCGACGCAAAGGCTCAGGTCGGCGCCCACGGACTGGGCTGCGAACCGGCTAGTGCTGCCAGCGTGGCGGGTGCGAAATTACTTTGCTCGGAGGGGGTCATTGCTCCGTCGGAACGTGTCGTCTGCATACTCACCGGTCATCAACTTAAAGATCCCACCGCCACCGTGGCCTACCACACAACTGATCAAGATGAGTTCAACCGGATATTGGGGAGCCGAGGAGTCCAACGAGCGGAATTCGCTAATCGGGCAGTAGCGGTGGCCAACGATCTTGAAGAGATTGTCCGGGCGATACAATTGAATAGCTAGTTCCGTCCGAATCATAGTTTCGTGTGTTCGTTTCCGGGAGGGTAGTGCCATGAAAATTGCAGTACACGGCGCAGCGGGTCGCATGGGACAACGAGTCGTGGCGGTGGCCAGCGCTGACAGCCGGTATCAAGTCGTCGCCGCGTTGGAATCGGCAACCCACCCTGCCCTGGGCCAGGATGCCGGGTTGCTCGCTGGCGTGGGTAATCTTGGAGTACCTCTTGCGGTAGTTGGCGAGTCCGACGCCGATGTGGTGATCGATTTCTCGGTTCCTGATGCAGCCATAGCTGTGCTGACCCATTGCCTGGAATTCAAGAAACCGCTTGTGATCGCCACGACCGGGTTTGATGTCCCCCAAGACGAGTTTATCCGTGAGTCCGCGCGTACGCTTCCCATAGTTTGGGCACCGAGTATGAGTCCTGCGGTGAATCTTTTGATGAAACTCACCGAGATCGCCGCCATATCACTGCGCGAACTGCCAACAGGCGTAGATGTCGAAATCATTGAGCGGCATCACCGCTTCAAGGAAGACGCTCCCAGCGGCACTGCCCTCAGATTTGGTAACATCGTCGCCGAGGCGATGGGCCAATCGTCACACATCCACGGCCGACATGGCAGGCCCGGCGAGCGACCGCGCAACGAGATCGGCTACCATGCGCTTCGCTCGGGCGACAATCCTGGCGAACATACCATCGTGTTCGGTATGTTAGGTGAGACAATCGAACTGAAGGTCGCCGCCTCCAACCGTGATTGCTACGCTCAGGGCGCCCTGCTCGCCGCCGATTGGATCATCGATAAGCCCGCAGGCCTTTATAGCATGAATGATGTGCTTGGCCTTTAGTGTTTTGTGTCCTTCTCCTCTTCCCCGTATCCTGTCCCTTCCCCTGCCATGGCTAAATGCGACGAAGGTTATCTCTGTGATGTGTGCGGCAACGATGTTGCCGATTTGATCGAGAGCGATTTGTACCTGCGGTACATCGTCGGCATGCTCGATCCCGAAGTGCTGCACACGACCCCCGAGCGCCACATCCGCTGCAACCCCGAATTGGCCCAGTACATCGTCGCCGATGATTTCGAGCCGGTGTTCCGAGAAGGACCGTTTGACAAACGTAATCTCGACCGCGAATTTGTCCGCCAGCAGGAAACCCTCTTCACTCGCGGCTGGCACCGACTCAAAGAAGTCGCAGGCGGCAATCTGCCGATTATTGAGTATCCATTGCCGGAGGTGCTGGCGAAGATCAAGTCAGTGTCGCCGGGGATTGACTGAGAATAGTGTCAGGATCCACGAGCTCTCCTATGGCATTTTGGTACTCCAAATGAAGACATCAAGTGCGTTGCGTCTAACGTGAGTTAGTTCGTTACCTAAGCCTTGAGCCAATCGATCGCCGCATCATAATCACCAGCCGAAAAGTGCTTCACTTCGGCTTTGACGAAATGGCTGGCAATGCTGGGTGCGATTTCCAGGAACTTGCTATCTGAGACGGCGGCAATCTTGGCTACTTTTTTGTGGTGCTCGTGGATGAATTTAATGTGGGAGACAAACGAAGAAAAATTTTGCCAGCCGGGGAAGCTCTCGGCTTGGATCAGAATTCCGTTGAGTTTGCCGTGTGAGTCGATGAATGGATCGACAATAGATGCAATGGACTTGAAATCGTCTTCGGCTAAGGGAGATTCAGGTCGGATGACTAAGATGCCGTCTTGTTTAAGTAGTTCTGCACTTACCATGAGTTATTGCTCCTTGTAACTGGCAAGAGTCGCTGACAAGTCCGCTGTGGACTGGACCTATCATAGCAATTCATCTTGTAGCTTGTCACCAATCCACGCATAATCTGACTCATGTCCAGCGCCGAAGTCACTTCCGAAGCCATTACTGAACATCTCGATACATCAACTCTCCCGTCACTTTATGGGGACCGCAGTTTCTGGGGGATGACAATCACCCAATTCTTCGGGGCGTTCAACGACAATCTGTTCAAACAATTGATCTTGCTACTGTCGATCACCGTCGTGGCCGGGGCCGATAGTGGAGATAAAACGCAAGACAACCAGTGGATCGCTGGCTTGGTGTTCACGATCCCCTTCTTGGCCTTCACGGGCATTGCCGGCTATCTCTCCGACAAGTACGGCAAGCGAGGCATCGTCGTTCTCTGTAAAGTGGCTGAGATCGCAGTGATGATCTTGGGCGGTATTGGGTTTGTCTACTACACGAATCAGGACAAGAGTCTAATCCTGTTGTACATCGGTTTGTTTCTGATGGGTTCTCAAAGCGCTTTTTTCGGTCCTGCGAAGTATGGCATCTTACCGGAAATGCTCCGCAATGAAGACCTCCCACGTGCTAATGGTTTTATCTTGATGACAACCTTTCTCGCCATCATCTTTGGCACGGTGGTAGCAGGTTTTCTCCTCACGGAATTTCGTGACCAATTGTGGGTGGGCTCCGCGGTGTGTATCTCGATCGCGGCACTCGGGACCATCACTTCGCTGTTTGTCCGCAAAGTGCCTCCCGCAAATCCTCAGTTAAAGTGCGAACCTTCGTCATTCCTTGTGCCGCCCGACATGCGGACGCTGTTGGCCCAAGACCGCCCGTTGCTTATCGCATTGTTAGTCTCAAGCATTTTTTGGCTCTTGGCGGGCATGGTGCCGCCAGCTGTCAACATCCTAGGCACAACTTCCCTGGCCCTAGGTGATGATTACACGAGCATTTTGGCAGGAGTCATCGGGATCGGGATTGCGTTAGGCTGCGCAATCGGTGGACTTGTCTCGCGCGGGAAAGTCAATTTCACGCTGATCCGCATCGGCAGCATCGGCATGCTGGTGACCTTGCTCTTAATGGCCATCCCAGCCGATGGAAACCTCAATGCCCTCCTCGATGGCGATGGACAGCTGACCCACTTTCCCGGCATAGGCGATGGGAAGCAATGGCTTGGATTTTGGGGAAGTTTGGGGACGCTTCTTTTTTTGGGTGGCTTTACCGGATTCTTTGCCGTGCCATTACAGGTGTTTTTGCAATCGCGTCCCCCCGATGACAAGAAGGGCCGTATGATCGCGGTCATGAATCAGGCGAATTGGATCGGAGTGCTATTATCGCAACTGCTATATTGGGGACTCAAATCCGTTATCGAGGCTCAAGATTGGCCACGAAGCATCATGTTCTTGTTCATTGCCGTGATGATACTTCCGATCGTGCTATTCTATCACCCAAAGAACGATGAACTCGGCCACGAACTTCAGGCGACTGCTGCAAATACCGGCAACAGCTAAAGACTTTTGTCGGTGTCGGTTTTCGCATCGCTGTGCTCTGTTCCCACTAATGTCGCCTCGGCAAACTGCTTGTCCAAGAGAGCAGCCAATGCGGCTTCGCTGTCAAACTTCTGCTCATCAATAGCAACGGTCGCCAAGCGATTGGGGAAGTCAACCTTTACATCCACTGCCCCAGGCTGAGCGGCGAGCGTATCATGCACCGCTTTGGCGCAAGATTCCTCACACATCATGTCGGGGACTTTAAACTGTACGATAGGAGCTCCGGCGGCGTTGAATACGGCGGGGCTCGCCGCGACAGTACTATCCGCCGCGGTATCGGCTGCTTTCTGGCAACCGACGACTGCTCCTAGAATTATCGCAACGCAAAATGTGAATCTCATAATTATTCTCCCTACCAAGGATGCTTACACCACTCGCTAACTCTCACGTTTCAAAATCGTTGGATTTTCAGGACTTCGCCACCACAGGCAACTCCAGCTCCCCTTTGGCCGCCATTTCGCGGATGTCCTCGGTGATCTTCATCGAGCAATACTTTGGCCCGCACATGCTGCAGAAGTGGGCACTCTTGAAAGTGTCCTGCGGCAATGTCTGGTCGTGATAGGCCTGGGCCGTTTCGGGGTCGAGTGAGAGGCGGAATTGTTCTTCCCAGTCGAAGGCAAAACGGGCTCGCGAGAGGGCGTCATCACGGTCGCGGGCTCCAGGACGGTGACGGGCGATGTCGGCTGCGTGGGCAGCAATCTTGTAGGCGATCAAACCTTGTTTGACGTCTTCGCGCTCGGGAAGACCCAAATGTTCCTTCGGAGTGACGTAGCAGAGCATCGCTGCACCGGCCCAACCTGCCAAGGAAGCTCCGATGCAACTAGTAATGTGATCGTAGCCAGGCGCAAAATCGGTGACGAGCGGACCCAAAACATAAAATGGTGCCCCCTGGCATATCTCGATCTGCCGTTCGACGTTCATCTGGATCTGGTCCATAGGAATGTGACCGGGTCCTTCGACCATTACTTGCGTGCCGCGCTCCCAGCCGCGCTTAGTCAATTCACCGAGCACATCGAGTTCGGCAAACTGGGCTTCGTCACTGGCATCAGCGAGCGAACCGGGTCGTAGGCCATCGCCGAGACTCCAGGTCACATCGTACTGGCGCATGATGTCGCACAAATCGTCGAACGATTCGTACAACGGATTCTGTTTGCGGTGGGCCATCATCCATTTGGCGATCAGCGAACCACCGCGGCTGACGATTCCCGTCACGCGATTCATCGTTAGATGCAAGTGCTCAAGCATCACGCCGCAGTGGATCGTCATATAGTCGACCCCCTGCTTGGCCTGGTGCTCGACCATGTCGAGAAAATGCTGAGGCCGCATCTCTTCGATCTCGCCACCGAGTTCTTCGAGCATCTGGTAGATTGGCACCGTGCCAATGGGGACGGGCGACGCACCGATGATCGAAAGGCGAATCGCATCGATATTTTTGCCGGTGGAGAGGTCCATCACGGTATCGGCACCATAGTGGACCGCCGTGTGCAGTTTCTCCAGCTCACCTTCCTCGTCACTGGTAACTGCCGAATTCCCGATGTTCGCATTCACCTTGCAACTGGCAGCAATGCCAATGGCCATCGGTTCGAGCCGACCGGCGAGATGTGCGCGATTGGCCGGGATGACCATCCTACCAGCGGCGACTTCTTCGCAGACTACTGAAGGCTCAAGTTGCTCGCGCTCGGCAACATAGTTCATTTCAGGGGTGATTGTCCCGGCGCGGGCATGTTCCAATTGGGTGATCGGTTCTGGCATCGGGAAGAAATACCTCCATATGAATTGTCGGTCCGTCGCAATGCTAGCCGGCGACCGTGCATGGGCAGCCCTGAAAATGCCGGGCTCATTGGCAAGGTTTATCCTACTACTCGACCGGGGAATGTCAATCTAGCAATCCACTCTCCCACAGAAGCGGATGTTGTTAGTTTCATATGATTTCGGATAGGCTAGCCACCAACGGGTCACTTGCGTATTTGTCGATTCCTTCGTTTTACATCACTGCCACTAGTAGAAGATATGTCTCTAACTCGAACGATCGCCATTGGCGATATTCATGGTTGCTACACCGCATTGGATACCCTGCTCGCAGCGATTGAGCTGGGGCCTGAAGACCGGTTCGTTGTGCTGGGTGACATTGTGGATCGCGGACCAGGGAGTTGCGCGGTGATCGAGCGATTGATGCAGTTGCGTGACGAATGCGAGCTGCTTCCCATTCTTGGCAACCATGAACAGATGTTGCTCGATGCGGTGGATAGCAAGATAGCTCTGCAGGATTGGCTTTCATTCGGCGGTGCCGAAACGCTCGACTCGTATGGCAAAGGTGCGGGGCTCTCGGTTTTGCCCCAGGAGCATGTTGATTATCTGCGAACTTGGCCTGACTACCACGAGACGCCGTCCCACTTCTTTGCCCATGGAAATTATCTGGCAAACGTAAAGCTCGCCGAGCAACCGTGGCAGTGGCTGCGGTGGGAATCACTGCGCGACCTACTCCCGTTGATGCATGTCTCGGGCAAGACGGCAGTCCTGGGACATACTTCCAACAAGCAGGGTGAGATACTCAACCTTGGGTATTTAGTTTGTATTGATACTTATTGCCACGGTGGTGGCTGGCTCACGGCACTTGAACCGGAAACCGGAAAAATCTGGCAAACGAACAAGCGTGGTGACGTCCGCGAAGGGCTATTGCCGCCACCACAGGCAGCATGGCGTTGAAACGCCCAGGCATTGCAATGCCTGAGCGTTGCCACTCGGTGATTGTTATTCGAAATCCTCTTCCGGGGATTCGTCGGTTTCCGCTGCTGTGCCTGTTTTGCTGGTGAGCAGGTCATCGAATCCACCGGCGGCGAGGATCTTTTGCTTAACCTCTTCAGTGATCTCGGGATTCTCTTTGAGGAAGACACGTGCCTTTTCCTTGCCTTGGCCGAGTTGCATCTCGCCGTAGCGGAACCAGGCACCGGTACGCGAGAGGATTTTTTGCTCGACGCCGAAATCAAGGATATCTCCTTCGTAGCTGATGCCATCCTTGTGCATCATGTCAAACTCGGCAGTACGGAACGGAGGGGCCACCTTGTTCTTGACCACTTTGAACCGTACTCGTTGGCCTACGACTTCTTCTCCATCTTTGAGCTGGCCGATGCGACGCACATCGATACGGCACGAGGAATAGAACTTGAGTGCGCGGCCACCTGGCGTGGTCTCGGGGCTGCCGAACATAACACCGATCTTTTCGCGGATTTGGTTGATGAAGATCACCGATGTCTTGCTCTTGGCAATCGCACCGGTTAGTTTCCGCATCGATTGGCTCATCAGCCGTGCCTGCAAGCCGACGTGTGAGTCGCCAATCTCTCCATCGAGTTCCTTCTTTGGCACGAGGGCCGCCACAGAGTCGACGACAATCACATCTACAGCGTTACTCTTGATGAGCATCTCGGTGATGTGCATGGCCTCTTCGCCGTGCCCTGGTTGGCTTACCAGCAGTGTTTCGAGGTCGACTCCCAGCTTCTTGGCCCAACTCGGATCGAGAGCGTGTTCGGCATCGATAAAAGCGGCGATCCCACCCGCCTTTTGAGCCTCAGCGATTACATGCAGCGCCAGGGTGGTCTTGCCGCTCGACTCGGGACCGTAAACTTCGATAATGCGTCCCCGTGGGATCCCCTGGCCTCCGAGCGCGATGTCTGCCGACAGGCTGCCAGTCGAAATCCCCTCAATGCGGCAAATATGGTCGGCCCCCAAAGGCATAATCGACCCTTCGCCGAACTGCTTTTCGATGGCTTCAACTGTGTTGCGGAGTTCGGGGCTATTAGAAAATATCTTAGTAACCGCGGAGGGGGCGGTTTTTTTGGTGGATTTCGACTTCTCTTTCTTGGCCATCGTGGTTCTCGAAGCGGTGTTGTTTTTCGAAGTGTTGATTTTCGGTGCTGAATTCTTGCTGGCTACTGCTGTCACCATAACTGGGGTCCCTTTATCCATCAGAAAAGGCGGAAATGCAAGCCGCCGGGCGGCACGATAACTACTGTACGCACGAATAGTATATCGGTGTTCACTAGTCGGTTCAAGAGGTGTTTTTTTGGCGGGTTTTATGGCATTTTCGGTTGGGACGGGGAGTCGGAGCGGGGGAAACGCGCTCCCCTGCGGATTGCGGCTAAACGCCGTGGGCTCGCGGCGAACGGAGTGACAGATGGGGGCACCCATTCCCGTGGTGAGTTGTTTAGTTTTTGACGGAACTTTTTTTTATTAAAAAACCCCCTCTCATTTCGCCTGCCAGAATCGCTCCAACTTGTTAGCGATCCAAGGCTTACGTCATTCCAGCAGGTGGCGACCCAGGGGGGTTTTATAAACAAATATTATTCCTCCGCTCAGTTTCGCGGCGGTGATCGCTGGCCTCGATTGCTTTGATGGCAGCCGCGACATCCGTGTCGAAACCGCCGGTGATCTCCTCGATGTCGCGCCGCAACTTGTCGTAAAAACGCTCTTCGGCAGGTTTTGGAGCGGGGTCCCCTTGCAGGGCTGAGCGGTATTGGCCAAAACGCACTTTCTGCAACTCGTCGAGCCGAGAGCACATCCGCTGGAGTTGGGCCTCGTCGGTGCATTCGTCGGCCATAATGCTGGCGACCTCGTCGAGGAGTGTGCGGACCTCGCTCGGTGGGAGGGAGTCCGGCTTGCGTTGGGCAAAACGTTCGGGGCAGGTTCTTTCGAGCAGCCAAGCAGCGGCCCGCCAATTGGAGTTGGCGGCTGTGCGGAGGGCCCGCAGCGGCGACAACCCGGCAGCCGTTTCCGCGGCGGCCAACTGCTCGGCAAACACCGGATCGCGGCCCGCCTCATTACGAATGGTGGCCACAGTGCAGCCAACATGCCGCGCCGCCTCATCGTATCCCGCGCCGACCCCAATCAGCGAGCAGACTTCGCGCCGGCGGAACGGATCAGCCAGTGCGCGAGGGCGCCCTGGTGGGTTTTTGGTGATGTTTTCTGGTTTTCTGGAAGTAGACATGTTGTGAGTGTGAAAAAGGGTGCTGAAAGGAAATGACGGTCCCAACGCGACCGTGGCCGCAACCAGAAATCGTGGAACAGGAGGCAGCAGAGCTAACAGAGAAGAAGAGAAATTGAGTGAGAAGAACGCAAATCTACGCCGGTCTTCTATTTCCTCCGTTCTCTCAGTTATCTCCTGTTCCATATAGTTTGAGTAAACTTTGAAACATTGGTGCCACAGAGAACACCGAGAGCACTGAGAATTCCTTGCGTTCTGTGCTCTGAGATCTCTGTGCTACTAACGTTTGGAATATTTGAATCCTGACAAACATTTTACACACAATACATTTCACAATATCCCAACTCGTCATCTGGAAAGAAGATAGTCTCTCGCAGAGACGCAGAGACAGCAGTGAATAAAATCGTTTATCTCTGTGTCTCCGCGTCTCTGCGAGAAAAATATTTCGGTTGCGGCTAGGTGCCGCGCTGGGATCTCTGTGGCCATTTTTAATTGGCCAATTATTCGACATTGCAATTCTCCTGGGCTGCCCGCTTTGATGCTGGATCTAGACAGTCACGCACCCTATCAAACTCAGTGGTCCAAAAGCGAGTGAAAAATCGGAGATTCAGTGCTGTGCGCGGGTCTCCCGTCTCCGCCTACAGCACAACTATGCACAGCGACTTAGGGAAACTTTGTTGTGGTGATCACGCATTCGTTTGGTAGGATGGGTGCTCGCACCCATCTTTCGGCTTCCTGCCAAGGCAGATGGGTGATCCTGCTGGCGGAGAGTCTATTGGAATGTGCAACGTCCCCCCGCCAGCAGAACCACCCATCCTACTTGCAGGTGGTTCGCTGCCCAATCAAATCCGTCGACCCAACAGCCCGATGCTTCCATACGGAAACGAAATTTGTGTAAAACGGTTGGCGACGAGATTGGATCTTGCGAGAGTCACACAGAGCGCGGGAGACCGAAGAAGGAGATAGGGCCGGATAGATAGTTCTGACTTCTTTATTCTTCAATTATACATTGCTGAACGCTAAATGGCACGATTGACTCTGCACCAATCAAATGACTAAAAAAAGCGTCGGTTGGATACTCAATGCCCGTTAACCGGATTAACATCCTAATTTGGTCTTGCGTTCTTTTTTGTTGCAATCGCTTTCTTGCTACTTGTTGGTGGGGCGATCCGCGTACATTTCGAACAGCGACGCCATGAACTATACAAGTCTGGGAAGAACGACAATGCAAAGTGACCGGTCGGTCAAATTATGGTTTGGTAACTCGGGAGAGAAGAGAAGCTGTCGCCCGCTTCAGGGCTGTTCATTCTTATTTCTTTCTTTCCAGGGGCTTACGCACCCTGGCTATTGACTGTCGCCACTGCGTGGCTGAAAAGACCTATTCCTGTGGCGTTGCCACGGGCTACCATGAGGTAAGCCATTAGCCAAAATTGGAAATGCTTCTTCGTCACTGAGATCGCCGGATTGGGGCGCGAAGAATAGGGAAATCGTTTGGCACGCTCCGCTCTGGCGAGCACCAGTTTTTATTAGGATCGGCCGGGCACATCGCGGCTGAACGAACTATGCGGCGCGGGTAACGGGGCTCGGGGAAGCTGATGACGCAACGGAAGTTCTTATTAATCGAACATGGATCGGCTGAATACGAGCAGAGTCTTGTGCTGCGAGACGAAGTTCTCCGCAAGCCATTGGGACTCCGGTTTTCTGACGAAGATTTGGTGCTTGAGCGCGATTTCTATCATTTGGTCTGTTTGGAGGACGGCCGGGTTGTCGGCTGCCTGGTGTTGGTTCCGCAGGACGAAGAAGACGTCAGAATGAGGCAAGTCGTGGTCGTACCCCACTTGCAAAGGCAGGGAATCGGTCGTGGGCTCATCGAGTTTGCAGAAGCCGTCGCCCGCGAGGAAGGCTTTACGATCATAACGCTTAACGCTCGTGACTCTGCCAAGGTATTTTATGAAAAGCTGGATTACCAGCAGGTGGGGGAACCGTTTGTCGAGGTAACGATTCGGCATTGGAAAATGCGGAAGGGGTTGTGAATTCAGTGGAGTTCGATCAACGGGGCAATTGGGACTTGGAAGATGGCGCGCTCCGCTCTGGTCGAGCAGGACTCGGCCGCCGCGTCGCGGCTAACTGGAGGCGTCGCGGCTAAGGGGGAGAATCCTCGTTTCCCTGCGGGACGCGGCTTAGCTCGAGGGCTGTTAAGCGGTCCATGGTTAGGCCGAGTTCTTGTGCGTAATTTTCGTTAGCGGGGTTTTCGGAAAGTAGTTTCGAGAAGACTGCTTTCGAGGCGAGGAGTTCCTGCTCGGCGGAGTCGGTATCGCCGTTGGCATCTTGCAGTTCACCCAGTAGACGGTGGGCAATGCCCAGGTCGCGACGGTAGGTTGGCATCGAGTCGGCCAGGGCTGCCAACTCTTCGAGCAAATTCACTCCTCGCTGGGCAGACTTGATGCAAACAGTATTGTTTTCTTGCGTCTGCCATTGACTCGCCAGATTGATGTATACCCCTGCTAACTCAAAGGCGTAGCTGTGGACCTCCGGGTTTCGCAACTTCAATTCTTCCAAGAGCTCAATCGCTTGTTGGTAGTATTCAATCGCTGCTTCTGGCTCCTCTCGGTTGACTTTGAGATCGGCTTCCCCTCGCAGGCAGAGTGCCAAGTTTCGTTGATGGCTCATTTCGTGGGGTTCACTCGCATGGAGCTTAGAAAACAGATCGATTGCGGCAAGGAAATTGGTTTCTGCGACGACATCGTCTCCCGAAATCCTGCGTACTACGGCCAGATTGTAATAACCCATGCCGAGGTCTCGCTGCAACTTGGGATCGGTCGTGTCGATCTTGTCGACCTTGGCCATGCGAATCATTTGCGCACGTTCAAAGAGTGGAAGTGCCTTGTCCCATTCGCCCACGGCGCGATAGGTATTGCCAATGTTCATGACGCTACTGGCAAACATGCGAGCCGCCTCGACATCCTCGGGGGCGTTCTTGGCGAGTTCTTCGCGGACGTCGGCGGATTGCTGGAAATAGTCGCGAGATTCTTCAATGCGCCCCAGCCGCAAGAGTGCCCCGCCCATCGCGTTGAGCGTTTGACCGTAACTGCGTTGTACCTCTGAATTGTCGGGAGACGACTCCAGTAGTTGCTCTTGCAATTCAACCGCACGCTCAAAATGAGGTAGGGCATCTTTGGGGGAGTCGACTAACTGCACAATCGTGCCGACCAGATAGTTAGCCTCGGCCACCTCTCCTTGCAAGGAAGGATCGTCTTGCCGTTGTTCGAGGAAGTCCTGGTAATAGACGAGTGCCCGACGCAAGAGCTCCTGGCGGAGGTTTTGCATGCCAGGCTGTTGGATTAGCGTGTTTTCGCTCACGTCAGTCAGAAAACCTCGGACAGCGCTACGGGCCAGGTCAAAGTTACGCTGAGCGAGTTCACGTTGTTGGGTTGCCTCGACAAAGTTGCTTTGCGCCTGTTCCCGGGCCGTCCTTTCGCGAACGTTCGCGGCGCTGAGAAGAACGACTCCGATGGTGAGGGCAGTGACGGCCACGGTGAGGGCAGCAGCCGAGCTAAGGACAAGGGCTTTGTGATTGCGGATCCAGCGCCAAGCACGGGCCGGCAAGGGCTCACGGTAGGCAAGGACTCGCTCGTCGGCCATGAAACGTTCCAAGTCATCGGACATCCCGCGGGCCGACTGGTAGCGATCTTGTGGCAGGCGAGCCATGGCTTTGAGGCAGATTGCCTCGAGAGCGCGAGGAACCTGAGGATTTATCTCGCGAGGCTTGGGAAAGCGACTCATCTGGACGTTGCCCAGGACTTCTTCTTCGTTCCCCTTGAAGGGAGGGGAACCAGTCAAAACGTGATAAAGGGTAGACCCTAGGCTGTAGATATCGCTGGTGGCATCAAGCGCATCGAGTCGCCCCGCCGCCTGCTCGGGACTCATGAACGAGGGGGTACCAACGACGCGGCCAATCTGGGTGCTGGTGGAACTGGCTCGCTGGGTGGTTTGCACTTTCGGGACAATGGATTCGTCAGTCTGGGTTGGATCGGTGAGCGTCTTGGCAAGGCCCCAGTCGACGACCAACGTTTCGCCGTAGTCCCCCAACATAATGTTGCTTGGTTTGATGTCGCGGTGGATGACGCCCCGGCTATGGGCATAGTCAAGGGCGTGGCAAACGTGGATGATCTTGGCCACCAACTGGCGAAATTGCAACTGCTTCTCGGCGGGAGGAGAGGTGTCCTTGTAGAAATCAGTGACTGCATCTTGCAGGTTCAGACCGTGAATGAACCGCATCGCATAGAAGGGTCGACCATCGGCAAAATGGCCCAGGCTGTAGACGGGGACGACACCTGGATGCTCGAGTGCTCCCGTGATTTCCGCCTCGCGGATGAAGCGATTACGATTCTCCTCGTGGTCTGCGTGGGCCGGGAGAATCTCTTTGAGGGCAATCTCGCGGTGGAGTTCTTCGTCTAGTGCAATAGATACACAACCTAGCCCCCCTTTCTGATGAACTCTTAGGAAGGTGAATCGTTGTTTCGAGTCGGCGATCTCACTCGTAACCGGAGCCAGGGTTGTGTATTGATCTGTGCTAGGAGTTGCCAATGTGTCGAACTCGACGGTTCCTTTTACGTCGGTATCATCGATACCTTTGAGCGTGGCACGCACCGCTTCGAAAGCTTCGAGCGATTTAAGACTCTGCCGGGGATCATCACCGTTGCGCTCGAGATGTTTGCGAACGACTCCATCGATGAGCTGGCTCTCTTCACGACTGAGCATCCCTTGCTCGACAAAGACCTCGCTCAGGGGCGTTTCCTTGTCGAGTATCCAGCGGCTTGTGGCAGCGATAAGATCATCGCGAGAGACAAAATCAAGCTGCACCGCCAGCACCCCAAAGAGCAAGTTTCGATCGGCGGAAGCAGTTGCCATGGCTGCGACTTACGGCGGACTAGTGACATTTTTCAGTACGAACTGTAGTGTACGAAGCCACTAGTGATGTTGCAAAGGCCGATCCGCTACTTGGGCCCGGCAACTCGTTGAGTTGCGGCTAGCTTATTCCTAGAAGATCCGTTGCAGCTGGAGATTGTACTCAAAGTCGAAGCCGCGGTTGGTACCCGTGGTAACAGGTGCAGTGATACCGTTGGTTATTACCCAGTTGCCTACGTTGGCTGACACGCCTCCTACAAGATTGACGATATCAACGCGATTGTTGCGGTTGCCGACTGTGATGGTATCAAAGCCTGTAATGGAGGAGCCAGAGACCGTGACCAAGGGGACCTCTCCCAAGCTGGCATCGTTGAGAGTGGTTGTGTAATGTACCTCGAACAATCCCGAAAGTCTTTGAATAAAATCTGCATTGGGATCCTCGGCCAGCACATAGCCCCATCCCAGGTTAAGTCGCATAAGGGTTTGAGGGATGATTTTCCCCACTCCAATGGGGAAGGGAGTGATGAATCCGTATTGAGTATCCCCTGCTTCGGGAAAGTTGTTGCTTACGGTGCCACTTCCATTGGTATCGTAAGTCGCCAGTCCTCCACCGCCAACCGTGAAGAATGAACTGTTGGCAGCTACTTCCACTTGCATAAACCCTTGGTGGAAGAACCGTTCGGTTGGTTGGACGACCCACGCCAGGTAGGGTGAAAGATAGACAGTCTCATTGGAGGCAATAGACGAAATCTGAATGGCGTATCTGGCCAAAAGATCTGGGTCCGTAAAGGTGATGTATTCATCGATGGTCGCGTCGTAGGTGACGTCCCGAGCCGTGGGCAAGGTCACGCCAAGCCCGGCCGAGATGGCATAGTTCTCACGTTCGCAAAGCAAGGCTTTGAAGATCATGGAGATGTTGCCCAACTCTACTCGACGATCGCTGTTGAATCCAAAGAGCGGATCAAATCCAGGAGCAAAACCGACGGTTTGATCGAAGGGATTTACAGCGTAGGAGCCTATCTGAGAGTTCAAGCGATAATCGAGAGGCATCCTGATTTCCATCGACATCATGCGATCGAAGAAGGTTTTTTCGCCGGCAAGCGTGAAGCGGTCGATGTTAAAATCTTCAGAAAAATCGAAGACGCGCGTCGGTGTCGCGTTCTCAAAATGACGGTAGCTGAAGTAGACTCGATCGGTGGGCAATGGGGTATTGGCTTCGGAAATATTGAGTCTGCTGCAAGCCATCGTAGGATGACCTAGATCGACATCCAGGAAAGAACCATACGACAAGCAGGCACCAGCCCCCGTGTCACCAATCATGAAGGGTACGCTGGAGAGCCCGGAATCACGGGAGGAATCGCTAGATGATTGTTGTCTCTGGGCCAATTGCATGCCAGGACGCCGCTGGGGGGCGAGCATCTGCGCTAGTTCCAGATTGCTATCTTCGATGAGGGGCAACTCGTGGAGTTCTTCGGTCGATGAGTCGACGATTGCGGGTGACCAATAACTGGCCGGGTCGCCAAGCAGCGAGTCGATCTGCTGATCCGCCGCCCAGACGGAGTCGAGCGGGAGTGAGAATAGAACTATTACTGTCACCCAATCAGCGCAGCATGTGCGCAATCGTCTGCAATCGAACATCGTCAAAGCCCTCCCTGGACTCACGCGAAATACCCTCTGCGGATTACTCCCCATCCATGGGGAGTGTGGAGCCATCTTCAAAGCACGCCAGAGGTTGGCCGCCACATTCTCATGCATCGGGGGACCAGACACGCTGATTGAGAGGATTACAACGCGTGGCGCAAAGATTCCATGCTAGCGGTGCCGGTAGTATCGGTTATGCCGAACGCAATGAAAACGAGCCCACCCGACATCCGTTACAAACCGTAAAGTTTGCCACGCTCGATGGGCCTATTCACCTAGTCGCGAGTGTGATAACGGGACATAGGTCGCACCAGAGCGAGAGAGTCTACTGGCAAAGACTACCACTTCGTCGACGCTCATTGCTCCCCCGTCGAAGTCGGAGAGGTGGTTCAATTCGCTAATCAAGCCGGCCTGGTTTCCAGTTCTGGAGCCTACGCGGCCCAGAGTGAGATGGGGCACAAATTTGCGAAGCTCACCACGAAACCCGAGATCTTCCAAATTTCGCTCAATGGCTGCCTGCAATTGACAGAACTCGTCGGATCCTTCGCCAACCCCGAGCCACAATGTGCGAGGACGATCCGACTTGGGAAAGGCACCTATTCCCCGTGCTGCGAGAGAAAACGGCTCTAGTCGGCTTGCGACTCTCTGGACGCGCCGGCAGACCTCGGCGATTTCTTCGTCGGTTAGATCGCCCAGAAATTGCAAGGTCCAATGCAGGTTCTCGGGCTCAACCCACTTCACCTGCTCGGCATGTGGCCTGAGCCGTGAAATGACCTGTTGGGCCTGGGTATGAACCCCGTCAGAGGCTTCCACGGCGATGAAGGTGCGAGTTTTGGCCATAGCGAAGTGATAAGAGTCGGGGGCGAGGACGCCCCCGGCTCGCTTAACTATTAGCCTTCGCCACTCTCGTCGTCGTCACCACCTTCGGCAATGGCACCTACGGGCTCTGGCTCGGATTCGCCAGATAGTATTCCTTCAAAAGCCAATTGCTTCTTGTCGGCGACTTTCTTCACGCTCACGCGGATGATGTCTTTGCCGTTGAATTCGCCCTTAAGGAGTTCTTCAGCCAGGGGATCCTCGACGAAGGACTCGATCGCACGCCGCAATGGCCGCGCACCATAATCGGTGTTCGAACCTTTCTTGACGAGGAATTCTTTGGCTTCGTCGGAAAGCTCAAGCAAGAGACCTCGCTCTTGTAGACGACTGCGAATCTTGCTGAGTTCCAGTTCCACGACTTCCTTCAAGTCCTTTTGCGTCAAATGACGGAAGACAATGATGTCGTTCACGCGATTGATGAATTCAGGACGGAATACCTTTTCGATTTCCTCGACAACGCGTTTCTTCATGCTGTCGTAGGAGGCATCTTCGTCGGGCTTCTGGAAGCCAAAAGCGGCTTCGTTCTTGATCGCGTCGGCACCTGCATTGGTTGTCATGATCAAGATCACGTTGCGGAAATCGACGTTGCGGCCAAAGCTGTCGGTGAGCCGGCCTTCTTCCATGAGCTGTAACAGCATATTGAAAACTTCAGGATGTGCCTTCTCGATTTCGTCCAGAAGCACTACGGCGTAAGGACGTCGGCGGATCTGCTCGGTAAGCTGACCTCCTTCTTCGTAACCCACGTAACCTGGAGGGGCACCAATCAGTCGGCTAATGTTGTGCTTTTCCATGTACTCGCTCATGTCGATCTGGATGAGTGCATCCTGATCGCCAAACATGAACTCGGCCAAAGCCTTGGCCAACAAGGTCTTGCCGACGCCTGTTGGACCGGCAAAGACAAAGCACCCTGTCGGACGCTTGGGGTCCTGCAAACCACTGCGGCTGCGGCGCACTGCTTTGGCGATAGCTTTGATCGCTTCGTCCTGGCTGATGACGCTTTGGTGCAGTTCCTCTTCCATCTTCATCAGGCGGAGCGTGTCTTCCGTGGTCATGCGCGTGAGTGGGATACCGGTCATCTTTGAGACGACCTCCGCAATGACTTCCTCATCGACCACACCACCATTTTCACGAGACTTATCTCGCCAATCCTTGGTGATCTGCTGCTTCTTTTTCTTGAGCTTATCGGCCTGGTCGCGGAGAGCGGCGGCCTTTTCAAAATCCTGGTTCGCAACCGCCTCTTCTTTTTCGCGGTTGAGTTGCTCGACGTCGTCGTCGATCTCTTTGAGATTGGGCGGCTTGCTCATCGTCTTGAGACGTACGCGGGCACCGGACTCGTCAATCACGTCGATCGCCTTGTCTGGCAGGCAGCGACCGGTGATGTAACGGTCGGAGTATTCCACAGCCGCCTTGATGGCGTCATCGGTGATTTGAACGCGGTGATGCTCTTCGTAGCGGTCGCGTAGCCCTTCAAGAATTTTGACGGTGTCCTCAGGGCTACTCGGCTCAACCAGCACTTCCTGGAAGCGGCGGGCCAGTGCCGAATCTTTCTCGATATATTTTCGATACTCATCCAGAGTCGTGGCACCGATGCATTGGATCTCGCCGCGAGCGAGGGCAGGTTTTAGCACGTTCGAGGCATCAATGGCACCTTCGGCGCCACCAGCACCCACGAGGGTATGCAATTCATCGATGAACAGGATTGTGTTCTTCGCGCGGCGAACTTCGTTCATGACGGCCTTGATGCGCTCTTCGAATTGGCCGCGATATTTCGTACCCGCGACCATCATCGCCAAGTCCAGCACCACGATTCGACGCTCGAGCAATAGTTCCGGCACGTTGCCATCGACCACACGCTGGGCAAATCCTTCGACAATGGCGGTTTTTCCAACACCAGCTTCACCCAACAGCACGGGATTGTTCTTCGTGCGGCGGCAGAGCACCTGGATCGCCCGTTCGATTTCCTTCTCGCGGCCAATCACCGGGTCGAGTTTGCCTTGTCGAGCAAGTTCGGTCAGGTCGCGGCCAAAGCTATCTAGGGCAGGAGTCTTGCTCTTGCTGCTCTTACGGCTCTCGCGTTCCTCTTCGCCCCCTTCGCCAACACGACCACCACGCGGAGAGTCTTCCCCCTCGAGGCCGTGACCTAGCAAATTCAATACTTCCTCGCGAACATCTTCCAGCTTGAGGCCCAGGTTCATAAGTACTTGAGCGGCGACACCTTCTTGCTCGCGGAGGAGGCCCAGCAGGATGTGTTCAGTGCCGACGTAGTTGTGATTCAGATGGCGGGCCTCTTCCATCGAATACTCGATGACTTTCTTGGCACGCGGTGTCTGAGGCAGTTTGCCCATGGTCACCATGTCAGGGCCGCTCTGCACAAGCTTCTCCACCTCAAGGCGGATCTTGCGGAGATCGACGTCTAGATTCTTCAGCACGTTGGCCGCGACACCGCTCCCCTCTTTGATCAATCCTAGGAGGATATGCTCGGTGCCGATGTATTCGTGATTGAATCGTTGGGCCTCTTGGTTGGCCAATTGCATCACTTTGCGGGCGCGGTCTGTGAAACGTTCGTACATGGGTCTTCTCCCGGGGACTATTTGCCAATCCGCAACTGGCAAGTTTCCTCATTGTGGATTACGCTGCCAGGCGTCGGTTGGTTTCGTTGTTCATCTCTTGCTGATCGCTAGGTTCTTCAGCAGAGATTTCGTTTGTGTGTTCGTTATTGGCTTCTTGTTCAAATGATACTGTCGTCGCGGCGAGTTCCTGTCGCTCGTTAATTTCCTGTCGCTCCGCTGCGATTTCGTATTGCCACTCGTCGGCAGCTTCCAGCCGAGCGAGTTTGTCTAGTTGGCGAAGTGCTTCGCTATATCTGCCCTGACGCCGCCACAGCGTGGCAAGCATCAATCGGCCCTGCACGTCGCGGGCATCCTCTTTGAGCAGTTTGAGGAGCAGTTGCTCCGTGGCCACCCAATCGCCCGCCAGGTACACCCTTTGGGCATCGATGAACAATTGTTCTCTCACCTGCCTTCCTAAGGCAACAGCAACACTGGTTGCTGACTCATCATGAGGCATCTGGCTGGCAATTTCCTGATTCCCGCTACGTCGCAAGTCGACGCGACTTCGCCACAATGAAAATAACCAGACAACGGCCAAAGCAATCGTGCCACCTAGTATATGCTGCGGTGGGATCCACTCATCATATACGCAGGTCGCCAGCAATAGCGTGTTGGCCAATGCGGTAAATCCTACCGCCACAACCAGTCCTACCCAAGACCCCCGATTCCACAGTTGGGGCAATCCTGGATAAAAACACGCTATCCTTGCTAGTTTTCGCGTTGGTACCATGAACATTTCCAATACCGCGCGGACTCCTTGATACCAATTCCTGGCATTGCCAGATCAGCGTCAAAACAGTCTCGAAAGTGTAGCCCGCAGCGGTTTCAAAGCAAGGCAACCTCAAACGGGGTCACATTTTAGGGCATCTCAAAGGTTTTCGAATTGTCTGATAAATAGAGTGACAAGTGGGAGAGTCGGCCTAGGACAGTTCGCTGATGGGGAAGATAACGATAATAGTGGCAGGCGACGAGGGCGGTTTAGGTTGCTGAGTACCAAACTGGACATCTGGGCGAGGCTCGCGAAGCAGTCATAATAGGGAATTACGATTGCTAGCATGATCTTGCACAATTTTATGAGTGACAATTCCACCTTTCGCGTTCTTGATGCCGCCGCCAATCGGGCGCTCGAAGGTGCGCGTGTAGTCGAGGACTTTTGCCGGTTCGTGCTCGACGATGCCCATCTCACCCGGTTAGTCAAAGAGCTTCGGCACGATTTGGCCCCGGCACTCGTCACCTTGCCCCGCGAAAGTCGCCACGCCCAGCGTGAGACGCAGCAGGATATAGGGACAGAGATTTCGACTCCGAGTGAGGCCACTCGGACAGATGCGTGGGATGTCTGTCAGGCAAGTTCTGAGCGAGTGAAGCAGTCATTGCGTAGCCTGGAAGAATTCAGCAAAACAATCTCGCCAGAAATCGCATCTCGATTCGAAGCACTCCGCTACCAGTGGTACACGATAGAAAAATCCTTATCCGCAACCCACACCAGCCGCTCGCGGCTTGGCGACGTTCGGCTCTGCGTGCTGGTTGATGGCAGAGAAAGTATCGAGGCATTCGCAGAGCTAGTTCAGCAACTGGCGGATGCCGGCGTCGATATGATTCAACTGCGCGACAAAACTCTCGGCGATCGGGAGTTAGTCAAGCGAGCATCCCTCCTTCGCGAAATCTCATGTTCACACGAACCCGCTCCGCTGGTGATCATCAACGACCGGGCCGACATCGCCACAGCTGCAAATGCCGACGGGGCACATCTCGGGCAAGATGACTTGAACGTGAAAGCGGCCCGCGCGATCATCGGGCCGCGCAAGCTGATCGGTGTTTCAACGCATAACATTGAGCAGGCCCGCGCGGCAGTGCTCGACGGCGCGAACTACATAGGCGTGGGGCCGACGTTTCCTTCGCAGACCAAATCGTTTGATCAGTTTCCTGGGACGGAGTTGCTCAAACAAGTGGCAGCGGAAATTTCGCTCCCGGCGTTTGCGATTGGCGGGCTCACGTTAGAAAGTCTGCCTGAGGTATTGAAGACGGGGATCACACGGGTGGCGGTGAGTGGGGCGGTGGTTGGGGCGGATAATCCGCGTGCAGCGTTGACGGTTTTACTCAATACTTTAACTAGGGATGAATCAATCCCACCATAAAAAAAGTTCTTTTGACGATTCTATGCTATATGCTAACAAGCGTATCCCCATGGCGGTCGAAGTTGTAAATCCTCCGCTTCCGGATTCAAGAACAGATTGAAGTTCGGGAGGGATGTCCATTTTCTCGAACTCAGAATCTTGTTCATCTAACATCTCTTGCATTCTTTTCGATAATTCTGGGTAAAGTCGACAAGCTTCTTCAAATAGTTCGGGGCTTTCATTCTCATTCATCAGCCCAACACCCTGCTCAACAGTATCGGGGCAGAATTCATAAACTTCTTCGGCAAACAGGCAGATATTTTCCGGTAATTTCTCAAAACGGACGGCGACCCAGCTATTGGCAGCACCGATAATTTTGAAGCTGCAACGGGTTTCCCAATCTCTAAGTCGTTGAACGATATCTTTATTGGCTATTTCGTAGTTTGATCCGTCCGTTTTTAGAGTTAGAATTATTTCGTAGGGGTCAGACGTCTTCAATACGACAACACTATCACCAGATTCCTCATGATCAACCGATTCACTCCAGAATGCCATATAACCAGCATTTGCTAATTCAACTTGAAGTTCATTGAGCAGGGATTGAACTTTCTCGCGTTCAACGCTAATCGATAGTCCATCTGCCCCTACAGGCTCATACTCATCATTTAGCGAAATCAAACGACCCAATTTCCTTCCACTGATCCTTCTAATCGCTTCGCAGACTTCTAAATCGAAACCAATTGATTCGGCAATCGCTTTTTCTTGATCTGACAAAGTCATTTTTTCCCTTAGCTGAGTCCTGGTTTGGTGGGAGAATAGTGGGAGAATATTAGAATCTAAAGTAACTGCTGAGAATAGCAGCACCCCGGAAGATTCTCTCGGCGGCTCCGCGAACTCTGTGTTTAGCCCATTTCCCACCCTGCGCGCCGCAATCACAATGCGGTAACATGAGAGACTCCTGGCGCTGACGCTTCCGGCTCGCCTCGTGTTCCTTCCCACAATCCATAATTTAAATTCCTATGCTTCACGCTGTAATCATGGCCGGTGGTACCGGCACTCGTTTTTGGCCCGCTAGTCGTGCCGCGACTCCTAAACAACTCTTGCCATTGGTGGGAAAGGCGACCATGATTCGCCAGACTTACGATCGGCTGGAGGGGCTGGTGACTCCTGAGCAAACACTGATTGTTACCAATCAGCAGCTTGTCGCGCCTATCACAGGGCAAATCCCTGAACTCCCAGCCACGCAGATTGTGGGGGAACCTTGCAAACGTGACACTGCCCCTTGCATTGGGTTGGCAGCTTTGTTGGTGAGTCGCAATGATCCAGACGCCACGATGCTCGTGATGCCTGCCGATCATGTGATTCGTTCCAGCAACCATTTTCAGTCAGCGGTAAAGCAGGCCGTGGAAATGGTTAGCAAGGGTCAAGCTCGAATCGTAACCTTTGGGATTAAGCCGACCTATCCGGCGGAAATTTTCGGCTACATCCACCGGGGGGCCGCCATCGACACTCGTGGCGACTCGGCACCTTCGTACATGGTGAAGCACTTTCGCGAAAAGCCGAATGCCGCGACCGCCGCAGAGTATGTTTCCTCAGGAGATTATTTTTGGAACTCGGGAATCTTCATCTGGAAAGCGCAGACTATTCTCGACGCGCTCACGGAACAGCAACTTGAGATGCTAGAACATCTCAACAAGATCGTTGCCGTCTGGGGAACCGATAAACAAGCCGAGGTGTTTGAAAAGGAGTTTACTGCCATCGAGGGGATCTCGATTGACTACGCGGTGATGGAGCATGCGAAGAATGTGGCGGTAATCGTGGCACCCTACGATTGGGATGACCTGGGAAGCTGGCTGTCGCTAGCCCGACTTCTAGGCACGGACCGAGACGAGAACACGATCGTGGGCAAACACCTTGGCATGAACACCCGGGGCTCTATCATCCGCTCGTCGGACGACCACTTGGTTGTCACGTTAGGACTTAAGGATTGCCTGGTAGTACATACTCCTGATGCAACACTGGTCGCCAACAAGAACGATGAAGAATCGATCCGTAATATCGTCAAGCTGCTCGAGCAGCGTGGGATGACGGAATACTTGTAATCGTCACATCCGCGAACTGGTCGCTTAAGCGACCAATCCAAAAAGATTTTGCCCATGACAACACCTGAAGGACGCATTGCGGGTATCGATTATGGTACGGTGCGGATCGGCGTCGCGACGGCTGACCTGGAGATTGGTATTGCATCACCCTATGAAACCTACACGCGGCGCAACGCGGAACTCGATGCCCAATATTTCCGCGAAATGGCTACCGGCGAGCGGCTAATCAGATTCGTCGTTGGGCTACCCGTGCATCTCGATGGACAGGAAAGCCAGAAATCGTATGAAGCGCGGCAGTTCGGCAAGTGGTTAGGGGAACTTACGAGCGTGCCGGTCGATTATTTCGACGAACGGTTTACGTCCTCCGAGGCCGAGGGAATTCTCAGCCAAGCGAATTTTACCAAGAAACGCCGTAAGGCGCGACTCGACCAACTCGCCGCACAGATCATGCTCGCGGCTTATCTCGAATCAGGAGCCCGCAGCCAAAGCAATCCCCAGGGCTTGGAATGAAAGCACTAGTTGTCGGATGTGGGTATCTTGGCCAGCGGGTTGCACGTCTGTGGCAGACTGCCGGTGCTGAAGTGCATGTCGTTACTCGCTCGAAGGAGCGTGCCCGGGAATTTGCCGCGCAAGGCTTCCTACCACTAGTAGCCGAAATCATGGCGAGTGATTCGCTAGTCAATCTGCCTCAAGTAGATTCCGTTCTGTTTGCCGTGGGCTACGATCGCAATTCCTCGGTACCAATCGGCGAGGTCTATGCACCTGGCTTGGCGAATGTGCTGGACTCTTTGCCAGCCGGGACGGGGCGGGTGATCTATATCAGCAGCACGGGGGTCTATGGTCCTGCCGAGGGAGAATGGGTTGACGAGCTCACGCCCCCCAACCCTCAGCGCGCTGGTGGCCACGCTTCACTAGCCGCCGAGCAGGTGCTCGCGGCCCAGCAGATCGGCGCAAGCTCTGTCATACTCCGCTTGGCAGGCATCTATGGATCGGGGAGGATTCCCTATCTCGACAAGCTGCGTGCTGGTGAGCCTCTGGCCGTTCCGAGTGAAGGGTGGCTGAACCTGATTCACGTTGATGACGCCGCCGAGGTCGTATTGGCCGCTTGCCGATGGGCTGAGTCCTGCAAGTTGAATTCTGGGCCAGAGGTTTTTTGCGTGAGCGATGGTAGTCCCGTCGTGCGAGGGGACTATTACCGCGAGGTGGCGCGGCTTATTGGCTCAGCCGAGCCGAGATTTGTCTCTCCTTCGACTGATAGCCCAGCCGCACTGCGGGCCCGCTCTGACAAGCGAATCAGCAACCGCAAGATGATGGAGATTCTTTCGATCAAACTGCAGCATTCGAAGTACCGAGAGGGGCTGGCCGCAATTCTCGCTGGTTGACTCCTATTGAGATTGAATATCGATTTACAGGACGATTGGGCAGATATGTCCGGTAGGTTGCACACAGGTAGTCGCGACCTTTAGAATCCGGTGTCTGAGCCGATCGTTATTCTATTATCAAGATTGCGGTTAGCACTTTACCCCTCCCTCGCTTTGTCCTCCTGGCCGACCATGATCGAACGGACTCCCCTATTTCCACATGTGATTGAGCTCAATCACCAGGCGCGCAGACGGATTAGCTGCTGCGTGTATCTGATCTACGACGAGAGTGATTGGCTCCTATTGGACATTGGCTATGAGGACGCCGTCGATGAGTGTATCGAATTAATCCGCCAACTTGACTTCCCGTTCAGCAAGTGCCAAACCCTGGTCGCATCCCATGCCGATGTGGACCATATCCAAGGATTATCTAAGGCGAAGCAGATTCTCAAGACGACAGTTACTTGCCATCCTCTGTCGGCCAAGCACTTGGAGTCGGGTGACAAGCTGGCTACCTTCGCCGAGATCGCGGCCCAGGACATCCATATGGCGATGCCTGCGGTTGAAGTGGATCACCAAGTGAATGACGGTGATATCATCAAACTTGGTGGCCTGGAACTGGAAGTTTGGCACACACCGGGGCACACTGATGGCCAGCTCTCCCTACGACTGGGAAATCTGCTCCTGTCTGGCGACAATCTTTTCCGTGACGGCTGCGTGGGAGCGATTGATGCCCACCATGGCAGCAGCATTTCTGATTTTATCGCTTCGCTAACCCGAATTCGCGAGAGTGATGTCGAGTGGCTGCTCCCTAGTCATGGGCCAGCCTTTCGCAAAGAAAATGCGATGATCGACAAAACGATTTCCCGGCTGGAAGGCTATCTGCACATGGCCGACTTCGGCACCTGCGCCCTCGACTGGCCCCTGATGGACGATTGGGAAAAAGAATTGGTGGCGGGAAAGCAGCCGAGGTAGAGGGATGACCAATCCTATTCTTGCCCTAAAACAGCTCGAATCTCTCAAACGCGAATTCGACTCACAATCGGCGCAACAAAAGAAAACTTGCCTCGATGCGCTCAAATCGGCTCATCTCAAGAGCGCCGATCAGATCGCCCGACTTCACGAAGTGCTTTGCTTCATGCAGGCCTGGCCCGACAACGAGGCAATTCTATCCTCAGTGGACGCGATGCTAGAGCGTTTCGAACAACGCCCCGATCTGAAGAAACATGCCGATGAGCTTCTCAATAGTGGGATTGCCGGAACTCCCATCAATTTCCGCTTCTATGCTGGCACCACAAAATGGCTGGCTGACCGCTGGCCAGAAAAGTTACACATTGATTGGGAGGATTTCGAGAACGCAGAGAAATTGGAAGGGTATCTGAGTCTCTTGGCCAGCTACAGCGAAACGCCAGGTCTCGATAACATCACGATGGAATTGCCTGAGTGGATCAATCGCCTCAAAGGTCCCCATGAGACGGATGCCCTGTTTGTAATTCGGCGGTTGGCAGTGGTTTTTTTTAATGAGTTTCTTCACGAGCAGCAATGTGATGAGCTAGACATCCCTTTGATTCTCTCTCCGGGCGCTGGTGTCCCCAGCCGCACTTTGGCCAAGCGCGACCATTCTCCTATCCACTATCAGACAGACCCACTAGTACGAACGCGACCTGTTCCTTCGGAAGAGATCCACAGATCTCTCAAGCCTCCCAAACTTATCAATCACGCCGAGGGCACGCGTTTCGTTGACCTCGCTCGATGTGCTATGGTTACACGGCAGCGCGACTTGGATGCTTTTTCCTACGCAGACGCAAACGACGTAAGCGTGCTCGATGACGGAGACTTGCAATTTGTTCTCTGCGGCGTGGTGCCTGAACGCCGGTTTCTGCTGGAATCTCTCTACGGATTTCTGGTACTGAAAAACGGCGTACCTATCAGCTACGGGGCGATCACTAGCTTATTTAACTCTGCCGAAGTCGCCTACACGATCCTTGATAGCTTCCGCGGCAGCGAGTCGGCCCGAATCTATGTGCGCACCCTGGCAATGGTTTACCACGTTTTCGGTTGCGATACTTTCACAATCACTCCCTATCAGCTTGGTGAGGAGAATGACGACGCGCTGAAATCAGGGGCTTGGTGGTTTTACCAGAAACTTGGCTATCTCCCGCGAGACAAGAAATTGAAGAAGCTCATGGAACAGGAGATGTCCACCATGAAGCGGCGACCGAGACATCGATCGTCCCTAGCGGTACTTAAGCAACTGGCGACCGAGAATGTCTTTCTCGACTTGAACAAGCGACGCGACGACGTATTGGGCGTGTTGGATCTTGCTAAAGTAGGATTAAAGATCACTGACCTTTTTGCTAAGCGGTTTGGCTGGGAGCGGGAGCAGGGTGAAAAGGCGTTAGCCGCCGAGGCTGCCAGCACTTTAGGAGTGGCTAGCTTCAGGGGTTGGTCGGCCGGAGAGAAACTCGCATGGCAACGTTGGTCACCAATTGTCGCCCTGCTAGACGACCTCCAACGCTGGCCTACTGCCGATCAGGAAGCGCTAGTACAGATAATAAGAGCCAAAGGAGGCAGACAGGAACTAGATTATCTGCGGGGCTTTGATGGTCTAGTCCGCCTGAGAAAGGCCGTTGAGAAATTGACTGTCTAAAGAAAATGCTGGCAAGCGGTCCAGTGCCATAAAGGTCTGGCTGTGCCAATTCTGACGATTCTACCGGATATTCCCTCAACATCGAGTTTGCAGCATGCCGATTCTAACTCGTAGACAGTAACTAAGCTCGCGGCGAGTGCGCCGTGGCTTCCCGCTTACCCGCACGACGATCGAGGGGGGAATTCGATGGTTCGCCGGATCACATTCGCTATTTGCTGCGCAGGGGCCCTGGCCTGCTGCCTGGCCCAATCCCAGACCGCGTCGGCCCAACAGGCCTACGGACGCTCCTGGGGCCAAACCTACACTACTCAGGATTGGCAACGCTTTTACCACTATCCGTACGTGTACTACCCACAGAATTTCTATGGAAATGAGTACTATCGCAGCGCCGACAGCCTGTACTACCGTTATCCGCCCGAGATGCGGATCCCGGTCTACAACCAGCGCTGGCACAACTACTACCCCAATCGCCGCATGTATCACAGCGGACACCACTTCAATCTTGATGTGTTTTGATTGTGAGTAGCAACGGCTGAGTCGCTGCTTGAATCGAATCATCTCCTGTTACGCCTCGACGCTTGAGAGAGCAATCGCAATGCGGTTTGCTCTCTTAAGTGTTTCTATCGTGAGCTGGGTAGTTTAGCATCTACCACGAATAATGGTTAATTGAAATTACTCGTTGTCAAAGCTAGGCAAAAAGAAGTCGCCCTTTGGGAGCTGGGATGGGTCGACCTAACTCTTTGGCCGTTTCGATCCATTCTTGGATAACTACTTCAGCTGCTGCAAGTGCTTCTTGATAGGTCGCGCCATCCGCGGCACAACTTGGAAGTTCCGGCACTTCGGCAATGAATGACTTGTCTTGATCGCTCCAATAGAGAATCATCTCATAGCGTATATGGGCAGCCATTATTTCAACTCCAATTGATGTTTCAATATTAAGTTTCGCACCTGCTTTACTTGATAAGCTTTCGCCAGCGAACTACGCGGTTGAATATTGAGTATCTCTTCTATTTCCGAATGAGAAAAAATGTGATGAGAACATCGAATTCGATGCATGAAGCCTAAAGAGATCAATAGATTACATAGTTCATCGAATCTAATATTCGGGTCTGAGGTTCCGCTTAATACCTTTTCAAGAACCTACGACGTCTTGCTCATTATAAACGATACCCCTTTGCAACTGGCAACGGCTACTCAATTATAGCATGGCCTGCTAAGAAACTCCTCCCGCCAACCGGCGATACACTTCCACGCCCTTCTCCAGTTCCTCAACTGCGATCCATTCGTCATCAGTGTGTGCCTGGGCAATGCTACCTGGGCCGAAGACGACCGTGGGGATGCCAAGACCGGCGATCACCCAGGCATCAGTCCCGTAGGGGACTCCCACGATATCACTTGGGACCTCTGCACTGCGGGCGACTTTGGCGACCTCTTCGGCCCAAGCTAGGTTCTCGCCAGCTTGAAGCCCGCGACTCAGATTCCAAGGAGGTTCATGTTTGATCTCCTGCTCAGCTGAAATGTGCGCAGCGATATAGTCGATCAATTCTTGATGCGCATCCGCAGGTTCTTCTCCAGGCATGAGCCGACGATCAATCTCAATCACGGCATGGTCCGGCACGACGTTGGCTCCGGTGCCCCCTTGAATCGTGTTGACCGAGACGGTTGGTCTGCCACAGATACAATCCGCTCCACGGCCAGAGAGTGCTTCGGCATCAAACTGGCGAATGGCTGTGATGACCTCGTTCATTGCATAAATGGCATTCTTGCCTCGCTGAGGTTGCGAGGAATGTGCCGCGTGTCCGTGGGTGTGGCATCTCCAGCGGACGATCCCTTTGTGAGCTTTTACAACTTTCAAGTCAGTTGGCTCAGCCACAATAGCTCGTTGCGGCCTGAGAGGCCGAAGCTCATCCAGGGACAGCGTTCCGTGAGTTTTTTCATCAACCTCTGCGGTAACTTCCCATAGGCGGCACAAGGCTTTGGCACCGGTAAACCCGCATTCCTCGTTGATGGCAAATGCGAGGAGCGTAGTCCCCCGACAAGCTTCTTGCTCTGCAGCCAAGGAAATAGCAGCAATCATGGCCGCCATGCTCCCTTTGACATCACAGGCTCCGCGGCCGTAGATGCGACCCTCTCTCTGCTCTGCGGCAAAGGGATCGATCCGCATTCCTTCAATACCAACCGTGTCCTGATGCACTTCCCACAAGGTTACTGGATCGCCGGAGAACGAATTCGATGCGGGGATCAAGGCGACCAGATTCTCTCTTTGGGGATGGACCTCCTGCCTGAGCCACTTCCACCCTTGTCCGGCCACAATCTCCTGCAGGAAATCAGTGAGCTTGGCTTCCCCGCTCCCAGATCCGTCGGCCGACCCAAATACGGGGTTTATGCTTGGGATTCTTAGCAGTTCTCGCAGTAAGTCTTGAGCAGATAGGGACATACGGCTTTTTTCGCTGAAATGGGTATTTTCCTGGGGAAAACGCGTCTATTCTGAAATATTTGCGATTTCAAGAAGAAAATCCGTAAAATCTATTTGATTAACTCCCGCAGCAACGCTAAAATCGGACTAGACGTAGGCTTCCTGCGTTGTTCGCCCTCTGTGGGTTGCTGCCCCACCCACAGGGGGATTTTTTATGCGCATTTTTCACATTCGCGCATTCTCGTTGCAAATGTGGTTGCTTACTTTGCAATTGTATTTCTAAGTTATTTGCCAAAATGAAGCTACAGGCAAGCATGAATTTGCCTTTCGGTCTTTGGCACAAATCTGCGAAACTAAAATTTATCTACTTTGCACTTCTTGATTTCCCGCCAATGTGGGAATGATGGCCGCCCACCCCAATCTGCTCCTACTAACATTGAATGGCTCGCTGTGGCCTTGGCAATTGCTCGATCAGCGATATGGTTTAGAGAGTGCCTGCTGCTCGATGAAATGCCGCAAGCCAATCTCCAATTCACCCGCTAAGCCACCACCCTCCCCATTTGCTCCACAAGAGCCGAGACTCAATCGCCATGTCTGCAGCTAGTATTAATCGTGAACAAGTCGACGGTGCCCTCAAAACCATTGCTGATCCTGAAACAGGCAGACCACTTTGGCAACTCGATCAAATCCGGAATATCTCAGTTCACGGGAATGAGATCGAAATCACAATTGCATTGACCAGCTACTCGGCACCACTTTGGCAGGATACGCGAGAACATATCATTGAGCACTTGCAGAGTTCGCTCCCGGACAAGCCTACCGTTAAGGTGGAAATAGTTCCCTTGGATCGTCCTGCGGAGCCTATTGGCGGTATTGGCCTCACGGCGAAGAGTGTGATCGCCGTGGGATCGGGGAAAGGGGGAGTCGGCAAGAGCACCATTGCGGTAGCTTTGGCATGTGGCCTGCAGCAGTCAGGATGCAAGGTTGGTTTGTTGGATGCCGATGTCTATGGCCCCAGTGTCCCCCACTTGCTAGGGACCACAGAACGCCCCGTTGCAACCGATAAGAAGCTCCAACCGATCGATGTGCAGGGCCTGAAAATGATGAGCATGGGATTGATTGTCCCGCCGGGCGAAGCGGTCGTTTGGCGCGGGCCAATGTTGCACGGAGCGATCACACAGTTTCTTCGTGATACGAACTGGGGGGATCTGGACTATCTGATAATTGACATGCCGCCCGGTACCGGCGATATCTCACTCACACTTTCTCAACTGATCCCACTCACAGGGGCGGTTATTGTTTGCACTCCGCAGGATGTTGCACTCTTGGATGCGGTAAAAGCTGTAGCCATGTTTAATAAAGTGAATATTCCGATTTTGGGCGTCGTCGAAAACATGAGCTATTTTCTTTGCCCCGACAATGGAAAGCGTTACGACATCTTTGGCTCAGGGGGCGCGAGGCGCAAAGCCGAGGAGTTGGGTGTCCCTTTTCTTGGAGAAGTCCCTATTCAAATCAAGATCCGCGAGCGAGGAGATGCTGGGGATTCGTTTGGAAACTTTGCCGACCAAGAGGCGGCTCCCCATTTTCAACGTATCTGCTATAGCCTGACAAAGAACCTGGCTATGCAAAAAGCCGTTAATCCGCCGCTCCCGAGTCTTTCTGTTCTCTGAGTTCTTTCTGTCTCAAGAGCGTGGCCACGCACTGGGGATAACTTGTCTACAGATTATTTCTTTGGCTCAGAGGACCTCGCTACAACTCTTGTGTGAGCAAGACTTTGCACACTGAGTTTGGCTTGCTATCAAGCCAACTTAGGAGTTCGATTTTCAATCAGGATCGGCCATAGTTTGTGCGCACAAAAAGACCGCTCCCCAATAAGGTAGAGAGCGGTCCCATGCGACCTACATCGGTTGACCAGCGGTCACCGATACTCACGAACCGAAGTACTCCAATTACTTCTTCTTCGCGGTCTTTCTTTTCGCCGTTTTCTTTTTGGCGGTTTTCTTCTTGGTAGCCTTCTTCTTTTTAGTACCCTTCTTTTTAGTACCCTTCTTTTTGGCAGTCTTCTTCTTGGCTACCTTCTTCTTGGCTACCTTCTTCTTGGTACCCTTCTTCTTGGTACCCTTCTTCTTGGTACCCTTCTTCTTGGTAGCTTTCTTCTTGGCTACTTTTTTCTTAGTAGCAGCTTTCTTCTTCTTTTTCGCCACAACAAATCCTCCATAACACAAAGGTCAGTGGTAACTTGCTCTATTCAATTCTCAATTGAACACAGAACAATAGTCACCCCGAAAGAAAAACATGTCACCCTTCCAGGGTGTCACGACTTACACACTTAGTTATTGACTTCGTTGTCTCAGCCCAACTGGATGATAAAAAAACAGGCTTGCAAAGCCGACTCGGGCACAGGAAATATAAAAAGTAATATGAATCCTCCTTGCACTCTTGATCGTATTTGTACGAATTCGTCAAAATTGTGCAACACATTTATTGAACTTTTTTTGAAGTTCGAGGATTTTTCTTCTGAATGGAACCGCGATTTAGTATGTCCGCATCGGTTGAACGAGGCAGTCTCATCGCTGCACGACCGAGATCAATAAAGCATGATCCTCGTTCCGTCGAAGAGCTTCACGCGCTTGAACGAATGGGACTCATCGCGTGCTTTGGAATGGTTGTTTGGTGCTGACAAACAGCGCAGATAAAGAGCGAGCGGCAATGAGAACTCTGGCTTGAGAGAAACCGGAAGTGACGCGTCACTTAGTACGAAAAGTTCTCGCCACATCTGCGTCAAGAATCGACGTCGAGGGTGAATGGGGTCTAAGCCATACCAGGCATTTGGCACGGTAAAAATAGTTATTTTTCGAGATCCCGCAAGTTTAAGCAGGCCTTCGTTCAATTCTTGGGCACGTTCCAAAAAGTCCACCAACTTCAGTCGACATTTGGGAAAGAGGAGGCCTCGAAGGACGCGAAATCTCATCTGCGACAACCGCTCAAGCGGGGTGATTGGCAGTGATGTTAGAACTACTTGAGCTTGATGCGATTGCAGCCGAACAACACACGCTGTTACCCATTCAAGAACTGCTTCGGCAGGTGCTTCGTATGCCAAATCGTTCCCCACATCGGTCACAAATGCGATGGTTCGATTGTTGTTCTCGTGCCTCAAAGATTCCCAAATGCCACAAGAAAAAATTTTCGAGAATTTTTTTCCCATAAACCCCGAATCGATGCCATAAGCGCGACCAGGCCCCATTGCCGAATGAATTGAAAGAGGTGTTCCAAACGTAGCGTACGCGCTCGCAACGGCAGTTGGAAAGGATCGTGAAAGGTTGCTGGCGCCCAAAAAGATGACTCGCTGAGGCGCGTTCACAGTCTCAAACTGAGACCATATATGTTGATGCGAGTCCTGATTCAAGGCATTGATGCGCTAGATGTTGTATAGAAATAACACGAAAATATTCTTCACCACGAATCGATTATTTACCACAGACTCGCTCGATAAGCCGTCAAGGTTTGGTAATTCGAATAGGCCAAGTAGCCAAAAAAGATGGCAGTAAACCAAGATTGCCATGAAAACCCCACCAAGATCATCATGATCGCGGCCACCATGGAGATTCGCAGTGAGAGAACGATACCTTGCTGCGCGGAGCCCAACTGACAGACTTCGCGAGCGACTCTGCCGCCATCCAAGGGATAGATTGGCAGTAGGTTCACTGCCCCCCAAAGCAGGTTAATCCACAGTAAATCAAGTAACATTCTGTTGACTTGGGGCGAAGAAAACTCCTCCCAAAAAAGGGTCAAACCGAAGACACTGAACCCTTTCGGGTCAAGAATGTTGCCGCTGGTAAGCTTGGCACCATCGCCAATGAACATGCCAATGCCATGGCCAAGAGTCCGAATGATTAGCATTATTGCGACCGCGAAGAGGAAACCTGCGCACGGTCCTGCGAGAGAAATAAGTATTTGAGAGCGAGTCGAGCGGTCACAGTCTTCGCAGATTGCCAATCCCCCCAAACCATAGAGCACGATTCGCGGTCGTCCTCCAAAATGTTGTTGAAAGATCGCGTGACCCATTTCATGGACGATGATCGACACCACAACCGCAACCATCCAGCTAAGGACAGCAGCGGGGGCCGCGTCGCCTTGCATCCCCATGATGAGGGCCACCAGCCAGAAGAAAGGATGGATGCGAACTGGGATTTCTCCCATTTGAAAATGCAAATCGCCTGGGCTGGGGGGTGGCTCAACCAGAAACATCGGGTGCAGCTCTCAAAGGTTTGAATTCGTCGCAGGTGACCAGAGTGCATCTTATCACGCTGCCGAATTCATTTCGCCTGCGTTCTCGTTCGATTCCCTAAGCAAACGCGAAATATACTCTGCTGCTCGCTGTGAGGCTCCACCGTGGCCAATGCGGGCCTTCAGGTCGGCGAGTCCTTGCACGTTACGCTCATGGTCATCAGCTGACGTGAGCCACTGAACCACATGGTCTGCCAGATCGGCAGTGCAATCTCGACACGTAAGATACTCGGGCATTAACACATGGTTGTCTCGGGAATCCGACTTGTCGTAGTGCCCTGCCCTACGCTCGGCAAAGGGATCTTTGGCCGTAAGTAAGTTCACCAAAGTGATGTACCGTACCTTGCGGAAAACCCGCTGCACTAAGTAGCCCAAACGCGATATCTTATAGAGAATCGCCGTTGGTTTGGTATGAAACAAGAGCTCCAATGACACTGATCCGGAACAAGCCAGGCAGCATCTGGCCGCTTGGATTAATTCCGGGGTTTGGCCGACGTACAGTTCGACATCGACGCCACTTTGATCAATCATCTGTCGAGCCATGTCACGATGCTGTTCTTTGAAGGCAGCGACCGCGAAGCTTACCTGGGGAACTCGCTGGCGGATCAGCTGCGCCGCTTTGAGAAATTCGGGAAGGTTGCCTTTTACTTCCTGGGTGCGCGATCCAGGCAGAATTGTGACTAGAGGGGTATTTTGCGAATTCAGTGACTTGAGGATTTCCTCGTCGGCTTGCTGGGCTTCGAGTTCGTCGAAGAAGGGATGGCCCACAAAGGTCGCCTGGCAACCCCGCTTGCGAAACCACTTCTCCTCAAAGGGGAGTTTGCAGAGTACATGGTCGACGAATCGCCGCATCTTGCTCACACGCCACGAGGCCCAAGCCCACAACTGCGGGGTGCCATAGTAGATGACGGGAATACCATGAGCCTTCGCCCTACGGGCGATGTGCCAGTTGAACCCTGGGTAGTCGATCAGCACGACCGCATCGGGCCGATAGTTACGGAAATATTGATCCGCTGCCGCCAGCAGCCCCAGAAACTTGCCATAGTTTAAAATCACCTGGGCCACCCACATCACGGCCAGTTGAGTTAGGTCGGCATGCAGGTGGCAACCTGCCGCGGCCATCTTGGGCCCGCCGTAGCCAACGAACTCACAATCTGGATCCCGCTCGCGAAGCGCACGGATGAGATTGGCACCATGCAGGTCGCCACTCGGTTCGCCTACGGAAAAGAAGATTTGCATACCACACCCTCGCTGAGAAAAAACGGGGGCGAAGTATGGCAGATTGGGCAAGGGAGGGGAAGTTCAATTCGGCAGGCGAAAAGCCGCGACTGTTGGCCACGAGGCTTGGAAAAAAGTTGAAACGCAGAGTTCGCGGAGACGCAGAGAATTTGTTTGAAACTTTCTTTGCGCCTCAGCGAACTCTGCGTTGAAAAATGATTGAGATTCGCGCGACCTGCGGTCGCGTCTTTATTTGGTGCGTTTCGCTAAGAGCAGTTCCAGATAGCTGCGGCGTTCGACATCGCTGAGGCCCATTTCGTTGGCGAGGTTGGCGAGGACACGATTGGCGGCTGCGACGCGCTCGGCTTCGCTGCGCTCCGCCTCGCGGCTAACGGGAACTGCGATTTCGATTTCTACGAAGGGGCCGAGTTCTTTGATCTGGTCCAGGGCGACTTCGACATCGAAACCGTCTCGCTTGAGATGGCAGGTGATGCGGTGTTTGGTGACGGTGGCAACCGGCTCGAAACTCAAGTGGCGGAGAATCTCTTCGCATGACTGACGGGCTGCGGGGCCGTCGGCGACTCGGACTTCTTCTTCGCGGCGGGTCTTGGTCGTCTGGTCGAGCTTCGGGCCTTTGTAGGTCATGAAATTCTGGTTGCCCACGGTGCGCAAGCGGAACGCCTCATCGGTCTGGGCGAAGTCTCGTTGAGGGTGGCGGTAATAGCAATCAATTTGCTCGACTGGCTCGCCAAGTGTAACGTCCCAGGCACCTAACGCAGCAACGGTAGGAGCATGACTGGCGACACGATACTTTTGCTCGACTTCGATGTGCATGATGGAGTCTCTGGCAACGCCCAGGGGTTGGCTGGGTTCTTTTTGCTGGCCTGGGCGTTGGCGTTGGTCAGGTGAGGTATTGCGACTTGTCATAACGCTGCCCCGGTTTGATCCGCTCGGCGACTTGCTCGGCATCAACGGCAAACAACGGGCTGATTTCCACATCGACCCCGGGGGCAACCACGGCACCGGCGGCAGTGAGCCAGTGCCGATGCTGGTCGAGCATCATCTGCTGAACATATTCGGGAGTGTCGATCTCGGCACCAGGGGCGTTCTTAAGCGGTGCGAAACATTCTTCTTCGCGGTACTCAACAACCAGAGGACGTTCTGCTGCCGGGAGCAAATCGAAAATGAATCTCTCAAACTTCAAGGCATTCGGCATGTCGGGGGTCATTTGTGACCCGTCAGCTGCAATAAATGGAACCTTCTTGCGAGCGACGTGAAACGGCAGCATGTCGGTTTTCTGCAGTGCCCGTTCAAATAGGCTTCGCTCGAAGACATGAATCGCGAGACTTCCTGCCCACAACTTCAGTTTTCCCTCTGCATCACAAAGTTTGGCAACCTCGTCGGGTAAATCGCTGTATTCGATTACGTGCATGTGGCCATCGATCATTGCAAAATTGCCCCACTTCTCCATGGCATGTTTCTTCTGCACAGTGAGCGAGGTCAACTCGGACTTGGCTAACAAATGGTGACCGATCAAGAGTGGATCGCAAATGGGGACCAGAGGGTTGTCGATCTGCAGGTAAAAGAGTTGATCGATGGCGCGACTCTGCATGTGTTTCAGTGCCGCGCTCTTATCCAAGGCGGCCACGGTTCCTCCATGACCGTCGGGACTGAGAAAGAGTTGATCTTTCTCCGCCAGCAGTAGCTTACCCGTTTCAATATCTACCGATGGCATGGTCCCCTGGCAGAACACGAACAGATCGTCCGCAGAGAGACCAAATCGATCATTTTCGTCTAGAAAGCGAATTGTATCGTCATGCGTAGCAGGACTGGTCATCAAGTAGAGAGGAATAGCCACCCCATAACGCTGGGCGCTTGCCCGTATTTTCTCGATGTGAATCTGCAATAGGCTGGCCGAGGAAATCGGACCGATGGGGTACAAACTCTTGGGAAGTTCAAATCCTAGGCGACTCCCCTGCCCTCCTGCGGTAATCATCACACCCACTTTTCCGGCGCGAAGTGCTTCGATGCCCCGGTCGATGGCAGCCTGATTGCGAGTGCCCGTCTGCTCGTGCAGGCGGACTGCTGGAGGTGGCTCAGCAATGCGAGAAAGCTCGGCCCAATCGGGCTGATCGACTTCACCGCGAAAGAGGGAGTCGATTTGGCCGAGATCCACCGCTTCGATCTGCTGGGCCAATGCCTGCCGCTGGGAGGAGGATAGTTCTTCCCAAAAATCGAGTAAATGCTCCTGACCAAATGGTTTGAGCCGGTCGACTAGGTCTTGCTTTTCAATCGACTGTTTCGCCATTCAAAAAATCCACTGTTGCACCCAGGCATAAGCCAGCAGGCACAATGCCGGAAACAAGAGGAAAATGATTCCGTAGGTAAAAAGAGAGGTCCAAATATGACGGGGCCAACGTGCCATCTGACATTCGCAACTGATGTAGTAGCTGAAAAACAGCCATTATCGAATCCGGGACCGCAATTGGCTAGGCCCGACCACAGTCATGCCCGCGTAGGCGGGAAATCAGGGTGACAATCGGGTCGGTGCCTATTGGATTCCCGCCTGCGCGGGAAAGACGAAAAGGACCACCAGTTGCCTTAGGGCACACTCTCTGAATATACTGGCAGATTCGGGTCCGCGACCGGCAAATCCCAGTCAAACATTGTACTAGGGGTATGTGCCTTGGTGTGCATCATTTTCTGCCACTATGGGGGTCGGTGCGGTCATGGGTGTTTCAAATATTTAGGAGCTTTCTCGTGGCATCAGGCAAATATCTATTTACTAGCGAAGCGGTCAGCATGGGGCATCCCGACAAGTTGGCTGACCAAATCTCTGACGGCGTACTTGACGCACTGTTTGCACAAGACCCATTTAGCCGCGTTGCTTGCGAGACGATGGTCACTACTGGCCTGTGCGTGATCGCAGGGGAAGTGACAACCACAGCCACTGTCGATATGCAGGAAGTCGTTCGCCAAGTTGTCCGCGAGGTTGGCTATACCGAAGCCGACATGGGGATCAGTGCTGACCATTGTGCCGTAATGGTGGCCCTGCACGAGCAATCCCCTGATATTGCAATGGGAGTCGATGACGACGCCACCAAGGGCAAGGACGTTGGTGCTGGCGACCAGGGCTTGATGTTTGGATATGCCTGCAACGACACTCCTGAACTGATGCCACTGCCGATCGCTTTGTCGCATCGGATTCTCAATCGGTTGACCGAAGCACGCCAGAAAAAAGAAGTTGATTGGCTGCGGCCTGATAGCAAGAGCCAAGTCACCGTGGAATACGATGGCAATACCCCCGTGCGGATCGACACGGTGGTGGTTTCCACGCAGCACGGCCCCAATGTGAAGAACGAAGAAATTCGCAAATTCATCATCGATAAAGTCATCAAGCCTGAACTACCCAAGGAATTGGTCGACGACGACATCATCTTCCACATCAACCCGACCGGTCGGTTTGTGGTCGGCGGACCCCACGGTGACTGCGGGCTCACGGGGCGAAAGATTATAGTCGACACCTACGGCGGCTGGGGACGGCACGGTGGCGGTGCTTTCAGTGGCAAGGATCCCACTAAGGTCGACCGTAGTGCGGCCTACATGGCTCGCTATGTGGCCAAGAATATCGTGGCGGCGGGTCTGGCAGAACGCTGCGAAGTGCAACTGGCTTATGCAATCGGTGTTTCTGAGCCGGTAAGTATTTATGTCGATACCGAAGGGACTGGAACCATCGATGACTCACGTATTTGCGAGCTGGTCGAACAGTTTTTCCCGTTGACACCGGCAGGGATTATCGAGCACTTGGACCTGCGCCGCCCCATTTACCGCAAGACAGCGGCAGGGGGACATTTTGGCCGCAGCGAACCTGAATTCACTTGGGAGAAGACCGACATGGCGAGCAAGTTGACAGCTTCTGCCAAAGAGACGGCTGTCGCTGCCAAGTAAGTTCGTGAGCGTGGGCTCAGGACCGGAGGCATGTGTGCGTCCGGCTTGGGAATTGGGCAGAGGGATCTGGGTAGGGTAAGTGCTGTTGGTTGCGTGGGTTGTTGTGCGGTAAAGTTAGAACGGTCATTCTATCTTGCCATCACCCATGGTCCTCCACGATGTCGCTTTCCGCTAGTGAATCATGGCCAGCTTTACAGCACACTGCGAAATGGTCGCGTTCGCAGACGCTGGCCTCCGCTGTTTTGGCGGTGCTCGGCTTGCTTGTCTTATTGGGCGTGCTGTTGGTAGTGCGGAGATTGGGTGGGGCTTTTACTGCCGACTTGCCCCGGAGCGCGCTCTTGTTGACAGCTGTCGTATCAACGGCCATCGCCGGGTCTGCACGCGTTGTCTGGCGACAAATATTTCCTCACCAGTTTGAAACTGGCTATAGCTTTTCGTGGGGTGACCAGCTAGTGGGCTGGGGTTCTTCCCTCGCACTGGTGATGATCATGGTGGGGTGTAGTTTTCCTGGCGAGAAACTCAGCGATTGGTTGATCTGGCTCCCACTTCTGGTGATCGATCTATTTTGGAGGCAAGACTTTTTCGACGATGGGCACCCTGAATACCAGGCGGGGCTATACCTGGATGATGTAGTCGAAACTGAAATTGACTTGCTTGACAGCCAATCGGTCGGCGCGGCGACTAATTCATTGGAACAGCCGGAATGCACACAGCAGATTTTCCGAGTTCGTGAGGCCGATGGCCAGGAAGCGATCTATGCGACTCTGCAGTCTGAATTTCAGGCCGGGCAACGCTACGCGACAGCTTACGTCGGGTTTTGTCCGCCACTCCCTTTCCGTCCTGCAATCGAAGTCGATCAGACAGGTGGCCCCGCTGCCGACATAAAAATCGTCCAAACTCTGTCCCACGGGGCACGCTTCGACCTGAAACTGGCAATTGCTGCAGAGTGCTCCACACAGGTGACAATCGATCTGGCGGCTCGCAGCCCGAAATCAACTGGCAGCTAGCCCTCGCTTGAGGGTCAGTTTTCAATTCACGTTGTTCGTGGCGTGGGGTCGCAGTATAATCCGCGCGGAGTGGAAATTAGGTGGTTTACCGAGTTGAGCGAAACAATTGGGGTACCCTCATTGTCAGGAGCGACGAATCCCGTGAACTTGCGTATCGGTCTGGGCGAGGATTCCCACCGGCTTACGCCAGGTGGCCCTTTGCGGCTCGGAGGGATCGACATTCCACACGACAAACATGCGGTGGGTCACAGCGATGCAGATGCTCTCTTGCATGCGGTCACCGATGCACTGCTGGGAGCGGCGGGATTGGTCGACATTGGCGAAATGTTTCCTAATACTGCCGAGGAGAATCGTGGCCGTGATTCAGCCCAGATGCTGCAATTGGCATACGATGCAGTCCAGAAAGAGGGCTATCATGTCGTCAATCTCGATTGTGTCGTAGCTGCCGAAGAACCGAAACTAGCACCCTACAAGCAGTCGATTCGGCAACGAATAGCAGAACTCCTGGCAGTCACTCCCCAACAAATCAACATGAAAGCCAAAACCGGCGAGGGGGTTGGTCCCGTCGGCGAGCAATCGATTATTCAGGCACGCTGCGTGGCGTTGCTACAAAAGCATTAACTCCGATGACTCGTAGAGTCACCGCCCACACAACGATAGATTTCCCATGAGCACCATGACAGAAACGAAGTTACAAGCCCCCGCGCTCTCCGAGCCGCACCCTACTTTGCATGTGTACAATACGCTATCCAAGAAGAAAGAACCTTTTCGCACGGTCGAGCCAGGGAAGGTAAGTATCTATTTGTGTGGACCGACGGTCTACGACAAGGCCCACATCGGCCACATGGTTGGTCCCGTTATTTTTGATTGCATCAAACGCTATTTGCGCTACTGTGGCTACGAAGTCACTTGGGTTGTCAACATTACTGATGTCGATGACAAGCTGATCAAGAAGGCTAACGAGCGCGGGATCACCATGCTTGAGGTGGCCGAGGAGAACATCGCCGATTACAACTTCAATCTTCAAGCCCTGGGTGTTGACACAATCGACCACTTCCCACGGGCAACCGATTGCATGGACGAAATCATTGAATTGATCGATTCGTTGGTCGAACAAGGATTTGCGTACGAATCTCAAGGGGACGTTTACTTCGAGGTCTCCAAGGATCGTGGCTATGGCAAGCTCAGTAATCGCAATGTTGAGCAGATGCAGGGAGAAGGGGGCGAGACTGCGGTGCTGAAACGTGGTCCAGCCGACTTTGCCCTCTGGAAGACTGCCAAGCCAGGCGAACCCTCGTGGGAGAGTCCGTGGGGCAAAGGGAGACCCGGTTGGCATATCGAGTGTTCCGCTATGAGCCGTAAGTTGCTCGGTGAGACGTTTGATATCCATGGCGGGGGACTGGACCTGGTGTTCCCCCACCATGAAAACGAGATCGCCCAAAGCGAATGCTGCCACAGCAAGCCGATGGTCACCTATTGGGCTCACAATGGACTCTTAAGAGCATCGAGCGCCGCCGGCAAAGTTGGTGGCCGAGGTGAGCGGGAAGGCGAGGTCGCATCAGCAACCGGCGAAGAAGCCGTCAGCGGCAAGATGAGCCGTTCCAAAGGGGCCGGTGGCCTCGCGCAGCTCATTGAACGTCAGGGTGGAGAGCGAATTCGTTTCTTCCTACTTCGCACGCACTATCGCAGCACAGTCCTGTTCAACGAACCTGCAATCGAAGAAGCAGGAAGCGGACTTGATGGATTTTATCGTCTTTTCAAACGATACGCGCGAATCACGGGGAAGGATTTTTATGAACTGGTCGCGCCACTCACTCGCGAAGAGGGCGAAATCAATGCGGACAGCAATCCCGTTCTCGCGGCCGCAACCAATTGCCGGAAGAAGTTCCTCACAGCTATGGATGACGACTTCAATACCGGCGGAGCGATTGGCGAATTGTTCGAGCTGGCCAAAATCATCAACAAACATTGCGACGACAGCCAACTAGAAGGGACGGGCCAGCAGGATACCCCTGCGATCGCGACGTTGGAGCGATCGCTTATCACGTTAAAAGAGCTGACGAGTATCTTGGGGCTGTTTGGTAGTGCGGTCGCTAAGCCGCAAACGGAAGGAGAGGGAGCGCTTCTCGGGGAGGTAATGCAATTGGTTATAGACTTGCGAGCTGAGTCTCGCGCAAAGAAAAACTTTGCCACCGCCGATGCAATCCGTGATGGCGTCGGTCCGATAGGCATCGTGCTAGAAGATAGGGCCGGAGGAACGGAGTGGTCGGGAGGAGGGGCGGACGCCTTGGAAGCCGTGATGCGGCTTCTGATCGAGCTTCGCCAGACTGCCCGTGCCACCAAAGATTTTGCCACTTCCGATGCAATTCGCGATCGACTGGCTGCACTGGGAGTTACTTTAGAAGACCGGGCAGGCGGGACGGAGTGGACGAAGGCGTAATTCGTTCGGTGTCGCATTCATCCCGGATCGCTGAAGAGACCTCGGCCGAAAACTTACTTTAATACTTATGCGAATCCTTGGCGTTGATCCTGGACTGAATACCACCGGTTATGGTTTGTTGGAGATCGTTGATCGTCGGCCTCAACTCGTGGAGGCGGGGATTATCCGCAGCAAGCCATCAGGATCGCTGCCGGAGAGAATTCAAGAAATCTACGATGGTCTAACCGAAACGCTCGAATCCTTGCGGCCTGACGTCTTGGCGCTTGAAAAACTCTATGCTCATTACGACCGCCCCACGACGGCGATCCTGATGGGACACGCCCGCGGAGTAATCTGTCTGGCCGCGGCGGAGCATGGGATCGAAGTCGAAGACTATGCCGCTACTCAAGTCAAGAAGACACTTACTGGAAACGGTCGCGCTCCTAAAACGCAGATGCAACTGGCAATCCAGCGCGAACTGAACTTGGCCACGCTCCCTGAGCCTGCCGACGTGGCTGATGCGTTGGCCATCGCATTTTGCCACTATTGTGTGGCGAGGGCACAACACGTTGCCAGATCGGTTTCGGACGACTAGGATTGGCCTCCTATGATCACAAAAATTACCGGCAAACCTCTGACTGTCTCAGGCGATATCCTAACCCTGTCTGTGGGGGCCTTCGAATACGAAGTGCTGATTCCTGAGTTTGCTCGACGGCACTTGCAGGAAAAGATAGGCAAGGAAACGAGCCTGCACACGATCGAGTATCTGGAAGGGAATCCCATGCAGGGCCGGATGACGCCGCGGCTGATTGGGTTTTTGAGCGGTATCGAACGGGAGTTCTTCGAACTTTTTTGCCAGGTCGATGGAGTCGGGGTCCGCAAGGCGCTGCGGGCTATGGTTCGTCCCGTTCAAGATGTGGCGCAACTGATCGAAGACCAAGATGCGAAGGGGCTCAGCACGCTACCGGGCGTGGGTCCAGCAACGGCAGAACGAATTATTGCTAAGCTGAGGCGAAAGGTGCCGAAGTTTGCCCTGCTCGTAGGGCGAGATATTCCTGCAAGTGCCGACGTTCCTCGCGACGTAGTAAGCGAAGCCTACGATGTATTAAGAGCGCTGGGTCACAGCGAATCACACGCACGGCGCCTGCTGGACGAAGCCCTTGAACGCAAGAAAAAGTATAAAGACGTTGAAGAACTCCTGCACGCAGTTTACGAACAGCGCCAGTCCTGATTCTGTCCAATCAGAGTAGCTCGTTTAGTTCTTTACAAGACTCAAGCCGTCGTTGCATCGCCCGCCGAATCAGTATTTGGCGCAGTGGCGTCTACGTCAACTGGTTCTACTTTGTTTCGTCCCTTGCCGGTCACATAGGCCGCTAATGCAGCAACACCCATATAGACGAAGTCAATGTTGGATACGGTGTCTTTCGTGGGTTTCTCAAGCCGCATCGCTTTGGTTGGCCCGGCAGCAGGAATTGCTACAGGCTCTTCCTCGGCAACTACTTCTCCCACAGCGACTTCATCTCCTTCGGCATCCTCGGCTTCTACCACCACGGCAGCCACATTGGCGACATTCTTTACCTGATTAATATTCTGCATCACCTTGGCATAGACAACCCGGCCACCCACAATCGCCGTCAAGGCTAGTATCGCAGCCAATGCCGCTCGGCCCGTACTTTCTCTCGCAGAAGGGCCAGCGGCCGCGTTGACGCATAGTCCGGTTACGAGTCCCACCGCAATGGCGAGCCATCCCATCTCATGCTTCGTGGCAAATTCCAAATAGAACCAAACAGCCGCACTAGCCGCCGCACCGATTAAACCGCTGATTAGAACTCGCATCATCTGCCCTCCGCAAGATGTATTTCTGCCGCTGAGAAGACTACGGGCCTCGATGAGCTCGCGGCAGCAATCTCTATGTTAGCCATAACCAGTACCCCGCGCCAAGCATTACCGGCAGGCAATTTCGATGAATCTCTCCCTAGTTTCCCCGACAATCTCTAGTTCCAATTCACCAAGTAGGCGAGTTTTTTTCGTTAAACGATGGTGTCGACGGTCCCAAACCGACGTGATTACAATAAGCTGCAGGCAGATAAGAAAACTCCTTCCCCCGTTCTCGATTTATTCTGACATCTATGTTTAGCATTCTTGAACGGCTGCTTGTGTTTCCTGCTCCACCGGTGAACGAAGATGACTGGGACGTCCCCGACTTGCCATTTGAGGATATCTACTTCCGTGCCGAAGATGGCACGCGACTGCACGGCTGGTTCGTGCCGCATCCGGAGCCCAAGGCTGTCGTCCTCTATTGCCATGGCAATGGCGAATATGTTGCCCAACTTGCCAATCGACTTCGAGTGCTTCGCGAACGAATTGGTGTGACGGTGTTCGCTTGGGACTATCGCGGCTACGGGCATAGCGAGGGTCGACCGCACGAAAAGAATGTCATCGCCGACGCCCGAGTGGCTCATTTGTGGCTCGCTGAGAGAACGGGGGTCAGCCCAGCCGACATCGTACTGATAGGCCGCTCGCTGGGAGGAGCTGTCGCGGTTGAATTGGCCGCCGAGTACCATGTCCGTGGTCTGGCACTCGACCGTACGTTCGCTTCGCTCGTCGACGCAGCGGCTCACAATTACCCTTGGTTGCCTGTCCGCTGGCTTATGCAGAATAAGTTTTCGTCACTTGAGCGGATCAAGCATTATCATGGGCCGCTTCTGCAGACCCATGGCACGGCCGACTCCATCGTGCCGTTCGCCATGGGCAAGCAGTTGTTCGACGCGGCCCCCGGCAAAAACAAGCGATTCATCGAAGTCCCCGATGGCGACCATAGTGGCCCACTACCTGATTACTGTTATGAAGCGTTGGTAGAATTTATCGATTCACTTGAACCGGTGGGCAACGCATATCGGTAGCGCTGAGAACCTATGAGTCAATCTCCCGCCGAACGAAGTACGTCGAGTACCTCCCACAAGTCAGTTGCAAAAGCCGGTGTCAGAATCATACGAATTGTATTGCTCGCCTATTTGGGGTTTTGTCTGCTACTCATGATCATGGAGAGTCGCCTCATCTACTTGCCTCCTCCGCCAAGCGATTCTCGAAGTGAAGCTCAAGAATTAGGAGCCGAGGAGGTGTGGCTTCGTTCCGAAGATCAAACCAAACTACACGGTTGGTATTTCCCCAAGAGCGGCTCAACAAGGGCACTCATTTATTTTCATGGCAATGGAGAAGATGCTGATCAGAACCTTGAACTAGGAGCCTATCTCCGGGAGTGCTTGAATGCTGCGGTACTTGTTTTCGACTATCGTGGCTACGGTCACAGCGAAGGCTCACCTTCCGAAGAAGGAATTATTAGCGACGCGATAGCCACACAGCAATGGCTAGCAGAGAAGACTGATCTCAACCCTAGCGAAATGATCCTTTTTGGCCGTTCCTTGGGAGGTGGCGTGGCAGTGGCTGCTGCCGAGAAACTCGGAGCAAAGGCTCTAATACTCCATAGTACATTTGCCAACATGGACGACATCGCGGCGAGTCAGTATCCCTTTGTTCCCGTTCGATTATTGATGAGGAATCCCTTTCGTTCGCAGCAACGGATTAAGCAATACGGCGGACCAGTGCTCCAGTTTCACGGCACAGCAGATGAGCTGATTCCAATCGAATTCGCCCGACCACTTATTGCCGCTGTAACCAATGAAAATAAGAAGTTTATCGAACTTCCTAACGGCCATCACAACGACCCCTTGACTGCGGATTTCTGCGAAGTCGTCAGTAACTTCCTTACGACAATCGATGCTGAAAATCGAGATTAAAGCTGTTCTTGCCATCTCACACGCTGACCATCGTCTCTGGCATCTCTCGCAGAAACAGATATACCATCACTGCCAAGCCGATAACGTCGGTCATCAAGTTGTCGGCGGCAGAAGCAGTCCCTGCCAGAGCGCTGATGTAGATGAACGTCGCAGCAGTCAGCAATGAAATTCCCAGTAAGAAAGTCGCTGTCAGGCTGATCATTTCATTCCCATTAGTCCGCAGGCTGCGCAGTTCGTGGAAGAACTGGTACATCACCAGTGCGAAAATGATCGTTCCCGCCATGGAGTAATCGGCCAAGTCGGGCAGCACTATTGCAGCGTCGTAGAAGCCGTGAGCGAAGACCAGCACACCAAACATGGCCAATGCCTGTGGAGCCTGATTGCGAAAATCCAGGCAGGCGCGATACACCGCAAGTCCAATCAAACCTGTGAGAGCGATGTGAAAGGGGTTGGCCGTGAGAAAGCGGCCCAGAGTTGCGCTGCCTCGGCTAGCGGTGAGATAGTTCATGTTCTCAATGATGGCGAATCCCAAACCGACGCAGCCCGAAAGAATTAGTGCTGCCGCTTCGTCTCGCTTGCGGACAAATATCGGAAGTAGCGGCAGCAAACAGAGGAGCTTGGCCAGTTCTTCACGAAGCCCTACTCCCAACACGAAGAAGCGCAATCCTGGCAAGAGTTCGGCGCTAATGTCGAGATGCCATCGAAACTCCTGCCAGAGCGAGAAGAATCGTGTCGGCCAGATGCTGAGTATCCCTAGCGAGACTGCGACCATTGCCCCCCAGAGCCGCCAGTCGCGAAATTTGTGCGCCCGGAGTGCTTGCAGGAGGAAAACAAGCCAGCAGCAACCCGCGAAGAGTGCCAAGGCGATGACACCCAGACTCAAATCAACGAACATTAGCCGCGGGATCGCCCACCAGACTTGCCACCACTCGCCCTGGCTGGCCAGTTCTTCGAGTCGGTCATGCTTACTGGTGTCAACAGTACTGCTGGAGAACCCTTGTCCCTCGGCGAGCGACTGGGCGAGCCAGCCAAGAACTACTCCCGCCGCAACGATTCCGATCACCATCCGCCACAGGTAGGCGGGATCACGGGATTTCAATCGCGAATAGTGCTGCCAATTCATACCAGGGATTATCGCATTTCGCGGTTTCCTCGCAAACACGCGATTTGTTATATTGTTGGACCTAGCATACAAGTGTTCACATTTTGAATGAGACGTTATGGCTCGCGAACCGATTCTCTCCGCCGAAGATACTGCTCCCCCGGAAGTTGCGCCCGCCATAGATCCGCAGCAACGCGAGGAAGACGTCGCTCTGCGGCCGAAGCGGATGGAGGACATGGTCGGGCAGCGAGAGGTCTACGAGCGGCTCAAGATCGCCGTGGATGCGGCCCTGATTCGCGGCGAACCTTTGGGACATGTCTTGCTCGATGGCCCCCCGGGTCTGGGCAAAACGACTTTCGCTACTTGTATCCCCCGCGCGCTAGATGTCTCGCTGCAAATTGCCAGTGGTGCCACGCTCGCAGCACCTAAGGACCTGCTGCCTTATCTGACGAACGCCGAGGAAGGCTCGATACTGTTTATTGACGAAATCCATCGCCTGCCTAAGGCTGTCGAGGAATTTATGTATCCGGCCATGGAGGACTTTCGTGTTGACATCACACTGGGCGAAGGGGTCTCAGCGCGTACAGTGAACATGTCGCTACGACCATTTACGCTCATCGGTGCTACCACTCGCAGCGGCATGCTATCGGCCCCGCTGCGAGATCGTTTCCAGGTCCGCGAACATCTAGAGTTCTACAGCGAAGATGAACTGAGCGAGATCGTCCGCCGCAACGCGGCCAAACTCCGTATCGAGATCGATGATGCTTCTGCTGAAAAAATCGCCTCATGTAGTCGAGGAACCCCGCGAGTAGCCAATAATCGGCTGCGCTGGGTGCGCGACTACGCCACCAGTCGCGCTGACGGAAAGATCACGCTCGACGTCGCCCAGACCGCGCTAAAGATGCTCGGCATCGACCACATGGGCCTCGACGTTCAGGATCGCAAGTACCTGGAGACTATCCTGCGGGTATTCCACGGTGGACCAGTTGGCGTGGAAGCCGTAGCCCACACCCTGAATACGGCCACCGACACTCTCACTGACGAAGTGGAACCGTTTCTCTTGCGTGCCGAGCTGGTAGTTCGTTCTCCGCGGGGCCGCAAACTGACCGCCGCCGCCTATCACCACTTAGGCGTAACCCCACCAGTCGATTTCCGCAGCGCCTTCGCCGAGCCGATCGACGCGGAGCAAGAACGGCTTTTTGAGTAGGGCGGCTTGCCGCTGAGCGGCATTTGGCCGAGCAAGCTGCTTATCTACTTAACTACCTGGCAACGACAAATTTACTAACCTGCTTGGTTTCGCATGTTTCGCATTCCTAGAAAAAGGTGCGATACGCCATGTAACAGCTGATCGTGGCGAGGAGGGCGACGTAAATCCACTTGAGCAATCGCTCGGGAGCTTTGGAGGCCGTCTTTGAGCCAAGCGGGGCGATGGCCATCACGAGCGGGGCAATGACAGCAAAGGCGATGCCGTTGATGTAGCCGAGTGAATAAGGGGCGAGCCCAGGAGCGCCCCATCCGTGGATGGCCGCTCCAATCGCGCCGCCCGTGCCGATGACGATTCCTGTCGCGGAGGAGATTGCGATGGATTTCTTGATTGGATAGTGAAACGCGCAGAGATAGGGAACCGTAAATGTACCTCCTCCGAGGCCAAGCCAAACTGACAACATGCCGATCACAAAGCCGCCGCCAACTTTGACGGAGCTTGGCGGTTCTCCTTCGCCTCTCGTTTCAGAAGCACTTTTGACAGCCACATAGATTGCGCTGGCGAACAGATAAAGGGTGAAGATGACCTGAAGGTCGTGAGTCCGGAGCAGCTGAATTGTGAGCGCCCCCGTCACTGTCCCAAGCAGGATCCAAGGCATCCAAGACCGGAGCATGCGAGCATCGAGATTTCCAAGCTTATAATGCGTTTTCGTGGCCATAATCGCCGCAGGCACGACGAGTGCAAGACAAGTACCGACAGCAGAGTGCATCACAACGTCTTGGCTCACCCCCATATGGGGAAAAAGTGCCAGAAATGTGGGAACGAGGATGGCTCCCCCGCCAATTCCAAAAAGCCCACCTGCAAATCCCGCGACAAGACCGGCTACCACGATGGCGATAAGATGTACGATCAGTTGCTCGGTCATGAGGAGTTTCGTTATTAAACTTGGGATGCGTGTTCATATTTCATCGAAACATTTCCAGATTACTCCCCATGACGAAGGCAGGGAATTCTTGTTCGCCGATTAAAAAGCAGGATTGGCCCATTGCGATCGACCTTGCAGGAGCGGTGAAGCGGCTGTTTGTAATGACGGCTGCGCGGTCGCAACCGTAGTGGACTTTACCCGCCACAACTTGCTGAACAGCTTCCTTGCCTACGCTGCCGACGTACCCCTTCGTCTGTACTGCGATCATTATTTCTCCAAAGCGCACGATTAAATCAACTCCTTCCTCGCCGGAGGTACGAGCTGTTTGCGCACTTGCGCCGAGCGCCTCAAACACTTTGACGAGATACTCTTGCCATTGGGCGCCTTCCAACGTCTTCCAATTTTCTTTGAGTAAAAGTTGCCGCTTAAGTCGATCCGATTCCGCGAGTTCGTTGATAGTGGCTTTGGTGGATAGAATTTGCTCGCGAAGTTTCTTCGCATCGGTGTTGATGCGGTCTAATTCTTGTTTGTGTTGCCTAATACATGTTAGTTGTTCTTCGAGGAAAGCCGGCAACTCAACCGTTGCGGGCCTGGAAATCGCCATCGCCAGAAGAATAAGCATTGCCACGGCAGATACTAACATTCCGATTGCGATGGTTGTCGAAGAGAGGCCGACGAGAAAGAGGAAGACAAATGCTAATGCCGCTGCAAAGGCGAAACCCACAACCAAGACTCCTGGAAACCATAAGGAGTAATCCTTGGCAGGTTCTCTCAGTGCTCTGGCAAACCGATAATAGAGTACTCGTCGTTTAGCTCGCCTCACCACTGTTAGGGTGTCGCGGGAATGTCGTTCTGTTTCTGCAAGCTGCGATGAGAATTGTGCTGCCTGTTGTTTCAAGGTCTCGATATGAGCGAGAATGTTCATATTTTAGAACCTAAACGCCGTGGCGCTATTTTCGTCCGCTGTTTAATCATCATCGAGCACTGCAAAGAGCATACAATCATGTGCTAAACCTTGCACGTACAATCTCTGTCGCAGCGTGCCTTCGTAGATTCCGCCAGACTTGATAGCCACGCTTTGACTAGCCAGGTTTTCGACGTCGGTGAGAATCTCGATTCGTCGCAGTGACTTTTCGCGAAATGCCCAATTACAAAGTTGTTGGGTTGCTTGTGTGGCAACACCTTGGCCAGCAGCTGAAGTGCGAACCCAATAACCGAGTTCGCCGACATGATGCATGAGATCAATGCGATGGATTCCGCATGTGCCAAGAACGCGGTCATTTTCGCCAACGATCACGAAACCCCATTCCTCGTTGGAATCCCAAGCCATCGGCCTCCCTTCCACCCACTTCCGATTGTCTTCGAGGGAGTAATCCTCATGGCACCAGGTCATCCAGCGAGAAAGTTCTGCTCTAGACTCCTGGACGGCCTCCCAAATTGCATCGACATCGGACAATTGGTAGCGACGGAGGGTTACGGGATCGCACATCGGAAATATCGCTTGGTTTTCTGAGTAAGTAGGTAACAGCTTAGCATCCCTTCGACGCAGGAGTCCGAGGGACGTGCTCCTCTGGGGGGGTGTCTTGTCGCAGCTACCAGGGCATTATTTCGTACTAATCCCCTATTTTTGCTATGGTTTTTCCACTTTCCGACCATTGCGTGTCAATCTAAAAGCCGGTATCCTGGGGGGCTTCCCACATAGTGATCCCCGTCAGTATTAACAGGTTCGTTGGAGCCGTGAGTCATGGCCGTACCCAAACGCAAACATTCTAATTCTCGCAGTGGCAAGCGTCGCTCGCACAATGCACTAACCGCCCGGCAGTTGCAGTCTTGTCCCAAGTGCGGCACTCCAGGACCCACCCACACCGTCTGTGCCAACTGTGGGCAGTATATGGGCCGGGTGATGGTCGAAACCGAGGACTAGTTCCCGCGTTTCTACTCACCTTGTGCGACTTGCTTGCACGAAAACTCTGATTGAGCGCCGTCGTGACAAAAACCGCGTTTCTGTTTCCTGGTCAAGGTGCCCAATCGGTGGGAATGGGGGCAGCGCTGGCAAGTTCCCTACCCAAGGCTAGGGGTCTCTTCGACCGAGCAGCCGACATCTTAGGCTACGACCTCCTGGAGCTATGCACCTCCGGCCCTCCAGAGAAACTCAACTCGACCGTCCATAGCCAACCCGCGCTGTTCGTTTGTAGTCTGGCTGCACTCGAAAAACTCAAACAAGATTCGCCGGAGGTCGTCGAGGCCTGTTCTGCTTCTGCGGGCTTGAGTTTGGGAGAATACACGGCAATGGTCTTTGCCGGTGCCATGAAATTTGATGCGGCACTACGTGTGGTGCAAGTGCGCGGACAGGCGATGCAAGACGCCTCGGATGCTGCACCGAGCGGCATGGTCAGTGTGCTGGGGCTCGATCGAGCTCAAGTCGAAGAACTCGTTGACCAGGCGCGGGGTGCGGATGTCTTGCAGTTGGCGAATTTTCTCTGCCCTGGGAACATCGTGGTTTCAGGTAGTAAGTCTGCTTGTGAACGGATCACACCGCTCGCCGAGGAGGCCGGTGCGATGAAAGTGATACCTCTCGCCGTTGCTGGTGCATTCCATACGCCGCTGATGCAGCCAGCTGTGGAACGATTGCAGGCAGCCTTGGCAGATGTGGATATTGTGACCCCTAGAATCCCCGTGGTTTCCAACGTCGATGCCCGTCCCCATGAAGACCCGGCAGAAATCCGTAGCCTGCTCGAACGACAAGTGCTTGAGCCAGTGTTGTGGGAAAATTCCATACAGTGGCTCATCGGTGAATTCGGCATCGAAAGCTGCTATGAAATCGGTCCTGGGCGTGTGTTGCGTGGACTCATGAAACGTATTTCCCGCAAGCTGCCGTTTGAAAGTGTCGAAGCCTAAGAAGAAATTTAGGGATAACCAAATTATGAGTGAAACACCAAATCGTAGAATTCAAGTCGATCTCTCTGGCCAGTCGGCAATCGTCACGGGCGCCTCCCAGGGCATCGGCAAGTCGATCGCCCTCACGTTGGCTGCGGCCGGTGCGAAGGTCGCCTGCATTGCCCGTAGCAAAGAAAAACTCGCTGAAACGGCAAAAGCTATCAGCGACGCTGGTGGCACGGCAGCGGTCTACCCGTGTGATGTAACTGACTCGGCGGCTTCGCAGAAGGTAATCGAAGCGGTTGTCGCCGAATGGGGGCAACTTGATATTCTGGTCAATAACGCCGGCATCACCCGCGATACGCTGATCCCGCGCATGAGCGACGAAGAATGGGACGACGTAATCGCCACGAATCTACGGAGCGTCTTTATATTCACTCGCGGGGCGATTCAAGAAATGATGCGGAAACGCTCTGGACGGATTATCAACATCTCCAGCGTGTCGGGCATTATGGGCAATCCGGGGCAGGCGAATTATTCAGCCTCAAAAGCGGGAATCATTGGGCTCACCCAGACTGTGGCCCGCGAAATCGCCGGTCGCAAGGTGACAGTCAATGCGATTTGCCCTGGGTTTATTTCCTCCGAAATGACCGACGCGATGGGTCCGGTTGTGCAGGATGAAGTTAAGAAGCGAGTTCCTGCGAAGCGTCTGGGTGAAGTCGAGGAGATTGCAGACGCCGTACTTTACCTCGCCAGTGCCTCGGCAGCCTATCTGACGGGCCAAACTCTCGTGATAGATGGAGGCCTAACTGCTTAGCCTGATTGAGGTTGCCACCGATACGAATCACCCGAGGCGACCTAGACAATCATCTGGAGAAACGGTAATCTTGACCAACTTTACTTGGACGGTCTATTGTGAAGCTTCGGCAACGGTAGCACGCCTTTCCGAGTCGTCTCTTCTAGGACTCGGAGACTAGTGCTAGTCTGGGCGAATTCAAACTTACATAGTTGTTGTCGCGAGAATATCGGGTTGGGCGAAAGCCTCATCTCAAGCCTTGCGACGCATGGGCATATTTTTTTACCGGGATAATGGAGGACCATCTAAGTGGCCTCAATACTAGAGCGTGTGACTGACATCGTGGCGGAGCAACTCGGAGTTGATAAAGACAAGATCACTCCGGAAACCTCCTTCGTAAACGACTTGGGTGCCGATTCACTGGACACAGTTGAATTGGTCATGGAGTTGGAAGAAGAGTTCGATATCAATATTCCCGACGACGCTGCCGAGAAAATTCAAACCGTTGGTCAGGCGGTAGAGTTTATTGAACAGAATAAGTAGTCAGGGACCACCGTGGTCGATTGCTTCAGGCAACTGCCGCGAGGTTGGGTTCCCTCAACGTGTTGTCCCCTGCGCTGAGTTCACAGCAGGGGCTGTTCTACAGGATTTATTTGAACATCATTCTCTCGACACCTCAGCGATTGGGTCAGAACGATGAATCGACGTGTTGTCGTAACAGGACTTGGTGCCGTCACTTCGCTCTCTTGCGAGGTTACCGATCTTTGGAAGAAGATTCTTGATAGCCAGAGTGGCATTCACGAGATCAGCCTCTTCGATGTGGCTGACTATAAGGTCAAATTCGGCGGCGATGTCGCCGACTGGTCCGTAGAGGGTTACATCGACTCGAAAGAAGAGAAGCGGCTTGATCGCTTCTCTCAGTTCGCGCTCGTGGCCGCCGTTGATGCCGTAAAAGATTCTGGCATCGACTTCACAAAGTACGACCCCTTTCGATTAGGCGCAATAGTCGGTTCGGGGATCGGTGGGCTCAACGAAATCGAAGAACAAGAAGCCCGTCTTATTAAGAAGGGCCCCGACAAGGTATCGGTCTTCACGATTCCGAAGTTGATGCTCAATGCCGCGAGTGGGCATATCTCGATCCGATTTGGACTACGCGGGCCCAATTGTGCCGTTGCCACTGCCTGCGCCAGCGCCACCAATGCCATGGGGGATGCTTTCAAGGCAATTCGTTACGGCGAGGCCGAGGTGATGGTCACAGGCGGCTCCGAGGCCGCCGTTGCCCCGATGGGGCTTGCCGGATTTTCTAACATGAAGGCGCTCTCCATGCGGAATGACGACCCCCAGGGTGCCAGTCGGCCCTTTGACGCCGACCGCGATGGGTTCGTGCTCGCCGAAGGAGCAGGCATTCTGGTCTTCGAGGAGATGGAATTTGCCAAGGCCCGCGGGGCGCACATTTATGGCGAGGTGCTCGGCTTCGGAGCCAGTGCCGACGCGGGGCATATCACTCAGCCAGACGCGCAAGGGACCGGCGCCGCCAGGGCAATGAGCAACGCCCTGGAATATGCGGGACTGAACCCATCGGAGGTCGACTACATCAGCGCCCATGGCACCAGCACTCCGTTGGGAGACAAGGCCGAGACGATCGCCATCAAGCGGGTCTTCGAGGATCACGCCTACAAGCTGAACGTCTCCAGCACTAAGAGCCAACTGGGACACACTTTGGGCGCCAGCGGTGGTGTAGAGATGGTGATGTGCCTGTTGGCTATCCGCGATCAGGTCGCCCCGCCGACAATCAATCTCGACACCCCCGACCCGGACTGCGACCTCAACTACACGCCGAAAACTCCTCAAGAACGCCCGATCCGCCGCGCGATGAACAACAGCTTCGGCTTTGGTGGGCACAATGCTTCGATATTGGTTGGGAAGCTATAGAGGTGCCCAGCCTTATACCTGGACTTCCCACACCTATCTCCGCGTCCCAATCCTCCCGCCCGGAAACAATTCCTTCTGAAAGATGCGGTAAGTCTTATACCGCCGGCCACCGACGCGCTCGATCATGCGGTTTACTAAGGCATTATCTTCAAGGGTCCAGCTTAGTTCTGCGCCGTGGTAGTCGAGCTTTTCGATGCTGTTGAGGAATGATTGCTGAATCAGAGATTCGGCGACGCCCCGTTTGCGGTAGCCGGGAATCACGCCCAGCACTGCCAACCGACCGGTGCGAATCTTTCGCATTCTGCATGCAAGTCGCATCAGACCGAGAGGAACTCCTGCCGTAGTGAGACGACCGCCCAGGGGTTGGATCGCTTCGTTGAGATTGGGGAGCATAATCGAAACGCCAACCGGGCGGCCCGCCACTTCGGCTAGTTGCACCAACTCTGGCACAGCCAGTCGCTTCAAATCGCGGGCCAAATGGTCGAACTCGGCATCACTCATCCGCACGAAGCCCCAGTTCTGATCGAGCGACTCGTGGTAGAGAGTTTTACAGCGGGCAATCTCGGCGTCGAAGTCTGTGAAGTCCATCGGGCGCACCGTCACGCCGTAACGCTCTGACAGTCTTTGTACCCGGCCGCTCCAGTGGGCGTCCATGTTGTTGTGGCGATTGAACCACCAGGCATACAGGTCCTTGGCTTTTTCGAGTCCATAACGTGCGAGCAATCGCTCGTAGTAATGCGGATGGTGGTTCATCATCACGGCGGGTGGTGTATCGAACCCATCAACCAACAGGCCGCAAGGATAGTTGGTGGAGAAATCGATGGGGCCCATCATTTGGGTGCGGCCACGGGATCGCAACCAGGCACTCGCCCGGTCCAGGAGGGCCCGGCTGGTGCGGACGTCGTCGATTGACTCAAACATACCAAAGCACCCGACGTTGGTGCCGTGAACCTGATTGTAGGCGGGGTCGTCGCTCACGACGATGCGTCCGACGGTATGCCCATCACGGCGGGCGAGAAAGGCCTGCGCTGAGCCGTGGCGGAAGAACGGATGGCGACGCGGGTCGAGAAATTCGCGGACCTGCATATCGAGAGGTGCGACCCAGTTGGGGTCGAATTGGTAGATCCGCTTGGGGAGATCAATGAATTCGGCCACGTCACGCCGAGTGGTCACGGCATGGACGCTCGCCGAGGAGGGTGCCATGGTCAGCTGCGACCAGGTAAAGCGAGGACTGGCAGCGGGCAAGAACGGCGAATTAAGTACGGCAGACAGGTTCATCGGGATATCTCCTAAACGAGGGGGAGCGCGAGTTGTTTGTTACCCGATTAAGCGGAGATTCCGCGGCATTGTTACAGGGCGAGCCAGAAGCGTTATTGAATCTCCAGGCGCCACCGATTCTGAACACCTCCTCGATTTTTTCTTGACAACTACTGGTCAACCAGTAGAATGCGGGTAGAACCTACTGGACGACCAGTAGAAATCACTTTTCCGAGGAGATTCATTGTGCCCGAAGTGCAACCGACCGAGCGTGAATTAGAAGCCCTCAAGGTGTTGTGGGAATGCGGCGAAGCATCAGTGCGCGAGGTGTGCGACGCACTAAACAAGGGGGGCGAGAGTCTGGCCTATACCACGGTGCTGTCGTTGTTGCAGGTGATGGAGCAAAAAGGCCTGGTCACGCATCGCAGTGAAGGGAAAGCTTATATTTATCTCCCCGCGATCGCTCGGGAAAACACGCTCCGCCAACTTGCCACTGGTTTTCTCGACCGGGTGTTTGATGGAGCCCTGGATGAATATCTGGTTCACGCACTGGGTAAACGAAGAATCACGGCAGACGAGATTGCGCAGCTTGAAGCAATGCTCGCTGAAGCCAAAGAAAAATCTCCCGGCAAGAAGAAAGGGAAACAACCATGAACACGCTCGATGGTTCGCGGTGGCTTGGAGATTTCTACCTGTTGGCGACCTTGCTACTGGGCGGCGAATTCTTGGTGTGCCTCTTTGCGGGCCAACCCGCGCGGCGCATTGCCCTCGCTTGGGCGACGGCTGGGGGACTGATTGTGTTGGCAATGTTGTGTGCGCTACCTGGTTGGTCGAGTGTGCATTTGCTCTCCCCTGCCCCGGAGATTCCAGTGTGGGCTGAAAACCTGCAGCCGATCGCCGGCCAAGCAATTCGACAGTCAATGCCGGTGGTACCTCGGATTTCTGAAGGCTCGTCGATGCCAGCACCTCCTCTTCGAGTTGAGCCCAGTGAGTCCATCTCAGTGATCGATTGGGGAGTCCTCGTGCTGTATCTTTTCGCAACTTGCTCGGTGATCGTCGTCGTGTGGCTGACATTGGGGGCGTGGCAAGTGCGACGGTTACGCAGAAAAGCCGAGCCCGCAGCCGAGAACATCTTGGCAATGCTCTCAGAGTTGACTCCGACAGGAATGCCGCTCCCCACGGTCGGAGTGCTCGACCATCTACCCGTGGCAGTCGCGGTGGGACTGCGGAAGCCCGCCATCTTGCTGCCTCGCAATTTGGTTAAACACGCCCGCACCGAGCAAATGCGGACCGTCTTGGCCCATGAACTGGCCCATCTGCGACACCGCGACTTGTGGCTGATGGCCGCGCTGCGGGTACTCATGGTGCTGCTGTGGGCACACCCGCTGTTCTGGCTCTGGCGCCGCCGGGTGCGACTGGATCAAGAAGTACTGGCCGACACGGCTGCGGCGGAATTGACCAGCCGCACGGTGTACGCCGAGGAGTTGGTCGAGTTGGCCCGATACGCAAGTGAAACCCGAGTGCCGCGGCTGGCGTCCTCGATCGGCTTGTGGGAAACCCGCTCGCAACTCAAGCGCCGGTTGGCGCTACTCTTAGATGAAAAACTCACGATCCTGCGAAGTTGTTCACGGAGGTGGCGGGTGGGGTCGCTGGTGACGCTGTTGGGATTGGCGGGGGGATTATCGCTGGTGACGCTGACGCCGGCGGAGTTGCAAAAGTCTCATTCAGAATATCCAACTGTAACCACTGATGCATCAAAAGGCACCACCTTCACCGGCGTAGTAACTGACGCTGTCACTGGTGAGCCAATCCCTGGAGTGAAAGTCACTGTGTATCGTAAGTTGAGCCGCGATCCTGAAACGGGGGGGCGGCGAACTCTGGAAAAGACGGAGCATACTACCAACTCCGAAGGCAAATATAGCTTTGTGCTCTCTCCCGAACAGGCGAGCGAGAGCAGTCTCTATCTGGAGGTCGAGGCTCATCATCCGGATTACGCGTCTTTTGGGCGGTCAGGATATACCTACTCCATGATTTTGAAGAACCTATCGCTTGGTGAGCCTCCGTTCTACTCACACATAAAACTCTGGCCAGGCAAGGCGATAACCGGTACGGTGGTTTCGCCTGCAGGAGAACCGCTCGCAGACGTAACAATATCAATGTGCTCGGCGCCTTACCTAGCAGATTCCTACTCTTACGGTCGGGGTACCTTCGACAAAACATCGACCGATGCCAATGGCAAATTTCGTCTCGTCCTTCCCAACTCTGGTGACGGGGTCGTGTGGATCGAACCTGAGCAGTATTCTCCACAGGCTTTCCGAATAGGCGACCGACAGGAGGACTGGGGCCTATTGACTATGCATCGAGGTACATCGCTGACCGGTCGCGTAATGGACACCGAAGGTGAACCAGTGATAGGAGCTCGAGTGGAGGCACGCAAAAAAAGAGATGGCGAAGAAGTTGATGATTTTCTCAAGCACATCGGGGTTGCCAACCACATCAAACGCAAAGCGGCAACCGGTACATCTGGAGAATTTGATTTAGTTTCGCTTCCAGATGGTGAGTACACTTTGGGGGTTCAGTCGAACGCTGACGGCTACGACCCAGCACCTTTGGAACAGATATTTCTACAACACACGATTTCGATTGCAGGTGACTCAACTCCTGAGGAATTGACGATTCGAGCCGTACCTTCGGTACGAATTAAGGGAACCTACTTAAGCAGTGCTGGAGTGCCAAGATCTGGCTATGTAATGTTTGTGAGAGGAAATCTGGATGGCAAGAATTTCACAGATCAGAGTTCAAGGCTGGAGAAAGATGGCAAGTTTGAAATTAAGGTTCCGTATGGACTGCAGGATGTTCTAATTGATTTCATCACGAACGAGCATAGTTCGATTCGCTGGCGAAAATCACACGATGCCCCGCTTCAACTTGGACGCATAGTTCGTTTGGGGGCGGTTAAGGATGATATCTCAGGAATAGAAGTGATCCAATATGTGGCTCCAATTTTACTTGTAAAGCCTGTCGACCAAGAGGGGAAAGCGGTTGAATATTGCACACCCATCGTGCGGTATGGCCGGCTAGCTAGAGACGGTACGCTTGTCATTACTTCAACAGAAAGCCCCACTCGCTTTGAATCGCAACCCGATGGACGTTGGCGCTCGTGGCAACTCTTGCCCGATGAGCCGCTCGTCGTTACCGTGGAGAAGCGCGGGTTTCATACGACGCCACAGCAGGTGAATCTCGTGGAGGGTCAAGAGAAGGAACTTCTCTTTGTCATGAAAGAAGGCCAGGCAGAGCCTCAAGCACTCAGTCTTGACTTACTGAAACCGATGGATGCCGAGGACAAGGATGCGTATGAGAATGGCGTGTTTGTGCCGGAGGTTCCTGATATTCCCTAAGGAGATGTTTGCAAAAAGCCGGGCTATAACTTGGTGATATTGCGATCGCCTGGGATGACTCGTAGGTTTCTATCCGCTCATTGGTTTTCCGGTGGAAAATGACATATCGGCCCACAACATTGGCTCGAATTCCAGCACCGAGTTCTGGTTGTGATACTCCCAGGTCTGGCGAAGATGCGATCAAAAGGCACTTGGCCTCGATCTTCTCAACCCACGCCAACGCAGCATTAGGCTTATCGCGCGAGATATAGGTCAGGATGCCTTACAAATCACTAACGGCACCCGATGTGTAGTATGGTTTACTCACTTATCGATTTAGCCTTGGGCTGAGGCTGCCACCGTCCTTAGTCGGGAGAATACCGTATCGTGGTCAATCACTTCTCCTCGGTCTGCCTGCTCAATTCCTAATTGCACCTCTTGTCGTAGTGCTTCGGTCGATGCCAGCAAGCGAACACCTGCCGAGATAGCTTCGTTCACGGAAGAAAATCGACCCGATGCCACCATGTCCTCGACAATCGCTTGTTGATCTGTGGGTAGTTGGATTTCCATAGTCCGCTCCAAATTAGAAAAAGTCCCTGTTATTTGGGAAATCAAGATGAAGATATTCGAGGTCGCTATGAATGTCGCCCTCATCGGATTATACCTTCCCCAAGGATATACGCAAATCTTGCCGATATTCAAACGCGCCCATAGCCTAACCAATCAGGAAGGTTTTCTTCGCACTATTGGCGATACTCTGCCATCGTGTCGAAGGAGCGATAAGTGCCATCGTCCAGCACAGGCTTATAGGTGCGAATAAAACTGTAGCGAAATCGCTCTTCCAGAGTCCGGGCGCGGGCAGCCTCGAACTCTGCCAGCCAATCTGCACGGATGTTTGCAAAGCCTATGGACTTGAGAATTACGCAGATCGAATGTTACTTGACTTCTATTTCCAATTATCAAAGGTAAGGTGAGGGATAACTCTATGATTGCATACTGAGGAAAGTTGACCTATACACTATCATTTCTTTCCACTGCAAAAGCCATTTACTTACCTTCTCAGTTTTGCTACGAATTCAAGGCTTTGAGACTGAATGCATTCAGGTTAAATTGTGCGAATAATCACTCTGTTGCAAATCGCAGCTTCCAATTAAGACACTGAGAGAGAATGGTGAGGGGGAAATCCATGCAGCTAAAAATCAAACCCGCGGAAGATTGCCGTTATGATCTCGTCTCACTCGGCGAAGTCATGTTGCGACTGGATCCGGGTGAAGGACGTATTCGGACCACACGACAGTTTCGTGCTTGGGAAGGGGGCGGGGAATACAATGTCGCCCGTGGGTTGCGCAAGTGTTTTGGCATGCGGACCGGAGTTATTACGGCGTTTGCTGACAACGATGTCGGGCGGTTGGTCGAGGACTGCATCTTGCAAGGGGGGGTCGATACCTCACTGATTCGCTGGGTGAAGTACGATGGGATTGGTCGCACGGTTCGCAACGGACTTAACTTTACCGAGCGTGGATTCGGTGTCCGTGGCGCGGTGGGGTGCAGCGATCGAGGAATCACGGCCGCGAGTCAACTTAAGCCCGAGGACATCGATTGGGACCATCTATTCGGCAAGCTTGGCGTGCAGTGGTTGCACACGGGGGGTATCTTCGCCTCGCTTAGTGCCACGACGCCGGAGACGGTCATCGCGGCGGTCGAGTCCGCCAAGAAACATGGCACGATCGTGAGCTACGACCTCAATTACCGCCCTTCCTTGTGGGAAGGAATTGGTGGTCAAGCGAAGGCGCAAGAGGTGAATCGCAGAATTGCCAAGTCGGTCGACGTTATGATCGGCAACGAAGAAGACTTTACGGCCTGTCTGGGTTTGGAAGTCGAGGGGGTGGATGAAAATATCAGCAACATCGACGTCGAGAATTTCAAGCGGATGATCGAAAAGGCGGTCGCGGAGTTCCCCAACTTTGTCGCGACCGCCACCACCCTGCGGGAAGTTCATACCGCGACAGTGAATGACTGGAGCGCGATCGTCTGGTACGACAGCAAATTCTATGAATCGCGGGCCTATCCCAGGCTAGAGATCATGGATCGCGTCGGCGGAGGAGATAGTTTTGCCAGCGGGCTCATTTACGGCTTTCTCACGACGGGGGATGGCCAAAAAGCTGTCGATTATGGGGCAGCCCACGGGGCATTGGCGATGACCACGCCGGGGGATACCTCGATGGCGACGGTCAAGGAAGTCGAGAAGTTGATGGGCGGCGGCGGGGCGCGGGTTGTGCGGTGATTGAGGGAAGACTCGCTCTGCTGCGCTGGCGCTCCGCATCGCGGCTAACGTGAGCGCTACGCATCGCGGCTAGAGCAAATCACTCTCGCTTTTTCCGCTGTGCCTAGGCTATCTTACTTGGCGTTTTGCAGGGAGGCGTATTTGTTATGGAGTGCTGGCAATGGAAGCCTATTCGATCGATTTGCGTGCTCGTGTTCTGCTGGCGGTAGATGAAGGTATCGATACGCGTAGAGAAATAGCTGAAACATTTGGCGTGACTACACGTTGGATTCGCCTGCTCGTGCAACATCGTCGTAAGACCGGCTCGATCGAGCCGTTGCCGCATGCGGGTGGCTGGGACCCAAAATTCACACCGGAACGCCTGGAGCGACTGAAGACTTTGGTGGAAAAGAAACCTGCCGCCACGCTCGACGAGCTTCGCAAGTGCAGCCGTATTCGGTGCTGTAACATGACGGTGTCACGAGCGCTGAAGCAATTGGGATTCACGCGAAAAAAAAGACGCTACGTGCCAGTGAGCAAGATCGCCCCGAGGTGAAAAAGCAGCGCAAGGCTTGGAAGAAAAAGATCCGCCAGGTCGATCCTAATCGCCTGGTTTTCTTGGACGAAAGTGGAGCCAAGACCAACATGACACGGCAATATGGACGCGCCCCTCAGGGGCAACGACTCTTCGATGCCGTTCCAGGCGGTCACTGGAATACCACAACGATGATTTCTGCGATTCGTCTGGAAGGCGTCGCTACCGCGATGGTGACCGAGGGGGCGACTAACACGTTGGTGTTTCATGGCTTTGTCGAGCAGTTTCTTGCACCAGTACTGCGTCCCGGAGACATCGTCGTGATGGACAACCTCTCCAGCCACAAGGCGGGCTGTGTGGTCGAAGCGATTGAAGCAGTCGGTGCCGAAGTTAGGTACTTGCCGCCTTACTCACCCGACTGTAATCCGATCGAACTGATGTGGTCCAAAGTAAAAAGCCAACTACGCAGTTTCGCTGCACGCACCAAGCGGACGTTGGTCACCGCCATCGGTAAAGCACTCCAAGCGGTCACTCTACAGGATCTCGCCGGATGGTTCACGCATAACGGATACGGAACACGCAAGTGTTAGGTGCTCTAATGGGACTAACTGAGTAGCTTGGTGACAACGCTTGCGGGGAGGACGCCGGTTAGTTTTTGGTCGAGGCCCTGGCTCTTGAATGTGAATCGTTCGTGGTCGAAGCCGAGTTGGTGCAGCACCGTGGCGTGGAAGTCGCGAATGTGGACCGGGTCTTTGACAATGTTGTAGGAAAAATCACACGTCTCGCCATGGATCGTGCCAGGCTTGAATCCACCGCCGGCCATCCACATTGTGAAGCAGCGGGGGTGATGATCGCGACCATAGTTGTCGGCGGTGAGTCCCCCTTGCGAATAAATGGTGCGGCCGAACTCGCCGCCCCAGATAACGATCGTGTCATCGAGCATGCCTCGCTGTTTGAGATCCTGAATCAAGGCATGGCAAGGTTGATCGACATCGCGGCACTGATCTGGAAGCCGACCGGCGACGTTTCCATGGGTGTCCCAATTGTTGTGGTAGATCTGCACGAAACGGACACCGCGCTCGACCATGCGCCGGGCCATCAGGGCCGTGTAGGCAAAGGTGCCTGGCTCGCGGGCGGCCTCGCCGTAGAGCTGGAAGGTGGACTCTGATTCGCTGGTGATATTGGTCAACTCCGGCACGCTGGCTTGCATGCGGAAGGCCATTTCGTATTGTTGGATGCGGGTCTCGGTTTGCGGATCCCCGAGTTGCTGAAAGTTCATTTCGTTGAGGGCTTCGATGCCGTCAAGTGTGGTGCGCCGCACCTCGCGCGAGACACCAGGGGGATTGTTGATGTAGAGAATCGGGTCCCCCGCCGAGCGTAGGCTCACTCCGGCATGTTGTCCTGGCAAGAAACCCGACGACCACAACCGCGCCGAAATGGCTTGTACCTGCTCAACATTCGTGGGCCGAGCAACCATCACCACGAATGTCGGCAAATTCTCATTGAGTGACCCCAGTCCATAGGAACTCCAGGCACCCAGACAGGGGCGACCGGTGACCTGATTGCCCGTCTGCATGAGAGTGATGGCGGGCTCGTGGTTGATCGCCTCGGTGTGCATGCTGCGGACGAACGTCATGTCGTCGACTGACTGCTTGAGCCAAGGAAGGAGTTCCCCCATCCACATTCCCGCTTGTCCGACTCGTTCAAACTGGTACTTGGAAGGTGCGACAGGAAACCGGGCTTGACCAGACGTCATGGTCGTGAGCCTCTGCCCCATACGGACCGATTCAGGCAAGTCCTTGTCGAACCACTGTTTCATGACGGGCTTGTAGTCAAACATATCCATTTGGGGTGGGCCACCCACCATGTGCAAGTAGATCACGTGTTTAGCACGGGGCGGGAGATGGAACTTACCTGCCAAGGCGCTCGCCGAGGTGCTGGCTCCTTCAGCCCTGTTGCTCAAAATGCTTCCTCCCAGGGAAGCCATCGCAGCGGTACCCAAGAGATTGGCACCTTGAGAGAAAAAATGGCGACGGGTAACTTGGGTGCGATATTCGTTAAAACTGGTCATGGTGAATTACTCACTATTTCACTTATTCAGCACTTCATCGAGATTCATCAACTGGTTGACAGTCATAGTCCAGGCTGCCAATTCCGTTGCGGGCATGGTTTCATCAGTCGGTGACTCACCAACGGCGATCAGTTCTTTCGCTTCCTCCGCATGAGACTCGTAGTGAGTTGACAACTGATCGTAAGAAGCCTGAACCACTGCAAGTTCCTCATCGCGAAAATGGCGGCTCAGCAATTTCTCGGCGATCCACTGGACACGCTCGTTAAACTGCTGGCCAGCCTGGTGCAAAGCTTGGCTGGCAAGAATTCGGGCCGCTTCGACAAACTGTGGATCGTTCAAGGTCACCAGTGCTTGCAGCGGTGTGTTTGTACGCTCGCGGAGGGTTGTGCACTGCTCTCGCGCAGGGGCATTGAAAATATCCATCGAGGCTGGTGGGGCTGAGCGCTTCCAAAAGGTGTACATACTGCGACGATAGAGAGCGTCTCCCTCATCTTGCTGGTAGTCTCGCGTGTTGCTGCCGATCATCGCAACGGCCTCCCACACTCCAGGCGGTTGATAAGGCCGCACACTAGGACCACCGATCTTTTCGACTAACAAACCGCTCGCTTCCAAGGCATAGTCGCGGACCATCTCGGCATCCATGCGGAAGCGAGGGCCGCGAGAGAGTAATCGGTTGTCAGGATCGCGATCAAGTTTTTCAGGTGTGATCGCTGCACTCTGCCGATAGGTGGCACTCATGACCAATTGTTTGAATAACCGTTTGACGTCCCAACCTGATTCCCGAAAATCTACCGCCAGCCAATCGAGTAATTCGGGATGTGAGGGGAGTTGCCCCGACACACCAAAGTCCCCCGAGGTTTTGACTAAGCCGGTTCCAAAAACGTCTTGCCAAAAGCGATTGACGATCACTCGTGCAGTGAGTGGGTGGGCAGGATCTAGCAGCCACTTGGCCAGCCCCAAGCGATTCCGAGGCAAATCCTCATCAAACGGAGGCAGCATGGCAGGCGTCCCCGGCTGGACCTCTTCACCACGTTGGTCGTATTCACCACGGTTGAGTACGAAGGCCGCCGCTGCTTCATCACGCTCCTGCATAATATGAGCCACCGTGCCACGTGCCACGATCTCCTGCTCTTCTCGTTGAAGGGCGTCATTCTGCTGAACGAGTTGCGGATATTGAATGTCGCGATTTCCCAGCCACCAATCGTAGAGAGCATCCAACTCAGCAGGTTTTCTGTCTTCAATCGGTTTGTCCAGAACTGCAAAGATCACGCGACTAGCGAGCGTCGTGACATCTTGAGAATTCAGTTCTCGCTCATAAACTCGCACGTCGGAAAGCGTAACTCCGGAGATGGGCGCACCCTTGTCACGTTGCCCAATCTTGAAGGGAACATCTGAATGCGTGCTTTCATCGTGGACGAGAGTATCGGCCTCGACCTGTACTTCTTGAGCAAGTCCGTTTATGTAAATCTTAAAGCCAGCGGCCTTCATGCTGCCATCGTAGACAACCGAGACATGGGTCCACTCGTCAGCAGGGAGCTGTTTTTTGGTAAGTACCTTGATGGCATTCTGAGGCCACTTCTGAATGAAATGTGAGCCGATGCGGCGCCCTTGGAGCCATAAATCCCAACCCTGATGGCGAACTCCGTCTTCCATACGTGCCAAGACTGCCCCTGAACCGTCGTTAGCAGGAACCTTGATCCATAGAGAGACACCGAAGGGCTGCTTCTTCTTAAATTTCCCCACTTCAGATACTTCGAGTATTTGTCCTCCCTCTAGATACGCGGCATTCTTGCCAGTGGGTCCGTCGCGCCAAACGAGATTCTGAGGTTTCGAAATCTCACGTTTTTCACCCTTTACAAAGTATGAGAATTGCTCGCCCCCCTCATCGAAGGCTGCATGGAATTGCAAGCCTTCTTGAGGCATCTCGTTCTCTGGCTCAATCCGCTGGCCGGAGACGACCCAAGTATCAAATTCCTGGCGTGCCACTTGGCGACGGGAATCCATATCTTGCCGAACTTGAGCGAGCGTATCACGCACCTCATCCCAGCGCTGCTGGTCTTCATCTTGCGGCACGACCACCACGGGGGGGGTATCCTTAATGTTTCCGTCCATGGCCGCTTGGGTTGTGTTATTAAAGAATGCCGACAACTCGTAGAATTCACGTTGTTTGAGTGGATCGAACTTGTGATCGTGGCAGACGGCACATCCAGCCGTCAGCCCCATCCAGGTGACGGCCGTCGTCTCGGTACGATCGCGGGCATAGAGCACGTTGTATTCTTCGCTGATCGCTCCTCCTTCGTTGGTCGTGATGTTGCAGCGATTGAAACCCGAGCCTATTTTCTGCTCGAGAGTGGCGTTGGGTAGAAGGTCACCGGCAAGATTCTCGATCGTGAACTCATCGAACGGCATGTTCTTGTTGAACGCATCGATTACCCAGTCGCGGTACGACCACATCTCTCGAAAATTATCAAAATGGATCCCATGCGTATCCGCATAGCGAGCCACATCGAGCCAATAACGACCGCGGTGCTCTCCCCAGTGAGGTGATTCAAGCAGCTGGTCGACCAAATTTTCGTAGGCGTCCTTTGAGGAATCGTTGACGAATTCCTCGACGACTTCAGGCGAGGGGGGCAACCCGGTCAGATCGAGACTCAGTCGGCGAGCTAACGTGCGACGGTCTGCCTCAGAAGCAGGAGCGAGACCTTCACTCTCAAGTCTCGCGGCAACAAAGTGGTCGATAGGGTTCCGAACCCACCAGGAATTCTTGACTTCAGGCAGCTCCGGTTTCACAGGGGGAATAAACGACCAATGAGGCTCATACTCGGCACCCTCGCGAATCCAACGGGACAAAGTCTCGATTTGCTCCACAGTAAGAGTCTTCTTGGTTTCGATAGGCGGCATCCGCTCGGCTTCATCTTCCGCATGGATTCTGCGGATGAGTTCACTCGACTCCGGATCACCGGGCACGATTGCGCCAGCATCAATTGCCTCCTCACGAAGATCAAGACGCAGATCGGCTTCACGCGAAGCGCTGTCGGGACCATGACAAGCTATGCAGCTATCGAAAAGGATCGGGCGAATGTCTCGGTTGTATTGAAGCGGTTCGCTGGCGAAGGAAACCGAGGCAATTCCCAAGAAAAGTAAGCACCCGGCAACTTCCAAGAAACTTCTCAGTAATTTGAAATACTTGACCATATAGCTGCTTTTAGGTCTGGAAAGATTGACAATTCGTCAATCAAAGCGGATGAGGCACCAGAAGTGAGTAGGCTTTATTCTATTAGCTTACCTAGCGATAGCCAATTGGTCCAATTGGCCAAGCTATTGAACGCCCACATCCCATATACCCGCGGCAGTGTGCCAGATTTAGACCAGGAGCCTATCGCATGAATTCTAGTTCATGTTGGGGAGAGCCGGAATCTCTATTTCCTCGGCTGCTTCTTGATCCTTGTTTTCGGACACCAAGGAATCCGAAAAACCGAGGGAGGCCTGGTATTCGGCCAAAGCGACAAAGTAATCGAATCTAGCAGCCACCAATTCAGCGGCGGCATCGGCTGCCTGTTGTTCGCGAAGATTGACATTCAGCAGCGTGCTCGCACCAAGTTCGAAGGCTTTTTGCTCGGCAAGCTCCATACGAACTGCCAGGTCAGCGCTCTCTTTAATCTTGCCGACACGTTCGTAAGCTGCTCTAAGGGCTGTTCGTGTGTAGCGTACTTCAGTAGAAATCTTGTCGGCTGTATACTGGCGTTTGGCGGTAACCTGAGCAATCTTGGAACGAGTCGCGCGTATTTTTCCCAGGGCTTTGTTGCGCTCCAAGGGGACGTCGACAAACATGGCCGCCGTGAGTTCAAACTCTGACTTGTCTTTCTTGAAACTTGTCGCTTGACCAACGTCTTGCGAAGCGATGAGCGCCCCGTTAACCTCGGGAAGACATAAGTTCTCGGCCTGCTGGAGGTCTACATTCAGCTGCCTGCGTTGTAGATCTAACTCGCGCGTTTCGGGTCGGTTTTGCTGAGCAACAACGATATCTTCATCAACCGAGTGATCGATTAAAGAGATCGTATCGGGAAAACCACCTGGCATCCAATCCTCATCGGGGATCAATGGCGCACCATCCGCGCTACGTAGATACAATGCAAGTTTTATGCTTGATTGCTGCAGCTTTCGATTGGCTTCGATTAACTTCGATTCGCGTGAGACAATCAAGCGTTGGTTATCGACCAACTCGATCTCCGCTCGGTCGCCCGTTTCTACCTGTCTTTTGAGAGCTGAGTTTCTTTCGAGGGCAAAATCAAGGAGATTGTCGACGACTGTGCGATTCTCGGCAGCAGCGATCCACATCCAATAGGCAACTTTTGCGTCCAGAATACTCGCGATGATCTCTGCTTGAATGGCAGGCTCGACGCGGCGGCGTTCGAGTTGGGCACGCCACAGTTCTGCCCGGTTAGCGTCGATCCAGCGATTTTGTGCCAAAGGAACCACGACGCCAGATTTGAATTCACCCCCTGCATTGGTCTGTCGCTCAAGATACCACGGCTCGAAATTGCCCCTTCCGATCCGATAGCCTCCGAAAACCTCTCCTCCCCAATAGGTATCGCGCTTGACGTAGAGTTCTTGTCGATAATTTTCGTAGAAACCCAAGGCTTGATTTTCAGAACCACTGGCAAGTTTGTGGTCAAACGCTCCCCTGGCACTCTGAGTATCGCCAGCAGCAATCCCTCGTGAAGCCTGCGCGGCTCGAATCAAGGGGAAGTGCAAGTAAACCGCCTGAATGACCATTTCCAAGTCGACTTGCATCGAGCCATCCGATAGCAGCGAGTCGTTGCCCACCTCCGTTTCCTGCCCTGGTATGGGAGGCAACTCCTCGATCGCAGATAGAAGCTTGATCGAGGAGGATTGATCCGAAGACTGAGTAGACGCTTGCAGTGCATTTGACGTGGCTGGCTCAAGGTTCTCTACGTCCTCGATTGAATTCTCTCCAAGGGGCAGATCGCCAAGTTTATTTTCGACAACCTCTTCTGCTGGAGAGGAGTAGTTAGCCACTGAGGAAGTTTTTAGATGCGCATCCCTTGCCGGAGTCACGTGACTATCAGTCGCGCACCCGAGAGCTAACATACATAGTGCTAGCAGCGAGATTGGAGAGTGGAGTCTCACAGAAGCAGCCAATTTACTCTGATTGATTGCAAGAATAGCGCAGTGGGCTAGGAAAAGCTGAATAGCCACTGCTTCACATCAGATAGCATCGGCAGTCGGGTAACGCTAACTGTAACGCGAACGGGGGATAGCAAGACATCAAATCTTGATTTTCGGGGTCTTGCTATCTTTGCCCTCTTGCTTGCTGTCCATGCTCTTAAGCGAGGGGGGGAATCCGTTCATTCGGCGCCAAACCTCGTAGCCCAGCCGAACCTGGTCAAGCAGGACCCAAGCATTGGTACGAACGCCTTGGCGAAGGTAGGGATACTCTGGCCAAGGGGGTTCGTTCTCATCGGGAAGTACTAGCACGCGGAATTTGCCATTCTGGCTATCCGTAGAGTCTATTAGGGCGATCTTTCCACCAAATGTCCCCACTGCCACCGAAGGCCATCCGGAGAACTGAACGGCAGGCCAGCCTTCAAACTGCAAACGGACATGTCGCCCCTCGGACAATAAGGGCACATCGTTGCCGTCGACCCAGATTTGTGCTGCCAGCTTTTCAGCCTGTGGAACGATTTCGAACAGGGCCTGCCCCTCTTTGATTAAACCACTCCCTTGATTGGCGACTAGACGCACGATGTAGCCATCGCGAGGAGCACGCACAAGCTGACTACGCTGTCGCGAGAGTTTGATCTGGGAATCGGCAAGCTCCTTTTCGGCTTTGGATATTTCGGAATTGGATTTGGCCACATCACTCTCGCCCTTGGCGATATCGCCACGGGCCTTGCGGAGCACGGCATTTGCCGAATCGATCTTGGCTTGCGCTTCTCGCTCCTTAGCATCGCGCTCGCGACGTTTGGCGGCCACCTCGCTCAGAGCCGCCTCGACATAAGACTTTGCCTGATCGACCTTGGCTTCGGCTTGGTGGAATTTTTGCTCGGCGAGCTGCATCTTCAATTGCGAGGCCAATCCCTCCTCGTGCAGTTCCTTTTGGCGTGAATAATCGGCCTTGGATTGGCGGAGAGCCGCTTCGGCAGCAATCAAGTTGTTTTTCTCGGCAGCAACTTTGCTCTCAGCCATGCTAATGTACTGCTCGGCTGCACCGACCGTCTCGGTCCTTACCGACTCGAATGCAGCGACCTGAGATACGTAGGAGTCGACAATAGTTCGGGTGAATTCCAATTGACGCTTGGAGGCCTCGACATGCTCTTGAGCAGCTTCAACATTTCGCTGGCTTTGAAGCAATTGCGATTCCAAGCGAGTCGTGAGATTGGGGTCGATATCTTGGAGTTCGAGAATGACTTCGCCTTCTTTGACAAACGCGTTTTCTTGAATTCCTTCGCCGAAACGGATGATTTTCCCCTTAACGGGAGCTTCGACGGTTTGACGGCGATCCATTGGATCATAGGCCACGACGTCTCCACTACCCGTGATCGTTTGTTGCCAAGGTGCGAATATCATGGCAAGAAGTGCCAAACAAAGCAGGACAAGCAAGACCTTGGACAAAATGCGTATGCTCCTAGAGAGCCGCACCAATTGCGTGGTGGGGAACATGTCCTCAGCATTGTCAAATGTGTCTGCATTGTCCTGGCTTCCAATCAAGCCTGTGGGAGCATTGCTCATAGTCTTCTACTCGCTTGAATTGCTATCAGTTTCTCGACAGCTTAGGTGCTGAGAAGGGATCCCAATTTGATTTCATCTTCACAGAGGCTGATGACGTCTGGTCGGTTCGTGGCCACCAAGACAGTCATTTTTTTATCTCTTAAAATGCCCATAATATTGGCAACTTTTTCTGCTGGCAGCAGATCTAATGAGCTATCGATAAGGAGCAAACTAGGCGATCCCGCGAGGGCCCTCGCTAGGAGGACTTGCTGCTGCTGAGATGAGGTAAGTGGTACGCCTTGCTGGGTAAGGTGAGTGTTGTATCCCTGGGGAAGGAGTCTCAATCCATCGACCATCCCGACATCAGTGAGGGCCTCTCGGACTTGGGCGGTGCCCACTTCAGCTCGGTGCAGATGGACATTTTCAGCCACTGTGCCCGTCAGAAAATTATCAGATCGCACGAGGGCAACTTTTTCGCGCAAGGTTTCGGGACGAATTTCGCGCGGCTCGAAACCTGCTAGATCGATGTGCCCCGTCGAAGGATGGCGAAGTCCGTAGAGTAGATCGAGCAAGATGCTTTTGCCACTGCCTGACGGGCCCGTAATTGCGGAAATCACACCAGAGCGAAACTTGCAGTTGACCGGCGCAGAGAAGACGTCTTTTCCCCTCATCGGATAATTCAAATCCGTCAGTACAACTTCAACCGCGCCAGGAGGCCAAGTTTGAATCAAGCCTGTAATTGATTCGAGGGGGAGGTCGAATAGGTATCCCAATTTATCGACCCCAGCTAGTGCGTCGTAGATCCCTTCCAAGTGTTTGCCTAGCTTCGTCAAAGAGCCAAGTATCGCCGTGACGATGATTTCTGCAGCCACGAGCTGTCCTAGAGATAACTGGCCCTGTATCACCAACCAACCCCCAAGTCCCAGTAACACGGTCGCGGCAATTGCCTGCAGAAATAGTACGAAGAGGATTTGCCGCAGCAGAATATTGAAATGCCTTTGGCGAGCACCGAGATAAGCATTTGTCCAATGATTAGACCGTTCCGTGGCAAAGTCGGCAGCCCCTCCAAGTTTGAGGGCCAATCGGGAATGGATGATGTCCTCAAACCAAGAGACCACATGGTACTTGTACTTGGATTCTTCGACTGCTGTACGGACCACCCCACGCCCAAGAATGACAATCCCCGTCACTACCGATAATAGGAGCAGAATGCTGAATACCATCAACAAGGGGTGATAGAAGGCGAGCACTGCCATGCCAATCAGGGTAGTCATCACGATCGCGACTCCATCCAGCAACAGGTTGGCCATCACTTTTTGGACAGTTACTATATCCAAAAACCGATTGACTAATTCGGCCCCGTCGGTGGAGTCGAGTGCCTCTTCATCGACCCTCGGCAGTCTATAGCTGAGTGCAGAAGTCATCCGAGCAAACATCCGTCTTTGAATAATCTCGACTGAATACGTTTGCAAGCCTTGCATTGCTGCCCTGAAAGATAGGAATCCTAGGAGCAGGAGAGACAGCACGATCACCGGCTGCAATAAGCGGCCGAAAGAAACCGTGTTGACCAAGGATTCGACCGCGATCGGAGTAGCAAGGCTCAATAGACCGACCAAGAACGCAAACAAAACGACGATCCATATGTCGCTTGCTTCGGCGTTAATAATTGCCAGCAATCGTTTCCAAGGCTTGGCTTTGGGCAACAAATTGCTGCGATAGTCAACCGCATTCGAGACTAGCCAGCGATTTGTGCCCTCCTGTTCTCCTTCTTCGAACAAAGCAGAAAGAGCTGCCTCATCGAGAATCTTGTTCTCGAATACCGTCAAGTATTTGGCAACAATCCGATTCTTTTGCCGCATGAGCTGTACCGCAGCAGTTTCACCTTGGTGATTGACAACGGTGACCATGGACATCCCATCGGTGACCAATGCGATTGCCTGCTGGTGAGATAGTTCAACGGTGCGGGCGCTCAGTCCCAGGCTCGAAGCAGCGATCTTCAGCCATTGCCACCAGTGCGATTCGACGTCGCCGGGGACGCTAGCACGGGCCTCGCGGATCCACTGCCTAACGAGAAGTTCATCGACCGTCAGACCAGCAGACTGGGCCATTCGCGTTAGCACAGCGGAGAGTACCGAGTCAAACTCCTGGGATTGGGAGGAGCCCATGCTCGGTTCTCGGGAGGATTCAAGTCCTATCGTGGTGGCCATTTAGATTACCTGTCTGGATGGAATATTCCGCCAGCATTTTCATGAAGTCTATGAGAATCCGACTCCAGAGACAATCGGAGCATGATGCTTAAATGCGAAGAATAAGGCCAGAGGAATCGGGCATCGGCAAGACATCTCCCGAATGCTAGCGGGTCTGTTGGGGACGTGGACTTGTGACCGCTGGCGCTCGTTTCTATACTTCTCGCCCGCTTCTCGTCGCACGTCTTCATTAGGAGGTTACCGATGCTCATTCGCATCGCGTTTATCGCACTGATCACGCTCACAAGCTCTCAACTGGTGACCGCTCAATCGCTTGATCCAGGGCGACCCGGCGCAAGCGGTTGGCAGGCGTCGAGTGCCGAACCGAATGCCACGCCGCTCGATTCAGTATTGCCGACGGTCGCTGAAGTAAGTCCGGTTACACCGGGAGGCAGCGTTCCGGCGGGTGGAACTTATGGCCAATCGAGCCATGCCCAGGTTTCCAAGGGAAGCGGTACGCTGCCCAATGAAGATGGTCAGGTGTGGCGTGAATATGACATCAGCCCATATACCCTGCGTGTACAGAACACCGCCGCGCCTGAGCAGGCGATCGTTGACTGGATTCTACGCGAGACGGGTTACGAAGCATGGCATTCCAAACCTGTCGGTTTGTTGAGCGCCGACCAGCGGACGTTGCGAGTTTATCACACGCCCCAAATGCAGGCGATCGTTGCCGACATCGTGGATCGATTCGTGAATAGCAGCGCAGAACACCATGGATTTGGTCTGCGAATCGTCACTATCGGGAGCCCCAACTGGCGAACGCGAGCGTTGCCGCTGATGGAATCGATTCCGGTACAGTCACCTGGCGTACAGGGGTGGATCCTGGCGAAGGAAGATGCTGCGCTGCTTCTCTCCGAACTCAAGCGTCGAACTGACTTCCACGAACACAATGCACCTCACCAAATGGTACAGAACGGGGCGTCGCTCGTGATCTCAACGATGCGACCGGTGACTTACACCAAAGGGGTAGTCCGAACCGATCAAACCTGGCCCGGCTTTCAACCGGAGATGGGACAATTCGATGAAGGGTTCAGCATGGAATTCAGCCCTCTGATGGCGCTAGACACTCGAACTGTGGACGCAGTGCTTAAGTTGAAACTCACTCAAGTGGAAAAGATGCTGTCGGTGCAGTTGGAAGTACCCACCGCGGTGGCCCAGAACCAGCGGACCGAGTGTCAGGTGCCGCAAATGACGATGGTGCAGATCCATGAGCGATTTCGCTGGCCCACCGATCAAGTGTTGCTCTTGAGCATGGGTGTCGTGGCCAAGCCTGGGGCAGCCAAGCCGAATTTCATCACGGATACGATCCCGATTCTGAAATCGCCGCCACGTGCCGATGCCCTCCTATTTGTCGAAAGTCGCGGCCCAAACACTTCCATGCCGACCGGCACTGTCGCACCCCCACCGCAAACGGCTAGCCGGCCAGATGCGAAGACCTTTCATGGGCGGTATTAGAGCGTTGTACCCCTACGATGCTTTGCAACGCGGCTAAGGCTTGCTCTACCCTAACACGACCCCCACAGATAAAATGGGGGCGCTAGCAACCTCACTTGCTGAATCGAAACCTTTTCGTGCCAGCGGGGTTGTAATGCCAGGGTATGTCACCGCGTATTAAAGTGCAGACCGGGTTTTCCGGCTTTGGGGCGGCGATCACATGAAACACAAAAAAGCTTTTACGCTCGTGGAACTCTTGGTGGTCATTGCCATCATAAGTGTGTTGGTCGGCTTGTTGCTCCCAGCAGTGCAAGCGGCACGGGGAGCGGCACGCAATACTCATTGCAAGAACAATCTCCGCCAGATCGGCTTGGCAATGACGCAATATCTGGATCGGAAGGGAGAGCGAGGCAAGTTTCCTGAGGTGGCCAAGCTACCGCGGACATCGAACCCCTTGAATCTTCCATCCCTCTACGATGTGCTGGCAGACTATTGTGAGCGGAACCAAGAGATCTTCCATTGTCCAAGCGACTACTACGACCACGATCCCGAGTCTTCCAGCACAGACGACGACACTCTGCTATCGCAGTTCAATTCCTACTTCGAGAAGGAAGGATTGAGTTATGAATATCCAACATTTGGCTTGGCAGGAAAAACGAGACCTGAGGTACTCGACGACCCCAAGCGGGCCTATGGTGGTAGCGGTACGGTATGGGTAGTCTACGATTACGGACCCTTTCATGGGTCGCCGGGGCAGGATGGCGCGCGAAACTATGCCTATCTGGATGGTCACGTGGATGCAGTTGTAGTGCCGGAAGAGTAAAACAGGAAACGATGACATGAACAACAAGAATGCGTTGATCGGCGTTGCAATCCTATTGGTTTTGGCTGTGATTGGGTGGGGTTGGTATGGCGGTAAGGACCCCGCGCTGGCGGAGTTGGAAAAACTTCGCGACGAACAGTTTGCTCGGCGGAATGAGGTGACTGAAGAAGAGCAGAAGGCCGGTCGCCAGGCATTTGGCGAAAAAATGAAGGGGCTCTCGGAAGAGCAACGCCGCTCATTCTTTGAGAGCAGTGCCCCATTCTTTATGAAGATGATGGAAGCACGACTTGACCAGTTCCTGGCATTGACCCCCGAAGAACAGAAAAAGGAACTGGACAAAAAGATCGATGAATCTCTGGCCCGCCAGAAGAACGGTGGAGGTCCTACGGCAGGTGGTGGACCTGGTGGCGGCAGGCCGGGAGGCGGGCCTCCTACACCGCAGAAGGTGGACGAATTCCGCAAGAAGATGCTGGACTGGACGACTCCCGAACAGCGAGCCAAGTTCCAGACGACCATGCAGATGTACAATGATCGCATGAAACAGCGTGGACTGGATCCCAAAGCAGGTGGGGGCGGGGGGCGGTTTTTCTAGTCTTCCCCAACCGGACTGCGTTGCAATCTGCGAGAGAAGTGCTGACGCGAAATGGTGGCTCTCGGACCGCGTGGCGGGCTGGCTAGGAATGATAGGCGATGCCGGGTAGCCCTAGTGCCGCTGGATGGCTATCCTGGAGAGTCGTAGTTTCTGCCTGCTGACCCGCTCTCCATTTGAATGAATTCCTCCGTCTCACCACGTCGCGTTGTCATCACCGGTCTGGGAGTGGTCTGCCCGCTGGGAAACTCAGTTGCTGAGTTGAGCGATGCTCTCGCTGGTGGACGCAGTGGCGTCCGCCCGTTGACGCTGCTCCCCCCGATCGAGGACCGTGTAACTTTCGGCGGAGAGTGCCTCGATTTCACCGGGGAGATCGACAACTTTGGCCCGCTCGAAAAGGAAATCAAGAAAGCGATCCGCAAGGCACTCAAGGTGATGTGTCGCGAAACGATGATGGCCATCGCTGCGGCCCAGCAGGCGCTGGCCGATGCGAAAATTGCGGATAGAGATCCGGAGCGAAGCGGCGTGGTGTTCGGCAGTGACTATATGCTCAGCCCCCCAGATGATTTCGTTGACGGGATGGTGAAGTGCGGTGCTCGCGAGAGTAAGTTTTCTTATCCCGATTGGGGCAGTTCTGGTCTGGAGCAAATGAGTCCGCTATGGATGCTCAAGTTTTTGCCCAACATGCCGGGAAGCCATATCGCAATCCTCAACGACCTGCGCGGGCCGAATAATTCGCTCACGATGCGTGAGGCTTCCGGACTCATGGCGATTCGGGAAGCGGTACACACGATTCAAAGAGGGCATGCTGATCTGATGCTCGCCGGTGCGACGGGAACACGGATCCACTCATTCAAGACAGTCCACGCGATTCAGACCGAACAGCTTGCCAGCCCCGAATGCCCACCCGCTGAGGCCTCACGGCCCTTCGATGCCAAACGGAGCGGTATGGTGGTGGGAGAGGGTGCCGGTTCAATCGTGCTCGAGGAAATGGAATCTGCCCAGCAGCGTGGAGCGACGATCTACGGTGAAATCCTCGGTACAGGAAGCAGCATCGTGACCAACTCCCACTTGGCAGGTAACCGCCGCCAGGCACTCACTAATGCCATGCGGGCCGCGATTGATTCGGCCAAGCTCACTGCTGCCGAGTGTGGGCACATCAATGCCCATGGTCTGTCAACCACCGAGTCCGATGCCGACGAGTCTTCCGCCATCGGAGAAGTCTTTGGCGATGCGTCCCGAACCGTGCCGGTCGTCGCAGCCAAGAGTTACTTCGGCAATTTGGGTGCCGGCAGCGGCATCGTCGAGTTGGTGGCAAGTACACTCGCCTTGGGAAAAGAGCAACTTTTTGGCACCCTAAATTACTCTTCCCCTGACCCCGCTTGCCCTCTGAGCGTCTCGGCTGTTGGAGATCTCCCACCGGGGACAAGTTTCTTGAAACTCAGTGTTACTCCCCAGGCACAGGCTGCGGCAATCCTTGTGTCCCAGGTGTAGCATATCCAGTCTTTCGAGCAGACCGGAATCCAGATAGTCGTCGGACACATGCCTCTTGCGTTCTCGCCTTCCCGGGAATGACATGATGAGGCGTAATTCCGCCGGTTGACACTCCGATTGGGTCGGTTATCATTACTGGATTACAAACGGCGCTAAGTCCCTTTGGTAAAAGGGTTTTGGTCGAGCTGACTGCCTACCGGCGGGCGGCGTCGCTTGGAGTGCGGCTAGATCTGGCTGGTTTTTCCATGCCCAATTGGCCCAAAAATTCGAAAACAATCCGAACAACTTGGTTGCCCGGCGGTGGGCGAATACGCCGCGGAGATAATAAACATGAATGCTGGCGAAGTGCTGAGAATTGTCGACGCGATCCACCGAGACAAAAATATCGATAAAGAAATTGTCTTCGAGGGGATCGAGGCAGCGCTCGTTTCGGCAGCGAAAAAATACTACGGCGAAGAGTCGGATGTAGTTGTCCAAATCGACCGCGAAAATGGTTCGATCAACGCCACCTGCGACGGTGAAGTACTCGACTCAGAAGAAACCGTCGGTCGGATCGGGGCTCAGACTGCCAAGCAGGTGATGATCCAGAAGATCCGCGAGGCGGAGCGGGATGCACTTTACGACGAGTACACCGATCTGATCGGCGAAATGGTCAGCGGAGTTGTCCAGCGATACGAAGGTGGCGCCGCAACGGTCACGCTTTCCAATGTCGAAGCGATTCTCCCCCGAAGCGAGCAGATCCCCGGCGAGACACACCATGTCAACGAGCGTGTGAGAGCCACTGTCTTCGAGGTTCGCAAGAGTGGCAGTCGCATCAAAGTAATCCTGAGCCGTGCCCGACCCCATCTGGTGCAGCGGCTATTCGAGCAAGAGATTCCTGAGATCATCGATAGCGTCATCGAAATCCGGGCGATTTCTCGAGAGCCTGGCTATAGATCAAAAGTGGCAGTTTCGAGCAGTGACCAGCGGGTCGATTGTGTCGGTGCCTGTGTCGGCGTGCGAGGAAATCGCATTAAGAACATTGTTGACGAATTGGGAGGCGAGCGAATCGATATCGTTCGCTGGGACGACAACCTCGAAGTGTTGATCCCCAACGCACTTCAGCCAGCCGAGGTCGAGCAGGTCATCCTGTGCCGCATGCTGGGCCGAGCGATTGTGCTCGTGCGGGAAGATCAGTTGTCGCTCGCGATTGGTCGGCGAGGCCAAAATGTGCGCCTAGCCAGCAAACTCTCTGGTTGGGATATCGAAATCATGACCCAGGATGAGCTCGCCGAGTCGATCGACCGGGCTGTTCAGGGCTTCAGTTCGCTTGAAGGAGTCGCGCAAGAACTGGCCGAAAGGCTGGTGGAAGAGGGCTTCTTGAGCTACGACGACTTGTCGATTATCGAACCTGACGCCTTGATGGAAATGGGGGGGATGACAGAAGAACAAGTCGATGTGATTGTCGAACAAGCCGAAGGACGGGCAGAAGAAGCCGAGGCTGCTGCTGCTGCTGCCCGCCGGCAAAAACGTGAAGAAGATCGTATTGCGGCAGCCACCGCCATGGAAGAGGAAGCCGAAGCTGCTCGTATGGAAGCTGCAGCAGGGGAAGTCGAGGCGGCCACGGCAGAATCTGGTCCAACAGAATCTGAGTCGGCAGAAGGTGCCGCTAGTGACGAATCTCCCGAGCCGGCAACAGGCCCGGAGTAGTTTGTTTTCCTGATGGCCTGCAAGGCACCGTATTGCCCCAGGCCAGTTGAAGGTCACTGTATGAGGAGGAAAATACTCATGGTTTCCTAAGTTTTTTTGACACTAACCGCGGGCATTAGAAGATTGCTACAACCTTAAAATGCAACCCAATAAGCTCGCACGGAGAATTTGATTTTGGCCGTTCGCATCTATTCATTAGCGAAGGAATTGAAGTTAGACAGCAAGGAGCTCGTCGATGTTTGTGCACGACTTGGTATCCGAGGGAAAGGCTCTGCGCTGGCTAGTCTGACGGACGAGGAAGTCACCAAGCTCACAGAACACTTCCAGAATCCTGGCCCACAAAGTGGCCCCCAGAGCAAGCAATCTGCTCCTGCTCCTGAACGCCCCAAAGAGCCGGTTCGCGAGGGCAAGATGCCTGTGCTCTCGACCCCACGACCTGCATCACCATTGGCTGGGCTACGCAAGAAGCGTCTCGAAACTGCTGCTGCAGCTGCTGCCGCTGAAGAGCAAGCTGTAGATCCCAGCGATTCCCATGTAGAGCCCGCCGCGGCACCCATGGAAATGTCTGAGGAAGGTCATGGCCCATTGGCCAATGTTATGCGTCGCGACGATTACATAGGGCCTGGTAACGTGGGGGGGAAGCTGCCGACAATTGGACCGTCAGGTAAGGAGAAAGAAGGAAGCCGAGAATCAAAGCCCATGGGGGGCACAGCACAGCGTGGGCGACCTGCCCTTAAGCTTGCACCCATACCGATAGCGGAAACCCCTGCCAAGAGTTCCACCAAAAAAGAAGAGGCCATTCAAAAACCCGATCTTCGACTTCCAGCCGAGGCCCTGCGCCCTGGAAAAACAAGCGGCAAGCCACTCACAGCCCATTTGAAGCGGCATGAAGATACACTCGATGCCAAGCGTAAAGGCAAAACTCCTCTTACTCCTCTGGAGGACGATACACCGGCAACCGGCAAGGGACGGCGTGGCAAAGGCAAGGGTTCCCCCGGCAAAGATGATGCCCCGATTCTCGGTGGGCGAGAACAGCGCCAACTCAGTCGGCAACGACACTCACTAAAAGAGCGTGAAGGCGCAAGTGACGAGTATCGCCCTCGTCGCTCCCTGCGTCGTCCACGCCGCACTGGTGTGAGTACCGCTGCTCCTCGTAAGGATAAAGTTGTCTTGCAGCTCCCCTGCACGGTACGTGAGTTTTCAGAAGCAGCCGGCGTCCCTGCGAGCCAGATCTTGCGAATCCTCATGGAAGAGGGAGTGATGGCGACCATGAATGCCTTAATCGACGACGATTTGACCGAATTGATCGCGGCAGAGCTAGGAGTCAATGTCGAACTGAAAGAAGCAGTTAGCGTCGAGGACGAATTGCTGGCCAATATCCGTGATCGTCAAGACGATGAATCTGAGTTGGTACCCCGCCCGCCGGTAATCACCTTCCTGGGCCACGTCGACCACGGTAAGACATCGCTTTTGGACCGCATCATTGAGATTGATGTGGTTAGCGGCGAGAGCGGAGGCATCACGCAACACATTCGTGCCTACACGATCGAAAAAGATGGAAAGAAGATTTCTTTCGTCGACACCCCCGGTCACGAAGCGTTCACTGAAATGCGTGCGCGTGGAGCCAATGTAACTGACATCGCTGTCCTAGTCGTGGCAGCCGATGACGGCGTCATGCCTCAAACCGAAGAGGCGATCAGTCACGCCCGAGCCGCCGAAGTTCCAATCGTGGTTGCTTTGAACAAAACTGACCTCCCCGGCGTGGATCTGAATCGCGTGATGCAGGGTCTCTCGACCAACGGACTTTTGCCAAGTGAATGGGGAGGTGATGTCGAGGTTGTAAAGACAAGCGCGATCACAGGTGATGGCCTCGACACCCTGCTGGATACCGTGCTGACAGTTGCAGAGTTGCACGAGTATAAGGCTAATCCCAATCGGCCCGCGATGGGAACCTGCCTGGAAGCTCAGCAGGAAGCCGGTCGTGGCGTAGTAGCTAAGATCATCGTCCAGAATGGAACACTGCGAGTGGGTGATGTGATCGTCTGCGGAGATGCTTATGGTCGCATCAAGGCCATGTACGATACTCTTATCCCCGAGCAGCGTTACGAGGAAGTTGGCCCCAGTACTCCGGTCAATGTCACAGGGTTTGACATGGCACCTGGTGCCGGTGAGCATTTCTACGTGTTAGACGACATCGCCGACGCCCGTACAATTGCTGAGGCGCGGGCTGAATCTAATCGAAAGGTCACTTTGAGCGGAGGTGCGCAGCACGTCACACTGGAGACGTTATTCGATCGACTCGAAGGAGCCAACGAAGTTCAAACGCTGAATCTCATCCTGCGGGCCGACGTTCGCGGGTCCATCGAGGCGATTCAGAAAGAACTCGGCAAGCTGGATCATCCCGAGGTGAAGATAAAACTCTTGCAAGCGTCGGTGGGAGGCGTCACGGAAGCCGACGTCACACTTGCCGATGCATCGGATGCAATCATCATTGGCTTCAATGTGATCGCCGATGAAAACGCTCGTAATCTGGCTGAGCAGCGCGGTGTGCAAGTTCGGCGGTACGAAATCATTTACAAGATCACTGAAGACATCAAGGCCGCTTTGGAGGGCCTCTTGAAGCCTGAGGAGCGCGAGGTTGATTTGGGCCGCGCATTGGTCCAACAAACCTACAAGATCAGCCGAGTCGGCACGATCGCAGGATGCCGAGTGTTGTCGGGCACGATTGCCCGTAACGGGCGAGTGCGTATCATCCGCGACAATACGATCATTGGCGACTATCCCATTGATACCCTCAAGCGAGAAAAATCCGACGCCAAGGAAGTGCGAGAAGGTTTAGAGTGCGGCATCAAGCTCGCAGGTTACAACGATGTCAAAGAAGGCGACCTGTTTGAGGCCTACAAGGTGGAAGAAGTGGGTCGTACTTTTGAGGAGTCGTTAGACTCGTAGCCTGACCGCGAAAGATACCTGCATGACTTCCAGAAGAGTATTGAAAGCTGCCGAGGCGATTCGAGAGGTCGTCAGCATGGCGATTCTCACGGATCTGCATGATCCGCGGATTGAGGGAGTAACCGTGACGTTTGTCGAGGTTTCTCCAGATATGCGGGTTGCGAAGGTGCATGTATCGGTCATGGGCGATGAAGCTGCCCAAAAGCTTTGTCTCATGGGCCTGCAAAGTTCCGCGGGTTACTTGCAGCAAAAAGTTTCGAAACGAATCGACACCCGCTACACCCCAGTCATCCGCTTTGAGCTAGATATGGGTGTAAAGAAATCCATCGCCATTGCCAAGATGCTTGGCGATGTACTCCCCGAAGAGGAGTCCTCTAACTCAGATAATACACATGACTTAGGTGAGGATCCGCTTCCAGAAGTCGATTGATCTGGCCGGATCCTAGATCGACACTCACTAGTCTAAGTTCAAACTAACATTATTTCCTAATTAGTTAAGAAACACAATCAATGGCAAGCAACAACCGCGCAGCGCAGATCAATAAGGTTTTGAAGGTCGTTAAGAAACATTACAAGCCTAGCGAACCAACCGGCGAAAGGACCGTATTGGAGCATCTTGTTTTTGCTTGTTGTTTAGAGAATTCGCTTCACGAAGATGCGGAGAAGGTTTTTGATTCATTGAAAAATGATTACTTCGACTGGAATGAAGTTCGTGTTTCCTCTGTGCGTGAATTGAGTGAACACGTCAAGGCACTTAACGACTCAGAAGAGGCTGCAACCCGACTCAAGCGTGTATTGCAGAGCGTGTTCGAAACCCTCTACTCATTCGATCTGGAACCACTTAAGAAGCAGAACATCGGGCAGTCCATCAAACAATTCCAGAAATTCCATGGGACGACCCCTTTCTCGATCTCTTATGTGACTCAGCACGGTCTAGGGGGACACTCAATTCCAATTAATCAGGGACTTCTCGAGGCTATGCATGTAGTAGGCGTCATCTCTGACGCAGAAGCAGCCAAAGGATCCGTTCCCGGATTGGAGCGTGCGATCCCCAAGACCAAAGCAACCGAGGTCAGTACGCAGCTCCATCAATTGGGAGTTGAATTGCACCGCAGTCCCTATGGACCGACGATCCGCAAGATCTTGCTGGAGATTGATCCGAGTTGTAAAGACCGCCTTCCCAAACGTCAGTCGAAGAAAGCAGACTCACCTACTAAGGAGACCTCTACCGAAGCAGTGGCTCCATCTTCAACCGAAAAGAAGAAAAAGTCCACTAAAGCCCAGTCTACCGAACCGGTAAAGAAGAAGGTTGCCAAGAAAAAAAGTACTGGCAAGAAAGCACTTCCAAAGAAGAAAACCAAGACCGCAGGGCGGGTTGCCAAGAAGACTTCCAACAAAAAGTTGACGAAGAAGAAACCCCGTTAGAATTCTTCCCGGTGATATGTTGCATCGCGGCCAATTTACACCTCAAAAAAACACCTGTCTATGGCTGGCCATTCTCATTGGGCGAATATCGCCCACAAGAAATCTCTCATTGATGCCAAGCGCGGCAAACTCTGGAGCAAGCTCTCCAAGGCGATCATCATCGCGGCTCGTGACGGTGGAGGTGATCCAGGGATGAATCTGCGGTTGCGTTATGCCATCAACGACGCCAAAGCCATCAGTATGCCCAAGGACAACATCGAGCGGGCTATTAAGAAAGGAACCGGCGAACTGGAAGGAGGAAGCCTGGACTCGGTACTCTACGAAGGATATGGTCCTGGCGGAGTGGCTGTGTTGTGTGAAATCCTCACTGATAACCGCAATCGCACTGCCCCCGAAGTGCGCAAGATATTTGAACTCGCTGGGGGTAAGTTAGGGGCTACCGGTTGCGTGGCCTGGATGTTTGATCGCAAAGGTTTGCTTGTAATCGAAAAGTCTCAGACCGAGGAAGAATCGCTACTGGAGCTTGCCCTCGACGCAGGTGCTGAAGACGTAAAAACCTTTGACGACAGTTACGAAATAATATCTGATCCCGACGTATTTGGTGCCATTTGTGAAGCCGTCGATGCAGCGGGAATATGCACCCAATCCCGCGAGATTACTCGCATCCCTCAAGACACAGTCGATCTGGACGTAGAAACGGCCCGCGCGGTTTTGAAAATGATGGAAGCACTGGACGACCATGACGACGTACAGACTGTTTCAGCGAATTTTAATATTCCCGACGAGGCGATGGCGGAATTGGAGGAGTAAGCATTACTGGTCGCTAAAGCGTTCAGTCCGGTGTGGGATTTCAATTCTTCCCGTGGTGCTCAACCTGGGGCCAGTATTCTTGGAAGTCAAAGTCAGGGCTGTTATCCAAGTCGTGACACTCTAGGCACTTATTGACCACTGCGCCAACTACTTGGGGTGGAGTTTGGCCGCTCACGTTCCCTTCGTTCTCTACGATTTTTAGTCTCAGGGCGGCGCGTAGACTTTCGATCTCAGCGTCGCTGAGAGTCTCTTCACCTGACTCGGCTGCCACATGAGCAGCCGCGGGGCCATGACAGTTCTCACAGCCGTTGCCCTGCATCAACGGAGACTGTTTCAGCCCAACGAAACCTGACTCGTAGGGAAAGTATTCCTGTGGGTTCCAGCCTGTGACATGACAACTAAGACACTCCGGATCGAAATGCCGAGGGGGGACGAGATTTACCAACGAATCTGTCGCATGAGCATGCGGAGTGTTGAGAAAAACTTCCGTCGCCTCAATATGGCAGTCGGCACAGGCCGCACTCCCGGCGAAAGAGTCTTCAGGGTGACGGATGCCAGTAAGTCCTAACCCAGCGAGCGTGGTTGTTTCTAATTCCTTTTGATACTCCACAAGCAACTGCTGCATTTCGGGGGAATCTTCAAAACGATGATCAAGGGGGACACGCTGATATCGCAGTGGCTGCTCGGGGTCGTCGTAGACACCCAAAACTATCACGTACTGCCCCTTGTGGCCCGTTTCGATGAGATAAGATTCTGCCCCTTCGATGGGCCGCGAGCGGTCAGGCGGGGTTTCCGCCCCTCCTGTGGTACCTACTAAATCGAACAAGGGGAACTGTCGGGCCAGATCAGCCGCCTCAGCCGGGTCACCATGCACTAACAGCACATTGAGGTCGCATTGCTGTGCCTCGAGTTGGGGGACCACTTCGCGAAGGCCCTCGACGGGATCGAGGATGCTAACTTCATCATTTCCTGCGAGGAGAATTTTTTGCTTTGTCCCAAGTACCGCCGTGACACCAATTTTTTTTCCCCCTGCTTCGATTACTTGATAAGGCTCAGCCATGCCAAACAGATCGACATTGGCCGAGACAAGCGGATTCTGGCCAGGCTCCAAATTGGCGAGGACAAAAAGAATAGCCTCGCTCGACAACTGCAAATCCTTAAGCCCGTAGGTCACGGCGGAGTAGTCCATATCGAGCAGTGAGCGGAGCGCGTAGCGAAACTTCATCTCCGCCTGGGGACCCGTGCGGCGAACCTGTCCTCCCATATCGAGAGCGACCGGATTCCAGCCATCATCAGCCAGTTGCTTCAAAAAGGTTTGTCGACGCTTCATTCCCCCCAGTTGATTGTCGAGACCCGCACAACCACATGGTTCCAAATAACCGTCGGTCTCTCCCGAGAAAACGAGCGTGAGTTGCGGCTTCGGCCAATCGACGAAAATTGGTCCGTTCTTGTGAAGAGCATCGGCAATCTCAGCCGACCGATCACTGGCAGTTTTCTCTTGTTCGGCAGAATATAATCCACAAGAGATGGCCAAAGTCACGATTAGAACCAGGGTCGGTATTCCCAGGAAAAATCGCCTCATCCTTAATCGTTCCGCCATGAACTCCATGATCACTCACTGCTCGTCGGTAATTAGTGCAAAAAGAATTAAAATGTCGAAGAAAATCGTAGCTGTAATCAGACCTGAAGGCCAGCGCAGTTACTCGGAGCGAAGGGCTTACTCGACGGAGAATCGCACCTTTAGGCGTACTTCTGAGGTAATTGGATGGGTCGAGTCAAGCACAATCACACCATCACCTCGGGCCGCATCGTCGTCTTCTCCCGCTTTACTCATCCGTACCATGGGAGGTGTGCCAGCGGGAACCTCAAGGATCAATGGAAAATGAGCCAAATTCTCACCCATTTGTTTAACATCGCCCAAGGTGACTTTTAGCACTTTTGGATCGACGCTAGCTACCGTTAGTTGAGTATCCTTGGCTTGCTCGCCACGAACCGCAACCAGCAGGCGAGCCTTTTTTCCTGTTTTGCTATCTACTGGGCCAAGTTGTAATAGGTTTTGACTGGAAATCCAACCTGGACCAAAAATCGAAATATCGCCCACGACGTTGCCGGAGAGTGGAACGGATAGTTTCTCAGCCCCCTGGAGGTTGGTCTCCAATTCGAGCCAGCCGAAAAAGGGCCCCTGTGCCTTGCCCGCCTGAAATGTGGCTGTCACCTTTACAGCACTCAGAGCTTTGAGTTGATCCAATTCAGCCTCGTCGATCGGAGAAGTGCTTATCTCTACCTGTTTCGCTAGTTCCGGATTACTTAGCTTGTGGTGGAGGATCTTGACGTCGTTCTCTAAGCTACTAATCAGATAGCAAGAAGCCTCTTTGGTATCACCTGCCTGCACTTTTCCGAACAGAAACTCCGATGGCCGGAGGCTTGTCGATTCAACAACTTCCCCTTCCACTACAAGTTCGATTCGCGAATGTCGGGGATCGTTCGTCTCTAGTGTTGCCCCGTGTCGAAATGGACCGGGAGACTGCTTGGCGGTCCACTCCAGCAAGACCTCAGTCTCTTCGCCAGGAGGAACATCGCTCTTTGACAAACCTCCTACTGTGCATTTACAGGTCGTATTGACAACATCCACGTGGAGCGGCTTGCTGCCCCTACTCAGAACTTTGAACGCATGTCTCATCACTGAACCTTGTTCCATGCGATTGAAATTGAACGTTGTTTCCGGAACCTCAGCAACTGGACCTTTGGAAACAGGTGCTGCAGCTTGTTGAATATCTTCGGCAGCTTTGTTTTCTGCCGGGGCATCGGGTAGCCGTCCTTCAAGGTATCCCAGCGCAACACCCAACCCGGCACCGCTCAACGCAGCAAACAAGATCACGCCCAAGATATTTTTCATAATCATTCCTTGCCGGTTTGTGTCTTGGTTCATCGTGAACTGGAATATCCAGCGTGATCCGTTAGCGGGATAAAAGTTAGTTTTAGACGGCTACCGCCGCATTCTCATTGCGTTCACGCAGACCGGGGGCTCATTGCCGCCCCCTG
>NZ_SJPS01000009.1 GCF_007860015.1 Bythopirellula polymerisocia
GGACCAGGTGGCCCTGGGTGATTACTCACCCAGGGCTCCCACAGACCCGTACGTGCCCGCATTAGAGCATACGGTTCCTCAAATCATGGTTTCGCTGCGTGACGAAGCTGCGAACGAACTGCGCGTGCGGGAGCAAGCGGGTAACGACGGAGCAATGCGCAGAATTTCTGCCAGTGCATCGAGTGGATGTTGTTGCGGCGATTAAGCCACTTACGCCATCGATTCTCGACTTCCTGGCGAAACCGGTTCATTGCTTCCGAGTTCCCTGTCACTCCGTAATACGCGTAGTGTCCACGTAGCTTCTGGTTGAGCTTGTGCTGCTGCTCTGCAAGCGACAAGTGTCGATTGTCGTGGCACCATTGATCGATGCGACGAACAGCGCGGGTGAAGCGATCCGTGGCAGTCTTGAGCTTGACCACCCAATAGCCCTTCAGGGATTTCGCCCAGTAGTGGGTGAATCCAAGCAGGTCAAACGTGCCAGGACGATCGTCGTCCTTCGTCCGTGAAGACGGAGGGCGGAACGATATAAGTTTCGTCTTGGTCGGGTGGACGGTCAGCCCATACCTACCAAATCGTTTCGGAAGGACTTCCAGCACGCGTTCAGCATCGCGAGGATCGCAAAAGCCGATCACGAAATCATCCGCATAGCGGATGAGGAAAGCCTTCCCACGCAGGCGGGGCTTCACTTCTTGTTCGAACCAGAGGTCCAGCACGTAGTGCAAGAACACGTTCGAAATCAAGGGAGAAACAACACCACCCTGGGGCGATCCAGAGTCCGGGTAACTGACGTTACCATCTTCCATCACGCCCGCTTTCAACCACTTGTCGATCAGACGCAGCAACACGCCATCACGCACCCTCTGTCGGAGAAACTGCCTGAGATGTTGATGATCCAGATTATCGAAAAACTTCCGGATATCGACCTCCAAAACTGTCACGCCCGTTCGCCAATGGCGCATCGTCTGGTCGCGGAAGGAAGTCAACGCATCGTGTGCCGAGCGGCCACGTCGAAATCCGTAGGAACAGTCCAAGAAGTCCTGCTCATAGATCGGATCCAGTAACATGACCACCGCACGCTGGAGAATCTTATCCTCAAGCGTAGGTATTCCGAGCGGACGAGTCTCCGTGGTGGAGCCACCTTTCGGAATGTGCACTCGGCGCACAGGAGGAGCTTTATAGGTGCCGGACTTCGCGCGGTCGAGCAGGCTTTGAAGGTTGCCCTCCAAATCCTGTTCATATTGTTCCGCGGTCACGCCGTCGACACCAGCGGCACCGTCCTTACGCGTGCATCGATACGCATCCTTTAACCAGTCGATGTCCATCAGATAGGCGAGCGAAGTGAAGGCCATCTCTGAAGACCGTCTCGCCAACGCTGCTATCCGTCTCTGTTTCGTGTACACGTCTATCGAATTTCGAGGCATTCGTCGTGTTTCTCAAAAACGGTTCCATGATTCGACGTCTCGCTTTCCTCCACTGGCTCCAACAGGGTGAAGTTCGCCAGCTTCAACGGTACTATCAAGACGCTATGACTTCCTGCTACCCATCTCGCCGCACTTCGTTTCCTTCGCTTGGCGATACCTCGGTTGCACTCGTTCTCTTTCGCTCCCCGGCAGACGAGCGAGCTGCCAAGGCCTGGAGTTGGTAACCCGGTGTCTCCGTCCGGGATGTTGCCGAGGAAGCAACAGGATCTCCCAAGTTCCTGGGGAACCTCAATCATCCGTTTGCACATGTTCCAAACCGACGCCGGCAGGACTGCTTGCACCAGACCCATACAGTGCAGCAACGTGGCCCTTGGTCATCAAAAGGCAAAGGCTCCCACGATTGGGTCTTTCGACGCTCAATAGCATGGCTTTCGGATTCGCTGTTTACGCTTCGCAGGACCGGTCACCCGGCACCACGCAAAACTCGCTTCCAGTTGCTGGTCAAGCTCTACTGGACGGGATTCTCACCCGCAAGGTTTCGATGAAAGGTTTCAAAGGTGTAATTTACATCTCATTCCCCCTTCCCAAGCTTTGCTTGGCGCAAGTGATGCAACCGACGCGGATCCGAGACCGTTGGAACTCAAGTCGGTGTGTCGGACCGAAGGAGGTTCACGGTCGCTCGATGCGATCAGGTCAGAACCCTTTGCTGCTGCTTAGAAATCCAACTCCCACTGAGAATAAACAAAGTCAGCGTCGGTGGGGGCCAGGATTTTGTCGCCGCGCCATAAGTGGGACCAGCCGAGTATTATGTTAGAGCGTGGTCCCCATTGATACTTTGCAAGTACGTCTAATTCGTCACCGAAGTCCTTACGAGTGAGGCTTTGAGGTGGCGTGCCACCGATGGAAGGCACAATGTCGTCGGCCTGGTTAGCCATGAAATGGTAATACCAAAAAAGCAAGTTGATTTTTTCTGTCGGCTTCATCGTTAGCAGCATATTGGGGGACTGAATGTTCGACCTCTGGACGGCGTCGACGAAACCCAAGTATTTGTGTGCCAAAGGAAAGAGCTGGTTGAAGCGGTTGAAATCACCGCCGGGAGCGTTGCCTGACGCATAGTCGTAGTAGCCCCACAAGGTCGGTGACCAGGGAAGCTGAGAGCCAAGGCTGCGGCCAATTCCACAAGTGCAGAAACCAGCTTCTTGGTTGACTCCAAGGGCACTCTGGCGCCCCAATTGCGGGCCACCTTCCATTTCAAACAGCCAATCGTCGATCCCACCATTTATGCGTATACCGAATGTATGCAAGGAGAAATCGCCGGAACCGGCGATCGGTCCTCCCGATCCTACAATCGGTGGATTGTTGTTATCGTAGCCGATGTAGTAGGGTTGAACCGTGAAATTCTCAAATCCGCTATATGAAAGATAGCAACCATAAAAGGGTTGATCATAGTCTGCTCTATCCAGCTCGTTCGGAAGTACCGGCACGTAGTGCGTATAGAAGATATCGGTCTCCCAATCTCCGGTTTTGATCATGACCTTAGCTCCTTCAAAAGTGCGACGAGTATTCGCCCAATCAAGCGGAGAAATCAGTCGTTGATTTCCGTACAATAGTTCTTGGCGACCTACTCTCAAGGTCGTGCTTTCGAGCAGTTTGAGGTCGACAAAAGCATTGAGGAAATCGCCGAAGTTGCGGTCAATCGGCCTGGGGATGTATTCGGAATTGGCCCCGTCGGCGGCATAGATGCCTTCGGTATAGAAACGAACACATTCGTTTACCTGCCAGTTGCCATAGAGCCGCGTCCGAGTAAGCACAAAATCGTTCGTAGTTGGCTCAAATCGAGTAGCTCCCGCTTGCTGACCCATGCCGCGCTCGTGGTGATAACGGAGTCGTTGTTGGCCACCAATGTCGAGTGTGCCCCATCTTCCGTCTTCGCCGATAGTCATGAGCTTCAGACGATCTCCAAGGCAATGCCCCTGATAGTACGGATCGTTCAGGTAGCTGAAGTCGTTGTTGAAGAACAGGTCTTTGTGAGAATTTGCACAAGGATTAGGTTTCTTGGCAGCGTTATTCCCTACAGTATCGCCGCAGTCCACCGAGTCGTCACAATCCCAGCAAGCAACCGTATATGCTCCAGTCTGTTGGACGAGCTGGTCATCTGCTGTGGTTGAGAACGGTTGGCCGTCGGACTCAAGTTCATGCCTTAAGAATAATTCACTTGCGTATTGCGATGATTCAACATGTGATTGCGCCGAGGCACGATCCGTTACGAAGAGCATCGCAATTGCGCCTAGAAAATAGAACAAACGCGACATAACCGTTCCCCATTCAAATCGATATCGCAGTAATATAGCTGTATTGATGGGATCGGTAGTTGTGGTTGGCGTTACTACCTTAAGTGGAATCACCCGCAAAGTTTGCCTAATCGGACACCATCGCGACTGTGTCGGATCGATGCGATTGGCCTAACCGCCTGCTATTCACTTGATGATCGATTTGGCCCGTCATGCTTGGCAACGGACGAATTTCGAGCGGGACAGCCATGTTCAATCTATTAAAAGATGCATGTCCATGTGCCCGAATTGATCGACAGCAAAGGAGAGCACTTAACACCGCTAGTTCTGAAATGGCGCACAATCTTGATTATGGCGCGCGCCGAAACGCGCGTGGGATCCGTGGAAGTCGAGGTCCACTAGGTTTATTTTCAATGGTTTACTCGACATTGACTTCTGCACTGCCATCGGAGTCAGATTCCACTGCCTCCACCAAGTCCTTGGCAACGGGTTCTCTGGTATTCGCCGGAGCAGCCTCTGCCAGTTTCTTCTGCTGCTCAAACCACTCATGTTCTGGACGGGCGAGGATACCCTCGACGACTCCTTCCACTATGATAGCGCTTTGCTCGTTGCCTTCGGCTCGGGCATGTTCGATGATCTCGCGGGCTTGCGGGATCAGTTCCATATAGAATCGCTCCGCAACTTCATACATGCCATGCCAATGAGCATAATCGGGAGCCATCATCGAGGCCCCATGCCGGGCCCGTCGACCTTCGTGATGCCATAAATAGAACCAAGTCCATTCGATCTCTTCATCAAAGTCTTTGGGTGTAAGCAGATTTTGCTCCTTGAGTGTAGCCATGAGCTGCTTGCCTGGTTTAGCAAATTTTTCGTTGTAGTTGACCACGAAATCGTCGTACTGCTTGTAGAAGGCGTCGATGTAGTTTTGGGTATGACAATGCAGGCAGACCTGCTGCATTTCTAGGCGCTTGTCGAGCCAGGAGCTGTGGATAAGCTTCTGCCGATCGTCAGGATCCTGTTCGGTAATAACCTTGCCATCAATGTCGGTGTCCATCACAAGACTGACGGGTGGACGATTAGTCCAAGAGATCCGCACGCCCGGATCGTGCGTGATGCGGCCTCCATTGCGGGAATGTCCCGACATGTGGCAGGTTGCGCAGGTGGGGGCTTGGGAGTAATCCTTGCCGAGCACCCATTCGTCGGCATCTAGGTTCATTTTTTCCCTGAGATCACGGAAGGCAACACCATGCTTTGATTCCTCATAGATCTCCTTCTGGGGATGGTCGGGGCCCAAATGACACTTGCCGCAGTTCTCTGGTTGCCGAGCACGGCGGGGAGAGAAGTCGTGACGGGAATGGCAGGCAGAGCATGAACCCAGCGAGCCGTCGAGGTTGAGCCGTCCGATGCCCGTATTCGGCCAACTGCTAGCCTGCAGCACGGGACGACCATCGTTGGTTTTCTTGATCAAAGCAACGGCCTGCAGATTCGTCGGTTTGCCGTTCTTATCGGGTTGGAGATCCTTGACTGTGATGCTGCTGCCATCCGTGCCTTCGAGAGCGATTTCGCTGCCGTGACACTGTTTGCAACCGGTGTCCACGCTGGCCATGCCGTTGACAATGTCAAAGTCGCGACCCGGTGTCGATGAATGAGGATTGAAGGGAACGCGGGCTCCTTCGACTGTCTCGGCCAGAAAGTTATCGAGCGATGCCAGGATATTGCCGGCCTTGGCGTGATGGCTGGCCATGAATTCCTTAGTAATCTCTTCGTGGCAGTGCGAGCAATCTTTGGGGGTTACGATGGTGGCGATGAGTTCGCCATAATGAGTGTAGGCGTCGGCATCCCCCGTCTGAGCTTGGTGACACTCGACGCAGCCTACTCCCTTTTCGGCATGGGTGCTGCCGGTCCAGTGGTCGGTTATGCCTGGCGAAGACTCGCTATGACACTTTACGCACGCTGCGGACTTCGCCGGGATCGAGATGGCGTGCGTCACCAACCCCGCCTCCTGCCGCTTGCGGGCGACCTCCATCCATTGCACAAAGACCAACGACAATAGAAATAGCAAGCCCAGCAGGCCGATGATGATTTGTTTGACTTTCAAACTCATGCCTTCACTCCAGATGCAAACACGAATGCTTGCCTGATGAAAAATTTCGAAAAAATAAAAACTTGTTCTAACTTATAGTGAGGTCTGTGGGTTGCCGAGAAGCTGTTCTCCTAATGCGCGACGGCTGCCTCCCAAACGGTCAGCCCGATCAAGAGGAACGTCGCAACGATACCGATATACACGCTGATGTCCTCATTGCCGGTGAGCTTCAGCAAGAATGAGTCGATCCAGGGCCAGAGGAACATCGCCGCCACGATGAAGCCGGTGCTTAGTACCGCAAAGGTCAGTGAAAACAGCTTTAGCCAGCGGAAAGAGACGTAAAAAAACCATTCCGGCTTGATCACTTCCGGAGTCAATTGGGGGTCGGCCATGGGCCCCATCGTGGCGGGCAGGATTGTCGCCAGGGCACTGAGCAAGATCATGAGCACCAAGCCGATCATCAATTCCGACAGGATGTGATCAGGAAAGAAGTTGAAGTGGTCGGGCTTGTTCGGGTCTTCGTCGCCGAATTTGAGTTCCGTGACTCCATGCAGGCGAATAAAGGCGATATGAACGCCGATCAGCAGGATCATCGTCATTGGAAATACAGCAGCATGAAGGATGTAGAAACGTGATAGGGTTCGAGAGTTGTATTCATCCCCTCCTAGGAGCATGTGCTTGGCAAATCCTCCGACGACCGGCACAGCGTCGCTGATATTGGCAGCAACCGTGGCACCCCAGAAACTCAATTGCTCAAAGACCAAGCTGTAGCCTGTAAATCCGCAGAGGAGCGTACACATCAACAGCGTCATGCCGATGACCCAATTCAATTCACGTGGCCGGCGATAAGCCGCGGTGAAGTACACCCGCATTTGGTGCAAGATGACCGCCGCAATCATCAGCGTTGCCCCCCACTTGTGCAGACTCCGCAGGTACCAGCCGAAGGTCGCTTCCTCTGTGATGTAGCGGACCGACTCGAAGGCGGTGCCGGTCGAAGGTTGATAGTAAAAAGCGAGCAGAATGCCGGTGACGATCTGTACGACAAACAAGTAAGCGGGGGTCCCCCCCAAGCAAAACCACCACCGTTTGAGATGATTGGGAACGGGTTCGTTGGTCAATTCCCGCAGTTGAGCACTGCTGATCGGAATTCGCTCTGACACCCACCGGTCCAAGGAACCCATCTCATGCCTCCCGTGTGCCACGGACTGATTCAGTGGGAACTTTAATGAAGAGTAGGCCATTCTCAACCATCAATGGGAACCGTTTCAGGGACTGATTCGCTGCTGCAGGAGGTCCCTCGGTCGCTTTGCCGCTGGCATCGAAGGCGCCATTGTGACAGGGGCAAAAGAAACGATTGTTCTGAGATTCCCAATGGACAGCACATCCCAGATGGGGGCAGACGCTGGAAAGGGCAATGAAATCTTCGGCAGTGCTTCCTTCACTTTGTCGCGCCACGACAACCTTGGACCCGACTGGGGTCTCGAAAGGAATTGAACTGCCGATTTTCAGTTGGTCAACCGTGGCTAGGAACTGCCAACTTGTCTTGTCTCCGCCTGAAGGATAGAGAAATCTGCCGGCATAGGTGGCAAACGTGCCATAGCCGCCGATCAGCCCGCCCGCCATCATGGCGGTCGCCATCGCTCCAAGAAATCCTCGCCGCTCCCCGACGTCGTCAGTGAGATCATGATGATGCTCTTCCATCGGCACGAGTCTTTTTTCCTTTCTGACAAGAAGCGGGAGGAGTATCCTTCACGTGTGCTATTGAGAGCGTTAGGATAAACCGCTAATAGTGCATGTCAAGGTCGTGTTTTCCCTTTTTCTGGATTCGCCCACATGATTACTCAAACGGCCGAATATGCTTTGCGGGCTATCGTGTTGCTGGCCGACAAGGAAGAGGTCATCAGTCGACTTGACATAGCCGAGGTCACTCAGGTTCCCAGCGATTACCTCACGAAAGTGTTGCAGGAACTTGTTCGGGCGGGGATCGTCAACGGCCAGAGGGGACGGGGGGGTGGCTATAGCCTCGTTAGGTCTCCCGAGCAGCTTAGCGTCTACGATGTTGTTGCGGTCATCGCTCCCCTCCGACGCATCGAGACCTGTCCCCTAGGACTCTCAGAACATCACAAGCTGTGCCCGCTGCACAAGAGGCTCGATGAAGCGGCAGCGCAAGTGGAGCAGGCGTTGAAGCAGACCACGATTGCCGAGTTGATTGCCAAGAAGCAACTTCAAGCGAACTGCCGCTTCCCAAACCATCTCTAGCCGATTGAAGCTGAACGAAAGGGATATTGTCGCTGGTCCCTGGGATGACGACTTTGTGACAACTTTGCCAACAAGCTCTCTGCCGCCAATTCTCCTGTATGAATACAGTTGGGAACACCGATGCCATGCAGTGCGTTGCCGGCTAGGGCGAGATTCGGCAGTAGTTCGGCGCGTTGCTCGATTCGCCTTACGATCCCCTCATGTCCCACGTAATACTGAGGCATTGCATTGTTCTGGCGAACGATGTGACAGAGGCTTGGTTCTCCACGGATTGCGAGCAGATCAGCCAATTCCTCCCGCACCATTCTTTCCAGTTGCTGGCCATCTAAATTCAGGAGTTCGCTCTGGCAGGCCCCTCCCACGAATGCGCGTAGCAGCACATGTCCCTCCGGAGCGCGTCCAGCATACTTGATACTTGAGAAACTAGTGGACAGGATTTTTCGCCCTTCGATCGCAGGCACGACTAAGCCGAATCCATCCAAAGCGTGTCCAATCTGTTCACGTCGGAAGCCCATTGAAACTATCGCGCAACTCCCGTAGTGAATCTTTCCAAATGCGTTGGCCGATTCCGAGTCAACCGACTTGAGCAAGGTGGAAGAATGTTGTGCAGGTGTTGCCAGGATGACGCCATCTACGTCGAGGCTCCGGCTATACTCTCCTCCAATCGTTAAACGCCAACCCGCTTGGGCGGTAGGCGTCATTCGTGCGACGAGGGAGTCTAGCAAAACGGCTGCCTCGTCGAGACGCTCGACGATCGCTTGCACGAAAGCCGACATTCCCCGACGGGGTGCAACAAATTGGCTGTAGCGTGCTCCACTGCTCTGCTGAGCAGTCGTTCGCTGTGCCTTCTGTTGTTTCCACATCGCACGGATCAAACTTCCGTGGTCCTCTTCCATCTGGCGAAAGCGTGGCATGGTTGCACCTAAACTAAGCTGTTCTGGATCACCCGTGTAGATGCCTGCAATAAGGGGCTGTACCAATCGCTCGTACATCTCATAGCCAAAACGTCGTCGGACAAAACCAGCAAGGGATTCACTCTCGTCGACAATGCGGCGAGGAACAAACAATTCGGCTGCCATCCGCAATTTGCCAAGCATGCTCAGGATGGGAGTCGATGCAATGGGACAGATCCTACTGGGTGCCATGACGGCAAAGCCTGCGGGGATCGCTCGCAATTTTCCTTTGCACACGACGAACGCGCGGCGATGTTCGCTGTTGGTCTCGAGTAGATCTTCCTCCATTCCCAGTCGTTGGCAGAATTCCACAGCCCAAGCGGGCGTGGTGATAAAGTTATCTGCGCCATGCTCCAGGAGAAACCCGTCGCGCTGTTCGGTTCGTAGTACCCCTCCCAAACGGTCACGGGCTTCGAGCAAGATGACTTGCACGTCGGGTGCGAGGTCGAGGAGGCGGCGTGCCGCGGCAAGTCCAGAAATTCCCCCGCCTACCACAGCAATGCGGCGACCCTTGTTTCTCGGCTGAGTTGTGGGACCAATCGGCATGATGTTTCCAAGCCTGTCGTAGCAGAGACAAACCGGACAAAAGAGGATAAACGGACCTTGACATCCACAATATAGCGGTGCTAGATTTGATTAGTCAACTCAGTCGGACTCTGTTGCCATTACCGCATACTGAAGATGCAATTCCATGGTTAGACCAAGAAACCGGAGCGATTTCCGGGCTACCGACTTTCGCCGAAGCCCTTTGCTTGTCTTCTACGAAGTTACCCAAGCGTGCGGTCTGGTGTGTACGCATTGCCGCGCATGTGCCAAGTTGGAAGCAGACCCCAACGAACTCTCGACCGCAGACTCGTTGCGGCTGATCGACCAATTGAGCAATTTTCCCGACCCCCCCATGCTCGTGTTAACGGGAGGAGACCCGCTGTGCCGAACCGACATCTACCAGTTGATCGAACATGCGACGGCGGCAGGTTTGGAGACTTCGATCACCCCCTCGGCCACGCTGCTTGTTACCAGGGAGGCGGTCAGGCGATTGCGTTACAGTGGGATCCATCGCATGGCGATCAGCATCGATGGAGCTAATTCAGAGACGCATGATAGTGTTCGAGGTGTGACAGGCAGCTTTGCGCGGAGCCTGGAGATCCTCAAGGATGCCCAGCAGCTTGGATTGCCGACGCAGGTAAATACGACCCTAACGCCAGGCAATTTTAGTCAGATCGAAGAACTGGCAAAGTTGATCGCCACGTTCGACATCGTCTTGTGGTCGGTGTTTTTTTTGGTTCCGGTGGGGCGCGCTGCATTCTCAGGCCGACTCTCGGCAGAACAGTGCGAAGTCGCTTTTGAGCGGTTGTGGACGCAATCGCATCGGCAGCCCTATCGGATTAAGACGACCGAGGCTCCCCACTATCGACGTTATTCTTTGCAACAGGAACGCTTGAGTCCGTCCGAAAGGAAAGTGCCGGCACCGTTTCGCGCGACCGGGATTAACGACGGTAAGGGAGTCCTGTTTGTCGGACACACCGGCGAGATCTACCCCAGCGGATTTATGCCCCTCTGCTGCGGCCAGTTTCCGCAGCAGGATGTAGTACAGGTCTATCAAGAGTCTCCCTTACTAAAAGATCTACGTAATCCGAATCGACTCGAAGGAAAGTGTCGGCAATGTGAATACCGCACCATCTGTGGAGGGAGCCGGGCGAGAGCCTATGCATTGACCGAAAATCCCTTTGCCGAGGAGCCGGACTGTGCATACATTCCGGCAGTCTTAAGCTAGTTTCGTGGTTCACTTCCACGTGTTCACTCTGCCGAATCGAGTGCAAGAATATTGTCGGCTAGCAGTGAAATATCTGCCCGAGGCCAGACTGGTACGGCGAGATTTGCAACCTTGTCGTGGCTAACGACAGCAAGAATCGAGGGATCTTTCAGGGCCAAAGGAGCAGTGCCTAAGGATTCGCGCCAAACCTCAATCTTCCTCGCTTGCGTTTGCGTATCCCCTTCTACAAGCACGAGTTGGCAGTCGGCAAAGTTCGACTCAAACACGTCGTAGCGACTGTCCAGCGAGGAATCATCAATCGATTCAGGCGGCCAAAAAACGGCATTCATGGATCGTGAAAGGATTCCGACAACCACTGCACCAGCTTGGCGATGTCGGTGAGAGTCTTTGCCAGGGACGTCGAGTTCGTGTTGGTGATGCGTGTGTTTGATCGTGCCGACTCGTATGCCTCGCGCAGTCATCCCCTGAACCAACTCCGTGACAAGAGTGGTCTTTCCATGATTCTTGCCGCCAATGATGTGGATACGTTTCAAATATCGGACGCCCCAGAAAATGTGCTTATATCTTGGATAATTCTTGCCTTAATCCTGATTGTGTCGGCTGGCGAGCAATCCCCATGCTGAACCTTGAGTAAACCATGTTCCGTGAGGGTGTAGTGCCGCGTCGGTTCGGCGCCAACTTGTTCAAGACAATGTTTCACGCAATGCAACGGGCAACCGTCGATAGCCAGAATCCGCCACCCCGAGGTGGCTTTGTTTACCAGAGAGGGAACTCCACCCCCTACACCTGCGATGCAGGACATTTCGGCAAACTGTTCGCGGTCTAATTCAACGGAAATGCTGTTGGCTAGCTGCGCGGTGTTCGAACATCCCGAACAGGAATAGACCAAAGGGAACTCGTCGTAGAATTTCTTTTTCATTGAGGGTGTGTTACTCATTTTACTCGGTGGGGGAAGACGCGAGGGTCGCCAACTCACGGTCTGCCGCAGAGATCATGGGAGTGGGGGTGATTGAATGAACCTCACGGCTGGCCAAGACGCTTTGGATCTGCTTGGAATTAGGCGGCCCTTGGGCATGATTCGTTTCGTAGAATGTTGGAGGTTCGTAGGTCCAGCCTGATTCGAGCAACTTCTGTTGTTCTTGGAGCTTGTGATACAAGTAACGGCCGGCAATGGGAGCAGCCAACCGTGATCGCCAGCCGAACTCGCCATACAATTCCTCCAGAAGTTCGTTGATCTGGGCGACATACTGTGGGTTGTCGCGATACTGGCGGCGAGTTGCCCAGAGAACCCCCGCATAGCGGACTGGCAAATTCGACGCTTCATGAGCAAACCGCGCTCGGATTCTCGGATCGGGGTGCTGCTTGTACTTTTGCCATCCGCGGAGCACGGTGCGGACAATGCGCACCACACTAGGTCCGTTCACTTCAAAGTCGCGGCGAAAAGCGCGGAGCAAGAACTCGGTTTCCTGACCGTCCTTGATGTGAGGATGATGGTAATTAAAGACATGCTGACCATGAATGTCAGCAATCGAAACGTCGCCCAGGCTCTTGAGCGATTCGTTGGCTTCATGCTCGCTGAACAGAGGGGTGCCTGGAATAGGTGTATAAAGCATGAACTGGTGGAACTCTGTGTTGTGGCTCACCGCATGTTCGATAGCTTCGTCGATGTTCTCCGGGGAGTGATCTTCCAAGCCGATGATGCTCGATCCCAGGACACGAATGCCGTGATCGCGGAGCTTCTTCACAAACTGGACGGTATCGGTTCCCGAGAGCTTCGTATATTGCGACCCCTTGCCCTCGAGTCCCAGCCAGACCCAGGAGACCCCCAGTGCCACCAGTTGCTCCATGGTGTATTTCTGCAGCACGTTGGCAGAGCTGAAGACATACAGGGACCAGGGTTTTTCATATTCTTCGATATACTCCAAGAGTCCTAACGCCCGTTTCCTGTCCAGCAGAAAATTCTCATCCATGACAAAGAAAGATTTCACACCGAGCGAAGATTCCAGCTCGGACATGATCTCAAAGAGTTCTTTGCCGGATTGATAATACTCGATGAACTTGCCCTTGCCGCCAAACATGGCCGAGGTCGAACAGAAATTGCAGCCGATCGGGCAGCCGACCGAGGGGATCAGCGTCGCGCAGGCATCGCCCGGATGATTGCGCAAGTTGACTCCCATGATGCGGGAACCGATGTTGGCACGCACCACGGGGTGCCGCACGGGCTGGTGCTCGTCTTCGCCAAGAAACTTGCGCATCCAACGCACCCCATCGCCGCGGACGACGTGATCGACGTCTGCGTATTTTGGCAACACGGAGAGATTGGCGATGTGCCCACCGACCACAATCGTGGCGTTCGGCTGGAGCTTGCGGATCAGCTTGCAAATGCGGCGAACCTTGAGCAGGTTGGTCATGATCGAGCTGATGCCAATGATGTCGTATTGGTTCGTCTTGAGTTCTTCGACGAATCGCTCTTCGGTGGGGAAATCAAGCAGAGTGCAGGGGGCTTGCAGGTTGACTTGGATCAACATCAGTCCCCAAGAGCGATTGAACGTACGCAAGGAGAAGCCTTGTTGCACGCGGGTTACCTGGTTGTGGTAGAGCTCCATCGGGTTGATGAGCCGACTGCCGTAGGCATCGTCTTGGGCATAAGGCCCAAAGACACTGGTGAGCAACACGCGGGCACGTGTACCTTTGAGATGCAGTGGATGGCTGGAATTAGGCTGTGACATGAGAAACCACCATAAAAGTTATCGGGAATTACCAACCAACAGGGTCCTGTGGGCCGATCAAACCCGCGCATAGTTCGCTATTGAGAACGGCTTCCATTGCTGAGGTCGATTCGCACATACCTTGTCGCTCTCGTTCGAGGAATTCCATCTGGGACTGTTCATGGCGAACCAAGTGTCTCAGGAGGAGGGAATCTACACCTTCATATTCATGCTCGATCTCTTGGCCATTGTCGTCAACCAGATAGGCGGCAAATGCATTGGGATGCACAGTTGCTTCCATGCGATCGAGAAAAGAGCTCCAGTCCCCCTTCCCCCATCGTTGGCCTAGCTTAATGCCGTTGCGGTAGAAGGAGGTCTCGACTTTCGGGCGAGCGACCCCTTCCCGCTCTAAAGCTTTCATGCAGAGAATTTTGTTACTTGCCTCCAGGCGGCGATAGATATCGAGCTTCTGTTTTTCCACGGGATCCTCCCGCAACAGCATGGCCACTTCGCCCGCAATGGCCCCCGCCGTTTCTACTTTGAGGCAAAAAACCAAAGCTGCCAGATACTGTTCACGATTCATGATGAGGTGCATTACTGGTGCTCACTACAACAAATACCCATTTCACTGTTTGAGGCTTGGCATGTCACTCTAAATCGCTTTGCCAATTCGGTAGCAATTGCAAGGTACTTCTCATGCGTCCCCGGTCCCAGGTCGTCATGCTCGACGTGGGCAAATGACTTTAAGAGGCCCAATTGATCCTCCTCACTCAGTGCCTGATCAGACATTTGGAACAAGCAATGGTCTTCTTTGAGGATATGCTCCCTGAGTAGTTGGATGAACGCCTTGGCATGGGACACAAAGTCCTTCTTTGCCTCAGAAACTCCAGTCTCAAAAGTGCAAACTGCCGTAGCCATACCCTGGACATGCTTGCGTCCTGCTTCGTGTTCGTGGAGCATGACCCCCGTCGGGCCTTGTTCGCGCGAGAATCCTTTTTCCTCTAGGAGTGGGAACAGGCAATCCTCTTCTTTGCCATGATGACATTTGTCGGCGAAATTACTGAAGAAGTCGATCGCTTGTTTAGCAGACTCGACGTCCAATGCTCCAGCTTCAGCGCGTTGGGCCATGACCTCCAAGCAGTCCAAGACCTGTTCGATCACACGGTGTTCTTGCATGAGTATTTCGGTGGGTCGCATGGTAATTTCTCTTCTATTGAGTTGAGAGTGGTTCTTCAAGATCCCTGTCATTGAATGGCTCTAACTGATGAGTCAGTTTTCCAGTAATGAGGCAAGTCTGATTTCGTATCTCGCAGGATATCGAGGATCGCTTGCTGGTCGTGGGGAGTAAGGTGGCTGTATGTTCCGCTCGTGTCAGCTCCAGTCAAGACGTCAAAGAGACGCTGATAGACGAGAGCTTTCGTCGCTGGGGGAAGCTTTTCGAAGGAATCGGAATAGATAAGGTAACTGCAGGGGTATTTCATCAGCCGCTGGGAAAGGTCGAGTTCGCGTAATGAACGTCCTCGAGAGCCAGGGGTACCGCGCGCGGCGAACTCTTCGGCGAATGTTGAAGATCCTTGAACGGGGTCTTCCAGAGGAAATTCATCGGCGAACAACAGACACTGAACTAGTTCGTCTACTGCTGCGGAGATTCTCCGCTCGGTCGACTCACTCTGGTAGTTGAGCGGCCGATCCAACGCCTCGTTCATGATGCCGTCGTAGTGGGTAGCTGAACGGGTCTCAAAGTTGGCGCGGGTGATCAGATTGAGCATCCGAGTTTGATGCTCCAAAACCATGAGTGCTACGATGTCGCTATGGGACGCAAGGTAGGGTGCCGTATTGAGGAGCTTGCTTATGTCGGTAACATTGGCACCTGCTTCGACATCAATTGCTTCAGGCTCGTCGCGGTTGGGGGCCACGACGTTTCCCATGTGCCTCGCTTTCCCATGGGTACCGGTGACATACCAGCCACCCCAGCGTTCCTGTAAAGGGCTTCGATAGTCGGTTGTAAACGTGCCGGCCCCGTAGTGGGGCTGTCCCGAGGGGGCAGAGAACACGGATCGCACCAAGTGCCCCGGGACGCCGGATGTGCGCGAGGAAGCGTGGCAGATAATACACTGTCCACGATCTCTCACGAAGGTGGGCGTTGCCGACACCTCTTGCGCTAGAGTGTAGAATACTGCGCCCAGTTGGGGATCCGCCGTGGAGATCTCGACAATGTCTCCCCCTTGAACCCAACCTACGAAGGCATCGTCGCCGAAATACACAGCCCGTGGTCTGCGGGGAGTGATCTTCTGGAGTTGAAAGCTGGTCTTGGAAAAGACAAGCATTTGTGACGAGAGTGAGATACCCAGTTGCTCAAGTACGGAGGGTAAATAGCCGCGGTCCTTGTCAAAAGTGAGTTCTGCCTCACCGTTGTCTAGACGTTCCTGTAGTCGCGAAACAGGATTGGAGGGTGTTGCCGTAGAATAGTTGATCGGTTCACAGTCGAAGTCCAATTGCGCCCAGGTTTTTCCGGGGCTGATTAACAGCATGACGATAGTTAGAAAATAAATTCGCATGGGAGACCGGGAGATTTTCAATGGCTCGCTAGAGCAGTTACAGGGTTGCGGATTGCCACGAGTGAGAGCAGGTAATTCACGACTTCGTGAGCGGTGTACTTGACCGCTTCAGGATCTATCAAGAATTGCGAGAGGTTCCTGGCATCGTCGCCACACGTGACCAAGGGCAACTCGTGTTCGCCAGCGCCCCGTACTTGTCCCAAGCCAACATTGGCCATGAGGCCATTGCATACACACTTTCGATTCATAGTATCTTCCGCGATGCCGTCCTTATGCACATAAGCTGCCACAGGTTCGGCGGGGCAGCGCCATCCCAACGTGCCGTCGGCTTTCTTGAACCCCTGGCGCAGAAAGCCAAGGTCGCAAACCCGTTTCCGGAGTTGATAATGAGCCGAGTCGGAAACGCTTCCGAGCAGGGAAAGAACTTTGAACGGAAAACCAGCCGGAGAGGCAACCGGATCGGTGCGTACCTCAAGCTTGCCGGACTTGCTCAGTTGGACAACTTCCCGTCGAAGATCTTCTCGCATCCCCGATTCTTCGCAGAAAGCAAAAGCGGTCCCCACCTGGACCCCAGTGGCCCCCGCTTCCATCGCAGCAACTACCTGCTCGGGGGAACCATAGGAGCCGGCCAGCCAGAACGGGAGCCCGAGTTCTTTCATTGCGTTCATATCGACCTCGTCTCGGTCGCTGTAGATTGGCTCGCCGAGTTCGTTGAGTTGCGTCTTTCCGCGAGGAGGGGCATTGTGCCCGCCGGCCGTAGGGCCTTCGACCACGAAACCATCGACAGTTCCGCTGGATTTGCGGGCCAGCATAGCAGCAAGTGTCGCGGAAGCCACGATTGGTAAGAACTTGGGACGACGCAGCCAAGGAACTTGGCCACCCGTAAACGCCTCAGGATCGAAACGCGTGGAGAAGTGGTCATCGCGCTCAGCACCGGCAACTTTCAAGGCAAGTTCAACTGGTTTCCCATCACACAGACGGTCGATGACTCCAGGGATGGAGGTCGGGATGCCCGCCCCCATCAACACGTAATCGACTCCTGCAAGCATTGCACCGAATAGCGACGGCAGCGCGGGAAGTTGGATTTTCTCCAGATAATTGATTCCGACTAAGCCCTCGTGATCCTCCTTGGCCAAGAACACTTCGGCAAAGTTTGCCAGAACGATCAATTCAAGTTGTTCTTGGGTCGGCGCTTCGGTCAATAATTTCGTGGCGACAAATGGAATGTCCTTCGCCTTTCCCCCGGGCGAGAAGTAGCGATCGTGCACTCGCTGCGCGATCTCTGGTAGCGGAAATTCGTTAAAGGCTCGTCGCAGGGCTCCGCCAGGATCGCCCAATTGCAAGCGGCGAACCATAACCGTGTCCAAAGCTGTCCCCGAGACAACGCCCAGTTGGCCAGCCAAAGCTACGGCCTTTGCCAATAGCCAGGACGAAACCGCTACTCCCATTCCCCCCTGAATGATGATCGGATGCTGATTGTGCATCATCGTGAATCCTTTTTATTTGTTAGTGGGTCGTTTACTTTTGCTCTGTTTGCTTTGTGGGTTACGTGATGCGCGACTTATGTCAATAGTCATTACCTTCGTCTCTTCACATAATGGCGTGACACTTCCTGGTTCAGCAAGGACATCGGCTATCGTTGTGTCACGAAATTGTTCTTCTACCATCGCCATGGCTTGATCGAGACGTCGATGAAGCTGACAGAGTTTTGAACCGTGGGACTTGATCCCAAGCGGGCACTCGAGAATTCGCTGGAAAGGTTCCACTGCATCGACCACTTCCCACACGGTCAACTCGTTTGGTTTCCTAGTCAGAATGAACCCGCCGTGCGGTCCCCTTTGCGAACTGACAAGTCCGGTGCGTACTAGTCCCTGCATCAACTTCGAGAGATAAGGTGCCGGCACCTGGGTGATCTTGGAGATCTGCTGGGCAGTGCAAGGCAGACCGTCGTGTTGGGCAATCGTGACGATGGCACGCAAGGCGTATTCAACCGTTTGAGAAATCATAGGCGTGAAGTTTGGTATCTCAAATTAAAAATAAGATATAAAGACCTTGACATCCGTTATAGCGACCGGTAGATTGACTTGCAACAAGGAGTTATGGATCGTTATATCTGATTTATGGTCTTGAAATTGCAGAACCATTTGTTTTTCATTGCGAAAGACGTTTTAGAGCGGAGTTTTCAGGGCGAGAAAAAAATGCCTCACAGCATTCTTAGTTTACTTAGACTTCCCAGGCTGCCAGTTGCCGTGGTCTCAGTACCACGGTCTTTGGAAGGAATCAGTGAATCCTGCCCTAGGGTTTTTGTGGCACACATCGTTGTTTGCCTCGTTTCCATTTTTGCGATCCCCGGTGCCAAGGGGCAGGACACACCAGACTACTTTCGTCAGAACTGCATTAGCTGCCACACCATAGGAGGCGGGCGACTCACTGGTCCTGACTTGAAGGGCGCCACTGAGAGACAGGATCGCGAGTGGCTGAAGAAGTTCCTGATGAATCCTCGGGGAGTGATAGATAGCGGCGATGCCTATGCCAAGAAGATTTTCGAGGAATCTCGCAATGTGCCAATGCCCACGCCACCGGGAATCACTGCCGAAAGGGCTGAAAAACTACTCGACTTGATTGAGGCGGAGTCACTGCTAGAAGAATCTCAGTTCAAGGGATTGCAAGTCTCTACCGCTCCATTCACGGATGCGGATCGTACACGAGGGCGAGAAATATTTCTCGGGCCTCAACGTTTGGAAGCTGGGGGTACTGCGTGTGTTTCGTGTCACAGTATGCATGACACGACGGCACTTGGAGGGGGCCGACTGGGACCAGATTTGACCAACGTCTATGAGCGACTAGAGGGTCGTGTTGCTTTAAGCGCTTGGTTGATGGCACCAGGTACTGAGACGATGCAACCAATATTTAAGAACCATCCCTTGTCGGCGGATGAAATTCATGCTTTGGTCGCCTATTTTGAATCGACCGCTGCAGAGCGACCCGCAAATACTTCTACTAATCGTGTAACGTTTTTGCTCTCGGGACTGGCACTGGCCGTGATGGGAGTGTTCTTTTTCGATGTTATCTGGAAACGTCGATTTCACAGCGTTCGTAGAACGCTAGTCGAGGCAAATACCTCTCGAGGTAAATCATGAGTGTATTAGATGCGATCGCTTGGATCCGCGATGAAGTCAATCCCAAAGGTCGCAGTTGGGAAGAATTCTACCGTAATCGCTGGCAACACGACAAAATTGTTCGAAGCACGCATGGCGTCAATTGCACCGGCGGATGTACCTGGCAAATTCATGTTAAGGACGGGATCGTCACCTGGGAGATGCAGGGCCTGGACTATCCAGTACTTGAATCGGGTATTCCGCCCTATGAGCCGCGAGGCTGTCAGCGCGGGATCTCTTACAGCTGGTATCTCTATAGTCCCCTGCGTGTTAAGTATCCGTACATTCGCGGAGCCATGTTGGATTTGTGGAGAGAAGCCAGGGGAGATCACGAGGATCCGGTCGATGCCTGGAAGAGTATGGTAGAGAATTCCGAGTCGCGACGCCGTTGGCAACGGGCGCGCGGTAAAGGTGGGCTGAGGCGCACCGATTGGGAGACCGTGTTGGAAATCATTGCAGCCTCTTTGATCCATACGATCAAATCTCATGGTCCCGATCGCATTGCCGGCTTCTCGCCGATTCCTGCGATGTCCATGATTAGTTATGCATCGGGGTCACGACTGCTGCAGTTGTTGGGTGGTGTTTCGCTATCGTTTTACGACTGGTACTGTGACCTGCCGACGGCTTCGCCTGAAACCTGGGGCGAACAGACCGACGTAGCCGAAAGCGCTGATTGGTATCACGCCAAGTTGCTGGCCGTGATGGGTTCGAATCTGAACATGACCCGCACTCCCGACTGCCACTTCGCTGCCGAAGCGAGGCACAACGGCTCCAAGATGTGGGTTTTCTCGCCGGACTTCAGTCAGGTTTCTAAGTATGCCGACGAATGGATCGATATCAATGCTGGCCAGGACGGCGCCTGGTGGATGGCCGTCAATCATGTGCTTTTGACGGAGTTTCACCATCAGCGACAGGTCCCTTATTTTGATAAGTACACGCGCAAGTTTACGGACGCACCATTCTTGGTGGAGGTCAAAAAGGGTGCTGACGGGGTTTTGCGGCCAGGCCAACTGCTTCGGGCAGGACGACTCAAACAATATTCCGACCAGCAACATGGCGAGTGGAAGTTCCTCATGTGGGACGAGCAGACTGACGCTGCCAAGATGCCCATGGGAAGTTCAGGCGACCGCTGGGGAGACGTGAAAGGCAAATGGAATCTGCTGCTGAAGGATGGCAAAGACGGGAGTGAGATTCATCCAACACTCACATTCTTGCCAAAGAACGATGGCGTCGTGCAAGTGGAACTCGACGACTTTGGAATGGGGTCGGTGTATAAACGAGGTGTCCCCGTACGGACCATCAAGACTGCTGATAATCAGCAGGTGCAGGTGACAACCGTCTATGACCTGATGATGGCTCAATACGGCGTGAATCGTGATTTGGCGGGCGATTACCCGACCGATTACAACGATGAAAATGCCCCCTTCTCTCCAGCCTGGACGGAAAAGTACACCGGTCGTGGTCGAGAAGACGTGATTCGCTTCGCCCGAGAGTGGGGCCAGACAGCAGAGCTGACCGAAGGCAAGTGTACGATCATCATCGGTGCCGGTGTGAATCACTGGTATCACGCTAACCTGATGTACCGCGCAGGCATTCACGCGCTCATGTTTTGCGGCTGCGTTGGCAAGAATGGCGGTGGCTTAGCCCACTATGTTGGACAGGAAAAGCTGGCTCCAGCAGAATCCTGGGCGTCGATTATGTCAGCAAAGGATTGGCAATCGACCCCTCGTCTGCAAAACGCACCGAGTTGGCACTACGTCCATTCGGACCAATGGCGCTACGAAAAAGATTTTACGGACTACCACACAGTTCCCAAGCAACAAAGCAAGGACAGCATGGCTCAGGGGCATGCGATGGATATGCAGGTCCGTGCCGTACGAAATGGCTGGTTGCCGTTCTATCCTCAGTTTCCCGAAAACCCTCTGGAAGTCGCCGCCGCGGCGCGTAAAGCTGGCGCCAAATCGCCTGAGGAAGTCGCCGCTTGGGTCGCTGCCCGGCTGAAAAACCGCGAGATGAAGTTATCGGTCGAGGATCCTGATGCAGAGGAGAATTGGCCGCGAGTCTGGTTCATCTGGCGTGGCAACGCTTTGATGGCGAGTGCCAAGGGGCATGAATATTTCTTGCGTCATTATCTAGGTACGCACGACAATTGCGTCAATGAGGACATGGCCGCCGACTCGGTCAAAGAGATCGTGTGGCACGAGAACGCGCCGCAGGGAAAGATGGACCTGGTTGTAGATCTCAACTTCCGGATGGACACTTCGGCGCTTTATTCAGACATCATCCTTCCAGCCGCGACTTGGTACGAGAAGGCAGATCTTAACTCGACCGATATGCACAGCTTCATCCATCCACTCTCCAAGGCGGTGCCTCCTTGCTGGGAGTCGAAAAGCGATTGGCAGATTTTTGAGCTGGTTGCCCAGAAGTTCTCAGCGCTCGCGGAGAAGCATTTCCCCGAGCCTGTGGAGGACTTGGTGGCGGCACCCCTGGCCCACGATTCACCGGCTGAGATCGCGCAGCCGGATATGAAACAGTGGATTGACGGTGGCGTCGAGGCGATTCCAGGCAAGACGATGCCTAACTTCAAGATTGTCACCCGCGACTACAAGAATCTTTTCAACCAATATATCTCTTACGGTCCGAATGTCCGCGAGGGAGGATTGGGAGCCCACGGCACGAATTATGGAATCAAAGAAGAATACGATGAGTATCTCACGACACATCCCACGGTGACTTGGAATGGCAAGACCTATCCATCACTCCGCCGCGATACCGAGGTGTGCAACACGATCCTCCACTTTGCCACGGTAACCAACGGCGAATTGGCCTATCGCTCCTACAAGAATATGGAGGAGAAGACGGGCTTGCCCCTGGTGTATTTGGCGGAGAAGAACCGTGGGGTGCGAGCTACGTATGAAGATCTGCAATGCCAACCGCAGCGATTCATCAATAGCCCGATGTGGTCGGGACTCATTGAAAATGGCCGCACTTATTCGGCCTTCACCTACAATATCGAGACCGACGTGCCCTGGCGGACCTTGACCGGCCGACAACATTTCTATCTCGATCATCCCGTGTATATCGAGTTTGGCGAGCATGTACCAACTTACAAGCCTAAGCCGTTGCCTACTCAGTACGCCGACCTCACTTTCAGCGAAGGGGAAGCACCTCCTGAATCGCAAGTTCTGACACTCAATTATCTGACGCCTCATGGCAAATGGCATATCCATTCAACCTATGGTGACAACCAACGGATGACCACGCTTTCGCGCGGTGTCGATCCGATTTGGATAAGTGTCCAGGATGCGAAAGCATTGGGAGTCGACGACAATGATTGGGTGGAAGTTTACAACGACAACGGTGTTGTAGTCACACGAGCGGCAGTGAGTTCGCGGATACCGCCAGGTATTTGTATTCAATACCACTCACCGGAACGAACCTACAGTGTGCCTCGTTCGCCACTAAGAAAGAATCGTCGTGCAGGAGGACACAACAGCCTGACGCGCACCCGATTAAAGCCCAACTTTATGATCGGCGGTTATGGGCAGTTTACTTATCACTTCAATTATTGGGGGCCGATCGGCTGTAATCGCGACACCCACATTATTATCCGTAAATGTCCCGTCGTGAATTTCTAGAGGGATTAAGGAAATACGAACATGAATATCCGCTCCCAAGTGTCCATGGTGTTTCACCTCGATAAGTGCATCGGTTGCCACACGTGCAGTATTGCTTGTAAGAATGTGTGGACCGACCGCAAGGGTGCGGACTACATGTGGTGGAACAACGTCGAAACTAAACCGGGAACGGGTTATCCCACTAAGTGGGAAGATCAAGAACAGTACCATGGCGGCTGGGAAAAGAATGGCGATCAGCCGATCAACATCAAGTCGACGGGCAAGGTGCGGGTGATTCCCAATATTTTTCACAACCCGTACATGCCCAGTATGGATGATTATTACGAGCCATGGACCTACGACTACCAGAACCTGTTCAACGCCGAAGAGGGTTCTGATCAGCCGATCGCCAAGCCGATTTCCATGATTACCGGCGAAGACATCAAGGTCGAAGCCGGCCCCAACTGGGACGACGATCTAGGAGGGTCAGAGATTTATGCGGCCAACGATCCCAATCTGAAGGGACTCTCGGAGCAACAACGCTTGCAACTTAGTTCGGTCGAGCGATTGGTGCTGTTCTATCTGCCACGTATCTGCAATCACTGCTTGAATCCTTGCTGTGTGGCTTCATGTCCCTCTGGTGCGCTCTACAAGCGAGGTGAAGATGGCATTGTACTGATCGATCAAAAGAAGTGTCGTGCCTGGCGGAGTTGCGTGGCAGCTTGCCCTTATAAGAAAACGTACTTCAACTGGTTCACGGGTAAGAGCGAAAAGTGCATCCTTTGTTTCCCGCGACTTGAAGTCGGCGAGGCCCCTGCTTGCTTCCACTCGTGTGTGGGCCGAATTCGCTATCTTGGGGTGTTGCTCTACGATGCTGATCGTCTGGAGGAAGTAGCCAATTTACCCGACGACCAGTTAGTCGAGGGGCAGCGTTCTTTGATTCTCAATCCCCATGATCCCGAGATCATTCGCAAAGCACAGTCGGCAGGAATTCCCGACGGAGTGATCGAATCGGCCCAGCGATCTCCGGTTTACAAGTTCGTGATGGATTGGAAGATCGCCCTTCCGCCGCACATTGAGTACCGCACCTTGCCAATGCTCTTTTATGTTCCACCAATGTCTCCGGTGATCGCTAACTTTGAAGATGGTCTGGCTAGCCACAAAATGCAGCGTCTGTTCCACGGCATCGACGAAGCACGAGTGCCGATGAAGTACTTTGCCAATCTCTTTGGCGGTGGACAAGAAGGAGTTGTACGCTATGCGATGGGCAAGCAACTTGCTGTCCGCTGGCATCGCCGGGCCGAGACGGTTGGCGACGTCGATCGAGCTACGGCCGACCGCTTCTTACGCGAGGCAAATTGCACAATCGAGGAAGCGGAAGCAATTTACAAGCTCACTTCGCTCTGCACGTTCGAGGATCGGTTTGTTATTCCCCCCATGTATCGGGAGCAGGCGATCGAAATGGTCAAGGAACCACACGAGCAACGCGCCGAAACCGGCTTTGGATTCGTCGGTTGTCCACAAAGGGGGCTTTAATGACAGACTTACCCATTGTCGAAGCAATTTCTTCGGAGAGTCCGGTTCCAGAAAAAGTGCGCAGTCTCGGTACGATCAGTCGCTTGCTGAATTACCCTGACGAGCACTACCTCCAACTGGTCGAGATGCTCTACCTCATTGTGCAATCGCAGTTGCCCGAGGCAGCGAAAGGGATTTCCGAATTTGGCCAATTCGTTGAGCAGTGTGTGGATCACGAATTGGAAGAGGCTTACACACGCACATTTGATGTGAACCCTTCTTGTGCGTTGGAAATCGGCTGGCATCTATTCGGTGAAGACTACATGCGGGGCCAATTTCTGGTGCGGATGCGCGGCGAACTAGCCAAGTATGAGATCCCCGAATCGGCTGACCTGCCGGACCATCTCACCCATGTGTTAGCTGTCATCGCAGCCTTGCCAGATGAAGAGGCGTTCCAATTTACCCATGCTTGCGTGTTCCCTGCACTCTTCAAGATGCAGGCATCGCTGGATAAGAATCAGTCGCCTTTTCGCCACCTGATTCGCTGTCTGTTGTTGGTGCTTGAGGAGTATTACGGCCAGGGTGAGTCCTGGGGGGAAAACGATGAAAAGTTGCTACGGAACACGGATTCCTTTCCCGGTCAGAACGGTCCTCGTCCCCCAGGAATGAATGATCCACTGCGTTCGTATCCCATGCCCACTTCTCCCTGTGGCGACAGGGAGATCGAATTTGTGCCCTTGCAGATGCAGTATGCAGCCCCCGCAAGCCAACCAGCCGCCATCAACGGCAACCCCATGAGAGATTGAAATGAGTCAGCACTTTTTCGATCAGTTTCTGTTTGTAGCACTCCCCTATGTGTGCCTGTTTACTTTTTTTCTGATGACCATCTACCGCTACAGGGTGCAGTCATTTTCTTACTCGAGCCTTTCGAGCCAGTTCCTAGAAAATAAGCACCATTTTTGGGCGGTCGTGCCGTTCCACTATGGGATTCTGGTAGTTACGGCGGGACATTTCCTCGCGTTTCTCATTCCACGATCGCTCCTTGCTTGGAATAGCAAACCCTGGCGGCTCTACGTGTTGGAAATCTCGGCACTCGCATTCGGCATCCTAACACTGATTGGTCTGGTGGGAGTGATCGTGCGGCGAATGAGTAGCAGTAAGGTACGCATGGTCACCACACCGACGGATTGGTTGTTGTTTCTCATGTTATTGGTACAGACAGTCAGCGGAGTGAGCATCGCCCTGTTCTATCCTTGGGGTTCTTCCTGGTTTGCAACAAACATGTCGCCCTATCTGTGGTCGATTCTCAAGCTGGATCCGGACGTCACCTTTGTGGCTGCGATGCCTTGGTTGGTCAAGTTGCATGTCGTCCTAGCATTTCTCACGATCGGGTTCTTTCCCTTTACCCGACTGGTCCATGTGCTGGTAATACCCAATCCCTACCTGTGGCGGAAGACGCAAGTGGTGCGTTGGTATAGTCGGAAAGAAGGAAAGACTTAGTTACATGGAAGTCCGCAACAAAGCGACCCGCATCGAATTATTTTCACTCAAGACTCGCCCGATGCGCGCCTTCCACATGTCGTGGTTCGCGTTCTTTTTATGCTTTTTTGCTTGGTTCGGTATCGCCCCGTTGATGGCGATCGTTCGCGACGAATTAGGGCTAACCAAGGAGCAAATCGGCAACACGATCATTGCCTCTGTGGCGATTACTATCTTCGCGCGGCTATTCATCGGCTGGCTTTGTGACCGAATCGGGCCGCGGTTGAGTTACACATTCTTACTCATGACGGGCTCGATTCCTGTCATGTTAATAGGATTGGCCAACTCGTATGAGTCCTTCTTACTGTTTCGTCTCGGTATCGGAGTGATTGGGGCATCGTTCGTTATTACTCAATATCACACCTCGGTCATGTTTGCCCCGAATGTAGTCGGTACAGCCAACGCCACGAGTGCAGGCTGGGGGAATTTGGGTGGTGGGGTCACTCAAATGATCATGCCTCTCGTGTTCGCTTTTTTCATCTGGCTTGGCTACGGTGATCCCACTGCTTGGCGTCTCTCGATGGTGGCCGCGGGTGCGGTCTGCTTCGTGACAGGCGTCGCATATTACTTCTTCACGACCGACTTGCCTGATGGCAATTTCAAAGAACTACGTGCTTCTGGGGAAATCTCGTCAACCGAGAAAGGAAAAGGCTCCTTTTGGCTCGCCGCTCGGGACTATCGGGTCTGGGCATTATTCCTGGTCTACGCTGCTTGTTTTGGTGTTGAACTGACTATCAACAACATTGCAGCAATTTACTATATGGACTACTTCGACTTGGGCCTGAAAACGGCGGGGCTCGTCGCTGGCCTGTTTGGGTTGATGAATATTTTCGCCCGTACACTCGGTGGGTTCATTAGTGACCGATTTGTCCGCATTGCAGGACTCAAAGGCCGTGTCCAATGGCTATTTTTTGCACTCTTGGTAGAAGGGTTCGCACTGCTGCTCTTCTCTCAAATGCAAGTGCTGGCCTTAGCTATTCCGACCATGATTGTTTTCAGCTTGTTCGTGCAAATGTCCGAGGGGGCCACCTTTTCTGTAGTTCCGTTTATTAATAAGAAGGCCTTGGGTAGCGTGGCTGGCATCGTGGGTGCGGGTGGAAACATGGGTGCCGTATGTGCAGGCTTCTTGTTTCGTTCAGAAGGCCTGAGCTATCCCCAGGCACTCTTGATTCTTGGCGGAGCTGTTTGTGTCTTTTCGTTTTCTACTTTGCTGGTGAAGTTCAGCCCTGCCGCAGAGAAAGAGGCTGCCGATGAGTTTGATCTGGCCATGACCCGCAGGCGTGAAGAACTCAAAGATCGCAAGCCGCTTCGCGAACTCATTCCCGGAATTCGTCACCTTCGACCCATGGATGCGCTGCGAATCTATTTAGGCGTCGCCCTGTTTATCAAGGGTATCTACTTCATCACGAATATGGCCGAACTTGAGTCGACTCTCGGCGAAGGCCTTGGTCAAGGGCAGACGATGATCGCCTGGTCTGTGGTGTTTGCACACATTATTGGTGGAGCCTGCCTCATGCTCGGTTTCGTAACGCGTGTAGCCGCAGCTGCAAACGCTTTGATTCTCTTTGGCGCCGTCTTGTTCTCTTTGGGAGGCACCGCAGCAAGCGAAAGCGTCCTCGGAACAAACGTCGATTTCCAATTTACTGCGTTCGTTTTCTTCACACTCGTACTCTTCGTGTGGCGGGGATCTGGTCCCTTGTCGCTCGACCATTTGTTGCGCCTCGACGTCGAAGCGGAACCGGAAATAGTATTGTAACACATTATGGCTAGAACACCTGAACACTGGGATGTCGAGGATTCTGTATTTTGGGATTCGACAGGCAAATCCATCGCCAATCGCAACCTGTGGGTTTCGATTCCCAATCTCCTCTGCGGATTCTCTGTCTGGTTGTATTGGGGCATGATCGTCAAGGTGATGCAGCGCCTGCATTTCGCCAACACCGAGCTATTCAATTTCACGTTTAATAATGAAGGCCAAGCCTACGATGAGGCGGGCTACCGGGCTCTGCTATTCACGCTGCCGGCAGTGGCAGGACTGGCGGGTGCGACGCTGCGGATCCCCAATTCGTTTATGATTGCGATCTGTGGTGGGAGGAACGTCAAGTTCATGACCACGGTCATGCTGATCATACCCGCCTTGCTGACGGGGCTTGCTCTCCGAAATCCGGAAACGCCGTTCTCCGTCTATATCATCCTGGCTGCTTTCTCGGGTGTCGGCGGTGGGGCCTTTGCGTCCAGCATGTCGAACATTTCATTCTTCTTCCCCAAGCGGATGCAAGGTCTGGCGCTCGGGCTCAACGCGGGACTGGGGAATGTGGGAGTCAGCGTAATGCAGTTCCTCGTTCCTTGGGTGATCACCCGGAGCTTGTTTGGTGGAATCGGCGGAGATCCTCAGGAATTCCTCGTCAAAAATGAGACTCAGCAACTCTGGATCCAGAATGCGGCGCTGGTGTGGGTGCCGATCATGATCGTGTTGACAATCATGGCATGGGTGTTCATGAACAATCTGCCACAGCACAAATGTGGTCCAACGCCTGTGGCGATCGGCAAATATCTCTGGCTACAGATGATCGGGTTTCTCGGCACAGCAGTGGGGGTCATCTTCTTGATGTTTGTACCAATGCCAATTCCGGAGTTGGTACGTATTTTCTTGGTGCTGCTCGTATCGGTGATCACTACCTTGCTGGGCATGCGATTCATGACTCCGCAGGCCATTCAACAACCGCTCAATGGCCAGTTTGCCATTTTCCGCAATAAGCACAACTGGGTTATGACATGGCTCTATGTGATGACATTTGGTTCGTTCATTGGCTACTCAAACGCCTTCCCCAAACTGATCGACGATATCTTCGTCACCCCTTCCAACGGACTTGTTACCTCGCATTACATTTGGATTGGTGCAGCAGTAGGGGCGCTCATTCGTCCGGTGGGGGGTTGGCTGTCTGATAAATTAGGAGGTGCGCGGGTCACTCAGTGGGACACCTGGGTCATGGTCGCCGCGACTGTATTAGCGGGTTATATCGTTGCGTTGGCAGGACAAAGCGAGACCCCCGAAAAGTATTTCATTCCGTTCCTGGTGACTTTTGTCGTGTTATTTGCCTCTACAGGAATCGGTAATGGTTCTACATTCCGTATGATCCCCATTATTTTTTCCAAAGAACAAGCGGGACCAGTCCTCGGTTGGACCTCTGCCATTGCGGCCTACGGTGCCTACCTAATACCCCAGGTATTCGCGACGCAGATTGAAGCCGGTACACCAGAATACGCGCTCTACGGATTCGCAGTCTATTACGCCAGTTGCCTGATTGTGAATTGGTGGTTTTATGCTCGTGCTGGTGCAGAAATCAAGTGCTAAGAGACAGGTAAGTTCGGACAAAAAGCAATGCAACAACGAGTCCTCTTAATCGTACTGCTGATTGGTGTTGGCTTCGGCCTGTCGCTGCTCGTGTCAGCGATGAGTTTGTGGCACATGCCCGACAACCAGCAAGGTTACGCCCCTGAGCAACCCATCAATTACTCGCATCGACTCCACGCCGGTGAATTGCAGATCGACTGTAAATTCTGTCACTCTGCGGCGCAGTCGGGTCACTACGCTGGCATTCCTTCAACTGAAGTCTGTATGAAGTGCCATCGCTATGTGACTGCTCCCTACGACCAGATGCAACAGGAACTGCAATTGGCTGACAAAGAAGGACGTAAGCCTGAGACGATTGTCTCGCCAGAACTTAAGAAACTTTACGATTCCTTAGCGCTCGATGAGAACCTCCAGCCGATTGAAAACGGTACGCCTCAGTCGATTCCTTGGGTGCGAGTTCACAATCTCCCCGACTTTGCATGTTTCAACCACCAGGCGCATGTCGCGGCGGGGGTGACGTGCCAGACTTGCCATGGCCCGGTTGAATCGATGGAGCGCGTGAGCCAGTTTGCGCCACTTTCGATGGGTTGGTGTGTCAATTGCCATCGCGAATCAACCCGGGATGGCGTCAATGGCCGTGAGGTTCACGCTGCCACCGATTGCACTGTTTGCCACCACTAGTTTTCGAACATGAATGCTATGAATCAGAATTCTGACGACCATCGATCCCTCGGCACTGAACCCCGGGGTCTACGAAGACTTTCCAATGGTTATTTCGTCTCGACGGAAGAAGCTCCGGCGCTGAGCCGACGCGAGTTCTTAGAAGCCGCCGGGTTTTCGCTCTCGCTGGCAGCGATGAGCGGCTGTGGCCGAGCCCCTGTTGAATCTGCTTTGCCATTTCCCATCCAGCCCGTGGGTGCCATTCCCGGTCGTCTCCAATACTATGCTTCCACCTGCGCGGGTTGTCCGGCAGCTTGCGGACTGCTCATTGGAACCCGCGATGGCCGACCATTAAAGATGGAAGGCCTGCCAGAGCACCCGCTCTCTCAAGGGGGACTCTGTGCGGTGGGACAAGCACTGCCAATCGGCCTGTATGACAGCCAACGCCTGATAGGCCTGCTTCGTGCAGGCAAGAAAGCAGAGTGGGCACAGGTTGACGAAGAAATCCTTCAAGGCCTCCGCCAGATTAAAGACCAAGAACAGCAAGTTGTGATTGTTACGTCAACAATCACCAGCCCAACGATCCAAGCTAGTATCGACAGCTTTCTTGATCAGTTCCAGAATGCCAAACACGTCGTGCTCGATGCCGTAAGTTCCTCAGCTATTCTGGATGCACACGAACAAACCCATGCGGTACGCGTGCTTCCCCATTATCGGTTTGATCGCGCCGAGGTCGTGGTGTCTTTTGGGGCCGATTTTCTCGGTACCTGGATTTCGCCCGTCGAGTTTACTGCGGACTGGAGTGCTCGGCGAGTTCCCAGAGAGCAGTCCCCCGAGATGTCTTACCATGTCCAGTTGGAAAGTCGGATGTCTCTCACGGGGAGTAATGCGGATCGCCGAATCGCGATTCACCCGAGCAACCAAGGGCCGCTGGTGGCACGTCTGGCGGACAAGTTGGCGGCGGCGGCGGGCAGGCAGCTAGACGAACCACTGGCACCGAGGATTGCAGAGAGCGACGAGAATCTTGTCTCTGAACTTGCCGAGCGTTTGTGGAATGCTCGGGGAAAGAGCCTTGTGCTCTGTGATAGTCAGGAAGTTGGCGTCCAAACACAAATCAATTTCATCAATGACCTGCTGGGCAACTACGAACACACGTTAGATATTGAGCGTCCAAGCCTTCAGCGGCAAGGGAACGACCGAGAAGTCCAGCAACTGGTCGAAGATATCCGCGCTAAGCAGGTTGGTGCACTGATCGTCGCCGAGGTGGATTTGCTATACGATCTCGCCGGGCATGAATCGCTCTCCGCCGAAGTCGGTGAAATCCCGTTGACGATTAGCTTTTCGCATCGTGTGGATGAGTTTGCCGCGATTGCCAAATTTGTGTGCCCTGACCACCACACGCTAGAATCGTGGTCTGACGCTGAGCCGATCAGCGGTTTGATCAGTTTGATTCAGCCGACGATCCGCCCTCTGAGTAATACTCGAGCCATCGTGGAAAGCTTGGCAGTCTGGTCTGGTCAACCTCAGGCAGCCTATGAGGTGGTTAAAGACCACTGGGAAAAGAAAATCTTCCCTCGCCGCCGGTCGACGGGCTCTTCCCAGTTCCTCGATTTCTGGGAACAAGCTCTGCGGGACGGATTTGTCGAAGTCAGTTCGGAGGCCCCTACGATTGGAAGGTTTGAGACCAGTGTTCTAGAGCCAGTAGCTCAGGAGAGGATGTCTGAGAACTTCTCCTTAGTGCTCTACAACAAAGTGTCAATGCTTGACAGCCGCCACTCCCATAATCCTTGGCTCCAAGAACTACCCGACCCAGTCACAAAAGTAACTTGGGACAACTACGTTAGTATTTCACCGCGGGATGCGGCAGAACTCGGTATTCAAGATGGTGATGTGGTTAAGGTTTCAGCCGGCAAGAATGGATCCCGAATCGAGTTACCAGCCCTGATACAGCCCGGTCAACATGACGGGGTCTTGGCGGTTGCCCTCGCTTACGGATGCAAAGGGACCGATCGCTTTGCAAAGATTGGGCCACAATGGATCGAAGCCCGCCCGAGTGTTTCGGAGAATGGCTTGGTTGGGGTAAACGCCGCAGTTTTTGTCTCGTTTCATGGTGGCACCCAGCGCTACACGCGGGCCGGTTTTTCTCTGGCAAAGACTAGCAGGCATCGCGAACTCGCCGCTACCCAAGAGTACAACTCCCTGGAGTTGCCGCCAGAGGTAGCGCCGCATGGTGCAGAACGGCGCAAGATCGTTCAGCACACGACTCTTGCCGCTTTCACCAAGGATGCCGAGGCAGGCGCTGTCGAGGAGCACTTTAGCACCGAGACGCAATTGTGGCCAGAAGACCATCCCAAACCAGACCATACCTGGGGAATGGTCATTGATCTCAATAAATGTACCGGATGTTCAGCGTGTGTAATTGCTTGTCAGTCTGAAAATAATATCCCCGTTGTCGGTTACGACGAAGTGCGACGCCAACGCGAAATGCACTGGATACGCATCGATCGATACTACGATGGGGAAGACGAAGACCTGAACGTTGCGCATCAACCTATGATGTGTCAACACTGCGGCAATGCACCGTGTGAAACCGTGTGTCCTGTTTTGGCAACGGTCCATAGCAGCGAAGGCCTTAACGAACAGGTTTACAACCGCTGCGTCGGCACGCGCTATTGTGCGAATAACTGCCCATACAAAGTCCGTCGTTTCAATTGGTTCAAGTATCCCTACGACGATACTCTGCAAAACCTGGTGCTCAACCCTGAGGTAACGGTCCGTTCGCGGGGCGTTATGGAAAAATGTTCGATGTGTTTCCAACGGATCGAAGCCGGGAAGATTGAAGCCCGCAGTCAGGGGTTGCCGATTGTTGATGGTGCTATTCAGACGGCATGCCAGCAATCTTGTCCAGCCAGTGCAATTGTTTTCGGTGACATGAACGATCCGCAGAGCGAAATTCATCTGGCTCTGGAGAACCCCCGCCGTTACCGAGTCCTCGAAGAACTCAACGTGCGTCCAGCGGTTTCCTATTTGAGAGTCGTAAGAAATCGCGACGAGGAGTCTCAGCATGGCTAAGTCAAAAAAGCAACGAACGACTCCGGTTGCTCCAGTGCAAGCTGCCGACCCGCTGGCGACTCTGCGTCCCCAATTGATCACTGGCGGAAAGACGCCCGCGGATGTGACTCGCGATATCTGTGCTCCCCTGGATCATAGTCCTGGCGCTCTGTGGTGGTCCGCCTTTTCGGTGTCCATGACTGCCCTTATCGTGGGGACTATAGCGGTCACCTACCAAATCGCCACGGGTATCGGTACGTGGGGATTGAATCGAACCGTAGGATGGGCGTTCGACATTACCAATTTCGTGTTCTGGGTTGGTATTGGCCATGCCGGCACGCTGATTTCGGCCGTGCTCTTTCTGTTTCGGCAGAAGTGGCGCACTTCGGTGAATCGCTCAGCAGAGGCAATGACGCTAATTGCTGTCGTCTGTGCCGGTCTCTTCCCCGTGATTCACATGGGACGTCCTTGGCTGGCGTTTTGGATGTTCCCCTATCCCAACACGCGCGGCTCACTCTGGGTCAACTTCAAGTCACCACTGCTCTGGGATGTCTTTGCGATCTCCACTTACTTGCTCATCTCAGCCGTCTTCTGGTACGTAGGATTGATTCCTGATCTGGCCACGATTCGCGACAAATCCAAACCGGGTTGGCGTCGACGCATTACAGGGTTCTTCAGTCTCGGCTGGAACGGTTCGGCACGCACTTGGCATCGCTATGAAACGGTTTATATGTTGCTAGCTGGTCTTGCTACGCCGCTGGTGTTTTCCGTGCATACGATTGTGAGTATGGACTTTGCCACCGCCATGATTCCCGGTTGGCATACGACCATCTTTCCTCCTTATTTCGTAGCTGGGGCAATCTTTAGCGGGTTGGCCATGGTGCTGACCCTCATGCTCATTGCCCGCAAGGTAATGCATCTCGAAGACTACATAACCGTCCTGCATATCGAAGCGATGTGCAAGCTGATGCTCTCAATGGGCTGCATTGTGGGCTTGGCCTATGGCACGGAATTCTTTATCGCGGCCTACAGCGGCAATCCCTACGAACAGTTTGTGTTTCTCAATCGGGCACTAGGACCGTTTAGTTGGGCCTATTGGACCATGGTTTCTTGCAACGTGTTGATTCCGCAATTGTTGTGGTTAAGGTCGCTGCGGAGGAACTTCGCTTTCGTCTTCCTGATCAGCATTGTTGTCAATATCGGCATGTGGTTTGAACGCTTTGTAATTATCGTCACGAGCCTGCATCGCGATTTCTTACCCTCAAGTTGGGCCAGTTATGTGCCCACGATTGTTGAGGTCGCCACCTTGGTAGGAAGCTTTGGCCTGTTCTTTTCCTGTTTCTTGCTGTTTTGCCGGTTTATGCCCGTGATTGCCATGGCCGAAGTAAAGGGAGTGCTGAAATCTCCCCAGCGTGATCTAAAGCACGATTCGGCAAGAGGAGATGCAGCATGAGTGACCGTAGACTTCTTGCTTCCTTCGACTGTGAAGAAGACCTGTTGGCAGCCACCACACTGCTCAATAGCAAGGGATACAGGATCGTCGATGCCTTTACTCCCTATGCCGTGCATGGCCTCGATCACGCCATGGGCCTCAAGCCCTCGCGGCTTACCTGGGTCTGTTTTGTTTGCGGCATGGTGGGTGCCTTGGGAATGCTCTGGTTTGAATACTGGATAGGTGCAATCTCCTGGCCAATCGATGTCGGCGGTAAGCCGTGGAATTCGCTTCCCTCGAATGTCCCCGTTGCTTTTGAAACCGCCGTACTGCTGGCAGGATTTGGCAGTGTGTTCGCGCTGTTGGGAGTATCTCGTTTGTATCCGGGAAAGAAGGTTCAGCCAGTGCTAGAGCGTGTGACCGACGATCGATTTGTACTGGTACTCGACGAAGCAGATGCTCGCTTCGACATGTCTCAAGTTGAAGCGATGCTCAAGCCATTCAACCTTGCTGCACTTGAAGAGCGGGTTGTCACGACGGAGGGATTGCAGCGATGATTTACCGTTTGAATATTGGCTTGCTAGTCCTGCTGGGAGCAATCCTGGTGATGTTGATGGTTCTGAGAGTCGACAATTCACGCCCAAATTACCAAGTGAATCTGGGCGACGACATGACTTATTCGCCAGCCTTCACTCCGTTCGAAGCCAATAGCAACTTCGCCAATGGTCGCACTCTGCAGGATCCCGTGCCCGGGACAATTGCGCGAGGCACCCAGTTGTTTTCCTTTGAAGCCACGCCTGAGGGTGCGCTGCGAGCGGGCACAGAACTGCCGAACCCCTTCGATCCTAGTTCGGAAGCAGGGATCGCTTCCGCGGATCGGGGGGATGCCCTGTTTTCTGTCTTTTGCATATCTTGCCACGGTGCTGACGGCACAGGTAACGGTCCGGTGGCGAAGTGGGGTTTTCCTCCTCCTCCGTCCCTTCTGACTGGCAAGTCTCGCGAAATGAAAGACGGACAATTATTTCACATTCTCACCTATGGTCAGAACAGCATGCCGCAGTTCGCAGCCCAATTGCCGCCCGCAAGCCGGTGGGATCTTATCAACTATATCCGACGTATCCAAAACGAGTCGCCTCCAATCACCACTGAAAGTTCCGTGTACTCGAATCCTTCTGGGAAAATAGAAGCGCCTCTGGCAATCTCAGCCAATACGGAAGCTCAACCATGACTCCTGCAAGTGCTCCATTCTCAACTCTAAGCCGTCGGTTGGCTCTCCTTGCCATAGTCTCAGCCATTACCCTGGCCATTGGTGCAGCAATTTCACCTGTTCGCACATGGAGCAATCTGTTGATTATTAATTTCTACCTTGTCACATTAGGACTTGGTGGTGCACTGTTCATTGCCTTGACTTATGTCTGCAACGCTTCATGGAATGTAAGTTTTCGCCGAGTTCCAGAAGCGTTAGCCGTCCTGCTTGCGCCGGTTGGCTTGGGTCTTTTGGCGGTCCTTGCCCTGGGACGCGAGCACTACGACTGGCATCCCCACGGCACCGGTGACGCTGGTACCTTCTGGTTCAAAGAGATGTGGTGCAATTCGACTTTTTGGTTTGGCAGGGCGGCTGTCTATGTCTCCTTATGGATTCTGTTGTCTCGTGCATTGGTGACTGTATCGCGGCGCCAAGACAACACCGGAACACTGGGCCTAACCATCGCCAATAAGCGATTGTCCGCCCTATTTCTCTTCGTCTATGCAGTGACTTTTTCGCTTGCTAGTTGTGATTGGCTCATGTTGCTCGAGCCTTTATGGTTTAGTACAATCTGGGGCGTGTACAATTTTGCAGGCATGGTTCAAGCGGTACTCGCTACCATGATCGTGTTGGCACTTGTGCTTAGATCGCGAGGCCCTCTGCGGCGTATCTTTACAGACGATCACCTTCACGATCTAGGAAAATTGCTCCTGGGGTTTAGTTGTTTCTGGATGTACATCTGGTTCAGCCAATACATGCTAATTTGGTACACCAACATTCCAGAAGAAGCGTCCTATTTCATTCCCAGAATGCAGGGCGCGTGGGGACCCATTATGGTCGTCAATATTGTGCTGAATTGGATCGCTCCATTTTTATTTTTGCTACCCAGGCCATGCAAACGGAGCGAAAGCGTCATGATGAAAGTGGCTGTCATTGTGCTCATCGGGCGTTGGGTCGACCTCTACGTGATGGTTTTTCCCACCACGATGGGTGACTGGCCGGTTTTTGGCCTGTGGGAACTTGCCGGAGGATGTCTATTGATTGGCACATTCGGATGGTTGTTCTTCCGGTCCTTCGCCAAAGCGGCACCTGTGCCAAGTGCCGATCCATTACTCGGCGAGAGCCTCCATTATCACTGTTAAGTGATTTCGATAGCCACAACAATGCCATCATGCCCGAGTGACAGATTCTGATTCGGTGCTCAAAGCACCGACCTGTATAAATAACTTGCCACATCCGTTTTACTCCAAATGAATCTAATTAGCCGCTCCATTATCGATGATGCAGCCACCCCTAAAGCGAGATAGGGCGAGCGAGCGCCGATCTCGTCTTTCGCGGTTTCAATACTTTGCAAACCGTCTCGTTCGCTCAGCACCTACCGAATGGGACTCAAACTCAGCAAGTCCATTGCTAATAACGACATCTAAAATGTGCACACGCACGTATTGTTACGATGAGGGGTCTTTGCAGGGAGGGTCTTTTGTCGCTCGCAGTGGTGGGTAGCAAGCTCGCCAGAAGGAGATGAATCACCTAGCAAGTCTCAAGAACTCTTTGATGCTTGACACTCCCAACAACTGCCCCTTTTTCGGGGTTCCGGTTCGGGGGTGTGAAGTTCGACGATTGCACACAGACAGGCCGTCCTTGGGCGCAAGCGAAACCTACTTCGGTCGAATCGACCTCCCGCAGTTCGCGGATTTCCAAACTGAGCGAGGTTGGACCAGCCGCCCGCTGGAGGGGCACAAGGCTATCTACGGAGGTCTCTCCCGAGAAATTAGACCGCTGCGCCCTAGCAAAATTGCTTCGAGCGGTCGGATGATGCATCCGCTGCGAGTTTCAGCGAGGGCGAATTGACAGCGGTGCGGACACCTCAGCAGGTTCCGACAAGATTATCGAGTTGCAAAAGGGTGGGGTGTTGGTAGTGTCACGTATCAGTTAATTCTTGAGACTCACTAAGAGACTCGTTGGCGTCTGGAGATATTACCTCCCAAAGCTGCGAACAATAGCAGCATCCAGATTTGCGGCTCGTGCTGCGAGATAAATACCGATGAGGATAATTATGCAGCCGCCAATCTGAACGATAGAGAGTGCTTCATCGAACAGAAGATAGGCAAGTATCGTTGAAAAGATCGGTTCTCCAGTGCCACATCGCGATACGTGAGAGATAAGCAACTCTCGGCGGCGGAAAACGAGCGTGGGGATCAACATCACTACAAATCCGATGCCCAAGCGATACTCAGCGATGGTCAGCGAAGCCGCTTCCTGCTGGGCGAACCGGACGAAGATCGCCCCGGTCGACACGGACAAGACGCCCAGTGCCAAGACGAGGTAAGCTTGAGCGGACGGTTTCAAGAAAGGATATTGACGGCAAAGGTTCGCTGTCGATGAAAACCGCTGACGGTTACCAGTGTCAACAACAACACTACACTGGACGGTTCTGGCACTGCGGCAACCGCTGCTAGAGATCCACTGCCATAATGGGTCTGCCATTCGGCTAAGCTGCCGACGCTTGGGTTGCGCTGCCACACGAGAAAGTCGGTGCCATCCACATCGCCATCGCGATCAAAATCCCCTGCAAACTCTAGGAGAGTTACGTCGGTGAACTCGATGCCGCCACCCAGAGTTCCATATTCAGCCGAAAGAAAGTCCGTCTCAATGAGCCCGGAGGGATACGTGGCGATCTTGAAAACCCCTTGCACACCGGTGAGAGAAAGCTCAATCCATTGTTCTTTGTTGGCAAAATAGTCTTGAATCCAGCTGGTACCAGTCGCTGAATCGACACCAGTAAAACGATCAATCGACGTGGCGGGAGGACCTTCAAGTAGCATCGAAACGGCTGTCTGACCGTCGGTATCAAAAAACATGGCTCCCGTGGCGCGATTGTAGTAGAAATCTGCGATTCCAGTACCAGGTAGGCCATCGGAATAGGCGCGTGTTGCGATCAGACTCACCGAAATGAGCAACAATCCAGACAGAAGAAACCTGCAATGCGCAAACACGAAATACCTCAAGGAATGACAAGCCGCAACAAACAATTTCAACGACTCCATGGTTTAGCGAAGGCAAATATCAACATAGTTTCTAGTTCTTTCCGCTTTGGGCTTTGACAGCCGCTGATCACCGCGACATGTACGCCCTTGCCCATTCTACTTCTAGTGCCATTGAATTGGGACTCCACTGCAAGTCATCCAATTTTGGCGATTGTTCATTCGAAGACTGGGTCAGACTGGTTCTTTTTGAAGAGGGAATGAACCGGTTTCTGCGGAGTTCCCCCAATTCGTCAAATTCTTTGTGTCCCTGCTCAAAGAGTTGCGTTGATTCAAACGCCAAGTCAGCAAACACCTGGTCGATGACAGCAGTCTCATCCGCTCTTGTAGAGTGCGTTTTCAACCGGCCAGCAAGCGACATTCTATCGGGAAGAACCAGGGGAAAACTGACAGTGACTGATTTAGCCACATCGGAGACCGTGGTTTGCGATGAATCCGGCATCAGACCGACAGTATCAGTTGGAGGGATAATTGGGATAGGGGAAATTACCGTTTCGACTTGGAGCGACAAGATGGGAGGTGCAATGTTACTCACATCAGTGAAGATATTGCCAAGCCACAGATCGAAATCGTTCGAGTCCACCGCGCCATCGTAATTGAAGTCCCCAGCAGACCAGTTGCCGCCACTTATACGGTTTTGATTCCAAATATTGAAGTCTGAGGCGTCGACGGCCCCATTCAAATTGGCATCGCCGTAAAGTGTGTGTCGGATGAGGATCGAAGTGGAATCGACCGCCGTTCCCAGGAACATACCTCCCGGAGGTAGCAACACCGCACTCTCGCCGTACCCAACGGCCGACTGGAACGCATCACCGTAACTCGAGGTGATGCCTGCACCGTTCCAATTCCCTGATTGATACGCGCTACTGACCGCCAGGCCAATCGCCGTCAGCGGCGAAGTGAGTGTATAGTCAATGATCAGGCCGTTGTTCCCCAGATCGAGCATTCCGAAAGGTCCCAATGTGAGTACACTCACGGTCACCACATCCGGCGAATTCTGTGTGGACTCGATGCTCACTTGCCCTTGGACATCTAGATCGCTCAATCTCGCGCCAGCAGTTAACTGGATTGCCGCTGCCGAGCAGATCGAGACACTTGGCCCCATAGCGTCTGTTTCAACTGTCAGAATCAATTGGCCATCCAGAATTTCGATCGTGTCGCTGGAGTCGGCGTTTCGGACAATGAGGGTCTTGCCGATCAGTCCCGAGACCGACAGAGAGTCCGCATCGTATCCGCCGCTAACAACCACGGTATCGAATTCTGACAACGTGTAGGGTTGGGTAATACTATTGCGGGTCACACTGAGTTGACTCACCCCGGCACTGAGGGTGAACTGATCGGCGGACTCGGTTCCGTTGAGATACAGGGTGCGGTCTACAATAATCCCAAAGTCACCAACTCGCGTTTCGTAAAGGCTGGCACCTACCGAACGAGCAGCGTCAACTATCTCGCTGTATGGCGTATCCGTGATGCTCACGAACCCGAGGTTGCTGTTGTTGTTATTGCTGTTGAGCTTGCCGCTGGAGGGGAAATCCCAGTATTGGAGCCAATGCACGCCCACGTATCGGTCGCTGTTGAGGGCACTTTCCAGATAGGTGGTGAACTTTTCAGCCCGGTCTGCCTGATCAGTGGCAGTTTTCAAGCCGTCGGACCACAACCCCGTGTCGTTCGCACTAAAATGGTACTCTCCTGAAATCAGCGGGACGTCGCCTACGAGACCTGGAGGTAGAACCGAGATGTCTGGGCCATAACGATTGATGCTTACCACGTCGGCGTAGGCCATGGCCGCCTGGGCCGGAGCCAATCGGACACTCCCAGTGAAACGAGCACCAAGATAAAGGTGATTCGGAGCCGCTTCCTGCATTGCCTGTTTAGTCGAGCTGAAATATTGCTCAGCATAGGACACGTCGAAGGCCACGAGGTCAGCGTTGGCGCCACCCAAGTTAGGAGTGACATTGCGCAGAGTCAGGAAACTATTCCAGGATGCATAACTGGTTTGCCATTGTGCGTTGAGGTTCTGAATAGTGCCATACTTGCTTTGCATTTGATCTCGGAATGCGATCTTGGCGGGCTGTGTAGACACGGCCGCCAAGGCCTCCAAACCCACCTCGGTATCATCAGTCAATGTTCCCCGCGTCCAATTCAACTCATTGTGGATGAAGTACCCAATGGTCCAGGGGTCGTTAAGACTCTTCCCCGCTTCTTCGTTGATGCGGTTTTTCACATTGACCAAGTAGTTTGGATCAAAATAGTCGGCAAACTTGCTATTAGAGTTAATCAAAGAAGGATTCTGAGGAAACAAGACCATCGTATAGGGGGTTCGTTGCTGTAAGTAGACATCTTCATCTGACCAGCCAGCGATCGTGTTCATGCCCCAACTTCGCAGTCGTTCATGTGCGATCTGTTGAGATTGTGCTTCCCAGTCTGTGCCATATTTTTTGAGTGCGTTGGCAGCGAAAAAATTCATCGTCAGCGGGCGACTTCCCTGATAGTTGCCGCTAGTCACGGTACTGGTTTCGAGTTGCAGAAACTCTTCCGCCGGGTCAGCAGCATCAGGCAGATAGGCAAAGTATTCTTCTCGATCTGTGACACCCGTCTTGACTGCTACTTCGGTGCTTTCAAATCGGTCGGGGTCGCTCACGCCGGTAATTCCGTTAGAGAAGAACAATCGACCCTCGGGATCGACTAGCCACCATTTGTCGTTCACTTTTGCGGTGTAGAAAAACCCCGTGGCAGTCAGTTGTGGCCCTGCGGACCACCCACCGAAGAGATCAAAATCGGCTGGGCCAGGATTCGCAGTAAGGTCCGCTGCTTCTGTTGAGACAGATTGGATCAGTTCATCCAATGAGTTAATCTTGTCTGTCCAGTTCAAATACCGATATTGCCCGAATTCGTCGATAAAGGGAAAGAAACCCTGGGGGTAAAGTGAACCTCCTAGCGGCGAAGGAGGCAAACCTTGCAAGCCGACAATTGCCTGTGGGCCCGACAATAGATTAAGGGCTGCCGCACTGGTAGCTGCTGACCATGTACTGCCGAGCCGGAATTCATCGAACTGCGTTGTCCCCACGCCACTAAACCGTGAGAAGGCGATGCGGTCAAACGCCAAATCATGGTCTGTGATTACGGCGTCCGGAGTAACTTCCAGATCTCCCACAACGGGATTCTGCCACACACTTATCGTATCGTTGCCAGAAGCGAAATCGACTTTAACCACGAAGAGGTTAGTGCCGTTATTTAGTGGATCAAGGTTTATGGCCGTCCCAGCCGGACCTGTTATGACCTGGAAAGCAGAGTTGCTTGCCGAGTACAGGATGCGGAAGACCCGGTCCTCGGAACTTACTCCGTCATTATACAAGGAGAACGTGGAAGTTGGGGGCGAGGAGCCATCGACCTTCATCAAAAATGAAAAATACAATTCCGAACTATCCGAGGAAGTGGCGATGTCTCCACTAGTATCCAAGTAATTTGCCAGAGGGCCATTGTTGCCATCGAGAATCAATCGCGACACTACTTCGGTTCCGTTGAGTTGTAGACGGTTTGCACCCGCAGTGCCAAATCCCGCGTAGTTTAGGCTCCCTGCTTCGGTCGTCGCCGATGCCGCGGTCGTAGCCCACGCACCATCAAAACCAGGAATGTACGACCAGACGTCATCGATGAGACCTCCAGCGAGATACTCCACGTTATTAAATCCATCCGTAGTGATTGGGGCCTTTGGTACCAAATCTAGAGCTGTCTCATCAGTCACCGCCGACCACTCGGTACCGAGTCGCACTTCATCGAACTTCGCTGTGCCAGTACCAATAAACCGTGTGAATGCCAGGCGATCGAATGCGATGTCGAAGGTTGTAAACTGAGCATCGGGAGTGGATTCAGGAGCACCCGCCGTTGGATTCTGCCAGACACTGATTATGTCATTCCCTGTCGAGAATTCGAACTTGAACACGAACAGGTTAATAGCATTGTTTAATGGGTCAAGATTAGCCGCAGTACCGCTTGGGCCAGCTATAGCTTGAAACGAAGTGTTAGTCTGAGAGTAAAGTATGCGGAACTCACGATTGGCTGAAGAAGTCCCATTATTAAAGAGTGAGAAGGTCGAGGTGGGGGGGGCAGTGCCATCGACTTGCATCAGCACGGATAGATACAAGGGATCACTATTCGCCGAGATGCCGATGTCTCCGTTTGTATCAACGAAGTTTTCCAGTGGATCACCTGATCCCACTGAGAATTGGCGAGATATGGTAATCGAATCGTTCAGTTGCACATGATTTGTCCCAGCGACACCTAGACCTGCATAGTGCAGACTACCAGACTCGATCGACGCGGATCCAGAACCGGCCCATATCCCGTCGAACCCGGAGACGGTCGGAGCAGATCCATCGAGTTGACTACCGACGGAGTACTGCTCAGTATCGAATCCTTCAAGAAGCAATGGCGCAGCACTCAATAAGTGTCGATCTTCAAGTACTTCGAATCTTCTCATGTTTGGGTATTTAACCCCTTTTCCGAACAAAGCTGAATTCTAAACGAATATGAACAATCCCTCGTCGGATTTGGAATGATGAGCAGTTCAAATGTGCAAGGCAATTTCATAGGGAAACATATGACTCAACATTTATAAGTGCGAAAACGTCACTTAAGCCGCGCATTGATTTCACAGGATCTGTTTGATTTCTGGAAAGATGCTTGTTTACCGCATTCGAGCTGTTGGGAATCGCCTCGACGCGTCAGAATTCATGCTAATTGCAGAACATCTCATGTGATAGTCCAAGTCGGAGATGCAGGTTCTCCAGCGTGAGCCGCGATTGAACTAGTTTTGGAAAACATAGAACGAGCCCTTTTTTCTCTAGCTAAATACGTTTACGGCTCATTCCAATTGTCGGAGACCTTGTCCGTAAATCCTTCAAAATGAAGAAGTTACGTGCATTCAGGCCCATTCTTCATGTCCATCGAATCGGGTTGTTTGGTAAGAAAAGTTTGCTTCTTGGATCTTTTTTGTATTATTATGAGAATCTTAAGGTTTCAAATGGGTTACTCCTTAGTGGCTGAGTACATATCCTTGGCTCGCTTGTCGTTTTCTTGTCTATGAATTTGTCGTCAACCAGCTTCAGTAACTATTTCAGGTGTGAGCAGATTGAACTAGTAGCTATGTGAATTGCTTGCACGTATTTTTGGTCTTTTGTCATCTTTATTGGGGGAGGAATAGCTAATGCTTCGAATGCAACAGCACTTTATTGACACACCAGTACTCAGTACGCTTCTAACGAACGATCAAAGAGCATCTTCTCCAGCCTTCGGTTTCTGCGCCATTGGGTATTTCTTGGTACTACTCACATTTCTCGGAAGTGGTTTGACAACTCAGGCCGATGCAGGCCAGATTGCTGTCGATCATTTTCTCACCGGCAATCCTGCGAATACAGCCAATGGTGAGTATTCTGTCACTCAATTGCGGCGTTCCGAAGTGAATGGTGCCGGTCAAGATCCCACAATTCCAGGTTTTACCGATCCTTGGACCGGCAACGTTACAAGTGGTTCTTTGGCTGTGGCTCAGTGGACAGCGGAATCAGCTCCTACTGGGTCAACCGTCGGTTACCAGCAAGGTGGTCGTGCCCGGTTTGGTGGCTCTTCGGCTGTCAATGCGCTACAACGCCGCGTGCAACGAGAACTTTCTTCTTATGCCCCCAGTAACACCTATTACATGTCGCTGATCACCCAGATTGCAACGGGTGATCTGGCGGGGGCAGACGGCTTTGTGGGCGCAGGCTTTACGAACAGCGATCCTAGCGTAACCCAGCAAGACGCCAATATTGTCGGAGGCAGTGCCCTGCGTGGAGTGTTGATTGGTGCCGCTTCTTCAGATGGCTCAGTTACGGACTTCGTCGTCAGGCACGTTGGTTCAACTGGTTTCGTGCAGAATGACGTACTTGAGTCAAATATTGACAATATTATTCCGACTCTCACTATCCTGAAATTGGAGTTCAATGACGACCCTGGAAATCCTAATGGAAACTCTAAGTTAACAGTCTGGCAAAATCCGACGGACTTTTCGTCGGAGTCTGCTGCCTCGGCGTCGGTAACACCAGTGGTACTGAGAACGTTTGCTCTGGGAACCAATGCCGATATGACGCACTTAACACTGACCGGCCTCAACTATTCCAAGGCCGCCAGCTTTGACGAGCCTACCTTAGGCACGAGCTGGGCCTCTGTTATTCCTGAGCCTGGTACGGCTGTCTTGATTGCATCGGTCCTATTGTTTAGTGGTATGACCCGCAAACGCCGGATGACTATTGGTTAAGGGTTTTTCCATTATGTATGAATGCTTCCACTGAATCCGCGGCTTCCAGTGGAGCCACGACACGTTTTCCAGTTTACAGCAATCGCGATCATGAGGGACACATGCTTGCTGGGGCAGCGATTGCTATAACTGCGTTGAGAGAAGATGCCGTCTCTCGAATTGCATTGGGCTTGCTGCGCGGTCACGGACAATCTTCCTTCTCGCAGATCCGAGTTGAGAACGAACTAAATGAAAGGCTTCTGTATGTTGTCGATTTTTAAGCGCCACTTGAAACGGCCAGCATTGAAAATTGCTGTGGTGTGGGCGCCGTTGCCAGCTTTTATCTCCGCCGCACTGTTTGTCTCTCTACTGTCTGGACTGGTTTTAGAGACTCGTGCGGAACTCATTGCTACGGATCATTTTCTGGGCGGCATTCCCGGCGATCCTCTCCTGGGTGAATACGATTTGACTGCATTTAAGAATCAATTGCGAAGAGGCAATGCCAATGGCGGCGGTCAGGATCCGACTGTCGCAGGCTTTGTCGATCCCTGGTCTGGAAATGTTACATCGGGCTCACTAGGAGTGGCGCAATGGACAGCGGAGCTAGATCCTTTGGGCTCTGAATTCCCCTATCAACTTGGAGGGAGAACGCGATTTGCTGGCGTGGACAACCTGCAGAGACGTGTGCAGCGAGCTTTGTCTCCTTACACTGCCAGCGACACGTATTACATTTCGCTGGGGGCACAGGTGCTAACCGATGAACTCGATCTTGACGGGTTTGTGGGCATCGGGTTCACCAATATAGGGGCTACGGTTTCTGAAACCGATGCCAATCTCATCTCAGGAAATTCGCTTCGGGGCTTGCTGATCGGTGCTGCCGGAGATGGTGTCTCTGGAACCGATTATGTGGTGCGTCATGTTGGCTCTTCAGGTACTGTTCAGAATGACATTTTGCTAGATAACATCATCCAGAACATTCCAGAAACCACCTCGCCATACCTCCGCCACACAATCGTAAAGCTTGAGTTCAATGACGATCCGGGCAACCTGAACGGCAATTCCAAGCTGACCATATGGCAAGATCCTACGAATGTTACAACCGAAGCGGCGGCCTCCGCTTCAGTAACACCGCTGGTATTTAGAACCTTTGCGCTAGATACCAATGCCGACCTCACTCATCTTACCCTCACCGGCATCGATTACTCTAAAGCTGCTAGTTTCGACGAACCACGACTCGGCACTACCTGGGAAGATGTCGTCGGAGGCTCCGCGGATTTCGACGGCGACGGCGACGTCGATGGTGCCGACTTTCTCACCTGGCAGCGCGGCTTCGGTGCTACAACAGGCGCATTGCGAAGCGAAGGAGATGCCAACAGTGATGGTGCAATCGATCAAACGGATCTCAATTATTGGACGAGTGGCTATGGTTCGGCTGCCGTTGTGCCAGTCACCATGGCCGTGCCTGAGCCAGCCAGTCTGGTATTGTTGCTGTTCGGAGTGCCTGCTCTGAGTCGGATTCTGCGACGTTAGCCTGAGAAAAGTGTTCTACCGTGGTACGAGAACTGAACGCCGCGATGGAATCTGATATTCTTGCAGAGCTGAAAGTTTCGAGTTCGGCTCCCGGGTTGCCATTAATCATTTGGAGAAATCAGTGCATCTTGCCGAGAGATCGAATTCGGGAGGGAAAACCCTGCTGGCAACTTCGCTGTTTTTGGGCCTTCCATTCTTTGCAATTGTATCGCTAGTCGCTTCTGAGTTTGATCAGAGCCAACCGGTAGAAACCGTTGAGCTCGCACCCCTCTTCACGGATAGTGCCGTGCTGCAGCGCGACACTGAACTGCCGATCTGGGGAACCGCCCCATCTGGAAGTTCCGTGACGATCCAATTTGCTGGTCAAACCGCCACGGCCGTCGCCGATACGGACAACCGCTGGGAAACCAACTTGGCCCCACTCGAAGCTAGTTCAGCGGGGCGGCCTTTCATTGTCGAATCAGATGCCGGTCAAATTATCTTAGATAACGTCGTCGTCGGTGAAGTTTGGCTTTGCTCCGGCCAATCGAACATGGAGTGGCCACTAAAGCAAGATCCGCGTGCCGAACACTTGTTGGCAGAATCTGACTTGCCGCTGGTTCGCCAGTACAAGGTGAAACACAACTCACTCGAAGAGCCTTCAATCGACGCAGAAGGCACCTGGGTTCCTTGTACACCTGACACTGCCGGCGACTTCACTGCCGTTGGATACTACTTCGCCCGCCAGCTTCAGCCGAAACTCGGAGTGCCCGTCGGTATTGTCAATGCAACCTGGGGCGGAACCAAGATCCAGCCCTGGATGAGCCGTCAAGCGCTGAAGAACTTTTCGGAAGTGGCAGACAAGTGGAATCGGACCCTCGAAGAGCTTCCCACTAAGCAGATAACATACGAAAAAGAGCTTGAAGAATACCAAAGTAAAGTGACAGAGGCCAAAGCAACTGGCACCAAATTCAATTGGCGGAAGTATCCCAAGCCTCCACCGGGACCCGCAACTAAATTTGCTCCGTCGGGACTGTTCAACGGCATGATCGCGCCTCTTGTTCCCTATTCCATTTCCGGAATACTTTGGTATCAGGGCGAGAGCAACTGTGGCAATGCGAACTCTTATAGTCGAATGTTTCCCTCTCATATCCAAGAGTTACGCCGCCAATGGAACTCGAAGAATATGCCGTTCTATTTTGTTCAATTACCCAATTACGAATGGACCTACGACCGGACTGGAATCAAATGGGCCAAATTTCGCGAAGCGCAGATGGAAGCTCTGACACTCCCAAACGTTTGTGCCGCTATTGTGATCGACGGCTCGACACCAAACGATGGCCACCCGCCGGATAAGGAATATGTTGGCACTCGACTTGCTCGGCTGGCGGAAGTGCGGCACTATGGCATTACCAAAGGAGATGCCACGGGACCCCTTTGCCGATCGGCAAAGTTGAACAATGGCGAAGTGGTGCTTCAATTCGAGGAAGCTTCCAGTGGTCTGCAAGACCAAGCGGGCTCCCTCACTGGATTTGAACTGGCCGGCCCAGACGGAAAGTTCCGCCCTGGGGGTGCTCGGATCGAAGGGGACCAGGTGGTGGTCTTCTCACAAGTGGTGCCCGAGCCTTCGGCAGTGCGTTATGCCTGGAGCAACAATCCCACCTCGACTCTCTTTAACGGCGATGGTCTGCCGGCATCTCCCTTTACGATGTTGGTGGAATCTAGCCGCTCTACCGGGTATTGAGAACGGAAATAAACCTATGTGGCATCCGTTTGATTTGATTACGGAGGAGCTTGAACTTGCTCTCGAACTGCGCACTGCACAGCCTGCGGTGAATAGATCACTCTGGTTCGAGGAGCGTGCCCTGACATACTTTCACGATAAGTCGAGTAAGACTGAGCAATGGCCGGTCAACATGGATGAGTTGCCAGGACTCAAAATTACTCGCCGTGTCAATGCGGAAACGGAATTGGAAATCAACCACACGTGGAAACTCGACTATGTGCGCAACCTCTCTGGTAACATGAAGTGCTCCGGCACGTGGCATTCCCCCCACTACTGGTCTTTCCGTCGGATATTCAAGCCGATGTTCAGCAGAGCGGCTCGGTTTGATCCAGTGGAGGTCGAGGGCCGCTGGCAGGGCGGCAAGCTGGAGCAGACGTACACTGGTTCGGCGCACCAGCAAGTACAGACGGAAACAGCCGAAAGGCTCCTTAGCATCTATGCTCTGATGGCAGGTTTCCCGCTTGAAGCAGGTGAGCCTGGGAGTCCGACAAAACTGTTGGGCGAAGATTTGGTGGTGACCGGTTCCGCTCGAATGCTGCGTAGCACCGAAGCTTTGCAGCACCATCACCTTGCCAAGTCACTCACTGGTTTTCTGCTTGATGCTCAGGGGAATTTTCCAACCGAATTCTGGGTCAATGAACATGGGCTCGTAGTCTACGTGTTCAACGGAGTCAGCAAAGCTTTTATCCTCACCAGGGTGGAGGACACGGCATGAGCTTGAATATTTCCAGACGCAAATTTCTCTATAGTGGTGCCGTGGCCGGGGCTTCGGCAGCATTTTCACACTCGTCCTTCGCAGGGAGTACGGGACGGTCCGAACCTCCAAACATCCTGCTAATTAGTGTCGATCAATGGAACAATGCCGTGGGTGGATTCCATGGCAACATGCATGTGCGGACCCCAAATACTGACCGACTGGCTGCACGGGGCATTGACTTCAAAAGGTCCTATACCTCGGACCCCGTCTGCGCGCCGGCACGGACCTGCTGGATGACCGGGCGTATGCCGAATGAGCATGGCGTGGCTGGAAATAGATCGAAAATGGTTAGCTCGATCGTTGATATTGGTCAGTGGTTTGGACAGCACGGATATGAAACCATTCACATAGGGAAGTGGCACTCACCGGGCCGCGATCCACGAAGGAGTTTTAACGTCTACACCGGCACGTATCCTTCGGGGCAATACTGTGACGATCCGGTTGCCGATAGTGCCCAGTCGTATCTACTTGGCCGCAGGGAAGAGAAACCATTTTTTATACACGTTTCGCTGATGAATCCGCACGACATATGTCAAATCGGTTGCTTGCGTCCCGGACAAGGACCGCTCCCGCTACCGGGAGAAATTGAACTACCACCATTACCGGACAATTTTAGTGCCAGGCCGAAGGAGCCAGATACGCTAGTTAAGAAAGTTCGCAACTCATTTAAACGTTTATCCTCTCGGAACTGGACGGAGAATGATTGGCAGCTCTACAACTGGATGTATTACCGCTACTGTGAGATGGTGGATGCTTCAGTGGGTCGGGTGCTCGATGCCCTGGAAGCGTCCGGCGAAGAGGAAAACACGCTCGTTGTATTCACTTCGGATCATGGCGAAGGGCTGGGAAGTCATGGTCTTTACTGGAAAGCTTTTATGTACGAAGCATCGGTGCGAGTTCCATTTGTGATGGCGTTCCCCGGCCGGCTAGCCGAAGGAGTGGCTAACGACGACGTCTTCGTTTCTAGCGTGGACTTGTTTCCCACGTTCTGCGATGTCGCAGGCATGCCACATCCTAAAGGGCTATGTGGTAAGAGTATTCTGGCACGATTAGATTCGGGAAATCGATCTAATGAGGCGTTGGTGGCCAGTTCTTCCTTTGGCGGTCGAATGGTGGTTGACAAGCAATTCAAATCCATCCGTTATCAGGGTGATCGAGTGCTGCAGCTTTTCGACCTCATTGATGACCCTGGAGAGACTGTCAACATCGCCGAGGACTACCCAAGGGTACTCGCTCAGCATCATGAGATACTAGCAGAATTTGAGTCCCGGTTGGTGCCGTATGCCTCAGAGGCTGATTGGTTAGAAAATAGTTGATTCTGCTATGGAATCGAGATTCGACGACGTTTTTATGAGAATAATCCTGCTTCTCGACGGGTATGTTACCGGGGCTGTAGGTGTAGCTAAGGAATGTTGAGAGTAGTGGCGGAGGATAGGCAATGACTCAAGAATTCAATGAAGACACTTCGTATACGCACGACGAGTTCATTGCTGAATTCGCTAGGAATTCGCGACGAATCTATTGTTACATTCGTTCTCTGGTTCCTAACCGAAATGATGCAGACGATGTCTATCAGAATACGAGTATGGTGATGTGGCGCAAATTCCAGGAGTTCACATTGGGAGGCAATTTTTTTGCCTGGGGGTGCCAAATTGCCCTCTTTGAAATCCGCAAGATGCGATCAAGCGGCAGACGTCGCCACCTATTCTCTGATGAAGCGCTAGAAGCGTTGAATGCAGAGTTTCATGCCCGAAGCGACGATACCCCAGGTCGATTGACAGCCCTCTCCAGCTGCATACAGAAGCTGGCCCCGAAGTCCAGGTGGCTGATCGAACAGAGGTATTATCATGAGCGTAGCGCCAAAGAGCTTGCTAGTGAAATGGGAAGTTCCTTAGCCTCTTTATATCGTAGTCTGGCACGAACCCATGCCTGGCTGCTCGCATGTATCCAGCAAATGCTTTCCCAGGAGTCTCAGGGTGGATCTTAATACGGCTATCAACGATGACATTCTGCAACTGTTGGTTGAAATGTCCTGCGGCGACGCCAATGAAGAGCAATTTGCTCATCTCGATGAATTGGTACGTACAGAACCAGATGTCCGAGATGCTGTTGTCACAGGGCTTACGCATTTGGCTGATCTCGAATGGGAAAGTCGGCTGCCAACCAATGTGGACACACTCCTCGACAATCAAGCTACCACGAAATCCGAGACATCTCCTGGCCTCCCAATTTCGACCCGGGGTGGCGTATCAGAGACTTCTGAATTGGCCTCGGGCAGTTTGTGGAACCATCAATGGACGCAGCAAGCGCTGACGTGTCTGTCGCTGGCCGCAACATTCCTGGTAGGTGTGGCAGTGACTCAGTGGGTCAACAACTCCTCGAGAAGCTTCTGGGATACCGATCGTCATGTGGCGGATCTCGACTTGATACAACCGCAGCAATCGGCCGTTCCTATTGCCACATTGGTGAGCACAACCAGCTACATGTGGGATCCCCAGGCGAGAGTAGCCATGGAAACAGGTGCTTCTCTTCATGCGGGAAATTCGGTCGCTCTTCTGGATGGTGTTGCTGAGGTGGAGTTTAAGAATGGTGTGACGACACGCATCAAGGGGCCGGCGATTTTTTCTCTCAGTGCTTCTGGTACTCCCGAAATTAAATACGGTAAGTTGGTTGTCAGGAATATCCACGATGAACGATTTCATTTGAATATGCCTATGGCGAATGCCTGGATTCCAAGTGGATCGCTGGTCGGAGTGGATGCGTTTGGCGAAGAAGTAGTCGTGCATGTGTTGGAAGGCAACGCCACCGTAGTCCCGACGGCTCAAGAGGAGGATCGGTTAGCCATTGTCGCTGGGGAGGCTATCCGGCTTCGTAAGACTGCTCGCTCGGAATTGTCTTTTTTCAGCACCGAAGCCGATCCCAATGCATTTAAGTTTGATGCGGGGAATGGCGTGGATCACCTTGCTATTCCACCGAAGTATGTGGAGCTTATCAAAGAGTCAGATCCCGTGGCATATTGGCGATTTGATTCGATCGATTCGCGTGTCATCCCCAACCAGATCGGTCCGCAACACAATCTGCGTGTTTTAGGTGGTCAAATCCAAAATGTTGAATATGGTGACAATCATGTGGCAAGGTTCACTGTCCGTGAGAAGCCTGGCTGCCTTGTATCGGAGGATACATTTGATGAGCTGTCGGGCCGTGATTACACGGTCGAGCTATGGACAAAGCCGAGCCACTTTCATCGGGGCACACTGGTCTCGCTGGTCGAAAAATCGAGTGATCAACTTGGCAGCATAGAGAGGCACGGTTTGCTCCTGGAGGTGCAATCGGCAAATCTAGCGACAGACGTAATGGAAATACGGCCCAAATCGCTTCGCTTCCTGCATCGAAGTCCTCCCAGTGAGACGCTGACAGGGACTTCGTGTTTCTCCATAACGCCTTATCGGCCCCGGGCATGGCAACATGTGGCAGCCGTCAAAGAAGGGTCCGTGATGCGATTATACGTTGATGGTACAGAAGTGGCTTCTGAACTAGACGAGACGCAATTGCCAAATAAGTTAACACTTCTTGTGGGACAGCTATTCTCCTTTGGCAGTGTGAGGCCGTTGGTAGGAGATTTGGACGAATTGGCAATCTACAGTCGAGCCTTGAGTGCTGAGGATTTGCAACGACGAGTCGCTCTCGTGCAGCCTGGGGCGAAGGATGACAAATAACACCATTAGCCTCGAACGAAGAAAGTCGGACGGCAGTTTTCCAGAATTGCATTACAAATCCATGCGAACTCATCTCTTCCTATCATCAAATTGTCTAGACAAAAGCTGCAGCCAATTGTCGCACTTCACCAGTGAATCCCTGAAGTGCTTTGTACGAGTCTGCAGGTTGGCGATGGTCAGCTCGGTTCTGTGCGTGGGACTGGGATTATCACCATCCTGGGCAGACGACATCATTTGTACAAGTGTCGATGGAGTCGCAGGAAATAGGTTGCGGAACGAATATGATGTGATTGTAATTGGGGCCGGAACCGGAGGAGTTGCTGCTGCTCTCCAAGCTGCCCGATTGGGGGCAAGTGTGCTCTTGGTTGAACCTACCGATTGGATTGGAGGACAGTTAGCGGCGGCGGGTGTCACGAGCTTAGACGAAGGCTACCCTCCTCGAGAACGCCTACGTGAAAGAGGTATCTATGGCGAATTCTGGCATCGAGCGGTTGCCTACTATCGGGCTTTAGGAAAATCCACCGATACCTGCGCAGTTTCCGAAGATCATTTTGCCGTGGAACCTCACGTTGCGCAGCGATTGCTCTATGACATGATTCGCGATACACGTGAAATGCCCCTTCCGGAGGGCAAGCCCGTAGTTCTCGATCTGCTGCTACGTGGTGAGGTGACTGCCGTCGCTCGCGATGGTCAAACGGTTCGCGGCGTAACCGTAGAGAACGTAGCGGAAGATGGTTCCGTTCGAGAAGAAAACGTCGGCAGCCAAATCGTGATAGACGCCACTGAGTATGGGGACGTGATCCCACTTACAGGTGCCCTCTACCGAGTTGGGGTGTGGTTATCGGATCGTGAACACCCACCCACTCAGATGGTTCCTCCAGCGCAGCCAATCACTTGGACGGCCAGCATCAAACAATATCCAAAAGGACTACCCGAGGAGTTGAAGATTACCGAGCCTCCTCGCGAATATAATGAAAAACTAATCAGTCGTTCACTTTCTCCCAAAGGCACCAGCACATCAAAGTTTCCTTGGAGATGGGAGCGATTCCTGAAATATCGAGGCATGCCAGATTCTTCGAGTCCGCTGAGCGCCCACAATGGATCGGGTTTAACCCTGACTCGCTCGCATATCAATTTCCATCCAAATGATCAACCTTTCAGCGTTTTAGATGTCGAAGATCGCGATAAACGCCGTCAGGCGGAATACCGTGCCCGCCTGAGGACGTTGGGTGTCCTGTACTATATTCAAAATGTGATGAATATTGATGATTGGTCTGTGGCGAACGATGTCGGCTACGATTCTCCTTACAATCGCGAAAAGACCGGACAACTTATCCAAGAATTTCCCGATTTAGAACCGTATCGCGAGATATTGTATCATTTCCCTGTTATTGCCTACGCACGTGAGAGTCGTCGAATCGTAGGAACCTACACACTCAGTGCAAAAGAAATCCGTAGAACACCTCCTTTTAAGCCGGTACGCTTTGAAACGGCCTTGGCGATTGGTGATTACCCGGTCGATGTTCACGGGGAAGCAGCGAATCGCAATCTACAGGTTGAGCTCGATCTGGATGAGGAGATTGATCTACCAGAACGCTGGATTCAATGGGGCTACGGCCCATTTCAGATTCCCTTCGGATCGTTTATTCCTCGGGATGTAGATGGGCTGTTGCCCGCAGAAAAGAATCTTTCACAGTCGCGCATCGCCAGCGGCGCTACTCGCTTGCAACCTGTGACAATGCTCACCGGGCAAGCCTCTGGGGCTATTGCTGGTGTGGCTTGTCGCATGAGCTTGCAACCTCGTGAGGTACCGCCGCTATTGGTACAAAAAGCTTTGTTGGATGCCGGTAGCACACTGGCACTAGATTATTATACGGATGTTGTCCATGGCACAGAACTTTGGAAAGCTGTTCAGTTGGCAAGTCTTTATGAACTAATCGACTTTACCGAATGGGACTTTAACGAGAACAAGCGCGTGACTCGCAAGGAACTCGATCAAGTTAGTGAACGATTGCAGAATGTTCAGATCGAAAGAGTAAATTCGAAGGATTTGAAATCGCATGCTTTCACACTCCAGGCTGAGACTAGACAGGAGCTGGTCCGAGAAGTGGCCCGACTTCTGCTTCTCACGACGATCGACACCTCGGCTCACAATTCTGCACAGACACTCAGTGGAGCGGCACGAAAATGATTCATCGCAAATTACATATTAGAACACTTGGTCCAGGGCTGCGTAGAAGTCGGTATCCTTCGGAGAGGGATACCCATAGCTCGAGGCCCCTACATGGTTTTACACTTGTGGAACTGTTAGTGGTGATCGCCATTATTGGAGTGCTAGTCGCATTGCTTCTGCCGGCTGTTCAGGCCGCGCGGGAATCTGCCAGGAAATCTCAGTGTATTAACAACTTGAAGCAGATGGGATTGGGCGGTCAGAATCACATGTCTACCTATCATGGACTTCTGCCTCCTGGTTACTTGCGAGACAAAGGTAGTTTCCAGAAACTGGGGATCTTCACCGCCCTATTACCTTTTATGGAACAACAAGCTGTATATGACCAAATCCAATTTGATAAGACGAATCCCCCAACGGCTTTTGATGATCCCATTCGCGATCAGATTGTGAACATCTATCTATGCCCAAGTTGGCCGGACCAAGCGGTGATGAAAGCGGGTACCCCATCGCAAATTGGAGCCCTAACCACGTATGCAGGAGTCGGAGGGGCAATTTCTAGTCCTACTGTCGAACTGATTGGGGGAGAATACCCGGATAACGGTGCGTTTGCTCTCAAGCAAAAGTCCCCCACGGAGATCGTGGGCCATCAACGCAGTGCTAAAGAGATTACCGATGGTCAAAGCGCAACATTTATGATCGGTGAATTCGTCCACCGAGATTGCACAGTAGGAGGAGAATGTAGCGATCCTCCTGGAAACGTGCGACCTTGGTATATTAGTGGATTTCAGTCGGGAATCGGACAGATTCCGTTGGTTTATTCATTCAAAGAATTAGAGTATTCGCCGAACACGCGTGGCCTTACCCGCAGTTTACAGGGATGGAATCGCATGCCCATGGGAAGTTATCATCCAGGTATCACCCACTTTGTGCATGTCGACGGCAGTGTGCATGGCGTGTCCGATGATATTGACATCACAGCTTACCATGCACGAGCAACGGTCAATGGTGGGGAGGTGGCATATGCTGACTAGGAGGCAAGCTCGAATGACAGCTCTCTTGATGGGGTTCATAGCGGGCTTTACCTTGATCCATGGCTGCTCTCAACCGCCCCCGATGACATCGGTCAAAGGCAAAGTACTCTACAACAGCGAGCCCCTGAAATTTGGCGTAGTCATGTTTCATCCTCCTAAGGGACAAGTCGCTCAAGCCGAGATTCAGTCTGATGGAACCTTTGACCTATCAACATTCCGTAAGGAAGACGGCGTAATACCCGGTCACTATAAAGTGAGCGTCCTATGTTACGAAGCTCACGACTCAGAGAAAGCCAAACTACTGGATGATGAAGAGGGAGGAATGCTGCTGGGCAAATCTTTGATTCCTTTGAAATATACAAGGGCTAATTCGAGCGGGCTGACAGCGGACATTCAGCTGGAAGGCACTCCAGAGGTGGTGCTCGAATTGCAAGGACCAAGTTTGTGATGCCAAATACAATTTACCGTTGTTGGTTTGCTCCCTCTCGGAAGTTCGGGTCATCGAAATGAAGTATTTGTTAGTCAAATGTGTATTTGTCTGGATCGCACATGCGACCTGCACGTGGGGAGAGAGCCAAGCACCGGCGTATGATGTGGTTGTCTATGGCGGGACTAGTGCGGGGGTAATTGCGGCTGTTCAGGTCGCATCTATGGGAAAATCCGTCGTGCTTGTCTGCCCCGATAAACATCTTGGCGGTATGTCGAGCGGTGGATTGGGGTTCTCCGATACGGGCAGAACAGCGGTCATTGGGGGCCTATCACGCGAGTTTTACCACCGTATCTGGAAACATTATCAAGACGATGCTGCTTGGAATTGGCAGGCACGTTCAGACTTCGGCAATCAGGGACAAGGATCCCTTGCAATGGATGGCGAGGCTCGTACCATGTGGGTCTTTGAACCGCATGTAGCCGAACGTGTGTTTGAGGACCTGATTGCAGAACATCATGTCACCGTGCATCGCGACGAGTGGCTTGATCGAACAAGTGGTGAAGGGGTCACCATGCGGGACGGGCGTATCGTGGCTATCACGATGCTGAGTGGCAACATATATCGAGGGAAAATGTTTCTCGACGCCACCTATGAAGGTGACCTCCTAGCCGCTGCGGGGGTCGAATACCATGTTGGCCGCGAAGCAAATCAGGTCTATGATGAAACGCATAATGGGGTTCAAACCAGTCTGGCGCACCATGACCATCACTTTGAATTATTGCCTCGGCCCGTAGATCCTTACGTTGTTCCGGGTGTTCCAGCGAGCGGCCTGCTACCTAGAATTAGCGCCGATCCGCCGGGCAAGCCAGGTGAGGGCGATCACCGTGTTCAGGCATACTGCTTCCGCATGTGCTTGACGACTGTCCCAGAAAACCGCATGCGATTCTTCAAGCCAGCTGATTACGATCCGGCCCAATACGAGTTGCTGCTGCGCATCTTTGAAACTGGCTGGCGGGACAAGTTCGAAAAGTTCGATCCGCTTCCCAATCTGAAAGCGGATGTCAACAATCACGGTCCCTTCAGTACAGACAACATCGGCTACAACTATAATTATCCCGAGGGTAGCTACGATCGGCGGCGTGAAATATTCAACGAGCACCTAGAGTATCAGCAAGGTCTGATGTATTTCTTGTCCAATGATGATCGAGTACCTCCTGAGGTACGATCAGACATGGCAGCCTGGGGCCTCGCGAAGGATGAATTTCGGGATAATGGTGGTTGGAGCCATCAGATATATGTCCGGGAAGCCCGGCGTCTAGTAGGTTCTTATGTAATGACAGAAAATGATTTGACAAGACGACGGATTACTCCAGACTCTGTGGGAATGGGCTCATACACTCTCGACTCCCACAACGTCCAACGGTATGTCGGTTCAGACGGTTATGTCCATAATGAGGGTGACATTGGTGTCCATATTCGCCCCTATGAAATCGCTTATGGTTCTCTCGTTCCGAAAGAAGATCAATGCCAGAACTTGCTGGTGCCTGTTTGTGTTTCATCTAGTCATATTGCGTTCGGCTCGATTCGCATGGAACCGGTGTTCATGCTACTCGGGCAGTCTGCCGCAACAGCGGCTGCATTGGCCATTGATTTAGACGTTTCTGTGCAGCAGGTGCCCTATGAGCAACTCGAAGAACGCTTACTAGCTGACGGCCAGGTGCTACACAATCCAGTGGAAAAGATAAAAGCAGAATCGCCGTCTCAACGTGCCGCTTTGAGAAATCACGTCGGTCATTGACGCAAGATCTATTGTGGTACTTCCTTGAAAATAGCTCAAGGCAGAAATAACAATGCTTGAGGCGTAATGGGCATTTGGGTTTGCAGAAACTAACATCTCGGCGGTCGAATCTCACTGCTGCACTCGGACTACTTTTCTGCGCAAGCTTTATCATCCGGGGTGGTTTTCGGGAGCCCTGTAATTAACAGCGGTGCTCATCACTTCGGGCATTTTGCGTCAACCTTGCGGTCACTGGATTTTGAATCCAGCGCGTCTTTCTCTAACCCATTGTCAGGTTAGGTTTTATCGAGAAAATAGAGAGTTAATGGGGCCACAAAACCTATTACAGAATTGTCGCCTCACGTCTGCCAAGAGCACCCTTCGAGATTGGGATAGTGAGGTAATCTGAATGCAGCAGTGCAAAAAGATTGTCATCCCTCTTATCCCCATGTGGAATGACAAAGGATTTCACACTATGACCGGTTGGTTTTCGCCATTTCTGTTCTTTCTGGCAAGGTGTACAGAGAATGAATTGCGACGGCAAATTGAATTCCTCAAAGCCGAAAATGAAATGCTTCGACAACGTGTTCCCAAACTGCGGATCTTTCTCGGACGGGAAGAAAGGGAACGGCTCCTGAAGTTGGGAGACGCCATTGGGCCTGGCGCCTCCAGACTCATCACGATCGTCCACCGCCGCACCTACCAGCGGTGGGTGCGGGAGAAAGCCCTCGGCAATCCCGCCAAAAAGATGGGGAGACCTCCCACAGTAGAGCCAATCCGCCAAGTCGTGATCCGGCTCGCTCGTGAGACTGGCTGGGGGTATCGCCGCATTCTCGGAGAATTACGCAAATTGCGTATCCAGTTTGTGTCACGAACGACCATCAAGAATATCTTGAAGGAAGAAGGTATCAAGCCAGGTCCACGGCGTGGATCTGGCACTTGGGATGAGTTTCTCATGGCCCACGTCGATACGCTCTGGCAAGTAGACTTCTTCAGCAAGATGGTTTGGACCCCGACTGGACTGCGGCAGGCGTTCGTGCTGGCATTCATCCATGTCGGTACCAGACGAGTGTTTTGTTCGCCGTGTAGTTTCAAACCCGATGCCAAATGGATGGTGCGACAGGCAGAAGCAGTCGTCGAACGGGCCCGTGATGCTGGTTTGATGATGACCTATCTCATTCGCGACCGAGATGGCATGTACATACGAGAGTTTGATCAGGTGTTCAAGGACATGGGTTGTCGAGTGAAGCCAACAGCACCGCGGGCACCCAATCAAAATGCTTTTATCGAAAGATGGGTAAAATCAATAAAATTTGAATGCATCAACTATTTCATCGTCTTTGGTAAGAAGCATCTCGACTACATTGTCTCTTCCTATGTGGAACATTATAATGAGGTCCGTCCTCACCAATCCTTGGGCAATCGGCCGCTCACGGGAAAGTGGCCTGAGTTCGATGATCCGCTCACTGACAGTGTGCAGATCGTGTGCCACGAAAGTCTAGGCGGCATCTTGCGGCACTACGAACGCGTAGCTGCTTGATTATTCTTGTTCGCAGTGTTCACCCGGACCAAAACGAGGACAATTCATGAGTCGCCCAACACGGGGCAAATACGGGGCAATGTTGGCAATACTAAGCCACTTGAAACCCAACGCAATTACGATATCATTTCATACGTAACTTATTCGTAAATGCCGAATTACCTCACAAGTCCAACGTCTGCCTAACGTAAGCTCTACACCACGAGATTAGGTTCGAGTCCTACCCGGGGAGCTAGCAAATCACCCAAAACCCCGAGAATTGTAGATTCCTCGGGGTTTTCTGATTGGGAGTGGGTGCAACTGTGGGTGCAATTCACCCCCTGACAGTCGCTGACAGCACCCACTGTTGCACCCATTCCAGCAGCCGCTTTCCTGAAGTGATCGTCTGTCACCTGTAGATAATGCTTGGTGGCAACCTTGGGTGTATTTCCCAGCCAAGCTGTGACGACGTGCAGTGGGTATTCATTGGCCAATTCGGTCTCTCGGCTAGCTCGTAAATTCTGGAAAAGGCGTGGCCAAATCGTGACACCGGCTTTTTTGATGATTCTGCAGAATTGTGTCCGTAAATTAGAACTGCGATCCCTGTAGCGATTGATAACGAACTCGGTTCCATCAGCAGCTTGGTCGAACGCTTCAGACAGATACGGGCGAAGTTCTGGGAATAACGGCACGACACGCCAGGGCTTTCCTTGCTTTTTGGTCTTCTGAGAAGGAACCGTCATCCGATCGTTTTCCCAATCTATATCCCCCCATTTAAGGGCTAAGGTCTCACTAGGTGTCCGCACGCCGCCATACCTAGCCAGGGCAATAATCAATTTCCACTCAAAGTCAGGACTGGCGGAGATCACCTTTTCGATCGTGTCGTGGTCGATGAAATGCTGGCGGGCATCGTTCTGCTCACTGCCTGTCTTTACTTCTGCAAATGGGTTCATGCCTACCAGTCCTCTACGAAGGGCCGTCTTAAAAATCTGTCGAGCCCGCTTCACCAGTTTACTCATCGTGGCCTCAGCATATTTCTCAATGAGTGTCATACGCCAGTCGTCAGCGTCAGCCTCAGTGATCGTACGCAGGTCCCGGTCGGCACCAAAGTGATCGACCAGGCACCGCTTGACCTGTTCGAAATTTGTAATCGTGCTTGCTGCAGACTCGATCTTGCGAGCCGCGATAAAGGATGACAAGAACTCGCCTAATTTGGCAGAATCTCGTCGGGGAACGTAAGTCTGAAAACCTGCTTTGGCAAGTTTGGTCGCCATGTCTTCGCCAAGCGTCGACAACCACTGGGCGGTATCGTTACTTGGAGCACAACCTGAGATCGACACTGATACCAAGTCTTCTATCCTAGATTTGATAGTGTCCGCGGCTTTCTTGGTGCGGTCACCCAGTCGAATGGAGCGTCGTCGGTTGTCCTTGTCGTAAAACTGTAACCGGTAAACGACCTTGCCGCTGCGTTTTTCTCGGTGAATACTAGCCATGGAAATCCTCTTCGGTTAAGTCTTCACTCGCGTGTGCGCGTGTGAGGGGAATTAAGTTCCGGCGTCCCGTAAAATACTGCTATCCCTTGCGTGACCTTGTCAGTCGCAGTCCAAAATAGTCTGCCAACTTATCCGCCATGTCGAGCCTCAAACTGCTCTCGCTGCGGGAAAATCGCATAAGAGACATCCGAGGGATACCGCTCATTTTGGAAATCGTCGGAAACGACTCTGGACAATCATTCAATTCTCGCCTCAAGATGTCCGTCAGTGATTCATGGGTTTCTCGGTCTCTGGCCATGTATCGGATGATACACTGGCACTTCTGCCATCGCAAGAACCTTTCAGATTTTATTCAAATAGCTAACTTGGAGATCCAACTGACTAGGCAACCTGGATCGCCCCGCTTATTTCGATTTACTCCTGTGGCAGTTTGGGCACCCGGCATCAATGTGATCGTACACGCCTGTCATTGGATCCCCAGTTCGCAGTCGCCAGCGAACAAGATTTCCCACTCTAACAGGTGCCGGGACTTTGCCGGCCTCGACCATGCGGATGACATGGCGGGTTGAGCAAGAGTAGATCTCAGCAATGCACTCGACATCACCCAAGGCCTTCTCCAAATTTTCGGTCGTCGACTGACTGTTTTTGTTCATCATGTTACCCTTCTAATTGAAATTGACGTTTGGACATTTGTGTGGACCTAAGGTCGACAAAGAACAGCTCTTTACCGTCCGCAAGGACTTCTTTCTTCTTTCACCCCCCCCATGCATACGCATTCATTTTTGGTCGATTTGGATGATTTTTTAAGGTTTTGCGCGAGGGGGGGTGAAAGTAGAAAGAAGTTACTTAAACACTTTGAGCTCTTTGATAGGGTGAAAGAAGTCTGATTGCACAACCCCTTTGTGTCTAAGAGTTTGCAACACTTTTCGAGAACTTCTTTCACCCCAACCGGGGTCCTTTTTTGCTTCAACTTCTTTCACCTTCTTTCCCCAAAAAGGGGACTTCTTTCACCCCCCCAGGAGGTCACGAAGACCCAACTTCTTTCACCCCTGCACTACTTCTTTCACCCACCAAACGATAACTCCGGAGTGTTCGTCCCGAGGTCGTTTGCAGCACTGTCTCCAAGTCACCTTGCTGTTCGAGCGTGGTGATCAGCTCCTGGAATGGCTTGGTGGCGATCTTCATCCGCTTCAGCAGAACACTATGAGATAATTCCTGGCCGGGCGCCTCGCGGAGCTTGCGGAGCAAACGTAGGCACTCTGCGTCAAATGGGTTCTGAGAGACATGGTTGCGAGCCATGAACAACATGCGTCGCGCCTGGTGCAGCATGAACTCGGTCGCCCAGCGAACTGCGGCCGCGTCAATCCGAGGTGCCAGGTGATTTGTGCTGACTGCGTACAACAGCGCTAGTTTGCGAACCTGCTCTGGCACGCGACCCCACACGGTCGTCCCGACTGGGTCTCCCCCTGACTCGGCATTGGCGTACTCGAGCTCCGATCTACATCGCGACTCGGCCAATAACTCCATTGCCTCAGGATCTGCTTCGACGATCTGAGGGTTCGGGTGCCACTCTTCGAGATTGCCTGTGCCCGGATTGAACTCTGACCACCAGTGGGCTGTCTCCAAAACACTCTTAGGGGGAGCGATCAGACCAGGCTCCTGGCCAACACTGCGTGGACCACTCTCCACAATCAGCATGCGAGCGAAAAAGCCATTGGTGAGCATCCGCTCAGAGAGCGCTTCGTAGTAGTAATTGGGGATCGCCGTCCCGTAGACGATCAGACAGGGCTGATCGATCACACCTGGTGACTCTTTCCCAGCCTTGCGTCGCATGGGATAGACACTGTTGGCCGCCGAGTACAGCGTGAGGAGCGTCCCCATGATATTCTCATGCAGGGCGTCGCGGGACTTGTTGATGGACTGTAACAGGCCATCGATCTCGTCCGTCTGAAAGAGCATCGTTGGCGTCAGGAACAAGGCATCTTGGATCCCTTCTCCCGACGCGAATTTCTCTCCCAAGGCGGACACCAGCCCCACCCGATGAAGGATTTTGGTATTCACTTTACGGGGCCAGTCTTTGCCGACTGAGGAATACGCCAGGGCGAGCAGGTAGATATTGGTGCGGTTGTCTGCCTGATCTCGCACCTTCCGGCCAGCGAGTAATGCCTGAAGTGCTAAGGCACCGCAGAAGGCCAAAGCAACATTGGGATAGGGAGCTGTGGCCAGGCAGTGATCCATGACGTCAGAAATAAATCCCGGAACCCGCAACAAACTCCCTGGCAAGGGACCCGGGTCCGGCAGGGCGATCTGGGTAGGCACCAACGCTGCGTGCCCATTGCTCATCAAACTGGATAGATCAACTGTCTTGTCATCGGAGCTTTGACCATAGCCGGCAGCCCTGAGGGAAATAGCGGCTGCTCCGAAATCGCCGTCATGTTCCAAGAACGTGTAGACCGTGAAGGGAGCATAGGCACGATCCGGCTCAAAGGGTGCGGCATTGGAGGAGAAGACGTAGAGCACCCCTTCCTTGAGAGTCGCGCTCCAGCCCTGCTGCTTCCCTGGGCGACGCCAGTACTCGTTCTCACCACGTTTCACCAGAGTCCAACCATGACGTCGTAACACCTCACGGGCATCGCCACGCTCGTTGTAATCGTCTCCCGGACGACCCTCGCCGTTTACCTGTGCAAACTCTCTGGCTACTGGTGGAATTGATTCGTTGAGTGCATAGGCAGCCTCAATCAACACGGCGCGCTCAGCGTTGGTGATGGTAGGGAGCCTATCCAGACTCCCTTGTTCTATTCGGTAGCCTGGGGTCGGGGCACAGAGAAAGAGTCCACCTTCACCCCGCGTTTCGATCAGCGTACAGGTGCATTCAAACCGGTCACCAATCCGACGAGGCAGGTAACGTTTGCCAGTGATCTCAACCGGGTCGGCGGAGTCTGCCACCAAGGTGCGCTGAGCCAGTTTGTGATTGCCAGGTATTGCCTCCTCACAGCGATAGACGACGTGAAGTCCACCGGATTGGGTCCGCTCGACTACCAAGCGTTCCGCAAGTCCAGGGACTTCCGACGCCACCAGGGCACGCCATGGATCAAAGAGCTCACCTTCGTGATCAAAATCTAGCACTTCGAGGTTGCCAGAGACTGCACCCGCAAGGATGCACATGGCCTTGGCGTCGGCAAACCATGTCTGCAGCTGCTGCTCGGTTGGCAGTCTTTGTTGATATTGCTTCCAACGAGAAAGGGTTGGTCGCTTCTCTGTGGCATTGGCAGGCAACACACAAAGACCGGATTCAAAGTAGTTGAGGGCGGAGTCAAACATCTTTAGAACGGAACCTCATCCAGGTCGTACGGCTCGAATTCGCCCACAGGGAGTGCCTCAGGGAGTGGTCCCAGTTCATGGTCGATGATGCGTTCATAAGGCTCACCGGCAACCGACCGGACGGTAATGCTTAGAGTCGATGCCAGACCCCCTCCTTCAATGATTTCAATAGCACGCTCGGCGGTCTCGGGGACTGGGTCAGGCGAACGTTGGTTCCACCAGTTGACCGCCTTCTGGCGAGCATAGCCCGAGTGTTCGAAGCAGACCCATTCGGACTTAACCTTGCGATAACCTATGTGGTAATCGACTCGTAAAGTCTTGGGGTCCTCATCACTCGCATTACGTTTCGTATGGACGTCGTAGAAAGTGTCCTTTACCGTGTACTTGGTTGTGGTGACCTGTTCGGAAAGGATGCCGGCTTCACAGGCCGTTGCCTTGTGCTTTTTCTTTTCGGGAGGGGGGAACTCGTGACCACAATGGGGGCAGTTGGCATAGCCAGTCGCGATCAAGGCGTGGCACGTTGGGCATTCTTTGGCTGGTGCCTCTCCGTTGCCACAAGTTTTGGCTGAGACCTGGATGCTATCCACTGGCCCATGACGGAGCACGTTGCCACCAAAATCCAGAACCAGACAGTTGTCTTTGTCAGGATGAAGTCGGAACCCTCGGCCAACCATCTGGTAATACAATCCAGGGGACATCGTGGGACGCACCAGCGCCACACAGTCGGTGTTGGGCGCGTCAAAACCAGTCGTCAAGACATTGACGTTGCACAGATAATTAAGATCCCCCGACTTAAACCTGTTGAGTGTCTCGTCACGCTGGGTGGTTGGTGTCGCCCCACAGACGAAACCGCAATCAATCTGATGCACACGTTGCAGCGCCTCGACGATATGCATTCCGTGATTGACGCCCGCGGCAAAAATCAGCGTGGAGTTGCGGTTGCCTGCCTGCTCAACGATCTCCGCGCAGGCAGCCTCCACCAACTCACCCCGGTCCATGAGGTCTTCTAACTCATTCGCCACAAACTCACCGCCACGGACATGCAAGCTCGTGGTGTCGGCCTTCGTCTTGCCCGCTTTGGTGACCAGCGGGGAGAGAAAGCCGTCGCGAATGAGCTCGCGGACCCCCACTTCGTAACAAATGTGATTCAGAAACCCGTCCGGCGTGCAGATCGTACCGGTCTTCAACCGAAACGGGGTGGCGGTAAAACCGATGATCCGTAGGTTCGGATTGATCACCTGGGCATCGGTAAGGAATTGGCGATACATCCCGTCCCCTTCCAACGGGATGAGGTGTGCCTCGTCGACCATTACCAAATCAAAGGCATCCAGTTCGCAGGCCCGTTTGTAGACACTCTGGATGCCGGCGATGATGACGGCACGGTCCGTGTCCCTCCGCTTGAGTCCGGCCGAGTAGACTCCGAATTGTAATTCGGGACAGACGGTGTGCAGTTTGTCGGCCGTTTGTTCCAAGAGTTCCTTGACGTGTGCCAGGATCAGCACTCGCCCATTCCACTGCATCACGGCGTCTTTACAGATCGAGGCCATGATGGGTGTCTTGCCACCAGCCGTAGGTACCACCGCGCACGGATTGTCGTCTCGTGTCCGGAGATGGTGGTACACGGCAGTTTTGACTTCTTCCTGGTAAGGCCTAAGGGTGAGCACCTAAGCGAGTACCTCCTGGATTTGTACGAGGGTCTTGCCCCCCGCGACTGGATGACACTTTTCAATGGAAAGCCGCACGATTTGGCTGTCATCTCGGTAAGCGCCACCATGTTGGAGTGCGTCGAGGAGAGCTTTTTGCAAATTGTCGACGTCACGGCGCCGTCGATCTGGAGGAAACACAGTGACCTTCACCTCAAGCGGCCCAGTTAGCAGCTCGAAGGTGCTGGCCGCCAGGATCGAGCAGACCGCCTGGCGGAATGCTCGACCCCCGCGACTAATCAGCGTTCGCGACCCAACACGACGCCAGTAGTGGTTCGCACTGGGCGGGAACGGCAGCTCAAACTCCAACATCAAGATCGCATCCACGGCGGCGTGTTGTCGCTAGTCTGCGCGGCACTGGCGACGGCAGGTGCAGACTCCTTCTTGGAATAGCTCTTGATCTCGTTGGTAATTTCGCCCGTATCCTTGCGTGGCTTACAGCCCACCTGAATGACAAGTGGCAAGTTATGCAGATCAACACTGTCTTTAGGTGCCATGACACCGACAGCCCGACAAATGGCGGACAAATCCGCTTGAGCGATCTTCACAGCAGTCGCGTTCGGGTTGTCGAGATTCAGCCGGGACCACAAGACGCGGTTGTCATACTCACCGCCTTGGATCTGAAACCTCAGCTCCAAGTATTGGCCCGTACCCGCTTTGGTAGGCTTCATCTCGGAGTCGGTGATCACCGCCTGGTATTTTCCAGCTGGTACCGGATCGAAACTGGTGTTGGGTTCGACTTGATTCGCATCAAATCCACTTAGGTTAGCCATAGTTATGGGATCCTTATTCTGGGTTACGAGAAAGTGCTTCAACAAATGCCGCCCACGAGAGCGGCAACTCTTCATTGATTCCATAACGATTCTTGGCGATGCAGGCTGGGCTACCCACGCATCTCAGAATGCGTTCGCCGCCGCCGGCACCGAGTCCATGGGCGATGGTCCGTTTGCGATTGAAGCCGGCATCCTCACTCTGGGTGCGAAGTCTTCGTGTAGCGAAACCAACGACGTCACACCATTCGGTGAGTAATGCAGCAGCATGCTTGTGCAGACGCGGCGAATACCGATCGTAAGCAGACGATTCAGGGTCCTTAAAACTTTCAATTTTGGAGTGTGCGATCAAGACGACGACCATGCCTCGCTGGTTGCGAAGTGAATCGAGATGGTGCAGGATTTCGCGCCAGTAGATGAGGGCATGGGTGTAGCCGCGGGAATAGCCGCCATCGACTTTTTCGATGGAATAGACGCCATGTTGCTCGCAGAGTTTGTCCCAGATGAGCCGTTCCAGCCAGTCAAGGGAATCGATAACGACCGTTTCGTAGTCGTGCTGTTCCTGACGCAGAGAAGCGAGGGCCGCAGTGACTTCGTCGTAGGTACTGGCAAGGGGAAATTTGTCGGAAGAGATTTCTCCCAAGCCATCTTCGATCGGGACGAAGATCGCTTGGGGGGCCTGGGAGCCGAAGGTACTCTTGCCGATTCCTTCAACTCCGTAACACAAGACTCGGGGTGGTTTGGAGGATTTTCCGCGTTGGATTGATACTAGTGGGTTCATTGGTCATCCTCACTTGACTTGCATGCTGACTTTTCTATCCGTTCGACACTGAAGGAATCGTCACCAAACTCTCGGCTGAGAAATCCCAAGAACAATCGATTCAGATCACAGCCAACTTGTGTGCTCGCATCGATCACACAGGCGTGCTTGGTGTCATCCAGGTAATGGGCCGTATCTAGTCGGACCTGAGATGCCCCATGAAGACTCTCGGTGGAGAGGATGGATAGGAGTAGCGAAGCCTCAATATCTTCCGCAGGAATCTTTGAACCAAAATGATAACGATAGAGTGTATTTGCCAAAGGAATCCTCACGTCGGAAACAGGGTGCCTATCTATAGAGCTACCCCGTTCCGACGTGAGATGACGGAAAACTTTATAAATAGTCGTGCAAGCCCGCATCTTGGAAAATGAGACGGATGGATTTCATCCAATCGTTCAGTGTGGTGCGTGGCACCCCCAATTCACGAGCGACCTCCGACATCGTCAAGGTCTTGCGAAGCTCTACGAGCTTTCGCCAGGACGAAGGAAGGGTCGAGACCACGCTCTCCATGTCTAGGCATAGTTCAACTTGGTCTATTGCCGTTCGGCGATGCCGACCCAATCGCGTATCCTGGTCGCACAGACTAAGCGTATCAGCCAACTCGGTTGAACAACTCTCCGAGTCTTGGATGAGTTCACTGAGCGAACCGACCCGCCCAAAGTCTCGCTTTTTGCGCTTTTTATCTCGCAGGATTGAAGCGATACTGCGCTCAACGACAGTCGTGATGAACTCTTTGATGTGAGCTATTTTAGGATCGAATTTCGGCAGACTCTGCAGTACACGGACATAGAGGTCTTGCACAAGGTCAGGAATGTCTTGCCGGGTGAATCCGGCAATGCCAACCACCTGCTTGGCTTTTTTGCGAATGATGCCTCTTGTGAAGCGGTCTTTGCTGGGATCGAAATTGGTTGGAAAGGGTTGTCCATTACCAGATTGACTATTCATAGTCTCTTCCTGTAAGTACGAGGATGTAAAAGACAAGACAACTGTAGTCTTGTCGCTCACAGGAAGACGCCAAGCGCCGAGCGCTTGATATAAGCGCCGAGCGCTTATTCTTGTGTTTTGGTTACTTTAGGTCGGCAAGTACTCCATCTGATAGTTTTATTCTCCGGTGAGTAGGCGACGGTCAAAACGCAAGTAATAGATCTTTCAAAATGGTCAGCCAATTTCGTCATCGGAGTGGCAACATTCCTAAGCTTGTCTATCGCTCGATCAATACAGCTTGATACACTCGTAATTGCACTAGTTGAACTCTTAGAAACGTTTTTCACTTTTCCATTTGGGGAGGTAACTTGTCGAATATACTTTTTGGCATGTTCTAGTTCCTCGATCGCAATTAACTCAGCGACTGAATCTGAGTCATGTCTTGCTTGCTCTAGCTCCTGCTCAGCTTCAGTTTTGCGATTTCTGATTTCTTTAAGTCCCTCCTCATCGATTAGTGGTTGGTTAGAAATGTCAGTTACCCTTGTGTTGTGCAGTTCGGTGGCCAATAATCCGCGGTCCGTCTGTTGAACCAAACGGTAGAGATACTCAAATCCCTTGAGGAATTTGAAATGTCCCTCTTCACCAAATGCTCTTATGAAGAATCCATCACCATCAGGTGCGAAAATGAACTCTACCTCGGGTTCATTATCTTCCGGCTGCGATTTGTTCTTCGCCGAGCCTCCTTGAGAGTTAAGTTCGATTTCGCTTACCACATCTTGAAGCCACCTATCCATTTCCAATATCCGATCCTCATCGACACCCCAAAATTGAGCTTCTGCCCGCATGATCATGAAAATGATTTCCCTTTGACAATAGGTCGCCTCTTCTACTTCAGCAGTTGGAAATAGACGTCTCCCTTGGGTATGGTAATCATGAAAAGCTACTAGACCTGCTACAAGTTCACAGTTTTCTAGCTTTCGCTTATATTGGCGAGGAGGAAGTGGGTAGTCGAACTCTGGCTCGTTTTCGTTGTGCAATTCCCTTGGAGCCCACGCCTCAATGACAACCTTCGCTTCTTCGCCTGCAGGTAGCAGCGAGGCACCGTTCCAAGGCATCAAATACTGCAACAGAGGCGAACTGGTTTTTCGTAATTCAGTCAGTTCCTCGGCTTGGATAAAGCGTTCGTAAACATATGGCGTACGCAAATCCTCATCGGAACTGATTGACTCGATACCATTTGGCAAAGGACCTGCGAAATTGTTCCGCTGTCGGCCGTTCCACCGCATTTCGCGATCATTCTCCATAACCGGATTACCGGGATCGAGCAATTTGGGATTTGATATTGCTGTCTTCTCAAAATACTCCTGCTGCCGAGCTTTCCAATCGGCATGCTCTTGGGAAAATGCCTCACAGCGATCGAAAAATTGCTCCATCAACGCTCTGACCTGCGAGAGATAGGGATATAGTGCCTCGTATATCTTGCATACAAATATCTTGCATACATCCTGATATCTCTGTTGTGCTGATACAGTGGGCAACTTTTCTTTCTCTTGTATTGATACTCTAGACATCAAATCGACCTCCGTGGGATTGCAGCTCATTCTGCAATGCCGTGTCTCCTTGCTCTTATTAAATTATCACACTGTCAGGGATAGCAAACAAGCAAACTTGGGTGTCAGGAGCTGAACATCGTTGCCTCGGGGGAGTGCCCAAGGGCATCCCGTACCTCTATACTGTTGGTTCCCAACAACAGATTGGTACTGATGAGGGTAGTCGAGAGAAAGCGAAAGGCATGCTTTTCCCCGGGGGATACAAACATTTGCAATTTGACGGTAGTCCCCATCAGGACACATTGCCCAATTCAAGAAATACTATTCGCCCATGGCACTCAAAAAATCTGAACTTTATTCTTCCCTTTGGTCCAGCTGTGACGCACCCCGCGGGGGGGTGGATATCCGAGATGTTACTAGCTGGCGGGTTGTTTCGTGACGATAGTCGAACATTCGTTCCAGCTTGCGGCGAACGAACCATCCCCCTAACCAGTCGCCCAGCGGCCACAATGGGACCTGATATTCCACCTCATCCCGCAGCAAGGTTCCCTCTCCATCGTCGAAGATGTGATGCCGATGATACCACCAAGCGAACGGCCCCGACTCTTGCCGATCAGCAAACAGGTGCGGTGGTTCGTATTCGGTGTGGATTGCTACCCAACTAATGGGAATTGGTCCGATGCTCCCACGCAACACCACCCGACTGCCAACAAGTAGAGAGCCAGGACTCTTGCTCACCTGCATCTTTTCCCATGGCGGGATCAAACTCCGCAGTGCTTCGGCGCTTTCGTGAAAGCGAAACACTTGCTCTGGGAAAGCATTGATCCGAGACTCCCAGCAAAAGTGACTCAGGCTGGCTGCATTGGGTCGCCGCTCACTCTTGTGAGCCCGGGCAGAGTCCAACAGAATCAGGCCAAACAGAATCCACCACACGAGATCGTTGGTCAGGATGGTCAGTCCAAAGAGCGGGGGAAATGTTCCACGCCATAAGGCCCCCAGGAATCCGATTGGACCAAAGATTTTGCCTAGCAGCCCGACGAGCAATATTGGCCAGTGACGCCGTGGGTTCCCTGCGGCAATCAAATAGCCGATTCCGAAGACCCCAACGATCATCCCCACGCACTGCCAAATCTCAGGGTAATTGACCCGCTCGATGCTGGTAAGATCAAACAACAAGTGTGGAAATGCCATCGTGAGCGCGGCCCCATACGAGATTATAAATTCCCGCAGCACAGAGCCAGTAGCTTGCCCACACGGGGGCACCATCGTCGTTTATGCAAGCTGGCATGAAGTTTTCCAAGGATCAGGCAAATCAGTTGGCGAAACGCTCAATTCTTGGAGGCTGTGGCACCATCGAATCTAATTTGCAATCAAGGTTTAAGATCAAAATCCTTTGTCTGCTCAATTTCAATCACTTGGCACGTTAGGCCGCTGAGATTTGAATCACCATACCGATCGGGGATGGGGATGTACTTCATGGGAGGTTGAATCGGTGCGCCATCGACTGGCCCCCTGGGAGGTTGCATCATGGGAGATGGTGCATGCGACGTCACTGTTACAGTTGCCTCAAAACCGATCTCCAATCCGGTCACATAATAGTTACCATTTTCAATGTTTCCAGTACTCACTATTCCCTTCGTGCTGATGAAGGCAATTGTGCCTGTAGTGATCGGTACGTCTTGGAGGGTCACCTTGCCAGAGACGCTTGCAGACTTTGGCCCGCAACCCATGACAATACCGAGGAGCAAGAACGTTGCAAATAACTGCCGAATACTACGTCCTGAGATAGTCCTATTTCTTAGCATGCTGAATCTCATCAATGTGATCCCGCGACATCCGAGCCATTGGCTGTACACAATGCCCACCATGTATCACCATTCATTCCTTCCTGAAGAGTCCGAACACTTCCATCGCCCATACCGACGTTCATAACTCCCGGGTGCGAGGACTGGGCGAGTCGTGGATTGCACGGACCAGGAATTGTAAGACTCTCTCTTTCGTGCGGCCACGGACTACTTTGAAACATCGACTGATTACCTTGGATGAAAGCGGCAAAGGTTGGCTGCCAATAGTCCAACCAGTCCCAGCGGGCCCACATTGTGCCACCATCAGCTTTGCCGGCAGGGTAAGGACCCGTCGAATTGCAATTGGCGTATTTTTCTGCGAAAAGGATTGTATTTGAAACGCCATCGCCGATAGTCCTGCCAAGCTCCGCTTCACCTTGCCAGTAAACGAGATTCCTATCATGGCAAGAATTGGTTAATTTCGCTGGATCGGTATTGAAGGCAAAGACTTGGAAGTTGGATGCGTAGCAACTACCACCCCAGCCCCAGTTCGGCTCGACATAAGGCTGAGAAGCGTCAGAAGGGCAGATGTACTCATCGATTACTTGCCATCCCAGTTGCCGCCGACTGTCGTGTGAACCCTGTTGCTGAGTGTATTGACAGGGATAGTCCTGGACGACAGTTTTCTCGACCCGAGACACTTCATAGAGATTTGTTTGCTCGATATACGGTAATAAGTGGAAGAAGAGTGTTCCGAAACCCCCGCTCTCTTCGGTGCCGAACCAACCAAACTGGGGAGGCAGCTTTCCCATCGCACTCTGAATATTCTGCGTCGCCAATCCTATCTGTTTCAAGTTATTCTGGCATTGTGATCGCCGAGCTGATTCACGTGCCGATTGTACAGCGGGAAGCAGCAAAGCTACTAGCACGCCAATGATTGCAATCACCACCAGTAATTCGACTAATGTAAAACCTTCTGTGCCTTGCAGCCGCTTTCCACGAAAGTTTTTTTGGAGTTTGCTGAGAGAATTCCTATTCATCGAAGCAGTCCCGTTCATGTGTTTGACGTGAGCAAACGAAAAGGCAATACAAAGACTTGCCAGTGAGTTGAGTCTCCAACCATTACCAAATAAACTGCTTTCGGGTACAGTCACCGCAACCAAGTCCTCAAGAATTGGCGAGCTACCTAAGAGGCAATCTCATTGTTCATTATCCATCGTTATTCGAAAGCCTACGATTCTGGTCTCCCTTCTCAATTGCAAAATCGAATTCGTTCGAACCTGGAACAACCTCAACAGTCCAACCTGATGTGCTTGGGTCCGCGTACTTTTCTGCAGCCAATTGTCGAATATGGGGATTCCCCCCATCCTTACTGGGAATAATCTCGGCCACGCTGATCGCCACGTCGTACTTTCCTTCTAGGGCACCCTTGGTGGAGCCTGTTTCCAGCATAAACTTGCCTGAACCGTCTACATTCGCAATCGCTGGGGCACCATTTCCATTCTCGGGGAAGAAAAGGACGATACACTGCAAGTTGTCCGAACCACGCACAAGTTCACCATCCAACGCCACGCTTCCCGAGACAGTGGGCAATCGTTGTCCACACCCAACTAGAGACAATGCAAGAAAAACGAGGTTCAAGCGAATGGTCCCAGCAACCGTTTCGCCCCGAATTGGCTTGGGAGGCGTCAAGCTTCTGGTCGTGCCAAATACTGTTGCGGAAGATTGCGAACTGGACTTAATACTCTTGTAGGGTGAACTACTACACCGCGCCGGCTCATGCTGAAGTCCAATCAAAGTGCTTCTCCCTCATTCCGTGTACAACTTGCGCGAAAGAGACCATGGTCAGTAGCATCAACAAGAAAATGTACCGAACCATCAGCGTAAACAAACTGTACCCCACCAGGATGCCTGCTCTTGAAACCACGAGCGTTAGACCAATCATTGCGAAACGCCGTGGGGTTGGGAGTGTTCGTTCCATAGTTGAGCGGGATGTTGCAACTGTTCCAGTCGCCATCTGCGTAGAAGGCCACAGAATGACCATTGAGTGCAACAATGTCCTCGCCAACCATGGCAGTATTACTCATGCCGTCGCTAATTGAGCTAATCTTGATAGGTTCTCGGAGTGTTTGACGAAAGAAAATCCCTCGGCAGCGCGTGTCGTGGTGGCAATCTCTTGGATTGCTCGCCGAATATCTTGGGTCAATGGTGTCGTAATTGCCGCTAGGATACCGAGCGCTGTTGTTGTGAAAGACGCTTCCCGACTGACCCGAAGAGCCCAGCCAGGTATCTCCCAAAACCCCTTTGTAGCTTGTAGTTGCTACCTTTCTTGCCCAATTGGGAGGAATCTCTTCTTCGGTTTCAGCGTCATCGCTGGGGCAATGGAGGGAAGCCAACTGAATCTCCATTAAATCACAAGCCGGCGCTGAGCTAATTCCTGCGTTCCGGGGCCGTGGCGGCCGATCTGGGCAGATATTAGTTTTTGGCATCTTCCCCTCGAATGCACTTGCCGCAGCAAAACGATCATAGAGGGATTGCTGTTCAAGGTAAGGAAGCGTACTCAGTATCCAACCTGCCCCTGGTTGATCAATACCCCCGGCATTGTCCCACCCAGTCCCGTAGCTGATAGGGAAGTAGGCACGCGCCGACTCATAGTTAAGTGCGCCTAATCCAAGCTGTTTAAGGTTATTTGAGCATTGGATTCGTCTCGCTGCTTCCCGGGCTGCTTGGACAGCAGGTAAGAGCAAGGCAACGAGTACACCGATAATTGCAATCACAACTAGTAATTCGACCAGCGTAAAGGCGCTTTCACCGGACGTTTGCTTTTCTAGAGAGCCATGATGAACCCTCCCGATCAGCTTCTTGTTCATCAAGGTAATTCTCCTTGAGATTCATCCGAATTCTGTGGTGATCTCGGGCCGCCACTCAATTGAGCTATTGCGAAACGACCGCAGCATACTATTGGGAGTCCACGACCAAACCATCCTGACGGTCGCCCATGGCATTAAACACGATTAAGTCGATATCGTAGGTAATTTGAGTCACATGGCCATCCGCGAAGACAGCGTTTAACCCGCTTGGGTGGGAGGAGCCAAAGTTAAACCCATAGCCCTGTGGCTCTGTAGCAGGCTGCTCTATATCCGGGCCTGGTTGGTAGCCCGTATAACGAACAATATCCGGGTCCCAGCCATCGGTCCAACCGATGTCATCGTACGGAGCTCCAATCTGGTATAAGTTGGTAAAAAGTCGCTTCTCGCCAAGCGCCATCGTATTCGAGAGACCATCGGTGATGTTCCTTGTCTTGCAAGGATCTGACATTCCTGTCCGCACGATCACGCCCTGATAGCTGACTGGATATTTATTGTTTTTGAATCTGATTTCTTGTTGAGCAGCACTTAGCACGTCGCCATGTGTGATGCCCTGCCAGAACCACGGGTCATAGCTGGGACGGCTGACATCAAGTAGGTTGGCAGGCGTTGAGCTGGCGTAGTCGGTAAGTGCGCATCCCTCTAGACAGGCATCCGGATTCTCTAAAGTCCCTTCAAAGCTAATTACGATTCCACGCTTTGACGGACAATTGTAAAGTGGCACGGGAGTCCCACGTACGACTCGATCGCGTTGCGCATCTCCTGAACCATATCCTTTCGATATATTTTGCAACGCAGCATTTTCGACATACGGAAGTATTTGCACCATCCAGCCGTAGCCTTTGCCGAAACTAACCGATGCGTCGCCTTCATCGTGCCAAGGCTCGGAGCCGCCCGTGGGAAATGCTCCGATCGCACTCTCATGATTCAGTATCGCGAGGCCCATCTGCTTGAGTTGGTTGACACATGTCGCACGTCGCGCCGCTTCACGGGCCGCTTGAATGGCCGGCAAGAGTAGAGCAACCAATACTCCAATGATGGCGATCACCACCAGTAGTTCTACGAGCGTAAAAGCCATTTTACGATTGGGATTTGGTTTCATCATTCGACTCCGGCGAAATGAAGGATAAATAAACAGGCCATGTGTAATACAACAACAGTACGACGGACCCAAATAAAGCAGCCCTCGTCAAATCAAGTCGCCGCTGAATCCATCCAAGTATTCCTTGCCGGCACCACGGTCGAGTGATGAAAAAGGCTCTGGGACAGATTCACGACTTTCATTCGAATCACCTGCAAGATCTGCTTCTCAACCCACTCAAGGCTAAGGCACTTGTCAGCATCAATGTCAAAACACTCGGCTCTGGAACGACTGCAATGATTGGGACAGCCGCGGTAACAACAGTCTTCATACTCGTCTGCCCATAGTTGGCCTGCCAATCGGCCAAAACACCCACATTCGGATCCCGCTGCCACACCAGAAAATCATGTCCATCCACGTCGCCATCGACGTCGAAATCACCGAGACCTCCTGGTGCTGGGACGACGTTGATGTCCACAGCCCCGGGAACGCCATTGCCGTACAATTTGCTGGCATCTCGATAGCCTTCCAGCACTCCTACGAAATCACCAGGTAGAGTGAGTTGACCCGATCCAGAAATGTCGATGTACGAGCCAGGCTGAATTGAACTCTGAGTTCCACCCGCATGAATGTTGTTCAGGGCCATTATTCCACCGTCGAGGATGTTTACTAAGGCAGTGCCGCCTTGCGCTCCCGAATCAAGGGCATTAATAGTGCCAAGACCGAGAATGCCTCCTGTTTGGTTGAGAGTTCCGCTAATATTAACTTCAGCAGTTCCTTTCACTCCCCACCATAGATGGTTCGCGACGTTCACCACTCCACCACTGTTGATATTAAGGTAACCGAGTGTGTCACCCGGACCGTCATTGGGGCCCCCCTTGCCAACCCATAGAATCCTGCCAACGTTCACCGTAGCGCCATCATTGACATCCATATAACCTTCGGTGAAGTTATTATTTCCGACAACCACATCTTGGATTGCTGAAAGGACTCCGCCACCATTGACTTCCATGGTCCCAGCCTCATCAACGCCTATGAGAAGTCTTTCGAAAGCTGGAGCCGCATAGTCCAAGGTAACTGTACTGCCCGCCCAGTTTACTCGGGCTTCATCACCTGCGACCGGGACACTTGATCCAGGCTGATCAGGATTGACCCCCCAGCCAGGAGTTGTTCCGTCACTGACATTTTCCCATGCACCTCCTGTCCTATATCGAAGAGTCTCGGCCCTCGATTGATCAGCCATCGTAAGGACCGCCATAACAAGAACTGCTAATACGCACACCTTATTTGTTCTTTTCATCAAAGCATCTCCCTCAAAAAAAGTAATTCGTCTTATTTCGCACAACTTCTGCCAGCTGCGTTGCAACTACCGTCGTACAACCCAATCAAACGTCTGAGTCAATGTTTCACCAAGTGCCGATATGATTGGGAGCTTCGCCTGAAAGCGAAAAACACGGCCATACATTGGCTTGGCACCTCCTCTACTTCTCGAAAAGCCATGGCAAGCAAGGTAGGCCAAAGTCGGCCGGCGTTGCTTTGCCACGTTTCGCGTTCGCTAATCTGCCCCGATAGCCAATCACGATTTTGTAAACTCTGTCTAAGCTCGTTCGACTCCACACAGCTAAGCTGCGTCAAAAATTGAAATCTTCTTAGAATCTTTTGCCTGATCCGACACTTCCGCGAATGCGATGGCCCAAGTCTCTAGCTCTAGAATTACCTGAAAAGCCCGGTTAATTCAGCGGCTGGATTAAGAGCCACTCCCGCCTTCAATCCCGACTATACCAAATCTGGTCTATGTGTCAACCATTTCCCCATAGAAATCCCCAAATTTTCTGATTTGAGTCCACTCAATACCAAAAGCCGGTAGACGGCAAAGTCCTCCTACCCACGCACGCCCCTATAAATTCGCATTATATCACGGTGAAACCCCACATTTCTCGACACATAGAGGGATCACTTGCTCCGACGAAGGTCAGATCCACTCAGGAAGAGAGCACTCGCAAGCATTAGAACCAAGGTCGTGGGCTCGGGAATGCTTTTCAGTGCAGATTGGGCTCCAGTGAAGCCATAGTTGTTTTGCCAGTCAGCTAAACTCCCCACACTAGGGTTTCGTTGCCATACCAGGAAATCAGCCCCATCGACATCGCCATCTCCATCGAAATCTCCACCGAGCACGACCTGAACTAATGTATCTGAACCGTCAAAACTTACTTGGATCGAGCCAGTTGCACTGTTGGTGTAGAGCAGTCCGTTTGCGATCAAGTTGTTCATTTTTGCGGTGGAGTCCGAGCCGACGATAACAATCAAGCCTTCGTCTCCGATCTGAACGCCCATCGTGTTATTGTTCGCTGGGGCGAGATAGGTGGCTAGATCACCATTGGGAGCAAATTTTATATCGGACGTCCGGAGGGTACCCGTTGTGATATCCAGCAAGACATCCACATCCATTGAAGTTGTGGCAGGAACGAGCCCGTACCGATCACCCAGAATAACATCCCCCATGTTGTCGACCATGCCAGCAATAGTCACTGTGATATCTTCATCATTCATGAATTGTTGGCCGCTTTGTTTGCCGTCATGTTGACCGAGTAAAAAATTACCTCCGATCGAAATTGAGGAGCCAGTCTGGACTTCGAAAATGATATCGCCACTATTGAATGACACGAATAGGTTCGATGCGAGAGTTACATCCGCACCAGCCTCAAAAGTAAATGTCTGACCTGCCTCGTCGACTCCAAATAAAAAATCGTTGGCGACAATCGTCGAGTTGATTGTCATATCCGTGCCGGAACGATCAACTCGTGCCCTGTCACCAGGACCAGGGACGCGAGGTGGGTCTGGAGCAACGTTGTCAGCATTCCAGTTAGCCAAGTCCGTATAGTTGCCGACAAACATGCCATTAGCGGTGCCACGGCCCCACCTAATTTCAGCCGGGGTTATCGGCTGCGTGGTTTGTGTCGCGTTACGAAGAATGTCGAGGTAAAGATTGCCATAACCCTCGTAATATCTGCCGACTGTAAGGTCCATTCCCCCCGGCGAATCGTCAGTATTTGTAGACGGGCCAATCACGCTAGCTTCAATCTGCGTGTCCTCGTGCCATTCATTGAACGAATTCACTAGGATCAAGTCGTTGATATCCACGTCCGTATGCGGCAATACTGCATCTTGGAGCATGGCTTCCATAGCAGTGCCAAAGGGTTCACCCGGAAAATACCGAGCAGCAGGGAGATGCCCTGGGCGAACGGCCTTGTCGTTGTAACCTGGTGCCAAGCCAGGAACGAAGTCGACTCCGGCATTGTTCGCAACATTCTGGGCGTTGGAATAAATATTTGCTAATTGGTCAATTTTTGTTTGATTCACCACTCCATTTCCGAAAACTTGTCCGTAAACGTCGAAAGAGGTGATCGCGTCCATATTCGAAGCACCCGCCGCTACTGAATTAAAGAGATGATCGCCAATGATATACGGATCGTAGCCGTACTGATTCTGCATCGTAGTGCGCATATTGCTTAGCGCGGCAGCACCTGCGGCGTCATCGAAGAACACACGGCTTAGATACATGACGACAACTGGACGACCATCGATTCGCATATAATTAGGATCACTGAAGATATTTGTTGCGAGATACTGAAAATCGGGAGTCAAATTGGAATAGTTCGGATTGTTATGATCCCCAAGTCGTCCACCCGTCTCGTAGTGAATCGTGTAGCTGAGTTCCGAAGCGCGGGGATGGGGAAGGATATTGTTGCGGATGGTTTGATTCTCGTACGAATTCGGCCCCCACCAACTCATCGACCACATTGAGATGTTGCCCAGGTGGCTTTGGTCGATGTGCGCTGAAATTACGTTCGCGTCTCGGCTACTATACTGAGGCCCAACTGCGGGCAGCTGGGTGTTGGGCGTTGTATGGGCACGCAGTGTCTGGTCAAAAGTATGTCCACCTTGACCGGCCCCCCACCAAGGGTAGTAATAGACTCCGACCGTGGGATCCGCCTTACAAACCCCAACTAGTCCGACTAACAACGTGAGGGCCAACGTCCCCTGTAAGAAGCGAATCATAAAATCATCATTTCTCGAATTTTCTCTGGTCACAGAAACCGCTTGATAAGTAAGTAGACAGCCGATACCCTGACTATACCAATATTGGTCTATCTGTCAAGATTTGGCTTGAATTTCCCCTACAGCGCCAACTTGGCACAGGCATTCGTCGGGCTGTCGCCCAGATTCGGGAGAGAAAGCGTGTCCTTTCCGATGGTTTGATTATACACGTCACCTTCTGGCAAGACCTGCGAGCGGGCTGACGAATGGCGAGAATTCGGTCATAGCCAAGAACGGATACTTCCAGGAAAAAAATGGGATAGAACCTCATGTCGCAAATTTTCTCGAGACTCTTGTGCACAAGCTTGATACTTCTCTGCAGCGTCCGTTGTTCTGCAGATAATCCGAATATCGTAGTGATCCTGGTCGACGATATGGGCTACGGTGATCCCGGTTGCTTCAACCCCGAGTCGAAGATTCTGACGCCGCACATTGATTCGATTGCTCGTGCTGGTATGCGGTTTACCGATGCGCATGCACCTGGACCGCTCTGTCACATGTCGAGATACGGATTGATGACGGGGAGATACCCGTTTCGGACGGATGTGTCGCCCTGGCCCGAGCAGCCATTGATTGAGCCCGGTCAGTTGACGGTCGCTTCCTTGGCAAAACGTGAAGGCTACGACACGGCTATGGTCGGAAAGTGGCATCTTGGCTTCCAAGAGAACGGTTACGACGAACCTTTACCCGGCGGACCTACGGATTGCGGATTTGACTCATTCTTCGGTATTCGTGCCTCAACGGACATTCCGCCGTATTTCTACATTCGAGGCAACCGAGCAGTCTCGCCGCCGACCGACAAGATCGCAGCCCACCACAGTCCGGGTTGGAATTCGAATCAGGGTGAGTTTTGGCGAGCAGGTGGTATTGCGCCCGACCTTCAATTGGATGAGGTACTACCTCGGTTCACTGACGAAGCGATCCAGGTGATTCAAGAGCACGCGTCAAACGATGGGAACAAGCCCCTAATGCTCTACCTTGCGTATCCGGCTCCTCATACTCCCTGGCTTTCCTCCGAAGAGTATGTCGGAAAGAGTACCGCTGGGGCTTACGGTGATTTTGTGATGATGGTCGATGCCCAGATTGGCAGAGTCCTCACAGCGCTTGACGAAGCCGACATCACTGACGACACGCTGCTGGTTTTCACCTCCGACAATGGTCCCTGTTGGTACGACGTGGATACCGAGCGATTGGGGCACGATGCGACAGGGCAATTTCGTGGAATGAAATCGGATGCTTGGGAGGGGGGACATCGCATGCCACTGATTGTCCGCTGGCCAGGGCGAGTCAAGAGCGACACTATCAGCGATCAGCTTGTTTGCTTCACCGATTTTCTGGCAACCTTTGCCTCCGTGATGGGGGTCCAACTACCAGAGGGTGCCGGTCCCGACAGTTTCGATTTCCTGACTGCACTGACCGGTCAATCTGCAGACGATACTTCCGTTCGCAATCAGTTCGTAATGCGAGCCGGTAGCCAGCCTTCGATGATGACGATTCGCAGCGGGGATTGGAAGTTGATCACGCAACTTGGTTCGGGGGGATTCTCAAAACCAAAACTTATCGAAGCTGTGGCAGGTGGTCCGTCAGGCCAACTCTACAATCTGGCCGATGATCCTGGTGAGACAACAAATCTGTATTTGCAGCATCCAGACATCGTTGCGCGGTTAACCGCTGAAATGAAAACGATTGTCGATGACGAACACAGCAGTGTCGCGAGTCAAGAAGCCGACCGAAGCACGCTGACGGGCAAAGTCATGTGCGGCTATCAGGGGTGGTTCAATTGCGAAGGGGATGGTGCTCAACTTGGTTGGAAGCACTGGGCGCGAAATCGTAAACAACTCTTTGCACCCGGGAACGTGACCGTCGATCTGTGGCCCGACTTGTCCGAGTTTGATCCGGACGAACTGTACGACACCGGTTTTACGAACACCGACGGCAGCATAGCCAAGGTTTTCAGCAGCAACAATCGGAAAACCGTACTGAGGCATTTTCGGTGGATGCAGGACTATGGAATTGATGGCGTCTTTCTTCAGCGATTCGCTAATGGATTGAAAGACAAGGTGGTGCTACATAACTACGACACCGTGCTTGGCCATGTCCGCCAAGGAGCCGGACAAGCAGGTCGCTCGTTTGCGATAATGTACGATCTCTCCGGATTGAAAGCAGGTGAGTTGAAAAACGTTCGTGACGATTGGCGGAGGTTGCGCAGCGATACGCGGCTGGCCGAGGACCCGGCTTACCAACAGCACGATGGGATGCCAGTCGTGGCCATTTGGGGCGTAGGTTTTGGCAGCAAAACTAAGTCACGCGATTACTCTCTTGCCGAATGTAGAGAACTGATTGAGTGCTTTAAGGAAGACGGCTGCACGGTGATCCTGGGCGTTCCCACAGGCTGGCGGAAACTGGAACGAGACGCGATTCCGGATCCGCAACTGCTTGAGGTTCTCGAATTGGCTGACGTGCTTAGTCCCTGGACGGTGGGTAGGTACCGGAACGAAGCAGAAGTCGCCAAGCACATGCAAAAGTACTGGCGCCCTGACCAACGGTGGTGCGACCAGCACGAGTTGTCTTACATGCCGGTCGTCTTTCCTGGCTTTAGTTGGCACAACCTCCATGGCGGCGATCTCGATTCTATTCCAAGGCAAAAGGGTAAATTCCTATGGTCGCAGGCCATTGGTGCCAAGCAAGCGGGTTGTGAGATGCTGTATGTCGCTATGTTCGACGAAGTTGACGAAGGAACAGCGATCTTTAAATGCACTAACCAGCCACCAACAGGCAACGGTGGGAAATTCCTTACCTATGAAGGTTTGCCAAGTGATTTTTATCTGCGACTCGTCGGCAAGGCAGGGGAAATGCTCCGCGGTGAAATACCTAGAACGAAAGCTGTTCCGTAACTCCCACTCTGATTACTCTTTCAGAACTGCGCACTTATCGAAAGTCAAGGCACACATGCAGAAGCTTCTCCAAACTCTGATTGGTACCCAAATTTTGTTTGCTGTTTCCGTGTCGGCATCTGCCGAACATTCGAAACCGAACGTACTTTTTTTCGCGGTGGACGATATGAACGACTGGGTCGGGGCGTTAGGCCACGAACAAGCTATTACGCCGAACATGGATCGTCTGGCGAGATCGGGCGTCAACTTCGTTAATGCCCACACGGCTGGGGTCTTCTGCGCGCCATCGCGGTCTGCCATTTTCACGGGACGACATGCCAGCACTACAGGGTGCTACACAACTCAAGTCTACTTCCACGATCATCCGGAGATCATCCCGCTCCAGAAGGTCCTGCAAGAAGGCGGCTACGCCACTTTTGGTGCAGGAAAGCTGTTTCACCATCCGGCTGGATTTGTCGATCGGCGAGGTTGGGATGAGTTCTTTCTGCGCAAGGAGGAGCAGAAGAAGAGAGGCTGGCCCCTCGATAGCTGGACTGTGGATGACCCCGCATTACCAATTCCCTACCCTAACAGCATTTTCAATCACGACCGAAAGCCAGCAAATGAATTCTTCTTGGAGTGGGGCAGAGTACTCAATGAGAACGAGGAGAAGATGGCCGATACCATCCGCACCGAGTGGGCTTGTGATCTATTGAGGAAGAAACATAACAGGCCGGTCTTCGTGGCGGTCGGACTCTACGCTCCCCATTTCCCCAACTATGCGCCAGAAAAGTATTTTGATCTCTATGATCCCGACAAAATCGAATTGCCTCCTTGTCGGGCCGACGATCTGGAGGACTTACCGCCAAAGATACGCAAGGCGAAAGAGGCACGCGCCGCGCATCACAAACGCTTGGAAAGGCTGGGCGCGGTTGATGATGCAATACTTGGTTATCTTGCATGCATCTCCTATGCCGATGCAATGCTGGGGCGGTTGCTCGATGCGATCGAGTCGGGGCCAAATGCTGACAACACGATCGTAGTGCTATGGAGCGACCACGGCTATCACCACGGCGAGAAATTTGACTGGGGAAAGCACACACTCTGGGAGCGCACTTCAAATGTGCCGTTCATCTGGTCGGGTCCTGGCATTACTCGAGGGGTCGAGGTGAATGCGACAGTCAGTCTGATGGATATGTTTCCTACACTGATCCAGTTGTGTGCCGTGCCGGATGGGATGTCTCGCGACGGCGTCTCACTGGCGCCGGTGTTGAAGGATCCGGCGTTGGCGAAGGACCGCGACATTCTGCTGCCGGGGATGAAACCGGGAGAATATGCCATGATGAATCAAGATTGGCGCTACATCCACTATGCGGATGATACCGAAGAGCTCTATCACGTAAAGCAGGACCCGAACGAATGGGACAACTTGGCGTTGCATCCAGAATACAAGGACATCAAGAGAGAGCTGGAAGCGGCCGCTCCGCAGGCATTTGCATCACCCGGTCCGAACAGAGGTGAAATCAAGCTCGTGATCAAGGGAGAAGACTTTGATTGGGCCCCCAAGAAGCGAGCCGCTCCATAAGTATTGCCAGACTCACTGCTACTGTCGGAGCAGAATGATTTCAAGGTTGTTGGGACAGATTTCTAGACGCGATCGGCAGTCGGCGAGAGAGACTCGGCTCGATAATCCCGTGTTAGGATTGCGTTTGTCTCGGGAGAGTCTAGGAAGGTTTCTTGAGGGCATCACGACGGGTGATGGAGGAAAACACATGCGATCCTTATGCCGAAGTTTGTAATTAGGTAGCGCCAGTCATCGTTGCGTCAATCCCGCACCGCAGTGCTTTCGCAAGTACGCTACACTCTTCAAAAATTGCGCTCGTTGATGTTGTTGATCGAATTCGTCTTGGTCAACGCCAGATTCAGGTTTAACAACGTCCATTGCGTGTCCCTGACGACACAGCCTCAAAAACCCGACGATTCCTCTCGCTTTGAGATTGGGGAAGCCTTCCCAGAATTCGTCCTCCAAGTACGGAATCGGACGTTGACTATTAGAAATGGTTTCAACGAAAAGCGGCACCCCAGGGCACAGGGTTGCCAGGTGATTGACATACGCTGGAGCGTCCATCAAACCCTCGCCGATGGCGGTCCATTGAAACGTAGCGCCCTCTGCGGACTGCCACACCATATAGTCACGAATGCTGCTGCAGACCGCGTAGGGGCCCAGCGTCTGAACGTGCTGCATCGGATCTTCCATGGACCACAGCGCGTTGCCAGGGTCCAACATCGAGCCGCATACATCGCTGCCAACTTCCTGAATCAGAGCCAGTACTTCTTCTGACCGCAGGTCGCCCGCGTGGTTTTCGAAGCCAAATTTAACGCCCGCGTCCATAGCGCGACTCTTGAGTGCTTTGAGTACCTTGATGGATTCGGCAATACGAGATTCGATACCACCTCCGGTGTAGCGATCATTGATGCTCCCGATGCGGACATTGACGACGGGCGAACCGACGGTTTTAGCGACATCGATGCCTTTCGCGAGCAGCGCCGCGGCGTCGCCATGTTCATTTGAGAAGGAGGCCGACTCCTCGCAAATTCCCCCAGCACCAATATAAATGCTCATGTTCGTCTGGTTTGCTAACGCCTTCAAGCTCCGCAAGTGTGAGTCTTCGAGGCTTTCGAAGTAGTTCAGGCCATTTAGTAGCACAGCATCAAGGTTTTGCTCAGCGGCGAACTTGATCAGCGGAGTCGCCTTCCACTTCATCCCACGCAGTGAGTAACCGTCCAGCCCAAGCGGCACCCTCGAAGCCTTATCGGAGTTGGCGGCCAGCAATCGGCTAGGCATGACAGTCGCTGCTAGGAGCGCGGACGTACGATAGAGGAAGTCGCGACGCTTCATACTGTGTATTCCGTTATGACAAATTTGATGCAGCCAGTACCCTGAAACTTTTCCTGGAGCTTCATCCGAAGACTGCTAGTTGTGAGATGCACTTGATGAGCCAATGAAATAATCGTTCTGAGTTACGAGAAATTGCTCTCCGATGCAACTGAGAAAGCAAAAAAGGTTGAACTAAGCCGCGCCGCAGCTTAGTTCAACCCCGATTTACGGACCGTGGCTGGGCCACGTCCAAGTAACCATTCTGGTTAGCGGCGCTTGCTGATCAAAATTCCGCCTAGACTTAGACCCAGCAGAAGCAAGGCTGCAGGCTCAGGGATGGCTACATAGGCCGTAGTGAAGCCAGGATTCTTGGTCAGGTCAATCGTCAGATTGGACATTCCGGGAACGCCATTACCACCAATCTTGTTTGCGTTTGCATAATCAGTCAGCAGACCAACAAAATCACCAGGAAGGGTCAATTGACCGGAGCCGCTAATATCAATGCTCGACCCAGCCTGAATTGAAGGCAAACCCGGATTTCCGGAAATATTGTTCAGCGCCATAAGCCCGCCGTCCAGAATACTTACCGTGGCAGAACCGCCAGAGGCAGTAGAAGCGTTACTCGTGCCAAGTCCCAGAATACCACCGTTTTGCTGGAGAGTTCCACTGATATTTACGGTAGCAGTTCCAGTGACTCCCCACCACAGATGGCTCGCAACGTTCACAACTCCACCACTGTTGATATTGATAAAACCGGTAGAGTTATTGTTTGCCGCCCACAGAATTCTTCCGACGTTTACTATTCCACCAGTGTTAACGGTCAGCGTGCCAGTAGCGTTGGCATTGTTGTTTCCAGCAAGCACATCTCCATTTCCTGTGCTGGTGGTTGTGGAAATTACTCCACCGTTATTGACCTCCAGTGTACCGCTCTCATCCACGCCTATTTGAAGGCTCCTAACATCTGGAGCAGCGCCGGCTAGCGTAACCGTGTTGCCTCCCCAATTAAATCGGGCGTTATCGTTAACGCCAGGCAGACCGGGGGCCTGCCAGCCGAATCCATCTACAGCCACAGTAGCAAACCAGTCGCCACTCGTCTGGTAACGAATGTCTGCGGCGGTCAATTGGCCAGCCATCAACAGGACGGCCACTAAACTCATTAAGCTTGCTCTTTTCATGAGCTCACCTCCCTCGCAAAAAATAAAAAAAGGTAGTTCGTGTGCCACCAAACGAATGGTGCTACGTCAACTACAAAATCCCTCACACGCTAAACAATTCTTAAGTTAAACACTCTTAAGCACCCAGTTAAAATTAGAGCCCCAATATTTTTTAATCGCCGATTCCTGTGCCGAATAAATCATCACGAGCAGTCTTCGTTCCTAGCTAACACTCAGCCCAAGTGGCCGAGGATTTCGTCGAAAAGTACATCGAACTAGGTAGTGAAAAGCAGCGAACAATTCCAACTATACCAATATTGGTCTGCTTGTCAATGTTTTTCAAGGGGATTCTCAAGGAAAAAGACAATTTTCAGAGATGCGACTGTAATATCAGCGATTTGGAACTACGTTAGGTTTGAACCATGTGTAGACCTCAGCAAGAACAGCCATATGCATTGCCATCCGGCACCCTGTGTTTCGGGCTATTCTCTCGGGGTTCTCATGGTGACTTCGATGCAGTCTTCCCGTGGTCGGGCTTGTTCGTGCGGATAATAGTACAGGTCGATAGAAACCGTGTCGCGCAAGAAGTTGATTTCCCCCAATTCGAGGCGGCTTAGTTTCAAACCGGTTCTCTTCTCAAGATCGGCCACTAGCTCAGCGTGGTTCTCAGGTCGGATGAGATCCACCTTCTCATAAACAATCGTTTCTCGCATTTCGCTTTTGAATAAGGATATGTTTTCCAACACAGCAGCCAAGCCCATGACGGTGAGGTTAGTAAACGCCAATTCCATATAGCTCATTTTCTTGTTGGCAAGTGAGTTGATCACACCCACCCCGATGACCATAAACAGATAGGTCATCTCTTTGATGGGAATCGTACTGGTACGGTATCTCAGGATCCCAAAAATCGCAAAAAGGCCCAAAGCCATTCCCAAGCCCAGATCGAACTTCTTCAGCGTGAAGCAAATGAAGAAGACCATCGTGTTAATCATGAAAAAAGTGAAAAGACAGTCTTTGCTACTCGAATGTTTGTAATAGATGAACCGTACGATCACGGTCACTACGATGATATTGACCAAGTATCGGAAGAGCAATTTGAAGATGTCGTCGTCGAATACTGGAACCTCGAGAAGTTCTCTACTCATTTCACTTTCAGGTAGCAATGCGAGGACTGTATTCATAGGTATTTTCAGGCAATTTTCCGAATTGCGTGGAGTTTTGCTTTAAAGAGATTACATTTTAGATGGGGCTTGAGAAGTATCATGCCCAGACAGTATTTACTTACTCGCATCTGCAGGATATGAAGTCGGTGCAGATGCTGTCGCATCGGCGAGCGGCGCTCGTCCAACTCCTGTTTGACTTCTGCAATGATGATATTAGGTAAGCTGCGTCGTGTATCGCCATCACTGAATGCGAGATCAAGATCGAGGGTAACACGTTCAGGTTGATTGCGATTGACCAGTGTGATTCGGGAGAAGGAGCTCCATAGTTGGGGAATCAGCTCGGGAAAATATCCGGTAACTGCTTCAATAAAGCCGCGCGACGAGGCAGAAAGTGATTCTTCAAATCTGTCAATTGCAATCCGCTGTTTCTTGGTCCGACCTTTGTTATTCTTCGCCTTCACCTCCAGGAAACATGCCCCCGACGATTGATATTGGCGAATCCTGAATTTGAGTCGGTTTAGCTTTCCATTGTGATGTTGCCGATAACACTCATGATCGGGCGTGTCAAAGTACAGCGTACTGTAGGGAGAAAGTCGAACGGATTCGACGCACAGCACACGGTAGGAATACCCGACGCTCTCCAATAGCTCTGGCAGATGGGCAATGCCCAGAACATACTTGGTATCGACACGATTCATTAACGCATGGGAGTCCATGTCAGCGAGGCTTATCGGTTCCATGGCATTCAGAGCGTGTTGAGAAGTAGGGATATACACAATGGGGACAATGTCTCTGCGAGTTGGGACTACGACTCCGCTCTTTAGGAATCGAACTGGACCGTGAAAACTTCGTCGAATACTGCGCCCCAGAATTCGTCGTCATCGCGCCGGTCGTCGATGGTCTCAATGCCATCGGAACGTGAGGAGTCAGCCGAAAGGTATTTTTCGTCCATCCCAGAATCTCGCGAGGAATTGAATGTGGCGATCCGCTGCAACTGCTCAAATGCGAGATCGACGGCGGCAACATGTTCAAGCTCTGCCTCGTCTGCTCCGGAGCGGAAAGGCGAGGCTAAACTTAACAAGAAAAAGCCTGATGGACCGACCAACGGTTCACTGCTCATCTGAGCTGGGGAAATTGGTACAATGTTTTCAGTAAATCTTAGCTGGGCGGAAACCAGCGTCTCAACGCTCTCACCATAATGGGATTGCCAGGCGTTAAGGTGGTTAGCATCGTAGGAAATTCCGAATCCACGCTGCCAGGCAAGAAAGTCGGCACCGTCTACATCGGAGTCATTATCAAAATCGGCCGGTTGACTCACGGTTTGCATTCCCGGCGTTCCATTCCCAGCGCTCGCCCGCCAATTGCTCGAACTGTTGTAGTTTCCAGCGGTATCAATCACTTCCAGGGATGGGCCACCACCATCCGCGATCGTCGGCCAAGGATCATCGTCGGAATAGGTGAAGTCGTGGATAATTTGATCGTTGCCGTCGGTGAGAACGACATGATCTCCACCGTTGGAAAGATCATTCGTGTATTTACCAGCAGTCAATATTCCATTGCCGTAGCGGGCGATGAACGCCGCTTCGTTTTCAACCGCCACAATACTTTCGCCTGGTGCAAGTGAGGTTACGTTTCCGGAGCTGAATTCGAACGAGATGCCACCGATAAACTTAACACCATTGAGACTGATCACATCGTTGCTGATGTTTAGCAACTCGATGAATTCGAAGTCGTTGTCCTCGGCATCTGGAACGATGGCGAGTTCTGCAGAAGTCGGATTGGCGGGGTGATATTGGAGTTCGGTAATCCGTAGATTTGATGCGTCTGCGGGGACTTCAAGAGAAAAGAGTCCCGTCACGGCCCCGCTCCAACCATTGAAGAAATCGCCCGACTTTTTCGCTCGAGCAGTAATCTCCGTCGATTGGGTCACCGTGATCGGACCGGTGTAGTGAAAAGCGCCAACCTTGATTCCGCCGCCACTGGCCCTCGGATCGCTGCCATCGAGGGTGTAGTAGATGTTTGCTCCCGGTTGTGCCGAGAGAGTTACCTGAGTATTAACAGCTACGTTACCAGGTTCAGGACCAAAGGTTGGCGCTGAAATCATCTGCGTATCGATCCAGTTCGCTCGCTGAACCAACCAATTTTCGAGATGGCTAATCTCACCTTCCCAACCGGTCAGCCCCGGATCTGCCAATGGGCCGCCATTGGGGGCAATGCCGCTGCCCCATCTAGCGGCATTCCTGGCTTGGGCCTGGGTAAGCTGATCAGTATGGCTTTGGAGAGTGGCCTCAAGATTGGCATTGCTGAATACGGTTTGACGAAGTTCTTGCCAGCGATCGACCCACCGTTGCTCAAAGTTGGCGTCCTGAAACAACCTATTCCAGTATTGCGTAACCCATAGATAGGCTTCGTCAGACATCCATTTGGTAGGATCTGCTGTTCGATTATCCTCATCGGGACCCATCGCTCGATCAAAATCCCAAAGAGGGCCAAATGCCAGTTTTCCGCCACGATCTTTCGTCAAATAGGTGCTGAGACGAAACGCATCGGGATTGCCCGAGAAGACATTGAAGAGGTGGAAATCGATCGCGGCGTCGACGTCAAGGTAGGCTTGGTAGCCGAGTACTGGGTCGGTGAAATTCGGGCCGAATAAAGCATCTTCAAAATCCTCTACATAGTCGCGAATGTAGTCCACCTGGGCTTGAGTCATGTCGATTCGCTCAGGCTCAACGTGCACGAATTGACTATTGCCTTTAGGATAGCCACGCGAGGAATCCCAGCTTGCATCATTCGGTTCGGCTTCATCGATTTGAAGAATGTAGCCACCTGTGATGTCTGGCGCTGAATTTTGAGTTGGAGTCAGTTCAGCGATATCGACGCGATTATCATCTCGCTTGATCACTTCCATCAAAACGTAAGTGCCCACGTAATCATTATCTGTGAGATCACCGCCGTCATAGTTTGAATAGACATCGACATAACGTGTGCGCGGAGCCCAAGTGCCGGTCTGACGACTTAGGTCATAAATCAAAGCATGTCGCACCATGGTTCGATCGATGGTCCAGGGAGCATAGAGAATCCAGTCCGATTCGGAGGGCATACCTAGCAGCGATTCACTTCTGTCCTCACCAAAGTTGTCGCGTAACTCGATTCGCAAATTTAACTTGGGCTGGCCAAACGTACTCTTACCGCGTCGATGTTGGGCACTGAGTGAGGTGACATCGGCAGGATTGGACAATGAGCTGAGCCCCGTCACTAAATCGACGTCGTACAAAGAAAATGTCGAGTCTTGAAAGTTTTCGTCGGGAATCCCCCCGTTGAGGTTTTCTAGCACAATGATCGGAAGGTCTGAGGTGACGCTCCCTACCGACGAGGAGGCTTTGACGTAGGTTTCGGTTTTGATATTGCCTACCTGGCCCACCGGTCCGTATGCGCGAGCGCGAATTTGCTGGGTCGAATTGACGGTAAAAGGACCAGCGTATAGAGGCGAATTGAGATCCGGATTCGTGCCGTCTGTTGTGTATCGAATCGACTCATTGGCACCCGCAGTCATCGAAAGCTGAAAAGAACCGACAAAAACGCCACCAGTTCGCGAAAACTGGACATCAGAAGCGCGCAAGTTGGTATTAGGCAAATTAGGAGTTGGCGATGCCAAACTGCCAATCACCTGCGGCTCAATCACTCCGCCAGAGGTGAGTACCAAGTTCGGGACCGAAAGCATATCAGAGCTACTGCTCGTATTGAGCATGTGGATAGCGAGCGTGTTGGCACCAACGTTCAGTGTGTAAGAATATTGGCTCAGATCGAAGTCGACATAATCCACTGCCAACCCATCAGGATGATCTCCTGTCGCGACGGAGTTGTAGGCCCCTACAGCGGGTGCCTTATCGCTAGCGACTCGTGTGCCGTTGATGTATGCGATGAAGCCATCGTCATACTTCATTTGAAGCTTGTCTAATAAGGTGGCTGCGTCAGGGACATTAAAAGATATCCGCACATAGACAGAGGTCGTACCCGTCGGCACAGTCGTTTGAATGAGGCCCGCGTAATCTGCCGGGGAATTCTCGTAACCGATACTCGCCGTCCCCGTTTGCCAGCTCATGTCATCGAAACTGTGCTGGGTCCATGTTGCGTCAACAGACCCATTCGTGGGAATCAAATACTGCGAGCTGCTGTTGGGAGTAGCCGCGTTGGTCAAAGTGGTATTCATTGCCAATCCGTAAGAGACATCCGATGTCTGTGCCGGGTAGTCTGTCCCGTTGGGGCCATAATCCGATAGTATGCTTCCGCTTGGATTCACGAGTGCCAAGTACTCGCCACCGGCCGAAAGAGAAAAATTCGTATGAAGGTTGCCCGCCGAATCAGGTGTGTTGTTTCCTGAAGCAAAAACTGTGAGAAAGTCACCCGCTCCAAGCACGGTGCTGGGAAACACCCATTTGTTGGTATCTGTCGCATTGTCGGTTAGCCGATACCCGGCGAGATCGAGGCCCTGATCTCCCTTGTTATAAATCTCAATCCAATCGGGGGTTGCGCCATCACCATCTTCCAGCGTATTGCTGTTGGACGCCATGAATTCGGTGATGATAGGGTTTGCCGCAAGCAGCTCGCGAGACTCAAGAGTTTCAAAGACCAATTTCCTATTTCGTAGACCCATTTAATGTCCTGATTAGTATCTTGAATTGCCTAATTATCTACTTCCATGAAAGACCACCTTGGTAGACGTTCCATCACTTAAGACTAAATGGGAGGAATGGCACGCCCTGCGGGGCGAGAAGCCCCGGGAGCTATCGGTCGACCCATTGAACACAGTCAGAAGAAAATAAGGTAAAAAAAGGAATTGCCGCCAACTTGCGAATTCGCTTGATCTATTACGGCTATTCTAACATCAACAAATGGCCAGCAATCTTGAGTGTACCAGTATTGGTATATTTAGCAAGCTTTAGACAGTAAGATCTAGTTGGAGTTGTTTTTGCAATTTTCCAATAAAAGACTCGCCAAAAACTTCCATGGAGTACCGATTTTGGTATAATACTGATCTGCTGGCTACTTGTCGACTACTAGATCTAGATTGGAGAGAGAATGGGCGAGAACTCGCGTGAGAGGTCCAAATGTAAGAGCCCGCCTAGTTTAGCTGATCGCAGGACAACTTTCGAGAAGCTTGAAGACCGGCTATTACTCACAACCGTGACCTTCAATGCGCCCTCTTCCAATAGTGGCGACGGAACATGGGTCGCCGGGCAGCGAAATGGTGTCAACGTTCATGTTGGTCCCGCCTACCTCTATTACAACACGAGCCCAGCAGCTTTTCCCGGTTTCCAAGTGGGCGACTCGATGTACCTGAGGGTCAACTATTTCGACGAAGGGTCGGGTAAGCTCAAGGTTGAGTACGACAGTCTTACCGACAACTTTGACGATACAGAATTCCATACTCGTTCAAGCCGCATCGACACACAGCAGTTTGTTAGTTCTTACCACTTGCTGGAGAATGTCCAGTTCGCGAACGGAGGCAATGGTCACGATTTTCGCGTGAACGCCAGCGGCGCTCCGATTTCTACGGTGGAACTATCGGACCAACCCTTCCCGGACAGCGGCCTGGACTGGGTTTGGTCCCCCCCTTGGGAGGCACCTTACTCGGGACCAAGCCGCGAGGTGGATGCGTCGACGCTTACCGGAAAGGTCCTCGCCGGCTATCAAGGGTGGTTCAACACACCCAATGATGCCGCCGACGAAGGGTATGTCCATTGGGGGCAGCCAGGCGACTGGTCCATTGAGCAGTGGCCCGACGCGAACGACTACGATCAGAGCGAACTCTTTCCTGTGCCGGGGGTAGCTACTGCCAGCGGAGAACAAGCCTACTTGTTCTCCTCGGCCAATTCATCGGTCGTTAATCGCCACTTTAAGTGGATGCGTGAGCACGACATCGACGGTGTTTTGGTGCAACGGTTTCGTGGATCGTTCATGTATAAACAACCTGACGGATCCTATATTGGCGAACCACAATGGCCAGTGGTAAACGCTCGCGATGCAGCTCATCGCGAAGGACGCACATGGGCAATCGAGTATGACATTCAGAACGGCGGCACAACCTCTCAACGTGACGTGGTCATTCAACAGGTCAAAGACGACTGGGAATACTTAACCGACACAAATGGCCTCGACATGCTCAACGACTCGCACTATCAGCGTGAGAATGGCATGCCAGTCGTGACAATTTTTGGCCTCTACGTTAGCAGCGGCAACAGTTATTCCACCGCGCAACAGATCGACCTGATTAACTACTTCCATTCGCGGGGAGTGTATGTCGTCGGAGCGGGCAGACATTCTGAATCAGGGGCACAAATCGCGAACGCCGGCCTCCACGATGCTTATATCCCCTGGCAAGGATATTGGAAGGGTGGAAACTCTTACTCCTCCGACGAAACAAGACTGAACGGTGTAACACAACACATCCCTCACGTGTTCCCTGGATTCTCTTGGACTCACCTGCAGAACAGTAGTACTGCTACCTCACGCGATCGCGAGGATGGAAACTTTTATTGGCGGATGATCAGCGACGCCGCCAATGAGACCGACGCCCCCTGGTACTTCATCGGCATGTTCGATGAGTATGACGAAGGGACCAACATCATACCTGCCAGCGACGATCCACCTGTGCCGGACACAGATTCGGGTGGAAACCCGTTGACATACCAGGTGAGCGACCCGATGCCCAACGATTGGTGGATGGCGCTGACCGGAGCAGCGAAGCAGGCCCTCCAAGACAAGGTTTCGATTAACGATACTATTCCCACCGAGTCCGAACTTGAAAACCGTTCGAACGTCGGTGGTGAGGCCGTTTGGCAGGGTTCCGGCAGCGATCGACTTGCAGCCATCGATAATCCGGATGGCCAAATCCAAACTACTACTTTCTCCGTTGATGGAAAGTCTTTCGACGCGATCTACTCCTTAGACAATCGCTTGTACTTTCAGGTAGACGATAACTTCTTGCTGCAAGAAACCAACGGTCGCGACGTAACTATTGAGGTCGAGTATCTCGATTCAGGTCCAGGACAGTTCAATGCTCAATACGACTCCACGACCGACTCCCAAAAGGTAACCGAACCCGCCGTACTAACTGGTAGTGGTCAGTGGCGAACCCACCGCTTCCAACTTTCCGACGCCTACTTCGGCAACAATCAAAACGGAGGAGCTGATTTTCTTCTGGAGAAGATTGGCGGAAATCTGTTCGTTCGCCGCGTTCGAGTAATCAAGGAAAGTATGTTGTCGGTGGATGTCGATCTCGGCTCCTCGAATACCGTAAACGGCTTACAACAATTCGAGTTCGCCGGCGACGGTCAGACCTTGGCCACAGTCGTCGGCGGTCGCAGCGTTAGGCAACTCACCGGGACGCCTTTATCACTGTACATGTATATGCGAGTTGACGACAACTTTGCCAACCAGGTCCATGCGGGATTGAACGCCATTGTCGAAGTGGTCTATCAAGACGTTGGCTCTGGAAACCTTAACATTCAATACGATTCGACAAGTGTGGCCTATAAAGTGGCCAGCCCGATTTCGCTTGAGAACAGCGGCGAGTGGCGTACCGCCCGCTTCTATTTGGACGACGCATTCTTTGGAAACAGCCAGAACGGCGGGTCGGATTTTCGGATCACTGGAAATAACATTCCGATTGCTCAAGTAAGGGTGCTGCACTCGTTTGGCGACTTGGCTGCACCGGAGTTGCAAACCGCCTCAGCTATGGTCGACACGCCCCAGAACATTGTCACAATCGCCTGGTCAATGATTGACGACTGGAAAACTGGCTTGATGGACCAATGGACCGTGCAAGAGGATAACCACGTACAAATCGAATGGGCCAACGACGGTGGTTCGTCATGGAATCCTGTAGGTCAGGTTTACGAATATGCGAGCCCAGCATCGCAAAGTGGCTATGACACTGGGGCAGGAGTGAGTACGTGGTCTGACGAAACTACTTGGGATACTACTGGCCTGGTATCCGGTACCTATCAGATTCGCATTACGCCAACTGACGGACGAGGCAACGCCGGGGCATACCTTGAAACGGCGGTATTCGGCTTGGTCGGGGTACCCGCTTTGACCGGCGACTACGATCAGGATGGAGTCGTCGATGGGGATGATTTGACCAAATGGTCGGACTCCTACGGAACTACTACTTCCCCTGGATCAGGTGCAGATGGCAATGGAAATGGATTTGTCGATGGGGCTGATTTCTTGGTATGGCAACGAAATTTTGGGGCCATGCTCCCGCCGCCAATAATGGTTGAGCAGCCAGAAAGCCTTTTTGCAAGTGCGGTCTCTGAACCAATTCTTGCGACGGATGCCTCAGATGTGGCAGAGCAGATCGTGGCGAGAGACGCAGGCATGGTCCTGTGGGCCAAGAATAACCAGCCAAACGTCGAACCCAATTACCTTAGACCAGAGACCGAATCTCCTTCAGATGCAACGATCAACGACCAAACGCTCCGCTTACTCGCTCGCAATGCTGTGCCAAATGATGCGGAAAAAGTCGAGTTCAAGTTAAGGACCTATGACGAAGCTTTTTCATCTTACGAAGAGTCGAACGGATTCTTGGATTCTCAGGAAGAATCACCTGGAGAATTTCTCGATCTCTAGCAACTCTACCGACTCACGGCGATTACTTTGCCACACGACTCGCAGTTAGGGAGTGGGATAACTTTCTGCGACACGAGATAGGAAAATCTGGTAGGCTCCCCAACGTCCCGGTCTGCTTGCCCACGCAGTCACTGAGCACTCTCCCGGAGAGAGTTGGATCTCATCGAACGCCACGGACATTCGGCCATTTGAAGATACTGTACGGTGCACGTCGCCGATTTCGATAGTGACTTCGTCACCAAGCTGCTCGAAATGCACGACCGCCCGATAAATACCGCCTCGGGCGATTCGCACCTGCCAGTGGCCAACGGTCTCACTCGACCAGTTTTCTCCCTGCCAATCGTTTCGCGTCAGCACCGTCTCCTTCTCGAACTCAGTTCCGACGTGAATTCGGGGCGGAGCGTAGTTGTTGGGGCGGGTTGCCGAGACGTCGTCAAACCATCGGTCGTAAGCCGCTCGAAGTCGGTCGACGAGCTCGGAATGTAGTTCGGCTAGGTTTCGCATTTCGCCAGGATCGGTAGCTGTATCGTAGAGCTCAAATTGAGGCGTGCCCTCAAATGTTTCCAGATCAAAACCGCTGGGATGCACTAGCTTCCATTGCTGATTTCGGATCATGAAATTGTGATATCGCTGAGGCTCGCCGCCGCGGTGCGCCTGAATGACGATCTCTCGATCAGGCCAATCGACATCGGCATTCTGAATCAGCGGCATCAAGCTGCGGCCGTCGAGTTGAATATTTGCATCCGGCTCAATGCCACATGCCTCCAGTATGGTTGGCATCAGATCGATATGTGCGGCAATTTCATTGAGTTTACCGTTTGACTTTATTCCAGCAGGCCAGCTAATCCAAAGAGGCGAGCGGATCCCCCCTTCAAGTACCTCACACTTCATTCCTCGGTGCTTGCCGGTAAATCGGCGTGGCGTCGGGCCATTATCGCAAAGAAATAGGAAAAGAGTGTTCTGGTTCAGACGTCTAGATTCTAGGAATCGTCTAAGTTTGCCCACATTTTCATCGATATTCGTAATCATTGCAGCTACTCGCGTAAGATCATCAACAACGCGATCGTCCGACGCTGAATCTTCTGGCAGTAACCTGCGTAGTCGATCACTTTCTGCCGCGTATTGCGCGCGGAGTCGCTCAGGAACATCGTGGTAAGGTCCATGCGGTGCGTTAGTCGCAATGTAGACAAAGAAATTCTTTTCTTGTGCGACAGCTAGATCAATGAATTGCTCCGCGGCGCGGAAGTACACATCAGTGCAGTAGCCCTGAGTTTGTACCGTCTCGCCGTTGTGAATCAAAACCGGATCGGTGTATCGACGTCGATTGTTCAAGGGGTCGGAAGGCTGGGCTAGCCCTCCTCCACGATGAACCAGAGCTTCTTGAAAACCCTGATCAGTAGGTCGCATGGGATAGCAGTCGCCGAGATGCCACTTGCCAAAAATTCCCGTGGCATATCCCCCCTTGGAAAGTGACTCTGCAAGCGTGACCTCTGAGGGTTCTAGCATCGAACGCCCCAGCCAAGTATCGACGACTCGAGTTCGGTAGTTGTAGCGTCCTGTCATCAGGCTGGCTCGGGTCGCGGAACACACGGGGCTGACGTAGAACTGAGAGAATGATGTACTCTGCTCAGCAAGCAAGTCGATATAGGGCGTCAGGATGACTTCGTTGCCATTCACACCAAAGTCTGCAAAGCTCTGGTCATCTGTCATCACAAGTATGACATTGGGCCGACAGACTTCTGCACTCAGAGAGGCTCGGCAGAGGCACGAAGCGAGTGTGGAAAAGACAACGAGAAGCAACGTCTGATTAAACTGGGCCCTATTCATCGACAATCCATAGCGAGTCTCAATTGGGTCTAGGTCAGCGTTTCAATTCAAAACGGGGAAACCCTTCTTTAACAATGTGGCGAGGCGATTGCGAAGTTTGCTGTATTCGGGTTGGTCCGCCAGATTGTAATACTCTAGCTGATCCTTGGAGTGATCATAGAGTTCAATGCCCCCCTCGCCATCATTGCCCCATTGTGTGAAACGCCACGGGCCAACGCGAACGCTATAGCCCATCCCAACTCCCCCTCGCACAACTTGCGTATAGGCCGCTTTGTCCCAAGTGCTGGAAGGGTTCTCCAACACCGGACGCAGGCTCTTTCCCGAAAGCTTGTGCGGTGCCTTGAGCCCGCAGTAGTCCACGACCGTCGGGTAGATATCCAGAAACTCCACGACGGAATCGGTCTCTTGGCCCATCTCCTCGGCACAGGGCACCCACATGATCATGGGGCCGCGCGCACCGAGTTCGAAGATGGTCACCTTGTTCCACCAGCCATGTTCCCCTAGATGGTATCCATGGTCGCCCAGGAGCAAGACAATCGTGCTGTCCCACAGCTCCAGCCGGTCCATCGCTTCAAACAATTTGCCCACTTGCGCATCCGAGAAACTGGTACATGCCTGGTAGGCTCGTTTAATTTCACGGCAATCTTGGTCGGTGAACTTCGAGAAATCGTAACTCTTTGGAAGGGCATATTTCAACAGAGGGATGCGATCCTCTGGATCCTGGGCCAACTTGACTTTATCGAGCGGATAGAGATCGAAATACTCCTTCGGAGCAATAAAGGGATCATGAGGTTTATGGAACCCAACACCAATGAAAAAAGGTTGGTCGTGATGTTCTTCAAGAACGCGCACCGCTTCGGCAGCGAGCATACCGTCGGGTTGTGCCTCGTCGCCTCCCTCGGCGGCCAGCCACTTACACCAGGGTATGCTGCCTTCACCCGCTTTGCGTCCTTCGCCCTTCTTTCCAATTTTCGGGCTATTTCCCAATGCTTTGTAAGAAAAGTCAAAAGATGCCGCGTCGCGAAATAGGGTTTGACTGCCGTTGTCATCCAGTCCCTGGTGGAAAAGTTTTCCCAGTCCAGCAGTGAAATATCCGTTCTTACGGAACAGTTGCGGCAACGTGATGATGTTCGGCCACTCTTTGCGCAATGACACTCGGTTGGAAACGATTCCGAGCTCATCTGGACGCTTGCCGGTCAAAAACGAGGAGCGGCTGGGATTGCAGACCGGATACTGGCAATAGGCGTGGTTAAACTTCATACCTTTCGCCGCCAGTCGATCAATATTTGGCGTGACCATGGAATCATTGCCGTAGCAACCTACCTCCGGGCGCAAATCATCAATCACAATGAAAAGCACATTCAATGGCTTAGCTTCAACGGAAACTTGGCAAATCATGACTCCCAAATAACTGATCAGGGCGACGATGTACCTTCGTTCCATCCACTTCTTCATGTCAGGGTCTTTCTTCATTTTTCACTATAAGGTTTACCACGCAGCGAAAATAATCCATTTGCCTTTGCGAATTGTGGTTTGCCAACGACCATCGGCGGTAAGTGACCAACTTTTCCTAGCCAGATTCTGTCGCAATGAGGCAACACCTCATGAGTGCAACCGCCGACCAGTCTTCAGAGCGCGTCCTCGGACAGTAGCTCTTCACCGTTGCGAGAACAGAGGGAGCGAATCACTTTTTTACTGGTCGAGTCAGGCAGAAAGTGAATTGAACCATCGCACATAGCGAACAGGGCGCCACCGGGGTGGTCCGAGTGAATCCGCTCATTGTGCCATGCCTGTGGGAGTGGGTCATCGTTAATGCCGCCGTCTATATGAGTGACGTTATTGCCTGAGGCCCAAGCGCCATGGATCGCATCGACAATGCCTTGCTTTTCATCAGCACCGCGCCCAGTACACTCCGTAAGCCAGGTAGTGTTCGACAGACCATCGGTTACGTCCTTGGCTCGGATGGGAGGAGGATCGGTGAGCTTATCGCTGTTGGGAAAGCCTTTGGTACCGATCAGGATGCCCCTCTGTCGGCCATAGAGCTCGCCGTTCAATGGATTCTTGGCATCTTTGTCAGGACCGGAGATGCCGAGATAGTCCATGCAAGCCATTCCCTCACCCGGGACACCACCCAAATTTATCAAGTGACCAGACTCGGATCGATGTGACTCGATCTGCGAATTACTCGGGCACAGGTAGAGACTAATAACCTGACTCGTCGCAGGAAGATTGCGCGGAGCACTTTGGGGAAATCGCGTGTCGAACAGATTGGCGACCGCCTGTTGCTCTATTTGCGGGAGTAAGGCCACTGACCATGCGCTCGCATAGCTTGCCGGATCCGATCGGGGGCCTGACCAACGTTGCCCAGCCGGGAATTTGGCGTGTACCGCCTCAAAAGTGGCAAGCCCAATCGAGAGTTGCTTCAAATTGTTGGTGCATTGAGTCCGTCGCGAGGCCTCCCGGGCTGCTTGAACGGCCGGGAGTAGTAGTGCAATCAGTACGCCGATCATTGCAATGACAGTCATCAACTCGACTAAGGTGAAGCCAGCGGTAGCAGCTGGCCCACGCAAGTGGCCTCTTTGAGGGAAGTAAGCTGGAGTCGGCACCGCGGATATTGCCATTTGCTGTCGGATGCACGTCCTTGGTTGTAGGTACTGTGACTGCATTGGACGCGTAATACTTGCATAATTTCTGACGGGAGCAACAGAAGAGCTTCGTATTATAGACCATTTTTGGTATTATTGTCAATCGTCAGTCTAAATTCTCCTTGGAAACGTAAAAATGCCTCTACTTGATTTCCCTAAATGGAAATTTTAGATTAGCATGTCAGTATACCAATTATGGACTATCTGTTGGTCTAGGCCAACATTGAGTCAAAATATTTCTGCAATACCAGCGACCACAAATTATCTGCGAAATGAAGCATCTTCGAATTGCCAGCATGATCGAACGTCGAATTCAGGAGGGGGACTACGCCCTGACTGGCATGCCCGCGGAAAGAGAGCTTGCCGACGACATTGGCGTCAGTCGGGTCACGCTTCGCAAAGCACTTGAAGACCTCGAGGGGAAAGGCTTACTGGTACGGGCGCCCAACCGGCGTTTGGTACTTAGCTCGAAAGCACGTGACAAAGTTGGCGGAATGCAAATCGCTTTTGTTTCGCCCAGTATTTCTCCCACGTCGTTTTCGCCGGATCTCCAACTCTGGTTGGCAGCCATGGAGAACGTTGCACGTCAGCGAGGAGACCGTATACGAGTTATCAATTACCACCATTGGGATGACCCTGCTCTCACGGAATCAATCAGAGCATTCGATGGCGTTTTCTTGGTGACCAGCTCGGAACCTATCCCCGCATGGACAGCCGAGTTGCTAACCGATGCAAACAGCGTAGTCGCACTATCAGAAGATCTCACGCACTTCGATATGCCGTCTATCGTATTGTTTCCGCCACGACTAATCATTTCCATGATGCAGCGTTTACAACGATTAGGGCACCGTCGGATCGATTGCATCAACATCCAGGGACATAACACGATAACTCAGGCAAGAATGGACGAATGGGGCGACTGGCTGAGAAGTGAGGAAGTGGGCGGTCGACTGGTCGATGAGCCTTGTGGTGTCGATGAAAATATTTTTGAAGCAGGAGTTAAAGTTGCTCGAAAATGGATTCAAAAGATCGACGACCAAACAACAGCCGTGCTTTGCGTAACGCTACCTGCAGCCATGGGAGTCATTCGGGCGGCCAGCGAGGCGGGCTTATCTATAGGTGACCGGTTGAGTGTTTGCACCGTTGACTGTGAAGGTATTGGTAAATTTATCAATCCACCGCTCGCTTCTTTCGAGCGACCCGATCCAGTGGAATATATGAATGCTTGTGCTGACTGGTTTGCGGGAGGTGGCACTATAGATAACTGGCAAGGTCCGTTACTCCTAGAACCTAAGAATCTCAAAATCTTTGACGGCGGTTCAATCGGGCCGCCAACCCAGACGAAGTAGAATCGTGGCCCGAAGTTTCCACATCGAAGTCTTTAGTCCTGCTCCAAAATTACTTTCTTCATGATACGAACCTGGCACGAACTCACTTATGCACCAGCAGCAAGAAAAAACGATAGCAGAGCGCCAGCCCATCGCTTCTTGCCAAAACCATCCTGCCAGCTCGCCGCCGTTTCTTGGGGAAAGCAACTATATTCTCGGACGAATTCAGTCTCTTGAGAACAGACTCGGCGAGGCGATTTATCCTGAACGTAATCGAGTAGAGCAACTCGAAATTGCAGGTCCAGTCGAACGAATTCCACCCTCTGAATCGACGGCACTAAATTTTCGCTCGGTCAAATTGGGTGAATCTCTTGGGCCAACGTTCGCAACTTTCTGGTTTCGACTTAGGATTCAGGTCCCGGTAGATTGGAAAGGTCGCCGAGTTGATCTGGCATGGCGTAGCAACAGTGAAGCACTACTTTGGATGGAGGGTCGTTCGGTTCAAGGCTTTAATCCAGGACGCGATACGGCCATGTTAATTGAAGAAGCAGTTGGCGGCGAAGAATTTACTGTTTTTGTTGAAGTTGCTTGCAATCATTTGCTCGGTGCGGACGGTGTACCGGGGTTACCTTGGCCAGAGATCTCTGCAAGGTCGTCACACTGGCTTGAAATGTGCGAGATACGCTGCTTCGATCAAGACGCGTGGGACCTCTATCACGACGTCCGGGTTTTAACGGAACTTGTGGCTGATCGAGTCCCTCTCCAGCTAACAAGAGCGATCGGCCCAGAGAAAAAACCGTTAGTCCGTCCAGCCCTTGATCCTGCGTGGGCGGGACAGCTTCTCTACGATCTCAACGCAGTGTGCAACACACTGGACCTAAGCAACCGCAAGACTTGGAGGACCGCACGCAAGATGCTCTCCAAGTTGCTAGACGTAAGCAACGGCGGAGTGTGTCATGAGCTAAGCGCAATCGGACACGCGCACATTGACACAGCCTGGCTTTGGCCACTTGCGGAATCCTACCGAAAGACCGTGCGAACGTTCAGTTCTGCCGTGCGAAACATGGACGACTATCCCGAGTTTCTTTTTGCCTGCTCGCAGGCCTACCAGTATGAATGTATCGAGCGTCAGAACCCTGATCTATTTGGGAGAATTCTGGCGAAGACCGATTCGGGTCAATGGGTCCCTGTGGGGGGAACTTATATTGAGCCGGACTGTATTCTTCCATCTGGCGAATCGCTTTGTAGGCAGTTCCTCTTTGGACAGCGCTATTTTGAAAGCCGGTTCGATCATCGTTGCACTGAGTTTTGGAATCCAGACGTGTTCGGCTACTCAGGACAATTGCCGCAAATCATGCAATTGGCTGGGATCGACAAGTTTCTGACTCAGAAGCTCTCTTGGAATCGCTTCACTTCGCCTCCACACCACACTTTTTACTGGGAAAGCCCTGATGGCAGTCGTGTGCTGACCCACTTCCCTCCGGCAGACACTTACAGCGGAACATGCGAAGTCGAAGAACTTCGTTATCATGCGGCAAACTACAAGAATTCCGATCGTGGACATGATGCCTATTACCTCTTTGGACACGGAGACGGAGGCGGAGGTCCAACGCCCGAAATGCTAGAGACATTACGCCGAACCGAAGATCTTCTTGGGGTTCCACGTTGTAAGCAGCGAACTCCTGAACAGTTTTTTGAGCAACTTGAGAAAAATACTCGATCGATTCCGACCATTGTGGGCGAACTCTACTTGGAGCTGCATCGCGCTACCTACACAAGCCAAGCAATGATGAAACGGGGGCTGCGGAAAAGCGAACGCTTGCTCCACGACATTGAACTCGTGGGCGTATTGGCTCACAGTGAATCGCAGGCAGTTTATCCCAAAGAGGGTGTCGATCAGTTGTGGAAAAAGCTGTTGCTGAATCAATTTCACGACATTCTCCCTGGCTCCTCGATTGCGCAAGTGCATGAACAGGCACGAGCCGATTTCGCCTCGATTCTGGAATACGGTCAGGCGATTCGAGACGAACTTCTCGACCAACTCGCTTCGGACGATTCGCAGCCGAATGAATTGTTGCCTCTAAATACGACAAGTGTCTCACGCCGCGAGGTAGTGGATGTTGCTGGCCGAGGTCTGACACTTGTAGAATCTCCTTCGGTAGGTTTTGGTCGACATGTACCTGGCAATAAGCCATTCGTTCCCGTGGCCGTTGAACTCCACGAGGGAAAACTGCATCTGCAGAACGGTCTAATGACTGTGGTTCTCTCAGAGAGCGGAGAGGTGCTCGAGTTAGTTGATCTGGAATCTAGCCGGCAAATTCTGAGTACGCCAGGCAACAAATTGGTACTCCACGAGGATCGGCCCAGCCTCTGGGATGCCTGGGACGTCGAACCATCGATATTGGAAACTGGGCAAGATTGTGAGCCAGCATCAAGATGCGAAATTCAGTCGAAAGGACCGTTGCGAGCTGAAATCGTCTTCGAGCGATCAATTGGTCGCAACAGCACCATGACACAGACCGTTCGTTTGGACGCAGATTCGCGACGGCTGGAATTTGACTGCGAGGTCGAATGGCAAGAGGAGCACCAGCTTCTCAAGGTTCTCTTTCCCACCACGGTCCGCTCAGACCGCGCAACGTTTGAAATGCCCTTCGGGTTTGCCGAACGTCCAACACACCGCAATACGGCGGCAGATGCGGCCCAATTCGAAGTGCCAGGGCATCGCTGGGCCGATCTTTCTGAGCCTGGTTACGGGCTCGGCTTACTCACGGATTGCAAATACGGGTTTAGTGTGGATCGCGGCGTACTTGCGTTGAGCTTACTAAGAGCACCTACCTACCCAGATAAATATTGCGATATTGGCAAGCATCAGTTTTCCTATGCCGTTGTCCCACACCAAGGAGATTGGCGAAGAGGAAAAGTTGTCTCTGAGGCGACCACATTCAATCAGCCACTCCTTTGGGTCAACCGACCATCTAGCGATGCTGGACAATCCCTGTTCACCGTAGAGGGAGATCTCGTCTTAGATACCATTAAGCCTGCTGAAGAAGGCGACGGAGTTGTGGTACGACTCTATGATCCTTACGGTCAACATGGCAAGGCCGTACTAAAGTCTAAGCTACCATTCACGACTGCATGGAATTCGAACATCATGGAAGATGACTTGGAGCAAGTTGATCTGTTCACGGAGCTAAGTGATGAGAACAATCCATGGAATTGTGTTCCCATTGATTACCGTCCATCAGAAATAGTTTGCTTGCACCTCACATAACGAGATCTGAAAAAGAACTTCTGGAAATCGCAATATGATCTCGTCACAGGAGCGTTTCTTTTGATAGTCCGTCATGAACGAGAGCAAAGGGCAATTCACTTTATCCTGAGCCAGATACTCTTGGCTATGATCGGGACGATCTGCAATTGTGGCTTTGCTGCACCTTCAGTCGCGGCAGAAAGTCCTGACGCATCGACTGTTAGAGTCATGAGCTTCAATATCCGAAATGGCAAAGCCCAAGATGGCGCTAACCATTGGAGAAATCGCCGTGAGCTGGTCATAAAGACCATACGTCAATTTGATCCAGACGTTCTGGGAACGCAAGAGTTAATGGGCATGCAAGCGGAGTTCTTTAAGCAGAATCTATCGGAATACGAACACCATGGTACAAGCCGAATCCCGACGGACCCAGAAGAAGAGCAAAGCGCAATATACTTTCTCAAGTCGCGATTTAAGAAAACGCAATCGGGACACTTTTGGCTCAGTGAAACCCCCGACGTTCCTGGCTCGAAGTCTTGGAATCCCAATTGGCCTCGCATGGTTTCCTGGACACATCTTCGCGAGCGATCAAGACCTGAATCAAGTTTCTTCGTATTCAACACACACTTCGACAACAAGAGTCGAGAGGCTCGACTTCAATCAGCCGCAATCCTACGTGCTCACATCGAGTTCATTGCAGGTGCTTCTCCAGCCATAATCACTGGAGATTTCAATTCTGACGAAGGAAGCCTGCCATATCAGGTATTACTTTACTCAACTGATGCACTTAGCTTGACTGATACTTACCGGTTGAATTTTCCATTCCACGCCCCAAAAGGTGAGTCATCAAACTCGCACTGGACTGGTAGTCGCTCGGGACGACGTATCGATTGGATTCTTTCAACACCACATTGGGATGTGTCTGAGGCTGCGATAGATTACTTCAATGATCAGGGAAGATACCCATCTGATCACTATCCAGTGACGGCAGTATTGGAACTGAAAAATTGACGCGTTGCTGACTCATTAGGAAACAATCATGATAGGAAAACATCAACATTTTCTTTGAGAGGACCACCCCAATACGTTCTACACTAACAGTGCTCAAACCTATGTGCCATGAGGATGGTTCTAGTTATAATTTTACTCGAATATCTTCTTTTCTATTTCATTTAGCCTTAATTAGGCTGTACGCTTCTGGCTGGGAAGAATCTTTCCAAGGACGAAATCATTGTGACCAGCGGGTATCTTAACTCTTTCGACTACACGATCATCAGCCTCTATCTCTTGTTGCTGATCGGGATGACTTTCTATCTCAAGAAATTTGCGTCGGCTAGCCTAGAAGACTATCTAGTCGGCGGACGCGCATTACCATGGTGGATGTTGGGCGCTTCTGGAATGGCCAGCTACTTGGACGTAGCCGGCACGATGGTAATCGTCTCCTTCCTCTACATGCTGGGACCGCGAGGACTATTCATTGAGTTTCGCGGCGGCGCTGTATTGGTACTGGTGCTCATGATGCTCTGGACCGGCAAGTGGCATCGCCGATCCGGCTGCCTAACTGGCGCCGAATGGATGATTTATCGCTTCGGCGACGGGCCCGGAGGCCGCTTTGCCCAACTTGCCAAGGCGATCGCTTCCATCGTCTGGTTGATTGGCATGTTGGCCTATCTTATTAAGGCGATGGGGCTGTTTCTCTCGATGCTGTTGCCGTTCTCTCCCATGCAATGCGCTGTCGCCCTGATTGGAGTGGCAGCTATCTATACAATGTTCTCAGGGTTCTACGGCGTTGTATTCACGGACCTCCTTCAGTCGTTAATAATCATCGCTGCCGTAATTCTGGTTTCCTACTTGGCGATGTCTGAGGTGACCGATGCCGGCAGCTTACAGGTGCTAGCGACACAAGTCACCGGCAACTCTCAATGGACGACTGCCACGCCGGAGTGGCATACTCCCATGCCCGAAGGTTACCAGCAGTATCAAGCCCTAATTGCCTTCGCCGGTCTTTACCTGCTACGCAATCTTTTCTTTGGAATGGGCACCGGCGACGATCCTAAATACTTCGGTGCTAAGAGTGACGCCGATTGCAGCAAGCTATCATTCCTGTGGACCTGCTTGATGTCCGTACGCTGGCCGATGATGATGGGATTTGCTGTATTGGGCTTGGTTCTAGTCAATAGCCTTTTCCCTGACCAATCGGTAATCCAAGATACTGCTTCCCTGATCAAACAACATGTGCCGGACGTAACAGAGGAGAACTGGCAACACGTCACCTCCGCCCTAATCAACTCGCCGGAATCCAGTGATCCCCAACTAGTTGCCGAATTACATGCAGGGCTCGGAGAGCGGTGGAAGGGGCAACTACTATTGGTCAGCTATCACGGCACTGTGAATCCCGAACGCATTCTTCCCGCCGTCCTGCTCTTCAAGATTCCTTCCGGTTTCCGCGGACTGATGTTGATCGCATTGCTCGCAGCATCGATGTCCACATTTGATTCGAACGTCAACATGACAGCCGGAATGTTCGTTCGTGATATTTACCAAAAGCACATTCGGCCGTCTGCTGAAATCCGTGAATTGTTGGTTGCCACTTGGATCTTCATCGCAGCCATGGTCTTCATTGGTTTCGCATTTGCCTACAATGTGAAGAGTATCCACGAAGTTTGGGATTGGATCATCATGGGACTCGGTGGTGGCATGATGATGCCTATTATTCTGAGGCTTTATTGGTGGCGATTTAACGGCGGTGGTTTTGCGTGTGGCATGGTTTGCGGCATGGTGGCTGCCCTCTGTCAACGATTGCTCTTTCCTGATTTGGGTCCTCAATATCAGTTGCTATTCATCGGAGGAATTGGCCTGCTGGGTTCCGTTGCAGGAGCTCTATTGACACCTCCCACAGACCCGGAAGTGTTGCGTCATTTCTATCGAACGACCTGGCCTTTCGGCTTTTGGAAACACCTCAAGGACGAATTGCCCGAACCTGTAAAGCAGCAGGTAACCAGCGAACATCGGAGGGATATTTCAGCCCTTCCTTTTGCTCTGACGTTCCAAATAATGATTTTCCTAGTCCCGATGTTGCTGATCGTTCGCAATTGGTATGCCTGTGCAGTCTGCTCAGGAATCGCCACAATCGCCCTATTCGGCCTCTATCACATCTGGCTGCGCCACATCAATATTCCTGCGCCCTCCATGACGGGACCTTCCAATGAGACCGACTAGGATAGTGTTTCGAAACGGCCAACCTATCGAACGCACAATCGAATAAGCAAGGACTGTCCTGTAAAACAAGTTGCCACAAGGGTTTTCCACAGAATCAAACAGGATAACGCTATACTTTCTGGAAGATGAAACCACCCTTCAAACGAGGTAGGGCATCATCAGCGGTTGAGTCATTGCCAATTCGCGGACTCGATGCGCACGCCGAACGTTCTTGCCAAGAGGTATCTGCATTGAATAATTCGCTCAGGCAGCGTGACTGTAACTCTTGAGTAGCACGCCAAGCCGGGGATAGCACCGAAAAATGCACCGCCGAAAATATCTTAGAGGAGCCAGCAATGGAAGGAAAAGACACCGACCGATAAGTCGCTGATGAATGCCTCGATCATGAATCCGATCCACGCCGCAACTACCGCGCAGGGAAGGGCGACCGCAATAGTGATAGCCGAGCGTTTCATCGGACGGCTCTGACCCATCGCGAAATCGCCTCAGGTATGACGATGCTCCATCCGCAATCGAGCAAATTGTCATACAGGTTGGCACAATAAACGCACATACGCCAACCAGCATGGCCAGCACCCCCTCCGTGCTGGTGATTGAAAGCGAGATTTCCATCAAGCAGCCACCTAGGGTTTAAGGCCAATTGGTCACTTGTGATCGATTCCTCGGGGAACTTGCCGGGGTGGACTGGCAAAGATGAGAGGTTAATATCGGGCGAAACGGGGCACTGCTGCAAGCCCGTCCTAGCAGACAAGCGGGGTGGAATTCGCCAGAATTGCCTCCTGCTGAGTCGGCGATTCGTCCGGCCTCTCCCTAGACAGCTATTCTCACGCCGCATGAGCTTTGTATCAAAACTCGCTCAGATGCTGGGAGTTGCAGCATGCGTTTCGACTCTGGAGATCTTGCTGCCCCGAGCGACTAGGTAGGCTACTGAAGCACGACTACCGAGCGGCTGCGTGAATTGTTCGGCTGCGGCATGCGCTCCGACCGTCAGTTGGCAATCTCACAAGTTTGCGGCGGATGCTCGTGTCGCTGCTCGCCTTAAGGGTGCTCCATCTTCCACAAAATATCGCGTTATCCTGTTTAATTCTTGCAAAAAGCTGTGGCAATCCAATTTATACAGGACGGTGTAGTCGAAGCGGGCTTCGCGAGCCATGGCCTATTTATGTCGATTTGGTGGCGCAACTACGGAGGTCGCCACCACCTCCATCAGTTTGAGGAGAGGCTAAGCCGAGTCGGTTGGTCCAACCTCAGCGGCTGAGGCACTCGGAAAACTGATGGAAGTGTCCTTGCCGAAGATAGACCGCTGCAACTTCGCTTTGAGCACAACTCCGGTCGATTGGTCCAGCCGCATGAGGCTGTGCGAACCTCTGCGACTTACCGTCGCCACCGACGTGGCCTCAAGAGCACGGCACCAGCCAGACCCAGTAGTGCCAGCGACGTCGGCTCGGGGACACTCACGACCGGGATCGGTTCTGCGGAGAGGCTTGGGATTGGTGTGAGCGACTGGCCGATTATGCTTTCGAAATACGATTTCTGTGTGACCGAAGCGCCAGCGTAGCTGATGATCTGTCCGTTGCCGAACACCTGCTGCTGGCCGACGCCGCTGACGCCCCAATCGACGATCAGGTCGGTCGCGGTGTCGAACAGACGCAGACGCGTGAGCGCAAGCCCGTTGGGCGATGCCGTGGCGAACGTGGAATCAAACGAAGTCAAGGCGCCGAAACTCCCGCCGCTTGCGATGCCCCACTGGCCGAAATCAGAATCATCGCCGAAGAACGGAGTGAATTCTGCCATCCCGTTCAGTTGGTAGGTCATCGCGACCGGATCGACCGCGAGCACCAGGCCCGCCCGCGATTCACCCGTCATTAGGGCACACGCCAGCACCACAGCGAGCTGGGGCACGATACATCTCAATAGGCGTCTTGAGTGTTCCACAATCATTCACCCCTCCGTCGGCGGATCATCGCCAGCCCGCCGATCGCCAGCAGCGCCGCCGACGCGGGCTCGGGGATGGGCAAGATCACCAGCGTGGTGTCGGTGTAATTGGTGCCATAGGTTCCGGGCGTGAGCGAGTCAAAGCTAAGGACATCGACCGTCCAGTTGGCAGTAACATTCTGAAAGTCGATGGCTCCGCCGTTGGCATAGTCGGAAAGATTGAAATTGATGAAATCCTGGCCGAAGTTCGTATCGATTTGGACGGAAGTCACCGTGTATGGGCTAGTGACGACCAGAGTGCCTCCTGCGCTCGTGCTGTTAAACGTGCTGTTGTCAGGGCCGACGACTTCACTGCCCGCGATAACGAGACTCAATTGATTCGAAAAAAGTTGGCCAAATCCTGCCTCCCCATCAGCAACAAGTACTACCCCTCCATCGATACCTGGGCTTAGCGTCACGACCGCCGCGCGGGCGGGCAAGGTGGCGGTAAAGCAGGCGGCGAACAGGGCGATCGAGGTTAGTTGTCTTTTCATTTTTCTGTTCACTTACTCAAGGTTTCAATCAGAACCGCCGCCGCCGCGCAACGAGCAGCCCGCCTAGGCCCAACAACGCCAGCGACGAGGGCTCGGGGACGATCGAGACAAACTGTCCCTCGTCGGTTTGTGGGAAGTAGCGGAAATCGAAAGTCGCACCGTATTCGTTCTCATAGGTGTTCACATCGGCTTCACTGTTGGGAAATGGGCCGGCCGTGGTCGTTCTGAAGCCGGTGAAGGAGAACGAATCGTTGACAGTGAATCCCACCTTGAGCACCATCTGATTGCCGTTGTCACGGACATCGAGATGGGATTCGAATTGAGATGGCGCGGTGCCCGACAGGCCCAACAATTCAATGGTGGTCGGCAACTCATTGACACCGTCTGCAGCGCTCAGCGGGACCACCATGTTCACATTGATCCGCATAGTCGGTGCGTGGCCATCAGGTTTATCAACTAGGATCGATTGCCCTGAAGGCATCAGCATTTCAAGTTGAATCGTCGAGTAGGTGCTGATGTCGGCGACGATTGGCGCAAAATCCATATTGAGGATATTCGACAACCCGTAGAGGCCGCTGAACTGATGGGAGACATCAGTCGGCGGGGTGAGATCGATCTCAAGCGTAGACGATACTGCAGGTGCAGCAATCAATAGGAGCGCGGCGAGAGTTAACAGGGGCAGTTTCATTAGGACTTTCAGCAAAAGTGTTTCAGTTTGAATGCCGTCGGCGCCGGGCGATAAGCAGCCCGCCCAGGCCCAGCAGCGCGAGCGATGAGGGCTCGGGCACGGGCACGACTTGCCACGTTCCCAGCAGTTCTCTGAAGCCGTTGATGTCTCCGGTTGCGCCGGGGCCCGGCAGCGGCAGGGCGCTGAGGTCAAGTGTGCCGGTGCCGTTGAAGGCGAGTTGGCCTGCGGTGAACTCGCCTAAATTGAAGCCGGCACCGGAGAACAGTTGCAGCGTCGTGCTCGTGTTGCGGTAAACGGTGAACAGTTCGCCGTTAGAGAACCGGCTTAGGTCGCCGCTCATCGGCGCCTCATTGAAGCCCGTGTCTGCGGTAAAGAAGTCGGCGAGGTCGACCGGCGAGCCGTTGCCGCCGGTGTTCAGCACCAGGCCATCGGTGGATTGGATCGTCACCGCGCTGGGGTCGGTGACATCGATCAGCAGCAGGACATCGGCATTGGCCGAATGGGCCACGCCCAAGCAGGCGAGCAGGCAACACGTTACTGCGTTATTCAAGACTTTCATCGGGATTCCTGGGTGATTACGGTGGACAAGGCGTTCGGTCATCAGCGCGGGCTCATAACGAGCAGAAAATTTATAGAGACTTCCAATGCCGGCGACGGCGTGCGACCAGCACCCCGCCGAGCCCCAGCAGCGCTAGCGACGAGGGCTCGGGGACGACGCGCAGCACGTTGGGGGTACCATCATCTAGGAAGATTTTGAAGCTCGCGCTGGTGATTGCACCATTTTGAGTCGGCAGCGTGAACGTCAGGTGGACATCGTGGAACAACAGGCCGTCCGCGACATTGTTAAACGCGATCGTTGGGAGGCCTGTATTTAACCCCGTGCCACTCGAACCTGTGGTTGCATCGAGGATATTCTGGCCGTTGATGTCGCTGAGGAATCCAGAGACGCCGGTCTGTACGGGAAACTCTGCCGGGTTGGTGTCGGTGAGAAAAATGACCTGGGCCTTCAGCAAATCCGTGGTGGTCGCGTCCAGTACGAGCAGTTTTTGGTCGCTGAACACGAAGTCGAGGGTGATGGTACTGCCATCGAGCGCTTGCCCGTTCAATTCAGTGAATGGAACATCGCCGAGAACATTGAACGACGAGCCGACTGGCCCGGGATCGATCTCGATCACGGCCGCCGAGGCGTTCGAGGCGATGGCGGCGAGCAAGAGGCACGCGGCGAGGCTGGAATAGTAGAACGTGCTTCCGCAATAGGGTGTCGTCTTCATTAGTCACTCTGGGTAGAAAACTTGGTGCATAACTGTAGCCGGGGTTTCCCAAACGGCTCTGACGGGAACCACTCGCAGCAAACTGTAGCTACCAGTATAGCCGCTACGCCCCTATGGGATAGTGTTTTTTTGCCTTTTCGTCGTCTTGGCAAGTGGGAGCCCGTACGAGGTTCGATTAGCGGTTTCGAACCAGCGAGCGGTGCGCAACCTCCACTGAAATCTGGGTTTACGTCGACGGGTGAGTTGAGTAATGGTACCGCGACGGCGGTAGCATCGACCGAATTGGATTAAGGATTCGCTGAGCTGTTGGCGTTTTGTTCACGACATGGAGACCGCTGAGGTTGTTGGCGTTCGGCCTCATGCAAATTGACATTGGACGATTTGACCGACAGTGGGTAACGCAATAGCTCAGCTCGCGATGTCGTTTCCCTGCAGCGCGGCAAGGATGACCTGGGCCGAATTGCGGCCGGGAGCCATCGACACGCCGCCACCGGGGTGACTACCGGAGCCGCAAAGGTAAACGTTTGGGACCGGCATGCGGTATTGCCCCAGTCCCGGAAGCGGCCGCTGAGCACCCGACTGATACGGCAAGAATGCACCGTGAGTGACCGTTCCTCGCACAGCACTTGGGATCGCTCGCTCCATATCCACTGGGGAATGGACGACTCGCCTAAGTATCCGATCCCGCAGATTGGGAACGTAGGTTTTAGTGATCAGATCAATGAGGTGATCGGCATAGGCCTCCTTCGCTGCGTCCCAGGTTCGGCCATGGATCTTTCCCGTGGCATCCCCTTTAATGTCATACGGAACGTTGTTTACGACCAGTTTCATCACATTCTTGCCCACTGGCGCGCGGTCTGGATCGATGGCAGAATCATTGCACATGAGCACCAGCGGCGCGGCGGGTAGCAGGCCGCCACGGCATTCGGTGTACACGCTAGACAGGTAATCCAGCGTCGGCGGCGTAGGATGGACATAGGCAGAACGATCAGCATCGGCGCCTGCTAGGTAATTGAGGGGACCGTCGAGGGCGAGGTAGATGGCCATGTAGGCGTCGCCCCACTCATACTGTTGCATCTTGCTGATCAGATTGGCGTCGATGTGTTCTGGACCAAGGAAATCGACGATCAATTGGCGTGGATCGGCGTTCGACGCCACGATCTGCTTGACGCCGATTTCCTCACCATCGACGAGCCGAACTCCGACGGCCCGATTGTCTTTGACCACGATCTTGTTGACGCGGGCTCCGGTGCGGATTTGCCCTCCCTTAGAGCGGAGGTAAGCAGCCAGCGCAAGGGGAAGGTTGTGCATACCTCCTCTGACAACTCGGTTGCCCACGGCCTGTATGAGGCTCGTGAAGAGCCACGCAAGGTGCGCTCCGCCCACATCATCAGGGCTGACGCTGGCGTGGGATGCGAAGGTGGCGATGAACAACCGTGTCTCGTCCGCCTCGAACTGTTCCGCTACCCATGATCTCGTGCTCTGAAGCTCAAATCGATATTCGTCCATGCCATGCGGCATCTGGGCAAGCTGTAAGGTCGCCGCCGTAAGCGAAGCGGGAGGGGAGTTCATCCACCTCGTGATCTGGTCCTTCTGCTCAACAAATTGTCCGGCCAATCGCCGCCAAGTCTCGCCATCCTTCTTGGAGTAACGCCCGATACTCCGAACGGTTTCCTCCAATGACCGGTGCATGGCGATGAATCCCCCATCGGGGAAAACGTGGGAGTAGTTGATGTTTGGCCAGATTAGTTCGAACCCGTGAGCCGACAGGTTTAGTTCCTTCGGCACAGGCGAAAGGTTGGCAAACTGATAACCGAACGCATGCAAGTCGGACTTGAAGCCCGGAAGAGTGATCTCCTCAGTTACCGTCATGCCGCCAATCGTGTGCGACTGTTCTAGGACCAGGACCTTCAACCCAGCCCTGGCAAGGTAGCAGGCACAAGTCAATCCGTTGTGGCCAGCGCCGATAATTATGGCGTCAAATTGTCGTGACATCTTTGCTCCTGTACTTACATTATCAATATCACCGCCCAAGTGGCGCTCTTACTGCATTGTTCGCACAGAAAGACCAATGGAGTGAGGCTGCTCACGCACCCCACGGTTTGCCAAGTGGCCGTTTGGCCAAATGTAAATGGCGTCTTGCAAGCCTGTACCACACCACGCTATTGACTGTTGTCGAAACTGCCATTAGAGAGAGACTTCCTCAGTATGACCTTCTTATGCAGAGATTCACAAGATAATCCTCTTGACGAAACCTACCTAGTCGAAGTGCCAGTATGCATACGGATTGTAACTTGGTTCAGAATACCGCTATACAGCAGAGGTGAATCTGACCGGAGTTAGAAATGGACCTGCCGAACTCGCGTCGGATGCATCACCCGACCGCTGGAAGAGATTTTGCTACGGCGCTGAGGTGTCATTTCTCGAACAAGACCGCTGCAAGTTCGCGTCGAGCGCAACTCCGATCGGGTGGTCCAACCTCCGTCAGTTCGAGAAACCGCTAAGAGCCATCAACGTAGGCGACCGACGCACGCAGGGCGGCGACGCTGCGTGCCACAATGTACTTTTGCACCGGGCGCCTTTACATTGTCGAGGGGTTGGAAGCGCGTCGGGCTCAGTCGTCTTCGTACATCAAACACATTTCCGAGCTGCCAACCGATTCAGCCACCCAGCGCGGATCTCGAGTGAATATGATGTCCATCGCCAAATGACTAAACTCTCCAGCCAATGCTTTGGCCACGTTATCACGAAAGCGGTCGAGCGAGAGAATTCCGCCCTCGGGATCGCTGTGGCAAACGACGTACAGTTGGACGTAAGTGAACCGACCCACCTGTTGCATGCGAATCTTCGTATCTGCCACGACCTCAAGACGTAGCGCCGACGCGATCAGCTCTCGCACCCGCATCTGGTGCGCTTCGTCTGGCGCCCTTCCGATCAGTTGATTCCAGTTGTCGCGGATGATCTTTGCTGGAATCGGGAAGCTCACCAAGACGAGAATGATGACGACAGTGGAATCCGTGTAGGGCAAAAGAGGTGACAGCCGAGTGCCCGACAACAAGATCGCCACCAGGAACGCGACCGCCACAGCGACCGACAGGACTCCGTCAACCAGCCAATTCTTTGCGTCCACCTCGATCAAGGGTGATCGAATTTTAATGGCCAATCGGTGCTGTGTCAGAGCGATCGCGAAACATCCCGCCGCCGCGATCACCGCGTAGAACAAAGCCCAACCGACGTTTACGTCTCGCCCACCTTGTATCGCGTCGGCGACGGACGACACCAGTGCGAACAGGGAAACGAACCCCATTAGCAATCCCTTCGTAAGGTTCAGCATCGGCTCATAGGCGGCGTACCCGAAGTGGAACAAGTCATCGTCGGGTCGCTTGACCAGCGACGCCACACGCAAGGCCATCAGCCCAACCACGCAGCCAACCAGCGAGAAGAGTCCATCCAGGAGGACCGCGTCAGAGGACGTCACGATGGCAAAGCCGATTCCGAGCGCCGCCATGAACAATGCCCCGGCGACCGACAACCACAGCCCGCGCTGTTCCAGATTGTGAGTGTCTGACATGGGAATCACATGGGAATCAACAGTGAGCGGAAAGATGCGGGCACACAGGAGTTGGGATTGAATGTTACCATTTTTGCCAGACCCACAGGTCTCGCTCGGGAAAAAAATGGTGCGCACCTCAATGGCACTAACTTAAGGACCTGACCCTCGGTTTGCAAAGGCTCTCTTGAGTTCGGGGCGGGGGCGCTTCATCAAGCACGCATTTTGGCCACTCGCTTGTTCGATCAATCCAACCAGTTCTAAGCATTTTCGATTGGTAAGCAATTCTTGAAGGCCTCACACAACTGGCCCGCTATAATTCGAACGATTTCAGCTGGTTAGAACGTCGTGTGGAAAAGTCACAATTCTCCAGCAATACTAGTGTTGCGCTTACAGTGTTCATTTGCCCGAATAGTACAGCACGGCGGCTATGCCACCGAATTCGTTGAGTTTCTTGGCGGCCTCGCCATGGAGAAATTCGATTTCGCAGTTGTTTAAGATCGACTTGATTAAGAGCTGATCGAATTTGTCGGAGTCGATCGGCACGGAAACGACGAGCTTGCTCGCTTGACCCTGCTCCAGCGCCAACAGCACGCCTTGCGTTTCGAGTACCGCTGTGCCGCAGGCATGTCTCCGGGAAATTAACTCGTTGACGAGGGCCAGGTCGTGCTCCAATTCCTTCTCATCGGCAATCCGCTTGGCGATTTCGGCGGTTTGATTGTTCGAGGCCTCATACGAGATCGGTTCAACCGTGACAAGAGATTCAGACACTGCCGGGTGCAGAGCGTTCTTCACCGCGTGAGCCAACTTTAAGTTACCGCCAAAAATAACATGCTGAATCTCAGGATCAGCGAGCAAATAGGCGTTTACCTCTTCAGCTTTCTCCTTCACGATCCGGCGCTCCGTATCGAGGTCACGACGATCGGACGCCTGTGTTCGCGACTTATTTCCGCCCGGTCGTAACGAGATAGACCCCATTGAGGGCGTCTGTACGAGCGCTTCGCCCGTCGGTGCGGTGAGAAATACCTCCAACAGCTTGCCTTCTTGCTCGGAAAACAAAACGACCAAGCATTTCTTGTAGGAATCCAAAGCGAAGAGGAAGGGCTTTACCTGGGGAACGCCGTAAAACAGTTGTGTCTTCATCGGGATAGGAAGATCGACCGTCAAGAAATCTTCGTGATCGGTGAAGATAACAATCGAACGCCCCTGCGGCTTGCTATCCTGCAAGTGCGCCATAATCATTTCTTCCGTGTTTTCCCACTTTCGTCGAGTGTCGCGACGTTTCAGGTTCTCGGTGCCATGTTGCTCTTCAAGGCGTTTCGCTTCGTTTTTGAGTTCAATCAACCACGCAGGTCGGTCGCGGCGATTATCTTGATCCATTGAATCGATGCCTACGTAGGCCGTCAAAATGGGCGTGTCCTCGTACTTGTGCTCAACAATGAACGTGCGGAGGGAATCGAGGATTGCCTGAATGCGCTTCTTCATATCAACTCGGTCTCTATGTGATTTAGGGGATTTGGCTTCCTAGTTTTTCTTACACTTCCCATATGGATCGAGCCTGGAAACGCTCCACTCTCGGGACGCCTCCCTACTTTAACACGCTGCTTCCCCCCGTGGCAATCGTGGGCGAATTCGTTGAGGTTCTCCATGGACAGTCCGTTTCGAGCGGCTCTGTGAGTTGGGAATGGGGGACCCGGCTCTGCTTTTCCGATTGCACACGTGCGTTAGACGCAGGCCTTCTCGGCAACCCAGTCACCTCACCGATTTTGGAGAGTGTGGCCTCGCTTACATGCCTTCGAAGGGGTCGGCGGGCGCGTTCTTGAGCAGCTGCAGGTAAGCGGTGCCGTCGGCGTCGAAGCGATACCAATTCTGAAGCGGCTTCGCGTCGGGGGAGCTCAATTAATACCTGATGCCTTTGGTTGCTCAATGATATTCAGCTTCAAGAAAAGCCGTAGTGCGGACGTGTTAAGGTTTCCTAAGCTCAACAGCGCCGCAAGATCATTAAAGGAGATTTTGCTGTCGCTTCCTGCAATTAAACGGGTTGTCATTCTTCCACGATTTATCTCTGTTAAGTCATCAATCGCACGCATCCGCTGGAGCAGACTCGCAGAGCTCGCCGTAAGCCAGTTCCACTTCGGCATGACCCAAGTATTGTTCGTCGCTCTATTAAGCACTACGCCAATACTGCCAGAGGCTAAGAACGAGCGACACTAAGCTGATGACCGCCGCTACCAACACGACGTTGTAGATCAAACTGTACTTTCGATGCAGCGATCCCAGCGCGTCCATCAATCGCGAAATGTCCTTACCTTTGGTGACCACAATACCGGCAAAGCCAAACGCTGCCTGTCGCGTCCACAGGCCGACCAAAAATAAGAGCAGCCCAGCCAGGGCAAACGCGATCGCGGAAACGGTAACCGGCGACGACCAGAAGCCACCAGAGAGTGCCTCCTTCAACGCGCTCAGATTCTCGTCAGTCACGCCTGCCTTCTGCGCCGCCGAAATCACGCGATCTGGATTACGAGTCAGAAAGAGAGACATCAGACCGTTGAACATTTGGAGCAGTCCGAAGAATGTCATCACGAAACCAACGAGCGCCATCTTTCCAGCGAGACTGCCGATCACTTGGTTCTGAGACTCGCTGAATTCGAATTCACCAGTCGAATCAGAAGGTGCGGTGGTCATATTTCTTTTCCTCTCCAGAAGTGGATGAGACGCAATGTCGCCCCGGCAGCAAATGGGGTGATAAGACGCTGCAATCTGTTGAACGCTACTCGCGGATCCATTAAAACCACAAACCACGGCGACTGCAATACCACGGCGCCTCAGTTCGCTAGGCGCTACTTAATGGCCTATCGCCCCGTTTCACCAAACTTGCAGCCCGCTCTCTTCACTCCCCATCCCCAGCCTCTCGCACCATTGCCACCAGCCCGGTCCGCACTGACCTGCCCACACTTTAGGAACCAGTGTTTAAGCTAGTGCTGTGCTGGCCGTCAGGCCAGGCCCACAGGCTCGCTGAGGCGTAACCGGTACTGCAAAGCCTAAACAGCGAATCTGTAAGCCATGCTATCGAGCGTCGAAAGACCCAATTGTGGGAGCCTTTGCCTTGCAATGAGCAGAGGCCACACTGCCGCACTGCAATGGTCTTTACGAGCAGTCCTGCGGGCGTCGGTTGGGAACATGGCAAACGTATGACCGAGGTCAGGCGGGAAGGAACCCCTCCCACTTCCTGCTGAGGTCGCACCACCGCAGGCAATTCGCGGACCCGGTTAGGCGCAGCGGATGCATCAGCCTCGCTGAGATGGGGCGTCAGCTAACTCGCAACGGTCTCTGCGGCCAGACGAGACCTCTGCAGTTGGCTGGGCAGCCACCGAGTGGTCAGGTGGTCCAGCTGCAGAGTCCGGACCGCGTCTTGCTCACCTCGGCAAACGGTTCCCGCCACCTATTAATCCCGTTCCACCCGAAGGGTCTTCATTCCCACGCCCCCCCGCAGGACACGTCGCAAAGCGATCGAAGAACGCCTCTGCGTCGGTGAGGTCCTCCAGGCCAAAGATCCACGCCACTTCGGAAACATCGCTAAAATCGAGTCCGCCGGCGGCGATCGCTTCATTAAGGTAGCGCCCCTCCACGCCGTTGTAGCGGTTGGCGATGTCGATCGCTCGACGCCAGATCGTCGCGAGGCGAGCGATGGTGATGCGCGTCTGCCAGTCGACCGGCAACTCGCTTCGGAAGCCGGGCGTGCCGTTACCGACCGAGTTTCCGTCGGGGATCCGTTTGTAATTGGTCGTACGCCGGACGTAGGACAGGTCGGCAGCGGTCGTCACCTCTTCGTTCCAGTCGGCGTGTTGGACCACAACGATGCGTGAACGCAATTCGTCGGCCGGGACCCTCTCGGCGAGCCGCCGAACAACCGCTGCGGTGAAGTCGGACTGCCCTGCCTCGGCGACCCAGACCGTCCCCCCCGCTTCGAGCGTCTCCGCGGCTAACCGGGTCACCCGATCGAGGGCGGCGTCGCGGTCGGAGTGGGCGTCGGACCAGTCGTCGTCAAAGACGAGGTCGAACAACCCTTCTGCCGGCACGTAGAGCCCGGTCTGCACGCCGTAGGCGCCTGCGACCGCGTGACAGCGGACTTTGGCCATCGCCGGGTCGGCGAGCATGGTGGCGATCGCCGCCACCGAGTGAACGTCGTCGACGTCGGTCTTCAGGTCGAAGTGGGCGAGCAACAGGTCTTGGCCCGGATCGAACCGTCCGATCGGTTCGGCGGCGCTGGCCGTTGCGACGCCGATCATCAGCGTGGCGACGACGTGCGCGATAAGGGGCCGCAGCACTTGCCTAAGGGCAAAAGAGCATCGCGAGAGCATCGAAACCTCACGGAAAGACACGAAGCGTTACGCCTGTATTTTGGCGTGCCGGTCCAGCGGTGTGCAACCCCGTCGTCCACAATCTCTGCTACCCCCATGGGAGGCTTACCCCTGCATTGACTAAATTTGTTGCCGATCGTCGTCGTGATGCCCTCAAGATGGAAGCACCGACCGCTGGCTGTCTGACCGCGGCGATATGCGAGCAATCCGAAGCTACTGAGGATGCATCATCCTCGTTGAGTTGGGGCTGCTGCTAACTCGCAGCGGTGCTCACGACCTCTGGCGATAAGGGCATCGAGCTAAGTCCCTCGGCCTGATTGACCACCGCTAATTACGGCACGGTACAGGGTGATCGATGAGTCCCCGCAATGCCCGAGCGGCGTCTCCCTACCAGCGGGTACTTACCTACCACACCCCGCAGACGGATTCGCGACGCCAAAAGTGTTGCCCATTGGCAACGTTCCAAAGCCAGATTGCCTATCTTAACACCCCTTTGGCACCACGCGCCGCTGTGCTAGGTAACTAGGTACCCTAGTCCTCAAGGGGGTGGGGGGCTGGCAAAAATTCTGGAAGCCATGGGGGGGGCCGGCAACATCATTTCCAAATGCCTACTCCGATGTCGCCCGAAACGGCTCGGGATCCTTGATCGCTACTTGTACCACTTCATCAATCAACTTGACCATTCTTGCAGCAAGTCTCTCTGGATATTCACTTGGAACTGTGACATTCCATCGCTTGTTCAGTTCGTCGAGGCAGTACCTTACTCTCTGTCGCACATGAGCTGGCATATTGCCTTTAATACCTTCTTCGACATTCCTGAGTACGCCGGCAAGTAACTCTTCCAGTACGGTTGTGTCGTCGCAGCTGTCCGACTCTTCTGACCCCGATGAAGTGATAGCCCTCTGCTTGGCTGCCAAGACCTTGGGCATGATCTGTTCGAAGAACCGGTCCTGATTCTGCTTCGCCCAATTGAGAAGGGACCAAGCTCCTGGACTTGGAGCGTCGGAGGGTTCCACATCAGCAACCGCCAACCGATCATACGCCCATGTGGCATCGCGGAAGTAACTCTCCGGGGTACTCGCAGCGACGCCTTCAAAATGCCCCAGGAACACAACTTCAGCCGGGGAGTCTTCATTGGTGCTGCAGGGTGTGAATAGCGTTCGAAAAGTGCGGCGCTTGGCGGGGTGATTTGGCAACTGAAATTTGCAGCGCACAGATGTGCAGTTCTTTGAATTTGGGAAGATACGGGCTTTAGCCCTTATCTTCTCCAGATTC
>NZ_SJPS01000010.1 GCF_007860015.1 Bythopirellula polymerisocia
CTTGCCATCGTGGCAGTCTCCTGTCCTTGGTAGGGGTCGAATTAACACAAATCAATTCCTACCAAACAGGGACTGCCCGTTTCAAGCTAAACAAATCTGCGCAACTATTAGGACGTTATCATCTGTTTTCTGCGAGTAGGCGTTCGGTGAATAGAATGCATCGCCTAATAGCAATGAGGCCAAAAATGGCAATATAAGGCACAAGGAATTGCGCATAGGACATTCTATCAGCAGCTAGGACAAGTTTACGAAATAACATACCCGTTGTTTACTTTTGAGTATGTGGTGCAAAGAGCTGCAAGTCACATAAGTTAAGTCGAACTGCTCGCTTGCTGAATAAGACTTTCACGTATCGGGACTGGAATGGCGTAAATGACAGGACTGCAGGATCGCCAGGTGCCTTTCCGACTCGCTTAATCGCACTAACCCACTGACCATCCTTCTTGTAAAGAATCTCGAAAGAGTTTAGCGGGCACCACTCAGAAGACTGGGCGAGCATGGCATGACCGACCCATTTAGGTTGACCGAGATCAATCTCGATCCAACATTCTTTCTCGCTTTGGTCTGCTTCCCAGTAGCTATTGGGATCGGAATCAATAGCCTTAACTGGCCCATATTCCTCTTCGTCTTCTTTCAAGGTACTTGAGGCTGTAACGGTCTTGTTCAATGCTAGTGATATCTGGCCAGCTACAAGTGGTAATTCGAGAGCAGGGAGGTCGATGGCAATCGCGATGACGGTCGCCGCTTTTCTGTTCTGTTCTTTGGAAATTGAAAGATGAATCCCGTCGGAATCTTGCTTAAATCGTGCTTTTCCGCCTGCTAACATTCGCACCCCTTGTACTTTAGTATCAATTGGAGGCAGGCTAAGTTCACCAATGCTTGGATCGGTAATGAAGGCGTAAAAGGTTTTGTCTTTGCAAGTCGAAGCTCCCCAAGGCGCTGCAGTGTAGGGGCCGCCTCGTGTTCCGTAGACTGCTTCGCCATTCTCTTTCAACCAACCTCCAATTTCTAATAGGCGTTCGGCGTGCTTCGGGTCAATCGTGCCGTCAGCACGTGGCCCAATGTTTAGCAAGTAGTTGCCGTCACGGCCAATAGAGTAGATGAGTTGCTCGAGTAGTTCCCGAAAGGGTCGGACTACTATTTCTTCATCTCGGTAAATCCAGCCGGCAGTGGTGATTGTCGCGCAGGTCTCCCAAGGTTGATCGCGATTAAAGGCACCAACGCGTTTCTCTGTTGTTTTAAAATCACCAGGAAAGCCACCCCGAGGGTTCAGCATTATGTGCGGATGCTTTTTGCGCAACAAGGTTGCTACACGCTTTGGCGTGCCTTTCCACTTTTGAGCTGAGGCAGGCCCTATTCCGTCAAACCAGTGGACACTAAGCGGACCATAATTCTCAGCGAGCTCAAGCATTTGCATTTCGTAGAAGGTGTTGTATTCGTTATGGTTGTCGGTATCAAAAGCAGGATGGTACCAGTCTCGGGGAGACTAATACCATCCAAGTGCTAATCCTTTCTGTTGGCAAGCGTCGGCCAGCATTGCACAAACATCCTTTTTATAGGGTGTGCTCATAATGTCATAATCGGTAACAGCGCTATCGAACATAGAGAAGCCATCATGATGCTTGGCTGTGAACACGAGATATCGCATCCCCGCCTTTTGCGCTAGCTCGACCCACTTGATGGGGTCGTATTTGGTAGGGTTGAATTCTTTATAGAATTGGTCGTAAACTTCTGCTTCAACTTCTCCTGTGGTCTTAAAGCGGGAACGCCGAGCATGGCTATGAGGAAGATTGCGATCGGCAGAAGGTCCCCAATGAATAAACATCCCAAATCGCATGTTTCGCCATGCTTCGATGGTCGCTTCATCTGCGTTGACCGCGGTTTTACCCTCAAAGGTTTGAAACTCGGTGAGGGTCTCATCTGCTTGACTGGAACTTGCTGCAGAACATACTGCGAACAGCAAGGCAATGGTGAAGGATGATTTATAGTTTGGCTGTTCGGACATTTGCTAAAACTTTGAGCTTGAAAGGAAGAATAATATCTAATCTGTGCTGGAATTGCGGTTGCCTGATATGCCAAGGGCCTCTTTGTTGTCTAGGCAGACAAGCTACTGTTGATTAGCCTGCGCAATTAAAACCACCTGTTCCCACTGCTTCTGAGCTTTTCTCACTTTATGGTCCAGTGCTTACGAGAACTTTTAGTATTGTGCTCGCTCTCGCTCAGGACGTGGAATCGGTTGAAGAGGCTAGGTCTTAGTAGTCTATTCCGGAATCACAGACCAATCGGCTGGCGGCTCCCAGTCAGGTGACGCCGGCGCGCAGTAGGGTCGAGAGTCCCCCACACTTTTCCCATGTTCTCTCAGCCGTTTCCAGAGTGACTCAACTATATTGGGATATCGCTCTGCCAAATTGTTTATTTCATATGGATCCGAATCAATATCGAACAATTGAGCGAATAAGTCCGCCACCCCAAGGGGAACACCAGTAGGTGCTAACCGCCTGGGATAAACGATTAGTTTCCATTGATCCTTGCGGATGGCTCCCCGGCCGTTTGAATCAAAAACGTTATGCACGATTTCTCGGCTGGGAAGTGGTTTGTCATCAGCAATCGCCGGCCAGACGTCAAGGCCGTCCATTGGTTTCTTGGAATTTACCGTTCCTCCGGCAAGTTTTACTAGTGTAGGGAAAAAATCAACAATGTGGATTGGCTGTGAAATTGTCCGTGCCCCTTTTAGTTCGTTGGGCCACAACAGACATGCCGGGACCCTGATTCCACCTTCGTACAGCTTCCCCTTGTTTCCCCTGAGAGGAACATTGCTTGCGCCGTCGGTATGACCACCATTATCCGAGGCGAAAATTACGAGGGTATTGTCCGCCACTCCCTTTTCATCAAACGCCTTCAATATACTGCCAATCTGCTTATCCATTGCTGTCACCATGGCGGCATAAGTCTGCCGTTGCTTGTCTTGGATTGCAGAGTAAGATTCTAAATCTTCTGTTTTGGCTTGGATTGGCACGTGTGGCGCATTAAATGGCACGTACAAGAAAAGTGGCTGGCTGTTAAAGTCATGGTCTAGGACGATACTGACGGCACGAGATCCTATCAGATCCGTCGAGTATCCTTCCTCGTGGAGCGGAACATGATCGTTGTCGTTCCAGTCAAGAGTTTCATAGCCTACATGCGAGAAATAATCGATACTCCCGCCCAGGAGGCCATACTGTAAGTCAAACCCGCGTGAAGTAGGCCAGTAGGCTCTGCGAGCCAGTCCGAGATGCCACTTTCCAGTGATTGCTGTCTTATAGCCTGCATTCTTTAGGGCATTGGAAAGAAACGGCTCGTCCAGTGGAGCTCCGTGTTTGTGGTGCGGACGCAGAACACAGATCTGGCCTCCACATCGAAACGGGTAGCGTCCCGTCATCAAAGCGATGCGGGTTGGCGTGCAGGTAGGCTGGACATAGAAGTTATCAAGCACATATCCTCGCTCGGCCAACGAATCAATATTTGGCGTGCGAATCTCGCTGCCGTGAAACCCAACGTCCCCCCAGCCCAAATCGTCGGCTAAGAGAATAAGAATGTTAGGTCGCGGCGCGGCATGACACTGCATGGACTGAAGGGATTCGAGCACAGAAATCAGCAAAAACAATAGGAAACACCTACTCGTTGCATGTGCGAAAGCATTACAAGCAGCAGAAATGGTCATTTTGCTCATCTAAACAATATCCTTATCCAAATTGGTCAATTGCCGCCTAACACAAAACACTGTGGATAGCGGCGTTTCACTCGTCAGCTTCGCGATAAACCTTCCAGAACATACGGCCAGACTCGCCAGTGGCCAAATCTACAACTATGATTTCTAATCTGGTTGCAAAGGACCAATGTACCGTCGTGCGATTACAATGTTGTCAATGAAAAGATGATCTTCAGATGTCGCACGAGTTTTTCCGCCATGATAGACATTAAACCACGCCTTCTCGATCCTCAGTTTGTCAGTTTTTCGAAACTTGATATCTGTTTTTTCAAAGGCAATTTTCCCGTCCACCCACGCCCGAATAATTCCATTACTTGCGTCTGGTGAGTTGAGATGAAGGAATTGCTCAATACAGTACCACCGATTCTTCTCTAGCAAACCTCGATTCCCTAAGTCCCAGTGCCATGCGGAGCCGTATTGAGAAGTCATATCCGCATGGTAGCAATACGTGCCGATGGGCACTTTGTCATTCTTGATACGGCCGAAGGATCCCCGGGCAGACCATCCGTTGTACCCATTGGATGGTTTGCCTCCCCAGCCTGCGCGATTGTAGGTGCCGCCAAACCCTGGGAGCTTACCTCCCAGTCCATCCCAATCTTCACCAAACCGCAAATAGTAGCGAAAGTAAATAGCTTCCGGCTCAATACCTTCATTGTGCTTTGCAAAAAAGTATTCGAGCGAACCTCCGTAAAAGTCCCCGCTCTTAACCTCCATGGAGATAGCACGCCCATTAAGTGGCTTGAAAGACGCTATGTCAGTGTTTGCCTCGACTAGAGAGATCGCGTCGCTTGGCGCGTGAACTTCGAGATCGTCTGTCCATTGATCCCCCTCAAAATCAAAGGCGACGACGACGTCCTCGTCGGCAGCAATACCACGATCTGCTGGATAGCGAGCAGCAATTCCAAGTATTTGATCCGGATCCGCTTTCGCAGAGATGGGCTGTGCACTGCTAAGAATGAGCAGGAACACAGCAGCGAGAATTCGAAAACCCATTAATCCTCTCTGTCTTGCTAAATTCATTACGGTATTCAAATACATTTTCTAGTCCTGATCGGTTGCTAAGAGCATTACTAGTTCAGCCTGCTTGCTCAAGTTGTTTTAGAACGCAGTTAAATCGAACCCTAAGTCGTCGACTACTCGACGAAATCGTGAAACGGAAGGTGAATGAACGTCGCGGATGTTCCACAAAGTGAAGTTGCGCTCGTATTCGGGACGCGACTCTCGCTCATCGACATGAACTCCTACTATACTATTCGTCATTTTATACGAGCGTTCACAGTCTACACGTTCTGATTGGGCACCAAGTATATTCTCATTGGAAAACACATTCGACATTCGAATGGCACTCGTTTCAGCGACGCTGTCCTCGAAGATACTGAGAGCATTACCGCCGCCTAAGGAAAGCAGGCTTACCGTTGGAGACTCAAGAGCGGCAGTGGAAACAGTTGTATTCCCTGACGCGTTAATCCCTATGGTGAAGTTAAAGCTTGCGGCGATGTTGTTGTAGATGCCTCCAGGCATTCCGCCGTTGAGATTTACTGTTTGATTGAAAAGGCCAGGAATGACATCTCGCACCGCATTTATCCTACCGTTAGGAACTGTATTGCTCTCGATACGGACGGCAGTTGGATTGACGGTGGGAGTCCAGATATCGATGGATCCTTCGTGAATGTTGTTATCGTGTATCCACACATGTTCGAAAAGATGTGGGTCAACGTTTGTCTCGACTCGGCCAATGATGCCTGAGGTATGAAAGTCATTGTAGGCGACCTCGACATGATCAACATTCTTGATCTTCACCGAGTTGCCAGAGGCTGAGTCAGACCAGCCGCGTGCGGTGTTCGAGAGTACCTGTACGTTGCTGTCGTCATGGAGGTAGTAGCCGTGGTCTTCGTTGCCGGTTGTAATAGACCAACGTTCAATGTCGTTATGTTCAATAAGTCCTCCATTGGCTTTCCAGAACTCTAGCGCCTTCTTCAGTAAACCTTCAACTTTGTTGGAGCTGAAAATGTTACTGATACCTTGACCCATTCCTACCGCGTTAATATTTTCGCTGGTATTATTCCAACGGATGTAGTTGTTCTTTACGGTCGCATTATCGGTCACCCAAATCGCAAGTACTCGGTCGCTGCTGCTATACGTTTTTCCTTCGTAGCCATCAAAAATGGAGTTTTGGATCGTGAATCCGGTGCCACGATTGATATTTACGCCAGCATTGAGGAATGTTAGCCCGTCAAACGTCATACCCGTGTAATGGTTGTTATGCCCCTGCACCCACTTGTCGAATTGAATCCATTCAACGTCGGACTGATCGGTGAAGTCCAAGATCGTTTGCCCTGGCACCCCGCGGAGTGTCATGTTGGTTCGTTGGTTAGTGGAGTTGTCTAGTAAGGCATCAAGCTCTGCCGTGGAGAGTTTGTAGATTCCAGGCTGCAGCTCTACCACATCTCCCTTCTTGATTTGAGTGATACTTGTTGCAGTGAACGTCGAAGGATTAAATGACCGATCAACGTCGGTGTTTGCCTCAGCGATACGAATGCCCTGCAGAACCGCAATACTTGTTTGATTGATCAACTTGAGATCAAGCACTGAATTGTTTGAATCGACAACAAATGAGCGTCCTACGGCCACACTTTGCCCGCCCGTCTCGGCGAAGATATCAAAATTATCAAGTACGGTAGTACCTTCGATTTGCACATCAAATACGCGTTTACCTGCCGCATCTTTTGTCGGCTCGGAAAAATAGAGATCCACCCGGTACTTGCCAGGAGTCACGTTGAATAGATATTCCAGGTTCTCGCCACCGTTGTGATCATAACGCCAGCTGTCGAACACTGCGTCAGGTACTGTGTAATCTTTCGGATCGAGCGTCAGCATTGCTTGGTCCAAAAGATTGTCAGAGCGACCTGTGAAGTTTACAGAAGGATCGTTCGTATTAGACACATTCGTCGATGAATCGGTGTCGATAGCGAATGCAGCAGCAAAGTTTGCCGTGAAGCCAGCTCCAGAAGTGTCGTCTGAGAGCCAAGTGACCTCACCATCGCTGATCGTCGGACCGCCGACGTTCACCGCAAACAAGGGCATACTACTAAGCATGTATCTCTGCTCTAGTTTTTCGCATCCCAAGCGAGTCATATAGCCAGAAGCTGGGGTAGAGCGTCGAGTCGATTTATGTGATCGATTAAACACGATTCAAAGCTCTCCGAAATAAAAAGTTTCTGGTAGTCCGGGACATTCCCCAACCAACGCACAAGCATATTGGTACTGCAGCACCTGGTTCTGGCACAGTCGCTATTTCTGCGTAATTGAGCGGGCCTCCAGTGAACTCACGCTGCCAAATGAGAAAGTCCGCACCGTCGGAATCTCCGTCTCCATCGGCATCCGCAATGACTGTGCCAGTTGAACCGTAGTCAGTTATCCATATAACCAGATCTTCGTTGTCGACATCTAAATCTAAATCGAAATCTGCAGCTGCCGGAATTGTGACCGTCAGAGCTGCCGAGTCTGAAAAGTAATCCTGGAATGCAGCGTTAGTGCTATTCAAATCAAATTGAAAGGAAGAGCCATCAAGAAGAATTCCAGAAAGCATTATGTTGCGACTGCTGACCGGAAATGTCACGCCTGGCAAAAGGGATAGTAGAGAACCATTGAGTACGAAGGAAGAACCCAACAGATTAACCGTGCTGCCTCCTGCAGCATCGAACTCCCCTAAAAACGTTCCTCCGCGGAAGTTCACAACACTTCCGTTCAAAGCATCAAATCCTTGTCCTATCGATCCGCCCGTGATATTAATTTGGCTGCCACCGTTAGCGTCAAAAAAACTACCAATTGTTCCCCCGTTGATGTTGATGACGCTGTCATCAAACGCGTCAAAGAAATCTCCGACAGTGCCCCCGGTAACAGTGACGGTCGTACCTGCGTTGGCACTAAAGTTCTCGCCTGTTACACCGCCATTTATATTCACATTAATATTGGTGCTGCTTCCAGCAAAGCTGCCCGCGACAAAGTCGTCGGGAATGGTACCTGCCCCGAACAGATTGAGCTCCGTATTCGAATCGATAAACCCCGGAGCCGTCATGGGCGGAACATTAATCACGACGGCACGGCACAATTCGGGCATACAAGAAACGTAAGCACAAATCATGATCGCCGAGAGTTTGCCGTACTTCGATGTCAAGCCATAGTGTCGCACGTGTACTTCCCAGCTACTTTCTGCTCTTCCACTTCATTAAAAAAGACTCTTCTGTTGGAATTGTATCGTTATCGAAATCATACTGTTTCTGTAAAGAGTTCCGAATGTCCAGCCCTGTTGAGACATCAAGTATCTTCTGCTGATCGCTTGATTTCTTCATGGTTGTGTCTGATTTCTTAGACGATTGCTTTAAGTTTTGTGGAACACAGTCGATCACAAATGCATACTCATATTCCCCCTCCGAAGGAATGAGATATTCCTCATGAACCGGTAGACCCCAACTGTTGTCGCCGCCGACACCCATTTGAGAATAGTCGATATTAAGCGTGTTAAATCCTGAACGAGTGATTCGGTAAGAATACTTGTTGGACGTTAAATCTTCGAGTTGATAGGGCCAAGCACTCACGTTCAGGAGTCGTTGACGTGCCGAGATGCGCAACCCTTCTCCCGCCTCGTTAGTCAGTGTTATCCAACGAACATCAGCTCGATTGCCAGATTCCTGAGGTCGTGGATATTGATGAGCCCAAGAATCAACTTGTGCTCCATAGACGCCCACAGCGGCACTCGTCAGACGGTCTTGATAACTCTCGTGTGGGCCACGTCCGTACCAAGAGACATATTGAAAGTCGCGCGGGATTCGGAATGTCACGCCAATTCGCGGCGGCGAAGGTATCTTGTGCGGCAACTCCAGACGATAAGTGACGAGTAGCTGACATGAGGGCGACAGAAGGTACCTTAGATGAATTCGTCCTCCGATCTCAGGCAATTCGATCGTGGCCTCAACCGATGCAGACCGATTCTTCTCTTGCTTCGCGGTGACTGATTGACAGACTGCAGTTGAGGCTGCGCGTTCCCACAGTCCTAGTTGCTTTGGAAGCTCCCAGCCTAGGTCATTGTCGGTAGGAGCTCGCCAAAAACTCAAAGCCATTGGACCGGACAAGAGATTATTGTTCTCGTATTTCGCAGTCCAGAGCATGCCATCGCTTTTGCCAATAAGATACTCTACTTGTACCCCCGTGTTGTTTATCGCCGTTAGGCGATAACCGGCCGGTGATTCCTGCAAATCTATAGATGATGCAATTCCATCCAGCCTGATAAGGTTCCTAACACCGTGATACTCGCTTAACACGATTTGAGACCATCCAACGCAGAAGCCTGCTTTAGCCCATGCAGTGGCATACCGAAGTCGAAACTCAAACTTGATAAGGTAGTCGGAGTTATCGTTAGCCGGTAGAGGATCGTAGGGTGCGGAGATAATACGCGCACCCCCGGCCGGTACATGCAAGTTGGATACACGTCCATGTGAGACGACAACACCTTCTCGCATCAGTTCCCAACACAAATCTAAATAGTCTAAATCTAAAAATGCGTGCTTGTTAAGTATTTCAAATTCGCCGGTAGTGAGGCCACTCGCTCGGACTTCGACCGATTGGTAGACCTTCTTGACTTCGTAATAATGGGGGTGAGGGTTTCTGTCCGCATCGACTAAGCCATTCATGCAGAAATTACTGTTGTGAGGGAAGTCGCCAAATTCGCCTCCATAGGCAATGTAATCTCTACCGTCTGAATCAATTCGACGTAAACCCTGGTCTACCCAATCCCAAATACATCCGCCAATCAGCAGGTGCTCACTGTCAATCAAGTCCCAATAATCTTGAAGGTTGCCAACACTGTTTCCCATCGCATGTGCATATTCATTCATGAAAAACGGTTTGCCTGAAGGGTAAATACCGTGAGCCTCACTACTTGAGAGTTGGCCATCTTCGCCTTTTCGAATCGCTTCACCTTTCAGGTGCTTGGTGAGCCAATCGATCGTGGGATAAGTCTGGCTGTCCACATCGCACGGCAGATTCATGTCGGCGTATTGGATCGGGCGTTGCTCCGGGTCGAGTTGACGGCAGGTATCCGCCATCTTGATGAATGCACTGCCGTACCCTGCCTCATTTCCCAATGACCACATAACAACCGATGCATGTCCTCGGTCTCTTACAACCATCCGGCGCATTCGATCTACTACTGGTTCTCGCCATTCAGGCAGATCGCCGGGGAGGACATTCTTATGGTAACTTAAACCGTGTGATTCAACATTTGCTTCGTCCAGCAACATCAATCCATACTCATCGCACAGTTCGTACCAAGAGGGGTCATCGGGATAGTGACTAGTCCGCACCAGATTTATGTTCGCCTGCTTCATGAGTCGAATATCATCTACCATCGATTCGAGTGGAATATATCCGCCAAAGTCTGGATGATGTTCGTGCCGGTTCACTCCTTTGAGTTTCACTTCCTGGCCATTCAGCCGAAATCCTTGGTGATCGACTTCAACTTTTCTGAAGCCGACTTTCGCACTCTGTACTTCAAGCGTTTGGTCCCCCGCTTTTAATTCGACAATCGCCGTATATAGAATCGGTGTCTCATGCGACCATTTCTGGGGAGTCGCTATTCCGATTGGTGGCGAAACGATCTCCAGTTGATCGTCTGGGCCCATTTCTTCAACGCTGTGGCAATAGATTTCAGCTGTTTTGCCTACAGGTCTGTTGTTCGAATCGAATAGCTTCACTGAAAGAGATATATTTGGAACGGTATCGTCAAAACTATTATGAATAGTGCTGTTCAAGCGAATTGTGCCATCCCGATACTCGTCGTCTAGGTCGGTCGCAAGATAGACGTCCCACAGATGAGTCTGTGGTTTACAAAACAAGAATACATCACGAAAGATGCCGCTGAGCCGCCACATATCTTGGTCTTCGAGATAAGAGCCATCGCACCAACGATAGACCTCGCACGCGAGCACATTGTTTCCTGGGCGAACAAACGTGGTCACGTCGAAATCCGCCGGACAACGCGAACCTTGGCTGTACCCGACGCGTTTACCGTTTACCCATAGGTACATCGCAGACTTGGCACCTGCAAAGTGCAAGAATATCTTTCGCTCAGACCAATCGTCTGGTAGCACAAATTCCGTACGATACGAACCGACAGGATTTCGCAACTCGTAAGCGGTATATCTTTGGTCAGGCTCACTCGTGACTCGAGGCGGATCAACTTTGAAAACGTACCCATAATTCCGATAGATCGGCGTGCCATAACCCTGAGTTTGCCATGTGCCTGGTACCGCGATCTTATCCCATGCTGTTACGTCGTAATCCGTGCGAAAGAAGTCCTTCGGTCGAATCTCCGGACGCGGTGACCAATGAAAACTCCATTCTCCATTTAGTGATCGCACCCAAGGTGATAATTCGGCGCCACGATAATCGACCTTCATTGCGGTCTCAATATCTGGAGATGACCACCCGCTGGCCCGCGGCGGGAGTTTGTTGATGCCAATAACGCTTGGGTTCTCCCAGTCAACTATTTTATCGTTGCCGAAGCCTATTCCGCTTGGCGCAGAGCACAATAACAAGATGCCAAGTCGAAACCAGTGGCAATTTGTACGGGAATAGTGATTCATGCGAAGATCTTAGGTATCTAATATATGGCACGCTTAGCAGCGCTTGAAAAGAGAATTCCCTAGCAAACTTATAATCAGGACTAGCGTCAATGCATTCGGTTCCGGCACAGCAGCACTAGTAGCAGCCAATACGGTTGTGCCACCGTATTGGGATTGCCATATAGCAAGGTCAAAGGAATCGACGTCTCCATCGTGGTCTGCATCGCCGTTACTGAATGTAGTGCCTTGTCCAAATCCTCTTTGCCAGGCGAGAAAATCCGCTCCGTCGACAAAGCCGTCTCCGTTAAAGTCGGCGTCGTCAGGCAGTAAAGATTCGTCAACAACATTGACCAATAGATGAACCCAATCGATGGCGCGGTTGTTTGACAGGACTCCATTGAGCTGACCAGCTTGCAAGTACGTCAGATCTCCGAGAAGTTCTAAAGTCAGTACCTGCAATCCATTTTCAAAGATAGGTCCCCAACCCTCCGTGGTAAAACCAAGAGCACTCGAAGTCGAGTCGAGCCAGAGCAAATCGTCGTCACTGCTTGCGCCGCCGCGACGCTTCATTCCGATAGTTAGGACAGCTGACGTCACAACTTCCGTTGAGGCCAAATCATATTCAAGCGTAAACGGTACACGTCGGCCAAAAACGTCATCATCAAACTGCGTAATGGGTTGACTAGAGTGAAACGGACTGCTCAAGGAATCGATCGCCGTAAGCCAAGCGGGATCGACATAAACCTGATCCTCCGCATCCCCAGATTCCAGCTCGTCGAAATCCCCGACCCAGTACTCACGTGACTGCTCAAATGGAAACCGTTCGTTCTCCAGTCGCTGGGCAAAGTAAAGGCTGTCCAACGGATTCTCTAGATCGTTGAACTCGATCCGCTGGCCAAATGAATCAATCACCGCGCCATTGGGATCAGGGGAACTGCTGTCGCCGGTGGCCCCAATCAGATAATTGTTCGACCCGGGTGGGCTTGTGATCTGAAATTCAGGAGATTCGGAATTCCAGATAACAGTATGTCCGCCTCGCCAGCCATGGCTAATCGGATCGGAAGCACGGCGTGCCTCGAATCCGCTATCGTCGTGCAAGTTGTCGTACAGAGCACCGGTCGAATAGTTGGCATGGGGACCGCTACGCACAAAGCCATCTGTAGAAACGCCGTTAAAGAAAACATTAGGGCCACGATTGAAGCCGTTAAACGTGGAGTTATTGATGAAAGCCCGCCGAGCCGAGTCGACTTCGAGATTCTGCATCAGACTAAGTGAACCGTTGATATTAAATGCGTAGCGCCTACCGCCAGTGATTTCTGATACGGGGCTTAAGTACTTTGCATCCTGAACTGTTATCGATCGCGACACGATGCCGATTGCTACTGCCGAGCCACTGAGATGCTCGCCGGTGATGTCGGTGGCCCAAGAATCTTCCGCGTGTGAAAACTGCACAAAGTTCGATGCGTGATCCTCATCGTCAAATTGAGTCCTCCCGTCGTAAACGCCCGTCTCGCTGGCATCGAAGATGCTTGTGCCGCGAATCCCCTGAATACCCACATTGGACACACGTTTGTCAGTATAATGCTCGATGGTCCCGTTGCTCAACGGATCGATACTGTGTGACAGCGGAGCGTTAATGAAGACTCGATTGCCCTCAATCCGAGTGATTTGGCGCTCGTGCTGGAAAGTAAAGCGATCCCCCGAAGTGTTCCAGCCATAGTTCTCTCCAGATGGATCATCTGGAAAGTGTTCAGTCATGAAATCAAACCAGGCCTGAGTCGGTGTGCGCTTCACGTTAATCCAATCACCAACCTTAAAGCCATTAGTGTTGCTCACTCGGAAGCTTGTGACTCCGGCAGGAACCACTTTCTCTATAATATTGACTGCGGAACCCGAGCGGAAAAGATCGTTCGCATATTGGGTAAAGTTACCCACCTCAATCATATCGATTTGATTGGTAGAAATGGAGCGCAAGATTGTGTTTGATGCGGCAGAACTGCCATCGCCCACACCTCTCAAGATAACTCCGCTCGCGCCGATCTGCAGGGTATCGCTGATGTCGTATTGTCCCGCCGCGAGCTGAACTACTCCACGATAGCCATTCACGTTCAACGGCATGGACGAGACTTGATTAATCGCAGCTTGTATCTGGGCACGATTATCACCAGCTATCGGGGCGACATGAACGAACTGAAGAGGGTTAACAATATTCTCAGGGTTCGGAATTGGCGCACCCATCTTGTATCCTGCCATGGAGTAGTCCAAGATACGATCACCCCGATGATCCATCTGATAGACTAGCCGTCCACTTTGACCATAGTTAGCCCACTGGCTAGTTTGTGCGCACAGGCAGGCCGGTTGCCCAGCAAAGGCAAACATCAGTATACCAGCGATCTTCAGGATGCTATTCACTTTCTTCGCTCGCTCTCGAATCCCTTAATACATACACAGCGTGATCGACAAGAAGTCAATCACGCTGTGTCGATCATTCTCGAATCTAGGTATCGTTTACCGAACTCTTCGCCGAGCTGCAAACGCTGCTAAACCCAGAACAAAGAGTACCGCCGCCCCCGGCTCGGGCACGGCAGAAACGGCACTCAGCGGCAATGCCGAGGTATTCATGTATATGCCACTGCCAAAAGTGAGTGGGTTGCCCAGATTATTGGGGTCAAATTCGTCAGGACCTTTGATCGAAAAGTGGCGATTCGGTGCAAATGCCCCTGCAAGGACGACAAGATTGAACTCCCGCACCCCAGCGTTATAAAGTGCCAAAAAATCTACCGTAGTAAGATTATTAGCTGTCGGAAAGAGGCCACCATTAACGTTCTGTGCAATCACTTTGTGAGTATTCGGTTCAATAATGATATCCTCGGAGGAGGAACCGTAGTTGGCGGTCCAGTCAGCAAGATCGTTTGCATCAAGCGGGCCGGTAGGTGAGTTTCCTCGCTGCCACACCAAAAAGTCAGCCCCGTCGACCCTGTCGTCAGCGTTGAAGTCCCCAATGCCTGTAAAGCCAGTCCTCGGATCGTCTCCAATAAGGCTACCTACAGTACCGTTACGACTTGGCCCGAAAAGGATTTGGGCATTGTCGGTGCTCCCTGTTCGGTCGTCATCGATTACCGTTGAGATATTACCGAGATTTATATTTTCAGCAGCGTTCGTGTAAGACAGGAGCACATCGTAGGTACGATCATGGCCGGTTGGCCAATCAATATTTAAATTTGCTTCCAGAGCGTCGAGCTGCAATCCGTTGTTAGAGAGATAATTACCCAAGATTGTGAGATCAAAATTCCACTGGATAGCACCCGCACGGCTTTGGTTATTTCCTGTATATTCAAAAAATCCATCCATGCCCGGGTCACTTGTAGTTGCAAATCGACTGAAATTCGTAATACGTGTGCTATTTGAAAAAGATTCTACCGCAAAGTCTCTATCTTGTTGTAAGAACAATGGATCGACGTTCTCATTTCTCCAACCTTCGACGATCCCATTGGCCTCGGCAGACAATCCAGTGAATGTTGTTGCCAGACCTTCTAAATCCGTCCCATCAAAGGCGGCGATTGTGCGAGTGCCAACGGAAAAGGTTTCCAATTTGGGCCCTCTGTCCGGATCAGCCGAGAGGGGGTCTCTCTCCCAGGTCCCGTCAGTTACAACAAAATCTACGATTTGAGTGGTTGCTGTTTGCCCGTAAGTTTGCAGTCCATTCAATGCCGCACAGCAGACAGAACAAATAAGCAACAGGTTCTTTAGACTAGACATAGAAAATTCCCTCGCATTCCAAAAACAAGTTGATAGACTCACGCCAATACCTCATAAAGTAAGACTACTTATTCTGATTCAGTGATTTACAATTCGAGTTCAAATCTTGATTTCAATAATCAGAAGTGATTGCCTCTCCACGGTTGATTGTACCCAAGGCCTGCCAGACCAACGGGTCAATGTCATCATTGACGAAGTGCCCAGAAGCGTCGCACAACATCATATTTACGCCACCAGGATGCTCACTTCGTGCGGCGTAATTTCCTGTTCCGCTCCAGACTCCACATTCGATTTCAGTCGGAAGATTAGGTACCATGGCGGTAGAAAATCCCCAGGTCTGAGTGTTGACTCCGTAAAACCAAGATTCACCACGAGGATTAAACGGCGATCCAAAAGTCGGAGGTGCCAACCCTTGCCGGCAAAGATTGTAACCAGCCCCGGCACCTACCTGACGCACGTCGGGTCGACCTATGAGACACTCTGAAATAGCCACCGTGTTGCTAGTGCCATCTGCAACATTGCGGATTTCTGTCTTGCTGTCGATAAAGAATAATCCATCCGGTTTTGAATCGGGGTAGGCTGAGCCCATTTTATTGATGTTAATAGTGCCATTATCAAGAGTACTCGATCCGTAGCAGGCGACGAAATTCGTGGGCTCGTTATCCCACTGCCAGCTCGCTGGGGCACCCTTCCAGGTGCGATCGGCCCTTCCCGAGTCGCTTGGACACAAGACGATATCGAGTGGCGTTTTGCGAATAACTGCATTGTTTCGCGCCGCATAATCTTCGCCGAATTCAACAAATTGGGCGATGACTCCTTGTTCGTAATACGGCAGTAGATGGGCCAACCAACTCGTATTGGGCCCGTAGTAGTTGCTGTCGCCATTAGTGTCGAGTCCTCGGACGGAACCACCTGGGAAATAGCCGATTGCATCGTGGTGGTTCATCAGGGCTATAGAACACTGCCTCATTTGATTGACGCATTGCATGCGCCGCGCGGCCTCTCGAGCAGATTGCACTGCCGGTAGCAGCAATCCGACTAATACGCCGATGATCGCAATCACGACCAAAAGTTCGACTAGCGTAAAACCTGAGTGCCTGATTGTTCTATGCTTGCAAAGGCATAACCATCTGCAGGTCATACTGAACCCGGGCGCTCTGACTACTATATCCTTTCGCAATTTGTTTCCCCTCATATTAGAGCCAACTCTTCTAAGTAGTCTATAATGCCACAAAGACTCAATAGGCGTTTGAGCTACTACTTCTCCAGCAAGAAATCGTGTTTATTCTCACCTTCAACGAGTGCAACCGTTAGCTTGGTTTCGTAGTTATATTTTGGCGGAAGGTACTCAACGATCTCCTTTACCTGCCTGTCATTTCCTGGTCCTTGGGTGTCAGGACTTTTAACAAATCGTCCCGTCTCCTTCTCACCAAATATTCTAACCGTATACTCCCCCGGAAGCAGATCTTTGGTCTCAGAAACGGTGTATTCGCCATTATTCAATTCGACAGCCACCGCACTGCCTTCACGAGGCTGAAACTGGACGTAACCTTTTTCAACTCGCTTCCCGCTGTATTCGACCACCCCCGACACAGTCAAACCGCGGCCGCAACCTGCTAAAGCTACTGCCAGAAGTATGGCAGCAACCAAACCAGAACTCTTCGACATCCTTTGTTCCTTCTAGATTTTCAACCTGCATTACAGGCAGCCCCGCTGCCCCACGGGGACCGCACTGCTAAACTAAACCAAGCGACTACGCCGGACTGTTGTAAACACAGTAATTCCTGCTGCTAATACTATTAAGCAATCCGCTACACAAGATGATGGCAAAGGCACAAATAAACGGCACTATTACACGGCTCCTCACCAGACAAGTCCCCCCTCATCAAAAACGGAAAGCGGCGTGAAAAGCAGATGCACAAGCTCCTTCCAGGAAGACGTTGGCCCTGCAAAGGCGGTACAGTCGTCCCTCTAATAAGATATTGTGCCCGGATCTGAGATTTTACCGGAACAATTCCTGCTTGCTGGCTTAAAAAGCCGTTTTCCTTGGGAAATTCTGCTTCTAGAGCGGGAAGAACTGGGGCCGAGCCAACACTCTGCAAGTGGCTTAAAAGGAGGTGTGGGCTACCGGGCCTGCAAGCGATAAACGCCGAGATTTACTTTCGGAGTATTATCACGTTTTTCAACAATATTGAGGCAATCTCATGTCCTGTTCCCCGAATCCGAAGAATAACTTTACCCTTGTCGTGAGGATCAGGATCTTTCACGCAGACGATTGCTTTTCCGTTGATTTTGTACCACAGCTGATCGCCCTCTTTGCCCGCTTCCACATGATAGTATTGTCCTGTTCGCATAATATTTTTCTGCGATGTTACTAGCGCTGAGTTTCCTGGCAAAGGATAACGGCGAATGAAAGGTCCTGGTTTATTATGGGCCGCATTATGAGCAACCATCATGTACATGTTCAATGTTTCGAACATGACTTTTGCATTTCCATCATAATCTTTCGGGAAAGTTAGTGCTCCGTCCGGACGATTGCTGGCCGCCAGATTGGTAATCAATACCGTTGCTGGGCGCAATACCATCACATCGTAACCGACTACAACATTCCTTCCGTAGATCTCGGGACTCACCAACATGAATCCTTTAGAATCTTCAACCTCTGACATCACCAGCTGGTCATGATCAATCGTCAATCGCCCACTACCCACTATCTGCCATTTCTTAAGCTGCGCGGCGCTGAATTGTTGAGACTGATAGCCTCTTGCCAGTAGCTCTCTTCTTTCAGTACTCTGCTCTGAACAGCTTGCTGATTCAATTCCAAAAGAAATCTGAACCAACATGTTAAACAGAAGCGACAATTGCATCGAGTTAAGCATTGGTATATAGGTGCTTGAAAGAGGCTGCATTGTCGACTAACTAGGGATGTAATTGATATCCGAGGCGACGGGAGTGTGAATTAGATACTGTCTCTACTAGAGCAACTCTGTGCTAGCTGATCAGTGCGAAGTCGGCTCCATTGGAAAGCTAATGCTGCATCATTTCGTTGGTGTTTTCGATCAAAACGTTAGCTTCTCCGCAATCGGCTTACCGAAAGTGAAATACTGCCAACAGCTACTAATAACAAAGACGACGGCTCAGGAACACCTTGCAACATGGCTGCGAATGCCCCTGCTCCGTTTGCGGCAGTGAAAAACTCTTTAAAGAGCACAAAATCTCGACGATCAATGATTAGATCTCCGTTTAGATCTCCATATTGTCGGGCTTGGCTTAGTGACACATGCGACATGTAGGAGTAAAGATTAGACTGCAGTATTTTCCAGTCGGCTGCATTGACCACACCGTCGAAAGTGAAATCGCCGTCCACAAGGAAAAAGCTGGAGAGTACCTCTAACTCAATCGAACCAACGTTGTGCTGGATAGAGAAGATGTCATTTCCATCAAGGTCTTTCGGAGAATCGAGCAGGAACGTGCCGTACATGGAATTCGCAGTGATTATTTCGAACACTTGACCGACTTGCGGCGAGTAAGAACCTCCTATCACGACCTTCAACGTACCTCCAGCGGTCAGGTTTCCAGCAATCTGGACAACATCGAATTCAGCACCTGCTATGAGACCCTCTATCTCGATTTCGAGCACACCGACGTTCTGTGTGTAGTCACCGGCAATGGCTGTGACGGCGGGAGAATTGCCTGGCGCGAATGTCCCGCCATTGTTCACCAGACTACCTACGACACTCGGTGTCTTGAGTGTTCCGCCATTGAATTGAAAGATTCCACCGGCTGCGATGTTGAGTTCACTAACAGCAAGAGAACCGGCAGCCATCACTATGGCACCTTGCTGGACATCTAGAGTACCACCAAAAGTGTTATTGCCCGTCAGAGTGACGCTACTGGTGCCTATTTTTGTAATACTACGATCCTCAGAAAAAGCCGTGATATCGCCGTTGATATTAAACGTCAGGCCACTATTTCCTGTGATCGTCAAATCGTCGAAAAGAATCAAGTCCGTATCGATGTTAAAGGTGAATTCCGCGCCGCTCGCCTTGGTGCTGTTAAGTTGAATCGTGGGGCCTTGACCTTGCAAGTTGTCGACTAGCAGCACGTCATTACCATTAATGGTGCCAGACCGATTGACACCTCCCGAGAAAGTTCCGTCGAACCTGAGTTCGTTCAGCATGTAGGTGAGCGTTGTTGAGCGAGTCATATTGTTCGTTGCTATGTAGCTCGTGTCGTTGCGGGGTCGAAACTCTAAGATAGCATTTGGGTAAGCGTCATTCGGCTGCATTGTGCTGTTGTTACTTGTGCCTGCTTCTTGCCAAATGTTAGTATTGCTCCAATTCCCACTGGTGGTTTGATTCTCGCGGTAGACAAAGTGGTCGAATCGATTTGAGACTCTGCCACTATCTTGACTTTGCTTACTCATTTCAGCTTCCCAAGCAGTGAAGTCCACGAGAAGTTCCTGGAATTTCTCCGGATTTTGTGCACTCAGATCGACGAACTCACCCGAACCATTAGCAGCCAGCTGCACCAACTGAATGGGTGCACCATTGTTACCTGACAATAGCTTCCAGTCCCCCTTTCGGATGGCCCAGTCATCCCCCCCTTTCCGCCAAGCGAGCATTTCATGGGGATCGCCAGTCAGTTGTCCCGTCAAAAATGGTGTTAAGTCCACGCCATCAGTAGGCGTGGACATGGTCTCTCCGGCGGCGCTGATGAAGGTGGGAAACAGATCGCGTGTGGTCACCGGACTATCAAAATCGCCTATCAGGAACTGGCCAGGATTGTTGGGGTCAGGCATGCGCATGAGGAACGGAACCCGAATTCCTCCCTCAAACGACTCCCCTTTATTTCCCCGCAGGGGGCCGTTGTCGTGGCTGGGGGTTCCACCGTTATCGTTGGCAAAGACAATGATAGTTTTATCAGCAACAGAATCGCTCGTATCCCCATCGCCATTGGGATCATTGATGCGATCAAGCACATTTCCGACGGCTCGATCCATGGCAAAAACAAGGGCAGCAATTTTCCTTTCACTAGCGCTCAAGGATGTGCCATTGAATTCATCAATATCCTGCTGTTTCGCTAGGGTCAGAGGGCTATGTGGCGACGAAAACGGCAGATAGAGAAAAAAAGGATCGGGATCTCCCGCATGGTTGGCGATAAACTTGGAAGCCTCGTCGCCAAACGCGTCGGTCACATGGCGACCCTTGCCGGCCGAGTCCAAGGGAATGTTGTTAAACGAGGCTTCACTTGTCCAGTTACGCACACCATTCCCATCGCGGATTTGTTTGCCAGCAGTTGTTTCGGTACCAAAATAGCCTCGCGAACCTTCCCACATCCCGTAAAACTCATCGACTCCTTGGTTCTGAGGTTGTTTAGCCAGCTCAAGACCGAGATGCCATTTGCCTACCACGCCTGTAGTGTAACCAAGCTGCTGGAATCTCTCGGTCATCATCACCTGGTTGGTCGGCATTCCATCATTGGAGTCATCGATATTGGAAATATTGAATTCATAACCAAAGCGCTGCTGATATTGGCCCGTCAATAATCCAGCTCGCGAGGGACTACAAGTAGATGCGCTTACATAGCCATTCGAGAAGCGAATGCCTTGCTGGGCCAATGAGTCGAGATTGGGAGTTTTAAACTCTGTGGTCTGTCCCGTAAGGGAATCTTGAAATCCAAAGTCGGCGTAACCCGCGTCGTCAGCCAAGAGAACCACTATGTTAGGACCGCCGGCAGCATGGCCCCTTGGGGTAAATCCGTTTGCCCAGAAAAGGACGAGCAGGCAATGCACAATCGCCAATCGATCACAGCGAATACTTCGATTCGGCTCAAAGCAACCACTTGGTACCATTTTTTGACGATCCTTTTCTCAAGTTACTAGATCAATTCGAGTCACGAACGGAGCGCGTATCACTCACATCAAAATCCTGAATTCCTTCATTGCTGGTATTTGGCAATTAGGTAAACAGATGGAGTTGCTAGGGATGTTGAAGCTGGGATTGGGATTTGCAGTCCAACCCCTCGTATTGTAAAACGTCTGCCCTCCGTCTCGAAAGAGCAACGGCTGCATATGCCAGACTGCAAGTTGCCAGCAGAACGAATGAATTAGGTTCGGGTACAGCTCCAACGGCACTCAGTGATGTTACGTAACTCACATCGCCAGTCACAAAATCATTACTACCAGCTCCAGCGACATGGTACTCGAATGAGAGAATTTCAGATCCACCGGGCGTGAAAAGCTTGCCCAAGCCGACGGGAGCGCTGGATGTGATATTTGAACTGCCCGTCAAGTGGGTCTCAAATAAAAGTGTATCTGAAACCGTATCTCCCTCCTCCCAGCCATTGCCGTCAAAATGCTGGTCTTCCAGGCTAACCCAGCCACTAGTAACTGCACTGGAGCCAACTTCTCGCTGCCAAATGAGGAAGTCACGACCGTCGGAATCGCCATCATTGTCAGCATCACCGTCCGCAGTTGCACCATATGCGCTCTGCCATGTACTGAGGTCAGTGCTGTCGACATCACCATCGGGCTGAAAGTCAGCGTCAAACCCTGGGATCAGATCACCCGAGGAACTGCGAATTTCGTAGTAGTCTATAGCTATGGGCGCTGCGTTTGGGTTGTTCAACGTCACTAAACCTGTAGTTGTGTTGACGACAAGTCCCAACGGTTGAGGCACCCCACCTACAAGTCCAATGGTTGTCTTCGTTGTCCCGTCCCAGTTGATGTCGAAATCAGAGACTAACGCGGCTGCTCCTCCGAGAGTGATGCCTCCATTATTTATGAAGTCTTCGAAGTTACTCGTAAAGTCCAAGCCACCGTTAAGAATTGAAAGCACTCCGGTACTGCCCACGGTGAAATTAAGGACGCTTCCATTCTCGATACTAAAACCATTGGCACTTATAGTTCCTGCTGACAATGTATACGTAGCCGTTCCCCCTTTGGCGAGATTCCCTAGTTCAAAGTCTGTGACTGCAGTAACGGTTCCGCCAGATTGATTAACTATTCCGATGCCTGCACGGGCTACTTTGAATTGGGAAGCTATACTTAGGACAGCAGAATCAAGGATGTTAATCGTTGTAGTGACCCCATTATCGTTACGCGCTGGAGCAATCGCGCCTGTAGACGTATAGGAACTGGACCCCTTGAATGTAAGCGTAGCATCATCGATCTGAGAGTTTGGCCCGGTAAGCGTCGAAGTCCCCTCGAAAGTGATGTCTTTTCCATTGAGGTCGAGGGCGGCGTCATAGGTCACGTTGAAACCCGTAGGAACAGTCCCAGCATTACCTACGTTATCAGGCACACCAAAATCCCAGTTCCCAGCGTTGTCGACCTCACTATTAGCTCCATCGGCATCGTTGAAAGTGGTCGCCGCATTGACCTCCTTGGCGAAGCAGAGTAAGCAAGTGAACAAGAAAAACAAGGGAAGGCTAGTCGTCAAATAAGATAAAAAGGAGGGAATACTTTTCATGGCTCTATGTCCCTTGGTGAGATTTTTGGTCCGAACAAATCACGGTTTGCTCGTTTCGATGGAAGAGGGCAACATTGCCAGTACTCCTGAACTTAGCCACCCACAATGCCTTGTGTTGCCTTGGATATTAATCGGAGACCGTCATACACATCCCGTTGGCAACTCTCTTTACTATATACAGGAAATCCAGTGATTGCTGTATGGAATGGCTCGATAATTGCCAAAAAACATCTGCTACTAAATAGAAATGGCCGGACAGCAAAAAAACTGCGGAGCAACAGCGAGATGAATAAACGCTGTTGTTCCGCAGCCTATACATTCAAAAAAATCCAAACGCTGAAAAATGAATTTCTTAGTCTCTACACTCTGCGACGCATTGAACACATCAAGCAAGTTCCAATCCCCCATGCCAAGAACGCACTGGCTTCCGGAACCTAGGACTGCTGAATCGAGGTACTCCCGTTGTCGTAAGCGATAAGGAAATCGCCTGAACCAGCCGAAGCACCTCCTAGCGTTATATCGCCATCCGTGATGAAACCTTCGAATCCAGCCGTGTAGTCCACACCACCGTTGAGGACCGTCAGTACGCCCGTGCTGCCAAGTGTGAAATTGAATTTACTACTTCCGTCGTCATAGATATTCATTCCGCTGGCAGTCACTGTCCCAGCCGACAGAGTGTACGTACCCACTCCACCATTGCTATTGCCTAGATCGAGCGTATCGCTGGGAAGGAGCACAGTACCCCCCGATTGATTTACAAACGCGTTCTGTGCGCGAGCGACTTTGAAGCAAGCAGTCATGCTCACGGAGGCGTTGTCTTGGATGTTTAAGATCGAATCACCAACAGGAGCAGCATCACGCCCAAGCGCAATAGTCCCTATTAGCGACCAGGAGCTTGAGTCCTTGAACGTCAACGTGCTATTCTCGACCCTGACTTGAGCACTACCGGTAAGCGAAGAATTCCCCAAGAAGGTAATGTTGGCGTTGTCGAGGGCGTTTACGTCACTGTGGGTGGTGTCAAATCCTGAAGGAACAGTCCCGTCGTTCCCAAAATTATCTGGGAGCCCATCGTCCCAGTTTAACTCATTGTTTATGACGGAATCGTCAGCCCCGGTAAAAAGTGTGGCCCTCACAGAGGTGGTGCTAAATAGTCCGCCTCCCAAGGCGGCGGCGAATGCACAGGTAAACAAAAGTCTTACATGCTTCCTCATTGAAAAGTACTCCCCACACAACGCGATCAGTGATGCTAATAGCAGACGAAGAAGTCCCTACCCGAGAGACTTTGCACCTGCAAAGGCAGCGCATATATGCCTCTAAAGGAGTATTGTGCTCAGGTCTAGGAACTTACCGGAAAAATCATGCTTACTGCCAAAAAGAAGCGGTTTTTGCAGTTTCAGTAGTTCCCAATACTACATGCTTCAGTAGTTTTCTGTAAGTCTTTGATAGGCTTCATATTCGATGCCTTGCTTGCGGTCGGCTCCGAGGTGCTTTCCAACGACTTGGCTGATCCAGAGCAGCATTTCTCGGAAGCGGAGTAACTTTAGGAATAGTTGCGGTTGGTCGCTCCATTTTCCTTTGGCCATCTTGAAATGCAGCCAGACCCAAACGTTTCGCAGCACCAAGGCGATGCCAACAAAAAGCAGCCGCAAGGCGGGGTCCCGGGTACAGGTCTTGATCCGCGCTTCGTTCATCTGGCGATAGCTGGTCTCGATGCCAAAGCGAGTGCGGTAGGTTTCGCGAATCTGTTTGGGGGTCAGGCGAACTTTCCAAACCGCGTACATCAGCTTCTTGGTGCGACGCTTGCCGGACTTCTTGTGCGTATACCTCTTGCTGGCAACGCAGATCGTGAGCTGGGTACGGCGAGTTTTGCCGTCGATCTTGCCTTGATGACGATAACGATAGTAACCGTTCTTCTTCTTTTGGATTGCACGCAGACCCGTCGCCTGCTTGCCACGCTTCGGTTTGCGACCCCGCACGACCGCTGGAATAATGAAACCGTGCCCAGCACGCTTCAAGTAAGACATCACCTCGACGTTGAAAAACTCCTTGTCTAGCAGGAGAAATCGTATTTTCACCTGCCGACGACGAACGATGACCAGCAGCCGCTGGAGCACTGCCTTGAGCTTCTCGCCATGCTCCACAGGGGTCAAAGCGAGTGTATAACGATGGCCTTTGTGGACCACCGCCACGGTCGCGTAGGCATGAAAGTGTGTTGTGCCACTCTTGGGTGCGCTGCGATAGATTTCCTTTTCGTGCTCCAGTGGCTGACCGTGATAGGGAATCAACGTTAGATCGACGGCTATTCTCCGCCGCTTGCGAAACAGGGCTTTGGGAAGTTCGGTTACCAGCGAGCGATTCAGTCGACGCTCCAGTTCGGAGATATCGGGGAGCGATGAGTCGAGCGCATTGCGAATCGTTTGGTCGCACGGTGCATCGGCCAAGTCGCGACACACAGCGAAAACGCTGGTCATCCGCGCCGCTGCGATCAACAGAATCTCGAATAACGTGCTGGCAGTGCATTTAGTCCCTTCGTACTCCAACTTCAAAGACCTAGCCAGCCAATCGTTGGCATAGCCGTGTACTTCATTCTTGGTAACGATATAATCCTGTTGTGAACGCATGGCTCCCTCCTTGGAGAATGATTTGATTTGACAAAAACCATTGTCCTGAGGGACCTTGCGTTCACCTATAGAAATCTTGCGTATTGGGAACTACTGAGTTTATTGTTATCTAAGACGAGGTCTAAGTTCGCGGTACCCGTTCTGGCGTAATTTCGATTGTCAGGGGTTCACGGTGATACCGTTGTGGTATCCGATCCTTCGGCAGTGGAGAGCGTTCGTCCTTCAGGGCACCTGGCAGTACAGTCGTGATGCGAATACGGTGTTGTCCGACAAGCACGCCAATCTGTTCACTAACGACTCGGGTAAGTATGTATTGCCCCTGTTTGTCTGCTTTGCCAGAGGAAGCAAGCGATAGCCCAAGACTTTCGGACAGTGAGATAACCGCTATTGAATGATAGGTAACTCATTACGCATTCAACTGCTTGTCTTGCAAGCTTGTTTAACTAAAATCGGGGAATGCTAGTGGATTCAACAAGAATCTCCCACGATCGAATTACAAATCAATTCTAAATTGAGCGAGAGCATACGATGAAACTCCAGGTAGTAAGTTTAGCATTCATCGTACTTCTTTTCTCGGCAGCGGTCCCTAAGACTCTCAATGCGGCGCCTAAGGCCATCACGCCCAAAAATGTCGTGATTATTGTCGCGGATGATGTGGGCACGGGAGACGTGAAGTGCTACGGATCCGAGACGATCGACACGCCGAATATCGACCGGCTGGCGGACGAGGGGCTCTTGATGCGGGCTGCTTACACGACCTGTTCAGTCTGCAACCCGACACGCTACTCGATCATGACTGGTCGTTTGCCTTTTCGCAGCCCTTTTCGAGATCCTAATTTTGCGAAGAGTTTTGACAAAGGGAAATTCCCATTGTCGATCCCTCTTGACCTGCCGACACTCCCTCGCTTCATGCGAGAACGGGGATTCCATACTGCTGCGATTGGAAAGTGGCACCTCGGCTACGGGGAGACTGAAGCCGACTATGAGGGCGTGATGACGCCAGGACCGGTCGACATAGGCTTCGATGTACACTTCGGAGTCCCTGGAAATCACAACGACCGCTTCGAGCGATTCGTCATCGGTGACAGTATTTACCGTCCCCTTTCCGTAGAGCCGGGCCCGGCCCGTGTGGACGACCCAACACGACCTGCAGAGTCAGTCGAGCGCATAGACGACCTAGTCGACACCACGTTGACCGCACGAGCATGCGAATTCATCGACAATTCGGCCGAGCGACCGTTCTTCTTGTATCTTGCTTACTGTGCGACCCACACGCACATTACGCCGCGGGCTGACTTTCGTGGTCGGAGCCGCATTGGGCAGCTAGGCGACTACATGATGGAACTCGATCACCACGTCGGCGAAATCATCGATCAGCTCGAGCAACAGGGCGTCACCGAAGAGACTCTCATTATCTTTACTAGCGACAACGGTGGGCAAGAAAACGACGTCAAGGAGGCTGGGAGCAGCCTCACTCTCGCCGACGAAACGGGCGAAGTCGCCCTCAAGGCTCGGACCGCGAAACGCATCGCACGCACGAAGTACGGTCACAAGACCAATGGCCCTCTGCGTGGTTATAAGGGCGGTATCCACGAGGGAGGTTTTCGCGTGCCTTGCATTGCCCGTTGGCCCGCGGGGATCAAAGCAGGAATTGAGACTGAAGCGGCGTTCTCGCTTGTCGACCTGTTTGCGACTATCGCGAACCTTGTCGCTGATAACCCTGAAAAATGTGGGGAAGATTCGATCGATCAAAGTGCAGTCTTACTTGGCGAGAATGAAAACGGACAGAGGCGCACGACGATCTTGAACGCACCCAATGGGCGGCTTGCGGTGATATCGGGCAGTTGGAAACTGTTGACAAGGAAGCCGGTCAAATGGAAGGCCGACACGCCCAAGCTCGACAGCCTGCCAATCGAACTCTATGACCTTGCCAACGATCCCTATGAGAAGAACAACCTTGCCTCATCTAGACCAGAACTGATCGAACAACTCAAAGCAGAACTGAAAGTTGCATTAGTCGTCGGAGCCGATGCCCAGAGCCATTGACAAACTTGATTGTGATCTTTTGTAGAACTTCCAGTGGTTCGATGTATTTCTTGGTGATCTCAATATTGTCACTAAACAGCGAGAGTTAGGGTTGGGTGTGTATTTCGCACTATAGCAAGATAATGAATCAACTCTTTTTGAAACGGAGATCCTCCGTATTGCGAAACTTGATGATAAGACTCCAGACAAGGTAAGCCAGGTCATCTATTCCACTGCATGGAAGCTTCATGAAAATTAAACTTTAGACAGCAAGCAGCCCAGAAACGCTCAGGGTTCCATTTACATCTCTTCGGCCAGTTGATTAAACTTCGGGCGTACTCCCTCGCGACAATCGTTAATCAGAGATTTTCTTCGAGACAACACACATCGAAACTTAAGCCAAGTAAAGTAACAAGCTATTTCTGTGTTATCGTTTCTTTTTTGTGCTTGTTAATTCGAAGTTAGCTTGATCAGTGCCGCCCTGTGGCACTTGAAATGTCAGAATTGAGCGCCGATGATATTCATCGGGAAGCAATTCTTTGCGCACTATCTTCACGCGTTCATTGGAGTCTTCCTCTGCAATCATCGTGCGGATAGCAACTCTGTGAGAAGCTTGTACGGCACCCTTACGGTCATCAAAAGTCGTTAGTTCATAGCGCCCTTGCAAGTCAGTCCGTCCAAAGGAACCTGGCCCAGCAATTCCATCTTCGCTACTAGAACGGGGATCAAAAGTAACGTATGCATCCTCTAGAGGCTCACCATTTAAAGTAACCAGTCCCGATACTGGTACGATGGTGAATCGATCCTCGCTACAACCGCTAACAACTATGAGGAAAGCGATAACAATCGGAGTGTGTATTTTAACGTTCACTTGAGTTCGGCACTTTCTTTAGGGAGTATTTGAGAATGACACAGAATTGAGAGTATTCGAACACGCTACTTTTGAAAAAATACGCTGTGAACAAAATCGCCGTCAGTCTGCCTAGAATCATAAGTGGCATGGGAGTTCAAGTAAGTGTAAAAGTCTTGTGGCAGTGAATGGCAATATCTCCTGAGCTTCGAAAGTCGGTGGCTCTATGCATAAGTATTGAGCATTCGCAAGTTAAAATACAGAGGTAAAAGTCTCCTCATCTACCTAGCCAGCAATATAATCTTCGGCTACGAGATCGCAAGTCGTGAGATTCTGCTGTATGTAATTGTTTGCCATTGCTAGACTTACCAATAATTCTTTTAGTATGTTTCATTGATCCGCTTCTGCCTATTAAAATCGCCGACCTCTGGAGCCCCACATTGAAATAGGCTGCTGAACGCTTCATCCAATGCCCAACCTCTTGGAATAGGTATCAATAAGACTCTAACGGGAATTTTCTGAAGATTTTCGGTAAGTATCCGCTGGCAACTACAATACTTATATGAGGCTATTGGTACATGCTGGCCAGCACATTGACGCATGAGATGAAGCAGCATGCCTAGCCTTCGGCCCATGTGGCAGCTGTTGGCCTATAAAGTGACTTTTTTTGAATTTCTTTTCGACCTCAAATTTTGATTAACCGCCACGCAAAGTAGATGTTACTTGTCTACCGACTCTGCCTTCTCGCTCACTGGTTTATATTTCAAAGGAAAGTGACAAATGTCATACTCATCTATTACGCAAAATCGCATTCTGCGAGCAAGTGTTTTTTGGTTCACATGTACTAGTGCTTGCTTAGTGCTGGGTTTTTCAGCCGCTCAGGGCCAGGTAACTCCTGGCGCAGATCTCGAGTTTAATGCTGCACTCAACCCCGTTGATGGCACTGATTTGTGGTATCCGAACATCGATACTATGCCGTTCTTGGCCTCGGTTGAAGATCCCGGTAATCTTTCCATTCCTCGTGAATATGTCTTCTTTAACCAAACCCAAAGCTTCAGCACGGTCAGTGATTCTGCGTTTCCAGGGATTACAGGGAGTTACAGTAAAGGTGGATCAGGACGTGCCCGCCATGTAGGTGCTCAAGACGGGCCAGGTGATACAGACAATCCAGTTGGCTGGTTTCTGGCACCTGGCGATCCTGTGGCCCCGAGGGACACTGAAGGCACGTTCGAGATCTGGTTCAAGAATAATAGCTTGACTGGTGGAGATCAGGTAATCGCCGAGTGGGGTGGAGGAAGCAGAGGTGCCTACTTTAGCTTGGTAAACGATTCTCTTTCTTTCTATGTCAATGGCAATGCCAACGACTCCAACAATATCGGGTTGAGTACCACACTGACTACCGCCGGTTGGCATCAGGTAGTAGGTATTTATCACAACGTAGATTTCGATACGAGATCTGCTGTCGGGGACGATTATATCTCATTGTATGTTGATGGGGGTTTCATTGCTGATACCTCCGCTACACCTGTGTCGATCGATCGATGGTCTGGCGGCAATGCCTGGGGCGTTGGCGAGATTGGGGTCTCCAATCAACCGATGGCCGCCGAAAGGGCTGAACTAGGACCGCTCACGGGGGGGGGGGCAGCTACGGACCCCAATAGGGAAGCCCTCGACGGGGATATCGCAATCGTCCGTTACTACTTCGATCAGGTTTTGACCCCAGCCGAAGTGTTAGCCAATTACGAAGCGGTCACATCCGGTCCCTCGGCTGATGTCGACCACGATGGCGATGTCGATGGAGCGGATTTCCTCGAGATCCAGCGTACGGATCCTTCGTTAATAGGCTTATGGCAATCTCAATATGGTGCCGGCCCTTTGGTATCTGCAAGTGCCGTACCTGAGCCTGGTACATGCCTGCTCCTGGCTTGTAGTGCCCTGCTTTGCACTTTTGTTTCGGGTCGAAGCAAGAGATAAACTTTAAGTCTTGTATATATAATATCTGCATTTCGTTGGACGTTAGAGGCTGGGCGGGACGGGGCAGTCTCGTCCAGTTCTGGCATTCAATAAGATTCGCTACGGGTTATGATTTTAGCCATAAGGATGTTAAACCAAATGAAGCTCAATTCCGAAACTCTCTGCTTTACGAGCAGAGGTCAAACAACTTCCCGCAAAGCTTTCACTCTTGTAGAGCTGCTGGTAGTGATTGCTATTATCGGCGTTTTGGTGGCCTTACTGTTGCCGGCCGTTCAAGCTGCCCGGGAGGCCGCACGGCGTATGCAATGCGTTAATAACCTCAAGCAAATAGGACTGGCATGCCATAACTATTATGATTCACATGGGTCGTTGCCACCGGGGGTCTTGACTAAAGACACGAATAGAGGAGACGAGGGGAACTCTCAAACTAGTTGGGCGGTCGAAATCCTGCCATATCTCGAGCAGAAAAATATTTACGACAGATACATACCGGAAAATGGCGGACCCTTTGACATTAATAATCAAGACGTCTTGCAGACGTTTGTCGCCGCATATATCTGTCCTTCTGATATGACAGCAGGCGAGCTGCGGGAAACTTTTACAGGTGGAGCTGGAGGAGGCTTCAAATATGCGCCAGGATCCTACAAAGGTGTTGCAGGGATACCGGGTATAGTGAATGGCACAATCATTTGGTGGGACTCTGGTAGGTGGGATACTTTCACAAAAGGAAACGCGTTTGATCTCAGGGGGCCACTTCACGCTGTTGATGTGGATGGCAAGGTGAAAGCCGAAACTTTTGCGCGTATTACCGATGGTACTACGAATACTATGCTCGCTGGCGAATACATGACGTTAACGAGCGATGGAAGCAACTTGGATTTTAGGCGACCAGCTTGGGGAATTTCATTTAGAAACTTTAACTTGAGTCTAATGTCTCCCGATAGTGCATTACGTATCGCGGATTACGCTGCGTGTGAAAAGGCGCTGGGAGGTGCCGGTGCGATATTCGACTGTAAACGAGCATTTGGCAGCTTTCACACAGGTGGGGGCATCAACTTCGCGCGTTGCGATGGCAGCGTCACTTCCATTCAGCCAGACATCGATGGATTTGTTTATGAAGCCATGGGTACCGTTAGTCGAGAAGAGCCGCCGGGTGGATTTTCGTACTGACTACAAATTACCGAAGAAATCAAATTCCTGGTTCATAAGGTGAGCTCTTTAAAGCGTTCCTTTTTGCGGAAGAGCCAATCACGATTTTCTTCAATTTCCTGATGGGAAGAGACTCGACTGCCCGCCCTATCTCCAGATGCAAAACGTCAAGAACCAATCTCAAGCGGCTTCAGGCAAACGAACCATTGGTTGAGTCACGGCAATGCCTCAACAAATCAAGGGACTTATCATGGCATCAAAGTATTTAGTTGCATTTTACTTGCTCGGGATTTCTTTTATCAGTCCTAGCAACAGTCTTGGCAATGAAAAACCTAATATCCTGATCCTTTTTGCTGACGACGGAGGCTATGCCGACTTCGGGTTTCAGCCTGATGTAAAGCCTGACATGGCTAAAATGACCCCGCATATCGACAGTATTGCAGCTGCCGGAGCACGGTTTACGCAAGCCTATGTTACTGCGTGCGTTTGTTCTCCCTCACGTGCTGGATTGATGACCGGCCGTTACCAACAACGATTTGGACATGACGCAAATCTACCACCCTTGTTTCCAGGGGGGCTACCACTTTTTGAAACTTTTGGGGCAGAGCGTCTCCGACAGATTGGTTATCACACGTGTCTAATAGGAAAATGGCATCTTGGATATCCAGAGGAGTATCAACCAAACCAACGTGGTTTCGAGTATTTTTACGGTCTCTTACAAGGCTCGCGCAGCTACTATCCGTACGATGATCCAACAATGGATCGCGTGATTCTCCGCAACGACATCGCAACTCCCGAGGAAGGCTATATCACAGACCGACTCGGAGACGCCGCATGCGAATACATTGAGAGCCATAAGGAGGAGCCTTTTTTTCTGTTTGTTTCCTTTACGGCGCCGCATGGCCCACTCGAGCCGCGCAAGGGTGCTGCTGACGAGAAGCGCGTTAGCCACATTCAAAATGCCCATCGCCGAAAATATGCGGCCCTGATCGCTGCCCTGGATGACAACGTCGGTAAAATTCTATCAACTCTTGAGAAGTGTGGATTAGAAGACGATACTTTGGTTATCTTCACGAACGATAATGGCGGACCAGGACCAGACAAGACAGGAGCTAACAATTTCCCCTTGAAGGGGTACAAGGGGCACCTTGACGAGGGTGGTATTCGAGTACCTTGGGCTATGCGTTTTCCGGGTGTCATCCAACCCGGTTCCGTGGTCGATCAGCCGGTAATTACGCTTGACATTCTGCCGACCCTTATCGAATTGACCGGGGAATCGGTTGATCCTGCGTGGAAGCTAGATGGCCTTAGCCTGCTCCCCTTGCTAAGGGACTCGAATGCGAAACTATCAGACCGCACTTTGTACTGGCGAAGAAACGGCCCTGACGGTCCCATTGCCATTCGCGATCAAGATTGGAAGCTAATCATCTTGAGGAATTCTCCTCACGCAACCCCCCAGCTATATAACTTGGCAACCGACGTTGGTGAAGAGAATGACGTCTCGTCAGAGTATCCTGAAGTCGTAACACGACTTTTGGGTAAACTGAAAAGTTGGGAGTCGGAGCTTAGCGTTCCCCTATGGCACAGCAACTATGGCAAGACTTCTCAGAATTCAAAGTGAGCTCCCAAGCCTCTTGTATCGTTTGGCTTTGGCGGTACTTTGTCTCAATCTATCACAGATAGCTGCGGCTCCTGCACAGAGTCTCGTCCCTCCGACGGAACCGCCACAGCATACTACTATCGAGCGGCCAAATGTCTTGCTTATTATTGTCGATGATTTGAATGATTGGATCGGGGAGATGGGCGGTCACCGACAGGCTATCACACCGAATTTGGATCGACTACTTTCTGAAAGTGTATGCTTTTCCAACGCCCACTGTAATGCGCCGGTATGTGCCGCCTCGCGAAATTCTATGCTCAGTGGCTTGCGCCCTTCGACGACCGGATGGTACGACAATACCAAGACTATTCGCGATACGTATCGGCAGGTGCTTGGCAAGGTGCCACCCTTGCCGGTGCATTTTCGCAATAACGGCTACTTCACATTGGCAGGTGGTAAGATCTATCACAATGGCGTTGCGGACTTTGCACGTGATGAGTTGTGGAACGAAACTAAGCCAGTTTATAACTTGCCACAAGAATTCCGAGAGTTTGGACATGGCTATGGTGGTGATTACTTCTATCCGTTTCCCCGTGACGGCGGCCAGATATATCAGCACTATGGCAAAAGAGTACGCGGGCAATCGTTGTGTTGGGGAGCACTCGATTCTATCGATATCCCACGCGGCGTCATGCCTGACGAAGAGCTGGCGGGCTGGGCTTCAGAACAGTTGCAACGGACGTTTGACCAACCGTTCTTCTTTGCTGTCGGTTTCCGTCGGCCACACGTTCCCTTTACTGCACCCAATAAGTATTTTGAACTTTACAGGGAAGCCTTTCTCGAACTACCCGAGGTCCCTAATGACGAAATGCAAGATATCCCTGTTTACGGCAAAGCGATGGCCCTTGGAATGCTACCTGGTGGCGATGACCAGAATGTTGTTGATATCGGCCCCGACTTCAGGCGTGAACTCGTCCTGGCGTACTTGGCCTGTGTCTCTTTTGTTGACGACCAGGTTGGCAAGGTGCTTTCAGCTCTTGAGAATTCACCCCACGCCGATAACACGCTGGTCGTATTCTGTTCAGATCACGGGCAGAGCCTAGGCGAAAAGAGACATTGGCGGAAGCAGTGTCTGTGGGAAGAAGCGACACGCATCCCGTTAGCAATTCGCTTGCCGGATACAACTTCCAACGGTCGCACTTGCCCCCGAACAGTAAGCTTAATAGATCTGTATTCCACACTAGTTGAACTATGTAAATTGCCTCAAGTAAAAGGTGTCGAGGGTGTCAGCCTTGTGCCACTGATTAACAACCCCGAGCTTCCTTGGAACCAACCCGCGGTAATGACCTGGCACTACAAAAATCACTCGGTTCGCAGTCAGCGATGGAGATACACCCTTTATCGCGACGGCGGTGAGGAGTTGTACGACCATAGTAACGATTCGGCGGAGCACTACAATCTGGCGGGTGATCAACAATACGAAGAGATAATCGAAGAACATCGCCGTTGGCTGCCAAAGACCGAAGTACTGCCTGCGGGGATGGTTTCGTGGAAGGGTGATTCCCTCGAGCAAACGATTCAAGAGTGGTCAGAGACAGGCGGACCGCCTGAATGGCTTAGGTGATTTGAAACGCAGTGGGTAGTGCTCAGAATTGGAGAATCGGTTAGTCGTTAGATTTGGATGATCGAAAGAACTCTTGGATATTCGGATATTCAATGTTTCAATAAATCGCCTTCCCGATATGAAATTGCCCTGTTCTGCACATCCGTGGGACACCCTATCACTCCAAAACTACAGCAGAGTAAACCAACCCCTAATCTCATTGCGTGTGGTACCACTTTGGGGCGCAGGCAAAGATCGCAAAGGCGCAAGGCACGGCACCTTATAAAGCCTGAGCAGGGATTTATTACGATACAGATGAACACTATCTTTCGCCTCTAAAATCCCTGAATAATCAAAATAAATAGTTGTTTTCCGTTACTGCTAATGTACGGATACGTGTTTCGAACCCTTTTTTGCTTTTTTCGGTAAATTTTGCTCCCTTGGCAACAATACATAAATGGGGACGCTACTAATCGCCACGGTATGCCTCGTAGCTCTGTGGCGTTGCCCCTGCGAAGCGAAGCTACGTCCAATTGGGCTTGTCCGTCTGGGGAGAAAGGTAACAGCAACCGTGGCGTGATGCCTAGGCCTTTCACCTGTGAGCATCCTGGCGATTTCGCCGATTCGAGACGTTGATTTTCGTATGTACTTTGTTTTGCTTAGCAACTTAGAGAAACTGATTGGAGGAAACTAATTAGACCAAAAATGTATCGGCCGCTCTAGTCGCATCGCTAGCCACCAGCGTTAACGATTGACTTGCCTGGGTCGTAGCTCCGCTTCTGCTCCTTTCAGAGAGGCAGAGCGGTTGACGTCGGTTATATCCGTCGCACCAGCTGCTGTCGGATTACTTAACTTTTCGTTTTTCAGTTCGTGACATCGCTGATTTACTCGTATCCTTCTACCGTTTAGGTTCCATACTGCTTGACCTGAGATTGGAGAACGGGTTGAGAAGGCGGTGTTTCTAGCCAAGCAATCTGAAGACACGTTCTTACGATTGTTACACTTTTTAACGAGGGAAGATCTAATGAAGAAGACTATGAGAACAATAACTCTGGGAATGCGCTTTGCAGCAGCAGTTTTGCTCAGCCTGGGGCTCGTACTGCCCGCCAGTGCTGGTTTGATTGTTGATTGGGACAAAGCGAACTACACTGCAAACGCCCCATTAAATGATCCTTTGGCAACCGATTCACACTTTGTGATTGGCGCCGCCAGCAACCCTAGTGGTTTTATCCAAAACTGGAATCCCGGTTCAGCAATTATGGACGCTACCATTGCTGCCGGTGGCGGCGCTGTATACTCGAACAAGCCTCTCTACGGTATCATTCAGACTAAAGGTGAAACCGCTCTTTCAGGTCTTGATACTGCCGGCGACCTGATCAGAGGAGATGGGAACAATGCTGGCCTTATTGGGCAAATCTGGTTTGGAATCAATGGTACTGTCAACGCAGTACCTGGTGCGAATGCAATTGCTGGGATTCTCTCCATTCAGGCCGCGGATTTTCTAGCCGGTGGTGTTAGCCCAGGAGATACAATCAGCAGCATGGTTATCGATATATTCGACCAGCGCACAAGCGACACCGCTACCACTCGCTTGGCTGTGAAGAGTGGTGGGACGTGGTATGTGAGTGATGACAATTTGTCTGGTGAAGACCTCGATGGCCATATCCTTTCGTACACCGGCGCCGATTGGGCCGCCATGACGGCCTCTACAGCTGGTTCGACTAGCTTGATGACTGGTACTGGGCTGACATACAATATTCCCAATTCCGCCCTAAATGATATTGAAGAAGTTGGTTTCTTCTTCGAGGGCCAGTTGGCGGCTGCCTCGACAGCGCGAGCACGAATCCGTGTAAATAGCATCGAGGTCACAACCGTTCCAGAAGGATCGACTTTCTGCTTGCTTGCACTCGGTTCTGTGTTAGCAGTCGGCATGAATCGACATCGTCGATCCTAACCTGATTCGATCTTGCAAGAGCTTGGTTTTAAGGCTCGGGTGTTTCACCCGGGCCTTTTTGCTATGCTTTCTCCCTCTAAATTGTTTATCTCTTCGATAGGTCCCAAACTCCCAGCCTCGTTTTATGGAGGAACGGATTGGGTACGGTTTTGATGTCATTTGTTTTGCTGAGCTATGATTGTCCACAACAAATGTCAACACTTAGAAAACGCTATCCCCGCAAACAGAATGATCTAAACAAACGAGTAGGATCAGCTGCAGAGCATAAACCGCTAATTCGATGATTTACTGATACGGAAGTTCTTGAATCGCGAGATGCGTCCTGGCATCAGCCGCAACCCAACATGCCCCTGGTCAATCCCAGGTTTATCTTGGTTCACAAAATGGCATAGTAGCACCTTTGACGGGTGTCGAAATTCGATGAACAAATCCTTGTACCGTTTAATAATGGTGATATGGATCCATTCGTGATTTTCGAAAACTCTTGTCCCTTCGATTTCGCCAGATAGTTCTGTTCCTTTAAGTCCCTCATTCTTTAATGGAAGGTAGCGGCGCCCGCGGATATAGTCGTTTGGGTAAGCAGCGTAGCTAATATGGTAAGTATTCATGTTGAGAAAATAATCGCTCATCGCAGCCTTAGTTCTCCGATCAGACCACTTGGAAATATCAACTGCATGACCGTTTTGACCATCACCAGTGGCCTGAATATAGACGATATTCACTCCAATATTGTGGGAATCAATACGTTTAAAATCATACTCGATGCGAAGGTCTCCCTCGAAGCTCGCCTTCGTCCACAGAACCGCATAACCATCGGTAGCATCAATTGTGATCCCCTCGACATCGTTGGTGACCTCTGCCTTCTCACCATCGAGAAACCATCGTAGTTTCCAATCATCACAGCTTGAATCGAAAAAAGCACATGTCCACTCAGATCTTAATAGTACTTCGAAGATGTTCCGTTCTTCAGTTTCCTCGGCACTTACCATCTCCACCTGAACAGGTATCACAAAGCTCCAAGATAGAAGCAAGCAAACTGCAAGTTGCCACGAATATCTCATTGCATCTCAGCTTCGGGAAAATGTGTTTGTTAAACTATAAGTGGCCATAAATAAGTGGCCATAAAGAAAGGTACTCAGGTAATTGTATTCTATTAAACTGTTGGGATATAGTTGGGTTATCGAACCAACTCTTGTATTCATTGCTTGATCGACAATAAGACAGAAGACGATCTAGAATTAGTGGCCTCCTTATCAAGTAAAGAATCGGACTTACCTAGAAAACTGCGTGGCGTCAGAGGGAGATGTTTGTTGGCACGGAACGAAGCATGAGGCAGGATTTGGAGAAGGCTCGACAGCAAGGGCAACTGGTTGATTTGAGCGACGAGGCACGGCGAGTGGGTCCGCTCTACTCTCTTCCCCTGTGTATAGAGGCCATGTAGTTGAAGCTAAGAAAGCAAATTCGCCCAACCCCCAGAATTGCAGCAAGAATCCTCGATAGTGCTTTCGTTCGTAGATTCCGAAGAGGCCCCTCGCGGCCAAGTACTGGTGTTTCAGCCAACCGCATTAGAAGTCCATCGTAAGGCCGGAGAATGGTTTGATGAATCGGAAATCTACGATTTTGTTGGTGAGCGACTCGATCAAATCCCTGCCCCATCAATGCGACTCTACTACCGGGCTCGGGAGCTTTAAAAAAGCCGGGCTCGATTGGACGCGGGTGGTTCCTGAATCGGCAGGGAGCCATCGAACTCGCCTAGCCTTAGAATTGTTGGTGGACGATTCCTATTCGACCCAAGAATCAAGGGCCCAAAGTTTCAAGGCCCAGGGAGGTGGCTGCCGAGCAACCTACTTCAATTACGCCAAGCGGCTGAAGACTCTGGTGTCCAAAGCATAAACCTAAGCAGAATTATGTCATTCTGAACTGAGGAATCCCAGCTGCTTGAGCGCCAAATTGATGCCCAGGTCGGCAATTTCTTGTTCGTTGGCTGGCTCGCCCAATTCCAGCTGTCCACGCCGTTCTTTACGTTTCTGGCCATCGGCGGCGTCTCGTAAATTAAGGCTCGTCGTATCGCGGAGCCCAACAGTGTGCCGTACCCAGATCGGTTTCAGATTCGTGGCTAGAATAGTAGGCGGGCTAACATTCTCAGTGAGAAGAACAGTTTTATCGGGGAGTTGTTTTACTTTTTCTAGCCGTAGAGCCGGTTGAACTACTTTCAAGTCCGTTTCGGCGTCTGACAGGGGCATTGTCTCAAGAGGAACGAGATTCTTTCGCAACTCTTTGGCAGCCATGAGTGCCTCATTGATCGATCGCTTTTGTTTCATATTCTTCTCATTTAGCTGTTGCCAGCTTGTTCCAGCCGTTGACTGTGCCCGCCAATGGTGACGACCATGTCCGTCAAGAGCTCGGCAAAGAGTGCATTCAAGTCTTCATGAGCGTGTGACCTTCCCCCCTCAACGACCACGGAACCATTAATCCTGGCAGTTTGAAAAGCCGAACTATCGATGCGAACCTTCTGATTCATTAGCTGCAATTTAGGACAAATCGCATGAATCAGTTCGACAATGCTTTGTGGGTCACGGCCAGTCTTGGTTCGACCATCCAGACAATTGATGATGACCCGTGCTTCAAGAAGTGGATTCTCGAGCCGGGCTTCTTCAATAATCTGCTGGACAACAGAGAGCGGCTCAATGGCATCGAACTCGGGTTTCACTGGAATGAGTACAAAATCGCTGTGCTTGAGTAGTTCGATATTGGTTTGTGCTGTACTCTGGAATCCTCCGGGTGCATCGGCCACCGTAAACTGAAATTGTTCTGCCAGTTTTGGTAGCAAGACTCGTAGTTCCTTGGAGTCTGCTGGTTGATAGATGGGGATTTCTGGGACTGCCTGTCCCACGCTCGTCGTTAGGGATTTATTGCCATAGGCCCCGGCATCCAGATCGATGGCGGCTACCTCATGCCCCTTTCGATGCAGCCAGACACATAAATTGCTGGCGAGTGCCGATTTGGTGACTCCACCCTTAGAATGTGCGAAGGTAATGTTCATAGATCCCACCCTGGCACATTTATGTCGGATCTCACAAGAGGTTTTTTGGGCGTTTACCCGTCCGGTCGTGCGACCGCGCGAACGTACGTGCGGTCGCTCCCGCGATGGAACGAACCATGGGTGCCTTCATCGCAAAGCCGTTTAACCGTTATCGTGAGGTATCTCTTTTTCGCCTCGGCACGAACGTGGGCGCTGGCAGAAGATCTCGTTTTGCCAGTTCATCGTTCGTAAGCTTGATTGCTCCTAAGTCGGAGTCACAATTCCCACACAGATAATAGCTTGCTCGATGAGACGTACTCGATGTATGTAACTTGAGTAGTATCGAAGATCTCGCTCGAAATTGTAACGTGTTGCCGGACAGGCTCATGTGTCGCCGGACAAGCATTACTCGTGTTGCGAGACAAGGTTCTCACGTGTCCTGAGACATTTTGTCACGTGTTCTCAGACAAGAACTGTCGTGTCGCCAGACAAGTTCGGTGGTCATTTCGTGAGTGAATTCAGGAAGTTGGCAGGAGCGGACTTATGAACTAAATGAACATAAAGAACGTTTATGGACTTTTTTCGAGAATAATCGAGGAGGAAAGTGATACGAATTAGAAGCAAGCAGATTGAAGATAAGGTAATACCGCTTTTCGGAAAGGATGAGATGAATCTCGTCGAGTTTCCGTTCGGCCCCATCAGTAACACCCGTGTCAAAACGATGGAAGTAGAGCATGAAACGTTTGACCGCATGCTCAAACGACCGGTCGTGCGAAAAATGCTGATTACCGGTTCGGACGCTTTTGGACTGCCACGACCGATTGACGATCAAGTCCTCGTGGGAATGAAGTTATTGACGCACGAAACGGGCTATCGGTCCCGTACAGTTGATTTCAGTCGCTACTATCTGTGCAAATCAATCGGCTGGCCACCCGATGGCAGAGCCTATCGTCGGCTGGAGGAGTCTTTTGATCGAATTGCCGGCACGACGCTCAAGTTCAAGAACGCCTGGTGGGACAAAGGAGAGCAGGAATGGAAATCCAAAACCTTCCATTTGATTGAAGAGGTCAACCTCTGCTCTCGGGACCGGCTCGACCGGGCACGTGCCGTTAGCGGCTCCGCTGAGCAGCGACTCTGTTCCTTCGTATGGACCGAAGTCATTTGGAAGAGTTTTCAGGACGGATTTATCAAGACTCTCAACATGGAACTGTTTCGCAGAATCGGCCAAGGGCGTCGGCGCGAAGTCCCCCTTCGGCTGTTTCGCATCCTTGACAAACGGTTTCATCACAATCCCGTCGCCAAATTTGATCTGCGCCGGCTGGCTGTGGGTACGCTGGGACTCTGTCCGACTTACAGCCCAAGTCAAATGGCCCGCGTCCTGGATCGGGCCGCCAAATGGCTGTGCGATTGTGACTATCTCCAAGAGATGTGGTATGGAACCGAAAAGGGCACAGCCATGATCTTCTTTCGCAAACGCATTGAGCCACGCCTGCCGAAGCAAAGTAGAAAGTCCGCTGTGACGATAGAATCGACGAATGATCAATTCAAGTCCTGGCTCGCAAGTCAACAGGAAGACGAACTCTTGGCCGGTGAAACAACGGCACTGGAGATCGGATTTGGTTCAGACTTCGAACGTCGCATCGTGCAGGAGGAGCGATCTAATGGAACGCCCCTCCTTCAGTCACGGCGGATTCGTCAGGAGTATGTCCGCCGTTTCCTGGAGGTCAAAGCAGGTGCGTCTGCGAATTAACCGACGACGTCGGCTGGCTGGGTCATGCCAAGAGGTTCCGTGTTGTAATCGATCTTTTCATTGATTTCTTATTCCAAACCATGTTATAGATTTCATTCAGGAGGGCACAGGATAGGCCCTTCGACTGTCGATGATCGTAAAACGCTTTGACAATTCCATCCGTTTGGGAGTGATCGCCCGAGGAGCATGGCCGCCAGCCATGCGAAAGGGGACGGAGTTTACCGCCCGTCACGATCGCTTGCCGGTAGAGCCGGATGCGCGGAAACGTGCTTGTCCGGTTCGAAGGAGGCTTTCCAGAGTAATCCTTTCGGACCGAACTGCTTTTGTATTGCAGTTCACACAACAAGAGAGTAATCCTGGATCTCTATCCTATAGACCTATTCTCTTTTCGCTCCGAAGGGGGGCGATGCGGAAAACCTTGCGATGGAGTTCTATCGCAAGCTGTCAATTTCAAAGTTGGTGATGCCATTCCAGTTACAGGAAGGCGTAATCCACCCAGGGGACACGGACCTCCAGCGGGAGACTGTATGACCTCGGCCGGCGTGGGGAGTTTCCGACTTGGCGACAAGCGGAATCGGGCGGTGACGCGCCCGGCGTCTAGCGGAAGCTAGCGACGAATAGCTCAACTATGAAAGGCCCGTGAGGGCTTGCCGGTCAGCTTCGAGAGGGTCGATGCCGAAATGCGTACGTCGGCGGCGATAGCCGTTACGTACTGGGGACAAGCAACCGTTTCACGGTAAGGGGATCTTCTAGATTCGCACCCTGAAACCGTAAGGGATGGACCGACTTCGTCGGTCACCTTGCGTCGAGTAGGACGGCCTGACGGCCGCACCTAGAAACGTGATTGCCAAAAAGGGTTCGTCTTGGATGGATTTCCCAGAACACTCCCTCAAGCCGAAAACTTGGAACGCTTCCTCGAACAAAGAGACACTGCCCTGGATTGTTGCCTCTCTTTTTCAATTGACTCTGAAGAAGTGGTGAAGCGAATCTTTCACAGACGCCAACGTGAACTCCGCACGGACGACACCGAAGAGATCGTTCGAGAACGATTGAGACATTTCGATGGCTTCACTGCGCCTCTCTTGGAATACTATCGAGAGAAAGGCAAACTCCTGGAAGTCTCTAGCATGGGCACAGTCGAAGAAGTTACGGCCGAGATAGCGAACTTGCTAGCAAGTCTCCAGCAGCGGTCTTGTACTAATCCGGAGCCAAGTCGTTCTCCAACATTTTCAAGATGCTAAGGATTCTTACTGGAGCTATGAATATGCCTCTCTCTCGCATCATTCCTCTCACTGCCGTTTTATGATAAAAAACCCCTCGATGAGAAACTCTCTCGCATCTTAGAAGACCGATCCTGCAAGGATTTTATTCTGGCGGATGCCAAGGATGCGGATATGGCATTTGGAATCGCCGCGCCTGGCCGTCGTCGCAATCCTTCGAATGGCGAGACGGAATATCGTCCACTTGCGGAATTCCACGGAACGATCTGTGAGATCGTTGACCAGGGACTCGTCGATATCATGCTGATGAGCGTCAATACGAGCGCTCGTTTGAGCATCGAAAAACGCATCTTCGAGAAGAGTCTTGTCACACCGGCCATCCGAGCCAACGATACGACCGATATCTGGCTGGCAGGGGGAGTGGGAGCGTACGGATCGCAACCATCGCTCCCGTTCCGTTCAGCGACGATCGATCAGGCGATGTGCGGCCATGTGAATTGTGCCCCCGAAGAGCGACGAACAGGTGCTGACCCGTAGGATGTAAAAAGTCGCGTCACTAGAAAAGTGAAAGAGTAACAGGAGATACATCACAAATTGAGCCCACACAATTGTCACCTTGAGAGAACGATGGTTGCCTTCAACCAACCAACACGAATGAATTCTGACCAACCGCGCAGCCACGAATGGCGATCAACAGGTAATCGACATTTGCCTTGTGAAGAGAGCACCTTCTCAAGCAGCGACACGTTCATAGTGTCGTAACAAGCCACCAAGTGTTTCATGACAGCCAATCTTTTCACCTGCAGTGAGAGGATTGTCGATCTCAGGCCATACCCCGGTGAGAGGCCGGTTGTCCAAGGCATGGTGAGGGCGAACTTCGTTGTAGTACTCAAGGTAAGAAGAGACGAGGTAGTCGAGGTGCTTCTTACCGAAGACCGAGAAATAGTTCAAAGTCTCGAATTTTATCGACTTCATCCATCGCTCGATAAAAGCGTTTTGATTGGGCGCCTGCGGAGCGGTTTGCATCACTCGGCAGCCAATATCTTGGAAAACCTGATCGAATTCTTGAACGTACATGCCATCACGATCTCGAACGAGATACTCCATCCTCAGATCAGCTTCTCGGACCTGCTCGATGAACGCGTGAGCTTGGCTAACCAACCACTTGGCGTCCTGTTTGAAACTACAGGGCGAAGAGATCACTCGTCGACTATCAACATGGATGAATGCTAAGACAAATGCCTGCCGCAGGCCAGTTGGTGTCCAAATCATTTTGCTAAGAAAACGGCTTGCCAAAGCGTATCGACGTGGAAGTTGAGGAACTCATCCTAGGTACCACTACCCCGTTGGGGACTCGGATTGATTCCCTCTTCCTGGAGGATTTTCTTAATGGTCGATCGAGAAACCGAGTGCATTCGCAGCTTCTTCAATTCTCCCAAAATCCGACGATATCCCCAACCAGTCTCGCGGGCCAGCCGTATCACTATCTCACGGACGGATACAGACTTTCGTGGCCTCCCCAACTTTTTCGCAGGTTTACCGGAGTGTTTCTCCCGTACCCATCTCTGAAAAGTTCTCGGATGAACAATCGAAATGAGCTTGTTGGCTCCAGGACTAATGGCAGTCCCCAGTTTCAGCAGCCGTTCTTTCTCCACGCGCTTGAGAAAGATCCGTTGTTTAGGAACACGCTTGCGGAGCATCTCATTCTCTGCTTTCAGGAATTCGATCTGCCTGTGCAATTCATTTTCTGTACACCTTGCCAGATAGAAGAGAAAAGGCGAAAACCAGCCAGTCATGGAAAAACTCTTGGTTGCTCAAACAGTAATTGGAAAGTGACAATCTACTTGCACCACTGGATTGGCGGCAATCTAAATATCTGTTAGGTTCGACGAGATGACAAATTGTAGTCGAAAACTGGGGGCAAATTGGGGGCAATATTGCCAATGTAAGCCCAAACGCATTACAATGTACTTGCAACGTTAAAACGAGTCCAACTTCTGCGAGAGCAACCACTTCCAACGCAAACTTAGCATGTTTCCAATTTGCTTCCCACAACTTGAAATCGGATTCAAAATCCAGTGACCGCAAGGCCGAGAAGAAATGGAGACGACTACGCAGCTACGAGAAGATCACACTCGTCATCGAAGGACGGTCCTTCAAAGACGGAATCATGCAGGAATCTGCCGCTTAGAAAATTCCTCAAAACACAACAATTGACAGTTGCTCCCGGACCACCGGAAGGAACCAAAAACAAGACCAAAACGATCAAAGGATAAGCCTAAGGCTTTTTCGACCAAGAATTCTTCATACACAAAATCCTTGCTATCCACAACTCTAAGTACGCTTCAGGCAGATGAACCGTATTTATGCGCTCTAGCAATTTGAGTTAACGCCTCAATTGGATTGAAAAGCGATATTGATCTGGTCTATAAACTGCTCTAACTGATTCCAGGGGAGATGAATCGCGGGCATAGGAAAGCCTGTTCATGACCAGCACTTCTTTGTCGCTCTTCAGGTTTAGAAGTTTCGCTTCTGCTTTGGAAGCAGAGCCAGTGTATATTTCTTCTTCTGCCCACTCAATTTGAATTTGATACTTGCCTTCCAATAGGGCGTAGAGAGAATTTTCAAAATCGTCATTTGGGTCGATCCCATAGCTCGTAGGTATTTCAGATTGCAACAAGACAACAGGGAAAAACTCATTGGTTCCTCGCAATCTGCGTATGAAGAGGGTTTCTTCTCCTTCCTTAAGTTGAAGCCTTTGTCGGACAGCTTCGTCAGGAATATGTGTTCCAACTTCCAGGACTTGTGTTTCAACACTCAATCCTTGCTCTTCCATCTCTTCTGTATAGCTTTTCAAACGCCCTAGATCTTCGGTAATATGATGTCGGATCACTGTGGTTCCAACGGCCCGTTTTCGTTCGATTACCCCCTTGCTTGCAAGATTATCGAGAGACTTCTTCACTGTGGCGCGACTGACATTGAATATTTCTATAATGTCCTTTTCGGGGGGGAGCATTCTCCCTGAAGCCTTTTGCTTCACTATCCGGTCAAGAATAATCATCTCCAACTGATGATACAGGGGTACAGGCGAACGTTCGTCGAGAAATAGACGTTCTGTAGGCTTGAACAGTAGATTGTTTCTTGGATTCGCCACTTAATCGATGTCTCCAGTCTTAGGGTGCGTCCGATGCAGCTTTCGGGACCATCGCCTCTAGCTTAACTAATATATCATGGCACTGCTTGTTTGCTAATAACACTTCTCCAGAACGAAACTTCATAGAAGCATCACTTAATTGGGCATTTATATCGTTCAGATTGGCATTCAGTCCTTGATCTCTTACTACATTCTGAATTTTGGCATAGACAGTTGCTAGTAAATTGCGAGCTTCAGTGTCTTTGAAACAATCTTTTCCGTCGTCTCCTACAGCTTCAACAGTAATTCGTTGCGGATTGGAAGAAGATAAATCAATGTCTATTCCTGCTTCAAGTTTGGCAGCTGAGTATTCCTGCTCTCCGATAAGTCCGTCGATCGTACTTCTCTTAAGGTTGTATTGCCCAGGGGTAATTCGACGGAAGTGAATTTTGACCTTTCGGTCTTGGCGAGTGGGATTGTAAATGAGGAATTCTTGGATTTTTCCCTGAATCGATTGATGAAACCCTTCGATGCAATTCAAGTTCAAGACGAGGACTTCGGAATCATCTATATCTGCAAATGCTTCAAACAATAAATGATTCCAGAACGCTGCACCAGCCATATAGATGGATCGTCCCATGAGTCCATAGTTTCCATGTTCGAGCATATAAAAATCTTCCACTGGCAAGAACTTTGCTGGACTTTCACAAAAACGAGCACAAGGCAAGAGAAACTCGTCACAAAGAACGGGAAAATAAGAAAAGCCCGTTGTTCGGTAAATATTCAAGAGTTTGAGGATCAATTCATCTGGTTCACAAGATAAGCGTAGATATTCAGTAAGGGCAAGATACGCCTCACTTGTTTCCCAAGGTGAGCCTGTGTGCGCACCTCCATGATTGCGAAACAATGCCAGATTTTGGAGGGCAATGTCTCTTGGGTTTGATTGAAGCTTGCTCTCGTACCAGTAGGTCATTCGTAACAGAACATTACGGAAATCCCTGGCCCATTTTTCAAACCGCGGATCACCGGTCGCGTTAAAAACATATAGGGAAGCGGGCGCTCCCCAAGAGTTCCCGAATATCTCAGTGACTGGAAAGTCCGCTGGATCGTCATAGGTGATATCATACCTCTCGTTATTAACAGTAAACTGCATACTGGTGAATAGAGTTTCCACACCGGCCTTGGCCTCTTGCAAGTATATATCATCGCCTGTGATTTCATGGGCGCGACACATGATCCATGCATAGGTCCCCAACTGCCAAGGCTCTTTCACCATTCCAAGTTCTGGTAAGTCTTTTTGATCTGTGGCGGTTCGCTGTTTAGGATCAAACCACTGCGGGAAGACATAATCCTCGTGATGGGCAAGTTCGATCAAAGCTGGAAGACTCATTAGACAACTGCCTCCAACTGCCGGATCAAAATCTGCGGAGGGAGTCATGCGATGGACTCGCAGCATTTCAAGGTGAAACATGAAGTTCTGCCAACACATACCCCATGGTCCTACACGATTTGCTCGGCGGACGCCGTGACGAATCATCTGAGTCTCAGGGTCGAAAAATAGAGGCAATGCCTGTGCTTTGTTGAGTACTAGATCCTGTTGCTCTCGATTCGGATGGAGTTGCAACCATCCGATCCAGCCGGACAAATAGTTATTGCAAGTGGAAAAATCCCAAGCCGTAGTTGTTCCTTGTATGTTGAGGCTTTCGATACAAGCGGAATTCACCGCGTATGCCGGGCTAACTGGCATTGATTTAACGGGGGAGTCATCTAATAAAGATGAATTGCTTGTGTTTTGTACCTCTTGGAGATCATATTCTCCCCAACAAATAGTGTGGTTTGAGAGATCACGTGCTACTCCTGATGCAAGGTCTTTCCAATTCGCCGGTCCATCTGTAGCCGGAGCTTTTGGTTGCTTTGCACGGTCTGGATGGAGTGGTGTGCATATGGAGATAAGTCGATCCAGGGCCTCTAGGCGATCCAAAGGCATTTCACTAGGGTTGGCATAGAGGTAGAAACTCAACTCCAGGTCACCCGGTTCCAGGCTTGGATAATTGTGTTTGATTGGCTTGAAGCCAAGGCTGAAAGATTTTTCTCCTAGGACCGTTTGTACGCGGTAATCCAGAAATCTAAAAAAGCCACTTGATACGGGCCATTGGATGGAACCGCCATCTAGAAATATTGCGGTCCCAATGCCGTCCATCCAGAGGTAGGCTGCTGGGAAAGTGTTGCCCCCACCTAGTTCTGGATCGCCTTGGTAGATGTTGCCCGGCCCTTGGCTAAGCTCAATCCACGTATCTGGCCGAGCGGGCGTCGTAAATAAAAATGCGGGCTCTAGACCTTGTAGTTGTATCGGCTTTTTGAAATGGCAGACCAAATCAAAACGGACAGGCTCGATACCTGTTTTTGCTTCGATTCTAAGAGTCCAATCATAGTCCGCTGTTGATTGATGACCACCAATTAGTACGGATTTGCAATCGGGTTTATCTTGTTCAATACGTACCCAAGTAGGTGAGAGATTAAAGTTTACCCCTTGTATGAGGGACTTTGTCCCGTCAAACACAACCTTTCTTATGTCACCTTGCTGTACCAGCACCATGAGTCGATGCTCTAGATCGTCGGTCGCTTCCAGACGTAATACCTGGGATCCATGCTGAAGCTCAACAATACTCTCCTCAGACAGTAGGCTGGGTTGTTGAGCCAAGCTAGCCTGAAAGGTCAAACTTGCAATCCCTAGGAAAAGAGTCAACACACGATATTCGATTGCTGAATTTACCATTCTTCCTCCTCTATTCTAATAGCACTGTCTTGAGTTACGGTCCTATCACTCTGAATTAAACCTAAGAGGAATCACTATTCTAGCAGTATACTCCAAAAAACACCTTAGTAAATGACTATGCAATGACAGTACAATAGATTAAAGTTACATACTGATATTATTGTGTTCTACTGTGTATCTCTTAGCTCTAGAGAGCTCTTCTCAAGTCCGAGCAACGAGATTTCCACCTTTGCATATCGTTTATCACTAGGAGAATATCCGATGCATACGAAACTTATCCCCCTTCGTCGGAGCTATTTTGCCCCTCTCTCTCTGGCTTATGCCCTCCTCATGCTCCCCCTGACGATAACGCCTACGGGTGCAGCATCACCTATTGGTAAGCTTGAGCAAGGGCGATTTGGAAATGCAACTCGGCCGCGAATGATGACACAGACCGTGGAGGAGCATGAGGCTTATAAGGTGCCACCACTTACAATTGAGCTATGGGCGAAGGTTGATGACAAGAGTAACTATAATATCTTGATAGCCAATGAAATGAAAGAATCGGCTACTCATTGGGAACTCTACACGGCAGCAGGAACGGGGAAACTATGCGCTCTACTCTCAGGTTACACACCGCACGATCTTCGTTCTGATCATGTTGTCACTGATGGTAATTGGCATTATGTGGTCATGACGTTTGATGGACATGAGGTAGTACTGTTTGTTGACGCAAAATTAGTACTCCAGCAGTCTGTGATTCGCAATGATCGGAAAGAGATCATCCCTGGTGCGCTGATGATTGGTCACGCCATCGCGCGGGATCATAGTCTTGGTTGCAATGGCCGAATCGATGAAGTGCGTCTTTCCTCTGTGTTACGAGACATTTCTACTGTGCCCACCAAACCATTTGAGGCAGATAATGACACGATAGGGTTGTGGCACTTTGACGAGTTGGATAAGGATTCGTTGGCGTTAGATTACTCAAGTTTCGATAATCCCATTATGAATCCTCCGGAGTTTAAGAGTCTCGATGAGCGAGATGCCTTCGAGTTTCAGCCCGGCCCATCTCCTTGGGATTCGGAAGCAGAGAACTTGGATTTGCTTCCTGGCTCAGTCGATATTCCTCATGGGGCACCCGTGATGTCGCTCGATGGTGAATGGGAGATGGCTGAAGGAGGAAACTCTGAACAGAGACTCAATGGAGCCTGGAAAGATTCGATACCAGTAGAGGTACCAGGGAGTGTACATGGTGGCTTGCTAAAAGCCAATAAGATTCCGGATCCGTACACACGGAAAAATGAACCTATCGCACGGAAACAAAGCCATAAGACATGGTGGTTCAAGCGAACATTTGATCGACCTCCGGGAAAAGGTTCCGCAGAGCTGCATTTCGCTGGCGTGGGGATCAAGTGTACCGTTTGGCTCAATGGGCGTGAACTTGGTTCGCACGAGGGGATGTTTGGAGGCCCAGACTTTGACATCACAAACTTGCTTGAGGATGAGAACTCGCTCATCGTGCGAATCGATCCAGCGCCACACTTACCAGGCCCAGGACCACTCAATTCGTTTTTTGAAAACATGAATGTTGGCTGGGCACAGACGGTCACTTTCAACAATGTGTGGGGTTGGCATTACTGTAGTATCCCTTCTCTAGGAATCTGGCAACCCGTTCGGATCGTTCGGCAACCGAGAGTAAGAATGACGACTCCCTTTGTCAGAACGGTTGATGCCAGTGAAGGAACCATAGAAATCTCAGCAGATTTTAAGGGTCCAGAGGCTGGATGGTCTGGAAAGCTCCAAGGCTGCATCCGGCCTGAGAATTTCTCAGGAGAATCTTATTACTTTGAGTACGACTTTTCTTCCGTGAAGTCAGACGAGTCCTTTCATGCAGGCTTGAAAATTCCCAATCCGCATTTGTGGTGGCCCGTCGATTTGGGCAAAGCGAATCTATACCGCTTGGAAATCACGTTTGTACCCAAAGGCCCAGACCCGGAGATTGACTCTGATTCGATTGTGTTCGGAATCCGCACGATAGAGATGGGGCCAGCTAATGGTGAGGCCAACAAAGATCATTACAATTGGACATTCATCATTAATGGTCGTCCTACGTTTGTGAAAGGTACAGGCTGGTGTACTATGGATCCACTTTTGGACTTCTCGCGCGCCCGCTACGAGCGTTTGATTAGTCTGGCGCAGGACCAGCATGTCCAGATGCTCCGGGCTTGGGGAAGTGGTATGCCCGAAACGGATGCCTTTTATGATTTGTGTGATCGCTATGGAATCATGGTCATGCAGGAATGGCCCACAGCCTGGAATAGCCACAACTCACAGCCGTATGATGTACTCGAAGATACGGTAGCACGGAACACTTTACGCTTGCGAAATCACCCCTCGCTTGCCATGTGGGGTGGCGGAAACGAATCCGACAAGCCCTTTGGGAAGGCCATTGATATGATGGGACGTTATGCCCATGAACTCGACGGAACGCGCCCTTTTCATCGGGGAGAACCTTGGGGAGGAAGTGCGCACGATTACACCAGCGATTGGGGTGCCAAACCCATGGATCACAATCTGACTTATAAGCAAATGTTCATTGGCGAATTCGGCATGAATAGTGTACCCAACTATGATTCCGTTATGCGATACCTCCCTGAGGAGGAACAGAAAGCATGGCCTCCTACGCCAGATGGCACTTTTGCTTTACATACGCCCGTTTTCAACACTAAGGGGGGCCTAGAACGATTGCAGCAGTTCTCACAATACTTCGTCGATGGCGATACGATGGAGGAATTCATCTTCGGGTCCCAGCTTGCCCAAGCGACCGTATTGAGGAGCACGATAGAGCTAAACAGAGCAAACTGGCCCGAATCAACTGGGGTACTTCACTATAAGTTGAACGACAATTATCCGGCTGCCTCATGGGCTACGGTGGATTGGTATGGTGCCCCAAAGATTGCCTATTACATTGTGCAGGATGCAATGGCTCCCTTGATGGCAACTGTTAGTTTGCCAAGTTTTCAAACGAAGGGGAAGGCCATCGAGATGCCGGTCTACGTCGTCGACGACGTAGAAGAACTAGCAGGGACAACGTGGCAAGTTCTGGTTCGTGCCTATGACCAACGACTGCAGATAATTAAAGAGCAAGAATATAGCGGACAACAGGCTGACGAACGAGTTGTATCCGTAGGCAAGTTTACTCTTCAAGCAGAACAAACGGACACTTCGCCCTTGTTGTTCGTAGTCGAGTTGATCAAGGATGGAACTCTTGCCCATCGAAACTACTATTGGTCTCAATTTGAAGCAGAACCGGATAGTATGTTGAAACTCGCCCCGACTAGGCTGGAGATGAAAGTTGCAGGAAATGTAGCTACGGTCACAAATTCAGGCGATGTCCCAGCCATCGGAGCCCATGTATTGCACCCAGGGCACCTGGATACTTTCACGGTAAGCGATAATTATTTTTGGCTGGAAGCTGGTGAGTCCAAGGAGATCGTCGTGAGTAATCCAGAGGATCTAACCGTAGGGGCCTGGAACGCTCGCTAGTATCTTGCCAGTTCGATCGAAATACTTCGAATTGGAACGTGCTTGAGGGGGAATCGAACCCATGTTGACAATTCGCACGCTGTACTGGAAGTAATAGAGATGAAAGCCCGAGTTGTACCACTGTACTTCGATCCTGGTCGAGACGAAAATTTTGACTCGCAATTAACCGCCATCGGCAGGCTGTTTGGGGAGCAAGTAGATTTGCTTGAACCAGTGTCATTAGGGACAGCGCTGCCCGAGGCAGAAGCTGTCATCTTTCCGCAAATACTTGGTCAAGCATTCCAGCAGCTTGCCGCTTTCAAGTCGATCACACTACCAATTCTTATCGTTACGAGTGAATTTGGCACTTTGGCGATGTGGGATTGGGAGATTGTCGAGTACCTCAGATCCAATGGTGTCCAATCTATTGCTCCTTATAGCCAGCAGCAAACAGAGCAAGTGTTGAAGGCTCTAGGAGTCAAGCGTGCGTTACGGGAAACCAAGTTTTTGGTTTTTCAGGATGATCCAGGTGAGGGACAGCAGGCGAGTATCTTTAAGCGATTTTATTGGTGGGAAGAAGAATGTACTCAGCGATTGATGTCAAAATTTGGCATTGAGATCGTAAAGCGTAGCTTCCGCGAACTTGGGGCAGAGGCCAAAGCGATTTCTAACGACGAGGCCAATGAAGTGGGCCGGCAGTTCACTGTTCCTCATCTCGATCTTGGTGAACAAGGTTACCGCAGTGCAGTGAAGCTATACATGGCACTGAAGCGACGATTGGTGGAAGACAACGCATTTGGTGCCGCTGGAATTAACTGCCTAAACGAGTCTCATTTTTCTGATACGACTCCTTGCCTCGCTTGGAATCTACTCTATCAAGAGACGGGACTTATCTGGGGATGTGAGGCCGATACCATGTCAATGGTCACCAAATATCTGCTGCACAAGTCTCTCGATGCGCCTATCTTGATGACCAATCTCTATCCATTTCTGCTTGGCGATGCAGCCCTGAAGCACGAACGGATCGATGCTTTTCCAGAAGTGGATTCCGAGCCAGAGAACCATGTCTTGGTAGCCCACTGTGGTTACATGGGAGTTATTCCCCAGTCGTTTGCTACGGAGTGGAAGCTGGATAAGAAGGTACTTGCTATTGTGGACGACAACGCTTCGGCTATTGATGCGAGGATTCCCACTGGAGATGTTACTCTCGCCAAGCTCCATCCCTTGATGGACAAGCTGACCGTGTCAGAAGGACAATTGAAAGGATATGCTCAATTCCCCGGTTCTGACTGTTTAAATGGTGGCGTGATCAAAGTGAATGATGGACGCCGGCTCATGGATTCAGTTGCATCACATCACTACTTGTTGCTGGTCGGCAATCACATCGAAAATATTCGCCTTATTGCAAAGGTCTTTGATTTGGAACTTCTAAACATCTAGGGCTTGTGTACGTTAGCTATTTATTCATTTTACCAGAAAGAAAAGAAAATCATGATACAGAAACGGGTGGCTATCTTTTGCGTCTGTTCTATGCTCGTAATTTCCATTGCCCATGCACAAACCAAGGTGTTGCTCGTTGGTCAAGAGCCCGATCATCCCTATGGCACACATATGTATATGCACACGAATGAGGTGCTAGCAAAGTGCCTGGCACTCAATGGAAAGATAGAGAGCGTTGTTTCAGACTCGTGGCCCAAGAATGAGAAGATGTTAGAACGCGTCGATGCGATAGTTGTCTATTCCAGCCCGGCAGCCGAGCTGCTGCTAGACGGTCCGCAGCGCAACCAAGTTGACGTTCTTATCAATGCGGGTGTCGGTCTGGTGACTATCCATTGGGCCTCGTCCGTGAAGCAGGAGGATTTTGATCGGCTCGGTCCGAAGTGGCTCAGCTACCTGGGTGGGACATGGATTAGCAATGTGGGCCTAGAATTGGGGGAGTCTGCCCTGGTGCAACTCCAGCCGGATCATCCAATATCTCGCGGTTGGAAGGAGTACTGGATTCACGACGAGTTTTATCTGAATCCCACTATTACTGACGAGGCGACACCGCTATTGCAGGCTACTTCCAATGAGAAACCAGTCGTTGTCGGCTGGGCGTACGATCGCCCCGACGGTGGACGTTCGTTTGCAACGACGCTAGGTCACTTTTATGAAAACTTCCAAAGAGTTGATTTCCGCCGCATGATCGTCAACGCGATCTTGTGGAGTGCTCACGTAGAGATTCATCCATCTGGTGCCCGTGTGGATCTGAGCCAGGAAGACCTCGCTCTCCTTCCCGAACTGACCCCATAACGGCAGTTTATGTCGTAGTGACAGGTCCTATTCAATTTCGTTCTGCAATCGGGCCAGTCCGTCGAGATTCTCACGAAGGCTAACTTCCGAATCGGTATCTTCCCTGTGATCGAGTATCCCGATCGGACCGTCATAGCCGGTGTGCTGAACGATCTCAATCATTTCTTTCTCGAACTCTCCTTGACCAATTGGAAGTATCTTTGGATTAGCATCACGATTCATGCCATTGAGGTTCAGGCAGAGCAAGTACGACTTGAGCGAGGCAAATACATCAGCGAAATCGTCGATATGTTCATGCGCATGATGAAAGTTGTAAACGATGCCCACATGCTTGGCATCTGCGTGATCGCGGAGCCAACGACATACGGCCACCAAGTTCAGCGGTTCGCCGGCCCAACCTCCATGATTGTATAGTCCAAGCTGGCATCCCAATTGTCGGGCCTCGTTTACTTTGGGCATAAGCTGTTTGGCTGCTGCTTCCACTTTTTCTTCTTGGGTTCCTGTTTCAGGGTTTGGCATCATCACCCAGAATTGCGGGTGGATGCCATGCTTCTTGACAAGCTCTACCATCTCAGGATGCCAATCCCAAAAAGCGAAGAAATCAATGCCATGTTTCTTATACTCAAGTATTTCTTTCTCGAAAGTCGGGACGTGTTCTGCTCGCCAGTCGTAGGCAACACGATTGAGACCAAGTCGATTCAACATAGCGGCACGTTCCGCTGGACTACGGTGCTTCGCATCGAATGGCACGATACACCAAGCGACAAGATTCTCAGGTGAGAAATTGATAGATTTTTCGTTTTCTGCGGGTGATGCATTGCTAAAGCTGTGTATCAAACCTACTGCAAACAGAGTCACCACAAACCAAGTTAGTGTTCGTGAAAATCGTGAGATATCCATCATTCGCTCCTTAAAGTGTTGTAGTCTGTTCGATTGTACTCCTGAGAGTCTGCTGAATTTGCGTGTTTGTTGTAGTGTTGTAAGTAGTGCCAGACAGCGTGGAATTGTTTCTCGGCGTCCCCGTCATAGAAACGGATTGCGGCTGTGGTCCTCCCATCTCTTGCCAGTTGAGGCATCTTTGTCGAAAAATCGAAACGGGGAGGATTCAGCACAAACCGCATATAATAATCTTGATGCAGCCGCTCTCGGACGGTTGTGAAGTTGATTCCCGGCGCTAGCTTGGTGTGATCGTCGCCACGCGGATTGAGTTTGCCAATACCATGGCATTGGCGGCAATCGAGTGCTGTCTGGAGTGTTAGTTGTCGCCCTATTTCCGCCAGTTTGGCGTCGTAGTTCGGCTTTTTAGGTGATGTGGTAGGGATTCCATGTTGATGCGCAAAACCTTCTGCCAACACGTCGGCAAACTGTGGAACGCAAGGCATGCGAGTTCTCAACCAAGGTCGCAGGGAGCGATCACGTTGGCCAGCAAGAAACTTGGCGGTCCAAGGGGCCAGCAGTTTCTCACCCGTCCATGTCAGGCTAGGTATCGATTCGGGTGCTAGACCGCGACCTTCTTCTGCCATGATGATTCCCCGATTGCTTTGAAAACTATCACGATCGTGACAGGCGAGACAGTCATAACGCTTTATGAGCCGTTCAGATGTTTCAATCGAAGAATAGCGTGTTAGAGATTCTCGATCCTGCTGGAGAAAAACCCGCAAAGAATCTCGCTCATCACTAGTCAACACATAGACGGGTCCGTTATGCTCGGAATTCAATTCATGGTCGAGACACCCACGCGATGAAGGTCTACGCCGAATCTCAGGTGCTTTGGGAAATGGCGATAGTCGTGGGTCCTCTAGCTGGTGACAGGCTCCGCACCCTTTACTTGCAAAGATTTGTCGGCCTCGCGCAGCGTTTCCTCCGACAGGAAAGGAGTTTATCGTATCTGTCGTCGCGTCCTCTAGGAATGCAACAAGCGCTGCAACCTCTTCATCGCTGAGTTGGAAGTCTGGCATCCGGCTAGACACATAATGTTGGTGCGGCTTCTTGAGGAACGATGCCAAGGCTCCTTTTCGATATTTTTGTTGTACTGAGGCCAATGACATCCGAGCGAATTCTTCTGGCTCATCGTCCGTAGTTAGGCAGTGGCAAATAAGACACCCCAAATCTGTAAACACGATTTCCCCAGCTTCAATGAGCGAATCCGCATTCAACTTAGCTTCAAAGGAATTGAGCTCGATTTCATCGCTTGAGGTCTTAGATGCCAGATAGGTGGCTACGTCCAGCGCCTGTTGCCGATCCGTTCTACTTGTTCCAAACATTCGCGGCATCCTGGCATTGGATTGCTGGCTGGCAGGGTCTAACAGCCAACGAGCGATCCACTCAGGCCGTAGGCGGTCGCCGATGGTTGTCAGATTCGGCGCATCGATCGCAAGCTCGGGCATTGAATGATCCCCAACCTTGGTACTGTATGTCTTGGAATGGCAACGGAAGCACCTCAACTCCGCAAACAAAGTTCTCCCGGCACGTAGCTGCTGACTTGCCACGAGTGCCTTGTCCTGCGAGGGATGCAGAAGAGAGTCGGGGGGGACAAGTTCCCTTGCAAAGTCGTCGCTCGACCAGAGAAGCCGAACAGATGCGTCTCCTGAATTTGGGGCGTCATATTCTAATTTCAAATGGTTATAGCCACCCTTCAATGCCACTGCCTGAGGCGAAGTCTTCGAGAGGTCCACTCCCTCGGCGGATAGGGCCTCCTTATGATTGAGACTAATTCTAGCGGAGCCTTGTCCGACGAGTGAAAAATGATAGACACCGGGAAGCCGTACACGAAGATATCCTTCTGCAACCGCTTGAAACGGGCCAGGTTGCAGAAATGGAGTTACACACGCTCCCTCCGGAACGTACAAAGCGGCTCCGCGGTCACTTCGGGCATCGTGCCCATCTCGTTCACCATTGCTTTGGGCAAATCGCCACAATAAGCCTGGCTGGAGCTGTTTGATTTCATCGACGGCCAACTGGTTGGCGCGCACAGAACGAGTCAGATGTGCTGGATCAAGTCGAACATCTGGCACTGAGTTGATTGTATGATAATAGACATTGCGCAATGCTTGTCCATCAGTCCCGCGCAATGCATATCCCACGGAAAACTGCATTGCGGGTTGGACATCGGCTATCTCCAGAAAGACCGTCTGATCGTCTAGAAGGGATGCAGAGAGGATCTCTACTTCATCTCTTCCTTCAAAACGTGGATCCGAAACCTTATATTCGGGAGAGCCGTAATTCCCTGAATACTTGTAATTCCACTTTTGCAGTTGGTAGTTTCCCGGGTTCTCGGCTTCCTCTTTTTCCAATGAAATGGCAAAGGAAATTGCCAGGCCATTTGCTAGTGTTCTCACTCCATTTGGATAGGGAAAACTCTTTCCGGTATAGCGTACGCGCTGTAAGCAGCCGTCTTGGACGGCGGTACTTACCCACCCACGCAGCCCCGAGACATACAATTGTCCGTCATGAGGGCTGAAGCGGCCTCTCATGATGCCTGACTGAAACGAGAGCGGCAATGAGAGACTTCCTCCCTGAACATATTGTGCCGCAGAGGAAATAAAGACCGTCCCAAGTGTTACTTGATTGACATCGCCGAGGACTGGCCAGTTAGGCGGTACAGACCAGGTTCGCGGTTCAAGAAGCGTGAGGAGCAACCGACATTGGCCGTATGACATATTCAAAAGTTGTCCCTCGAGCGGTTGCCAAACATCGCCAGTGACCCAGACCTGTCCCCCGGTGGAATTGTCGATAAGCCGTGGAATCCAACAGAGCGGAGGGTCGTAGCCACGGGGGCGTTCGGGGGTTACCCGAGGCCCTCCGAAACCGTAGTAGCCACCCGGGGTAACTTCCACGATCGCTGATGCAGGTGTCCAAGTGCCTTCTTGAGGTGAAGCTATAGTGGTCCCATCTTCCGCAACTGCTAGTCCGTTCGGGTTGCGCAGCCCCGTGGCGATCGTTTCGTACTCTTTCCCATCCGGAGAAACACGATGAACACCTTTCTCACTAAGGTAGTAGAAATTTCCCTGGGCATCCGTTTGCAGACAGGTAGAAAAATCGTGCCCTTCCGGTGAAGTTTCACCGTCGTTGTTGAAGGATTCGTAGAAATCGGCCTCACCGTCCTTATTGAGGTCGATGAGGCGTGTAATCTGATCCCTACCAAGCACATAGACGAGATCGTCGACGATTCGCAATCCTAGGGGTTGAAACAAACCGGTAGCAAATCGTCGCCATTCAATTTTGTCAAGTGTGTCGTCTATGCCACTGACAATCCAAACATCTCCATGGACGGTGCAAATGGCCATTTTTCCGGGGGTAGAGAAGAAGTCATGGCCACCGACGAACAGGAGCGCCCCAAAACGGTTTTCAAATGGCAATTCGACTGAATCAATTACTAGGGGCTGATCACTTTCTCCTACTTCTCCTCGAGTCATAAGAGGTTCACCCCAGCGAAGTGGCCCCGGCTTTGTCAACGCAGATAAGTCAGACCTGTACTTCTTACCAGCAATCTTGATAGCTTCGGTCGTTTTGGGTGGACCTATCCAAATCTCGAATCGCAAAGGCTTGGCACTTGGCAGGATGCGAATTGAAGTCGGCTTGGAATCACTCTTGAGAACTTGATAGAACTGAGAATCTCCCTTCACGACAAGGGGAGTTCCAGAGTCAGCCACTATGACGGTTAATGATTCTGGATGTGGCGCTATCTCCATGAACCGAACAATGGAAGTCGAATCTTCCGCAGAGTGAGCCCAAAAGGAATCTAGTACTGGCACTGCATCGACGTCATAGCTGAGAACCACCCGCGAGCCGTGCAAGTATGAGCCACGATAATTTACTTCTGCATTTCCCCAACCAGTGCTAGGAGGTGATGTGAATAGAGTTTTCCCAGCTATTTTTGGTCGATTTACCAAACCGAACCGAATGGGATCATATTCGAGAAAGCCTCCCACCCAGCCACATCGAACTGTCATGCGTTCGAGGTCGAAACAGACTGCAGCATTCTGGCGATCTCCAAGGCGGATGGACAACGCTTTGCTAACAATAGTGGTTTTACCGTCTCCACCAGGTACATCAAGGGAGGAGGTCATCATAGGCCCCGTGTCCATCTGATTCCAGCGAGCGTCGTGACCGTCATTCTCTACCCAACGAAACCCCACGGAACCTTCTCCCCAGTGGTCTTCCACCTTTGATTTCTCTTGAGAATTCTGGGAATCATCGGCAATTGCAGGTTCAGCGGTTGATAGCGAAAGTAACAGCAACCACCAACCACCAAGAAACATCATCCCTAGCTTGTGCAGATTAGAATCTCGATTCATGTCGCCTATCGCGTCTATGCAGAGTCTCATTTCGAGGAAATTTCGTGAAAATGCAAGTTGCCACATAAGAATTGTGATTGATAAGCCTATTGCAATTTGTCTATGTGACTGCCTCACAACTTCCGTTGTTGGCTGACCTGAGACCAGCTTCAAGCACCTTCATGCAAGCCACTCCATCACGAAAATTTGGTTCGACCGGACAACCAGATGATACTGCTTTGAAGAAATCGACGACGGCGTGAGTGAATTCATGTTCATATCCGATGGTATGTCCGGGTGGCCACCAATTAGAGATATATTCATGGCATGGCTCGGTCGCCAGAATCGTCCGAAACCCCTGCGCTGCCTCGGGGTCGGTGCCGTTGAAATACTCGAGTTCATTCATTCTTTCCAAATTGAATCTGAGTGCGCCTTCGCTTCCGTAGATTTCAAACATATTGTAATTCTTGCGTCCCAAGGCAAAGCGTGAAGCCTCGAATGAACCGAGTGCCCCATTCTCGAACTGAACTGTCATGAAAGCAGCGTCCTCCACAGTGACTTCACCAAGCTCTTCACTTTCCGAATTTCCCTGGAAAGCAGTCGCGTTCGCGGCGGGCAGGGGGCGCTGTGTTACGAATCGCGAAGTCATAGCAGACACGGTTGAGATTTCGCCCACGAGATATCTGGCCAGATCGACACTATGAGAGTTCAGGTCATAGTGAGGTCCTGCTCCAGCGAACTTTGCTTGGAGTTGCCAGGTCAAGGGAAAATTCGGATCAACGATCCAGGATTGGAGATAAGCGCCTCGCCAGTGAAAAATTCGCCCTAGCTTTTTCTCATCGATAAGCTTGCGAGCGAGTCGCACAGCCGGACAACGACGGTAATTGTGATTCAAGCAATGCGTAATTCCAGCGGTCTCGGCAGCTTCAAGCATTCTCTGGGCTTCTTCGGACGAAAGTGCAAAAGGTTTTTCACAGAAGATATGTTTACCAGCTTGAGCAGCTGCAATCACCATATCGTGATGCAAATAGGTCGGGGTTGAAACATCGATCACATCAATGTCGTTACGTTCAATCAATCGTCGCCAATCGGTCTCAACGTCTTCCCATCCCCATCGCTGGGCAAATGTAGATACACGATCCTTCGAACGTCCACAGACTGCTTTAAGGATTGGTTTCGCTTCCATTTCAAAATAAAGCGGGGCGTTGCGCCAAGCCTGGGAGTGCGCTTTGCCCATGAAATTATAGCCAATCAGACCAATTCTAAGTTCTTGTTTTGACATGGTACTTTGCTAATCGGTTGTTTCAGTTTCTACACGCTCTGCAATTCTCCGCAGAACGTCCACACTCTGAGCGACTGCTGCGTCCTCATCGTTATTGTAGTCTGGATGAAGAAAATCGAGTTCCATTGCCAATAACCCCTGGTAGTCGGCCCGTTTCAAAAGTCGTGCCAATTGCAGATTGTCGATAAAACCATCCCCCACAGGTACTGTGGAAAAGAAATACCAGTCGTCTACGGATGCTGCAGCGTTGATCTTCAAATCCTTGATGTGTGTGGCCAGAGTATATGGGGCCAACTTCTCCATCGCTTTAATCGGATCGTCGAGTAAGCGGGCAAAATTTCCCGTGTCCAAATTCAAGCCTAAGTAGGGCGAATCAACCTCCTCAAGCAGCTGGAGAATTTCATCGCCAGTGAAATCTATGTGGTTTTCAATCGCCATCTTTATATCGCAATCCGCTGCGACTTTGACTGCTTTTCGAAACATAGCCACTAGACGTGAGATTTGTTCCTGGTGGTTTTCAAACCGAAATAAGCCGCTTGAGCCAACCACTCGCATTATCTTGGCACCGATTTGATTGGCATGTTGGAAAGAGCCGATCATTTCTTCGTACTCAGTATGATTGGTTCCCCCTTCCAATCCATCTGGATGACCCCATGCATAAACGCGATCGAAGGCATATTCATCTAAGCGGTCTCGGACAGATGATAGGTAGCCCGGATCGTTTTTCTCGGGGATAAAGCACGACTCTAGCGAAACTCCATCCACCTTCAACTCCGAGGCACGGTCGATGAAATCTTCGAGGGTCATTCTCTTTGATGCGGCTTCTTGTTGAGGATAGGCCTCACCAAAGAATCGATGGTAACAGTAGCTGTCGATGCCAATTTTCATAATTTTCGTCTCACAGTAGAGAAATTAAGGTTTGAATAGCGACCGAAGGCGACCTTCGGCACTTATCGCGGCCTGTTGTGCGATTGGAAATTCATTTTGACTTTGCCCCAAACTGTTTCAATACAGCTCCCCTCAAAAGCTACTTATTTGTCCAAGACTGCTCGATTTCTTCTAAAGTGAGGCCCTTCGTTTCGGGCATCACTTTCCAGACAAAGTAGAACTGAGGGATTAACACCGCAGCGAACACAAAAAACATGCCAGCTTCTCCGATTACCTCGCGCGCCATCGGATAAAGTTGGTTGTATACTGCGTCGGTAAGCCATACTGCCAATGACGATATGGCAACTGCTCGACCACGGATGCGGGTCGGAAAAATCTCAGACATCACGACCCACTTGATAGGCCCGATAGAGAAAGCGAAGCAAGCCATGAAGAAACAAATCAGCACGACGAGAATCGCCCCATCGGTTTTACCTTGAGAAAAAAGCAGCCCAATGGTAGCCAGGGCTAAGAAACAGCCCAAATTTCCCCAAAACAAGAGTGGACGCCTTCCCGAAACATCGATCAGCCATATTGCGAGAATCGTGAAGAGCATGTTGACAATCCCAATGGGAACAAACCCTCCCAATGCATCGCCAAAGGTGAAGCCTGCTTTCTCGAGAATACCTGGGCCGTAGTAGAGTATCACCGTGACACCGCTCATTTCCGAGACAATCGAGAGAAATAGTGCAACGAAAAGTGCTTTGCGCAGTCCCGGCTTGAACAACTGAGCAACCGAACCTTCCTCTTGGGCGATTGCGTCGCTTATCTCTTGTATTTCCTTTTCGGCAGTTTGCCGACCACCGACTCTCGCGAGGATTTGATATGCTTCTTCAGTTCGATTCATCTTTGTTAACCACCGTGGACTCTCAGGAATCGTCAGGCAAAGCACGAAGAACAACGAGGCGGGGAAGACTTCTGCAATAAACATTGCTCGCCAGACCTCCTCGACAACCATCCAATGCCACAATCCTTGGCCATCACTAGAGGAACTACTCTCGGAAATGCCTTGTAAAGCTGTGTTGGCAAAGAGGGCGAGACAGATGCCTATCGTGATAGCAAATTGAAAAAGGGTTACCAGACGTCCACGCAAATGCGGTAAAGAGATCTCTGAGATATAGAGTGGACAAATCATAGATGCGATACCTACGCCAACCCCGCCAATCCAGCGCGCGCATATAAGAAAGTTGGCACTGTCAGCGATTCCACAGCCCGCGGCCGAAATCACAAAAAGTAGAGAGGATGCTATCAAGACTTTCTTACGTCCGATTCGATCAGAGATGGGACCAGCAACGGCACAGCCGATCACACAGCCAATCAATGCGGAACTAACAAAAAGCCCCTCTAAGGTGTCGCTAAGTGAAAACTGGGCTTTCACTGCCGTCACTGTGCCAGAGATTACCACCGTGTCATATCCAAACAACAGTCCCCCCAAAGCTGAGACAATGCAGACAAAAGTTAGGAAAAGAGTACTCCCCTTCTCGGGAAGTCCAGCCGAAGTCAACAAACCTGATTCATCCGTAGAGTTGGTCATCGAAATACTTTCTTGTCAGCCTTTCGACCAATTGAAACGTCGAAGTATGAAAAGTGTCTGATTTATGCGGTCTCGTGAAATTATCGATAGAGTTTGGTTTCGAGCCCAAGGATATTAGCTACATGCAAGAGTGCTTCCACATAGTCGCCATAGATTCCATGTATGTGATTGCAAGGGTAAGTTGCCAGGAACTCTTCTGGCTCAACTTGAATCCGTGCGAATGCACAGGGCCATTCGGGTGTTGTTGTAGCACCCTTGGCTAACGATACATTGCGTGGAAATTCGACAAACTCGGCGGGGACAATCGCCAGGTGATAGCGACCATTCTTGCGGGCAAGACGTGCCAAAGTGACTTCTCCTGGCGCAGCAAAGTGGTGTACCGAGGCTCCTCCGGCAGGATAATAAGATACTTCAGGATAAAACGTTACGTTTTTGAGATTTTCAGCAGGATCGTCAGAACGGCCAGCGAAGTAGGTCGCATGCGTGCCTGAGTTAGATAGATACCATACCTGATCTTCCGAGTCGTAATGCCGAACATCGGCAAAGAGAACCGTTTGGCCGGAGAGATGCTTAAATATTTGCATCGTGAGCGCCCCGTCCATATCGGCTTCCGTTGCCGCAACGATTGGTTCGTGTGGGCCCTCCCAGTCATACGGATCGTTGAGAAAAGCTTCTGCAACATCGAGCGTGACAAAAGTGTCCGTCAAATCACCGTGGGCTTTGGTACCGATAAAGTCTAGTTGACGCTCTTCAATAATCTGCCGATAGGCGTGATAGGATGCGATTTGCAATTTCAGCTTTTCAGGAGTCAGCACATGCTGGTCGTACTTGATTTGGCCTACATGCTCGCTAAGCCAAGTGAAACCTTGCTCGATTCGCTCAGGTTTGACCTGATGCGCATAACGCACAACATCTTCCTGTTCGACGTGCTCGACATCAATGCCGAACATCTGCTGCCATTGATCAAGATTGGCTACTGCAGTGTACATTCCCAAAGGCCGTCCGCCAAAGAGCCCGTACGTTAAACCGCGTAGTCTTGAGACAGCCGCTGCCGACTTGAGATACTCGATGACTCGCTCGAGAACGAGCGGATCGTGGATGTCACCCCAAACACGGTGATACTTCCTATCGAGCTGATCCATCGTACCCGCTGAAGCCAGCATTGCCACCATGCCAGGCTCGGACGGATGAAGATTGCAAAAGAGCAAGTAGGGGCCGGGGGCAAAATTCGTAGCGATAGCGCTGAGATGGGGATAACACCAAATCGCGTAATTGAAAATTGTCATCTCACAACCCTGCTGAGCGAGATAACTACTTTCTTCCCGGGCACTCTGAGGGCTCCAAATGACCTGTCGACCTTCAACGACCTCAAACTGGCCGGTTGCTTCGAGCGCTGTTGCAACGGCGCGCTGATACTTCTCGTTGACAGATATTAATTGCTCGTGGATGTACTCGCGGCCATCGGAGAACGTGAGTATTCCAACTTTAACTTTGTTCATGGTATGTCACCCAATCGTAGGCAATTCTAGGGACAGCCTCAGGCCTGCTCGATTTCCTGGCGAACGAACTTGAGAGCACGACCGGCTTCTTCATCTAAATCGAGTCCGTCACGGAGATCTCGATAAACCGAGATATCACGCCCCACCTCACCGCCAGGCATCAGAAATGGTTCCATCGAGATCGCGCCTTGGTATCCAATTTGTTTTATAGCGGCGAATATTTCGTTCCAGGGCATTCTCCCGCGTCCGGGAGCACGTCGATTGGTTTCGCCGATATGAAAATGTCCCAGTCGATCACCGGCAGTAACGATTGCCGCATGAATATCATCTTCTTCAATGTTTAGATGAAAACTATCAAGTAATACCTTGCAGTGGTCGCTCCCTACACGCTCGACATACTCTACGGCTTCGGCGGAAGTGTTCATGATGTATTGTTCGAATCGATTAACTACTTCGACATTGAAGAAGACTTCGCAATCTTCTACTACTTTGATCACTTCGCGCATGCTTTCGACACTGCGGTCAACGAACGCACGCTTGTCCTTATTTCCTGGCAGTTTTCCAGGCCAGGAACTATAGATAATACCGCCGAGTTGCTTTGAACCCATGTATTTCACGGCTTCCGCGCTTTTCTTCAGAAATGCGATACCTGCCCGTCGAACCGAAGAATCTTCACTGGCAATGTCGTACTCGTGAGGCAGTCCGATGCAGTAGGTCAACTCTATGCCCTGCTTATGTGCCTCGGTTTTGAGACGATCACGTTCGGAGTTAGACATTTTGGTTACAGTGCCAGAGTTAACTTCGAGAATGTCAAACCCGAGCTGTTTCACTTTCGAGACAAACGGAACGAAATCGGCATCCCAATCATGCGTCCAGTAGGCGTAATAGATGCCAATCTTATTCATACCCAATTCTCCTCAATGACTTGTGACTGAAGAATGCAAGCACCCCGTGGTGATAAAACGATGATTTGATTTACTTCTGGCCTGAGACAAGTTAATTGCTCGCGACACGCCAGTTTCAAATCATTGAGTTCGATGTCATCTGCTGTGTTGAAATCAAACATACCGAAATGATGGGGAACCAAGTGAGGGATCTCTGCTGCAAGACAAAGATTACGTGCTTCAGTACAGGTCATGTTTCCCGGAATCCCGTGGCTCGTTCGATAGTCGTCTCGACCGTTTACTGGCAATAAAGCAATCTCGATTTGGTGGGGAGCAAGTTCCTCCACCAGTCCTTCGAAAGGGATGGTATCTCCCGAATGATACACAACTCGATCGCCCAACTTTAGTACGTATCCCAGAAAAAAAGACTCCCCGTTTTCATTCAATCTCAAATCTTCGTGTGCTGCTCGGGTTGCTGTGACTGAGATGCCTGGAGCCAAATTGAAGTTCTCGCCGGCGTCGATTCCAATTAACTTCTTCTCGGGAAGCCCCAATCCTTTGGCCTTGAGCATCTCTGACCTCGGAACTAGAAAACGGCAGCTAGAATTGTGGGAAGCAATCTTAGCCAGAGCGTCAGGATCCATATGATCGGAGTGCCCGTGAGTACAGAGAACGAGATCAATTCCTCCCAATTCCTCAGCTTCGATGGGTGGTTCCATGAGTCGAACGTGTGAAAAAGGTTGCCCCCGATACTTCTTGGCCAAGTGATCGGAAAGGTACGGGTCGATCAGCATTCGCAGATTGTCATAACGCAAGGCGAAACCAGCCTGCCCCAGCCAAGCCAAACCAACGGTCCCTGGCTCGAGCTCGGTATTGAACAACCGCTTCACACCCACGTTTAGTTCGGTTTGCTTCAACGCTTTGATCCCGTTGAAGTCTGACGTGAAATAGTTCGTATCTCGGCAATCTGATTTACGGCTTCAAGTGAGCGTTCTTTTATCGCATCCCAACGACCTTCTGCTAGGTCTTGTGGCTTGGCAAGCCAGGATCCTCCAACTGCTGCCACAATATCGAGACTGAGGTAGGACTGAAGCAAGTCGGGACCGATTCCTCCAGTGGGCACGAACTTCACCCCGAGATGTTGAAATGGTCCTGCAAGTGCCCTGAGCATTGCGATACCGCCCATCAATTCCGCTGGAAAGAACTTCAAAATCCTGCATCCGAGTGAAGAGGCCTGCTCGATCTCGCTAGGGGTAGCCACTCCGGGAATAAAAGGCAGTTCAAGTTCCTGTGCTCTTTGGACGACTTTCGGGTTGAAGCCAGGGGCGAGTGCGAACTGAGCACCACACTCCTTGGCAGTTTCCAGATTCTCAATAGTCAACACGGTACCTGCCCCAAGCAAGACTTGGTTGCGTTGACGGCTAATTATTTGAAGGACTTCGCCTGCCGCTTGGGTTCTGAATGTGACTTCCATGACTGGCAGATCACCTGCAATGAGAGCATCGGCCAGTGGAATTGCATGCTCAATCTGGTCAATCGCCAAGACTGGCATAAGTGCATGACGCTGAATCGCTCGAAATATGTCATTAGATTGCACGGGGTGTAGCTCCTATTGGACGACGGGACAGAGTGTTTCGAGGAGATTATCCACGGCCATCTGCACAGCCCGGTCAATACTTTCATGGGTGAAGCCACCGATATGCGGCGTGGCAATCACGCGCGGATGCTTGGCGAGACGATCGCCGATCGGAGGTTCTATTTCAAAAACATCGACAGCAGCAGCTCTGACCTCGGCATTATCCAGTTTGGAAATTAAGGCGTCGATGTCAATCAGATTTGGTCGTGCCGTGTTAATCAAAAAGACACCATGTTTCAACTTCGAGAGAGCGGCACAGTCCAATAGTGCCTCGTCTTCCACCGAAGCTGGGCAGTGCAGTGTGATTGCGTCAGCATTCTCAAAGAGGTGGTCGAGGGAAACAAAACTAAAACGATCTGAGGGTGCATAAGTGGAATCGGGCACTACATCGTAAGCCAATACTCGCATATCAAGTGCAAGTGCGAACTCACAGACTAGACGGCCGATTCGACCACAGCCGACAATGCCCAAGGTCTTCCCTTCCAATTCGATTCCCTGGCGCCGTTCCCACTGGTCAGACTTGATCGCTCGATCACCTGAAGGAATAGCTCGGGCGAGAGAGAGAAGCAAACCTATGGCAAGCTCAGCCACCCCCCGAGCATTGGATCCCTCGGCACGGCAAACCCGAATACCGCGAGATTCGGCGGCAGCCAAGTCGATCCCATCGATGCCTACCCCATTGCGGCTAATTACCTGGAGTTCCGTGGCCGCTGCTAACGCGCGGGCGCTAATCTTTTCAACTCCTGCAAGCATTCCGACACATCCAGGCAAACGCTCGATCAGCTCGTTTTCAGAAGGTTGTTGTCCTGGCGTGGCTAGGATAATTTCATACCCGGCATTTGTCAGAGCCGACAGCGCAGAATGCCCTTGGGACGTAATTGATCGAGGCGTTACTAGAATCTTAGCCACTTACTGGATTACCTCCCTTCCGTCCCGTAGAAGCACTCTTCGCGGAAAGCCTTCGGTGGCAATGTCACCGTAGTTGTGCCCGGCATCAGCAGGCCAAACACAAAACATGGTAAGTGGCTCGCGCCCTGTGTTCACGGATCGATGGGCCCAATAAGGCGGCACATAGACTAGCTGACCTCGTCTCATTCGCTCATAACGAAACTCCCCAACCGACGTCTTCATAAGCATCAGGCCTTCACCCTGAAGGCAAAGATATACCTCTCCCGTGTGGGCGATCGTGTGGTAGTGCCCCTTGGTCATAAAGAACTCCTCGCCAACTACCCCAGGTTGAATCTTGCTGATGCAAAAGAGCAGATGGCCGTATTGCTCAGGGACATGCTTCTCGTAGGTTTCGTAGTGCAATGGATCGTCGCCCTCATCAATAAGCTGCTCAAGGGCTTCATCATCGGCATAGTATCCACTCATGGTGGATGCGCGGCGGATATTATGATTGTCGGGATCGACCATGACAGACTCGGCAAAGTCGATGCTGACGGAAAAGGGCTCAATTAATGTAGTTTCAGTACTCATAGTGCATCTCGAATGGTTAGTTGCGTGTGGAGGCGGCAATTCTTGAAAGCTCTTCAAAGAGCGGTCCGATAGGAGGAATATCGATGTGAAAGACTTCGGCGAGGACCTGAGTCCATCCATGAAGGAAATAGATCCAACCATCCTCAACATGCAAGTTTCTCAGTTGCTTCTGGGCACGCGCCTGATCAAGGAAGACCAAATCCCCACGATAGTTAAAGTCCCAAGCAAATCCTCGCAAGGGAAATTCCACATTGTCGGTAAGCGGCGATCCGAGAGCATCTTTTCCCAATCCAGTCGCATTCACTACGACCGAATGGGGCTTCAGATCTGCCACCAAGCGATCGTTATCCTCATTGGTTGGGCAATGGTGGTATTGGCAAGGGATGTCTGAGTCCAATTCCTGATGAACGTGGAAAATTTCCTTCAGACGCGGTTCACTTCGATCTGTCACCACAATTCGTGCCGGCCTGTTGTCACCTCTTTTTGGACTCATCAAATAAGTCGTCAGCGCGATAGAGGATCCACCAGCTCCAAGCACTAGAATTTCTGCCTCCTTGTTTTGCCAATGTCCGGCTGGCAGAAAGGCCTCAAGAGATAGACCCGAAGTGATCGGATCCTTGGCATGGGCCACCAGCTTTCCACCTTGTTTAGAGATGCAGCTTGCTTCACCGGTCAACTTGGCGAAATGATCGAGTTCGTCAAACAGATCCTGACATGCCTTGAGCAAGTCGATCTTGTGCGTGGTGACGAGAGCACCCAAAGAGTGTTCATCATTCTTGATATGTTCGACCGCACGCCGGTATTGCGGGGGATCGGCATGAAGGGGAAAGTCGATGCCGCGAATCACGGCACCCGATAGTCCCAACGCCTTAGCCCATTTGGGAAACACCTTCATTATCGAAGACTTGCCCGTTGTCACTCCAATAAAGTAGAGAGTGGGACAAGTAGCTACTGGATACTTCCCTTTCGGATCAGAAACGACCGTCGCTTCAGTTTGCATGGATAGTACTCCATCCGTCGAGTGCTTGAATTAATTGTTCATATCGTTTTCGGCGTTGCTGAAAATAGTGCGAGCGATCATGGTTGGGCTGGTAGGTCTTGCCGATGGTAACCCATTGCTCCCCCGCCGAAGGCAAGTCTTCAACAAGTCCCACGCCCCAGGCAGCCAACATGGCGGCTCCTTGGGGAGCACCCTGGGCACCAGCAATTTGAACCACTGGCGCTCCGAGTAGATCGGCCTTCATACGATTCCATAGTTCACTTTTCTCTCCCCCGCCCGTGATGCGAATTTCACGAAAGTCAAAGTCGGGATACAGAGATTGAATAATTTGCTGATAGATGCCATATTCCAGTACCACAGCCTCAAGCATCGCGAGAAACATTTCTTTGCGACTGTGTTTCCACGTCAACCCCACCCAAGCCCCACGCAGATGGGGTTGGCTAGGACAAACTCTACCGCCTAGATGCGGAACGAATATTGGCAGGTCTTCACTAGGCTCTATTTGAGAAGCTTCCTTGTCGAGCTTATCGAGACTCATTGAATCAGAGCTGTTATTCTGCGAAAGAATCTCATCGGCGAACCATTCGAGATTCATTCCTCCACCATTGAGATAGGCAATCGGATGCCAGAGACCAGGTGTCGCTGCGCGACTGCAGGCTAGAGTCCGATTCTTTTTATCTGGGCGGAAGCGATCCGTTGATGTTGCGAAGACCGATGCCGTACCAGCCACATCCACGCAAATACCCGGTTGTGTGGCACCGCAGGCCAAAAAGCTCGCCGTTGAATCTCCGCAGCCAGCCACAATAGGTACGCCACTCTTCAATCCACAACGCCTGGCAGCCGAGCTTGTCAACTCACCAACGATCGCGTGTGAATCAACAATTCTTGATAGTTTCTCCTGTCCTACAGAAAATCGCTCACAAAGTTCGTTGTCCCATTTGGCGCGCCGGTTATCTGCAAAGCCCGAGAAGTGCAGGTAGCTCTTGTCGAGAAAAGCTTCGGAGGCATCCAAACCACAGAGCCGCATCGCTGCATAACCACCTGGTTGAACGAAGGCTCGAATCGAGCGATAAACCTTCTTCTGATTCTCTTTCCACCATAATATCTTTGGGCCGTGGTTGTAACTTGGAGCGCATCCCGTTTTGCGCAGAACTTCGTCGCCTGCAACCAGTTGCATCGACGCGATCTGCGGAGCACATCGGGTGTCGAGCCAGGAATCGTAAGGTGTCACACAGCGGCCATCCGCCCCGACTCCCAAAATGCCTGCCATTTGGCCATCGATCGCGATGCCAGCCGCCTCCTCTTTGGCGACACATGCTTCTGCTATGCACTGCTTGATCGTGTGACATACCGAAGATACTTGCTGCTCAGGATCTTCTTCAACAACTCCAGGTGAAGGCCGACGCAATTGCGAACGCTCAAAAGCTTTGGCCAAACAGCGACCTTCCGGAGTGTACAGAGCAGCCTTTGTGCCCTGGGTTCCGATATCAACGCCGATGACAAATGGGCTTGCCATGAATCCTCTTCCTATGCGCGTCCAGCCGCTTGGCAAGCTGTAGTGTTCTGGCTAGCTTGAGACTGTCGAGCGGAACTCTTTTCAAAAAGCCTCTCTTCCAGGATTGCAACTTTCATCGCCGAACCATTAGTAGCGGATTCATAGGCTAGCTCCAACTCGCTGAGGGGAAACACGTCAGAAACAATCTCAGAAACAGGGATTTTTCCCGAACTTATCAACTCTATCGCCGCACGATAATCCACTGGTGAACCGCCTGTAACTCCGGTGACATAGAGATTCTTGTAATGAATGGCATTCGTATCGAGTCGAACCCCCTCTGCTCCCCGGGGCAGTCCAGCAAACAAGCACAATCGTCCAAAGGGAGCCAATAGACTGAGACCTTCTTGTTGCAATGCAGCCACGGGAGCCGCCGTCATCACTACATCCAATCCACGCCCCTGAGTGAATTCGCTGACCCAATCGGGAACAGAAACCAAGTTGGGGTTTAATACTGTCGAAGCACCCACCTTTGTCGCCAGTTCGAGACGCGTTGCATTAGGGTCGACCATAATGACCTCAGAAGCGCCGAGGACGTTTGCCAACATGAGATGCAGCAATCCCATGGGCCCGGCTCCATAGATCAATATTTGATCACTTTCTTTGACCCGCGTAGCCTGGGCTGCATTGACCACACAAGAAAGGGGCTCGGCCAAAGTGGCATCAAGGGGAGTAACCGAATCAGCAATTTCTATAACATTGCCCTGCGCAATTGCTGCGGAGGGAATCCGAACGTGCGTAGCATGAGAGCCATCGCGATCAACTCCGAATGCAGAATATGTTTGGCACATATTCATTAAACGGCGACTACACATGTCGCAAGTTCCACAGCCGATGTTCGGTGCGACTCCTACGAACATCTCTTCTAAAAATCCGGAGACTCTTGCGCCTAACTTTTCAATGCGACCTACAAATTCGTGCCCCAACGTGATTGTTTGGCCGTCGTGTAGCTTCCGATGTCCGTGACGCATGATCTTAGTATCAGTGCCACAAATCGAAGTGGCCTCAACGCGAATGAGCATTTCGTCCGAGTCAATGTCCGGTAAGGGCACGTCTTCGAAACAGAGTGATTCGCCTTGGGTATATCGGGCCGCTTTCATACTGTTTCACGTTCTCCAATTTCGATCGATTGCCTTTTTAGGATAGATTGATTGGCAGCGACGACAACCTCAACTGCTTTTAAGCCATCAACGCCAGAAACTCGTGGCTGCCTATCTTCGTTGATACACTCGATGAAATGCTTCATCTCACTTTGATAGGCATCCTTGAAAAGATTGCGCCAACTCTTGACCGCTCTGCCGATCACCTTCCCATCGCAGAGCACCTCGGTTAGCCCATGCTGCTCAATCGAGCCAATGACGAGCACACCATTTTCACAGAGAATTTCCATCCGGGCATCGTAGCCATAGTGGCAGGGGCAGGTGCCATTAACCGTACCAATGGCTCCATTGGTGAATCTCACGGTCGCGACGGCGTTGTCGTAGAAATCGGGCCATTCTTCTTTTGCATCGAGGCACTTGAAGTTCTCAGCTTCAGCATAGACACGCGTGAACTCGCTATCAGCCAGCCAGCGAATAGAGTCAAAGTCATGGCTGTTTACTTCCGCCAATATCCCGTTACTTTTTTCCAAATTGTATATCCAAGGTGGAGGCAATCCCGGACCACGTCCTGTAGAGCGAATTACCATTACCCGACCAAGCTTCCCCGAGTCGAGTAGTTCCTTTGCTTTCAAATAACTCTCATCGAATCGCCGCATGAAACCGATTTGCAATTTCACATCGTTGACCTTGACCGCCTCATTGATTGCCAGGCATTCGTCAATCGAAATAGCCATCGGCTTTTCAAGAAAAACATGCTTGCCCTGATTGGCAGCTTCACATGCGATTTCACGATGTAGAAATGTAGGAGTGACGATTACCACGGCATCAACTTCAGCATGCCTTACAGCCTCGCGATAGTCTGCAAACCTCAAGTCAACATCTAGTTCATCTCCACACTGATTAAGAGTGCTTGGATTCGAATCACAAACTGCCACCAAATCAGCACCCTTGAGCCGATCGCGGAGATTACGAGCGTGCAGCAATCCCGCCCGTCCTGTCCCTATCAAACAAAATCGAATGCTATTCATTTTCTAGCCGCTCACTCTCCAAAGCATTGATTGCATAAGAAACGCCGAGGCAGACGAAAACCGGCGAAAGCCAATCCGCCCAGACCTAAGCCAATAACCATAATGACATAACATAATTACATCCGCTCTTTGTGTCAACAGCCTCAAATAGTTCAGGTCTTATCAATAGGCCCGTAAATGGTCAGTATTTGTGACAGACAGTGCCGTTATCCAGGTTATTGTCTTTTCATAAGCAGCTCCTTTCAATCTATCTGCCGTCTCAGGGAGCCAGAACGTGGTCAAAATAACTCTATGCAAGTCATTTTAGTTTATTGATATGACCTATTGACAGGTTATTGTGTTTTGTCTCCGATAGATTATTCTGAATGTGTCTAATTCCTGCCTTTTTCTTGTTTGCTCTGCCAAAATCGGCATAGAGGAAGCCTCGTCCCAAATCCTGCATCTCATGAAAGTGACAAATCCATGATATTTCCCGATTCCTCCAGGCCGTTTATAAAATCGATATTTGACTCTTCACTCGTCTTGCTTCTATTGATGGTAGTACGTACGCACGTACGAGCCGATTTGCTACCCGATATCTTGCGCGGGGATATTACAGTCGAGCTGGAGCTTGTCGCATCGGGGCTAGGGGGCTCGGTGAACGGAGTGACCCAGAGCATGCCTACCGACCTCGTTCCCTTTCCTGATGGGAGCGGTCGCTTGGCTATTGCCACATTGGGTGGTCTAGTCCGGGTTCTTGACGGACAGGGAGCATTAGTTGCTTCACCTTTTCTCAACTCGACTAATCCAAAAACCTACACACAACCTACATTTGGCATGACGGGATTCGCATTTCACCCTGATTATGCTCTGACGGGATCACTAGGTTTCGGGAAATTTTATACACTTTCGACAGAAAGTCCGGGGAGCGCGCCGGCAACGTTCTCCGATACTGTTACTACGGGGTCTGGACTCCATGATGCGGTCATCACCGAGTGGACAGATGCTTCGGTTGTGGATAACGTCTTTTCTGGTTCGCAACGTGAGCTAATGCGGATTGCGGAACCCGATGGTTCTCACAATTTGAACGACCTAACTTTCGATACTGCGGGATTACTTTACATTCCCCTCGGTGATGGCGGTTTTCGCGTCGATGTGCCGACCCAGCAGAGTGTCATTTTTGGAGACAACGCACCAGACTTGACAAAGGTATTCGGCAAAATTTTGCGGATTGACCCTCTCGAACCTGCTCCTGGCGATCCCCAGGCGAGCGCAAATGGTGCATATCGTATCCCTGCGGGACAAGCCCTCCCTGGGGCCCTTCCCGAAATCTACTCATACGGCCACCGCAATCCCTATCGACTTAATTTTGACCGTCAAACGGGTGATCTCTATGTCGGGGAAGTGGGGCAGTTCCAAATAGAGGAGGTAAACCAAGTCTTCCAGGGTGCCAACTACGGCTGGCCTGCCAAGGAGGGGACTTTCCTTTTTGACCGCACGGACGGAAATGGTGTTCAGCCAGATATTGACGTCAACGACAATGGAATCGGAGACGTGGCAGAAATGAATGGCTTTATCGAACCCGTCTTTGAATACGATCACACCGAAGGAGTTTCGGTCACTGGGGGCTTTGTCTACCGCGGCAGTGCGATTCCTCAGCTTCAAGGGAAATATATTTTTGGTGACCTAGTAGCAAGTCATGGAATTTGGTACGGCGATCTAACAACTGGCCTGATCCAAAAACTCAAGTTCGCTCCAGGTAGCGGCGGACTAAATCAATTGATTAGTATAGGCGAAGATCAAGATGGCGAGCTCTATGCAATCGGAAGATCTGGTGGTGATGGCCAAGTCCTAAGGATTTCGCCAGCGCCTGCTCCTGAGCCTAGTCAACCAAAATTTATCCAAGCACATCCATTCGCAGCACCGGCTGATGGAAATGTGTATCTCTATATCGACGATCTAGGAGGCGCCCAGGACAGCACCTATGTTGCAATCAACACCGGCATCACAATAACGAATGGCAATGAGTACGAAATTGTTGCAGCAGTAGGTTATGCTAATGGCGAAGTCTTAGCCAACCAAAGCATTCAAGCCTGGGGTACCCCAGACGGAACTCTTGGTAGCCGGGAGTTCATAGGCCAAACATTTTCGACTGCAACATCCTGGATTGATCCGCTGGAAGGTGAATGGACCAATAATCGTGTTTCGTTCACCGCTGATAGTGGCCAGAGTGGAGAGGAATTAATCATTCTGATTACCAACTACTCTGGAGATCCGCCTGGAACGATTGGCACTGCCTACTGGGACAACTTTCGCGTATTTGAAGAGGGAAGCTTGGTGTTTCAGGACGGCTTCGAAATCGGTTTATCGCCTGGGCAGGAGGCGGAGGTAACCGACGCTGGTTGGGACCTTGGTAATTCCTCGCTTGCAAATAGCGGCTTGGCTGCTCCGCTGCTCGTACCCGGCGACTTTAATGCCGATGGAATCGTGGACGGAGCAGATTTCCTGGCATGGCAACGCGGCCAATCGAGTAGCCCACTTAGCGAGACCGATTTGATAACCTGGCAAGCATTTTTCGGGACACCAGCCAACCCAATCCACTCTGCCCAAAGCAAAGTGCCCGAACCTTCTGCTGCAATCGTGTCGTTATTGGGCATTGCAATTTTGGGACTTTTTAGAAAAGCCCGTGCGTGAATTTACTTTCGAAATAATTATCGGTTTTGCGCCGAATGCTCCTCTACTCATGTGAGTACGAAACAATTTAATTCCGAAGGTTTTTCTAGACCATTTTTAACTAATGAGGCGTGCTATCAGCGCATGTGGTGGAAGATTGAGTATGTCGACGGCAAAGAAAAACTCACGAAGATTGAACTTTTCCGACATACTGCAGGGAGCAGGCTCGGTCCAATTAGGCATCTACGCTTGTTTAATTGCGGTCATCTTCCCTTCTTTCTCGTTGTATGGAGAGCAGAGACGGCTACCAAACATCGTTATGATTCTCGCGGATGATATGGGGTGGGGCGACGTCAGCGCGTTTAATAAACAGGCAGCATTCAAAACGCCGCATATCGATCACCTGGCCAAACAGGGGTGCAGTTATCTCAATGCCTATACGCCGGCGTCGGTGTGCAGCCCGACGCGATATGGATTGCTTACTGGTAGGTATCCCTGGCGGACGCGCATGCAGCAAGGTGTTTTGTATCACTATGATCCCGCCCTGATATCACGCGAGCGTATGACAGTCGCTTCAATGTTGCAGGAGAAGGGTTATGCGACTGCATGCATAGGTAAGTGGCACCTGGGGCTGGATTGGCAGCCCACAGAGGGGGATCCAGGTGACTGGGAGGCCGGGCAAATGATTCGATATGCCGATATGAACCGCATCGCGAAGCGTATTGATTTCAATCGACCTATCACAAATGGACCGACTCACATCGGGTTCGATTATTTCTACGGCACGGCGCATCAAGGTGCCGATCATGTCGTGATCGAAAACGACCGCAGAATTCCCGGTGTGAGTCTTGCGCCGGGCGAGCACGACGACATCTTCGTCGAAAAGGCCGTCAGTTTCATGTCGGACATGACGTCGCAAGACAGCGATAAACCGTTTTTGCTGTATCTTGCATTGGGCGCTCCTCATGTTCCACTGGTTGCACCGAAGCGATTGCAAAACAAGAGCGGACTTGGTCGACGCGTAGATATGTGTCTCTGGGTAGATGAGAGCGTCGGTCGTATCGACTCAGCCCTTGATAGGCTTGGAATCGCCGAGGACACCTTAGTAATCTTTGCCAGCGACAACGGAGCTGCCGACCCTTCGCGTTTTGGTAACGAAATTAATCATCGTCCCTCCGGACCATACCGCGGGTTCAAGACCGATGTGTGGGAGGGAGGATTCCGTATCCCCTTCGTTCTCAGGTGGCCGGGAAAAGTGCGCGAGGGAACTGTCAGTTCGCACTTACTATGCTTGACCGACGTCATGGCGACGCTAGCTGCCGTGGTAAATGCTGAATTGCCCGAATGGTCGGCCGAAGACAGCATCAATCAGTTACCAGCATTGTTAGAGGATGTTGACTCTTCGCCTCGAGATCACGTTATTCTCCAGTCATACGCTGGCGTCATGGCGATTCGCGACGAACGTTGGAAGCTTATTCTAGGTACCCATGGCTCCGGTGGACATCAGAGCATTACTCCCGGTTGGCAACCGGTCTATCGTGGGTGGGACCGCACAACCTCAATCCGAATCGGTCAGCTGTATGATCTAATATCCGATCCCTACGAACTTTACGATCGCTTCGAGAACGAATCGGAAATGGTCAACCGCTTGCGATCGCAATTAGAGCGAGCAGAACTCACTGGGCGAACATTTCCGTACCCTATTAGATATTATGAGAGCATGGCACCCTTTCCCAAATAAACTCATGAATCGGCGGAATTTCCTAAGGTCCTCAATAGCAACTGGTCTCAATGTAGCTGGGCTTTCATCGACGATAGCTTATGCCAATAACAATCTGTCTTCGGAGCTCGATCTCCAGTTATTGAGTGAAATTGATAATCCCCGTCCGGCTGCAAACCAACTCGCCTGGCAGGATTGTGAATTGGGAATGTTCTATCATTTCGATATCCCCATCTTTAAGCCCGGTTGGGATTGGCGTACTTTTGAAGGTCTTCCGACGCCGCAGGACTTCAACCCAAAAGAACTAGACACGGACCAATGGCTCGAAGCAGCCAGAGCAATCGGAGCACGCTACGCGGTGCTAGTCGCAAAGCACTGCAGCGGGTTCCTGACATGGCAGTCAGACATTTATCCATACGGCGTCAAACAGGCGAAATGGCGTGACGGTCATGGTGACATCGTTGCAGATTTCATTGCTTCCTGCTGCAAATTTAATGTCCGACCAGGCATATACGCATCAGTCTCTGCCAATTGTTATTGGAATGTAGACAATCCAGGGCTAGTAAATCGTGGCCGCGGAGGTGATCCAAAACACCAAGCTGAGTACGTTCGTTCGCAGGAGCGTATGCTTGAAGAACTCTGGGGGCGTTATGGAGAGCTATTCTATATTTGGTTCGATGGAGGTGTTCTAGCTCCAGAAGATGGCGGGCCAGATATTGTTCCTATGTATGAGCGGTTGCAGTCAAACGCAAACGTATTCCAGGGGCCTCGTGCCACAACCCGATGGGTTGGCAACGAAGAAGGAGTTGCCGATTATCCATGCTGGGCAACGGTCTCTCAGCTTAACGAGAACGGGATGGGTAGCCCTAATGGAACGATTTGGCAGCCTGGCGAATGCGATGTGCCAATCCGGGAAAACGGTTGGTTTTGGGAAGACGACCAGGAAAATACCATCCATTCTCTCGAATCACTAATGGATATGTATTATCGTTCTGTAGGTCACAACTGCAATCTCCTAATAAATGCCAACCCCGATACTCGTGGATTAGTACCAGAGGCTGATATGAAGCGATATTCAGATCTTGGAAAAGAGATCCGAACACGTTTCAATACACCAGTTGCTCGCATCGCAGGACGAGGGGATTGTCACATTTTGATGTTTCCTAAACCGCAATGTGTTGAACATGTATGGGTCATGGAAGACATTCGCTACGGTGAGCGCATTCGGGCTTATAATATTGAAGCATTGACTCCGAATAGCGGTTGGCAGCAGATCGTTTTCGGAACGTCTGTTGGACACAAGCGCATACACCGTTTCAAACCGGTTCAAGCTAAGAAGCTTCGAATGAATGTGACAAAAGAAACTTCCACCCCAGTATTACGCGATTTTTCTGCGTTTAGTGCATTATGAAGGGTAAGCAGAACATTTTCCGCTCCAGACTTCTGTCCTTTCTATCGTTCGTAATTGAAGCGATTACTAATAGTGGGCGAACGTGCCCGAAGTGGAGAATTGACAATTCATTTTTAAGGGACTTGATTAAGTATAATGTTGAACTTTCCGGAGATCCTGGAATTATATTCAAGCGGCACGCACCATGCTTAGAATTCTTGAGCCTTGCAAGTGATCAAAACTTCTACCAATACCAAAAGTATAAGGCGTATTTGCCATGCTGCGAATGTCTTTGATAGTTATTGCATTTCTACTGGAATTGCAGACAAGCTCGATTTATGCGGACCCGTCGAACCCGCCTCGACTGAGTGTGTTGACGTACAACATCCATCATGGTCAGGGCACTGACGGGCATTTCGACTGTCCACGACTGGCAAGAGTCATCCTGGACTTAGAGCCCGATGTAGTTGCTTTGCAGGAAGTAGACCGAAAGACCACACGCGCCTCAGGTGTCGATCAAGCTGCCCACTTGGCGGAACTAACGAAGATGCAGTACGCATATGGCTGCACGATGCATAACGCTGGAGGCGAATATGGTGAAGTGATTCTCTCTCGTTTTCCTATCGAACAGGTCTGGGTCCACTCACTTCCTTACCCTTTCGGACAGGAACCCCGAACGGCGATTGCCGAAAAAAGTAACACATTCCAATAGATTGCTCCCGTACGTCTTTGTAGGTGCCCACCTGTGTCATCAAAGTAGCGAAACCCGCTTGGAGCAGACGAAACAAGTGAACCAGCCATTTTCTGGCATAGACGGGCCCTGGAAAGTTGGGGAGGACATAATTCCTCCTAACGATGTGACCTCGGACCATCGACCGGTATTGGGGGTTTCGGAGTGAAGCGAGAAATTGGCACATCTTGGCGTTGCAATCGCATGACTATTCGGCTCTTCACCAGGATTGCCCCACTTATTCTGGGGAGGGGGCTTTTGAATGCGCTCATTTGAAACGGATCTTCTCAAAATCATCAGGTTTCCTTCGAGCGATCCTTCAAATTCCTTCGGATACACAGAAATCCAATTCCATGCCTCTTTCTGATCTCTTCGACAGCATGACATTAAGACACGCGCTTTTCCCAGTTTCACCTTCTCAGTGAACCCCAAATCCCTACCAGTGGCCAAAAACAACATATGATATGTTAGTCCGTACTTTCATCCATAAGCAAGCTGTGATGCCATTATTGGCCACTTTCGCCGTCAAGAATATAATTCTTAGATTTCTCTATATATTGCTTGACATATGCATTATTCCATATAAAATCAGGGTTAGAAAAACGCTCATCTCAGTAAAGATCATGTCATTATGTTTTAATGCATTAGTTGTCGTCTCTGAGGTGCAGCGTGGAGGAGCTTTTGTTGCTTTTTTCCTTTTCCGCTGGCCAATGGGTGTTAAACCATTTTCACCTGGCCGTCAGCCAGTACCTAATCTAGGGGATGTTCTAATGATTCGATTTCTGTTTGCTTTGTTAGCGGTAATTGTTTGGTCAGTTTCTCTTGCTGACACCAGTGAGGCAACTCTTGTCACACACTTGGAGTTCGAGGGTAATACGGTAGATAGCACGGGAAACATTGCTTACACCAGCACACCAGGTGCATATGTATCTGGGCCAACCGGGTTTGGGCAGGCAATGAGCTTTGAGAAGGCGAATAGCAATGTTGTCTATGCAGAGGGTGTTGGCGGCGCAATGGCGTCTGTGACCTCAGAAGTTACCATAGCTTTGTGGGCATATGGCTCTAGCCTACTACCTAGTACTGGGGATCCGACTGTCCTCTTTAGTGCAAATGATGACCAGGCAGAGATTGGTGCTCAGTGGAGTCGGATTAGCTTGCAGTACCCTTACGATTCTGCAAATGACTACGTGTTCTATGATACCTGGGACGAGAGTGGAGCATTTGACAGGGCCTACAAATACGCAGGGGATAACCAGTTTTACAAAGATGGCTGGCATCATATTGCGTTTGTCAAGAATACGACTGCAAGCGATGCAAGTGCCACAGACGCGCGCATGAAAATCTATGTTGATGGCAATCTGTGGATGAACACTTTTGAAAATCCATATGGCGGTGGTGATGGCACAGGGCTTCTGTCCGACATTGACAACATCTATTTAGGTGCCGAGAAACAGTATTGGAACTACTGGGACGGACTAATCGACGACTTCCGTATCTATGACTCTGAGTTATCCCAAGCTGAAATTCAGGCCCTCATGACTACAGTCCCAGAGCCTACTTCGCTAGCCTTCATGGTAATGAGTTGTGTTTCGCTTTTGGGGATACATCGGCATATAGTTTGAGGATTGTCACTTGGAAAGAAATTGAGACCGACACTTTTACTTGATGTTGCAGGGTTAATCCGCTGCCTGCTTTGGGGCAGGGCAGGTGGCGTTTTTATCGGAAGAGAACCAACTTTTATTGGGTTTTTTCGAAAATAATTCATAGGAGTCTAAGGAATGAAAAAGCTAATTTTTGCCACTTCGTTAGCCTGTGCGGCGGCGCTCACAAACTATGCTCAGGCCTTTAATCAGACTAACCCTCTTGCTGGGCCGGCTGACGGAGATGCGTTTCTGTTCATCGATGACCTGGGTGGAGGAGAGGACGGTACTTTCGTGGCCGTCAATACTGGGATTATTCTCGAAGACCTGGGTTTCTACACGATTACTGCTGCTACAGGCCACGCGGCAGGTCAAACTCTGGCGAATCAGAGCATCCAGGCTTGGAGTACACCCACGACAGGTCTTGGCGACATTGATGACCGTGAATTCATCAGCCAGGCGTTCACGACTTTTGGCTCTTGGACCGACCCTGCAGAAGGCGAGTGGGCCGATAATGAACTCTTTTTCGTGGGAGGTGCTGACAATGCGGGTGAGGAATTGATTTTGCTTCTCACTAATTTTTCCTTTAGCCCCCAGCCTGGAAGTGAGAATGCTGCGGACACGGGGGTCGCCTACTGGGATAATTTCCGTGTGCAGGCTGACACTGGCGCTGGAAACCAACTCGTTTGGTCGGATAGCTTTGAGATTGGACTATCACCTGGGTCACAAGGAGAAGTCACCGATGCTGGCTGGAAAATGGGCAATACAACTTTGGAAGGGAGTGGAATTGGAACTCAAACCATTGTCCCGATTGCACCACTTCCCCCACCTCCGGGCCCTCCACCAATTTACAATTTTGACCAGAACAATCCTCTGGCTGCCCCCGCTGACGGCGACTCTATGCTGTTTATCAACGACCTGGATGGCACAGCAGATAACTCTTTCGTTGCGATCAACACAGGTATCATTATCCAAGACATTAGCAGCTATGAGATTAAGGCGGCCACTGGGCATGCTAACGGCGAGGTTCTCGCCAACCAGAGTATTCAGGCATGGGGTACCCCAACTACTGGCGTAGGTGATCTCGAGGATCGTGAGTTCATTACTCAAGCTTTCTCTGGAGATGGGTCGTGGAATAATGCCGCCGAAGGTGCCTGGGCTGAGAATGAAGCCTTCTTCATCGGCAGCCCTACCAATGCCGGCCAGGAATTAGTGATCCTTTTATCCAACTTCACGTTTGCCAATGGGGACCCAGGGGATGTTGGCGTTGCTTTCTGGGATAATTTCAGAATTCTGGAAGACGGCAATGAAGTGTGGAGCGACAGTTTTGAAATCGGCTTGGCTCCGGGTGAAGATGCTGAGGTAACTGATGCAGGTTGGACTCGTTTGAGTGCCTCAGTGACAAATAGTGGCGTGGTCGCCGCAATTGATCTTTCGGCAGATTTTAATGGGGATCTACGTGTAGATGGCGCGGACCTTACTAAGTGGCAAGCTGACTTCGGCGTCAATGACGGATCCGATGCCGACGGCGATGGTGATACCGACGGGAAAGACTTCCTCATTTGGCAAAGGCAAATCGGCCTAGGGAAATCACCTCCTGTCCCTGTGTCAGCAGTTCCTGAACCAAGCTCATGTTTGCTCGCCTTTTTGGCAAGTTTCTGCACTCTGAACGCTGGTAAAAGGAGATAACAGCCAGAGGATCGTTGATATCTTATGGCTCTAGTTTGCGCCTATTGAGTATAACTCTCATCCGTTTGATTTCGTAATCTCGAACCACTTGCGGAATCAGGTGGATGGACCAATCCCTCTACAGTACGGATTCTATTTCAGTTTCATGTTTTTAACCAATTCTGCATATTGCTTGTCCGGGCGTTGCACGGTTTTCGCGCCTCTTGTGATCGTGATTGTCGTAGGTTGCTCGAACTCAGATTTACCAGAGCGTGCCCCTGTAACGGGCATAGTTTCTTTAGACGGCAAACCTATTACGCAAGGCAAGGTAACTTTTGTGCCCGACAATGGACCCGCCGCCATAGGAATGATCGATTCCACGGGGCGCTATGTTCTTGCCACAGATCGGCAAGGAAAGGGTGGAGATGGGGCAATGGTAGGACATCATCGCATCAGAGTCATCGCAAGAAGTAATATGGAACCAGGGGCTTTCTCGGTTTCGTTGATTCCCGATAAATACGTGGAATTTGCCAAGTCGGGATTGACGGCGGAAGTAGAAAGCGGCAAAGAGAATCAGATCGATCTAGAACTTTTTTCCAAATAGGACAGGAGTAGGGAGTAATGTTCAATAGAGTTTATCGAGGTCAACAATCAACTTGCCGCGAAAGTCTTATGAGACTTAAGGTGACATCTAGAACTCTAGATAATTTCGTTGATACTTATAAGGCACGGGTTGTGCGCAGAGCATTTCAGGCAGGTTTTACGCTTGTAGAGTTGCTTGTTGTCATTGCCATTATTGGCGTTTTAGTTGCATTGCTGTTGCCTGCGGTCCAAGCAGCTCGAGAAGCGGCTCGACGTACGCAATGCGTTAACAATTTGAAGCAATTGGGCTTGGCTGCGCAAAACTACCACTCCGATAGACGTGTCTTTCCTCCTGGTGAAGATCACGGCACAAGCGCTGAACCAGACTACGCACCTTTCTATCCCGGTGAAGAACACTGTGAATGGGATGGGCAAATGGGCATCTGGTTCAATTTGTTATTTCCGTATATGGAATTACAAAACATCTATGACATGATCGATTTCGACAAACGACCTCAGTATCGTTTTAGAGATAATATTGTTGCCATGAGGATGGAGATCGATGCGATGCTCTGTCCCAGCCATCCTTATCGTGGACAAACTTCACCCTGGGGGCCGGGTGGAACTGCACATATCGTCCATTATTATGCAGTTCATGGCCCCGATGAATACTCATTGAAGCCTCATCCGGACGGATCGACTCATACCTACAATTACTGTGCTGCAGGCGACGGTGTGTTTTACAACGATTCCAAGGTGAAGATCAGCCAAATCACCGATGGAACCAGCAATACGGCAATGATTAGCGAAACCTGGGGAAGCACCGAACCGGACGATACGGGTTTCTCGCGTGGAATGAACCTTCATGCACTTGTCTATTTCGACGATCCGCCCAATAGCTCCCACCTGAGCCCGTGGGAAGCCAACAGCTTTCACCCGGGCGGAATTCAAGTCGTCTATGTAGATGGGTCTGTCCATTTCGTCAGTGATTCCGTACAGCTTGAAGTATTTAATGCCTCAGCGACCATTGCCGGCGAAGAAGTTTATGGCAGTGCATTTTAATAGAGCTAGTCTGTTTCTTGATCACTACTAGAGTGCGAACGCCTCACTCCATTTGCTAAACACTTCTATGAGAATGCTGTCCGGAGAAAACTATGAGCATGAGGTTGGGCCGAAGATTAAAGTTTGAAAACCTGGAGAGTCGCATCGCTCTTTCAGCGAATGGTTTGTTCAATTGCGTAGACCCTTTAGCCTCTCCGGCAGACGGAAATGTACTACTCTACATCGATGACTTTGGTGTGAATGGAGGACCAGCCGACAATACGTTTGTCGCCAAGTTAACAGGAATCACGATCCAAGCAGGCAAGACGTATACGATTGTAGGGGCAGCAGGCAATGCCAACGACCAACCGTTGGGGGATCAAAGTCTCCAGGCATTTAGCACACCCGATGGAACCGTTGGCAATCGAAATTTTATAGGTCAAAATTTTTCCGACAGCGGTCATTGGAATTCACCTTCTCCCGGTGAATGGGTGGACAATAGTTTTGAGTTTCAAGCGGACAGCTTTTCCGCACTAATAGGTGAACAGATAATAATTCTGGTATCTAATTACGGTGGGGGAGATCCAGGAGCTATCTATTGGGACAATTTCCGAGTCCTAGAGGACGGGAATCAGGTTTTTTTCGATAGTTTAGAAGTGTCCCTAGCGCCAGGAAGTGAAGGCGACGTAACGGATGCCGGCTGGGATCTGGGCAATTCTACGGTTGCCAATAGTGGTCTTCTGTACCCAAACTCCGAAGCACCTCCAACGAATGATTTTGGTGTGACAGTTACAGCAAATGCCGTGGAAATCACGAACCCTAAACAGAGATTGTCATTCGTAAAAGACTTTCAGGGCCAATATCGATTATCAACTTTTGTTTGGGACAATGGGCATTGGCAGTCGCTTTTCGATGCACAGCAGCCGATCCTCAGAGGGCCAACATTCGACTTGAATCCTACTTCCGTCAATGTATTGACCAATACGGCGACTGATCTGGCTGTCGAACTCAGCGGCACTCATCCCACGCAGGGGCATCCGTTTACTCTTCTTGTGGAAGGGACAAATGACAGCAATCTACTACACTTCCGCTTTACCCTTGACCTGCAATCTCCTCTGACAATCAGCGGTCCCGAACCATCTGCAATGCTCTGGATGAATCGGCCAGGCGTTGATGTGCAAGTGAACCAAGGGCCATCGAACATCTATACTGGAACCGACGATGTGAACTGGGGCAATAGTTTTCCGGCAGCCTACCTTTGGGATGAAGGCGTCGAAGCAGCTGTATTCTTTGATATGTCAGATATGCAGTGGATGGGGCAGAGCAATTTGAGGCGGTTCAAAGACGTGCGTGTACAGTCCTATTCCGCAGGGGGACAAACCGGGATCGGACTCCGGGCAATTAGCAATGGGGGAAGTACGATTCCTGCTGGGGAAATGGTCGTTGATTTCTATCTGCACGCTGCCGCTCGACCAGACCAACCGACTCGACTCGAAGGTCTCGATACGATGGTTGATTCCTTTGCCCCATTGCATCCTTCCACTGCTGCCTTTCCTTCGAATCGGTTGGCACCCTACTCAACCGATTGGACCACTTTTGCGGCAGGAGTTGACAGTAATCTCCAACTCAAGGGCATTGTATGGGACGATGTCACGAATCTTGAGAACCGGAACTTCATTGCTCAGAATTTCTCTGATAGTGGTTCGTGGAACACAGCACCAACAGGCGGGTGGACGAATAACAGTATTTCGTTCAACTCCAATAACTTTCCTGAACGCGTCGGCGAGGAGTTGTTGATCCTTATATCCAACTATGATGGGGGCGATCCGGGAAGAGTCTACTGGGATAATTTTCGCGTCATAGAGAGTGGAAGTCAGGTTTTTGTCGACAGCCTTGAAACGGGGCTTGCGCCAGGAACTGAGGGCGAGGTTACGGATGCTGGCTGGAATCTTGGTAGTGCGAGTTTGGCAAATAGCGGACTTTTAGTTCCGAACAGTCCTGGCAATCTATTCAATTTAGTCACTCCACTCGCAGCACCTGCTAGTCAGAATACCTTAGTCTATCTGGATGATGACGCTTTTATGCTCAGATCCACTGGAATTACGATCCGAGCGGGAACAACCTATACAATTACTGCAGCTACAGGCCGAGCCAATGGTTCACTTCCTGGCGATCAGAGTATTCAAGCTTGGTCGGCTTCTGCCTTATGGCAAGATGGCCCGCTGTTCGAAGAAAATATAATTGATGCCCTCCATGTGAGTACTGATACGGCAGTTGGTTCGAGTCTTGATCCCTTTCATAACCGTGATAGCGTGCTAGAAGCTTGGGACTTTTCCACGGTCAACAACTACTTGGCTCCTTGGATTGCCTATGACCGACTCCATCAGGATAGTTCCCGGCACGATTTTGTCGTTGAAAAAGCCAACGCACTCCCAATGTTTTTCGACCCAATTGCGGGAATAATGCGGCATGGGACACGCATGCCCGCTCACGTCGGACCATTTGAGATGAGTTGGCAAAATTTTATGTTTCATTTGGAAACGTTGAATTCTTCTCGGATGCTTGCCCCCGATGATTTTAATCCAGCTATTGCCGGTAAATTCCTGATGGCAATGGATGGCCTTATCGAATATGCCCACAATACAAATTACAACTTTCCCCAGTGGTTTGATCCTGTCGCGAAGCTCCCTTCTTCTCAGCAAGATGTTCCTGCGCTAGGAATCGTGAATGAACCTTGGCAGATTGGCACTTTTACCTATCTCATGACTCAGGCGTATGAACTGACTGGTGACGCAACCTATCTGAACGAAGCAACTGTTGCCCTCGATTCCTTTTTTACAAGCCTGTCGTACACCATCTCAAACTCGGTTTATACAACTACCTATGACGATGTTGTAGACTTTCCAGTCACCGAGATCTTTGGCAATGCCTGGGGAATTGCGGCAGCCACTTCTTTGCATCAACTTACAGGTAATGCGAAGTACGAATTATATGCCGACAATTTCTTGAATAGTCTCGTCAGGATGACTTACTGGTATGAAAGCGATCTGTTGTCAGACTCCAAAGATCTGGAATTACGTACGGCAGGCCTATTTCGCAATCATGCGGGAGTCACCACGGGGTCACCCTGGGAAAACTCAGAGGCTACCCTACCCTTAACGGTACTTCTAAAGCATGAATCTCAACCAAATGAATTGGTGCTCAAAATCCTGAATCTGCAACGCATCAATAGTTTCTCTTTTTATCCTGCTGTGCAATCAGACAACGCTCTTGCTTATCCAACACTATTGAATCATGCAGCTGATTACCTCCCAATCGAAGACTATTACACGTTTGAATTTGGAGGTCAGAATGGAGTTAGTGGACGCCGCATATATATGACTGGGGGTGCCTTATGGAACTACTTGCTCTACGAGGCGTATGCCAAATCCGACGATCAGGAGATTTTAATTGTCAGCCTAGATGTTATTGAGGGAGTGGAGAAAGCAATTTCATCGACTGAACGTGAATTCATTGCCTACAACCCAATGGAAGTGAGCAAGACTTTCGGTTTGCAGATGGATCATTTAGCAGCCGGAGAGTATATCCTCTCCTTCGAAGACTCTCTGGGAGTTGTCACACAGCAACCCTATTCAGCGAGTACTTTGGCCTCCGGCATTAGCATGTCGCTAGCATCCGGTGAATCTATGCGAGTGAAGCTGAAGCACATTGATGCCTCAGCGCTGAACTTAAGTATAGACGCTGGACAAAACGCTCGCAATTCCATCTCTCACGCATACCAGCTATTACAGGATGAAGCGATTAAGCAGGGAATCTCGCCTAGTCTCCTGCAGCTTAAGCAAACTTACAAGGATGCTTTGCTAGATTACGACAATCTTTCCTACGACTCTGCCAAACAACAAGCAAACGAAATCATTGCCGCGCTTGTTCAACCTCAAAATGCAGATTTCGACACGGATGGTGACGTCGACGGACGGGATTTTCTCCAATGGCAGCGAGGCTTTGGAGCCGTCTCTGGAGCCAATGTGTCTGACGGCGACGCGAACAACGATGCTGCAGTGAATGGGCTCGACCTGATCCTATGGCAAGAGGCATATGGTTCCCAGTCGGCTCCGCTCAATGTTCAAATTGAGCCACGTCACCAGATGTCAAATGATATCACTAGTCCAATACTTATCTTTAGTGACACCAAATCGATGTTCGGGATCACCACGGGAGTGAATGTCGCTCAACGATTGTACGTCAATAAGATTCCCGTTGAGGAAACGAAAGATTTTTCTCAGTCAAACCCACTCTCAGTCGGTGTTCTTGATTACGTATTCAGTATTCCTGTAAGAGATTGGACAAGTTACACAGGCGAGGGTTTGGAATCGCAATCCACGTACTCCTCCGCCCCACACAACGATAAAGAATCGAATACTAGCTTTGATGCGGTTTTTTCGGGACTAGGCAAGAATGCTATTGCTCCTTTTGAGTAAGTGGAGTGCATTGAGTGGCAGGTTGGTGTGGTTTTGATTGACATATACTCAACTATATTGACACGTGAAAATCTGAGCCGCCTAGTTTTGATATCGCTTTGGTCCCGGCCAACGGAATAACAAACGTGAGCAAGGGTCTGCACAACTCGTTAAATTCCATTGCTATTGTAGCTCCATAGAAGGGAATAGTCTTGTTGACTAGCTCCATTTGAACTAGGACATTCCCAAAGTGGTGAATTGTGTGATGATATTCCAGCGTTTTTTTTCAGTTTGTTGGTTTTCCTAAGTTTTTTTATGCCGGTGAAAGGTCTAGGGTGCTAACAATTCGTCGCTGCCGAATGGCCGTGGCTGCTTAGGTTTTAAGCCGAACTCTTGTATTTACACGAGCCAGTCATTTTTACCGTATTAGCGACCTGACGCTCATGCTTCCGTGTGCCATTTGGATGCGAAATCATATGAACGGTTGGTGGCAACCACAGAGTGCGGCTGATAGAAGTAGAGTAAAGATCAATCTTCCCCCGATAGCCTCTGGCCCATCTTCTAAAATTCGCACGCTCTAATGAGTCCACAATTGTCTCAACTTCTTTGTTATACGTTGAAATGGAGGAGAAGCGTGAAATGCCATAGTCTATCCGTCGAGCCGTAAGTGCTTGCTGCAAAAGAACGTGTAGATTCGAGCTGTCTAAGATGGGTATGAATCAATAGAGATGAGGTTTCGGGGGAAGTAACTATGATCGCACTCATGGCTTTCTCAGTTTTTGGGAACTGAAAAAGTATCCATTGGATTCAGGGAACTCCGATCGCATGAATTGCCTTGAGGCCGTGGGATTCCGAAAAAAAATGCGGGGCAACCCAATTTCCCCAGCAACACCGCGAAACAAGTGCTTACTGAAATAATATTAGGTTGGTTTGACGGAAATCCTTAATGAATACTTGGGTCGCAATTGATGCTTGACATCACCAAATAAATTGGATCGAAATCAGATCAGTTCGGAGCTATTGCAATGTCATTTCGGATTCTTCTATTCGCCTTACTAGTGCTCGCTGGCCCCAGTTTCTCAGCTGCTAAAGATGTGAAGCCGCACAAGGATGCCGTCGCGCTGTTTAATGGCATCGATCTCGACGGCTGGCATGGCATGGGGCATACCGATCCCCAAGTGATCCAGAAAATGAGCGACGCGGAAAAGGAACAGAAAATTAAGAAAGACTCGTTAGATTTCAATGAACACTGGATCGTCGAACAAGGCGAACTAGTCAACGACGGGCACGGAGTCTATGCGACAACCGATCAAGACTATGGAGATATCGAATTGTGGATCGACTACAAAACGGTCCCCCTTGCCGATAGTGGCGTCTACTTGCGCGGCTCGCCCCAGGTCCAAATATGGGATACCACCAAAACTGCTGGGAAATGGGAACTCGGTGCCGATAAAGGATCAGGCGGTCTTTGGAACAACTCGCCGGGCTCCCCCATGCAAAGACCCCATTGTCTTGGCGGATCGCCCCTTGGGCGAGTGGAATCAACTTCATATCATCCAAGTGGGGGCGCGGACCTCAGTCTGGCTCAACGACCAGTTGGTGGTAGATCATGCCATAATGGAAAACTTCTGGGATCGCAAACGACCTCTCTCAAGCAGTGGGCCGATCCAATTGCAAACGCATGGCGGAGAAATCCGCTGGCGGAATATATGGGTCCGTGAGATCCCTGCTAAGGAAGCAAACGAGTTATTGGCGAGCAAAAATCCGGAGGGCTTTCAGTCGATTTTTAATGGCAAAGACTTCACTGGGTGGCGGGGGGCGGTCTCCGAATATGAGATCGAGGACGGGTCTCTGTATTGCAAGAAGGGGCGTGGAAATGGGGAAGTGTTGTATACGGATGGGTCTTACGATGACTTTGTCGTGCGTCTGATGTTCCAACTGCCACCCGCGGGAAATAATGGACTAGCAATCCGCTATCCAGGCGAGGGAGGCGCGTGGAACGATGGAATGTGTGAACTCCAGATCCTCGACTCGGAGCACCCAAAGTACAGGGATCTCGACGTCCGCCAGTATCACGGGTCGGCTTACGGTATGGTCCCGGCCGTGCGCGGCTATCTTCGGCCACAAGGAGAGTGGAATTTCCAAGAGGCAACCGTTGAAGGCCCGACTATCAAAGTCGAGCTGGATGGCTCGATCATACTCGAAACCGATTTAAGTGAAGTCACTGAAACGATGGGCGGGCACGAGCATCCCGGCAGATTGCGAAGCGCCGGCCACTTCGGCTTCGCCGGCCACGACGACCCAGTGAAGTTTTGTGACATTTCGATTAAGGAACTCAAGTAAGGGTAACTTCCAGATTCACGTCACTTTACGTACATTAGCACTTTAGCGGATGTTAGGTAGGCATTGAGGGTTGACTGGCTTTGTAAGACCCTTCCTGCCAAGCAAAGATAAGCTGAAACGAATGTGCGCAACCTGGCGGACACCACCACTTTTTTCATAAAGGAGACCATCGTGAATACTAGCAATACTCCCCAGGATATGTCTTCCACCACCCGCCGGGAATTTCTTCGCACGGGTTCCGCTGCCGTGGCTGTTGGGACGTTGGCTAGCCGACTCAACATCGCCCGTGCAGCCCACGTTGCCGGAGACGATACGATTCGCATAGCGCTCATCGGTTGCGGTGGCCGCGGAACGCAGGCCGCCTCGCAAGCGCTCAACACCCCGGGTAATGTGAAATTGGTTGCAGTCGCCGATGCGTTTGAGGACCGACTGCAAGCTTGTCTTGGACAGCTCACCAAGAGTCCGGCAGACAGTAACGATGATAAGGCACACCAAGGATTGGGCGAGAAAGTCGATGTGTCGAAGGAACGGCAGTTTGTCGGCTTTGACGCCTACCAGCAAGCAATCGATTCGGGAGTCGACATGGTCATTTTGACTACGCCACCTGGTTTCCGTCCGCTTCATTTCGATGCCGCAGTGAGGGCAGGCAAGCATGTCTTTATGGAAAAGCCGGTGGCCGTCGATGCACCCGGGGTGAGGAGTGTGCTGGCCGCGGCGGAAGAGGCTAAGAAGAAGTCGCTTTGTGTCGGCGTCGGTTTTCAGTTTCGACATGATTCTCTCTATCGCGATACGATCAAACGGCTGCATGAAGGCGCAATAGGTGACATCCTCCAAACGCAAGCCTATTTCAACGCCGCTGGCGTATGGGTGCGCGACCGGGCCAGCCTGGAGAAGGCGGCTGGGCGAGAACTCTCAGAAATGGAATATCAGATGCGCAACTGGTACTATTTCAACTGGCTCTGTGGCGATCATATCGTCGAGCAGGCGATCCACTACCACGATGTCAGCAATTGGCTCAAGGGAGACTATCCTGACAAAGCTCAAGGCATGGGGGGCCGCCAAGTTCGCAAGGGCAAGGACACGGGTCAGATTTTTGACCATCACATGGTAGAATTCACCTACCCAGACGGCACTCAAATGATCAGCCAGTGCCGACACATCCCCAATTGTTGGAATCACGTAGGCATTCAAGCGATCGGCTCCAACGGCACCGCCGATATTGGCAAGGGCAGAATTTTGGGCGAAGAGAAATGGCGCTACCGCGGCCCAACTCCCAACCCTTATCAGGTGGAGCACGACGAACTGTTCGCCGCCATCCGCTCTGGTACCCCCTATAACAATGCGGAGAATGGAGCCAAGAGCACAATGACCGTGATTTTGGGCCGCATGGCTACCTATTCCGGCAAGGTAGTTAAGCTGGAAGAAGCGCTGGCCTCGAGCCAGGCATTTGCCGATCCGGGCAGTTACCACAGTTTCGAGGACCAGGCACCCGTCTTGCCTGACAGCGAAGGAAACTATCCGATTGCAGTCCCTGGCGTGACACAAGTTCTATAACGAGGAATCAAGGTTCCTAAGAGAGAAGAAGAAGTGGATGAAGAAGGCACTTAGATACTTGCTCTTGCTCGTGGTTGCTGGCGGCCTGGTCTACGCCCTGATACCCAGCGGCGAGGATGTTGCCCAAAAGTTGGATCGCGCCAACTTAGGTCAGGCAAAACATGTTGCTGCGGTTGACGCGCCCAGCGAAAGCGTTGCGATCGCTCTGTCGGCCGAAAACACGAAGATTGGTTTCACCTGTGCTAAGAACCTTGCCGGCAAGACCGTCACTGTGATGGGCGGGTGGAATAGGGCGCTCGGTGGCCAGTTGCAGGGCCGTATGCTGGTCGAACCTACAGCCAAGAAACTCTTGCAGCTCGAGCTGCAGGTCGACGTCGGCTCTCTCTGGAGTGAGCACGACCTCCTGACCGATGCGCTGCTTACCAAAGGATTCTTTCAAGTCGAAGAGCATCCGCAGGCGACGTTCGTCAGCACGTCGATTACCCCCGGCGCTCCGGAGAACAGCGCTCAAGAAGATGCCACTCACCAAATCGAAGGAAACTTCTTACTCAATGGCATCGAACGCTCGATCTCCTTTCCCGCGAAAATCGAGTTCACGCCGTCGGGGCTCACACTCCACAGCAAGTTCAGCCTGCAGCGCAAAGATTTCAATGTCCTTTTCGTCGATAGCGGCGGCTTTGGCTTGCTAACGGACGATAATATTTCGGAACTGGTTGCACTGGATGGTTCAATCAATGCCACTTTCGACCGCACCCCTGAGAAGCAGGAGCCACCTGAAACTGAAGAGAAGGCCCAGTCTGAAGAGCTGTTTGCCCTGATCGATAAAAGGTTCGGCCTGTTAGAGGAGAAACTCCTCTCGATCGAGAAGAAGGTTGCTGCGCTGGAGGAGAAGAGCCAGCTTGAGCCATTTGACAAAAGCGAGGTTGAGTCGCCAGCCAACGAGTCAACCGACACTTCAAAACTTTCGTCTCATTACATCGAGACGATCCCTGCCACCCAAGTCCCGTTCGAGTTAATTCTGGTTCCTGGCGACCAAGAGGGTGGTATTCCCCCGCTCTACGTGGGCAAGTCCGAAGTGACCTGGGACGAATTCATGCCCTGGGTCGATGGCCGTGACCTGGAAAGCCCTGACCCGCTAGGTGAGTTGCGGGCAATGAAACTCCGGCCCAGCCCCCCGTATGGGGCAGTCGATCGCGGCTTCGGCATGGATCGGCGGCCCGCCTTGAGCATGTCCCGACTGTCAGCCGAACTCTATTGCCAGTGGCTTAGCGAACAGACGGGCAAGACCTACCGCCTGCCAACCGAGAAGGAATGGGAGCACATCTACCAGCTAGGTGGAGGAAACCTCAACACACCCCCAACGGCTGAGGAGGCCGAACGTCTGGCCGTTTATGTCGACAACTCGTTCGACGAGGACATCGACGATTGGGCGACCAAGCCAACTGCCTCGGGCCAGCCCAATAATCTCGGCATTTACGATCTGGCCGGAAACGTCTGTGAGTGGGTCACCGAAACAGGCGAGGAACGCGTTGCCCGGGGGGGCCACTTTGATTCCGACCGCGAAGAACTCGGCGTCGGTCGGCACGTCGAACACCCCGATTGGAACCGTGACTACCCGAACAATCCCAAAAGCATCTGGTGGTTTGTCAACGCCCCTTGGGTCGGCTTTCGTGTAGTTGCGGAGGTCCAGTAGGTGACGGAATACGCGGTTTCTCAATGAAATTGTCGCCAGTCCCCGGAAAAATGGTACTACGAACCTCGGGGAAATGCTCTTTGAGGAGAGCATGGTATGTCGCCTGCGGTAGAATCGTACCGATAGTTGCTAAAGGATCGGAAAGCAAGCCGCGCGGTGCGACTGTGATGCACATTCGCCGGGAGGAAACTCCCAAGCCCGTGTTAGGATCGATCACGTGGCTGATATGCCGGCCATTCATCTGAATAAACTGAGCCGTATCGCCTGAAATACTCACTGCGCAATTGGCTAGCTGCATCGGTTTAGCCTCTGGCTGAGGCGTTTCGACCATCCAACCTTTTTCTCCAGGCGGCGGATCGCCAAAGACTTTATCACCTCCCGCCTCGAAAGCAGCACTGCGAATGCCTTGCTCTCGTAGAATCCGCAAGGCCGCGTCGCCCGCGTAGCCTTTGGCGATACTTCCCAAATCGAGTTGCATGCCGGGCCGCATAAGTTCTGCCGTCTGTTGGTTCGAATCGAGTAGGAGTGCCTGGTAGTCGACAAGCTGACGTGTTTTTTCTAACAAGGTTGCGTGAGGCGGTTGTCCCGACTCTCTTGCTTTGCGCCAAAGGCGGACGACCGGACCGAGCGTCGGATCGTACAAGCCATCGGTCAATTCAGCCAAACGTCGCGCAAACTGAAGCACTTCAAACAATTCCGGACTAACCGCCACCGAACCCATTCCGGCATGGCCGGATAACCGAGACAACTCGCTTCCCGGTTCGAAATCCGACATCATCTGGTTGATCTGCCGAATGCGGTCAAAAGCTGCGGCTGCGGCTAGTTGACCCTCCTCGACCGAAGGGGCCCAGAGCGTCAGGTGGACCATCATCCCCATATGAAACTGCGACACCCGAACCCGCACAAGTTGCGATTCTTCACCCGCGTCAGTGGAGCCTTGGACTGCAGCAATTGCGCTATTACCCTGCGAGCGAACCTCTTCTGCTCGCACGGCAGGCCATCGGTCACATCCACTCATCGGAAAGCAAGCTTCGAAGAAGACTAGAATCCAAATTGGCTGTACTGAACGCATGTCTTCACCATGGCCAAACCAAAATGCGAGTGTCAAGCGGCAGACTTGGCACTGATGATTTGCGAAATTCGGACCGTGGCCCCGGTATAACGCCGGTTTCCGTGAGCCTAAATCAACCCACATTTTCGGAGGTCGAAGATGAGCGGTCAAGGGCAATCGAATTCAATTCGATATCATCTTAACGATGCGAATGCGGGGCTATCTTTGTTGAGCGTCTCTTCACGAAGGATTGAGTTAAGTGCGTTGCGGTCACATGTCACGTTTAGGTTTCGACTTTGTCTCATTTCCACTTGGTAGGACGATGATACGCTTTTAATCACTAGAATTGGGCATACCTCATCTTTGCGTGGTGTTCTAGAGATACCCCAGAACGTTACTAAGATTTCGCACGACTATTGGATTGATATCCACCGCAGTACGACAAGTCCTAAAGTGCGGATGAATCGTTTGTCCAGTGTTAGCTAGTTTTACTGTCCAAAGCCGCATAGCGGCACGTAAGTGGTTTTGGTAATTAGACTTCTGAACAAGAACCCGTTCAGGAGATGGATGTCATGGAACGACGATTTGAGTTGCGGAAAGAGGCAATGCTGGCAGAGTGTGAAGTAGCGCCTCAAGTGTTTCGTGGAGCGGTAGAACGCTTTGACTTGGTTCTTGGTGTGTGAATCACATCGCGGAAAAAAAATGGACACCGGCAATTACAGTTCCTCAAATTCGCGATGGCATGGCAATGCTCTTGCGAGCTGCCTACAAGTGCGATACACCGACCAAAATCGCCTACAACAAAACACGTCGTTTGATCCGAAACGAAGAAGCTCGTTTCTATCACTACAAAGCACGTACCAGATGGGCGAGTCGTATGAAAAGGCAGTTGCTCAGAAGGTCGAGGCGGTAACCGCTGAAGACCTGGCCGCCTACTTCGCGGAGACGGCCACCCAGAACGAGGAGCATGAAAAAGCCCTAAACAACCCTGAGACGCTTCAGGAGTTTCACACCTTCCTTCGCTAACGGAAGTTCGAAGAACTCACCGACCAGCAGCTCGCCCAGTTTGACGCCCTGGCGGCGGATGCAACCAGAATCAAACGCCAATCAAACCAAGCGAGCACCGTCACGCAGTTTCAGTCCGAGGAAGCCCACGAGATGGGCTTCTCCATCAAAGAGGGCTACCACGACAAGAAGCAAATCCCGCTCTGGATTGTGCAGCTCAGTGGCCGCGTGGAGCGGGCCACCTTCATGGAACTCAAAACCAAGGCCAAGCTGCTTGGCGGCTGGTATTCGAGTTTCAAAAAGAGCGACGCTGGATTCCAGTTCACGGCCGCAGAAGACGCCGAGAAGTTCACTTCCCTGCTTTCGGGAGACGCAGACCGCAGCGACACGCTGGAGCGAAGCAAAGAGCGAAAGCAAATGACGGCCGCTGAAAGGCTCGAAGACCTGGCCGATGACCTTTACAAGCGGGCCGAAGAGACGATTCAGCAGAGCAAAGAATCGCTGCAAAACACCGCCCGCCGTGCCGACATGCAAGCAGGTGTTAGGGGCCGAGCTTATGCGGACCAGGCACTTTCTCACACGCTGGTTTCCATCTCTGACGCCCTGGCGTCTGGGGAAGCCAAGTACCTGGATGGCATCCGGCACAAGACCCACGTCGAGATTTTGCAATCGGTGTTGTACCGTGCCAAGTGGGCTCACATCCGCAGCATCAAGCAAGGCGATTCAGAAAGCATCTACGACTACCGCAGTCGCGTTGACGCGGAAGATGGCCGAGCACCGAACCTGAGTGATGTTCGCTTTGCCGAGTACCCCTACCCTTCGGTTTACAAACGGCACTTGCAAGAAGCGGTCGCCAAGTGCTCCGCTTCCAAGGGGGCCAAGATGGCGTCCGCCCAGATGGCCAAGCGAATTGCCAAAGAAGCTGAGTATGTGGAGTTCACAGAACCCCATGACATTGTGCGATTGACGGATTTTCTGGGCAGGGCCAAGGCGGCTGGCTACGATACGACCTGGCTAGAGAGTTCCGCCATAGACTACAACCGCCTCAAGCGGGCTCAGATTGACACCATTCACGAGCTACGCTCTGCGTTGCGTGAACTCATCCCCCACATCGGGCAGGCACGCGGTGATGACGCTGTGGAGCTGGCCGAACGAGAACTCATCGGCAAGAAGCTGGTGGGATTCTTCCCGACTCCCAAGCCCATCATCCGTCAGATGATGGAGCTGGCGGACATCCACGACAACCATCGAGTCCTGGAACCCTCCGCAGGCAAAGGCGACATTCTCGACTGCATTCGAGATGCTCACCCGAACGCTCATCGGCACGGCCTTGAGCTGTACCGCTGTCTGCAAGACGTACTTGTTGCCAAAGGGCATGAAGTGGAGTTTGCGGACTTCCTTGTGCATCAGGGCAGATACGACCGCATCTTGATGAACCCGCCTTTTGAGAAAGGGCAAGACATCGAGCACGTCATGCACGCTTACGAGCTACTGCAGCCAGGCGGCAAGTTGGTAGCCATCATGGGTGAAGGAGCCTTCTTCCGAGGAGACAAGCAAGCCACTGCATTCCGTGAATGGATGCAGGAAATAGGAGCAGAGAATAAACAGCTGCCAGAGGATGCCTTCAAGGGTATCGACTCTTTCAGGCACACAGGCGTCCGCACCAGACTGCTGACTATCGAGAAGCCGCTTAGGCTGTTTGAGTAAGAATCCACTCCGTGAGATACTTCCGTCCATGAACTGAACGAACATGAAGGAGGTATCGAATCATGGACAACAAAGATAAGAAATCAAGAGTGGGAATCAAGCCCGTTCATACCGTAAGAAAGGGAGCGATAGCGGCTAACATTTGGCTACGCCAAAGTCAGACTGGATTTGTCTACTACGACTACTCCATCTCTCGGTCGTGGAAGAGCACCAACGCGGGTAAGGAAGGCTACTCGCAAAACTTCTTTCCCGACAACAAGATGCAGCTTCTCCAAGTCGTTGCCGAGGCGTCCGACTGGATTGCTGAGAAGATGGCCAACGCCGAGACGGTTGTGCTCAACGCAGCCTAACACCCTCAATGCTTGCCCACTGGCATTCTGGTCGGTGGGCATTCTTGTTTGGGCTCTCTGCCCAACATGAAGCCGAGCCGAATTGTCTCCCATTCTCTTGCGAGGAGACAATTTCGTTTCGTTTCATTTCCAGGAGACCGCTATGACTCAACACCAACCCACACACAAGCCAGAGCCAGCACCGCAAGACGAGAACGCCCTGACCGACCAGCAAGCCAGAGAACTCGCTGACAAGGCCAAGCAAGAAGAGTACCGCAAAGCCCACCTGGCTCAACTGCGTCAGCTTCAGTGCCCTGGCTGCGGGGAGACAGAACTCTTCTGACCCCCCTGCCCTGTTCCCTGCTTTTCGTCGGAGCCGCGTCACCTTGCTCTTCGCCAGAACCCAGAGCAAGTGAGGCCAGGCGGAGAGGAGAAGCAGGCTTCCCCCTGCTTTTTGTTGGTGAGCGTTTTGAATTGGATGCCACGCTGATTCATGCAGAAAGCACACTAAGGGCTAACCTGCGTCAGAGTTTCGCTCCGGCGCGTCGAAAATCCGGCCGTAAGATGCTGAGGTGATGTCCACCGACCGCAGTTACGGATTGGGCGGCTGTCTCCTTGGCGTCCGGTGCTGGGAATCTGTGAACTCGCATCGGTGCCTCTGGCGCGGAGACACCTCTGCCAGTTGGCCAGCGGGATAACTAGCCGAAGATGGTCCAACCGACCGGAGTTCTGAATCTGGCGAACTGAAGGAGGTGACGAGACCGCTGCGCTGAATTTCGTTTCGGCGGTGAGCGTGAATGCGACCGCTAGATAGCGAGACGGAGCCTTAAGTGTTTCGAAGACTACCTTTGGCGACAACACAGATCCAAGCGAGAATCAGGGAGTGCTCTCACGGCCCAAAGCAATTCTAGATCCTTGCCAACGCCAGCGATTCGCCGGTTCTTGAAGTCGCCGCGGATGCTCCAACATCACGCTCGTTGCCAAGCATCAAATCGCAGTCGGTCGCGGAAACTGATTACTTTGCTTAATGCTCAACGGCAGCTAAATCAACAATCTTGTTGACGAGTGCATTCGCTAATGGCGATGGTGTTCGGTCGCTCAACTGTACTATGCCGGCCTCTGTCGTTAACGAGGCGGCATCGACCGGTAGAGTGGTTAACAAGCCCGATTGCACCTCCGGTCGGATGGTAGCAGCCAACGCAGCGCTCACACAGTTGCTGTCTAAAACGATGCGCTTCAGCATTGAGTAGTTTTCGCATCGAATCGTTGGCAGGGGCACACTGCCGCTGTTCCGTTCCTCTTCGGTAAGCACAGCATGGAACCACCCGATGGCCCAAGGAGGCATCCGAGGCGTCGCCAGCGGATATTGTAATAGGTCGTGACGCGACACCCGTTCTTTCTCGGCCAAAGGATGCCGACTGTTACAGAACCAAATAAACTCTTGAGCGGGCAGGGGCGATACAACAAAACGTTTATCGTCCGCTACCTCTGCGAGGTCGGCGACAAGTATTTCGATCTCTCCGGAAATGATCCACTCCGATAATTGCTTCCAGTGGTCGACCCGGACATCCACTTGAATTCCAGGATGGTCCTGGGCCAGCGAGCCAATCGCTTGCGTAATATAAGACTCGGACATCGCCGGACCGACACCTATGGTCAGCGATCCGGCTTCGAGCCCACGGAACATACGAACCATCTGGTCCAAGTTCTCCAACCCGGAGAGAACGGAATTCGCGCGTGAAACAATAGCCTCGCAGATCGGGGTCGGCCCGACGTGAGATCGCGACCGGTCAAAAAGAGCTAAGCCGAATTCCTTCTCCAGACGTTGAATCGACTTCGTGATTGCCGGCTGGCTGAGTCCTGTTTCTTGGGCCGCTTTGCCAAAGTGGCAGTGTTCATAGACAGCAACGAGATTTCGCAGATCTTTTGGCTCCGCCATCGAACTCACTCCGGGGATTCGCTTGATTTATCACGTGATACCCTACGGGAATCACAATATCAATAAAGATTACTGGAGGGAATGTTGACAGGCAAGCAGAGCGAGTTAAGTTTATAATTCGGCGATTCGTGTGCCGGGTGGCAGGTGCTGCACCCCACCGCTGTTCATCGTCAGTCGACTCAACTCATCTGGACCACGGAGATACCTGTCATGATCACCAGCGTACTGCGGCCTTTTGTCGCGATGACTATGTGCCTCGTCCTATGTAGTGCCGCGCGAGCTCAAAATAAGCCAAACATCCTCGTCATCTGGGGAGATGACATCGGCACGTGGAACATCAGCCACAACAACCGTGGCATGATGGGCTACAAGACGCCCAACATCGACCGCATCGCAAAGGAAGGCGTCGCCTTCACCGACTACTACGCGCAGCAGAGCTGTACGGCCGGTCGCGCCGCATTTATCAGCGGCTCGGTACCGGTTCGTTCAGGCATGACGAAGGTGGGAATGCCCGGCGCCGCCGAAGGCTGGCAGAAGACCGACTGCACCATGGCCACGGTTCTAAAAAGCCAGGGCTATGCTACGGGGCAGTTCGGAAAAAACCACCAGGGAGATCGCGACGAACACTTGCCAACCGTGCACGGATTCGATGAGTTCTTCGGCAGTCTTTATCACCTCAATGCTGAGGAAGAGCCGGAGAACGAGGACTATCCCGGTGACATGGTCCTGGCCAACGGTAAGACATTTCGCGAAGTCTTCGGACCACGTGGCATGATCAAGTCCCAGGCCGATGGCCAGGGCGGTCAGGTCATAGAAAACCTTGGACCTCTGACAAAGAAGCACATGGAGACGATCGATGATGAGACCAACGCCGCGGCAAAGGACTTCATCAAGCGCCAGGCCGCGGCTGGAAAGCCCTTTTTCTGCTGGTGGAACGCAACTCGCATGCACTTTCGCACCCACGTGCGGAAGGAGCACCGCCATCCGGGTAATGACGAATACACTGATGGCATGATCGAACACGACGCTTTGGTCGGCGAACTCGTTAAACTGATCGACGACCTCGGCCTCGCGGATGACACCATCATCATGTACTCCACAGACAATGGCCCGCACTACAACACCTGGCCTGACGCCGGCACCACCCCCTTCCATGGTGAGAAAAACTCGAACTGGGAAGGCGCTTTCCGCGTGCCTTGCTTCGTCAAATGGCCTGGTCACTTCCCGGCAGGTGTCACGCTCAACGGCATCGTGTCGCACGAAGACTGGCTGCCGACCTTCGCTGCCGCCGCTGGCAATCCCGACATCAAGGAACAGCTCCTCAAGGGTGCCGAATTGAATGGGCGGCAATACAAGAACCACATCGACGGGTACAACCTGATCGACTACCTCAGCGGCAAGACCGACAAGTCGCCCCGCCGCGAGTTCATCTATGTCGGCGACGATGGCGCCGTGATGTCCGTCCGCTATGACGACTGGAAGGCGACCTACCTGGAGAACCGTGCGCATCAACTGGATGTATGGCGAGAGCCTTTGGTTCATCTACGAATGCCGCTGCTCTTCAACCTCCGCCGCGACCCGTTCGAAAAGGCGTACGGGAACTCAAACACCTACCACGACTGGATGATCGACCGTGCCTATGTGCTCGGACCGATGCAGGTGGTCGCCAGCAAGTTCCTCACGAGCATGAAGGAATTTCCGCCCAGCCAGACGCCGGGCGACTGGAGTCTTGAGTCACTAGAAAAGCAGATCAAGAACATGACCGTCGGCGGCGAGTAAACAGATCGTCTGGGGGGGTGCGGTCGATCCAGACTGCACCCCCTTTTTTTGGTCCATATACCCGAAAGCCAAGCTATGAAAGTTTTCTGTCTTGGTCTCGCAGTCGCGTTCGTTTGGGCGCTAACATTCACCGCCAACTCTGCTCACTCCGCTGACCCGTTGCCGGCTGATGACGCGTAGCCGCCACGATGCCCATTCGATCCGAAAACAGGCGACACTACTGCCATCCTTTTCGGGAGAGAATCGCGTCGCCCAGCTGCTGAGGTTTTCTCCACCGCCTGCATTTACAGGTTTCTCGAAAGCGCGGCGGATGCATCATCCTCGCTCAGTTGAGCAGCGAGCTTAGTTGCTGAGGTCGTTTTCACCGCCAGCAGTTGTGTATCAACCAATGGCGTCCAGGGTGGCTCGATGAAACCTCAGTATTTTAGGGCTGAGGCAGTTTAGAAATCAATTCGAATGATGGGAGCCACGGAGCGTAAGCGATTTTGCGACGGACAATAATTCTTAAGCAACTCAGTGTGCATTTTTTGCAGGAATACTGGACTGTGCCCTTCATGGCAGAGACTTGCTACACAATGCGGTAATCGACTGCCGAAAGGGTGACGCCGATCGATTCTTGAATTACTTTGTCCGCCATCACGTCCAGCGGCGTGGTATCGCGGTTGATGATGACCAGCCGGCCCCCGTTTCGTTTCGTAAGCATGGGCAAGTCGGCCGCCGGCGACACGACCAGTGACGAGCCGATCGCCAACAGCAGATCTGCTTGCCGACACCACGCGGCCGCCTGCTCGAGCACTTCCACAGGTAGTGCTTGACCGAAAGAAATCGTCGCGTGTTTCAAGCGACCGTTGGCACATATACGGCACGCGGGAACCCGGTCGGTCTCTAAAAACTCAGCAATCAACGGGGCAGCGTCGGAGGAAGTTCCGCAGTCCTGACAGAGAATCTGTCGCGATGTCCCGTGCAATTCGAGGACGTGCTGATTGCCGGCGACCTGGTGCAGCCCGTCAATGTTTTGCGTGATCACGCCGCGGATCATGCCGTCGCGCTCCCATTTGGCGATCACGCGATGACCGTTGTTTGGTTGTGCGTCGGCGAAGTCACGATCGCCCTCCGCCTTCTGTCGCCAGTATTCGTATCGCGCGTCGGCGCTGGCCATAAACTCGTCGTAGTAGACGGTGCGGTACTTCGACCAGACGCCGCCGGGCGAGCGAAAATCGGGAATCCCGCTCTCGGTACTGACGCCGGCGCCCGTGAAGACAACCGCGTTTTCGGCTTTCTTCAGCCAGCCTGCAATTATTGTCGCGACCTCGGAATTCATGCAGTGCATTGTTCAACTCGCAAGAACGGCAGTCAATGCGAGGCACGGTCGTGCGCGGCATTTGAGCGACGTAAGGCAGATAGCGGCCTCGACGCGTCAGTTGCCCTTATAAACATCGGGGGACGTGTCGCTGAAACCCGTTAGGTGTTTACGGCCTGCGCAGGTTCGCGTCTCAGCTAGTTGCCATACTATCAGAGTTCGTCAGGCGGAAACGTCTGCGGCTGCGGCTGGTGACTCAGCTAGGGTTGGTTTCAACTTCTGTTCCACAGCCTTGGCTGGCACGACCTCGCTCATCTTCGTAAGTGAATAACGATGCTGTCTGAACCGGAAGGCCTGCTCGCCGCCTTCTAGTTGCACGACTGCGGTCGTAACCTCAGATCGCTCGAAGCAGCCCTCGGCAACCACGACGCACTGACGGCCAGTATCGGCGTGCGGCCGGTTCTCCAGCTTGATCACGTAGTCCGCATCTCCAAGGACGGGAATGTTGGCGACGTGGGTTACGACGATCAGCTGCCGAAGAAACTTCGCCTTCAGCATCTTGGGGACGATCAGGTTGACGACGTAGGAGTATCCCAGCTCGTCTTCCGGCTGATCAACGATGAGAGGACGCGACCGGGTCTGAAGCGCCAGCGTTAGGATTGCTGCGCTCTGCTCACCGGGTGACAGGCCAGTAGCGAGATCTGCATATGTCTCTTCGCCCTCGCGTTTTACTTTGATGCGTGGAACATCGGGAACCTCGATGGTCTCGATCTTGTTGACCAGCTCGATGTCGCATCCGATCGTGCAGAGCACTTCCTGAGTGTTCTTGGTTAGGTCGCACAGTTCGAGCAGCGACGGTGATCCCGGTCGGCTGGCGATCGCGCCGTCATTACATACTGCCTCGGCCAGCTCCAATGGAGTAACGTTTGCTGCTATGTTCCGGAGGTGCTGTTCGCGGTTCTGGATTCGCTGGTACTTGTTGGTGATCTCGTCGCAGATTTCGCGTAGCGATTCGAGATACTGCCGTGTGTCGCCACTCGCCTCCACATTGACAACGATCTTCTTATCGAAGGCACCGTTCAGTTCCTCGGCTTTGTCCGATCGAGTCTTCCTGATCGTGGCGTTGGCGACTTGCAGCTGCTTCCGCAGCGTATCCCGCTCGTTCTCCAGTCGGCTGACTTCAGTCTCTACGCTGCCAAGCCGGGGCTGATCCTTTTCCTTGATCTTACGGATCTTCGCGCGGTGTGACGCAATCTGCTGACGCAGTTGCGTCGGCGATTCGACGCCACTCTTCTTCAGTTGCTCGGCAATCTCTTTCTCGTGATCGGCGTGCTTCGCCTTCCACGGCTTCAAGTGCGACTGATGCGTATCGCTGAGCCTCTTGATAGCACCGACCAGCTGCGCTCGGGCGGCCTCGATCTCGTTGAGACCCTTCTGGGTATCTTCTCGCCAAGCCACGATGGCCTCCCGGTCGGCCACCTTCTCGACGGGGACAGCTGGAAGTGATTGCGAGAAAAGCTGCACCAGCACGTCGTCTTCGTCGGCCAGCTCATTCGGGACGGCTGGGTCAGGGATTTGAGCTGCCGCGAGTGTAATGGTATCTACAGCCCCGGTGATCTCATCCACAACGGCAACAGCGTTGCCCCACTCGCCTTCCGTAGCTTCGTCGGGCAGCTGCTCGTTGAATTCATTCAACTCCTCCTCCAGACGCTTGAGCCCTGCGATCTCGGTCTTCAGCGTCTCACGCTCAGCGTGCAGCGGCTTCAAGGCAGTGGCATTGATCGTCAGCTTCCCGAAGATCTCATCGCGCTTCGCCTTCGTGCTGTCGAGTTCTGCGAACTCGTCCAGCATTTCCATCTGCCGGTCGATGTCGCTGCGAAGGAGACCGATGCGACCCTGCTCATAGACCTCGATCTGGAAGGAAAAGTCGTCTGCCGGTTCTAGATTCTCGTTATCTTCGTCGTAGACGTAGGCAATCGCCGGGTCGCAGCAGCCGGTCACGTCCTTGCCGCTCGTCGTTGGTCGGAACGTACGCTCGAAGACGTAGTGCTCGCCGTTGGAGCGGAGAAATAGCTCGACCTTGCTTTCGGCCTGCAGGATACTTTCCAAGCGTCGCAGCAGTGTCAGCCTCGAATTATCATCCGTCGGGTCTTCAGTGTGGCCGAGCACGAACCGGATAAAGTCGAAGATGGCTGACTTGCCGGCATGGTTATCACCGACAATGCAGTTCAGCGATTCGTTAAAGCAGAAAGTCTGATCTTTGCAGTACCCACCGTGGACACGGACGGCAAGGATGCAATCGTGGACTGCAGCCAGTGGTTCATCTAGTGAGATACGGGTGCGAGGCTCGCAGGCCACCTGCCGCAGCCCGTCGATGGTCGGAGCTTCCATGCGGAACCACGAGCAACCGTCGCCAATATCTGACGGTTCGTGAGCATCACTTCGGTTGAACGGAGCCAGGCAGTAGGTGCTCTCTGCTATCTGTTTAGGTGAAGCCGAACTGAGGACGTAGCGGTTGACCCAAGTGCCGTCCTTGTCGTGGCCGATGTAAGTGACCTTGTCGGCGTGCGCGTCCTGTTTGACCTGAATCAGTTTGATGTGCCCGGTCTCAAGCCAATTGACGCGGGTCTGAATCTTCGGCGAACAGGAGAGGAACCCGATATTGGGAGTCCACGGGTGCGGTGCGACGACGATCCCGCCCTCATCCACGATATGCTGGAGTACATCATCGACCGTTTTCTTCGAACCAATCTTGGTATCGCCGGTGCCGGGGATCTGTAGCCAGCCGATGAAGTGCTCGCGCTGCTTCGCAGTGTACTCCTGCGGGAAGATCGCGATGATGTGGACGCCCTCGTGAGTCGTGATCTCGATGCCGGGGAGCACGGTCAGTGCTCGGCCTTCGGTCTTCGACTCAGCGTAGATTTTCTCGTAGGCGTCGAATGTCTGATGGTCCGTGATCGCGAGAATGTCGATCTCGGCCTTACGTGCCTCGGAAACCATGTCCTTGGCGGAATGCCCGAGGCCGTGAGCGTGGAGGTTGACCTTATACCAACGGTTTCCGTAGGTACCTCCGGCGACGAGCTGCTTCAGCAGATCAGTGCGTTGAGTAGCGAATGGAGTTCTCCTTTACGACTAGGCATCCAGCGAAAGTCCGCATTATAGCATACTTGCCCCAAGTGTCGAGCTAGAGACGATCTGGTAGCGCTACTCGCGGACGCTCAAACCTCCCTCAGCCCGACACGCCAGGGCACCTTTCGATCAGACTGCAATACGCCCACTAGGTCATATCCTCTTGGCATCTGCATTTCCACCCTTGTGCCTCAGGCCGGATCGAAGCCCAATTTCTTCAGGATAATCTGCAGGACGGCTGGAAGCAGCGTTGCACAACGTTGAATGTCCAATTCAGAATTGCCCAATGCTCGCCTCTCCGACCATCTCGTTTCGATCGATTCTCTTTTCGAACGACCGGACAATTTCCCGTTTGAACCGCAGACAACTTGGTGGTATCTTCGCGTAGCCGGCAGCTTGACGCTTCGCATTAATCAATCGTAATAGCTTCAGGAGTTGTTTGCGGACCGGCGCATAGGGAACGTAAGGAAGAATATAGAGTTCTTCGGCGAGTGCCTCTGCGCGGCGGTGACAGGCAATCGAGAGAAAGTATGCACTGAGTTCTCGATACGCATCTCGGGCGATCAGTACTCGCACGCGCCACTTTCCATCGACTCTTGGTGGATCCTCCGGTGATCGTTTCTTGAGATAGTTTCCCCGCTTTACCGTGATAGAATAATCTCCGATCCTGATCGGCATACGCCGAACGTCCTTCAAGTTGGTTCTCTCTCCCTCGCGTATGGGATGATCGCCGTGGGTCGCCAAGAGAATCCAAGCCCTCTGGAAGCGAACATACTGAACATTCCCCAATCCTTGGCTCTTCCGCCAGCGGCGTGCCCCTTCGGTCTTAGCGACATCATACTTGGCCAGCAGCTTGGCATCGAGCACCGGCGGATTCTTGTCCGCCGGCACTAAACCCTGCACAAAAAAGTAATAACCTTTCGGCAACAGATGCGTCGCGACCCGTTGCAGGTAGCCCACTAAACTTGTGACTTCATATTGGTATTCCATTGCACCACCCTCCTTGGAGACTACTTGCCTTGTGCAAACAGTCTCAAAGAAGGGCGAACAAAATCCTTGTTGTTCGCCCGCTAGAGAAAATCCTTTCACGCCCTGGCAACCTCCCCGCAGGAAAGTGCCAAGACTTTCAAGAACCTCTGGAAAATCCTGATCAACCTTGCATTGAAGAGCCTTGTGACACGCGGGTTGGCAGCGGCGTGGCTACTAAATTCACAGCCGCCACGCTCTTAATTCCATACCACCGCAGTATCTGAAAACCTCGGGGGAACGTCCTCGTGCAGTAATTACACCTCGGCTGTTCACCCTCGATTCGCTGCCAAAAGACTCCTCTTCTCCCGAAGAGAACTCGTTTGACTCACATTGCTTCCAACCAAGGAAACTACAGCGGACCGCCGGGAACACAAATCCCGGTCGGCCCGCAAGTAGCTCGTCCATCCGTTTGGCCTGTAGGCCAGTCACTGCTTTCGTCGTGGCTATTGTGTCCTGGTGCCACCCAGGACGCCAACGAGTCCGGACTGCCTTGCCCGGCGGAATCGACATGCATCGTGCGTGCGAATTCCGTCTTTGCCTGCGCAAAGAACATCGCCGAAGTGCACTCCGAGGCTTCCGCCCCGCAGGCATTTGGCTTTCTACTTGCAGCCCACTCCCAGACTGTCGCGTTTGAAGCACGTCGCTGACAAGCGACGCACCGGCTACCAACCGGCAGCGACAGCCCTTCCTGCGTTAGTCAATTTCTTCGCTTAGTCACGAGAGTTCCGTGGGTGAGCAGGTTTCCCTGCTTGGCAATCACGCTTCTAGGTGCGGCTGTCAGGCCGTCCTACTCGACGCAAGGTGACCGATTCGATCGGTCCATCCCTTACGGTTTCAGGGTGCGAATCTAGAAGATCCCCTTACCGTGAAACGGTTGCTTGTCCCCAGTACGTTGCGGCTATCGCCGCCAACGTACGCATTTCGGCATCGACTCTCTCGAAGCTGACCGGCAAGCCCTCACGGGCCTTTCATGGTTGAGCTATTCGTCGCTAGCTTCCGCTAGACGCCGGGCGCGTCACCGCCCGATTCCGCTTGTCGCCAAGTCGGAAACTCCCCACGCCGGCCGAGGTCATACAGTCTCCCGCTGGAGGTCTGTATCCCCTGGGTGGATTACGCCATCCTACATATGGAATGGCATCACCTACTTTGAAATTGACGGCTTGCGATAGAACTCCATCGCAAGGTTTTCCGCATCGCCCCCATTCGGAGCGAAAAGAGAATAAGTCTATAGGATAGAGATCCAGGATTACTCTCTCGTTGTGTGAACTGCACTACAAAAACAGTTCGGTCCGAAAGGATTACTCTGGAAAGCCTCCTTCGAACCGGACAAGCACGTTTCCGCGCATCCGGCTCTACCGGCAAGCGATCGTGACGGGCGGTAAACTCCGTCCCCTTTCACATGGCTGGCGGCCATGTTCCTCGGGCGATCACTCCCAAACGGATGGAAATGTCAAAGCGTTTTACGATCATCGACAGTCGAAGGGCCTATCCTGTGCCCTCCTGAATGAAATCTATAACATGGTTTGGAATAAGAAATCAATGAAAAGATCGATAGCAACAAGGATTCTACTACCATGACCCAGCCAAGTGACACCGCCGGTTAATTAGCAGGCGCACCTGCTTTGATGTCCAGGAAACGGCGGACATACTCCTGACGAATCCGCCGCGATTGAAGGAGCGGGGTTCCCTTGGAGCGCTCCTCCTGCACGATGCGACGTTCGAAGTCTGATCCAAACCCGCTCTCCAGTGCCCTCGTTTCACCAGCGAAGAGTTCGTCTTCTTGTTGACTTGCGAGCCAGGACTTGAATTGATCATTCGTCGATTCTATCGTCACAGCGGACTCTCTACTTTGCTTCGGCAGGCGTGGTTCAATGCGTTTGCGAAAGAAGATCATGGCCGTGCCCTTTTCGGTTCCATACCACATCTCCTGGAGATACTCGCAATCGCACAGCCATTTGGCGGCCCGATCCAGGACGCGGGCCATTTGGCTCGGGCTGTAAGTCGGACAGAGTCCCAGCGTACCCACAGCCAGCCGGCGCAGATCAAATTTGGCGACGGGATTGTGATGAAATCGTTTGTCAAGGATGCGAAACAATCGAAGGGGGACTTCGCGCCGACGCCCTTGGCCGATTTTGCGAAACAGTTCCATGTTGAGAGTCTTGATAAATCCGTCCTGAAAACTCTTCCAAATGACTTCGGTCCATACGAAGGAACAGAGTCGCTGCTCAGCGGAGCCGCTAGCGGCACGTGCCCGGTCGAGCCGGTCCCGAGAGCAGAGGTTGACCTCTTCAATCAAATGGAAGGTTTTGGATTTCCATTCCTGCTCTCCTTTGTCCCACCAGGCGTTCTTGAACTTGAGCGTCGTGCCGGCAATTCGATCAAAAGACTCCTCCAGCCGACGATACGCTCGCCCATCGGGTGGCCAGCCGATCGATTTGCACAGATAGTAGCGGCTGAAATCAACTCTACGGGACTGATAGCCCGCTTCATGCGTCAATAACTTCATTCCCACGAGGACTTGATCGTCAATCGGGCGTGGCAGCCCAAAAGCGTCCGAACCGGTAATCAGCATTTTTCGTGCGACCGGTCGTTTGAGCGTGCGGTCAAACGTTTCGTGCTCTACTTCCATCGTTTTGACACGGGTGTTACTGATGGGGCCGAACGGAAACTCGACGAGATTCATCTCATCCTTTCCGAAAAGCGGGACTAGTTTATCTTCTGCTTGCTTGCTCCTAACCAGTTTCAAGTTGCTCCTTTAATTTTCTCGAAAAAAGTCCATAAACGTTCTTTATGTTCATCTAGTTCATAAGTCCGCTCCTGCCAACTTCCTGAATTCACTCACGAAATGACCACCGAAATTGTCTGGCGACACGACAGTTCTTGTCTGAGAACACGTGACAAAATGTCTCAGGACACGTGAGAACCTTGTCTCGCAACACGAGTGCTGCTTGTCCGGCGACACATGAGCCTGTCTGGCAACACGGTATAAGTTCGAGCGAGCACTTCAACTCTACTCAAGTTACATACATCGAGTCCGTCCCATTGAGCAAGCTATTATCTGCGTGGGAATTGTGACTCCGGCACAATAAGTGATATGCGGGCTGTTCGTCTCAAAAGGCATTCTCGCCACAGTGGCGGTACTCGACGTTCTGTCTCGACGATAGTGTAAATGGCAGTTGAAAATCAGAGCGCCTGGCGGTCGAAAAGTTTAGCGCTGGTTGGGTACGGGGATTGTAATGAGCCCTCCCGTTTGGGCCAAGTACGTTACTCCTGAGGCTTTCTTCGGCGACGTTTCTGGGCGTCCTTGAGTCGATAGCTCTCGCCGGTGGTTTCGAGAATGTGACAGCGGTGCGTCAAGCGATCCAGCGCAGCGCCGGTCAGCCTTTCGCTGCCAAGGACTTCGGTCCAGTTCTCGAACGGCAGATTGGTGGTCACAATCAGGCTCTGCCGCTCGTAGGCCGTGGCGATGATGTCGAACAACAACTCCGCACCGACCTTGCTCGCCGGCACGTAGCCCAACTCATCCAGAATCAAGAGGTCTTGCTTCGCGAGTTGCGAACGCATCCGCAGCAGCGATTTCTCGTCACGCGATTCGATCAGCGTGGTGATCAGCTCCGTGACTCGAAAGAAGCGGACCTTCTTGCCCGAGAGGCAGGCCGCCATGCCCAGCGCTGTGGCCAGGTGAGTCTTGCCGGTCCCGCTGGCACCAACCACGATCAAGTTCTCCCGCTTCGAGAGGTACTCGCCGTTGATGAGTTCCAGCACCAGTGGCTTGTTGACCGAGGGCTGGGCCGCGAAGTCGAATTCATCGAGCGTCTTGTGAGCGGGAAACCGGGCGGCTTTGAGCCTCCTGTCGGCGGCCCGCCGCTCCCGATCGACCAGTTCCAGTTCACACAATGCTAAGAGGAACGCCAGGTGATCGAGATTCTCCTGCGCACTGCGGGCTGCCACCTTCTCGCACTCGCCATGCATGGTGGGCAGCTTGAGTTGTTTCAGGTGGTGCTTCACCAGCACCGTGCTCTTGGTTTCGGTCTTGGTCATGATTGGCCCTCCAGGAGCAGAGCCTGGTAGGCCGAGACATTCGTCTCGGTCACCGCCACCGTTTTGAGATGGGGCCGGCCATCGAGCGAGAACAGCCCCACCGGCGATTCCCGGCGATGCTCCAGGATTACCCGAATGCTATCGGCATCGTGGATGCCGATGTCGAGCGCATAATCGACCGCATCGGCCAGTTGCTTCAGCGTACACGACTCCAGGAGGCGGAGTGTGCGGATGAACTCCCGTGTCCCCAAGCCACTGGGCTCCGTCTCCATCCGGCGACGAAGCGTCAGCAAGCACTCAGGGAGGTCCCAATCCTCCAGGGGCCTCGCATGATCGAAGCCCCCCGGCTTCTTCTCCAAGAGGGCCAAGTAGTGGACCGGATCGAAGACGTGTTGTTCCCGGCCCCAGTGCCGTGGGTGCCGGGCCACGAGTTGCCCACCGAACGCCAGGCGAACTTCGTCAACACTGGCAATCACGGTGATCTGTCGATGGGCATATTTTACCGGCACGCTGTAGCGGTTCGTATCGAACTGCACGAGTGACAGCGAATTGGCGGCAGCCGGTGTGACTCTCCGGGCATCGAACGGCTGGCTGGGGAGTTCCCGCATCGCAGCATGTTCTTCGAGTAACAACTGCTGTTTCGTGGCCGGCTTGCCATACAGCCTTCGCTCGAGATCCTCCCGGCAACGACGTTCGAGTTCGGCGTTGAGTTGCGCAAAGGAATCCACCTTCGGAACGGGGACCAGGTAGTTGCGGCGGCCGAAGCCGACCAGATTCTCGACATGCCCTTTCTCGTTCGCTCGTCGCACTAGGCAGAAGTGCGACGCGAACAGGTAGTGGCTCTGGAGCCGGAGAAACTCCTTGGTGAGCTCTCGATCGCGACTACCGGTCAGCTTGGTGACAGCAATCTTGCTATTGTCGTAGCTGATCCTCGTGGGCACCTTGCCGAAGAACTGAAAGGCTCGCTTGTGACCTTCTTGGAACGATTCGGTGCATTCGCGAGGGAAAGCCTGGATATAGAAGGCGTCGCTGTAAGGGAGTGACGCCACGAACAAAGCGGCTTGGACTCTTTCTCCCGCTACGTCGACATAACCGTGGCCAAAGTCGACCTGCGCTTCGCCTGGTGGGTGCGATAGCGGCAGGAAGACTTCTTGGGAGGTTTCCCGCCACTGGCGGACTGCGTTGCGGACGGAAGTATAACCTCCGTCGTAGCCATGCTCTGCTTGCAGGCGATGGAAGATCCTGGTCGCCGTGTGCCGCTGCTTCTTGGGAGCCTGCTGATCCGCTTCGAGCATCTCGTGGATGATCGGCAGGTAGGGATCGAGCTTCCGCTTCGTGCGGGGCTTGCTCATCCGGTAGCCGGGGGGCTCGGCGTGGGTGAGCATCTTCTCGAGCGTCGGCCAGCTGAGATTATACTCACGACAGGCGGCGCGCTTGGAAAGTTCGCCGGTCAGCACCCGGCGACGGACTTCGGTCCACTGTTGCATATCGGCATACACTCCTGTGCCTCCGTGTGAATCTGGGGAAGATAGCGGCTGACGCCGCCATCTTCACAGATTACACCGACTGCACGGTTGTGCGCTTCACTTTTCAGTTGCCAATTCCCCCCGCCAGGCGCTCTGGTTTTCAACTGCCATTTACACGAGGCCAATAAATATCGTTACACTTACGATAACCGTTTCTTGTTCATTTCTCTGACACTTCTATGACAAGTGAAGCAACTGAGGATAGAGCTCAGGTGCTATGCACCAGTACTTCAATCATTGTCAGAAAACTGTCAGAGAATCCCTGGTAAGAATCTGAAAAACATGTAAAATCTGGGTGTCGTCAGAGCGGTCGTTACGACTCGATTTGCTTTGGCAACTTCAACCAGGACAACAGCTTAGGTTCGACGGAACAACAGCGTGGGCTCCGACCTTCGGAACCAGGGGTTGGGGGTTCGAGTCCCTCCGGGCGGACTAGACGAAACTCCCGCCGAAATAAGAGTTTCTGTTACCTGTCGACGTTCGACAGTGCGGCGTTTCCCAAGCTTCAAGAACGGTACATACGTTTTTGGAAAAACAGCAAAGGAGATGACCTGCCCCCAAAAGTGGTACCACTTTTGGGGGCAGGTCAGACAATTGTCCACCGATTTCGATTACACCGTTGGCAGGTAGAAAAGTGCTAAAACCTGCTTAAAGATGCTAAGACTTGCTAAGACTTGCAAGAAGTCAACAGTGTAGTAAGATCGCGTTCTAGGCTTGTTTTTAAGTAGTTTCTCTAGATTGCAGCAGGGAGCCTCATAACCTCGAGGTCGTCGGTCAAAGACGTGTTTTTCTCGCCCCCAGTGTCGTGAATGCCTAGCGATTAGCTCTCCCTGAAACGTCAAGCGAACTTCATCAACGCTCGCCACGATGGTGATCTGCCGATGAGCGTATTTTACAGGAACGGAATATCGGTTCGTATCATACTGGACCAGCGACAGCGAGTTAGCACTTGCCCCGGTGACCCTTCTGGCGTCAAACGCTTGCCGAGGCAAGTCGAGCATCTTAGCGAGTTCTTCTCGGAGAAGTTCTCGCTTGCTCGCCGATTTACCACGTAAGGTGCGGTCCAGATCGACGCGGCAGCGTCGCTCTAGTTCCTCGTTCAGTTCGGTGAGCGTATTCACCTTGGGAATCGGCACTAGAAAATTGCGTCTGCAATAGCCCACCAAGTTCTCGACGTGCCCCTTCTCATTGGCTCGACGAACCAAACAGAAATGAGATTCGAACAGGTAGTGACTCTTGAGTCTCAAGAACTCACTGGTCAGCTCACGCTGACGACTGCCGGTGATCTTCGTCACAGCAATTTTTAGATTGTCGTAGCTGATCCGTGTCGGTACGCCACCGAAGAATTCAAACGCTCGCTTGTGACCTTCTTGAAATGATTCGGTACATTCGCGCGGAAACGCCTGCAAGCAAGGAGAGAGAGCCTTCAACTCTTCCTTCTGAAATCGTGTCTAGAGTTTTTCACAAGCCTTGCAATTGATCCTAAACAGGCATTGGGTTTCTTGCTACAATTGCGATCTTGTATCCTGTTGAGATGCGGTTCATTTTGTATTCTGATATGGGAGAAGAAAATGGCGTCAGGTAAAACTAACTGTGCGACTTGTGGACGAGTTATCGTACAACCGGATATTTCACCTGACCTGCAATTCAACAACTTTGCTTTTGGTCCGCGCTATTACCACAGTTGTTTCAAAAAGGCACACAAAGAGTGGAGTGACGGAAAGGCCAAGTTTGAGAAAGTGTACGAGCACACCACTGAGACTTGTTATGGATGCGACGGTCGAGGAAAAATAAAAGGGCATCAGTGCCAGAAATGTGATGGCAAGGGAAAGACTAAGAAAAGCAGCCTTAGTGATATGCGTTGGAGCTTTTTCTTACACTTCAATGGGTTTGACTGTGATAACGGATAGCGGTTGGTGGAACGTGAATGCCCAAGCACCTGGCAGACGCGTCGCTTGCTCACTTGGTAAGCCACGTGCAGCTTTCTGGCCAGAGTCCTTCGATGATCGTGCTTTAGAACTTTTCCGAGACAACCTCCTGCAACATCTTCTTGTCCTTGCTTAGGTCGGCTACCAACTGTTTCAGCTTGCGGTTCTCATCTTCCAGTTGTTTCAGCCGACGCAACTTGGCAACTCCAAGACCATAGTACTTCTTCTTCCTACGGTAGAAGGTTTGATCCGGGATACCCATCTTACGGATGATCTCTTCCACCGAGGTGCCAGACGATTGCTGACGCAAAAAACAAAAAGCAATCTGTTCTTCCGCATAACTCTCTCGCATCATAGCACTGGGCCCTCCTTCGAAAATGCAAGATACAAAAACACTTGTATTCCGCATGGAACAAGAAACGGGGCAAAGGTCAAATTCTTATACTCAGCAAGAAGTAAATGGCATTATTTTGATATCTACCGAATACTGTTCTAAACTGTTCATTCCAACACCCAAAGGCTTAAATAGTTGGTTTACTCTGACACAGAAAGCAACTCGATTTTGAGTAAGGTTTCTTTTACAAAAGCGCTGTTCCCGGTTGGGGCGTAAAGGTTTTGTAAAAGGCCCCCTTCTTTCGACTGCTATCAAATCAGTTCATTCCTTAAAAAGGAATTCATGAACTATTCAGAATGAAACGGGAGTATCCACGCTACAACGCAACTACTGAAGACCTAACGCAGGTATTAACGAGTCGTGACCGCGCAATTCTCCACGACTTTCTACAATTCTGTCGCATGACGGCAAGCGAAGATCGAGTCACGTCCAAATACCAACGATTCCTCTTGCATTTTAGGGATGTTGTCGAAAAACCATTCGATTCTGTGACGAAACAAGACGCCATCGCGTTTTGGGGGCTCGTAAAAAACGCGCCTTATAGTGAACACACCATCATTGCCATTCGCAAGGTCGTACGCCGATTTCTCAAATGGCATTTCCACGATCCCGAAATGATAGAACCCTTGAAGATTCCAGGAAACTATCTTGTAAACAAGAACCGGGTAAATAAAGCAGCATTGCTCAGCCAGCAAGAATTGCAACAAATGGTGCATCGAGCCGAAAAGATTCGAGATAAATGTCTGCTGATCCTGCTCTACGAAACTGCTGCCAGACCGCAAGAAATCCGCGACCTCAAGTGGGGCGATGTGAACTTTGAATTGCAAGAAGTTCACTTGTACTCACGCAAGACAAAAGAAGATCGCGACCTTCCTATTAGTGAGGCGCTGAAGCACTTGCAGCGATGGAAAGCTGAATGGGTTTTTCCTGATCCTGACCACAAGGACTTTATTTTCCCTTCAACCATCGGTTCGCGGTCCAACCGACGAAAACCAATTTCCGTTGCCTACATAAACCTCATTATCAAACGCCTTGCCCGAAAGGTTGGTATTCAGCGCGATGTATATCCCTATCTCCTGAGACATACAAGATTAACCGAAATACGTCGGCGCGGTGTCCAGGGAATCGAGTTCAACAAATTTGCCGGACATGCCCCAGGAAGCAAGCATGAAAACGTCTACGTTCACCTCGACAACGAAGATATGCGCAAGACCATCTTGGAAAAGGTCTACAAGGTTCAGGAACTGAGCGCACCAGAACGAGATAAGTATGAACAACGCATCACGGAGCTTGAAAGCCAAATTGCACAATGCCACATGCAAATCAGGAATGTGATCTCATTTTTACAAGAATCTCGCAATGTGATGATCGATGCCCAGGGACAATTGGAGTCTCAAATCTAAACAGTTTATTCTTTAAGTACTATTCACGGCACCAGAACGCATGACTGAACACGATTCGAATGGCATTTCAGAAACTTTCGAAGATAGGCTCCGGCGATTAGCTGAAAAGAGTGTGGAAATTGAGAAAGAGCTACAAGCGTGCTTGTGCAGGTAAAGTACCTCCACAGTTCAGGCGATCACAATGACCATGCAACATTGCTGAAGTTGTTTACCTAGGTTTCTAACGCTAGTCCAACTACTCGCATAGAATTTGGTTTTCAAGTTCCTTGCCTCGCAATTGATGATGCCAAGCAATAGAGAGAGCCTGAAATGAGCAGATGGTATTCCAAATTATTTCATTGTTTTCGTCGAGAACCAGTTCAAGGTTTATGGTATCCACCTCAGCTTGCGTTCCGTTCCTACTGTAGCTCAATATCTTGCATTTCATTACTGCACTTCGATCACCAGTGAGTGGCCTCTGAAGGGGAGTGCGATAAAACTTTACATTGCTTCTTGTTGCAAATGCATTCTGCAGAATTACGGAAAGAGTATCTTCTGCAAGAGGCGGTAAGTGCTCTTTTCCCCACCCGACATTCTGGGCCTTGATTGGTTCTAGTAGAATAGAAGTCACACTTTCATCCTGGGTCGCCTGGACCATGCTCTGAAGAATCTGTTCCGATTGCTGATACATTGCGCGATAATTATCATTGTGTGCGTAGATTGCAATTGTGATGAAAGCGGTCATCAGCAGGATGAGATTGCAAACAACCAAAATGCTACGCCAGTAACGCAACTGGTCAACATGGATATGATATCGAACGCATAGACGGGGCAAGGGTGTGCCCTCCAAGTAGTGCTCTTTGAGAATGTCCAGTTTTTTGCTCAATGAATATGTTCGATATTGGTGCTTTGGAGTCTTTTCTTTCACTTGGTTCATCTTATTTTCCTTCGTGAGTGCATTTCGCAATTAGGTACGTTCCAGCTGTTCTGTATGGGAATACAGGCACCACCACTTTTCCAGCCGGGAAGACATATCGTAGGAGACTTACTTACAAGTGAAGAGTTCACTGTAATTGCAATTGGTCAGGACGACTTTCGATTAATCGTCCAGGATTCTCAGACATCTTGGAGAGTGCAAACTATATGTCGAAAATTGCAAACCGGGAATTTACCAAAGTATCGGTAGGCAACATGCAATGAGATTGATGTCATCAATATCAATGTCATCTTTTTGAAGGACTTCGTTTTCTGCTTATTTGTCACTTGTAATCTGAGGTGTATCAATAGAGGCAAAGATTTAAATATGGCAGATGATGCCTTCTTGAATGTGTTGTGAACCAACGTTGGAAGAAATGGAAGCTCTGGTAATCCCCAGCGTTCAGAAAGTCGTCGGGAGTAGCTACAAGTACCGCAAGGTCTATGTCCATCTGCTTCACGATGAAGAGGAGTATTTTATAGGAGGGTTCGACCCGGACAAACGACAAATAGTGGCCTACGAAGTATTCCTTGACCGCAAAGATAATTACTATGGCTATTGGGGTCGTCGTCGCGATTTTTACGGGCTCTTAGAGAGGACATCAACCAATGGGGCAAAGCTGGTCTGGAATCGAAGTTTTGTGCCCCGCCGAGCAACCACGGTGCCCAAGATTCAAGCGTGTGACCGCCAATGGTCCAGGATGACGCAATCCGACGGAGAGGCAAGTATCTGATCTTAAGGCAATCCAGGTCATTTCGTATGAATCCGCTATTTATCCTTGTTTTGATAACGTCCTAATAGTTGCGCAGATTTGTTTAGCTTGAAACGGGCAGTCCCTGTTTGGTAGGAATTGATTTGTGTTAATTCGACCCCTACCAAGGACAGGAGACTGCCACGATGGCAAGTGTAGT
>NZ_SJPS01000011.1 GCF_007860015.1 Bythopirellula polymerisocia
GGAGCGGCATGCGCTGGAGCGAAGCCGGCTCTGACGCCGTCTGCCACCTCCGCGCCCTTTACCTCAGCCAACCCGGCGGCTGGGGCGACTACTGGAAAAATTACCCAACCTAGCTCCACTACCCACAGTCATGATGCTCACAAATGGACCGCAAAGCCGCGAATCAAGTTGAAAAATGATTGCTTCAAAAGACTGGGGATTAACGGGGCTTCAGAATTTCAAGCCCACTCGCGTAAACATCGTATCGTCGAGTGAGACGTCCGGAGACGGGCCTGAAAATTCTAGCTGTCTGCCGAAGACATAGCCAAATTCGAATGTGCAACTTATCCCGCTAGGAAGATTGCGCTGGTAGCCAACCAAGACACGATAGTCGAGGTACGTGAGCAGGTCCTGCTCCTGAGTAGAAGGCCGTTCGATGGACCAGACTCCGCCGCCGAATTCTCCGCCAAGGAAGACCCAACGTTCGTCTCCAATTTGCCGGTTACTCCCCGGCAGTAACCACCAAAAGCGTGGCCGTGGGAAGATCAATTCATAGGAGACATCGGGGGTAGGTTCGTAGATAACACCACCAATCGGCAGGACCGTGGCCCCAGCTCGGTTTAGATATGCCACCCCCGCCAGCCATTTGGTAGTGGGACTCGATTCATAGACGACCAGCCCTCTTCCAGTGACGCGGAAGGCATCGGCATCGTCGTCTTCGTAGTCACTGTAGTGCCCGAGTGTGACGGCTGCATCCATCGCCCATGGGCCATCGCCGAACTTGCGCAAGTGGCGAAATTCAATGGATGCATCGTAAAGTGTGTCGGGGAGATCGAAATTGGCGGCTCCGTCGAGATAGTGAACTCCAAATCGAGGAGTGATGAGCAATGGAGTATCTCTTCGCAAGAAAGGAAAACCAAAGACAACTCCCGCTTCCAGATCTCCCCAGCCAAGACTGTCGGCTTCCAACTGGGGCAGGTAGGTGCCGGTGAACAAGAGTTTCTGGAATACTCCGTTACGAGTTCCTGGGGGGAGCTGTGCTTCGTCAGAATCGATCATTTCAAGATCGGATGCGATGGCTGTTGTCTCACTAGCGAGCCCGGCTAGACGCACTTGCTCGTCTTTCAGGAGTATCGTTTCCAAGTCGAGAGGAGTCGAGTCGTCGACCCAGTGGTCGAGCAACTGTTCCGGCTGATGCGGAATGCGTTCCGCAATCAGAGTGCCTCCCCATGCACGTTGCGTCTGGCCTTGAACTGCAGTCACAAGAGTTGCTACGCAGAGAATCGGAGCATGTGCCAAGATTACTAAATGAATTGTCGCGGACCGTTGGTTGAGCAGCGCCATACGATCACTCAGAAGTCGAAGCCACCGCGAAACATGAAGGTATTGTCTAGATCTAAGTTCGGAGTGGCAGTTTGCCCATAAACGATTTCGCGATCAAACGCGAAGCCTACTTCAATATGCCCACGGATTTGTGTCTGGGTCTCCCATTCGATTCCGGTAAACACTCGGATATCGTTGTAGTCGACAGTGTCATCACCCTCAATGCGTTCGACGGCCCACCTACCCCCACCATATTCGCCTGCAAGATAGATCCACCATTGACTGGTTCCAACGGTAATAGATCGTCGGCGAATCTTCGGGTTGGGAAATACTAGATACATATCCCACAACTCATTAGGTCGCCAGTGAACTCCTCCCGCCGGCAACAGCTTGACCGCGTTGCGATCCAGATACCAAATTCCGCCCAACATACTGAGCTTAGGAGTTAGAGCGACCTCTCCCAATGCGCGCCCCATGATGCGAATAGCATCATTCCAATTATTGAAATCGGTCCAAACGCCAGTGCGTAAGCCCAAATCGGCTGACAAGAATTGGTTGAACTGAGGATGCCAAGCTCCGTCGATATATGCATCGTAAACGCGCGGCGGGAGATCAAATCCGTCCAATGAGGGGCCAGACCACCAGTTAAAGGCAAAGCCTGGGGTGACCAGAAGCGGTGTCTCGGGATTGTAGAAAATCGGCACGCCAAAAGTTGCGGCGAGCTCTGTGCGATCTATACCAAAACCAGTGACTCCTCCATCCGTGTAGAGATATGTCTGCTCCGCGCTTATCTGCTGCATCAAGCGTTGTAATTGGGCTACTGTACCATCGGAGTTGCCGTATGCGTAGGTATTCGAATTCCACTGATTCGGCAAACCATTGGGATAGAGTGAGCCTCCTTGCTGTGGCACCACGGGAGTGACCGGTGGCGCTAGCTGTGGCGCAATGGGTTGACCTAAGGGAGGTTGGCCAAATTGTTGCGGCTGGGCGAATTGCGGCGAAACGGTGTAAGGAATATCCGGCGGTGGAGTACCTAGGCTTGGGTTGGCATAGGGATCGAAACTGGATGTTAACGGTGAGGTTGTGGGGGGCAAACTCGGTGGCGTGTAGCCCGGGGGAGTGACGTCATACGAAGGGACTTGAGATGGGAACTGAACGCGCTGCGCGAATGCCCCACTGGTACCTAATAACCAGGCGGTAAGGAACAACAGAAGTTGCGGCAAAAGACGAAGCACGAGTATGCCTGGGGCGCGGAGGAGCCAATGAACGAGTTTTCGCGGCCCAATTAGTACTTTTCTCAACCAATGGAGTCAACGGCGGTTAGTTCCGCTGGCAACCCACTCTCCCCTGCTGCTTGCGATAGCAGTGGCCGCAAGCTACCAGATGTGCCAACACCGGCTATTCACTTTTTTCTACGTGCATCTTACCGGGAACGCCTTGGTGGGGGGCGTCCGTCCGAATGCGACGCTGGGAGGTGCCTCGTTTGATCCGGCGCTGTGCCCGGCTTTTCAGAGCAACTAAACAGAATTCTTGGCGATTGAATGCCAAATGGCGAGTTCTAACGTCGCGGTACCCCCAGCTTCGAACTCGTTTGACTAGATCGCCAATTTGTGAGGCCATCGACCAGTCTGCTAGCTTGAGAGTGAGGACTAGGCCGCGAATCGACGGCGTCTTGTTCAATACCACATCTTCCACGGCCTCAAGCGTGTATCCAGGAGCAACGTTCATATCTGCCGTGAGCCACTTGGCACGTTGAAAATCCCGCTTGGGTACGTCCAGGCTTCGTCGACGTACATGCAAGAAACTTGGATGCTCAGCAACCAATGGATCCACCTCGGCCGGATCGATTCCTACCACAAACAATCCCTTTTCAAGCAGTGCTTGCGCCGCTCCGCCGGGAGAACAACCCAACTCCACACAAATATCCCCCCGGACAAAAGGCAACGCAGACCACTCAAGTGCCTCGGTCATTTTCAAGTAAGCGCGGCTTACGGCGTCTTCGGGTTGCTGGATTGGAGGAACGCCACCGATCCAACATGCCGTGCGGCGACTGGCAAGATGACAACCGAGCCACCACTCACACGGCTCCACAACCACGGCATCAAGAATCCAGGTGTTTGGCTGGCTGGCTCCCTGCTGGCCGAAATGGTGGGACCGCAAAGATTCTACTGGAGTACAAGCAGTCAAGGCGGCATCCACTTCCGCCGCCAGAGCAGTGGGCCCTGGTTCAAATCCTTCTTCTCCTGGCATGACTCGATCACGCTCCCAGACATGGAGGTCGCTGGGCTTGATAGCGGTGAGCGCCTCGACCATCGCCGGCAATTGCCAACTCTTGAAAGCAAGATCACTTGCCTGAGCACCAGAAACCTTGCCTAGCGAAAAACCCCACGTCCGCGCAAAAGTACTGCGGAGTTGAAATCCCTGTGGATTCTCGCATCGTTGGTCGAATTTGAATGTCACAAAGCCCGGGCGGGAATACGATGGCCTAAGGTCTAGTTTTTGAGCGGCGATCTCGTGCTTCAGCGCAGCTTCAGCCCCAGTCTGACAAACTGTGAATAAGAACTGTGGGTGCCAGGTGGTGGACATGAGAAAATGCTGCTTCTTGATATAGCCACAATTATCTTGGGGCTAAGTAATATGTATTGGATGTGGCAGCACACCGAGTTCGGCTAATCCCCTGTCACAATTGCCTCAATGGCCAATTCTAGTATAGTCAATTCTTGGAGTGACCATAACTGCCCGATTTCCAAGGAATCTATCTCGATGTCTACTGCAGCCCCGCAACTCATTCCTGCCGCGATTTCCGCGAGGAAGAACGCTTATGCCCCTTATTCCAAGTTCCTGGTGGGCGCGGCGGTGATTACTGAGGATGGAACTATATTTACAGGCACTAACGTCGAAAACGCCTCGTACGGTCTCACAATCTGTGCCGAGCGTATTGCAGCCGGTGCGGCGGTCGCAGCGGGGCATCGCAAAATAATGGCCGTTGCCGTCGCCACTACGGGTGCAGCGTCACCATGCGGTGCTTGTCGGCAGTTTTTGGCGGAATTTGGCGGAGCGATGCTAGTGTATTTGGTCGATGCAGATAAGCCCGATCGAATCGTTGAGACTTCGCTTGACAAATTACTACCCGCGCAGTTTGACCTCAAAATTTGAAAACCAGCCCTTGGCTCTCTAAACCTTACGTCTTGATCACGTGGGTTTCTTGTTTCATTTGATCGTGATCGTCGAGGTCTTCCTGTTCTAGGGCAGCAAGGTAGGGCAGATTGCGGTACATATCTTCGTAGTCAAGTCCATAGCCGACGACGAACTCATCGGGGATGTTGAACGCGGTGAAATCGGGTTCGTAGTCGGTTTCCTGCCGCCCCTTCTTCCGTAGCAACACTGCAGACTTGACCGATTTGGGTCCGAATTCGTGCAATTTCTCGACCACGTTTTCAAGGGTATGGCCCGTGTCAAAAATATCGTCCACAAGTAGAACGTCGCGGCCGGTGATGTCGAGCATCAACTCGGAGTTGATGATCAAGTCACCTCTTTCAGTGGTGGCCCCGCGATAGCTGGATGCCTGGATTACGCCGACACGCATGGGCTGCTCAATCTGGCGGATCAAATCGGCCAGCAAGACTACGCTTCCAGTAAGCACACCCACAATCGTGAGTTGTCGGCCTTGATAAACCTTTTCGATTTCGGCGGCCATATCTGCGACGCCGCGATGCAAGGTTCCTTTGTCAAAGAGAATTTTCATGGCCGCCAATCCTTGTGATTACATGTCAGAATTATTTAGAGGAATAAACCAGCTTCACTAAATACGCCAATCGTTGCGAATTATTTCAAACTAGTCAAATCAACTGTCCTGCGATACAAGCCGTCATGAATCCGGCCAGGGTGCCTCCTAGCATGGCACGAAGTCCGAGCCTAGCCAAGTCTGAACGGCGATCGGGTGCAATGCCTCCGATCCCTCCTAGCTGGATGCCTATAGAGCTAAAGTTTGCAAAACCGCAGAGAGCATAAGTGAGAATTGCTCGGGATCGCTCGCTAATTTGGACTGGGCTATCGGGCAATCCCCATTCCGACAAACGTCCGTAAGCGACGAATTCGTTGGTGGCCATTTTGAGTCCCATCAATTCGGCAGCCCTGCCGCGATCTCCAGGGTCGATTCCGATGAGCCAAGCGAGGGGATAAAACAGATAGCTCAGTCCTGCTTCTAGGGACCAAATAGGACTACCATCTTCGCCGACATAGCCGAACAAACCGCCTGCCCAACCGAGAATAGTATTTAACACGGCAATCAACGCGAGAAACACGATCAACATGGCTCCTACATTGAGGGCCAGTTGCAAACCACCTACCGTACCTACGGCTACCGATTCCAAGACGTTGGTACTCTCGTCTTCGATATCAATATTGACGCTACCCAAAGTTTTTGGCGAATCCACTTCGGGTTGCATAACTTTTGCGAGAACTAAGGCGCCTGGTGCCGAAATCACGGATGCCGACAGCAGGTGACCGGCATCGATACCCATCGATGCAAGTGCACCTAGTACACCACCAGCCATCGTAGCGAACCCGCAAACCATGACGGCGTTTAATTCCGAGATGGTCATCGAGCTTATGTATGGTCGAATTACTAGCGGAGCCTCGGTTTGTCCAACGAATACGTTGGCAGCCGCAGAGAGGGTTTCAGCGCCAGAAGTACCGAGAGTCTTCTGCATTACTATGGCCATCATCCCGACTACTTTTTGCATGACGCCATAGTAGTAGAATATCGACATGAACGCAGAGAAAAAGATGATTGTCGGCAGTACTTTAAAGGCAAAAAAGTGCTCAGCAAATCCCTCTCCAAATACGAAGCTTGTGCCCGCATCGACGCATCCCAGTAGCCCCACAAAAGCATCGTCGACCCTATCGAACACCCATTCCCCTTGGCTGGTACGGAGAATCAATACTGCAAACACAAATTGCAGGCAGAGCCCCGCCAGTACGGTGCGCCAAGGAAAACGGTTCTTGTGAGAACTCATCAACCACGCCAAGCCGATAATCACCACGATTCCCAGCAAGCTGACATAGTTGTGCATGTGTTATGCTCGAATTGATAGGGGGGGAATGGTATACGAGATCAAAACAATTAGTTCACGAATGATCCACAGTATTAAAGATACGATCGCCAGCATCCCCCAAGCCAGGTACAATAAACTTGCGATCGTTGAGAGTTGGATCAACTTGAGCCACATAAATCTGAGCTTCCGGGAATTGCGACGCCACGGCATCGACTCCCTCTTGTGAAGCAATAAGTGAAACGACCTTAGCTTGTTTCACGCCCCATTCGCGAAGGGTCATCAAAGCCGCCATCGCCGAACCACCCGTGGCTAGCATGGGATCAAGAATAATGGCGACATCAACAGGATTTTGGGGAGGAAGTTTGTCGTAGTAGCGAATCGGTTGGGCCGTCTCTTCGTCACGATAGAGTCCTAAGTGCCAGACCTCAGCCATCGGCAAGAGATCTAGAACCGGATCGATCATTCCTAACCCAGCTCGCAAGATGGGGACAAGGCCGACCCGTTGCGAAAGCGCGACTCCAGAGGTTTCAGTCAAAGGAGTCTCGACGACCGTATCTAAGACCTTAAGATCTTTTGTAGCTTCGTAGACCATCAGCGTCGCCAACCGCTTGACCGAGGCACGAAATAAAGACGGCTGAGTGGTCTTATCTCGCAATTTCGTCAAATGCACCTGGATCAGGGGGTGATTGATGACGGTCACCCCACCAAGTTGGTTGGAAATAGAGGAAGGGGATGCGAGTCGGTCTTTCTTCTTTTCCACGGTCGTGCCAGGCATTTTGGGGACTCCAAGAGACTAGGGGCATCCTGCATCAAATCACGCTCAATTCTGCTGAAGAAACAGCGTGCCACTCCATTCTAATCAAGCTAGCACCGACTGAGAAGCAGAGTCGCAGTTGAAGTGACAGAAAACAGGCAAAATCAGCTTTGATGAAAGACCGCAGGCCATGCCTAAACCGCAAGGGTTCACAAACCGCAATTGCTCAGCCACTGATTCGGCAATGCTTGAGCATTTCAGCGGGAGTGCAGATGTAGCTGACGAGGAATGGCCCGAACTCGGCATAGCGGGCGCTTGCTTCATCAAAACGCATCCGATAGACGATTTCTTTTAGAAATTCAGGATTGGCGGCCCACAATGTGACCCCCCACTCCCAATCGTCAAACCCCAAGGCGACAGTGATAAGTTGACTGACCTTGCCGGCAAAGGCCATCCCGCTGCGAGCATGTTCGCTCATCAGAGCATTGCGCTCATCCTTGGAAAGCATGAACCAGTTTTCGCCTACCTTGCGTTTTTTGTTCATCGGGTAGAAACAAGTGTTCGGCCAAGTAGGAAAGTCGGGCGTAAGCCTCTGGCGATTCATGCCGACGAGTCGATCGGCGTAGCCCTTGACCTTGGCCGAGTATGTGGGGCTATCGGCTGTTTCGCCTTCGGCGATCAGGCGTTCCCCAAACTGCTCGACTGTCGGCACATACTCACTGATCTCGGTCGCCGAAACGAAAGAATAACCGGGAACTAAGGCGTGCCCTAGAGGTGAAGCAAGCAGTCGCTGATTGACGCGCTCGACCTTGAGCGGATCAGGATCCATCAACATGAGACCGAAGTCTGCCTTGTGGCCGCTCACAACGGACGTCTGCATTCGCAAAGGTGCATCGGTCTCCTCAGGATCCAGCAGTGCAGTCACTGCGTCGATTCCGGCGGAAATTTCCGTTGGCTGCATCCGAGCGAGCGCGGTCCGATTCCACGAGTAGTAGAGATGGCTGCAATGCCATCCTCCGGCGGCCGGAGAAAGGGAAATCTCGGAAGGGGGGGAAGCTACGTGCGGTCGGCTCATGATTTTGGCTTAGAAGTCGAAACAGGTGGAGCAAGTGAGCAAAGTCGGTCCGCATCGTAACAAATCTCCTAGCAGGGTGGTAAGGGGTTAAAGAAACATGGCTAATGATCTTCCTTGAGGGCCTGTTGGGCGTCTTTCCATTTAGCGAGATACACACCTCGAACCTCTGAATTGAGTTCGTTGGCAAAATCCAAGGGTGACAATAAGACTTGATTGAACGAATGTGCGTCAGTAAAGAGACCAGTTCGGTCAGACGCATTCCCAAGTAATAGTTTCAAATCAACCAAACTGGGATTTTCTAAGATGTTGGCTCCCTCCATCAGGGCCAAATTTAGATCACCGATGAATTTGCTTTGGCAGATCGGCATATTTTCTATTCTAATTCGGCTCCGTACTATGGCTAGCTAGGTAACACTTCATCGACGGCAATGCTGAAATCCTCGACCAGCCGAGATAGAACTTCATGCGTCAAAGTAGCAGGGACGGGAAGGCGGGAATTGGCAGGCTGCTTTTCGTAGCGGGTAAGCGAGACGCTACCCCCTTGCCGCAGTGTCAGTTCATAATACTTCAAACCATTGTCATCCTTGTGGGGTGGATTACTCCGCATCTGAACGACGCAGCCCGTTGAATCAATCTCGATTGGCGAAATAGGCTCGAGAAGGTACGTGACCCGCCCGCAGAGTGACTTGCTGGCAGTTTCAAGTTTAGCAATATCGGCTGTCGCCAGCTCGCCCGTTTCGAGGACGAGGTCCGAGATAGCCGCCCCAAGGGGATCGCACTGTAACACTTTACATCTTATGGTCCGCAGACCGTCACTGACGGAGACCTGATGGTTAGTCTGGCCCACGAGAGATTTCAGTTCCTGGACAAAATCATCGCGGAGTTTCAAAATGCTTCCTCCACTTCGTCGGCAAGTTCGACCGGATCGCCCGCTTCAAATTCATGTTCCGAGCCATCGTAGGACAGCACTGCGGAGGCGTTTTCCAAGCGAGTTTCCAGGTGGACTGGCCTACCCCAGAGTCTCTGTAAGTTTTCCAAAGTATCCCGGGCGTAATCCAACTGAAGTTCCACGCCCGAAAACCGGTGCTCAAGATAGAGTTCTCCCCGATTGCGGTAATTGCCATCTACGACTGTGATCATTGGCCTGCCTCGGTTGGTCAGGCTGTTGAGAAGTTGTTGTTTCACCTTGGGAAATTCTCGGCTTTCAATTTCGTACACATCGCTACGTTCATTATACCCAAAACGGAAAAGTCGATGTTCACGGACGAAATCCAGCGTTAGGAATTCATCGATAAAAGTAAGATCGTTGTGGATGCGACGGACCTCAAATATTTTTTCTCGGCCCAGCCCAGCGTCGGTATTCCAGTTCATCTGCGCGGCGTGATCGTCGCAGTTCTCGTAGTCTGCGCCAAATGCTCCGCGGTTCCAGCGATCTTCAATATTGCGAAATAGTTCGATCCCAACCTTGTAGGGATTGAGTTGTGTGGGGGAACTGGCAAGTGTGCCGCTGTGGTGGTCGCAATAGTTGATAACGTCGGCAGCCGTAAGGCCTTGGCGAATCATGATCGTAGAATGCCAGTAGCTTGCCCAGCCCTCGTTCATGATCTTGGTCTGGGCTTGCGGGGCGAAGTAATAGGATTCGTCGCGAATGATCGAGAGCACATCCGCTTGCCAGCTATTGAGCGGGGCATTTTCCAAAATGAAAAGCATTACGTCGCGTTCGGGTCGTTCAGGTATCTTGGTGATGGGTGGTTCTGCGTCATCGGAATCTTCGAGGGTCGAATTAAGGGTTCGCGGATTGATAAATCGATCCATGTAGTCTTTGGACTCGAAGCGGGCTGGCGATTTCTTATCCGTCTCTTTCACCAAGCCAGAGAAATCATAGCGGCTCTTCTCTTCTCGACGGCGAATAAATGGGGAGTGGATATCGATTAAGTCTTCAACACTGAGACAGGCGTCAACGAAATCTTCCACCTTTTCTACACCAAATTCGTCCATGTAACGGCGGATACGGCTACCATGGTTGGCCATCTCGTCCATCATTTTGCGGCTGGTGTGGGCAAACCACTGGTTGTTCTTGAAGAAATCACAGTGGCCGTAAACGTGGGCCATAACCAGTTTTTGATCAATCAACCCGTTGCAACGCATCAAATAGGCGTAACAGGGGTTGTTGTTGATCACCATCTCGTAGATCTTTTGCAGGCCGTAATTGTAGCCCTTACTAAGCTGCTCATATTCCATGCCAAAACGCCAGTGAGGATACCGCGTGGGGAACCCTCCGCGAGCGGCAATCGCATTCAGCTGATCGGCATCGATCAACTCGAAAATTGTGGGATAAAAATCCAACCCATAGCCACGCGCATATCCTTCGACCTCCGTCTGAATCGCGGTGAGTTCAGGCGTCAAGTTGCTTGTTTCGGCTATGGCCATGGAAATTCCCCTCAGATCACATTTTAAGCCGCTCGATGAACATCAAACCGCGTTGGTTCCAAGGCATGGATCAAGTCATAAAATCTTGGCAGGTCCTTGGCCAATTGGAGGCGAGCATTGGCGATCGCCTCGGCATCGTTGGTGCCACTGACTACCACTTCAATGTGGCCAACTTTGACTCGGTAGCGTTGCAACATTGCTTCATTGGTACGGATCATGTTTTACCTCTACTTGCCTTTGCCTAAGAAAGTCTTGATGGAGTTGTAAATAGCGTCCTTGTCAGGAATCTCCGAAAGAATCAGCGATTCATGGTTGTTGAATTCTTTTCTCAAACTGTCAATGAAATCGCCGCTGCCATATGGGCTTTCAACCTGCCCATAGCAAAACGCGTTCACGACCGGCAGCAGTTTCTGGTTGAGCAGTTCAAATGCAACTCGATTGTCGTCTCCCCAGTTGTCGCCGTCCGAAAATTGGAAGCAATAGATATTCCAATCCTCGCTGGGAAAAGTGCTCGCTATCAGATCAGCACACACTTTGTACGCAGAGCTAATTCTCGTGCCGCCGCTTTCCCGCGTGTGGTAGAAAGTGTGTTCGTCAACTTCTTTAGCAATGGCATCGTGGATAATGTAACGAGTCTCGATCCCACGGTATTGATTTGTGAGCCAAGTATCGATCCAGAAGGCCTCGTTTCGAACGATGTGTTTTTGCTCGTCAGTCATGGATCCCGAGACGTCCATCATGTAGATTGCTACTGCATTCACTTCAGGCAGCGGCACATCGTTCCAGGATCTGTATTGCTTGTCTCCTTTCACAGGTACAATACAGGGATCGTCCGGAACGTAGTTTCCAGTAGTAATTTGTCGCTTGAGGGCTCGCAGATAGGTCTTCTTGAAATGCTTGAGTGACTCAGGGCCGGTTTGGCGGATGCTGTTATACTTGGCCTTCTCGCTCTCGATATTGGCCGTTCCTTTGGGCTGAATGCGGGGTAGTTCTAGTTCCTCACCAAGCATCTCGGCCAATTCCTTGAGCGAGACCTCCACTTCGACCAAATGGCCAGAACCGGGGTCGCTACCCGCACCACCGGCACCCTCAGGTCCTTCGCCGGGCTGACTGAGCGGGTCGCCGACTTCCCCTTTGCCTTGCCCCACTCCTCCAGAACCGTTCTTCCCGTACTTGAAATGAGGCACATCGAGTTGGGGGACCGGGATGCTGACGGCATCACGACCGCGTCGGCCTATCATTTCGCCGTGTGTTATGTATTTTCTCAGGTTCTGGCGAATGCGACCACGGACGATCTGCTTGAAGCGACGTTGGTCACGTTGGATGTCCATTACCATGAAGTATCTCGATCTAGTATTCGATGCTGTCGGGCGAGGAATGTTTAACTCTTCTCTTTGGTATCCCCGCGGGCGAAGATGCTTGCTACATAGTTCAAGACATCGGTTGCACTCTCGTCATCGTAGCCGTAATTGCGAATGAGCCGGTCCTTCACTACGTCGATCTTCTTTTGGGTGTCGGCGTCGATCACGTTCGAAACCAAGCTTGTAAGCTTGATCGAGTCTTTTTGATCTTCAAACAGTTTGAGCTCCAGGGCTTTGTTGAGCCGTTCGTTCGTCTTGTAATCAAACTTCTTGCCGTCGATTGACAACGCACCGATGTAATTCATAATCTCGCGACGGAAATCGTCCTTGCGGCTGTCGGGAATATCGATCTTCTCTTCGATTGATCGCATGAGCCGCTCGTCAGGTTCCTCGTACTGCCCCGTAAAGGGATTCTTGACCTTTTCCCTTTGGGTGTAGGCCTTGATGTTGTCGATGTAGTTGCCGCAAAGCCTCATGAGAGCGTCCTCATCGGCGGCAATCGCCCGCTGAACTTCCAGCTTGACTATGTTTTCGTACTCCTCCTTCACGACTCCCAGAAGGTCGCGGTACTCCTGCTTGAGTTCTTCGTCATTGATCAGACTGTGGTGCTTGAGGCCGTTTTCCAATTCATTAAGCACCATGAACGGATTGATAGAACTAGCATCCGGGTGAGCCACTAAGGCGTTGGAAATCTTGTCTTGCACATAGCGTGGTGAGATTCCGACTAGCCCCTCGTTGTGAGCCTGATCGCGTAGCTCGGCAATGTTTTCCTCAGTGAAACCAGGTAAAGTCTTGCCGTTGTAGAGTTTCAATTTCTGGAGCCGAGAAAGTCCGGCATGCTTGGGCTCTTCAAGGCGAGTTAGGATGGCCCACATAGCTGCCATCTCGATTGTATGGGGAGCAATATGCTTGCCCTGCACGGTATTCTGGTTGTAATCCTTTTCGTATATTTGCTTCTCGTGCTCGAGCGTGGTGACGTAAGGAATGTCGATCTTGACCGTTCGATCCCTCAAGGCCTCCATGAATTCATTATTTTTTAGCCGACGATACTCAGGCTCATTGGTATGACCAATAATCACTTCGTCGATATCTGTCTGGGCAAATTTCTTGGGCTTGATGCGGTGCTCCTGGCTCGCCCCTAGCAGGTCGTAGAGAAACGCCACGTCCAGCTTGAGAACTTCAACAAACTCAACGATGCCCCGGTTAGCAACGTTAAACTCTCCATCGAAATTGAACGCGCGCGGATCACTATCACTGCCATAGACAGCGATTTTTCGATAGTTGATGTCGCCGGTGAGTTCAGTGGCGTCTTGGTTCTTTTCGTCTTTTGGCTGGAAGGTGCCAATGCCCACGCGGTCCTTTTCGCTCAAGATCACCCGCTTCACGCGAACGTCTTGTACCACGCGGGTCCAATCGCCGTCGTATTTCTTCAATCGATGCTGATACATGAAACGGCAGAAAGGATCCAACTCGCCGCGGATGCGGACTTTGAAGCCTCCTTCATCATTTGCTGCATTGAGGCTCGCTGCGACGTCGTCACGGAAGCGGTCCGGGATCAGATGTAATGGTTCCTCGTTCATTGGGCACCAGTGAACTTCGTTGGGATCTTCCTCATCGACCCAACCGAGAGTATAGAGGGCACCCTCATCCGTTTCCGAATAGCGCTGAAGCCCTTGCTTAAGCAACCGGACAATCGTGCTCTTACTGCTTCCTACGGGCCCGTGAAGCAATAGAACTCGTTTCTCGATGCCATATTCGTAGGCCGCACTCTTGAGGGCGTTCACCAGGTTGTGCAAAGGTTCACGCAGTCCGTAGACAGCGTCGTGACCGTTATTGAGGGGGTCGTCGAAGAAGCGATACTGATGCTCCTTTTCTCGCCCCTTGGAGACAACATCCACGCCATAGGAAAGAATCATATCGTAGATCCGCTGGTAAGCGGTCCGAGTTACCTTCGGATCATCTCGAACAATTTCGAGATACTCCTCGAACGTGCCGACCCAATTCTTACGGCGGAACTGATCGCGATCTTGGCGCTGCGAAATAATCGAAACGATTTCACTTCCACTGACCATCGTGGTTCTCCTTGGCGGGACGATTGATGCGTTACAGTTTGTCAGGATCGTCTCGCGTTTCCTCTCTGAGGGGTGGGGGATGAATTAAACGAGAATAAAAAGGTTACTTACGGAGACAATTGTCTCCGCCCTTTCGGGACACAATCAGGACACACTTCGTTCAACTTGTCAGCGCTATCCTTGCGCACACACTTAGGTTTGCACGGGTCGGCTCTGTCCGCCTCTCATGGAACGCACGCTGCACTACACATCTTGTGACTTACTGGGGAGCACTATCCGTGCTAACCTGCGTGCGATGGGGAGTTGGCCAAGCACCTTAAAGGGTGGGGCCAAAGAAAGCGAACCTGACAAGCTAGATTACGAGGCCTTGCGGGGTCCTCAACTCGCCAGCGAGTGGGCACACCTAAATGAAGGTTGGCAAAGAGCAGTGAGAAACTTCTCTAATTCCGAAGGCGAAATAAATTCCTGAATGTTTGAATTTCGCTATCGCCTCCCAACACTCTCCGCAGCAAGATCGACTCTGCTGAAGTGAGCATCTCTACTATCAGTATCGACTGCGAAACTGTTGCTGGCAACATCGACTTTGCCGCCTTCTCCCGCCATTCATACCAATCCTCGGCAATCTGCTCAACGCGTAAACCGTTTCTATCAAACACTTTACAGTAGATTCTACCAGGCGGATTTTTCTCCCTCGTGCATGCCTAAAGCCTTGCAGAAGAACCCCCACTTATAGTGGTTAGACAGTTTGCAATCGCACTACAAATGGGACATTAGCGATTCGATAAATGCCATTTGATGGCCAAAAGCATTTGTATTTCAGCAGTCCTGGCATGGATGCCAGCACAAGAACGCGACTATTTGGAAATTTTTGACGATAGCAACGATTTTTCTGAAAGGGAAAGCTTAGACGTGTCGATAACCCCAGTACACGTTTTGTTCTCGGGGGGGCTACCGAGACGCAAACTGTGCCGGCAAGACTGAAGTGCAATCCGTTTCTCAGTCGAAAACCGCATCAGTTGCGTCGATCTCCATGGCAAAAGCGTCGTCACACAGTGGGCGAAGCTTGCCGAAGGGTGATCGATGAATAATTCCCGTTCAAGCCTGATCAAATTTCTCTGCCCAGCCCTCTGCAGCAGTTTGCTTGTGCTCTCAGCACACGCCGTTGCCCAGGAAAATGCCCTGCGATTTCAGCGGCCACGGCAGGCTAATCAGGCCGCAGAACCTCAACAGAAGTTTCGCGCGCCTTCGCAAGTGAACCAGCAGCGCTCGGTTCCCGAGCAGACTGCCGTTCCTTCACCAGCAAAGTATCAAGCAGCGCCTAAACGCGTTGCCAAGAAGTCCCCAATCAAGAAACCAACTGCCTCAAAAGGAAAGATCGTTCAGGCCGCGGCTGCCGTTCAGCAGCCCGAGCGAGCCATCCAGCCAATCCCCGAGGAAGCCATTGAAGGTGAGGAAATTCACTTTGGCTCGCCCTCCGAAGGTTGGGAAGTCCCCTACCAGATGGACGGCTGTGAGAGCTGCCAAGGGGGCTGTCCCTGTGGGGAAGGCGCCTGTATGTGCGACCCTGGCTGTGGTATTTGTGATCCGGGCTGCGGCGTATGCGATCCCGGCTGTGGCTGCCCAGAACCGAGCTGTGGAAGTTGCGTTGGAATTCCAGGACCCGAATTCTGGTGTTTTCAAGTCTGCCTGCCGCGTATCAAGGATTTCACTTTCTGGGGTGGTGTACAAGGTTTCCGTGGTCCGCGGGACTTTGTAGCTGGTGCCCCCCCTACAGCCCGTAGCGATTCCAATTTTGGTTTCCATGAGGGACTAAACATCAGCGGTCGTGCACCGATAGTTGGTCGCTTATTTCCTCAACTTAGTTATCAGTTAGGCTTCCAGGCATTTCAAAGTCGACTCTCCGGAACTGTAGACAATGGTGACGATCGCGGTCAGCAGTTTATCACTGCTGGGTTGTATCGACGAGTCTGTAGCGGTGTACAGTTCGGGTTGGTCTATGATTACATGAATGACAACCTAGACGAGGACATAAGCCTCAACCAGATTCGTTACGAAGTGAGTCTAAAGAGTCCTCGTGGCCGAGAAATCGGCTTTTGGGGAGCCAGCTCTACCAATGATGCCATCTCTGACGGAGTGAATTGGTCGACTGTAGATCAGTACGCGGCGTTCTTTCGCTGGAATCTCCGTGATGGCTATCAGGCGCGGTTCTGGGGAGGAGCCACGGGTGACAGCGAAGGAATCCTGGGTGCCGATTTCTATGCACCTTTGAATGATCGCTGGTCGGTGCAATCCGGGTTCAATTACCTGATTCCCGATAAGCTGGGGAGCCCTGAAGAAGTCATGCAGGAGTCCTGGAATATTGGAATCAATCTGGTTTGGCACATTGGCTGTTCGGCCCGCAAAGGTGCTAACAGTCCCTTCCGTCCGCTGTTCGGTGTAGCCGACAACGGTTGGATGTTCGTTGATCAGAAGTAGTTCCACATAGGCACGAAACCCGATCTGTGTCAGCTGAGAAGAGTCTCCTTACCAGTTTGCCCGAAAAATCGTCAAATTCGCGTAATTTTCGCGCTGCAAGGAAACCACAAACCGATTATACTCAGTAGCTTGCCGTGGTCTTACCCGACGAACAGGTAGGGGCCAACTAACACAGATTCAACATTGGTTTAGGAGTGATGCAATGCATACGATCGAAACGAATTGGGAGGACGAAGAGAATAATCGCCACGTCTCTTTTGCGGTACAGTTTACCCGCAAAGAGAACGCCGTCGAAATTCAGTCGATCACTCCTAAGCAAGTCACCTTTCTCTGCCCTCAGTCCAACGCCCCGCTGCGGAGCATCGGTGTGTGGACCGAAAAGGGTCGCCAGTTGCTGGCTCAGCAATTCCAGGCCAGCGGACACTTTGCCGATGTCGAAGCAACATTAGCAGTCTAGTCGATTGGCAAGCGAGTAAAGTTCAAACAGGGTTCCAATTGGGACCCTGTTTTATTGCGCCACAGCGTCTCTGCGCAAAGGATTCTTGTTTATGTAAGGTCGTGGTGATAGATCTTATCGTCTTTCGAGGTTCAGCTTGCGAAGTTCCGGCAATTCGGCTCGGCTCGTGGGGCCCCACTGTGCGAGCTTGACGGGCAATTCTAAAGTTTGCAACTCCTGATTTTCACCCTGACGAACAATGGTGAGTTGAACCGTCTCGCCAGGTTGATATTGGGCTATCAAGCTCGTCAGGGCAGCGAAGTCCGCAACTTCCTTACCCTCAAGGTGAGAAATTATGTCACCCGTATGAATGCCCGCCTTGGCGGCAGCGCTGTCTGGCACGACATCAACCACATGAGCAGTTTCACCTTCGCTGCCTCGAATCCCCAGAAAGGCTGCGCTCTGACGGACGTCAAAATTCTTCTCGTTTATATTAGGAAGTTTTTGGCGTATCTCTTCGATTGCTGGTTTGGAAAAACTTGTTCCGTACAGTTCCACACGCATCAGTTGAGGGAGGTTTTGGAGGCAATCCAGGGCTTCGTCTGTAAGCGGAGATGAGTAAAAACTAATGGCCCAGGCATGAGGAATGTCCTGCAAGAGTTTCAGTGATTCAACTCCTCCTCGCCATTCCGACCCGATGATGATCTGGTAATGGTCCGCAGGGACGAGGTTGATCAATCCACTCAATTGGGAATTCACCTGATAACTTCCTCCCAGGGAAACGATCTCTTCCAAGGCTGCCAGTTCGCGTACTTCGGCCAGTACTTCAGTCGCCCTGGCTGATTCTATGGGACGATTCTTCATAGCAGCGAGTTGTTCCAGGGCCGTGACGGCCAGCTGACGGTCCTCTCTTTCGGACCAGGTCAACAAAATATTGATTGCGCGAGTGGAGGTTTCCAATGATGCCGAGCGGGCTGCACCAGCGACCTCGGACAGCGCCGGAAAACCGACTCCAGTCAATTCTGACTGGGCTCGTTCTCGCTCCTCGAACTGTTCACTATCGAGTTGGTCGATCCATCGAGATATAGATTCTGGATCTAGAGAGGTGCCGGCCTCTGCGACTTCTTGACGCCGAGAAGAAGTCGTTTCGGCAAGGATCGAAGGCAGGAAAAATCCGACCATGGCCGCAACTAGCAAAAATCGAAGGATGGTAACCTTAAGTAGCATAGTTTTCTTTTTCAACAAGATGGAGGTGCGAGACAATGGTGAGAGAGGGCACTTCGACAAATCGCTGTATTGACGATAATATTGTAACATCCTTTGGGCAAAAACTAGTTGCCAATTTTCGGCAGGTTTTGCATGTTGGCTCGCAAGGTGGTTAATTGAAAATCGTTGGCGAAGGCTTGGACCCATGAATTTTGCACTCCTAGGTGCCGACCGCGAAAGTCTGCTACTTGCCGAGGCGGCTGCCAACAGCGGCCATACCATTGTTTGGGGTGGCGATTTAGGGACAGGGGAATTAGGGGATCTGCCAAATTGGTGGCCCGTTGAGGATCATGAAGACAATTGGGAGGAGCTGCTCGACCAACACGCTTGTGACGCTGTGATCGTAGGTTGCGGTGAAACGTCAGGCATCTTGCGAGCCGAGCAGGTCAATCAGCTCGTCAAGAATGGTGTGGCAGTGCTGGCAACGTTTCCTCTATGCGAATCGGTGTTGAGTTTCTACGAAATCGACATGGCCCGCACGGAAAGCAACACTCCACTCTATCATTTCAATCCTTTGTCCATGCAGACAGAATTGCTTGTCGAAGTGTCCCGTTGGATTCGGGAAGGACATCCCGACGTTGGCCCAGTAGAGCAGGTTCTTTGGGAGAGGCCTATCAAGAGCCGAACTCAAGAAAACGTACTCTGGCATTTTGCTCGTGATGTCGAAGTGCTGGACCAGTTAGCCGGACCGCTCGACCGTTTGGGAGCAGTCGGATCACCCGACGCGGCGGCCACCTATGCTGGTCTGAATGTGCAACTCCTGGGCAAGTGCCAAGTGCCGGTCCATTGGGCGGTCGGTCCCGTAGAAAAAACAGTCCAGTCCTGTTTAACGCTTGTAGGGGAACGTGGCAAATGGCGAACTGAACTTCCAGAATCGAGCTCAGCCAGGGCCTCACAAGCAGAAGCATGCCTCAGGCAATTCGTTGAGACGATTTCCAACCATTCTGAGCCCAAAACAACTTGGCCAGCTGCCCTACGAGCGATGGAGCTTACTGACACTATTGAGATCAGCTTGCGGCGTGGACGGATGATTGATGTTCATCGTCAGCAACTCAGCGAGCAACTTGCCTTCCGCGGGACCATGTCCGCCCTGGGTTGCGGGGTTCTCCTGCTCTTGCCGCCACTGCTACTGGTCATTGGTTGGTTGGCCGGAGAGATGGGGATTCCGGTTGCAGAGTATTGGGCTCACGGACTGCTGGCATTGCTGGCAGTTTTTCTGCTCATTCAGTTGATTCCCAAAGTGTTTCTCGACAACTCTGCTAAAGAAGACCAAACGGATTGATCAGGATATGAATGGACTGGTCGCAAGTTTGAGGCAGTTGCCGACGGGCCTCGCCACCAAGTTTGGCGATTAGGCAAAAGTTAGCGGCTTAGTGTGGCCGATTTTCGCTACTGGAGGGTTGCCGACTTCCGTATTAGTAGCTGGCAGCATTAACCTCTTGCTTGTTACCTTGTCTTGGTTTTTTGGGGTGGGCCTATGAAAAACCAGAATTCTCTCAACGCCGTTGCGCTCATTGCGCTCGCTTTCCTGCTGGGTACAATTAGCGGCTGCGTGTCTCTGTGCGGTGTAAGTGATGAATCTGCCTACGTGACTGATCCCGGCTGCGGCTACGCAAATTGTGTCGGAGATTGCTCCGAGGGCTACTATGCAGGGGATGAATGTCCCTGCAATGACTGCGCTGGGTGCTTGGGGGCGGTGCGCGGTCGACTTGCTTGTGCTCGCCATCGAATGCGTATCCCGATCGGGCCCCCTGCTGTCCGATATCGGCCAGAAATGCCGCCGGAATTCCTCCCAGTGCCCGTCACGCCGATCTATGCCAATGTGAATCCCAATGCGCCCCAGGATTTGCGTGGTGAGGTGGAAGTCGGATGGGCCCCTCCTTGCCAATTAACGATCACCGGTCGTGATTAGCACATTCTTGAGCCTCTTTTCCAGTGAGTGAGAAGCTAGGCATTCTGTGAGGCTTGTCATTCGCAACGTTTAAGCGAGTCCTAACGACGCGCCGATCAACGGTTCTAGCAACCACTCCTGTTCCCCGCAGAACATGAGTGAATCAACCACAGGTCGCTTCGGCGCGCCAGCTACCAAATTGGATTTAGACTCCATGGACGACCCGCGCTCCGGCGAAGCCGCTGTAAAGCCTTGTTCCTTCCGCCTGCTCCTGCTAGCAGCGTTCTTGGTTGGATTTCTTGCTCAATCGATCTTGGCTGACACCAACTCGCGGATGACCCCCGTCGTTCGCGCGGTGCTGGAAGCCAGCCCCGCGGTAGTAAACATCCAAGGCCAGAAATCGGTTGTCGAGACCACCGACTCCGCCAGACAGGTTTCCAAGCAAGTCAACGGCATGGGAACAGGTGTGTTGATCGATCCTCGCGGTTTCATACTTACAAATTTCCACGTCGTGGATGGAGTGCGACGGATCAACGTGACGCTCTCTACGGGACAGTCCTTTATTGCAAAGACCGTCGCGCGTGATCCCCAGACCGACTTGGCAATCATCCGTATCAAACCATCGTTCGACTTGCCTGTGATCAATCTCGGAACCTCCCAAGGACTGATGCCCGGCGAAACCGTGATCGCCGTGGGAAATGCTTTTGGCTACGAGAATACGGTCACCACCGGCATCGTCAGTGCCCTGCATCGCAACGTTCAGGTCAACGAGACACAACAATACCTCGATCTGATCCAGACCGATGCCAGCATCAATCCGGGCAATTCCGGCGGACCACTATTGAACATCGATGGCGAGATGATTGGGCTAAATGTCGCCGTACGGGCAGGTGCTCAAGGTATCGGTTTCGCGATTCCGGTCGATAATGCCCTGGAAATTGCCACCAAGATGATGAGTATCGAGGAACTGGAGAGCAACTGGCACGGGATGGCCACCTTGTCGATGAGCAAGAACGAAGGCCATGTGACCGTCGCCCGGGTCGACCGAAATAGCCCTGCTGAGAGCTGCGGAATCTCCCGCGGTGATCTGGTTGAACGGATTGGCACGGTGCAGATTCGCCGTCCGCTTGACATCGAGCGGGCTTTGTTGGGCCATCGCTCCGGCGAGCAGATTCCTGTCTTGTTACGCCGCGATGACCAAGAGATCACGCTCGATCTTACGATCGCAAGTCGAACTTCATCGCGCCCAACGATCCCCGCAAAAATGGATTCCTTTGACTCCGCCACTTGGGAGACCCTAGGATTAATCTTGCAAGAGGAACCTGCCAGATCACTCCGCGAGTTGGAACTCCCCTACGACGGAGGCATGCGAGTCGTATCGGTCCGATCTGAGAGTTCAGCTGCCCAGCAGGGAGTCAAAGAAGGAGACATCCTGGTTCGCTTCCATCGCTGGACTACCGCTTCACAGTCCGACATTCAATACCTGGTCGACCATGCCGAATCCCTCTCAAAAGCGGGGGCATTGAAATTCTACATCGTCCGCGGCGACAAGACGCATTACGCGCAGATGGAAGTTGCTACCCGCAAGAATAACGTGAAGTAGGTTGCATAACCTACTACGGCAAAGTGCCGTGTTGCGGAAGGGCTAGGTTGACATCTCCTGCATCACTTCTTCTGAGGCGGCGATTGTGCGGTCGATGTCGTCTTCTGTATGCGCTGCCGAGATGAACAGGGCCTCGTACTGGCTGCATGGCAAGTAGACTCCGCGATTCATCATGCCCCAAAAGAATCGGGCGAACTGCTCTGTGTTGCAACGGCTTGCCGCCTGCCAACTTGTGATACCCTCACCGCTGAAGAACAAGGTCACCATGCTTCCCACGCGGGCGATAGTGTGTATTATTCCGGCTTTCTCGGCAGCAGCGTGCAACCCTGCTTCCAATCGGGCAGTGAGATGCTCCAAGCGGTCGTAGGGGGGCTGCTCCTTGAGAATCTTGAGAGTTGCGTTACCGGCCGCAGTGGCCAACGGGTTGCCACTCAAGGTGCCAGCTTGAAATACCTTGCCCGCGGGGAGGATGTGATTCATCACTTCGGCCCGCCCGCCATAGGCGCCAACCGGCAGGCCGCCGCCGACGATTTTACCCAAGGTGGTGATGTCGGGCTCGAGCCCCAATAATTGCTGAGCACCACCAAATGCCACGCGAAACCCGGTCATCACCTCATCGCAAATTAGCAGAGCGCCATGTGACTTGGTAAGTCGATTGAGCGCAGATACGAACGCCTGGCTAGGAACTACCACCCCCATGTTGCCAACTACAGGCTCGAGAATGACTCCGGCGATTTTGTCTCCGTGCCTGGCAAATGCATCCTCCAGGCTTTGCACATCGTTGTAATCCAGCACAAGCGTGTCCTTGGTCGTGCCTACAGTGACACCTGGCGAGTTGGGAGTCCCCAGCGTTGCCGCGGAACTTCCTGCCGCTACCAACAGGCTATCGACGTGCCCATGGTAATTGCCGGCAAATTTGATGATCACGTCGCGGCCCGTGAATCCGCGTGCCAAGCGAACTGCGCTCATCGTGGCCTCGGTCCCCGAACTGACTAGCCGCACTTTTTCGATCGAGGCGACCGCATCGATAATCCGCTCAGCCAATTCGCTCTCCGCCTCGGTGGGGGCACCGTAACTTGTGCCCCTAGACAGTGCCGCTTCCAATGCGGCGACGACTGCCGGATGACGATGCCCTAGTATCATCGGCCCCCAGGAGCCGATGTAATCGACGTAGCGATCGCCATCGATGTCATAGAGGTAGGCCCCTTCAGCCCGCTCGATAAAGATAGGCGTTCCGCCGACGGCACCGAAGGCACGCGCGGGGCTATTGACCCCGCCGGGCATGAGTTGTTGGGCCCGTTCAAAAGCAGCATGACTGCGGGGGCGTCTACTTAGTGAATCAGCGAGAGCCATTGATAATCCTTTGGGTTACGGAATCTGGTATCGTCGCGATTATAACATCACTCACGGCAATCAGGTACCAAGCAGCAACGATGCTTGGGGCTGTGCCAAGACATTTTGTCCTTTGCAATCGATGCTTCGTGCAAAATTGCTGCCCAATTCCAACAAGCGGCAAAACAAATACCGATGAATTTGGATCTCAACGGATTAAGTTTTGCGCTCCATCTTGTTACGACTGACTTGCATGAACCTTCAACCTCTTCACTGGTCTGAGAGCAGTCATTTCGAATACACTTGTTCTCGAAATGAGCAGTGTGGTTTCTGCAGAGTCACAACTTCGCGATTAATCCGGAAGGATTCTCGTACTCTCCCAAACGGCGCACTATTTGCATATAATTTGATATTGAATCAGAAACCATCGAGGGCGGATTCAAAAAACAGGAGATATTAAGATGAAAAGTTTAGGTTTGTTTGGCGCGGCGTTGTTAGTGGGAGGGTTGTTGCTTGGTGAAGCAAATGATGCGAGCGCGCAGGGCTACTATTATGCCCGGCGACCGGTTGCGTACCCTGTGCCGAGTTACTCTTACTACGGCGGGTGGTATCCTGGGAGCTACCAGAATCTCTATGGCAACTACGGCTCTTACCATGTGATGACCCCCTACTGGAATGGCGGTTATCGGTATCGCTATTGGTAGAAGTATGATGGCTGGTGGCTAGTTGTCGGTTTTCGAAGATAGTGCGGCGAGTGCTTGATTTGCTTCGGCAACCAAATCGGCTGCCCAGGGTTCGTTGTCATAGAGGTTTATAAAGGCCCGGTACATCCGAGCAGCGCGGGCTGGGCTGCGCGCGGCGATTGTGGCTGCCAAACGAAGTTGCTCTTGTAACGCCGGGAGTTGATTCTCGGCAATTTCTCGATTGAGTTCTTGAAGCCTCACCAGTTCCTGACGTGCAAGTACCAGCCACTGACGATGGCCTTCAGAAAGAGAACTGACTTCACTTGCCGAAGGGTTGGCCCCCTCGGCAGTCTCATCTGTAGGATCGAAGAGCGCAATCAGATCGGCAAGTAGTTGCTCACCACGGGCGGGATTCTCTGCACTGATTTCTATTGCCTGTAAGTAGAGTTGCTCAATGGGGCCCATTTCGTCTTCCCCGCTGAATCGGTTTCTTGAGCGGGCCTGCCGAGCGAATTTCTGATACTCCAACTGCTCGAGATGCCCGGCGACTTCGGCAGCACGTGGATCGTCTGGAAACCGATCAACGAACTCAGCTAGCTCAAACGAAATAGAACGCAGGTCATTATCCCCTTCTCGGTCGATGGTGGCTGTAATTGTGTCGAACAAGTCATCAGCCGTCGGGGGACGAGTCAAGCTCCAGCCTAACCAGACGATGGTGCCCAGCAGAAGAATCAAGGCTGCCCAGCGAGCCACGAGCGAGAGGTGGCTATCGTCCTCTTCCAGGTGTTGGCGCTGGCGGATTTCATCGTCGAGCGTAGTGAATCGTGTCTGAGTTGGCCGCGCCGGAACTACTGGATCAACCGGGGCGGGGTCCGACTTTACAGCAGGAGCATCGGGGGTAATTGGTTCTGGCTGGGCAATCGTGGGGGCTTCGAAGAGGTCACCAGAATTGCTTAAATCTATCCCATCCATATCAAGATACTCGGGTCGCGCAACATCACTGGTTGCATCGGTCGAGATCGCTGAAGTGGAATTCGGCTGCCTGGTTGGCGGGTCAAGTTCTGAATTATCAGACTCTGATAGTTCTGCAAGCTTCGTTTCTGATTGGGGAGGACGAGACAAGGCCTTCTGCATGGCCTCCATGTGCCTGCCTAATACCAGCACATTGGGAAATCGTTCTTCAGGTTCCTTCGACAAAAGCTGTTGAATCAGCCGGCTAAGTTGATCGGGTGTGTCAGGGGCATAGCGCTGCACGGGTTCTGGCTCAGCGAAGCGCTGCATCTGTAACATCTCGGGCATCGTCTTGGCTCGAAACGGAGGCCGTCCTGCCAGCAGGGCAAATAGGACTCCACCCAAACTGTATTGGTCGCACTTCTCGGTAACCGGCCGACCGTCCGCTTGCTCAGGCGACATGTAGTCAGCCGTGCCGAGGACTCCCCCCGCGGTCGTGAGTTGCGTTCCACCGAAAAGACGAGCGATACCGAAGTCGGCAATCTTGATGTGGCCTTCTTTTGTCAGCAAGAGATTCGCCGGCTTGATGTCGCGATGCACAACCCCATGGTCATGGGCATGCTTGAGCGCTCGGCAAATCTGCGTGCCGATGGACAGGGTTTCCTGCCAATTGAAACGCCGGCCGGAGTTAATCTCCTCTTCGAGGCTTGTCCCTTCGACAAGTTCCATGGAGTAGAAGAGCATTCCTTCTTCTTCACCGTAGCCGTAGAGCCGCACGATCCCTTCGTGTTTGAGCTTCTTAAGAGAGTCGATCTCCGCCTCAAACCTTTCGCGGAAACCCTCGGCCATGGCCAATTGGGGGCTCAGTGCTTTGACGGCTACGCGAGTGCCAGCAGCCTGGCCGGGTCCTGCGTAAGTTGCCTCGTAGACAGCACCCATTCCCCCTTTGCCAATCTGTCGTTCAATCCGATAGGGCCCTAGTTTCTCTATTTTCATCAATCGCCCCAATATCGACAGACTCTCCGAGTCGGAAATTCCCGACTAGGAGAGTCGGCCAACAGTGTTCTCAATGCCAAAATCTAAGTGAAGACAGTACTCTCACACTGGTTTATCCTAGCAGGGCTCAAGCGGTGCTGCTAGCAGAACCTCTGCTTGTGCAGGCCTTGAGCGACGAGCGCAAATTACCTATAAGCCACGGCGAATCTCACTCCTTTTCCCCTATCGCGCGGGTGTCGACCGATACTCGCATAGACGAGGGCACGCTTATGGCTCGGTTGCACCTTTCATCAATTGTTAACTACATTCCGGCGGCTCTAACTCGCTGCATTTCTTGCTTGGCAATTGCGCTGGCATTGTCAAGTTCTGCGCAATGCGAAGTGACCTTCCCCTACGTTGCCTACATCAGCGTGCCGCAAACATTTGCTCGTGGTGGTCCAGGGCAGGAATACTACCCTACGCTGCAATTGCCTCAGGGGCATGCCGTCGAGGTCTATCGACACGATAGTGAGGGGTGGTGCGCCGTGCGCCCGCCCGAAGGGAGTTTTTGTTGGATCGCAGCGCATGAGATTCATCGACTTGATAACAATACGGCCGAGATCGCCGTAGAAAGCGCCATCGCCCGTGTCGGGAGCAGCGTCTCACCGGCGCGAAGTGCTGTGCAAGTGCTCTTGCACCGAGGCGAGCAACTGCAGTTGCTTCCTTCCGCCGCGAATGATGATCCACGGTGGATTCGAATTGCGCCGCCGGCTGGTGAATTCCGCTGGATCGCGGCCAGTAGCCTATCACGAACGCCACCGCTGGAAAATTCTGGCCCGGTACAACATGCCTCCGGGTGGATGCGGCAATCCCCTACGGTAGGCCATGCTTCGGGCGGTAACAGTTCTGAACGAGGCTTTGCCCACTTGGTACAGAATACGGTTCCTGTCCAACCGGCATATCCAGGTGCGGCTGCCTTGCCCTCAACTCCCTTGCCAATTCCGAATGGCATCATGGCAGCGTCCACCGGAGGTGCAGCAGACAGTGTAGAGCTTGTGGCTGGATCTCCCTCCGCTAAGCAAGTTTCGCAATCGCCCGGTTTAGTCCCCCCTTCGCTTGCTCAAGTTGGGGCGGCCGAACAGGGGGCATCCCTGGCGGCAACTCGGGTAAGTACGGCGCCCAGGATTCGCTTTGGCAATTCACCCTCAGTCCTGGGCCCCGCGACTGATCGCGTGGAGGAATTGCAATTACGGCTTTCTCAAGCAGTAATTCGACCGAAGGAAGAATGGCAGTTTGATCAACTCGAGTCCGAAGCAAACGCACTATTGGACAAGAGTGACTCGGTTTCAGAACGCGAACACCTGCGCGACCTGCTGGACCGAATCGCACGATTCAAACGCGTACAAGAGGGTCTTCCCACTGAACCGACCATGGCCGTCAACTCCGGACCTGATCCTGAGAAGGGTGAGTTTACTGGCCAGACGTCGCGAGTGCGGCAATTAGCTGATCTCGATCTAAAATCCGACGATCCCTTTGAAAATAGAAAGCCGAGCGCCGACGAACCGCGTTACGATGCTGTGGGTCGCTTGAAGCCGGTGACTTCTACAACACAGGAGTCTCCTCGTTATGCGCTGGTCGATGACAAGGGGGCGGTGATCTCATTTGTAACGCCGACTCCTGATTTGAACTTGCAGCCTTACGTAGGAATGCGAATTGGTGTGAACGGCTCGCGCGGATTCATGCCTGAATACCGCAAGGCACATGTCACCGCAGGGCGAGTAACTTTGATTGAAGATCGAATCCGGAGGTAGTGGTTCAGGCTTTCAGCCTGTACTTCTTGGCGTGTAGGATTCTAGCCTGCGTTCTCCTAAAGAAGGCAGCCAAGATGGCTACCCCACGGATATCACCGTGCTTCGCGCATGATTCGCGCTGCGAGTTCTGACACTCGGGCATCTCGATCGCGTACGGCCATATCACGTGCAAAGTCCACGAGTTCTGGATCTTTGGACGTAGCCAGTGCCGTGAGTGCCTGTAAGCGAACTTCGGCATTCTCGTCATGTAGCAATTCTCGCAGCCACTGCCGGGCGGGTCGTGCCGGCAGCACTTCTAAGTCACGCACCAGGCGAAGCCGATCGGATACCTCGCTCGAAAGTAGACGATCGATGAGTGATCGTTCTTCGTCGGAAATGCCACGTTCTCGCAGAACCAGGCGAATCGCGCCGGCGGTGTAAAAATCTGCCGAGATCAACTCTTTTGCCAGTGCTCGTGTAGTCTCTTTGCTCAATTCTGCGACGAGAGACTCCATCTCATCTGGAGTGGGTAGTTCGACTATCGCCCCAGGCGAAGTTACTGCTTTATCCTGAGTCGGTTCGTCGCCAAATTCCTGGACGGCCTTGAGTGTGGAAGCATTCGGCGCTGGGATCGTTGGAGAAGAAGTCAGAGGCTGATTGGTCGCCCACGCGGACGGAAGAGGTCGTAGGTTTTCTTCGGCGGACTCAATTATTTCCGGTGTATTTTCGCTGCTTTCTGCAAGCGGTAAAGCAATTGGGAGCGGTTTGGACGAAATCACACGTTCACTGGGAATATTCAGAACGGAGAGGTCAGGTTGCCTGCCCATTGAAATCGCCGGTGCAGGTGCTGATCCGGAACTACTGACAGAATCTACCGTTCTCATGAGTGGGCCGACCGGCGGGACTTGTTCGAGAATCTTGCTACAATCTGCCAATATTCTTGCAGCTGCCTCGGCAGGCAACCTATCTGCCAGTGCGACCAATTCCAGAGTCAACTTGCTCGACCATTGCTGTCCGAGCGAGCCGAAATCTGAAATGTGTTCTGCGAGTGCTCTCGCCAACAGGCATGATGGCTGGCCCAAATCAAAGTCCGGATCGACCTGAGACGTCGCTATCCACGTCCCTAGTTTTTCTTCGATAATTTGGCGGGCCTGAAGTGAAACGTCGGCCCGATTCGACGCCGCGGCTTCTACCAATGCAGCGATCGCCGCATCCCCCAAAGTCGCCACTTGCCTCAACAGAATCCTGCTGTTGGGGTCTTTAGCTTGCTCCATGTCGGCGACCAGTCGATGGGCAAGCCTACTTTGCTGCCATGCACTGAATGAAGGCCAAGCTGCTCGCACGACGGTCATCAAACAGACCGCTAGTGTGGCGAGCAAGACAAGTCGCTTGATCAGCTGAGGAGTTTGCATGGGTTGAGATAGCAATCGAGGTATTGAATTAGGGGCAGAATTGTCCTGAATCACACCTCTAGCGACAAGACCAGCCCACCGACTTGTCGCTAGCACTCTAACAGGCAATTCCAGAAATGCTGACGAGGGAGAGGTTATCTAGCCGAATAATCCCTACGAACCGCAGGTCTTCTCATAACCTGCGGAATGTTAAGGGGGGGGTTGAATGGTTCGCTGTCTGCGCAAAACGAGCGCTTCTGCGCTCGAAATGGGTTGGAATCTGTTCTGGCAACGGGTTCGATGCTTTTCCTTGGTATTTCTATTATTCGCATGCCTGGATACTGCGCTCTCTGAGCGAGTCAACGGAGCCAGCGAAGCCCACGAAGCCAGCACTTCAGCCGAGGCTCGAGAGACTGCAATCAATGCAATCCCATTCGCCAAGATCGACAAACAATTCCGTGAGCCCATGCGTCATGTGATCGACGACTGCACGATCTACCGCCGTCTGCCCACGCAGATCGTGGATTGTGATCCCGAAATGTTTACCTATATGGCCCAGAATCCGGACGCACTTGTCGAAATCTGGAAGCAATTGGGCATCACGCGAGTGAGTCTCGAACGCATTGACGGGAATAGTTTTCGTCTCGCAGATGGAGTGGGTACCACTGGCAAGCTGGTCATCGTCGAGCAGACCTGCGAGAAAAACGCCCAAAATCGTTTCGTAATGTTTGGCGAAGGGGCCTATGAAGGGAAACCTTTCTCGCGCCCTGTTCATGCGCAATCCGTCCTGCTTTTGAAAAGCGGTTCGATGGTGGAATCAAACGGCCGGACTTACGTGGCAGCCCAGATGGATACTTTTCTACGTATCGATCGGACGAGTCTCGAGATTCTTGCCAAAGCGATCCAACCCTTGGTAGGGAGAACCGCCGACCGCAACTTTGCCGACACAATGACTTTTCTCAGCGGCTTTTCTCAGGCCTCGGAAGCCCAACCCGAGCGGATCGAGCGCCTCGCCCTCAATCTGCCGCGAATCACACCCGAGCGCCAAAAGCAATTGGTACAGATCGCGTATCAGACCGGAAAGCACAGTGAATCGGAGTCACGAGTGCGCGTGTCCGATCGTGAAGAGCAAAACACCTCTGTTGCCCGCTGAGTTGATCGATGAAGCGCCAGACGTGGCCAACGTCTATCTCCAAGCTTTCGGATGAATCTGCTCATCTCCAACTCGGTAAACTGTGCTTACGCGATCTCAAAGTGGCGCTGTTCAACCAATTCTTCCTCAGTTAACTCCGCTTGCTCATGTGACATGGAATTGCTGCTTCCCAGAAGATTGTGGGGAGCTGGACTGTCCTAATGGTGGTATGACTACTCCCGCCCGTTTGCTTCCGCCACGCTCCGCTCTGGCGAGCAAGACTCGCCTGGCGCGTCGCGGCTAACGAAGAGTTTTTGCGTTGCGGACGAACGAGGGTTTTTCGTCACTTGCCAAAATGCTTTTTCGCCAGTTCACTTAGTGCCTTGAGATCGAGCTTGCCGGTGCCGAGGACGGGGATTTGCTCGACTTCCAGAAAGCAGTCTTGGCCGGGGAGCCAGAGATTTGGTAAGCCCAGTTTCGCCAAGTGATCGCAGATTTGTTGAGGGGTGTGGTCCAGCTTCGTATGGACCACGATGAGGCGTTCTCCCTTTTTCTCATCGGGGACGGCGGTGACGACCGCTCTTACGACTTCGTCTTCTTCGGTCTGCACGAAGCCCTGGATGGCTTCTTCGATGTTGATGTGGGGAACCATTTCGCCGCCGATTTTGGAGAAGCGGCTCAGTCGACCGGTGATTTGGATGAATCCCTGCTTGTCGATGATGGCGATGTCACCGGTTACGTACCAGCCATCGCGGAGTACTTCTGCAGTTTTCTCGTGGTCTTCCAGGTAGCCCTTCATCACGTTGGGACCCTTCACCAACAGCATGCCGGGGGTTTCAGGACCGAGAGGATCGCCTGTGTCAGGATCGACGATCTTGGCGGTGACACCGGGAATAGGTCGACCGACGGTCCCTTCTCGACAGTCGACTTCGCGGCTCTGAGATCGCTTGGGAGGGACATTGACCGAGACCAGAGGCGAAAGTTCGGTCGCGCCGTAGCCTTCCACGGGTCGCACTCCAAATTTGGTTTCAAAATCTTCGCAAAGTGATGTGGGCAATTTTTCGGCACCGGCCACCACGATTTCGAGCTTGGCAAAATCTTCCGGCTCGCAGCGGCGGAGATAGGATCGCAAGAATGTGGGGGTTGAAAGCAACACGGTCACTCCCCATTTGCCGCACAATTTACCGACCTGCTTGGCGTCGAGTGGTGTGAAATGGTACACGCAGCGGACGTCGAGTCCCAGCACGGTCCACAATGTGACCATGAATCCGAACGAATGGAAAAATGGCAAGATGCCGAGTAGCGTATCGTCACTCCGCAGGTGGATCACCTGGTCAATGGCTTCGACATTGGAACCGACGTTGTGATTGGTGAGTACAACTCCCTTGGGTTCGCCGGTGGATCCCGAGGTAAAGATCACGGTCAATTCGTCGTCGCTCGTCATATGATGCACGCCGAGGATGCGTTCCAAGACGGGCAGCGGGGTCACATAGGCTTGTGCAATCCCCGCGAGTTTGTCAGTGAGTTTGACCTTTGGCTTGAAATCTTCAAGCAGCACAATCTTGGCGTCGAGCTTGAGATCAAGTTTATCCATCACCTTCTTGCTCGTGAGGACGTGACGAATTCCCGCCTTACGGATACAGGCATTGAGTACGTCATTGGTGACGGTGTAATTCAGGTTGGCTGAAACTCGTCCCGCCAGGGTGACTGCCGCATTGGTGATGACTGCTCCGACCGATGGAGGTAAGAGTATGCCGACATATTTTTCATCGGACTCGATCACTTCGCGCAATAAGAGACGCCGCAAAATGAGGGTCCGCATCAATAGTGAGCCTCCTGTGGCTTCCACGCCGCTGGAATCTGCAATCTTGAAACGAAACAAACTTTTGCGACACTTGCGAAGCATCAAGCGCGGCAACACCATCATGCGTTCCTTTCGTCCAGAGACAGCGTCGGCGCCCAAATCCTGGACCGCCTGCCGCAACTGATGAATGTTATTGACATTTTCAACATGTTCGCCAAACCAAATCGACACCGGGCGAAAAAAAGCTCCGGTCGATTTCCGGGTAAACCGGCTCCCGTGAAAGGTAAAGATACTCCCCCACAACTCATCGAGATAGACGGGAATGACCTTGGCAGAGGTTCCCCGCAGTAGCTCGAGCGTACCCCGGCTGAAAGACTGTAACTGCCCGGAGCGACTAATTCCGCCTTCAGGAAATATGCAGACCAATTCACCATTGTTAAGAGCTTCCCGGGCGGTCTCCATCGCCGAGCGAGTGGCCTTGGGGGTAAGCCGAAATATGGGGATGGCCCCCATGATTCTGGCTAGTCCTTTAGCCCACCATGTCGTGAGGAGGTCACCGGTGATGATGAGTCGGATCGGTCGCGGTGAAACTGCCACCAAGAGCAAGCCATCGATCCAGGAAACATGATTAGGTACCAGGAGGGCTCCCCCCGTCTCTGGCAGGTTCTCTCTTTGATGGACCCGAATTTTGTAAAAAGTATGCGTGATCAACCACGCCAGGAAGCGAATAGACGCCTGTGGGATGATTGCAACGATGTAGATCATCACAGGGAGAGTCACTATACCGCACAATAAGAACACATCGCGAGCGCTCAATTGCAGAAAAGGGCTTCCGGCCAGCCAGTATAGACCCGAGGTAATTAACATGCCGCTAAAGGTGAGAAAGTTGCAGGCCGCCAGGATCGATCCGCGGTTCTTAGTCTCACTATAGCGCTGCATGTAGGCTGCCAGAGGGACGTTGAACAGCCCTGAGAAGGTGCCGAGCATAAACAGCCAGAACGCGGCACCGATATAGCTGATCGTCCATTGTTTACTGGGGTCATAGAGTTCCCCTTCCACCGTGAACAACATCACCGCACTGAAGGCCAAACCACCAGCTCCTAACGGGAGAATACCCAATTCGACTCTGCCCGCCGACCACACACCTGCCAGCACGCTACCTAGTCCCACCCCAACGATCAAAGGTACCAGCAGCATGGCCACTTGAGTTTGTTTGGTTGCCCCTCCTTGAAAGGCGAATTGGTCGATATTCAATTGGGCCATCATTGCCAGTGACCAGAAGAACATGATTCCCAGCGCAACTCGGAACATGGCAGGGTCTGCAGCGAGTGTGGACACATCTCGCCAGGTCTGCCGGGCGGCATCCCATGGAAACCTTCTTCGCCCGTTGGCAATGGGCAATTTGTGAATGAGCAGGCTCGCTGCCAAACCTGCCACGGCAAAGCCAACCATCACCGCAGCAGAGAGCCAGAGTCGTTCTAACCCACGCACTCCGGTAGCACTGGTAAGCCAGTTGCCTGCCACCATGCCTACGGTTACGGCAATTACGGTAGTTAATTCGAGTACGCCATTCGCCGAAGATATTTTTGATTCATGCAGTATCTCGGGGATACTGCCGAGTTTTGATGGCCCAAAGAGGGCGCTTTGAGTGCCCATTGCGGCAACGACAAGCATCATGAGAGGGACGCTCCCCAAATGGATCGCCAGCACAGCCGCGATCATGATCGCGACTTCTGCCATTTTGCAAATCACGATCACTTTTTGTTTGCTAAATCGGTCAGCTAGGTACCCAGAGGGAGCTGCCAGTAGCACGTACGGAAGCACGAAGGCGGCACTTCCAGCAGCTAGAATCCAGGAAACGCTTTCCGGTTTGACATACTGCTTGCCAATGCCAATGACCAGCCAGCGGAGGATGTTGTCGTTGGCGGCACCCAGGAATTGGGTAACCAGCAGGCCGACAAAGCTTGCCGACAACAGGCTCCGACTGCCAATACCCTCGTCTGGCTCTGATTCACTTGGGGGTGCCGTGCTGGACATGGACTTCGCTGAGGTGGGCAGAAGGTAAGACAAACTCTATCTTACCTAACTAGGGGAGACGACACCAACGGCAGTTGCGTTACCTCAACCGTGGAACCAAGCTCCCAGGCAGTATATCTGGGGAGCTATTTTGCGGTTCCTTTGTACCTGCGGAAACGATTAGAGTTGAATCAGCTTACTGAATTTACCACCTCAAGGCGAACCCTAGTGTGAATTCCGAATTCCTGATCGATTTTATTACGGCCCTGTGGCTTGGATTTATCGGGGCATGTATCGGCAGCTTTCTGAACGTGGTGGCGTATCGCCTGCCCAGAGGGATGTCCGTCATCTGGAAACCGTCTCACTGCCCCAAGTGTAATCATCCAATTCGCGCTAGGGACAATGTCCCGGTTCTCGGCTGGCTGTGGCTCCGCGGGAAGTGCCGCGATTGCGGGGCAGCGATATCTCCCCGCTATGCGATTGTCGAAGCCGCGATGGGATTGGCGTTCTTCGTGGTGGCCTATTTCGAACTACTGCGTGGCAGTCCATTCACAGAACTTTCCGGAGCAATAGATGTTGTTTGGAATCCACAATGGTCGGCCATCGGAGGGTATGCTTATCACTGTCTCCTGTTGAGCGTTTTTATGACGCTTCTCCTGATGCGGCTGGATAAGACGATTTCCGTTCCAAGATTCATCGTCGGGTCGGTATTGCTTCTGATTGTTTGGCCATTGGCTTTTTTCCTATTTCGCATAAACTAGCAGCGAGTCATTTTCTACTGGTTACTTCTTGTCGATGGGTGTTAAAGTTAGCTATGAATCAAGACAACCGACGCGATTTCCTGATTTCCACAGCAGGACTCACGGCCGCCAGTTGGGCGACCTTATCCGCAACAACTTTTGCCTCCGAAAAATCGCCAGAAACGTCGCTGGTTGAGTCTGGAGATACGATTCTCTTCCAGGGGGACTCAATTACCGATGCTGGTCGCAATAAGGAGCAGAATGACAAAGTGAACCAGCAGTCTGCATTTGGAAATGGATATGCCTGGATGGCTGCCTCGGAGATGTTAGTGAGCCGCCCAGAAGGGAGCTTGCGCTGCTTCAATCGAGGCATCAGTGGAAACAAGGTTTATCAGCTTGCCGAGCGCTGGCAGATAGATTGCCTCGACTTGAAGCCCAACCTGTTGAGCATCCTTATTGGTGTGAACGACATCTGGCACAAGCTCAATGGGGACTACGACGGCACGGTGGAAGTTTACGAAACCGACCTCGACGCTTTAATTGCTCGGACAAAGGCAGCGCTTCCCGACGTCAAATTGATAGTGTGCGAACCGTTCGTCCTCAAGGTTGGCAAAGTAAACGACTCATGGTTCCCTGAGTTTGACGAGTACCGCTCTGCTGCCAAACGGGTTTCTGATTCCGCGGGAGCCCGTTTCGTGGCCTTTCAAGCGATGTTTGATCGTGCGATTGATTATGCTCCACCGGAATACTGGGCAGCAGATGGTGTTCACCCAACTAACTTTGGTGCAGCACTGATGGCCCATACCTGGTTACAGACCGTGGGGGCATAACTCGCTGTGGAAGTTCGTCGGCGAGAGTTGCTCACTTAGGCCAATGCATCAAGCACTAAGTCGCCAACCTCGCTAGTACTGTAGCCCATTTTTCCGGCTGATTGGCTTTTCATCTTTGTGCCGGTAACGTGCATCAGCGCGCTCATCACTCGCTCGGCGGCTTGAGCCTGCCCCAGTTGGTCGAGCAGCATGCTTACCGCGTTTATGGTGGCAATCGGGTTGATCTTTCCCGTACCGGTGTATTTTGGAGCACTGCCGCCCATTGGCTCGAACATGCTCACTCCACCAGGCTCAGGATTGATATTACCACCTGCGGCAACACCCATGCCTCCCTGTATGATACCGCTCAGGTCCGTGATGATGTCACCAAACATGTTGGTGGTCACTATCACATCGTAGAACTCTGGGTTTTTGACGATCCACATGCAGCAGGCATCGACGTGGTTGTAATCGATTTCAACATCTGGGTAGTCAGAAGCGACTTCGTTAAAGGTCCGCCACCATAGGTCGTGGCCTGTGGTCAAGACGTTGGTCTTGGCAACGAGAGTGAGCTTCTTGCCCTTGGGGTTGTCTCGCTTCTGGGTGTACTCAAAAGCATAACGAATGCAGCGTTCACAACCCTTGCGGGTGTAGATGGCAGTTTGGGTGGCGACCTCGTTGGGTGTCCCCTTATGCATAAAGCCACCGGCACCACAGTAGAGGTCTTCGGTATTCTCGCGCACAACGACGAAATCAATGTCGTCCGGTCCCTTATCCTTGAGCGGTGTCTCTACGCCGGGGAACAATTTTACGGGACGCAGGTTAATGTACTGATCGAGTCCGAATCGAACGTCTAAGAGGAGCTTGCGTTCGAGGATTCCCGGGGCAACATCCGGATGTCCTACGGCACCAAGCAGAATTCCGTCGAACTTGCGAAGTTGATCGAGCCCATCCGCCGGAAGGGCCTCACCCGTCTTCAGATACCGGTCTCCACCCCAATCGAGTTCGGTCAACTCCAATTGATCGGCAAAGCCCTCGATCTTCGCTACGGACTTGAGTACTTTGACGCCTTCGGCGGCAACTTCTGGACCCGTTCCATCTCCACCAATAATCGCTATTTTCATCGAATGCACCGCTGATAGTTCAGATTAAGTTGTTAGCAAGAAACCGGCCATTGTAGCGGAGAATTCGCCGCAACGACTAGGGGGGCATGGCACGACTTCTAGGGTGCCATGACAGCCAAGATGGCTTCCCCCACGACAAGAACTAACTGTGCATCCGGGGGAGCGGTTCACGTTCGGACATGATGGCCGCCTCGGCTTCATAGAGTTCCGCCAATCGTGCCTCGACGACAACTTCAGGGGCAAAATGTTTCGCTAGCCGGGTGTAAGTCGCGTGGTGGCGGGCTTCGCTTTCAAACAGGCTACGATAAAAGTTCGCCAACTCACGGTCCGCCACATGTTCCGCGAGAGCTTGGAATCGTTCACAACTGCGAGCCTCAATCAACCCGGCAACCAGCAGGCGATCGACGGCCCGTTCCGGCTCGCTTTTGCGAACGTGCGCATGTAATCGACTGCCATACTGGCTCGGCTTGAGTCGGCGGAAGCGTATGCCGCGACGCTCAAGTAGGTCCAATACCATGTGGAAATGTTCGAGTTCCTCGTTGACGATCTCAGTCATCTCCTGGCAAAGCTCGCGGTCCTCCACATAGTGGAAGATGAGATTCAATGCCGTCCCCGCAGCCTTCTTCTCGCAATGGGCGTGGTCAATGAGCACTTCTTCAAGGTTGGAATCAACTTGGGCAAGCCAACTGGCGTCGGTGGGAGCTTTAAGATGGAGCATGTAAGGGTAACTCTTATATCGAAATGGGTCATCATCCTCTAGTCGGAGGCACACCTGCCTCCGGGGCGTCCGGTCCAAGGTGTAGGTCAGGCTGGGTCTCGGCATAAGTCAACGAATCGCGGGCACACTTCCATACGACCATACGCTGAAATAATTTGGGTGCTAGTCGCTTCACTCGCCAGATCATGCGAACTCGCCAACCCAAGGGCACGAAGAAGGTTCCTTTCTCTACAGCTCTGAGAGTTTCTTGTGCTATTTTAGAAGATGTCGTGGTGGACAAGTTCGTGTATTTCTGTGCGATTCTTCGAAATAAATCGTCGGTAAATTTTCCGCGTTCGAGTAGTTGCGATTGAAAGAAGCCGGGTAGCGCGACCGTGACACCAATACCCGGCTCGTGGAGTTCGTTGAGCAGTGTCTCCGAGTAAGAGACAACTCCTGCCTTCGCTGTGCTATAAGCCGCCATAGCTGGAGCGCTTAGCAGGGAGGCAACCGAGGCGATATTTACAATCGCGCCACCAGGCGCGGTCTCACGCATCCAGGGAACCATCGTATGGCAGCCATTGATCACGCCGAACAGGTTTACCTCGCAGACACGTCGAAAATCAGAGAGGGAAGAATCCCCAATCTTCCCCGCTGCACAGATTCCGGCGTTGTTAATGAGTAAGTCCAACCGGGCCCAGTCAGCACGCAGCTTCTCAAGCAGTATGCTCCAGGCTGCGAGATCGCAAACATCAAGCTGCTCGACCTGACAGCTACCCCCGGTACTTTCAATCGCCGAATGTGTCTCCTGCGCACCCGCGAGGTCGATGTCTGCCACGACGACATGCCAGCCCTGAGCAGCCAAGTGCTGGCAAAACTCCCTGCCTAGCCCGCTGGCGCCGCCAGTAACCAGTGCGAGTCGTCGTTCGTGCGGACCTTTCATGGGGCTATGATAGCTTTTTTTTTCAGCTACCGCAGGTCTCATAGCCAAACTGCCCGTTTCGCGATGCGACAATTTTGCAGGCTCGTACATCAGAAGATCGGCGTCGCCGTTCGGGGCTACCCTTACTACAATCCCTATCGTTAGATATGGCTACAGCCTGAGTTTCATTGAAGAGACGAGAATCCTGTGCAATTACTCTCTTTGAAAGACCGAATCGCGATCCACTTCTGCTTCACCGCGGGAGTATTGCTCAATTTGTCGACTCTGGGATTCTCACAGACCTCTTCCCGTCCTCCAGTCCAGCAACAATCGCCGACTAACGTCACGAGGGATGCTGTCAGATCCGAGGTGGCTCGTGTGAGCAGCATTTCTGGGGGAGAAGCATTTCGACCAAAGAATCCGAAAAATTCTCCGACCATTGTGGTTGCGGATGGTTTTTGTCTGGTAAGTTTGCGTGACCAACGCAAATGGATTCAAGGGAATCCGAACATACAGATTATCATCAATGACAAGATATATCTTTTTGCTGGGATGCGCGAACGTGACATTTTTGCCGCTGATCCTGAACATTATTTTCCCGTGCTGGATGGAGATTCGATCGTCACATTTGTAGAGAGCGGCAAGAGAATCTCGGGGAGCCTGCAATATGGATTGACTTACCGAGATCGAATCTATTTCTTTTGCAGTGCGTCCGAGCTTGCGAAATTCCAGGCTCAGCCAGATCGATTTTTGAATGCCGATCTGGTCGATCAGGGTCACTGCGTGGTTAGCAAGGTCGACGAGCAGAAGCTTGTTCCTGGCCTGCCTGAAACGGTCTTGACTCTTGATGGCCTTCGCTACTTTTTTGCCTCGGCACTGCATCGCAAGATTTTTGCTTCCAACCTTCAACGCTATGTGGATTCGACCGAGGCAACGCACCGAGACTTAGAAGTGCGAGTGGGTTCAAGCGAAGGTGCAGGTCTAAGTCATGGTCTTGATAAGAATCCGAAAAGTGTAAGTGACTACTCTCGCATTGAAGCGAATCCGAAGGATACGTCGACTTCAAACAATTCGTTGGATTCAGAAGAAGACACCTATGTTCGAGCGGCCGTCTCGGGCTACTGCCCAGTCTCCATCCGCAAACAAGGCGTCTGGGTTCGCGGGAAATCGAGATATGAAGCCACTTTTGACGGAAAAATCTATCACATGGCTGGCCCCGAAGAACTTACTCAATTTCGAGACAATCCAGTGGAGTATCTCCCAGTACTAGGAGGCGACAGCATAGTCTCATTCGCTGACCAAGCAGTACGAGTTCCCGGAAGTGCTTATCATCCTCTCATTGCCGGAGACAGATTGTTCTTATTTGCTGATGCAGTGGAAAAGCAGACCTTCAAAGACAATCCAGATCTCTACGAAAACGCCGACATAGCTCTTTCCGGAAATTGCATCGTAACTCTCCTAGAAGAACAGCGAGAAGAACCGGGTCTACCCGACTTTGAAACACTGTTTCAAGGGCTCAGATATCGCTTTACTTCGCAGATAACGATGGACCAATTTCTTGCCGAGCCAGAGATATATGTCGGTCAACACTCGGTAGCCCAATAACCGCCTCGCGCGTGGTCGAATTGGGCAGCGAATCCGCGAATAGCGGGATTGAAAGTACCTGCTCGATAGACCTCTCTTCCCATAACCCACGTTCTTACGGGCCATCCTGTTAACGTTTCTCCATGCCAGGCACTCCAACCACACTTGGTGATTTGCTCTTCATTGCGGATTTGGTGACGAAGCGAAAGATCAACCAGTACGAGATCAGCGTCGTAGCCCTCGGCAATACGGCCTTTGCCAACAATGTCCCAAACTCGTGCCGGCGCGTCGCACATCCAGTGTACCACTTGTTCGAGAGAGCAATTATCTAGGTGGACCTGATTGAGGAGAAGCGCCAGGCTATTCTCTACGCAAGGCATTCCTGAGGGTGAGAGGGGATAAGGTTGATGTTTTTCTTCGAGGGTGTGAGGCGCATGGTCCGTGGCAACCACTTGGATCGCACCACTTATTAGCCCCTGCCAAATTTGTGCATTGTCCTCTGCAGATTTGACTGAAGGGTTCGCCTGCAACAAGGTTCCCAGCCGCGGGTAATCTTCCGTGTTTAGAAATAAATGATGAGGACAAGCTTCGGCCGTGATGAGACCTCCATGATCCCTCAATAGCTCAATCTCAGCACCCGTTGAGACATGCAGCACATGAAACCGGTGATGATGTCGATGTGCCAAGTCGAGCGCACGACGCGTAGCGGTCACAGCGGCAGAAACATTTCGAATTCGGGAGTGATCGGCCACGTCACTAGTCCCAGCGAACTTTGCCTTATTGGCCTGAACCGTGGACTCGTCTTCACAATGCGCGGTAATGGGCAACGCTGTTTCGGCAAAGATGCGTTCCAAGGCCTCTTGCGAATCAACGAGCAGGTCCCCGGTGCTTGAACCGATGAAAATCTTGATACCAGGCGTGTCCGTGGCAAGAGAGAGTTCTTCGATATTCTCAGGCGTTGCTCCGATATAGAACCCATAATTGACGAGGGATTTTTCCGCTGCTAGCGCACGCTTTTCGGCGAGCCGCTCCCTTGTGGTAGTGGTAGGGGTCGTATTGGGCATCTCCAGAAAAGTTGTGATCCCTCCTTTGGCGCAGGCTTTTGAGGCGGTGCCCAGGTCCTCCTTGTGGGTCAACCCAGGCTCGCGAAAATGAACCTGGTCATCGATCACACCAGGAATCAGATGCAGCCCGGCGGCATCGACCACCTCATCGACGCGAATGTGTGCCGCCGCATCCACGCTGGCAATACGGCTGTTATCGACAAGAACTGAAACAGACTCAATTCCTGTCGGCAAGACAACTTGGGCGTTCTTTATGAGAGTTTTCATGGGCGTTGCAATACATAAAGCGCGGTCATTGTGGCATATTAGATTAGTCCCGTCGACCATAGTCAGGTCATTATCTTAGAGTTTAATGCAGATCTAATTATCAAAGTAGAAAGCGTTTTCTAAGATGAATCCGATGCCACTCACGCCTGAGATCGCGGCAGTTCGTAGGCGGGAAATCTAGTTCGAGGAACTTTAGCAAGCGATAGCGGATCCATTCAGCTTTGTTGCCTATGCCATGACCTACAGCACGCCTAAAGATATGGCGATAGTCCGTAAATACTTATCCGACGAGGAACTTGCGTCATGCCTGATCAACGACCCACCAGGTATCTTTGACGGTCGAAGTTGGGCCAACTGGAATCTGAAGTTTGGTCGATATTCTACAACTGTGTGCCAATGCGGGTCATCCTGGATTAGGCGATGCTTGTCGAACAAAACTTCTGCCCACTAAGGGATTTCGCCATTAGCATGAGACTTGTTGTTAACTGTCGTGAATGAACTCAGCCAGCCTTTTCTACGGAAAAATAGGAGTTGGCCGATTGTCACACCACTCATCAACAGCAGCACCGCAGGGTAACCGTATCGCCACTTTAGTTCGGGCATGTTCCAGGAGGAGACATCAGGGTCGAAATTCATGCCGTACAATCCTACCATGAAACTTAGGGGGATAAAAATCGTCGAAATGATGGTCAGCACCTTCATCACTTCATTCATCCGGTTGCCAACCTCCGTGGAGTAGAAGTCGCGTAGGTCGGAACATGCTTCGCGGTAACTTTCCAATGAATCGATGATCCTGACGACATGATCGTGGCAATCCCGCAGATAGATACTTGTTTCTGGAGTGATGAGCCATTCATGGCGGTTTGTCAGGGAATCGACAGCGTCACGCAGGGGCCAGACAATTCGTCGTAAGAGGCGCAAATCATGCCTCAGACCATGCAAACGAATTATTAAGGGACGCGACGGCCCCCCTTCCAATTCGACGTCAATTCGGTCGATCTGATCGCCAATTCTTTCTAGCGAAGGGAAGTAGCTATCAATCAACGCATCGAGCAACGCGTACATGAGATAATCAGTCCCCATGTCACGCAAAGCACGACCGGTGAATTGAAGTCGATCGCGAATCGTATCAAAACAATCGCTCGGATGCTCGCGCCAACTGATAACAAAGTCTTTTCCCACAAAGAAGCTGGCTTGTTCGAAAGTATGCTTCTTACCATGACGAGGGAACTGGCAAACTAGAAACAGATGATCCTTGAAGTTTTCGACTTTAGCCCTTTGCGGAATATTGACCACATCCTCCAAGGCCAATCTGTGGATACCGAAAAGTTTGCCAATTTGCTCGAAGAGTGTTTCGTCTCCCATGCCGACGATATCTACCCATTGAACAGGATGCTTTCCCCGCATCTTCTGAACATCCTCGAAGGTGCAGTTCTGTTTATCTTCGAGCTCCGCAGGACCATAACAAGTCATGCGAATGGTGGGTTTTATAGCTCCCGCGGGGATGTGTATTGCACCTGGTCGAGCCGCCGGTTTCGACTTCCGCCGATAGCCCTTGGTGAACATGCTTGTGCCGCCATTATGTGAATGATGTGTCATAATTCATCCTGAATTGAATCTAAAGAATCTAAGTGTTTACGGAGCTTCCTGGCTCTCAGATCAAGCCTGAACATTGTCTGCCATCTGGACCACCAAGGGAGAAGTCGTATTGAGATGGACATCTCTTTGAGGAAACGCCACAGTGATCCCTTCCTCGGCAAAGAGTTGCGTAATCTGATAGCGGACCGCACTTTCGATCTGTCGGCGATCCATCATTGTTCTCATGCGGATCCAGAAGTGGACTTCAAACTCCAATGCGTTGTCTCCGAAATTCTTAAACAGCACGATTGGAGGCGGCTCTTTCGAAGCCCGACCCGTTTCGACGACCGCTCGTCGCAACAGCTGGGCAACGGCAATCACAGGAGACCCATAGGCAACTCCTACAGCCACAAAGGTCCGCATCTTGTCACTCGACAAGGTAAAATTTATCACATTGTCCTGCAAGAACGTGCTGTTAGGCACGATGATTTCCAGATTGTCACCCGTCCGGATCCGTGTGCTGCGGGCACCAATGTGTTCGACATTGCCATAGAGATCGCCAATTTGAATCAGGTCGCCAATCTTCACGGGACGCTCAGCATGGAGAATCAAACCGCTGATAAAATTGTTGATAATGTTCTGGCTACCAAAGCCGATTCCCAATGCGACGGCACCACCCAAAACCGTAAAAGCCGTTAAGGGGACCCTGACTACGTTGAGAGCCAACAGCGAAAACAGCACGATCAGCAAGTAAAACGATAAGCTTTGGACCGTCGCAGCACCGCTGGCGTCGATGTCCATTCTGCCTAACAGATACTTGCCCAACCAACGACTGATGACTCGGGCAATCAAAAAACCCACAAAAAAAAGCAGCAGCGCTTTGACTACTTTCTGGATGGTTACCGGCTGTTCAAAGGAACCCAGCTCGGTGTTCCACAGAGCCTCGAGTTTGTCCCAGAATTCATGGATTCTTTCTCTGGCTGTTGCCGTGAGGGAGTCGGTAGTCATTTGGCGAGCCAGTTTAGACTGCAAGTGCAAGGCAGCCTCGATGCTGCGCAAATTGTCTTCCTGCGACTGGATCAAGCCCTCCAAGGCGGTCAATTGCTGAGCGTACCAGTTGGGAAGGGGGGATCCTTCTTCAGCCGAGCTGAGTTTCTTCTTTATCGCGGCGTGTTGATTACGCAGGTCCTCCAACTTCCCGTTAGCAGAACGCTGCTCGCCTGCCAACTGAGATAGGGCCCGCTCGTTTTCTTCCTTCCAGTCAGAGAGGGTATCTTTTTCTGGTTGTTTCAAGAATAATTGCTGTCGACGTTTCCAGACCTGTTGAGAATCTTCGATTCTTTTCAGAGCGATCTTTAATTCCTCTTCGCGCTCATCCAGATCGCTACGCCCCAACTGATAGGCGAGCAATTCCTCCTGCAACGTTGCTTTGTCGCCTGTAGAGGCATCGAGCTGCCGCTGCGTGCGCATCCATTGCTCTTCCAAATACTTGCGACGAGTATCGCTTCTTTTCGCGGTAGAAAGCGTGTTTTTCAACTCATTTGCTTGCTCGTCTAGCTTTTGGAGTTGCTTGTTCAGCTCAACCTGATCGAATTTAGCATTGTCAGCGAGAACCTGGGTCTTCTCTTCCAGTTCTTTGAGAATCAATTCTTGCGACTCTCGAGCCAGGCGAGCCGTCAGCAACTCTGCTTCGCGACGTCGAACTGTCGCTTCCGCGACTTCTGCGGCCAGCGCTGCGACGACATATTTTTGATTGAGAGGAATTCGCCGTACATCGCCATTGCTTTCGTCCAAGGTCTCCTTGGCGATTCGACGCGCACTTTCTAATTCCTTAGACTCTTTGCGGGCGTTCTCTAGTTCCTGAAGGGCCCCCTTTTCACGAACCTTAAGGCGCTTGAGCCGCCCCTTGGCTTCATCGAGTTGGTCGCGTGTTGCGTCCAGGAGAAGAAATGAAGATGCCTCGGAATCGGGCAACCCCTGTAGCAAGAAACCCTCCAAGTTGGTTTGTGCTTCGTCCCGTTTCGCTTCAGCAACATCAACTTCTGCTTCCGAGGACGCAACCTGACCGAGGGTAAGCTCAAGCCTATCCAAGAGATCGACCTGTTGCACGATCGCAGCGGAGGGCTCCTGATCGGCTACCTGGGCTTTGGTTACCAAGGACTCTGCTTCGACCAGACGCTGCTTTACTCCTTCGATCCATTCTGCTACTGGCCGAGCAGACTTTTCTTGGGGGTCACCCTTTGTTTCTAAAATCGAAGTCGGACCGGGAAGTTGCCCATACCCAGATCGGGTCAGAAAGCACGCATCTATCCAGACAAGTGCCACCAACGCCAGCAGCACCAGCCTGCAATTGGAGAAAAACAATAGTTGCCTCGGCCACAGCTTCATGGAAAAATCAATTCTAGTCACACGCGCTACTCGGAATGGTTCTGCCAAGATATGCCACCTTCCCCGGTGCTCAAACAGCAACTTTTTTGATGACCTGGCGGACTCAAGTGGCAAAGTCTCTAAACCAGAGTAAGTCACGCGTTTGATCTAAGATGGCCTTGATCCGTGAGGGAGGGCAGATCAGAGAGATCGCACCGATAATCCGATCTTTTTCCTTTAAATGAACCTCTTCTGGCGGTTTCTTTCGAGAGTATTGGCCTTCGAGGATTGCTAGCTAGCCGCTACAATCCGCCCCCCCCTGGGATGCCGCCAATAATGGCATCTCTACCTCCAATCGGATGCTCGCCTTGGCGAGTTCGTTTATGCGACAGTCGTCGATATTTCTGGTGCTTTTCTCAGCGAGTATCACGTTGGCCGGTTGCATGCTCGTGCGACCCAATCAGCATTGGGAACCATTTCCTCATGAAATAGTTCGCAATCAGTTGGTAATTCATAGCGATGCACAGATTTCTCGGAATCAACGATTGCTAGGCGAGTTGGCTGACCAACGCATGCTTATCAATTCCAAGTTGGGACTCGCCCCGACGGAAACGCCGATCCATGTCTATCTCTACGCTGATGAAGATGCTTACACCGCCTTCATGAACCTACGATTCCCCGAAATGGCGTCGCGACGGGCAATCTTTGTCGGCACGGACTCACAGCTCTCCGTCTATGCCTATTGGGGCGATCATGTGGCTGAAGATTTGCGGCATGAAGTATCACACGGCTACCTGCATGCTGCCGTGCCGAATCTGCCGTTGTGGCTCGATGAAGGGTTAGCGGAATACTTTGAAGTCGGCGCCGGTCGCCAGGGTTTCAATACAGCCCACGCTCAACTGCTGGCGGCTCAAGCGAATGAGAATAACTGGCAGCCAGAATTAACGCGTCTGGAAGCACTCAACTCTGCTGCGGACATGACCCAGCAAGACTACGCGGAGTCGTGGGCGTGGGTTCACTATCTCTTAGAATCGGATGAGCGGTCCATGGTGCTCACCGACTATCTACATGATCTAGCCGATGGCAATCCTACCGAACCGCTCAGCACGCGAATTGGGCGACGACTCATCGTGCCGCAGAGCGCGCTGGCTGAGCATATTCGAATGCTTCGTTAGGAAGTGTAGTTGGTTTTAGCTCAAAAAGTATGCCTTGGTTCCGTGCTATCGAGAATCGGCACATAAATATATTGAACCAAGAACCAATTCTGGCCGAGTGCCCGGTGTCGAACAGGTTGGTACTCCCCCTCCAAGCCGCTGAAAAAAGCCTGCGGCTCACTCCCCTGTGGAAATCTGGCCAGGGTGGCTCCCTCGTCATTATCCGTCAACTGAAAAAAGAGGTCGTCCCCTTCTCCGCGTTCGATGGTTGAAATCTGAACACTAGTCCCGGAGGGCTTAGGTTTGGTGAGCAACATGAGAGTACGTGGCTTGCCGATCGGGTAGGCATTGAAGGGACCGATCTCTGGTAGCTGCCCATCTTGGCTGGGCCAATTTTCCAGGAGCGTTGTTGCAAGCTTTTCCATAGCAGGGAGACTCGTCTGCATTCTCCAGGCTTGCGCGCGCCAGGCGAAATCAGACCACGAGGTGTAGAGTGTCAACCAAGCTGCCAGCGCAAACATTAAGGCGAGCCACGAGCGGATACTTCGGTTGGGACTTGCCCCCCAAAAAAGGGAGAGCATTATGCCCGCAGCAGTTACCAAACCGACTGTGATCATCGCATGCAAGATTTGCACACGCGTGGCTAAATGGGAAGGGAGAGCACCATATTGCAGATTCGACTCATTCCAGGGAGTTAATTGAGCAGTCAGCCGAGCGGCTTGCGAGAATTTTCCGTCACGGCAAATCCAAACTATCAGCCCGAGCAGCAGGGCAACATTTACGATCCAGTAAATCCTCACTGCCTGCCGTGATAGCAAAACACGGACCATTCGAGCAATTAATCCGGGTGTGGAATTGTCGCTGGTCATATTAGGCTAATTGCAGATTTTTGGACGGAGGATTCTTTTCAACTGCATCAAGTCGGACAATAATCTACACACCATGGCTACAGTCCATTTTACCAGTCACTTACAGTCGTTCGTCAACAGCGCGCCCGTCGAAGTCGCGGCGACAACTGTCGGGGCAGCCTTAAATTCTGCCTTAGATGGGAAAGAGCAACTGCGAAGTTATGTGATGGACGAACATGGACGCCTGCGTCGGCATATTATGGTCTTCATCGATGGGAAGATCATCGACGATCGCGTGAATTTGTCTGATAGCCTGACAGATACTTCCGAAGTGTATGTGATGCAGGCGCTTTCCGGAGGGTGAAGGAAGAAATGCTAAATTGTATCTGGTACAAGCAGTAATTAAGTGGATCAAAGTTTATGGCTGACACGATACACGTCTCTACTCGTAAGGGTCTCTTTACATTGAAACGTTCTCCAGTAAGGCGCTGGGAAATCGCCGATGTGGCGTTTTTGGGTTCGCCGCTGTCGATGTCGCTGGCCGACCCGCGCGACGGGAGTTGGTATGCAGCGCTGAATCTTGGACATTTTGGTGCCCATCTGCACCGCAGCTGCGACCGTGGCGCCAGTTGGACCGAGGTTGCCGTGCCGACATTTCCCGACGGTGCGACGATGCCTGAGCGGATGGCAAGTGAAGCCGAGACGCCGAAAATGAAACCTGCGGCACTGTCGGAAATTTGGGCGTTGGAACCAGCGAACACAGGTGATGGCACGTTGTGGTGCGGCACGATTCCCGGAGGACTCTTTCGTAGCGACGACGCTGGCGAAAGTTGGCGGTTGGTTGAAGGACTGTGGAATCGCGAGGAGCGCATGTCTTGGTTTGGCGGGGGCAAAGACGATCCGGGAATTCATTCCGTCGAGGTCGATCCCAATGATCCGCAGCATGTACTTGTAGCCATATCTTGCGGGGGCGTGTGGCGGACTCGCGATGGAGGAGCCAAATGGGAATGTTGCAGCAATGGACTCCGTGCTGAATACATGCCTCCCGATCAGGCTTACAATCCGAACATGCAGGACCCCCACCGCATGGTAGCGTGTCCCTCCTATTTCAATTTCATGTGGATCCAGCACCACAACGGCATTTTCCATTCGACCGACGGCAGCCGGAACTGGGAAGAAATCACGAATGTCGAACCGGCAGTGTTCGGCTTTACCGTCGCCGTTCATCCCCACGACCCGGGCACGGCCTGGTTTGTGCCTGGAGTGAAGGACGAAATGCGAGTGCCGAAAGATGCGAAGTTTATTGTGACCAAAACCACCGATGGCGGGAAGACGTTTCGGCAGATCAGCGCAGGGCTGCCTAGTGAAGATGCCTACGACATTGTGCTGCGGCATGCACTTGATGTCGACAGCACAGGAAATCTGCTCGCGATGGGCAGCACGACGGGCAACTTCTGGGTGTCAGAGGATAGTGGCGAGTCGTGGCAGGCTGTGTCAACACACTTGCCACCGGTGTATGCTGTGCGGTTTGTTGAGGAAAGGTAACTCGTCCGTGATATCACGTCAAACTGTTGATCGTATTCACGTAGAATGAGAATATCCGGAAGATCATCACGATGATGAACACGGCTACTAGTGCCCAGATAGCGTAGCCTGCGAATTGAGCCAGGATCGCGATTGCCGATCCAGCACGTTCCTCGTATTCGATTGCCTGCCGTTCCATAGTTTCAACCAGCCGGCCACTTTCTTCTCCGACGGCGATGTTGTCGAGCAGATCACTGGGAAAGATACCTGTGGAAGCCAGGGATTGAGTGATGCTTTGTCCCTGCTCTATTCGCTGAACGATCTCCTGGCTGTGCTCTGAGTAGTGTTCGCTACCCGTCGAATGGAGTGCCAGCGGCAGTGCCTTGCGGAGGTCCATGGGGGTATCCAGCACCAACTGCAAGGCCCAGGTGAACTTAGCCAGGGCGAGTGTCTTAAGGGCATCTCCTAGCACAGGGATTTGCAAGGTGAGTCGCTGTAGCTTGCGAGCCCAAAGTGCCCCGTTGAGGATGGATTTGACTACCAGTAATATGAGCACTGCAATGAAAAGCAGGATGCTTAAGTATTTCATCAAACCCGAGGTGCCGATGAGCCCCAAACCGAGGATATCGATGTGAGACCCTGGCGAGGTGGGATCTCCTGGAATCATTCCCATGATCCAGATCAACAGGCCAATCACTAACAGGGCGATACCCAACTGGAACAAAGGCCAAATGAGTCGCTGCCAAAAATCGCGACGGGCAGAAAGGACACGATCGTAGTGACGACCAAGGCGTTTGTAAATCTCGCCGAGTCGTCCGCTGACCTCCCCCACTTCGATCATCTTGCGAAACAAAGGTGGATAATACCCGCCGGTGCTCTGCAACGCTTCAGTGATCGAATTTCCCATTGCCAACTCATCGCGAACAGTCGCGGCATTTTGACGTTGAGAGGCGGAGCCACGCCCTGCCTCATCGGTCCAGATTTTGCGATCTTGAATTCCTGCGTTGGTCGCAGTCGCCAGGCGATGGCAAAATTGGGAGAGGGCCTTCAAAGAGATGCGATTCGAGAAAAACATGAGAGGAAGTGGTAGGTGGCGAGTGGTTGGTGGATAGTAACAAGCCGGCCTATCCTGAAATCGGTAAGTTATTGATTGCGAGTGATTAACGAGGCAAATATTCCCAGCCACTAACCATCATCCACCAACTACTCTCCGATATCTTCGTTCCAGAGTTCTGGATGGGCGGTGATGAACTGTTTCATCAATTCTACACACTCTGGGTCTTCGATGATGGTTAATTCCACACCACGCGAGCGAACGTACTCCTCCGGTCCCTGAAATGTGCGGTTTTCGCCGATCACGATTCTAGGAATGCCATAGAGCAGGGTAGTGCCGCTGCACATGTCGCAAGGGGACAGCGTGGAATAGAGTGTGGTTTGGCGGTAGTCACGAGCCGTTAATCGCCCCGCATTTTCCAGGCAATCCATTTCAGCGTGCAGGATGGCACTACCCTTTTGCACGCGACGGTTGTGGCCGCGACCAACGATTTTGCCATCGAGAACCAGCACCGAGCCGATAGGAATTCCTCCTTCGGCCAGTCCTGCTCTTGCTTCATCGATCGCAGCTTGAAGAAATGGGTCCATGCTTTAGCTCAAAAGTGTTGTAAATTCGAATCGGCTTCCGTCGAAGAGACCCAAGTCGCTAAGTTTCAACGACGGGATCACTAATAAGGCCATGAATGAAAGCGTCATATAGGGTGCACGCAATGGCGAGCCCCAGGATTTTACTGCCTGATCGAGTTTCTGGTAGGCAGCGGCAACTTCTGTGCAAGTCCCTGTCGCCATCAATCCGGCCACAGGGAGTGGCAGCACCAAGTGCTGGTTCTCAGTGTCGCAAACTGCCGACAACCCCCCTCCCGCTTCCATGACAGCATTGATCGCAGCGGCCAAGTCGTCGTCATTGGTGCCGACGGCGATAACATTGTGCGAATCATGGGCCACGCTCGACGCCATGGCTCCTCTCTTGAGGCCGAAATTGCTGATGAAGGCAATTGCAGGTGCGGCCGCCTGATATCGATTCACGACAACCAGCTTGAGGACATCTCGCTCGGTGTCGCATACCACCTGTCTGTTTTCCACCTTGGGAGGATGTTGGACGCAGTTGGTAATTAACTGCCCATCAAGAGCCTCGATGACCTTCAAGCTTTCACCGTCAGGCGACACAGCCATTGCGGATGGCTCAACGGTAGTGGCGACAAATTGATTTACCACCGTGGGTTCGACACGCGGAATGGATGTCACGCCGTTTTCTGCGACTAGCTTGCCATCGATCCAGGTTCTTAGCACATTAAATTTACTCAGCGAATCGACCTCGATGAAATCTGCTGGATCACCCACCTTTAGCTGGCCGACGTCGAGCTGGTAATGATCGATCGGATTGAGGCACGCGGCCTGCAGAGCATCAAAGACGTTGATGCCGTGCTCGACGGCCCGTCGCACGAGTAGGTTGATGTGCCCCTGCTCCAGTTCATCGGGGTGTTTGTCATCGCTACAGAGCATCGTCTGCTGCGGGAACTCGCCGAGAAGCGAATAGAGTGCAGCAAAGTTGCGGGCCGCTGAACCTTCACGGATCGAGATCTTGCATCCAGCAGCGAGTTTATCAAGGGCTTCTTCCTTGGTAAAACATTCGTGATCAGTGGTGATCCCTGCGGCAATATACCGAGCGGCATCTTCTCCACGTAGTCCTGGTGCATGGCCATCCACTGGTTTTCCAACTGCATGGGCCGCAGCGATTTTTGCCAAACACTCCAGATCTCCATGGAGTACACCGGGGAAATTCATCATCTCGCTCAAATAAACGATTCGCGGATCGGCGAGCAACTTCTCGACCTCGGCCACGGAGATCGTGGCGCCGGCAGTTTCAAACGTGGTGGCTGGGACACAGGAGGGAGCGCCAAAGTAAAACTTGAATGGCGAACTCGCGGCATTTTCCAGCATGTACTCGACACCCGCCACTCCCAAAACATTACCGATCTCGTGCGGATCGCTTACCGTTGCCACTGTCCCATGCACCACGGCAGCTCTGGCAAATTCACTTGGGACGAGCATCGAGCTTTCGACATGCACATGAGCATCTATGAAGCCGGGCAACAAAAAAGACTTGGGGCTCTGATCGATAGGCTCGATCGAAGTGATCCGCCCATCGGAATACTTGACATCGGCAGGAAATGTCCCACGGCCCGGAATATCAACCACAATGCCAGAGACGCAACCGGTATTCATGGTTTAACTCCTTGTTGGACGAAAATCATTCCTCGCTCAAGATTTCTTATGACGACGTCCACCCCGAGAACGGCCCCGCGAGGAGCTGGAACCCGAATTGGCCGGAGACTTGCTGCGCTGGGCAAGATTCGAGTCCACGATGCCGCCAATCGCCTCGTCCCAGGTGGGCAGATTGCGATGACTCGAGCGACCTCCACGAGCAGAGGAGTTTTCGTCGTCGTCATACGACACTTCGTCGTCTTCGTCGTCATCTTCCTCATCATCATCGCTGACATGCGATGCCACATGTTTCTTGATCTGAGAATCTTCCTCTTCCGAGGATAAATCTTGATCATCTTTCTTTCGGGAGCGGCCTCTGGAACGTCGTCGTCGCCGACGTTTTTCAGGAGCTTCTTCTGATTCAGGATCCGTACTTTCCTCGCCGATAGATTCGTCTAGGTTTTCACTTTCTTTTGTTTCGTCGCTCTCGCCTTCATCAGCGGCTTTCGCGCCGCTGCGGCCGCGCCCTCTTCCACCACGTCGGCGACGGCGACGGCCTCGCTTGGGCTCCTCTTCTTCATCTCCTTCTTCGACGGCACCGTCGGGAATGTCTTCCGTAAATACGGCTTCTTCCCCTTCGGTGAACAGGAAGGAGGATTCTACGTTGGTGCGTGGAGACACAAAGGCACTTCCCCACGAGGCAGCATCGGCGGCGAACAATGCGTCGAAGGCACTACGGGCGGCTTCTCCAGAAATCCGCGGCAGTTCGCTTTTGTCACCTTCCTCTTCGTCGGTTTGTTCCACGAACTCACTCGAGTCGACGCGTTCAGATTCCGCTTCGATCTCAACCGTGGATTCTTTGACGCTTCGCTTGCTCTCCGCTCTTGGTTCAGGGGAGGCAGTTTTCTCGCTTCGGCTAGTGTCAGGTTTTGGGGGGGCAACTTTTGGGGGGGCAACCGGTTTCTCGACCGGAGGCTGCTCGGCCAAAGGTGGTACTTCGATCCCCAAGGATGAAGCCAGGCTTTCCCAGTCACTAGGGTTTGCCTGAGATTCTTCCACTTTGTCACCCTTCTCACGACGGCGCGTCGGAAGTTCCTTAGGTGCTGGCTGTCGCCGTTCTAGGGCATCGTCGGTGACGTTCACACCAAGTTCACCAACTAATTCGTCCCAAGTAGATTTTTCTTTGTTTTCTTCGCTCATTTTTTACTGTCGCAAATTGTGTTTTGTTGAGATCGCAATATCCGGGCAACTCTGTGCCGTGAGCGATTCTCTGCGGAAATGCAATATACGGTGTAATTGTGAGGGCGCAAAGATGCACTTGTGCGCGAGTGGTCTTCGCAGCCGATAATTTCGATAAACGTAGGCTAGAAGCCTAGGGCACTTCGGAATGGTCTCCCCCTTGAGTCGAGGGAGAGATAGACTTGAATTCATGGTTGTTGGCCATCAGTATCTTTCAATCGATCACTAACTACATGGAAGACCGCTTAAGTATTGCCGATTCCGCCGAGCGTGGCCCCGTCGAAGACGTTGAGGTCCGCGGCCATATCATCGACAGCCTCATATTGCCCAAAGTACTCGATTGCATAACTACGGGTGGCGGCTCGTTCCTCATCAAGAATATTAACATCGGCCAGGGCCGGACTGATCCAAGTTTTGCCTTAGTCGAGGTGCGAGCCGAAACCGAGGATCAACTGCAAGAGATTCTAGCCCAGATTGCCGATCACGGGGCAGTTCCCACGGCAGGGAGCGATTGCCGCGTAGTCGAAGCCGACATCGCTGGAGCATTTCCCGAAGGGTTTTATAGCACGACTAATCAGCAATCAGAGATTCGGCTTGAGGGGAAATGGTTTAGTGTGGCTGATCAAGAGATGGATTGCGGGATCACCGTCGATCCGAAAACTTCTGCGGCGCGGTGTATTGCCATGTCCGACGTGGAGGTAGGAATGCCGATCGTGGTTGGCCACGCGGGAGTTCGAGTCTTTCCACTTGAGCGTGCACATCAAGATCATGCTTTCGCCTTCATGAACAGTGCCGTCTCAACCGAGAAGCCCAAGGGAGTCGTCATTCGGCAGATCGCTCAACTGCTGTTTGAGAACCGTCAGGGGAAGGGCAAGTCTCTGCTAGTTGGGGGGCCGGCTATTGTCCACACGGGAAGCGGAAATTTGATCTGCGACCTTATCCGAGGCGGCTACATTCACAAGCTGTTCGCCGGAAATGCCTTGGCTACTCACGACATCGAGCAATCCTTGTTTGGAACAAGCCTGGGGGTCAATCTAAACGAGAGTAGTCTCGCCGACGCGGGGCATGAACACCACCTGCGGGCAATCAACCGAATTCGCCGAGTGGGTTCCATTCCCGCCGCCGTCGAGCAGGGCGTGATTCAGTCGGGCATCATGTACGAATGCGTCAAGCACGATGTTGATTTCATCCTCTCTGGGAGCATCCGAGATGACGGTCCTCTGCCCGACGTGATTACCGACGCTATAGAAAACCAGCGCCGCATGCGGGCAAGCATTCGCGACGTGACTTTTTGCCTGATGATCGCCACGACGTTGCACTCGATCGCTGTAGGCAACCTCCTGCCTGCGAGCGTGAAAGTTGTTTGCGTTGATATCAACCCATCGACCGTTATTAAGCTCAACGACCGTGGTAGCTTTCAGACCGTTGGGCTGGTAACTGACGTCGAACCCTTCCTGCGAGCACTCGTGGAAGAAGTCAAACGACTTGAACAGACTACACATTAGCAGCCGCTTGCGGTTTAACGCATAATGCCAACTCTTCCCCACATTCTAATGTGCCCACCAGTGCACTATGGTATCGAATACGAAATCAATCCCTGGATGAGTACAGCGCGGCAGTCGAATCACAAGTTGGCTTGCGTTCAATGGGAATCACTACGACAGATACTTCTTGACACGGGTGCTCAAGTTTCTGAGGTATCACCAGTCGCGGGACTCCCTGATCTGGTATTCACCGCCAACGCGGCGATAGTCTTCGGTCAGCGGGCAGTGTTGGCACGGTTTAAGCATGAGCAACGACAAGGGGAAGAACCTCACTTCCGAAGCTGGCTCGAAGAGCACGGCTGGCAAGTCGACGAGTCGCCGGAAGATTTCTCGTTCGAGGGGGCCGGCGATGCTCTCTTCTGCGGTGACACCCTCTATGCCGGCTACCGCCAGCGCAGCGACGCGAGCGGCCATCAGCAAATCGGCGAAATGCTTGGGGTGCGAGTGCTCCCCTTGGAATTGGTCGATGCTTACTACTACCACCTCGATACCTGCTTTTGCCCTCTTTCTCCAGAAGAGGCAATCTATTTTCCCGCCGCCTTCGACGACTATGGCCAGCGGGTATTGGCCAAGTCGATACCCAAATTACATGCCGTTGAAGAAAGCGAAGCGCGAAGCTTTGCGTGCAACGCGGTGGTGGTGGGAAAGACCGTGGTCACCAACTCGGGATGCCCCAAGCTGCACGCTCTGCTGCGATCTTTCGGCTATGATCCCATTGAGACACCGCTGAGTGAATTTGTGAAGGCAGGTGGAAGTGCGAAATGCCTGACGTTGCGGCTCGATGGAGAGGAAGCGGCAGGCTGGAAGGGGCAGAGTGGATCCTGACTCGCTAAACAGAAGCATGGATTCTCAAATCAACTAGATCGTTACCGTTCATCGCAAGAAATTAAGTCGTTGTACGGCCAACGCTCGTGAGCCCAATTGCGATTGCTCCTTGGTATGAGAAGTGTTTGTTCCACACTTCACTGCCAGGATCGCACCGGTTCAAATGCAGCGGACCAATCGATGGTTCAATGTTGGTCAGAGGACGATTCGTGCTAAGCGATCGCGTAAGAAGTCGAACGCTGGGGCGACTCATATTTAATTTCAAGTAGTTCCTTGAAAGCGATAGCCACCAATTTCACAATAATTACTCGCAAACCACGAATAGCAGCCAACCTGACCATGTTGCATTCAAATCACCACCGGCTTCCCCAGTGCCCGGCGTAAGGGCACAAGCTGTCCGGCGTGCATCATACTATGCGTAGCGATCAGAACGTAGACGTGACCAGCGCTGGGGAACATCGATCGAAAGTGTTCAGGCGCGGGCTTGTCGAGATCCTCTTCGGAAACGTTGGCGATGGCTGCTTTCGTCGCTTCGTGAACTTTGTCGAAGAGATCCAAGTACTCCTGCTTCGTGCAAAAGTTGGCAGGATTGTCGTCGGCAACGGTCTCTTTGCTATGCTTTTCCGCAAAACCAGAAGGCAATTCGACGGACGAACCGGGAGAAAGAGACTCAAGCAATTGCTTTTCCGAGTTAATCAGATGCCCCAATTGCCAGGCGACATGGTTGCAGCCTTCACCCGGTCGTTTCATTAGGTCTGCATCGCTCAGATCTTCCAGATACTTTGAGAGAACCATGGAACTGGTATCGAGTGTGGCACAAAGAGCATCTTTGACATTCATGATAGATTCTACCTCAATCGCAAGGGAGTTGATTTGCTAGCAAGACATGAAGGGCTATCCTACTACAGAAAAAAAGTATACACGCCCGCAACGGCAGGTCGCAACCAAGCAATTTAAGTGGTGGAAACGGAGTTAACAGAGATTGAACTAGATATTCGGATGCTAGTGAATATTTTCGCTCCTCTTCTTAAATTCGCGGCAGTATCCATACTCCTCTGTTGGCTCTGCGACTTCCTGTGCGAAAATATTGCTCCCCGCCGAATAGGTGCGGTAATCGATCGTTTATTGCCGGCGGAAGAGGGCTTGCCGCAGTTCTTCCTCGAAGGTGGCGCTGGTTTCAAGCACCGCGCGGAATTCGTCTTTGCCGAGCGCATAAAAGACGCTCGGCTCCCGGGCGACGATGGTGGCATTTCGTGGTTCGTCGGTAATGAGTGCGGCCTCGCCAAAGTACTGCCCTTGGTTCAATTCGGCCACCTTCTGATCCCCGGTGCCATCATTGATCAAGACATCGACGCTGCCTGTGCGGATTAGATAGAACAGGTCTCCAGCATCTCCCTGGCGGATGATCGCTTCGCCAGACTGAGCCTCATGGACCATCATTTGATCGGCCACCTCGGCCAACGTATTGGGTGTCAAGTCCGCAAACAATGGGAACTCTTTGAGGAATTCGCAGATTACTGATGTTTCTTGAACCGCCACGTCGGACTTGATTTTTCCATCCACCATGTTCACGATACGATCGGCAACGTCCAGGATGCGGTTGTCGTGGGTCACCATAATAATTGTGCAACCTTCGTCGCGAGCCAGCTCCTGGAATAGGGTAACCACTTCGCGCCCCGACTTCTCGTCGAGTGCTGCTGTGGGCTCATCGGCCAGGATCAGCTTGGGCTTGTGGACCAATCCGCGGGCGATGGCCACACGCTGCTTCTGCCCGCCAGAGAGACTCTTGGGTTTATAGTGGATACGATGGCCCAATCCGAGACGTGTAAGCAGCGAATTGATTCGTCCTTCTGCGATCATGGGGTCGAGTCCAACCAACTCAGCAGCCATGTTGACGTTCTGGTAGGCAGTGAGAGATTCAAACAGGTTATGGGCTTGAAAGATGAAGCCCATTTCTTTGCGAATACGCACAATTAGGTCTCGGTCAGCACCGCACAGTTCATTTCCAAGAACTTTGAGACTTCCCTCCTGGACGGTGCGCAGGGTGCCAATGAGCGTGAGGAGTGTTGTTTTGCCCGATCCGGATGGCCCGGTCATGATCACGATCTCACCACGGCGCACTTCCAAGTTGTTTTCGTAGAGAGCCTGTTTGCGGAGTTCGCCCTCGCCAAAAAAATGATTGAGGGCCTGGACTTTCACCGTCTTCGGCATTTGGATGCCGCCGGTGAATGCTCCACTGGTTGCTGGAATGGTCGTTTGTGAAGTCATGGCACAGTGTTTGTGGGGTTATCTAGGAATGGCAAAGGCACAAGATGTTTAGAACAAGCTCGCTGGATCGGCTGATAATAGCTTTCTTACTGCCAGCATGCCTGATGCTACACACATCGCAATAGTAAGGATAAAAACTAACAACATGGAAGGCGCGGACATCACCATCAAGAGGCCTGTCTGCTCAGAAAGCCATGAATACATGACTGCACTAACCGCACTTCCGGGTATGAAACCTACGACGGCCAGCAAGATAGCCTCGGTGAGAATCAGAAATATAAAGTAGCGCGCGGTGTAACCCATGGCTTTGAGCGTGGCGAACTCGGCCATGTGATCGGCGATATCCGAATAGATCACCTGGTAGCAAATAACCATGCCGACGATAAAGCCGATGATTTTACCTGCCATGAAGATTGTGCCAATAGGAGTGCTCTTGTCCCAGAAGCCGATTTCATCCTTACGGAACTTTTCGCGTGTCAGCACTTGGACATCCTTGTCGATCGTCTGTTCGATACGTGCGCGTACCTCTTCGACATCGGCATCGGGTAGCACATCGATGATCCCAATATCGACTACATCGAGAGGATTTCCCGTGCGCACGCGATGGGGGAAGAACTTGGCAAAGTTTTCGGCGCTCATTACGAGGTTGCCGTCATGGGCAAAGTCGGTTCCCAATTCAAACTTCCCCACCAAAGAGATCTGCTTGTCGGCTAGTTCCACGTGTTCCTGAGCCAGCGCATCATCGTCATCATAAGGGAAGGGGAACTTGCTGCGTTTGCTTTTACCGTCTATCAGAGCCGTTCCCTGGGATCTTAGACGTAGGAGATGCTGATTGACTGCGTCCAAGTCAAAGACCGGATCATCAAGGTAGAAACCGATCGACCGGAGGGGAAAGCCGCGATTTCCCATGCCATTTTCCATGCGTCGCAATACCGAAGTCGTGAGTTCGGTATATAAAGGGTAGGCCCCTTGGACCCCGGAGCATGAGCGAGCCTGATTGAGCCGAGAAATCGGGAATCGTTTTTCGGAAGCGAGTGTGAACTTTGCCTTGCTTATAAGAAAAATGTCACCCTCAAGATCGTCGATTAATTTGACCTGGCTATCAAAGAGCGCATTCTGAAAACCCACCTGAGTAAACATCAATAGTACAGCAAACGCGATGCCACAGATCGCCACCACGAGTCGACGCCAGTCGTGCGTCAGGTTCTTCCAAGCCAGTGGTGTTTTGCCGAAGGATTTCATCTGAAAACATTGAGTGTCAAAATAGGTCCGCAGGATCTGCTTGATACAGTTTCCGCAAGGCTGCTAATCCAGAGAGTACGCACATGGTGATTGCCAGCGCCAATACCAATGCAGCGATACCAGGGGTCATGTTCATTGGCATGCCCGAGAGTTTCTCGACCAGACGGTAGAGTCCCCAGGACACGATAATCGAAGGGATGTATCCTACCACCGCCAGCAGAACAGCCTGCAGCAGGACGACTTTGGTCAAGTACTTCGCTCCATAGCCCATGGCTTTCAGGGTCGCGTACTCGCCCATCATGTTGGCGATGTCCGTCGACAGCACTTGATAAACGATTGCCACTCCTACAAAGAGCGCTACCCACACACCCAGCGTAAAAATCTGACCCAAAGGGGTCTCATGAACCCAGCGATGTTCTTCGCGGTCCAGGGCTTGTTGGCGGGTCAAAATCTCTACGTCGGTATTCGTGAGTGCCGCTGCTGTGAGTGAAAAAGTAGATTTCTCATCTCTAGAAGGAATTCCATAAATACTCAGCAGTTTTTGACGCACTAATTCGGCTTCTGAAGGATCCTTGAGCTTGATCAATCCAAAGTTTACATCATCAATAGTTTGCCAGGGACATGCCCGCACATAGCCTTCTGGGTTGGTAAGGCAGGCCCCGTTGGATGCCATACCAGTCCCCAGTTCAAAGAGGCCTACAATACGAACTCGGTGGGGTCCCAAGGTTGTTTCGACGCCGATATCTGTCTCACTGAATTTCTCATCGTCCGCTGGGCCATATTCGCTCTTCGATTTCACATCCACCAGTACAAACGTAGAATCCGAGAGCTTGCGGGCTTCATCATTAATTTCCTGACGGTTAAAGACTGGGTCTTTGGGGTCGGTTCCCATGGTAATAATGGCACGCCAATCACCTTCTTCCTCTATCGCTTCAGAAGTTTTGGCTGATTCGACTGCTGGAACAGAGGCAGGAGCTTGCCATTCACTCAGTCCCAGATAGAACGACCGCGCCTCAGCCACTTCGGATAGTGAAGCTGCCTGCAACACGCGTGAACGTGGGAAGGATCGAGCCTCTGTGAGATGCAGGTAGGCGGGGGAGCGCAGCATTAGATCAAATTCGAGAGCGTCATATATTTGAGTGGCGGTATGAATAATGCCCCCCAAAAATCCCAGCTGCATGAAAATTAGAATGACAGCAAAGCTCACCCCAGCCACGCCAATAGACGTGCGGACTTTGTTATGAACAAGATTCTTCCATGCAAGGGGGGTTTTCATGGATTCGCATTGCCGTCATGCCCAAACCAGGTTTTGACTTGTATCGCAGATTGGATCGTCCCTGGGTAATCGTTAATTGTTCTCTCGAGAGTGAGGTCTTTCATTGGATTTGGAACTGGAGGTCCTGTCGGAAGCAGTGACTGAGGCACTATCTAGCCTGCCAAATTCCACGGTCGGTTCCAGCCCCACAAGTCGTGAGAGGGCATGATTCGCGTCCGGATCATCGATGGCAATCCGCACATCGACGACGCTGCGATCGGCTGGAGCCAATGGGTTTCGACTTGCCAAACCAGGCGATCCGATGACGCCTCCAATCTGTACTATGTGCCCAGGGATCCCACCTGTACGCTCGTTAGTCTGGGGGTCAATTCGGTCGGCATACTCTCCTGATAGTGAAGGACTATGAATTGTGGCTGGTTGGTTGATTTTGAGATTCTTGACGTCTGCCTCGTAAACCTCGGCGATACAGACCATCTGTCGGAGGTCTCCCAACTGCATGATGGGCGTTTGAGTGATGAACTCACCGGGCTGTAAATATGTCTTCAAGACAGTGTAAGGGCCACGGTCCTCGGTAGAACCAGTCTTGTGATCGGCTTTGCTCTCAACGCTCAGCACGTCCTTCAGAGAGTCCGGAGAAACATGAGGAGATAGAAGCACCGATCTTTTAAGGGTCTCCTTGGCGACCTCGATTTCCTGGTTGATCGCCTGCTCCTCATATTTTTGATCAAGTTGTTTGAGTGAAAGGTTTGCTACCGAGATATTTGCTTCCGCGGCAGTGACGGCCTTCTCAGCAGCTTCTTTGGTGGTGTCGTAACTATCGTTCGCAATATGGTAATCCGCCAAGGCTGTGTCCATCTCGTTGCGTTGTTTTCTCAGTTGGTAGTCCGTCACGAGATCAGGGTCATCTGCATGCAATGTTTCGAGGCGAATGAGATTCTCATTGGCAAGCATGCTGGCGGTTTCCAACGAACGGAGTTTGTCCTCTTGCAGTTCGAGTTCTCTAAGCTTGGCTTTTGCCTGGGCCAGAGAAGCTTCAGCTTGTGCTTTTTGGGCTACGGCAACAGCGATTTGATGTGTGCGGTTTTTCTCAGCGAGATCTTTTTTCTTTATTAGAGCGTTGAGTTGGGCCTTGCCGAGGTCAAAGCTACTGAGAAGCCCTAAAATCCCGTTAGCAGGCACCTGTTGGTTTACTGTGACATCAGGATCGAGAAGCATCAAGCGTTCCCCAGGAACCGCACTCACCGAAATAATTCCCGAGGCAGGTTCGATTCGCCCCAAGGCGTAGATTGAACGCGACTGCTGATCGGAGGTAGAAGACTGGTTCGACTTGCTTTGAAAGCAACCAACAACCAACAAGCAGGCCAACACTGTCAAGAACAGCATTCCAACCTGGTTACTCTTGTATTGTGCGCGCATTGAAATCCAACTTGTTTGGTAGTCGTAGCAACAGATATGCTTCAGTGGGATACCTGAAAACGTACTGCGCCAAGGTGATTTGTGCGGAGAAAAGCATGCCAATAATCCAGAATTGCCAGGCCCTGATGGGTAAGTCAAGCAATTGAGGCAATCAGCAACAAAGGTTCTCTTCACTCCCCATTATAACCGCAATTTTCGTCTTAATCCTCATCGAGCTCCATTTTGCACCGAAAAATACAATGGCATACTGGATGCTTGGATCAATCGCCAATCGATTAAGAAATTGTCCTTGAATTCGAAGGGGAGGTAACTACCAGATTCTGCTAGACTTAGGAGGTCGACCGAAGTTCAGGCTTTTAATAAGAGGGGTGGGTTATTCCATGCGTCGCATTCTGACATTCCTTTCAGGGGTAATCTGCGGTGGGGCACTTATCTACTTTGCTATGAATTTTCATGTGATTCATTCCAGGGAAGGGTACCATTTTGTGCCTAAGGTGCAGGCTCAATTGGCTTCGACCTATGTCGACATCAGAGATTTTCAAGTGGCTGACTGGGCACAAAATGCACAGGTCGCTGCCGCCCTCGTGCAAGCCAATCGACGGGATTTACTCGACAACGCCATCAATGACTCACTTAACCAAGGAATCGACCGACTACTTAATCGGAATCCCCAGTAGAATCCGCCCCATCTTCCTCTTGGGAGACGCAAGCCATCATAGAACTGTGCAAATCGTCACTTCCCCCTTTTACTTCAACAGTCTTACCATCGGCATGATTGCATCATCGCGGTGGAATGCTGGAGTTTTACGGCCCACTCAATCGATAAGTCTCAATGAAGTGGCAGCATCTTTCTGTAGCTTTACAGTCAGCGAGGAATTCAGCTCAACGAAAGCGTGAAAGAACGCGCTTGGGAAGGACCGTACCGTGGAACTCAATCGCAACCAGTATTTTTTTCTGGGCATTGTGTTTATTCTCGTAGGACTCCAACTACGAATGGTTAGTTCCTATGTTTTGAATGAGCATGCTACTCGATTCCTGGCAGAACGTACTCAATCCTCTAGCAGCAGTGCCACCATGGTTTCGTTTACCAGTGATGTTGGTGCATTGCCGAAGAAGGTGATCAATCCTCCTGAATGGCTTGGTTGGTGCTTGATCTCCTTTGGCGCGGTCTTGATTCTCCACAGCATGGCTATGAAAAAGCCTGGCGGATGACGGTAGCCAATTTCGGGGCTGTCGCCAGAATTTAGTCCATCCAGAGATCGAGAAAGCCACATATGTATCGCCTACTTGAACACTTGCGCCGATTTTCGAAACTATCGCTCGCTGTGCTGCTTCTATTACCACTTCTGGGTATATCTCTCTTTGCGAAGGAGAACCACAATTCTGTGCCAAGTGTCTCGGGTCAGTTCAGTCCCAGCAAACACTCAAGGGGTGAGTTTGAAGAATCCAGCAAAATTCGTATTCGCGAAGGGACTTTGATAGTTGATAAGGGCGGCTACTTTCGCCAAGATGGTGAAGGAGCCACCTTTGTGACCGAGGACAAATATGAATTTGGGGCACTGCCGAATCTCAATCTCGAACGCATTGTACGTACATTGAAGAGCTCCGATGAATCTGAAAGTATCCGCTGGAGTGTGAACGGCGTTGTCACGGAATTCAATGGTCGAAATCACATCCTGATCAGTCGGGCTGTCTACAAGTCATCAGTGCCACCTCCAATTCCCGAGCAAATTGTAAATTGAGGCCTTCGTCGACTTATGACGGTGTGTTGGTGAGCATACGTTCATGATATGGACTTAGCATGGTCGACTTGACACCTTTCAACGGTGAGATATTATCGCTTGTAAAGACATGATTACCTTTGGGGTGATGTCTTTTGCTACTTTGGTTGCGTGAACTTAAGCCGCACCTAATGCTATATCGCCATCGGATAAATCATGATGAATCGAATTGAATTTAGCGAATCTTCCTCTGTAAGCGTAATTCGTTTCAAAGATCAAAAAATCATTGATCCAGAAACTATTCAGGAGTTGGGCGAAGAACTGTTCTCACTGGTGGAAGATGGAAAACGCCAGAAGTTGATTCTGAATTTTGCCAATGTGGAGTTTCTCTCGTCTGCAGCGCTGGGGAAATTGATCACGTTTGAGAAGAAGGCTAAGCGCAGTGGAGCGAAGTTAATTCTATCTAATATCGCCCCCGAAATATACCAGGTATTCACGATTACCAATCTGGATAAACTTTTCACGATTAAAGACAATGAGGCTGATGCCTTGGCAGTGCTTTGATGCCTAGTCCTCCAGTTCAACTGCAGCACTATGGCCTGATTCCTGAGTTTCGCAACATCATGACTTCTACTTCACAGCCGCGAAAGTTCGATCGAGTTTTGCCCAGCACATTGACGGCCTATCATGAATTTGTCCAAGAAGTGCTTACTGCCCTCCAAGGTTACGGCTGGAGTGCAGAAATTCTTTTTGGAGTTCACATGGCACTTGAGGAATCGATCAGCAATGCTGTTCGGCATGGCAATAAGCATGATCCTTCTAAAAGTGTACACGTCGAATGCGAACTTTCGAATAAGCGTTTTTATGCACGCATCACTGACGAGGGGAGTGGATACGATCCCACAGAGGTTCCCGATTGTTGCAACGAGGAAAACTTAGAAGTCCCCGGGGGTCGTGGCCTCGCACTCATCAGGGCCTATATGACCAGCGTGGAACACTGCGACAATGGAAAATGCGTGGTCCTAGAAAGAATTTTGGACTAGCAGCAGAGCCCTTCACCGAACGGCCGCGTTTTCCGGTCTTCCCAGAGTGCCGAAGTGTCTTCGCCCGCCGAAAAGTTTAAGTTTATGGGAGCTACAATCGGCTCTTGTTCCCATATCCTCCGTCAGATATTATGAGGACTTGCCGTTTCTTAAGCGGCCATTCCCTGGTAGCTCAGTTGGTAGAGCAAGCGGCTGTTAACCGCTGGGTCGTAGGTTCGAGTCCTACCCGGGGAGCTAGCTAAAACTAGGTAGTCGTCCGTGTAACTGCGGATATCTCAAGGACTTAAGGGAATCGACCTTAAGTCCTTTTTCGTTGCTCCAGCCCCACGCGGGGCAAATACGGGGCAACGTTGAACTTGTGTTGGTCTTATATCGGTGGTCTCAGGTGGCCACTGGTGAACAATTCACCACACAAGGAATCTCCCCCCATGGCTTGGCTCCAACAGGAAAAAACTGGCATCTACCACGTGTGTTTTCGCTTCTGCGGAAGACGTTACAGGACATCGGCACGCACACGGAAGCTCGTTAATGCCGAACAGCTCCAATCTCGGATCGAAGAGAATATTGAACTCGTAAAACGAGGAAGACTACTGATACCCGAAGATGCCGACCTCGTGACTTTTCTTTCCTCCGACGGTCGGCTGCTTCAAAAGCCGAGACCGACAGACCAGATTTCACTCGGGCAGCTTTATGACTCTTATCTGGACTCACTGCCCAGAGACTCTCACTCACCAGAAACCCTTCGTATTGCCAAGATCCATATGAACCACGTGGCTCGCATTCTGGGGCCGAAGACCTTACTTTCTTCGGTGCAAACCGCGCAGCTTCAACGCTACATTGCGGTTCGCTCTAACGAATCGGGTAAACGCGGCAAACAGGTTTCCACGATCACAATCCGCAAGGAAATTTCTACATTCCGTACACTGTGGAGATGGGCAATAAACTTTGGCCATGTAAAGGCAGACTTTCCCAATCACGGTATCAAGTATCCGCTGTTCACAGAGTCACCCCCATTCCTTACCTGGCAGGAAATCGAGCGACGACAAAGTCGGGGCATTTCTAACGGTATCGTCGAAGATCTCTGGGACTGCCTGTATCTCAGTACCCAAGAACTGGAAGCCTATTTGGATTACATTGAAACGAATTCCATATACGGTTTTCTGTATCCGATGTCGGTCATGGCAGCACATACAGGGGCTCGGCGAAGCGAGCTCTGCAGGTCCTGGCAGGCGGACATCGACTTCGAAGGAGGGACTATTCTAATTCGCGAGCGAAAACGCACTCGTGGTAAGCAATCCTACCGTCACGTTCCCCTCAGTGACCGCCTAAGGAAATCGCTCACGGAGTGGTGCTCCCGGATCGGCAATTCCATCTATACCTTTCCTGCCGATCATCGCGTAATGCGGCTTCGAAATGAAGCTCGCAGAGAGAACTTGCTAAGTGTTTCTCCGGATGAAGCAACGGATCATTTGGCCCGTACAATCGCTACCAGCAAGTGGGGCAAAATCAAAGGCTGGCACATCTTCCGCCACAGCTTTATCAGCAATTGCGCCTCAAGAGGTGTAGACCAGAGGATGATCGACGAATGGACAGGGCACCAAACCGACGCTATGCGTAAACGCTATCGCCATCTTTTCCCCAGCTTTCAGCGTCATGAGATTGATAAAGTCTTTGGGTAAGGGCGAAGCTTTGTACTTAGCCTTCAATACAGGCCTCTCTCAAAAACTTCATCCGATGATTCCACTACCTTGGCGTCATGGATGCCGATGTCGAGGGCGTACTCAACCGAAACCAGTTCATTCAATAAAAACCAGCATTTTATAGAAAATACATGGCCGACAGAACAAGTGCCCTGGAATCCTTATTTAATAGGAAGTTCCAATCGAAAGTATATGGCAAGGGAGGAATACATATGTATTGTCTGGATAGTCCAACACAGCTAATTGCTCTGCTCCAGATGCATCTGGAGGATGCGGTATTCGCTCATCGGTAGTAATACCAAACTCGCCAAACAGTCGGGACTGGAATACTTGATAGCTGGGCTTTCACTGGCGCCTCATCGGAGGGGACCTGAGAATGTCTGTCCGGAAGCAGGATACTGTTCGGCAGTTTGCAATCTTTGGTTCTCCGGTAGGACTGTGACCAAGCCCGTTCGGAACGCAATGATTAACCGATCGCAGCTACTAACAGAGGATCCCAGACGATTTCGACAGCTTCTCGACTCAGATCTCGAGCGGTTCGCAAACGATGCAAAATCGAAACGCATTGTTCCGCTGTTTCGCCCAAATGTAGCCAGCGACCTTGATTGGCAAGATTTGGCCAGATCCCATCCGCACATCTCTTTTTATGATTATACAAAGGTGCGTTCGCGACTCGCTGCCATCCGAAATCATCGCTGGCCAGAAAACTATCAGTTGACCTATTCGGTCAATGAGCGATCGCACCATCGTACAATCGGTTCCTATCTACGGACTGGTTTCAATGTGTCTACAGTCTACGATACCGACTATTTTCCTGCAGTCGGCCGTATCGACCCTCTTCCTGAAAGCTGGAGGTTCGATGGAAAAGAGTGGCCAGTTATTGACGGTGACAAACACGACATTCGTCTGAAAGAAGTCGATGGAACGGGTGTTGTCGTGGGTTTGCGATTCAAGGGTTCACGAAGACTTCTAGACCAAGCGATCGACCGTGGATTCGTTTACGCCACATGACTTCCGAGTTTTCCTTTATCCTGTCTGACCAACGCTTCTCCTTCCACCAACTCCACCCTATTCGGAATTAGCAATCTCTCCTTTGCTAGCTTCTGTTCAAGCTTCCCAAATGCTGTCTCATCGGTGGCGACGACAAATACCGTTTGCGCACCACTTAGCAAGTCGCGCTTCACATTGGTGACAACGTCACTCTTGCCGGTTTCTATTTCAATTGAAACCTTTTCGGACGCTCTCGATGCTGAAATATCCATTTTTCCTCCTCCTTTGGTGCGTGGAGCCTCCAATTCAACTTTATAACCTTGAGATGTGAAGTGCTTGGCTATTCGCTGCTTCCAGTACTCATGTAGAAATGAAGCCTGAGGATCTCTGCCCTCTCTTGGAGTCATCAGTTTCAGTGCATTCTCGGTAAGTCGCAGCAGAACGCGATGTGTCCGACCGACCTTTACGCGTCGCGGACTAATTAGACCATGCTCTACGAGTTGATTCTTCCAACGATTCCCCTTGTCAATACTCGCTCCGAGGCGCCTGTAACGGATATCAACACCATCTTCAGGATGTTGAGCAATATCGTGTAGTAACTCCACGGCACCGGATTCTAAGCTAGTAGCCCCGGAACGAGAGCGTTCGCCTGCTGTTACCTTTACCCCACTACGCTCTCGGATCTCTGACCACGAAATCTCGCCCTTTTCTAGCTTCATTAACATTTCATCCGTCACCAGTCCCTTCTTGATGTCTACCAATGGGAACTGAACCAAAATGGGTTTGCGCCATCTATCTTGCAGCTTGACAATCCCTTGGCCAACAGAAAGCTGGTTCAGACACCATCTGTCGGCATCCTCCATTCCAGATAAACCAACTGCCTTGCTGACATCATTCGGATCTTTTTGGTTCATACAGATTGTTGTGTAACAATTGCCGATCCCTGCGGAAGATATCAAATGAGGATGCTGATCGATGAGGACTATTCCCATCCCCAATTCTCGACACTGTCGCAGGAGTACATTCATCAAAGTTTCTTTTGCCCTTTGTCCCTTGTAAAGAGTGTGATGGGCCTCTTCGAGAAAGATGACGAACCGCAGCTTTTCTCGGTCGTTGTTCGCCAAACGCACTGAGTAGATCCAGCTGCATAGGAGAGGGATCAAGAACTGCTTTGTGTTCTCGGCGATTCCATCGAGCTCTATGATGGTATTTTGATTCAAGAGATTCTTGGCAAATGCAAGTTGATCAGCGCTGCTGGAGGCTACTGTGTCAGAAAAAAGTAGGCTTTCGCAGGCTCTCTGGGCGGAAATCTTCCAACCCACAGATCTTTGGTTGGAAGGCAGATCGTCAATAGCATTTAGGACCTGCTGAATCGAAGGTGCTTTCGCGCCTTGCGAATAGCAGGCATGTATTGCCCTCTGAAGAACGCTTGTTGCCCCATCGCCCAAGGTATAGGCATCAGCCATCACATCGACGAGTTGATTGACATAAGCACTGGCATCGACGCCGGGTGGCACAATGAAGGGGTTAAATGGGAATGGCGAAATCGATCGCCCAGGCGTGTACACTTTGATTTTCTTGCCAAGCAGTGGTATTAAGTGCCGAACAGTCCTCTTCCAGTCCAGAAACAAAAAATGCACTTTTTTATCGACCAATTGCTTTAGGAGATGAAACGATACATTGGTCTTACCGGCACCGGAACGGCCAAAGATGGCCAGATTTTGCATCAATTCCGATAGTCTTAGCGAAAACTCCCATTTTTCATCTTCATACAGTACTGTTCCCAGATGCAGCTGTCCCGATGAAATATTCTTTGGCGGCAGCGAGAGAAGAATCCGATGCTGATAATCTCCGAGAATTCGATAAGCGGTGGAACGAACCTGTCTTTCCACCATCTGCTTCACCGTCGGCTGGGCCAATGTAAGCGTACGAGACCACTGAGTCACCTGCTGAGGCATTAGCGGTTCCAGTTTACGGAGCACATCATCGATATCCATTTTCCTCAGCGAGTTGGTCGAGCATGTTCCATAGCTCTAAAAGTCGTCCCTGAAGTCGCTGTAGAGCAGTCTGACTCTCCCAAGCCAATCTGTAAGACTGCCCCATGAGCTGGTCGAGAGTGCGTTTTGCCTCATCTCTCGCTCTCGTTCGCTCCTGCCAGTCAGGTATCAAGTCAACGCGGTCCTGGATGTTCAGGATCTGTGAGCCTACTTCCAATTCTCTTCTCATTAGTTGCTTCCTTTGTTTCTCTTGATGTCGCTTTAGCTGCCCGATGTGGTCTAAGACCAGAGCGATTTCACGTCCCACAAAAGTTGCGGGTGTGGGAGCTGAATACTGTTTGTTCATCCTTTCGACAATTCGCCCACATTTCGCTTCTAGCTCCTCTCCGAAAGAATTCATCGCACGGCCTCCGCTTTCAGCAATAGTCGCTGGAAATGGTGCCCAAGTTCTGTAAGTTCATACAAGGGGTGAGCTCTCTTCTTGAGGTGTACCGGTCGTACAACTCCGTGAGACTTAAGATAGCGAATCACGTCACGGACATTGTTGGCACTCATTCTCAGTCCGGGTTTGCGAAAGGCTGCCCTACGTTTAATCTGTGCTGGCTGCAATGGTTCACTGAGTGTGCGAATGACCTCACTGCGATGGCTGAAACATACCGTGCCATACAGTCTCCAATCGATGCTTTGCATATCGGTTGTGCCAACCGGATGGGCTTCCTGCGCATTTTTGTATTTTCGTCCTGACTCTGAAAGCCAGAACAAACGACTTCGCGTGGCTTCGGGATTTACACAACAAATCAAACCCTGACTGCATAACCCTGAAAGTACATTGCTACATCGATCCAATGGAATTCTCAGCTGCCGAGCTAACTGAGTCGCCGTGACAGGCTGGGTAAGTATGCTAAGTACGTCGTTTGCCACCTCTGAGAGGACGACTTGTGGGGAATAACTCTTAGTTTTCATTCTCAAATGGTAACAAAGTCGGTTTTTAAAGGTTTTGAACTGGTTTGCCTTGCAATTTACCCAGGCTACTAGCTCGGTCGTTTTGAATGAACCAGTGGTAGCTTTACGGCTTTCTAAATCAGTTCATTGCATATCAATGTCTTAAGCCAACTTGGAGAATGGCGCTGTTGAATAAGATGAAAGGAGGTATTGTTCCCATCGTACTCCAAAACACAACAACCGACTTAAAATGTTCCGAGTGTCGTAGTAGTATTCCATACGGAGGAGATGTTATCACCGCTGAAAAATGCGTCAGTGGACCACGAGGTGTTGTGCCTCTGGGAGATATTCAGTATTTCTGCTCCGATGAATGTATCAGCATGTACTATGGCAATGGTGCGGTCAAAAGAGACCTCCCCAACTTGCCGCCGAGGATTCCGTAAACACCAACGATCGCTCGGGGAATCTAAAGACAAAAGAATTAAAGAGATGAGGGTGTCTGGGAATTGAATTGAAGTAAGCGCAAGGGACTCCATAGGTTTAAGTTTCTGTTACCGCAGTAGAAACAGACGCCCGATGGAGGTCCCAAGAATGGTTACGCGTGCCAAGAGGGCATGCATTTGTCTGCATTGGTGAGGATGGCTATCCCGCGTTGCATGCAAGTAGAACGAGAACATCCACGCACGGGAACGGGAAATAGCCCGAGCACCCCGATTGGTTGTCGGCAGTAATGATTATGGTAGCTGTACGGATGCTTGGCGTCCAGAAGTTGCCAGCACGAAGCACTTTCTTTGATCGCTACCTGCGAGCACACGAGCTGTTTGTCCGTGCCATCGCATTACAGGGGAAGTAGGCCATCGACGAAGGAGTGATCGACCCGACCAGCGATGCCGTTGATAAGAGACTGATCGCCACCCGCGGCCCCCTGTGGCATAAGAGCGACAGCCAAAAAAACCGAATACCACAGGGGTTGCGTGAGGTGGAGTGCGATAGCACGTGGGGTTACTCGAAACACGATGGCTTGGTACAAGTCTACAGCTTTGAGGTGGTGGTCTCGGCCACGAAGGAGAGCACGGTCTTTCCCTTGTTGGCTTCGTCCGCAACCGCTTGTCAAAAAGAAACGACTAGCTTTGACGAAAAAATCGCCGATCTGTCAGAAGCGACCGAGAACGTGCTGGCCGACAGTGGTTATCTCAATAGCAGAATTTTCGTTGTCAGCCACGTAGGCGGCGAGAAAGTTGTGACTCCGGAGAGGTATGAAAAACGATTCGTTGAACAGGCAATCTGAGTCCGATAAGGCTCAAGCCACGAATGGACTTGGCTCCCGCAACCGCCGGTCCCCGTTCTGATGCACTTCGCCAAGAACCACTCAGTACGGTAGGAGCCAGGCGATTGGAACCTGAACTTGGTCATTTCTCCTGTTTGTACTGCATTCATAGGGAATTCAGGAGAATCGGAGTGTATACTACGGAACTCCCCCCAAATTCTGCAGAGATAGCTACCCGAAAGCGCTCACATACCAACGCCGTGAAAAAGACAAACCGACAAGGCCGAACTGGAGCGGCGCGTGACGCCGGATTAGATGACGGGCAATTGACGCCAGCTTCTCTTGGGCGATGGTCCGTTGCGAACCTGGACGCTCCGACATCAAAGATCGACAGCCTGCGTCGGAAACTCTGCAAAGAGCTCGCGCGTCGCGGCGAGACGCTTGAGGAAATCTCTCGTCGCATCGGCATTGAGGACGAAGAAGCTCGCTATCGGTTCCCGGTCATTGGTGTCCAAACGGCCGCTAGTTTCCTGGAGGTGACAAGACAGCGGGTCAACTGCTATGTCGAGACCCACGGGCTTGGGATCCGGATCGACGGTCGATTCTATTTCTCGGTTGACGAGCTCGTCGCCTTCAAACTCGCACCACGGGAGCCAGGTCGCCCCATTGCACCTTGACCTCCCCGAGATCCCCAGAGAATTTTTTTACCCGCACCTATTGACGAACGACAATAGCTTTGTATATTCTATTGTCGTATGACAATAAGCATTGGCTCGGATTCTTGATTTTGTTCTGGAACCGACCAGAGGCCCGACCTGCGAAAAAAGTCTGCATTGTGACTGCCGCACTGGGATCAAAGCAGATTACGTGATCGAATGAGCCAGCATTCCGGCTCTGGGTGGGATGCACATATCTTTCTAGAAAGGAGCCGAGTCATGTGGTGCTACAGCACATACTTCGACGCCGCTATTGACGAGCGGGAGTGGCCATGTCGGTCGCTTTCCGAGAGAGTCGGCGATCTACCTGTTGGCACGTGGTACGGCGGGGATGACGATCTCCCTGCTGGCACGTGGCACAGCGAAGATCACCACCTCTCCCCAGGCGCGCGTTGCTCCGTGATTCAATGAGCAACAACGGAGGGCTGGGACCTCAACGTCACTTGGGGTCTCGGCTCGCTTTACGCAACGCAGCTCGCGTAGAGTTGTCCGAGAATCCTCGATCACCTCGGCTAGCACGAGAAATGGACGATGAGAAGTGTTAATGACACCTACAGAACCAGAAGCGGATCGCACCTATTCCGTTTCAGATTTCAGGAACAGCAGAATGGGGATTGGATCGCCTACATCGCATCGCAGCCTGACTATTGCGGGCGACCGGACGATGCACATAGCACCCATCGGTTGAGCGACAGCTGTGGACGTTACGTGTGCTGGACCGAGCCGCTCCAAACACTTCGGAAGGCTAAACAGGTCGCGGCCACCTGGTGCGAAAAAACCGAGCAGTATATCCGCTACGGCAAGAAGTTCTGATTGCTGACTTGCCACTTTCCATTGGAGAAATAGGAGAAGTGCGATGATTGATTCCGTATTGACCCCTTCGCTTCGAAAGACAAATTGCAGGCAGATCCTCGTCCGCGAGGATTCCGTGCTACGAAAGATACACAAGACCATCGGGTCCAAACGTCCCGAGCAGAGTGGCATGCTGGGCATAAACTCGGAAACCGACGTCATCACACACTACGCATTTGATGAGACTTCCAAAGGCACAACCGTCAGCAACATGCCCGATGTGAAGCGACTGAACGATATCATCAACGATGATTGGAAGCCAAACGGAATTCAATACATCGGAGGCCCTCACTCGCATCCCCCGGGAGTTCATAGACCCTCGTCGGGCGATCGCGAGTATGGCCAGCAGATTCTCGAGGCGAAGCGGTCACTCGAAGAACTGCACATCTGGATCGTCATCCCGGCTGTCGACGGACACACATATGAAGTTTTTCCGTACACGCTCGACCGAGAAGGCAATCTGGAGTTGGTCGAGCTCGTACCTGTTGATGAGAACGACCAGCCAATTATTGCCGACGCGCACGATCATTCTCAGTCGGAACCTTCAACGCTTGGCCCGAAGCGTCCGCCGGTGGTCATCCAATCACCGGCCGATGTTCTGAGTGAGTCAAGAGGCCGAGCGATCGTCGATATTTCAGGGCAATACATCCGCGTTCATGAGGCGTACGATCTGGCCCGGTTGGCTGCTAGCCGACTGGTCTTTATCGGTGTCGGTGGCATCCGAGACACGGTTCTCTACTGTGCCCGTGCTGGCGTCCAGGAATTCATCCTGATAGACCCGGATGTCGTTTCGGAGAGCAACATAGCGACACAGGGTGTCTACCGTGACGAGATTGGATTGCCCAAGGTCGAAGCAGTAAAGCGAGAGCTCATTCGGATCAATCCCAATATACGTGTGGTCGCACTGCAACAATCTGTAGACGAGATCGACGACCCCGCCTTTCAAAGGCTGCTTCACGATCCGATGATGGAATTGCCACTTCCAGGGTTCGGCGGCGACATCTATAGGGAATTACCGCCGAGCGTGACGGTCAGTGTGGCAGGAACCGACTCATTTGAAGCCCAAGCGCGTAACAACCGCATTGGCCTGAAGTGGGAAATTCCTACCCTGGCATCACAAATGTATGAACGTGGGCTGGGCGCTGAGATTACCTTCACGCACCCGGACACTACGCGAGCGTGCCATCGTTGTGTGCTCTGGACGAGGTATCGAGCCTTCCTGAAAGAAGGCTTCCAAAATACCGTAGGATCTTCCTCAGCACCGATCTGTGCCACTCAACGTCTGGCGGGCCTTGAATCATTCATGCTGATGGCGCTTCTACACCATGGCACAAACCATCCACGGTTTGGTGGCCTTCTCCGCAGAATCGGCAATCGGAACCTGATCCAGATCCGCATGGATCCGGACATTGCCGCTTCTCTTGGTCTGAAAGTCTTTGATCGCGTCTTTGGTACTGTCGACCACGACCGTAGCTTATTCGACGACGTGGTGTGGCTTCCTCAGGAGCCAGAGGACGGGATAAAGGACCGACCGATCTGCCCTGAATGTGGGGGCAACGGCGACCTCCACAGTGCTTTGGGCAAGTTCGAGGATACTCGCGAAATGCCAAAGTGAACCGGGGATAACACATGGCCGAATTTGTTGATCAATTCACACGAGTTGTAGATCAGCTGTCCCGCTCTGGGGGCGGACGGGTCGAATTTGCGGATCAGCCAATGCCCGAGGGGGCAAATCCGGTTCGGGCATCGGTGACCGTGATTGTCGATAAGGCCAGCAAATTCGTCGCACTTAAAGTACGGCCACGTGTGCACTGCGATTCTGCTGGCGAAGAAGTACGTCAGTGGCTGCATCATACGGAGTGTCGTTTCCCAAATTCGGCGGTGGCGTGCAGTTGGGTGACAGCCAACCTTCTAACACTCTATGCGCAGCCCGCTTCCTCGGTCGGCCATGGTGTAAGCGGGCAGGCGTACTCCAATGATTCATTGACGGATGTCGATGCCGTTGAAGCACTTCGTTCTCGTACAGAGGACCAGGTAATCCATCTCAAGGCCGAGGACGTAACCCGAGAGCTCGGTCGAGAAGTCTTTGGCCAAGATCACGTGCTTCCAAGTTTAGCAGAACGCATTGTCCGTCACCTGGCACGACGCTCTCCGCGTCGCCCCTGCACGCTCTGGTTTGCGGGGACCACTGGCGTCGGCAAGACGAAGTCCGCGGAGGTCCTCCCCAAGGTGATCAAGTGCCTTATGCCGGAGGGTCGAGGCTATGCAACTACAAGACTGGACATGTCAGAGTACGGGGAGGCTCATCGCCGGAGTCAACTGCTAGGTGCACCGCAAGGTTATGTTGGCCACGGCGAAGGAGCGCAGCTGACCGACGCGCTGGCGGCCAACCCGAGGCATATCGTGTTGTTCGACGAGATCGAAAAGGCGCACCCGACCGTCCTCCAAACACTCATGAATGCGATGGATGCGGGTAGGCTTTCGACGTCAGCGCGGAATGCCTCAGGCACAAGAGAAATCAACTGTTGTCAATCTGTCTTCATCTTTACCAGCAATCTCGAAAATGAATCACTTGTCGACGAGGCAACTCGTCAGGACGCTTTCGACGATCCTGCCCAGATCGACCAGCTATGTCGCCGGGGCCTTCACTCTGCAGGTATTGCCCCCGAACTAATCGGCCGGATCGGAGCATTTCTCCTCTTCAAACCTCTGTCCGAACGAGCAATGGCCCATGTCGTCGCTCTCGCAGTGAGGAATCTTGGAGAGGAATATGGTGTGCGCATCGAATACATCGATCCGGCTGTCGTCGCAGCAATCCTTGATCAAACCTCGAGTCATTGCTTCGGTGCGCGACCCTACGAATATGCGGCAGATAGTCTGCTTGGCGGTATCTTCGCTGAAGCTGCCACCCGAGACACTCGGATGCCATTCAGAATCATTGCCGGCGATCCGCCGCGTTGCATCCCAGTGAACAATTGCGCTGGGCTTCTGTCTGAAGGAGACGGAAAGGAAGGTATTGCATGAGAGGTCTTTCTCACTTCCTCTTATTATTCATCCTGTGCCTCTTTAGTCCCTTTGTGCTTTGGCTAGGCATTGCCGAGTTCATCGACCAGCCTACCTACCTGGCCCTGGCGCGCAGTGGTCTCTTGATGATCGGTCTAGCCACCATCGTTTGGGCAGGGCTGAGGGACCAGCCGCGAATGGTACGGGTGGGCCTCGCGCTCATTGGCATTGGTTTTTTGACATTCTACTACGGAGAGAGCTGGACGTTTCCATCATTTGAATGGACCGAATATTCACTGTATTGTAAATTCGGACAGCGTCTGGAAGTACCGATCCCACCGATGTCTCGAATTACATATGGTCATCTTCTAGCAGGCGGAGTCGCCGTTCTCAACACGGCCCTTCTGCTACACGATACGGACATCCGTAACCTTCTAGTGGCGAATCTCATGTTCATCTCAGTCGTGGTTTTCGCATGCGTTATTTGACCCCGGTCTTAGTCTTGCCACTTTGAGGGAGACTTTGTTCATTCAGCCACCTAGGGCGCATTACGAAATTGCAGGGTGACGGTATCAATCTTTGCGGACGCCTGAAGAGCCACTCCGGTCCCAGCACCTTGCGCGCCGTCTGGAACCGGCTCCGAAGTGTGTGCCGCGATTACACCACCTGCTACCGATCCGGATGCCAATAACAGACGATCTGATCGCCGGGTTTTGAACACTTTGCTAACCGTTCTTTGCGTCGCATCATCAGATCATCTCATGTCCCCCGGCCCCACCTCAACAGCATCATAAGCGGGCGACCTCCGTTGGTCTCGTTCACCAAAATCCGGAAGTGTGGCCGGGCAGTTTCAACTGAACATCCGCCATCTGTACTCGGCTATCTCTGAGGCCCGTAGGTCGCCACAGGCGGCCAGCCACAGTCCAACAATGGGGGGGCAAATAGGGGAGGGAAGGGGGCCTTTGTTTTGAATCCACTCCATTCCGCTGCGAGATATCCTATAAACCAACTATCCATTCCTTTGTACCAAAATATGTGTCGACTTCGTCCATAAACTCATTCGAAGTTGTTCCGTCCCCATCTTGTAGACTCTCACAGGATTTCTGAGACCCTTGTATAACGTACTGGCAACGCCTTTGTTCTGCTTCCATCGCATTTTCCGAAACACCTACCCCATAGTACCATCGAATTCCCACCCCGACCTGCGCGGGAGCAATACCTTGCGAGTCAGCTTTGAGAAGCAGTTTTGTGGAAAACAGAGTGTTGTAATCAATATAGTAAAGACAAGCAGCTAATGCTTTTCCGGCCAACCGAGAGCCGCAGCCTGGTGCTATATTTTCAGGCGGTTCTTCGGATTTCCATTCATGGCAGTGCAATCATTCGTACTCGCTACGACTTCAGCAAAATCCTAAGCGATGCAGTATCGAAGCTCTACGTAGGGGCCCTCTTGTTCTTCGACAAATCAAGCCGATACATGCTTACGACCTTGCTCTACAAATCACGAGGAAGCAGCCCTTTGTTTTGGATCCGCTCAATCTCCGAGTGAGAGATCATCCACTCTGAGGCTGCTCCTCGGCCACTGGGGCGCTTCATGGCATTGATTCGAGCAAGTCGAGCCCATTCACGAACAGTAAAGGGGGCCTTGCTTAGGATCTCGGCTGCTTCAGCCACTGTATACCATTCTTTTTGGAACGCAGGCTCGCGCCCATCGTTCAGTGCAGTCTCAATTCTGGATAACCGATCATTGAGTTGCGTCAGGATATTTGTGATGTCTGTAATTCTCTCAGCCCCTTTTGCGTCCATTGGAAAACTCTATGTGGTGTAATATGCATATTGCTTCTTACCACTCACTATCGACGGTTTCGGGTTCGATATGGGTGAGCAACAATTCAGAACTGCAACTTCCGCATTCATCGCGATATCCCTTACCTAGGTTTCCTTCCCGACCGCAGCAGGGACATTCCTCATTGTGCTTGGTGGATGCGGTGATCGTACTGAGCGTTGACTGGTCGAAATGAAAATAATCCCAATTGCCAAACTGTTTTCCATTCACGATTGCCAAGAGCTGAGCAATAGCAGCTTGTGCAGTCAGGCAATTAAGGTTGGCAATACTCGGAGCAGCTTCTACAGATGAATTACGAACGTAACCATGAACGGCACGTTGGGCGTGCTCGCGAGCATCCATCAGATCGATTGCCGCTTGGGCGGGGTCATACCCATGACAGCATACGAGACAGGCGTTTTCGCCGGGCAAGACCACCCTCACTTGCCCTCCGACGATTGCCTCTTCATCCTCAACAATCACGTCACAACCCAAATCGATTAAAGGGATGCCGTATCGAATGGCCAAGTCATTGAGCATCATGCGGCCACCATCATTGTCGACACAGCCGAATAACACGGTAGCGTTCTTGAGCCGATCTTGTGCAGCAGATTCGGAAAGCATGCATGGATACGGGTAAATCGCAATCGCTGAACTACGCCTGCCAGCCCACTGTGCAGCGAGCGTCACTTTGGGCATCCCTACATCCTCAGGGGTCGCGTAAGGGATACGAGGAATATTCGAAGCTTCGACTTCATCGGCATCGACCAGTGCAAAGAATCCCTGTTCGGCTGCCCCCATTTGAAGCAAGGTTTGGAACAGATGAGCCCCGTTGCCACCCATTCCCACGATGCCAATGCGCAGCTGAGCCAGTCCTTGCTGATTCCATCCTGGAATTCTCACTTGCCGATCGTAGAATGCGGCAATACTTGGAGCGTCCTTGCGACGAACTCCCACAAGATGCACTTCTGAAGGGCGACCGAGTACTTCGATGCGTTGTAAGTCATGAAACGATTTGAGGTCGCGATCCCACGCAACCGCATCGAACGCATCAAAGCGGTTGTTGCCAACCACTAGCACCAAGGTGATCGGATCGGGTAGGTGTTCCGACATGTACTCGGCGTTGGGATATGCATAGGTTTCATCGATCCCACTAAAATGCGGGACGCACGCACCAGGATGCGTGTGGAATTCGATAATATCCTGCTTGGTCTGGAAAGCCTGAAAGTAAACATAACTCAGAAACTCGCGTGTCGGCGTAACGCCACCCGCCGATTGGTGTGCCAAATCTGACTCATCGGGTAAGATAATGTCATTGACTTGAAATATGGTCCCCTGGGCCGTCTGCTGATGGTAGCCGAGCCCAAAGGCCATTTGCTCTTTTCGTTCATCTTGTCGCATGTGCGCGAACAACTCCTCCGCCTCATGTTGGCGAATGCGTAATACTCTTTCAGGGCCAAAGCCTACGGGCGTATTATGAAGAGCTCGTTTCATTTCAGTTTCTCCTAGAGAGTTTCAGGGTCAGTAAGACTCGCTCGTACCATCTCAATGAAGGCAATCATGTCGTCGCGTAATGGATTCCAGGCGATTTGCTCGTAGCAAAGCCAAGCCCAGCCGTTCCAACCTGGCGTATGGTAACGAGGAATGGCGCCAGTATGGACATCTCGCAAGCAGTAGCCTAGATATCGGATGTCGCCAGGGATATAAATGCGATCCTTCCCTACACCGGGTGCAAGACTGGGGTACACACTTGGCAATTCAATGAGCACAGGTATCTTTGGGCGGTCATACCCATGGGGCAGGTGCACGCCTTCCACGATGACGAACCGCCTTCGCTCATCGATCCATAGAGAGAATCCTGCCCGGGACAGATTCCTGAGATCACGATCAAGGGTGCTCATTGCTCGATTTCCTTTTACCACGCACGTGGTCTGGGATGTCTCGAAAATAATCTCTAGGGTTGATCAGAATGCGTTCTCCGGGATTGACGATGAGGTTCTCCCCCGTGGGAAGCTGCTGCACCAAGGTTCTGTTCTTCGGGATTGCGGCAACCTCACGCAGCGTGTCTGAGTCGACGGACCCGTCATGCTCCAGAGGTACGTCCACCATTCTGCCATTGACCATTTGTCGCATGATATTTCTCCTGCTTTCGAGTTGAGTAACGAAAAAAACACAAAACAGCTTGCTAAGGTTTACGATTTTGGCTGTTCAGTAAAATCCTCAGTACGCCCATGAGTGCCACTAGTATTAGCCCAAATGCCATGAGACCGTGCGTCCGGTTCGAAATCGAAGAGTTCGAACCGAGGTGCCGCATCATGCCGAAAAAGGCACTAATGTCCTCGTGCATGTTGACGGCAGTAAAGAACGCTATAATTGCCAGGGCAAAGGCAGCCACATTCGGCCATTTCATTTCCATCGTGATTTTCCTCCAAAATGGGATTTGTTTTCCTGATTTCCTGATTTCCCCTCCCAAGCTATAGCAGGGGAATACAATCGCTAACTCGTTTCAGTGCTTGGGGTAAAGTGAGAATAAAAACGGGCACGTCCGGTCCCGGGGCAAGCTGCTGCAGACGCTGTCTACTTGCCCGCAAAACCTTCTGGTTGGGGACGACGACCCACAATTCGTCCGCTCCTAAATCGATGGCCTTTTGGATGTCGTTAGCGATTCGACGAGTGGTCATTTCGATCTCGACAGCGACGAACAGGCCATCCGGGAATCGAGCAGTGAGGTCGCAGTAGCCGATGTGGCCAGCAGAGTGCGAGCGGCTTTGCAACTGCACCTTTGCGCCCGTTTCCTGGAACGCGTGTACCAGCGGGTCCAATATATTGCGATCGTGGATGTAGCCGCCGTTCATGCTGTTGATCCTCCTGTGAACTGGTCTGCATCTTGGGCATGGAGAACCTCAACGGCTGCCTCGGTGGGCGTGAGGACAATTGCCGCCCGACCGCGCGCCTTCGTCTGCAGCTCGGTCTCTCGGACCAGCCCTTGCTTTACCAGTTGTTTTCTAACTTCAACCGCCTTACGGGGGCTCATCTGGGTGAGCTTGGGATACTTGCTGGACGGCATGCCGGGGTGATCGACGATAGCCCGCAAAAGCCTAAGCAGGGCTGTGTTTTGTTTTGGAGTTGACGCTGGCTTCACTTGGCAAGGTGACTGTGGTGCCTTACCCTCCGGCGTCCAGTTGGCAAACTCAGCCGCCTCAATCGTGGGCAAATCTTTCAAAGGTCCCAGATTGGAATGGTTGTGAGCGTCGTGTGAAGTTTGTGTGTTCATTGCTCGAATGGGTTATGGTTCGCGGGAAAGAGATGGGAAACATGATTACTGGCACGTTGGTCCTGGCCGTTTCGACGATTGAATCGAAGGTCAGGTACGCGAAACAAAAATGGCCGACGGAGAGCTTGCCCTTGCCCCAGGCAGCCGACAAACATTCCGGGAATCAAATTCGTCGTGAGCCAGCGGCGCTGGTCAGTCGTCAGCCCCATGGCCGCTCCGATGGTGTCGTAGTCGTTCGCCGAAGCGCAGCGACCAAGAAACTTGTTGGGCGTGTTCGATAAGATTGACCGAGTGAGGTCGGCTGATTGCACGCTCAGGTCGAGTCCAATCCCCGTCCCACGGATGGCACCGATGAGATCAGTGACACTGCTGTCGCCACTTGAGCATAATCGAGCCGCCTCATCGCAGACTACCAGCAAGTCCATCTTGGGATTAGATATGCCCCGATCCAATCGTGAGCGGAACTCGCGTAGCAGCAAGGCATTGAGCAGGAGATTCTGTTCAATGTCGGTAATCCCGGAAAGGTCAAATGCCAAGTGCAAGCCTGCTAGGTCTTCGGACGTCCAGGCAAAGCGGTACCGGAGTACTTCGCCCAAGCTGACGAGGATCGGGTTGAGACTCGTAACGATCGCACGACGAGATTCGGCATGGGCCCCTTTGTCGGCTGCCGCGGCCTCTCGAACATCAAAAAGTGTGGGATAATTTTGGCCACCATCCAGCACGCTGAACTGGCGATAGAGTTCCAGAATGATCAAGTGCAACAAACGAGCTGCCTTGGCGGGCAAGTCGAGCACGCCGACGAGGCCGTCCGCCATAATCGACGCATAGTTTCTCGGATCGGTGTACCTCGGGACATGCAAGGGATTTATCCGCATTTGCCGCGCGGGTACCACAATCAATTCAACGCCTACTCGCTCTAGATATGGCTTAAGAATTGCGTACTCCCGCTTGCGAAAATCAAAACACCAGAGTCCAGACAGCAGACAAGCCATCTGCAAAATGTGAAATCGACTGCGGGTCGTCTTGCCCGAACCCGTGGTCGCGACCGTCAGCGCATGCTCGTTGAAGTATTGGGCCGGACAACGAATCGCGTTTTCTTCGAAGTCTTGCCCCAATACCAGATTGCCACGAGTCGCGCCTGGATTACGAAATGGTGGGCCGAGCAACTGTCGAATACGATCTTTTAGAACGCGTGATTGCAGTATCCCATATTCAAACTCACGCGCCACACCGAGATTGATAGAACGCAGCACGGCCTTGCCAAGGCGGTCATTGAACAAACTATGCTCATTGGCGTAGATGAGATCAGCAATATGTTTGGGAAGACCTTCGTTAGCCATGATTAGTTGTGAAACCTCACAAATGGGGAAAGAAAAAAGTGCCAGAGTCGACGTCGCCTCGCTGCGACAAAGCACTTAGGACACAAGTCGAAGATATTACCGACGGCATCGACATATTTCTTAGCATGGCATGGCCCGAGGGGAGCCCCGCACAGGCAACGCCGCAAACAGTTGCTGCAGACAACGGCACTGCATTGCGAACAAGCGCCACCCGTCGGTGCCTTGCAGCCACACGGCAACACTTGCTCGCACTCAGTGACATGAGAACTGGTGCCGTTGTTTTCCGTGAGAAAATCGGCCTTGTCCTGCCGGCCAACCTCGACCTCCTCGCCAGTCCACATGTTGGTAACGACCTTTCGGAAGTGTTCGGATCGGATTTCTTCATCCATCGAAAGGCTCCTATTCGGGCTGAGTGGATTGCTTGATTACCACGGGGAGTTAAACCAGTTATCACACGCCCACTCCCAGGCGTGCTGAAACCACCGATACGTGAACATGACGCTGTACACGGCGGCGGTTCCGCAATTTAGGGCGAGCGATAGCCACAAAACGAAGCAAATGCCATCGCGAAGGCGTTGAAATACTGAAGCATGCCAGGGGGTGTTCATTGGGAATTCTCCTTCTGTTCGGTAGAGAGGTTGAAGTCGTTGGTCGAATTCACGGCATCGTCCACAGAAGCCCGTTTGTGGACCTCTGCGTTAGGTCGCCTGATGTACTGGCCTGCCAAGGCCTCTTTTCTGTTTTGTTCAATAGAGATGCCGCATGCGTTGGCATTCCGGTAATTAATAATTTCTATTGCGTGCATTGATATTAGCTCCTCTTCTGCCAGGAAAGGGTCGTCGGACAACTTCGTTGGCGGCGAAGTTGACGAATGTCAAATACCGGCCGCTAAGGTACGCACTGAATTCGTTCGAGATCTCCAGACGCAAACCAATGCGGCAAGCAGTACGACTCAATAGTAAAATGCGCGGCTCACGGAAATATTGCGTTAATCGGGGGATTTCTTTAACTTGTACAGCTCACTTCCTACTCCAAAATGCAAGTTAAGGGGTAACTTCTTGCCTCACTGCAACTTTGGAAAATTGGCATTCGTCCCGTGAGCGCCCACCGCTTGTTCAGATGCAAGGTGGTTGGACATTTGAGTTTTTGAAACTGAAGGCTAGGTAATAATGGCCAAGCAGCGAAAACGAGATTCCCAACCGATCAATGCGGAACTTCTCCGCAACGTCATCAGGGACCACTTTTGCTGTAGTACGAGTCAATTTGCCAAAAAAGCGAAGGTTTCGAGATCAACCATTTATAATGCGCTCAGAGGAAAACCACTTGACAAGTGGGTAATCGCTAGGATTTGTCAGAAGGTAGATCAAATTGATCTCGAGCAATTGACGGCAATCAATTTGCCGCTCTCGATTCCTGAACCAGCGAAACAGGCAGATGGAGGAACCGTTCGACCCTCCATCCTCACGTTGGTAAGCATTCGAGGGGGAGTCGGCAAGACGTTGGTTGCTGTGAGTATCGCTGTGGAACTGGCCTCAAAATTCCGCGTGGCTCTCGTGGACATCGACTTGTTTACATTCGGGGCTACTCGATGGTTCAATCCGGTTCTACAATCAGCCGTTTCGCCGCTGACATTTCTCGATTTTGCGCTTGGATCCCAGTCGTTCGACGTGGAAAAACAAGTCTTCTCATGTGAGATCGAACCGCCGATAGCTCCTGATGATAAGGGGGAGTTATTTTATATTCCGTCGCATGCTCCAGTCTCCAATGCTTCGCAGGGACTGAAAGCGCGTCCTATACTCGTCGACTGGTCGCTTGACGATGCGCAAGACGCCATCGATTCGCTAATTGAGCGGCTTTCAGAACTACGTGTCGATGTAATCATTCTTGATACTCATCCAGGACTCATGGCACTCACAGACGTGGTCTGTAATGAGGCTGACTGCAATATTCTTGTCTCGGATTGCGATAGCTCGACCTTGCAGGCGAACTGGCTATTGGCATGGGAGATTCAATCCCGCCAACAGCGTCTCAACGCAAAGGCTCGATCAAAGCATATGTCGCGCACACCTGCTTGGCGATTTGCATTGAATCGCATCCCATCTCCAAGAACTGTTGCAGATTGCCAGAAGCTTGTTATCACAGCAGGCGAATTAGCTCAACTGAGCTGGCCGACCAAAGAGTCGGCTAAGAAGGTGAGTTCCGAAGAAAGTGACCCGGTGTTTCTCCTCCCAGAATTAGAGGCTATGCGACTCGACGAGCTGGAATCCTATGCTCCCACATCGATCAAGCGGAGGGGCGGAAACCGTACCGCTCTGGCAACAAAGCACCTCGTATGCCGCCTTGCTTCAGAGGGAATCCTGTCTCAGGCAGAAGCTGCATTTCCCTATGCTAACGAGGACAATCAAATCGCAAGAGAAAAGCTCCGTACCTATCTGGAAAACTATGACAATCCGTGGTACCCGGGACTGAGAAGTTTTGATACACGGACAATTTTCACGCTCTTGACTATCTTCGTGTTGTTTCTCATCTTTTATATTACTTTTGTGAAGGTGCTTTCTAAAGAGCAAGAACAACCTGAGCTACTGCTCGTCCTGAAAATTGTCGCTAGCTTAATTGTATGCCTGGTATTCTCTCTCATCGCTGGTTTGATAAAAGAAGTTATCCGAGAATGTCGGAGTATTTGTTGGTACATAGATGCCTGCGCAATTAACAATTACCCAGCAGAACTCCAGAGTAGCTTATACGACGCAGGCGTATATCGATCTCTAACATACGATACACGACTATTTTCGCATTTTCTACTTCTTATCGCGCTCATACCAGCTATTGGTTTCGCTGGCATTACCTACAACCTCCTAGGACCATTGTGGCGTTACCTAATGCTAGGTGCCATGGCTCTAATCTTGTTGGTTGGTATATGGTCTGCAGAAGGAAATGCGTGCGTTATCAGAGTAGTGCGATTATGGTTCTCAGTCCAATTGCAGCGTTTTTTCCACCGACAAATATTGACAGATGCTGAGGACTCAAGGAAAAACAAGGGTAGTGTCCGTCAAGATGCGCACATTTGTTTTTGGGGTTAACCCTGCCGGTAGGTCCGCCCCCAACTCCGTAGCTGCGTAGCAGCGGAGGAGTTGGGGGCGGGCGCGGCCTACGAGGCCACTCCGCTGGTCTCCTTCGTCGTCTCTTGCAATCGCTCCATATCGAGGTACTTGCGCGTGCCCCATTTGGTACCAGCGACGTGTCGCAGTCTTGCGGATACCAGCATCAAT
>NZ_SJPS01000012.1 GCF_007860015.1 Bythopirellula polymerisocia
TTCTCGCGGCGCCCCAATGCCATCGTTATCCTCCTCGAAACAAATCAAACCCAGTTCAATCCACCAAATCTAGCGCCAACCGGACTGCAAGGGAAGACCGGGGGAAAGGGACTTTTTCAACGGGCAGTTAGGGGGAACCAACATCAAGCTGGGGTTGATTGACGATGTGGGCCGAACCTTTGCTTTTCACTCTGTCCCTACGGATGTGGATCGGGGCCCTGAGCATGCTGTCGAGCGAATTGCCGGCGGCGTCGTCAATTTGCTTGAATCTGCAAGAATGCGTATTGAAGACGTCGCACGAATCGGTCTGGCAACTCCGGGTCCTATGGACATTGGGGCAGGATTATTACTGACGCCGGGGAATCTTCCCGGCTGGTGGGATTTTCCCATTCGCGAGCAAGTCGCTGCCGCCTGCGGGTTGCCGGTGCGATTTGCGAACGATGCCAACGCCGCCGCCTACGGGGAGTATTGGCAGGGTGCTGGAGCAAGAACCCACAGTATGGTACTTCTTACCCTTGGGACAGGTATTGGCGGGGGAGTAGTAATCCAAGATTCCCTGGTTGAAGGGTCTCATAGCTGCGGAGCGGAATGTGGTTTTATCCTAATCGATCCTCGCCCCGACGCGCGCCGCGATTCCCTTAACAATACAGGAACTTTGGAGGCATATTGTGGCTCCTACGGTGTTGTAGGTAGAGTAGTCGATGCCTTGGCAGAAGGGCGAGATAGTAATCTCACCGAGGTACTCAAGACGGCCGGTGCACTTACCCCGCTAGCCATTGCCCGGGCTGCCGAAGCTGGCGATGCACTGGCTATCGAGATTGTCCTGGATACTGCCAAGTACCTTGCTCTGGGGATCGTGACCTTGATCCACATTGTCGACCCTGAGAGAGTGGTGCTGGGGGGAGCGATGAATTTTGGCGGTGCGGGCCACCCTTTGGGAGAAAGATTTCTGCAACAGGTCCGTGATGAGGTGCGTCCTCGCTTGCTCCCTCCCCTGCGAAAAGTCCTGCATATCGAGTTTGCTAAGCTAGGAGGCAATGCAGGCTATGTCGGCGCTGCCGGCTTGGCACGACTCGAACATCTCCAGACGGTTTAATCTCTAGCTCTACTAAGCCGCCAGTGGTAAATAGTTATCCAGATTCCTTCCCCATCCGATTCCTCCTATGACATCGCCTCAATATATCCGCAATTTTTCCATCGTGGCTCATATCGACCATGGCAAGAGTACGCTTGCAGACCGACTGATGGAAATTACAGGAACGGTAAGCTTCCGAGAGATGAAGGAGCAATTGCTCGACGACATGGCACTGGAACGCCAACGCGGCATAACTATCAAGTCCCATGCCGTGACGATGCACTACCAACATCAGGGACACAATTATGAACTGAACCTGATCGATACACCTGGGCACGTCGATTTTCAATACGAAGTATCACGGTCATTGACTTGTTGCGAAGGGGCTGTGCTTCTGGTAGATGCCTTCCAGGGAGTCGAGGCTCAAACGGTCGCCAATGCGTATGCGGCCATGGAGCACGACCTAACAATTGTTCCCGTGATGAACAAGGTGGACCTCACTCACGCCCGCCCCGATGAAGTCCGTGAGGAAATGGAACACACTTTGGCGATTCATGCCGAGGAGGTGTTAGGTTGCAGTGCCAAGACTGGAATGGGGTGTAAGGAAGTTCTCGACGCGATTATCGAGCGTGTCCCTCCGCCGACAGGCGATCCCAAAGCAGCGTTGCAGGCGATGATATTTGATGCTGTCTACGACGAGTTTCGGGGAGCGATCACCTACATCCGCGTGATGAATGGCACTGTGACGAAGGGGCAAAAAATCAAGTTTCTGCAACAAGGAACTGTGCATGAAGTGATGGAGTTGGGCCATTTCTGTCCGCAGCGCAAGCCGTCCAAAACACTCGCAGCTGGGCAGGTGGGTTATCTCATCTGCAATATCAAGACGCTCGACAAAGTACATATTGGCGACACAGTAAGCACAGCTTCTGGGGTTCCGGCTTCCAAACTCCCCGGCTATCGACAACCAAAGCGGATGGTGTTTTGTGGCCTCTATCCGTCCGACGGGCAGGATTTCAAGCAACTCCGCGAGGCGCTCGACAAACTGGTAATTAACGACCCCAGCTTTGAGTTTACTCCCGAGACAAGTGATGCGTTGGGTTTCGGGTTTCGCTGTGGCTTCCTCGGCTTGCTGCACATGGAGATCATTCAGCAACGGCTTGAACAAGAGGCCGACATCGATCTGGTGCAGACCGCTCCCAACGTCACCTATGAAATCGTTACCACCTCGGGCGAGACACTGGAGGTGCACACTCCGCAGGACGTTCCGGACCAAGGGGATATCGAAGAATTTCGTCAGCCTATCGTGCGAGTTAGTTTTGTGTTGCCGACGGACTATATTGGCGGCATCATGAAACTCTGCACCGATCGCCGAGGGACTTATGTGCGGACCGAGTATCTCTCGCCAACTCGAGCGATGTTGGTCTACGATCTGGCTCTGGCTGATGTGATTTACGACATGCACGACAAACTCAAGAGCACCACCCGCGGCTATGGCACGATGGACTACGAACTCTTGGGTTATGAGGCAGGCGAACTCGTGCGGATGGACATTTTGGTGAAGAACGAACGAATCGATGCGCTGTCGATTGTTTGCGATCGCCGCGACGCCGACGTTCGCGGTCGGGCGGTGATCAAAAAGCTCAAAGAAGAAATCCCACGCCACATGTTCGAAGTCCCACTGCAAGCGGCCATCGGCACCCGCGTTATCGCCCGTGAAAACATCTCAGCGATGCGCAAGAACGTCACCGCCAAGTGCTACGGCGGTGACATCTCCCGTAAACGCAAGCTGTGGGAGAAGCAAAAGGAAGGCAAGAAGCGAATGAAATCCATCGGCTCGGTCGACATTCCGCAGAAGGCGTTCCTGGCTGTATTGGAAACGGGCGAGGAAGAGGGGAAGAAAAAGTAGGATCGAAATCAGAAAGGGCAGCATAAATATGGCTTACTTTCTCACCACCGATCGACTTGGCTTTCGAGTCATGGCTCCAGCTGATCTGGATTTCCTAGCCGAGATGCTCTCAGACAGCGAGACGATGCGATTCTATCCCAATCTGCTCGATCGTAAGGGTGCCGTAGAATGGCTAGAGAAGGGACTCTCGCGACAGCATCGCGACGGTTATTCCTTCTGGTTAGTCGAAGATCAAGGTACTGGTATTCCAATCGGCCAAGTTGGTCTTCTCAATCAAGAAGTCGAAGGCAAGATTGAAGCGGAGATCGGCTACATGCTCCATCGCCAGTATTGGCGACAGGGATTTGCCAGCGAAGCGGCGTCGGCAGTCCGTGATTATGCTTTCCACGCATTGGGAAAGAAGCGAGTCATTTCACTCGTGCGCCCGATCAACATTCCTTCCCAACGAGTTGCGCTATCTTACGGAGCGAAGCCGGAGAAATTGGTTGTCTGGCGTGAGCTTGAGCATCTTGTCTTCGCGCTAAATTACTCCAAAGTTTCAGAAGGCAAGCCTCGAGTGAAATAATGAAAACTTCGAAACCTAAACCGGATTGAGTCTTGGACAGCACCAATCTAATTACTCAAAGTTGGCCCACCAAAGTTTTTCAAATCTAGCCTGACGGACTGTTCACCACCTGGGGCTTTGTCTTCGTCTGTAACTGCAGCGGATGATCCAACGCAAACTAGACTGTCGGAGGTGCGAAACAGCAATCGATTTCCGCAAAGCACCGGGCTTGCAAATCCGCCACTTCCGAGGTCGTTTTCGGAGATCAACTCGTATTCGGGTCCTGCCTTCAATACAAAAGTCATCCCACGCTCATTCGTTACAAGCAGTTTGTCGCCCACCAGGATCGGCGACGCGGAAAAATCTCCGTCTAATCGTTTCTGCCACAATTGTTCGCCGTTGCTCGCTGTGTAGCACGAGGCAATTCCCTGATCGTTGACCACATACAAGCGACCCTCGCCGAACAGAGGAGAAGGCACGTAAGTGACTCCCTTCGTCTTTTTCCATACGACGTGAGTATCCGTAACCTCTCCTTCACCATCAGCTCGGATCGCTAGAAGTTGTTTCTCCGGGTAGCCGCCGCTTGTGAAAACCAAGTCCTCTCCAACTGCAACAGTGTTAGCGGTGACCTCTGCAGGGCCGACACAATGCCAGAGAAGTTTTCCCGTGCTGGGATCATAGCTGCTCATCTTTTGGTGACCAGACAAAAGAAGTTGGGGCTTACCGGCAATATTAGCTACAAACGGAGTGCCGTAGCTCCCATGTATTCCTGGTCGCTCACGCGGCGTGCGCCAGAGAAGCTTTCCCGTTGTGCGGTCCATCGCAGCGACGAAACTGGCATGAGCATTGTCGCCGTTGACAATGACTGCGGACTTGTAGATCACAGGCGACGGACCATAACCATGCTCCGCTTCAAATTCACCGGCTGTTTTTTGCCATACGATTTGCCCAGCGAAGTCGAGAGCAGTGACCCATAAATTGCCTCCGTTGATGAACGCTACGAAGATGTGTTCACCGTCACAGGTCGGCGTTGCCGAGGCAAAACTATTCTTGCCATGGCTTCGCATGAAATTGCCTTTGTGGATAACCGTTTGCCATCGCTGCTCGCCAGTATTTCGATCAAAACAGAGTACCAACTGCTCTTGAGCACCTTCATCAGCAGTTGTGAGAAAGATATTCTCGCCACAAACAATCGGGCTCGAATGCCCCTTACCTGGAACAGCCACTTTCCAAGCGATGTTTTCTGTGGCGGACCAAGTGGTCGCAATGTCGCCTTCTAGAACGTGCCCGTCGCTATGGGGTCCGCGCCACCATGGCCAGTCCTGTGCTGCGGCAACGACTTCCTCGCCCTGCACCGGCTCGGCTGCCGTCACAGTGAGTGCCGCAATTTCTTGCGGGGACGGTGCGCCGCCACACCCTAAGAAGGAAACGAAAACTAAAAATGTGAGAAGCAAGTGAATCCGTTTCATGGGCATTTCTTCGATGAGTGCTGGGTCATTTTGTGAATGGGATGTTAGAAAAAATATGATGCGAACAAAGCGTCATGGATTCAGTAGGACCAGTATTTCGTTCTCAAGTAACGCCACTGAAATAGATCGATTCTAGATAAGTGTTTTGACAGCCTCGGCGAAGGACTATTTACTTGACGTTCAAAAAACCTTACTAAGGAATATCTACTGGGCGCTTTAGCGATCATGCGAGACAAAGGCAGTATATCACTCTTGTGGCAGCGATTCGGCAAACTTAGCAGCCCGATTCACATAAGTTTCAGATCTTTTTAGAACTTGATACCTGCCGGTTCGATCAACGTCCAGTCTTTCATGACCTTGCCGGTAATTTCCATGGGCTTCACATGCGGCTTGGATTGTTTCTCATCGTGATTCTCTTTGTCGAGTCGGACAACTAGCGAGCCCGTCCAGGGGCCAACATACATGTTGCCGTTGATCATGAAACAGACGCCGCCGAAGATTCTCTTTTCGGAAAAACCCTTGTGGCGTTTCAGCATGGGTAGAATTCGAGCGACTATTGTTTTGTCATCTTCTGTCATGGCGCTCTATCCGTTTCTTGAGCAGACCAACAGAATATGAGGTTTTGCCACCTTCGATGCGAAATTTACTTCGCGGTTTGAGAACACACTTAAGCAAGAGTGGGGATGACAGGAGTTGAACCTGCACTCCCGAAGGAACTGGAACCTAAATCCAGCGCGTCTGCCAATTTCGCCACATCCCCTCTTACGTCGAGTTGAGCACCAAAGTATAGTCGGCTCCTGGTCAGTCGGCTAGCCGTTTTGAAGTGCTGCCACCCGCAGAAAATTAGCAACCACGAGCCAATTCATGAGCAATGTTCCCCTTGATCTCCAGGCCCTCCGGGAACTAGGCCGGCTGCATGTCGTGTGGAACGATGGCGAGACAGATTTCCCGTTCGTATTTTTACGCCGCCAATGCCAATGTGCCCAATGTGTGAATGAATGGACAGGGGAGCAGATTCTCGATCCTGCTTCGGTCTCTGACGATATTTCGGTTGAGAGTATGGATCTCGTTGGGAGCTATGCGGTTCGCATCCATTGGTCGGATGGGCACAATTCAGGCCTGTTTACCTGGGATCGATTGCGAGAGTTGAGCCGGTTGCTTGAGAGCTAATTCCTCAACCACTACAAAGTTGCATCGCTTAAATTCCCCGGCGAACCGTTCATCAGAACTTCGAGCGAGTGGACCACGCCGCGGGTCTCCACTTCGAAGTGAATCGCATGAGCTTCGGCCGAAAGCTTGGTTTGCACCCGCTGCAATAGTTCGTTGCGGTCCGCAAACGCTTCCCCTTCGAACGAATGGATACGGTCGTTTAGTTGGAATCCCGCGCGAGCCGAAGGGGAATGGGGCACCACACGAGTAACATAAACCGTGTGCGGTTCTGCGGGGTCGTCGCGCCACGAAAGTCCCAGGTGAATTGGATTGCCGGACAGCGGAACCGAGAAATCCAAGTGTTCTTCAATTCCTGCGCGCTTAATAGTCAATTGCAGCGGCGAATCACTTTCCAAGGCAAGAGTTTCCAGCAAAGCTACATCGTTGAGCCGCTGGCCATTGACTGCGAGAATCTTATCGCCGTGTTCTAAATTGCTGCTCGAATCGTGTACTTCCTTTATCTCCACCAAGCCATCCGAAGAATTTTGCCAACTAAAATTCAGCCGAGATGCCAAGGGGGGTAACGGTTTTTCAAGTCGAGTCTGATTGTAAGGGCTATCTAACCGCGATTCGCTACGAAACTCCGGCAATCGATCCGAGTCGGCCAGTTCTACTACTTGTTCGAGCATATAACTGGCGACTATTTGAATGCCGGGGATATTGATCTTCTCGACATCATCCGACGGACGATGGTAGTCGTCATGCAGTCCGGTGTGAACGTACAGCGAAGGAATCTGTTTTTGGAAGAAGGTCCAGTGGTCACTGTTGTTCTTATATTCCCAATTGAAATCAAGCCATGCCTCGTCCAGGCTCGGGGTACTCATAAGCTTTCGGAATCCACTCCCGCTGCGCGTGCCACCCACTTCGATTCTTCCCGACTCCAATCGGCCTATCATATCAACATTGATCGCTAGTTTCACGCTACTGAGCGGCACCGTCGGTTGCCGTACCCAGTGAGAAGAGCCGAGCAGGCCTTTTTCTTCACCATCCCAGAAGGCGAACAGAATCGACCGCCGGGGGCGATGTTCCGTGCGGGTGAGGGCGTCAATCAATTCCAGCACGGCAGAGACCCCACTGGCGTTGTCGTCGGCTCCGTTATGCACGTAGCCAAATGGCCCGAAACTATTGCGTCGGTTGCCATATCCGACATGATCGTAATGCGCTCCAATGACAATCGTCTCGTGCTGGAGTTCAGCATCGGAGCCGCGCAAGAGGGCAAGGATATTCTGGGAATTGCCCCGAAAATGTTGCTGGAAAGTGCCATTCGAACCGGCGGGTTCGAGTCCCGATTGCTTTACCAGTTCCAGGATATAGCTGGCGGCAGCGTGACCTCCGCGCGATCCCGCCTCGCGGCCTTCGAGCATATCTGCTGCCAGATACTCGACGTGACTCTGAATCTCGGTGGTAGTGATCGATGCACGGGCAATATCAAACCAGGCGTTTTCCGCCGCGTTAGAGGAGGGTAAAGCCAACAAAACAAGCAGCATCAATAAACTACAAGTTTGTCGCAGGTTCTGGCGAGTTTTGGTCATTGAGCGTTCCAGAGATGCAGTCTGAAGGTGGGAGAGCCAACCGGGATTCTCAGTCAGCTCTGGGCCTTGCTTGAGTATCGTCCACCCCCTCTACGAGACTAGTCTCCGATTGTCCAAAGTCGGTTGGTAACGATGGGGAGTCCCATTCATTGGGAACTCAGATCATGGGCTCACAAATCTATTTACCGATGCAGAATTGACTAAAGATACGGTCGAGCACATCATCAGTGTAGACGGTGCCCACCACCCGGCCCAGGTTATCCAGCGCAGTCCGTAGGTCGGCCGCCACCAGTTCCTCTCCTCCGTGGGCAGAGAGCGTCTCCAAGGCTCTGCGAAGAGAATCCCGAGCACTTCTGAGGCTCTCGCTACAACGAGCGGCAGTAGTTGCGACACTCCCAGCGGCGAGTTTTTCAGAGCCCCCCAGAGTTGCTGCTATTGCCGTTCGCAATTCATTGACTCCCGCTCCAGTGAGACTGCTGCAAAATAGTACGCGGGGATGTGAGGGTATCGCAGTCTGGTTATGTTGCAGGAGATCACACTTGGTTAGTGCCAAGCAATTCCAGTGTGTCGACTGAGACTCTTCGATGAAATTGTCCACCAGGTCACGGATTCTTTCTTCCGTTGCGTCGAGACAAAGTACACAACAATCCGCCTGCTTTCTTTGGGTGGCCGTCATCTCCTGAGCGAAGCTGCCGATTGATTCCACTTCACTATTAGCCTCTGACCCGGCCGTGTCGATGAGTTCGCACTTCAAGCCCCCCATGTCGACCGAGGCGGACAAAAAGTCGCGTGTCGTACCGGCTTGCTCGGATACTAGGGCACGCACTTTCTCTCGGCTTGCACCACACTCATTGAGCAGGGCGTTAAACAAACTGCTTTTTCCTGCGTTCGGCTTACCCACTAGGACAACACGAGGCAAAGTAAGAGGTTGGTTGCGGGTGGTTAACTGATCGACTACTGCTTCGACCATTTCAACGGCAGCGGTTAGTTGCTTGCTGAGTTCCCCAGCAGAAATGAACTCAATGTCTTCCTCAACGAAATCAAGCCCTGCTTCCAGGTGAGCCAGCAGCACGAGTAGCGTTTCGCGGAGTTCAGTAAGTGGCTGAGAAAGTCCTCCAGCAAGCTGGACCAACGCAGTCTGCAAAGAATCATCACTCGAAGCATCGATGATTCCTAGCACCGCTTCAGCCTGGGTTAGATCCAATCGCCCGGCGAGACAAGCGCGCAAGGTGAATTCCCCCGGCTCGGCGATTCTTGCCCCGTGCAGACACAACGATTCGAGAGAAGCTTCTAACAAAGGAGAAGAGCCAAATGTGTGTAACTCGGCACAAGGCTGCCGAGTGTAGCTTCGTTCGCTCGGCCAGAGAAACACTTCGCAATACACAACGGTGGCAGTATTCAGCTGCAAGATGCCTGCGACCAGTTGTGCAGTATTCAGGGATTTTAGTCTAAATGCAGGCTCGGACGGTTCAAAACAACCTGCCAGGCAATCGAGCATCCTCGGGCCGCTGAGACGAATCATCCCCCGGGCTGCACCGCCCCGGGCCGTCCCAATCGCAGCTATCGTGTCGGTAATATCAGGAACCATAGAAGAGCGGAAAATTAGATGACGAGATACCCAGTGTCGAAAGTGTGACCAACGTCCAAATTCCAATCGGCTATTGAGTTATGCGATTCTTCTCTCGTGACTCATTATTCGACCTGCTTTGGTCAGTGGTCATTGGACTTTGGTCATTCTCCAACTACCGTTTCTTCTTGGGCCGCCTTATCTGCTTGTCAGACGCTGCACCATTCTTGGTACTGCTAAAGCTAGTTCGCGTGTTAACGGGTGACGGGGCGACATTGAGGCCAGTCGGAACTGGTGCAGGAATTAGTTTTCTTTCGGCAATACCCCATGCACTCGATGCGATAAAGTAAATGCACAATCCGGCTGCAACCTTGTAAAACAATAACCCCATGAAGACCATCATGTACTTCATCATCTTTTGCTGTAAGGCCGCCTGCTCGTTGGCTGGTTCAGGCATGACGAGTTTTTGTTGCAATATGAAGAGCCCGCAGGTGACCAATGGCAAGACATTCAAATAGGGCCCCAGACCAAAGAAACCTTCGCCACTACTGATGAAACTCGGCATGATGCTGGACCAATTCCACAACATATCTGGGGCAGCCAGATTCGAGCACCAGCGGATCGCGTCACCAAACAGAGGCGCCTGCCGCAACTCCACGTCCACGGCCAGCGATCGGTACAAACCGATAAAGACTGGCAACTGGATGAACATCGGGAGACAGCCGGCGAGCGGATTGATCTTATGCTTGCGATATAATTCTTGCATCGCTTGCGATTGTTTGGGCGAGTCGTTCTTGTATTTCTCTTTGAGTTTGTCGAGTTCCGGCTTGAGTTGTTGCATCTTGGCCATGCTCTGCATCTGCTTGCGGCTGATGGGAAACATACCGCTACGAACCAAGACGGTGAGCATCACAATCGCTATGCCATAGTTACCCACAATTCCATAGAAGAAGTGCAGTATTGCCAGCATTCCTTTGGCAACAGTGCTGAACCAACCGAAGTAAACTAAGTCGGTCAGGGAATATTGGGGGCTGTTGACGGCCAGATAATTTGCCAACAGTGCTGGGCGCTTTGGACCGGCAAAGATTGTATAGGACTGTTCCAAAGATTGCCCAGGCTGAATGATATTTGGCTTACTGATTAGCCTGCAGGTGACATTGGCAAAAGTACCGTCATTCGAGCGAGCCTTAGGAGGCGGGCTAAGCAGTACAGGCCTCACGACGTCCAACCAAACTTCATCCGGCGATTGCTTAATTGGTAACAAGACGGACGAAAAGTACTGGGCATCGACTCCCATGAAGGCCATCGAACCTCCTTCAAAGTCTTTTCCATCCCCGGACGCTATCTTACTTGGAGACTGTTCGGTCGTGTCTCCCCCAAAGTAGCGGCCCACCACGTCTCGCAAGCCTGCCGATCCCCAGTTGCGACCAAACTTACGTGCATACCACCAACCTTCGATCGGCAATCCATTGGGGCCGTCGAGGCGATAGGCCACCTCGGTTGCCTGTTCCCCTAAATTGCGAATTGCAATCTCGAGAGTGAGCGAGTAGGCGGGATAATTGATATCGTACTGCTTGTCAGCAGGGACAGGCACTAGGCGATATTTCTTTACCACCTCCAGTCGCTGCTGGGGCAAAAGCTGACGAAAAGTGATGCTCTGCTGGTCACTCTCGACGATTTCCCAATTGCTGTCGAGCAGATGGAGACCGGCAATTTCAGCCTCCCCCTCAGCAAGCTTGCTCAAGCCGATTTTTTCCATCGTGAATTGGAAAGAGGGGGGCGAGGGAAAATCCTCTGGCAGTTTGCCGGTCCGCATGAGTTCGTTTTCGCTCTCAGGGCGAATGACTTCCAGGGGACGCCACCTGAGTGTGGCTTCGACCTTCGTCGGCTGCTCGTCACCGCGTGCCACGTTCAGCTGAACCTTTGATTTTGGTTTGCGGCGAGCGAGAGCCTTTTGTAGGTCCTCGATCGACTCCAGCTTGGTTGCACCCTCTTTGCCATTGACGGATATGAGTCGGTCTCCCACCTCAATTCCCGCCTTCGCAGCGGGTGTACCTGCTCCCACGACCTGGACCAGAAGGCCTCCCCGCGGATCTGTTATCAATTCCAACTGCCCTAAGTAACCACTTCGATCTTGGAGATCACGAAAGCGAGAACTCGACAATTCTACTCTCTGAATCGCGGCACCATGATTCGTAAACGTACAGAGCAAGCGGAAGGGAGACTTTGAGTCGATTGAACCAAGCGTTAAGTAACTCAGTGGCGATTCTTTGGACTCAGGAAAGTCTGCTGGCACGGCCTGGGCATCTGGGGCCACTGGCACTTCTGGAAGTCCAACTGGAGCCTTGTCAGCGGCGACTTGCTCAGCAACGGGGTCCTTGGGCTTGTCACTAAGTTTCTTTGCATTGCGCTGTGGAGCAAGGAACATACTGTTCAGCACAAGGACGGCAAACGAGAGTGCCAGAAACAAAACTATTCGGCGTTGATCCACTTACAAAAATCCTTAATTAGGCGGCTTATGTGCCGTCGCGAAAGTTCGCAAGAATGCTTGGCTGGCAATCACTGACTGCACTTGGCAAATCGCGCATGTGGCGTTAGTCCCCAGCAGGAAGACGAGCCTACGAAAACGTGCGAGACCAAATGCCTCGCTAGCGACCTTCCTTGATGCGGTCTCCCAGAAAGTTATCCAAATCGGGAGTCTGATAAATCTTCTCAGCGGTCTTGGCGTTGTCGTATTCCACGCGATGGAATGTCAACTTGTCGTCTTCTTGAACAATATAACAGGAACGCGGATCGCCGTCGCGCGGTTGCCCCACAGAGCCCACATTGACCATAAATTTCTGTTCGCGGAATTCAAACACATGATTGGTCTGCTCAGGCGTGATAAACTCCAAGCTCTCCAGAAACACCCCTGGCACGTGCGTATGTCCCTGGAAACACGCTTTGTTGATCAACCCGAAGAGCTTCTCCATCTTCTTCTGGTTGTAAATGTCTTCGGGGAACACATATTCATTAACTGGATTACGCGGAGAACCATGAACATATAACCAGGGATCATCTCGATGGACACGAGGGAGGGTACCCAAAAAATCCCACCGGCGATCGATCTGATCTCGCGGCCCGGTTGCGTTTTCTAACTGGCTGCGGGTCCAGAATATCGCACGTTCGGCACCGCTGTTGAAACCCTCGGGATCAAACATGGCCCCTTGGTCATGATTTCCCAGAAGGCAAATAGCAGACTTCTCGATTACTTTATCGAGACACTCACACGGATTCGGACCATAGCCGATGATATCACCGAGGCAAAAAACCTCTGTAATACCCTGACTGGCAATGTGAGCGAGCACTGCCTCGAGTGCTTCGAGATTACCATGGATATCGCTGATTACCGCACGTTTCACCGGAGAGACGACCTCACATCAACTAGCTTGAACATAAATCGCTGGACTAGCGAGAGAGTATCCCCCTCACGGACGCAGGCCAAGTTGGTCAGGCGTCGCGGTGCTATTGCCAAACTGTCAGTCTAAGTACCGCTATCGGGAGGGTCAAGGACGCATTCAAAGTGGTTTGATCACCGTTCCCCCCTAAATCGGTGCTATTCCAAAGGAGGTGCCAAGCTTTTCTCCCAAGGTGGGGTCGTACGGGGTGTCGCCCTTGGAAGGTGGGAAGAATGCTGCTAATTTCAGAGGCTTAAGCCACGAAAATCTGCCCGACATGTGAATCGACCTTGTGAGAATTCTTGCTTTTGAAACCAGTTTGCGGCAAGGTTCCATCGCTGCGCTAGAGAGTTCCCAATCCTCGACGCAGCTTGTCGCGGAAAGACAGCTTCCCAGTGACCAGCGTTCTGCTCAGTCATTGCTACCTGCTCTCTCCCAATTATGTAGTGAGTGCGGCTGGAAACCAGCGGAGGTCGAGTTGGTTTGCGTGACGACTGGCCCCGGCTCATTTACGGGATTGCGGATTGGCATAACTGCCGCCAAGGCACTTGCCTACGCAGTCGGCGCTAAACTGGTCGGCGTCCACTCGCTTGCCGCTCTGGCTGCAGGAGTCCCACAGCCCTCTGGGAACCTATGGACAATCCTCGATGCCCAACGACAAGAGTTGTTTGTGGCTTCTTTTGAGGAAAAAGCCATTACCCAATATCCAGAGACTCGAATTCTAAGCACCAATGATTGGCTTGCGGTTTTGAAACCTGGAGACTCGGTCGTGGGTCCACCACTTGATCATCTATGCGGCAAGTTACCTAGCGGAGTCGATGCCGTCGACGAAAATCTATGGCAACCGCAAGCGCGGATCGTTGGGCAATTGGGTTACGAATTTTTTTGCAGAGGTCACACAGTCGACCCAATGCAACTAGTCCCGAACTACTTCCGCAAAAGCGCCGCTGAAGAGAAAGCGGACGCAGCGGAAGCGTAATCTCAAGAAAGAAAAATGCGTCGCCGAACATTTCAGCGACGCCATATGATGGAATTTGGAATGCATGAATTGGTTGTTTCAAACCTAATTCATTGCCACCGTCACAGTCTTCAACTCGGTGTAAGCAGCCAAGCCAGCCTCGCCAAGCTCACGGCCCAGGCCGCTTTCCTTAAAGCCACCGAACGGGGCTGCGGGGTCGAAGACGTCGTAGCAGTTCACCCACACAGTTCCTGCTCGAAGCTTGTTGGCAAAGCGGTGCGCTTTGGCAATGTCATGGGTCCAGACCGCGGCGGCCAGCCCGAAATTGGTAGCATTAGCACGGCGGGCAATCTCGTCTACGTCGCTAAATTTCAAGACACTCAACACAGGGCCAAAGATTTCTTCCTTGGCGATCCGCATATCGTCTTCCACGTTTGTGAACAACGTAGGTTCAATAAAATAGCCCTTGTCACCGTGTCGTTTGCCACCGTTAACCAACTTGGCACCGTCCTCTTTGCCATACTCGACGTATTGCAATATCTTGTCGAATTGGGCCTGATCAACTTGCGGTCCTTGTTCGGTTTCTGGATCGAACGGGTCGCCGACGCGGCGAGACTTATTCATTTCCTGCAGGCGGTCGACAAATTCATCGTGGACATTGTCTTGGACGAACAATCGGCTGCCTGCACAGCAGCATTGGCCCTGGTTGAAGTACAAGGCAAAGTGGGCTCCGTTAATAGCGGCATCCAGGTCGGCATCGGCAAAGACCACGTTGGGGCTCTTGCCACCTAGCTCGAACGTCACTCGCTTCATCGTTTCCAGGGCAGTACGCTGGATGATCTTGGCAGTCGTCCCCTCACCCGTGAAAGCGATCTTGTCAACTCCCGGATGTGCTACAAGCGCAGCACCTGCCGTTGGACCATAGCCAGGGACAACGTTGATAACCCCATCAGGGATGCCGGCCTTTTGTGCCAGCCGCGCCATTCGCAGGCAAGTGAGCGGTGTCTGCTCAGCAGGCTTCATCACGATCGTGCAGCCCGTAGCCAAAGCAGGCCCCCATTTCCAGGCGGCCATCAGAGCGGGGAAATTCCAAGGGATGATCTGCCCCACGACGCCAACCGGTTCGCGTCGCGTGTAGCAGAAGTACTCGCCGTTGATCGGGATTGTGGAACCCTGAATCTTGTCGGCCCATCCAGCGTAGTAGCGGATCGTGTCAATCACCAACGGAATGTCCGCCGCACGCGAATCGCTAATCGGCTTGCCATTGTCCAGCGTCTCCAAGGCAGCCAATTCATCTGCTTCCTCTTCCAAGAGGTCGGCTAACTTATACATGAGCCTCCCCCGAGCGCGGGCGTCCATCTGCGACCATTCCCCCCCATCAAACTGGGCGCGGGCCGCATCGACCGCGAGATCGATATCAGCCTTATCCCCCTCGGCAACTTGGGCAATCACTTCCTCGGTGGCAGGGTGGATTGTATCGAACGTTTTCCCACTAGCAGCCGGAAGCCATTTTCCCCCGATAAAGCACTGGGTTTGATGAATCTTGGGATGAGCGACTTTCTTCGCCGGCTTTTCTGTGGCAGTAGCCATATCAGGTTTACCTCCTGCAAGAACAAGTGATTTGACAAGCAACCGGCTCAAGACCCGAACACGGCCTACCCCGGCACTATGGTAATTGTAACCATCGAGGGCCGGGGCCGCCTAGCAGGGATTTTCCGCAACGAAACGGGTGAGTCGCGACGCGCCAGTCGGGTTCTGCTCGAAAGAGCGAATCGAGCATGCAGTACTCGGTGTAGAACTCAGGACTTCACCTTACTCTTGCCCGCAAGCGTGAAATCGCTTGTTGGCAATTTTCAAGGTTGCCCTTTACCAGTGACAATTAGCTCATGGCCGACGAAAGCGCCGGACTTGATGCGCCGTTTTGCTGCGTCGCGTTCTTGCGGAAGACGAAGCCGTGATCCACTTCAATGAAGCCCAGGCTTTCGTATAACGCGAGGGCCGCTTCATTGGTTGCCATAGTTTGGGCTTCAATAGTCGCTACGCCTCGTCGGCGCAAGAGCCGAAAGGCCTCGCCAAGCAAATAGCTCGCACAGCCTTGCCGACGCCAGCCTAGATCGACTTGTAGATCGAACATGCCCGCGGTACAGATACCCCAGCAGGCGGAGAGGGGTTGGACATCCCAGAATGAGGCCGAAGCGATGACCTTACTCGATGTCTTATCATAAAGCCGAAAGCGATCTCGTTGCTGCGAACCCCAGACACAAGCTTCCCACCAATTGCAGCTAAGTGGATCGACCGTTTCTTCAAATCGGATCTGGCGACCCAGTTGTCGCACCTTACGAGAGACCGGCGGACGGAAGCGAACCAGATCACACTGCAAAATACAAATCTGCCCACATTCGGAGTAGCCTCGTCGCAGGCATCCCTCGCGCAACAAGCGATTCGACTCCAGCACGCCAGGGATTTCACTGCCACCGTACAGACCAAGGTAAAATGAATTGAGCGGTTTGACTCCGCCGGCATAAATGACCGTGGCGCCTGCAGAGCGAAGATACTTCTCACTCGCCTCAAGGAGAGCATCGACCAAGGACTCGTCTTCATAGCCCGCGCGAATCATCAAAAGATGTGTGGTACCCATGCTCTGGTCGAGACCGGTCCCTTCGTCGTTGGGGCCGAAACCAGCATGCACGAAACCTACAGGTAGTCCGTCCTTCGTGGCGACGATCAAACCCTGGCGATCAAAATGGGCCTTCGAGAAAACGGCGAACTCCAAGATGGGAGCCGAGATCGGTTGCAGGATACCTCGCTGAGGAGGCTGGCTGCGCCAGATCTCCGCCAAAAGCGGAGGGTCCGTATTGCGAAACGGCCGAAGTTGATACACGGTTGAACCGGCGTGTTTAGGAAGGCGGGGGGTGTTTGGCGGGAGACTTCTACCAATGCTGATTATGGCAGGCCTGCGCAAATCGGCAAGTCTATTGTGGTAGAACTTGCCGACAACTTGGATATTTTTTTCTCCCTCCCACTACGCTGCTTTTTGCTGACGGTGCGTTTTTCGGATGCGTCGCCGGTCCGAAGGGTCGCCCTTCCACCGCCGATGGACCCACCAATACTGCTCTGGATGCCGACGAACCATGGATTCTAAGTTTTGTGTGTACCAATCAGTCAGCAGGGGCACGGTTGTCCATTGGAAATCAGCAGCAGCCGGATCTGAAATGGCCGCAATTTCCATGCGAAACTCAAGCGGGTTCTTCCCACGCAGGGCAGCACTGACCGCCGTGGGGGCAGCACTCCCCAGCGAGAAGACCGCAACGGCCTTGTGGGTTGATGCCGGTTTGCCAAAGAAATCGACCCAACAGCCTCCTTTGCCGGCGAATTGGTCCCCCAGCAGGACCAGTGTCCCCCCCCGCTGGAGGAGTTCAGTGATCTGAGGGCCACTTCCCTGTTTTGGAAGCATGTACTGTCCCTTCGCTCCGCGAAAGCGATTGACATAGTCGTCGAGATACCTGTTATCTAGTGGCCTGGCAATCGTATGGGTCTCAAAGCCATGCAGAGCCAGCAGATAGCCACCCAATTCAAAATTCCCCAGATGGCCAGATATGATCACCATCGGTCGGTCGGAGACGAGATGGCGGACTATGTCCCGCATGCGGGAAATTGATGAGTGTTGCCGCCAGTTGGTTCGATGGAGTTTGCGTGGTGCATGGGCAATCTCGCAGATCATCAAGAACAAATGTTTCCACATAGCCAGGGCGATGCGATCGCGCTCCGCTTGCGAGACTTCAGGGAACGCAATGCGCAGATTTTCCTCGACTACGCTTCGACGCAGCTTCAAGACATGCCAGCAGAACGAACCCATATGATCCGAGAGGATTTTAAGCGCGCTCAGGGGCAAGGCCTGCACGCCGCAGATGAGCAGCCTTACCAAGAGATACAGGGCAAAATCGATAGTCTGCTTTTTGCGCACCAACGTGACTCCTTCCTTGGATGCCAGAGGGAGTCTATTGTGACCAAAAGTGTCTGATCGATGAAGGCTGATTTGCTTAGCTATTAAAGAGGCAGCTTAACCGTCTTGCCTGACTTAGCCGCCTTATAGATTGCCACTACGATTTCTACTGAACGTCGCCCTTCATGTCCATCAATAGCAGGAGCGCGGTCGTTGTTGATAGCACTCACAAAGTCCCGGAACTGGGCGGTGTGACCGTGATGGCCAATGGCTGAAGGGTCGGCTGCCCCCCCGCCGGTGCTACGGCTTTCTTGCATTGCTTTTAGAATTGCGGCGTCGGCACGCGTTTTCTTGGTGAAATCCCACACTTTGAGGTCTTCTTCTTCCAGCACCGCTGTTCCCTGATCGCCATGCAACTCGATCCGCTTCAAGTATCCAGGATAGACCGCTGTACTCGCCTCGATGACCCCCAACGCCCCGTTTTCAAATCGCAAAGTGGCCGTGGCCACGTCTTCGACTTCGATCCGCTTATGGGCCAACGTAGCCGTTTGGGCTTGGATCTCTGCCACGGGACCCATCAACCAGGTCAGCAAATCGACTGTGTGAACGGCCTGATTCATCAACGCCCCGCCGCCGTCCAGTTTCCATGTCCCGCGCCAAGCACCACTGTCGTAATACTCCTGAGTGCGAAACCACTTCACATAGGCGTCGCCAAGAGTCAGCCGGCCAAATCTCCCTTCGTCCACCGCGCGTTTCATTTTGACGGACGAGTCATGAAATCTCGACGGAAAAAAAGTTGACAGTTTGACGCCAGATTTCTCGCATTCGTTGATGATCCTGTCACAGCGTTGGAGTGTGATTTCCAATGGCTTCTCGACAATGACATGTTTACCCGCCTTCGCCGCTGCAACTGCCGGTTCCATATGAGCCCCGCTCGGCGTAGCTACACTAACGGCATCGACAGCGGGATCAGCCAGCATCTTCTCCATGCTGCTGTACGAGGTGCAACCTACTTCCTCGGCAAATGCATCGGCTCTCTCAGCTATGCGGTCGCAACAGGCGACTAGCTTGGCGCCTCGGACTTCACCGATTGCGCGGGCATGAAATTGACTAATCATGCCGGTACCGACAATGGCAATACCAAGTGACATGGGCAAGGCTCCTAAGCGAATAGAATTTTGAGACGACCACGGGCAGACAAAGTCCCAACGAGGCGGATAACATAGCAGATCAAAGTAATTTCATCGAGTCTTGTTGTTTTTCGGAATTCGCGAAGTTTTTTTCAGAGTATTTAAGAGTGTCCTACGAACCCAAACTTCATGTCGTCCTCCATCAACCGGAGATCCCTTACAACACGGGGAGCGTTGGACGAACCTGTGTGGCTGTAGGCGCAAAACTCTGGCTGGTGCGACCGCTGGGGTTTCGAATCGATGACTACTATTTGAGACGCGCCGGGCTCGACTATTGGCAGCATCTTGAGTGGGAGGTCGTCGACGATTGGTTACAGCTTGTCGGCCAGATTCCAGAATCTCGACATTGGTATTTCAGCAAAAAGGCTACTCAAAGCTACACCCAGGTGCGTTTCCTCTGCGGGGATGCGTTGGTCTTTGGCTCTGAGTCCCAAGGGCTCCCCGCCGACTGGATCAGTGCCAAGGCAGATCGCTGCTTGAGGATCCCCACCCGACCCGAGGTCCGCAGCCTCAATCTCTCTAACGCCGCCGCCGTGGCCAGCTACGAGGCCCTTCGCCAGTGGGAAACTTAAGACTCGGGAGAAACATATTTCCCTAGTATCTGAACTTGGAATACTAGATCGTCCCTGTGAATCTTCCAGTCTTGAGAAGTTTTGGCTGGTTCGAGAGGAATTTCTGCTCTTTTTGGCTCTTGTTTTTGCCTGATCGGTTTCAAAACCGGCGGATTTTATGCGAAACTAAGGGAATGCCGAAGATATAGGGAAGTCATACGCTATTGAGACTTTTGGAAAGTGTTCTGCCAGGTACGAATTGACGACCGACGGCGAATAAGTCACCATGATGTCGGCTCTTTTAAGGTTTAATCTGCAATGACACTGGTTAGTGGTTTCGAAAAAATTGTCCGAACGAGCGAGCCTCTGGCTCACCGTACTTGGCTCAAGATAGGTGGTCCTGCTGCCTTTTTTGCTGAACCGAAGTCGGTCGACCAATTGGCCGCTCTTGTCCGGCGCTGCAGAGAAGAAGATGTCCCGATCCGCATCCTAGGGGGTGGTTCCAACCTCTTGGTCCGGGACGACGGCGTTGCTGGCATGGTTCTCAGCTTGGCTAGTGGGGATTTTGCAGAGCTGAGTATTCGCGGAAACCAACTCACCGCCGGTGGTGGAGCAAAGTTGGCCCACGCGATCAGTGAATCAGTTCGATCTGGACTGGCTGGCTTAGAGCCACTCGTTGGAATCCCCGGATCGATTGGGGGGGCCTTGCATGGGAATTCCGGCAGCCGCGCGGGTGACATCGGCCAGTGGGCCTGTCGGGCGACCGTGATGACCCGCGCTGGAGAACTTTTTCAGCGAGATCGCGAGGACTTGGTATTCGCATATCGCCAAAGCAGCTTGGACGAACTGGTGATCCTGAGTGCAGATTTTCTTCTTGAGGAGGACGATCCTGAGCAACTCACCAAGCGCATGCAAAAGCAGTGGATCGTCAAAAAGGCCGGTCAGCCTTTGTCACATCAGAATGTGGCCTCAATATTTAAGAACCCACGGGGGATGAGTGCCGGCATGCTCATCGACCAGGCAGGGCTCAAAGGAACTCGCATCGGTGGCGTCGAAGTGAGCCAGCGCCACGCAAACTTCATCGTTGCGGGCGAGGGTGCGACCAGCCAGGACGTGTTACGGCTAATCGACACGATCCGCAGCCGAGTCGCGGAACGGCTCGGCGTGGAACTGGAGACCGAGCTTGAAATCTGGTGATTTCTGCTATCAGCGACCGAGCGCAAGGAGGTGTTCGAGTGGCCACAATTAAGAAAAAGAAAAAATCCGCCAAATCGTCCCCGGATTCGGATGCTCGTTCACATTTGGGCCGGGCTTTTTCGCTCTTGAAGCCACGCATGCGGGTCGTTCTTGCGCTGGTGGTCGTAGGACTTCTGGGCTGGGGGATGAACGAAGTTTGGCAGCATGTGGCCCCTTCGATCATCCATCGTCCACCTTACCTGCTTAGCGCCCAGCGTATCACGGTGACTTCTCCACCCGAATGGATTTCTGCAGATGTCCGTGCCGAAGTGGTCCGCAACACGGGACTCGATGGGCGGCTATCCACCCTCGACGATTCGTTCATGAGCGTAGTCGAAGATGCCTTTCTCTTGCATCCCTGGATCGCTTCCGTCGAGAAGATTTCGAAACTCTATCCTGACGGGGCTCATGTCGAAGTTACCTACCGCAAGCCGATTGCCGTAGTGGAAATGTCGAGTCCCCAGGGGATGTTGCTCGTTCCCGTCGATCACCAGGCGGTACATCTTCCGAACGAGGATGTTCCTGAGGTGTATAAACGATATTTGCCCCGTATCCAGAACGTAGTGGAACGACCTCCGGTCGGACAGCGCTGGGACGATCCGCGCGTGACGGGTGCTGCAGACTTAGCAGTTCGTTTATCAGATGTCTGGGAGCAACTTGCACTGGTAGATATACTCCCTTCTACCCGACCAGAGATACTCGACGAACATCGCTACTACGTCTACGATCTAATGACCCGCGGCGGAACAAGAGTCGTGTGGGGAGCTGCGCCAGCTCAAGCGCCACCAGGGGAAGATGATTTCAGCGCAAAGCTCGAAAGGCTTCGGGCCTGCGTAGCTGATGTCGGCCCTCTCGACTCAGTTCGCAGTCCGGCGGTTGTCGATGTGCGGAACCAACTCTCGGTGACCCCACGCACGGTCAAGAAAAAAGTCGAGCCGAGGACTGTAAAGAAGGAATCACCGGCTACCGAAGAAACATCGGTAGTAAAATGACCGATTACCAAATCCTAATGACCAGATCACACAGATCTACGTCGGGAAATTGGTCACAGGGAATTGAAAATTGGATTCAGCTCTTGCTCTCACGAGCCAATTGCTGAGCACTCTCAATTGCCAGTTGTTCAGCTTCGCGGAGCTGAATGGCGAGTTCTTCGCGCACCACCGGCAGTTCCTTGGGGGCTTCGATGCCGATGCGCACACCGCCGCTCCCGACCTTGATGACGGTGACAGCAATCTCGTCGCCGATCAGAATCCGTTCGCCAATTTTTCGGGAAACGACCAACACGCGCGTTGAAATCCCTTTCACTTGCTATTCATTGGCTTTGCAAATGAGAGTTTTTCGCCAAGAATAGGAGGTTGCAAAAACTAATTAGGCGTTTCGCTCGCCACGCTATGCGTTACGGTAGTCTTGGAGTGTGGCGTTTGCAAGCAGTTTGGAGCCATATTCCAGTTGGAAATTGGCTCAATCATGTTGGTTTGGGTAGTTTGCGTGCTTTGTAAGCAGGTTATCTGTCTATGTCGCTCGAATCGGAATTGATCGCTTGGCTCAAGGGCAACTTGCCTCAAGCTCACCAATTCGAGGTTGGTCTAGGAGATGACGCCGCAGTTTTGGAACTAGATGGCAGGGCCGTGGTCACCACCGATATGCTCACGGATGGCGTTGATTTTCTTCTGGAGGAAGTCGAACCCCAATTGATTGGGCACAAGGCGCTAGGTGTTAATTTGAGCGACTTGGCGGCAATGGCAGCAGAGCCGATCGCAGCGTTTGTGTCGTTGGCATTGCCGCGCGCCGGAACGGAGAATCTCTCTCCATTAGAATTGGCGATTGAACTTTATCAAGGGATGTTGCCGCTAGCGGAGTTGCATGGTGTTACCATTGCGGGTGGCGATACGAACACCTGGGATGGCAGCTTGGCTATTAGTATTACCGCGATCGGTGAGACAACCTCGCGAGGTCCGCTTCGTCGTTCTGGTGCTAGGGCCGGTGATAAGGTGCTCGTAACTGGCCACTTGGGAGGCAGCATCCTCGGCCGTCATCTTCAAGTGGAACCTCGCATAAGGGAAGCATTACAGCTTCATGAGCAGTACAAATTGCACGCTGGGATAGATATCTCTGACGGTCTTGCTTTGGACGCTTCACGTCTGGCAACAGCCAGTGACTGTGGCATCGTACTAGAGATGGAAAGTATCCCGATTTCAGGTGCTGCCTATGATTTGAGCAATACCACTGGAAAAACCCCTCTTGAACATGCCCTGGGAGATGGGGAAGATTTTGAACTCCTGCTGGCTGTCCCGCCAGAGGAGGCGAAAAATCTTATCGCTGCTCAGCCTATTGATGTTTCAATCACTTGCATCGGGGAATTCATTGATAGTTCCGGATTGTGGAAAGAAGAGATTGATGGGAGCCTTTCGCCTCTTACTCCCACCGGTTACCAACACGAGGCAGACAGGTGACAGAGTTTCGCTTTCTCGCACAGGATGAATCGGATACCGATAGACTGGGCAAGCATCTTGCAGAGGTGTTGCCACCAGGCTGCGTTATCGCGCTGAACGGTACACTGGGTGCCGGCAAGACTCGCTTAGTCCAAGCAGTAGCAGCCGGTATGGGTATTCCCCGCGAAGCGGTTACCAGCCCCACCTTCGTGCTGGTCAACGAATACGTCGGCGGACGCTTACCCATCTACCACTTTGATACCTACCGACTTTGCGACGAGGATGAATTCATCGAACTTGGTCCGGAGGAGTATTTTTCTGGTAGAGGCATCACGTTTGTCGAGTGGGCCGAACGGTTTGAGACTTGTTTGCCTGCGGAGAGAGTCACAGTTCACATTGAAGTGTTAGGCGCGAGCGAACGAGAATTTGCTGTCTCAGCGAATTCAGCGTCGCTCAATTCAATTGTTGACGAACTTGGAGAAAAGTTGGTAGCTAAAGGCACAAGGTGATTTGTGATTACAAAATGTACTTACTCTGATCCTCGTCTTGCACGATCTTATCCAGCCGCTCGCGGACGTAGCCAGCATTAATCTCCACGCGGCCCATTTTCATCTCGGGGGCCTCGAAGCTTAGTTCTTCAAGGAGACGTTCCATGATCGTGTGCAGCCGGCGGGCCCCGATGTTCTGCGTCGTTTGATTCACCTGATAGGCATAGCTCGCCAGTGCCTCGATCGCGTCGTCGAGAAATACTATCTCGACACCTTCGGTCTGCATCAACGCGACATATTGTTTAGTGAGAGCGTTGCGTGGTTCCGACAGGATGCGCACAAAGTCATCTTTCGAGAGGGCTTCCAGTTCCACGCGAATCGGGAAACGCCCCTGCAACTCTGGCATCAGTTCACTTGGCTTCGCGGTGTGGAAAGCACCGGCAGCGACAAACAGCACATGGTCGGTCCGCACATAGCCGTAACGAGTATGTACAGTGGTCCCCTCGACGATGGGAAGCAGATCCCGTTGAACGCCTTGGCGCGATACGTCGGCACCGCGGCCCCCTTCGCTCGCCACCACTTTGTCTATCTCGTCGACGAAGATAATACCAGTGTTTTCAGCTAATTCCACTGCCTGAGCGTTGACTTTGTCCTGATTAATGAGGGCTTCACATTCCTGATCGAAGAGTACCTTGCGGGCCTCGGCGACTGTCATTTCGCGTCGCACGACATTCTTGGGCAAAATCTTCTCCAGCATTCCTTGCATGTCGAAATCCATCGTGTCCCCGCCGGGTCCTCCCATGCCGGGGATCATCATCGCTTGAGCCTTTTGCTCGATTGTGATCTCAACGTTACGATTCTCAAGCTCGCCACCGACTAACATGGCACGCATCTTCTCGCGGCTTCGTTCATAACGCTCAGGTGAGTCCTGGCTTTCGACACCCACATCAAAGGACGAGGGAGCAGGAACCAGCAACTCCAGCAATCGGTCAGTCACGCGCCGCTCGGCTTCTTCCTGCACGTTGGCTAGTTCGCGCTCGCGCACCAGCCCGATGGCATTTTCAACCAGCTCGCGGACCATGCTCTCCACGTCACGGCCATAGTAGCCCACCTCGGTGTACTTGCTGGCTTCTACTTTGATGAAAGGTGCACCTGTGAGGTTAGCCAGTCGCCGTGCGATTTCCGTTTTGCCTACGCCAGTGGGGCCGATCATCAGGATGTTTTTTGGCGCAACCTCTTTACGCATGTCATCGTCGAGTTGCTGGCGGCGCCAGCGATTCCGGATTGCGACAGCGACGGCCCGTTTGGCATCGGCCTGGCCAACGATATGACGATCGAGGTGTTCTACAATTTCGCGGGGAGTGAGATTCTTCACTTGATCTCTTCAATAACGATGTTCTGGTTGGAATATACGCAGATCTCGCCGGCAATTTCGAGGCTCTGCCTGACGATCTCTGCAGCGGAGAGCGAAGTTTGCTTTACTAAAGCCCGCGCCGCAGCCAAGGCATAATTGCCGCCCGATCCGATGCCGATGATGCCGTCGCTCGGTTGAATGACGTCCCCCGTGCCTGAGACGAGCAGCGAGTGCTCGGCGTTCACCACAGCTACTAAGGCTTCGAGCCGACGCAGGGCGCGATCCATCCGCCAATCTTTGGCCAACTCGGTACACGCGCGGGGCAGATTTGCCGGGTGGTCTTTCAATTTTGCCTCAAGTCGCTCCATCAACGCAAAGGCATCAGCCGCCGCACCGGCAAAACCGACCAACACCTTATCGTCCATAAGGCGGCGAATCTTGATGGCGTCGGACTTCACCACTGTCTGTCCCATGGTCACCTGGCCGTCGCCGCCGATGGCAACCTGACCGTTGTGTCGAACTGTGAGAATAGTAGTGGAGCGGGTCTTCATAATATGTCAGTCGCGGCGGGCTGCATTGAGGGCTAGTGGTGAGACGGCCCATTTTCGCTCAGAAGAGTGTCCGTGACTAGGGGGCACATGCAGTCAAGCAAGGAGCTAACGAGGTGGTAGCTTTTTAGGCTTGCAGAGCCATTTTTTCTGATTCGACGCGCGACAGCATTTCGTGCAGACATATTTGGGGTCTGCAACGATATGTACTAGGAGTTCGAAGTGCTCGCGGATCTGATCCTTCGACCAATCGCAAAGTTCTTTGGTAGGCTCAGACTTCTCGCTCATCGATTGCATTCGTTGAAGTAGCAGGGGAGGGCGTCTGGTGACTATTGTAGTCAGCATCTATCATAAAGTCTTCCTATTCACCCTCAGTACTCCACACTCAACCCAATACTCCCTCCGCCATGGCACGCAGTCCCGAATTGATGAACCCAACCGACACAGGCCTGCTGGTGGTCGACGTCCAGGATCGCCTTCTTGCCGTGCAGCCTGATGAGAAGCGGATTGTGTGGAATATCCGTCGCTTGTTGGACGGCGCAAGAATCCTCGGAGTCCGCGCAGCTGCGACAGAGCAATACCCTGAAAAGCTGGGCCCCACTTCGTCGATTCTTGCAGAACGAATCGATGATCCCGCAGTGAGCAAACTCGCATTTAGTTGTGCAGATTGCAGCACGATCTTCGAACCCTGGCGCGCTGCTGGCATCCACCGTGTGCTTGTGTGTGGCATTGAAACCCACGTCTGCGTGCAGCAAACCGTACTCGACTTGCTCTCAACAGGGATGCAAGTCCTAGTTGCTTCCGATGCCGTCGGATCGAGATATGCGACTGATCACGAGATCGCTTTACGACGCATGGAAACTTCGGGAGCCATCATCACGACGACTGAGGCGGCACTTTTTGAATGGTGTCGCGTCGCAGGGACAGCAGAGTTCAAATCGATTAGTGCGCTGGCGAAGGAGGAGTTGGGGGTGAGATGATTTGGAATATTTTACTCCAATGATTAAGATTTGATGACTCGCTAGAATAGGTATTTCACAATAGACATGAAAACTATCCCGAGACAAGGTTCATCCCGCCAAAGTCTTCTCGTTCCACGGACCCGTGATGGCTACGGTCATGCCACTGTGTTGAAGATTCACAAAAAGCGTACTGCCATCTGGCGAGAAAGTGATCCCGGCAAATTCGGTTTGAAGATGGTTACTGGCAAAAGTGTAGAGCTTTCCCTTGGGTGTGACGCCGATGATGCGAATCTCCATCCCTGGATGATCTTCGCAGACCATGAGGTCTCCCCAAGGCGCAACCGTGAGATTGTCTGCTGACTCTAATAACGCAGAATCGTTGGGCTCGATAAACAATTCGAGCGAGTCCTCCTCGGCACCAGGAATGAGTCGCCAGATCTGGCCCGTTCTTTTCTTTCCGCCGCTGGTGCAGGCGATAAAAAACTGTCCTTCGCTGAACCAGATTCCTTCCCCACGGGCAAAGCGAGCCGCACCTTCCGAAAAACCACGCAATCGTAAATCGTCTTCGGGGGCAGTAACATCCGCTATATCCATCCACTCGACGGGGTGTTGCTTCCCAACTTCAACCGACGGTAGCTCCCAATTGCGAGTGTCCATTGACGACACATCGCGAAAACGGAGAGCCTGCAACTTTCCTCCAGCGACTAGCTTCCCTGGTTCATTGGGAATGAAGCGATAAAACAGTCCGTCCTCGCGATCTTCCGTAAGATAGACGATCCCCGTCTCCGGATCGACCGCCACAGCTTCATGATTGAATCGACCCATCCCGACCAATGGGACAGCGGTCGCGAGCGAAGCTTCGGCCGTGGCCGGCACTTCAAAACAATAACCGTGATCCTGCTCAATGAGGCTTTCTCCATCCGTCTTCTCGCCCGGGCGAATTACCGTTTCTTCGCAAGTGATCCAGCTATTCCAAGGAGTCGGACCTCCTGCGCAGTTGCGATCCGTCCCTGCCAAACTGAGGAATTCACGGACCACTTTCTGTTCACGAGTATCGTATACAATAGTTGTGGTGCCCCCTCGATGTGGCAGCTTGTCCCCTCCACGGTCGTAGAGCTTCTCTCGATCGACCTTATCAAATAATTCATTGAATTTGCCAAATGCGCCGGGCCCCTCATATGGCATTAGTTCGTGATTGCGGACTAGAATTGTCAATCCATCGGGGCCAGCGAAAGTCGCCATGCCATCAGGTTTCCCGGGGGTGATGAATCCATCGCTCATAGGCTGGCCACTGGTGGAAATCACTTGGTAATGAAAGCCAGAAGGCAGATCCAGAACACCAATGGGATCCTCTACTAAAGGACCATACGGCGCGAAGCGGTTCGCCTCCAGAGCCCAGACCGGTTCTTGTATCGTGTGGCGCAAAGCGCAGAATCCCGCGGCAAATGCAGAGGAACGGACGAGAAAATCGCGGCGTGACGAGCCCATGGGGAAACCCTTAAAATGGCTGCAAGAACGGACCTATAACAACCATTACGATACGCCGATGTTCAGCGGAATTCAAGGCGCTCAACTAATGCTTCGATTAAGACTCCGATAGTAATCAATCGACAACTCAAGTCCCTCGTCAAAGGAAATTTGAGACTCAAATTTCAACAGTTTCTGAGCTAGCGTGGTGTCTGCCAGGCTCTCCCTGACATCTCCGGGTCGAGGATCAGCAAAGATTGGTTCGATCGCAGTTCCCAGAACCCGATTGATTGCAGCTACTAGATCCAGCAGCGTAAACTGTTTTCCCGTAGCGACGTTAATTGATTTCCCAACGGCCGCTTGTGACTCGGCAGCCAGCAGATTGCCACGAACAATATCCGCTACATAGGTGAAATCTCTAGATTGCAACCCGTCACCGTAAATTGTGGGCCGCTTTCCCTGAAGCATCAACGAAACGAAAATTGGAATTACCGCCGAGTATTCGCTCGTAGGATCCTGGCGGGGGCCGAATACATTGAAGTAACGAATCGTAACCGTTTCCAACCCGAATGTTTCGGTAAAGGCCTGGCAATAATACTCGGCTGCCAGTTTGGCCGCCGCATATGGAGACAACGGTGCGGGCAAATCCTGCTCAGTCTTGGCAGGCTGTGGTGTGTTACCATAGGCGCTGCTCGAACCGGCATACACTAACCTTCGGACACCGCTCTTGCGGGCTGCGTCGAGAAGGGTGACCGTGCCCGTCACGCAGGCCGCATTGGTATCCAGCGGTGCTGTGACACTTCGCGGCACGGATGCCAATGCCGCCTGATGGAATATTAAATCCATTCCCTCGACCGCTGCCGCAGTTGCACGCGGGTCGGCAACATCTCCTTCGATAAGTTCGACGGCGTCACCAAGATGCGTCAGATTCTCGCGTTTTCCTGCGCAAAGATTATCGAGCACACGCACCTTGTCACCTCGCTCAACAAGAGCCGAGGTGATGTGCGAACCTATAAATCCTGCACCGCCAGTGACTAGAACTTTCAAAGACTTTACTCCCTTGTGAGCCGGATACTCTGCTTGCTAGGTCGCAAAAATAGAGGATTTCACTTGCCAAGGCAATCGCATGATGGCAGAGTCGTTGGTGATCGAATTTCACGACCGCGATTTGTTTGGTTTTGCCTGTTGTTTCTGGGCGTACATATTGCGGTCCGCGGTTTCCAGCATATCATCCATAGGCACGGTGAGGTCATTCGCTAGCGCAATGCCAATCGAAACGGACACTGAGAATTCGCGCCCTTCAACAAGGAGAGGTTCCTCTGCAGTGGCTCTCAGGCGGTCCACCACAGGAATTGCCTCTTCGATAGATTGCACTCCGGCAAGCAGGACGACAAATTCATCTCCACCATATCGTACAACCAGATCGTCGTCACGAAGTGACTCTTGCCAGCGCTCCGCCAAGATTGCCAGAATCCGATCCCCATTTGCATGACCATGCTTGTCATTGATTTGTTTGAAATCGTTCAAATCGAGAAACAATAACGCGTGAGGACATGGTTCACCGGGATTTCTGTAACCCCACTGCTGACGCCAATCTTCCATAACCCTGCGGTCAGGTAAGCCTGTTACCACATCGGAGTAACTGGCTAAATGATTGGTTTGCGTGTTCGGCTGGATCAACAACAGATGCCAGAGATTCTGGTTACTCTCAAGGGAACTAAGATAGACCGTTGCTTGGGTGACGGGTTGTCCATTCCTATGCAGATTGATTTGATACGAATTGGAGCTCGTAGACTTTCTTGGGCTGGTTCCATTCAATTCCTGCATTGCGCTCTTGAGGTCTGGTATTAACGAGAAAAGCTGGTCATTCGAAATCGGATCGATCGGAGAGCCAATCCACTGCCTAATCAGGTCATTTGTCGCTAGTACGCGATCCTCAGCGAAGTCGATTATGCAGGCCCCAGTGCAAATTCCCCGAATGGGCAGTGGAAACTGTGGGATGCTCATCTTTAAGTCACTCGTGAAATGTATGGTTTTAGGGAGCTGGTTTTCCATAAGCCTTGTTCTATCAAGGCTTTAAGTATTCTTGGAATTGCAGTAGCTTTTTGTCTTCCGGACCACTGTCGGGCCTTAATGGGGTTGAGTAGGGCAATTTCCCAAAAAAGCAATCGAAAATGGCTCGATTTCATAATAAACATTTGAGACTGTTTCCGGTGCGATCTAAAAAAAGGGGGGATCCTATTCGATTCCTCCGCAAGTTGCAATTATAATCGCTACGAAGAACCAGATCATCAGGACCGTTGATATTGCGTAATTGTCGCCTCAGCAGAGGCGCGTGCTCGACAGCAGGGGAGTTTCTAGCAGGTCGAGTTGAGTGGACGATTTATTATTTTCCACCTCACGTATGGTTTTCTGAATCCGCTTGGAGGCGATTGAGCTGCGCTTGCTGATTGAATTGAAGGACGTACCTAGATTGAACTACATCATTGAAAAGTCAGGCAACCATGAAATCAGGACTACTGAACGTACGCAAACTCCACGCTCACATTTTTCGCAACCCAGAGGCTAAGTCCGCTTCGTTGCTACTTAGCGAACGGGACCTTCGCTTTGCCGCAGAGTGTGAGCGAATGCGGGTCGACCGTAATGGCTCAGTTCTTTCGATTCTTTTTATTAAGCTCGCCGAGAACCACAATTTGCCCCAAGACATGGCTCTCCTGGAGCGGATTCTGGAGGGTAGGCTGAGAGTGACAGACACACCTGGAATTCTCGAGGATGGGCGGGTGGTCGTACTACTTCCTGATACATCCTCAGATGGAGCTTGGAAAGTTGCTGCCGATATCAGTGAAGTTTATCCCCTAGGACCCACAAGACCTGAATGTGAAGTCATCATCTATCCGGATAAAGGGCATCGTCGAGAGAAACTGATTGACGGTGAAGAAGTGGCACCGAACGGTGAGCGAGATAAGTCGACAGTTTGCCCACCATTGTTTGCCACTCCAATTCCCCGCTGGAAACGCTCCTTAGATATATTAGGGGGACTTGTAGGACTAATAGCCTCGGCACCACTTATTACTGTCGCTGCGATTGCTATCAGATGCACTTCCCGCGGCAGTATATTCTATGGGCAGGAACGCGAGGGTTGGGCAGGCAAGCGATTCAAGATGTATAAGCTTCGCACTATGGTCAACGGTGCCGATGAAATGAAGGAGTACCTCCGTCACCTCAGCCATCAAGATGGACCTGCCTTCAAGATGAAATCCGATCCACGCACCACTCCGGTGGGGCGTTTACTGCGTTGGACCAGCATCGACGAGCTGCCGCAACTGTGGAATGTGCTCAAAGGCGACATGTCACTCGTTGGACCGCGACCACTGCCAACATCCGAGTCTCAGAGCTGTACCGATTGGCAACGACGGAGGCTATCTGTACTGCCTGGCATGACGTGCACTTGGCAAGTTTTCGCCCGGGGAGATGTCTCCTTCGACGAGTGGATCCGGATGGACCTGCAATACAGCCGGCAAGTTTCGCTGTGGGGAGATATCAAACTGCTAATGCTAACACTTCCTTCCTTGGTGCTGCGAAAAGGAATGCGTTAGCGTCCAACTCGTCGGCAATTGCCCGTCGAAACTGCCATATTCATTTCAAAACTCGGTGCCGAACTTGCGTCGAACATACCCCGCGTAATACCGCAAGCTCGACGAACTGAACGGCGTTGGTATCCAATAAGGCAAACTGGACCGTTGCCTACACGTTACAAAGTCTCGGTTCGCTGCGAGAATGTTGAACGGAAAAATCCACGGCTTCTTCGTACCCATGTAGTGGCTGATCTTTCTCTCCGACCATAACTGGCCGTGCAGTTCACGTCGCGAAACTTCGACCAGCGTAGCGTCTATCGGGAAATTCCAAACGGGATCGACCACAGTCCAATTTCCAACCAAGAGCAAATTGTACAGGTCCTGATCGGAATAGCGCACCTTGATGCCTTGGTACTTTCCGGCTGCAGTCAATAGGTCCATACACCGTATCCGCTCGATGTCCATGACCATCACTCCTGAATTAAGGTAAGGTTGATCGTCCCCTTGGTTGAGGTACTCCCGGATCGGAGAGTTCTGGCACAAAACGGTAGGTACCAGCCAGTCTTGGACAGCGCCAATTGGTCTTCCCTGCAAGTTTTGTTGGTACAGATCCCGTAAGTCGGAAAGAACGATCGTGTCGGCATCGAGAAACACGGCCCGCGGAGTCTCGACAAACTCGGGAACCAAGAACTTTAAATAGGCCACATCGCCTATGGTGCCGATCGGCAATGTCTTGCCCTTAAGTCGCCGTAGTTCTTCAATCGCATTGATCAAACGGACAGAAATTGCTCCGCAAGTTCGCTCCAAGAGACGCCTAACACGATCCTGGTCATGGCCGGAGTAGAGGACGCAAACGCTTGCAAGCCCCTTCGATTTTTCCAGCGCAGAATACAGCGATATCAACATTGCATAAGCGTTGCGTTGATCGACGGCATACACGAGCGTAGTAGCCGGTGGCGAGGGTTGATGATTCTCGTCCAAAACCGTTCCCCTGGTCCGCTTGTCAATCGGTTTTAGGTTAAAGATGGTCGCCACTAAACTGAGACCAACGAAATCATCGGGGGTGACCGATGCCCGCGTTCCACCAGATATTAATCCAAGTTCCTCAGACTGCTAACTCTCTGCTGAGAATATAGATCGACAAACGCGTCCTGATCGTTGGTCAACAACTAACGCCCTTTTTGATGACTGTGCTGCCGGGGTAGCCAACTGCGAACCTCTTGCTTGCAAAACAACGCTCCCTTGGTCGGCCCCCTGGCAAGGCAGTAGTCAATCAGATTCCGCGGAGAGTAGCATGCGCAGCGAATAGCACTCCGGCAAAATACCCAGCCAAGTCACATTACGGCTTCGCATTCCGCATATTCGGTACAATCCCTAGAGTAATCCAGCGATTCCAGGGTGTCAAATTATCGAAGGTTTCATTCGTTGAAAAAAAGCTCGGTCCAGTTAAGATGAAGGATGACGAGGCAATAGCGCCCGACATCGTCCGTCATCCTACCCTCTATTTGTCTCACGTTGCCTCACTCACCCGTTCGTACTCTCCTGTGCTTCTAACACTGGGGAACCGCCAATATGCCAGCATCATCAGGAACCCTCCGCGAGCATCTGTCTGTATTCTATCGACATCGCCGCAAGATGGCCGTGTTCTTTCTGGGCACAATGATACTCGTCACACTCGGCATAATTCTATGCCCGCGGACTTACGAATCGCAGGCCATGCTGCACGTGCTCATCGGGCGCGAGAATGTTTCAATTGACCCAACCGCGGCGACGAGTCCCACCATTACGATGATGGAATCCCGAGAAAATGAAATCAATACGGTTAAGGATCTTCTGCAAAGCAGAACGGTTCTCGACGAAGTCGTTTCGGAGCTAGGTGCCCAGAACATTTTGAATCCCGAACAATACTCCGACACTGACAAGACGGGCAACACGGGCGGATTCTCACTGATAGGTGCGATTTACGATCTGATGTTAGCCGTCAATTTGGCGGACCCCATCGGCGAAAACGAAAGGGCGGCTCTTCAACTCGCCAACGACGTCAAAGTACGTTCCGAACCCGAATCCAATGTCATTCAAGTAGCCTTTCGCTCTGAGACGCCTGAATTCTCCCAACGTCTTGGTGAGGTATTCCTCGCAGCCTATAGTGAGCAACACAGTCGGGCACATCGGACGCAGGGGTCGCAAGGGTTCTTTATTGAACAATCACATGAACGTGCCGCTGCTCTGGCTTCCGCCGAACAGAAATTGCGTGACCTGAAAAACAAATTCGGAATTGTCACCATCGGGGCACGTCAGCTAACGCTCAGTAAACAACTGGAACAGGTCGAAACTGACTTACTATCGACGGCTTCTGCGATCGCGGGCTCAAAGGCCAAGATACAAGCCTTGCGTCAGTCCTTAGCGGAAATACCTGAGCGACTGGTCACTGAGGAAACAACCGAATCCAGCCAAGCCGCCGACACTATGCGAAACACGCTATATGACCTGCAAATTAGGGAGCAAGAGCTTTCTGCAAAACACACCGATCAACATCCTTTGGTGATGGCTATTCGCCATCAAGCTGCCGAAGCGAAGAGGTTGCTCAACGAAGAAGAAAAACGTCGAGTTCAGCCAACCAGCAGCCTAAATCCCGCCAACCAGCAACAGAAACTGGCCTTATTCGCCGAATTGGCATTAATCTCGGGACTTGAAGCCCGCTACACCTCTGTCAAAGAACAACGCGAAGAATTGCTCTCTGACCTTGAGAAACTTAACCAACAGGAAATTGAAGTTGCTGAACTCGAACGCGAGGTATCGCTGTTGCGAAACGAATACATGACTTACATGCATAACACGGAACTTGCTCGGATCAATTTGGCTTTGGAGGCTCAAAGCATTTCGAACGTCAACGTGGTCCAACCCCCCACTTTCGTGGAAAAACCGGTCAGTCCGCGCAAGTCGCTGATTATGGTGCTTGGATTCCTGATTGCCGTCTCCGGGGCGATTGGTTTAGCTCTGCTTTGTGAGAATCTACAGGCTGACGTTATTCGATCACCTGCGGATATGGAAACTGTGTTCGGTGCTCCCGTGATGGAGTCAATTCCCTCCGTCCAGTTGCGAAACGCTGGGGTCTCCGCGAAATAGAATTGCGAGTCACACAAGCTCTTCATGTCGCAGCCCACTGCCCCACAAACGTCGTTTGACCTGACCCGCGAAATCCAACGCTGGTCGGTACTTGCTCAAGGTTTCGAGCGTCTTGCCACGCGCTTCCTGGGCTTGACCACGCGCCAAGGTGCTCCGATTCGGAGGGTGGGGATTACCAGCGTGGCACGCCAGACTGGTACCAGTACCATTGCGATTCAGTTGGCGGCTGCCCTTTGTCGGTTTCCTGAGCAATCTGCGATCCTGGTGGACGCCAACCGCGAGCACTCCTGGTACGACAGGCAGTTTACCGTTAACAACAGCCCAGGATTGCTCAATGCACTGTCCGGAGACCTGGAGATCGCCGACTGCGTTCAAAACACAACGACTGCAAACCTTTCGGTGGTAACCTTGGGAAAACCGGTGTGGGCCGATGTCGACTATGGCAAGCAATCGCTGGCAGATGCATTCCTTGGCCTTAGTGAGATTGCGGATCGGGTTTTCGTGGACCTACCGGTCGTTAGCGACACAAGCCATTTCCGGGCAATTTCGCAACAATTGGACGGTGTGATTCTGGTGCTGACTCCTGGCTTGGCTCGGTTGGAACTCGCCGCTCGAGTAAGACACCTGTTGACGCAAATGGAAGTCGAACTGTTGGCCGTCGTACCTAACCAGTGGAAGTCGTAATCAGCATGGCCAGCTTCGATCACACTGCAGCAAACGGACGTCCACTGGCTCCAGACTGGAATCTGGAAGCAACTGCCGACGTTGTGCCAGGGCAAAGGTTTTACCTCGTGTTTCTGCTGTGCTTGGCCCTGTCTTCCATTCCGGTCAAAAACCTGGCTTACGTCGTCCCGCCAGTATTTCTTTTCCTCGAGCTGATCGTCGGGGAACGATCAGCTTGGCGCGCTGTGCTGTTGATGGCATTATTCGCGGTTTTGTCAGGAGCCTCGATGATATTCGACGCGTTCCGTGGCCAGGCAATCAACGTGCCGGGATTACTCTTCGCGCTGCTCACTTACCTGCCTATGTTCCTGTTCCTCGCTTCGCGCCATGACCGCGAAATCGACTCTTCGCTGTTCACTAAGTTCATCGATGTGACGGCTTGGTTTGTAATCGTGCAGTCGCTGGTGGGCGTGGTACAGTTTGTACTCAGCCGCAACGGCGACGCAGTAACTGGCACGTTTGGGCTACTTGACTTCCACCTAAATACTATTTCGATCACCCAGGTTTACTTCACATTCACTTTGTTCGGAATGATTCTGTTCATGATGCTCGACGCCCGGCGACTGCTCCCGCGGGTTGCCATCGTGGCCGGTTTGTTGACTTGTGCCATAGCACAGTCGGGACATCAAACCGTGTTTTTTGCTGCCAGTCTGGCGCTTTGCTGCATGATCCAGTTTCGCCGACTCGGTACGGCCTTGGGTGGCATTGCAATGGTCGGCTGTCTGACGTTCATCGTAGTACAGCTCTACCCCGACACATTGGAACTCACGCAGGAATGGTACAAAAAAGTAGTTCAAGATCCTCGTTCCGCGAAACGCATGGTGCTTGCCGACAGTGCCGAGTATTTGTCCGATCCCAAGAATGCACTGCTGGGCGTGGGTTTGGGGCAGTATTCCAGTCGGGCAGCATTGATCTCCTCAAATACGTACCTTAATCGCGAGTTGCCGGGGCCGCTCTCCGGCCAGTCCGATTATTTTGTCGACTCAATGATTCCCGCCATGCGCCGGTTCGACGAAGTCGGTGAGGGCAGCGCCATACCCAAGCCCTACTTCTCTGCTCTTTCGGCGGTAATGGAATTGGGACTCCCATTGACGCTCATCTGCCTGGGAGTCATGGGTGTTCATCTGCGCAGAAATCTGCGCTGGATGCTTTCCTCCAACCCCAAGATAGCCCGCGTCGGATTGGTGAGCTGCACTGGACTGCTGTTCTTTTTGCTGTGTTGCGTCATCGAGAACTACATCGAATTCCCTCAGGCGATCTTCCTGCCGTTCTTGCTGTATTTGGTCGTGCAAGCGCGTGCGACGCAGCTTTCCACTCCATCACCGGTCTGAGTGGCACAGGCCACCCTGCCGTGGGAATCGTTCTTCGCATGAACACTTCGCCAGCCAACTCGCGGGTACCATCCAAGGTGCTGCTCTGCCACAACTACTACAAGTTGTCAGGCGGGGAAGACCGGGTTTTTGAGGACGAAGCCCGATTGCTTGAGCGCCACGGACATCAGGTGACTCGCTATACGGTGACAAATGACGCGATCGATTCGATGAGCCGCTGGTCGGCTGCGGTGCGTACGATTTGGAATCGTAAAACCTACTCCGAGCTCCGCAGGTTGATGCGTAAAGAACGCCCCGCCTTGGTGCACTTCACCAACACATTTCCGCTGATTTCCCCGGCTGCCTACTATGCGGCTCGCAAAGAACGCGTGCCGGTCGTCCAAACGCTGCAAAACTACCGACTGATCTGCCCTGGTTCTCTGCTGATGCGCGACGGCAATATTTGCGAAGATTGCGTTACAAAGCGCATTAAATGGCCTGCTGTGCTGCACGGCTGCTATCGTGGCAATCGGTTGGCAACGGCCTGTACTACCACCATGCTAGCCACACATGGCGCACTGGGCACTTGGCGGAACATGGTATCGCGCTACGTGGTGGCGACCGAATTCGGACGGCAGAAATTCATCGACGCCGGCTTCGATGCCCAGCAAATCGCCGTGAAACCCAATTTCGTCGATCCCGTTCCTCCCTGTGGAAATGGGGAGGGGGGGCATTTTGTGTTTGTCGGTCGTCTCTCTCCCGAGAAAGGCATCGACACCCTGCTCGAAGCGTGGACGCAATTCAATGGAAAACTCATAATTCTAGGTGACGGTCCATTGGCCGACAAAGTGGCTCGATTTGCTTCGCAGCATGAACGTGTCCAATGGATGCGCCACCAACCTGCGAAGATTGTCCAGCAGGTTGTCGCCGATGCCATCGCCCTGCTCGTCCCGTCAACCTGGTACGAGGGTCTGCCGAAAACGATCGTGGAAGCTTTTTCGGTTGGAACCCCGATCATCGGATCCGACCTGGGAGCCATGTCTGAAGTCATCACTCCCGGCGAAACGGGGTTGCTATTTCCGGTCGGAAAACCGGACAAACTCCTGGAATCTTTGCATTGGATGAGCGAGTCACCGGAGCATGCTCACGCGATGCGCGCCAATGTTCGCCGCCACTTTGAGCAGTTTTACACTGCCGAACGCAATTACGATTTGTTGCGAGATATCTATTGTCAGGCGATCAACGACACTAGCTTCGAGTGACTTAATCATTCAGCGCTGCCAAGGTTCAATTCTATTCGTAGATGCGAGTTTCAGGGATAGGAACGACGAACTTGCCGCCCCACTGGCGAACGTAAGAAAGCTGCTCCATTATCTCTTTACGCAAGTTCCACGGCAGAATCAGCACATAGTCGGGTCTCGTCTCGGCGATGCACTCCGGTGTGTGTACCGGGATTCTTGACCCCGGCAGAAACGTGTTCTGTTTTACCGGATTGCGGTCGACTGTGTAGAGTATCGAGTCGGAGCGAATTCCGCAGTAATTCAACAGTGTGTTGCCTTTGCCCGGCGCGCCGTAACCGACGACTGTCTTGCCGGCCCGTTTCGCGTGCATCAAGAAATCTAGCAGTTTCCACTTGGTTTCGACCACTCGCTCGGCGAAGGCTGAGTAGGTGGCCAACGTGTTGTAGCCCTTTGCAATTTCCATCTCGAGCAACTCTGGGACCGACTTCAGGACCGGTTTACTCGTGTCTTCGTTGTGCCGCGCGTAGATTCTTAGCGACCCGCCGTGGGTCGTGAGTTGATCGACATCGAAGATCGTCAGTCCGTGGTGCTGAAAGATATTCTGGATGGCCAACAACGAAAAGTAGCAATAATGCTCCTGGTAAATTGTATCGAATTGATTCCCTTCGATAAGGCACATTAGGTGTGGAAATTCAAAGGTAATTACTCCGTCGTCTTTGAGAAAAATCTTGAGCCCCGCTACGAAGTCGTTCAGGTCAGGCACGTGGGCTAGCACATTGTTTCCCAGTAGCAAGTCGGGACGGATTCCCTGCTCGAGCAACTTTCGTGCAGTCGCGGATCCGAAGAATTCGGTTACGGATTCCACGCCCTTCGCGCGAGCTGCCTCGGCTACATTGGCGGCCGGTTCCACGCCGAGGGCAGGAATGCCTTTCTGCACAAAATACTGCAACAAGTAGCCATCGTTGCTGGCCACTTCAACGACCTTGCTTTGTGGGCCAAGTTGCAGTCGGTCGGTCATCAGCTCCACATACTCCCTGCAATGCTTCAGCCACGAGTCGGAGTACGAAGAAAAATATGCATAGTCGCTCTTGAAAATGTCCTCACCCATCACATGTGCATGCACTTGTACTAGCCAACAGGCTTGGCAAATCCGCATTTGCAGCGGGTAGAACACCTCGGGATCACTCGCCTGTTCAGGTGTGATTCGGTTTTGACACAAGGGCGAAAGCCCCAGGTCGACGACCGTATGTTCCAGCGGCTGGGCGCAGAAGCGGCAACGCTCCGCGGGCATACTGTTCGTCAGTCGTGCGTCGGACGAAGAACTCATTGGGCGACAACTACTTCCTCGGGAATCGGCGAAAGATCAGCGACTTGCATGTACTCACCTAGCGTGGTCCCCACGGCCCGATTATCCACGTTTGGTGCCCCGTTGCCAGAAACCACGTCGTCTAAGTTCACTGTGCGGAAATCGACACTGAAACGTGAATGGCCCGAGGTATTGGGGCTGGTCGAGTGAAGGTGGGAGGCCGAAAACAAAATCAAACCGCCCTCTTCGCACTGAATGACGATGTCGGAACTGTGGTCGATTTCCTGGGTGATCTCAGGGAGATTGCGGGTGTCTTTCTTTACATGCTGAACTGCTTCGCCGCGAGCGTTGGCCAACCAATCGTTGTGATTGTATCGGTTTGATATGTTCTCTACCCCGCGATTGAAATATCCGGGGTGGAGTATCATCGTATTGTCCGGTTGAACTCCTTTCATGGGGAACCACCAGTTAAGTTGCGATTGGTGCCCCGCGAACCAAGTGTCGCGGTGAGGCGGCACCGCCAAGGCGATGCCGGTGCGCAGGTAGTCACCATGGGTCATGGTGCGCATTCGAGGCACGTCGAAGTACGTCTTTTGGGAATCGGCACCAAAGTCTTCAAGCATGTCCCGCATGAAATCCTTAACGTTGGGGTCGTGCATGAACTGGGGTTTCAGCTTGCCCAAAATTTCCGCGAACTTTTCGGGAGGCATGTGATGCTGGGCTTCGCATGGGTCGTGGGGAGCAAACGCTTCGACGGCCAACTGGTGGGCAAAATCTATGAGCTTGCGGGTTGAAGGACGCGGCGAGAATACATAAATGTCCCCCTTGAATATATTGGCACGTCGCCGAGGCTCCGGATGTTTCGAATCAAAATAAAGTGTCGTCATAGCACAATCTCAAAATCTGAAAACCATTTACCTAGTCGGTGTTGGAGTAGAAACAATTTCTTCGCTGAGTCGGCTTAAAACAGCGGAAACTCGCACTACGTCCTCGCGAGTCATTCTCAAATTGCTCGGCAGATTAAAACCATAGGGACTCTCGTCGTAAGCCACTCGATTCGCCTGCTGAGCCTCGTGTCCGCTGGGGGTGTCACAATATGGTGGAAGGGAACTCAGTGGATAGTAGAGCGGACGAATGTCGATATTGCAGTCTTCCAGTTCCCGCATGACACGCAGCTTATCGAGTTGCCTACCACGCTCGATGGAGACGGCAGGCAGCCAATACGAATTAATTAGACCCTCCCGTTCGGTGTGTATCTGATACAACGGAATCTCCGCTAACTCTTGACAATACCACTCGTGTATTTGGCGTTTGCAGGTCACTAGTTCCTCGGCCCGCTCGACCTGAGCTAACGCCAAAGCCGCTTGCATGCTACTCATCTTGAACTTATTGCCGAGTTCGAAATGGTAGTAGTAGCGATCAAAATCCTCATAAAACCGCGTCCCATCCAAGCGACGCCCGTGGTCCCGCAGGGTCAAAGCTCGCTCGTAAAGATCGAGGCGGTCGGTGACGAATAAGCCTCCCTCGCCTGAGGTGACTGTTTTGGAACCATGCAGGCTAAAAATGCCGATGTCGCCGAAGGTACCCGCCTTGCGGCCTTGCCAACTTGACCCGAAGGCTTGGGCGGCGTCCTCAACGACGGCAATTCCACAACGGTCCGCAATCTCGCGAATCCGCTTGTAATCTGGCATATCGCCGTACAGATCGACGACAACCACGGCTCGGGTGCGGGAGGTGATTTTCGCTTCCAAGGACTCGGCTGAAAGGCACCAATGGTCGGGGTCGACATCGGCAAACACAGATCTAGCACCGACATAACTCACGGGTGCCGCGCTGCCAATCCAGGTCAGCTCAGGCACAATTACTTCGTCCCCCGGTCCAATGCCCAACACCATCATCGCCAGATGAATGGCCGAAGTTCCAGTCGGCGTAGGCACCACATGTTGCACCCCCAGATACTCCGCAACCGCCGCTTCCAGTCGCTGGTGATATTTCCCGGCATCGGAGTACCAGCAATTCGTCACTGCATCGGTGACGTAGGCGATTTCTCGCTCGGTAATAGAAGGGCCAGCACAGTGAATGCGTGGTTGGTTGGAGTCTACCATCGATTTTCTTCTAGCTATACGAACCTCAGAACACGTTCCCAAAAAGTGCTTATCGAATTCGCTTGAGCCAGCCCCCTGGGGCGTAGGTAATCGGTTCAGTCAGAGGAGACTCATTAAACTCAAATCCGGGGGTTTCGAGGACAAAATCGGGATTCTGTTCGGCAAAACAACGAGCGGCCTCTTGCGGATTATTGGTGCGCCAATCTTCGTTCGGACGATCGTCCTCAAATCGTGCTAAACCGGCCAACTCTTGCATTAGTCCGTCCGCCGCTACTATGTACGAGCCAACCGTCACCAGCGGCGAATAATTCTTCAATTCCTGTGCGACGTGATCCCGAGTATGGTTGCCATCTAGCATCACAAACACAGTTTCATTCGGACGAATCATCGACTTCACTTGTTCAACAGTTTCCGGTGCATTCGAATCATCTTCGATCAACTCGATGCGGTCGAACAATTCGTGACTTTCCAGAGCGGTGCGATTATGCGGGCGAATCTCGATGTCGATGCCGATGACACGCCCCTTGCCAAACATTTTGCACAGACTGGCGTAGTAGATGAGCGACCCGCCATGGGCAATGCCCGTCTCGACGATGACGTCGGGTTGAAGACGGTACAGCACTTCCTGGGTGCGGACCATATCCTCGGGCAATTGGATTACCGGACGTCCCATCCAGGTAAACGTGTAGACATGTTTATTCTGCCAGCCGCATTTCAGCCAAGCGTCTGATAGTGCTCGAAACGTCTCTGGAGAGGCAATCGGGCACTGGATCACGCCTTTTGGCGAGGAAATGAGTGCCTGCCCTGACTCCCAGTCAATTTCAAGTTTATCCACCATAGCTATCTTCTAATCTGAAGTGTAGGGATTCCCAACACGCTATCGCTATCGAGGATGCGAATTCGACAGCGAATCATGCTTCCCGTAGGGATTCTTCCAGTGGAGAAACTTCTGTGGATCGTCCTGTCCTCGGTCCCATACCTCCCAAGGTGTTTCTCCTCGAGAGTACATTTCGTCGAACCGTTGCTTGTCCTTATGGGTATCCATACAGCCCCAGAAGCCGTCGTATTTGAAGGCGTTCAGACGCGAATCAGTGATCAATTTCGAGAAGCACTCATGCACCAAATCGTCGCCGTCTTCCAAGTAGTCGAAAATCTCGTTACGGAACAGAAAGTAGCCGCCGTCGATCCACGTATCGGATGTGCTGATGGGTTCGATGCCGCGAACTTGCCCTTGCTCGCCGATAAGCACCGTGTGGAACGTCTGGTTTGGCTGCACAGCCAGAAATGTACCGATGGAATCGCGTTCGGCGGCAAAGTCGACAAGGTCGGGCAGGTGAAAATCGGTGAGCCCATCGGAGTAGTTGGCGAAGAACATCTCCTCGCCTTCAAGATGCTTCTTGACCCGCAGAAGCCGTTGCCCGACATTCGCTTTAGTACCAGTATCAACGAAGGTAATATTCCAGTCCTGAATGTCGTTGTCGAGCAATTTGATGTCGCGACCACCATCCGACAGCACAAAGTCATTCGATAGACACTCATCGTAGTTCAGAAAATACTCCTTGATGGCATCCGCTTTCCAACCCAAACAGAGTATGAAATCCTTATGGCCAAAATGGGCGTAGTACCGCATCACATGCCACAATATGGGCCTATACCCCAGCCTGACCATGGGTTTGGGGATCGACTCAGAGTAGTCACGCAGTCGCGTGCCGAAGCCGCCACAAAAAAGTACGACTTTCATTTTGTCATCTCGCCAGAAGGTGAATATTGAAAGGCTTCCTCGGTGGCCGGTTCCGTCCAGCGCAACTCTTCGTCAATCAATCCTTGGGCTCCAAGTTGCTGAAGTCTTGCCAGTCGGCGGAAACTGGGCCCGCTCGCATCATTGGCTGTCAACGGTCGTGTTCGGTACGCTGAGAGCAATTGCTCTACACCCCGGGCAACGGTCCATTGCGGATTGAACCCGGGCAAGCAACGTTCTGCTTTGCTGAAATCTACTCGATAGCAACGCAGATCGGGACCGGCGTTCGGAGCATACTCAATTGTAGCGTCTGGAATCGCCTGGCGAATGAAATCTGCCAATTCCGAAATCTGGTAGTTTTCGCTTGTCGACCCAATGTTGAAAGCTTCGTTGTGGACTGCTTCTTGGGGGGCCTTCAAGGCGGCAATAAACGCCCGCGAAATATCTTCGACATGTACCAACGGACGCCAAGGAGTGCCGTCGCTGAGCATCAGGATTTTCCCCGACAAGAACGCTGATGCCACCAGATCGTTGAGCACCAGATCCAACCGCAGACGCGGCGACACACCATAGGCGGTCGCGTGTCGCAAGAAGACCGGCGTAAACCACGCGTCAGCTAAATGGCTGACGTCGCGGTCGATTAGGGCCTTGCTCTTTCCATACGCTGTCACTGGATTGAGTTGGGCGTTCTCGTCAATCAGAGCGTCTCCCGCCTTGCCGTAGATGCTGCACGACGAAGAAACGATAAACCGGCGTACTTCCGCCTGTTTGGCGAGTTTTGCAAGTCGCAGTGTTCCTTCGTGATTGAGTCGCATAGTGAGATCAGGATCGAGGTTGCCCAAGGGATCATTCGACAGTGCAGCCAGATGCACGATCGCATCAAAACCGATCAATTCGTCCACTGCCACATCGCGCATATCCTGTCTACGCAGCACATAACCATTCGGTGGTTGTTGAAACATGCAATCGTTAAACCACCCAACATCGAGACCTTCCACATCGCAACCGGCCTCTATCAGCCGAGTCGTGAGAATACTGCCGATATATCCCTGGGAACCCGTTACTAAGACTCGCATTGAAGTTTTTCCGCTTTCTTGTCAGCCGTTTTCAAAGATGCAGCACAAGAGTTTTTAGCAGCCGTCGTCCCGCAGTTTGCGCTGGTTTTCTGCCGGGATTCTTTTTCGATTTCAGATAAATACGTATGATAACCGCCACCGGTGCCTTGCTTGCGGAAAGTGGCTTTCAGCACTTTCTTCCACTTCGATACTTGGAGCAGGTATCGAAGCAAGACCTTGTAACAACGCAACCGCTCGCTCGTACCGATATCAAAACGATGCACGGCTTGCCAATGAGCCCGCAACAATCGCCAACGCATGAACGTGAAACGCGGTTTTACCCGGGGATCGATGTAGTCCTGCAGTTCTTGCTCAGTCTTCAGCGACCCAGAAGCCTTAGGATGCACACGCAATAGGAATAACGTTTCGGGGATTTCATAGTATTTCCCCAACAGCGCGAGTTCACCTAGAAACACTTTTTCGGAACCATAGTGCGGCTGATACACGCCTGTTTTGGCTACGACTTCCCGGCGGTGCAATGCGTAAATATCTAGACCGGTGTGCGCTAACAAAACCGACTGAAACCGTTGGTGAGGTTCCGGAGAGGATCGGTCCCAACCGTCCCCGCTCAGCAAACTTGCGTCGAGACCCTCGGCGACGTTCAGCAACTGACCTTCCGGACCGATGTGGCTGTGTCGGCAGAAACACCACAGCACCTCGGGATGGTGGTCGAGAACGTCTACCGCCTTTTCCAGAAACGTCGGCAAATGAATATCATCATCCGCCGCCCATTTGAAATACTCAGCCTGAGACAGTTCGAACACTCGGTTATAATTCCAGGCACACCCTAAATTCTGTTTCACCCGATGGTAAGCGATTCGGCTATCCAGCTTGGCATAATGAGAGCAGATTTCCTGAGTTCCGTCGGTAGAACCGTTGTCCGAGATGATTAGCTCAAAATCACCGTATGTCTGTCCCAACAGCGACTCGATTGACTCCCCCAAGTAAGTCTCGCCGTTGTAAACCGGTAGACCGATACTGACACGAGGTTCTGAATTTGCCATAGCTGATGCTCAGTTCTTCGCAGAGTATTTAAGCGGGCGATGATTTGCTGAACAACGGAGCGTGTACATTGCGTTTTTTGAATAAGGCCAATCTAAGCCGCCAACACATGCCAACTCTCTTAATCGAGTTTACCGCGTCGTGGCACTGCTTCGCTTGGGTAGGCGGGATATAAAGTGCGGGCTATTTTACGTGGTGTGCGGTATGCTCAGGTCGGCGTCTGCAGACAAGAGAACATTCATCCGCAGCGCAATCGCGTCTGACGATTCCCAGCAGCTATTACGATTAGGCTAATACTTCACGATAAATACGCTGCCCTCGAATGTCAACTTTTACGTAAGCTGATAAATTCGGGCCGACAAGTATTCATTCCTTTCTACCGTCGAACGCCGCTGAGACGAGCGCCTGGTCAGTAGATTCGTTGTCAGCAGCAATGATCGGATTATCCGCAATATCGGAAGCAACCGTCGATAATGTACTTCGTTCGACTATCAATCGGCGGTAACACATGATCGCAAAAGCCGAGCCGACGCTGATTCCCAGCAGTCGAGACACGGCTGCACCGATCAAACCGAAACTTCCTACCAGGGGGATAGCCAGTGACAGAGTCGTCAAGATACTAGCCAGATTGGACCGGAAGAGAAGATCCGTTCGTTCAAGTACAGTTAACCCGGATATCGCTCCAATTCCTAGGGCAAAGACCATTTCGCCCATTGCCAACAGCACTAAGAGATTCTGATGCCCTGTAAACTTGCTTCCGAATGACAAACTTAGGAACTGATCTCCTGCCACATACAGCGTCAGCGGCAGCAATCCCATTCCCAGGGCAAGAATTAATGTTGTCTTTCGCACTACGCGCTCTAGACCCAGAATCCCCTCCTCAGCATAAGCTGAGGCAGACTTCGGACTAAGCACATTTTGCACGGCAACCATCAATGGCGCCGAAAGCCCCACCAGCGCTGCACAAGCCGAGTAAACACCCGTTTGTGCCTCGCCCAAGAAAGCCGCAATCACCCACGGCAAGGATTGAACCGCAGCAATGGTCGTGCATTGACTCGCCGCCAGCCAGCGCCCCAAAGACCAGTTTTTCAAGAAATGCGGAACGAATCGTTCGTGGTCGATACAAAAAGCAACATGCTGATGCAGCCACCAGCCGAAACTCGTCAGGGTATACACACCGGTGACTACCAGAAAGCTCAGTGCAGCAGTCAAAGCATCGAAGTAAAATAACGCCGCCATCATGGAAAGCTGCAAAACCGCAATCGCCATATCCACGACTAGCGCTCGGCTCAAATGCATAAACGTGTAGTCAAATCGCCGCGCGAATTGACGCACCATGCGAAAGGGGACCGAGATAACCATCGCGGTGAATACGAGGGCAAGCTCTGAGTAACCGGCAACGTAGATCACCATGGTCACCAACAAGAGTACCGAGCTTGAGAGCGCGGCCAAACCTAGGACTTGAGCCATGGCACTACCTGCGTAGGTCGACCGTTCGTCGTCGGGCATCTGGTGAACGAACACAGTAAAGGGCGAAGTTACCAGCGCTTCGAGCACGGCCAGAATCAAGTACCAAGCGGTCATCGCCAATGCGAAATACCCCATTTCGGTAGGCCCACACTGTCTTCCTACTAACACGGCAGTCAGAAAGTTGGTGCCTCCAACGACCGCCTGATCCAGCATGGCCATGCCACTTGTGCGTATGTTGCGTCCATGAATCAGTAAAGTTAGTCTTCGCATGAGGTTCTCAGTACATGGGAATTGGTCAATTGACCAGGCTGGATGCCCAAGCATCCTTCATCCTATAGACTCCATTCGAGCAAACAGATGAGCCCACAATTCATCTGAAGGCCACTTCGGCTAGATTTGTCGTCGATCTGCTTGGGATTTTAATCCGAATTTCATCCGGCGACCTGCCGTGCTTCTCCAATACCTGGCGATAAATCTCCGCCAATCGCTCTCCCTGTCGGTCCCACAAACAAAGCTCTGCCTGCTCCAAAGCTGCGTCGCTCATGCGACGAACAAGATCCCTATCCCGCGCGCATTCGGCAACGGCATCCGCAATTGATTTAATGACCGCTTGGGGATTGGTCACAGGAATCTTGATGCCGCATCGTTCGGTAACAATGTCATGGGCCCCCTGATGATCGAGGCATATCACCGGGAGCCCATTAGCAAACGCCTCTAATATGACCGTGCCTGTCGTATCTCGCAAACTGCTAAACACAAACACATCGGCCCATCGGTATTGCTGAAGTGCTTCTTCGTGGGGTATGCGGCCTAACCACTCTATGTTTTCTGAAATTCCTAAATCGAGCCCTAACTTTTGAAGATCCTGGTGAAGTTTACCGTCTCCCACCACACGCAACTTAAACGACGAATCACTGGGCAAGCGTGACAGGGCATGCAGCACCAAATCGAGCGCCTTACTAAAAGTGAGGTTACCTATCCACAGCAGCCGCAAGGGTTCGCTCGGGTCGCGCTGCTCGTGGTGCTTACCCACAATTTGCTTAATTCCATTTTCGTTTAATAGAATAGCTGGGTAACCAAGCACTTGTTCCACATACCGTTTGGCAGTGGAGTTGGCGGTCAATCGTACGGCTGCCCGCGCTGCAGCAAGCCGGACCCGCAAACTGGTTCGCAGTTGGATGGAATTGCAAATGGTGCGCAAGTTCTCTTTGATCCGCGACAACCCCCATGGCAATGAGAACCGCCAGGGACAATTCTGCACACCTCCGATAGGGCCCCATACAAACGGAATCTCCAGCTTCCAGAGATACCCAGGTTCTCGGTAACCAATAAAGTTGACATGATGGACCAGATCAAAACCGATATCAGCGTGCAGCTTTTTTGCAAGTAGAAAGGCCTGGTAATGCCACCCTTTAAAAGCAAAGAAATTTATAAACGGCAACCACCTACTGAACTTGTGAATCGCGCACTGCAATTTGGGTTGAGGAAGGAACACAAAAGTCACGTGCGGAATCGATCCGTTCTCTTCTAAGTACTGCTCTATCACCCCTTGGCAATCGTCAGCACAACAGATGACCCACACGTCGCAGGTTCTGCCCATCTGGGTGGCCCAATTCCAGCCAACCCCCTGCTCTGAACCATAGTACGGTTCGCACGCGTAGGCAACTTGCAGCACACGGGGCCGGCGCGGTGAGGGGGAAGAAGATTTCATTGGGTGTCCGTCATCGACGAGCTAGTTGAAAATTGAGGTTCAAATTAACCGAAGAAACGGCGTCCAAGTCAGATAGGGCTGTGCACAGCCTCGGGGCACTGAGTGATCGTCTCTGGAACCATCGGTTGGCAGTGAATTACGCTTGCACTGGGTAACACAAAGGAGCAAACCCCAGTCTAATCAGACCCATGAGAAATGTCATGCATTTTGCCGGACGTTCAGGTCAATGCCCCCCGACACCAGCCAAAGGATAACCGGTGTATTGTCTTTGATTCCTACTAAGACAAGCGGAATACTCAATGAGAAGCGTTTTCCAAGGGCTCGCCTTGGCACTCGGGCGAAGGATTGGTGCAACCTTCGCACAGGGTGTTTCCGTGGGAATCGCGCATGTTAGCCAGTCCTCCGCAACTTCCCTTAATGCGACGATTCGAGACGATCACCCCCACCGCCATCGCACTCAGCGCCACGGCGAATACTACGATCGAGATTAGAATGTAAGTGCCAGTCAATTTACTGCTTTTTCCTTTCAAGGGATTCGATGAGGGAATCCTGAACTCGCTCGCTCCTCGATTTGATCGTCCTTCCCGCGAATAAGAAACAACGCCGCCACGTCGTGGTCCTCACACCAATCATATCCGCTTTCCTCTCCCATGACCAACAACGTCGTCGCCAGCGCGTCAGCCTCCATACAGGTGTCGGCGACCACTGAAACGGTTGCCACCTGGTGCTGTACCGGTCGGCCCGTCGCGGGGTTGATCGTATGAGAATAGCGGATACCGTTCTGCTCGAAGAAATTGCGATAGTCTCCCGAAGTGGCCAAAGCAGAGTCTTCCAATTCCAAGACCTCGCGGACTGTACGACCTGTCTCGTCAGGCTGCTCGATGCCAATCTTCCAGGGAATATCTCCCGGCTTGTGACCTTGAGTGCGGACCTCGCCGCCGATTTCTACCATCGAGGATCCGATGCCTTCTTCGATTAGCAATTCGGTGACAGCGTCGACGGCATATCCCTTAGCCACTGCCGACAGATCAAGATAGATGCCAGGAATAACTTTGCGAAGGGCAGGGGGGGCGAGTCGAGCTTCGACATGCCGATACCCAATCCGCTTGAGCGTAGCGTTTATTTCCTCATCACTGGGCGATTTGGAGCGTCGCCCGTCGGGGCCAAACCCCCACAAATTTACCGCAGGTCCTACCGTCGGATCGAACGCACCTCTTGAATCCTCCGCCACCTGCAATGCATACGTGACTACTTCTGCAGTCTCCTGGGAGACAGAAAACCAATCGTCCCCGTCTGACTGGTTGAACAGTGAAAGTTCTGACTCAGGGTCGTACGTGGACATCATTCGATTAATCGCGGTGAGTCGATTGTCCACAGCCTTTTGCAAAGTATTAAGATCTAAGTCCTTACTCGGCAATACAACACTAATAGAATAGCGAGTCCCCATGGTGGGGCCAGAAAAATTCTTGACACCAGCAGCAGACGCAGCAAGCCACATGGAGATAAAGGTGGGTACACTAAGAAAAAACAATAAGACTCCACAGACTATTAAGCACCCTTTGTCATCAGGGTATATAAAAGGCTTACCCACCGAAGTCGTCATAGGCAATGTTTTCTTTCTCGACACCCAGATCGTCGAGCATCTTGAACACGGCCGCGTTCATCATCGGTGGGCCACAGATGTAATACTCGATGTCTTCCGGAGCGGGATGGTCCTTCAGATAGTTGTCGTTCAACACCTGATGGATGAAGCCGGTGTAACCATCCCAATTGTCTTCGGGCTGCGGTTCGGAGAGGGCGATGTTGAACTTGAAGTTCGGAAACTCCTTCTCGATCTCGCGGAAGTGGTCCACATAGAATAACTCCCGTAGACTTCGACCACCGTACCAATAAGACACTTTACGATTGGTCTTGAGGTTTCGGAACAGCTCGAAGATGTGGCTCCGCAGCGGTGCCATGCCTGCCCCACCGCCAATGTAGACCATTTCGGCATCAGTGTCCTTAATAAAGAACTCGCCGTAAGGTCCAGAGATGGTCACTTCGTCTCCCGGTTTGCAACCGAAAATATACGACGACATCTTTCCTGGTGGCGTCCCATCCGGAGCGCGTGGCGGGGGACTAGCCACGCGGACATTAAGCATAATGATCCCTTTTTCGCCGGGATAGTTGGCCATCGAATATGCCCGTGTCACAGTCTCGTCAACTTTGGACACATAGCGCCACACATTGTACTTGTCCCAATCACCGCGGAAGCGCTCGTCGATGTCGAAGTCTTTGTAAGCCACTTCATGAGGCGGGCACTCGATCTGGATGTAGCCCCCGGCCTTGAAGTCGACATCCTCCCCTTCGGGCAATTCGAGTAGAAATTCTTTGATAAATGTGGCAACGTTGCGATTTGACTTGACTTTGCAGCGCCACTTTTTTGTGTCGAAGGCTTCGGGAGGGACTTCGACATCCATGTCCTGCTTAACGGCAACCTGACAAGAAAGTCGCATCCCTTCGCGTGCTTCAAGCTTACTTATGTGAGCTTTTTCAGTAGGCAAAATGTCGCCGCCACCCGAGTGAATATGAACTTTGCACTGGGCACAGGTTCCACCTCCACCGCAGGCAGAGGAGACAAACACACCCGCATCAGCCAGCGCACCAAGCAACTTGCCCCCCGCAGGGACAGATACCGATTTCTGCTCGTTGATCCGAATATTGACGTTTCCAGATGCGACTAGCTTCGCTTTCGCTGCCAGAATAAGCAATACCAAGGCCAACACGACCACAGTAAACATCAACATGCCGATTAAAACTTCAAACATATAGTAGCCTTTAGCTATTGGCTATTAGTAATTGGCAAGACTAGGACCGCAGACTCTTGCCTAGAGCGTTTAACATCTTCTTAACTTCATTGATCGCTTGGTCAAACTCAACATAGAGGGGTTCCTGCATCTCGCTTAAATCTCGAGCTAAGAGAAGATGATAGTCAACCTCGGAGGCAGACCCACTGGCGATATCGACAAAACGACGTAAGTCGCCTACCGTTGACCTGCCACAGCCTTCTGCGAGATTGGCGCCGATCGATGCTGATGCTCTGCGCAACTGTGAAGTCAATCCGTAGACTTCAGCTCGGGAAAAGCTCCGAGTCGTCTTGTAGATATTCAAGGTTAGTTCATGAGCCTTCTTCCAAACCTGCAGTTGTCGAAAGTCTCTCATAATTCTCTCCTAATTGCCAATAGCTAACTGCTAATAGCTCTTCTCACATCCCGCCGAACGACATGAACGCCAAGGCCATCAAACCCGCGGTCATGAAGGTAATGCCCAAACCCTTGAGTCCGTCTGGGACATCGCTGTATTTCATCTTTTCACGAATGCCAGCCAGGGCCACGATGGCTAGCGCCCAGCCCACGCCGGCACCAAAACCGAACACACAGCTTTCAGGAAAATTGTAGTCTCGCTCCTGCATGAACAGCGAGCCCGCCAAAATTGCGCAGTTCACGGTAATCAGCGGCAGAAAGATTCCTAGTGCATTGTAGAGAGGTGGGAAATAACGGTCCAATGTCATTTCCAATATCTGTACCATCGCCGCAATCGTGCCGATGTAGGTAATAAGTGAAAGGAAGGTTAGGTCGATATCACTATATTCGCTGCTGATCCAACTCAGAGCCCCCGGCTTCAGCAAATAATTCAGCAGCAGATTATTGGCAGGCACTGTTATTGTGAGAATCACGATCACCGCGATCCCCAAACCAATCGCCGTCTTCACCGACTTCGAGACCGCGATGAAAGTACACATTCCCAAAAAGAATGCCAGGGCCATGTTCTCCACGAACACCGACTTCATGAATATCGAGAGATAATGTTCCATGGTCTTAGGCTCCGTGTTCCACTTGTTCTGGCTTCCAGGTTCGCTGTGCCCAGATCAACAAGCCAATGAGAAAAAATGCACTCGGCGGCAATAGCAACAGCCCATTCGGGACATACCAGCCGCCATCGTTTACTGAAGGGAGGACAGGGTATCCCCAGAGTTTGCCAGCCCCGATAAGTTCGCGACAAAAACCCACGATGAGCAACACGAGGCTGTAACCTAACCCTGCACCGATCCCGTCGGCAGCACTTAGCAGGGGAGGGCTCTTCATCGCAAACGCCTCGGCCCGACCCATCACGATACAGTTCGTAATGATAAGCCCGACAAAGACCGAGAGTTGCTTGCTGATGTCAAAGAAATATGCCTTTAAGAACTGATCCACAATGATTACCAGCGAGGCAATGATCGTCATTTGCACAATGATACGAATGCTACTGGGTATGTAATTGCGGATCATGCTCACCGCAGCATTCGAGCAACCGGTCACGAGTACGACCGCCAAGGCCATTACCGCAGCAGTCTGCAATTTGCTCGTCACGGCGAGTGCGGAGCAAATCCCCAACACACCCACGGTGATCTGGTTCTTGTCGACCAGCGAACTCAGAATCGCTTCTTTATACTTAGCGTCAGCCACGAGTATTATTCTCCTGTTTGTGCGGTAAGTTTTTCCAGATAGGGGCCGAATCCCTCGGGTCCCATCCAGTACTGCACAAGTTTTGTTACGCCATTACTAGTAATTGTCGCGCCTGAAAGCCCGTCAACTTCAAACTTGGCCATCGGGTCATCAGGGGGCACAGATCCCTTAATGACATGCAGGGCAATCTTGTCCCAATCTTTTTTTGAATGGAGTTGCTTGCCTGGCCAAAGGGCCGTCCATTGAGGATTCTCGATTTCACCCCCCAAACCGGGAGTTTCACCATGCTCGTAGAAAGTGATGCCTCGCACGGTATTGCCATCTGCATCAATAGATATAAACCCATAAAGCGTTGACCAGAGTCCCTTGCCATGAATCGGGAGAACCACTTCATCGAGTTTGCCAGTTTCGTCTTTAACTTGATATGCAAAAGCATACTTGGCCCGTTGCTTAATGCCTCCTAGCGCCGAAGTGGGTTCGACAGGGGCATTCATTTGTGGATCGCGGGCCGCGTCCCGTTGATTGTATTTCGAAGGATCGACGACATCACTGCCGACCGGTTCGCCGGAGTCCAATTCCAGTAGGACACTTTCAATCCTCTCGGCAAACATCTCTTCGATTTCTGCGGGGGAATTCTCTCCCTCCTTGTATAGCCCGGCTGCCACCAGCACATTTTTCTTTTGGTCAAGCAGCTTGTTGGACTCTTGTTTGCTGCGCAGTCCAACAGCTGCACTAGCAACGAGCACCGAACAGACCACGCACAACACGGTGGCAACCAGCAATGTGTAGGGTACGCTATCACGCCGCATAGCGAGCCTCCCTCCGCTTAATGTTCGCTTGGACGACAAAATAATCAATCAACGGCGCAAAGGTATTGCCAAACAAAATGGCTAGCATGATTCCTTCTGGAAAGGCCGGATTGATCACGCGGATCAATATCGTCATTACACCGATCAAGATGCCGTAGAACCATCGACCGACGTCAGTCATGGCTGCCGATACAGGGTCAGTAGCCATGTATACCGTGCCGAAGGCAAATCCACCGATTACGAAATGCCAAAACGGGTTCAGTGTCATCATGGCGTTTTGAGTTGCGTTGCCGCTGAAAATCCAAAAAAGCCCCGAAGTCACGAACGCCCCAGAGACGACACCCGCCATCACTCGCCAGGAACCAATCCCCACAGAGATCAATAGGACCGCCCCCAGCAGACATGCCAAAGTCGAGGATTCTCCCATCGAACCCTGGATATAACCAAAAAAGCAATCTAACCAGGAATAGCCTGTGAGTGCGGGAATGGTATCTGAAACTTGTGCCGAAGCCATCGCACCCAAAGGGGTGGCTGCCGAGAAGCCATCAGCAGCCGTCCAAATGGTCATGCCCGTGAGTTGTGTGGGATATGCGAAATACAGAAAGGCACGACCAGTAAGGGCGGGGTTGAGAAAGTTTTTTCCGATACCACCATAGATCTCTTTGCCGATCACCACTCCAAACGAGATTCCCAGTGCCACTTGCCAGAGAGGAATGGTTGGTGGCAGGGTCAACGGAAATAGCGCACTGGTAACCAGAAAGCCTTCATTAATTTCATGCTTGCGCACGCTAGCAAACAACCCTTCCCAGGCACCCCCTACCGCAACGGTGACGAAATACACTGGGATAAAAAAGAGTGCACCAAGCACCATGTTGTCCACGAAACTCGCCGGATCGTGCCCACGCCCCAAGGCGGTCATGACATCTTCCCGCCACCCTTCAATAGGGGTTCCCTGCCCGTTAGCAATCGCTAGGTTTGCCTGATAACCCGTATTGTCCAAGGCCATAAAGAAGCAGGGAGCCAAAGCCACAACCACCAAAGACATCATTCGCTTTAGGTTCATCCCATCACGAACATGGGATGCACCTTTGGTCGTGTCACTTGGAGTGTAAAGAAACGTATCGATCGCTTCATACATGGGGTAGAGCTTTTCCAGCTTACTACCTTTGCTGAAAGCAGGATGCAGTCGATCTAGCAGTTTCCGCAACACAAATGTTTCCTTAGTTTTAAATGCTATTAGCAGTTAGTCGTTTTTAGTCACAGGTGGTCGAACGACTAATCTCTAAGCTCTAACCTTCCACTTCGATTTTCGTCAGCGTATCTCGGAGCAAAGGGCCAAATTCATGCTTGCCAGGATCTACGTAAGTACACAACGCCAGATCCTCCTCGTCGAGTTCTAAGACTCCAAGTTGCTGGGCGAAATCGCTATCGCCAACAGTCAATGACTTGAGTAGCGGAGTGGCGATGATATCCAGCGGCATCACTTGCTCATACATACCGATCGGAACAATTGCTCGCGGGCTTCCTTCTGTGCCAGTATCAAACTTGAAGCGGTGAGAATTGCCGGCGACGCTGCTCCACGCAGAGGCGAACACACGACGCACAGAGAACTTGTCTGCTCCTGGCTTCATCCAGCCTAAGAAATCCCGTTCTCCTCCCTCAGCCAGCAAAGTCACCTGGTTGTGGAATCGTCCTAGGAAATCTATGGGGGGCACACTACGCCTTCCCGAAAGCACGCTGCCCGAGATCACCCTCACTCCATGCCTGGACGGAGTAGTAAACTGCCAAGCAGTGAGTTCTTCAAGCGACGCTCCAATACGTGTCCGCACTAGTCGTGGCGAGTTTACCACAGGGCCGGCAATTGAAACGACCCGCTCGGTGAGCAATTCGCCCGTCAGGAACAAATGACCCACAGCAATCACATCCTGATAGCCGATATGCCAAACGGTCCGGCTACGGTCTACAGGCATAAGCGTGTGAATATGCGTACCCACCAAACCCGACGGATGGGGGCCATCGAATGCATGAAACTCGACAGGAGTCTTCCCTTCGCCGGGTATCTCAGACGCTGCCTTGCGGCAGACATAGGTAGGTCCATCGCTCAGTCGGCTCAAGACTTCAAGTCCGGCGACGAAATCGGCGGGTCGCTCGGCGATGACTATACTCGGATCGGGAGCTAGTGGATTTGTATCCACTGCTGTGATGAACAATGCATTGGGAACTGAATCTATGACGGGAACCTTGCTAAATGGCCTCGTCCGCAGGGCAGTCCACATCCCCGAAGCAACAAGCTGCTCGCAGATCTGTTTGCGGTCTAGCTGGGTCAGATTCTGGTCAGGAAAGGCAGCAAACTTTTCCTGGTCTTCCCCTTCGATCTCGATCACCAATGAGAGGAATTTCCGCTTGGCTCCACGGTTGACTCCCACGACCTTACCAGCAGCAGGGGAGGTGAACTGCACGCCGGGGGTCTTCTTGTCGGTAAAAACCGCCTGCCCAAGTTTTACGTGGTCCCCTTCAGAGACGAGCATGGTGGGCTTCATACCTACGTAATCTGACGCCACGAGAGCCACATGTCGGATAACGGGACTTTCGGAGATCGCCTGCGCAGGCTCCCCTTCGATTGGCAGATCCAAACCCTTGGCGATCTGATGGACGCTGGTCATGAACTTGGAATTGTCCCGGGGGGCAGGGTTTTAGTGGGCGAATCCGCACAGCAGGGGTTTGTGAATTTTTTCACAAATAGACCCGCGAGTCAATAACCTACTACTGGCAAAGGCTTTCTGCAAGACCTATCCCTCCCCACAAAGCCGCGACCGCTGGTCGCAAACTGTCCTGGCCACACCACCATCACAAAAGCTCAATCGAAAAGTCGCGTTTTTCCCAGCGCCGGGCGACCACCCAGAAAAAGGTGAATTGTAGGGGCGAGTCGCCGTATTCACGCGTCGGGATATCGATGTAATGGACACCGATCCCTGTGTCGGTGGAGTCGCGGTCTGATTGTGTCTTCCAGCCATCGGTTGACATCCGCAATCGGAAGGCAGCCTGCGCTTGAATCCGGAGTATTCGGTCCCGCCGCATATGTTGAATTTGGCGATTAAACTTCCAAACCTCGAAGTCGATTCTCTCGCGGCGTTTGCAGTAACGGTCTGCTACCGCCGGTATCCGGTCGAAAACCTCGCCATCATTGATAGACCGCAAGAGCTTAATGTACTCTGCATGAGCCCACATCAATGGCATAGCCGAACCGGTTGGTCTACCGAATTGCATTCGCAATTCGAGGTCGTCGGCGGTGTCCCAGATTTGCTCGGGTAGCAACCCTGTACTATTGGCGAAGGATTCGAGGGCTCGCAAAAGTGGTTTCACATCGCGACCGGCAGTCAATTCATAATGGGCTCTCTCCCCTGTGAGCAAAGGCCAAGCGCGTCCCTGCCCCCAACCGACGAACGGTCCGCCATCGGCTCGTTGTCCATAACCATCACGATTGTAGCGTCGCCAGCAGGGGCCAATCGGCGTTTCAACTTTTAGGGTGGCGTCGACGACTTTCAATGAGTCTTCGATCAGCGGATCGTTCGGCAGGCGAATGCCGAAACGCACCAGTTCGAGAAAGCCGGCATCCACGATCTCCTTGGCGGGAAATACAGCCTTCAAACCGGGAGCCCGATTCTTCAGAAAGAGCTTTCCGCTGTTGGGATCTTCGTTTGGCGACGACTCGTTGAGATCAATCGGATGAATGCGGATGAAATGCCTGCGAATGCCTTCTACGAGTGTTCCAGTGGTGGTAACGGTCCACTCTTCGATGTGGCTTTCTAAGAAGTCGGCGTATTCGTGAAGATAACGCGCGAGGTTCGCTTCACCGCGGTCTTCCGCAAACTTCGCTGCACACACCAGGGCGGCAATATTGGAGGCCAGCGTTGAAGGGGAGTAGCCGCTATTCTCCTCCCAACGTTCCTGCGGCGTGGCGGGACCCTTGCGAATCAAGTAGCCAGCGGCGGCGCGAACCATCGGCCAAGGATCAAATTCGCGGAGACTCTTTGCTTCATGTAGTTTCCAGGCTAGCAGAATTGGAAAGGCAACTTCATCTAGTTGAATTCCGCTCCAGTAGGGTTCCCCATTAACCCAAAAGTTTTGGTGGAACCCGCCATCAGGACACTGGGAGCAGGCTAGGTACACTAACGCCCGAAAGGGGGTCTCCGTGTTGCCAGAGGCAAGCAGCCCCAGTGCGCTGTTGACCATGTCGCGCGTCCAAACAAGATGATACCCCCCTAAGTCGTCGTCCCCTTTGGCTTCACCCCACGGGATACTCAGCGAAGCGATCATGGCCCCGGGATAACGTTTGTCCTCATGGGCGAGCAAGAGGCTGTGGCTAATTCGATAGAGTCGCCCTCCGTCTTGGGAAACCTCGTCGAGTTTCACAGTCGTGCGACAGGCGCGCTCCCACTGTTCTTGAAATTTTGCTACTTGGCTCTGAAAAGGGATCGCCAGTGACTGCGACAGGGAGGTAGTCGCTCCATGAAGGTGATCCGAAAAAGCCAGGCCAAGTACAAACTCTTCAGTACCCTCCTGAGTATTCTCCAAGGGAATTTCAGCAATCATGGCGACATTACCATCCGCCGCAATGTTGAATTGCCAATCGAGCAGTTTATTGCTCATCAAATCCTGCCAGCCATCCGAGACGCCGACGTATCCACACGAAGCGGCTGAAAACGCGCGCGTGCAACCCAGCGCCAGCCAACGTTGCCGATGACTCGCAACCAAGATGCGCTCGCCGTTCACCAAGGCAAGTTGCGCGGTGTTGTCCCAACCGCCGCCGTCTAGGTGCGGCGCAAGCAGTGCATAGAGGCGGAGTTTGCCACGCCATCCCTTCGACGGGATAAACCGAGTATGTACCAGCACACAGGCTGAATGGGGGGCTGAGATAATCTGTTTTTCAATGCGGTAGCGACCCTCATCGTCCTCGTTTATGATTTGGTATCCCAGCGAATCGCCACAGAGCCGTTTGATCGAGTTTTTTGTGTGCCGGCGTTCGTCGTGACAGAATGTCTCTCCATCGGTGATCATGAATTGCAAATCGCGAATTTGCGGCTGATCAATCGTAGGATAATACACCTCACTAAGAATCCCAGCAGAAACAGTCCACCAGACCGGACTGGAGGAAGAATAAGCGGTTCCCACGCCATCTTTGTCACTGCGCGTCCAGCGCGGCTGAATCCCCGGAGCGCCGAATGCCGGCCGGTTGCTGAGTAATTCGGTCATAGACTTCCCATTCCTATTTTACCTCTCCCGCTTGCGGGAGAGGTCGCCGCCTCAGCGGCGGGTGAGGGTCTTCACACCCCATCAAACATCGGCTTGAGTTCAACAAACGCCTGGAGAATCATTTCTACAGCAAGCCCAGCGAGGATCATCCCCATCACGCGCACTACCAGACTCGAACCCGCTTTGCCGAGATACGCATAGATTCTGTTGGCTTGGAGGAGCAAGATCAAGGTGATCCCCAGCACGGCTAGCAAGAGGCAACTCGTCGTGATTTGCTCGACAATCGAAAACTCACGATTATCAGTCAACACAACCGAGGCAAGAATAGCCCCCGGACTGGCAATCGACGGGACAGCGAGCGGGTAAACAGCAATGTCGTGACCTTCTGCACCACCAGAACTCTCTGCCGCAGCGCCGGAGCCGAACACCATTTGCAAACCAAAGAGAAAAAAGATGACCCCTCCCGCAAGCTGAAACGAAGCAAGCTGGATGCCAATCGATCCGAGGAACAGTTGCCCCAGCACAATAAAGACCAACAGAATCACGGCGGAATAAGCAATCGCACGCCGGGCGATCCTCCCACGTTCTTCCGGCGCCGCGTTGGCCGTCAGCCCAACGAAGATCGTCAGTGTGCCGATCGGGTCCACCGTGGTAAAAAACGTAAGAAAATCCGCAACGAGTTGATCCATGTGGCTCTAGGATGGCACCTCATGGGCTGCAATGCAATACTCATCGTAAGCCCTGGCCAGCCATACCAGCTTGGCGGTTCACCCGTCTTCTCCCCTGCGTCGTCGCTTGGAAGCTATCACCGACTTATAGAATTGACCTTGTCTGCGAGACTCCTGATGTCGCTCATGAAGCGATTGTGCATTGCGTTCTTGCTCGGCTAGCAATTTGAAGTAATTCTTCAATCGCCGTGAATCGAGTTCGCCAAGTTCTATAGCGGCTAGAACAGCACAGTCAGGTTCTCCCTGGTGGGTACAGTCACGAAATCTACAGGAATCAGACAGGGTCATGATTTCGTCAAAGACCTCAGCAACCCCCACCTCGCAGTCTGCCAACTGCAACTCGCGCATGCCGGGCGTGTCGATCAAAAGTCCACCGGCGTCGAGTCGATGGATCGAGCGGGCTGTTGTGGTGTGGCGGCCTTTGGAATCGTCCTCACGAATAGGTTGCGTGGCCAAATTCTCTGCGCCCAGGCTATTAGCCAGTGTAGATTTTCCGACACCCGAGGATCCGACCAGGGCAACTGTCTGCCCCACACCACACCAGTCTTCAAGCAGTCTGATTTGTGCTGTGTCGCGTGCATCGAGAGTTAATACGGAAATCCCACTCTTCGACCGCATTGCCTCTTGCCGCAATGAATCAGGGTTGGCACACAAATCTGCTTTGGTCAGAACGACGACCGGAAAGACTTCTGCCTCAGCAGCCAACGCCAGGTAGCGTTCCAGTCGCGAAAGATTAAAATCGTGGTTGCAGGAACTGACAATAAACAGCGTATCCACATTTGCGGCGATGAGTTGTGATTGGACTTTCTCCCCTGCAGCCTTTCTGGTGACTAGTGATTCGCGCTCGAGTCTTCGTATGCCGCGCAGCGTGGTCGGTTCCAGCAGTAACCAATCTCCCACGGCAATGTCACCGCACGGCGAGATCAATCCGGTTGGCAATGAGAACTCCTCATTCGCAGCCATGCAGAGAATGGTACTGCCGAAGTGGGCAGCAACACGCACTACCAGCATCTCATTCGACTCGTCGGTCGACAACTGTCTCTCGAAACAAGGCTTCCAGCCTATTTCTTTCAATCGAGGGGAATCCATATAGCTGGGCTCTCCGGGAGGCGGTTTGACAAGGTAAGACCCATTGCATGCAAGTGAGGTTCACGCTGCTCGCTCGTATGAGCAGTTTAAAGATTAGCCCTGAAAATGCTGCAATCCCACAAAAATGAACAATCCACGAACCCGTTGACCACTCTCCACCGACGGCGCTATACTCGCCGAACAAGCTCATGTCTCCGTTTGGAAGCAAAACACGATGAAAATTCACGAATATCAAGCCAAAGAACTTCTACGCCGGGCCAAAATCGCTGTCCCCGAGAGCATTGTAGCTCGGACCCCTGCTGAAGCGGCGGCAGCCTTCAAAAAGCTCAATGGAAAAATTGCCGTCGTCAAAGCCCAAATCCATGCCGGCGGGCGAGGCAAGGGGACAATCAAGTCCATTCCCGAGCAACGCGGTGTGCAACTGGTCAAGTCGGCTGACGAAGCCGAAAAGGTTGCCAAGAACATCCTCGGCAACGAGTTAGTCACCATTCAAACAGGTCCCGCGGGTAAGGTGGTTAACCAGGTACTCGTCGAGTCAGGGTGCGATATTGCCCGAGAGTTGTACTTGGGCATCGTGATCGATCGCGCTGTGGGCTTACCTGTGCTGATGGCCTCCAGCGAAGGGGGAATGAACATCGAGGAGGTTGCCGCCAGGACTCCTGAATTGATTTTCAAGGAGCACTTCGATCCCGACGCTGGCTTGCAGGCATATCAAGTTCGCAAGTTGTGCCACAAACTCGGTATCAAGGGTGCAAGTGTTCGTAGCGCTGATTCGTTCATGCGCTCCCTGAGCAAGTTGTTTGTCCAGCTTGATTGCAGCCTTGTGGAGATTAATCCATTGGTAGTAACAGGTGCGGGCGACCTTATTGCACTCGATGCGAAGATCACCTTCGACGACAACGCCATGTTCCGGCACCCGGATCTCGCCGAGCTACGCGACATTGCTGAAGAAGATCCCGCCGAAGTCCGAGCCGGCCAAGCGGGGCTGAGCTACGTGCAACTTGAGGGCAACATTGGCTGTCTGGTCAACGGGGCAGGGCTAGCGATGAGCACAATGGATCTCATCAAGCTACATGGCGGCGAGCCAGCCAATTTTCTCGATGTGGGTGGTGGCGCCCAAGTCGACCAGGTAACCGAGGCCTTCCGAATCCTGCTCGCAGATAAGAATGTAAAGGCCGTGCTTGTCAACATCTTTGGCGGCATCATGCGTTGCACGACGATCGCCAACGCGGTACTCGAAGCCTACAAGCAAGTCGGCTTCAACGTGCCACTCGTCGTGCGACTCGAAGGGACCGAGGTCGCCGAAGGCCGCAAAATTCTCTCGGAGAGTGACGTAGACATTATCTCGGCGATGGATCTTACAGATGCGGCCAACAAGGTCGTCGCTGCCGCGGGATAAGCAAGGTTGTAAGTAGTAGGTCGTTAGTCGTTAGTTAAAGAATTCGATATGAGAAACTTTCGACAACTAGAAGTTTGGAAGAAGGCATACGAACTGACTCTCGAAGTATATCGCTTAACTTCTGATTTTCCGACGACCGAACGGTACGGGTTGAGTTCCCAGATGCAACGTGCTGCTGTCTCAATCGGAGCGAACCTTGCTGAAGGGTGTGGTAGAGAGACGGACGCAGACTTTAGAAGATTTGTGCAAATGTCAGCAAGCTCGGCATGTGAAGTTGAATACCATTTACTGCTCTCAAAAGATCTAGGATTGATTTCCGAGGAAGTGCAAGCAAGACTTGATACAAACATTAATGAAGTCAAACGAATGCTTGTCGGGCTAACACGCTACCTTGAAAAGGAATCTTCGAATACCTCTCGAACACCGTGAAGAATTCTACGCAGCTAGCAATCATTCAGTAACTGTTCTCTAATAAGCGCTTACAACTAACTACTTACTACTAATGACCAACGACTAAATCTTATGAGCATTTTGATCAACAAGAGTACCCGCGTTGTCTGCCAAGGCATTACTGGCAAGGTGGGCGAATTCCACTCGAAGAACTGTCTAGAATACGGCACCAAGCTGGTCTGCGGTGTGACGCCCGGTAAGGGGGGCCAAGAAGCGCTTGGGTTGCCGGTTTACGACACGATGCTTGAAGCCGTCGAGGAGCAAGGTGTCGATGCCACGATGATCTTTGTCCCGCCCGCATTCACCGCTGACGCCATTCTGGAAGCCGTCGATGCCGGAGTGAAGGTCGTGATCGCTATCACGGAGGGCGTACCTGTGGTCGATATGGTGCGAGTATATGACGTGATTAAGGATCGTGACGACGTTCGACTCGTTGGTCCAAACTGCCCTGGTGTGATCACGCCCGAAGAGTGCAAGATCGGTATCATGCCTGGCTACATCCACAAAAAGGGTTGTGTTGGCGTGATGAGCCGTAGTGGCACGCTTACATACGAAGCAGTGTGGCAACTTTCGGAACTTGGGCTGGGTCAGTCCACTTGTGTTGGACTGGGAGGCGATCCGATCGTAGGCACGTCATTCATCGATCTGTTGAAACTGTATCAGGCTGACGGCGAAACCGAAGCGATCATCATGATGGGTGAAATTGGCGGCACCGCCGAGGAAGAGGCCGCTGCATTCGTAAAAGAGCACGTCACGAAACCCGTGGCAGCATTCATCGCGGGTCGCACGGCTCCTCCCGGCAAACGTATGGGTCACGCGGGAGCAATTATCTCTGGCGGCAAAGGAACCGCGGAAGAAAAAATCGCCGCCCTCGAAGATGCCGGCATCGAAGTGGCCCAAAGCCCCGCTGACATGGGGGCCGCCGTAAAGCGAGCAATGGCGCGTTAATCGAAAATAGTCGCCTTTCGCTCCGCGAAAGTAGCGCAGCTTTCGCGGAGCGAAAGGCGACATAATGTTTTATGACCAATCAAGAAATCGCCGCCGCATTTGAGCAGGTTGCCGACCTCTTGGAATTTCAAGCGGCCAACCCGTTTCGAGTGCGAGCCTATCGCAATGGAGCCCGCAAGATCATCGATCTTGGCGAGAGGGTATCCGAAATTATTGCTGACGAATCTCGTCGATTGACCGATCTGGATGGTATTGGCAATGACCTGGCCGAGAAGATCGAACAACTGGTCACCACGGGTCGTCTGACACAACTTGAAGAACTTCAATCCCAAGTCCCCGCCACGGTATTGGCCATGCTCCGTGTGCCGGGTCTGGGGCCAAAGAAGGCGGCGGTGCTTTTCAAGGAATTGGGAGTCGAATCACTCGACCAGCTTCGCGATGCCTGTGAAAAGCAACAGGTTCGTGATCTAAAGGGATTCGCAGCGAAGACCGAAGAAGCAATCCTCAAAGGCCTCGCCATCGCCGAGCAGGGGGACAAGCGGACCAAGTGGGCCGAGGCGGATGCAATTGTCGGTGAAGTGATGGAGCATCTGCAAAATGAAAAGGGCATCAAGCAAATCGAGCCAGCGGGAAGTTACCGTCGAGGCTGTGAGACTGTAGGTGACTTAGACTTTCTCGTCGAAGCTGCTGACGTAGATGTGGTGATGGACCATTTTGGCGAGTTTCCAGGAATCTCAGACGTGATCGCCCGTGGCGACACAAAAATGTCGGTTCGTCTGGCGAGCGGGATGCAAATGGATCTCCGCGTGGTTCCAAAGGAATCGTTTGGTGCAGCGCTGCAATACTTTACCGGATCAAAGGCCCACAATGTGGAGCTGCGCGGTCGGGCTAAACAACGAGGCCTCAAAATCAACGAATGGGGAGTGTTCCAAGTAGAAGAAGATGGCACGGAGACTTATCTGGTCGGGCGCAACGAAGCCGAGGTCTACAAAGCCATGGATCTTCCTTGTTTTCCTCCAGAGATACGTGAGGACCGGGAAGAGTTTCAGTGGGCCGAGGCCGGGAAACTTCCCAAACTCTTAGAACGCTCCGACATCCGCGGAGATCTCCATACTCACACGACCGCAACTGACGGTAAAGCAACGCTTGTCGAAATGGTGGCGGCGGCGAAGGAGCGTGGCTTGGAATATATCGCCATCACGGATCATTCCAAGCGGGTAACCATGGCGAATGGCCTCGACGCTAAGCGGCTTCTGGCCCAGTGGAAGGAAATCGACAAGCTCCAAGAGAAACAGGATTCCATCAAGATTCTCAAAGGGATAGAGTGCGACATCCTTGAAAAGGGAGGCATGGACCTCCCTGACGACGTCCTCGCCCAGGCCGACTGGGTAATTGCCAGTGTGCACTACGGCCAGAATCAACCCATCGAGCAGATTACGGAGCGGATTCTGGGGGCTCTAGAAAACCCGCATGTCGATATCATCGCCCATCCCACTGGGCGGCTAATCAATCGCCGCGCGCCGTATGCAGTCGACATGGACCAAGTGTTCAAAGCCGCTGTCAAACACAAAAAGATGCTCGAACTCAATGCCAACCCGGCACGGCTAGATTTGCATGATCAACACTGTGCGGCCGCGAGAAAATTGGGAATACCCATCGTGATTTCCACAGATGCCCATAGCACCGCCGGGCTCGATGTGATGCGCTACGGAGTGTTACAGGCGCGTCGTGGCGGTCTGACAGCTAAGGATGTGGCAAACACGCTGCCGTGGGAGAAGTTTGCGAAGTTGTTGAAGGGGAGAGGTGGGCAATAGGACAGGAAAAAAGATGCCCCGAGTGTTTCGGCATTTCACGCCGAAGGCATTTCAGAGTCCGGCTACATCTCTACGTGATATACACCGACGCGAGTTTTCGGTCGTTCCGAAGGTGTTCGAGTACAATACAATCGAGCATCCGTTACTCCATCTTCTAAAAACAGAAGTGGATTTAAGGTACAATTATCGATTCCTATCACAAGTTTTGTCTTGCAATTTAATGACATGCCAACTCGCTACAGATCACGAGTAACCACAGGGCTGAACGACTACCAGTTTGTCGCGTCACTTCATGTCCAACATCCTTCCGTAGACCCCGATGAAGTGACGGGCACGCTCAAGCTGGATCCCAAAAGTATTAAGCGGCGTGGTGAACGGCGACACAGACCCGACGGTGGGCTGCTCACCGGCACCTACAATGAAAATCACTGGAGTGCAGATCTAGAAATCGTTTCCGGTCACGATGTGTCAGAATTCCTAGAAGATCTGATCGACACGCAAATATCCCATGCAACGAACTTGACCCGACAAATAGACTGCACCCATGGGTCTGTAACAGTATTCATCGGCGTTTTCGCAGTCGGACTCTGTGACTTTGAAATACCAGCATCAACATTGAGTCGACTTGGCAAAGCTGGTATTTCTGTCCGCCTCGACTACTACAACGGCGTAGGCAATGGTGATAAAGATGACAAGGCAAAATAAACGGATGTGAGCGAGCTTGCATAGGCCGGGCTGGCTCACTTTACGGGGCTATTGTAATTCGCGGCCACGGTATGTGTAGGCAAAATCCTGCTCGGTTTTTACCCGCTAAATCTGGGAATTCGCCCGTTACATTTACGTCGCGCTCTTGAACTGATTTTAAGTCACTCTGATAGCTTGCTTGCCTGTAGCCTTTCGACTGGCGAGTATTCCAAACCCCGTCCGCAAGCTCTCAGGAACCGTGTACGCCAGGCTATAGCACACAGGTATCACAATCAGCGTGAGTACCGTTGCAAACGCCAGTCCAAAAATGATCGCTGCCGTGAGCGGCTGCCAAAACTCTGCACCGCCCGAGATGTTCAACAGAAGCGGTAGTAAGCCACCAATGGTTGTCACGGTCGTAAGGAGCACCGGTCGCAGTCGATTCATGCCGGCTTCTACCAGTGCTTCGCGTAGAGGCAAGCCACGTTCACGGGCTTGATTGGTAAAGTCGACCATCACGATGGCGTCGTTGACTACGATGCCCGTAAGAGCCACCAGTCCAATGAATGATGCGAGACTGAAGGGATAACCTAGAAACCACATGCCAATCGTCACACCTATGAAACTCAAAGGGACGGTCAGCATGACAATCAGACTTTGCCGAAAGCTGTTGAACTGCGTGACCAGAATAGCAAAGATTAGCACGACACCGAGAAGCATGCTGCGCACGAGGTAACCGAAATTCTTATCGCGTTCTTCATTCTCGCCAGTGAATTCGGCTTTCACTCCCTCGGAAGGGGTGGTGGGTTTGCCTAAGAACACCATGGAGTTGCCTTTGGCAGGACGGAAGCCAAGTTCCGGAAGAATCTCTTCTCGCAACACTTTGAAAACATCGTCGGGCAAAGTCGGTTTTACCACATCGCACTTGGCGACAACCGCTCGATCTCGCTCATATCGGTTAATACTGAAGAGACTAACATCGTTGCGAATGTCGGCGAGTTCAGAAATCGAAGCCTGACGGCCATCTGGAGCGGAAACCATCAAACGCTTGAGGCTGTTCGGATAGCGTTGATACTTGGGGGCCAATTGCAGACGCAGGGTCACATCTTCGTCGTCGAGAGTCAATTGAATCTGAGAATCACCGGCGATCGCTACCTGCACGGCTTGCGCAATCTGAGCTTCGGTCAATCCATAGAGTCCCACGACTTCGGGCTTTGGCTCAATAATCAATTCGGGGTTGTCGTCGCGATAGTCCGTGGAAGCATCCACTGTACCGCGCATCTGTTTGAATCGATCTGCCAAGAGCTTTCCTAGGTTGCCAAGTTGTTCGAGATTGTCCCCCGTCAGCCGAACAGCGACATCCGATCCTCCAGGGGGACCATCTTCGATTTCCTTGATAGAGTATTTCATTCCGGGCAGCGGGCGGATTTCACGACGGAGATCGTTGATCACTTCCTGCTCGTGTATTGAGCGATCCAATGGCGATAACAGATCGACCATGACTTCGCCAAACTCCGGGCCAGACGCTGGGTCATTTTCTATGCGTGTTGCAAGTCCTCCCGATGAGCCAACTGCGGTGACATAGTGCTGCAGGATACCAAGCTCCTCCCACTTGCGGAGGGGTTCGGTAAGCACCTTCGAAGCAGCAAGTGTTTCCTCGATACTGTAACCAAGGGGAAGTTCATACTTGATTCCAAATTGCCCGCGATCGCTAGCGGGAAAGAATTCAAAACCAAGTTTAAAAAAGAGATGGGTGGCGCTAAACAATGCGACCCCCGCTAAGAGGATGACGGCAAAGCGATTGGACAGTGCCATTTGTAAGACGCCTGCGTAGATTCGTGTCCACAGCCCAAGATTGGGTCGCACGCGCGTCGCATCAGGGTGAAAACTTGCTGATTCCCCTTTAGTGACAGCCGCGAAAACTTCAGATTCGTCATGGACGGGCTCGCGCTTTTGATACCAACGCGCAGCAAGTGTCGGCAAGATAAAGTGATCGACCATAATCGATCCAAACAAGGCCACGCTCACTACTTTGGGCATCACTCCCATGAAGTCACCCATAATGCCTGGGACTAGCAGCATGGGCAGAAATGCGGCGATGGTCGTCAAATCGGCAGCGATCACTGGCATGCCAACTTCCTCGATACCAGTCTTGGCGGCAGTCACAGGATCTTCGCCTCGCTCAATGTGGCGATGGATATTTTCGGCAACGATTATCGCTCCATCGACGACCATTCCCAAGGCGAGAATAAAACTGAAGACAACCATATTCGAGACTGGTATGCCGACGAAATACAGAAAGACCAGTCCCACTGCCGAGCTAAATGGGATAGCAAGCAGTACCAGAATCGAGATCCTCAATCCCATCGACCAGGCGAGAATTACGAGCACCAACAGTGCTCCAAAGAGTGCGCTCGATCCCAGTACTCGAAACATGATCCAGATTTCTTGCGATGTATCTCGGGAGGTCGTGAATGTGATATTAGGATACTGCTGCCGCAGATCATCGACCAAGGCATTGACGGCCCGGGCAGCCCCCAGCGTGTTGATATTCGATTCCTTGTTGACAATGATCGTGGCACAATCCTGGCCATCGAGTTGGGCAATATTCAAGAGTCGGCGGTGCGAATCGATGACTTCCGCCACATCGCTAACGCGAATCACCCGACCACCTTCGCTGGAAACAATCGCCTCTTGAATGTCTTTTACTCCGCGAAACTTCGATTCATTGCGGATCGTGCGGTCGACATTTCCCGTATCAAAAGAACCGGCAGGGACCTTCGCGTTGAAATCCAGCAGCGCTTGCCGGAGAGAACGCAGCGTGAGTCCGTACTGCGTCATCAAATCGGGATTCACATTGACATGAATCTCGCGCTCTTTGCCGCCAAAAAGCTGAGTATTGGCGATGCCATCGACCGTCGAGATTTGCTTCTCGACTTCTTCGGCGATCTGTTTGAGTGCCCGGTCGTCAAATCCAGGAGGCCCAGCAAGGGTGACCAACATCAATGGGGCACTTTCGAAATCGATTTTTCGCACATCGGGTTGCACCTCACGACCGAGAGGTAATTCATTGCGTATACGGTCGATAAGGTCTTTGACTTCCCGTTTGGCTTCGTCTGGATCAACTCCATCAAGAAAGATTACCTGCGTGATCGAAGCTCCCCGCAAGCTGGTAGACGCGATGAAGTCGACGCTTTGTAATTCAGTGAGCGCCTCCTCGACCTTCCGGGCGATCTCGTTCTCCGATTCGTTGGGTTGAGAATCGGGGTAAGGAATCGCCACCAGCACGACCGCCTTAGAAATCGCAGGGGTTCGTTGCACGGGTATCAGAAACGCTGCAAACAAAGCCAGCAGCAAAACCATGACCGTAGCCACTAGCACAAAGCGGGGATGATCGACGGCTTTGGCACTGAGTTTCATGGCAATGCTACCGTTCCGAAGGGCCGCTAGTCGTGGGTTGCGTCGAAACTGCTACGGCAGGTGGGACGCTGGGAGAATCAACAACGCGAACCAGTTGGCCATCAGATAGACGATACTGTCCGCGAGTGATCGCATTTTCCAGATCGACCGATTCGGCTGGTACGACGATCCGAGGCCCTTGGTCGACCCATTGAGGAAGTTCAATTTGACGAGCCCGATAGACCTTGGCCGATCCCAAATTCCAATACAAGACCTCCATATCGGCACGCTCTTGCTCAACCGAAAATAAGTAGGCACGATGGGCTCGAAAAAGAACGGCAACCTCGGGAATCGAGTATCCACGAACCCGGTTTGTGACTACGTCGGCAGTCGCGACCATACCAGAACGAAGATGGTGATCTTCGTTCGCAAGTTCGATCTCCACTGGAAAGAGACCGGTACGTGTATCAGCAACTTCCGGAATATGGTAAACCTCGCCAAAGAGTTCAGGCCAAGAATTGCCAAAGCTGTCTGTCCCTTCCAGATGCACGCGTGCCCGGAAGACACATGCCTCAACATCGGTTGTCTGAGAGGCATTCTGCCGACATTCGGCAACTTCGCGCTGGCGATTTTCCAGTTCGCGAATTTGCGATTCGGGAACATCGACTACCAACAGCACTTTATCGTCTTGTACCAGTTCGAAGACTATTTGATTTCCGCCTACCGATTCACCAGACTTTATCATCCGCTTCGAGATCGTGGCATCGACAGGCGATGTCAATGTAGCGTCTTCAAGATTTTTTACCGCAACTTGGAGTTGGGCTTTTGCCAGAGCCACTTCCGTGACGAGTCGTTGAATCTCTGCCGCAGAAAGTGCTGACGGACTGTTCACACGCACTTGCTGAGCCCGCTCGAGGTCGGAATTAGCTTGGGCAACTCGCGCCGCTGCTTCTTCCTTGCGAGCCACGAACACGCGGTCATCCATGAGTGCAAGGATCTGACCGGCCACGACCCGGTCTCCTTCATCAAGAGGTTTGCCAGCCGCATTCACGCCGAGTTGTAAAACTCTGCCGGGGACCTCAAAACCGACCTGATAGATTTCCCAAGGTTGTATCTTGCCAGCATAAGTGGAATAGATTTCACACGTCTCCACTGCCAATGGCTCAACGGCCACGGGTGCCTTGGGGATGGCGATAGCAGAAAGTGGCCTCGTAGCAGCTTCCATGTGAGACTCGGCCATCTGCGACTTAGCGCTAAGTTTCCACATCACGATTGCAGAAAAAATCGTCACGACGATTAGAATTGTGTAGTGAAGAATGCGTTCGGTGAGGGCCTTCATGAGATACGCAACAATTCCTATCGACGGGACAGATTCCTGAGGTGGGATTGGGCGACCTGAAGGCCGGCGGTGCTAGGAATCGCAAGGTTAGAGCTGAAGTAAAGGTACCTACATAATAGGTAAGAATCGGGACGGCGGCAATCCTAACAAACCGCATTTAGGAGTAAGCAAGTAACTTGCTTTCGAAATAGTTTCCCCTCAAGGCGCAACGCCATCAAATAGGCAGGAACCTACGCGAACCATAGTGGCACCAGCTCGAATCGCTGCCTCAAAGTCCTGACTCATCCCCATCGAAAGTTCCGGCAAGTGGACCCCAAGAGGACACTCTCCCAGTGACTCATCACGTAGTTCTCGCAGTGCCGCAAAATTATTTTCTGCCACGGCAAGGCCTCCCTTCAAGGCAGCCATGGTCATCAATCCACGAGCTGAGACATGCTTCAATTCTGGAAGGGATGGTAGCAACCTACGCAACTCGTCTGCACTGAGTCCATGCTTAGCATTCTCGCCGGTACAGTTCACTTCTAGCAAGACACAGGCGGTGAGACCCAGTTCCTCGGCACACTGGTCAATCGCTTTGAGGAGCCGCCAGCTATCGACACTGTGAATAAGTTCCACCACTGGTAGCGTGCGGCGAACTTTGTTCCTTTGCAGATGCCCGACCAGATGCCAACGCGCGCTTGCAAGCTCCTGAGCTTCCGCTTTCTCCCATAGTTGTTGAGGACGACTCTCCCCAAGATCGATGCAACCAGCGGCCAGTAGGGCAGCCGTCTCTGCGACCCCCACGTACTTGCTCACTCCAATGAGTTGGATCTCGCCGGGGTCGCGATTGACTGAAGTTGCCGCCTCAGCAATTCGTTCTCGAACTCGCGCAAGATTGTCAGTGATAAGTTGAACTGTGAGGGACATGTCTCCATTCTATCTCACACGGAGTCATTGGAGGAACCGACTACACCCCGTTTCAACCTTCTACTTGCAACAACTCCTCTACTTCGCCTCCCGGAGCCAAGAAACGACCGATGAGATATTCCACAGAAGTATTTTGTCCCAGCACGGTCCGATTCGCAGGCGCAGACAACGAACGATAGATGAGCCACTGCGACTTGCCGAATTGGGCCCGATAGCCTACGGCCACGTCGTGGGGCTGAAGCTCCAACGCCTGGGCCACAGCAAGTTGTCTCCAAGTACAGGGCTTGCCAAGTCGAGACGGATCGAGGTCGATAAAGAGTGGACAGGCAAGCCGACGTCCAGGCCGATCTTGCGAGAGCTGCAGTTGGTCCCCTACTTGCTTGAGCTCCCCAATCCGAGGATCAGTTCGCCACTCGGGAAGCGCCAATGGAAGTACTCGCCCTATAGACTTAATGGCCTCGAGTGTCCCGTCGCGGGTTTCGGCTTCGGGCTTGAATTGAATCTCCGCGCCCAGTGGCAAGCTGAAACGGTGCTGAATCGCGTCACCAGGCGTGTCGAGCACATTATCCGCCAGAAGAAGGAAATTGTCGTCGCGGGCCAGCAGTATTTGCCGTTCGAGACGTGCCCCATGCGAGAGGTCAATCGCCAATTCCAGATAGTCGACATCCTCATCGCTAAACCAGCAGGTTTGCTCCCAAACGCCGACCGGCTCAAGCTTTTTACCGCCCGACATCGTCTCGGTAGACCAAGTGCCAGCGAGCAATCGCTGCGTGCCCACCCAGACGTCGAGCTTCAAATCTGGCGTCGCGTAGTCAATCGCCACTACCGGTGCGCTGCGGCTATATTCTGTCCGCAAAACGGCCAACCCCGCCCATTCGCATTGGTACGAAGTTTCGGGGACTTCCTTGCCACTTTTGCCCGAGAGATGCTTGGCAATTTTCTTTATAAACATATCCAGGGCAGCAGTCCGATCCGCCGAATTGCCGCCTACTTTCAAAACGGCTTCCAGGAAATCTGGTGACCAGCTGGAAGAATTTTCACTAGCGAGTAGAGGTGCCCCAGTTGAGCAAGAGAGCATCAAAGAGCGGGCAATTGCGTAATGGAATTGCTCCTCTGCCTTCTTGGTCCATGGACGTTTCTTCATCGCGCTTCCCATCGCACTACAGCGAGTCCAACTGGCGAGAAATGCACGAAATTCTGAGAGGTGGCTCGCACGAGGCAACCCCTCCCCATTGGTGAGCTCAATCAGGCCTTCGCTCAAGGCATCGTGGGCGGACTTGCGTAGTTTGGCAAGCGGACGCATCTCGGGAAACAAATAGGCAAGCGTTAGGGGCAGTTCTCCAGCCAGTAGCTGATGCACCAGGCAACTCTCGGCAGGCATCTCTGCATCGATCTGCCAGTCTTCCATGCAGGCGACAATCTCACCTAAGGCATCAATCAGGGACCACCAAAAATCTTCCTCAACACTCGATACAACGCTCGGCAGGAGATGGGCCACTGCCAGACACTCGATGGCAAAGTCAACACTCTGCGGCTGCGCGTTTGTCCCCTGTAGCCACCGCAGCAACACGTCCCCAACCGCTGATTTGTTAAGTTTCCCTTTTTCGATTGAGCGAGCCAGGAGTTGCAGCAACTCAGTCGACAAAGGCTCCAGGTGAAAATCTTCCAAACCCCAAGCGAGTGAACTTACCTTGGCCGAGAACAAAGCATCGACTGTACGTGGATTTCGACGCCTGCTTAAGTGGCTAACCCAGGTCTCCCAGTTATCTTCAGGAACAATATTCTTCGGAGCGGAATCGCTCCAAAAGTTAGCACGCCGTGCTCGCGATGAAAAACTTTTGGACTTTTCTTCTTTGCTTGAAGCCTTTGCGTTAGGTGACTCAATGGTTGTTGACATGCGGCTCAGAGTTCCTTTTCAAGCTGGCGGTGCATTGTTTGACCCCCCTGTGGGTGGTCGCCATTCTACGCTCAGAACTCAACTCCATCACGGGGGGTAAGCAAGATTTCTGCTAAGAAAGTAGTGAGAGACAAACGACTCAAGAACCACTACAATTCAATTTACTCAGATCGCTCCCGTAGCTCAGGGGACGAGTATTTTGTGAAATTCTGATTTACGGTGAGGAGTGTGGAATGTCGAGATTTTCGGTCTTCGCTTGTTTTGCCGCCTGCATTATTGCTCTTCAATCTGATCTCCGTGGCTGGGCCCAGGAGGATGACGCAACGCTGGAAGGTCCGGTCTCTGGCAGCAACCCGCATTTTGACCCCCATACGGGTGCGCCACTCCCCCCCAAACTCCCTCCCCCGGAAGGAGCCAAGGCTTTCCCCAAGCCTGATGTCCTCTGGATTGATGCCAAGAAGAAAAAAGTCTATGTCGATGGCTACGTCTCGCTCCGTGAGGGGATGCTCGAGATGTTTGCCTGTCCCGTCGGCACGAAGGAACACGAGTCCGTGGTCGCGGTCTTCAGCCGAGCCCAGACAATCCACGCCGCGCTGCTTGCCGTGGGTGCCAAGGTCGGACATCCCGTAAGCTTTCGCCCTAAGTTTCGCCCCGCTGCAGGCACAGAAATCGACATCGAGGTTCGCTGGCAAGATGACAATGGAAAGTGGCAGACTGCAAGAGCCCAGGATTGGGTAAAGGATATCAAGACCGGCAAACCCATGTCTCAGCCCTGGGTTTTCGCCGGCAGCGGGTTCTGGAAAGACGAAGAAACCGGCCGAGAATACTACCAGGCTGAGGCGGGCGACTTGATCTGCGTATCAAACTTCTCCACTGCCACGCTCGATATTCCCATCGAAAGCAGCCAGGCAAACGATGGCCTCGTCTTCGAAGCCAACACCAACCAAATCCCTCCGCTAGCCACCCCCGTGCGACTGGTCCTCACCCCTAAGCTGAAGAATTAGGATGCTGTCACTCCCCCTTCACATCAAAGCAAAATAATAATTCCTGATCGCGCAGATAAAGCTTCCCGTTGGCTATCACCGGGTGCGTCCAGATTTTTCCCTTTGGCTTGCGAAGTTCCGTCTGCGGCTCAAGCGTAAATCGGCCATGCTCTTCCCAACCATCAGCGCTGGCCGTAATGAGCACTAATTCTCCCTCATCTTCGCCGAGGCAATAAAAGCGTCCGTCGGCATACGCAATCGCCCCCTTGCCCAGCGCTTCGCGCTCTCGCCAAACGAGCTTGCCGGTCTCGTGATCCTGACACACCCAGCCTTTGCCATCGCTGTAGCCAAAGAGATGACCATCGCGCAGAATTACGCCACCATGGTGATTTGTCATGTTCTTATTCTCGTAAACGACTTCCGCATCATTGCCACTAAGTCGAACGAGCACACAGCCCGCCCCGTAGCCAGAGGTCGCATACACCGTATCGTGAGAGATGATGGGCGTCGGAATTACCGCGACGTTGCCGTTCCAAGGAATGGACCACAGCCCCCCTCCATTTTCAGGATCAACTCCCACGAGTTCTTTATAAAGCAGTTGAACAAGGATCGTGCGTCCATCATGTTTCATGGGCATGATCGATGAATAGTGGGCGACATCCACATAGTCTTTCGATTGCCAAAGCAGGTCACCCGATATTTTATCGAACGCAGCAATTGCACCTTCCTCGCCGCCGGGAGTACAAAACACAGTATTCCCCAAAACCAACGGCGACTCGCTGTATCCCCAGACTGGAATCTCCCCCCCCAGGTCCTGCATCTCTTTTTGCCAGACAATCGAACCATCGTCAGTCTGCAAACAGTAGAGCGTCCCCGTCGGGGTCAGGACGTACATGAAATCTCCGTCCACTGTGGGAGTGGAGCGTGGTCCGTTACCCCAATCATTCTCGAATGTGGACCCCAAGGGACTTTTCCACAATTGCTCCCCCGTTGTCGCATCAAGGCACAACAAGTGATCGGTCCCCTCGAAGGCACCCAGAATATACAGTTTGTTCTCCACGATCGCGGGACCAGAATAGCCAATCCCACAATCCTCAAACAACCAAAGTCGCTGGGGTCCACCTTCTGGAAACTCTTGAATCAAACCTGCCTCAGTTGAAACCGCATCCCTCTGGGGTCCTTGCCACTGTGGCCAAGGCCCCTCGGCAAGCAGATCACTACTGCAACACAGTAGGGCACAAGCAAAAATCAAACTTCTTAGATCCAGGCGGAGTGCCATGGGAGGTATCCTCGGTGAGAAAATAGGCGGGATAGTATCAAAGAAAAAACGACCTCGAAACAAACGTCATTCCCGCCTACGCCGGAATGACCTAACAATCGAAGCCACCCTTGTATACCTTCCCCCTGAGATATTTCCAAGCCGAACTCGATCTCCTGACTCCGGACCCTCAGCACACCCCACTCAACCCTCATTCAGAGCGTCTAGACGAATTCCGCCCCGCTGTGTAGACTGGCTGGCTTGCGAGAAAATCGCATTTCCTATCGCGCACCCGTAGCTCAATTGGATAGAGCATCGGACTACGAATCCGAAGGTTAGAGGTTCGACTCCTCTCGGGTGTACTTCTTTTTAAGGCTTTTCTGAGTTTCAGCTTCATCGACTTTACCTGAAACTTTACCTAGCACTTTCCACAGCTCAGCTGCAGTGCTCTCAGCACTCTGGCCCACGTAATAATTCATCGTGGTGTTGATGTCGCTGTGACGCATCAGCTCCCTCAACACAGTGGGCATCACTCTTCGACTCCACCTGTTGCCAAAAGATCTTCGCAGATCGTGAGCACTGGCACACTTGCCACGCTCTGGGTCCACAACCACGTTGGCTGCTGTGCCGATGCTGGCAATGGTCTTGCTGGCCAGCAGTGAATCTCTTCGCATGGGCTTGCCATCTTCACGCAGTGGATTGAACACAAAGCCACTGTCTTTCTGCTTTGGCGAAAGCAGCTCCACTGCCTCTGGTGCCAGGGGGACCAGCTGCACTTTGCCAGACTTCTGGGAGTCAGCTTCAAATGCCAGCACTGACTTGTGCCCATTGAGAATGACACACACCCCTCCAGGCTGCTTGTCCCATCGCAGCGCCATGGCTTCAGAGATTCGCAGCCCTGAAGACCACAGACCACGCAGCAGCAGCTTCCAGGAGTCAGCAGCTGGCTTGCCAACCACTTTCTCAGTTGCGGTCAACATGCGGTCAAACTCTTCCCCGGTGATGGGCCTGCCCTTCATGCGATTGGCTCCACTGGCTTTCTTTGGCATGTCGAACTGGGGGAGCTTCAGGAGCAGGTTGTGCCTGTGTGCCCATCGTGCAGCTGCTTTCAGGTGTCGCAGGTGCCTTGCCACGCTTGCTTCAGTTCTCTTGGCCTTGCGACTGGTCTGCTTGTCTCCAGTGCCTCTGGTGATCGTGTAAGGCTTGCGTAATTCTCTGGCAAATCTGGCCACTCTTTCAGTGGTCAAGTCAGCCAGATGCTTGGGATTCGTCAAAGACTCGAACGCTTTGAAGGTGGAAAAGTAGTTGGCTGCAGTGGTGCTCCGCATGTCAGACATCCCCTCCTGTTGGAATCTTTCACAGAACTCTTCCCATGTGACTCTTGAACGCTTCTGATACCTCCCCTCACGCAGCTCAGCTTCCCACTTGGCAGCAACTCTCTCAGCTTCTCGTTGCTTGGTGGTGCCTGCACTTCGTGCCACCTGCTTGTTGGTGAATGGGTCCAAGTATCGCATCATCAGATTCTTGCAACTTGCATACTTCACAACATGCACTTTAATCAGCTCTTCCATTTCAATTCTCCTATGACTAGGTGGTTGGTTGGTTGGTCGCGCCACAGCTTCAGTCGATCAGCATCCAATCTCTGATGATGCTGACTTTGCCAGTGGTGGCGATGGTGGCCTTCAGATCTTCAATGGGTTCTGGCAAAATCTGACTGGAATCCGTTTCCAACAGCAGGGCCTGATCCTGCACCTGCACATCTGCTTTGATGTTGGTCTGCATGCCTCTGGTGACATCTTCCAGCTGCTCTTCAATGGGTTCTGGCAGCATTGAACTGGAGTCCGTTGCCAGTTGATCAGCACCCGCAGCTGCGATTAAATCGCACCTGACATGCCCATGAATGCACCCTCTGCTGGCAAAATCAGCCTGCGAGGATGCCCCCAGAATTGATGCTGGTGCCTGATTGGTGTTCTGACTCATATCAGAAAGCAGGCTCTCAGATCGTCGATTTGCTGTGGCTTGGTTCTGGCACAACTGGAATGGCCACCACTTCCACTTCTGCGAATCTTCCAGCCCGCAGCTGACGCTCACGATCAGTCCAGCTGTCTTGGATCTTCCAGCACAGCTCTCTGATTTGCTGCTCTGTGGGATCTGGTTCAAAGATGTCTGGCGTTGCAATTGGATGCATGACAACTCCCTTGCTCTGTGCTTGGTTGTTCTGTGAACTGGTGCCCTGTGAACCGGTGGCACTGGATCTGCCTGCTGGCCAGCCTGTTGGCCAGCCTGTTGGTGCAACCAAGATCCTACCACTGATGCTGCCACGATATAGCACAGCACCCCGATGGTGGTGATCACAACTGGTGTGACTGATCCAGCTGCAACCAAGATTGGTGTTATCATAGCTGCACCCCCGTTGCCATCATCCAGACCAGAATGATGGCTGCAATCTCCAGCAGAGACTCAAACCGGGGCAAACCAAGATCCAGGGGTGGATCATACTTCACCACAAAGGGGGACCAGCTGCACTTTGCTGGCTTGGCAGTGTTGCAATCCGCTTGCAACACTGGTGCCATCTTCATCAGCACAGATGGCTCTTGTGGATAGTATTTGATCCTGCAGGCATCTGCTGGCAGACCAATGAACTGCTCATCTGCAATCCATTTCTCAAAGACTTCAGGCTCCACCAGGGTGATGCTGCCACAACGAAAGTGGGGCGCTCCACTGCGAACAATCAACAACTCTGCTTGCTCAGGTTCCAGATCATACCTTTGAGCGAATCTATCGACTGATAGAAACATGAGAATTCCTTCCATGTGCCAGAATGGCAACGAACAGTGCAGCCCTGCATTGGCGTTGTCAGGTGGAGTCAGTCCACCCTCGGTCCTTGCGGATACCGAACACCCGCGCAGGGCTGCACTCTTTTTTCTGACTAGATTTGACATGAAGACTGACTTACTTGGCCCCCAGAGGGGCGTTGCTTTGACACCAGTATTCTGGCTGAGACTGGTGAACGCTGCAACTGCACTGGCCAACTGGCAACGGATGCCAGTTCAATTCTGCACAGACTCTACAAAACAAGCACTTTCCTGAAAATTGACTGCGATTTAATCGCACCTGCCTTGCTCAGCTCAGCCTTGCTCTGGCCCCTGACCTGCTCAGCTCTGCCTTGCTCTGGCTGGCAGGGAGAGAGTGCTCTGACTTACCCAATTTGAAAATAGTGTGTGAATAAAAGTGGCTCGCTCGTCTGCTCCGCAGCCCCCGATTGGGGTCTTTTCCAAGAACCTAACTGGGGGGGGGCCAGACGACATGGCAGCAGCTGGCTTGGAGTTATTGACCAGCTGCCACCAGTCGCGAGCTATGCCTTCACGCTTCGATTGGCCAGCACTCCAGTTGGCGTGCTCTCAGCTTCTCTGACTCTGCATCCAGACTTGCCAGCTCTGCCCTCAGTTCTCTGGCTTTGCTGCTGTTGGCAGTGGCTCTGTCTTGCTGCAGTGTCCGCAGCTGATTGCCCAGAGTCATTCGCTGCTCTTGAATCTCAGCCAGCTTTTCTGAAGTCCATGCTGGTGCGCTGTCCATTAGGCGCTGTTCGATCCACTGCTCACGATTGATCTGGCTGACAGTTGCACTGAGTTTAATTCGCAGCGTGTTGTGCTTTTCATTCAGCTTGCGTGTCACCTCATCAGCCTCTTCTTGCAGAGCTTTCATCTGGGCTTCCAATTGGTTGCACTCAGCGTGGGCTTTGCGACATTCAGCCAGGGTTTCGAGCTTCTGTTTTCGATCTTGGTACGTGGCGATGTCTGCTTCCAGCTGTTCAGCTGACACACCAGCCGCCTGCATGGCTTGCTCAGCTTCAGCTGGTGAGACTTTCTGATCTTCGCCAAGTGCAGTCACAATCTCACCATAGCTTCTTTGTGCAGCTGTTCTGCTCTTGGTCAAGGATCTCTTCAAAGTTGCTAATGCACTCATCATTCACTCCAGTTCAAAAAGTGTGTTGGCATTGCTGCCAGGGTGGTAAATCATTCAACAATTGTCAGGTGCTCTCAGGTGCGCTGGCTTTACCTTGTTTGCAGGATCAAGCCAGCCTCCACCAGCTCTTTGATCTGCCTAGTCGAGAAGAAAGGCTGCCCCTCTCGATAGAATGCAATCGTCAAGTGAGCCTCCAGGTTCTCATACCCAAACCGATTCAGATCAGTCAGGCTGGCGTGCGTCTTGGCAAACAGTCCAGAGGTGTTTCTGCTCTCTGGTGTCTGGTTGCTCTCTGGTGTGTTGGTGCTCTCTGGCATGTTTTTGCCCTCTGGTGTCTGGTTCTCTGGCATTTCTGTGCCCTCTGGTGTGTCTGTCTGTTTCATGGTTTGCTCCTTACTTCACTTCGCAAAAAAGCTGGTGTCGCTGGACGCCTTCGCAAAATAACTGGCACCAGCAACTGGTGGTGTCTGCTTCTCAGCAGCTTTGATCTTTGCGTCTGCGTCAGCCCCAATGGATGTCAGTGAAAGTTCTTGAATGTGATACTCGATGCCAAGTCGAAGACCATATTTTCCCGCTTTCCAATTCCTGTTGTTCAGACCACCAGACTGATGGGGCGCGATCCACGTTGATTTGGTGACGACATAACCAATCGAGCAGTCAGTCAGATCACCATTCATAATCATGCGATAGGCATCTTCTGCAGCTGCCAGTCCAGGTGTCAGATGCATGGTCGCAACCCATTCACTGCCACGCCGCGCGAAGGATCTGGCAGAGCCGACTTGATTGGCGATGCTGTGTCGCAAGTGGTTGTCCAAAAGTGGCACTTGCTGGTTCTCTGGCAGTCGCAAACCTTCAGCCAGCAGAATCTCTTCGATCACCTGCCCAGTTGATCGATCAAACACCAAGCATCGACGCTCTGTGGCTACAGTTGCACGAACGATCATGCTGTCATCTTGCAGAGTTGCTGCACTGGAAGAGCCTGCCAGCCTGTTGTTGGGGTTTAGTGTGCTGCTGCCCTGCCTTCGTTCGCAGGTGATCGAAGCTGGCAGATGCAAGATCTGCATGGTTTCTGTGGTCGATTGTTCAGGCATCTTCAGTCTCCAAGATTGGGGGTGTGCTGCGACACTTGTTGCAGCTTGAATTCTTCTTTTGTCCTGCCAGCTCGCTGGCTTTCATGACTTTGGGAATCGCACTCAAGATCTTCTCGACTCGCTTCTTGCGGCCTGCTCTGGCCTTTGAGTATCGATCATCGAACGGTAGCAATCGCTGTCGCTGTGTCTTCATGATCGTGCCTCTCTGATTTGCTGCTCAATGGCTTCTCTCAGATCAGTGGTGAGAGAGTTGCTTTTGGAAAGCAGCCAGCACAAGTAATCCTGTGGCACACTGCTCAGCTGCTGGCCTTTGTGCTTGCCGAAAGTCAGACGCACCTGCCAGCTGTCTCTCAGCTCATCACAAAGAGGGTTGTGATGCTGCCTGCCAGAGCACCATGCACAAGAAGTCACTTCAGCTCTCGATGCTGTCAGATAGGCTCTGTCAGCCCCTGAGAGCTGTGACCAGAAGAATTCATTGTCATCAGTGTTCTCTGGTGACACTGGCTCGCACTCGGTCGCACTCGGTCGCACTGGTTGCGACTGGTTGCGACTGGTTGCGACTGTCCGCGATAACGTCCGCGATAACGTCCGCGATAACGTCCGCGCAGTGGTCCCCGATGGAAAAGCTGCTCTTGATTCATTTTCTTCGAGAATTGCAGAGCTTTTTGGCTCTGGTGTCAGCCAAGATGGCCCCCAGCAGTCCTCCACGTCCGCGACGTCCGCGATGCTCGACATGTTTACTAATACTTTATCAGATGTATTCATTGTTTTTTCTACACACGTATAGTTGTAAAGTAGTGGACGTCGCGGACGTCGCGGACGTCCTACTGTTTTCATTGGGTATTTTCCGATGCATGCAACTATGACGTCGCGGACGTCGCGGACGTCCTACTGGCACTTCAAACCAATTCCCTCATAGACTCTTTGGCGCTTTCCATCAGTTCCAGGTCGCACTCTGCGTATGCTTGTCTCTGCTGCAAACAAGTCTCTTCCAAAGCTTTGGGCATTGCCTGCCTGCTTCTCCCGTCCCTGTATGCGACACCATTGCTTCCACGCTTCAAATAGGTCTGCGATGACAACAGACTCAGCTGGTGAGATTTCACAGCAGTCTTCGATGAATGCTGAGACTGGAGACGCCAAGTCTGCCATTTCAGTCAGTGAATCCAGTGCTGACTCTGGCTGAATGAAGTAGCCACGCTGTCGCAAACGCTGCCAGCCTTGAATGGCCCAGAGCAAGATTCCAGGTAGCTCACCAAGCAGCTTTTCTGTCAGGGATTGATCTTCTCTGCCATAGAAACTTTGCGTGGTATGCAAGAGAACCACCCTGCTGACCACTGCTGTGCTGGCATCATTCAACCGGGGCAGCTCATTGCTGATCACAACGAATCTTGTTGGCAGCTTGCAGGTCACTGCAGGTTGAAACTTGCGGTCGATGGTCTGTGCATCTTCACCACTGATGCTCAAAAGCCTCTCGACAATCACGCCTTGATCTGGCCTGCCTGACAGCCTTGCATCACTGATGATTGCCACAGACTTTCCGATCAGTGGTGCCAGCCCAAAGTTGGTTGAGAGTCCCGCCAGCGTTGGTGCTGAGATATTGGCTTCACCAACTACCCCGCGAATAATTCGCGCAATGGTTCCCTTGCCACTTCGCTTGGGACCAACAACCATGAAGATCTTTTGCTGTCTTGTGTCGCTAGTCAGCAGGTAGCCCATCAGCTCTTGCAGTGTGTCGATGCTCTGCTGGTCATCGCACCACTGGGAGTCAAGAAAATCCAGCCATGTTGCTGGTTTTGGTGGGTCAAGATCCAGGTCAAAGTCAGTTGCAGCAGTAGTGAAGAATCGAGGTGTTGCTGCCACAATCGATGGCTGGCGATTGGTGACAAACGATGGCAAGTGAATGATTGCACTTCGTGTTGCCAGGCACTCATCAGGATCGAATCCTCTTGGTTTCTCGCCAATCCACGTTGGAGAATCAACAGATCCAGGTAGCATGATTTCTGACTTGACGTGCTCCAAAACATCACTGACGTTGCTGCGCCTGATGCCTGACCAGCCTTGCTTAAAACTCTGCACCAGTTCAGATCGAACTTCTTCAACCAGCGCTTCCCGATAGCATCCACCCTTCCACTGCATGAATGTGCCACGATGAAACTGCAGACATGACACACCATCGCGCTTGTATCTTCGGAGAAAGGCTGCTGCAGGGTCTGCAGGATCTGCTTTGCTTGCTGGCTGCTTTGGCAAAGCCAGAGAAAGATTCTTCGTTGGCTTGCCATTAGCTTTGGCGACACCAACTTCTCTTGCCTCTGGTTGTTGGGCTGTGCTAGACTTCATGTCAGTGAATCTTTCGTGAAGTGGTACAGCTGCCAACAAGCTGTGCCACTTTTTTTGTGGAATGGATCAGACAATCTTGCCATGCTCTGAAACGTAGGTGAGCCAATCGTGACCCAACACGAAGTGCTTGCGCCCAACTTTTCGGACAAGCAAACCATTTCGTCTGGCTTCACGCAGTGCATGTGCACCAAGATTGTGAAACTCTTTGAGGTGGTTCAGGGAATAGACAGCATCAGATCTGATGCAACCAACTTCAGCGTTGGAAAGAATTGCATGGTTTGCCATGGGATTGGTGCTCCGCAGTTGTGTTTGGACACATGGTTCAAAGACACTTTGAACGACTGCAGGGCAACTTAGCACACTTTTTCAGAAACTAGGTGTACACTTAGTGCACACTTAGTGCACACTTAGTTCACCAATTTGGCCATCAGCTTGGTGGCCTCTGGTAGCCACGATTATTGGTTGCATTGAATGCGACCAGGGTGCCATTGGCCTTCATCTCTCTAAGTCTGTGCTTGGCTGTGCTTTCACTCAGGATCACTTCAGCGGCTGATGCTTTGTCAAGCAAGTCTTCCAATGTCTCCACAAAGCCATGCTCGTCGATGATGGCCAGGATCTGTTCAGCAGTTTTAGTCAGCCTCACAACTGGCAGTGCAGGTGCAGGCTCTGGCACCTGTGAGACTTCTGTCTGTGAGACTTGTGACTGCAAGTGCTGACGCTCTTTGAGTTTGCGTCTGCGTTCAATGAATGCTGGCCACAGAATCATTCTTTCATAGATTCCTGGTGCATAGTTGGGATTCTCACCATTAAGCCATGCTGCCAAGTCGGGATCTTTCCGCATGATGCTCAGTGGCATTGGCTCATCATTGCTCAGATCTGTGATGCTCTTGTGGATCTCATCAGCTGCATGTGCCACGCCAGAGAATTCACGCTTGAGTGCTGCTGCAGCTCCATGCTCAGCCTGATACTCAGCCAGCAGGGGGTCACTGCTGGCGATGCAAGAGCCATCTTTGCGCTGATAGCCAATCTTGCCCTGAGAGTCGAGACAGAAAGTCAGCTTCCCTTCAGGTGACCAATCTAAGAATGGCAACTCTGCCTGCCAGTCTCGATCTGCACTGGTGGACTGCTTGCCCTGCTTGGTGGCTTTGATTCGTTTCGACATGTTGTACTCCTGTTAGACCAACCCGCCTTCACTGGTGCTCTCACAGGAGTGAAAGAGCAACCAGTGAAGGCTGACGCAGGGAGCTACCCTGCTAGTTGGCTGTGCTTTACCTGAAACTTTACCTGAGACGCGCCAGAATCATTGTGACTGTCTTCAGCTTGTGAATGACAATGCCTTTGGTTCTAGTCTTTCGTAGTGTATTCCGATGGTGTGCATGTGTCCAGTGGAGACTACGAATCCGAAGGTTAGAGGTTCGACTCCTCTCGGGTGTACTTAACCTAACTCCCGCCGAAATAAGAGTTTCTGTTACCTGTCGACGTTCGACAGTGCGGCGTTTCCCAAGCTTCAAAAACGGTACATTCCGTTTTTGGAAAAACAGCTAAGGAGACCTGCATCATGCCGTGGTCGAACAATCATCTTCCTAAGTACCGCAAGCATCGTTCTAGCGGACAAGCCGTCGTGACTCTCAACGGTCGAGACAGTGTGAGCGTCTCGAAAGTAGGTGTGAAATTTGCTCTAATTCTGTTGTGCGGGTAAGTCTTCCTATTTTCCACATTTCTAGGAGTCGATCATGTCCACATCTCCCCAGGAATCTTTGGACATCAACG
>NZ_SJPS01000013.1 GCF_007860015.1 Bythopirellula polymerisocia
TTCTCGCGGCGCCCCAATGCCATCGTTATCCTCCTCGAAACAAATCAAACCCAGTTCAATCCACCAAATCTAGCGCCAACCGGACTGCAAGGGAAGACCGGGGGAAAGGGACTTTTTCAACGGGCAGTTAGCACTCCTTGTTACACTAGCGACATTTCAGGAGGAACAACATGGATTACGCTGCCATCAAGAGTTTCTTCTTGAAGGTTTTCCTGGGGTTCCTGGGGCTCACGGCAGTCGTCGCGATCATCTCAGTGCTGAGTGGTGAGTTTGGTGAGCTCCAAGAGAAGATTCTCGCTACGTGCTTTACAGTGTCTGCAGCAAGTATCTGTTCGATGTCTTGCGCTGCGTTCATCGAAAAGAAAAGGCGTGTGCAGCTTGGTCTAACGGGGATCGGCCTATCGATTGCTTCCGCTATCCTTGTGATAATCGGCCTCTGGACGGAAATCGACAGTGATGCGTATTGGAAGACAACGGTTACATTTACCGTTGCAGCGATTTCCTTTGCCTATGCCTTCCTGCTCACCCTAGATCAGCTTGAGGAAAGGCACAAATGGGTTCAGCGAGTTTTCTGCATGTGTGTTGGAGTACTTGCTCTCCAGATTGTTGTAGCGATTTGGGGCGAGATCGAAGCAGAAGGTTATTTTCGAGCTCTGGCAGTTGTGGCTATTGTGGTCGGCCTTCAGACCCTTGCTATTGCCATAGTAGCGAAACTGCAAAAGAGTCATCGCGGGCAAAGCGAGAAACTCGTGTTGGAAAAACTGGCCGATGACATCTACAGGGATGCTGCTGGAAAACATTATCAATTGCACGAGATTCATTCCGAAGAAGACGATGAAGGCAATGAATAAAGTTCTACCGTCGTCGTTTCTATTTGTCTGCGATAGCAACTTACGGCATACAGCAGCAGGATGACCCGCTGCTCCCGTCAATCGCCTAACGTCCGTTTCTAGCGGAGGTTGTGCACGTCTCCGCAGGATAGCTGAGGTGGAGATAATCTGTGCGAGTTGCGCCTTTTTGGCATAAAAACATTGGGGGACCGGTGGATAAGGCACTGTTCCTATGCGGAATTGCTCGTCTTCGCCAACAGACTTCCAAATAAGCCCGCTAAGCCTCCAGCAATTACTACCACAGCAACGACCCAAAAAGCGAGACCCTCTGGAGCTTTAGGATGGTTAGCGCTCGAAGAAACAGAAAAGAATAAACCGACTGCCAAGCCAAGCACCGCCCCACCGCACAAACCGACGAATCCCCTGAGCATGATAGGCACCTTAGACGCAGAGCAAAGATAGGCACTTAGCCCTCCTGTGATTCCTCCGAAGACTCCGCAAATAATGACCATTGCCATACCCGCCATCTCCCAGTGAAAGACAGGACCTTTGTGCGACACGACGAGGGAACATGACGCGCCCCCAATAAGCATTCCGGCTAGTGACGCAAGTATGATGCGCATAAGTCTTTCCACATCGTGGAGAAAAATGAGTCCCGCCATTCTACGCTCGTCACACTTCTTTCTGCAATCTCACTCAGCAGTAGGTGAAATCCGGTTTTTCAGGATAGTCTGGCGTGCTTAGGACCGACGCATCTAGTTCAATCACTCCACATAGAGGCTTACACGTAAGTTCAGCGGGGAATCTGACCGCCGCAAGAAACTGTTTACGGCTAGTCGCGGCAGCGTGCCAAACCCCGGAACTTGGGTGAAGGTGCCAAGATGCGTAAGACTATGAGACCTGCGTTTTTTTCACCCAAGTGCCCACCGAAGGCGGGTGTCGTCAGTTGGCAGTAATTGCGCGATTTCGCTACAATGTTTGGTTGTGCTTATCGACACTTTTTGTGTCGAATAACAAGTTATCCGACGGAGTTGCTCGTTTTTCTACACAGGATACGCTGCAGAATGCAAGTGAATTCGCCATGTTAAGGACTCCCTTGCGGGACCTGATAGTCGCGGTCGCACCTGCTGTCCTCGCCACCGCACTTGGTCTGGTTGTCTCGTGCGTCGCGCTTTTCATCGCAGCGTTGTTCAGCATGGGTTTCGCGCTGCAAGAACCCGCGGTAGTCGTTCCCATTCTGGTTGTTGGCCCGGTATTGTCCCTCATAACCTGGGCCGTTCTGGACGCCAAGACGCGTCGTGCAGGGAGCGCACAATCGGAGACCGCGCGCGTGAGCCCAGAGCGAGGGCTAAGCCTGGTACCTAACCTCCTCATGTTGTGGTGTGGAGCTATGCTTTCGCTGCCTCTCTTCCTTGTTGTCTTGCTGGTGGAGAACCAGTTTCCCGGTGAGTTAAAGTCCGACGTGTTTGGCCCCTACTATACCCATCCCTTTAGACCACTGAGTGGTATTGTGCTTTGCCTGCTCGGTTTGGCGACCGGGGCCTTTCTATACAACCGGTTCAAGATGCGTTACTGCGCCGTAGGCCTCTCGTTCGGAAGCGTTGCCCTTGGATTGGTCCTGATCTTTGCGTTTTAACCGGTTGCGTCTGTTTTCGAGCACCTTGAAATTGTTGGATAACCATGACGTGCACCGGAGGGCGGCATGGGGCGTTTACGAACGGACAATCAAACCGCCGTCCCCGGTGACGTCGGAGATTAGATGCACCGATGTGAAACTCCGAGCTAGTTGAGGAGCTTGCCGGAAACGCGTCGGCGTGCCAAACCCCGGAACTTAGAGATGTCTGTCGTTGGTAGCGTCGGGCGAGATGTCAGATGCATCGTCGCTTTTGCTGAGGTCATCATCTGGATAGATTTCGACTAGTTGGTCGATGACCCAAGTGTCAGATACCTTGTCCTTTTTGCAAAGTTCACTGTCTCGACGGATTTCGTAATTTTTGCGAATCACGAATTGAAGGGACGCGAAGAAGAGGGCAAGCGAGAATCCTCCGTATATTCCGCCTAATAAAAGGACTGCCCCTTGGGCGTAACCGTCGCTTAGTCTCGAACCTCCAACTAAGAAGATTATAACCCCAGCAATAGCCAATCCCCAGAAAGGGCCGAGACAGAACGCGACCAGAGCACCCCACGGCTTATGTCTCCACTTCCAAGCCCCGATCGTAAGTGTCAAGGTGACCGCACCGAACACCACGATGTTCGCAATTGTATCCGCCATATCGACACCTCGACAAAGCTGCAATCAATAACAAATTGCTCCATGTTTCTCGCGAGGGACTTCACAGTATTTTCAATCGGAACAAAAATCTGCGGCCTCTTCGCTGAAAACGGCAACTCGCTATTCCTGGGACCAGGGCTCATGCCGATAGTGCCCCTCGCCCCGCTGCAGGCGAGTTAACGGAAATGCCCTCCCCTGATAAGACACCCCCATTCTGTCACAGGGGCACAGTGCGATTATCCGCGAGCCGCCAAGTGCAGTCACTTTGACCACGCAATTGGCTGCTGGAAGCTGCAAACGGTCAAACCCACCGCTGCGCCGAACTCCGAATCGCATCTGCGATCGGATGATGCAACCGCTCTGAGTTGGCCGATCCCCGAATCCAGCGATGTGTGCACAAGCTCCTATTATCCGAACGCATTTTTTGGTTCAGCGGGCACATTGTTCGACTTCATGTTCCGGAGAGTCGAATGGACAGAAGTTGTGCACGCTTCCTTGAGATGTCGGCAGTTTGTAAAATGACCACTTATTCAGTTGGGCGATTTGGCCAAGTTCCGCGAAACTTCTTGCCAGCGGTCGGGTTAAATCAAAAGTCATTGAAATAGATGATAGCGTGAGACTACGACGCAATAGGCATCCAAGAGTCTCCAAACCGTGCCAGATAATTGATAAGTACAATACAATGAGTAATCGCGCCCTTGCACTTGCCGCCGTCGCAGTGGTTGTATTCGGTTCAACGATCGTCACCTTGGCCCAGCGGCCGCGGACCAGCGATGGTCCTCGCCCACAGCGTCCAGGTCGTGGAGCAAAACCAGAGATCGAGGACACAAAGCGGCTGAATGTCTATGCAGACAACTGGTTCTTGCTCTACATCAATAGTGAGCTGGTTGCGGTGGACTCCATTCGGTTCATGCCCCATAACGTGATCTCCGTGGACGTTTTCCCCGAATACCCGATGACGATTGCCGTGATGGCCAAGGACAACGCGGACACCAAGACCGGCATGGAGTACAACAATACGCAGATTGGCGACGGTGGATTCATATTGAAGTTGGCGGACGGAACGGTGACCGGTAAGCACTGGAAGGCAAAATCGGTCTCGCATGGCCCGATCAACGGTGACACGGACAATCCACATGCAGTTCACGAGGAGATTCCGGACCACTGGTTCGCAGTTGATTTCGACGATCGGTCCTGGAAAGCTGCCAAAGAATATGCCGAGCAAACGGTTCGACCTAAACGCCCCTTTTATCAACACGATTTTGAAGGAGCAAAATTCATTTGGGCGGACGACCTTGAGCTTGACAATACGGTGCTGTTTCGACTCCGTGTCGATTCTCCACCTGACGGAAGTACGCCTAAAACGTTTCCCATCCTCCTGTCAAAGTGACACACGACGGAACTACCAATGAATCACACTTCGTATTCGGGAGCGACCCTTGCTCTTTTAGTCTTGGTGACACCTCCCGTGGCGGCGCACGAGTGGCACCGCCATCCCAACGAAGGTTACCAGAAGTCGGTTTACGTTCTGACAGGCAACCCCCAGAAGGCGGATATGAAAGACAAACCGGACATTGCCCGTCACTTTGAGCACTGTAAGAATGTCAAAACGCGCTGGGATTCCGATATGCTTTACGTCGAATCCAACGGGCTGCCGGACCACAACATGATGGTAGGTATTCGCGCGTGGCAGCAACAGGTTCCACTGCCTCAGCCATACATGGGCGACAACGCTTGGCAGATTCCGCTCAATCCAAAACTGGCAGACAAACCCGTCTCCGCGAAGAATAGCCTCTATCGCGGGGCGATCGCGCTCGCCGTGAATGGGGTTCCCATTTTCAATGCACTGAACAATCGGGGCGAAGATGCATTCCTGGCTGGCGAGCTAGATAAATGGGGAGGGCACTGCGGAAGAGGCGACGATTATCACTACCACATTGCCCCCGTCCACCTGGAAGATATCGTCGGAAAAGGGCAACCCATTGCCTATGCTCTGGACGGATTTCCGATCTATGGCCTGACCGAAGCGGGTGGCTCTCCAGTCGGGCAACTCGATGAATTCAATGGTCAGCTTGATGAGCAGGGTCGGTATCATTACCACGCAACGAAAAAGTATCCTTACATCAATGGAGGTATGCGCGGAGTCGTTACGATTCGGGGAGACCAGATCGAACCACAGCCTCGAGATTCACCTATTCGACCAGCGCTTCAACCGCTGCGTGGTGCGACAATCACAGATTTCGAGACCACTGGACAGCAGTCGACGCTAACGTACAGCTTGGAAGGCCAAACGGGCACGGTCACCTATTCGCCGGACGCAGCGGAGACTTGGAAGTTCAAGTACACCGAGCCGAACGGCAGATCATCGGTTGAAACGTATGAACGAAGGCCTCGCGGCGATGGCAGGCGTCCGCCACCTCCTCCACGCGGGAATCGCCCGCCTCCACCACGTTGAATAAGCTGGGGTTCGGGCTTTAGGTGGCTACCGCTGATGTCAGGTAACGACGCTTCGAACTGAAGGCGGTTGGACCACTTTCAGCGAGTTAGCCAGCCGCTTAAGATGCTGAGGTCTACTCTCGGCGGAGACACCTCCAGCAGTTCGCCGAAAACCTAGGCCACCGCAGTTGATGCAACCGCCAGCACGAAGGATGCACTGAAACTCGCAGAGGGGAAACTCACCGAAGGCAGATTGAGGGGTTGCTGACATGCCTCCAAGGACGGTTCGACTTGTACGCGCAACGCGCTGTCGTAACCAGCTGGGCAAGTGGGTAAAGAGAGAAGCCCAGCGCGCACTCTCGCCAGTCGCACAGGAAGGATGCCCTTCTTGCCAAACTCCGCCGCCAACGAGCGGGTCGCTGACGGCGATTTCCTTCCCACTCTCAGCCATTCGATCTCGGTGGAAACGCTAGAACTTCAGTGCCAGCGACCGCTCCGTGGCAAGCATCAAGTACAGCCCATCATCCAACGAGTCCCTCACGTGGAAGTCCGCCAAGACACGGTCCACCGCTTTTCTCGAAAACTGGTGGGATGACGCGGTGGTCAACAACGGGCCAGAGGTATGGCTCCTAGTCGAAGGTGAGACCGTAGTGTCGATCAGCTGATTGCTCTCGGCCAGTTTGGTGGATGTCGTCGGCATCAGCGAGATGTTATTTGTCAGTGCTGCGACACTGCTGAGTTTTTCGACAGAGACTGGCGGAGCTACAACTGCCTGAACGAGATTATCGCTGTCGAGCGGCGCTGCGCTTCCGCTGACTCTGGTCACCGTTGTCGAAACGGTATGGTTTCCGTTCGAAGAATACGTATGGGACCCTTTCACCGAGTACGTCGTGCCTGATTGCGAAATACTGCCGTTCGATGTTGTGCCATCGCCCCAATTGATCGTGGCCCTGTAGTAGTTTGCAGGGTGGACCCCACTGGCGTGGGTGAAGGTAGCGGCCGTCACGTTGCTTAGTTTTTTTCCGCTCAGAGTGACCGGCCCGGTGACCACGATCGGCGCGGACGCTACCGAAACGGTGTTCACCGCCGCATTATTGCTCAGGTCTCCGTCCAGAGTGCTGGCCGTCACCGCCGCGGAATTCGTTGCGTTGCCAGGCTCGAGCGCTTGCGTCGACACCGTTGCGGTGACAGTCTGGCCGACAGCCAAGTCGCCGACATTGATAGTCACCACGCCGCCCGACTGCTGGATCGTCCCTTGACTGACCGATGCCGAGTTGTAGACCCAATTGCCGTCCAGCGTGTCCGTCAGCACGACATTTGTCGCGCTTTGCGGCCCGTTGTTCGTCACGGAGAGATTAAAGGTCACCAAATCCCCTTCGACACTCGTGCTCACGGCCGAACTGCTGAGCGTCAAATCGGCCGCCGCAGTGCTCGTGGTCGATCCAACGACGGAACTGATCCCTTGCGGATTGGCATTGCCGGAAGCGAGCGCGAAAGTCGCCGCGGCCGCCTGGCTGCCCGAGGTGCGTGAGGCCGCATTACCATATTGATAGACCTGATCGCTTGCGCTATCGACAATCCAGATGTCGCTCGGACCAGAGGGATCCAGCGTGATTCCGGTGGGAGTTTTATTCGCCGCATCGATCGTCCAACTTCCAAGTAGTCCGCCGGTGAGAGCATACTTGAAGACCTTGTCCGTCGTCGCATCATTGACGACCCATAGACTCTGTCCATCGGTCACGATGTCCTTGGGAGTTGTGTTGCCGCTGTTGAGCTTGAAGCTACTGGCCGCAGTTTGAGTGCCCGAGAGCCTATTGGCGGCCCCCGCATAGCGAAACACAGTGTCGCTGCGGTTGTCGACGATCCAGACATCCGTTCCGTCGGAAGCGATGCCTTCGGGCTGAGCGTTGTTGGCCAGGGTCCCGGCTGCCCAGGAGCCCAACAGCGCACCACTGCCGTCGTAGACGTAGACATGTCGATTGGCGTCGATCACCCAAGATTTATCACCCGCTGACGTGCTGGCGATTCCGCGCGGTGCGCTGTCCGCTGAGTCCAGTGAGTCTGTGCCGCGGGGAGTCCCATCGCCGGCATACAAATACGTGAGGTCCGGCGAAGCGTCGTTCGCAACACGGAACTTGACTTCGTTGTCGATGTTGGTGACAGATACGTCGGCTGGGTCGATGACAGCGTAGTCGGGATCCGCACTAACGGCCGGACCGAGGACGATCGTGTAGGGTTGGTTGCCATCTCCAACTGTATCGTCTACTCCCACGATCGTGACTGTCTGCCGTACCGACCAGTTGGCAGGTGTGAAGACGAGGTTCGAGACCGTGGTATTCCCTTCCAATGAATTGGAGCTGCTGATCGGTATCGTGACGTTGGACTTGGGGGGCGTGGTGAGAACAACCTGGAACGTGGCGAAATCGCCGCTCTCGCTGGTAAGTAATCCAGTGCTTGGCACCACTGTGAGGCTCGGCGCCACGATCGACGTCTCCTGCGGGCTGCGTAACCCATTCACAATCTTGGTCAATTGCGATCCATCAAGGTTGCAGCGGTAAATCGTGCCGGCTCCATGATCGGCCCAATAGAGCTTCCCTGCGCGTGAATCCACATTGGTCCACAGGACGCTGGACTGCGAGAGTTCGGGCAGATCGATAACCGTCTCCACGCCGGTGCCATCGAGGTTGGCGCGGAGAATCTGCCGGACACTGAAGTCGTACCAGAACAACTTGCCTGCGGTTGGGTCGAGAGAAATGCCGCGTGGGTTTGCGGTCCCCGATCCGGTCCAAACGACCTCAACGCCCGTCCCGTCCAAGTTCGCTCGGCGGATCACGCCTTGATTTGTGTCGCCCCAATACATCTTGCCGGCGGCCCTATCCAGCGCGAGGTTCAGGGCTGATTGTTGTGTGACAAGATCCTGAACCCCGCTGCCGTCGAGATTGGCGCGCTGGATTTTCTGGGTACTCGAGTCGGCCCAGTACAGCTTTCCGTCCACAGAATCCACCTCAATCCCCATGAGCGCCCCACCAGCAAAGCCCGATAGCACCGTCTCCACGTTCGACCCATTGAGATTGGCCCGCTGGATAAGTCCGGTCGACTGATCGGCCCAGTACATTCTGCCGCCCGCTTGATCGACCGCCAGACCGCGCAGCTGAGTTTCGCCACTTATCCCCCCTAACGCCTTAATATCGACGAGCGTCTCGGTGGGACCGCCCGTGAGCGGCGATCGCTGGATCAAGTCGCTGTCACGGTCGGTCCAGTAAAGAAATCCTCCGTAGCCATGGTCAGTGCTAACCGCGGCCACGTCCGCCGGATCGAGACCGCTATACTCAGTGTCAGTGCTCGAAACGGCGCCAACAGTCACGCTGAACGACACGTCCCCGTCAATCGCGTCGTCGTCGACGCCACTGACCGACACCGTTTGAGGCACGTTCCAATTGGCCGATGTAAACGTCAGGCTCGCAGTAGACAGTGTCGCCTGACCGGGATCGCTCACGGAAAGTGGGACAATGACATCGGCAGTCGGCTGCGTGTCGAGCGAGACCGTGAACGACGCCGCACCGCGCTCGGGAACCAGCAGAGTTTCCGTCGGCGAGGTTGTGACGCCTGCAGGCGGCGCGACAACGCTCACCGTGTAGGCCCCCAGCCAGCCGTAGGCGGCCGTCTTTGTCACGGCCGCAAAATAATTGCCCGGCAATAGCGGCAGGGCCAGTTCGGCGGCCTGGCTTAGTGCGGGGCTTGCCATCGCAATGATGGAACCGGCCGCGTCCCACACTTCCAACACGGCATCGAGGTTTGGTCCGATCTCGGCAGGATCGACCTTGAATCGATAGGTATCGGCAGTCGATATCGACAATGACCACACATCGACATCGCTATTCGAACCGATGAGGCCCGCTCCGCTGAACGTGAGGCCGTCGTAGCTCATGGCGGTCGCGGTAGCGAGCGAGTCGCCGTGGTCATCAGCGCGAAAACCGAAACCGTTCGCGCTGCGGGCGAGCACTGCCATGTCGTCTTGGAACGCCGTCGGTCCGGCACTGTTCGTGCCATTGTGCCAGGTCGTCACCGACCGATATACGGTCCCCATGATGGGCGCCCACGTGGCCGTGCCAACCGCGTATTCATTCACCTTCACGCCGTTCTGGTCGTAGTCGCTCTGGTGCAGGAGCCCGAAGGCGTGCCCAGCCTCATGCGATGCGATCTCACCGACCCAAACGGGGCCCGCATTCAAGGAGACGAATGCCGTGTTAGCGGCGGAGTTGGTGAACGAATCGATCGCGGCAACGCCCGTCCCTCCTCCCCAGCCATCTCCCACACCACCAATGGCGATCCGCTGGGCGATGCCGTTGGCCGCACTTTCAGGGACTCCGTCCGCCAGCTCCAGCGGCTCGACCGTCGTAACGTCGATATTGAACGGCGCATAGTCCTCAGCTACCTTGCTCCAGGCGACAAGGATGCTCTGAAGTTCGGAGTCGCTGAACGTGGTGGGATCGCCATCAAAATCAAACACCGGAGTCGTCACTCCGCTACCCCAATTGGGCTCAACGTCGCCATCGAAATCGAGGTAGAGCTTCACCGTGGCGCTCGGATTGCTGTGTAGTTGGGGCAAGCTGGAGAGCGGGTGGAGAGCACCTGCGGTCGCGCCAGCATTCGTGCCCCCGTCGGCGCCGGCCTCCGGCGCGATGAAAGTTGTAACGACTGTGAACGGCTCGCCGTTGATCCAGTGTGTCTGCTGCGAGACTGTCACTCCGTGCGGCAATGCGTGGGCACCATCATCCTCGCCATTCCCACTTTGCCCCGGCGGGTTGAATTCAATTGGCGAATGTGAAAGCATCTGGCGCGATTCGAGCGATTCTAGGCTGAGGCGCCGCGAGCGATTGGAGTAGGTATCTTGATAACCGGCGTGAGCGCGACGCGAGAGACCAGTCGGACGACGTTTGAAAAGCTTTTGGAACATGATTGGGTCCTTTAGGTTAAATAGTTTGCGATTCAGGATTTAGACACTCAAGCAGAAACGGTGTTGTAAAGTGTGCCGCCGACAACAGATGACAGGCAGTACTACGAGCGCAACGATGGCCAATGTGCTTGGCTCGGGTACTGAGACATTCCCCGCTAATTGAGAACCTGTACTGTAGTTGGCCTGCCAGTCGGCCAAGTTTCCGATACTAGGACTGCGTTGCCACGCCAAGAAATTGCGGCCATCCACGTCGCCGTCGACATCAAAATCGCCGGGAGATGCACTGGGGTAATTTGACTGCCAGATGGCCAGACTTCCGGCAGCCGGATTACGCTGCCACGCCAAAAAGTCGCGTCCATCGACGTCGCCATCGAGATCGAAGTCCCCCGGCAAGGCGGAGTTCACCGAAAGTACTCCGGACACATAGAGTTGGCTGGTGTTCCAGGTGAGTTGCCCACTGAGTGCAGGCAGCAACAACGTGTGAAACGTGCCCGCCAGAGTGCCCCAATCAAGAATGTCGAAGGTTTGGTCCGATGCCGGCACAAACCCGCCAGCCAGTGAAACGGCGAGCGTTCCGGCGAGAGAAGCGTCTCCTGCGACGACCAACTTGTCGAAGCTGGCTGCACTGGCCAGTTCGATCTGCAATTGCCCAGCGGCGTGCTGCGTATAGTCGCCGTCGATGATCAGCGTGCCGGGTGACTCGCCGGGAGAGATGATCCCTGTATTGACTACGCTGCCGACAATCGAGCCGCTGCCTGCCAAGATGCCGTTCGACTCAATTGCGACGCCGTTTATCGCCGTGAGCGCCGCATTGGTTGCGAGCGTCAGGGTCGAGGAGCCCGCACCGCCGCCGAGGCATAGCTCATTGACAGTCCGCGCGGTCGGGTTGCCGGTGGCGGTGACGTTGGCCGAACCGGTGATCGTTACCTGCATGACTTCGTCGGGCAGCTCGCCGTAAATCCAGTTGGCGGCTGTGTCCCAAATCCCATCTCCCGCGTTCCAATGCTCGCGCACGACACGGGAATATATTTCCCTGGGAACGCCCGTCTTCTGCACGGTTTCGAATAGAACGCGACCTCCATCCGGACTGAATTCCGTATTGAAGTAATTAACTTCCAACCCTTCAGAGAGCTTTACCGGTGCGCCGCCACTCGTGGGAACAATATACAACTCGTTGAAATCATTTATTTCTTGGTCGGCGCCGTAGACATAGCGGCTACTATCGGGGCTCACGCCAAACGACCCTGTGTAACCTGCCGCGACGTTCCCTCCCGCGACCAAAGGTCCGTTGAGTCTCACCGGCGTGCCCCCGGTGCTCGGGACGCTCCAAAGTTCGAGTGCTGCACCTGCTTCGTGCTGCACCAGGTAGACGACACGCTTGCTGTCGGGCGTGAACACAATCCTGTCAACGCGGCCGCCAACACCCAAGGGAGCATTGAGTTTCAGCGGCGTTCCGCCCGCAATAGGCACAATGTACAAGTCGGATACACCGACCTTGTCCTGGGCGGCCGTATATAGTACTCGGGAACCGTCCGGGCTGAGTGCAAAAAAACTTGGAAAAAAGAATGGGCCTACTGATCCCGACTTGAGCGGTCCATTGAGCTTGATCGGAGTCCCGCCCGAGCTCGGGACGCTATAGAGTTCATAACGCCCGAGGGTATCTTGGTCCACTCGATAGACAACGCGGTCGCCATCAGCACTGAACTGCATCTGAAAATCGCGATAATAATTTGTTCCACTCGCTACGTAAGGACCATTAAGCTGTACGGATGTGCCGCCAGCTGTAGGGACACTGAGAATCGCCCATCCTGATTCCAGGGGTGCCCCATAAATAATGCTGCTACCATCCGAGCTTAAAGTAGTCCCACCAACTCCACTACCGATATTCAGATGTACCGACAACCCTCCGCCAATTGGCACACTATGCAGTTGCTGTCCATTACCACTATACTGTTGATAGACGATCCGACTGCCGTCCGCGGTGATTGCAGCTTGTCTCGTAGCCCCGCTAGCGACTAGCGTCGGGATTCCACCTGTAGTCGAAACGCTATAGATGTTGTTCGTTGCGTAAATGAGAAGTCTCCCGTCGGGGCTCAGGAGTATGCCTTGCGGATAGCTTTCGGCGAAGAAAGTGCATTGGTCAGGCGCGGACAGATATCCATCGCATGGATTGCCCATAGTATTTAATGTTTCGAGAGAACCACTAAGATTCACGGATGGGCCACCGACGATCGGTACCGAGAAGATTCCGGCACTTCCAATCGTTTTTTTATCCCGATAGTAAACGTGTGGGCTGTCAGGATTTACTAAAAAGTCTGCCGCGACCCCTGACGCGAGTGGAATGTTGAGTTTTACGGGCGCACCGCCGCCGCTGGGCACGCTGAAGAGCTCCGGCACCCCTAGGGTATCCTGATCGGCCACGTAGAATACGCGGCTGCCATCAGGACTGAAGATTGAAACGTGTTCTGAGACGTTTCCGCCGGCGACCAACGGTCCATTGAGCTTAACTGGCGGTCCGGCCAGGGCGAAGTCCACCTCACAGATGAAAAGTGTTTGGAATGCGAATGCGACGAGCAGCAATCGATAAAGAGCGGGATTCATATTGGTTTCGTTGGTTGCGGTTTCGACAAGACGCCGGGACTTACACTGTAGGAGACATTCGAAAGCGGCGTCGAAGACAAAATCGAGGTCAGGGCGGTGTCCGGCCGAGTGGTCGGCGATGCTGGGAAGATTTCCAAACCTTTTGTAGGTCCTTTGTGATTGGGATTGACGGATCTTGTGGATTGCATTCGCGTTACAATGAAAACAAGCAGGCCCTGGGGGGCGCATACCGCGACCGCTGGGGTTTGTCTCAGGCCGGTGAGGGTTTTCGTTCGCTGCGAGGGTCTCACCGGCCGGTTTTTTTTGTTTGTCTAAATCGGAATCTCTAATAAGGATTCGAAAAAAAAACGAGTTATGATTAGCGCCTTGAACAAGATGCAAATAATACTCGGAACGCCGACGCCTTCGATCGGCGATCGCACAACGGCCGCTACCGTAATTTCGTTGCCTTACGCAGGCCAATCATCATTGTGATACTCGCCAGGGCCAACACACTCAGCGCTGCGCCACTGGGTTCGGGAATGGCTAGTCCTATTCGAGTACGCAACGTAAATACTCCACCTCCTGCAGGAAGGTTGGCAGGCAATTGACTGGAGGTGTAAAAATCGTTAACCGACACTGGGAGGTCCGGTACGTCAATTGAGAACTCTGCGATCCCATAGATGACGTCGTCCGCCAACCCATCTGAGTATTGAATCCGATGGGCTTGATGATTGACCGTGGCCCAAACTTTGTCGGACGAGGGTGCTGGAATTCCAGGTAGGGGCGCATCAAAATCCAGGTCGGAAAAGACGCTTGCTGCGGAGACAAAATTTTCGCCGACACCGAATCCGAGTTCCAAATAAATTGCTTCTGCCGGTACCGTAGAAAAGTTGGCACTGATGTTGAACGCGTATTCGGTAGTGCCTCCCGATGGCTGAACGGCCCACACATAGTCGTGCTCAAAGCCGGCAAAGTTGAGAAACGAAACATAATTGACGAAAGAGTTAAATGGGCCCGTGAAATCGTCGTTATTCGCAATATCCGTGTCGGCTGCGTACTGAACTATAACGCCGGCTCGGGCGTAATACGCAGTGAACACGGCCACCGCTAGTGCCAAAAAGGAAGTAAGAAAAGATGTTTTTTTTGGAAGCAAGTACATAAGAATTTCTCCGAGGACTTCAAACATTCGCTAATTGGGGTTCAGGACGTTTCGGAAGAGCGCGGCCGAAGCGATTTGGCGCACGAACACACTCGACTGATCTAAGCCACTACAGCCACTTAGAGTCATTAGCACCATGCGTCCATGTTGCATGTGTCGACAACCTCTCCTGCAAATGGCAGTGCTTGAGGCCGGTGAGGGTCTTCGTTTGCCATAGCATCCTTACAGATCAGACTTTTATCCTCCTTCGGGTGGACGCAGCGGTTAGAGGGCGGGACGGTTCGTAACATGTTTAGGTCCTTATTTATGCGTTAGACGAATAGTCTTGTGTTAAATTCAATTTAATCGACACAGCCCTGTGGGCGCGCACCGCGACCGCTAGGGTTTGTCTAAGGCCGGTGAGAGTTTTCGTTCGCTGCGAGGGCCTCACCGGCCGGGTTTTCAATCGTTGCTTTCTTTTGAAATGCGTTTGCTCAATCGATAACGGGCTTGAAAAGGCACTGTAGAGTATTCCGGCAGGCCTTCCGCGACTTCAATACAGCGACGGTATGCGGCCCTAGCCGCCGCATCATCGCCTTGGATCTCTTTTCGCCAGCCGATGCAATAATGGGACTCACTCGCGAATCGCTCATCGCTGCGAACCGCCTCAATAAATTTCTCCTCGGAAATCAAGTCGAGAAAGTAGGCGGCCTTGAGATGTTCGAACGTGCCCGTTCTCTGACCTAAATCAAATCTCTTGTCTGTTCGCTCTGCTGTCTCATCTAAAGTCCCGTCGTCGCGCAGTTGGGCGGTCAACACGCGTTGAAACGCCGTCTTGGCTTCTTCCAATTTGCCAAGTTCCAAGAGTGCCAACCCGCGTGTGTTGTAGAAAAAAAAACGGCGGTCGCGAGCGATGGCAGAGTCAATCACGGGGAGGGCGGCTGCTGCATCTCGGTCGAGAAGTCTCAGCTGGCCCATGACCAGTGTGTCTATTCCCGTTGGTAGCCGGCGGTAATCGTCGGCCAGCGCGTACGCGATCACATCATCCACTTGACTGACCGGTACAAATTCCAAGAGGTTGATGACGACCACATAGCGACCATTTTTTAGGCTCTCGGCGATGTTGTCGGCAGCGAATTGCTCGGCTTCCGCGAGCTTGCCAGCATCGCGATCGGCAAGGACTTTGGCTTTTATTGCACTCCGGAGATACCACGTGTACATCACAGACGCTGGGTAATCTCTGCCGTATCTCGCCTGGTATTCGATCAAGCAGTCCTGCAAAATCGTGATCGCGTCGGCGCAGCGCCCTGTACCACAGTAGGCTAAGGCCAATAGCCTTTTGAAGTTGAGTGTTTCCGGATGTCCGTCGCCGAATTCCTCTCGCTTCAGAGTCACTGCACGCTCCAAGGATGGAAGCAGTTCTTTCGGGAAGCCGCCGCTCCTTGCATAAGTAAAGAAGTCAGCATCGTCGCCATAATTCGTCCAAATCCTGGAATCGCATTTGGCAATGGCGAGATTCGCCAGTGACTTAATCGTATCCGGGTGATCTGGGCCGAGTAAATCTCGGCGCGCATTTGCGACTTCAGCGAGTATTTTGATAGCCTCCTCACCGCGATCCATGGTTGCGTAAGTTTCGGCAAGCGCTTCCATCGTGCCAATAGTTCTCGGCTCCATGACTCCGAGCACTCTTCGCTGAAGTGCCAATCCCTTTTCCAATAGTCGGATGGCGCTAGTCTGATCGACGTTTCGGTACGCACGTGCGAGGAACACAAGGCTATCTAGGGCTTCCGGGTGATAGGGGCCAAGTTCTGCCGTGCGAAGTTCGTAGGCTTTTGTTAACGGTCCAATCGCGTCGAGCAACAATCCAAGGGCTAGTCGCGATCTGCCGATTGCATCTAGCAGAGCAGCCTGGGTCTCCGGCTCATCCCGCAATTGTTGATTGACGTCTCGCTCAGCTCGCGTGAGTATTTCCATCACGGTGACGGTTCGGCCGTCGTGCGTGGGACGCGGACTCTCAAGCATCTTCACCAGGAAATTGGAGATTGCCTCAGCACGGCGGGCATTGGCCTGTGCATGGCGTTCGCTAGCCTCCGCCATCTGTCGTTGGGCAAATTCTCGCCGATAAGCCTGTGCGATCATCAATATGCTAATCGCTGCGACGACAGATGCAGCCACCAAGAAAGAAGCGGCAGCCCAGATTGTTCTGGGGTGTCGACGACACCACGTACGGACCCCAACGAACAGCCGCGGCGGTCGCGCCTTCACCGGCTCACCATCGAGATACCGCTGCACATCGGCGGCCAGCGAACTCGCCGATTCGTAGCGGCGGTTGCGGTCCTTCTCCAGGGCCTTCATCACGATCCAGTCGAGGTCACCCCGCAAAGCACGGTCGAGTTGACGCCGGTCAACTCCACGTTGCTCGGACACAGTCGAGGCATTCTCGGCGCTGAGTGTGCTGACTCGCTGGCTGGGTCGAGGGGGATCGACCTCCCGGATAATCCTCCGCATCTCGTCAAAACTCTCGCGGCGGAAGGTTTCGCTCTCAAACGGCGTGCTGCCCGTCAGGAGTTCATAGAGGAGCACCCCCAGGGAATAAATATCGCTACGGGTATCGACATCAAGGGCATTCATCTCCGCCTGCTCAGGGCTCATGTATAATGGGGAGCCGATGAGTTGATTGAATGCCGTGTAGATGGTGTGCTGTGTCAGCTGCTGGTTGATGGCCTTGGCGATGCCAAAGTCAATCACCACCGGCACGGCTTGGTCGTCGTGCAAGGTGACCAGGATGTTCGAAGGCTTGATGTCGCGGTGGATGATGCCCTTTTGATGGGCATGTTGGATGGCGCGGCAGACCGGGATGAACAATTCAAGCCGTTGCCGCGAGGTGAGCTGCCGCTGGTCGCAAAACTCAGTGATCGGGACGCCGCGAACCAGTTCCATCACAAAGTAGGGACGACCGTTCTCTGTCGTGCCAGCGTCGAGTACCTTGGCAATGTTGGGATGATCCATCAGGGCCAGGACCTGCCGCTCGGCTTCGAAGCGCCCCAGCACCTGGCGACTGTCCATGCCGGGCTTGATGACCTTGAGCGCCACCTTGCGACGTACGGGCTGCTCTTGTTCGGCCACGAATACGCTCCCCATCCCCCCTTCGGCGAGCAATTCGCGCAGTTTGTAGGGGCCTATTGTGTCGCCCGCCCTTTCTGTGATTGGCGATTCGACAGTTGCCACGCCCGTCTGGGGATTATCGTGAAACGTGCCGAGCAAATCGTGAGACCGGAGCAGTCGTTCAACCTGCGCTCGCAAGTCCGGATTTCCCTCACATGCTTGCCTGAGGAAGTCTGTGCGGTTGTCCTGCTCGATCGCGTCGAGAAAGATGGCACGGGCAGAGTTGGTTTGGGTGTTCATAGTGCGTACTCCGCCGACTAATCGGCTCTATAAATCAATGCGTCTTTTTCGGCGAGTTTTCTCATCGGCCGGAAAAAAATGTTGAGAATTTTCGGCAGACTAGGAATTGTCTTGCCCGACGAGTTCTGTGTGCAGCCAAGCGCGGGCGAAATTCCAGTGTCGGTAAGCCGTTGCAGGCGAAATCCCGAGAGAAGCAGCGGCCTGCTCGATATTCAGGCCCGCAAAATAGCGCAACTTCACCAATTCTAAAACGTCGGGGGCTTCTCTTTCGAGTTTTTCCATGGCGTCGTCAATCGCCAGGAGTTGGTCCGGAGAAGCCTGGACGGCTACCTCAAGGGCATCGATGTCGAATCGGAGGCGGTCACCGTTGCGCTTTTGCCTGCCCTTTGAGCGGGCCGAGTCAATCAGAATCCGGCGCATTGCTTCAGCTGCCGCGGCGAAGAAATGTCCCCGACTTTCCCAGTGCTGGCACTCATTTTGGTTGACTAGCCGAATGTAGGCCTCATGCACTAGCGATGTGGCCTGCAGCGTTTGCCCCGGCTTTTCCTGGGCCATTCTCTGAGCGGCCAGCCGACGCAATTCTTCGTAGACTAGGGGCAGGAGCTGTGCGGAAGCCTGGGGATCACCCTGGTCGATGGCCGACAAGATTTGCGTAACGTCGCTCACACAAATACCTGCGAATCGCCGAACATCCGTCGCCACGACGGCCAGGAACAAGCCCACCGTTCAACTCGAAGAATCTGTCCGCGAAGAGGACTGGCAGCTGATCCTGGAAGCATGTCCGACAAGACATTGACGCTTCTCGATTCAAGCCAATCGGTTCGGCAAGGCACCACGGCTCTGCAACGGGCGAAATGAGTGGTTTGAGCTCAATACAGTATGTCAACGCCTGTTTTGCCAGTCAATCACTGGCAAAATGCTTGGATTTTTCTCGACGAAGAATGCGAAGAAGGACCGTTAAGAGTTCTTCCGACCGGGCCGAACCACCCAAGCGTCTCATTCCGAGAAACTGTTGGTCTATTGGCACCAGTTGACGCAAGTCGATTTACCGTCGAATCTTCGGACGCCAAAGACCATTATTGCAAAGATCTGGATGGAAATCATAAGTGCCATACACTTTAGTTGCTGCGTCAGCTCTAGGTGGTCTGCCGGCCACGTTTCCCAACGGAGTCTCGTTCGTTTTTGCCATTCCCTAGCATAACACCTGGGACCGACCAACACTAACTGCCGAGGTGTCTCGACCGCTGTAAGTTCCGAATCCTCCGAACTCCTGTCGGGTGGACCATCCGACTGGAGTTGCGCCCGCCGCGAAGTTGCTGAGATGTCTGGTCAGAGAGGGCACCGCCAGCATTTACGGAAATCTCGACTTGCCACATTATTTTCTCGGTCCACGCTCTAGCATAGGCAGAAAATCAGATTCTGATTCCCAAGATGTCTTGGCAGAGAGTGGACACTTGAAGATCATGATCTTATTGTACGGGGGTGAACGCATCGCACATGTGCGTGAGGATTAGCGGGTGAGCGGCGACTTGACGAAAGCGGATAAGAGAAAGGTCCGGCAACTGGCGGGTATCGCGTGGGAGCGTGAGCTTCGGCAAGAGCTACTTAAGATCGCCGCGGCGATTGAGGAAATGGAGAACGGCTCTTTGTCGCCGTTCGAGGTCAACGATAGCATTCACATCTTCCACGAGGGAGCGTCGCGTGATCTCTATCGCCACTATGCCGACTCACACCCGTGGTTGGGGGTTTGTCGCGCCTATTGCGACCGTGTTCTCACGGACGAAGACCTCGTCGACGCTAGTGACGAGGTTCGGAATGGCATACGCGAGTTTGCCGCCAGTCTCGCCAAGCTCGACGCCGAAGCAGGGATTTCCGACGAAGAGGGTCGCGAGAACCTTGAGAAATGACGGCTAACGTCGGCCGCAACACTTCTTGTACTTTCGACCGCTCCCGCAAGGGCATGGAGCGTTGCGTCCAATCCGATTCCCATCATTGTGGAAGGTGGTGTGCTCCGGCTCCTGAGCAATGAGGGGCGGTTCGCGAAGCCATTCGTCTTCGAAAATCTCTGTTTCTGACTCAGAGGCGACTTCATCCGAAAAAGCAGACCAGCCTTTTAGCTCTTCTACAGTGTCATGAATCCCGGTCGGCCCACAGTACGAGAGCGCTTTGAGAAATCCTGATTCACCTTCAGAAATGCTCCGCCTTACGTCTTCGAGATCAACAATTTCGTCATCGACGAGACCGAGTTCAAAGGCGTTCTCAATATCGTCAAATACTTCTTGCGGCGAGTAGTCGGCCAGCGCATCGACGAGGCCGTAGATGATCTCGACGTCTTTGTTGTCGATTGCCTCGCGCAGGTAGCGCCGCAGGCGGTCGATAGCCTCATCGCGAGTTAGTCGGCCGTCACGAACAAAATGCAGGTACGTGCAGGCGGCTGCTCCCCGCACATATTCGTTCACGGCCTGATTCCGAATCAGGTCAGCGATTGCCTCCGGATCGTCGCTAGCGAGATCCGCGAGGACTCGAGGCAGGCTTTCCGTGACAGCATCACCAAAGAGATCGAAGGGGAGTTCGCCCGGCAGAGACAGGGCTCCGATAATTGCCGGAAGTGCTTCCTTGGCATGAAATTCGGTCAACAGAAACAAGGCAAAAAAGTGCGCATTTCCTTCTGGGAGATTGCCCGACTCAGCCCTTTCTGCAGCAGTCTGAATCGCTTCGATGAGTCGTGGGATGATGGCGTCGCGGTTCATCCTGGCCTGAAGGATGGCTTCCTCAGGTAGTCCCTTTGTTCCCGCATCCAACTGCTGAATAACGCGATCAATGGCTTGACTTGAATCTTCCACACGCAGAGTCATGGTGTGACCTCCGAGGGTCTTGGATTTCTTGGGAAGTTCCCGACTCAAATGCGGATCTTTTTCGGAGCTGGCACGAGTCGTAGCGCTTACCAGAATATGGCAGAACCTCGCCGAGCCGCCAATCTCAACACCGATCTTTCGAGGGAACCGCCGGCAACGCCTCCGCAGCTAGTACGGGAGGCGTCGCTTTGGCTGGATTCTAAGCTTGGTGGAACCTCCGCCGGCAGCACGGGCACTCGCCATCGAACCCATGCACTAGCGCGGTAAACGCCGTCGGTTGGGGCAGCGACATGATCGCTTTGAACGCCAGCGGATCACGGTGGGCATAGTGCCGGTAGGTTACTCCGCCTACCGAGTGCCCGAGGATCTCGATGGAAGACTCAGGCATGTGCTCATCGTAGTAGGTCGCGCAGGTTTTTCGAAGATCTTTTAAAACCCAAAGCTTCTCCTCGCCCGTTTCCACATCCTGCTTCGGCTTGACCCCGGCCAAGGCGCAGAGCCGTTGGAATTGCGCGTTCGGGCGCGAAGTGCCGCAATCGAACACCGGCTCGTCCAGTTCGACTCCTTCGGACTGGAGGCTCTTGAGGTGCACCTTCACGACCCGGTTCATCGGTCGATAGAACTGCTTTTTCGTCTTCACCCGACGGTAGTACAGCCAGCCGTAGCGAGACTCTTTTCCTTGACCGTTCGGCGGTTCGGGTCGCCAGAAGATGTGCCGCCACAGGATGGGCTCATGGAACGCGGCGGTATGGAAGACCGTCCCGGTGTCGACGCCGTAGTTGAAGAACACGACCAAGGCCGCTCTCCAGTAGTGGCCGACCGTTAGCGACTGCTTCCATCCTCTTGGGCGTTCCAGTTCGTATGTGGCGAAGTAGAGCGCATTCAAGTCCGCCTTCGTGAGGTAGTGCCTTCCGGCGACGTCACGCTGCGGTTTCGGCATTGGAAACCGCGGAAGCTTCTCCAGAAAATCCTGCTCCCAGGCCCACGACAGGATCGCCCTCATGTTCTCGCGCGACTTGTTCGCCGTGCGTCCGGCGTTCGATCCGCCGTCTGCCGCGGCCTTCTCGTGGACCCAGTCGAGGAAGTCTCGGAGATGAACCCTGCCAATCTCATCGACGTCGACTCCTTTGCCCCAGGCGGTCCACTTGGTGACTGTGCCCCGATACTCCTTGCAGGTGCCTGAGGAGAGCTTCTTGGAGGTGAGATACTTGGCGGCGACGGATTCAAAGCTGATGGACATGGTGACGGCTCCAGGCCGTCGGCACTTGCATCCGTCCCAGGTTCCACCAGCCGATGGCCATAATTGGCCTCCTGCTGAACCTCCTGTCGCTCTGTGATGAGGTCAGGCAACTTACGCTAGCTGCACAGATGACCCCATTTTAATCGAGAAAATGGCCAAGTGTGCGAGTTGGCAATCTGCCCAATTTACTGAAACTGATGCATCCGCCGCCAGTTAGGATGATTTCGAATTGCGATCGGTGTCTCGACTTTCGGAATATAGCAAGGTGGCATTTCTTCGAGCGGGCCACTACGCCGCCGCGTGCAATCGGTCGAATAATAGTCCAAGAAACTCCTAGACGTTTTTGAAGCTCGCGGGTGTATCAGATCCCGAGGCCAAACCAATTGCTACGCAGCCTTTCTGCGTAGAGACAATGTCACCAGAAGGAGGGCCATGAGCAGGAGTGACGACGGCTCAGGAACTGCCGCCGAAGTGGCGCCCAGTGTGCCAGTCGTAGCTCCGTAGTTGCTTTGCCAATCGGTCAGGCTGCCGACTGCTGGGCTTTGCTGCCAAACTAAAAAGTCGCGGCCATCGACATCGCCATCGAAATCAAAGTCGCCGGCAAATGTTGTCACCAATTCGACGGACGTGGCGCCGTAGTTAACAAACCAGTGCAGGTCCCCTGGCAGGGGCGGCAGACTCACAGTGTCGAAGGTATCCAGCACACTCGCGGCAGTGATGATCTCAAACGTGTCACCGGCAGAGTGCGTGAAGCCGTTGATTATAGAAACGTCGAGGAGTCCATTAAGTGTGATGTCATCGGCAACCGTGATATGGTCGAAGTCATCCCCAGCAAGCAGGCCGCCAAGTTCGATTTCCAAGGTCGCTGCCGGGCCAAATTCCAAATCTCCGCCGAACGACATGATGCCAGGGCTACTTCCCGGTTTGAGGTCGCCTTCCATAATGACGGTGCCAGAGCCGGTATCGCCACTGCCGCTGTACGAGCCAAAGTAGACGGTAAAGCTGTTGGTGTAAGTACGAATTTCGCCATTGTTCACCACATCGTCATAGAACGTGGTAGCTCCACCAGCTGAGATAATTGTGCCGGACGCGTTGTTCACAACATCGCCAATGACATTTGCCGTGGCGCTGAATGCCATGTTGCCATCGTTGCTGGTCTCACCATCGCCGCGGAGTGTGCCATTTCCGATGACCAGACCGGTGGCATTGTTGGTGAAGTCTTGCGTGAAATGGACCTGACCTCCGGAGAGTGTGAGTTGGCCGCTATTGGAGTTGCCACTGCCAGTGAATTGTAGGTTGTTACCAGCCAATCCCTGAACTTCACCGTCGGCAGCATTTGTGAATGGGCCACCAAGAGTACCGTTCCCTTTGACAACGCCATGATTTGTGACCCCCAGTGCAGCATTGATCGTCGTTTCTTCCTGCAGATTCAACGTATTGCCAAACGGGCCGCCTGGCTCAATGGCCACCGGTTGGTTGTTAATGTTGAGGGTGCCTCGCTGCAGGTCGATGAGTTGGGGATTGACCACTTCGCCGACCGACAGGGTACCGCCGTCGATCGCAACTGGTTTCAAGATAGTGGCTACGCCTTCGACTCCCAAATGCTGGGCAAAGCCGATAGTCAGCGAACCGCCAAGCGCCGTTTCGAGGGTGCCACCGGTGTCGATTGTTTGATCGGTTGTGAAGTTGAGTTTTCCGTGCGAGAAGTTGAATGTCCCGAAAACATTGACGAACACAGAATCAAGCTCCGCCAGATTGATCGTGCCCCCGTTGAGATTCACGGTGCCGCTATCCCACAAGCGTAAACGGTTGCCCACGTTAACGACTCCGCCTAGTCCGACGTTCAGCCGGCCGTTTCCTCCCGCAGTCGTATTGTTGCCGCCGACCACGAGGTCTTGAGAGGTTGTGAACGTGGCAGGAGTTCCCGATTCATTTGCCTGTGCGACCGTTACTGTAGAAATGGGACTGGCTCCGTCGGCAATGAAGCCAAACTCGCTGGAGAGTTGGCCACCATTTTGAACATTCACACTACCCACACCAAAGTCACCAACGTACAAGTTCGTAGCGATGGTCCAATTCGCGTCGTTTATCAAAACATTGCCATTCCCGCTCACACCGACATGAGTTTCGCCGCTCTGAACTTCCGCTCCATCTCGAACGAATAAACCTCCCGAACCAGCGTTACCAACAGTCAAGCCGCCGCCAACCGTCCAGCGGGATGGAGTGCCAGAGCCATCGGTACCTCGGACGGTCACGCCCCCCAATCCAGTCGAAGAGTTTCCTATGACTCCTGTAGTACTAGAAACCTGTCCCCCCGCTTCGATGTTCAACGTGCCTTCGCCAGAATTTCCGACATACAAGTTGCTTGTGTTGGTCCAGGTCGAACCTTCCCCTGTCACTGTCGCTATTCCCGTGGAGCCGGGATCCCCTCCGATTGACCCAGTGTCATTGGAGACCTGTCCCCCTGCTTCAATGTTCAGCGTAGCGTGACCCACGACGCCAACCGAAATGAAATTCGAGGTCGTCCAAGTCGAACCTTCACCAGTCACCGTTACGGTGCCCATGGAATCCTGGTCAAAACCGATAAATCCAAAGACGTTGGAAACCAGCCCGCCATCTTCCACGTTCAAGGTCCCTTGACCAGCCTTGCCGACGATTAAGTCACTCGAATTGGTCCAGGTCGAAGGATTATCCGCCTCGTCGGTTCCTGAGACGGTTACGGTGCCGACGCTGTCAGATAGATTGCCCACAATTCCCTCGAAGTGGCTGGTAACTTGCCCACCCGCCTCGACATTCAGCGTGCCTTCGCCTTCGTGGCCCACATACAAAATGCCCGAGCTGGTCCAGGTCGAACCGTCGCCATTCACCGTCACCATGCCGACGGAACCTGCTACGCTGCCAATAAAGCTCAAGTTGCTAGAAACGTCCCCCCCCCGCCTCTACGTTTAGTGTGCCGTTGCCAATATTGCCAACAGTTAAGTTTCCCGAATTGGTCCATGTCGAACCATCGCCAGTCACATTCACCATTCCGATGGAACCTGTCAGGTTGCCGATTATTCCCGCAACGTTGGAAACCTGTCCCTCTTCTTCAACGTTGAGCGTACCTTGACCATTATGGCCAACACGCAAATCAATCGAAGTGTTCCATGTTGAGCCGTCGCCAGTCACTGTCGCCATGCCAATTGAGCTTGGGGAGTTACCGATAAGACTGGAGCCGTTGGAAATCACGTCTCCTCCCGCCTCTACGTTCAAGGTGCCTTGGCCGCCACTGCCAACAACTATGCCATTCGAATTTGTCCAGGTCGAACCATTGCCGGTCACCATCGCTGTACCGTAGGAGCCTGAGCTATCACCGAGGAGACCGGTGACATTGGTTACGCTTCCCCCGGCCTCAATGGTCAGCTCACCTTGGGTCAAGAAGTCACCAATAATGAGATCGTCGCCAATCGGAGCGCTCGCGCCGGCACCGATAACCAGGTGTGGCATCTCGCTGGCACTGGGGCCCTCAATCACATAACTGTCGGTTGGACCGCCCGCGTTAGGTAGAAACATTCCGCCAGTCACTGTCAGTGTGCCATCGAAGTGATTGAGCGTGCCAGCGGCAGAATTATCAAGCCCTGCGGCCGCGTTGAGTTGATCGCCGTTGAACGTAAGCGTGCTGCCGGCGGACATCGAGAGTGGTCCATTGGCATTAAACGTGCCGCCCTGAATGTCGAGCGTGCTCATATCGCCGATCGTGATCGCACCTGTGCCCGAATTGAACTCGGCTCTATCGGACACGGTGACGGTCGCCAAGTGATTGGCGCCGGCTTTGCCAATCTTAAGTGTCGAGGCACCAGTCATCGTTAGCGCCGATCCAGGACCATCAACTAGAAGATCACCGATCAGGTTCGAGCCTCCAATTAATACGGGCGCCGCCACTTCGATGCTTGACGTCTGCAATTCCGAACCGGAGAGAATCTCCACATTCCCAGTAACATTGTTGGCGAGCGAACTTGCAATGTTCAATACACCAGCGATCACATTGCCTGTGGTACTATTCTGAAATGTCAGAGTACCGGTTGCGCCAGAAGCGCCCAGGTTGACTCTCTCCGCAAAGTTAATACTTGTACCAGCTCCGTCGACGGTCAGTTTGCTTAACGTGCCGCTATTTCCGCCGATCCCAACATTGCCAGCCACGTCCAAGAGACTGCCAAACTCCACGTTCAACACGCCATTCTGCACCACTCTCACATCATCAAAGACGAGCAAATTGAGTGGTGCTTTGAAAGCGCCGAGTGTAAGACTCGCGTCCGATACATCGACGTCTTGATTCCTGCCGGTGATCGTATAGCTCCACGGTGTGTCGTTGTCGCTGACAAAAGTCACGTCACCAGCGAAGACATTCAATTGGCCACTCCTCCCATCATTCGCTGTGAACTCAACTTGATAAGTTTCGGCAAGGTTGAACGTGGCGGTGTCGCCCGACGTTGGAACTTGGTTGGGATTCCAATTGTTGGCCACGCCAAAGTCTCCGTCCGGCGGCGACGCGCCGTTGGCATCCCAGACTTGTGCAACCGCACAATTAGTCGATAGAAACAGAAGAAATGACAACTGCAGGCAGGCAAACCGACAACAAGACATTATTTGTCCCCCACATCACACATCTAACCAAGCTGTCACGTGGCGAAAGTTCGACAACGCAAACATCACAGCTCGATTGAAATACTATTAAAGGCGCCTGAGATTATAACAACGGTCGTTGCAGAGTGCAAAAAGTGCGAATAGATAGTGCAATTACCGACATCGGCAACAGCGAGACGGTCCCAGGCTCAGGGACGGTTGATTGCTCGATTGTCGAGCTTGCCAGCGAGGAACCGAAGTTCGCTTTCCAGTAGTCGTAGTCGCTGTCATCAACAGTGCCAGGCGTCGGATCGTTCAGCAATTCGGTGCCGCCAAGTGCCGCAAGCCACACGGTGTAGTCAGCGGCATCAACAATGCCGTTGCCGTTGTAATCGCCGGCGAGGCGGTCGTTTGGACAGTACTCGGCACGTTATTTGGCGATTGGCTCCTAGATCAAGTCGTAGAAAACATGTGGGGGCCCTCATCATTTTATACGGGCACTTCTGCCCGCCGCTGGCCATGCCTACGTTGGGCGCGATTGTTGGAATAGGCGAGTGGCTGATGCTCAGAAAGCGAATGGCGGTACGGGCCAGCGGGTGGACCATCCGCTGCGGCTTAACCTCTCCTCAAACTGATGGAGGTGGTGGCAACCTCCGTAGTTGCGCTACCGAATCGACAACAACCAAGCCCTGGCTAGCGAACCCCGCTTCAATCACGCCATTTGTTCCTAATCTGGGCGTGTTTTCTGCACGCAACCCGGATGCTGTAACCCGCACAAGAGACGTCAACGCTAATTGCAGAGGTTGCTAGAAACGGACGCAAACAGAACTCTCTCAGAATGACCTCACCACGCCAGCAAACCAGATGTGCCAACGCTTTACCCTTCCGCATAATGCCCACATGCCCCCTCGCGCGAACTCCTGTCCCGCGGTAGCACGCTGCATAAGCGCCTTGATTTCTAGAGCCCTAATGTATTTAGGGTCTAGGAAGAGATCGTTGGATGTCAGGGGCATTCAAGTTAGAAGCATCACTTGCGGCAGCTTCAACGCTTCGGCTTGCCGTAAGTGCGTGTCTTCCATTCGCCTTCGCCATAAACATGCATGCCCGTGCTGTCGACCACAATGTCGATTGGCCTTTATTGCCAATATCTGCCAAACAAAGGACATGGGTTAAAGGAGTAGTTTAATAATCTAACTGCTTTAGTGTGAGTGTCTTAGCTCGATTGGTGGTGGGAGCACGATCACCTCGAGGTCGTCGGAATCGGGCAACTTGGTCAAAAAGACCGGAATCTCGTTGCATTCCTTACTTTCTTCATTAAGATGATCTAAGACCATAAGTGCAGCAAACGGTCATTACAGCTGGGCTTCGATGGATGTCCAAGGCATTGTAGGGTCGGTGGATTACCGGATCATCAAGAGCGCTAGACAACAATCCTATTCTCAATCCTTAAGGAGCGTCTCGTGAAAAAGAACAACAAAGTATCTAACAAGCTCTGCATGCAGGCTGTCACCAAAAGGCTGACTGCTTATTCGGCGGCGGCAGGTCTCGGGGCGTTTGCTTGTGGTGAAACCGCCGAAGCAACAGTCGTCTATGCCGATGTCCCGGACATTGTGGTGAATGCGACTAACCCCACCGGTGGCTACTACGATATGGACGGAGACACGGTCCCGGACTTTAGATTTCGGTTCCAGCCGGGTTATGCGCCAGCCGGTATTCGGTTTCAGGGATATGGCGATTCTGATGAACTCACGAATACGAGTAAAGGCAGTGCTTACTACTTGCGCTCGTTTGAGTCAGGAGATTCGATCGGACCGGGCGCGGTAACCACTTCAAACGGATTTGGCATTGCCTCGTCGAACGCGACGAATTTTGGAAACCCAACTGATCCCCAGTACGCGGGAATCCTTCTGGATATTGGTGGCAGTTCGCACTATGGCTGGGTTCGGATCAAGACAGAAAAGGTTGGCGGAGAAACTACCCTGACGGGTACGATCTTCGATTGGGCCTATGAGACTACGCCGGACACCGCGATTGCAGCAGGGGCGATCCCCGAGCCCACCTCGCTGGCGTTACTGGCTGCTGGCGCTGGAGCCTTGGCGCTGCGTCGACGCTCAGCCTGAATCGCATAGGTACGGTGAGTCTGTGAAGACAACAATATACGAGGTCAGGACGTATCATCCTGGCCTCGTACTTTTTTGTTGGTAGGCTAATAAAAGGTCAGTTGAGTAAGGTGAATGACGAAACCACTGGCGAAGAAGGTGCTGCTTGTTGGATGGGATGCAGCTGACTGGGTCATGATCCGCCCTCTCCTCGACCAGGGCTATATGCCGACCCTCGCCAGACTGATCGCAGAAGGCACTAGTGGTAAACTGGCGACCATTCGCCCCATCCTATCTCCCATGTTGTGGAACTCTATTGCGACCGGCAAGCGAGCCGATAAGCATGGAATCTGCGGGTTCGCCGAGCCCATGCCGGACGGCAGCGGAATCCGTCCGGTTACTAGCACCAGTCGTAATACCAAGGCAATTTGGAACATCCTTTCTCAGAACCAGTTGACAAGCAATGTCGTAGGATGGTTTGCGAGCCACCCGGCGGAGCCGATCCGCGGGACCGTAGTCACCGACTACTTTGTTTCACCGGTAAAGGGAGAGCCTTCCCGTTCTCTTCCGCAAGGCGTCTGTCATCCTGAACGTCTTTTGAAGCCGCTAGTCAACTTGAAGGTCAATCCAGAGGATCTTGACGCCCAAGCCATACTGCCATTCGTTCCCCGTGCTGCGGAAATCGACACGACCAAGGACAATCGTCTGGGCAGACTCGCTTCACTTCTCGCCCGTACGTCCAGTATCCACGCGGCATCCTGTGCGCTGATGGTCAAAGAACCTTGGGACTTCATGGCGGTGTACTACGACGCCATAGACCAGTTTGGCCACCATTTCATGCCTTACCATCCCCCTGCCATGGAAGGCATCTCCGAAAGCGACGCCGAGATTTACAAAGAGGTAATGATCGGTTGTTATCGATTCCACGATATGATGCTGGAATCTTTGCTGTCCTACGCCGGAAAAGATACAACGGTCATTCTCGTCAGCGATCACGGGTTTCATAGCGGCAGCGGTCGGCAAGACACCGACGGCTTCAAAGACCCCGTTAGTTGGCATCGACCGTACGGCGTGGTGTGCGCCTGTGGGCCGGGAATCAAACAAAATGAAACCATTTATGGCGCTAGCCTCTTGGATGTGACGCCGACGATACTGACGCTGCTCGGGCAGTCCATAGGTGAGGATATGGACGGCCGCCCGTGGTTGGAAATCTTTGACCAGGAAGTCTGTCCATCACGCATTCCAAGTTGGGACGAGGTGGACGGTGAAAGCGGCATGCACAGTGAAGATCGCCGGGAGGATCCTGTGGCAGCAGCCGCAGCAATTCAGCAACTCGTGTATTTGGGATACATTGATGCCCCCACCGGGGACGTCCAAGAAACCATCCGGAACACCACCATTGATTTGAAAAGGAATCTGGCATCAGCGCTTTCCGATAGTCAACGCATCGAAAAGGCTATTCCACTGTGGCAAGAACTCATCAGCGACTCCACCACCGATTCTGCAGACCATGTTGCGTATCAGTTGGAGTTGGCCCGCTGCTACATGCAATTAGGACGACTTCAGCAGTGCGATGAGATTCTCAACAAATTGGTTAAGGAAACGCCGGAAGAAACGGGCCCGCTGATGATGCTCGCCCACTTGAATCTGCATCTCCGAAAACCGCAGGAGGCGTTGGACTGGTTGGAACGTGCTCGAAAACTCTCTCCGGACTTGAAATCCCTACCCTGCGCATTGGGGCAGGCATACCTCCAGCTTTCTAAGTGGAGTGATGCCCAGCACGAGTTTCAAAAAGCACTCGATGCCGATGACGAAGCTCCGGTTGCGCTGAACGGGCTTGCGAGCGTCGCCATCGAGCGTCAGGAGTTTACCGAGGCGGTAGACTACGCCCTCCGCGCGGTCGGACTGATGCATCATTTCCCCCGCGCTCATTGCAATCTGGGTATTGCGCTGGCCGAATGCGGTATGGCCAGAGAAGCGATCCAGGCTCTGGAAACCAGCGTGGCCCAGGCGCCGAGGATGCGGATCGCCCACAAGTGGCTAGCCGAACTCTATGCCCAAAATGAGCGGGACCCGGTCAAGGCGCGCGAACATGCCAACTTGGCAGCATTGCAGAACCCAGGATGAAACTCTGCACGAATTGTTGGAAAAAACCAACCGAAGCAGGCAGTGATTGTTATGGAGATGTGAGTTTCGGCATACTCATCAATTGCTTTTGATCACAAAGTTTGTTAGCATCGCTTACTAGTTGCATTATAATTGATTCCGCGCGCAGTCCTGGAGAATTTACTCCATAACAATCGGTATCGAGTAAAACCAGTTGTTGGATTGGGTGCTTATGAGCATAGCCAGTTCTCAAAAAAGATGAGTGAAACTACATGGCGACCGAGATCACTTTCGATGACCGTCGACCGTCCGTGCATAAATTTTGCGTTTGCTTAATTCAAGCCCGCGTTTTATTGGTTTGGTTCTCATCCATTGTGGGGCTCTGCACTCCTCTAGCTGCGCAGAATCAGCGATCGGCCTGGATGTGGAGTAGTCCTGCCCATCCGTACGGTGCAGCCAATGTGCTCGGTAATCCTGCCAAAGAGAGCGAGTTGATCGCTAACTTTGGGGCATGGGGCTTTGATCGAATCTACACTAGCGTTGGAAGTGTACCCTCGAACGATCCAGCCACGATGGCTCGTTGGAATGCCGACCTGGACGACGTGGGCATTGATTCTCAAGTGCTGTTCGGCCTCATTTCCTACAGCCCGGTGAGTGTCTCGAATCTCGTTCAGACGTCGCTGATCAACTTCAACAACACGCGCACGGATCCGCGCGAAAAGTTTGACGGAGTGCATCTCGACATCGAGCCTCATGGTTCGAATGCCTGGAAGAATGGAACAGCGACCGACAAACGAAATCTACTGTATCTATTGCGTGATACGTATGCTTCGGTCCGGACACTTCTGGATAGCAGTGGATACCCGGAAGTGAAGATCTATGCGGATCTCCCGGTCTGGTACGATAGCACAACGAGCATTGACTGGACCCGAGGAGAGCGAAATCAATGGTTCGACGACATTGCCACCTCCTTGGATGGAATCTCCATGATGGCCTATGAACGAAGCACGTTGGCGAGTATCCAATCGGGTGTCGCCTGGGAGGTCGCCAATTTCAACGCCGACGTGCGAGTAGCTCTTAATGTTGCGGAGATCGGTCCCGGCAACACTTTCGAGGATTTCGACGCCATGATGTCTCTGGCGGAGGAAATCGAGTCGACTTATGCAGCGCAGATCTCTGGAATCGATTTTCAGCCCTTGATTGATTACTACGATGAGGCTCCCGCCCCCGTCTTCTCTGCGGATTTTGATGAGGATGGCGATGTGGACGGTAGGGATTTTCTCATCTGGCAGCAAGGAGTCGGAATTGCCAGTGGAGGATCGCTCAGCCAGGGAGATGCCAATGGCAGTGGTTCCGTCAACATCTCCGATTTGGTTGTGTGGCAACAGCAGTACGGCCAGAATCTTGCTGCTGGAGTGCTCGTGGTACCAGAACCGTGTTGTACCTTACTACCATTTGCGCTGCTGGTAAGTGAATTTGTGCTTCGCGGCAGACTGCTCTTCCGCACGGCCCGAGCCTGACCTCCGGAGTACGTGACTGATGAATTCCACCTCAGCCCTTCTGCAAATCCGGAGAAGCAGAGACGGGCTTTTACTCGTACCCTTGGTCCTCTGGCTGGTGACCTTGTTCACAACAGCCCTATTCTCCAATCTTTGTTTTGCCCAAGGCATTGACAATATTCGATTGGGCATTATCGGGTGTGACACGTCCCATGCGCCTGAGTTTGCAAAGATTCTGAATGCCGTCGAAGCATCCGGCCCGCTCGCGAGCGTGCGCGTGACGGTAGCTTATCCTGGGGGAAGCAACGATCTTCCTGAGAGTCGCGACAATGTGGACAATTACGTTAAGCAACTCAAGGGAATGGGAATCGAGGTGGTCGACTCGATCGATGAGCTCCTGGACCGCGTTGACGCTGTGCTGCTCGAAAGCGTTGACGGCCGGCCACATCTAGGCCAGGCTCGGAAGGTCTTCGCATCCAAGAAACCGGTTTTCATCGACAAGCCGCTCGCGGCGTCCCTCGCCGATGTGGTGGAGATTCTGCAAGTGGCGGAAGAATCCGGTACTCCTTGTTTCTCCGCATCGGCCTTGCGTTATGGCCCCGCCGTGCTGAATGCACGTGCGAAGGGCAACGTGGGAGACATACTAGGGTGCGCGGCTTACAGTCCGTGCGAGTTGGAGCCCCATCACGCCGACTTATTCTGGTATGGTGTCCACGGCGTGGAGACGCTCATTGCAATCATGGGAACCGGTTGCGAGAGTGTGATTCGTGTTCAAAGCGATGGGACAGAACTGGTCGTCGGTGTTTGGAAGGACGGCCGAATCGGCACCTTTCGCGGTACTCGCACCGGACCGCATGCCTACGGGGCAACACTCTACGGAAGCAAGCGTGTGGAGCATTTTGTGGGATTCGACGGGTACGAGCCTTTAGTGCTAGAGATCGCGACGTTTTTCCAAACCCAACAACCTCCGGTTGCTGCGGAAGAAACCCTCGAGATATTCGCTTTTATGGAGGCGGCCGATGAAAGCAAGCGTCTCAACGGACTACCAGTTACGCTCGAGAGTGTACTGCAGAAGGCTCGCGAGGAAGTTGCCCACAGAAAGCGGCCCCAACAGAGCGGAAACTAGGGCATGCCGGATTTGCAAAATCGATGATATATACTTCCAACAATCGATAATAAGGTCGTCATATGAAAGCACAGCACACGAAGCTTTTCGGTCGCGTTCCTGAGCGGGCGTTTACGTTGGTAGAACTCTTGGTCGTGATAGCAATTATTGGGGTTCTTGTAGCCTTACTTCTGCCCGCTATTCAAGCGGCTCGCGAAGCGGCTCGCCGTTCCCAGTGCACCAACAACTTGAGGCAAATCGGCCTGGCAGTCCTCACTTATGAATCCACTAATGGTCATATCCCCCCCGGCCGACTCGGTTGCGATGTCGGTTACCGTCCGGAGCCCTATTGCCCTGCCGAGTCTGCTGAACCAAACCAAAGTGAACTGAGTGGCTTTGCTGTGATCCTGCCCTATATCGAGTTACAGGCCGGCTCTCGGTTATTCGATTTACAGGGTGAAGGCATTCTAATGGTTGGTTCCGGTACGGAAAACTGGAAAAGAAATTTGGCTGGCCTCGAATTCCTCCGAACTCGCCCCCCAGTTTACGTGTGTCCCAGCGACCTAGCGGAACCCCAAATCGAAGGAGTCGAATACCAAGACATCGAAGGGCTGGGAACCGGAAGTTACGCACTCTGCATGGGCTCCAACGGACCTGCTTATGGGATCCTCCCGCAGGCAAAGATCGAGAATAATGGACTCTTCATGTACAAGCGGACTTTTGCTCTTCGAGAAGTTGTCGACGGCTTGAGCAAGACTTTCATTGCAGGGGAGACAACCAACGGGCACCTCCGCGAGTATGACACCTACAACATATGGAGTCAGGGCCTTCGCCATGTCTCCTCATTGCGGAACACGGAGAACCCACTGAACACTCCGCCGGGACTTGGCACGACCAGGGCCATGAAGACCACCTATACCCCGCTGGCCAACGGTGCTTTTATTAGCAATCATCCTGGCGGAGGGAACTTCGTCTTCGGCGACGGACACACCGATTTCATGAGCGAGAATATCGACCTGGAGCTGTATCGAGCTCTTTCGACTCGCGCGGGGGAAGAAGTCCTCACCAGTAACTCATAGCGGTATCCCATGTGCAGCTGCAACTCCGATCAACCTCCGAAGACACAGATAGGAATTTGGCACGAGAGACACCGATTCCACCACAAGCTCTCGCTCGCACTGGCTCTACTTCTCGGCTGGACGGTCGTGGGTTGCAGCGACGGACGACCCCAACGCGTTGTCGTCTCCGGACAGGTGTTGATTGACGACAAGCCTCTTGCGGGAGGCAATATCAAGTTTGTTCCCGACGGGGCGCGGCCCTCGATGGGGACGATAGACGAAGAGGGACACTATAAACTTACCTGCTTTGAAGTTGGGGATGGGGCTATTCCAGGAAAGCATCGCGTTGAAATCGTTTCGAACGAGATTCTCAGCCAGACTGCGGTACGCTGGTGCGCCCCCAAGAAGTACGCGAGTTTTCTCACTTCTGGACTGGAGGTGGAAATCTCCGAGCCGACTGACTCCCTAGAAATTCACTTGACCTGGGATGGCGGCAAACCTTTTATGGAGATGGTCAACATGGGAAGCGGAAAACTGTGACTAGTATCAACAGCGTCCCCGGTAAGACAGAGGCGGCTTGAGCTTGGGAATCTGTCAGCTCCTTCCGGGACACCCGGGGACTGTTAGCAGCTGTAACGCCTCAAACCAAGGAAAAGAGTTGTATATTGCTCAAACTTCATTAAGATACATACATGAAACCTACGACGGCAGTCCTTTACTACAAATCCTCCTTCGCCATTTGGGATCAGAAGAACTTAGAGGTAATGTTTAGCCGGTAGCATGCCTCCTGACCGGCGATTTCCTTTGCGATTGTTACAACCATTTAGATATTGGGAAGACACATGAAATCAGCAAGAGAGAAAACGTCGAAGCGTCAGCGGAAGTCTAGCAGCACGAAACAATTCGCGAAAAGACTGACTTGTTACACGACTGCGGCAGGGCTGGGTGCGTTTGCCCACGGAGAGACCGCTCAGGCATTGGTGATATACCGAGATGTCAATCCCGATATTGCCGTCACTTTGATTGACTTACAACAAAACCTATCAGGTGACTATTACATTGACATGGATAGCAATGGAACCGACGACTTCAGGATCCGTTATCAAATTGCCGGGTACGATCCCGCAGCAATTCGGTTCCAGGGGGTAGGCTATTCGGAAGAGCTTTCGAATACGGACAAAGGCAGCAATTACTATGTGCGCTCGTTCGAATTGGGAGATTCGATCGGTCCTGGAGCAGTAACCACTTCGACCGGATATGGGATTGTAGCGGCAAATTACTTGAATTTCGGTGCCGTCGACACAGAGAACTATCCTCAGTTTGCCGGCATCAGGCTGGACATCGGTGGTTCGACGCACTACGGGTGGGTTCGCATGCAAACATCTCCTGTGAATTATCCCGGGTCAGGAGCCCCGATACCTCCTCTGACGGCCACCATTTTTGACTGGGCCTACGAAACGGATCCAGACACCGCCATCCTGGCAGGTGACGTGGGTTCTTTCGTGCCGGGAGATTTCGACGACGACGGCGATGTGGACGGCAACGATCTCAGCAAGTGGATGACTGATTACAGTGTCAACGGGGGAAGCGATGGCGACCTTGACGGCGACAGTGACGGCAGAGACTTCCTCATTTGGCAAAGAAACTACACGGGGCCACTCCTTACCGCGGCAAATAGTAGTGTCCCCGAGCCGACGTCTTTGGCACTCTTGGCGGCCGGCGGGGGGGCCCTTGCCCTGAAGCGACGCCGACGCACTTGAATGCCAGAGCCAGGATCGCTCGAATCCCGAGACAAGGGAATGTGACAATGATTGCATCCCCAATACTTGGAAATCCGGTTCTGTGAGCAGACGCATTGCGCATAAAGTCTTGCTGGTCGGATGGGAAGCGGCAGACTGGCAGATGCTCCGCCCACTGGTTGATGGCGGATTGATGCCGGCGCTAGCCAAACTGATCGCAGACGGCGCCAGCGGGAATCTGGCAACGATTCAGCCAGCCTTGTCCCCGATGCTCTGGACTTCTATCGCCACAGGCAAGCGAGCGGATAAGCACGGGATCTGTGGTCTCGTGGAACCCACAGCAGACCACACGGGTCTCAGACCGGCTTCAAGTACGAGTCGTTCCTGCAAAGCAGTCTGGAACATCCTGTGTCAGGTTGGCATGACCTCCCGAGTTGTGGGCTGGCCTTCCAGCCACCCTGCCGAACCGATTCGCGGCACCGTTGTTTCAGATCGCTTTGTCAATTCTCTACGGGACGCAAATGAAGAATTGTCGTTTGCTCCACAGACGTTTCATCCTTCTTCGCTTGAGCAAGAGATTGGCCCGCTGTGCGTTCGCCCGTCAGACGTTCAGATGGATGCGATTCTTCCGTTCGTTCCCCAACTCGAACAGATCGAATGGAAAAATGACCAGCGAATTCACGATCTCGTTCGCCTAATGGCTCGCACATCCTCGGTACATGCGGCCGCCTGCCACCAAATCGTCCAGCAACACTGGGACTTTCAGGCAGTCTATTACTCTGCGATCGAAGACTTTTCCAGGTGCTTTGGTCCCTTCTTCGAGAAGCACTCGGATGCTGATCCGCCGGGGGATGCAATCGACAGGAACATACTAGTCGGTTGTTACCAATTCCTTGATATGATGTTAGAAGCACTTTTGTCATTTGCTGGCACCGATACAACGGTTCTGCTTGTAAGTGACCACGGTTCGCCGCGGGGAATTCATCAATCGGGCTTTGTTTCCTCACAGTCACACGACCTACCCCAGTACGGCTTTGGGATCGCTTGTGCAAAAGGGCCGGGAATTCTTCGTGGCACCCAGCTTACTGGTGCGACGGTCTTGGATGTAACACCGACAATTCTGACAATGCTTGGCATGGCCGTTGGAAATGACATGGATGGACGTCCCTGGCACGAGATATTTGCAGAACAGGTTCCATCCAAACGCATCAAAACGTGGGAATCGGAACAGAGTAGCGCTGGCCAGCCTATCGAAAATGTTGCTTCTAACCCTCGTGACAATGCCGACGCTTTACAACTCCTGAGTGACATGGGACATAATTATGCCCCGAGTGGTGACTTGCAGCAGATCGCTACCAGGGTGTCCAAGAACAATCGGATTTATCTTGCGATAGCGCTCACCGACAGCAATCGCGTACCACAAGCCATCGAGCATTGGAATTCTCTCGTCACCGACTACCCTGGAGAATCCAGCCATGCGATTCAACTGGCGTCGTGCTACCAGCGTGTCGATTGCTGGCCTGAATGCAAGGACACACTGGCACATATCCCGGAAGAAGCCCGGCAGTTACCCGAGGTTCAGTTTATGTTGGCAAAAATTGCATTGCAGGAAGGCGAAACCGGGGAGGCTCTACGCATCGCCTGTGAGTTGGCGGAGCAAGCATCGGAAAATCTTCACTTTCTGAACCGGGTTGGCGCCCTGTTTTTGCAGGCAAGTGCCTGGGAGGAAGCGGAGTCAGTATTTCAGAATTCCCTGGCTGCAAGTAAGACCAATCCGATAGCCCATGACGGCCTGGCACAAGTGTATCTTGAGCTTGATCAGCTCAAAACTGCGGTGAAACATGCGAGAAGTGCTGTGGAATTGATCCATCACTTTCCTGCAGCCCACTTCCACCTTGGCGCGGCGCTGCACTACGCCGGTCACGCCGAGGAAGCTATCGCCGCCTTTGAAACCTGTCTCTCCATGGGCTATGAGCTAGAAGAAACACACAGTCGCCTTGCCGGTTTGTATCTACTCCGGGACCCGGCCAAGGCCAAACATCACCGGGATTTGGCAAACCTGTCCTGAAGGGATTCATGACCTGATCGACACGATTACGGTTACGAAGGAAGCTGCCTGCTGTTGGGGCATACAGGATACATCGTTCCGCCAGTTTGCGGACATTTCATATCTCTGGCCCTACAGTTAACAGTTATCAACGGCTTGACATTATCAGTCCACATACTTAGGATGCGCGGTGCTTCATGACTATGCTCTGCCTCATTCAGATTGAGCGAGCATCCCGCACCAGAATCCGTGGACACTGAAGAGCGTGCGTTGTTGTATGCATTGTCGTTGGCGTGAATTGCCTTCGCAGTGCGTGGGAGATGCAACATGCACGCAACGTCGTCAATCGGCTACCGAAAATATGACGGCTCCTGCGATTGCCACTTCCATGTGGCGTCAGCAATCGTGCCCAATCATTTGCATAGGACTAAAACTCATGAATGGGTACACGGACAAGAAGAAAATCCGACAACTAGCAGGTGGTTTCACACTTGTAGAGCTCTTGGTGGTAATCGCGATCATCGGAGTCCTAGTTGCCTTGCTGCTCCCCGCAGTACAGGCCGCCCGCGAGTCGGCTCGCCGGACCCAGTGCCAGAGTAATCTTCGACAGTTGGCCTTGGCGGTTCTGAATTACGAATCAAACCGCAAGATCCTCCCCATAGGGATGGAGTTCGAAGAAGGTGAAGAACCGTCGCAGACGAATAAGATCGGCAAGAACTGGCTGATCTCCATTCTGCCACAGATGGAACAACAGGGACTCTACGATTCCTTTGACTTCTCCGAATATATTTCAGCAGATCAAAACAAACTGGCACGCGGGACACAGATCGCATCAATGCTCTGCCCGGCGGATCCGTTTAGTAGTGAAACTCTTAGCGATACATCGACTCCCAGACGCCCCATGGGGACCAACTGGGCACGGGGCAATTATGCGGCCAATGTAGGGAATGGACCAATCATTGGATCTAAGGATCGTGAAAATGCAATCTGGGGCGAAGAGTCCTTAGGATGGCAGAACCCGAGGATACGAGGAGTGATTGGGCCCAACGTTTCTGCGAAGCTTGGCCAGATCACCGACGGAACGAGCAATACGATCATGCTGGGAGAAGTCCGATCCGGAGTTAGTCAATCAGACCGACGCGGTGTCTGGGCCTTGGGAGGAGCAGGTTCAAGCCTGATTGTCTGGTATGGCTCTACGGGGGATGCCAACGGGCCCAACGTGTGCAATGTAAACGCAGACGACATCATGGGCTGCAGTCCGGCCGATGCAGAAATCATGCAAACTGAATGCATGCCCTGCTGGGTCGGAGGATTCGGTGCCCAGGCAACCACCCGAAGCCTGCATTTTGGAGGTGTTTTGATGGCCTTTGCCGATGGAAGTGTCCACTGGATCAACGACACAATCGAAACCAGCGGGCCCTATGGGGACTGGGGAACGGTTTGGGACAAGCTGATCGCCAGTATAGATGGAGAAGTCGTCGGTGATGTGAGATGATCGCCATTGCGAAACCCTCGCATAGATCCATCCTAAATTGCTTTAGGATCTTGGAGTCAGATCCATGCGGGAGTAAATTCTGAAGATGTCGATTGAAAGGCACCAATTGATAACCCCGTTTCCTGAGAAAAGTATATGCTTCCTATCACAAAATGGCCGCCTGCATTTTCCATGCTTTTTTCCCGTGGGGCGGCAGTGGGGAGTTTTCTTACCTGTTTGCTGCTAGTGGGTTGCGACAATTCTGGCAGGGTTCAAGTCACTGGAACAGTGGGTTTTAATGATGGAGGTATCCCACAGGGTGAAGTCTCCATGATTCGTTTCGAACCGGCGTCCTACGCGAAGACCTCCGATAGCGAGGTACGCAAAGGCGCCTATGGATACATCCAACCTGACGGGTCCTTCCGCATGACAACACTGAAACCGGATGATGGCGTCTATCCCGGCACCTACAAGGTGTGCTTTACGGTACTGAAGTCCTATCAAAGCGGAGAGCCTTTGATTCCCCGAAAGTATATGTCCAAGAAGACAACTCCGTTTGAGCAAACAATCAACGAGACGACGCAAGGTCTGCATTTTGAATTGGAAAAACTCCCTGGGAAGTAAGCCCCCCCAAAAGCGGCCTGTTCATGTCTTGGCGGCACTTGCCAATCGACTGACCGCTTAACCTCTCATCTTTGCCAGCCCTCCCGGCAACTTCCCCGAGAAGTTTACCACAAGTGACCAATTGGCCTGAAACCCTAGGTGGCTGCTTGATGGAAATCTCGCTTTCAATCACCAGCACGGAGGGGGTGCTGGCCATGCTGGTTGGCGTATGTGCGTTCTTCTTCTGGTTGGAGAAGGCGACGCAGAGCCGGCTGTTTCAGTACCTGCCCCCGCTGATCTTTATCTATCTGACCCCCGTCCTTTTGGCCACCCAAGGAATATTGCCGACGAAGTCCCCCGTTTACGAAATTATTGGCTTGCTTGTGCTGCCGATGATGTTGGTGCTGTTGTTGCTCAAAGTGAATGTGCGTGGGGCGATTCGCGTGCTGGGCAGGGGTGTGGGTGTAATGCTCTTTGGCACCCTCGGAGTGATGGTTGGGGCGCCGATCGGGTTCTTAGCCGTCAAACCTTGGCTGGGACCGGACGCCTGGAAGGCCTTTGGCACTCTCGCGGGAAGCTGGATCGGCGGCACTGGCAATATGGCCGCTGTCAGCCAAATGATCGATGCCAGCGGGACCGATGTCGGGCTCGCTGTGATCGGTGACTCGGTGATCTATCTGTTCTGGCTCCCCATTCTGCTCGGATCGAAACTCTTTGCCGAACGTTTTGCCGCCTTTACCGGAGTCGATGAGGATCGGGTCGCCAAGATGACTGCCGCCGCTCGAGCTGAGACTAACTATACGACTGCCCCCACCACCCCTGACATCCTTGGGCTCCTGACGGTTGCGTTATTCGCTAGCTGGATTGCGGAATTGGTCGCCCAACGTCTGCCGACTATCGACCCTTACTTGAGTGCATCTGCCTGGAAAATTCTACTCATCACCGCTTTAGGAATTGGACTGTCGTTCACGCGGCTGAGCAAGATCCCTGGCAGCCACGAACTTGCAATGGCCCTGGTCTATCTGTTCGTCGCGCGGATGGGTGCCCAGACAAATCTGGCCAATGCAGCAGGTCAAACTCTGCCGTTTCTCGTTGGGGCCACGATCTGGATCTTCATCCACGGAGCCTTCTGCCTGCTGGGGGCCAAGCTGCTGAGGGTCGATGTCCATACGGCCGCGATCGCCAGTGCGGCAAATATTGGGGGTGCTGCTTCGGCATCGATCGTGGCCACGCACCATCAAGAGAGTCTGGTTCCGGCCAGCATTCTGATGGCCCTGATAGGATACGCCATCGGCAACTTTGCCGGCTATGCGACCGCTCTGCTCTGCTTGCTCGTGTCCTAGTCGGTCTTACCAGTCCGTCAACACTCCCAGTGAATGTTAGAGGCGTGAACCTGGGGGTGAGGCTGCGCCCTTTGGTTTGTCGCTGCTGCCTCTCCAGTCTTACGAGCCCCACAAACCAGGAGCTCTCTAGTTTGAATAGAACAAGTAAAGTGGTAACTTAAAATTGATGTTTCTTCATCACAAACTGGAGGTCGTGGAAGGCCAAGTTGCAGTGTCGTAGCTAGTCAGGCCAAATTTCGAAAAGTATGACTCGGCAATCTGGCAACGCATTCTCCAAGTCAGCGACGTCGTCCATGCAAACTTGAGTAGAATGGGGTAACTTCAGCCCGATGACCTAGCTTCCCTTCGTCGAGAGAGCATAATTTGCCTGATCCTTGGAAATCTTCATGCCAACTTGCATAAACGACGATGGTGCCCCCGTGTGGGCAAGCTACTGGCTCTGTGCTGCGGGATTTTATAATCTCGTGTGGGGCGCGCTCACGATTGCTTTTCCACATTTGCTGTTTGATCTTACCAGCATCGAGCGAGTCAATTATCCTGAGATTTGGCAGTGCGTGGGGATGATCGTTGGGGTCTATGGAATCGGCTATCTGATTGCCGCGGGGAACCCACGGCGTCACTGGCCAATAGTGCTCGTCGGGTTGCTAGGGAAAATCTTTGGTCCAATCGGATTCCTGGGGGCCTTATGGCGTGGAATATTTCCCCCGCTCTTTGGACTGACCATCCTGACCAACGATCTCGTGTGGTGGGTTCCGTTTGGCCTGATTCTGTTGGACGCAGCCCGGGCTCACAAGAGCGAGCGGCGACCCAATGCAGCGAGCCTGAGTCACTTTCGCTGGGAGTCTCGGATCAATGCTTCCCCAGAGCAAGTGTTTCGCTTTCACGAAAGCACCGAAGCATTGCGGAGTTTGATCCCGCCATGGGAAAAGATGCAGGTGAGCGAGAGTCCTGGCTCTCTCCTTGTTGGCAGTCGGGTGGTGTTGCGAGGGAGCGTCGGACCAATTCCCGTTAGTTGGGTAGCAATCCACACCGAGTACGAACCACCCCACCTGTTTGCTGATCGGCAAGAGTCAGGGCCGTTCGCTTGGTGGTATCATCGGCATCATATCCTCGACGATGGAGAGGGAACCTTGCTGCGGGATGAGGTGGAATATCAGGTCCCATTGTGGCCGCTGGGCGACTGGTTAGGGGGATGGTTCGTTCGCCGCAAGCTGGAACGAATGTTCGACTATCGTCACAAAACAACCCGCAGCCTAGTAGAATCGGGGGTATGGGAATCCAGTTAACCCACGGCCCGGGAAAACTTAATGGCAGGGAAAGGACGAACATGGTTGTGATGTTTTTTGATGCATGGTTTGAGGTTGTGTATTGAGCGGTGATTGTATCAGGAGAGAATTCCTTGAGTTCTGATGGATACTGACGCCGCCGTTGGTATCTGGATTCACTCCGAACAGATGGTGGACAACCAGAAACGCAAGCGGGTATACTACCCGTTTGCGCTAACCCGTATTTCGAATATACCCGAAATCATCGAGAAACAATGCAATTGAATGAGACGCCTTGCACTGTATTCAATGAAGCGATAAAGTGCTTAAATCCCGGAGAAAACACCAAAAAAATCTTGTCGGCAATTGCGTCTGGGGGTCAAAAGGTCGCAAGTTCGAATCTTGTCGGCCCGACTTTTTTACATTTCTACTCAAGCACCCCGAGCAGGACTCGAACCTGCGACCCTGGGATTAGAAATCCCATGCTCTATCCAGCTGAGCTACCGGGGCGTATCCCTTATTCTAGCGACATCTACTTTCCACGAAAGTTAGAACACGACAGAAATCGCTATCGTTTTTTCTTATTTCTTGCCATGCGCCTGTCGCAGGGCATCGCGGGCGATTGCGGTAAAACTCACTCCCAAGAATGCTACCCAGGTTCCCAGGACGGCGCTTGAGACTGTTCCCACAACCCAGCCGGCCCAACCGATGCGGTTGCCGATCGTGACTGCCAAGAGGGTACCACCCAGCAAGGCTCCTACTGAAAAGCCCGACAGCAGAAACCAGCGAAAGCCACTCACAATCCGCCCGAAGCCTGCGAGATTGGTTTCTTCTGGGAGTGAAAGCTTGGCAAGCTCGTACGGCTGGGGAGTAGCGAGCGGGCTATCAGGGGATTGCCGCGGATCTGTGGCCCTCCAGAGCCTTATCTCGTGGGAGGTGTCGCGCAAGCGAGTACCGATCATGTTGCCCAACACATGGGCCAAAGTAAGCAGTGCTAAAAAGAAGATCACTAACGGCCATGGTCCGTGGGTCAACACCATCAGTGCGCAGAATAGACTCGCAAGTGTAACGATCAGAAATAGTTTCTTCAGCCCAAACTTGAGCAAATGAGGTTCACGGTGAGTGGAGGGGGGGGTGGGCGGCGCACTCATGTGGCTATTATCCGCAAGGATGTGGCAACAGGCAATATCTTGAGTCACCATCCCCCTCCGCAGGAATTCGAGTATGATAACAGCAACGCCCTTCGCTCACTATTATTTCCTTAGAATTCAACCCAATCACTACCTGCCTAACGATGCTGTATTTCTGCACTGGCTCAGCCACGACTGAACTCTCAGACGCGGAAATCCGCTCCGCTTTATTCGAGATCTATGACCTCCTTGGCCCTCGGAAGCGTGTGATTGCCGTCCCTCCGGATTTCACTCGGTTTAATAGTCGGGCTGGGCTCCTAACCTGTCTTTCCCATGAATACTATGGAGACTCACTGGTCGATGTACTCCCCGCTTTGGGAACGCATTTCGAGATGCCTGCCTGGCAAAAAGAAAAGATGTTCCCCGGGGTGCCTGACGAATTATTTCGCTATCACAATTGGCGTACCGACGTGGAGACTATCGGCACGGTCCCCGCCGAATACGTGACCGAGGCTACCGACGGAATCTACTCTGAGCCATGGCCTTGCCAATTGAACCAACTTATTAGTCAGGGAAATCACGATCTGATACTCTCGCTGGGACAGGTTGTTCCCCATGAAGTCATTGGCATGGCCAACTACAACAAGAACCTGTTTGTTGGCACCGGTGGAATGCGTGGCATCAATGAGAGTCACTACATCGGTGCCGTCTATGGCATCGAGCGCATCCTAGGTCGTGCGGATAATCCCCTACGCAAGATCCTCAACTACGCTCAAGATCACTTTTGCCAACACCTGCCGCTTCTCTATGTGCTGACAGTGGTGGGCTACAACGATCAGCGGCAACTGGTGGTACGCGGACTCTATATCGGCGACGACGTTGAATGCTTCGAAAGGGCAAGTGAATTGTCGTTGGAGGTAAACTTCGAGATGGTGGCAGAGCCACTCAAGAAAGTTGTCGTGTATCTCGACCCCGACGAATTCCACAGTACGTGGCTGGGTAACAAGGCGATTTATCGCACCCGTATGGCGATTGCCGATGGTGGGGAACTTATAGTACTTGCACCATCAGTCCGCACTTTTGGCGAGGATCCTCAGATTGACTTGCTGATTCGCAAGTACGGGTATCGGACGACTCCTGAGGTTTTGAAGTTTGTTGAAGCAAACGAGGACTTGCGTGAGAATCTTTCTGCCGCCGCCCATTTGATCCATGGTTCTTCGGAGGGACGGTTCAAAGTGACCTATTGCCCAGGCGAACTTAGCCGCGAGGAGATAGAGGGCGTCGGCTACGAATTTGGCGATCTGGCCGAACAATCTAGCCGCTATCCGGTCAGTGAAATGACCGATGGCATGCAGACCATTGAGGGTGAATCGGTTTTCTACATTAGCAACCCTGCTCTGGGGCTCTGGGCACACCAATCGCGGATGGGATAAGTGTATTCGGCCTACCTGTTTCCTTACATTGCTTCGTAATTAATTCATGGATTCTCAGAGAATTCATGGAAATCAGATTGCAATTAGCATATTGGATTGATTACAATCCCAACGCCTAGTTGTTGCTCGCTATTCGATATCCCTAACTTCCAACAGTATATGCTGGAGGTAATTTCGAGACGGCAGGGGGGCTAATGAAATGACTTCTCTAACACATCTGCGTCATTTCGCTGGCCCAGAGATCGTTGGCGAGTCTTTTGCCACTCGAAATCTCCTCACCGCTATCTCGCATATAGCACCGTACAGTTCAACAGTCCTTATCACCGGTGCCAGTGGCACCGGCAAAGAGTTGGTAGCTCGGCAAATCCACGAGGCAAGCCCTCGCGCCAAGAACTTGTTTATTCCTGTCGACTGCGCGTCGATGACTGGCGAATTGATGTCCAGTCAACTGTTTGGGCATGTTAAAGGTGCTTTCACCAGCGCAGATCAAGGATCTCTTGGCTGTTTTCGAGCGGCGGACAAAGGTACTATTTTTCTCGATGAGATCGGTGAACTTCCTCTTCCGTTGCAAGCGAAACTTCTGCGAGTAATTCAAGAACGCTCGGTCGTACCTGTGGGCAGCCATCAGGCAATACCCGTCAATGTACGAATCCTTGCAGCCACAAATCGAGATTTGAAGCGTGAAATGCTCGCTGGTCAATTCCGAGAGGACCTTTACTATCGACTTTGCGTGGTGACGATACGCACCACTCCACTCTGTGAACGAACCGAAGACATTGCCACGCTTGTTCCCAAGTTTCTCGACGAATTAGCAGCTGAGGGGCACCCTCGCCAGAAACTTACTCCAGCAGCCCTTCAATTATTGCAGTCGTACAATTGGCCTGGGAATGTCCGCGAGTTAAAGAATGTCCTCGAGCAGGCGGCCGTAGAAACCGATGGAGAGTGGATCACTGAAGAAGTCTTCATGACCGTGCTATCGAATTCTGCAGGGGGAAGGGTCGAACTTGGAGCACCTGATGCTTCAAATTTCAAGAGTTCAAGCCTAGTCGATCGCTTCCGTTACCCTGAAGTTACTGGTTTCCCTCAACCAGCCCAACAAACCTGGACAAGCCTTGCCGATCTCGAGCGGCAACATATTGTGCTAACTCTCGAGCACACCTACCACAACAAGAGTGCTGCTGCACGCCTATTAAGTATTTCTCGACAGGCTCTCCTGCGGAAAATGGTCAGACTGGGACTTTCTGGTTAGCCGCCTACGACAAAGAACCGATTATTCACCACAGATAATCTCCGTTCTCAAGCCAGCTCTAGGACTCATAGCTTCTGAGAATTAAAGGCCCTTCGTCCGATTTCGGACACTTCTGCAACTTTTGGACTATTTCAGTGTCGGACGACATTGTGTTGATACCGGACGATGGAGTCCAACGCAAATCGCTGCCGATCATAAACTCTCAAAAACATTCCTGTCCAAATTGCAAGTTTCTCTCACCTTAGAGTGAGTTTTCTTTATTCGCCCCAACGTTTGGCGCAACACTTGCTTTATCTCACCACGTAATCGCGAGTGAAGGACACTTGCAGATCTTTACCCGAAAGGCAGGTGCTAATGATGTCTCCACCCACTGTAAACCATATTGACCTTCTGGTCGTCGATAGTGAATCCAAGGACTATCGAAAACTTTCAATTGAAGCACTCGAGGCGGAACTGGTTTGGCATCATGCCGACGACGGCCATCAAGCCCTTCAAATCGCGTCTGGCAAGCATGTAAGTCTCTGGTTTTCGAACATGCAACTTGCTGATATGTCAGGCATCGAACTGTTGCGTCTGATTAAATCCGTGCGTCCGGCAGTTCCCTTCTATCTTGTTAGTAACCACTACTCAGCCGACGAAGAACGCAAGGCTCGCGCTGCTGGAGCTGCCGGTTATCTAAGTAAGCCTGCCGACCATACCTGGTTTGAGATTTGCCGCACGACGCTAGCGCGGATCAAAGTACGGGCAGGTCCTTCCCGCAGAGTTAATGCCTCTCGCGTTTCTTAATGCAACTTCTGCTCACAACTCGTTTACCCAAGGAAACCTGAACATGTCTACGCTCGAAATCCAAGAAATTGAAAATAGCTTTTTCGCAAGTTTTGATGACGCGATCAACTTCGAAAGAATCCGCCACCACCGCGATGGCAGGATGCCCGTCGGCAGTGACGCATCTGCTCACCGCTCAGCCAGACGCCAAGGAAGATGGCGTCACGAAGGACGAGATTCCTGTAAAAGAAGCTACTAGCTGTTTCAAGTGTTCCATCTTTTTTTACCCTGTCCGTAACCACCTTTACCAAACTTCGAGGAGTGTCTCATGCGAAATTTTTTAGCTACCTTCTGTGCGATTTTTCTACTCGCAATCTCAACCACTGCCTCGGCGGTGCCGATTACCGGTTTGTTTAATACGGGTGTCGACGGCAGCGGCAATGCCTGGGGTGCCGGCGGTGTGTCAGACATTCACTACAACGCTGTTCTTATACCTAGCCCCGTGTTCACGCCTGTAACTGTCACGGACTCGGCTTTTCCCTTTCCTCCTTGGGTACCAAACAACGCCAATTCGCGCTGGATTGGCCCCCGTGCTAACAGCCAAGGTCCTGCCGGGAATTACATCTATCGTACGACTTTCAATCTCCCGGCAAATGCAAATCTAAGCACAGCCATGCTCGGTGGTTTGTGGGGCACAGACGACTGGAGCAACGACATTTACCTAAATGGCACGCTCAATCCGAACGTGAGTGCTGGTTTCACCAGCCTCGTGCCCTTCATGGTTACGGCTGGGTTTCAAACGGGACTCAATTCGCTGGAATTCCGCTTGACCAACGCCGGCGGACCGACCGGTCTCCGCGTCGATCGAATCGCAGGAAAGTACGACCTAATTCCCGAACCAGGAACTTGCGCCCTGGCAGCAATCGGATTGGGGGGCATGCTTGTGCGACGAAGAACTTAATTCCGTTGATCGATTGTAATTTTTAATTAACAAACTATTTCTGGAGAAGATCTTATGTATTTCCAACGTTCACTTTACTCATGTGGATTTCTACTTACGCTTTGCACAGTGGCGGCCCTGTTGAACACAGTTGCTCAAGCCGACCCATTACCCGGCCAGTTACTGAAGTTTCAACAAAACCCAATGATCGGCACGCAAGTCGGAGTTAGAGCAGATGGAACTCCCGATATTTACAATGGTCACGATGAACTCAGCACGGCCTGGTTGAATTCTCCTGTACCTCCCAATCCAGGAGGTCCTTTGCTCTATAGGGGTGTCTCCATGGCTGACGACTTTGCGGACAACTTCAATTCGCCGGTCGTCCATATTTCCTGGTGGGGTTCATATCTGAACAACTTTCAAAACCCCAATCAGCCTGTAAAGAAGTTTCTCATTGCCTTCGAGGACGATGTACCAGCAGGCCAACCAGGACCGAATGGAACCGTGCTGCCGTACAGTCGTCCAGGCAACGTTCTATCGAGTCAGATTGTGGATCTCGCGGCCGCACTTTCTCCCGGTTCAGGGACATATACTGAAAAGCAGGTCACGTTCGGACTCCCCGAGGACACCTATAAGTACAATGCCGAATTGGCCAAGCCATTCCCTGAAAAACAAGACGCGATCTATTGGTTGAAAATCGTCGCCTTGATTGATGCGCCAAACCTGGCCACTGCGCCAAACACCCAGTGGGGATGGCACAACCGCGACTATACAGTCCAGAACCTGCTTGCCTCGCCAAATGTTGCTCCTGGTGAGCAAGACATGCAGCCAATCGTTGATCCCAATTACCCAACCAAAGTATGGCACTTTCAGGACGATGCGGTGGAGTCCAACGTGCAGATTGAGATCAATGATCCGACGATGCCCAACATGCCCACTCTAGTGTTGCAAAATAATTTTATTGACACTCACTATGCAGACGGCTTGGATGGTCCCGGACCAATCGCAGGTACAAATTTTGGTGGCATTGGCCGATTCTCAAAGGATCTGGCCTTTGAACTCTACACCGTAGTCCCTGAGCCGAGCACCTGTCTCTTGATGCTCGTGAGCCTGTGTGGACTAGCGACTCGCCGTCGTTAGTTCTTCAGGAAGTCTATTAGGCAACCATTAACCCCTCACTGCTGGAATCGTGCAGTGAGGGGCTTCTACCTTACCTTATTCTGCTTGCTTTTACACACTATTAGGAACCATAACATGACTACTACACGATCTTTAACTTGTCTCTCGAAACGCATAATTCTTTCGCTGACAGTTTCGCTCTTCGGCCTAGTTACCTCTGCCGAACTATCTCGCGCTGCAATTATCAGCACGCCGGGTCTAACCGCTGTCCGTTTTTGGGAGGCCAGTGGTCCAATACTTCCTTTCACCTTTGCATTTAATAGCCCTCAAATGACTATAAAGTTGGGTAACGCACTTTCGCCTGCGAACAGAGACTTTTCCCAGTTTCCAGCAGAGCCTTACGACGTGTTCTATTCGGATTCCAACGGGGCATTTAATCTGAATGGCAACTATGTGACTGTCGAAGCAGCGTTCCCGCGTCCCCTTCCTGCAGGTGGGGGTCTTAATCTCGGTGCCGTCGATCTGATATTCGGCAGTTCCTCTTTACGCGCCGATGTGCTGTCTAGCTGGGTCGGATTGGGCAACAACTACATTGCTGGCTCAGAGGTATTGGCAGTTGACACAGATACTGCAATTCCATCCACGTTCACGACGATGGGACATACCACTGCTCCACACACCCAACATTTGCGTGTGACTGTGACTTGGTCAAAGTTGGTTCCGGAACCTGCCGCAGTTTCACTCCTCATTGCAGCGATCGGAATCCTGGTTGGGACCCACCGACCAACTAACCACGTTTAGTCATTACACCATTACTTCTTATTCATGAGTAGGATGCCCAGTGTAGACGTACCCAAAGAGGCCCCCCAATCACCGTATTTTCCGATGAATGCCCTGATTGGCTCAGCAGTGCTGTAGGATCGCAGAGCCACTTGGATTACCATAGGAGAGGCAGAGAAATCAGCCACTTCCTGGAATGACCCATAGTTTTATGCCCAAGCCGGCGTATGCCTGAATCATCATTGCGACCTACGCCCGATCAAGAGATGGCCAACCCAGAGAAGCTAACTCTCTCCGTCTTGTTCTACCATCGTCATCAACGGGTCTTCGCCACTCCTTTGGATACACGATTAGAAATCGGCAGGCAGCGATCCGGGGAGCCGGCCCCGCGTCGACGAATCGATCGCACGGGATATGCCCGCATCGTTTTGGCACCGTTTGACGATGTCGACATTTCTCGCTCGCATCTCGCTCTGGTGGCCTTGAATGAGAATGAGATTGAGGTGACCAACCTTAGCCGATCTCAACCCGTAAGATTGTCGCGGGAGAAGATGCTAACACCTGGCGAGAAGACGATCACCTCGCCTCCACTATTGGCCCAGTTCAGTTCGTACGCCGTGCGGGTAGAACCGCCTCTCGAAGAAGACCTGGATCTCCAACCGCTGCCAGAAGCGACGATGCCCCCCGGACCAAAGTCGGTAGAGAGTGGGCTAGGCCGGCTGAATATCGACACCATGGACGAGCGCTTGTTGCTGCGGTGGCTGGAAACTGTATTGGGGGTTTTTCAAAGTGCGGCCAACTCACGTGATTTCCCGGTTCTCGCTGCCAAAGCCCTTGTTAAGATCGTCGGGCTCGACGCAGCAGCAATGATCGAATGCGACACACAGAATCGCTGGAATGTGGCGGCCCTCCATTCGGTCATTGAAGGACAAAGCGAAGACACTTGGGTCCCCAGTCAGACGCTGCTTGCGCGCGTGCTCCAAGAAAGACGCACTTTTCGTCATGTGCCGGCTAATGTGCCTGACACGGCTAAGAGCCTGCAGAATGTTCTCGCACTGGTGGCTGCTCCGATCCTCGATGGAGATGGACGTGTCTTGGGAGTTCTCTATGGAGATCGTCGTGGCGGTGGATCGGTCAATGAAATACCAGAGATTAGTCCTTTCGAAGCCAAACTCGTAGAAGTCCTGGCCAGTGGTATCGCCGCTGGTCTTGCGAGAGTGAAGGAAGAAAAGGCGGCGATGGCCGCGCGAGTCCAATTCGAACAGTTTTTCACCCCGCAGCTTGCTGCTCAGATGGAAGAAGATCCGCAACTACTCGATGGGCGCGACGCGAACATTACGGTACTCTTTGCCGACATCCGAGGATTCAGCCGAATCAGCGAGCAACTGGGGCCAGCGCGGACTATGGCCTGGATCCAAGATGTCATGGGGACACTCTCAGAGTGCGTACTTGAATGCGATGGTGTTTTGGTCGACTTCCTAGGTGATGAAATCATGGCGATGTGGGGAGCACCTATTGCCCAATCGGATCACGCTGATCTAGCGTGCCAGGCAGCCATGAAAATGATCGCCTCACTTCCGGAGATCAATAATCGTTGGCAAAAGGAACTCCCATCACCAGTCTGTCTCGGCATCGGCATTAACTCAGGTATTGCTCGAGTGGGAAACACGGGCTCAAAGCAGAAATTCAAATACGGCCCGTTGGGAGACACCGTCAATATCGCCAGCCGAGTCCAAGGAGCAACCAAATACCTGGGAACTGACTGCTTGATAACTGGCTCAACCCGGACTGCATTATCGAATGCACATATCACTCGCAGGTTGGCCTGTGTGAAGGTTGTCAACATCGAGCAACCCTTGGAACTGTTCGAACTCGTTCGAGATGTTCCTGAAAACTGGCAAGCCCATTGCGATCGATATCACGAAGTGCTTAGCGCATTGGAGCAAAAAAATCTTACCTTGGCGGGTGACCTGTCAGCCAAGCTCCGAAATGAATTCCCCGATGACCTGGCCGCATTGGCCTTGGCCCATCGCATTGAAGAGGCGCGACAGTCCCACGCAACTGCGGATAGCGCAATCTGGCAACTTCCAGGGAAATAGTGTCTATTCGGCTTTAGGAGTCGGCTCATAAGCACCCACCGAAGACGATCCTGGCCCCCTTGTCAGTTTGTGCCTTAACAGCTATATTTCCGAGTCTGAATTGCCGGAAAACGCTTTCTATACCGTCTCAAGACTGGGTAGGAACAGGCATTCTGGCAAATAACCACGGCGCCGTAGCTCAATTGGTTAGAGCACTGGACTGTCGATCCAGAGGTTGCGGGTTCGAGCCCCGTCGGCGTCGCTTCTGTTTTCCCCTACAAACCATCGGGGAATTTTTCTCGGGCCTTTTCTGGCCCAGATAGAGTAGTTTGTCTTTCTTTACCCAGTGTGCACCCATAAGAATTAATTAAAGCAATCTTATTTGCACCATTTCTTCTGTGTATAGGGTGGTAGTGGATCAGCGGCAGGATTAAACAGGACAACCTCGTCTTGTAAGGTATGCTCCACTAACCCTGGAGTTCTTCTCCCAAGCGGTGTACTTTCTTGTTATTCTCGATACTAATCGTCGTGCATATTCACTCGCTGCAACTGAATTTTTCTGGCATGCATGCCTTCTAAACATTGGATTCTCAATATGAACAAGACACAGCTTTCTTGTTGGATATTACCACTCTCGATGCTTCTTTCCAGCACCGCCGCAATCGCGCAGTCGATTTCACCTGTGGTGATCGAAGCAGATGTAGTCTATGGCCATAAGGATGGCCTGGCTTTGACGATGGATGTGTTCCGTCCTGAAGTGGAAGCAAATCGAGCGGCAATCCTGTTCATGGTCAGTGGTGGCTGGTATTCAAAATGGTCCCCACCTGAACAGATGCGGCACCTATTTCAACCTTATCTCGACGAAGGTTATACCATGATAGCAGTCCGCCATGGTAGCAGTCCGCGGTATACCATTCCCGAAGCTGTTTTGGATGTGCAGCGGGCAGTGCGATTTGTCCGTCTGAACGCTGCTCGATTCGACATCGAAGCGGACCGATTAGGAGTAATGGGAATGAGTGCCGGAGGGCACCTATCGCTGATTTTAGGCACAACAGGCGACGATGGCGACTCTGAGGCCAAGGAGGAGCTAGGCCGGGTCTCCAGTCGTGTTGCCGCAGTTGTTGCTCTCGTGCCCCCGACCGATTTACGCGTGGCCGTGTGGGATGCACCTGAGTCGTTGCCGGCATATCGGGGATTCCCAGCCCTCAACCTACCTCTCGACATAGCAGGAAGGTATTCACCTCTGGTCAACGTCACCGAGGACGATGCACCTTCTCTAGTGATGATGGGAGGCAAGGACAAACTCGTTCCCGCTAAACACGGCGAGTGGATTGACGACGCCTTTCAGAAAAAGGGGGTGAAGCACAAATTGATCATCTTCCCCGAAGCAGGTCATGGACTTGTAACGGACGCAACTCGAGACCAAATTGTAGGAGAAACGCTCTCCTGGTTCGATCACTACCTGAACCAGGGCGATTAGTGAAAGTGTGCCCATGAATGCTCCAGCTTAAACGACGCAACGAACTCTGACCGCAGAAGTAGGCTCGCCAGTAGATGCTTATACCTTGTGGACTCATATTGCTGGGTGTCTTGCTCCTTGTATTGGGAGGCGAAACGATGCTGCGCGGGGCTGTAGGATTGGCGACTCTGTTGAAGCTTACACCAGCTGTTATAGGATTGACGGTCGTCGCGGCGGGGACTTCGGTTCCTGAGTTGGCTGTCAGCGCGATGGCTTCTTACCAAGGCAGCTCAGAGATTGCAGTAGCGAACGTTATCGGCTCGAACATTTTCAATATCACAGTCATCCTGGGTCTGTGTGCCTTGTTTCGTCCGATTGCAATCATAGGCAATACGATCCGGCTGGAGTATCCCGTTCTCTTGCTCGTTACGTTTTTGGGAGTCGTCCTTGAACATGACGGCAAAATCAGTCGCCTAGATGGTTTGTTATTCATTACCTTCTATGTCGGCTTCACAGCCTATCTAGTTCGCCTGGTGAGACGGCAAGTTTCGTCGGAAGAAGCAGCGAAATTAAAAGCGGAAGTTACCGAGTTGACCCCTGTAGCTGAGCGGCCCCGCGTTTGGATTTGCCTTGCTCTGTTGACAGCAGGTGTTGCCTTCTTGGGAATCGGCGCCAATGTGACAGTCAACGGAGCAGTGCAACTCGCCCGTCTTTTGGGCTGGTCCGAGCGGGTTATCGGTTTGACCATCGTCTCCGCCGGCACAGGTCTTCCTGAGGTAGTGGCTTCTGTGATTTCTAGTGTCCGTGGAAGAAGCGACGTAGCCGTGGGAAATGTCATCGGCTCGAATCTTTTTAATATTTTGGGCGTCTTGGGTTTCAGTTCATTGGCCGCACCGCTTCCGGTCGATCCGCAGTTGGTCTCAACCGACGCTTGGTGGATGCTAGGGATAACAGTCCTCTTGTTCCCGCTTCTCTGGTCTGGTCGTCAAATCATCCGGGCCGAAGGGCTACTGCTCTTGGGAGTCTATTGCTTCTATATCAGTAGATTACTGATTCAGTAAGCAATGTGATCCAACGGAGTGAGTTGCTGACAGGTATGTCAGCGGCTAGACTACTCAACCCGCGGCCTTGAGGACCATGACGGCGAGAGCCACGATTCCTATCGCTGCCAAAGCGGTTTTTACTTGCTCGAACAAGGGCTGCTCGGTTGCGACGTAGGGATCGTTCGCAGGGAAGTCTGGGTCTGTGACATCTGGGCAAGCATGTGTCTCTTCATCCAACTCGGTAAACTCCGGTGGCGTGAGTTGCTGAGAATCCTGTTGCTGCTCAGAGCGCAATTCAGCTAACTGAGCACTGCTTGATTGCCAGTCGTCTTCGGAAGATGCCAAGGTTGATTCAGTAGTCTGTGTTGTCGCTACCTTGGAATCAGGATTCGTGTTTTGAGTTCGAGCCTGCACAAGTGCTTCATCCGATTGCCCGCCAATATTTGGCGCCAACGTCGCCAGAAATGACTCGACACGCCCGCCAAAACTTCCAAGAGTGGTTCCCTGACCGGCGCCGAACAAGACACCTGCCAGTTCACCTCGATCATTAAAGATGGGTCCACCTGAGTCCCCTTGCCTCGCTTCGACATCGAGTTCGACCATCTGCTGGGGCATGTTGGCTTGGGGGGAGTAATACTGTGTGCAGCGGCCGGTGGCAGAACGGTAGATGCCGGGGCCGTACCCGCATATCGTCAAAAGGTCGCCAGGCTGCGGTGCAGAGGCAGCGATCTTTACTGGCTTAACCTGGGGATGCCAGATCACCAAGGCTGCCAAATCCCAATCGGGATCGACCTTGAGCGCACGGGCTTTGGAGGTCAAGCCGTTGGGAAATATTACTTCGATGGGGCCCTTTGCATCTCTGACCACATGCCAGTTAGTAATCACCAGCCCAAACTTCTCGCGGACATCGACTAGCGTTCCGCTGCCGAAGGAAGTAGCTTCTCCCTCAGGTACAACCACTCGCACTACTGCGGGATGAGGTTGAGCGGAGTTCGTTGGAATAGTGGAAGGGTAGGGGAGTGTGCCGAGCGGTGTTTGATTCGATATGGATTGCTGAGATTGGGGTATTTTTGACCCGATCTCTTCTTGCCAGATGCGCCCAAAGTTGGCCGACGAGAAATCGGCCCTCGCCTGCAAGGGGATTGCGACAAGCGCACAAAGGATGGTGCCCGCTATCGTAATTCGATAGCGGGCACCGTGTCTCCAGTACTCGCTTAGCAAATTAATCATCAAAGGGGTCAGTCAAATATTGGAAGCTGGAGGTGGTGTACGACGATTTTGTTCATTGTTGAGGATCATTTGGAGTAACCGTTTGCGTAGCTGTGTGGCTTCCTCGTTTGGTTTGAGGTAGCCCGTCAACTTGGCAGAGGATGAAATCGTCGCGTCTTCCCGTAGTCTGGGACTAAGCATAACCAGTGGCAGTTCATTCATAGCTAGTTCCCCTCCTCAGGCCGCGATCGGTCGACCACCCCGAAGCTCTTCGTCGCGTCGGGGAAAATCCTGGCCTTCGTTGTAGAGAGCTTTGAGCCTCCGCAACTCCGCCCGTAGGGCGTTTTCTGCCAGTTGGGTCAATGTCAATCGTGCCGGGTAGCCGGCCAGATGTACTGCCGCATCGCGTGCCTCGTTCAACACGTCGAGCGGCAAGTAGATCGTGGCCCGTACCTTGGGGTTTCCTTCATGTTGCATGCTCTCGTTCCCTGCTGTGATAAATTAGCCTCAGAGGTTTCGCTCCTTGCGAAACACTGTGTCCCTGGTGCATACATCGGACGTTGGTACCCATTACTGCAAACGTCTGACGTTACGCCGCAGGCATTCGCTAATTAGAAGGAAGGCTACCTGCTGAATAAGTGGAAATATCGACAAGGTTTAACCGGTAGGCCACGCCCGCCGGGATTCTGCCACAAAGATCCCGGACCGCATGGCGGTCCGGCTAGGGAGAATGAAAACGGTTTACAATTGCATCGAGCAATCCCTGAGTTGTGTACTCACTGGCAACTGCCGTGGCGGGAAACCCCGCTTCACTTAGTACCTCAGCGGTCAAGGGACTAATAGCGGCGAGTCGGGACTTGCGCAGGTCCTCGCCAAACATCTGTACCAGCGAGCGAGCAATGGCCGAGCTGGTGACGGTGATCCAGTCGATCTTTCCGGCACGCAGGTTTTCCAAAACGAGCCTGGATGGTTCTTTGACATCCTCACTCTGGTAAACGACCACCTGAGAGACCTTTGTTCCAGCAGCGGTGAGCGTATCGGCCAGCACTTCGCGACCTCGGCTGGCCCTCAAGAGGAGAATATGTTTGCCTGCCGATAAGGGAGCGAGTTTCGCGGCAAGGGCTTCGGCTCGATACTCTTCTGGTTGCAAGTCGGCCTGCAGATGATATTGCTGGAGGGCAGCAGTTGTGGCCGGGCCAATTGCTGCAATTTGACAACTAGCCAATTGCCGAAGGTCACGGCCAGATGCGATTAGGCGATCTAGAAAATACTTCACCCCGTTGGCACTGGAGAACACAAGCCAATTAAAGGATGCAAGTTCAGCTATCGCTCTATCGATCGATTCCCAATCCTGGGGAGGTGCTATGTGGATCGCTGGCTGGCAAAGTGAGATGGCTCCCAATTCATGGAATTTCGAGGCGAGGTCGTTGGACTGATGTTCTGGTCTGGTTATCAACACAGTTTTTCCAAAAAGTGGACGAGTCAATTGCTGCTGAGCCACCGAGAACCAAGGACTACTGGTGGCGGAAGCCACCACATTCCCCACGATGATGATCGCAGGGGGGCGAAGTCTATGACTACTCAAGAATTCACCGAGTTCGCTAAGCGTCGTTTTTAATACCTGCTGGTCAGCGAATGTGCAGTGACGCACGATTGCCACGGGTGTTTCTGCAGACTTGCCGTGGGAGATTAACTCCGCCGACCAATCACGAGCCGTTGTCACACCCATGTAATACACCAGGGTGCCTGGGAACTTGGCGAGACTTGCCAGATCGAGTGCTTCACTTGTTTTGGCATCGCTCTCTTGCCCAGTGATCAGGGCGACACACGAAGCAACATCGCGATGAGTGAGTGGGATTCCTGAATAACTGCTGGCAGCGAGTCCGGACGTCACACCGGGAATTACTTCGTAGTGGAGTCCAGCAGATTCAATCGCTGAAATCTCCTCGGCTGTGCGACCAAAAATCGCCGGGTCCCCCCCTTTGAGGCGAACCACTACTTTTCCCGCACTTGCCGCAGCAACGATTTGCTGATTGATCTCTTCTTGCGTCAGAATACGTCCTTCGCCGTGTCGACCAAGGCATATGAGTTCTCGTTTCCGTGATTCTTCCCTTAGCAAACCCGCGTGGTTGAGTACCACCGGATCGACGAGATAATCGTAAAATACCACGTCCGCGCACTCGAGCAAGCGAAATCCCCGCAATGTAATCAGCGATGGGTCACCGGGGCCTGCGCCCACGAGGTACACTTTGCCAGGTTCTTTTCTCATAAGTCCGGCACCTAGGGAATTGCAGCGGGGTTAGAGTGGATAGCGTAAAGCAACATGATAGAATAATGCCCATGGAACCTGAACAACAAGCCGCAGCAGCTAAGTCGCTGCATGGAATGATGCCTCTGAGCCCTGCCTCTCGGCAGCGACTGCAGAAGGTTTTCGAGCATGGGCAGCGGTGTGCCGAAAAGAACGATTATGACTATGCAACGCAGCTTTTCACCCAATGCGTGGTCGAAGATCCGGGCAATGTTGTCTACTTGCAGAGTTTTTTTGCCAATTTGCAGAAAAAGTATGGCAACAATAAATCAGGCGCTCGCATGGCCGGCCTAAAGATCAAGAGCCCTCGCTCGACTCTCAGCAAAGCCGCCACCAAAGGGAAGTGGGCCGAGGCTCTGCAAGCGGGCTGCACAGCACTGGCGATCAATCCTTGGGACATTCCCACTCTACTGGCGATGGCTCATGCGTGCGATGAACTGGGAATCGACGAGAGTCAACTCTCTTTTCTGCGGTGGGCTCTCGACACCAATCCCAAAGATATCAGCGTAAATCGCCAAGCAGCGCTTACACTCCAGAGGATGGGCCAGTTTGATCAAGCGATCGCCTGTTGGCATCGTGTCGAGCAAGCCAAGCCTCATGATGAAGAAGCCCTGAAGGCAATTTCACGACTCTCTGTTGAAAAAACAATCCATGAAGGTGGTTACGACCCTGAATTGCTTCGCCAAGGCAATTCGGCGGACGGCGGCTCACACTCTTCAGTGGCAAGTTATTCTCGTGGCTCGAACAAAGGGGGCGTAGAAGAGACAGCCGATGAACCACAGCTTCCTCCAGAAGAACGGTTTCGAAAGGAGATCGCCAAGGACCCCACTGAACTGCAAGGGTACCTCAACTTGGCAGATCTCCAGATTCGGGAACAACGTTATGACGAAGCTGAGAAGCTGCTCGAACAAGCAATGCAGATCTCAGGGGGGGGGGATTTGATGGTCCGCGAGCGATTGGAAGACGTCCTCATGCGGCGTTCGCGGCAGCGACAGGCGATTGCCGAGAAACGCAGTGAGGACGATCCGACTGACGAGAACCTGGAATTGGCGGCGCGCATCAGGGCCCAGGCTAATCAGATTGAACTTGAAACCTACGCTGCCAAAGCAGACCGCGACCCGCATAACATGCGGCTCAAGTACGAGTTAGCGTTGCGGCTCAAGCGGGCTGGCAAAACAAAAGAAGCGATCCCGCTCCTCCAGGCGGCCCGCAGCGATCCCCAGCGCCGAATGCAGGTTTTGCTAGAACTTGGCGAATGTTTTCAGAAGATCGAGCAGTACAAATTGGCTCTGGGAAGCTACGAACAGGCCCTCGAAGCGTGCGATGAGCCGGATTCGGAAATTCGGCGGTTGGCTCTCTACAGGGCAGGGGTATTGGCTACGGGGATGCGGGAGCTGGACCGGGCCGAGAAGCATTTGACTGAGCTGGCGAGCCTGGATTTTGCCTATCGAGACGTGTCTGACCGACTGGACAAGATCAATAAATTGCGTAATAGTGGGTGATTCGGATTGGCCGAGGGTGGTCGATCCTTATTCCTTAATCCTGGTTAAACAACGAACAATAATGCCAAATTCCGTCAGTGCTAAGAAACGTCTGCGTCAAAGCAAGGATCGCCGCCTCCGCAATCGTTCGGTCAAATCTGCCCTTCGCGGCCAGATCCGCAAGGTCCGCACCGCCATCCAGGCTGGCGATGTCGCCACAAGCGAAACTGAATACGTGCTCGCCGTAAAACTGCTTGATCAGGCTGCTGCGAAGAAAGTCATTCACGATAATCAAGCCGCGCGTCTCAAGTCCCGTCTTTCGGCAGCAATTAAGAAGCTCAAGACGGCAAAATAACTGAGTTTTAAGGGGGCTAGAGTCAAGAAACCCACTGCTGACTCTACTCTCCAGTTACAGGTTTCGTTTACCATGCGATCTTTTCGCAATCGAAAACGGGGCCTTCTACGCAGGTTCGCTTGTAATCCCAGTCGCCGTCGGGCTGGTAAGTCTTTACTACGCAGCTAAAACAGATGCCGATGCCACAAGCCATCGGTGTTTCTAGTGACACTTCGCAGGGGACTGAGTGGGCACGCGCGATTCCCGCCACGGCTTCCATCATTTTTTCAGGTCCGCAGCACGCGATGCGACACACCGCTGCGGAATTCTCGGTCAAGACCTTTTCGACCACCTCGGTCACCAAACCATGGTGTCCGACAGAGCCGTCGTCACTGGCAATCTGCAAATCGATCCCACATCCTTTGAAATCCTCGACTCCTGACAATAGGTCTAGCGAACGAACACCGTAGCAGAGCGTGACTTTCTTGGCAGGTTGGATCACGCGGGGAGGTACGCCGTATTGCCGACGTCCGAGAAACTCTCGACCAAGAGCGAGAAAAGGCGTCTGGCCAATGCCGCCTGCAACCATTATTAAGTGCTCCACCGGCTGTGACGAGAAACCGTTACCCAGCGGACCCCAAACATCGATCGCGTCGCCGGATCGCGAGGCTGCCAGGCGGGCTGTCAGCTTGCCGACCACCAAGTAAACTACATCGATCGCGTGTGGGTTGCCGGCCGTGTCCAGCACCGTGTCATAGAGAGCAAAGGGACGACCCAATAGAGGATCGTCAGTCTTCGCCAACTTTAGCATCAAGAATTGACCGGGAACTATCGTGGCGGCCAACTCAGGGCATGCGAACCGTACCCGGTATGTGTCCCGTGCCAGGCGTTCATTTTCTGTAACCACTACTCGATATTGATTTGCGGAATCCGCATAGTGTGCGGCTGCAAGAGGGCTTTGTACGGAACTTCCCTGCGCGTCACTCACCGACGACCTCGCTTGGGAGGACCTAATTTCTTAATTGAAGTTTTCTTGCCGGCCGGGGATCGAGAACTGGATCCTTTTCTTGCCGATTGGCCTGCTGGTTTTGATTTGGAGGCTGCGGATTTGCTCATGGCAGCCTTGCGTTTCCGCTGTTGAGCGACTTGCTGAGCGGTCACAGGTTTCTCTGTTGGCTCAGGAGTCGGATCGGTCTTTTTTTCGCTTGAGCCTTCGTTCGCAGCAGTTTTGAGTTTACGGACCTCCTCGTGGGTGAGCTGCCGATATGCTCCACGAGGCATTTCGCCCAAACGGACTGGCCCGACGGCAATTCGCGTAAGCCGCTGTACCTTGTGCCCTACGCGGGCCAGGAGTCGGCGGACCTCACGATTGCGGCCTTCGTCTAGCACCATCTCCAATATCGTGCTTTTCTTTTTGCGGTTCTTCACACGCACATCCACCGGGCGGGCAAACCCCTCGGCCAAATGCATACCCTTGCGGAGGGTGGCCAATGCCTCAGGACCTGGTTCTCCGGCAACTTGCACATCGTAGATTTTGTGCACCCCATGCCGAGGATGCGTGAGTTGATTGGCAAGCTCGCCATCATTGGTCATCAGAATTAGTCCTTCACTGCTCATGTCGAGCCGACCAACATTGAAAACCCTACCTATGTCAGGAGGCAGCAGATCAGCAATGCGTGGGCGGCCCGATGGATCTCGGGCAGTGCAAACAACTCCTTCCGGTTTGTTCACGGCGAAGTACACCAACTTGGGTCGCGGCAGTGGCTCACCATCCACAAAAATTTCTTGTTGTCGTCGATCGACACGTGTTCCAAGTTCAGTGACCATTTGGCCATCGACCTCGACACGTCCTTCCAGAATTAACGCCTCCGCTTCTCGGCGACTGGCAATGCCAGCGGCGGCTAGTACTTTTTGGAGTCGTTCGCCTGGGAGTTGAGAAGCTGGCTGGGGTGCAGCGGGTCGCCGGCGCTTGACTGGTTTGTTGGGGCGAGCCTGGCCGGAATGGTTTCCACTGGGTTTCTTGCTACTGGTTTTCTTGCCAGTGGACTTGCCACCTGCAATCGAACGACCTGGCCTGGAGGAAGGTTTCTTAGCTTTGCGGGGAGGCATGATCGGAGAGCCAGTTCGTCGAAGGACAAAGGCGACTCACAATTGGCCACCTACACCTATCTTAGCTGAAGAGTCCCTCAAGACCCAGGGGCAGTACTCCTTAGCCGGTAGGCCACGCATACCGGGTCCCGGACTGCGTGGCGGCCTGGCTCGGGATTAATAACGAGATCCCATTCGCCAGGGGCCGACGGGCATCGGCTGACGGGCACGACGGACGGGCGAGATAGGAACCTGGTAGTCGATAGGTCGACCACCAACAATTGCTGGTCCCATATCGTTTTGAGGGTAGGGATCAAACTGTTCGGCTTCGTAGCGCTGATAGGCAGCAGTACCAGGATGCAAGAGCCGAGGCATGCGGATCGTAGGCGAACAACCACTCGCCACTGTGAACAGCAAGCCAACACCTGCGGCTAAGTACAGAATTCGATTCACTGCGCACCACACGGAGGGAAGGAGATAAGACGTGGGCAGGATTGTAGGAACTGGTTCGCCACCGGGAAAGTGCGGCTTGAATCAAGGCAAATAGATATCCAGCACAACGGCCTCACCCTCTGGACAGGCCTCCACATCGCCGGCAGCAGCTGGGAGCAAACACGTATCTCCTAGGGAAAGCGGCTTTTCGCTAGCATCGCCTGCCAGCGTGATAGCACCTTTAAGTGGAACTAAGAGGTGAAATTGCTGATCGCCTCCAAATCGAGTTGGCTGGGTAATCGTACAGCGATCGAGGATGAATTTGTCGCAATGGACGAGCCGATCTCTGCATGGAACATCAGTAGAGGCTGGCTGTTGAGGTGCAACGGGTCCGCGGTCGTAGTCCGTCACGGCAAGCGATTGTTCGATGTGTAATTGGCGAGGGTTACCTTGCGCATCAACGCGGTTCCAATCAAACAGCCGGAACGTTGTATCGCTTGCTTGCTGGATCTCGGCTATCACCAGTCCCGCCCCCAAGGCATGCACAGTGCCTGCTCGGATAAACACACAGTCGCCAGTTTGGGGCTCAAACTCGTGCAGACATTCGGCGCATTTTCCGGCCTCAATGGCCGAGCCCAGATCTTCGCGCGTGACTCCCGACTTGAGCCCCGCATAGATCTTGCTACCCGGCTCTGCCGCCAACACGACCCACGCCTCGGTCTTGCCAAGATCGGGAGGATCCAGCAAGGCAGCTTGCTGGTCGTTCGGATGGACTTGCACCGAGAGAGTTCGATTGCAATCGAGGAATTTGAATAGAAGTGGAAATTGGGTTTGGTTCGCATGATGTCCGAACAGTTCTTCAGGATGATTGGCAACCAATTTATGCAGCGTGAGCCCCCTGGTTGGACCGTAGGCGACAACACTTTGATCCTCTCCATGGTCGACGATCTCCCAACTTTCTGCGTAGTCATCTCCTTGACCAAGCTGTTTGTTGAGCATGGTAGCCAGTCGGCGTCCACCCCATAGGTATTGACGGAATAGGGGTTCAAATCGTAGCGGGTAGTTACAGATGGAAGTCATGGAATTTGTTTGGTCGAATAGGTGGTGAGTAAAACCCTATCTTCGCGATAGAAGCTGCGAGAGCAATGGCTCACTGGGTCCGTTGTTGTTCTCTAAATCCCTTGCTATGATAAGACTTAGGTCGAATCTGCCTCGTATCACTTCCTGTTGTATTCTTATATAAACCCACCCAAATCGACTCAAACCCCGCCACCCGGCACCGACGATAGGAAGCTGTAGCCCCGCATGGCCAAGACGACCGAGGATGACGAACAACAGCTTGAAAGAACGAAAATGTCGTTCTCCGAGCATCTTGAAGAGCTCCGTGCGGCGCTGTTCAAATCGATTGCGGCCTGGTTGGTGGGTACGGCATTCGGGTTGATGATCGGCTGGCAGGTGGTCGATTTTGTGCAGATTCCTTTGGTCGATGCGCTCGAGAACTACTATCGTGGCCAAGCAAAAGAAACGCAACTGAAATGGTTTGAGCAGCAGAACTCCACTGGCGAGCCCGTACCTGATGACCCCGCAGCTGCCGCTACTGAAATCGCCAATGAAGGGTTGATGCCCGAAGACTGGTATATCGATCCGCACGAATTATCTAAAATATTGAATTCTCTGGGGATCAAGGTTCCGGGGGAAAAAGATGTGGACTTTGCCATACATCGCGATGAGATGCTTAAGTTGCGGCTCTACCGGCCTCTGGAAGATGACCCACGGACACAAGCTATAAGTACTGGTAGCCAGGAAGGATTCATGGTGTACATGAAGGCTTCGCTGGTAGTGGGAGCGATGCTGGCAAGTCCGTTTATTTTCTATTTCCTCTGGCAGTTCGTCGCGGCAGGACTTTACAAAAAAGAACGCAATCTAGTTTACCTCTATCTGCCGATGAGTCTGGGCTTGTTCTTTGCTGGAGCGGCCCTGGCGTTTTTCGCAGTCTTTGACTATGTGCTGGACTTCTTGTTTTGGTTCAATGCTCAGATGGGGATCAATCCCACACCGCGGATCAGCGAGTGGATGAGTTTTGTATTGATCTTGCCACTTGGTTTCGGCATCAGCTTCCAGTTGCCACTAGTGATGTTGATGCTAGAACGCGTCGGCATCTTTACGATCAAAGACTATTTGGACAAATGGCGGATGGCGGTGGTAGTGATCGCTGTGTTATCGATGTTTCTCACTCCGGCTGACCCGGGAAGCATGATCCTGATGGGTGTGCCGCTGGTGTTTCTGTATTTTGGCGGGATTTTGCTGTGTAAATATCTGCCGAAGAGCTGAGAGGCGAGAGCGAGAGTATTGAGCCTCCTTCTCAAGCAGTGATATTGTGTTCCCGTCTTTTTGCAGAATCAGTCCTGCCCGCATAGTCGTCGAAGAATGACTTCATGTGCAAATTCAAACCTATCCCTGCGGCAAGATAACCTATTATGCCAATGCAATAGGCTATCGGTAGTCCTTCATCCCAAAGTGAGCCACCGAAAAAATCTTCATAAAGGACCGTGGGTAATGCCAAGAGCATCGGGATGCATGGGGCCATAAAGATTACCATCTCATTTGAGCCACCACCTCCAGCAAACACCACACAGCAACAGAACAAATAGCCGCCACCGCAGAAAATAATTGTCGCCAGGGTAAGCCCCATCGCCCGCATGGTGGTCGCAGAGCGGAGAGAAAAGAACAACCCCAAATTTGTCGTATAGAAGGCCAACACAGCAAACGTAAGTCCGCTTACTAGTAATGCCCAGATAAAATCTGGCATGAACAGAAGTTCTAACAGCCAAGCGAAGACTAGCACCAAGATAAGCCAACGACTGCTGTAGAGATTGCCCCATTGTTTGCCATCGATAATTTCCCCTCCGCTAAGCGGCGTGGAGAGCAGCGAGGTCCAGCAGTCTCGCTCTTTTTCTTGAGCGATTAGTCCCGCTGCCCTGGCGGCCAAGAGCAACAAGATGACGCTTCCCATGGCTCCCGTCAAACCAACGAGGTACTCGAGATAATCATCCGTCGGATGGGAACGATACCGGGAATCATCAAATGCATTCACAAATACCAGAATGGTCATCACAAGAATTGACATCAAGAGAATCATCAGGGCTATCCATCCGACGTAGCCAAATTTGGTTGTCGAGGTTTCAGAAAACATCTCTTTCCAGAGAACTGGTCGTTTACCGAGGGGCCTGCGAAACTTGGGCAAGCGAAGATTACGAAGCCTCGAATTGCCGACAGCAGATCGGGTGGTCTCAGAGAGGTGGACCCGCCGCACGGCAAAGGTCGCCAATCCGAGAGCAAACACCGAAACGAGCATCTGAGCACCGACGGAACTCATTACGAGTCCCATGTCGAGACCGATGCCAACGGCGGAGGTGTTTCCCATTGCTCTCGTCAAGATCGCGAAGGGATTGATAGAAATGAGAAACTCCGCAAAAGATGACAGCCCGGAGTCCCAAGCGTAGTCCGGGATCACATTCGCCTGGTGAAAGCCATACAAGATGGCCGGTAGCAAGAAGAGCACAATCAACAAGAGATATATCCGCACGGTGCCGTCTCTGGCTCGCGGAGACCAGACCGATACGCAGATGCTCAGTGCGGTAAGCATTACAGCCGTACTTGCGGTGATTAGAAAACTGGCGGTAAGGGCCTGAGCTGGAATGCCTCCCATAATGCGAAACAGGAACAAAATAGGCAGGCCGACCAGAACAAATTGCCCTAACAGAGTGAGTCGGGCGAAGGTCTTGCCGAGAATGATCTCAGCGTTGGAGAGGTCTGTTGCAAAGAGGTACTCGATGGTTCTCCGCTCGCGCTCGGTAGCAATCGTTCCTACTGCCATTGCTGGGCCCACGGCAAGAATTGCTAGCAACTGGAGCCAACTAAAACTGTAAAAGAAACCGGCGGCCTGCCTGGCCGAATTGCGAATTGAGTTGCTTCCCGTGCCGAAACGCAAATAACTTGTGCTGGAGTACGTTGTCCACAAAACTAAGAGAATCAGTGCCGCGTAGATAACCCGCAACACAAAATATCTGCGCCGCCGGGCGACGGTAACCAGTTCGACTCGAAAGATGGGGCCGGGAAGCATTTGCGAAATTAGGGAAAGCAGGAATTGCGGAATCAACGAACTCTAACAGAATTCTTCATATTCCCCCATTCCCAAATTCCTGCATTCCTCAATTTCCCCCTTCCCCGTTCAGATCTGATACTGGGTCTCTGGTCTAAGCTCGTCGGGTATTTCGCTCCGCATCTTCAACTTAGGCTTTTCCAGCACCACCGTGGTGTGGGGTGCGACGCTTGAGGTGATCCATACGTTGGAGCCGATCACTGCGTCATGGCCGAGCACCGTTCGACCTCCAAGCACCGTAGCATTGGCGTAGATCACCACCCGGTCTTCAATCGTCGGATGCCGTTTTTGCCCACGGACCAATTGGCCCTCACCGTCTGTGGGAAAGCTCAATGCACCAAGAGTCACGCCTTGATAGATCTTCACATGCTCGCCGATCTCACAAGTCTCGCCTACCACGACTCCAGTACCGTGGTCGATAAAAAAGTATTCGCCAATCGTGGCACCGGGATGAATATCAATCCCTGTGCGGCAATGGGCCCACTCGGTCATCATTCGCGGGATGAATGGAATCTGAAGTTGATGAAGAATGTGAGCCAAACGGAAAACAGTAATCGCTTCGAAACCTGGGTAGCAAAAAATCACTTCATCGACGTTCTTGCAAGCGGGATCACCATCGAAGGCAGCTTGAACGTCAGTAGCTAAGACTCTCCGCAAATCTGGAAGCTGATCGAGAAACTGCAAGGTCTTTGCCTGGCCCAGTGCTTCAAAATCACTATCACAGTGGCAATCGCTTGTGGCACCGGCATCGTGCCGCAATGCGCGACCAATCTGTGCAGTGAGTCGGTCATGCAAGCGGTCAATTAGGTCACCCACGTAATAGGATATGTTACCTCGATGCAACCCTGTACGACGACGGTAACCAGGAAGCAGTATCTCGGTTAGCTCATGCGTTGCGGTGACGATTTCTTCGTAGCTGGGTAAGGGGCAGTGATCGAGATGGTTTATCTTGCCAAGGGCATCGTAGGTCTGCACGATGCGATCGGTGATATCGGGAAGTTGTTCCTTAAGGCGAAAATCAGAGGCCATGATATTGCTCTTCCCCCCAGTGGGAATGTGGTTGCGAGAGGGTCGAAGATTGCTGGCCAAGAAGGGGCCGGCACTTGGGTCGAGAGGATCCGGCCTAGGCCGGGCCGGTACAGTCAAGCCAAGAAATGCGGCCGGAGTTATTGAAGTTTGCAGACATGTGAGATTCCTGTCCCTAATGTGTGTGACACAGACCGGCCATCCTAGGTTCTGTCGGCACACCGAATGTGCCGAGTTTAGCTATTTTACCGTATCCAGAACATTTGGTAAGAGGGAGTAGACTGTCAACAAAAGACTATTTGAGAGGTTTTCAGGCACCCAGTTAGATTTGTTGAAGTACATTTTAATAGGACTCCACGGCGGGAAAACTACTACTCGTAGCGGAGAATCAAGAGATGACACAATTCTTTTCTGGGCTAGATCCCACGCTGGTGCTGTGCTTATTCGTCCCCGCAGCCTTAATCTTTGCTGCCTGGACTTTGCAAATCGCTTGCGCCTTCGCTGCGGTCGAGACACCTAACTTCTGGCAGTGCTTGCTCTGCACGCTTCTAGTCGTCGTCGCCAATATTCTGCTCCGGTTTTGGGTCAACACCTCCGTAGTGGATCCCGGCCTGGGTACCAACCTCCTGGCACCCGTGGCGTTGACTATATCCATAGTTGCGGTAATGGTGCGCACGAGCCCGCTTTCAGCATTGGTGATCACCACGTGCCAAGGCCTGGTTTTTACGGGTTTGTACATGGGCCTGTCGATGCTGAACTCAACGCTTTCCAATGTGATCTGAACTGGAAAGGTCGGGGAGAAGTTATCGGTCCAGAGGACTGTCGCACCTCGCCCACAATGCATTATTCTATAGTTCTACCAATTCCCTCTACATTGGAGAACCTGATGAATAGCATTCTAGGAGCATTGTTTGTACTGACAGCATTTGCCGTCGGCATAGTGCGCGGTGAAGAATCCGCCGAGACCTTTAGCAAAGGAGGCGACAAACAAAACAGCATTCCCTACCTAGTGACCAAGCCCGACGATTTCGAGGCTCAACAAGAGTATCCACTGATCATTTTCTTACACGGCAGAGGCGAAAGTGGCGACGACTTGAAACTCGTTAAAGTACACGGGCCCTTCAAGAAGGCAAAGGAACTTCAGTTGCCTGTGTTGATTGTTGCTCCGCAGACTCCCATCGGAAAGAACTGGGACATCGACATGCTCTCTGCATTGGTAGATCACCTTCTGGAGGAACTGCCCGTTGATCGAAAACGCGTTTATTTGACAGGACTGAGCTTAGGAGGGTATGGCACCTGGAACCTGGCCGCCCAACGTCCCGAATTGTTTGCTGCAATTGCCCCGATCTGCGGGGGCGGCGATCCCTTGCAAGCGGATAATCTGAAGGAACTCCCAATCTGGGCTTTCCATGGGGCCAAAGATTCCGTAGTGCCGCTAAAAAACACGGCAGACATGATCAACGCGCTTTACAATCTTGGGAGCGACGCGAGATTTACCGTCTACTCCGACGCCAACCATGACAGTTGGACCGAAACCTACAACAATCCCGCGTTCTACGAATGGTTATTGAGTCAAAAGAAAGAAGATTGAAGTAAGATTCTTGCCGCCGTGGACTATTATAGAAAGGATCGGTATTCAATCGCTCGAAATCTTTTGACCTTGGCTCAATGAACGACCGGCGAATTAACGTCCTGGGGGTGGGTATCAGCGTGCTGACGCTCGACACGGCCATTGACGCGATCAACGAAGCAATCGCTGCGGGGCGGCAGGGCTACGTCACTGTTACCGGGGTACATGGCATCAGCGAATGCCAGCGAGATCCTGAGCTCAAGAGGATTCACAACGCATCACTCCTATCGACACCTGACGGGATGCCACTCACATGGTTAGGTCGCTTGCAAGGGTTGGGGCCTGCTGAGATGGATCGCGTCTATGGCCCGGATCTTATGCTGCGAATTTTCGCCGCTGGCCAGAAGACTGCAGATCACCCTAAAGGGCTGAAGCACTACCTCATGGGCGGCGGAGAGGGTGTAGCGGAAATCTTACGCGGGAAACTGCTTACGCGATTCCCGAACGCCGAAATTGTCGGCATTCAGACTCCGCCGTTTCGACCACTCACAACTGAAGAAGAATTCGAATTCGTTGCCGAACTCAATCGACTGCGGCCTGACTGCTTGTGGGTGGGGCTGAGCACGCCGAAACAAGAACGTTTCATGGCCGATCTCTTGTCACGCTATGGTGCAGAGTCTACCGGACCGCTTAAGTTGCCCGCACCACTGGTAATGTTCGGCGTGGGGGCTGCGTTTGATTTTCATGCCGGCTTGGTACCCCAGGCACCTCGCTGGATTCAGCGTGCCGGGATGGAGTGGGGCTATCGGCTGGCAAAGGAACCGCGCCGCTTGTGGCGGAGGTACCTGACGAACAATCCGCTTTTCTTGGCACGTATTGCGATGCAGTTGTCGGGTCTGAAGAAATACGAATTGCACGAACTTCCTGCAAGCAAGGTTCAGTCCTAGGTGCGGGCGGGCATTATCCCGATGCCACCTAAGCATCCAATCAAGAGTCGTCTACCGGAACTAGGCAGAGATTGGTTACACTGGGTAGTCAAATAGAACGCCAATAGTAACTGCAGGAATCACCATGACTTCCGACCCGCCCTCCGGCGAAGAAAAACCCGCCTCGCGAAACTTTATCGAGCAAATCATTGATGCCGACCTGGCTGCCGCCAAAAATGTCGACCAGATCCACACGAGGTTTCCCCCCGAACCCAATGGCTATCTGCACATTGGCCATGCCAAGAGCATTTGCTTGAATTATGGTCTGGCCCAGCAGTACGGCGGCAAGTTCAATCTGCGGTTCGACGACACCAACCCCACCAGAGAAGAACAGGAATATGTCGATTCCATCATGGACGACGTACGCTGGCTTGGCGCGAATTGGGAAGACCGTCTGTTCTTTGCCTCGGATTATTTCGAACAACTTCACGACTGGGCTGTGAAACTCATCAAGGCTGGCAAGGCCTTTGTCTGTGATCTGACAGCCGACGAGATGCGCGAATATCGGGGTACTCTCGTCAAGCCGGGCAAGAACAGTCCCGACCGTGATCGTAGGGTCGATGAGAATCTCGAACTGTTTGCAAAAATGAAAGCCGGTGAGTTTCCCGATGGGTCGCGGACCCTGAGAGCAAAAATCGACATGGCTGCACCGAACATCAACCTCCGCGATCCGGTGATGTACCGTATCAAACACGCACATCACCATCGTACGGGAGACACTTGGTGCATTTATCCTTCGTACGATTATACGCATGGTCAAAGTGACTCGATCGAAGGGATCACCTATTCAATCTGCACTCTGGAATTTGAGAATCATCGACCCTTGTATGACTGGTTTTGCGAAGCGTTGGGGATTCACCACCCTCGTCAGATCGAGTTCGCGCGGCTCAATCTGACTTATACTGTGATGAGCAAACGGAAACTGTTGCAACTGGTAACAGAAAAGCACGTTTCAGGATGGGATGACCCTCGCATGCCAACGATCCGAGGACTCCGCCGCCGCGGTTACACTACTGAATCAATTCAAGCTTTTTGTGAGAGAATCGGGGTCGCAAAATTCAATAGCACAATCGACATGGCTTGGCTGGAAGACGCTGTCCGCGAAGATCTCAACGAAAAGGCATTTCGTGCGTTAGCGGTGCTTAATCCACTTAAAATAGTCCTGACGAATCTCGAACCGGGCCAGACGATTGATATCGAGGCTCCCAATCACCCCCAGAATCCAGAAGCAGGCATGCGGACCCTGCCTCTAACTCGGGAGATCTTAATCGAAGCAGATGACTTTATGGAGGACGCTCCCAAGAAATTTTTTCGCTTGCGCCCGGGGGGCGAAGTGAGACTGCGCTGCGCAGGCATCATCAAATGCGACGAAGTGGTCAAGGACGCTGCGGGGAATGTGACAGAACTCCGCTGTACTTTCGATCCCGATCACGCACGCAAAGTCAAAGGGACTATTCATTGGGTCTCTGCAGCGCGAGCGCTGAGTGCCGAAGTGCGATTGTACGACCATTTGTGTGCTGTCGAGAATCCCGAGGACGTTCCAGAGGGAAAGACGTTTATCGATAATCTCAATCCCAATTCACTGCAATCGATTACTGCGCATCTTGAACCCTCATTAGTTGATGCAATACCGGGAACCCATATTCAATTCGAGCGATTAGGATACTTTTTTGTGGACCCCGTAGATTCCACACCCAATAAGCCAGTCTTCAACCGAACCGCGACACTCCGCGATAGTTGGACGAAAGTGAAGAACTGACTGATGGAATACTTGCATTTGCACTGTGCTTTTTTGATTAGAACAACTCATACGTTGGGAGACAAAGATGTTTCATCCGAACCAAATACACACCCGCATCTTGTGCTGGTTTCTCACTGGGCTGATGCTCATTACACCCTCCTCCCACTTGCTTGCACAGCAAGTTGCTCCAGATGCTATAGAGCTAAAAGGCCAGGATGATAAGGCTCCAGAAGCTGAATACGACACCACTTTGCTCGCCGACCCGGCTTTTGTGCCGGTACCTGATATCGTCGACACTCCTCTGGACGTGAACTACCTTTTGCCACAAGCTTGTCTGGTGGTTTCTCTACGCCCACAGGCAATTCTTGCCTCACCCTTCGCAAAGATGATGCCGATTGAAGTCGTCCAGGCGGCTTCGCTCCAACAAACAGGGCTTGATCCGTTGCAACTGGATCGGCTGCTGTTGTCGATCGAGCCACCCGCAGCGGGTCCGCCCAACTATGCCGTGATGGGAAGTTTTATTACGCCGGTCGTTGGTAAACTGCATCCTCAACTCACGGAACATACCACAGCTAATGAGCAGGCAACTCGGCCTCATCTTCAGAGTCAACATCCATTGATGCCGAGCCTATATTTTCCAGCCGACACGGTGCTACTGGCTACGCCGGAGGTGACGCTTCAAAAGTTCCTCACGAGCAAGTACAGGCCCTCGGAAAGCTCCTTACATGAACGCTTGCTGGCAGCGGCCAGCGACGATGTCTATGTGGCCATCGATGTTGTGCCGCTACGGCCTCTGATCAATGGGTTGCTAATGCAGAATCCGATCCCGCCTCAATTCCAACATTTTAATGTGGTGCCTGATCTGGTGAAGACGATTGAGTTGCGCATGAATCTGTCTCATGCGGGGACGAATGAGCTTGTTATCGAATCGAACAATGACCAGGACGCGGAAGAATTATCGGGGCTTGTAGAAAAGTCCTTCGACATGATCCGTTCCCAAACTGCCGCAGAAATTGCTCAGCTGAAACAGAATAGTGATCCCGTGCAGCAAGCCATGGGACGCTATCAGGAACGAATGATGAACGAAATGTCCGCGGCTCTGGCACCACAGCGTGAGGGGGCAAAGCTTATCATCTTTCGCCAAACTGGCGAGCAGGGCCAGATGGGGATGCTCACCATGACGGCTGTTTCGGGGATTCTGGTGGCGCTACTGCTACCCGCGGTTCAGGCGGCTCGTGAAGCGGCGAAGCGGAGTTCTTCGATGAACAACCTGAAGCAGATTATGTTGGCACTACTCAACTACGAATCTGTCCACGGGCAATTCCCCTCTCAAGCAAGCTTCGGCACCAACGGTAAACCTTTGTTGAGCTGGCGAGTGCATATCCTGCCATTCCTGGAAGAGCAGAAGCTCTATGACCAGTTTCATCTCGATGAACCTTGGGACAGTGAGCACAACAAGCAACTCATCTCCAAAATGCCAGCCAGCTTCGCCGAGCCTAGTTCTAAATTCGCCCCACAAGAGGGTCGCACGAATTATCTCGGAGTGAAGGGGAAGGGGATGGCTTTTAGTGGCGAGAAAGAAGGACGAAAACTTCGCGAGTTTAGTGATGGTACTTCGAATTCCCTCATAGTACTCCAAGTGAACGACCAACGTGCTACCACATGGACCAGACCCGATGATTGGGAATTGGACCCCAAAAACAACCTCTCGGGACTCAGCGGCTCGATGCACCCTGGTATCTTTCTGGCAGCGTATTGCGATGGGTCGGTTCGGGCGATCAGCGAGAGCATAGATCCTGAGTTGTTCAAGGCACTGCTGACGATTGCGGGAGGGGAAGTTGTCCAGAATCCCTAATGGCACTGCGTTGGGGGTTGTCATCAAGCAACGTGAGTGGGCATAATCTCCGGTTCGGTTAATTCCAATGGTCCGCCGCGGCGGACTTCCAGCACCTCACTCACCACCAGCCACCCGAATACTATGCCCCTAGTTGTTGTCGGATCTGTCGCTATTGATAACGTCGAAACTCCCACCGAGCGAAGAGACAACCTGCTTGGCGGGTCGGCAACTCATTTCTCATACGCTGCGAGCTTTTTTACCAGTGTACGCTTGGTTGGGGTCGTCGGCGAAGACTGGCCGGGGGAGCATACTGCTGTGCTGGACGAGAGGGGAATTGATACCTCAGGTTTGCAGCATGTTCCTGGAGGAAAGACTTTTACCTGGACCGGTCGCTATCATGACAACATGAACGACCGCGATACACTCGATGTGCAGCTCAATGTCTTCGGTGAGTTCAATCCTGTTCTGCCGGAGAATTATCGCCGAGCAAAGTATGTCTTCCTGGCCAATGGCGTACCTGCTGTGCAGATGAAGGTGCTATCCCAAGTACCGGGGCGGCGATTGGCAGTGGCTGACACGATGGACCTGTGGATCAAGACCACACGCAATGATCTCGACCAATTGCTCACGCAACTCGATGGATTGGTACTCAACGATAGCGAGGCCAAGCTGATTGCCGAGACCGAGAACCTGGTCACCGCCGGCCATCGGGTGAAGGAAATGGGTCCCAAGTTCGTCATCATTAAGAAGGGCGAACATGGGGCGATGTTTTTTAGCGACTACGAAACCTACGTACTTCCCGCCTTTCCGACGGCCAATGTAGTCGATCCCACTGGTGCCGGCGACAGTTTTGCCGGCGGCATGATGGGCTATCTGGCCGAGTGCGACAACTTTGAACCCGAAACGCTCAAGATGGCCATGGCTTACGGCATCCTCGTGGCGAGCTTCAACGTCGAAGGATTTGGCCTCGAGCGTATGCAGCAGATCACCCGCGATGACATCGAAAACCGCATGGCCGAGTATCGCAAGATGCTCAGTTTCTGATAGCTGGGCTCTCGTTGTCATTCAGTTGGAGGTCGCTCGTGGCCCAATCTGTATCTACTGGTATTGGCATTAAATAGGGTCGCAGCCGTTCCATCGTTCGCGGCCCAATCCCATTCACACGGTCCAGTTGCTCGACACTGTGGAAAGGACCTCGCTGTTGACGATCACTGATGATTCGCCGCGCCATGGTCTCGCCCAGGCCTGGTAGTTGAATCATCTCAGGCCAATCGGCCCTGTTTATGTCCACCAGGAATCTGGCCTCTAACGGATCAGCCCGATCAATGTCGATCAGTTTTCCCTCGTGCCCACCGTGATAGAGCCAGTAGCTCGCCATCATTACCAGTAGGCTTGTCACCAAGGCGAGCAGGCTCGTCTGGTCGCGGGGCCTGATCCACGGTCGAGGTGGCGAATCAGGCAAAGTTTTATTTTCCCTGGGTTGCATGTCGAACCTGGAAAAGGGGATATTCGACTGTGTAGTCATTGTCACCGCACCACAGTATATCACGGTGCCCAATCCTTCGAGAACCTTGCCGTGCCAGAAGTCCATCAAATCGTGTGGGACAGCCAACTTCAACAAGATTGCCTGGCGATTGTGCGTCTAGCACTAGCCGAAGACTTGAATGGCGAGGAAGACTGGACCACCAACGCCCTGGTAGGTGCAAACCAGCAGGGAACTGCCAACATTGTTGCCCGCGAATCGGGAGTCGCTGCAGGGTTGGTGACCATTCCTCTAGTCATCGCAGAGGCGGAAGCTGCACTCGAAGCCGATTTCTTTGTAGACGACGGGCAACAATTCACGGCGGGAACGACCTTGGCGAAGCTAAGTGGTAACGTGAGAGACTTGCTCACCTTGGAACGAACGATTCTCAATCTGCTTGGCCGACTGATGGGTATCGCCACGCTTACAAGCCGCTATGTCCAGGAGGTGTCAGGCACATCGGCACGAATTTATGACACTCGCAAGACTACCCCCGGGTGGCGACGCTTGGAGAAATACGCAGTCCACTGTGGAGGTGGATTCAATCACCGCATGGGTCTGTTTGACGCAATATTAATCAAAGACAACCACTTGGCCCAGCGTTCTGGCAATGCAATTGCTTCACCAGAAACTGCTGGTGAGGCAGTTCTCGACGCGAGACGTTTTCTCGAATCTCCAAGTAACAAAGCTCAATCAGATTTGATAATAGAAATTGAGGTCGACAACCTTGAGCAGCTTGCCACAGTGCTGCCTACTCAACCGGACATCATCCTCCTAGACAATATGGATCCGAGCCAACTGCGAGAAGCTGTCAAATTGCGTGACGAGCACGCCCCGGCAGTTGAATTGGAAGCCTCTGGGGGTATTCGCTTGGAGAGCCTAAGAGAAGTCGCGGAAACCGGAGTAGACAGAATCAGTGCAGGTGCCTTAACCCATTCAGCCCGTGCCCTCGACATAGGTTTGGATTGGCGAATTTAAAGGAAGTCTGGCACCTCGTGGGGGAATACGGCCTGCTAAATGAATTCCGCAGTGTGAGCATCATGATTGTGGGTAGTGGAGCTAGGTTGGGTAATTTTTCCAGTAGTCGCCCCAGCCGCCGGGTTGGCTGAGGTAAAGGGCGCGGAGGTGGCAGACGGCGTCAGAGCCGGCTTCGCTCCAGCGCATGCCGCTCC
>NZ_SJPS01000014.1 GCF_007860015.1 Bythopirellula polymerisocia
GTGAAATCCTTTGTCATTCCACATGGGGATAAGAGGGATGACAATCTTTTTGCACTGCTGCATTCAGATTACCTCACTATCCCAATCTCGAAGGGTGCTCTTGGCAGACGTGAGGCGACAATTCTGTTAGAGGTTTTGTGGCCCCATTAACTCTCTATTTTCTCGATAAAACCTAACCTGACAATGGGTTAGAGAAAGACGCGCTGGATTCTGGGTGCAGTTGGCGGAATCGTCCAATTTCGGCGTCGATTGCTTCTCGTTCGCCTGAGACCATGTGGTGCTGCCACATCGTGATTATCAGTCGATCGGATTGCTGGGCTGCGCATGCCGCGATGATGAACAGGAAGCTTAGGCACGCCAAAACAATGAGGGTGATCAGTCGATTCAATGTGTTCCTCTTGCTTTTCAGAATTATCGAAGGCGACGATCCATCCGAATCTAAAGTCAGCCATCGCATGGTTCACCTCCCCCAGAATAAGTTTTCTGCCTTCATAGGGTAACTGCCGAAAAGACCGCGTTGCCCGAAATCTATTCTGCGAAATTTTGGCGGCGATTTCTGAATTGGCTCCGCTGTGTCTTTTATGTCTTTCTGTCTCCTTTGCGTGCGATCCTGCACACTTTTCGCGGCCGCAAGCCACCCGGCTCCGGGTTTTCGGCCTCTTTAAGTTCACGAGATTAGAATGTGCAATATTCGTTCCTAGTTGCTCAGCCCCCTCGCGTCTTCGGCTAAATCGCAGCATAGCTTTGCAGCGAAAAAGAAGAATATGTATGATTGCGTTATAAGAAGGAAATCCCCACCCATTACTTGTTATGTTGCTTGTTTGATGACTTTTTCCCGGACGCCTGTAATGCAATGGGCGATTATCGTCGGACATTCCATGACGGGAATGCTCATCGGAGCTTACGCGCCAGACGCGTTTTCCGTTGAATTGGCGTCAACTGCTGAAATAATCTACTTTGGCAGCATCACCGCAGGATTCGTTGTCGGAACGCTCTTGGCAGTTCGATGCAGTGCTAAAAAAATACTCCGTTGGATTGCGATGGCTCAACTTTTCATAGCCACGGTGATTGGTGTGATCATCTACTTGGGGAGCCTTGGAGAAGATCCTTATGAAATCTATGCATACGTATTTCGACATTACGTGTACACTTCACTAGTGATTGTTTTCGCCGCTCTTTTCGTTGTCGGTTCCCATATGTGTTGGACTCGACGCGTGCGCCGCCAGCTCAAAGATCCCGCAACATAACAAAGCGATCAACCGAAGTCGCGGTAGCCGGGCGCCTTGACAATGGAAAATCAACTCCCGCGACTCGGTTATCGCGGACGTTATGCAGCTAGTGCAGCTCTCCAACTAACAGCGATGTTCCCAACCGCCGCAAGTTTAGGGGCGGCGTAAGTAGCGGCGGTCGATAAATCCGCCGGACTTGGCGACAGGCAGTTATCGTCAGCGGTTTTCACGCCGACTGCACAACATGGCGGTTCGTTCTGGGTCACGATAGCAGTCGCTCGCAGGCCGCCAAACGTGGCCAGGCGCTATCGCTTTGACTGCGCCTTTCACTGACCCGAACTCGCTGAGGCGTCTGCTGACGCGAGACACCTCCAGCAGTTTGCTAAAGTCCTAAACCGCCGCGGGTGATGCATCCGCTACGAGTTTCAGCGAGGGCGAATTGACAGCGGTGCGGACACCTCAGCAGGTTCCGACAAGATTATCGAGTTGCAAAAGGGTGGGGTGTTGGTAGTGTCACGTATCAGTTAGTTCTTGAGACTCACTAAGAGACTCGTTGGCGTCTGGAGAAATTACCTCCCAAAGCTGCGAACAATAGCAGCATCCAGATTTGCGGCTCGTGCTGCGAGATTAATACCGATGAGGATAATTATGCAGCCGCCAATCTGAACGATAGAGAGTGCTTCATCGAACAGAAGATAGGCAAGTATCGTTGAAAAGATCGGTTCGCTGTGAATAGCGTTTGAAAAGTGCGGCGCTTGGCGGTCGAAAATTGCAGCGCTAGGTATGTGCGGGGATTGTATCAGACCCTCCCGCTTAGGTCACGACTACTCCTTGGTCTTCTTTCGACGCCTACGTTGTGCGTCCTTGAGTCGATAACTTTCACCTGTGGTTTCGATGATCTGGCAGCGGTGCGTTAGCCGATCGAGGGCGGCCCCCGTGAGCCGCTCACTGCCAAGCACTTCGGTCCAATTCTCGAAGGGCAGGTTCGTGGTGACAATGAGACTCTGCCGCTCGTAGGCGGTGCCAATGATGTCGAACAGTAGTTCGGCTCCCACCTTGCTAGCCGGCACATAGCCCAGTTCATCAAGGATCAGTAGATGCTGCTTGGCCAACTGACTGCGTAGTCTCAAGAGCAGCTTCTCATCCCGAGCCTCAATGAGAGTGGTGATCAGCTCGGTCACCCGGAAGAAGCGAACCTTCTTGCCCGCCAGGCAAGCAGCCATTCCCAGTGCTGTGGCCAAGTGGGTCTTCCCGGTGCCGCTGGCACCGACCAAGATGAGATTCTCCCGATTGTCGAGGTACTCTCCCTTGATCAGTTCCAGCACTAACGGCTTGTTCACCGATGGTTGAGCGGTAAAGTCGAACTCATCGAGCGACTTATGAGCTGGGAACTTCGCACTCTTGAGACGACGCTCGGCAGCGCGTCGTTCCCGCTCCACTAGTTCCAACTCGCACAGCGAGAGCAGGAACGCCAGGTGATCGAGATTCTCACCAGCACAACGAGCAGCCACCTTCTCGCACTCACCATGCATGGTGGGCAGTTTTAATTGCTTCAGGTGATGCTTTACCAGTACCGTCGATTTCGTTTCGGTCTTGCTCATGATGCGTCCTCCGTGAGCAGTGTCTGATAAGCCGAGACGCTTGTTTCGGTCACTGCAACCGTCTTCAGGTGAGGACGACCTGCGAGCGAAAACAGTCCCACAGGCGACTCACGTCGATGCTGCAAGATGACACGAATGCTATCGGCATCGTGGATGCCAATGTCGAGGGCATACTCAATGGCGTCAGCCAACTCCTGGACCGAAGTAGATTCCAATAGCCTGAGAGTGCGAATGTACTCACGAGTTCCCAGCCCCTCAGGCTCGGTCTCCATACGCCTGCGCAGCACCGTAAAGCAGGTAGGAAGATTCCACTGCTCCAGTGGCTTGGCATGGTCCAGCCCTCCTGGCTTTCGCTCAAGCAGTGCCAAGTAATGCACCGGATCAAAGACGTGCTTTTCTCGGCCCCAGTGCCGTAAATGTCTGGCGATCAGCTCTCCGTGAAAAGTCAGGCGAACTTCATCGACGCTCGCCACCACCGTGATCTGCCGATGAGCGTATTTTACGGGGACGGAGTAGCGGTTCGTATCAAACGGGACCAGTGAGAGCGAGTTAGCACTCGCCCCGGTAACTCGCCGCGCATCAAAGGCTTGCCGAGGCAAGTCGAGCAGCGCAGCGAGTTCTTCCCGGAGAAGTTCTCGCTTGCTCGCCGATTTACCACGTAAGGTGCGATCCAGATCGACGCGACAGCGTCGCTCTAGTTCCTCATTCAATTCAGCAAGTGTATTCACCTTGGGAATCGGGACCAAGAAGTTGCGTCTGCCGTAGCCCACTAGGTTCTCGACATGCCCCTTCTCATTGGCTCGACGAACCAAACAGAAATGAGACTCAAAGAGATAGTGGCTCTTGAGTCTCAGGAACTCAGTGGTCAGCTCACGCTGACGACTACCGGTGATCTTCGTGACAGCAATCTTCAGGTTGTCGTAGCTGATCCGCGTCGGCACGCCACCGAAGAATTCAAACGCTCGCTTATGACCTTCTTGAAATGATTCGGTACACTCACGCGGAAACGCCTGCAGGTAAAAGGCGTCACTGTAAGGCAAGGTGATCACCAGCAAGGCAACTTGTTCACGCTCGCCTGCCAAATCCACGTAGGCATAGCCGAAATCAACTTGAGCTTGTCCCGGTGGATGAGACAAAGGTAGAAAGACTTCCTGGGTTGTTCGCTTCCATTCACGCACCGCAATGCGAACACTGGTGTACCCACCGGGGTAACCATGCTCATCGCGCAGACGATGAAAGATGCGTGTGGCTGTGTGGCGTTGCTTCTTCGGCGCCTGCTTATCCGAGGTGAGAATCTCGTAGATGATGGGCAGAAACGGTTCTAGCACCGGCTTGCTTCGTGGCTTGCACTGCCGATAGCCGGGCGGCTCGTCATGCGTGAGCATCTTCGACAGCGTATGCCAGCTGATGTCATATTCGCGGCAAGCCGCGCGCTTACTCAACTCGCCGGTGAGTACCCGGCGACGAACTTCGGTCCATTGTTCCATGTCAGCGTACACTCCTGCGCCTTTCTGAGAATCTGGAGAAGATAAGGGCTAAAGCCCGTATCTTCCCAAATTCAAAGAACTGCACATCTGTGCGCTGCAAATTTCAGTTGCCAAATCACCCCGCCAAGCGCCGCACTTTTCGAACGCTATTCACACTACCGGTTCGGGCAAGACGACTCGCAGTCGAATCCATATCTTACAAATGGCGTGCCTGCTAGGTGGTCTCTGGAGTTTCGATTTTCGCAAGCGGGAGTACGCCCTCCTCAAGCCTTATCTGGAGAGGGTGGGAGTTGAACTGATCGTGGTGCCAGCGCGACAGATGAGAATCAATCCCTTGCATGTTCCCAAGTACACCGATCCGAGAAACTATGCGTCGGTCCTCGCGGACGGGCTTGTCGGCGTGCTCGACTTGCCCGCAAAGTCGGCCCGTTTGCTGCACTTGATCATTTTGGAACTTTATCGCCAGTTTAGTGTGCTGGATGGTAGCCAAAATTACCCCACTCTCTTCGACGTTCGAGAGGCCGCGGCAGCAGACAAAGGGGCCCATGCCGAATCTCGGCGTGCGCTCGTCACGAGCCTCAACCCGATACTTGCTAGCCTCCATGAAGTCCTCCGGTACCGCTTTGCCTGGACGTCTGAAGACCTGGCCAACCTGCACTTGGCTTTCGATTTTTCCGGGATCACCGACATCGAACAAAACCTGCTGCTCAATGCACTATTGCTCCGGGAGTTTCGCTCGCGCCTCGATCGTGGCCTATCCAATCCCAAGATGGATTTGCTGGTGGTTTGCGACGAAGCGGCGCGGTTGTGTAGCCGTGGAGACAGTAGCGTGGCTGATCTCATTGGTGCCATACGCGGTACTGGGATTGGGCTCGACTTGAGTGTGCAATCGGCCGACCTCACCCGGTCAATCTTATCGAACACACCCAACAAGTTTCTTGGTCGCTGTGCCTCGGCAAATGACTACGACACCATCGGAGCGGCCATGGGACTGACCACCGACCAGCGCCGCTGGCTCACGACGAATTTGGTTCCCGGAATGTTTGTCGGCTGCCTGGGGCAAGGCCGAACTCTCCGTCGACCATTTCTGTTTCGCGTACCTGACCTCCGCTTTAATAGTCGAAACGGCCTGGATCAAAGCACCAGAAACCATGTTTCCAATCTCTTTCCCAAGAATCAGAACCCTTTTGAATGATGAACACACGTACTTCCGACGACGATCACGACCAAGCCAATTTGGGTCCTTTGTTGGATTTGCCGACAATTGAGGCGGATGAGTTTGCCAACTGGACACCAGACGAAGTAGCGCCTGTGGTGAAGCCTACGTCACAAAGCAAATCGGAGGTCATTCCTAGCCGAGACAATGCGAAATTGAGACTCTTGCAAGCAATCGTCGATCACCCCGGGATGCCTTCCAGCAAGTACCCCAAGCTCGCCCAGATTAGCCCACGCAAGGCGGTTGAATTGAGAAGGCTACTGGTGGAGCAAGGGCTTGTACGAGAGACCCAGTTGCAGACGAAGGCACGGGGTCGAGCGGCAATTGTCCTCACTCCCACCAAAGAAGGAGCGGAGGTTCTGCTAGCTCATGATGAGGGCCAGGCTTCAGGGAGACCCACATTATGAATGGCGGCTATATCCATGATCGTAGTTTACAGGCCCCGTTGGCACAGGCATTCGAACAGGTCGGAGCGATTGTGCGTTATCAGGTTCATTCGCGGTCCTGCGGCCATACCGGTTACAGCGATTTCACCGCGCTGTTCCCAGGCGGCCAGTTGATCGCTGTAGAGATCGAAATGACAACACGTCGAATCGAGAACGATATCAGAAAAGCAAACGAGCTAGAGGCCCATGAACTATGGATCATCGTACCCAACCGGCGGGTGTTGCAGGCAAGTCAGCGACGTTTGCGACAGCTTCAAGCTTTGCCACACCTGCCCGTTTTTGTTCTCACTTTACCCCTAGCCTTGCAACGAGTTAGCGATTGTTTTCCCTTGCCATTGGTAGGGAGGGGAAAACAGGAAATCAAAAAACAATCCCCCGATTGAGAGAGGTAATCGACTATGGAAATCAAATGGCCTAACGTCGTCGCTTTCGCCCTGACAATTGTCGCGTTCTTCACGGCAGTCAGCATGCATGAAGATATTTCTGCTTTCCTGGGAACCATGGAGTACCTAGGGACGCGCTCTTCCATCACCAACAGAACGCATGGCCTGATGGCCTTTGGGCTCATCCTGGTAGTGCTGGTAGGAGTGCTAAGAATCGTGCTGAACAGCCAAAATGGCAAGCGCTAGTGTGAAATCTATCCCTATTTATATTCCCTCACCTTAATTCGAAAGAAGGAGAATGATCATGCAACAGATGGTCAATGGCAGAGTGGTCGACGTCCCCCTCAACAACGACGGGTCCCTCGACTCGGACACCTTGCGAGAAGTTGCGGCAATCCCCAAGAACCGCACCTTGGTGCAGCAACTCTCCTCCGGGGAGAACATCCTGGTGAACCCAGGACAGCGGATTAGAGTGAACCCCAGCGATTATTTTCGAGACGTTCCTGACCACATTCGCGGAAAGGAGAAGTCCGAAGATGTCTACCCTGGAACATGACCTCAGGAACCTATCCTGTGCAGGGTTCTCCCTCTGGGTCGATGAGCGAAGGCGGTTTGTCATCGTGGAACATGTCCAATTGCCTTTAGGTTATGACCGCCACTGGATACCTGTGCTCATTGAGTTGCCAAGGTCCTACCCGATGGTTCCTCCAGGCGTTGGAGGAAATAGAGTTTATATCCCGAAAGGGATGAGATTCCTGGGGTCGTTGCTCCAGGACGTCCATCCAGCATGCACGCCAAATTTTATCACTCCAGGATGGCGCGATTGGGCTTGGCTCTGTTATGAGAAGATCGACTGGAATCCACTGCGCGACGATCTGATCACCTTCATAGAGCTGATTCGCGCTAACCTCACCAATCCCACGACTTTTTAAGAGGAGATGAACATGAAACGTGCCGACAACCACGTGAGGACTGGCTTTGGTCACAAAAGAACGCTGCGTATGCGGCGTAGAGAAGCGGACGCTCTGTGCGCCCACATGCGACAAGATACCCGGTATGAACAGATGGCTTTTGGACTGGGTTGCCACATACGAACCTCCCAGGGAACGGTTTTCATGATGAACGAACTGCTGCTTCCCGGCGCATCCGACTTGGCACATCAGTCGGCAGGCGGAGTGACCCCGACTCGCGAGCTTCTCGCTTACTTGTACTTTCGAGCCTCAATCACTCGCCAGGATATCATGGAGTTTCATAGCCACCCGGGTGGTGGCGTCCCCCGGTTTAGTGGAATTGATGAGTCCCATGCCTATCGTGACGCAAAGTATCTGACGGAGCACTTGCCCAACCCGGTCACCCTGCTGATGGTCGTCGGCAACAACCAGTTCGATAGGTATGACGCACTCGTTTGGGACCGTGATCAGAGTTCGTTTCACGAGGTACAACGAATTGAAGTGCTCGGAAGACCTGCCCAAATCCACCACGTGGGACAAGGGCCTGCGAGGAATTTCAATGATTCGGCAATCTACGATCGACAATTGAGGATTCCTGGGTGGAATCAACGTGGGCTAGCCCAGCAGCGAATTGGCATCGTGGGCCTCGGAGGTAACGGCGCTTCCCTCTTTCAAACTCTGATTGCGATAGGTGCTGCCGAAGAAGGATTCTTTGTGCTTGTGGATCCAGACGAACTCGAATGGTCAAATCTCCCACGTATTCCCTATGCCACTCCGGAGCATGTGGGAACGCCCAAGGTGACCCTGGCTGCACAATGGGCAAGCCATCGAAATCCGGCAATCCCGGTCTATCCCTACCCATGCGCTCTGAACGAGCAGGCGGCGCAGGATCGACTCAAAGACGCAACCGTGTTGTTCGGCTGTGTCGACAATGATGGTGCCCGGATGGTGCTCAATGATTTGGCCGTCCGTTCCAGTATTCCCCTGATCGACCTGGGCTGTGACGTCCTCGTGGATGAGCAGGAAGTGATCGCCGGCGGACAAGTGCGGGTCGTCTTGCCTGGAGAAAACGCTTGCCTGGTCTGCTGCCGTGGATACGATCCTGCGCAGGCCGCCATCGATCTGATGGATGAGTATGAACGGGTTCAACATGCGGCTGGTGGCTACGTTCGTAATCTTGCGGCCGACGCCACACCCAGCATCGCCAATCTCAACCAACTGACTGCCCAGGCGGCCCTTTCCCAGTTTCTGGCACTAGTGAACGGCCAGGAGTTTGGTGGGTGGGACTATTTTCATATTGATCAGTTTTCACTCAATGCGATCACGGCCTCCACGAGTCGCGACGAACAGTGCCCTTGCTGCGGCCCGGCAGGAAATCTTGGTCAAGGATTTGCTCATGAGGACAGCAGCGAGACCAATGCAACACGTTTAGCGCATTTCCCATCCGCTGCAGACTCGGGGAATCGTCACCAGCAAGAATGTGAACAGCCGGAATCGATCCCCCTTTCTGATCAAAGACTTCTGGAATTCTCACCATCCGAACAGCCCCTGGTGTGAAAACAATGCACGACTTTGCCGACATCTTGACGCAGCTTGACGACCGCCTGTCGAGAATTGAACTTGCCTTATCATCCTACAGGGAGCCGCAGTTCCAGAAGGAGTGGTACACCGTAGCGGAAGCGGCCGAGATTTTGGGCAAAGCACCCTTTACGGTGCGTGAGTGGTGTCGGCTCGAACGGATCAATGCCAGCAAGCGGCCGAGTGGCCGAGGGACCTCTTCGGAGTGGATGATCTCCCATAGCGAGATCGAACGGATTCAGAATAAGGGCTTGTTGCCGAGAGATTTGTAGAAGCGGAGGCAGTCGATCCTGCGTACACTTTGTCCAACTGTCGAAGCAACAAGAGCTGTTCCATTGCACCAAGGCCGTAGGATTTCGGCGAATCTGCGAGCATTTGACGGCTGAGCGAGCATTTTCCCAGGCGGGAAATCTTTTACGCAAGTTGATCTCAAGGACTTTTTTTCGTACTGGCCGCAGTGACTTAGCTCTCTCTTTGGCAGTCTCTTCGTTGTCAGTCACGTAGTCGGCGAGCAGGTTGTGCCCCGGAAAGGTCCAACAAACCGATTCGTTTGACAGGCTAACTGAGTCCAAGTATGTCCAAGCCCCGCATGGGCTTGGCTCCCGCATCAGACAATGCAGTCGCCGGTCCCCGTTCTGAAGCACATCGCCCAGAACCACCCAGTACGGCAGAAGCCATGCGATCGGAACCTGAACTTGGTCGTTTCCGCCGTTAGTACTGCATTCGCAGGGGAATTCTGGAGAATCTGAGTGTATACTACTGAACTCCCCCAAAATTCTGCAGAGATAGCTACCCGAAAGCGCTCACATACCAACGCCGTGAAAAAGACGAATCGACAAGGCCGAGCTGGGGCGACGCGTGGCGCCGAACTAGATGACGGACAATTGAAGTCAGCTTCCCTTGGGCGATGGTCCGTGGCGAACCTGGACGCTCCGACATCAAAGATCGACAGCCTGCGTCTGAAGCTCTGCAGAGAGCTCGCGCGTCGCGGCATGGCGATTGACGAAATCGCTCGTCGCATCGGCATTGAGGACGAAGAAGCTCGCTATCGGTTACCAGTCATTGGCGTCCAAACGGCCGCCAGTTTCCTGGAGGTTACAAGACAGCGGGTCAACTGCTATGTCGAGACCCATGGCCTTGGGATCCGGATCGACGGTCGATTCTATTTCTCGGTGGATGAGCTCGTGGCCTTCAAACTGGCACCGCGGGAGCCAGGTCGCCCCATTGCACCGTGACCTCCCCAAGATACCCAGCGAAATTTTTTTACTTACACCTATTGACGAACGACAACATCTAGGTATATTCTATTGTCGTATGACAATAAGCATTGGCTTAAGTTTTTGATTTCGTTCTAGAACCGACCAGAGGCCCGACCTGCGAACAAAGTCTGCAGTGTGACTGCCTCACTGGGATCAAAGCAGATCCCGCGATCGAATGAGCCAGCATTCCGGCTCGGGGTGGGATGCACATATCTTTCTAGAAAGGAGCCGAGTCATGTGGTGCAACAGCACATTCTTCGGCGCCGCTATAGACGAGCGAGAGTGGCCATGTTGGTCGCTCTCCGAGAGAGTCGGCGATCTGCCTGTTGGCACGTGGTACGGCGGGGATGACGATCTCCCAGCTGGCACGTGGCACAGCGAGGATCAGTACCTCTCTCAAGGCGCGCGTTGCTCCGTCATTCAATGAGCAACAACGGAGAGCTGAGACCTCAACGTCACTTGGGGTCTCGGCTCGCTTTGCGCAGCGTAGCTCGCGCAGAGTTGTCCGATAATCCTCGATCACCTCGGCTAGCACGAGAAATGGACGATGAGAAGCGTTAATGACACCTATAGGACCAGAAGCGGATCGCACCTATTCCGTTTCAGATTTCAGGAACAGCAGAGCGGGGATTGGATAGTTTACATCGCTTCACAACCTGACTATTGCGGGCGACCGGACGACGCCCATAGCACCCATCGGTTGAGCGACAGCTGTGGACGTTACGTGTGCTGGACCAAGCCGCTCCATACACTTAGGAAGGCCAAACAAGTCGCTGCCAGCTGGTGCGAAAAAACCGAGCAGTACATCCGCTACGGCAAGAAGTTCTGATTGCTGACGTGCCACTTTTAAATTGAGAAATAGGAGAAGTGCAATGATTGATTCCGCTTTGACCCCTTCGCCTCGAAAGACAAATTGCAGGCAGTTCCTCGTCCGCGCAGATTCCGTGCTACGTAAGATGCACCAGACTATCGGGACCGAACAACCCGAGCACAGTGGCATGCTGGGTATGAACGCGGAAACGGGCGTCATCACACACTACGCATTTGATGAGACTTCCCAAGGCACAGCCGTCACCAACAAGCCCGATGTGAAGAGACTGAACGCCATCATCAAGGATGATTGGGAGCCAAACGGAATTCAATACATCGGCAGCCCTCACTCGCATCCACCGGGAGTTCATAGACCCTCGTCGGGCGATCGCGAGTATGGCCAGCAGATTCTCGAGGCGAAGCGGTCAGTCGAGGAACTGCACATCTGGATCGTCATCCCGGCTGTCGACGGACACACATATGAAGTTTTTCCATACACTCTCGACCGAGAAGGCAATCTGGAATTGGTCGAACTCGTACCTGTTGATGAGAACGACCAGCCGATCGACGCCGATATGCACGCTCATTCACTGTCGGAGATTTCAACGCTTGATTCGGAGCGTCCGCCGGCGCCCATCCAATCCCCAGCCGATGTTCTGAGTGAGTCGAGAGGCCGAGCGATCGTCGATATTTCACGGCAATTCATCCGCGTTCATGAGGCGTACGATCTGGCCCGGTTGGCTGCTAGCCGACTGGTCTTTATCGGTGTCGGTGGCATCCGAGACTCGGTTCTCTACTGTGCCCGTGCTGGCGTCCAGGAATTCATCCTAGTAGACCCGGATGTCGTTTCGGAGAGCAATATAGCGACACAGGGTGTCTTCCGTGACGAAATTGGATTGCCTAAGGTCGAAGCAGTAAAGCGCGAGCTCATTCGAATCAATCCCAACATACGTGTGGTCGCTCTGCAACATTCTGTAGACGAGATCGACGACCATGCCTTCGACAGGCTGATTCGCGAACCGATGCTGGAATTGCCACTTCCAGGGTTCGGCGGCGACATCTGTAGGGAATTACCGCCGCTCGTGACGGTCAGTGTGGCAGGAACCGACTCATTTGAAGCCCAATCGCGTAACAACCGCATCGGCCTGCAGTGGGGAATTCCCACACTAGCATCACAAATGTATGAACGAGGTCTGGGCGCTGAGATTACCTTCACGCACCCGGACACTACGCGAGCGTGCCATCGTTGTGTGCTCTGTACGAGGTACCGAGCATTCCTGAAAGAAGGCTTTAAAAATACCGTCGGATCTTCCGCAGCACCGGTCTGTGCCACTCAACGTCTGGCGGGCCTCGAATCATTCATGCTGATGGCGCTTCTGCATCATGGCACAAACCACCCGCGGTTTGGTGGCCTTCTCGGCAGAATCGGCAATCGGAACCTGATCCAGATCCGCATGGATCCGGACATAGCCGCATCTCTTGGCCTGAGAGTCTTTGATCGCGTTTTTGGTACTGTCGACCACGAGCGAACCTTATTCGACGACGTAGTATGGCTTCCTCAGGAGCCGGAGAATGGGAAAAAGGACCGGCCGATCTGCCCAGAATGTGGTGGTAACGGCGACCTCCACAGTGCTTTGGGCAAGTTCAAGGATACTCGCGAGATGTCGGGGTGAACCGGAGAGTACACATGGCCAAATTTGTGGATCAATTCGCAGGAGTCGTAGATCAGCTGTCCCGCTCGGGGGGCGGACGGGTCGAGTTTGTCGATCAGCAAATGCCCGAGGGGGCAAATCCGCCTCGGGCAGCAGTTACCGTCGTTGTAGATAGGGCCAGCAAGTTCGTCGCACTTAAAATACGGCCACGTGTGCGCTGCGATTCTGCTGGGGAAGAAGTACGTCAGTGGTTCCGTCATACGGAGTGTCGTTTTCCAAATTCGGCGGTGGCACGCAGTTGGGTGACAGCCAACCTTCAGCCACTCTATGCGCAGCCCGCTTCCTCGATTGTCCATGATGTACGCGGGCAGGCGTACTCCAATAATTCATTGACGGATGTCGATGCCGTTGAAGCGCTTCGTTCTCGTACGGAGGACCAGGTAATCCATCTCAAGGCCGAGGACGTGGCCCGAGAACTCGGTCGAGAAGTCTTTGGCCAAGATCACGTGCTTCCAAGTTTGGCAGAACGCGTTGTCGGTCACCTGGCACGACGCTCTCCGCGTCGCCCCTGCACGCTCTGGTTTGCGGGGACCACTGGCGTAGGCAAGACGAAGTCCGCGGAGGTTCTCCCCAAGGTGATCAAGCGTCTTGTTCCGGAGGGTCGTAACTATGCAACTATGCGACTGGACATGTCCGAGTACGGGGAGGCCCATCGCCGGAGTCAACTGCTCGGTGCACCGCAAGGTTATGTTGGCCACGGCCAAGGAGCGCAGCTGACCGACGCGCTGGCGGCCAACCCGAGACATATCGTGTTGTTCGACGAGATCGAAAAGGCGCACCCGACCGTCCTCCAAACACTCATGAATGCGATGGATGCGGGTAGGCTTTCGACGTCAGCGCGGAATGCCTCAGGCACAAGGGAAATCAACTGTTGTCAATCTGTCTTCATCTTTACCAGCAATCTCGAAAATGAATCACTTGTCGACGAGGCAACACGTCAGGACGCTTTCGACGATCCTGCCCTGGTCGACGAACTATGTCGCCAGGGCCTTCACTCTGCAGGTATTGCCCCCGAATTAATCGGCCGGATCGGAGCATTTCTCCTCTTCAAACCGCTGTCCGCACGAGCGATGGCTCATGTCGTCGCTCACGCAGTGAGGACTATTGGAGAGGAATATGGGTTGCGCATCGAATCCATTGATCCGGCAGTCGTCGCAGCAATACTGGATCAAACCTCGAGTCATAGCTTCGGAGCGCGACCGTACGAATATGCGGCAGATCGTCTGCTGGGTGGAATCTTCGCCGAAGCTGCCGCCCGGGATGCGCGGATACCCCTCCGAATTGTCGCAGGGGATCCACCGCGTTGCATCCCAGTGAACACTTGCACTGGGCTTCTGTCTGAAGGAGTCAGAAAGGAAGGCATTGCATGAGAGGTCTTTCTCACATCCTCCTATTATTCATCCTGTGCCTCTTTAGTCCCTTTGTGCTTTGGCTGGGCATTGCCGAGTTCATCGACCAGCCAACCTACCTGGCCCTGGCACGCAGTGGTCTCTTGATGATCGGTCTAGCCACCATCGTTTGGGCAGGGCTGAGGGACCAGCCGCGAATGGTAGGGATGGGCCTAGCGCTCATTGGCATTGGTTTTCTGACTTTCTACTACGGACAGTGCTGGACAGTACCATCATTTGATTGTACCGAATACACCTGGTTTTGGAAATTCGCACGGCGTCTGGCTGTACCGATCCCACCGATGTCTCGAATTACATATGGTCATCTTCTAGCAGGCGGAGTCGCCGTTCTCAACACGGCCCTTCTGCTACACGATACGGAGCTCCGTAACCTTCTAGTGGCGAATCTCGTGTTCATCTCAGTCGTGATATTCGCATGCGTTATTTGACCCCGAGGTGGATCCTGGGCGTCACTTAACATCAGGATTGTCTCGTAATTCAATCTTTTTAATATACGGGCCTCGACGACCTCGAGGTTATGAGGCTCCCACACGCAATCTGCTGAAACTACTTAAATACAAGCTTAAAACGGATTTTACTACACCTTTGGCAGCCTGAATAGCATTAGCAAGTTTTAGCATCTTTTACCAAGTTTTAGCATTTCTATGAAGCCAAAGGGGTAGTCGGAAACCGCTTCTAATTGTCATTTCTACACGTTGAGTCGCGGCGTGTGAACAGTTCTCCAGCGACATTCAAGCCCGAAAAGAAATCGATGGTAGCACAGGCTGAGTTAACGCTTGTCCAGGCTCAAGTAGCTGACATGCCGGTCAGCTATCTGATTCGCAGTGAGGTACCACCGGCAAAGCCGGTGGCTTCCATTGTGAACCGCTCAAAGCGGTAGTTTAGTTAGTAAAGGGCATACGAGTTCTAAAACAAACGGTTTTGGTCACTTTTCTGGTCATTCTCTTCCTGGTGGCGAATGTACTCGCGAATCGTCGCCTCATCGATCCCCACCGTCGACACGAAGTAGCCTCGTGCCCAAAAGTGGTAACCCTTGAAGCTTTGGTAACGCCCCATGAAGTCCCGAGCCATCCGGATTGCACTCTTACCTTTGATGTAGCCCACTACCTGCGATAGCGAGTACTTCGGAGGAATCCGAATCAACATGTGCACGTGGTCTGGTCATAAATGCCCTTCGACGATTTCGCTTTCCCGCTGCTTTGCCAACTCGTGAAATACCGTTCCAAGCGACTGGCGAACTTTGCCGTAAAGCACTTTGCGGCGACACTTCGGGATGAAAACTAAATGATACTTGCACTCCCATTTCGTGTGGTTTAGGCTGCTGTAATCTGACACGGAGGTCTCCTTTCTCGATGAGCTTTGAGCGGTTCACGAGATGGAGGCCTCTTCTTTTACTACGGAACTATCAAATTCTGCCAGTCCCCCGGCAAAGCCGGGGGTTTTCTAGGGATAACACACCACGGTTCGAAAACAGGTAGTGAAACATGGGCCTATCGAAATAGCATGAAAAAGGGCATTCTGCACTCTTCAGCAGAATGCCCCCCTTTCCCGTGTAACCAATTATCTAGGCTTAGATGCAAAGATACCCGCGAGTTGACTGAGGTCGCTGAGATCTACGTCACCGTCGCCATCACGGTCGAGGATGGCGTCGAAAATGCCGCGCGACTTAGGCTGCTTCTCTTCCATCTCCGTGCGTGCGCCACCGAGGATTCTCGGCAATGCCCGAGGACTTTCCTCAGCGTCTTTCTCGGCTGCACCAAATATACCACCGAGAACGGCAGGCAGAACCTTCCCGAGAACTTTCTTTGTAGCCTCCGAATCGAGCGTGATGACTTTGCCGAAGCCACCCTCAACTTTTGGCGCTTTCTCGCCAAAGATGACCGACAAGATATCATTGACAGCTTTGGGATCCATGTCTCGAACCTGAATACCATCGTTTGATTCGGTCGGTGCATCGGGAGGAATGGATCCCTGTTCGACCTGTTTCCGGAGCATGTCCCAAATACTGTCGGCACCCTCCTTGGTCTGGGACTTTGCTTCGAGACCTCTGAGTATTGTCCCGACTGCTGCACCATAAGCTTGCTCTGCACGATTTGCATCGATTCCAGTATCTTTACTTACCTTTTCAACGGTATGTGTACCGCCCCCGAGTAACGCTTCAAGTAGACCAGACATCTTGATTCTCCTTCGTACTAAATATATTTGAAAAACGCTTGAATCGAAAAACTTTCCCAAACGAAGTTCCCGATCTGTCAACTGACGAGTGAGTCGTGACAGTCATGACCTCGATTGCAGGTATAAAGTCACCCTGGTTTTAATTGCCGACTAACTGCAGCCGCAATTACCACCGCCGCGACGGATACCTTTTGTAGATCTTGGATGCCAAGTCCAACTATCTACCGCACGTTAGCGATTACTCTTAGCCAGCAAGGACTTGATCAATCCGATAATCGCCATCATCACGCCGCCCCCAACACCACCCGACGCAATGTTGCCTATGATGCTGGCCAGATCTAGAGAGCCACCCTGCGCGCCAGCGAAAAGTCCCAGGGCATTGAGAATTTGGCCACCCACGCCGCCACCGACGACACCGGCAATGGAATTGCCTAACGTGCCGAGGTCGATATTCTTCAACAGCTTGCCGGAGATGTTTCCTCCCAGGGCCCCACAAATGAGCTGGATGATCAGAGCGATAATGTTCATGTCTTAAGTCGCCTTTTGTAATGGATTTCAGATACGAATGGCCCGAATAGCCTTCGGGTCTGGTTGATTTCGATCAATTACTGCTGCCGTTGGGATTTTCCATTTTCTGCATTGCCCCCTCGATCACCTTTTTCATACTCAACGAATCCGCGCCCTGTCGAGGCGGGAATTCCTGCAAGCTCTTGAGATGGGCGGCAAGGAATGGGCCGGCAGCCGTAGGAGCCCACATCTTCTGAGCAAAGAACTTTCGTCCGGCATAGCCCCACTCGTGGCTCTGCGGGTCCATTTTCTCCATGGGATCCATAAGCAAGTTAAACACGTAGGGAACGCTCGGATAGTACTTCTCGTCCCACCAACTGCCGTCCGGCTTTACGCCGATGTGCATCTTCCAAGCGTCAACCCGGATCGCCATCAAGTCAGTCTCATCATAATAGAAATTCTCGCGACGAGCGGACTTGTCGGACTTGCCCTCCCAGTAATCCAGATTGTTATAGCCATCGAGGTGCACTTTATAGGTTGTGGCGCCTAATTTCCTGCCCTCAAGCAGTTCTGACTTAAGATTCGGAAGACCCGCCGCCGCCGCCAGCGTTGCGTACAAATCTTCGTGGCTCTGAACACCATTGAGCTCGGTTCCGGGAGCGATCTTAGCCGGCCATTTGACAAGCAACGGAACACGGACGCCACCTTCCCAAGTGGTGCCTTTCTCACCGCGGAACGGCGCATAACCCCCATCGGGCCACATCATCAATTCATTTCCATTGTCCGTGGTGTAAATCACAATCGTGTTATCATCGACTCCCAAGTCCTTCAGCTTCTTCAGCAGCGCACCCACTTGTTCGTCATGTTCGAGCATTTTCGCTCGCACCACATCCGACTCGGCGCGCCCTTCGTCGACCGCTTGCTGGAGATATTTATTTTGGGGATGCGACCAGATGTGGATGGCCGTTGTATTGAACCAGCAGAAGAACGGTTTGTTGCCTTTTCCATTCTTATCTAACCACTTCAAAGTATGGCCTAGCACCTCGCTGTCGAAAGTCTCCATCCGCTTCCGAGTGAGCGGACCCGTATTCTCGATCTTCTGTTTACCAACGCGGCCAAATACCGGATCTGTCGTTGGGTCATCCGTGTCGGTGGCCCAGGCATGCAGCACGCCGCGCGGTCCATACTTCTTTGTATAGGCAGGATTCTTCTGGCCAGGATAATCGAGTTGCTCTGGCTCTTCTTCCGCGTTCAGATGATAAAGATTGCCGAACCATTCATCGAAGCCATGCACGGTGGGTAAGAACTCGTTGCGGTCGCCTAGGTGGTTCTTGCCGAACTGGCCAGTTGCATAGCCTTGCGACTTGAGGACCTCCGCCAGCGTCGGGTCTTCTTTCTGAATACCGCGAGTCGAACCTGGAATTCCAATGGTCGTCATTCCCGTGCGAATCGGCATTTGGCCAGTGATAAAAGCTGCTCGACCGGCTGTGCAACTCGGTTGGGCATAGTGGTCGGTAAACAGCGCCCCCTGCTTCGCGATACTGTCTATGCTCGGGGTACGGCCCATCATACCGTGCGTGTACGCGCCGACGTTCCACGTGCCGATGTCGTCACCAAAGATGACGAGAATATTCGGTTGCTTAGTCTGTGCGAACGCGATGTCTGAAGCACCGGCTATGATGCCGATACCTAAGAATGTGCATGTGAAGAACAAACAGTAGCGTAGTGTCGACATATTGCCACTCCTTTCGTATTTTGGTTGCGTCAACCGTAGAGCGTCTGAGTCTATTGAGAAGGTCAAAATCCCATCTGGCAGTCGGGTTGCTCGCCTTTATTAAGGATATATAGCGGGACTCCCAGGGCTCCCGCAGAGTCGGAGCGGTGAAACAGACAAGTTTCTCTGCCCACTCTACCTCACCTCTTCGTAAACGGAATTCTCACAATTCAGCTCCTCGAGCTACCTCAAGCAAAAAGTAGAGGCTTCTCAAGGAATCTTCAACGATGTTACACTTAACCTTAAGTGAATTCGGGGGGGGGCGGAATACTCCGAACGCGCTCATTTCAGCTCATTTTAATTATCCGGCAGTAGGCTGTCGCATGTTCATCGAACTTTTTGATGCCCGAGCCCTAGCTCCACTTGTCAGCATCCTGGATCGGAACGGTATTCGGACGGAGTCGCTCCTTGACCGCCGACGGATTCCTGCGGAATTGATCGAAGCTGGCGGATGGATATCTAAGAGGCAAGCTTATGATTTTACGTTTGATGTCGTGCAGCAAACACGATGTCCGCACGCTGTCTTTTTGGCTTATCTCGACTTTCAGCTCGAACATCTTGGCCCAATCGCTGACGCAATTAAAAGCTGCAAGACGGTGAAGGAGGGTCTCGATGTCGCCATCCAACTTGGCAGTATCGCGTACGAAGGGAGTGAGTTCCGACTCAAAATTGAAGGCGACACAACCTGGCTCAGCTATCGAGAACCAAATGTCGTTTCGGTTGGGCAGCCGTTCATCAGTGATATGACCCTCATGGTGTACTACCACCTGATTCGTACGTTTGTAGATTACGACTGGCGCCCGAAACAGCTGCGGACGAGAGGATTACTGTGCGAGCGCCACTGCTCCCTGGAAATCTTTGAGGAGTGTCAGACCGAATTTCATCCCAACGACTCAGCGCTGGCTTTCCCAACAGAGTTCTTGAGTCGCCGCTTGCCCTGGCAAGGGTCGGCGACCAACTTCGACGCAACTGAAGCCTGGCTATTCGGTCCAGAAGACATTGAACCGATTGCTGATGCACTTTACCGCTTAATTGCCTCTCGGTTTCCCTACCGAAGACTGCCGACACTTGACCAGTTAGCCTTGCTGGTGGGCGTCAGTCCGGCAACGCTGAAGAGGCAGCTCGCGTCTGAGGGAACGACCTATAGCAGGCTACTCGACCGAATTCGTTACGACGTCGCCTGCGATATGTTGTCGATTCCAAAAATGACGATCCAAGAAATCGCGCAGGAGCTAGGTTACTCCGGAACCAACAACTTCACTCGCAGCTTTCGTCGAATGACGGGAGTCACGCCTGGTCAATTTAGGCGACAACAGTTTCGAGATGAAAATTGACGGCTGCGTCAATTCTTCTTGTGGCGCAATGTGGCGCAGAGCCTGTCCCTCGACCGATTGGGAGCATGGACACGGCGGAATGAATGCACCGCCAAGCCGATGTCTTTATGCATTTGCACGCGTCGGTCAGCGCGACCTCGTGCAGTTTCAGATTCTCATTAGGCGCGGAAGTTGATTCTATGAAAGAGGAGACGGTGCAAGAAAAAAGTAGAGTTCTCCTGGATTGGTAATTCAGCACGGCGTAGCCTTCGGCTCGCCAAAACCCAGGAGAACTCTCAAATGTTATACCTTGCGATTGACCAACACGCCAAACAAATCACCGTCTGTGTCCGCAACGAAGACGGGGGCACTGTCCTCCGTCGGCAAGTGAGTACTCGACCAAAAAAAGATCGAAGCGTTCTTCGGCCAGCTCACCGAGATGGACGCCGAGTTCATGGCAATCCTCGAAGTGTGCGGTTTCAACGATTGACTGATCGAAGAGCTTCAAAAATGGAAGTACCGGGAGATTGTGTTGATTCACCCCGACAAGCCCTCCAAGAAGAAAGCCGATCGACGAGACTCTCAGAAGCTCGCCGACCTGTTGTGGCTCAACCGCCAGCGGCTGGCCGCCGGGCAGATCGTTCGCGGGCTGCGACGCGTCCACATGGTCAGTCAGGAAGAACGCGAAGACCGTCAACTGACCTCGCTCCGCAAGAACTTGGGCCAGCGTCTCACACGCACGCTGAACAAGATTCACCGGATCGTCAATCGTCACAACCTCATTTGGCAATATCCGACCAAGACATTCCAAACGCAGGCCGGACGCCGCTGGCTCGCGGAAGTTCCGCTGCCAGCGGTCGATCGATTGGAAATGGACGCCCTGCTCAAGGAGTGGGAGGTCTGCGACGAACAGATCGCTCGCGTAGATGAAGAGATTGTCCAGCGCGCTAGTCGCCCTGCGGCCAACGACGTACTTAATCCCACGCAGATTCTCATGACGACCCCCGGCGTCAGTTACTACAGCGGATTAACGTTGGCAAGTCGCATCGGTCCGATCGAACGCTTTCCGCGACCTCGCAGCTTGGCCAACTATTTCGGACTGACGCCAGGTTGCCGCAACTCCGGCAACGCGCAGGATCGACTGGGCTCGATCACCAAACAGGGAAGCAAGACGGCTCGTCGATGTGGGCACGTTGTAGGCGGTGGTGTTTTTCCAGGCACTCGTCCAGCCACGTCGTGTCAAACCCGACCGATTTCGCCCGTGACAAAAAGTCTGCCAGTTGCTCTATATCATGGCTCTGATTGAATTTGAGAAACTCGCCCGGCATGCGGCGCACCGTTTTGGCCATCTTGGCGGCTGCCTGTTTGCAGCCATTTTTCTCCAGACAATAGGTGATTGCCTCCTCCAGGTGACGCCTGTAGATGGATGGATACGGGTATTCAGCAAAGCGGATATCCTCTTCAGAGTAAGGTTTTTCTTCTTCCTCCTGAACCCTCAGGCCGTAGCCATATTCTTGCTCGTTTTCGGCTTTTCGGATTGCTCGGATCCTTGCCCATCTGGCGAGAGAAAGCACGGTGTTGAGCGTTTCCAGGTGGGTCTTGTGCCGAATCCCATCGAGGTACTTGGCTGCTCCGGTAGAAAGGACATTCGCAACGGAGTGTAACGACCTTGCCAATGCCTGGTCGGCATACGCCCTGCCTCGCACACCTACTTGAATGTCAGCCCGCCGAGCGGTGTTTTGCAGCGAGGCTTCACTGGTGGCAAGGGTCTGGTCGGCGCGACCGAGCAGGTTATCTCCCAGTTCGTGGAGTCGTTCAGCGGCCGTTTGTTCTTTGCGCTCTTTTCGACCCGCTAAGATTTCTTGGCGATCAGCATCTCCCTCTAGGAGTTTGGTAAACTTCGTGGCTGCTTCTTCACTGAGAAACTGAAATCCCGCGTCGCTCTTTTTGAAAGAGGAATACCAGCCCCCCAGCATGGTGGCTTTAATTTTTAACTCTTTGAAGGTTGGTTTGGAGACTCGAGAACCGAGCTGCACAATCCAGAGCGGACACTCGCGTTTTTCGTGGTACCCTTGCTTGATGGTGAATTCGACTTGACCGAGTTCTTCGCTCTCAAATTGCGTGACTGTCGGTGCCGGTCCACAAGCTGCGCGCCGTTCACGAGCTAGATCCGCGTGCAGCGAATCCCAGCGGGCCATCTGCTCGCCAGTGAGTGCGTCTTCGCCTTTGGCCTCACTCAACAACTACCGGCTGAAGCCGGTAGGTTTAGGGGAAATTTCGTGAGCTACGGACTAAAGTCCTTCACTCACGAGGGAGTTACCTGAAACTTGTCGTCACCGTCACTTGGTTCCGTTCCGTCTTGACCACGGATATACGCGGCTATCGCCTCGTCTGTCACGTTGCCGCTTGACGCCACGAAGTAGCCCCGCGCCCATAAGTGGCGGCCCCAATACTGTTTTTGAATGTGCTTGAATTCCATCATCAGCTTCCTGGAACTCTTGCCTTTGATATACTGCATGATCTTGCTCGGCGACAGCGTCGGCGGGCAAGACAGCAGCACATGCACATGATCCCCAGATACTGAGCCTTGCAGGATCTCAATCTCCTTCGCCAGACAAACCTCACGCACGAGATCGCGGACCCGTACACCTACTTCACCTGTCAACACCTTACGGCGATACTTCGTTACCCATACAAAGTGGTATTTAATGTCAAAGCGACTGTGCGAACTCGTTCGATAGTTTTCCATCCCTCTAATATAAAGTCCTAAAGGATTCGCCTAAAGGCGAGGGTTTTAGACCCATCGCAAGGACAATAAACCTGCGAAAATCGTAGAGGGTCTGTGGATTGGCAAGCGCCTCTTTTCTCTCAGCCACTTTTTCGGCTAACTCTTTGTGGTGGGCCGCGTAAGCCTCTGCGGTGACGCCTCGCACCTTGGCCTTCACCGCTGCGGTGTAGCTCTCTCCCATCCCAAAGGAGACGGTCCCATCGAGTAAGAAAAACGACCGCATCTTGCGAAAAATACTCTCGGCGTTCCCGGCCTTCGTATTGCTGCGGGCACTCAAGTCCCCCAGGTTGTGGGCAATGGCCTTGAGCTGGGGAGCCTTGTAGGTGCTACCAAGCTCTGCGTGAATCGCCTCTTCGCTCTCTACGATGCGCTCGAAGGTAGCTTGGTACTGCTGGTACGTGAGGTCCTTGCCGCGAGATTTCCAGAGTTCTTTGAACTCAGCGAACGTGTAGGGGGTTTCATGGGGAACCCGGTCAGTCTCATGCCAGCCGCCTTCCGGCTGGTGCTCTCGGTTAAGCTCAACGATGATCTCTGCGAGTGGTCTGCCGTTAGTGAGTCGGTTTGGTTTGATTTCTGGGGCCGGATAGATGGCTCCCACATGGAACCACTCGCCATTTTGGAGCGACTCATCCCAGGCGACCCGGACTTCGTTTCGGGCATGGCTGATGCCGACAACCTGCCCGGTATGGAAGTGATTGGGGCTCAGGTGCGCTTCGACGGTATCACCCCGCCGGATGACAAAGCGATGCGCAGGGCCGTCGATATCAGCACGGATTCGGTCGACAGTGATCGTATCCTGGTCGTGCAGTTCATTGGGGTTTGGCCACTCTGAGTGGTCGCAATCGTAGACGATTTGCCGGTCGGGCCGGACCAGTGGCGGTGGAGGGAGTGAGGTGACTTCGGCCACTTGCTCAGGTTCTTTCTACTGGAGTTTCTCAGCTGGCTTCGCTGCTTCGTCAAAATCAAAGGATCGTTGTTGCATAACTAAGGTTCTTTGTTGTTCGTCCTGTTATGGCCTCTAGTTGTCGAACCGTGACTTAGGCCGTAGGACGGACATACTGGCAGTACAAACAGGGATACGCTTGTCACTCAAACTGTTGGATTAACGAGCTGACATGTGCAACAATGAACTATGCACCAGGAAGAATCTCCATCGCCCAATGAACACCAACCAGCGGATAATTTTGCGGACTTGTCCGCGAGCATCCCGCGCGAGCGACTCCCTGTGACCCGCACCTCAATTACGCACAAATTCAGTGTTTGTGGTACGGAGGGGTATTTGATTGTGGGGCTTTATGAAGATGGCCGACCGGGGGAGCTGTTTATCAAGATTGCCAAAGAGGGGAGTACGCTCAGCGGCCTGTTTGACACGATAGGGATTCTTACCTCGCTGGGTCTGCAGTACGGCGTTCCTCTAAAGGTTCTGGCTGCGAAACTCGAGCACACCCGATTTGAGCCGTGTGGACATTCCAAGAATAAAGAGATCCCCGAAGCATCGAGTCTTATCGATTACATCTTCCGCTGGCTTGCCATGAAGTTTCCTGACAGCCATGACCCTAAAACAAGTGGAGAATGATTTCTGCGTAGTCACGGAACGAAAACAGATCATGTACAGGACTTGTTATGAATCGGGATCGGACTCCCGGAAAAGAGGCAGAGGACTGACTTCTCATCTCTGTTCTGTTTTTTTCATAGAGTCAATTTGACTAGCAGACCAGACGCGCTTAGCGTGGAGGCCATGATGATGCACTATGGCGATAACCGGCGATTAGACCCGATTGATTTCAAGGCCCTCAAGACACAGATATCGATACTCAAGGTACTGGAACTTTTCGACTGGCGGCCAACAAAAAAGCGTGGCGATGAGCTTCGCGGACCTTGTCCGGTCCACGGTTCCAAGTCTCCAACGAGCACAATACTTGCCGTATCCACAAGCAAGAACGCCTGGAAGTGCCACAAGTGCGAAGCAGGGGGCAATCAACTCGATTTAGCCGCCCATTACTTCGGCCTCCGCCGCGACCAATGTGTCCGCGTAGCCGTCGCCCTCTGTCGAGAACTCGGCCGCGAGATTCCCCGAATAGAGTAGAGGAGCCAGTCCTCTTCACATAAAAGAAAAATGCAGCCCGCCATCGGACAGGTCGCATTCGCTAATGATGTGTCGATTGGATTAACCAAGCGTCTCTGTCTTGGGGTTTGGAATAGCAAGGGATTCGAATAGTTGGTTCAATCGTGTTGCGGCCTCTTCAGAGCTCTCAACTTCCACACTAATATCCATCTGACCGCATCCACAGCCAGCTTTGTCCGCGATCTATTACCAAAATTAGCACCTGAGTTACAACAAATGCTGACTTTTAGTGATTTGTTTTTCTGCTAATCTTTGCGTAGATCGGAAAGTACCGCTTCTTCCCCGGCTTGCCGGCAAGTTTGGTATCGAATGGCTTTGTATGCTAGGTTCGATAGATTAAGGATGTTGGGCGATGGTCAGTAGGGCGACTGCAGGGGGCAAAGAAAACTCGATTCTAAATGTAGGCATTTGCTGAGAAACTAGGAACTAAGGGATGAAAAGTAGCCATCTGACCGCTTGGATATCATTGTCTTCTATCGTTGGCACAGTATGTTTTGGATGTTTTGGTGCCAATTCTGTGATTGGCCACTCTCCTGCTGAGGTGCAACCAAACTTTGTAGTAATTGTAGTCGACGATCTGGGGTGGAGTGACTTGGGCTGCTACGGAAGCTCGTTTTATGAAACCCCGCATATCGATTCGCTGGCAGCAGAAGCGGTCCGGTTCACCAATGGCTATGCAGCATGCCCTGTATGCTCTCCCACAAGAGCTAGTATCCAGACAGGCAGAAACCCCGCGAGGTTGCATACTACGGATTGGTTCGGAGGACCCCAACCTGAGGAGGCACTTCGTACTCCCTTGTCCAAGAAATTCAGAAACCGACCCTTGTTACCTGCAAGCTATTTGGAATACTTGCCACTGCAAGAAAAGACGATAGCCGAGGTATTGCGTCAGCAAGGTTATAGCACCTTCTTTGCAGGTAAGTGGCACCTTGGAAATGTAGGGTATTACCCAGAGAATCAGGGTTACGAATTCAATCTAGGCGGTAATGAGAAGGGCTCACCACCTGGTGGCTATTTTTCACCCTACAAGAACCCCAAACTCATCGATGGCCCCAAGGGCGAGCATTTACCCGACCGCTTGGCCAATGAATCGGTACGATTTTTGGAGAATCAAGGTGATGATCCATTTCTCTTGGTATTGTCGTTCTACTCAGTACATAATCCTCAACAAGGCCGCATAGACCTGATAGAAAAGTATCAAGCTAAAGCGGCGAATCTTGTAACTGCCCAAGCAGAATTCTCCCCCGAAGGACTGTTCGAAAATCGCCAGATCCAAAACCAACCGATCTACGCCGCCATGATGGAGGCAGTGGACCAAGCGGTTGGTAAGGTGCTGACCTCCCTCGAAGAATTAGGACTCGAAGAAAACACCATTGTGCTATTTACATCTGATAATGGAGGTCTTAGCACAGCCGAAGGTTCGCCAACTAGCAATAGTCCACTGCGAGCTGGCAAGGGGTGGTTGTATGAGGGAGGGCTCAGAGTGCCTTGGATCGTGAAATGGCCTGGATCTACACAGCTAGGCATTATCTGCAATGAACCTGTTATCAGCGACGATATAATGCCCACAGTGCTTGAACTTGCGAAAGTACAAGCACATGAAAAGTCTACATTCGATGGTATAAGCCTTGTGCCATTGTTAAAAAATCCCGCAGTGAAATTGGTCCGCAATCTCTATTGGCATTACCCACATTACAGTAATCAAGGTGGTGGACCGAGTGGTGCAGTGAGGTCTGGCAAATGGAAGCTCATCGAGTGGTACGAAGATCAGCATCTGGAACTGTTCAATCTTGATCAAGATATCGGCGAACACCATAACTTACTTCGTTGCAATCCGAAGACTGCCAATGAACTTCATTTGCGACTCGTCCGCTGGCGGGAAGAGGTCGGTGGCCAAATGCCTATGTCAAATCCACTTTATTCTGCGGAAGAAATACGATCACGATGACTTAAACCCGATTCCAAATCCCAAAAATACAACGCGACAAGTTGATATTTTAAAAAACTCGCCGGGTCGTTTGAATGCCGGTGTCTTTGCACAGATTTGGTGTTCGCACAGAGGCCCAGCGAGGATATCGCGCCTTGCAAGCACAACGCTTGGCAGATCAGCGATGCGAAGCGTGCCGACAGCCTGCGAAGATTACTCACCCAACGTTGGAAAAGTCCGTTACCAAAAACCTAAAGAAAAAGTGGTCGCCCGATCAGATTGCCGGACGACTCCGCCAAAATTTGCCGCGTTAGCAAGATTGTCGTTTGTGTTCGGACGATTTCCAATTGGCTGGCGAATGATGCTCCAGAACTAGGAGAACCTCTGCGACGTGGCTACTGCCACTCACAGCCTCAAACAGACGGCCAATTGAAAGGTTTTGTGAGCATCGTAGTTCGTCCGCAGGTTGTGGACACACAGTTACTGGGAAGGAAAAACGTTCGTCAGTCTCGACCGCCATAGCGGCTTAGTAATGATGGCGGAAAGAAATAGCCAGTACCTGCGAACGCGGAAAAAGACAGCCTCAAATCAGCAGACACTATGCGAACGGCTTGTCGTGGCTTCAAAGATATATCGGACTCCCTACGGCGAACGATGATGCTGGACAATGGCAAGGAATTCGCGGAACTTCAGTGGTTGACGAACTAACTGGGAATCTAGGTTTATTTCGCCGATCCCCACTCGCCTCTTAGCAGCGCGGTTTGTATGAAAATACGAGCGGACTGCTCGGACGGTTCCTTCCCATAGGAACCGATTTCTCCCGGATTAGTCACAACGAGTTGGCTCGGGTGGAGCAAAAACTCAACGGACGCCCTAGAAAAAGACTCGGATACAAAACTCCCGACGAAGTCATCAACAATAAACACTGTCGCAACTAAGGTTTGGATTCGCCACGCAAACAAGCAGATGTTATTGCGTGGACTTAGTAACTCTACTCACCGATTATAACATTAATATAGCGTCAATTGTCATACTTAGTCAAAATCGCATCCATTTCACGACTTGCTCTTGCCAAGTGTCCGGTCGAGTACGGAAGCATTTCAGCTATAACGGTTTGTTCGTAACCTATCTTACGGAGCGCTTCGATCGTCTCCTTCCAAGGCACATCACCGTCGCCGAGTTCGCAAAAGGAGTACTTGCCCTTCCAGCCGAACTCGTGCCGATAATCCTTGATATGAACGCGTTTAATTCGGCTCCCCAGCATTTCAATCCAGTGTGGCGGGTACTGGTGGTAGCCCAACACATTGCCGACGTCGAAATAGACCCCTAGCCGCTCAGAGCCAAAGGAATCCAGGAAGCTGGCTAACTCGACGGGAGAGTAGAAAAAACCGTTCCATACATTTTCCAGGCATAAGTCAACGTCGAATCGATCGGCCGTCTCTAATAGTTCTGAGATACACGTTCGACAGCGTTCGATGGCATGGTCATAACGCACTCGCTCGTCGGGACAAATTGGACTTGTCACGACTCCAGGCACGAAGAGATACGCACTACAGCCAAGCCACGCAGTTCTTTCCAATGCCTTCTTGTTTAGCTGAACCGCCTTTTTTCGGACTTCGGGGTCGTTACTAACCGGATTGCAACCCCAGGTCATTCCGCTTGCCAAAGTCTCCATGGTGAACCCGGCGTTTTCCACCTCCGTGCGAATTGCTTCGCAAGCAGCCGTATCGCTTTCCACCGTCAGAACGCCTTTGGTGCTGATTGCAGGTTCAAGTAGATTGAACCCGGCACTATAAGCTTCTGCCAATCCAGCTTTGTCCAAGGGATGGGTACCCGCTAGGCCGTCCTTGAGCGACCAGTAACTAATGCCTTTACGCATGGTTGCGTTCTCCAAAATGGAATCTGATTCAATGAATTTGTGTCGGATATCATTCTCAGGGATCTATACCATTTCGTCGCCTTCAATACTCATGCTTTGCCAGAGGGCCGCAATAGCCATGCCGGCCAATACAACGACCAACGTCGATCCCGCCGCCCATGTGTAGCGACCATAGAGCCAGAAACCGGAAGCAAACAGGGCGCTATAGACCATCACGCATCCCAACAGCATGCAGACAATTCCGGCACCTAAGCCTGCGCTTCCTTGTGGAAGCCCATCGCTATCTTCCGAGAGAGCCTCTATGACCGGCTGCCAACCTGGGCCCCCAGGATGCGTTTTGGCATAGAAGTTCTTCAAGACGGCCATCTCTGTTGTCGGTGTAAGCCATGTCACCAGTAGCCAAACGACCGTTGTAGCCGCGACGACAAACGGGAATTTCCAGATACCAAACGTGTCGCCTAGCGTTTCACCGTTTACAGAACCAAAGGTCACTGCCAAAGAGGTTAAGCCAGACGCCACCATGCCCGCAATCTCGGTCCAGGCGTTAATTCGCCACCAGAACCAGCGCAGCAAAAACACGAGCCCCGTTCCAGCGCCGAACATAATGATGATGTCGAAGAGCTGTTTCGCATTTGTTAGTGCAAGCGCCAGGGCTGCTGACAGCACCATCAGTAGAACTGTGAAAGCGCGACCGGCCCATACCTGCTCCTTTTCTGTGGCCTCGGGGCGTGCAAAACGCTTATAAAAATCATGAACGGCATAGGACGCTCCCCAATTCAAATGGGTAGAAATGGTAGACATATAGGCAGCTACTAACGAGGCAACCACAATTCCCAGCCAACCCGAGGGAAGTGTTGTGAGCATGGCGGGATAAGCTAAGTCGTGTCCAAACTTGTCAAAGTTGACGTCTTGGTAGGCTTTTCGCAAAGTGCTTAGTCCTCTCGCCTTGATTTTCAGAGTCTCAATTTGCTGGCGCACTTCAGGGGATACCAAAGCAGGATCATTAGCCCAATCTTTGACCTGTGCATTCAAGGGTGCGGATTTGAGTGCAGATTCAGCCGCTACTCGCTCGGAGGGACTATCTAGCGGGAAGACCATCATGGAACATAAGGCTACAATGATCCACGGCCATGGTCTCAAGGCATAGTGGGCCACATTGAAAAACAACGTGGCCCCAACTGCATGTTTGGCGGATTTTGCTGCCAACATCCGCTGCGCGATGTAGCCGCCACCACCAGGTTCCGCCCCAGGATACCAACTGGCCCACCATTGCACAGAGAGGGGAATCACGAGAGCCTCGACAAACAGCGCCTTATTCGAGGCGTCAGGAAGTATCTTGAAACTATGTTGTAAAGAGTCATTTGAAACCAGACCCGCCAGTCCTCCCACGGATTCATGGCCTAAGGCATAGTAGGCCGCTGCTGTCGCACCTATCAAAGCGGTAACAAATAACACGCAGTCGGTCAGCACAACCCCACGAAATCCACCTAAGCTGGAAAAGATTACGGTTACGATCGATGCGATGAGAATGGTTTGCAGCGACCCCATGCCGAACATGACTTCGCCGATCTTCATCGCCGCCAAACATACGCCTGACATGGCCATGACATTGAAGACCAAGCCCAGATAGAGTGCACGAAATCCACGCAAGAATGCGGCCGATTTGCCGGAATATCGCAGTTCGTAGAATTCGATGTCAGTCATTACCCCACTGCGACGCCACAGTTTGGCATAGACGAATACAGTCAGCATTCCCGTCAGCAAAAAGGCCCACCACGACCAGTTGCCGGCAACGCCATTTTGGCGAACGATATCGGTGACCAGATTCGGAGTGTCAGTCGAAAAGGTTGTGGCCACCATGGACATACCCAGAAGCCACCAGGGCATCGTCCGACCAGAGAGGAAGAACTCATCGGTGTTCTTGCCAGCACGTCGAGATACTGCAACGCCTATCGCAAGCGTTAGCAGGAGGAATCCAACGACTATCACCCAGTCTAAAGTCGATAACGTCATGCAATTGGCTCAATTATGTTTCTAACGCGGGCAATGAGGTATTTACCCTCCGGGCAACGATCCTTTGTCAGAAAATTCAACTATCGTTATTCGTCACCGATTTGAATTTCGTGAATAACAAGCCGAGGCGATGTTTGCTTGTCAGTAGGTCGGATGCGAATCGACTTGCACCCTTCGGGAAGCTTTCCCACGGCTGTGCCGTTGTCGAAGGTAGCAATTTCGTGCCAATCGACTCCATCTGCCGAGGCCTCTAGTACACCTTGCTGGAGGGCATCCTTCTCTCCCCCCCAAATCTTTTGACGGCTTCCAAAACGTGAACTCCCTGTAAAGACCTTGATGGACGCACCGCGAATAGCAGACTTGAAAGTCACCGTGAAATGGTCTCCCGGCTCGGGTGAGCGATCAGCCCAGAAATAGGTCTGCCAGTCTCCGTCAAAAGCAAACTCAGGTAAGCTCCCTATATATCTAGGGAGCGTCGTTTCTACGCTTGCATGCCAACGAGTTTTCTGTGAAAACTCCTCGAAGGGATTGTAGAAGGTGACGCGGGCAGCTTTATAATTCGCGAGCATTGGACGCAGTCGCTGGAGAAAATCGGCGTAGTCTTTTTGCTGAGGAGGCGACCAGGCCGATTCAGCCAGTGCCGAGAGCCGAGGAAATACCATGTACTCTAGCTTGTCCCAAGTCTTGATGTATTCGGTCCAGATCTGTCCCTGACAACCTAAGATATGGTGTTCCAAATCAGTCCCCATCAATTCGCTCGGTACCGGATCAAAGTCGTAAACTTTGGCCAGCGGAAGATAGCCACCGATCGTCTCATACTCTAATCCTTTGGCCAGTTCGAAAGCAGGGCTAGCCTGATAATAGTCAAAGTAACTATGCGACTTAGGTGCCATGACGACATCGTGGCCTTCGCGTGCAGAGTCCACAGCCGCCTCCCAAGTTTGCCAGGCCATGACAGTCGCTCCTGGCGAAAGACCTCCGTCACGAATCTCATCCCAGCCAATCAGCTTGCGTCCCCTTCTTTCAAGCAAACCTTCTACGCGCCTGATGAACCACGATTGCAGTTCGTGTTCGTCCTGAAGTCCCTCACGCTGGATCACCGACTGGGCAAAAGCCGACTCTTTCCATTGATCCTTGGGGGCTTCATCGCCTCCGATGTGAATATACGTGGATGGAAAGAGTTCACAGACCTCCGCAAGGACGTCATCTATCCAATTGAACGTTTCTTCCTTCGGTGACAAGATATAGGACTTTGTTCCCCAGCTTGCCGACACCTCAGGGGAGTAATCGGGGATGTCATCGTTACCGATCTCAGGATAGGCAGCGATGGCGGCTACCATGTGACCGGGCATATCTATCTCTGGTACGATCGTGATGTGCCGATCGGCGGCATACTGGACTAAGTCCCTGATCTCGTCCTGTGAATAAAATCCACCGTAGTGCGTACCGTCAGTGCCTAGACGATCACCATAGGGGGGTGAGGAGGTACGCCACGCGCCGATCTCGGTTAACTTAGGATATTTATCGATCTCAATTCGCCAACCTTGGTCGTCTGTAAGATGCCAATGCAACACATTGAGTTTATGCAGAGCCATCCAGTCGAGAAGCTGTTTGATATCATTAGTCGCAAAAAGATGTCGTCCCACGTCTAAGAGCATGCCGCGCCATCCGAAACGCGGCTGGTCAACGATCTCACAGGCAGGCAGTTTGGACGCATCGCCTGACATAAGAATCTGTCGAAGCGATTGTGAGCCCCAATAGACTCCGGCTGCATCGTTGCCTGTGATCGTGATTGTGGCAGCTGACACCTTCAAGTGATATCCTTCGGAACCAAGTGTATAATCTTCGACAATAGCCAATCGGATTGATCGCGTCATATCTTGAGGTAAGTTGGTCTCTGTCAACGGGCAAACAGGCAATGAAAGCTGAGTGATTTGCTTGATCGATTCGGCCAATAGGTGCGCTTCGGAGTCTAGGTTGCCGCCGTAAAGAATGGGCGTTTTGTCCGTGAATAGAAAGGCTCCTGCTTGTCGATTCTGCTGGACTGGCTTCGGAATAATCGGCAGGCTTTCAGATCGCGTTTGCTCGGCAGTTAAGGACATATAAATGCCGCCAATGAATGCGACTACGGCAACGGTGAACGAGGAGTTCAAGGCGACATTCATTGATCGGCTAATCCTAAGTGACATGCAACTCTTGTTTTGTAAGATTAAATATTGATCTTACGTCCCTGACGAAGACTTTGCGTTTGTTTTTCGCAAAGCAGCACGGCGTCATGGGCAATTCTTGGGTTCAGGATGGGACTTCGACGGTTATGACGCAGGCAAGTCGCAACCTCTTCTAGCTCAGTGGCGAACGCGTTCATTGGATCGCCGCTAACAAGCTTGGCTTCTTGTGCACGCCCACTCTTGTCGAAAAGCGTTGGGGGACACAGATATTTGCCCTGGTCTCGGATAACAGCAAACTCGAAGGTTAGCGTTGCCTGCTCTAAATGAATTTCAAACCCGTGATCGAATACACGACCTTGCTGATTAATCGTACCGCTTGTGGCATGCACTTTGAGATCCAAATCGTCATAATAAAAAAGCGAATGCCAGTTTTCGGCCAAATCACCACGCATTCGTCCATGCGTAATGACTGCCGACGGCAAGCCAAACATTAGCGTTATGAAGTGGGCGTCATGCACGTGCAGATCAAGCATCGGCCCGCCCACTTGCTCCGCCGACCAATAGTGGGTTAGCCAAGAGGGATCGGAGATAACCCGCTTAAACGATCCGCCCAACAGTTTTCCATATTTCCCACTCTGTACCACCTTCATAGCCCACGAGTATTCAGGAAAGAAGGGTAACACCTGACCAACGAAAAGACTTTTGCCTGTTCGCTCCGAAGTATTCAGCATTCGTCGACAATCTACCGCACATAGAGACATGGGCTTTTCTGAGAACACGTCCTTGCCCTCCTTCATAGCTTTGATCGCCACATCGGCATGCAAGAACGGCGGTAATGTAATATCGATCAAATCTAGATCGGGATTTGACAGCATCTCGTCGATTGAGGAATAGACATCAACCTTATTCAGGTCCATCCTCTTTCCGAGCGGACCAAAATTCCCCTTGATGCCTCGCCAGTCACCAGTTAATCGTTCCTTGATCACGTCACAGATGGCAGTGACTTTTACTCCGCGCAGTTTTTGGTAGGTAAGGTAGTGCACCATCCCCATGAAACCTAAACCGGCGATACCTACGCGAATCATTTTGAGTCTATCCATGAAAACTGATGAAAAGTATTTGCATTAATGCCTCGAAGCAGCTTCAGAATTCTGCGATACGAGCTGCTCCTTAGATTGCAGAATGTAACTTCCAAAAGAATTGTATCCAAGCAATTAATTCCGCGATTTCCCAATGTCAAGACCTACTGCACTTGAGTTTGTGTCGACTTGGTATACGCGGACATAGTCAACTAACATGGCGTCGTCGCGATTGTCACGATCGAACTTGCCTGACTCCCATTTGTGAGATAGTAGACTCAAAATAATTGGTTGTCCCTGATGACTGAGACCATCCTCTGTAGTGAGGATCTTGTGGCCATCAACAGAGAATTCATAGTGAGTCGAAGACCAAAGCAGATTAAAGACGTGAAAATGATCGCACAACTCTTTTTGGTTCAACCCCACTTCGCTGGATGTTGTCGATAAAATAGGCGTAAGATCAGGTTGGGTCGTACAGCGATCAATCTCACCGTCCTTGTTTTTCCAATATATGTTGACACCCATTCCTCTATCGCGGCGACCGCTACCAAAGAATTCGGCAATGTCCAACTCGACTCCGGACCGTCCCGGATCGCCAGGAAACTTTCCATAGCTCGAGGGTTTTAGCCAAAATGCGCCGTGATGACCTTGCTGGCGCTGAAAGCGAATGCGAGCTTCGAAGTAACCATAGACCGGCTCGAATGTGCCATTCGTGCTGATCATACCTGTTTGCAAAACTCCGTCATCTTCCTTTGTAGCGATTCGCAGGTGGCCTCGCCCATCCAACGAGACGCAATTCCGAGAGAGAACTGATTCGCCGCTGCCATCGCTGCTTTGCCCTTCGCGGCGATACCCCCACTTACTAATGTCGAGTTCCGTAGCGTTAAACTCGTCATGCCAGATCATCAAATATCCATCAGGAACAAAGGGTGATCGTTTTGCGATGTCTTCGTTTCTGCGAATGTGTAGGCCTTCTGGACGGATAGCATGCAGAGGCGGCAAGGTTACCGAATCTTGTTCCGCCAAAAGGCCAACATGATTCTCTAACTCAGACGAGCCACAATCCATTTCATGGAATAAAGGAGATACAACATCTTCTGAGAATACCAGCAGGTTTTGTGTCCAAGCTATAGCCAATGCCAGTTGCAAGGTACATCTATAACGAATTAAGCGTTCAGATTGCATGCTTCTCTATGTCATGTTCGGTACGATTGTGGCGAAATTACAATATTTACATTTATCTACGCCATAAAAATTAGAACAATCGCAGCGCGCACCACAAGACCCTGCTCGCTCTGCAGATAGTGTTCTATAAAAAGTATTGTCCACAAGTTCTAAATCTTACTGCAATCCAGTCTTATTCCTGCCACCAACGGTTGCTGCGACATGCATAATGCGTTATTTCTAAGCACTTTGCGATGAGATTTGAATTTGATGTTCGGATCGCAAATGCTATTAATTGTCATGCTACGATCGCTCAGCTTTCATCATTCAAATCGATTGAAATACTTCATGTCGATATCATTTGCCTTGAGCAATGCAAAGGTAATCCTAACAGGGGGTTCACTTTACATGCTCCCCCCATGTCTCAACGAGATGAGATCACGAGGCACCTCGCTACGTTGCCCTGCGCGAGAACATGTCAAGCAGCGATTCGTTGAATTATTGCTGGACCGGCTTCTGGCGTCACAGTATGATTGCGAATGAGGACAGAGAGTTGCTTTGTCGCGAGATAACCTGCTTGCATGACGTGCAGTTGGTTGGAAGTCTATCCAATCTTGTAATTGTGTAACACTTCAGATGGCTGAAGTGTTACGAGTTTCTTCAGTTTCTCAGAAGGTATCGAAGATGAAATCCAATTTCTTCACTAGACTTATTCGATAAAAAAGCATGCTCCGAACCATTCTTAACTCCTGTTGTGTTTTGTATTTCGTTGTGATCGGCACAGTGAGTGCCGAGGATGCCGGTATTTTATTTGACGCTGATGGCCAACCGCTGGCCTCAGTGTCTCATCAGCCACAAGCAGGTACCATCTATCACGAGGGCTGGATTGATTTGAACAAGAATGGGATCAAGGACCCATATGAAAACACTCAGCTTGATGTGGAAAAACGTATTGACGATTTACTTCCAAGGATGAATATCGACGAGAAGACGTGTCAACTGGCAACGCTCTACGGCTACGGGCGTGTGTTATCTGATCAACTTCCTCAGCCCAGTTGGAAGAACGAGATTTGGAAGGACGGCATTGGCAACATTGACGAACATCTCAACTGCTTTGATGGTTGGGGAAAGCCTCCCCATGATCACCAGTGGCGTTGGCCCGCATCGCGCCATGCCTGGGCCATGAACAACACTCAGCAATGGTTTATCGAAGAGACGAGACTTGGCATTCCTGTTGACTTCACTAATGAGGGAATCCGCGGCATCGAGACTTACAAGGCGACCAACTTTCCTACGCAACTGGGAATCGGCCACACGTGGAATCGTGCCCTTGTGCGACTTATTGGTGAGATCACTGGTCAGGAGGCTAGATTACTCGGATATACCAACGTTTATGCTCCAATTCTCGATGTTGGTCGCGATCAGCGCTGGGGGCGCATGGAAGAAGTCTACGGCGAATCTCCTTATCTTGTAGCTGAACTTGGTATCCAGATGACTCGTGGACTTCAATCACAAGGCGTTGCGTCCACTGCAAAGCATTTCTGCATCTACTCGGAGAACAAGGGAGGCCGCGAGGGACTTGCACGGTGCGATCCCCGTGTGCCATGGCGCGAGGCGGAACTATTACATCTCTACCCATTCGCTCGCGTGATTCGTGAGGCAAAAATTATGGGTGTAATGAGCTCCTACAACGATTACGATGGTGTACCAATCTCAGGGAGCAGCGAGTATCTCACCGATAAACTCCGTAAAGAATACGGGTTTGGTGGTTACGTCGTCTCAGATAGTGACGCAGTCAAGTATCTATTCTCTAAGCACCATGTGGCAGCTGATTACAAAGAAGCGGTGGGACAGTTCATACTCACCGGTGGAAATGTGCGGACGACATTTAATCACCCTGATAATTTCATTCTTCCTCTACGCGAACTAGTGGACGAAGGTCAAGTTCCTAGTGAGGTGATCGACAGCCGCGTCCGAGATGTACTGCGAGTGAAGTACCAACTCGGGTTGTTCGACCATCCTTACATGGAAGACTACGAGCGAGCCGACGAGATCGTCTATTGCGCGGCGCACCGGAAAGTTGCTCTGCAGGCATCGAGGGAATCACTCGTTCTTCTCAAGAACGAGAAGCATCAGTTGCCATTGGATCGTAAGAAGATCAAGGTGATCGCTGTCTGCGGCCCTAACGCCGACGACCCAATTTACGCCTTAACCCACTATGGACCCGTGGGTGTTCCTGTAGTTACAGTTCTGGATGGCATTCGCGAAAAAGTTGGTGATAGCGGTAAGGTCCTCTATGCAAAAGGGTGCGATATTATCGACGAAAACTGGCCCGATAGCGAAATTTTGCCGACCCCTCTGACTGATACGGAAACAAGTCTAATCAAGGAGGCGGTATCCAATGCCAAGCAGGCAGATGTTGCCGTGGTGGTAGTGGGAGGCAATTGGCTCACCTGCGGCGAAAACAAATCTCGTACAAGTCTCGATTTGCCTGGTCGCCAACGCGAACTGATCCAGGCAGTGCACGCGACTGGCACCCCTGTTGTGGCGGTCCTGATCAGCGGTCGCCCCCTTTCGATCAACTGGACCGATCGTCATGTCCCGGCGATACTTGCCGCTTGGTATCCAGGGTCGGAAGGAGGCACAGCCATCTCAGAGGTGCTGTTTGGTGATTATAACCCCGGTGGAAAGTTGACCGTTACTTTTCCGAAGACGGTTGGACAAATACCGATGAACTTCCCAGCTAAACCTAACTCCCAAATCGATGCCTGGAAGCAGCGAGCGCGGGTCAACGGCGTACTCTACCCATTTGGCCACGGTATGAGTTATACAACGTTCGCTTATAGCGACTTGACGATCACTCCGCAAAAGACCATTCCAAGCAATCCAGTTACCATAACGTGCGAGATAACAAACACCGGAAAGCAAGCTGGTGACGAAGTAGTACAGCTTTACACACGCGACCTGGTTAGCACTGTAACTACTTACGAAAAGAACCTGCGAGGTTTCGAGCGAGTTCATTTGGGTCCTGGTGAATCAAAGGTTGTCGAGTTTACCATTGATCCACAGCGGGATCTTTGCCTTCTGAATCGGAAGATGCAACGAGTGGTAGAGACTGGTGAATTCAAAATTATGATTGGAGCGTCATCGGAAGATATACGTCTGGCAGGAACACTCAGAATGTCGAAAGAATAGCAATGGCCTAAAGTCCCGCTCAAGCTTTTCGTTTCCGGTGATCGGTAAGTATTGGCATCTCGGACAATACTTAGTGTGGCCAGGCAAAGCATTGGTGATAACTCGACCAGCGCCTTATCTGATGGCAACTGGCTGAATGGCTTATACAGAAACGATGATCAATGAAACATCCGTTGATGATTCTGGGAACTGTCTTTTGGGTTCTCATGGTAGTAGGGTTGCTGCCGCCAGGCATTGCGGATTGTGATACTCGTCTTCCAAATATCGTGCTCATCTATGCTGACGACATGGGATGGAAAGGTCCTAGTTGTTACGGCAATACTTATCACGAAACTCCTCATATTGATCAGATCTGTAGCGAAGGAATGAAGTTCACTGCGGCCTATTCTGGTGGACCAGTTTGTGCTCCTTCGCGCGCTTGCTTAATGACCGGGCAATACGTTACCCGACATGGAATTTATCGTGTAAACCAGGTTGAGAAGAAGCACCAGGACGTCCGCTTAACGATTCCACCTCGGAATGTGACCGATCTCCCACTTGATATTTCGACGATTGCAGACCAGTTACAGCGTGCCGGCTATGTCACCGGATACTGCGGCAAATGGCACTTAGGTGACAAAATGGAACACTTGCCTAGTGCCAGGGGCTTTTCTGAAGCTCTGGTTACAAGGTCGCCTAGTGGCGCAAAGCGATATTTCTTCCCTGATTTTTCGACGGTTCCACCGACTTCAATTGACGAAGGAACCTACTTAACTGAGGTTATCACTCGGTGGGCAACTAACTTCATCCAAGAACACGAAAAGGATCCTTTTTTCCTGTACCTACCGCATTTCAATGTTCACGGGCCCCACGAAGCTAGTCCGGAACGAATCGAAGCCTTTCGCAAGAAGGACCCGACCAAAACCAAGGAAGAAGCAACTTTTGCAGCGATGCACGCCCACCTTGACGATAGTGTGGGCGAGGTGTTGGATAAGCTGCGCGAAATGAAGCTCGACGACAATACCGTGGTCATCTTTACTTCCGATAATGGATGCTTAAAGCGTTTCTCGGATGGTACGTTGCGGGGTGGCAAAGGAATGCTCTATGAAGGCGGAATTAGAGTGCCAATGATCGTCCGCTGGCCGGGCAAAGTCCCTCGAGGTTCTCTTTGTGATCAGCCTGTTCACCAAATAGACTTATACCCCACACTCTTAGCAATCGCAGGTATAGTAGGCAAGCCAGATCAAGAATGCGACGGGGTAAACCTGCTGCCACTCCTTACATCCAATGAACCATACGAACTAGGCAGAGACTCGCTTTACTGGCATTTTCCGACTTACTTGAAATACAACGAAAAACTTAATTCTTACGACATCACACCGTGTAGTGCAATTCGGGCGGGCGACTGGAAACTCATTGAGTACTTTACACCTGAGTTACCCATAAAGTCACGCGTGCAACTGTTCAACTTCGTCGACGACCTTGGTGAGTCCACTAATCTGGCAAGGAAGTGTCCGGAGATCACTCAGCAGTTGCTTGAACAATTGCACGAATGGCGCGCAGCGACAGGTGCCATGATGCCGACATTACAATGAACTTGCTTACCCTTTGATTATAGGACGAATCTATGTACATGATTTGCACAATCGCAACGCGGACTTTGGGGCTACTGTTGGGAATTGTTGCTTTCTCAACATCGTGGGCTGCAAGACCAAATGTGTTATTTCTTGCAGTAGACGATTTACGACCGAACCTTGGTTGTTACGGCGATCCCCACGCGATTACTCCGAATATAGATGGCCTGGCATCGGAAGGGTTGGTATTCACCCGCGCCTATTGCCAGCAGGCGGTATGCTCTCCCTCGCGGACTAGCGTTATGACAGGGCTTCGTCCCGATTCGACAAAAGTGTGGGATTTATTCACGTATTTTCGAGATACTGTACCCAACGTCATGACGTTACCACAGCAATTTAAGGCGCATGGTTACCACACTGAGAGTATTGGCAAAATTATGCATAAGCCGCACATGCAAGACGACGAAAACAGTTGGTCAGTACCATCAAGGCGTGGACAAGGAGAAAAGTACCACCTGCCACAGAGTTTGGAAGTGCGGAAACAACTGATCGCTGACGCACATGAGAAGGGATTGACAGGTCCAGCCTTCTACTATGCGACACTTGGCCCACCAGTAGACGACGGGGTCTCCCAAGACGCTGACCATGCTGACGGCAACTCCTCGACCCTTGCCGTCGAGGCTCTCGCACGACTTGCCAAGCAGGACAAGCCATTCTTTCTCGCAGTTGGCTTCATCAAGCCACATTTACCATTCTGTGCGCCGCATACTTATTGGGACCTTTACGACCCAGAGAAACTACCGGTCGCAAAGTTGCACGACTATCCCGTTGGTTCACCCAAGATTGCACACACGTACTGGGGTGAACTACGGCATTACTTTGGTATGCCAGAACATGGTCCAGTGAACACAATGCAAGCTCAACAATTAGTCCACGGGTACTACGCTTGTACAAGTTTTACTGATGCCCAGGTCGGCAAATTGCTCAAGCAATTACATGATCTGAAGATTGATGATAATACGATCGTGGTTCTTTGGGGCGACCATGGGTGGAAATTAGGTGACTATGGCGCATGGTGCAAGCATACTGCATTCGAAATCGATGCTCGCGTACCGCTAATACTCTACGACCCTCGGAAGCCTATCGGCAAGCAAACCCCAGCCCTGGTTGAACTGGTAGATATCTATCCTACTCTTTGTGAGTTATCCGGTCTGCCGGTCCCGGAAGATCTCGAAGGCCGCAGTATGGCGCCTTTGCTGGATGAACCAAAGCAGCCTTGGAAGGATTTCGCGATAAGTCAATGGCCAGGAAAAAGTAGAAATGTTATGGGGTACAGTATTCGTACTCAAGACTGGCGATATACCGAATGGGTGGATCGGAGCGAGGAGCTAGACGACCAGATCGTCGCGCGCGAGCTTTACGATCACAGAGGTGGCCAACTGGAAGAAAAGGTCAATGAAATAGATCAGGGGAAATATGTTCCCGTAGTGAAAAAATTAGCATCGCAACTGAGAGAGTCAGTGGATCTTAGCCCCGGGAAAAAAAGATCCGTTCTTCAGTAGCAATCCATTTCGAGACTTACGTAAGGTTCTTTCGACTTTGACGTCCAATCCACTAAAGCTGCAAATACCCGCAAATCGCTTATCGGCAGGGCTTTCGTGAAAGGTACTGCCCCCCCAGATTCTCTTTAAGGCCCAGCCAACTCAAACGCTCATGGGGGGTATCGGTGTATCGGTGCCTTCCAGGGGATTTCAACGGTAAACTTTAGGTTGGCCGGACAATACTTGTATAAGGGGCAGTATAGATAAACTTGGCGTGCCTAGAAAAGCATCCCCTAAGCAGAGGTCAAAGCATATGGCTAAATCGAACAACAAGCAAAGTCAGACTCCTGGCCAAGTCCCAGATAACGGCGTTTTCCTCCAATTACTCTCCCGGGATCGACATCGGCTCTTTGCTTTTATTTACTCCCTGGTCCCTAATCACAGCGACGCAGAGGACATTTTTCAAGATACAAGCATCGTGTTATGGAACAAGTTTCATGAGTTTGATCAGGACCGTTCCTTCGCATCTTGGGCTTGTGGCATTGCTTACAATATCACCCGCAACTTTCTTCGCTCCGCGGGGCGTAATCGATTAGTCTTCAGTGATTCGTTGCTTGCTGTTATCGCCACAGAGCGTGCAGAATCTGCCGAGAACGATATAGAACGTATTAAAGCGCTCGATTTATGCATTCAGAAGCTCACTGATAGAGAACGCAAACTACTTGGGCAGGCCTACAGCGGTAAGGGTACGACGAAAGACCTAGCCATCCAGCTAAATCGCGCAACTCAAACCATCTATAATAGCTTAAACCTCATCCGGCGAAAATTGACCGAATGCGTTCGCAATAGCGGCGCGATTTGCAAGAGTGAGGCATAACCATGTCAATCAGCGATAATGAACTTTACGAATTGTTCGGCGCTCTTACCAATGACGTGATCACACCACAGCAACACGATTTATTGGCAGAGGCACTATCCAAAGATGCGGTAGCACGTGAACTTTACTACCAATATACGGACGTGCATATTGGATTGCGCCGCATATTCGATTTGAGCGATCTTCTTGGACCCACCGGTACGTTGGACTCTGATGCCTCCAAAGAATTGTCTCCGGCGCGACATGGCAAACAACGCCGCCTAAACGTTTGGACACACTTTGGTGCGATTGCAGCTACTATTCTTGGAGTCCTTGGATTCCATATTCTTGTTCGTGACGAAGTAACTGTGCCAGCTAGCATCCCTGTTGCTGAATCCACCACATCCAATTTGCCCGTTTCTTATATAGCGACCCTTGTTAAATCTGCTGATTGCATTTGGGAGGGTGAACATGGGCCAAAGTTTGATGGTCAGAGACTCTTGACAAATGAATTGCACCTCAGAGAAGGTGTCGCCGAGTTTGGTTTCGACGCGGGAGTGCGGATCGTCATGGAAGGCCCTGCTTTTCTGACCATCGATTCCGCCACAAGTGCAATGTTGACTAATGGCAAAGTAGTACTACATGGTAGCGAAATGAGTGGCCCATTCGCATTACGTACACCATTAACGACCTTATTAGATATAGGCACCGAATATGGCGCTGTGGTCGGGCCCCAGGGGGATACGGAAGTCTATGTTTTTGACGGGGAAGTCTCTGTGATTCCAAGTGCCGATACAGACAGCGATGTTGAACCGCAACAGATGACCGTCGGGCAGGCAAGTCGTTTCGAAACTACAGGGCGTACGTCTATAGACTTTGCTTCAACACGATTCGTACGCCAAGTTCCAGAGTCGTCATTGCCGTCGTTGAATCAGAAGAAAGCTCTGCTGGCGTACGAAGGATTTGACTACCAGACGAAACGCCTAGGTAATGCAAATGGTGGGCTGGGCTGGATAGGGCCTTGGCGTGCTTGGTACAGAAAGAATGAACCCTCCTTTTCAAGGGTGAGGTTTGACAATGCTCTTGGTCAAGGATCATGCCTTAGAGTATTTGGCAAAAAGAAGGTGTCCTGGCGCACTCTCGAAAATCCTATTCGGCTTGATACAGATGGTGTTTACTACCTCAGTTTTTTGCTCCGGAAAATTGGCGAGTTGGAACATGAGAAATCCCAATGGGGAGCCATTGAACTGCGAACTAGTGATTCACAGAATGACGATTCTAAGTTGTCCATTGGAATGAGTTCAGAACGATTCTTGTGTATTACCCACAACAAACAGCAATTACTATCAGCACCATCCATGCCGATCAACGAGACTATTCGATTTGTATTGAAGATTGTTGCCGGACAAGAAGCACCTGATCAAGTAATGGCCAGATGGTATGGTCCTGCTGAATCTCTGGGTGTGAATGAGCCATATATCTGGAGTGCACGCTTGCAGCCAGAGTATGGCAATGCGGTTTTTAATCAGCTTTCTATCCGAGTAGGTGGTGACGTTGGGTATCTAGTCGATGAATTGCGACTCGGAACGAATTGGTCCTCAATTGCTAACGGCAGCTCGATGGAGCCAATCAAACACTAGGCGTCGTGTGATGTCAGCGTGATAAGAATCGCAATAAGCCATGGTGAGTCATCTCTCAAAGCATTTCGCAGGTCTTGTCCTCGTGTACCCTATCGAGAGTGCTGGAAGCCTGCACTACTTTGTATTGTATATCATCGCTTTTTCGAGTGCTGCTTTCAACGGCGAAGTTCGAGCAGTCTCCCCACGGCCGAATGTTGTTATTTTACTGGCCGATGATCTCGGCTGGAACGATGTGAGCTATCACGGCAGTGAGATTCAGACGCCTCATATCGATCGACTCGTCGAAAGTGGCGCCTGCCTCGACCAGTTTTACGTTCAACCTATTTGCTCGCCGACCCGCACGGCGCTTATGACTGGTCGCTATCCTATGCGCAGCGGAATGCACGCGAGAGTTGTCCGACCCTGGCATACCAAAGGCTTGCCCCTCGAAGAGCGTCTACTTCCGGAAGCACTCCGTGACGCTGGATATTCGACAGCCATATGCGGTAAGTGGCACTTGGGCATGGCGGATCCTGCGTACCTCCCCCTGGCACGTGGATTCGACCATCAATACGGACACATAGGGGGCCATATCGACTATTTCAAGCATACGTACTACGGTGCGCTCGATTGGCATCGCGACCAGATTCCTTTGCAGGAGAATGGTTATACCACCGAGCTGATTGCCGACGAAGCCGTCAAAATATTAAAAGAGCATGATTTGAAAAAGCCACTGTTTCTCCTCGTGTCATTTAACGCTCCGCACAGCCCTCAGCAAGTGCCGAATCAATACCTACTCCGCAACAAGCATATCACTAATAAGAGACGCCAGACTTATGCAGGAATGGTCAGCTGTATGGATGACATGATCGGGAGGATTGTTGACACTCTCGGTGAACTTGGTCTGCGTGAGAACACGCTTATATTTTTCTGCTCCGACAATGGGGGAGCGACGAACACAGCAGCTAATAACGAGCCACTACGTGGACATAAGGGCCAACTCTATGAAGGGGGCATTCGCGTGCCTGCAGCAGCCGTTTGGCGAGATGTTATTAGTCCAGGCACAATCATCGACGAGCCATTGCATATCGTCGATATTTATCCAACTCTCATCTGCTTAGCGGGGGGTACGCTCAAACAACCGCTCCCTATCGATGGCCGAGACGCTTGGCTGACCATCGCCGAGGGCGCTTCATCGCCCCATGAAGCAATCCTTTTCAATGCTCTCGGTCGCCAAGGTGCAATTCGGCAGGGGAACTGGAAGCTTGTTCGCAACGGGATGAAAGCTTCTCAGCCCCCGGTTATCGAACTCTTTGACCTGAGCAAAGATCCCAACGAAAAGCAGAATGTGGCTACTCAGCAACTTCAAAAGGTAGCCGAACTCACGATGCTACTCGACGAATTTTCCAGAGTTGAAGTCGAACCGGACGGCCTAGAACCGAATGAACCAGCAGATTTCCGCGCTCCTGAAGTGTGGGATTTTTCTTCCTCTTCCATCAAAGCAGTGTCGAAAGCATTCAGCAGGGCTACTAATACCAAGCACTAAGACTTTCCCTGAATCGCCTACAGGGGCGCTGTCGTGAGTTCTTTCATTAAGAACAACATATGTTTATGGACTCGCCACGAAACCGACGCTTTAGAAGATACTCACTTAAAAGCAACATAAATCAAATCTAGATATTTATCCCGAACAGCAGATTAAAGAATACAGAATCTTACCTTGTTCGTTACTTAATAAACTATCGTGAAAACCATGAAACATCCAAAATGCCACGATATTTTGTCACTCGGCATGTCTGTTTCATTGCTTGGGTCACGTTTTGCTGTACTTTTGATCGTTGTGATTCTTGGCAGTCAATCCTTCGCAGACAACTTTTTTGATGGGCCTCCGGCGACTCTAGACGAGCCGATGTTCTTTAGTATTTATTCCATTCTTCCCTTGCAAAAGGGCAACACGAATATGCAGAAGATTGCAGATGCAAACTTTACTGCAGCGGGGCCCTACTATGGCTCAGAAGGGGATCCGACGGTCAATCCGAGCGCGTTTTACGCTCGAGTGGGTGAAGCCGCTGCGCGTGGCTTAAATTACATCGCTCATATCCCAATGCACCCCTATGTAATCAATGATACAGACGGTTTTATCCGCGACAATAGTATGAATGCCATCTCTGAAGCAGATTTACGGGCACATGTGCGACAAGTCATGGACTTCACGCTGAATTCCCCAATTGCGAATGAAACTGTCTCGACGTGGTTCACAGCACCTGAAGAGCTTCGGCCCTGGCGAACCGCTGAAATGAACTATCTTAGTATTGTTGCTGATGAGGTAAAGAGCTACGACCCTCTAGGACGAGCGGTGGCAATGTACAACCCCACCCATCGCACGAGCAGCCAATTGGAAACTGTTGTCAGCCAAGGCCTCGATTGGACAATGATGGGGGTGTACGTCACGGATGTGGCATTTGAAACACGTGGTGCTCGTGTGGCAGACGGTGTCGATCGAATCGTGAACGCTGCAAACAGCAGTATCAGTACACCGGTGGCGGTGTTCCAGTTGTCTGAAGACTTTGATACTGCGGAAATTCTAGGTCTGCGAAATGCGTTGGGAGGAGTTTCTCAAGCTGAAGCCATTAAGCAGGTGATTCGTCACGACGTTTACCAAGGACTGTTGCGTGGAACGCAGGCTATGCAGATTTGGTCTGGTTGTGATTGTAGAACAGGTCTAACTACTTACACAGAGCAGCTTGACGGTTACATATCAGTGTCTGAGAATTTGAATCGGAATCTTGGACTATCGAATGTCTTTCTCCAAGGAGAACACCGGACCGACTTCCATGCAACAGTTCTATCTGGACATGAAACTGTAACTCACGAGTCGACGACAATTGATACAGTTACTTTAGCCGATATTGCCTATGGAGATTACAGGTATTTATTTTTGGCTAACTCGTCGAATAGTCATTTGGCCATTAGCGTCGACGGGCTACCGCGAGGTATTCCTCAAATCATCGACCTTTTCGCGAACGCTTCGGATTTAGTGGTATTAAACAGCACTGGCCAAATGCTGCTGACTATGGAACCGCTGGAAGTGATAGCGTTGCAGATCGAAAGTGTTTCCAATGCTGACGCAGATGGCGATGGTGACGTCGATGGCAGAGATTTTTTGGCTTGGCAAGGCAGTTTTGGCGAATCAGGCGCAACTACCGTAGCCGGAGGGGATTTTAACTACGATGGCCTAGTTGATAGCGCCGACCTAGCCGTTTGGAAAAATCAATTTAACGCTAGTGCTGCTGCAGCATTCTCTGCTGCGGTGCCGGAACCGTCATGCAGTCTCATGGCAGTTGGTTTGATATGGTTCTTTGCTACTTGTCGTAGAGTGCAAGTTTAAGAATACAAAACACTTTTTTGATTCGGAAGGAACTCGAAATGATTCGATTTATTGTGTTAGGCATTGCTTGCATTCTGATGGTTTGTAGCCCAGCACTTGCTGCTGAGTTGGATCAACCCAACATCGTGCTTATATACGGTGACGATATTGGCTACGGCGATCTAGGGTGCTACGGAGCTACTGGCATTCCTACGCCAAACATCGATCAATTGGCTGCGGAAGGTCTTCGTTTTTCCTCGGCATACTGCACGTCGGCTACCTGTACACCCAGCCGCTATAGTCTGCTCACGGGAGAGTACGCATGGCGTCGTGAGGGAACCGGAATCGCGCCTCCGAATAGTCCTGCATTAATCGAATCAGGCAGGACGACTTTGGCGTCGATTCTGAAGAAATCTGGTTACTCGACAGGTATCGTCGGCAAATGGCACTTGGGACTGGGAAAGCCTCCCAAACCTGATTGGTCCGGATTAATTAAGCCAGGACCATTGGAAATTGGCTTCGACTATTGCTTTCTCATGCCGACGACGAACGATCGAGTCCCATGTGTTTATGTAGAGAATCATCAAATTGTCGGCCTGGATCCAAAGGACCCAGTCGATGTATTCATGAAAAACCCTGACGGCCAGCCCTCCGGCCAAACACATCGTGAGGTGCTAAAAATGGACTGGTCCCATGGACATTACGACTCGATCGTCAACGGGATCAGTCGTATTGGCTTCATGGTTGGCGGTCACGATGCTCGCTGGGTAGATGAAGACATGTCAGATGTTTTCATTTCTAAAGCTAAGGAGTTCATAGACCAAAACAGTGACCAGCGGTTTTTCTTGTACTTCTCTTCGCAATCAATTCATGTACCCCGAGCACCAAACTCTCGGTTTGTCGGTTCCACTCACCATGGCCCGCGAGGAGATGCAGTAGTGGAATTCGACAGTTGTGTTGGCGAAATAGTAGATACACTTCGAGACCACGGCATTCTCGATAACACACTCCTGCTAATCACTAGTGACAACGGCCCGGTATTAGACGATGGGTATCAAGATCAAGCCGAAGAAAAGCTCGGAGCCCACAAACCTGCTGGGCCGTTCCGTGGGGGTAAATATAGCAACTTTGAAGGGGGTACTCGCGTACCTCTGATTGTTTCGTGGCCCGGCAGACTACAGCCTGGAGTATCCGATGCACTGATTTCTCAAATTGACTTTGCTGCTACCCTGAAAACAATTGCCAACTCGAATATGGAAATTGGAAGTTCGGCAATTCCCGATAGTCTTGATCTTTCGAAAGTTCTACTAGGCGTGACCTCCAGCGGACGTGACTACGTAGTAGAACATGCGGGATCTCTCTCTATCAGAAAAGGAGATTGGAAATATATCGAACCTTCAAGCGGCCCAGCAATGAATCTTGATACTAATACAGAACTCGGAAATAGCCAGAAGCCTCAATTATATAATCTGGCAAATGATCCTGGTGAGTCCAAGAATCTTGCTCCGGACTTTCCTACGCAACTCGCAGAAATGCAAAAGGTACTTGCCGAAATTCGCGATTCCCCACACCACCAGGGAACGACTTCAACAGGCAATTGAGCATGAAGGGCTAGCTTTCTTGATTTCATGGCAAGTGGCTGTGTATACAACGTATCCCAGGGTGATTGATTATGACTTGCGGCAGATCCAGAGTGCACTATGAACAACAATATGATCCGATCGCTATCCAGTATTCTCATTGGCTTGCTTGGTGTGCCTCTGGGGCAGGCATTCGAGCCCATGACGTTTCGCGATCTCTTCAATGGCAAAGATCTTGCTGGTTGGGTGAACGTGAATACGAGTCCAGAGACGTGGAGTGTTCGGGATGGCTTGCTTATTTGTAGCGGACGTCCGATTGGCGTAATGCGCACTGAAAAGCAATATGAAAATTTCCTCTTACATATTGAGTGGCGACATATGGAGGCCGGCGGCAACTCAGGCATTTTTGCATGGAGTGAGGGAACTGTGCCTGAAGGAGAACAGTTGCCCAAGGGTCTCGAAATTCAAATGTTGGAACTCGACTGGATCAACCAGAACAAAAACAAGGATGGCGTGTTGCCACCAATAGCGTATGTGCACGGCGAGATATTTGGAGCGAACGGATTGGTTGCTATCCCGGACAATCCTCGCGGCACACGAAGCAAATCGATTGAAAACCGTTGCAAAGGCAAAGGTGAGTGGAATAGTTATGACGTTTCTTGTGTCGATGGTGTTGTCAAACTGTCAGTCAACGGCAAGTTTGTAAATGGAGTAAGTCACTCGACTGTGAAGAAGGGATATCTCTGCCTTGAATCTGAAGGGGCAGAGATCCATTTTCGCAACATTTGCATTTTAGAACTGCCCGCTGGCATCACAACCTCCGAGCAAACGGCACCGAAGGTGCGTGACTAAATGTGTGCAATTGCATGGATATTTTGCAGACGCATGGGGGCATCTGAAAAAGCAACCATCTACTCACCACACTTTGAGAAATGATGTGTGTTTCGGATGTCTCATAGACTATAGCTTTCAAATCGTGATAACCCGCATGATTGACAAGGACGAATAAACTTGCAAACATTGAATGGGAAGCTCCCTCTTGGTAGAAATTGTTGTGAATAATATTGAGGGCTTCTGCGAGATGCTCCGGTAGTGTTCGTCAAGAAGTTACTTCCGGGACAGGGCATTTCCAAGACCTAAGTATGTGTCATTGCTTGGCAGTGCTTAGTTTAATGTGCCGCAGGCGCATCAGATCCTTGCCGTCCGGAATCTCTGTAGGAACTATTTTTAGTGTGTAATGGCCGGGCTCGAGTTTTACTTTGCCTAGCATGTCATTGGTCCATGAAGAGGGTTCTTTTTCTGAAAAAGTATTTGATGCATCGACAATCGCCTCAATTATTTGCTCGCCAATTTCTACTCTAAACTGTCCTGCATGCATACCATGCTTGGCAAAGTACTCGACTTCTACTTCAAATTCAGCTGTCTCTATAAGGTAAACGGGCCAGCTGATCGTTTGATCCTTGCTTTTCCAATTGATAACACAGTTTTCATAACTCTTGCCACCACCATAGCGCAAACCATTTCCATTTAGTATGCCATCGAAGCTGCGTAAGACATTATTGTGACGGTTAGCAGCTAATAGCCATATCGGATCGGCTTCTTCAACGTGCTTTAGTTCAACAACTACCACGGTATTGACTGTGTCGGGACACTGTTGGGGAACATGCAAGTTGATAGTATTTGCGTCAAGACGATGAACAATAAGACTGCTTTTCTTTGGATCGCTTAATAGCCTGGCTGATTGTACTAGACTCTGTATTCCTCCAACTTGCAAAATGCCATCTGAAGGCCAATCGAACACATGCAGGTACAGTCGATTGTCTTTTAAAGTAGATTCCCCCCAGGCTTGCACGGGCAGTGGTGTGCGTTTTGTGCCTCGAATACTTTCTTGATTTACATCCATCCATTGCCCAATTCCATTGAGGATTTCAAGGTCTTTAGGATCGATAACGCCATTCCCCATAGGTCCAATGTTCATCAGCACATTACCGCCACGAGCAGCAGCTTTGATAACGTCCTAATAGTTGCGCAGATTTGTTTAGCTTGAAACGGGCAGTCCCTGTTTGGTAGGAATTGATTTGTGTTAATTCGACCCCTACCAAGGACAGGAGACTGCCACGATGGCAAGTGTA
>NZ_SJPS01000015.1 GCF_007860015.1 Bythopirellula polymerisocia
CACGCGCAGTTCGTTCGCAGCTTCGTCACGCAGCGAAACCATGATTTGAGGAACCGTATGCTCTAATGCGGGCACGTACGGGTCTGTGGGAGCCCTGGGTGAGTAATCACCCAGGGCCACCTGGTCCTCGGCGCCAAACCGAATTGGCAAACTGCCGTCGGTGAAAATCACCTCTGCAGTTAGTGCCCCCCTAGCGGGGGAAGCGTCGACGGCCATGGAGAAACCGAGAAACATCAGTTTGTTGGACACCGATCGCCATCAGCAATTTGGCTGATGGATCTTCTTGTGCCAACGTCACTAAGATTTTGCCCGAAATCGACGTGCCGAGAACTGACCGAAAATCAGCTGCTCGGTGCAGCAGCCCATGATCGTTTGCTTGGAACAGCCAACTGGGCACGGGGGACCAATTCCCTGACACTTGCTACTCGCCGCTGTCTTCATCAACACCGTGCGAGAAATTCACTTGATAACCTTGGCTCTTTAGCGTCTCTTCGTACTCCAGTCGCTCTTGTATCTTCTCAAGCAGCCGATTGAGGTACTTCTGCTGCATAGCCCCAGGCGACATGCCAGCAACTCGGAATTCTTCCCCCTCCGAGGCTGAAACTTCAAGTTGCATGAGGGGCTTGCCCATCGCAAATTCCATGAGCAACCGGGCAGCCGCCACGGAACCGCCCAAGGCCTTTTCCCGCATCGCATCGACGATCTCAGCCAGCGCACCAGGACCAAGAGCATGGCAGAAGGCCTTCATGTAGTGCGCTTCTCGTTCCTTGCGAGGTCTGCCGGGTCCCCCCGGATTGCCTTTGGTGAACTTTCCATCCCGCCCACGTTCGCCTGTTTGAATTTCCATCCGTTTTCCTTGCCGTTTAAACGGTCTGAATTGATGACATAGGCAACTTAGCTTTTTTCGTAAAGGAATGTAAACATCGATGCTGGTTAAAACGAACACAAGCCTTGGGCCGATCTCGAGCGGTAACCATCAGGGACAGTGGTTTCGTTTGGGTTCTTTCAACTCGGAGAAAAGCTAAACGTTCCGATTTCGCCATTCAAATATGCCCTTTTCGGAACAGCCATCGGCGTACGTAGTGGGACACGTTTTCAAGTCGCTTGTCGCTGATTCTCTCCCGGTAGACTCCAGCCATCGTGCCATCGACATGACCCATCACAGCATTCACGGCCACCTGGTCAGCTGTTTCGCCGGCGATGGTCTCGAATCCGTGCCTTAATGCATAAAATCCTAACTGTGGACGATGCAGCCCCAGCTTCAGAAGCATTTTCTTAAACTCGCCGTAGATGGGATTTTCGGCGGTGCCCTTAGCCCACGGCTTTCCCCATCTCGTAATGAATACCAATTCATTGTATTCAGCTTTCAACGGCTGCGGGCGAACCGCTAAGTAATCATTAATAGCTTCGACCGTCTCGGGCCACAGCTTCGCGCGTCTTTCGATCGCCGTCTTGGGTCTCGGAAAGTTTACCCAGCCAGTTTTCAAGTCTAATGCTGACAGCGGTAACCGTCCGCAATCCGTATTGCCAAAGCCAGTATTCGCAGCTAGCAGTATCATTGCTCGCATCGGCGGGCTGGCTCCCTTGAGAAGTCGCCTAATCTGGCGGGCCTCAAACATGCGGATACCACGTTTCTGCCTCTCGGCTCGCAGTATTCGCTTCGCGGGTCTCTTGAATAATGGCCCGTAGCGGATGGGTCGATCAATCAACCCCGACTGATAAGCGTAATTGAAACAGACTCGAATCCGCGTAACTTCGTTGCCCAACGAGTTGGGGTTATGGGTTTTGGCGAGAGTCGCCCGCAGTTTCTCGAAATCCTCAGCAGTAAGATCATCGACCAGCCTATTCTTGCCAAAGGCTTTGAGGATTTTCACGCAACTAGTGTGATAGTCTTGGCAGGTCCGCGCGGTGATGTCTCCGGCGTCAACTTGCTGATTCTTGGCCTCGATAAAGCGGTTGCAAAGCTGGTGAATCGTCAGGCCATCGCGGTCAGTCCGGGGGACACGTCCAGCGTGCAGATCGTCCCGCTGATCCAGGTACTTGGAGAGTGCCGCGTCGGGAGCATCCCAGCGGCCAAAATAGTGGAGCTTCCCCCTGATTTTCTTGGCCCATCTGCGGGTTGCATGGGGGAATAAGGGGAAGTCGGGATAGGGTTTCTTCGGCTTCGTCGGCTTGGTAGAATTAGCCACGGTACTACCTTCTAGCTATAGGTGTCAGGTGGTGTCACGGACGCTCGGCGGCTACTCTCCGCCGGGTGTCTCTTATGGCATCCAAGCTAGCAGGTGTCAGAATGGGTGTCAATTAGGATGGCTAGTACCGCTGAAAACAAGAAAAATCCTATAAAATTTGATGTTTTGGGGAATAGTGTAACGGTAGCACTCCGGACTCTGACTCCGTCAGTCTAGGTTCAAATCCTAGTTCCCCAGCTTTTTTCTAATCTGCTGCTGCGATGTGGTCGCTAGCGGCAATCGCGTTGACAGCGAGGGCATTTGCTGTGCTTGCGGCTGTGGCCTTGATTTGTGCAGACGCATTTTACTTCCCATTCGTAGCCGCAGGTTTCGCATTCGTATTTGTGCTCTTCGAGTACGTTAACACGGCGGACCCAGCCACAGACGGGTCCACAGCATTTGTCCCAGGGGAAGCGAAAACCGGGGACGCACACATATTCGCAGGCGACTTTCCAGCAGGATTTCTCTTCTGTGCCAATCACATTTTTGGGACAGCAGACTGGTTCACAGGTGCAGGTTGTCGAACGGCAGTGGCGGCAGGCCGCGGGGTTGACCAGATTGTCTTGGATTGGTTTGTTTTGCACGGGAGTTGAGAGTCGCGTCGCATTTTCGGTAGCATTTCCTAGGGTGGATAGGAATTGACTGCTGCAGATAACGGCGACGGCGAGCAAGAGCACCATGTATTGCCGAGCGAATTGCATATTCTTGTTTCCAGCTATGATAGCTTCGAGATAAATTGTAGGGAGCCGTGGGCTGCGGTGCTGTTAGGCATGGTGTGAATGTTCATTCAAAAATCCACCATAAAACGTGTGCCGAGGATGGTGTAATGGCCTGACGTCAGGCCAGCGACCGGGGCGTGATCGTCGATTTCGCCATGGATTGCATTGAATTGCATGCGGGCGTAAGCATTCCAGTACCAGTTGAGGCCAAGGGTATGACTCTTGCCAACGCCGCCGAGTATGTCTTGGTCCGTATAGTCGGCATAAGACCAGCGATAAGCAACCTGCCAGGCACCCCAGCCACCTCGCACACCGTCGTTGCAAGTGTCAACGAGGAAGAAATTTTCCAACGGTTCGGGACGAGCGAGCTGCCCTGTCTCTCGATCCCAGGGCATAAATTCACCGGTCAGAAAATAAGCTATATAGGCATAGCCGCCATGGAAGTAAACGTCCTCGAATCCCTTGCGGTCGACCATGGTGCCTTGGTACTCGCCGACAAGCTGTATAGATCCGAAATTCCAAACATTTTCCAAGCCACACAATTGGTAGGTATCGGTTCCGGAGATGATCCCGGTGTTAAGCCATCGCGACGAACTCCGCGCTTCGGGGCGAGTTTGAAACTGGGCTTCGCTTGACGACTGACCAGGAGTTACCGTGCCATCGGGGTCTGCCACTGTACCTGAAATTGCAAAATGGCCGTAGCCGCGACCATCAGATGGTTCATCGTACCAAAAGGTCGTTGCCAATCGACCAGCGACTTGGCCTTGGTAATGGTCACCGATATAGGAACCTTCATCTTGAATGTTTCTGAGATTAAACACTCCATAGCGCCAGTTCCAGGTCAGGTCTTCAGAATATCCATAGGATTGGATGCCGAATCGTCTGGCGTCTTGATCATCGCCCTCAATTATGAAGGGTCGCTCCATGAATACGTTGTAGCGACTGCTATTGATGTGATCTAAGCCATAGGGACGCTTCTGATTGCCAACCAGAAGTGTCTGTAAACAAGGAACATCGTGCCAGCCAAGATAGGCATCGCGAAATTCAGGCTCGTTTGGGTCTGCAAACTCCATTTCGATCCTATATTCCATGGTTTTCCACAAATTCCCACCGACTCCGAATCGCAATCTACGAAACCCAAAACGATCTTGGGGAGTCATCGTGGGATCACCCGTTTCGAATGCATTTGTCCCGGGGGAATTACCGGGAAATGCCCAGTAGTCCTCGTGGATGCGGCCAATAACTTTCATCGTCGATTCATTGTGGCCTGAGAAGGCGGCATTCTTCAATTTGCCTTTCAGTTCGCTATAGTTCTTTTCCAGTTTGCCATAGTTATCATTTAAATCGGTGTAGTTTTCTTCTAACTCAGCAAGTCGCTCCTCGATTGATTTCTCTTCAGGTGATTCGTCGACAAGGTAGGATTCAAAAGCGGAGGCCACAACGCTGGCATCTTGATAAATAGGCGGAATTAATTTCAGATCAGTCTCGTCGCCCCAAACAGGTGTTAAAAGGAGTGCTGCCAATATCGTTAACGAGAGGGTCAGCAGCTTCTCCGGAGGGTAAAGACAATTGTTCAGGCGGGAGATGTACATTCGGTGCTTGCCGGACAGATCGTTGGAAGGTTAGGACGCACTTTCGCTGGGCGAAATCGCTATGAATAGGCCGCAATATTGGAATAATCGGCACAATCGACATGACAAATGGGTTAAGAGCGGTACGATTGATAAAACCCGCGCAATCCGCATGGCAGAATCGGTAGAACCAGAAACTTCTGCTCAAACCGCCGGGGTTTGCCAATCCGCAAGGTTTAACAGGGGAAGCTGAGCGGGTTTTTGGCTGCCAGATACCTCACGGCAGCCAATGCCCACGACCGTGCGTGTTCTCGCGACGCAGTTGGGAAAGCTTTCCCCCTCAATTGCGGCCCAAGGATAGGGATGGCACCGAACTCGGGTTATAATCGATCCCTGAACCGCATTATCCGCTGAGTCCCCCCACTATTGAAAGCTGCCCCCATGGCTTCTGTTACCCTGGAAAATGTTGCCAAAATCTATCCCGGCGACGTGTACGGTGTTCGTGACTTTGATCTAGAAATTTCCGATGGCGAGTTTCTAGTCCTTGTGGGTCCCTCGGGCTGTGGGAAGAGCACAACGCTGCGGATGGTTGCGGGACTGGAAACAATTTCTGCTGGGACTCTCAAGATTGGCGATCGTGTAGTAAACGACGTACATCCCCGCGACCGGGACATCGCGATGGTGTTCCAGAATTATGCGCTCTACCCGCACATGACGGTGTTCGACAATATGGCTTTTGCCCTCAAAATGCGCAAAACACCCAAGTCAGAAATCAAGGAGCGCGTCGCTTGGGCCGCAAGTCTGTTGGGTTTGGAACCGTTGCTAGCCCGTAAACCAAAGGCGCTCTCGGGTGGACAGCGACAGCGCGTGGCCCTGGGTCGGGCGATTGTTCGCAAGCCGGCCGTGTTCTTGTTTGATGAACCTCTTTCAAACCTCGATGCAAAGTTGAGAGTCGAAACGCGTGCTGAGATAAAGCGATTGCATCGGCAGCTCGGTACGACGACTATCTATGTTACCCACGATCAAGAAGAGGCGATGACGCTAGGGGATCGCGTGTGTGTGATGTGCGATGGCTTGCAACGACAGTGTGCGCCGCCGCTGGAGATCTACCGCAATCCGGCCGACCGATTTGTGGCGGGCTTTCTCGGCATGCCCTCGATGAATTTCTTACAGGGAGAACTGCAACAGCTGGACGGACAAGTGTGGTTCGCCAGCAGTGATGCTCGCCTCCGCTTGGACGGAGCATCAAGCGAGTGGCTGGCTGGCGAAGTTAACCGTCCTATTGTGGCAGGAATCCGACCCGAGAGTTTCCAAATTCACGAGTCTGATTCTGTCGCAGATGGCAAATCAATCGCAGCGACCGTCCAAGTGGTCGAACCACTAGGGAGTCAGATGGATGTGTATCTGGTGCTCAAGTCGGGGGCGCGAATAGTTTGCCGAGTTTCTGCCGCCTCGATGACCGAAGGCAAACTGGTATCGTTACTCATTGACCCCGCAGAGATTCACCTCTTTGAGCCGAGTTCTGCCGAAGACCCCTATGGTCGAAGTTTGCGATCGGCGGAGGGGGAGTTGGTGTGAGAGGTTAAAATATCCCCGCCAATTCCTGGAGAACGTGCCAGTTTTCGAGGCGGTCCTGTTTAGCACGGAGCAAGGTTTCGGACGGATTTCCTTCGGAGTCAAAATGCTTGACGAATCGTCCTTCGCTGCGGGCGAAGTCGAGGAAGTCCACTTGCTCTCCGGTCTTTGGATTGGTGAACCAATCCTCTTTCATCGCTGGATTCCCCTGCAGGGACAGCCGCTGTTTGATTCTTGATCCTTTGTTGGGATCATAAACCAGCAGTGGAAACGCTCGGGTATCGACTGCCAGACGGGCTTGTTCGACGGCCATGTTGTCTCCCACACCATGTTCCGGCTGACAAGTCGTGTAGCAATTAACGATTGCCGGCCCGTCGAACTCCAAAGCCCCCAGAACAGCCTTGTAGAAATGGTTGGCATGAGCAGCAGTCGTCTGGGCCACGTAGGTGTGCGGATGCATCATCGCGATCTGGGCGATTTCTTTTCGCCGCTCCTGCTTGCCACCGAGCAGCTTGCCGTGGTTGCTCATCTTGGTGTTTTGTCCAGTAAAGCTGCTGGTGGATGCTTGGCCGCCCGTATTCGAGTAGACCTGTGTGTCGAGCACAAAGACTTTTACGTGCAGACCTGAGGCCAATAGCCGCGATAGAGATTGGAAGCCGATGTCGAACATAGCCCCATCACCTCCGATGCACCAGAGAGGTCTGTCTTGCCAGCCCATTTGGTTCCAACGCAGGCGGACTCCCATCGCGTCGGCGGGTGCGTTTTCAAACAGCGAGTTGGTCCAAGGAACCAAGTACGGATTGTAAGGGTAGGTCGAGGTATAGACAGTGTTGCAACCAGTGGCTGCGACAATACCCCATTTATCCTTGTACTTAGCACCGGTGGCAGCGCACAACATCCGCAGCGCGGTCCCTTCACCGCACCCGGCGCAGGACCCTGCCCCGCCAACGTAGATGTGCGTCTGTTCTCGGAGCATCATGTCGATTAAGAGATTGTCGTTAATGTACTGCTCGTCCGAGGGACCAACTTCCTTGAAGTAGCGATGACTCCGGCGGATTTTCTCCATTACAGGCTCTGTTTTGGGAATCATCTCAAGTGCCAAGTCATCACATACTTTTACACACTCGGCGCAACCCTTGCACTTGCTCGGGTCGATGATGATGGCAAATCGACCCCCTTCCTGCCCTTTTTTCTTGGGACCATCGTAATATTTGCGCGGGCGAGACCACTGGGCCTCGAACATCGAGCGATCAGCTTCTTCAGCGAAAAGCGAGAGTTTTTCATCCAGGTCTGGCTCGGCAATCACTTTGCCAAGAATAGCCGTATCGGGGCACTGGGTAACGCAGTCCATGCAGCCGGTGCAGTTGTCGGGAATATACTCAGGAATCTCCGGAGAGACGTAGCTGAAATCTCGCAGCGTAGCAGTTCCGGCGGGAACCAGAGACCGAGCCACTGAGAGGTCTGCAGGGAGTTGTTTTTCGCCGTGTCCTTCTTCGTACCCGCGGATTATACGATCGTTGAACTCGCGCGCGTCCAAGATCGGTAGACTTACTTCGACATAACTGCTGTCGACCAGAGTTCCGTAGCAATTGTTATTGTGGGGGTCGCGGGGATGAGCCTGATTCATCGAGAAGGGTTCGTTGACAGTAGCCATGTAATATCCCTTTCTAATGCCGGCTGAGCCAGCAAAGCAAAGTTGACTCTATCGAAGTTGGACTTTTCCGTTCATTCCTGTGAGCATAAGTTCAGGAGGCACTTCTTGAATCTCGCTGTATCCACGTTTGACGCAAGTGAGATTATCTTGCACGACTTGCTCGCCCCGTTTGCCAAAATATTTGCGGAGCGCCTTCTCGACGCCAGCGTAAACCCCTTCATCGTCCATGCCACTCATCTCGCGGTAGGGTGTGAGTTTCAGAAATGCTCCAAGCAAGACGATGCCTTGCATGCGCATCTGCAAGTCAGAGGCAGTCGCCACCTCGCGAGCAATTGAGACCATGTCGATGTAGTAGATATGGATCTGTTTCTCTCGGATCGTCTTCTTATGGGCTTCAGGGATACGTGCCCACACATCGGCGGGATTCCCGTAGGAACTCTGCATGAAGATTGCCCCTCCGTCAACCATGCCTTTGAGTGGATTGCCATTGAACAAAGCGTTGGTGTCATTGAGCACTGCCAGATCCACGTACTCCAGTTCACTATGTGAATAGATATGAGTGTCGGCAATCGTAAGATAGTATGTAGTCGGGAGCCCTTTTTTCTCCGAGCCGTACTTGGGATAGGCCTGCACGTCTTTTCCAAAGACCTGGCCAGCTATCGTGGCGATCACTTTGTTGGTGGTCACTGAGCCAAACCCGCCGACCGAATGGCCGCGCATCGAGAAGGCGTGTGGCGGACGCAGATCGGGATCATCGTCGGACGATATCGCCAGTGGATGTTTGATGCCGACACAGAAATAATCCTGCCCTTCCTCGATCATATTGTCGAAGATGGCGTTGATATCTCCGGGTCGAACGTCCCGACTACCCAACCCGGCTGAGCCTGAGTAGATCATAGGCACTCTTTCGATTCGTTCCTGTCCATTCTGCCCGGTGACTGCATCGCAGAACGCGGCCTTTATCTCACGAGTGAGATGATTGCCAGTAGTGGAGAGCGGGTCGTCCATCCGCTCCAGGACGGCAAAGGCCTTGCAGTCTTTCAAAGCATTGACAATCTGCCTCGCCGGAAATGGTCGGAAGCAATACAGATTCAAGCAGCCTGCTTTGATTCCGCGTTTTTCGCGCAAAAAATCAATCGTGATCTGGGCGGTTTCCATGTAGGAGCCAATTCCAACCAGAATGAACTCGGCATCTTCGCAGCGGTAAGAGCCTACCATGTCGTAACGGCGGCCCGTGTTTTGGTAGAACACTTCGAACGCATCCATGAGGGCCGGAGCTACCTGATCGTAGTACCACCGTTGAGCAATCTTCCCTTTCATGTAGGAATCTTGATTTTGCACGACCCCAGACATCAATGGACTGGAGGGGTCCATCAGGTTCATCAGTTTTTCTTCGGGACGGCCGATGTATTCTTTCATAAATTCCGGTTCGATGAGTCGCGCACTCTCAACTGTATGCGTCGTCAGAAATCCATCCTGCACATTAAAGAAAGGCGTTTGAGAGGCCTCTGCCGTACGGCGGGCAATCAGGCAGAGGTCACCCGCCTCTTGGGCATTGCGACCGAACAACACACCCCAGCCGCAGTCCGCCACACTCATCACATCGTCGTGACCAGCGTGAACGTTAAGGCTGTGGCTGGTGAGCGCTCTCGCACCAATGTTAAACACCACCGGCAAACGCTTGCCCGAAATGGTATAGAGAACCTCTTTCATCAAGACGAGACCCTGCCCCGATGTAAAATTGGTGACTCGTCCCCCCGCGACGGCAAAGCCTTCGCAGAAGGTGGCTGCCGAGTGCTCACTTTCCGGTTCAAAGAATAGGAGTGGATCGCCCCACAAGTTTGTCTCCCCATTGGCGACCGCATGATTGAACCCACCCCCCATCGTGGTAGAACTGGTGATTGGGTAGGCACCCGAACCCTGGCTGATGTGTGTCTCAACCCACACCACGGCTTCTGCACCATCACAGGTAGTGGGGATTCCCGGATAAGGCGAGTTGGTTGCTTCATCCAGGGTGAAATCGGTAGCGCGATATACAGAATCCGTCGCCATATGTAGTCCTCCGCAAGAGTTTTGCCTAGAACCCCCCTGCCCGACTAATCTGTCGCGATAGGCAAATCCAACCGAACCGAGCGCCTGTTGCGCCGGCCAGCACGGGAAAGATTCAAATGGCCGTTTGCCGGTTACCCGGCGGAACTATTGGTTGCGGCGAAACTTGCAGGAACCGAGTTGCGAAGGCTGAATAGAAGACTGCAAGATTGCCGATCAGGATCGCGAAGCTTACGAGTCGAGAATAAAAAAAAGACAAGTCCAACTACCCATGATCCTACACTTCATGGCCGCGATTGCAAGCACCCAGCCCAGCTGAATAATCGGGAATTAATACCGTAAAGTCTTTGACAGATTCGAGTTATAGCGGTTTACGATAGGTGTGACTTGCAATTAGGCGGGTACTAAGCGGAACCGAATGGGACAGTATTTCGCATGATTGTTTCTATTAATGACAAACCAACTCAAAAAGATTCCAACTTTTTTCAATCTATCTCGATCAGGTAGTTCGTAGTACATTTCCGTGCGGAACGGTTCAAGTCGGTTGACTTCGGGTGTAATATCCGATGAATCTGCTGTTAACCGTCGAGCGAAAGTTATTCCACCTAAACAAGAGGATGAACTACTGAGATGAAAACCACAACTTGCTTTCTTGCTCTGGCTATAGGTTTGATGAGCCTTACTGCACTTTCCCACGCAGAAATGATCTATGGGATTGCCGAATTGGGATCTCAAAACCTTGTAAGATACGATTCAAGCTCTCCATCGAATATCGTAACCAGTGTTGCGATTTCTGGCCTGCAACAGAACGAATCAATCAAGGGCATCGACTTCCGCCCCGCAACTGGTCAGCTCTATGCTCTCGGAAGTACCAGTCGCCTTTACCAGGTTAACACGGTTACTGGTCAGGTGTTTGCAGTCGGAGCCCCTTTCACGCCGACCCTGAATGGGACGAGTTTTGGTTTCGATTTCAACCCTGTGATTGACCGCATTCGGGTGGTTGCTGAGACCAATACGAATACAGTTTTGAACCCGAATGATGGCACAGGCACTGGTGTTACAAACCTGTTCTATGGTGCTGGGGATCCAAATTTTGGAGTCGATCCCAATGTCGTCGATTCGGCTTACACCAACAGTGTAGCGGGTGCGAATGCTACACAGCTTTATGGCATCGATACCGGGTTGGACATTCTCGTCACCCAAGCTAATTCGGCAGGAACTTTGGGAACTGTTGGCCCGCTGGGAATAAATGTAGTTTCTGTGGGTGGCTTTGATATCTCACCACGTGGAAACCAAATTGCGTACGCAGCTCTCTTGCCATCAAATTCCTCGCAGTCAAACTTATATGCAATCAACCTTGGGACGGGATTCGCGACGAACCTGGGTCAAATCGATGGAGGACTGTTTATCTCTTCCTTGGCAGTTGCCCCTGATAAGATTGTGCAACCCAATGTTCCCGAACCAACATCTTTAGCCCTTACAATCTTCGGGGTAGTTGGACTATGTTCGTTGCGTCGAAATCGAGTATAGGCAGTAAAGAGATTTTCTGAAAACTACTAGACGAGCCCAGCAATAGCTGGGCTCGTTTTTTTGCAAGTCGATCTACTTCACCTGTTTCCCAATTCGCCAGGACGACGATCCCAAAATCGAGCCGGTAAACATGCATCCTGCCGAGTTTTCCACCCGACTCACCATCGTCCCAGGACGTTGACCGGATTCAAGCCTCATATCAACCCAACCACATAGCAAAGACCCCTCCTCACCAATCGGGTGCTGATGAACCTGCCTGAGTGATTCAATTGCTTGGTCAAGCTTGCATTTGGGAGGATTGAAAACTGCCCCGACGATTTTGAGCATGCCGTTAGCCGGACGAATAAGCGAAGGAGTCATGCCAAGCAATAGTTTGGATTGACACCTGATTCGGAGCAACGTACACTTGCTCGATAATGTCCTATCGGTACCTTCAGAACTTGCTCTTGCTTTCGGTCGCCTGTTTGCTGGCATTTGAGTCCGGCCAGATTCGCGATCTAGTAAGGCATGATACGTCGAATGGCTATTCAGCTGAAGTTGCTGAAGAGGTCGACGGAAGCGATTGCGGAACGGATTCAATTGCGATCTGTGATACCGCGTTCGTAGAGATAGAAGTTGTTTTCGGCAAGCCTTGCGATCGGATTCTTATTCCGGATAGCTTCTACGAGGGTCCCCCCCTCTTCTTGCGTGGCCCTCCTCTGAGCTAGTCTCTGCTCGCCGTTCGCTTTCAACAATGCTTTGCCGCTGTCAGTCTGCGCTCATTGGACTTTGTCTGATCGCTGGCAATTTGTGGCCAATCTATGATGGCAGTCCCTGATGAACGTTTCTACTTTGGATGCTACGACTGCGTCGACTAATTCCCGGACTTCGGAAGAATCTCTTGCTTCGTCCCTGAAAGACCGACTAAACATTTTGCGAAGCGCTGTTGTGGAAGCTGCGCACTTGTTACCGGCCCAGGGGCCAATTACGGCCTTCGTTCACCATAACACTCTGCACGCTCTTGACCACCTGACTTTCGATGAGGCTGTGATCAAGGGGGGAGAGTTGTTTAGCTGTCATCCCTATTTGCCTGAACAACGTTATCGAGAAAAGCTCAAACACGGCAGGATCCTGCCCGAAGACATCGAAGCTGTGTTGAGCGAAGATCTTGGGGACCGCGGGGATGAATTTCTGGGATTCTTGGGCACCCGACACAGCCTGCAGTTGAATATGTTGGCCTATCCGCTGCGATCAGGGCCTGTCGCCGAATTGCGATGGGTGGTAGCTGAAACAGATGCATTGAGCAAATTTCGAGAGGAGACGACTCCTGCTAATAGAGATCACTTAATTGAAACCACGCGACGTTGGGTGATGCGTGACCTGCGGAATGGTCATCCGCCCGCTGCGAATAATATTCGAGCTCGAGAATTGGTCGATGGAATTCTCGAGCATTTTGACAAGCCTGACATCGAGCACTGGGACGAATCGACCTGGGAAGATTTTACGCTTCACCTCCTGTGGTTCGTGTGCCGGGATGGTGTTGGCAATGCACCTCTGCAAAAAGAGATTCACCCAGCTTCATCTCGCCACAGGGATGTGTTGCTTAAGGCAACTGGGGCCGACAGTGACCGTTTGGTGCATGAGGTGCTGATCCGTTTCTGTGCAGCATTTATGGATCAAGGATTTGGAAGTTGGCCCTTGCCACAAGCGGGAGGTTTTTTCGAGTCGTTCGTAGCTTTGTATGGTTGCCCCTACGGTCCGCCGTCACTTTGGATGCGAGGACTTCGTGCGGAATTGGAACGAATTCAGAAGGCAGGGCTCACCTCCCTGGAATCGATTGCTGAGTCACTTGAACTACTAGGGGTCGGAGAGAAGGAAGAGGCAGAGTTTCTCGTACAGACAGTTCTCGCACTCAGGGGCTACGCCGGCATGTTGTGGCAACTAGAATGTCGTGGCGACCGAGTTGCCCGGCCAGTCCCTCCTGATACTCTGTTCGAGTTCTTGGCCGTTCGATTGATTTTGGATCGATTGGCGGTTACTCACGTGGCGAGAGAGGGAATCGGCTATCAGGGAGACCTTCGTGGAGTTCGCGCCGCAGTCACAGAGCACGCGCAGAGTTGCAATGTTCCGAGTGTCGATCAACGCTCCTTTCTGATATTTCAACTTGCTCAACTACTGGGATGGTCGCCGGAAACGCTTTACCAGCTTCATGTGGACAATTGGTCGATCGTTCTGAGAGAAGTCGAAGAGTTTTCTAGTGTTAAACGTCGCTCGATCTATCATCGTGCTTACGAGCGGCGTTATCGGTTGCAGGCTCTAGATGCGATGTTGGTTCACGCCCAACGATTGGTTCCTCAAGCGAAGTTGACTCAATTTGCTGGCTCGGACACACCGGCATTTCAATTCATTACCTGCATCGACGATCGTGAGGAGTCCTTCCGTAGGCATCTGGAGGAAGTGGCTCCACAGAGCGAAACACTCAGCGCTGCAGGTTTCTACGCCGTGGCAATGTACTACCGCGGAGCTGCTGATGCCTACTTCACACCGCTCTGTCCTGTCATCATCAAACCTTCTCATTATGTCGTAGAGCATGTTGCGTACTCTCAAAAACAGAAAGAACATCTCCATAGAAATCGTCGCCGGACTATCGGAACTGTCACACAGAGAGTCCACTTGGGGAGCCGAACTTTTGCCGGTGGCTGGTTTGCAGCCTTGTTTGGTTCGCTAGCCTCATTGCCCTTGGTGATGCGCATTCTCTACCCACGAGCGACTTCAAGATTTCGCAGCCTGATTGGGGGTTTTGTGCAAGCACCCTCAGCAACAGAATTGCAATTAGAACGAACCGAAGATCCGCCGGGCCAATCTAACGGGCACATCGGCTACAGCACAAAGGAGATGGCAGATATTGTTGCCCGTATCTTGCAGGACATCGGACTGACTCACAATTTCTCCCCGTTGGTAATTTTTTGTGGTCATGGTTCGTCTAGCCTGAACAATCCCCATGAATCGGCTTACAACTGCGGCGCGTGTGCGGGGGCACGAGGAGGACCAAATGCACGTGCGATCGCACAGATGGCTAATGATCCTCGCGTCCGGACTCTGCTCGAAGAACGCAATCTGAGGATCCCGCTTGAAACAGCCTTCGTCGGTTGTTACCACGACACTTGCGATGATAGCGTCGCCTTCTATGATCTAGATCAGCTTCCGCTTTCCCACCGCGAGCTCTTCGACGAGGTGCAAGGACTTCTTGGCGAGGCTCGACGACGAAATGCCCATGAGCGATGCCGAAGATTTCGCTCCGTAAGCCTGACGGCCACGCCAGATGCCGCTCTCAAACACGTTGAATCACGTGCCGAAGATCTTTCCCAGGCTAGACCGGAGTACAACCACGCCACGAATGCACTTTGCATTGTCGGGCGTCGCGAATGGAATCGAGGACTCTTTCTGGATCGTCGCGCTTTTCTCACATCTTACGACCCTAGCCAGGACGACGAGGAACGCACGATTCTCACTCGCATCCTGCAAGCGGCAATCCCCGTTTGTGCAGGTATTAGTCTTGAATACTACTTTTCAACCGTCGATTCGGAAGGGTATGGGTGTGGCAACAAGTTGCCTCATAATATCACTTCATTGCTGGGGGTGATGACAGGAGCCGCCAGCGACTTGAGGCCTGGACTCTCAGCACAGATGGTAGAAATTCACGAACCCGTTCGCATTCTATTTGTCATCGAAACGACGCCCGAGGCGATGCTGCAGATCTTGAATAAGAACGAGGGTATCGATCGTCTGGTCCGTGGTGAATGGGTTCAATTGGCAACGATCGACCCCTATACTTCTCAAATTCAATATTTCGTCAGAGGGAAATTTGAGCCCTATACGCAGGAGAGTGGCGAGCTACCGGAAGTCGCTTCTTCTGCCGACTGGTATCGCGGCTGGCGCGATCACTTAGGATTCGCGAGTATCTCACCCTCGAAAAGAGCAGTACAAACACAATGAGCACGAATACACTGTTCTTTATTCTAGGTATTGCTGTCTTGGTCTGCCCGGCGACATTGGTAGTCATTTTGGGGCTACCACCTCTCGTGGGGCGACCACTGAGTGAGAAAACCATCAATCGTTATGCCTACGCTGCAACCGTTATAGGGTTATTGGCTTCTCTATTCATGCTTGCCATGATGCTTGTGGTAGGTACTAGGCATGTACCCATTGAGTTGGGGAACTGGGTCATAATTCCCCAGCAGCACTTCCATTTCCACTTGAAGTTCATTTTTGATCGACTCTCAATACCCTATGTGATCCTTTCGTTTCTTTTGTGCGGAACTGTCAGTGCGTTTACGAGTCACTATCTCCATCGTGAACAAGGTTACGGCAGGTTTTATGTTTGTTATTCCTTTTTTCTGTTGGGAATGATCGTAAGTTCTCTTGCCGGCACTATCGAAGTGTTGTTCTTCGGTTGGGAGTTGGTGGGACTCTCGTCAGCTCTGTTGGTTGCCTATTTCCAGGAGCGTCCAGCCCCGGTCATAAATGGACTGCGTGTCTGGAGTGTTTACCGCATAGCGGACGCCGCGTTCTTAATGGCAGCTGTGGCCATGCACCATTTGACTGGCGCTGGCGACTTTGATCGCTTGGTCGGAACGGGCTCCTGGCCAGACGGAATAGCTGTTATGACCGGTGGGCAGGCGCTCTCTGTGGGATTGCTGCTGTTAGTCGCCGCGGCAGGCAAGTCTGCTTTAGTGCCGCTTTCTGGTTGGTTACCGAGGGCGATGGAGGGCCCCACTCCTTCGAGTGCGATCTTTTATGGTGCCTTGTCTGTGCATCTTGGTGCGTATCTCTTGCTGCGTGTGAGCCCTCTGCTTGAGGTCTCAGTGCCCTTGGCGGTTGCCGTAGTCATTGTTGGACTCATGACTTCACTCATGGCCACGTTGATGGCCCGAGTGCAAACCGACATCAAGAGCGCATTGGCTTTTGCATCTTTAACTCAGGTAGGAATCATCGTAGTAGAGATCGGCCTGGGATTTAGATACATCGCCTTGATTCACATCTTGGGTCACGCCTGCTTGAGAACTCTACAACTCCTGCGAGCGCCAACTCTGCTCCATGACTACCACACGATTGAGAATGCAATCGGAGGTCGGTCGACTGAGGAAAGTGGATTTTGGGGCCGGAGGCTTCCCCGTAGCCTCCAGAATTGGAGCTACCGCTTTGCCTCCGAGCGAGGCTATCTCGACGGCATGCTTGATGTGTTTGTCGTTCGCCCATTTCAACGTTTGTTTCAGTGGTGTGACGCGGCCGAGAGGTGCTGGACCGATTTCCTTTCGGGCGGGCATTCTCGTGAATCGGACGAAGTTCAAATCCACAATGAAATTGTCGAAGAGTTGCGACTGTGATGAAACTAGCCGTGGATTTTAACTGGTAACGCTTAAAATGTTTGAACTTCATTTGCCCTGGTTAGAGCTGGCCATTGTAACACCGCTAGTTGGTGCCGCACTGGTGTTTCGCGTCCATGATCCCGAGCTGGCCTGGCGGCGTGCTATTGTTTTCACTTTTACAGCGTTGTGTTTCACAGTGGGTGAATGGCAAGACTTCAATTCGCTGCACACGTTTGAAGCGCATGACCATTGGGACATCTTCACGCCGCTTGTAGGACCCGACGCCCTGGTTGTGGATGAACTGAGTGCGCCTTTGATCCCCTTGGCTGCGCTACTTTTTTTTCTGGTTACACTCACCACTATGAAAACCAAGAATCGGAGATTTCCCTTTGCTTGGAACTTAGTTTCACTCTCTCTGTTGCTGGCACTTCTGAGTTGTCGTCAGCCATGGGGAATTATTGCTCTGCTGACTGCCCAGGCCGTGCCGCCTTGGGTTGAAATTCGTTCGCGGGGCCGATCGACTCGTGTCTTCACGCTTCACATGCTTCTTTGTACTGGTTTACTGATCGCCGGTTGGATGCTGCTTTCCACAGAAGCTGGCACCTTGAAGAATGTAGCGATTATTATGTTGGCTTTGGCTGTCCTGATTCGTAGCGGAGTCGCTCCGCTACACTGCTGGATGACGGATTTGTTCGAAAATGCAAGTTTAGGCACAGCAATTCTTTTCGTAGCACCCATGTCGGGCGCCTATGCCGCTGTACGACTAGTGCTACCCGTTGCACCTGACTGGGCCCTGCAAAGTATTGCCTTACTTTCACTCGCGACAGCCGTCTACGCCGCTGGCATGGCCTTGATCCAGCAAGAGGCTCGACGTTTTTTCTGCTACCTGTTTCTGAGTCATGCTTCGTTGGTGCTGGTCGGTTTGGAAGTTGCCACCCCGATTGGATTAACTGGTGGCCTCTGCGTGTGGCTATCAGTGGGAATGTCGCTGGCTGGCCTGGGACTTACATTAAGAGCCCTCGAAGCGCGGTCTGGGCGTCTTTCTCTTGCCGATTACCACGGTCTGTACGAACACATGCCTGGTTTGGCTGTGTTTTTCCTGCTTACGGGCTTGGCAAGCATCGGCTTCCCAGGCACGGTCGGTTTCATTGGGGCTGAATTACTAGTGGAAGGTGCAGTCGCCGTGAATCCTTTTGTCGGCGTGCTAGTTGTGTTTGCCGCAGCACTCAATAGCATCGCAGTGCTCCAGGCCTACTTCAAGTTATTTACCGGTACACAGCATACAACTTCCATTTCTCTGAAAGCACGTTGGAGAGAGCAGTTCGCTATGTTGATTCTCTCAGCCTTGATACTAGGTGGTGGCTTGGTTCCGCAACCTGGTGTGGCGTCGCGATATCACGCCGCCACAGAAATAATTGCCCGCCTAGAAACGCGCGAATCGCATCCTGGATTGGCAGTCCAATCACCAAACAAACATGTTGTCGCTGTAAGCAAGACTTCCCGTTAATCCCTTTTGCAAAAAGAGATATTTATCATGTCAGCGAATGAAACAGAGGAATCGCTCCCTATTGAAAGGCCTGTCGGCAATGCTGCAGGGTTTGCCAAGTATTTCAAATATGACATTCTCTCAGGATTCCTAGTGTTCCTGATCGCATTGCCACTTTGCCTGGGTATCTCTTTGGCCTGCGGTTATCCAGCGATTGCAGGAATCTTTACCGCAATCGTGGGAGCAATCGTTACCACCTTCATCAGTAATTCAGAACTGACGATCAAGGGTCCAGCTGCAGGATTGATCGTCATTGCCATTGGGTGCATCGAAGGTTTCGGTGGCGATGGTGCGATCGGTGGGTTTAGCGAGGCCGATTTGACCGCCTATCGCATGGCATTGGCGGTCGGCGTCGCCGCTGCCATTCTGCAAATAATCTTTGGTCTGCTTAAGGCGGGTACCTTGGGAGAATTTTTCCCCCTCTCGGCAGTACATGGCATGTTGGCGGCAATTGGCGTGATCATCATCGTAAAGCAGTTGCCGGTTGCCTTGGGGGTGCAAGCTCGCGGGGAACCATTAGAAATGATCAAAGATATACCCCAGTATTTCCATGATATGAATCCAGAAATCGCGTTTGTTGGGGGAATAGGTGTCTTGATCATGTTTCTCTGGCCAATCGTACAAAAGGCAAGCGCACTATTTAAGCCCGTGCCTGCAGCATTAGTTGTCATACTGGCAACCGTGCCACTCGGCATCTATTTCGACATGATGCATACACATACCTACTCATTTCACGGTCACAAGTATGAGATTGGCGAATCGTTTCTGGTCAACATGCCGGATCGTGTATTTGGTATGTTCGACTACATCACGACTCCCGACTTTGCTGCATTCGATAGTGAGCACCGGGGGGAAGCATTCAAATGGGTAATGATGTTTTTTATCATCGGTAGCCTTGAGTCGATCCTTAGTGCCAAGGCCGTCGACATCATTGACCCCTGGAAGCGCAAGACTAACATGGACCGGGATATTCTGGCGGTCGGTGTGGCCAACCTGTGTGCCTCTAGTATAGGTGGTTTGCCCATGATTTCAGAAATCGTACGCAGCAAAGCAAATATCGATAATGGAGCCCGTACACGTTTCGCAGATATGTGGCACGGCATCTTTCTGCTTGCCTGTGTGGCGTTGATCCCCACAGTATTGCATCGAATTCCCCTAGCGGCACTGGCAGCAATGCTGATTTATACTGGCTTTCGACTCACGCATCCGCGAGAATTTATGCACATCTATTCGATCGGCAAGGAGCAACTATTGATATTTGTTTCTACCTTGGTGGGAGTTCTGGCCACGGATCTCTTGATCGGTATTTTTATCGGGATTGGTGTGAAACTGTTGCTGCACCTGATCAATGGTGTGCCAATACGATCCTTGTTGAAGCCCTATCTCGACGTTGAGCTTGAGTCGGACGACCACGCTGTGGTTCGGGCACGATACTCGGCCGTGTTTAGCAACTGGATCTTGTTTCGTCGCCAATTAGTAAGGCTTGGACTGGATGAAAAGAAAAATGTCACTTTGGACCTCTCTGAGACAAAATATGTGGACCATACCGTTATGGAGAAGCTTCACGAGCTGCAACAGGAATTCAAGAACGCAGGTGTTCGGCTCGAATTGCAGGGACTGGACAATCATCGACCTCTCTCGAGTCATGATCTTGCCGCCCGCAAGAAAGTGATAATGCCTGTTTAGTCCTATTCAGATGTCAGCCGCAAACGCTAGCAATTGGTTCTCGCGAGTTGCCAAAGAACCGTTTGCTTGCGTGATGCGGTTGATATAGCTAGCACGATGGCAGGATGCTCGTGCACTCATCGCCAAAAATCTTTTCATGGAGGTACTCAAATGTCGATGAATACGGAAGTATTCCGCTCGTTTCAGAGCTGGTTTTTCTATTTGCCTGTTTCTCTTCTAGACCTTTTCTTGCGCAGATCTTATTGGAAGGCATTTCTAATGGACAGGCGACCCAATTACTGTGGGCGGCTCCTTTCTGCTGTCGTGCTAGTGGCGTTTGGTAGCAATGCTTCGACGAACGTCTGTTTAGCAGCAGTATCTCAGGAGACGGAGACTGCTACTGAATCAAATTTGAATAGTGCCGAGCCAGTACTAAAGACTCCCAACGAAAGTGTTTTGCTTGCCACACCTTTTGAGTTTCCTCTCCTCAACGACAATCCAAGCGAACCACTCGACACACAAATTCTGGAAGCGAACTATCAGAAACCGGCTGCATCAAAGTCATCTCCGACGTATCCCAATGTGCAGCTCCATGGTTTCTTTCAGGCAGATACGGGATGGTTTGGTCAGGATGCAGTGAACAAGGCTTCGTTGGCGGCTATCAATGGAGTACCGAACGGCGATTTGCAGGATGGGGCCGATTTTCGCCGCGCGCGACTAAGTGCGGGTGGAGACGTAGCCGAGAACATTGGCTATTTCATGGAATACGATTTTGCGTTTCCAGGCCGCCCCAGCTTCATGGACAACATTGTTGACCTCCGCAGTTTTGTAGGAGATTCGACGTTTCGACTGGGTTACTGGCGGCAGCCTTTTTCAATGGATGCATTGACGAGCGTCAAAGACCTAACGTTCTTCGAACGGGCTTTGCCCTTCACATTCGTCCCCTTTCGACAAGCGGGAATTGGGATCTATGATGGAACCGAAAAAGGCGACTACACCTGGGCTCTATCAGCGATACGATTTCCCACAGATTTTTATGGTGGAAACGTTGGAGACAACGGAGGATATGGAACAGTAGGCCGGCTAACCGCTGTCCCTTGGGCGGATGATGATGACCAGCGGCTCTTGCATGTGGGTGGGGCCTATACGTTTGCCGACCCTGCGAGTGATATTATTCGCTATCGAGCTTTCCCTGAATTTGCGGTCGTAGAAAACAATCTTCCAGCCGACATCGTACCGCCTGGTGTGCCGAATCTGACATTGCCTTTTGCAGATACTGGAAATATTTCCGCCCAGAATGTGCAACTTTTTGGTGGTGAATTAGCACTTGTCTATCGCTCGCTCTACATTCAGTCCGAGGCGATTTACTCTCATGTCGATCAGATCGCCGGGCCTACGGTCGACTTCTGGGGCGCCTACGCTCGGGCTGGTTATTTTCTGACCGGTGAGGTTCGGCCCTACAATCGGAAGGCTGGCGTGCTTGGAACCGTAACGCCTTTGTGTCCCTTTGGCACTTGTACAGGTTCAGGTGCATGGGAATTGGCTGCCCAATGGTCGGCCATCGACCTGAACGACCAAAACATTGCCGGGGGCCGCATGAACAACGTGACTGCAGGGCTCAACTGGTATCTGAATAAGAACTTCAAGTTTCAATTTGGCCACATCCACGTCTTCCTCAACTCACCCGGCTTTGGCGACAGCGATGCCGACATCACGGCAGCCCGGGCGCAGGTGGTATTTTAGAGTGACGAACGCGGGACACTTGGTCCAAAGAGAAGGGTTTTTATCGAATTCCTTACTGAGTCTCCTCTTCATGCTCGTGCATCCATTTTTTAAGCAGTGGGGCGAGCAGCAGACAAATCATCCCAGCCGCGATCGCGGCGATGGCGATTTTTTGGAAAACGTCGCCGTAGATTTGCACTGTTTCGATAGGGGCCGGTATAAGCTGTTCGCCGTTTTCTCCTTCGGAAACTCCGGTGAACTGCGAAATAATTGCGGCCAGGTATTGAGAGAATGCAGTAGCCAAGAACCAGCCTCCCATCACGGTGCTCACGAGCACTTTGGGTGAAAGCTTGGTTATCATAGAAAGCCCCACGGGGGAAATGCACAACTCGCCGGTGGTCTGGAGCATGTAGCCTAGCAACAGCCATGAGACGGCAACCATCCCCCGCGCATCTGCATTCGTGGCGCCCAGCCAGAACATCCCGAAGCCCAATCCAAGTTGAAATAGTCCCAAGGCAAACTTGTAGGGGGTCGCCGGTTCAATACCGTGGCTACCCAAAAAAGTCCACAATGCTGTGAACACCAAGCCGAAGAACAGAATATACACTGGATTTACGGCTTGGAAGGTACTGGCTGCCAGTTCATTCTTGCGTTCAGCGAGGCCCATACCGACGTTGTCTTCGGATACGAGCCAGTCGATGGTAAAGTTTGGATCGGCTCCTTCGCTTTCGCCAACTTGGTTCTTTTTACGGAGCTTGTCCAAATTCGACATCGTAAAGAGTGTGTCGCCGTTGGTGAAGCCGAGTTGTTCTTGAGTCGGTTGCAATTGGATAATAGTACCCACGTCGGCATCAGTAATTAATTGAGACTCCGACACGCGATCGACATTGCGATCGGTAAAGTTATTTACGCTGCTACCGGCCTGCTCAAAGAAAGCCCAGAAAAGCATCGAGAAAAAGGTGAGAATCAAAACCACAAACATTCGCTCTCTTGCTATTTTTTGGAGGCGAAAGGTTTCAACAATTAAGTAGCCGAAGGCTAGGATGCCTGTCACCACGAGTAGAATTCCGGCGGGCTTGCTAATCTCGGTTAGCAGGATGCCTCCCACCTCTGCCATGAAGCCTTCACCTGCTTTGATTTTGTCGATGGTTTCGGCAGCAATGAGACGCACAGGGTCGCCGCTTTCACGCAAAATCGAGAAATCGGAAACGAACAAAGCCAAGAGCGGGATACAAACTGCAATGCCGAAGAGAATTGGCAATAGATACCTCGCTTTTCCACCAGGAGGCCGGCCTGCTTCGTCGGGGATTCCTCCCAACGAAAGCGCCCGAATCGAGAGCGCCCCGGCGATGACCAGCGCAGTGGCCACGATAGCATTGACGACTTTGGCGGCAGTGTTGTCTGGTACGAAATAAAAGAGCGAAGCAGCAGTCCCCAAGGCGCCTGCTCCGATCAAAATTTGGGTCACGATAGTAGGCATCACAAAAATAGCCAGACCGATCATCATGCCGATCGTCGCCAGTCCAAACCCATAGTGCCAGCCATAGGTTTCTCCCACATAGCCACAGATAAGTGGACTTAGAGATGCGCCTAGATTCACTCCCATGTAGAAAATCGTAAAACCGCCGTCGCGTTTGATACTGCCGGCAGGATAGAGTTCGCCAACAATTGCTGAAATATTTGGTTTGAAAAACCCATTGCCGGCGATGATGAGCGCAAGCGCCATATAGAACATCACAGCGGATTGCATCGTCATTACCAAATGGCCGGCAGCCATAAGCAGACCGCCAATGATGACGGCAATCCGTGCACCTACTAGCCGGTCGGCAATCAAGCCACCGAAGAATGGCGTCATATAGACTAGGGCCGTGTAGGCACCATACACGCCGTAAGCGCGGGCATCATTATATTGCAGGAACCCCTTGAGCATGTAAAAGACCAACAAGGCCCGCATGCCATAGTAGGAGAAACGCTCCCACATCTCGGCGAAGAACAACACAAACAATCCGGTAGGATGGCCGAGGAATTCACGCTGCGTGGTGGGTACCGTGCTCATATTTGCTCCTGAATCGGTGGGAGTAGACACAGCAAGTGTAATCAAACATGCTACGCGTTACAGTAGCAATTTTGCTATGGGAGGGTTACTGTTCACAGCAATACGGGCACTGCTCGCCGATGATATAATCGGGCGATTGTTGGTCCTCGAGGGAGAGTAGTTCCTGGCAAGCAAAACACATTTCGGTGTCTGTCTCCTGAAGATTGGCGTCCAGGGCGACGCGTTTGTCGAAAACGAAGCACTCGCCTTGATAGTGTATGTCTCCACAATCCTCAAAGTATTTGAGAATCCCTCCCGAAAGCTGATATACCTCGGGGAAACCTGCCTGTTGCATGAACGGTCCAGCCTTCTCGCATCGGATGCCACCTGTGCAGAACATGACGATCGGTTGCTCTTTGGTTTCGGGAGGCAATCCTGCTACAGCCGCAGGGAAATGGCGAAAGTGGTCGACGCCAATCGGAAGGGCGTTTTCAAAAGTTCCGAGACCGACCTCGTAATTGTTCCGTACGTCAAGCAGCAGACATGGCCTTCCCTCATCGAGCCAGGACTTGAGTTCAGTAGGAGAGATCTTTTTCGTCGGTTTGTTCACGGGATCAATACCCGGCACTCCGAAGGCAATGATCTCATTCTTGACCTTGACCAACATCCGGCTGAAGGGCTGCGAATCGCTAATGCTTTCTTTCACCTCGAGCGGGCCAATTTCCGCATCATTAGTTAACTTATCAAGTAGGAGTCGAACTTCGCCTGGGGGTCCCGCCACGAATAGATTAACTCCTTCGGGACTGAGCAGTATGGTCCCCTTTAGTCCGAGATCGCGCGCATACTCCCGGAGTCGCTCCCGCCGCTCGAAAAGGCCCGTGAGCGGTGTAAATTTATAGGCAGCCACATTGAGAAAATGTGTTTGCGGACAACATTCGGATAAATCTTCTTGTGTCGTGTCCATCTTCGTTCTAATTCTTTCTCGATGACGGTAGAATCCAGGCTTCCAGCATAAGCAATCTTGCGGTTCATTTCACCACCTTTTTCCGACAGTCGAGAGAACTATGCAGCGAGTCCGTTGGGGAATTCTGAGTACAGCTAAGATCGGTACCCAAAAGGTAATACCTGGGCTGCAGCGCAGTGAATTGTGCGAAGTGCTGGCCATTGCCTCACGAAATCGGGACACTGCCGCCGAATCGGCAACCGACCTGGCAATCCCTCGGGCGTACGGTAGTTATGAGGCCTTGCTCACCGATCCAGATATTGACGCGGTCTACATCCCGCTGCCGAATCATCTGCATGTGCCGTGGTCGATTCGCGCCATCGAGGCGGGTAAGCACGTGCTATGTGAGAAGCCCATCGGGCTCTCCTCGGTTGAGGGAGAGCAATTGCTGGCAGCGGCTGCAGAGCATCCGCACCTTAAGGTGATGGAGGCGTTCATGTATCGCCATCATCCCCAATGGCAAAAAGCAAAGCAACTCGTGGACGATGGCGAGATCGGTGTATTGCGTGCCATCCAAGCGACATTTTCCTATTTTAATGTAGACCCAGCAAACATTCGCAATGATGCCGACATCGGTGGCGGTGGGTTGATGGACATTGGATGCTACTGCATATCGCTCGCCAGATTTCTGTTCGTGGGTGAGCCCCAAAAAGTGTGTGGCATATTAGAACATGATCCGAATTTTAAAACGGACTGTTTGGCGTCGGCTATCTTGGATTTTGGCACAGGCCTGGCATCTTTTGTATGCTCAACCCAATTGGTTCCCTATCAGCGTGTCAATGTTCTTGGAACTGAGGCTCGTGTCGAGATTGAGATTCCCTTCAACGCCCCTCCGGATCGCCCCTGCCGCATTTGGCATGAGAAGAATGGCGAAACGGTTGAGATCGAGTTTCCCATTTGCGACCAGTACACGATCCAAGGGGACTTATTCGCATCGTCGATACTTAACGACTCTCCCGTGCCCACCCCTTTGGCCGACGCAGTGGCCAATATGCGCGTGATCGAAGCAATAAAGACTAGCGCTAGTTCGCGCAGGTGGGTTTAAAGCTCTCTTAGATTTTCTGCTCGCGCTTTTTCTCGAACACAAGTATAGAATAGAAGAGTGGCGCTCCTTGATCCCTCTTTTCACTACAGGGCACGAATCGTGTCTATCAGTGTTCTCGACTTATTTACGATCGGAATTGGGCCCTCAAGCTCTCATTGTGTGGGGCCGATGCGCGCCGCACGGTATTTCGCGACTGAGTTGAGGGACAATGGTGGATTGGCAACGACAGTTGCGATCCGAGTCGAGTTATACGGTTCGCTTGCTCTCACTGGCTTGGGGCACGGAACGAACAGGGCTATCCTCCTGGGTTTGTCAGGTGAAACACCAGAGACAGTCGATCCAGAGGCAATTGAATCGTTTGTTGCCAAAGTGGACCAAACTGGCGAGTTGCGGGTTGGTGGGCATCAAATTGACTTTTCGCAGGCGGAGCATCTCCACTATTTAACTAGCGACCAACTCCCCTTGCACAGTAATGGAATGAGATTTATAGCCTCCGATGCCTCGGGTTCAGAATTGCTGGAACGAGTATACTACTCGGTCGGCGGCGGATTTGTAGTTGACGGCGAAGGTCAGCCATTGATGCAAATTGAATTGCGATGTCCGTTGGCTTATCCTTATTGTTCGGCTACTGAATTGCTGAAGTATGCCAGTTTAGCGGGACTTCGAATCAGCGAGATCGCCCGGCAGAATGAGAGATCTTACCGTGGCGAGGCAGGTCTTGACTCACGTCTGGATGAAATCTGGAACGTTATGCAGCGGTGTGTCGAAAAGGGTTGCCGTCAGCAGGAACAGCAGTCTAGCTATCTCCCGGGACCCCTGCAGGTGCGTCGTCGTGCCCCACAACTTTATCTAAAGCTGCAGTCCGCGCCAGTTGCTTCAAATGGGGATCCACTTTCTCCCCTCGACTGGGTCGATGTGTTCGCTTTGGCAGTGAGCGAGGAAAATGCCTGTGGAGGCCGCGTAGTAACCGCCCCCACAAACGGTGCCGCCGGTATTATCCCGGCGGTGCTGCACTACTTTTACCGGTTTTGCCAGGGAGCAAACCAAGAGGCCGTGCGACGGTTCCTGCTAACGGCCGGGGCAATTGGGATTCTTTACAAACAGAATGCCTCGATCTCTGGTGCAGAAGTGGGTTGCCAGGGGGAGGTGGGGGCTGCCTGCTCAATGGCTGCAGGTGCACTGGCTGAAGTACTGGGCGGCTGCCCGGCCCAGGTAGAGCAGGCTGCGGAGATCGCGATGGAGCATCATCTTGGTCTCACCTGCGATCCGATTGGTGGTTTGGTGCAGATTCCATGCATTGAGCGCAACGCTATGGCAGCTTCCCATGCGATCCATGCTGCCCGGTTGGCTCTGCGGGAAGACGGCCAACACCGCGTCTCACTGGACCACGTCATTGAAATCATGCGACAAACAGGTGCCGACATGCTCTCGAAGTACAAAGAAACTTCGCAGGGTGGCCTGGCCGTTAATTCGATTGCCTGCTGATGGCTGGGGCAGGTCTGTCTTACCGGTGGCTCTTCACAATTTACGACCTGTGCTGATTGTGCCGGCATAGGGTGGTGAATTTTTGCCACATCTTCATTCTGGGTCGCGTTGCGTTTTGTCAACGTGATGTATGGTTTTCCAGACCCGCAGAGTTTTCCTGGTTTGCCCAGTCCCTGTGATGGGCAAGGTTTACCAACCTGCGGCAGTTAGTCTTCCCAATTCCCAGTTCGAAGAAGGCACAGAAATGAATACTTCCCTCCCCCGCGATTTTTCGTACGGTCGCTTTTTGCGACTAGCCACCATCGCCTTGCTTGCCAGTGTCGCCGTGGCTGCGTTTGCCTCGGCTCAAGTTCAATGCGACGAATGCAGCATGTGCAACAGCTGCCTGAATTGTTGCAACTCAGCCCCGGAATTGTGGGTGATCAACACCCGACATGTCCCCAAGTGTTCGAATCTCGACAATGGTTTCGAGTGCATTTCATATCAGCGTTACGACCGTTGCCGAGGTTGTTTTGTTAAAGAATCTCGCGAGTCGTTCCTGGCCCAAGAAGCCTCGATGCCTACCATGTTCTACTTGCATGGAAACACCCTCAAGCACAAGGGTGCGATGAAAGGTTTCTGGGATCTCTACGAAAAGCTCCGTTGCTGCCCTGGTCAGAAGCGATTGGTTTGCTGGTCGTGGCCAGCACAACGCGTCTTCAAAATGAAGGGTTTGAGGTTCCGCGAGATGGTCGAAAAGAATCTCCGGATTAAATATGTGTACGCCGAATATCAAGGCTACTACCTTGCCAAGCTTGTTGATCAAATGAGCCTCACCCAGCGAGTAACCCTCTCGGGTCACAGCTATGGTGCAATTAGTTCATCGGTGGCCCTGCATTTGATGGGTGGCGGTTGTATTCGTGGATTGACCTTGGCAGGAGCTGAGCCCGTCGAGCGACCCAATCTGCGTGGTGCCATGATTTCCGCTGCCTTCGATTATGACATGCTTCTTCCTGGCCACCGATATGGGCAGGCTTTCGTGTCGGCGGAGAAGATTTTCTCGACCTTCAACTGCCACGACAAGACGCTCAAGAAATGGCCCGATACTTCATGGCACGGTCGCGAAGCTTTGGGTTACATCGGCATGCCAGCACGTTGCCTGGGCCAATACCGCCACAAGCTCTGCCAGATGAATACCTATCCTGAGAACAAGCGTTCTCACTATCTGTCGGCTCACCTGAAGAACAACCGTTTTGTTTCAGCCATCTGCTGCATCGCATTCGGCGGATGCAAGTCCTGCGGACCAATGGTTGCCAAGAACAATGTGGCTGCAGAATTAGCAGAAGCCGACAAAGAAACGGCGAAAGACGAGGAGCCAGTAACGGTTGCTGCGAAACTGGAATCACAAGTCGATTCCCCTGAATTGGCCGAAGAGAAAGCTGCCAAGCCTCGCCGAGCAACTTCTTCTAAGTCAACTACCTCAGGGAGCCGCACCAGCCACCGCCGCAATCGGGTGTTTGGTTCCCGAAGGTAGAAAGTGTCCTTGCTGTAGGAATCGCACGGTGTATTCACGCACCTGGTCATTCTGCGGCAAGAGTTGGTGGATTCCTTTCGCGAGCACAAAATCACTGGCGCCTGCCAACTGAGTCGTGTCGACCGAAAGGAGTCCGTCATCGTCGCCAGGAATGGCGGCAAGGTAGCCTTCGCCGTCACCATGACCGCCGGCGATGATCCCGAATTCGAAACTGGGCGTCGCGAGTCGCTGTTCCAATGACTGCCAGCCTTTGCCTGGCGCGAGTTGTTGCAGCGGCTCGCCGGCGAACGCCTGGGCGATTTTGCTCTCGGCAAAATTGTCGGCCATCGAAGCCCCGTGATTAGGCGGTGCAATCATCACAAATCGATTGTAGGTGAATTCAGGTTGCTCTGAAGGTGGTAGCGAGGCCAAGTCTGCCAGGGCCATGCGGATGACGATGTTGCCCATACTGTGAGCGACGAAGTCAATCTTCTCCACGCCATCTAGATGTCGCAGAACATTAGTGAGTGATTTGGCATGTTCGCTGATGTCTCCAACAGTGGAAGGATAGCCAAAGTTAATCACATAGTAGTTGCCTTCTTCCTCCAGGTAGTCAGCCAGGCCATTCATCATCTGCCGACTGGCCCCCAGGCCATGCACCATCACTACAACCTCCTTAGGGAGAGGTGGAAGTTTCTCAACTTGCTTAGCCCGCTCCAATTCGGCAAGGCAGTTCTCGAATGTGCCAAAAGTGTGCCGGCGGTCATTGGGGTCGATCAGCCGATAATGTCCAAAGGTCGAATGCCTCTGAATCCGCCAGTCGTCGTAGATCACCTCATCAGACCAAACGAAGCGGCCTCCCAAGGTTTTGCTGCCAATGCCAAAAAGCGCTGGCTCGGCATTAGCATAGGCAGCCAAAAGGGTCAGGAAAAACAGGCTTTCGATAACGAGAGCCGCGAAATGCTGATTGCGGGGTTTCTTCATTTTAGAACTCCTCTTCCTGCGGAATGGCGGTCGCTCCATAAAAGTGGTGGGAAGTGCGACACGCTTGCGTGGATTGTACTCCTTCGGGCCCAGCAGCCCAACCGGTTTACGGGGTAGGCGGTACGGAGGTTCGCCTGCTCAGAGAAAAACATGCATTTACGGGGAGAAATAGACAGTTCCGAGTAAAACTTCACCTTGTCATTCTCATGGCTCGCAATAGCTTTTGGACTGCTGTACTCTAAAGCTATGACTGCTTGCACCTATGATTTTGATGTGATTGTCGTTGGCGCCGGTCACGCCGGGACTGAGGCGGCCCTGGCAGCTGCGCGGATGGGTGCCAAGACGGTACTCCTGACCACCAACTGCGACACAGTCGGCCAGATGAGCTGCAATCCGGCCATTGGTGGAGTTGGCAAGGGCCAGATTGTTCGCGAGGTCGATGCACTGGGGGGGGCGATGGGTCGCGCCATAGACGCCACAGGCATCCAATTTCGCATGCTCAATCGGCGCAAAGGGCCTGCGATGCATAGCCCCCGGGCGCAGGCCGACAAGAAACTGTATCAGGCCGAAATCAAAAAACTGTGCGAAGAGCAGCCCAATCTGTCGCTGCGACAAGAGGTAGTCGAGAATCTGCTCACTGAGCCTGGCGGCGAGCGGCCCCGCATTGTCGGCGTCGAGGTCCGAGGCGACGCGGTCTACCGGGCCCGCACGGTCGTGCTCACCACCGGTACGTTTTTGCAGGCATTGATGCACACCGGTGAGACGAAGACCGCAGGTGGCCGAGCGGGCGAGGGAACGAGTGGGGGAATCAGCGGAGCATTGGGTCGACTAAACATTCGACTTGAGCGATTCAAAACAGGAACACCACCGCGATTGAATGGCCGCACGATCGACACGAGTCGCACCGAACTGCAACCCGGTGACGACGAGCCTCAGCCGTTCTCGTTTCTCAACGATAGCATCGAGGTCGAACAGCTTCCTTGCTACATCACCTATACGAACGAACAAGTACATGAGTTGATTCGCGCCAATTTAGAGCGCGCACCCATGTACAGCGGACAAATCGATTCTTCTGGGCCGAGATACTGCCCGTCCATCGAGGATAAAGTCGTACGATTTGCCGACAAGTCGCAACATCAATTGTTCCTCGAACCAGAAGGCAGAAACACACAGGAAGTGTATGTGAACGGCGTTTCGACGAGCCTGCCGCGTGATGTACAGGATGCGATGTTTCGGCTGATACCAGGTTTGGAAAACGCCGAGATCATGCGTTATGGCTATGCGGTCGAGTACGACTATGCGCCTCCGGATCAGTTGCGGGTCAGCCTGGAATCGAAACAAGTGGAAGGTCTCTATTTCGCAGGGCAAATCAATGGAACCACAGGTTACGAAGAAGCCGCGGCTCAGGGACTCGTGGCTGGCGCCAATGCAGTGCTGGCATTGCGAGGAGAGCAACCGCTCGTGCTCGACCGGGATCAGGCTTACATTGGTGTGCTCATAGACGACCTGGTTACCTGCGGGGTCGATGAACCTTATCGAATGTTCACCAGTCGGGCCGAGTATCGCCTGCTCTTGCGTCAAGATAACGCCGATCGACGACTAACCCCGTTGGCTTTCCAGCGAGGGCTGGTTGGTCGAGATCGCTTTGAGCGTTTTGAATTCAAGCTTAAAGAAATCGAAGCCGCGACCGAGTTGATTGAAAACACACGCTGCGATGGAACACCACTTGCCCAGATCGTGCGGCGTCCTGAGATCGACTGGCCTGCGATCGTGGGGAGACTGCCTCAGTTGGCGAGCTTAGGCAAGCAGGCTGCGGACCAAGTGATGTACGATCTAAAATATGCTGGCTACATTGCGCGACAAACAGTTGAAGTCGATCGTCAGCATCGTCTTGCACAGAAACGGATTCCCCAGGGTTTCGATTATGCCCGTCTCACGCAGCTTCGCGCCGAAGCGCGGGAAAAATTCCAACGGGTTCAGCCAATAAGTCTTGCCCAAGCAAGTCGAATCAGTGGCATCACGCCAGCCGATATTGCTCTGCTAATGGTGCATTTCGAAGGTAAAGCTACCGCACATTAGTCCCGGTGCCTCTTTGACTTGTGAGCATTGGAAGGAGAGGTAAGAGGAGGACCTGCTGCGAGAAAATTGAGATAACTGATAGCGTGCAGCTGTAACTTATTGTAAGCAAAGACTTTACAGAGATTTGATCTCTGTTGACTGGAATTCACGGGCGGCTATAATTCGTGCAATTGGCAATTCAGGGGATATCGGCAGACATGGAGAAGATTGTCGTCTAAATAGCTTTGCTTATTTGAGTCGGTAATCGATGCTTTGGAAGAATACGCACTTCCGATGTGCTGAAATGAAACGTGTGTATTTTGAAAACTGGGTGATTTGAACAGGATGCACTCCTGAGTCAAAGAGCCATACTGCATTGTCCAGCTGGTTTTTAGGCTTGGCCTCATATCGACCTGATTGCCTACGTTTATTCCTTGAAAGTACTACTGGTCCTTTCACCATCGACTAAGGAGAGAGGTGGTTCGAACTATGAAGACCGTTTTCACTACCGGCGAAGCCGCAAAGATCTGCAAGGTCAGCCAGCAAACGATTATCCGCTGCTTCGATTCGGGGCAACTCAAGGGATTTCGCGTGCCTGGCAGCAGATTCCGGCGTATTCCCCGCGAGCAGCTCTATTCCTTCATGCGTGACAATGGCATTCCGACCGATGCTCTCGATAGCGGGCGTCGCAAAGTCTTAGTTGTCGACGACGACGAAGATCTGGTCGAATTGATCGTAGATGCCCTCGAGCGAGACGGCCGGTTCGACGTCCGTAGCGTCAACAATGGCTTTGGAGCGGGGATGCTAATCAAGGAATTTCGTCCTGACATGGTCGTTCTAGACGTGATGCTTCCCGATATCAATGGTAAGGAAGTCTGCACACTAGTTCGCAGTCAGAAGGCGATGGACGACGTGCGCATCATTTGTATCTCTGGGATGGTCGAGCAAGACAAGATTCAGGAGCTTCGCGATGCCGGTGCGAACGACTTTATGAAAAAGCCGTTCGACGTGGACGATTTGGTGGGCCGGGTCTGTCAATTGCTCGATGTCGAGATCGCTTCGACCTGAGCGTCATTCGTCTGAGAATCGCGAGGGCCGCGTCGGATGGAGGAGCTCGAACGGCATAAGCTCGACGCGATGAAGGAATTGGCGTACGGTGCGAGCCACGAGATCAACAATCCGCTGGCCAACATTGCTGCGCGCGCTCAGACACTGCTGCGCGAAGAAACGCAACCCGATCGACGTCGATCTCTCGAAGCGATTCATCAACAGGCAATGCGCGCGCATGAGATGATTTCCGATCTTATGCTCTTCGCACGGCCGCCCCAGTTGGTGTGCAAACCCTTTGACGTGAGGGAACTGGTTTCCGAGCTCGTAGCAAAACTTGCTGCCGAGGCGGCGTCTCGCCAGATCAAACTGAACTGGAAAATCCCTGAACAGCCAATCCTCTTCACGGGTGATCGGCAACAATTGTATGTTGCACTGGGTGCAGTTTGCGATAATGCCCTGGAAGCCATTGGTCGTGACAGCGAGATCTCGATAACTCTTGGTAAGACGGATGAGTCGACGGCTATTCGGGTCACGGACAACGGCCCCGGCATCCCGTCCGAGGTGCGCGAGCATATGTTTGATCCGTTTTATTCAGGACGAGAAGCGGGGCGGGGACTTGGATTCGGACTTAGCAAATGTTGGCGCATTGTCACTCAGCACGGAGGCAGTGTTGACGTGGAAAGCAATGATGAATTAGGTGCCACGATTACAATTCGCTTGCCATTGGAGTAGGCCGGAACTGTTTCGGCCTGCGCATCAAAATCCGTCTCGGAGCAAGTCCTCACCATATCCTGGAGGAAACGGATTGGCGAGATCTGTTTTGTCTTTTGTAGTTTCAGAGGTTGCCGAATCGATTTCATCATGGTCCAAAGCAGTAGTCTCTGAAAACTTCTCGACCCAATAGGTGATTTCCTCGGCAGTTGGCCGTCTTATTGGTTTGTCGGGTCGCGAGGGTCCCGGTTGGTTTTCAGCCTCCAAGCGGCGTTGCCAAATCTCGCTGTACCAGCGGTCGCTATCAATATATGTTGCCCGACGGCGGCGTGCAGCTCGCTGAATGCGGTGATCGCTTGACACAACAAGAAGTGAGCGGGGCGATGTTTCCTCACGAATCAATTCTTCAATCAGTGCATCCGCATCGGCGTATTCGGCCGCATACCGAACGGTGATTCCGTGGTAGTTTTGAATTCGAGGCAAACCGGGAGGTGCTTCCGCGGCATCGAACACAATCGTGGTCTGCGATCGCTCACTCTCCGAAATCGAAGCGGCTAGAAAACTCAGCAATTCTTCCCGCGACCGTTGAAAAGATTTAGGCCCTCCACCTCCTCCAAAGCCCGTCACATGCAACAAGTTGTAGCCGTCGATGAGGAGGTTCATGGTGTGAAGATTTCGGATAGGGGAATCTTTTCGGGAGGATCGCGGACTGGGGGGAACGAATTCTAGCCACGAATTTTCACTGATGAAACACGGACAAGAAACAAACTTGTCGCTTTATCCGTGCTAAGAACGATCAAAATCTTCGGAGTTATCGCAAATTTAATTCAACAAGAATCAAAGGGGGAAAAATAGACGCGGACAATCGTGGATTCAGCAGATTTTCGCTGATTCTTACCAAGACAATCAGTCTGATCCGCGCAATTCAGCATAATCTGAGTTTATCCGCGTTCTATTTCTTCCCTATACATCTGCCCCGCCACCGATTCCCCTGTTCCCTTTTGGGTGCGGCCAGGGGCGTGCTGGGTGCATCTATGGCGAAGAAATTATTCCGCGTTCATGGCAGCTAGTTTGCCTACATGACAGACGAGGGACTTTCATTATAGTCATGCCACTCGCTGTATTCTTCGTGAAAGAAACGCGATATTTGGTGATCAACGCCGAATATAGAGGCTAGCAGAGCAGCACGAATCCACATGCCGTTGCGGGCTTGGCGAAAATAGACGGCTCGCGGATCGTTGTCGATTTCCGACGGTATTTCGCCGAAGTGCTGATCACGTGGAAAGGGATGAAGGATCGGTGCATAACGTTTCATGCGGCCAACCAATTCGAGGTTTAGCTTGTACCGGGACAAGTCCAAGGCCGCAAATTGCGCATCGTCAGAGGCCTGGTTGTGTTCTTTCTGGATGCGTGTCATATAAAGTGCATCGAGCTGCTCGATGACGGGAATTCCTCCGACCTGTTCGTCAAACGATTGCACTTCAATCGTTCGTACTCCGCGGTCGGCCAAGCGCTGTCGTAAGTCTTCACGGAGAGAAAGCGTCGGATCGTCGGGGGCGATGAAGATCAGTGTTACTCCCTCGTAGTTGCCGAGCAAACTTGCCAAGGACCGCACAGTTCGTCCCCTGCCGATGTCGCCGCAAAACCCGTATACTTTGTCCGACAGCCCCTTCGTCAGATCCGGGTAATCACGACGCAACTCGTCAAACCGCGTGGCAGCGGGTGAGTCTTGCGGGCGAGAGAACTGAAAAGTGCGTTGCAGCGTGTAGATATCCAGCAAGGCCTGCGTCGGGTGTTCGTCCGATCCCGAACCCGCATTGATAATTGGCACGCTGCGATTGCCCGAGGCTTCCAAGTCGTTCATCAGATACGCACACGATTCCGCCAGCCGTGCGAGTTTGCTCCGCATGATGATCAGATCAAAATAGCTGGAAAACATCCGCAGGGAGTCGAAGCGAGTCTCACCTTTGGTTTCGGAGGAGGTCGTCGGATCGCGGACCTCGTTACAGGTGATCCCCAGAATTTGGCAGGCTGCCATGAAAGAGAGAAAAGTGCGTGTCGAGGGCTGTGTGAAGTACAGCATGGCTCGCTTATGATTTAGCAGTCGAATAAGGAAATCCTGTCCTTCGCGCATCTTGGAAAGGATGCGGATTTTGTCAGCCGTGCCTGCCAAGTCTTCGAGCATGGGAACCGAAAACTGACCGCTGAAGATGACGTGCCGCAGCCGTTCATTCCGCTCGAATTCAGGCAGCTTCATCCTCACGGGCCGTTCGATGCGCGACTCGTAGTGCAGCAGATCCAACTCATCCTGAGTAGGTGTAGGACTGTCGGGCGACATCGGGGTATTCCTCGGGAAGGCGGCGCAAGCTGTGCTTAACAGTTATCGCATACCGAGGAATTGGTCGTCAACAGTGGGGAAGACTACCACCACTTCACATCCATGGCAGCCAAGATGGCTGGCCGAAAATCAATTATCCGAAACCCGCCAACGGACCTGAAATAGCCACATTATGGTAAGCAATAACGCCCCGTTGTAAAGCAAAGAGAACAAAAGATGCCCCCCAAAGAGTGATAGCGACACTTGCGGAGTCCCCGGAGAACTCGACACCTCCAGTGGCAGATTAAATATCGCAACAAAGGGACTCGCAATTCCGGAGATTTCGACAATATTCGCGGTCGTTCCCGACTTACCGAAGAAATGGACAAACCGGTTGGCGGCAAGAGGCAAAAGAAACAGCGTAACAATAATCAAATACGAGGCGAGCAAACTGGTAGAAGACTTGTGGAATAACGTCGAACAAAAAAGTGCGGTCATGGCCGTCGTACAACAAGCCAGGGCAACCACGACAGCATAGCCAATCATCGTTGGCAAATTATGCCAAAAGTCGAGCGGCATGATGCAGGCCAGCACTACCGGCCACATCAGGAACGAGGTCAACACGCTCGATACACGCAGGCCGGAGAGAAGTTTGCCCCACATCATCTGCCAGGGAGAGATGAGGGTAGTGAGCAGCAGATCGAGCGTCTGACGCTCGCGCTCGCTGGTAACGCTGCCTGCAGTAAAAACCGGGCCGACCAGCATATTGAACAGAAGAACGTAGGCGATGTACCACGGAGCAAGGTGCGGCTTGAGATAAAGCAATACCGCCATCAGCGGGAGCGCTAGCCCCATGCTGATTTGAATCACCAGCCGCAGCATAAGGGTTCCTTGACTGAAAATCTCGCTACGAATTTCTTTGTCATAGATCGGGTTAGCATCCTCTGGCAGGAAGGTCGTCCGCTTGGGGGGCGCGAACAGCCGGTCAGGAAATTCCTCGCGTTTGATGTACAGTCCGACGGCAGACTCCGCTTCCGTGCTCAAGTCAATCGCCTGTTGGCCTGCACTTCCCAGGTCGGGGGCGGCAAGCAGTCGCTTCGAAGTGTTTACAACCAGCATCGCAGTGGCTGATAGGCAGACGAGCGGAACCAACGCAAAGACGACCACAAGACGGGCCTCACCGAGTTGTTCGAGTGCCTGCCAAATGAACACGCCCAACATGGCCAGGGGCAAAATCAACAAATACGAAACTACTAGTGACGCTGAAGTCCGCGAGAAGTAGCTACTACACCATAAACTGATGGCCGTGAAGAGCGTCACTGAAGAGATCATCGCCAGATACGCCGCGACAACTTCGAAGAATTGCACTCCTCCCAACGGCAGGCAGAGCATCACCACCGGCAGTGAACCGATCATCAGTTCTGCGAGTGGACAAAGCGACGCCGCCAGTTTCCCGAAGACGATGGCCCCCGGCTTGACGGGGCTGGCCATCAGCATCTCAAAGCTGTCACGTTCCTTCTCACCTGTAATCGCCCCGGCTGCGAAGCTGGGTGCCATCAGCGACATGAGCATGTACTGCCCGAGAAACAGCAGATTCACCAGCGGCTTGGCCTTGTCGGAGTTCGACATGTCCAGCCGCTCCTCCGCCGGCCACGCGGCATACACCAAAAGCCCCAGCAGCGCCACATAAGCAAACAGCAACACAAACGTGCGGTTCATCCGCAAGTTACTGACGAGCTCTTTCTGCAGGACAGGGTTTTCGAAGAGGTACATGAGAAGAAGTTTCGAGTTGCGAGTTTCGAGGCGCGAGTAGAGCAAAAAGCTACTTCGTATCTTGAACTGAGCGGATCAGGCCGCTCAGCATTTGGCTCTCTTCTTCAGTCATATTAAGAATCTCTGTATGGCGGTCCTTTTCGGCGAGTCCTAAACGTTGCGAAATGATTAACTGCGTCTCCAACTCTGCCAGAGATCCCTTGGCGATGCGCAAGAATCGTAAGAAGTCACCTTGAGACCTGCGAGCATGACCCTCTGCAATATTGGAAGGAATCGAAACCGCCGCGCGTTGCATTTGACTGCTTAATCCGTATTGCTCGCTTTTTGGAAAACAACTCGTCAGGCGATAAACCTTCAGAGATAATTCAACTCCTAACTCCCACACTTTCAAATCGCGATAACCTGACATAGCTTTTTGCGCCTTTCTTTACTCGAAACTCGCAACTCAATACTCGCGCCTTCTGACATTTCCCATCACTCGACTCGGCAAGCCTTGAATCCTCAAGAAGCCTTCCGCATCTGTCTGGTCGTAGCTGCCGCCGCCTTCCATGCTGGCGATGGCTTCGTCGTAGAGGCTGTTGGGGCTGGTGCGACTGTGGACCATGACATTGCCTTTGTACAAGCCTAGGGTGACGCTGCCGGTGACCGGTTTTTGTACTTCGCGGATGAATGCCAGGAGTGCGTCCATTTTGGGGACATACCAGAAACCGTAGTAAACCATCTCAGCCACTTCGGGAGCGATGCGATCGCGGAGATGGACCGTCTCGCGGTCGAGGGTGAGTTGCTCCAAAGCTAAGTGGGCTGCGTAGAGGGCAGTCATGCCGGGGGCCTCGTAGACACCGCGGCTTTTCATGCCCACAAACCGGTTCTCGACGATGTCGATCCGCCCTACCCCGTTGCGACCGGCGATTTCGTTCATCTTTTCGACAATGGCCAACGGGCTGAGCTTCTTGCCATTTACAGCAATCGGTACGCCACTCTCGAAATCGATCGTGACTTCCTCCACCTTGTCGGGGGCCTCTTGGGGCGAGACGGTCATCCCGAAATCTACGATAGCGACGCCATTCACAGTAGGGTCTTCGAGCTTGCCCGCCTCGTAGCTGATATGCAGGCAATTCTCGTCGCTGCTGTACGGTTTCGCCGCAGAAGCTTTCACGGGAATTTTTTTTGCGTCGCAGTAGTCGATCATCTCCGTGCGGCCCGGAAAGAGGTCGCGGAATTCTTTGATTCGCCAGGGGGCAATAATCTGCACATCCGGATCGAGCGCTTCAGCGGCGAGTTGGAAGCGACACTGGTCGTTCCCCTTGCCTGTCGCGCCATGGGCATATGCTTCGGCACCCACTTCGCGGGCTACTTGCAGGCAGACCTTCGAAATCAAAGGCCGTGCGATAGAGGTGCCCAGGAGATAAATTCCCTCGTACTTGGCCTGCCACTGGAGCACTGGGAAGGCGAAGTCGCGACACAACTCTTCGCGGGCATCGATGAGCTGCGACGATTTGGCGCCATTGTCTCGTGCCTTCTGCAGAATCGCTTCACGGTCTTCGCAAGGCTGTCCCAGATCGACATACACGGCATGCACGTCGTAGCCCTCGTCCTGGAGCCAACCGAGAATCACCGAGGTATCCAAACCTCCCGAATAAGCCAACACGCAACTGGGCATAATCACATTCCACTGAGTTAACAAAAACAACCGCGATACAACGCATCGAACGGAAAAACTCGGACAACAGACTGCCCATTGTGGTTCGCCATCGCTCGACTGGCAAGCGGCAGCAGAGGGAAATGGCCCGCGGAGAAACGCGGATTCAGCGGATTAACGCAGATAGGATTCAGTCGGTTGCTATCTACCGATATGAGGCTGAAATAAAATCCGCGAACATCCGCCCAATCCGCGTTTATCCGCGTTCTATTTCTCCTCTGGAAACTCAGTGATCTGCAGTTTGCGAAACTCCAGGTCGGTCGTCGGGTCGTGCCCCTGGATCATGAGCGTGCCCGGTTCAAGCCGCAGGCCGCGGCGGGGGTTTTCGTTGGGCGCCCGGTCGTCGGTCCAGTCGCTTACCTGATATCCGTTGACCCACACAGCCATGTGCGGACCTGTGGCGACGATGGTCTTGGCGAACCATTCATGGTCGCGGGCCACGATTCGACGGGCGTTCTGGCGGCGGAAGATGCCCCCCGTGCCGCAATCGACTGGCTGCGTGGGATCCCCGTCCAGCATCGCGTTGTGAATCTGACTTTCGTAGCCCATCATTAGATCGCCGGGGATGCAGCGGAAGAAAATCCCAGAGTTAATCCCATCGACATTTACTTTGCACTCGAGCTGCAACAAAAAATCGCCGAACTGATCGTCACTTTCCAATTGCCCCGGGCCATTCTTGACAGTCAGTTCACCCTCGGCATCCACGGAGAATTCGCTCTGGTCCGCGCGATCGGTGTTCCAGCCGGTGAGATTGCGGCCGTTGAAGATCGGTTTCAGACCAAGTGGTTTGAGGCGAATGTTGCGGAAGTAGATCGGTCCTTCGCGGAATTGCAGGCCGATGTGGCCGCGTGCAAGCGGGTGGGGATCGTCGTAGGAAGTAACCTCGGTATCGTTAAGAACGATCTTGATCGTGGAGCCTTGGGCGGTAATTTCGAGTGTGTTCCAGCCTTGCAGGCCCGCTGAAGCGGGGCCGGCCGACTTGATACGGGCGACTAGCGACCCGGTGGGGAACGGATTGTCCGCAGGCGCGATGTTGACCTCGTAGCAATCTTTCGCGGGATCAGTTGGGGTGAGCGGAGTACGCAAGAACACACCACTGTTAGTGGTGGCGGGGCCCTGGAACTCGACGTGCAAATCATAGCCGTCAAACTCGCTGGTAGTCATCAACCAACCTTCGGCGCCGGAATCGACCATGATCGCACCGTCCTCGACGCGCCAGTTGGCATCATTCGTCGCCTCCCAGCCAAAAAGAGTTTCGCCATCGAAGAGTGCGATCCAGCCATCGTTAATTTGATCTGGAGTGAGAACCTCGTCCGCAGCATGGGCAACTGACAACGACAAGAGCAGGATCAAGGAGCAAGCGAGTTTAGGCATGATTGTGCGATTTCGAGAAAGGTAATGAAGAAATAGAACGCGGATTCGGCGGATTAGACGGATATGCTCGGATTCGTTAGTAGAGGTAGGATCGTTAACTCCAGCTATTCTGTTCCAGTCTTGTGTTGATGTGAAAAGACTTTGCGACGAAATTCGGCTTTCGGTCCAAAATTTAACAGGAGGCCGACAGAATAACCTGTAGCCTTTAGATAATTGAGGAGCTGAGCTTCATGCTCGCTTGCAATCGACTTAGCTGCTTTCACTTCGACAACTACTGCATCATTTACCAGCAAATCAACAAAATACTCACCAACGATTTGCCCTTCAAAGCTCACGGCAACAGGCCACTGTTTCTTGACTAAACAACTGGCATTCGTAAGTGAAAGTTCTGAAGAGTTTTCATAGACCTTTTCGAGGAATCCATATCCTAACGAATTATAGACATGAAAAAAACTCTTGATGATTGTATCAGTGAGTTCGCCTTGAATAAGTTGCTCTGCCATCAGAAGACTCTATCCAAAAAATCCGCGTTCATCGGCTTAATCCGCGATATCCGCGTTCCATTTCTTCTCTCACCCCTCATCGATATCAATCCGCACGGCAAAGGGTAGCTCCCCTGCCCTGCCCTCGGGGAGTTCGATCTCCACGCGATTGGTGAGACCGATCAAGCGGGTGATTTCTAGCTCGTCGGCGAGAGGTTGGCCATTGATCGACACTCGCGCGTCGGCAGGCAGAGGTTCAACGACGATCCACACCTTTTCACGCGGCGTGAGCCCGGCAGGCCAATTGAACTTGCGCGACCAGACGACCCCCGTTGCGCATGGTTCACATTGCCAAGGCTCGCGAAGTCGAATCGTGTGGATATCAGGCATTAGTAGGCGCTAGTTGTGAGACGCTGGGTGCTAGTTAATAGTATTCTGACTAGCGCCTTGCAACTAGCGCCCAGCGCCTAATCAGCCATACTTCGCGTAACGTTGGCTTCGCGGATGGCACGGGAATTGGGTTCGTAGACCCGCAGCTTGACCTGAACTCCCTTTAGTGGAGAGGGGTAAGGGGGTGAGGTTTCACGCTCATTTGTATCGTCAGGACCGTTGCGTGCAACAAAAATTGGAGGAGTAGTTTGATCGTTGTCGTCATCGTAGTAGGCTTCGTCATCAAGGCCATTGGTGCCTTCGTCTGCGCCGTCAAGTATGTTTGTGTTGCCATCCCGAGCGTCCTGATCGACCTGATCCGTTTCGTAATAGTTCGTCCAGGAATCGTAGGTAGAAGGGGTTCCACGATAATTTCCGGGCGCTGAACCAGGATGCCAACCAACTTGATGTTCCTGTTGGAATAAGGTTGCTGGTGCTCCCACAGGCGCCAAATAGTCAGGAACATTTGACGGTCCATTGTTCCACCCCAAATCAGTATAGGCACCAAAGCCAGTGATAGCACTAGCTCCTAGGGCGACTGCGGACTTAAAAGCTTGGCCTGCATTAGGGCGTATGAGAGTGCCCTGATAATTGTAAAGAGGTGCACCCGGGTCAAATACCTGCACATCAAACGCGAGTGCATTCGTAAGCACAATATCTCCCCCCGCTCGCTCACCACTAAGAGGTTGTAAGGAACTGACGGGATCTCCTCCTGCATCTACCCTTCCAGCCGGCTCATAATAGGTGAACGAAGGAATGCCCTGAAGGTCGACCAGGTTATAGGGGAAAGGATATGGGTAATGACCTGCAGCGTTCTGGGGGTAATTACTAGGGTTTGTCATGTGGGCGAAACGATGTTCACGTCTTGAAAGGTCAGCAAGAGTATTGGGTACCATCTGTTGATTTTCGAATCGCACCGAGATGTCATAATCGTTTTGAAAATCGCGCATCGCCTGGAGCCGCGAAGCGAAAGTGTTGCCGGAAGTCGGATTAAAGATCAGATTGTTAAGATCGAAGATCGGATCGTCTACCGGTCCCGCGGTGGTGTCTTGAGAAGTGACCCAAGGCGCGATCAACAAGACGCGCCGATAGATAGTTCTCATCCCAGGCTCACCTCGTGAACCGTCGGCAGGATTCTCTACCGCGAACCAGATCACTTCTGCGAATTGAGATTCGATGGTCGTGCCAATCCAATTGGCTGGCTGGGTGGGATCAGAGCCTGGTATAAGTGTGCGGCCTCGGCCTCGAAAGGGAGTACCGCGGCTTTCGACGGTCATTGCCAGGATATCGTCGAAATCTCCGAGCGAACGAAAATCTGTTACCAGTGAAGGGTCAACTAGATTGCCCTCTGCATCAGACACCGTGTTGCTAGATGGGATCAAGGAGATTGCAGGGTCTACATTGTTTGGAGGATTATTTATCAAACTACCGTTCAATGGATTCTCATCCGAGGCCTTTCCCTCGACGATTTCAAAATACCCGTTGGGTTCACCGACATCATCCGTCCGTACAGTCGCCCCGGCTAAATCGCTGTAGAGGCGCGCCCTGGCAATGCGCAGGTCGGCGCTGATCTCCATGGCCCCTTGGCGATTGCTGACTCCCGTGCTGATGTTGGCGAACAGATTGACCACCGCCGCCATCATCACCAGGGTGATCGCCATGCCGACGAGCATTTCGATCAAGGTGAGGGCGCGGCGCGAATTGGCCGCCAAGTAGAATGAGCTGATTTTCGGCATAATAACTCTTGTTCCGCTCTGGACCGGGTGCCTCTGAATCCAACGGTCTTGATACTACCATTGCACCGCGCAGGGGGCCAAAAGTCAAGCAGAACTCGGTCGAAATGACCAACGGCCAAGACCCAATGAGCAATGAGATTGAATTTGCAGCACATTAAAACGTCCACCACCAGTGATTGAGCAATTGTGCCTCACTGCCGATTGGGATGTGGCGTGTTACAATACAATTTGGTAGAGAAATTAGCCGCGGACTAACGCGGATTTGACGGATAAAACGCGGATCATTGAATTCGGTATCTTCTATGATCGGCGAAAATCCGCACAATCCGTGTTCGTCAGCGTTCCATTTCTTCTCTTCAAACTCAACTCAGGCCAACCCGACATATGCGAATCAGTTCCATCCCCCAAATCTATCGCAACGTCAATCGCTGGGGAGAGATCTTTTCCATACTCAGTAAGTACGGACTGGCGGGATGGCTGAGCCGTTTTGATTTTTCGCTTGGTAAGTCGCTGCTGAAGAACCGCAATGGTCAGGTGCTGGCCAACGAGAGTCGCGAAACACGTATCCGACTGGCCATGGAAGAATTGGGGCCCTCCTTCATCAAGCTTGGCCAGGTTATGAGTACCCGGCCTGATGTGGTCGGCACGGAGTTGGCCAACGAATTGCAGAAACTTCAAACGGAGGTGCCCGCCGATTCTTTAGAGGAAGTTGCCGCAGTCATCGCAACGGAGTTAGGCCAGCCGCTTGATGTCTTGTTTGCCGAGTTCTCCGAGAAGCCGGTTGCCTCGGCTTCGATTGGCCAGGTGCATCGGGCCCGACTGCATTCGGGTGCCGACGTGGCAGTGAAGGTGCAGCATCCGCAGATTAAACAACGAATGCGTGTCGATCTGGAGATTCTCACAGGTTTGGCCCAGCTTGCGGAGAAATTGCCAGAGCTACGCCCCTACCGGCCCGCACTTGTCGTGAGCGAGTTTCAACGGATGCTCCGGCGGGAGTTGGATTTCACTTGCGAGCGGCGACATCTTGACCATTTCAACCGTGCCTTTGGTGAGAGCACTCAGGTAAAAATTCCTGCATCGCATCCTGACTTGAGTACCGAGCGAGTACTGGTGATGGAATGGCTCGACGGTGTGCCGCTTTCTTCGCCTGAAAGAGTGCGAGCCGTTGGTGTCGATCTGGCTGAAGTGGCCCGGGCCGGGGCCGAGGCTTATTTAGAGATGATCTTCCAACATGGGATCTACCACGCGGACCCGCATCCAGGAAATCTACTCTTGATGCCGGACGGCAAGATCGGGCTACTTGATTTTGGCATGGTCGTTCGCATGGATGACTCGATCCGCGAGGCAATCGAAGAGATGCTCCTGGCGATTGTCGAGCAGGACGCCAACCGGCTGGGGTCGGTGGTAGTTCGTGTGGGTGCAGTGCCGGCAGGACTGGACGAGACGAGTCTAAACCTAGACCTGTCGGACTTCGTGGCGCATTATGCCAATCAGTCGATTGACCGGTTTGAGCTGGGGGCGGCCCTGACGGAGATGATCGACATCATGCTCCAGTACCATATCATGCTCCCCTCGCCTATGTCGTTGCTCTTGAAGGTGCTGATCATGCTGGAGGGGACCGCCAAGCGGCTGCAGCCGGACTTTAGCCTGATGGAAGTTCTGGAACCCTATCGGCAAAAGATCGTCGCGCGACGGATGTCGCCCAAGAGGCAGCTTCGCAAGGCGCGGCGAATGGCGTATGAGATGCAACTCTTGGCAGAAGTGGTCCCCCGCCGCCTGCGCGACATCCTGCAGCAGGTACAGGCGGGCCGCTTTGACGTACACTTGGATCACCGGGGATTGGAGCCCTCGGTCAATCGGCTCGTATTGGGGATGTTGACCAGTGCCTTATTTCTGGGCTCAGTGCTCTTGGTGACCCATCAAGTGTGGCCACTGAAAGAAGTCTCGGTCCCAGGCACAGCAGGATTTCTTTTGAGTGGAGTTCTCGGACTGCGCTTGCTGCGAGCGATCAGCAAGTCGGGGAGCCTGGACCGGCGGAAATAGCAGCTTAGGCGGCTTGCTGAAGGTCGGGTTCGAACGATGCCTCTTTCGGCGGAGATATTTTCTTGAGGACCTCCTCAATATCCAGGCACAACGAGTCTAGGGCCTGGAGAACCTCGGCATGACGCCGGTCGAGATTCTGGAGCGTTTCGCTAGTGGCAAGTTCAGGCATGGAAGAAAGGTATTGGGTGTTAGCTTTTAGTCGTTAGCTCGTTGAGCCACCCTAAGCAATCGGCAGGCAAACCGTCGGCGGTGGAGCCAAGATGGGCCCCTTCAGCTTGCGTTTTCGCTCAGCAAGTAGGGAAATGCAGGTTGTGCCGAGGAGGACTGGCAGACGCTGTTAAAATTGTCAGAATCTGCGGATATTGCTGACTGCGAAGGCATTTTGGCTGGCGGTGGGCTGGACTGACAACTGTGTCGATGCTACTTTAAGTGTTTGCCCACAAGAGGTTAGGCCTGCTGGCAGTGTCGTCGGTCGGGCTTGTCCATGGAACAAGTTAGGAGATACCCTTGGTTAAGTTGACGTTGCGGGAAAGAGAATCTGCTCAAGAAGCCGTTCGTAGATTTCGTAAGTTGGTGGAAAGAAGTGGGATCAAGAAGGAAATTCGTGTCCGCGAGTTTTATGAGAAACCAAGCGAGACCAAGCGCCGTGCACGGCTACGGGCACAACGACGTGCGCGTCGAGATCGCCTCATGCTCACCAGCCCTGCTGGCCGACGACCAGTATGAGTCGTCTCTAACTGACCCGCGCAGTTCCTCCCCGGAATTCTAAAAGGGTGCGGCGACAGGTGCTAGATTTCAGCCAGCACTTCTGGCATGCGCTGAACAAAATCCCGGATTTCGTCGCGCACGCTGCGATAATGCTCGAGCGCCTTTTCTTCCAAACTCTCATTACGCGCTAATCCCGCTGGGTCATCAAACGGCACATGCATTTTGTGTGTCGCCGTTGGCAGCATCGGGCATTTCTCATCGGCGTGTGAGCAGACGTTTATCACCACTTCGGGCTTCACATCAGCGAGCTCTTCAATCGTCTGCGACTTCTGCACGGATATCGACTCCGGCTTCTTGCATCACACGCATCGCAAGTGGGCTAAGCCTGTGAGCCACAATCCCTGCCGAATGGACTTTGTAGGTGTCAGGATGCAGGTGCCTCGTCTACACCTCTGTCATCTGGCTGCGACAGGAGTTGCCCGTGCAGAGAAAAAGGATCTTGGGATGCGCCATAGATTGCTTCTTCTGATGTCTGTCATTCCGAGGGGAGCCATAAAGTTCCTCAGGGAAAGCCACATTATCCCGCAGGGAAAGAATGGCGACTAAAGAAATTTGGTTAGCGGTCCATAGGCTCTCTTGCGCACGTAATGCCTGCCGAGATCCCTCAGGGCGTACAACTTCCTCCGAGACAATGCACGTATCCCTGCGTACAAAAAAAACACGCCAGCCGTTTTCGCGGCTGGCGTGTCGGAGATAGTCAAACTGTGATGGTACTTCTTAGTAGGAAAAGACAGCCCGAGCGAAGAAACCATCGAAGCCCAGAATGTTGGCATCGTCGAAGTTGTTCAACTGCAAGCCGGGAACGGTCCAGTCGTATTCGTCGCGAATGCCAAGGTCGTGCCAAGCGGCGATGAAATAACCAGAGCTAAGCTGGATATTGTTTGATACCTGGGCACTAACACCGGCTTCGATTTCGGTGACTGGAATCACGCGACAACCGGAGTTGCTATAGGAACGCAACGTCAGCGGAGCCGTTCCATCAGGATCGTCGGTCGTGTAGGTGCTAATATCCATGTCGCCTACTAACAAGGAGAGGTCACCCTTGGCGTAGGCACTGACGCAACCGGAGCGACCAAAGTACCTGCGGCCAATGAAGCCAACGCGAGCACCAGCCCCATTGAAATTCAAGGTGGTTGTTGCACTATCGATTTGGTCGGCGTTGTTGGCAAGCGCCAAGTTGCTGCGTGCCCAATCGACTTCAGCAAAACGAACACCGGCCGTCCAGGTTATGTCCCAAGCTGGACAAGGGCAGCAACCACATCCGCTGCCACAACCGCACGAGGAACCGCCACCACAGCAAGTGTCGCAACAAGTGTCGCCACAACATGAGTCACAGCAACCACTGCTGCAGCAACCCATAGGGCAACCCAGTGGAATCGTCTTCGATACACCTAGATCGTAGGACTTCACGTCGACATCGAGGTTACCTCGCAAGGAACCATTGTCGCCGGGAGCGTCTACTTCATAAGGGCCGAAGATTGTCGTTCCGGTCGAAGCAGAAGTATCCGTGACATTGAAATCACCTTCACTCTGGTAGCGAGCGAAATTGAAGACAATTGCTCCACCGCAGTCGCAGAAATTAATGCCACCTCCGAAACGGTAGGAAGAGGTGTAATCCATGTCATACTCGACGATGCTTTGACCACCTTGTGGATCGTTCGGGTCGCTAACGATATACGCGAGTGCTTCACTGAAGCAGGCTCGGGCGTAAATGTAGTCGCCGTAGAAAAAGAGCTGGCTATCATGACAGCACAGTGCTGAGCCAAGCCCTAAATTGCCCCCACCGGAGCAACCGCTGGAGCAACTCCCTGCTGAGCAGGTGCCAAAATAGTCTACCTGCTCGATCTCATTGTAATTGGCCAATGAATCGCTGGCTTGCCGAGCGGCAGAATTGGCGGTCTGATACTCTCTCTGATTGGCAGCCTGTGCGGTTTGTCCCGCTAAGAGTGCGAAGCTGACTGCGAGCGCAGCAACTTCCCTGAAACGAAATTTCATCTTGGATCCCCCCCCTACATAGGAAATTTCGAACTGGACGACGCTTGCGGGCGCACTGCCTGCGAAGGAAGCAAAACAAGCACTGGATCACCTACCAGCACTGTCCGCCAGTTCGATTATTCGTATAGAGAAGAGAATCGGAACCCGCGTACCCGTTACTTTCCCTTTTTTCCGGATAAACCGAGGAATTCGTACAATCCTGCGAAATCACCTATCCGGAAAAAGTTCCCAGGCAGGGAGAGACTCGAAATAAGTGCCAATCCCCATCCCTTCTCTCTGGGAGAGTCGGACGCATTGGCGGCCGAGGAAGGGGTGGGGGGGCATTTCGGTATGGGGAATCGACTCTAAGCAGCGGTGGCTTCCAGCCGCCGCTGAGGAGAATCATTAAGCGCGGCGGCGACGACCGATCAGACCAAGCATTGCGATCCCCAGCAGAGATGCCGTGGCAGGCTCAGGAATAGTGCCCCCATCGGTCTCGAACATATTCGTCGGGGTTTGGGCGTGGTAGACCTCAAGTAGGCCTGCATCGGAAACCGTAGGAGGGCCATTCAAGGTAGTGAGGGGGGTCGTCGCATCAGGCATACCGGTCATGCTGAATGTTGCTTGAACCATAGCCGGATCAGTTGGTCCATTTCCAGCGTCGGAACCCAACAGGACTTCGCGATAGTCGGGGTAAAGAGCACTGATAAACGGAGTGGGATCAAGATCGATACGGAAAATGGCTGCGTTCTGAATACTTGGAGTCGAAGTCAGCCCTGTGAAGCTAAGAGTCAATTTTGTATTGGTAGCGTCCAGCACACCCGTGACGCCTACGCCCGGATCGGAGCGATTCGTGGGTGATACGGGGGTGCCGTTAAATCCTTCGGAAGGACTGTCGCCAAGTCCGAACGAAAATCCAGCTTGCTTGAGATCAATCACAAAGGTGCTAAGCTCATTTTCCTGTGCAGAAAGGTTCTGAACAAGAATTGCCGGACGATTCCGTTGCTGGAGGCGGATCGAGGGGTTCTTGCAAGACTCTTCGTGATGAATGGCATTGAGCTGTGCCTGGGTGATTTCACCGCGATTGAAGTCCAGAATGGCCTCCAAATAGCGATCGCTCTCACCGATCATGAAGTTGAAATTGCCGATGACTACTGCGTGAGATGTACTCGCTGCAAGTCCAACAAGCACAAGTGCTGCGAGCGATGCAAGCGAGTAGCGGATCACGGTTGCGGTCGAAATGAACTGATGTAGTAGTGTGTTTTTCATAGGTGTCTCCAATTTACAACCGCTCGTGGTTTGCCATCCGATGGCGTTTCCGACTTAGCACTTAGGTTTGCTGTTTTGCCGTAGCAAAAACCTTAGCGGTGTGGGCAATAGTCTCTGGTGTGGTGATGGGTCTAAGCCAGGGAGGAGACCTATAGAACGTGTGTCAAACGTAAAGCACGTTTGACAGCATTCGATTGGCGAGGGGTGCAAAAATGCAGGGACTTGCGGCCAGCTAAGGAGCTGTCTTCAAGAAGTAATCGCGCACTTGTAGCGTGTCGAATTAACCGCGTGTCCAGACCCGCAAACATGTGGTGGAGCGAGAAGCATCTCTCAATGCTTGCCGAAGCACATTATATGTTTGATACCGGGGGGCACAGGCTTGAGCTAAGGTGGTCCCACGTACAACTAAGTGGGAAATGCTCTTGCAGGAAACCTGGAAGTCGATCCATCCACAGGAAAGCTGAGATTATCTAATCCTGGAAAACGAAAAATCGTTTAAAGGAACTGCACTCAGCAGGAAAGATGGTGTCGTGAACCCAGGCTACCAATTTCACCTGTCCGGACAACGAAGAGTCAACTCGACTCGTCGCCGATCGAATGTTCATGAGGTCCACAACCCAATCGAAAAAGGAAAAAAATGTCTTAAAAAGCAGGCATTTCGAACGCCGCTATCTAGATTCTAATCGCTTGTAAGAGTGCTGTCAATCAAATTCCCACGGAATCTGCGGAATTGTGTGAGCGTCTCGAAAGTAGGTGTGAAATTTGCTCTAATTCTGTTGTGCGGGTAAGTCTTCCTATTTTCCACATTTCTAGGAGTCGATCATGTCCACATCCCCCCAGGAATCTTTGGACCTCAACGAAGAAGAACAGCTCCTATACGAGCGTTTAGAGGGCTGCTTTGAGCAGGAGCGTAAGCGCGTGGCTAAGCTGCTGGCCGATAAGGACGACTCGAACCTGTTCGGCCAGACGGAGTACGATCT
>NZ_SJPS01000016.1 GCF_007860015.1 Bythopirellula polymerisocia
CGAAGACGTCGAAAGAAGACCAAGGAGCAATCGTGACCTAAGCGGGAAGGTATGTTACAATCCCCACAACTACCTAGCGCTGTACTTTTCGACCGCCAAGCGCCGCACTTTTCAAACGCTATTCACACCCGTGGCACTGCATGCGGCGTTTCTGCTCGAAGTGCCAAACCGCGGAACTTGGGCAGGGCAGCCATTAGTAGAGGGGGGCCGCTCGATAAAACCTCGGTAATTAGGTGGGCGGTGCGAAACCTAGGCAAACGATGAATCCGACGCGGATTTGGCAGCACCTGTCTGCCCATGGTAGCCCCACCTGCGATTCTGCAGATTCAATGCGGGGAAGGCATGTGCTTGCAAGCTGTTAGTTTCCTTGCTCTAGGCGGTTTTACACCAAATCGCTAGACTCTCCCCCTTGCCGATAACTCAATTGCCTAAGGAGAGGCTAGATGGTGTCCAAACGCAGGAAAAAGCGTCCGCCTTACCTGCGGAAAGTGATCTGGATGCTATCAACAGTCCTGATGAGTTCCGGTGTTGGGGGCTGGGCAATGCCAGATTTGCCCGTTCTCGGACCTGCCGTAAAAACTGCCCTCCAAAAGATTCAAGGCAGCAATAGTGTCGCTTCAATGAGCGTTCCATCCGCACAGGCCGCCGTACACATGGCGACCCACCAAAGCGGCGATCAAACCGCATCGCCAATGCGAGATTCAATCTTAATTGGTTCTTTCAACATTCAAGTTTTTGGAACGGCAAAAGAGAAGAAACAAGGAGTAATGGAAGTTATAGCCACTGTGACTCGTGCTTTCGACGTGTTGGCAATTCAAGAAATCAGAACCCAAGACGACCACTTCTTGGATCATTTTGTGCAGTTGGTCAACTCGAAAGGTGCCCGATACTCTTATGTGATTGGCCCTCGATTGGGCCGGAGTTCCAGCAAGGAACAATATGCGTTTATATTTGACACGACGCGAATTGAAGTCAGACCAGGGTCAGTCGCGACAATGGGAGATGCCGACGACCTGTTACATCGCGAACCGCTGATAGCCCATTTCCGCGTTAGGGGCATCCCGCCATCGGAAGCCTTTTCTTTCTGGTTGGTCAACGTCCATACCGATCCAGATGAAGTCGCGGAGGAAGTGGATGTCTTGGCAGATGTTTTTGAGGTCATGCAGCAACAAGGTGAAGATGATGTGATTATGTTAGGCGACCTGAACGCCAGCGAACACCAACTTGGCCCACTCGGTCGATTGCCGGGAATCCAATATGCGATTGCCGGCATACCTACAAATACGCGGGGCACAAAGACGTATGACAACCTCCTCTTCGATTCGCGAAGGTCTGTGGAGTACACAGCACAAAGCGGCGTATGGAATTTGATGTCGAGCTTTGCACTGACCCAAGATCAGGCTTTGGAAGTATCTGACCACTTCCCTGTTTGGGCCAGCTTTTCGATATATGAAGGAGGTAGATCGCAGATCGCCACCCGTCCTGTGCAACCCCGCTAATCCAATCTAGAAACACTTGCTCCTGGCATGGCTTCCATCGCTATGCGACTCGATTTGACCACGATTGCCTACGGGATACGTCCACGAGAAGAACAGCGAAGCTAGCCGCGAATACTTTCGATGGCGTTTTTAGCTAGCGAAACTAATCGAGGATCGTCTTCGGCCAAAATTTCTTCCAGCGTTTCGAGTGCTTCGGTTGCCGGTGGTCCAATCTTTCCGAGTGCCCAGACAGCTCGCTGGCGTACCGCACCTTGGGGATGCTCCTCTGCAGCAGTGATGAGAGCCTTGGCAGCGGGAGCAGCCGCGGCCTCTAAGCGACCAAGTAGCGTAGCAGCCCAGTAGGGAGAATCCAGCGTAGTTCTTTGAAGGATATCGGCTAGCGGTAAAGTCATCTCCTCGTCAGGGGGGCCCAAGTCTTCCAGAACTGCTGTAACAATTTCGCGAGTCTCATCGTCACTATCGGCAGCTTCGACCAGTGCGACAACCGCCGGACGGGCAGCCGGACCAAGCTGAAGGAGCTGTCCTGCCGCCACTTGGCGTTCCGATGCCTGATCAGAGCTAAGCGATGTAATTAGAGACGAGAGTGGGACAACCATGTGCGGCTCCTAAATGTAATTCCGACTTTGGACAATAGATTTTATGAAACTCAAGCCTGGCTCTAGTGTTATTTACTTATTCCCTGAAGAGTGTTCGGTGAATCCGTCTCATGAGAGTTCGTCCGTCTTCGAGGGGTTTATAAACTGTCGGTCTTCATGTTGTCTCCACCTTAGTCCCACATAAGCACTGCTTCACCTTTGGTCATCGTCAGACCGCATTTAGGACACGGTCCTGGAAATGTCCATCGTCGCACACGATGATTCCGGTTCGAGCGATCCCTGTCTGCATAATAGCTTGACTCATCAGACGCAGATCCGGGACAAACCAACTCCCCATCAGACAATCCTGTTGATTCGTCCCAAGGTTGCTCCGAAGTGACCACGTCGAATAGCTCGCCACAGTCTTGGCAGGAAATCGTGGTCGTGCAAGAGGCCATGCCGACATCGTCGCCACCGGAGACCACGGCCTCATAATTGCAGTTTCCGCAAATGAATTGGTAATTGATGCCCACGTTTCTAGTCCCTATCACTGTGTATCCAAAGCCTGTCCGGGCTCCTTGTCCTGTGCAGAAATAAACCTATTAGTCCCGACTTCGGCATAGGATGCATTGCCAGGAATTGAGCCGAGTAATTATATTCTCTCCGAAGAAGTGAATAGTCTTGACCCAAAACTATCTGCTTGATTGATGAGGCTGACTATGGCTGATCCTATTCCTTATCGCGAAGGTGAGCTAGCTCCAAGTGAGAAACATATACTCGCTCGCCTACACAAAGAAGATGGCAGTGAGCCAGAAATGGTATGGATAGATCCTCAGGATGTTCACAAAGCTCCCTTCCGACACGAGGAAATAGATGCCCTATTGCCCATGCTCCGTTGGCAATGGCGTCACTTGAATGAGTATGTGGATTGGTGTCGTAGCTTTGAAGATTGGGAATTGAATTTCTTGCGTGATTCAAATCCAGTTGGTGAAGTCGTTATTTGGACTGGCGTTACTTATGCTCTCTTGGAATTCACACACCGAAATCCCCAGGCCATCAAGAAAGGGGTCTTCGGGGCACTAGTCTGTATAGTAAATGGGAGGGAAGATCGTGTAAGCCCTGAGTCGGTTGCTGCAGAGCTCAAGACATTATTAAATGGAATTCCGGCCATAAGAGACCTCGATAATTACTCTGAGGATGGTCATTTTAAGGCAGCCGAGAAACACCTCAGATAGTTGTTGCTAAACTTCGATCCACCGGCCTCTCAGTTGCAGAGCCATAGAACTTACTGGCCCCAGGGTAGTTCAACTTGATAGAATAGCTATCTTTGGTTCGTGGGCCAATCCTCTCACCAAGATGACATGCCGTTAAATCACGAGCCATTCCCATCAGCAGGAACAAATCATGACCTGGCATGCACAAGCTGGAGAGATAGTACTGCGTGGCAAAGAAGCAGACATCTTCCGAGATGCAATTCTGTCCATGTGTGACCTGATTGCTACTGAAAGTAGGGATGAAGAAAGTGCATTCGGAGGTGCTCGTGTTTTCGACCACATGACACGAACTCAACAACTGGCTTCGCTTGGTGAGGTAACTCGCTACCTATTCCATGCCACTGAGGAATGTCTGCCGCTAACCGCGTGGTCAGAGGCGACGCTTGCCAGTATCCTCCATGAAATTAGGACTTCCGTTCACTTGGAGATAGAGAAAGGCGGAGACGACAAGCTTCGCCAAACCATTCGTGAGATGTTTGAAGAGGAATGGGAACCCATCGACTGGAATGATGTTTGTGAGTGGGATTATGTTTTGGATGCCTACGAGTCGCGTTTTCTATGGGACACAGATTTTGAAGACGATAGCTTGTCAGACTTGCCACCCGAACAAGCAAAGCTTGTTCGAGAGTTGTTGGGTATTACAGATGATTATTATGCGTCAATCTCACCAGACCTCGAATCGGAGTGGGAACTACTCCACGGTACGAAACGTGTCTGGATGGAAATCGATGGCACAAAAAGATAGAAATGACCCTATCAGGACTATCGGCGTTTCCTTTTATTGGGGGGTCGCTGCTCAGCCCTTCCTCGTGAGGCGAAGTCTGTTGTTCGAGAAGTTCTCGCCGGGGGCCCCATCGGATCTGTTTTTTAACCAGCCCACCCCGCCATCAGGGCATAGGGCAACTAGTTACCCACGCCAAAACCGCGAGTCCTATTTTCGGTGTTAAGATAGGGTGTCCGAACGCCCGAGAATGCTGAGATGATTCTCTCGCTCGCCCGATACATTTTGGAGCCCGGCACTGACGAACGCTTCTACTCCCCGGGTCCGGAAATATCTGCACTACGATAGCAAAGTCTACTGGTCCATGGATTCAACCCCTGAAAGCACAATTCTCATAAATCGATGCAATGAAGATCAGAGTTACGAGGCAAGGCTCGCAGGGGTTGCTCTTCCAAAATGATAACGGGGAATAACAAAATGCCGTTTGTGGTCTCTAAGGAAGCCGACTCTGCCACTTGGCTAGACATTGAGGTTGTCGAGGGTGATTCACCGGCTACCTGTTGCAGACCTCAGGTCCATGCAAACGGCGATGGTGCACACAGCTTCGATACCGAACAACTCTTGTCAGCCGGATATCGATCGAAAGGTTTCTCAAAAACCGAGTTAAGGAGTGATTCTCCCGAAAACTGGGAGGCATGCAACTCGATAGAATCCAACTCGCAGTTCGACCAATCGCTCAACTCCGTCATTCGCTCCTGACGAATGCCAGACTTCAAATCATCCACAGTCCTAAGACCATTGGCGATGTCTCCATTCGCGAACTGCTCGACAAATCGAGATAGAAGGCACGTGTCTCTTGCTTCAGCGGTAATCATCTTTAGTTCTCTCCGTTCACAAAACGTGGGGTATCAAATGGTAGCAGTTTAGATCCAACCTATGTCCTAATGATGAATCTTTCGTGAAGATTCAAGGAACACAGAAGGAACAAGCTTTTCGGGCTTAGCAACCAGACGTTAGCTTAGAGTTGCATTGTTTCGCATACTAGTGGCAGGCATTGCTATTGTTGCGAGTCTGCACTCTGCTGCTAGCATTGCAACTTCGTTCCATTAACAATGTTAAGCTAATGGTATGCCAAATACATTGCCGCTCGCGGAACAAACACCGTAAGCTCATTAGCACCCGAGGATTTAATGTCGCCAACTTTGCAATGCAGACGCCTACCACCGAACAGAACAAGTTGGATTGCCAGCGACCCCAGCAGCCCGTGCGTAAATCTTTGGCAAGGAAATGAGCAACAGCAAAGCTCTGCTAGACTCCCTGATTTGAAAATTAGGGTGCTGGACTTCGGTTAAGATAAGCAAGGGGGCACTGATTCATGGCTCGCCGACGAATTGCTTGAGCGGGTGACGATAACTGCATGGAGCTTAGTTCCTCGGCTTTATCGTCCACCGCTAGATAAGTCTTGCAGGCCAACCCACTTTCCCAGCTTCTACAGCCTCCAAAGCTTTCTCAAGTGCGGCCGCCTCAGTCCTTCCAAAGAATCCATTACCGCAATTGGCTCGGTACAGGTAGCATGCCCACTGGTCCACGTCTTTCCGGCCAGTCTCACTCAGCTCCACATTGAATCCCTGAAATTCCATCATTTCTATACTTGTGCTGCTTTCCATCGCTCAGTTCTCCTTGTTGCCGTCATTCACAGCGGCAACCCTATCTGTACTAATGGTCACACACAAGCCCCAGAAAGCTCGTCGCTATCTTGTGTTGGAGGTGGAGTATCGGCACAAGCGGTTTGCTGGCGTCGTGGAGTCATTCTGAGAGAAATCCGCTTGCTTACTTTTCTATCGGAGGTTTGGCACGCCGACGCTGGAAACAGCTAGCTCCGCAACCTGCCTCGGAGATTAACGCCGACGCACCGTAGACTCCAACTTGAAGTCGCTGAGGTGATGTACGCAGCGGCGGAGTATTGGTGCCCGCCAAGTGAATGAAGCAGGTTCACCGCATTCGCCAGGCAGCTAGCTTGAGAAGCCATTCGGAAACACGCTATAATAGCGGACTGCTTACTGAAGAAGTTTCTGTCTAATAACAAGTTATCCCGCTTGCAGTTGACCAAACTCCTAATATTAATGTTAACAAACTACTCATAATCACGCCAATACATGGATTTCGATGATTGAAACTTCGCTTCTTTTGTCTGCTCTTCAGTTCGATGTCACAACTTTCGTCGATGATACAATTCGTTTGGCACTTGCGATCCTTCTTGGAAGCATTGTTGGGGCCGAACGACAACTCGCGGGGCAATCTGCCGGTTTGAGAACCCATGTGATGGTCGCATTGGGTTCGGCCGTGTTTACACTTGCGGGAATTGCGACTGCGGGCGGCAATCTTTATCAAGTAACCCGAGTGGTACAAGGTGTCGCCGCTGGAGTAGGATTCCTTGGGGCTGGAGCCATCTTGAGACAGAATGGCGACGCGAAAGTTAGGGGCCTGACGACAGCGGGCTCAATCTGGGTTGCGGCGGCCATGGGAACTTCTGCGGGCTTAGGGGAATACGCATTGGCTGCGTCTGCTACCATTGCCTCGCTCACCGTTTTGGTAATACTTCGATCGCTCAGCCGTCGCCTTGATGACTATGCTAAACGTCACGAGCCAAGGGACTAGATTGCGGCATAACAATCCTCTTAACCTTCAGCATCAACGTCACCCTAGACGGCTGCGTCGACCACCAAGAGGGAGTCGCCTCCGACGAGACACATGGGTTCTTCACCCGCTTCATGGACGACGGCGGGGCAATGCTGTGGGGCCGCGTCACCTACGAGGGGTGTGACGACCAAAGGAACAGGATTATACGCTAAAACCCAAGGTGCGTCGGGGTTTCACTCCTGTGCAGGTTATGCGTCACCGACAGTGGCTGGACGTGTCTGCCATGAAGCTAGGTGGCTGAAACGATGAGATAACTGACGTAGGCCACGTATAACCCCAAGAGCAACGCTCCTTCCCAACGGTCGATAGAATGCCTAGTAATGAAGATCGGCAAACAAGCAACTGAGGCTAATATCATGACAGGAAAATCGAATCGAAGCACTTCGGGCGATACGTGTATGCCTGTCGGTGAAACGATGCCCGCTATGCTAAGAACGCACAGGAGATTGAAGATATTGCTCCCTACGACATTTCCAACCGCAATGTCGCGTTCGCCGCGAAGACTCGCTACGACCGAAGTAACCACTTCGGGCAGCGAAGTACCGGCGGCGACAATGGTGAGGCTGACCACGATTTCACTGACACCTGCCGCTTTGGCGAATACAACCGCCGCATCGACAAGTAGTCGTGACCCCAAGACCAAGAGTGCAAGTCCAACGAGTGCCATCAATATCGCTCCGGACATCGACCCGATTGGAATGTCAGGCTTCACCTCTGTGATTTGCGTTCCTACTGTGCCAGGTTTTTTGGCGGCTAGTAGAAGGAATGCTGTGTAGCCGAAGAAAACGAGTGAAAGCATCGAACCATCAAGCCGACTGACCACACCATCGTACGCGAGTAGCCACGCGAGTACTGAGACTCCGACCATTACAGGAACATCTAGACGCACAAGTTGCGAACTAACGGCCAGCGGTGTGATTATAGCAGACAGGCCAAGAATAGCGAATACATTGAAAATGTTGCTGCCGACTACGTTGCCAAGTGCAACGTCAGCTTGCCCAAATAGCGATGCTTTAACGCTAACCGCCAGCTCTGGTGCACTCGTACCAAAAGCGACGACTGTCAATCCGACTACCAGTGGCGACAGCCCCGCCGCTGTAGCTAATCGGCTGGCTCCCCGCACCAATGCTTCCGCTCCAAGAACGAGCAAAACGAGACCGCCGATGAATCCGATAATTGCCATGACACAAGATAGCAGATAGAGAAGACGGAACGAAGATACACAACTCGCGTCGGCTTCATCGACTTGTGCAGTTTCGCTACACCTGCCCAAGTTCAGCGGCTTTATCGATTGCCGCTGGAAACCTACCCTGGGTTTGGGCCACTTGCCTACCTGGGCATCACGAAGTTGCGGCTGGAAAAATTATGATTTAACGCACCGATCAGGCGGACAAGTATAAACACTTTTCGAGCCCCCACCACAAAACGCCATGAACGAGGGTCCAAATCGAACGGTTCACGGAGGGTGTATCGGTGGATTGGTGGGTGGCTTTATCGGCTATATGGCGGGGTTCGTCATCTTTTGTCTAATTCTCTTTCCGGAAAGCAACCTGTGCGGACTTGGGGCCGTATTCATCACTGGACCTGCCGGAGTCATCGTCGGGATCCTCACTGGCAAACTTCTGGCACGTAGGATTCGCTAAAGATATTCCTCGTGTACGTAGGCATCACAAAGGTGCAAAGCCATCGATCAAAGAAACACCCGCACCACGATATTCCCAACCAGCACCACCACGAAGCCGCCAAAGTATGTAACGAAGGCGGCTATCTTGTATCGGTAAGGCAGGTCTCCCCAATTGCCACCTTCAACGCGGTTGAGGATGATCCCGGCCAAGAGCATTAGCACGCCGATGTTGGAGTCCCTAGAGGCGTGAACCTGGCGATGACTTAGGTCGTCTACTTCTTGGGAGGAAGATCCTTTGTTTTTGGATCAAGGCCAAGGCGATTCAAGCCAAACAGGATGTCGATCATCTCGGAAGTTAGAATGAGCAAACCTCAGTCTGAACCCAATTCGGATGAAAAGAACTTCGACACCAAGGAAGTAGTCTTTTACGTCAAGCCGAATGCAACAGACGAAGCGTCTCTCATGGAGTTATCCAAAAAGATCGTCAAGCAGATGCGTAAGTCCCACAATGAGTGGCTAGCTCGACAAAACCAGCCGCCGCCGAGTTGATTGAGTCCCGCTAAATAGGCTAGGCGAGACTTTGCATCGACGTGGTCTTTTGGCCCGATTGTGGTTGACGCCTAATTGGTCGATCAATTTAATCACTCCTGCCACTCGACGACAGCACTCAATACATAACCATTTAGCATGCCGAGAGGGCAACTTCCCTCTAACTACCACCGTCCCCAAATATGCTATTGTGCGGATGCCTTCGCATCCTGGAACATGACGATGATAGAGGTAGTTAGCGATACGGCTTTCAAGACTCACATCGTTCGCAGTACGATAGGATTCGACCCTCAAACTTCCCTGTAACGTGTCCATTTTGATCTCCTTCATGTAGATCATTCCGCACGAGAATTCAACCTATGCATCATCAGAAAACTATTAACTGCTGAGGCAGGAAGGTAGGCAATGCAGGAGAACTCTGCCGAGAGAAACTACCAAGTGACTTCGCCCCTCAAGGCCGAGCAATCTGCTCAACAAGACGGCTGTTCCACAGCTTGGCATAATTCATGAGGAATATGTCGGTGGTAAACCGCCACTGATTTCTTATCGTCTATTCTCTGATGAGATTATCAATAGAAACAGACGAACCAAAAAGTTGAGTTTCTAGCCAGCTAAGACAGCTTACGTCACTGAGGCCTAAACTGCGATCCAAGTATATTTCGGCTACAGCATTTTCTCTCGTTCTTCCGCGATGAACTTGTGTAGGACAGTTTCACCTGCAATCTGCTGGGTCCGCATCCTTGCCACTTTGCTGGCGGTCCCTCCCCAGGCACCTGCCACCTTGTCGAGCGGCCATTCTAGCCATCGTTGAAGCAACGTCTTCATCGAATCAATAGAAGCGACGAATTCCAAGAGATACAAGATTGTGTGTAGGCAATGGTGAAGATAACCAGAAGTCAACTCAAGCAATTACTCACTTTTCCCACATCGATGTTTACATTCCTTCACAAAAATAGCTAAGTTGCCTACGTCATCATTTTAGACCGATTAAACGGCAAGGAAAACGGATGGATATTGCTACAGGCGACCGCGGGCGGGATGGAAAGTTCACCAAAGGCAATCCTGGTGGACCTGGCAGACCTCGCAAGGAACGGGAATCGCTCTACATGCACGCCTTCTGCCATGTTCTTGGTCCTGGCGCGCTGGCTGAGATCGTCGATGCGATGCGGGAAAAGGCCTTGGGAGGCTCGGTGGCGGCTGCCCGGTTGCTCATGGAATTTGCGATGGGCAAGCCCCTCATGCAGCTCGAGGTGTCAGCCTCGGAGGGGGAAGAATTCCGCGTCGCTGGCATGTCGCCTGGGGCTATGCAGCAGAAGTACCTCAATCGGCTGCTTGAGAAGATTCAGGAACGGCTGGATTACGAAAAGACTCTGGAAGCCCAAGGTTATCAAGTGAAATTCTCGCACGGTGTTGATGAAGACAGCGGCGAGTAGCAAGTGTCAGGGAATTGGTCACCCGTGCCCAGTTTGCTGTTCCAAGTAAACGACCATGGGCTGCTGCACCGAGCAGCTGATTTTCGGTCAGTTCTCGGCACGTCGATTTCGGGCATAAATTTAGAGACGTTGGCACCAGAAGATCCAGCAGCCAAATTGCTGATGGCCGATCGGTGTCCAAGAAACTGACGTTTCGCGGTTTCTCCATGGCCACCGTATCCCCCTTTAGGGGGGCACTAACTCGCAGAGGTGATTTTCACCGACGGCAGTTTGCCAATTCGGTTTGGCGCCGAGGTTGATGCATCCGCTGCGGATTGCGGCGAGGGCGAATTCACAGCGGTGCGGACACCTCAGCAGGTTCCGATGCGATTCCAGAGTGGCAAAAAGGCGTTTGCTGACCTGGATCACGCATCAATGAGTTCTTGATACTCACAAGGTGGTGCGCCGCCTGCTTGTGAGGTAGTTTACGACGGCCGCGAGCGAGAGCAGCACCCAGATCGACGGCTCAGGCACAGCCTTCGAAGCTGCCGATAGTGGAACATTCGTGGCATAGTTGGCTTGCCAAACATCCAGGTCGCCGATGCTCGGGTCGCCTTGCCAAACAAGAAAATCATGCCCATCGACGTCACCGTCTCTGTCGAAATCGCTGCTCATTTCACCACGACTACCTAAAAGTGCTTCAGCAAATGTTGATGCCACGACTAGATTATCAACCAATTGAGTACCGTAATAGTCGCTGCTTTGACGGAGCGTAAAAGACTCAATGATTTGCATGGTGCTGTGACCCATGCTGGAGATACTCGGACTCAATTCATCAACAGGATTGAGCCACAGCATGCTCTCACCAGTTACGGCATTCCAGTTAATAACGACACGGTAAAACGTGTCGAAATACAGGCCAGTTCCCCATGCAGTTCCCTCATTGAGCCGGCTGCCATTGGCATTGATCGCAAGTCGGAAATCGCCATCTCCTGCTGGGGCAAGGACACCTGTGCGAGCCCTAAAGTGATTGGTCAAACGGCTCGACTTTAGATGGGCGAAGTTGGAACCCTCTTCATCTAGATTAATGATGTCGCTGTTTGCGGCGCTCGGGAGCATGAAATCAAACCTGGCATAGGTCGTGGCGTCTAAAGATTGGTGGGTGAATTCTGTGTTCGCATCTTCGCGTCCACCACTGCCTTTCCCTTGACTTAAGCTGGCCATTCCATTGACGACTTGGATTGGGGTATTGCCTTCGTCAGTATGAGCAGCCCACGCCAATCCTGGTCCTGGATTAGGTGCCTGACCTACGAGATTGCCATTCGGATGCGAAAAATCTTCCTCAGCCAATATGACCGCCTTGGCTGGCTCTGCTACGAAAGAAAAACCAACGAAATTCATTAGCAGGAAATAGTATTTATAAGAATGCCAGGATCGTTGGATACGCATAAGTTGTACGACTTAAATTGTAATGTCATTCCAGTTGCGAACTAACAGCGTAGCACTGAATGCTTTTATCCCTGTGTATGCATCTTCACCGCCTTATAGCATTCCACTGACCCCGGCTTTGTGCGTATCGCAGGAACGGTGGCCTTTCACCGGCCTGGAGTTTCTGCGGTGCGGAATCACAAAGCCGCGCGCGGTATTCTTTGAGAATGGTAGCCAGCGTGGCGTTACGGATATCACCGCCAGCCGCCCGACGGCTTATTGCAGACTTCCGAACGCCACGCTCGCTTCGCCCCAAACGGATCACTCAGATGACGCTCAGCAAAGCTCCCTATAAGGACTCCGCCGGACGAAGCATGGACTACCGATTTACCAACTGGCCATCTTACAAAGGAGTCGGATCATGAATCAACCAACCGCACAACCTGGCCTCTTCATCGGAATCGACTGGGCCGACCAGAAGCACGACATCCATGCCATTGATCGAGAGGGCAAGGGATTTCACCAACAACTCGAGCACTCGGCCGAGAGCATTGACGCCTGGGTCGCCGAGATGCTCAAGCTCGCCGGCGGTCAGCCCATCGCCATCATGCTGGAGCAGTCTCGTGGAGCTCTGATCTATGCGCTCATGTTTCGCGAGAACGTGCTACTCTATCCGGTCAATCCGAAGCAATTGGCCCGCTATCGAGACAGCTACCCTGGCGGCGGCAAGAGCGATCCCACGGACGCCATGTATCTGGCACGGATGCTGCTTGAACGAATCACGACGCTGAAGGCCTGGCAGCCGGACGATGAAAACACGCGGCTGATCGCCAACTTGTCCCAGCAGCGGCGTAAGCTCGTCGACGGTCAAACGAAACTGCGACTGCAGCTAACGGCCCTCTTGAAGTCGTGTTTTCCGGTCGTTTTGGAGCTTTTCGGCAAGCAGCACCAGCTACCCCTGTTGCTCAGTGTGCTGTGTCGATGGTCCGACCCTCGCCAGTTACGGCGCGCCGATCGTCGGCTCATTCGCCGCGTCCTGAGTGAGCACTCCGTACGCAACGAACAGCAGCAGAAGGAAATCCTCGAGCGGATTCGTGCGGCCCAGCTACTGACCCGCGATGACGCGCAAATTACCCCATCGGCGATGGCGGTCAAGCTGTTGGCCCATCAGATCCAACAATCTCTGAAGGCGATTGAGGAGTTTGATGCCGCGATCGACGAAGCGATGAAGCAACATCCCGACGCGCACTTGTTCACAAATCTGCGTGGCGCCGGCAGCGCGCTGGCGCCACGCCTCCTCTGTGCCTTCGGCTCGCAGCGGGATCGCTGGGAAGATGCCGACAGCCTAGCGTCGTTCAGTGGGATTGCCCCTGTGACGAAGCAGAGTGGCAAACAACGCCACGTCCACCGGCGATTCGCTTGTCCCAAGTATCTCCGGCAGACGTTTCACGAGTTTGCCGACTGTGCACGACGGTTTTGTCCGTGGAGCAAAGCCCGCTATCGCATGCTCCGCGACCGCGGCATGAAGCATCACGCGGCGCTGCGAAAGATAGCCCGTAGCTGGATCAGAATACTGTTTCGCGTCTGGAAGACACGAGTACCATTCGACTGTGATCGCTACATCGCCAACCTGAAACAACGCTGCCCAGATATCATTCCCTACCTCGCCCAAGAAAACTAAAAATTATCCGCAAGATCCCTTGCCTAGAACTCAGATGTCTGCTATATGAAGAATGCTTAGATTCCAAGAGCCAATTCATTCGTTTTTCCGACCGCCTTGTTTTCCTTCTCGTTTCCCTTCACCTGGAGCAGATCGCTTAGTTCCACCAGCGCGAAAAGCCGTTGCTTCATCCCATTTTGTCAATTCTTCTTCGCTTAAAAGCTTGGCGAGACCAGCGTCGAGGGACGATTTCAGAGTACGCGCCGAGACGCTTGAGAATCTCGCGCCTTCAGCAGTAGCTGCGTTTCTTGCCTTTCCATAGTCAACAATGTAATCAAAGGTTAATTGCAACGCATCTTGTTTCTTTTGGTCATCTAATTGGAACTCTTCAATTTGAGATACGTAGCGGTCCCAACGAGGATTGAAGCTGCCCAGCGACAATATCGCTCCTTCGATTTGTTCGGAACTCAGAATCGTGCTAATCGCAGCTTTAAGTTGCTCTCGTTGTTTTACATTCTCTTCTTCACGCATTTCAGCTTTGTCGTCGCTCGCATCATCAGACTTGGGCAGCTCTTTCAAGGCCACTTTACGAGCCTCGCGAGATGCTTGATAGACATTGACTAATTGGTCGCTTTTTTCCTTGGATAAGCCTAGCTTTGTAGCAACGGTTTCGGCTTGGAGTTTCCAAGTGTCGGCTGAAACCTTGGGCTTTTTTGATTCCCCACCCCTCGGGTCCCCAGTGACCGCAGATTGTTGGGCGTTCGCGATGGAAAAAAAACAAATTGAGCAAAACAATAGAACAATTCGAGAACAAATCGACTGTGGAATGAGAGAATTGTGATTCATTGATGGTTCCTTTATCTTACGAGTGGAAGCCGTTGATACGGCACAGTGGATATTTGACTTCAATCGTTGCTAATGCAGTATAAGTGGTGCTGTCCCCGCAAAAAAATATCATTGTCAACGATTACGGGTGAAGCACTGAAACTTTCGTCGAGAGAGTTTGTAGCAAGCACGTGAAACTCTCGGCCATGTCTAATCACAAGTGTATTGCCATCGCGATCTGCAATGTATATTTTCTTCGCTGCCCCTGCCAATGAGCAGTAAATCGTGCCAAGGTCCGGCAACCGTTTGGGACCGTAGACGACTTCGCCCGTCGTGGCATCTACACACAAAAGAATTCCTGTCTCTCCCTTAGTAAAGTAGAGTAAATCGTCGTAAATCAGAGGGGATGCAACATAGGGAGCTGCCTTATCAAATTGCCACACGAGTTCACCAGAGTCTGTGATGTCGCCAGCTGAATCTAGCGATATGGCGTTGACTGCATATCCAAGATACCCCGTCATACAATACACAATCCCCTTTTTAGCAATGGGTGATGGAATAGGGCTTTTTACTTGGCCACCACACTCCCAGATAAGTTCTCCGTTAGCTAGATCGTAGCTTCGAGTACGACCTGTAGCGTTGGTCACCACTTGTAGGACGCCATTATGCTCGACAATGAGCGGAGTTCCCCAAGTAGTTTCTTCGTCACGGGCTTTGCGCCACCGCTCTTCCCCCGTCTTCGCATTCAAACAGGTGATGAATGACTCACCCTCGTGGTCCCAATTGACGAGGACTGAATCTCCATAGAGAACTGGGGAGATCGCTTCACCAAAACCACGTCTGGTTTGCATTTTTCCCAAGTCAGTATCCCATAGCAACTCGCCGTCGAATGTATAGCAGTAGATCCCATAGGACCCAAATGACGCAATAATTTTCTGGCCATCAGTAGTAGGAGAAGCCGATGCGTAACCATGAGTAGGATGATGTCCGTCGTGCGGTACCGCTTCATTTGCGGTTCTTTGCCAGAGCACTTCTCCAGTATGCCGATCAAGACAGAGTATCTCGAATCGGTGGATCGTCTTAGGACGCGGTACCGATAGCACTTGCCCTGCTTTTCCTCCTTTTCTTACCCCCTTCCGGCCACCACGACGGATCGGGGATTCAGTTTCCTCTTCTAGGTTTGCCTCCGAACGTTCAAATAAGCTATCCGGCCGGAGGCCTGTATCGACGGCGGTCAAGATAATAATGCGATTATCCCAGACAATAGGAGTCGCACTACCACTTCCTGGAATCTCAACTTTCCACTTAATGTTGGTCGATTCATTCCACTCGAGTGGAGGATTGCCGTTGGGCGAAAGACCATCTGCATCAGGCCCGCGCCACTGGTGCCAATTGCTAAGTCTCTCACTGGCAAAATTTGGAGCAAGTTCACCTGCTGACAAGAGTGATGGCAGCGATAGTAGAAGCAGTGTAATTGCACCCGCAAGGTTCATGCTATCTTGCCTTGTCCACAATCCAAATATTGCGAAACTGGTAGGGAGTTCCATGCTCTTGAAGCATGATGGGGCCGCTTGAAGCGTCACCGAACCGCTTAGCAGCACCTTTACGATTGCCCAACTCCACGTCGTCGTGAATAATCGCCCCATTAAGTGCTACTGTAGCACGAGCTTTCTCGGTAAGAACATTATTCGAATCAAATCGGGGTGCTCGGAAATCGATGTCGAAGGTTTGCCACTGCATTGGGGGTGCCGCCATAGATGAGAGGGGCGCAATCGTCTTCGTCAAGTTGGTAAACGCTCCGCATTGAGAGCCATCGGGATTGTCGTAGGAGTCGTTGATATTCAGCTCGTATCGAGCTAAAAGATACACACCTCCATTAGTCTTCTCACCAAGAACACGGAATTCTAAATGAAGTTTGAAGTCAGTGAACCGCTGCTTGGTAATAATCGAGCCAGACCCAGGTATGGCCTCTAATACTTCGCCAGAAATGAGCTTCCAATTCGCTGGACCACCTGGTTCTTCCCAGTTCTTTCCTTTTTGACACGCCCAACCGTCGAGATTGCTCCCATCAAACAGTACGACTGCATCGTGCGGCGGTGACGCATTCAGCGTCGGAGAAGGCCTATAGTCACGTTGCAACACAGTTTCTGGAACAACAGCTCTGCTAGGCACTGCCTCGGTGCCAATGGCGAAGTTGCCATTAATCAACATGGATATTGCAACGAACAAGGCTCGCGTGATGTGTATTAACAATGGTCGATTGCTTTCTCGGAAAATCACAGCTTCTCGCTATGATCGGATTTTCTGGTGTCATTGCTAGCGACTGGTGGACTCTCTTTGGTCTTCGCAAGCGCGAGACGTACTTCCTTGAGAAATGACTTTGTTCGAACCTCGGGATCATAAACCTCATTTTTTAGATAAAGTGTTTCAATAGGAATATATCCTCGATAGCCACTGTCTTGGATAATTTGGAATAGCTTTACTAAGTCAACTCTCGTATCGCTTTCCTGGCCATAGAGCTTCTCCTTTATCTGAAAATTTACGGCATAAGGAAGTACCGTTTCGATTTCGGCATAGGGATCTGCAGAGAGAAAACATCCCGTATCAACGATAAGGCCACACCATGGTGAGTCGACCAATTGCAGCAATTTGATCATTTGGTCTGTAGTCTTGAGAAAGTACGTGTGATGTTGCACTCCCACAATCACTCCATACTTCTCGCCGTGATCGGCACATTCGCGAATGTCGTCGGCCATCCACGAAGCTACTTCATCCCACGAATAGCCTTCAGGCTTGCCAGATCTTTGGTTGGTTGCGAACACCCGAATTACAGGCGCGCCAAGTTTGGCGGATACTTCGATCCACTCTTTGATGTGTTGCACATCTTTGGCTCGGGCTGCTTTATCAGGAGTACAGAAATCGTTTCGTATCCCAGTACCGCTTATGTCCAGTCCAAGTTGGAAGGCCCGTCGTTTGAAATCATTGATGAATTTATCAGTTGGTACCGCAGGATATCCAGGGAAGAAATATCCAGTCGGATCTACCGCATCGAAGTCTTGCTCGGCGCAAAAGTCAAGCATGTCGAAAAGAGTCATACCTGGGCCACGACCTTTAATGTGGTCGTTTAAGGCTTTACTGAAAGAGTAAGCGTTGAGGCTGAGTTTCAGTTTGGACCCGCCAACTCGTTGAACGGTGCTTTGAGCAGACGCAACTTGGCTGGTTAGCCCGAATCCACCCGCTGCTATCAGCGGCATGACAGACCAGCGACTAAGAAAGTCTCTGCGATTTGTAACATGTGGCATACTAGTCTTCTCCAAAAGCCAATGATAAACGTTTACTGTGACAGCCAGTCGGATGATCCGCCTCTTTGCCTCTCTTGATAAATAGCACTTCAAGCTCAATTTGGGACACATCGATGGATTAAATCCTCATGAGTCCGCCGCCTCTACCCAAGTGATTGCGTCTTAATTAAGGGGTACTGAGCTATTAAAGACCTTGATAGCATATATCCCGTTTCAACGATTCCCCTTTCACTCAATCCCCCGGAAACCTGTGAAATATCCCTGCTGTATTTTCCATTCAATTGCCAGTGTGACACTCAGTTGTTTGCTGATTGTATCGGTTGCTTCTGCGGTATCTTACCCCAAGGTTGACCCAGAGAGTGTTTTTCCTGAAATCAAAATCTATGACAAACTCGGACGCCCTTATCGATCTGCAAGAGAAGATTGGGAAGGAGCAAGAAAACGGATTGAGCAGGACCCGCTCTGGGCACAATGGCTAAATCAGGAGCGCGCCACTGTTGATGCCTGGATGAAGCGGCATCGTGACCGAGTAACTTGGATAGCTGGCTGGTCGAACAATTTCGTAAGCCCCAAGGATGGCTCAAAGCTGACATGGATTGAGGCCATTCCTGGCGAAGAAGTGGACCATTTTTCGAGTCCTTCAGACCCTCACGTAGAAATCACTGATAAACTTATGGCTGCCTGGGTCCGTACTTGGCGCGAGCATCATGCCGAGATGATGGAGCGTGCGGCCAGGCTTTATCGATTGACCAACGAAGAAAAATACGCTGAGTGGGCAGCTGACCAACTCGATTTCTATGCCAACCATTATCTTGAATGGGAACCTCAGCGACAGGGAGCGAGACTGTTTTGGCAATCACTCACTGAAGGGGTGAACCTCATTACCTACGCTCAAACGGTACGCTTGCTTGGCGAGTATGCAGGACCTTCACGGAGGAAGATTTGGCACGATGATTTCTTCGTTCCCGAAGTGGCCGTGCTGAACGAAAATTTTCCCAAGATTCTCAACATTACCTGCTGGCTGCGCGGTGCTGCTGCACAGGTAGCATTAGTCTTCGACGACGATGCGATGTGGCAAGAAGCAATCAATGGACCTTTTGGAGTCCGGCAACAAGTTTCTGAGGGCATCACCAGTGATTACCTCTGGTTTGAACAGTCATTGGGATACAATAGCTATGTTGTAACTGCCCTCACTTCGCTATTCGAAACAGCTGGATTATTCGGACGGGCCGACGAGTTAGCACTCGAAATGGCCACCGTAGAAAATCTGATGCTAGCGAGCACTTATTTACGATTTCCAACAGGGCAATTGCCGACCCCATCCGACACTAAGGGCCAACTGTTTGCCCCCGACAGAGAATTCATTGGGAGTCACTATCGCGTTTTCCCGACGACGATTGGCTTGGCAGACGTTCAAAAAGAACGTAACTGGGACACCTTGCTTGATCCACCCTCTCCGTTGACCAATAGCCAAGCAGAATTACCTGAGGTCACCAGCCGCAATTTTGAAACCTCTCGCATGGCTGTCCTAAAAAAAGGCCCTTGGCAGGTGTTCTTTCACTATGGCCAACCCCCCATCAAATCGCATCTCCAAGCGGAAGTGCTCAATTATTCGGCCTTTTATGGAGATGTGGACATCACCCATGACCCGGGAACGGTGGGATATGGTTCTCCACTTCACAAGTATTACTACACCCAGGGACTCAATCACAATGTGCCACTGGTCAACGGTGAGGGCCAACAGCAACCCCCCAAGGGTCGCAAGCCAGACCCATTCACTGAAACTCGGGCAGGGGAATTGATCGACTTTTCGATCAACCCACCCACAATAAACGCCGCCCACCCGGTTTATCGAACTGATGCTGCAGCTGAGAGAGAGTTGAGAATCGAAGGGGAGAGCCTCATTGATGTGACACAAATCGAAGTGCAGTCGAGTAAACCGCAGAAATTGGGCCTCGCGTTGCATGTCCAAGGATCTGTAAGACTGCCTGATTCCTTTCTTCCAGACCCTGATTTCTCTAACGACCGGCCTCCTGCATTTAGCTACTGGAAGAACGTCTCCACAGCAGAATATGAGAATGAAGCAAGCTTCGATGTAGATTTCAAAACGATCACAATGCGAATCACTTTCTCGGTCGCTTCTTCTGCCGGGCCGTCAACTTTTCGGGTCTGGCATGGTTCGTCTCCGGACATGCCACCCGGTCGACGCGAGGCATTTTACTTGGAAACAGCAGGAACCTCTGCGACGTTTACAACCCGGTTTGCACCGGTAGGCGATATTGCCACTACAGAGAGCGATCAATAAAGAACGGCCGACTGCTCACTGCAGCCGGCCGTCACTACTGCCCCAAAATCACGGAGCGTTTCCAAATTGCTGCCAATATGCTCGCTAGAAACCTTTTCTGCCTGCGACTCCACAAAGAGCCAATCCGGCTATCAATACTAAGCAACTAGGCTCAGGAATAGCTCTGCAGGTCAGGGCTTCCCCAAAAGAAGATGCTACACAGACGTTGTCAACAATCTGAGAGCCTGTGTAATCATTGCTTTGACGCAACGCAAAGGCCTCGATCAACGTGCCAGTGGCACCTCCCGCCGAATTCGTCAAATGTGGGCTCGTCTGATCTACGGGATCCAGCCAGAGTTCAGCAACTCCGGTTTCAGCATTGTAGGACGTAACCACGGTATAATTGGTATCAAAGGAGAGTTCAGTGGGCCAGTGCGAGGCCCCATCGGCGATAGAAAGTCTGCTGCCTGAAGCGTTGAATCCTAGAATAAAATCACCACCCGCCGCTGGAGTGACAACACCTACACGAGCTCTAAAAGCGTTACCGCTATCCTTCAAATGAGCAAAATAGAGTCCGAAATCATCGGGATCAACTGTCTGACCACTAGGTAAGGAAAAATCGAAACGAGAGTAGGTAGTGGCTGTAGCTGATTGAACTGCGAATCCAGTGCTAGCATCTTCGCGACCTCCGCCAGCCTGTTGAAGCACCGCCGCTCCACTTGTGACCTGGATTGGACTGCTGCCTCCACCACTATGGGCACCCCAAGCACTACCTGGACCAGGTGTCGGAGTTTGACCTACAAGATCTCCATCAGGATGAGAGAAATCTTCGTTTACAAGAATCGTTCCGCTTGCATCCATCGACAGAGCGACTGTCAATGCGCCAATAACAAGTGGCAAGAAAAGATTGCGTAAGAACATCACAGTTCCCCTTTCAAGTTGCAAAAATCAAAATCGTTAGCGAATTCCTATTCGTTGAGAAAAGAAACGCATCAAATAAACCGTCGTCTCACATGAGACGAAAAAACGGCAAAACCAATCAATAGCGTTAAGGAAGTAGGTTCAGGGACAGAGGAGATAGATGGAGGTGGGCTCTGGCCAAATTGACGTTGCCACACCAAGAAATCAGCACCATCTACATCCATGTCGGAATCCGCATCCCCGAGCGATTTCGTTGCGGATCCATTCAATCCATAATTGCTTGACCATGTAGTCAAATCTGTAGCATCCACGAAAGTGTCTTCGTTAAAGTCAGCGGCTAGGAAGTTTGGAGCACCGCTTCCAGCGAGGGCTTCCTCAAATGTCGTGGCCACAACAAGGTTGTCAACGATCTGCGTCCCCTCATAATCGTTGCTTTGACGCAATGCAAATCCTTCGATCATCGTGCCGAAGCTTCCCCCGGCTGTGTTAGCAATAAAAGCACTACTAACATCTACGGGATCTAACCACAGCTTGCCTTCAGCCGTAACAGGATCGTATGAAATAACCGTACGATAGGTCGTATCAAAGGACAGATCGGAAGGCCAAGTAGAGCCTTCATTAAGCCTGCTCCCTGAGGCGTTAATCGCGAGTCCAAAATCGCCTCCAGCAGACGGTTGGACAATACCTGTACGAGCACGAAAACCGGTCGTGGGAAGACCAGAATAGAAGTGCGCAAAATAAAGGCCAAACTCATCCAGTATTTTCGGATCATTGAGATCTTGGCCGCTTGGTAATGTGAAGTCAAATCTCGCAAAGGTAGCGTCCGTGGCCGATTGCGCGCTGAATCCCGCGTTGACGTCTTCTCGTCCACCTGACCCAGACCCTTGGCTGAGAACTGCCGCCCCGCTACTAACTTGGATGGGAGTGCCGCCCAGATCATCATGGGCTGACCATGCATTGCCTGGCCCGGGCGAAGGGGTCTGACCAACGAGATTTCCGTCAGGATGAGAGAAGCGTTCTTCAACCAGGATGGCTGATTCTGAGATCGAAGTACCCAAGATCAACAAAGCAAATAGTGAGAAGGATGCTCTTAAAAAAAGAAACTTCGTTCGTTGAAAAATCATTGGTGCTGTCTCCTACGCCCAATTAGGCACTTCAATAGCGAGAATTTTGAACTTGGAACCGAAGAGCTATAGTCGAAACTTCTAACAAGGCCTCCGGCGTGAGCGTGGCGCAAACGCCGAACCTACTACGAAGTAGTATAAACGCCAGCTAACTAGAGATAGCCAAATTGACACACTTTAGGACAAGAAAAGCAAATTTTGCAAATAGTTCGAGTAGCAGATAAGCTATTTTGAGCTGAAATTTGTCCTGGAATGGGGTAGGAGTGCTATTAAGTTCATAGCTCGATATGCCACTTTCCAGTCGTACGCCTGTCAACCTCCACCTATGCTCGGAGCGATGTTACACAGATCCAAGCAAGTGAAGCCAATAGTGAGTTACGGAGACAGTATGCTGCACTACCCATGGTCAATTCTGCGTTCGAAAACCCATTCCAATGATGCAGATCGCATCTCGCTTTGCGGTTGGCTATCAAAGGAAAATCACAACCTATGCACTCGCCGACATTCTGTGAACGCCAGGCTCCACCGTCTAGGCTTCACGCTTGTAGAGCTATTGGTTGTGATCGCTATTATTGGCGTCTTAGTGGCGTTGCTCTTGCCGGCAGTTCAAGCAGCACGTGAAGCTGCCCGTCGAACTCAATGCAAAAACAGTCTTAGACAAATTGCCATAGCGCTTCAGAATCATCATGACACTACAAAGAGATTTCCTGCTGGTTGCAAACATGAGAATCCTACTCCACCATCAGTATCAAATGTATACGAGGGAAACTGGAATTGGAGTGCCATGCTACTGCCTTATGTTGAGCAGACTGCACTCTACGATCAAATTGGAATCACAGATACGGACTTAGCGACGGCACTAGACGATCCTAATAAGCTTACAGTAATGCAGACATCTCTCTCGGTATTTCTTTGCCCGACCACTGCTAGCCCTACCGTCAATGAAGAAAGAGATATTCGAAGTACAAGTGGTCAATACTATGGATTGGCGACTTCTGATTATGTGGGAGTGAATAGCAGTAATGAATTGCGACGCTATAGGGGTGCCCCTGGCAGAGATGCCAACGGCATTTTCATGCTTGAGAAGGGAACACGGATTCGCGAGATCACCGACGGCACAAGTAACACTCTCATACTAGGTGAGAGAAGTTGGGAAACTGCCCTTCCGGGTAGCGAAGGGTTTGTATTGGGAAGGGCAGGTGTAGTTTTTGGAATTCGTGGCGTGCGTGATAATTCCGAAATCGGATTGGCAGACAGCATGGGTTGTGGAAAGTATGCCATGAACTATTCCAGTTCTAACCCTACCAAGTCGAATTCCTTCGCTAGAAGAGGGTTTTCTAGTCGCCACCCAGGAGGTGCAAACTTCGCATTTGCCGACGGGAGTGTCGACTTTATCTCAGACTCCATCGACGGAGGTTTTGACTCCGACCAGACTGCAATTACGGATGAAGTTGATACACCTTGGGAATCCTTGCTAGGAATTAGTGACGGCGTGGTAACAGGCGACTATTGAGTATTTAACCCCTTATAACTTCCAATAGGCTTGGTTTTGAAAAGAGTCTCCTCCAGCGAAGGAAGCGCAACGTTATGCCTGAGAAATCAAATCGTAGATTGTTCTTAAAAGGCTCAGCCCTGGTGCCTTTGAGTGTGGCTAGTGGAGCATTGCTAACAAGTATTCCAGCGGTCGCTGCAGCACCAATAGAACGAATCGGTGGAGCAAAATTAAAAATAAGCTTGAACGCCTACTCATTTAGCAAGGCTCTCAATGATCATATTCTAGGTCGCAAAAAAGGGCTGACATTAATGGAACTGCTCGATTTTTGTGCCGAGCATAACTTCGATGCGATTGATCCGACGGGCTACTTCTTTCCCGGTTATCCAGGGGTTCCAACTGACGAGTACATCAATAATTTCAAACGAAGAGCCTTTCAGCTTGGGCTGGACATCAGTGGCACTGGCGTCCGCAACGACTTCGCTACTCCTGACGAAGCCAGTCGTGCTGCGGACGTCCAACATGTTAAGGAATGGATCGAAGTCGCCGCCAGACTAGGTGCACCTGTCATTCGAGTGTTTGCAGGTCCGGAGCAAGAGGGGCATTCTTGGGATGACGTTTCTGAGTGGATGGCAGCAGATTTGAGACAATGTGCTGACTACGGTAAAAAGTTTGGGGTTCTGGTCGGCGTCCAAAATCATGGCGATATGCTCAAGACAGCCAAACAAACTCTTAGAATGGTAGAAATGGTCGATTCGGATTGGTTCGGGGTAATTGTCGATACTGGCTATTTTATGACGGATGACCCGTACATCGATATTGCTGAAGTGACTCCGTATGCCGTTAATTTCCAGGTGAAAGAAAGTCCCTTCGGCAAAGAAAGCCCTATTCGAACTGATCTAGATCGGCTGGTTAGAATCGTTTGTGAGCAGGGCTACCGAGGTTACTTACCAATTGAGACGCTTTCCTTGCCAGGCAGGCCATACGACCCGTTTACGCTGGTGCCAAAGTTTCTGGCTGAGGTACGCGAGGCAGTTAGTAACACTAGATGTTAACTTTGGCCAGATAAGAATGACTGACGATTCTAATACCGAGGGAGAAGACCGGAAACGATTGGTGTCGCTGATTACTCAACACCAGAGACGGATTTTTTCATACATTTACACGATGGTTCCTCGCCGTCAGGAGGCAGAGGACCTACTGCAAGAAACGAGCGTAGTGATCTGCGAAAAGTTTGATGACTTCACCGAAGGAACGGACTTTGTCGCATGGGCATGTCAGATCGCCTATTGGCGTGTACGTTATTCCCGACAGAAGTACGCACGCTCAAAGGTTTTATTTAACCAAGAGGTCCTCGACGTGGTTGCCAAGACGGCAGAAGACATGACTGTTGAACTGGATGAGCGACACATTGCTCTATCGAATTGCCTTGAGAAGCTACATACCCGTGACAGAGAATTTATTATGACACGTTATGAACCAGGTGGCGGGGTCGAAGAGGCGGCTCGAAAGGCGGGTCGCTCGATTACGGCAGCCTACAAAGCGCTTACCCGAATTCGAAAGCTGCTCCTTGACTGTGTTACAGAACAGTTAGCCCGAGAAAGTGCGTCATGAGCCTCACTGACCGCGAAATTCTGGAATTGAACGAGCTTTGTAACTCGTTAGTTGATGACAACTTGACTCGGTCCGATCTAGCACGACTTGAGCAATGGATCGCCAAATCGGACGACGCGAGGAAATTCTATGTCCGAGCTATGGGTCAGTCAGCGAGCCTAGGTCATTACGCTAGCGAATTGCAAATAGAAGCACCAGACCTCGCGAGCCCAGTGGGCAATATCTTTCACCACACTAAATGGATATGGCTGGCGCTTGCTGCTTCAGTTGTTGTTGGTGCTTTGTGGTTTGTGTCTCCTACCCCATCGGATCGATCTGACCCATCGGAACTTGTTGAATATGTGGCAAAGGTAACGGGAGTAAAGTCAGAGAGTTCGGGTAACCTGATTGAATCAAGGCTGGGAGCTTTTTTAAGCCGTGGGGAGCGGTTTGAACTCTTGCAAGGTTTTGCCGAGATAACTTTTGACTCGGGAGCTGTCCTTGTTGTTGAAGGCCCAGCTCTTCTGGATGTTAACTCTCCATGGGATGCGACTCTTCATGAAGGCGCTATAACTGCATCTGTGCCTTCTCAAGCTATCGGCTTTCGAATAACCAATCCCGCTGTCGAGGTCGTGGATTTAGGTACAGAGTTTTCGATGGTGGCTGACGGTAAAGGCGCGGCCAATGTATTTGTGATCCAAGGTGAAGTCGAAGCAGTACCTGGAAGTAATTCGGATAAGGAAGCCATTTTGCTGCACGAGAACGAATCCAGGCGGTTTTCTGTATCTGGAGCCTCGGAAGTGGAGGTTAGTCAACCTAGCGCGATTCACTCGGAGATACCCAATTCCTTTGAACGAGGTGCCAATTCAGCGAAGTATATTTACTGGACGTTAGACGAACGATCTGGGAGTGTATTAGGCGCTAGATCGGCAGGTTTTCTTCCAGAGGATTATGATCTCACTTTGGGTAAAAGAGCGTCTGGGTCCGCTCATACTGAGGGTTTTAGAAACGGTGGCCTTCGATTCGATGGTAGGACCTATGCTAAGGCGAGTTTTCCCGGGCTTTCCAGTAATTTACCTCGAACTGTTGGGTTCTGGGTACAGGTCCCCAAAGATGCAGCTCTTTCTGAGGCATATTCGATGGTCGCCTGGCGTGCTGACAGTGCCAAGCTCGGTTCCCGCCCTGTGCATATTGGTTGGAATCGGAATCCTGATGAAGGTCCACTGGGTGCTTTGCGAACCGACTTCAGCGGTGGCCACGCCATGGGCATGACTTCATTGCGAGACGGTCTTTGGCATTATGTTAGTATCGTGTTTGTGCCCGGTATCGATCCTGACGCACCTGTTCAGGTTAAGCAGTACGTAGATGGCAAACTTGAAAGCAGCAGAGTGACGCCTGGGCCGAAGCTTAGCATTGCTGCAAGAGGTAAAGAAAGTGGGGATCCAAGTTTAGCGGATGTACTCTGGCTAGGCTGTCGACTTGGGAGTAGTGGGCCGCGAAAAACCCGATTTCGAGGAGCCCTTGATGAACTCATAATTACGGATCGCGCTCTCGATCCTTCTGAGATTTCCCGATTGATGGACGGTCAAGAAATCGCCCTACCAACTCTTTGAGATAATGCTCAAGGATCAATACTAGGTCCATTGATAGATTATGAGTTCACTTGAATTACGTCGGTTTCAAAGCTACGACCGGCATCAGTCATATCAATGGAATTATGACCATGCTCCCTCTCCGATTCAAATAGAAGTCCCTCCTGTTCCTGGGGAATGGACATTCTGTAGCCGGAAGGTTGACTCTCCATTGGGCATCGCTGCCGGTCCATTGTTGAACGGACGCTGGTGCCTCTATTACGCACAATTAGGCTTCGATGTGTTGACTTATAAGACGGTTCGAAGTGGTTTGCGGGCCTGCTATTCACTGCCAAATCTGCTGCCCGTGAAGTGCGAATCATTGCAAGGAGGTGATGGACGTCTTCAAACAACTACCGAGTTTCAAGGGAGTTGGGCGGTTTCTTTTGGAATGCCATCCCAAGTACCAAAAACTTGGCAAGAAGATATTGCTGAAACACGACGACGATTACCGAGCAACAAACTGCTCAGCGTTTCGGTGGTGGGAACTATGCAAACCGGTTGGTCGTTCGAACAATTGGCCGAAGATTATGCGGAATGTGCTTTGCAAGCCACTCGACATGGAGCTGACAGTATAGAGATAAACCTATCTTGTCCAAATGTGAACACGTGCGACGGACAGTTATATCAGCATCCTAATGAGTCTGCGCTGGTTGCGGTGAGTGTGCGACAGGCCATCGGTGATCTACCTCTTATCGTGAAAATAGGCCATTTCCAAGAACCGGAACGAATCGCACCATTAATTGATGCCTTGTCGCCCTACATTGATGCGGTTGCCACAACCAACAGTGTTGTTGCAAGTGTGATCGATGATCTTGGCAATCTATACTTTGACGGGCAACCCCGAGGAATATGTGGACAGGGCATACAAGACGCCTCAGTTCGACAGACTGAAGCAATAGCGGAATATATAAAGCGAAGGTGTCTAGTTATAAGAATAGTTGGAGTGGGAGGCATCTTTACCGCCGATGATGTTAATCGCTACCTCTCGGCTGGTGCTGAATCCGTGCAACTGGCAACTGCACCGATGATCGATCCAGAGGTGGGAATTAGGATTCGAAGGTCCTTAGAATCTATGGACTAATGAAATTCACGCGATTCAAATTCCATAACTTTGAGAGAAGCGTTTCGTTCGACGACACTATTCGTCGCAAGTCGTTTCGACGACAAATCATCGGACTCCGGTGTGTCTAAACTCATGTTACTAGTCAAAGTGCCATCAAACGTAGTTTCTGAAAAAAACTCTCTGTGGCGTGGCAGCCAAGTTGCACACTGATGACGGGTTTTATAACTGCCACCCCCTAGCGTCTAACTGTTCAAGGAGGGCATGTCCTGAGCGCACAGGCGGACTTGCTGAGGTCAATCCAACGCTGCAGGTCGGAGTAGTCGTCAATTTGCTGAGGCTGGACAACCCGCCCTCACGAAGCCGGTCTCCTCGCGGGCATCAGTGTCGACACCTTATAGGATCTCCCTTGTCCCGGCTTTGTGCGTCTGGCCAGAACGTAGGCCTTTTCCCAGGCACGTAGTTTTGGCTAGGCGGAATCACAAAGCCGCCACGATAATCAATTCGAAATGGTAGCCTGCGAGGCGTTACGGATAATTTTCACCTGCCGCTCAACGGCTTTGCGGAGAGATCCGATCGCCCCGCTTGCTTCGCCCAAAACGGATCACTCAGATGTGGCGCTGTAACGCTCCCTATAAGGTCTCCGCCGGACGAAGCTTGGTCTACCGCTGAACACCAATCTTCTCAAAAGGGAATCCAATCATGAGCGAACAATCTGAACAACCGACCCTATTCATCGGCATCGACTGGGCAGACCAAAAGCACGACTGCTATGTCATTGATGGTGACGGCAAGGAATTTCATCAAGAAATTGTGCACTCCCCGGAAAGCATCAACGACTGGGTAAATGAAATGCTCAAGCTTGCTAAAGGAAAACCCATCGCCATCATGCTAGAACAGTCCCGCGGACCGCTGGTATACACGCTGATGTTCCGCGAGAACGTACTGCTCTATCCAGTCAATCCGAAGCAACTGGCCCGCTACCGCGAAAGTTATCCGGGTGGCGGCAAGGATGATCCCACCGATGCCATGTATTTAGCAAGAATGCTGCGTGAACGAATCACGACTCTGACGGCATCGCAACCAGATGACAAGAACACACGTCTGTTAGCCCACCTGTCCGAGCAGAGACGCAAGCTGGTCGGTAGTCAGGTGAAACTCCGTCAGCAGCTCACTGACCAGTTAAAGCAGTATTTTCCGATCGTTTTGGAACTGTTTGGCAAGGAATGGCAACTGCCGTTGCTACTGGGCATCTTAAGTCGTTGGACCGATCCTCGCCAACTTCGTCGAGCCGATCGACGGCTGATTCGTCGCGTCTTGAGTGATCACTCGATCCGTGATGAGGAGCGACAAGCCAAAATCATCGCTCGCATACGTTCTGCCAGATTGCTGACCAATGATGAAGCACTCATTCTGCCGTCGGCAATGAGCGTGAAGCTCTTGGTCAGTCAGATTCGGCAATCTCGCGAGATGATCAAGCAGTTCGAGACCAAGACCGCTGAAACAATGAAGCAGCATCCCGACGCCCACCTCTTCACCAGCCTGCGTGGCGCTGGCGCGGTTCTCGCGCCACGATTACTCTGCGCGTTCGGTTCGCAAAGAGACCGCTGGAAGGATGCGGATAGCTTGGCAGCATTCAGCGGGATTGCGCCGGTCACAAAAAGGAGCGGTAAGCAGTGCCTAGTCCACCGGCGATTCGCATGCCCCAAGTATCTACGGCAGACATTTCACGAGTTTGCCGATAGTGCTCGCATGTATTGTCCGTGGAGCAAGGCCCGCTACCGTATGCTGCGAGATCGAGGCATGAAGCATCACGCGGCACTGAGGAAACTAGCACGTAGCTGGATCCGCATCCTCTTCCGTGTGTGGCAAACGCGGACACCCTTCGACTGTGACCGTTACATCGAACAGCTACAGCAGCGCTGCCCTGAAATCAAACCTTACTTGGAAATGCAAAAATGACAAAATCTAAACTTTACTACTTGCGAAGTGCTCAGATGTCTCCGCACTTTAGCAAAGCCTCTCAAGTAGCGTTTCACTCCGAGGCGTCGTAGCTTCCGTCCGTTTCGTACGTCGGCTGTGCGCGCCGACGTACGATAATGATTGCACTTCGAAGCATCACATGCCGCCCCAGACCGGTTAGGCATTGGTGCGAAAGGTCGTTGCAGCCGCAGGGATTAGTACACCGAGATCATCATCTCAATCCCAGCTTGCATCGTGTCGCGCCACTGCTGTTCCAGTTCTGGAGTGCACTCTGGATCGTATTGCGCTATCGATTCACAGAGGGCATCTAGCCACAATCCGTACAATTCCGGTCGGACGTTATGCTGACGCCGACTGTGAGACTCACCAAGCTTACTGATTGCCAGCTTCGTTCCGTCCTCACCGGCCCCCAGCCGTACCAGCATCCGCACAGACATGCGAATCATCTGTTTCTGCCTTCGAAAGTCGGTGTCCGCAAACATTGGCGGAATCTCCTCCGACTTGGCTAGGAACTTCTCGTAAAACGTATCATAGAACCCGTCATTCTCCAGACACCGGTCGTAGCTGGCTTCCACAGTTTCATAATCAACAGACATCGTCGCATTTCCTGAATTGTGCATGAGAGGCTGGCTACTATTTCTGCGATTGCCAGCGGAACGTGTATGCTAATGCTCCCGTCCTATCAAACAAAGCCCTCTTCGCAAAAACGCTACTGTTGAGGGAGCTGACTGCGCTGCAGTCTATTACGAACGCGGAACGCCAAGATCATCCAGGTAGGTGAGTCCTGAGCGTCGAAACGCAGTAGCAATAACCCGTACCGTACACCGGCCTATCTACCGAAGGCAGCTGCAATAGTCAATTGACACGGGTGGCGGTCAGTCGATGCTGTGGTGAGAACGGTGGTAGCGGGTGACCACGTCCGGATCGGGTGATAGGTGCGTGCCCGCCTCATCCTTGCCCTCGAAATCGAACTGGGACAACACGTAACGCATGCTTTCTAGCCGCGCTCTTTTCTTGTCGTTGGCCTTGACGATGATCCAGGGACTGTAGGTGGTGTGCGTCCTGCTGAACATCGCCTCTTTATATTTCGTGTAGATGTCCCAGTGTTCCTGTGCCTGGTCATCCACGGGGCTGATCTTCCACTGTTTCAGCGGATCGTGGCGGCGTGATTCGAAGCGCTCGTGCTGGACTTTCTTGGAGATCGAGAACCAGAATTTGACCAGTTCCAGATTGTCCTCGTACAACATGTGCTCGAACTCGGGCACCTGCTGTAGGAATACATCATACTGTTTCTTGGTGCAGAAATTCATGACCGGTTCGACCACCGCGCGATTGTACCAACTGCGGTCGAAGAATACGATTTCACCTGGGTTGGGCAACTGCTCAGTGTAACGTTGGAAATACCATTGCCCCCTCTGCAACTCGGTCGGTTTCGGCAGCGCGACCACCCTGGCGCTGCGAGGGTTAAGGTGCTCAATGAAACGGCGGATCGAACCCCCCTTGCCAGCGGCGTCGCGGCCTTCGTAGATAAGGGCGATCCTCCGACCGTTCAGTTGTACGTCACGTTGCAACTTGACCAGCTCAATCTGCAGTTTTTCGAGTTCCTGTTCATAGCGCAGCTTGACCAGCGCCTTCGTGGCGTTGATTCTCTTGGTGGACAGAAGTTGCAGAAGGCCTTTCTTCGAATTGATCTGCTCCAGCTCCTCCTCGCTAAGACTAACTTGCTTCTTCAATGTCTTGCCGAAGATCTTCTCTTCCGATGTGAGCGCGTTACCTTCACCGGAATGATTCATTTCCGGTTCCAAGCGGTTGCCCGACCAGTCATTTTCAATCCCGGGGGTTGTTGATGGATCACTCATGATGCCCGCTTCTCCTGAATATCAGGTGTTTCGTTGCGACTTGATGACAGCGTGGTCGCACTCCAGGCCGACCGCGTACGCCCCAGAGACTTCCTATCATTATACACCGCCGTATCCCCTTCAGCATGGTCCACCGAGTCTCCTTGGGGAATATAGTTGTCCCAAATACAGTTAGGAAGGTCAGGCTGCACAACCTGTAAATCAGGAACCTCACCTCACCATAAAGAGCGAGCTAGAACTTGATACACAAAGGACCAGCTCAATCACCCGTGCAATCGTCAAATGCCTACGGTCAACAGACCGACGCGGTAACGATAATTCACTTGGAAGCTTCGGCTTCATCGGCCGAGACAGATTAGCGTATAAGTACGGAGGATTTTTCGACTTACGGTAGCCACGGCTAAGTTTCGGGGTTTGGCACGCCGACGCTCCTAACCGTCTACCGTATCTGGCGGCGGTCAGATTGACCTCCGCGAGAAAAAGGGTCGAATCAATTAGCGTCTGAACTGTGTTGCCTGGCTCCTGATATGATTTCTCGATGTGCCACCCCCTCCCTGGGCACGTGATTTGCACCTTATTGAACTGTGACGTTGATGAACCTGCCGATCTCGCGAGCAGAGCACACCGAGGGCAGTGCTCTGCGTGCGGATTGGCGCATTGGGCGCATCGAATTGGCATGGTTTGTCGCCTACGAGCAGTCAGAAGAGCAGAGAATAGGTGGGTAATGTCTGCATACGGATTGGTCGCGGGGACTCGCTTCCAACCGCTGGACTCAGAATCAGTCCCTGTCCGTCTCCTGGCGGCAGATAGGCAACTCACGTGAACTCGATTGAAAATCACGACGGCCGCGAATCAGGGCACAGCCTTTTCAGTCTGGACGTGTGGTCGTGCATCGCCCAGCAACTGTCGCTGTCGGAACGTGAGTTGCAGATTTCGCAGGGTGTGTTCGACGATAAGAAGGAGAGTGTGATTGCCCAAGAATTGGGTATTTCTCCGCACACCGCACACACGCATCTTGAGCGCCTTTATCACAAGCTGCGGGTGAACAGCCGAGTCGAACTAATTGTTCGCCTCGCAGAGTGCCATCTCTGGCTTTGCCAGGACCCCGACAGCCCGGTTCCTCCCATCTGCCACCGTCACAACTCGGGCGACTGTCCCTTCTGCAGCTGACGGCTGAACAGCCGACTTTCTGTTGCTCAAAGTGCGGGGACAATGGAAGCAGAGAGGTTGTTTGACAACTCGCATTGGCGAATCGGGGAAACGGCTGAATTGTCGAGAGGCTTCAATCTGCGGAATGATGGCAGCAAAAATCAGCCGGTATATAGCAATTCCGGGAGTAATGACAAATCACACCCTTCGGCAAATAAGGAGAGCAGAGATGAAAACTACATCTATTTTCTTGACAACGTTCGTATGCAACACATTGTTGGGGATGTTATCCCACGCCGCGCCGATTGCGAGCGATTCCTTCGCCACGACGGCCGG
>NZ_SJPS01000017.1 GCF_007860015.1 Bythopirellula polymerisocia
GAGCGAAGCCGGCTCTGACGCCGTCTGCCACCTCCGCGCCCTTTACCTCAGCCAACCCGGCGGCTGGGGCGACTACTGGAAAAATTACCCAACCTAGCTCCACTACCCACAATCATGATGCTCACACCCACTCTCCTAACTTGGTCATGTTGGTCAACATGGCCGCGTTTTTTTTCACCGCCGAATTGGCACAAATCTGGAATTGATACTTCTCCAGTCGACGCTGCTTTTCAGACCGACTCATTATCTCACTCAAGCTGTTTAGCCTCCAGGGTGCTGACCTAACGGCCACCAGGGCCCATGCGAGCGACCCCGCCCAGTTGGCGCAATGCTTGTCGCAAGGGTTATTCGGAGATTTGCTCCGCTCGGGCTGCTGAGAGGATCTCTTGCGAGAGACGTGCCCCTGCGAGCACTTCTTTGCGCAATTATTCGCAGGCAAGCTCGCGCCGGGGGCGTCGGTTGCTGGTCAATTTGGGAAATCTCGCTTCGACCTCGATGCCCTCATCCGACAGTGCCAGCGGTCGCGGCTCCCACGCAATGCGAGCCGAATCGTACTCTTGGCAAGTGAAGAGCCCACGACCGGAACGTGGAATTCAATCGATTAATCTGGATGGGCATGGCTGCCAGTCGCCAGTAGGGGGCTAACAAGAGGAATCTCGCCAACTACGGGAATCGTTGCTTTGACCCGCTCCAAGACGCGGTCCAAAACGTAGGATTGCACCCGTAGCATCGCATCGGGAGCCAGAATCGCGCGTTGAGGTCTTAAAATCAAATTCTCATACATAGTTAGGATCAAGTCCATCAGAACGTCAGCCTGGATAGAGTTCCGGCTTGAAATGCCCAAAGGAAATACCACGAAATTCTCCGCTACTTCCTCAAATCTAGGCTTTCCACTTTCATCGAATTCCAAAGGAGGCTGCAGGTACCGCAAACCCTCGGGCCATAAAAAACCGGACTTAGTCCAAAAACCGAGCGACGGGGTTTCCGCTTCAGCTGCTATGTATGCCAGCCTACAACCGTGCTCGTTCATTTGATCCGTAGCAAGTTGCAGGGCTGCCTCAGAGAGTCGCGAACCGATGCCGCGCAGCCCCGACTCCTTCGCTTTGGGCGATGTAACTAAATAGGTAACTGCTTGAATGGCCATGTCCGAGTGCGATAACAGGCGCATCACGGTGGAATTGTGAAAGCCGACCAAGTAACGCTGGTTGTCCATTTCCAAAAACGCAGCCAGGTGAATCGAATAGCAGTTTCTTAGGTTCGAGCTGACTTCTGCTAGTTCTTCTAAAAAAGAATCGTAGGTATTGAGCACTTCCGGCTCGAAGATCCGCTCGAGGAGCCTGTAAGCCGCTTCGAGAGCAGAACCAGGGGTCGTGATTGGTTCGATGTAAACGTGTGCTGAATGGAGCCCATCAAATCTCGTGTTTGTCTCGTCTAACAAGGAGATAGTCACGGTTGATTCTCAAAGTCTCCCCGTTCAAGTTACAGAATAATCGGTGTGGGACATGGCTGTTGATGTAGTGCGTCAAGTGTTTGCGCTCGATTCGTCGAGTTTAGCGTAAAATGATTCAAGGACTTCATAGAAGTGGCAAGCGAAAAGAAGGAGATCTCGCTGTGAGGAACTGATTTATCGATTTTCCCTTGAACTTTTTCATGCCACACACAGATTAGTACATGTTTGGGGAAACAATAAGGGTCAGAGAAAGCGCCGGGAAAAAAGGGACATTCTGGCTCTGTAGAAATCTTTGCATGGCTATAGCTAAACCGTTGTGGACCGTGCATTCATAGAGAGTGAATGTCGCTCACCAGTAAGTCTCCCGCGGCTGTTTTGCTTGCTGCATTGGAATTAGCTCGGCAGTCGCCGCTAGTTTATTCGAATCGCTGTAGCCCCAAGACATACACGCAGCATCAACTCTTCGCTTGCCCGGTGCATAAGAACTTTCTCCAGGCCCATGAAAGAGTTATCACAGCTCATCTGCGAGATTGCCTGAATCTTCATCCCGCACTCTGCAATTCCTTTTTTCCACCTTAGTCACTTGGCACTTGGAAAGAATAGTGGTAATCGAGAGTAGCAGTAGCAGACTTGTTGTCGGCTCTGGCACTGCGACCGAGTTCACGGTTAGCGGGACTTGGCTTCCGTAGTTTGTTTGCCAAACCGTCAGGTCAGACTGGCTCAACATATTGGTCGAACCACCTCGTTGCCATACCAGAAAGTCAGCGCCGTCGAGCAACCCATCGTTATTGAAATCGCCCGTTTCGGTGGTCGGAGATGGTATGACACCGATATAGGTTATGTCGGCGTCGAAGCCTCCACTGTTGTATTGGCCGCCGGCACCTTGCGGACCAGTGAGGGGAGCGAAACCGCTGCCCCCGCCGAGGATGACATTCCCTTGGCCGGATACATCGTCGACTCGATCGGCCGGCACTAGGTTGGCCACCCTGATCGCATCGATCGTGGCTCCATTTGCCAGGCCAAAACTGCTTAGATCAAAGCCGGTCGAGAGCACTTGGGCGATATCCGTTCCCGCACTTGGCAGGACACGTACTGAGTCGTCGGCAAATTCGTAGCGAAAATCAGAAAAAGTCTGCGAGCCCGTCTCGCGGACGGCAACCATATAGGCCTCGGGCCCTCCGGGTGCACCATTCTCGTAAGCGACAAAATCGTCGCCGTCGTGGTTGGTCACTCCCGGACTGCCGCCCCAATTCAGCTCGATTATCCCTTGAAAAGTCGTGTCTCCCAGGGACACTGATGTTCCGCCGGCGTTTTTGCCGGGGATGGAACCAAGCAATTGGATCCCGATCGACTTATTGATATCGAAATCGTTGCCTTGGTTCGAAAGCGGAATAAATTGGGCATTAAAAGCAAAAGACTCGAAGTCACTTATTAAGTTTGGCGGCACCGGCACAACGGTGGTCGGACCCAGTGTGTCGTCAAAGGTAAAACTCGCAACCGTAAAAGTATCGCCGCTTCCCGCTGCCGGTCCTAACATTGATAAGAACACGGTCGAGAGTAAAGCGCGAGCGACAAAATAGGGGCATGAACGAGGAACAACGAAGTTAGAATGACGACAATGTGAATCTGATCTCAACATCTGTTTTAAACCTCGATATATAAAAGAAAACGCGTCTCTTCAATAGTCGTCTTAAATTTCCTCCTTGTTCTATCCTGTAGTTGGTAGAGAAGCAAGTTTTTTCTCAAATATTCAAGGAATACTTCGGTTATCGAACAATATTCACTCACATATGCGGCTGTATGTCTCTGGCTCAGCACAGCGACTCGCGACTGTGCCATTCGTGGTCGATGCCGCTCATGAGTAGAGCGTGGTCAAATGTCACGGAGCCGGCAGGGAACTTATCGCAATCGTCGAAGAACGAGGATTCTACCTTTGTCACAGCCAAAGGCTCAACGTGCCAGTTGGCGGAGCGCAGTTCGAGGCCGTCGAATTCATGCGCCGAACTGCTGGGCGAGTACCCTAACGATCCGGCTTCGAAAAAATCTGAGACGTCGGAGACCGTGGAAAAGATTGAGTCGTCCGGAAGCTGCGAGGTTTTGTGGCCGTCGACGAGTACGTGGGCAGAGCCGTCCAGGCTGTGCATGGCAATGTGATATTCGTCCTCTATTTCACGTACATCGAAACGAGCCCGATGGTGGGTGCCGGGGAACAGTCGACCACCCGCTATCGCATTGAGCATAGAGGAAGTATCTCGCCGGGGAATATAGACGCCTGTGCGAACGCCATCCGCCGCATTCCACTCGACGGCAATGCGATGGGCCGCGTTCTCTGACGAGATCCCGACCGTGGCCGGAAAGAACTGGGGGCGGATCTGAGTGAGCCGGATGAGGCAAATTCCTGCAATGCCAAAACCGCCGACAAGCTGAGGGCGGAAGGGTGCGGGGAGAATGTTAGCCAATGCGTTTGGTTCTACGCGAAAATTAACCAGTACACGACGGTCAATTAGTCCTCGGATCGTGGGGATTCGCATGAGATCCACCATAGCAGATATTGATTGTGATAGATCAAGAACCGCGATAGTTCCCAAGCAGTAACTTCGAAGCCAAGCATCGTTCTCCACATTTCTGTGTGGATCGTGCCTGGGAATGGGGTAGTAAAGAATCCAGTTGCTTAGGTTTCTGGCTCGCTGGGTTGTGCCGCACGGCGTTGACCATTATTCTCTTCGCATGGCGATTCTGGGTGCCCATATGTCGATTGCTGGCGGTTATTACAAGTCCGTTGACGCTGCGCATCGGGCGGGGTGTGATTGTGTGCAGTTGTTTACGAAGAACAATAATCAGTGGCGCGCCAAGCCAATTGCCGACGATGAAGTCGAGCGATTTCGACGGGCACTTTCCGATCTAAAGATCAAGCATCCGATTTCACACGATTCGTATCTGATCAATCTTGCTAGTCCTGACGATGAGTTGTGGAAGAAATCAATTGATGCGTTTGTGGTCGAGATTCAGCGGGCCGACCAACTGGGAATTCCCTATGTAGTGACCCATCCTGGGTCTTTCACAACTAGCACAGAGAGCCGTGGTACCAAGCGGATCGTCAAAGCACTCAACGAAGTGCATAAGCAGACGCGCGGGGCTCAGGCAAAGTGTCTGCTTGAAACCGTCGCAGGGCAGGGGACTAATTTGGGTTGGAAGTTCGAGCAGTTGGCGGCGATGATCGAGGGGGTCCGCGATCCTGATCGGCTGGGAGTGTGTGTTGATACGTGCCATATCTTTGCGGCTGGGTATCCGATGGATACCGAGAAGAATTACAAGGCCACCATGCGATCGCTCAACGCTACCATCGGTGTCCAGCAAGTGAAGGCGTTTCATTTGAACGACAGTCTCAAGGAATTTGGCTCGCGAGTGGATCGGCACGCGGCAATCGGTCGCGGCAAGATGGGGCTGGAGCCGTTTCGTTTCTTGCTTAATGACCGGCGCTTTCGCAAAGTCCCTATGTATATGGAGACTCCTAAGGGTGAGGAAAAAGGGGTAGACTTGGACGTTATCAATTTGAGAACACTGCGAGGACTGATAAAGAAATAGAACGCGGATGAATACTAATTTTGCGGATATTCGCAGATCCATCGTGGCGACATATTGACACACTTTCATCCGAGTACCTTAAAAATTTCTTAAGGCAAAAATCTCCGCGTATCCAAAATTGGCAAATCTTTCCGCGATTCATTTGCTTCTCTTTTTTCTGCTTGCGGTATAATTCGTTAGTCAATCGGCCTGCTCTCGTCCATTGATAACGGAACAAAAACTCATGGCAAAATTCTCAATCTCCACGCACATTGCGGCGCCTCCCGAGGTCGTATTTCCTCTGTTGTGTGACTTGGAACACACAGCTGAAAACATATCGGGCATTGATCGGCTTGAAGTGCTGACGGATGGCCCCATAGGGGTGGGTACTCGCTTTTGTGAAACTCGCACGATGTTTGGCAAGCAGGCGACCGAAGAAATGGAGTTTACGGCATTCGACGAGCCGCATGGTTACACGGTCGAGTGCAATTCCTGCGGTGCGCATTACGTGGCGACCTATGAACTGATCCCCGATATCTGGGGTACTACAGTCAAACTGGATTTCGATTGCCAGGCAATGACTCTACTGGCTAAGGCTATTTCGCCCCTATCACTCTTCATGATGGGACCCATGAAAAAGTGCATCGCTGCGGACTTGGAAGATATCAAACGCGTGGCGGAAGCGCAGGAATGGCAACTGGCGTAGCCTCGATCTCGCAATCTGGTGAGATCAGAGTCGCTACCTGTATGCGAGTTGGAAGATCCAATGCTCGTCGGCGACTGTCGATCCAATACAACGCAGCGGCGATGCACGTGCAGATGCCCAGGCTTGCATACCAGGGCCAATTGGGATTCTGTTCATAGAGCGACATTCCGAGCACGGGAGCAAGCACGAGTGCAGCCGACATAGTCATCGCATACGCGGCCAAGTAGGCGCTTTGATTGGCGCGGGTGGATCGGCTGGTCACGTAGGCAAGTGATGGGGATGACCCAAGTATCTCGCCAGCAGTCCATATGACGACCAGAACTGAACAATAGACGATTCCACTGCCGAACGGCAGTAGTCCAAATCCCAACCCAATGAGAATGCAGCCGCAAGCGACCAGCTTCAGCCGAGAGTACTGCTCGGTGTGATGGATCACGAGCATTTCCACCAACACAATGAGCACCGTGTTGATCGCCAGGATGGCACCGATCAGCGGTTTAGAGAAATGATATTGCTGTTCGAGATAGAGGACGTAAGTTCCCAAAACCTGGAAGAACACAAGCGCATAAATGAATAGCAAGAACATCACCAAGAGAAATTGATGGTCGCGCCAGGGTGAACCAAGGCCATCAGCTAAAGGAGCATCTTCAGTTTCGCAGTCGGGCAAACGGCTCAGTCCGAGCGTGGCGGCCAAAAACACGGCTGCTAATAGACAGGTCACTGCATCAGCGTAGAAAAGGTACTTAAATCCGATCTCGGCCAGGAATCCGCCAAGCACGGTACCAATCGACATGCCGAGATTGATTGCCAGTCGATTGAGGGCAAATGCACGGGTGATAGCATGCGGAGGTGCCAGGAGCGTGGTAGCCGTAGCAGCCGCCGGCCGATTTGCTTCCCCCACCAAACTCAAGAGGAACAGACACGCAGCCACTTCAGATTCTCCATGAGCTAGGGAGAGGAGCATGAAACCGCCTGCCGCAAACGCGAGTGAGGCAAATTGAACCAGAAGTGGTCCAAATCTGCCTTTGAGCCAGCCGCCGATCCAGTTTCCTAGAATCGCGCCAACACCGTACATGGCAAGCAGATAGCCAGCGGCAGATATTTCGAGGCCCAACTCGGTCGTGACGTACAACGCCAGAAAGGGCAAAACCATGGTGCCACTACGATTGATCAATACCGTCAGTGATACGAACCACACGGAGGGGGGCAGATCGCGAAACGGAATCAGATATTGACGGGCGATCCAGCGAACCATGCGAATGATCTCGCAATAGTGGTTGAGACGATTTGAGGCAACTTCGGCTATAGACGCGACTGGTCTAAGGAGGTTCGCTTGAGATTGATAAAACGCATAAGAGGCAATTCATTTTCGAGCATAGCTAGAAATCGATCCACATAGCCTGCATCGGCAAGTTGCTGGAGGTCATTGCTGGGCGGAGTGGCACTTTTTAGTAGTACCAATTCATCTGCGTCGCAAGTAATCGCCAACCTCGCGGAGAGGGAGTCGCTAGTCACGTCCCAGGAAGCGCACAGATGTGTGCCGGGTAGTTGAGGCTCAGTTTCGCGGAGCCATCGAGCGGGGGTGAAAATCGCTGTACATTGTCGTGTCGTTAGTTCGGTCTCTGGAAGGGAGTCCAGTATTTCGATTCCAGGCAAGACGTTCGCTAGCATCCTGGCTGTTTCGGTCATGAGATCGATGCACCGCCAGTGGGCTGTGAGTTCGTCAATAGGTTCTTGGATATGTTGCGCGCGAACTTCCTCAACGAGTTTTCCGCCGCCGGCGACCAGAAGGTTGTAGGCGGTGGGTTGACGATCGATCCAGTCCCTAATGCGATTGCCGAGATCGGGCAGATCGAACAGGCTCCCTCCCACTTTGATGACTCGAATTGGCATAATACCTATTTCAAAGCATCTAGTGCTAACAAAGCCAAGGCATGCGCTGGGGCACATCGACTCACAACGGGTCCCCATTCTTCGGTTAGAGAAAAGATCCGCAATGGCAGATCCAGCCGCTCAAGTAATCGACGAGCCAGGAATTCACCGTGGCCACTTAGGACGATTGTTTGCGGCTCGACAGGCATGGCAGCGACAACCAATCGAAAGGCCTTTTCTATGCGGTCAACCTGAGTATTTCGGATAGATTCGGCAAAATCCAGCGTTTCATGCATCGAGACGATACCCCGATCAGCACAGATCATCCGTGCAAGCCGAGTGTGCGCTGCTGCACACGTGAAAGGTTTGCCATCGGCGGTGTTGACGTCTGCTGGATTCTCGGGCAATTCTCCCAGCAAGAGATACGCATCGGCGGTTGTTGCAAAAAACTCCTGTGCCACGGGGCAATCTTTGCCTCGCAACGGCAAATGCGACACGACCGCACATACAGGGCTTCGTTCGACGCCTGAATACACCAGTTCTCCGCTGAGCATGCGCTCGGTATCGGTGCGCCCTTGGGCAGCTTCCTTGCTGGCTATCAAGGGAATAATGTCTGTCGTGGTCGATCCGACATCGATGAGCAGCCCGGGTTCTGTTTCACAGTAGCGAGCAGCCACCATTGCCAGGGCGTGCCAGTTGCTTGCTGCCGCTAAAAGTGGGTGTTCAGTAGCTTCACCGGAGGAAACGAATTGACCGTTCGTCTGGTAAAACGACACTGACCGGTCACCCGCAGCTTCCATTGTTGCAGCGACAATCGAACGGACTCCTTCGGCCCTAGTTTCAAAGCAATCGCAAAGTTCGCCGGTCATCGTCACGACCAGACTCTCTGCAGAAGGAGCCTTGGCGAGACAACGTGTGATTTTCTCTGCAAGATCTTTAGGATGTTTCCACAGAGGAAATGGCCAATTTGCTGCATAGCCAACGCCGTCAGCAAGCTTGACGTTTGCACCACCGATGTCGAGAGCGAGGACAGGGGACAGGGGCCGGGGGGCTGTGGGCATCATTGCGGCTTATCCACGAGCGTTCTCGGGTTTAAAAAGGTCGTCGAACCATTCCTGCCGCGGAGAATTCCAAGGGGTCGCGTTTGAAATTGAGTGCCACTTGCTTGCCAGCGGCGATGCGGAGCATGGCACTGGCCAGATTGTCCTCGGTCATCGCACGTAGTCCCACATAGGAAGTCGTAAGTCGGGGATTAATCTCGATCACGACATCTTCGGTTCCATCTGACGCTTTGCCTAGGACCAGATCAACACCAATGTAGCCTAATCCGCCGGGTATTGATTTCAATGCCTGAGTTGCGATTAGGGTGGCTCGCTCGGCGAGTTCGGTTTCCCACAAAAGGGAACCTCCCAAATATCCAAGTCGACCATCTTCGGTAAGATGTTGGCGGCAGGCCGGCAGCGGAGTGCACCCTTGTGGGCCACAGAGAAATGACACGCTTGCCGGGATGCCAGGTTGGAATCGCTCCAAACGCCGAGGCCAGGGGTGCCCCGGGGGTTCGTCGCGATGGGAATGAACCAAGTAAGTGTCCTGCGAGCCTGCGCCGTTAATAGGTTTTAGTACGGCAGGATAAGGAAAATCAGGCGGTAGTTTTTCAGCATCGGGCTCCATCCAGATTGCCTCCGGCACGCGCACACCAGACCTGGCTAGATGCTCGGCCGTAAGGTGTTTGTCAGAGGCAATAGCGATAAACTCTTGGCTCGCATTGAGAAGTTTTCCACCTGCACTTCTTACTTGCCGAGTGGTCTTGATCAGAATGCTATCAAACTCAGGGGCTATCAGGAGCGTGTGGTCAGCCAGCGAAGCAAGCTGAATTAACTCTTCAAGTAGATGTTCCCGAGAATGGACTTCGATGACTTCACAGCGAGAGACTTGGAATGCATCCAGTCGGGCGTCTCTGAGAACCGTTACTTTTGCGTCTGGCAAAGCGACAAAGTCGGTGGCTAAGGCGACCAGCATCGCCTCTCCCTCAGTCAATAGCGAAGGAGGCAATTGCCCCGGTTCTTCGACCAGACCGCCACCCGTGATCCACTCGTAGAGGAAGAAGTGCATGGAAAAGCGATTAGCTGTTAGTCGTTAGCTATTAGCCAGAAAGGCACACCAGTAAACTTCGCAATCCCGATTTCGCATTCAAAAGATTCCCAATTGATCGCGGGCGTCTTCGGTCATACGGTCGGGTGTCCAGGGGGGATCCATCACGAGTCGCACATCGACTTCATCGACTCCTTCGAGGCGGCCAACGAAGTCTTTGGACTGGCCCAGAAGTTGAGGGCCGGCAGGACAGGCGGGGCTGGTCATGGTCATATTGACCACTACGTTCGACTTGCCCTCTTCGATTTCATCGATCTTGATTTCGTAGATCAACCCCAGGTCGACGATATTGACGAACAGCTCTGGATCGATCACCTGTTTTAAGGCTTCGCGGACATGATCTTCGGCGATGGGCATGAGAGTGCCTCCTTTTGAATGAACTGTACTATCAATTGTCGCAAAGACGAACAAGAATTTGGTCGCCTTCAATTTTAACATCATGTGAGCGCGTTGGCTTGGTAGCCGGCATGGTGAGAGCGGCACCAGTCTTGATGTCAAACTTGGCACCATGTCGCGGACAAGCAATCGAGCCTTCCGCTGCATCGAGTGGACCATCGCTCAATGGCCCGCCGTCGTGCGTGCAAACGTCGTCGAGGGCGTAATAATGCCCTGCGGCGTGGATCAGCACAACAAGTTGCTCGTCGATTTCTACCAATAATGAACCGGGATCGGTAATTTCGGATATCTTGGCAGCGGGTGTGAATTCGTTCATTCTTCGATATCCCGCACTCGGCGACCAATCGCCTCGCCCAGGGCATCTCGAACGCTTTCGATCGTGATGCGATCAAATACCTGCTGGAAAAAACCGGAAACGATCATTCGCACGGCTTCTTGGCGGGTGTATCCACGAGTCATGGCGTAGAACAACTGATGGTCGTCTACGCGACCACTGGTGCTGCCGTGGGTGCAGCGGACGTCATCGGCTTCGATTTCCAGGCCGGGAATCGAATCGGCTCGGGCCGCGGTAGAGAGCATCAGGTTGTCATTGCGTTGGTAGGCATCGGTGCGCTGGGCCGCTTCGTCGACCTTGATCATTCCTCGCCATACGGTCCGCGATTTGTCTTGCAGGGCTGACTTGTAGAGCAGGTCGCTTCGGCAGAATGGGGCTTTGTGGTGTTGGTGGGTGTTGTAGCAGAGATGTTGTTTGCCGTGGGTAAACATGACACCATTTACCTGGGCCTCGGCATCTGGGCCTGTAAGTGCCACATGTTGATTCACCTTAGCCAGCCGACTTCCCAGGGCACCAATGGTCCACTGCAAACCCGCGTTTGCGCCGACGTGGCCCATCTGGTGGGCGAAGTGCCAGACACCGCTCCCCCAGTTTTGCAAGTTGACGTAACGCAATCGGGCTTCCTTCTCGAGGATTAACTCGATCGACCCGCAATGCATTCCGCCCGCTTCTGGATCGGTGCTGGCGGTCTCGGTGAGCAAAGTCGCCTCGGCACCCTGTTCAAGAATTACAAGTGTCTTGCCCAAATCGACGCCTCCAGCGGACATCGCTGTGAACGAGTGGAACGGTCTCGCAACTTTGACCCCCTTGGGAACGAAAAGCAGATTGGCCCCGCTCCAAAGTGCTGCATTGAGCGCTGAGAATTTATCCTGATTGGGGTCGACAAGCTGCCGCTCGATGTAGGGCCGCAACAGATTGCCATGCTCTTTGACCAGCGAATCGAGACTACCGAAAAGCACGCCTTGTTTTGCGCACTCATCAGAGATTTCGTTGGAGAGGCTGCGGCTATCGAGCGATACGCTACGGCCGGCCAGATCGACACCCGTGGCAAGCAGAGCAGGGGGGAGCTCACTCGGAGCTTCTATGCCTGCGAAAGGTGCAAATCGATCGAAGTGGAACAGCCGAATGTCGGTGCGCATCCACTCTTCATCGCGATTGTTCGGCATTCCAAGCTTGTTGAATTGGCTCCAGGCCGCCACACGGCGATCTGTGAGCCACCCCGGTTCATCGCGCTCGGCGAGAAACGCATCAAACACTTCTTGGCTGAATCCAGTAGTAGACAACGCTGTAGCGATCATTCAGATATCTGTCAGTTCTTGATGGTCAGTTGTATTTATTCAAATAGGGTTCGACGGGAAACGAGCACCGGTTGGAACGGCTTCAGTGGACTCACCCCCGAGGGAAGTTAACCGACACTGCCTTCCATCTGCAGTTCGATCAGCCGGTTCATTTCGACGGCGTACTCCATGGGGAGCTCTCTGATCAACGGCTCGATAAAGCCGCTGACTATCATTGAACTTGCCTCGGCCTCGCTCAGGCCACGGCTCATTAGATAGAAGAGTTGCTCTTCGCCAATGCGAGAAACGCTTGCTTCGTGCTCGATCTGCACGTCTTGCTCTTCGACTTCGATATAAGGATAGGTGTCACTGCGGCTGTCTGAGTCGAGAATCAGGGCATCACAGACGACATTGCTCTTGCAGTCCGTCGCACCTTTTTCCACTTTGCACAAACCGCGATAGCTACTGCGGCCACCATTCTTGCTGATGCTCTTGGAGATGATTCGACTCTTAGTATGCGGGGCACAGTGGACCACCTTGGCACCGGCGTCCTGATGTTGGCCTTTTGAGGAAAACGCGATCGACAGAATCTCGCCTCGAGCACCCGGTTCCATCATGTAGACGGCGGGATACTTCATCGTTAGATGGCTGCCCAGATTGCCATCGATCCACTCCATAAGCGAATCCTGGTAGGCAACGGCACGTTTAGTGACCAAGTTGTAAATGTTGTTAGCCCAGTTCTGGATCGTTGTGTAACGGGCACGTCCGTTCTTCTTGACTATGACTTCTACCACGGCGGAGTGCAGGCTCTCGGTGGTGTACATCGGAGCGGTACAGCCTTCGACATAGTGGACTGAGGCCCCTTCGTCGACGATTATCAGCGTTCGCTCGAATTGTCCCATTTGCTCGGCATTGATGCGGAAATAGGCTTGAAGCGGAAACTCGATGTGTACGCCCGGAGGTACATAGATGAACGAACCTCCGGACCAGACAGCCGAGTTGAGGGCGGCAAACTTGTTGTCCGAGGGTGGAATAATCTTGCCAAAGTACTCGCGTAAGAGTTCAGGATGTTCACGGACGGCGGAGTCGGTATCGGTAAAGATAACGCCCTTGTTGCCCAAGTCTTCCTGGAGTGAACCGTAGACAACTTCGCTTTCAAATTGGGCCTTCACTCCGGCGAGATACTTTTTCTCGGCTTCAGGGATTCCCAGCTTGTCGAAGGTGTCCTTGATATCTTGGGGCACATCGTCCCAGGTCTTTCCCTGGTGGTCGGAAGGCTTCAGGTAGTAATAGATATCCTGAAAATTGATGCCGATGTCGCCACCCCATTTGGGCATGGGCTTCGACTCAAAAATCTTAAGCGATTCAAGGCGGAAGTCACGCATCCAGGCGGGCTCATTCTTCATCTCAGAAATCTGCGCAACAATCTCCGGATTCAAGCCCTTCTGAGCCTTGAAAACGTCATGTGAGGGAGTGATGAAATCGTACTTGTTGATTTCACCTGTAGTTACATCTTGAGAAATATCGGTAGCCATTTTGTTCACCCTTCTCTTGCGAGAAATGAGGGCTGGTTAGGGTTCTAAACTGCTTCTACTTCGGCCATCACTTGTTCGGCAACGGCTGCTTCAGGATAGCTGGCACGAATTCGGTCGTATCCATCTGTATAAAGCTCATGGGCGAGTTCCACTCCGCCTGTTTCGACGATCTTTCCTCCGAGCATGACATGAGTGAAGTCGGGCGTGTTCTGGTCGAGCAACTTGTCATGATGCGTGATGATGAGAATCCCCATCTGGTCACCCCCGGCAGTTTCTTTACCTATCTGAGCGATACTCTGGCTGGCCAGCTTCACAGCATCCACGTCGAGTCCGCTATCGGTTTCGTCGAGGATGGCAAACTTAGGTCGAAGCATGGCCATCTGTAAAATCTCGGCACGCTTCATCTCGCCGCCGGAGAAACCGTCATTCACATAGCGTCGAGCGAACTCGGTATCCATCCGTAATTGTTCCATCTTCTCTGTCAATTCCTTGCGAAATTGTCGCATGGGAATCAACTCTTCCCCTTCTTTGCGGGCCGGGTTGCGAACATTCGTGGTTGCGTGGCGAAGGAAGTCGGCCATTTTCACGCCAGGAATCGCCATCGGGCGTTGGAAGGCCATGAATATGCCGGCCCGTGCACGTTCGGTGGCATCCCACTCAGAAATATCTTCGCCATTAAGCTCGATCGTTCCGTCGGTCACCTCGTAGTTTGGATGACCCATGATGACGTTGCCCAAGGTGCTCTTGCCGGATCCATTGGGGCCCATCAAAGCGTGCGTTTCACCCCGGTTGATCGTGAGATTCACACCTCGCAAAATCGGCTTGCCTTCGACGGCCACATGGAGATTCGTAATTTTTAGCGTTTCAGTCATTGATTTGTCAGTTGATTGTGGTCAGTTGTTCAATTAGCCGCGATGCAACGCATCGCAGGGGTTATCCAGTAATCTTCTGGTGATCATAAACAGGTTCGGTGTCGATGGGGCTGTAGACGTAGCCACTGTGGTGGGGCATAGGAAGTTCATCCTCAAGTTTGCGACCCAGTTGGCCGGTACCTGCGCTGCCGGTCATCTTGGCGATCTTATGCCCTTTGATCTTGTCTTGAATTCTCATCAGGCCTTCGAGCAAAGACTCGGGGCGCGGCGGGCAACCTGGCACATAAACGTCAACTGGCACGACCAAGTCAACACCCTTCACCACGTGGTAACCATATTTGAAGTAGGGTCCGCCACCCACTGTGCAGGCCCCCATGGCAATCACGAACTTAGGATCAGGCATCAGGTTGTAGAGCCGCCGCACTCGGCTGGCCATTTTGTAAGTTACAGTGCCCGCAACAATCATCAGGTCGGCCTGGCGGGGAGTCGCGCGAAACGCTCCTGCCCCAAATCGATCGAGATCAAAGCGGCTCGCTCCCGCGGCCATCATCTCGATGGCACAGCAGGCTAGTCCAAACGTCATCGGCCAGATACTTGACTGGCGCGCCCAATTGATCGCCTGTTCGACGGTGGTCGTGATGACGTTCTCTTCAAATCGTCCTTCAATCCATGGCTGAGGCATAACTGGTTCCTATTAACTTTGCACGCTGTCTTATGAGGATAGTTTCTTCAGCGGTTGTCTTAAAAAACCGCGATAATCCATCAAGCGTAACAACCCCTCTAGTCTGTGGCTAGTATTAACTCGTTCTAGTACGACGGGCTGTGTTCTTACTCGTATCGAAGGTGCAATGTGAAGCACCGTCGAGCCGGCAAGAGCTTAGTCGAAGCCCTTCTCCCAAGACCTCCGAAAACAGCATCTTCTCCATCGAGCAAACCGTGCGATCCTGTTCCGCCAAAGTGGGATAGGGGCAGGCTAAGGCCGTTAGGACAGGAAGCTGTGAGCCCTCAGTTTGAGTTACTTCAAACGGCACGTTGCGTTCGCCCATCAGGGCAACCAGGGATTGCATCCTCTCCTTCAGCGAATCACCTCTCACCCGACTTCGATATTGGTCCGCCAGCCGAGTGACGATCCTTTTTAACAATCCATAGCGGACGTCCGGGTCCTTTACGGCGCGAATTTCACCCCAAAGGACGCCAGCCAAATCTTCATAGTTGGTACCACTCGTGCGAACTCCGGCCGGAGAAAGCGAATAGCGGTGGGTGGGCCGTCCTCGGCCTGCTTTCTCGGTTTCTCTGTCGATTAGGCCCTGTTCCATGAGCCGAGAGAGACGTTGCCTGACGGCTGTGGCAGTTACACCAGCAAATTTTACCAATTCGGCGATCGAGACCGCACCCTCCCGACGAACGAACTCGATGATCTCACGATCATTCGTCGATGCATCGTCTCCAAGTTGTAGGTTGGTTTCGGACATAAGTCGTTACACTGACAGTGGTTTTGCTAGCTACTTTCAAGGTAATCATATCCCAATCAATATTTTTGACAATACTATATGTGAAAAATACATTGCCATAGTTACCTACATTGTCGTAAAGTGTTTGCCTAAAAGGCTTTAGTCGCTTATTCCACAGCGGTCCAGACTGATTGTTGGGATTTGCGGGCGGAATTTGTTGAGGGGGGATTGTGGCAGGAAAGGAACGATGCCGTAGCCACTGTTTTCTTGGGAGTGCAAGCGGGAATGAAGAAGTTCGATGGACCAGTTCATCAAATTGCCCCGTCAAGTTGTTCATCTTTCATTTCCATTTGGGGATTTAGGGGCATCCACCTTTCCCTTCGCGTGTAGCGCCATCCCAATATTGAAATGGCACAACATGGGGACACCCATCCTCCGACCGGACTGCAGGTGACACCCGACCAAGAGGGATCGTTAGTTTGCGTCGGTATTTCTGCACGGTGACGCAGCTTGCGTTGCTTAAGCAATGGAAGCATCTACTGCACGACCTGTTAGGATGGGTGTCCCCCTTTCAAGTTGGTGCAGGAAGCTGATTGTCCTTATGGAGGCCAAATGGTATTGATAATAGGGCAAAGCTAGTATGCATAATTCCGAACCACCGTTCGTCAACTCTGCCACCTTTCTTAAGAGCAGCTGCTTTTTAGCAAAAATGAAATTGAAGCACTTAGTGGCCTCCCTTTTCGTAACTGGTCTCGATCTATTTGCACCCTTTGCTGCATCTCACGCCAGCCAGCCGCACATCGTCGTGTTTCTCTCCGACGACCATACTCTCACTGATTCGAGTGTGTATGGAGCAACAGATATCGTCACCCCTGGCATGCAGCGAGTGGCCGATAGCGGAATGACTTTTCAACGGGCCTTTGTAGCATCCCCTTCGTGCGCGCCTAGTCGTGCGGCCCTGTTGACTGGGTTGATGCCCGCTGGCAATGGTGCCGAGGCCAATCACGCACGACCTCGTAAGGAGATCAAGAAGCTACCCGCTTATCTTCACGAGTTGGGCTACGAGGTCGTCGCCTTTGGCAAGGTAGGACACTATGCGCAGACTCCTGAGTACGGATTCGATCTTGCCAGGCACTTCACATACCACGACGATGTCGCTGTCGGTGAGGCCATCAAGTGGTTAAATCAGCGTGAAAGCGACAAACCCTTGTGCCTATTCGTCGGTACGAACTGGCCTCATGTGCCTTGGCCGCAAGTGACAGACATCGATTCCGCAAAGATCGAGATCCCATCCACGCATGTCCACACACCCCAAACACGGCGAGCCCGCGCACGGTATTACCAGGCCATCCACACAATGGACGACGAACTGGGGCGAGTCTTCGACGCAGCTTATGAAAAACTGGGCGATAACACGTTGTTTATCCATACTAGCGACCATGGAGCGCAGTGGCCGTTTGCCAAATGGAATCTGTACGACGAAGGCATCCGCACACCCCTGATCGCTGCCTGGCCAGAGAAAATCAAAGTTGGTGCCCAAACAGAAGCCATGGTCTCCTGGGTCGACCTGCTTCCAACACTTGTTGAAGCAGCAGGCGGTACGATCGATCAGACTCTCGACGGGAGGTCCTTTCTTCCTGTCTTATTGGGCGATGCTCAAACGCATCGACAAGAGATCTATACGACCCACAGTGGCGACGGCAACTTCAATGTATACCCGTCTCGGAGTTTGCGAGACGAGCAATTTAAATACATACGGAATCTGCATCCCGAGTTTCGCTTCGAGTCACACGTCACCAAGCTGCGTGGGAAAGAAGATTATTGGCTCTCGTGGGTAGCAAAGGCAGAGAAAAACCAGCACGCAGCAGCCAAGGTCAAACGCTACCAGCAGCGTCCCGCCGAAGAACTCTACGACCTAGCGGCAGATCCACACGAAACGAACAACCTGGCCGGTGACCCCGCACAAGCAGAGCGACTTGCCGACATGCGAGAGAAGCTAACCGCTTGGTTGGGCAAGCAGGGAGATCAACGCACAACCTACGGCATGCCGACATTAGTTCCCCGTTCGGATCCTCGTCCCAACATCATTACGGTGTTCATCGACGATATGGGCTGGACGGATCTTTCTTGTTTCGGTGGCACCGAAGTCGAAACGACAAAGATCGACCAGCTGGCGAGCCAAGGGCTGCGTTTCACCAACTTTTATGTCAACTCGCCGATCTGTTCCCCTTCGCGTACGGCTCTGACGACAGGTCAGTATCCAGCACGGCATCGGATCACGTCTTTTCTGGCAGAACGCCAGATGAACAAAATACGCGGTATCGCAAACTGGCTCGATGTTACCGCTGTTACGTTACCACGACTGATGGCTCAGGCAGGCTATCGGGCGGGGCATTTCGGCAAGTGGCATATGGGAGGTCAGCGCGACGTTGGCGAAGCCCCTTCGATCACCAAATACGGATTCGACGCATCACTCACAAACTTCGAAGGGCTCGGGCCCCGTGTGCTGCCACTTTGCGACGCTCACGATGGCCAACCGCCAAAACGCTATGACTTAGGCAGTGCTGCGTTGGGGCGTGGACCTATCGAATGGGTGGATCGATCCCAGGTTACGGCTCGCTATGTGGAACGTGCGATTGAGTTCATCGATGCCAGCGAGGCAGAGGGTAAACCCTTCTTCGTCAATGTGTGGCCTGACGATGTCCACTCACCGTTTTTTCCTCCCGAAGCAAAACGCGGCGATGCAACGAAAAAAACCTTGTATTACGGTGTGCTGAAAACCATGGACGCTCAGCTTGGGAAATTGTTCGACCGCATTCGGAGTGACGACAAACTGCGCAACAACACGCTTATTCTGTTGTGTAGCGACAATGGCCCTGAACCCGGCGCCGGATCGAGTCACCCCTTGCGCGGGGCAAAAGGGCTCCTGTATGAAGGCGGCATTCGGAGTCCCTTGATTGTATGGGGGCCGGGCAACGTCGCTTCCTCAGCCGCAGGGAGTTCAAACGACACAACGATCGTCTCAAGCGTCGACTTGGTGGCTTCGCTGATGTCCCTCTCGAACCTTTCGCCGCCAAAAGGTTACCATTCCGATGGCGAAGATTTGCTGGCAGCGTTGCTGGGTATTTCCCAAGCACAGCGAAGCGGCTCTCTCTTTTGGCGGCGTCCTCCCGATCGACCAGGAAGAAAAGCCCATCCAAATCCCGATCTAGCTGTTCGGGACGGGCCCTGGAAACTACTTTGCCAGATCGACGGTTCGGCGGTGCAACTTTACAACCTCGAAAACGACATCCGCGAAAAACGAAATCTTGCCGGTGATCGCAAACAAATTGCCCAGCGATTGAAACGGGCAGTACTCGAGTGGAACGAATCATTACCGCAGGACGGCGTTTCCAGTCACGTTGACAATGCGAAGCAAAAGCATCTCGTGCCGGGTGAATGACTGCCTACACGGCTTTCGTAATTAAGATCATGGCGGAGGGAAGTCCCTATTCCTATTCGACATTCCATAAACTGTTGACCCAAAACACTTTATCCGCTAAAAGAAGCTGCCAGTCGGACGTATCCATCTTGCTTCTTATTCTACCTTTCGATTCCATTTGAGTCACGGAGATACCCGAATGAGCGATAGCAATCCGCAGGGAGGCGAACGGTGGGGGTCCCGGATCGGGGTGATTCTCGCTGTGGCGGGTTCAGCAGTGGGATTGGGGAACTTTCTGCGGTTTCCTGGTCAGGCTGCCCAGAATGGTGGGGGGGCGTTTATGCTTCCCTACTTTATCAGCCTGCTGATCTTGGGCATCCCGCTTTGTTGGGCTGAGTGGACCATGGGTCGCTACGGTGGGACGAAAGGGTTCAACTCGGCCCCCGGGATCTTTCAAACGCTCTGGCGGAATCCTCTCTCCAAGTATCTTGGGTCGATCGCCTTGCTCATCCCACTGGTGATCTACATGTACTACGTTGTGATCGAAGCTTGGTGCCTCGGTTATGCGTTTAACTATCTCACCGGCGACTTGATGCTAGGGGCAGATTCGGAGAAGTATAGTGATTTCTTCGGCAGATTCGTGGGAACCGGTGCCGATGGTGCCTTGCTAACTGGTGAATCCAATCTAATCCTTTTCTTGCTAATTACTTTTGTGCTCAATTTCATTCTTATCTATCGCGGCATCAGTAAGGGAATCGAGAGTTTTTGCAAAATTGCGATGCCGATCATGGTCATTTGTGCCGTATGCGTCCTCGCCAGGGTGCTCACACTCGGCGGTGAAAAAGTCGTTGCGGGATTGGGGGCCATGTGGAATCCCAATGCCGAGTATCTTATGCAGCCCAAAACCTGGTTGGCCGCATCTGGACAAATATTTTTCAGTCTCTCGGTAGGGTTTGGCGTGGTGATCAACTACGCCAGCTATCTCAAGAAGAACGACGACATCGCCCTGAGCGGATTGACCGCTAGTAGCATGAATGAGTTTTTTGAAGTCTGCCTGGGAGGTCTGATTACTCTGCCGGCGGCATTTATTTTTCTGGGCGCTGCCGCCAAAGAGCAAGGCACGTTTGGGTTGGGTTTCAATGCTTTACCAAACGTATTCGCAGTTATGCCTGGAGGAAGATTCTTTGGATTCTTATGGTTCTTCATGCTGTTTACTGCAGCGATTACAAGCAGCCTTTCCATGTTGCAACCAGTTATAGCATTTTTTGAAGAAGGACTGGGACTAAAACGCCATGCCTCTGCGACCTTGCTGGGCTTGGTATCGGCCATGGGAAGCGGTTTTGTCGTGTATTTCTCAAAGGGAATGGTGGCCCTGGATACCTTTGATTTCTGGGTGGGCACGATGTTTATCTTCATCCTAGCCATGATTCAGGCCGTGATTTACGGCTGGGTATTTGGCATCCAGAAAGGTTATGAAGAGTTGCATCGCGGTGCAAATATCCGCGTTCCCTGGTTTGTGCAGATCATGCTCAAATACGTAACACCAGCCTATCTGTTAGCTATCTTTATCGGTATCTGCATTACGCAAGGTCCAGATTACGCAAAGACTTTGAGCCAGGGTGGAATCCCTCTGCTGTCGATTATGTTCATCCTGACAATCTGGGTTTTCTTGTTGCTCCTAATCAACATTGCAGGAAAACGCTGGATCGCCGAAGGGCGATTCGATGCCGTTACTCACGAGGAATAGTGCCATGGAAACAGCCGGCTGGTTTATCATGCTGATCTCGGTGGGATCGGTGCTGACGCTGGTCAGCTTTTGCCTCTATCGAGTGTTCTCGTTGCCTGCATCGGAGATGGAGGATATCGAGGGACCGCTCACAATTGACACAGGGGATACGCGCGACGCGGATTGAGCGTGATTCTTTACACCTCGATTGATGAAGCGTCGGGAGTGAAACTTGCTCCCTTCTGCCGAGCAGGAGCATTCCAATGAGTGGAAGGCGACGGGTCGCGGCTAACCTTCTGGAAAAAAGCTCTCTACCACCCGGTAGAATTCCTCGGGAGTTATCACGGTTCCCACATGCTTGCGGAATTCTCGCGCACCGCGGCGGCCTTGGGCATAGCAGCAGGCGAATTTCCGCATGAGCAGGGTTCCCTTCTCTACGCCGAACCGCTCGCAGACTAGTTCATAGTGGTGCAGCATGAGCTGCTTTTCTTCAGCGAGGGTGGGGTCGAGCGGAATCGATTCGCCGCGGACGGCGGCGGCTGCTTGCGCGAAGAGCCAAGGTTTGTTCAGCGACGCGCGGGCGATCATGACTCCATCCACATTGTAGTGGCGGAAGGCATCGACTACTTTCTGCGGAGTATCGAGGTCGCCGTTGCCGATCAAGGGAATCCGTTTGAGATGCACCTTGATCTCGGCAATGCGATCCCAGTCGGCTGAGCCGCGGAACATGTCGGCTGCGGTGCGGCCATGCACAGTGAGCGCCGCTGCCCCGGCGCCTTCGACCACCTGAGCGATATCACAGGCATTGATCGACTCGCGTGTGCAGCCAAGGCGAATCTTGGCCGTGACCGGCGTCGGCGTGCAGGCAGCAACAACCTGTTCGATAATTTCGCCCATTCGATCGGGATGTTTGAGCAGATAAGAACCGCTGTGCGCCTTCTGTGTCACTTGCCGAACAGGGCAACCGAAGTTGATGTCGACGACACTTACGCCGTATTCGTCGGCTAGTCGGGCCCCTACTTTGGCAAGTGTGGCTGGTTCATTGTCCCAAATCTGCACGGCCAGCGGTCGCGGTTCCTCGGCCACTCCCCAGAGTCGATCAGGATGCTCGGCCTCTTGTTCATCGAGCCAGACAAACCCACGGGCGTTAACCATCTCGGTTGCCAGGAGACCTGCGCCACCGAATTCACGGACGATTTGCCGAAAGGCAAAATTGGTAAACCCGGCCATCGGGGCCTGCAGAATCGGCGGATCGATCAGCAGTGGGCCAATGTAGAAAGGCTTGGCGAGAGGGAGGCAGGTGACTTCTTCGAGGGTAGGTAACATAAATCCATGTTACACCGAAGATGGCAAGCACTGAAACCCTGACGCGAGCTCTCAAAAGCAGAAGCAGCTATCGGCTTGGCACCAGTATGGAGCGTTCACTATTGTTGGGGAGCGCATGCCAACTATTCTCTGCGGTGGTGCGGGGCTGAGATTGCCCGGCGTCCGCTGGATTTACCTGTTCTTCAGCGCTCGTGCGGCGCACTGCTGGATCGACAGTACTTGAAGGAGAACCTGCAACACGAATTAGCATCGCTACCAGGCGCTGGGGCTCAACGCTACCAGGGGTGGCGATCTCGGTGTAGCGGACGATTTCACGGTTGTAATTGGCAACCGTTTCGACAAAAAGTCTGCGTCGGGCGGCAAATAACTCGTAAGCTACGAGCAGTTCTTTGCCGTCGGTTTGCGGACTACGCTGTTCGCTGACGGCAAACATCCAATCACGTGCTGCAGCGATTTCTTTGGCCTCATTTACGATGACTTGTGAAGCGTTTGTGAGATATTCGTCGTATTCTTTGGCAACGCGTTGAGTCTGTTGGGGGAAGAGTTCTGCAAAGCGTGTGTTGTAGGTTCCAACGAAAGGGAGATCGCTGGGAAGCGGTGACTGATCCTCGCGAGTGAATCCCAACATCTGGGCCATACGCTGTTGCGCTACCTGGACCGCGCGCAGTGCGAGTCGCTCGCGGGACTCATTCTGACTCAAACTTTGGTCCCAGTGGGGACCGGCTTGCGCGATTCCACGGCGCAGGGCCTCAAGTTCAATTTTTTCCTTGAGGCTCAAATTGTATTCGAGAACTGCCCGAGACAGGTCCCAATAGGTTTCAACCCGTTGGGTCTGCTCTCTACGGTTGGGAGATGAAGCGATGACTTCTACTAGTGTGACTGGGGTGCCAGACAGTTGGCTACTCGTTACGGGCTCGCTGAAATTTTCCAGGAACGTGATTGGCTCACTTGCCGATGTCGTTTGGGGAGGAGGTTGAACACTTGATTGGGGAGCGACTGCCCCTGAGGTAGGAGGAGAGTCATTGGTCCGCAATTCTTTCTCTTCAGGCGTGGTACTGGATGGTTCAACACTATCCTGGGTTTGGATATCGAACATATCGCTCACGGAAGGGCTAATTCCAGAAGCGGGAGATTCCTGCTGAGGCTCCTCTACGGGAGTGGAACCCACCTCTGCTGCGTAGTCCAGCAGTAAGGCTGATGTTTTCTCCGCTGCGGGGTAACGATCAACTAATTGGCCAAATAACAAGAAGCCGAGGACCAAAAGCGTTCCTGACATCGCCACTACTCCCTTTTATCAGAATACTGGAACCTGGACCGGGCAAGATTGATTTCGCCGGTGGCCGATAGCTTGGCACGATCTGCTTTGACCGTCAATCCTCGGAGTTTGGCCGTATGGAACGGCTCAATCAAGCTCTTCCAGCCAGACGCGTAGCTCGTTTTCGTATTCGCTAGCCAGATCCCCCATAACCAGGGTCCGCTGAAACTCGGCCAAGCCGCCGGGGCCTGTGTCGGCATCCTCGGCACTAGCATAACGCAACACCGTATCGGGAGCTGTCAGGCGACGGCAGATGCTCATCAATAAATCGCTGTCGGCCACATCATCGGGGAGGATCGAGTCGAGCCGCTGCGGGAGAGTCCACTTGGCTTCGAGCATTTCTCCCAGATTTCTCAGACCGGCAAACAGAGGCCTGCCTGCCAGAATCTCAATAAGCACATAACCAAGGCTTGCCAGATCGGACTGGGCAGTAAATTCGTTCCGTTCGAGCATCTCTGGGGCGGCGTACTGCGGAGTGCAGGTCCGTTGCTCGGGCATATTGTCCAATTGCAACGCAGAACCGATGTCAACAATTTTGGGATGGCCAGTGCGTTTTACCATGATATTAGAGGGTTTCAAATCACCGTGGATGATCCCCTCACGATGCAACGCGGCCAGTCCAGCCAGGCATTGGCGGATAATGGCCACAGCCACACCTGGTTTCAGGCGTGGCCTGACATGGCCGGCAGTGACGATCACATCGTTGATATACTTCCACCGCCGATTGTTCACTCGCTGTTGAACTCGTGACAACATTGCCGGTGTAAGTAAGTTGTCGAGATCGTAGCCGTCAACCCATTCCATCTCCATCACACGGATGCGACTGCGTTCGGCAAAGTTCTGCACATCCAGCAGGTTATCGTGCTGAATCTTGGCGACGCTACTAGCTACCAGGGCGATACGCTCCATCGCCCGGTCGTAGCTTTGCTGGCAGGAAAATCGCTCAGGAGAAAATACCTTTAAGGCCACAGGCAAAGTAAAGCCGTCCGACCCTCGTCGATCAGTGAGATAGACGACTCCTTGTCCCCCGGTACCGAGCAAGCGACGGAAACGCAGGTGCTCCGTCCAGCCAATGTACTGCGTGTTGAGCAGATGCTCGTAGCGCTGATACAGCTCGCTAGGACAGCGGCGCGACTCTTCGCCGTTGAAGGTGATAGTCCGCGTTCCTTGCAGAATTGTTGTGGAAGGGTTCATCCGTTACCTATACGTCGAGGGAAAAAAGAGGTGTCAGCTCAAGGTGCAGAGTCTTTTGCATAGCGGCGGGATCGCCGCCAGGGAGGGAATCCAATGCAGGAAAGCTTCAATATCATTCGTCGCTTAAAAATCACTTATCCCTCTATCCTAATCCGGAATGAGGGCGAAGAGAATGATAATCTGGTTAAGGAGCTAGAGTCTAGATCGTATTTTAGGCCGAAAAGTGCTAGAAAGCTGCTGTTTTCATCCAGCTGCGGGACACTTTAGCTCTGGAACAGGATTGCCCCGGCTTCGGGAAACCCAAGGATTTTGTCCACTTTGTTGATGAGGGGCTTGCCGGCTTGAAACCTCTGTGAGTTTTCCAGGAAGAGCCGCGTCATGTCGTCGATCCGGCTCGCGCGCTGGCCGCCCACATGGGGGGTGAGGATCAGGTTGGGGACCTCCCAGAGAGGACTTTCAGCAGGTAGGGGCTCTTCAGCGGTAACGTCCAGTCCCGCTCCCCAGAGGTGCCCCTCTTTCATCACCTTCACCAGATCCTCCTCGACTACGAGTGGGCCACGGGCCATGTTCACCAGCACAGCATCCTTTTTGAGTAGTCGCAAACGTCGCTCGTCGATCATTCCGCGGGTATAGTCATTCAGCGGCGCGGCCAGGATCAAGACATCCACGCGCGGCAATAAATCATCGAGTGCGTCAGCGGGAAGCAGTTCATCGATCTCAACAGGCTTTTTCTCGGGAAACCAATCGGTGGCTAAAATGGTGGTTTCAAAAGGCTTCAGCACACGAGCCAGGACCCTTCCATTGCCGCCCATGCCGACAATTCCAATGGTCGTGCCATGCAAATCGCGAGTTGGTCGACGAATGAATTCACGTTTATCTTTAGCCCGAAAATAGGTAGGCAAATCGCGAAGCATGCCAGCCAGCAAGGCCATGGTGTGGTCGGCGACCTGTTTGGCCAGCACTCCTGACGCACTGGTGACTAGGATCTCGGACTGGACCACCGCAGGAGTCAAGCAATGGTCCATGCCCGCTGCCGAGGATTGAATCCATTGCAGCTTTCCTTTTGCTACCACCTCATCCCACGGCACGGGCACCTTGGCATGACCACAATAAATATCCGCATTGGCTAATTCGGAAGCGATTCGCTCTTGCCCAGCATCGACAATCTCGGCCCCTGGCCAAGCGGCTTGAATTTGTTCCAGATGGCGCAATTCAACGGGATAACAGAGGACTATTCGCATAAGAGTGACTCAAAATTAAGAACCGAAAGTCGGAAAAACGGGGTCGATTTTCAGCGAGCCCACCCAAATTGGCACTGGAGAATCGCTAAGCTCCATCCTACAATAAAGTTCTTTGCTATTCTCTGGAACAGGCAGAATATTGCCTGACCCCGCTCCTGACATAATCGCCCAGTCCCCGCATGAGAATTCCGTCGTGATCGAAACAAATCCTGCTGCTGATGATTGTCACGTTCGGACCGCCTGGGGTTGTACATGGACGGGAATTGTCGCGCTCGTCTTCTTGCGATTGGTAGTTGGTTGGCATTTTTTTACCGAAGGTGCCAAGAAATTCGAATACGACTCTGGCCGACACGAACTGAAGATGACGTTCTCAGCGGAGGGATTCTTCAACGGGGCCAAAGGACCCTTGGCGGGATTCTTCCAGTCCCAGGCGCCAACGACCCACGATTGGCGAGAACTGCTCGCCCAACCGCAGCAAATGACTCCAGAGGCTTCTGACAAGCTCACCGCCTGGGTCACGCGGTATGTTGCCCGCCGAAAGAATGAGCTTGCCAAGGGGCAAACGACCGAGGCAGAGTTTATCGAAATTGTTCCTGGTGCCGCTTGGGGGGAACAAATCCGCGAAGATTGGCAAAAAATTGCGGGACAGTTTAAAAAGATCAAATCGCTCAGCGACGAGCAACGCACCCAGGCCGACAAGGTACTGGAAACACAAGAGCGTAATCTGGCAGATTTCCTTGCCGAGGAAGCGCTCGACATGCAGGATTATCAGCACCAGTTGTGGCGACTGGAGCAGGCTGAAGGCGTCGGCGGGGCTGACGAAATTCCCTTTCGCAAGGAACGAATCGCCGCCAAACAGGCAGATGTTTCGCGTATCCCCTTGCGGTGGGTTGCCGCTGTAAAAAAAAATGATCAATATCTCGCCGACAATCTGGGCGACGTTCTCACACCGGAGCAGCAGAGTTCTCCGCTAGGCAGCCGAGTCGAAACCGCGGTAACTGATCCTCAAGTTACACAACTGGCTCGGAACAATCTACTTGTAGCTTGCGTAATAACCGCTGTAGGGTTCTGTTTGTTGATAGGGCTCTTCACACCTATCGCTGCAATCCTCGGAGCGTTGTTTCTGTTGATGGTGATGGCCACACAGCCACCTTGGGTGGACGGCGCTAAATCGGAATTCTTTTATTATCAGTTAACCGAATTCGCAGCCCTCGTATTGCTTGCAGCGACTTGTGCGGGTAAGTATGCCGGGCTCGATTCAATTATCCACCGCTGGTGGTCCAAGCGTGGCACTACCAAGGGAGCTTAAAAAGATGAATCTTACGCCAGAAGAAAAGGCAATCGGCAAACAAAACTTCCAGGAAGCCGTCGGCACCAGCCGGCGCGATTTCCTGAAAGGAACCGTGTTGGGTGGTGTCGCAGGGGGAGCAACCATTGGTGCACTCTATTTCAATTACGGAGCGATCAAGAATGATCGCCTCCGCGTGGGTATTATCGGCACTGGAGACGAAGGGGGCGTACTGATCAGCTCGCTCAATCCGGATTATATCGACGTCGTGGCCATTGCAGACATTCGTCCCTATAGCTTTCACCGCGCGTTCCATGGTGATCTCAACAGCGACGGCACGAAGGCGGCTCGCAAGGGACTGATGGATGTTTACGGTTGGAAAACCGAAGAAGAGGCCCGCGAAAATGTCAAAGTGTATGGTGAGAAAGAGGGGGAAACGTACGAAGAGCTTTTGAAGGACCCCAATGTCGAGGCGGTGATTATCGCCCTCCCCTTATGGTTGCACGACGTTGCCGCAATCAAGGCGATGCGGGCAAAGAAACACGTTCTTACAGAAAAGTTAATGGCTCATAGTGTGGGCCAGTGCAAAGAGATGGGCCGTGTGGCCGACGCGACGGGCATGCTTCTCGCCACAGGTCACCAGCGTCACTACAGCATTCTTTACGATAACGCAGTCGATCAGATTTCCAGCGGTCTTATCGGTGAGCTCCACTCCATTCGCGCGCAATGGAATCGCGACAACCTGCCTGGCAGAGATAGCTGGTCCCCTGATTTGCCCAGTGCGAAGTTTGTTGATCAATCTGGTGAACCGCTCACACCTGAGGAATTCTCCGCATTGGAGAAGGCCGCCAGTAAGGCAGGAGGCCCCGAGGCAGTCGCTGCCTTGCGTGACGAATTTCACATGCTGAGGGAGTATCATGCCTGGTTGAAGAAGCGTGACCAGAGCAAAGGAGCAGATGCCGAAAAATGGGCCGAAAAAGTCGCTCAAAAACGCAATCAGATTATGGACTACCGGACCGATGCTGCTGCTTTCGGCTACGAGGATAAAACCCTTCCCAATGGCTATAAGCGATCTCCCATGGAGGAACTGATCCGCTGGCGGCTGTGGGATCGTACCGGAGGGGGACTCATGGCTGAGCTAGGAAGCCATCAACTCGATGCCTCGAGCATCTTTATCAGTTCGCAGCGTGAGGGTCACCAGAAGGTCATGCCACTCTCAGTCAGCGGCATGGGGCATCGTTCGTTGTTCCCGCTCGACCGCGACGTGGACGACCATGTTTACACGATGTTTGAATACCCTGGCTTAGGCTACTACGAGAATGGTAAAGACGGAGAAGTCGCCGACCCCAACAAGAAAATCGTGGTCACCTATTCCTCGATCAACGGTAACGGCTACGGCGGCTACGGTGAAGTGGTACTTGGCACTGAGGGAACCCTCATTTTAGACCGTGAGAAGGATGCTTATCTCTTTAAGAAATCCGACACGCAGACCAAGATCGAAGTCACGGCTGGCTCCGGTGGCCCCGCGATGGATACTTATGAAACCGGTGGTGGTGGCGCAGCCCTCGCCGAGGTAGCCGCGCCTGAAAACATCAGTCGCGGTTACCAAGAAGAGATCGAGCACTGGGCCTGGTGCATCCGCAACCCGGACCCGGCGAACCAACCCAAATGCACCCCCAAGGTTGCTATGGCCGATGCCATCATTGCACTGACCTCAAACATCGCCATGCGAGAAAACCGCCGCATCGAATTTAAGCCGGAGTGGTTTGACATCGAGAGCGATGAAACTCCTGAGGGGAAGACGCCACGAAAGACGAGTGAATTGGTGTGAGATTATTCTTAGGACAGCTCTTTCTCCCACAAGAGGAGTTCAAGCTCAGATAGCAATCGCGAAGGATCTCCAGGAGACTGAATCATCAAATTTCGACACCAAATCCCCACACGGCGAAATTTTTTCAAGGGGGCCACAGTAACCGCTGCTGGGCTTGTGCTTCCCTCGTTTTGGAACGTTCGCGGTGCATTTGCCGAGGCGCTCACTCTTACTCCTCGGCAAACAGAAGGGCCGTTTTATCCGGACCATTTACCGCTGGATACTGACAATGATTTGATCATCATCAATGATGGCATCACGCCAGCCATTGGTGAGATCACGCACCTCTCAGGAAGAATTCTTGATTCCTCCGGCCAGCCGCTCCGCAATGCGCTGGTTGAGATTTGGCAAGTCGATGGCAACGGGGTCTATCTCCACACGGCCGACCAACATGCCAAGAGAGATGCGAATTTCCAGGGTTTTGGTCGCTTTCTCACTGGTTCGACCGGTGAATATTATTTCCGCACGGTCAGGCCGGTTCCGTATCCTGGCCGCACGCCGCATATCCACTTCAAAGTCAAACTGCCGAGCGAAAACGAATTCACCACCCAATGCTACATCAAGGGCAATCCACAGAACGACCGCGACGGTGTTCTACGTGGCATCCGCGATCCGCAGAAACGCGAATCGGTGATGGTGGACTTTGCGCCGATCAAGGAATCACAACTCGGCGAGTTGGCTGCGAAGTTTGATATTGTTCTGGGAGTGACGCCTGGAGACGGTTAATGAGCCACCCTCTCACTGAAATAAAAAACCCCGGCGGGACCTAAACGCCGGGGCTAATATCGATCTTGATGCACAGCATTGCAACTGCTTTTTGAGCAGCCTACCTCAAACGGCGTCGCCATCTGAGGCTTGCCACTCCGCAGAGCAACAGGAGCGTCATAGAGCTTGGCTCCGGGATGGGAACGCATGTGTGGTTAAAAGTGCCATAGAATTCTATTTCGATAAAATCTGTTAAGTTCTCAAAATGGATACTGACTTGGTCAGGGCAGAAGTTTATGAGCTGAACGGGTCCCGCGTTGATCTGCACGAATCCTCCACCCGTCGGGATTGCTTCCATATAGAAATTGGGGGACGGGATTACCACAGGCGGGCCCGACGGGTTATTGGGATCTATGTAATCAAAATGAATTCCCAAAATGGCAGTTCTAGGCTGGCCTGAGGCCTGGGCCATTCCCGTAAACGACATGACCTTCCTGTGTGGTGGAGGATGTATAATGTTAGGAAAATTAAGGTCAATCGGTTGACCAAAAACAGCAGACACTGGAGACAATGGATCTCCAATTTGCTCATCTTCAGCGACTACTGTCGGCGATAAGAACGCCAACATCGAAATAATAGCCGAAGTAGTTACGAGTGTTCTCATGAGCTAGCTCCCTTTCGTTTAAGGTCCAATGCACTTTTCTAATGAGAAAAACGCTTCGTCGTGTGCATTACCAAGACTCGTAATACGGATGCTCCCTCGGACAAGAAAAAACGGAGCTGTAAGTATCCCGGCGGCAGGAGTACCACTGGAATAGAAACAAACCGAATATCGAGCTCTGACAATACCATCCCAGATTAGAAACTCTCGGGATTCTGACGCGCCGCGGCTCAAATGTCAAATATTTTTCCTATTACAGGACGACGAGGTGTGAGCGTCTCGAAAGTAGGTGTGAAATTTGCTCTAATTCTGTTGTGCGGGTAAGTCTTCCTATTTTCCACATTTCTAGGAGTCGATCATGTCCACATCCCCCCAGGAATCTTTGGACCTCAA
>NZ_SJPS01000018.1 GCF_007860015.1 Bythopirellula polymerisocia
GAATCTGGAGAAGATAAGGGCTAAAGCCCGTATCTTCCCAAATTCAAAGAACTGCACATCTGTGCGCTGCAAATTTCAGTTGCCAAATCACCCCGCCAAGCGCCGCACTTTTCGAACGCTATTCACACCGCAACCATCTCAACTCACATCTCTGCGACTGAGCACCCTCGCAAGAGCCCAATTTCCACTCCTCAAAGGACCCCATTTTGAAGAATATTGTTTTACAAAACCACCATAATCCGCAGACAATGGCAACGACGCAAGTCGTGCAGTGCCAGAGAGTTGAAGCAATTCGGGAGGGCCCAATGAGAGGGAGTTTTGTTTTGTAAAAAAAGTTTTTGAAGTAAATTGGGCCAATCAGGGGACCACCAACTCTGGAGTTGCAAGTCCCCATCTGTTCTCATTGGCTGGAACGAGTAACACGCTTTTCCGGCGTGCTTGGTCGACAGCGAAGAGTCGAGGGTCTAGAGCCAGACGACGGGCTCTCGACTCTTGACTCTCAGCTATGGGCTAATCTGCCCGACGCTACGCACGGCTTGTTCACGACCTACAAACCTACAACGTCCCCTGTCCCCCTCAATTGCTCGGCGCTCTCCGTGTCCTCTGTGCTACTAACGATTCAATTCTTCCCAGCGTGCGTAAATTAATTGAACAGGAGATAACCGAGAGAACGGAGGGAAAGAAAAAGATAGAAATTGGAACACTAATCTCCTCTAATCTGCGCTAATCAGATTAGTGAAGATCAGCGAAGATTAGTGTTCCTCTCAATTAGTTCCCCTTTTCACTGTTACCTTCGTTTTCTCCAGTTCCATGTTTTTGGTCGCGCGGGGGTAAATTCCTTCCCAGATTTTCTTATAGAAACTGTGCCACCCGATTGGCTAAGGTGGGAGTTAGAAATTAGGCGTAGTCGTTACTCTTAAAAATTGGCTCTTCAGATTCTATAGTGGCTACTTTTGGAGCAAGACAGGCCTTTAGAACCTAGCACTGGTTGAATTAGTCCCAACGGGACGGCGCTATGAAAGCCCTGGGCAAGGCACAACGAGCTCTAGCGAGTTGGGCCGCCGCCCAGGGTTTGATTCGTATCCTCTTCCTCGGCCGAGCAGATGGCGAGGGGTGCTGGAAATCCATTGCCGAGGCCGAAATTCGCACGGTTTATTTCGTCCTCGGCACCGTACCGACGGGACACACAGCGTCTCGCTCGGACGAAGAAATTTTTTGATAACATACCCTGGACGGCGCGAAGGATCGTGAACCTCACCTTCACTTGCCCAGGGCTTTCATAGCGCCGCTCCTTCGGAGCTTTTTATCTCCAACATGCATGGGTCAAGCACATTCGACCTCACTATTGCAATTCACTCACTAAAGTTCTGGAAGAACTTAAGCCACAGATCGTGAAGAGAAAAAATGCACAGAGAAGAAAAGTGAACCAGGTAAAATCTAGAAGAATCAACCTGTAATCCATACTCCGAATCCCGATGAACTTTTTTTGAACAGGAGCTAACAGAGAAGGCTAAGCGTGAGAGCTCCGTTAGCTCGGTTGCCTCCTGTTCTAACAATGTGGAAAGGGTAACCTTTGCGAGCATGAGTCAAATAACAGAATATTGGAGAAGTATGTGATGGCCACAAGAAACACAAAAGTCCATAAAATGGGAGGTGGGTACAGACTTGGCTACCATTTTTTTTCGTGCCTTCTCGTGCTTTTCGTGGCTATCGCAAACCCCAAATAATTATCCCAACCGCGATTTTATATTTAGAAATACGTGGCCAACATGACCAGGTTGACCAACATGGCCAAGTTGGAAGCAATTCCTGAAGAGACAATGAAGAATTGAAATGAGCCTTCGTTCCCTTCACTCCTGGAACGTCACTCCCACCGAAGCTCGGGAAATTCAGGAGCGATTTCGCAACCGAGTTCGCCAGAAAAACGCCGCCAGTCTGCGCCGAATTCGCCATGTCGCCGGCGTCGACGTCAGTCTGAAAGCTGCTCAGGTAACCGCAGCAATCGTTGTGTTAGACTATCCGACACTCGAACTCGTCGACGTCGCTACCCAGCGCCAAAAGGTGTCTTTTCCCTATGTGCCAGGGTTGCTCACCTTCCGCGAGTGCCCCGCGATCCTCGCAGCCTACGAGAAACTGCAGATCGAACCCGATCTGATGCTCGTCGACGGGCAAGGAATCGCCCATCCCCGTCGGTTCGGGCTAGCGGCACATCTGGGAGTATTGCTCGGCAAACCAACGATCGGCTGCGCAAAGTCGCGACTGATCGGCACGCACGACGAACCACATGAACAAGCTGGCTGCTACACGGATCTCTTTGATGGCAACGAACTCATTGGAGCGGTCTTGCGCACGCGTGCCAACGTAAAACCACTCTACATCTCAGTAGGACACAACATCGAACTGCCGACGGCTCTCGATTTCGTACTGGATTGCTGCCAAGGCTATCGACTTCCCGAGCCAACCCGTTTGGCTCATCAGTCGGCGGGTGGACTGTTGCGATCCTCGCGCGCTCGATACTGAACATAAACCAACGCGACAAAATCGTAGAAGGCATGGGCGACCATCGGGGCGACCAGATCATCGTAGGCCAACATCAACCAGCCGAAATAGATACCGATAACAGTAGCGGCCAAAAAGTAAGTCGTACTCATCGCGTGAGCCAAACCGAAAAGTAATGCAGCTATGACAATCCCAAACCAGGGATTCGTCCAAGAGATCAAGAGCGGTTGCAGTGCCCCGCGAAAGAGAATTTCTTCTCCGACTCCGGCTGCTAAACTCACCAGCAAGAACTCAGGCCAGCCACATCCTGCAAAGATGATCCTCACCACCTGTTCTACATCGCGCCGCAGTTTCACCAGTGGTTGCCATTCAACTTCGTACGCAGCAAACAGCAGCACGATCATCGGCAAGCTGGCAATCAAACCGCGCAATACTGCATCAAGAGAAAGGGACAGTCGCTGCTGGAGCGAAATCGATCCCAGCCAGGCTACCAAGACTCCGAGAAACCCCAAACCTGTCTCAAAGAGCATCGCAGTGGCTACGGTTTGGGCTTTGGTACTGGCCATGGATTCAACTATTCTCTTGAGGGTGTCGCCCGGTTTCTTCGCGTTTTCACCTGAAAAAAGAACCCTTAGGGCACTTAGAACACATCCATCTCCTTGACGATCCTGGCAAGCCTAACTAGATTAACTGGTTCGATTTTCTCACCAAGTCTAGCCCGACTGGTCCCCTGGCGGCCGCTGGCGTGGGTCGCTCAAGTTCAGAAGCTGCTACTCGGGTAGCTTTTGATTCTCGCGTGGGCCATCTTACGACTCTAGCGGGAAGAAATCAGCGAATCAATCGTCGTGCAGGAAACCTCCTGCAGGTAAAGCATAAATTGTAAGGACAAACCAAGCATGGCAAAAAACTCGACCAAGATGATCTATTACTTCGGCAAAACCAAGACCGAAGGCAACGGCAAGCAAAAGACCCTCCTCGGAGGCAAAGGAGCCAATCTGGCGGAAATGACCAGCATCGGACTCCCCGTTCCTCCTGGCTTCACTATCACTACCGAGGTCTGCGATCTCTACTACAAGAGTGGCAGCAAACTCCCTCCCGGCCTGATGGACGAGGTGAAGCACAATGTCGGGACCTTGGAAAAGGAACTCGGCAAGAAATTTGGCGACACGAAGATGCCGCTGCTGGTCTCTGTGAGGTCTGGTGCCGCGTCATCGATGCCGGGCATGATGAACACGATCTTGAATCTGGGACTGAACGACGAAGCGGTCGTCGGTTTGGCAAATGCCACCGGCGAAAAACGTTTTGCCTACGATGCCTATCGCCGCTTGATCAACATGTACGGCGACGTCGTTTGCGGCGTCGATCACGAACACTTTGAAGAAGTTTTCGACAAGATCAAGAAACGCTACAAGGCTGCCACAGACAATGATGTGCCGTTGGAAGGCATGGTCAAGCTTTGTGAAGAGTACAAGAATGTTTTCAAAAAGCATTTCGGGAAACCTTTTCCCCAAGATCCCATCAAGCAACTTGAACTGGCTATCGAAGCCGTTTTCAAGAGCTGGATGCAGCCCCGAGCCGTCAAGTATCGCCAAGTAGAAAATATTACGGGACTCCTGGGCACTGCCGTCAACGTGCAATCGATGGTGTTTGGCAACATGGGCGACGAGTCGGGTACCGGTGTGGCGTTCACACGGAATCCCTCGACCGGCGAAAACAAGTTCTACGGTGAATTCCTCATCAATGCCCAAGGCGAAGACGTCGTTGCGGGTATTCGTACTCCTGAGCCTGTTGAGAAAATGGCCAAGTGGGACAAGAAAGCCTACGACCAACTCATGAAGATCAAGGATCAACTCGAGAAGCACTACCGCGACGTGCAAGACATCGAGTTTACGATCGAGAACAAAACGCTTTACATGTTGCAGACTCGCAATGGCAAACGCACCGGTGCTGCCGCCGTGAAGATCGCCTGCGATATGGTCAAAGAAAAATTGATCACCGAAAAGGAAGCCGTAATGCGGATTCCTGCCGGCGACTTGACGCAACTCTTGCTCCCTAGTTTCACCCCTGCTGCCAAGCAGGCCGCCAAGAAAGAAGGCCGTCTATTGACTGTCGGCCTCCCTGCTTCCCCGGGTGCCGCATTCGGCAAGCCCGCCTTCACCGCTGCAGAAGCGGTTGATCGCACCCTCGAAGGGGAGCAAGTCTTGCTTGTTCGTAAAGAAACCAATCCCGAAGACATCGACGGCATGCACTCCGCTGCAGGTATTCTGACGAGTACGGGTGGTATGACGAGCCATGCGGCCGTAGTCGCTCGTGGATGGGGACGCTGTTGTGTTGCCGGTGCAGGCGAAATCACCATCGACGAGAAGGCTCGCAAGATCAAAGTCGGAAACAAGGTCTTCACCCACAAGGATGTTATTTCAATTGATGGCTCGACCGGCGAAGTGATGGAAGGCGAAATCGCCACCCAATCGCCAAAACTTTCGGGCGACTTCTCCAAGGTGATGGAGTGGGCCGACAAATATCGCACCATGAAGGTCCGTACCAATGCCGATACCCCGGCTGACGCAAAACGGGCTCGCGATTTCGGAGCCCAAGGCATTGGCCTCTGTCGGACCGAGCACATGTTCTTCGAAGGGGATCGCATCATGGCGATGCGTGAAATGATCCTCGCCGACAACGAAGAGGATCGCAAGAAAGCACTCAAAAAGCTGTTGCCTGTGCAACGAAAAGATTTCATTGGCATCTTCACGGCCATGAAGGGTTTACCAGTCACGATACGCCTGCTCGATCCGCCGCTTCATGAATTTCTGCCTCATGACGACAAGAGCCAAGCTGAAATGGCCTCACGACTCAACGTCAAACGGGCTGACGTCAAGAACCGCGTCACCGCCTTGCACGAACAAAACCCAATGCTTGGTCACCGGGGTTGTCGATTGGCAGTTACTTATCCCGAGATTCTCGACATGCAGGTCACCGCCATCACCGAGGCTGTGATTGCCTGCAAACAGAAGAAGATTGATGCCCAAGCTGAAATCATGATACCCCTGGTTGGAACCGCAACTGAACTCCAGCTGCTTGGCGATCGAACTCGCAAGGTGATTGAAGATGTCAAGGCCGACAAGAAGTACAAAGGCAAGTTAGACATCCTCATTGGTACCATGATCGAGATTCCCCGAGCTGCCCTCACGGCCGACGAAATCAGCCCCGCGGCCGATTTCTTCAGCTTCGGCACGAATGACTTGACCCAGATGACGTTTGGCTACAGCCGTGACGACATTAATACTTTCTTGCCTGATTACTTGAGCGAAGAAATCCTACCACGCGATCCATTCCAATCACTCGACACGAGCGGTGTCGGCCAACTTGTGGAGATGGGCGTGACCAAAGGCCGTTCAGTAAAGAAGGACCTTAAGTGTGGCATCTGTGGTGAACACGGTGGCGATCCCGACTCAATCCATTTCTGCCACACGGTAGGTCTGGACTATGTGTCGTGCAGTCCTTTCCGTGTTCCCATCGCCCGCCTTGCCGCTGCCCAAGCGGCCCTGGCAAACAGCAAATAGTAATTGCTTTCTAGAATTCGACGTAAGGGCCGACAGGCGATTCGTCTGCCGGCCCTTCTTGTTTCTCAATCTTTAGAACCGATATCGAGATTGTAAGCTTCTTGCAGCAGTTTCTTCTCAGCAGCCTCATGCTCCTCAAACTGTTTCAGAAACTCTATGTATTGACAAGCCAAAGTAGGGGTCTGCTTGTGCTCAGCAAATGCGACTCTTGCCTTTGCAATCATGTCGTCAACTTCTCGCAGCAATTCGTGATGCTCAGCTTGGAGTCGAGCAATTTCACTACTGAGCCGAGGCGCACGTTTGCTTAGACTGCTAAAGTAGTCTTCCGACTCTTCAAACTCAAAATGCGTTTGCAAGTGCGATGCTAGTGAATTCAGCAGGGAAACCAGACTTCGATTGGCCAACTCCTGCGAAGCAAATCGGCTTTCTAAGGCATCGAGTAAAGAATGCAACATCACATATTGCTGCTTTGCTGTGCTTTTCGAGCAGATCCACGAATTGGTAATCGTCATGGCTGAACTCACTCAAACGGGCAAAGCGAGACAAGAACACTCCATTGAGCATCTGAGACCATTGCTGCAAACGAGATGCCAGTCAGATTAATTTGACAAAACACTGCCAAGAATCAGCGGTTTTCGCATTATCATTGGGCGTTAGCGCTGCACTAAACCGCGCAGCCTTGTGCGACTCCGGTATGAAGTGTGCGAATCTGCCCACTCGCTAATCGAGTTTGAGCGAGAGCTCAGTGGGGTATTTCTTACCCACGTCGCAAGACGCAAAAGGCTACGAATTTATGCAACATCTTCCGCCAGCTCAAGAACTTCAGCAAACGGCACACTCACCAAACGTCCGAAGTCCCGGTGGCCGCGGAGTTTGGCACGAGAGGATGCAGGGGATGTAATGCCGCACAGAAATCGGGCAAGCTGACGTGGGTGTTTCAATGCCGGGCTGCGCTCTGACAGAAGCTGTTTAGCAGCAGCGCGGTCTGCGGTAGAGATTGCTGCTCCCGTGGAAAGAGGCAACACCTGCTGAGGCGCTCCCTGGCATCGACCGCAGTGTCCGCACTTGCCATGTTCTTCCCCAAAATACTCAAGTAGATTATCCGTATAGCAGCCAGGGCTTTCTACCAGAGATATCACCCGTCGCAAGCGATCGATATCCTGCTCTTCGCGCATCTCAAACTTTTCCTGTATCGAATGGACCAAACCCTCTAGGTCAGCAACACGTTTGAGTACTTTGTAGCCAAATCGCACTCCGGCAGTTTGCAGTACGATGTCTCCGCGTTGGTCCAGATAGTCGAGCGCAGCGACGATTCGCTCTCGGGGCTGCACAAGTCGCTCACTCGCTGCGGCGACGTCAATCGTCAGCCACGTCCTACCTTTCCTGGCCAACTGGAGCACACTGCGGAGAAATTGTGCCCGTTCGTCATCGAATTGCTGCAAGACTTCAAGCGAAGGTCGTTGCGGTTGGAATTTGTACTCGGTGTATTTTGGCCCGGTCGACTGCAGAATCCCTTCCAATTCGAGATACGTAAGCAGAGTCTTCACAACCAAATCGCGCACATCGTAGCGCCCTGACAGTTCGTACACCGAGACTTCGATCTCCTCTCCTCCAGAGAGTAGTTCCTTCGTCAAGTCACGCACTGCCAATTCGGTTGGAGTATCGCCGTAGGAAAAATTCTCCAGCGTCACCAAGTCATTGCGACAGGCAAGCATTTCGCACACAGCTGGCTTACCATCGCGGCCTGCGCGACCGATCTCTTGTTGGTAGCTTTCGAGGCTCTTCGGCAAATTGAAGTGATAGACCCCGCGTATGTTCGCCTTATCGATTCCCATCCCAAAGGCGATCGTTGCCACGACGATCATATCGTCGGCAGCCATAAAGGCCTCCTGTACTTCGGTCCGCTCTTCTGGCTTCATACCGGCGTGATAGGCCTGAGCGGAAAATCCTTTGTCTTCCAGAAACTCCGCTAACTGCTCTGCTGACCGCTGGAGGGTAACATATACGATGGCCGGTCCTCTCGGCCGCGACGAGAGTTTCTTGGCCAGCAAACGACGTCGCTCACTATCGTCGCAGGCTGTCACGTGGATTTCCAAGTTTGCACGATAGAACCCCGTATGCACGACATGCTCCGGTTCGACACTGAACGCCTCAGCGATGTCGGCAACTACCTCAGGCGTGGCCGTAGCTGTCAGGGCAAGGACACGCTCGACCTTTAGCCGCTTGGCAAGCTCTGCAATACGGAGATAGTCGGGACGAAAATTATGCCCCCAGGCACTGATGCAATGCGCCTCGTCCACTGCCAGAAGGGCGATTTTCTGCTGGGCGAGAAGTTGCAAGAATCGCTCATTGGCCAATCGCTCCGGCGACACGTACAGCAACCGCGTGTGACCACTGCGGAGATCATTGTAGACTTGCACCGCTTCAGCCCGATCCAACGTTGAATCCAGGCGCGCCGCGGGTACGTTCTTCTCCCGCAGAAAATCCAATTGATCCTTCATCAGTGCAATCAGCGGAGAAATCACCACAGTCAGCCCATCCAACATCAAAGCGGGCAATTGATAACACAGACTCTTGCCACTTCCCGTGGGGAAAATCGCCACCGACGAACTCCCGGCAAGCAACTGGCGAATCGCCTGCTCCTGCCCAGGGCGATATTCGTCGAAACCAAACACTTCCTTGAGAACCTGATTTGCACGATCCGTCATAGCGGTTTTCCGTTCAAGAGTTGCGGCAGACATGGCATAACTCCTCGCTAGAATAGGTTTTTGAGCAAACTTCCGAACATGAACACCTGTTCACTTCAACTTAAGTTATCGTCGTTCCGAGGCGTTGCAAGCACATTCTGAAAAAATCTGCCAAAAATTCGTTAGCCGCGACTCGGCAGTCGAGTCCTGCTCGACCAAGCGGAGCGTGTTTTCTACGCCCCAAAGCTCCAGTCACTTGGTTTCCCAGCGCCCTTTCTCGCTGAGGAGATTCGCTTTAAGGCTCAAAAAGAGTCACACCGCAGCCCATATATTCCCCCATCGCCGCGAGTTCCTGGGGTACTGTCTCCAGTGGCAAAACCCGATCAACAAGTCGTTCTGGTGCCAACTTGCCTGACTCGATTAGCTTAAATAACTCCGGATAGGCATGTGCCTGCATGCCATGGCTACCGACGACTTCCAGTTCCCAGGCGATGAGTCGACTCATCGGAGCGACCGGCAACGTCGCCTCTTCTGTCAACAAGCCTACTTGCACATGCCGTCCTCGCTTGCGGAGCGAGAGGATCGAATTCGCAAAAGTTGCGTTGCTCCCCAAGGCATCCAGGGACACATCTGCTCCTCGACCAGTCAGTCCATGTATCGCCGCGGGAATGTCTCCGAAGTCACTGGCATTGAGAATCGCCTCGGCACCCAATTGTTGCGCCAATTGGAGTGGCTCGGAGCGAACATCGACGGCAATCACGCGGGCACCGAGCGCCGCGCCAATCATCACCGACGACAGGCCGACTCCGCCGCAGCCGTGGACAGCCATCCACATTCCCTCTCTCACAGCACCTTGGATAGCAACCGCTCGGTAAGCGGTTGCCATGCGGCAACCTAGGCTTGCAGCTGCCGCGCTTGTTATGTTGCCAGGCAGGGGTACTAGGTTGCCTTCCGCATATCGCACTGCAACATATTCGGCGAACGAACCCCAAGCCGTGAACCCTGGTTGGAATTGGTGATCACACACTTGTTGATTTCCACTCGCGCATTCATGGCACGTACCGCAACCTGCGACAAACGGCATCGTCACACGCTGACCAATCAGGTTGTGACGGACATCCTTACCTACTGCCACCACTTCTCCAGCAAATTCGTGGCCAGGAATGTGAGGAAACGAGCGGATATCGGGATCACGCCCTTGCCAGCCATGCCAGTCGCTGCGACACAATCCAGTCGCTTCAACACGAATCACTGCCCCATCGGGTTTCGGTGTCGGATCTGGAACAGTTTGCAAGAAAGGTTGCTCGCCACAGCGGTGATACAGCACGGCTTGCATAATAGCTATTTTCCCTCGAAAGCAAGCCTTGTCGTCTATTGGAGAAGTGGTCACTTGCTCTCGCGAGAAGCCTTGTTTAGTATGTTTTTAAGATTTCGTAAGTTACAATCACTAAATTCGTGTTTTCTCCGAGTTACTGCTAACGCTCAAGACGCCATATATCCAGTCACGCGCTTTGTTCTGAACGAAGCGAGTGCTAGATTTGTGGCGTCTTTTTTTTCGAGAAGGGCTAATAGATTTATGAAGCAAAAAAGCGTCCATGAATGCTACCTGACTATACTCCGCGTACTCCTTCTTCCTGTCGCCACTTTGTCCAGCATTATCCTTTTGCAATCTAGTACAAGTGCTCAGTGTGGTCGAGGTGCTTGCATCTCATTCGAGCCAGGACCTACCACGATTGCTAAGCCTCCAACCACTTGGATACCAAGCCCCAACTTTGGTACGCGAGATAGTTCCCCCGTCGTCGACAGTGTCGTAATCCACACCACCGAAGTGGATCTTGCAGGTCCGCTGAATATCTTTCAAACCGCTTCCAGTCAGGTAAGTGCCCATTTTGTTATCGCCCCCAACGGAACCATCTATGAAATGGTCGAACCCTCGAAGCGGGCTTGGCATGCGACTTATTACAACAGCCGTTCCATTGGAATTGAGATGGTAGGGTTTGCAGGCTTTCGATCCACGTGGAACGAAAGAAACCTAAGTTCGTTAGAAAACCTACTGGCCTGGATACTCCAGGCCTATCCCCAAATCCCGCTTATCCATCCCGTGGGTGATGCCTATGACTTTCCCAGCAATCAACTCAATGTAGCAGGGATTGTTGCGCATGCGCAGGTACAACCATGGAATCGGAGTGATCCAGGACAATACTTCCCGTGGAATCAAACCCTTGATGCTGTGGGAAAACAACTCGCAGTGCCTGAGCCACGCAGTTTGGCACTATGCGGGATGCTCACCTTTTTCGTCAGGTCTCCCCTAGCTAGGCGGCGCACTTAGAAATAGATTGCACATAGAACATGCATTGAGACGCGCCGAAATCTAGCGACAAACTACCCAACCTGCAACCATCGGCTCATACTTCCCGTCAACAATCTGCCATAGATTGCCAAAAACATTCACAACTCCCAACCGTCGTTTCCCGTGCCATTCCCAGCGCTCGCTGGTGAGCAGATCAAATACTCTAGCCGACGTGGTATAGCTCAAGAGTTTCCATTGGCCCGCTGCATCTAGTTGCACGGCGGCAGATCGTCCCAAACCTTCCAAGTCTTGTTTCAATCTGGGGACTCGTTCCTCAAGGATTTTCATTTGGGCTTCCTCGGAGAGGCGTAAGTCGAATCGGCTGGTGGGCACAATCGTTCCCTCGCCGAAAGCATACTCAAACGAGCGGTCTTCTTTCGCAAATCCCCACACGCGGCGATTTAGAATCTGTGAATAGTAATTGTAAGTGAACCCTGGCTTGATCTCGTTGGCAGGAACCAGGATCAAATCATTACGATCCGTTCTTGGATCGAGCCGGTAGACTCCTTGATGGTCATCGGCAGGAATCTCCTCCTGAGCTACCAGCGTCGAGCAGAAGAGACAAACAATCAACAAAGCTAGGACAGTGGTAAACAGACGCATGGATAGGCCTCTGAGGGGGCTAGTTAAAGCATATTGGCGAGATTATCTCCTACTCCAGTATAGCTCCCAAAGAGCAGCGATTCGCAGGTTTTTGGCGTTTTTCGTTGCTAGCTAGCCTCTAAATGCCGAGGGTTCTGCCCTCCAGGTCCGCTGGGCAATCTGCTAAGCTTCGCCGCTATTTTTGCCCAATTCCAACCCTCTTCGGAGTGGTGAAAACCACCTTACGCTTCCACCATGCTCAAGGCCCTCGAACTCAATGGCTTCAAGAGCTTTGCCGACCGTACGCGTCTGGAGTTCCCCAGCGGCATCACGGCGGTGGTGGGCCCCAATGGTTCTGGGAAATCGAACGTCGTCGATGCGATCAAGTGGGTCTTAGGAAGCCAGAGTGCCAAAGCGCTTCGCGGCTCTGAGATGACAGATGTCATTTTCAGTGGCTCTCGAAGTCGTAAACAGGCCAATGCTGCCGAAGTAACGCTCTCGTTCGATAACTCGGCCCGCATTCTTGATGTCGACGACGAAGTCGTGCATGTCACTCGCCGAGTACTCCGCAGCGGCGAAGCGGAGTACCTCTTAAACCGAGAGGTGTGCCGACTACGTGACATACGCGAGATATTCGCAGGCATCGGCGTCACGACAGGTGCCTACAGCATCATCGAGCAAGGCAAGGTTGATGCTCTCTTGCAGTCTTCTCCCAAGGAGCGCCGCCTCATTTTCGAAGAGGCCGCTGGTGTAAGTCGATTTAAACTCAAGCGCCAAGAGGCAACCCGACGTCTTGAACGTATTGAGCAGAATCTGCTGCGACTCTCTGATATCGTGGAAGAACTCGAATCGCGTCTTCGCAGCGTACGCAGCCAAGCCGGTCGGGCACGCAAATACAAAGAATTCTCCGATCGGCTTCGCAAACTAAGAACTCAAGCTGGACTAGCCGACTGGCGAAAACTCTCCGCCACGCTCGAAACCTCTCAACAAGAAGCCAACTCACTCCGAGCGGAAGTTGAAGCGGCCCGCAAGACAGTTGCGGTTCACGACGAACAAGTGCAAGCCGTGGAACAGGCAACTGACGACCTGCAAGCCCAATCCCGAGAGGCCACATCGCAGTCAACCTCTGTAAGGGAACGGATCGCACAGAGCGAATCCTTACGTCGCAGCCAACTCGCCCGTGGTGATGAACTGGTTGAAGAAACGCAGCGCCTTGAGAAACAGTTGCTATCTATGAGCTCTCGTGCCGGAAGTGCTCAGCAGATGGTGGCAGAGAACCAAGCCCAGTTGCAAGAATCCGAAACACGCTATGACGAGCTTGAGGGCCAAGTCCGGCAACAACAGGCAGAACTCGACCTCGCCCAGTCAGCGCTGGCCCAGTGTCGCAGCGACTTGGCCACGTGCCGAAGTGAGACCACGGAGGCCTTTCGTGAAACCACCCAACTTGAACACCGTATACAAGTTGTAGAGTCTCAACACTTTGCGGCAATTACAGAAGGTGACCGACTCCGCTTAGAAGCCGACGAAGCCCGGGAAGCAAAATCCGAATCTAGCGGCCACTTTGCCATCGCCAACGATCTTTTGCGACAACAAGAGGGGGTCGCTCAGCAGGCTCAGCAAGAACTCGTGGCGACTCAAGAAAAAGTTCGCGACCATCGCGGCCAATTAGCCAAAGCACAGGCCGCACTGGCCGACCATAAAGGGCGTCTCAGCGGAGCCAAGGAACGCTCTCTCGTACTTGAGGAATTGGAGAGACAATTGGACGGCCTAAGCGCCGGTACCAAAGAAGTACTGCGTCTGGCCAAGTCCGAGCCTGACGGACCGTTTGGCCGAGTTCGTGGCGTGGTCGCCGACCTCTTGCACGTCGATGCCGATACGGCCTCCATCGTCGAGATTGCCCTGGGAGAAAAAGCCAACTGCCTCGTGATCGAGCAAGTCGACTCCCGCATGACCGAAATGGCCGAGTCGGATTGGTTCGGTCGCACGAGCTTCTTGCGACTCGATGTCCCACTTCCCGCCAGCGCGGTCGATCGCATCGATCTCTCCGGCGAGCCTGGAATTATCGGCCGAGCTGATCAATTTGTCGAAATAGCCCCTGACCTGGCACCTTTAGCTCGGCGTTTATTGGCCCGGCATTGGTTTGTGGATTCCCTGAATACGGCCTTTGGTTTGTCCAAAGGGGTAGGGCGGGGACTCAATTTCGTCACTGTCGTAGGAGAGGTCCTCACCGCGGATGGCACACTGACCGTAGGCCCTCGGCAGGCCTCGATGGGGCTCTTGTCCCGCCGCAGCGAGTTGCGGGCACTAGTGGACGAAATCCGCGACATGCAGCAAAAAATCCTCTCTCAGCAGGAACACTGCACGGGATTGGAAACTGCGGTGCATAATGACGAACAAGCCCTGGCAAGGTTGACTTCCCAGCAGGAAAAAGCGTCTCGGGCTGTGAACGAGACACTCATGAAAGTCGCTTCTGCCCGTGATCGCCTCGACAGGGCAAACGAAACGCTCTCCGAGGCCGAGGCACAACTCAAAGAGGCCGACGAGAAAGCAACCTCCGCGGCCAATGAACTAGCCGATCTCAAGAGCCAACTCGCCAATCGGCATTTGCTACAGCAGCGATTGCAGCACCAACTCAATCTGCACACCGAACAAGCATCACGACTCGAACAGCAGGTCACCGTCCTTCAGCCAAGCCTGACAGATATCCGCGTCGCCTTAGCCCGCAGCGAGCAACGCCGCGACGGCCTCCGCCATCAGATGGAGCAGCTTCGCCGCGACCACCAGGAGCACGACAAAGCCCTGGAGGAAACCAGACAGCGAACAGTCGATTGCCGCACCCAACAAGAGACTCTCCGACAGTCTGTCCTCGATCTGACCAGCGAGCTGGCAGAACTCTACAGCGAGAAGGACCGACTCACTACGGAGCTTGCCGATTGGAATTTTCGCCTGGAGCAACTTCGAAAAGAGCGAACCGCTTCGAGTCGCAATGCAGAAGGGCTCCGCTCGCAATTGCTGGAAAAACAATCACTACTTCAGCAAATTGAACTGAAACAGCAGCAGAGAGAAAACCAACGCCGAGAAATCGCCGAGCGACTTACTGAAGACTATCGCTTAGACATTGCCCTGCTGGCAGTCACCGAACCGCCCGTGGAAATACCAGACCGTCCTGCGGTCGAGACTGAGATCCGCAACTTGCGCGAGCAGCTCTCGGGCGTAGGCCCCGTTAATCTTGAGGCACTCTCCGAGCTGGAGGCAATTGAGGAGCGTCACGCCTCACTCGCCAAACAATACCAAGACCTGCGACTGGCCAAAACACGCCTGGAACAGTTGGTATTGAATATCAATGTGGAAAGTCGCGATATTTTTGTGCAAACCCTCAACTTGGTGCGGGGGCATTTCCAGGAGCTTTACCGCAGCCTCTTCGGCGGTGGTGAGGCTGATATCATTATGGAAGAGAGCGAGACCGACGATGTACTCGAATGCGGTATCGAGATAGTTGCCCGTCCTCCCGGAAAGCAACCTCGCAGTATGTCGCTGCTATCTGGTGGGGAACGGACCATGACGTGCGTGGCGTTGTTGCTAGCAATCTTCCGCAGTCGCCCCACTCCTTTTTGCGTGCTGGACGAAGTCGATGCGGCTCTCGACGAAGCAAACATCGACCGCTTCGTAGATGTCTTGCGTGAGTTCATGTCTTCCACCCAGTTCATCGTCATCACCCACAGCAAACGCACGATGTCCTGTTCCGACACCCTCTATGGCATCACTATGCAGGAATCAGGTATCTCGAAACACGTATCCGTGAGATTCGAAGATGTCAGTGCCGACGGGCAGATTCGCCAGTCTGTGCAATCAAATCAGGACGAAAACACCAACTCAACTGGTGCCCAGGCAGCCTGAAACCACTCTTTAGTGTGGCCTTGAAACATACGACAGACAGAAACCAAATCTTGGCTACAGCCGTCATAACCGGTCCTCTCTGCCTGATTCGGGAAAGTTTCTAAAGTCGGACCCCCATTTGAATCGAAACTAACCTTCGGAAGGATTGTTTTGGTTGTCTGCCAAATGGGAGTCAACCAAAGTGATCCACGCAGGGGGGAGCCTGCCAAGTTAAGGGATAACGTTGCCGCAACTGCGGTAGCGCCCACCCACCACGCTAGCGGTACGCTCTCTCTCGCGCCACCATTACTTACCGATCCCTCGGGATTGGAAGCATAAGAATTGGTTTAATTGTAAGAGTTGGAAGGATTGTTCACTACAATCTCCAATTTAACGAATTTTGCCAATCTTCCTATGCTTGCATTGCCGATGGAAGAACATGACGGAGCGGATCAGAAGGACCTGAGCCAACCCACCATGCAAACTATGTATCCCGACCCAGGTGTGCAATTCAGAACACCGTACTGGCCACAGGGAAGCCCGAGCCAGTCTGAAGCACAGATAGGGATACGCGGCTAGAGGGTAAGTGCCCCTAGCGCGACCAGCGAAACGCAAGACATTATTGGAGTACCCGTGATGAAGGTCTTTACAACTGGTCAGGTCGCCAAGATCTGCAAAGTGGCCCCGCGCACGGTCAGCAAATGGTTTGACTCAGGGCGATTGAAGGGCTATCGAATTCCCGGTTCCCAGGACCGACGAATTCCCCGCGAATATCTAATCCGCTTCCTCAAAGAGCATGGTATGCCCTTGGGAGATTTGGAAGATGAAGCGATGGCCAAAGTCCTGATCGTTGCCCAGGACCAAGTGCTGATCGAAAACCTGAAACGTGAACTACCCGCCGAGAGAGCATTCCGCACCTCCACCGCTGCAAGCGGATTCGAGGCCGGGATCCAGGCCGAAAGTTTCCACCCCGATTGCATCATCGTCGATTTTTCAATCGGTCAGGTCGAAGCCCTGCAAATCTGCCAGAACCTGCGCCGCAGCAGTGACTTTGCCGAAACCATTTTGATCGCCCTGCTGCCAGATGATGGCACCACGGCAAGCTTCGATCGATCAAGCATCAACGAGACGTTCAAGAAGCCTTTCGACGCCGCTCTGTTGGCCGAAAGACTACGAACCCTCATCGGTGCGAAGAAAGAGTTGGTCTAGATATCACAACCCGCCGGTAAAAGTTTCGCTGGTGGTTAAATATAGAATCAGGGGCTGTTGAATGATTCAACTGCCGGGCGGCTGGGTTCTCCCGAACTGTCGCCCCTACCCCGCTCAAGAACCTCGCTGTCAGAAATGGCAGCGAGGTTTTTTTATTGATTTCGGCAAGACTTTTATTGATTCGGCGAATAGAATCAAGTCATGTCGACCACAGCTCCAAATCCAACGAAGCTCACCGAAGTCCGTACGGACATGGAAGCAGCGATGATTGTAGCTGTCCTCGAAGAGCATGGTATCGATGCTTTTCTCACAGGCGAGTTCACTTCGGGCTTTCGAGCTGAGGCTCCAGGGAATGTGAACGTACTTGTCGGCGATACGGACCTCGTTAAAGCCCAACAAATATTGAGAGAATTTAGGACTCAATCCGATTCTGAATCGACCAATAAAGACGAACAATCCGGACAGTCTTTTCGAGACATATGTCGCGCACTTGTCGTTGTTGGTCTAATTGCCACGGCTTTGAGTATGATCATTCGATTAGCGACTTTAGCTATCGGAGAACTATGACCGATCTCACCCACTTCGACGAAGCCGGTGCCAGCCGAATGGTCGATGTCGGCGATAAACCGATCACTCATCGTTTAGCCCGTGCGAGTGGAATCGTCCGGATGCAACCTGCGACGCGACAATTGATCCTGGATCGCAAACTTGCCAAAGGCGACGTACTGGAAGTTGCCCGCCTGGCGGGGATCATGGCAGCCAAACGAACCGGCGAACTGATTCCCCTTTGTCATCCCCTTCCGCTCGATGCCGTAAGTATCGCTTTCTCTGAGGTCGACCAGGACGCCCTACGGATCGAGGCCACCGCAGAGGTCACCGCCAAGACAGGGGTCGAAATGGAAGCCCTTACGGCCGTCTCCGTTGCAGCACTCACCATCTACGACATGTGCAAGAGCGTCGACCGAGCCATGCAAATCGAATTCATCCAACTCGAAGAAAAAAGCGGCGGCCGCAGCGGGCATTTTACCCGTTAGCCGGTATCGTCCCGATGCCGAGTTGGAGCGGCATCGGGACGATGCCGGCTAAATTGTGGCGATTTGTTTCGCGATTGCTTCCGGATCGATTTCTCCTTCAATGTCCACGTACCGACATTCGCACAAACTGCGGAACCAAGTCCCCTGCCGCTTGGCAAACCGGCGTGTGTGGGCCTTGATCTTTTCAACCATCTCATTGTATTCGCCACCTGAGAGATATTCGATCACCTCGCGATAACCCACAGCCTGGCTTGCCGTACGACCGAGCTTATTTCCCTTGGCAGTGAGCCGCTCGACTTCATCAACTAGGCCACGTTCGAACATCTGCTCGACTCGCTCGTTGATCCGCTCATGCTGTTCTTCGCGGGGACGGCGAAGAATAAACACTCGGCATTCGTCGGCGGGAGTCCCCTCGTCAAAATGCGTTTGTTGATGACTGATCGGCTCGCCAGTGGAGCGAAACACTTCCAGGGCTCGGATCAACCTCCGCGTATCGTGCGGATGAATCTGAGAAGCAGCCAGCGGATCAAGCTGCTCAAGACGTCGGTGCAACTCCTCACTGCCAACTTCTTTGACCTCGACGGCAATTTGCTCTCGCACTTGCCAATCAGCTGGCGGGCCGGACGACATACCTCGCAGGAGTGCTTTCAGATACAGCGGCGTCCCACCGACAAAGAGCACCTCCTTGCCACGCGATTTGATGTCGGCCATCGCCCCCTGGGCTAATTCCAAGTAACGCTCGATGCTGAATTCCTCGCTCGGATCGACCACGTCAATCAAGTGATGCGGCACCTGGGCTTGTTCCTCAGGAGTCGGTTTTGCCGTGCCGATATCCATGCCGCGATAGACGGCCATCGAGTCGAGCGAAATAATCTCGGCCCCAATCCAGCTTGCCAAGGAGAGCGCAACCTGCGTTTTCCCCACGGCGGTAGCACCACTGAGAAACCAACAATCGAGGGCAGGTTGCGTATCGTTCACTAGAATTACATTAATCAAAATATTGAGGTTTACGTGAGACTCGGACTGGTCGCTTCAGCGACCAGTCATCATGGGCATGATTGTCAGACCTGTAATCGGTGCTTACACTTGAGGGACCCACCTACACGAAACTTTCCATTGTGAAGCATGACCACCATTTGGGGAAGCCGCACACGCCGTTCTAACTATGAATCACAAATCACGACCACTTGATAGCTTGGAGCAGACGATCCTCTCTCGCAAACAATCGCCTAGCGAGAAATCCTATACGACCCAATTGCTCACCGGGGGCATCGAAAAGATCGGCGGTAAGATCATCGAAGAGGCCGCCGAAGTGGTCGAGGCGGCAGGAGAATCCGGCGAGGAGGGGCGTCAGCATACGATCTGTGAAGCAGGGGATGTACTCTATCACCTGCTTGTCCTGATGGCCTATAGGGGGGTGAGCCTCGCAGAAGTCGAAGCCGAACTCGCCCGGCGATTTGGTGTCTCTGGACTAGAAGAAAAAGCCTCACGAGAACGATAAGTTAACACAAGTCATGACAGAAAACCTACGCATCGGTGTCCCCAGCAAAGGCCGCTTGGCCGAGATTTCCACAGCACTGCTGCTTGAAGCGGGACTCCGTTTCCGCCGTCAGGACCGCAGCCTCTTTGCCCGTGTGAAGGAAATGCCAATCGACATTACTTTTCTTCGCACCGACGACATACCCATCCTCTGTGCCGAAGGTGCCATTGATCTTGGCATCACAGGCGCCGACTTAGTGGCCGAAAGTGGTGCAGAACTAAACGAACGTCTGAGCCTGGGCGTCGGTAATTGTCGATTGGCGGTGTGTGTTCCCGCAGAGGGAGGCATCGACTCCCCGAAGAAGCTAGCCGGCAAACGAATCGCTTCAAGTTTTCCCAACGTGACTCAGAAGTATTTGGCCACACATGGCGTAACCGCCCACACGGTAAAGCTCACCGGTTCGGTGGAAGTCATGATCGCCCTGGGAATTGCCGATGCGATTGTCGATCTCGTCGAGACCGGCAGCACGCTCGCCGCTAATCGTCTGCGGATCCTGGACGAGATTGGTAGTTACGAGACCGTACTGATCCAAAATCCTCAAACCAATCATCAAGCCCTCTGCGACCGGGTCGTGAGGCGACTCGAAGGCGTGGTCATCGCCCGTGCTTACTCACTGCTTGAATACAATGTCCCCGCCACTAAGCTTGCCGATGTAGAACAAATCACTCCCGGCTACAACTCGCCAACCGTCAACCAGTTAGAAGACAAAAACTGGTACAGCGTTCGAGCCATGGTTAAGCGAAGCGAAGTCATCGGCATCATGGAGCAACTTGAATCGCTCGGTGCCACCGCGATCCTGGAAACATCAATCGCAAACTGCCGCCTCTAAATGCCGCTTGCGGTATTGCGGTATTCAGAGCTATGCCGCGAGCGGCTGGGGCCAATTCGCCAGATTTCCGGCAAGAATCCCCCGTATCGTGCGAATACCCTTTCGCAGACGGCCAAAAATAGGCTCTAGAATTTACCGGAATAACCGGCACGTCCCTCTCTCTAGCGAGAACTTGAGGTACAATTTCTGGATGTTTGATTGAGGCCGCAGCTGCAAGGACTGATTTTCTGACTTTCGTGGGAGGTACGTCATGCTCGACATGCTATTTCTGATCGCAGCAATCATTGGCGGTACAGTCATGATCTGCCAGTTCCTGCTCACACTCATGGGCATGGGGGATGACAGCGGCGACATGGGCGACGGGGACTTCTCCGGCGATGCCGATGTGGCTGGTGACTTCGACATCGACGCTGACTTACCCGGCGACCACCACACTCCTATGGGTCACGCGGCAGATGCCGACTACCAACATCCTGACAGCACTTGGCTCTTTGGTGTGTTGTCTTTCCGCACATTGATCGCAGCCGCGGCGTTCTTTGGTGTCGCAGGCAAGACCGCGTTGAGCGCTGGGATGTCGCAGCCCATGGCTTTGACGATCGCGATTATCCTTGGCCTCTCTGCCATGTACGGCATGTACTACCTGATGCAAGGGATGTCGAAGCTCGTCTCGTCGGGCAACGAGCGTATTGGCGTTTCGATTGGCAAACACGCCACGGTCTATGTTCCGATTCCAGCCGATGGAGCCGGTGTCGGAAAAGTTCAAGTTACTCTGCAAAATCGCACCGTTGAGTATCAAGCCGTCTCTGAGGAAAGTGAACCTCTCCGCACAGGAGAAACGGTTGAAATCATCGAAGTGAAAAACAGCGACACCGTAGCGGTCCGACGATTGGCCGCCCCAGTTGAAGCATAGTTAGGCGACCCGAAAGCGTTAGCTCCTTGAGCTAGAAACAAAATAATACAGGGGGAATTACCAATGACACATGCTATCTTACTATCAGCAATGACACCTGAAACGATGATCGGTCTGGCGATCCTCGCCGCCTTCGTGGCGGTGATCTTCTTCTCGACGATCGTCCTGCTGAAGACCAACTACAAACGCTGCTCCAGCAATCAAGTACTGGTAATCTTCGGTAAGACCAAGCAAGGCCAAGCCGCCAAGACCGTCCATGGCGGAGCCTCGTTCGTGTGGCCGCTGTTCCAAGATTACGAATACCTGAGTCTTGAGCCGATTCAGATCGAAATCCCCTTGCGCGGGGCCCTTTCGATCGAGAACATCCGTGTCAACGTCCCCAGCGTGTTCACCGTGGCCATCGGCACGGCACCTGAGGTGATGACCAACGCCGCGATTCGGCTCTTGCAACTCTCGACGGCAGACATCCGCAAGCAGGCCGAGGAGATCATCTTTGGCCAGTTGCGCCAGGTAGTCGCCTCGATGGGGATCGAAGACATCAACCGTGACCGCGATGCCTTCCTGCAGCACATTCAAAACTCGGTCGAGCCAGAACTCAAAAAGATCGGTCTCGTGCTGATCAATGTGAACATCACCGACATCACCGACGAGAGCGGCTACATCGACGCCATCGGACAGAAGGCAGCCTCACAGGCGATCCAGCAGGCTCGTGGCGACGTGGCCGACGAAGAGAAGCAGGGCGAGATTCGTGTTGCCCAGGCTAATCGTGAGCGGGCCATTGAAGTGGCCAATGCCACTCGCGATCAGCAAATCGGCACCCGCGATGCCGAGCGTGAGCAGGCTGTGCGGATCGCCGACATGGCCAAGTTGCAGTCCGTGGGTGAGCAAGAAGCGGCCTACGAACGGGATATGCAAGTCAAAAATGCCGAACGCGAGATGCGTATCTCGGTCGCAGAAGCTAACGCTACTGCTGTCGAAGGGGAAAACCTCTCCGAGGCAAAGGTTGCCCAGTCGCAAGCGACCTTGCTGACTCAAAAGGCCGACGCGTATCAACGAGGTGAATCTCGCAAACGCGAAGCAGAGGCGGCCGTGCTGGAAGTACAAAACCGCGCAATGGCCAAAGCAGCCCTCGCCGAGGCGGAAAAGATCGAAGCCGAAGAACGCGCCAAATTCGAAGCCCCCGCCAAGGCCCAGAAAGCCCGGATCGTTGTCGATGCCGAAGCGGAAGCGGAAAAGCGCCGCCTGGAAGCCGAAGGTGAAGCCTCCGCAATCTATGCCAAGTTGGAAGCCGAGGCTCGTGGCCAATACGAAATCTTGGCCAAGAAGGGTGAGGGACTCAAGCAGATCGTCGAGGCCTGCGGTGGTGCGAAAGAAGCCTTCCAACTCATGATGCTTGAACATCTCGACACGCTGGCCGAGAGTTCCGCTAAGGCAATCTCGAACATCAAGTTCGACAAGGTCGTCGTCTGGGAAAACGGTGGCAGCAATGGCCGCTCTAACACGGCCGACTTCCTGCACAAAATGGCGGGAACCCTCCCCCCGATGATGCAAGTGATGCGCGACATCGGCGGCATCGAAATCCCCGAGAGCCTGGCCAAACTCGCCGGTGAGGGCGACCTCAAAGAGCCTGCGGACAATGGGCGTGTGTCGACGGTGAAGCAGCCTGAAGTGAAGCCGAAGGCCTAGTTTCCGGCGACCCGGGAACGTTGGTGAACGGGGACATTCAACTTAAGAACAGGGCGCAGCAATTTCGAGCTGCGTCTTGTTCTATTTTGTCCAACCCGATTCCACCCGCCCCTCCCCCGTTCGAAATCAGATACTAGCGGTGAAAGAAATTTCTGGACAGGCAGCTACACTTGACTCTCTCTGTTAATCGAAAACGTCTCATGCCGAGTGGGGCAATTCCAAGAGCGAGAATCGCGATTGCAACAGGCTCAGGTAAGCGACTTTTCAACGCGAAGATTATCTTGTTCTTGATAAACTAGGCAGTGCGTCATTTTGTCCGGTCAAATTGCTCACTTTTCTACTTAACAATCACTTGTTGCCTGCCCATAAATATGTAAGGTGAAAAACGCATAGCCTATTGGTTTGGTGACGGCGAACCATGTTACTAGATTGACTAACTAAACTGTCACAATCGTTGTTCGGTCAGTTGCAATCGTGGCTGGAAAGCATAAATGACCCATACTCTTTTCCATCTTTATTTAGGAGAACTGCGATGTCTAGTTTACTTGAAGCGCTACTCGGTGGTGGGACACAAACCGTAGAAAGAGTCCGCAAGGATACTGATCTCGATGAAAAAGGGGCAGAGCAAGCCTACGGTACCGCAGTCGGTACGATCTTGCGAGGTCTTGAGGCAAAGAGTCAGACAAAGGAAGGTGCCGACAGCATTTGGGATATGCTTCGCAAACAAGTGGAACAAGGAAATGTTCCATCTGAAGCGCCGGCACACAATGAACATGTTCAAGTCAAAGAAATGGATCCCGATCAGGTGAACGATATCCTCTCGGTCATCTTCGGTAAGGACGCTCCCAAAGTCGAAGGTGGCATTGGCAAAGTCATCACGCTCGACTCCGAAGCCACCAAGAAAATCCTCGGCAAGGTATTGCCAGCAGTTCTTGGAGGAATTTTTGGTCAAGCCGAAAAAGACCCTGAGGAAAGCCCACGTGCCTTGCCACAAATCCTCGGCGGTGCCCGTACAGAGATGGAAGAAAAGCAACCGAAGACCCGTGGCATCTTTGATGCTATCCTCGACCGAGACGGCGACGGTGATGTCGATCTAAATGACATTAGCGGACTCATCGGTGTCTTGGCAGGCAAGCAATAGGAATTGGTCCAACATAGAGTGCACGAGATTTGATCAGCGGACAGACTCTGACTGTCGATTAAACTCGTGTACACTCTGGACCTGTTTTTGAACGACCTTTGTCCGAAAGGTTGCTATTCTGCTTGGCAACATCTGAGCATGCGTGGCCGACAAAAGTCTAGCTGAAGGCTCGAGCTTCCCTGCCATACCAAAGCTCACACCGTCCAATCGCTCGCTTCTTTTCGCCAAAGTAGGGTATTAAGGAGGATATTCTCTCCTTCTGCGTGGAGCCCTGTGATGAAGTATTCAATCAGCTACCAGGTCGGATGCTGGTGTTGGTGCCGGCAGTTTGGTAGGTATCCCGGGCTAGTATTGTGGGGGCTGGTCAGTTCCAGGGACACATCCCCGCGTTCGGCTTCCAGCACGAACGTGTTGATATCGTGCCGAAGTCATGGATTAATGCGGCAACGCGTAGGCGGCGGGTGCCTCACAATCTAGTTTGGGCGGCGCGGCTGGTCGAATCAATTCGCAAGACGGGTGGATATGTAACGCAAAGGCATTTGCCTAACGGCTAGAGCCGGTATGATGTTCATTTATGAGATATCGGCTACTCGTTTCGTGGACCTGGTTTTTTCTGGTGCTCTTCTCGTACTACGTGCTCAAGCCGGTCCGCGATGCACTGGTAACTGAGACGCGTCTCTACGGTCCACTGTACCTGGCGACGTTTCTGGCCGTGTGTGCCGCGCTGCCGCTGTACTGGCGAATCGTGGCCCGCACGACTCGGCGGCAGCTCGTGTTTGGGGTGTACCAATTTTTCGTTGCCTGCCTGGTCGTATTTGTCGTGCTTCTGGCGCGGGGTTATAGCGACACGGTGTGGCTGCGTAACGCGTTCTTCGTGTGGGTGAGCGTGTTCAACCTGTATGTCGTGGCCGTGTTCTGGAGCGTGATGGCGGACTTATTTTCGGCCGAGGAGGGCAAGACCTGGTTTGGCGCCGTGGCCGCGGCCGGGACAGCAGGCTCGATTGTCGCGTCTCTAGTCGGAGGCTTCGTCGCGCAGCGGTTGGGTCTGGCCTGGCTGATGGCAGCGGCAATACTCGCTCTGGAGTTATCCATCGTGATGGCATGGCTGGCCCTGCGACAGGAAACGCGTGGCAGCGGTGAGGCACCGCCTTCCAGCGGGTCGCTCTGGGCCGGACTGTGCACAGTGTTGGCATCGCGCTACCTGCTGATGATCTGCGCGTTCACGGCAATCGGAAAGTTTGCTGCCACATTCGTGTACAACAACTTTCAGCATGCATTGCGAGCCCAGGGACTTGGGGTCGAGGAGCGGACGGAACTGTTTTCGGCGATGAACTTCTATTCCCAAAGCGGCACGCTCGCATTCCAGGCCCTCCTGGCGGCGGCGTTGATGCGGTTTGTCGGCGTGGGCGTGACGCTGGCCATTGCCTGCGGCGTGATCGTCGGCCAGTTCGCGTGGCTTTCGGTCGATGCGAGCGTATGGACGCTGATGGTCGCGAAGGTTGTCCAAGAAATCGTGGGCTACGGCCTGCTGGTTCCCGCGCAGCAAGTGCTGTTCACCGTGGTGAGCCGCGCGGAGAAATATGAGTCGAAAGCGTTCGTAGATACGGTGGTGTTCCGGGGGAGCGACGTGGCCGCAGCGAACCTGTGCGACGCCCTAGGACGGTTTTCGGTCAGTGCGGTGGCGTTGGCGATCCTGCCGCTCACCGGAGCCTGGATGGTACTGGGGGCATGGTTGGGGCGGGAGCAGGCCGCGCGAGCCCGATTGGCCGACTCAAAGCGAGCCTCGGTCCCGGGCGCACTGACGGATGATTGTGAGCAAACAGGGCGATGCGCCAGCGGAGAAAGTCCGGGTTAAAATCTGGGATATGCCACGCGATGCGAAAGTGTGGACCAGCAGCATCGGCTCGACGATAGAAGAGCGAACTGACTACACGCTGCGGCTCAATCTTCCCATTGTGCCAGCGAAGATGAACGTCTCTTTCGCTATCAAGCCGGTTTTGCTTGGAAGCCAGGAACTGATGCCCGACTCAGACGGCGTAAGTAGCGCGGCTGGGAACGCCCACGAAGAACAGTGGTTACGCGATTTCGCCAAGGACGAGGTATACCAAGTAATCGGGAGGATAATTCTCGACGTGGTCGACGGATTCCATGGCTGGCATAGACAATACGATACGCCGATCAATAAGGCAGAGGTAATTGAATGGGCCGAACACTCCTACTCAGTTGAGGACCGATACCCTTAGCGCGTGACCGCTGACTCTGCGGCGGTATTTCTGCAGTTGGTATCAAGGTTCATGTCTGCCGAGTGCCACCGTCATGCACTGCTTAGTAGCGCTTGCTTCCGTCATGCAGTATCTCAGGCAGCTTGACGAAGTACTCGCATAAGTGGAACATCTGTGTGCAGGAACGGCGGTTCGCTCCAGAATTTTGTTTCAATTGTTCCGAATTGGTCGTTTCTCTTCCCACTCAGCGCTTCCTGCGTCTCCGCGGTAAAAAAATCTTCCCCTTGCTGTTTCTGTCCAGCGCCTGACACCTATTCCGGTCAATCACTTTTGCTACTCGCCAATCGTTGCTGAACGACTGTTACCGATTTGGCCCAAAATTCGTGGTAGAAATCACCCAGCTTAAAAAAATATAACTAAAAGCTACTATGCTCTCTATTTTTCTAGGCTAATTCTTAAGCCTTACGAATAGATATAATCATTGATTCTTGCTATATTAAGGCATCAACAAAACGAGACCCCGCTGTGCTGAAACACAACGGGGCCTCTAAGCAATCACTAGCTAAACAGGAGCTAGAAATGCCTAATCAAAATGGTATCTGCGGGGCCTCATCCCATCAACTTCTTTCTGTGGGCGATGTTTGTCGGCTCTCAGGTGCCCATCCAAACACAGTTCGGCGTTGGTCGCTAAACCAGCTGCCCACGTACCGTTCGGGAAATGGCGGTCATCGCCGATTTAAGCGCGAAGATGTTGAGCAATTCTTAGGATTAGAGGTCGAAAGCGAACACCCTTCCATCTTGCTATATGCGAGGGTGTCGAGTGGTGGGCAGGCTAAGGGTTTTGCTAAAAACGAAGAGTCATCACTTTCACGGCAAGTCGAAAGATTAAAACTCCATTGCCAGAACCAATACGGAATAGAACCCACGGTTTTTACGGATATCGGCTCGGGATTAAGTTTCAAAAGAGCTGGGCTGGGCCGCATGTTAGAGCAGATAATGCAACACAAACATGATGGGGGAATTTTGCTTCTCACATTTCGCGACAGATTAGCCCGGTTTGGAGTCGAGATAATAGAACTTCTGGCTAAGAATCATGGAATTAAAATAATCTATACTGAAAAAGAATTGAATGAATCGGAAGAAAAAGAATTAAGCGATGATATCATTGCGGTGTGCACGTCGTTTTCTGCCCGTATACATGGTGCCAGAGCCGCCAAGCTAAGCACAAAGACTATGAGCCAGGAGGCGATTGAGAGAGCTACTGAGTTAAAGCGGCAAGGTGTCTCAACGACAAAAGTGGTTGCCATAATGAACGAAGAAAATTATGAGCTGAGCGATGGTTCTCCCGTAAGTATGGCAATTGTAAATAAATATACGAAGAAACCACTTGATTTAATCTTACCAAAACAAACAAAGAATAACGTCCAAGAATATCTCGATGAATGTATTGAGGTGACAACTAATGATACAAGAATCAAAAGTCATGATATCTATTTGGACTACTCAGAATGGTGCAAATCCAAGGGTAAAGATGTTCTTCCAATAATGTCTCTTGGAAGAGTTCTCATCAAGCAATTCAGAAAAACAGGAGTCATTGATCCTGAGTTAAAGAAGCAGGGCAATTACAAAATCCATGCTGGATGGATGGGAATTCGCGTGAAGAACAAAAGGCTACACTTCCAAGTTAAGTCTAAACCTCATAAGAAGCATGTTAAACAAGAAGAACAACCAGCAGAAAACTTCGTTGTCTTTTATGATGAGGTATTGAAGGGGCGGTTCAATGGATTTAGGAGAGAACTTGACGAGAAATATAAGCAATGGTGCAAAGAAAAAGGATTTAAACCCATTTCTATGCTTAAGATACCAAAACTTATTCGCATGATTTCAAACCAACATGGCCAGAAAGAAAAATTTGGAATGAGATACAATTTTTTAGATATAGCAAAAGGAAAATGATGGGGGGAAAATTGCCCGCCAGCTAGCCCACAGAATGCCCGCATTGTTTATTACAGGCTCCAAAAACGGCAGCTAGAATCGCCCCGACGGCAAATGGTCTTATCTTGCCCCGATGAAATCTCGACTCTTTAAAAGGGCATTTTCAAAAAAGATATATAACAAAGAAAAAAATAATAGGTAGTGTCCGTCAAGATGCGCACATTTGTTTTTGGGGTTAACCCTGCCGGTAGGTCCGCCCCCAACTCCGTAGCTGCGTAGCAGCGGAGGAGTTGGGGGCGGGCGCGGCCTACGAGGCCACTCCGCTTC
>NZ_SJPS01000019.1 GCF_007860015.1 Bythopirellula polymerisocia
ACTACACTTGCCATCGTGGCAGTCTCCTGTCCTTGGTAGGGGTCGAATTAACACAAATCAATTCCTACCAAACAGGGACTGCCCGTTTCAAGCTAAACAAATCTGCGCAACTATTAGGACGTTATCAAATAATATTATCTCCCCCCCGATTCTTATTCTTACTGTTATAGAAATTTTTTATTATTGGGGGGATTATTAGAAGAGTTCTTAGGAGACTTCTTGGGGGATTTATCTATTGTTGATTTGGGGGGGGAATCTATTGTCTTTTTCGGGGCCAGAAATTTCAACAGTTGTTTCTAGCGATGCGATTGCAATTTAATTGCGGCACCAAAAACGGCATCAAAAAAATATAAAAATAAATTCAATATGCCAGAGAATCTTTAGACAGTATCTGTTGTCTAGGTATATTAAAAATAGAAAGAAATTTTTGGAAATGTTGAGCATACTCCAGAAATTCTGGTGTATAGATCAGTTAGGAAAGATTGATTCTTTCTCTTCTACCTAGGTAATGTGTGATTCTTTCGCGGTTTTAACTCAGCGGACAGTTCTGTCTGAAAATCCGTACCTACAAAACCTATCTCCGCCCGTTAAAGACAAAAAGAGAGAATGTATAAAAAAACAAAAAAACCGAAAGATAGCAAGACAATTAAGAGTCAAGTAATCATTAAAAGAAAATACATATAGCATAGAAAAAATATAATGTTTTTGCCTTTTCCGCAAACTAAAAAACTTAAAGCGCAATAAAGCTAATCAATGTTAAGTATGAGGGTATCGGTCGGGATATATTTTTTTAAAAAGGAGGCGAGTAATGAGTAATTACAATGAACTGCAAAAAGAATTAGAGAAATTAGAACGTGATATGGGGGATGATGTATCAAAAATAAAGAAATACCTAGAAGAATTGGGCATAGAATCAGAAGCTAATAGCGTAGGGCTAACCTTAGCGTGCCCTAAATGTAAAAAACGATCTATAAACCTCAGAATAAAAGACAACAAATACCCAACATTTAAGTGGCGATGTTATGGCTGTAGAATTAGTCTAAGTCATTTCGATAATCTGATTGGGCTAATTCGGCTGCATAAGAATATTAGCCCCCGCGAAGCAATGAATATGCTCATCGATGTTGTTCGCAAGCCAAAAGGCGAAGTACCATATGGAATTTTAATCTTCGGGAAATATGCCGGAATTCCACTAAATGAAGTTCCTCCGCATTATCTTCACTGGGTAGTTCGGGAAAGTAAATCAATCGATGATGAAACTAAAAATAAATTAATAAATTATCTCTATGTCCCATCTAATCAAGAAGAAAAGAGAAATCCATATATATATCAAGATGTTTGGGATGACGCACCATTCTAACTCTAAGGATTTAGGATTCTATTTTTTATTATTATTCTTTCATTCCCGCCAAATCCCCCCAAAGGGCTAAATGATATTCTGACCTTGCTATATCTTCTTAGCCCATCATCATCCCGCTATTCACTCTCAGATAGCCCCAAATCTTCATTGTTCTTAGGCTACTTCTTAGCCCTAAATCTTGTTCAAAAATCATATAACAAACAAAGAAATTCAATCCAGAATATAGATTTTATTTTTTTATTTTTTTGATTGCCCGCCGATTCTCGGCGAAAGGCCCCCAAAGACCTATATTCCTACTTGCTATACATTCTTAGGCCCGAAAGACCGGAAAAGAATAATAACAAAGAAAAAAATATTAGATGGGGGATTAAGAATCTAACCAGCTGCTAAAGAATTCTTTGTTGACTCGATTTCGGCATTGATATCATTGGGCCGCTTGCCCCCCCCTCAACTCTTCATTCCTTCAGGCAATCCCCAAAATCCCCCTAAGAACTCATTCTCTCTATTGATTCATTAGGCTTCATTGTTTTTATCCCCCCTAAAGAACTCCAAAAAGATTCTATTAGTACTCAAAGATTTTATTTATTTTTTTATTCTGGCAAAAATCCCCATAACATTCTGAACTTGCCATATCTTGCCGCTTGTCGGCGATCTTCTCTGACCTCATCTTAGGCCCCACTATTAGTTCTAATCTTAGCCGCTCAACTAATCTTTGATTCTTAGGCCCCAAATCTTCTTATTCCCCCCTAATTAATCTTCCCCCCAACAATTCAAAACAACAACAGAAAGAAGAAAGAGATAGAGAAATATTATATTTTTTTATTTTTTTGACTCCCCCGCCAATTCTCGGCGAGTCGCCCCGAAAGGCCTATATTCTTACTGCTATATCTTAGGCGATTGTCGGCGCTCTTCTGGTCTGATCTAGGCCCCCGCTGTTGGCTCTCAGATTAGCTCTCAACTCTTCTCTGGTCTTAGGCTACTTCTTAGCCGCTCAACTCTTCTCTGACCTCATCTTGCCCCCTCATCAACTCTTATCCCTCCCCCAAATCAATTTTTTCCCTGTAATAAACCATCCAGAAAACGGCATTGGGAATATTTTTTTTATTTTTTTTAGAAGAGCCTGAATCGGTACTTTTAGTAAGAAAACAGCGGGCCCCCAATCGCGATAATAGTGTTCGCTGAAACGTCTGCTAGTTGTTTGACTATTGAGAACAGATTCAAGAGGTCAGAGCCACAAGCTTGGTAAGCTGAGAGCGCATTTGTAAGGACCACGGCTAGAGATCCGTCGGTAGAGCGCTTGGCCTTTGATGGCTCGAAGCGATTTATTTTTTTACGCGGAGAGGTAGTTTTGTGTTACAAAACTCACATAAACCTAAGGAGTCGGATGCGACACAAATCCTGACCTGCAAATGAGTTGCAGTGATCGGGCTTGGTGGAAAAGAGGGGAGTTTTGTTTTGTAGAAAAAGTTTTCTACGAAATGATCGTGACTAAACCCTCTCCATGATGCGCAGAAGCGATAGAAGAAGACTGGCTTTACGCAACTCGCGCTTGCCCGGCGAATCCCTCGTCTGGATATCCAAAGTGGCGACCAACATGACCAAGTTGACTACCATGCCCAACGTGAGACGCAGAGAATTGTCCGAATCCCCAAACACACAGCCCCAAACCCAATTGCCTGCCCCTCCCATGATCACTAACCTACTGCCACAATGAATCATGCCAATTTCTGAACTCTCACTCAGCGACACGCCAGTCAATGTAGCCGATCGGCTCGCGCATTTTGCTGAGCGGATGCCGCTTTCGGTGGCGGTGGCGTGTCCAGGATTCGGTGATGCAGCGGGACGCAATAGCTACGCCACCTGCACCTTTGCGGAACTCGACCGTGATGCGACGGCACTGGCTCGTGGCTTGGTCGATCTGGGGGTGACGCCGTGTACGCGGCTGGCGCTCCTTGTGAAACCCGGTGTCGAGTTCGTAAAACTGGTGTTCGCTCTTTTGCGATCGGGCGCGACTACGATCTTGATTGATCCAGGAATGGGCAAGAAGCATTTAGTAAATTGCCTCGCGGCTTCCGAGCCCGAGGGCTTCATCGCGATCAGTCCCGCCCAGGCTGCGCGGACACTGCTCAGGAAACGGTTTCCTCAAGCAAAATTCAATGTCACTGTCGGTCGCCGCTGGTTCTGGGGGGGAACAACTTACCGACAACTAATGGCCACAGGAGCAACATCCACCACTCGCTTGCCGGCTTCGCGCGCCACCGACCCCGCAGCAATCATTTTCACCAGCGGCAGTACAGGCCCACCTAAGGGCGTCCTGTACACGCATCAAATGTTCGACACCCAGGTTGCTGAGATCCGCCGCGAGTACGACCTCCAACCCGGTGGAGCAGACTTAGCATGCTTTGCATTGTTCGGCCTGTTCAACTCTGCGATGGGGATCACCACGGTCTTTCCAAAAATGGATTTTTCACGCCCCGCTTCTGCCGACCCTCGTCGTCTGATCGCAGCTGCGAGTGATTGGCAAGTGACCCAGGCTTTTGCATCTCCTGCAGTTTGGGATAAGCTGAGCACCTATTGCCAGCAGCACGGCGAGCAAATTCCCACCCTGCGAAAAATATTTTCCTGCGGCGCACCAGTGCCAGCCAAGGTACTGCAACGAACCTTGGCCTGCGTCGATGCCTATGCCGAAATGCACACCCCCTACGGCGCAACGGAAAGTCTCCCCGTGGCAACTATTGCTGCTAGCGAAGTGCTTACTGAAACTGCCGAACTGACCGCACTTGGCGCAGGAGTGTGCGTGGGCCGCAAATTTAATTCGATCGATTGGCGAGTAATACGAATCACCGATGAGCCCATTGCGAATATCGCCGACGCCGAAGCATTGCCGCCCGGCGAAATCGGCGAACTCATCGTGCGCGGCCCGCAAGTATCGCCGGGGTATATGGGAGAGGCACGAGGCGCGAGTAGCGAGGCGCTAGTCAGAGAAGATTTGACTAGCGTCCAGCGCTTAGCGCCTAGCAACTCCTTAGCAAAGATTACCGACGGCAACACCCTCTGGCACCGAATGGGGGACGTCGGATACTTTGATTCACAAGAGCGATTCTGGTACTGCGGACGCAAGAATCATCGCATTGAAACCGCCGATGGAACCATCTTCTCGGTTCCTTGTGAGGAGATATTCAATACGATCCCGACTGTTGCTCGCGCAGCTGTGGTGGGAATCGGTCCTGCGGGGGATCAAAGTCCCGTAGCAATACTTGAGTTATTTCCTAGCAGGGGGAAAAAGGTGACTTGGTCTTCAAGCGACTGCAAGGAAGCCAAAGAGTTGGCTAAGCGTTTTCCACAAACGACTACGATTGAGAACTTCTTGCACTATCATCAAAAACTCCCTGTCGACGTACGCCACAACTCAAAAATCAATCGCGAGCAACTGGCGGAGTGGGCAGTTAAAGAGTTGGGTGAACACAAAATGCAGCGTTGAATCTACCGGGGACGGGACGACCCCACTCACTACTCACCACTCACCACTCACCACTATCCCATGCACACTCTCGTAACTGGCGGAGGAGGTTTTCTCGGGCGCGCAATAGTCGAGCAACTTCTTGCGCGCGGCGATCGAGTGCGAAGTTTCAGTCGCGGCACTTACCCAGACCTGTCCGAGATGGGCGTAGAAGTCGTGCGAGGCGACATCCAAGATGCGAGAATCATCGCTCAAGCGTGCGAAGGAATCGACTGTGTATTCCACACAGCGGCGATCGCCGGCATTGGCGGACCCTGGCAACGATTCTACAAAGCGAACACCGTGGGCACGCAGAATGTCATCGCCGCGTGCCGAACCCACGGCGTGCCACGACTGGTCTACACCAGCAGCCCCAGCGTGACATTTGCCGGTCATGATCAGGAGGGCGTGAATGAATGCGATGCACTTATCGATTTAACCTGGCTCGAACGAAACGGCTGCCACTACTCTCGCAGCAAAGCCTTGGGTGAGCAGGCGGTACTCGCGGCCAACAGTGAACCACTTGTCACTTGTGCATTGAGACCGCATCTGATTTGGGGGCCCGGAGATCCGCATCTAGTGCCGCGACTGATTGAGAGGGTGCGTAGCGGTCGGCTGCGACGCGTGGGTGACGGTACAAATCTGGTCGACGTGATCTTCGTCGAAAATGCAGCAGCAGCCCACCTGCAAGCGGTAGACACCCTCACCCAATCCAATTCGCCCGTGGCAGGCAAGGCGTATTTCCTCAGCCAAGGGGAGCCGGTCAATTGCTGGCCGTGGATCGACGATATTCTAGCCCTGGCGAATCTGCCAGCTGTGGACAAGTCAATTTCTCTAAGTGTTGCCTTGCGAATAGGCAAGGTTTGCGAATGGGTGTATCGAATCATCGGTACCACGCAGGAACCCCCCATGACTCGATTTCTCGCCTGGCAGTTGGCCAGCTCCCACTGGTTCGACATTTCCGCCGCTCGCCGGGACTTTGGCTACCAGCCTCAGGTCTCCACTGCTGAAGGGATGCAGCGGCTTGGCGAATGGCTGAGGCAGCAATAATCGCGACCTAGCCGATTCCAGCGGCGGGAATTACAATCAGTAGCTTGCATTTTCCGCAAATCATCCACTGTCATTTGAAGAGGACGCCGTGCTTCGTACCCATACCTGTGGTCAACTTTCTGAAAAACTCGATGGAGAAACTGTCACACTCTGTGGTTGGGTCGATAGCTACCGCGATCATGGCGGTGGTTTGTTCGTCGATCTCCGCGACCGATACGGCATTACCCAGGTGGTCTTCAATCCTCCCGATTCTTCCTCGGCAGTGATCGAGGCGAGTAAGTCGCTCCGGGCCGAGTATGTGATCCGAGTCACTGGCAAAGTTGCCCCCCGCCCCGAAGGGATGGCCAACCTGCGCCTGGCAAGTGGTGCGATCGAACTGCGGGCTACTAAGTTGGAACTCTTGAACAAGTGCCTCACACCTCCCGTTTCGCCCAGTGCCGATGAAGCCCCTGGCGAAGACTTACGTCTCAAGTATCGCTACCTCGACCTGCGTCGTACCGAGATGCAAAAGACAATGATGCTGCGAGCCGCCTTGATTAAGGACATGCGTGATTATTTCGCCGAGCACGATTTCATCGACGTGGAAACCCCGATCCTCGGTCGCAGTACTCCCGAAGGGGCCCGCGACTATCTTGTCCCCAGCCGCGTGCATCGCAACATGTTTTACGCCTTGCCGCAGTCTCCCCAATTGTACAAACAGATCCTGATGATCGCGGGGTATGATCGCTACGTGCAAGTCGCACGCTGCTTTCGGGACGAAGACTTGCGTGCCGACCGTCAGCCCGAATTCACGCAGCTCGACGTGGAGATGGCCTTTGTTGACGCCGACGACATCATTGGATTGATCGATGGTCTGGTCGCGCGGCTGGCGAAGCAACATCTTGGAATCAAAGTTCCTACTCCTCTGCCTCGCATGACTTATGATGAGGCAATGGAGCGATTCGGCCACGACGCACCCGACCTGCGATTCGGGATGGAAATCGTCGATTGTACCGATCTGGCAGCCGAAACAGAGTTTCGAGTATTTCACAGTGTCGCCACCTCCGGCGGTCGTGTGCGAGCGATCAATGCCAAGCGTGGAACGGATCAATACTCCCGCCGAGGAATCGACGCTCTCACTGAGTTTGTAGCCGAGTACGGTGCGAAGGGCTTGGCTTGGTTCCGAGTCGAGGAAGACGGCACGCTCAATTCCACGATCGCCAAGAATTTCACTCCCGATTTGCTCAAGAAAATCGGCGACCGCCTTTCTGCTGAACCTGGAGACTTGTTGTTGTTCGTGGCCGACTCGTTTGCCGTGACATGCAAAGCACTCTATGCCCTGCGTTCAAAAATCGCTCGCGAGATGAAGCTCTACGAGCCAGGGCAGATGAATTTCTCCTGGGTCGTCGAGTTTCCGATGTTCGAGCGGGATGAAGAAGAAGGCCGCTGGCAGGCCATGCACCACCCTTTTACAGCCCCTCGTGACCAAGACCTGGAACTTTTGGACTCCGACCCAGGCAAGTGCCGCGCCAAGGCGTACGACCTTGTCGTCAACGGCTACGAAGCTGGTGGCGGCACAATCCGAATCCATGACAATAAGGTCCAAAGCAAGGTGTTTTCGCTGTTGGGCATCGACGAAGCTACCGCCAAAGATCGTTTCGGCTTTCTGCTGGATGCCCTGCAATATGGTGCCCCACCCCACGGCGGCATCGCCCTGGGGATCGACCGCTGCGTGATGCTGTTTGCCCAATTGGAAAATATTCGCGATTGCATAGCCTTTCCCAAAACGCAAAAGGCTACCGATCTGATGACTGAAGCGCCCGGCGAGGTCGAAGCGAAACAACTCCGAGATCTTGCGATAAAATTGGTCGAGTAACCGGTTATGCCGGTGGCGGTAGTTGACTGCCAGAGCCAGACTTTCGACAATCGGGTATCGCTCAAGCATTCAATTCACTTCTCCGCGAGACTAGGCTTGCAGCAAGGAGTCTTTTGTCATGACGATTAATTTATCATTACGAATTTCGCAAATTGCAATTGTTCTCTCCGCATTGCAAATCGGTTGCTCGCAATCGCCTTCAGACCATTCCGTGGCACAACTGGCACCCAAACAGCAAGTTCAAACTGAAGTTGAATCGCCCTCCTATTCGCAGGCTGAACAGTCGTCGTCTTCCACGGATTTCCAGCCCAACCTCAAACCCCATGTGGTCCGCAAGGAGATTGCGGAGGAAAACTCCTTGGAGGTTCCGGAAGTATTCCTGAGTACCTCGCACTCGGCGATGTGCCGCGTGCGGGTGGAAGACGAACTACCGGAAATTAAGCTGCAGAAATTGTCAGGCGGCGAAGCTTCTTTGAGTTCACTCCTTGGGAGCCAAGCGACCGTCGTCCTCTTCTGGCACCCTGATCCCTGGATGAGTCGCATGGCTCTAGCTGATCTGGAAAGAGAAGTCTTTGCGAGCGCGGAACCTGGGAAAGTTGCAGTGGTGGGAATTGCGGTAGAAACCCCAACGGAGAAAGTAGAACAAGAAGTCAAAGCGGCATTAGCAAGCTACCCGCAACTCATCGATGTTGACGGCAAGGCTTTTGACAAAGTCGGCATGGTCATGCTTCCCCGCATCTATGTGCTCGATTCATCAGGCAAAATCGTGTGGTTCGACATCGAGTATAGCGAGAGCACACGACGAGAGTTGAAGCAGACGCTGGAAGTGCTGGCGGGGAACGAGTGAGGCAGTCCACCGATCGGCGATCTGCTGGTCCCGCAGCGAGATCCGGTCGCGAGAGAATTTCATCGCATTGGCTAATTCACTTCGGCCGGCTTACGACTTTTTTCTCGGCCAGCTGCTCTTGCCACTCTTTCACCATCTGAAAAGCTTCCAGCGGGGTGGTACTATCCAGTTGTACTCCTCGAATAGTCTCTAAGAGAGGATGGTCCATCGTCTCAAACAGCGTCATCTGCATGGGATGTCCATTTCTTGATGGGGGATCGCTGAGAGAACCAGATCCCTTTTGCTCATGCTGGGTTTCTAATTGGGCAAGAATCTTTTCGGCGCGCTGATTCACTTCGCGGGGAACGCCAGCCAGTTTGGCAACATGGATGCCATAGCTCTTGTCGGCCGCGCCAGGGACGATCTGGTGAAGGAACACGACTTCTCCCTGCCATTCTTGCACGGCCACGTTCAAGTTCTGTACTCCCGAATGCGTCGCTTCCAAGTCGGTCAACTCGTGGTAGTGTGTGGCAAAGAGAGTCCGGCAACCGATACGGTCATGCAGATACTCGACCACCGCCCAGGCAAGAGACAGGCCATCGTAAGTGCTTGTTCCGCGACCAATTTCATCGAGGATCACAAGACTCCGCTCGGTGGCAGTGTTGAGGATACGAGCCGTCTCAGTCATCTCGACCATGAAAGTACTCCGGCCGCGGGCCAGATCATCGCTGGCCCCGACACGGGCAAAGATACGGTCGGCCACTCCAATCGTCGCCCGCTTGGCAGGAACGAAACTACCGACCTGAGCCAACAGTGTGATCAGCGCCACTTGGCGAATGTAAGTACTTTTCCCAGCCATGTTGGGGCCGGTAATGAGGAGTAGCGAGTTTCGAGGCACGATTTTCGAGTTGTGTGCTATCTCTCTTTCCTCGCAACTCGCAACTTGTGCCTTACAACTTACATCATTCGGTACGAAAGTCCCTTCCGGTTCGGTAATGTCGAGTACCGGATGGCGACCTTCTTCGATGTCGAGTACCGGGTTAGCACTCATCTCGGGACGCACATAATTGCGTGTGCGGGCCAGTTCAGCCATTGAGGCTAGCACATCAATCTCAGCCAAGGCCTCGGCGGTTCCTTGCAAGCGGCGCGTCGCCGATGCCACTAGTTCGCGCAGCTCAACAAAGAGCTCGTATTCCAAGTCTTGCGATCGCTCCTCAGCGGCCAGCACTTTTTCTTCGTGCTCTTTGAGTTCAGGCGTGATGAAGCGCTCAGCATTTTTGAGCGTCTGCTTGCGAATAAAATTCGCGGGAACTTTTTCGCGGTGGGTGTGGGTCACCTCCAAGTAGTAACCAAACACCTTGTTGAAACCCACCTTGATGCTTGGGATGCCAGACTCTTCAACGGCCCGAGCTTGATACTCTGCCATCCAGCGTTTGCCACCCCGCATGAGTTCTCGTTGCTCGTCGAGTTCGGCATGAAAACCGCTGCGAATAAATCCGCCGTCGCGAGTCGTGAGAGGGCAGTCATCTTCCAATGCCGCTTCCAGTCGGCCGCGGATATCGGCGCACAAATCGATCCGAGATTCGAGTAGCGCAAGTCGCTCGGCACTTCTCCCAGTCAATTTGGCCTTCACCTTCGGCAGGCTACTGAGCGTCCGTGCGACAAAACACAAATCCCGAGGTGTCGCGCGGCCCGTAGTAACACGGGCCAAGAGCCGTTGCATGTCATAGATCGCCTTGAGCTCGGTCCGCACCTCGGCAGTCACAGCGGGGTGGACAACAAGTTCGCCGACCGCATCGAGCCTTGCATTGATCCGCTCGACATCCGTAAGCGGACTGCCAAACCAATCCCCCAGCAGCCTAGCGCCCATGGCTGTCACCGTACTATCAACTACCCCCAGTAGCGATCCCTCCCGGCGACCCTCGCGCAGTGATTGCGATATCTCCAGACTGCGGCGCGTTGCCTGATCAATTTCCAGTGCATTACCGACTCGGTAGGGAAAAAGGCTGGCGATATGATCGAGTGAAGACTTCTGTGTCTCAGTCAAATAATCGAGTACCGCTCCTGCAGCCGACAGGGCAGGGGAGTCGTCTTCCTCAAAGCCAAAGCCCGAGAGCGACTGGGTACCGAAATGCTTAGTGAGTGCCGACTGCGCTGCTTCAGAGCCAAACGCCCAGGCTGGTCGACGCGTAACGAGACGCCCTTCACTCCATGAGGGAGGAAGTGGCGCTGAGTCGTCGCTGACCAACAATTCCACCGGTGCAATGCGGGCCAATTCGTCGTCCAACTTCGCTGTCGAAACAACAGCGGCTTCAAAGCGGCCGGTGGATATATCAATCCAAGCGAGGCCGGATTTTCCCTCTGACTTAGGTAGGTTACGTGAAATAGCCAACAGAAAATTGCTTTCCGCCGGATTCAAAAGTGCATCGTCGGTCACCGTGCCCCGACTCACCACGCGCGTAATGGCCCGCTTGACGATCCCCTTCGCCTGCCTTGGATCTTCCATTTGTTCACAGACCGCAGCACGCAATCCGGCAGAAATAATCTTGGTCAGGTAGCTGTCGAGCTGATGGTGGGGAAAGCCAGCCATAGCGACGGGATTCTCCCCTTTGTCGCGGCTGGTGAGCGAAAGCCCCAACACCCGCGCCGCCGTCTTGGCGTCCTCAAAGAACAGCTCATAGAAATCTCCCATCCGAAACAAGAGCAGCGCATCCCCAGCAGCCTCTTTGGCCTCATGGTATTGCTGCATCATGGGGGTTACTGACATGGACGTTTGCTCCGCGTGAAATTGCAGAGGTCCATGCTAGCGGATCATTGAGCGGTTTTGGAGGGGTGAGGAGATGAAGGAATCGATGAATGGGGGAAGGAAGACCAAAGAAATTCCTGCATTCCCAAATTCCATCGTTTTCCTACTCGACTAGCAGTTCCTCTTCGGCACCGTTATTAATCTCGAGTTCCCCACTATCTTCCAGACGGCGAATAATGTCGACAATTTCCTGCTGCTTAGCCTCGACCGCTGAGAGTTTGACTGCACCCAGGAACTCTAATTCCTCACGAAGCATATCACCAGCTCGCTGCGACATGTTGTTGAATACTTTTTCCTTGAGTTCAGAACTGGCACCCTTGAGTGCCATCGACCACTGCGAGTTTTCGACATTCTTGAGCACGATTTGCATGTCTTTGTCGTTAAACTTGACCATATCCTCAAAGACGAACATCAACCGGCGAATTTCCTCCACCAGATCGGGATCTTCCTGGGATAGGTTCTCAAGCAAGGTTCGTTCGGTCGTGCGGTCGGACACATTGAGCATCTCTGCCACCGCTCCCACACCACCTGCATTTTCAAAACTCTGGCCCATCAGACTCGACATGCGGCGTTCGAGTCCTTGCTCGACCTCGTGGATAATGTCTGGGCTGGTCTGACCCATGGCAGCAATGCGCTGCACTACCGACATTTGTCGCTGAGCAGGAAGGCCAGCGAGAATCTCGGCACCCGACTGAGCGGGCAGATGCGACAAAATCAGTGCAATGGTTTGGGGATGTTCATCGACCACATAGGTCAGGATGTTCTGGCTATCGACATGCCGCAAAAAGGAGAATGGAATCTCTTCAATGGACTGCCGAATATTGTCCAGCGTGGAATTGGCATTCTTGCCAAGCGCCATTTGCACAAGCTGCTTGGCCCGATCAAGTCCACCTGATTCGACAGAACTGGAAGGGTTCGACTCCGCAAACTGCAATATCACCTGATCTTGTTCCTGCGTAGGAACACCCTTAAGTCGTGCTAATTCGATCGATACCTGCTCGACTTGCTTGGGGTCTAAGCGTGATAGAATCGCGACCGCCTCTTCTTCTGGAAGCGAGGCGAGCAATACAGCGGCTTTGCGAAGGTCATTCATGCTAGTTCGTTAGAAAAGAGTTCAGCGCAGCACTCGCGCCAGGAAAGCTTGGGAGACTCAAACATAGAATCGGCCAACCAACTTGGGGGACTTGAGCAGAGTTTGACGAATAGAGCAGGGGTATCGCCTACTGAAATCGGTGCTAGCAATCGACTTCATGAGCGAATCTCGTAGTTACCCCATTGCCCGTCGCATTCATCCACCCCAACGCAGAGGCGTTTAGGAGAAATGCCTGGCATAGCTTCTAAGAGCAGATTGGCGATATGCCTTGCCAGCAACTCCGCTGTGGTATTGGCCAGCGGCAAGAGCACGCAGTCCTGGCAAGGGAAAACCCAGCGGCGCGCGCCATGTTCCACGTGCACCTCTTCCCCCTCGACAGCAACGCGAATTGTCGGATGCTCCAGCGGCAGCAACATGCGATGGTCCAGTGAATCAACAATTTTCTGGAGTGCATCTCGGACCACCATGAAATCGACCACGTAGTGATTTTCGTCAAGCGGTCCGTGAATCTCCGCCGTCACATGGTAGTTGTGCCCGTGCAGGGGTTCGCAAATGTCACCATTGTAGGTGATGAAGTGCGCAGCACTAAACACAAAGCGTTCTTTGCTCAGTCGTATGTAGTATGTTTCTTCCAAGAATCTATTTTTCCGTAACGGGCTAATATTGAAAGTAATCGAGTGGCTTGTTGTGAGTACGTGAGTAGGTGAGTAAGTACTCGTTAATTCACTTACTCACTGACTCGCTCTTACTCAATAAAACCTCACAGGCCATTCTACGCGATTCTCACGCAGCAGCACAAACAACCCCGCCGCGATCAGGTCCGCTGAGGTCCCCGGATTGCGGCGGTGGCCATCCGCGCGGAGCCAGAAGTCGAACTCTGCGACTTCCTCGTCAAACGATTCATCCCCCGGTTTGCCAAGCGAGAGGACTTTGGCCGCCCGCTGGGATACCAGACGGCTGAATTCCATCCCACATTTGCGTGTGATGAGACTATCGGGATAGTCCGCGAGCAATTCGAGAAAAGCTGCCACGATGGCCGCACAAAGTGGCCTACCAGCCCCAGCGATCCGATCCGCCACCCAGAATACTTGCTCAAAACTATTCGTGTACTGTCGGGCGACCATATCTCGATCGGCCCCCAACTTCATCGCTTCAAGCAGAGTAATATTGGGTGTCCCTTCGTTGACGTCGGCAGTGTCTGCCCTGCCGAGCCCGCCAGGGTTGGCCAACACAATTGACTCGTAAACACAATGAGTGTCTGCGGGGGTCAAAGCACGCAGCACTTCCGAGATTCCAGCTTGCAGCGAGATGTCAGCTTTGACCGCGGCTAGCGGGCCCAGCAGCAATACGGTCCCCAAGTAAGTGTTCGTGCCCACAGAGTTTTGAATGGCAGCAATGCAATCCAGCACGGCACGCCCGACACCCACTTTGCTCGCCGAGGCGATCGGTTTGCCAAGAATCGCTGCGCTGGTCAGAAAATCCGCAAAAGTGACATCCTCGAAATCTGCCCCGCGATAGACATTCCCGGGCTTGGGTGCGGTCGCCTCCCAGATGCAGGCCAGCGTCGCACAGGCTGCGAGATCCATCATGCATTTGCTCCAGCGCTAAGATCAGCTGTGCGTGTCAAGAAATCGGATACGATTTGCTCCGCTTCCTTCGGGGCATCTTCTACAACCCAGTGCCCCACGTCGGCCAGCCGATGCACTTCTGCCGCAGGCCACGCCTGACAAAACTTCTCCAGACACTCTGGAGTAAAACACCAATCCTGCATTCCCCAGATCAAGAGCTGGGGTAAATGCGCGAGACTCGGCAAAGCATCCTCGATCTCACCCAAGGTCTGCCAGGTCGGATGACTCGCGGAGAGCGGAATATCTTTCACGAATTGGTACACAGCAGCACGGCGCGTCCAACTGTCATAAGGCGCCAGGTATCCGTCGGCCACATCAGGGTCAAGTCGGCTAGTTCGAAAGAGCGTCATCCGCAACGCCGCTCGCGAAAACGCATTGCCACCTTGCAGCGCGAACTTTCCAAAAACTGGCCACCGACAGACGCGAATCCGCCAGGGAATAAACCACGGTCGAAAAGCACCTGTGTTGAACAACACGATCCGCTCGAACCGACTTCGTTCTTGGAGGAGTGTTCCAAGCCCAATGGCACCTCCCCAATCCTGGGCCACGAGTGTGACTCGACGGAGATCCAGTTGTCTGACAAGTTCCACTAAATTCCGAATGTGATCGGCCAATAGCAATGGACGAGTCTGTAGATCGCTCAAACCACATCCAATGTGGTCGGGGGCAACACAACGAAATCGCTCACGGCGCGCTTCGATCAAGCGCCGCCAATGAAATGACCAGGTGGGATTCCCGTGGACAAACAGCAGCGTCTGGCCAGCATCCTCCGGTCCTTCGTCGACATAGTTCATGCGCCCGCCTGCCACATCGCACAAATGGCGGGTGAAGGGGTAGTGTTGCTGCCAGGAATCGCCAGTGTCAGGTTGATTACTCAACGTAGTGCTCGAAATTTTGGAGGGAACCACCATTCTAAAGAACGGTTCAACGATAGCTTCGGTAAATTGATTTACTCCCCAGGTTGGTTTGAACAGGAGAAAAGAGAGACAACAGAGCGAATGAACAATAGGTTGGAAGATTAATCTTTACAGATCTCTGTTGTCTCTGCTTCCACTTGTTCATTCAAGGCCCATGATGCTCCCCTTATTTCCGAGGCCAAGCGAACTCTTTCTCCTGTCGAAATCGGGAATTTATTTACTCAAACTGAAAAGAGACGAATGATTTGCCACAGAGCACACAGAGAACACCGAGGAATTCAAGCATGTAGTCGAAGCAAGTAGAGAGCATACATCATCTCCCCGGTGTCTCTTTCATTCCTTACCTCTGTGACCTCCTTGCTACTAAGGGTGAAAGTTTTCGCAGTCTACACAATTTTTTCAGAATAATTACCATCAGTCCAAACGAGATTTGAAGTTAGGTGCCGTGCGGTACAGTCCCAACTAATTCCAAATCGATTATTTGAAACAGGAGATAACAGAGCAAACGGAGTCTCTGAGTACTGTTCTCTGTTGCCTCCGTTTCCTCATGTTCACAATAATTTTGGTTGCGGCTTGGTGCCGCGCTGGGACCTCTGTGGTTCAAGTCTTTTCACGTTGAGTTATTGGCCTCGCCCGGATGTCGGCCCGTTGGTGACTGTGTGGCGATTCATGATAGTCTTGTTGGTCAACCTGGTCATGTTGGTCACCACTTTGAATATTCCAGACTGCGTAAAGCCAGTAATCATCTATCGCTTCTGCGCATCGTGGCGGGGGTTTTGTCGCGGTCATTTCGTAGAAAACTTTTTTTTCAAAACTAAACCCCCTCCTTTTCCGTGGGGCCGGCTTTCCGCAAAGCGTTGATGGGTTGAGGCTTACGTCGTTGCCGGGGTCGTCGAGTATTGTGAGTTTTGTAACACAAAACCACGTCTCCGCGTGACAAAACTAAATCGCTTCGCGCAATCGAAGGCCAGGCACTCTACCGACGGATCTCTAGCCCAGTCGCCGGTCTTGGGCAACAAAAAAACAATTCGATTATCAAGGTACTTGCCTGGTGGATGGCAAGACACATTGTACTAACCAGAGTGGCACAATTTCTACTAAAAAAGTGACGAGTGGAGAGTGGCGAGAGGGGGAAAGCCGTAAGCCGGAACGAGTAATCCAGAGCGGGACCTAGCCGTAACCAAAATTCGTGGAACAGGAGTTAACCAAGCTAACAGAGAGAATGAAAGCAATGAAGGAAGAAACACTTATGTTCGCTAATATTCACTAACCTGGATTAGCACTGATTAGCGTGGATTAGTGTTCCTGATTCTATCCTTTCCATTCCCTCCGTTTTCTTTGTTACCTCATGTTCAATAAATTGATGCAAGCTGCCAAGATTTGTATCATTACTCCTACGGAAATAGAAGGAATAGGAGGAATTGGGGAATGGAGGAATGTTCATACTACGGCTACAACCGAGTTTTCATCCGTTAGGGTGAACACCATCATGCAGGCTCAAAGTGAAAACAGTTGCCGACCCAGTAACTTGAATCCACGGTGTTTGCTGCTTCAGGCTTATTAGCTGTTAGCTGTGAGCATTTGGCCAGAAAAAAGGCGAAACTGCGGCGATCTCTGGCTAAAAACTAATAGCTAACGGCTAACAGCTTACTTTGAGATTTTAACGAATCGCGCGGCCAAAAACTTGCGCAAAGTTACGACAAACTGCCTCTCCCAGTACCCTCCCCCGGGAGGGTCGGACGCGGTAGCGGCCGGGGAGGGGATTGGAGAAATTTCCGTATTGGGTTAGGCCCTGACTGCCAGAGCAGAAAATACCGCCACTCACGCCCAGGTTTCGGAGCCAACACAAACCGATAAGGAACGATTCAAGAATAACTTCGGCATTGTGGGGTACCCCCTGGATTGGTTGAACAGGAGCAATGGGAGACAACAGAGGGGATGAAAGGTAGGTTCAAGAGGGGTCTCCAGGTCAACGGCAGGGACGTTCACCCAGGGCCACAATGGAACCACTCACAGAGCGATTTTGAGGGGTCAAGGACGCAAACGTAAGTAGCGGCGGACGATAAAGCCGCTGTACTTAGCGGAATGCAGTTTTAGTGAGCAGATTTGCCCGCCACCGCTGGTTACGATTGGTTAGCAAGTAGTCGTTCTTATGGCAGCAGTTGTGACCACAGAGTGACCGCTGGCAGGTGTCGCTAGCTCAACAAAAGAGAATTTCGCCAAACATGGCCGCTAGCATTATGAGCACGTTATGGATGAAGTCTGTATCGCTGACGATTTGCAAACAATAACACGCACGTACCAAAGCCAAGCAACAGTGAGTTCGGCTCTGGGACGGTGCTGCTCGCAGCATTCAAGGAACTGCTGCTGTAGTTCGATTGCCAGTCTACCAAATTGCCGACGCTGGGATTGCGTTGCCAAACAAGGAAATCTTGGCCGTCGATGTCGCCATCAAGATCGAAGTCACCCGGCTCGGGTCCGATAGTGCTGAGGTAAAAAGCATAATCGGACGTAAGGTTCGTGTCATCTGGATAGTGATCTGGGGTGCCGTCCACCAGGGATTCCGGACCAATCTCAAAGAAAACCGTCGTCGACCCGGATCCGATCCGCTCATACTCAATCGTGGCGAAGAGGACTCCAGCGATTCCTGAAGGCAATCCGCCTCCAAGCGCTGAATTCGCGAATAAACCGACGAAGTCGTCCTCGAGGGAAGTTCTGGAAAGGCTCCAAGTGGATGGTTGTTCAGAGATCGAAGCGTCTGTAAACCTTACAACGCCAGGGGTACCCGGGCGTATTCCCAGGTCGATTCCGCCAAAGTTAAAACTTTCATTCTCTCCCACATCAACCCGCACCTCCAGTATCCCTGTAGCTCCTGTCGCCAGCGGACCTACATCTCCGGTCAAGTAAAATCGGCCCACTTCGTTGCCAGTCGGTTCAGGGGCTGGATCAAGTGGTGGAGATACATAGCTCGTGAATAAGCTGATGAAAGCACCTCGGTCCAAACTTGTAATCGAGCCGCTTTGGTTGATGTCAGCCGCAGGATTGTAGGGTTCAGGCCCACAGCAACTCAAATTGAATTGGTGCCAGAAGGGGGCGACGTCGAGTAAGGTAATGGTCGCAGAGTTGTTGAAGTCTCCGAGGGTAACAACTTCAGTGAATGTATTGTCCGGGGAAACTAGTGAGTAGGGGGCGGAAGCACTCGACAAAAAACTTCCTGCCGAGGAGAAGCCATCCGGATCAATACCGAAAGTAGGCCGAGGACCACTGGGCCAGGTGCCTGAGGCGATCAAACTGTCCCTGGTCACTGGAAAGTTGACACCGACCCCTGTCACAACTGACCCACTGAGGTCTTGTTGGTAGTTGATCTCCACCGTACCGTTAGACAACGTTTGAATGTAAGGACCACCGGTAGTCGGTTGGCCAATTCCCGACGCGAAAGAAATGGAATTGACATCGATGTTATTAAGCAAGCCGCGGGTTGCCGCTACACCAAAATCCCCTTCAGACCCGCCGCCGGTTTCTAGTTTCCGAGCAAACAGCTGCCAGGTACCCCCGCTGGTCGCATCGTTGGAGATGGTGTTCTTCAGGTCCAAGGTCAATTGAAGATCGTCGGCAAATGACGGAGAGATGTAAAGAAAAGCCAAGAGTATCGCGGAAGCACGCAACCACATAAGGCACACTTTCGATATGTTCGTAAAGCAAGCGTTAATGGTGACACTTGTCACCTGAACCGATTGTACCAGTACTGATTCACGAAGGCAAAAGCACTGTTTTTCGCCCGGGGCCAGGAGCGGCGGCGTGCCAAACCCCGGAACTTGGCCGCAACGCCACCCCAGCAACCACCCCCCACACCCCCAAATGGGGATTTTCTAGCGGCGGACGATAAAACCTTCCTGTAAGAGTCTGTCAAGTTAGAAAAGAAAAAAGTGGTTTCCTTCCAGGTTGCTGCGTACAAGTAGTGGTTTGCGTACTCGCCTGTTTTGTTAATTCGTTGATGGTCTTGTGGAAATTTACTGAATTTGATTGGGCTTGGTCATCGTTGCCGCTGCGGGAAGTTGCGATCGTTCTTTTCAATGGCGATTGCTCCCAACACATTCCTTCGCAAGGTACCACTCACGTTCACCGTGAGCGACTCTACCTGGTTGTGGTAGATGCATAGTTATGGCGTTTCCATGAGCCCTTGAAACGAGACTCCAATTCGTTTGCCACGATCGTGACAAGTGATACAGGTCTCTACCGGGATGCCGCTGTAGGTCGTATCATGCACGGTGACCTTTGCTTCTCGGCTTCCCTGGATCGAGTGGACTAACATGTGCCCTGGCTCGACACGAGAAATTGTGGGGTCCACCCTTCATAGAATCCCTCGTTGCTGTAAGGCGTATGGCACGAGGCACATCCGATGCCGCGATAGTCTCCCCGGGCTTGTCGGCCTTTGACAGCATGGTGGCAGCGTTCACATTCCTACCGGATGTAGGTAAAGGCGGCCAGACTGGGGTCCTCCTTGAGTCGTGCCAATTCATCTTTCTTCAATGCCTCGGGAAGCGATTTATGCTCATCGACAAAGACATTGGGTTCAATTTTTTGGAGAGCTTTCATGTAGGCACGGTACTGGTCGGTTGCCAGTCGATCGTGGGGGTCCTCGGGATTTTTTACTGCATAATTCCCCCAAGGTGTGCTTGTATCCCTCGAGAGAGCCAAATGCCCAAGAAGTCCCTTGGATTTTTCCCGCCTCGGTCATCATCAGACTGTGCCATTACACGCGGACATGCTCCTCGTGGCATTGTCCGCAGGTATGTTCATTGACCCAGGGACTGGCAGGAGCAGGATAGAACTGGCCTCCGTGGGCCGCCTGTTTGTCGTCGGAGATCGTTGGATCACCGCCGTGGCAGACAATGCATCCGGCTGGGTCAACTTGCTCGCGACCGCGGGTCATAATATTCGTCGAGCATCTGCGATCCTGGTTCACGGGTCAGTTCGATGCCAGCGTGGCATTTCATGCAGCCAGAGTTCGCCGCTTCCGGATAAACCTCTGAAATAGGATCGCCCGCCATTGCCTGGGAAGCAACAAGCAAGCAGACTAGTGTGAGCATCATGATTGTGGGTAGTGGAGCTAGGTTGGGTAATTTTTCCAGTAGTCGCCCCAGCCGCCGGGTTGGCTGAGGTAAAGGGCGCGGAGGTGGCAGACGGCGTCAGAGCCGGCTTCGCTC
>NZ_SJPS01000020.1 GCF_007860015.1 Bythopirellula polymerisocia
CTTCGCTCCCAGGGCGTGCACCCGGTCGCGGAGATCGTACTCCGTCTGGCCGAACAGGTTCGAGTCGTCCTTATCGGCCAGCAGCTTAGCCACGCGCTTACGCTCCTGCTCAAAGCAGCCCTCTAAAAGCTCGTATAGGAGCTGTTCTTCTTCGTTGAGGTCCAAAGATTCCTGGGGGGATGTGGACATGATCGACTCCTAGAAATGTGGAAAATAGGAAGACTTACCCGCACAACAGAATTAGAGCAAATTTCACACCTACTTTCGAGACGCTCACACAGCAGACTACTGCATAGAATTTTCGAAAATGCACCCCGGATACCGATCAGCTCGTGAATTACAGGATTCTGTACGGGGCATTGTGCAATGTTTTGCCAAGCGTAATTACCCATAGAACGAGGCACCTTTGACGATCTGGTCTCTAGAGCGTACAAAGAAGGCTTAGCAAATCAATCATCGCGTCCGCAGGTGAGGGGTCTCTGCAATGGGGGCCTCGCGAACCTGGTCAGGGTGGAGACACAGCAGCCATAAGCTTGTGCTTCTTTGTGTGGGGGCCTCTCACCAGCGGTCGCGATTTTTTCTTTTTTTCCCGCTAAACCGCAAGCGGCGATAGAATGTCGATGACTGAGGAAGACCGATCTACGACAACCGGAGCAGACTACGTAGTCGTTGCTCGGCGGTATCGACCTCAGGGATTCGACGAACTCATTGGCCAACAGCATGTGTCCCAAGCCCTTAAACGGGCAATCTCCAGTGATCGGGTCGGCCACGCCTACTTGTTTACTGGAGCGCGCGGGGTCGGCAAGACCTCGGCGGCCCGCATTCTTGCTAAGGCCCTCAACTGTGAACAGGGGCCAACTCCGCAACCTTGCAACGAATGCGAAATCTGCCAGTCGATCGCAGCCGGAGATGATGTCGATGTCCTGGAAATCGACGGCGCCAGCAATCGCGGTATCGACGAGATTCGCCAACTCCGGCAGAACGTCGCAGTCCGCCCCAGTCGTGCGCGGCTCAAGGTCTACATCATCGACGAAGTCCACATGCTCACCAAGGAAGCGTTCAACGCGCTGCTCAAGACGCTTGAGGAGCCACCCGAACATGTAAAATTTATCTTCGCCACGACCGAGGCGAATAAGATTCCCATCACGATCCTGTCGCGTTGTCAGCGATTCGATTTTGCCGGGATCGAGTCGACGGCCATCCAGAAGCGACTCGCCCAGATTGCCGAGGCCGAAGGGGTCTCTGCCGAGCCTGATGCCCTGCAAATTCTGGCGATGCGGGCCGCCGGTTCGATGCGCGACAGCCAATCGCTTCTCGAGCAATTGCTCTCGGGAGGTGGCAACACGATCACCGCCGCCGATGTTACGGAAATGTTGGGAATCGCCCCGGCTGCACGTTTGAGTCAACTCGTCCTCCCACTGGTTAACCGTGATGCCGCGACGGCCCTGTCGGAACTCGACGCCGCCCTGGCTGAAGGGGCTGAGGTGAGCCAGTTGATTGATCAACTTCTGGGGTACTTCCGCGACGTGATGACCCAGGCCGTTGGATGCGACGAAAGTCGCCTGCTCTACGCTCTGCCTGGCCAACGGCAGGAAGTGCGTGAAATCGCCCAGCAACTGGGGGTGCATACCCTGCTGGCCATCGTGCAGGTACTCGACCAGACTGCCGCCCGCATGCGGGTGAGCACCCACGCCCGTACCTTAGCCGAAATGGCAGTCGTGCGAGTCTGCCAGTTGGACAACCTCGACGAATTGGCGATGCTCCTGGAACAACTCCGCGAGTCACCCACCAATTCGCGAGAAGCACCCCCAGCAATAAAAAAAAACGGTCCCCCTAGCCAGCTCCGATCAACTCGACCCGCCCCGATAGTCCGAGACCCAGTGTCTCCGCGGACCATACAAGCTGCGCCAGAACCTACGACAGGCGTAGCCATAGAAACTGCCTCACCGGCACCTACGCTTGCACTCACCGCCGAGAACGTTGAACAGATTTGGAAGCAGGCACTCGATTCACTCAACGGCATGGTCGCCGACCATGCATCCCATGTGGACGAAGTCGCAGTGGATGCCGAGGGACGCATGGTGATCACATTCTCAGAGAGTTTCTACCGCGATTCGTGTGAACGGCCCTCGAACCGTTCTCGGTTGGAGTCCGCTCTTGTAGAGGTCTGCGGGCGAAAAGTCCCGTTGATGTTGCAAGCGGCCAAAAGAGATGAATCGGCCTCGACGGCCCCTGCCGCCCCCCCTTCAAGACGCCAGCAACAAATGGAATTGGTGTCCCAGCCGTTTGTGAAGAAGGCCATCGAACTATTCGACGGCGACACGCAACGAATCAAATACATCCCCCCCGTCCAATAGAACTTTAACCGGCATCGTCACAATGCAGTTAAAATGGAGATAAGTCATGTTCAAAGGATTAGAAAACCTCGCCAATCTCCCTGGCCTGATGAAACAGGCCCAGGAAATGAGTGGCAAGATGCAGCAGCTCACCGAAGAATTGAAAACCAAGCGCGTGGTCGGCTCGGCAGGTGCGGGGCTCGTGGAAGTCGAGGCGAGCGGCACCGGCGAAGTTTTGGCCGTGCGGCTTGACCCAGGCCTCGTCGAGAAGCAAGACCGCGAGCTCTTGGAGGATTTGCTTCCTGGAGCCATCAACGACGCCCAACGAAAAGCAAAGGAACTCTATGCCAGCCAAATGCAAGAACTGACCGGTGGCATGAATTTGCCTGGTCTAAGCGATATGCTCGGCCAGATCGGGGGATCGGATCCGGCTTGAGGCAGGGCGGCCCTCGCCCACCAATTCTGGTTGGAGCAAATGATTAAGATCTGGTGGGCGGTGCCCACCCTACTTTGCTTGTACTGGAGCATCTCCGCCGAACTCCGGGGATCATACCTCGCCATTTGTCAAGGTAACTTTTCAAGAGTCTTGACCCTCCGCCAGCACGGGTAGCCATAAATAGCCCAAATTCTAGCCAGCTCTTCTTTTCGCATTTCTATCGCACCAAATCCCCATTAATACACTAGAATTGGGGTAGTCCAGTGAAGGTCCAAGTTTGACCTTCGAGTAGCAACCACATTATGCTACAGATCGAGATACCAGCAGGTCGTTCTGCTGAATCAGATACTTTTTTAGTTCAAAATCAACCAGCAGTTTCATTCAATGCGACTTTCATTCGGCCAACAGATGCAGATGGCTCAGAAGCAGGTGCTCGCACCGCGGATGATCCAGTCCATGGAGATTCTGCAGTTGCCGATCCTTGCACTGCAGGAACGCATCGAACAGGAGATGGAAGACAATCCGGTACTCGACAAAGCCGAGCTCACCGACGAAACCTCCGATCTCGAAGAGGAATCCTACAATTCGGATGCGCCGACTGAATCTGAAAAAGAGTTGGTCGTCAGAGACGATACCAATAACGAGGACGACTTTGAACGGCTGATGAACATGACCGACAATCTGCCCGACGAATACGAGGAGCGTAGCCGCCCCTCGCGAGGGCAGATGGAAGCGGAGTCCGATCGACATCACGACGCCATGGCCAACATGGTTTCGCGTCCCGAGTCGCTCCTGGACTATCTCGATCACCAGCTAAGTTGGTTTGACCTCGATGCTCCACTGAAGAAAATGTGCGAACGGATCATCTATAACCTCGATAGTAACGGCTATCTCAAATCACCACTGGAAGAGCTCATTCCGCCCGCACCGACAGACATTAACGGCGACTCCAAGTCCTGGCGCGCCGAACAACTGCAGCTTGCCGAATCGGCCTTGGCCATCGTCCAGCGACTCGATCCGCCCGGGATTGCCGCCCGCAGCCTCAAGGAATGCCTGTTGCTGCAATTGACTCCTGGTTTGTTGTTCTTCGAAGAGCTGCAAGTGCTGATCGAAAATCACTTGGAAGACTTGGAAAACAATCGACTGCCATTGATCGTGAAAAAGACCGGCTTTTCCATTGAGACAATCCAGGAAGCCTGGGAAGACTTGCGTACGCTCAAACCGAAGCCAGGGGCGGAATTCAATGAAACCTTCGCTCCGTCGGTGACACCTGATGTCTATGTAGAACGCAAGGACGAGGGGGGCTATGAAGTCCGCTTAGAAGATACACAATTGCCGTCGCTCTACATCAGCAACACATACCGCAATCTGCTCCAGGATCCGACCACAAACGCAGAGACCCGCGAGTACATCAAACGCAAAGTCAATTCGGCCCAGTGGATCATCGAGGCCATCGAACAACGCCGCAGCACGCTCACCAAGGTGTCGCAGGCCATCGTGGACCATCAAACGAGCTTCCTCGACAATGGGCCCGAATTCATCGAACCTTTGAAGATGCAACAAATCGCGGATAAAGTCGGCGTGCATGTCACCACGGTCAGCCGAGCCGTGGATGATAAGTGGATGCAGACGCCGCGGGGAATCTTCCCGTTGAAACGTTTCTTTGTAGGTGGCACGACCAGTGCTGACGGCGAGGAAGTCGCCTGGGACAAAGTGCGACTCAAGCTACAGGAAATCGTCGACAACGAAGACAAGACCAAGCCACTCTCCGACGACGCGCTCGTGGACGAACTCGCCAAAGCCGGTATCACCGTCGCCCGCCGCACCGTCACCAAGTACCGCAAGGCAATGGACATCCCCAGCAGCCGCCAGCGGCGGGACTGGTCGAAAGAAAAGTAAAGAGCTTGTTCGCCGCATTGGCTTTTCTCTTCAGAACACTTTCCCAAAGATTCCTCAGACGAGTTTTCCACAGCATTGGGGGGCAATAACTTCTGCTCTCTCACGATTGATTAGAACCACAGGGAACACTTCTTTATAAATTTGCTCTCAACTGTTTAATTTCAACTGAGCGCAGAACAAATTGGCGAGAGAGCAAATCAAATGCCTTCACGGGTAGTCCTCCCAAATTACCAACAATCTGTCTCAAATCCTTCCTTCCATGGCCCCTATCGGCTGTCCTCATTCGAGAAAAAGTTTTTTCTCCCTCCAGCTTGTGCAGTAGTTTACTGGCGGCATGGCTAGTGTATAGTAGTGACCATGAAATGTCCTTTCTGTCGCACTGATAATGATCGTGTTATTGACTCCCGGGCTTGCCAGGATGGATTCTCTATCCGTCGCCGTCGGGAGTGCCTCAAGTGTCGGCGTCGCTACACCACCTACGAGCGGATCGAAGAATCCACCATCAAGGTGGTCAAGCGCGATGGTTCGCGCGTCCCCTTCACTCGTGGCAAGATCAAGAGTGGCCTGGAACGGGCATGTTGGAAGCGACCGATCAGCGACCGCGAAATCGAGCGCACTGTAGCCGCTATCGAGAATGACGTCTACGGTTCATTTGAAACTGAAATCGATAGCCAGCGCTTAGGCGAGTTAGTCATGGAACATTTGCGCGACCTCGATGAGGTCGCCTTTGTGCGTTTCGCAAGCGTTTATCGCCAGTTTGCCGACGCCGGCGACTTCGTCGCAGAAGTCCGCCCTTTCCTCACCAAGGCCAAGTGAGTTCCGCGCTCATTCCTGCACCTGGACACTCTCCAGGTCACCATTTAGAATCAAAATGAAGAGTCTTGGGGCGGTAGCTCAGTTGGGAGAGCGCTGCGTTCGCAATGCAGAGGTCGAGGGTTCGACTCCCTTTCGCTCCACTAGATTCCATTGCAACACCCTTCCCTCTTCGAGAAGATTGAATGCCTCTTCGTTTCGGTAATTCTGACTCTTCTTTCGATCGACGACATTTCCTTAAGAATTCCGCATCTTGTGCAGTAGCATTTTCTCTACTGCCAGCGCTTGCGTCGAAGAACATTGCTGCCGATCAGTCAGATTTGTTGCCCCCCGCTCGAAAACTCTTCACGGCAGTGAAATGGGGAATGATCGAAATCGAGGGGAGCGTCACTGAAAAATTCCAACTCTGCAAGGATTTGGGCTACTCCGGCATGGAGCTTGTCAGTCCGCTAGAAGGATTTACCATCGATGACGTCTCTGCGGCGCGGCGGGCTACCGGCATGCCAGTCCATGGCGTCGTTGACATGAAGCACTGGAATATCCGACTTTCCTCTCCACAAGAAGAGGTTCGCGCGCAAGCAGTGGGGCATCTCGAACAAGCACTCCTCGACTGTCATGCGCTCGGTGGATTTTCAGTCTTGCTTGTGCCCGGCAAGGTCACGGGTCCAGAGGAAACGCACGAAGACGTCTGGAAACGATCCATCCAGGGCATTCGAAAAGTGCTTCCCTCGGCGAGCCAACTCGGCGTGCGAGTTCTGATCGAAAATGTTTGGAACGGATTCTGTGAGACACCCGAACAAATGCGAGATTACATCGATGAAATTGACAATCCCTGGGTGGGTTCTTATTTCGACATCGGGAATGTGCGTAAGTTCGGCCCTAGCGAAGACTGGATCCGTACACTTGGCAATCGAATCGTCAAGCTCGATGTGAAAGACTGGAGCCAGAAAGATGGCTTCTGTAAAATTGGGGACGGCGACGTCGATTGGCCAGAGGTTCGCAGGTCGTTGGCAGAAATTGAATTCTCAGGCTGGTGTACTGCAGAAGTGACTGGCGGTGACTCCGAATCTCTAAGGGATATACATCGACGCATGACAGAAGTGCTTGAGATAGATTGACCATCAAAAGACTCAATCCACACGATTAAATAAGGCAAAGCGTCTTTCTCGCGCAGGCGGGAATCCAGACGGCTACGGTTCAACACTAGATTCCCGCCTGCGCGGGAAAGACGAAATAGGCAGGTACCAACGATGGTTGAAATCATAGGCAATCAAGAAAGCTCTCGTCGAAGATTCTTGCAAACATCTGCGATCACGGCGGCGAGCCTGGGAACCCTGGGGTTCCCTCAAAACGTCCATGCTGCGGGTTCTGACGAAACGTTAAAAATTGGGCTCGTCGGTTGCGGGGGACGAGGAACGGCTGCCGCCATCGACGCCCTCAGTGCTGATCCCAATACTACTTTGGTCGCCATAGGAGATACGTTTGCGGATCGCAGTGCTTCCTGTCTGCAAACCTTGAAGGATACCCCAGAAGTTGCCGAACGTGTGAAAGTGACAAACGAATCCGTGTTCTCCGGATTCGAAGCTTTTCAAAAAGTAATTGATTCGGGGATTGATGTCGTTCTACTCGCGACACCACCGCATTTCCGCCCGGAGCACCTAGCCTATGCAGTCAAACAAGGTAAGCATAGTTTTGTGGAAAAACCGGTTGCCGTCGACGTACCCGGTGCCTTGAGCGTACAAAAAACTTGTGAAGAGGCGCGGCTGAAGAATCTTGCGGTCGTGTCCGGCCTCTGCTGGCGATACGACCTGGGTGTCAAAGAAACGATGAAGCGCATCCAGGACGGAGCCATCGGCGACATCGTCGCGATCGAGTCTCGGTACAACACTGGCACCCTTTGGCACCGCGGTCATGAACCAGAGTGGAGTGACATGGAGTACCAAATTCGCAATTGGCTCTATTTCAACTGGCTCTCGGGAGACCACATCAATGAGCAAGCGATTCACAGTCTCGATAAGTCGGCTTGGTTGACCGGGGATACTCAGCCTGTCAAGGCCATGGGCATCGGAGGTCGACAACAACGCACGGACAAAAAATACGGCAACATCTTTGACCACCATGTGGTGTTCTATGAATACCCAAGCGGGGTGCGTGTCTTCTTTACCTGCCGTCAACAGGACAATACCACCCCCTTCGTAGATGAAATTGTGATGGGTACCAAGGGGACGGCTCGGATTCTCACGAATCGTATCAACGGCGAAAAGAAATGGAAATATCGCGGCCCCAAGCCCAGCATGTATCGTGTCGAACACGAGGAAATGTTCAAGAGCATCCGTGACGGCTCGCCAATCAACAATGGCGGCTACATGACAAATAGCACCCTGCTGGCAATCATGGGGCGCATGTGTACCTACACAGGTCAAGATCTCAAGTGGGAAGATGTGATTTCAAACACCGAGAAGCTGGGTCCCAGTAAATACGAATGGGGCAACGTTTCTGAGGGAACTGTGGCCATTCCCGGCAATACAGCACTTGCTTGAATCTACAATCCTAAATTGGCATGTTGACTCGTGAGACCCGCCCTGATTTTCAACGCAGAGATCGCCGAGGCGCAGAGAAGATGAAGAAGGGGAAATCTCTGCATGGCTCTGCGCCTCGGCGACCTCTGCGTTTAATTTGTTTCGTGGTGCTCAGTCTGCAGCTACCGTGCTTTCTGTGGGCTTCAGAAGATAAAGGCTCTTTTGAATCGTATCAAGCCAGTATTCCTGGGTCTGAAGTCACCTTCGAAATGATTGCCATTCCTGGCGGTGAGTTCTTGCAAGGCAGTTCTCGGTCAGATTCTTCCGAAGATGAGAAGCCCGTCGTCCGAGTCGAGGTTCCCTCATTCTGGATGGGCAAGCATGAAGTCACCTGGGCCGAGTACAAGCTCTTCATGAATCTTTGTAGTGTGTTCGAGAAATTCGACGATCAAGATATTCGTCAAGTGACGAAAGAAAACGAGATCGACGCGATTTCCGCCCCTTCGAAACTCTACGACCCTAGCTTCACTTTCCAAGCAGGAGAAGAACCGAATCAGCCGGCAGTCTCGATGAGCCAGTTTGCTGCCAAGCAATATACAAAATGGCTGAGTCTGTTAACGGGAGATTTCTATCGACTCCCCACCGAATCAGAATGGGAGTACGCCTGTCGTGCCGGCACTACCTCGGCGTACAACTTCGGCAACGATCCTGCCGAGATAGACGAATACGCCTGGACCGAGGACAACGCCGACTTTGAGACGCACATCGTGGGGCAAAAACGGCCCAACGGCTGGGGATTGTTCGACATGCACGGCAACGCCGCCGAGTGGGTCCTCGATGAGTATCGCTCCGACTGGTACGCCACTCTATCCGAGCGATTGTGTACCACCAAGGAAACGCTCTGTTGGCCAACGAAGCTCTTTCCGCGTGTCTTGCGTGGTGGTTCAATGTATGTTTCGCCCGCCGATTGTCGTTCTGCCAGTCGCAGAGCGAGCGACGACGAAGAACTCAGAAGCTACGATCCGAATACCCCTAAGAGCCCCTGGTGGTTCGCAAGTGACGAGGCAATCGATATCGGTTTTCGCATTGTAAGACCACTCGAAAAAGTTTCTCGGGAAGAACAAGAGAAGTATTGGCAGGCCGATCTTCCTTCTATAACTAGTGACGTCAATCGAAGAATTGATCAGGAAGGCCGTGGCGAACGTGGGCTGGTTGATCCGCAACTCCCGCAGGCGATGGCTGATTCGCTCCAACATTAATCAACGAAGGAGAAATCCCCTTGAAAGTTGCGCTTACGATTGTCTTGAATCTGCTCATTTCGACTACCAGCTTTGGTGTAGAGACCGCGGAATTTGTTTCTCTTTTCGATGGCAAGACTCTCGATGGATGGGAAGGGGCAGTTGATAGCTACGCAGCCGAGGATGGAATACTGATCTGCCGAGAGGGAGCTGTTGGTAAACTGCTCACTACGCGCGAATTCGAGGATTTTCACTTGAAGTTCGATTTCCTGCTTACCCCAGGGGCTAACAATGGCTTAGCAATTCGTTCACCCTTAGATGGCGACGGTGCCTACGCAGGGATGGAGCTTCAAATTATCGACAATACAACTAAGAAGTACGGAGATCTGCTCGATTACCAATATCACGGCTCACTCTATGGAGTTGCACCTGCCCGACGAGGCGTTCAAAAACCTGTTGGCGAGTGGAACGAGCAGGAGGTTCTCTGCCAGGGACGACACATCACAGTTGTACTCAATGGATCGGAAATCCTTGATATCGATATCGACAAGGTTGCACCCAATGGAGAGACAATCGACCACAAAGACCACCCCGGCCTGGCTCGCAAGTCAGGTCGCATAGGTTTTCTTTCTCATGGAGATCGGGTCTCTTTCCGAAATATCCGGATTCAGAATCTTAGCGACGCAGAGAATTAATTGTGTCACAACTGTCCGACGCGGAGAGACATTCCGCCTATAGCATTGACTCTCCCAGGATGAAATTGGAACCCGAATTCCCGCAGGAGATTCATTCGTCAACGGGCGACCGACTTCTCTCTTTGGACACTTACCGCGGTTTTACGATGCTGCTACTGGCGTTTACGGTCCCCAATTATGGTTGGGAGTCTCGTATTGCAGAAGCTCACCCAGATTCAACTGTTGTTTCTGTGCTGATGCACCAGTTCGAGCACGTCGAGTGTCAGGGAACGGTCCTCTATCGTCCCTTGTTCATGAATCTTGCAGTTGGTCTGTGTTTATGGTTGATTTGTTTCTGGATGTATCGAAGAAAAATATTCCTGCGAATCTGAAAGTCTGGCTAGCCCTACGAATCCTGGATTTGCTCGATTTCCTCCGGCAATGCGATGAATCACGTTTCCCCCCGCGCCACCTACCTCCACATCCCCTTCTGCGTGCATCGTTGTGGCTACTGCAACTTTACGGTGATCACTGGTCGAGACGATCTGGTGGAACCACTGCTCGCCGCCATCGCCACGGAATTGAGTTGGCTCGATTCTCCCTGCCCTGTCGAGACCCTCTACTTCGGCGGGGGGACGCCGACGTATCTCTCGCCCACTCACTTAAGTACGCTCTGCGAGATGGCACTCAAGTGGCACCCGCTCGTTTCAGGGTATGAGTGGACCGTCGAGGCTAATCCGGGCGATCTTGATCTTGAGAAAATCGACGTTCTCGCCGCACAGGGTGTCAACCGTTTGAGCCTGGGGAGCCAGTCTTTCCGCAAAGAGAAGCTTACTCTGCTGGAACGAGATCATTCCGCCGACGACATTCGCAAGTGTGTCGAGCTCTGTCGCCAAGCAGGGATCACATTCTCACTCGATCTGATCTTCGGCACTCCGGGAGAGACGCTTGCCCAATGGCAAACTGATTTGGAGCAGGCGATTCAACTCGAACCCAACCACATTTCCACCTATGGCCTGACCTTCGAGCGGGGAACACAGTTTTGGAACCGACTGCAACACAAAGAGTTGATTCCTGTTGCGGAAGAACTCGAACGGGACATGTATCTCTTGGCCATCGACATGCTGACAAGAGCAGGGTTCGGGCACTACGAGATTTCTAATTTCGCCCGGCCAGGCCATCGCAGTCGCCACAACGAAACTTATTGGTCCGGCCGGGGCTATTTTGCTGCCGGTCCAGGGGCTGCCCGGTATGTCGACGGTGTTCGGCAAACGAACCATCGCAGTACGACGACCTATCTGCGTCGCATTCAACAGGGCCGATCACCTGTCGCTGAAGAAGAACGACTCGATGACGTCGCTAAGGCTCGTGAGGCGTTGGTATTCGGGCTACGCAGAATCGCCGGAATCGAGCGTACATCCTTTGAGGCCCAGACCGGAATCACACTCGAAACGCTGGCCGGAGACACTGTTCGCCGCTTCGTCGATCTAGGAATGCTCACCGACGACGGCCAGCGGATCCGATTGACTCGTGAGGGCCTCCTTGTAAGCGACGCCCTCTGGCCAGAACTGCTTTAACCCGCCGCATGCGCGGCTTTGTGCCCTCTCAAAGCGGAGCGCGCGGAACCCGCCGCGGATATGGCGGATCATCAACCTGGGGCGGATAACCACCCGTTTCATCAACCCAGGCCTGCCGCTCTTCCTCGGTGGCATAGTACCGCAGCCAAATCTCGGGGTCGTCCCCTACGTTAGCGCAGTCCCAATGCAGGTAATTCGTGCGGCGATCAATCCGCTTCTCAAACGAGGGGAGAATATCGCGGTAGATCAAATAGTACAGTTGGCGATCTGATAAGTGCTCGGTGAAATCAAGCACGATATTCTTAGTGAACAACTCTTGGATGGTGCTTTGCAAGATATTGTGCAAGTGTTCGTCGTCGAGCTTATCCGGTGAAGGTAACTCCAATGGGGGATCGAACCACTCACAGATTGGCATGATCGGTGCGCGTTCCCATTCGAGCATCGATTGCAAGAACTCATTCTCGCTCGAAGTAGACATCACATTCGCGTTCACACAGCCAATGGACTCGTCGTAGAGAGGTTCCAAGGCGTCCCGCAACTGCGCGTTTCGTAGCAAGTTCTCCACATCATCCGTTTGGTGGAAGTCTGGTAAATTCATGGCATAGAAAATCGAGTGCGATATGTGCAAATCGGGGTCCGCCGCGCTTCGTTTCTGCACGGGGCAGAAATTCAGCCGTAGATACGCAGCAGTTCCGCGTTCCACGCCCCGTATGTTTGACTTTATCAACAAGCCCACTCCCTGAGAATAATATTGAGGCCTAGAAACTAAGAGTTTTCCAAAAGGCTCATTCAGGACCGTTACGACCCGCAAGGTCCCCCCAAATCCCTGCCAGCAAGGCCAGCGAAGCTGGCAAAATAGGGCCAAATCTCAGTCCACCGGTGTACCCATTTCCCGCATCAGAAACTTCATATCTTCCCAGGCATCTTTCTTCGCTGGCGGGTTCCGAAGCAGATAGGCCGGGTGATAAGTGCAAACTACCTTGACATCTCTGTAGCTGTGAATCCTGCCCCGCAGCCGCCCGATCGCTTCGGTCGTTTCGAGGAGATTCTGGGCAGCTACGGCCCCTAGACAACAGATGAACTCGGGGTTGATTAACTCTAACTGTCGATCAAGATAACGACGGCAATTCTGCGATTCAGGGGGGGTCGGGTTGCGATTTCCTGGAGGGCGACATTTAAGAATATTTAAAATGTACACATCCTCGCGGCGAAGGTGGCAGGCCTCCAGAATCTTCGTCAGTAGCTGACCCGACCGCCCGACAAACGGCTCGCCCTGTCGATCCTCTTCAGCACCTGGCGCTTCTCCCAACAAGCAAAGTTTCGCCTGCGGATTCCCGACTCCGAACACGGTTTGTGTGCGAGTCTCGGCCAATTCCTGGCAGAGGGTGCATCCAGCAACTTCCTTGCTGAGGATCTCCAGAGTAGAGGCGGATGATTTGACTTCTGGCATTGTTACTTCCTCTTCCTCAATTACCGGCGATCGCGGTTGAGCATCTGCTTTGCTGGGCTGCAATTCTGATTCGATATCCGCAGAAGCCGCAATGCTAGTTTGCAAGCTACTGGGACTGGGGAGTTGCTGCACACCGGCCGCTTGCAAGCTCTCAAGCATCTGCTGTGCCATGCGAACGAGTTCCGAACCGGATACTTCAGCCATTTGTCTACTTTATGTGTCTAGTTTTGCTCTTGCTGGACATCAACCCCAGGGCACTAGCACTCGGTACTCGCGAACTGTCTCTGGCGCGATAAGGCTGGTTGAGCGGGTTCAAAAGTGGGGGAACTTGCAAAATCTGGAATAAAACGGGACGAATCCAGCACCGACTGGGAACCTGAGTGTACGGACTCCTCGTCGGAATGATAAGACCCCGCAGTTTCAACCGTGGCTTTACGCGCGTTTCTCGACTATTATGAAGTGTTATTGCTCGCTTGGTATCTGGGGAGGTCTGAAGTCTGATGGGAGTTCCGCGTGTTGTTATTGTTGGTCGACCAAATGTGGGCAAGAGTAGCCTGCTGAACTGGCTAGCCGGACTGCGCATTGCCATCGTGGAAGATCAGCCCGGCGTCACGCGCGATCGAGTCGACTACCTCATGGAATATGAGGGCCGTTTCTTTGAACTCGTCGACACCGGCGGCATCGGTATCGAGGACGTCGACCGGCTCACTCAGCATATCGAGGATCAGATTCAGTTGGCCATCGACTCTGCGTCGGTGATCCTGCTGGTGGTCGACGCCCGTGAAGGACTTGTTCCGCTTGATGAAGAAGTGGGGCGGCGCCTGCGGAATCTTGATGTTCCCGTACTCTGCGTAGCCAACAAAGCCGACGACCCCAAATTTGACCAACAGGCTTCCGAATTCTATCGGCTCGGTCGCGGCAACTTTGTACCCGTGAGTTCAAAGCAGAATCGCAATCGGTCGGTCCTCTTGAACTCGATTCTCGAACGACTTCCCCCTGAGGAGCTTGATGGGTCTACTGATCCCGAGGGGGAGCCCGAAATGAAAGTGGCGATCGTCGGTCGCCGTAACGTTGGCAAGAGTACGCTCGTCAACACGTTGGCTAAAACCCAACGCATGATCGTCAGCGAGATTCCTGGTACGACCCGCGATAGCGTCGATGTCCGTTTTGAACTAGACGGCAAGTCTTTCGTCGCCATCGACACGCCTGGCATTCGTCGACCGCAGAGCAGAGGGGCCCCCATAGATTTCTATGGCACTCACCGCGCTCAGCGCAGCATCCGCCGTGCCGATGTTGTGTTCTTGTTCCTCGACGCCACGCAGCGAATCAGCAAAGTTGACAAACAGCTCTGCGATTACATTAGTCAGCAATACAAGCCTTGTATTCTGGTCGTCAACAAATGGGACCTCGTCGTGAAGTCTATGCCTACGGATAAATGGGTCCGCTATCTGCACGACACGTTCCGCACGATGAGGTATGCGCCGATCGCCTTCATCACCGGCGAAACCGGCAAGAATGTTAAAGCACTTTTGAACCACGGTCAAATGCTGTTTAAGCAGTCTTTGACGAGAGTTCCTACGGGCCAGTTGAATCGACTTCTCCGCGAGGCCATCACTCGTGTCCCGCCACCCATTCACCAGAATCGTCGCCCCAAGATTTACTACGGCACGCAGGTCGGAGTTCAACCCCCTACCCTGGTACTGTTTTGTAGTGACCCCAAAGGAATCGACCCGACCTACCAGCGGTACCTCCTGGGCGCAGTTCGCAATCATCTGCACTTCGAGGAAGTTCCCATCAAGCTCTACTTGAGGAAGCGTCAGCAGACTGACCAGCGCGACGAAATCGCCGTAGCTGATCCCGGCGATACGACTGCCAGCGCTGCAATCGTCAATGGAGGTGCCGCTCCGAAGGAGGCAAGAAGTGAAGAGATCGAATCGACTTGATCGAGCCGACTCAATCGGTCACTTACGATCCGAGGGACTCTCATCACTGCCCTGAATCGCAGCGACGCTATCACCTGGCAAAAGATGCTCGCGGTGACGATAGTGGTCAATGGCCCCCAGAATGACCACAACCCAAGTGGCAATAAATAGCGCTAGCTCACCCACTGCTAGGATTTCCTGCCTGTCCTTAAGCATCGCTCGCTCCCTGTAGTCTAGCTGAGCAATAACTCAGCAACCCCTCTTGTTAAGCCCACAATAGAACGCATCAAACTCACCCTGACAACCCTTATATTTCCCCTTATTTTTCAGGCCCTACCCCGTCTCTGGCAAGAATGCTACACTTTCTGGTCTGTAAGCAAGAAATGCTAGCAGGATTTCGGTTCCACAGCATTTCAACAGCACAGGGCGATTAGCTCAGTTGGTTAGAGCACTAGCTCGACAAGCTAGGGGTCACAAGTTCGAGTCTTGTATCGCCCACTTGAACACCTGTACACTCCGGTAAGGTGGAGTAATCAGCGGGAACTATTGAGTCTTTGCTTTCCGCTTCCTGCTCCGTACTACTACTTACGGACCCTTTCTTCTTGCACTTGTGCTTACACTTCTCGGCGGCCTTCTCGAAGTCGGCATCGGTAACTTGCCAGTAATGTTTTTGAGCAACCAGTGTGCTATGTCCTAGCCATGCTGCGGCAACGTGGGCAGGGTATTCTGCGGCCAACTCCGTCGCTCGGGTAGCTCGGAGGTTCTGGAACAACTTCGGCCAAGGATTGAGGCCAGCCTTCTTGAGAATCCGCAGCAGTTGCGTGCGGAGATTAACATTGTTCTCGCGGTAGCGACGAATAACAGGCTGCTCGCTCAGCCGCACTTGCTTGGGATCGATTGCATCCTGAGCTTGTTCCCAAGCCTTCTCAAAGTACGGCTCCAATTCGGCGAACATGGGAATCACTCTCGATTCGTGGCCGGCGTGGTGTTCGGTTTTAGGAGAGCGTACGGCAATCCTTCCTTCAGCCCAGTTAATGTCGCCCCATTTCAGAGCCAAGTGCTCAGATGGGCACCGAAGACCGCCGAAACGGCTCAAAGCAAAGATAAGCTTCCATTCGTTGTCAGGGCAGTCTTCGAGCACAGCATCAGAATCCTCGCGCGAAATAAAGTGCTCGCGGTCTGCGACTTTTATGCAACCAACCCCCTCCTGCATTTCCGCAAAGGGATTCTCCTGAATCAGTCGCTTGCGAAGTGCGGCCTTGAAGAACTGGCGAGCAATCCCACAGCGTCTCCGTACGGTGTTGGGGGCCAGGTCCTGGGAACTGGTTAGCCAGGCTCGCCATTCATCGGCATCCCCAGGGGTTATTTCGGACAGAGGCTTGTCTCTCTTGAAATACTCAATCAGACATCGCTTGGTATGGCCGTAAACGGTCTTCGTCGACAGCTTCACCTTCACGCCCTGAGTATTGATAAACGCATCCAGGAAAACTCCCAGAGTAGTCGCGTCGGGCTTTTCTCGCATCGCTAATACGCCCTTCGCAGCCAGTTTGTCGTACAGAGCAGGATTCTGTTGCTGGAGCCGACCAATCCATGAAGAGACCTCTGGATCATGGGATTTCAGACTTTGCCTGTCCGAAATGATGCTCTCGACCATGGATCGGATCGTGTCCGCTGCCTTGGCAGATATTTTCCCCAGGCGGATGGAATCACGTTTGCCACTCGGAGTAATGAATTGCAACGAACGGCAGCCGTTGTATTCCTTGGTTTTCTTGTTACGGTCTCGAATCATACTGGCCATGGTTAGCCCTTTCGTTTTCTCTCGACTAATTCCAGGTTCAAAAAATCGGCAAGCTTATCGACTGTGGCCAATGACAGACCGCGTTCCTCATTCAGGAATCGGGACAACGCGGCCTCATCGACGCCCGTCGCTTGGCAAATCGCATAGCGACTATTCTCCGACTTGCGAATTGCAGCTTTCAATTGATCCGAAATTGATCTTGCCATGATGATAGTATCGGGATTCACTTGTTATTTGTCAAGTACCGTTGTTTGTGCTACGTGGGTTCGGGTTGGTTCTTTGAGCAATTACTGTTGCCTCACGATATGCCTTCTCGTCGAAATACCGCGCTACAGTCTCGACTCCCTTGACCTTGCATAGGATTCTCTCGACGCGCTCTATTCGCAGTTGTTCCTTCCGAGACTCAAATGGGAGGCCCTGGACGTGGGCGGTTTGTTTCGATCTAACCACGTTGCTTTTCCTCCAGACGGATGACGTGGGTGGCCCCTACGTAGTAGGGCCACACACGCACCGTCACGGCACGTTGTCGGGTACGTGGGCGGTCAGAATCGCCCACGTTAAAACTCGGTATCTTGGGCAAGCTGGTAGACATTGCACTCATTGCCTCTAACTGTGGTCTTTGTGGTTGAAAGTTGCTTTTGAGACACCAGCCAATCAAGCAACCGTTGCTGTCGCTCTCTGCTGATTCCTGTGCGTTCTCTCAGTACGCGGGCAGTGCCGGGGCCTTCCTTGCGTATGGCATCGATAATCTGCTCTGTGCCTTCCTTGTCCTTCTCGTTCTGCCGTTGTTCCTGATTGGTTTTCTTGCCCTTGAGTAGCGACGTGTCGGCTTCAGTTAGATGCCACAGTGGGTATTCCCATTTCAGGGCAACCGGCTCGACTGGCGGGAAGGAACGAACCACCGCATCCAGCACTACAACGCCATCGTCTTCGTGCTCTCTTAGGACCATGTGGCAATCAGCCGCCCGACTTTGTGCGCCTGCCCCACTGCCAACGTCGGTAACTCGCTTGTCGCTCTGGCTGCCCTTGCTGCTGTGATGAATCATCACAATGGCCGCGCCCGTTTGCTCAGCAAGTCGATCAACCGCGTTATAGAATCGAGTTTCAGCCGCGTTGTCGTTCTCTGATTCGCCGTTCCCGAATCTGTACTTGGCGTCCAAAACGATTAGCTGGTAGTTGCCGTGTGGATATGCTTCTAGCTCTTCGGCACCCGCTCGACGGTCGACTCACTTACGCTCAAGCCGCACAGTTTCTTGAGCGTGATCTCGCTCGATTGCTCAAAACTGTTTTGCACGCCGGTGATGCTCACCACCTCCCGCGCCGCGGGGCTGAGCATCCGCTTGTCTAATCCCAGGTGCCGGTCCCGCGGCATGACGCCGTGGCGGCACTGTCGGCAGTGATAATAGTGCCGCTGGATTTCGAGTTGACCCAGCAGCGTGTCGACCCAACGGTGACGGACGCCGACGCAGCGGGCGTCACCCCGGCAAGTCGGGCAGACCATGCTAGCTTGCTCGTAACCGCCCCTTTTTTTGTCGCTCGTCGGCGACCACTTCCAAGGCCTTCGCTCCCAGGGCGTGCACCCGGTCGCGGAGATCGTACTCCGTCTGGCCGAACAGGTTCGAGTCGTCCTTATCGGCCAGCAGCTTAGCCACGCGCTTACGCTCCTGCTCAAAGCAGCCCTCTAAAAGCTCGTATAGGAGCTGTTCTTCTTCGTTGAGGTCCAAAGATTCCTGGGGGGATGTGGACATGATCGACTCCTAGAAATGTGGAAAATAGGAAGACTTACCCGCACAACAGAATTAGAGCAAATTTCACACCTACTTTCGAGACGCTCACACACTACA
>NZ_SJPS01000021.1 GCF_007860015.1 Bythopirellula polymerisocia
ACTCTTATCCCTCCCCCAAATCAATTTTTTCCCTGTAATAAACCATCCAGAAAACGGCATTGGGAATATTTTTTTTATTTTTTTTAGAAGAGCCTGAATCGGTACTTTTAGTAAGAAAACAGCGGGCAGCCATCATTCACAAACTATAGCAATGATAAAAAATACCCCATATTACTATTGGTTTTTACTGTCTCAAATCACTGTTTCAAAATCACTAAGTAGGAATCAGATTTTCGTAGTCTTATCACATATCTAACAGAGATTCAAAAAGACCCGCATATCTCCATTCTGGCAAAATTAGAGGCTTATTAAGAACGGGGAAAATCTCACTTTTGGTGTAATACATATATTAGTGGTCGATTTCGTGATATAGAAAAAGGGTTATAAAAATAATGAAAAAAGAAAAAGAAAAGAAATCTAAAGAAGAAACTAAAAGAAGTACTAAGAAGATTGTTGAATCAAGAAAAGTACAAGAAAAGGTTGCAGAAGAAATAAGAGAATTAGCTAAGACTGGAGCATATTCAGTAGAAGATTTAGCGAAAAGATATGGATATTATTCTACCTCTATCTATAGAGTAATTTCTGGCGAAAGATGGGGCGGAAGTAAGATCAATATCAGAGAAATAAGAACCAAGCAGAAGATAGCCGTCTCACACACTCTAATGAAGCTTGGAGTGCGGCTAAAAGATATTGCGGATTATTTAACAACTACTGTATCGAGCGTGTCCAAGCTATGCGTACGAAATCCAGAGGCTTATGTGGACATACCAATTCGCATTAGAAACAACCCTATAGACTTAGATGGCAAGCAAATTCGCGCTGGAAGATATATTGTTCAGCAATTGGGGCCAGATGATGTACTAATAACAAGCCGAAATGATAGGCCAGCAACACATTTCGCAAAAATCAAACAGTTAATCGGAAATGTGGAGATAGACAAATAATGACAGTATTGGAACAAGTTAGAATCCTTATAGAGAAATGGTTAAATGGGCTCGAAACAGAAGAGCAGATGATAGAGAAGAGAATCCAATCTATTAAATCTGTGGCTGATGATGGCATAAGAGCGGAACAGATATTAAAGCTAAGCGAACTTCAGCTAAAGAAACTTAAGCTTCAATCGTTATTTAACGAGATACCTAAGCAGAAAGAAGAAGATACTTTATATGCTTATTTCAGAAACTTATTTAGTGACGGATATTTTAGGCAAGAACAGAGCAAAGAAGCTGAGCTACTAAGAATCGCAGCTGAGAAAGCGAAAGATAGACTCTTCACTTTCCATCAATTTTGTGACGGAAGCTATGACCAAATATTACTAAATGAAGACTCCGTATTTTTTAACGATGAATCTAAATGAAAGCTTTTTCAACAGAACAAACACTATTGAACTCGATAAAGTACTCTGCCGAAATCGAAGATATCACTAGCTTTTGTAGATTGGTCAAGGCACATCTTAAAAATAATGGTTCTTCATCTTCATCTGTTGATAGCCAAAACTACTGGGATTTAATAGAGAAGATTAGCAAAGAAAAGATTAAAGAAAATTAAAGAAAATTTGGTGAGTGTTTTGGTGTATTATAATACAGGTTAGCTTCTGCCAAGATTACTAACCTCCTTTGCTCCGAGATTGGTCCCCCTTTCTCGGAGTTTTTTTATGCTTAGCAAAATAGAGAAAATTAGGTGTATGATATAGTGGCAAGATTGTTTGGCTACGCTTGCTCCTTAATTGTCCCCGGAAGAGACCTATTAACTCTCCCGGGGTTTTTTTTAGCCTGACTTAAAGGAGGTTTAAATGAGACCAGAAGAATATGACATGAAGAAATTTAGGGTTAAACATGGCCCGCTCCCTACAAATGGTGACACGCTCGAAATCAAAGTAAAGCGGCTGGCGAAAAAGGGCATGGATTCAACAGCGATTGCAGAATCACTTTACAAAACTAAGAACGTGAATGTCTTTGATAACAATCGCCCTCTACATACCAATGGATTTGTAAGATTTCTCGATAAGATTAAGGGGATTTTAGAGACTCAAGAGCCTGCTTAATAATACTATGCTGCTCTTTAACGTATTTTCGCGAAGTTTCGAGGTTTGGCACTCCGACGCGTCGAGGGGAATCACTTGGCGGTGGGTCTGTCGGAGTCATTCTCGACTTCTTTGGACAATTTGCGAAGCAATCTAACTAGGCGTCCAGCGTGGCGTCTAACGATTTTCCAGTCCCAAGAATCGGGCGAACTCATTTCGGGAGAGGAGCCGGACCATTTGCTTGCTCTCTCTGGAGAATTTACGGCAATGCGACATTTCACTATTGGGAATTTCCTATAGTCGCATTGCAGAAATATTAATCCCCAGCCCTCCTGAGTATGTCGATAGCTGTGACCGACTACCGCACCGGGATTCAGGTTAATTTTCCTTTCAGAGACTGTTCCCTTTGTATCTGGGTAGTAGATTGCGTAGTAAAAGAATGTCTTCTCCTGGCCGGGCGAGAAACTCATGTCAGTCCGAAGTGCATCGACATCGAGAAACGTTTTGGTCGGAGAATCGAATTCAGAATAGGCCTCCTTCACAATGGGATTCCCATCCTTGAAAACTGCCTCCAGGACGCGGTCAAGTTGAGCAAACCGAATGTTCTGAGTTGTTTGCATTATTTTGAGAACTACGTGAAGCCGATTCGGTGCTTAATTGTATTGTATTGGGACGCAGTATACCAGCCCCAGATATTGAACGCTAACACGCATCGGCTTCATCGACTCGTGCAGCTTTGTCACACTACCCCACCATGTACAGAGGTTTTATCGTCCGCCGCTAGAAACATCGATTCCGGCCAAGTTTCGGGGTTTGGCACGCCGCCGCTAGAAATGTAGATGGCAGTAAAAGCGTGAATGCCGCTCAAAGTACTCAAACCTCAAGGGATTTAACCGGGACTCAGAATTGTAGAATCTGCTAGCATTGGTACTCATCGTTCTGGGAAAGAAACTTAATGGTTTGTCTTGTCATGTTATCTGGAATGACTGTATAAAGCGGACCGAGTACTCAACCCGCAGTAACCATCAGCATGGACATATGAGGTGTCAAGATGAAGTCAACTTTATTGGCGAACTGTGCTCTCTTCAGTTGCAGTCTGGCTGTATTTCTTTCGTCGAACAGTTCTTTCGCAGAAGACACAGTGATTCAGAACGACCCATACGTGGCCCGGAAAGTTTTTTACGAACAGCACTGGAAAGAGAAGATAGAGAAATCATTGAGATTTGTAGAAGGAGCGGTTGTGAGCGTTGATGTTGAACTGACCACAGAGCTGGATAAAACGACAAAAAGCGAGATGTTTGACGGAGAGCCGATGGCTGAATCTGAAGTCACTAAGACTAGTGCCATTGAGGAAAATAATGGGGCTACAGTGGGTCTCGATGCTGAGGAAACGAAACACACCCCCCAAGCTAATAGGTCGGAATCACAAGATGAAGTAAGCGTGAAGTACATGGTTCCTACCAGTGTAAGTACAGTTTCGACAGCCGGACTCGTACCGAGAAAAGTCTCAGTCTGTATCAGTATTCCGAAAAGCTATTACGAAGCAGTTCTAAGTCACCGGCAAAGCAAGGGGATCAGATGCTCTGAAGACATGATAGAAAAAGAAGTGACCCGAAATGTTCGAGAATCCGTCGAGATTTTGGTCCCCAACAAACCGTCACAACGGTCTGCGGTTCAAGTCGTTTCTTTCGACAAGCTACCAAATTCTAAAACCCATGCTTCTTCTGGAGACCTGGGTCATTATCTTCGAATTGATGGAAGTAATGGCATCTTATTTAGATACTAAGACTACCCAAAAACTTCAGTAGGTTCTTTTTCCAAAAACCGAATCATCGAGTCGGCAGAGTACACAACGACTGAAGATAACGGCAGGCTCTCTAAGTTCATCGGTTTTATCGTCCGCCGCTACAAAAGCCCCATTTGGGGGGGGTGGGGGCTGGTTACTGGGGTGGCGTTGCGGCAAGTTCCGGGGTTTGGCACGCCGCCGCTGGATAAGGGCTACCTGACTAAATGCATCATCAGCGGTCGAACGAGCAGGAAAGCTTTGATTCCTGTGCCACCTGTTATGAAAGTTATAGGTTAAGTTACTTCGCCCCATCAGGCCAGAACATTCAGCCAATACATGTGGATTTCCATGTTTTCCTTGCAATGAGAAATAACAATACCGCAATCGCCGAGCAGGTAATTGCAATCCAATACACTGGCGTAACTTCTCGGTTCTCTGCAATCGGCCAGTAACCACGCAGCTTGTAATCACTTCCAACTATCTGCTCAACTACAGGTTCTTCGCGGCGGTGTTCGACCACCCAAGTTCCCGTCGGAAGGTCCAACTTAGAAGGGTCGAAGTGCTCGGAAGGAATTGGCTCATTTACGGCAGACCATTGTATTTGAACATCGTACTTCACAAATACATAACTCATCTTGTCGTCCGTTTTAGAGTCAAGGACAAACGGCTGGCGACTCTCGAACAGAAAATTAACCGGAATCCAAGTATCATTGATTTTCTTCCATGACACTATGTTCCGAATGACTGGTTCATCCATCCAGGTTGAGTTCTCGGTAGGGGTAGACCGCTGTCTCCCTTCGAATCTAACGGGCGTAAATCCGTTGTGAGTATCAATCCACAAGGACGTTTTTTGTAGAGCGTTGCTCCAATTTATGACCACTATGCCGCTATCACTCTCTGTTATGTCAGTTGGGCTTACGCATCGTAGTTGTGAAAGAATATCCTCAACGCGTTCGCCCTTCAGAAAGGTCGGCCATGACAATACCCCTGCGGCCCTTATGTCGAACGGAACCTCGGAAGGGTTGCGTGGCAGAAAATCTCGTGGCTTCTTGTCTATTCTTCGCGAGGCTGCAGAGTACTGTGCAGTCATCTCAAAGGTTCTTATGAACCTGCTTTCATTTGGCTTTTGGACTTGGACCGTCCACTCATTATCTTTCTCTCGTCGAGCCAGCAGCACTTGAGGTTCGGTACGGTCAAAACGCAAGTTCCCGGCGGAAACATCAAATGAGCAGAAAAATGAAGCGGAAGAAACATCTCCTTCGCCTGAGGGCAATGTATAGGTGCGACTCCCATTGGCTACGCAAACTCCGCGAATGATTTTCGCTCTCTCGCTTGCCATTTCGTCCATTACATTATTAAAGAAATCTCCTTCGCTATCGTTGACCAACTTGTCTTCAACGCCGAAGCAAGGGCATGTTGTCAAGTAGAACAATAGGCCGCTTGTGATTACAGCACCACAATTCCACACGACTTGGCCGAGTGCACAACGGGCTTGTCCGAAAGAAAAGCGTCGAGTTATTCGATTCATCGCCGCACACTCCAGATACTTTAGATAAGTGGATGGTTTTGGACATCATATCAAACATAGTGAAAACATCAGTTTTGAGCGACATCATTACAAACTAGGTGCAAACGTACTCGTGGGCCGTTTTCTTTCACGATAGGAAGGAGTGTGTTTGATAAAATCCACCGGTAGAGGCAAGCAACTACCTCGCCTGTGCAGTTTCACGGCTTTATCGTCCGCCGCTACCAAACCCCCATTTGGGGGGGGTGGGGTGGCGTTGCGGCAAGTTCCGGGGTTTGGCACTCCGCCGCTGGAAAAGTACTTTATGTCCGCACGTAGGCACAACGATATAATACGGACACCTGCATGGAGTGTAGATAGAAAGAATCCAAACCTCCTACCCGGAGTTGAACTATGAGGCAGTCGAACAGTAAAGGATTGACGCTAGTCGAATTACTGGTCGTCATTGCCATCATTGGATTGTTGATAGCACTCCTTCTACCTGCGGTTCAGGCAGCCCGAGAAGCTGCACGCAAAACGCATTGCCAAAACAACTTGAAGCAGACTGCCCTAGCCTTGCACGCGTTTCACAATGCCAACAACAACCTGCCCTCCCCCTACAATGGGACATCCCTTCTTTATCCAATCGAAGAACCGGATCTGTTTCACATGCACTCATGGCGTGCTGCCTTGCTGCCCTACGTCGAACAATCCGCACTCCATAATTCGATCGACTGGCACGCCCTGGCAACTGATCAGGTGAACGAATCGGTGGCTACCACCGTTGTCTCACCCTACATCTGCCCAAGCGGGGCATCGCCGTCCGAGAGCATGGGATGGGGGATGCGACATGAATGGCAATCGCGAGACGACAAATACCAAGCTGTTCGTAGTGACTACGATGGGTTGGCAGGTATCTATGTGTTTTTCGAAGTACCGCCTTTTGGAAATTTATGGGGTAATCCAAAGTACATACGCTGGAGTATATGGGGTTCGCCAACTTTTGCCGGCAATCAGTTTACGGGCACTGAGATACGGGTTCCAGCTCGCTTTGACGTCGGAACACTTGAAGGAGGCCTTGCTTCTTATCGTGCAGGCAAGTTCAATGAGGTAACTGACGGGCTATCGAACACCATCATGGTTGTCGAGCGTGGCGGACGTCCATTCCATATGGTGGATGGACGACCTAAAGTGACAGACGACGACCCTGCCGCGGATTACGGCGGCCAAGTTGGTTGGTCAGCAAGCGCCCCTTTTTACTGGCGTCTCAACTGGCCTGATGTTGGCATAAATCGTGACAATGAATCGGGTATCTACTCGGACCATGTCGGCGGCGCCTATGTCGCGTTAGCCGATGGATCGGCAACGTTTCTCTCTGAATCAACTGATATCGCCACGCTCGTAAAGATGATCGGGCCGACTGATGGGGAGCAGTAGTGCAAGCATTCGGATAACCAAGCCATGTACCGGCGATAGCAATCGTTAAGACGCGTCGGCTTTATCGTCCGCCGCTACCAAACCCCCATTTGGGGGGGTGGGGTGGCGTTGCGGCAAGTTCCGGGGTTTGGCACGCCGCCGCTGGATACGGCTAGCTCCGCAACCTACCTCGAAGGTTCACGCTGACGCGTCGTAAACGGAAAGTCCTTGAAGACCGAATTTGGTTTGGTTCCGGGCGTGTCTCAGCGATAACTGGCCGATTTGCAGGGACGCGAGAAGCGAGCAACAACACTAATTAGAAGGTGTGACTACGACTACACTGAGAGTTCTATCGCCGAGTTTGAAGTCCTCGAAAATGAAAGCATATTCCCCGCCGGAAACCTTGTAGGCAATCTGCAAAACACCATCCTCGTCGTAACCGCATGTAGGCTCACCAAAACTCTTGATTACAGATTCTCTTCTAGTCTCCTTACATAATTCGACGTGTTGACCTTTGAAAAGGCACTTGCCTGCGAAGGGTTTGTATCGCTTCTCGCGTGAGACAAAGTTAAGGGGGTTCGCACATTCCCACCACTTAAGCATTATGTGGTAAATCCCAGTAGTATCTGAGGAAGTGACCCAGAGACCTAGATCATTGTAGTGCAGACTTCGGCATCCTTCGCCATAGAATTCGTCCGCCGGACCAAGGCCTAATTGATTCAATTCCGTCGCAGGTTGTCGCAACCCAATTTGAGAGAGAGTCAAACTGTCAAAGTTGAATTCAATCTGTGGATTGGACGCACGAGCCCAACTTTTGGAAACGCTCCGTCTTCCAAGGAGTCTGTAGGCAACGTTAAGTGACCGCCATGTCCTGCGATTTACACGGACATTTGGTGTGCCCCAAGACTCTTCGTCCGGCTTCCGGTCTTCTGTGTGATTGGTTCCCACGGAGTGCTCTACAGCTTTGTGATTTTGGAAAGACGATAGCCCATATTGTAATCGTCCAGCTCCAAAAAGCATTGGCTGAAATCTGCGTCAGCTTCATCGTCTTGTGCAGTTTCGCACCCCCCCCTTAAGTTCCGAGGTTTTATCGACCGCCGCCACCAACGGCAGCTTTGGCTAAGTTCCGAGGTTTGGCACGGGTATGATGGTTTAATCTCCATCTATGCCTTGTTTGCGTATTCTCGATTCTCTTCTGGCTCGTAAACAAATCGCCAATACCCCACCTAATAGACCGACTATCAAAGCGGTAAAACATTCACTGATTGCATAGTAAGAATGAACGATTTTTCCAGAGACTCCGTTTATGACTCCACTGGCGTCCCTAGTAAAGGCCTCGGGGCAAAGATGCTCCGTGAGCGAGTAGAACAAGGTAGTGGTGGTAAGTAAACCGGAGAGGATGCCTTTGGTGCTGGGTACGCGAGGCAAAATAAAGAAAACCCAGCCAACAATTGCAAAAGCCGTTCGAAAAGACCTTGTCTGCCCCTCACTGTAACATGCCCCAAATGAAGCTAGAGACAACAGAACGAATGTTCCGGTAACCATAGCAGATTCCCAAATAGGCGAATGACCTCTCAGTGCTGCACAGCCAAACGCAAAGACGGCCGTGCCGATTAGTAAGTCGAGAATGGAGAACTGGAGCTTTTGCATATTCTACATCCTAGTTCTACCAACGGGAGTTCCCAAGAGCACAATTTTGCACTGAGTAAAGCCGCCAATTTATTGTCCTTGCCACGTTGGAGTGTCGAAAATACCGCATTTCAACAAACTTCCTTCAGCATGTCGATGTGGCACAGTGACGGCAGAAACGAAGTCCCAGAGAACGCGGCGGTTTTATCGACCGCCGCTACTAAACCCCCCACGAGGGGGGAGCAGACTCATACCAAGTTCCGGGTTCAATGCTTGCATGCATCAATGGATTCGTGTCAGCGGAGAAATACCCTTGCCCCCACTGGTCTGTGGTCGCTGGTCTCTCCTAAATCGGGAAAATCTCCCTCCCTCACGACCACCCATGATTTCGCTGGCCACTTAGAGTTAGCCAAAAAGACAAAATCTAATATTGAATCCGGATATTGATCCATTCTTTTTTCAAGCGGCAACAAAGGGTCTGTATCAGCCCAATTACTATCTATCAATTCCGGCTTTACCCATTGCCACACATTGCCCTCCATGAATCTTTCATAAGCCCGATTCCCCTTTAGGTTTTCAAATGCAACGTCAAAATTAAAATCTCCCAATGCTATTATTGGCAACGTTTGATTCTCAGCCCACTTTCTTAGGCCAATTGCTTGCCGGACTCTGGCCTTCTCATCCCCCCGTGCTAGGTGATTCAGTGTCACCAAGAATTTTATCTTTGTTTTTCTATCAATGAATTCAGCAACTAAGGGCGACCTATGCCGGTATCTTCCCCTTTCATCTAAAGAATTCAATTGCCAGTCACCAAATTTGTGAAGCTCATAAGCTGACAACAATTCAAGCTTTTTAGAATTAAAGGCGAGTAAAAGCCGATCATCCATGCCGGTTGAAGATATAACAGAAAGAAAAGTTGAGTTATCAGACAGGGCATCAGTAAACAGTTTGGCGGCTGATGGTGTTACTTCTGATAATCCTACTATGTCATATCCTTTTAGGGCTTTTAGCTCGTTAGCTATCGTTGCGGGGTCGGAGCCATTAGCCGGGTCTTTTGCGCTTGGTTTTCCGCTTTCTACATTCCAAGCCAAAACCCTAAGTTCGGAAAGGGAGGGGAATAATAACAAAAGAAAAATTAGTGATGATTGCATTCTATTCGGATTGTGTGTTGATATTGTTTGAAACTGCTCGTTTTGGACCCATTTAGTATTGGGCAAGGCTAATCACTAGTTATGATTTACCTGGTAGTGCACTTACCAGGCTCATCATCGATTTAAGCTGCCATCTCCAGTTCAACGTTCTTTTGTATCTTAAGCTCTCGTTCACCTGGATTTGGCTCAAGTGCAATCATTACAAAATTTTTAACCTGATCTTCGTTAGCACTAGTATCAGGAAACACTCTATCAACAATTGAGGATTCACCAACGTTTGTAGCTAGCTTAAAACCACGCACATTTGTCCAAGCGACGGCCCAATTGTGTAAGACGGTTTTATCGAGAAGACTCTCAGGGGGCAGAAAGTACCCAATAATAAAAGCAATTATTCCGAAATCTGGGACATCTTCTACCCATAGTATTATTCCATGACAAGAAACAAACTGGTTGCCAACAACTGAAAGATGGTCTTGCCATTCTTCAGAACCCTCCTTTTCTTCAGAGAGTTTTTCTAGGGCACTATTTTTAATGCCCTGCAACCTCCTTATAGTTAAACGATCAGCATATCTATGAACCGAGAGCAGTTGCCCGATTTCATTCTCGTATAGATACATGTTACAAACTGTGAGACTCATAATTTTTTTCTCCTAATTAAAAAAAGTTAAAACCTCCGCCGATAAATTCGGCTAAAAGAGGGCGCGCATTTATAGCGCAAAAACAACTGTTGATTTTCCTGCCAGAATGACAGGCTTTTCAGAAGTTCGCTAGGAAATGCTGTCGACTGGGCATTTGTCTCTCGAACTTGAAAATTATTAAACCACGGAATGGCCACCTGTCAATACTTTTTCGGCCAAGAATCTCCAATTTTCATTGACAAGCGGTGAGAGAGCCGCTATTCAACAAAAAAGAGAGATTGGTGCATACTTACTACTAATTATTGTTTTACAAATGAGAAGTTAGATGACTACAAAGAATCAGCTCATGTTATTGGTGTAGATTATGGAATTAGAACCGATGAGCCTTGGTGTAATTTTGTTGTGTGGGCTGTAACCCGATTTCCTCAGCCTATAGAGGGACAAGTTGATAAACAAATTGACCATGAAGTAAGCCCAGATGAAAAGGAAGAAGGCAACCCGCATCACTAAATACCTTGCCATCACCAATTATAACTAATGGATTTCTAAGATTTCTGAATAAGATTAAAGCCATACTTAAAGAGTAGTGGCAATACTATTTTTTTGTTGAGTGATTATTTTTTATTGTTATTATTCTGGGGTGGTCCAACTATATCTATCCTTTTGGGACACTCATATTCATAAGTGCAGGCCCCCGCGTTTTGAGACAGACCATCAAAGTACCTATCTATTAGAAAAACACCCTTAACCCCTCTATTAATATAGTGTTTTCTCATCATCAATATTCAGAGCAGCTTAAAAAAATATAACTAAAAGCTACTATGCTCTCTATTTTTCTAGGCTAATTCTTAAGCCTTACGAATAGATATAATCATTGATTCTTGCTATATTAAGGCATCAACAAAACGAGACCCCGCT
>NZ_SJPS01000022.1 GCF_007860015.1 Bythopirellula polymerisocia
CCAACGCAATTACGATATCATTTCATACGTAACTTATTCGTAAATGCCGAATTACCTCACAAGTCCAACGTCTGCCTAACGTAAGCTCTACACCACGAGATTAGGTTCGAGTCCTACCCGGGGAGCTTTTGTAAGTCTAAGTCGAACAACGAGTAATGTTACCTGACGGCGTTCGTCAGTGCGGCCTGAGAACAAGGAAAAACCTGTACCGTACAGGATTGACCAAGTTTGGAGGTTGCATGATGTCGAACGCTAATTCTTTACGCGTCCCTAAGTATCGACGCCACAAGGCCAAAGGGCTCGCCGTTGTCACTCTTAATGGCAAGGATCTTTACCTCGGTAAGTACGGCTCTGCCGCTAGTAAAGAAGCCTATCGGCGGATCACGACTGAGTGGTTGCAGGCTGGTGGTAATCTCACCAACAGCAGGGAAGAGATTACCGTTGTTGAGATCATCGCGGCCTACATGCGGTACGCTAGATCCTACTATCACAAACATGGGAAAGCCACCAACGAGGTCTATTCCGTAAAGCGTGATCTTGGTGTCGTGAGGGAACTCTACGGCAGAGAACAGGCCAGTAAGTTTGGCCCCCTGGCACTCAAGACCGTGCGGCAAGCCATGATCGAGAAGCAATGGTGCCGTAATCATGGCAACAAGCAAGTGGACCGCGTGAAGCGGGTATTCAAGTGGGCCGTGAGTGAGGTATTGATTCCAGGAAGCGTGTTCGAGGCCTTAGAACGTGTTTTGAAATTCAATAATTGGCTTTCGCGAGTCTTTTTGACATGAGGCTAATCATGGCGATATAGGTGATCGCCTCGCTGGAGGCGGCTGTTTTTTCGTAGTCTTTACTGTGACGTCGATGGCGTGGCAACCAAGCGAAGGTCCGTTCGACAATCCAGCGTTTGGGCAACACGACAAAGCTCTGAGCACCAACCGGCCGCAACACCGTTTGCAGAATCCAACCGAACGTTTCCATTACCCATTCGGGCAAATCTCCACGACCGCAAGCAAGATCTCCAAAGACCACCTTGATCCGCTTGTATTGTTCTCCCAGCTTTTCCATGACCCATTCCGCGCCGTCTTGATCTTGCCAGTCTGCCGCATGAACCACGATCGTCAGTAACAATCCCAGCGTATCGACGGCCACATGTCGCTTGCGGCCCGTGATTTTCTTGGCCGCGTCCTAGCCTCTTTCCTCACCTCCCTCAGCTGTGCGGATCGACTGACTGTCAACAATTGCTACCGTAGGCGTCGATTTCTTGCCAGCAGCCTTCCGCGTCTTCGCTCGCAAAGCATCATGAATCTTTTGCCAAATTCCGTCATTTCGCCACCTCCAAAAGACATTGTAGACGGTGCTCCAATTCGGAAAGTTCCTCGGCAGCATTCGCCACTGGCAACCAGTTCGTACGACATACAAAACCGCGTTGATAATCCGTCGGCGGTCTATCGGACGACGCCCCAGCCGCGAGGGCCGTGGCAGCAGTTGGCAAATCAATTGCCATTGTCGGCTAGTCAAATCGCTGGAATACTTTATCTCCGTCTTCATGCTGCGGCTCCTTCCAAAGGCTGCTTACCAAAAGAGGGAGCCGTAGCTGTTTTTACAATGCAGGCAATTTCAAAACACGTTCTCAACAAAAAAAGAAAAGTGGAGACCGTACATCAAGCACAGTTTGACTAAACTTACATCTGGTCACCGAACACGGCGACCACTATTTGGTTGCGGCCATCGGCCGCGTTAGGACGTTATCACTCTCGAAATCGCTGTTTCAAAAACCCGCCGGAGTTAACAAGCAGTTCCCTTTCGGAGAGGTAATTGCGTGGGACGCGATTAATGCAAAAAAGGCTGGTCACAAAAGTGACCAGCCTGTGTCATCAAATTAGTTATCGAACCTAGCCGCTTAGGCAAATTGGTTCTTACGTCTTAATACGAGTGCCAAAGTAGTGAGACCAAGCAACAGCACGGAAGCAGGTTCTGGGACAACGGATATTTGGGTAAACATCACATTGGTACGTCCATCGAAGCTAGGAACAACAACAGAAAATGCACCGAGCTTTTTGGGCGCTGGCTCACTGGTAATGAAATGGATTCCCTGAGCGATCAAATCCCGCGCGGTTTGGACCGAGAGGTTGCTAAGATTACTACCTTGCTCAACCTGATAGAAGCCATCGCCGTTGATCTCCACAATTCCACGGAAGTCGGTAGTAGGATCAACGATATCCAATCCGAATTCATTGCTACGAACAAAACCGCCGTTAATTGTCAACTTTCCATTCTTCGTGGGGTCGTCGTCAAATCGCAGCTTATCGTTGACGATCATTGACCCACTATTGACCGTTATTTGAGTGCTACCGAAGAAATAAAAATCATCGTCTGCAAAAATATCCCCTCCATCAAGATGAATACCTGCATTCGCTTCAGTAACTAAGCGGTCGCCTATATTAAGCGAACCGCCAGTCATCGTGAGTGAACTGTTGGCGTTGATGAAGAAATCGTCATCAGTGCTAGCCGTGCCACCCGACATCGTCATCACACCCACGGAACTATTTCCCAGAGTGATGTCGTCGCCGGCCACCAAAGAACCTCCCGACACGGACAATAAACCAATATTAATTCCACCCGGATCACGGCCAACATTCATGTCGCGAACCGTTAAGTCTCCGCCTGTTATGAAGGCAGAACCATTCCCAGCAGCAGTACCAATGTTTACGTCCAAGGCAGTCTGACCTGGCTGTGTATTGTCAACTAGCACAACGCCAAGTAGGGGAATGTCAGCCGAAGTGGTCGGACTAGGGGGTGAGGCTGGATCACCACTGATAGGGTTGCCAAAAGGATCAGTGATTTGCTCCCAATTGGCGGCGTCGTCCCAGGAGGTGCCATTGCCTCCTCCGTCGAATTCATAAAGGCCATCCAACTGACCATAACTGGCGGTCGTCATTAGACCGCAGACGAGCAAGCAAGAAGTGAAACCAACAATTTTTCTGGACATTAGCAAGTCTCCTCAAAGATGAGTAAAGGAAGCGATCCGACAAAATCTCAATTCCTGGTTATCAGTATAACCTATCTGATAGCTACGTAAAAGTAATTTCCTGTCTGATTTCTATTGTTCTTGAGCATATTCATCATTTAATTCTTGGCTGGCTCGAGTTGCATAGGCGTTGTAGGGAATCGGGGAAATATCCTCAGATATGAACTCCACATGGCCATCGGCGAAGAAGAAATTCGCTCCTCTCGAATGCCGACTTCCAAAAGCGCACGCTGCAAAATAAGGTCTGTCAGGAGGGACTCTCTTTCGATGCATCTTGACAAAATCCACATAATCTGGTCCCGCAGGTGTATTTATGGGATTGTCAGTCGTTCGCATGCCGTCTAGATGCCGGACAGAGGAGGACCAAATATTACTACTATCGATAATGTGACTATTTAGAGTCTCACCCCCAAAAAAAGTATTGCTCGTACCATCTTCGATTTCACGCAGTTTGATTTCGCGAATGTAGAAGAAGAGACCAGAATTATCCGTTTTCACTGCAAAGAAATCTCTGCCCCAACTAGGTCCTCGATGACCCATGTTAAGAACATAATCCCCGGTGGCCGGAATAAATTCTGCATTTTCATAGACTAGTGATTCGGTGACTGGCTCAGAACCAGCGCTCGGACAAGCAAACATATCCGGACGCGTGCCGAGCGCTTGTTGAATTCTCGAAGTTGCCCAAGAAGTGTAAGGCTCGGCTTCCTCAGAACTGGACTGAATAGGCCAGATAATCTTGTTCTGACTTCTTAAATCAAGTGCGTCATAAATTGCTTGCTGCTCTAGATAGGGCAGGAGCTTCACAAACGCGCTCATAGACGATCGCAGTATATCGGAATCGGGCTCACAACCACGCACTGAGGGCTCTATTGCTCCGTCGCAGCCATGCCGCCCAGCGGGTAAATTCCCATTCGTTCCTTCATAATTCAACAGTGACAAGCCGATCTGTTTTTGATTGTTGACACATTGTGTGCGTCGAGCTGCCTCACGTGCAGCTTGAACTGCCGGCAGCAAAAGTGCTACAAGAACTCCGATAATTGCAATCACGACCAGAAGTTCTACCAAGGTAAAACCCTTGTCCTTGTGACGAAACAGTTTTTTTCCACTGTCGTTACTGCTCATCCTTCTCTCTCCCTAAACGTCCCTAAGGTTCTTAAAGTCTATTTCTCATGTAATGGCCTAGATTTTCTTAAGCTGCCCTGCAAGGAACGTCTTGCTCTCTACCAAAGAAATATAAGGGTACTTAACCCAGGTGTCATTACTCAGCGGAGTCGCTCCACAAAAGGTTCTCCCCCATCCCAAGTAAGGTTAATCACGAGCGAATCAGTAGGCTCGGTAATACTCTGCGTCAAGTCTGATGTTGAGTACCGAAAATACTTCTTAGGCGCATGCCATTTTCTTTTTTTTGCGCTAATCTCCTCCGATCCATCTACCTCGATTTTAAATATTCCAGGCGTGACACCATCATGTTTCTCGTAGGTGGAGAGGGTAAAGCGTCCTTCCTCATCGAGCCTGGCGGCTGCTTGCCGACCGACTTCGGGTACGAATCGGATGAAGCCATGAGTAAGTGGTTCTCCGTCGATCAAGACCTGTCCAGACACAGCTAAACGATCTGGCCGACCGTCACTGCAACCAATTGTGGGCAGCAATAACAGCCATGTTAGGCCGAATCCAAATGTGAGAAAAAAATCCACACGACAAAAATGATGGAACACACATCGCATATACTAAATTTAGTCAATAATTCCTGCAGTGGAGATAGGAAAACTAGCGTGAAACCGATTTTGTCGAATCTCTTTCGGCACGGGACAGTAGTGCAATGCTGAAGAATAAAACTAAAACACCTGTCGCTGGCTCAGGTACAGCGACCACAGCACTGAGCGGCGGAGCACCATAGTTTCCTTGCCAATCAGTCAAATCAGAAGGCGAGATAGAAACACCTGGCACGCCATTAGGCGAGTCACCTCGTTGCCAACGCAGGAAATCACTGCCATCCACATCGCCGTCGTTGTCGAAGTCACCCAGCAGTCCGGGTGACGCGCTTGAGACCTGGGTGTAATCGGTGCCTCCAACATCCACGACGGATACCGACAATGGCGATGCACTACTCGTTGTGAAAAACCCACTGGTGATCAAACCTTGCACAGCCGAGGCACTCTCCTGAGCGTTCTTGAATTGCAAGAGGCCACTCCCGTTAATCTCAATGGTCCCCATGCTCAGTAGTTCATTGAAACTGCCTGCTCTAAGGATACCGCCATCCACTACTACTGATCCTTGCACCCGAAGAGCATTATTCGCTTGTAATAACCCGCTCAGAATATTGACGGACACATTCGGGGTCTGCGTTATATTGGCATCGGTAAACCCTAGGTTTGCCGTATTTGCAATTAGGATTGTGCCCCCATTAAGATCGAGAGAAGAATTTCGGTACATCCTAAGGTCGCTGCCCACGTTAATGGTGCCTGCCGTAATGTTTAGATTGCTGCCGGCGTCAAACGTCCAGTCGAAGGATAAATCCCCTCGGGTGTTTACAATCCCGCCGCTCATATTCATTTGGCCTTTGGAGCCACTACCGATCCACAAACTATCCGTTGTTACAGTACCCTCGCTTAGATTGAATGTGCCTGGATAGCGGTTCTCAGCTGGCCCTCCTTCACCTACATCGGCGGCACCCACGCGCAGCCTCCGATTGCAAGTAAATGGAGACATCGAACAGCTGTTGACAGTGGTCAACGTTCCGCCGGTCATTGTCAGTAAACCCTCGCCACCGAAACGAGCAATACGCACTTCAAAGGCTTCAGCCGTATCACCAGGGCCGATGACAGGTGCATTAACACCGAATGTAGAAGTCTGAATCTCAACACGTGTCCCGAAATCGGGAATCGCAGGACCGAAAGGTGGGAGCGGGTCGGCTCCTGAATCACTCCAATTCTCGCTCGTCATCCAATCCGTCGGATCAACGGGTTGAGGATCCATGTCCGCAACACCATCGAAATCATAGGTTTCGTCTTCCTGGGCCACAACCATGTGAGCAGATGACAGAAGCAACAACGCAGCAATGGTCGCAACAGTAGCAATTTTCCAAGGCATGTGTATCAACTCCGTTGGGATTCAGTGAAGATAAGATCAAGAAAGTTTAATACCCAGGGGTGAGATACTGGATTATAATCTCTTAATCGGGGAACTTGCAACAAGTAGTTACTCCCTGCTGTGGCATTTAGCTGCTAGTCTTTTGCTTGTGGTACTTTCATATAATGGTGGATTCTGCATTTCTTGCTCCGCAAGACTGTAGTTCCCAAGAATCCGAGAGGCTCTTTCTGTATCGGCAAGATTGGAGTTGGTAAAACGGTGCAGGGGAGGTCCAATCCTTCAGAGCCGAGGCGTTTATTTGGAAGTGAGTGGCGTCTTAATTGGAGTATATCGCTCTCATTATAACAATTGCATCTAACTGTCCTTGAGCAGTATGATAAATTGATCGCTGCCTCTACTAACTTTGGTAATTCTTCTCACAGTGACATTTATGAGCCCAATTAACCGAAGATCGTTCATGTCTGTTACATCAGCGGCAGGCATGGCAATCCTTTCGCCAAAGGCTTGGTCTGCAGAGACAAAGGACATCCGCGTTGCTGTCATTGGAGTAAGAGGTCGAGGCCGAGAGCATCTCCAAGCGCTTGGCCAAAATGTTGTAGCAATTTGTGACGTAGATGAGCAAATCCTTCATCAGAGATCAGATGAAAGTGCCCAAGAGCTAGGGCGAAAACCAGCAAAGTTTGTCGATTATCGGAAGCTCTTGGATGAGGGGGATATCGATGCCGTCTCAATTGCAACACCGAATCATACCCACGCACTGATAGCAATTGCAGCAATCCAAGCAGGGAAAGACGTCTACGTAGAGAAGCCAGTCAGCCACAACGTTTGGGAAGGACAGCAACTTGTCGCTGCTGCCGACCACTACGGGCGAATTGTTCAATGCGGAACGCAGGCAAGATCCAGCTCCGGAATAGCAGAAGCAGTGGAGTGGGTACAGCAGGGTGGCTTGGGTAGGATTCGTTACGCCGTGGGCACGTGCTACAAGCCAAGAATGAGTATCGGCACGCTCAACCGTCCGCTCAAGATTCCGAATCACATCCAGTACGATCTCTGGTGCGGCCCAGCCAAAAAGCAAGAGATATTTCGTCCTGAACTCCATTACGACTGGCATTGGGACTTTAATACCGGAAATGGAGATGTTGGGAATCAGGGCATACATCAGATGGATATTGCAAGGTGGTTCCTTGGGGAAAAGGAATTGCCACCTCGGGTACTGAGTATTGGAGGAAGATTTGGCTATGACGACGCCGGAAATACTCCTAATACTCAAGTTGTCTATTTTGATTATCCGAAGGCACCTCTTGTCTTTGAAACACGTGGATTGCCACGCTCCAAACGAGCCCAAGCGGATTGGAAGAACTCGATGGATTCTTATCGCGGAAGTCAAATTGGTGTGGTGGTCCAATGTGAACAGGGACACGTACTCGTGCCAAACTATACCAGTGCGATAGCCTTTGACCTTAAAGGTCATGAAATTAAACGCTGGGATAAAGCCAGCGATCACTTCGCCAACTGGCTCAATGCAATCGCAAACCAGGACAAATCGTTGCTCAATGGCAAAATTCAAGAGGGATATTTAAGCAGCTCTCTTTGTCAGCTCGCCGGGATTTCCCATTTGGTTGGTAAGTCTGCTACCCCAGACGCAGCGGCAGAGCAAATCGTCGCAAACGACTTGCTTGCCAACTCTTTTGATAGAATGGTCGGTCACCTACGTGCTAACGATGTAGTGCTCGGTGAAGATGACGCTCATTTGCAAATGGGTGAATGGTTGGAGCTTGACCCCCAGGGAACGGAAATAATGGGAAATTCCCAGGCTACAGCCTTGCTTCGTCGCCAGGCGCGAGCCCCGTATGAGATCCCCAATATCTCTTGAGAATGAATCAGCTGAAGAAATCATTGGCGCTAGCATTCCTCATTCTTATTGCTGTCTTGCCTCAGTCGGAATTGGAATTATCCTAGGTGAGCGTTAGTATAACGCGAAGCTTTGGAGAATTCGATGAGCGAGAGCAGTTCCAACAAGCGAGAACGTCGTCACTTCAGTGGCCCTCAGAA
>NZ_SJPS01000023.1 GCF_007860015.1 Bythopirellula polymerisocia
CCAGGGGGCGGCAATGAGCCCCCGGTCTGCGTGAACGCAATGAGAATGCGGCGGTAGCCGTCTAAAACTAACTTTTATCCCGCTAACGGATCACGCTGGATATTCCAGTTCACGATGAACCAAGACAGATGACCGAGGCAGGATATAGCCGGTGGGCACCCCAAGGCCCCGCCCCGGCAGACTGGCCTCCTAATAATCTACCCTGTTCGAAACTTGGTCTCTGGTGACCCCATTGTGCACGCTTGCAATTAATCGAACCTTCGTCGACATTGATGCGGACCAATTTTCTCAAGTGGTCGATAAAACGTACATGCGGCACCACTGCGATTTAATGTTGAAGAAAACTATTAAGCGGCAGTGTTTTCATCTCTTAACTCGTCACAACTGTTTTTGACATGGAAGCCTTTAATGACACGTACTGAATTTAACGTCGGAAATCTCGGCATCTCATCCGCTCTTCAACTAACGCTTTGGCCTGCTCGTCCCGAGTTTCGGGAACTTACAGCAAAAGCCCTGACGGCCTTCGGCACGGAGGAGCAGGCAATTGGGCTTAGTGCTCTCGGACATGATTTCGTGCGTTATCTTCAATTCGAATCTTCGGCGATTGAAAGCACGCACTATCCGCGACTCTCAGGATTTCAAATTACGCATTCGGAATTGAGCAAGTGCACGGACTCCGGCCGAAATATTGAGAAACGCTCGGTTCGAATTCTTACGGACAAGCAAAATGGACCTATCTTGCGTGGCTTTGGCGATAGCGAACATCCGCAAGAAATAACAGCTGTGTTTTCTCATCTTTCAGTCGAAGGCTGGGAGCGACTCGTTGTTAAACTCGGCTGGAACCCAAATAATTTGTGCGAAGCCAGTGCACCAGGGATCACTTTTTACCCTTCCGCCGATGCAGAAATGAGCCTTCTCGCTCCTCCGTATTGGACGTAGAGAATCATCGGAGCGGATTCTCCAACGGTTGTAGCTACGAAAAGCGAGACTAATTGTTAGACACACACTTTCCAACTGAGCCGAATCATTCCCATATGATCCCTTGAGAATGGGGTGAAACCGGACCACGAATACGTGAATACCTGGACTTTCGGTACCCTCCGCGGCGCACCCTTGAGAATAGGTTGCCCGCTGAACGTCCGAGAATAGCTAGCCCCCCAATCATGCCTGGATTAAACCCGGCCATCTCTGCCTATCGTACCAACCAATCCGTTGAATCAGAGCCGTTCAGGCTTCCTCGAGTGGAGCAGGAAAGGCTTTTTCTGGGATGACGTTGTAGGCGATTGCGCCAAGCTCGTCGGGTGTGCGGCGTTGGCCGACGCTCGGCCACGCTGGAGTCTCTTTGAGTTCGGGCATCATCTCCACTAGCCGTTCAGCCATCTGCAGGGCAATCGTCTGAATCGAATCTTCCGTACTCTGCTCCTGAATTGAGCGAACGAAACGCATGAGCTTTAGCAAACGAGTTCGCAGCAAGATCGGGGAGGAAAAGTCGTCTTCTGGTTCCATGAGTAATTCGGCAATCGGTACTCGTAAAGCTGCTTGCCACTGATAGAGATCCGAAAGTAGCATATCGCAAGTGGGATCCGCCTGCTTCATGATAGTGGTCGGCGTCGTTCCAAGTCGGCCAGCCAGCACACGAGGCTTGATGTCCTCTTGCTCCATTATTGCAGCAATGCGATGCAGCTGAATGGGAGTATTCCAGGTCGGAGAGATTCTTCGGCTGCCGCTACAGTGCCAAGGGTCATTTTGTCTCTGGCTTAGTTCCATGGTTCTTTCTCCGGCCTGTCAAGAGAATCATCTCGGACAAGGCCAATTGTTTTGTTGCGAAGAGAGGTATCCTCTTTCGCCGGGAGGGTTTTATGGGCTGGATTTCATGAAATCCGCGCTCGCTTACTCATTGCAATACGCAAGAACGATGGATAATGGTTGAGATTGCTGTATCATGATGTTCGTTAACAGTTTTCGTTATTCGTCTGAGAGGCTCTGAAATAACCGAGTTGTGGCCGGGTAATTCGCAATAGGTCAGTATCCTCCGGGATTTGCAGAGTTGCGAAAAAGGAAACCAGGGATGTGGAATAACGCCGAAGTTGTCGCATTAGTTGACGGTCAGGGGTTCGTTCGAGCCATTTCTCGAAACGAAGAGGAGGCCCCCATTCATGACGCCATTGGGCACAGTCTTATCGAAGAGCGGGTTCTTGAGGCGTGCAAGCCCGCCGCTCGAGAAGCGCTTGACGCGGCCTTGGCAGGTAAGGAAGTACGACTCGAGGTCGGAGCGATCGCCGATGATGGCCACGTGTTTTGGAGCAAAGTAAGGCTGATGCCTTCACCGTTGCCGGATTTGCCGGTGCTCTTGCATACCCGGAGGTTGCCTAGAAGTTGGGATGCCTTGAGTCAGCGTGAAAAAGACGTCATCTATGCATTGCATGAGGCGTCCATGAATCCCAAACGTGCGGCAAAACAACTGGGGATCACCCTCAACACATTCAACGCCCACCGACGCGCAATCAGTCAGAAATGCGACTTGCGCGGCGTCGGTGAGTTCTGGGTCTTCGTGGAGCGGTGCCGCTGATTGGTTGTGAAGACTTGGCGACCACGGATTGTCAGAATCGCCCCTAGTTCGTTAGATGATTGTTTGACCAATGCATGATGCGGTTCTCTTTTGCAAAATCCAGAAACGGCATGTACCGTTTTTGAAGCTTTGGAAAAGCCGCACTGCCGAACACCGACAGGTAACAGAAACTCTTGTTTCGGCAGATCTTACGTCAAGTGGGCGATACAAGACTCGAACAGCAACAACAATTGTCGGGGAAAACGGCACTTCCGCGAGTGGTGCATGCTCAGGTGCAAGTAAATTCGCCAAATACTGATCCCAGACTTGTCGTTCTGATCGAAGCTTGGCCCGGTCTGGAGGAGGAGACCAAGTCGAGCATCCTAGCTATGATCGAGGGCGACTGAAAGTCTGGCAGAGAATCCGGTAACGGGTTGCCGTCAATCATGGTATGGGTCATGCCGATAGCTCGATGAGTGCTCACTGCCGGGAGCGGAACAACGACAAGCTACTCCCGGTCGTGTCCAACCTTGTGCGAGATTAGCTGAACCCTGTTGCGGTGGGTTGATAATCAGGACAGATGCTCGCTCTCACTGACCGAGGATGCGAAGGAAATCATTCTGACAATTGTCGAGAATTGCTGAGGGCTTGTGCTCCAGATTTGGATAAGCCTCCACCACTCCAGGTACCATCGGTATAGCGTACTGGTTCACCTGCTCCCATTCAGAGGTTTTTCTAACCCGGTGGATTAAGCGTAAGCGACTGTTTTGGGAGGAAATCTGGGGTCTCTACTGCCAGCCGTTGATAGCGGCGGACGATAAAACCTCCGCCGAACTTGGGGGGCCGCGAAACTGCACAAGACGATGAATCCGAAGCGTCCAAGTGATTTGCACAATCTGCTTAGGTCCTTTTGTCCAACGCTGATTTGGAATGCCCCATTCTCCAAGAAGATTCCACTCAACGTTGAGTTGCTTCTTGCCGTCTGTTCCAGTAGGCTCCACCTTTATCGGCCCGTGTTTCGCTCTCCGTTATGCACGAGCGTGCAATAACTTAGACAATTGCCGCAAAAAATGGGAACGAGATAATAAGTAAGCTCGCCCAACTTGCTCGAACCATTCCGAAATCATGACTACAACACTGCGGGTACTTATCGCCATCGCTACTGGAGCACTCTCGTCGCTCGTGGGATTGCTGTTCGCGATTGCAGGAGGCGTGGTTGCATGGACTGTATTTCGAGGCGTTCCATGTATCTTGTTGGCCATGATTGTCGGTGGACTATCGGCGTTCGCAATTCGTCGATTTGGTTCCTTACCTGCTTCACCGATTGCTGGTGCGACCGGAGCAATGATCGCTGCATACTTGGCTATCGCCAGTGGTGAAGTGGTATCACCCGGAAGCTTTGATTGGGCAGTTAAAGGTGGTCTGTACGGCGCCATGATAGGAGTGCCCATGGGTGCCGCTCTCGGTCCGTTGGCCTTGAGAAGGCCAGATAAAGAAAACGAGAGACCTGAGAGTATCGAACCCTGACGTTCATCGAATAATTCGTACGTAGTGAGGCGACCCATGTTGAAATCAATTAGCGGCATCCTTGGTGCTGCAACCTTGCTGTTGCTCCTCGCAACAGTAGGCTCCGTGATGTTTCCCGAGAAGACGCCGAGTTGGGCGATCCTGTTCGGTGCCGCGACCGTGTGTGGCGTGCTGAGCGTCATGACGTTTCGTCAATCAAAGAAGTAAAACTATCGTTTATCAATTCATGCACCGCTTAAGTTCGACAAAATGACATTGACTTCGATACGCGAACAATTGCCTGAACCGGAGCGGCGAATCAGGCGGAATCTGAAGTAAACGCTTAGCGTCGCCGCCCGTTTGTGTTGGACGATCCCCACGTGCAATTTGGTGGTTCTATAATCGCCGAAACCGCATCGACCTCACTCATGAACGCTATTTCCCAAAGTCGCGTCGTACAGATAGGCCGATGCACTTTCGGGCTTTGGCTTCATTCCGTCGGCGTGAAACTCCGAGGCAGGTTGCGGAGCCTGCCAGAACGCGGCGGCGTGCCAATCCGCCGCTAGATACGGACGTAAACAGACGTCCCTCTGGCTGCCCCTTTACCGCAAGCAATCCGCTTGTGGCACTTTCTTGCGCCTCCAGCACAAGATAACTCCCGGGCTTTAGATGGCTTGAGTCCTAGGCTTGAATTTGGCCCCACTCCGTCCGGTTCTATTGGCATAACTTATTAGAAGCTAAGGATAATCCTTGGCGGCTCATGGCTATGATGACCGTTTACATCGCCACCCTCTATACGACCACGCTTCGGCTGCTTGGGCATAAGGCTATATGCGATATAGACTTAGATGAAGATTGCGACCGATTCTTCCTTGTCAAACCAGTTTGGTATTAATTTCACGACGCGTTTGCTAGAATAAGACGCAGATTTGAAAAAACTTGTTAACTTTCGGCAACCGATCCCGCACCTTGGGCACCTTGTATATAACTTGTGCACAGAGTGCATTAAAAGTAGATTACTAAACTCGTCCTGATTCTAATTAACAATTTACTCCTAGGAGGTGTCGTCATGTTAAGAAATACGTCTGTCTGGCGGAGTGCTTTGCTTGTCGCTTCAATCGAGTTCATGTTGAATTCTGGGATAGTTCGAGGAGCTGGGCCTTACTCTGAGAATTGGGATGTTGGCGATACGAACGGCTGGATGCAAAGTACAACATCTAGCACTGTGATTCGAGATAATACTGAGGGTAATCCGGTCAGTTCATTGGCCGTACGGCGCATTCTGTCCCAACCGATTTTTGATATTGGTGTGACCACTGATCTGGCCGCAGTTTCTGGAGACTACACCGGAGTTCCTACTTGGATGCTGTCATTTGATGCAAAGTATGATGTTGGTAATTACTCTGATACTTGGCTAAGGTTTCGATATCAAGATTCAACCTTTGAGGGTTGGCACTTAGACGTGGCCGATGTTTTTCCAAACAGCTGGGAAAGCTATTCGATTATGTTCAATCCTGGCTGGACCAGTGTTCAAGCAGCGGCCAACGGATGGCAAGACGAAACCGGGGGCACAGTTTCCTGGCAACAACTCATGTCAAACGTATTCCATCCAGAAGTTCGATTCTTATTGTCTGACGAGGGTAGCGCCATAGCGCACGTTGACAATATTGCTCTGAAGGCAATACCAGAGCCTACAGTTTTTTCTCTGGCTGCAATCGCTGGTTTAACCTGCATTGTGATTGCTCGTCACCGCGTTTGCATCTAGTGGAATGTAAGGATTACTAAGGCGCTTGCACTTGATCACAGTTGGCATGTTGGCTGCAAAGATTCTTCTTTCAACCACTTCATTGGGTATGTGATGTCTGTCCACTCTTTCCCAAACAGCGGCGTCATAAATATGACGAAATCTGGCGGTTAGATGTCGACCAGTGGGCTTGCTATGTGTCCACGGCCAATTGCGGCAAGGGATTCTTTGGAAGGACAGAGGCGGCCGCGCTCAAGAAAGCTGTGAAGGCGGTGGATGCTGGTGAGATTGGGTGGTGAATATGCAGAGTAACAACAGCGTTTAGGAATTCCGCCTCCACCACTTAGCGGTTTGGGTGTAGCCGTACTAGTATCACTGTACCCAATCGGGTGTGATATCTCTTAATTATGGTCCTGCAAGTCACTCCTTGGCAGCACCTATTTAGCGTAGGACGAGCAGCCTAAGTTCGGCTCATAATTTCTGAAACCATACGGTTGGGTCGCGCCCAAAAACAGCAAAAGCCCAGTGCGGTCAGCAGGATCGAAGTCGGTTCAGGAACCGGCTCAAACATCACTGCGGCCGACCGCATCGACACAAAGGAGTTTACAACGGCCTCCTGCTTCAGAATGATTCCGCTGGATCCGTCATACGTGATGTCACCCAGGTACACCCAACCGCCCTGAATAGCGGGATCGTTTTGATCAACATGTACGGAGTATGAATTTGCGCCCGAGACGGCGGTGTAGTCGACGCCTGCAGAGTTGACGTTTACCGTTTCTGGCCAAGCCGCATAGATGCGGTAGTCGCCGGCTGCGCCGCCCACTTTTCCAGTCCCTCCAACGGGATTACCAAGAAGATCAACGCCCAAGACCTGGCCCGTAGTGTTGAGATTGTCGGCGTCGGTTGTGGGATCGTAGCGATAGACGTAAGTGTCAGGTTCATTAACTCCATCGCCGCCGAAGATACTGTCGCCGCCGGTGAGGCCAAAAGCGGACGAAGCGGAACTTTGTGAGGCTTGGGTCGTATCTCCGCCAAAAGTAAAATGAGAATTGTAAGTTAGAATAGCGTCGTCGAGACCGTCAGTGTCGATTTCGATGAGAAACGCAGCGTGTGCACGACCGGCCAAGAGGGCCAGTCCAAGGCAAACCAAAACTAGGCTTTTCTTCATTAGTTCTACTCCCGGAATGTTTGAACAATGTGCGAGAAGGTCACCAGCCGATGGACACAGAAGAGATTTACATCATCCACCAAACTTATGTTAAACCGATCTGGGAAGCGATGCAAGGAAAAAACATTCGGTTCGACTGCAAGGTGTGAGCGTCTCGAAAGTAGGTGTGAAATTTGCTCTAATTCTGTTGTGCGGGTAAGTCTTCCTATTTTCCACATTTCTAGGAGTCGATCATGTCCACATCCCCCCAGGAATCTTTGGACCTCAA
>NZ_SJPS01000024.1 GCF_007860015.1 Bythopirellula polymerisocia
GAGCGAAGCCGGCTCTGACGCCGTCTGCCACCTCCGCGCCCTTTACCTCAGCCAACCCGGCGGCTGGGGCGACTACTGGAAAAATTACCCAACCTAGCTCCACTACCCACAATCATGATGCTCACACAGGCCCACTTTGGTGCGGGTCATCGATCGAGGATACTCCCCTGAATTTCGGAAGCGAAGGGCAGGAAACTTGAAGATGTTTGGTTAGATGACAGGTCTGGCTACCTGCTTAGACACCCTAAACCGTACGATGGGCAAAAAGTGTCTTGGCTATGGGAAATCATCGTAGGAACAGGCGTGGCAGAGCCTAACTCGTTTCCGATGGTAATCCTATTTGGGCCTATGATGACTAAAACAGGAAGTACCGCTTGGCGAGGATGCCGACTAACGTCGAGATTGGCTTGCTTGCCTGGCTCTGTGGGCAGGGCTAGACTTGATATTAGACAGTAATTTTGCCTCGGAACGGAGAACTTTCATGCATGCATCGGAGCCTCGCCCAGTCTTTGGCGACGACCTTCACGAGGTTGTTGTGGCCCCGCTTGCGCAAGTTGCTGGAAATATTAAGCCGGCAAATTTACCAGCATCGAAAAAGCTCAAGCGTTCCGAGGAGGATCCGCTACCGCCATTGTGGTCGCCGAGCCAGATTTTCACGGAGTCGCCTCCCTGGCTGTTTAGTGCCGCACTGCACATGCTGATCGTGATCATATTGGGGCTGATCCTCATAACGCCCCAAGGGCGCGAAGATCTCGTGCTCTTATTTGATTACTACGACAACGAAGACCCACTCTCGGGTGGCGGGGATTTCGATATCCCACTGGATTCTCCTGTAGAACAAATCGAAGACTCACTTATTCCTGAACCGATTCCGCAGGTTGCTGAGGCCGTTGCACTCTCTCCCACGGCGACCGAAACTCCACTACTGGCTCGGGCCATGCCATTGATTTCGGACCCTATCCAAATGGCGCTCTCTGGCCGAGAACGGGGGATGCAAGAAGCTTTGCTCGATGCATATGGTGGAACTGCTGCTACGCAGAGAGCTGTGTTGGAGGCCCTCCGTTGGTTGTCCCGGAATCGGAGTCGCGACGGTACCTGGAGTCTGGTGGGACCGTATGAAGACGGTGCGCGGTCTGAAAATGTCGAGGCCGCGACGGCCATGGCATTGATTGCCTTCCAAGGGGCAGGTTACACACCACAACAGGATGCCAAGGACGAGCCATTTGCGGAAGTCGTTTCCCGCGCTTGGACTAAGCTACTAAGCAAGCAGGATGATAACGGCAATTTCTTTGAGTCAGGTCAGGGAACCCAGCAGCTGTACACCCATGCTCTCTGTACGATTGCACTGTGCGAGCTTTATGGCATGACCCAGGACGCCCGCTACCGCGATCCGGCTCAGCGAGCAGTGGACTATTGTGTAACTGTGCAAGCACCCGAGGGGGGGTGGAAGTATTTTCCCGGCACGGGAAGCGATCTCTCGGTCACGGGTTGGTTCGTAATGGCCTTGCAAAGCGCGCGGATGGCTGGACTCGAAGTGCCCACCCCGTGCCTGAATCGGATTGAGAAATATCTCGACTCAGTGAGCCATGAGTATGGGAGTCAGTACAGCTATCAACCAGAGCGTGGCCCTACCGTGAGCATGTCGGCTGAAGGGCTACTCTGCAGACAATATCTGGGCTGGGGGCATGATGATGAAAGACTCGTGCGTGGAGCGAATCTCTTGATGGATCATCTGCCTGAGTGGAAGCGCGATCGGGATGTTTACACTTGGTACTATGCGACCCAAGTGTGCCACCACATGGAAGGCCAACACTGGCGGGCTTGGAACGACAAGATGAAAGTCGTCATTCCCCAGCACCAAATCCAGGAAGGCCGCGAACGGGGGAGTTGGGACCCGCAAGGCTTTCGCTGGAATGGTGAAGGGGGGCGACTGTTTGTTACGTGCTTGTCGACCTACATGCTAGAGGTCTACTATCGACATCTGCCGATATACCAGATGGAACTGATAGGGAAGGAACTTTAGTCGCCGCTTCTAGTTGTCAAAAACGATATCGTCGAAGAAGGCGAGATAGTCGTCGGGGGATTTGCCTTCGCGAAATTCCATGGCATCGCGAGGATGCAGATTCATTTGGCCGGTGATGTTGTAGGGGATGCTTGGTCCCCAGTCCATCTTTTCCTTGAGCGGCAGGATCTGTTCCTGGATGAGCTTGATCACAGGGCGGAGTTTGAATTTGGGGTTGCGCAGAAAGCCGAGCAGCAGTTCCATGGGGCAATTGCCCGCTCCACGACCCAGGCCGAACATTGTGGCATCGACTCGGTTGGAACCCAGGATGATGGCTTCAACCGTGTTGGCAAAGGCGAGTTGCTGATTGTTGTGGGCGTGGATGCCGATTTCTTTGCCGGTCCCTTCGAGCGCGGCGACATACTTCTTATACAACCGGTCGATCTGCTCGCGGTAAAGGTGTCCAAAACTGTCAACAATCACCATCACCTGGGCGGGAGTGTCACGAATCGAACTGAGGACGGTGTCGATCTCTACGTCTTCGATGTTGGAAACCGCCATGAGGTTGGCGGTGGTGTCGTAGCCCAACTCGGCGCAATACTCGATCATCTGCACCGCTTCGGAAACCTGGTGGGCATAGAATGCCACCCGAATCATGTCCAACACGCTCTCATTGCGCGGAACGATTTGGTCGCGGTAGTCGCTCTTGCCGGCGTCAGCCATTGCACAGAGTTTCAGGCCCGTGCGCTCAAGGTCGTGACCAGCGAAAAGACGATTGAGATCCTCTTCGTCGCAGTGTCGCCAGGGACCGAACTCACCCTTGGGGAAAGGCTTGGGAGAATTCTTATAGCCGACCTCCATGGCGTCGATGCCAGCCTCGATGCATGTCTCATAAACGGCGCGAACCGTTTCATCGGTAAATTGATGCTTGTTGATGAGGCCGCCGTCGCGGATGGTGCAGTCAAGCACCTTGAGTTCAGGGCGGTAGGTTATCCAGGGGGCGGTCTCAGACATGCAAACTCCGGCAGGCACAGTAAGGATTCGGATAGGAAAACTAAACTCTCAAGTATAGTTTTGTTTTGGGCTATATCTAGCGGAATTATCGTGAAAATGGCTCAAAGCGGAGCAGCTGGATTCCTGCCCGATAGAGGCTGGAATCCGCAGATTTGTGCGTTGCTAGGTTTGTGGATTGATCCTCGCAAGACTGCCTGTTGTCGTGGAAGCTCTCTCACCACGGCTGCTGGTCGTCGGCCGGCACTTTATGGAAAAAGCTTGATGTCAGGTAAAAAAGGCCTCAGACCGAATACGGGATCCTACCCAAAGTTAATTGGCCCCATATCGAACTGCAAAATTCCAATTGAACTGTGAGCCAAGACACCGCGAGTTGCGTAAAGCGAACAATCTTTGCTCGCTTCTGCGCAACGCGGATTGGTTTTTGTCGCGCCTTATTTCTCGAAACCGAATTTTTTATTAAATATCACTCGTCATACCCCTTGTTTTATAGTGTTTGTCCCATAGTTTTGCAACACAAAACTACCTCTCTGTGTGACAAAAAGAAATCGCTTCGAGCAATCGACGTCCTGGCGCTCTACCGACGGATCTCTAGCCGAGTCGCGGCGAGCGAGGTGGCTACTTGAGCTAGGAAGGAAAGAGTTCAATTATCAAAGATCGGCGCAGCACCAACGTGGGCCACGGCAACTTTTGCAAGGCCGATTCTAAAAAATCGCGCGGCCAAAAGCTTGCGCAAAGTTAAGACAACGTGTAGGAACAGAAAGAACTGCCACAAACACCCAGCACGCCCAGGTTCCGGAACCACCCCAATGCGATGAACCCAGCGCATGCTTTACTCGGATGAACCTCATTTGGCCGGGTAGATGGAGGCAAGCCAGGGGTCATTACCTCAATAGGGGAGGAATGTCCCAACGGTTCACACAAGGCCGATTTGGGACACTTCACAGAACGATTTTGGGAGTCAAAGCTACCTTATTAAGTTGTGCGGTCGATAAAAACGAGCGACCTAGCTCAATGCAGTTATCGCAAGAGGTCGTGAACACCGCCGCGAGTTAAGTCTGTTGCCCAGCCGCGTAGGATGATGCAACGAATGTCACGTAGAAGTCGCAACCTGTTTGCAGCTAAACACTAAGCACCGCTATCGCAGCACTGCTTCGATTTTTCGTTGGCGAACTGACGTCGCTAAAAAAGTCCTCACTTGCTCGGATGGTTTTTTCACAAATCCATCTTCTGCAAGGAGGCCTCACGATGCGTTTTTCTTTGAACGTGTTTTGAAATTGCCTGCATTGTGAAAATAGCTACGGCTCCCTCATTTGGTTAGCAGCCTTTGGAAGGAGCCGCAGCATGAAGACGGAGATAAAGTATTCCAGCGATTTGACTAGCCGACAATGGCAATTGATTTGCCAACTGCTGCCACGGCCCTCGCGGCTGGGGCGTCGTCCGATA
>NZ_SJPS01000025.1 GCF_007860015.1 Bythopirellula polymerisocia
GCGGAGTGGCCTCGTAGGCCGCGCCCGCCCCCAACTCCTCCGCTGCTACGCAGCTACGGAGTTGGGGGCGGACCTACCGGCAGGGTTAACCCCAAAAACAAATGTGCGCATCTTGACGGACACTACCAAACAGATCTATCTCTTCCGCTCGATACTGCAACAACAAAAGAGCATTTGCCTCCCTTGCCTCGTACTCAGATGAATATCGACAAACAAAGCTCTGACATGGCTTGGTGGAGAGAAGCACAAAACGCTCGAGACGAACGCGTTGCTTGGTGGCAAGACGCTCGCTTTGGTATGTTTGTACATTGGAACGCCTCTTCACAACTTGGAGGCGTCTGGAGAGACAAGGTATACAGCGGCTATACCGAACACATCCAAAGACTAGCAACAATTCCTTGTGAAGTCTATCGTGAAGAAGTTGTAGGCGTCTTCAATCCAACCGAGTTTGATGCGGACAGGTGGATTAAGGCTGCTAAGTCGGCTGGCATGCGTTACTTCATCATCACAGCTAAGCACCATGATGGCTTTGCTATGTTTGATTCAGACGCTAGCGATTACAACATTCTCGACGCAACCCTTTTCGGACGCGATCCAATGAAGGAGCTGAAAGAGGCTTGCGAGCGTCATGATATACGCTTTGGCTTTTATTACTCACATGCATTTGACTGGGGTGAGCCCAACGGCGCTGGCAACGACTGGGATTATGACAATCCAGGTGGAAGCCAACTTCTTCATGGCGGGAGAAATTGGTATGACAAGAATCCTCATTTAGTACCCAAGTTTCGGACTTATGTCGACCAGAAAGCAATCCCTCAAGTGGTTGAACTTATCGAAAAACATGATCCAGACATTCTATGGTTCGATACTGCAGCGAAGCTTCCGCCAGAAGAGTGTCTTCGCGTGCTAAAAGCTGCAAGAGAAGTTGGGCCAGACGTTGTTATTAATAGCCGTATCGTGCAATACACAGGTCATGGTAATTACGGGGACTACCTGTCTACGGTCGATAGACCTGCTGATTTTCATCCAGTGTCTGAGGACTGGGAAGCTATTCCCACCACCAATGAATCTTATGGCTGGAGCGCCAATGATGAAAGCTATAAGCCATCCCTCTTCTTCATTCGCCTTCTAGCCAAAGCTGCGGTAGTGTCCGTCAAGATGCGCACATTTGTTTTTGGGGTTAACCCTGCCGGTAGGTCCGCCCCCAACTCCGTAGCTGCGTAGCAGCGGAGGTGCGCTGGGCATGGTCGAGCGATTGGGGGTGGAAGTCCCCTGTGGATCCTAACGGAGGTAACCACGAGGTGAAAGCAACTGCACGAGACGGAGTTTGGACATTGGACAATCGAAGTCTATCCCGCGAGGGCGTGTGGGGAGGAAGCCGTAGCCGAACTGCAGCACCGAACGTAAGTGAACCCTCAAACGGGCTTCTCGGACCTGGGTTAGCGTGCCTTCCAGCGCGACGCCCGATATCCGTTGGTGGCCGAGGAGTAGTGAGGGCGGAGGCGGCAGGACATTGTTCGATCTTACCCCAGGAGATCTCTGCGGGTCCGCCTATCGGTATTCCGGAAGAAGGCAACGACGACCGGTTGATGCCCGCAGAGAAGTCGGATCGCCTCATAGTAGTGCTGAAGCTGGGTAATGCCGGTGGAGCGAAGGGGGCGACAAGTTGTTAAGTGCTGGAACATGCCAACTGGCTTTCGCGTTTGCCGACAGCCCGCATGGGGGCAAGGACGAGAGAACCTCGGACGAATCCAAGGGAAAGTCGTACCTGCTGCTCAGAGCGAATACCAAGGAGGTAGATCATCCAGCCACCTGGGTAGCCGACGACACAAGTCGGTTACTGGAACAAGTAGCCTCGGTGTCTAATTTGGCCCGGGCGTTGCTTAACGTCGCGCGCAATAAAGGTGCGGCAGGTGTGGACGGACGTGGTGTACGGGAAGTGGTTGAGGCTTCGCCCCAACTGCTTGCTCAGCTACGCCGTGAATTGCTTTCGGGTACCTACCTGCCTGGCGACATTCGCCGGGTCTGGATTCCCAAGTCCGGTGGCGGGCATCGGGGCCTAGGTATTCCGAATGTCGTGGACCGCTGGGTTCAGCAGGCCGTACTCCAAGTTTTGGAGCCGATCTTCGAGCCGACGTTTCACGACAGCAGTCACGGATTCCGTCCGAGGCGTGGTGCACAAACGGCCATTGCTGCGGCCAAGCAATATCTCGCAGAAGGATATGCCTGGACGGTCGATATTGACCTTTCAAAGTTCTTCGATCGTGTTCACCACCAGCGGCTATTAAACCGCTTGGCGAACCACGTAAAGGATGGGCGTCTCCTAAAGCTAGTGTATGGCATGCTCAAGGCGAAGGTTGTGTTGCCCGATGGCACACGAACGGCCACGACCGAAGGCGCACCGCAAGGTGGTCCGCTTTCTCCGCTACTTTCCAATGTAGTTCTTGACGAACTCGATTGGGAACTGGCACGTCGTGGACTTCGGTTCGTGCGTTACGCCGACGACTTCAGCGTGTTCGTGAAAAGCGAACGTGCCGGTCGTCGGGTGATGGACTCCGTCAGTAAATTCATTGATAGACGCTTGCGTCTGCTGGTCAATGAAGACAAGAGTTCCGTCACGGGTCCGAATTATCTAACTTTCCTCGGCTTTCAACTCGGCAAGAATGCCGAGGGCCAAGTCATGGTGGCAATCTCTCGCCGAACTAAGGAGCGAATGGATGCCCGTATTCGTGAGCTAACGCCACGAGTCTGGGGTCAATCGCTGTCGACGTGCTTCGAGAGAACCGAACGCTACCTGCGAGGATGGATTGGATACTTTCGGTTGTGTACCGAAGATTCCCTGCGACCGCTCCACAAGTTCGACGCCCACATTCGGCGTCGTATTCGGGCGATTATCATTCGTCAGAAGAAGCGGGACCGGTATCTGTTCCGCCACCTGCAAACACGTGGCGTTTCTCGGAAGTCGGCGGCTAAGACCGCCTTCACTCGTGCTGGCGTTTGGAGACGCAGTGTCAGCTATGGCATCCATCAGGCGTATTCCAACGCCTGGTTCGCCGAACGATTGATGCCGCTCACCGACCGTTGGCATGCCTTGAACCCTTCCCGACAGGTCTTCATCAAACAGCAACGACTGTTTGAAACCTAAGGCAGCAACTTGAAGAGCCGGATGCGTGACCCGCAAGTCCGGTTCTGTGAGAGGCTTGGGGGAGAGATCCCCCGGGCCTACTCGACGAGTTGGGGGCGGACGCGGCCTACGAGGCCACTCCGCTGGTCTCCTTCGTCGTCTCTTGCAATCGCTCCATATCGAGGTACTTGCGCGTGCCCCATTTGGTACCAGCGACGTGTCGCAGTCTTGCGGATACCAGCATCAAT
>NZ_SJPS01000026.1 GCF_007860015.1 Bythopirellula polymerisocia
GCGGCCGGTTAGGATTGATCGCTGTGATCAATGCTTAGGGTGCTGGGTCGACCATGGTGAATTGGACGTGATCGTGCAGGAAAAGCAGACGCTCGATGAAGAATTATCGATAGCACATTTGCGGATGTTATAAATGGTGCCCCTGAGGTTTTGACTGCTAGCGGGGGGCCTTCTGTCTGCCACGAAGGCCGGTACTAACACTTCCTAGGGTTTTCGGTATCTGCCGCTTGGCCAGAGTTGCATGGATGTCCACATTGACAGCATATAAGGCTGAGATTGAGGGACAACGTGGTACTTCGAAATCTGGCACCTAAGAGAAGGAGGGACAAAATCATGTTCACTCACAAAACGTTTGTACTTTCAATTTCAATCATCGTATTGGCTATTTGCTCAACGGCGTCAACTCAACAGCAAAGTGACGAGACAGTTGATCGTGTCTCCCCGGCACCATACAACTCCCCTTCCGAAAACATGCCAGAAGACAATCTCTCGGTTGCTTACGCCCGCGCCTGTCTTAGACTTGCCAATGCAGAGCTTGCAGAGGCTCGTGAACAGAACCGTCTGGTCAATAAATCTGTTGCTGATTACGACATCAAACGAATGCTACTGCAAGTTCGATTCGCTGAACAGAATCTGTCTCACTCGGAGCAAGGCGCAGACTTCAGCCAATCGATCCTGGGACACGTCACATTGCAGTCACAATTGGCAAACCATGATCTGAAAGCGGCGGAAGAATTGCGGAATAAGAATGAGAATCTGATTACCGATGCACAACTTGAAAGACTACGGAGTTACGCGGAGGTATGCAGGTTACGGACGGAGTTGACTAGCGACCCTGTGAGTACTCTGACACTTGTCGACCACTTGCATTGGGAGACACATCGCTTGAGCGAAGAAGTCTTGCAACTCGATCGTCGCATTGCTCGACTCGAAGAAACAACGAACCGTTAAATAGCAGCTATGAATAGAGCGATTTTCTCTAACTGAGACGCGAGGCCGCCTGGAGAATAGAATTGCACTATCAAACTAAGATGTGGCATATGTGCCGCTTCGCCAAAGCCTACCTACATATAGCAAATCTCGAAAACTTGCGCAGAGGCTACGAGGCAATCCGAAATTCGTCGCCCAATTCTCATAGAACTATCGCAAGATAAAGAGTCTCTCATGCAGATAGTATTAGTTATCGCTATGTTTGGGGTGGCTGCAATCGCCGTCACTGCCTGGGCGTGGCATCGTCGGAATATGCCGGTGATCGGTGCATTGACCGCGTTTTTTCTAGGACCATCCTGGGGAGCGTTCTTATACTCGTTGGCATTTTGCACAGACGGGTCGCTGGATTTATGGAGCCTGCTCATAGGCTTCAGCCTTGGAATCGGCGGATTATATGTAGGAGTCCCAGTCGGTTTGTTTCTGGCGGTACTCCAGATCTTTGCTCGAATAGGTCGTCGTTATTGAGGCAACGGTGAATAAAGGCAAATGACGACTGTTTTTCGGAGCTTTCTTGTCGGGCAAAGCTCTCGGGAGAGCCCGCGTCGATCTGCTCTGCCGTGGATGACACAAGTTAGCGTTGCACCCACATGTCGAATCGCAATTTGCAAACAACCGCCAGTATCCCGCACGCTGAGGTGAGAGACACCGACTGTAATCTGGCATAGCGGAAACTGCCCGCGGGTGGACCAGCCGACTGGAGTTACGCTCTACGCCAACTCGCAGAGGTGTACTTCGAGATTTGACACCGCTGCGCCGTGGAAAAAGCTCTTCCAGCGGTCGGACCAGGTGGCCCTGGGTGATTACTCACCCAGGGCTCCCACAGACCCGTACGTGCCCACATTAGAGCATACGGTTCCTCAAATCATGGTTTCGCTGCGTGGCGAAGCTGCGAACGAACTGCGCGCGCCGGAGCAAGTGGGTAGCGACGGAGCAATGCGCAGAATTTCTCCCAATGCATCGAGCGGATGTTGTTGCGGCGGTTAAGCCACTTACGCCATCGGTTCTCGACTTCTTGGCGAAACCGGTTCATTGCTTCCGAGTTCCCTGTAACTCCGTAATACGCATAGTGTCCACGTAGCTTCTGGTTGAGCTTTTGCTGCTGCTCTGCAAGCGACAAGTGTCGATTGTCGTGGCACCATTGATCGATGCGACGAACAGCGCGGGTGAAACGATCCGTAGCAGTCTTGAGCTTGACCACCCAATAGCCCTTCAGGGATTTCGCCCAGTAGTGGGTGAATCCAAGCAGGTCAAACGTGCCAGGACGATCGTCGTCCTTCGTCCGTGAAGACGGGGGACGGAACGATATAAGTTTCGTCTTGGTCGGGTGGACAGTCAGCCCATACTTACCAAATCGTTTCGGAAGGACTTCCAGCACGCGTTCAGCATCGCGAGGATCGCAAAAGCCGATCACGAAATCATCCGCATAGCGGATGAGGAAAGCCTTCCCACGCAGGCGGGGCTTCACTTCTTGTTCGAACCAGAGGTCCAGCACGTAGTGCAAGAACACGTTCG
>NZ_SJPS01000027.1 GCF_007860015.1 Bythopirellula polymerisocia
TGATAACGTCCTAATAGTTGCGCAGATTTGTTTAGCTTGAAACGGGCAGTCCCTGTTTGGTAGGAATTGATTTGTGTTAATTCGACCCCTACCAAGGACAGGAGACTGCCACGATGGCAAGTGTAGTGAAGAATGTGATTCGTGTCGACGAGGCTGAGATTCGAGGCCATGTGGACGAAGTGGTTCGTCGAAGTGTTGAGGAGACGCTCAATGGGCTTCTAGAAGCCGAGGCGGACCAGTTGTGTGGTGCTCAGCGATACGAGCGGAGTCCGGATCGTGTGGACACGCGGGCCGGTTCTTATGAACGAGGATTACAGACGAAGGCGGGCCAGGTGACGCTCAAGGTTCCTAGACTCCGCAGTTTGTCATTTGAGACGCAGATTATTGAGCGGTACCGACGACGCGAGTCGTCGGTGGAAGAGGCCTTGATGGAGATGTACCTCGCCGGGGTGAGTGTTCGCCGTGTGGAAGACATCACCGAGGCATTGTGGGGGACTCGCGTCTCCCCCAGCACGGTGAGCGAGCTGAATCAGCAGCTCTACGAGCGGATCGAGAAGTGGCGCAATCAGCCGATTGTAGGGGAGTTCGCCTACGTGGCCCTCGACGGCATCTGGCTGAAGCGTTCCTGGGGCGGCGAGGTGAAGAACGTGGCGGTGTTGGTTGCCGTGGGTGTCGACCAAGAGGGATATCGACAGGTGCTGGGCGTATGCGAAGGAGCGAAGGAAGATACCGAGAGTTGGCGGAAGTTCCTCCGTCATTTGAAGGAGCGGGGCCTCAAGGGAGTTCGCCTGGTGACCAGCGACAAGTGTTTAGGATTGGTAGAAGCCTTGGGCGAGTTTTATCCCGAGGCGGACTGGCAGCGGTGTGTGGTCCACTGGTATCGCAATGTGGGAAGCGAAGTGCCACGGCATCGGATGAAGGAGGTGATGGCAATGCTTAAGGCGATTCACGCCCAAGAGGATCGTGAAGCAGCCGAGAAGAAGGCAGTCGACGTTGTTGAGAAACTACGAGCGATGAAGCTCACCAAGGCAGCCAGGGTGGTCGAGGAGGGCGTGGGCGAGACGTTGCGGTACATGTCATATCCTCGCGAGCATTGGACGCGGATTCGCACGAACAACGCTTTGGAGCGATTGATGCGAGAAGTTCGCCGGCGGACGCGCGTCGTGGGTGCCTTCCCGGACGGCAACAGCGCATTGATGCTGGTATCCGCAAGACTGCGACACGTCGCTGGTACCAAATGGGGCACGCGCAAGTACCTCGATATGGAGCGATTGCAAGAGACGACGAAGGAGACCAGCGGAGTGGCCTCGTAGGCCGCG